>NZ_FXTJ01000028.1 GCF_900182545.1 Geodermatophilus aquaeductus | reverse complement strand
TGAGGGTCTGCGCGCGGGCGTACCCGCGGAAGCCGGGATAGGCGGCCTGACCGCGGGGGTCCTCCGGGGAGGGGAAGCCGCCGTCGGGATCGGCCTGCCAGGTCTCCACCATCGCGTCGGGCACCACCTCGCCGGCGCCGTCGAACACGCTGCCGCGGATCCAGATGCCGCCCTGCGTGCCCTCGGTGGCGGCGAAGATCCCGTCGGCCCAGGTCAGCCCGATCGCCAGATACGGGCCCACGGTGGCACTGGGGGTGGTGCCCAGCCGCAGCGGCCCGGTGAGGAACCCGCTGCCGCGCTGCCCCGAGCGCGGCTGGAACGGCGCGGCCGGGTCCGGCGGCACCGCCAGCGGATCGCTGCTCGTGTCGGTGCTCATCAGGCCACGTCTCCGTCGTCGTCGGTCTCGAACGGCGTCTGCTCCGCGCCGCGCAGCACGATGTCCCAGGCGAAGGCCAGCGCCCAGTTGTCCTGCGTGCGCTCCAGGGAGAACCGGGACACCGCCCGGTGCCGGGCCGCCGGCGGGATCGCGGTGAAGATCGGATCCTGGCCGAACAGCGGATCGTCGGGAAAGTACATCTGCGTCACCAGCCGCTGGGTGAACGCCCGGCCGAACAGGCTGAAGTGGATGTGCGCCGGCCGCCAGGCGTTGTGGTGATTGCCCCACGGATAGGCGCCGGGCTTGATCGTCAGGAACTCGAACCGCCCCAGGTCGTCGGTGACCACCCGGCCCAGCCCGTCGAAGTGCGGATCCAGCGGCGCCGGCCAGTTGTCCACCACGTGCCGATACCGCCCGGCGGCGTTGGCCTGCCACACCTCCACCAGCGCCCCGGGCACCGCCCGGCCGTCGCTGTCGAGCACCCGGCCGTGCACCAGGATCCGCTGCCCGACCGCCTCCCCGCCGTTGCGCCAGGTCAGATCCGCATCGGTGGGCAGCACCCGGTCCTCCCCCAGCACCGGCCCGGTCACCTCCGTCAGCCGGTGCGGCAGGTCCACCGGCGTGCGCAGCGGCGCCCGCAACGC
>NZ_FXTJ01000027.1 GCF_900182545.1 Geodermatophilus aquaeductus | reverse complement strand
TCCACAACGCGCTGCCCCCGGGTGCCTATCCGTACGGCGGGGAGGAGGCGCGGGCCCGCACGCGACGCCAGCTGGACCTCCCGCAGGACGTGCCCATCGTCCTCTGCTACGGGCAGATGAGCGCGGAGAAGGGTGCGCACACGCTGCTGGCGGCCTGGCAGCGGGTGCGCGAGCTGGTCCCCGACGCCCTCCTGGTACTGGTCGACTCGCTCTCCGACCGGCCCGTGCGGGCGCCTGTGGTGGTGGAGCAGATGGCCCGGCTCGACCCGGCGTCCTACCGGGTCTTCCCGGCCACCCCAGACGTCGTCCCCTTCCTGCACGCCAGCGACGCAATCGCCTTCCCGACCGAGACGGAGGAGACGTTCGGGAGGGTCGCGCTCGAGGGGCTGGCGACAGGGCGTCCCGTGGTGGCGTCCCGCATCGCGTCGGTGCCCGAGGTGCTGTTCGGGGAGATGAGCAGGTTCCTGGTGGCGCCCCGCTCGCCGGCGGAGCTCGCCGAGCGGCTCGTCGCCGTCCTCGACTGGCGGCAGACCGACCCCGGCCTGGGCCGCGCGTGCAGCGCGTTCGTCGACGAGCACTTCCCGTTCGACGCGCACGTGACCGGGCTGGAGGACGTCCTGCACCGCGCCCGCCGATCGCCCACCGCTGCTCGGCTTCCCCACCTCCTCCGAGCCTGACGTCCCCGCCGTTCGGGATCCGCCTCGGTTCCTCGGCACGCGCGCCGGTCGGTCACCGCATCTCACCCGACGGGGTGGCACGGCTCCTGCTCGTGCCTGGGGAGACGGGACACCCCGTGTAACCACGGGTTAACGTCGGCGGGGAGGCGGTCGGCAGGGCCTGCGCGCCGGCCTCTGGAGTCGTCGAGCCACGGGGAGGCCGAGGGTGGACCGTCACCTGCCGTCGGGGCGTGCTGCACGCCGGGAGCAGGACCACCGCAGGTGGCGGCTCCGATGAGCCTCGACCCGCTCGGCCGTCCCGATCGTGCGCCGCTGACCGCCGCTCCCGTCGTCCTTCCGCAGCCGGGAATCGAGCTCCACCAGAGCCCCCCGGCAGCTCGTGACGAGCGGACCGGCCGCGCCGCAGTCAGCCCGTCGCTGCACGTGCTGACCGACGCGCAGTACCTGGCCCCGGTCGGGGGTGTGGAGCTGTGCACGGTCCAGGACAGCGTGGCCCTCGCCGGGCGCGGGCACCGGGTCGACGTCGTCTACGGCTCCGACGGCTCGTTGCG
>NZ_FXTJ01000026.1 GCF_900182545.1 Geodermatophilus aquaeductus | reverse complement strand
CCGACCTTCGACGGTGAACTGCTGGACGGCAGCCCGTTCGAGTCCTCCTCGCTGGCCGGCGACATCGCCGTCATCAACTTCTGGGGCTCGTGGTGCGCACCGTGTCGGGTGGAGACCCCCGAGTTCCAGGCCGTCTACGCCGACGTCGCCGACGAGGGCGTGCAGTTCCTCGGCATCGACGTCAAGGACCAGCGGCAACTGGCCATCGCTTTCGTCGACGGCGTCGACGCGACCTATCCGTCGCTGTTCGACCCCCGTGGAGAGGTGGCCCTGGCCTTCCGCGGCTTTCCGGCCAACGTGGTTCCCTCCACCATTCTGCTGGACCGGCAGGGCCGGGTCGCCGCCGTCTACACCGGCGCGGTCCGCGGCGATGACCTGCGCACGGCCATCGACCTGCTCCTGACGGAAGGGACGGAGTGAGCGACCTCGGGGCCACCTTCGCCGGCATCGTCACCGACGGATCGCTGCTGCTGGCCATGGCCGTGGCCGCGCTCGTGGGGCTGATCAGCTTCGCCTCCCCCTGCTGCCTGCCGCTCATTCCCGGCTACGTCGGCTACGTCGCCGGACTGGCCGGCGCCGACGTCACCGCCGAGAACCGCCCCCCGGCGACGACCACCGCCGGTGGCGCCTCCGGCGCAGCCGCGGTCAGCGGCTCTGCGCCGACAACGGCTGCGGCGACGATCCCGCGCGGGACGATGGTCGTGCCCAGCCGCCGCCGGCTGCTGGCCGGCTCGTTGCTGTTCGTGGCCGGCTTCAGCGCGGTGTTCATCTCCTTCGGCGCCCTCTTCGGGGGCCTCGGCCGGCTGCTCTACGAGTGGGCGCCCACCCTGACCCGGGTGGCCGGGGTCGTCACCATCGTCATGGGGCTGTCCTTCCTCGGTGCCCTGACCTGGTTGCAGCGGGAACGCCGCATCCACCGCCGCCCACCGGCCGGCCTGGCCGGCGCCCCCGTGCTCGGCGTCGTCTTCGGCCTCGGTTGGACGCCGTGCCTGGGGCCGACGCTGGCCGCGGTGAACACCCTGGCCTACACCGAGGCCTCGGCGCTGCGCGGCGCCGTTCTCGGACTGGCCTACTGCATCGGGCTGGGGCTGCCCTTCGTCCTCGTCGCGTTGGGCACCCGACGGGCCCTCCGCTTCTCCGCCTTCGCCCGCCGCCACGCCCGGACGGTCATGCGTGTCGGCGGAGCGCTGCTGATCGTTCTGGGCATCCTGCTCCTGACCGGCTGGTGGGACGCCCTGAT
>NZ_FXTJ01000025.1 GCF_900182545.1 Geodermatophilus aquaeductus | reverse complement strand
CACCACGAGCCCCAGAAGTTGATGACGGCGATGTCGCCGGCCAGCGAGGAGGACTCGAACGGGCTGCCGTCCAGCAGTTCACCGTCGAAGGTCGGTGCCGGGGCTCGAGCTGCTTCGTCCAGCACGGTGGCCGTCGGCGTGGCGCCGGTGAACTCGTACTGCTCGCCGGGCCGCACCTCGTCCACGTCGCCGGCCGAGCAACCCACCAGTGCCGCCGAGGCCACCGCGGTCGCGACCGCGAGCAGAGTCCTCCGGCTCAACAAGGGAAGCGCCGGCGGGATCGTCGGCCAGTGCACCGGACGTGCGCCGCCGAGGGGCCGACACCCGCGGTCCAGCGCGGGCGGGGCGGCACGGAGGCGGTCACGACTGACCGCCGGACCCGTGGCCGCTGAGCACCTCAGTAGCGTACAAGGCGACTTCCTCGCCTGATGCTCGCGGGCGAGCCTCTGGGGACTGGGCGATACCGCTGGCCGTCGGGCAATCCTCGTCCGGCCGCTCCCGTCAGGCGGCCACGGACCCGACCCGCCGCGAGGATCGGCGCGCGTCCGGTCACGTGCCGACCGCCCGGTCTCTCCGGTGTAGGACGCGCATGGTCGGCCCGGCGATCACAGCCCACGCGACAGCGAGCAGTACCGGGAGGTCGCCGGTCCGGGCGTAGGGGGTGAGTCCGGTGCGCAGCGGGACGCTGGCGATGAGGAGCTCCGGCGTGCCGAGCTCTCCTTGCCGGGCGACACTGCCGTCGGGCAGCACGATCGCGGTGTACCCGGTCGGTGCGGCCTGCAGGACGGCGCGGTCCATCTCCCGGGCTCGCATCCGCGCGGCCGCCACCTCGGTGGCCGGCACCTCCTCGGTGGTGTAGGAGGCTGCGTTGGTCGGTACCAGCAGCACCTGGCCGCCGGCGGTGACGGCGGCGCGGGCGCGGTCGGAGAAGAAGACCTCATACGAGATGACCACGCCCAGCGGCCCCGCGGGCGTGTCCAGCAGCCCCGGACCGCGGCCGGGGACGGCGTCCCGGGGGACGAGCGCGGTCATGTCCGAGAGCTGCTCGAACAGGCCGCGGGCGGGGATGTACTCCCCGAACGGCACCCGGTGGACCTTCTCGTAGCGGTCCGCCATGCGACCGTCCGGTCCCCAGGCGACCGCGGCATTCCGGAAGGTCGTCGACTCCGACTCGGTGACCCCGGCGACGACGGTGGCGCCGGTGCGCCGGGCGAGTGCCGCGACCCGTTCGGCCTCGGCGGTGTCGGTCACCGGTCCGGTCACGACGAGGCTGCTCTCCGGCCACAGCACCAGGTCCAGATCGGCCGGCAGGTTGTCGCTGACGTCGAACAGTCGCTCGGTGACCGCCTGCTCGTCGGCCTCGACGGCGGGGATGCCGCGGGGGCCGCCGCCCTGCACGACGGCAGTCCGTAGTTGGCCGGCCGGTGCGCGGTCCGGCGCAGCGAGGGCGACGCCTACCGCGCTGACTGCTGCCAGTGCTGCGACCAGCACCAGCGTGCGGACGCGCCGGCGGGCCAGGGCGAGCGCGGTCATTGCCGCTCCGGCGCCGGTGGTCAGCCCGACGACGAGGAGGGAGCCCCCGAGAGGTGCGGCCGCGGCGAAGGGGCCGTCGAGCTGCCCGAGAGCCATCCCCGGGAGAGGAAAGCCGCCGAACGGGAACCGGCCGCGCACCGCCTCCAGCGCGACCAGCGCCGCCGGGACCGTCCACCAGCGCCCCCGGCCGGGCGCGACCAGCAGCATCGCCGCGGCGAACAGCGTCACCTCGAGCACCACGACGGCGGCGAAGCCGGCCGGGTGGAAGTCGGTGAGCCAGGACAGGGTCGGCGCGAAGAAGCCCAGGCCGGTGACTGCGCCCAGGACCAGCCGCTGCTGCCACCGCAGACCCAGCAGCGCCCAGGTGAGAGCGGCGGCGCCGGCCGGCGCCAGGTACCACGCCGACCGCGGTGGCATGCTGCCCGCCAGCAGTGCACCGGCCGCCACCCCGCCGACCAGGCGCTGCCAGCCGGGCAGCCACCGGTCACGCGCGCCGAGGGCCGTCGCCGGTGCCCGCTCACGCGCAGTGGCCGCCGGGGCTGTTCGCTCCGTCCGAGTCATGGTGTGGGGGCGTCGTCCGTCAGTCGGGTCACGAGTTCCTCGAGCCGTTCCGCCGACACCTGCCCGACCTGGCGGTCCACCACGCGGCCGTCGGCGGCGACGGCGAGGGTGACCGGCAACCCGGGAACGGCCAGCGCGGTCATCAGCGCCTTATCCTCGTCGACCACCTGCGCGTAGGTCACGCCCAGGTCGGTCAGCAGCGAGACCGCGGCCGGGCGGCTGTCCTCGGTGTCGACGCCCAGGAACCCGACCCGGTCGCCGTGGCGCTCGTAGGCCGCCTGCAGCAGCGGCATCTCCTCGCGGCAGGGAGCACACCAGCTCGCCCACAGGTTGACCACGACCGGCCGGCCGCCGAGGTCCTCCAGCGCCACCTCCTGGCCGCCGGTCAGGCATGGCAGGCGCAGTGCCGGCAGGCCGTCCGCGCCGCCGGTCGTGGCGCCGTCGGCGGCGAGGGCCTCGCACCCGGCCACGGCGTCGGGGACCGCGACCGGGGGAGCGCCGGTGTCCGCGGCCGGGGCCGGCGGGCGGGCCGCGCAGCCGCTCAGCGCGACGGCGACCAGCAGCGCCGCGGCCGGCCGGCGGAGCCGGGACCGGCCGGCGGTCACCGGGGTCGGCCGGGCGACCGGAGCCGGGCCGGTGCTGCGCGACGGGCGGGAGGGCACGACTCAGGCTCCGCGGGCCGGCTCCGGCCGGCCGTTTCCGAGCAGGCCGGTGAACAGGGCGCCGAACCGCTCGTGGTGCTCGCCGCTGCCGCCCCGGGCGAGCCCCCCCAGCGACAGCGTCGCCGACCGGCCGCCGCCGGCCTCGGCCGCCGGCGCCCCGGTGATGCGGGCGAAGACCCGTTCCCGGCGCACCAGCAGGGTGACCATGAGCCCGAGCAGCATGGTGAGGGCGCTGATGAGGACGCCGACCTGTCCCGGGTCGTGCGAGACCTGCAGGGCCGCGAACTCCCGGTACCCGTCGAAGCGCACCACCGTGCCGTCGTCGAACGTCGCGCTCTGCCCGACCCTGAGGTTGGCCTCGCCGATCCGGTTCAGCGCTCCGACGTCGATCTGCCGCTGGTCCAGGGTGAACACCGACTGCGGATCGCCGCTGTCCAGCCCCAGGTAGCCGCGGTAGCCGAT
>NZ_FXTJ01000024.1 GCF_900182545.1 Geodermatophilus aquaeductus | reverse complement strand
AATGGTTGTCCGGCGGCGTCCTACTCTCCCACCCCGTCTCCAGGGCAGTACCATCGGCGCTGAGAGGCTTAGCTTCCGGGTTCGGAATGGGTCCGGGCGTTTCCCTCTCGCCATGGCCGCCGTAACACTGTGAACATGACAACCCCGAGTTCCGGGTTGGTGCGTTCAGAACCGCACAGTGGACGCGAAAACACCTTGTTGCTCGACAGGCCCCCCGCGAAGGAGGGGGTGTGTGGTCAAGCCCTCGGCCTGTTAGTACCGGTCAGCTCCACACCTTGCGGTGCTTCCACTTCCGGCCTATCAACCCGCTGGTCTGGGCGGGGGCCTTACCCGGTTGACCCGGTGAGAGACCTCATCTCGAAGCGAGCTTCCCGCTTAGATGCTTTCAGCGGTTATCCCTGCCGAACGTAGCCAACCAGCAGTGCACCTGGCGGTACAACTGGCACACCAGAGGTTCGTCCGTCCCGGTCCTCTCGTACTAGGGACAGCTCTTCTCAAGTCTCTTACGCGCACGGCGGATAGGGACCGAACTGTCTCACGACGTTCTAAACCCAGCTCGCGTACCGCTTTAATGGGCGAACAGCCCAACCCTTGGGACCTACTCCAGCCCCAGGATGCGACGAGCCGACATCGAGGTGCCAAACCATCCCGTCGATATGGACTCTTGGGGAAGATCAGCCTGTTATCCCCGGGGTACCTTTTATCCGTTGAGCGACACCGCTTCCACATGCCGGTGCCGGGTCACTAGTCCCAGCTTTCGCTCCTGCTCGACCCGTCAGTCTCACAGTCAAGCTCCCTTGTGCACTTGCACTCGACACCTGATTGCCAACCAGGCTGAGGGAACCTTTGGGCGCCTCCGTTACATTTTGGGAGGCAACCGCCCCAGTTAAACTACCCACCTGACACTGTTCCTGATCCGGATCACGGACCGAGGTTAGACATCCAATTCGACCAGAGTGGTATTTCAACGGCGACTCCACCGACACTGGCGTGCCGGCTTCACAGTCTCCCACCTATCCTACACAAGCCGAACCGAACACCAATATCAAGCTGTAGTGAAGGTCCCGGGGTCTTTCCGTCCTGCCGCGCGTAACGAGCATCTTTACTCGTAGTGCAATTTCGCCGAGCCTGTGGTTGAGACAGCTGAGAAGTCGTTACGCCATTCGTGCAGGTCGGAACTTACCCGACAAGGAATTTCGCTACCTTAGGATGGTTATAGTTACCACCGCCGTTTACTGGCGCTTGAGTTCTGAGCTTCGCCACAGATGTAGCTAACCCGTCCCCTTAACGTTCCAGCACCGGGCAGGCGTCAGTCCGTATACATCGTCTTACGACTTCGCACGGACCTGTGTTTTTAGTAAACAGTCGCTTCTCACTGGTCTCTGCGACCCCCCTCCGCTGCCCACTGCAAGAGTGTTGACGGGCGAGGGTCCCCCTTCTCCCGAAGTTACGGGGGTATTTTGCCGAGTTCCTTAACCACAGTTCGCTCGATCGCCTTGGTATTCTCTACCTGACCACCTGAGTTGGTTTGGGGTACGGGCCGCTCGGAACTCGCTAGAGGCTTTTCTCGGCAGCATAGGATCATCGGATTCGCCTCATTCGGCTATGCGTCAGGCCTCACCCTTAAGTGTCCGACGGATTTACCTATCGGACGGGCCACACCCTTGCACCGGTACTACCACTCACCGGCCCGACTACCTTCCTGCGTCACCCCATCGCTTGCCTACTACCAGTTCGGGTCCCCAGCTACTTCCACCCGCACCCCGAAAGGTGCGAGCGGTTTCGGTGGGTCAGCATCGCTGGGTTCAGCATGGGCGTTCCTTCGCGGGTACGGGAATATCAACCCGTTGTCCATCGACTACGCCTGTCGGCCTCGCCTTAGGTCCCGACTCACCCTGGGCGGATTAGCCTGGCCCAGGAACCCTTGGTCTTCCGGCGGGGGAGGTTCTCACTCCCCTCTCGCTACTCATGCCTGCATTCTCACTCGCGTGGCGTCCACGGCTGGATTCCTCCGCCGCTTCACCCGCCACACGACGCTCCCCTACCCACCCCACCACCTGGCCGGCACCTCGCAAGGTGACGGCGGGTTGTTGGTGAAGTGCCACGGCTTCGGCGGTGTGCTTGAGCCCCGCTACATTGTCGGCGCGGAACCACTTGACCAGTGAGCTATTACGCACTCTTTCAAGGATGGCTGCTTCTAAGCCAACCTCCTGGTTGTCTCTGCGATCCCACATCCTTTTCCACTTAGCACACGCTTAGGGGCCTTAGCCGATGATCTGGGCTGTTTCCCTCTCGACTACGAACCTTATCGCCCGCAGTCTCACTGCCGCGCTCTCACTTACCGGCATTCGGAGTTTGGTTGACGTCAGTAACCTTGTGGGGCCCATCGGCCATCCAGTGCTCTACCTCCGGCAAGAAACACGCGACGCTGCACCTAAATGCATTTCGGGGAGAACCAGCTATCACCGGGTTTGATTGGCCTTTCACCCCTACCCACAGCTCATCCCCCAGGTTTTCAACCCTGGTGGGTTCGGTCCTCCACGCGGTCTTACCCGCGCTTCAACCTGGCCATGGGTAGATCACCCGGCTTCGGGTCTAGAGCACGCGACTAGAATTCGCCCTGTTCGGACTCGCTCTCGCTACGGCTACCCCCCACGGGTTAACCTCGCCACGTACCGCTAACTCGCAGGCTCATTCTTCAAAAGGCACGCCATCACCGCCCACACCACAAGGGTGCGAGATTCGCGGCTCTGACGGCTTGTAGGCACACGGTTTCAGGAACTATTTCACTCCCCTCCCGGGGTACTTTTCACCTTTCCCTCACGGTACTCGTCCGCTATCGGTCACCAGGAAGTATTCAGGCTTAGCGGGTGGTCCCGCCGGATTCACACCGAATTCCACGGGCTCGGTGCTACTTGGGAATCCGTGAACAAAGAGAGACCGGGTTTTCGTGTACGGGGCTCTCACCCTCTACGGCGACCCCTTCCAGAGGCCTTCCACTAACACCGGTCTTTTCTGACTCTCCGCTGCTCCGGCAGAAACAGCACGCACGGTCCCACGACCCCGCCTCCACAACCCCTGCCGGGTATCACATGGAAACGGTTTAGCCTCATCCGCTTTCGCTCGCCACTACTCACGGAATCACGGTTGTTTTCTCTTCCTGTGGGTACTGAGATGTTTCACTTCCCCACGTTCCCTCCACACGCCCTATGTGTTCAGGCGCGGGTCACACCACATGACTGGTGCGGGGTTTCCCCATTCGGACACCCTCGGATCAACGCTCGGTTGGCAGCTCCCCGAGGCTTATCGCAGCCTCCCACGTCCTTCATCGGCTCCTGGTGCCCAGGCATCCACCGTGTGCCCTCAACATCTTGGCCACACAAAACCCACCCCACCAACCACTCTCCGTGCTTCCCGAAGGAACACGCAAGACCGGTCAACGGGGCGGGACACCTACAAGCAACTCTGCACAATCCAGAGAAATAAAGATGCTCGCGTCCACTGTGCAGTTCTCAACGACCAACCAGTCACCCTCCATGCGACCCCACCGGCCCGTGCGCACACGGCGTTGTGAGATCAGGAGAGCCCCGGACGAGGTCAACGCCCCCACCGCCACCGGCACTCGGCCGGCGCAGCGGGGCCCGCTCCCTCAGGACCCAACAGCGTGCCTACGACCCCGACCGCGCTCCGACCCGCTTCCATGCCCGTCCTCCCGAAGAAGAAGGGGCCGTACTGGGGGCCGGCGTGTGACCGGCGGCCGAACTGGTCAGCGTTCCACCCTCGAGCACCACCCCGAACGCTCCGCCCGGCACCCGTGGATGGGCACCGGATCACGGTCCGGGCGCGGCTCTGGACCACCACACTCGGTGTGGCGGCCAGTGCTCCTTAGAAAGGAGGTGATCCAGCCGCACCTTCCGGTACGGCTACCTTGTTACGACTTCGTCCCAATCGCCGATCCCGCCTTCGACGGCTCCCTCCCACGAGGGGTTGGGCCACCGGCTTCGGGCGTTACCGACTTTCGTGACGTGACGGGCGGTGTGTACAAGGCCCGGGAACGTATTCACCGCAGCGTTGCTGATCTGCGATTACTAGCGACTCCAACTTCATGGGGTCGAGTTGCAGACCCCAATCCGAACTGAGACCGGCTTTTTGGGATTCGCTCCACCTCGCGGTATCGCAGCCCTTTGTACCGGCCATTGTAGCATGTTTGCAGCCCTAGACATAAGGGGCATGATGATTTGACGTCATCCCCACCTTCCTCCGAGTTGACCCCGGCAGTCTCCCATGAGTCCCCACCATCACGTGCTGGCAACATGGAACGAGGGTTGCGCTCGTTGCGGGACTTAACCCAACATCTCACGACACGAGCTGACGACAACCATGCACCACCTGTGCACGACGCCAAAGGCACCCCGCATCTCTGCGAGATTTCCGTGCATGTCAAGCCTAGGTAAGGTTCTTCGCGTTGCATCGAATTAAGCAACATGCTCCGCCGCTTGTGCGGGCCCCCGTCAATTCCTTTGAGTTTTAGCCTTGCGGCCGTACTCCCCAGGCGGGGCGCTTAATGCGTTAGCTGCGGCACGGAGACCGTGGAATGGCCCCCACACCTAGCGCCCAACGTTTACGGCGTGGACTACCAGGGTATCTAATCCTGTTCGCTCCCCACGCTTTCGCTCCTCAGCGTCAGTTTCGGCCCAGAGACCCGCCTTCGCCACCGGTGTTCCTCCTGATATCTGCGCATTTCACCGCTACACCAGGAATTCCAGTCTCCCCTGCCGAACTCAAGTCCGCCCGTATCGACTGCAGGCCCGGAGTTGAGCTCCGGGTTTTCACAGCCGACGCGACGAACCGCCTACGAGCTCTTTACGCCCAATAATTCCGGACAACGCTTGCACCCTACGTATTACCGCGGCTGCTGGCACGTAGTTGGCCGGTGCTTCTTCTGCAGGTACCGTCACTTGCGCTTCGTCCCTGCTGAAAGAGGTTTACAACCCGAAGGCCGTCATCCCCCACGCGGCGTCGCTGCGTCAGGCTTCCGCCCATTGCGCAATATTCCCCACTGCTGCCTCCCGTAGGAGTCTGGGCCGTGTCTCAGTCCCAGTGTGGCCGGTCACCCTCTCAGGCCGGCTACCCGTCGTCGCCTTGGTAGGCCACTACCCCACCAACAAGCTGATAGGCCGCGGGCCCATCCCCAGCCGGAAATCCTTTCCACCACCCACCATGCGGTGCGCGGTGAACATCCGGTATTAGCCCCAATTTCTTGGAGTTATCCCAGAGCCGGGGGCAGGTTGCCCACGTGTTACTCACCCGTTCGCCACTGATTCCCTCCGAAGAGGTTCACCGTTCGACTTGCATGTGTTAAGCACGCCGCCAGCGTTCGTCCTGAGCCAGGATCAAACTCTCCGTAGATGATCTGATACCGGCTGAGAACCGAGACCTGACAGATCTCGATCAATCAACCAAAGGAACCCA
>NZ_FXTJ01000023.1 GCF_900182545.1 Geodermatophilus aquaeductus | reverse complement strand
GATCTGCTTGAGCAGGTACCCCGAGGCCCCGGCCATGATGGCCTCGAACAGCGCCTCGTCGTCGCTGTAGCTGGTCAGCATGATGACCTTGAGGTGCGGCAGCCGGCTGCGGAGCTCGCGGCAGACGGACACGCCGTCGCCGTCGGGCAGTCGGACGTCGAGGACGGCGACGTCGGGCCTGAGCGCGGGCACCCGGGCCAGCGCCTCGGCGGCGTTCCTGGCCTCGCCGACGACGGTGATGCCCGGGTCGGTCTCGAGGACGTCCGCCACGCCGCGGCGCACGATCTCGTGGTCGTGAGGAGGAACACCCCGATCGGCGCCTGCTGCCCGTCCGTGTCCACCGCTTCCCTCTCGTCCCGCCGGAACCTGCCGTCCCCCGACGTCAGGCCCGGACCCCATGTCCCCCGCTCTCCCCCGGGGGCCGCACGTGGCGGCGCTCAGACGGACCCGTCCACTGCTGCCGCCATGCCGGCCGGAGCCTGCCCGGCGGGCTCGGGGTGCACCACCATCACCGGGCACGGCGCGTGCACCGCACAGTGCAGGGCCACCGAGCCGAGCACCATCCCCGCGACCCGGCTGCGACTGCGGCTGCCGACCACGAGCAGCGCGGCGCCGTCGGCCTGCTGCACGAGGGCCTCACCGGGCGAGCCCGGGACCACGCGGACGTCGGCGTCGGCGGAGGTCCCCAGCACCGCCGCCACGAACGCCGACACCCGGGTGCGGGCCTGCTCCTCCGACTCCGACGTGGGCGGCGCGGTGATCGCGTAGAGGTCGCTCCAGTAGGCCTCCGGCCGGTAGGAGGCGACGACCTCGAGCCGCGCGCCCAGGCGCCCCGCCTCCTGCGCCGCACGGGCGAGCGCGGCACGGGACGTCGAGGAGTCGTCCACGCCCACGACCACCCGCGGCGGGGGCGACACCGCACCGGGGTGCACCACCACCACCGGGCACGGCGCGTGCGTGACGCAGTGCAGGGCCACCGAGCCGAGCACCGTGCTGCGCACGCCGCCGCGGCCACGGCTGCCGACCACGAGGAGGTCCGCGCCCTCGGCCCGGTCGACCAGGTGCTCCGGCGGCGCGCCCGCGACCACCACGACGTCGGCGGGGACGTCGGCGGCGCCGGGCAGGGCGGTGACGGCCGGGTCGTGGCGGACCTCCGCCACGAGGCCGCCTGCACGCTCCTCGGTGTCCGCGCGGATCGCGTCCAGCCGGCGGCTGTCGAGCAGGTAGGGGTCGGTCCAGTAGGAGTCCACCGGGAAGGCGCTGACCACCTCGAGCGACGCGCCGGCACGGGCGGCCGCCGCCAGGGCCCAGGCCAGCGCGGCCCGTGCGCCCGGTGACCCGTCCACGCCGACCACCACGCGGGCGGGTCCGGCCGGGTCGCTCGTCCCCTGCTGCGTCGTCACCGTCGCGTCTCCGCTCCCGGCCCGGTCACCCGCCGGGCCGCTCCCCGACCCTGCACCGTCCGGCGGCGGCGGGCCGCGGACCGACGTCCCTGGCGGCCGGGGACCTTCGTCACCGGGCGGCGAGGGCGTCCGGCAGCGGACGGACCGACCACGGGCACTGCCGGACGACGCCGGCGGCGGCGACGCTGGGCTCGTGACCGGGGTCCTGCCGCGACGGCCTGATGCCGCCGACCTGGCGCGAGAGGTGCGCGACGTCGTCGCCGACCTGCCGCGCTCCCTCACCGCTCCCCTGCTGCGGCCGTGGCACCGCCACTGCCTCGACTTCCCGGTGATGCGGCGGATGCTGCGCGGCGTCCGCGAGCGGGCCGAGGCCGGGCACCGGCGACGCGTGCCGCCGGTCGTGCGTCCCCGCCGGCTCGCGGTGATCCGGAGCGTGCACACCGCGGCCTGGTTCTCCATCGAGTCCTGCGTCGGCTACCTGCTGTGGTCGGGCGCCGTCGGCCGCAGCGACCGGCGGGCCGCCGCCGCTGCCGCCGTCGTCGCCGGGGAGTGCCTGGTCTTCGCCGGCAACGGCTTCCGCTGCCCGCTGACCGGCCTGGCCGAAGCGGCCGGCGCGGCCAGCGGATCGGTCACCGACATCTACCTGCCGCGCTGGTTCGCGAGGGACCTGCCGGCGATCCACCTGCCGCTGCTGGCGCTCATCGGCTGGCTGCACCTGCGGACGCTGCGCCGGCGCGGTCCTCGGCGTGCTGCCGGATCCCGTGCAGCATCCGCCGGGTCATGACGAGGGTGACCGGCTCGAGGACGCGGCCGGCCAGGCGCACGACGGCCGAGGCGGACGCCTCCGTGCGGGACCGCGCGAGCAGGCGGCAGCGCCCCTCCCCCGCGTCGGCGACGTGGAAGGACCAGACGCCGTTCCACGGGTGCTCGGGCGGTGCCTGCCGCAGGACCAGGACCCGCGGCGGCTCGACCCGCGCGACCCGGAAGGAGTAGCCGTCCGGCAGGGGTCCCCAGCCCTCGGGGACGACGACGACACGGTCGCCGACGGTGAGGTGCTGCCACTCCTCGCGGACCTCGCCGGTGGTGTGGATGTCCAGGCCGACGGCGTTCTCCAGCCAGTCGTAGCTGTACATGCCGCCACGGTCCTGGCCCATCTGCACGAGCCACGCCCAGACTCCCGCGGCCGGCGCCCGGACGGTCACGCCCAGCGTCGTCCGCACGGCCGGGTCCGGGACGAGTTCGTCACCCGGCAGCACGGCGGCGGCCTCCTGCGGGGTCGCTCCCCAGTCCCGGTGGCGGTGCAGGAGCTCCAGGCCCACGGCCCCGGCTCCGGCTCCGGCTCCGGCGGCGAGGAGGGCACGCAGCACGGTCCTCACCTCCCCGGCGGGACGTCGAGGTCGACGTCGACGATCGACATCACGGCGTAGCGGTACTCGCCGTCGGGCAGGTGCCAGACGGCGGCACCGGCAGCCGGCCGGGGCCGTCCGCCGACGACGGTCCAGCCGTGCACCGGTGTGCTCCACGGGGTCCGCACCGGACCGCCGGGCAGGTCGGCCCAGCGGTCCGTGGTCCGGAAGTCCCGGGGCCGTCCGAGTCCGTCGAGGACCACCACCGCGCTGACGGTGCGCCCGGCGTCGGTCACCGAGACCGCGAACCGGTCCTCGGCGCGGTCGTCCCAGCGGGTCCGCGGGTGCAGCAGCATCGCCGGTGCCATGAGGACGGCGTCGTTGAGCCAGGTGACCAGTTCCCCGCTGTCGAACTCCGGCCCGGAGCCGTCGGCCACGGTGACCAGGCCGAGGACCTTGCCGAGCATCCGCCCGCTGCCGTGCCGGTAGGTGTCCCAGCCCCACATCGGGACGACGCCGCCCACGAGCAGCCGCATCCGGTAGAGGCGGGCCACCTCGGCGACGCTGTTGTACTGCCACGCGTCGCACGGCATCCACGGACGATCGGCGCCGAGGCGGAACCGGCCGGAGAAGTGGGCCCGCAGCGACCAGGTGCGCGGCCGGCCGACCACACCCATCGCCACCAGGTACCGGACCGCAGCGGGAGGCAGGCCCGCCAGGTCGGCCTCGGTGACCGGGGCCGGCGACGACGGGCCGGCGGGCAGGCCCGCGGCGGCCAACCGGCGGGTGAACGCGCGCGGCGGTCGGCTCCCCGCGCGGGTCCGGTCAGACGTGGCTGCGCTCATCGGAGGCCTCACTCGGCTCGACGGGATCGACCGGGGGGACAGCGGGGACGGCGCGCAGGAGACGGGTGAGGAGCCGCAACCCGACGACGCCCAGGCCACCGAAACCCGCGATCGGGCCGACGACCTGGGGAACGGTGAACGAGATCCCCGCGGCGGCCTGCAGGGCTGTGCTCAGCGCGATCGTGGGCAGCAGCAGCACGATCGTGACCAGCAGCGGCGTCGCCACCAGGTAGCCCAGCGGGTCCCGGCGACGAACGAGGAGCCCGGCCAGCGCCGCGGCCGGCGCGACGACCGCCAGGTCGAGGGCGGAGGTCACCGGTGTCGTGTAGACGTCGAGGAGGTCGGGCGTCCCCGCGGTCGCCAGAGCGGACAGCAGCGGCTGCAGCCAGACGACGGCAGTGACGGCCGCCGAGGCCAGCAGGAAGCGCGACAGGGCACGGTGCGGCACGGCGGGATCCGCGGCCACCGCACGCAGGGCGGCCCGGTCGGTGGTCCCGAGGGCGAGCAGGAACCCGGCCAGCCCGGTCGCCAGCAGCGTCACGTAGGCCAGAAAGAGGGGGTTGTAGGCGACGCCCAGGGCGTAGTTCGCGTAGACGTACAGCAGGTACCCGAGGGCCCCGGTGAGCAGCAGCGACCCCCGCGGCGATCCCCGCCGGTGCTGCAGCCAGGCGGTGACCACCAGGGGCACCCCGAACGCCAGGACCACGGCGTCGACGGCGGTGTTGCCGGCCGCGGTGAACACGGTGTCGTGGGCGTAGAGCCCGCTGCCCGCCAGCTCCGCGGTCCGCCCGCGCGGGGTCACCACGCCGACCGGCCGCCCGGACGGCCGCCACAGGAGCCCGGTCGTGGCGACCGCTGCGGCGACGGCCGCGACCAGTCCCGGCAACCGGCGGAGTCTCGTCCCCACGCGTCGCTCCTCGTCCTCGTCGTCCCGGAGCCCGTCCCCGCGTCCACCGACGGGAGGGGCGGTCCGACGCTAGGTCGGCCGCGTGGTGCCGCTGCACCGCCGAAGGACCCTGCGCGAGGGGCCGTTCGGTCCGCCGGTTCTCCGATCCATGCCCGTCTGACCTGCGGAAACTGTCGTACCCCCGCCGTAGGTTCGTCCCATGTCAGCGGTCGCCGTCCCCGTGTCGCGGGTGGAACGCGCGCTGGCCGGGTGGCTGATCGAGCAGCGTCCGCGCGTCCAGCGGCTGCCGGTGGCGGTGCTGTCGCGGGAGCAGACGGCGGCGGAGCTGCAGCGCCTGCAGGCGCGCAAGGCGATGGAGGCGGCCTACGAGGCCGAGCTGATCCTCGCGCTGGCGGACGACTCCCCCGATGACGACGACCCGGCTCCGGGCACACCGGGTGCGCGGGTGCGGTCGTGGAAGCCCGATCCGGAGCTGCCGGGCGTGTCGGAGTTCTTTCCCGCCGAGCTGGCCATGGTCCTCAACTGCGGCCGACTGTCGGCGAGTCAGCGGGCGCACCGGGCATGGACGTACCGCACGCACCTGCCCGCCGCGTGGGCGGCGATGCGCGCCGGGCAGCTCGATGAGTACCGCGCGATGACGTTGGTCGACGTCCTGCAGCACACCGACCCGGCGATCGCGCGGGCCGTCGAGAGCCGGCTGCTGCCCGAGGCGGCCGACCTGACGGTGGGCCGGCTGAGGAAGCGCGCTCTGCAGCTCCTCCTCGAGCTCGATGCCGAGGCGGCCGAGCGGCGGCGGGAGCAGGCCAGGCGGCGGTCTGACGTGCGGGTCTACCCGTCCCCGCAGGAGGGCATGGCCACGATCGCCGCCGACCTGCCCGCCGACGTCGCCGCGGCGTGTCATGCGCTGGTCGACGAGCTGGCGCGGATGCTGAAGGCCGACGGTGACGACCGGCCGATCGGGGAGCTCCGCACCGCGGTGTTCGCCGATCTGCTGCAGCGGCCCTGGGACGACACCCGGCCGCCGGTGACCGCCCACCTGCAGATCATCGCCACCCTCGCCTCCCTGGCCGGCCGCTCGGACGAGCCAGGTGAGGTCAACGGGCTCCCCATCACCGCCGCGCAACTCCGCGAACTCGTGCAGCAGCTCGACGCGCTGGGTGTCCGCACCTCGGAGGGCGGGTCGGTCACCCTGGCGCTGGCCGACGAGGACGGCACGCTGCGGGCCACCAGCACGTTCGACCAGCTGCGCCGGCTCGCTCGCCGGGGATGCGTGGAGCACCCGGCCGCCGACTGCACGTGCGCTGTCCTCGACCGGCCCGAGGCGACCGACCGCTACGAACCGAGCGCCGGGCAGCACCGCTTCGTCCGCACTCGCGACCGCGCCTGCCGGTTCCCCACCTGCGGCCAGCGGGTCGGCTGGGCCGATGCCGACCACGTCGTCCCCCACGCGCACGGCGGGGCGACCGACTGCGGAAACCTGTGCTGCCTGTGCCGCAGCCACCACCGGCTCAAGACCTTCGCCCGCGGCTGGCGGTTCTCGATGTCCGCCGACGGGGTCCTCACCGTCACGACACCCTCGGGCATCACCCGCACGACCCGCCCCCCGGGCATGCGGCCACCACCACCGGCACCCGATCCACCACCGGCCGAGCCGGACGACGACCCGCCGCCCTTCTGAGCGGCAATCAGCCGAAGGTCAGGACGTCGGACACCGGGCGCCGGTTGGTCGGCGGCGTCCGGTCCCCGCTCGGGTAGCCCAACCGCAGCAGCATCTGCGGATACCCCACCAGGCGCAGACGCGAGCGCAGCTGGGTGCGCGTGGCCGGCCAGTCCAGTGCCTGCGTCAGGGGCGAGGCGGCCAGCCCGGCGGCGGTCGCCTCGAGCAGGACCCGTCCCAGGGCGCGGCCTGCGGTCAGCCACGCCTCCCGGTCGTCGCCGTCGGTGCCCATGAGGACGACGGTCGGCCGCTCGACCGGGGGCGGCGGGGCGTCGGGGTCGAGGTCGGAACCTGCCGGCCGGTCGGCGGACCGCGAGCCGACGACGAAGTCCCGGACGAGCCAGTTCGACGGCCGGGTCGACGGGTCCCCGGCCGGCACCGCGTCGACCGGGATGCCGTCGACGGCGGCCGGGTCGGTGCGCATCCACTGCTGGAGCTCGGCCAGGTACTCGGGCTCCCGCTGCTCGATCTCCTCGGCGCGCGACACGAGGAAGGCCGTCGCGACCTCCTCCTCGGACTCGGTGATCGGCTTGAACCACACTCGCAGGTCTCCGGCCGTGGCCTGCAGCCGGTCGACCACCTCGCCCGGCACCGCCCGGGACAGGAACGGCGCGCGCTCGGTGTGCCGGGCCGCGATGGCCGAGTCCAGGGTCCGCGCCCGCTCGTCCGGTTCCCGCCGTCCGGTCACCGTGACCGCGGCCAGGACGTCGGGGTCGGCGGGATCGGGCAGCAGCTCCAGGTCCACGTCCGCGCCGGCCGCCGCCAGGGCGACGGCGGCGAACTCGACCGCGACCCCGCAGCTGACGATGCGCTGCCGCCCGCTCCGGTCGAGGGCGTGCAGCGCCCGCGAGGGGTCGGTGCGCACGACCAGCCGGTCGCCGTCCGCGGTGAACGACCACGGCTGCGTGTTGTGGATCGACGGGGCGCGTGTCGCCGCCTCCACCACCCGGGTCCACTCCTGCTGGTCCACGTTCCGTCCCTCCGTCGAATCCGTCCCGACCTGCTGTGGGTCGCCCCACCCGGCGCCGGGTGGCCGGTCACCCCCGCCCGCCACGCGGGAGAGCGGCACCACTGTCCGGACCGGGACCCCCGCGTCGGAGGACGCGGCGCAGCACGGCAGGGCCGGAGGACGTCGGGGTGCTCACGGGGCGAGCGTCGCCGGAGCCGTTCCGCCCTCCCCAGGGACCGAGGTCCCGTCACCGGCGCCGCAGGTCCCTGGCCGTCTCGGGTTCGCAGAGGTCGGGTGCCCCGGAGCTCCGGCGCTCCAGCACGACGACGGGGTCGTCGGGAGCGACGGCGACCCGGGGGAAGGCGACCCGGTAGGCGGCGACCGCGTCCTCCCGGCCGGGCTCGCCGGCGCGCAGCAACCGGGCGCGGCGGGGCAGGTCACGCCCCTCCTGCCGGACCGTGACGTCCCGGGGGCCGTCCTCGAGGTTCCGCCACCACGTCTTGCCGGCCGCGCCGCCCACGAGGACGGCCAGGCCGTCGCCGTGGGGGGCGGCCACCACGGGCACCTCGTGCCGTCGGCCGGTGCGCCGTCCGGTGTAGCCGAGGACGACGAGGTGCCGGCCGAGCAACCGGTACCCCGGCCCGCGCGCGAGAGTCCGCACGACAGGGTCCACGAGCCGCCTGCGGAACCGCACGGCCGGCGTCCTCAGCCGACCAGCCGCTCGAGCGCGGTGGCGGCGAGCAGCCGGGCCCACCACGGGCGCCGGGTGGGTGCCGGGAGGGGCGCCCGTCGCCAGATCCGTCGGGCCGGACGCACCGCCATCGCCCCGCCCTTCATGCTCACCCAGCCACCGGGTCCCATGGTCACCCTGGCGACGGTCGGGCTGGGCCGGCGCGCGAGCCGCGAGGCGACTGCGACCGCGCCGAGGACGACCTCGGCGGTGGTGACCACACGCGTGACGTCGACGACCGGGCGCCACCGGACCCGGCCGTCCCGGACCTCGAGGGCGCCGAGGGGCCTCCCGCCGGCCATCTCGGCCGTGGCCGGCGACCCGGCGGCGCGGTCCCCGGCCCTCGCGGTGTGGCTGGACGAGGCGGCCACGGGGACCACGGTGGTCCCGTCGCGCTCGAGGGTGGGTCCGAAGACCACTCCCCGGCCTGCGTGCGGCGTGCTGTCGGTCATCGGTCCTCCCGGGTCGGCGGTCGACGCCGACCGTGACACGGGCGGGCCGCTCGCCTCCCGGGGCCGGAGGTCCCGGACGCGGGGACCTCCGGCCCGGTGCAGGGGGCCGGTCAGCGCTCCCGGCGGGCGAAGGTGGTCAGGCGCACGGCCTCGGGGAGGGTCTCGAGGGCGGCGAGCAGGTCCGCGGGCAGCGGCCCGCTGACGTCGGTGACGGCGTAGCCGAGCTCGCCGCGGGTGGCCAGCACCTGGCCGTCGACGTTGAGGCCGTGCTCGCCGATCAGCGCGTCGACGCGCGCGAGCACCCCGGGCACGTTGCGGTGCAGCAGGGCGAACCGGGCCACCGAGGACCCGTGCAGCGCCACGGTGGGCAGGTTCACGCTCAGGTTCGTCGTCCCCGTGGCGGTGTAGTCGACCAGCTTGCCGGCGACGAACCGGCCGATGTCGTGCTGCGCCTCCTGCGTCGAGCCGCCGATGTGCGGCGTGAGGATGACGTTGGGCAGGCCGCGCAGCACCGAGGTGAACGGGTCGCCCTGCTCGCGCGGCTCCTCCGGGAAGACGTCGACGGCGGCACCGGCGATGTGGCCGCTGAGCACGTGGGCGCGCAGCGCCTCGTGGTCGACGACGAAGCCACGCGAGAGGTTGAGGAACAGGCTGCGCCGCGGCATCCGCGAGAACTGCTCGGCGCCGAACATCCCCGCGTTGCCCGCCCGGCCGTCGACGTGCAGCGTCACCGTCTCCGACCGCTCGAGCAGCTCCTCGAGGCTGTCGCAGGGCTGCGCGTTGCCCAGCGCGAGCTTCTCCTCGAGGTCGTGGAACAGCACCCGCATGCCCAGCGCCTCGGCGAGCACGGACAGCTGGCTGCCGATGTTGCCGTAGCCGACGATGCCCAGCGTCCGCCCGCGGACCTCGTGGCTGCCGGCCGCCGACTTGTCCCAGCTGCCGGCGTGCAGCGCGCGGTCGCGGTCGACCAGCCGCCGCGCCAGGCAGATGATCTCCGCCAGCGCCATCTCCACCACGCTGCGGGTGTTGGAGTACGGCGCGTTGAACACCGCGACGCCGCCGGCCGCGGCCGTGGCCAGGTCGATCTGGTTGGTGCCGATGCAGAACGCACCGATCGCCGCGAGGCCGGGCCGGGCGCGCAGCACCTCGGCGGTCACCTGCGTCTTGGACCGGATGCCCAGCACGTCGACGCCGTCGAGCGCGGCGGTCAGGTCCGCCTCGTCCAGCGCCCCGCGCAGCGACTCGACCTCGTATCCGGCCGCGCCGAGCAGCTCGGCGGCCACGGGGTCGATGTTCTCCAGCAGCAGGGCTCTCGGCACGACCTGGGACCTCCTCGGGCGCGGGGCCACCGGCGGACTCCGTCGGCACGAGTATCCCGTCGTCGCCGCGCGGGCCCGGGCAGCGGGGGTAGGCCCGTGCGGCGGACCGGCGGCAGCGCCGGCTCAGAGCCCGAGAGAGCCCGACGCCGGGTCGGCCCACCGGCTGGAGGCGTCGTAGGAGCGGACGACGAGGGACCGCCACCGGCCGGTCCGGCTGATCTCCTTCTCCGACACGCCCTGGGCGTAGGCGGTGGTGGCGAACCCGCGCCGCAGCGAGTGCGGGGACAGCCCCTCGGACGAGACGCCGGCCCGCTCGGCGGCGCGCTGCAGGACGAGGTCGACGCTGCGGGTGGTCAAGGGTCTCTCCCCCAGCCGCTGGTGTCTCCCCTTCCCCACCGACCGGAACAGCGGCCCCGAGGTGACACCCCGGTCGGCCAGCGCGGCCAGCCACGCCCGGACCGCCCGCACCGGGCAGGTGGTCTCGCGGACCCCCTCGGCCAGCGCGAGGGTCTCCCCGGCGCCCTCCTGGTCGGTCTTGGAGAACCGGACCAGGACGTCGAGGCCGCCGTGCCCGGCCGGGACGACGTCCTCGATCCGCAGCCCGCACAGGTCCGACGCCCGCAGGCCGAGGGCGTAGCCGACCAGGATCAGGCAGCGGTCACGCGCCCCGGCGAGGGTGTCCGGCAGGTCCTCGACCAGCGCGCGGACCGTGGCGGTGTCCACCGCCCGGGCCCGCCGCGGCCGGTACCCGCTGCGGACGGCGGTCCGGCGGATCCCGGTCAGGGTGCGCCGCACGCCCTCGCTGTGGCCGGGCGGGGTCAGCCCGGACCGGCGATGGGCGTCGTTCAGTGCGGAGAGCCGGCGTGCGATGCAGCTGGTGCTGCGGCCCTCGTCGGCCATCGCGGCCAGCCAGGCCGCCACGGACAGCGGATCGGCCGGCAGTGCCGCGGACAGCGCGCGGCTCCGGCACCAGGTGCCCCAGGCGGCGAGGTCGCGGGCGTAGGCCTCCCGCGTGGAGTCGGCGAGGGACGCGTCGACGTACACCCCGACCGCGGAGAGGTCCCCGGGCAGCAGCAACCCGTCCTCAGCGGGCGCCACGGACCCGTCCGGCCGCTCGATCCGCTCCTCCGTCATCACTTCGCAGAGTAGATGCTTCTCGGAAGGTATCGGCCACGCAGTATGCACATCCTCGACACGGATGAATGCACGGTCCGGATATCCGACTATCGTGGGCGGACATGACGCCAGACGGGACGGCGCAGGACGACGGCAGTTGCGCCTTCCCGGGCTGCTCCGCTCCCCCGCGGCCGCGGGTCCCCGGGCGCAGCGGCCCGTCACCGAAGTTCTGCGACCGCCTCGACCACAACCCGGAGACGGCGCGCACCGCCCGCGCACGGGCGAGCGGTCAGCGGGCCGGCCGGCTCGCGGCGACCGCCACCGCCCTGGCCGAGGACCTGCCGCCCGAGGGCCGGGTGCGCCACCTGGTCGGCCGCTGGGCGGCGGCGACCCTCGAGGCCGCGCAGGCCGCCGAGGCGCAGGCGGCCCTCCTGACCGCTGCCGCCGAGGCGCTGGCGCAGTACCAGGACGAGGCCACCGTGGAGGCCCGGCTGGCCCAGGCGCGGGCCGACGTCGACGCCGCGCACGCCGCCCGGCTGCGCGCCGAGGAGCAGGCCCGCCGGGCCGAGCAGCTCCGGAGCGAGGCCGAGGAGGGGCGGCGAGCCGCCGAGCGGGACGCCGAGGCCGCCCGGACCAGCGCCGAGGACGCGGTCGCCGCGGCGGAGGCGGACGCCGCCCGCCGGGTCGGGCTGGCCGACGACGCCCGCGCCGCGGCGGAGACCGCGCGCGAGGAGGCCGAGACGGCGCGGCACCGGGCCGAGGAGGAGCGGACCGTCGCCCGGCAGCAGGCCGACGACGCGGAGCTGTCCCGGCGCGACGCCGAGCGGGAGACCGCGCGGGCGCGGCAGGCCGCGGAGCAGGCCCGCGCGGAGGCCGCCCGCGAGCACGACGCCCTCGTCGAGGCCCGGGCGCGGTGGAGCGTCACCGAGCGGACCCTCACCGACTCGCTGCGGGACCGGACGCGGGAGCGGGACGAGGCCGCCGCCGCCCGTGACGAGGCGCTCGCCGCCGCGGCCGGCGCGCGCGAGCGGGCCCGCGACGCCGAGCGCGAGCGGGACGCCGCCCGCCGCGCGGAGCAGGACGCCCGGACCTCCGCGGCGGAGGCGGCCGCCCGGGCGACCGCGGCCGAGCGAGACCTCCGGGACGCACTGACCGACGCTGCGCGGGCCGCCCGCCGCGCCGAGGACGCCTCCCGCCGGGCCACCGAGGCCGAGGCCGGCGCCCGGCAGGCCGGCGACCGGGTCGGCGCGCTCACCGCCGAGGTCGAGGACCTGCGCACGGAGGTCGAGCGCCTCCGTCAGCCGGCCGACGGCGGCCCGCCCGGCACCTGAGCTAGCGGCCGGTCCCGCGGGCGGTGGCCAGGTGCTGCGTCATCGCTTGCCCGAGGACCGCCACGTCGACGGCGACCGTCACGATCGTGGCGCCCTCCGCGGCGAAGCCGGCCGCCTCCTCCCCGCTGTAGGCGTGCACGCCCACCGGCACGCCCGCGGCCGAGGCCCGCGCGACGATCGAGGACAGCACCCCGCGCAGCTCCGCGCGGTGCTCCTCCCCCGTCAGCCCGAGCGACAGCGACAGGTCACCGGGGCCGACGTACACCCCGTCCAGCCCGTCGACGGCGAGGAGGGCGTCGAGGTCGTCGAGCGCGCTCGCGGCCTCGACCATCAGCACGACCAGCGGGCGCTCGGCCCCGCCGGAGAGCCGCCCGATCGACCGTCCGCCGGCCGGCGCGTAGCGGGTGACGGCGACCACCTCGCGGGCGTGGGCGGCGTCGCGCACGTTGGGGACGACGACGCCGCGGGCGCCGAGGTCGAGCGGCCGGCCGACGTCGGCGAACGAGGGACTGCGGGTGCGCACCAGCGGCACCGCGCCGGCCGCCGTGACCGCCGCCGCGGTCCCCGGGAGGTCGGCCTCCGCCGTCGAGCCGTGCTGCAGGTCGACGACGACGTAGTCGGCGCCGGTGCGGGCCAGCACCTCGCCGGTCACCGCTCCCGGCAGCAGGCTCCACAGGCCGTGCCGCGCCTCCCCCGCCGCCCACGCGCGCCGAAGGTCGTCCTCGCTGGCCGTCACCCGGTTCCCCTCCCGACCAGGGCATCCTGCCCGGAGGTGCGGCCACGGGCGAGGTGGCGGAGCGGGGCCTGAGAGGGTCCCGGCGTGCTCGACCCGTCCTTCGCGCGCTACCTGTCCTCCCTCGGCGCGTCCTGGCGCGCCCTCGCCGCACCCGATCCGGACGCCGTCGTCACGGACGAGGCGGGGGGTCCTCGCGCTGCGCCGGCCCCGGCACCCGGTCCTGAACAACGCCGCGCTCCTGGACTCGGAGGCGGCGGCCCGCGCCGTCGCCCTGTTCGCCGGCGACGAGGCCTTCGCCGTCTGGTCGCGCGACGACGCCGGGGACGCGGCCCTCGCGGCGGCCGGCCTGCGTCCCCGACGTGACGACCTGGCCGATGACCAGCCGGCTGGAGACCCTCCCCGACGCACCCGGGGACCGCGACGCCGTCCGGGAGGTCCCTCCCCGCGTCGTCGCCGAGCTCAACGGCGTCGCGGCCGACCTCCTCGACGGCGTCCCCGGGTCCCGCACGTTCGCCACGCCCGACGGGGCGGCGGTGGCGCTGCTGGTGGTGGCCGGTGACGACGTCAACGTCTCCTTCGTCGCCACCCGGCCCTCGGCGCGCCGGCAGGGGCGCGCCACCGCACTGGTCGTCGGGGCACTGGCGCGCGCCCGGGACGACGGCGCCCGGACGGCGAGCCTGCAGTCCACCGACGCCGGCCGCGGGCTGTACGGACGCCTCGGCTTCACCGTGCTGGGGCGGTGGCGGGAGTGGGTACCCGCCTGAGCCCGACCGTCGGCCCCGGATGATCGGCGGACCGCCCGTCGTCCCGAGGAGTCGCCCGTGTCCGCGCCCGCCTGGTTCGAGGCCGCCCTCGCCGATGCCCCCGAGCACCGCGAGGTCGACGTCGAGGGCACCCCGGTCCACTACCGCGTGTGGGGCGAGGCCGCTCGGCCCGGCCTGGTGCTCGTGCACGGCGGCGCCGCGCACTCGGGCTGGTGGGACCACGTCGCGCCGCAGCTGCACTCGCACCGCGTGGTCGCCCTCGACCTCAGCGGGCACGGCGACAGCGGCCGGCGCCCGGCCTACGACATGGACACCTGGGCACGCGAGGTCGTCGCCGTGGCCGCCGCCGAGGACCTCGCCGCGCCGGTGGTCATCGGCCACAGCATGGGCGGCTGGGTGGCGCTGACCGTCGGGGTCGCCCACCCGGGCGCGGTCTCGGCCGTCGCCGTCATCGACTCCCCGCTGGTCTCGCGGCCGCCGGAGGAGGAGCGCCTGCGGCAGCGGCGGCGCCCCACCCGGACGTACGCCTCGGTGGAGGAGGCGCTGGAGCGCTTCCGCACGCTCCCGCCCCAGGACGTGCTGCTCCCCTACGTCCGCGACCACGTCGCGCGCGGGTCCCTGCGCCGCGAGGGCGAGGGCTGGACCTGGAAGTTCGACCCGCAGCTGTGGGGCCCGCCGGCGCTGCTGGCCGAGCTGCTCCCCCGGCTGACCTGCCCGGCGGCGCTGTTCCGGTGCGAGAAGGGGCTGGTCACCCCCGCGATGGCCGAGGAGATGGCCGGGCTCGTCGCCGGCCGGCTGCCCGTCGTCGAGCTCCCCGACGCCGGCCACCACCCCGTGTTCGACCGGCCGCTGGAGCTGGTGACCGGGATCCGCACGCTGCTCGCGTTCTGGCCCGGCGACGGCGGGGAAGGGTGAGCGGCGTGCCGGCATGGGTGGACGACGCGATCTGGTGGCAGGTGCACCCGCTGTCCTTCACCGGGGCCGAGCGCACCGCCCTGCCCGACGGCGAGCTGCGCCACCGGCTGCCGCACCTGCAGCGCTGGCTGGACCACCTGCTGGCGCTCGGCTGCAACGGCCTGGCCCTCGGCCCGGTGTTCGCCTCCGGCACGCACGGCTACGACACCGTCGACCACTTCCGGGTCGACCCGCGCCTCGGCGACGACGGCGACCTCGACGCGCTGCTCGCCGCGGCGCACGAGCGCGGCATCCGGGTGCTGCTCGACGGCGTGTTCAACCACGTCGGCCGCGACCACCCCGCCTTCCGCGCCGTCGTCGAGCGGGGGCCGGACGCCCCGACGGCGGACTGGTTCCGGCTGCACTGGCCCGAGGGCTGGACGCCGGGCACCGCGCCGGGCGCCGACGTGTTCGAGGGCCACGACCTGCTCGTCGAGCTCGACCACTCCTCCCCCGCGGTGGTCGACCTCGTCACCCGCGTGATGACGCACTGGCTCGACCGCGGTGCCGACGGCTGGCGCCTGGACGCCGCCTACGCCGTTCCGCCGTCGTTCTGGGCGCGGGTGCTGCCCGCCGTCCGGGCGGCGCACCCGGACGCCTATGTCGTCGGCGAGGTCATCCACGGCGACTACCCGCGGATCGTCGCCGAGGGCGGGCTGGACTCGGTCACCCAGTACGAGCTGTGGCAGGCGGTCTGGCACGGCCTCGCCGAGCGGAACCTCTTCGAGCTGGCCTGGTCGCTGCAGCGGCACGGGGAGTTCCTGCGCTCCTTCGTGCCGTGGACGTTCGTCGGCAACCACGACGTCACGCGCATCGCCAGCGCGGTCGGCGACCCGCGGCACCTGCCGCACGCCCTCGCCGTCCTGCTCACCGTCGGCGGGACGCCGGCCGTGTGGTCCGGGGACGAGCACGCCTTCACCGGCGTCAAGGAGCACCGCGCCGGTGGCGACGACGCCGTCCGGCCGCCCTTCCCGCCCGACCCGACCGGGCTGTCCCCGCTCGGCGCGCCGACCTTCGCGCTGCACCAGGAGCTGATCGGCCTGCGCCGGCGGCACCGCTGGCTGCACACCGCCGCCCCGGAGCAGGTGCACGTGGCCAACGAGCAGCTCGTGTACGCCGTCGCCGGGGACGGGCAGCGGCTGCTCGTGGCGCTCAACCTCGCCGACGCGGCCGCCCGCGTGCCCGCGCCCGGGGCCGGCGCCGTGCTGGCCGGCGGGGCGACCGTCGGCCGCGGCGACGTCGAGCTGCCCCCGCACGGCTGGGCGGTCCTGGAGGCCCGCGCCTGACGGTGGGGAACCCGGGCCACACGGGGTGGGAGGGTGGCCGGGACCGGGAGGAGCCCGGGCGGACGGAGGACGGGGACGTGCTGGACGGGGACGGGACGGTGCGCAGCGGAGCACGGTGGGCCGCGACGCACGGGGTGATGAGGCTGGCGATCCGGGCCCGGGCGCGCGGCGGCAACGCCGACGCCCAGGTGTTGCGCGACGCCGCCGTCCGCGAGGACCCGTTCGCGCACTACGAGCGGCTGCGCACCGCGGCCCCGTTCGTGGGCGGCGCCTTCTCCAAGGTCAGCGTCCACCACGACGTGTGCACCGAGGTGCTGCGCAGCGCCGACTTCGGGCAGATCGCGGGGTCGCGCACCGAGGGCCTGCCGCCGGTGCTGCAGAGGGTGCTGCGGCTGGCCGGGCCGCGGCCGAGCGTCGGGCCGATCGACCCGCCGTCCATGCTCGCCGTCGACCCGCCCGAGCACACCCGCTACCGCCGGCTGGTCAGCCGCGCGTTCAGCGCCCGCGCCGTCGCCGGGCTGCGCGAGCGCACCCGCGCGATCGCCGACGACCTGCTCGACGACCTCGAGCGGGAGGCCGCCGCCGGCGACGGGCGGACCGACCTCGTCGCCCGCTACGCCAGCCTGCTGCCGGTCACGGTCATCTCCGAGGTGCTCGGCGTCCCGGTCGCCATGCGCGAGCAGTTCCTCGCCTGGGGCGACGCCGCCTCGCCGAGCCTGGACATGGGACTGGACTGGCGCACCTTCCGCGCCGTCGAGCGCAGCCTGGGCGAGCTCGACACCTGGTTCCGCGGGCACCTGCGGCGGCTGCGCCGCGACCCCGGCGAGGACCTGCTGTCCGCGCTGGTCGGCATGCTCGACGACGACGGCAGCGGGCTCACCGAGCAGGAACTGCTGGCCACCGCGCTGCTGGTCTTCGGCGCCGGGTTCGAGACGACGGTCAACCTCATCGGCAACGGCGCCGAGCGGCTGTTCGCCCACCCCGACCAGCGCCGACTGCTCGCCGAGGACCCGTCGCTGTGGCCCAACGCCGTCGACGAGGTGCTGCGCGTGGAGTCGCCGGTGCAGCGCACCGGGCGGCGGGCGCGGCGGGACACCACCGTCGCCGGCGTCCCGGTGCGGGAGGGCGACCTCGTGATCCTGGTGCTGGCCGCGGCCAACCGGGACCCGCGCGTCTTCGACCGCCCGCACGAGTTCGACGTCACCCGGGCCGACGCCCGGGACCACGTGGCCTTCTCCAGCGGCATCCACTTCTGCCTCGGCGCCGCGCTCGCCCGGATGGAGGGCGAGGTCGCGCTGCGGGCGCTGTTCGAGCGCTTCCCCGACCTCGCCCCGGCCGGGCCGTCGCGGCGGCGCGGCACGATCATCCTGCGCGGCCACGCGTCGATGCCGGTCACGCTCGGCCGGGCGGTGCGGCCCACCCCGGACCGCCCCGCCGTCCCCGCCTGACGACCCCCGCCCGGGGGACCCCGCCCGGCGACGTCCCCTGCGGGGATCGACGGGCGGGGTAGCGTCGAGGTGGCACGAGGAGGCCCCATCCCCACACACCGTGGACGCTGCGCCGAGGCTCATCTCGGTTGCCCCTGCCGGGGTGACGAGACGATCCACGAGGAACGATCCCGCCAGGTCGCCGAGGCGCGCACGCGCTCGGCCGAAGCCGTCGACTGCCCCGAGTGCGGTGCCCCGACGACGCCGCTCGCGCTCGTCGCGTGGGGCAACTGCCGGGCCTGCCGCACGGCGCACTCCCGGGTCACCGACCCACTGCGCTGGTGACCCCTCCGGGGCACCGGTGACCTGCCTCTTCCCCGCTGAGGCCCGGCACCCCGTACACTGGTGATCGGTCGCTGTCGTGCCTCTGCTTCGTTTCCGAACGTCCGCAGTCGTCTCTGCCTGACGTTCCTCTCGGTCCTGCCGGTCGGTGCGGCGACCCGGGACCGGCACTCGCTGGTCCCGAACACCCCAGCACGGAATGAGATCGACATGACCCAGGGAACCGTGAAGTGGTTCAACGCCGAGAAGGGCTTCGGCTTCATCGAGCAGGACGGCGGCGGCCCCGACGTCTTCTGCCACTTCTCCGCCATCACCGGTAGCGGCTACCGCTCGCTGGACGAGGCGCAGCGCGTCGAGTTCGACGTCACGCAGGGCCAGAAGGGCCCGCAGGCGGAGAACGTCCGCGCCATCTGAGCGCAGCACTCCCCGACGGGGGCCCCGTGGTCACTGACCGCGGGGCCCTCGTCGTCTGTGGGGGGCGCCGCTTTCCGGGGGTCGACCGCACGGCCGGACCGGTGGTCCACTGCAGCCGTGGGCGATCACGGGCACGACGACTGGCACCGGCCGCTGCGGCACGTCCGCGCCGCCGACCTCAGCGGCGACACCGGCCAGACCAGCGGCATGACGCGGCGCGAGGCGGTCTCCGCGCGGACCGTCGGCTCGCAGCGGCTGTGGATGGGGCAGACGCACGTCGCCCCGCGCACCTCCTCGGGCGACCACCACCACGGCGACACCGAGACCGCCATCCACGTGCTGCGTGGCCGGCCGGTGTTCGTCTTCGCCCGCGACGGCGAGGAGGTGCGGCTGGCCACCGAGCCCGGCGACTACGTCTTCGTGCCGCCGTTCACGCCGCACCGCGAGGAGAACCCGACCGACGAGGAGGCCGTGGTCGTCATCGCCCGCAGCAGCCAGGAGGCGGTCGTCGTCAACCTCCCCGGGCTCACCTGAGCGCAGGTCCCGCGCCGCCGTGTCACATCCGGGGGCGCGGCGGTGCTCTACAGACGTGGACGTCGTGGGGCACCGTGTCAGTGCGCCGGCCGCCGTGCTGTCCCGCGGCCGGGCGGCGGAGCGCACCAGGCGGGAGGACGGCGGAGCCGTGTCGGGACGAGGAGCCGTCCGCGCCGACCTCGAGCAGGTCTTCCGCACCGCCTATCCCCGCGTGGTCGCCGTCGCCACCCGGGTGCTGGGCTCCCGCGACGGCGCCGAGGACGTCGCGCAGGAGGTCTTCCTCTCCTTCGCCCGCACCGCGGTACCGGCCGGTGAGGCGCCGGCCTGGCTGTCGGTCGCCGCGGCGCACACCGCGCTCAACCACCTCCGCTCCGGCCGCCGCCGCGCCACCCGCGAGGAGACGGCCGCCGAGCCCGACCCCACCGTGCCCGACGTCGCCGACGACGTCGTCACCCTCGACGAGCGCCGCCGCGTCCGCGCGGCCCTGGCCCGCCTCCCCCGGCGCCAGGCGGTCGCGCTCGTCCTGCGGCACAGCGGCCTGAGCTACGCCGAGGTCGCCGCCGCCCTCGATCTGTCCCCCGGCAGCGTCGGCACCACCGTCCGACGCGCCGAGTCCGCCCTGCGCGAGGAGTTGTCCCGTCATGCGTCATCCCACTGAGGGCACGCTGCGCCGGCTCGTGGACGAGCCGGCCGGTGTCGCCGACACCGACCGCGAGCACGTGGCCGGCTGCCCGGTGTGCCTGTCCGGCCTGGCCGCCGCCCAGCGCGACGCCGTCGCCGTCTCGGCCGCGCTCGACACCGGGACGGTCCCGGACGTCGACGCCGCGTGGCACCGGCTCTCCCACACGGTCGCCGTCGACGAGCGCCGGCGGGCCACCGCGCCCGCGCCGGCCCGCCGGTGGCGCAACCGGCTGCGCAGTCCCGTCGTCGCCGTCGTCGGGGTCGCCGCCCTGCTCGCCGGCGGCGGTGCGGCCGCGGCCGCGGACTGGCTGCAGGTCTTCCGCACCGAGCAGATCGCGCCGGTCACCGTCACCCAGGCCGACCTGGTCGCGCTGCCGGACCTGTCCGCCTACGGCACCGCCCAGGTGGTCGAGGAGCCCGGGGTCCGCGAGGTGCCCGACGCCGCCGCGGCCGAGGACGCCACCGGCCTGACCGTGCCGCAGGTCGACGAGCTCCCCGGTGGGGTGGGCGGCGACCCGGCCTACCAGGTCGGCGACCGGGCGGTCGTGGAGTTCACCTTCTCCGCCGAGCGCGCGGCCGAGGCCGCCGCCGCGGCCGGTGAGACGCTGCCGCCCCCGCCCGCCGGTCTCGACGGCGGCCGGTTCCGGCTCTCGGCCGGTCCCGGCGTGGCCGCGGTGTGGACCAGCGGCAGCGGCGCCCCGGGCCTGGTCGTGGCCCGCGTCGTCGCCCCGACCGCGGACTCCTCCGGCGTCCCGTTCGAGACCGCCCGCGACTACCTGCTGTCGCTGCCCGGCCTGCCCGAGGACCTCGCCGCCCAGCTGGGCTCCTTCTCCGGCGACGGCACGACGCTCCCGCTGCCCGTGCCGGCCGGCCTGGCCACCAGCGCGGTCGCCGACGTGGACGGCGCGCCGGCCACGGTGCTCACCTCGCGCGACGGCTCGGTCGCCGGCGTGGTGTGGGTGACCGACGGCGTGGTCACCGCCGTCGCCGGCTCCCTGGACGCCGACGAGGTGCTCGCCGTCGCCCGGGGTCTGCAGGAGTGACGGCCCCGGCCGACTCCACGGCGACGGCGCAGCGGCTCCTGGCCGACCTGCCGCCGTCGCCGGCGGTCTGGTGCGAGGGCCTGCGCAAGCGGTACGGACGGCGGACCGCGGTCGACGGCGTCTCCTTCACCGTCGGCCGCGGCGAGGTCCTCGGCCTGCTCGGGCCCAACGGCGCGGGCAAGACCAGCGTCATCAAGATGCTGCTGGGCCTGGTCCGGCCCGACGCCGGCGAGGTGCTCCTGCTCGGGCGGCCGGCGCGCGACCCGCAGGCCCGGGCGCGCGTCGGCTACCTGCCCGAGCTCTTCCGGTACCAGCCCTGGCTCACCGCGGCCGAGGTGCTCACGCTGCACGTCCGGCTCTCCGGCGCCGCGGTGCCGGCGGCCGAGCAGCGCGAGGTCCTCGGCCTGGTGGGGCTCGGCGAGCGCACCGGCGACCGGGTGGGCGGCTTCTCCAAGGGCATGCAGCAGCGGCTGGGCATGGCCGTCGCGCTGGTGGCCCGCCCCGAGCTGGTGGTCCTCGACGAGCCGACCAGCGCGCTGGACCCGCTCGGCCGCGTCGACGTCCGCGACCTCGTGCTCTCGCTCAAGGAGCGCGGCGTCGCGGTGCTGCTCAACTCGCACCTGATCGGCGAGGTCGAGCGGGTCTGCGACCGCGTGGTCATCCTCGACCGCGGCCGGGTCGCCGCCGCCGGCACGCTCGCCGAGCTGCTCGGCTCCCGGGAGCTGCGGCTGCGGCTCGACGGCGTGGACGCCCGGGCCGAGGCGCGGCTGGCCGCCACCGGCCGGCTGACCCGCAGCGGCGAGTGGTTCACCGTGACGCTGTCCGACGACGAGGAGTCCGCCGTCCCCGCCCTCGTCGCCGACCTGGTCGCCCTCGGGGTGGGCGTGCACGCCGTCGAGCCCGGCCGGATCAGCCTCGAGGAGCGGCTGCTCGCGGTGCTCCGCGAGGGTCCGGGGGCGTCGTCGTGACCGCCGTCCGGACCGTGCTGACCTTCGCCGGCCTCACCCTGCGGGAGGCCGCGCGCCGCAAGGTGCTGCGCTCGCTGGCGGTGCTGACCCTCCTCCTGCTGGGGCTCTCGGCGTGGGGCTTCGCGCGCCTGGACGCGGAGTTCGGCGGGCTCACCAGCGGCGAGGCGCGGCTGGCGGCGTCGACCGTGCTCAACCTGGTGATGTTCGGGTTCAGCCTCATCGCCGCGCTGGGGACGGCGTTCCTCGCCGGCCCGACGCTGTCGGGCGAGGTCGAGTCCGGGACGGCGCTGGCGATGCTGGCCCGCCCGGTGCGCCGCTCGACGGTGCTCGTGGGTAAGTGGCTGGGTCTCGTGGCCTTCGGCGGCGCCTTCGTCTCGCTGGCCGGGCTGGCGCAGTTCGTCGTCGTCCAGGTGACGGTGGGCTACTGGCCGCCGCGGCCGGTGGCCGGCCTGGCGCTGCTCGCCGCGCAGACGGCGGTGCTGCTCACCCTCGGCCTGCTGCTGTCCACGGTGATCTCGCCGATGGCCTCCGGCGTGGTCGCGGTCGGCCTGTTCGGCGCCACCTGGATCGCCGGCGTCGTCGGCGGGATCGGTGACGCGCTGGGCAACGAGGGCGTGGCGCGGGTGGGCGCGGTCTCGCGGATGCTGCTGCCCACCGACGGGCTGTGGCGGGGGGCGATGAACGCCTTCCAGGACCCGAGCCTGCTCACCCAGTTCGCCCCCGACCTGGGCGGGTCGCCGTTCTTCTCCGAGGCGCCGCTGACGGCGACCTACCTGGCCTGGGCCGCGCTGTGGGTGGCCGTGGTGCTGGGGTTGGCCGGGATGGCGTTCTCCCGACGCGACCTCTAGGGCGGCGCGGGCCGGGCGGTAGCGTCCGTGACCCGCGTCACGTCCAGGGGGAGGCCGCTCCATGACCACGACCGCACCGGCACCGACCGGGGCTCCGCAGCGGACCGACGGCGTCGAGCACGTGGACGTCCTCGTCGTCGGCGCCGGGGTCTCGGGCATCGGCGCCGCGCACACCCTGCGCGAGCGGTTCCCCGACCACACCTTCGCCGTCCTCGACGCGCAGGAGGCCCGGGGCGGGACGTGGTGGACCCACCGTTACCCCGGCGTGCGCTCCGACAGCGACCTGTTCACCTACGGCTACCGGTACAAGCCGTGGCGCGGCCCCGCCATCGCGGCCGGCGAGGAGATCCTCGGCTACCTCGACGAGGTCATCGAGGAGGACGGCCTCGCCCCGTTCATCCGCTACCGGCACCGAGTCACGGCCGCCTCCTGGTCGAGCGAGGACGCCCGCTGGACCGTGGAGGTCACCCGCGGCGACACCGGCGAGCAGCTCCGGATGACCACCGGGTTCCTGTGGATGTGCCAGGGCTACTACGACCACGCGCGCCCGCACACGCCGGAGTGGCCGGGCACCGACCGCTTCACCGGGACCGTCGTCCACCCGCAGGCCTGGCCCGACGACCTCGACCTCTCCGGCACGCGCGTCGTCGTCATCGGGTCCGGGGCCACCGCCGCAACGCTCGTCCCCGCCATCGCCCAGAAGGCCGGGCACGTGACGATGCTGCAGCGCTCGCCGTCGTACTTCCTCGCCCCGCCGGTCACCCACGAGCTGGCCGTGACCCTGCGCGCGCTGGACGTCCCGGAGGAGTGGACGCACGAGATCCTGCGCCGGGCCTACATCGCCCAGCGCGACGAGCTCACGCGCATGTCGTTCGAGTCCCCCGGGGAGCTGCACGCCTTTCTGATCGAGTCGATGCGGCCGCTGCTGCCCGAGGGCTTCGACGTGGAGCGCCACTTCACGCCCCGCTACCGGCCGTGGCAGCAGCGCATCGCCGTCGTCCCGGACGGCGATCTGTTCGCCGCGCTGCGGGAGGGGCGCGCCTCGGTCGTGACCGACACGATCGAGACGTTCACCGAGACGGGCATCCGCACCGCGTCGGGCGAGGAGATCCCCGCCGACGTCGTCGTCACGGCCACCGGGTTCGACCTGTCGGCGTTCGGCGGGGTGGAGTTCACCGTGGACGGCGAGCCGGTGCGCTTCCCCGAACGCCTCACCTGGCGCGGCGTGATGATCAGCGGCGTCCCGAACCTGGCCTACGTCTTCGGCTACTTCCGGCAGAGCTGGACGCTGCGGGTGGACCTGGTCTGCGACCTGGTGGCCCGGCTGTTCGGGCACATGGAGGAGAAGGGCGCGCGGACGGTGGTGCCCGAGCTGCGCCCCGGGGACGCCGGCATGCAGGTGCGCCCGTGGTGCGACCCCGAGAACTTCAACGCCGGCTACGTCGTGCGCTCGCAGCACGTGCTGTTCCGGCAGGGCGACCGCGAGCCGTGGACCCACCTCATGGAGTACGAACAGGAGCGCGAGGTGCTGCCCCAGGTGGACCTGGACGACGGCTCCCTCGTGTACCGCTGATCCACCCACCCCGACACCGACGTCAGGAGATCCCCCCGTGCCGGTCGACCCGCACATCGCCGCCCTGCTGTCCATGCTCGAGCAGTCCGGCGCACCGCCGATGTACGAGGGCTCGCCGGAGGCCGGGCGCGCGCTGTACCTGCAGCTCACGCACGGCGCCCGCACGCCCGAGCAGGTCGTGCCGGTGGGCGCCACCGAGGACCGCACCGTCCCCGGCGAGGACGGCGACCTGAGGGCGCGGGTGTACCGGCCCGAGGGCGAGGGTCCCTTCCCCACGGTCGTGTTCTTCCACGGCGGCGGCTGGGTGATCGGCGACCTCGACACCCACGACAACATGGCCCGCGAGGTCTGCCGCGGTGCGCGGGCCGTCGTCGTGGCCGTCGACTACCGGCTGGCGCCCGAGCACCCGTTCCCCGCCGCCGCCCACGACGCCGTCGCCGCGTCGCGCTGGGTGGCGAAGAACCTCGGGGAGTTCGGCGGGGACCAGCGGCTGGCGCTGGCCGGCGACAGCGCGGGCGGCAACCTGGCCGCCGTCGTCGCCCAGACGCTGCGCGACGACGGCACGCCATTGGTGGGCCAGCTGCTCATCTACCCCGCCGTGGACGCCGAGGGCGAGTACCCCTCCCGCGTGGAGAACGCGAAGGGCTACTTCCTCGAGAAGGACACGATGGACTGGTTCTACGGCCACTACGCCGGGGCCTGGGACGACGCCCGCGACGCCCGGCTCTCGCCGCTGCACGGCGCCGACCTGTCCGGCCTGCCGCCGGCGGTGGTGGTGACGGCGGAGTTCGACCCGCTGCGGGACGAGGGCGAGGCCTACGGCAGGGCGCTGGAGGCCGCGGGCGTGCAGGCCGACGTGCGCCGCTACGACGGCATGATCCACGGCTTCTTCGACATGGGCCCCTTCTCCCCGGGCGCGCAGGCCGCGATCGACGAGAGCTGCGCGCGCTTCGGCGAGCTGATCCGGAGCTGACCGGCCGACGGGGCCGGCCGCCTCGCCGCGGCCGGCCCCGTCAGACCCAGTAGGTGTCGTGGCGGAGCATGAACTCCGCGCGCTCCTCCGGGGTCATCTGCGTCCCGCGGGCGAGGGTCTCGAAGTACTCCTCGCGCGGCCCGCCCGGGGCGAACAGGAGCAGCATCGAGGCACCGTCCCCGCCGCGGAAGCCGTGGATCCCGCCCTCGGGGACGTAGAGGAAGTCGCCCTCCCCCGCCGTGACCCAGGTGCGCCCGTCGTAGACCTCGACCTCTCCGGACAGGACGTAGAACTGCTCGGAGATCGACCGGTGGAAGTGCGGGCCGGGCCCCGAGGCCTCGCGGCCGAACGTCCAGCGGTACAGGCCGAAGCGGCCCGCGGTCTGCGCGCCGGTGGCGAGGAACTCGCAGGTGACCCCGCCGGCCGAGGTGGTGTCCGGCGGCTGCCCGGTCGGGCGCAGCCAGGCGCTGACCTCCCCGGTGGTGCCCCGGTAGAGGTCGGGCGGGTAGTGCCGGTGGAGGGACACGTCGGCTCCTCTGCGGACGGGGCGTCCATCCTGGCAGCGGGGCGGTAGCGTCCGCCGGGTGCTGGACGCCGCGACGGAGCGGGACAGGCGCCGACGCCTCGACGCCCTGACCTTCGGGCTCTTCACCGTCGCCCTCGGCACCAACATCCCGACGCCGCTGCTGCTGGTCTACCGGCGCACGCTGGGGCTGTCGGACGCCGACCTCACCGCCGTCTTCGGGTGCTACGCCATCGGGCTGGTCGCGGCGCTGACCGTGGCCGGGGCGGCGTCGGACCGCTTCGGGCGCCGGGCGCTGGTGCTGCCGTTCGCGCTGCTCGCCGGGCTGTGCTCGCTGCTGTTCGTGCCGGCGGCCGGCTCGCTGCCGCTGCTCTACACCGGGCGGCTGCTGCAGGGCGTCGTCTCCGGGGTCGTGTTCTCGGTGGCCAACGCGTGGCTGCAGGAGCTCGCCGGCCCCGACGGGCAGCAGTCGGCGGCCACCCGCGGCGCGGTGTCGTCGTCGCTGGGCTTCGCGATCGCCCCGGCGATGAGCGGGCTGCTCGCCCAGTACGGGCCCGCGCCGACGACGCTGCCCTACCTGGTGCACGTGGCCGTGCTGGTGGTGGGGCTCGGCGCGCTGCTGACCGTGCCGGAGACGGTGCACGAGCGGCGGCCCGGCCGGCTCATGACCCTCGGCCTGCCGCCGGAGGCGCGCCGGCCGTTCTGGGCGGTCCTGGCCCCCACCGCCGTCGGGGTGTTCGCCTTCCCGGCGGTCGCGGCCACCGTGCTGCCGCTGCTGGTCGTGCCCGACGGCGTGGGGGTCGCGTACGCCGGCCTGGTCGGCGGGCTCGCCCTGGGCGCCAGCGCCGTCGCCGCGCGGGTGGGCCGCCGGTTCGAGCGCGGCGCCGCGCCGCTGGGCATGCTGCTGGGCGCGATCGGGATCGCCATCGGCGTCGCCGCGGTGGTCACGCGCTCGGAGGCGCTGCTGCTGCCCTCGTCGGCGCTGATGGGCGGCGGGGCCGGGCTCTGCCTGACCGCCGGGCTCACGCTGACCGCCCGGCTGGCTCCGCCGCACACCCGCGGGGCGATGAACAGCGCGTTCTACGCCTTCGCCTACGCCGGGTTCGGCACCCCGCTGCTGCTCGCCTGGCTCGGCTCGCAGGTCGGCACCGTCGCGGCGCTGTCGGCGTTCGCGGCGGTGCCGGTGGCGCTGGCCGGCTGGCTGGCCCTCGAACTGCGCCGGTGACCCCTCAGCGCGGCACGGAGCGGGCGAGCCGGAAGCCGACGTCGTCGATGCGGAGCGTGGGGTGGCTGCGCCGCCGCACGGAGGCCCGGCAGCTCCAGTGCTCGTCGAACCAGCCGCCGCCGCGCAGCACGCGGTAGCTGCCGTAGACCTCGGGGTCGTAGAGGTCCCAGCACCACTCCCAGACGTTGCCCAGCACGTCGTGCAGTCCCCAGGCGTTCGGCTCCTTGCCGCCGACCGGGTGCGGCCGCTCGCCGGAGTTGCCGCGGTACCAGGCGACGTCGTCGAGCGGGGCGTACCGGGCGCCGGTGGTGCCGGCCCGGCAGGCGTGCTCCCACTCGGCCTCGGTGGGCAGCCGGTAGCCGTCGGCCGCGGGGTCCCACGTCACCTCCCCGCCGCTGGTGCGGTACGCCGGGGTGCGTCCCTCCTGCGCGGACAGCGCGGCGCAGAACGCGACGGCGTCCTCCCAACTGACGTCGGTGACGGGCAGCCGGCCTCCCGGACGGTGCTCCCCGGTGACCCGCGCGTACTGCTCGGCGGTGACCGGGACGGCCGCCAGCTCGAACGCGTCGACCTCGACCGTCCACGTGCGCTGCGTCCGCCGGTCGGACAGGGTCACCCGGCCCGGCGGGATCGGCAGCATGGCGTCGGGCGCGGTCGTCTCCACGGTCGCGGGAGGCTACTGCCCGGTCGCTACGGACCCTCCTGATCCGCCGGGTCAAGGGTCCTGCCGGATCTGTGGACGAGGTTCTGAGCTGGGGATTCACGCTGCGAAGCCGTCCCTGCGGCGGTACCCTTCGTACATGTGTTCGGGTGAGCTGGGCGGCGGCGACGTCCTCGACGACGTCGCCGCGCTGGTCGCCGAACGCAACCGGATCGACGCCGCCCTGGCCCGCCGCGTGCGGGCGGCGGAACTCGAGCAGGCACCCGAGCGGGACGGGCAGAAGTCGATGGCCTCGTGGCTGCGGAGGCACTGCCGGCTCTCGGGCCCGGAGGCGTCGCGGCTGGTGCGCAACGGGCGAGCGCTCGAGCACCTGCCCGCGCTGGGCGAGGCTGCCGACGCGG
>NZ_FXTJ01000022.1 GCF_900182545.1 Geodermatophilus aquaeductus | reverse complement strand
ACCCACGACGACCACGTCGCGCGTCATCACGTCCCTGGTCTGCACGGCTCCTCCTCCGCTCGGTGTGCCCACGACGCTAGGGAGACGGCGCACCGGCGCCCAGGGTCGGGCGCCGTCCCCCACGGGGACGGAGGTCCCGGGCTTCGGCGACTGCCGGTGGCCGGGGTCGGCAGGGCGGAGCCGTAGGTCCCCGGCCGAGGTGACCTTCGCTCGCTGCCGGCCGCGGCCGCCGCGACGCAGGCTCGGGACATGGCGTCGGGTCCCCAAGCGGCCGAGGCGCCCGGGCGGAGGAGCGGAGACCGGGATGATGGGCTGGTACGTCGGTGATCACATGAGTGGCTGGGGCTGGGTCGCCATGACGGTCAGCAGCCTGCTGTTCATCGCTTTCCTGGTACTCGGTGGCATGCTGCTGATCCGCTACGCCCGCCAGCAGGAGCAGCCCGCCGCTCAGCGCTCGCCGGAGCAGATCCTGGCCGAGCGGTACACGCGCGGGGAGCTGACCGAGGAGCAGTACCGCCAGCAGTTGGCCACGTTGCGCGACACCGGGACGTTGGCGCGCTGACACGGCCGGACACGGCGCCGGGGGACGACGCCGCAGCGGCATGCCTCTGCGCGTGAGCGAGGGATCAGCGGTGAAGACCGAGGAGAAGCAGACGGTCGTCCTCGAGGTCGCCGGCGTCCACTGGGCGTCGGAGAAGGCGACGGTCGAGCGCGTGCTCGGCCGGCGCCCCGGCGTCCTGGGGGTCGAGTCCAACCCGGTGGGCCAGACGGCCACGGTCACCTACGACCCCACGCGCTCCTCGGTGGCCGACCTCACCGCGTGGATCCGCGACTGCGGCTACCACTGCGCCGGGCAGTCGGTTCCTCGGCACGTGTGCGACCCCGCCGCGGAGCCCCGCGCGCGTGACGACCACGGCGGACACGACGGGATGACGCCGCAGGACGCGATGGGGCACGGCGGCCACCACGCCGGCATGTCGATGGACGGCATGGCCAGGGACATGCGCAACCGATTCCTGGTCGCCGCGGTCCTGTCGGTCCCGATCCTGCTGTGGTCGCCGATCGGCCGGGAGGTGCTCGGCTTCTCCGTGCCGGCGCCGTTCGGGCTGCGCGACGACGTCTTCTCGCTGGTCCTGTCGCTGCCGGTGGTCTTCTGGTCGGCCTGGATCTTCTTCGACGGCGCCTGGCGGGCGCTGCGGGCCCGGACGCTGGACATGATGGTGCTGGTCGCCGTCGCGGTCGGCGCGGGCTGGGGATACAGCCTGGTCATCACGCTGACCGGCGGCGGGGAGGTCTTCTACGAGGCCGCCACCGTGCTCACCGCGTTCGTCCTGCTCGGGCACTGGTTCGAGATGCGCGCCCGCGGCGGCGCCAACGACGCCATCCGCACCCTGCTGGAGCTCGCGCCGCCGCGCGCGGTGGTGCTGCGCGACGGGCAGCCGGTGGAGGTCCCCACCGCCGACGTCGTCGTCGGGGACCTGCTGCTGGTCCGCCCCGGCGCGAAGATCCCCGTCGACGGGACGGTCGAGGACGGCGAGTCCGAGGTCGACGAGTCGATGGTCACCGGGGAGAGCCTGCCGGTGCACAAGGCGCCCGGCGCGGAGGTCATCGGCGCCTCGGTGAACACCACCGGCACGCTGCGGGCGCGGGCCACCAAGGTCGGCGCCGACACCGCCCTGGCGCAGATCGTGGCGCTGGTGCAGGAGGCGCAGAACTCGAAGGCCCCCGGGCAGCGGCTCGCGGACAAGGCCGCGTTCTGGCTGGTGCTCGTCGCGTTGATCGGTGGCGGTCTCACCCTCGCCGTCTGGCTGCTGGCCGGGGCGTCGTTCGCCACGGCCATGCTGTTCGCGATCACCGTCGTGGTGATCACCTGCCCGGACGCGCTCGGCCTGGCCACCCCGACGGCGATCATGGTCGGCACCGGGCTGGGCGCGCGGCGGGGCGTGCTGTTCAAGAACGCCACCGCGTTGGAGACCTCCGCCCGCATCGACACCGTGGTGATGGACAAGACCGGCACGCTGACGAAGGGCGAGCCGGAGGTCACCGACGTCGTCGTCGACGGGATGGCCGCCGACGAGGTCCTGGCGCTGGCCGCCGCGGTGGAGCGGGAGTCGGAGCACCCGCTGGCCGCCGCCGTCGCCCGGCACGCCGGCACCCTCGGCGTTGCGGCGTTGACCGCCGCGGGATTCCGCAACGTCCCCGGGCACGGGGCATCCGCCCAGGTCGCCGGGCGCCGGGTGCTGGTCGGCAACGCCAGGCTGATGACGGACGAGGGGATCGACCTCGGGACGCTCGGCGCCCGCCGGGACGAGCTGGCCGGCAGCGGCCGCACCGCGGTCCTGGTCGCCGTCGACGGTCGCGCCGCCGGGGTGATCGCGCTGGCCGATGCCCCGCGGGAGACCTCGGCCGCCGCGGTCGCCGCGCTGCACGAGGCCGGTGTCGAGGTGGTCATGCTCAGCGGGGACAACGAGGCCACCGCCCGGCGCATCGCCGGCCGGCTGGGCACTGACACCGTCATCGCCGAGGTGCTGCCCGGCGACAAGGCCGCGAAGATCACCGAACTGCAGCGGGCCGGCAAGCGGGTCGCGATGGTCGGCGACGGGGTGAACGACGCCCCGGCCCTGGCGCAGGCCGACCTCGGCATCGCGATCGGTGCCGGCACCGACGTCGCCATCGAGACCGCCGACGTGGTCCTGATGCGCTCCGACCCGCTCGACGTCCCCACCGCGCTGACCATCGGCCGGGGGACGCTGCGCAAGATGCGGCAGAACCTCGGCTGGGCGATCGGCTACAACGCCATCGCGCTGCCCATCGCGGCCGGGGTGTTCGAGCCGGCGCTCGGGCTGGTGCTGCGGCCGGAGATCGCCGCCCTGTCGATGTCGGGCTCGTCGTTCCTGGTGGCGGTCAACGCCCTGCTGCTCAAGCGGCTCCGGCTCCCCGCCGCCCCGGCGGCACCCGCGGCCGAGACGGCCACGGCGCCCGAGCCGGAGCCGGTGTCCCGCTGATCCCGGTCACCGGTCCCGGCTGTTCCGCTTCCGGGACAGTGGCACCCGCAGGGAGCTCCGCGGGTCGAGCTGGTAGGTGACATCGCGGACGCGCAGCGGCAGCACGGCCGCCTGTCCGGGGTTGCCCCCGACGACCACCTCGTGGTGGGTGATCGCGACCTCGACCTCCGGGTGGTCCCGGTAGCGGAGCCGGAACCGCATGCTCGCGAGCGCATCCGGGAGGTACGGGTCCAGGCCCAGCGCGTCCCCCCGCGTCTCCAGGCCGGTGAACGCCCGCTGCAGCAGGTCCACCGTGCCGGCCATCGCACCCAGGTGGATCCCCTCGCCGGTCGTGCCGCCCTGCGTGTCGGCGATGTCGCTCTCCAGCGCCTCGAGCCAGTAGTCCCAGGCCCTGCGCCGGTTGCCGCGGGCCAGCACCCAGGCGTGCACCACCTTCGACAGCGTCGAGCCGTGGCAGGTGCGGTCGACGTAGTAGCGGATGGTCCGGGGGATGGTCTGCCGGTCGTGCGGGTAGCCGAGCCGGTCGAGGACCGCGTAGAACTCGTCGGCCGTCAGCAGCTGGAACACCATGACCGCGTCGGCCTGCTTGGAGAGCTTGTAGCCGTTGGTCGAGTCACCCTGCGCCTCGAGGATCCGGTCGAGCCGGCTGATGTCGCCGTAGCGCCGGCGGTAGCCGTCCCAGTCGAACTCCTCCAGCCGGTCGTAGCCGCGGAACTGGCTGAGCACCCCGTCGTCGTGCCAGCACAGCCGCAACTTCCGGGAGACGTGCTCCCACCGCTCGAGGTCCGGACGGCCCAGGCCGAGCTGGTCGAGCAGCTCGGCCTGCCGCCGTGGGCCGAGCAGGTCGAGGCAGTCCTGCGCGCGGGCCAGCGTCCAGGCGGTCATCACGTTCGTGTAGGCGTTGTCGTCGAGGCCCGGCCGGTCCCGCCAGGGCAGGGCGTCGTGGTACTCGTCGGGTCCCATGACGCCGCAGATGTCGTAGCGGTCGTCGCTGCGGTCGTAGGTGGCGAGATCGGCGAAGAAGGCCGCGACCTCCAGGAGCATCTCGGCACCGTGGACGTCGAGGAAGGCGATGTCGCCGGTCGCCTCGTAGTAGCGCCAGGTGTTGAAGGCGACGGCCAGGCCGATGTGTCGCTGCAGTGCCGAGTTGTCGGGCAGCCAGTGCCCCGAGCGCGGGTTGAGGTGCAGCAGCTGAGACTCCTCGCGGCCGGTGGACCCGCTCTGCCAGGGGAACATCGCACCGCGTCGGCCGGCCGCTCGTGCGGCGGCCCGGGCCTGCGGCAGCCGGCGCCAGCGGTAGAGCAGCATCGCCCGGGCCACCTCGGGCAGCCGCAGGCTCAGGAAGGGCAGCACGAACAACTCGTCCCAGAAGACGTGCCCGCGGTAGGCCTCGCCGTGCAGCCCCCGCGCGGGGATGCCGACGTCGAGGTCGATGCTGTGGGGAGAAACCGTCTGCAGCAGGTGGAACACATGTAGGCGCAGGATCAGCGACGGGCGCACCCGGCCGTCGATCTCGACGTCGCACCGGTCCCACAGGCGCCGCCAGGCGAACTCGTGGCGGGCCAGCGCACCGTCGAACCAGGGAGCGCGGACGAGCTCGTCGCCTGCGGCGGCCCCCGGCTCGTCGATCGCCCGGTCGCGTGAGGTGCACAGCGCGACGACCTTCTCGACGGTCACCGCCCGGTCGGGGACGACGTCGAGAGCGACCTCCGTGCCGGCGTAGGTGTCGCCCTCCACCAGCGGAACGACCGGGACGTCGCACGGCCGGCCGTCGACGAGCACCCGGTGCCGCGCGGCCAGTCCGATCCGGATGCGGGACGTGCACGTCTCAGCAGTCACCTGCACCACGCCGTCGTCGCCGACAGCGGCCTCGCCGGGCCGCAGGTGCCGGCCGCTCAGGTGCCGGTAGCGCGCCACCCCGGTGTTCTCCACCCGGCCGTCGAGGCCGGACCGGACGACGATCCGCCCCTCCCAGTTCTCCGCCACGACCGTGGTGTCGAGCGCGGCCAGGAACGGGTCGGCCATCGACACCAGTCGGCGCTGGGCGATCCGCGTGGTCCGCCCCTGCGCGTCGGTGACCCGGTACCGGCGGGTGAGCACGCCGCGCCGCAGGTCCAGCTCCTGCACGTACGCGGAGACCGTCCCGGTCTCCGGGCCGAGGTCCGGGCCCTCGGCGATCCGCAGGGTCAGCGACTGCCAGTCGGGCAGGTTGACCATGCTCTCGTTCTCCACGCGCCGCCCGTCGACCTCATCGGTCAGCCGGTTGAACACCCCCGCCGCGTACGTGCCGGGGTAGTGGCAGCCGCCGGCACGCGACTCCGGAGCCGCGCCGCGGGTGGCGAACCGGCCGTTGCCGAGGGTGCACAGCGCCTCGCGGAGCGGTTCCTGCGCCGGGTCCAGGCCCTCGTAGCGCAGCAGCCAGCCGGTCACCGGGGGACCTCCGCGACGCCGGCGCGCTCGGCCGCCTCGCGCAGCCACGCGGCGACCTCGTCGTCGATCTCGGCGGGGTCGTGCACTTCCAGGTGGTGCACCCAGTGGCGGGGAGAGGGGTGGACGACCTGCTTCCACCGGGGTGAGGGGTCCCGCCGCCCCAACCCGACCGACAGCGCGAGCTCCGTCGCCGGCCGCCGCAGGTACCGGTCGGGCCGCCACAGCCAGGCGAACCCACGCCGTCCACGGAACGACACCTGGCTGCCTGACACCCGCACCTCGCAGGCGGGGAGCAGAGCGCGTACCCGGTCGTACGCGCCCGCGCCCAAGGACGACCCGGCGAAGAACTCCTCCGGTGTCACGGTGCCTGCCCGCTGCCGGGTCGGGCGGACGTCGTCACGGGCGACTCCCCGCTGTGGTGCGGACCTGCGGTCTGCGTCGAGTCCTCGGGGTCGCCTGACCGCCTGACATGGGAGCGGCCGGAGGACCGGCCGCCACCAGGACCTGCAGTCCCCTTGGAACTGACCGTATCGGCCAGTTCCATGCCCAGGGCCGTCACGAGCGCGCCCGCGTGGGGGACGACGGCCGGGTCTGTGCCGAGACCGGAGGTGACGCTCCCTGCGCAGCTGGAGACGCGTCCGATGAGCGCCTGTCGGCCCCTGGTGCGAGCCGGGCGGCGGTCCCGGGCTCCGGTGCGGCGTCCGCGGCGAGGTCGGCCGCGGCGGCGAGTTCATCGAGGCTGTCCTCGATGCCGCGCGCCAGGGTCCACACGTCGGCCGCGGTGTCGTAGTCGCCGGTGATGCCGAAGGTCAGCCGGCCGGCGTAGGTGAACATCGACACCCCGACGCGCAGCCGTGAGGCGATCGGCACGTACGGGACGATCTCGACGCACCGGCGGCCGAGGGCGTAGAGCGGCGCCCGGGGGCCCGGCACATTGGTGGTCACCGTGGTGATGCTGCGCTGGGGGAGGCGCCAGGTCAGCCGCATGCCCGACGCCACGGGCGCGAAGGGCTCGGCGCCGGCCAGGCGCACGAGGACGGCGCCGGCTTCGGCCTCGTGCTCGGCCTTGAGGCGGCCGAACAGCTCCCGCACCGCGGCCAGGCGCTCGAGCGGATCGGCGACGTCGACCGGCAGGTCGGCCAGCATCGAGGAGACCCGGTTGTCCCGGATGCTCTCCTCGCCGGGCGCCCGCACACTGACCGGCACCAGGGACCGGATGACGTGCGGGGCCGGGCGCTCGCCGCGGCTGATCAGCAGCTGCCGGAAGCCGGCGGTGACCGCGGTCATCACCACGTCGTTGAACGTCCCGCCGAAGGTGTCGCGGATCGCCGAGACGTCCTCGACGCGGCCGCGGGCGAAGGCGTACCGCCGCTGCGCGGACAGCGGCCCGGTCAGCGAGGAGGCGCGGGTGGGCAGCAGGGCGGTGGCGAGCGCCGCGGTGCCGCGGGCGGTGGTCAGCAGGAGCCGCCCGAGCGCGCGGGGGGAGCGCGCCGTGCCGGCGAGCGCCCGCGTCGTCCGCCAGGGCAGCGTGGCCAGGTCCCGCGCCGCCAGCGCGGTGAGCTCCGCCGTCGACGGCTCCGGTCGCGGGTGCCAGTCGTCGGGGACGGCGGGGCCGGGCTCGGGACCGGGGTCGAGGACGACGCGGTAGAGGTCGGTGCCGGAGACGCCGTCGGCCATGCAGTGGTGGACCTTGCTGATCAGCGCCCATCGGTCCTCGGCCAGCCCCTCGACCAGCCAGTACTCCCACAGCGGCCGGTTCCGGTCGAGGCGCTGCGACATGACCCGGCCCATGAGCGCGGCCAGCTCGCGGTCCCCGCCGGGCGCCGGCAATGCGGTCCGGCGCAGGTGGTAGGCCAGGTCGAAGTCCGGAGCGTCCACCCACACCGGCGGGCCGAGGTCGAACGGCACCTGGCGGACCTCCTGCCGGTACCGGGGGATCAGCGCCAGCCGCCCGGCCAGCGCGGTCTCGAACTCGCCGGCCGACGGGACCGGCCCCTCGAAGACCGCGATCGACGAGATCGCCAGCGACGTGCCCGGCTGCTCGTCCTCGATCTGGAGGAACGCGGCGTCGAGCGGACCCATCCGGTCCATCAGCTCACCAGCTCCCGCTCGACGATCATGCGGACCCTGGAGTCCTGCGGGAGGTGGCCGACCGCCCCGACCTCGAACAGCACGTCCATCGGTACGACGACGCAGCCGGCCTCGAGGATGCCGACGTCGGCGATGAGGATCTGCGGGATGTCGGGCTGCTGCAGCCCGAGCGCGTCGCCGGGCAGGAGCCCGGGCGCCGAGAGGCCGACCGCGAACCGATCGGAGGCCGCGTCGAGACTCATGAGCTCGTCACAACGGTAGGCGGGCGTGCTCGCCGGTGACCTGCTCGACGTCCTCGGTGGCGGTCCGCAGCAGCCGGTGGGCCAGGTCGGACAGCGCACGGGCGGCGGCGATCTCGTCGCCGATCTCGGGGACGTCCCGGTCCTCCGGGCTCAGCCGGGCGAACCCGACCCCGGTCACCGTCGAGGTGTCGCGGGTCTGCAGGTGAGCGACGGCCCGTGTCCGGCCGTCGTGCTCACCGATGTCGATGCGCACGGTCCACGTCTTCTCCGCGTCCACGTCGGGCCTCCTCGTCGCAGGGATGGGCGGTACCGACGGTGCTGGTCTCCTGCGGCGGTCGACGCGGCCAGAAGACCGGACCGCGCGGGACCTCCGGCCCGGGGTCGCACGGCCTGGCGCGGGGGAGCCCTGCGCCCCTGGGCGGCCGCGGTGGCCCCGGCGACGATGCCGACCTGAGCCGCAGGAGGTCGTCATGGAAGCGATCGTCGAGACCCGCCACGGACGCGTGCACGGCACCGCCGTCGGCGGGGTGTGCTCCTTCTTGGGCATCCCCTACGCGGCGCCGCCCGTGGGAGCGCTCCGGCTGCGACCACCGCGACCGGCCCCGAGGTGGTCCGGGGTCCGCGACGCCACCGTCCTCGGGCCCGAGCCACCTCAGCCGCGCTTCCCCCGCGACGACCCGATGGGACTGCTGTTCGACCCGGCCGAGATGGGTGATGACTGCCTGAACCTCAACGTCTGGACGCCCGACCCTGGCGCGGCGGGGCTGCCGGTCATGGTGTGGAGCCCCGGCGGGGCGTTCCACTTCAGCTCCGGTGGCAGCTACGACGGCAGCCGGTTCGCCCGTGACGGCGTCGTCTGCGTGACGATCAACTGGCGCACCGGTGCCGACGGCTTCCTGTACTTCGGGGAGGGGGACGACGGGGCGGACCTGGGCCTGCTCGACCACGTCGCCGCGCTCGAGTGGGTGCAGGAGGAGATCGCCGCCTTCGGCGGGGACCCGGCACGCGTCACCGTCTTCGGCGAGTCCGCCGGCGCCATGTGCATCGGGGACCTGCTGTCGATGCCGCGAGCGGAGGGCCTGTTCCGTCGGGCGGTCCTGCAGAGCGGCGCGGCGCACCAGGTCGTCCCGGCGGCGGAGGCGGCGCGGATCGGCGCCCGGCTGGCCGAGGTGCTGGGTGTCCCGGCCACCCGCGAGGCGGTGGCCCGGGTCCCGGTGGAGCGGCTGCTCGAGGCCCAGGCCCAGATCGACGCCGAAGTCCTGTCGTCCCCGGACCCGGCACGCTGGGGCACGGAGGTCGTGGCCAGCACGATGCCGTTCCACCCGGTGGTCGACGGGGACGTCCTCCCGGCGCCACCGATCGACCGGATCACCGCCGGGGCCGGCGGCGACGTGGACGTCCTCGTGGGCACGAACGCCGACGACTGGCGGTTCGGCCCGGTCCTGGGCGGCTTCGTCGACCAGGTCACCGAGGACGCCCTCGCCGGGCCGGTGGAGGTCTACGGATCGTGGTCCACCGCCGCCTTCGGACTGACCGCGGAGACGGCCCTGCGGCACTACCGGGCCGTCGACCCCGCCCGCAGCCCGGGCGACGTGCTGGCGGCGGTGATGACCGACTGGTGGGTGCGGGTCCCGGCCCTGCGGCTGGCCGACGCGCACACCTCCGGGTCAGGAGCCACCTACGCATACGAGTTCGCCTGGCCCTCGCCGATCCTCGGCGGCCGGCTGGGCGCCTGCCACGCCCTGGAGATCCCCTTCGTCTTCGACACCCTGGACCTGCGGACCCGGCAGATGATGGGCGGGGCGCTCGGCGAGGACCCTCCGCAGGAGCTCGCCGAGACGATGCACCGCGCGTGGATCCGGTTCGCCACCGACGGCTACCCGGGCTGGCCGCGCTACGACCTCGACCGGAGATCCGTGATGCGCTTCGACCTGGCGCCCAGCGTCGTCGAGGACCCCTACGCCGCCGAGTGCGCCCTCTGGGAGGGCGTGCGCTGATCCGCCGGGCCCGGAGCCGGTGGCTCGGCACCGGCTCCGCGCCGGCGGCCAACGGTCCGCAGGCCCTTGTGCGCCGCGTCGGCCAGCAGCACGGCGGGCACGGCCAGCAGCGCGACGCCCAGGCCCAGCACCGGCGGCAGGGCCTGACCCAGCAGGCCGGCGACCGGCGGGACGGCGAGCACGACGGCCAGCAGCACGAGTTCGACGCCGACCGCCCACACGAGCAGCGCGTTGCTCCGCGGGTCCAGCCGCCAGAACGGCCGCGTGGAGCTGCGGCAGGCCCACGCGTTGGCTGCCTGCCCCAGGACGACGGCGGCGAAGGCCGCGCCACTGGCCGAGGCGAGCACGCCGCCCGGGACGTCCGCGCCGAAGGACCAGCCCGCGCTGGTCAGGACCGCGAGGAAGGCGAGCATCGACACCGCCGCCTCCACCGGGCCGAGCACGCCGAGGGCCCGCCGCAGGACAGCTCCGTCGACCAGTCGCCGGCGCGGGGGCGGGCCGTCGAGCACGCGCGCCGAGGCCGGCTCGGCGCCCAGCGCCAGGGCCGGTCCCTGGTCGGTGACGATGTCGAGGCAGAGGATCTGCAGTACGCCGAGGGCCAGCGGGATCCCGCCGCCGGTGACGCTGAAGACGACGAACGGCGTCAGCTCGGCGACGTTGTCGCTCAGGTGGTAGGTCAGGAAGCGTCGGATGTTGGCGAAGGTCGCCCGGCCCTGGCGGACCGCGGCGACGATCGTGGCGAAGTGGTCGTCGAGCAGGACCAGGTCGGCGGCCTGCCGGGCGACGTCCGTGCCGCTGGCTCCCATGGCCACGCCGATGTCGGCCGCGCGCAGCGCCGGCCCGTCGTTCACGCCGTCGCCGGTCATCGCGACGACGTGGCCGCGCGCCTGCAGTGCCTGGGCGATGCGCAGCTTGTCCTCGGGCGCGACACGGCAGACGACCGTGCCGTCGCGGTCGAGCTGCTCACCGAGCTCGGAGGGGTCGGCCGGGAGGTCCTTCCCCTCGACGACGAGGCTGCCCGGTTGCCACAGGCCGATCTCCCTCGCGATCGCCGCGGCGGTGGGGCCCGAGTCACCGGTGATCATGGCCACGGCGATCCCGGCCCGGCGGCACTCGGCCAGCGCCTCGGCCACGTCGGGGCGCGGCGGGTCCTCGATGCCGACCAGGCCGAGCAGTTCGAGGTCGCGCTCGGCGGTGTCGGCGTCCGCGTCCACCGGCAGGTCGACGGTGCGGCGTGCGACGGCGAGCACCCGCAGGCCGCGGACGGCGAAGGCGTGCGCCGCGGCTGTGGCATCCGCGGCGGCATCCCCGGCGTTCCGGCAGCGGGGGAGCACGCTGTCCGGCGCGCCCTTGACCGACAGCTCGCCGGCCGTCCAGACCGACATCCGTCGGCGGCGGGGGTCGAAGGAGAACCGTCGGCCGCCTCCCGGCACACCGGTCGTCGCGGCGCCCCCGCCGAGCCGCCGGGCCAGGACGTCCAGCGCCGCCTCCATCGGGTCGCCGACGGCGGTCCAGCTCCCGCCGTCCTCCCGGACGTGCCCACTGGAGCACCGCACCGCCGTCGTCGCCAGGACGCGGGCGGCGTCGGCCGCGCCGGGCGCGCCGTCAAGGTCGGCCGTCGGCTCGTAGCCGGTCCCGCGGACGGTCACCGACCCCTGCGGCGTCCACACCGCGACGACGGACATCCGGTTCTGGGTGAGGGTGCCGGTCTTGTCGGTGCAGATGAACGTGGTGGAGCCGAGCGTCTCCACCGACTCCAGCCGCCGGACCAGGGCCCTGCGGCGGGCGAGCATCCGCGCGCTGCGGGCGAGCGACAGGGTCACGGTGGGCAGCAGCCCCTCGGGGACCAGGGCCACGGTCACGCCGACCGCGAAGAGGAACCCCTCGCCGAGCGGCAACCCGATGAGGAACCCCGCGCCGAAGCAGACCGCTCCCAGGCCCAGCGCGGCCACGGTCACCAGCCGGACCACCCGGTTGAGCTCCTTCGTCAGGGACGTCTTCGCCCGCTCGACGGTGCGCGTCATCGTGGCGATGGAGGCCAGCCGGGTGTCCCCGGCGATGGCGACGACCTCGGCCGACGCCTCGCCCTCGACGATGAAGCAGCCGGCGTACGTCGGATCCCCGGCGTCCTTGTCGACCGGCACGCTCTCACCGGTCAGCGTGGCCTCGTCCACCCGCAGCCCGTGCACGTCCACCAGTCGCAGGTCCGCGGCGATCCGGTCCCCGGCCTCCTGCAGCACCAGGTCGCCGACGACCAGGTCGACGGCGTCGACCTCCTGCCGGCGGCCGTCCCGGACCACGGTGACGCGGTGCGGCACCAGGTCGCGCAGCGCCTCGGCCGCCTTGTCGGCCCGGTACTCCTGCACGAACGCGAAGACGCCGTTGAGGACGACGACCACCACGATGGCGACGGCCAGCTGCGGCATCCCGCCCACGAGCGCGAGGCCGGCGGCGCCCCAGAGCAGCAGGGCGAAGAAGTGCACCAGCTGTCCGACGAGCAGCCGTACCGGCGAGGGCGGTCGCTCCACCGGGAGGCGGTTGCCGCCCTCGGGGCGCCGACGGGCGGCTTCGGCGCCGGACAGACCGCCCGGGGCGGGCGTGGTCGTCGTCATCACGGCTGCGCCGGACGGTCCCGCCGGCTCGGGACGAGGGCTGCGTCGACCGGACGACCCCGCGGGCCGGATGCCCACCATGCGTGGATCGCCAGGCCGATGCCCCAGCCCACCGTCGGGACCAGGGGCCAGGGGAACCAGGCGCCGGTCGCCGGCGCGACGACCAGCCAGCTGATCCACAGGGTCGCGTTGACGGCCAGGTACGCCACCAGGTGGTCGGAGAAGGCACGCCTCCGGTGCGGCTGCCGGGCTCCTGTCGTGTGCGAGTCCCAGGGGACGAGCAGGTCGTCGTCGGTCTGCATGGCGACCTCCGGGCCGTCGGGACGCCGTCGAACGGCAGGCGGCCTCAGCGTCGCGGCGCGGGAGGCAGGCCGACGCCGTCCGGACGTCCCGGATCGGCGGCGACCTTCGGCCCTGAGTCGGTGGCGCCGGCGTCTCCACCATGGGAGGCATGACCGAGGTACGGACCCGACCGCCGTCCACGGCCGGGCGTCGAGGCAACGCCGTCGCCGCTGTGCTGGCCAACGGGATCCTGCTGCTGTTGGTGCACGTCTGGCCGGGATGGGAGGTCGTCCCGTTCCTCACCGACGAGACGACCCAGGTGCTGCCCTTCGTCGACGTCGCGCTCCTCGCCGGCATCGCGGTCGCCCTCCTGCAGATGGCGCGTCCCGGGGGCGTGTCCGTCCCGGTGGGGACGACCCTCACCACGGCCTTCGGCCTGGCCGCCACGGTGCGCCTGCTGCAGGTCTTCCCGTTCGACCTGAGCTCCGGCTGGGAGGTCGTCGTGCGCGTCCTCCTGTGGCTGGGCATCGCCGGCGGCGTCGTCGGGATCCTCGTCTCGCTCCCCGGGCTGCTCCGCCTCGGCAGGGCGCAGCGGTAAGCAGGGAGCGGGGCGCGCCTGCGCCGACGGTGTGCCCGGTCAGGGCAGCCGTGCGAGGAGTGTCCGGGCGAACGCCTCGGCCGCCGGGGCGACCGGCTGGTGCGCGGCCGCGGCGCGCAGCCAACTCGCCAGGGGCGCGGCCAGTGCGGGGGAGAGGGCCGCGATCCACGCACCGGTCGCGGCCCGCGCCTCGGCCACGTGCTCGGTGCTCCCGTCAGGGAGGTGCGCGACCACCTCGGGGCGGGTTGCCAGCAGTCCGCTGGTCCGCCAGTCGCCGGGCAGCGTCCGGGCGGCGAGCGCGTCGAGCCGGTCGGCCGCTGTCCGCAGGAGCTGCACGGGGTCCACGGCCGGATGGTGCCCGACACGGGCCGTCACCAGGAGCGGGAGGCACCTCCCGGTCGTCTGGCACCAGGTTGCACGACGGGCGGCGGGACGTCAGCCCCGGCCGGCGCGCGGTGCCCGGCGATGCCGGGCGTGGCCGGCCGGCGGTGCGGCGGCCCGTGGCCGGTGCTGGTGCCGGGGACCTCCCGCGGTGACGCGGGGCCGTTCGGCCCTGCCCGTCCGTGAGCGGCCGACGGGAGCCTCGTCCCGTGCTGGACTCCCGCGCCCCGGCCGATCCGCCGGTCGTGCTCTCCCTCGACGTCGGCTCGTCCTCCCTCAAAGCCGCCGTCCGCGATCCCGACCTGCGCATGCACGCCGAGATCTCCGGGCTCCGCGATGGTCCGGAGGCCGAGCCGGCCCACGTGACCATCAGCGGTACCGGCTCCTTCGTCGAGCACGCCAGGCTGTCCGACGGCTGGACCGGTGCGGTGGCGGAGATCGCCGACGCGATGGCCCGCCGCGGCCTGTACCCCGACGTCATCGCCCACCGGGTGGTCCACGGCACCCCGCTGCTGGCCGAGCCGCGCCGGGCCGACGAACTGCTGGTCGCGCGCCTGCGGGGCGAGGCGCACCTGGACCCGTTGCACCTGCCGCGGCAGCTCGCAGTCCTCGAGGAGGCCCGCGCCCGCTGGCCCGGGGCCGAGATGGTGCTGGTGCCCGATGGCGGCTTCTTCGCGGTCCTGCCGCAGGAGGCGGTCACCCTGCCGCTCCCGGCCGAGGCCCGTGCTACCGGGCTGCGCCGCTGGGGGTTCCACGGCCTCGCCGTGCAGAGCGTGATCGACCTCCTGCCTGGGCTCGGGGGCGCCGTCGTCGTGCACCTGGGCAGCGGCTGCAGCGTCACCGCGGTCCAGGACGGTCGGCCACGGTCGACGACGATGGCGCTGAGCCCGGCCGGCGGCATCCCGTCGCTGACCCGCAGCGGTGACCTCGACCCGGAGGTGGTGCTCCGCCTGGTCGAGCAGGCCGACGGATCGGTGCCCGCCGTCCGGGAGCTGCTGAACCGCCGCTCCGGTGTGGCCGGGCTGGCGGGCGGCCGGACCGACGTACGGGAGCTGCTCGCCGCCGACGACGCGGCCGCCGACCTCGCCCTGCGGGTGTTCGTCCGGTCGGTCGCGATGGCCACCGCGGCCGCGGTGACGACACTCGACACCTGGGACTCGCTGGTCTTCAGCGGGGGCATCGGCCAGCACTCGGGAGAGGTCAGGGAGCTCGTGTGCGCCCGCCTGCTGACCCTGCGCCACGGCGTCCCGGGGGGCTCGGTGCCGAGCGAGCGGCTCGTCGGCGCGGGCGTGCGGGTCCTCGCCGTCCCCATCGACGAGGAGGCGGTCATCGACCGGCTGGCCCGCGGGGTGCTCCCCGCTGTTCCCCGTCCGCGCGGCTTCGCCCTCCCGAAGCGGTGACCGGCGGCGTCCTCCGCGCGAGCGCGGAGGACCTGGGCATGCAGGCCCTCGGAAGGGGCGGCCCGTCGCCGATGCAACTGGGTGCCGTGCTGGTCCTCGGTCCGCCCGCCGGCGGCGACGGCGACGGGGAGGAGCTCACCCGCGTCGTCGCCGAGCGGCTGGGCGGCGTGCGGCGCCTGCGCCAGCGGCTGGTGCGGGTACCGCCGGGCGCGGGCCGGCCGGTCTGGGCCGACGACCCGCACCCCGACCCGCCGGCGCACGTCGGTACCGCCGCGTGCCCGCACCCGGGCGACACGCAGTCCCTGCTCGACCTGGCCACCGAGCTGGTGGCGCACCCGCTGCCGGCGGACCGCCCCGACTGGTCGGCGGTCGTCGTCCCGGACCTGCCCGGCGGCCGCAGCGCGGTGGTCGTCGTCCTGTCCCACGTCCTCGCCGACGGGATCGGCGGGCTCGCCCTGCTGGCCTCCCTCGCCGACGGCGGTCCGCCGCCCGACCGCACACCGCCCCGTCCGCTGCCGCCCTACCGGTCCCTCGTGGCGGACGCCTGGCGCAGCCGCGTCCGGTCCCTCGCCGGCTGGCGGAGCGCCGCCGCGCTCGTGCGGGACGCGGCCCGGTCTGCCGGTGGCCTCCGCCCACCCCGGGCCGCGCCCTGCAGCCTGCTCGCCCCCACCGGTCCGCGGCGGCGGACGGCGGCCGTGCAGGTGCCGCTCGAGCCGCTGCGGGCAGCGGCGCACCGGGCCGGGGGCACCATGAACGACGCGCTGCTCGTCGCGGTGGCGGGGGCGCTCGGCGCCCTGCTGGAGAGCCGCGGGGAGTCGGTGGACCCGGTGGCCGTCACGGTCGTCGTCGCCGGTCGGCGGGCGGCCGGGGTCACCGAGCTGGGCAACGCCACCACCCCGCTGGTCGTCGCCGTCCCGGCCGCAGGAAAACCGGGGGAGCGGTTGCACCGGTTCGCGGGCACGGTCCGGCGGGCTCGGGACCAGGCCGCCGGCCCGCCGCTGACCGCCCTCATGGGCCCGGTCTTCCGGGGGCTGACCGCGGTGGGCGCCTACCGGTGGTGGCTGCGCCACCAGCGCCGCTTCCACACCCTCGTCAGCAACGTGCGCGGCCCCGGCACCGTGCTGACCCTCGCCGGGCGCCCGGTCGAGCAGGTCCTGCCGGTGGCCTCGGGAGAGGCGGGGAACGTCACCGTCTCCTTCGACGCGCTCTCCTACGCCGGCATCCTCACCGTGACCGCCGTCGCCGACCCCGAGCGGGTGCCCGACCTGCCGGTCCTGACCGCCGCGGTCCGCGAGCAGCTGGCCGCGCTGGTCACCCCGGCGCTGGGAGGGTGAGGTAGGTCAGCACCCGCCCCTCCCAGTTGCGGCCGGCGAGCTGGACGCGACGGTGTCGCCGCCGTCGTCGGTGACGGTCACGGTTCCACACTGCCCCGCGCCGGGGCGCGCCCCTTCGCTGTGGGGGCCGCCCTCCACGCTGCCCGGTGAGTCCAGGGCGAGGTACAGCAGCGGGAAGCGGGGTGCACCCGCCGTGGCGTAGCCGGTGTTGGTCCCGTCGTCTCAGCTCCGGTCGGACGACCAGGTCCAGTCCCGCACCTCGGGCAGGTCCTCGAGCGCCTCCACGACGTGCTCGCGGTGCCGGCCCAGCTGCTCGTGGCACAGCCGGGCGAGCCCGTCGCCGCCCTCGGGCACCCGCCGGGACCGGCGCAGTGCCTCCAGGACGAGGTCGTAGCGGCTCATGCGGTTGAGCACCACCATGTCGAACGGGGTCGTGGTGGTGCCGTGCTCGGTGAATCCGCGGACGTGGAACCGGTCGACGTCCGGCCGCCCGTGCAGCAGCGGGTGGATCGCCCGCGGGTGCCCGTGGAAGGCGACGACGACGTCGGCGGTGTCGGTGAACAGGTCGGCGAACCGCTCGGGGGAGAACGCGGCGGGGTGCTCGCCGGGCGGGAGCAGGCCGAGCAGGTCGACCACGTCGACGACGCGCACGCGCAGGTGCGGCACGTGCTCGCGCATCAGCTGCGCGGCGGCGAGGACCTCCATCGTCGGGACGTCGCCGATGGCGGCGAGGACGACGTCGGGTGAGTCGGTGCGGGCCCGGTCGGGTTCCTCGGTGCCGGCCCACTCCCACACCGCGCCGCCGGCCGAGACCAGCGTGCGCGCCTGCTCGAGGTCGAGGAACTGCAGATGCCGCTGCTTGTCGACGACGACCAGGTTGACCCGGTTCCGGCTGCGCAGGCACTCCTCGGCGACGACCAGGGTGGTGTTGGCGTCCGGCGGGAACCAGATGCGCGTGACGTCGGGGGACAGCGGAGCCACGGTGTCGATGAGCCCTGGTCCCTGGTGGGAGAAGCCGTTGTGGTCGTTGCGCCAGGTCGTGCTGGTCAGCAGCACGTTGAGCGAGGGCACCGGCGGGCGGCCCGGCTCCAGCACGGACTGCTGCAGCCACTTGGCGTGCTGCACCACCATCGAGGCGCTCACCATCGCGAACGCCTCGTAGGTCGCGAACAGCCCGTGCCGGCCGGTGAGCGTGTAGCCCTCCAGCCAGCCCTCGCACAGGTGCTCGCTGAGCACCTCCATCACCCGGCCGTGCGGGCCGAGGGCCTCGTCGCCCGGCAGCACCGGCAGCGAGGTGACCCGTTCGGTCACCTCGAAGACCGCGCCGAGCCGGTTGCTGTTGGTCTCGTCGGGCGAGAACAGCCGGAAGTCACCGCCTCCGTCGGCCCGCGCGGTCCGGACGAACAGGTCGCGCAGGTACGTGCCCAGCGGCCGGGTCGTCTCGTGCTGCACGACGCCGGGGGAGGGGACCGCCAGGGCATGGTCGGCCAGGTCGGGCAGCGGCAGCGGGCGGACCCGGTAGTGCGGCCCGCCGGCGCGCGGGGAGGCGGAGATCCGCAGGTCGTCCCGCGGTGTGAGGGCGGCGAGCTCGGGGACCAGCCGGCCGTCGGCGTCGAAGCAGTCCTCGGGCCGGTAGGACCGCAGCCAGGCCTCCAGCTGGGCGAGGTGCTCCGGGTTCTCGCGCACGCCGGCCAGCGGGACCTGATGGGCTCGGAAGGTGCCCTCCACCGGCACGCCGTCGACGGTGTGCGGCCCGGTCCAGCCCTTCGGTGTCCGCAGGACGACGGCCGGCCAGCGCGGGGTGTCCTGCGCGCGGCCCGAACGGGCGGCGTCCTGGATGGCGCGGATGCGGGCGTACGCGTCGGCCAGTGCGGCGTCGAGGTCGGCGAACACACGGGGCGGGTCGTCGCCGGCGACCACGACCGGGTCCCAGCCCTGGCTGCGCAGGTAGCCGCAGACGTCCTCGTCGGAGGACCGGCCGAGCACCGTCGGCCCGGAGATCTTGTAGCCGTTGACGTGCAGCACGGGCAGCACGGCCCCGTCGCGGCGCGGGTCCAGGAAGGCCGGCAGCCGCCACGACGCCGCCAGCGGCCCGGTCTCGGCCTCGCCGTCGCCGACGACGCAGGCCACCAGGAGGTCCGGGTCGTCGAAGGCCGCACCCGCCGCGTGCAGCAGCGCGTACCCCAGCTCTCCACCCTCGTGGATGCCGCCGGGGATGTGCGGCCCCGCGTGGCTGCTCACGCCTCCGGGCGTGGAGAACTGCCGCACCAGCCGGGTCAGCCCGGCCAGGTCTTGCGACACCCCGGGATGCACCTCGCTGTAGGTGCCGTCGAGGTAGGCGCCGGCCAGCACCGCCGGGCCGCCGTGGCCCGGCCCGGTCACCAGCAGGACCTCCTGCCCGGTGCGCCGGATCAGCCGGTTGAGCAGCGCATACAGCATGGTCAGGCCCGGGCTGGTGCCCCAGTGGCCGAGCAGCCGCGGCTTGATCTGCTCCGGTCGCAGCGGCTCGCGCAGCAGCGGGTTGGCGCGCAGGTAGATCTGGGCCGCGGTGAGGTAGTTGGCGGCCGCCCACCAGCGCAGGTCGGGCGCGAGGTCCCCGGTGGGGACGTCCTCGCGGGCGGTGCCGGTGGTCGGGGCCTCGAGGGCGGTCATGGGGAGCCTCTCCGGGGATCGCACGGGTGCCCTCGATCCTGGGGACCGCGGCCCCCTCGCGAGGGTGCCGAAGGTCCCGAGTCCGGGCGCCGTCCGCCCCGGGAGCGGTCCTCCTCCCGATCGTCCGTCGGGCCCTCCGGCTCCCCGGCGGGGTCCTTCGGCGGTGCATCGGCACCGTGCGGCCGACCTGGCGTCGACCTGCCTCCACCACTTCGGATGGCGCAGGAGCCCGCTGCGAGCGGCGCCGGCTCCCGGTGGGACGACGAGCACGAGGAGGAACGCGTAGGGACGAGACTCCGTCGGTTGCCGGGACTGGTCGCGGCCCTCGCCGCGGCGGTCGCCACGACCGGGCTCTCCCGACGGCCCTCCGGGGAACCGGTCGGGGTCGTGACCCTGCGTGGGCGGACCGCGGAGCTGGCGGGCAGCGGGCTCTACGGCCACGACACGGTGTTCATCGCCGCCGGCAACACCGCCGTCGACGCCGTCGTCCTGGCGTTCGGGGTACCGCTGGTGGTCACCGCGTGGATGCAGCACCGTCGGGGGTCGCCGCGGGGATCGCGGCGCAACCGGCTTCCCCGGGGGACACGACGGGGATACCGTTTCCAGCCGGTGCGCCGGGAAGTCTGGTCGGCAGTCGTGTTCCCGACTGCCAGGAGTGCGCCATGTCCGCCACGTCACCGTCGGTCCCTGCGCTGCGCATGGAGGGGCTGAGCAAGCGGTTCGGGACCACCGAGGCGGTGGCCGACCTGTCGCTGGCCGTGCCGCCCGGTGAGGTCTTCGGGTTCCTCGGCCCCAACGGCGCCGGCAAGTCGACCACGATCCGGATGCTGCTCGGGTTGCTGCGGCCGAACACCGGCACGGCCTGGATCTTCGACGTCCCCGCCAGTGACGTCCAGCGCGCGCACCGGCATCTGGCATACGTGCCCGCCGACGTCGCGCTGTGGCCGTCGCTGACCGGCCGGGAGTGCCTGGACCTGCTCGCCGGCGTCGGCCCGGGCACCGACCCCGCCTACCGGGACGAGCTGCTGGAGCGGTTCGCCCTCGACCCCGACCGGCGGGCCCGCACCTACTCCACCGGCAATCGGCAGAAGGTGGCGCTGGTGGCAGCGTTCGCCACCCGGGCTCCGCTGCTCGTGCTCGACGAGCCGACCAGTGGGCTGGATCCGCTGATGGAGCGGGAGTTCCGGGCGTGCATCGCCGAGGCCGCCCGGCGCGGGCAGACGGTGTTCCTCAGCTCCCACCAGCTGGCCGAGGTGGAGGCGACCTGCTCGCGGGTGGGCATCCTGCGCAGCGGCCGGCTGGTCGAGGTGGCCGGATTGGCCGATCTGCGCCGCCTGCACCGCGCCGAGGTCGTCGTCGACCTGGCCGCACCCGCGACCGGGTTGCAGCGCCTGGCCGACCTGCCGGGCGTCGCCGACCTGCGCTGGTCCAGCCCGGTGCGGCTGGAGCTGTCGCTCACCGGCCCGCCGGGACCGGTGCTGCGCGCGCTGGGCGACGCCGACGTGGCTCGCCTGGAGGTGCGGGAACCGTCGCTGGAGGAGATCTTCCTCGACTACTACGGCCAGGCCCCGGCATGACCGCCGGAACGGCGTCGGCTCGCGTGCCGGCGACCGTGCCACGGCCGACACCGGCGCGGTCGGCAGGCCGGACGGTGACCGCGGCCGCGATCCGCCAGGCCCGTCGCGGCACCGCGATCGTCGCGGTGCTGTGCGCCGGCATGACCGCGCTGGTCGCCGTGCAGTACCGCGGGCTGGACGGGGCGCTGGGTGCCGAGTCGCTGACCGCGCTCGCCGAGAACCCGGCGATCCGCACCCTGTTCGGCCCGCCGGTCGGACTCGACACCGCCGGCGGGTTCACCGTCTGGCGGACCGGCACCGTGCTCGCCGTCCTGGTCGGGATCTGGGCGGCGCTGACGGCCACCCGGCTGACCCGCGGCGAGGAGGAGGCCGGCCGGTTCGACCTGCTGCTCGCCGGGCGGCTGCGGTTGCAGGCTCTGGTCGCCCGGGTGCTGGTCGTGGTGCTGGTCGCCGCGGCGGTGATCGGTGTCGCCGGCGCGCTCGGCCTGGTGCTCGCCGGGACGCCGGTGGCCGGGGCGGCGGTGTTCGGTGCCGGCCTGGCCGGCACCGGCATGATCGGCGCGGCGCTCGGCGTGCTGGCCGGACAACTGTTCCCCGAGCGGCGTTCGGCGTCCGGGCTGGCCGTGGCGGTCCTGCTCGCCGGCCTGCTCGCCCGGATGGTGTCCGACGGCGTGCCGGCCCTGGAGTGGCTGGCGTGGGGCACGCCGTTCGGGTTGCTGGGTCGGTCGGCGCCGTTCGCCGCCGACCGGGCCCTGCCGCTGCTGGTCCTCGGCGTTCTGGTCACCGCGGTCGCCGTGCTCGCGGTGGCGTCGGCCGCCGGGCGTGACGTCGGCCGCGGCCGGGTGGCCGGGCGTGATCGCCGTGCCCGGCCGAGCCGGCTGCTCACCGGCCTGAGCGGCCTGGCCGTGCACCGCACCCGTCGACCGCTGGCCGGCTGGGCCGCCGGCGCGGCGGCCTACTTCCTGCTCATCGGGCTGCTGGCCACGTCGATGACCGAGTTCCTGCGGGACAACCCGGCCTTCGCCGACCTGGCCGCGCAGGCCGGGTTCGCCCAACTGGGATCCGTGCAGGGCTACGTGGCGGCGTTGTTCACCCTGCTCGCCGTGGTGCTCGGCGCGTTCGCCGCCGCCCGCGTCGCGGCGACCGCCGGGGACGAGATGGCCGGCCGGCTGACACTGCTGTTCGCGCTGCCGGTGCACCGGGCCCGGTGGGCGGTCACCGAGGCCACCGTCGTCGGGGCGGCCACCGTCGTCCTCGCCGCGGCGGCCGGTGCGGCCGCCTGGGCCGGAGCGGCGTGGGTCGGTGCCGGCCTCGGGCTGGGGCAGGCGCTGGCCGGCGCGCTGGCGGGATTGCCGGTGGGGCTGCTGTGTCTGGGGGCGGCGTTGGCCGCGCTCGGCTGCGCGCCGTCGGCGGTGCTCGCCGTCGGCGTCACCCCGGCGGTCGGCGGATACCTGTTGCTGGTGCTGACCGACACCTTCGGCTGGCCCGGCGTGGTCCGCTGGTTCTCCCCGTTCGCGCACCTGGCCGACGTGCCGGCCGAACCGTGGAACGCCGCCGGTGCGGCCGGGATGGTCGCCGTCGCGGTGCTGCTGGCCGCCGCCGGATGCCTGCGCTACGTCCGCCGGGACCTGCGCAACTGAAGCGAGTGGCCGGCGGCGGCTGTCCCGGCACGGTCGGGGTCCGGCCCCACCGTGGGAAGCGGCTCTCGTCGATCATCAGGACGCCCGCCGGGACCTCGTCGCCTCGCGGCGCGGCTGAGGGCGACACCCTCATGGCAGGGTCCGTCCCACGGCGGGGTGTGCCCGCAGGTCCACCGCCAGGCCGACGGCGGCGGGCAGCCAGGTCGTGAGGGACCGCGTCACGACGACGGCGGCACACGCCGCGGCCACCGGCATCCCGAGCACCCCGAGCAGCAGGACGAGGACCGCCTCGGGCATGCCGGGCACGTCGGCGACGGGCACGGCGGTCCGCACGAGCCGCAGGGCAGCGGAGACGCCGGCGACGGCGAGCACCGGCACCCCGCCGCCGGCCGCCTGGACCGCGCCGGCCAGGACGGCGGCCTCCAGGGCGACGGCCGCCCCCGCCCAGCCCAGCACGGCCATCCGCTGCCGCCACGGAACCGGAGGACCCGGCGGGACTGGTGGGGCCGGATCGGCGGCGGGGCGGCGGGCCAGGAGCTGTCCGGTACCCACCATCAGCCACGCGGCCAGCCCGGCGGCCGCCGCCGGCAGCGCCGCGGCCGGTGACTGCCAGTCCGGGGACACGCCGTCGACGGCGGCGAGCAGGAGTGCGGCGACCGTGACGACGGCCGCCCCGACGAGGCCCGCGAGCGCGGTGCGGACCGTCGCCGCGTGCGCGGCCGCCGACAGCAGCCCGGCCCGCTCGAGCAGCCGGGCGCGGGCGCGGCGCTCGCCGTCCCGGCCGCGGAGGAGCCCCACGTCCCGGGCGACCAGCGTGACGACGAGCGCCCGGCCGACGGACACCTGCCGGTCGGCGGCGTGCCGGACGGCGGTTGCCCGCGCCAGGGCCGCAGCCGCGGCCAGCAGCACGGCGCCGCCCAGCCAGCGCCACCCCTCCGGCCCGACGCTGTCGAGGGTCGCCCCGACGCCCGCGGCGACCGCCGGTCCCGCGAGCGCGACGGCGCAGCCCACGGCCACCAGCACGCGCGCCACCGGCCCCGCGGGCGGGAACACCGGCCGCTCCGGGTCGGGCAGGCCGAGCCGGGCGTGGACGGCGGCGCGCACGGCGTCCAGACGGGACGGCTCGGCGCGCGACCGCCGCCGCGTCTCCGACGACAGCGCCAGCGGGGTCAGCGAGGGCAGTGCCGCCGCGACCGCCTCGTCCCCGAGGACATCGGTCGCGGTCGTGACGAGCACCGCCGGGTCGCTGCCCGCGAGCTCGGGTGCGGCGGCCAGTGACGAGAGCAGCTCGGCGACGTCGACGGCCGTCTCGTCGTCGGTCGCGCCGGTGCGCGCGTTGCCGAAGTCGACCAGCCACGGTCGGCCCGTCCGGTCGACGAGCACGCTCGACGCCACGAGGTCGCGGTGTGCCACGCACGCGCCGTGCATCCGGGCGACCTGGGTCCACACCTCGCGGAGCAGGCCGGGGGTCAGTTCCGCCGGGTCCAGCGCGTCGAGCGGCCGGCCGTCGACGTGCTCCTGGACGACGACGGCGTCCCCGGACCCGCCGCGGGCCAGCAGCACCGACGGCACGCGCACTCCCCGCCGCTCCACGGTGAGAGCGGCCACGGCCTCGTGCTCGGCCTGGTACCCCAGCGGCGCGAGGGCGTCGGCGTCCTTCACGTCGCCGACGGCGAACACCCGCCACAGCCGGTGCAGCCGGTCCCGTTCGTGCCGGTCGGGCTCCAGGTACTTCACGTACAGCTGGCGGCCGTCGGCGTCGACCGCCTCGAACGGCTGCGAGCTGCGGGCCCGCACCGACGCCGGGACCACGCCGCTGACCGGCAGTCCGAAACGCCGCAGCAGGTCCTCGACCCGCGCCGGCGGCACCTCGCGCGCCGGTACGCCGGCCACCCAGTGCACCAGGGACCCGATGGCCCAGCCCAGGGCCACGCCGCCCACCACGTCGAGGGGCAGGTGGGCCCCCACGTACACGCGGGCGAGCGCGACCGACCAGGCCAGCGCCCAGGCGACCCGGCGCCCGCGCCGGGTCAGGTACGGAGCGGCGGCGGTGGCCAGGGCCGCGGCCACCGCCGAGTGCCCGGAGACGAAGCCGGCCCCGCCGACCGTGCCCTCGTGGAGCACTGCGCCGACCGGCAGGCCCGCGGGCCGCTCGCGACCCACCAGCGTCTTGACCAGGTCGGCGGCCAGGTAGGCGGCCAGCCCGGACACCAGCAGGTCGCGGGCCAGGCGCAGGCGGCGCCGCAGCAGGGCGAGCAGCGCGAGCGCCGGGACGGCGAGGACGTTGCCCAGCTGCATGACCAGCCAGACGGCCGGCAGCACAGCGGCCGGCAGGTCGTTGAACAGCCGGAACAGGTCCCGCTCGACGAGCGGGAGCCGTCCCTGCTGCGCGATCAGGACGCCGGCGTAGACGACGAGCAGACCGAGGGCCACGCGCACCAGGTCGGTCGGCAGCCGCTCCGGGCGCAGCCGGGAGCTGCGCGGCGGGCGACGGGGAGCGGGCGCCGCTGTCCGTTCCGGGACGGTGCGCGAGGTCACGCGACCAGTCCAGTCCGGGACAGGCGCCGCCGGGCAGGGTCCTCCGGCCCCTCGGGACGTGCCGCCCGACCCGCGCGGGGCAGGGACCGCGCGGCCGAGCCTGGTCCTGTGACCGACGTCGGACCGGCCGTCCCCGTCCTCGAGGAGCCCGCGGGACCGCGTCTCCACGCCGTGCGGCCCCGACGCCCGTCCTGGCCGGCGGGTACCGCCCGTCGCCGCCCCTCGGGCCGTGACCGGTTGCTGCCGCGGCACGTGCCGGCCCCGGTGTGGGGGTGGACCGCCGTTCTGGTGGCCGCAGCTCTGCTGCTCGTCCTGGCCGACCGGCCCGGCGGTCTGCTGGGGCTCGACAGGGCCGTCGCCGAGGTGACCGGTCCGCAGCAGCCCCATCGCGGGGCTACTCGTGTCGTACGGGTCGGCACGGTGCTCGGCTACCGCTGCCTGTGGCTGCCCACCGCACTGGTCCTCGTGTGGACGGCGCGGTGGCGCCACCTGCTGGTCTACCTCGGCACCGTGTCGGTGGTCGCGGCGGTGGCGCAGTTGGCCGAGGGCCAGGGCGTGCTGGTGCGGGCGGTCCGCGCCGAGGTGACCGGGACGCCGGCCGCCGTGGAGTTCACCGCCTGGCCGGTCGTGGTGCTGGCGACGGTGTCGGTGGCAACCCTGTACGTGCTGACGCCGTCGGGTCGGGCGCGGCGGTGGGGCTGGGGAGCGGTCGCGGCCCTGGTCATGACCGCCGTCGTGCTGCGCGTCGTCCTGGGGCTGGACGGGCCCTCCGTCGCGATCGCCGCGGCACTCCTGGGCGGCAGCGCCGCGGCCCTGGTGTGCACGGTGCTCGCGCCCGAGGCCGCGTTCCCGGTCGGCTACCGCCGCCGGGTGTCCGCGCACCTGGCGCTGGACGCCGCGCGGACCGCGCGCATCCGGGCCGCCGTCCGCGACCAGCTGGGCGTGGCGGTCACGGCGATCGAGCCCTTCCGGCTCGACGGGTCGGCCGGCTCGACGCCGTGCCGCCTCACCACGGCGGCGGGTCCGGACCTGTTCGGCAAGCTCTACTCGATCACCCACCTGCGATCGGACCGCTGGTACAAGCTGCTGCGCGTGCTCCGGTACGGCCGGCTGGAGGACGAGGCACCGTTCTCCTCCGTGCGTCGGCTGGTCGAGCACGAGGACTACATGCTGCGGCTGCTCCGCGACGGCGGTGTCCGGGTGCCCGAGCCGATGGGCGTGGTCGAGGTCGTGCCCGGCCGCGAGTACCTGCTGGTCACCGAGCTCGTGCCCCGCACCGTCGAGATCCGGCGCTCGCGCCTGGACGACGCGGTCATCGACGACGCCCTGCGGCAGATCGCCCTGCTCTGGTCGGCCGGGGCGGCGCACCGCGACGTCAAGCCCTCCAACGTCCTCGTCCAGGACGAGGCGCGGGTCGTGCTCGTCGACGTCTCCTTCGGCGAGCTGCGACCCAGCCGCTGGCGCCAGGCCGCCGACCTCGCGGGCATGCTGTTCACCTGCGCACTGGTCGCCGGTCCCGAGCGGGTGCTCGACGGGGCACGGCGGCAGTTCACCGACGCGGAGCTGTCCGAGTCCGTCGCTGCCACCTCTCCGCTCACCCTCCCCACGCAGCTGCGTCGGATGCTCGCCGCCGACGGCCGGGACGTGGTCGGGCGCTGCCGCGCGCTGCTGCCGTCCCATCCGCGGATCCGGGTCCAGCGGTGGAGTGCCCGGCGGGTGCTGTTGACCCTGGCGACGGCCGGGGGAGTGGCCGCGGCCGTCGTGCTCGCCGCGCTCAACCTGCGCGCCGGCGGCCTGCTGTGAGTACCGGCCCGCACGCCGGTGCTGCTCCGGACGGGGACGGCGACGGAGGTGCGGCGATGAGCGGGCAGCGCGTCCTGGTCGCGGTGGCCAGCCGCCACGGCGGGACCGCCGGCGTCGCCGGCTCGGTGGCCGACGGCCTGCGCGAGGGGCTCGGGTCCGGCGCCGTCGTCGAGGTCCGGCCGGTGACCGAGGTCGACGACGTCACCGGCTACGACGCGGTGGTCGTCGGGAGCGCCGTGTACCACGGGCACTGGCTGGAGGCGGCGCGGGACATGGTCCTGCGGTGTGCCATCGACCTCTGGGACCGCCCGGTGTGGATCTTCTCCAGTGGCCCGGTCGGGGCTCGCGGGCGGCCCCCGCAGGAGCTGCTCGAGGCCGACGAGGTGCTCGTGCAGACCCGCGCCCGGGAACACCGGGTGTTCGCCGGCCGGCTCGACCGCGCCGGGCTGGGTGCCGCCGAGCGGGCCGTGGCGGGGCTGCTGTTCCTGCCGGAGGGGGACCGACGTGACCCCGCGGACGCCCGGGCGTGGGGTCGGGCCATCGCGGCCTCGCTCACCGCCGGGCAGCCGGGGCGGTGACGTCCCCCGGCAGGCCGAGAGGGGTCACGTCGAGGGGTGGGCGCGCTTCTACGAACGGCGCCGGCCACGTGCACCCATCGACCGCGACATGCGCACCCCGCCACCAGCGGCGCAGGCCCGGCGCGCCGGTCCGTATGCCCCTTTCCGGCGGAATCGGCGACTCCTAGCGTCGATTCATGACTCGGAAGCCACTGCGGTGCCGGTTCGGATTGCACTCCTACGTCCGGCGACACCCGGACGGCGAGGGGCCCTCGAGTCCGGACGACAAGATCTGCCGGCGGTGCGGGAAGCGCACCGGCACCCCGTTCGGAAACGCGCCCTGGGTCTTCCCCGGCTGACGTCCTCGGTGATGGTGGAGGCGTCGGCGGCTCCTGAGACGACCCTGAGATGCCGAGGCCGCCTCACCGCCGGATGCGACTTCGCGACCGGTCGGGGTGCGAAGCCCGAGCGTCCCGTGCACTCCTCGACCCGGCGACGTCGGGCCGGCTGATCCCGCCCGACAACAAGACCGCCCCGGACCTTCCGGTCCTGGGCAGTTCGTCATTCTGGGAAGAATCTCCGCACGATCTCCCGAAGACCTCGCCCCACCCCGGCGAGGGGGCCACGCCTTTGGCGCCACCCCAGGGCCGCGCGTGCTGGCTGTCGGGCCGGCACCCAGCCGCTGCCGCGGCCGTCCGGTCAGGTGACCGGGCGGCTGCTGTTGCTGGCCGGATCTGCGGGGCGGCCCCGCCGCCTCGTGAGTTGGAGCGGCGGGGCCTGACCGCGAGGCGTCCCCCGGGAGGCGTCTGCGGCTGTTCAGGAGTCTCGCGGGGCGGGTGGTCCTGGGCGACAGGGCGGCGGCCTCGGCCGCGGGTGCCGGTGAGCACCGCGCGGCGCCACGGCGGGAAGCTCCACGGTGTGCACCAGCTCGTCGGCGATGTCGCGCACGTTGCGGGTGGCATTCATCGACACCGGAGCGAGTTACCCGGTGAGCCAGAGCCCCCTTCCGGCGACGGTGAGATGACCTGCTCACCGGGACAGACCCCGGACGCTGGAGACCCACGGCTCCTCGGAAGGGGGCGCAGGCAGATGACGATCCTCGCGTGGCTCGTGCGACCGTCGGCTGACGACGGCCCGGGCGCATCCAACGACTCCGGGTGCCGCGAAGCACCGGCGAAGGCAGTGGCGACGGACGGGGCCGGACAGCCATCGCAGGTGCACCCGCTCGCTGCAGGGAGGAGACGCCATGACTGCAACGACAGCCTCCGGGGTTCCACCGTCCGGGGACAGGAGATCCGGGGGCGGTCCTGGCGAGTCGGCGACGACGGGCAACGGGTACACCGGGCCGTCGGCCGCGGCCGACGCCCTGGACCCGGACCCGGACCCGGGCCCGGCCGCGGTGGCGGCGCTGTGGGAGCGCGAGCGGCTGCTCGAGGAGCGGGAGCTCATCGCCGCGGACCTGCACGATCACGTCATCGCCCGGTTGTTCGCCGCGGCGCTGAACCTGGACCGCGTCGTGGGAACGCTGGGTCCCGGACCGCTGGCCGCGCAACTGGAGGTCACCGTCGACGGCCTGGACGAGACCATCTTCCAGTTGCGCCGCATGATCGGCCGGCTGAAGCAGCAGACCCCGCCCGGCAGCGGCGGCGGGGCGGCCCTCGCCGGCCGGCTGCTGAGCGTGCTGGCCGAGGCGTCGCTGGCGCTGGGCTTCGATCCTGTAGTGCGCCTGACCGGGCTCGACGTGCCGTTGCCCGAGGACATCGACGAGGACCTGCTCGCCGTGCTCCGCGAGGCGTTGACCAACGTCGCCCGGCACGCGCAGGCAGCCGGCGCGGAGGTGGAGGTGGCCGCGACCGTCGACCGGCTGACGGTCGAGGTCACCGACGACGGCACCGGGATCGACGCTGCGGCTGCCCGCCGCAGCGGCCTGGACAATCTGGCCCGCCGCGCCCATGACCGCCGCGGCACCTTCTCCGCCGAAGCCCTGCACCGGTCGGGCACCCGGGTGACGTGGACGATTCCCCTCGGCTGAGCTCGGCGCCGCGCAGACGGTCGTCCCGCCACGAGGCGGCTGTCGGACCGGCTCGCGCTGCTGCCCTCGCTGCTGACCGCCGGTGAGATCGCCGCGAAGTTCACCGTCTCGGTGAACACCGTCAAGACCCACCTCCGGGGCATCTACGCCGAGCTCGGCGTCCCCTCCCGGAGCGACGCCGTCACCCGTGCGCGCGACGCCGGGCTGCTGCCCTGAGCGCCTTCGTCATCAGCGGAAGGTGAGGCGGAGGCGCCGCCGTCGCGCGCACGATGGCGAACCACGGGACGCCGACCCGCGACGGGAGGGTGCTGATGCCGGATCGGCGGTACGAGGTGCGGGTCGCCGAGCGGCTGTCTGACGTCGCGCAGTCCGCCCTCGCCGCCGTTGACGTCACCGAGGTGGCCGCCGATCCGGTCATCTCCGGCCTGGTGCGTCACGAGGAGGGACTGCACCAGTTCCTGATGGCGGTTCAGGACCTCGGCCTGCGCATCGTGTCCGTCCAGCCGGTGGCCCCGGACCGACGTTGATGGGAGCTGCGAGATGCCAGATGTCGATGTGGTCGTCGTGGGCGCCGGACTGGCCGGTCTGAGCGCGGCCCGCACGCTGGTGCAGGCCGGCAGGTCCGTGACGGTGCTGGAGGCCCGCGACCGGGTCGCCGGGCGCACGTTGGGAGGCGTTCTCCGCAACGGCGTTCCGGTGGAGATGGGCGGCCAGTGGGTCGGCCCCACGCAGGATGCGGCGCTCGAGCTCATCAGGGAGCTGGACCTGGAGACCTTTCCCACCTACAACGACGGCGAGTCGCTGACCGTGATCGACGGCACCGTCGCCCGGTACGCCGATGAGACCTTCGGACTTCCCGCGGAGTCGGCGATGGAGGTCGGCCGGTTGTGGGAGCAGCTGGAGATCATGGCCTCGACGATCACCACTGCGACACCGTGGAAGAGCGAGGGTGCCGACGACCTCGACCGGCAGACGCTGGACGGCTGGCTCGTCGCCAACACCCACGACAGCACCGCGCGGCGGTTCCTCCGCCTGCTCGTCCCGGCGCTGTTCTCAGCGGAGACCCCGGAACTGTCGCTGCTGCACTTCCTGTTCTACGTCAAGTCCGGCACCAGCCTGCAGACCCTGGCGGCCACCACCGGAGGCGCTCAGGAGGCCCGCGTGATCGGCGGCACCCACCAGGTCTCCGAGCGGATGGCGGCCGGGCTGGGAGACGCGGTCCGGCTGGGCGCCGTGGTCCGGACCATCCGGCAGGACGTGACCGGCGTGGTCGTGGAGTACGAGGGCGGCAGCGTCACCGCCGAGCGGGTGGTCGTCGCCGTGCCCCTGACGCTGGCCGGCCGGATCCGCTACGTTCCGCCGCTGCCCGCCCTGCGCGACGGGCTCACCCAGCAGATGCCGGCCGGATCGGTCATCAAGTTCCAGGTCGGCTACGACACCCCGTTCTGGCGCGAGGACGGGTTGAACGGCTTCGTGCTCAGCCTCGACGACGCGTTCAACGTCGTCCTGGACAACAGCCCGGCCGACGCCTCCTGCGGCGTGCTGGTCGGGTTCCTCGAGGGCAAGCACGCACGCACCGCCGGCCTGCTGAGCCCGGCGGAGCGCCGGGAACTGGTGATCGGTGCGCTGGTGAAGTACTTCGGCCCGCAGGCCGCCCAGCCCTTCGATGTCCTCGAGCAGGACTGGTCGGCCGAGGAGTTCACCCGCGGCTGCTACGGCGGCCGACTCGGAGCCGGCGCCTGGACGCAGTACGGCACGGCCCTGGCCGCCCCTGTGGGCAGGCTCCACTGGGCCGGGGCCGAGACCTCCGACATCTGGAACGGCTACATGGACGGCGCCAGCCGCTCCGGCCGCCGCGCCGCCGACGAGATCCTCGCGGAGCTCCGGTAGACCCGAACGCAGCCGATGGTGGTCGCGCTGACGCTCGACGTGGGGGGTGGGGACCGAGGTCGGCGGGGTCCGTCGGCGTGCCATCCCGGGACCTTCGGCACTGAGTGGAGGGCGGCCCTGGAGCCCTAGCCTCGGTCCGCGGAGGACCCTGGTCCGTCCGACGGGGACGGCCGAGCGGCGGCACGAGGGAGAACCGGTGGACACGCACACGCACCAAGCGCCGATCGCGGTGTTCCTCCTCGACGACCACGAGATCGTGCGCCGCGGCGTGGCCGACGTCCTCGAGACCGACCCTGGGATCAGGGTGGTCGGCGAGGCGAAGAACGCATCCCAGGCGCTCGCTCGAGTGCCGGCGCTGCGGCCCGACGTCGCCGTCCTCGACGTCCGGCTGCCCGACGGCGACGGCGTGTCCGTCTGCCGCGAGCTCCGCAGCCGGATGCCGGACCTCAAGGTCATCATGCTGACCAGCTACAGCGACGACGAGGCGCTGTTCGAGGCCATCATGGCCGGGGCCTCGGGGTACCTGCTCAAGCAGATC
>NZ_FXTJ01000021.1 GCF_900182545.1 Geodermatophilus aquaeductus | reverse complement strand
GGCCGATCCCGACGGCGGCTTCCCCTCCCCGGAGGACCCCCGCGGTCAGGCCGCCTATCCCGGCTTCCGCGGGTACGCCCGCGCGCAGACCCTCAGCGGCGAGTTCGGCGTGTTCACCCTCAAGCCCGGGCGGGTGCCCGACGGCGAGGGTGGCTGGCAGGCGCCGCACGTCGACGTGTCGGTGTTCGCCCGCGGCCTGCTCGACCGGGTCGTCACCCGGATCTACTTCGCCGACGAGGCCGACGCCAACGCCGCCGACCCCGTGCTCCAGGCCCTGCCGGAAGACCGCCGTCAGACGCTGCTGGCCACCCCGACCGGCGACGGCTACCGCTTCGACGTGCACCTGCAGGGCCAGCGCGAAACCGTCTTCTTCGCCGTCTGAGCAGGCTCGCCCGCCCCCCGGTAGGAAGGACGACGTGACAGGTCTGTTCGCCGGCACCTTCGCCCGCGGCGGTGCGGCGGCGGCCGTCTCCGACGACGCGTGGTTCCGCGCGCTGCTCGAGGTCGAGGCCGCGCTGGCCCGCGCCGCCGCCGCGGTGGGCCTGGTGCCCGCGACGGCTGCGGACGCGGTGACCGCGGCCTGCGCCGACCCGTCCCGGCTGGACCTCGCGCGCGTCGTCGCCCGCGCCGCCGACGCCGGCAACCCGGTGCCGCCGCTGGTGCGCGCGCTGCAGGACGCCGTCGGCGAGCGCGACGCCGTCGCCGTGCACGTGGGCGCCACCAGCCAGGACGTCGTCGACACCGCGCTGGTGCTGCTCGCCCGGCGGGCGATCGCGGAGGTCGACGCCGACCTCGCCGCGGCCGCCGGCGTCTGCGCCGCACTCGCGCGGACCCACCGCGACGACGTCGTCATGGGCCGCACGCTGATGCAGCAGGCGCTGCCGACGACCTTCGGGCTCAAGGCGGCCGGCTGGCTCGCCGGTCTCGACGGCGCGCGGCTGCGGCTGGCGGAGGTCGTGGCCTCGCTGCCGGTGCAGTACGGCGGCGCGGTCGGGACGCTCGCGGCGTCGTCGGGGGCCGGGGTCGCGGTGCGCGGTGCGCTGGCCGCCGAGCTCGGGCTGGTGGCGCCGGCCGTCCCCTGGTTCACCGTGCGGCTGCCGGTGGCCGACCTCGCGGGCGCGCTGGGCGCGGCGGCGGGCGTGGTGGCCACGGTCGCCGTCGACGTGGTGCTGCTGGCCCAGTCGGAGGTGGCCGAGGTCGCCGAGGTGGGGGAGGGGCGCGGGGGTTCGTCGGCGATGCCGCACAAGCAGAACCCGGTCGCCGCGATCTCGGCGCGGGCCTGCGCGCGGCGCGCACCGGGGCTGGTGGCCACGCTGCTGGGCGCCATGGAGCAGGAGCACGAGCGGGCGGCCGGGGCGTGGCACAGCGAGTGGCCCACGCTCACCGACCTGCTGACCACGGTGGGCTCGGCGGCGGCGTGGCTCGCCGAGAGCCTGCGGGGACTGCGGCCCGACGTCGGCCGGATGGCGGACGCGGTCGCCGCGGCGGGCGAGGGCGCGCTGGCCGGCGCGCTGGCCGAGGCGCTGACGCCGTCGCTGGGCCGCGGCGCGGCGCACGACGCGGCCGCCGAGGCGACCCGGCACGCGCGCGACACCGGCCGGTCGCTGGCCGAGGTGGTCGCCGTCCGGACCGACGTGGACGTCGCCGCGGTGCTGGCCGCGGCCACCCCCGACCCGGGGGAGGCCGGCGCGCAGGTGGACGCGGCGCTGGCCGAGCACGAGCAGCTGGTGGAAGGGGCACCGTGACCGCCGTCGAGGTCAGCTACACCGAGGACGGGCCGGCCGACGCGCCGGTCGTCGTCCTGTCCAACTCGCTGGGCGCGACCCGCGGCATGTGGGACCCGCAGGTGCCGGCGCTGGCCGAGCGCTACCGGGTGGTCACCTACGACACCCGCGGGCACGGGGAGTCGCCGGCGCCGGCCGGGCCGTACACGGTCGACGACCTCGTCGACGACGTCGTCGCGCTGCTCGACCGGCTCGGCGCGCGGACGGCGCACGTGGCCGGGCTGTCGCTGGGCGGGATGACGGCGATGCGGCTGGCCGCGCGCGAGCCCGCGCGGGTGGGCCGCCTGGTGCTGCTGGCCACCTCGGCGAAGCCGGACCCGCAGGGCTTCCTCGACCGGGCGGTGCAGGCGCGCTCCGGCGGGACGGCGCCCCTGGCGCCGGCGATCGTGGGCCGGTGGCTGACGCCGGCGTACGCGGCGCAGCACCCCGACCTGGTGGCCCGCCTGGAGGCGATGATCGCCGGCGCCGACGACGAGGGGTACGCGAACTGCTGCGAGGCGGTCGGCCACTTCGACGCCCGCGAGGACCTGGCGCGGATCACCGCGCCGACGCTGGTCGTCTCCGGCGCCGAGGACCCCGCCCTGCCGCCGCCGCACCAGCAGCTGATCGCCGACGGGATCGCCGGCGCCACCCTGGTGTCGATCAGCCCGGGGGCGCACCTGCCCAACCTGGAGCAGCCGCTGGAGGTCACCGGGGCGCTGCTGGCCCACCTCGACGCCGCCGGGAGCCACGCGTGAGCGAGTCGCTGTCCTCGGACGACGCCCGCCGCGAGGCCGGCATGCGCACCCGCCGCGAGGTGCTCGGCGACGCGTGGGTGGACCGGGCGGTGGCGAACACGACGCCGTTCACCGCCGGGTTCCAGGACTTCATCACCCGCGTGGCGTGGGGCGACGTCTGGCAGCGTCCCGGCCTCGAGCGGCGCGAGCGCAGCATCGCCACGCTGTCGATCTGCATCGCGCTGCGGCACTGGGAGGAGTTCGCGCTGCACGTGCGCGCCGCGGTGCACAACGGCCTGACCGACGCCGAGATCGGCGAGGTGATCCAGCACGCCGCCGTCTACGCCGGGGTGCCGGCCGCCAACCACGCGTTCAAGGTCGCCGGGCCCATCCTCGAGGAGCTGCGCGCCGGCTGAGACGGGCTCACCTCGTCTCGGCGGGCTCCCGGGGGCTCGGCACCAGCGCGACGCTGAGCGAGGTCACGAGGCCGACGAGCACGGTCGCGGTGACGTCGTCGTCGAGCCAGTACAGGAGGGCGGCGGCACCCAGGCCGATGAGGACGGCGAGCACCAGTCGCCGTCGCACACCGTCCCAGTACGTGTCCCCGTTGCCCATGCCGCAGGACGCTAGGCGGGCGCTCTCCCCGTCCCCGGCCCATCGCGCGCGTGCCGCGACGCCACCCGGCCGTCCCGGCGCGTCGCCTCCGCACCGTGGTGACCCGGCTGCTCAGGCGACCGGTGCCAGCAGGGGTGCAGGTGTGCTGATCTGCGACCCGTCGGGTCGCCAGGTGTGCCAGGCGCCGTCGGGTTGTCGTTCGACGCGGAAGCCGTGGTGGACCTTGGTGTGGTGGCGTTCGCAGAGCAGTGCCGAGTTCTCGAGGCTGGTCGCGCCGCCGTCGATCCAGTGCACGAGGTGGTGCACGTCGCACCAGTGCGTCGGGGCGGAGCAGCCGGCGAAGACGCAGCCGCCGTCGCGGAGTTCGGCTGCTCGGCGGAGGTGGCGGGTGGCGAGGCGGTGCTCGCGGCCGAGGTCGAGCGGGGCGCCGTCCGGGCCGAACACGACCCGGCTCACCGCGCCGTCGCAGGCCAGCCAGCGGGCGCGGGCGGCGGAGATGACCGCGCCGAACCCCATCTCCGCGGTCCCGCTGCCGGTGGCGAGATCCTCGAGACCGATCTTGGCGATCACCTGTGGCCTGACCCCACGCGTGATGGGCAGGCTGCCGGAGGACAGGGCGTTGTCGCACAGCTGCACGAGCGCGTCCCCGAGGCGCTGGGCGCGGGTCCGCTCGTCACCGGCGGGCCGGTCGGCCTGCACGTGAGCCTCCAGCGCGGCCTGCAGTCGCTCCCCGCCGACGGCGTCCAGCTCGCCGCGGATCGACAGTGACCCGTCGGCGTGCTTCGAGAGCGTCAGCGACCGCTGCTCGGTGGGGTCGGGTTCGGGGCCGTCGGGGTCGAGGTCATCGAGGTAGCGCTGCACGACCTGCACCAGATCGCCGTGCGGCCGCTCCATCGCCACCTCGGTGAACACCGCGTCGATCACGGCCAGGTCGACGCCTTGTGCGGCCGCCGAGGACAGCCGCTGCGGCGTGACCGCCCGCGCCGCTTCCGCGACCTGCGCCGACGACACGAGTCCCGCGTCGTGCGCCTCGGCCAGCGCCGGCAGGCGCAGTGCGCGGCCGTTGCGCACCAGCCGCGACGCCTCCGGGCCCGAGAGCCGGCAGTGCCCGCGCAGCCAGGAGGTCATCGACTTCTGGCCGTCGCGTTCGGGCGCCTGCGACAGCTCCGCCGCCCGCACGAGCCGCGCCAGCCGGGCGTCCTGACGGTTCCGCTCGGCGACCACGGCAGCGACGTCGTCGAGGACGTCACCGCCGCCCAGCTCACCCGAACGCATGTACGAATCCTACCGCCCTCCGAGCCGTCCCGCGAGGTGTATCCCCAGGTCAGACGCCTGTCCACAACCTCGGGAACCCCGTACGCAGCCTTGGTCCGGCCCGTGGACGAGGATCGCGGCAGGGCACATCGACGAGAGGGAACGACGTGGCACTCCTGGACGACGGGGCATGGCAGGGCAGGGTCTGGACGGGGGCGTGGACCGAGGGATCCGGCGGCACCTACGACGCGGTGGAGCCGGCCACCGGCGACGTCATCGCACCGGTGGGAAAAGCGACCCCCGAGGACGTGCAGGGCGCCGCCGAGCGGGCGGCGGAGGCGCAGCGCGCCTGGGCCGCGGCGCCGTTCGAGGAGCGCGCCCGGGTGCTGCGCCGCGCAGGCCAGGTGCTCGAGGACAACGCCGACGAGATCAAGGGCTGGCTGGCGCGGGAGTCCGGCGCGATCCAGCCGTTCGGTGACTTCCAGGTCCACACCAGCGCGCAGGAGTGCTACGAGGCCTCGGCGCTCCCCAGCCACCCCTACGGCGAGCTGCTGCGCACGGGTGCGCCCCGGCTGAGCTTCGCCCGCCGCGTCCCGGCCGGCGTCGTCGGCGTCATCGCGCCGTTCAACGTGCCGACCATCCTGGCCATCCGCGCCATCGCCCCGGCCCTCGCGCTGGGCAACGCCGTCGTCCTCAAGCCCGACCCGCGCACCGCCATCTCCGGCGGCGCGGTGTTCGCGCGGGTCTTCGAGGAGGCCGGGCTCCCGGCCGGCGTCTTCCAGGTGCTGCCCGGCGGCGCCGACGTCGGGGAGGCGCTGGTCACCGCCCCCCAGGTGCGGGTCATCGCCTTCACCGGCTCCACGCGGGCCGGCCGCATCGTCGGCGCGCTGGCCGGCCAGCACCTCAAGCGGGCGCACCTGGAGCTCGGCGGCAACTCCGCGCTCATCGTGCTGCCCGACGTCGATGTCACCGCCGCGGCCAGCGTGGGCGCCTGGGGCACCTTCTCCCACCAGGGCCAGATCTGCATGGCCACCAGCCGGCACCTGGTGCACGAGTCGATCGCCGAGGAGTACACGGCGGTGCTCACCGAGAAGGTGGAGAAGCTGCCGGTCGGCGACCCGTTCCGTGAGCAGGTCGCGATGGGCCCGCTGATCGACGCCGGCCAGCGCGACCGGGTGCACGGGCTGGTGACCGCCAGCGTGGAGAGGGGCGCCACGGTGCGCACCGGCGGCACCTTCGAGGGGTTGTTCTACCGGCCGACCGTCCTCGGCGGCGTCGCCATCGACCACCCGGCCTACCAGGAGGAGATCTTCGGCCCGGTCGCCCCGGTGACGCCGTTCTCCAGCCTCGACGAGGTCGCCACGCTCGCCGCCGGCACCGAGTACGGCCTGAGCCTGGGCATCCTCACCCGGGACGTCTACGCCGGCCTCGAGCTGGCCGAGCGGATCCCGAGCGGCCTGGTCCACATCAACGACCAGACCGTCAACGACGAGGCGGTGGCGCCCTTCGGCGGGGTCGGCGCGTCGGGCACCGGCTCCCGGCACGGCGGCCCGCAGGCGAACATCGAGGCGTTCACCGAGACGCAGTGGGTCACCGTGCGCGGCGACCTGCCCGCCTACCCGTTCTGAGCGCGGACGAGGTCGTGCACCCCGGCTGAGGTGCACGACCTCGCCGTCGCGGTTCCGTGATCCGCCTGAGCGCGAGAGGCTGCGCGCATGAGCGGCGAGCTGTTCAGCGAGGAGCGTTCGGCGGAGGTCGTCGCGGCCAGCTTCGCCGGCACTCCCGACCCGCGGCTGCGGCAGGTGATGACCTCGCTGGTCCGTCACCTGCACGCCTTCGTCAAGGACGTCGAGCTCACCGAGGAGGAGTGGGCCGTCGCCGTCGACTTCCTCACCCGCACCGGCCACACGAGCACCGGGGTGCGGCAGGAGTTCATCCTGCTCTCCGACGTCCTCGGCGTCTCGATGCTGGTGGAGACGATCAACCACCGCTCCGGCGGCACCTCCACCGAGTCCACCGTCCTCGGCCCCTTCCACGTGGTCGAGTCACCGCCGCGGCAGCTCGGCGACGACATCGCCCTCGACGGCAAGGGCACCCCCTGCCTGGTGTCCGGGCGGGTCACCGGTCCCGACGGCGAGCCGCTGGCCGGCGCGACCGTCGACGTCTGGCAGACCAACGAGGACGGCTTCTACGACGTCCAGCAGCCCGACGTGCAGCCGCCGGGCAACCTGCGCGGGCTGTTCACCGCCGACGGCGACGGCCGGTTCTGGTTCCGCTCGGTGGTCCCGCGCTACTACCCGATCCCCGACGACGGCCCGGTCGGCCGGCTCCTCGCCGCCACCGGCCGCCACCCCAACCGCCCGGCGCACCTGCACCTCATCGTCGCCGCGCCCGGCTACCGCCCGGTGACCACGCACGTGTTCGTGGCCGACTCGCCCTACCTCGACTCCGACGCGGTGTTCGGCGTCAAGGAGAGCCTCGTCCGCGAGGTCCCCGAGGTCGACGACCCCGCCCGCGCCGCCGAGGTCGGGCTGGCCAACCCGTTCCGCACGCTGACCTTCGACCCGATCCTGCTGCGCGCCTAGCAGCGGAACCGCAGCGCCTGGCCGGGTCGCAGCTGCGCGCAGCGGTCGACGTCGTCGTCGGCGACGTAGCCGGCCACCGGATAGCCGCCGGTCACCGGCGCGTCGGCGAGGAAGAGCACCGGCGCGCCCGACGGCGGCACCTGCACCGCGCCGCGCACCAGCCCCTCGCTGGCCAGCTCGCCGTCGACCGCCCGCTCCAGGCGCGGCCCGGCCAGCCGCAGCCCCACCCGGTTGCTCTCCGCGGTGACCGTCCAGGGCCCCGGGAGGGCGCCGAGGGCCGCGGCGGTCAGCCAGTCAGCGCGGGGGCCGGGCAGCAGCCGCACGGTCACCTCCCCGGCGGGCGGGTCGGCCACCGGCGCCAGGTCGACGCCGGGCAGCGGGCCGGCGGGGTCGCCCTCCGGCAGGACGTCGCCCGCGCGCAGGGGGGCCGGGCCGAGGCCGGACAGCACGTCGGTCGAGCGGGAGCCCAGCACCGGCGGCACCGCGATCCCCCCGCGGACGGCGAGGTAGGTGCGCAGCCCGGCGACCGGCGTGCCGAGCGCCAGCGTCGTCCCGGCGCGCAGCAGGCCGGGCGCGGCGTGCACCGGCGACCCCGGGCACCGCGCGCCGGTGGTGACGACGAAGCAGTCGGCCTCCGCGCGCACCACGAGCCCGCCGAGGGTGGCCTCCAGCACCGCCGCGGCGGCGTCGTTGCCCACCAGCCGGTTGGCCAGCGCGGCCGCGGCCCGGTCGGCGGCGCCCGACCGGCCCACCCCGATGCCGCCGAGGCCGGGCCGGCCGCGGTCCTGCACCGTGGTCAGCGGACCTGCCGCCACCACCGTCAGCACGGCACGAACCGCACCCGCACGCCCGGCCGCAGCAGCGCCGCGGGGTCGCGGGACAGGTCGAACACCGCGACGTCGGTGCGCCCGATCAGCTGCCAGCCGCCGGGGGAGGCGCTCGGGTAGACGCCGGTGAAGCCGCCGGCCAGCCCGACCGCCCCGGCCGGGACGCGGGTGCGCGGCGTCGTCAGCCGGGGGACGTCCCACGGCTCGGCGTCCGGCACGCAGTAGCCGAACCCGGGCGCGAACCCGCAGAAGGCCACCGTCCACTCGCGGCCGGTGTGCGCCGCGACGACGCCGTCGGGGTCGGTGCCGAGCAGCCCGGCCACCGCCGCCAGGTCCTCGCCGTCGTAGCGCACCGGCAGCTCCACCCGCTCGCCGGTGCCAGCCCGGCCGGGGCGCCACGGCAGCCGCTCGAGGGCCGTCCGCAGGTCTGCGAGGCTCCCGTCGGACACCACCAGCACCGTCCGCGCCGCCGGGACGACGTCGACCACGCCCGGCAGCGCGCGGTCCCGCAGCGCGGCGGAGAACCCGAGGACGGCGTCGAGGTCGTCGAGTTCGACCAGCAGCGCTGACGACCCGCTCGGCAGGACCCGCATCAGGCGAACGGGGCCAGGGTCACGCCGGCGTCCGTGAGCGCCGTCCGCACCTGCCGGGCGATCCCGACCGCGCCGGGGGTGTCGCCGTGCACGCAGATCGACTGCGGTGCCAGGAGCAGCGGGCCGCCGTCGACGTCGGTGACCGGTTCCCCGGCGGCCATGGCCACGCAGCGGCGGGCGATCTCCCCGGCGTCGTGGAGGACTGCGCCGGGCTGCCGCCGGGACACCAGCGCCCCCTGCGGTGTGTAGGCCCGGTCGGCGAACGCCTCTGCCACGACGGTCAGTCCGGCCTCGGCCGCCAGTCGCAGCCACGCGGACCCGGGCAGGCCGAGCACCGGCAGCGTCCGGTCGTACTCGACGACGGCGCGCACCACGGCCGCCGCCTGGTCCTCGTGGGCGACGATCGCGTTGTAGAGCGCCCCGTGCGGCTTGACGTAGCGCACCCGGGTCCCGGCCACGCGGGCGAAGGCCTCGAGCGCGCCGACCTGGTAGAGGACGTCCTGGGTCAGCGCGTCCGGTTCGACGTCGACGAACCGGCGGCCGAAGCCCGCGAGGTCGCGGTAGCCCACCTGCGCCCCGATCGCGACGCCGGCCGCTGCGGCCCGCTCGCAGACGCGGCGCAGGATCACCGGGTCGCCGGCGTGGAAGCCGCAGGCGACGTTGGCGCTGGTGACCACGCCGAGCAGCGCGTCGTCGTCGCCGAGGGTCCACTGGCCGAAGCCCTCGCCGAGGTCGGAGTTCAGGTCCATCCGTCCGGGAGGCATGGGGTGATCCTGCTCAGGAGAACAGCTCGATGACCGGGCGGACGGAGTTGACCGCGAGGTAGAGCGTCCCGAACCACGCCACCCACCCGACCACCAGCAGCCAGCGCGGGTAGCGGTAGCCGCCGAGGAGGTCGGTCCGCCGGGTGGCCACCCACAGCAGGACGGCGATGCCGATCGGCAGCAGCAGGCCGTTGAAGGCGCCGGCGAACACCAGCAGCGTGGTGGGCGCGGCCCCGGCCACCAGGTACGCCAGCGTGGTGACGGCGATGAAGCCGACCACCAGCAGTGTGCGGGTGCGGTCGCTGGTGCGGGTCCGGGAGGTCACGAACGACACCGACGTGTACGAGGCGCCGATGACGCTGGTGATCGACGCCGCCCACAGCACGACGCCGAACACCCGCAGACCCACCTCGCCGGCGGCGATCTCGAACGCCGAGGCCGCCTGGTTGTCCGGGTCCAGCGACGCCCCGCCGGCCACCACGCCGAGGATGGCGAGGAACAGGACGACCCGCATGATCCCGGTGACGACGATGCCGGTGACCGAGCCCCGGGTGATGTCGCGGACGTGCCCGGGGCCGGTGACGCCGGAGTCGAGCAGCCGGTGCGCGCCCGCGTAGACGATGTAGCCGCCGATCGTCCCGCCGACCAGCGTGGTGATGGCCAGGACGTCGATCTGCTCGGGCAGGACGACGTTGCGCAGCGCCGTCCCCACCGGCGGGCCGGAGGTGATCGCGATGTAGGTGGTCAGCAGGATCATCGCCAGTCCGAGGACGACGACGATCCGGTCGACGGCGACGCCGGCCCGCTTGCTCAGGAACACCCCGATCGCGACCAGAGCCGACAGCGCGCCCCCGATCCTCGGCTCCAGGCCGAACATCGCGTCGGTGCCCAGCCCGGCTCCGCTGACGTTGCCGACGTTGAACACCAGACCGCCGACGACGAGCAGGCCGGCCATGAGCCAGCCGAGGCCGGGGGCGACGAGGTTGCCCAGCTCCTGCGCCCGCCGACCCGAGACGCCGACGACCCGCCAGACGTTCAGCTGCAGCGCGATGTCGATGAGGATCGACACGGCGATCGCGAAGGCGAAGGCGGCGCCGAGCTGGACGGTGAACGTCGTCGTCTGGGTGATGAAGCCGGGCCCGATGGCCGAGGTGGCCATGAGGAACATCGCGCCCAGGACGGTCGAACGGGTGCTCGCCGACATGCGGCCACCGGTCGGCGGCGCGGTGTCGTCGGTGGCGACGGGACGGTTGCCCGGGAGGTGCGACATCAGCGCTCCGGCATGTCGATCGGCACGTGTGCGGACCGCGGCGTCCTGCGCGGCGGGCGCTGCTGCTCGCCGTCGGCGACGCTAGCCAGGGCGCTCGGAGGCGGCAACGCGGACCGGCCGGCCCGGTTCCCGGTCTGGCCGCCGTACCGCGCCGGCCGGGCGCCTAGGGTGCAGGGGACGCATGCCCGCACGGGAGGCGGGACGGAGGCGGGGACGTGGGACAGCGTGACGTGGTGGTGATCGGCGCGTCCGCCGGCGGCGTCGAGGCGCTGCGCGACCTGCTGGCCGCCCTCCCGCAGGACCTGCCCGCCGCGGTCCTCGTGGTCCTGCACGTGCCGGCCAGCGGCCGCAGCGCCCTGCCGGCCATCCTCGGGCGGGTGTCGGCGCTGCCGGTGCACGCCGCCACGGACGGGATGCCGCTGCAGGTCGGCACGGTCGCCGTCGCGGTGCCCGACCGGCACCTGCTCGTGCTCGACGAGCACCTCCTGCTCTCCCGCGGCCCGCGCGAGAACGGCCACCGGCCCGCGGTCGACGTGCTGTTCCGCTCGGCCGCCCGCGCGCACGGCCCACGCGTGGTCTCCGTCGTCCTCTCCGGCGCCCTCGACGACGGCACCGCCGGCACGATCGCCGTCCGGGCCCGCGGCGGGGTCACCGTCGCGCAGGACCCCGCCGACGCGATCTACGCCAGCATGCCGCTGCACGCGATCGAGTTCGGCCGGGCCGACCACGTCGCCCCGCTCGCCGACCTGGCGGCCCTGGTCGACCGGCTGGTGCGCGAGGAGGCTGACGTCCCGGCCGACGAGCCGCCCCCGGACCTGATGACGACGGAGACGCGGATGGCTCGGCTCGACGGCGAGGCGATGGACCAGGACGAGCGCCCCGGGACGCCGTCGGGCTTCGGCTGCCCGAGCTGCCACGGCGCGCTGTTCTCGATCGACGAGGGCGGGCTGGAGCGCTACCGCTGCCGCGTCGGGCACGCCTGGTCACCCGAGGCGCTGGCCGCCGAGCAGGCGCAGGCGCTGGAGAGCGCGCTGTGGATGGCGCTGCGCGGCCTGGAGGAACAGGCGGCGCTGAGCCTGCGGCTGGGGCAGCGCGCCGAGGGCCACGGGCACCGGCACAGCGCGTCGGCGTTCCACCGCCGGCACGACGAGGCCCTGCAGGCGGCCGGGCTGCTGCGTGGGCTGCTCGAGCGCGGAGTGCTCGCCGGGGGAGACGTCCCCGACGGCGTCGACGGTGGTCTCGACGACACCCTGGGCGACCCGGCCGATCCCCGGGGGGCCTGATCCGTGGCGGAGGAGCGACAGCCGGAGGACACGGTCGACGACGACCTGCTGGCCGACGAGCTCGACGACGGGACGGACCCGTTCGGCGAGGCCGCGGCCGGGCTCGACCCCGACTTCGAGGGGCTGCTGCACTACCTGCGCGAGCGCCGCGGCTTCGACTTCACCGGCTACAAGCGGCCGAGCCTGGTCCGCCGGGTGCGCCGCCGCATGGCCGAGGTCGGCATCTCCTCGGTCGCGGAGTACCAGGACTTCCTCGAGGTCCACCCCGACGAGTTCGCGCCGCTGTTCACCACGATCCTCATCAACGTCACGAGCTTCTTCCGCGACCGGCCGGCCTGGGACCACCTGCGCGACGAGCTGCTGCCGCAGCTGCTGGCCTCCGCCGGCCCGGTCATCCGGGTGTGGAGCGCCGGCTCGGCCTCGGGGCAGGAGGCCTACAGCCTGGCGATCCTGCTGGCCGAGGCGCTCGGGGTCGACGAGTTCCGCGAGCGGGTGAAGATCTACGCCACCGACGTCGACGAGGAGGCGCTCGCGCAGGCGCGCCAGGCGCTGTTCACCGAGCGCGAGATGAGCAGCCTGACGCCCGAGCAGGTGGAGCGGTACTTCACCCCGGAGGGCTCCCGGTTCGCCTTCCGCAAGGACCTGCGCCGCTCGGTGATCTTCGGCCGCAACGACCTCGTGCAGGACGCGCCGATCTCGCACGTGGACCTGCTGCTGTGCCGCAACACCCTCATGTACTTCACCGCCGAGACGCAGGACCGCATCCTCGGCCGGCTGCACTTCGCCCTGGCCCCGCACGGGCTGCTGTTCCTCGGCAAGGCCGAGATGCTGCTGTCGCACGCGCAGCTGTTCGTGCCGGTCGACCTCACCCGGCGCTTCTTCCGCAAGCGCGAGGGCGGCACGGCGGCCGACCGGCGGCCGCACCCCCTCGCCGCGCGCGCCGACGGCGACGCCGGCGACGGCGACCCCGCCCGGCTGCGCCGCCAGGCGATGCTGTCCTCGCCGGGCGCCCAGCTCGTCCTCGACGCCGACGGCCGCCTGGCGATGGTGAACTCCGACGCCGGGCGGCTGTTCCGCGTCGACGAGCGCGACGTCGGCCGGCCGTTCCAGGACCTCGAGGTGTCCTACCGGCCGGTCGAGCTGCGCGGCGCGATCGCCGAGGCCGTCACGAGCCGGCAGACCGTGTGGCTGCGTGGCGTCGAGCGGCACCAGGCCGGCACCGAGGCGCTCGTGTTCGACGTCCGGGTGGCACCGCTGTCCCGCGAGGACGGCAGCCCGCTCGGCTGCACGGTCGTCTTCGAGGACGTCACCCACTACAGGCGGCTGCAGCGCGAGCTCGAGTACGCCAACCGGCAGCTCGAGACCGCCTACGAGGAGCTGCAGTCGACCAACGAGGAGCTGGAGACCACCAACGAGGAGCTCCAGTCGACGGTCGAGGAGCTGGAGACCACCAACGAGGAGCTCCAGTCGACCAACGAGGAGCTGGAGACGATGAACGAGGAGCTCCAGTCGATGAACGACGAGCTCCACACGACCAACGAGGAGCTGCGGGTCAGCACCGAGGAGGTCGCCACGCTCAACGACTTCATGACCGGCGTGCTCTCCAGCTTCCGCGCCGGCGTCGTCGTCGTGGACCCCGACCTGCGGGTGCTGGCGTGGAACGCCGCAGCCGAGGACCTGTGGGGCCTGCGCCAGGACGAGGTCACCGGCCGGCGCCTGCTCGACCTCGACATCGGGCTGCCGCTGGCCCAGCTGCAGCCGCTGCTGCGCCGGCAGGTGGCCGGCGACGGGCCGCCGCACGAGACCCTCGAGCTGCGGGCGGTCAACCGCCGGGGCCGGCCGCTGCGGGTCCGGGTGACGGTCAGCGCCTCCGCACCCGGCGCGGCCCGGCGCGGCGGCGCCGTCGTCCTGATGGACCCCACCGACTAGTCAGAGGACCTCCCTGCCCCCCACCGCTCGCAGGCTCGCGGCGGGCCCCTGCGAGGAGGTCGCCCCACCGGAACGACCTCAGCCCTCGGGTCCCTCCTCGGCGGCCTGCCGCCGGTGGGTCCGGGCCTCCTCGCGGTGCCCGGACGCCTGCCGCCGGTGGTCGCCGGGGTCGCCGTGCCCGGTCCCGGCCGCCGCCTCGTGCGCCCCTGCCGCGGCCTCGTGCAGCCCCGCGGCCTCCTCGTGCCGCCCCGCGGTGCGTTCCTGCGCCGCCTCCGCCCGGGCGGCGGACTCCTCCGCGGCCCGCTCCGCCGCCCGGACGTCGTCCCCGGAAGGCGCGTCGCCCGCGGCCAACCGCGCGCGGCGGTCGGCCAGCTCGCGGCTGCGCCGGGCCGCGGCCGCCGCCCGCTCCGCGGGGTCGTCGGTCACACGCGCGCTCCGGACCTCGTGCGGGCCGAGCGGCCGAGGCGGGAGTTGCGGTAGCCGTAGACCGCGTAGACGAGCAGCCCGATCGCCAGCCACGCCAGGAAGCGCAGCCAGGTCTCGATGCTCAGGTTGAGCATCAGGTAGAGGCAGGCGAGCGCGGACAGCAGCGGCAGCACCGGCGACAGCGGCACCCGGAACGGCCGCTCGAGCTCCGGCCGGGTGCGCCGCAGCACGACCACCGCGACCGACACCAGCAGGAACGCGAACAGCGTGCCGATGCTCACCAGGTCGGCCAGCGTGCCGAGCGGGACGAACGTCGCGAGGACCAGCACGAGGCCCGCGAACAGCAGGGTGACCCGCACCGGGGTGCCGGTGCGCGGGCTGACCCGGGCCACCGCCGGCGGCAGCAGGCCGTCGCGGCCCATGGCGAAGCCGATGCGGCCGATGGTGATCAGGTCGACGAGGATCACCGAGGTCAGGCCCGCCACCGCGGCGATCGACACCAGGGACGACGCCCAGCCCAGCCCCACCTGGTCGAAGGCGTCGGCGATCGGCGCGCCCTCGTCGATGTCGCGGTACTCGACCATCCCGACGACCACGAACGCGACGCCGACGTAGAGGGCGGTCGCCAGCCCCAGGGTGCCGAGCAGGCCGAGCGGCACGTCGCGCGCCGGGCGCCGGGTCTCCTCCGAGAGGTTCGCGACCGCCTCGAAGCCGGTGTAGGCGAAGAAGACGACGGCGGCCGCGGTCAGCACGCCGCCGACGCCGAAGGCGACCGGTTCCAGCCCGGCGACCACCTCGATGAGCGGCCGGGTGAGCCCGCTGCCGCCCTCGGCCGGCTCCGCGGGCGGGACGAACGGCGTGAGGTTGGCGCCGCGCACGAACCAGGCGCCGGCGACGATGACGAACACGCAGACGGCGACCTTGACGACCACGAGCAGGCCGGTGACCCGCGCCGACTCCCGGATGCCCAGCACGGCCACCAGCGTCAGGACGACGACGATCGCGGCCGCCCCGACGTTCACCGTCGACGTCTCGCCGAACAGCGACGGCGGCAGGCCGAGCAGGTTGCCCACGTAGCCCGACCAGCCGCGGGCCACCACCGCCGCGCCGAGCGCGAACTCGAGGAACAGGTCCCAGCCGATGATCCACGCCACCACCTCGCCGGCGGTCGCGTAGGCGTAGGTGTAGGCGCTGCCCGCCGTCGGCGCCGCGGAGGCGAGCTCGGCGTAGCAGAGCGCGGCCAGCAGGGCGACCAGGCCGGCGATGGCGAAGGAGACGACCACCGCCGGCCCCGCGTTCTGCTTCGCCGTGACACCGGTGAGCGTGAAGATGCCGGTGCCGATCACGATGCCGATGCCGAAGCCGACGAGGTGGCGGGCGCTCAGCCGCTTGCGCAGGTGCCCGGTGCTCTCGGCGCCGGCGGGGTCGTCCCCGGCGTCCGCTCGTACCGCCTCGACCGACTTCGTCCGGAACAGGTCCACGCGGGGACGCTAGGTCGGGGAGCGGCTCCCCGCGCGTTCAGACCTCCTCGACGGCGAAGCTCCGCGACGGCGACACGAACTCGTCCTGGGCGGCGACCAGCAGGATCTCCCGCGAGCCGGCCTCCTCGGTGCGCCGCAGCAGACCCCACACGCTGGCCGCGGCCCGGCCCAGCGCCTCGCCAGCCGAGCGGGTGTCGAGCCAGTGCGCGAGGAACAGCGCCGCGATCGCGTCGCCGGCGCCGTTGACCGACACCGACAGCCGCGGCGTGCGGACCCGGAAGTGCCGGCCGCCCTCGGAGGCGAGCAGGTCGACCGCGTCGTCGGGGGTGTCGTCGACGACCAGCGACGTCGTCAGCACCACCCGCGGGCCCAGCGCCTGCACCGCGGCGACGGCGTCCCTGACCTCGGCGAGGGTCCGCGTCGTCGTCTGCGCGAGCAGGTCGAGCTCGTAGTGGTTGGGGGTCACCAGGTCGGCCGCGGGGACGGCGACCTCGCGCATGAGCTCCTCGATGCCGGGGCGCACGAACACGCCGCGGCCGACATCGCCGATGACCGGGTCGCAGCAGTAGACGGCGTCGGGGTTGGCCGCGCGCACCCGCCCGACGGTGCCGACGACGGCGTGGCCGATGTCGGCGGAGCCGAGGTAACCCGACAGGACGGCGTCGGCGGTGCCCAGGACGCCGCGGTCGGCGATGCCGTCGACGACCTCCTCGACGGCCTGCCCGTCGAACACCCGGCCGGTCCACGCGCCGTAGCCGGTGTGGTTGGAGAACTGGACGGTGTGCACCGGCCACACCTCGACGCCGAGGCGCTGCAGCGGGAAGACGGCCGAGGAGTTGCCCACGTGGCCGAAGGCGACGTGCGACTGGATGGAGAGGACGTTCACCACGGCCGCACAGGCTGCCAGGTGCGCCCGGCCGGCTCGGCCGAGGGTCGCGAGCGGATCGCGGCAGGCATGCGCGGCCGGTGGTCCCGTCACGGGCCGGGCCGGGCGCGGGGTACCGGCCGGCTCACCTCGCGCGGTGGTGTCCGGTCGCCCGCTCGAGCACCCACCCCTCGCCCCGGCAGCCGCGGGGGAGCGGGGGGAAGCGGTGTCCCGCGACGTCGGTGGACTCGTAGGCGTGGTCCTCGTCGTGCCCGTCGCACCGGTAGATGCCGCTGCGGGGCACGATCTGGCCGGGATGGAAGACCTGGGTCTCGTCGGCGCTCACGTCCTGGCTCCTCGGGTCAGCCGGCCGGTGGTGCGGTCGTGCCCGCGGCGGCCGACGCCACGCGCACGTCCTCGCGGACGCTGGCCGCCGTCCGCTCCGGCAGCAGCGACCCGGCCCGGCGCAACTCCTCCCGCGCGGTGGAGGCCAGCGCGGCGGCGCCCCCTCCGTAGAGCAGCGTCGCCACGGCCGCGGCGGCGGGCGGGGACAGCCGGCGCTCGAGCAGCCGCAGCAGCAGGGCGCTGGAGCTCCCGACCGCCAGGACACCGAGCCCCGCCGCACCGCCGAGCAGGGCGGCCGCGCGCCCGGCCCGCCGCGCCCTCCCGGCGACCTCCGCGCGGGCCTGCGCGAGCTCGTCGCGGACCAGTGTCGTGACGTCGTCGGTCAGCGACTGCAGGAGGTCCGCGGTCGAGGCGCTCGCGGGCGGGGTGCTCTCGGTCATCGGTCCTCGCAGCTGGCTCGGGTCGGACGGGCGCGGTCGGCTCCCGCGGTGCCGGGCTACCCGGCCGGCCGGGGACCAACCGGCCGGCGGTCGGCGGGGCGGCACGATGGCGCCGTGGGAGAGGACCCCGCGCGGATCGAGCTGGGCCGCGACGAGCTCCGCGCGGTCACCGGCTTCGCGGCGGCGTGCGCGCGGACCGTCCTGGCGCTGGTCGAGCGCGACCGGCCCGGCGACGGGCGTCCGCGGGCCGCCGTCGACGCCGCACAGGCCTTCGCCGACGGCGCCGAGCGGACCCGGGTGCTCCGGGACCGCGCCTGGGCGGCGCAGCGGGCGGCGCACGACGCACGCGACGCCGGGGCGGCCGCGGCGAGCGAGGCCGCACGGGCGGCGATGGCCGCGGCCGGCGCCGCGTTCCTCCACCCCCTGGCGAGGGCCACGCAGGTCCGGCACGTCCTCGGCTCGGCCGCCCACGCCGCCCGGGCCCTCGAGCTCGACGCGGGGGACGACCCCGCCGTCGGCGCCGACCGCATCGCCCGGGCCCGGGACCTCGCGGGTCCCGTCGTGGTCGGCGTCCTGCGGCGCTACCCACCGGCCCCCGGCGGTGGCGGGCGCGTCGGTGAGCTCCTCCGTCAGCTGGACGCGTCGCTGCGCCGACCGCCGGCGTCGTCCGGCGGGTAGCCGTGGTCGTCGGCGTAGGCGGTCACGAGGTCCCCGACGGCGCCGCCGCGGCGCAGGAACTGGCGGTCGAGGACGCCGGTCAGGTCCCGGAGCACGAGGGCCAGGTACTCGCCGCCGGTGCGCACGTCGTCGTCGGGGGAGCAGCGGGCCGCGTCGGCCAGCCGCAGGGCCACCGGCAGCTGCCGGGGGAGCGCGGTCTCGGGGTCGACGTCGCCGAAGTAGTACGTCTCGGCGTGCTGGGTGAGGTCGACCCGCACGTGCACCAGGTCGCCGGCCACCTCGCGCAGCAGGCCGGGGTCGGGCACGGACGGGCCGGTGCGCTGCAGCAGCGCCAGCCGCAGCGCCAGCGCGCGCCGCCGGCTCAGCGCCGGGTACACCTGCAGCACCCAGGTGACCGCCGCGGTGAGCAGGACGAACCCGATGAGCGCCTGCACCGGGACGGCGATCCGCAGCCAGGAGCTCTCCGGGACGATGTCGCCGAAGCCCAGCGTGCCCAGGGTGACGATGGACAGGTAGACCGCGTCGATCAACTGCCCGCGACCGTCGACGTCGAGCCCACTGCCGTAGACGAAGCCATGCGGCAGGTGCGGCCAGTACACGAGCGTCCAGCCCGCCACCAGCAGCAGCACCCAGGCGAGGACGACGGCGCCCATCGTCAGCGGCCCGCCGAGGAACGCCAGGCGGCTCCGGTGCCGCGCGCGGTGGCCGGCGCGCCAGACGGCGTGCATGAGCCGCCGGCTCAGCCCGCCCCGGCTGCTCGGGTGCCACAGCGTGTGGACGATGTCCCGCAGCGCGAACAGCACCAGAGCCGCGCCGACCGCCGTCGCTGCCCATCCTGCCGCGGAGGCCACGCGGCGAGGGTCCCAGGAGGTGGTCCTCCGCGGAGTCGTGCTCTGCCCCGCCCGGCAGGGCAGAGCACGACTCCGCGCAGACCCGATCGTGTGCGATCGAAACCGGCCGGTGCCGGCCGGGATCGCCGCGCGGGCCGCCGCCGGGGATGGCACGGTGCAGGCATGAGGGCCGTGCGGACCATCGGCGTCGTCGAGCCGGGCCGGCCGGCCGTCCTCGACGTGACCGAGCACGAGCCCGGCCCCGGCCAGGCGTGGGTGACCACCGAGTACAGCGGTGTCAGCGCCGGCACCGAGGTGGCGCTGGTGCGCGGCACCGACCCGCAGCACGCCGCCGGCTGGGACCCCGACCTGCGCTCCTTCGGCCCCGACCTGCCGCGCGCCGGCTATCCCGTCGAGACCCTGGGCTACATGGAGGTCGGGACCGTCACCGACAGCCGCACGCCCGACCTCGCCGAGGGCACGCGGGTGGCCATGGCCTACGGCCACCGCACCGGCCGCTGCGCCGACCCCGCCGAGAAGCCGGTCATCCCGGTGCCCGACGACCTCGACCCGGTCCTCGGGATCTACCTCGCGCAGATGGGCCCGATCTGCGTCAACGGCCTGCTGCACGCCACCGCGCAGTTCACCGGACCCGGCGGCGGCGTGGGCGACGGCGTCCGCGACCGGCACGTGCTGGTCACCGGCGCCGGCGTCATCGGGCTGCTGACGGCGATGCTGGCCGTCCGGCACGGTGCCGCCGACGTCGTCGTCGCGGAGTCCTCGCCCGACCGCCGCGCGGTGGCCGGGGCGCTGGGGCTGGCGACCGTCGACGTCGACGCGTGGCAGGAGGTCAAGCAGCGCTGGCGGCACGCGCCCGGCGACGCCGGCGCCGACCTGGTGCTGCAGTGCCGCGGGCACGACGCCGACCTCGCCACCGGGCTCAAGGCGCTGCGGCCGCAGGGCGTCGTCGTCGACCTGGGCTTCTACCAGGCCGGCGCGGCGGCGGTCCGGCTCGGCGAGGAGTTCCACCACAACGGCCTGTCGGTGGTGTGCGCCCAGATCAGCCGGGTGCCGCGCGGGATGGCCGGTGCCTGGCCGCGGCGGGCGCTGGCCGACGTCACCCTCGACCTGCTCCGCGCGCGCGGTGACGACGTCCTGCGGCACGTCGTCACCGACGTCGTGCCCTTCGACGACGGCCCGCGGCTGCTCGCCGACCTCGCCGGACGCCGGCTGCCCGCCCCGCCGCTGCAGGCCGTCCTGCGGTTCTGAGCCGCCCGGCGCGGCGTGTCGCACGTCGCCGCGCGGACGGACTTGTCGCGGAACGGGCGCGGCGGGATCCTCCGGTCACCACCGCGGTCCCCGGTCGCCCGGGCGCGGCGGGGTCCAGGGGAGGGCCGCCATGGGGTGGGCAGTCGTCAGCGTCGTCGGTTTCGTCCTGGTGACCGCACTGGTCACCGCGATGGCACGCAGCAACACCGCCCGGTGGGAGCGCGACCACCGGGCCGCCCAGGCCGCCGCGCGGGAACAGGCGGCGACCGCGCGCAGCGGCTGGGTGGCCGCGCTCGGGCACCACGCGGACGGGGACGGGGACGGCGCGGGCGGGCACCGCCCGCACCTGCACCTGCCGCACGTGCACCTGCCGGCCGGCCTCGTCGCCCGGCTGCCGCACCCGCACGTGCACCTGCCGCACCTGCACCTGCCGCCGCTGCACCTCCCGCAGGTGCACCTGCCCTGGCGGTCGCGGACCCCGGAGCAGCTCGACGAGCCGCCCCGGGCGGGCGCCGACGCGGGGTCCTGAGGGCTCTACCCGGCCGAGGGGAACGGCAGCTGCCCGAGCCCCGGCTCCCAGGGCGCGGGGGTCTTCCTCCGGCCGCGCCGGCCGGCCCGGCGCGCCGTCTCCTCCCGCTCGGCGCTGCGCCGCCCGAACCGCGCGCGGGCCTCGGCCAGACCGGGCACGTCCAGGCCGTCGGCGGTGAGCCGGCAGGCGCCGATCCGCATCCAACGCGTCGCGCCGCCGGCGTCCCGGACCCCGACGAGCAGGCCGCGGTCGTGCCGCCGCAGCAGCAGCGCGGCGCCGCGGACGCCGGCCTCGGTGGCCGCCGCGACGTCGGCGCCGGGGCCGTAGAGCCAGGTGACCGAGGGGGTGTCGCGGCGCAGCCGGTCGTCGCGCTCGCGCCAGGCGGTGTCGGTCAGCGGGGCGAGCTGCACCTCGAGGACGCCGACGCCGGCCACCGCCACGTGCAGGCCGGGGTGCCCGTCGGGACCGGGCCGGCGGACGACCCGCGGCCGGTGCCCCTGCGCGGCGAGCCAGGCGGTCAGGGGACGGCGGTAGCGGAGGGGGTCGTAGGCGGCCGCGGCGGACCCGCGCCGGGCCAGGGCGCACGGCGCGGCCTCCGCGTGCCGGAAGGAGGGCACCGGGCCGGGCGCGATCTCGAGCCGGCCGCCGCAGCCGCCGGCCTCCCGCGCGCACCAGAACCCGCCGCGGGCCTGCTCGCCGAGCAGCCGCGCGGCGGCGTCGTCGCGGGGCAGCTCGACCGCGGCCGTGCCGTCCGGCCCGTCGGTCACCGCCCAGCGGAGTTCCCCACCCGTCACGGGCGCGACGGTAGGTGCGGGGTCCGACAGTCCCGGGCGGTCAGCGGGCGATCGAGCGGAACAGGTCGACGAGGCGGTCGGCGTGCGCGTCGAAGACGTGCCGCTCGCGGGCGGCCATCGCCGCGGCGTGCCCGCGGCGATCGGCCAGCTCGGCGGCCAGGACGTCGGCGACGTCGTCGGCCGAGCGGTAGAGCAGCCCCGTCCCCTCCTCCCGCAGCACCCTCTCCACCGACACGACCGAGCCGGGGTTGGCCTGCTGCAGCAGCGGCAGCCCGGCGGCGAGCAGCACCGGCAGCCGGGCGGGGGAGTTGAGGTCGTCCCAGGTGGCCCGGCGCAGGTCGCCGCCGTTGACCGCGTCGAAGCGGTGCAGCCACCCGGCGTCGTACCGCGACAGCTCGCGCACCCAGTCCTCCGGCCCGACGGCGGGGTGCACGTGCACGGACCCCGGCGCGCGGGCCAGCGCCTCGTCGAGCCAGCCGGTCCACGAGCCCTTCGCCCCGGGCGCGCGGACCTGCCCGTAGAAGTGGGTGTGCACGCCGCGGCCGGCGAGCGCGAGCACCCAGTCCAGGTCCAGCCCCGAGGGCCGGCCGACGACGGCGGCGTGCGGCTGCCCGTCGGCGTCGGACAGCCGGGGCGAGAGCGGGGCGTCGAGCCACTCGCGCTTGGGCAGGTCGCCGTCGAGGACGCCGAGGCGTGCGGGGTCGACCCGCCCCGACAGCGCGAGGGCGAACCAGTCGCGCTCCTCCTCGGTGGCCAGCAGGACGGCGTCGGCGCCGCACACCAGGTCGGCCAGCAGCGGCCACTCCCCGCGCACCAGGCTGCGCTGCGGCGCCTCCTTGTAGTGCCACACGAACGGCAGGTCGGGGAACGCCTGCCGCACCGCGTGCGCCAGCGGCACCGCTCGCCAGTTCAGCTGCGCCCACACGACGTCGGGGGCCAGCGCCGCGACCTCCTCGCGCCACCGGTCGCGGTCGAGGTCGGGGACGGAACCGAAGGGCAGCGGCCCCACGGTGGCGTCGCCGAGCGCCTGGTCGGTCCACAGACCGGTGAGGGAGTGCCCGCGCTCGGCCAGCGCCAGCACCCGCTCGGGGTTGAACGCGAGCTCGCCGACGACGAGCACCCGCAGCCCGTCCGGCGACGGCGGGTACTCGCGCTCGCGGAACCGCGCGTAGCGGGCGACCTCGTCGACCTCGCTGCCGTCGGTGGAGGCGAAGCGCAGCGGCTGCGCGACGCGGTAGCGGGTGCGGAACACGTTGAGGCCGCCGTCGGAGGACTCGCGGATCGCCCGTGATCGCTGCCCGGGGTGCTGCGTCCAGGCGCAGGTGACGTGGCCGGTGCCGGTCGCCGTCCCGCGGGCGGCCACCCGCGACCACATCAGCCGGTCGAGGTCGTCGGTCTCGAGCTCCGCGCGCTCGGTCCAGCGGTCACCGGTGCGCCGGTGCGCCACCTGGACGAGCTGGGCGTAGGGCGTGCCGGCCGGCTGGTCGAGCTCGGCGCGGGCCAGCACCACGGCGTCGTCGTCGAGGGCGCGCAGCAGCGTGCCCAGGTGCGCGGGGAACCAGACGTCGTCGGCCGGCAGGTACGCGACGACCGGCGCGGTGGTCTCGTCCAGCGCCCGGTTGAGGGCCGCGCCCAGGCCGCGGTTGTCGTCGGTGCGCACCAGCCGCAGCCGCGGGTCGGCCGGGACGGCGACCGGCTCGCGGGACCCGTCGTCGACGACCACCGCCTCCCACGCCGTCTCCTCCTGCGCGAGCAGCGACTCCAGTGCCCGCGGCAGGTAGGCCGCCTGCTCGTGCACCGGCACGAGGACGGCGACCCTCGGGGTCACGCCGCGGGCTCGAGGTCGCTGCGCACGCCGAGCAGCCGCTCGTAGACCGCGGCCACCCGCGCCGACAGCGCCGGCCACGCGTAGTCGGCCGAGCGGGCCCGGGCGCCGGCGGCCAGCCGCGCGCGAAGCCCGCGGTCCGCGGTCACCCGGTCGAGCGCGGCGGCGAGCGCGTCGACGTCGCCGGGCGGCACGAGCAGCCCGGTGACCCCGTCGCGGACCACCTCGGGGATCCCGCCGACGTCGCTGGCCACCACCGGCAGCCCCGCGGCCATCGCCTCGGTGAGCACCGAGCCCATCTCCTCGTAGGCCGAGGGCAGCACCAGCACGTCGAGGGAGGCCAGCACCGCCGGTACCCGGGCGTGCTCGACGAAGCCGGCCAGGGTGGTCCGGTCGGCGCCCGGGCCCGTGGCGGCCAGCCGCTCGACCCGCGCCCGGTCGGGGCCGTCGCCGACGACGACGAGCGACGCGGTCTCCCGCATCCGCCCGAACGCCTCGACCAGCCGGTCGGGCCGCTTCTGCGGCGCGAGGCGCCCGACGTAGCCGATCCGCGGGCGGGCGACCCCGGGGAACACGTCGCCGGTGGAGCCGGCGAACAGCGCCGGGTCGAAGCCGGACGGGATGACCGACACCCGCTCGGCGGGGACACCGTCGTCGTGGACGGCCGCGGCGGTGCGCCCGGTGAGGACCACGACGGCGTCGGCGCGCCGCAGCGTGCTCCGCTCGATCCACCCGCCGAGCGCGCGCACCAGCCACACCTTGGGGCCGCGGCCGGTGAGCGTGTGCCCGACGCTGCAGTGCAGGGTCACCACGAGGGGGCAGCCGTGCACGCGGGCGGCGAGCCGGGCCAGCGGCAGCGTGGCGAGGTCCTCGCCCTGGTGGGCGTGCACGACGTCGACCGGGCCGCGGCGCCCGGCCCGCAGCACGGCGCGCAGCCCCGCGATCGCCCACAGCTGGCGCAGGCGGGGGACCGGCACCCCGGTGCGGTGCACGCGGGCGCCGTCCCCGAGCCGGGTGGTGCTCCGCGGGCCGGCCAGCCGGGCGGTCACGACCGTCTGCCGCAGCCCCCGGGCGTCCAGGCACCGGGTGAGCGTGGCCGTGTGGTTCTGCATGCCGCCGATGGGGTCGAAGCGCGTCGCGCGGGGATCGAGCTCCCCGGGGAGCCCGCCCGGCCGAGCGCGGCCGGTCGCCGCGGGGGGTTCGAACACGCTGCACAGGCGCAGCACGTGCAGGTCGGCAGCGGGGCGGGACACGCAGGGGACCTCCGGTTCGCTGGGGAGACCCGTAGTGCACCACGGGTTAGGGAACGACACAGCACGGGAAGGGGGCGCGGGTGACGCCGCCGCTCGCCGACCCCGCCGTCCGCCGCCTGGCGCTGGTCCGGCTGCGGGTGGGCCTCGGCGACCTGCTGTGCACCGTGCCGGCGCTGCGCCGGCTGCGCGCCGCGCGGCCCGACGTCGAGGTGACGCTGGTGACCTTCGGCCGCATGGCGCCGGTGGTCGAGCGGCTCGGCGTGCCCGTCGCGCTGCTGCCCTTCCCGGGCGCCGAGGGGATCCCCGACGGCCCGGTCGACACCGCCGGCTGGGCGCCGTTCACCGCCGCCGCCCGCGACCGCGGCTTCGACCTCGCGCTGCAGGCCTACGGCGACCGGCCCGCCGCCAACCGGGTGACCGCCGCGCTCGGCGCCCGCCTTCCCGGCGGTTTCGCGCCCACCGGCTGGGACCCGCCGGCCGGCACGGAGGCGCTGCACCTGCGCTACCCGCTGGCGCTGCACGAGGCGGCGCGGCACGTGGCGCTGCTGGAGCACCTGGGGCTGCCGCCCGGCGGCGAGGCGCGCATGGACTTCCCGCTCACCGCCGACGACGAGGCGGAGCACGCCGCCACGCTCGCCGCCGCCGGCCTGGAGCCCGGCCGCTACGCCGTGCTGCACCCCGGCGCGTCCGCGCCCACCCGCCGCTGGCCGGTCGAGCGCTACGCCGCGGTCGGCGACGCGCTGGCCGCCGAGGGGCTCGACGTCGTCGTCACCGGCGTGCCCGCCGAGCGGGAGATCTCCGCGCGGGTGGTCGCGGCGATGCGCGCCCCGGCTGTCGACCTCACCGGCGCCACCAGCCTCGGCGGGCTGGCCGCGCTGCTGCGCGACAGCGCGGTGCTCGTGGGCAACGACACCGGCTCGGCGCACCTGGCCGCCGCCGTCGGGGCCCGCAGCGTCACGGTGTTCCTGCCCGGCGACCCGGTCCGGTGGGCGCACCCCGGCCCCCGGCACCGCGCGCTCACCCCGACCGTGGCCTGCGCGCCGTGCCCGCACCTGGCCTGCCCCATCGAGTTCCGGTGCGCGCAGACGGTGCAACCGGACGCGGTGGCCGGTGCGGCGCTCGAGCTGGCCGCCTCGTGAGGGTCTCCTTCGTCTCGGACTCCGACGCGTGGGGCGGGGCCGAGGTGTGGCTGTCGCACCACCTGCGCCGCGCGGCGGGGTGCGGGTGGACGGCGTCGCTGGTGTGCGCCGAGCCGGTGGCGGAGGGCTTTGCCCGCTTCGACGTCGACCGCGCCGTCGTCCCGCTGACCCGGCACACCGCCGCTGCGCCGGCCACCCGCGCGGCGCTGGCGGCGCAGCGGCCCGACGTCGTGGTGGTCAACCTGGTCGACCCCTCCTCCAACGGCGCCGCCGTCGACGCCGCCCTCGCGGAGGCACCGGCCGTGGGCGTGCTGCACCTCGTCGGCGACACCCGCAGCGGCGACGAGCGGGCCGCGCTGTCGGCGCGCTACCGGCGGCTGGCCGCGGTGGTCGGCACCTCCGAGGAGGCCCGCGCGCAGGTGGTGGCCGATCTCGGCGTCGACCCGGCGCGGGCGCACGCGGTGCGCAACGGCGTCGACGTCCCGCCGGACCCCGCCGGCCCGGCCGGCCACCCGGTGCCCCGGATCGGCGCGTTCGGCCGGCTGACCACGCAGAAGGGCTTCGACGTGCTGCTCGATGCCCTGCGCCGGGTGGACCTGCCCTTCGACGCCGTCATCGGCGGTGCGGGCCGCGACGGCGAGGCGCTGCGGGCGGCGGCCGTCGGCCTGCCGGTGACCTTCCCGGGCTGGGTGACCGACGCCCGCGCCTTCCTCGCCGGCCTCGACCTGTTCGTGCTGTCCTCGCGGGTGGAGGCGCTGCCGCTGGCGCTGCTGGAGGCGATCGCCGAGGGGCTGCCGTGCGTGGCCACCGACGTCGGCGACGTGCGCAGCGCGCTGGGGGAGGACGCCGTCGTCGTGCCGGTCGAGGACCCCGGTGCGCTGGCGGCCGCCGTGCGCGGGCTTCTCGCCGACCCGGCGGCGCGGGCCGACCTCGGCCGGCGGGCCCGGGCGCGCGCGGAGCGCGACCTCGGTGCGGACCTCATGGCCCGGCGCACCTTCGCCGTCCTCGACGGCGTGGCGCGGGACGCAGCGGGTACGGCCGCCCCATGAGCAAGAACAACGACGCCGACGCCCAGCGTGCCGCCGCCCGCGAGGCGAAGAAGCAGGGGATGTCGCCCAGCGAGGCCGGGGTGACCACCGGGGCCTCGAAGCAGACGAACCACGTCCGCACGGGCGACGACCGGCACGAGCACTCCAGCGCCCAGGGCAAGAGCAAGAGCTAGCAGGGTCCGGGGACGGCGGCCCCCCTCCGTCGGAGGCCGCCGTCCCCGTCCCGGCTCAGGCGGCGGGACCGCCGGTGGTGGGCAGGCCGTCGGCCACCCAGGCCCGGTGCCCGCCGATGACGTCGCTGGCCCGCGCCAGCCCCAGGGAGCGCAGCGCGTCGGCGGCCAGGCTCGAGGTGTAGCCCTCCTGGCACAGCACGACGACGTCGACGTCGTAGCCGGTGGCCTGCGGCAGCCGTGCGTCGCTCTCCGGGTCGAACCGCCACTCGAGGTGGTTGCGCTCGACGACGACCGCGCCGGGCACCTCGCCCTCGGCCTCGCGCTGCGACTGCGGCCGGATGTCGACGAGCACCGCGCCCGCGGCCACCCGCTCCGCGGCCTGCGCCGGGGTGATCCGGGTGATCCGCGAGCGCGCCTCCTCCAGCAGCTGGTCGATGCTCCTCGCGCCGGGTGGACGCCCGCTCACCAGTCGACGCCCGCCTTCTCGGTGCCGGTGCGCAGCAGGGTGCCCTCCTCGAGGCGGTAGCTGTTCATCAGGGACAGGCCCGGGGTGTAGGCGTGCACGCTCACGGCGGGCAGCGTCCCCCGGTTGGTCACGCGGTGCACGTGGTGGGGGCCGAAGGGGCGCACCCGGCCGGCCCAGAGCTCGGTGGCGGCCTCGCGGACGGCGCCGGGCGCACCGCCGACGACGTCCTCGGTGAGGACCCCGCCGACGACGGCGAAGGCGCCCGCCGAGCCACCGTGGTCGTGCAGCGGGGTGCCCTGGCCGGGCAGCCAGGTCAGCAGCCAGACCTGGGCGGCGGCGAGGTCGTCGTGCAGGGAGGGGTCGACGAGGGCGGCGGCCTCCTCGGCGGGCAGCAGGCCGGTCCAGCGGCTGCCCGCGCGGTACTGGACGCGGGGCAGCCACTCGTCGGAGGCGGCGAGCAGCGCGGCGGCGAGGGCGGCGGCCGAGGTGGTGCGGGCGGCAGGGGACAGCAGGGAGGTCATGAGTGGGGGGTTCTCCGGGGTGCGGGCGCGCGGGAGCCCGTGTTGGGGCGGCGCGGAGGGGTGGGGGTCCGGGCGGTCAGGCGGCCGGACACAGCGCGCTGGCGACCCGCAGCAGGTCCACGGCGGACCGGCGGGTGAGCGTCAGGGCGGGGGCCACGGGGCCATGTGACCGCGGCGCGGTAACCCGTGTCAAGTCGATCGTCATGGTGCGGTTTGGCGTGTCGCGCCGAGCAGCGGCAGGACCTCCTCGCCCACCCGCCACGCCTCCTCCAGGTGCGGATAGCCCGACAGCACGAACTCCTCGATGCCCAGCGCCGCGTACTCCGCCAGCCGCTCGGCCACCTGCTCGTGGCTGCCCACCAGCGCCGTCCCGGCGCCCTCGCGGACCAGGCCGATGCCGGCCCACAGGTTGGGTGCCACCTCCAGCGACCGCGCTCCCGCGGTCGCCGTGCCGCCGTGCAGGGAGGCCATCCGCGCCTGCCCGACGGAGTCCATCCGCGCGAACCTCTCCTGCGTCGCGGCGATCGCCGACGCCGGTATCCCGGCCAGCATCCGGTCGGCGTGCGCCCAGGCCTCCTCGGGGGTGTCGCGCGTGACCACGTGCAGCCGCATGCCGAAGCGGACCGTGCGCCCGTGGGCGGCGGCCTTCTCCCGCACCCGGTCCAGGCGGGGCGCCACCATCGCGGGCGGCTCGCCCCAGGTCAGGTAGCGGTCGACCCAGCGGGCGGTGACCTCCTCGGCGGCCGGCGACGCGCCACCCAGGTACACCGGCGGGACGACGTCGGGCGGCCGGGTCAGGCCGGCGTTCTCGGCCCGTACGTGCACGCCGTCGACGTCGAACCGCTCGCCGGCGAGGCTGCGGGTGAGCACCTCGAGGAACTCCCCGGTGCGGGCGTAGCGCTCGTCGTGGTCGAGGAAGTCGCCGTAGGCCCGCTGCTCCACCGGGTCGCCGCCGGTGACGATGTTGAGCCGCAGCCGCCCGCCCGACAGCCGCTGGAACGACGCGGCCTGCTGGGCGGCCAGGGTGGGGAGCACGAAGCCGGGCCGGAAGGCGACGAGGAAGTGCAGCCGGGAGGTGAGGGGCACCAGCGCGGCGCAGACCACCCAGGCGTCCTCGCAGCCGGAGCCGGTGGGGGTGAGCACGGCGGCGAAACCGGCCTGCTCGGCCTGCGCGACGGCGCCGAGGTACTCCAGCGTCGGACGGCGGCGCAGGGCCGCGGCGTTGTGGCCGCGGTCGGTGGTCGCCGGGCCGACGTCGGCGCCGTCGCCGCGGGTGGGGAGGAACCAGTCGAACTCCACGGGCGCGGCCACCGTCAGGGCCGCCGTGCGGTGCGGGCGGCGGCCACCTGCGGGCCGGCGGCGGCGAGCCAGGCGTCCAGCGGCGCCGGGTCGTCCCAGGTCCGGTCGATGAGGTAGAGGCCGCGGGTGGGCGTGGTGGCGCCGAGCTCGACGAGCAGGGGCTTGAGCAGCAGGTCCGGGGCCAGGGCGTGGGTGGGACCGCCGCCGAGCATGAGGGGCACGGCCACGACGCCGGCGAGGTCGCCGGTGCCGACCTGGTCGAGGAAGAGCTTGAGCAGCCCGGTGTAGGTGGCCTTGTAGGTCGGGCTCGCGACGACGGCGACCTCCGCGGCCTTGAGCGCCTCGACCGCCTCGGCGACGGCCGGGTCGCCCCAGCCGAGCAGGCCCGCCCCGAGGTCGACGACGTCGATGACCCGGTCCGGCGGCGCGCCGGTGAGCCGCTCGACGACGTGCTCGGCGGCGGCCCGCGTGCGGGAGCGCGGCTTGGGGTTGCCGACGACGGCCAGGGTGCCCATGACCAATCCCTACCATCCCGATCGGGTTTGACGGGTTGCCGGGGGCCGTGCCAGGCTCGCTCCCGGTCACGAGTGCCAGCGCGAAGCCCCGGCTCGCTGGCCGGCAACCCTCCTCCGCGAGCGGGTGCCCCGGGTGACGACCAGGCGTCCGCCGCCCGGCGGTGCGCAAACGCGGACCCGCCCGCCGTGGGTCCCCGACCGAGGAGCGACCCCGGTGACCGCCGTCCTGTCCCGCCCCGTCCTGTCCGCGACCGTCCCGGGCCGGCACCCGCTGCTGCCCGTCGTCGGCGGGGGCGAGCACGTGCCGTTGCTGCCCGCCGGCTCGGCGCCCTACGCCGACCTCGACGTCGCCGCCTCCGCCCCGGCGCTGGCCGCCGTGGCGGAGGCGGTGACCGCCGCCCTGCCCGGCTACGCCAGCGTGCACCGCGGCGCCGGCTGGCGCTCCCAGCGGACGACGGCCGCCTACGAGGCCGCCCGGGACACCGTCGCCGCCTTCGTCGGAGCCCGCGACGGCGACGTCGCCGTGTTCACCCGCAACACCACCGACGCCCTCGCCCTGCTGGCCGGCTGCGTGCCGGCGGGGGAGCGGGTCGTCGTCCTCGACTGCGAGCACCACGCCGACCTGCTGCCCTGGCAGCGCCGCGGCCCGGTCACCGTGCTGCCCACCGAGGCCACCGTCGCCGCCACGCTGCGCGCGCTCGGCGCCGAGCTGGTGCGCAGCCGGCCGGCGCTGGTCGCCGTCACCGGTGCCTCCAACGTCACCGGCGAGGCGCTGCCGCTCGACGAGGTCGTCCTGCTGGCGCACGCGGCCGGGGCGCGGGTCGTCGTCGACGGCGCCCAGCTCGTGCCGCACCGCGCGTTCTCCCTGGCCGCGAGCGGCGCGGACTGGGTCGCGTTCTCCGGCCACAAGCTCTACGCGCCCTTCGGCAGCGGCGCGCTCGTGGGCCGCCGCGACTGGCTCGACGAGGGCCCGGCGTACCTGCCCGGCGGTGGCGCGGTCACCGAGGTGAGCGTGGCGGAGACCCGCTGGGCCGCGGCGCCGCACCGGCACGAGGGCGGCACGCCCAACGTGCTGGGCGCGGTCGCGCTCGCCGCGGCGTGCGAGGCGCTCGCCGCGCTGCCCGACGGGGCGCTCGAGGCGCACGAGCGGGCGCTGCGGGCGCGGCTGGTCGAGGGCCTGTCGGCGCTGCCGGGCGTGCGCCTGCTGCGGATCTGGGCGGACTCGGCCGGCCCCACCGGCGTCGTGTCGTTCACCGTCGACGGCGCCGACCCGGGACACCTGGCCGCCGTCCTGTCCGCCGAGCACGGGATCGGCGTGCGCGACGGCCGGTTCTGCGCCCACCCGCTGCTGGCCCGCCTCGGCGTGCCCGGCGGTGCGGTGCGCGCCAGTGTCGGGGTGGCCACCACGCTGGCCGACGTCGACCGGCTCGTGGCCGGCGTCGCCGCCTACCTGCGGGAGGGGCCGCGGGTGGCCTACGAGGTCGTCGCCGGGCGCTGGCAGCCGGCCGCCGACCCGCGGCCCGGTGCCGCCGCTTCCGCCCGGGCCGCCGGCTGCGGGCCCGCCGGCCGGTGAGCTCAGGCGGGGAGGACCACGGTGCGCAGCTCGTGCGCGCCGTCGGCGCGGGTGGCCTCGTAGTACCAGCGCGCACCGCCGCCGGGCAGCGCGACGACGTCGGCGTAACGCAGCCCGTGCGGCGCGTGCGGGCTCTGCAGGTGCGGGCCGTCCGCGGCGGCGCGGAAGCCTCCCGCGCCGTCGGGTTCGGCGAGCCCGGTGCGCTCCTCCCAGTTCTCCTCCGCGGTGGCCCGGCCGTCGTAGAGCGCCCAGCTGCGCGCGCCGTCGAGGACGACCGCGCTGAACCGCACGCCGCGCGCGTCCCAGCCGCCCGGGCTGCCGGCCAGCGCGGTGCCGCGCCAGGTCCAGGCGACGCCGTCGGGGCTGGTGGCGTGCTCGGTGGTCATGCGGTCGGTGGCGGCGGGGTCGTCGAGCGGGTGGACCGAGGCCCACAGGTGCCACTGCCCGCCGTCCCAGCGGACCACCGGGTCCTTCGGCGCGGTGGTGGCGCTGCCGGGGAGGACCGTGCGCGGCTCGGCGGTGGCGAGGTCCTCGACGGTGGCGGCCTCGAGCAGGTCGACCCGCCAGTGCTTGGTGCCCGGCGTCGCGCAGCTGACGTAGAGCCGCCAGCGCCCCTCCGGCGTGTGCACCAGGGCCGGGCGCTCCAGCGACTCGGCGCCGAAGCGGTCCTTGCCGAGCGCGACCACCGGCTCGAAGCGCACGCCGTCGCCGGAGCGGGCCACCACGTTGCCGAAGCCGCGGCCCTCGCCGACCGGGCGGCGCAGCCGGTAGGCCAGCCACCACGTGCCGTCGACGAGCTGCGCCGACGGGCCGCCGGCCCACGAGCCCGGGCGCGGGTCCTCCGGCTCGACGACGACCGTCGCGTCGGACCAGAAGCGGTCGGGCGCCGGGGGGCGGGGCGCGGACGCGGTCACGCGGCGGCTCCGTTCGGAGGAGGGGACAGGGCTCCCCGTGTGTACACCGCGGCCCGTGCGGGGCAGGGAGGGGACCGATGAGCACCGACGCCGACCGGCTGCCGCAGTTCGTCGTCGCAGGAGCACCCAAGGCCGGGACGACGGCGCTGCACGCGGCGCTCGCCACGCACCCGGGGCTGTACCTGTCGCCGGTCAAGGAGCCGAAGTACTACCTGACCGACGGCCGCCCGCCGCCGCGCAGCGGCCAGCGCGGTCCCGGGGACGCGCACAGCGCGCAGGAGTGGATCTGGCGCCGCGAGGAGTACCTGCGGCTGTTCGACGGCGCCCCGCCCGGGACCGTCCGCGGGGAGAGCACGCCGTTCTACCTGCACGACCGCGCCGCGCAACGTCGGCTGGCCGACGACGTCCCCGAGATCCGGGTCATCGCGATCGTGCGGGACCCGGTGGACCGCGCGTGGTCGAACTGGGTGCACCTGCGCGCCGACGGCCTGGAGCCCGAGGCGGACTTCGCGACCGCCGTCGAGCTCGAGGAGCGGCGGGTCGCCGACGGGTGGGCGCCGTTCTGGCACTACCGCGGGCTCGGCCGCTACGGCGAGCAACTGCGCGACCTGTACGCGGTGCTGCCGCGGTCGCAGGTGCTGCTGCTGCGCTACCGGCAGCTGGTCGACACCCCCCGCGAGACGCTCGACCGGGTCAGTGACTTCCTCGGCGTCGAGCCCGGGGTCGCGCACACGGTGGCGCCGGAGAACGTCAAGCCGTACGTCGCCGACACGGCGCGGTACCGGGCGCTGTCACGGGTGGCCCGCGCAGGCGCGGCGCTCGGTTCGCACGTGCCGCCGCAGGTGTGGCGGCAGGTGTCCCGGCCGCTGCTCGCGGCCCTGCACGCCGGTCGTGCCCCACGACCGGCCATGCCGGTGGAGGTGCGGCGTGCGGTGCTCGCGCCGCTCCTGCCCGACATCGCGCTGCTCGAGGAGCTCACCGGCGAGTCCTTCGACGACTGGCGCCGCGACACCGGCCGCGGCGACTTCCGCTCACGCCGTCCCGCCCAGGCCTGACGGCCCCACGACAGGAGACCCCCGTGTCCGTCACCGACGAACTGCTCGCCGCCAACGAGCGCTACGCCGCGTCCTACCCCGGCCCGCTCCCGCTGCCGCCGGCCCGCCACGTCGCGGTCGTGGCCTGCATGGACGCCCGGCTGGACGTCTTCCGCGCGCTCGGCCTGGCCCAGGGTGACGCGCACGTCATCCGCAACGCCGGCGGGGTGGTGACCGACGACGAGATCCGCTCGCTGGCCATCAGCCAGCGGCTGCTGGGCACGAGGGAGATCGTCCTCGTGCACCACACCGACTGCGGGATGCTGACCTTCACGACCGAGGACTTCCACGACTCGATCGAGCAGGACACCGGGGTGCGCCCGCACTGGTCGGCCGAGGCGTTCTCCGACCTCGAGGAGGACGTGCGGGTGCAGATCCGGAAGATCCTCGACAGCCCGTTCGTCCCGGTGAAGGACAGCGTGCGCGGCTTCGTCTTCGACGTCGCCACGGGGCGGCTCGGTGAGGTGCGCTGACCTCAGCCGGACCGCTCCACGCGGTAGGTCAGGTGGGTGCACACGGGGGAGGCCTCGACGGCGGTCCGCGTGAGCCGGTGCGCGCCGACGCCGGCGAACAGCGGCGTGCCGGCGCCGAGGACCTCGCCCGCCAGGTGCAGGCGCAGCTCGTCGAGCAGCCCGTCGCGCAGGCACGAGCCGACCAGCGCGCCGCCGCCCATGACGAAGACGTCGCGGTCGCCGGCGGCCCGCCTCGCGAGCTCCACCGCGGCGGCCGCGCCGTCGGTGACGAAGGTGAAGTCGTGGGTGGCGGCGAGGCGGTGGCCCGCCGGCGGGCTGCTGGTGACGACGAAGAAGGGCGGGCGGGCGTCGACGGCCGCGCCGTAGCCCATGCCGTCGCTCCATCCCGCGTCGACGTCGTCGAAGGTGCGCCGGCCCATCACCACGGCGCCGGAGGCCGCGGCGTGCCGCTCGAGGACGCCCCGGTCGACGGGGTCGTCGCTGCGGATCGCCCAGGCGTGGAGGGCCTCGACGCCGTCGCCGGTACCGCTCACGAAGCCGTCGAGGGAGACGGTGATGTCGCCGATGACGAGGGTCATGCAGGGGTGACCGCGTCCGCGCCGCGGACTCATCGGCGGGGTGTGTCAAGAGCCGACCCTTGATCGGTGGACAGGCCCCTGAGCTGCGGATACAGGTCGCGGGAGGGCTGGCTCAGCGGTAGAATTCGTACATGTGTTCGGGTGGCCTGGATGGCGGTGACGTCCTCGATGACGTCGCCGCGCTGGTCGCCCAGCGCAACCGGATCGATGCCGCCCTCGCCCGCCGCGTGCGGGCGGCGGAACTCGAGCAGGCACCCGAGCGGGACGGGCAGAAGTCGATGGCCTCGTGGCTGCGGGCGCACTGCCGGCTCTCGGGCCCGGAGGCGTCGCGGCTGGTGCGCAACGGGCGAGCGCTCGAGCACCTGCCCGCGCTGGGCGAGGCTGCCGACGCGG
>NZ_FXTJ01000020.1 GCF_900182545.1 Geodermatophilus aquaeductus | reverse complement strand
CACCACGAGCCCCAGAAGTTGATGACGGCGATGTCGCCGGCCAGCGAGGAGGACTCGAACGGGCTGCCGTCCAGCAGTTCACCGTCGAAGGTCGGCGCCGGGGCCCGGGCTGCTTCGTCCAGCACGGTGGCGGTCGGCGTGGCGCCGGTGAACTCGTACTGCGCGCCCGATCCCGTCTGGTCTCCGTCGCCGGCCGAGCAACCCACCAGCACGGTGAAGGCCGCCGCGGTCGCGACCGCGAGCAGTGCGCGGACGGTCAGCGCGGAAGTCACTGCGGCCGCCTTCCCCACGTGAACGGGACGTGAGCCACGGAGTCGGGTATGGCCCCTGCATCAGGGCGTCGATGGCCACGGCGGAGAGGAGGACTGTCGAGGCCGCGTACCCAAGCGGTGAGCCTTGACCGTGAAGCGGCGTCGCTGGACTCGGGCAGGCGCGGGCGCCGTCGGTGCAGGGAGCCGGGGCGAGCAGGCTGCCGAGCGGGAGTGACATGCTGGACCCGTCGGCGAGCGGGACCGGTGAGCCGGGCGCGGGGGCGGTCGGCAGCGGCGCCGAGCCCGTCGCTACTAAGCACCGTAGTAGTCTACAGGGGCCTGCGTCCGTCGTCCCGGTCCGCTCGGGCACCACCGCCAAGGTGCTGCGGTTGCCGCATGTGGCTTCGTGGCAGGCATCGAGCGAGGAGGGGGCATGCAGCCGTTCGGCGAACTGGAAGCTGCTGTCATGCGGTGCCTGTGGCAACGAGCGGAGCCGGCAACGGTCCGAGACGTGCTCGGGGAACTCACCAAGTCCCGGCCGCTGGCCTACACGACAGTCATGACCGTGCTGGACAATCTCCACGGCAAAGGTCAGCTGCAACGCCGCCGACGGGGTCGCGCCTGGGAGTACACCACCACACGCTCCTCCGCCCAGCACACCGCCGCACTGCTGCAGCAGATCCTCGGCGAATCCGGCGACCGGGACGAGGCCCTCATGCACTTCGTCGCCGACCTGGATGCGGACACCGTGACCAGACTCCGGGCCGCCGTCGAGGCCGCCCGCCCCAAGGGCATCGGGGCATGACAACCGCCGCGCTGCTCCTCGTGGCCGCGGTCCTGGCAACGGTCACACCCAGGGCGGCCGACGCGGCATGGGCCGGTCGCGCACCTCGCCTGGCGATCCTCACCTGGCAGGCGGCCACGGTCGGGTTCGTGGTCGCCCTGGTCCTCGCCGGTCTGACCCTGATGGTGCCCGCCACGGCGATCGGCGGGGGGCTGGCCCAGATTCTTCACGCCTGCGCCATGACGATCAGCAGCGTCTACGGCTCGCCCGATCGGCTGCCCGCCGTGCTGGCAGGCGCGTTGCTCGCCGTCGCTCTCCCGGTCCGACTGGCCGTCGTCGCCGTCCGGACCGTGATGCGCGACCGCAGGGCCCGGCGGAACCTTCGCCGGTCGATCGCGCTCGGGGCACGCCCCGAGCGCTCCCTCGGTGTGCTGGTGGTCGACTCCGACCGGGCAGCCGCCTTCTGCGTCCCCGGACGGCCGCGTGCTGTCGTGCTCACCAGTGCTGCTCTGCACGCGCTGACCGCCGATGAACTGACCGGAGTTCTCGCCCACGAGCGTGCGCACCTGCGCGGTCACCACCACATCGCCGTAGCGGCGGCCCGCATCTGTGAACGGGCGCTGCCGGGTGTGCCGCTGCTCGCGGCGGCGCGAGTCCAGATCGAACGCCTGGTAGAGCTGCTCGCCGACGATGCCGCTGCCCGGCGAGCGGATCCGCTCTCCGTCGCCTCGGCGATGGTCACCCTGGCGGGCATGAGGGCGCCCGGTCCCGCGCTGGGCGCCGCCGAAGGCTCGACCACCTTCCGCGTCACGCGCCTGCTGGCGCCGATTCCGCCGGTGCCCCTGCCCTGTCGCATCCTGGTCGGGGCAGTCGCGCTGGCGACGGTGTTCGGCCCCGTGGCTCTCGCTGCGTGGCCCGTCGTCTCCGCCGTGTCCAGCGGCCTGTGCGTGGTGCCGGGCTGGGCCTGACCGGGTCGCCGGGACCTACTACTATCGACGCTAGTAATTCGTCTGGCGGCCCTTTTCTGGAGAGTTCATGCCGACCGCCCCATTCGCTCGCCGCACGACGTGGCCGGTGCACACGGCAGACGGCCGCCGCCGTCGCGGGCGCCGGTATGGACTCCTCGCCGCCGGTGTCGCCGGCGTGCTGACGATCGCCGGCTGCACCAGCGAGGCTCCGGCGGCCACCGTCGCCGGCGAGGTCACACTCGAGCATGTCCACGGACTGGCGGTGGATCCGGCAGACGGCGAGCTCTACGCCGGCACCCACTATGGCGTCGTCCGAGTGTCCGACGACGGGGAGCTGACTCGGATCGCCGACCGCGTCCGGGACTTCATGGGCTTCACCGTCATCGGACCGAAGCACTACCTGGCCAGCGGCCACCCCGGCGAAGGGGATTCCGGCCCGAGCAACCTGGGCCTGATCGAGAGCACGGACGGCGGGCAGACCTGGACGACCCTGTCCCTGGAAGGGGATGCCGACTTCCATGCGCTCGACGTAGCCCAGGGTGTCATCTACGGATACAGCGGTGGCCGTCTCCTGGTCAGCGACGACAAGACCGACTGGACCGACCGCGGGGCCGCCAGCATCGCCGATCTCGCCGTCGACCCGGCGCAGGCTCAGCGACTGCTGCTCACGACCGAGCAGGGTGTCGCGCTCAGCGAGGACGGTGGCGAGACCGTCACCCTCGTTCCGGAGGCGCCGCTGCTGCAGTTGGTCGCCTGGTCATCGGACCCGGCCGTCGTCGTCGGCGTCGCGCCGGACGGCACCGTGCACGCCAGCACCGACGGTGGGCGCACCTGGGAGGAGCGCGGTCAGGCCGGAGGCGCGCCCGAGGCGCTGGGCGTCGATGGAGACAACGTCTACGTCGCGGTGGACGGCGCGATCGTGTCCTCCGCCGACGGCGGCTCCAGCTTCCGCGACCTCTATCGAGGCGACTGATGGCGCGGCCGCACCTCGGCGGCCTGCTCGCCGTCGCCCTGCTCGCCGTCGCCCTGCTCGCCGTCGCCCTGCTGGCCGGTTGTGCTACCAGCACCCCTGACGAGACCGGCTCGGCAACGGCTGCCGACCGCACGGTGAACCCGGCAGCGACGGCGCCGCGCTGCGAGGAGCTTCCCGACGAGGTCGTGACGGCGAGCGACGACGCACTACCTGCGTTGACGCTGGCCTGCCTCGGCCCCGGTCCGGACGTCTCGCTGGACCGATTGACGGGACGGCCGACGCTGCTGAACCTCTGGGCCACGTGGTGCCTGCCGTGCCGCGAGGAGATGCCCCTCCTGCAGGAGGCCTTCGTCCGAAACGGCCAAGACGTCCGGTTCCTCGGTGTGGACACACAGGACAGCCCCGAAGGTGCTGCGTCCCTCGTCTCCGACCTGGGGATCGGCTACCCCCACGTCCTCGACCCCGACGGTGAGCTGCTCTCGGCTCTCGGCGTGCGCGGCCTGCCGGTCACCCTCGCCATCGATGAGCGCGGACGCATCGTGGCCAGATCGGTCGGCGAACTCGACGCCCAGGAGCTTCAGCAGCTGATCGAGACACTCACCTCATGAGTGCGGCTCCTGGTGGACCCGCCGGGTCGCTGCACCTGACGCTGGGCGGCCTAATCTGCACGGGTGACCGGAGGAGCCCCCCATGCGCACCCGGTCGACCCGGACCGGGTGGCGAGTGCCCGGGGGCGGCTCCCCAGTCGAGACGATGCGGCGCGGCTGACCAGCGTGCTCAGTCTGCTGGCCGACCCCACGCGAGCACGGGTGCTGTACGCCCTGGACGTCGTCGAGGAACTGTGCGTCGGCGACATGGCCCTGGCGTTGGAGGCGACTGAGGACGCCGTGAGCTACGCGCTCCGACTGTTGCGGACGGCCGGGTTCGTGACGAGCCGCAAGGACGGCCGTGTCGTCTTCTATCGTCTGGCGGACGGGTTTCCCGAGCCTCTCCGGGAGCATTGCCTCAGGCAGTTGATCGAGCTCTCCCGCAAGCCCGTCGACGAGGGCTGACGGGCGGGCGGCCGACGGTCGGCTCTCCCGGCGGGGCGAGCCGCCTGATCCAGGACCTGACGGTGGGCAGGTGCTACTACCGTGGGTAGTACTGTGACTCGGCGGGAGGGGGTGACATGCCAACGCGACGTCTGTGGGTCCTGTTGCTGCTGGCGGCCATCTTCTCCATGCACGGAGCCCAGTACATCGCCGCGGATGCCGGCCTTCGTCACACCGAGGTGGCGGTCGCTCAGCACGGCGCGGAGGATCCCCTGGACGCTGAGTCGCTCTCCGCGTCGACGGCCGCGGGTGGTGAACTCCAGCAGGTGACTCCATCCGTGGACACGGGTGAGATGGCCGGCCAGCCGAGCCCGGGTCACGGCGTCGCATCGCACCTCTGGTCCTTGTGTCTGGCGATCTTGTACGCCGGGCTGGTCCTGCTCGCCGCCGCGAGCCTCATCGGGATGGTGGCGGCTCCGGTTCTTCGGGACGTCGCCTCGCATCTCAGCTCGTTCAGGGGGTGGGCGAGGCTTCCTCGACCACCTGACCTCTCCGCTCTCTGTCTCCTGCGGATCTAGGCCGACCGCTCCGGACCCCATCAGCTCCTGCGCTGGATGGGGTCAGACGGCACGCCCTGAGAACCCCTTCCTGACAGGAGACATGCAGTGACCAGCAGCAACGCTCGACTCGTCCGCCTCGCCGGTGGACTGATCGCCGGCGCCGTCGTCCTGACCGGCTGCTCCGGAGGCAGCTCGATGGACATGAATGACACGAACGCCGGAAGCTCGGCCAGCCAGTCGGCGGAGTTCAACGACGCCGACGTCACCTTCGCCCAGGGGATGATCGTCCACCATGAAGGGGCGCTCGAGATGGCCCAGATGGCCGATGGTCGCGCCCAGGACCCGCGCGTGCTGGACCTGGCCGGCCGGATCGAGGCCGCCCAGGAGCCCGAGATCCAGACGATGACCAGCTGGCTCGAGGACTGGGGTCAGCCGACCTCCGCCGAGGAGTCCGGCGGCATGGACATGGACGGCGGCATGGACATGGACGGCGGCATGGACATGGACGGCGGCATGGACATGGACGGCGGCATGGACATGGACGGCGGCATGGACATGGGCGGGATGAACATGGACATGTCGGGTCTCGAGGCGGCCTCGGGCGCGGAGTTCGACCGCATGTGGCTGGAGATGATGACCGAGCACCACCGCGGCGCGGTCGACATGGCGGAGACCGAGATCGCTGACGGTCAGAACGCAGATGCGATCGCGCTCGCCGAGCAGATCGTCGAGTCGCAGAGTGCCGAGATCGAGGAGATGGGGACGCTGCTGACCGAGCTCGGCGGCTGAGCCGGGAGGGTGGTGCTGCCGGTGCGAGCCGGCAGCACCACCCTTCGCCGATCGCCGGCCCGGACAGCGCCACGCGCCGCGACGTCCTCCTCCCGCTGTTCCGTTCCCTGTTCAGCCCAGGGAGCTGATCAGGTCTCTGCAGGCCGCTTCGCAGCGGCGGCAGGAGTCAGCGCACACCCGGCAGTGCTCGTGCATCTCGGCGTGCCGGGCGCATTCGTCGCCGCAGGCCTTGCAGGCGGCGGCGCAGGCCTCCAGGACGGCGCGGGTGAGGTTGGCGTCGTAACCGGTGTGCCGGGAGAGGACCCGGCCCGTCGTGTCGCAGACGTCGGCGCAGTCGAGGTTCGTCCGAATGCACGTGGTCAGCTCGGCCACCATGTCCTCGCTGAGGCAGGCGTCGGCGCAGGCCGTGCAGGCCTGGGCGCACTCGAAGCACGCTTCGATGCACTCCTGCAGCTTCTGGCGGTCGACCCCGCCGAGATCCTTCGGGTAGGCCTCCAGCATCTCGCCGGCAACGCTCATGACGGTCACTCCTCTCGATGCCGGCGCGGGCGGCAGACGCCAACCGAAAGGCGCCGACAACGGTCGCCTACCCGTACGCCGGACGGATAACGACATCGGGATCGGGTCGACGCGACGACGTGACGTCGCTTCCCTGCCCGGCGCGGTCGCGGCAGTTGCCGCCCGCCGGCGGTCCCGGGGGACTTGCGACCGCCGACGAGCTGTCGTAACGTCGTAGCAGGAGATACCCCTACCCAGTATTGGTTTTGAAAGGTGGCGGGCGGCGATATGAGCACCACTGAGGCGGCGGGGCCGCACGGGTACATCCACCGCAAGGACGACTACCTCAAGCGGCTTCGTCGAATCGAGGGCCAGGCCCGCGGTCTGCAGCGCATGGTGGAGGACGAGAAGTACTGCATCGACATCCTCACTCAGGTCTCTGCCATGACGAAGGCGCTGCAGTCCGTCGCTCTCGGCCTGCTCGAGGAGCACATGAGCCACTGCGTGGTCGGAGCGGCCGCGGCGGGTGGGTCGGAAGCCGAGCAGAAGCTGCGCGAGGCGTCCGAGGCCATCGCCCGTCTCGTCCGCTCCTGAGCCACTGCGTCGTCGAGGACCAGCGGGACCCAACGCTCCCGACTACGAGAACAAGCGCAAGAACGACAAGAGATCCGAGAGGAACACCCTGATGAGCACCACCACCTACACCGTCGTCGGCATGACCTGCGGGCACTGCGTCAACTCGGTGACCGAGGAGGTCACGCAGGTACCCGGTGTCACGGGCGTCAACGTCGACCTGGCCAGCGGCGGCCTCACCGTCACCAGCGATACCGACATCGACGACGCCGCCGTGCGGGCCGCTGTGGAGGAGGCCGGCTACGAGGTCACGGCGCCGGTCGAGCAGCCTGCGTCGGCGACCTCGTCCGGCTGCGGTTGCGGCTGCAAGTGACGGACCGGCGGTCCGGGACACCGGACCGCCGTCCTGGCACCGCGAGCCCAGAGGAGCAGACGTGAACGGCACTGCGGCCAAGGTCGGGGCCTATGTGGTCGGCCTCGCTTTCGCCTTCGCCGCGGCGTTCGGTATCGGCAGCGCCGTGGGCCCGGTCGGGTCGGCGGCAGACCAGACCGAGTCGCCGGCACCGGCGTCGGACGCCGGCCACGGCGGCATGGACATGAACGGCGACACCGGCGACTGACCGGGTGTCCCCGCCGACGCACCACAGCGATTTCTGACAGGGAGAACCAGTGAGCTCCGCGACGAACAGCACGACAGCGCCGGCTCCGGCCGGCGGCGACCAGGTCGAGCTCGCGATCGGCGGCATGACCTGCGCGTCGTGCGCCATGCGGATCGAGAAGCGGCTCAACAAGCTCGACGGCGTTACCGCCACGGTCAACTACGCCACCGAGAAGGCGAAGGTGACCTTCGCCGACGGCGTCACGCCCGACGACCTGGTGGCCGCCGTGGAGAAGGCCGGCTACACCGCCCGGCTGCCCGAGCCGCCGCGCCCGGAGACGACCGGTGCGGAAGGCGAGGAGCCCGGCGGACGGGACCCCGTCGCCCTGCTGCGCCAGCGCCTCCTGGTCGCCACCGCGCTCACGGTGCCCGTCATCGCGATGGCGATGATCCCGGCGCTGCAGTTCACCTACTGGCAGTGGCTGTCACTGACGCTCGCGGCTCCCGTGGTGGTCTGGGGGGCCTATCCCTTCCACAAGGCCGCGTGGACGAACCTGCGTCACGGCGCCTCCACCATGGACACGCTCATCTCGATGGGCACCTTGGCCGCCTTCGGGTGGTCGCTGTACGCGTTGTTCTTCGGTACGGCCGGCATGCCGGGCATGACGCACCCGTTCGAGCTGACCATCAGCGCGACCGACGGCGCGGCGAACATCTACCTCGAGGTCGCCGCCGGCGTGACCACGGCGATCCTCGCCGGCCGGTACTTCGAGGCACGCTCCAAGCGGCGCGCCGGCGCGGCCCTGCGGGCGCTGCTGGAACTGGGTGCCAAGGAGGTCTCCGTCCTGCGCGGCGGGCGCGAGGAGCGGATCGCCGTCGACCTGCTGGCCGTCGGTGACCTGTTCATCGTCCGCCCGGGAGAGAAGATCGCCACCGACGGCGTGATCACCGAGGGCTCCTCGGCCGTCGACGCCTCGATGCTCACGGGAGAGTCCGTCCCGGTCGAGGTCGGACCCGGGGACAGCGTGGTCGGTGCCACGGTGAACGCCGGCGGCCGCATCGTCGTCCGGGCGACCCGCATCGGCTCCGACACCCAGCTGGCGCAGATGGCGCGGCTGGTGGAGGAAGCGCAGAACGGCAAGGCCGAGGTCCAGCGGCTCGCCGACCGCGTCTCGGGCATCTTCGTGCCCATCGTCATCGCCCTGGCCGTCGCCACCCTCGGTTTCTGGCTCGGCGCGGGGGCCGGGATCACGGCGGCCTTCACCGCCACGGTCGCCGTCCTGATCATCGCGTGCCCGTGCGCCCTCGGCCTGGCCACGCCGACCGCGCTGATGGTCGGCACCGGTCGCGGCGCGCAGCTCGGCATCATCATCAGGGGCCCGGAGGTCCTGGAGTCCACCCGCAAGGTCGACACCGTCGTCCTGGACAAGACCGGCACCGTCACCACCGGCCGGATGACACTGCTCGACGTCGTCCCGGCGTCCGGCGAGGACTCCGACCGCCTGCTGCGACTGGCCGGGGCGCTGGAGGACGCCTCTGAGCACCCCATCGCCCAGGCGATCGCCAAGGGGGCCACCGAGCGCACCGGCGCCCTCCCCGCGGTGGAGGGCTTCACGAACGTCGAAGGCCTCGGCGTCCAGGGCGTCGTCGACGGTCACGCCGTGATCGTCGGCCGGTCCCGGCTGTTCGCCGAATGGTCGCAGCGGCTGCCCGCCGACCTCGAGCGCGCCAAGGCCGCCGCGGAGGCGGACGGAAAGACGGCCGTCGTGGCCGGCTGGGACGGCGCGGCACGCGGGATCCTCGTCGTGGCCGACGCGATCAAGGAGACGTCGGCCGAGGCCGTCCGCCAGCTGCGCGACCTCGGTCTCACGCCGGTGCTGCTGACCGGCGACAACGAGACGGTGGCCCGCTCGGTGGCCGCCCAGGTGGGCATCACCGAGGTCATCGCCGAGGTGCTGCCGCAGGACAAGGTCGACGTCGTCAAGCGCCTCCAGGGCGAGGGCAAGGTCGTCGCCATGGTCGGTGACGGCGTGAACGACGCCGCCGCGCTCGCCCAGGCCGACCTCGGCCTCGCCATGGGCACCGGAACCGACGCCGCGATCGAAGCGAGCGATCTGACGCTGGTCCGTGGCGACCTGCGCGCCGCGGCCGACGCGATCCGGCTGTCCCGGAAGACCCTGAGCACGATCAAGGGCAACCTCTTCTGGGCCTTCGCCTACAACGTCGCGGCGCTGCCGCTCGCCGCTGCGGGCCTGCTCAACCCCCTGCTGGCCGGGGCTGCGATGGCGTTCTCGTCGGTGTTCGTGGTCTCCAACAGCCTGCGGCTGCGCCGGTTCAAGGCCCTTGCCTCGAACCGGACCGACGGGGGAGCGGGTGCCGGTCACCGTCCGGACGGCCCGCGCGTCCCCGGTGCGCTGGCAGGTACCACAGTCAAGGGCTGATCGCTCCGGTCCCGGCCTCGGGGCGGTGAGCGGCGGCTGCAGGCCCTAGCGTGTGAGACGTCCGTGCGATCGTGCGGATAAGCCTTGTTGTTCAGCCGGGAGCAGACCGGTCGGTACGAGGCAAAGGAGTGGTCGTGCTCGCCGTCCTGTCCCTGTTCGCGCTGGTCGGCGCCCTCGTGGCCACTCTCTACGGCGCGTCGTCGGTGATGGCCGTCGCCCGCCGCGCGACGGACGTCATGCCGTTCGAGTCGGGCATGCTGCCGCAGCAGCATGCGGCCTCCCGCTACCACGCGCGCTGGTACGCGATCACCATTCTCTTCCTCGCCTTCGACATGGAGATGATCTTCATGTACCCGTGGGCCGTGGTGCTCGCCGACATGGGCGCCGGGGCCGTCGTCGAGATGTTCGGCTTCCTGGCCGTCCTGCTCGTCGGCGTGGTCTACGTCTGGCGAGAAGGCGCCCTGCGATGGACCTGAGTCGCCGACTCCGGGCGTGGGCCCTGGCCCGGCCCCGCGTCCTCATCGTCGATGCACCGGGCACCGTCGAGTTGAGGCGGGCGGTGGAGGCAGAGCTCGACCGCCGGGGCTGGCCGCTGGCGATGTCGCCCGCCGACACCGACGTCCTGCTCGTGCTCGGTTTGCCCGGCCCCGAGCTGGCCGCTGCCATCGACGTCCTGTGGTCCCAGATTGCTCAGCCCCGGCACCGGGTCGACCTTCGCGCCGCCACCGACCTGCACCACCGGCTGGAGGAGACGGTTCGCGCGCTCGGCGCCGCGGCGCCTGAAGAGCATGTCGATGGCGCCGTTCCGGCTCGCGCCGGTGCCGGTCACCCGGCGGGGGGCATGGACCACTCGGGCCACGAGGGCATGGACCACTCGGGCCACGAGGGCATGGACCACTCGGGCATGGCGGGCATGGACCACTCGGGCATGGCGGGCATGGACCACTCGGGCATGGCGGGCATGGACCACTCGGGCATGGCGGGCATGGACCACGCCGCCATGGGTGGTGGGGGGCACGCGGGTCATCACATGCATCACGGCGGCGACGTCGCCGGACTGCCGATGGCGGAGACCGCACCGGATCGGGACGGGCTGGCACTGGACGTCCTTCGGGTGGCGATCGGACCCGTCCTTCCGGGGTGGCCCACAGGCCTCCTCCTGCGGGCTGACCTCCAGGGCGACGTCCTGACCAGTGCCCGTCTGTCCTGGGTGGACGCCACTGACGACAGGGGCTCCCCTCCGGGGAAGGTGCATCCGCAACGGGCGGCGCTCGACCAGCTCGCCTCGCTTCTCCTCGTCGCCGGGTGGCCGACCGCCGCACGCGATGCCCGGTGCGCCCGGGATGGTCTCGCCTCCACGGACCGGAGCGAGCTCGCGACGGCCCGGCGCCGGGCCGAGCGCGTGGCCCGGCGAGTGCGTCGCTCGCGGGCGCTGGCGTGGACCGTCCGCGGCGCGGGACACCTGCACTCCTCACTCGGTCGCACAGCGGGCGGCGACGTCCTCGATCGCGTACGCAGGTGGTGCGACGTGGCCTCGGGCGGCGACGTGGAAGCGCCGGCGTCGCCGACGTCGCTGGACGAGGTCGCCGCGGTGCTGGAGGGAACCGAGCTGGGGACCGCCCGCCTGATCGTCGCCAGCGTCGCACTCGACCGGTCGGCAGCCCGCACGGCGCCGGAGGAGGCCCGTGCCTGAGACGGAGACCGCGGCGGCGGCCTGGGGGGTGGTGCCCTCGGCCCTGCTGGTCATGGGCGCGGCGCTCGGGCTGGGGTGGCTGGTGGCGGCGGTGGATCGGGTCGTGCTCACGGGCGCGGGAGCGCCGGCGGTTCTCGAGCCGGTGCGCTCCAGCGTTCGTCTCCTGACCGAGCAGCGTCGGACGACGCTCGCGCCCGACCCGCTGCTGTGGCGGTTGGGCATTGCGGCTGTGCCGGTGCTGGCGGTGCTGTCCCTGGCCGTCGTCCCGATCGGTGGCCGGACGCTGTGGTCGACGAGCGTGGACCTCGTGTGGTTTAACGCCATGGAGGCCTTGTTGTGGGCGGCTGTCTGGCTGGTCGGCTGGGGCCCGAATGCGGTCCACGCGCTGACCGGCGGGTACCGGTTCCTCGCGCAGGGCCTGGCCTACGAGCTGCCGCTGATGTTCTCCCTGATCGCCGTGGGGGTGGGGGCGGGCTCCCTGCGGACGGCGGACATCCTGTCGGCGCAGGCCGGCCTGTGGTTCGTCGTGTCCATGCCGGTCGCGTTCGTCGTGTTCCTCGCCAGCGCGGCGGCCTTCGCGTTCTGGGGGCCGTTCGGCGCACCGACCGGAGCTGACATCGCCGGCGGCGTCACCTCGGAGCTCTCCGGCGTCGACCGGCTGCTGGTGGAGGCGGGTAGGGCGATCTTCCTCGGCGCCACTGCCGCGATGGCGGTGGCGCTGTTCCTCGGCGGCGGCTCCGGGCCGTGGCTGCCCGGCCCGGTGTGGCAGCTGCTGAAGACGGTCGCCGTCGTTGTCGCCCTGGTCTGGGCGGGCCGGCGGTTGCCGGTGCTGCGTCCTGATCGGGTGGTCGAGGTGGCCTGGACGGTGCTGGTCCCGGTGACGCTGGTGCAGGCCCTGGTGGTGGCGGTGCTGCTGCTGTCCGGCTTCTACGCGGTCTGATCGGGAGGAGGACGGACGTGCTGACCGACCTGTCGGGCTGGACGGTCGCGGCCGTGGTCGTGCTGGGTGTGCTGTCGGTGGCCGGGGGGATCGCGGTCTTCGTGGTCGACTCGATGGCCCGGGCGACCTTCGCCCTGCTTGCCTCGTTCCTCGCCGTCGCCGGCGTGCTGCTGGCCTTCGACCTGGTCTACCTGGCCGTGGTGACGGCGTTGATGATGACGATCGAGATGGCCATCATGGCCGTCTTCATGATCATGTTCATGATGAACCCGGCCGGCCTGATGCCGATGACGATGGTGCACAACGCCCGCGGCTCGGCCGTCACCGGCGCCGTGACGTTCGTCGTCCTGGTGGTGGGGATCTGGACGGTGGACTGGCCGATCGGGCGTACCGAGCGGCCGGAGGACAGCACCCGTCAGCTGGGCGAGGCAATCATGGGCAGCCACATGCTGGTCATGCTGGTGATCGGCATCGGGCTGTTCGCGACCATCCTGGCCGGCACGGTGCTCGCCACCGCGCGCGGCCGCTACGACCGCTTCGGCGCGGACCTCGCCGCGAAGCGGCCGGACGACCCGATTCCTGGCGGGCTGCCGCGGTGACCGCCGAACTGGTGCTGCAGATCGTGCTCACCGTCGCCGCCGGCCTGATCGGCGTCGGGCTGTTCGGGGCGCTGTCCCAGCAGTCGATCGTGATGGTGATGATGGGACTCGAACTGGTCCTCAACGGCGTCCTGCTGGCCGGGGGAGCGGCCTGGTACTTCCTGGCCCCGGAGCTGCCGGACGCCCAGATGCTCGTCGTCGTGGCCCTGGTCGTCATGGCGGTGGAGATGGCGATGGGCTTCGCCGTGACGGTGGCCATCTACCGGGCGCGGCAGGTCGACATGGTCGACATGGCCACGGACCTGCGCGGATGAGCGGGTCCCTTGGAACGACGGCGCTGGGCGCCCTCGTCCTCCTGCCTGCCGCGCTCGGAGTTCTCTTGCTGGTCACGGGCCGGCGCGCCGATCGCGTCGCCGGGCAGGCCGCCGTGCTCGCCACCGTCGGTGCCCTCGCGCTGGCGGCGGTGACCGCAGGTGACCGACCCCGGTTGTCGGCGCCGTTCCTGGGGATCGTGCGGGGCGGCGAGCTCGGGCTGGCCGTCGACGGGCTGTCGGCCGTTCTCGTGGTCCTGGTCGCGGCCGTGGCGCTGCTGACCACCGTGTTCGCCGTCGTCGACCTGCCGCCGGATGCGGCGCGTGCCCGCTTCTTCGGCTACTTCCTGCTCTTCATCGCGGCGATGCTGGCCACGGTCACCGCGACCACGTTCCCGGCGCTGCTGCTGGCGTGGGAGGTGATGGGCGCGACCTCGTATGCGCTGATCGGGTACCGGTGGCAGGACCCGGGCAAGCTGAACGACGGGACCCGGGCGTTCCTCACCACGCGCGCCGGCGACCTGGGGCTCTACGTCGTGGCCGGTGCCGCGCTCGCCGGGACGGGCGGACTGGTCCTCCGGGATCTCGCGACAGCGGACGGCGGCTGGCTGGACCTGGCCGCGGCCGGCGTGCTGGTCGCGGCGCTGGGCAAGTCCGCGCAGCTGCCGTTCTCCGCATGGATCTCCGGCGCCATGTCGGGGCCGAGCCCGGTGAGCGCGCTGCTCCACTCGGCGACCATGGTCGCGGCCGGTGGATATCTCCTCCTGCGCACGCAACCCCTGCTCGCGGCCACCGGCTGGGCGGCCACCGCCGCCGCCTGGGCGGGCGCGCTCACCGCGCTCGTGCTCGGCGCCATCGCCGTGGCGCAGCGCGACCTCAAGCAACTCCTCGCCGCCAGCACCGCCGCCCAGATCGGCTTCGTCATCCTCGCTGCCGGCATCGGCGCCACCGCGGGGGGTACGGGGCAGTTGGTCGCGCACGCCGCGGTCAAGGCCGGCCTGTTCGTGGCCACCGGGTCCTGGCTGACGGCGCTGGGCACCAAGCAGCTGCCCCGGCTGCGCGGCGCCGCCCGGCGCTATCCGGGGATCGGCGCCGCGGCCACCGTGGCCGGGCTGGCGCTGGCCGGGATCCCCCCGCTGTCCCTGTGGGCGACCAAGGAGGGCATCCTCGCCGAGGCCGGCAGCGGACCGCTGCGCATGGTCGGCCTGGCCGCCGCGGTGCTCTCGGCGGTGTACGCCGCGAAGATCATCGCGATCGTCCTCGCCCGGCCGACGGGCGTCGAGCCGCTGGACGACGAGGAGCCGGGCACTCGGCGCGTCCCGGTGCCGGCCACCGCCACCGCTGTCGTGTTCGCGATCACGGCCGCCGGCCTCGGGGCGCTGGCGGTGCCTGCGGTGGCGGGTGCGCTGGAGGACGTGCTCGGCGTCGAGGCGCAGCCGGTGGATCCCGGCGGCCTCCTGGTGGGCGGGGTCCTCGCGGTCGCCGCGCTCGCGGTGTCGGTCGTGGTGGTCCGGGCGCGGCCCGCTGTGGTCCGGGACTTCGAACGGGGCCCGCTCGGGTCCTGGGTCGGGCTGCGGCGACTGCTGTCCCCGGCGCCGGCGATGGTGGTGGCCCGGGTGGCCGCTGCCCTGGACGACCGGGTCATCGACGGCGTGGTGCGGGGCGTCGCACGGACGGTCACCCAGGCCGCTGCCGCCTTCGCGCGGGCCGACACCGGCGTGGTCGACGGCGCCGTCCGGGGCACCGCCCGCGCCTTCCGGCGGGCAGGTGCGGCCGCCCGCCGTCCGCAGACCGGGCTGCTGCACCAGTACTACGTCCAGGCGGTCGCCGGCGTCGGCGTGCTGCTCGCCTTCCTCCTGATCGCGAGGTGACCGTGCTGCTCACCGTCGTCGTCCTGCTCCCGCTCGCTGCGGCGGCCCTGCTGCTGGCGGTTCCGGCGCTGGCCGGCCGCGCGGCCATCTGGGTGTGGATAGCGGCCTCAGCCGCCGACCTGGCTCTCGTGGCCTGGATGTGGTGGCGGTACGACCCGGGTCAGGGTGCCACCGGTGTGGTCGGGAACCTCGCCTACGAGGTGGACCTCCGGTGGATCCCGACGGTGGACGCCGGGTACCACATCGGCGTCGACGGGCTCTCCCTGCCGCTGCTGGCCCTGACGGGTGTGCTGTTCCTGGCCTGCGCCGTCTGGTCGCTGCGCGAGCCGGACCGGCCGCGCGCGCAGGCCGCGCTGTTCCTCTTCCTGCAGACAGCCTGCCTGGGCACGTTCGCCGCGCTGGACCTGATCCTGTTCTTCGTCTTCTTCGACCTGACGATCGTCGGGATGTACTTCGTCATCGCCGGCTGGGGACACGACCATGCTCGACGCAGCGCCCTGAAGTTCTTCCTCTACACCTTCGTCGGGTCGCTGGCCCTGCTGGTCGGTTTCATCGGGCTGTTCCTCGGCAGCGAGGAGCGGACCTTCGACATGGTCGCGCTCGCGGCGAACCCCCCGCTGACGGACTCCCCGCTGGCCGCCGGCCTCGTGCTGCTGGCGATCGGGCTGGGTCTGGCGGTCAAGACGCCGCTGTTCCCGTTCCACACGTGGCTGCCCGACGCGCACACCGACGCGCCGGCCGCGGGGTCGGCCATCCTGGCCGGGATCCTGCTGAAGCTCGGCACCTACGGTTTCGTCCGCATCGCGATGCCGATCCTGCCCGACGCCTGGCAGCGGTGGGCCATGGTCGTGGTCGTGGTCGGGGTCATCAGCGTGCTGTGGGGAGCCTTCGTCGCCCTCGCGCAGACCAACGTGAAGCGCATGATCGCCTACACCTCGGTCAACCACATGGGCTACGTCCTCCTCGGGCTCGGCGCCGCAGGCCTGGTCGGGCAGGCGGACGCGGAGGCCCGGACCATCGCCACGGTCGGCGCGCTGTACCAGATGGTCGGCCACGGCCTGCTGACCGGCGCACTTTTCCTGCTCAGCGGGGTGCTGTGGTCCCGCGGGCGGACCTACGCCTTCGACAGCTGGGGCGGGCTCGCCCGGCCGGCGCCGGTGTTCGCGGCCCTGCTCGCGGTGGCCGCCTTCGGCTCCCTGGGCCTGCCGGGCTTCGCCAGTTTCATCGCCGAGTTCCAGATCTTCACCGGGGCACTGCAGGCGGCGCCGGTCGCCACCGTCCTGGCCGTGACGGGCATCCTGGTCACCGCCGGGCTGTTCCTCGTGGCGCTGCAGCGCCTGCTCACCGGCCCGACCGCCGTCCCGTCGGTCGGGGAAGACAGCGGTTCGGACGACGGCGATGCCGGGGACGTGGCGCCGTCCTCCCGGCCGACGGAGGGCGGTGCGACGGCGACCGCGCTGCGGCGCCGCCCGGCCACCGGTATGCGTGACGTCCACGGGCCCGAACTCGGGGCCGTCGTCCCGCTCCTCGTGCTCGCAGTGCTGCTGGGGCTCTTTCCCCGGGCGCTCCTGGACGTCATCGAACCGGCCGCCGCCGCGGTGGCGCAGCTGGTGGCCCGGTGAACGCCCCGATGGGCGGCATGACCGGCGCGGGGGAGGAGGCGCTGGCGCTCCTTCCGGAGCTGCTGCTGCTCCTCGGCGCGGTCGGCGGCCTGCTGCTGGGCCTGTGGACCCCGCAGCACCGGCAGTGGCGGGTCCGGGCCGTGGTCGTCGCCGCCTGCGTGGCGAGCGCGGCCGCCGCGGCCGTAGTTCTCGGCGATCCGCCGACGCGGGTGTTCGAGGAGACCTGGGTCATCGACGGCACCACGGGGATCGTCCGGATCGTCGTCGCGCTGTCGGCGGCGGTGGCCGTCGTCCTGGCGTCGTCCTCGCTCGCGGGACACCCCCGGGAGACCGAGGCCAATGTCCTCATGCTCCTCGGCGCGCTGGGCACCATCGCACTCGCGGCCAGTGGCGACCTGCTGCTCCTGGTCGCCGCCTACCTGCTGGCGAGCATCCCGCTCTACGCCCTCGCCGGGTTCGCCAAGGACGCGCCGGGCACCGAGGCGACGCTGAAGTACTACCTCATGGGGGCCTTCGTCGGCGTGCTGATGATGGTCGGGGTCACGTCCCTCGTGCTGGCCACCGGCACCACCGGCTACCCGGAGCTCGCCACGCTGCTCCCCCAGGCACCGGCCGCGCTGCTGGCCATGGGCGTCATCGGCGTCCTCGCCGGCGTCGGGTTCAAGGCAGGCGCCGTGCCGGTGCACTTCTGGGTTCCCGACGTCACCGCCGGAACCACGCCGGCGATGGCCGCCTACATCACCACCATCCCGAAGATCGGCGCCGTCGCGGCAGCCTTCCGGCTGCTCGTCGAGCCGCTCGCCGGGGTCCCGTTGGACGTGCCCCTGCTGGTGGCGGTGATCGCCGCGCTGAGCATGACCCTGGGCAACCTGGCCGCCTTCAACCAGACCGACGTCCTCCGACTGCTGGCGTACTCCACGGTGAGCCAGGTCGGCTACCTGTTCATGGCGGTCGCCGTCGCCGGCCGCACCGACCTGGCTCTTCCGGCCCTGGCCATCTACCTCACCGGCTACGCGATCACCAACCTCGGCGCCTTCGCGGCGGTGGCGGCCTTTCCCGAGGCCCGGTCGATCACCGACTGGGCCGCGGCCGCCGGCCGGAACCGGTGGGTCGTCGTCAGCCTCGTCGTGTGCCTGCTCGGCCTTGTCGGAACGCCCCCCACCGCGGTGTTCGTCGGCAAGGTGGCGGTCTTCGCCGCCGCCTGGGACGGCGGCCTCGCCTGGCTGGTCGTGCTGGCCGCGGTCAACACCGTTGCCAGCCTCTTCTACTACCTGCGCTGGATAGCGCCCGCGGCGGGGGGCCGGGAGGCGCCGGCCGGCGGAGGGATGGACGGCGGGTCTGCGACCGTCGTGGTCGGGCGTTCGGTCCGCACGGCTCCGGTCGTCACGTTGCATCTCGCGGCCGTCGCCACCTTGGTGCTCGGCGTGGGGTCGGGCCTGTGGCTCGCCGTCGTCGTGCCCGGCTGAGTGGAGCGCGCCGGGCCCGCGCCACCCGGCTGGCTAGGAGGCCACCGCCGCACGCTTCTCCTGCTCCCTGATCCGCGGGCTCTGCTGTCGGCGCCACCCGTACCGGGTCAGGCCTCGAGGCTTGTAGACCGACAGGACGGTGATCACGAGCAGGACAAGAAGCCCGCCGATGGAGTGGGCCAGGGTGTCGGGCAGCGTGCGCGGGTCGCCGGCAGTCCCCGCGGCGTCCGCCAGTGCGGCGATCGTCGGTGTCTTCAGCAGGAGGACGGCCGTCGCGACGAGCGTCAGCAGCAGCTTGACCAGGACCCAGTAGTGCCGGAACAGGCCCCAGGACGTGCCCAGTGCGTTGATCACGCCGATGACGACCGAGGCGAGCGCCAGCGGGACGAGGGCGGAGAGGGCGATGACCTCCATCGCGGCGTAGGCGGCACGGACCAGTTGCACGTCCTCACTCCTCGACGCCGTGACATCGAGTCCGAGGTAGGCCACGACGGCCCCGAGCCAGCCGACCGAGGAAGCGATGTGCGTGGTGAGGACCGCCTTGCGCAGGCGCGGGGACAGGGTCATGCCGACGCACCCGCGGACAGGGCTGACTCGGTGACGCCGGCCGGCGGCGTGATGCCGGCGGACGAGTGCCGCCCGGGTCCGTGGTTGCCCGCGATACCGGTGAGCTGCAGAACGAGGAACACCAGGATCAGGACGCCGACGACGATGGCCGTCACCTTCACCCAGCGGGGCATGCCGGGGGGCGTTCCGCCGTCGAGACCACGGTCGAGGTCGGGTCCAGGGATCGGGTCCGTCATGTCCGTCCTCCGTTGATCACGCGCGGCAGTGACAGCGCGCCCCGACGCTCATCGAGACACTGTGTCCAGCATGAAACCACACCGTCAGGATGACGTCGCCACGTATGCTTCGACGGTGCCGAAGCTGTGGAGCGAGACCATCGAAGGGCATCGCCGCACGGTGCACGAGGCGATCCTGGACACGACCTGGGCGCTGGTGGCCGAGCACGGGCTGCTGTCGGTGACGATGTCGCAGATCGCCGAGGCCACCGGCATCGGGCGGGCGACGCTGTACAAGTACTTCCCCGACGTCGAGGCGATCCTGGCCGCCGGTCACGAACGGCACGTCACCGCGCATCTCGAGCGCCTCGGAGAGCTCCGCAATCAGCCCGGCGATGCCCGGCAGCGGCTGGCGGCCGTCGTGGAGGGCTACGCGCTCATCGCCTACCATCGTGCGCGTCATGGCACTCCGGAACTGAGCGCCCTGCTGCATCGGGGTGAGCACGTCACCCGCGCGCAGCAGCAACTGGTCGACCTGTTCCGGGACGTGCTGACCGAGGCCGCCGACGCGGGCCAGCTCCGGGACGACGTCGCGCCGGACGAGCTGGCGCACTTCTGCCTGCACGCGCTCAGTGCGGCGGGCAGCCTGCCGTCCCAGGCCGCTGTGCACCGGCTCGTCGACGTCACCCTGGCGGGGTTGCGCGTGCGTGCTGGCGTCGGATGAACAGTCACCGCACAGGCGGATCGCCCGGCCGAGCCACGTTCTTGTCTTGCTTGTCTTGCCGGCTGACCAGTGACCGGCCGGGTAGCGGAGGTCCGGTGAGCGGCGTGAAGCGAACAGCACGACGACCCTGGCGCAGAGCATCCGGTGCCGGCTCACCGAAGTGGTGTCGATGAGGGCGCGCAGGTTCTGCTTGTTCGGCCACCGCGCGGCGAGGCGGCCTTGCACACGAGCATCAGGGCGGCGCGCCCGATGGCGAGGCGGCCGCTGCGTACCTGGGGTCGGGGAATTCAGGCACAGCAGGACGTCGGCATCTGGCTCCGGAAAAGGCCGGCTGCGATCCGCAGGCTCTCGGCCATCGTGAGGTAAGGCGCCCAGGTGTCGGCCAGCTCGTCGACGGTCATGGACGCCTTGATCGCGTAGGTCGCGGCCAGCATGATCTCGCCGGCGCCCTCGCCGAGCGCGTGCACGCCGAGCACCCGGCCGGTCTCGGCGTCGGCGACGAGCTTGAGCGCGCCTCGGGTGTCCCGGTTGACCAGTGCCCGCGGCACGTCGTCGAAGCCGAGCACTCGGCACTCACAGACATGGCCCCGCTCGATCGCCTCGGTCTCGGTGAGCCCGGCCGAGGCAAGTTGCGGCTTGGTGAAGATCACGGCAGGTAGACCGGTGTAGTCGATGCGGCCCTGGGCCTCGGTCGGGCTGGTGGCGAGCGCGTTGAGCGCGGCGACGCGGCCGCCGCCGGCGGCGACGTAGACGTACTGCGGGGCGCCAGTGACGTCGCCGGCAGCGAAGACCCGAGGATTGGAGGTGCGCTGGTGCTCGTCAATGGCGACGAAGCCACGACCGTCGGTCTTCACGTCACCGGCGTCGAGGTCCAGAGCTTCGGTGCGCGGCCGACGCCCGGTAGCGACCAGCAACCGCTGGCCGCGCCCCTCGTGGCCGGACGCTGTCGTGACGAGGACACCGGCTGAGTCCGAGCGGACCTCGGTGGCGTGCTCCTCGAGCACCGTGATGCCGTCGTCGGCGAAGACTTCCCGGAGGATCTCGGTCAGTTCCGGCTCAGCGTGGGGAGCCAGGCGACCCACGATCGTGACCCCCGCGCCCAGGCGAGCAAAGAGCTGAGCCTGTTCCATCCCGACGTAACCGCCGCCGATCACGACGAGCGACTCGGGCAGCACGGTCTGCTCCATGGCGGTGGTCGACGTCAGGTAGTCCACCTCGTCCAGGCCGGGCAGATCGGGCCGAGCCGGGTCGGCGCCGGTGGCCAGCAGGTAGGCCCGGGCCCGCAGCGGCTGGCCGTTGACGGCCATCGTGTCGCGGTCGAGGAATCGCGCGTGGCCGTGGCGGACCTCGAAGCCGTAGGCGGCAGCGACGTCCGCGTACTTGGCCTGGCGCATGCCGGCCACGAGTTCGTCCTTCTGCGCAATCAGGGCAGCCAGGTCAACGCCTCCGGCAGACGTCGAGACCCCGGCGAAGGGATTGGTGGCAGCGCTGTGACGGGCGCCGGCCGCGGCCAGCAGCGTCTTGGACGGGACACAGCCGATGTTCACGCAGGTACCGCCGAGCGTCCCCCGCTCGATCAGTAGCACGCTGGCGCCTGCCTGACGGGCGGCGATGGCCGCGGACATCGCCGCGCCACCCGAACCGATCACCGCCAGATCGACGTCGTAGTCCTCGTCCACCGTGCACCTCCTGCGTCGTCCGCCTCGATGGTCTCGACTCAGGTTGGACCTTCCAGTGCAGGGGAAGGTCAAGTGAATGTCGGCGGGAGGGACCGGATCATGAGGATCGGTGAATTGGCGGAGGCCACCGGGACCACGACCAAGGCGCTGCGCTTCTACGAAGAGGCTGGGCTACTGCCGTCGCCGGACCGGACGGGGACGGGCTACCGGGACTACCCGCCCGAGATCATCAGCCGCCTGGCCTTCATTCGCCGCAGCCAGAGCGCGGGGCTGACCCTGGCGCAGATCCGAGGGATCCTGCAGATCCGCGACGGCGGCCAGGCGCCGTGCGAGCACGTGCAGGAGCTACTCAGGGCCCGGCTGAGTGACCTGGACCGTCAGATCGCCGAGCTCAAGGAACTGCGGGGCACGGTTGCCCAGTTGCAGGCGGACGCGACCACGCTCGAGCCGGCCCGCTGCGATCCCGCGAGTGTCTGTCGCTACCTCTAGCTGATTGGGGAGCCGAACCGGACCCGGTTGCCGTCGGGGTCGGTGAACCAGAATTCTCGTAGGCCGTAGTCGGTGTCGCCCAACGGTCCGGTGGAGCCGGCGACCATAGCCTCGAGCCGTTTTCGCACCGTGGCGACGTCGGTGACGTGGAGAAAGCAGGCTCCAGGTGTGGTCTCGGGGTCCTGGGCGAAGTGCAGCTCGGTTGGTCCGGCGTGCATGACCAGGTATCCGTCGTGGCGGCCCGTCACCTCGAAGCCGGCTGCGCCATAGAGCTCAGCGGTCCGGTCGAGGTCGGTCGCAGCGAGCACAGGAACGGCCGTCAGCACGCCGGGCCTGGGCCGGTGATGCGGCAGCCGACGCCCGAGCTGGCCCAGTCGCGACGAGCGGGCGATCCGACCGGCGGCCCACAGCGCGCAGCGGGTGCAGATGAACGTCCCCGGCGTATCGCCGAGTTCTGCCAGACGGCTTCGTGCGCGGGCCTGTCCACAGCAGCCGCAGCGCACCTGGTCCGTGTGGGCCGACGCTGTACGGCGGTCGTCGGACATGCCGCCACCTCTCGTGGGAACCGCCCCAGGGGGCATGGCGGGCAGCCCGCCACGCGGAGCGGGCTGCACGGCGCCAGTGTCCGGCTTGACGGCACGGTTGCACCAGGCCCAGGTGCGTCGGCCCGGCCCCCGACGGCGGTCCGTGCCCGGTCACAGGAGAAACACTGGAGGAACCCGAGCATCCACCCCTGGCGATCAGGGGCAACGCCCCGGTGCTTGCACTGCTGAGTTCCGTGGCCCGGCTCGTCTACGACGTCGCCTAGTAGTAACTTGCCTACATGATCGCAGCCTGCGCCAGCCGGGGTGGAGCGATCGAGTGATCCGCGTACTGGTCGTCGACGACCATCCGGTCGTGCGGGCCGCCGTCATCGGCCTGCTTGAGTCAACCGACGGGGTCTCCGTCGTCGGGCAGGCGGTCGACGGGCTCGAGGCCATCGAGCGCGCCGATCAGGTCAAGCCGGACGTCGTCCTCATGGACGTGACCATGCCGAACATGTCCGGGATCGAGGCCACTCGCCGGATGACCGCCGAACGATCGGGCGCGAGCGTGCTGATGTTCAGTGCAGAGGCCCGCCTGTGCGTAGTCAGGGCAGCCCGCGAGGCCGGAGCCATCGGTTTCGTGACAAAAGGTTGCAGGGCGAGGGAGGTCCTTCGCGCCATCTACGCAGCGAGCGAGGGGCGGTCCGTCTGGCCGGCCGGGGCGTAGCCCGAGGGACTGCTCGAGAACGGCCGCCAACGAACCCCTCGCTCTGCGTCGCTATGTTCGTAGCCGGTCAGAGGGAAGTCGGGCGGCTGAGGCGAAACTCGCTGGTGTGTTGTTTCGGCTGATGCTTGACCACCGGCTCCCAAGCGAACGACGTCGCGGGACACCTGCGATCAGGTGTTCCGCGACACGCAGTGGAGCGGGTGACGGGAATCGAACCCGCACGAGCGGCTCGCCCGCGAGATCCGCCCGTCTCGCGGGTGTGGTCGGTCTGTGCCCGACCGAGACGTCATCCTGCTGGTCGGGGCGGTGCTGCCCAAGCGGATCGCCGCGGGCCACCCCGTCCCGTTGCGATCGGCACGACGAGAACCGCGAGCAATCAGACGGCCCGCTGAGTGAACTCGAGGCGACCGGCGTCAGGAGCCCCCGCCGGACGCGACCGGATAGGTCCACGGTGCGTTCCGGTCCCCGTCGACCCCATGACACGCAGAACAGCGACAAACCTTCGGAGTGGCGGGCAGCACGTTCCAGCCTGCGCCGCTGCGGCGTCGATCTTCCTTCGACCGACGCGCGTGACCGACCGTCCTCGTGCGCGACTACACCGGAGGGCCAGAAGTCATGCAGGCGTCGCGGTCGATCTCCCGGTCGGGCTGTCCTGTCCGGTCTGCTGAACGTCGGCCGAGCTGCCGGGGCGCCGGCGGTCGAGCCATGCTCGCAGTCCGTGCAGTGAGGGCTGCCTGGCCGATCGCCAGAGGCAACTCCTCGATCCCCAGTGGGCGAGCATCCGGTGCCCGAACGGCCGTGCCCGCTGCGTGCCCGTAGTACGGGCACGCAGCGGCTGTCTGCGGTAACCAGGGGTCGCAGCGATTGCCCTCCTGACCTGCGGAAACGATTGATCAGTGTTGGTTCAGGAAACCCCTGTACCAGGCTTGAAAACCGCTATGGGGTCACACCCATCGTGGGTTCGAATCCCACGCCCTCCGCTCGCGGTGGGCCCGACGACGGCTCGGCATCGAGTCCGGTGGTGGCCTGCGACGACCACGAGACGCCGGGAGGCGCACGATGAGCGAGTCGCTCTTCAGCGGCCTGAAGGTCATCGACTGCGGCAGCTACATCGCCGCCCCGGCGGCCACGACGATCTTCGCCGACCTCGGCGCAGACGTGGTCAAGATCGAGCCGCCGGGCGCCGGCGACCCCTACCGCCAGCTGCCGAGGATCCCCGGCAACCCGGTCTCCGAGCACGACTACGCCTGGCTGCTGGACTCACACAGCAAGCGCGGCCTGGCCCTGGACCTGGACTCCCCCAACGGCCAGGAGGTGCTGCACCGCCTGGTCGCGGACGCCGACGTGTTCGTCACCAACTACCCCCTGCGGGTCCGGGGCAAGCTGCACATCGACTACGAGACCCTGTCCGCCCTCAACGACCGGCTCGTCTACGGCTCCTTCACCGGCTACGGCGAGACCGGGCCCGAGGTCGCTAAGCCGGGCTTCGACGCCACGTCGTACTGGGCGCGCTCCGGGATGATGGACCAGGTCCGCAACTCTCCCGAGGCGACCCCGGCACGCGCCGTCATCGGCCAGGGCGACCATCCCTCCGCGATGACCCTGTACGCCGGCCTGGTGACCGCGCTCTTCCAGCGCGAGCGCACCGGCACGGGCACCCAGGTGTCCTCCTCGCTGCTGGCCAACGGGCTCTGGGCGAACAGCTACCTCGCCACCGCGGCCCTGTGCCACGCCGAGTTCATCCCGCGGCCGCGGCGGGAGAACCTCTTCAACGCGCTCAGCTGCCACTACCAGGCCGCCGACGGCAAGTGGTTGCTGCTGACGATCCTCAACGAGGACCGGTACTGGCCGGTGCTGGCGCGGTGCGTGGGACGGGCGGACCTGCTCACCGACGAGCGCTTCGCCACCCAGTCCGACCGGCTGCGCAACGCCCACGCCCTGATCCTCACGCTGGACGAGGTGTTCGATAGGCACGAGCGGGCGCATTGGGAGCGGGTGCTCGGCGAGAACAACATCGTCTTCGACATCGTCGCGACGCCGGCCGACATCCCGCACGACCAGCAGGTGCACGCGAACGGGTTGGCCGTGTCCTTCCCCGAGGACGAACGCGTCAGCACCGTCGCCGTCCCGTTCCGGCTCGCGAACGTCCGGACCGTGCCCCCACGGCTGCCGCCCTCGATCGGTCAGCACACCGACGAGGTCCTCGCCGAGCTCGGCTACGACGCCGAGCGGACCGCCGCGCTGCGGGCGGCCGGCACCGTCGCGTGAGGCAGCTGAGGTGCCCGGGCGTCGGGGCCGTCGCCGGGCACGCCCGAGCGGCCGGGGAGCTCGCAGGTCAGTCCCCGGGGTACGTGTAGAAACCCTCCCCGGTCTTCATCCCCAGCTTGCCCGCCTCGACATAGGCGCGCAGGAGCTCGCGCGGACCCTCTGGCAGGTGCGGGTTCTCCGCGGCGTAGTGGTTCTCGATGTCCAGGACGACGTCGAGCCCGACGGCGTCCATCATCTGGAAGGGACCGCGCGGCATCCGCCAGTTGACCTTGAACATGCCGTCGACGTCCTCGTGCGACGCCACTCCCTCCGCGACGACCTGGAGGGACTCGCGTTTGATGGCCGCCCAGATGCGGTTGAAGACGAAGCCGGTGCTCTCCTTGCGGGCCTCGAACGGGTGGATGCCGAACTCGGGCAGGATCCTGTGCAGGGAGTCGAGCAGGCCGCGGTCGGTCTCACCGTCCGACATCAGGTCCACCGCGTTCGAGCGGGGCGGCATGTAGAAGTGCATGTTGCACAGGCGGGACTTGTCCCTCACCCGCTCCGACATCAGTCGGGAGGCGTACGACGACGAGTTCGTCGCGAAGATCGTGCCCTCCGGGGCGGCGGCGTCGATCTCACCCCAGAGCGGGATCTTGATCTCCAGGCGTTCCGGGACGGCCTCGACGACCAGCCATGCGTCGTCCAGGGCCTCGATGAGCGATGGCGCGACCCTGGCAACGCCGGCCTCGGTGTCGGCGACTCCACGGCTGTCCAGGAGTTCGGGTAGCTGTGTGGCCACGAACTCGACCGCGGCGGCCGCCTGCTCGGTGCTCGGGTCGTGGATGGCCACGGTGCCGCCCCGAGAGGCGAACATCAGGGCGATGCGGCGGCCGAGCGTCCCGGCTCCGATCACGGCGACGGGTCGCTGCCGGACGTCCTCGAAGGTGTAGGTGTACCGCACAGCCTGCAGGAGGGCTTCCGACTCGATCCCGGCGACGCCCGTCAGCGGCTCGGCGAGGTGGGCGATCACCCGGGGCGGCGCGGGATCCGGTGTGGCGTCGTCGGCGGGGATCGGCACGGCGCAGATGCGCCCGCCGAGGTCGGTCACGTAGGTGATCCCCGCGTCCTGGTCGACCGCGAGGCCGATGGCCTCGTGGAACCCGCTCGCGAGGATCTGCGGCGGCTCGCCCGCGGCGCCGGCCGGGGGGAGCGGTGCCCGGTTCAGGGTGTTGCCCTCAGGCGGGGCGCCGCGGTCGGTCCAGTAGAGCGTGTCGCCGGCGATCTCCAGGTCGATCGGCTCCGGGAGGCCGTCCCAGAGCACCTCGACGTCGGAGCGGGCGTCGGCCGTCTCGCCCTCCGGGATCCGGAGACCGGCACGCAGGATGCGTCCCTTCCCACCGTCCGCGGGGCCCTTCTGTGACCAGTAGAGGTGGCCGCGCGCGGTGTCGACGGCGACGCCGACGCACGCGTTCAGCCACTCGTCGTCGAGGGTGTTCACGACGAGGTCGGTCCGGTCCGTGCCGTCGACGCGCACGCAGCTGACCCGGCATCCTTCCCGGTCGCTCCAGTACAGGACGCCGTCGGCGAGCGTCAGTTGTTTCCCGGTGGTGATCTCACCGGCGGCCAGGACGTCCGTGGCGTCGGTGCCGTCCAGCGAGACCGAGTGCACTCCGCCGTTGCGGCTGGAGAAGTCGAACCCGTCGTCGGCGGCGGGCATCCGGCGCCCGGCGCCCATCGTCGTCCAGTAGGCGCGGCCGTCGGCTTCGTCGACGGCGACACCGTCCGGTGCCGGGCCTGCTGCGTCGTGGAGGGTCTGGACCCGGCCGTCCGGGAGGCTGATCCGGTAGATGGTGCGGGACCGGACCGCCAGCACCACGAGCGCCTTGAACATCGGGTCCTCCTTCGTCGGCCGGCATGGAGAGTCTCGATCTCGGCAGCTCCGCTCGCGATCCCACGCCGTCCGCTCGCGGTCAGCAGGACGAGGACCGGTCGGTCCTGGAGCCCCCCGCGGTGCCGGCAGAACTCAGGACGGCCGCGAGCGCGTCGAGCGCGCCGGGGACGAGCCGGAACCAGGCCCAGACGCCGCGCTTCTCGCGGGTCAGTAGGCCGGCGTCGACGAGCACCTTGAGGTGGTGGGAGACCGTCGGCTGGGACAGGCCGAGCGGCTCGGTCAGGTCGCAGACGCAGGCCTCGCCTCCCTCGTGCGCGGCGACCAGGGACAGCAGGCGCAGCCGGGCGGGGTCGGCGACGGCCTTGAGCACGCGGGAGAGATCGGTGGCCTGTTCGGCGGTCAGCGCCTCCCGGACCAGCGGTGCGCAGGACGCGACGTCGACGCTCACGGGTCCAGCATGCCGCGGGGATTGACCGCCGTCGATGGCCCGGGCAGGCTGGCATCGACGAGGGTCGATGCGACTCCGGCCGCGAGGACCACCTGACACGAGCGGAGCACCCGATGGGCACCGGCACGCCGAGCGTCCTGTTCGTCTGCGTCCACAACGCCGGTCGCTCCCAGATGGCCGCCGGCTGGCTGCGCTCCCTCGCGGGGGACGCCGTCGAGGTCCGCTCGGCAGGCTCCGTGCCCGGCGACCGGATCAACCCCTCGGCCGTGGAGGCCATGGCCGAGGTCGGCATCGACATCACCGATCAGCGCCCCAAGGTCCTCACCACCGAGGCCGTCGAGGCCTCCGACGTCGTCATCACCATGGGCTGCGGCGACGCCTGCCCGGTCTTCCCCGGCAAGCGCTACCTCGACTGGACGCTCGAGGACCCCGCCGGCAAGGGCGTCGAGTCCGTGCGGCCCATCCGCGACGAGATCGAGACCCGCATCCGCGGCCTGCTCGCCGAGCTGCAGGTCGAGCCCGCCCCTCGCCCCTAGGCGTCCCCGCGTGCCCACCACGCGAGACTCACGGCGGTGAGGACCAGCGCCGCGAACACCCCGAAGGCGGCGGCGTAGCTGCCGAGGGTCTCGGCCAGTGCGGTGCCCGCCCAGGGGGCGAGCGCGGTCGCTGCGGTGATCGGGGCGGCGAAGTAGCCCGACAGCGTGCCGTAGCGGGCGGTGCCCCAGCGGTCGGCGACCGCCGTCGCCTGCAGCAGGGTGCACGCCCCGCGAACGGCGCCGAGAGCGATCGCCGCGGCGACCAGCGCGACCGGCGGACCGGGGAGGGCACCGAGCAGCCCGATGGCGAGCGCCGAGGCCGCGATGAGGCCGACGGTCCGACCGGTCGGGGTGGTGCGGGCACTGAGCGGCGCGTAGACGACGCGGCCGAGCAACTGCCCGGCGCCCAGCAGGCCGAGGGTCGTGGCCGCCAGGGAGGTCGAGAGCCCGCGTCCGGTGAGCAGCGGGATCACCGTCAGGCTCGCGGCGTAGAGCCCGAACGCGGTCAACGTCAGCGCCGCCGACAGGGCCAGGAACTCACGGCTGCGCACCTCCGGCGGTGTCCGCCGGTGGTGGACCTCGTGCCTGCCGGTCCGCGGCCACGGGGCGGTGAGCGTGAGCGCGTGCAGCGGGATCGTCACCACGGCCAGCACGCCGGCGAGCGCCAGGTAGGCGCCGCGCCAGCCCAGGGCCTCGACCAGCGCGTTCGTCAGCGGCGCGAACAGCGTGCTGGCCAGCCCCGCCACGAGGGTCAGCGTGGTGAGCGCCCGGACCCGCCGGTCGCCGTACCAGCGGGTGAGCGCCGCGAAGGCGGCCTGGTAGAAGACGGCGGACATGGCGGCGCCGGCGACCAGCCAGGCCGCCAGGAACGTCGCGTAGTCCGGAGCCAGCGCGATCGCCACGGTGGCCGGCACCGCGAGCACCGAGCCCGCCGTCATGACCCGCCGGGGGCCGTGGCGGTCCAGCCAGCGTCCGACCGGGATGCCGGCCAGCGCCGAGACCACCAGGCCGGCCGAGAAGGCCGCCGTCGCCGCGGGAGCCGACCAGCCGGTGTCGGCGGTGATGTCGGCCAGCGCGACGGGGAAGGCGTAGTAGAGGACGCCCCAGCTGGTGACCTGGGTGGCGCACAGGCCGACCAGAGCCCGCCGCGGCGGGCGCCCGGGAGTCCCGGCGTCCGCCGCGGCGGGCGGGCCGGCGGCCTGCGGCTCAGCCGCCATGCGACGCCGAGGACACCGGCACCGCCACCGGTGCGCCGCCGCAGCACCCGGCCGCCGGCGACGGCTGCTCGGCCGACCAGCCGTGCTCCGAGCCGGTCGCGAACCCCACGCCGGTGTTGCAGCTCGCCACCTCGGCCGCCTCGCGGTCGCCGAGGTCGGTGGAGCAGACGCCGGTCTCGGGGAGGGTCAGCTCCACGCGGGCGGCGGCCGCGGTGTCGCCGGCCAGGGCGGCGGCCACGGAGCGCACCTGCTCGTAGCCGGTGGCGAGCAGGAAGGTCGGGGCGCGGCCGTAGGACTTCATCCCGACGACGTAGAGGCCCTCGTCGGGGTGGGCCAGCACGTCGGCACCGTGCGGCGGGACCGTGCCGCAGGAGTGGACGTTGGGGTCGATCAGCGGCCCCAGCGCGGCCGGGGCCTCGAGGCCCGGGTCGAGGGAGAGGCGGACCTCGCGCAGCAGGTCCAGGTCGGGGCGGGAGCCCGTCGCGCCGATGACGGAGTCCACCAGGAGGTCCACGGTGCCACCGTCGCGGCCGGTGCCGGTCACCGCGAGCCGGCCGCCGGGTGCGGGGGTCAGTGCGCCGATCGTGACCTCGCGGTGGAGGGTGACCGTGCCGTCGGCCACGGCGGCCCTCAGCGACGAGCCGAGCAGCCCCCGCGCCGGCAGGCCGTCGGCGTCCCCGCCGCCGTAGAGGCGCGCGGGCGAGCGGCCGCGGATCATCCAGGTGACCTCGGTGCCCGGCACCTCCTCGCGCAGCCGCACCAGCGCCAGCAGCGAGGTGGCCGCCGAGTGGCCCATGCCGACGACGAGCGTGTGCCGGCCGGCGAAGCGCGCGCGGTCGGCGCCCAGGACGTCGGGCAGCGGCCCGGTCAGCCACGCCCCGGCCTGCTCCTCCCCGAGAGCCGGGAGGCCCGCGGCGCCCAGCGGGTTGGACCGGCCCCAGGTGCCCGACGCGTCGAGCACCGCGCGGGCGAGGACGTCCTCGGTCCGGCCCGCGTGCACGGTCCGGACGACGTAGGGCCGGCCCTCCCGGCCCACGGTGCGGGTCTTGTCGACGCCCTGGCGGCTGACCGCCACCACCCGCGTACCGGTGCGGATGCGCCCGGCCAGCGCGGGCGTGGCCGCGAGGGGAGCGAGGTAGGCGTCGACGAGGTCGGTGCCGGTGGGCAGGGCGTCGCGGTCGCGCGACTCCCAGCCCGCCGCCTCCAGCAGGCGGACGGCGGCGGCGTCGACGTCGTACTCCCACGGCGAGAACAGCCGGACGTGACCCCACGCCCGGACCGCTGCGCCGACCTCCCCGCCGGCCTCCAGCACCAGCGGCTCGAGGCCCCGCTCGAGCAGGTGCGCGGCGGCCGCGAGGCCGACCGGTCCCGCTCCGATCACCACCACCGGCAGCTGTGACGTCGTCCCGGCCATCCCGACCAGCTCCTCATCCCATCGACGGACATCGATGCCGCAACGTAACAGCCGATGCTGTTGATGACAACCGACGTCTGTCATACTGGGCGCATGAGCCAGGACCTCGGCGTGCGGCTGCTCGACCCCGACGGGCCCGCCTCGGCGGCCGCCCGGGCGCAGCTGCTCGCCCCGCAGCTCAAGGCGCTGTCCGACCCCAACCGGCTGCACCTGCTGCTGCTCCTCGCCGACGGGCCCCGGTCGGTCCGCGAGCTCACCGAGATCAGCGGGATGAGCCAGACCCTCGTCAGCCACCACCTCGCACCCCTGCGCGAGCAGGGGCTGGTGACGGTGACGCCCCGGGGGCGCAGCAACGTCCACGCGCTGTGCTGCGAGGCCCTCGCCGGTCCGGTGCGGCTGCTGGCCACCCTGGCGGCCCTCACCCCCGAGGGTGCCGAGGCCTGCTGCTCCGACGAGCCGATCGGGGCTTGACCCCGGACCCGGGTCCAGGGTCGACCATGACGGCGTGACGATGATGACGGCCCGCGGACTACGCGTGGCGGAGTTGGCGGCCGCGGCCGGCGTGCCGTCGGACACCGTCCGCTACTACGAGCGCGCCGGCCTGCTGCCACCTCCCGCCCGCACCGCGGGCGGCTACCGCAGCTACGACGCCGGGGCGGTCGACCGCCTGCGGTTCATCCGGGGCGCCCAGCGCCTGGGGCTGCGGCTGTCCGACATCCGCGACCTGCTGTCGGTCCGCGACACCGGCACCTGCCCGTGCGAGCCGGCCGAGGAGCTGCTGCGCCGGCGACTGGCGGAGGTCGACGCCGAGATCGCCCGGCTGGTCGCCCTGCGCACCGAGATGGCGGCCATGGCCGACGCGCTGCCCGCGGCGGCCTGCCCGCCCCCGAGCCCCGGCACCTGGTGCCCACCGGCGGGAGGAGGTGATCCGACGTGCGCGAGCTGACCTGCGACTGCGAGTGCGACGAGACGTGCGAGTGCGGCTGCTGCTGACCGTGGCGCGCTGACACGACACCCGGGCCCGGGACCGGGCGTGTCGTCCCCGCGCGTCCCCGGCGACACGCGGGACCGGCCTCACCCGCACGGGTGGGTCGGCTCATCCGCGAGCCGCTGACCGCCGAAGATGTGGTGTGGCCATCGCCAGGGGACTGAGAGCACGGCAGCCGACGGCTGCGGCGCGGTCCCTCGTGCTGATGATCGGCGTCTCCGCGGCCGTCCTGGCCGGGGTCAGCTTCTTCGGCGCCAACGCCGCCAGCACGGTCACCGTCGTGTCGACGTGGCTGGTCGTCGGCTTCCTCGTCGTCCTGGCGCTGGTGGTCCGCTTCGCCGACCCCGACCGGCTCGACCGCGCCGGGGTCTTCGTCGCCGTGGGCGTGCTGGGGGCGCTGCTGGCCTGCGGGCTCAACCTGGTCACCGAGGACTCCTCGGCCGGCGCCCAGGCCTTCCTCGCCTTCCCCGTCCTCTGGGCGGCCTCCCACCTGCGCCGCACCGCCGTCGTCGTCGTCACCGCCTCCGCGGTCCTGGCCAACGCGGTCGTCGTGCCGATGCTGGTCCCGCTCGAGATCGGGATCAGCGACATCCTGCTCACCGGCGTCGTGCTCACCGTCGTCGCCGCGATGCTCGCGCGGGCCGGCGGCATCCAGGAACGGCTCGTCGAGGCGCTGGAGCAGCAGGCCACCGTCGACACCCTCACCGGCCTGGTCAACCGCCGCGTCTTCGACGACGCCCTCGCCGTCGCCCTGAACGGCCCGGCCGCCGACGACGGCACCGCCCTGCTCCTGCTCGACGTCGACTCCTTCAAGCAGATCAACGACCAGCACGGCCACCCGGTCGGCGACGACGCCCTGGTCCACCTCGCCGGGATCATCCGGCGGCAGATCCGCGCCGGTGACGCCGTCCTGTCCCGGCTGGGCGGCGACGAGCTCGCCGTCCTGCTGCCCGGCTGCACCGCCGACGTCGCCGTCTCCCGCGCGGAGTCGGTGCTCGAGACGGTGCTGTCGACGCCGCTCACGCTGCCCGACGGCACGCTGCTGGCGATGTCGGTCAGCGTCGGCGTGGCCCACCGCACCGCCGGCGCGCTCGGGATGCGCGAGTTCTACGCCGCCGCCGACCGCGCCCTCTACCGCGCCAAGCGCGCCGGCCGCGGCCGCGTCGAGGTCGCGCCCGCTTAGAGGCTCACCGCAGGTGGCGGGCCGCCGCCACGAGGGTGCGCGCGGTGAGCCGGCCGTCGGCCAGGCCCAGCGCGACGACGTCGTCGAACACCCGCTGGTCGGCCGCCGCCGCGCGGAAGGCCGCGTCCATGACCACCGGCCAGCGGCTGATCCACGAGGCCGCCGACGCCGACCGGTGGTGCCCGCCCAGCCGCCGCCGCAGCGCCCGCCGGTGTACCGCGCCCGCGCCCGCCCCGGCCGCCGCCGCGGACCCCGCCAGCGCCCCGGACAGCACCGCGTAGAAGATCCCCTCGCCGGTCATGGGGTTGATCAACGACGCGGCGTCGCCGGCCAGCAGCACCCGCCCGTCGGGCTGCCGCGGCCGGCCGGTCGAGAGTGGCAGCCGGTGCGCCCGCAGCCCCTCCGGCTCGACCCCGGGCAGCAGGCGGTGCAGCCCCTCGATCAACCCGGCCCGGGTGGCGCCCCCGCTCACCAGTTCCCCGTAGCCCACGTTGGCCCGCCCGTCGCCGAGCGGGAAGGACCACGCGTAGGCCGGCCAGCGCTGCTCGGTGGTCACGAGCACCTGGGTGCCGGCCTGTCTGGGCAGCTCGGGGGCGTAGCCGCGCAGCGCCACCGCCATCCGGTCGTCGGGGTTGCGCGCCAGGCCCAGCACCCGCCGGACCACCGACTCCGCGCCGTCGGCGCCCACCAGCACCCCGGCGGTGAGCACCCCGTCGACGACGACGCCGTCCGGGCCCGGTGTCACCGTCCGGACGGCGTGCCGGCGGAACTCCGCCCCGGCGTCGCGTGCCGCGGCCAGCAGGCGCGCGTCGAACACCTCCCGCGGCACCACCGACGACGGCCGGTGCGTGGCCCGCTCCACCGTGGCGCCGCCGGGCGAGCGCAGCGACAGCCGCGGGGCGGGTGCGTACCCGGCGGTCAGCGCCCCGGGATCGACGCCGAGGCCGGCCAGGACGTCGAGCGCCTCGGGGGCGATGCCGTCGCCGCAGACCTTGTCCCGCGGGAAGTCCGCCCGGTCGAGCACGAGCACCGAGGCGCCGGTGCGCCGCGCGGCCAGTGCCGCCGCCGCGCCCGCCGGGCCGCCCCCGACCACGACGACGTCCCGGTGCTCCACGGCAGCGACGCTAGGCAGGCCCGCGGTCAGGGGCCAGCCGGAGCCGGGCCGGGCTGTGCGAGCAGCGCCCGCCAGGACGCGCGGTCGTGCGCCGCGGGCTCGGTGGTGGCGAGGAAGTCGAGCAGGGTCGTGACGAACCGGTCCGGGTCGTCGAGGTGCGGCCAGTGCCCGGCGCCCTCGACGACCTCCACCCGGACGCCGGGCACCCGGGCCCGCACGGTGTCGGCGTGGCTGATCGGCACGATCGGGTCGCGGGTGCCCCAGACGACGAGCATCGGGACGGCGTCGGCCAGGTAGAGCCGGTCCAGCGCCGTCACCGCCTGCCCGCGGGCGTCGACGACGCTGCGCAGGGTCCGGAGGAACGCCCGCCGGGCCTCGACGTCGCGCAGCGCCAGCAGCGCGTCCCCGGCCGTGGCGAGGTCGCGGACCTGCCGCCACCCCGTCGCGCGCCCCAGGTCCGCGACCGCCTGCAGACCCGACCGCAGCGTCCCCGAGACCGCGGCCAGGCCGGTGAGCACCAGTTCCGAACCGGGCAGCGTGGCCAGCCGCAGCGTGGCCGAGAGCTCCGGTCCCAGGCCGCCGCTGCCGACGAGCACCAGCCGCTGGCAGCGCTCGGGGAACTGGTAGGCGAACTGCAGCGCGATCCCGCCGCCGAGCGAGTGCCCCACGACCGTCGCCTGCTCGACGTCGAGCACCGAGAGCAGGTCGCGCATCCCGTTGGCGTAGCCGGCGATCGAGTAGTCGCCCCGCGGCTTGTCCGAGGACCCGTGGCCGAGCAGGTCCGGCGCGATGACGGTGTGCCCGGCGGCGGCCAGCCGCTCCAGGACGCCGTCCCAGGTGGAGGAGCTGTTGCCGATGCCGTGCACCAGCAGCAGCGGCGGCCCCTCCCCGCCGATCAGGAAGGACCGGCGGTGGCCGTGGACCACGCGGGTCTCGCGGACGACGGGGGAGGGCACGGCCCCAGCCCACCACGGCGCTGTTCCGCGCCTGTTCCGTCCCGGTGAACGGGCGCAGGATGGCTCCCGTGTCCGCACCCGACGAGCGCGACCTGCTGCTGCGCCTGCTCGCCACCCAGCGCACCGCGCTGCGCAACGCCCTGCTCGGCCTGACCGAGGACCAGGCGCGGGCCACGCCCAGCGCGAGCGAGCTGTCGCTGTCGGCGCTGGTCAAGCACGTGACCCAGGGCGAGCGGGCCAACGTCGCCGGGCGCATCGGCCGCCGTCCGCACGCGCTGGAGAGCGATCCGCAGGCGGGGTGGATGGCCGGGTTCACCGTCGCCGCGGACGAGACCGTCGAGGTGCTGCTCGACCGGCAGGCGGAGGTGGCCCGGGAGACCGAGGAGGTCGTGCGCGCCGAGCGCGACCTCGACCGCGTGGTCGACGTGCCCGACGGCGTGGCGCGGTGGCTGCCGGCGGACACGGTGGTCACCGTGCGCTGGCTGCTGCTGCACCAGGTCGAGGAGCAGGCCCGCCACGCCGGGCACGCGGACGTCATCCGCGAGTCGATCGACGGCAAGGGCGCCTGGCAGCTGGAGGCCGAGGCGCAGGGCATCGCCGCCCCGACCTGGCGCTAGGTGTACTGACCGGGCAGGTTGGTCAAGCGGCTGATGGGTGGGTGGCCGCCGATGCCGGTGTGGGGCCGATGGTGGTTGTAGGCGTGTAGCCAAGCA
>NZ_FXTJ01000019.1 GCF_900182545.1 Geodermatophilus aquaeductus | reverse complement strand
AGCGAGCCCGGGTGGAGCTCACCGTAGCCCGCCACCGCCGCCGCGCAGCCGAGCGCGAGGACGCCGCAGCCCGCGAGCGCGACCGCCGCCGGCTGCGCCCTCGCGAGAGCGCGGCGGGGGAGTGTCATGAGGCCGATGCTGGCCCCTCCGAGCGGGGCCGGGTGCGCGCGCTGTCCGCCGTCACGGGACGTCGAGGCCACGGGCGACCGCCGGACGTGCCGACGCCAGAAGGAGAACCCCACCGACCTGGCGACGGTGGGGTTCACCTTGGTGTCCGAGGACGACATGGCACGTGCGCACACGGCTGCGTGCCCATCCACGTCGATCCCTGTGAGGGGCAGAGGGCGAAGCCGGCGCCGAGGATCCTCCACCCGTCGTCGCCCGGGACCGGCGGCGTCGCCCCCGGTGCCCTCCCCGCGCACAAGCGCCTGCCGCCGGGACGTCATCCCGCGGTGGATCGCCGGATCCTGCTCGTGGACGTCTGCGAGGCGAGGTGGTGGTCCCCGCTCCGGGGGTGGGGGATCAGCGGTGCGGGGTCCGTGGTCCCGCGTCGTCCGCCGGACCCGTGGGACGGGGCCAGTAGGCCGGCGTCGCGGGCCCGCTGGACCGCCGTCAGCCGGTCCCGCACGCCGAGCTTGCGGTACAGGTGCTCCACGTGCTTCTGCACCGTCCGCGGGGAGGCCGTGAGGCGGTGGGCGATCGCCTGAGCGGTGAGCCCCTCCCCGAGGAGCGTGAGGACGGCGAACTCACGCTCGGTCAGGCCGGCCGCACGGACGCGGTCGCATCGCCACCCGGGTACGTCGTGGAGGACCCGGTGCTGGCGGACCATCGCCGTCACGGCCGGGAGGACCAGGGCGGCCAGGCCGGCATCGGCATCGGTGAACTCGCCGTGGGGACGACTGACCACGTACGCCTCCATCCCGTTTCCCGTCCGGAGCGGCAGGGAGAGCTGGTGGCTGATCCCGAAGTGGCGCGCGAACGCCGACCACTCGGCCGCCATGCCACGGGGGGCCACCTCGCGGGGCACCCGGCCCAGGATCTGCGCTGCGGAGCTGCCCGTCACGGCGTACCAGCGGATGAGGGGGTGGGTGGTGGCATCGGGGAGCACCCCGAGCGACGGCACCTCTGGCAGGTAGTCGTGGGGCCAGGCGGAGACGACGTGGTCCACCCAGGCGGCGTCGACGGCGTGCAGGGAGCAGCAGGCCGCGTCGAAGGACTCCCGGAGCAGGTCGGCCACCCGCGCGTGCGGGAACTCCCGTGCCCCGGGCTGGCCCTGCAGGATGTCCCCGACGAGTTCCAGCCAGGCGGCGTGACACGTCGTGGCGCGCGACACGCAACGGAGCGTATTCCGCCGGTGCCGTTGGGCAAGGGCCTAACGTCACGGTCGAGTTCCGTCGCGTGGCCGGCGCACCGAGGGCCGACGTCGCTCCTCAATACGCACAACTGCGTACGGTCCCGATGGCCTTCTGTGACTAGCGTTGCCCTCCCGCACCTCTCGTGCGTGCGTCAGGGGGAGTCATGTCGGTCGAAGTCGCGCAGCTCCGTGTCAGGCCCACCAGCGCGGACGGACGCACGCGGGTCGGTCGGGCACGGTCCACCCGCACCACCTGATCCGCTCGTCGACCCGGACGCGAGCGGCGGGCGCTGCCGCAGCTCAGGTGGTGGCCGCCCGCACACGCGCCCGGGCCGGCGGCAGCGCGACGACCGCGCTGCAGGTCCCGGTCGGGACCAGTGCGCCCCCGTCGTCGAGCGAGACGTCGTCGCGACCGGCCACCGGCCGTCGCCCACGAGCCGGGTGGCGCGCCCGACGCCGATGGCGCCCGACGCCGACCCGTCACCGTCATCCGTCCCGGAGGAAGGAGCCCTCCCGTGGACCGTCCACCCCCTGCCCGCGTCACGCTGCTCGGCGGTTTCGAGCTCGACCTGCCCGGCCGCCGGCCGCCGACCGGCGACGAGTTGCCACGCGCAGTGCAGCGACTGGTGGCACACCTGTGCCTGTCGCGTAGGCCCACCCGCACGGTGACGGCCGGCCACCTGTGGCCCGATGTCCCCGAGGACCACGCGCACGGGAGCCTGCGGTCGGCACTGTGGCGGCTCAACAAGGTGGCACCCGGCGTGGTCGATGCGTCGGGGACCGCGCTGTGCCTGGCGCCGGAGGTCCGGGTGGACGTCCGGGACCTCGGTGACTGGGCGCAGCGCGCCGTCACCCTCGCCACGGGGACCGAGGGCGTCCTCGTTCCGGATGCCGCGCTCCTCGGCGACCTCCTCCCCGGCTGGTACGACGAGTGGGTCCTGCTCGAGCGTGAGCGACTGCGGCAGCTCCGCCTGCAGGCCCTCGAGGCGGTGGCCGCTCGACTGGCCTCCCTCGGCCGCCTCGGTGAGGCCCTGCAGGCGGCCCACTCGGCGGTCCGCGCCGAGCCGCTGCGCGAGAGCGCCCACCGGATGGTGGTCGGCATCCACCTGGCGGACGGCAACGTGGTCGAGGCCGTCCGGGCCTACGAGTGCTTCCGGACGATGCTCCAGGACGAGCTCGGCGTTCCCCCGAGCGAGCTGATGACGCGGCTGCTCGCCCATGTCCCGCGGATCCGCCGGACGCTGGGTGCCCGTCACCCGGACTGTCCGAGGACCGGTGACCTGGCCCGCAGCGACGACCCGCTCGGCGGCCGTGCCGCGTCCGGGCTGCTGCACGGGCACTGACGACAGGTGACGAGCGCGGCGGGCTCCCCGGTCCCGTGGGAGCGGCGCCCGCAGCTCCGGCGTGCGGCGTCCGGGACCTGGGGCCCCGATGACGTCGACCGGCTGCGCTCGCACTCGGATCCGGGTGACAGCCCGGGCGGGGAGCCGCCAGTGGGATCCGTCCGGGGGTCATCCGTCCGGGGGACTGCGTCACGCAGCGGGAGCTCTGAGCATGGGGCCCGGCACCCCGACCGCGTCGCACGGCTGCCGCGGGGGGTCCTGCGACGCTCGGCGGGACCCCCCAGGAGAGACGACTTGATCGACCACCCGAGTGCGGCACTGCTCATCCGCGTCTGGCTCGAGGACGCCGGGGAGTTCAGGGCACGGCTCCTGACCCTGGGCGACGTCACCGTGGGGCGGCCCGCCGAGGAGGTGACGGTCGCCGTGGCGTCGTCCGTCACGGGCGTGCTCGACGCCGTCCGTGACTGGCTCGACGGTTTCACCAGCCGGGCCATGGACCCGGCCGACGGGAACGGGTGAGCCGTCATCCGCGGTCCCGCCGACCGTCGCCGTCCGTGGCGCCACCACGCCCGTGACGCCCCGGTGACGGCCGCGACCTAGCGTCGGCCGTCGTCCGGGCACCAGGGCTCGGGGTCCGTGCCTGCCCGACGGGGAGGACGCCATGGGAGGACCACCGGACGGCCGGACGACGGTGCGTACCGCTGTGCGCGCGCCGCTGCGGTGGCGGGCCAGTCCCGTCGACCTCGCCCTCCAGGCGAGCCGCAGGGCGGCCTCCGGCGAGCTTCCCGTCGCGTTCTGCGCGGAGGTGGGCCGCCGGATGCTCCTCGCCCAGCTCCAGTTCGGCGAGTGGGTCCTGCGCCGGGTCGAGACGATCGCCTTCCAGGACGAACGGACGGTCGTCAGGGAGATGACCATCGACCTCCGGGTCCGCGAGGACGCCCCGGTGTTCGTGGACGACGGCGGGGTCGAGTACTGGCTGGTGCCCCTGACCCTGATGCGCCGGCGGACGCTGGTCGACTTCCACATCCGCACCGAGGACGACCAGCCGGTCAGGATGTCGGGGCTCCGTCTGGCACAGCAGCTGGACGAGGCGATCCTGATGGCCGCCGCAGCGACGACGACGCGGCACCCGAACGCCGTGGACGCGCGCGATGCGGCCGTCGTCACCGAGTTCATCCAGACGCTGGTCGCCGGCCGCAGGGACGAGGTCCGGGAGTGCTGGGACCGGTTCGAGGCGACCAGCCCCTCCGGTGACGGCCCGCTGGAGGTGCTCCGCGGGTCGGCGGTGTTCACCGCCGCGGCCCGGAAGCTGCGCAACGGCTTCACGCTCTACGCCTTCCTCCGGGTGGATGCGGGGAGGCACAGGCTCCTGCGGGTGTCCTTCGTCGAGCCGATCCGGTGGGTCTACCAGTGGCCCGACCTCAGGTGTCCGACGGCGCAGGACCCGGTGTGGACCTACCGGGCGAACCAGCGCGTACCCGCCCGCTACCGCTGGGACCGGGTCGCCGCGGCGCTGGGCTGGGCATCCACACGCGTCCGCTTCCAGGTGCCCTCGGCCGAGCGTGCGGCCAGCTACCACGTCGAGATCACCGCACCGCCCGGGGTCCGCATCGGCCGGGCCACCCTGCTCGCCGGGCGACCCAACGAACCCGAGCACCGGTTGACCGCCGACCACGAGGAGAACGACACGCTCACCGTGGGCCTGCACGGGGTCGAGGTCCCGCACGGGTCGTTGTGCCGGGCTCAGGTCGACCTCCGCGTCCAGTCGTCCGGGTGGCTGGCGACGATGGCGATCGCAGGCCTGGCCGTGTGCGCCGTCCTCGCCTCGGCGACGTGGCACGTCGCCCGTCAGGAGCACCCCGGTCCCGAGCAGGGCAACAACATGGTGGTCCTCCTGCTGACGACCGCGGCGGCTGCGGCGACCCTCGTGGCCCACCGGGAGTCGAGCGGGATCGCCTCCCGGCTCGTGGTGGGGGTCCGCACGGTGGCCGCGGTCTGCATCGCCCTGCCCGTGGTCGCCGCCGGATTCGTCGCCTACACCGAACGGCAGCCCGACGAGCCGCCCGAGCCGTCGACCTCCCCCTGGTTGCTGTCACTGACCATCGCGGCCGGTGTGCTGTCCCTGCACCTCGTGGTCGTCTGGTACCTGTCGCGCCGGGTGGAGCGCGCGGGCCGCCCCCGGTCGCCGTGGGACATGACGCCCGACCCGCCCGTCCACCGGTGGTTCACCAGGCCGTCCTCGGACTCCCACCCGCACGGACCGGTGGACCGGAACCTGCTCGACGCGACCCGCGTGCACCACTTCGACCGACCGGCGATCGGCATCCGGTCGTCGGAGGCCTATCACGAGCGGTACGACGTCACGGACAGCAGTCTCGGGTCCGCCGTCGCCCGGTTGACCGCGTTGCGGGCGGCCCCGGACGCGACGCCCTCCTTCACCTGCGGGGACCCGACGCGCTGCCCGCGCCGTGACAGCGGCGCCTGCCTGGTGATGACGGAGAACGGCACCTGGCGGAGCGGGTTCCGTCGTGGCAGGACCGACGCCCCGGGGAGGTGAGCGCCGGTGTCCCGTCCGGGACGACCTCCGCCGGAGCTCCCGGCGACCTGTACGGGGTGGCGGGGCCTCGTCGGCGTCTCCACCGCGGTAGTCCCGTCGCAACGGCTCGGTGACGGGGGAGCGCGACCCTTCCCGGTGTGACCGGATGCCGATCGCCGGAGGACCGGGACGCCGCTCCGTGGAGGTGCTCGGCGACCCGTCGGTGGCGGCCGTCGCGGACGGCGGGCGCGTGCCTGCCCCGGTCGTCCGGTGCGCCGGACCGGCAGCACCTCTCGTCGAGGCGGTGGGGTCCACCGCCTCCCTCTCACCTGGGGGACCGATGGCGGACGGAACGGCTCCCGGCGGCGCGCACACGGGGACGTGCGTCGTCCGGGCCGAGGCGGACGGGTCCGGATGTCTGCGGATCACCGTGACCGCACGGGTGGACGTCGAGGACCAGCCGGCCGAGCGGTCCGGCGCCACGACCAGCATCACGACCGCGATCGGGCGGGTCCAGGACTTCCTCGACACCTTCGTCCGGCAGGGCCGGTGAGGCGGGCCCGCCGGTCCCGAGCGTGGGGGCACGTGTGGCGGGTGCTGTGCTGGGCACGTCCCGGTGTCCGTGACCGCGGCGGTGTCCGCGCGAACGGACGAGGTCCGTGACCCGGGCTCCCGGATCGGTGCCGCCGAGGCCACGCCGACCGGGCCGACACACGAGGCCGACCGGATCACCTCAGGACAGCCGGCAGGCGGCGATCCCCGCCCCGGCGGGAGCGGACGTCGTGACGGCGTGGGTGATGCCCGGTGACGAGAACCTGATGCACCTCGCGGATCCCTCAGGGGCGCCCGGACCGGGTGGGGCCACCGGCCGGCGACCGTTCGGCGGTATCAACCGGGCCACGTACCCCTCCGGTAGCCAGGGAGGTGCTGCACACAGCACCGGGTGCCAGAGGGGACGGATCGTGGACGTCGGACCGGCGCGTGTGGCCCTGCTGGGGGGATTCCGGCTGAGCACGGGGGAGGAGGCGGTCCTGGACCTGCCGCACGGGGTGCAGCGGCTGGTCGCCCACCTGGGCCTGGCGCACCGGCCGGCGCGTGCCGCGGTCGCCGGTCAGCTGTGGCCCGACGTCCCCGAGGAGCAGGCCCACGGCAGCCTGCGCTCGGTCCTGTGGCGGCTGCAGAAGGCGGCGCCCGGCGTGGTGGACCCGACCGGGGGCGCCCTGTCCCTGGCGCGGGGCGTGCGGGTCGACGTCCGGGAGACGGTCCGGTGGGCCCAGCGCCTGCTCGACCCGCGGGGAGACCTGCCGGATGCCGTGCCCGCGGACGTCGAGCTGCGCGCGGAGCTGCTCCCCGGCTGGTACGACGACTGGGTGCTGCTGGAGCGCGAGCGGCTCCGGCAGCTGCGCCTGCACGCCATGGAGGCCCTGGCGGACCGGTTGGCCCGGCGCGGCCGCTTCGGAGAGGCGGTCCAGGCCGCCCAGGACGCCGTCCAGGTCGAGCCGTTGAGGGAGAGCGCGCACCGCACGCTGGTCCGCATCCACCTGGCGGAGGGCAACCTGGTCGAGGCCGTCCGCGCCTACGAGTCGTTCCGGGCGGTCCTCGCCGCGGAGATGGGCGTGCCCCCCTCCGCCCGGATGGAGGCGTTGCTCGCCGGGGCGCGTCGTCCGCCGGCGGCCCTCACCGTGGTCCCGCTGCACCGGGACCGCCCGGCTCGCGCGGGCGCCGCCGGGACCCGGTGAGCCGGCGCCGGCGGCGAGACACGGGACGGCGTATCAGCGGCCCCCCGGCCGGCCTCTTCCACTCGTGCCCGGACCCGAGGACCGGCCGGGCCCGGTCGGGCGGAGCGCCCGACGACGGATGGTCCTGCGACAGGAGGATCGCCATGACCCCCGACCCACCGCCCCTGGGCGTGCCGGCACCGCCGTCGGACGCCCCGCCACCGCGCGGAGGTGTCCTCGGTTTCCTCGGCACCATGCCGGGGGTCCTCACCGCGCTGGCCGGGGTCATCACCGCGCTGGCGACCCTGTACGCCGTCCACGTCACCTCGGGAGCATCCGCGCCGCCTCTCACGCAGCCGTCCCAGCCGACTCCGGAGGCCTCGACCCCGGTGGACGCCGCGAGCGTGGCCGACCAGGCGACCAGCGCCTCGTGGACCGGCTCGACGGTGGACGACGAGGTGACCGCGCTGGCGACGGACTGTGTCAACGGCTCGGTCGACGCGTGTCTCACACTGCTCGACCTGCTGGCGTGGGGATGTGCCGACGGCGACCCGTACGCCTGTGACGCCCTCTATCTGGTCAGTCCGGTGGGATCGGAGTACGAGGCCTACGGCGCGACGTGCGGCGGCCGGTTCGAGCCCCTGAACGGCCGGTGCAGCGAGCTGTGAGCGGGGACATGGCACGCGCCGGGAGCGGGGGGCCGGCGACGACCACCCCCCGGCGCGGTCGCGGCAGGGCCGTCGACAGCCCGGTCTTCTGGTGGAGCGCTGCCGTCGTGTTCCTCGTCAACGCGGCCCTGACGGCCGGTGAGGACCGGTGGCTCATCGCGTTGCTGCAGATCCTGACCGCCGTGTGGGCCTTCGTCGCGGGCGCGACCGCGAGCGAGCGACGGAGGTCCGGCCGCGAGTCCCCGGAGTGAGCGGGGTACGTGACGGGCACCGGGACCGGGCGGCCCGGTGCCCGTCCTCGCGCACCGCTAGCCGAAGGCGCCGTCGGCCAGTCGGTGCAGTGCGCGCATCCCGGGCGCGAACAGGTACTCGGTGCCCCGAGTCACGACGAGGTCGGGGTGGACCTCGACGAACCTCGGGCGGCCGTCGCGGGTGGGGATCGTCATCTTCCCGCTGCCGCCGGCGCCACCGACGAACCAGTCACGGTCGTCCCCGAGCCCGAAGGTGTCGCCGTCGTTGCACCAGTGCGCCTGGATGGTCTCGAACTGGCGGGCGATGTCGGCGTTGTAGCAGATGAACAGCAGCCCACGACGGCCGTGCTCGTCGCCCGGGGCGCGGGGGTCCTCGTAGGGCATGCCCCGGCGGATGATCCGGTGTCGCGCCGTCAGTCTGCCGCTGGAGCGCACCGCGCCGCCGAAGTCGAGTGCGTCCCGGGGGTTGACCCGGCGGACGTGGGCGCCGAGCGGACAGCGGTGGCCGTCCCTGTCGTCGGGCAGGTACCGGAAGTCGTTGCCCGGCTGGTCGCACGCGACGTCGTCGAGGCCGTCGGGGGCGCTGCGCGAGGGCTGCGTGGCCAGGGGGGTCCCGTCCCGCCAGCGGCCCATGACCTTCGCGGCGACGAGCTCCTCGGGCAGGCCCGTCCGGCGCGCGGCGTCGGCGAGGACCGCCCGGAAGCGGGGTACGTCCTGCTCGAGCTTGCGGTAGACGACGTACGTGCCGTCGTGGACGAGGTCCGGGTCGGGTTCGTCGTCGACCTGGCCGTCCTCGTCCCGGTGACCCAGCAGGAACTCACCCAGCCTGACCGGCCGCCAGCCGCCGTCCGGGAGGGGGACGCCGACGCCGCTGTCCTCCGGAGCCCGGTGGCTGCCGGGCCGGTCGACGCCCTCGATGTCGGGCTGGGAGAACCCGTCGGCGTAACCGAAGTGCTCCCGCCTGTGCGGCAGGTCGTGGGTCTCCTGCTCGGCGACGACCGCCAGGCCGCGGATCGCCTCGACCTCCTCGCGCAGCTGCCGCCGCTGCTCCGCGAGGTCGGCCCGCTCCCGGGTGCAGACGGTCAGCACCAGGTGCACGTCGCCGGTGCCGAGGTGCCGGTCCCAGCCCTCCGGGCTGCTGGGCCCGACGTCGCCCAGGCCGGGAGCCCGATCGCGGGTCGACACGCGGAACGCCTCCGGGAAGCGGTCCAGCAGGGACCGCCGCAGCCCCGCCCGCTCGAACCCGCGGTAGCTGATCGCGACGTTGAGGGTGGCGCGAGGGCGTTCCCCCTGCGGCCAGCGGACCGCGGTCGTCACCCGTCCCTGGACCTCCCCGAGGCACTGCCGGACGGCCGCCGCGGTCTCCCCGTGGATCAGCAGGTGGAGTGCGTGGCCGAAGCCGTACCCGTTGAGGATGTTGCCCTGGACGTCGGCCAGGTCGGGTGCCGTCGCCATGGCTCAGGTCCCGTCCTCGGCGAACTCGGCGAGGAAGGCGGCCTGCAGGCGCAGGTCATCCACGTCCTGCGTCCGCACCGCGAACTCGGTGTGCCGGCGCCGGAGGTCGAGGGCGTCCCCGACCTCCCGCACGGTGGCGTCGTACGCGGCGAACCACCGGTGGACCGGGAGCCGGTTGTGCAGCAGGTAGCGGCGGAAGCCGGCGGACTCCTGGTACCCCGGATAGCCGACGCAGTGGCCCCAGGCCGCGTCGGCGTCACCCCGCAGCCCGGTGCGGAGGTCCTCCACGTGCTGCTCCGGCGGGCGGTTCGCGGTGCTGGTGAACAGCAGGTACTGCATCCGCAGCGGCCGGGTCCGGCGGGGGAGCCCCCGGTACCGCCAGGGGGCCCCGGACACCAGGACCCAGCGGGCGACGTGGGTCTCGGCCACCCGGCTGAAGGGGCTGGCCCCGGCCCGTGAGAGCTGCCCCAGGGCGTCGCGGAGCGCCTGCTCCTCGCCGGGGACCACGGGTGTCAGCACCGTGAACGGGGTGGCCGGGCAGGTGGCGTTCACAGGTCCCCCTGACGTCGGGCGAGGAAGCCGCGGTAGACCACCGCGAACTCCGCAGGGCCGGTGGTCCGGGCGGCCCGGACGAGGTACCGGTGTTCCCTCGCCACGTCGAGTGCCGAGAGGATCGTGCGGACCGTGGCTGCGGGGTGCGCGGACCAGCAGTGGGCACCGGCGACGCTCAGTTCGCCGATGTAGCCCGCCAGCCCCGTGACCGACCGGGTGCCGGGGAACCCGTGCGACGTGCACCAGATCTTGCGCACCTTGTCGCCGACCCCGTACACGAAGGTCTCGACGTAGGGCTCCGTGGGCGCGCTGTAGACGGTCTCCCAGAGCAGGAGCCGGTGGGGCAGCCGCTCGCGCACCTGCGGCGGTCCGTCGTAGGGCAGGGAGCCGACGACGCTCCAGCGGATGAAGTGGACCGACTCGAGCGGGCCGAGCCCGGTGAGCCCCGGCAGACGGCGGGTCAGGGCGAACAGCACCCGGAGCCACGACGCACCGAGGGGCTTCAACGCCGTCAGCACGGTGATCATCCCCGTACGGCCGACGGCGTCGGGTCGCAGGGCTGCCCGCCGGGGCGCCACCGCCTCGGCCTCTCGGGAGGGAGCCCGTTCGGCGCGCACCGGCACGGCGGTCCGGCCGGGAGTCGCGAACGACCGGTACACCACGGCGCTACCGCTCCCCGCCGAGGTCGACCTCGAGGCGGCGGGGGTAGAGACCGTCCCAGCGGGCGCGGCCGGCGGGGCCGGGCACGCGCCGCAGCCCGTCCGAGCGGAGGAGCGGCGCCAGGAGCGCCGGCAGCTGGACGCCCATGACGTGCTCGCCGGGGCACCGGTGCGGACCACCTCCGAAGACCCGGTACTGCTCCTGGGCTCGCGTGGCGTCGAAGTCCTCCGGGTCGGGGACGGCCGACTCGTCCCACATGGCCGAGTGGGTGCCGACGAAGACGGCTGCGCCGGTCGGGACCCGCCGGGCCCGCGGGGTGCCTGCAGCCAGGACCGTCTCCGCCGTGCACCGGCGCGGCAGCCGCGGCTGCACCGGCCGGAACCGGAGGACCTCCCACAGCAGGCGGCGCAGCTGCTCCAGGTCCCCGTCCCGCGCGGCCTCGCGGGCCAGCTCGAGGGCGGGAGGACGGGCGAGCAACCCGTCGACGCCGAGGACGGCTGCTCGCGCGCCGTGCCAGAGCCAGCCGATGGCCATCCCGATGACGTTGCCGCGGATCCCGGCGTCGTCGAGGGCGCAGCCGGGGTCGGACGTCTGCCGCTCCACCAGACGCCGCAGCAGGGTGTCCGGTCCACCGGGGGTCGCCCGGACCCGGTCGACCAGCGAGGCGAGGTGCGCGTCCATCTGCCGCCCTGCCACCTCGGCCCGCCGCGCCACCAGCGGGATCTCCCCCCGGTTCAGGAAGATGTGCTCGAACAGGTCCCTCGCCCACTGCAGGCGCGTCTCCGGGTCCGGACCGGTCGTGCCGACGTAGTCGTCGAGGACGGCGTCGAGGACCGGCTGTACCAGCTCGCCGACGACGTCCATGCGTCCGGTTCGGCGCGCGCGCTCGACTCGCGCCTCGGCGCGGTCCGTCACGAGCCGGCGCAGGCGGTCGGCGTCCTCGCAGCGCAGCACCGTGTCGAGCTCGGCGCGTTGCCGCCGGTGCTCGGCCGGCCCGGACCCGAGGAGGAAGTCACCGGGGAGGTGGTGGGCGTAGGGGAAGGCGAAGGCGTCGGTGCGGCGGAGCACCTCGTCGACGTCGTCCTGGCGGGTGACGACGACCAGGGACCGGCCGACGCCCGCCAGGGGCCAGCGGCGGCGCACGGGCCCGAGGCGGGCCACCCGGTTCCGGCTCAGGATCCCCGCCAACCGGGCGCCGACCCGTCGCCGGACCTCGTCGACGAGCAGCGGAGGCGGGGTGTCGGGTCGGTCCTCGGACACCTGCACGGTGGTCACCGCCCGTCGATCGTGCGTCGATCCGGTGGGGGAGCGGCCAAGCTAGCGGTGGGCCCGGGACGGGGCGAGGCTCCGGCGACCGGCCCGTGGTGTCGGGTCACGTTCCGCACCGTCACGATGACGTCGAGCCAGCAGTAGGCGGCCCGCCCCGCGGCGACGACGTCGGCCAGGGACGGCTCGGCCCGGTCGGAGTCCTGCGCCGCGGGCGTCGCGAGGCCGCCGCTGCGGGCCTCCTCGCCGTCGAGCACCTCGGCCGCGAGCCCGATCACCTGCCGGTCGTCCCACCGGGGGAGGCGGTCGTCACGTCCCACGACCGCCCCCTCCTGGCGCCCACCACCGCCTGCCGAGCGGGGCGACGGAGGACCGGGTCCCGGTGACGCCGGTGTGGGACAGAGGACCGGACGGCCGGTGGTGATACACCGCGGCGCGGAGGAACGCCGCTAGCGGTGCGTCAGCGGACGGAATCGGGTGTACCGACGGTCGCGTGGTGCCTACAGTCGGTCCATGAGCCGGGCGCTCCGGTACACGCCGCCTCTGGCCAACCGGGACCTGATCACGCGGCCGCGGCTGCTGGAGGTGCTGCGCAGCCGCTTCGAGCGTCCCCTCACCGCGGTGGTGGCACCCGCCGGTTTCGGCAAGACCACGCTGCTGGGACAGGCCGTGAGCGAGAACCTGCTCTCCCCGTCGGGGGAGGACCGCTGGCTGACCTGTCAGCGGGACGACACGACGCTGTCGTTCCTCGCCTCCGGTGCCTTCGCCGCGGTCGGGCTCTCCGCCCCGGTGCCGGAGGACCCGCGCCAGGCCGCGGTCGCGGTGGCGGAGGCGCTGTGGAGCGCGGCCCCCCGCCAGGTCGCCCTGGTGCTGGACGACGTCCACCTGGTGTCCCCGGGATCTCCGGCCGCCCGGTTCCTCGGCCACCTCGTCGAGGAGCTGCCGCGGAACGGGCACCTCGTCCTCGCCTCCCGCCCCCCGCTGCCGCTGTCGGTCACCCGGCTCGTGGCCGGCGGCGACGCCGTGGTCCTGCGGGAGGAGGACCTGCAGTTCCGCGAGGACGAGGTGACCGCCTTCGCCGAGTCCCGCGGTGTGTCGCCGGAGCTCCTCGGCGACGTCGGCGGCTGGCCGGCCCTCGCCGAGCTGACGGCCACGGCGGGCCCCTTCGCCGTCAGCGGGTACGTCTGGGAGGAGCTGCTCACCCAGCTGTCGCCGGAGCGGCGCCACGCACTGGCACTGCTCGTGGCCGTGGGTGGCGCGGACGAGGAGATCGCCACCGCGCTCCTCGGCCGCGACGTGGACCTCCCGTCCCTGCTGGAGGGGCTGCCCCTCCTCGTCCGCTCACGCTCGGGGTGGTGGTCGCTGCACGGGTTGTGGGCGGCTGCGCTCCAGCACCACCTCGACTCCGGGCAGGTGGCGGAGGCGCGACGGACCGCCGCCGCCATCCTGCGCGGTCGCGGCCAGTACCACGAGGCGATGGGCCTGCTGCTCGACGCGCAGGCCTGGGACGACGTCCGCCGGCTCGTCGTCGAGGTGTGCGAGTGCTGCACCGCGCTGGTGCCGACGGACGTCCTCGAGGCGTGGTCGCACCGGCTGCCGCACGAGGTACGGCAGAGCCCCGAGGGCCTGCTCCTGGCCGCCATGGTGGCGGAGCCGACGAGCCCGGGTACGGCCGAGGAGCTCCTGGTCCGGGCGCTCGCGGTGGCCCAGGGGGACCCCGGCGTGCGATACGCCTGCCTGAACGCGCTGGTGCAGCTGGCGTTCTGGCGCAGCGACCGGCGCCGGATGGAGACCCTGCTGGAGGCGCTGGAGGAACTGGCGCGGGACGGCCACCCGGGAGCGCCGGCGTTCGTCGCGCTCGTCCGCGGCGTCCTGGCGCGCTCCACCGACGACGTCCGGTCGGCGCTCACGGTCCCGGGTCTGGTCTCCCGGGCACCGCTCAACCCGGTCCAGGACTGGCTGCACGCCCAGCTGGTGCTGCTCCGGCTGGGTGACGCCGCCACCGGCGAGGTGCTGGCCCGGCGGTCGCTGTCCCACACGGCGACGACGATGCACGGCGTCGCGCGGTGCCTCCTCCTGGAGTCCCTCCGGCTGAGGGGGCGCCTGGAGGAGGCGGAGCGGCTGCTGCCGTACCTGCTCGCCGACATGCGACCGGCCAAGGTGCTGACCTCTCCCGAGCTGGTGACCTGCGCGGTCTCCCTGCTCGACGCCCTGGGTCGTCAGGAGGAGGCCGGTGAGCTCCTCCGGGCGTCGAGGTCGGTCCTGGGCGCCTCCCCGGTCGCATGGGCGCCCCTGGCCCGGACGCTGGCGGAGACCTTCCACGACCTGTCCGCCGGGGACGAGGGCCGGTCGGCTGCCGCGCTGCGGTCGATCGCGCGCACCGGCGGGCGGAACTCGGCCGCCGTCCGGGTGTCCCCGGTGGCGCTGCCGCTCCTCTACGTGCTCGTGCCCGAGGTCCGGGACCGGTGGGACGCCGACCCGCCTCCGGGCGCCCTCGCCGACCTGCACGCCGGAGCGCGCGCGCTGGTCGAGCTCCGCGAGCGCGGCTCGACGACGGCGGCCGGGGACATCTCCGCCACCACCTGGCCGGTCCTGCGCGCACTCCTCCCGGTGCCGTGGGTGGCCGAGCTGACCCTGGGGATGGCGGCCGCAGGTCAGGCCGGTGCCCCGGCGTTGGTCGAGGACCTCGGTCCCGCCGCCAGGGCGACCCTGCGCGCCCAGGCCGCGACGGCACCCCGGGCCCTCGCGGCCACGGCGCGCTCCCTGCTGAGGGCGATCCCGGCGGCGCCGACCGCACGGCTGCAGCTGCGCGCCCTCGGCCCGCTCGAGCTGCGCCGCGACGGCGTGGTCGTCACCGCGCCGGAGCTGCGCAGGGAACGGGTGCGCCAGCTCCTCGGCTACCTCGTCACGCACGCCCGGCCGACCCGGACCGCCATCGCGGCGGAGCTGTGGCCGGACCTCGACGACGTCGCGGCAGGGCGGAACCTGCGCGTCACCCTCACCTACCTGCAGAACGTCCTCGAGCCCGACCGGGGCGAGCTGGACCCGCCGTACTTCGTGCGGAGCGCCGGTCCGGTGCTGTACCTGGTGGCGGACGGAGCGCTCGAGATCGACGTGCTGCAGTTCGAGCACGCCCGCGACGAGGCCGCCCGGCTGGAGCGCCAGGGCGCGCCCTCGGCTGCGCTGTCGGCCCATCGACGGGCCGCGGGACTGTGGGGCGGGGACCTCCTCGCCGACGTGGCCGGCGGGACCTGGCTGGAGTGGGAGCGCGACCGGCTGAGGAGCAGGTTCGTCGCCAGCGCCGTCCGTGCCGGCGACCTGCTGCTGGCGCGCGGGGACACCGAGGCGGCGCGGACCCTCGCCGAGCGGGCTCTGCTGGCCGACGACTGTTCGGAGGAGGCCCACCAGCTCCTCGTCGCGGTGCGCCTGGCCGACGGCGACCTGGTCGGCGCGCAGCGTGCACTCCGTCGCTGCCAGCACGTGCTCGCCGAGCTGGGGGTGCCACCCCAGCAGCGGACCCGATCGCTCGCGCAGCAGCTCGCCGCCCGCCGCTGACGGCCTGCCCCCCGCCCGCGCCCGCCACCGGCGGGTGCCGTCGTCGCCCGCCGTCCGCTGGCGCTCCGCTAGCGCGGCCTCCCGAGCCTCTCCTCCTCCCGGTGCGGTGCACCGAGCGGACGAGGGGAGTGGGACGTGGAGCCTGCAGAGGTCGCCGTGTTGGTCGACCGGGCTACCGGAGGGGACCCGGCGGCCTGGGACGCGATCGTCGACGAGTACGCCGGCCTGCTGCGGTCGGTGGTCCGGGGTTTCCGGCTGGACGAGGGACAGGCCGCGGACGCGGTGCAGACGACGTGGCTCCGGCTGGTCGAGCACGTCGTCGACCTCAGGGAGCCCGAGCACCTCGCGGGATGGTTGAGGACGACCGCCCGGCGGGCGTGCCTCCAGATCATCCGGCAGAGCGGCCGTGAAGAACTCCTGGACGGCGACGAGGACCGCGCCCGCGCGCGCGGTGCCCGGTTCCAGGACCCGGACCAGGACGGCCCCGAGGTGTCCGCGCTGCGCGGGGAGCAGCGGATGCTGGTCCGGCGTGCGCTGGACGACCTGCCGGATCGGCACCGGCAGCTCCTGGAACTGCTGCTCGCGTCCCCACCGGTCAACTACCGGGACATCAGCGCCCGCCTGGGCATGCCGATCGGCAGCATCGGTCCCACGCGGGCCCGCATCCTGGCGCACCTGCGGGAGGCGCTGGCACCGGTCGGTCTGCACGACCTCGTCCTGGGGTGACCGCGCGGCGGGCAGGGGAGGAGCCGCACCCTCTCCCGGGAGGACGTCGGTGCCCGAGGTGTCCCCCCGGGCACCGACGTGCCGCGGACCTGGTGGACGCGCTAGCCGTCGCGACCGTTGCCGTCGTCGACGAGCGTCGCGATGCACTGGTCACCGGACCGGGACCAGCCGATGGCGTAGCTCGCGCCGTCGCGGACGTCGATGGTCACCTGGCCGACGCACGTGAGCTGGGAGTCGTCGGCGAGGACGGTCTCGACGTGCAACTCGTACGTCGTCGCACCCGGTGGTGCCGTCACCGGCAGGACGGCCTCCGGCGACACGACACTGACCTCCACCGTCCCGACGTCCGCTCCTCCGCGGGACACCGTCAGCACCTCGAAGACCTGGACGTCCGGCTCGAGGGTGTCCGTGATGTGGAAGGTCACCTCCTCCGGCGATGCCGGGGAGGGAGCCGCCGGCGTGGCCCTGGCCGGGGACGGGCGGTCGGGCTCGTCGGAGAAGGCCCCGGTCAGGACGAGGACGGCCGCCACGGCCCCGGCGATCACGACCACCGCGGCGAGGACGAGGACCGACCACCTCCTGTCCCTCCTCGGCGCCGGGGCGTGTCCCGGGGCGGGCGGTCCCGCGGGTGGGTAGCCGCTCACCCCGCCGCCCTGCGGCCCGGGGTGTCCCCAGGTCACGGGCGGGGGGCCCTGCGGTGGCGTCGGCTCCCAGCCCGGCCACGCCGTGGCGGGCGGGGGCGCCGGCGGAGGTCCGGGAACGGCGTCCGCCCCGCCCTGCTGGGGCGGGACCGACGGGGTCGTGAACCGGTGCCGAGGATCCATCAGCTCGTCTCTCTTCTCTCGGTGCAACCGCTTCGGTCACCACGCCCCGTCTGTCGCGGGCGGTGATCGGTGCACGGATCCATGAGCCGTCGCGGGGCGTCGGTGATACAGGGCAGCGGTCGATGTCGGCTGACGGCCCCGACGGCGGCACGTCGGCGTCGGTGACGGCGTCCTGCTCCGGCCGGCGCACCCGGACGGGCGACGCGTCCGGCGGCCGAGGGGACGGTCCTCTCGCACACCTGCACGTGCGCTACGTGGGCCCGCGGGCGGGGGATGCGGGTGCCGTGCGCGGCACGTGACGCCACCGTGACGGGCCCGGTCCTACCATCGCGCGGCCACGTGTGGGCGTCGACCGCCTGCGCGCACGTCATCCCCGACAGGAGAGCCTCAGTGCAGCGTCGACACGAACGCAGCCGAGGAGCCGGGGTCGAGCAGATGGACGCGCTGCTCGCCGTCCGGTGCACCCGGACGCACCGTCCGGCGAGGGCATCGGCGGGGGGCCCGACGTGGCCGTCCTCCGGTCGCCTGCGGCGATCGCGGAGCATCGGGGAGGGGGAGTGGATGAGTTCTCCCGGGACGGAGAGGAGTGGTGGCCGTGGCGCCTCGCGGGCCATGGTCGTCACGGTGGGCCTGGCCGGACTCGTCGCGGTCGCGGGCCCGGTGCTCTGGCTGCTCAACAGGCTCCTGCAACGCCCCTGGGGTGCCCCGTGGCGGGTGCGGATCCTCGCAGCCGCAGACGCCCTCCACCACGAGCTCGAGGCGCTGCTGGCCGAGGACGAGCCGGAGCAGCAGGCCCTCAGGGAGTCCGTCGCCGAAGCGGTGGAGCACCACCTGCACGTGGCCCGCCTGGCCGCCTGGCCGGAGGAGGCGAAGCGGCTGACGGTCGGCGCCCAGTTCCTGGACTGGTGGACCGGCGCCCCGTGCGAGACCGCCTATGTCAACGTCCACGAGGCCGAGATCGCCCTGGCCCAGATCCTCCCCGACGACCAGATCCGAGCGCGCATCCCAGAGGCACTCGCCCGCCTGCAGACGATGGACGGAACCGACCCGAGGCGCCGGACCGCCGAGACGCAACTGACCTCCGATCTGACGGAGAGGCGACGTCGGGCCGAGTTCCAGAGCGCCACCAGATGGATGGTTCCGGCTCCGACCCGGCGCTAACGTGTGACGCCTGCCCACGACTCGATCGGGGTGTGATGACAGCACCGCAGGACCCGTCGCGGCCTTCCGTTGCTGTGCACGCGACGGCCGTCGTGGAGGACGGCGCGCGGATCGGGACGGGCACGCGGGTTTGGCATCACGCGCACGTGCGTGCTGGAGCGACCGTCGGGTCGGACTGCGTACTCGGCAAGAACGTCTTCATCGACGCCGGTGCCGTGGTCGGCGACCGATGCAAGATCCAGAACAACGTCTCGGTCTACAACGGGGTCACGCTCGGATCTGACGTCTTCGTCGGCCCGGGTACGGCGTTCACCAACGACCTCCGGCCTCGCGCGTCCGCCAGCGAGTGGACGGTCACCCCGACTGCCGTCCGCGACGGAGCCTCGATCGGCGCGAACGCGACCATCGTCTGCGGCAATGTGCTCGGCCGGTTCTCCATGGTGGCGGCAGGAGCGGTGGTGACCCGGGACGTCGATGCTCACCAACTGGTGGCCGGCAACCCTGCGCGGCCCGTCGGGTGGGTGTGCGCGTGCGGCGAGGTGGTCAGCCGGGATCCCGCCCGACCGGCGGACCTGCGGTGCCCCGAGCACCGGGCCGCGTCCTCCGGGGAGGGTGCGGTGACGTGAACCCGACGATCCCCATCTCGGCCGTCACACTCGGCCCCGAGGAGGAGCGGCTGGTCCTCGAGGTCCTGCGCTCAGGGCAACTGTCCCAGGGACCGAAGGTCCGGCAGCTCGAGCAGCAGTTCGCGGCTGCGCATGACGTCGCGCACGCGGTCGCCGTCAACAACGGCACCACCGCGCTGGTCGCGGCGCTGCGCGGACTGTCCCTCGGTCCCGGCGATGAGGTCGTGACCACCCCCTTGAGCTTCGTGGCAACGCTGAACGCCATCCTCGAGACCGGCGCCACGGTGCGCTTCGCCGACATCGACGAGGACTTCTGCCTCGATCCCGACGCGGTCGGCGCGCTGATCGGTGAGCGGACGCGCGCTCTGCTGCCCGTACACCTCTACGGGCTCCCGGCCGACATGCCCCGGTTCGCGCAGCTCGCCCGAGAGCACGGGCTGGCGCTGGTGGAGGACGCCGCCCAGGCGCCCGGCGCCCGGATCGGCGGGCGTGCCGTCGGCTCCTCGGGCGTCGGCTGCTTCTCCTTCTATGCGACCAAGAACATCATGTGCGGTGAGGGCGGGATGATCACCACCGACGACGCGACCCTCGCCGACCGCCTCCGCGTGCTGCGCAACCAGGGCATGCGTGCGCGTTACCAGTACGAGGCCGCGGGCCACAACTACCGCCTCACCGATCTGCAGGCCGCGATCGCCCTCGCCCAGCTGGCGCGACTCGATCACGTCAACGTCGCCCGCCGTCGCCACGCGGCCTTCCTCTCCGAGCACCTCCGCGACCTCCCCGGTCTGCGGGTCCCATCCGTGCCGGCCGGCCGGTCGCACGTGTTCCACCAGTACACCGTCCGGATCACCCCGGATGCGGCGGTCGACCGGGAGGGCTTCGTGGCAGGCCTGTCCGACCGGGGCATCACCACCGGCATCTACTACCCGAGGTTGATGCACGACTACGACTGCTTTCGGGACAACTCCCAGGTGGTGGTGGACGAGACCCCGGTCGCCGATCGGGTGGTGACCGAGATCGTCTCCCTGCCGGTGCACCCGCAGCTGAGCCGGAACGACCTGGAACGCATCGTCGAGGCGGTCAGCGAGGTCCTGCAGTGACCCGGGTCGCGGTCGTGGGCGCCGGGATCATGGGCGCCCACCACGCCCGGGTCCTGCACCGGATGCCCGGCGCCGAGCTGACCCTGGTCGTCGATCCGCACGAGGACTCCGGCCGCGCTCTCGCCACCTCCGTCGGCGCGCAGTACAGCGATGATCCGGCTGCGGTGCCCGAGCGCGCCGACGCAGCAGTCGTCGCGAGCACCAGCGAGACACATGCAGACATCGGCGTCCCACTGCTGGAGGCGGGCGTGGACCTGCTCGTCGAGAAGCCCATCGCCACGACCGTCGACGACGCCGACCGCCTGATCACGGCAGCGCAGGACCACGGGCGCGTGCTGGCGGTGGGGCACATCGAGCGCTTCAACCCGGCCGTCCTGGAACTGGACCACCTGGTCGACGGCCTGCTGCACATCGAGCTGATCCGCATGGGGCCGTTCGCACCGCGGGTCACCGCCGACGTCGTCCTCGATCTCATGATCCACGACCTGGAGCTCGCCTTGGCCCTCGCCGGCTCGGAGGTCGTCAGGGTCGAGGCGGTCGGCCGCCAGGTGCGAACCGACTCCCTGGATCTCGCCACCGCGCTGCTCCAGTTCGACAACGGTGTCACCGCGACCGTGACGGCCAGCCGGGTCGGGCAGACGAAGATCCGCCGGATCGAGCTGACACGGCGGACGAGCTACGTGGTCGCCGATCTGATCCGCCAGGACGTGACGATCCACCGGGTGGATCACCACGAGTTCCTGTCCGACGGCGGGGCGCGTTACCGGCAGACCGGGTTGGTGGAGATCCCGTTCCTCGAGAACCGCGGCGAGCCGCTTGCTCTCGAACTCGACCACTTCCTCGAGTGCGTGGCGCACCACTGCTCCCCGCGGGTGACCGGACTCCAGGGGCGCCGGGCGCTGGAGTTGGCACTGGCGGTCCGGGAGTCCGCCAACGGCCGGTGTCCCTGACGGGCCCCTTCCCGCGGCTCAGTTCGGCCTCCACGCCCGTGCGGGTGCTGGCCGCCGCGCGCTCGCGTGCCGGGACCGGATCCTGGCCAGCCCGACTCCCATCTGCCACACATCTCGCACTCTGACCCGGCTGCGGTGGTCCCGGTGCCGGGTGGACAGCCGCACCGGCACCTCGACAGGCTTGACGCCGCCGAGCTCGGCGAGGTGGCACAGTTCCGTGGTCATCAGGTAGCCCGGCTCGGTCAGCCGGTCGGCGACCTGCCGGGCCCAGTCCCCCGCGAGGATGAACGTGCCCTGCGGATCCGATGTCCGCATACCCAGGACGACCCGGCGCAACAGCCGGAAGCCCCAGCTGAGCACGAGCCGTACCCCGCCGCGGTCGACCGCCGAGTCCGGGTGGCCCTTGGAGCCGATGACGACCGGATGGGCGGCCGGATCGATGTCGTCGGCGGCGTCGAGGTCGTCGAATCCGAAGGGCAGATCGTCTGCTGTGAGCAGGACCCGTGCCCCCTGGCTCGCCGCGATGCCAGTGCGGTAGGCGTTGCCGAGACCCTTGGCCGACCGCAGGACGACGAGTCGGACGCCGGGGTACGGCCAGGTCTGCCGGAGGCGTTCGAGCAGGCCACGGGTGCCGTCGTGCGAGCCGTTCTCCACGACGATCACCTCTGCGTCCCGGCCCTGCAGCCGGGTCGCGAGGGCGCGGAGGGTGTCCTCGATGACAGCGGTGCTGTCGTGCGCCGGGACGACATAGCTGAGCGCCACCGCGCTGAGCTCCGCGCGCTCGTCCGCCGGCTCGTCCCCGGCCGCCACCATCACCGGTCGGCATCTCCTGCTCGTCGCATCGTGAGCATCGTCGTCGCGCAAGGACGGTGACCGGCACGTTAGCGTGGCCGAGAGCCTGGCGCGCCGATGAACGAGGAGGTCGGCCGGTGACCACGACAGCGGGGACTCCGGCCCACCGGTCGGCGATCGGGGGCACTGGACGTCGGATCCCCGAGTGGGCGGTCGGCGTCGGCGTCGGCGTCATCGTCATCGTGGTGATGACCATTCCGTTCCTCCAGCACCACCAGTTCTACTACCGCGGCGACAACCCCGAGTCGTTCATCCCGCTGTGGCACCACTTCGGCCAGCAACTGCGCGCGGGCCACTGGCCGACCATGGAGCCGTCCGGCTGGGCCGGAGGCAACTACGCGGGCGAGGGCACGTACGCACTGTGGAACCCCGTCCAGCTGTTCGCCTATGTCATCGTCTCGCTGTTCGACGACCTCGCCACCGCGGCTGCCGTCGTGCAGATCGGGTTCCTGGGCCTGCTCGGGACCGCCGTCTATCTGCTGAGCCGGGAGTACGAGGCGCGCCGGATCCCCGCGGTCGCCGTCGCGGTCGGCGTTCCCGCCACCGGGTTCACGATGTACTACGAGGCGGCCGGCTGGCCAGCAGGTCTCATGGCGTTCACGTGGGTCATCTGGTTCTGGTGGGCGGCCCGCCGGCAGGCCCGCGGCCACCTCTGGCCGTTCGTGCCGTTCCTGGTCGGCGCTCTGGGGATGACCACCGGGAACCCGTACGCGGCGCTGGGCATCGTCGTCGTCCTGAGCGGCATCGCGGTCGAGCTGTTCGTCCGGCGCGCCTACCGCCTGCTCGGCGGGCTCGTCCTGACCGGCGCCTGCGTGGGGGCGGTAGCGGCGCTCGTGTTCCTCCCGATGGCCGGCACGCTCCCGGTGACCGACCGTCCGCAGACCGCGATGCTCTCGAACGACATGTTCCTGGTGCCCCACCTCAGCGACATGCTCCTCTCCAGCGCGCCGACGTACCTGCCCGGGATCGTGAACTGGAACGGGGCGGTCCTCGAGCAGCTGCCGTCGACCTACTTCCTGTGGTTCGCCATGCCGGTGCTCCCGTGGTTGCGGTGGCGGGGGCTGCGCCGCACGCATCGTCCGCTGACGAGTCTGGTGCTCATCACGGCCGTCTACGGCGCGCTGAGCCTCGGACCGTCGAACGTGTGGCTCTTCCGCTGGCCGATCCGGCTGATCGAGTACTTCTACGTGGGCGTCGCGGTGCTGCTCGCACTCGTCCTCTCACGGGGCTTCGCGCGGGACCACGTCCGGGAGCGACTGCTCGCGACGGTCGGGATCGTGGCGGCGGGGGCGTACCTCTCCTTCGCTCTGCGTCCGGATCTCTACCGGATGCACGTCATGGCCGGCCTCGGCGTCCTGAGCCTGGTGCTGGCGGCGGTGTACGCCTCCTGCCGCCGTGGACCGTTCGCCGGGGGCGCGCTGCTGGTGGTCGGCACGGCCGTGGTCGTGACCTACCAGACCAGTCGGCTCCCGGTGGGGATCGGGTCGACGACCGCGACCGGCGGGCAGCCTCCCTCCTCGATCGCCCAGGTGCGCGACGCCACGTCGTTCTATCGCGGCCCGGTGCTGCAGTTGTCCGCCGTGACCTCGCTCGGCGTGGCGTCGCGCACCCAGACCGGCGAGCTGTTGTTCGGCAACGAGGGCCTGATGTCCGGGCACGAGTCGCTCGTGCGGTACAGCGGCATGGGCTTCCAGGACTTCACCCGCGCCCTGTGCATGGACTACCGGGGACAGTTCTGCCCCGAGGCGTTCGACCGGGTGTGGGCTCCGGACGAGGAGACCGGCGTGCCGCTCATCGACCTGTTGAGAGTGCAGACCCTGGTGCTCGACGCTCGGATGTTCCCCGGACCGGTCGCCGGTCCACCCCCCGGGGGCTGGTCCGTCGTCGCCCGCGACGACCTGCGGACCGTCTGGGTCCGGAACCGGCCCAGCACCTACGAGGGGCGGCTGTCATGGGCCTCACCGGGCATCGACATCCGGTCGGACCGGAGCCGGGCCGAGGTCGAGTCGGTGTCCTTCCGTGCCATCGACGACGGCACTCTGACGTTCGCGCGGCTGAACTGGCCTGGGTACAGCGCGACACTGGACGGCGAGCCGATCGCGGTGCGGACCGGGTCAGCCGGCTTGTTGAGGGTCGATGTGCCGGCCGGTCGGCACGTCCTGACACTGCGCTTCGAGTCGCCGGGGTCGTCCCTGGGCGTCGGGCTCCTCGCCGTCGCGGTCCCTGTCAGCCTCGGTCAGACGGTCCTGTGGATCACGACTGCCGATCGGCGCAGGCAGCGGATCCCGGCGTCGTCGGCCGATCGATCCGGTCCGGCCGTCGGGACGGAGCACGTGGACGTCGTCCCGATCCCGACCGGGGCGACGGGACGGTAAGGGGTGGGTCCACGAGGACGTTCCGCTGGCGCGGACCGGGCCATCGGGGAGGTGGCGGCGAGTGACCGAGGACGCCACCGGAGCCGCGTCTCAGCCCGCCACTGCCGACCTCTCTCCCGGCGCGGGGTCGTCACGCGTCACGTGGCGAGCCCGTCTCATCTCCTGGGGGCGCCGCCTGGTCGTCCTGGTGATCGTCGGATACGCGGTCTATCAGTTGGTGGGTCAGTGGCACCAGGTCTCGAACACGCTGTCCCAGCTGCCCTGGCCCCGCCTGGTGCTGTCGTCCGCCGCTGTGGTCGCCGGAGTCCTGTTGAGCCCGCTGGTCTGGCAGGCCATGCTCGACGACCTCGGCTCGCACGTCCGAGTACGCGACGCGTCCAAGATCTATCTGGTGGGTCAGCTCGGGAAGTACGTCCCCGGGTCGGTGATGGCGTTCCTGCTCCAGATGGAGCTGGCGCGGTCGTTCGGTGTCAGCCGGGTCCGCAGCTTCATCGCCTCCATCCTGACCGCGGGTGTCGTCGTCATCGCGTCACTGCTCGCCGGGGCCCTCGCTCTGCCGGCGCTCGTCCGGAACGAGCCCGCAGTGCTGTGGCTGTTCACGTTGCTGCCGATCGGGTTGGTGCTGCTGCACCCTCGGCCGCTGACGTTCGTGGTCGACAGGCTCCTGTCGGTGCTGCACCGGGAGCCACTGTCCCGACGGCTCAGCGGTCAGGCCATCAGCCGGGCGACCGGTGTCAGCCTGCTCGTGTACGTCTTCTACGGCCTGCATCTGTACGTACTGGCCGGCTCCCTGCGTGCGACGCGGGACATGCACGGTGGGCTCCTGCTCCTGCTGTGCGTGGGAGCCATGGGCCTGGCCATGACCGCCGGCCTGGTGGCCTTCATCCTGCCGTCCGGCATCGGCGCCCGTGAGCTGATCGTCGTGGTGGTGCTCTCCGCGGTCCTGCCCTTTGGGCAAGCGCTCGCGCTCGCCGCCGTCTCCCGTCTCTCGTTCACCGTGGTGGAGCTGGCAGCCGCCGGGACGGCGGCCTTGGTGGCTCGACCGTCCACGTCTGCTCGCGGCGAGCCGTGACCCGGAGCGGGCCGCCCGCTGCGCTCTCCGTGGTTCCCAGGGAGCTCGGCGGGTGAGGTAGCCGGCGTGAGAGAGGCAGCCGGCGGCTGGCACTGTGCTCGATCGGCGTGGTCAGCGGCAGGCGTCCGCCCTTCCAGCAGCCTCGCCCGACCACCACGGGTCCACCCGGGCATCGGCGAGATCGGTGCGAGCAGTCGGCCTCGGAGCACGGCAGCGGTCGGTGCGGATCCGCGTGCCGTCCACGGTCACAGGAGAACGGCCCGCGGCGCGGGCGGCCGGCAGCGCGCCGCGCAGCCCCGCCGCCGCTGCGAGGACGTCGACGCGCTCGTGCGGACACCGGTGCGCCGTCGGGGAGCCGATCCGGCTGTCGGCGGCCAGCCCGGCGAGCATTCCGGCGTTCCGGCCCCGTGGTGCCCCGGCCGCACGGCAGGACTGCCGACCGTCCAGCGACCCGACAGCACGGCTCCGTCCCGGTGCTCGTGGACCCGCTGCCGGTGGCCGTGCGGTGCCCGTACGACCGTGGGACCCACTGAGCCGGCATCAGGAGACCCCCGCCCGATCGAGCACGTTGTGCATCAGCCTGTTGAGCACGGGATCGACGACGAGGCTGCCCCCGAACGTCAGCGATCCGGCGGAGAAGACGAAGCCGCCGCCGGGGTGGTCGTAGTACGTCATGTCCGCGCCGGGGCCGGCCGGGTCCGGCACGCCCTGGGCGAGGAGGACCAGGCCGTCGGGAAGATCCGACGCCGGCACCCCCGCCGGACTCAGTGCAGCCGGATCGAGCTGACAGGACGTCGGCAGGGCCGTCGCGCCGGGGCCGCGGCTGGTGTCGACCTCCCAGCCGCTCGCCTTGCCGTTGCCCGTGCCGCCGCTGTGCTGGGTGTTCAGTCCGACGTCGCCGAAGGTGTCCCCGTTCGACAGGTCCGTTCCCGCGAACAACGGGTGATCGGCCCTGCGGACCACGAAGGGCGACCCCGGTACCTCGCAGCGTTCGGTGGCGACGCCGAGGAGTGAGCGTTCGGGCCTGCCGCGCGTCCGGAACATGGCCACCTCGCGCGCGCCGCCCTCGACGCCCAGCCGGAACACCATCTCCGTCCGGTCGTTGTCGTACTCCGCGGTCTCGAACACGCCGTTGCCCGCCAGGTAGGCGAGGTTTCCGCCACCGTCGAGGTATGCCGCCAGCTGGTCGTACATCTGCGGCGTCCAGTACTCGGGATGGGTGCCCACGATCAGCAGCGGGTGCTGCGCCGGGTCGCACCCGTCGACGTGGAAGTCGATGTCGGTGAAGACGTCAGGGGCACGGTGCCGGCTCTCCAGCCAGCCCAGGATCCAGAGCTCGCCACGGGTGAGGTGGGGGTCCCCGTCCGGCGCCGAGGGCGGCATCGGGCGGAGGAAACTCGCGCGGGCCAGTCCGGAGTACTTCGACCGGCCACCCCACCCGTTGTAGGCCAGCCAGGTGTTGACGTTCGCGAGTACCGCCACGCCCGAACTCCGGTCGGCGGCCGGCTTCACCACGAACGTGATGTCCGAGCGGCCTCCGGTGGCGTCCTCGCAGGAGGCCGAGTAGATGCCCGACGGCCACTCCGGTCGCACGGTCAGGTGGAAGGTCTCGCTCCAGCCGCATCCCGTGCGCCAGGCCGTCGTCGTGGCCACCTGGTACTCCGCCGTGAACTGCACCGAGTCGACCACGGACGAGTCGATCCTCTCCGAGGTGGAGGTGTGCCGCTGGATCGAGGCGACCGATGCCCCGCCGTGCGACATGTAGAACGAGATGGACTCGCCCGGGCGTGCCGAGAGCGGCCAGCAGTAGCCCTCGATCGGTCGGGTGGGCGACACCCCGACCCACACCTCCCCCTTCGCCGGGTGATAACCGATGACGTCGTGCCAGATGTCGCCGTTGACGCTGCTGGTCACGAACTGCCAGCCCGCCGCCGGGGACACGGTCGCCGACGCGACGGTGAAGTCGAACACGTCGCCCTGGTTCTCCCCGATCCAGAGCTCTCCGTCGTCGGGGTGATAGCCGAGGAGATCCGCCCGGTTCCGTCCCGTGAACAGGCCTGCGAGGATGTGCCAGCCCGAAGCGGGCGTCAGTGTCGCCCAGCGGGTCATGCTGAACGACGATCCGCGGTTCTCCCCGACCCACACCGATCCGTCGGCCGGTCGGTATGCCACCACGTCGGTCGTTCCGTTACCGAGGAAGTCCCCGGTCGCGAACTGCCAGTCCTGCCCGGGCGCGACCATCGCCCACCTGTCGTCGAACCAGAACGCCGAGCCCGTGTTCGCGCCGACCCACACCGAGCCGCTGTCGCGGTGACAGGCGAGCAGGTCGGCTCCCGCCTTTCCCGTGAAGTAACCGCAGCGGATGGTCCATCCGGCCGCCGGGGTCAGGGTCGTCCACTGTGTGAGGTCGAAGGTCCCCCCGCGGTTCGCGCCGACCCACACGGCCCCACTCCCCGCGTGGTAGCCGACGACGTCCGCCCGGCCGTCGCCGGTGGTGTCCGCGACGACGAACTGCCACCCGTCCGCTGGCTCCACGGTCGCCCACGGAGCCGTGAACTCGAACCGGTCACCGCTGTTCTCCGCCACCCACAGCGTCCCGTTGCTCGGGTGGTACGCGAAGAGGTCACTTCCCGGTCCTCCCATGAGCGGTCCGGCGTCCACCTGCCACCCTGCGGCCGGCGTCGCCGTCGCCCACTGTTCGAACCTCAGTTCTCGCTCGGTCATGCGGTTCTCCTCTCCGCGAGGCGGGCGTCGTCGGGTCGGGGCGCGGCCGTGTCGCCGACGTCGTGGGCAGGCGCGCCACCCCTGCCTCCTGGAGGAGGCCCGAGCGGTCGTGCGACGGACTCCGCGAGGCCTCCGGGGCGCCAGGCCCGGGCGTGTCGCGGACGACACGGGCAGGCTTGTCGCCCTCGCCTTCCCGGGACGCCCGAGCAGAGGAGACGGCCGTGTCCGACGTGACGTTCTACGTAGGGGCCCACACCGACGACGTCCTGCTGTTCCGCGGGGAGAACTTGTTCACCGACCTGCACACCCCGGACGTCAGGACGGTGCACGTCGTGCTCACAGCCGACGACGCGGGCCGAACGGACGGCTGGTGGGAGGCGCACGAGGCGGCCTGCATCGAGTCGATGGCTGGCACACTGACTCCCGGCGAGCCGATGTCGGACCGAGCCACCGTCAACGGGCACTCGATCCAACGCTTCAGCGGGCCGACCTGGGTCGTCTACGGCATGCGGGTCCCCGACGGCAACGTCGACGGCGAGGGCTTCCAGTCCACCGGCTTCCGCACCCTCGGGAAGCTGCGGAGCGGTGCGATCGCCTCCCTGGCGGCCATCGACGGATCGACCACGTACGACGGCTGGGACGACTTCGTGACCACGCTCCGCGGCATCGTCTCCTCGGAGCGGGGGGCGACGGAGCGCCCGTGGATCACCACCGCCGACCACGACCGGGCGCTGAACCCCGGCGACCATCCCGACCACTACGCCGGCGCGGAGGCGGTGCTGGAGTTCGCCGAGGCCGACGGCCTCAAGCGGGAGTGGTGGGTCTCCTACGACGTCCGCGACCGGGAGGCCAACCTCGTCGGCCGCCCCCTCGACATCAAGTGGTTCCTGTTCCGGCTCTACGGCTGGAAGAACGACGAGCTCATCGGCGCCCCACCCAACGAGGAGGAGTGGGACTGGTGGGGGGCCAGGAGCTACGCGCGCACCGAGGGAGATGGCTGACCGGTCACCGCGGGACCGGGTTCCCGGCGCGGAACGGCCGGCGGACCCCGGACCTGCTGGGTCGTCGTCCGCGACGTCCGGACCGGGGAGGAGCGGGCCGCCACGCAGGGCCTGCGCCCACCCGGATGGGCGAGTCCCCGTGCGGCTTCCCGTCGATCGGGACGCGCCGGCGTCGCGGTCGCCGGCGCGCACACGCGAGTTCACGCCGCAGTCCCGGGCGCCGTGCGCGGGATCGGGATGGGCTCCTCGATGAGGAAGGGCGCCACGATCCCGTCGACCGGTGCGAACCGTTCGCGATCGCCGGGCACCCAGCCCGGCCGGAGGTCCCAGTCGCGCGGGACGCGTCGGACGCCGATCGGGTAGACGGTCAGCGTGCCGTCGGGCTGCAGGCGCAGGCGGAGGAAGTTGCGGCGGTCCGGGATGGCCTGGCCGGCGAACAGCTCGTTGCTGTTGATCCCGAACAACCGGTCGACGACCAGCAGGTAGAGCGCCACCAACTCGGCCGCGAGGATCCCCCCCACCGCGAACACCAGAGGGACGACCAGGGCCAGTGACCAGGTGCCTGGCATCCCGGCGGTCAGCCAGGTGGCGCCCCGGATGACCACGATGAGCAGCGTCAGGTGCAGCAGCCCGTGCACCAGACCGGTGATGCGCCCGCGCCGCCGCGAGGCGTCCCTGGTGAAGGCGACTGCGCCGCCGATGACCACGGCGCAGAGGAGGAACGCGGCCACGCTGTCGGCCAGCCCTCCGGCGAGGCGGCCCACATCGGCTCCCCGCAGCGCGGCGGCCATGGCGTGCACGTCCTCGACCAGGCCGTGGGCCGGGTCGCGCAGCGCCGCGCCCACCGCCAGGGTGAGCAACGCATAGACCCCGCCGAGCAGGGCTGCGAACGTCGGTGTGGCGAACGGTAGGCGCAGGATGCCCCGACTGAGCCGCCGCGAGTCCCCCGCCTCCGGATAGACGTCACAGCGCTGGTACGTCGTCGAGCGGCTCTTGCTGCGGGCCCTGCTCCGGGGCGGGGGCACGTGGATCGTCTCCGGCAGATGGTGCGTGGCGGAGAGGAACGCGCCGCCACCCCCGGCGGTGATCTTCTGCGCGCCGTCGGACGCGCCGTAGCGGGAGTAGTGGTGCCGGTCACCGGTCAGCGCGAGCCGCACGCGTGCGTGGCGGGGATGGATGACCTCCCGCTCGAAGAAGTCCAGGGTCGCGTACGCCTCGACGTCGTCGTCGGTCGCCGCCACCCAACTCGGTTTGCCCGTGCAGAGCAGGACGGCGTCGCCTGGGCGCAGTTCCTCGGCGATCCGCCTGAAGTAGGAGAGCTGGGCCTCGTCGAGGTAGGTGTCGAACTGGATGTCGACACCCCACAGCCACCAGCCGGCCGACAGCTTCGTCGCGAAGTAGCTGCGGGCCTGCCGGCTGCGCCACCCGCCGATCCACCGGCCCTGGCAGAAGGTGCGCATGAACGCGGTGAGCCCGTCGTACCAGTCGTGGTTGCCCGGCACCGCCTGCAGGCAGGGGGCGTCGGGGTCCTTTCGGGGGAGCGCGGCCCGGTACGGCCCGACCAGCCGGTTCTCGTACTCGTCGACGTGTGCGGCCGGGTAGCACTCGTCGCCACCCAGGACCAGGAGCCGGCCCTGCCGGGTCGAGTGCGTCGTCCCGCCCTGCGGCGCGACCTCGAGCTCGGGTCGGGAGAGCAGTGTGGCGACGGCGTAGGTGGCGGCGAAGCCGTCGCCGAGGTCGGCCACGTAGTCGATCCACAGGTCACCGTCGGGGGTGCTCAGGTCGAGGAACCCGTCGGCCTCGATCTCCCCCATCAGCTCGCGCTTGTCGTTGTACTCGCCGAGGATCGCGCTCACGACGGCCCGCAGGCTCATCCGCAGCAGCAGGTGGGGCTCCAGCCAGCGGGTGGCCCGCTGGCGGGTGAACGACGTCGCGGGGTCCTCGGCCCCCGCCGGAGGAGCCGGGGGATCGGTCTCCGGCGCGCCGGCGTCGTCAGGCTGCGGTGGGTCGGCCGTGGTCGTCATGCGCGGCTCCCGGTCTCCTCGGCGGGTGGGTCTTCCCGGGGACGAGGGCGCCCGGACTCTCGTCCGGGGGAGGTCCTACGGGATGATCGCGGCCGCGCGTCACGACGGCGTCAACGCGCAGTCTCCGGGCGGAGTCCGCGGCGCTGACGCCGTCGGTGACGTTGCGGTGACGCCCTCGCCGATAACGTCCGCGCCCATGCCGGGGCGACGTGCAGCAGGCGTACGCCGGGACCGGGGAGCGCGCCGCCGTGGGCCAGCTGCGGCCCTCCCGGCGCTGCCGACGTGGGAGACGCCCGTGCTCGTGACGTCCTCCCGACCGGAGCCGTCGCACCGGACCACCGGCACGGCCCGTCATGACGCCCGCACGGTCCTCGAGGAACCCTCGTGACGACGGGCGACCGGTCCGACTTCGACGTCGTGGTCGTCGGATCGGGCTTCGGGGGCTCCGTGATGGCGTGGCGGCTGGCCGACGCGGGGCTGGCCGTCTGCCTGCTCGAACGTGGGAAGCCCTATCCGCCCGGCTCGTTCGCGCGTTCACCCCACGACATGGGCCGCAACTTCTGGGATCCCAGCGAAGGTCGCCAGGGCCTGTTCGACGTCTGGTCCTTCACGAGCATCTCGGCCGTGGTCAGCAGCGGCCTCGGCGGCGGTTCGCTGATCTACGCGAACGTCCTGCTGCGCAAGGACCCGAACACGTTCGCTCACGAGCCGCTGCCCGGTGGTGGCGCCGAGGAGTGGCCGGTGACCTACGGAGACCTCGAACGTCACTACTCCGCCGTCGAGCAGATGATGGACGTGCAGGCCTACCCGCTGGACAGACCGCCCTACGACCGCACGCTCAAGGCGACGGCACTGCGCGAGGCGGCAACGACCCTCGGGCTGGACTGGCAGCTGCCGAACCTGGCGGTGACCTTCGGCAACGACGTGGACCGGCCGGTGCCAGGGGAGCAGATCCCCGACGGCGCGTACCCGAACCTGCACGGGCTGCCGCGCTCGACCTGCCGGCTCGTGGGCGAGTGCGACATCGGCTGCAACTACGGGAGCAAGAACTCCCTCGACCACACGTACCTGTCCGCCGCCCATCACCAGGGCGCGGACATCCGCACGCGCTGTGAGGTCCGGGCCTTCCGGCCCTACGACGGCGGCTACGCGGTGGACTACGTCGAACACCGCGAGACCGATGCCGGCGTCGGGATCCCTCCCGACCGGCTCCCACTGAAGCGACTCACCTGCCGTCGGCTGGTGCTCTCGGCGGGGGCACTGGGCAGCACCTTCCTCCTCCTCAAGAACCGGTCGATGCTGCCCCACCTGTCGCCCATGCTCGGGGCCCGGTTCTCGGGCAACGGGGACTACCTGGGGTTCGCGGTGAAGCGACGCGGCCGCGACGGGGGAGTCGGCCGGTTCGACCCCACCTTCGGTCCGGTCATCACCACGGCCACCCGGCTGCGCGACACCGCCGACGGCGGGGAGGGACGCGGCGCGTACATCGAGGACGCCGGTTATCCGGAGTTCGTCAACTGGCTGGTCGAGGAGGGGGTCATCACACAGACGGCCGGGCTGGGGCGGTTCCTCCTCGAGCGTGGGCTCGCCCGCCTCACCCGCCGTCCGAAGACGTCCATCGCCTCCCCGCTGAGCCGGGTCTTCGGCCGGAACACCCTCGCGGTCAGCTCCCTCCCGCTGCTCGGGATGGGCCGGGACGTCCCGGACGGCTGGATGAGTCTGCGAGGTGGGTACCTCGACGTGGACTGGCGGCCGACGTCCTCGCGCGGCTACCTGCGGCGCGTCGACGGCGCCATGCGCGACCTCAGCGCCGCCATGGGCGCCCGCTACGTCAACCCGCTGTGGTGGTTGAACCTGCTCGTGACGGTGCACCCGCTGGGCGGGTGCCCGATGGGCACGGGTCCGGACCGCGGGGTGGTCGACTCCTACGGGCGGGTGTTCGGGCATCCCGGGCTGTACGTCGCCGACGGCTCGGTGATGCCAGGCCCGGTGGGCGCCAACCCCTCCCTGACGATCGCGGCGCTGGCGGACCGGTTCGCCGAGCGCCTGGTCGACGACGCAGCCGGCTGACACCCGAGGTGGGCCATGAGTACGACGCAGGACGCCCAGCGGCCGAAGCGGGCACTGATCCTCGCTGGTGGGGGGCTCAAGGTCGCGTTCCAGGCGGGTGTCCTGCAGGTGTGGCTGGACGAGGCCGGGCTCACCTTCGACGACGCGGACGGCGCCAGCGGTGGGGTGTTCAACCTCGCGATGTACTGCCAGGGGCTGACCGGCCGCGAGATCGCCGACAACTGGCGGCTCGGTGACCCGAAGCGGGGCATCGCGCCGAACTGGCGGGGGCTGGTACGCGGGCCGTTCGCGCCGTCGCTCTTCACGCTGGAGCGGTACCGGAGGAACGTGTTCCCGGCGTGGGGACTGGACTGGACACGCATCCGTGCCAGCGGCCACCCGGCCACGTTCAACGCCTACAACTTCAGCCGCAACCGGCTGACCGTGCGCGAGCCGGCGTCGCTCGACGAGGACTTCCTCGTCGCCGCCGTCTCCTTGCCCGTCTGGTTCCCTCCGGTCGTCATCGACGGGGACACCTACATCGACGCCGTCTACATCACCGACGCCAACCTGGAGGAGGCGATCCGGCGCGGCGCCGACGAGCTGTGGGTGATCTGGACGGTCAGTCGGCAGCGGGTGTGGCGGGCCGGCTTCCTCGCCCAGTACTTCCAGGTCATCGAGACGGCCGCCAACGGGCACTTCCAGCGGATGCTGGACCGGATCGCCGCCAACAACGCGCTGGGGGAGAAGGGCGAGTTCGGCCGCCACATCGAGGTGAAGCTGCTGCAGGAGGAGGTGCCGCTGCACTACCTGGTCACCTTCAGCCGCGACAGGGTCGCTGAGGTGGTGAACATGGGAGTGCGTGCGGCGCGGAGCTGGTGCGCTGCGAACGGCATCGAGGTGACGCCGGTCGACGAGGACGACACCGGGCCCCGCACGCGGCTGGCGTTCACCGAGAAGATGCACGGCTGGTTCAGCTTCGGGGAGACCGACCCCCGACGCGGCGCCTCACTCGGCCGTGACCGCGGGATCGGGCTGGCCTTCCGACTCACCATCACGATGGACGGAGTGAACCGCTTCCTGCTCGACCCCCTGCACGAGGCCTCCGTGTCCGGGTGGATCCACTGCGAGGCGCTGGGCGGCCGGCTGCCGGTGACCTCCGGCGGGTTCAACCTGTTCGTCCAACAGGACGTGACCGGGCACCAGCGGATGTACTACCGACTGCACTTCGCCGACTCCGCGGGACATCCGCTCACCCTGCTGGGTGTCAAGGACGTCCGGGACGGCGCCGGCCTCGACCTGTGGAGCGACACCACGACGCTGTTCGTGCGGATCCTGCCCGGGCACGTCGTCCCGGCCCTGGACGGCAGCGACCTGCACGGCACAGCGTCGATCGGGTCGGCTGAACCGGACGGCATCGTCGGAGCGGGCGTGCTGCGGTTGACGCCGCTCGACCTCCTCCGCCAGCTGACGACGGTGCGGGCGCACGCTCCCACCGCGACGGAGCGGGCGGAGGTGGTCCGGAGGTTCGGGCAGTTGTTCCTCGGCAAGCTCTGGGACGTCTACGCACAGGAAGTCCTCTCCTCGTCCCCCATCTGACCTGGGTGCCAGGCGACCGAGCACACCATCGCCGAGCTCACGGCACTGGTGGAGGCCGGCTGAGACGGATGCAGTCCCTCTCCGCTGATGACCTCAGCTCGCCGGCCACGGCCCGGATCGAGCGGGTGCTGACCGACGACGTCTGGTCCTGTCTGCACTCGATCGACGGCGTGAGCACCGCGCTCGGGGCCCGGGAGGAGTTCATCGAGCTCCGCTGTCCGTGTCAGAACGGCGAGGGCGAAAGCCTCGACCGGACCGGTCAGCCGCCCGGCACCGACTCGATGGCCGGACACATCCGGACCGCGCGATCGACCTCCGACCGCACCGCCGTGGCAACGGCTGCTGCCGACCTCGCTGTGCCGGCGCCGCGACCTCGTCGGCCGGCCATCGACGCCGGGACCACCGCGTCGACCGCCGTCCTCATCGCGAGACGATGTGCCGCTCCCAGGTCTCCCGACTGGACAGCTCCGGCAACCGCCGTCGCCATTCGTCCCGGGCCGCGCGCCCGTCGCGCCACAGTCTCCCGAGGAGCACGCCACCGCGACGGGCCAGGACGCCCGCGCGGTCGAGGTCGAGCTGCCGGACGCGCACGCCCTCCTGTGACGGGTCGGTGACGACCGCTGTGTCGAACAGGGACACGTGCCACCAGTGCGCATCGGCACTCGAGACCGCCGCGATCCCGCCCGGACGGCGCAGGAGTTGGCGCAGCAGCCGCTTGACGAGTACGGCGCGCATCATGGACGGCGTCCCGGCGGCCGCGGTCATGGACATCGCTGTGTCCGGCACGCCCGGAACCGCCGAGGCCGGGTGGTTCCGCGTCTCAGGGTGACCGCACCAGGCCTTGCGGACCCCGGCGGAGATCTCGGCCCCGGCATCGGCGAGCACGTCCGGCCCCCGCAGGAAGTCCTGGACAGCTCGCAGCATGAGGTCGGCGAGGCCGTAGCGCATCGACACGAGTGCGTCGACGAGCTGACCCGCCAGGTAGCCCACGATGCGGCGCCGATCGAAGTCGCTGTGCAGCGCGCTGGTGATGAGGGCGTTGCGGAAGCTGAAGTAGCGGGACCAGTCGTCCCAGTTCTTCCACGCGAAGTCCGGGTGCCAGGCCCCGGCGCCGGCGAGGGTGACGGTCGGGAAGCCGTGTTCGCGCGCCCGCAGTCCGAACTCGATGTCGTCCCACTGGAAGAACACCGGCAGCGGAAAGCCGATGGCCTCGACGACCTCCGACGGGATGAGACAGGTCCACCACGCGTTGTAGACGGCGTCGACCCGCGGGTGCTGTTCCCTCTTCGTGAGGTCTTCCCTGTTCGTCAGATCGGCGTTCCACATGGCACCCTCGACCGGCTTCCCAGCTTGCAGGATGGCCAGGTCCGCGGTCTCCGCACCCACGTGCAGCCGGCTCGGGTGGAGCAGGTTGAGCATCTGCGCACCCACGATGACGGAACGGTCTGCCCGGTCGGCCAGCCCGCGGAGCCGGAGCACCGTCTCCGGTTCCAGCCGGATGTCGTCGTCCATGAGCAACAGGTTCACGCCCACGGGCGCGTGGTCCCGCATCGCCTCGTACATCCCACGGGTGAAGCCCCCCGCGCCTCCGAGGTTCCGCTGGCGGACGTAGTGCAGGGTGGCCCCCATCTCCCTGCGCAGCGCCTGGAACTCCTCATGGGCGTCCAGGGTGTCGCTACCCTGGTCCACGACGTAGACGGAGTCGAGGTCGGCGAAGACCTCCGTGTCCCTCACGAGCGTCCCCAGGATGGCCAGGCACTCCTGTGCCCGGTTGTGTGTGCAGATCACCACCGCCGTGGGAGGGCGAGAGCGGAACCCTCCTACCGACCAGCGCACTCGTTCGACCGTCAACTCGCCCTCGTCGGTCTCCATCTCGAGCCAGAGGCCGCCGCCGTCGACGAACCTGTCCAGGCGCACCGGGAGACGGACCGTCTCGGCGTGCGCGTTCACGACCTCGTTGACCACGACGGTGCGCGGGCCGCCGTGCGCATCGGACGCCATGATCCGCACGACCCCGTCGCCGGTGACGACGAACTCGACGGTCACGGCGGGGGCGGACGTCCAGCGCTGCCAATACGAGGCAGGGAACCGGCTGAAGTAGGTGTTCGTCGTAGCGCAGGCATGACCGTGGAGCATCAGCCGGCCCCGCTCCCGGACCACGGCACCGTGCATCACGACGCTGTAGAGATCCTTCGGCGCCTCTGCGGTCGGCCCGACGAACAACGTGCGCTGCACCAGGAGCTCATGGGTGGTCTGCTCACGACCGCCCTGACCTGCACGTGCGGTCCGCTCGCCAGTAGATGACACCATCAGTGCACGGCCTCCGAACGTGCCCAGACACCCCCGCCGCGTGGCCACTTGGCCTCGAACGGTAGCGGTGGTTCTCAGGCGGAGATCGCCCCAGTTGTCGCGTCGCGAGCAACCGGCGACCCCCGTGTCACGGCATCGGCCGCGTGTGCCACGGCGCCAGCGCTCGACCACTCTGTGTCATGTGCGCTTCCCGAAGCGCCACCGTCCGCATGAGCAGGAAGACCGCAGCCGCCGGCCCGCCGGACCACATGGACACCGCGCCCTGCGGGCCGGTGGGTCACCATCATCGTGTGCTGGCCCTGAGGACATCGATACGCGTCAGCTAGGCGGGTCCGCGACGGACGGGACTGCTGCACGAACAGGTGACAGGTGGGGTCAGGTAGCCAGCGTTGCTGGTGTTGTCGCGCGACGGACTTCGGGCAGGTCCCGTTGCTTGCGGTCTCCACCACGTCGTCGCCCTCCCGGCTCGTCCAGGACTCCAGCCCCCGCATCCGCTCCGGGCAGCCCGCAGGCAGTTCACCAGCACGTAGGAGCGGTGCAGGCCGAGATGGGCCAGGAAGGCCTGGACCCGCTGGCCCGCCTCCCCGACGAGGATCCGGCGGGGTGATGGCGTCGTGTGCCGCAGGGTCCTGCCCGATGACCAGCACTCGTGCGGACCCGTCCAGGCGGCCGCGGTGGAAGACCGGCCCCCACTCCAGCCGGAAGTCCTGCGCCGGGGGGGACCTCGGCACCCGGGGCCTCCCGCATGAGCGCGGCGAACATCTCGTCGACGCAGCCGTCGTCGAACCCGATCACCGCGCGCGACGTTCCTGTCCGGACCATGGGAGGAGCCCGGCGCAGGCGCGGTGACGGCGGGGTGACGGGGCGCGCCGACGATCCGATGCGGACGTGCGGATCCTCGTCGGTCGGGAGCGGTCATGACTGTCGTTCGCCAGGTTCCACTCCGCTTCGCCCGGGACGGCGGTGGGGAGGAACAGGGGACGGATCTGTCGACGGTGTGCCGGGACGGCACGGTCCTCTGGGTCGCTGGAGACGAGGGACCGGTGCTGCACCGACTGAGCGCGGAGCCGCAGGACGGGGCGTACGGCGATCTCGTGACGTTCCCCCTCGGTGATCTCGTCGACCTGCCGGAGGGGCCCGGACGCGAGGTCGACGTCGAGGGCATGGACCGCGCCGGGGACCACCTGTGGCTCGTCGGCTCGCACAGCCGCACCCGCAAGCGCGTCGACCCCGACGACGACGACCGGGACGTGCCGGCGATCCTGGCCGAGGTCAAGGTCCGCCCCAACCGGAACGTGCTGATCCGACTGTCCCTCGCCGGCGAGGGCGCTGCGGCGCGACCGGTCACGGGGGCACTCCTCGACGGTGACCTGCTCACGGCGCTGGCCGCCGACGAGCTCCTGCGGCCCTTCCTGGCGATCCCCGGCAAGGACGGTGGTCTGGACATCGAGGGCCTGGTCGCCGTGGACGATGGTCTCCTGCTGGGGCTGAGAGGGCCCGTGCTCCGCGGTTGGGCCGTCGTGCTGGAGATCCGCCCCCGCACCGACCCGGACGACCCGGCCCGGCTGACCCTCGACGGGACGGACCCGGGATACCGGACGTTGTTCCTCGACCTCGACGGGCTCGGCGTCCGCGACCTCTGCCGGCTGGGCGACGACGTGCTCGTCCTCGCCGGGCCGACCATGGACCTCGACGGTCCCGCCCGGCTGTACCGGTGGCCTGGTGCGGCCACGGCGCAGCGGAGCACGGTCGGCCGGGACCTCCTGCGCGTCGCGGAGGTCGCCACCGGCACGGGCCCCGAGGAGGGCAGCGACCACCCCGAGGGCATCACCGTCGTCGCCGATGCCGACCCCATCGAGGTCCTGGTGGTCTACGACAGCCCGGCGACCGCACGGCGGCCGTTCCCCGGCACCGTGCTGGCCGACGTCCTGCGCCTGTCGGTCCCGCGGCAGGTGACCCCCGAGCCGGCCGACCGGTCCGCGCCCGCCGTGCCCGTGACCCGCTGAGCGGCGCGATCCACCCGTCCGTGCCACCACCCCCACGAGTCGTGACCATGACTCGCCCCACCTCGGTGACGACTCGCGAATCGACCCGCTCGGGAGACCTTCCTCAGGAGGTTTCCAGCGGTCCCTCGAGCTGTCCCGTGGACAGTGGGGCTCGTCGGCGGCGTACGGGTGGACGACAGATGGGCGTCGGCAGGACGGCGCGAACGTGGGCCGCTCGCTGCTCACCCGCTCCCGTATCGGAGGTGCAGCAGGTGGGCGCCGTCCCCGGCCGGGGCCGTGAGCACGAAGAGGTTGTCGAACTCGCGCTCGCCGATGGCCGGTGCCGGTGTCGCGCCCAGTGCGGCGAGGATCGACGGGATGGTGTCGCTGTGACCGGCCACCAGCACGACCGCCCCCAGATCCCCGGACAGCGCATCGCGTGCGAAGACCTCGGCGGACGGGGTGAGCTGGGGAGCGAGGCCGAGCGCCGTGGCGGACGGCGCGACGGTCTGCTGCGTGCGGGCGAACTCCGAGTGGAAGACCGCGCCGACACCGGCCGACCGGACCGCGCGACCGAGGGCTTCGGCCCGGGCACGTCCGGCCGCGTTGAGCCCCGGATCAGTCGACCCGGTTGGCAGGTCGATGTCCGCGTGCCGCACCGCGAGCACGGTGACCATGTGTCCTCCTCGTGGACCCCGTCGGCCCTCCCACCGCTGGCTCTCGCGCGCGCAGGATCACCGCACGCATCGCCCGCCGCAGCGTCGCCCACGGCTCCGGTCTGGGCCGCGAGCGCTGGGTGATCGAACGCGGCTTCGCCTGGCCGGCCGCGTTCGGACCACTCCGCTCTGGCGACGAGCGTCGTGCCGACAACTGACCCCCTACCGTCGGCGGGCCGTCATCCTGGAGTGCGCTCTGGTGCGCGTCAGGCCTGGTAGAGCGTCAAGCTGGAGAAGAAGAACCCACCAGACTCCTGGTCGATGCGGACGCTGTGCGAGTTGGCAGTCAGCGACAACACGAACGCCTGGTTGACCGGGCCGGTGAACACGAAGGCTCCCAGGTCCGTGGGCGCAGACCCTGGCCCGAAGTCGTCGAGGATGTAGCGGACGGTCGCGCTGTTCCCACCGTCGCCCACCAGCGAGGCGATGGCCAGGTAGGTTCCATCGACCGGGGCCTGGAACGTGCAGTTCACCCGACCGGTCTTGCCCTGTGGAGCCCCGTAGAAGTCGAAGCCGTCGGGGGAGAACCACGCTGAGCAGTTGTTCAGTGAGGACTGCAGGTCTGTGAAGAAGTCGTAGTGGTCGACGTCCCAGAGGTCCAGGAACCCGGCGGTCCCCGTCTTGGTGCAGACGCTGAAGAACGCCGTCTCCTGTAGCTGGGACGCATCGGCGAGGTTGGGGATCTGGGCGATCAACTCGTCGGCGCCGCTGGTGGCTCGCACGGCGGCGACAGCCGCGTGAGGCGACAGCCTCGGGGTGGCGCGAGCGGCCCCGCGTTGCCGTAGGTCGAGCGGTTGGCCCTGCGATTCCACCACGGTGATCCGGTAGTCGCTGTCCTGTGTCATGACACACCTCCAGATTCGAGATCGGTTCGCCGTCCGGAAACGAGGGGGAGATCGCCCCGGTGCGTTCTCCTGTGTCGATCCCTCCTGCACCTGTCGAGGATCTCGGAGCCGCATCGAGCCCCGACCAGCGCAACGACCCAGCTGGCACCGCATCGGCACGTCAACACTGCGCCGCTGGGCCGTCGAGCACTGGAGCCCACCGGGGTCCTCACCATCGTGAGCGGTCACCGTCAACGGATCGTCACTGCGGCGTGGACGTCGCGTGCTGCCGGAGTCGGGCGCGCGCCTGCGCCGGGGGAGAGGTCCCGCCGAGTAGCGGACGTCGTCCTCACCGTGTGGGTCAGCGGTGGGGGTGGCCAGACGCCACCAGCGCCGGCTCGCCGGCTCGGTCATCGATGCGGTTGAGCAGGGCCATTCAGCTTCGGAGAGACAGCGGCGGCACAGACCTGTCGTCCGTCACTCGCCTCGACCGGCACCGCGCGGGCCAGCTGGAGCAGTACCTCGGAGTCGGCAGAGGACGCCGACGACGTCGGCGCGGCGATCGATCTCCTCGCCGACTGCTCCAGAGGGTCGTTCGATCACATCCTCCTCCAGAGCGGAAGGGGGAACCGGTGGCATCACCTAGACCTGCGGAACCGGCCGCCGCGCCTGCCGGCGAGACGCCCCCGGCCGAGCCGACGGACTGGGTGGTCATCTCGCGCGAACCGTGCGCTGGGCGCTCACCGCCCGGCGAACGGCGCCGGGCGATGGGGGCGGGCAGGGACGGCGCGCGGCCGATCCGACCGACCGGTCCCTGGGCCGAGCACGTTGGAGGCCCGGCGCCGGCGATGCAGGCCTTGACCGCGTCGGAGCTGAACCGGTTCCTCGCCTGGGCCGACGCCGAGGATCCTGACCTCGTCATGGGCTGGCAGCCACCGGGGTGCACCGCGGTGAGGCCCTTGCTCCGCGCTGCTCCGACGTGGATCGGGACGGCGGCCGGCCACGCGCCACAGCGTCGGTGCTGCGTTGACGACGCGGTGACGCTCCTCGACCACCATGGGTTCTCGGCCAGGCACGAGCCCTCAGGAGAGGAACAGCCATGTCAGCGCCCACTGATGTGCCGAGGAACCCCCCCGAGCATGCTCCGTTGCTTAGGACCACAGCGGCAAAGGCCTGGGCAGCGGCGCTGTACAGCGCAGTGCTGGCGTTCCTCTCCTCGCTCCTCACGGCGCTGGGGGGCGCCGACACGGGCTTCGACTCCATCACTGCCGGGCAATGGCTCACGGCGGTGATCGCCGCTCTCGTTGCCTTCGGCGGTGCCGCCGGCCTCACCTACTACGTCCCGAACAAGCCCCGCTGAGCCGGCACGGGTCGTCGGAGAACTCGGTCGGGCGTGGCCGACCGCTGGGGCTTCGTCGGGACACTGCGATGGTGCATGGCCTGGGATGGTTCATGGCGTTGCGTCCTTGGCCAGCCACCAGCGGTCCATCCGACTGCGCGCCCCGTCGCGATCTCGAGCGAACGCGCGGAAGGTCACAGGTCGCTGACGGCGGGATGGTGCATGGGTCCGCCGCGCCCCGAGTGAGCGCATGCTGCGTCCCCATCGGCGAGGTCCGCACGGTCGCAAACGGACCTTGGTCATAGCCGGTGAGACAACCTCGATGTGCCCGCACCGGTGTCGATGCGCGCGGCCCGGCCGTGGCTGACGGTGTTCCGGCTGCCGCCGTACGCCCACGAGCTGAACCTGGCCGAGCCGGTGTGATCGCACGTGAAGCGGTCGCGGGCGAACCTGACCGAGCACCATCGTCCAGCTCACCGCGCCGGTGAGAGCGCGGCTCGAACGGGTGCAGTTCCGCCCCGGTCTGCTGGTGGGCTCCCTCGCCAGTACAGGGCTCGAATGCCCACCGCTCCTGCAACCTCGAATCTCATGAACTCGAGCGCGTCGAGACCTTGAAGAAGCGCGAGCGCCGGCCCACACGGCCCGCCGGCGGTCGAACTCTCCACTGGCCCGAGGGACGGGGGACGGGGCCTCACCGCCCCGCGACCACACCACCGCCGGTGCCGGGGACGCCACGGGTGCGCCACGGGAGGGTGCCGGGTGCTGCGCCGGTGAGCACAGTAGAGGCGTCCTGTTGCCCCTGCTCGATGGCCGCCTCGATGAAGCCGGTGTCGAAGAAGAGGTAGCTCATCAGATCACCGCGACGCGGCCCCGTGCCCCCGAGGAGCCGCCCGAGCAGCAGGAGGTCCGGATGTCGGAGGGTCTGCCACGTGCCGGGCCGTCGCCCGTACCGCTGGTCGAAGCTAGCAGCCGCGAGGGCGCCCAGCGTGCGCCTTTCGTCGGGCCCGAAGAACAGCCAGGGGACGACCGTCAGCGGACGCCGGCCCGAGGTCCGCTGTCCGCCTCCTTCGACGAGCTCGTTGACCGTCGTCAGCGTCTGGACGTCCTCCACCATCCGGTCGACGAGCGCTGCATCGATGAGCTGGACCAAGGCGTCGTCGACGTCCGGCCGGTGCAGGTCCGCGGTCCCCGAAGGGGAGCTGGCCGGATGATCTACCGGGTGGGTCCCCAACACGATCACGGCGTCGGCACCCAGCGACAGGGCAGGCTTGAGCGGCGTGTTGAGGCGCAGGCCGCCGTCCATGTGCCAGCCGGACGCGACCTGCGGGTCGTCCAGCCGGACGGCGGGGAACAGGACCGGGATGGCCGCGGAGGCCAGCAGGTGCTCGGCTGTGATCCGGGTCGCCATGTAGTCGATGGGCCGGGCGTCGTCGGAGGGCGGTAGGTCCGCTGTGGACCGCCGGTCGACGAAGACGACCGTCCGCTGGTTCGCGACCGAGGTCGCCACGATCGCGAGAGCCGTCCGCCCCGCGTCCACGTTCGTGCGGAGCTGTTCCCACGGCACCCGCCGCGCGGCGGTCTCTCGCAGCGGTGACGTGTCGAGCAGGCTGAAGAGCCGAACGCCCGGTACACCGAGCAGTTGTCCGAGCCAGTACCCGACGGTGATCGGCGCCGTCCTCAGCACCGGACGGAAGACGTCGGCCGAGGCGATGCCGCGCCACACATCCAGGAGCGCCGTGGCTTGCTCGGTGGGCGGCAGGTGGGCGGCCGAGGCTACGACTGCCGCGTTGATCGCGCCGGCGCTGGTCCCGACGTAGAGGTCGGGGGTGATTCCGGCCCGGGCGAGATGGGGGAGGAGGGTGGACAGGACACCGGCCTCGTAGGCACCCCGCGCGCCTGCGCCCGACAGGACGACCGCGACCGAACGGATGCCGGGGTCGTCGGTGGCGGTCATGAGGAACCGGTGAGGTGCCACGCCTGGTCGTGGCCCCGGTGGGCGTCGGTCAGCCCGTCGCGGAAGAAGTGGTCGTAGTAGGGCTGCTCGACGTGGTGGGCCTGCAGCCACACGCCCGGGACGTGGATCGCCTCGACGTGCGCGGGGAACCGGCCGTGCGTCTCGTAGATGTAGGTGCAGATGTCGCGGGCACAGGCGATCACGTCGGCGCCGTAGTCGCTGGCCTGGTCGAGGTACTCCGCGCCGAAGCGGTCCTTGTAGATCCGCTGGAAGACGCTCGCGTCGGAGTAGATGCCGCGCGGCCCGAACTTGTCGGCGATGACGGTGTCGACGGCGTCCGCCATGCTCGAGTAGTTGGGCGGACACATGGCCTTGATCAGGTGCTCACCTCCGTGTCTGAGACCCACGGGATGGGCGCGAAGGACTGAGAACCGGGGGAGGGGGACGTGCCAGCGCGGGAGGTCGGCGGGCTTCCAGCGGGGCGTGACCCAGTCGAAGTCCAGCATCGGCCCGTACGTCGGACGGAACTTGGGATCTCCCAGGAGCACCGGTGGGCTGATCGTCGCGTGGATCCAGGCCCCCAGACCCATGGCGTCGGTGGTGAGCATGAGGTTCTGCAGGAGGAGGTCGGCCTCGATCTGGGTCCTCATGCCCCAGATGGCGCCCAGAGGCAGTTTGATCTCGTCGTTGAGGAATCCCTCCTTGATCCAGCGCTTCACTCCGGCGGGGCGGTAGAAGTTGCGGTCATCGACGATGGCCGGCCGAGCACCCGGAGGCTGGGTGAGCAGGTACATCATGCCGTTGACGTACTGCCTGGACAGGTCCACGACCGGGAAGAGGATCGTCGTCCCTGGCAGGTTGGACAGGAACCGGTTCGAGTCCAGGTAGGCCGGGAAGTCCCGGTTGCCGTCGGGCACGTCGAGCCGGTGATCCAGCAGTCGCACCTTCGACGCCTCCGCACGTGCCAGCAGCACCTCCGGGTCGAACGGCGAACCTCCGTCGGGGACGGGGGGCAGCCTGCGCAGGAAGTAGGTCCCGCTGTCGTTGATCAGGAAGAAGTGCGTCCCCTGCGCGTTGTCGGGGCTTCCCGCGGTCCGCCCACGCATGGTGAGGTTCGGCTTGGCCATGATCGGGCTGTCGTTCCGCGGGTCGTTGAACGGCCGATCGGGCATGGTGAGCCCCGTGCACCCAGTGGCGGCGATGAGCACCGCCTCCTCCAGATCGGACAGCGGCACCCGTTCGGCCGACGACTCATAGCTCATCGAGCCGGCGCGCACCGAGCTGCCCCGGCTGACCCGGTGCGTCCGCCGGCGCCAGAGGGTCTCCAGCAGCGGGCGTTCCACCAGTTCCTGGAGCCCCTTGTGGCTCACCGTCGCGTGCCCGGTCATCGGATGGCCCCACCGACGGACTCCGCGGCGTTGCTCCGAGCCGGGGCGACGGTCCCCGGCCGCCCGACCGGCCGCCACGGAGCGAAGGCGCTCCGGTCCCGCGGCAGCAGCGCGGTCAGCTCGGGGCAGTGGCGGAGGATCACGCTGGTCATCCCGTTGTTCGCGATCCAGTCCATGCCGAACGGGGAGTAGATCTCCGGCCGGAAGTCCACCGTGAGGAACCGGTCGCTCTGCAGCCGCCGCGACGCCATCAGGATGAAGATGCGGAAGGCGGTGTCCGAGAAGCCGAAGCCCGGGGGTGGGGTCTCGGCGAACAGACCGACCATGGTGTCCACGTCGTCGATCGAGCGGTAGATCTCGCGCAGTTGCTGGACCGACTGTGGGTCGGCTGTGAGGTCCTCCCAGCGCTTGATCCGCGGCTTGTGCAGCCCGGCCCGGAAGTCGTTGTAGCGGGGGACGCCGCGCCGGCGCGTCCGGACCAGATCGACGACCGACAGGTCGATGCGTTCCCCGTCGCGCTCCATCGCCGTCAGCGAGACCGGGTAGTTGTGCAGGGCGATCGCCCCAGGGTTGGCGCGGCCGCAGGAGTAGAGCAGGTTGGCCAGGCCCAGAGCGCGGAGCTCGTCGTCGGCCAGCGCGCCCTGGATCTCGAGGAATCCGCGCCGCCCGAGCGACTCTCCCGTGCGGTGGTCGAGGAAGCAGTAGTCGTCGGGAAGCAAGGGGTGCATGCGATAGACGGTGACGAAGTCCTCGGTGAGCGCGTAGGGCACGCCATGGTGGTCGGGCTTCGTGGCGGGGATGCCCACGGTGGCGTGCTCGTCCATCAGCCACAGGCCCAGCCGGGTGATCCAGTCGCCGGCGGGAGGACCGCTCCAGTTGCTCTTCAGCCCGACGTCGATGGCCCGCGTCCCGAGGATGGCCGGCGTCCACTCCACGGTGTGGATCTTCGCTATGAGCGCCGAGACGATCAGCCGCGCGGTCTGGTAGACGCGGTCGTCGCTCCAACCGCGATAGTGGGCGCGCAGCTCGTCGCAGACCACGTTGTGCTCGCGGGCGAAGAGGGTGTGGATGCCGCTCAGGCCGAGCCACCAGCTCTCGTTGAAGCCGGTCATCTCCATACCCTTGACGTCCTGGGGGAGGTAGCCCTCGGAAGTCAGCCGCAGTCTCGCGCCGTCGCGGAGCGTGAACGCGTGCGCGGCGTCGCCGCCGTAGACCTCTGAACCGTCCCACCAGTGGGAGGCGGAATTCGAGAAGAACCGCTCGTCACCGCTGTCGTCGTCCCCCAGCGAGATGTCGCCGGCGATCCGCATGCGTGGCTCAGGTGCGCCACCGGGGACGTTGACCCAACCGTCCATCCCGGGGGGGAGCGGCACCGTGACGTCCCGGTGGCCGAGCGGATGGCGGGCATGGTTGACCCAGTCGTGGACCTGGAACTGGATCCACGCGGCGGCCAGCAGGTTCAGTGACCTGGCGGGAAGGAACTCGCGTCGCACCAGCAGTTCCCGGCTGACCACGATCGGGTTCGGCTCGTCTACCTGGTCCGGGCGGGGATCCGGTCGCAGATTCCGGCCGAACGTCGCGCCGACGGCTCCCATCTGGGGGGCCGAGAGGTCGTTGGCCGTGCCGTCGTAGGTCCGGCTGACTCGGTCCTCCTCCAGGAGCAGGGCGGGGACGGGTCGCGCGCGGGGCGGCGCCTCGCGGAGCTCGGTGTCGAAGAGGTTCCGGCGGCGGAGCACGTCGCGGACCGCCGTGAGGTTCAGCAGGCTCAGCCGCAGCGGGAGGCGGTGCCACTCGAGGCGCCGGTTGAGGACGGACAAGGCGCTGCGGGCACCGGCGAGCGCCACCCGGTTGCGTAAGGGCGTCTCCGTCCGCCACCGCTCGCCGAGGCGATGGGCCGCACTCGCGTCGTACGCCGCCTTGCGCGCCCGGTTGAGGTTGCCCAACGGCCGGAACTCCTCGGTGGTGTTCCACGGGTTGAATGCCAGCGCGTCGACGAGACCGGCCTGCACGCGTGCCTCGGCGGTGTTGACGTCGCCTCGGGAGATGGTGAGGACCGCAACCGGCTCGGGCGGCGAGATCTCGTCCTTCCAGGCGATCGAGGTGTCCTCGATCGGGGTCGAGCGGGGGTCCCGGAAGCGCTGCACGCACAGCTCGAGGCGGACGTCCCCAGCGGCGAGCCGTGCGGCCGCCTCGCGGGACAGGTACTCCGGATCGTGCTCCGAAGGCGACGGTGCCGTGGGGACACCGCGCGCGGGGCGCAGCAGGTAGCGCACGGCCAGGCCCTCACCCCAACGGATCGCGCCCCGGCTCCAGTAGGTCTCCGTCGCGACGCTGGCCACCTTCCTCCTCCGCCCCGCGAGGACGTTGCGGAGCATGCGGACGGTCTCGAGCGGGCCGCAGCGGAATGCGAGTCGGACGAGGCCGAGCGCCTGCGACACCGACCCGCCGGCCGTGGCACTGGCGAAGGCGACGAACTGCCGCGCGTCCCGCGCGTGCGACACGGGGTAGTTGGTCATCAGCAGGTCGTGCTGCTCCTCGGGTGACACGGTGATGCGCAGTGCGACCCCGCGGAGGTCCGGGGCGAAATCTGGTTGCCCGTTGCCGGCCGCGTTGGAGAAGCGGACGGCGGCGGGGTACGCCGCGCCCGGCTGGGCGAATCCGGCCCGGAGGTCGGCGGGGAGGTCCAGGAAGCGCAGCTCGGCATCGGGGACCGCGAGGGTCGGCTTGGCGTGGAAGGCCCGGTCGATCCCGTGCGGGACACCGTGCGCGCTGGCGGCCCGCTGGTTCTTCGCCTGCACGCCCATGATCTCCGACGCCAGTTCGTCGAAAGCTGTGCGTTCGGCTTCGGGGCTTCCGCCGACGTACTCCTCAGACCACGTGGCGCTCATCGGTCCTCCGCTGCTGACTCGGGGTGCGTGGCTGTCGTTCATCGGGCGGTCCGGTCAGTCGTCCCGGAAGCGTTCCTCGACCATCTCGACGACTCCGGAGATCACGCCGTCCGGCGAGGGGCTGTAGTGCGGGACCGCCCACCGGGTGATCCGCGCGTCGATCACCGACGGCCGGTTGGAGGCGAGGGCGGCCGCGAACGCCTCCTCGAACTCGTCGAGGTCCTCCACGCGGTATCCGTCCGCCCCGCAGGCTCTCGCGTACGCGGCGAAGTCGGGGTTCTGGAACTCCACCAGTGCGCTCGTGGCGTAGGTCGAGAGCTGGTACAGCTTGATCAGCTTGAATTGATTGTCGTCGAAGATGATCCAGATGACCGGGATGTCGTGCTCCACGGCGGTCATCAGCTCGAAGCCAGACAGCGAGTAGCAGCCGTCCCCGCAGCCCACGACGACGGTCCGCTCAGGCTGCGCGAGCTTCAGGCCCATTGCGCCGTTGGTGTGCCCGGCCATGGGTCCGAACGAGCCGGCCTTGCGGAAGTTCTGGCCATCCTCGAGCTCGAGGTAGTAGCCGAACCAGGCCAGGTGGGCGCCCGCGTCCGCCAGGACGACGCCGCCGGGCGGCAGCATCCTGCCGACAGCCTGGGCGAGCTTGGCGGGGTGCAGCTTCCGGAACAACTGCGGGATCTTGCGCGCCTCGTAGTCCTGGACGTCGACCTTCCTCGCCGCAACCGCTCCGACCTTCCGGTCGAGGGCATCGGTGATGGCCGCGACGCCGGCCCGGGCGTCGGAGAGCAGTGCGTGCTGGGGCTCGTAGTGGCCAGCCCTGCCGAACTCGATCTCCGAGATGTTCACCTGGATGAGCGTCTTGTCGTCGAACAGGTCGTCCCGGAAGTTGAAGGTGGCGTGCTGGTTGAGCGAGTTCCCGACCGCCACCACCACCTTGGCCTCTCGAAAGGCCTTCCAGGCGCTGGAGTGGCCGCTGTCGGCAAAGACGCCCACCGCAAGGGGATGGCTCTCCGCGACGATCCCCTTGCCGTCCAGCGTCGTCAGGAGCGGGATCTGGAAGCGTTCGATGAAGCGCTTCACCTGGGCGCCGGCGCCGCTCCGGATGGCTCCGAACCCCACCAGCGCCACGATCGGGTCGTCGTTGCGGATCGCCTCGGCGAGTGTCTCGGCGATGGCCTCGACGACGTCGGCGGCCGGCAGAACCGGAGGGACGCGGAGGCGTACGTCGTGGTAGTTGTCCACGTCCTGGCCGCGCTCGGTCAGATCTTCGGGGACGGTGAGGTGTACCGGGCCCGGCCGGCCGGAGAAGGCGACGTTGACCAGTTCCTCGACCGCGTCGCACGTCTCGGAGACGTGCTCGAGCATCATCGACTTCTTCGTCGTCGCAGCGAACATCGCCAGGGAATCGGGCGTGCCATTGATTCCGGACGTCTCGTTGAGCGATCCCCGCCCCTTCCACTTCCGGTCGCCGTAGCCGGAAACCGCGAGCACCGGATAGGAGTCCGACATTGCCACGCCGAGGCCCGAGAAGAGATTGAACGCGCCCGGGCCGGCCGTGGCGAAACAGAATCCCAAGTTGTTCGTGTACATCGCATAGCCGCACGCCATGAATGAGGCGGCCTGCTCGTGGCGCGTGATGATGGGCCGGATGCGCTTCGACTCGTCGAGGGCGATCATCAGTCCGGCGGCGTTCTCGCCGGCTCCGCCGAACGCGGCATCGACCCCGACGGACTCCAGACTCTTGACGATCGCCTCGTACACACGCACGGCCTGTTCTCCCTGATCGTCACCGAGCATCTCGCCGCGGAGCCCCGATGCGATCCGCCGCCAGCATTCTCGGGCCTGTTGGTGACTGCACCGGGCGCACATCTGCTCCGGCATCAGCGCGTTCGACGCGGGACCATCCAGAACGATGTAGGTGGCCATCGCCACCGGCCGGGGTCGACCGTTCGGAATCGCCGCACGGTCACCGCGTCGCGCAGCCAGCGTCCTCGTCCAGGAAGCGCACTGTCAATAGTCGGAAGCGCCTGACCGCAATCCGAATCGGACTCGTGGGCTATCTGCCGGCCATTCACGAGGATGACGACGAAATGTTGACGGAACGGTGACGCGCCCGTGACGCAGGACTCAGTTCGTCGGCGGCGGTCAGGTCGCGGGTCGAGCAGGGACGGACGGTGGAGACCCACAGTGGAGGGCAGGTCGAGCAGGCGAGAACCTGCACGCTGCCGTCGAAGGCGTGGTTCTGGCTGAGTACCACCTGTGGTGACCGAGCTCGGCGGGGGTGGCCACCGGGTCGTTGTGCATCAGCGTGCCGTCCAGGCAGGCGAAGGGCAGCTCGGCGGCGCGCGCGTGCCCGAGGACGTCTTCGAGCTTCGCTGACCTGAGGCTGTACTGCACAGGTACCCGCCTACCCGGTCGTCGCTTTGTACGTCTTGTCGCCGGTGGCGTCCAGGACGGATGCCGCCTGCCGGTCCACCATGCCGGTGAAGAGTTGCTGGCTGGCGCCGAAGATGACCGCCCAGGCGATGACCTGCGGCGTGGTGTCCAGCGCGGTCAGGCCGGGAACGAAGCCACCGCGCATGAGCAACAGTCCCAGGACGGCGGTCAGTGCGCCCGTCGGCAGTTTGAGGATGTTGAGGACCACCGGGACGGTGAAGGGCGTCGGGGTCCCCTGGATGCGTCGCAGGGCGATCGCCCCCGTGACGCCGGCCGCCACGATGCCGATGATCTCGATCAACGGCACGTCCCACTTGCTCACCGTCGTCTGCACGATGGTGTCGATGTCCCCGCTGGTCACGGAGCTCTCCCCCGTGGGGCAGACGAGCATCGGCGGCTGCGTCGGCGTCGGTTGGGGCTCGAAGCACATCGCGAGCAGCGTTGGGTGCAGGATGCCCAGGAGTGCGACGAGGCCGGCGATGGCGAACAGCAGTGCACTGGCCCACGAGATGATGGCGCTGAAGCTCCGGACCCGCTGCTGTTCTCGCGCGGCGGCCGAGCTGGCCGCGCGCATCGCCGCGATGACGTTCTCCTTCTCCCGCGGATCCAGGGCTTCATCGGGCTTCTTGTCCACCTCCCTGCGTGCGATGTCCTCCATCCGCACGCGGCGCGGGTCGTCGACCGGCAGGTGCCGCCGCACGTGCGCGTCCATGCTGGGCAACTCGCCCCGGAGGAATCTCGCCGGCGCCCGGCGCAGCAGGTCGGCCTCCGCGGCGTGGATGTTGCTGGTGGCACGGGCCAGGCGCGCCGAGGTGTGCATCATCGGGCGACGACCGCTCGCTGCCCTCTCCACCGCCTTGACGTGACCCCTGATCGCATCGGCGAGGCGCGCGTCCGCCTCCGCGTCCGCCTCCGCGTCCGCCTCCGCGTCCGCCTCCGTCTCCGTATTCGTCTTCGTGTTCTCCTCGCCTCGCGCCTCCTTCAGCTTGTCCATCCAGTCCGACAGGGTCTGGATCTCGGCGGCCCGGGCAAGCGCCTCCTCGCGCCAGGCACGTGCGGGCAAGGTCGACGCGAGGCAGCCCAGGCCGGTCGTGGGATCGCGCGTGGATCCGGTCGAGCCTCCGGAGCTGCTCATGGGTGTCGCCTCCTGGCGCTGCGCCGGTCCGGCCTCGATGGGGCAGCGGACCTCCCGAGTAGTGGCAGGTCAGCTCGCAGGTTATGGCGCCTTCATCACCGGGTCGTCACCGTCTGGTCACGCCATGTCCCCATTCGGCATCGACGGCCGATCGCGGCGAACTACGCCCGTACGAGGAACACCGGGCACCGCAGGTGCCCTGAGGCGACACGTGGGACTGGAGAAGCCGTCCCTTCAGTAGTGAGGTTCCGCACCACCACTCGTCGTCCACGGACGGACCAGAGAGGCACCTCTGCAGGGTCAGCACCGTGAGCTGGCCGAGCGTCGAGTGCCGCCCGACAGGAGCCTGCGCCCTGGGCTCGACGTTGCTGACAACCCGCCGAATCCCTGGCCCGCGACGCCTACCGCGCCCTTCACCTGGGTGCGGATTCCTGGTGAGAGAGCTCGTCGTGGGCGTCAACGATGCGGTGGACAGGAGTGCTGCCCACCCCGGACGGCGGTGTGCGGGTCTCTCGCAACGGTCGGCTGGTCCGCACGAGGAACCTGCTCGCCAGCAACACCATCCTCCTCGTGAACGGAACGCCCCGCTCCGCATCGGCACCCAGGACCTCGACGGCTCCCCCCGGGAAGCCATCGGCGAGGTGGCGCCCCACAACCGTGAGCTGCCCGCTTCCAGGGTGCCGGCGCGCCACCGGGCGATGATCTCGCTCATGTGGGCGCAGACCACGGACGGGAATCACGGGCAAGAGCAGCGCCGGCTTCCCCAGCGTCAGCCCCACCGTCACCGGCCGCGGCTCGCCAGACACGAGCCGGCAACCGGGCGGGGACTCACGGGCCCAGCGGTTGCTCGGGAGGGTCAGGGCATGCGTCTGTAGGTCACGCGGTCATCACCTGCGGCCAAGGTGAGCAGCTCGCCCGCGCGGTGAGCCGAGTACGTCACCGTGCGGTCGTCGGCCGTCCGGATGCGCACGGATCCGTCGCGCAGGACGTCGAACGAGGCCTCGTCCCACACCGGTCGGCGCGTGCCACCTCGGGTTCCCCGGTAGGTGCGGTCCGCGAAGAACTCGATCTCCTGCGGGTACGGCGTTGGAGACCCGCCGTCGTCGACCCTGCGCCATCGGCCCACCAGCTCGTCGATCGAGAACCCCATGCCGTTCACGAGGAGACAGCCTGCCGTGCCGCGCGTCTCGTCACCGCCGCCCGGTCTCGTCGATGCGCCGGCGAGCCGCCTGGGCGAGCTCCCGCAGTGATCCGGTGTCCGGCGCGTCCTCCGCCCGGGTCCCCTCCTCCGACTGTCGGAGGGTCTCCTCGTGTACTCGGCTCTGCGCCTCGACGCGGTCGAGGGTCTCGATGACGCGGCGGCGCTCGGCGGAACTGACGACGACGTCCCCGTCGGCGAGCCGTTCGAGTGCCCGCCGGTACGGCTCCTCGGTCGTCCCTCCGCCCCGGAGCGTGCGCTTCGCGTCGAGCCACGCGTAGTGCGGGCCGAGCGTCGGGTCCGACGCCGCTCGCTCGATGGCCTCGCCGGCACCGCCGACGTCGGCCGAGGCGGCGATGGCGAGCATGGTGTCGGGGTTGGACATGACCTCGTACGCCGCCTGCTCCTGCTCGGGCGACGTCGACGCCGAGACGAGCACGGTGGCCGAGCCGCTCAGCCCGCGGGTTGCGCCCGCGTCGTCCCACTGCACCTCGATGACGATGCGGTACAGCCCGGAGCCGGGGAACAGCGCGCCCTGCGGCCCGTGCGTGATGGTCGCCGAGTGCGAGACGCGCTCCCCTCGCTCGAGCAGGCGCAGGGGCTGCTTGTCGACGCAGGGAACGAGCGGGAGGAACGTACGGACCGTCCCGGCCGGGTCGATGACCTGGCCGCGCACGGCTCCCCCGCGCAGGCCGAGGCTCGCGGGCACGAGCACCGGGGCCGCGTGCTCGTTGACCAGTGTGTAGTCCACGCGCGCGGGCGCGCCGAGGGGGAACAGCGTCTGGACCGGGCAGACCGACAACCTCAGTCCCGCCGGCCGCTCGACCAGGTCGTCGGCGGCGATGGGGGCCACCGAGTAGTCCTCGCCGAACTGGATGCCGCCGGGTCGCACCCACACATCCGGCATGTGCCGGAGCCGCTTCTGGTCATCCGGATGGAACCCCCAGCGGATGTTCTGCGGGAACGGGCGTCCCGCGTGCGCGCGTCGGGCGATCACGTCGGTCGTGTTCATGAAGCCGTTGTCCGACGCGTTGTGGTAGAGGCCCAGCGCGTGGCCCACCTCGTGGACGGCGGTCCGGAAGTAGGTCGGGGCGTCGTCGCCGAACCGCTTGCCCCGGAGGTCGCCCCAGCTGGGCTCGTCCGTGTCGTACACCCAGTCGCAGGCGATCCCGACGCCCTCTCGTGCCGTGCTGTTCACGTCGACGGCGGCGCTGTCGTACATGATGCCGCGCTCGGTCTCGTCGACGCGCCGCACGCACAGGAGGTGGTAGTGCCACTCGCTGTCGAGCAGGTCCTCCCGTCGCTCGCGGTACTCCAGCATGGCCGTGTGCATCTCCGCGTCGCTCCAGGACCCGCCGCTCTTCTCGACCACGGTGTCGTCGCTCTCGAGCACGGCCAGGTCCCACCCGACCGGCTCGAACACCTCCTTCCAGCCGTAGCCGTCCGGGCCGTTCGTCCTCGGCGCCACCGCGCCTGGGACCCGGTCGATCTCCAGGGTCGCGCGGCGCAGGAAGGACGAGACCCACCCGAGGGACAACGTCCCCGTCACCGAGCCGGCCGAGTTCACCAGGTCCCCGGTGAGGTAGTCGGCCCCGGACGGGTAGCCCGGCGGCGCGGTCGTCCAGGACAGCCGGACCGCCGAGGCGCCCTCGTTGGTCCACGCGGTGATCGCGGCGTCGAACCGGAACAGCTCGAACGTCACGGTGAGGCTCTCCTGCGTCCCTGGTGAGCCGGACACCTCGGTCGCGCGGACGTAGTAGCGGTAGTCGCCCCGCGGGAAGACCGGGACGCCACCGGCCGGGTCCGGCTCCGCAGGAGCGCCGGCGGAGACGTGGCGCAGGTACAGGTCGCCGCTGATGGTGACCGTGCTCCCCGCGTCCTCGACGCGGAGGGTGCCCAGGTAGTGGATCGCGCCGGGCCGTGTCGGCGAGGTCTGCAGGGGGGTGTACCGGAGGAGATAGCAGCCACCGCGCAGAGCACGCGTGGGGGCCGACGATCCGCTGTCACTCGCGTCGCCCCGGCCGGCGCGGTGGCCGCGTGCCGCCAACGGGAGCTCGTCCGGCAGCTGGGGAGGGGGGCCCTGGGGGTTCGGGAGGGGACCGGCGTCGGTGCGGTAGGCGGCGGCTCCGCCGGTCGGCGAGCGTGGGGAGGGAGCGGTCATGGCACTTCCCTGGGACGAGGAGGACGCCGGGCGTCGACGTACGACAGGGGCGGGTGGCGGACGACGTCGACCGGCACGGCCGACCTGTCCGCTGCTGACGGTGACGTGGCGCAACGGGAGTCAGGATCGGCGGGCGGCGTCACCACGACGTCATTGACCCGCTCGGGCCCCAACGGCCGAGATGCCGAGCCTCGCACCCGAGCACCGTGACACCGGGTTGACGCCGCGGTGACGGACGGGCCGCGAGGATCCGCCTCACCACGGAGCACGACGCGGGACAGCCGGGTCCCACCGGACGCCGAACACGGCGCCCCGACCCGCACGCACCACGGAGACGGAGGCAGGTCATGGCGAAGCTGGTGATCGGGGACCGTGAGTTCGACGACCAGGCGACGTTCATCAGCGGCGGGCGGCGCTGTGGGACGCCGCAGCTCAACGACTTCCAGAAGGAGCGCGTCCGGGCGCACCTGCGGACGGCGCGGGCCAACGGGATGGACGCCGCCACGGTGACCCAGATCGAGGTCCCGGTCCACTTCCACGTGATCCACGATGGCGGCACCGGTGCGCTGACAGACCAGGAGATCGACGCCCAGCTCGGCGTGCTCAACGACGCCTTCAAGCCGTACGACGTCGTGTTCACGCGAGCGTCGGTCGACCGCACCGACGACCCCGTCTGGTTCCGGATGACCATCGACAGCCCGGCCGAGCGGAAAGCGAAGACGGCGCTCGGGAAGGAGCAGCACCGCGCGCTGAACTTCTACACGGCCGGCATCGGCGGCGGGTTGCTCGGCTGGGCTACGTTCCCCACCGACCTGGCGGGCGACCCGGACACCGACGGCGTCGTGGTCCTCCACTCGAGCCTGCCCGGTGGCTCCTCGGCGCCGTACGACCTCGGCCTGACCGCCGTGCACGAGGTCGGCCACTGGCTCGGCCTGTACCACACCTTCGAGGGCGGGTGCACGGCTCCCGGCGACGAGGTCGCGGACACGCCGTTCGAGGCCAGCCCGAACTTCGGGCCCGCCAACCCGTCGCGCGACACGTGCCCGAACGACAGCGGGAACGACCCGACCACCAACTACATGGACTACACCGACGACGCCGGGATGACGGAGTTCTCGCCGGGGCAGGTCACGCGGATCAAGGAGCAGGTCACGCTCTACCGTCCTGTGCTGCTCGGCGCCGGCCTCGCCGATGCCGCGGACTCGGCGCGGGCGGGGATCGACCTGGAGACCGGCGACTTCTGACCTGGCCGTTCCGACATGGCGTACCGATCCGGCGAGCTGCGCCTCGGCGACCCGGGGGCCGGTCGGCTGCGGGTGACCGGTGACGGCTACGCCGCGGCCGGTGAGCTCGTGACGCTGATCGTCAGCCCGGACGTCCAGCGGTTCCTGGGGATGTCGGACGACGAGGTCGCCCGGGCGTCGGAGATCGACCGGCGCTACCGCGAGGCCTTGCGGCGGACCTACGCCGGTCAGGCGTGGCGACCGCCGCACCTCGACCCTGCCGCGCTCCCCGCGCGGCAGGAGGTCGAGCGCCAGGTCGAACGGCTCCTCGGCGCGGAGCGCACCGCACGGCTGCACCGCCTGTCGTGGCGGGTCCGGGGCGGTGACGCGCTCCTGGACGAGGACGTCGCCGGCGTCCTGCGCCTCACGGAGGAGCAACGCAGGCAGGTGGCGACGGTGGCGGAGGAGAACGAGCGGGAGTACACCCGGGTGCTCGCCGAGTCCAGCGCCGTGCGGGGCCGTGAGGGACAGCGCACCGGCGACTCGGCCGGGTTCGCGGACCGGGTGGCGGACGCCGACGAGGCCGGTTCCGCACGGCTCCTGGCGCTGCTCACCCCCGGACAACAGGAACAGTTCACGCGCCTGAAGGCAGACCCGGGATGACCGCGGACGTCCGCGAGGTCCTGGCCGGCCTTCCGCGCCGAGGCCAGAGCGGCAGGATGCCGCCAGGGACCGGAGGAGTGACCATGCGAGTGCACGCGGGTCCCGACCTGCTCGAGACGCGACGCGGGACCACGTCATGAGCACACAGCCGTGGGCACGCCTGGGGGACCAGACCCTGGACTGGGACCCCGAGGTAGCGGGCCGGGCCGGGCCCCCCGCCCTCGTCACCCAGGTGGGCCGTTCCTTCCAGATCCGTCATCCCGATGTGCCGGTGCTGCTGGACCACGGGCGGCACCTCGTCATCGCGATGCCGGCGGAGGGGACGGCGGCGCCCGAGGAGCCGGACGAGCACCTCCACTGGCGGATCGAACCGTTGCCGATGGGCACCGTCGTGGTCGACCGGCCGCGGCCGACCCCCCGCGCGGCCGACCCGCTGACCGCGGACCTGGTAGGAGCGCTGTCCCAGCAGTCGTTCGAGCAGGAGCTCGCCTTCCTCGCCGGACTGCCGACGCGACACTCCCTGAGTGCCGGCTTCCGGCAGGCGGCGGACCAGGTGTCCGACCGGCTGACCGATCTCGGCTTCGCCGTCGCGCGTCCGGAGATCACCGTGGGCGCCGGTACCAGCCTCAACGTGGTGGCCGACCTCCCGGGCTCCCGCGTCGGCGACCTCGGGGTCGTCCTGGTCACCGCTCACCTGGACTCCATCAACCTCGCGGGAGGTCCCTCGGCTCCAGCGCCCGGGGCCGACGACAACGGCAGCGGATCGGCGGGCGTGCTCGAGCTCGCGCGGGTCCTGAGCAGCCACGCCTGGCATCACGACCTGCGTGTGATCCTCTTCGGCGGCGAGGAGGAGGGCCTGCACGGAAGCCGCCAGTACGTCGCCGGCCTGGCCGGGACCGAGCGGAGCAGGATCCGGGCCGTGCTCAACCTCGACATGGTGGGGTCGCTCAACACGGCCGCGCCGACCGTGCTCCTGGAGGGAGCGCCCCTGTCGTCGGGGATGATCGACGCCCTCGCTGCGGCCGCGACGACGTACACCGATCTCGTCGTCGAGACCTCGCTGGAGCCGTTCGCCAGTGACCACGTGCCGTTCATCGACGCCGGGATCCCGGCGGTCCTGACCATCGAGGGTGCCGACAGCGCCAACGCGAACATCCACAGCGAGCACGACGTGCTGACGACGGTCACCCCGGAGCTCGCTCTCCGGATCCTGGCCATGGACGTGGCCGCCCTGGTCGGCTGGCTGGAAAGCGCAGGAGCCCTCCCGTCGGGGCGCAGCCAGGCCACCTATGGGTCATCGGACGTCTGACCGGAGCTGGACACGACGTCTGCCGGACGACCGCATCCCGGTGGCGGAACCGCTGTCCGAGCTCGTCTCCGGGCCCGGGGCCTCGCTGGTGGCCGTGCCGTGAGGACCTCCGTGACCGGCATCGTGGGGGCGGCCTACCCGCATGGGTAGACCCGGTCGACGAGACGGCATCACGGTCGTCGGTCCGCTCGGCCGAGAGGGTGGCGACGGGTGTCCTCCCGGTCCGCCGTCTGCTCCACGTGATCGAGGAGGCTGCTCGGGAGCGTGGTCCCCCGCGGAAGGGGGTGTCGGCGGTGTCCTCGTCGCGGCGCCACTCCGCCTGGACGGGGCAGCGGTGGGCCGTGGTCTGCTCGTGCATCACGATCGGCAGCCCGCGGATGGACGTCTGTGTCTCCAACTGCCGAACGATCTCGTCGTCCGCGGCGCCCGGGACCCGTCGTCCAGCGAGCTTCGCGGTCCTGTCGGCCGCGCACAGTCGTGACAGGGAATTGACATCGCTGTGACGGAGACCGGCCTAGCGTGCCGACACGGAGGACTCATCCGAGACGGGCTGCCGCGGGACGCGGCCTGGCGGGCGTTCATGGGCGACGTCGACCCAGACCCGCTTCGAGCGTTGCCCGCGGGCAGTCCTGTTGCGCCGGATCCCTGAACAGGAGAGACCCATGGCCGGCTTGATCGTGGCAGTCACGTCCCCCAGCGCGCGGGTCTCCCTGACCGACCTCATGACCGCCTCCCTCGGGCTCGACGTGTGGGAGGTCGAGCCCGACCACCTGGTGGTGCAGGCCGACGAGGCGCAGATCGGTCGGCTGGAGGCCATGGGCTACGGCATCGAGCAGTTGCAGATGATCGACCCCTACCTGTCGAGGTTCGCGACGGACGCCGCCGTGTCCGGCTACCACACGGTGGCGACCCTCGAGCAGGACCTGCGGGGCCTGGCCGAGGCCCACCCGGAGCTGGCCGAGCTCCGCGAGATCGGGCGCAGCGTGGAGGGCCGCCCACTCTGGGCCCTGCGCATCGGTGAGCGCCGCGGCAGCACCCGCAAGATCGCCTTCCTCGGCTGCCACCACGCCCGGGAGTGGATCTCCGTCGAGGTCCCGTACCTGCTGGCCGAGCACCTGCTCCTGAACTCCTCCGCCGACCCCGTGCAGGGGTGGCTGCAGCAGAGCGAGGTCTGGGTGGCCCCCATGGTCAACCCGGACGGCCACGAGTACACGCAGACTCCGGCGCACCGGCTGTGGCGCAAGAACCGGCGCCGGAACCACGACGGCAGCTTCGGCGTCGACCCGAACCGCAACTACGGCTACATGTGGGGCACGTTGAACGGCAGCACCTCGAGCCATGTCGCCTCGGACGACACCTACGTGGGCCCCCGGGCCTTCTCCGAGCCGGAGGTACGCGCGGTGCGGGACCTGGTCGCCGGCCAGCAGTTCACCGGCGTCCTGACCTACCACAGCTACTCGCAGCTGATCCTGTACCCGTGGGGCTACACGTCCGAGTCGATCAAGGACGCGTCCGACCTCCGCGCTCTGCGGGAACTCGCGGAGGAGATGGAGCGGCAGATCGCCAAGGTGCACCACAAGACCTACACCGCGAAACAGTCCTCGAAGCTCTACCCGACGGCGGGGGACACCGCCGACTGGACCTACGGCGAGTACGACGCCGTGTCACTGACCGTCGAACTACGTCCCGCCACCTGGGAGGAGGGCGGGTTCATCCTGCCGGCCGACCAGATCCGCCCCTGCTGGGAGGAGAATCGCCCCGCCGCACTCGAGTTCCTCCAGCGGGTCCTCGAGCAACCCCAGGACGGTGTGCGTGGCGACGGGTGAGGAGACGTGGGTCGCGCGGCTCACGCCGGCCCCCGGCAGGAGCGTCTCGGATCTGCTCGACATGCCCTTGGGGCTCGATGTCTGGGAGCGCCACGCCGACTCCCTCGTCGTCTCCGCGTCCGACAGCCGGCTCAGTGAGGTGGAACGTCGGCGGTTGGCCCGAGTCGACCGGCTCACCACGACGGCGCAGTACCTCGCGCGGACACGCAGATCCCCCGCCGGGGAGGACGGCGACCGGCGGAGCAGTCCGTCACCGCAGCAGGAGTGACGAAGTGGTGACGTCCTCGTGATGAGGCGCGGCGACGATGGCCGCACTGCGGGGTCCCCGCGGGATCGGGCCGCGGTTCGCCCCGAACGGCCACGCTGAGGGAGGAGCACCCTGATGCCACGTCGAGTCCTGGTGGAGCTTCGCGGGCCGGCTGCCGACCTGCGCGGAGCAGACTCCGCATACGCATCCGATGTACTCCACGACCTGCCCTTCGAACTCGACGGGGGCTACACCCCGCAACCGGTGCCTCCTCCGGAGAACGCGGACGTCGTCAGGGCCATGGGGCTCCGGCGCGACGAGCAGTTGGTCGTCGTGCGTGGCGAGGTCCCGGACGGCGTGTCCGAGACGGACCTCCTGACCCACGGTCCGGTCGCCGCGATCTGGACGGATGCACGCGTCCAGGCCTTCGAGCGCCCATCCCTCCAGCCTGGCGACCTGGCGCTCGTCGGAGCGACCGCTGCGTGTCCGTGCCCGGAGAACGGCTGCGATTGCGATCCCGGGCCCGGGGGTGCGCACGGGACCGACGACGAGGTCGCGGCGTACCTCGGTGCCGACCAGGTGTGGGCGGAGGGCATCCGCGGCAGCGGCATCGTCGTCGGCGTCGTCGACACCGGTGTACGGGGCGGTTCGTTCCCCGGCAAGGTGATCGACGGTTGGTCGCCGTCGGGCGGATCGCCGCCCGGCGACGACGGCGCCCACTATCACGGCTCGATGTGCGCCAACGCGGTACTCACGGTCGCTCCGGACGCGGCCATCTACGACATCGGACTGCTCAAGTCGTCCGCCGACATCGACGGGTTCCTGTCCGACGCCATCGCCGGCTACAACTGGGCACTCGCGCGGTACGAGACCGACGGCACCCCGCAGATCCTCACGAACAGCTGGGGGATGTACCAGGAGAACTGGGCGCCCGACTACTGCACGAACCCGAATCACCCGTTCACCCGGAAGGTCGTCGAGACGATCAACCGCGGCATCCTGGTGACCTTCGCTGCAGGCAACTGCGGACAGCAGTGTCCCTCCGGTCGATGCGGCAGCGACGTCGGGCCGGGCCGCAGCATCTGGGGGGCGAACGGACACCCGCTGGTGATGACCGTCGGCGCCGCCAACATCGACGAGCAGTGGATCGGCTACACGTCCCAGGGCCCGGCGGCGCTCGCGCCCGACAAGCCCAACTTCTGCGCCCCCAGTCATTTCACCGGGTACACGCAGAACGACAACGGCACGTCGGCCGCTTGCCCCGTCGCGGCCGGTGTGCTGGCCCTGCTACGCGACGCCCGACCAACGCTTCAGCAGGCCAACGCGAAACTGCTGCTGCAGCAGACGGCCAAGGACCTCTGCGCGGCCGGCTGGGACGCCAACAGCGGCCACGGCATGATCAGCGCTCAGCGCGCGTACCGGTCGATGACGCGAGCGCCGCACGAGCACCCCATCTGCGGCATCCAGTGGCACGGGCAGATCCCCCCTCACGCGACACAGCGGTGGTTCACGTTCAACTGGCCCGCCGTCTGGCACGTGACGTGGAGCGTCATGCCCACCAGTCCGAGGCCCGGCGGTCCGCAGCTCAGCTGGGACGTCGAGGTCGAGCGGGCCGACGGGGACCACGTCACCTACTGGATCACCGTGCAGAACGTGACGGATCAGGACGTCGACTTCGAGGGTCGGTACTGCATCCTCGCCAGCGACTGACCGTGCGATCGACGCCCGTGGCCGTCACGAGCGGCGGGCATCGCGTGAGATGGAGGAGGGCTGATGATCCGCATCACCATCGAGGTGGACGACTACGGGACGAGGACGGTCACGGGCGCCCCGACGCAGGGAAGCGTGTCGGGCAGCTCATCGACGGATGTCGACGCCGGAGCCGCACCGCGGCTCGGGTCACGAGGCGGCACGGGCGGCGCCGGGAGTCCCGCCGCCTCACCGGCGCCGACGAGCAGGGGACTGGCGGCCGGCGGTCCTCCCACCCTGCGCTAGGCATCCGGGGAGCTGGCTGGGCGTCGCTGGGCGTGTCCCGGCACCGGGAGGGCGCATACTCCTTCCCGGGCGATGCTGCGTGCACGCCCAGTACGGAAGGCGTGGTCATGGCAGAGGTGACGGTCGAGCTCCGTGTCCCCGATGAGCTGGGGGACCGGGAGCAGGTGGACGTCGCTGCGATCGGCGTCGACAGCATTCCCGGCCTCGATGCGCCGACCGGTGAGGTCGTGACCGTGCGCCGCACTCGACAGGGGCCAGTGGCGCTCGTGCGAGGGACCAGCCGGGACCCGCACGCGCTGAGCCGGCATCCGCGTGTCGTCAGCGTCTGGGATGCCGCCGGTCGACCCATGTGGGATCACCCGGCGGCCGAGCGAGATGCATCCCGCTACGCCTTGTGAGACGTCACGGGCCGTGCTGTAGCGGAGGGCGAGGGGCAGTGCCCGTGTCGATCAGTCCCTGGCCCTGACGCGCGCCACAGATGCCGAATCCCGGTCGTACAGGCCGACCGGTGTGCGTCAGTGTCGGGAGACCTCCGGTTCCTGCCACATCAGCGGACACGGCTCCACGGCCGATGCCCACGGGAGACCCGACGCCGGGGACTGCCCCGACCTCGGTCGACTCGGTTCGGGAGAGGCGATCAGGCCGCGTGAGCGGCCTGGGTCGGTGTCTCGAACTCGATGGGCGTGAGGCGTCCGAGTCGGCGTTGCCGGCGGCATCGTTGGTAGATGCGCTCGATCCTGGTGATGATCTGCAGCCGCAGGTCCTCCCGGACGGCCCAGCGCTGCCGGTCGAGGACGTTGCGCTGCAGCAGTGCCGAGAAGGAGTCCATGGCGGCGTCGTCTCCGCAGACGCCGACGCCGCCCATCCAGCCGGTCAGGCCGTGTGCCGGGCCGCGGAGTTCTTCGGGGTGAGCTGGAAGACCGCCGACCGGTGGGCCGAGCGCTACCGGGTGACGGGCCGCGCCGGTATGGCCGACCGCTCCAGCCGCCCGCACTCCAGCTCCGCCAAGACGGGTCCGGCGACGACGAAGAGGATCGTGTCGCTGCGGCTGCGCAAGCGCTGGGGCGCGGTCCGGCTGGCCGCCGAGACCGGGGTGGCGCCCTCGACCGCCGAAGCGGTGCTGCGCCGCTGCGGGATCAGCCGGCTGTCCCAGCTCGAGCGCCGCGACCACCGGGTGGTGCGCTACGAGCACGCCGCGCCCGGTGAGT
>NZ_FXTJ01000018.1 GCF_900182545.1 Geodermatophilus aquaeductus | reverse complement strand
CCCGGCGGGCCGTCTGACGGGAGATCTCCCGGTCGGCGGCCTGGACCTCGCCCAGCGGCCCGGACGACAACCCGACCGGCGGCACCGGGGCCGGAACGGTCAGCACGTCGTCCACGCAGTCGATCATACGTTCGAAACAGTCGTCGGACAAGGCTTGTGGACGGAGAAAGCCCAGGTCAACGGCGTAGCGGCTCCGCATCGGGGGTGCCCCACGCGCCGCCACATCCTCGCTGACCGCGCGCCGTCGGCAGCCGCCGTCAGCCCGTCGGCGTGAGCACCGGGACGGGCAGCACGGCGGCCGAGGCGACCACGTGGTCGACCAGCCCGTAGGCGCGGGCCTCCTCCGGGGTGAACCACCGGTCCCGGTCGGAGTCCCGTTCGATCTGCTCGACGCTCTGCCCGGTGTGCTGCGCCTGCAGCTCGTCCACCTCGCGCTTGAGCCGGCGCAGCATGTCGGCCTGCACGGCGATGGCGGACTGGGTGCCCCCGACCCCGCCCGAGGGCTGGTGCACGAGGATCCGGGTGTGCGGCAGCGCGAACCGCTTGCCCGGCGTGCCCGCCGTCAGCAGGAACTGCCCCATCGAGGCGGCCATCCCGAACGCGTAGGTGGCGACGTCGCAGCCGAGGGACCGCATGGTGTCGAAGACGGCCAGCCCGGCGGTCACCGAGCCGCCCGGTGAGTTGACGTAGAGCGAGATGTCACGGCGCGGGTCGTCGGCGGCCAGCAGCAGCATGCGCGCGCACAGCTGGTTGGCCACCTCGTCGTCGACCTGGGTGCCGAGGACGACGATCCGCTCGCGCAGCAACCGGTCGGAGACGGCGTCCTGCAGACCGGGACCGCCGGCGTTCTCTCGCAGGGTCGGGACGTGCACGGGGACCTCCGGGACCACTCGGGGACGACGACACCGGTAGTGGACCGCAGAATGCACCCGGAATGGCGCCGTTACGCCATTCGCGCAATTCTTGTGCTCTCGGCGGAATGGTGGCGGCTAGCGGTCCCCCGCCACCGCGGCGACCACCTCGCGCATCCCGGTGCGGCCCTCGGGCGTCGGCGTCAGCGGGTAGACGTGGACGGCGCCCCCGCGGACGGTGAGGTCCACCCGCGCGCCCTCGGCGGCGGCCCGGTCGCGCAGCCGGAGCACGTCGGGGTACAGCAGGTCGCGGGTGCCGATCCAGATCCGCACGGGCGGCAGGCCGGTGAGCGGGCCGTTGACCGGACTCAGTCGGGGGTCGGCCGGGTCGTCGCCGCCGGCCCACGCGCGGCCGGTCTCGACCAGGCCGGCGCGGGACAGCCACGGGTCGCGCGCCTCGGCCGTGGCCACGCCGGGGCCGGCGAGCGTGAGATCGAGCCACGGCGCGATCAGGACCAGCCGCCGCGGCTGCGGCAGGCCGGACCCGAGCAGCGTCTGGGCGAAGCCGAGCGCCAGCCCGCCGCCTGCGGAGTCGCCGGCGAGGACGACGTCGTCGCTGCCCAGCTCTCCGTACACGGCGGTGAGCAGCGGGTAGGCGTCGCGGTACGTGGACGCCGGCGCGAGGCCGTAGTCGGGGACCTCGACCCGCACGCCGGCGTCGGCCAGGCGCCCGACCAGCGTCCAGTGCTGCGGCGCCATCCCGGCGACGTAGGCGCCGCCGTGCAGGTACACCGCGGCCCGCCCGCTGCCGCCGCCGCGCGGGGCCACGGTGTGCACGTCGACGCCCGCCACCTGCCTGGTGCCGACGTCGTTCCGGCGGCGCAGCGACCCCGGCAGGGGCGCCGGCGGACCGGGGTCGGCCATCCGCTGCCGCGCGCGCTCGGCGGTGACCATGCGGGGCTTGGCGGTCACCCGCAGGAAGCCGGCGACCGCCCGCATGCGCACGCTCACGCCGCAGTCCGCAGCACCTGCTCGAACGAAGTGGCCGGGCGGCCGGTCAGGTTCTCGACGGCGGTGCTCACGCGCGCCATCTCACCGGCGGCGACGGCGGTGTACGTGGACACCCAGGCCTCCACCTGCCAGTCCGGGGCGCCGTAGGAGGCGCGCGAGGCGAAGGCCTCCTCCACCGTCTCCGGGTGGTAGCGCACGGGCCGGCCGGTGACGGCGGTGATCGTGGCGGCGACCTCGGCGAGGGTCAGCGCCTGCGGGCCGGTGAGCTCGTGGGTGCGCCCGGCGTGCGCCGCGGGGTCCCGGAGGACGGCGACGGCGGCGTCGGCGACGTCGTCCTGGGCGACCGCCGCCACCCGCCCCTCGCCGGCCGGGCCGCGGATCACGCCGTCCTCCCCCACCAGGCCGGGGAGGAAGTCGGCGTAGAGCGCGTCGCGCAGGAAGGTGTGCACGAGGCCGCGGGCGCGGACGTGCTCCTCGGTCGCCCAGTGGTCGCGGGCCAGCGTGAAGGTGGCGTCCGGCGCGGCGCCCTGGAAGGAGAGGTACACCAGGTGCCCCACGCCGGCGGCCGCGGCGGCGTCGACGAAGGTGCGGTGCTGGTCGACCCGGTCGGCCGACTCCGACGCCGACACCATGAAGACCGTGCCGACGCCCTCCAGCGCCCGCCGGACGGCGTCCCCGTCGCCGTAGGGCGCGACGACGGCGGCGGCGCCGGGCAGCCGCGGCGCCCGCGAGGGGTCGCGGACCAGCAGCCGCAGCGGAACGCCGGCGGCGGCGAGCCGCTGGGCGACGCGGCCGCCGATCTGACCGGTGGCGCCGGTGACGGCGACGGGGACCTGTGACAACGGGACTCCTCGGGTCGGTGACCCGGGATCCTCCCCTGCCCGGTCAGGCGGCGGCGAGCACCGGCCGCTGCTCGGCGGGCCGGACCGGCCGGCGCACGGGCAGGGGGACGACCGGTGCCGGTGCGCGGCGGGCCAGCACGGCGCAGGTGACGAGGGCGCAGGCCAGTCCGACCGCGGCCGCCAGCGCCGGCAGCGGCTGGCCGGACGAGACGCCGTAGCCGGTCCAGGTGGCGCAGGACGCGGCGCCGAGCCACCAGCGCGCCGGGGACAGCCCCGACACGTCCTGGGCGCGGTCCCGCAGGAGTCCCAGCGGCTGGGGCAGCGCGCCGGCGGCACCCACCAGGGCGGTGACCGAGCCGAGCGCGGTGGCGACGGCGGCCGCCGGGGCGCCGATCACCAGCACGGCGAGGCCGGCGCCGGCGGCGAGGGCGAGGAGCCCCGCGGCGCCCGGGGCGGTGCAGAGCAGTGCGCGCCGGGCCCGCAGCCGCGGCTGGGTGAGCAGGAGGGCGGCGAGGACGGCGGTGTTGCCCGCGCCGACGACGGCGTTGGTGACCACCTGGGCGGGGTCGTGGACGAGCAGGCCGAAGACCAGCCAGCAGAGGTTCAGGGCGACGGCGAGCCAGGTGCCGGTGGGCGAGAGGCCCCGGGTGCGGCGGTGCCGGCAGGAGAGCCAGACCTGGGGCCAGATGACGGCGATGCTGAGGGTGGACGCGAGGACGCCGAGGACGGCGGGCATGGCGGAGCAGGGATCCGTTCGGGGAGACGAGCGAGGGGCGGGGCCACCGGCCGGGAGTGCGCCCCCTGGTCGCGTCCCTCGTCGCTGAGCGGATCGGCGAACGGTGCCCGATGACCACAGGTGTCATCGGCGTAGCAGAACCGTTTCGTCACTGGATCCGCCGTGATCCTGCTGTGACCTCGCTCGCCCTCCGTCGCGGCCGGCCCCTCCCGCGCGTCAGCCGAGCGGTGTGCCGCACCTCGGGCAGGCCCAGTCGGGCATCGGCTCGGACAGGACGCAGCCGGCCAGGACGACCTCGCCCCGCTCCGCGGCCTCGAACGTCTCCGCCGACGGGAGCCCGACGACGTACGGCACGGCGGCCGGGGTATCGGGGCAGGTCGGGGCAGTGGCACGGCGCGGCATGCGCCCAGCGTGGGAGAGCGTTACCGGCCGGCGCCAGGCCCTCCCCGTGGTCCTCGCCCCGACGGGGCAGCCCCGCGGCGCCACCCTCGGGTGGCGGTCCTGAGACGGCCGGTGCCCCGGCCCCGCGGGAAGCGGGACCGGGGCACCGGTCGGTCGTGCTCGGAGACTACCTCAGCTGACAACTGTCATCCCAAGGTCATTCCTAGTCTCACCAATGCTGCGGGTAGCAGCCCCAACATGTCCTCAGGTTGATCGCGAGCGACTCGCTGACCTGCGCTTTGTCCGTGCCGCTACCCCTTGAACAGGTGCCGGGCTGCCGCGTTCACGGGTTCCGGCGTTCCTTGCAGGTCGAACTGAAACAAGGGCACGCCAACCTTGTTGGCCCAGTCGATGGCGGTGTGTACGTAACCGCCAAGGCTGAAGACGAGAGCGGTCTTACCTTCGGCGGCGGCGACGCCGTAGGCGTTCTGAATGACCGGGCGGCCGGTCGGCACGCCTTCCATCTTGACCTGGGCGATTGCCTCGACGGAGTAGACGTCGATGCCCTCGTCGGCGCCCACAGGAGTGACGCCGACCTGGTTGAAGCCGAGCCAGCGCATCCAATCAGCGACGGTCAGTTCGGCGTCATGTGGGGTGCGGATCAGGCGAGGAGCAGGAGGTGCCCCTCGACCACGGGCGGGCGTCTTCGCCCCGGCAAGTAGCGTGACGATCTTGTCCGACACGTGCGGCGGAAGCGCCCGCGAACTGGCCCAGTGCCCATCGCCCTGCGTCTCGTCTGTGGGGCGCAGATCGTCAGGGGTGGAGTACAGGTAGCGCAGCATGGCGGCAACGGCGTGAGCGACGTCGTCCTTCGCTGGGTCCGCTCCCTCGAAACCCCACCATATGCCGTCCTTGTCCACCGGAAAGAGCGCGCGATCCTCCGGCGGAACAGGGAGGGCGGAGGCGCTGATCGTCCAGTCATTGTCCATGTGGGCCAGACCGACATGCGCTTCCGTAACGGGACTCGGCTGCCATATCAGGCACGTCTCACCACCATGCTGATCCACGCGGTACATCACTTGACGGATCCGCTTGGCCACCGCCGCCCATTCTGGGGACAACTCCGGCAGACGAGGACGAGGTAGCAAAGGTGCGGGCGGCTCGGCTGGAATGGATTTCGCCAGCGTGGTTTGTGCGGATTCCGTCGCTGTTTCGGAAGACTTGACACTGAAGATTTTTTGCAACCAGCCCATGGTCAACTCCCCGTTTCGCAGTTCCCCTCGACCGTGGCCGAGCCACTGGGATAGATGGTCGCCGTGAGCGTGACAGCCTCCCGGGTGGAGACGGTCGCCAGATGATCTCTCACCCGCTCGAAATACACTCGCCGTTACGTCGCAAGTAAGCACTGAGGGGCGAGACTCGCACGAGTCTCGCCCCTCAGTTTCGTCACGAACGTTGTTGCCAGCCCTTGCTGTGCACTACCTATGACAGGCCCTGCACTATCGCTGACAACTGGTGCACTATTCGCGACAGCGCCGTGCACTACTCGCGACGAGCGTCATCAGCTGCAGCCGCTGGTGGAGCCGCAGCCCTCGCAGACGTAGCAGCTGCCGGCCGGGCGCATCTTCGTGCCGCAGGTCATGCACAGCGGCGCGTCGGTGGCGGTCCCGGTGACCAGCTCGAGCAGCTCGGCCGAGGAGTGGGCCTCCTTGATCGACTTCGGGCCCTCGGGGGTGACCTTCTCCTGCGCCGGGGTCTCGGTCGGCACCGAGCCGCGCAGCGCCTCGACGTCGACCTCCTCCGCCTCGACGACCTCCGCGGTCGAGGCCGAGCCGCCGTAGCTGCCCGACACCTGCGCGGCCCGCTCCTCGGCGCTGAAGATGCCGAGGGTGGCGCGGGTGTCGACCGGCAGGTGGTCGAGGGCCAGGCGACGGAAGATGTAGTCCATCACCGACTGGGCGATCCGGATGTCCGGGTCGTCGGTCATGCCGGCCGGCTCGAAGCGCATGTTGGTGAACTTCTGGATGTAGGTCTCCAGCGGCACACCGTGCTGCAGCGCGATCGAGATGCCGATCGAGAAGGCGTCCATGACACCGGCGAGGGTCGAGCCCTGCTTGCCGAGCTTGAGGAACACCTCGCCGAGGCTGCCGTCCTCGTACATCCCGGCGGTCATGTAGCCCTCGGCACCGGCGACGCTGAACGACGTCGTCATGCTCTGCCGCTTCTTGGGCAGCCGGCGGCGGACCGGGTGCGACGTGGTGGTGACCGGAGCGGCCTCCACCTCGACCTTGGCCTCGGACTTCTTGGCCTTGGCGTCGGACAGCGGCTGGCCGACCTTGCAGTTGTCGCGGTAGATCGCCAGCGCCTTGAGGCCGAGCTTCCAGCCCTGGAAGTAGATGTTCTCGACGTCCTCGACGGTCGCCGTCTCCGGCATGTTGACCGTCTTGCTGATCGCGCCGGAGATGAACGGCTGCACCGCGGCCATCATGCGGACGTGGCCCATCGGGGAGATGGCCCGCTCGCCCATGGCGCAGTCGAACACCTCGTAGTGCTCCGGGCGCAGGCTCGGCGCGTCGACGACGTGACCGTGCTCGGCGATGTACTCGACGATCGCCTCGACCTGCTCGTCCTGGTAGCCGAGGCTCTTCAGCGCCCGCGGGACCGTCTGGTTGACGATCTGCATGGACCCGCCGCCGACCAGCTTCTTGTACTTGACCAGCGAGAAGTCCGGCTCGATGCCGGTCGTGTCGCAGTCCATCATGAAGCCGATGGTCCCGGTGGGGGCCAGCACGGAGGCCTGGGCGTTGCGCCAGCCGTACTCCCCGCCGATCTCGAGGCACTCCTGCCACTGGGCGGTGGCGGCGCGCAGCACGTCGGCGTCGTCGGCGCCGACCGGGCGGATGGCGTCGTTGGCCGCGGCGTGCTTGCGCATGACGCGGGCGTGCGCGTCGGCGTTGCGGGCGAACCCGTCGTAGGCGCCGACGATGCCGGCCAGCTCGGCCGAGCGGCGGTAGGCGGTGCCGGTCATCAGCGAGGTGATGGCCGCGGCCAGCGTCTGGCCACCGCGCGAGTCGTAGGCGTGGCCGGTGGCCATCAGCAGGGCGCCGAGGTTGGCGTAGCCGATGCCCAGCTGCCGGTAGGCGCGGGTGGTCTCACCGATCGGGTCGGTCGGGAAGTCGGCGAAGCAGATGGAGATGTCCATCGCCGTGATGACCAGCTCGACGGCCTTGACGAAGGTCTTGGCGTCAAAGGTCCCGTCGTCCTTGAGGAACTTCATGAGGTTCAGGGACGCCAGGTTGCACGAGCTGTTGTCCAGGCTCATGTACTCCGAGCAGGGGTTGGACGCGTTGATCCGGCCCGTCTCGGGGTTGGTGTGCCAGTCGTTGATCGTGTCGTCGTACTGGATGCCCGGGTCGGCGCACTCCCACGCGGCCTTGGTGACCTTGCGGAACAGCTCCTTGGCGTCGACGGTCTCGATCACCGAGCCGTCGAGGCGGCCACGCAGACCGAAGTCGGTGCCGTCCTCGACCGCTCGCATGAACTCGTCGGAGACGCGGACGGAGTTGTTGGCGTTCTGGTACTGGACGCTGGTGATGTCCTTGCCGCCGAGGTCCATGTCGTACCCGGCGTCGCGCAGCGCGCGGATCTTGTCCTCCTCGCGCGCCTTGGTCTCGATGAACTCCTCGATGTCGGGGTGGTCGATGTCGAGGACGACCATCTTCGCCGCGCGGCGGGTGGCTCCACCGGACTTGATGGTCCCGGCAGAGGCGTCGGCGCCGCGCATGAAGCTGACCGGGCCGGAGGCGGTGCCGCCGGAGGAGAGCAGCTCCTTGGAGGAGCGGATGCGGGAGAGGTTCAGACCGGCGCCGGAGCCGCCCTTGAAGATCAGCCCCTCCTCCCGGTACCAGTTGAGGATCGAGTCCATCGTGTCGTCGACGGCGAGGATGAAGCAGGCGCTGACCTGCTGCGGCGCGCTCGTGCCGACGTTGAACCACACGGGGCTGTTGAAGCTGAACACCTGGTGCAGCAGCATCCAGGTCAGCTCGTGCTCGAAGACCTCGGCGTCGCCCTCGCTGGCGAAGTAGCCGTGCTCGCGGCCGGCGGCGCCGTAGGTGAGCACCACCCGGTCGATGAGCTGGCGCAGGCTGGTCTCCCGCTGCGGGGTGCCGACGGCGCCGCGGAAGTACTTCGTGGTGACGATGTTGGTGGCGTTGATGCTCCACTCGGCGGGGAACTCCACGCCGCGCTGCTCGAAGTTGATCGAGCCGTCACGCCAGTTGGTCATGACGACGTCGCGGCGCTCCCACGTCACCTCGTCGTACGGGTGCAGGCCCGCGGTGGTGTAGACGCGCTTGACCTTCAGGCCCTTCCCCCTGGTCGGCGCCTTGGCGGCCCGACGGGTGCGGCCTGCCGGGCGGTCCTCGATCTCGGTCACGAGCTCTCCCTCGGTGAAGTGGTCCAGGCGGCTGGGGAAGAGAGCCGACCTGTTTCTAGCGGGCGGTACTGACGTTCTCTGGCGGTGCGAACGGTGGTGCCGGGGTGGCGCTGCTGGGTGGTGCGGGGCCGGCGACGCTGCCGGCGGGTCGAGGGGCAGGGGACGGCGGTCAGCCGTCGCGGGCGGGCGAGGGGTTGCGGGCGGGGCCCCGGCGCCGGGGCGCCGGCGGCTCGATCTGCATCCCGGGCAGCGGCGGGGTGCCACCACGGTGGTGGCGCGCCCGCAGCTCGGTGATCTCCTTCTCGAAGTCCTCGACCGAGGTGAAGGCGCGGTAGACGCTGGCGAAGCGGAGGTAGGCCACCTCGTCGAGCTCCCGCAGCGGCTGCAGGATGGCCAGGCCCACCTCGTTGCTGGGGACCTCGGCCACGCCGCTGGCGCGGACGGCGTCCTCCACCTGCTGGGCGAGCTGCTGGAGCTGGTCCTCGTCGACCGGGCGGCCCTGGCAGGCCCGCCGCACACCGGCGACGACCTTGGCGCGGTTGAACGGCTCGCTGACACCGCTGCGCTTGACGACGGCGAGCACCGCCTCCTCCACGGTGGTGAAGCGGCGACCGCAGGCCGGGCACGAACGGCGGCGGCGGGTGGTCGCCCCCTCGTCGGCCTCGCGCGAGTCGATCACCCGGCTGTCGGGGTTGTGGCAGAACGGGCAGCGCACTGCGGGTCACCTCCTCCGCGGGTTCCTCGTCCGGACCGGTCCCCCGGTCGCGGGCGGCTCGTGCCGGCGGGCCCTGGCGGGCCGCCCGGCTGCCGGTCTCCTGTGGACCCCCCTGGGGACATCCGGTGGACTTCCCGTGGAGGTCCTGAGGACGGCCTGTGGATGAGTTCCAGAGGTGCAACTACTAGATGTAGGGGGACAGTAGGCCGCGCTCCACTACATCTGCAAGACGGGGATCCGCGTGTCTGTTCCGTCGAGATGCGCTCGTGACCCGGTGGTGACCAGGCGCGACCACGCTCCCCACCCGTCACACGACACGCCGGGAGCTCGTGCGTGTCGGTGCGCGACGGCGCCCGCGCGGGTGTATCCCGCGGGCACCACAGGACCGCCGGCCGACCGCCGCTGCGCGCCGGTGCACGAGCGGGAGGAACCGGCGCGGGCGCGGAGCCGAAGGGGGCAGAGCGCCGTCGGTGGCGCGGACCGGGCAGGTGCCCGGTGCCGGATCAGGCCGGAGGCCGGACCGCGGGCCGGCCGCCGCGCGGGTTCGGCACCAGGTCGCCGAGCCGGATCGGCCGGGTCAGCAGGTCCGGCTCCCCCGTGCTCTCCACGGCCGGGCCGGCGGGCGCCTCAGCGGCGGGCGCGGCACAGGTGACGCGCGGCATCTCGGTGGTGACCGCCCGGTGTCGCCCAGAGCCGGCGGGTGCCCGGTGGCGGCCCGCGGCGGCCGGGCGGACGGCGGGCTGCTCGGCGGTGACGTCGCCGCCGTGCCTCCGGGTGGCGCGTCGGGGAGCGCGGGCACCCGGCGCGACGGCGGGCTGCCCCGCCACGACCATGACGACCGTCCCCGGCGTGCCTGCGGACGCCTCCGCGAGGTCGGGAGCCAGGGACAGGTGCCGCTCGGGCAGTCGCACGGCGGCGAGGTCGGTCCAGGCCTCCTGTCCGGGCGCCGCGTCGCGCAGCCGGACGAGCGCCTGGCAGCCGTCGGTGGGGTCGACCCGCCAGCCGAGCATGGCGCCGGGCGCCCAGGCGCCGTCCATCCCGTCGCCGGCCACCAGGACCTCGACGTCCTGCGCGGACCGGAAGGACACCGTTGCGCTGCTGTTCACGGCTGCTGACACGCTCCTGACCGTAAGTGTCCTAGCGACCGCGGCCGGTGAACGACCGGGCCCGGATGGTTGACGAACTCACCGACGCCGTCTCGTCACTTCTCAGGGATGACGACTCCGGCCGGGACACCTACGGCAGGCGCAGGACCTGGCCCACGACGAGCGCGGACCCCTCCAGGTCGTTGAGCTCCTGGATCGCGTCGACCACGGCCCGCACGTCCCGGCCGGGGCCGGCCACCTCCCCGGCGATCGACCAGACGGTGTCCCCCTGCTCGACGACGAGGCTGCTCTCCCCCGCGAGGTGCAGGCCCGGGGCGGGCGCGAGGAACTCCCGCCCCAGGGCCGCACCGCCGACACCCGCCGCCAGCACCAGCGCGACCACCAGGCGGCGGCCGCGGCGGGTGAGCCGCACGGGCGCAGGGTCGGGCGCGCACCGGACGCGGGCGTCGCCGCGGGCCGGACCCGAGCGCACCGGCCGGCCACCGGGGCGGGCCGGGTCGCGGCGGGAGCGCGGCGCCTCGGCCGACGGGCCCGAGGTCCGCGCCGCCTGGGGGGCCGGCAGGTCGGGGACGGGCCGCAGGTGCCCGGTGACCCGCAGGCCGGAGCCGGGCACGGCTGCCCGCGGGACCCGCGCCTCCCGGGGGGCCTGCGCCGGCCGGCCGGCCGGTCGCGTCCCGCCGGGGCCACCGGCGTCCCCGAGCAACGGCCGCCACGGGACCCGGACCGCCGCGTCGAACTCCAGCACTGCCTGCCGCACGCCGCCCATGACCGCTCCTCCTCGACTGACCCACCGACTGGCCCACCGCATCGAACACGCGTTCGACTTCGAACGTGTGTGCGGATGTCTACCGCACGGCGACGACGGGATCGAGCCGGCGCGGCGTGTCCTTCGAACACACGTTTGAACCTGCGCGGTCCACGCGCTACGGTCCGTGCGGGCGCACCGCCCGCCGACCGGTCCGCAGGGCCGGGCGGTCGACGGAACGGCCGCGGGACGCGGCCGGCGAGGAGGAGACGTGGCGGGCACGAGCGGGACCGGCCAGGGCACGCGGAGCGGGGCGACGCGCCGGGCGGCCACCCCGGCCGGCGAGACCGCGGTCGCCGACGGCGCGGGCGCGGTCCGCACCTTCCCCGACCGCGGCGAGGGCGGCGACGGGCTGACCCAGCGCCAGCGCCGGGTCCTCGAGGTCATCCGCGACTCGATCGAGCGGCGCGGCTACCCGCCCTCGGTCCGCGAGATCGGTGAGGCCGTCGGCCTGTCCTCGGCGTCGTCGGTGGCCCACCAGCTGTCCGTGCTGCAGAAGAAGGGCTGGCTGCGGCGCGACCCCAACCGCCCGCGCGCCCTCGACGTGCGGCTCCCCGGCGACGCCACGGCCGAGGCCGCGCCGGCGGCCGCCGCGGCGCCCGACGGCACCACCGCCCCCACCTACGTGCCGCTGGTGGGACGTATCGCCGCCGGTGGCCCGGTGCTCGCCGAGCAGGCGGTCGAGGACGTGTTCCCGCTGCCCCGCGAGCTCGTCGGCGAGGGCACGCTGTTCATGCTGCGCGTCGCCGGTGACTCGATGGTCGACGCGGCCATCTGCGACGGCGACTGGGTGGTCGTGCGCCAGCAGCCCAGCGCCGAGAACGGCGAGATCGTCGCCGCGATGCTCGACGGCGAGGCCACGGTGAAGACCTACAAGCGCCGCGACGGGCACGTCTGGCTGCTGCCGCACAACCCGGCCTACGAGCCGATCCCCGGCGACGAGGCCACCATCCTCGGCCGCGTCGTCACCGTCCTGCGCCGGGTCTGACCGGCGGTCCGCCCGCCGGCGCGGCAGCTCAGGCGCCGGCGGGAGGACCGCCCGAGCGACGGCGGCGGATGCGCCCGCCGATCCACACCAGCACCGTCGCGACGAGCGCGGCCGCGATCCCCGCGGTCACCGGCGACGGTCCCGTGCCCCCGTCGTCGAGCAGCGCCGACAGCGACGGGTCCGCGGCGCCGCCCCCGCTCGCAGCCGTCGGGGCCGAGGCCGCCGGGATCGGCACGAGGGTGACGTCGCCGGGCACGCCCTCCCCCGCCACCAGCAGAGCGCTGCCGTCGGCGGTGAAGGAGACCGCCTCGCCCTGCGGGGCGTCGGGCAGCGCGATCCGCACCGGCTCGGCGGCCAGCGCGGCCGGGACGTCGGAGCCGGCCAGCGGCCAGACGTAGGCGTCGGTGTAGGTGCGCAGCGCGATGCGGCTGCCGTCGCGCGCGACCGCGCCGCCGGTCACGAGCAGTTGCCCGGCCCGCCCGACCGGCCCGCCCGGCGTGCCGGTGAGGGTGAAGGCGACGGTGCCGACGTCGGTCATCGGCACGGTGCCGCCGTCGACCAGCGGTGCGGCGGGCCGGTAGACGTGGCTGGCGCCGAGCACCTCCTTGGTCACCACGTACGGGGTGCCGTCGGGGGCGAGCAGCAGCGCCTCGGCGTCGTGCGGCCCGTCGGGATAGGTCAGCCGGTACAGCGCGGTGCCGCCGTCGGGCCGCAGCGCGATCAGCGCGACCGTGGCGCGGGTGGCGTTGTTGTCGCCGGTGTCTGCGAACCACACGGTGCCGTCGGCGCCGACGCCGAGGTCCTCCGGGTCGTAGGGGTCCAGCGCGGCGGTGGTCACGTCGACGACCTGGCACCCGACGTCGAGCACGTACACGGCGATCTCGTCCCCGCCGTCGACCATCGCCAGCATCCGGTCGCCGACGTCGACCAGCCCGGACAGCTCGGCCAGCCGCGGGTCGGTGACCTGGCAGCGCACCGACGGGGCCGCCGGCTCCTCGGCGGCGGCCGGCGCGGCGGTCAGGACCGCCAGGTCCAGGGTCAGCAGCCCCAGCGCCAGCAGGAGCGCCGGTGCCCGGCGGGAGCGCGCGACGGCGCTACGCGGGGGGGCGGCCGGCTCGGGCACTCGCCCAGCGTGACACCACGAGTGCGTCGAGTGCGTGAACCACGCCCAGCAGCAGCACCCCGACGGCCGCGCCCACCACGGCGTCGGTGACCCAGTGGAAGTCCAGGGACACCATCGCGATCCCGGTGGCCACCGGCCCGACGACGGCGAGCCACCACAGCGAGCGCTGCACCCGGGGCCCCATGCGGTACTCGACCGCCAGCCAGTAGGCCACGCCCCACATGAGCACGGCGTTGGCCACGTGCCCGGAGGGGTAGCTGGCGCCGTCGCGGTGGAAGAAGGAGCCGGGATAGGCCGGCGCCGTGCGCCCGGTCCCGAACTTGAACGCGTAGACGACCACCGTGAGCAGCGCCAGCGCGGTGAGCACCCGCAGCAGGGGCGCCACCGTCCGCCGCCGTACGCACAGCCACCCGACCAGGGCGGTCAGCACGATGAGGATGGTGCCGCGCCCGCCGATCTGGGTGACCGCCCAGACCGGCCAGTACGCCGGGGAGTCGCGCAGGTCCCACGCGCTGACCACCTCGGACACCTCGAGGTCGAGCCGCTCGAGCACGCCGCGGCTGAGCAGGTCGGCGGTCACGCCGACGGTGACGACGAACGCGACGAGCAGCAGCCACCACGACGGGCGGCCGGGGCTCACGACCGGCTCGGGCCGGGCTCCGGCCTCCTCCGGCTCCCCGGACGGCGCGCCGGGAGTGCGCCGCACAGCGGCGCTGCTCACACGGCCGCTGGTCACCTGGTCACGGTACCGGCCCGTGACCCCTCCGTGACCTCAGCGGTGGCGGACGGCGAGCCGCCCGGGCACCCGGCGTGGAGCCGGGCACCCGGGCGGATGCGGGAGAACGGGGTCAGCCGACGGGGACGGCGAACCGCTCGAGCGCGGCGGCCAGACCGCCGTCGACGCGGGCGGTGAGACGGGTGCCCGACGCCTCGTGCTCCTCGCTCAGGACCTCGCCGTCGCGGTGGACGCGGGCCACCAGGTCGCCGCGGTCGTAGGGCACCAGGACCTCGACCTCGACGTCCGGGTGGGGCAGCCGGGCGGCGACGATCTCGCGCAGCCGCTCGATGCCCTCACCGGTGCGGGCCGAGACCCACACCGCGCCCGGCAGCGCCTGGCGCAGGGTGAGCACGTCGTCCTCGGTCATGGCGTCGACCTTGTTGACGACGATCAGCTCGGGCACCGCCGCCGCGTCGATCTCGCGGAGCACCACGTGCACCGCGTCGATCTGGCCCAGCGGGTCGGGGTCGGCGCCGTCGACGACGTGCAGCAGCAGGTCGGCGCCGGCCACCTCCTCCAGCGTCGAGCGGAAGGCGTCGACCAGCTGGTGCGGCAGGTGCCGCACGAAGCCGACGGTGTCGGTGAGCGTGTACTCACGGCCGTCGGGCGACTGGGCCCGGCGCACCGTCGGGTCGAGGGTGGCGAACAGCGCGTTCTCCACCAGCACGCCCGCGCCGGTCAGCCGGTTGAGCAGGCTGGACTTGCCCGCGTTGGTGTACCCGGCGATCGCCACGCTGGGGACGGAGTTGCGGTCGCGGCCGGAGCGCTGCGTGGCCCGCGCGGTCGCCATGCCGGCGATCTCGCGGCGCAGCTTGCTCACGCGGGACCGGATCCGTCGCCGGTCGGTCTCGATCTTGGTCTCACCGGGACCGCGGGTACCGATGCCGCCACCGCCGGCGACACGGCCACCGGCCTGCCGGGACAGCGACTCACCCCACCCGCGCAGGCGCGGCAGCATGTACTGCATCTGGGCGAGCTCGACCTGCGCCTTGCCCTCCCGGCTGGTGGCGTGCTGGGCGAAGATGTCGAGGATCAGCGCGGTCCGGTCGACCACCTTGACCTTGAGGATCTTCTCCAGCGCGTTGAGCTGGCCCGGGGTCAGCTCGCCGTCGCAGATCACGGTGTCGGCGCCGGTCGACGCGACGATGTCGCGGATCTCGGCGGCCTTGCCGGACCCCACGTAGGTGCCGGCGTCGGGCTTGTCGCGCCGCTGACTCACCGCCTCGAGCACCTCGGAGCCGGCGGTCTCGGCGAGCGCCGCGAGCTCGGCCAGCGAGCGGTCGGCGTCGGCCTGGGTGCCCTCGGTCCACACGCCGACGAGCACGACGCGCTCGAGGCGCAGCTGCCGGTACTCGACCTCGCTGATGTCGGCGAGCTCGGTGGAGAGCCCCGCCACGCGGCGCAGCGCGCCACGGGCCTCGAGGTCGTAGGAGCCGGTGGTGTCGTCGGTCTCGTCCCACTGGCCGGCGGGCGCGGGGCGCAGGGTCTCCTCCGCGGACGGGGGCGCCCCCTCCGCGCGCTCGGCCCGGTCCTGCGCGGCAGCGAGCACGGCGCGGTTCTGTGCGGTCGTCATCGGGTCCAGCGTGGCACGCATGCCGTCCCCGGTCACCTGGGTTGTCGTCTCTGCAGTCGTCATACGACCGGTACAACACCGGAACGGGTCAGGTGCATCCCGCGGGGAGGCGGGTAGGGGCGAGACGACGACCACGACGCAGGGAGGCCCCCGTGAGCACCAGCAGCGACGCCGGCACCGACGACCCCGGCCGCGACCCCGCCGGCCTGGACCCGCCGCGCAACCTCTTCGGGGGCGCCGACCAGGACACCGGCCGCGGCGAGCCGCGCGGCACCGGCAACGTGGGCCCCGGCGACAAGCCCGAGGCGCCGACCGACGAGCCCGAGACCCGCGCCGACACCCCCGACGCCCCCTAGGGAGCCAGCCACTCCCGCGTGAGCTCGCCCGCCGCCACGACGACGGCGGGGCCGCGCAGCACCGTCGTCTCCGGGGACACGTCGACCGTCAGCCGCCCGCCGGGGACGTCGACGACGACGGTGCCGCGCTGCGGCTCCTCCGACCCCGCCGCCAGCGCCGCGTAGGCCGTGGCGCAGGCGCCGGTGCCGCAGGAGCGGGTCTCCCCCACCCCGCGCTCGTGCACCCGGAGCCGCACGTGCGCGTCGGCGCCCTCCGCGCCGGCGGCGAGCACCCGCACGAACTCGACGTTGACGCCGTCGGGGAACAGCGCGGCGTCGAAGCCGGGCTGCCGGGTGAGGTCGAGGGCGTCGATGTCGGCGTCGGTGGGGCAGACCAGGTGCGGGTTGCCCATCGACACCGCCTGCCCGGGGAACACCTGCCCGGCGACGGTGGCCTCGCCGCGGCCGAAGGGCCGGGCCGGGCCCATGTCGACCCAGTAGGTGCCGTCGGGACCGGCGCCCACCCGCCGCGGCCCGCCGCGGGTGCCCACGAGCACGCCGTCGGCGCAGGCGGCGCGGTCGAGCAGTCCCTCGGTGACCAGCACGTGCAGGAACAGCCGGATGCCGTTGCCGCACATCTCCGCGTGCGAGCCGTCGGCGTTGCGGTGGTCCATGAACCACTCGCAGTCGTCGAGGTGCTCGCCGAGGACGGCGGGGGCGTCGGGCACGGACCGGCTGCGCACCACCCGCAGGACGCCGTCGCCGCCGAGGCCGGAGCGGCGCTCGCACAGCCGCTGCACCAGGGCGGCGTCGAGGCGGTCCTCGGGCCAGCGGTCCCCGTCGGGGTCGGGGAGGACGACGAAGTCGTTCTCGGTGCCGTGCCCGAGGAGGAACCGGTCGCTCACCGCCCGATCGTACGGCCGGCGACCAGCGCCCCGACCGCGTCGGCGAGGTCGGGACGGGCGGCGTCGAACCACGTCGTCGCCGCGTCGCGGCGGAACCAGGAGCGCTGCCGGCGGACGAACCGGCGGGTGGTGGCGACCGTCCGCTCGCGCGCCTCGGCGGGCGTCAGGTCGCCGTCGAGCTGGGCCAGCACCTGCGCGTAGCCGAGGGCCCGGGAGGCGGTCGGGCCCTCGCGCAGGCCGTCGGCCGCGAGTCGCTCCACCTCGGCGACGAACCCGGCGGCCCACATCCGGTCGACCCGCTCGGCCACCCGGGCGTCGAGCTCGGCCGGCTCGCGGTCCAGGCCGACGACCACCGCCGGGTAGTGCGGCCGCGGCTCGGGCAGCGTCGCGCGGAACGGGCGGCCGGTGATCTCGACGACCTCCAGCGCCCGCACGATCCGCCGCCCGTTGCTGGGCAGGACGGCCGCGGCGGCGTCGGGGTCGACGGCGGCGAGCCGGGCGTGCAGCGCGGCGGGGCCGACATCGTCCAGCTCGGCCTGCAGGCGGGCGCGCACGGCGGGGTCGGTACCGGGGATGTCGAGGTCGTCGAGGACGGCGCGCACGTAGAGCCCCGAGCCGCCGACCAGCAGCGGCAGCACGCCCGCCGCCCGCAGCCGGTCGATCTCCGCCCGGGCCATCCGGGCGTACTCCGCCACCGACGCCGCCTGCCGCACCGGCCAGACGTCGAGCAGGTGGTGCGGCACGCCCTGCCGCTCGGCGGCGTCGGGCTTGGCGGTGCCGATGTCCATGCCGCGGTAGAGCTGCATGGAGTCGGCGTTGACCACCTCGCCCCCCAGCCGCTGCGCGAGCGTCACCGCCAGCGCCGTCTTGCCGGTGGCGGTGGGTCCGACGACGGCCACCACGGGCGGCAGCGTCACCGCGCCGTCCACGACGCCACCAGGTACCCGACGCCGAACGGTGCGCCGTCGAACAGCAGGGCGGCGTCGACGTCGCGGCCGGCCAGCAGCGCGCCGGCCGCCCGCCAGGACGAGACGCCGGCGACCAGCAGCCGCTCTCCCTCCGCCGGGTCGAGCGCGGCCAGCGCGGCGGCGTCCCCCGCGGCGAGCGCGGCGGCCACGGCGGCGTCGAAGGGCGCGGCGGCCGGGTCGAGGTGCCCGGGCGCCTTCTCGCTGCGCCGGGCCGAGCCGTCCCCCATGACGAGCAGGCCGGTCCGGCCGGGCAGCTCCGCGACGACGGCGGCGAGGTCCTCCGGCGCCGTCCCGACGCGGGCGCCGGCGTACCCGGCGCGGTCGAGCAGCCAGGCGCCGACGGTCAGAGACAGCGGCAGCCGCCGACCGCCGGAGCGCACGGCGCCGTCCAGTGGCACGTCGAGGTCCACGCCGAAGCCCCGCAGGTCCCCGCCGTCGCCGGGCCCGTACCGCCCGTCCGTGCCGGGGCCCACGAGCACCACGGCGTCGGGCCGACCGGCGACGAGCGCCTCGACCGCCGCGGCGCACGCGGCGCGCAGCGCGGCGGTGTCCGCGGCGGCCCGGCCGGCGACCTCGGGGAGCAGCAGCGGCGGGCACGGGCAGAAGGCGACCGGGACCGGTGCGGCGGGCGGGCTGCTCACCGCAGCAGTGTCGCCGATGCGGCGTGGGACACTGCGGTGCGTGTCGAGCACGGAGAACCCCGGAGACGGGTCGCAGCAGGTCCCCCCGCCCGAGACGACCGGTCCCGACGCGGTGACCCCGGAGGCCGGGACGCCCGCCGCGCCCACCCCCGGGGAGGCGGCGCTGGCCGACCCGACGGCGACCGAGAGCACCCCCGAGGCGGTCGCACCGGAGGTCACCCCCGAGGAGGCGGCCCCCGAGGCGGTCGCACCGGAGGTCACCCCCGAGGAGGCGGCCCCCGAGGAGGCGGCACCGGAGTCCGTCGTCCCCGAGTCCGTGACCCCCGGCGACGTCGCCCCGTCGGAGTCGGCGCCCGCGCCGGCCGCCGAGGCGGTGTCGGACCCCGCGCAGTGGGGCCGGGTCGACGAGGACGGCACCGTCTACGTGCGCACCGCCGACGGCGAGCGCGCGGTCGGGTCGTGGCAGGCCGGTGACCCGGCCGCGGGGCTGGCGCACTTCGCCCGCCGCTACGACGACCTGGCCACCGAGGTCTCGCTGCTCGAGGCGCGGCTGAAGGCGCACACCGGCAACCCCAACGAGCTCAAGGCCAAGGCGCAGGCGCTGGCCGAGTCGATCCCGGCCGCCACCGCCGTCGGCGACCTCGACGGCCTGGCCGCCCGCGCCCGGGCGATGGTCGGCACCGCCGACTCCGCGGCCGCCGAGTCGCGCGCCGAGAAGGCCGCCGCCCGCGCCGTGCAGATCGCCCGCAAGGAGGCGCTGGCCGCCGAGGCCGAGCAGATCGCCGCGGAGTCGACGTCGTGGAAGGCCGCCGGCGACCGCCTCAAGGCGATCGTCGAGGAGTGGAAGACGATCCGCGGCATCGACCGCAAGACCGACGAGGCGCTGTGGACGCGCTTCGCCGCCGCCCGGGACGCCTTCGGCCGCCGCCGCGGCGCGCACTTCGCCGCCCTCGACGCGCAGAAGGGCGAGGCGCGCGCCGCCAAGCAGGAGCTCATCGCCGAGGCGCAGCGGCTGGCGACGTCGACCGACTGGGGACCCACCAGCGCCGCGATGCGCTCGCTCATGGACCGCTGGAAGGCGGTGCCGCGCACCGGCCGCGACGGCGACGACGACCTGTGGAAGCAGTTCCGCGCCGCGCAGGACGTCTTCTTCACCGCCCGCGCGGAGTCGGACAAGGTGCGCAACTCCGAGCAACTGGCCAACCAGCAGGCGAAGGAGGAGCTGCTCGCCGAGGCCGAGAAGCTCGACCCCTCCACCGACCTGCGCGGGGCCCAGGCCGCGCTGCGCCGGATCCAGGAGCGCTACGACGCGATCGGCCACGTGCCGCGCGGGGCGATGCGCTCGCTCGAGGACCGCATGCAGGCCGTCGAGCAGAAGGTGCGCGGGGCGTCGGACGCCGGCCGGGTGCGCACCGCGCCGGAGAACCCGATGGTCGCCTCCATGCGCGCCGCGGTCACCAAGGCCGAGGAGCAGCTGGCCAAGGCCGAGGCCGCCGGCAACGCCCGCCGCATCGAGGAGGCACGCGCGAACCTCGAGACCCGCCGCGAGTGGCTGGCCGAGGCGGAGAAGACCGCCTCGCGCCGCTGACGCACACGGGGCCGGTGCCGGACGTCGTCGTCCGTCCGGCGGACGACGGGGACGCCGCCGTCGTCCGCCGGATGCTCGCGGCCTACCACCGGGCGACCGAGCGGGAGAAGGGCCGTCCGGTCGACGACGTCGACCGGCTCCCTGCCGCCTACCGCGCCGAGATCGCCGACGCGGGGCCGGCGTCGGGCACGCTCCACCTGCTGGACGCGGGCGGAGCGGTGGCCGGCATGTACGTCCTCGCCCCGATGCCCGTTCGGGCGACCGTGGAGCTGAAGCGGCTGTGGGTCGACCCGGACCGGCGTGGCCGCGGACTCGGCGAGCTGGCGGTCCAGGATGCGGTCCGCCGGGCCGGCGACGCCGGCGCGCACACCGTCCGGCTCAGCGTGTGGGAGTGGCGGACCGGCGCGCTCGACCTCTACCGCCGTGCGGGGTTCGTCGACTGCCCGTCGTGGGATCCGCGGCCCGGCCTGGTGTGCATGGAGCGGCGGGCCGGCTGACGCGTGCCGGTCCCGGTCAGCACCCGCCGGTCGACGCCGGGAGCGGCTCGGGAACGCCGATCCCCGGCATGCCGAGCGCCACACCCGGGGTGGAGGGCCGGATGCCGGCCTCGTGCGCGTCGCCGGCCCGGGTGCGCCGGTGCGACAGCAGCGGGCCGTCGGCGACCAGGTGGTGCGGCGCGGCGGCGGTGACGACGGTCTCGACGACGTCGCCGGGCCGCACGCCCGCGCCCCCGGCGAAGTGGACGAGCCGGCCGTCGCGGGCACGCCCGCTCATCCGCCCCGTCCGGGCGTCCTTGCTGCCCTCCCCCGCCGCGGCCAGCAGCTCGACCGTGCGGCCGACCTGCGCGCGGTTCTCCGCCCAGCTGATCTCCTCCTGCAGCGCGGTCAGCCGCAGGTAGCGCTCCTGCACGACCTCCTTGGGCAGCTGGCCGTCCATCTCGGCGGCCGGCGTCCCGGGGCGCTTGGAGTACTGGAACGTGAAGGCGCTGGCGAAGCGCGCCTGCCGCACCACCTCGAGGGTCTGCTCGAAGTCGGCCTCGGTCTCACCGGGGAAGCCGACGATGACGTCGGTGGTGATGGCGGCGTCGGGCATCGCGGCGCGGACGCGGTCGATGATCCCGAGGTAGCGGTCCTGCCGGTAGCCGCGGCGCATCCGGCGCAGCACGTCGTCGGACCCGCTCTGCAGCGGCATGTGCAGCTGGTGGCAGACCGCGGGGGTCTCGGCCATCGCCTCGATGACGTCGTCGGTGAACTCCCGCGGGTGCGGGCTGGTGAAGCGGACCCGCTCCAGGCCCTCGATGCGGCCGGTGGCACGCAGCAGGTCGGCGAACGCGCCCCGGTCGCGGAACTCGACGCCGTAGGCGTTGACGTTCTGCCCGAGCAGGGTCACCTCGAGGACGCCCTGGTCGACGAGCGCCTGCACCTCGGCGAGGATCTCGCCGGGCCGGCGGTCCTTCTCCTTACCGCGCAGCGCCGGGACGATGCAGAACGTGCACGTGTTGTTGCACCCGACGCTGATCGACACCCAGCCGGCGTAGGCCGAGTCCCGCTTCGCCGGCAGCGTCGACGGGAACACCTCGAGCGCCTCGGCGATCTCCACCTGCGCCTCGGCGTTGTGCCGCGCCCGCTCCAGCAGCGCCGGCAGGGAGCCGACGTTGTGCGTCCCGAAGACGACGTCGACCCACGGCGCCCGCTTCACGATCTCGCCGCGGTCCTTCTGCGCCAGGCACCCGCCGACGGCGATCTGCATGCCCGGGTGCGCGTCCTTCACCGGGCGCAGGTGGCCGAGGTTGCCGTAGAGGCGGTTGTCGGCGTTCTCGCGCACCGCGCAGGTGTTGAGGACGACGACGTCGGCGTCCTGGCCCTCGGGGGCGGCGGCGTAGCCGGCGGCCTCCAGCAGCCCGGACAGCCGCTCGGAGTCGTGCACGTTCATCTGGCACCCGTAGGTGCGCACCCGGTAGGTGCGCTGCGGGCTGGCGAGCTCGGTTCCCATGGCGCTGACGAGGGTACGGCGCCCTGCCGTCCGCCTGCGGCGAGCGATGCCGGTCACGGGGCGTGACCGACGTCGTTACGGCTTCGTGATGACCCCGGGACCTCCCCGTCCCCGTCCGGCCCTAGGGTCCCTACGTGACCAGCCAGCAGACCGGAGGACCTCTCGTCCAGCTGACCGGCGTCAACAAGTGGTTCGGCGAGCTGCACGTGCTGCAGGACATCGACCTCTCGATCGACCGCGGCGAGGTCGTCGTCGTCATCGGCCCGTCCGGGTCGGGCAAGTCGACGCTGTGCCGCACGATCAACCGGCTCGAGTCGATCGAGAAGGGCGAGATCTCGATCGACGGACAGCGGCTGCCCGACGAGGGCAAGCAGCTCGCCCGCCTGCGCAGCGACGTCGGGATGGTCTTCCAGAGCTTCAACCTCTTCGCCCACAAGACGATCCTCCAGAACGTCACGCTCGGCCCCACGAAGGTGCGCGGGCACTCGAAGGCGGACGCCGAGAAGCGGGCGCGCGAGCTGCTCGAGCGCGTCGGCGTCAGCGCCCAGGCCGACAAGTACCCGGCGCAGCTCTCCGGCGGTCAGCAGCAGCGCGTGGCCATCGCCCGCGCGCTGGCCATGGACCCCAAGGTCATGCTCTTCGACGAGCCGACGTCGGCCCTCGACCCCGAGATGATCAACGAGGTCCTCGACGTCATGATCGCGCTCGCCCGCGACGGCATGACGATGATCGTCGTCACCCACGAGATGGGCTTCGCCCGCCGGGCGGCCAACCGGGTGGTCTTCATGGACGGCGGCCGGATCGTCGAGACCGCCGACCCCGAGACCTTCTTCACCGCGCCGCGCTCGGACCGGGCCCGCGACTTCCTCTCCAAGATCCTCAACCACTGACCACCCACGGGAGGACACACCCATGCGCAGCACCCGGAGGATCGCGGCCTTCGCCGCCCTCGGCCTGACCCTGGCCGCCTGCTCCAGCGAGGCCGGCAACCAGGCGGCCGAGGAGTCCTCGGCCGCACCCACCGTCGCCGAGGACGTCGACTTCCCCGCCGGGTCGACGATGGCCGCGCTCAACGAGGCCGGCACCATCACCGTCGGCACCAAGTACGACCAGCCCGGCTTCGGCCTGCTCAACCCGCAGTCCGGGGACCCCGAGGGCTTCGACGTCGAGATCGCCAAGCTCATCGCGGCCGAGCTCGGCATCGCCGAGGACGACATCACCTGGACCGAGACGGTGTCGGCCAACCGCGAGCCGTTCATCCAGAACGGCCAGGTCGACATGGTCGTGGCGACCTACACGATCAACGACGCGCGCAAGCAGGTCGTCGACTTCGCCGGCCCGTACTACCTCGCCGGCCAGGACATCATGGTCGCCGAGGGCAACCCCGAGGGCATCGAGGGCCCCGACGACCTGGCGGGCAAGACGGTCTGCTCGGTCGAGGGCTCGACCCCCGCGCAGAACATCCGGGACAACTACCCGGAGGCGCAGCTGACCACCTACGACGTCTACTCGAAGTGCGCCGACGACCTGCGCAACGGCAACGTGCAGGCGGTGACCACGGACAACGTCATCCTCACCGGCCTGGTGGCCGGCAGCGACGGCGCCTTCGAGCTGGTGGGCAACCCGTTCACCGAGGAGCCCTACGGCATCGGCCTGGCGCTCGGTGACACCGACTTCCGGAACTTCGTCAACGACGTCCTCGAGGAGGCGTTCGAGGACGGCCGCTACGCCGACGCGTGGGACCGCACCGCCGGTTCGATCACCGGCGAGGAGGCTCCCGAGCCCCCGGCGGTCGACCGGTACTGATCCCACTCGACCGGCCGTGACGCCGCCGGGGGGCTCCCCCGGCGGCGTCACGCCCCTGACTGATCGAGGGCGCGGTGCAGTTCCTCAGCGACAACTCCGATCTGTTGTGGAGCGCGTTCCTCACGACGCTCTCCCTGGCGGTCGTCAGCGGCGTGTGCGCCCTCGTGCTGGGCACCGTGCTCGCCGGCATGCGGGTCAGCCCGGTGCCACCCCTGCGCGGGCTGGCCACGTTCTACGTCGAGGTCTTCCGCAACACCCCCCTGACGGTGGTGTTCTTCTTCCTCGCGTTCGGGATCGTGGAGATCGACCTGCAGTTCCCGAGCCGGTTCATCACCGCCGTGGCCGCCCTGTCGCTGTACACCGCGGCCTTCGTCTGCGAAGCGCTGCGCTCGGGCATCAACGCCGTCCCGCCCGGACAGGCCGAGGCGGCCCGGGCCCTGGGGCTGACCTTCGGGCAGGCGCTGCGCCAGGTCGTCCTCCCCCAGGCGTTCCGCACGGTCGTCCCGCCGCTGGGCAACGTGTGGATCGCCCTGGCGAAGAACACCTCGATCGCCGCCGGCTTCGCCGTCACCGAACTGACCGCCTCGTTGCAGCGCCTGGCCAACGTCAACGCCGACCAGCTCCTGGCCGTCTTCGCCGCCGTCGTCGCCGGCTACCTGGTCATCACACTGCCCTCCGCCTGGCTCATCCGGGTGATCGAGAACCGGGTGGCGATCGTCCGATGAGCAGCAGCGTCCTGTTCGACCTGCCGGGGCCGCGCGCCCGCCGCCGGCAGCGCATCGGCACCGTCGTCGGCGCCCTCGTCATCGCGGCCCTCGTGGGGCTCGCGCTCTCCCGCCTCTACGTCAACGGCCAGCTCGAGCCCGACCGGTGGGCGGTGCTGTTCGACCCGGCGTCCGGGGTGCCGCAGGCGCTCTGGGAGGGCCTGCTCAACACGCTGAGCGTGGCCGCCGTCGGCATGGTGCTGGCCACCGTGTTCGGCGCGCTGCTCGCCGTGGGCCGGCTGTCCGACCACCGCTGGGTCCGGGTCCCGGTCGGCCTGGTGATCGAGTTCTTCCGGGCCGTGCCCCTGCTGATCCTCATCCTGTTCTGCCTGCTGTTCCTGCCGACGGTCGGGGTCCCGATGAGCGCGTTCCGCGCGCTGGTCCTGGGCCTGACGCTCTACAACATGGCCGTGCTGGCCGAGATCTTCCGGGCCGGGATCCTGTCGGTCGACCGCGGGCAGCAGGAGGCGGCCTTCGCCCTCGGCATGCGCAAGACCCAGGTCATGACGCTGGTCCTGCTGCCGCAGGCGGTGCGCCGGATGCTGCCGGTCCTGGTGGCCCAGCTCGTCGTCCTGCTCAAGGACTCCTCGCTGGGCTTCATCGTCGCCTACTTCGAGCTGCTGCGGACGGCACGCAGCCTGGTCGAGTTCTTCAACTTCAGCTTCGGCAACCGGTACACCTTCCAGCTCTACGTGGCCGCCGGGCTGATCTACATCGTGGTCAACGTGCTGCTCTCCACGCTGGCCAAGTACGTGGAGAAGCGCACCCGCCGCAGCGCCAAGGCGGCCGCGGTCGACGAGGTCGAACTGCCGGCCGACGTGCAGATGGGTGGCGGCGGCGGGACGGTCACCAAGGCCTGACCAGGCCGTCCTGGGTCCGTCCGGCCGCGCCGCCGGCCGCTCGGACACGGGACGGTCACGGCGAGTCCCGCCCGTCCCGCCGTCCGCGCGGACCACGCGGGTGGTCAGGCCGGGCCGCCGGGCTGCCGAGAGGTGCTCCGTGGACACCGCTCTCCGCCCCGTCGTGCCGCCGCTGCCGGCGATGGTGCGCCTGCCCGACGGTCAGGTCGACGTCGCCCAGGACTTCGTGAACCGCCTGCGTGCGGCCGCACCGCACTTCGCGATCGCCGCCGGTGCGGGGTCCGCCGTCGTCCGCGAGGCCGTGCCGCCGGCGCGGCACCGCCGGGCGCGCTGCCGCGTGGTGCTGCGGCACGCCGACGGCACCGAGCGCGACCTGACCTTCCTCGGCCCGGTCAGCCGGCCCGCGGTGATGCCCGACCGCACCTTCGAGCAGCAGATCCAGCAGTGGCTGGCCGCCGGGCTCGAGGGCGAGGGCGAGTGGCTGGTCGCCGACGACGAGGCGCCCGACGGCGTCGCCGTGGACCTCACCGCCTGGACCGGCCGTCCCGCAGCCGCCGGTCTGGTCACCCAGGCGATGCCGCTGCAGGCCGTGCCCGCCGAGTCGCTCGCCACCCAGGCGATGCCCGCCCAGCTCGCCGCTCCGCTGGCTGGCTGAGCACCGGCGGTCCAGGCCCTACGGGCTCAGTCGTCCTCGGAGCCCCAGGCGGTCGGGTCGGCGTCGTCGTCCCCGAAGGCGGTCTCGTCGAGGACCTCGCGGACCACCGCGCCGGCCAGGCCGCCGTTGTAGCCCTTGCGGGCCAGCATCCCCACGAGGCGGCGGGTGGCGGTGACCCGGTCCACCCGGCGCAGTGACGGCAGGCGGCGCTCGACCAGGTGCCGGGCGGAGGCGCGCTCGTCCTCGTCGTCGACCTGCGCGAGCGCCTGCTCGGCGTCCTCGCCGTCGACGCCCTTCTGGCGCAGCTCCGCCCGCAGCGCCCGGCGGGCCAGGCCACGGCCGGTCTGCCGGGAGGTCACCCAGGCGCGCGCGAAGGCGGCGTCGTCGATGAGACCGACCTCGCCGAACCGGTCGAGGACGGCGGACGCGGCGTCCTCGGGGATCCCGCGACGCTCCAGCAGGTCGGCCAGCTGCTGACGCGTCTTGGCCGACCCGGTCAGGGCCCGCAGACAGATGGCGCGGGCCACCGACTCCGGGTCCCCCTGGTCGTCGGCGGCACCGTCGCGGGGGCCGCCGGACCCCGGGTCGGCGGCGGCCGGGTCGTCCGGGTCAGGGGACGACCCGGCCCGCCGCCGGGAGCGGCCGGCGCGGTCGCGAGGACCGCGACCACGCCGGCCGGCGGGTCGGTCGGACTGCTCGGGGTCGGCCCACTCGGGGCTCGAACCGGACCAGCCGCTCACGAGGTCGCTCAGAAGTCGACCGCGGCAGGGGCCTCGGCCGGCGCGTCGAGCGTGGCGCCGACGCCCAGCTTCTCCTTGACCTTCTTCTCGATCTCGTCGGCGAGGTCGGGGTTGTCCCGCAGGAAGGTGCGGACGTTCTCCTTGCCTTGGCCGAGCTGGTCGCCCTCGTACGTGTACCAGGCGCCGGACTTGCGGATGAAGCCGTGCTCGACGCCGGCGTCGATGAGGCCGCCCTCGCGGCTGAAGCCGTGGCCCCACAGCAGGTCGAGCTCGGCCTGCTTGAACGGAGCCGCGACCTTGTTCTTGACGACCTTGACGCGGACCCGGCTGCCGACGGCCTCGGTGCCCTGCTTGAGGGTCTCGATCCGGCGGACGTCGAGGCGCACCGAGGAGTAGAACTTCAGCGCGCGGCCACCGGTGGTGACCTCGGGCGAGCCGTAGACGATGCCGACCTTCTCGCGCAGCTGGTTGATGAAGATCGCGGTGGTGCCGGAGTTGTTGAGCGCACCGGTGATCTTGCGCAGCGCCTGGCTCATCAGGCGGGCCTGCAGACCGACGTGGCTGTCACCCATCTCGCCCTCGATCTCGGCGCGGGGCACGAGGGCCGCCACGGAGTCGATGACGATGACGTCGAGCGCGCCGGAGCGGATCAGCATGTCGGCGATCTCGAGGGCCTGCTCACCGGTGTCGGGCTGGCTGACCAGCAGGGCGTCGGTGTCGACGCCGATGGCCCGGGCGTACTCGGGGTCGAGCGCATGCTCGGCGTCGATGAAGGCGGCGATGCCGCCGAGGGCCTGGGCGTTGGCCACCGCGTGCAGGGCGACGGTGGTCTTACCGGAGGCCTCCGGCCCGTAGACCTCGATGACGCGGCCGCGGGGCAGGCCGCCGATGCCGAGCGCGATGTCGAGGGCGATGGAGCCCGTGGGGATGACCTTCATCGCCTGGGCCGGGTTGTCGCCCAGCCGCATGACCGAGCCCTTGCCGAACTGCTTGTCGATCTGGGCCAGGGCCATGTCGAGGGCCTTGTCGCGGTCGAGCGTTGCCATGGTGCTCACCTTCGGGAAGTCGCGTGTCGTGGAGTCGAAGCGGTGTCGGAGGCGACGCTAGGCCGGGGGTCTGACACTTTCGGGTGACCGACTCGACCTGTGGAGGGACGACCCCCCTGTGGACGCGGTGCCACTGTAGGGCGAACACGTGTTCGAGTCGAGTGACACGCCGCCGCCCGCGTGCGGGAACGGGCTCAGCGGTCCTTCGGCGGCACGTCGTACTCCTCGCAGATCGCCAGCCACACGCGGCGCACCGGCACCCCGGCGTCGATGGCCTCGACCGCGGAGCGGCCGCCGAGGACGGCGAACACGTGGTCGCGCGCCACGCTCTGCGCCCGCATCGACCCGAACTGGGCCTCCAACCGGGACCAGAACTCCTGCAGGCGCACGTCCCCGACGCTAGCGCGCGTCCCCGTCGGCCGGAGCAGCCGCGTCGGCCCGGGCGGCGTCGACCCGCGCCGCGTCGGTCCGGGCGGCGTGGTCGGCGAGCCCGGCCCGCAGCCGGCGGACCAGCGCGGCCGGGTCGTCGGCGGCCAGCCGCAGCTCGGTCACCGGCCGGCCGCGGGTGCGCGCGAGCGGCAGCACCAGCGGCGTCCGCAGCTCGACGTCCACCTGGGTCGAGGACATGACCGTCACCGACACCGCACGCCGCTCCCCCGACTCCTCGACGACGACCGTGCGCGAGCCCTCGACGCTGCGCCGCCGGGCCCGCACCGCGACGATCTCCTCCCACGGCACCCGGACGTCGACGGCGAACCCGGACCGCACCCGCAGGCCGTGGTCGCCGACCGAGTGCGGGTACACCTCCATCGACGCGAGCAGGCCGATCATCCACAGCAGGCCGTACACGCCGACGACCAGCAGCGCGATCCGCAGGGACTGCCACGGCAGCAGCCAGTCGACCAGCGGGATCTCCACGGCCGACAGCACGATGAACGTCCACAGCACCGGCGTGACGGCCGAGGCGTAGGGGAAGGCGTCGGCACCGGCCGGCACGTCGGGACGGCGCCGCACCCAGCGCCACAGGCTGCACCACATGCCGATCTCGAAGGTGACCGCCTTCCGCAGCAGGCCGGCGACGGTCACGACGCCGCCCCGCCGGGCACCAGGACGCGCAGCCGCTCGAGGACCTCGTCGAGGCCGGAGACCAGCCCCTCCAACCGCTCCGGCGACATGCCGCCGAAGAGCTGGTCGGCGAGCTCGGCCTGCCCGGCCGCCATCCCGGCGAGCAGCTCGTCGGCCCGGGCGGTCGGGGTGACGAGGGTGGCCCTCCGGTCGGTGGGGTGCGGCTCCCGGGTGACCAGGCCCGCCTCGACCAGCCCGTCGACCAGGCCGGTGACGTTGCGGGCACTGACGCCGAGGGCATCGGCGAGGGCGCGCTGGGTGCTCGGGCCGGTCTCGCGCAGCCGCCACAGCAGCGTCGTCCGGGCGACGGTGAGGCCCTCGCCCGCCAGTGACGCCGTCATGTCCCGGCCGAGCAGGACGGTGACCTCGAGGACCCGGTCGAGCGCGGCGATGCGCGCGTCCGTCATCGTGAACCTCCTACACCGTGAAGTAACTTCACGATATAGGACGGCCTAGGCTGGCGCCGTGTTCCCCACCACGGGCTCGTCGACCTGGGACGTCGTCCTCGAGATCGGCATCGCGCTGTGCCTGGTGGTCACCCTCGTGCTGCTGTGGCGCAACATGCGCGGCCGCTGAGCGGTCAGCGCCGGGCCCACACCAGCGCCAGCGGTACCACCAGGGCCGCCGACACCCCGGCCACCAGGCCGAAGCCGCCGAGGGCCAGCAGCGGCCCGCCGAGGGCGCCCGCGACCGCGGCCCCCAGGCCCATCAGCAGGTCGGTGCCGCCCTGCGCGGTGGGCCGCACGTCCCCGGACACCGACTCGGTGACCAGCGTGGAGCCCGCGATCAGCCCGCACGACCAGCCGAGCCCGAGCAGCAGCAGGCCGGCGCCGAGCCGCCCGGCGGCCTCCGGCGGTGCGGTGCCCGCGATGCCGGCGGCCGCGAGGAGCAGCAGGCCCCCGACGGCGACCGTCGCGCGCCGTCCGACGCGGTCGGCGAGCAGGCCGACGAGCGGGCTGAACAGGTACATCCCGGCCACGTGGACGCTGATGACCAGGCCGACCAGCCGCAGCGTCGTCCCGTCGTCGTGCCCGCCGGCGTGGCCCATGTGCACCGGGGTCATGACCATCACGCCGACCATCACCGCGTGGGAGACCACGACGGCGACCAGGCCCAGGCGGCCGCCGGGGTCGGCCCACACCGCGGCCAGCGCCGCCCGGGTGGCCCGGCGCGGGCGGACGGGCGCCGGGCCGGTGCCGTCGCGCAGCCGCCGGGCCAGGAGCAGCGGGTCGGGGCGCAGCGCCAGCCACAGGCCCGCCGCGACGACGGCGAACACGGCGACCGACACGGCGAAGCCGCCGCCGAGCGCGGGCAGGCCGAGCGCTCGGCCGAGGTCCGCTCCCGGTGCGGCGAGGTTCGGACCGAGGACCGAGCCGATCGTCGTCGCCCACACCACGAGCGACAGCGCCCGCCCGCGGCGCTCGGGGGCGGCGAGGTCGGCGGCGGCGTAGCGCGCCTGCAGGCCGCACGCGGTGGAGGCCCCGAAGGCGAAGAGCCCGACCAGCAGCAGCGGCAGCGACGACAGCGCCGCCGCGACGACGGTGAGCGCCGCCCCGCCGACCGCGACGGCGTACCCGGCGGCGAGCCCGGTCCGCCGCCCGGCGCGGTCGGACAGCCGCGCGAGCGGGACGGCGAGGACCGCGGCGCCCAGCACGCCCGCCGTCTGCCCGAGGCCGGCCGCGGCGTCGCTGCCGGCGACCTCGCGGGCGAGCAGGCCGCCCACGGTGATCCCGACCGTGACGCCCAGCCCGGCCAGCGCGACGGCGCCGGAGAGCACGCCGACCGTGCGCCGCTGGACCCGCTCGACGTCGAGGGCGGCCGGGACCTCCGTGGTCACGACACCCTCACAGGCCCAGCGACCGGCCGATGATCTCGCGCATGATCTCGTTGGTGCCGCCGTAGATCGACTGCACGCGGGCGTCGCGCCAGGCCTTCGACACCGGGTACTCGTCCATGTAGCCGTAGCCGCCGTGCAGCTGCAGGCAGCGGTCGGCGACCTTGTTCTGCAGCTCGCTCGTCCAGTACTTGGCCATGGCGGCGTCGACGGCGGTCAGCTCGCCGGTGCCCAGCTGGCGCACGCACTCGTCGACGAAGGTCCGCGCGATCGTCGTCTCGGTGTGCAGCTCGGCGAGGACGAACCGGCTGTTCTGGAAGCTGCCCACCGGCCGGCCGAAGGCGGTCCGGCCGGTCACGTACTCCCGGGTCTGGGCGAGCACCGTCTCGCAGGCGGCCACCGCGCCCACCGCGATCGACAGCCGCTCCTGCGGCAGGTTCTCCATCAGGTGGGCGAAACCGCGGTTCTCCGTGCCGAGCAGGTTCTCCGCGGGCACGCGGACCTCGTCGAAGAACAGCTCGGCGGTGTCCTGGGCCTTGAGGCCCACCTTGTCGAGGTTGCGGCCGCGGGTGAACCCGTGCATGCCGCGCTCGACGACGAGCAGGCTGGTGCCGCGCGAGCCGGGGGCGTCGGGGTCGGTGCGCGCCACGACGATGACCAGGTCGGCGTTGATGCCGTTGGTGATGAACGTCTTGGCGCCGCTGAGCACCCACGAGTCGCCGTCGCGGCGTGCGGTGGTGCGGATCGACTGCAGGTCGCTGCCGGTGCCCGGCTCGGTCATCGCGATGGCCGTGATCAGCTCGCCGCGGCAGAAGCCGGGCAGCCAGCGCGCCGCCTGCTCCTCGGTGCACAGGTCGCGCAGGTAGGGCGCGACGACGTCGTTGTGCAGGCCGAAGCCCAGGCCGCTGGCGCCGACCCGGGTGACCTCCTCGTCGAGGACGGCGTTGTAGCGGAAGTCGCGGACGCCCCCGCCGCCGAAGCGCTCGTCGATGTCGAAACCGAGCAGGCCCTGCTCGCCGCCGGAGAGCCACACGTCGCGCGGGACGACGCCGTCGCGCTCCCACTGGGCGTGGAAGGGGGCGACCTCCTTCTCCAGGAAGGTGCGGACGGTCCGGCGGAGGTCCTCGTGCTCGGCCTCGTAGAGCGAGTGGCGCATGCCCGGCAGTGTGCCGCACGCCACCCCCGGATCGGGGGACCGATCCGCCGTGGGCGTACGCGCAGGCCAGCGGACTGTCGTACCCGCGGGGAGACTGGGGACGTGCCCGCTCTCGACCGGTTCTCCGCGCCCACGCGCGCGTGGTTCACCGGCGCCTTCGCCGAGCCCACGGCCGCCCAGGAGGGCGCCTGGCAGGCGATCAGCAGCGGCGAGCACGCCCTCGTCGTCGCCCCCACCGGGTCGGGCAAGACGCTGGCGGCCTTCCTGTGGTCGCTCGACCGGCTGGCCAGCACCGCGCCGGTCGACGAGAGCCGCCGCTGCCGCGTCCTCTACGTCTCCCCGCTCAAGGCGCTGGCCGTCGACGTCGAGCGCAACCTGCGCGCGCCGCTGGCCGGCATCGGCCAGGCCGCGATGCGGCTGGGCCTGCCGCGGCCGGAGACCACCGTGGGCATCCGTTCCGGCGACACCCCGGCCGACGAGAGGCGGGCGTTCACCCGCCGGCCCACCGACATCCTCATCACCACGCCCGAGTCGCTGTTCCTCATGCTGACCAGCTCCGCGCGGGAGGCGCTGCGCGGTGTGGAGACGGTGATCGTCGACGAGGTGCACGCCGTCGCCGACAGCAAGCGCGGCGCGCACATGGCGGTGTCCCTCGACCGGCTCGACGAGCTGCTCGAGCGGCCTGCGCAGCGGATCGGCCTGTCGGCCACGGTGCGCCCCATCGAGGAGGTCGCCACCTTCCTCGCCGGCGGCCGCCCGGTGCAGGTCGTGCAGCCGACGTCGGTGAAGCAGTGGGACCTGTCGGTCGTCGTCCCGGTCGAGGACATGAGCGCACTCGGCCAGCCGACCGGCGAGCTGGAGGGCTCGGCGGCCGGCGACCAGCCGCGGACGTCGATCTGGCCGGCGGTCGAGGAGCGGGTGCTCGACCTCGTCGAGGCGCACCGCAGCACGATCGTGTTCGCCAACTCCCGGCGGCTGGCCGAGCGGCTCACCAGCCGGCTCAACGAGATGTCCTACGAGCGCACCACCGGCGAGGTCGTGCCCCCGGGCACCAACGCCGCGGCGCTCATGGCCCAGGCCGGCTCCGGCGGGGGCACGCCCGAGGGCTGGCAGCCGGTCGCCGCCGCGCACCACGGATCGGTGTCCCGCGAGCAGCGCGCCGTCGTCGAGGAGGCGCTGAAGTCCGGCCGGTTGCCGGCGGTGGTGGCGACGTCGTCGCTGGAGCTCGGGATCGACATGGGGTCGGTCGACCTCGTCGTCCAGGTCGAGGCGCCGCCCACCGTGGCCGCGGGCCTGCAGCGGGTCGGCCGCGCCGGGCACCAGGTGGGCGCCATCAGCCGCGGCGTGCTGTTCCCCAAGTACCGCGGCGACCTCGTGCAGTGCGCGCTGGTGGCCGAGCGGATGCAGGCCGGCGCCATCGAGTCCATCCGCTACCTGCGCAACCCGCTCGACGTGCTCGCCCAGCAGATCGTGGCGATCGTGTCCGAGGGCCCGCGCACGGTCGAGGAGGTCGGCGCGCTGGTCCGCCGGTCGGCGCCGTTCTCCGGCCTGCCCGACTCCGCGCTGCACGCCGTCCTCGACATGCTGGCCGGCCGCTATCCCTCCGACGCGTTCGCCGAGCTGCGACCGCGGCTGACCTGGGACCGGGTCACCGACACCCTCACCGCCCGCAGCGGCGCCCAGCGGCTGGCGGTCACCAGCGGCGGCACCATCCCCGACCGCGGGCTCTTCGGCGTCTTCCTCGTCGGCGGCGAGGGGGCCGGCGGGCGCCGGGTCGGCGAGCTCGACGAGGAGATGGTCTACGAGTCGCGGGTGGGCGACGTCTTCCTGCTCGGGTCGTCGTCGTGGCGGATCGAGGAGATCACCCACGACCGCGTGCTGGTCTCCCCCGCCCCCGGCCAGCCCGGGAAGATGCCGTTCTGGCACGGCGACGCCCCCGGCCGGCCGCTGGAGCTGGGCCGGGCGCTCGGCGCGTTCCTGCGCGAGGTCGGCTCGGCAACGCCGGAGAGGGGCCGCGAGCGCGCGCAGGCCGCCGGGCTGGACGACTGGGGTGCGGCCAACCTGCTCGCCTACCTCGCCGAGCAGAAGGCGGCCACCGGCCACCTCCCCGACGACCGGACGCTGCTGGTCGAGCGGTTCCGCGACGAGCTCGGCGACTGGCGGCTGGTCGTGCACTCCCCCTTCGGCGCGCAGGTCAACGCCCCGTGGGCGCTGGTGCTGGCCGCGCGGCTGCGCGAGCGCTACGGCGTCGACGTCGCCTCGATGCACTCCGACGACGGCATCGTGCTGCGGCTGCCCGACACCACCGGCGAGCCGCCCGAGGCCGACCTGGCCGTCCTCGACCCCGACGACGTCGAGCGGGAGGTGACCGCGGAGGTCGGCAGCTCGGCACTGTTCGCCAGCCGGTTCCGCGAGTGCGCCGCCCGCGCGCTGCTGCTCCCCCGCCGCGACCCGCGCCGCCGCACGCCGCTGTGGCAGCAGCGCCAGCGCGCCGCCCAGCTGCTCAGCGTGGCCAGCGAGTTCTCCGCGTTCCCCATCACGCTGGAGGCCGCGCGCGAGGTGCTGCAGGACGTGTACGACGTCCCCGGCCTGGTCGAGCTGATGCGCGACGTCCGCTCTCGCCGCGTGCGCGTGGTCGACGTGCAGACCCAGGCCGCCTCGCCGTTCGCCCAGTCGCTGCTGTTCGGCTACGTCGGGCAGTTCCTCTACGAGGGCGACGCCCCGCTGGCCGAGCGGCGGGCGCAGGCGCTGGCGCTCGACACCGGCCTGCTCGCCGAGCTGCTCGGCCGCTCGGAGCTGCGCGAGCTGCTCGACGCCGAGGCGCTCGCCGAGGTCGAGCGGGAGCTGCAGCGGCTGCCGGCCGAGCGCCACCCGCGCGACGTCGACGGCGCCTCGGACCTGCTGCGCGGCCTCGGCGACCTCACCCCCGCCGAGGCGGCGCTGCGCGGCGTGCCGGCGGCATGGCTGGAGGAGCTGGTCGCCTCGCGGCGGGCCATCGTCGTGCGGATCGCCGGCGAGGAGCGCCACGTCGCCATCGAGGACGCCGGCCGGCTGCGCGACGCGCTCGGCACGGCCCTGCCCGTCGGCGTGCCCGAGGCGTTCACCGAGCCGGTCGCCGACCCGCTCGGCGACCTGGTCGGCCGCTACGCGCGCACCCACGGCCCCTTCCAGCCGGCCGAGGTCGCCGCACGGCTCGGGCTGGGCATCGCCATCGTCACCGCGACGCTGCAGCGGCTGGTCGGCACCGGCCGGCTGGTCACCGGCGAGTTCCGGCCCGGCGGCACCGGCCAGGAGTGGTGCGACGCCGAGGTGCTGCGCTCGGTCCGCCGCCGCAGCCTGGCCAAGCTCCGGCAGGAGGTCGAGCCGGTCCCGATCGGCACGCTGGCGCGGTTCACCCCGTCCTGGCAGTCGGTGGGCAGCCGCATGCGCGGGGTCGACGGCGTCCTGGCCGTCGTCGAGCAGCTGGCCGGGGCGCTGGTGCCGGCCAGCGCGCTGGAGTCGCTGGTCCTGCCCAGCCGGGTGCGCGACTACCGCCCCGCGATGCTCGACGAGCTGACCAGCGCCGGTGAGGTGCTGTGGGCCGGCGCCGGCGGGCTGCCCGGCGGCGACGGCTGGGTGAGCCTGGTCCCCGCAGACCTGGCGCCGCTGCTGCTGCCCGACCCGGTCGAGCCGGGCGGGTGGGGAGACGGCACCGAGGGCGGCGTCGCGTTCGCCGTGCTCGAGCAGCTCGGCGCCGGGCAGGCGGTCTTCTTCCGCGGGCTGTCCGACCTCATCGGCGCCACCGACGACACCGCGCTGGCCGACGTCGTGTGGGACCTGGTGTGGGCCGGCCTGCTCACCAACGACACCCTCGCGCCGCTGCGTACCCGGCTGGCCGGCGGCGGCACGCACAAGCGGGCGCCTGCGCCGCCACGCGCCCGCGTCGACCGTCCCCGCTACGGCCGCGCCCGGCTCGGCCGCCCGGCCATGCCCACCCGCACCGGGCCGCCCACCGTCGCCGGCCGCTGGTCCCGGCTGCCCGAGCGCGAGGCCAACCCCACCCGGCGCACCACCGCGCGCGCCGAGGCGCTGCTCGAGCGGCACGGCGTGCTCACCCGCGGCGCGGTCATGGCCGAGCAGGTGCCCGGCGGCTTCTCCGCGGTCTACCCGGTGCTGCGGGCGTTCGAGGAGAACAACCGGGCGCGGCGGGGCTACTTCGTGGAGACGCTGGGCGCCGCGCAGTTCGGCACGGTCGGCTCGGTCGACCGGCTGCGCGCCTTCGCCACCCCCGACCGCCCGCCCGAGGGCGCGGTGGTGCTCGCGGCCACCGACCCGGCCAACGTCTACGGCGCCGCTCTCCCCTGGCCCGACCGCGGCGGCCCGACCGACGGCGGGTCCGCCGACCAGGTGGCCGTCGACGTCGGCGAGGGCACCGGCAGCCGGCGGGCCACCGGCCACCGCGCCGGGCGCAAGGCCGGTGCCCTGGTCGTCCTGGTCGACGGCGAGCTGGTGCTCTACGTCGAGCGGGGCGGCAAGTCGCTGCTGTCGTGGACCGAGGACGAGACCACGCTCAAGGAGGCGGCCACCGCGCTGTCGGGCGCCGTCGCCGCGGGGGCGCTGGGCCGGATGGTGGTGCAGAAGGCCGACGGCGCCTCGGTGCACGAGGACACCCCGCTGTCGTCCGCGCTGCAGGCCGCCGGTTTCGCCGCCACCCCGCGCGGGCTGCGCCTGCGGGGATGAGCTCCTGCGGCTGACCCCGCCGGGGGTGCCGGGCGCCCGCGTACCGTGGACCGTCGCAGTGACGAGGGATAGAGGGAACTGACATGGCAGCCGGAACGGTCCGCTGGTTCGACGCGGACAAGGGCTTCGGGTTCATCGAGCCGCAGGACGGCGGGGACGACGTCTTCGTCCACTTCTCGGCCATCGAGGACACCGGTGGCTTCCGGACCCTCCAGGAGGGCCAGAGCGTCGACTTCGACGCCACCGAGGGACCGCGCGGCCCGCAGGCCGACCGGGTGCGCCCGGTCGGCGGCGCTCCGCGCGGCGGACGCGACGACCGGGGTGGCCGGGACGACCGCGGCGGCCGGGAGGACCGGGGCGGCCGCGACGACCGAGGCCGGGGCGCACGGGCTCCGCGCGGCCTGGTGATCCAGGGCACCGTCGCCCGCTACGACGCCGACCGCGGCTTCGGCTTCATCGTCCCCGAGGACGTCTTCGTGCACGTCTCCGCGGTGGCTCGCGGCGGCGACCTCGAGGAGGGCGACCGGGTCGAGTTCGAGCTGGTCGAGGGCCCGCGCGGGCTGCAGGCGGACGGCGTGCGCCTGCTGCCCTCGCTGCCGCGCCGCGGCGCCGACCGCCCCGCGCCCCGCGAGCGCCGTGACGACCGCAGGGACGACCGGCGCGACGACCGGGGCGGCCGCGACCAGCGCCCGGCCCGCGCTCCCCGGGGCGACTCCGGTGGGGACGCCGGTGGGGACGCCCAGGGCACCGTGCAGTGGTTCAACGCGGACAAGGGCTTCGGCTTCATCACCCCCGACGACGGCGGCGACGACGTCTTCGTGCACTTCTCCGAGATCGCCGACGACGGCGGCTACCGCGAGCTCGAGGAGGGCCAGCGGGTCGCGTTCACCCGCACCTCCGGCGCGCGCGGCACCAGCGCCAGCGACGTCCGCCCGCTGGACTGAGTCAGCGGCCGCGGGCCGTCCGCTCGTCGTGGGCGGCCCGCAGCAGCACCGCGGCCCAGCTGCGGTAAGGGCGCCACGCCTCGGCGATCCGCGCCAGCTCCGCCGGCGAGGGGTCGGCCAGGCCGTAGCGGTGCGCCATCTCCTCGCGCAGCCGCGGCTCCGCGGTCGGGAGGACGTCGGGCGCCCCGGCGCCGCGCACCACCACCAGGTCGGCGGAGAACGGGCCGATCCCGGGCAACTCGCGCACCTCGGCCAGCGCCTGCCCCACCGGCAGCGACCGCAGCCGGCCGCCGTCGAGCCGCCCGTCGAGCGCCGCCTCCGCCAGCCCGCGCAGCCGCTCCTGCTTGACCGGCGGCACCGGCAGGTCGCCGGCGACGGCCACCAGCCGCGACGGCGTGGGGAACGCGGCCGTCGCCTCCCCGTCGACGTCGTGGACCGTGCCGAACCGCTCGGCGATCCGCGCCTTCGTCCCGGCCGCCGCGACCCTGCTGATCCGCTGCGAGAACACCGCCCAGCACGCGGCCTCGTACGGCGACCAGAAGGACACCGGGCGGAAGCCGGGACGCGCGGCGGCCAGCGGCGCGAGCACCGGGTCCGTCGCGGTGACCCCGGCGAAGCCCGCGCCGTCGACGTCGAGACCGAGGATCCGTGCCACCTGCTCGGCCAGCCGCGGCGGCCCGGCGTCGGCGCGCAGCCGCACCGCACCGTCGGCGTCCTGGCTGACGGCGATCCCCGCCGCGGTGTCCGAGCCCTCGATCCAGCAGGCCAGCCGCAGGACGCCGTCGGGTGCGCCGCGATGGCGGGCGGGCGCGAAACCCTCGAGGAAGCGGGCGCTCTGCGCGAGGTCGAACGGGCCGCGCACCGGGAGGGCGATCACGCGCCCCGGTCTACGCGGCGGGTGTGACGGTCCTCAGCGGCGGCCGCGCAGCCAGGGGGCGAGCCAGCGCGACAGCCGCGGCATGACCACCTGGCCGAGCAGCACGACGACGATCGTCGCCGACAGCAGCAGCCGGGCCGGCAGCGGCCACGACGCCACGTACGGGGCCACCAGCAGCTGGAAGGCCAGCGTGATGGCGAAGACGACGCCGATGGTCAGCACGGTCAGCCGCCAGCGCGGTCCCGGGCGCGGCGGGGTCAGCGCGGTGAAGAAGCTGTCCAGCCCGGCCACGCGGGCGTAGTCGGCGCCCTCGGCGAGGTGCTCGACCCGGTCCAACGCCTCCTGCCGCTGCGCCGAGCGCTCCCAGCGGGCCAGCGACTCGCCGTCGGCGAAGCGGTAGACCAGGTGGTAGCGGGTCGAGCCCGGACCCGGGCGCAGCAGGCTGGTGCCCAGGTTGCCCGCGAAGCCGGCGGCGAGGCCGAGGATCTCGTCGGCCCAGCGCTCGAACGCCTCGCCCTGCTCGGGCCGCACGTCGCGGGCGACGGTCACGGTCACCGGCTCACCGGCCGCGGCCAGGTGCGCGGGGGTGCTGCTGGCGGAGGCGGGTCGGCGCTGCACGGGTGCTGCAGCGCCGCGGCACCCGCTGGGCTTCCCGCCCGCGGGGTGACGTCCCTCGCGTCCGAGCAGGGCGGATGCCGTCGGGGGACACTGGAGGCGTGCCCGAGGGAGACACCGTCTGGCTGGCGGCCAAGCGGATGAACACGGCGCTGGCCGGCCAGACGCTGCGCCGCGGCGAGCTCCGGGTGCCGCAGCTGGCCGCGACCGACCTCGCGGGCCGCACGGTCAGCGAGGTGGTCCCCCGCGGCAAACACATGCTGACCCGGTTCACCGACGGCTGGACGCTGCGCACCCACTACCGGATGGACGGCAGCTGGCACATCTACCGCAAGGGCGCCAAGTGGCGCGGCGGGCCGGCGTTCTCGATCCGGGCCGTCCTGGCCACCGACCAGTGGGACTGCGTCGGCTACCGGCTGCACGACGTCGCGATGGTCCGCACGCAGCACGAGGACTCCGTCGTCGGCCACCTCGGCCCCGACGTCCTCGGCCCGGACTGGGACCTCGACGAGGCGCTGCGCCGGCTGCGGGCGCACCCCGACGAGCAGATCGGCGTCGCCATCCTCGACCAGCGCAACCTGTGCGGGCCGGGCAACCTCTACAAGGTCGAGGGCCTGTTCGTCTGCCGCGTGCACCCGTGGATGCGGGTGGCCGACGTCGAGGACCTCCCCGGGCTGGTCGAGCGGACCCGCGCGCTGATGCTGGCCAACCGCGACCGTCCCGAGCAGAGCACCACCGGCGACCTGCGCCGCGGCCGCGACCACTGGGTCTACGGCCGCAAGGACAGGCCCTGCTACCGGTGCAGCACGCCGATCCTGCGCGGTGACCAGGGCCCCGACCTGCAGGAACGCATCACCTACTGGTGCCCGACCTGCCAGGCCACCGACGCGCCGGTCGACCCGCAGGCCCGTACGGGCGAGCCGGACCACCCGCGGCCGCTGACCAGCGCGACCTGAGACACCGCGGGCCCGGTCACCACCGGTGACCGGGCCCGCGGTGGGTGCTCAGGCGTTCTCGGGTCGCTGGACCGGCTGCTCGGTCTTCTCGAACGACGGCGACGACGTCCCCGGGCCGATCGCGCCCGCGGCGCCGCTGCCGCCCTCGACGGCGGCCTGCCCGCCCATGCCGGCGCGGATCTGCTCCAGCCGGGAGGCGCCGGCGACGTCGAGCGTCGCCTTCTGCACCTCGAGCATGCGGCCCTCGACCGAGGTCTGGGCGAGCTCGGCCTGGCCCAGGGCGTTGGCGTAGCGGGCCTCGATCTTGTCGCGGACCTCCGCCAGACTCGGGGTGTTGCCCGGCGCGGACAGCTCGTTGACCTGGCGCATCGAGGCGGCCACGTGCTCCTGCATCTTGGCCTGCTCGAGCTGGCTCATCAGCTTGGTGCGCTCGGCGAGCGTGGTCTGCAGCCGCATCCGGCTCTGCTCGACCGCGCCGCGCGCCTGCTCGGCGGCGTGCAGCGCCTCGTCGTGGCTGCGCTTGAGGTCCTCCATCGCCTGCTCGGCGGCGACCAGTTGGGTGGCGAAGGCCTGCGCGGCGTTCTCGTACTCGCCGGCCTTGGCCGCGTCGCCCCGGCCGCGCGACTGGTCGGCGAGCACCAGCGCCTGGCGCGCCGAGGCCTGCAGCTTCTCGACCTCGCCGAGCTGCCGGTTCAGCCGCATCTCCAGCTGCCGCTGGTTGCCCAGCACCGCGGCGGCCTGGTTGGCCAGCGCCTGGTGCCGCTGCTGCTCGGCCTCGATCGCCTGCTGGATCTGGATCTTCGGGTCCGCCCGCTGGTCGATCTGCGCGTTGGCCGACGCGGTCAGGTACCGCCAGAGCTTGACGATCGGGTTGGGCATGGTGGCTCCTCCTGCTCCGGCGCGCGTCCCGCGCCGCCTCCTGGCCGACCGACCACCACCTCCCGGCAGCGGTCCTCCCCGTCATCGTCCCAGCAGGACGGGTGTCCCGGCCAACAGGGACGTCCCCGGTCCGCCTGGCGTCCCTCGTCCGGGGATGCCCGGAGCGCCCCGGCCGTCCGGGCCAGGGTCAGGCGGGCGCCAGCCAGACGGCGGTGTCGGGCGCGAGCGCCTCCCCCGGGGTCCCGCTGCCCAGCAGCACCCGCCCGAGCCCGGCCAGCGGGACCGGCCGCGCCGACAGGTTGACGACGCAGCGCAGCGCCGGCCCCCGGTCGAAGGCCAGGACGTCCGCACCCAGGTCCAGCCAGGTCAGCGGCTCCTCCACCGGCAGCTCCCGGCGCAGCCGCAGCGCGGCCCGGTACAGCGACAGCGTCGACGCCGGGTCCGCGCGCTGCGCCTCCGCGGTCAGCGACGCCCACGACGCGGGCTGCGGCAGCCACGGCGTCACACCGTCGGGCGCGAACCCGAACGGCGGCGCGTCCCCGGACCACGGCAGCGGCACCCGGCAGCCGTCGCGCCCCCGTGCCGTGTGCCCGGACCGCTCCCACGTCGGGTCCTGCAGCGCCTCGGCGGGCAGGTCCTCGACCTCCGGCAGGCCGAGCTCCTCCCCCTGGTACAGGTACGCCCCGCCCGGCAGCGCCAGCGTCAGCAACGCCGCGGCGCGGGCCCGGCGCAGCCCCCGGGCGAGGTCGGCGGGCGGGGCGTCGTCGAACCCCATCACCGCGGCGCCGCTGCGCTCCCGGCCGAAGCGGGTGACGTGCCGGGTCTCGTCGTGGCTGGACAGCACCCAGGTGGCCGGGGCGCCGACCGGGGCCAGCGCGGCCAGCGTCCCGTCGACCACCGTCCGCAGCGCCCCCGCGTCCCACGGCGCCTTGAGGTAGTCGAAGTTGAAGGTGGTGTGCAGCTCGTCGGGCCGGACGTAGCGGGCCAGCCGTTCCGGGCCGTTGACGACGGCCTCGGAGACGAACAGCCGGTCGCCGTCGTAGGCGTCGCCGATGCGGCGCCAGCGCCGGAAGACCTCGTGCACCTCGTCGACGTCCCAGTGCGGGTTGCCCACCCACTCGCTGCTGGCGAACGAGGCGCCCGGCGGGTGCCCCGCGTCGGGCAGGCCGGGCACCTTCGCCATCGCCGGGGCGGCGTCGACGCGGATCCCGTCGACGCCGCGGTCGAGCCAGAACCGCACCGTCGCGTCGAAGTCGTCGGCCACCTCCGGGGAGGTCCAGTCCAGGTCGGGCTGCTCCGGGGCGAACAGGTGCAGGTACCACTGCTCCGGGCCGCCGGGACCGGTCACCCGCGTCCAGGCCGGGCCGCCGAAGGCGCTGATCCAGTCGTTGGGCGGCGCGCTGCCGCCGGCCCGCCCGTCGCGGAAGAAGTACCGCGAGCGCTCGGGCGCGCCCGGACCCGCGGCCAGCGCCGCGCGGAACCACGGGTGCTCGGCCGAGGTGTGGTTGGCGACCAGGTCGACCACGACGCGCACCCCCAGCGCATGCGCGTCGGCCACCAGCGCGTCGACGTCGGCGAGGGTGCCGAAGCGCGGGTCGACGTCGCGGTGGTCGGCGACGTCGTAGCCGCCGTCGGCCATCGGCGAGGGGTACCAGGGCGTGACCCACAGCGCGTCGACGCCGAGGTCGGCGAGGTACGGCAGCCGGCTGCGCAGGCCGGGGACGTCGCCGAGCCCGTCCCCGTTCCCGTCGGCGAAGCTGCGCAGGTAGACCTCGTAGACCACCGCCGTCCGCCACCACGGACGGCGGTGGTCCACGGGCGGGGCCGTTACGCGGCGCCGGAGCGGTGCGCCCCGGAGGGTCCGGACGTCCCGGAGGGCCCGTCGATCACGCTGGAGCCGACGGTCTGCCCCGACGCCTGCGCCTCCTGGACCTGCTCCACCCGGTCCTCGGTGGCCATCTGCGTCAGCCGGGCGCCGGCCTCCGCGTCGCGGGTGAGGTTCTCGCCGGTCTGCGGGTCGAAGACGTGCACCTTCCGGCTGTCGAGCCAGAACTCCGCCTCCCGGCCCTCGCGGATCCGGCTCGTGGAGTCGATCGACACGATCGCCTGCGTGCGCAGCTCCTCGGAGTCCAGCTCCCGGGACAGGTCGCGCAGCTGGGCGGTGATCGCCTCGGGCGCCTCGTAGGGGATGTAGGCGTACTGCGAGTCCCCCAGCCACTCGGTGACGTCGACCCGGGCGCGGAACAGCGACCCGACCGGGCGCTTGGCCTCGTCGACCAGCGACGCGTCCTCGAAGTACTCCGGCCGGATGCCCACCAGCAGCAGCTCCCGGCCGGTGACGGCCGCGACCCGCTTCTCGTCGAGGGTGATCGACCCGAACGGCGTCGTGAGCGCGTTGCCCTCCAGCGTCGCGGGCAGGAAGTTCATCGGCGGCGAGCCGATGAACCCGGCGACGAAGAGGTTGACCGGCTGCTCGTAGAGCTCGCGCGGCGAGGCGACCTGCTGGATCTTGCCCTTGCGCAGGACGCAGACCCGGTCGCCCAGGGTCATCGCCTCGGTCTGGTCGTGGGTGACGTAGACGGTGGTGATGCCCAGCCGGCGCTGCAGCCGGGAGATCTCGGTGCGCATCTGCCCGCGCAGCTTGGCGTCGAGGTTGGACAGCGGCTCGTCGAAGAGGAACGCCTCGGCCTGCCGCACGATCGCCCGGCCCATGGCCACCCGCTGGCGCTGACCACCGGAGAGGTTGGCCGGCTTGCGCTCGAGGTGCTCCTTGAGCTCGAGGACGTCGGAGGCCTCGTTCACCCGGCGGCGGACCTCGTCGTCGGGCGTCTTGGACAGCCGCAGCGGGAAGGCGATGTTCTCGAACACCGTCATGTGCGGGTAGAGCGCATAGTTCTGGAAGACCATCGACAGGTTGCGCTCGCGCGGGGCGAGGTCGTTGACCCGCTTGCCGCCGATGACCATGTCGCCGCTGGTGATGTCCTCCAGCCCGACGATCATCCGCAGCAGGGTGGACTTCCCGCAGCCGGACGGGCCGACCAGGATCATGAACTCGCCGTCGGCGATGTCGAGGCTGACGTCGTTCACGGCCGGGTAGCCGTCTCCGTACTGCTTGACGATGTTGCGCATCTCGATGGAGGCCATCAGATCTCGTCCCCTTCGGACGTCAGTGGAACGGGGAGCACAGCCGGGTCAGCCCTTGACCGCGCCGTTGGTGAGACCGGCGACGATGCGCCGCTGGAACAGCAGGACCAGGACGACGACGGGGATGGTGACGATCACCGCGGCCGCGGCGATGGCCCCGGTGGGGTCCTGGAACTGGGAGGCCCCCGAGAAGAGCCCGAGCGCCGCCGGGACCGGGCGGGCGGCGCTGGTGGAGGTCAGGGAGATGCCGTAGGCGAAGTCGTTCCATGCGATGAAGAACGCGATGATCGCCGTGGTGAACACGCCGGGAGCGGCGAGCGGGACGATGACCTTGCGGAAGGCCTGCCACGTCGTCGCACCGTCGACCTGCGCGGCCTGCTCCATCTCCCAGGGGATCTCCCGGAAGAACGCCGACATCGTCCAGATGGAGATGGGCAGCGTCAGGGACAGGTACGGGATGATCAGCCCGGGCCAGGTGTCGTACAGGCCGATCTGCCGCCACAGGTTGAACAGCGGCGTCACGATCGAGATGACCGGGAAGATCGCCACCGCCAGCGCGGTGCCGAGGATGAGCTTCTTCCCCGGGAAGTCCAGCCGGGCGATCGCGTAGGCGGCGAACATCGACAGCAGGCACGAGATCGCCGTGGCGATCAGGCAGATGCCGAACGAGTTGCGCAGCGCCGGCAGGAACAGGTCACTGGCCGTGCCGGTGAGGATCGTCGAGTAGTTCTCCCACGTCCACGACGAGGGCAGGAACGACTTGTTCGCGAGGTCCGCGGTGGTCTTGAAGGACAGCGAGACGATCCAGGCGATCGGGAACAGGCAGTAGACGACGATCAGCACGCCGCCGACCCACCACCAGGTCTTCTCCTTGGTCGACATCAGCGCTCCCCTCGGGCCTGGGCCAGGTCGACCCTGAAGCCCTTGATGAAGGTGAAGGCGATGAGCACCACCGCCAGGAAGAGCAACACCGAGACGGCCGAGCCGAGCCCGATCTCCACCCGGGAGATCGTCTGCCGATAGGCGAGGAACGACACCGACTCGGTGTTGTTCGCGCCCGCGGTCATGATGAAGATGCTGTCGAAGACCCGGAACGCGTCGAGGGTCCGGAACAGCAGCGCCACCATGATGGCGGCCTTCATGTTGGGGATGGTGACCCGCCACATCCGCTGCCACCAGGTGGCGCCGTCGACCTTGGCCGCCTCCTGCAGCACCTCCGGCACCTGGGCCAGGCCCGCCAGGAGCAGCAGCGAGATGAACGGGGTGGTCTTCCAGATCTCGGCCAGGCAGATGACGAACAGCGAGGACGCCTGCCCACCGAACCAGTCGGTGGTGTCGCTGACGCCCGGCAGCCAGGCGAACCAGCTGTTGACGAAGCCGGTGTCGATCCTGAAGGCGAACTGCCAGGCGAAGGCCGACACGACCGTGATCACCGCGTAGGGGATCAGGATGGCCGCCCGGACGACCGGCCGGATCGACGAGAGCGCCTTGGCCATCACCAGGGCGAGGGCGAAGCCGGCCACCAGCTCGACGCTCACCGTGACCACCGTGATGATCACCGTGACGAGGATGGACTGCCACCACACGCCGTCGGTGAGGATGACCCAGTAGTTGCCGAGACCCTCGAAGGACCGGTTCTCGGGGTCGGTCAACCGGTAGTTGAACAGCGAGTAGTAGACCGCCTGCACGATCGGGTAGGCGGTCACCAGCAGCATGACCACGAAGGCCGGGCCGGCCAGCATCCAGCCGAGCTTGCGCTCGGCCCGGGACCGGTCGCTGATCGAGCCGCCGGGTGCGGAGACGGGCTGGGTCTTCTCGACCGGCGGCAGCGTCGTCTGGCTCATAGCAGCTGCTCTCCTGTCAGGACGGCCTGGGTGAGGGTCTCCGTGCGCTCACCGGTCTGGTCGTTCACCGAGCCCGGCGGGTGGAACTCGCGCAGGAAGCACCCCAGGACCTCGCTGTAGTAGGCCGTGAGCGGGCGGGAGGCCGCCAGCTCCAGGGACTCGCGGATGGTGTCGGCCATCGGGTAGGCCTCCTGCACCTCGGGGTCGTCGTAGACAGCGATCGACGAGGCCGGGTTGCCGTTGGTCACCATGTACTCGGCCTGGTTCTCGTCCTGGACGATGCAGGTGACCGCCTCGTAGGCGAGGTCGACGTTGCGGCTGAACGCCGACACGGCGATGTCGATCCCGCCGAGGGGAGGTGCGCTCGGCGTGCCCTCGTCGACGGCGGGGTACAGCGCCCAGCCGTAGTCGTCGGGCACCGACTGGTCCAGCGTGCCGGCCTCGACCTTGGACTGGGCCTGGGCGTAGACGAACGGCCAGTTGACCATGAAGCCGGCGTCGTCGCTCTCGAACTCGCTCGCGCTGGTGTCCTCGCTGGCCGTCGTGAACCCGGGGCCCACAGCCGAGGAGTTGGCGACGGCGGCCATCACCTCGGAGGCACGCTTGGCCTCGGGGGTGGTGAGACCGAACTGGATGCTCTCGGGGCTCTCCCCGCTCTCCTCGATGTACTGGCCACCGGCGGACTCCAGGAGCGCGTTGAACCACACCATCAGGGACTCCGACCGCCGGCCCTGGGCGCTGAGCAGCTTGTCCTGGCTCTCCGCGGCCTCGATCAGCTGGTCCCAGGTGACCGGCTGGCTCATGTCGAGCCCGGCCGCCTCCGCCACCGACTTCCGGTACCAGAGGAGCTGGGTGTTGGCCCAGAAGGGGACCGCGATGAGCTCGTCGTTCCACGTGGCGGAGTCCACCGCGCCCTGGAAGACACCCTCGGTGACCTCCTGTGCGACGTCCTCCGGCACGGGGGCGAGGAAGCCCGCCTGCGCGAACTCCGGCGGGAACACCACGTCCAGGCTCATGAGGTCGATCGACTCGTCGTTCGCCGCCAGCCGGCGGATCAGCTGCTCCCGCTGGGCGGGCGAGTCCCGGGGCAGCTGGGCCACCTCGATCCGGTAGGCCCCGTCCGAGTCCTCGGAGCAGCGCTCGGCGATCGTCGCCTGGCCGCCGGAGTCGGGGTTGATGTACCAGGTCAGGGTCGGGGTGCCGGAGTCCGATCCCCCACCGCCGCAGGCGGCCAGGGTGGACGCCACGACGAACGCGGTGGCCGCGCCCCCGAGAGCGCGTCGTGACCGCCTGCGCCGGGTCCGTCGAGGAAGACCTCCGGTTCCCGCGGGCGGTCCTTCTGTTGCGATGGACAAGACCTATCGCCTCCGTTTCGGGCGAGCACCGACGATCACCGCGATCCGTACCGTGGCCCACCTCACAGACCTGCGCAACCCGGGTGTGTCCCGGCCGTGACCGGCGCTCCGGCGCGTCGCCGTGTCAGGGACGTCTGGCGATGACCGAGGGCGTGGTGAGCTCCGGCGGGGTGCGCGGCAGGACGGTGCTGAAGTAGGACCGCGCCGCCTGCGTCGTCCCGACGTCGCGGCCCTCCTGCTCCGACAGGAACCACCGGTGCTCGAGCACCTCGTGGAACACCTCGGCGGGTGCGAGCCGGCCGGCCAGCTCCGGCGGGATGGCGTCGATGACGGGCTGGTAGACCTCGGCCAGCCAGCGCGCGCCGGCCACCGCCTCCGACACCGGCGCTCCCGTCTTCTGCTCCAGCCACGCCCGGTGGGTGCGCAGGTCGTTGAGCAGCCGCCGCGCCTGGTTCTCCTGGACCTCCAGCCCGGTGAGCCGCATGAGCTCGCGACGGTGCTGGCCGGGTGAGGACACCCGGGTCTCGACGCGCAGGCGGGCGCCCTCGTCGGAGGTCACGAGCTCCACCTCGCCGACGTCGAAGCCGAGGTCGTTGAGCCGCCGCAGCCGGTCGGCCACGCGGTAGCGCTGCTCGTCGGCCTGGAAGACCTCCTCGCGGGTGACCTCCTCCCACAGCCGGTCGTAGCGCGGGGGGAGGCTGTCGGCCACCTCGATGGGGTCGACCCCGTCGGGCAGCAGGCCGCCGAACTGCAGGTCGAGCAGCTCGGCGCCCACCCGCTCGCGGGCGAGGTCGAGGTCGTAGTGCCGCTGACCGCGGCTCAGCGTCGGGTGCCGCTCGGCGGTCTCGGCGTCCACCAGGTGGGCGGCCAGCGCGCCGGCGTCGAGCCGGAACAGGGTGTTCGACAGCGAGCAGTCACCCCAGAACACCCCCGCCAGGTGCAGCCGCACGAGCAGCACGACCAGGGTGTCCATGAGCTGGTCCACCGACTGCCGGGCGCTCGGCCGCGAGAACAGGTACCGGTAGGACATCGAGTACTCGAGGTAGCGGGTGACGAGGATGGCGTCCTGCCCGCCGGGCCGGTCGACACAGATGCCCAGGACCGAGACCGCCGGGAGGCCCTCCGCCTCGAACTCCCCCAGCAGCGCGTACTCGTGCCGGGCCAGCGGCTCGGCGATCTCCTTGAGCGCGAAGACCCGGCCCTGCTCGGCGACGAACCGCACGACGTGCCGCGAGATGCCGCGCTGGGGCACCTCCAGCAGCAGGTCCGGGTCCCACTCCTCGAGCGGCTGGTGCCAGGGCAGGGCGAGCAGGCTCGCGCCGTCCGTGCCCGGTGGCCGGAACAGGTACCGCACGGCGACCTCCGTCGGTGGCCGCTGCACCACCCGCGGCTGGGTGGTCCCCCTGGGGGCCCACCCTGCCACGACCGCCGGGCCGGTGCCGCCGGTGACGCGCGGTCCGGCCGGGCGGTCGGGGCCTACGCGGCGAGGGAGACGGCGCTGCCCGCGCGGTGGGCGGCGCGGGTGGTGGCGCCGACCAGCGCGAGCGCGGGCTCGGGCACGGGGGCGGCCGTCTCGGCCGGGACGGCGGTCTCCTCGGGAGAGGCGGCGTCGGCGGACGGGCCCTCGACGGGGGCCGCGGCACCGCCGGCGGCGGCGAACTGGCGGACGCGGCCGTCGGGGCCGCGCAGTCCGGAGCTCACCTCGGCGAGCAGGTCGGCCAGCTCGACGTCGAGGGCGTCACAGATGGAGGCGAGCAGTTCGGAGGACGCCTCCTTCTGCCCGCGCTCGACCTCGGAGAGGTATCCCAGGCTGACCCGGGCGGCACCGGAGACGTCGCGCAGCGTGCGCCGCTGCCGCAGCCGGTGACCGCGCAGGGTCTGCCCGAGCTGGGTGCGCAGCAGCGTCATGGCCGTCTCCTGTCTGGCTGAGGGAAGAGCGGCGGCACCCGCAGGTGCCGTGCGCCCACGGTACGCGGCGCCCCTGTCCGGCACCGAGCCGGCAGGGCCGCGTCCGCTCATGGCGTAACACCGGGACTGGGCTGCACGTTCCCGGCGCCCGGCTCCCGGGCGGGGGCCCTCAGGCGGCGGTGTCGGTGCGGGAGCCGGTGGGGCCGGCGGCGCGCCGCGCCGCGGCGGCGCGCATGGCCCGGGCGCTGGTACGGCGCAGCGTCAGGGCCCGGTAGACGTAGTCGAGGCCGGTCACCAGCGTGAGCACCAGCGCGGCGGCCATGACCCACCACCGGGCAGTGGCCAGCACCCCGCCCAGCGGCAGGATGTACAGGCCGATGGCCAGCGCCTGGACGACGGTCTTGGCCTTGCCCCCGCGGCTGGCGGCGATGACGCCGTGCCGGATCACCCAGAACCGCAGCAGGGTGACGCCGACCTCGCGGACGAGGATCGCCAGCGTCACCCACCAGGGCAGCAGGCCGAGCACCGACAGCCCGACCAGCGCGGTGCCGGTGAGCGCCTTGTCCGCGATCGGGTCGGCCAGCTTCCCGAACTCGGTCACCTGGCCGGTGCGCCGCGCGATCAGCCCGTCGTAGCGGTCGGTGATGATCGCCAGCGCGAAGAAGACCGTGGCCCAGACGCGGCGGTCGTCGTCCATCCCGCCGTCGGAGAGCAGCAGCACCGCGAACACCGGCACCACGGCCAGCCGCAACAGGGTCAGCGCGTTGGGCACGTTGACCAGGCGGGCCGACGAGGGCGGGGTCGCCGCGGGGTCCGTCGGCACGGCGCTCACCGGGACCTCACCGCTCGGCCGGTACCGGCGCGAGCGCGGCGGCGACGAGGTCGATGCCCTCCGTGCCGACCACCTCGGCGTCGAGCAGCTGCCCGGGCCGGGCGTCGCCGGGCACCCCGGTGACCGTGGTGGTGCCGTCGGCCTCGGGGTCCTGGTGCGCGGCGTGGCCGGCCCAGACGCCCGGCCCCTGCTCCGCGGAGAGGTCCTCGGTGAGGAGCACCTCCACGCGGTCGCCGACGCGGTCCTCGGCGCGCTGGGCGGTGAGCTCCTCGGCCAGGTCGGTGATCCGGCGGACCCGCGCGTCGATCTCGGCCTGTTCGAGCTTGCCCGTCATGCCCACCGCCTCGGTGCCCTCCTCGTCGGAGTAGCCGAACACCCCGACGGCGTCGAGGCGGCCCTCGGTGAGGAAGCGCTCGAGCTCGGCGACGTCGTCCCCGGTCTCCCCCGGAAAGCCGAGGATGACGTTGGTGCGGAAGCCCGCCGTGGGCGCCAGCGACCGCGCGCGGCCGATCAGCGCGAGGAAGTCGTCGGTGCCGCCGAAGCGGCGCATCCGGCGCAGCAGGCCCGGCGAGGAGTGCTGGAAGGACAGGTCGAAGTAGGGCGCCACGCCCTCGGTGGTGGCGATGACCTCGAGCAGCCCCGGGCGCAGCTCGGCCGGCTGCAGGTAGGCCACCCGCACGCGGACGATCCCCTCGACGGCGGCCAGCTGCGGCAGCAGCCGCTCCAGCGAGCGCAGGTCGCCGAGGTCCTTGCCGTAGGAGGTCGAGTTCTCGCTGACCAGCACCAGCTCGGTGACGCCCTGACCGGCCAGCCAGCGCCCCTCGGTGAGGACCTCGGCCGGCGGGCGGGAGACGAACGAGCCGCGGAAGGTGGGGATGGCGCAGAAGGCGCAGCGCCGGTCGCAGCCGGAGGCGAGCTTGAGTGCGGCGGAGGGACCCGAGGCCAGCCGGCGGCGCTGCACCCAGCCGTGGCCGGGGATGGCGGGCGCCTCCTCGGCGGTCACGGCGGCGGTGCGGGCGACCGGACTGATCGGCAGGAGCGTGCGGCGGTCGCGCGGCGAGTGCGGGACCAGCGGCCGGCCGGAGAGGACGTCGTCGAGCCGGTCACCGATGGCGGCGTAGTCGTCGAAGCCGAGGACGGTGGCCTCGGGCAGCGCGCCGGCCAGCTCGGACCCGTACCGCTCGGCCATGCAGCCGACGGCGACGACCTCGGCACCGCTGTCGGTGGCCGCGAGGATGGCGTCGACCGAGTCCTTCTTCGCCGACTCGATGAACCCGCACGTGTTGACCAGGACGGCGTCGGCACCCTCGGGGTCCTCGACGAGCCGGTAGCCGTCGGCGGCGAGCCGGCCGGCCAGTTCCTCGGAGTCGACCTCGTTGCGGGCGCAGCCGAGGGTCACCACCGCCACCGTCCGGGCAGGGCTGAGCGGGGCTGTCACCCGTCCATCGTAGGCGCCGTCCGCGACGGGGTCCTCCTACTCGCCGCCGGGCAGCGTGCCGCCACGCAGCGTGAACAGGACCGACTCCAGCTCGTCGGGCTTGATCAGCACGTCGCGGGCCTTGGAGCCCTCCGAGGGGCCCACGACGCCGCGGGTCTCCATGAGGTCCATGAGCCGGCCGGCCTTGGCGAACCCGACCCGCAGCTTGCGCTGCAGCATCGACGTCGAGCCGAACTGGCTGGTGACGACGAGCTCGACGGCCTGGCACAGCAGGTCCAGGTCCCCGCCGATGTCCTCGTCGATCTCCTTCTTCTCGCCCGCGGCGGCGGCGCTGAAGACCTCCTCGCGGTACTCCGGCTCGGCCTGGCGCTTGGTGAACTCGACGACCGCCTCGATCTCGGCGTCGGACACGTAGGCGCCCTGCACCCGCTGCGGCTTGCCGGCGCCGATCGGCATGAACAGGGCGTCGCCCATGCCGATCAGCTTCTCCGCGCCCGGCTGGTCGAGGATGACCCGGCTGTCGGTGAGGCTGGAGGTGGAGAACGCCAGCCGCGAGGGCACGTTGGCCTTGATCAGGCCGGTGACGACGTCGACCGAGGGCCGCTGGGTGGCCAGGACCAGGTGGATGCCGGCGGCGCGGGCCTTCTGCGTGATCCGGACGATCGACTCCTCGACGTCGCGCGGGGCGACCATCATGAGGTCGGCGAGCTCGTCGACGATCGTGAGGATGTAGGGGTAGGGGCGGTAGATCCGCTCGCTGCCCGGCGGCGGCGTGATCTCGCCGTTCTCGACCTTGCGGTTGAAGTCGTCGATGTGACGCACGCCGGTGGCGCGCATGTCCTGGTAGCGCTGCTCCATCTCCTCGACCAGCCAGGCCAGCGCGGTGGCGGCCTTCTTCGGGTCGGTGATGATCGGCGTGATCAGGTGCGGGATGCCGTCGTAGGGCGTGAGCTCGACCATCTTCGGGTCGACCAGGATCATCCGCAGCTGGTCGGGCGTGGCCCGCAGCAGCAGCGAGGTCAGCAGCGAGTTGATGCACGAGGACTTGCCGGCGCCGGTGGCACCGGCGACCAGCAGGTGGGGCATCTTCGCCAGGTTGGCGCAGACGAAGCGTCCCTCGATGTCCTTGCCCAGGCCGACCAGCATCGGGTGCGGGTCCTGCTTGGCGACGTTGGAGCGCATGACGTCGCCGAGGCTGACCGTCTCGCGGTCGGTGTTGGGCACCTCGATGCCGACGGCCGACTTGCCGGGGATCGGCGCGAGGATGCGGATGTTGTCGTTGGCGACGGCGTAGGCGATGTTGCGGGTCAGCGCGGTGATCTTCTCGACCTTCACCGCGGGGCCGAGCTCGACCTCGTACCGGGTGACCGTCGGGCCGCGGGTCATGTCGGCCACGCGGGCGTCGACGTTGAACTGCTCGAGGACGCCGGTGATCGCCTCGATGGCGGCGTCGTTGGCCTGCGAGCGGGCCCGCGGCGGCGTGCCGGGCCGCAGCAGGCTGACCCGCGGGAGCGTGTACTCGCCCTCCACCGGCTCGATGAGCAGCTGCTCGGGCTCCTCGATCGGCGGCAGCTGCTCGGCCTGCGCGGTGCGGTCCACCACGGCCGGACGCCGCGGCTCGGGCGCGGCCGGCTCGGGGTCGGGCTCGACGCGGACGGCCGCGCGGACGTCGGTGTGCGGGACGTGGTCGATGGGCCCGGTGGCGGTGAGGTCGGGCTCGTCCTCCGACAGCGCCTCGGCCAGTGCGGCGCGCTTGGAGCGGCGCGGCCGGACCGGCTCCTCCTCCGGCTCGTCGTCGTACTCGTCGGAGTCGTCGTCCCAGTCGCCGTCGGCGCCGGTGACCCGGTCGACGAAGCCGCGCAGCCGCTCGGGCACCTGGTGCAGCGGCGTCGCGGTGAGCACGAGCACGGCGAAGACGGCGAGCAGGGACAGCAGCACGACGGCGACGACGGCGCCGAGCCCCGCGGTCAGCGGCGTGCCGACCGCCCAGCCGACGAGGCCGCCGGAGCCGGGCTCGCCGCCCGTGGGGTCGGCGGGCGTGCCGACGACGGAGGCGATGCCGAGCACCGCGAGCGTGGCGCACACCCAGCCGATGGCCAGCCGGCCGCGGGCCTCGGGGCGCGGCGCTCGGCGCAGCAGCCGCAGGGCGACGAGGAAGAGCAGCGCGGGCAGCACGACCAGCAGGGAGCCGACCACCCAGCGGACGCCGTCGGCCATCCCGGCGCCCACGGGGCCGATGCCGTCGAACCACGCGGCGGCGCCGAGGACGACGGCCAGGCCGAGGACGGCGAGGCCGGCACCGTCGCGGCGGTGCTCGGGGGCGAGCGGCTCGGCCTCCTCCGGGCGGGCCACCGAGCGGGCCAGTCCCCCGGCGCCGCGGGCGACGAGGGACCAGGCGCCCGCGGCGGCCCGCCAGGCACCGGCGGCCGCACCGGAGCCCTGCTTGGGGGCCGGCTTGCGGGCGGGCGGCTTGCGGTTGCCGTTGCGGGCGGGGGTGCGCGGGGCCGGCCGCTTGCCGGAGGCCGTCGACCCGGACCGGCCCCGGGGGGCCGAGCCGGCCGGCCGGCGCGAGGGCGTGGTGCGGGCAGGCATGCGCCGACGGTAGCCGTCACCGGGCGTCCGCCCAGGCAGGCGCGACGTCGTGTCCCCGGCCTACGGTCCCTGCATGCCGCCCTCCTCCCCCGTTCCGTACGGCAGCTGGCCGACCCCGCTCACCTCGGCACTCGTCGTCCGCGCCGCCGCCCGGCTGGGCGAGGTCGCCGTCGACGGGGGCGACGTCTGGTGGTCGGAGTCACGGCCCGGCGAGGGCGGCCGGTCGGCGCTGGTGCGGCGCTCGGCCGACGGCACGGTCACCGACGTCCTCCCGCCGCCGTGGAACGCCCGCACCCGTGTGCACGAGTACGGCGGGGCGGCGTGGACGGTGGCCGGCGGCACGGTGTGGTTCACCCACTTCGACGACCAGCGGCTGTACCGGTTGTCCCCCGGCGACGACGGCCCGGTCGCCGTCACCCCGGAGCCGGAGCTGCCGGCCGGCGTGCGGTACGCCGACCTCGTGCCCACCGCGGACGGGTCGTTGCTCGCCGTCCGCGAGACCCACACCTCCTCCGGGAGCGCTGCCGACGTCGTCAACGAGGTCGTGCGGCTGGCGCCCGACGGCACCGCCGAGGTGCTGGTGAGCGGCCCCCACTTCGTCTCCGACCCGCGGCCCGGGCCCGGCGGGGAGCTGGCGTGGCTGCAGTGGGACCACCCCGACATGCCGTGGGACGCCGCACAGCTGGTGGTCCGCGCCGCCGACGGGACCGAGACAGTGGTGGCCGGCGGCCCGGGCGAGTCCGCGGTGCAGCCGACCTGGGGCGCTGACGGCACCCTGTGGTTCTGCTGCGACCGCACCGACGTGTGGTCGCTGTGGCGGTGGCGGCCCGGCGGCGCGCCCGAGCTGGTCCTCGACACCGGCACCGAGATCGCCGGGCCGCAGTGGGTCTTCGGCGCGCGGCGGTTCGTGCTGCTGCCCGGCGGCCGGGTGGTGGCCGCGGCCGGCGGGGACGGCGGTGACCGGCTGGTCGTCCTCGACCCGGACGGGACGGCGTCGGAGGTGCGGCTGCCCGGCTGGACCGCGCTGCGGTACCTGACCGCGGCCGGCGACGGCGTGGTGTGCGCGGCCGGGAGCCCCACGCGCGAGCCGGTGGTGCTGCGCGCGGACCTCTGCGGGGAGGCGGAGGTGCTCCGCCCGGCGCGCGACCTCGGGCTGGACCCGGCCTGGTTCTCCGTCCCGGAGTCCGTGACGTTCCCGACCGAGGAGCGCGGCACCGGGATCGCCGAGGCGCACGCCGTGGTCTACCCGCCCACCAACCCGCAGGTGAGCGCTCCCGAGGGCGAGCGCCCGCCGCTGATCGTGATGGTGCACGGCGGCCCGACGTCGGCCCACGACCGCGGGCTGAACCTGGAGATCCAGTACTTCACCTCGCGCGGCTTCTGCGTCGCGCACGTCGACTACCGCGGCTCCACCGGGCACGGCCGCCGCTACCGCGACGCGCTGCAGGGCCGCTGGGGCGTCGTCGACCTCGACGACGTCGTCGCCTGTGCCCGGTACCTCGCCGACGCCGGCCGGGTCGACCCCGCGCGCATGGCCATCCGCGGCGGCTCGGCCGGTGGCTACACGACGCTGGCCGCGCTCACCCTGCGGCCCGGCGTCTTCACCGCCGGCGCCAGCCACTTCGGGGTGGCCGACCTCGGCGCGCTGGCCGCGGACACGCACAAGTTCGAGTCCCGCTACCTCGACGGGCTGGTGGCGCCGTGGCCCGACGGCGCCGACGTGTACGCGCAGCGCTCCCCCATCACCCACGTGCACGCCCTCGACACCCCGCTGGCGGTGTTCCAGGGCGCGGAGGACCGCGTCGTGCCGCCCGAGCAGGCGGAGGTCATGGTGGCCGCCCTGCGGGACCGGGGCGTGCCGCACGCCTACCTGCTGTTCGAGGGAGAGCAGCACGGCTTCCGGCGCGCGGAGAACATCCGGGCCGCGCTCGACGGCGAGCTGTCCTTCTACGCGCAGGTGTGGGGGTTCGACCTCCCGGCGGAGGAGGGGATCGCCCCGATCGAGGTCGTGCGCTGACAGGGTGAACCGCCGCGGCCCGGCGGCCGTACGTCCTCCTGAACGGGGAACCCGGCTGGGAGGTGCGGATGGCACGGCGGTCACCGGCACCGGCGCCGCTGGACGTGCGGGCGGCCTACGCCGCGCACGGGGCCGAGCTGTACCGCTTCGCGCTGCGCCAGCTCGGCGACGGCGGCGCGGCGCAGGACGTCGTCCAGGAGGTGTTCCTGCGGGCCTGGCGGGCCTCGGCCTCCTACGATCCGCAGCTGGCCAGCCTGCGCACGTGGCTGTTCGCGATCGCGCGCAACGTCGTCGTCGACGAGGCCCGCCGCTTCGCCGTCCGGCCGTGGCAGCGGGAGCTGACCGACGACCCGGCGACGCCGCCCGAGGCCGCCGCCGACGACCGGCTGGTGGACGCCTGGGTGGTCGAGGAGGCGCTGCGGCGGATCAGCGCCGAGCACCGCACGGCGATCGTGCAGACGCACCTGCGCGGCCGCCCCTACACGGAGGTGGCCGCCGAGCTCGGTGTGCCGGTCGGGACGCTGCGCAGCCGGGTGTTCTACGGGCTCAAGGCACTGCGCCTGGCCCTGGACGAGATGGGGGTCGAGCCGTGAGCGGCGCGCACGGGGACGAGTACCGGGAACTGCGCGAGATGCTGGGCGCCTACGCCCTGGGGCACCTGGACCCGGCCGAGAGCGCCCGCGTGCGGGCCCACCTCGACGGCTGCCCCGCCTGCCGCGTGGAGCTGGCCGAGCTGGCCCCGCTGGCCGCGCGCCTGTCCGCGGTCGACCCCGACGTGCTCGACGAGACGCCCACCCCGCCCCCGGGTCTGGGCGCCGCCGTCCTGGCCCGGATCGCCGCCGAGGAGCAGGGCGGCCCGCCCCGGCACCGCGCCACCCCCCTCCCCCGGCGTCGCCGCGTCCTCGCCGGCGCCCTCGTCGCGGGGGTGGCCGCCGCCGGGGCCGCGGTCGGCTGGCTGGCCCGGCCGGTGCCCGATCCGCCGCCGTTGGAGCCCGTGGCGGTGCAGGCGGTCGACCCCGGCGTCGAGGCCCGCGCGGACCTGGTGCCACACACCTGGGGCGTGGAGGTCCGGCTCACCGGCACGGGCTTCGCCGACGGCGAGGTGTTCCGGGTGGCGGTCACCGACGACGAGGGCCGCGAGGTGCCGGCCGGGGAGTTCCTCGGCGTCGGCGGCGCGGAGCTGCGGTGCAACCTCAGCTCCGCGGTGCTGCGGGACGACGCCGTCGGCTTCGAGGTCGTCGACGGCGACGGCGACGTGGTGGTCCGCTCGGACTTCTGAGCGCACCGACTTCTGAGCGCACCGACTTCTGAGCGCACGACCTTCTGAGCGCACGACAGGGGGGCGCCTCCCCGTGGCCGGCGCCCCCCTGTGCGGTGCAGATCAGGTGCGGTGCGGGTCAGGCCTCGCCGGGCACCCGCTGCCCGTCGACGGTGAAGCCGGTGCCGGCGCCGTCCTGGAACACGTCCGGGCCGACCGGGGCGGTGTTGCCGCTGATCCGGGTGCGGGTGACGGTCATGGTCCCGGGCTCGGAGTTCCAGAGGCCGCCGCCCTCGTTGGTCGCGCTGTTGCCGGTGACGGTGCCGCGGTCGATGCGCACGGTGCCCGCGCCGGTGAGGTGCAGGCCGCCACCGTTGCCGGGGGCCGCGCCGGTGCTGTTGCCGGTGAGCGCGGTGCGGTCGAGCGTCGTCGTCCCGCCGAGGGCCTCGATGCCGCCGCCGGCCCGCCGGGCGTCGTTGTGGTCGACGACGGTGCGGGTGACGGTGAGGGTGCCGGCGTTGAAGAGACCCCCGCCGGAGCCCGCCGCGCCGGTGGCGGAGTTGCCGCGGACCTCGCTGCGGTCGACGGTGAGCGAGCCGCCGTCGTTGAACAGGCCGCCGCCCCCGTTGTCCGCCGCCGCGCCCGCGGCGGTGTTGCCGCTGACCGTGCTGCGGCTGACCGTCATGGTGCCGGTGGCGGAGTTCCAGAGGCCGCCGCCCTCCGAGGCCGCCGTGTTGCCGGTGACCGTGCTGCGCTCGACGTGCACGGTGCCGGTGCCGGTCAGGTGCAGGCCGCCGCCGTTGCCGGGCACGGCGCCGGTGGTGTTGTGCGAGAGCGTCGAGCGGGTGACGGTCGTCGTGGAGCCCGCGAGGGCCTCGATGCCGCCGCCGGCGCGCACGGCACTGTTGGCGGTGACCGTGCTGCGCTCGACGACGAGCGTGCCCGCGTTGAGGACGCCGCCACCGGAGGCCCCGCCGGTGGTCCCGGGTGTGCCGGCGATCCGGCCGCCGGTGACGGTCACGTGCCGCAGGGTCAGCGAGCCGCCCGGCCGGACGTCGAAGACCCGGTCCAGGCCCGCGGCGTCGATCGTGGCGCCCCGGCCCTCGACCACCAGGCGGCCGGTGACGTCGAGGTCCCCGGCGGCCGCGGTGTCGTCGGTGCCGGCCAGCGCAAGGCGGTACACGCGTTCGGACAGCACGACGGTGCCCGAGCCGGCGGCGTTGGCCGCCTGGACGGCGGCGCGCAGCGAGCCGGCGCCGGAGTCCGCGGTGGTCGTGACGGCGGTCCCGCCGCCGCGGCCGGGAGAGCCGGAGCCGCCCGGTCCGCCGGCCGCGGCCGGGGTCGCGGCCAGCAGGAGCAGGGCGATGGCCGTCGTGCCGGCCGCGGCGCCGGCGGCGGTGCCGGTGCGCAGGGTCGTGGGTCGCATGTCAGTCCCCTCGGGAGGCGGCACCCGCCGACCGGGTGCCGCGTACGAGGGGATACGGCGGGGACGCCTGCCGCGTTCAGACCTCGAGGACGGTCGGGATGATCATCGGCCGGCGGCGGTAGGTGTCCGACACCCACTTGCCGACGGTCCGGCGGATCGACTGCGACAGCCGGTGGGCGTCGCGCTGCCCGTCGGCGAGGTCCCGCTTGAGGTTGTCCTCGACCAGGTGCAGCACCTCGTCGAAGGCCGCCGGGTCGTCGGAGAAGCCGCGGGTGGACAGGTGCACCGGGCGCACGATCGTGCCGGTCGAGGGCTCGATCACCACGGTGAGCGCCACGAAGCCCTCGTCGCCGAGGATCCGCCGCTCCTGCAGCGACTCCTCGCCGACGTCACCGACGTTGAGCCCGTCGACGTACACGTTGCCCACCGGCACCGACCCGGTGATCGAGGCCTTGCCGTCGACGAGGTCCACGACGACGCCGTCCTCGGCGAGCAGCACCCGGTCGGCGGCCATGCCGGTCTGCTCGGCCAGCGCGGCGTGCGCGCGCAGGTGCCGCCACTCGCCGTGCACCGGCATGAGGTAGCGGGGCTTGGCCACGTTGAGCAGGGTGCGCAGTTCGCCGGCCGGGGCGTGCCCGGAGACGTGCACCATCGCCGTCTCCTTGTGCACCACGGTGGCGCCGAGCCGCGCGAGCCCGTTGATGACCTTGTAGACGGCGGTCTCGTTGCCGGGCACCAGCGAGGACGCCAGCACGATCGTGTCGCCGGCCTCGATGGTGACCTGGTGGTGTTCGCCGCGGGCCATGCGCCCGAGCGCCGACAGCGGCTCCCCCTGCGAGCCGGTGCTGATCAGCACGACCTGCTCCGGGGGCATCGCGGTCGCCTCGTCGAGCTTGACCATCAGCCCCGGCGCCACGCGCAGCAGGCCGAGGTCCTGGGCGACGCCCATGTTGCGCACCATCGAGCGGCCGACGAGGGCGACCTTGCGGCCGTGCGTCTCGGCGGCGTCGAGCACCTGCTGGATGCGGTGCACGTGGCTGGCGAAGCTGGAGACGATCAGCCGCTGGGTGGCGCGGCGGAAGACGTCCTCGAGCACCGGCCCGATGTTGCGCTCGGGGACCACGAAGCCGGGCACCTCGGCGTTGGTGGAGTCGGCGAGCAGCAGGTCGATGCCCTCGAGGCCCAGCCGGGCGAACGCACCCAGGTCGGTGAGGACGCCGTCGAGCGGGAGCTGGTCCATCTTGAAGTCGCCGGTGTGCACCAGCACGCCCGCGGGCGTGTGGACGGCGACGGCGAGCGCGTCGGGGATCGAGTGGTTCACCGAGATGAACTCGCAGTGGAACGGCCCGGCGACGTGGTCGTCGCCCGCGGCCACCTCGACCAGCGTCGGGACCAGCCGGTGCTCGCGCAGCTTGGCCGCGACCAGCGCGAGGGTGAAGCGCGAGCCCACCAGCGGGATGTCCCCGCGCAGCCGCAGCAGGTAGGGAATCGCGCCGATGTGGTCCTCGTGCCCGTGGGTGAGGACGACGGCGACGACGTCGTCGAGGCGGTGCTCGATGACGCCGAAGTCGGGGAGGATCAGGTCGACGCCGGGCTGCTCGGCCTCGGGGAACAGCACGCCGCAGTCGATAACGAGCAGCTTGCCGTCGAACTCGAGGACGGCCATGTTGCGGCCGATCTCGCCGAGGCCGCCCAGCGCCATCACCCGCAGGCCGCCGGCGGGCAGCGGCGGCGGCGTCTTGAGGTCCAGGTGCGGCTGGCCGGCGGTGCCGGCGGTGCTGACGGTCACGGGGTCGGGCTCACGGGACTCGCAGGGCTCACAGGGAGATGCCTCCGTCGGCGAGGTCGGTGCGCAGCTGCGCGATCTGCTCGGGCGTGGCGTCGACCAGCGGTGGGCGCACGGGGCCCGAGGGCAGCCCCAGCGCGCGCAGCGCCGCCTTCGCCAGGATGACGCCCTGGGTGCGGAAGATGCCGGTGTAGACCGGCAGCAGGCTCTCGTTGACCTCGCGCGCCTTGGCGAGGTCGCCGGACTCGACCGCGGCGATCAGCTCGGCCAGCCGGGGGCCGACAAGGTGACCGACCACGCTGACCACGCCGACGGCGCCGGAGGCCAGCATGGGCAGGTTGAGCATGTCCTCGCCGCTGTAGTACGCGAGGTCGGTGCGCGCCAGCGTCCAGGCCAGCGCGCCGAAGTCGCCCTTGGCGTCCTTCACCGCGACGATGCGCGGGTGCTCGGCGGCGCGGACCAGCGTCTCGACCTCGATCGGCACGACCGAGCGCGGCGGGATGTCGTAGAGCATCACCGGCAGGTCGGTGGAGTCGGCCACCGAGGTGAAGTGGCGCAGCAGCCCGGCCTGGGGCGGCTTGTTGTAGTACGGCGTCACGACCAGCAGCCCGTGCGCGCCGAGGCGCTCGGCGCGGCGGGCGTTGTCGATGGTGTGCGCGGTGTCGTTCGTACCGACCCCGGCGACGACGACCGCGCGGTCGCCGACGGCGTCGAGGACCGCCTCCAGGACCGCGGACTGCTCGCCGTCGCTGAGCGTGGGCGCCTCACCGGTCGTGCCGAGCACGACCAGGCCGTCGTGGGCCTCGCGGTCCACCAGGTGCGCCGCCAGCTCCTGGGCCCCCGCGAGGTCGATCGAGCCGTCCTCGGCGAAGGGGGTCACCATCGCCGTGAGCACGCGCCCGAAGGGCCGGGCGGGGTCGGTGGTCATGCGGTCGAATCTACCGACCGTCCGCGGGAGTCCCCGGCCCGGCAGCGGCCGTCCGCGCGTACTCCGAGACGGCGAACCGCAGGCCGGTGGCCGAGGTGGCCCAGCCGTGCTCCGGCGTGCGGGTCACGCGGCGCCACCCGGCGTCGAGGACGGGCGCGCGGGTGTCGCCGTTGACGGCCAGGTCCACGTCGGTGACGACCAGCCGGGCGGCGTGCGGGAGGAAGGCGGCGTAGACGGCCGCGCCGCCGATGACCCAGCAGTCCGGGTACGCGGCGAGCACGTCGCCGACCGAGCCGGCCCGGTGCGCGCCGACGGCCGACCAGGCGGGGTCGGTGGTCAGGACGACGTTGACCCGCCCGGGCAGCGGCCGGTTGCGCTCCGGCAGCGACTCCCAGGTGCGCCGCCCCATGACCACGGTGCCGCCGGACGTGAGCTGCTTGAACAGCCGCAGGTCCTCGGGCAGGTGCCAGGGCAGCGTGCCGCCGGATCCGATCACCCGCCCGTGCGCCTGGGCCCAGACGATCGAGACCGTCACACCGCGACGGCGGCCCGGATGGCCGGGTGCGGGTCGTAGCCGTGCAGCGTGAAGTCCTCGAAGACGTGCTCGAACAGCGACGGCGCCGGCGCGATCTCCAGCGTCGGGAACGGCCGGACCTCGCGGGAGAGCTGCTCGCGGACCTGCTCGACGTGGTTGCTGTACACGTGGCAGTCGCCGCCGACCCAGATGAACTCCCCCGGCTGCAGGCCCACCTGCGCGGCGACCATCCGGGTGAGCAGCGCGTAGCTGGCGATGTTGAACGGGACGCCCAGGAACATGTCGGCGCTGCGCTGGTACAGCTGGCAGGACAGCCGCCCGTCGTGGACGGCGAACTGGAACAGGGCGTGGCAGGGGGCCAGCGCCATCTCCGGCAGCGCGGCGACGTTCCACGCCGACACCACCATGCGCCGGGAGTCGGGGTCGGTGCGCAGGGTGTCGAGGACGCCCTGCAGCTGGTCGACGGTCCCGCCGTCGGGCGCCGGCCAGGAGCGCCACTGCACCCCGTAGACCGGCCCGAGGTCGCCGTCCGCGTCGGCCCACTCGTCCCAGATGCTCACGCCGCGCTCCTGCAGCCAGCGGACGTTGCCGTCCCCGCGCAGGAACCACAGCAGCTCGACGGCGACCGAGCGGAAGTGCACCTTCTTCGTGGTGACCAGCGGGAACGACGTCGACAGGTCGTAGCGCAGCCGCTCGCCGAAGGTGCTCACGGTGCCGGTGCCCGTGCGGTCGGACTTCGGCGTCCCCGTCTCGAGGATCCGCCGCAGGAGGTCCTCGTACTGCGTGTCGACCGTTCCGGTGCTCCCCACGGCGGGCCAGCCTAGGCGACGTCGGCGCTGGAACCGGCCAGCGCGGAGGTGAGGTCGGCCGCCAGGTCCCCCCGCTCGGCGACGGCGACGTCGTCGAGCTCCAGCCAGCCGGCCATCAGCCGCAGCTCCGCGGCCAGCTCGGCAGCGACCTCGGCGCGGTCGACGCCGTCCTCGGCGTGTGCGGCCTGCACGCGCAGGACGCCGGCCTGCCGGTCGGCCTTGAGGTCGACCCGGGCCACGAGGCGGTCGCCGAGCAGGAACGGCAGCACGTAGTAGCCGTGCACCCGCTGGGCGGCCGGCGTGTAGATCTCCAGCCGGTAGCGGAAGCCGAAGATGCGCTCGACCCGCGGTCGCTCCCACACCAGCGAGTCGAACGGCGACAGCAGCGCGCGGGCGCGGATCCACCGCGGCCGGCGCGCGGCCGGGTCCAGCCAGGCGGGCGCGCCCCACCCGGCCACCTCGACCGGGAGCAGCTCACCGGCGTCGGCCAGCTCGGCGATCGCCTGACGCGACTGGGCCGGCCGCAGCCGGAAGTAGTCGCGCAGGTCGCGCTCGGTGGCCACCCCGAGCGCCCGCGCGGCGGTGCGGACCAGCTCGCGGACGGCGTCGTCGGGGTCGGGCGTCGGCGTCTGCAGGACGGCGGCGGGCAGGACCCGCTCGGTGAGGTCGTAGACCCGCTCGAACGACGTCGTCCGCGCCCGGGCGGTGAGGACGCCGGTGTAGAAGAGCCACTCGAGCGCGACCTTGCCGGCGTGCCAGTTCCACATCGACCCGGGCCGGTCGGGACGGGCCTCCCCGAGCTCGCTGGCCCGGACCGGGCCGCCCGCGCGCACCCGGTCGAGCACCTCGGCCACGTAGCCGGGCCGCTCGCGCTGGATGCTCACCATCGAGCCCCACGCGTGCTCCTCGGCCGCGGCCATCCGCCAGCGCAGGTACGGGTGCAGCCGGACGGGGAGGAAGGACGCCTCGTGCGCCCAGAACTCGAACAGTTCGTGCCGGCGGGCGGTGAAGTCGTCGAGGACCGGCCGCCGGTAGGCACCGAGCCGGCTGAACGCCGGCAGGTAGTGCGAGCGGGACACGACGTTCACCGAGTCGATCTGGACGACGGCGACGCGGTCGGTCATCCGCCGCAGCTGCCGGCTGTCGACGACGCCGGTCGGCCGCGGGTCGGCGAAGCCCTGCGCGGCCAGGGCGATGCGCCGCGCGAGGGCGGCGGGGAGCCGGTCGGCGACGGGTGGGAGCACGCCGCCGATCCTGCCGTGCCCCGCTGACGGTCCGCCTCTCCTCCCCGCCGACCTAGGCTGCCCCGCGTGGACCCCGTCCCAGCGTTGCCGCGCCTGACCGGCACTGCCGACGTGTCCGTGCGTCCCGCGGTCGCCGGCGACGCCCCCGAGATCGCCCGCGTGCAGGGCGAGACGTGGCGGATCGCCTACCGCGACGTCCTCCCCGCCTCCGCGCTGGAGGCCTGGGACGCGGGCGAGGCCGAGGCGGCGTGGACAGCGGCGGTCACCCGTCCACCCACCCCGGCGCACGGCGTGCTCGTGGCCCTCGAGGGCCCCCGCGTCGTCGGCTTCGCCGCCTACGGGCCGCCGGAACTGGCAGCGGACGAGCAGGCCGACCCTGCCGGTCCCACGACGGAGCTCGCCGTCCTGCTGGTGGAGCCGCGGTGGGGACGGCGCGGCCACGGCAGCCGGCTGCTCGCCGCGGTGGCCGACCTGGCCGCCGGCAACGGGACGGCGCGGCTGAGCGCCTGGGTGGCCGAGGGCGACCGGGTGACCGCCGCCTTCCTCGAGTCGGCCGGCTGGGCGCGGGACGGATGGGCACGGACCCTCGACGCCGACGGCACGCCGCTGCGCGAGGTCCGCTGGCACACGCTCCTGGGAGGAGAGGAATGACGTTCCGGGGGTTCCCCGACGAGGGCCTGGTGTTCTACGAGGGGCTCGAGGCCGACAACTCGAAGACCTACTGGACCCGCCACCGCGCCGTCTACGACACCTGCGTGCGGGCACCGATGCAGGCACTCGTCGACGACCTGGCCGCGGAGTTCGGGGCGCCCAAGCTCTTCCGCCCCTACCGGGACGTGCGCTTCAGCAACGACAAGACGCCCTACAAGACCCACCAGGGCGCCGTCGCGCAGCAGGAGGGTCGCGGCGCCGGGGCCTGGTACGTCGAGATCTCCGCCGAGGGACTGCGCGTGGCCGGCGGCGCCTGGCGGTTGGAGTCCGACCAGGTGGAGCGCTACCGGCGTGCCGTGGCAGACGGCGTCCAGGGCCCCCGGCTGCGGACCGAGGTCGACCGCCTCACCGCAGGCGGCTGGGAGATCGGTGGCGACCGGCTCACCCGGGTCCCCAAGGGCTACGACATCGACGACGGACGTGCCGACCTGTTGCGTCACCGCTCCTTGCATGCCGGCCGACTGTTCGAGTTCGCCGACTGGCTGCACGCTGCCGAGGCGCTCGAGCGCGTCCGCACCGCCTGGCGGGACCTCACGACGCTCAACGCCTGGCTCGCCGACAACGTCGGTGCGACGACGAAGGAGATCCGTCGCCGCTGAACGGCGATCCCCACCGTTCCCGGACATGCAGAAGGGCCCCCACCGCACTGGTGGGGGCCCTTCTGTGTAATGGTTGTCCGGCGGCGTCCTACTCTCCCACCCCGTCTCCAGGGCAGTACCATCGGCGCTGAGAGGCTTAGCTTCCGGGTTCGGAATGGGTCCG
>NZ_FXTJ01000017.1 GCF_900182545.1 Geodermatophilus aquaeductus | reverse complement strand
CGGACCCATTCCGAACCCGGAAGCTAAGCCTCTCAGCGCCGATGGTACTGCCCTGGAGACGGGGTGGGAGAGTAGGACGCCGCCGGACAACCATTCTGGAACGGGGGTCGGAGCCATTGGCTCCGGCCCCCGTTTCCGTGTGTCCGGCACCATTCCGGCGCTCGCACGAGTGCCGCACTCCCGACCGAGGTACTGACGACGACATGACTTCTCCCCGACGTGGCTCCACCGGGCGTGGCCGCCCCGACGGTCAGGACTCCCGTGGCGGAGCGCGCCCGCGGCGCGACGACCGGACCGGCGGCTACTCCGGTCGTGGGAGCAGCGCCGATCGCGGGACCGGCTCCGGCCGCAACGCCGGCTCGGGCGCCGGCGGGGGCTCAGACCGGTACCGCGGCGAGCGCGGCGGCCGCCCGGTCGCCGGGGACCGTCGAGGCGGGGAGCGACAGGACCGCCGTCCCGCGACCGAGCGCTCCGAGGGGTCGTGGCAGGACCGCCGTCCCGTCGCGGGCGGCCGGGCCGGGGGCAGCTGGCAGGACCGTCGCCCGGGCGCCGACCGCGGACAGAGCTCCTGGCGGGACCGGACCCCGGGTGGAGATCGCGCCGAGGGTGGGTCCCGCGAGCGGCGACCCGGTGCCGGCCGTGCGGAGGGTGCCGGCCGAGACCGTCGTCCCGCGGCAGGGGACCGGGCGGGCAGCGACCGCCGGCCGGCCACCGGCGATCGGGCCGGGGGCTGGCGCGACCGCCGCCCCGGTGGGGAACGCACGGAGGGAGCCTGGCGCGACCGCAGGCCGGCCGAGGGCGACCGTCCCGAGGGCTCGTGGCGTGACCGCCGTCCGACGGGGGACCGCCCCGGCGGTGACCGCGCACGCTCCGGTCGGGCCGCAGGCCCGCAGAGCGGCAACCGGTCCTGGCAGGACCGTCGTCCGGCCGCTTCCGGCGGCGACCGCGACCGCGCGAGCGGCCGTCCCGGACGGACGGACGCGCCACGGTCGGACGAGCGAGGCCGGTCCACGAGTCGTCCCGCAGCCGCCGGCCGTCCCGACCGCGTGAGCGGCGGCAACTGGCGGGACCGGCGTCCGGGCGACGACCGCAGGGGACGGCCGACGGGCCCGGCCCGCGTCGACCGCACACCGCCCGTCCCGCCGGGTCCCGCCCTGCCCGAGTGGGCCGACGCCCGCGAGCTCGACCCCGGCGTGCGGGGCGCCCTCCGAGGGCTGGACTCCCGGAACGCCGAGACCGTGGCCCGGCACCTCGTCGTCGCGGGCAACCTGGTCGACGAGGACCCCGAGCTCGCCTTGGCCCACGCCCGGGCGGCTCGTGACCGCGCCTCCCGCATCGCCGTCGTCCGCGAGGCCGTGGGCGTCGCCGCGTACCACGCCGGCGACTACGCCGAGGCCTCCCGCGAGCTGCGGGCCTACCGCCGCATGAGCGGCGACGAGAGCTACCGCGCCGTGCTGGCCGACTGCGAGCGGGCCCAGGGCCGTCCCGAGGTGGCACTGCGGCTCGTCCGCGAGGCGCTGGCGGAGCACCCGGACCGGGCCGAGGTCGTGGAGCTGCAGCTGGTGGAGGCCGGCGTCCGTCAGGACCTCGGCGAGGTGCCGGCGGCCCGCCTCGTGCTCGAGGGTGCGCTCGGCGGGCGACCGCAGCCCACCGGCGTCGACCTCACCGACGAGGGCACCCGGCGGCTGGCCTCGGCCTACGCCGACCTGCTCACCGCCGTCGAGGACCCGGCCGCCGCCGAGTGGCGGGAGGCCGTGGCCGCCGCCTCGCCGGAGGAGGACGACGACATCGAGTTCGGCGAGGAGGAGCTGCCGGCGGTGGCTGACGAGCGCACCGTCGACACCGCAGAGCTCGCGCCCGCCACCGACGCCGCCGACGAGGTGGAGGCGGACGAGGACGACGTCGACGCGGAGTACGAGACCGGCACCGACCTCGACTTCGACGAGGACGTCGAGCGGGAGGTCGCCGAACTGCTCGGCGAGGTCGAGCCGCCCATCGAGGACGAGCCGGAGCACTGACCTCCGACGGTCGCGGGACCGCCGTCCACACACCGGGCGGCGGTCCACAGGGGCCGGCAGGGGGCCCGCGGGGTGCCGCCGCCGGGGAAGGCTGCCGTCATGAGCGTGGCAGTGATCGACCGGAACGACGTGGTGCTCCGTGGGCGGGTCTCGGCTCCCGCGGAGCTGAAGTCACTCCCGAGCGGGGACACCCTGGTGACCTTCCGCCTGGTGGTGCGCCGGCCCGAGCCGCGCGCCCGGGGTCAGTCGGTGGACGTGCTCACCTGCATCACCTACGACCGTGCCCTGCAGCGGCGCATCGCGGCCTGGGAGGCCGGGGACGTCGTCGAGGTCGAGGGCGCCCTGCAGCGGCGGTTCTGGCGGACGCCCGGCGGCACCGCCTCGGTGTGCGAGGTCAACTGCCGGCGCGGGCGCAAGGTGCCCCGCAGCGCCGCGGGGACGGTCCGGACGGCGTGAGCGGTGGCGGCCCGGGTGCTGGGTGCGGCTCAGTCCGCGTGCGGGCGGAGGACCAGCCCGGTCCGCGGTTTGGGGACGAACAGCGTCGACTTGCGCGGCATGCGGGCCCCGGCGCGGGCGACCGCGGCGACGTCGGTGGGGGACGGTGCCCGCAGCAGCAGGGCGACCCCGGTGCGCCGGGCGGCCAGGCCGAGCGCCTCGGGGACGTCGTGGGCCACGAGGAGCGACCCCGGGTCGTCCGGGCGGCGCCACAGGTGCCCGACGAGGCCGCTGGTGGCCAGGACGACGTCCAGGCCGCGCCAGGCCGAGGGCGCCTCGGCCGGCACCGTCGCCCGGACCTCCGCCGACGGCTCCGTCAGCGCGACGAGTCGGCGGCCGTCGCTGAGCAGGAAGAGCGGCCGTTCGTCCCCGGCCTGCGCGGAGCGGACGGCGTCGGCGAGCGCGTCCGGATCCGGGCCGGCGGGGATCTCCGTGACGGTGAAGCCGCGGCCGGCGGCCTCCACGGCCGCCTCGAGCGAGAGGTCGGGGACCACCCGGTGGATGGCCTGGACCCGCAGCCCGCCGGACCCCATCGGCGTGAGGAGCGCGAGCACGCGGCAGTCGCCGTCGGGATGGGTGCGGTGCAGCGCGCGGGCCGCGGCGAAGCGGTGGTGGCCGTCGGCGATGACCGCGCCGGCGCGGGCCAGGGCGGCGGGCAGGCGGCGCAGGACCTCCGCGTCGGTGGTCCGCCAGAGGCGGTGGCGGACGCCGTCGGAGTCGGTGAGCTCCATGGTCGCCGTGCCGGAGAGCGCCGCGCGGGTGAGGTCGGCGACCTCCGGCTCAGGGTCGTGGGCGAGCACGATCGGCTCGAGATCGGTGGCCGTGGCCTGCAGCAGCGCCCGGCGGCCCTCGACGGCGGCGGGGAACGTGTCCTCGTGCGGCAGCACCGCCCGCCCCCCGGCGGCGGCGACGGCCACCGCGCCCAGCCAGCCCACCGTGGCGGCTCCCTCGGCGGGCTGCATCTCGTAGAGCCACAGGGCGGGGTCGCCGTCCCGGACGAGCACGCCGGCGGCCTCCCACTCCCGCAGCGTGCGCGCCGCACGGGCCGCGGTGTCCTCGCCGGGACGGCCGCCGAGCCCGGCCGCGCCGGCGCTGCCCGGTCCGGACGTGCCGCCCGGGAGGATGAGGCGGACGATGTTGTGCGGATCGGCGGCGGCCAGCCGTTCCCGGCCGTCCGGCGTCACCAGGTCGTAGGCTGGCGAACTCACACGGGCCAGGTGGCCGGGGTCGTGCCGCTGGTAGGTCAGTGCCCGGAAGGGCCGGACGTCCAGTCCCGTCGCGGTGAGGGGCGGGGAGTCCGCCGACGACGAGTGCACGACGGGATCGTAGGAGCCACCCGCCGCGCGCTGCCTCGGCGGCCGGGTCGCGGCCGCCGGGCCGACGGCGTGCACGCGATCCGCACGAGCGGGAGGACGACGGTGTCGACAGCAGGCTCACCCGAGGACGAGCTGCCCGGGGAGGGGATCCCCGGGGGCGGGGTCTACGAGTGGTACCGGCGCGGGCTGGACCTGCTGGCCAGCGGAGACCCGGCGGCCGCGGCGACCCTGCTCGCCCGGGCGGCCGAGGCCGAGCCCGGCTCGCGCAGCATCCTCGAGGCGCTCGCGCGCGCCCAGTACGACGCCGGGCGCTATCACGACGCGATCGACAGCTTCGCCCAGCTCGCGGCGGTCAACCCCACCGACGACTACGCGCAGTTCGGTCTGGGCCTGGCCGCCAGCCGGGCTGGCGATCTCGGCCTGGCCGCCGAGCACCTGGCCCTCGCGGTGGCGATGCGCCCCGACCTGGCCCACTACGCCCGCGCGCTGCGCGGTGTCCGGGCCCGGCGGGCCTCGCAGCGGGGGCCGGCGTGACCGGCCCGGCCGTTGCCCGGGACCGCGGGGACGAGTGGCCGGGGCTCGCGGCCGGCTGCACGCGGGCGCCGGCCGAGGTCCACGACGTCGCGCTGCTCGACCTCGACGGCGTCGTCTACGTGGGGCCGGACGCGGTGCCGGGCGTCCCCGAGTCGCTCGCGCGGGCGCGGGAGCGCGGCATGCGGCTGGGCTTCGTCACCAACAACGCCGCCCGCCCGCCGGAGGAGGTGGCCGGCCATCTGTCCGACCTCGGCGTCCCGGCCACCCCCGACGAGGTCATCACCAGCTCGCAGGCGGCCGCCTCGGTCGTGGCCGGGATGCTCGGTGCGGGCGCGCGGGTGTTGCCCGTGGGCGGCCCGGGCGTCGCGGCGGCGCTGCGGGCGGCGGGGTTGACGGTGGTCGGCACCGCCGAGGAGGACCCCGCCGCGGTGGTGCAGGGCTACGGCCGGGAGGTCGGCTGGGCGCAGCTGGCCGAGGCCGTCGTCGCCGTCCGCAACGGCGCCCGGCACGTGGCCACCAACACCGACGCGACGATCCCCTCGCCGCGCGGGCCGCTGCCCGGCAACGGGGCGATGGTCCGCGTCGTCCGGGAGGTCACCGGCCGCCAGCCGCTCGTCACCGGCAAGCCGGATCCGGCGATGCACGCCGAGTGCGTCCGGCGGACCGGGGCCGAGCGTCCCCTGGTGGTCGGCGACCGGCTCGACACCGACATCGAGGGCGCCCACCGGGCCGGCGCCGCGAGCCTGCTCGTCTTCAGCGGCGTGACCGACCCGGCGCTGCTGCTGGCCGCCGGTCCGCTGCACCGGCCCGACCTGATCGCCGCCGACACCGGCGGGCTGCTGGTGCCGCACCCCCCGGTCACCGGCGGGGGCGCGGAGGGCTGGCGTTGCGGCCGCTGGGCCGTGACCGCCGCCCATGATGGCCCGCTCGAGCTGCGGACCACCGGCGCCGACGAGGCCGGCGGGGACGGTCTCGACGGGCTGCGCGCGCTGTGCCTGGCCGCGTGGGCACGCGCTCCCGAGGGGGCGGCGCCGCAGGTGCGGGCCGCCGACGCCGACGCCCGCCGCGTGCTCGCCGCGTGGGGCCTGGCGGCGCGGTGAGGACGCCGGGAACGAGCAGGGCACGTGCCCGGCGGGGCCCTCGCGGACCCGTCGGCGCGGCCCTCGCCGTCGTCCCTGGCCGGTACCCTCGCCAGCCGGGGGCGCAGCAGTCCGCCGCCCCCAGCCCGCCGTCCGGCGGCCCCCTTCCGCACCCGTCCGAGAGGCCAGCGCCATGACCGAGCCGAGCCGGCCGCACCCGGTCCCGGGCCCGCCGCGGCCGGGCCCCGGCAGCGTGCCGGCCGCGGTGCCGGCACGGCCCGCGGACGCCGTCGACCGAGCCGCCGGCGGCCACACCGCTGACGACGACGCCGGGTCGCGGTTCGCCGACCTCGTCCAGCGGCCGGTCAGCGAGCACGTCGCCGTCTTCGAGGCCGAGCACGACCGCCTCACGCGCGAGCTCGGCACGATCGACCAGCTCTGATGGCCCGCCGCAGCCGACTCGACGCCGAGCTGGTCCGCCGGGGCCTGGCCCGCTCCCGGGAGCACGCCGTCGAGCTGATCAGCGAGGGACGGGTGGCCGTCGCCGGGCGGGCCGCCACCAAGCCGGCCACCGGTGTCGAGGCCGGCACGCCGGTCGTGGTGCGCACCGACCCCGACGAGCACCGCTGGGTGTCCCGCGGCGCGCACAAGCTGCTCGGCGCCCTCGAGGCCTTCGCCGTCCCCGTCGACGGGCGCCGCGCCCTGGACGCCGGCGCCTCGACCGGGGGCTTCACCGAGGTGCTGCTCACCCGCGGTGCGCGCGAGGTGGTCGCCGTCGACGTCGGCTACGGCGAGCTGGCCTGGTCGCTGCGCACCGCCGAGCGCGTCCGGGTGCTGGAGCGCACGAACGTCCGCACGCTGACCCCGGAGCAGATCGAGGGCCCGGCCGACCTCGTGGTCGCCGACCTGTCGTTCATCTCGCTGCGGCTGGTGCTGCCGGCGCTGACCGCCTGCGCCACCGCGGAGGCCGACCTGCTGCCGATGGTGAAGCCGCAGTTCGAGGTCGGCCGCGAGCGGCTGGGGTCCGGCGGCGTCGTCCGCGACCCCGCGGCCCGCGCGGCCGCCGTCCTCGAGGTGGCCACGGCGGCGGCCGACCTCGGCTGGGGCACCGCCGGGGTCGTCGCCAGCCCCCTGCCGGGCCCGGCGGGCAACGTCGAGTTCTTCCTGTGGTTGCGCCGCGACGCCGGACGCCCCGACGAGGCCGACGTGCGCCGGGCCGTCGAGGAGGGACCGCAGTGAGCGGGTGGGCACGGACGCCCGCGCCGGGGGACGCTGGGGACGGACCGCACACGAGGAGCGCGACCACGAGCACGACCAGCGCAGGGCAGAGCGAGGAGGACCGATGAGCGAGGCCGGCCAGGGCGGTTGGCGTCCCGGGGGCGGTCGGCACGTGCTGCTGGCCGTCCACACGGGGCGGCACGACATCACCGAGCTGGCCCGCAGCTCCGCCGCGCGGCTGGCGCGCGCCGGCATCACCGTGCGCGTCCTCGACGACGAGGCCGACGCGCTCGGCATCGACGGCGCCGAGGTGGTTCCCGCCGACGCCGAGGCCGCGCGCGGCGCCGAGATCGTCATGGTCTTCGGCGGCGACGGCACGTTCCTGCGCGCCGCCGAGCTGGCCCGCTACAGCGCTGCCGCGCTCATGGGCGTCAACCTCGGCCGGGTCGGCTTCCTCGCCGAGACCGAGCCCGAGGCCGTCGAGGAGACGCTGACGGCCATCGAGCAGTGCGCGTACGCGGTGGAGAAGCGGCTGGCCATCGAGGTCGACGTGCTCGACTCCGCGGGCAACGTCGTCGGCGGCACCTGGGCGCTCAACGAGGTGTCGGTGGAGAAGGCGCAGCGCTCGCGGGTGCTCGACGTCGTCATCTCCATCGACGGCCGGCCGCTGACCAGCTTCGGCTGCGACGGCGTCCTGTTCGCCACCCCGACCGGCTCGACCGCCTACGCCTTCTCCGCCGGCGGCCCGGTGGTGTGGCCCGACGTCGAGGCGCTGCTGCTGGTCCCCACCAACGCGCACGCGCTGTTCTCCCGCCCGCTGGTCACCTCACCGGACGCCGTGCTGTCGGTGGCCATCCCGCCCGACGGCAACCGCGCCCGCGTCTCGGCCGACGGCCGGCGCGCCCTCGACGTCCCCGACGGCGGCCGGGTTGACGTCCGGCGGGCCGCCCGCCCGGTGCGCATCGCCCGCGTGCACCCGGCGACCTTCGGCGACCGGCTGGTCGCCAAGTTCGGGCTGCCGGTGCGCGGCTTCCGCGACGCCCGCCGACACGACCCCGGCCACGAGCTGCGGCCCTCGCGCAACGTCCTGGCCCGCGACGTCGTGTCCCTCGCCGAGGGCAACGGCGCGGCAGGGGAGGAGGTGCGCGGTGGCACCGCGGACCCCGACGCGTGAGCGCGCCGGCCGGGCCCGGTCCGCTCCGGCGGTCGACACCCCGCCGGCCGACGGCGCGGCCACGACCGAGCAGCAGCCCGACGGCGGCCGGGCTCCGGCGTCCCGCGACGGCGCCGCGCACGGGCGGGGCCGGCTGACCGAGCTGCGCATCCGCGGTTTCGGCGCCATCGACGACGTCACCCTCGAGCTGGGTCGCGGCCTCACCGTGGTCACCGGCGAGACCGGCGCCGGCAAGACGATGGTCGTCACCGGCCTGACGCTGCTGTTCGGCGGCCGCGCCGACCCCGGCCGGGTGCGCGCGACCGGCCGGGCCGGCGTCGAGGGGCGCCTGGAGCTGCCGCCGGAGTCCCCGGTGTGGGCGCGGGCGGCCGACGCCGGCGCCGAGCCCGACGACGACGGCAGCCTGATCCTGGCCCGCACGGTCAGCGCCGAGGGCCGCTCACGGGCGCACCTGGGCGGGCGCAGCGTGCCGGTCGGCGTGGTCGCGGAGCTGGCCGAGGGGCTGCTGGCCGTGCACGGGCAGAGCGACCAGCTGCGGCTGTCCCGCCCGGCCGAGCAGCGCAACGCCCTCGACCGCTACGCCGGCGCCGCGCACCTGCAGCTGCTGGAGACCTACCGCGCCGCGTACGCCCGCTGGCGCGAGCTCGCCGCCGACCTCGACCGCCGCCGCGGCCAGGCCCGCGAGCTCGCCCAGGCCGCCGAGGTGCTGCGGCACGGCCTGGAGGAGATCGAGCAGCTGGCGCCCGAGCCCGGCGAGGACGAGGCGCTCGACGCCCAGGCCAAGCGGCTCGGCGACGCCGACGCGCTGCGGGCCGCCGTCGACGAGGCGCGGATGGCGCTGGTCGGCGACGTGACCGGCGACCTCGGCGCCGAGGGCCTGCCGCAGGACGCCACCGCCGCCCTGGCCACCGCCGAGCGGGCGCTGGCCGGCACCGACGACCCCGCGCTGGTGCTGCTGGCCCGCGACCTCGCCGACGCCGTCGCCGTGGTGTCCGACGTCAGCGTGCAGCTGGCCGGCTACGTCGCCGACCTCGACGCCGACCCGGGACGCCTCGCGGAGGTGCTCGACCGGCGCGCGGCGATCACCGCGCTGGTCCGCAAGTACGCCGACCCGGGCGAGGGGCTGGCCGGCGTGCTGGCGTGGGCCGACGACGCGCGCGGCAAGCTGTCGGCGCTCGACGTCTCCGACGAGGCGCTCGAGGCGCTGGCGGCGGCCCGCGACACCGCCCGCGCCGAGGTCGACGACCTCGCCGCCCGGATCTCCGCCGGCCGCCGGGCCGCCGCCGACGGCTTCGCCGCCGAGGTCGGCGCGGAGCTCGCCGGCCTGGCGATGAAGAGCGCGCGGGTGTCCTTCTCCGTGGAGAGCCACCCCGACCAGCCCGGCCCCGAGGGCATCGACGAGGTCGCGCTGCTCATGGCCGCGCACCCCGGCGCGCCGCCGCGGCCGGTGCACCGCGGCGCGTCCGGCGGTGAGCTGTCGCGGGTGATGCTGGCGATCGAGGTGGTCTTCGCCGGTGCCGACCCGGTGCCGGTCATGGTCTTCGACGAGGTCGACGCCGGCGTGGGCGGTCAGGCCGCGGGGGAGATCGGCCGGCGGCTGGCGCGGCTGGCGCGCGAGCACCAGGTCGTCGTCGTCACCCACCTCGCGCAGGTGGCCGCGTTCGCCGACACCCACCTCGTGGTGGACAAGTCACCGGACACCGCGGCCGGTGTGACCGCCACCGACATCCGCGCCGTCGACGGCGAGGACCGCGTGCGTGAGCTCGCCCGCATGCTCTCCGGCCTGTCCGACAGCGACACCGGGCAGGCGCACGCGCGCGAGCTGCTGGCCGTCGCGGCCGCCGCCCGGGAGGGGTGAGCCGACGGGCCTGGCGCCGTCGGATGGCACACGACCGGGTGGCGGTACGCAGGAGTGTCGATCGTGTGACGGGGGTAGGTCGATCCCGTGCGCGACGATGCCCCCGCCCGAACCCCGCTCGTCCCGGCTCCTGCCGCCCGCACCGCCGGGGGGACCCGGTGAGCTGCTTCAGCTCCGCCGACGAGTCGGCGCACTACGGCTTCTCCGTCTGCATGCTGCTCCAGCAGTACCGCGAGCAACTGGGCTGGGAGGACGCCCCCGTCGTCGAGCTGGGGACCGGCGACGCCTCCGCGATCGCCGACGTCGTCGCCGGCCTGCCGGGGCTGCGCATCCGCAGCTACGACATCAGCGCCGACTCGGTGGAGGCGGCGCGGGCCAACATCGCCGCGCGCGGGGTCGCCGACCGCTACACCGTCGAGCTCGGCGACTTCTTCGACCAGGCCGACGCCGCCGGTGGCGAGCCGGTGACCACCGCCCTGTCCAACCCGCCCTACATCCCCGCGCCCGACCGCGACATCCTCATGCCCGAGCTGTGGGGCGGCGAGCGCGGCAACGACCTCACGCTGCAGCTGCTCAAGGCCGGCTACGAGCACGTCGTCACCGCGGTCGCCAGCTACGCCGACCCGGTCACCACCGTCACCACCGCCGCCGACCTCGGCTACCGGGTGGTCAACTTCCTCGCCATGGGCCTGGACTACGGCCCCTACAGCAGCGAGCCGAAGGTCCGCGCGCAGATCGACAGGATCGTCGCCGAGGGCCGCGGCTGGGCCGGCGACGACGAGTACATGGTCGCCGTCGCGCTGTTCACGCGGGACCCGGACATCCCCGGCGACCGCGCCGACCAGCTGCTGCGGGCGCTGCAGCTGCCCGCCTGAGCTCAGCCCAGCGGCACGCACAGGGCGGCCGGGTCGTCGGCGCACGCGCCGGCGGACGCGGTGACCGCGTCCCACGGGCCCGTGGCGTTCGATCCGGCCTCGTCGGCCAGGCCCGTGAGCCGCAGCACCAGGTCGCCGGTGGGCAGGGCGTCGCGGAGGACCACGTGGACGGTGACGGTGGTGACGCTGCCGACGCCGGAGCCCATCGCGAAGCGGTCCGTGGTGGGTGCGGTCGTGCCGTCCTGGCACCAGCGGGCGCCGGTCGCCGAGGACTCGACGAAGACGGCCGCGCCCGCCCGCGGGGGTCCGCCGCCGGCCGCGGTGAGCGCGACGTCCGCGGCCAGGCCGGCCATCCCCGCCCGTGAGGTGTCGGCGAAGGTGACGTCGACGTCGACCGTGCGCACGGAGCCGTCGTCGGGCAGCGCGCAGTCCTCCGCGAACGGCGGCGGCAGCGGCGGCGGGCCGGCGGTGGCGGGGGAGCGGGTGACCGACACCGTCCCCGAGTAGGCGGTGCCGCCGTACCGGTCGTCCAGCGTCGCGCGGGCGACCTCGACCGGCCCGGGGGGCGGAGGCGCGGCCGGGGTCACGGCCGGGGTGGGTGCGACCGCGGCCGGCGGCCGGTCCGTCACGGCGGTGTCACCGGGCTCCCCGAGGAGGCCGCAGCCCGCCGTCGCGAGGAGGACGGCGGCGCAGGTCAGGGAGGGAACGAGCCGGGGGCGCACGGCGGGCACCCTGGCAGACGCGCCCGCCCAGGTCGAGCACCGGCGCGGGACCCGCCGGTCAGCGGCGCTTGGCGTACCCCGCCAGCCCGAACTGCAGCAGCGACAGGCCACGCCGCCCGGCGGCGCGCAGCTCGTCGGCGAGCGCGGGCCCGGTGACGCCGGCCAGCGCCCGGTCGCGGGCGAGCTCGAGCAGCCGGCCGTAGAGCGCGGTGACCGCCGCCGCGGTCAGCTCGGGCTCCACCGCGCCGTCGTCGGCGCCGGTCTCCTCGCGGATCTGCGCCGCCAGCGCGGCGGTGATCTCGCCGAGGATCTCCCGCTCCCGGGCCTGCAGCGTGCGCGAGCCGCGCACCACCCGCGCCATCGCGGCCACGCCCTCGGCGGCCTCGGGCGACCCGAGCATCGTCATCGCCCGGACGACGAACGTCCCGGCCGCCGCGGCCACCGACTCGCCGGCCGGGCGGGTGGCGACGGCGTGCAGCAGCGCCGCGCGCATCGGCGGGTCGGCGGAGAGGACCAGCCCCTCCTTGACCGGGAAGTGGTTGAACACCGTCTTCTCCACCACGCCGGCCCGCTGCGCGATCTCCACCACGCTGACGGCGTCGAAGCCGCGCTCGGCGAACAGCTCGGCGGCGGCGTCGACGATCCGGTCGTGCGTCTCCAGCCGGCGGCGCTCGCGGACTCCGGAGCCGCGGCGGTCCCGGCGGCGGCCCGACCGGCGGCCCTCGGCGGGCTGCGAGGAGGTCTGCGAGGAGGGCTGCGAGGAGGGCTGCGAGGAGGGCGCTGGCGCGGGGGAGGGGGCCGGCGTCCCGGGCACCGCGCGGATCGACGGCGGCGCGGGCACCGGCGCCGACTCCGGCCCGGGCATCGGCGCGGGGCCTTCGTCCGCGGCCCCGGGACGGGTCGCCGGGACGATGGCAGCAGGAGCCCCACGAGTCACATCGGCCAACGCTAGACAGCGCGCCTGGCAGGTCCGGCGGTGCCGGTGGGGCGCACGCGCCGGGCGTGTCGCGTCGTCCGTGGTGTCGGACACCCTGCGTGACCAGGTCGTTGCGGTTGCGCGTCGGTCGGCGGCCCCCGGGAGCCTGCGTGGGAGCATGACCGAATGCGCATCGGCACCCTGCGACGGAGCCGGGCCCAGGAGGCGGCACCCGGGGTGAGCGGCACCGTCCGGCTGGACCGTCGCACCAAGAACCTCACCAAGCGCCTGCGGCCCGGCGACGTCGCCGTCATCGACCACGTCGACATCGACCGCGTGAGCGCGGACTCGCTGGTCGCTGCGAAGGTCGGCGCCGTCGTCAACGCCGCGCCCAGCATCTCCGGGCGCTATCCCAACCTCGGCCCCGAGATCCTCACCGCGGCCGGCATCCCCCTCGTCGACGGCGTCGGCAAGGACGTGTTCGCCGCCCTCAAGGAGGGCGCGCAGGTCCGCGTCGAGGGCGACACGCTCTACGGCCCCGACGGCACCGCCGTCGCCAAGGGCACCGAGCAGACCCCCGAGACGATCGCCGCGGCGATGGCCGAGGCGAAGGCCGGGCTGTCCACGCAGTTGGAGGCCTTCGCCACCAACACGATGGAGTACATGAAGCGCGAGCGCGCGCTGCTGCTCGACGGCGTCGGCGTCCCGGACGTGAAGACGGCCATCGAGGGCCGGCACGTGCTCGTCGTCGTCCGCGGGTACGACTACAAGGAGGACCTGCAGGCGCTGCGGTCCTACATCCGCGACTACCGGCCGGTGCTCATCGGCGTCGACGGCGGCGCGGACGCGCTCATCGAGGCCGGCTACCAGCCGGACATGATCATCGGCGACATGGACTCGGTCAGCGACCACGTCCTGAAGAGCGGCGCCGAGGTCGTCGTGCACGCCTACGTCGACGGCCGCGCGCCCGGGCTCAAGCGGGTCCAGGACCTCGGCGTCCGGGCGATCACCTTCCCGGCCGCGGCCACCAGCGAGGACATCGCGATGCTGCTGGCCGACGAGAAGGGCGCCAAGCTCATCGTCGCCGTCGGCACGCACGCCACGCTCGTGGAGTTCCTCGACAAGGGCCGCGGCGGCATGGCCTCGACCTTCCTCACCCGCCTGCGGCTGGGCGGCAAACTGGTCGACGCCAAGGGCGTGAGCCGGCTCTACCGCAGCCGCATCTCGACCGGCGCGCTCGTCGTGCTCGTGCTCGCCGCGCTGGTCGCCATCGTCGCCGCCGTGGCCGTCACCACCGCCGGGCGGATCTACCTCGACCTGCTGGTCGACCAGTGGGACAGCTTCGTGTTCTGGTTGGAGAACCTCTTCTCGTGATCGACTTCCGCTACCACCTGGTCTCCCTGATCGCGGTGTTCCTCGCGATCGCCCTGGGGCTGGTGATCGGCGCGACCCAGCTGTCGGGACCGCTGCTGGACAACCTGCAGGGGCAGGTCACCTCACTGCAGGACGACAAGCGCGAGCTCGAGGACACCACCCAGACGCTGCAGGCGCAGGTCGACACCAGTCAGTCCTTCGAGTCCGCCGTCGCCCCGGCCCTGGTGCGCGGCGCCCTGACCGGCCGCAGCGTGCTGCTGGTGCTGGCGTCGGAGGACGTCACCACCGACACCGTCGAGGAGGTCACCGCGCTGGTGACCGAGTCCGGCGGCACGGTGGCCGGGCAGATCTCGCTGGCGCCGGAGTACAGCGACCCGGCCAGCGAGCCGGGCCTGCAGAGCTACGTCACCGGCCCCGGCCGCCCCGCCGGCGTCGAGCTGCCCGAGACCGACGACACCGGCCAGCTCGTCGGCGCGCTGCTCGCCCAGGTCCTCATGGTCCCGGCCACCGAGGGCGCGCCGGCCCCTGACACCGCGGCGGTCTCCACCGTGCTGGCCGGCCTGTCGGCGCTCGACGTCCTGTCCCAGGACTCCGCGTCGGTCACGCCCGCCGACTTCGCCGTCCTGCTCACCGACGGCGCGCTCGACGGCGAGGACGCCGCGGACCGCAACGACGTCCTGCTCGACCTGGCCACCGCCCTCGACGCGGCCGGCTCCGGCGCGGTGGTGGCCGGCGACGGCGCCTCGGCGGGGGAGGCCGGCCTGGTGGGCGTCGTCCGCGCCGACCCCGAGGTGGCCGCGGCCGTCTCCACCGTCGACAACGTGACCAGCCCGGCGGGGCAGATCAGCACCGTCCTGGCGCTGGGCAGCGAGCGCGAGGGCACCTCCGGCGCGTACGGCACCGGGGAGGACACCCAGCCGGTCCCGCCGGTGCCGGCCACCACCCCGTGACCGCCCGCCCGCTCCTCGTCCTCGCCGGTGCCGCCGCCGCGCGCGCCGGCCTGGCCGCCGCGGCGGTGCTCGACGCCCGCCCCACGGGGGCGCCGTGGCGGCGCACCAACTACGCCGGCCGCCCGGTGACCCTGCTCGGCGGACCCGCGCTGGCCGCGGCCGCCACCGCCGGGGCCGTCCTCGGCGCCCCCGCCGGCACGCGCGGCGCGGCCGCGGTGGCCGGTGCGGTGTCCGGGCTGGTCGGCGGCTACGACGACCTCGCCGGCGCCCGCCCGGAGCAGGCGCGCGACAAGGGCCTGGCCGGGCACCTCGCGGCGCTGCGGGCCGGGCGCGTGTCGGCCGGCGCGGTGAAGGTCGCCGGCATCGGTGCGGCGGCCGCGGTCGCCGCTCTGCTCACGCGCCGGGACCGCACCCTGGTCGACGCCGTCCTCACCACCGGCCTGGTCGCCGGCACCGCCAACCTGGTCAACCTGCTCGACCTGCGCCCCGGCCGCGCGGCGAAGGCGGGCGTCATCGCCGCCGCGGCCACCCTGGGCGGGCCCGCGGGCGGCCTGGTCGCCGGGCCGCTCGGCGCGGCGCTGGCCGTGCTGCCCGCCGACCTCGGCGAGCGGGTGATGCTCGGGGACGCCGGCGCCAACTCCCTCGGCGCGCTCCTCGGCCTGCGGCTGGCCGCCGTCACCTCGCGCCCGGCGCGCGCGGGACTGCTGGCCGCCGTCACCGCGCTCACCCTCGCCAGCGAGCGGGTCAGCTTCACCCGGGTCATCGAGGCCACGCCGGGCCTGCGCGAGCTCGACCGGCTCGGCCGCCGCCCGGCGTGAGCCCGTCGTGACCTCGGCGGGGCCCGCGGTGTCGGGGCGGCGGGTGGCGCAGGGCGTCGCCGGCGCCGCGGCGCTGATCGCGGTCCTCACCGTGCTGGCCCGGCTCGCCGGTTTCGGACGCACGCTGGTGTTCACCAACGCCGTCGGCGCCGACAGCACCGGCGACACCTACACCGCGGCCAACACCGTCCCGAACATCGTCTTCGAGGTGGTCGCCGGCGGGGCGCTGGCCTCCCTCGTGGTGCCGATGCTGGCGGGGGGCATCGCCGTCGGCGACCGCGAGCAGGTCCGCCGCACCGCCTCGGCGCTGCTGGGGTGGACGCTGCTGGTCCTCCTGCCGCTCGCCGCGCTGCTCGCGCTCCTGGCGTACCCGATCGCCGAGCTGCTCCTGGGCGGCGGCACCGCGGCCGAGGTCGACCTGGCCGCCCGCTTCCTGCTCGTGTTCGCCCCGCAGGTCGTGCTCTACGGCCTGGCCGTCGTCGCCACGGGCGTGCTGCAGGCGCACCGCCGCTTCGCCTGGCCGGCCCTGGCGCCGCTGCTGTCCAGCGTCGTGGTCGCGGCGGCCTACGCCGCCTTCGCCTGGCTCGGCGGTGCCCGGGAGGTCGGGGACCTGACGACGGGGGCCGAGCTGGTCCTCGGCGTCGGGACGACGCTCGGCGTGGTGGCGCTCGCCCTCGCCGTCCTCGTGCCGGTGCGGCGGCTGCGCCTGGGGCTGCGGCCCTCGCTGCGCTTCCCCGTGGGCGCCGCGCCGCAGGTGCGCCGGCTCGCCGTCGCGGGCGTGCTCACCCTCGCCGGGCAGCAACTGGTGGCCGCGGTCGCGATCCGGCTGGCCGGCGCCGGCCCCGACGGCACCCAGGTCGCCTACACCGCCGCGCTCACGCTCTTCCTCGTGCCCTGGGCGGCGGTCGCGGTGCCGCTGGCGACGTCGGCCTATCCGCTGATGGCCGAGCGCGCCGCCGCCGGGGACCTGCCCGGCTACCGCCGCGCGCTGGGCCCGGTGACCGCCCTCGTGGTGGTGGCCAGCGCGGTCGCCGCCGCGGTGCTGGCCGCCGTCTCCGGCCCGATGGCGCGGGTGTTCCTCCTCGACGGCGCCCCCGACCGGGTGGCCGCGCTGCGCGACGCCGTCGTCGCCTTCGCCCCCGGCCTCGTCGGCTACGGGCTGGTCGCGGTGCTCACCCGGGCGCTGTACGCCCGCGGGCTGTGGCGCGCGCCCACCGCCTGCGTCCTCGGCGGCTGGCTGCTGGCCGTGGCCGCCGACGTCGTCCTCTCCGCCGCCCTGCCCGACGCCGACCGGGCGCTGGCGCTGGCCGCCGGGCACAGCATCGGCGTCACCGCCGCCGGGGTCGGCCTGCTGGTCGCGACCGCGCGGAGCGCCGGGCCCGGCGGCCTGTCCGGGCTGGCCCGCTGCGGGCTGCCCGCGCTGCTCGCCGGCGGCGCGGGCGCGGCCGCGGGCCTGGCGCTGGCCCGGGCGCTCGGTGCCGACCCGGTGCCCGGGACCTCCCTGGCCGGCGCCGTGGGAGCCGGGCTGCTCGTGGCGGCGGCGGTGACCGTGGTGGCGGCGGCGGTCATGATGGGGACGGCGCGCCGGCCCCTGCTCGCGGCGGTGCGCGCGCTGCGGACGCCCGGCGGGACGGAGGTGCACGGTGGCTGACCCACGACCGCTCGACGGCCGCCGGGTCGCCGAGGTGCTGGCCACCAGCACCGGCGGCGTCGGCACGCACCTGCGCTCGGTGCTGCCCGCGCTCGCCGACGCCGGCGCGGAGGTCACCGTGTGCGGGCCCGCGGCCACCGACGCGCTGTTCGGCTTCTCGACGGTCGCCGCGTTCTCGCCCGTGGAGATCTCCGCCGGGCTCGACCCGGTCGCCGACACCCGGGCGGTCCTCGCCCTGCGCCGCGCCGCGGCCGGCGCCGACCTCGTCCACGCCCACGGACTGCGGGCCGGCCTCGTCGCGGCCGCCGCGGTGCGCGGCGGTGTCCGTCGCCCGCTCGTGGTCACCCTGCACAACGCGCTGCCCGAGCGCGGCGGGCCGCTGGGCCGGGTGCTGGCCGCCGCCGAGCGCGCCACCGTCCGCGCCGCCGACGTCGTGCTGGCCGCCTCCGGCGACCTCGCCGCCAACGCCCGCCGCCTCGGCGCCCGCGACGTGCGGGTGGCGCCGGTGTCGGCGCCCGCGCTGCCGCCGGCGCGGCGGTCCCGCGAGGAGGTGCGCGCCGGCCTCGGGCTCGCCGACGGGCGCCCGCTGGTGCTCGCCGTCGGCCGGCTGCACCCGCAGAAGGGCTACGACGTCCTGCTCGACGCCGCCGCCGCGTGGGCCGCCGATCCGGCACCGCCGCTGGTCGCCGTCGCCGGGGACGGGCCGCTGGAGGCCGAGCTCGCCGCGCGGATCGCCGTGCAGCGGCTGCCGGTGCGCCTGCTCGGCCGCCGCGACGACGTCGCCGACCTGCTCGCCGCCGCCGACCTCGTCGTGCTCCCCTCCCGATGGGAAGCCCGTTCGCTCACCGCCCAGGAGGCGCTGCGGGCCGGCACGCCGCTGGTGGCCACGCGCACCGGCGGGCTGCCGGAGCTGCTCGGCGACGGCGCGCTGCTGGTGCCGCCCGGCGACGCCGACGCGCTGGCCGGCGCCGTCCGGGACCTGCTGGCCGACCCCGCGCGCGCCGCGGCGCTGGGGAAGGCGGGGCGGGAGCAGGCGGCGGGCTGGCCCGACGAGGCCGCCACCGCCCGCACGCTGGCCGCCGTCTACCGCGAGCTGCTGGGGCCACCGCGGTGAGGCGCGCCGCCGTCCTGCTCCTCGCGTTCCTGGCCGTGCTCCTCGCCGGGGTGCCCACAGCGCCCGCGGCAGAGGAGGCGGCCGGTGCGGCGGACGACGGCTGGCGCGCCGACCGGGTGCTCGTCGTCGGGGTGCCCGGCCTGGTGTGGGACGACGTCGACCCCGACCGCACGCCCGCGCTGTGGGAGCTGGCCGACACCTCCCCGGTCGGCGCGGTGTCGGTGCGCGCCGCCCGCTCCACCACCTGCCTGCTCGACGGCTGGGCCACCCTCGGCGCGGGTAACCGGGCCCGCTTCCCGGCGCCGGACGAGCTGCTGCCGATGGTCCCGCTGCCCACCGTGCCGCTGCCCGGCGAGACCCCGGGCACCGAGGAGGAGCCGGGCGCGGCCCCGTCGGAGGCACCGACGCCGGCCGGGCCGCCGGCCAGCCCCGAGCTGTCGCACTGCGGCCTGCAGGAGCGGCTGGCGCAGGCCGGGCTGGCCGATCCGCTCAGCGCCGTCCGCGCCGTGGCCGAGGACGGCGCCACCGCCCGCTTCGGCGCCGAGCCGGGGGCGCTGGGGGCGGCCGTGGGCTGCGCGACGGTCGTCGGCCGGGCGGCGGCGCTGGCCGTCGCCGCGCCCGGCGTCGGGCTCACCCGCGAGGACGCCCTCCCGGCCGACGACGCCGCGCTCGCCGCGCTGCTCGAGCCCTGCCCGCTCACCCTCGTCTCCCTCGACGGCCTGGTCGACGCCGGCGTCCCCGCGCCCGAGGGCAGCGAGACCGGCACCGACCCCGTCAGCCGCGAGGTGGCGCTGACCGCCATCGACGCGCAGGTCGCCCAGCTGCGCGCCGCCGTCGCCGCGCTGCCCGGGGAGACGCTGCTGCTGGTGCAGGGCGTCTCGGAGGTCAACGACGGCCGCCCGCAGCTGCACGTGGGCATCGCGTCGGGCCCCGGGTTCACCGACGTCGGGTGGCTGTCGTCGGCGAGCACCGGGCGGGCGCCGTTCACCCAGCTCATCGACGTCGCCCCGACCGTGCTGCGCGCCCTGGGCCTGGAGCAGCCGGCCTCGCTCAACGGCCAGCCGCTCACCGTGACCGGGGACCGGCCGGGCACCGCGCAGGCGGTGGCGGAGCTGACCCGGGCCAACACCGCCGCGGTCACCCACCACCGCAGCACCGGCACGTTCTTCCTCGGCCTGGTCGCGGTGCAGGCGGCCGTCGTGGTGCTGGGGATGCTCGTGCTCGGCCTGACCCGCGACGCCGGCGTGCGGCCCTCGCGGGCCCGCTGGCGGCCGGTGCTGCGGCTGGCGGCGCTGGCGGCCGCGGCGCTGCCGGTGGCCACCTACCTCGCCGGGCTGGTGCCCTGGGAGCGGGCCGGCTCGCCGCGGTGGGCGCTGGCGGGGTCGCTGCTGCTGGCCGGCGCCGCGGTGGTGGCGCCGGCGGTCCTGGGCCCGTGGCGGCGGTCGCGGCTGGGCCCGCCGCTGGCCGTGCTCGCCGTCACCGTGGCCACCCTGGTCGGCGACGTGCTCACCGGCTCCTCGCTGGAGTTGAACGCGCTGCTCGGCTACGACGCGATCGTCGCCGGGCGGTTCACCGGCTACGGCAACCTCAGCTCCGGCCTGCTCTCCTCGGCGGCGCTGGTGGGCACCGCCGTGGTGGCCACCCTCGCCGGCCGGCGCGCCGGGGCGGGGCGGGACGACGGCGGACGGCGCGCCCGCCGGGTCACCGGCGCGGTCGTCCTGGCCGCCGGGCTGGTCACCGTGGCCGTCGTCGGCGCTCCCGGCCTGGGCCGCGACTTCGGCGGCGTGCTGGCCGTGCTGCCCGGGTTCCTGCTGCTGGCGATGCTGCTGACCGGCGTGCGCGTGACGGTCGTGCGGCTGGCCGCGGTGCTGGCCGCCGGGGTGGTCGCCGTCGGCACCCTGGCCTTCCTCGACTGGCTCCGCCCGGCCGCCGAGCGCAGCCATCTGGGCCGCTTCGTCGAGCAGCTGCTCACCGGCGAGGCGTGGACGGTGGTCAGCCGCAAGGCCTCGGCCAACCTGGACATCCTGGTCGGCTCCGCGCTGGCCTGGATGCTGCCCGTGGCGCTCGTCGCCGCGATCTGGCTGGTGCGGCGCCGGCGGGCGCAGGGTCCCGGGCCGCTCCGCCGGCCGGGCCTGCTGTGCGAGGGCGGCTCGGGACTGCGCGCGGGCGATGCCGCCGTCCTGCGCGCCGGGCTGGTCGCCGCGGCCCTCAGCCTGGCCCTGGGCGCCGCGGTGAACGACTCCGGGGTGGCGCTCCCGGCGACCGCCGCGGCGCTGCTGGTGCCCCTCCTGGTCGACCTCGCCACCACCGCCCGCGGCGGGCGCGCGCAGCCCCCCGACGGCGTCCCGGGCGGAGGGGACGACCGTGTTACGGTGGGTTCCCGTGGGTCGACCTGGAACACCTGACCAGTCCGCATCGCGTCGCCTCCTCCACAACTCCCAGCCGACGAAGTTCGTCTTCGTCACCGGCGGGGTCGTGTCCTCTCTCGGCAAGGGCCTGACGGCCAGCTCGCTCGGCGCGCTGCTGTCCGCCCGCGGGCTGCGGGTCACCATGCAGAAGCTGGACCCGTACCTGAACGTCGACCCGGGGACGATGAACCCGTTCCAGCACGGCGAGGTGTTCGTGACCGAGGACGGCGCCGAGACCGACCTCGACGTCGGGCACTACGAGCGCTTCCTCGACACCGACCTGGGCCGGCGGTCGAACGTCACGACCGGGCAGGTCTACTCCGACGTGATCGCCAAGGAGCGGCGCGGGGAGTACCTCGGTGACACCGTGCAGGTCATCCCGCACATCACCAACGAGATCAAGTCGCGGATCATGGCGGCGGCCGAGAGCGGCGCCGACGACGAGGACGGCGTCGACGTCGTCATCACCGAGATCGGCGGCACGGTCGGCGACATCGAGTCGCTGCCCTTCCTCGAGGCCGCCCGGCAGGTGCGCCACGAGATCGGCCGCGACAACTGCTTCTTCCTGCACATCTCGCTGGTGCCCTACATCGCGCCGTCGGGGGAGCTGAAGACCAAGCCGACGCAGCACTCGGTGGCCGCGCTGCGCAACATCGGCATCCAGCCCGACGCGCTGGTCTGCCGCGCCGACCGCGAGATCGGCACCGGTCTCAAGCGCAAGATCAGCCTGATGTGCGACGTCGACGCCGAGGGCGTCATCTCCTGCCCCGACGCGCCGTCGATCTACGACATCCCGAAGGTGCTGCACCGCGAGGGCCTCGACGCCTACGTCGTGCGCCGGCTGGGCCTGCCCTTCCGTGACGTCGACTGGACCGTGTGGGGCGACCTGCTCGAGCGGGTGCACCGGCCCAAGCAGACGGTGACGATCGCGCTGGTCGGCAAGTACGTCGACCTGCCCGACGCCTACCTGTCGGTCACCGAGGCGCTGCGCGCCGGCGGGTTCGCCCACCGCAGCCGCGTGCAGATCCGCTGGGTGCCCTCCGACGACTGCCAGACCCCCGAGGGGGCGGCGGCCGCGCTCGGCGACGTCGACGGCGTCTGCATCCCCGGCGGGTTCGGCGTGCGCGGCATCGAGGGCAAGCTCGGCGCCATCCGCTACAGCCGCACCAACGGCATCCCGACCCTCGGGCTGTGCCTGGGCCTGCAGTGCATGGTCATCGAGTACGCCCGTGACGTCGCCGGGATCGAGCAGGCCAACTCCGCCGAGTTCGACCCCGACACCCCCGACGCGGTGATCGCCACCATGGCCAGCCAGGTCGACGTCCTCGCCGGCGAGCGCGGGCTGGGCGGCACGATGCGGCTGGGCAGCTACCCGGCGTCCCTGCAGAAGGGCTCGCAGGCCGCCGCGGCCTACGGCGCCACGGAGATCACCGAGCGCCACCGGCACCGCTACGAGGTGGCCAACGCCTACCGCGACCGGCTCAGCGAGGCCGGCCTGGTGTTCAGCGGCACCTCGCCCGACGGCCTGCTGGTCGAGTTCGCCGAGCTGCCGCGCGAGGTGCACCCGTTCTTCGTCGGCACGCAGGCGCACCCGGAGCTCAAGAGCCGGCCCACCCGCCCGCACCCGCTGTTCGCCGCCTTCGTCGCCGCCGCCATCGACCGCGCCGAGTCCGCCCGGCTGCCGGTGCCGATGGACGAGATCGAGAAGGTCGGTATCTGAGGTGACCGAGCCGGCCGCCGACGGCGACTACCGCGTCCTCGGCACCGAGACGGTCTACGACGGCCGGGTCATCACGCTGGTCAAGGACACCGTGGCGATGCCCGGAGGCGGCGACAGCGTGCGAGAGGTGGTCCGCCACCCCGGCGCGGTCGCCGTCGTGGCGCTCACCGACGCGGGCGAGGCCGTGCTGCTGCGGCAGTACCGGCACCCGGTCGGCGGCTACCTGTGGGAGCTGCCGGCCGGCCTGCGCGACGCCGAGAACGAGCCGCCGCTGGAGACGGCGAAGCGGGAGCTGGCCGAGGAGGTGCGCATGGCCGCCGAGCGGTGGTCGCTGCTCACCACCACGTTCAGCACGCCCGGCTTCTGCGACGAGCTGGTGCTGGTCTACCTGGCCGAGGGCCTGTCCGACGTCGACCGGCCCGAGGGGTTCACCGTCGAGCACGAGGAGCTCGACATGACCGTCGAGCTCGTGCCGCTGGACCAGGCGGTGCAGCGGGTCTTCGACGGCGGGATCCGCAACTCCGCCGCCGTCATCGGCCTGCTCGCCGCCGCCCAGCACCGCGCGGCCGGCACGAGGCTGCGCCCCGTCGACGCCACCTGACACCGCCGTCGGCGTCGACGAGGGCGGGCCCCGGTGCCGACTGCGGTCGCTGTCCGGTCGGCGTCCCGACGACCGCCCGTTGTCGACCTGGCGTCGTCTCGACGGCTCGGAGGCGGCACCAGGTCGACATCCGGCGACATCGTCGTCGTTGCGCGCAGGACGGTTCCGGAGGTCGACCCCGGGGCTCGCGGTCGGGGCACCTGCGAGCGAGATCCCGTGATCTCGACGCGTTCACCGGCGTGTCGGGTGCGAGATCGCGTGATCTCGACGGAGCCCGCGGGTCAGGCGATGACGACGGCGGGGGACCAGCCGACCTGCTCGTACTCGGTCACCCCGGTGTCGGCGTCGAGGACCATCTCCTCGAGCCAGAAGACGTAGGCGACGCCGCTGGTGAGCCCGCCGACGGTGGCGGTCACCTCACCGCAGTCCGCGCGCTGGCCGACGGTCACCTGCGGCGGCGCCGGCTGCGCGCCGGTCACCAGCTGCTGGCTCACCGCGCTCACCCGGTAGCCCTGGACGACGTCGCGGCCGTCGGCCTGCCAGCTCACCGTCGCCGAGCCGGGTCCGGGCACGACCCCCGGCGGGACCTGCCGGAGGCTGCCGTACCCGCCGCACTGCGCCGGGGGCGGTGTGGTCTCCAGCGGGACGCCGTGGGGGACCAGCGGCGTCGGCACCTCGACCTGCAGCCGCCGCGGCACGGGCAGCGCGAGGACCGGCGTGTCGATGATCGGGTCGGGGACGGCGGTGACCGGCTGCGGGGCGTCGACGACGCGGGCGGGCTCGGGCCCGTCGGCGGTGCCGGCGTTGCGGAACGGCGCCCAGGAGGCGGTCACCTGCGCGGCGAGGTCCGTGGCCGGCGCCGACAGCGCCACCAGCCCGACCGCCGCCACCGCGGCCACCCGCGTGGCGACCCCGCCGGCCGACGGACCGCGACGGCCCCGCCGGCGCGACCGCGTGCGTCCCGTCCGTCCCACGCCCACCTCCCGGATCAGGGAGGGCATCGGCACCGGCGAGGTCGGACTCAACCCGAGCGCGGCGGCGCGCTGGCTCCGGAGCCCGCGGCGTCGGGCGCGGGCAGCCGCAGGCCGAGCCGGCCGGCCTCCAGTGCGGCCAGCGCCCGGACCGCCGCGGGGTCCCCGGCCCGCCAGGCCGCGCCGGTCCCGGGCGGCAGTGCGGCGAGCCGGGACAGCGGGGCGGTGGCGACGGCCCGCGCGGCCAGCAGCTCGAGGTCCGGCTCGGCGCGCCCGGCCAGCCGGGCCGCCGCGCTCGCCTCGCGCACCCACCCCACCCGCCAGGGCAGCCAGCGGGCGAGCAGCCAGCCCACCGGCAGCACGACCAGGACGACGGCGAGCACCGTCGCCAGCGTGCCGACGGCGTCCTGCGCGGCCTGGCCGGCGCCGCTCACCGACCCCGCGGCGTTCCCCAGCGCGTCGAACGGCGCGGACAGCTCGTCGCCGACCACCGGCACGTCCTCGGCCGCCGACGCCGCCGAGCCCATGCTGTCGGCCACCGACGAGCCGAGGTCCTCCACCGCCTGCCCCGGCTCGGCCAGCACGAGCACCGCGCCGTGCACGACCCGCGCCACGACTACCCACAGCACGATCCACGCCAGCAGGCCGACGTCGGCCAGCACCTGGCCGAGGCGGCGGTCGGGGCGGCTGGCGTACAGGCGCATCGCGGGGTTCCTCCTCCTGGGGGACGACCCGGCCATCGTCGGCGCTGCGCCCGGTCGCGGCAGCGCGGGCGGTCGTTAGGGTCGCCGGGTGTGGGCTCCCTCACCCGGGAGCGACGAGAACAGGCGCGGACCGACGACCTCGGCCCGGCCGGGATCAGGAGTGGTCATGCAGGTCGGTGTGCCCCGCGAGGTCAAGAACAGGGAGTACCGGGTGGCGCTGACCCCGGCCGGGGTCACGGAGCTGACCCGGGCGGGGCACACGGTGCTGGTCGAGCGGGGCGCGGGGGAGGGCAGCTCGATCCCCGACGCCGACTTCACCGCCGCCGGCGCCCGGATCGTCGGGTCCGCCGACGACGTCTGGGCCGACGCCGACCTGCTGCTCAAGGTCAAGGAGCCGGTCGAGGAGGAGTACGGCCGGCTGCGCGCCGGGCAGACCCTGTTCACCTACCTGCACCTGGCCGCCTCGCGGGCCTGCACCGAGGCGCTCGTCGCCTCCGGCACCACCGCGATCGCCTACGAGACCGTGCAGACCGCGACCGGCGCGCTGCCGCTGCTGGCCCCGATGAGCGAGGTGGCCGGGCGGATGGCGCCGCAGGTCGGGGCGCACAGCCTCGAGCGCGCCCACGGCGGCCGCGGCGTGCTGCTCGGCGGGGTGTCGGGCGTCTACGCGGCCAAGGTCGTCGTCATCGGCGCCGGGGTGTCGGGGATGAACGCGGCCACGATCGCCCTGGGCATGCAGGCCGAGGTCGTCGTCCTCGACCGCGACGTCGACAAGCTGCGCGCCGCCGACAACATCTACCGCGGGCACCTGCAGACCGTGGCGTCCAACGCCTACGAGGTCGAGCGGGCCGTCCTCGACGCCGACCTGGTCATCGGCGCGGTGCTCGTGCCCGGCGCCAAGGCGCCCACGCTGGTGAGCAACGAGCTGGTGTCGCGGATGAAGCCCGGCTCGGTGCTCGTCGACATCGCCGTCGACCAGGGCGGGTGCTTCGAGGACAGCCGGCCCACGACACACGACGAGCCGACCTTCCGCGTGCACCAGTCGGTGTTCTACTGCGTGGCGAACATGCCCGGCGCGGTCCCGAACACCTCCACGCACGCGCTGACCAACGTGACGCTGCCCTACGTCATGGCCCTGGCCGAGAAGGGGACGCGCGCCGCGGTCGCCGCCGACCCGGCCCTGGCGCACGGCGTCAACGTCGTCGCCGGGCAGGTCGTGCTGCCGGAGGTGGCCGAGGCGCACGGGATGGCCGCCGTCGGCCTGGAGAAGCTGGAGGGGGACCTGCCCTGACCGCCACGCTGCCCGCGAGCGCCGCCGGCCCCGACGTCGAGCGGGTGGTGGGCGGCTACCTCGACCACCTCGCCGTCGAGCGGGGCCTGGCCGCCAACACCATCGCCTCCTACCGGCGCGACCTGCGCCGGTACACGCAGTTCCTCGCCGCCGCCGGCGTCCGCGGGCTCGGTGAGGTGGCCGAGAGTGACGTCTCCGGCTTCCTCGCCGCGCTCCGGCAGGGCGACGACGCGCACCCGCCGCTGTCGGCGACGTCGGCGGCGCGCGCCGTGGTCGCCGTGCGCGGGCTGCACCGCTTCGCGCTGCTCGACGGCCTGGTCCCCGGCGACGTCGCCGCCGAGGTGCGCCCGCCCGCACCGGCCCGGCGGCTGCCCAAGGCCATCCCGGTCGAGTCCGTCGTCGCGCTCATCGAGGCCGCGGGCTCGCTCGAGGGCCCGCGCGGGCTGCGCGACCGGGCGCTGCTCGAGGTGCTCTACGGCACCGGCGCCCGCATCTCCGAGGCCGTCGGCCTCGCCGTCGACGACCTCGACCGCGGGCAGGCCGTCGTGCGGCTGGCCGGCAAGGGCGGCAAGGAGCGGATCGTCCCGGTGGGCAGCTTCGCGCTGCGCGCCGTCGAGGACTACCTGGTGCGCGCCCGGCCGGCGCTGGCGGCGGCGGGGCGCAGCGGCGTGCGCGGCGGGCGGTTGTTCCTCAACGCCCGCGGCGGGCCGCTGTCGCGGCAGAGCGCCTGGGCGATCCTGCAGGCGGCGGCCGAGCGCGCGGGCCTGTCGGTGCAGCACGTCTCGCCGCACACGCTGCGGCACTCCTTCGCCACCCACCTGCTCGACGGCGGCGCCGACGTGCGCGTGGTGCAGGAGCTGCTCGGGCACGCGTCGGTGACGACCACCCAGGTCTACACGCTCGTGACCGTGGACAAGCTGCGCGAGGTGTACGCCAGCAGCCACCCGCGGGCACTGTCCTGACGACGCAGCGGGACTTGCTCTGTCAGCTTCTGCCCACGGATACCGACGAGTAGCCACAGCACCACGGCAACATCCGCCATCGACGGCGTGTCCCGTGGATCGGGGCTGGTGATCTCCTTACCGTTTCCCAGGACCCGAGCGGACCGGGCCGGCCGACCGCGGCCGGCACCGCCGGGGAGCACGGAGGAGTGGCGACTCATGGCGATCCGAGGGGACGTGGCGGCCCGGCAGGCTCTCGCACTCCCGGCCGACGGCGGGGAGATGGGTGCGGCCGCCTCACGGCTGGACCCGGCCCGCGCGCGGCAGCGCAAGCTGCCGGAGCCGCCGCCGGTGACGGAGCACGGCCCGGCGCGCGTCATCGCGATGTGCAACCAGAAGGGCGGCGTCGGCAAGACGACGTCGACCATCAACCTGGGTGCCGCGCTGGTCGAGTACGGCCGCCGCGTGCTGCTGGTCGACCTCGACCCGCAGGGCGCGCTGTCGGTCGGCCTGGGCGTGCCCGCCCAGCAGCTCGAGCGCACCGTCTACAACGCCCTCATGGAGCACCGGACCACGCTGGCCGACGTCCGCGTGGCCACCGACGTGCCAGGCCTGGACCTGGTGCCCAGCAACATCGACCTGTCGGCCGCCGAGGTGCAGCTGGTCAGCGAGGTCGCCCGCGAGCAGACCCTGCTGCGCGCCCTGGACTCCGTGCGCGACGAGTACGACTACATCCTCATCGACTGCCAGCCCTCGCTGGGCCTGCTCACGGTCAACGCCCTGACCGCGGCGCACGGCGTGATGATCCCGCTGGAGTGCGAGTTCTTCTCGCTGCGCGGCGTGGCGCTGCTGGTCGACACGATCGACAAGGTCAAGGAGCGGCTCAACCCCGAGCTGGAGATCTCCGGGATCCTCGCGACGATGTACGACACCCGGACCGTGCACTGCCGGGAGGTGTTCAGCCGGGTGGTCGAGGCCTTCGGCGACACCGTGTTCCAGACGGTCATCCAGCGCACGGTGCGCTTCCCGGAGACCACCGTCGCCGGCCAGCCCATCACCACCTGGGCCCCGACCTCCTCGGGTGCGGCCGCCTACCGCGACCTGGCCAAGGAGGTCATCGCACTGTGACCCGTCGTCCCGTGCTCCCCGGTGCTGCGGAGCTGTTCCGGCGCACCGACACCCCGCAGGCGGAGGTGACCGAGCTGCCGAACCTGGCCTCGGCGGTGAGCTCCCCGGCGCTGCGCGGCGGCCGCCGGGCCGCCGACCCGGCGCCGGCCGACGACGCGCCCGCGCCGCTCACCCTCGTGCCCGGTGGCGCCCCGGCCGACCCGCTGGCCGCCTACCGCACCGCTGCCCCGGCCCCCGCGCCGCTGCCGGCGCCGGGTGCGCGTACCCGCGGCAAGGCCGCCCGCGCGGCCGGCAACGCCCGGACCAGGCACGACGAGAAGATCACCGTCTACATCTCCGCCGACGACCTGCTCGCGCTGGAGAGTGCCCGCCTGACGCTGCGCGCCCAGCACGGCGTGGCCGCCGACCGCGGCCGCATCGTGCGCGAGGCGATCTCGGTGCTGCTCGCCGACCTCGCCGAGCAGGGCGAGGACTCGGTGCTCGTCCGGCGTCTCCGGGGCTGAACCGTCGGTAGCACCGCCTACCCTTGCGTTCCGTGAGTGCGAGCACGCAGGCGGTGGCGGAGCGCGGGGTCGATCCTGCGCGCTTCACCGTCCGGCTCACCAACTTCGAGGGCCCGTTCGACCTGCTGCTGCAGCTGATCGGCCGGCACCAGCTCGACGTCACCGAGATCGCCCTGTCGGTGGTCACCGACGAGTTCATCGCCCACCTGCGGGCGCTCGGCGACGAGCTCGACCTCGACCAGGCCAGCGAGTTCCTGGTCGTCGCCTCCACCCTGCTCGACCTCAAGGCCGCCCGGCTGCTGCCGGCCGCCGAGATCGAGGACGAGGACGACCTCGAGCTGCTCGAGGCCCGCGACCTGCTCTTCGCCCGGCTCCTGCAGTACCGCGCCTACAAGGAGGCCGCGGCGTTCCTGCGTGAGCGCGAGACGGTCGCCGCCGGCCGCTACGCCCGCGAGGCGCCGCTGGAGCCGCGCTTCGCCGAGCTGCTGCCCGAGGTGCTCCTCGGCATCACTCCCGAGCGGTTCGCCGCGCTCGCCGCGAAGGCGCTCACGCCGAAGGAGCCGCCCACCGTCGGCGTCGGGCACCTGCACGCGCCGCCGGTCAGCGTCGCCGAGCAGCTGCTGGCCGTCCGCGCCGCCCTGGTCGGCGCCGGCACGCTCACCTTCGCGTCCCTGACCGGGGACTGCGCGACGACGATGGAGGTCGTGGCGCGCTTCCTCGCGCTGCTCGAGCTCTACCGCCAGCAGCGGGTCACCTTCACCCAGCTCACGCCGCTCGGCGAGCTGCACGTCCGCTGGACCGGCCCCGCGGACGTGCGACCCGCCGACGACGAGCCCGACGTCGCCACCGAGGACCTGCCGTGACCGGCCCGGACGAGCGCGCGCCGTTCTCGTGGGAGGCGCTGGCCGCCGAGCTGGAGGCGACCCGCGAGGAGGAGGCCGGCCGTCCCGACGCCGCCGACCCCGCGGTCTGGGACGCCGTCGCCGCCGAGCTGGCCGCCCGGGTGGCCGAGCGCCCGGCCCCGGCCGCCGACGACGTCCCGCCCGTCCCCGCCGAGCCCGAGCCGCTGCCGCTGCCCGGGCTGGAGCTGCCGGCACCCCCGCCCGAGCCCGAGCCGGAGGTCGTCCTCGACCCGGTCGAGCTGCGCGGCGGTCTCGAGGCGCTGCTGTTCGTCGCCGAGGGCCCCGTCGACGAGGGGACGCTGGCCGCCGCGCTGCGCTGCCCGGTGGCGCGGGTGCGCACCGCGCTGGCCGAGCTCGCCGCCGACCACGACGCCCGCCGCTCCGGGATCACGCTGCGCCGGGTGGGGGAGGGCTGGCGCTTCTACACCCGCGAGGAGTTCGCGCCGGTCGTCGAGCGCCACCTCTCCGAGGGGCAGCGGACGAAGCTCACGCAGGCCGCGCTGGAGACCCTCGCCGTCATCGCCTACCGCCAGCCGGTGACCCGCGCGCGGGTGTCGGCGATCCGCGGGGTCGGCGTCGACGGCGTCATGCGCACCCTGCTGTCCCGCGGCCTGGTCACCGAGGTCGGCACCGACCCCGACAGCGGCGGTGGGCTCTACGGCACGACGCCGCTGTTCCTCGAGCGGCTCGGGCTCACCGGCCTCGACGAGCTGCCGCCCCTGGCGCCGCTGCTGCCCGATCCCGTCGCGCTGGCCCGCGAGCAGGCCGCCGAGGGCTGAGCGCCCGTCGGTCGGGTGCGGCGCCGATACGTTGACCGGCGTGACCCCCCGCGCGCTCGCCGTCCCGTTCGCCCTCACCGCGCTGCTGCTGGCCGGCTGCTCGTCGGAGGAGGCCGAGCGCCAGGAGGCGTTCTGCGCGGAGGTGCCCGACCTGCTCTCGGACATCACCGACGACGTCAACGCGATCCAGTCCGACCCGCAGTCGGCGCCGCAGGTGCTCGACGAGGCGGTGCAGCAGTTGGAGGACGTCGACCCGCCCGAGGCCGTCGCGGACGAGTGGGACGACCTGGTCACCTCCTGGCGCGCCCTGTCCGACCTGCTCGACCAGGCCGACCTGTCCGATCCCGCGGCCAACGCCGACCTCGCTCCGCAGCTGCAGGAGCTGCAGGGCGACCTGGTCTCCTCGGGCGAGGCCGTGGACGCCTACGGCGAGGAGAACTGCTGAGCGCTGCCGCGACGGCCGGTCCCCGCCGCGGGGGTGGGAGACTGGACGGCGATGGACACCGCACCGCATCCCGACGAGCTCCCCGACCCCTCCGCGCTGCAGCCCGGCAGCCCCGGCGGTGAGGGCTGGTCGGAGGACATGGAGCTCGCGCCGGTCCACCCCGGCGACCGCGAGCCCGCCCCCGCGTCCAACGAGCGGCAGGGGGAGCGCCTGCAGAAGGTCCTCGCCCGCGCCGGCGTCGGCTCCCGCCGCGTCTGCGAGGACATGATCGACGCCGGCCGGATCAGCGTGAACGGCGCGGTCGTCACCGTGCAGGGCATGCGCGTCGACCCCGCCACCGACAAGATCTCCGTCGACGGCCGCCGGCTCGAGCTGCGCGACGACCGGGTCACCTACGCCCTGAACAAGCCGCCGGGCGTCATCACCGCGATGAGCGACGACCGCGACCGCCCGACCGTCGGCGACATGATCGGCGACCTCGCGCCCGGGCTGGTGCACGTCGGCCGGCTCGACCAGGACACCGAGGGCCTGCTGCTGGTCACCAACGACGGCGACCTGGCCCACCGGCTGGCCCACCCGTCCTACGAGGTGAAGAAGACCTACCTCGCGCAGGTCTCCGGATCGGTCTCCCGCGAGCTGCACCGCCGGTTGCGCGCCGGGATCGAGCTCGAGGACGGCCCGGTGAAGGTCGACTCCTTCCGCGTCGTCGACACCCACGCCGGGCAGTCGGTGGTCGAGGTCGTGCTGCACGAGGGGCGCAAGCACATCGTCCGGCGGCTGCTGGCCGAGGTGGGCCTGCCGGTGACGCGGCTGACCCGCACCGCGATCGGCCCGGTCTCCCTGCAGCGGATGCGCAGCGGCTCGATCCGCCGGCTCACCCGCCAGGAGGTCGGTGCGCTGGAGGAGCTCGTCGGGCTCTAGACCACGGGCGGCCCGTCCCCGGCCGGGGACGGGCCGCGAGCGGTCTACAGCGGCGCGACCTCGACCGGGGTGGACAGCACCCGGTCGGCGCCGACGACCCGGTCGGGGCCGGTCAGCTGCACGGTCGCCCGCAGCCGCAGGTCCTCGCTGGACGCGCCGACGGCCAGCTGCACCTCGCCGGCCTCCACCACGCGCCGCAGGTCCCGGCCGGTGAAGGACGCCCGGTCCGCGTGCAGCCGGAACGACACCCGCGCCCCGGCGCCGGCGGCCAGCTCCACCCGGGCGAAGCCCACGAGCCGGCGCAGCGGCTGCACGACGCTGGCCACCGGGTCGGACAGGTAGAGCTGCACCACCTCGGCGCCGTCGCGGCCGCCGGTGTTGCGCACCGTGCAGGAGACGGTCAGCTCGCCGTCGGTCGGCCACCGCTGCCCGGAGACCTCCAGGCCGGAGTACTCGACGGTCGTGTAGGTCAGGCCGTGGCCGAACGGGAAGGCCGGCGTCGGGTCGGCCGAGCTGATCCCGCCGGCCCGGCCGAGGGTCGGCGCCAGGTAGGTGGCCGGCGACCCGCCGGGCCCCTGCGGCACCGACACCGGCAGCCGGCCGGACGGGCCGACCCGGCCGCTGAGCACACCCGCGACCGCGCCGGCGCCCTCCTCGCCGGGGAAGAAGGCCTGCACGACGGCGGCCGCGCGGCCGACGACCCCGCCGAGCGCGTAGGGCCGCCCGGTGAGCAGCACGACGACGACGGGGGTGTCGCCGGCCAGCAGCGCGTCCAGCAGCTCCTCCTGCACGCCGGGCAGCCGCAGGTCGGCGGCGTCGCAGCCCTCGCCGGAGGTGCCGCGGCCGAACAGCCCGGAGCTGTCGCCGACGACGGCCACGCACACGTCGGCGTCCCGGGCCGCGGCCACGGCGGCGTCGAAGCCGCTGCGGTCGGCCTCCTGCACCGGGCAGCCGGGGGCGGTGGTCACCTCGGCGCCGGGGAACTCCGCCCGCACGGCGTCGAGCAGCGTCGGCACCTCCAGGCCGAGCGGCACGTCGGGGTGCTGCACGCCGACGTGGTTGGGGAAGGCGTAGCAGCCCATGAGGGACAGCACCTCGTCGGCGCACGGGCCGACGACGGCGATCCGCCGCGGCGCGGCCAGCGGCAGGACCTCGCGCGGGTTGTCCAGGAGCACCACCGAGCGCTCGGCGAGCACGCGGGCGAGGTCCCGCAGGTGCGGCGGGTCGAAGGCCAGGGGCTCGCCGCTGCGCAGCGCCTCCGGGTCGGGGTCCCAGCCGGCGTCGAGCAGGCCGAGCTCGCCCTTCTGCCGCAGCACCCGCTCCAGGGCGCGGTCGACCAGCGCCTCGGGGACCTCGCCGGAGCGGATCCGCTCCAGCAGCGGCTCGCCGTAGCAGCGGACGGTCGGCAGCTCGACGTCGACCCCGGCGGTCAGCGCCAGCGCGGCGGCCTCGCCGGGCGAGCCGGCCACGTGCTGGGTGGTCTCGAGGAAGGAGACGCCGAAGTAGTCGGCGACGACCACGCCGTCGAAGCCGAGGGTCCCGCGCAGCAGGTCGGTGAGCAGCCCGGGGTCGGCCGCGGGCGGGACGCCGTCGACGGCGGCGTAGGAGTGCATGACCGAGCGGGCGCCGCCCTCGCGCAGCGCGGCCTCGAACGGCGGCAGCAGCAGGTCGGCGAGCTCGCGCGGGCCCAGGCGCACCGGGGCGTGGTTGCGCCCGGCGCCGGAGGCGGAGTAGCCGGTGAAGTGCTTGAGGGTGGCGACGACGCCGGTGTCCTCCAAGCCGCGGACGTAGGCGGTGCCCAGCGCGGCGACCAGGTACGGGTCCTCGCCGATCGTCTCCTCGGTGCGGCCCCAGCGGGCGTCGACGGTGACGTCGAGGACCGGCGCCAGGCCCTGGTGCACGCCGATGCGACGCATGAGCTCGCCGATGCCCGCGGCCATGTCCCGCACGATCGCCGGGTCGAAGGTGGCGCCCCAGGCCAGCGGCGTCGGGAAGACGGTCGCCTGCCAGGCGGCCAGCCCGGTCAGGCACTCCTCGTGCGCGATCGCCGGGATGCCCAGCCGGGAGCCCTCCACGATGCCGCGCTGGGTGGCGGCCAGGACGCGCGCGCCGGTGAGCGGCTCGACCGGCACGGTGCCGAACACGCGGGTCAGGTGGCCCAGGCCCGGGCGGGTCAGCTCCTCCCACGGCGGCAGCGGCTCGGAGAACTCGTGCTGGTTGGGCGCGACGTCCTCACCCTCGCCGATCGTCGTCCAGACGCCGTAGAGCTGCGCGACCTTCTCCTCGAGCGTCATCTCCGCGACGAGCTCGCGCACCCGCTCGCCCAGGGGGCGGGACGGGTCGCGCCAGGTGCCGGCCACCGGGTCGGGAGAGCGGTCGGCGGCGGGACGGTCGGCGACGAGGGGCTGGTCGGTCACGGGGTGCTCCAGACGTGCAGGGGAGACCGGCGGCGCGAGGGAACGCGCCCGCCGGCGGGTGCGGAGGAGGGGACGGGTCAGGGACGGCGGGCCGTGGAGGCGCGCGGCACCAGCGAGGTGGCCAGCTCGACGCGCTGGCTGGCGAGCTCCCGGCCGCTGACCAGGTCGAGCAGCATGCGCCCGGCCATCCGGCCCATGTCGGCCAGCGGCTGGCGCACGGTGGTGAGGGGAGGGGAGGACCAGCGGGCCATCGGCAGGTCGTCGAAGCCGACGACGGACAGGTCGCCGGGCACCGACAGCCCCGCCTGGCGGGCGGCCTCGAGGACGCCGAAGGCCTGCTCGTCGCTGCCGGCGAAGACCGCCGTCGGCCGGTCGGGCAGCTCCAGCAGCTCGCGGGCGCGCTCGTAGCCGCCGTCGTGGTGGAAGTTGCCGTGGCGCACCAGCGCCGGGTCGGCGGGGATGCCGGCGCGGTCGAGCGCGGCGCGGTAGCCGTCGATGCGGGCGCGGCTGCACAGGTAGTCCTCGGGGCCGCCGATGACCGCGATCCGCCGGTGGCCCAGCTCGACCAGGTGCTCGGTGGCGGCCATGCCGCCGGACCAGTTCGTGGCGCCGACGCTGGGCACGTCGGGACCGGGCATGTCGACCGGGTCGATGACGACGACGGGCAGGTGCGAGCGGCCCAGCCGGCGCTGGTCGGCGGCGGTGATGCGCGAGGTGACCACGATGGCGCCGCGGCGGCCCCCGGCGATCAGCGAGCGCACCCAGTCGCCGTCCTGCGGGCGGGCGGCGAGGGAGTCGACGACGATCTCCAGGCCGCTCTCGGTGATGCCGCGCAGCAGCTCGACCGCCCAGGGGCTGTCCAGCGCGGTGAACACGACGTCGACCAGCGGGCTGTCCGGCTCGGGCACGGGCCGCCGGGCGAGGGGCACGTAGTCGTACTGGTCGAGCAGGGCCAGGACGCGCTCGCGGGTGGCGGGGGCGACGTCGGTCTTGCCGTTGACGACCTTGGACACGGTGGGCAGCGAGACGCCGGCCGCGGCGGCGATGCTGGCGAGGGTGGGACGGCCGGCCGTCTGCTCGTGCACTGTCGCTCCTCCGGAGGTCGCCGGTCGCCGGCGGCCGGGAGGGGACGCCGGGTCCGTCCAGCCTGGCGTCCCCGGGGGCGGAGTACAGCGGGCTCCGGCGACGGTGCCGGACGGATGTGATCGGCGACGCTATCGAAACATCTTCGAAACCACCAGCCCCCTGCATCCGGCCAGGTCAGGATGGCGCGTCCTCTGCGAGCCCCGACGACGCGCGGGACGGCGCCACGCGGGCGTCCCAGCGGCGCGTTGACAGGTCCCGTGACGTGGCTTACGTTCTCGCACCACCCCGAAACTTTCGGTTTTCAACGTCGAAACAGAAAGGCGGCGATGGGATGTCATCCCGGCGTCTGACCCGCGGTGCCGCATCCGCCGGCGCGCTCCTCCTCGCAGCGAGCCTGGTCGCCTGCGGCTCCTCCGGTCCCGGTGGGGCCGGCGGCGGTGGCGGCGACGCCGCCCAGGTGTGGGCCCTGCAGGACACCGTGCTCAACCCGATCGAGGAGTCCTCGATCTCGCGGTTCAACGAGGCCAGCGAGGCCGGCGACGCCGAGCTCGCGACCTTCGGCAACGACCCCTACAAGCAGCGGCTGCGCGTGGCCCTGAGCTCGCCCGAGGCGCCCGACGTCTTCTTCAACTGGGGCGGCGGCAACCTCAAGGAGTACGTCGACGCCGGCGCGGTGGAGGACCTCACCCCGCTGCTGGAGGAGGACCCGGAGCTGCGCGACTCGTTCATCCCGAGCGTGCTCGAGGCCGCCCAGCTCGACGGGAAGTACTACGGGATCCCCATGCGCGGCGTGCAGCCGGTCGCGCTGTTCTACAACGAGTCGGTGCTCGAGGCGGCCGGCGTCGAGGTCCCGCAGACCTGGGAGCAGCTGCTGTCGGCGGTCGACGCGCTCAAGGCCAACGGCGTCACCCCGATCGCCCTGGCCGGCTCGCAGTCGTGGACCGAGCTCATGTGGATCGAGTACCTGCTCGACCGCGTCGGCGGCCCGGAGGTCTTCCAGGCCATCCGCGACGGGGAGCCCGGCGCGTGGGAGAACCCGGCCGTCCTGCAGTCGCTGCAGCTGGTGACCGACCTGGTCGACCGCGGTGCCTTCGGCGAGGACTTCGCCTCGGTGGGCTACGACGTCGGCGGCGCGTCGACGATCCTCGCCCAGGGCGACGCCGGCTTCCACCTCATGGGCTCGTGGGAGTACGTCAACCAGCTCGGGCAGAGCCCGGAGTTCGTGGAGGCCGGCGACCTCGGCTGGGCGCCGTTCCCGGCGGTCGAGGGCGGTGCCGGTGACCCGGCCAACGTCGTCGGCAACCCGACGAACTTCTACTCGGTCGCCGCGGACAGCCAGCACAAGGACGCGGCCCTGGAGTACGTGACGACGGCGCTCGACGACGAGCAGTACGTCGAGGACCTGGTGGCCGCCGGCGACGTGCCCGCGGTGGCCGGTGTCCGCGACCAGCTGGAGCAGGGCGAGAACGCCGACTACACGACCTGGATCTACGACCTGGTCGAGGGTGCGCCGAACTTCCAGCTGTCCTGGGACCAGGACCTGCCCGCCGACCAGGCCACGCAGATGCTGACCGAGCTGCAGCGGCTCTTCCTCGGCGAGCAGACGCCCGAGGGCTTCATCGCCACGATGTCCGCGGCCTGAGGCACCCGCACCACCTGATCACCGCACCACCGCACCACCGCACCCAGTACCACCGCACCCAGTACCACCGCACCACTCCACGGCAGGGGACCCGGCATGGCAGGCACCACCCTCGTCACCACCGCGCCGACGCCGACGGCGCCGGCGCCCCGGGGCCGGCCCCGGGGGACGCGCGAGCGTCCCTCGGGGTGGTACCTGGCGCCCGCGCTGGCCTTCTTCGGCTTCTTCGCGGTGCTGCCGATGGGCCTGGTCGTCTACCTCAGCTTCACCGACTGGAACGGCTTCGGGTTCCCGCAGCCGTCCGGGGCGGCGAACTGGGAGCGCCTGGTCGCCGACGGCGAGGCGCGCGACGCCCTGCTGCTCACCCTGCTGTTCATGGTGGTCACCTGGGCCGTCCAGACCCCGATCGCACTGCTGATCGGGGTCTGGGCGGCCGGGCGGCAGCGCAACCGCGCCGTCCTCAGCTCGCTGTTCTTCCTGCCCCTGCTCCTGTCGACGGCGGCGATCGCGCTGCTGTGGGCCTCGGTGCTCGACCCCAACTTCGGGGTCACCCAGGCGCTGCCGTTCCTCGACCGGTTCAACTTCCTCGGCGACACCGACATCGTCATCTACACGGTGGTGTGGGTCGTCTCCTGGCAGTACGTCCCGTTCCACACGCTGCTCTACCAAGGCGCGGCCCGGCAGATCCCGCACAGCCTCTACGAGGCGGCGACCATCGACGGCGCCGGCCGCTACCGCCAGTTCTTCACGATCACGCTGCCGCTGCTCAAGTACACGGTGATCACCTCGAGCGTGCTGATGCTGGTGGGCTCGTTCACCACCTTCGACACAATCCTCATCCTCACCGGGGGCGGCCCGGGGACGACGACCCGCATCGCGCCGCTGTACATGTACATCACCGGCTTCAGCGGCTTCGAGTTCGGCTACGCCAGCGCGATCGCCGTCCTGCTGCTGGTCCTCGGCGCCGGGCTGTCCCTCTTCGTCACCCGCATCACCGGCTTCCGGGCCATGCAGAGCCAGCAGGAGGGTTCGTGACCGCCACCGCGCTGCCCACCCGAGGCGCGACCGCGGCCCCCGCGCCGCCGCGTCCCCGCCGCCGGCGCCGCCGCCGCGAGCGGCCCAACGTCCTGGCCGGCGTGCTGTCGCTGGCCTGGTTCGTGCTGGTCGCCGTCCCGCTGTACTACCTGGTGTCGGGGAGCCTGCGGACCCGGCAGGACTACCTGTCGACCAACCCGCTCGTCCCGCCGTCGGACCCGACGCTGGAGAACTACCGGACCGTCTTCGAGGGCGGCTTCCCGACCTACCTGCTCAACACCGTCGTCGTCACGCTGGCGACCGTGGCGATCGTCGTCGGGCTCACGTTGCCGGCGGCCTACGCCATCGCCCGCAACACCGGCCGGTTCGTGCAGCGCGGCTTCTCGCTCATGCTGGTCGGCCTGGCCATCCCCGCGCAGGCGGCGATCATCCCCGTCTACCTGATGATCACGCAGCTGCGGATGTACGACACCCTGCTCGCCGTCATCCTGCCCACAGCCGCCTTCGCGATGCCGGTGGCGCTGCTGGTCATGGTCAACAGCCTGCGCGACATCCCGGGCGAGCTGTACGAGGCGCAGACCCTCGACGGCGCGGGGCCCTTCGCGGTGCTGCGCCACCTGGTGCTGCCGCTGGCCAAGCCGGCGATCACCACGGTGTCGGTCTTCACCTCCCTCACGGCCTGGAACGGCTTCCTCTTCCCCCTGGTGCTCACGCAGTCGGAGGACACCCGCGTGCTCACCCTCGGGCTGTGGGACTTCCAGGGGCAGTTCGGCACCAACGTGCCCGGCCTGCTCGCCGCCGTGACGCTGTCGGTGGTGCCGATCTTCGTGCTCTACCTGATCGGCCGGCGGTACCTGCTCAGCGGCCTGACGGCCGGCTTCGGCAAGTAGCCGGCGTCAGTGCGTTCCCAGCCACCGGGCGGGGTCGTCGACGACGTCGGCGAGTGCGCGCAGCGCCGCCCCCGTCGCGCCGGCCGCCGGCGCGCCGGGCGCGGCCTCGACGCGGGGCCGGCGCCAGCGGGCCGACAGCACGCGCCGGCCCAGGTGCTCCTCCAGCGCCGGGCGCAGCAGGCCGGCGAGCTCGCCGAGGTGGCCGCCGAGGACCACCACCGGCACGTCGAGCACGTTGAGGACGCCGGCCAGCGCGACGCCCAGCGCGCGCGCCGCGCCGTCGACCGCCGCCCGCGCGGCCGGGTCGCCGCCGGCCGCGCGGCGGGCCAGCTCGCCGGGCGCGGTGCCGCGGGGCAGGCCGGCCGTGGCGAGCACGGCGTCGCGACCGGCGTACTGCTCGAGGCAGCCGGTGGAGCCGCACCGGCAGGCCGGCCCGTCGGGGTCGACGCACACGTGCCCCATCTCGCCGGCCCAGCCCGAGCTGCCGCACATGACCCGGCCGTCGAGCACGGTGGCGCCGCCGATGCCGATCTGTCCCGAGAGGTAGACGAAGTCGCGGTGCGGGCCGGGGCGGCCGGGCGCGGTCTCGGCCACGGTGCGCGCGGCGAGGTCGGCCTCGTTGCCGGGCACCGGGTCCAGCCCGCCGGGCAGCCGGGGCGCGAGCAGGTCGGCCGGGCGGACGTCGGACCAGCCGAGGTTCGGCGCGCGCAGCAGCACGCCGGTGGCGCCGTCGACGATGCCCGGCAGGGCGAGGCCGGCGCCGGCCACCCGGGTGCCGTCGGGCAGTTCGCCCAGCAGGTCCGCGGCCAGGTCGCCGAGGCGGGCCAGCGTGGGCGCGGGGTCGCTGCCGCGCAGGTCGCCGGGCTCGACCCGCTCGCTCACCACCCGGCCGCGCAGGTCGAGCACCCGGCCGGCGAGCAGGCCCGCGTCGGCCTGCAGGCCCAGCGCGACGACCCGAGAACCCGGCGCGAGCGGGGTCGCCGGCCGGCCGCGGCGGCCCGACGGCGTCGCCTCGACCTCGTCGAGCAGGCCGCCGGCGACGAGGTCGTCGGCCAGGCGGGCGGCGGTGGCGCGGGTCATCCCGGTGGCCGCCGCGACGTCGGCCCGCGACGGCGGGGCGCCGGCGGTGCACACCGTCCGCAGCACCAGGGCGAGGTTGGCCGGGCGGGGGGTGGCCGGGCGCGCGCGGGTTCCCTCGGGGCTCGGCGCGGGCACGGACACGGGGTTGAGGTTAGCTGTGACGTGCATTATGTTCTAGTCCGAAACAAAATCACGGCCCGCACCCCGTTCCCGGGAGGAACACCATGACTCAGCCCACCCGCGAGGACCGCTTCTCCTTCGGACTGTGGACCGTGGGCTGGAACGCCCGCGACCCGTTCGGCGAGGCCACCCGCCCGCCGATCGACCCGGTGGAGAGCGTGCACCGCCTCGCCGAGCTCGGCGCCTACGGCGTCACGTTCCACGACGACGACCTCATCCCGTTCGGCACCGAGAGCGGCGAGCGCGACAAGATCATCGAGCGCTTCAAGGGTGCCCTCCAGGACACCGGCCTGGTCGTGCCCATGGCCACCACCAACCTGTTCACCCACCCGGTGTTCAAGGAGGGCGCGCTCACCGCCAACGACCGCGGCGTCCGCCGGTTCGCCATGCGCAAGGTCATGCGCAACATGGACCTCGCCGCCGAGCTCGGCGCGAAGACCTACGTCCTGTGGGGCGGCCGCGAGGGCGCGGAGGTCGACGGCGCCAAGGACCTGACGGCGGCGCTGGACCGCTTCCGCGAGAGCATCGACACCCTCGCGCAGTACTCCGAGGACCGCGGCTACGGCCTGCGCTTCGCCCTCGAGCCCAAGCCCAACGAGCCGCGCGGCGACATCTTCCTGCCCACCATCGGGCACGCGATCGCCTTCATCAGCACGCTGCAGCACGCCGACCTGGTGGGCGTGAACCCCGAGGTCGGCCACGAGCAGATGGCCGGGCTGAACTACACGCACGGCATCGCCCAGGCGCTGTGGCAGGGCAAGCTCTTCCACATCGACCTCAACGGCCAGCACGGGATCAAGTACGACCAGGACCTCGTCTTCGGCCACGGCGACGTGCTGAGCGCCTTCGCCACCGTCGACCTGCTCGAGCACGGCGGCCCCAACGGCGGCCCGGCCTACGACGGCCCGCGCCACTTCGACTACAAGCCGCTGCGCACCGAGGACCTCACGGGCGTGTGGGAGTCGGCCGCGGCGAACATGCGGACCTACCTGCTGCTCAAGGAGCGGGCCGCCGCCTTCCGCGCCGACCCCGAGGTCCAGGAGGCCCTCGCCGACGCCGCGGTGCCCGAGCTCGCGACGCCGACCCTCGAGGGCGGCTCCTACGAGGAGCTGCTGGCCGACCGCGCGGCGTTCGAGGACTTCGACGCCGAGGCCGCCGGCGCGCGCCGCGGTGGTCAGGTCCGCATCTCCCAGCTCGCCGTCGAGCACCTGCTCGGCGCCCGCGGCTGACCGACCGGCCGATGACGCTCGTCGCGGGGGTCGACACCTCCACCCAGGCCTGCAAGGTCGTCGTGCGGGACGCGGCGTCCGGGACCCTCGTGCGCGAGGGCCGGGCGTCGCATCCCGACGGCACGGAGGTCGCCCCCGCGGTCTGGGCCGCCGCCCTCGAGCAGGCGGTGGCCCAGGCCGGCGGCCTCGACGACGTCGCCGCGGTCGCCGTCGGCGGCCAGCAGCACGGCATGGTCTGCCTCGACGAGGACGGCCGGGTCGTCCGCGACGCGCTGCTCTGGAACGACACCCGTTCGGCCGGTGCCGCCGCCGACCTCACCCGTGAGCTCGGCGGCGGGCAGGCCTGGGCCGACGCCGTCGGGCTGGTGCCGGTCGCCTCCTTCACCGTCACCAAGCTGCGGTGGCTGGCCCAGGCCGAGCCGGAGAACGCCGCCCGCACCGCGGCCGTGTGCCTCCCGCACGACTGGCTGACCTGGGTGCTGGCCGGCCGTCCGGGGCTCGACGCGCTGGTCACCGACCGCGGTGACGCCAGCGGCACCGGCTACTGGTCGGCCGCCACGGGGAAGTACCGCCCCGACCTGCTCGAGCGGGCGTTCGGCGCCACCCCGCACCTGCCGCGGGTCCTCGGCCCGGACGAGACCGCCGGCACGTCCACCACCGGCGCGGTGCTGGGCCCGGGCACCGGCGACAACGCCGCGGCCGCCCTCGGCCTGGCCGCCGAGCCCGGCGACGTCGTCCTGTCGATCGGCACCTCCGGCGTCGTGTCGATCGTGTCGGAGACCCCGGCCGCCGACCCCAGCGGCGCGGTGGCCGGGTTCGCCGACGCCACCGGGCGGTTCCTGCCGCTGGTGGCCACGCTCAACGCCGCCCGCGTCCTCGACGCCACCGCGCGGCTGCTCGGCGTCGACCACGAGGAGCTGTCCCGGCTGGCGCTGTCGGCCCCGGCCGGCGCCGGCGGCCTGACCGTCGTCCCCTACCTGGAGGGCGAGCGGACGCCGGACCGGCCGACGTCGACCGGGGCGGTGCACGGGCTGACCCTGGCCACCTCGACGCCGGCGCACCTGGCCCGCGCCGCCGTCGAGGGGCTGCTGTGCGGCCTGGCCGACGGCCTCGACGCCGTCCGCGCCACCGGCGCCGAGGTCCGCCGCGTGCTGCTCGTCGGCGGCGGTGCCCGCTCCGAGGCGGTCCGCCGGATCGCCCCCGCCGTCCTCGGCGTGCCGGTGCTCGTGCCGCCGCCGGGGGAGTACGTCGCCGACGGCGCCGCGCGCCAGGCCGCCTGGGTGCTGTCCGGGGCGGCCGGGCCGCCGGAGTGGCAGCGGCCGGGCACCGAGGTGCACGAGGCCGACCCGACCCCCGCCGTCCGCGAGCGCTACGCCGAGGTCCGCGACCTCACCGCGCAGCGGATCTGACCCACCCCCGCACGACCGGCACCGTCGCCGTACCCCGAGGAGCACCCCATGGCCACCGTCACCTACGAGTCCGCGACCCGCCTGTACCCCGGGGCCGACCGCCCCGCCGTCGACGCGCTCGACCTGCAGGTCGAGGACGGCGAGTTCCTCGTCCTCGTCGGCCCCTCCGGCTGCGGCAAGTCCACGTCGCTGCGGATGCTCGCCGGCCTCGAGGACGTCGACGGCGGCCGGATCCTCATCGGCGAGCGCGACGTCACCGACCTGCCCGCCAAGGCGCGCGACATCGCGATGGTGTTCCAGAACTACGCGCTGTACCCGCACATGACCGTGGCCGACAACATGGGCTTCGCGCTCAAGATGGCCAAGATCGGCAAGGCCGAGATCGGCGAGCGGGTCCGGGAGGCCGCGCGGCTGCTGGACCTCGAGCAGTACCTCGACCGCAGGCCGCGGGCGCTCTCGGGCGGCCAGCGGCAGCGGGTGGCGATGGGCCGGGCGATCGTCCGCAAGCCGCAGGTCTTCCTCATGGACGAGCCGCTGTCCAACCTCGACGCCAAGCTGCGCGTGCAGACCCGCACCCAGATCGCCCAACTGCAGCGCCGCCTGGGCATCACCACGGTCTACGTCACCCACGACCAGACCGAGGCCATGACGATGGGCGACCGCGTGGCGGTGCTCAAGGACGGCCTGCTCATGCAGGCCGGCCGGCCCCGCGAGCTCTACGACCGGCCGCGCAACGTGTTCGTCGCCGGCTTCATCGGCTCGCCGGCCATGAACCTCGTCGAGCTGCCGGTGGCCGACGGCGGCGTCCGCTTCGGCGACGCCGTGCACCCGGTCGAGCGCGAGGTGCTCGGCCGCGCCGACGCCGACCGGGTGGTGCTGGGCGTGCGGCCCGAGGACCTCGAGGTCTCCGCGCAGGGCCTCCCCGTCGAGGTCGACGTCGTCGAGGAGCTCGGCGCCGACGCCTACGTCTACGGGCACGCCGACCTCGACGGGCAGCGGCACACCGTCACCGTGCGGGTCGACGGCCGCCGCCCGCCGATGAAGGGCGACCTGCTGCACGTGAGCCCGCGTCCCGGCCAGGTGCACCTGTTCTCCGCCCTCGACGGCGAGCGGCTCGGGTGAGCCTCCCGCCCACCGGGGAGCAGCACGTCCTCCGCGCCGGGGACGCCGAGGCCGTCGTCGTCGAGGTGGGCGGCGGGCTGCGCACCTACCGCGCCGGCGGCCGTGACGTCGTCGACGGGTTCGGCGCCGGCGAGATGGCCCCCGACGTGCGGGGCCACGTCCTCGCGCCGTGGCCCAACCGGCTGCGCGACGGCGAGTGGTCCTGGGAGGGCACGCCGCTGCACACCCCGGTGACCGAGCCGGAGCGCGGGACGGCGATCCACGGGCTGGTGCGGCACGTGGCCTGGCGGCTGCTGGCCCGCTCGGCGGACTCCGTGGTGCTCGAGCACCTGCTCCACCCGCAGCCGGGCTATCCCTTCGCGCTGCGGCTGCAGGTGGGCTACGAGCTGTCCGCGGACGGACTGCGGGTGACCACCACCGCCACCAACGCGGGCGACTCCGACCTGCCCTACGGCGAGGGCCACCACCCCTACCTCGCCGCCGGCCCGGGCCTGCGGGTCGACGACTGCACGCTCACCCTGCCCGCGGCCACCCGGCTGCTGACCGACGACCGGCTGCTGCCCACCGGGACCGAGCCGGTGGAGGGGACGCCGTTCGACCTGCGCGGGGGCCGGCCGGTCGGCGACCTCGTCGTCGACGACTGCTTCACCGACCTCGCCCGCGACGCCGACGGCACCGCCGAGGTCCGCCTCGTGCGCCCCGACGGCAGCGGCGCCGCCGTCTGGATGGACGCCTCCTACGGCTATCTGCAGGTGTTCACCGGCGACGTCGTCGAGCCGCCGTCGCGCCGCCGGCAGGGGCTGGCCGTGGAGCCGATGACCTGCCCGCCGGACGCGTTCCGCTCCGGCGAGGCGCTCGTGCGGCTGGCGCCGGGGGAGTCCACGACCGGCACCTGGGGCATCCGCCCGCTCTGACCCGCGCCGGGTCCCGGCGGTGCGGTCAGGCGGTCAGCGCGAGGCAGATCCAGCACAGCGGGTCCCCGGCGTCGTCCCGGTCGTCGGGCCACGACCACGCGGCCGGGTCGAGCAGCGTCACCGACGCCAGGCACACCGCGCGGCCGACGAGCAGCCCCTCACCGCCCACGGCGTGCAGGCGGCCCACGGGCAGGTCCGGCGACCCGGCGGCGCGGTCCACCGGGCGCACGCCGTCCGCCCCGACCGTCCAGCGCCCGCGGCGGCGGGCCTCCGGGGTCACGGCAGCCCGTCCCGGCCGGCGGTCATCGGAGCTCGAGGGAGTGGCCGGCGGGCAGGCCCCGGGCCAGGCCGGCCAGGAGCGCCCGCGCCTCCTCGGCGACGGTCGCCGACCCGAGCAGGACGACGACCTGCCGGTGACCGGACTCCCGGAGGGCGGCCACGATCCGGCCCAGGAACTCGGCGCCCAGCCCGTCGAGGTGACCACGGACGCAGACGGTGCCCGCGGCCCGGTCGGTCCGCAGGGTGCACAGCGGCGGCCGGGAGCGGGCCGGGCCCTCGTCGGGCGGTCGCCCGGCCCCGGGCGGTCCCTGGCCGGTGCGTCGGCGGCGGGCATCGGTGCGGCGGTGGGCCTCTTCTCGACTCACCCCCCGACCGTGACGAATCCGTCCGGAACTCCCCAGGGCCATAGGTCCCTGGGGTCCCGGTCCGGCGGGGCGGTGGCGCGGGGTACCTAGACTCGACCGGGCACCCCAGATCCGGGAGCCGGGACCGATCGAGGAGGGTGCACGTGGCCGTACGGGCCATCCGCGGCGCGACACAGGTGGACGCCGACGACCGCGAGGAGGTCCTCGAGGCCACCCGCGAGCTGGTGAGCACCGTGGTCGAGCGCAACGGCCTCGACCACGACGCCATCATCAGCATCCTGTTCACGGCCACCCCGGACCTCACCTCGGAGTTCCCGGCGCTGGCCGCCCGGGAGCTCGGGATGGGCGACGTGCCGCTGATGTGCGCCACGGAGATCGGCGTCCCGCACGCGCTGCCGCGGGTGCTGCGGCTGATGGCGCACGTGGAGACCGACCGGCCGCGCGCGGAGATCCAGCACGTGTACCTGCGGGGTGCCGTGGCGCTGCGACGGGACATCGCACAGTGAGCGCGTTCCGGGGCCAGGTGACCCTCGACGGGCCGTCGGGCACGGGCAAGTCCAGCGTGGCGCGGTCGGTGGCCGCCCGGCTCGGGGCCGCCTACCTCGACACCGGCGCCATGTACCGCGCCGCGACCGTGGCCGTCATCGACGCCGGCGTCGACCCCGACGACGCCGAGGCGGTGGCCCGCGTGGTCGCGGCCGCCCGCATCGAGGTGGGGACGACGGCCGGCGTGGAGCAGGTGGAGGTCGACGGCACCGACGTCGCCGAGCGGATCCGCGGCGCCGAGGTGACCCGCAACGTCTCGGCGGTCTCGGCCGTGCCCGCGGTGCGCCGGCAGCTGGTCGACCAGCAGCGCGCGCTCGTCGCCTCGGCCGACGCCGTCGTCGTCGAGGGGCGCGACATCGGCACCGTGGTGCTGCCCGACGCGACGCTCAAGGTCTACCTGACCGCGGCGCCGGAGGTCCGCGCGGAGCGGCGGGCCGGGCAGCTCGGGATCAGCGACCCGGCGGAGGTGGCCGCCATCGCGGCCGACCTGCGCCGCCGGGACGAGTACGACAGCAGCCGCGCGGACAGCCCGCTGCGGCCGGCCGCCGACGCGGTGGTCGTGGACAGCACCGACCTGGACCGGGAGGCCGTCGTCGACCGCGTCGTCGACCTGGCGCTCTCGGCGGTCGGGGCAGGGGAGAGGGCATGAGCGAGGAGGGCACGGGCGGTCCGCTGCCGGTGGTGGCGATCGTGGGCCGGCCCAACGTGGGCAAGTCGACGCTGGTCAACCGGATCCTGGGGCGGCGCGCCGCGGTGGTGCAGGACATCCCGGGGGTGACCCGCGACCGCATCTCCTACGAGGGGCTGTGGAACGGGCGGCGGTTCACCGTCACCGACACCGGCGGCTGGGACCCCAAGGCCGAGGGGCTGGGGGCCTCGATCAGCCGGCAGGCGGAGTTCGCGATGCGCACCGCCGACGTGATCGTCCTCGTCGTCGACAGCTCCGTGGGCGCCACCGACACCGACCTGGCCGCCGCGCGCATCCTGCGCCGCAGCGACCGGCCGGTGATCGTCGTCGCCAACAAGGTCGACGACGAGCGCAGTGAGTCCAACGCCGCCGAGCTGTGGTCGCTGGGATTGGGGGAGCCGCAGCCGGTGAGCGCGCTGCACGGGCGCGGCTCGGGCGACCTGCTCGACCTGGTGCTCGACGCGCTGCCCGAGGCGCCGCGCGAGCAGCCCGAGGAGGGCGGCCCGCGCCGGGTGGCGCTGGTGGGCCGGCCGAACGTCGGCAAGTCCAGCCTGCTCAACCGGCTGGCCAAGGAGGAGCGCTCGGTCGTCGACTCCGTCGCCGGCACCACCGTGGACCCGGTGGACTCGATCATCAGCCTGGGCGGCGAGGACTGGCGGTTCGTCGACACCGCGGGGCTGCGCCGCAAGGTGAACACCGCCAGCGGCACCGAGTACTACGCCAGCCTGCGCACCGAGGCCGCCATCCAGGCCGCCGAGGTCGCCGTCGTGCTGCTGGCCGCCGACGAGGTGATCAGCGAGCAGGACCAGCGGGTGATCACCCAGGTCATCGAGGCCGGCCGCGCGCTGGTCATCGCGTTCAACAAGTGGGACGCCATCGACGAGGACCGGCACGCCCAGCTCGAGCGCGAGATCGAGCGCGACCTCGCCCGGGTCAAGTGGGCGACGCGGGTCAACATCTCGGCCGCCAGCGGCCGCGGCGTCGGCAAGCTCGCCGACCACCTGCGCACCGCGCTCGCCTCCTGGGAGACGCGCGTGCCGACGGCGGAGCTCAACGCCTACGTCCGCCAGCTGGTGCAGGAGACGCCGCCGCCGGCCCGCGGCGGGCGAGCGCCGAAGATCAAGTACGTGACGCAGGCCGACGTCCGGCCGCCGCGGTTCGTCGTCTTCTCCACCGGCTTCCTCGAGGCCGGCTACCGGCGCTTCCTCGAGCGCAAGCTGCGCGAGCGCTGGGGCTTCACCGGCACGCCGCTGGACATCTCGGTGAAGGTCCGCGAGGGCCGGGGGAACGACAGGAAGAGCTGAGTCCTCGCCGGCCGTGCGCTCAGCGGCGCGGCCGGCGGACGAGCAGCTCGCGCAGGTTCACGACCAGCAGGACGACCGCGGCGAGCACGAGCGCGACGGCGAGGACGGTCCGCCAGGCGCCGAGGACGGCGAGCACCAGGCTCGCGACCGCGGACACCCACAGGGCCGCGACGGCCAGCACGGTGAGCAGCAGGCGCACCCGCCGGCGCGCGACGGCCTCCACGCCGGCGAACACCAGCAGGAACGTGGCGAACCCCGTCAGGGACGCCGCGGTCGGCCGGGTGAGCAGCACACCGATGCCCAGCACGAGCAGCGGGGTGCTCACCGCGGCCCAGCCGCGCAGGAAGGCCGGGTGCCGGTGCGTGTCGATGACGTCCGGCAGGTGCACCCGGCGCAGGTGGGCGTCGGGCGCCTCGTGCCGCAGCGGCCCGGACAGGGCCTCGGTGAGGGCCGCGCGCTCCTCGGCCAGCTCCGTCCGCTCGGCGACCGTCGCCGCCAGCCCGGCCTCCCGGCGCCCGAGCTCCTCCCGGCGGGGCCGGGCCCACCGGTCGGTGTCGGCGTAGGCGGCGAGGGCCCGCGCCTGCGCACGCAGACCACGCACCTCCTCGCGCTCGCCGGCGATGCGCGCGCCCAGGACCTGCAGCCGCGCGGTGACCTCGTCCCGCCGGCTGCACAGCAGCGCCCGCTCCTCCTCGGGCGTCGCCGGGACCGTCGCCAGACCGGCCCAGCCGAGCGGGTCGGCCCAGGAGCGGCGGACGGCGCCGTCGCGCTCGTAGCGGGGCCCGGCCGGCGCGCGCTCCCCGCCCAGGGCGTCGCGGGTGTCCAGTCCCCAGAGGCCGCGGAAGTCCCGGACCCAGGGCGTGTCCTCGCCGACGACCTCCGGCTGCCAGGTCCGGTCGTGCCCCGGGCCGACGGCCGGACCGTCGCCGCGGGCGTAGTCGACGAACGGGATGGCGAACCCCGCCGCGCTCCGCCGGCCGAGGCGGTCCCGCAGCCGTCGCAGCGGCGGCAGCTCGACGGCGACGACGTGGTCGCCGGGGGTGAACGCGCCGGAGTGCGACCCGGCGCCGGGGAAGACCACGGGGTGGTCGCCCTCACGGCGCAGCCCGGGGTCGTCCCACCGTCGCCGGAGCGCCTCGCCGGAGTGGTCGTGGGAGGACGCCGCCACCCAGGCCGGGCGCCACCGCCCTCGCTCGGGGACGAGGTAGACGGCGACGGTCTCCCAGTCGGCCTCGTGGTCGTTGACGCCGTGGAAGGTCGAGCGCCAGTCGTTGAACGCGTAGAAGTACCAGTACTGGCAGACCGTGTACCCGGCGTCGCGGACGACCCGGCCGTAGTAGGTGCAGCCCCCGGCGTCGAGGTGCGCGCGGGCCGTGCGCTCCGCGGCGGCGACCGTTCCGCCGGGGACGCTGCCGCGCACGAGCAGCGACAGCCGGAACAGGACGTCGACCAGGCGGGCGAGCACGCCGACGGCGGCGAAGCGGGACGCCGAGCGCAGTCGCGGCCGGTCCTCCCGCCGCCAGGCGCGCAGCTCCGTCCTCGTCAGGGGCGGGTCGACGAAGCGCAGGTGCAGCGGCCGGTCACGGTGCCGGGTCCCGGCCGCGGCCAGCTCCTGCAGGTCGAGCGCGCCCGCAGGGACGAGGACCTCGTCCGGCCCGTCCGGCCCGTCCGCCCGGAGGCTGCACCGTGCCACGTAGGGCCCGACCGCGGTGGGCAGGAACAGCTCACCGGCGGTGAAGCGCAGCACCGGCTCGTGGGCGCGCAGCAGCGCCTCGTCGGACGGCGCGGGGGTGTGAACGGGGGGCGCCGACGTCCCGACATCGGACGCGCTCACCGCCGGATCAGGTCGCGCAGCCGGTCGGCCTGCTCCGGCGTCCAGTCCGCGGGGCGCAGGAGCAGGGCCCAGGCGTCCACCGACTCCCGGGTGTAGCGGTGCCCGTGTCCCTCGGGCACGTCGAGGGAGAACGGCATGTCCAGGGTGACCTGCCAGAAGGTGACGAGCGGGAGCCAGGTCGTCGCGGGCAGCACGTCGCGCCCGCGCTCCTCCTCCAGCCAGTCGGGCCGGGTGAGCAGCAGCGAGGGGCTCCACCACACGATCGGGTCCGACGGGTGCTGCAGGTACAGCACGCGGGCGCCGTCCCACGGGACGCCGGCCGGGGGAGCCCCCGTGGTGACGTCGGTGCTGAAGCGCACCGTCCGCCCGCCGCGGTAGACCGGCTCGACCTCGCGGCTGCCGGCGTCCCGGTCGTCGCGGAACTCGGTGTGCAGCGCGTTGAAGTTGGGCGCGCCGACGAACAGGGCGCCGGTGACCCGGTTGCGCAGGTCGGACTCGCCGCTGAACGCGGCCTCGGCGCCGAAGGACCCCAGGCTCTCGCCGAGCACGAACAGCTCCGGCCGGGCCTCCGGGGGCAGGGCGGTCCAGCGCTGGTAGACGGCGTCGAACAGCTCCCGCCCGGCGGCGCGGGCGCGTGACTGGTCGACGAGGTAGGAGATCCCCGAGGGCACGTGGGAGTACTGCATCGAGACGAGCGCGGAGTCGCCGCCGGCGATGTACTCGAAGGCCGACAGGGAGCCGGCGTCCAGCCAGCCGCGGCCCGTGGTCGTGGCCACCGCCAGCCGCGCCCGGGTGAACCCGCCGGCCCGCTCCAGGTCGTCGACGGCGAGCTGCGCGCGGGCGGGAGTGTCCCCGGCGGAGGCGAGGCCCGCGTAGACCCGGATCGGCTCGGTGGCGGCGGTCCCGGTGAAGGCGGCGATCTCCTCCGCGGACGGGCCGCCGGCCACGATGGTCCGTCCCTCCCGGCCGAGGGTGTCCCAGGCGATCAACGAGCCGGGTCCGCCCGAGCGCAGCCCGCTGTCCGGGCGCCGCACGCCGTCGGCGGTGGTCCCGTCGGCGAGCGCGAAGGAGCGGTCCACGGCGGCGCGCAGGGCGTCGGCCCCCGAGCCGGTGATCAGGAGCACGACCAGGCCGGCGACCGCGAGGCCGCCGAGGGTCCGGGCGGCGCGGGCGCCGATCCACCGGGCGAGCAGCCGGGCGACGGCGCGCGCGGCTCCCCGCACGAGCCGCGCGACCCCGAGCAGGACGGCGAACACCAGCAGTCCGACGGGGACCGCCAGCAGGTACCGCCACAGGTCCTCGCCATCGGCGCCCATGAGGGCGCGCAGCTCGTCCTGCCAGCGCCGGCCGAGCACGAGGGCCGCCGTCCCCAGCAGCGCGGCGGCGACGCCGAACACGCGCCACGACCGCGGACGCGGGACGCGCGCACCCCGGTCGGCCAGCCCGCGCCAGACCGCCGCCAGGAGGACGCCCAGGCCGTACCCCAGGGCGGCGCTGATCCCGGCCACCACGCCCTGGGCGAGTCCGCTGCGGGGGAGGAGGGACGGCGTGAAGGAGACGCAGGCCAGCAGCAGCGCGCCCCACGAGCCGGGCAGCGACAACGCACCGCGCCGCCGGGCGGAGCCGGTGCGCGGGAGGGCGCCGCCCCGTCGTGCCGCACCGCCGCCCGGGTCGGCCGGGGGTGCCGCGGGCGGCGGGTCCACGGTCCCCGGTGTGGCGCTCACGCTCCCCCTCGCACCGACGTCACGAGCAGCCACACCGCGAGGACGAGGACGGTGAGCACGACCGCGGTCACCAGCAGCGCCCCGGCGGCGAACGCCAGGCTGAAGTCGTCGTCGCCCTCCTCCCGGGCGGCCGGGACCGGGGGATCGACGGTGGGGATCGTCGACATCGGTCCTCCCGGCCTCCGCCGCGCCACGGGGCCCGGAGTCCGGCTCAGCCCGGGGCGCCGGTGGTCCCCGCCGGCGGGGCGGCCCCGGCCGGCGCCGGGCGGACCCGGCCCACCGCGACGAGCGTGATGCCCTCGAGCAGGGTCTGGATCGCCAGCAGGGTCCCGAGCAGGGTGAGCGTGGCGGTGGTGAGGTCGAGCAGGATCCACAGCCCGAGGACCACGGAGATCGCCCCGCTGACGACGAGCACGACGCGCGCCTCCGGCACCACGACCCCGCCGACGATCCGCACCAGCCCGGTGCTCAGGAACACGCACCCGGCGAGCAGCGTCAGGGTGAGCGCGCCGATCGCGGTGTTGCGGAGGATGAACAGGCCCAGCACCGCGAGGACGACGCCGCCGAGGGCCACCGCCCACGACCCGCCGGAGCGGATCCGCAGCAGCGAGCCCACGACCAGCACGAGGCCGGAGATCAGCGCCGTCCAGCCGATCAGGAGGACGGAGGCCACCGTCGCGAAGACGACGTTGCCGAGCAGCACGACGCCGGCGATGACGAGCAGCACCCCGACGGCGACGTCGCCGCCCGTGCGCCGTCGTTCCAGGGTCGTCCGTTGCCGGGTCGGGCGTTCCGGGGTCGTCGTCACGATCGCTCCTCCACGGTGGTCAGCGACGGCAGCCTGGCGCGGCCCGGGGGTCTCCGGCTCACCCGCGGGAGGTGACTTCCGCCGTCGTCGCGGCCCGGACGGTGCCGTCGTCCACCGGGGAGCCCGGTCGTGCGGCGCGCGGTCGACCACCGGGCAGGTCGGGGGAGCGGGTGCGGTAACCTGCTCCACGCAGCGATCGGGCGGTGCGAGCCGCCCGGCGCTCGGGCTGTAGCGCAGCTTGGTAGCGCACTTGACTGGGGGTCAAGGGGTCGCAGGTTCAAATCCTGTCAGCCCGACAGTGAAACCGCAGGTCAGAGGCGGGTCACCCGACGAGGGTGGCCCGCCTCTCGCGTGAATACAGCAACGCGTACAGCAACGCGGGGCGCGGACAGCAACCCTCACCAGCGGAGCGCCTGGTCGAGACGGTCGGCAGCCTCACGCTGCTGCGCCGGACCGACGTGGCTGTAGATGTCCGCGGTGATGGCATAGGACGAGTGGCCCAGGTGCTCCTGGACGACCTTGGTGTGTGTGCCGGCGGCGAGGAGAAAGCTGGCCGCGGAGTGTCGGAGGGTGTGCAGGGTGACGCCGCGGAGACCGGCTCGCGCCGCGAGGACCTCGAAGCGCCGCAGCACGTTGCGCGGCTCGAGCGGCGTGCCGATCTCGGTGGTGAAGACCAGGCCGTTCTCCTGCCACACCCCTGCGGCCGCGCGCTGCTCCTCCAGCTGCCGGGTCCGGTGGGCCTGCAGCGCTTGGACCGTCGACCGGGGGAGTGGCACGGTCCGGCGGGACTTGTCGGGCTTGGGCTCGTCGAGCTGCAGCCCCCGGCTTCAGAGAAGTCAGTCGCCCCCGTCGCCCCCGTCGCCGAAGGCATCGGGTCCAACGTGCCAATCGGCCGGGGGCAATGCCGGCTCCGCCGGGTGAACGGCGATCGTCTCCTCAAGCGCTATCGGCTCGGGCAGGACCTGGTAGCCGGGACTACTGCCGTCAAGCCAGCGTTTGCGGGAACCATCCGCTGCTGTCATGACCTGTCACCTCTCATCGTGGTGACGCCTCCTGGGTTGGCCCGCAGGTCCTCGGCCGTTCCGGAGACCCGCGCTCCGGCCTTCCTCACGGACAGGATCCCCGCTGCGGGCAACAGGCACCAACAGCCTGCAATGATCGAACCCTGGGAGCCGGAGACGACCTGAGGGAGTCGCGAACTGGGTTCGCGCGACAGTCCCTTCAGCGGCCCGGACCGCGTCGCCGGCTGCCGCGCTGCTCACCGGGGCAGCGTGCCTGCTTCGCGCGGCCGTCGCCTCCGGCCGCCGGACCACAGCAGCGCACGCATGGCGCGAAGACGGCGACCTCGGTGTCGCGGTTGGCGAGGATCCGCCTGGCTCCAACGTGGAGATGCTCGTGTCCGCGCCCAACGCCTTCGCTCGCGTGCGGGTCTCGAGGCTCCCGTCCGGCAGCATGGTGGCGCCGATGCCTCAGCCGAGCGTTCTGGCGAGCCCGCGGCCCATCCTTCCGAAGACGACGGCGATGATCCGCTCGAACAGCCAGCCGGTGCCGGGCACCACCGGCTCGAAGGTGGTGCGAGAGCGGACCACGCTCGCGTCACCCGCTGCGAGCAGCGTCTGCTCGGACCGGTAGTGCCGCAGCGGCAGGTTGCCCGAGACCATCTCGTAGGTCAGGCGGTGCAGCGGGTCGAACTCGGTCACGCGGTAGCGGTCCCGGATGCCGCGGCCGTGCACGGTGTACTCGACCCGCGGGCCGAGCGCACCATCGCCGTCGACGGTGACGCTGCGGATCGGCTGCCAGTCCGGCCAGTGCTCGATGTCGCAGAGTGCCGCCCAGGTGCGCTCGAGGGTGGCGGGCACCACGGTCACGACATCGACGGTGTACATGCGGGCCTCCGTGGCCGGGGGGTAGCACGGGTGACCTCACGGTGCCAGAGCGGTTCGCGGTGTTGGAGGCTCGTGCCGTCCCACCCTTCATTCGCCGCCATCGAGCGGTTCATCGCCGGCTGGAACGACCGCTGCCGGGCGTTCACCGGGACCAGGGACCTTGAGACGGCTGCGGTGTAGTCGATGACGTGGGCGGTGCCGATCGCGCGGACGAGTTCGACGTCGCGGGTGTTGAACACGCCGGTGACCTCCGCACCCGGCGCGGCCGCGATCCGGACGGCGAAGCTGCCGGGTGACGGTCGCGGGGACGCGCACGGCCCGCATCCGACGATGCTGCCGCCGCCCGGCCGCGGGATGTGTGCCCGCGGTGTCAGCGGGATGGGCTCGGTCTGTACGTGGTGACCGGCGCCGGCGACGACCACGTGGACCTGTGCGGGGACTGCCTGGCCTCGGTGACCTCGATTGCCTCGCCGCAGCGTGACTCCTGCACCCATGATCCGCGTCCGGACGCCGGCAAGTGCGCGGAGGCGGCGTTGTGGAAGGCCGTCGGCGGTACCGACAGGCAGGCGCGCTCGAGCATGGCCTTGGCCGCGGTGGTGGAGCTCAACCGGCGAATCGACGATGCCTGCGCCGATGTAGCCGCGGAGCTGTGAGCCGACCGCAAGCACCGATGCGCCCTAGCGCTGCCGGGTGGGGATGTCCATGCCGGCCGGTTGGATCTCCTTCATCGGCGCCGGACGCGGCTGCACCGCAGGACGGCGTCCTGGGGACCGGTGACACGGCGCTGCCCGCGCCGGACACTGGACGCACACCGGCTCGGGACGGGCGGGGAGGCCCCATGACCGTGAGCAACCGGCAACTGCGTCTGGCGTCCCGGCCATCCGGCCTGCCGGAGCCGACGGACTTCACGGTGACCCGCGAGCCGGTACCGGAGCCGGGGAACGGCGAGTTCGTCGTCGAGGTCACGCACGTGTCGATCGATCCGGCGATGCGCGGCTGGATGAACGACGTGCGCTCCTACCTGCCCCCGGTGGGCATCGGTGAGGTCATGCGGGCCGGCGCTATCGGGCGGGTCGCCGCGTCCGCGCACCCCGGCTTCGCGGTCGGCGACTGGGTGTCCGGGTTCTTCGGGGTGCAGGAGTACGCCGTCTCCGACGGCCACGGGGTCCGCCGGGTGGATCGGTCCGTCGCGCCGCTGCCCACGCATCTGGGCGCGCTCGGAGGCACTGGGCTCACCGCCTACTTCGGGTTGTTCGACGTCGGACGCCCCGGGCCGGGGGACACCGTCGTCGTGTCCGGTGCGGCGGGCGCGGTCGGCAGCGTCGCCGGTCAGCTCGCCCGGATCCACGGCTGCCGGGTGATCGGCATCGCCGGCGGTCCGGACAAGTGCCGCCGGCTGGTCGAGGAGCTGCGCTTCGACGCGGCGATCGACTATCAGAACCAGGACGTCGCAGCCGAGCTCCGGCGGTTGGCTCCGGGCGGGATGGACGTGTACTTCGACAACGTCGGCGGCGACGTCCTCGACGCCGTCCTGACCCGGCTCGCCCGCGGCGCGCGCGTCGTCATCTGCGGCGCCATCTCCCAGTACAACGCCGAGCGAGTCCAGGGGCCGAGGAACTACCTGATGCTGCTGGTGGCGCGGGCCTCGATGACCGGGATGCTGGTGCTCGACTACGTCGACCGCTATCCCGAGGCCATCGGCCGGCTCGCCAGCTGGCTGCACGCGGGCGAGCTCGTCGCCCGTGAGGAGGTCGTGCACGGCACCGTCGAGGACTTCGTTCCGGTGCTGCGCCGGCTGTTCACCGGCGCCAACACCGGCAAGCTCGTGTTGGCCCTCGATCACTGAACCCCTGGCCCGGGGAATGACGGTGTGCGTCGCCGCCCGCACCGAGGGGCTCGCAACGGTCTTGACCCGGTCGGCGCGAGCGAGGACGTTCGTTCCTGCGCTCCTCTCTGCGCCGCACCATCCTCGGGAGGTCCCCGTGACCACCACGACCCCTACACCCCCCGACCTGTCGATCCAGGCGGCCCGGCTGGCTGCGACCCGGGATCGGCTCGATCGCGCACACGCCCACGTCGCGGAACTCCGTCGGGAGTTGCAGCGCTGCGAGGACGACGTGCGGAGGCTGACCGATGAGGCGTATCGAGAGCTGGTCCGGATGTGGACCATCGACGCCGAGCAGCAGCGCTAGCCACTGCGACCGGCGCGGCGTCGCCTCCCGGCCGGTCGCCATCGGGCCGACGGTCGGTCCGCGGGGAGGATGTGCCGCGCAGAGGCCGAGGGACGCGGCATGACGGTCACCGAGGCGGCGGGAGGCGGGTTCGAGGCGCTGCAGCACGTGGCACTCAACGGCGTGTCGCTGGCCTACCGTGAGGTCGGCCGCGGGGAGCCGGTGGTTCTCGTGCACGGCGGTCTCGGTGACCTGCGCACCTGGGCCGCCCAGCTGGAACCGCTCGGTGCGCGGTGCCGCGTGATCGCCTACAGCCGCCGCTACGCCCGGCCCAACGAGCCCATCGCCCCCGGTGCGGTGGATCCGATGCCGGTACACGTCGCGGACCTCGTCACGCTCCTGCACACCCTGGGAGCCGCGCCGGCGCACCTGGTCGGCAGCTCGTGGGGAGCGTTCATCTGCCTGCTCACCGCGATCGAGCACCCCGAGGTGGTCCGCAGCCTGGTGCTCGAGGAGCCGCCGCTGCTGCCGCTGGTGCTCGGCTCCGGACCCCGCCCGCAGCCGGCCGTCCTGATGCGCAGCCTGCGCCGCCGGCCGCGCGCGACGCTGGCGGTGCTCGGGTTCGGGCTGCGCACCTCCGCCCCGATGGCCTGGGCCTACCGACGCGGCGATGACGAGCGGGCGCTGCAGCTCTTCGCCCGCGGCGTGCTGGGCCGTCAGGCCCTGGCCCGGCTGACCCCCGAGCGCCGGCAGCAGATGCGAGAGAGCGCGGACACGCTGCGAGCCGAGTTCCGCGCCGGGTTCCCGCCGCTGACCGAGCCGGACATCCGCGCCGTGCGTGCCCCGGCGCTGCTGCTGACCGGCGAGCACAGCCCCACCATCGAGGGCGCGCTCAGCGACTGGCTCGCCGACCTGCTGCCCGACGCCGAGCAGCTGGCAGTGCCCGGCGCGTCCCACCTGATGCACGAGGACGACCCCGCCTTCGTCACCGACGCGATCGTCGGCTTCGTCACCCGCGGACGACCCCCCGGATGACCGCATCAGGCGTCCCGCCACGCGCGGTCGGCCGCCTCGTGACCGGACCGTGTCAGAGGAACGGGACGGGTGGCTCCTCGCCCAGGACCAGGCCTCCCACCAGCTCCAGCATCCGGTCCGGGGCCACCAGGTGCTGCTGCATCGCAACCGCGTCCCGCAGCAGCCGGTCCAGCGGTGAGGAGGTGTCGACCGCCTGGGTGCCGATCGTGTCCACCATCGCCTGGGCGACGTCGCGGGCTCTCCGGCAGGCGTTCACCCGGGAGAGGGCAAGGATCACCCGGTGCGGCGCGGTCATGGCGCCGTCGCTCTCCAGCTCGTCCCACATGCGGTCCGGGGCGTCGTACACGTTCGCCCGCGCCGCACCGGGCCCGGTCCCCGCGCGGGCGACCGCGGAGGCGCGCCCGCGGCAACTCCCGCATCCGGTCCCCGCGGGGCAGGTACACCTTGTTCTCCACGACGGCGAGCGCGACGTCGATGGCCCGGCGGTCAGGCCCAGCGAGACGCTGGACAGTTGGCGAGGAAGGCCCCGGGGAACGCTTACACCGGTCCTGGCCGGCGCGGCGCGGCGCGGAACGTGAACGTCTGCTCGGCCGGCACGACCAAGCCCTGCACGCTGTGGTCGTGGCTACCGCTGCCGGGCAGGTCGGAGTTCCCCGAGCGGCGGCCGCGGTCGCAGGTGAGCTGGTCGATGAGCCAGACGGGCAGCGTGGTCAGCGGCCGGTTCGGTAGGCGTCGCGGCGGTGGGCGAGGTCGAGGACGGTGACGGTGTGGGTGTCGTCGTCAGTGCGGTGGACGACCCGGCAGGTGCCGCGGCGGGCGCTGTGCCAGTCATGTAACGGTGGGCGCAGCCGGGTTTCCGACGCGGTGGGGGTTGTCCAGCAGCGGGCCGACAGTGAACTCGTAGGCGGCCGTGGCGACGCTCTCGGGCAGGTGATCGGTGAGCCGGCGGCGAGCGGCGCGGGGATGGGCAGGAGATGGGCGTCCTGGTTGTCGGACACCGCTGCTGACTGGGTGGTGGGCCATGGCCGTGTCCGGCTGTCGCGTTCGACCGGTTGATGGCTACCGGTGGCCAGGGCAGCGGTGCAGCGAAACGCCCGCTGACGGCCGCGGCCGGAGCGCTCACGTCGACCACGTCATGCCGTGCGTGTGGGGGAGTGGCGACCACGTCGTTACCTCGCGTCTGCCGCATCAGTCCGCTCCTGGGACTGATACACCCGGGAGCGGACGCCTGGGAGCTTTTCGGCGAGCAACTCCCGAATGGGCCGCGATGGGTGACGGCGTCGGAGGCGTTGGAGCGGTGGCCCATCCCTCCGCGGAACGGCTCGCTCCGCTGGTTGGAGGACAACTGGCGCGCCACCGGAGGAAAACTGGGGAACGGGAAGGTGGCCTGCGCGGAGAGTGCCCACCCGGCCGCCTGATCGCTCCGCCGTCTCCCCTCAGGCCGCTACTCGTCCGCAGGTCGCCGCTGCCCGATCCGAGTGGTCCGTCTGCGCATCTCACCGGCGCGGTGCTCACGGAGGCCCGCGAGCCCGTCGACGGCGCCGACGGGCCCGGCGGACCGCACCATCACGGCGAGCCCGGCGGATGCGAGGAAGGACACGGTGCCGGCGTCGATCACGTCGGCCACCACCGGTAGGCCACGCTGCCGGCTCTCGTACTCGGCCACCGCCGTGGAGTCCACGTCACCGGACAGGCAGAGCACCCGCCGCCCGCCCGCCTCGTGCTCGATCGTGATCGACCCGGGAAAGGGACGAAGACGCCTCGCATGCGGGGCCATGCCAGCCTCCAGGCCCCACCGGCGGCGGTCGGCGGGAGAAGGAGCCCCGGGTCCGCAGGCTTCGAGCCCGGACTCCGCGCCGGTGACCGTACGCGGCCGACCATCACGGTCACCCTTCCCGCGCCGTGACGTGATCTGTGCCCCGGCGGCGTGGCCGAGGGCCCGGTGCGTCAGTCGCGACGGCGCTCGGCCCGCGGCCCCGCGACCAGGGACGTCGGCCGCAACCACCAGGCGCCGATCGCCGCGACGGCGCCGTCCGGCGTAGCGGCCACCGGCTGCACCAGCCGGCGAAGCGGCTCCGCGGCTCGGTGCTGCGAAGCTCCCATGCAGGACGCCCGCGTCGCCGGCTGCCCGTCGCCACCACCCGCGTGACCTACCGGAGGGCATTCAGCGCCGGCTGCTGCGCGGGGCCAGATCGGGCAGCCGGAGTCGTGCGGATCGTGCTCCGTCGCCGTCCGGGGACACGACGGTCGGCGGAACGGTCCTGTCGGAGGCCGGAGCTCGCAGCCGGAGGCAGATGAGCACGACGTCGTCGTGCAGCCGCTGACCGCCGGTCAGTTCGTGCATCACGGCGTCGCACCAGGTCTGTGGGTCCTCGCCATCGAGCCGGGAGGCGACCGAGGACAGGCGCAGGAGACCGTCGTCGAGGTCGGCATCGCGGCGTTCGACGAGCCCGTCGGAGTACCAGAGCAGCATCGACCCGGGCGGGACGACGGCGAGGGCCTCCGAGCGCGGCCCCGACGCGGCGCCGAGCGGACGGGAGCGGCCGTCGTCGAGCCATCGTGGCCGGTGGTCGGTCACCAGCAACGGGGGTGGGTGGCCCGCGCTGGCGTAGCACAGCCGACCGGTGGCCGGGTCGTACTCGGCGTAGCCGATGGTGGTGAGCCCTGCGCCCGGGATGGTCGACGACGCCCGGTCGAGCGCGTCGAGGACGGCGGCCGGGCCGTCGTGCGGCGTGGCGGCCAGGACGCTCAGCGCCGAGTGCAGCCGCCCCATCGCGGCCGCGGCGCGCAGGTCGTGGCCGACCACGTCGCCCACGGCGAACCCCACCCGGTCGCCGGGCAGCGGGAAGGCGCCATACCAGTCGCCGCCGATGTCGTGGTGCTGGTCGGCCGGGCGGTAGCAGCCGGCGAACTGCGCCCCGGGCAACTCATCCGGCACGACGGGGAGGAAGGAGCGCTGCAACTGGTGGGCGGCCTCTCGTTCCTCCTCGTACAGCCTCGCTCGGTGCAACGCCGGGGCCATCAGCTCGGCCAGGGTGCGGGACATCGTGATGACGTCGCTGTCGATGGCGCCGTCGTCGGCGAAGCGGAACTCCAGTGCCCCGAACGTCGTGCCCGCTGCCCGGGCCGGAACTGCCAGAGCGGCGGGCGACCATGCCCGGACGGGGGCATGGCGCCGGGCGGCGGTTGCCAGGGGCGACCGGTCGTCCAGCGACAGGTCGGTCAGGGCAGGCCCGGACGTCGTCCAGACCCGCAACCGGGCGCTGTCCCCGACGATCACCCCCACGGCACCGGAGTCCGCGAGCAGGCCGATGCCGGAACGGACGAGCACCTCGGCGATCGCCTCGGTGGTCGCCGCGGTCGCCAGCCCGGCGGTCACCTGCTGGAGTGCCTCCACCCGGCGCCGGGTCGCGGCCTCCTGCCGGGACATCGCCCGGGCGCGCTCGCGCTCGGCGATCTCCACGGCCAGCAGCCAGGCCCCCAGGACCGCCACGGCGATGAACAGTTGCAGGAGGGCGGCCTCCATCCGTGGCGAGTCGTGGAGCGGGGCCCACGGGCCGCGCCCGACGACGGTCATGACGTTCGCGGTCACCGCGACCACCAGACCGGCCTCGGTGACGACCGCGACCCCGTACCGGACGGCCAGCCAGAACAACCAGGGAATGGTCAGGTACGCCAGCGGGACGACGACCGGCCAGAACACGGCCACCGTCACCCCGACGGTCGCCAGCAGGAGCACCGTCCGTCGGACCTGGCTCGGGGTGTCGGGGTGGCCCCGGTCCAGCCGCCAGGTCAGCACGGCCCCGGCCACGGTCAGCACGCCGAGCCCGTCTCCGGCCCAGAACGGGAGGAGGCCGTCGAGCACGGGCGGCCCCTGCGACCAGTGGATGGTCAGCGAGCCGATCAGCCCGCCCACGAACGGGCCGGCCAGCACTCCGCAGAGCAGGAAGATCCCGAGGTCGCGGCGGCGTCCGAGATCGAGATCGGGCGCGAAGCGGCGCAGGAGAGTGGCCCCGACGAGGGGCTCGGCGGTGTTGGCGAGGGCGAACCCCCAGGCTGCGATCGGGCCGATTCCCTGTGTCCGGTCGATGGCCACCTCGACCAGTGCGGCTGTCGCCAGGATCCACGGCCACCGCCGACGCTCGGTGAGCACGAGGGCCGAGAGGGTCACGCCGGCGGGCAGGAAGAGGACGGCGCCCGTGCTCGAGGACTCGAAGAGCACGAAGGAGGTGATGGAACCGGCGGCGTATCCGGCGGCGACCAGGAGCAACAGCCGCCCGGGCACGGACAGGCGCGTCATCCCGGCCTCCGCCCTGATGTGGCTCCCGCGCACCTGTTCGACGAGATCCGTTCGAGGCCGCCCCGCCCGTCGCCGGCGGCCGCAACGCCGTGCGACGCGCCGCGATGGACGACCGGCTTCCGCCGCTCCAGCTCCGGAGCGGGGCGGCCACGTCCTGGCCGGGCGGCCCAGCGGCCCGCGTTTTCGACCGCTGGGCCCGGGTATGTCCGCGGCGCCACCCACGAAGACCACCACCGTCGCACGGCCGACCGGCAGGTCGGGGAGTGCACGGTGCCCGCCCAGGGCGACCACTGCTGACCGCCAGCGCAGTCTAGGCGCGCTGGTCGCGTGCCTACCAGGTTCACGGAAGCTCTCCGCGGCGGGCGTCGGGCGGTCGCCCGGCCCGCTCCGCGGGGTCGTCAGGCAAGGGGTCCAGCGGTGGCACCACAGCACGATCCCCGAGCGCGCAGGACCGGCCCAGTCGCTCCACGGGAGCCGGTCGGCTCCGATGCCCGGGCCGAACTCGTCGGCGTCCGTGAGGAAGCGGAACGGGCGAGCCGGGACGCCGATGCCGCGCAGGCGGCCCGCCGGGCGGCCGAGGCGAGCGCGGCCCGGATGCAGGCGATGGTCGCCGGGCTGAACGCGATCGTGTGGGAGCGCGACCCGTCGACCTGGCGCTTCCGCTTCGTCAATGCCCGTGCCGAGGAGGTGCTGGGCTATCCGGTCCGGCAGTGGCTGGACGATCCCGGCTTGTGGCAGCGGATCCTCCACCCGGACGACGCCGATGAGGTGCTGTCCACCGTGCGCGCCACGATCGTCGACGGCGACGACGTGTCCCTCACCTACCGGGTCCGGGCGGCCGACGGCCGCTGGGTGTGGCTGCAGCACCTGGCCCACGTGGCTCGCGACGAGACCGGGACGGCCAGCGCCATGCACTCGGTCCTCGTCGACGTCAGCGACTCGAAGCGGCGTGAGCTGGCCGCGGCGCTGCTGGCCGCGGCCGGCCGGGTGCTCACCGGTCCCGGCAGCGTGGAGGAACGACTCACATCGGTCACCGGGCTGCTCGTACCTGACCTGTGTGACTGGGCCGCGGTGTGGCTGCGCGGGGACGACGAGCGGTACCGGCCGGTGGCCGTGGCCCCGGCAGGCCTGGCCGACCGGGTGCGGGCGCTGGGGTCGATGCGGGTGCCTGACGAGTTCGCCGTGGAGCTGCGGGCCGGACGCGCGTTCGCCGTCCCCGAGGTCACCGAGCAGCTGTTCCGGGCCGCCACCACCGACGAGGCCCAGTTCGCCGCGCTCACCGAGATCGGCGGCGTCAGCGGGCTGGCCGCGCCGCTGACCATCGGCGGCGCCGTGGTCGGATTGCTGACCTGCACCGCTCAGGCGCCGGACCGGTACGACGACGCCGACATCGCACTCGCCGCCGATCTCGGTCAGCGCCTGGCGACGATGGTGGCCGCCGAGCGGCTGGCCGCCCAGCGGCGGCAGCTGCACGAGATCACCGTGGCGCTGTCGGCAGCCGGCACGGCGGCCGAGGCCGCCGCCGCCCTCACCACAGGCCTGCGCGACGTGCTCGGCGCCTCGGTGGTGGCCGTGTGCGGACTGGGCGAGGACGGGCTGCTGCACACCGTCGACGTCGTCGGTGCCCCGCCCGGGCGCTGGGACCGGTACACCACGATGCCGCTGACGTCCTCGGTGCCCCTGCCCGACGCCGTGCTCACGCGCCGCCCCGTCTGGCTGCCCGATCGGGCGGCCGTCGTGGCGCGGTACCCCGCCGTGGAGGAGAGCCTGTCCGAGCAGACGCAGGGTGTCGCCGCGCTGCCGCTGCTCGTCGGTGACCGGCCGGTCGGCGCGCTGGCCCTGACCTTCCGGACCCCGCGGCCCTTCGACGCCGACGAGCGCGCGCTGCTGCTCACCGTCGCCGATCAGGTCGCGGTGGCCTTCGAACGCGCCGCGCTGGCCGACGTCCGCCGGGAGATGGCCGAGACCCTGCAGCGCAGCCTGTTGCCCGGTGACATCCCGGCCGTGGACCGGCTGGCGGTCACCGCCCGCTACCTGCCGGCGATGCAGGGCACGTCTGCCGGAGGCGACTGGTACGACGTCCTGCCGCTCACCGGCGGCGCCGTGGCGGTCGCCGTCGGCGACGTCGTCGGCGACGGTGCGCCCGCCGCCGCGGTGATGGGCCAGCTGCGCAGCGCGCTGGCCGGCCTGCTGCTCGCCGACTTCTCACCCGCACAGGCGCTGGAGGTCCTGGACCGCTTCGCCGCGCACGTGCCCGGAGCCCGGCTGAGCACCGTCTCCTGCTCGCGGCTGGAGCCGGATACCGGCCGGCTGACCTACAGCCACGCCGGGCATCCGCCGCCGCTCCTGACGGGCACCGATGGCACGGGGCCCAACGGCTACCTCGACGGCGGTCTCGGCCCGGCTCTGGGCCTGCACGCCGGATCCCGTCCAGAAGCGACCACCAAGCTGTCTCCGGGTGCGACGCTCGTGCTCTACACGGACGGGCTGGTCGAGCGCCGCGGCGCCACCCTCGACGACGGCCTCGAGCGGTTGACCGCCTCGGTCACCGCTCGCCGCTCGGCTCCGTTGCCGGCACTCCTCGACGGCGTTCTGGACGACCTCGTCGACGTGGACGGGGCCACCGATGACGTCGCGCTGGTCGCCGTGCGGCTGCTGCCCGCCCCGCTGCGGCTGGACCTGCCCGCCGAGCCCGCGCGGCTGGCGGCCGTCCGCCGGGCCGCGCGGGGGTGGGCGTCTGGGGCGGGACTGCATCCCGACGCGGTCGAGGACCTCCTGCTGGCGCTCGGCGAGGCGACCGGTAATGCCGTCGAGCATGCCTACCGAGACGCGGACGGCCCCGGCCGGGTCATCGTCGAGCTGCGCCTGGATGGCGCCGGCGACGTCGTCGTCTCGGTCACCGACACCGGCTCCTGGCGCCCGCCGCCGGCCGACCCCGGCTTCCGCGGCCGCGGACTGCAGATCATCTCCGCCCTCGCCCGCGACGTCGATCTCTCACCCGGGCCCTCCGGCACCGCCCTGCGGTTCGTGTTCACCCCCGCGGCTCCGCCACCGGCGGCACCGCGCCGCCGGGCCGCCGTGGATGCGGTCTCCGTGGCCCAGCGTGCCGACGGGCAGCCGGCCACCCTGGACGTGACCGACGCACAGGGCCGCCGTTGCCTGGCGCTGATCGGGGCCCTGGACCTCGCCGGAACCACCGCGATCCGCGAGCTCGTCTTGGCCGAGCTGGCCGACCCCCGGCCGATCACCGTCGACCTCACCCGGCTCGGCTACCTCACCAGCGTCGGCGCCGGGCTGCTGCTCGAGATCGCCGAATGCGCCAGGAGCCACGGCGACCTCGACATCCTGCTCCCCGCGACCGGACCGGCCCGCCGCATGCTGGACCTCACCGGACTCACGTCGGCCCTCCAACCCGAAGCGGACGGCCTGCCCAACTGAGCGCGGCCGGGATGACTGTTGCAGTCATGCAGGGACGGCTTGGCGTCACGCTGCCTCGTAGCGCGAGGTCCTCCGGTCGGCCGGTTCGAGGCCGGCCCCGGCGACGTCACCTCACTGCCCCAGGGGCACGACGCCTGGGTGGTCGGGGACGAGCCGGCCGTCGTCGTCGACTGGTTCGGCGCGAGCAACCACGCCCGCTGAGGGCCGCGGAGGCGCCCATCCGGCGCGCTCCACCTCGTCTCGGGTCTCCGCCCTGGTGACCACCCCAGCCGGGCGCCGAGCAGAGCCCCGGCCCGAACGGAACGCACCTACATGGCCCGCAAGATGGTCGACTGCCGCACCATGCCGAGCGAGATCAACTGCACTCTCGCCATCCTCGGTCAGAGGAGGAAGTCCCTCGACGCCGCCGTCTCAGGACATCCGTCGATCGGCGCTCATGGACCGCTCTGCCTCGTGTGCAGTCCGGGGGCGTGGCGGCGTGGCCGGACGGGCCTCGACGTCCTGCCAGAAGGCGTCGACGCGGGCGTTCCACACGTCGGGAACCTCTTGGAACGGCTGGTGTGCCTCGCCCTCCTGCACCTCGAACGCGGCGCCCGGGATGAGTTCGGCCACCATCCGCGCCAGGTCGGGACGCCCCACCAGGTCCAGGCTCCCGGCCAGGACCAGCGCCGGTGCGGTCACCTGGGGCAACCGGCCGGTGGTGTCGTGGTCGGCTAACGCGTCGAGGTAGTGCGCCAGGTCCTCCGCGGCCTGCTTGTACGGGAAGGCGAGCACCTCGTCGATGAACGCGGCGACCGTGCCGTCGCCGTGGGCGCGCGGCGTGTAGACGTCCAGGAAGAAGCTCTCCAGGAACTCGCGCTCGTCGGTCGCGGTGATCCCGAGCCGGCTCACGAAGCGCAACCACGTGCGCAGGTACCCGTCCGGCCGGGCCCAGGTTCCCTGCAGCACCAGGCTGCGGACCAGCTCCGGACGGCGGAGCGCCAGTTCCTGGCTGATGATGCTGCCGCCGGAGAACCCGGCCACGTGTGCGGACCCGATGCCCAGACCCTCCAGGACGGCTGCCGCGTCGTCGGCCATCGCGGCCACCGTGGGCAGCTCGGCCGGCATCGACGTCCGTCCCGCACCGCGATTGTCGAACGCGGTCACGCGATAGCGGTCGGCCAGGCCGTCGAGCTGGTACTGCCACGACTCCACGGTGTCACCGGCTCCACCGATCAGCAGGACATCGGGTCCTTCGCCCACCTGCTCGGTCCAGATGTCGAGGCCGTTCCCTGCGAGGTGCCTCCCCACGTCACTCCTCTTTCGTCGCGTGCCACCGGCCCATGTGCTCGGCGTGCGAGTCCAGGTAGGCCCCGGGGGTGAAGAACCGGCCGTAGAACTCGAGGTCCAGGTGGTGGGCCTGGACGTAGTTCAGGACGAACAGCGTCGGCACCGTGCCCGGGAACTTGCCGAAGGTGTCGAGGACGTACTGCGCCTGCAGGCTGATCAGGGCCTTGAACTCGTCGCTGTGCACCTGGGCGCTGCCGCGGACGCCGGGGCTGTCTGTCCACGGCCCCGGCGTCGCCGCGTTGAACGGGCCGCCAGGACCGAACTTCCTCGCAGCGAAGGCCTCGACGGCGGCGGCCATGTCGGCGTGGTGCGGCGGGCAGAACGCCTCGAAGACGCCCGCCAGCCCCGTCGGGTTCGGCGTGGACCACCGCTCGTCCTGGTCGTACCGGAAACCGAGTCCGGGGACGTCCGGGTTGCCCGACGCCCCGAGCACCGTGAACCGGTCGATGCCGTCGAACATCCAGCCGCCGAGGCCCATCGCCTGCAGCATCAGGGCACCGGCGTAGCAGCTGGTCACGAGCTCTGCCGTGGCCTCGGTGAGGCCGTACTGCTCGACGAAGGTCAGCGGGAGCGGCTCGTCGACGTCGACCAGCCCGTGGAAGCGTTCGATCCCGGGGATCGTCCGCCGGTTGACGTCGTCGTAGATGCAGTAGCCGTTCTGCGCCAGGAAGCACAGGATCGCCAGCATGTGCTGCGCGATGTCGGCGACGGGGATCACCAGCAGGGAGCCGGGCACGTTCACGCACCAGGTGTTGTGCCCCTCCAGGTAGGGCTCCTCCGGGGGCAGGTGCAGCCGCCGGTCCGACAGCTGCCGCGCCCGTCCGCGATGCCGCTCCACCATCAGCTCCGGTGTGACGTCCTCGACGGACGGGTCGACCAGGGCGCCGGCGTCGCGGGTGGGGAAGAAGTAGACCCCGGAGTCGTCGGTGAAGAACAGTTCCGCGGTGTGGAAGCCGGCCGCCGACGGGAACGTGCGGCCCGCCGCCGCGCCGGCGTAGTTGGCCGCGTGCGGCGCGTACCGGGCGTTCCGGGTGATCGAGTAGTGCCAGCCGGTCGTCCCGCCCATGGCGCTCAGCACGAGCATCCGCTCGAGTTCCGTGAGCGGTACCGGCGCGTGCCGGGAGCGGTAGGCGAGCGGGCCGTCGGGGATCTCGTCGCCGAGCGCGAACCGCCTCGAACGCCGGCCGAAGAGGGCCTCGACGAACGGGAACGCGGCCAGGTCGGCCAGCGGGTCCGACTGCGTCCGCGCTGCTCCCTCGGGTGCCCGGGCGGTGGGAATGCCGGGGAGCGAGGTGGACGTCGGCTGCTGCGTGGTGCTCATCGCGCCGTCCCAGGAGGTGTCGTCCCCCGCGCCCGGTACACGCTTCCCCCGATGTCCATCCGGTGTCAACGACCGCCCGCGCTCGGCTTCGTCCGACGCATCGACGGCTCCGTGGATCGGAACTGACGTCCCGGACAGGACGTGTGATGGCTGGGCTGAGGGCCGCCTCGCCGGTGAGCGCCCATGCGAAGGCGACGGCGCCCAGCGCGCCTGCCCGCTGGGTGGTCTCCCGCAGTTCCCCACCGACGATGGGGCAGGAGAGCAGCAGGCGCAGCGGGTCCCCTATGAAGCGACCCTGGAACTAGGGCTCGTCGTCGCGGCCGCTGGGACGTCGGCCAAGTCCGCTGGGACCTCTGCCGTACTGCGTGAGCGCCCACGCTCCGCCCGACAGCAAGATGAACACCACGCCGAGGGTTGACTGTCCGAGGATGAACAGGATCACGGCGACGACGCCGAGCACGGTGGCCCCGATGCTCAGCTGTCTAACGGTCATGGGGACACCTTTTCGTCTACTTGGAACTGTTCCACCCTCACCCGCCGTCTGTCCACAGAGCTAGGTCTCCGTCGGGGTGGCGCGGTCGCGTAGCTGCGAGCAGTACCAGCGACGCCCCAGCGGGCCGAGCACAGTGCCGGCCGCCCCGTCCTCGCCGACGACGGCGACTTCACCGCGGAGGGCGCAGCGCCGCGTGATCGCGGACACGAGCACCTGGACCGCACCTGAGCAGGAACTTCGCGCCCATGGGTACGGCCGGCTCAGGGCAACCGCGAGCTCTCGGCGGCAGCGGTCAGGGTTGCAGGCGGTAGAACCGCCAGAAGTCGAAGTCCTCGATGGGGAGGACGTCGACGGCGGTGAACCCGGCCTCGACCGCGAGGGTGCGCACCGTGGACGCCCGGATGACGGTGCCCGTGGCCGCGGACGGTGTGTGAGACCGCGCGTCCGGTAGGCTGAGCAGTGTGCTGAAGCCGTAGAGCAGCCGTTCCACGTCCGACGCCGGGGCGGTGAACCGGTCCTGGGCGGCCTCGTCCATGACGACCACCACGCCGCCCGGGCGGAGTGCCCGGCGGGCCGCCTGCAGGACCGCCACGGGGTGCGGTAGGTCGTGCAGGCACTCGAAGGCGAAGAGGGCGTCGACGTCCCGGTCGGGCAGCTCGGTCGCCGCGTCGCCCACCGTGAACGTCACGCGGTCGCCGAGGCCGGCGGCCGCGGCGTGGTCCCGGGCCGCGGCGACCGACGGGACGTCGGCGTCCACGCCGTGGACCGTCGCGTCGGGATAGGCGCGGGCCAGCGCGATCGTCGACCAGCCCTCGCCGCATCCGACGTCGGCGATCCGGGCACCGGGCCGCGCGAGCGACGCCTCCAGGTCCGGCACCCCGTGCAGCGCCGGGGCGAGCTCGCGCTCGTACCAGGGCCGGTTCATGTCGGCCTGTGCGGTCCGCGCATCGTCCCCGAACTGGGCCCAGCTGACCCCGCCGCCGTCGCGGTAGGCGGCCGCCAGCGCCGGCAGCTGCCCGGCGGCGGCGGCCACGAACCGGGCCAGAGGAGTGAGGTAGACCAGGCTCGTCCGGTCGGTGAACACCTCGGCGGCTGCCGCCGGCAGCTCGAAGCGCCGCGGTTGGTCCGGCTCGGCGGGCTCCACGGCGGCCAGCCACCCGCCGGCCGCCTGCTGCTCCAGCCACTCGCGGGCGTAGCGCTCGTCGGTGCCGGTGCGGGCGGCCAGCTGGCCCGGGGTCAGGGCTCCCGCCCCGGCGAGCGCCCGGTACCAGCCGACCCTGTCGCCGAGGTGGATGGCGAGGGTGTCGAAGGCGCCCAGGGCCGAGGCGAAGACCCGGTCGGCGACGTCGTCGACCGTCGCGGCACGGACCGGCGTCGTGCCGTCCAGAGTTGTCATGGCGAGCTCTCCTGTCACGCCGTGCGCGGTCATCGGCGGGCGGCGGTCAGGCCGACAGCGGTGGTGACGAACGCGGCCACGGCGTCGTGCACCTGGTCGCGGTCGGACTCGTTGAGGACGTCGTGCAGGTCCCCGGGGAAGCTCACGATGGTGGCGCCCGGCAGCGCGGCGGCGTTGGCCTGCGCGTCGGGGAAGGGGACGACCGGGTCGGCCTCACCGTGGACGAACAGCACCGGGAGGTCCGGCAGGCCCGCATCCAGCCCGGCCCTCGCCTCGGGCCACGCCCGCACGATCGCCTGCAGCATCTCTCGCCGGAACCCGCCGTGGTAGGTCAGGGGATCGTGCAGCAGCGCGTGCACGTACTCGGGACGGGTGCTGAACATCTCGCCCGGATCGACGGCGACCGGCTCGGCCGAGTCGTCGGCCGCCAGGAGCTCGGGGACCCACCCGACAGCGCGCAGCGGCGCGCCGGACAGGACGAGCGCCGTCGCCATCCCGGGTGAGCGCAGCGCGAGCAGGTAGGCGGCCAGCCCTCCGCCGGAGTGGCCGGCGAGGACGAGTGGACGTCCCGGGTGGGCGTCCTGCGCCAGGGCCGCCAGCTGCCGGGCGTCGTCCACCCAGACGTCCCACGACGGGATGACCCCGCGCTCGCCGTCGCTGCGGCCGTGGCCGACGGCGTCCATCGCGTGCACGGCGATCCCGTCGGCCACGAGGCGGCCGGCGAAGGTGTCGTAGAGGCCGAGGTGCTCGCCGTAGCCGTGCAGGAACACGACCGTGGCGACGGGGTCGCCCTGGGGCAGCCAGCTGGAGTGGTGGATGCGACCGGTGGAGCCGGTGAAGGAGGACATGGTCTCGACGTCCGTTCCGTTCGGGGGGCCGGACCGGGATGGCCCGACGCCCGGAACGGTGGCCGCCCGCGGTGTCACCGCGCTGACAGCGCGGTGACACGACCCACCCGCGCACGGGTCCCGCTGTGACAGGCTCGGGGTCTCCCGGAGGGGCACACCATGTTCCGAGTCCTCGGCCCGCTCGAGGTCGACGTCGACGGCGAGCGCCTCACGCTGCCGGGGACCAGGCTGCCCGCCCTGCTGGTCGCGCTCCTCCTGCAGCCCAACACCACGGTCCCGGCGCACCGGCTGGTCGACCTGCTGTGGGACGAGGAGCCGCCGGCCGATCCCGCCAACGCCCTGCACCAGGTCGTCCGACGGTTGCGCGCTGCGCTGGGCCCGCTGGGGTCCGCGGTCGAGACCCGGCCGCCGGGCTACCGCCTCGCCGTCGGCCGCGACTCCGTCGACGCCGACGCCTTCGAACGCGCCTGCCGGGACGCACGCGCGACCGGGGCCGACGACCCGGCCGCCGCCCTGGAGCAGCTGGAGCACGCGCTGGCCCTCTGGCGGGGACCGGCCTACGGGGCATTCGCCGAGACGTTCGCGCGGGCACCGTCCCAGCGGCTGGAGGAGCTGCGCGTCACCGCGCTGGAAGAGCGGACGGCACTGCTGCACGCCACCGGCGCCGCCTCCGACGCGCTCGCGGCCGCCCGGGAGCTGGCGGAGACCGCGCCGCTGCGCCCGCGGCCGGTGGAGCTGCTCATGCGCGCCCTGTCCGCCGACGGGCGCGCGGCGGAGGCCCTCGACGTCTACCGCCGCCACCGGGAGGTACTCGCCGACGAGCTCGGCCTGGACCCGCCGGCACCACTGCAGGCGCTGCACCAGCAGATCCTGCGCGACGCCGTCCCGCCGCCGCGACCGGCAGCGGGCTCCGAGCGGCGGGCGCCGATGCCCGCGAGGACGCTGCCCTGGCGGGCCGGCCCCCTCCGGGGCCGTGCCGCGGACCTCGAGCTCCTCACCGGCTGCCTGGCCGAGCAGCGGCTGGTCACGGTGGCAGGGCCCGGCGGGGTGGGCAAGACACGGCTCGTCCTGGAGGCGGCGCACCTCCTCGCCGGCGCGGGCACCGACGTCTGGTGGGTGGACCTGTCGACGAGTCCGCCGGACCGGCTGGCCGACACGCTCGGCGACGTCACAGGGACCGACCGCGCCCCGGGCCCCGACCCGGTCGCCGCCCTGGGGGCGGGCATGAGCGCGCTCGCGGGCGTCCTGTGCCTGGACAACGCCGAGACCGTGCTCGCCGAACTGGCGCCGCTCGTGGAGACCCTGCTGGCGGCGGTACCGCGGCTCACCGTGCTCGTCACCAGCCGCGAGCGGCTGCAGGCGGCGCTCGAACACGTGCACCTGTTGGCCCCGCTCCCGGTGCCGGCCGGCTCCGGCCGCGACAACCCCGCCGTCCAGCTGTTCATCGAACGGGCCCCAGGCATGGAGCCCGCCGCCGTGTCCGATGACGAGATCGAGATCATCGTCGCGACCTGCCGCCGGCTCGACGGCCTGCCACTGGCCATCGAGATCGGCGCGGCGCGCGCTCCGACCGTCGGTCTCCGCGGGTTCGCGGTGCGGCTCGAGCAGGGGCTCGACCTGCTCAAGGGTGGCCGGCGGAGCGCAGCGGCCCGGCACCGATCGGTCCGCGCCGTCGTCGACTGGTCCCACGGGCTGCTCACGACGGAGGAGGCATGCCTGTTCGCCCGGCTCGCCGTCTTCCCCGCAGCGTTCACCGCGGAACGGGCCGAGGCGGTGTGTGCCGGCGGAGGACTGCCGTCAGCGTCGATCGCCCCCCTGCTGGTGCGGCTGTGCGAGCAGTCCCTCGTCCAGGCACGGGAGGGCCGCTTCTGGATGCTGCAGACGCTGCGGACCTACGCCGACGAGCGGCTCGACGGCGACGAGCGGCAGGTCGTCCGTGCGCGCCACGCGGCGGACACCGCGCGCCGGCTGGCGGCGCTCTCCGCCGACCTCTGGACGCCGCGGGAGCCGGAGGCGGCGGCCGCCCTGGGCGACCTCGTCCCCGACCTGCACGCCGCGTGGGGCTGGGCCGCTGGACACGACCGTCCGCTCGCGGTTGCCCTCGCCGGCGACGTGCACGACTACGCCTACTTCCGGCAACGGCCGGACCTCCTGGCGTGGGGGCTCACGGTCGCCGGTTGGGACGTCGTCCACCCCCGGCTGCCCGACGCGCTCGCGACGGCCGCGGCCGGCGCGTGGGCAGCCGGCCGGCTCAGGGAGGCGGAGGAGCTGACCGAGCGGGGCATCGCGGCGGCCGGGGGACCGGACGCCCCGGCTGCCGCGCGGGCGCTGGACCAGCACGCCACCCTGGCCATGTTCGCCGGCCGCACCGAGGAGGCGGCCGCCCGCTACCGGCAGGCCGCGGACCTCTACCGGCGGGCGGGGGAGGACATTTCCGCCCTGACGATCGAGCTGTCCGTCTGCCAGGTGCTCAGCTACGACGGAGGTGAGGACGAAGCCGCCGCGCGCGTGGCCGAACTCGAGGACGCCGTGCGGCGCAGCGGCAATCTCACCGCACTGGCCTGGTGGCACTACGTCCGGGGCGAGGCGGTCCTGCGAGCCGACCCGGGTGGCGCGCTGGCCTCGTACGAGGCCTCCGCGGAGCTCGCGGCCGGTGCCGACAACCGCCTCCTCCTCATGCTCGCCCGCAGCGCCGGGTCCATCGTGCTCGGGGAGGACCAGCTCCCCGCCGTAGCGATGGCCGAGCTCGGCCGGCTGCTCGACCAGTGGCAGGACCTCGGCAACGAGGCCACGGCCTGGTGGGTGCTGCTCAGCCTCGCCGTCCACCTGACGGGCACCGGCCACGACCGGGACGCCGCGCTCCTGGCTGGCGCCGTGCTCGCCCACCGCGACCAGCAGCCGGCTCTGGTCCGGGAACAGCGGCGCCTCGACGAGGCCATGGCGCAGGTGCAGAACCGCTTGGGGCGGGCCACGATGGATACGGCGCTGGCCGAGGGCGCGCGCCTGTCGATCGACGAGGCGAGGGAGTTCGCCCGGGAACTCATCCGCGTGACCACCGCACCGGCCTCATAGATTCGCGGGTGCGCCACGAGATCCGGTCCGGCTCCCCGACACGCCGACCGCGTCCCCGGGACCGGCCAGGCGAACGTCGGCGGTGCGATCGCTCGACTAGCAGGTGTCACGAGGAGCATGGAGGCCCTCTGACCGACCGGGGCGCGGAGGCGGACAGCACCGCAAGTGCGAACGCCGCCGCGGTGGTGGCCGGTAGCGCCACCTCCGGGTCGCCCACCTGGCCGGGGGCTCGGCAGCCGACGCGCTGGCTCACGTCCACGCCGGCCACCAGGTCGGTGCGCGCCCACGGCCGACCTGTCCGGCGGTCGCCTGCGGCTCGCCAGCCTCGACATCGCCGCCCGCCGGGGCGGTCGCCGGGACGGTCACCGCTGCGTACGGACCCGTGCACGTTCTGGGCGACGTAGCGGGCCGGGATCCTTCTCGTGATCGCGGGGCTCATACTCCTCGGCAACGTGCCTGCACGGGGCCGGGACTGAGCCAGTGGTCCCGCAGCGCCCGTCCCGTCGACGCCGCCGGCGGGTGAGGAGGCGGAGATGAACCCCCACTTCCAGCGCACTGGGCCGTTGCCCGGATACATCACGATCGAACGCGAGGGCGATCACCGCGTGCTCTGTCTCCGCGGCGAGCTCGACACCGCGGTCGCGGTGTCGTTCATGAGCTCCACCGCCCTCGCCGTCCTGGCCAGGTGCACCGAGGCATCCCTCGCCGCCGGCCGACGTCCGGTCCTGCGTGCCTCGTCGCCCCCAGTGGACCGCATCCTGCAGCTCAGCGGGCTGCAGGATGCCTTCGGGCGCCCGCCCACCAGGCCGGGCCACGCGGAGACGCGGGGCTGACCACCGGCCGTATCGCTGATGTGCGCCGGTCCTTCACCCGGCTCATCCGCAGCTGCGGATGAGCCGGAGTCGGCTGGTCGTGCTCGCCTCGATCAACGGTCGGTGCGGCGTTCTCGTGCACTCCGCCACCGAGTCCGGAGTCGCGACGGTGGCTTCACTGGGGAACGCTGCCAGGGGTGGTCCGCAGGGCTGCGGTCAGTCCAGTGAGGTCGAGCAGTCGCCGCGCCGGGCCGGCGGGGGGCAGCAGGACGTCGAGCTCACCGGCGGTGCGGGCGACCTCGGCGGCCTCGAGCAGCGGGCCGGCGCCGACGCTGGCCACGAACCCGAGCCCGGTGAGGTCGAGCGTGGTTCTCGGGTGGTCGGCCAGTTCGGCGAGCAGCGCGTCGCGGACGGCGGCGGCGCCGGCGAGGTCGAGGTCCCCGGCCAGCTCCACGCAGCGGCGGCCGTTGGCGTCCGAAGCGGTCAGGGTGGCCGGGCGGCCGGGGGAGCCGGCGACGTTCCCGAGCCGGGGACGGGGCGCCGCGACGGGCGAGGGTGGCATCCGGAAGCGCAGCAGGGTGCCGGCCGGCCCGGGCCGCAGGTCGGTGTCAGCCGCCAGGACCCCGATCATCTGCAGGCCGCGGCCGCGGCCGCGGAAGCCGGAGTCGGTCGGCTTCGGGCGCCACGTGCCACTGTCGGTCACCGTGACGGTCAGGGAGCCGTCGGCAGCGGGATCGAGGGCGACCGTCACGCGGCCGGGTGGGTCGGCGTCGCGGTAGGCGTGCTCGACGGCGTTGGCCGCCGCCTCGCCGAGGGCCAGCTGCAGGTCCTCGATGCTGGCGGGGCCAGGGCGGCCTCCTCGGCCCAGTGCTGCACCACCGCCCGCAGCCGGCGCAGCTGCTGCGGCTGCGCCGGCAGGTCCAGGTGGAGGGCCTCGGGCAGCCGCCGGAGCGCGACCACGGCGATGTCGTCATCGGCGCCCCCGACGACCAGGTCGGCGAGCACCTCGTCGAGCAGGGCGGGCAGCGGCGCCGAGCGGTGGCTGGTCGCCACGGTCGCCAGCCGGGCCAGGCCGTCATCGAGGGTGGCGCCGCGCCGTTCGACCAGCCCGTCGGTGTAGAGCAGCAGCGTCGCGCCGGTCGGCAGGGTGGTGACCGTCTCCGGGCGGCGTCCGGCCGGCGACACCCCCAGCGCGGGGCCGTGCCCGGCCTCGAGATAGGTGGCGGTCCCCTCGTCCAGGCGCAGCGGCGGGGGATGTCCCGCGCGGCTGTAGGTCAGCTCGCCGCTCTCCGGGTCCAGGTGCACACAGGCGGCGGTGCTGACCCGGGCGCCGGCGACCTGGGTGGCGAACCGGTCCAGCAGCTCCAGGGCTCGCGCGGGTGAGAACCCGGCCAGCAGCAGGGTGGCCAGCGAGCTGCGCAGCTGGCCCATCACCGCAGCCGCCGGCGCGCCGTCTCCCACGACGTCTCCGACGGCGACGGCGATCCGGCCGCCGTCGAGCTCGAGGACGTCGAACCAGTCGCCGCCGGCCTGGGTCCCTGCGACCGCCGGCAGGTAGCGGGCGGTGACCGCCAGCCGGTCGGGATGTGGCAGGGCGCTGGGCAGCAGGCTGCGTTGGAGCGCGTCGGCCATGGTGCGCCGCGCGTCGGCCAGTGCGGCATGGTGCGCCGCGCGTCGGCCAGTGCGGCCCGTTCGAAGGCCGCCGCGGCCTGGTCGATGAGGCTGAGCAGGAACGCCCGCTCATCGGGCTCGAACAGTCGCGGCTCGGGGAAGCTGGCCGTCACCGTGCCCAGCACCCGGCCGCCGACCAGCAGCGGGAGCGCAGCCGCGGCCTGCGTCTGTTCGAGGAGGTGTGGCAGCGATTCGGGATAGCGGTCTCGCCTGGCCTGCCGGTCGGCCAGCCACACCGGCCGTCCGGTCCGGGCGGCGGCGGCGATCGGGAGCGGTGTGGCGAGCGGGACGGTGGCGAAGCGGGCGGCGCGTTCCGGCGGGTAGCCGGCACTGTGCACCAGGTGCAGCAGGCCGTCGGTCTCCAGTCGGCAGACGTCCACCACCGAGGCACCCAGGACCCGGCGGAGCACGGAGGCGAGTTCGGTGGCGGCCTCGGCCACGGTGCCGGCGGCCGACAGCGCCGAGGTCACCTCGTGCAGATGCCGTTGACGGGTCGCCACGCGCTCGGCGGCGACCGTCGCCACGACCCGCTGCCCGAGGTCGCCGGCCAGCTCCAGGTCGCCGTCCTCGGACCACCGTTCGGCGTCGGTCGCGGCCAGGGTCAGCAGGCCGACGACCTGCCCGCCGGACAGCAGCGGCACGATCAGCACGTGCCGGGCGCCCATCGCGGCCAGTTCCCGGTAGCGGGCCTCGTCACCGGAGGCGGTGATCCGCAACAGTCGGTCATCGACCTCGGGAACGATGAAGGGGCGCCCGGCCCGGTAGGCGGTCTCCAGGTCCGGGGCGCGGCGACCGGCGCCAGCTTGAGCACCTGCGGCGCGGTCCCTGCCGGCGCCGCGGCCACCGGGCGGTAGCGCCCGTCGTCGCCGCGCAACCAGACGGTGGCACGCTGGCCAAGGTCACCGACGGCGAGCTCGGCGACCGCGGCCAGCCGCTGGGTCACCGTGCCCGGTCCGGACAGCGCCCGTCCGGCGGCGGCGAGCAGCGCCGCCGCCCGCTCGCGCCGCTGGGCCTCGGTGACGTCGATGAGCACCGAGTGCATCGCGGTCGCGGTGCCGGCGTCGTCGCGGGCGACGTGACCGAGGTGGTGCAGCCACACCCACCGTCGGTCGGCCGCCCGCACCCGGTAGGTCAGGGACAGGTCCCGGCCGGCGGCGATCGTGGCGCGGACGGTCTGCAGCACGTGGTCGCGGTCGTCGGGATGCAGGATGCGCTGCCACAACCCCTCGTCGTGCGGCCACTGCTCGTGCGGATAGCCGAGCACCTGCTCGGCCCGGGCGTTGGTCGCCACCGGGCCCCGTCCGGGCCCGGTTGCTAACGGAGGGCGTCCGCCGCCGTGGGTACGTCGTCGGGATGGCTGCGCACGGTGAGGAGGGCGATGTCGTCGTCGGCGAGTCCAGGGGCGATCCGGTCGAGCAGCCGGTCGCAGAGCTGCTCCAGTGGCAGGTCAGCGAGCTTGGCGAGTTCGCCGCTGAGCCGGGCGATGCCCTCGTCGATGCCGGTTCGGTCGTGCTCGATCAGCCCATCGGTGTAGAAGACGACGGTGTCACCGGACCGCAGCGGCACCTCGTGATCGGTGCGAGGACGGGTCGATTCCGCGCCGAGCAGCCGGTCCGGGCGGCTGTCCAGCGTCACCACCGTCGCGTCGGGGCGGACGAGCAGGGGCGGGGGATGCCCGGCCGAGGACCAGCGCAGCGTGCGCAGTCCCGGGTCGGCCGACGTCGCCGACTGCTCGAGGCGGGCCACCAGGGCGGTGGCCAGGGTGCCGATCCGCAGGCCGGTGAGCACTCTGTCGACGCGGGTGAGTACCTGCGCCGGGGTCTCGGCACGGTCGTACGCGATGCCGCGCAGGATGCTGCGGATCTGCCCCATCCCCGCGGCGGCGTCCACGTTGTGCCCGACCACGTCGCCGATGACCAGCAGCGTGGCGCCGTCGGGCTGCTGGAAGGCGTCGTACCAGTCTCCGCCGACCTGCTGGAAGATGGCGGCCGGCCGGTACCGGACGGCGATCTGCAGGTGAGGCGACTGGGGCGGCGGGGTGAGCAGGCTGCGCTGCAGGGTCTCGGCGACCTTGAGCTGCCGGCCGTAGAGGCGGGCGTTGTCCAGCGCCAGGGCGCCGCGCCGGGCCACCTCGACGGCGGTGGCGATCTCGGTCTCGCTGTGCGGAGGCCGGGGTCCGGTATTGAGCATCGCCAGGGCGCCGAAGGTCTCCCCGCGGGCGCGCAGCGGCACGATGGTGCACGAGGTGGTGTCCAGCCGCCGCCACGCCGCCCGGACCTCGTCGGTGGGCAGCGAGGGGGCGACCTGCTCCTGGTCGATGGGCACCTGCACCGGCTCGCCGGAGAGCAGCGCGTCGACCATCGCGGCGTCGTCGCCGGTGTTGCGCAGCCGGCCGCGGACGTAGGTGTCCAGATCGCCGCGGCGCGCCGGCTCCCGGTGGGCCCACGCCTCCTCGCCCGGCCCGCCGTCCTCACCGGCCAGGGCCACGACCGCCCAGTCGCACAGCCGCGACGCCGCCAGCTCGGCCAGCTGGGTGGCCGACTCGCCGGTGTCCAGGGTGGTGATCATGGCCTCGGAGACCTCGGCCAGGAACCGCAGCCGGTCTCCGCCGGGGGACTCGGACACCTCGGCGGGCGGTTCGGGGAACAGGCCGGCGGCGTCCCGGAACGAGACCTGCACCAGTCCCTCGACGACCACCGCGGTCGCGCACAGCCAGCGCCTTGCCGGGGTGTAGTACCCCTGCCAGGTCACCGGTGTGCCCACGCTGCGGGCGTGCAGCAGGAAACTGTGGAAGATGCTGCCGGTCAGCTCCGGTAGAGCGGTCCAGATCTGACGGCCGATCAGCTCGGCGGCCGGTCGTCCCATCAGCGCTGCGCCGGGCGGGTTGAGGTAGCAGATCGTCCAGTCGCCATCGAAGACAGCCAGACCCTCCGGCAGCGCGTCCAGGATGGCGGCCAGCGCATCCGGCCCGAGCCGGGCGGCGATGGATCCGGTCACCATGCCTCCCGAGCTCGACGGGGTCCCACCGCTGTGAGGCCGGCCAGAACGCGACCCGGAGCGCCGCGCCGCGGAACGGGGATCTCAGTACCACGGGGCCAGGTCGACTCGTCTCACCTGGCCGACGACTCCGCAGCCTCTACGGGACGGCGGCGCCCGGGCCCGTACGGCGGTGCGTACGGGGCCCGACACCGACGCTCAGCCGACGGCCAGTCTGAAAGGCGTGTGCCCCTTCGGGACGACCGCTGCTGACCGCGACCGGAGTCTAGGCGGGTTCGTCGCCTGCTCACCAGGCTCGCAAGAGTCCTCCGCGGCGCCCACCGGGCGATGGTCCGCACGAACCGTGCGGCGGAGTCGTCAGGCAAGGGGTCCGGCGGTGGTGTCGAAGCGTGAGCTCGGGGCAGGAGCGACCTGCGCCGTTCGCACCGCCGGCCGGCTCTGACACACGAGGTGGCGGTACCGGACGCGACACGGCATCTGTCAGCTGTCGATGGACGCCGTCGACCCGTCCCTCAGAGGGTGGACGCCAGCCGATCCCCGCGCCCAGAGGCATGTGACGACATGGTCGTCGAGCGTGCCTCGGTGGCGGACTGTGTTCCGCGTCGGCGATACGGAAGGTCCGCTGCACCCCAGCCGATCCGGAACCTGGTCACAGCGGGATCGCGAGCCGATACTGCGCTTCCATGCCGCGCAACCGGACCCTCGCCTGCGTCTTCGCGCACCCAGATGACGATGCGTACGGGGCCGCCGGGAGTGTGGCCCTCCACGCCGGTGAGCCCGACTTCCGGTTCATCCTGATCCACGCCACCAGCGGCGAACAGGGGGACATCCGAGACGGGTTCCCCGCCACCCGGCGGACGCTCGGCGCCATCCGCCAGGCCGAGGACGAGGCCGGGTGGCGAGCTCTCGGCCGTGTTCCCGACCGTCACGAGTGGCTGGGTCTGCCGGACGGCGGGGTCGCGGACGTCCCGAGGGAGGACGTCGTCGTCGCGATCGCGCAGGTCCTCGAGGAAGAGGAACCCGCCGTTGTCGTGACCTTCGGTCCCGACGGCATCTTCGGGCACCCCGACCACGTCGCGATCGGCGCAGCCACCGACGAGGCGTTCGCGCGCCTGCGTCCCGAGAGCACCACGGGCTTCCAGCGGCTCGCCCACGGTGCGGTACCGCAGTCCGTCTTCGAACGGTGGAACCGTCAGCGGGCTGAACTCGGTCTCTACACGTTTGATCCGACGCAGATGTTCAACATGCGCGGCGTACCGGATGACCAGATCCAGATCACCGTCGACTGTCGAGAGGTCGCGAGCCAGGTCGTCGCCGGCCTTCGCGAGCACAAGAGCCAACTCCACGTCATGTCCGACGACCCGACCAACACCGAGCAGTGGGAGCGCCGCGTGCGGCGGGAGTGGTACACGATCGCGTCGTCTGGGCGCGCGACGAGAGGACCCATGTTCACCGATCTCTTCGACGGTGTCGCCTGACCCTCTGCTCTCCGGTCAGTCAGCGCCCATGGCCGGCGCAGATGCTGTGGCTGCGCCGGCAGGTGCCTCCCGCCGCTCACGGGCGACGGCCGGCCAGGGCGGCGCGTGGACCAGGTGCAGGGCCGAGCCGCGCCGGGCGGCCCGCTCGACCGCGGCCGCGGCGGCCCCGCGGGAGGCATCGGACCCGTCGATGTCAGCGTCGATGACTCGACCGGGGGCCGGCCGGCTCACGGTCCACCCCGGGGCGCCGGGGCGCCGGGGCGGGCAGCGGGCGGACCGGTTCGGCGCCGTCCGGCACCTCGTCCCCGGCGAGGAGCACGCGGACGTCGGTGACGCCGCCGACGGTCCGGGCCAGCGC
>NZ_FXTJ01000016.1 GCF_900182545.1 Geodermatophilus aquaeductus | reverse complement strand
GTCGCGGGTCTGCAGGTGGGCGACGGCCCGTGTCCGGCCGTCGTGCTCCCCGATGTCGATGCGCACGGTCCACGTCTTCTCCGCGTCCACGTCGGCCTCCTCGTCGCAGGGATGGGCGGTACCGACGGTGCTGGTCTCCTGCGGCGGTCGACGCGGCCGGAAGGCCGGACCGCGCGGGACTTCCGGCCCGGGGTCGCACGGCCTCGCGTGCCGCGGCAGGCGCGCGGTTCGCGGGTGGCGGCCGGCGGTCAGACCCAGGTGGTCCCCCCGCGGCCGTCGGAGACGGGACGAGCGGGCGGCCGCGGCCGGCCGGCCGGCCCCTGCCCCTCCCGCTCGACGGGAGCGGCGCTGTTCTCGACGACCGTGGCCCGGGGGCGGCGCGGTGTCGGCGAGGTGGCGGGCGCGCGGCCGACGCGGAGCACCGACTGCGGGTGCGCGTCCCACGTGAGGGCCGAGCGCAGCTGCGTGCGGGTGACCGGGACCTCGACGGCCTGGGTGAGCGGCCCGGCGACCCAGCCGCGGGCGGTGAGCTCCAGGAGCACCCGCTCGAGGGCCTCGCCGCACCGCAGCCACGCCAGCGGGTCGTCGGAGGCGGTCGCCAGCACGACGATGGTCTGCTCGGTGCCCGAGTCGGTGTCCGGGGGGAGCCGGCCGGCGCCGGCGGTGTCGAAGTCGCGGACCGGCAGCGCGTCGTGCTGGTGTCCGTCGACGTGGGGGACCACGGACACCGGGATGCCGTCGCCGGTGGCGGGGTCCCGGTTGGTCCAGCGGCGCAGCTCGGCCCGGTAGGCGGGGTCGGCGTTCTGGACGGCGTCGGCCTGCTGGGTGAGCCGGGCGAGGAGCCGGAGGTGCTCCTCGCCGGTGATCGGGACCAGGGTGGTGTCCTCGGCGGCGGCCGCCGCGACCAGGACCCGCAGCACGTCCTCGGGCACCCCTTCGGCCGTGTAGCGCCGCCGGTTGGTCCGGCGCCTGCGCACGGCGGGGGCGAGCGCGGCCAGTGCCGGGTCCGCCGGGCCCTCGACCGGCCGGAGCACGGCCATCAGGCCGGGGTCGGCAGCATCGGGCAGCCGGTCGACGCGGGCGGCGTGCCCGCTGGCGGCCACCGCTACCCGGGCGTTGAACAGCGCCGCGCCGACGCTGTGTGTCAGGGCCCGACCGGCGGGGTCCAGGACGGTCAGCTGCCGGGCGTGGTCCGCGGAGAGCTCCAGCCGGTCCGGGTGCAACGCGATCCGCCACGGCTGCGAGTTGTGTACCGAGGGCGCCCGTACGGCGGCGTCGGCGGCCGCCTCCAGCGGTGGGAGGTGCCGGGTCCGGATCGGCTGCGGGTCGGGTGGGGCGGTGCGGCCGGTCATGGTGCGACTCCTCGGGACGGTGCCTGCCCCGAGCCTCGTCCGCGGAGGCGTCCTCGTCCGGGGCCCGCGGTCATCGCCGGCAGTGACGAACGTCCCCGTCCTGGTCGAGGTCGGTGCGCTCGGCGAGGTGGCCGACGGGACGAAGGTCCTGGTCGATCCGTGACGTCGGGTGGCGTCGCCGTCCGCGGGACCCCTCGATCCTGGACGGGGGCCGGACGGGAACGACGGAGGCGGAGCGACTGTGACGAGCGAGCGGGCGGGCGAACGGATCGTCGTCGGGGTCGACGGGTCACCCGGTGGCCGGGCGGCGCTCGTCTGGGCGCTGGCGGCCGGCGCCCGCGCGGGGGCGGAGGTCGAGGTCGTCAGCGCCGTCCCGGTGAATCCCTGGTCGCCCCTGGACGTGATCGACACCTCCCGTGCCGAGCACGTGCGAGCCGACACCGAGGCGCGGCTGCGGGCGAGCGTCGCCGAGGCGACGAGTGACCCCGCGGTACGGGCGGTCGCGCGGGACGGGACGCACCCGGTCGTCGTCACCGTCGTGTCCGGGAGCCCCGCCGAGGCGCTGGTGGCGCGGGCCGAGGGCGCCGGGCTGCTCGTGGTGGGCAGCCGTGGCCGGGGAGCCGTGAGGAGCGCGCTGCTCGGTTCGGTGGCCCTGCACTGCGCGGCGCACGCGCCGTGCCCGGTCGTCGTCGTCCACCCCGGGGCGGAGTCGGGGACGCGGGTGGTCGTGGGGGTCGACGACTCGCCGGTGGCGCACGCTGCGCTGACGGAGGCGGTGCGGCACGCCCGCCGGCTCGGCGCTGCCGTGGAGGCGGTCCTGGTCTGCCAGCCCGTCACCTACTGGAGCGACGCCACCGTCCCGGCGCCGCCGGTCGGCGAGACGCTCGAGGCGGCCCGGGGACGCGCCGAGCGCATCGTGGCCGCCGTCCTGGGCCCCGGACCGCATCCGGACGTCGAGGCGACCGTGGAGACCGGCGCGCCGGGGGACGTCCTCGTGCGGCGGGCCGCGGGAGCCGCCCTCCTCGTCGTCGGCAGCCGCAGCCGGAGCCGGCTGACCGGGCTGGCGCTCGGATCGGTCGCCCTGCACTGCGTCGTGCACGCGTCGTGCCCGGTGCTGGTCGTCCGGCACGGCCGGGCGCACGCGGCCGCCCCCGGCCCGCGCGCCACGTCCCCGGCACGCGGCTGACCGCCGCACCGGTGTGCGGCGGCCGGCCGGCGTGCGGGAGGCGACGCGTGTCAGGCGAGGCCGAGGCCGCGGCGGCCGGTGTCGTTGAGCCGGTCAGCTGAGAACCGGTTGCCCCAGTCGCGCTCGTAGTGCTCGGCGGGGAAGTCGGTGGGGCTGGAACCGGTGAGGAACGCGTCGCGGACGGAGGCGGCGTAGGCCTCGTTGCGCGCGCACCAGGGGGCGGCGGGGACGTACATGACGTTGCCCCAGCCCTGCTGGTCCTCGACGGGGTCGACGCCGTGGATCATGTCGCAGTGCCACCAGACGGAGTCGCCGGCCTGCACGTCGGGGATGGGGGTCACGGCGCGCAGCAGCAGTGAGTGCCACTCCCGGGTGGCCGGGAAGACGCGGTTGGTGGTCACCCCGCACATGCTGTCCTCGGGTACGTCGGCCAGCAGTGGGCGCAGCATGAGGTAGGCCATCGCCTCGGGGATGGGCACGGTGTGCAGCACGCCCTGGTCGTTGGCCATGTCCGACAGCGCGGTCCAGCCCTGGAAGGTGCGGAACGCCGAGCACATGGTGGAACCGGGGTACTGCGGGCCGGCGGTGCGGTGGGCGGCGTCCCAGGGGTCGTAGGCCTCCACGGTGCCGTCGAACAGGTGCCGGAAGGCCTTCTGGTAGGCCTCGGTCATCCACAGGTCCAGGGTGCCGGGGTCCAGGTGGGTGCCCAGGCCGCCGGAGTCCGCGCCCGGCGGCCGGCGGCGGATGCGGTCGGGGTAGAGCGAGTCGCGGTCGGGGTCGAACCACTGCACGCCGTCGGACTCGGACCTCCACAGCGCGTTCAGCAGGCCCTGCACGCGGGCCATGCGGTCGCTCTGCCGGGCCTCCATCTGCGCCGGGGACCAGTAGATCGGGTAGATCTCGGGCTTGGAGCCGACGCTGCCGAAGAAGTCGTCGCCGGGGCCGCGGTAGTCCTCGAAGAACCGGTTGCTCTCGACGTAGTCGACGATGCCGGCGTCCCAGGCCAGCGCCTGCTCGCGCGGGAAGTGCCCGCGCACGACCAGGCAGCCGCGCCGACGCAGCTGGGCCAGCTGCTCGGCGGAGACGGCGCCGGCCTCGATGTCGGCGTAGTCGACGACCGGCCAGAGCTCCTCGCCGCGCGTCTTCGCGGCCTCGATCTCGGCGACCGCGGCGGCGATGCGGGCCTCGACGACGGCGAAGACCTCCTCCACGGTGCGGCCGGAGGCGGCGATGCGCGCCCGCAGCGCCGGCTTGATCTCCCGGATCGCGGCCTTCAGGTCCTCCGGGGTGGTCTCCCAGTGCGGCAGCGGCGGCAGCGTCGCCCGGGCGGTGTCGGGTGGGGAGGTGACGGTCATGGCGCTCACTCCATTCAGGAAGGACTCCTTACTTGGAGGGGAGCCTACGGTGCACCCGCTTTCTAGGCAACACTCCTGACTAGAGTCGTCCGCATGACCCCGGCCAAGCCGTCGCTCGAGTTGCTCCGGTCGCTGACCGACGAGCACGTGCTCCGCGCGCTGATCGACGAGCGACGGCTCACCCGCGCCGAGATCGCCGCCCGCACCGGCATCTCCAAGCCCACCGTCGGGGAGAGCGTGCGGCGGCTGACCGGGGCGGGTCTGCTGCGCGACACCGGCGAGCGCACCACCGGCCGCGGCCGGATCGGCACCTACTACTCCCTCGCCGACGACCTCGGGCTCGCCCTGGTCGTCGGCATCGCCCCCGACGGCGTCGTCGCCGAGGCCGTCGACGTCCACGGGGAGGTCGTCGCCCGGGAGGTCGAGGAGGTCGGGCGCCCGGCGCACCCCGACCAGGTGGCCGGGGCGCTGCGGGCGGTGGCCGAACGGAGCCTGGCCGGCGGCCCGGGGCCGGCGCGGCTCGCCGTCGTGAGCGCCGCCGACCCGGTCGACCGGGGAACGGGCCGCCTGGTCCACCTGCCCGACGCGCCGTTCCTCGTCGGTGAGCTCTCCCCGGTCGAGGTCCTCGCCCCCCTGGTCGCGGGGCCGGTGGTCGTGGACAACGACGTCAACTGGGCCGCCCGCGCCGAGCGCGCGGCGGCGGCCCCGGGTGGGCTCGACACGTTCGCCTACCTCTACCTGGGCGAGGGGCTCGGCTGTGCCGTCGTGGCCGACGGTGAGGTGCGCCGCGGGCACGGCGGCCTCGCCGGCGAGATCGCCCACGTGCTCACCCGCGGCCCCCGTGGTCGAGCCGTCGCCTTCACCGAGGTCTTCGCCGAGCTGCAGCTGCGCCGGCCCGGCTCCACCGCCATCGACGTGCCCGCGCTGCTGCACGCCGTCGACGCCGACGGGCGGCGGGCGGACGGCGTGATCGCCGCGCTGGCCGACGCGATCTGCGGTGTGCTCGGGGCCCTGGTCGCGCTGACCGATCCGCAGCTCGTCGTCGTCGGCGGCACCTGGGGCACCCATCCGGCCGTTCTCCAGGCCGTCTCCGACGGGTCCGGTCGGCTGCCGCGGCGCGCACCGGTCCGGGCCGCGAGCGTCGCGACGGAGCCGTCGCTGGCCGGTGCCCGCCACCAGGCGCTGGACGATCTCCGGGCGGTCATCCTGACCCAGGCGTCTGCTCATCCGGTTGCCGATCCGGTGCGGTGACCGTGTCGATCGCCGCTCGCACCCGTCCTCGGCACGATCCGGTCGACGCCGATCTCCTCGGCGAGCTGTTCGCGCCGGCTCCACCCGCCCTCGTGTCCGGGATGCATACCTAGGGCCGGCCGAAGAGCAGCACGAGCTGTGCGTCGAGCGCGGCGGCCGCATCCTCCGCGGCGTACTGCTGCGACAGCACCTGCAGGCCGAGACCGTCGACGAGCGCGAGCAGCCCCGCTGCCCCCTGTTCGGGGTCGACGCCGTCCACACCGGCTGCTCGCAGCTGCTCGGCGAGGAACCCGCGCATCTGCGCAGCGGCCTCGCGCAGCCCCGACGCGAGTGAGGGCTTCACCGCGGCGTACGCGAGGAACGCGAGCACGACGTGGTTCTCCAGCCGGCGCGTCTCGTCGAGCGGCAGCACCTGGAGCAGCAGCCCGCGGACGAGCTCGCGCGGCGCCGCCGGTGCCGCCACTGCCTGCGACCGCCGGCGGATCCGGTCCATGACCATCCCGAGGGCGAACACCATCATCTCGTCCTTGGTGCGGAAGTAGTGCTGCACCATCCCCGTCGAGACCCCTGCCTCGGCCGCCACGTGCCGCAGGCTCACCGCTTCCAGGCCGCGCGCGGCCGCCAGGCGCATCAGTGCGTCGGCGAGCAGTTCCCGGCGCTCACGGCGGTCCACCCTGCGGGCCATGCGACTCCTTGCATTGCACCTGTATTGCGACGGCGCCTACAGTGCAGTCGTATCAGGCAGGGGGCTTCGGCATGCACGTGCTCGAGTTGACCGCGATCGACCCGGGACGGCGGGACCTCGTGGGCGGCAAGGCCGCCGGCCTCGCCGCGCTGATCCGGTGGGGCGAGCGCGTGCCGGACGGCTTCTGCGTCACGACCGACGCCCATCGGCACGGGAAGGTGCCGCGGGCCGAGGTGCTCGCGGCATACGACCGACTCGGCGGCGGGCCGGTGGCGGTCCGGTCCAGCGCCACCGCCGAGGACCTGCCGGACGCGAGCTTCGCCGGCCAGCAGGACACGTACCTCTCGGTGACCGGCGCGGAGCCGCTGCTCGAGGCGATCGCCGCCTGCTGGGGCTCCCTGCACACCGAGCGCGCCATGGCCTACCGCGAAGCCTCCGGAGTACCGCACGACACCGTGCGCATGGCGGTCGTCGTCCAACGGATGGTCGACGCCGAGGTGGCGGGCGTGCTGTTCACGGCCAATCCGGTCACCGGCTCGCGGAGCGAGACCGTCGTCGACGCCGCGTCGGGACTGGGCTCGGCGGTCGTCGACGGTACGGCGGCGGCCGACCACTACGTGCTGGACGGCGCCACCCCGGAGACCCGCGGCTGTCTCACACCAGGACGGCTGAGGGAGCTCCGCGACGTCGGGCAGCGGCTCCAGGACCGCTTCGGCGCACCGCAGGACGTCGAGTGGGGATACGACCGTGACGGCACGCTGTGGCTGCTGCAGTCGCGGCCGATCACCACGCTGTTCCCAGCGCCCCCGGAGAGCGGGAAGCCGGGCCCGCGGCTGTACGTCGAGTTCGGCAACGTCCAGGGCATGCTCCAGCCGGTCACGCCGATGGGCATGTCGACGCTGAGGTCGATGCTGGCGGGCATGCTCGCGTCGTTCGGTCTCACGGTCGAGATCGCCGACATCGGCGGGCGGCTGTACGGGGACCTGACCGACGCGATGCGCGACCCGTCGACCCGGAAGCGACTGGTGGAGCTCATGGCGGTCGACTTCGGGCCGCGCGCGCAGGCAGTGACCGAGTACCTGCTGGACGATCCCCGGTTCGCCCCGGAACGGGGCTCCCGTCGGCGCAACACCGCCGCGCTGACGATGGGGCCACGGGCGGTGGCCGGGATCCTGGGCGCCCTGGCCCGACCCGCGGCGGCGCGGGAGCGCGTGTTCGGCGAGCTCGAGCGTCTCCGACAGCAGCCGGCGACCGATCCGGCCACGGCCGCCGAGTTGCTGGAGCTGGTACAGGAGGAGACGGCTTCGACCGCGCGCCTCGACGGCATCACCTGGCCGGTCGTCAGCGGACTCCTCGTCTCTGCGGCTCTGCCGCCGCTGCTCGCGGGCATCGCGAGCGAGGACGAGGTGCGCACCGTGCTCGGGGGCATGCCCCACAACGTCACGATCGAGATGGACCTCGCGCTCTGGCAGGTCGCCCGGCGGGCTGCGCCGTACCGCGAGGTCCTGGCGGGCACGCCACCGGCCGAGCTCGCCGCGGCCCACCTGCAGGGGAGGCTGCCGGACTTCGGCCTGAGCGCCTTCCTCGACAGGTATGGCATCCGGTGCGCCGCGGAGGTCGACGTCGGCGTGCCGCGCTGGTCCGAGGATCCGACGCCGGTTCTCGCGATGCTCGTGAACCACCTGCGCGTCGTCGATCCCGAGCAGGCCCCTGACCGTCGGTTCGAACGTGCCGCGGCCCGGGCCGAGGCGATGCTCGCCGACCTCGTTCAGCGGGCACGCCGCAGCCGGCGGGTGCGCGGTCGGCTCGCCGGCTTCTTCCTGCGCCGCGCGCGGGAGCTGGGCGGGCTGCGCGAGGCGGGGAAGTTCGCCGGGCTCTACGCCTTGCGCGACCGGCGCCGACGCCTCCTCCTCCTCGGGGCCCAGCTCCGGGCGGAGGGGCTCCTGGAGCGCGCGGACGACGTCATGTTCCTCACGCTGCCCGAGCTGCAGGCGGGCGTGCAGCGTGGCGACGACCTGCGCGAGGTGGTCGCTGGACGGCGGTCGGAGCACATGCGGGAGCTGCGGCGCCGGACCGTTCCGGTCGCCCTGCTCTCCGACGGCACCGACGTGGAGGCGCTGCTGCCGCCTCGGGCGTCCGACGACCGCACTCTCACCGGCGTCGGTGCGGCATCCGGGCGGGCCCGCGGCCGCGCCCGCGTGATCCGTGACCCGGCGAGCGCGTCGATCGAGCCGGGCGAGATCCTCGTCGCGCCGACGACCGACCCGGGCTGGACACCGCTGTTCCTCACCGCGGGCGGGCTGGTCACCGAGACCGGTGCGGTGATGGCGCACGGGCCGACCGTTGCCCGGGAGTACGGCATCCCTGCCGTGATCTGCGTCCCGGGCGCGACCGAGCGCATCAGGACCGGTCAGGTGGTCACCGTCGACGGGGCCGCAGGGACGGTCACGATGGAGCAACCGACGTGAAGGACGTCGCCTCCTCCGGTCTCGTCGCCGTCCTCTCCGGGTGACCGATCGCCCACGGGGGTGAGGCGCGATCCCCGCGTGCCGACCCTCCGCATCACCCAGGACGACGCCGCCGACGAGCTGCTCGGCCGCGACCCACTCGGCTGCCGCGGGTCGCAGGAGCAGCGACGACGAGCGCCCGTTCGTGTGCACCGGTCACCCCGGGAGCGGTCACCACCCCACCCGGACGTCCGCCAGGATCGTGACGGCGATGAGAGCAGCGGCGACGACGTCGACGCTGGCGCAGAACGGCGGCCACCAGCGGGTACCGGACACGAACCCCGTGCGGTGCTGCCAGAGGTCCTTGAGGCCGTGGCCGGCCAGCCCGGCCACCAGTACCCACGCCGGGCCGGTCACACCGACCGCCGCGACGACGGCGAACACCGCCGCGACGCAGACCTCGACGGCGATCACGGTGCGCCGCCCGTCGGCGACGGCGAAGCCGATGTAGATCGCGGCGATCAGCGTCAGCCCCAGTGCGTAGACGGTGGCCGCGTCGAGCCAGGGGAGCGCCAGCGGTGACGCGGCCTGGAGAACGCCCCAGACCGCGCCCCAGAGCACCGGGGTGCGCAGTCCGCCGACGTGTCGGGCGTCGGCGGGGGCGCGGCCGGGGGCGATCACGGCTGTCAGGCGCTCGTGCGGCACCGGGCCGCTATCCGCCCGGCGAGGAACTCGGCGTCGTTCCCCACCCAGCCCAGCAGCGCCGAGCCCCGGGTGTGCTGCCAGATCCGGCCGAGCGTGTACAGCCCCGGCGACGGCGTGACCCCGCGCGACTGCCGTAGCCGCCCGTGCTCGTCGACGGCGTCGGGGACGTCGACCCACGAGTCGTCGGTGGTGAACCCGGTCGCCCAGACCACGACGTCGTACTCAGCGTCCGTGCCGTCCGCGAACGTGACGCGGCGCCCGGCCGCAGCCTGGACCCGCGGCCGGACGGTGACGCCGTGCCGGCGGGCGAGCCGCCTCGGACCGGTGCCGACGTTCTGGTCCCGGCCGGCCAGCCGCCGGCCCAGTCGCGAGTCGGCGGTCACGCGGTCCAGCCGCAGCCCGGACGCCCACCACCACACGTCCCGGCCCAGCGGCCGCTGAGGCACGGTGGGGACGCGGGCGCCCACCGCCAGGTCGACCGTCCGGGTCGCGGACAGCTCGAGGGCGATCTGGCAGCCGGAGTTCGCCGCCCCGACGACGAGCACCCGGCCCGGCGGCAGCTGCCCGGGGCGCCGGTAGTCCGCGCTGTGCACCTGGTGCACCTCGGCCGCGAGGTCCGCGGCGACCGGCGGGGTGGACGGCTGCTGGAACCCGCCGGTGGCCACGACCACCTGAGGGGTCTCGAGCGCGTCGGCGCCGGCCTTGACCAGGTAGCCGCCGTCGCCGGTGCGCGTCAGTGACGTGACCGTCGTGTCGAGGCGGACCGGCAGCTCGAACTCCTCCGCGTAGGCCCGCAGGTACTCCGCGACCTCGTCCTTGCCCGGGTAGACGTCCGCGGCCGCGGGGAACGGCAACCCGGGCAGGCTGTCGTAGCGGCCGGAGGTGAACAGCCGCAGCGAGTCCCAGCGGGACCGCCACGTGTGCCCGACCTCCGGGCCGGAGTCCAGGATCTCGAAGCGCAGTCCCCGCTGCGTCAGGGAGTGGCCCATCGCCAGGCCGGCCTGCCCGCCCCCGATGACCAGCACGTCCCGGTCGGCGGTCACCGGACCGGCTCCGGGCGGCGCGCCACGGTGAAGCTGAACATCATGCCGCTCTCCGTGTGCTCGGCGATGTGGCAGTGCGCCATCCACAGCCCGGGGTTGCTGACGTCGAGCAGGACGTCGACCGTCTGCCCGGCGCGCAGCAGCACGGTGTCCTTCCACACCAGGTTCGGCTCCGGTGTGCCGTCGCGGGACATCACCAGGAAGCGCCCCGCCCCGTGGACGTGGAACGGATGGTGCATCGGGTGGTCCTGGTCCATGTCGTTGACCAGCCGGATCTTCACCCGGTCGCCGACGGTGAACGACCAGTCGATGGCGCCGTTCACGGCACCGGTCTCCCCGTCGACGAGCTGCCAGACCATGTTCGTGGGATCCGACGCGCGGTTCATCTCCGGCATCGTGTCCTCCCACTCCAGTCCGTCGCCGTGACCGTGGGGACCCCCGTGGTCGTGTGCGCCCCCGTCGCCCATGTCCATGTCCATGTCCATGTCCATGGTCATCTTCGAGACGAAGGCCAGGACCTTGTCCGGCGGCCGGTCCAGCTCGGCGTCGAGCAGGCGGTGCTCGGCGGTGAGGTCCGGGTCCACGCGCAGCTCGGCGTACGACCCGGCCGCAGGGCTCCCGCCGCGGTCGTCGGGCGCGACGGTGAACCCCCCGAGCTCGTAGACCCGCTCGGGGGTGCGGTGCTCCAGCCGCACCTGCCCGGGCGCGTCGAAGAGCACGTCGACGACGGCCCGCTCCGACGGGGCGAGCAGCACGTCGTCGACGAACGTCTCCCGCTCGTAGCGGCCGCTGTCGCCGCCGACGAGCTTCATCGGCGCCCCGCGCAGGGCGACGTCGAACAGCCGGGTGTTGGCCGTGTTGACCAGGTACAGGCGCACGACCTCGCCGACCGTCGCCGTCCCGGCGAAGGACGTCTCGCCGTTGACCAGCAGGACGTTGCCGAAGCGGCCCATCGCGGTGGAGTCCGGCCCGGACCGGTGGAAGGCGGCGATGTGCCCGTCCTCGACCAGCAGGTCGTCGAGGGTGAGCGTGAGCTCCCGGTCGACCGGCGGCCAGTAACCGGGGTCCGCGGGGTCGACGACGATCGTGCCGTACAGGCCCATCTCCTGCGCGAAGTCCTCGCGGATGTGGGGGTGGTACCAGTAGAAGCCGGCGTCGGGGAACTGCACCCGACAGCGGTAGCCGCCGCCGACCGGGATGGGCGCCTGGGTCTCGTGCGGGACGCCGTCGAAGCGGTTCTCCAGCCGCAGGCCGTGCCAGTGCACCGTGGTCTCCACGTCCCCGTCGTTGCGCACGTCCACGGTGACCTCCGCACCCTGCGGCACGCGCAGCGTGGGGCCGGGGATCGAGCCGTTGTAGGCCAGCATCCGCAGCCGGGCCGCGGAACCGCCTGCGCCCGGGTCGTCCTCGCGCAGGTCCTTGCGGACCGGGGCGATCGAGAGGGACAGGTGGTCCCCGTCGGCGAGCCGGACCTCCTGCGGCCGGGACACCGGCTCCAGCCCCTCGGTCCCGGTCGGGAACAGGTCGTGGTCGGTCGACATGGTGCTGTCCTTACGTGGTCGAGCGGAGGAGAGCGAGGGCGGGCAGCCGGCCGGTGGCCGCCGGGCACCTCACGTGGACGCGAGGCACGCTCACCGCGGCCGGGCGGTCGCGGTGACGTCACCTCCGGGACCCGTCGCCCGAGCGGTCGACGCCTCGGGCGACGGGAGTTCCCCGCGACGGTCAGCGCGCGGGGGCCGGCGAGGTCGGCGGCGGCGCGACCGGCATCCCCGTGGGGGGTGGTCCGACGGGCGCGGCGCGGACCGAGCCGGGGTCGGTACCGCCCTGGTCGAGCCGGAACGGCGGATAGGGGTCGACCATCAGGGCCGTGTAGGCAGCCACCCGCAGGGCCCACCGGTCCATGCCGAGCACGAAGTCGTACAGGGGCACGGGGTAGCGGCCGGTGAACAGCAGCACGATCGCGGCGATCAGGACGAGCAGGCCGACGAGGCCGCCGACGGCGCCCCAGATGTCCCCCCAGCCGTCCGTCCCGTCCGTCGCGGCGTCGGTACCCAGCCACAGCCCGCCACCGACGAAGACCGCCAGGACGAGGTAGTGCGGGATCGCCAGGAGCCACTTCACGAAGATCAGGCCCCGGGACAGCCGTTCCGGATAGGCGACGTCGAGGTGCGCCGGGTAGTCCGGTACCTCGGCGAGGGTGAACGGCGGATAGCGGTCGGTGCCGTTGGCCCCGTAGCCGTAGTAGTGCACCCGCCAGGACCAGCGCATCACGCCGACGTTGAAGTCGAACAGTCCCCGCGGATAGCGCCCGGTGAACAGGATCGCGAAGAACGCGATCACACCCACCACCCAGAAGGCCAGCCACAGGAAGACCAACACGACGAGGTGCGGGATCAGCAGCAGCCACTTGACCAGCCACAGCCCCCGGGAGGGTGCGTCCAGCGACGCGTCCACGCGGACCGGGTACGGCGTTCGGTTCTCCGTCACGTCTTCTCCTCACAGGGGCAGGCAGGTGCTCTTCCCGTGACGTGCGCAGTCCGCCCGAGCCGGATCCGCTCGGTCGCGCATGGTCAGACCGCCGGACGAGGCCCCCGGCACCCAGTCCCGGCGGAGCCGGCACCCGCCGCGGTCGGCGACCGGAGTGGCCGGTGCGCTGGCGACACCACGCACCTCCCGGCGGTCGCGAGACGGCCTCTGGACGAGGCGGCTGCGATGACGGCAACGTAGCCCCGTCCCGCACCGTTGCACAACCAGCAGTTGCGTAAATAGGTCTATGGACCTGCCGGGTAGGCTGTGACCTGGATCTTCCTGGCCGGGTATTCCGACACGAGAGGTCGTCGATCATGACGCACGGCAGGGGGACAGCGGCGTCGACCCGTGGCCGGCCCCGGGACCGCACCCTCGACGCCCGCATCCTCGACCAGGTCCTCGCCCTGCTCGCCTCGCACGGCTATGCCGGCCTGACCCTCGACGAGCTCGCCTCGCGCAGTGGCGTGGCCAAGACCACGATCCTGCGCCGATGGCCGTCGAAGGCGGCGGTCGCCGCCGCCGGGGTCGAGCGGCTGGCCCTGCAGAGCGTCGACGTGCCCGACTCCGGGACCCTGCGAGGTGACCTGCACGCGCTGCTGCACGCCGCGGTGGACACCTTCGCGCGCGGTCACGGGCAGTTCGTGCCCCGGCTGCTGCGCGAGGCCGGTCACCACCCCGAGATCACCGACCTGCTGTTCACCGTCATCCACACCCGCCGGCAGGCCTACCGACGCGTCCTGGCGCTGGCGATCGCCCGCGGCGAACTCGCCCCGACGGGGGACCAGGAACTCCTCATCGACCTGCTCATCGGCCCGATCTGGACGCGGCTGCTGATCACCCGCGATCCCATCACGAGTGGGTACGTCGACTCCGTCGTCGAGACCGTGCTGGTCGCCTTCGGTGTCGAGCCGGCGACCGCGGCCTGACCGGTGAGCTGGTCATGGCCGGCCCGCTGATCGAGACCAAGCTCCACGTCCCGCGACGGCGACGTGCCCTGGTCCCGCGTCCACGGCTGGAGGAGCGCCTGGGCCGGGTGACCGAGTCGGCACTGACGCTGGTGTCGGCGCCGGCCGGGTTCGGGAAGACCACGGTGCTCACGCAGTGGCTGTCCGCCCCCGCGGAGGGCAGGTCGGTGGCGTGGCTGTCGCTCGACGAGCGGGACGACGACCCGATGGTGTTCTGGACCTACGTCGTCGCTGCTGTCCGGACCGCGGTGCCGGAGGCGGCCGCGGGCGCGCTGGCGCTCCTGCAGTCGGCGCAGCCGTCCCCGGACGCGGTCCTCGCGACGCTGGCCAACGACCTCTCCGCCACCGCGGGTCACCTCGTGCTGGTCCTCGACGACTTCCACGTCATCGAGTCCCCCGAGGTGCTCGACGGCCTGGCGTTCCTCCTGGAGCACCTCCCGCCGCAGGTCCACCCGGTGATCGCCGGCCGCGCCGACCCGGCGCTGCACCTGGCGCGGTGGCGTGCCGGCGGGGACCTCCTCGAGATCCGCGCCGCGGACCTGCGCTTCACGGCCGGGGAGGCCGCGACCTACCTCAACGGCGCGATGGGGCTGGCACTGACCGCGGACGACGTCGCGGCGCTGGAGGGCCGCACCGAGGGCTGGATCGCCGCGCTCCAGCTGGCGGCGCTGTCGATGCAGGGCCGCGACGACGTCGCGGGGTTCATCGGCGGGTTCGCCGGGGACGACCGCTACGTCGTCGACTACCTGGTCGAGGAGGTCCTGCAACGCCAACCCGGGGACGTGCGCGGCTTCCTGCTGCAGACCTCCGTCCTGGGCCGCCTGACCGGTCCGCTGTGCGACGCGGTGACGGGTGGGGACGGCGGCCAGGCGACGCTGGAGGCTCTCGACCGGGGCAACCTGTTCCTCGTCCCGCTCGACGACCGGCGCCGGTGGTACCGCTACCACCACCTGTTCGCCGACGTCCTGCAGGTGCACCTGCGGGCCGAGCGACCCGACGTCGTGCCCGATCTGCACCGGCGGGCGAGCGCCTGGTTCGAGCGGAGTGGGGACCACGTCGAGGCGGTCGAGCACGCACTGGCCGGCGGGGACCCCGCGCGCGCGGCGGACCTGGTGGAGCCGGCGCTGCCGGCCCTGCTCCGAGCCCGGCAGGAGGCCACCGTCCGGCGCTGGCTGGAAGCGCTGCCGGACGAGGTGATCCGGGTCCGACCCGTGCTCGGCGTCGCGTACGCCGGGGCGCTGATGGTGCGGGGCGAGGTCGAGGGCGTCGAGGCGCGCCTGCAGGACGCCGAGCGATGGCTGGAGACCACCACGGCGAGCCCTCCCGGCACCGCACCCGGCGCGGAGATGGTGGTCGTCGACGACGCCGGGTTCCGCCGACTGCCCAGCGCGATCGCCATGTACCGCGCGGGGCAGGCTCTGCTCCGCGGGGACGTGGCCGGCACCGTGGCACACGCCCGGACGGCGCTCGACCTCGCCACTGACGACGACCACCTCGGCCGCGGCGGGCCGGCCGGTCTGCTCGGTCTGGCGTACTGGACCAGCGGGGACCTCGAGGCCGGGCACCGGTGGTACGCCGAGGCCGCGGCCGCGCTGGAACGGGGCGGGTACCTGTCCGACGTGACCGGCTGCGCGATCGCGCTGGCCGACATCCGGACCACCCAGGGCCGGCTCGGAGACGCGCTGCGCACCTACGAGCAGGCGCTGCAGCTGGTGACCCCCGGGACCGGAGCGGTGCTCCGCGGAGCGGCGGACATGCACGTGGGCATCGCCGCGGTGCTGCTGGAACGCGGAGACCTCGAGGGCGCGCGCCGGCACCTGGCCACCAGCAGCGACCTGGGGGAACACGCCGACATGCCGCAGAACCCCTACCGCTCGCGGGTCGTGACGGCCCGCCTCCGGGAGGCCGAGGGCGACCTCCACGGGGCGCTCGCGCTCCTCGACGAGGCACAGCGGCGCTACGTCGGCGACTACTTCCCCGAGGTGCGGCCCGTCGCCGCGCTGAGGGCGCGCACCCTGGCCCGGCACGGCCGGTGGGTCGACGCCGTCTCCTGGGCGGAGGAGCGAGGGCTGTCGGTCGACGACGACCTGGACCACCTGCGTGAGTTCGAGTACGTCACCCTGGCCCGGGCGCTCGTCGCCCGGTACGCCGCCGAGGGGGCAGACCACATGGTCTCCGGGGCCCTGGCACTGCTGCAGCGCCTGGTGCTCGCCGCGGAGCAGGGCGGGAGGACCGGCAGCGTCCTCGACGTGCTCGTCGTGCAGGCGCTCGCGCACGGGGCGCGAGGCGACCGCCCGGCCGCGCTCGCCGCGCTGCGCCGGGCGCTGACGCTGGCCGAGCGGCAGGGCCACGTCCGGCTGCTGGTGGACGAGGGCGTCCTGCTGGCCGACCCGCTACGGGCCGTCGCGGTGGAGGGACCCGCCTCCGGTTCCGCCCGTCACCTCCTCGCTGCGATGGGGACGGGCGAGGGCGCCCGACCGCCCCGTCCCCACTTGGTCGACCCGCTGAGTCCGCGCGAGCTCGAGGTCCTGCGGATGCTCGGCACGGACCTGGACGGCCCGGACATCGCCCGCCGGTTGTTCGTGTCGGTCAACACCGTGCGGACCCACACGAAGCACGTCTACGCGAAGCTCGGTGTGACCAACCGCCGCGCGGCCGTCCGCCGGGGGGCGGAGCTCGGCCTGCTCTCCCCGGCCCGCGAGGGCGCCGCGGCCGCCGTCGTCGCCGACCGGTAGGCGCGGGCCGCCGCCACTGCGCGCGTCCCGCTCTGCCGGTCCCGTCCGGCCCCGGGATCACCACCGGGATCACCAGACGTGGTGATCCGCTCTCCCCACCGCCCTCCCTACGTTCCTGCCGTACCGAGGAACACCGGACCGCCGCCCGGGGACACCCCGGGCGGCCACCGGACAGGGGGACCCGATGACGGAGCAGCCCCGCATCGGCCCCTCCGACCCGAGCCGCTACGAGATCCGCCTCGGCGGCCGGCTGGACCCCCGATGGGCCACCTGGTTCGACGGGATGACCCTCGACCAGGCCGAGGACGGCAGCACCGTCCTCACCGGTGCGGCGCTCGACCAGGCCGCACTGCACGGCGTGCTGCGCAAGGTCCGCGACCTGGGCCTGCCGCTGATCGCGGTCACGCCGCTCGACCCGGACCGGCCGCACACCCCCGGTGACGGACCCCGCCGACCCTCGAAGGACGTGCCATGACCACCACCGCGCACACCCCCGCAGTGACCCGACCGGCGCCCGATCCGATGCGCCGGACCTCCCTGGCCGCCGGCATCCTCTACCTGATCACGTTCGTCTCGGTCCCCACGCTCATGGTGTTCCAGCCGGTCCAGGACGGTGCCGACTTCGTCCTGGGCGCCGGCGACGACACCGGCGTGCTCTGGGGGGCCCTCTCCGAGGTGGTCGTCGCCCTGGCCGGCATCGGCACGGCCGTGGTGCTGTTCCGGGTGGCGAGGCGGCAGAGCGAGACGGCCGCCCTCGGGTTCGTCACCGCCCGCGTCCTGGAGGCCGCCCTCATCCTCGTCGGCGTCGTCAGCATCCTCACGCTCCTGACCCTGCGGAACGACGTCGCCGGGACCGCCGGCGCGGACCCGGCCTCGCTGGTCACGACGGGCCACACCCTGGTCGCGACCTACAACTGGGCGTTCCTGCTCAGCCAGAGCCTCATGCCCGTCTTCAACGCGCTGTGCCTGGGCTACGTGATGTACCGGTCGGGCCTGGTGCCGCGCATCCTGCCCACTCTCGGGCTCATCGGCGCCCCGCTGCTGCTCGCCTCCGACGTCGCCGTCTTCTTCGGCGCCTACGACCGGATGGCCCCGATCGCCGCGCTCGCGGCGCTCCCGATCGCCGCCTGGGAGCTCTCGCTCGGCGTCTACCTGACCGTCAGGGGCTTCCGGCCCGCGGCCGTCGCCGCGCTCACGCCGCCCCGCCGGGACCCGGAGCCGTCAGCGGCCTGAGTGCCCGTCCCGGACCCGGCCACCCCGCTCGTGCGGGACGGCCGGGTCCGCTCCGCGTCGTGCGAGCCGCGCCGGGGCGGCCGCCACCGCGACCGCGTGCCGGCCGAGCCCGACGTCGGACCCAGCTCGCGGGCGGCGCGGGTCCTGCTGCTCCTGGATGTCCCGGACCTCGGCACACGCTCGAGTGCCCGGCGCCGCTCTACGGTGCTGATGTGCCGGGGAGTGACGGGCCCGAGGTGGCGGCCGCGCGGGACACGGAGGCCGCTGCGGCGACCCCGGCCCGGCCCGGCAGCGGGGACCGGAGCCCCGGCCGCCGGGATGGAGAGCCACCCTGGCTGCGTCGTGTCGTCCTGCTCGTGGTCCTCGCCGTCGCGGCCTACCAGGTGGCCGGATGGGCCTTCACCCACCTCCGGAGCTTCCTCGGCCTGGTGTTCCTGGCCTGGATGTTCTCGATCAGCATCGAGCCGGCCGTGCACGCCCTCACCCGCCGGGGGTTGCGCCGCGGAGCCGCCACCGGCCTGGTCATGCTGGGCGTGGTGCTCCTGGGGATCGGCCTGGTGGCCGCGTTCGGCACCCTGCTGGTCGATCAGCTCGCGGGGCTGGTGACCTCGCTGCCCGACGTCGTCACCGACGTGGTGGACGCGGTCAACCGGACGTTCGACACCCGGCTGCAGGCCGGCGAGGTCGTGGACTCCCTCCAACTCACACCGTCCCGGGTCCAGCAGATCGTGCAGGACCTCACGCCGGGCGTCGTCGGGTTCGTGACCTCGGTGATCGGCGTGGTCTTCCAGGTGCTGACGTTCCTGTTGTTCGCCTTCTACATGTCCGCTCAGGCGCCCGCCCTGCGGGACACCGTGTCCCGGCGCTTCCCGCCCCGCCAGCAGCGGGTCATCTCCCTCGTCTGGGACATCACGGTGGAGAAGACCGGCGGTTACGTGTTCTCCCGGTTGTTGCTCGCCCTGCTCAGCTCGTTCGTCACGGCCGTGTTCCTGCTGGTCCTGGGGGTGCCGTTCTGGTTACCGCTCGCGCTCTGGACCGGGCTGGTGTCCCAGTTCATCCCGACCGTGGGCACCTACCTCGCGATCGGCCTGCCCGCGGTGGTGGCACTCGCCGGCCAGCCGGCGGACGCACTGTGGGTGGTGGTCTTCGGCGTCGCGTACCAGCAGGTGGAGAACTACCTGATCGGACCGAGGATCACCGCGCGCACCGTGCACATCCACCCGGCGGTCGCCCTCGGCTCGGTCATCGTCGGGGTGAGCCTCTTCGGGCCGATGGGCGCCTTCGTCGCCATCCCGGTCGTCGCCGCGATCGAGGCGGTGGTGGAGAACTACGGGAGACGCTACGAGCTGGTCGCGGACGAGCCCCCGGCAGCCCGGGTCCGCGGGCGGTGGCGGGCGTCGCTCCGGCACCCGCGCTGACCCGCGCGGCCGTGCCCGAGGGTGCGGACGCCGGGGCCGCCACCCGCCGATGAGCCTCCGCGACGCCGCGGCCGGTGATCGCCGCCTGCCGATCCCGTCGATCTGCGTGCGGCAACGGGTCTCCTCGGCCGGCTCGGTCCGTCCGGGGAGGCCCGGCTGCCACCGCGACCCGCGCGCTCCCACGGCTTGGCACACTGCGCAGGTGCCCCCCGTTCGCATCACCCAGGACGACGCCGCCGACGAGCTGCTCGGCCGCGACCCGCTCGCCCTCGTGCTCGGGATGCTGTTCGACCAGCAGTTCCCGATGGAGCGGGCCTTCGCCGGCCCCCGGCTGCTCGCCGACCGCCTGGGGGTGGACACGCTGACGGCCGCGGGGATCGCCGACGCCGACCCCGACCGGCTGCTCACCTGCTTCCAGGGGCCGCCGGCCGTGCACCGGTACCCGGGCTCGATGGCCGCCCGGGCGCAGGCGCTGTGCCGGCTGCTCGTGGAGCGCTACGACGGCCGCGCCGACGGGCTGTGGTCCGACGCCCCGGACGGCGCCACGCTGCTGCGGCGCATCGGCGAGCTGCCCGGGTTCGGTGCGCAGAAGGCGAAGATCCTCGTCGCGCTGCTCGGCAAGCAGTACGGCGTCACCCCGCCCGGGTGGCGGGAGGCGGCCGGTTCCTACGGCGAGGAGGGGTCCCGGCGCTCGGTCGCCGACATCACCGGACCCGAGTCGCTGGCCGAGGTCAGAGCCGCCAAGCAGGCGGCGAAGAAGGCCGCGAAGGACGCCGCGGGGACCCGCCCGTAGCGGGCCGCGATCGTCCGCGGAGGCACCTGCACGGCCCCTCCCGCAGTGGCACCATGGGAACCGGACCGGGGGGATACCCGGGGCCCGGCCAGCAGAGACCGGGTCCTGGCCACCACAGGCGACACCGTGCCGTCGGTGCTCCGGGCCAGCGGAGGGATGTGTCCGTGGCCTCGAGCCAGCAGCCCGCACGACCCCGCCGGTCGGAGCCGGTGCTCATCACCCAGGCCGAGCCGAGCCTGGCCGAGCAGCACGCCGCCCGGAAGAAGCGGTACGTCATCACCATGGGCGTCCGCGCCGTCAGCCTCGTGCTGGCCGCGGCGTTCTACCAGATCCTCTGGCTCGCGATCATCTTCGCGGTCCTCGGCACGGTGCTGCCCTGGATCGCCGTCGTCATGGCCAACGACCGGCCGCCGAAGAAGAAGCTCGACGCGCACCGCTACGTCGCGCCGCGGCCCGACCACATCCTCGACGACCCGGCCCGTCAGCGGCGGGCGATCGAGGGCGGCGGCACCGTCATCGACGGCTGAGCGCCCGGCGGGTCCTCAGCGCGCGCCCGGGCGGCCGACGACGTCGGCGGCCCGGGCCAGTCCCGCGTCCAGCGCGGCCGCCGGGTCGCCCTGCGGGTCGGCCAGCCACACCGCGAGCAGCCCGGCGGTGAATGCGTCCCCGGCCCCGGTCGTGTCGACGACGCGCGCCGGGTGCGCCGGGCGGTGCACCAGCGCGGTGCCCGCCGCCCACAGCGCGCCCTCGGCCCCGAGGGTGACGGCCACCGCCGTGTGCCGGCCGGCCAGCGCGCGTGCCGCGTCGCCGACGTCGGCGCAGCCCGACAGCAGCCGTGCCTCGTCGGCGTTCGGCAGCAGCAGGTCCACACCGGCGGTGTCGGCGAGCCACCGGTCCACCCCGTAGGCGGTCAGCGGACCGGTCGACGCCGGGTCCAGCGAGGTCGTGCACCCCGCCGCGCGAGCCGCGGCCAGCGCAGTCAGGCCCGCCGCGCGCGGGCGCGCGTCGAGCAGCGTGTAGCCCGACAGGTGCAGGTGCCCGCCGGGGGCCGGGGGAGGGACGTCGGCGGGGCGCAGGTCGAGGTTGGCGCCGCGGTCGGCCAGCATGCTCCGCCGCCCGCCGGGTTCCACGAGGCTGACGATCGTGCCGCTGGCCGCTCCCGCCACCGTCCGCACCGCCAGGTCCACCCCGGCGGCGGCGAGCTCGGCGAGCAGCCCCGCGCCGGCCGTGTCGTCGCCGGCGCACCCGGCCAGCGTGACCGGTACCCCGAGCGCGGCCAGGTGCGCGGCGACGTTGGCGCCCGCGCCGCCGCCGCGGCTGCGGATGGTGGCCGGCCGGTCGGAGTCCGGCGCCGGCTCCCCGGAGAGGACGGCGACGACGTCGGTGGCCAGGTCGCCGACGACGACGACCGGGCGGGTGCTCAGCGGGCCGCCGCGGCCAGCGCGGCCGCGATCCGCCCGGCCAGCTCGGCGTTGCGGAGGACGAGCCGCACGTTGACGGCCAGCGTCGCGCCCTCGCTGGCGCGGTGCAGGTGGTCGAGGACGAAGGGCGTGACGGCCTTGCCGCGCACGCCGGCGGTCTCGGCGGCGGCCAGCGCGTCGGCGATGACCCGGTCGTGCAGCGCCGGGTCGAGCTGCTCGTCGGCCGGCAGCGGGTTGGCGACGACGACCGCGCCGGGCGCGAGCTCGCGCCGCGCGGCGAGCACCGCGGCCGCCTGCTCCGGCGACTCGACCGACCAGTCCAGCTGCGCGCCGCCGTCGGCGACGTAGAAACCGGGGAAGGTCCGGGTCCGGTAGCCGACGACGGTGACCGACAGGCTCTCCAGCCGCTCCAGCGTCGCCGGGACGTCGAGGATGGACTTCACGCCCGCGCACACGACGGCCAGCGAGGTGCGCGACAGCGCGGTGAGGTCGGCGGACTCGTCGAACGTCTCGGCCGACTGCCGGTGCACGCCGCCCAGGCCGCCGGTGGCGAACAGGGCGATGCCCGCGGCCTCGGCGAGCAGCGCGGTGCTCGAGACCGTCGTGGCGCCGGACAGGCCGAGGGCGGCGGCCACCGGCAGGTCGCGGACGCCGAGCTTGGCCAGGTCGGGGTCGGCGCAGACCCGGTCGACCTGCTCGGCGGTCAGGCCCACGTGCGGCACGCCGTCGAGCACGGCGATGGTCGCGGGCACGGCGCCGCCGGCCCGGACGGCCGCCTCGACGTCGTCGGCGGCGGCGCGGTTGTCCGGCCGCGGCAGGCCGTGGGCGAGCAGCGTGCTCTCCAGGGCGACGACGGGCGCGCCGGCGTCGAGTGCCTCGGCGATCTCGGGGGAGAGGGTCAGCGGCGGGGCGGCGGCGTGACGGGGCTCGGTGCGGGGAGCTTCGGGAGGCACCCTGCCATCATGGTGGGCGGGGCGGTCGCGCCCGGCGCCCACCTCCGGCAGGAGGCGCGCCGGGCCGCCCGCCGGGATCCGTCGCCCACCCTGGGAGAGACCGTGAGCAACTCCGACCTCCTCGAGAAGCCCGACGTCCGCGACTCGGACACCGGCAACGCCAACGAGGTCTTCCACTACGTCCGCAAGAACAAGATCGCCGAGAGCGCCGTCATGGGCACGCTCGTCGAGGCGCTGTGCGGCGAGGTGTTCCCGGTGACCAAGTCACCGAAGCCCGGCAGCCCGGTCTGCCCGGCCTGCAAGGAGGTCTACGAGCAGCTCCGCAAGGAGTGAGTCACTGGAGGCCGAGGCGCTTGGCCTCGGCCTCCAGCTCGGCGGCGCGGCGGCGCTGGGCCCGGCGGGTGTGCCGGCGCGGGGGCGCCGGCCAGCGCTCCTGGATGGTCGCGTTGAGCTCTGCGCCCAGCAGCAGGGCCATGCCGAAGAAGAACAGGAACAGCAGGGCCGCGATCGGGGTGGCCAGCGCGCCGTAGGGCAGCGCGGCGACCAGGATGTCGGACACGTAGAGCCGCAGCACCGTGGCCGCCACCAGGAAGAAGGCGACCGCCAGGAGCGTGCCCGGCAGGTGCCGTCGCCACGGCAGCCGCCGCGGCAGGATCACGTGGTAGAAGCTCGTCAGCGCCAGCAGCAGGCCCACCAGCACGACCGGCCAGTACACCGCGTTGATCAGCGTGGTCGCCGTCCCCTGCCAGTGCTGGGGCAGCAGCGCGACGAGCACCCCGCGCCCGAGCACCAGCAGCGGCAGCATGAGCACCGCGAGCACCAGGCCCACGACGAACAGCCACAGCGCCATCAGCCGGGTGGCGATCGGGCCGCGCACGTCGCGCTGGTCGTAGGCGATGACGATCGTGTTCATGAACGTCGCCGTCGCCGACGACCCGGCCCACAGCGTGATCAGGAAGCCCAGGCTGACGACGTCGAGCCGCCCCGACGTCAGGATGTCGCTGAGCGTCGGCCGGACCAGCGAGTCGACGACGTCGGCGGTGAGGACCTCGCTGGAGGCGTTGACCAGCGTGTCCTCGATCGTCTGCACCGACGCGGCGCCGATCCAGCTGCCCAGGTAGCCCAGCGACCCGAGCAGCGCGATCAGCAGCGGCGGCACCGAGAGGATCTGCCAGAACGCCGCCTCGCCGGACAGCCCGAGGATGCGGTCCTTCCAGGCCTTGCCCACCGTGCGGCCGACGACCTGCGCCGGCACCCGCACGACGGCGGGCCAGTGGTCGAGCCGGCCGGGAGCGGGGAGGTCGGCGCGGGTGGCACCGTCGCCGGGCGCCGCGGGGGCGGGCGCCGGGACGGGTGGATCCTCGGCGGTCCCGGTGCGGGACCGCCCGCCGGCCCGCACGGTGCTCACCTGGCCAGTGTGCACGCCCGGCGCCCGCCTCCGCCCACGACGCGGGCGGTGCGGGCGCCGGGACCCCTCGATCGGGGAGCCGCTCAGGCCGTCGGCTCGGCCGGCGGGGTGCCGCCGTCCGGAGCCGGCGGGGCCGGCTCCTCGGCCGGCGGGGCGATGCAGCGGATGACCGCCTCGGCCGCGTACGTGGTCTCGAAGGTCTCCCGACGGATCTCCGCGCCGCTCTGCAGGTCGCGGAACACCCGGGTCACGGTGACGTCGAAGCCCTGCACGCCGGACTGCGGGATGCAGTCGCCGTCGTCGACCCGCTCCTGCACCGCCGGGGCACGGTAGTTCGTCCGCGGGCCCTCGATGGCCTCGACCTCGTAGCGCTTGGTCCCGTAGAAGGTGACCGTGATCGACCCGCCGGAGGCGCCGGGCGTCCACTGCGTGTCCACGTAGATGCCGGTGTCGGTGTCGTTGCGCCACTGCAGGTCGATCTGGCCCTCGTACACGGTGGCCTCGCGGCCGGCCGGGTAGCGGCTGATGTAGAAGCTGTGCGGCTTGTGGTAGACGTCCTCGAGGCCGCCGAAGAAGACCGCGTTGAACATCGTGGTGGCGAACTGGCTGATCCCGCCGCCGACCGCGGTGGACAGCTCGCCGCCGCTGATGACGTTGGCCGGCACGTAGCCCTGCGCGGTGCCGCGCGGGCCGGTGTAGGTGTTCAGGCTGAACGTCTCGCCGGGCAGCACCAGCGCGCCGTCGACCTCCTGGGCCACCACGCGGATGTTCGTGCCGCTGGCGTTGTTGGTGGTCGTCGTCGTGAAGGAGCTGACCTCCTCGCGGATGCCGAGCGCCTCGGCCTCCTCGGTGGTCAGCTCGGCCGGGACCGGGCCGAGCTCGGCGGTGACCGAGCGCGGCGCGGGGTCGGGCAGCACCTCGAGCAGCTGGCCGGCCAGCGCCGCGGGGTCGACGCCGGTGCCGTCGACCGACGGGACGACCTGCACGGCGCCGCCGGCGACCTCGAAGCGTGCGTCCTGCGCTGGGGTGCCGAAGGCGGTGAACTCCTCGGCCATCGCCGTCTGCAGCGCGGCCGGGTCGACGGCGACGGCGAGCTCGCCGCTGTCCTGTGGGGTGAAGGTCAGCGACGCGGCGATCGCCTCGACCGGGATCTCGACCGAGGTGGCGCCGTCCTGGCTGGTCACCGTGACCGGCGCGGCGAGCGCGGGGGTGACGGTCTCGTCGAGGACGCGCTGTGCCTCCTCGGTGTCCACCCGCACCGGCTCGACGTCGACGGGGAGCTCGATCGGCGTCGCGGGGTCGCCACCGGTGGCCAGGGCCTCGGTGATCGCCGTCGCGGCACCCTCGCGGTCCAGCGTCCGCCCGTCGACGGGCTCGACCAGGCTCGGCGTGGTGCCCTCGAGGGTGATGCCGGCCTCGACCGGCGCCCGGTCCACCTGGGTGGCGATCGTGTCGACCTGCGCGGCCAGCGAGGTCTCCTCGCCGGTCATGACCGGGGCGACCTCGCGGTCGCTGAACAGCGAGACCAGGCGGGTCCACGGGTTGAGCGGCTGGTCGTCGGCGGCGTCGACGGTCGCGTCGACGTCGAGGGTGATGCCGGCGGCGGCGGGGGAGAGGGTGGCCTCCACGTCGTCGGCGACGACGACGTGGTCGGCCGCGACCCGCGGGGCGAGGTCCTGCTCGAGGGCGTCGGCGGCGGCCGCGGGCGACAGGCCGCCGATGTCGACGCCGGCGACGACGGTGTGCCGCGGGACGTCGCCACCGGCCACGAGCAGGTCGACGCCGTAGGCCGCGCCGAGCACCGCGAGCAGGCCGACGGGGGCGAGGACGGCGGGACGGCGCCAGAACGACCGGCGCGGACCCGGGACCTGCCCGCCCGGTCCGCCGGACCCGTCGCCGGCGGGACCCGTCGGCGGGACGGGAGGCGCGGGCGGCTGGGCGGCTGGAGGCTGGGTCGCGGGCGGCTGGGCGGCGGGAGGCGCGTCCGCGGGCACCGCGGCGCCGTCCAGGATGACGGTGTCCGAGGCGTCGGCGGCCGGGGGCGTCTCAGGGGCCCCGGGTGTCTCGGGGGCCGGGGGTGCCTCGGGAGCCGGGGCCGTCTCGACCGGCTGGGTGGTCTGCGTGCCGGCCGGGCCGCCGGTCAACGCCACGGTGTCGTGGACCGGGTCGGGCGCCGGCGTGTCGTCCGTGGCGGCGGGGGCCTCGGACGGGGCCTGGACCGGCGACTCGGCCGGGGCGGCGGCAGCGGTGGCCGGTGGCGGAGGCGCGTCGGGACCGATGGGGCCGCGGTCGCGGGGGACCGGCCGGGTGTCGTCGGAGAAGCCGCCGGCTCCGGGATCCTCGGACGTGGCGGCGGTCGTGGGTGCAGGCTGCTGCGGCATCGGGGTTTCCTCGGGTCGCCGTCGACCGGGGGTCCCCGGGACAGACGGAGCCGCCGGGTCCCCGGCCGCGTCAGGCGGACCGGGGACGCCGGCGGCGGCGTCGGGTGAGGGCTTCATCGCGGAACGCGACGATACTGCCCTCTCTCGGAGTGGGGAGGGTTACTCGCCGTCCGTCGCGATGATGTCGACGGCGATGTCTCGGAGCTTGGTGTCGTACTCGCGAGCGTGGTGCCCGCAGAACACGAGGTCGCTGCCACTGGCGAGCACGACACGCACCTTGGCCAGTGCGCCGCACCGGTCGCAGTGGAAGGGCACGACCAGGTCGTCGGCGGCGGGGGTCGTCGTCAGCGTCTGGGTCATCTGGGTCATCACTCGCTCTCTACCGCACGGACCCGCGGCTGCGGATCGGCCTCCTGCACAGCGCCAGGATGGACCCCTGTGTTCCCGTGCCTCCCGTCACTGCGATCGACTCGCCGGGTCTTGGTGAGCCGGTGACCGCTGGGACTGGTGGTGGTGGGTTCAGCAGGGACGTCACTGGGTGGTGCCGGTTGTCTGGTGGGACTGGTTCTCTTCCGGGCGCCGGCTGGATTCCGGCTGTGGGTCCGCTGCTGTCTCGACGTCGCCCACGCTACGCCGTCTACCCGGCCGGTGCTGCGGTACACCGCCCGGTCCGCCCCGCCGGGTGAGATCGTGACCATCCCGCAACGCGGCCGACACACGGCACCGACGTCGACGGCCCCCGACCCGCAGGGGGTCGGGGGCCGTCGCGGACGAGCGGGGACCTAGTCGAGGTAGTCGCGCAGCACCTGCGAGCGGCTGGGGTGGCGCAGCTTCGACATCGTCTTGGACTCGATCTGCCGGATCCGCTCACGGGTGACCCCGTAGACCTGGCCGATCTCGTCGAGGGTGCGCGGCTGGCCGTCGGTCAGGCCGAAGCGCAGCCGGACCACGCCGGCCTCCCGCTCCGACAGCGTCTGCAGCACGCTGGTCAGCTGGTCCTGCATGAGGGTGAAGCTGACCGCGTCGACGGCGACGACCGCCTCGGAGTCCTCGATGAAGTCACCGAGCTGGCTGTCGCCCTCGTCGCCGATGGTCTGGTCGAGGCTGATGGGTTCCCGGGCGTACTGCTGGATCTCCAGCACCTTGTCCGGGGTGATGTCCATCTCCTTGGCCAGCTCCTCCGGGGTGGGCTCGCGCCCGAGGTCCTGGAGCAGCTCGCGCTGGATGCGGCCGAGCTTGTTGATGACCTCGACCATGTGCACCGGGATGCGGATGGTGCGGGCCTGGTCGGCCATGGCGCGGGTGATGGCCTGCCGGATCCACCAGGTGGCGTACGTGGAGAACTTGTAGCCCTTGGTGTAGTCGAACTTCTCGACCGCGCGGATCAGGCCGAGGTTGCCCTCCTGGATGAGGTCCAGGAACGCCATGCCGCGGCCGGTGTAGCGCTTGGCGAGGGAGACCACGAGGCGGAGGTTGGCCTCCAGCAGGTGGTTCTTGGCGCGCTCGCCGTCGCGGACGATCCAGTTGAGGTCGCGGCGCATCTGCGGGGAGAGCTTCTGGCCCTCCTCCTCGACCTGGCGCAGCCGCTCGGCGGCGTAGAGGCCGGCCTCGATGCGCTTGGCCAGGTCCACCTCCTCCTCGGCGTTGAGGAGGGCGACCTTGCCGATCTGCTTGAGGTAGGCGCGGACGGAGTCGGCCGAGGCGGTGAGCTCGGCGTCCTTGCGGGCCTGCCGCAGCGCCTCGGACTCCTCCTCGTCGTCCCACTCGAAGTCGCCGCCCTCGGTGGTGGCCCCCTCGGCGGCGGGGGCCTCGGCCTCCGCGCCGTCGGGACCGGCGACGACGGTCTCGTCGATGGTGAGGCCCTCGGCGCCGGCGTCGACCACGGCGACGGCGGAGTCCTCGGTGGCCACGGCGGTCAGCACGGCGCCCTCACCGGTACCGGGGGAGGGGGTGATGCTCGGCTTGCGGGCGCCCTTGGCGGCCACGGTCTTCGGGGTGGCCTTGGCGGGGGCCTTCTTCCGCGCGGTCTTCGCGGTGGGCGCCTCGTCCGCGACCCCGACGGGGGCGCTGGTCCGGGAGGCCCGGGTGCCGGCTGCGACCGTCTTCGAGCGGAGGGTGCTCGATGCGGCGGCGTCCGGCGCTGGCTTGTCGGCGGGCACTCAGGTTCCTTCCCGTGCTGGGTGCGTTCCCCGGGAGTGGATCGGCTCCCGGGCAGCGGCCCCGGTCGTCGGCCACGGAGCGGGGGAGGCCCCAGGGTCCGGACGCGGTGTTTCACCGCGAGGAGGACGGGGGATGACTCCCGGCTGGGTGGTGACGGGCTGGGGCTCCTCCATTGTAGCGACGAGATCCGGTGTGACCACCGCCTCGAACGGTCCGGGATCGCCCGGAAGGGCTGCTCCGGGCCGCAGGTCAGGGTTCGAAGCGCTCCGCGGCGGCCAGCGCGGCCCCGACGATGCCCGCGTCGTTCTGGAGCTGGGCGGGCACCACGGGCGTCCGCGTGGTCAGCAGCGGCACCCACTTGTGCGCCTTCTTGCTCACCCCACCGCCCACGATGATCAGGTCGGGCCACAGCCCGGCCTCGAGGACGTCGAGGTAGCGGTCCACCCGCGCCGCCCACTCGGGGTAGGACAGCTCCTCGCGCTCGCGGGCCGCTGCCGATGCGCGCCGCTCGCCGTCCTCGCCGTCGACCTGGATGTGGCCGAACTCGGTGTTGGGCACCAGCCGGCCGTCGTAGAACAGCGCGCTGCCGATCCCGGTGCCGAAGGTCAGCATGAGGACGACGCCGTCCTGGTCGCGGCCGGCGCCGTAGCGCATCTCGGCCATCCCCGCGGCGTCGGCGTCGTTGAGCGTCTCGACCGTCCCGGGCACCAGCGCGGTCATGCCGGCGTCGACGTCGGTGCCGATCCAGCCCTTGTCCATGTTCGCCGCGGTGTGGGCGACGCCCCGCTTCATGACCCCGGGATAGGTGACGCCGATCCGGCCGGTCCAGCCGAAGGACGTCACGATCCCGGCGACCACCTCGTAGACGGCCTCCGGGGTGGAGGGCTGCGGCGTCTCCACCCGCACCCGCTCACCGATCAGCACACCGGCCTCGAGGTCGACCGGGCACCCCTTGATGCCGCTGCCGCCGATGTCCACACCGAACCCCTGCACGCGATCACCCTAGTGACCGGCGCCGCACTCGCATGCGCGGCTCGGGCAGGATCCCCCGGGTGAGTGCCCCGCCGTCCCCCGCCGAACTGCTCGACCTCGCCGTCGCGACCGCCCGGGAGGCGGCCTCCCTCGTCGCCCGGGAGCGCGGCTCGGCCGCGGCCGCCGTCGACGTGAAGAGCAGCCCCACCGACGTCGTCACCGCCGTCGACACCGCCACGGAGCGGCTGATCACCGGCCGGCTGCTCGACGCGCGCCCCGACGACGGCCTGCTCGGCGAGGAGGGCGCGGCCCGCGAGGGGACCAGCGGCGTGCGCTGGGTGGTCGACCCCATCGACGGCACCGTCAACTTCCTCTACGGACTGCGCGGCTACGCCGTCTCGATCGCCGCGGAGGTCGACGGCGTCACCGTGGCCGGCGCGGTCCTCGACGTGCCCACCGGCGAGCTGTTCACCGCGACGGCCGGCGGCGGGGCGTTCCTGAGCACGCCGGCCGACCCGGAGCCGGTGCGGCTGACCGCCAACCGGCCGGTGTCGCTGGAGCAGACGCTCGTGGCCACCGGGTTCGGCTACCGGGTCGAGCAGCGGCGGGCGCAGGGCGCCGTCGTCGCGCGGCTCCTGACCGAGGTCCGCGACATCCGCCGCCAGGGCTGCGCGTCCCTCGACCTGTGCTCGGCGGCCGCCGGGCGCGTGGACGCCTACTACGAGCTCGACCTCAAGCCCTGGGACCACGCCGCGGGCGCGCTGGTGGCCGCCGAGGCCGGCCTGGTGCTCAGCGGCCTGCCCGGCCGGCCGTTCGCCGAGCCGATGGCGGTCGCGGTGCCGGAGACGGTCGCCGAGCCCCTCCTGGCGCTCCTCGACCGGCTGCACCGGGACTAGCAGGCGGCCTCGGCGCTCGCGATCGGCTCGAGGGTGGCCGCGACGTCGTCGGGGGAGGCCAGCCCGGGGAAGTCCGGGCCGATCACCAGGTCGATGCGGGCGTCGGCGCGGGTGTCCTGGAAGGAGCCCGCGCCCGGGAGGAACAGCGCCAGGTAGCGCGCGGCGTCGGTGCCGCGCGCGCCGTGCCGGATCTCGCCGGGCCCGGGCACCTCGCGGTCGGTGGGGTCGTTGGCGATCTCGTCGACGACGAAGCCGCGCTGCGTCAGCTGGTCGGCGACCTCCTGGGCCTTGCCCGCGAGGTCGGAGGCGTTGTAGACGCGCACGGTCACGGTGCCGGGGTCCAGCGACGGCGGTGCCGCCGCGGCGGTCTCGCAGGCGGCCTGGGCGGCGTCCTCGCGGGCGCCGGCGTCGTCGAGGACCTTCCACCAGACGCCGAGCGCGGCGAGGGCCAGCACCAGCAGGAAGACCAGCGGCGGCACCGGCCGGCGGTCCCGCCGGGGGCGGGCCGGGGGACTGTCGGTGCTGGTGCTCACGGTCGTCCTCCTCGACGGCGCCCCGGGCGGGTGCGGCAGGTCGCGCGGAGTCTAGGTCGGGCCGACGGCCTCAGAGGGCACCGTCCTCCAGCGCGGCGCGTCCGAGCTCCACGCACGGGTCGATGCGGTCGGCGTAGCCGGAGGTGTCCTTGCCGGCCATCGCGCCGGCTGCCGAGCGGGCGACGATCCCGGCGACGATCGCGGCGAACTTGAAGAAGGCGAAGCCGACGTACCAGTTGAGATCGGAGAGGTCCACGCCGCTGCGGGCGGCGTAGTGCTCGGCGATCTCCCGGCGGGTGGGGAAGCCGGGCAGCGTCGTCACCGGGCTGAGGACCGGCCGGGTCTCGCCGGCCTCGGGCCAGTAGACGAACAGCATGCCGATGTCGGTGAGCGGGTCACCCAGCGTCGACATCTCCCAGTCGAGGACGGCGCGGATGCCGCCGGGGTGCTCGGGGTCGAGCAGGCAGTTGTCCAGCCGGTAGTCGCCGTGGACGACGCCGGTCCGCTGGCTGGCCGGCACGGTCTCGGCCAGCCGGGCGGCGAGGGCGTCCATCTGCGGGCGGTCGCGGTCGCGGGTGGCGTCCCACTGCTTGGTCCACCGGCGCACCTGCCGTGCCAGGAAGCCCTCCGGCCGGCCGAAGTCGCCCAGGCCCACCGCCTCGGGGTCGACGGCGTGCAGGTCGGACAGGACGTCGATGAGCCCGTCGCCGATCTGCCGCCGCTGCTCGGGGGTGTCGGCGTAGCCGGCCGGGATCTCGTTGACCACGTGCAGGCCGACGACGCGCTCCATCACGTAGAAGGGCGCGCCGAGCACCGCGGTGTCGGTGCACAGGTGCAGCGTGCGCGGCACGGGGACCGGCGTCGGCCCGAGCGCACTGATGACCCGGTGCTCGCGGGCCATGTCGTGCGCGGTGGCCAGCACGGCGCCCGTGGGCGGTCTGCGCAGGATCACCGCGTCGTCGGCGCTGCCGCCGGCGGGCGTCACGACGTAGGTGAGGTTGGACATGCCCGCCGCGATGAGCTCGACGGTCACCTCCCGCCAGCGCTCGTCGCCGAGGACGGAGGCGAGATACGGACCGACGACGGCGGGGTCAGCTCCCACGGGACTCGACACGGGCGGCAGGGTAACCTCCGGCACTCCGCTCCCCGACCGCCCCGCCCGGGCCCGTCCCGGGTGCCCTGCAGGGGCCGAGAAACGGCCTCCTGTGTCCCGCCCGCGAAGGCGGGCACAAACCGGGGCCACACGGCGTTGGGGGGCTGCCGGTCCCGAACCGGGCCGACCACCGGGTCGGCCGCAGACGGGTCCGGCCGTGACCAGCGGCCGCCCCTCGGGCGGCCGGCCAGGACGACGGCGGCCCCCGCTGCCGTCGGACGACGGCGGGCGCGCGTGACGCGCCCGCGAGAACCCCGGAGGAGGGGCACACCCCATGGCCACCGACTACGACGCCCCGCGCCGCAACGAGGCCGACGAGCTCGGCGAGGACTCCCTCGAGGAGCTCAAGGCCCGCCGCGCGGAGGCCCAGTCGGCCTCGGTCGACGTCGACGAGACCGACTTCAACGAGAGCCTCGAGCTGCCCGGCGCGGACCTGTCCAACGAGGAGCTGACCGTCCGCGTGCTGCCGAAGCAGGAGGACGAGTTCACCTGCTCGCGGTGCTTCCTCGTGCAGCACCGCAGCCGGCTCGCCGCCACCCGCGGCGACCAGCTGTACTGCCGCGACTGCGCGGCCTGACGCAGGACCACCCAGCGAGCAGGACCCGAGGGGAGCAGCCGATGACCGAGCCCACCCAGCGCATCGGGGCGCCCCGCGACGTCCCCCCGCCGCGGCCCGTGCCGCCGGCCGCACCGGAGCCGGACCGGTCGGGGGACGGTCCGGCCTGGCTCGCTGAGGACGGCGGCCTGGGCCGCGCCGCCCGGGCCGTCGCCGACGCGGTGTCCGGGCTGCTCGGCGGCAGCGCCGACGAGGCGTCCCCTCGCGAGCGGCCCGACTCCGGACGGTCGGGCGGCGGTGTGCTGCGTGACGTCGTGGGCGCCGTGGCCTCGGCCGTGGCGTCCGCGGCGGCCGGCGGTCGCGGCGAGGACCGGGCCCCGGACACGGCCGGCGACGAGGGGCTGCTCCGCAACCCGGTCGGCGTGCTCGGCGACCTGCTGGCCGCCGCCGCGCCCCGCCTGCCGATCCGCGACGCCGCCCGGCTGCGCGCCGCGTACCCGGGCAGCTCGGACGAGGAGATCGCCGATGCCTTGGTGGCGCGTGCCTCCCGGCTGACCGCCGCGGTCGGGGCGGCCACCGGCGGGCTGTTCGCCGCGCAGTGGTTCGCGCCGCCGTCCCTGGTGGCACTGCCGCTGGAGATGGGCGCCGAGACGCTGCTCACCGCCGGCGTCGAGGTGGTGCTGCTCGGCGAGCTGCACGAGCTCTACGGCCGGCCGGCTCCCGGGAGCGCCGCCGACCGGGCCGCCGCCTACCTGTCCAGCTGGACCCAGCAGCGCGCCGTCTCCGGTGGCGAGCGGCAGGGGCTGGCGACCGTCCTGGGCACCGCCGGGTTCCGGGCACTGCGCCGGCGGCTGTCCCGCAGCCTCGCCCGCAGCGTCGGCTCGGCGGCGCCGCTGCTGATCGGCGCGGCGCTCGGCGGCCGGGTCAACCTCAAGGCCACCGAGACCCTCGCCCGGCGGGTGCGGTCGGACCTCCAGCGCGGGCGCTCCTGAGCCCGGCGGCCGGTCCGCCGACCGGTCCGCGGCGCGGTTAGGGTCGCCGTCGTGTCCGACCCCCTCGAGGTCCCCGTCCGGCTGACCGCGGCGGGGGCCGTACCCCCGCGCTACGCCCTCCCCGGCGACGCGGGAGCCGACCTCACCCTCTCCGAGGACGTGCAGCTGGCGCCGTTCGAGCGGGCGCTCGTGGGCACCGGGGTGGCCGTGGCCATCCCCGAGGGTTACGCCGGGTTCGTGCACCCGCGGTCGGGCCTGGCCGCCCGGCACGGGCTGAGCCTGGTCAACGCCCCCGGCACCATCGACGCCGGCTACCGCGGGGAGATCAAGGTGAACCTGGTCAACCTCGACCCGACCACCCCGCTGACGCTGCGCCGCGGCGACCGGGTCGCGCAGCTGGTGGTGCAGCCGGTCGTGCAGGCGCGGTTCGTGCCCGTCGACGAGCTGCCCGCCAGCGCCCGCGGCGAGGGCGGACACGGGTCCACCGGCGCGGGACAGGAGGCCTGAGATGCCCTTCGGACGACGGCGCAACCGGATCGACCGCACCCTGCGCGAGCGCGGCGTCCCGCCCGAGCCGCAGCACCGCGAGCGCGACGTCGAGGAGACCACCGGTCCCTACGACGAGTCCGACGTCCCCGACGACGACGGCACCCCCCGCGTCGACCTCGGTGCCCTGCGGCTGCCGGCGCTGGCCGGGACCGAGCTGCGGGTGGACCTCAACCAGCAGCAGAAGGTCATCGGCGCGACGCTGCGCTACGGCGACTCGATGCTGCAGCTGTCGGCCTTCGCCGCCCCCCGCGCGGCCGGCATCTGGGACGACGTCCGCGCCGAGCTGGCGCGCAGCGCGTCGGGGCAGGGCGGCCGGCTGCAGGAGGTCGACGGCCCCTTCGGCCCGGAGCTCTCCGGCACGGTCGTGGTGACGCCCCCGGCCCAGCCCGGTGGCCCGCCTCCCCAGCCGGTGCGGCGGGCCGCGCGGTTCCTCGGCGTCGACGGACCGCGCTGGTTCCTGCGCGGGATGATCAGCGGCCCGGCCGCCGAGTCGCCCGAGGCGGCCGCGGTGCTCGAGGACGTCTTCCGGCGGGTGGTCGTCGTCCGGGGCACCCAGCCGATGCCGGTGCGCGAGCAGCTCCCGCTCACCCTGCCGCCGCAGGCCGCCGAGCAACTCGCCCGCCAGCAGCAGGCCGGTCAGCAGCAGGCCGGTCAGCAGGGCCGTCCGGCGACGCCGCCGGGGCCGCCGGGGCCGACCGCGTGAGCCCTGCGGTCCTCGCCTACGGCCCGCACCCCGACCAGTTCCTCGAGCTGACCCTGCCGGAGGGCTCCGATCCGGCGCGGGTGGTCGTCGTCCTGCACGGCGGGTTCTGGCGCGCGGCGTACGGCATCGAGCTGGCCCGCCCGCTGGCCGCCGACCTCGCCGCCGCCGGGTACGCCGCGGTCGCCGTCGAGTACCGGCGCGTGGGCACCGGCGGGGGATGGCCGGCCACCCTCGAGGACGTCGCCGCCGCCCTCGACGCGCTGCCCGGCCTGCCCGACTCCGCCCGGCTCGACCTCGGCGACGTCACGGTCGTCGGCCACTCCGCCGGCGGGCACCTCGCGGCGTGGGCCGCCGGTCGCGGGCGGCTGCCGGCCGGTGCCCCCGGCGCCGCGCCGCGGGTGCGGGTCACCGCGGCGGTGCTGCAGGCCGGCGTCGTCGACCTGCGGCGCGCCGCGCAGCAGCGGCTGGGGTCGGGCGCTGTCCAGGAGTTCCTCGGCGGGGAGCCCGGGGAGGTGCCCGGCCGCTACGCCGTCGCCGACCCGGTCGGCCTGCTGCCCACCGGCGCCGACGTCCTGTGCGTGCACGGCACCGACGACGACGTCGTCCCGCTCGAGCAGTCACAGCGCTACGCCGCGGCGGCGGCGGACGCCGGTGACCGGGTGGAGGTGCGCACCGTCCCGGGCGGCCACCGGGTGCCGATCGACGTGGCGGGGGAGGCGTGGGCCGTCGTCCGGGAGTGGCTGGGGGAACCCGCCGCCGCCCGCCGCACCGGCACTACGCTGGAACCGTGACACAGACCCGTCCCGGCGGCGGCTGGCTCGCGCGCACGCTGCAGCGGCTCACCGCCGACGACTCCGCCATCGACGCGCTGGAGCTGCGCGAAGAGGCCGACCGCGCCGGTTGCGAGCCGGTCAGCGCCTGCCGCAAGGGCGCCGTGGTCACCGTGACCGGCCGGCTGAAGTCGGTGGTCTACACCCCGCGCGAGACGGTCCCGACCCTCGAGGCGGAGCTGTTCGACGGGTCCGGCTCGGTCACCCTCGTCTGGCTCGGCCGCCGGCGGATCCCGGGCATCGAGCCCGGCCGGACGCTCACGGCCCGCGGCCGGTTCGCCCAGTTCGACGGCCGCAAGGTCATCTACAACCCCTGGTACGAGCTGAGCGCGGGGTGATCCCGGCGGCCGACGACGACGGCCGGCGTGATCCGGGGGGAGCAGCACCGCAGCAGGAGTCACCGCAGCAGGAGCACGGCACCACCTCCGACGACGCCGGGCCCGGCGGGCGCGGGCTGACGCTCGACCGGCACCTGGTCCTCGAGCAGCTCGGCGGCTGGCGCGGCATGGTCGACGCGACGCTGCCCACGGTGGCCTTCATCGTGGCCAACTCCATCGGCGGCCTGCGCACCGGCATCTGGGCGGCGATCGGCGCCGCCGTCCTCGTCCTGCTGTTCCGGCTGGCCCGCCGGGAGAGCCCGCAGCAGGCGTTCAGCGGCCTGTTCGGCGTCGCGGTCGCGGTGGCCATCGCGGCCGCCTCGGGCCAGGCACGCAACTACTACGTGCCCGGCATCATCCGCAACGCCGTGATCGGCGTCGTGCTGCTGGGGTCGGTGCCGCTGCGCTGGCCGCTGGTCGGCGTCGTCGCGGAGTTCCTCGCCCCCAGCCACCTCGGGTCGATGGCCGCCCACACGGTGCCGGGCCTGCGCCGCCGGGTCGACAGCGCCCGCGCGCGGCTGCACCACCAGCCGCCTCCCGAGCCCGAGCAGCCCGCGGGCGGCGAGCGCCCGGCCGACCCCGAGCCCGAGCGGCACTGGCGCGACGACCCGCGGGTGGTGCGCGCCTACGGCTGGCTCACGGTCGTGTGGGCGCTGACGTTCCTGCTGCGCGTGGCCGTGCAGACGCCGCTCTACCTCGCCGACGAGGACGACCTGCTCGGCGTCGCCTCGCTCGTGCTCGGCCTCCCGGTGACCGCGGCGGCGCTGGCGCTGACGCTGTGGGTGGTCTCGCGGCTGCACCGCCACCGCGTGGCGACGGAGCCGGACGAGTGAGGACCCCGTCCTCCCCACCACTCGCGAGCTCGCGGCGGACCCCTGGACGGGGCCGGGTCAGCGGATGGATTCGGGGGAGAGGACCTGCTGCAGCTGCTCCTCGACGTCGGCGTGCGTGATGAACAGCAGCTCGTCGCCGATCTCGAGCGGCTCGTCGGGGGTCGGCGTGATGACCCGGTCGCCGCGCAGCAGCGCCGTCAGGACCGTCTCGCGCGGCAGCGGCACCTCGCGCAGCGGCCGGCCGGCCCACGGGGTGTCCTCGGCGAGGGTGATCTCGACCAGGTTGGCCGCGCCCTTGCGGAAGCTCATCAGCCGGACGACGTCGCCGACGGTCACCGCCTCCTCGACCAGCGCGGCCAGCACCCGCGGGGTGGAGACGGCGACGTCGACCCCCCACGCCTCGGTGTAGAGCCACTCGTTGCGCGGGTCCTTGACCCGGGCGACGACGCGGGCGACGGCGAACTCGGTCTTGGCCAGCAGCGAGACGACCAGGTTGGCCTTGTCGTCGCCGGTGGCCGCCACGACGACGTCGCAGGTGGCCAGCTGGGCCTCCTCCAGCGAGGAGACCTCGCACGCGTCGGCCTGCACCCACTCCGCGCCCGGCACCGAGCGGGTGCGGACCTTGCGGCCGTCCTTCTCGATGAGCATCACGGTGTGCCCGTTGCTGAGCAGCTCCCCGGCGATGGAGCGGCCGACCGCCCCGGCGCCCACGATGGCGACGCGCATCAGGCCCTGCCTCCCTCGGGGTGCTCGACCGTGTGGTGCACCCGGTCGGAGATCTCGTCGGTGGCCGCGACGACGAGCTGGTCGCCGTCCTGCAGCACGGTGGAGGAGGTGGGCAGCTGCGCCTCGCCGAAGCGGACCAGCCACGCCGCTCGCGCCCCGGAGGCGGCCTCGAGCTCGGCGAGCTTGCGGCCCACCCACCCGTCGGTGACGGTCACGCGCATCAGCAGCACCCGGCCGGTGGGCTCGCGCCAGATCTCGCTGACCTTGACCGACAGCAGCTCGCGCAGCAGCCGGTTCACCGTCCACGGGACGGTGGCCACGCTGGGGATGCCCATGCGCTCGAACACCTCGGCGCGCTTGGAGTCGTAGATCCGGGCGACGACGTGCTGGACGCCGAAGGTCTCCCGGGCCACCCGGGCGCTGATGATGTTGGAGTTGTCGCCGCTGCTGACCGCGGCGAACGCCCCCGCGGAGTCGATGCCGGCGTCGAGCAGCGTCTGCCGGTCGAAGCCCAGGCCGGTGACCTGCCGGCCGCCGAAGTCGGGACCCAGCCGGCGGAAGGCCTCGGGGTCCTGGTCGATCACCGCGACGCTGTGGCCGATCTGCTCCAGCCGCCGCGCGATGGCCGAGCCGACGCGGCCGCAGCCCATGACGACCACGTGCACGTGTCGCTCCCGGATGCCTCGCACGGGCGCCGTCCGCCCGCGGTCCAGGGCGCGAAGCTACACCCGGGTACCGGGTGGCCGGGGACGCATCCCGGATCACACGACCCCTGCTGGGGAGGAGGTCGCCGCAGGCGGCACCGGGTGCCCCCGCGTCCGTACCATCGCCGCCGTGCCCAAGCTGTCCGACCTCGGACAACTCCCCAAACGGCTCGTGCTGGGCCGTCCGGTCCGCAGCGACCGCGTGGGGGAGTCCCTGCTCCCGAAGTCCCTGGCCCTGCCGATCTTCGCCAGCGACCCGCTCTCCTCCGTGGCCTACGCCACCCAGGAGATCCTGATCGTCCTGACGCTGGCCGGCACCGCCTTCCTCTTCCTCGCGCCGTGGCTGGCCGTCGTCGTGGTCCTGCTGCTGGCGACCGTCGTCCTCTCCTACCGGCAGGTCGTGCACGCCTATCCCTCGGGAGGCGGTGACTACGAGGTCGCGATGAAGAACCACGGGCAGTTCGCCGGCCTGACCGTCGCGAGCGCCCTGCTGGTCGACTACGTGCTCACCGTCGCCGTCTCGGTCTCGGCCGGCACCGACAACATCATCTCGGCGTTCCCGGAGCTCAACGAGCAGCGCGTGCTCATCGCCGTCGGCCTGGTGGCCCTGCTGGCCGCGGCCAACCTGCGCGGGGTGCGGGAGTCGGGCAAGACCTTCGCCGTCCCGACGTACCTGTTCGTCGCCGGGATCATGGTCATGATCGTCACCGGGCTGATCCGGGACTTCGTCACCGACTCCCCGGTGGTCGCCGAGAGCGCCGGCTGGTCGATCACCGCCGAGCCGGGGTACGACAACCTGGGTGGCGTCGCGCTGGTGTTCTTCGCGCTGCGCGCCTTCGCGTCGGGCTGCACCGCGCTGACCGGCGTCGAGGCGATCGCCAACGGGGTCCCGGCGTTCCGGCCGCCGAAGTCGCGCAACGCCGCGACGACGCTGGCGCTCATGGGTGGCATCGCGGCGACCATGTTCGCCGGCGTCACCGCCATGGCCCTGATCGGCGGCGTCAAGTACGCCGAGAACACCTGCGACCTCGTCGGGTTCCCCGGCGACTGCGAGACCGACCCCCAGCGAACGGTGATCGCCCAGCTGGCCGCGGCCACCTTCGGCGGGGACACCTCCGTCGGCTTCTTCTACATCCAGGCGGCCACCGCGCTGGTCCTCATCCTCGCCGCCAACACCGCGTTCAACGGCTTCCCGCTGCTGGGCTCGGTGCTCGCGCAGGACCGCTTCCTGCCCCGGCAGCTGCACACCCGCGGCGACAAGCTGGTCTACAGCAACGGGATCCTGCTGCTGGCCGGGTTCGCGGCGCTGCTGATCGTGGCCTTCCAGGCCGACGCCAACAGGCTGATCCAGATGTACATCGTCGGCGTCTTCACCAGCTTCTCGATCGGCCAGTGGGGCATGGTCCGGCACTGGAACCGCGAGATCCGCCTGACCGACGACGCGGCCGCCAAGCGGGCGATGCGCCGCTCGCAGGTCATCAACACCATCGGCGGCAGCATCACCACGACCGTCCTGGTGATCATCGTGATCACGAAGTTCACCCGGGGTGCCTACCTGGTCATCCTGGTGATGCCGGTCCTGTTCCTGCTCATGAAGGCCATCAACAAGCACTACTCGCACGTGGCCGAGCAGCTCGTCCCCGACCAGGACGCCCGGCTGCTGCCGAGCAAGGTGCACGCGATCGTCCTGGTCTCGAAGGTGCACAAGCCGACGCTGCGGGCGCTGGCCTTCGCCCGCGCCACCCGTCCCGACGTCCTCACCGCGCTGACGGTCAACGTCGACGAGAGCGACACCCGCGGGCTGCAGGCCGACTGGGAGCGCTACGACATCCCCGTGCCGCTCACCGTGCTGGAGTCGCCGTACCGGGAGATCACCCGCCCGGTCGTCGACTACGTCAAGGCGATCCGCCGGCACAGCCCGCGTGAGCTGGTCATCGTCTTCGTGCCGCAGTACGTCGTCGGGCACTGGTGGGAGAACGTGCTGCACAACCAGAGCGCGCTGCGGCTGCGTGCCCGGCTGCAGTTCCAGCCCGGGGTCATGATCACCACGGTGCCGTGGCAGCTGGAGAGCTCGGTCGGCCGCGGCGAGGACGACCGGCGCGACGGCCCGATGCCCGGCGACCTGCGCCGCGGCCTCACCGAGGACCAGGTCGAGGCCACCCCGTATGGCTGACCGCCGACGCCCGGGTACCCGACCGGTTCGGCAGGCCCGGCCCGACCGCGGCGGCGGGTGGACCGGCCGGGAGTTCGAGGTCACGGTCGGTCCCGTCGCGCACGGCGGGCACTGCGTGGCCCGGCACGAGGGGCGCGTGGTCTTCGTCCGTCACGCGCTGCCCGGCGAGCGGGTCGTCGTCCGGGTCACCGAGGACCGTCAGCCCGGCTACTGCCGCGCCGACGCCGTCGAGGTGCTCGAGGCCTCGCCCGACCGGGTCGAGCGGCCCTGCCCGTACAGCGGGCCCGGGCGCTGCGGGGGCTGCGACTGGCAGCACGTGTCCTGGGAGGGGCAGCGGCGCCTCAAGGCCGACGTCGTCCGCGAGCAGCTCACCCGGCTCGGCGGGCTGGACGACGGCGACCCGCTGCTGACCGGTCTCGACGTCGAGCCGCTGCCCGGCGGGCCGCTGCGCTGGCGCTCGCGGGCCCGCTTCGCCGTCGACCGGACCGGCGCGCCCGGGCTGCGGCGGCACCGCTCGCACGACGTCGTCCTGCTCGACGACTGCCCGATCACGGTCGAGCCCGCCGCGCAGGCGGTGCTGGCGCGCCGCTGGCCGGGCGCCGGAGCGGTCGACGTCGCCGTCGACTCGGCCGGCACGGTGACCACCACCCGCCTGGACCGCCGCGGCGTGCCGACGTCGACCCGGGTGCTGCGGGCCGGCGAGGACGTGCCCGGCGAGGCCGACGGGCGGGCCGGGCGCCGCGCGGCCGGGCGGGACTGGGAGGTCGAGGGCACCGGCTTCTGGCAGGTGCACGACTCGGCCGCCGACGCCCTGGTCGCCGCCGTGGCCGGGGCCGCCGCCGTGCGGCCGGGGGAGTCGGTGCTCGACCTCTACGCCGGCGCCGGCCTGTTCGGCGGCGCGCTGGCACCGGCGGTGGGGGAGTCCGGCCGGGTGGTCTGCGTGGAGTCCGACGCCGAGGCGTGTGCCGCGGCCGAGGCCAACCTCGCCGGGCTGCCGCAGGCCGAGGTCTGGCAGGGCGAGGTGGACGCCGAGGGGCTCACCGGCCTGCTCGAGGAGCTCGGCGGCACCCCCGACGTCGTGGTGCTCGACCCGCCGCGGGCCGGCGCGGGTCCGGCGGTCAGCCGGGTGCTGGCCGGCACCGGTGCGCGCGCCGTCGTCTACGTGGCCTGCGACCCCGCGTCCCTGGGCCGCGACGTCGCCGCGTTCGCCGCGGCCGGGTACCGCCTGGCCGCACTGCGCGCCTTCGACGCCTTCCCGATGACCGCGCACGTCGAGTGCGTGGCGCTGCTGGTACCGGGGGACGCGGGACGGTGAGGCGGGTCCTGGCGTGCCTCACCGCGCTGGCCCTGGCCGGCTGCGGGGACGCCGGGACGACGGCTACACCTCCTCCCGCTGCGAGCGCGAGCACCCCGGCGTCGGACCGGGAGGCCGCCGACGCCGTCTTCACCGACTTCGTCACCGCCCAGGGCCTGACCTCCCACGGCAGCCCCGAGGACCTCATCGCCCTGGCGCTGGCGGTCTGCGACGCCTACGACCGGGGCGTGCCCCTCGCCGACGTCGTCGCCTCACTCGAGGCCAGCGGCTTCGACGCCTACGAGGCCGGCCAGGTCAACGGGGCGGCCACCGCCACCTACTGCCCCGAGCACGAGGGCGCGGCGTCCGGGACCTGACGCGGCCTACCCTGCGCACGTGGCCGGACCCGACACCTGCCCCGTCTGCGGGGAGCTGACGCGCCGCCGCGACAGCGGAGCGGCCGACGACCGGCACGACGAGGTGGGCGACCCGCTGGTGTTCGTCGACCACACGTGGGCGCCGGAGATCTGGGGCAGCGGGACGCGGGCCGAGCCGGCGCTGTGCCCCGGGTCGGGCCAGAACCGCTCCGGCCACCGGCGCCCCTAGTCCCGGGCCGGCCGCGACCGGCCCGATACGGTCTGTCCGTGACCTCCTGGGAGTACGCCTCGGTCATCACGGCCAACGACGCCGAGTCACAGCGGGCGGGGGTGAGCGTCAAGCTCCCCAACGGCAAGCTGGAACGGCAGCAGGGGGACACCAGCTCGGTGCTCAACCGGCTCGGTGCCGAGGGCTGGGAGCTGGTCAGCTACCACTCCAGCGGTGCCGGCACGTGGGGTTTCGAGCAGTTCTGGCTCAAGCGCCAGATCTCCTAGCGCCCGGCACCCGCCGCGGCCGCCCCGGGTGGTCACGACCCGGGAACGACGGCGCGCGCCGGGTCGAACACGCGTTCGACCTGCGGCAGGATGCCCCCGTGGCAGCGAGCGTCCCCCCGGGCTGGCCGGAGCAGGTGCGGCCGATGGGCGCTCCGGACTGGGAGCACACCGCGGTCGCCTGGCTGTTCGACCTCGTCCCGCCCGACTACCGCGCCCACGAGGTGCTGCGGCGCTATCCGGTGCTGCTGGCCCGCCTCGCCGGCGACCACGTCGCCGCCGGCCTCGAGGCGGCTCGCGCAGGGTGGCGCACGGTGCGCGTCGACCTGGCCGACCACCTGCCGCCGGACGCCATCGAGGCCGCCGTCGCCGCCTACGAGCGCGAGGGGGCGCGTCTGGCCGCGGCCGCGCGGGGCGTGGAGGTCGTGGCCGGGGCGCTGCGCGGCGAGGTCTGGGTGCCGCGGCTCTAGGGAGCGGCTGTAGCGGAGGGGCTGTAGGGGAGGGCTGCAGGGCGGCGCCCGGGGGCCCGGCCCGGCGTCCACGGGCCCCCGGGGCCCTAGCCGGTCAGCCGGTCGGCTTCCCGGAGCGCGACCGCCAGCGCGCCGAGCACCTCCGCGCGGGCCCCGAGCGAGCCGGGGACCACGGCGAGCTGCTCGGCCGCGGCGGGGATGGCGGACTGCCCGAGCGCGCGCCGGAGCGGGTCGACCAGCAGGTCGCCGGCGGTCCCGAGCTCGCCGCCGACGACGATGCGGTCGGGGTTGAGCACGTTGACCAGCCCGCCGAGCACCTGGCCCACCGACGTGCCGGCGTCGGCGATCAGCCGCCGGCAGGCCTGGTCGCCCTCCTGCGCGCCGGCCACCAGCGCGCGCAGGTCGGCCAGATGGGGTGCGGCGGTGCGGATGGCCTGCAGGAGCGCGGTGCCGCCGGCGGTCAGCTCCAGGCAGCCGCGGTTGCCGCAGCGGCACAGCGCGCCGGCCGGGTCCAGGCTGACGTGCCCCATCTCCCCGGCGGTGCCGGAGACGCCGCGCAGCAGGTCGCCGTCCAGGACGATCGCGCCGCCGACGCCGGTGGCCATCTTCAGGTAGATCGTGCTGCGCGAGCCGCGGCCGGCGCCCCAGCGGACCTCCGCGACGGCACCGAGGTTGGCGTCGTTCTCCACGATGACCGGGACGCCGAGCCGCTCCTGCAGCGCGGGCGCGGGCGTCCGTCCCGACCACGTGGGGAGGATGTTCGACCGCGCGACGGTGCCGCGGGCGCTGGCGGCCCGGCCGACGACCGGGGTGGGCAGCCCCACGACGGCGCCGACGACGTCCTCGGTGCAGGCCCCGGCGCGCCGCAGCTCCGCGCGCACCTGGGTGGCCACCGTGTCCAGGACCGCGTCGGAGTCGAGGTCGGCGACCTGCAGCGTGGTGGTCTCCTCGCCGACGATCTCGTGCGAGAGGTCGGCGACGGCGACCCGGACGTGGGTGCGCCCGATGTCGACCCCGACGACGACGCCGGCGCGGCGGGTGAGGTGCACCAGCCGCGCGGGACGGCCCCCGGTCTCCACCGCGCCGGTCTCCTCCGACGGCGCGACCAGGCCGCGGTCGACGAGGTCGGACACGTACCCGGAGACCGTCGCGCGGGACAGGCCGGTGCGCTCGACCAGCTGGGCGCGGGTCGAGGGGCCGCTGACCCGCAGCTCCTGGACCAGCCGCCGCGAGGGGCCCGTGAGGTCGGGCAGCCACGGCCGACGGGGGTCCATGGCGGGCATCGTGAGAGCCCGTCCGCGTTCTGTCAATCACCGACGGAAGTGGAGGACCTCGTCCCGGTGAACGGCCGTCGTGACGTCCAGCCGTGACGGAACGTCCCCTCGCGGGTGCACCTCGTTCGACCGGAGGTCCCCGCCGTTCCGCGACTACAGTTGACCGGCGGCCCCGAGGGCCGTGCCCCGCCGCCGACAGAGAGGACACCGCCGCGTCGTGTCGCTCCTGCGCTCGCTCCGCGACCCCGCCGACCTGAGGGCGCTGCCCCCTGAGCAGCTGCCCGTCCTGGCCGCGGAGATCCGCGACGCGCTGGTCACCAGCGTGGCCCGCACCGGCGGCCACCTCGGCCCCAACCTCGGCACGGTCGAGCTCACCATCGCGCTGCACCGGGTGTTCGAGTCCCCGCGCGAGCCGATCGTGTTCGACACCGGCCACCAGGCCTACGTGCACAAGATGCTCACCGGCCGCGTCGAGGGCTTCGAGCGGCTCCGCCAGCGCGGCGGGCTGTCGGGCTATCCGAGCCGCACCGAGAGCGAGCACGACTGGGTCGAGAACAGCCACGCCTCGACGTCGCTGTCCTACGCCGACGGGCTGGCCAAGGCCTTCGCCGTCCGCGGCGAGCACCGGCCCGTGGTGGCCGTGATCGGCGACGGCGCGCTCACCGGCGGCATGGCCTGGGAGGCGCTGAACAACATCGCCGCCGCGCAGGACCGCCCCGTCGTCATCGTCGTCAACGACAACGGCCGCTCCTACTCGCCGACCATCGGCGGCGTCGCCGACGCGCTGGCCGGCCTGCGGCTGCGGCCGGGCTACGAGCAGGCGCTGCTGGCCATCCGCCAGGCCCTGCACCGCGCGCCGGTCGTGGGCTCGGCGCTCTACGACGCGCTGCACGGCCTGAAGAAGGGCGTCAAGGACGTCCTCGCGCCGCAGGGCATGTTCGAGGACCTCGGCCTCAAGTACGTCGGCCCCGTCGACGGGCACGACGTCGAGGTCATGGAGTCGGCGCTGCGGCGCGCGCGCTCCTTCGGCCGCCCGGTGATCGTGCACGCCGTCACCACCAAGGGCTTCGGCTACGCGCCGGCCGAGACCGACCAGATCGACGCCTGGCACGCCACCGGCGTCTTCGACCCCGACAGCGGCGTCGGTCCCGCCGTCGCCCGCGACTGGACGACGGCCTTCTCCGACGAGCTCGTGCGCATCGGCACCGAGCGCAGCGACGTCGTCGCGGTCACCGCGGCGATGCTGCACCCCACCGGGCTGGCCGCCTTCGCCGAGCGCTTCCCCGAGCGGACCTACGACGTCGGCATCGCCGAGCAGCACGCGCTCACCAGCGCGGCCGGCATGGCGATGGCCGGGCTGCACCCGGTGGTCGCCGTCTACTCGACCTTCCTCAACCGGGCCTTCGACCAGCTGCTCATGGACGTCGCGCTGCACCGCCAGCCGGTCACCGTCGTCCTCGACCGGGCCGGCGTCACCGGCACCGACGGCGCCTCGCACAACGGCATGTGGGACATGTCGATCTGCTCGGTGGTGCCGGGGCTGCAGCTGGCCGCGCCGCGCGACGAGCCGACGCTGCGCGAGGTGCTGCGCGAGGCGGTCGCGGTGACCGACGGGCCGACCGTCGTCCGCTTCCCCAAGGGCCCGCCGCCGGTCGACATCCCGGCGCTGGAGCGCCGCGGCCGGGTCGACGTGCTGCGCCGCGGGGACCGCGAGGAGGTGCTGCTGGTCGCCGTCGGCTCGATGGTGCCGATGTGCCTCGCCGCCGCCGAGCGGGCCGCCGACCACGGCATCGACGTCACCGTCGTCGACCCGCGGTGGGTGCTGCCGGTCGCCGACGAGCTGGTGGAGATGGCCGCCGCGCACCGGCTGGTCGTCACCGTCGAGGACGGCGGGCGGGCCGGCGGCGTCGGGATGCACCTCGCGCAGGCGCTGCAGGACGGCCAGCACGACGTCCCGGTGCGGTCCCTGGGCCTGCCGCAGGCCTTCCTCGAGCACGGCAGCCGCGGCCAGGTGCTCGCCGACTGCGGTCTCACCGAGCAGGACGTCGCCCGGCGGATCGCCGAGTGGACCGCGGTGCTCACCGAGCGTACGGAGCGTCCGGTCCACGCCGAACGGGTCGACGGCGCCCAGCGGTGAACTGGGTCATCGCCGAGATCCAGGTGGCGCCCTCGCCGGCCGGGACGCCCGACGACCCGCACGCCTTCGTCGAGGCCGCCGTCCGGGTCATCCAGGCCTCGGGGCTGCACTCGGAGGTGGGCGCGCTCGGGACGACGCTCGAGGGCGACGCCGACGCCGTGTGGGCCACCCTGCGGGCCGCGCACGAGGCGATGCTGGCCGCGGGTGCCACGAGCGGTCTGTCGCACGTCAAGGTCGCCTCGGTCGACCGCACGATGGACAGCCTCACGCACAAGTTCCGGTAGGACGACGAACGGCCCGGGCCCCACGCGGGGACCCGGGCCGTTCGCCGTCCGTGCACTTCCGCGGATGTGCGCCGTGCACATCCGCGGAAGTGCACGGGATCACGCGGGCAGCGAGGCCACGCCGCGCGGCAGGAACCGCGAGCCAGTGACCGCCTCGGAGACCCCGGCGCGGTCGAGGTACGCGGAGATGCCGCCCAGCCAGAACGGCCAGCCGGCGCCCAGCACCATGCACAGGTCGATGTCCTGCACGGCCTGCACGACGCCCTCGTCGAGCATCAGCCCGATCTCCTGGGCCAGCGCCCGGACCGCGCGGTCGCGGACCTCGTCCTCGGTCAGCGGGGAGTCGCCGGCGTCGATGCCCTCGAGCTCGGGGTCGACGACGCCCGGCTCGGAGTAGACGCTGGTCTTGCCCAGCTCGACCATCTTCCTCAGGCCCTCGCCGACGGCGAACCGGTCGGGGAAGGCCTCGTGCATCCGCTCGGCCACGTGCAGGGCGACCGGCGGGCCGACCAGCGTGAGCAGCTCGAACGGCGACATCGGCAGGCCCAGCGGGTCCAGCGCCCGGTCGGCGACGGCCACGGGCGTGCCCTGCTCGACGGCCGAGGTGACCTCGCCGAGGAAGCGGGTGAGCAGCCGGTTGACGACGAACGCCGGGGCGTCGGCCACGAGCACGCAGGACTTCTTCAGCGCCTTGCCGACGGCGAAGGCGGTGGCCAGCGCGGCGTCGTCGGTCTGCTCGGCGCGCACGACCTCCAGCAGCGGCAGGACCGCCACCGGGTTGAAGAAGTGCAGGCCGACGACCCGCTCGGGGTGCTCGAGCTTGGAGGCCATCTCGGTGACCGACAGCGCCGAGGTGTTGGTGGCCAGCACGCACTCGGGGGAGACGACGGCCTCCACCTCGGCGAACACCTGCTGCTTGACCGACATCTCCTCGAAGACGGCCTCGATGACGAGGTCGGCGTCGGCGAAGACGGCCTTGTCCAGCGCGCCGGTGACCAGCCCCTTGAGCCGGTTCAGCCTGTCGGCCGACAGCCGCCCGCGGGCGGCCAGCTTGTCCAGCTCCCCGTGCACGTAGCCGACGCCCTTGTCCACGCGGGCCTGGTCGACGTCGGTCAGGACGACCGGCACCTCCAGCCGCCGCACGAACAGCAGCGCCAGCTGCGAGGCCATGAGCCCGGCGCCGACGACGCCGACCTTGGTGACCTTGCGGGCGAGGCCCTTGTCCGGGGCGCCGGCCGGGCGCTTGGCGCGCTTGTTGACCAGGTCGAACGCGTACAGGCCGGCCCGCAGCTCGTCGCTCATGAGCAGGTCGGTGAGCGCCTGGTCCTCCGCGGCGGTGCCGGCGGTGAACGCCTCGCCGTCGACGCCGTTCCGGGCGAGGTCGAGCAGCTCGACGGCGCGCAGCGCGCCGGGGGAGGCGTTGCGCGTGCGGGCCGCGACGATGCCGCGCGCCCGCTCGATCGCGGCGTCCCAGCCCGAGCGGTCGACCTCGGGGCGCGCGACGGTGAGGTCGCCGGTGAGGACCGCGGCGGCCCACTCCAGCGACCGCTCGAGGAAGTCGGCCGGCTCGAACAGCGCGTCGGCGATCCCCAGCTTCGCGGCCCTGGGGCCGGAGGTGACCTTGTTCTGCGCCAGGGCGTTCTCGACGACCACGGTGACCGCCGGGTCGATCCCGATGAGGTTCGGCAGCAGCTGCGTGCCGCCCCAGCCGGGCACCAGGCCGAGGAACACCTCGGGGAAGGCGACGGCGGCGGTGCTCGCGATCGTGCGGTACGAGCAGTGCAGCGCCAGCTCCAGGCCGCCGCCGAGGGCCGCGCCGTTGACGAACGCAAACGTCGGCACGGAGGCGTCCTTGAGCCGCCGGAACACCCGGTGGCCGGTCTCGGCGATCTCCCGCGCGGTCGCGGCGTCGGTCACCGAGGGAACACCGGAGAGGTCGGCGCCCACGGCGAAGATGAACGGCTTGCCGGTCACCGCGATGGCCGCGGGGGCGGGGGTGTGCGCGGCGATCTCGTCGAGCGCGGCGTCCAGCGACGCCAGCCCGCCGGGGCCGAAGGTGGACGGGCGCGTGTGGTCGTGCCCGTTGTCCAGCGTGACCAGGGCGATCTCGCCGGCCAGTCCGGGCACCCGGAGGTACCGCACCCTGGCGGCGGTCACGACCTCGTTCTCGAAGACGGCGGTGGTCACGTGGCCGAGCCCTCCCAGTTGGTGTTCTCCCAGATGACCGTGGCGCCCATGCCGAGGCCCACGCACATGGCGGTCAGGCCGTAGCGGACGTCGGGCCGCTCGGCGAACTGCCGCGACAGCTGGGTCATGAGGCGGACGCCGGAGGAGGCCAGCGGGTGGCCGACGGCGATGGCGCCGCCCCAGGGGTTGACCCGCTCGTCGTCGTCGGCGATGCCGAAGTGGTCGAGGAAGGCCAGCACCTGGACGGCGAAGGCCTCGTTGAGCTCGAACAGGCCGATGTCGGAGATGGACAGGCCGGTGCGGGCGAGCGCCCGCTCGGTGGAGGGCACCGGGCCCACGCCCATGACCTCGGGCTCCACGCCGGCGAAGCCGTAGCCGACCAGCCGCATGCCGGCGGTCAGGCCGAGCTCCTCGGCGGTCTCCTCGGCGGCGAGGATGCAGCCGGTGGCGCCGTCGTTGAGGCCCGCGGCGTTGCCGGCCGTCACGTTCCCGTGCGGGCGGAACGGCGTCTTGAGCGTGGCCAGGCCCTCCAGCGTGGTGCCCGGCCGCGGCGGCTCGTCGGCGGTGGCCAGGCCCCAGCCCTGCTCGGCGCTGCGGGTGGAGACGGTCACCAGCTCCGGGCCGATCTGCCCGTTGGCGACGGCCTTGGCGTACTTCTGCTGGCTGGCCAGCGCGAACGCATCGGCGCGCTCCTTGGTCAGGTGCGGGAAGCGGTCGTGCAGGTTCTCGGCGGTGGAGCCCATGACCAGCGCCGAGCCGTCGACGATCTTCTCGCTGAAGAACCGCGGGTTGGGGTCGGCGCCCTCGCCCATGGGGTGGCGGCCCATGTGCTCGACACCGCCGGCGATGGCGACGTCGTAGGCGCCGAAGGCGATGCCGGAGGCGGTGGTGGTGACGGCGGTCATCGCGCCGGCGCACATGCGGTCGATGGCGTAGCCGGGGACCGACTTCGGCAGGCCGGCCAGCAGCGCCGCCGTGCGGCCGATGGTCAGCCCCTGGTCGCCGATCTGGGTGGTCGCGGCGATCGCGACCTCGTCGACCCGCTCGGCCGGCAGCGCCGGGTTGCGGCGCAGCAGTTCGCGGATCACCCGCACGACCAGGTCGTCGGCGCGCGTCTCGGCGTACAGGCCCTTCGGGCCGGCCTTGCCGAAGGGGGTGCGCACGCCGTCGACGAAGACGACCTCGCGCAGCGCACGCGGCCGCCGCTCTTCAGATGACACTCGGACCTCCGCAGGAGTGGGAGCGGTCCCTGGGCACGGGGACGGCAGGGGAGAAGTTACCCGTCGGTAACACCTGGACCAAGCGCGACCCGACCCCGCGGGGGCAGGCGCGGGACCCGCCGCTCACCCCGGAAGGGTCACGGTCCGGCAACGCCACCGACCCGGGCTTGCAACGCGTGTGATGGGGAGCGCATATTGGCCGCCGCACTTCTGCAGATTCCCGACGGAATGGTGGACCCATCCATGGCGCGACGGCGCACCACGATGACGGCCCTGGCGGCCGCCCTGGTCTTCAGCCTTGCTGCCTGTGGCAGCGACAGTGGCAGCGACACCGAGAGCGGTGGCGGCGGCGGTGGCGGCGGCGAGTCCGCCGGCAAGGTCGGCGTGATCCTCCCCGACACCGAGTCCTCGGTGCGGTGGGAGAACTTCGACCGCCCCTACCTCGAGGCGGCCTTCGAGGAGGCCGGTGTCGAGTACGACATCCAGAACGCCGAGGGCGACGCCCAGCGGCAGGCGACCATCGCCGAGCAGATGATCACCGAGGGCGCCACCGTCCTCGCGATCGTCAACCTCGACTCGGCCTCGGGTGCGCAGATCCAGGAGCAGGCGGCCCAGGAGGGCGTCTCGACGATCGACTACGACCGGCTCACGCTGGGCGGCTCCGCCGAGTACTACGTCTCCTTCGACAACACCGAGGTCGGCCGGCTCCAGGGTGCGGGCCTGCAGCAGTGCCTGGAGGCCAACGGCGTCACGCAGGGCAACATCGCGTTCCTCAACGGCTCGCCGGACGACAACAACGCGACGCTGTTCTCCTCGGGCGCCCACGAGGTGCTCGACCCGCTGACGCAGTACCCGCAGGTCGCCGAGCAGGCCGTCCCCGAGTGGGACAACCAGGAGGCCGCGACGATCTTCGAGCAGATGTACACCCAGAACAACGGCAACATCCAGGGTGTGCTGGCGGCCAACGACGGGCTGGCCAACTCGGTGATCCAGATCCTCGGGCGCAACAACGCCGCGGGCGCGAACAACGTGACCGGTCAGGACGCCAGCGTCGAGGGCCTGCAGAACATCCTCGCCGGCGACCAGTGCATGACCGTCTACAAGTCGGTCCGTGACGAGGCCAACGCGCTGGCCGAGCTGGCCGTCGCGCTGCTCAACGGCGAGGAGGGCGAGACCACCGGCACCGTCACCGACACCGAGGCCGGCCGCGAGGTCCCGTCGGTCCTGCTCACCCCGGTCTCGATCTTCCGGGACAACGTCAAGGACGTCGTCGACGACGAGTTCGTGACCGCCGAGGAGCTGTGCACCGGCGACTTCGCCGCCGCGTGCGAGGAGCTCGGGATCTCGTAGTTCACAGCTGCCGCCGGGGCGCCCATCATGGACGCCCCGGCGGCTGCTGTCCCAGCCCCACCAGCTCGACCGAGAGGCCCGGTGTGTCCACACCCACCGACCGTCCCCAGGACGGCACCCCCACCCTGGAACTCCGCGGCGTCAACAAGAGCTTCGGTGCCATCCAGGTCCTGCACGACGTGCACCTGAAGGTGTACCCCGGCCAGGTCACCGCGCTGGTCGGCGACAACGGCGCGGGCAAGAGCACGCTCATCAAGTCCATCGCCGGCATCCACCCGATCGACTCCGGCGAGGTCCTCTTCGAGGGCCGGCCGGTCACCGTCGGCGGCCCGCGAGAGGCCGCGGCGCTCGGCATCGAGGTCGTCTACCAGGACCTCGCCCTGGCCGACAACCTCGACGTCGTCCAGAACATGTTCCTCGGCCGCGAGCGCAAGACCGGCATCCTCCTCGACGAGACGTCCATGGAGCAGGCCGCCCGGGACACGCTCGCCAAGCTCTCCGTCCGGACCCTGAAGTCCGTGCGCCAGCTGGTCTCCAGCCTCTCCGGTGGTCAGCGCCAGACGGTCGCCATCGCCAAGGCCGTCCTGTGGGAGTCGAAGGTCGTCATCCTCGACGAGCCGACCGCCGCCCTCGGCGTCGCCCAGACCCGGCAGGTCCTCGACCTCGTGCGCCGGCTCGCCGACACCGGCCACGCCGTCCTGTTCATCACCCACAACATGGTCGACGTCTTCGAGGTGGCCGACCGGATCGCGGCCCTCTACCTGGGCCGGATGGCGGCCGACATCCCCATCTCCCAGGTCGACCGCCCCCAGGTCATCGAGCTCATCACCGCGGGCCGGTCGGGCGACCTCGGCATCGCGCCCGCTGCTGCCGCGGCTGTGGAGGTCTGAGGCATGTCCAGCACCATCTCCCCGCCCACCAGCGCGCAGGAGCCCGGCGGTGCGCCGTCGGGCTTCGAGGCCGACCGCTCCGCCGAGTCCCTCGGCGGGGCCGCTCGGGCCTACGTCGACCGCGTCCGGGGCGGTGACCTGGGCGCGCTGCCGGCCATCCTCGGCATCGTCGCCCTCGGCCTGCTGTTCTTCGCGCTCCGGCCCGAGACGTTCCTGACCCCGCGCAACATGGCCAACCTGGCCGACCAGGCGGCGCCGATCATCATCCTGGCGATGGGGCTGGTGTTCGTCCTGCTGCTGGGCGAGATCGACCTGTCCGCGGGTGTGGTCAGCGGCGTCTGTGCCGCGGTGATGGCCAAGCTGCTCGCCGACGCCGGCTCGCCGTGGTACGTCGCGGTGGCGGCGGCCATCCTCACCGGCGTGGCCATCGGCCTGTTCACCGGCAGCCTCGTCGGTCTGGTCGGCATCCCGTCGTTCGTCGTCACACTCGCGCTCTTCCTGGGCTGGCAGGGCTTCACCCTGCGGCTCATCGGCGAGGGCGGCACGGTGCCGGTGCGCGACCCGGTCATCTCGGCGATCAGCGACGAGAACCTGCCGGTCGTCCTCGGCTGGGTCCTCGCCGTGCTGACCATCGCCGTGTACGCCGCGCTGCAGCTCAACCGGTACCGCGTCCAGAAGGCCAAGGGCCTCGCGCACGCCCCGTTCGCCGTGGTCCTCGTGCGGATCGGCGTGATCGCCGCCGTCGTCGTCCTGGTCACGGCGGTGCTGAGCGTCGACCGGGCCCCGGCCCCCGGTGTGGTGCTCGCGGGCATCCCGTACGCCATCCCGCTGGTCGTCATCCTGCTGCTGGTCCTGACGTTCCTCCTCGGCCGCACGGGCTTCGGCCGGCACGTCTACGCGGTCGGCGGCAACGCCGAGGCGTCCCGGCGGGCCGGCATCAACGTCACGAAGATCCGGGTGTCGGTGTTCGTCATCGGCTCGACCCTGGCGGCGATCAGCGGCATCGTCGCGGCCGCGCGGCTCGGCTCGGTCGCGCCGGGGTCCGGCGGCGGCAACACGCTGCTCTACGCCGTCGGTGCCGCGGTCATCGGTGGCACGAGCCTCTTCGGTGGCCGGGGCCGGGTGCGTGACGCCGTCCTCGGTGGCCTGGTCGTGGCGATCATCGCCAACGGGCTGGGCCTGCTGGGCACCGAGGCGTACCTCAACTACATCATCACCGGCGCAGTGCTGCTGCTGGCCGCCAGCGTCGACGCGCTGGCCCGGCGGCGGGCGGCCGCGACCGGCCATTAGAAGGACCCCTCTGCACCCCACCGCTCGCACGCTCGCGGCGGGACCCTGCAGAGGGGCCACCCGGTCACTCACCAACGAGGGGGCGGTCCCGGCTCAGGCCGGGGCCGCCCCCTCGTGCGTCGGGGAGGTGCTCAGGCGCGGGTGAGCGCCTCGGCGAGCAGGTCGCGGGTCAGCTCGACCTGCCACTCGCGCGCGCCACCGGCCCGCAGGACACCGGCGACGGTCTCGGCGTCGCGCGGCTCGGGCGGGGTCCACATCAGCCGGCGGACCAGGTCGGGAGAGAGCAGGTTCTCCACCGGGACGTCGTGCTGCTCCGACAGCGCGGCCAGCCCCTTGCGGGCGGCCTGCAGGCGGGCGGCCGCGGCGGGGTCGCGGTCGGACCAGCGGTTGACCGGCGGCGGCCCGTCGCCCGGGCGGCTGTGCGGCGGCAGCTCCGACTCCGGCAGCGCCCGGCCGCGGGCCAGTGCGCCGAACCAGGTGCCCACCAGCCGCCGGTTGGCACGGCCGCGGAACACCGGCAGCTCCAGCAGCGCGGCCTCGGTCTGCGGATCGGCCTGGACGGCGGCCACCATCGCCGCGTCGGGCAGCACCCGGCCGGGGGCGATGTCGCGCCGGCGGGCGAGGTCGTCGCGCGCCTCCCACAGCGAGCGCAGCATCCCGAGCTGGCGCCGGTTGCGCAGCCCGTGCACGCCGGAGGTGCGCCGCCACGGGTCCTGCCGGGGCGGCGGCGTGCCGGCGGCGAGGACCGCGGCGAACTCCTGGCGCGCCCACTCGGTCTTGCCCTGCTCGTCGAGGAGGGCAGAGAGCGCGTCCCGCAGGTCGACGAGCACCTCGACGTCGAGGGCGGCGTAGACCAGCCACTCCTCGGGCAGCGGCCGGGTGCTCCAGTCGGCGGCCGAGTGGCCCTTGACCAGCGAGTACCCGAGCAGCGACTCGACGACGGCGGCCAGGCCCACCCGCGGCAGCCCGGCCAGGCGCGCGGCCAGCTCGGTGTCGAAGATCCGCGCGGGCACCATGCCGATCTCGGCGAGGCAGGGCAGGTCCTGGCTGGCCGCGTGCAGCACCCACTCGGCGTCGGCGATCGCGGACTGCACGACGGACAGGTCGCCCAGCGGGATGGGGTCGACCAGCCCCGTGCCCGCGCCGGCGCGGCGCAGCTGCACGAGGTAGGCACGCTGGCCGTAGCGGTAGCCGGAGGCGCGCTCGGCGTCGACGGCGACCGGACCGGTCCCCGCGCGCAGGGCGTCGGCGTAGCCGGCGAGGGCCTCGGGGGTGTCGACGACCGGCGGCAGGCCGTCGCGCGGGGCCAGCAGGGGAACCGCTGCGGGGGCGTCCGGCTCGCGGTCGTCGTCCTGGGCGTCGGCGGGCAGGGGCTCGGTGCTCAGTTGCCGTCCACCTTCTCGCCCGTCCCGTCCGCGCGTGCGCCGCCCGGCTGTCCTCCCGATCGTAGAGACCGCGGCGCGTGCGCCCGGCGAGGGGGAGGAGTCAGGACGGCTCGGGTGCGGTGCCGGCCGGGCCGAGGAGGGCGACCCCGGGCGGCGGCAGACCGGCGGCGTTGGCGAGGACCTCGAGCCAGGCGTCGAGGTGGCGGCCGAGCGCGGTGTCCTCGGCGGTCCACGACGCGCGGAGCTCGACGTCGACGGAGTGCTCGGGACCGGCGAGGTCGCCGAAGCGGGTGGAGGCGGTGCGGGTGACGGTGCCGCCGAGCGCGTGCCAGGCGGCGCCGCACTCGCCGAGGGCGTCGGTCAGCCAGCTCCACGCGACCTCGGAGAACATCGCGTCGTCGACCATGTGCTCGTCGGTGCTGGCCGACAGGTACCCCACGCAGCGGGTGGTGCCGTCCCAGGCCTCGTGGCCGGCGGGGTCGTGCAGGACGATGAACCGGGCGACGGCGAGCTCGACCTCGTCGTCGCCCTCGCCCTCGGTCACGTGCGCGGCGAGCGCGTGCGCGAACGGCGCCAGGCGTTGCGGTGCGGGGATCTCCTCGAGGACGATCTCGGGGCGGGCCCGGACCGCGGCGAGGGACGCCAGGGCCGCGACGAAGTCGGCCGGCCGGTCGTCACCGGGGCCGCCGGAGCCCGCGCGCGCACCGGCCCCGTCCCGGGGTCCGGCCAGGCTGCGTGGCTCCACGCTCGCAGGGTAGGTGCCCCGGGCCCGGTCTGTCTCGGACGCGCCGCTGCTCAGGGGTCTGGGAGGATCGGCCGTCGTGAGCACCGCACCTGCCGTTCCGCCGTCCCCCGCCGACTCGGACCTCGTGCGGGCAGCGCGGGGCCTGCCGGTGACGCGGACGCCGGTGTGGTTCATGCGGCAGGCCGGGCGGTCGCTGCCCGAGTACCGGGCGCTGCGCGCCGGGACCGCGATGCTCGAGGCATGCCAGGACCCCGACCTGGTCACCGAGATCACCCTGCAGCCGGTCCGCCGCCACGGCGTGGACGCCGCGATCCTCTTCTCCGACATCGTCCTGCCGCTGGTCGTGGCCGGGGTCGACATCGAGATCAAGCCGGGGGTCGGCCCGGTGGTCGCCGACCCCGTGCGCACGGTCGCCGACGTCGACGCGCTGCCCGACCTCGAGCCCGACCGGCTGGACTTCCTCGCGACGGCGGTGCGCCGGCTGGTCGCCGAGCTCGGGCCGACGCCGCTCATCGGCTTCGCCGGGGCGCCGTTCACCCTCGCCACCTACCTGATCGAGGGCGGCCCGTCGAAGGAGCACGCCCGAACCAAGGCCTTCATGTACGCCGAGCCGGAGGCCTGGACCCGCCTGCTGACCCGCCTGGCGGTCTCGGCGGCCACCTTCCTGCGCGTGCAGATCGACAACGGCGCCTCGGCGGTGCAGCTGTTCGACTCCTGGGCCGGCGTGCTGTCGGCCGTCGACTACGGCACCCGGGTGCTGCCGCACTCGCGCGCGGTCTTCGACGGGCTCGGCGACCGCGACGTGCCGCGCGTGCACTTCGGCGTCGGCACCGGCGAGCTGCTCGCGCTGATCGGCGACGCCGGGGCCGACGTCGTGGGCGTCGACTGGCGGGTGCCGCTGGACGAGGCCGCCCGGCGGGTGGGGCCGCAGCGGTCGCTGCAGGGCAATCTCGACCCCGCCGTCCTGCTGGCCGACCGGGACACCGTCGACCGCGAGGTCCGCCGCGTCGTCGAGCAGGGCCGCGCCGCCCGGGGGCACGTGTTCAACCTGGGGCACGGCGTGCTGCCCGAGACCGACCCGGGTGTGCTCACGCACGTCGTGGAGCTGGTGCACGAGCTGTCGGCGCGATGAGCCGCCTGGTCGTCGTCGGCGCGGGGATCGCCGGGCTGACCGCCGCCTTCGCGTGGTCCCGGGAGCGGCCGGGCGACGAGGTCGTCGTCGTGGAGGCCGGCGGGCGGATCGGCGGCAAGATCGACCGGGTCGACCTCGCCGGCACCTGGTACGACACCGGCCCCGAGGCGGTCCTGGCCCGCGTGCCCGAGGCGGTGGAGCTGGTCGAGGAGCTCGGCCTGGGCGACCGGCTGGTGGCGCCGCGGACGACGCAGGCGGCGATCGTGCTGCCCGACGGCCGCCACCCGCTGCCGCCGGGGACGGTCCAGGGCGTGCCGACGTCGGCCGACGGGCTGGCCGGCGTGCTCACCTCCGACGGCGTCGCGCGGGTGCGGGCCGAGGCCGACCTGCCGCCGCTGCGCCTCGACGGCGACGTCTCGGTGGGCGCACTGCTGCGGGCGCGGCTCGGCGACGAGGTGGTCGACCGGCTGGTGGAGCCGCTGCTCGGCGGCGTCTACGCCGGCCGCCCCGACGACCTCTCGCTGGCCGCGACCATGCCGGCGCTGGCCGCCCAGCTCGCCCGCGCCGACTCGGTGCTCGCCGCCGCGCTCGCCGCCCGGGACGCCGGGGCGCGCAGCCGCGGCGACGTCGACGGACCGGTGTTCGTGACCGTCGACGGCGGCCTGGGTTCGCTGCCGGAGGCGCTGGTCGCGGCGTCCGGCGCGCAGGTGCGGCTGCGCACGCCGGCGCACGCGATCCGCCGGGCGGGCGGGCGGCTCGAGGTCGCGGTGGGGCCCACGGCCGCGCCCGAGGTGCTGGCGGCCGATGCCGTCGTCGTCACCGCGCCGGCCGGGAAGTCCGCGCGGCTGCTGGCGGGGGTGGCGCCGGACGCCGTCGAGCCGCTGCGCGGCATCCCGTACGCCTCGATGGCCGTCGTCGCGATGGCCTTCCCCGCCCAGCCGGTCGACGCCGGATCGGGGCTGCTGGTCCCGCCGGTGACCGGGCGGCTGGTCAAGGGCGTGACGGTGTCGTCGTCGAAGTGGCCGCACCTGTCCGGCGACGGCCTCCTGCGGGTGCGCGCGTCGGTGGGGCGCTACGGCGACGAGTCACAGCTGCAGCGCGACGACGACGACCTGACCGCCGCGGTGGTCGCCGACGTCGCCGACCTCCTCGGCCTCGAGCGCCCGGAACCGCGGGAGGCCCACCTGGTGCGCTGGGGCGGCGGCCTGCCGCAGTACCTGGTCGGCCACCCGCAGCGGGTGGTCGCGATCCGCGACGCCGTCGCCGCGGTGCCGGGGCTGGCTGTGGCCGGGGCGGCCTACGACGGCGTCGGCGTGCCGGCCTGCATCCGCGGCGCCCGGCGTGCGGTCGAGGCGCTGACCTGACCGCGCTGACCTGACCTGCGGTTGCCGCACCCGCCGGTGTCCCCGCAGGGTGAGGCCGTGATCGGGACCCTCGCCCGCGGACTGGTGGCCGGCGCCGCCGGCACGACCGCGCTGAACGCCGTGACCCACCTCGACGTGCTGTGGCGCGGCCGCGCGCCGAGCGAGACCCCCGGGCGGGTGGTCGACGCGCTGGCGGCGGCAGCCGGGACGCGGGTGCCGGGTCGCGGCGCGGTGCGGGAGCACCGGCGGACGGCGCTCGGGGCGCTCAGCGGGATCGGCACCGGGCTGGGGATCGGCGTGCTCGCCAGCGCGGCGCGGGCGGCCGGGGTCCGGTTCCCCGCGCCGGTGGGCGCCGTCGTCACAGGTGCCGCGGCGATGGCCGGCACCGACCTGCCGGTGGCCGGGCTGGGCGTCAGCGACCCGCGCACGTGGAGTGCCGCGGACTGGGCGGCCGACGCCGTCCCGCACCTCGCCTACGGCGCCGCGGTGCAGGGCGTGCTGTCGGCGGTGCCGGTGGCGCGGGAGCAGCGGGACCTGCGCACTCCCGCCGCGCCGGGGCTCGTGCTGCGCTCGGCCGTGCTGGGCCTGGCCACCGGCGGCCGCAGCTCCCTGGCCGTCGCCGGGCCGGTGCTCGCCGACCCCCGGTCCCGCGGCGCCTCCCGGCTGGGCGCGCTGGCCGCCGTCGCGGGGGAGCTGGTGGCCGACAAGCAGCCGGGGGTCCCGGCGCGCACGAGTGCCGAGTCGCTGCCCGTCCGGCTGCTCGGTGGGGCGGGCGCCGCCGGCCGGCTCGCGGCCCGGCAGGGGGCCAACGGCGCCGCGCCGGTCACCGCGGGGCTGCTCGGCGCGCTCGGCGGGTCCTTCGGCGGCCTGGCGTGGCGGCGCTGGGCCGGGGCGCGGGTGCCCGACTGGCAGGCCGCGCTCGCCGAGGACGCCGTCGCGATCGCCCTGGCCGCCGCTGCCTGCCTGCCCGGCCGCCGGACCCGGCGGGTGCCGCTGTCGGTCGTCCGCTCCTGAGACCGGGATCCCACCGCACCCCGCCGGGAGAGCGCGGGACAATGGGCGCATGAGCGAGCAGAACACCGAACAGCGCAGCGTCGGCAAGCGGGCGAACGAGCTCAACTCCCTCATCCGCTACACGATGTGGTCGGTGTTCCGGCTCGCCCGGCCGCTGGCCGACGACCAGCGCACCGCGGCCGCCGACGAGGTCACGGGCCTGTTCGAGGAGCTCGCCGGCAAGGGCGTCGTCGTCCGCGGGACCTACGACGTCGCGGCGCTGCGGGCCGACGCCGACGTGATGGTCTGGTGGCACGCCGAGACCCCCGAGGCGCTGCAGGAGGCCTACACCCGGCTGCGCCGCACCCAGCTCGGCCGCTCGCTGGACCCGGTCTGGTCGCAGATGGCGCTGCACCGCCCGGCGGAGTTCAACCGCAGCCACGTCCCGGCGTTCCTCGCCGAGGAGGAGCCGCGGCGCTACGTCTGCGTCTACCCGTTCGTGCGGTCCTACGAGTGGTACCTGCTGCCCGACGAGGAGCGGCGGGACATGCTCAAGGAGCACGGCATGCAGGCCCGGCCCTACCCCGACGTGCGGGCCAACACGGTGGCCTCGTTCGGCCTCGGCGACTACGAGTGGATGCTCGCCTTCGAGGCCGACGAGCTGCACCGCATCGTCGACCTCATGCGCGACCTGCGGGCCAGCCGCGCCCGCCGGCACGTGCGCGAGGAGGTGCCGTTCTACACCGGCGTCCGCAAGCCGGTCGCCGAGCTGGTGCGCGACCTCGCCTGAGACAGGGCCTGAGGTTCAGCTCGGCACGAAGCGGACGGCGGCGGAGTTGATGCTGTAGCGGTCGCCCGTGGGCGTCTGCGGCGCGTCGCCGTAGACGTGCCCGAGGTGCCCGTGGCAGGCCGAGCAGCGCACCGCGATGCGCGGGAACCGGCCGGACGCGTCCGGGCGCAGCTGCACGTGGGCGGCGCTGCTCGGCGCGTAGAACGACGCCCAGCCCGTCGCCGACTCGAACTTGGTGCGGGCGCGGAACACCTCCTGGCCGCAGCCGCGGCAGAGGTAGGCGCCCGCCGCCTTGGTGTCGACGTAGCGGCCCGACCACGGCCGCTCGGTGCCGCCGCGCCGCAGCACGGCGAATTCGCGTGCGGACAGCTGGGCGCGCCACTCGTCGTCGGTCCGGACGACCGCCGGCTCGTCGTCCTCGTCGGGCTGCACGGCGGTCACCGTAGAACGGCCTCCCCGGGGAACCGGGGAGGCCGTCCGGGGCGAGCCGGGCCGGGTCAGCCCTCGGCGGGCTGCAGCCGGATGCTCACCGAGTTGATGCAGTAGCGGTCGCCGGTCGGGGTCTGCGGGGCGTCCTCGAAGACGTGGCCGAGGTGGCTGTGGCAGGTGCCGCAGAGGACCTCGACGCGCAGCATGCCGAGGCTGCGGTCCTCGCGGAGCACCACGTTGTCCTCCGCGGACGGCTCGTAGAAGGACGGCCAGCCGCAGTGCGAGTCGAACTTGGTCTCCGAGCGGAACAGCTCGGCGCCGCAGGCCCGGCAGGTGTAGACGCCGACGGTCTTCGTGTCGACGTACTCACCGGTCCACGGCCGCTCGGTGCCGGCCTGGCGCAGCACCGCGTACTCCTGCGGGGACAGCTGGGCGCGCCACTCCGCGTCGCTCTTGGTCACCTTCGGCTGGGAAGCGGACGTCGTCATGCCAGGGGGAACGAGCCGGGCGGCGGCCGGATTCCCCGTCTCAGCGGCCCAGACCGGCCTCCCGCGCCCGCACGATCGCCTGCGCGCGGTCGGTGACCTGCAGCTTGGTCAGCACGTTGGACACCACGTTGCGCACCGTCTTCGGCGACAGGTACAGCACCGCGGCGATCTGCGCGTTGGACCGCCCGGCCGCCACCAGGTCGAGCACCTCCCGCTCGCGGGCGGTCAGCTGCGGGAACGCCGTCTCCGGGCCGGCGGGGCCCACGGTGAAGAACTCCGCGATCCGCCGGGCCAGCGCGGCACCGAACACCCCCCGCCCGAGGCCACCGTGGTGATCGCCCGGACCACCTCCTCCTGGTCGGCGCCCTTGAGCAGGTAGCCGCGGGCGCCGGCGCGGACGGCGGCGAACACGGTGCCGTCGTCCTCGCTCATGGTCAGCACGACCACCCCCACCGACGGCGCCTCGGCGGCGATCCGCCGGGTCGCCTCGATGCCGTCGAGCACCGGCATCTGCACGTCCATGACGACGACGTCGGGCAGGTGCTCGCGGACCACCTCGACCGCCGCGGCGCCGTCGGCCGCGGTGCCGACCACCTCCAGGCCCGGCACCGAGCCGAGCAGCAGCGCCAGCCCGTCCCGGTACACCGGGTGGTCGTCGGCGACGACGATCCGCAGCGGCTCCTCGTCCTCGGTCACGCCGGTCCTCCTCCCTCGACGGGCAGCACCGCCCGCACCTGCGTCCCACCGCCGGCGGGACAGCTGACCGTGCACCGTCCGCCGAGCTCGGCGGCCCGCTCGCGCAGCGACACCAGCCCCACGCCGGCGGCCCGGTCGGGCGCGATGCCCACACCGTCGTCGGTCACCGTCGCCTCCAGCGCGCCGCCGGCGTCGCGGGCCAGCCGCACCCGCACCCGCGTGGCGGCCGCGTGCCGCGCCGCGTTGGCCAGCGCCTCCGACGCGATCCGGTAGGCCGCCACCTCCACGGCCGCGGGCAGGTCGGCGAGCCCCTCGGCCTCGACGGTCACCGGCACCGCCGGCGCGAGCGGCCGCTCGGCCTGCTGGCGGACCGCACCGGCCAGCCCGAGGTCGTCGAGCGCGGGCGGGCGCAGGTCGTGCACCAGCCGGCGGACGTCGGCCAGCGCGGCGGCGACGTCGTCGCGGGCCTGGCGCAGCAGCGCGTCGGCGTCGTCGGGGCGGCTCGCGGCCAGGTTGCGGGCGGTGTCGATGCGCAGCACCACCGCGCCGAGCGAGGGGCCGAGGCCGTCGTGCAGGTCGCGGCGCAGCCGGCGGCGCTCCTCCTCGCGGGCGGTGACGAGCTGCTCGCGGCTGGCCTGCAGCTGGGCGGCGAGCGACCCGGCGCGGGCGGCCGCGGCGGCCTGCCGGACGACGTCGGCGAGCAGCCGCTCGTCGCGGGTGACCAGGTGCGCGCGGACGCCGGAGCGGGGGAGCAGCAGCCGGCCGACTCCCTCGCCGCGGTAGGCGATCGGCAGGGACTGCACGGTGCCGGGGCGGGTGCCGTGCCCGGCGACCAGCCGGCCGCCGTCGGCGGAGTCGACCTCGACGCCGACGTAGGGGACGCGGAACGCCTCGGCGATGCCGGCCGCGACCGCCATGAGCTGCTCCTCGGCGCCGTCGGAGCGCTCGAGCCGCTCGGCGAGTCCCGACACGACGCGGTAGGGGTCCTCGCGCTCGCCGAGCACCCACCGGCGGACCAGCCGCCACAGCGCCGCGCGCAACGGGACGTAGACGACCGCGACGAGCAGGACGCTGACCAGGGTGGCGTCGCGCTCGCCGACGGCGGTCCCGAGCAGGGCACCGAGAGCGGCGAGGACGGCGAGGTCGAGCAGCACCACGCCGACGGCGAGGCCGCCGTACACCAGCGTGCCGCCGAGCAGCCGGTCGATGTCCACCGCCCGCGGCCGCAACAGGCCGAGGGTCACGGCCAGCCCGGTCAGCCCGACCGCCACGCTCAGGTCCAGGCTCAGGGTGGTGCTGGGGAAGAGCACCGCGCCCAGCACGACCAGGGCGTCCACGACGCCGGCCCACAGCAGCCAGCGCATCCGTCGCCGGTCCTCGCCGGCGGCGGCGCGCAGTCGGTGGGTGACGACGGCCAGCGGCAGCAGCACGCCGACCACGCCCTCGCCTACAAGGCCAGCTCGCTGCTCTTCCGCCCCCGGCCTGTCCGAGAACGCCTTCTTCCTGGCGCTGGACCTGTTCTGGCCGCTGTCGATGCTCGGCATGGCGGCGATCGGCGTGCGGATCGCCGTCGCCGGGCGGTGGCGGGGGCCGGCGCGTGCCTGGCCGGCGGTCGCGGAGACGTGGGCGCTGGTCGTGTTCCCGGTCTCGGCCCTGGCCGACGCGCAGACCGCCTCGTTCGCCGGGGCGGGACACCTGCTGGCCGGTTACACGGTCCTCGGGATCGTCCTGGCCGCCCGCCCGCACCTGACCGGCGCCCGCTGACCCCGCGCCGGCCGGCAGCGCCCCGCCACCCCGTGACCCCGGGTGGCGGGGCGCCGCCGCGTGCGGCGGGGAGACTGGACGGCGTGACACCGCCCGACGCACCCCTGGCCGACACCTGGTTCTCCCGCGACCTGCCCGTGCTGCGGGCGGTCGCCCGGCTGGTGGACGAGCCCAAGCACGGCGGCGCGCCGTATCTCCTCGGCTCCGTCGTCCCGGGCAGTGGCCTGCCCAAGGAGCAGGTGATCGCCGCGGCGAAGGCCCTCGCGGCGGCGGGCTACATCGAGCCGCTGACCAACCACGCCGGCGACATCGTGCGGATCACCGGCATCTCCGCCGAGGCGCGGCGGCTGGCGGGGCTGTGGCCGACCCCGCAGGGGGAGTGGGAGCGGCTGCTGGAGCAGGCGCAGACCCGGGCCGAGCGGGCGCCGACCGACGTCGAGCGCGAGCGCTGGCGGGCCTTCGCCGACGCCGCGCGGGCGGTGGGCCCGGACGCGGGGGCGCTGCTCATGCAGGCACTGGTCGGCGGGTACGTGCCCCGGGCGCACTGACCGCCCCGCGAACGACAGCGCCCCCGCCCGGAGGACCGGGCGGGGGCGCTGTGCTGATCAGGAGATCAGAGCGGGGTGACGTTGGCCGCCTGCGGGCCCTTCTGGCCCTGCTCGACGTCGAACGAGATCCGCTGGCCTTCGTCGAGCGAGCGGTACCCGCTGGTCTGGATGGCCGAGTAGTGGACGAACACGTCAGGTCCGCCACCGTCGGGGGTGGCGAAGCCGAACCCCTTCTCCGCGTTGAACCACTTGACAGTTCCTTCGGGCATTGCTCGCTCCTAGCTGCGATGGTGCATCGGGGTCCTGCCAGAGCGCAGGGCCTTCCCGACGCGAGGAACCCTAGCCGTCCGGAGCGGTCTTGCCGACCCCCGGGCCCCCGCGTGGCGGGTTCCGACCTGCGTTCCTCACGCTGAGCGACCCCGCCCACCACCCTTCCGCCGTCCGGGCGCCGGTGCTCACCCGGCCGGGCAGGCGCCCGGTGACGGCCGCAGCCCTCGGCGCGGGACCCCGTTGGGCACGGCACCGGCACGAGGCCGGCACCTGTCCCGGGAGAGTCCATGACCCGCACCGTCCGCCGCCCCGGCCGCCGCGCCACCCTCGCCGCCGCCGTCCTCGCCCCCGTGCTGGGGCTCGCCGCCTCCGTCGGCCTGGTCTGGCAGTCCTCGTCGTCGGCGTTCTCGGCGACGACGGACAACGGCCCGGACTCCTGGGCCGCGGGCACGGTGACCCTCACCGACAACGACGCCGGCACCGCGCTGTTCACCGTGACCCGCATGGCGCCCGGCGCCACGGGGACCCGCTGCATCGCGGTGACCTCGACCGGCACCGTGCCCTCGAGCGTGAAGCTGTACGGCACCGGCCTGACCACGACGAATGCCCTGTCGTCGTACCTGACGCTGACCGTCACGCAGGGGACGGGCGCCGCCGCCGACTGCAGCGACTTCACCACGCTGCCCACGGGCGCGGCGGTCTACAGCGGCACCCTCGCCGGGTTCACCGCCGCGACCTACGCCGCCGGCTACGGCACCTGGAACCCGACCGGCGCGGCGTCGGAGACCCGCGCCTACCGGTTCACCTACGCCTTCAGCGCCTCCGCGCCCAACAGCACCCAGGGCGGCAGCGCGCAGGTCGGCTTCACGTGGGAGGCGCAGAGCGTCTGACCCGCGCCGAGAGCCGCTCCCGTGTCCGCCCGCGGCACCTGGACCGCGCTGCTGGTGTCGACCCTGGCCCGCGGCCTGCTGGCCACCCTCGGCGGCCTGGTGCTGTGGTCGGTCGTGCCGGTCGCGGCCGGCTGGGAGGCCACGGTCGTCGGGTCGGGGTCGATGGCGCCGGCTCTGGCCGTCGGCGACGTCGTCCTCGCCCGGCCGGCCGGCGACGACCTCGTGCCGGGTCAGGTGCTGCTCGTCGACGACCCCGACCACCCGGGCGCGCTGCGGCTGCACCGGCTGGTGCAGGTCGGCGACGACGGGCGCCTGGTGCTGCGCGGCGACGCGAACCCGGAGGTCGACCGGACGCCGGTCGACCGGGGCGCCGTGCACGGGGTCGGCGCGCTGCGGGTGCCCGTCGTCGGGCACGCCGCCGTCTGGGTGGCCGGGCACCGGGCCGCGCCCCTGGCCGGCGCCGGGGCCGGGCTCGCCGTCGTGGTCGCGGCGGCGCTGCTGTACCGCGGGCCCGCCGCGGAGCCCGGGCCCCGGGCGCGGTGGCGCCGGCCGCTGATCGCCGTCGCGGCGGCCGGGACGGCGGCGCTGGTGGTCGCGCTGGTCGCCGTCCCCGGCCGGGCGGCCTTCGCGGGCACGACGGGCGGGGACTCCGGCGGGCTGACCTCGGCCACCTACTTCACCTGCGGCAACGCCGCGCGCGACGTCGGGGCCGGCGGGGTCACCGGCACCGCTGTGGCCGGCCGGTACTACGCGCTGCAGGAGACCGGGGGCACCGCCGCGGCCGACACCTCCGGCACGGCGACCAACGGCACCTACCGCAACGGGGTCACCCTCGGCGTCGCCGGGCCGTGCCCGCGCGACGGCGGCCGTGCGGTCTCCCTCGACGGCGTCGACGACCACGTGACGACGTCGACCGGCGGCACGGCGCCGACGGTGTTCAGCTACGAGGTCTGGTTCCGCACGACGACGACCCGCGGCGGCGTGCTGGTCGCCGTCGCCACGTCCGAGACCGGCGCCTCCGCCGACGTCGACCGGGTCCTCTACATGGCCAACGACGGGCGGCTGCTCTTCGGCCTGCAGCCCACCGCCGGCACCTTCCGCACGATCGCCTCGACGTCCGCCTACAACGACGGCACGTGGCATGTCGCCGTCGTCACCATGACGAACGCGGCGGCGGCGCCCGGCTCGCGGCTCTACGTCGACGGCGTTCTGGTGGCCTCCGACGCGACGATGACCGCGGGGCGCGCGTACAGCGGCTTCTGGCGGATCGGCTGGGACGCGATGAGCAACGACGCCTGGCCGGTGCGCCCGGCGAGCAACTGGTTCGCCGGGTCGCTGGCGTCGGTGTCGACCTACAGCGCCCTGGTGCTGACGCCGGCGCAGGTGGCCGACCACGCGCGGGCGGGGCGCTGAGCACGGTCTTGCGGGAATCGTGCGGTTGCCCGCAGCCGGCGCTGCGGAGCGCCGGTCAGTGTCGTCGTCGCCGGGACGGATCCCGGCCCGCCGACCCCGAGGAGCCCGTCATGGAGACCACCGCGCGCCCGCTCGTGCTCGTCGAGCTGGACGACCTCGACACCGCCGACCTCGACGCCGCACTGCGCGCCGAGCTCGACGAGCCGGCCGCCGGGCTCCCGCTCGACGCCGCCGCTGCCGACGAGCTGGCCGCCCTGCTGGCCGACGTCCTGCGCTCCACCGGTACCGCCGCGGCCCTGGCCCACCGCCTCGGCGCGCACGCCGCCCTGCTCGCCGACTGAGCCCGGCTCCGGCCCGCCGGTCCTGGCCCCCGCACCACGGGGGCGCGGGGTCCAGGACTCGGCGGTGGGGACACGGCGGTGGGGACCCGGCGGTCAGGACTCGCAGCCGACCCCGTCGCCGTCGCGGTCGAACTTGTCCTGCCAGCCCGGGTCGCCCCGGTAGATGGGGGCGGCCCCGGCTGCCTTGACCTCGGTGCAGTTCGCGTACGTCGCGACCGGGGCGGGCGCGGGGGCGGGCACCGGTGCCGGGGCGGGCGCCGGCGCGGGTGCGGGAGCCGGTGCGGGTGCCGGGACGGGCACGGGGGCCGGTGCCGGGCGCTGCGCCGTCGTCGGCGCGGGAGCCGGCGTGCTCGGCCGGGGGGTCGTCGGCGCGGCGGTGGTCGGCGCGGCCGTCTGCGGGACCGCGGCCACCACGCCACCGGGCAGCGGCTCACCGGGGCAGGTGCTCAGCACCGTGGCGATCGCGGTGCGCTCGGCCTGCGTCATCCACAGCCCGTAGCTGACCTTCACCGCGACCTGCCGGGCCACGTAGGCGCAGCGGTAGCCCCGGGCCGGCGGCAGCCACGTCGCGGCGTCGCCGTCGCCCTTCTGCATGTTGAGCGGGCCGTCGACGGCGAGCAGGTTGAGCGGATCGTTGGCGAACTGCGTCCGGCGGGCGGTGTCCCACTGCTGGGCGCCCTTCTGCCAGGCGTCCGACAGCGCGACGACGTGGTCGATCTGGACGTCGTCGCTGGTGGTCTGGCCGCGCTGGAAGCCGATCGTGCGGCCGGAGTAGGGGTCGGCGAGCGTGCCGGTCTGGACGACGCAGTCGCGCGTGCCCGGCTTGAACGTCTCACCGGTGAGGTCGCGGGCGAGCACGTCGTTGCGGGTGTCGCAGCCGTTGCGGTCGGTGTCGACCCAGCCGGCGCCGAACAGGTCGCGGTCGTAGCCGGTGCGTGGCGCCCGGCCCTGCACCGGGACGGCGGCCAGCGCCGCCAGCGCGGTGGTGGGCGCGGCGGTCCCCACGGCGGCGTCGGCGGCGGTGTCGGAGAGCAGCCCGGTGGCGGGGTCGACCGGGACGACGGCGGACTCGCTGGTCTCCGCCCGCTGCAGGGCGGCCTCGGCGGCGGCGACCTCCGCCTCCGCGGCGGCGCTCCGCTCGGCGGCCGAGGACGTGCCCGGAGCGGCCGACGACGTGCTCGCCGGCGCGGAGGCGGCGGTGGGCTCGGTCCGGGGCGCGGTGACGCCGCCGACGACGACGGCCACGAGGCCCGCGGCGAGGACGGCACCGCCCACCCGGCGCGAGGCGATGAACGCCCAGCGCGCCCGGCCGGCGACGACCGCGCCGAGGCCGACGAGCAGGGCGGCGAGCCCGGCCATCGCCAGCCCGCCGCCGACCCCGCTGGTGACCACACCGGCGACCACGAACAGCAGGACGACCGCCGCGACGACCCCGAGCACGAGACGCTGACGTCCCTGGCCCACCGGCACCGGGGTGGGCGGCAGGGGCGCGGGTGGCAGGGGAGCGGGAGCCGGCCACGGAGCGGGCCAGCCGGTGGTGTCCGGCGCGGGGACGGGCGCAGGCGCGGGGACGGGCGCGGTCCGCACGGCGCCGTGGCGCGCGTCGTCGGTGAAGGCGACGAGCACCTCGACCGGATCGGTCCCGGCGAACGGGAACTGCACGTCGACGGTCGTCTCGACCGCGCCGGGCAGCGCGGCGGCGAAGGCGCGGTCGCCCTTCGCGTTCGACGTCAGCGTGGCGCCGTCGACGTAGAGGGTGACCTTGCGGCCCGACGGCGTCGTCGACACCAGGCGCAGGTAGGTGGCGCTGCTGCCCTCGCGGGGCGGGACGACGTCGAAGCCGAGGGCGGCGGCCTTCGAAACCACCGCGCGCATCGGCGTCTCCGGCGAGCGCTGCTTGTGGTGCCGCAGGACGGCCTGGACGGCAGGGTCGGACAACGACGACATGGGCGATCTCCCCCGTGGACACCGGTGCACCGCTGCACCGGTCCGCCATGGTGCGGCACGGGAACGTCGCCGTACAGGAACGCCAGTGGCGCGTGGGTCGGCCGTATCAGGAGTGGCGCCGGCCGGCCGGGATCCGCTCAGGCGGGTGTGGTGAGCGCGCGCGACGGGCCGGCCAGCGTCGGGTCCTCGGCCAGCATCCGGGCGTGCAGCGTCCGCAGCCCGCATCCGGGCTCGAGCCCGAGCTCGTCCCGCAGCACCGCGCGCACCTGGCGGTAGCTGCGCAGCGCCTCCTCGGTCCGGCCCAGGCGGTGCTGCGCGAGCATGCGCAGGCTCCACAGCCGCTCGCGCAGCGGCGTCTCCGCGACGGCTGCCGCCACCTCCAGGAGGGCGCGCTCCGGGTCGCCGGCGGCGAGCAGCGCCTCGACCAGCAGCTCGCGCACCTGGTCGCGCTGCTCCTCCAGCCGGGCCACGGCGGCGACGGCCCACGGCTCGTCGGCCACCGTGGGGTAGGGCCGCCCCCGCCACAGCGCCAGCGCCCGCTCGGCGGCCCGGCCGGCCTCGTCCGGGCGACCGGCGGCGAGCCCCGCCCGCGCCTCGCCGGCGAGCAGGGCGAAGCGCCCCGAGTCGATGCTCCCGGGAGCGGCGGCCAGCCGGTAGCCGCCCGGCTCGCGCACCAGCACCGCCGAGGGAGCGCCCGGGAGCCGGTCGGGCTCGAGCGCCTTGCGCAGCCGCCAGACGTGCGAGTCCAGCGTCGACGGCGAGCGGGCCGGGGACCGCTCGCCCCACACGGCCTCGGTGAGCGCGTCGACGCTGACCTGCCGTCCCGCGCCGAGCAGCAGCAGCGACAGGGCCGCGGTGAGGCGGCCGCCGCCGAGGGCGACCGGCGCCCCGCCGCGGTGGACCTCGAGCGGGCCGAGGTCCCGGAAGGACAGCGCGTGGGCTGGGACGTCGCCGTGCACGATGGGACCCCCTCGCGTGCCACCCCCGTGCCGCGACGACGGGGCACGGCTCCGGGCGGGAGCCGCCGCACCCGGTGCGCGACCACCGCCGGTGACGCCCCAGCGTCGGACCACTGCGTACCGCATCCGGCGCCGCCCCGGTAGGGGTCGGGAGCGCGGCCGGCCGCCGGTGTTGGAGCGGGTTTGGAGCGGCCGGACGCAGGGTGGCGCGACCGCCGCCCCGCCGAGGGGCCGAGTCCAGGGGGAGCCCGTGACGAGCGTGCGCGAGACCAGCGAGGACCGCAGCGGACGGAGGGCGCGACGCGGGCTGTCCCGGCGCGGGTTCCTCGTCGGATCGGGGACGGCGGCCGCCGGCGTCGCGATGGGGGCGGTCGTCCCGGCGCCGGCGGCGGCGCACCCGCCGGGGTCTCCGGGCGGCGGCCCGGTCCCCGTGGCGGTGGTCGGCCGCACCGACCCGCGGTACCCGGCGCTCGTGACGGGGTTCAACCAGCGGTTCACCGGCACGCCCGCGGCGGTGGTCGTGGTGACCACCCAGGACCAGTGCCTGGCGGCGGTCCGCGACGCGGTCGCCGCGGGCCGGCGGATCACCGTGCGCGCCGGCGGCCACTGCTACGAGGGGTTCGTGACGGACAACCCCGACGGCGTGGTCCTCGACGTCTCGGGCATGCGCGCGGTCACCCAGGACGCCGACGGCGGCATCCGGATGGAGAGCGGGTGCACGAACTGGGACGTCTACGAACTCCTGTACAAGAGCCACGGCGTCACGCTGCCCGCCGGGTCCTGCTACTCGGTCGGCCTGGGCGGCCACGTCGTCGGCGGGGGCTACGGGCTGATGTCCCGCGAGCACGGTCTGACCGTCGACCACCTCGCCGCCGTCGACGTGGTCGTCGTCGACGCCGACCGGTCGGTGCGCCTCGTGACCGCCCGCCCGGGCGACCCGGACACCGGTGACCTCTTCTGGGCGCACACCGGCGGCGGGGGCGGCACCTTCGGCGTCATCACGGCCTACACGTTCCGCGACCTGCCGGCACCTCCGCCGGCCGTGCAGCTGGCCACCACCACGTGGCAGTGGGCGACCCTCGACGCGGCGTCCTTCGCCACCCTGCTGCGCAACTACGGCGGCTGGCTGGCCGCCAACAGCGCTCCCGACAGCCCCGGCTGCCGGCTGTTCGGCCTGCTCAAGCTCTCCCACGTCTCCGCCGGCACGGTCACGCTGCTCACCCAGGCCTCCGGCGAGGACCCCGAGCTGCTCGACGCCTTCCTCGGGGCGCTCGACGACGGCATGCCCGCCGCGGCGCTGCCCACCACCACGCGGCGCACGATGCCGTGGCTGCAGGCGACCCAGACGCTCAACGGCTCGGGTCCCAACCAGCGGGGCAAGTACAAGTCGGCGTACATGCGCCGGCCCTTCCCCGACCGGCACGTCGCCGCCCTCCACGCCGCGCTGACCGACGCCTCCTACAGCAATCCGCAGGCGCTGGTGCAGGTGGACACCTACGGCGGGCGGATCAACGCCGTCGCGCCCGGCGACACGGCGGTGTCGCAGCGCTCGTCGATCATGAAGCTGCAGTACCAGACCTACTGGACCGACCCGGCCGACGACGAGGTGAACCTGGACTGGATCCGCCGGTCCTACGCCTCGGTCTACGCCGACACCGGCGGGGAGCCGGCGCGCGACGACGTCACCGACGGCTGCTACGTCAACTACCCCGACGTCGACCTGCGGAACTGGCCCACCCTGTACTTCGGCCCGAACTACCGCCGCCTGCAGGAGGTCAAGGGGCGGTGGGACCCCACCGACCAGTTCCACCACGCCCAGTCGGTCCGCCCGCCCGGCCGCTGACCGGGGGCGCCGTCACGGGGCCGCGGCGGCCGGCACGCGGGGCGGGACGACGGCGAACAGGTCGACCAGCGCGTCCCAGCCGTTGCGCCGACCCGGCGGGAAGCGCCGCAACGAGCGGGCCGCGCGGGAGCCGCCGGCGGCATACCGGCGCCGGGCCCAGGGCGAGTGCGGCCGGGCCAGCCGCAGGGCGCCGACGACCGCCACCAGCGGGACGAACACGCCGACGACGCCGAGGACCACCCGGCCCTTGAGGATCGCGACGAGGGCGACGGCCAGGTTGACCAGCACGGTCAGCGCCACCACGCCCTCGCCGTCCGCCCGGTCGGCGTCGAAGGGGTTGGCGCCGACGAGCAGCAGCAGGCCGACCACCAGCGCCACGAGCACCGCGTCCACCGAGCTGCGGCCCTCGCGCGACCAGTACACGTCCTCCAGGTGCAGCCACAGCGCGAACTCGTCGAGGGTCAGCGCCGCGCCCGTCCCGAACAGCACGGCCAGCAGCGCCCCGGCCGCGCCGGCCGGGCGGTAGGCGAACTCGGCGGTGCCGGCGCCCAGCAGCAGGAAGATCCCGTACACCTCGTGGTGCAGGTGCACCCCGCCGACGCTGGCGTCCCGGAAGGGGCCCCGGCCGCTGCGGATGGCGTGCGTGACGAAGCGGGTCACGAGGAAGGCGACGAGGAAGCCGAGGACCAGCCACGCGACCAGCTCGCGCCGGCCGCTGAGCACCGGCAGCAGCTCCGGGTCGAGGTCCACGGGGTCGAGGTCCACGCCGTCGAGGTCCACGCCGTCGAGGTCCACGCCGTCGAGGTCCACGCCACCTCCCTGTCGTGACCGGGGAACGCGGGCATGGTCCCCCGGTGGCCGCGCGCGTGGGCAGCGCGCACGCGCGCCTTCCGCCCCGCTCCGCCGCCCGGGACGATCGGTCCCCGCCGCCGCGGCGGCACGCGCCCCGAGGGGAGGCCGGGTGGACGACGTCGTGTCGATCGACACCCTGGCCGCCGTCGCTGCCGTCTCGCTCGTCGCGGCGGTCGTCGTCGGGCTGTTCCCGCGCCTGCCGGTGCCCCAGGTGGTGCTGCTGCTCGCCGGCGGCATGCTGCTGGGCCCGCACGTGCTCGACGTCGGGGCGGCGCAGGACGTGCGGGTGCTCGCCGACGTCGGCCTCGGCTTCGTCTTCCTGCTGGCCGGCTACGAGCTCGACCTCCGCCTCTTCCGCGAGGACGCCGGCCGCCGCGCCGTCCTCGCCTGGTTCGTCTCGCTCGGCCTGGCCCTGGGCGTGGTGGGAGTGCTGGCCGGTACGGGCCTGGTGCGCGCCTTCCTGCCGGTGGCGCTCGGGCTGACCACCACCGCCCTGGGGACGCTGCTGCCGGTCCTGCGCGAGAAGGGCCTCCTGGGCGGCCGCCTCGGGCGGTACCTGCTGGCCACCGGCGGCGTCGGGGAGCTGTTCCCCGTCCTCGCCATCGCCGTGTTCCTGGGCACCGAGGGCCGGCTCACCGCCCTGCTGTCGCTGGCCGCGGTGGGCCTGCTGGCCCTCGTCCTCGACCTGCTGCGCCGCGGCGTCCGGGAGGGTGGCCGGCTCGCCAGGGTGGTCGCCGCGGGGCAGGACGAGACGGCGCAGATCACCCTGCGCGCCACGGTGCTGCTCCTGGTCGCGCTGATCGCGGTCACCGACCGGGTCCACCTCGACGCGGTGCTCGGCGCCTTCCTGGCCGGCGTCGTCCTGCGGCGGTGGGTCGGCGCGGCGGCGCCCCGGCTGGAGGCGAAGCTCGACGCGGTCGGCTACGGCTTCTTCGTCCCGGTCTTCTTCGTCGCCTCGGGCATGGCGCTGGACCTGGCCTCGATCGCCGAGGCGCCGCTGCGGCTGCTGCTGTTCTTCGGGCTGATGCTCGCCGTCCGCGGGGGGCCGGCCCTGCTGCTCTACCGCCGCGTGCTCCCGCCGCGGCAGCGCGTGCAGACCGCCCTGGTGAGCGCGACGGCGCTGCCCGTGCTGGTGGCGCTCGCGGAGATCGGCCTGCGCAGCGGCACGATGCTGCCGGAGAACGCCGCGGCGCTGGTCGGGGCGGGCGTGCTCACGGTGCTGCTCTTCCCCGCGCTGGTCGTCACCCTGGACCGGAGGCCGGCCGCGCCGGCTCCGGTCCCGACCGTCGAGGGCGGCTGAGCGGGCTACCGCGCGCCGGTCCCCACCCGGGCGGAGCGGCGGGAGCGGGCCAGGGCGGTCGCGCCGAGGACCGTGCCGGCCAGCCCGAGCACGACGGCGACGACGGCGCCGGCGAGGCCGTTGCCCGTGCCGAGGCCGCCCGCGGCGTTGAGGGCGTGCACCCCGCCGACGAGCGTGGCGGCCGGCCCGGCCACCACGGCGAGGAGGCCCGCCGTCCGGCCGGCGCGGGCGAGGGCCAGCCCGCCGGCGACCACGGCGACCAGCCCGACGACGGCGGCCGCGCTGGGGACGGCCCGCCCGGTGCCGAGCTCGTAGCCGGCGGCGAGGGACGAGGGGACGGCGAGCAGGTGCAGGACGGACACGGGGGCCTCCTGATGGGGTGGGACGGACACCGACGAGCGTCGCGTCGCGGGCACGCGGTCGTCGTCGGCCGGCGATCGGCCGTGCCTCCGCCCGCCGGCGCACTCCGGTCCGGCCGGACCGCGCCCGCTGACGTAGTCCCTCGCGCCGCCGAGCGGAGTCGGGACCGGCTCCGGGGCCCCTAGGCTCGCGGCCATGCAGGGCCGGGCCGCGCCGCTCCGCCTGCCCGCCTGGGCGCAGGACGTCCTGCTGGCGGCGTTCGTGACGGTCATGCAGGTCCAGGGCACGGTCTCCCGCGTCGACGCCGATCCTGCGCGGGTGCTGCGCCCGCTCGACGACCTCGGCTACCTCGGGTACGTCCTGCTGGTCGTCGGAGGCGCCGTCGTCGTGGTCCGCCGCCGCTGGCCGGTCCCGGTGTTCGCCGCCACCGCGCTCGCGAGCCTGCTCTACTACGCGCTCGACTTCCCCGACGGGCCCGGCTGGCTCGGGCTCTTCGTGGCGCTGTACACGGTCACCGCCCTCGGCGACGGGCGCCGGTCGCTGCTGGTCGCCGGCGGGGGGACGGCCGTGCTGGCCGCCGGCTGGCTCGTGTCCGGCGCCGACGTCGAGCCGCCGGCCGCGATCGGCTGGGTGTTCTTCCGCATCGGCGCCTCGGTGATGAGCGCCGCCCTGGGCGAGAGCGTCCGCTCCCGGCGGGAGATCGCCGCCGAGGCGCTGGCCCGGGCCGAGCTCGCCGAGCGGACGCGGGAGCAGGAGGCCCGCGCCCGGGTCGACGAGGAGCGGCTGCGGATCGCGCGCGAGGTCCACGACACCGTCGCGCACGCCCTCGCCGTCATCAGCGTGCAGTCCGGCGTCACCGCGCACGTGCTCGACCGCCGGCCCGACCGCGCGCGCGAGGCCCTGGAGGCGATCGCGCGGACGAGCTCGGAGGCACTGCAGGACATGCGGGCCGTGCTCGGGGTCCTGCGGGGTCCCGACGACGGTCGCGCCCCGCACCCCGGCCTCGGGCGGATCGGCGAGCTGACCGCGCGGGCGCGGGAGGCGGGGCTCGACGTCGACCTCGCGGCCGCCTCGCCGCCTCCGCCGGTGCCCGGCGCCGTCGGCGGGGCCGCCTACCGGATCCTGCAGGAGTCGCTGACCAACGTGATCCGGCACGTCGGGCCGACCCGGGTCACGGTCGCGCTGGAGGTCGCCGCCGGCATCCTGTGCGTCCGCGTCCGCGACGAGGGCCCGCGGGAGGGACGGCGCGCCGCCGCGGCCGGGACGGGCCAGGGGATCGCCGGGATGCGCGAGCGCTGCCGGCTCCTCGGTGGTGACCTCGACGCCGGCCCGCTGCCGGGCGGTGGGTTCGCCGTCACCGCGCGGCTGCCGTTGGTGCCGGCCGGGACGGGGAGCGCGTGACCGCGCCGGAGGACGGGAGCCCGATCCGGGTGCTGCTCGCCGACGACGAGCAGCTGGTGCGCTCGGGCCTCCGGCTGCTGCTCGAGACCGAGGACGGCATCGCCGTCGTGGGGGAGGCCGCCACCGGCGCGGAGGCCGTCGCCCGGGCCCGGGAGCTCCGCCCCGACGTCGTCCTCATGGACATCCGCATGCCCGGGACCGACGGCATCGAGGCCACCCGCCGGATCGCCGGCGACGACGGGCTGCGCGGGGTGCGGGTCCTCGTCCTGACCACCTACGACACCGACGCGCACGTGTTCGAGGGCCTGCAGGCCGGGGCCAGCGGGTTCCTGCTCAAGGACGCCGGCCCGGCCGAGCTGCTGCACGCCATCCGGGTGGTCGCCGCCGGCGAGGCGCTGCTCGCGCCGCGGATCACGCGTCGCCTCATCGCGCAGTTCACCGCCCGCCGGACGGCCGACGCGGCCGCCGCGCACCGGCTGGCCGTCCTCACCGAGCGGGAGCGGGAGGTCCTCGCGCTCGTCGGCCGGGGCATGACCAACGACGAGATCGGCGCCGCGCTGTTCCTCAGCCCGGCCACCGCCCGGACGCACGTCAGCCACGCCATGACCAAGCTGGGTGCCCGGGACCGCGCGCAGCTCGTCGTCGTCGCCTACCGGACGGGACTCGTCGCCCCGTAGGCGGCGGCCGCCCCGGCGATGACACCCCGCGGGTCAGGGCCCGGGCCAGGGTGTTCCCGGATGTGCCCACCCCGGCCCGGCCGGGAGCCTGGGCGCATGGCAGCGACGGTCCTGGACGCCGGACCCGCCCCGGCGACGGGCTCCGCGCCGCTGCCGCCGGTCCGGGGGGCCGGCCGGCTGGGCGGGGACTCCGCCCCGGCGCAGTTCGCCCGGTTCGTCCTCGTCGGCGGTTCGGCGAACCTGGTCTACGCCGGCGTCTTCCTCGTGCTGGCCGGACTCGGGACGCAGGCGGCCAACCTCGTCGGCGTGGTGGTGTCCACCGGCGTGGCCAACGAGCTGCACCGTCGCCTGACCTTCCGCGCAGGCGACCGGGTCGGCTGGCTGACCGCGCAGTGGGCCGGTGGCGGCCTGGCCGTCGTCGGGCTGGCCGTCTCGGGTCTCACGCTGGCCGTGCTGGAAGCGCAGACCGCCTCGGCGGGGCCGCTGGTCCCGGTGCTCGCGGTGTGGACGGTCAGCGGCGCCGTCGGGCTGGCCCGGTTCGTCGGCCTCCGGTGGGTCCTCGTCGTCCGCCCCGGGGCGGGACCGGCTCCCCGGACCCGAGGCCGGGCTCACCCGGCGGCGGCGCCGAACCACCGGGACAGCGACCCGAGCAGGTCCTGCTGGTCCTCCCCGACCCACGCCACGTGGCCGTCCGGCCGCAGCAGCGCCGCGGGCACGGCCGGCTCCTCGCCGACGTCGACGACGTGGTCGACCCGGTCGGCCCAGCCGGCCACCGACAGCCGCCCGGTCCGGTCCAGCAGGAGCCCGCGCCCCCGGTGCATCCGCGCGTAGAGGCGCCCGCGGCCCAGCGCCACGTCGCGCAGGCGCCGGCCGACGAGCGGGTGCCCGCCGCCGAGGTCGTAGCGGATCCCGATGCCGGTCGTCCGCTCGACCAGGAACCGGTGCACGTCGTCGAGGTCCATCAGGTCCGCGAGCAGCCGGCGCACCGCCCGGGGGCCCGGCTCGGTGGACAGGAGCTCGGCCTGCGCCCGGGTGGTGTCCAGCACCTCGGCGGCCACCGGGTGCCGTTCGGCGTGGTAGCTGTCCAGCAGTTCCTCCGGAGCCCAGCCGGCGACCTCGGCGGCCAGCTTCCAGCCCAGGTTGAACGCGTCCTGCACGCCCAGGTTCAGCCCCTGGCCGCCGACCGGCGGGTGGACGTGCGCGGCGTCGCCGGCCAGGAACACGCGACCGGTCCGGTACCGCTCGGCCAGCCGGGTGGCGTCCCCGAAGCGGGACAGCCAGCGAGGGGAGTGGACGCCGAGGTCGGTGCCCGCGACCACCCGGAGGCGGTGCGCGACCTCCTCGAGGGTCGGCGGGGTCGAGCGGTCCTCGGCCACCCCCTCGGCGGGCACGACGACGCGGTACAGGCCGCCGCCGGACGGGCCGACGCCGAATCCGCGCTGGGTCCGGCGGACCTCGGTCACCACGGCGGTCACCTCCTCCGGCGGTGCGGTGACCTCCACCTCGCCCGAGAGCCACTCGCGGGTGGCCGGCTCACCGGGGAAGCCGACCCCGAGGAGCCGGCGCACCGTGCTGCGGCCCCCGTCGCAGCCGACGACGTGGCGCGCGCGCACCCGCGTGCCGCCGGCGAGGTCGACGGTCACCCCGGAGTCGTCCTGGGCCAGCCCGACGACCGCGCGGCCGCGGCGGATCTCGACGCCGAGGCCGACCGCGTGCCCGGTCAGCAGGCGCTCGGTGGTGGGCTGCGGGATGCCGAGGACGTACGGGTGGGCGGTGTCCAGCCGGTCCGGCGCGGGCCTGCTGATGCCGGCGAAGCCCCCGATCGGGTGCTGCGTGCCCTCGGCGAGGAACCGGTCCAGCAGGCCCCGCTGGTCCAGGACCTCGATGCTGCGGGCGTGCAGCCCGAGGGCCCGGACGACCCGGGTCGGCTCGGCGTCCTGCTCCAGCACGAGCACGCGCACGCCGTGGAGGCGCACCTCGGCGGCCAGCATCACGCCGGTGGGACCAGCGCCCACGACGACCACGTCGGCGTCCACGGCCCCGTCCTCCCCGGTCAGCACCCCGGAGGAGCACTCTGCCGCACGTCCGGAGCCCGCCCGCCGAGGACGTGCCGCGCGCGCCTCAGAACGCGGCGACCGCCTCGGCCTTCACGGTGCCCGAGTCGTCGACCGTGACGTGCCAGACCCTGACGTCCTTGCCGCCGAGGCGGTCCTTCTCGTAGAAGACGACCTTGTCGTCCAGCCCGCGCCCGTGGCCGCGCACCAGGTGGTGCTCGTCCTTCAGGGCGATGGTGAACTCCGCGTCGTCGAGGAACGCGTCCAGCGTCGCCGGCGTGCCGTCGGCGACGGACGTGACGACGTAGGGGACGCCGGAGATCACGGTCTGCCTGATGTCACCGGTCATGGAGAGCCCTCGTCTCGGGTCGACTGTCCGACCGTGGTCGGGGGCGCCCAGACTGTCCCTGATCGCCTCCGCTGTCCACGGGCGCCTGGACAGCCGGGCCAGGATCATCGCCGGCGGGGTCGTCCCCCTGGGATCCGCGGAGGAGCCGCCATGACCACCGTCGAGTACGACCAGCGGGACGGCGTCGCGCGGATCACGCTGGCCGACGCGGAGCGGGGCAACCCCCTCACCCCGGCGATGGTCCAGGACCTGGGCCGCGCCGTACGGCGGGCCCGCGCCGACGACGTGCACGTCGTCGTCCTCTCCGCCGCGGGCCGCGCCTTCAGCGTCGGCGGGGACGTGTCCGCCTTCGCCGCCGCCGACGACGTGGAGCAGATGGTCGACGACATGGCCGAGTCGCTGCACCGCGTCGTCAGCGACCTGCACCGGATGGACGCGGTGGTGGTGTCCGTCGTGCGCGGCACCGCAGCCGGCGCCGGGGTGCCGCTGGCCGCGGCGGCCGACCTCGTGCTCGCGGCGGCGTCCGCGCGGTTCACCCTCGCCTACACCCGGATCGGCTTCTCGCCCGACGGCGGCAGCACGCTCCTGACGGCGTCGATCGGACTGCACCGGGCGCTGCACCTGGCGCTGCTCAACCCCGTCCTGTCAGCGGAGGAGGCGCGGGCCGCGGGGCTGGTCGCCCAGGTCCACCCGGACGACGAGCTCGACGCGGCGGTGGAGGACGTGGTCGCGGTGCTGCGGTCGGGTTCGCGGGCGGCGCAGGTGGCCGCCAAGCGCCTGCTGCGCGAGACCGCCACCCCTGCCGCGGAGACGGCGCTGCGTCGCGAGACCCTGTCGATCCGGGCCCGGGCCGCCGCTCCCGACGGCCGGGAGGGCGTGTCGGCGTTCCTCGGCAAGCGCCCGCCGAGGTTCCCCAGCAGCGCTCCCTGACGACGGCTCGGCGGGCACGGAGCCGTGCCTATCCCGCCGCGGCCGGTCGTGCGTCCGCCGGGGATCCGGGGGGAGCGGGCGGGCGCCACCGGTCGGTGAGCAGGTCCTCCAGCGGCCGGCGCGCCTCGGCCTCGATGCGGGCGGCGCTGTCCGCCGCGCCCAGCCGGTCGGCGAGTGCGGACCGGGTGCGCGCCCAGGCCGCCTGGTCGGTGGGGAAGACGGTCGCACCGACCGACCGGCGGATCCCCTCGGCCGCGCCGGCGAGGCGGGCTGCCCGCTCCGGTTGTCCTGCCGCCACGGCGACGGCGGCCAGCCCGTCCAGTGCGCGGGCGCTGGTCTCGCGGCTGTCGAGGGCCCGGCCCTGCTCCAGCGCGTCCCCGAGCACGCGGCCCGCCTCGTCCAGGTCCCCCTGCGCGGCGTGCGCGAGACCGAGGTTCACCAGCGCGTTGCCGAGGACGATCTCGGTCGGGACCGTCCGGGCGACCGCGACGCTCTCCTGGAGCACCGGCACCGCCTTCCCGGGCTCGTCCCGGAGGAGCAGCGCCGCGCCCAGGAACAGCAGCGCGAAGGCGAGGCCCCACCGGTCGTCGAGCCGACGCAGGTCCGCGACGGCGGCCTCGAGCATCGCCTGTCCTCCGGCGGGGTCGGAGGCCGCCACGAGCTGCCCGAGCGGGACCGCGGCCAGGGCGGCCGAGCGGCGGTCGCCGAGGGCGCGGTGCAGCTCGACCGCCGTCCGCAGGGCCGGGAGCGCCCGGTCGTGGTCGCCCTGCCCGAAGCTGAGCATCCCGAGCACCAGCGACGCGTGGGCGCGCTCGGCCTCCGTGATGCCCGTGCCGCGCGCCAGCACCTCCTCCATCCACCCGATCCCGGGGCGGAAGAGCCCGTGGACCCACCAGAACCGCCACAGCGCGAGCCCGAGATCGGTCGCCCCGTCCTCGGCACCGCGGTCGAGGAACGTCCGCATCGCCGCGTCGAGGTTCCTCGACTCGACGACGTACCGGTCCAGCGCGGAGGGGTCCGACCCGCCCGGCGTCGGCTGGATCGTGAGCGCGAACGCGCGGTAGAAGGCGGCGTGGGCCGCACGGACCCGATCGGCCTGGCCGCCGGCCTCCAACCGCTCCAGGGCGAACTCCCGGACGGTGTCCAGCAGGCTGAAGCGCGGGTCCCCGGAGTCCGGAGCCCCCACCCGCACCAGGCTCTCGTCCACCAGCGAGGCCACCGCGCCCAGCACGTCGGGCACCCGCTCGTCGCGGCACACCGCCTCCGCGGCGGGCAGGGTGAAGCCGCCGACGAAGACGGCCAGCCGGGCGAAGGCGACCCGGTCCCCGGCGTCGAGCAGGTCGTAGCTCCACTCCACCGTCCGGCGCAGGGTGCGCTGCCGTTCCGGCAGGTCGCGCGGTCCCTCGGCCAGCACGGTGAACCGGGAGTCCAGCCGGCGCAGCAGCTCGACCGGGTCGAGCAGCCGGACCCGGGCGGCCGCCAGCTCGATCGCCAGCGGGAGCCCGTCGAGCCGACGGCAGATCTCGGCGACCGCCCGCAGCTGCGGCACGTCCAGGGGGACGTCGGCCCGGACCGCCCGGGCGCGGTCGAGGAACAGCTGCACCGCCTCGGCCCGGGCCTGCACCTCGACCGGCTCCCCGGCTCCGCCCGTGCGCAGCGGGGGAACGGTGACCACGTGCTCGCCGGTCAGGTGGAGGACCTCCCGGCTGGTGGCGAGCACGGTGAGGTCCGCGGCGGCACCGAGCAGCTGCGTGACCAGCGGCGTCGCGCCGACGACCTGCTCCAGGTTGTCGAGGACCAGCAGCATCCGCCGCGGTGCCAGGAACGCGGCGAGGGCGTCCTGCGGCGACCGGCCACCCCCGCCCGGGAGGCCGAGAGCGGTCGCCACGGCGGACGGCACGAGGTCCGGCGAGCGCACCGTCTCCAGCGGTACGGCCGCGACGCCGTCCGGGAACGCCTCCTGCAGCCCGGCGGCGACCTGCAGCGCCAGGCGGGTCTTGCCGATGCCGCCGGGCCCGACGAGGGTCACCAGGCGCGTGGCGGGATCGGTCAGCAGCTCCCGCAGCTCCGCCACCTCACGCTGCCGGCCGACGAAGGAGCTCGTCGGGGCCGGCAGCCTCCACCGCGGAGCGGGCACACCGCCCGCCGTCGCCCCCGGGGTCGCGAACCGCTCGCTCACCAGCAGGGCGAGGTCGTCGGCGACCAGGGTGGCGAGCTCCTCGGCGGTCCCGAAGCTGCGGTAGGACAGCCCGTCGGACCCGATGCGGTCGATCATCGCCGCCAGCCTCGGCTCCCGGTCGGGTGCCGGCTCCTTCAGGTACACGAGCTTCGGCATGTCCTCCGCGGCGACGTACTCGTCCTCCAGCCCCGACAGCTCCTGCCCGGGAGCCACCCAGCCGTAGGACTGCCAGTAGACGCCCACGAACACGTCGCTCTGCCGCAGGTACGCGAGGTACAGCTCGCGCGGCGGGTGGGGCCGGGCGCCCAGCTCGAAGAGTACCGGCGTGAACCGCAGCCGCTCGACGGCGGCCTTCACCGCGCCGCGCTCGTCGGCCAGCTCCTGCATGGTGGAGCTGAGGAAGACCCGGAGCCGCTGGTCCGGGGTCCGGATGGGCACGGCGGGCCTCCCTCGGCGGGTCAGGCGCTCGGGGTCGCCGCCAGGGCCGCGACCCGTTCGACCGCACGTCGGCGCCCTCACCCTCGTCCGGGCGCGCGGAGATCGTGTGCCGGATGATGCTCCGGCCCGCCCGGGCGCGGCACCCCCGGGCTTCTCCCGCGGGAAGTGACCGACCGGAGGGCAGCGGCGTCCGGGGTGCGGCGTGCTTCCGTCCAGCGGGACCGCCGGCTTGGGGCGGGTCGCCGGGCGGCCGTAGCTTCGCGGGTATGACCGGGACCACTCCCGCGCCGGCCGTGCCGGGTCTGCACCTGCCGCGCTATCTGCGGGAGGAGGCCGCCGCCCGCACCCCGGTGGGGTTCGCCGAGTACCGCAGCACCGCGTTGCGGGCGCCGCTGCGCACGCCGGTGGACCTGCCGCACCGGCTGACGGAGGTGACCGGGCCGGTGCTGGGGGAGGACCGGGTGCTGCCCAC
>NZ_FXTJ01000015.1 GCF_900182545.1 Geodermatophilus aquaeductus | reverse complement strand
GGCCGATCCCGACGGCGGCTTCCCCTCCCCGGAGGACCCCCGCGGTCAGGCCGCCTATCCCGGCTTCCGCGGGTACGCCCGCGCGCAGACCCTCACCGGCGAGTTCGGCGTGTTCACCCTCAAGCCCGGCCGGGTGCCCGACGGCGAGGGCGGCTGGCAGGCGCCGCACGTCGACGTGTCGGTGTTCGCCCGCGGCCTGCTCGACCGCGTGGTCACCCGGATCTACTTCGCCGACGAGGCCGACGCCAACGCCGCCGACCCCGTGCTCCAGGCCCTGCCGGAGGACCGGCGCCAGACGCTGCTGGCCACCCCGACCGGCGACGGCTACCGCTTCGACGTGCACCTGCAGGGCGAGCAGGAGACCGTCTTCTTCGCCGTCTGAGCAGGCCCGCTCTCACACCCGGCCGGGGCGGCGGGGGGACCGGCCCGCCGCCCCGGGTGGCACGCGTCAGTGCGCCGCGTCGGCCTGCGCGGTCTCGTCCGCGGCGTGGGCGATCGAGCGGGTGTCCTGGAAGGCGCGGACGCCCTCGATGCCCTGCTCGCGGCCCATGCCCGAGGCCTTCATGCCGCCGAACGGTGCCCGCAGGTCCAGGCGTGCCGCGCCGTGGTCGTTGACCCAGACGTAACCGACCTCCAGCTGGCCGCCGATGCGGTTGGCGGAGTCGGTGTCGGCGGTCCAGACCGACGCGCACAGGCCGGCCCAGGTGTCGTTGGCCAGCCGCACGGCGTCGGCGTCGTCGTCGAACGGGAGCACCGGGATCACCGGGCCGAACTGCTCCTGGGTGACCACCCGCAGCGACGGGTCGGGGTCGACGACGATGGCCGGGCGGAGGAAGTTCCCCTCGGCGAGCTCCCCGCCGGGCAGCTCGCCGAACTCCAGCACGGTCGCCCCGGACTCCTTCGCCTCCTCGACGATCTCGGCGACGAACGCCTTCTGCGCCGGCTGGTGGAGCGGGCCCATCGTCGTGTCCTCGGCCAGCCCGTGGCCGAGGACGGTCCGCTCCAGCCGCGCGGACAGCCCCGCCACCAGCTCGTCCATCCGCGACCGGTGCACGTAGATCCGCTTGGCGTTCATGCAGATCTGGCCGGTGGTGTCGTAGACGGCGCTGAACAGCCGGTCGAGGTGCTCGTCGTCCAGGACGGCGTCGGCCCGGATGATCGCGGGGTCGTTGCCGCCCAGCTCGAGGGTGACCCGGGTGAGGCTGCGCGAGGCCATCTCCATGATCTTCTTGCCGCCGTTGACGCTGCCGGTGAAGCACACCTTCGCGACGTCGGGGTTCTCGATCAGGCTGGCCATCTCGCTGTCGCGGCCGGTGACCACGTTGAGCACGCCGGGGGGCAGCTTCTCGGCGACGCGCTGCACCAGGCGCGTGGTGGCCAGCGGCGTCGACGGCGGGGGCTTCACGATCACCGTGTTGCCGGCCAGCAGCGCGTGCGGGAGCGACGCGGCGAGGATCGCGATCGGCCAGTTGAAGGGCACGATCACCGTCACCACGCCGAGCGGCTGGTGGGCGACGGTGGTCTGCACGGGGATGCCCGGCGCGGGCGGCAGCACCTTCGTCTGCTCCACCTCGTCGGCGAGGGAGAGGGCCAGCTGCCACCGGATCTCGAAGACCAGGGCGTCCACCCACGCCTCGTGGACGATCTTGCCGTTCTCCAGCGAGAGGACGCGGGCGTCCTCGTCGCGCTCGTCGGCCAGGCCCTCGATCGCGGCGGCCATCCGGGCCGCGCGCTCGGTGGCCGGCAGGGCCGACCACGCCGGGTAGGCCGCCTTGGCCGCCGCCACGGCGTCGGCCACGTCCTCCTTCGTCGCGGCCGCGGCGGTCCCGACGACGACGCCCGGCCGGGCCGGGTCGACGACCTCGAGCACCTCCTGCGTGGACCGTTCCTGCCCGCCGATGTAGAGCCCCGTCGTGACGGGGGCCGTCGTGCTCACCGTGCTCGTCATGCGGATCGCCACCTCTCTGTGTGTCCGTTGTCGGTCGTGTCCGGTTGATCATCGGGATGCCTGCGTGCCGTGTCGACGGCCGCGAGGACGCGGACGGCGTCCGCGCTGCCGGCCACGTCGTGCACGCGCACGCCCCACGCACCCGCGCGGGCGGCCAGCACCGAGGTGGCCAGGGTGGCGCTGTCGCGCCGGTCGGGGGGCGGGGGGTGCCCGTCGGCGCCCGCGAGGACGGCGCCGAGGAAGCGCTTGCGGGAGGCGCCGACCAGGACGGGGAAGCCGAGCTCGGTGATCCGGTCGAGTCCGGCCAGCAGCGCGAGGTCGTGGCCGGGCTGCTTGGCGAAGCCCAGGCCGGGGTCGACGACGATCCGCTCGGCCGCCACGCCCGCCGCCATCGCCGCGTCGACGCGCCGGCACAGCTCCCGCCGCACGTCCGCGACGACGTCCCCGTAGGTGGCCCGGGCGTCCATGTCGCGGCTCTCGCCCCGGCGGTGCATGAGCACCCACGGGACGCCGGCGTCGGCCACCACGGAGGCCATGACCGGGTCCGCGAGGCCGGCGCTGACGTCGTTGACCATGACGGCCCCGGCCGCGAGGGCGGCCGCCGCGACCGACGCCCGCGTCGTGTCGATGCTCACCGCGATCCCGAGCCGGGCCAGCCCGGTGACCACCGGCAGGACCCGGCGGCGCTCCTCCGCGGCGGGCACCCGCTCCGCGCCGGGCCGGGTGGACTCGCCCCCGACGTCGACGTAGTCGGCGCCGGCCCCGGCCATCGACAGCCCGTGCGCGACCGCGGCCTCGACGGTGGGGTGGCGGCCGCCGTCGGAGAACGAGTCCGGCGTGACGTTGAGGATCCCCATGACGACGCAGCGGCCGGGACGGGCGATCACGGCCGGGCTCCGCGCGCAGCAGGGCACGGGCCCGCGCTCACGCGCCGCCTCCCGGGGATGCCGCGACCGGCGTCCCGGCCGCCGCCCCGGTGAGCAGGCGCGCCGCGCGCCGGCCGCGCAGCGAGTTGAGCACCGCGACCTCCTCGGCCCCGAACAGGTCGGGGACGGTCAGGACGCGCTCGTGCAGGACCCCCGACTCCAGCAGGCGTCCCCGCTCGACGCCGGGCAGGCAGCCGGAGGTGGTGGGCGGGGTCCACCACCGGCCGCCGATCCGCAGGGCGAGGTTGGACGTGGTGGTCTCGGTGAGCTCGCCGTGCCGGTTGACCAGGACGACGTCGTCGGCCTCGGGGTGCCGCAGGGCCCGGGTCAGGTAGACGTCGCGGCGGGTGCTCTTGTGCTGCAGCCACGGGTTGCCGGCGTCCACGGGCTCGTCGTCCAGGGCGAGCCGCACCGGCCGGTCGGGAGCCGGTGGCATCGCCCCCAGCTCGACGTCGACCTCCCCGTCGCGCGAGAGCAGGACCCGTACCCGTGCCGGCTCGGTGCGCCCCGACACGGCACGGCGGACCGACTCCGCCGCCGCTGCCGGGTCGAAGCGGAAGCCGGCCCAGTCGGCGGAGTCGGCCATGCGGGCGAGGTGCCGCCCGAGGTGGCGCAGGCCCTCGCCGGGGATGAACGCCAGCGTCTCCAGCAGCCGGTGCTCGGTGACGTCGTGGGTCAGCACGGCGGCCTTGGCGTGCAGCTCGGCCCGCTCCCGCGCCGGCTCCGAGCCCCAGGTGATGCCGCCGCCCGCGCCGTACACGGCCTCGCCGGTGGCACGGTCGACGACGGCGGTCCGGATGGCGACGCCGAAGCGGGCCCGGAACCGGGCCGACGGGGGACCGACCAGCCCCACGGCGCCGCAGTAGACCCCGCGCGGCGTCGGTTCCAGCTCGTCGATGAGCTGCATCGTGCGCCGCTTCGGGGCGCCGGTGACCGAGCCGCACGGGAACAGGGCGGTGAACAGGTCCACCAGGCCGGTGCCGGCCGGGACGCGCGCGCTCACCTGCGAGGTCATCTGCCAGACGGTGGGGTAGCGCTCGAGGGTGAACAGCTCGTCGACCACCACGCTGCCGACCTCGGCCACCCGGCCCAGGTCGTTGCGGAGCAGGTCGACGATCATGAGGTTCTCGGCCCGCTCCTTGCTGCTGGCGCGCAGCCGGCGGCTCTGCTCGCGGTCCTCGGCGGTCGTGCGGCCGCGCGGGGCGGTGCCCTTCATCGGCCGCGTCCGGACGACGTCCCCCGCCCACTCGAAGAAGAGCTCCGGGCTGGCGCTGGCGACCACGTGCCGGCCGAGGTCGAGGTAGGCGTTGTACGCGCCGCGCTGGGCGAGGGCCAGGCGGGCGTAGAGGGCCTCGGGGTCCTCCGGGGCGGCCGAGCGCAGCCGGTCGGTCAGGTTGCACTGGTAGGTGTCGCCGGCCGCGATGTGCTCCCGGACCCGGGCGACGGCCGCGGCGTACTCGTCGTCGGTCCGGTCCGGCCGCCACGACGCCGGTCCGGTCGCGGCCGGCGCGGCCACGCAGGGGACCCGCGCCGGTTCGTCGCACAGCCCGAACCACACCAGCGGCGGGTCCCCGGCCGGAGTGGCACCGCCGGGCAGCTGCGGATCGAGACCGGCGGCGGCCTCGTAGGCGACGTGGCCGAAGGCCCAGCTGCCCTGCTCCGTGGCGTCGTGCACCTGCTGGAGCACCGCGGCGACGTCGTCGGGGTGCTCGGCGGTCAGGACCCGGGACGGCGGCGGGCAGAGCAGCGCCTCACCTGCCCGCAGGTCGTCGAACCGCGCCCACGGCCGGGCCATCAGACCCCGACACCCTGCTGGACCCTCGCCGCGGTGAGGGTGTTGGCGAGCAGCATCGCGATCGTCATCGGCCCGACCCCGCCGGGCACCGGGGTGAGCGCGCCGGCCACCTCGGCGACGGCGGCGGCGTCGACGTCCCCGCGCAGCCCGTCCTCGCCGCGGTGGATGCCCACGTCGATGACGGTCGCCCCGGGCCGGACCGCGTCGCCCCCGACCAGGCCGGGGATGCCGGCGGCGACGACCAGCACGTCCGCCCGCCGGCAGACCTCGGCGAGGTCGCGGGTGCGCGAGTGGCAGACCGTCACCGTGGCGTTGCGCGCCAGCAGCAGCTGGGCCATCGGCTTGCCGACCAGCACCGACCGGCCGACGACCACCGCCTCGGCGCCGGAGAGGGGGACCTCGTACTCGTCGAGCAGCGCCATGACCCCGGCGGGCGTGCACGGCCGCAGCCCCGGCCGGCCCTGGGCGAGCAGCCCGGCGTTGGCCGTGGTCAGCCCGTCGACGTCCTTCGCCGCCGGGATGCGGGAGATCAGGGCGTCGCTGTCCAGGTGCGCCGGTAGCGGCAGCTGCAGCAGGATGCCGGACACCGCGGGGTCGGTGGCCAGCTCGTCCACCAGCGCGGCCACGGTCGCCTGGTCGGCGTCGGCGGGCAGGTGGCGGTGCAGGTCCCGCATGCCGGCCCCGACGGAGAGGCGGCGCTTGTTGCGGACGTAGACCTCCGACGCCGGGTCGTCGCCGATCAGCACCGTCGCCAGGCCCGGGGCGACCCCGCCCGCGGCCACCAGCGCCTCGACCCCGCGGCCGACCTCCTCGCGGACCCGCCGCGCCACGGCGGTGCCGTCGATGAGCCGTGCGGTCACTGGGGTCTCCTCGGGAGGTCGGGTCAGCAGGGGTGCGGACGTCGTCAGGCGAGGTCCGCGAGCACCCGCTGGCGCCACGCCTCGGTCGGCCCGAGGTCGTTGAAGGTGAAGACGTGGAAACCCTCGATGTGGTTGTCCGGCTTGCCGATGTGCGGGGCCAGACCCTTGATGATCTTGTCGGGGCTGTAGCCGCCGGGGACGAAGAAGCGCCACAGCAGGTTCTGCTGCTTCTTGAGGAACTTCGCCGACTCCCCGATGCCGATCCCACCGGAGACCCGGAGCAGCTTCTGGCGGTGGACCGCCCCGGGGACGCCCACGTGCACCGGCAGGTCGATCCCGCGGTCCTTCACCTCCCGCGCCCACGTCAGGATGGCCGCCGGGTCGAAGACGATCTGGGTGGTGATGTGGGTCGCCAGCGGTGCCTTGTCCTCGAGCGCCTGGAACAGGACCTCCGTCGACGCGGTGGGGTGGCCCTCCGGGTGGCCGCCGATGCCGATGTCGGTGAACCCGTGGTCGATCTCGTGCAGGGCGACCAGCAGGTCGTGCGCGTGGCGGAACTGCGTCGGGTGCTCGGCGGGGTCCCCGCCGACGACGAAGACGTCGGTGATGCCGGCCTCCCGGCAGCGGGCGACGACGTCGGCGAGGTGGGCGCGGTCGCGGACCTGCTGGGCCGAGAGGTGCGGCGCCACCGTGTAGCCGTGCCCGGCGAGCGCGACGGCGAGGTCGACCGTGGCGTCCTGCCCCTTGGCCGGGGAGGCGGTGACCGTCAGCCGGACGTCCTTGGGGACGCACGAGAGCACCGACTGCTGCGTCTTCTTGAACGGGATGACCTCGTAGCCGAGGCCGGAGAACGCCTGCCTCAGCGAGTTCCGGGTGGTCGCGTCCCGGACGGCCAGCGAGCGCTTCACGGTCTCTCCTCTGCAGGGGTCGGGCACGGTCCCGATCCATCGTGACCTGCGCCACCCCCGGCGGGCACGGTGCCATGACTGCACCTCGGGAGCCGGTTCGGCGGGAGGCCGTACGTCAATCGTCGCGGTCGGCCGCCCCGGACGGGTGGCCGAGCGGCAGCACTCCCCGCGCACCGCTGCCCGCGGACGGCGGCGCGTGCCAGCATCTCCCCGTGGTGGTGCGTGTCCCGGGTGGTCAGGGACGGGGCATCGGGAGGGAGGGTCGGGTGCGACCAGGAGCACGACCGGCCGCCGGCGCGGCGGGTCCGGTCCCCTCGGCCGAGGAGGTGGTGCGGCAGGCCCCCGACGGCCTGGCGGTCGTGGACGCCCGGGCCCGCTTCGTCGACGCCAACCCCGCCGCGGTGCTCCTGTGCGGGCTCGACCCGGACGCCGTCGCCGGTGCCCCCTCGCCGTTCCCCGTGCCGGGTGCCCCGTCCGCGGCCCGGTCCGGGGAGCTGACCGTGGCCTGGGAGCCGCTCCCCGGGCAGCGCCGCGAGTTCGCCTACGTGCTCGCCCCCGTGCCCGGCGGGGAGCACTGGGTCGTCTCCTTCCGCGACGTGACGCTGGACCGGCTGCGCGAGCGGCGGCTGGCCGCGATCGCCAAGGCGGCCTCGAGCGTGGCGTCCAAGGGCTCACTGGTCGGCACGCTCGAGGCGCTCGCGCAGGAGGTGGCGCGCACCGACGCGCTCGCCGGCGTGCAGGTCCTCACGGTCAACTCCGCCGGCGACCGGCTGCACGTCATGGGCGCCGCGGGCTTCGGGCGGGCGGCGGACTTCTTCGACCGGCTCATGGAGTGCCACGCCCTGGGTGTGGAGCTCAAGATGCTCGAGGCGCTGCACCGCCGGGAGCCGCTCGTGGTGCCCGACCGCTACGAGCAGACGATGCGCGATCCCGCCTGGGCGCCGCTGCACGACCTGCTGCGCCACCCCCGCTGGGACTGGTTCGTCAGCGTCCCCCTCCTCGCCCGCGGGGAGCCGGTCGGCATCCTCAACGCCTTCTACGCCCCGGGCCAGGCCGTCGGGGAGACCGAGCTGGAGTTCCTGCTCGCCATGGCCGAGCAGGCCGCCCTGGCCGTGGACCACGCCGCGCAGCGGCAGCGGGAGCGCGACATCGCCCGCCGCGAGGAGCGCCAGAAGCTCGCCCGCGACCTGCACGACTCGGTGGTCCAGCAGGTGTTCTCGATGATGATGCAGGCCCGTTCGCTGGGGGTGCTCGTCGAGCGGGGGCTGCCGCCCACGCCGGACCGGGTGGCCCAGGTGGCCGACGACCTGAGCAGCAGCGCCGAGGCCGTGCTGGCCGACCTGCGGGGGATGGTCGTGGAGCTGCGGCCGGCGACGACGACCGGCAACGGGCTGCACTCCGCGCTGCAGTCGCTGGTCGACACGACCAGCGCCCGCACCGGGCTGGCCGTGTCGCTGGAGGTGGACGACCCCGACGACGAGTTGTCGGCCCAGGACGGCGACCTGCTGGAGGACGTCTACCGGGTCCTCGCCGAGGCGCTGCACAACAGCGTCAAGCACGCCGACGCCTCGGGGATCGCCGTCCGGCTCTCCGTCGGGCCCCGCGGGCGCCGGCGGCGGCTGGTCGCCGAGGTCACCGACGACGGGCGCGGGCTGGCCGCCGGCGACGCCGCACCGGCTCCCGCGGGCGACTCGACGTCGAGCGGCTTCGGCATGACGGTGATGCGCGAGCGCGCGGAGCGCTGGGGCGGCACCGTCCGGGTGCGCCAGCCCGCGGCGGGCGGCACCACCGTGCGGCTGACCCTGCCCCTGCGGACCTCCCTGCCCGCCGCGCCGGCGGCCGACCGTACGGTCGCCCCGTGACCGCGCCGCACCCCATCCGGGTCCTTGTCGTCGACGACCACGCGGTCGTGCGCCGCGGGGTGGTCGCCTACCTCGAGGCGCTCGAGGACGTCGAGGTGGCGGCCGAGGCCGGCGACGGCCAGGAGGCGCTCGACCGGCTGGCGCGCGCCGCGGCCCACGGCGAGCTGCCGCACGTCGTCCTCATGGACCTGCAGATGCCGGGGATGGATGGGGTGACGGCGACGGGGGAGGTGCTGAGCCGGTTCCCGGAGCTCAAGGTCGTGATCCTGACCAGCTTCGGCGAGACCGAGCGCGTGCACGCGGCGCTGGAGAGCGGCGCGTCGGGCTACCTGCTCAAGGACGCCGGACCGGCGGAGGTCGACGCCGCCCTGCGCGCGGCGGTCCGCGACGAGGTCTTCCTCGACGCCGCGGTGACCCGCCGCCTCACCCAGGAGATGCGCGCCCCGCGGACCGGGCTCGGCGCCCTCACCTCGCGGGAGAAGGAGGTGCTGGTCCTCGTCGCGGAGGGCCGGTCGAACAAGGACATCGCACAGCACCTCGTCATCAGCGAGCGGACCGCGCGGACGCACGTGAGCCACCTGCTGACCAAGATGGGCCTCACCTCCCGGACCCAGGCGGCCCTGCTGGCCGTCAAGGAGGGGCTCGTCCAGCCCCGGTGAGGGGCGGACCGGACCGGGACGGACGACCCGGAGACGGATGACCCGGAGACGGATGACCCGGGACGGATGACGTAGCGCGCGCCTGCCGCGGCGGTGGCCCGGCCGTGACATCGGGCGGATCCGCCCGCGCGCCGCGCTGCCTACCGTGGAGGGTCGACGGGGACCGGTCCCCGCGAGGTCCTCGGCGAGGAGGCGGCATGGCCACGTTCGTGCTCGTGCACGGGGCCTGGCACGGCGGGTGGTGCTGGGACCGGGTGGCGGGCCCGCTGCGCGCGGCCGGCCACGAGGTGCACGCACCCACGCTCACCGGGCTGTCGGAGCGTGCGCACCTGCTCTCGCCGCTCGTGGGGCTGGAGACGCACGTCGAGGACGTGGTCCGGGTGATCGACGTGCTGGGCCTCACCGACGTCGTCCTGGTCGGGCACAGCTACGCCGGCCAGGTGGTGACCGCCGTCGCCGACCGCCGCCCGGGCGCCGTCGCCCGGCGCGTGTACCTCGACGCCTTCGTGGGCGACGACGGCGAGGCCGCCCGCGACCTGCTGCCCGAGACGGTGGAGCACCACTGGGCGCAGTCGGCGGCCGAGCAGGGCTTCGGCTGGCTGGTGGCGGTGCGGAAGCTGTCGGTGCTGGGCGTGACGGAGCAGGCCGACGTCGACTGGCTCACCCCGAGGCTCACCCCGCACCCCTGGAAGACCTACACCGACCCGCTGCGGCTGACCGGGGCGGTCGACTCCGTGCCCGCGGCGTTCGTCGAGTGCGTCAGCTGGATGCGCGTGTTCGCCGCCCAGGCCGAGCGCGCCCGCGCGCGGGGATGGCCGGTGCGCGAGATCGAGACCGGTCACGAGGCGATGGTCACCGCGCCCGAGGAGCTGGTCGCGGTGCTGACCGAGCTCGCCGGCCCCGTGCCGGACCCGTCCGACGGAGGAGACTGACGTGGAGTTCCTGGTCCGGTCCGAAAACCGGCTGCCGCCGGACACGCCCGCCGAGCGGCGGGAGGAGCTGCGGGCCGCCGAGCGCGCGCGGGCGATGGAGCTGCGCGCCGCGGGGGTGCTCAAGCGGTTGTGGCGGGTCCCCGGGCGGAACGCGACGATCGGTCTCTACGAGGCCGAGGACCCGGCCGCGCTGCACGACGCGCTCGTGTCGCTGCCGATGTCGCCGTGGCTCGACGTCCACGTCGAGGCGCTGGCCACCCATCCCCAGGAGCGGACGTGACGCACCGGCCGGGGACCCCGCCGGTGCGGGAGAGAGGAGAAGCGAGGGCCATGGGCACAGGCGCCGGGGCGGGCCGTCTCGACCTGCCGGGCACACCGATCTTCGACGGCGACACCAGCCGCCGGGGACTGCGGATGAACAAGCTCTTCATGAGCCTGCGCGACGCCGCCAACCGCGAGCGGTTCCTCGCCGACGAGGCCGCCTACTGCCGCGAGTTCGGCCTGTCCGAGCAGCAGGAGGAGGCCGTCCTGGCTCGCGACTGGCAGGCGATGATCGACCTGGGCGGCAGCATCTTCTACGTCTACAAGCTGGCGATGATGGACGGCCGGTCGATGCAGTACCTCGGTGGCGTGTTCACCGGGATGGGCGAGGAGGACTTCCTGGCCGCGATGCGTGCGGGGGGCCGCCGCGATGGCTGAGGTCACCTGGGGTCTGGCGACCTCGCACGTCCCCTCGATCGGCGCGGCGATGGACCGCGGGAAGACCGACGACCCGAACTGGAAGGCCCTCTTCGACGGCTACGCCCCGGCGCGGGCGTGGCTGGCCGAGCACCGGCCCGACGTCGCGATCGTCGTCTACAACGACCACGCCAACGGCATCGACCTGGACTTCATCCCGACCTTCGGCCTCGGCACCGCCGAGCGCTACGAGGTCGCCGACGAGGGCTTCGGCCGGCGGCCGGTGCCCGACGTGCTCGGCCACCCCGAGCTCTCCTTCCACCTGGTCGAGAGCCTGGTGGACGAGGGGTTCGACCTGACCGTCTTCCAGGAGCTGGCCGTCGACCACGGCTTCACCGTGCCGCTGTCGGTCTGGACCCCCGACCCGGGGGACGCCTGGCCGTGCCCGGTCATCCCGCTGCTGGTCAACGTCATCCAGTACCCCCAGCCCACGGCGGCGCGCTGCTACGCCCTGGGCCAGGCGCTGGGGCGGGCGATCCGCAGCTACCCGGAGGACCTCACCGTCGGCGTCCTCGGCACCGGCGGCATGTCCCACCAGCTGGCCGGCACCCGCGCGGGGTTCATCAACCCCGACTTCGACTCCATGTGGATGCAGGCGATCGAGACCGACCCGGCCCGCCTGGCGGCGATGTCCCGGGAGGAGCTGATCCGTCAGGCCGGGTCCGAGGGGATCGAGCTCATCATGTGGCTGGTGATGCGCGGGGCGATGGACGAGCGGATCACGAAGGTGCACTCGGACTACTTCGTGCCGGCGTCCAACACCGCCGCGGGCATCGCGCTGTTCGACAACCGGCCGCCGTCGGCCTGACGACCGCGGCTCCCGCCGTCGAACACCCCCGGGACGACCCGTCCCGGGGGTCTCGACCCGTTCAGCGGCCGCGGTAGGACTCGCGGGCGAAGTCGACGAACGGGACGGGGGCGACGGTGGCGCGGATCTCGACCTGCACGTGGTCCTCGACCGCGGGCTTGCCCGAGACCGGCTGCTCACCCCACACCACGGTCACCTCGGTGCCGGGCACGGCGAACTCGTTCTCCAGCGTGGCCAGCGAGACCATCACCCGCTCGTTGGCGAGGTAGCCGCAGTCGAGCGAGAGGCCGATCCGCCGGCCGTCCTGGAGCACGACGTCCTCGTGGTGGGTGGCGTAGCGGGCCTTCGGCATCTCGATGTACTTCGCGCCGGGTCCGGGCCGGTAGGCCGAGCCGACGGCCGCGGTGACGTCGTCGGCGTCCCAGACGAGGGTCACCTTGGTCCGCGGCGGCGCCTCGGCCAGCCGCTCGAGCGCCTCGCGGCCGACGAACTCGTGGTCGAACCGCACGTTCTTGCCGTACCCGACGTCGAACGGCGTCAGGTAGTAGTCGCGGATGTCGGCGGAGTCGTGGCTGCCGCCGATCGACCCGACCTTCGCGAGCGGGAGCCACTCCCGGTACTCCTGCATGAGCGGGTGGTCGGAGAACAGGGCCGCCATGGGCGCCGGCACCCAGCCGGACTCGAGGTTGGCCGTCGAGTACGCCTTGGCGCCGACCCGCACGAGGCCGTGGTCCTCCCCGGCCGCGAGCAACGCCGCCAGGACCGCCTCGCCGTCCTCCCACGGGCCGAAGAGCTCGAAACCGGGCTGGCCGGCCATGCCGTGCCGCAGGCCGCGCACCCGCCGGCCGGCGATCGAGAACTCGGTCATGGAGAAGAAGCGGACCTCGGGCAGCGGGGCGCCGGTGACCTGCTCGATCAGGGCGGCCGCCGTCGGCCCCTGCAGCTCGTAGCGGTAGAGCCGCGGCGGGCCCGAGGCCCGCACGGCGGAGTTGTCGTCCCGCTCCGCGGTGGCGTCGACGTCGCCGCGCTCGAGGTGGAAGGTGACCCAGTCGATGACCATCGGGTGCCCGACGAGGTCGAAGAGCTCCTCCTCGAGGTGGAAGAGGATGGCGTCACCGATCAGGAAGCCCTCCGGATCCACGGCGACGTACTGCTTGGCCCTGCCCACCCCGAAGCCCGCGAAGGTGTTGACGGCCAGGCCGCTGAGCAGCCGCAGGGCGTCCGGTCCCTCGATGAAGAGGTCGGTCATGTGGTGCGACTGGTCGAGCAGCGCGCAGCTGTCCAGCCAGGCCCGCTGCTCGGACCGCCAGTTCGTGAACTCGGGCCGCACGGGGAAGGTGCTCGGCGGGAACGCCAGGTTGCGCAGCAGCTCGACCGGGCTGCCGACCCGGGCGAGGGCCGCGGCCAGACTCTCGGAGGACATGACGGTGGTGGCCCTTTCGTCGCGGGGCGGATCGGTCGTCCCGACCGTAGGGAGCCCGGGTGTGCCGCGGATCACGCGGATGACCACGTCCGGCGACCTCTCCGACGCCCGCGCCCCGCGACATGTGACGTACCCCGCCGACCGGGCCCGGACATGACGGTGGCCGGGCGACGAGGGGGTCGTCGCCCGGCCACTGCCGGGGATGCGGTCAGGCGCGGCCGGCGGTCCGCCAGCCGCTGTGATAGGTCTCCCGCGCCATCCTGGCGTAGGGGACCGGGCTCACGATCGCCCGGACCTCGAACTGCTCGTGCGGCTCGACGGTGGTCTTCTTGCTGCCGCCGTCGGGCTCGCCCCACACCACGCGGACCTCGGCGCCGTGCGGGACGTCGGGGCTGATCGTCGCCAGGGACAGCCCCTTCTTCTCGTTGGCCGAGATGCCGGTGAACATCGAGACACCGAGCACGGTGCCGTCGGCGTCGAGGACGGAGTCGAAGTTCGACGACCCGTAGTTCGCGTTGGGCAGGTCGAAGAACTGGTACCGGGCGTCCTCCACCTGGTTGGCGAGGAGCTTGGCCAGGTCCTCGGAGTTCCACTCCAGGGTGACCTTGCGGCGCTGGCTGTCCTTGTCCAGGGCCTCGAGGGCGTCCCGGCCGACGAAGTCGTGGTCGAACTTGACGAAGGAGCCGTACCCGAGCTCCCAGGGGTTGGTGTAGTAGTCCTCGATGTCGGAGGAGACGAAGCTGCCGGCGATGGCGTTGGTCGCCTCGTAGCTGTCGGCGCCGAGCCACTCGCGGTACGGGCGCAGCTCCTCGCCGGTGTAGATGGCCGGCAGCGGCGAGGGGATCCAGCCCGACTCGAGGGTGTTGGTGGAGTAGGCGCGCGAGCCCACGGGCTCCATACCGAACTCCCGGCCGGCCTCGAGGATGGCCTCGCGGATCCGGTCGTAGCTCTCGTACGGGCCGAAGATCTCCAGGCCCGGCGCACCGGCCATGCCGTGCCGCAGCGTGCGCACGGTCTCGCCGGCGATCGTCATCGTGCTCATGCGGAAGAACTTCAGCTGCTCGACGCTGCCGCCGTTGAGCTTCTCGATGATCGGCCAGGCGTTGGGCCCCTGGATCTGGAAGCGCCACAGGTCGCGGGTGACGGCCTTGCCGTACGGGCGCGACGGCGACCGCGGGTCGTTGCGGATCTCGACGTCGTAGCCGCCGGTCTCGCCGCGGAACTGCAGCCAGTTGGCGCCGGGCGCACGGCCGACGTAGACGAACTCCTCCTCGGCGAGGTGGAAGAGGATGCCGTCGCCGATGACGTTGCCGGCCGGGGTCACCGGGACGAACTGCTTGGCCATGTCGACCGGGAAGTTGGCCACGCTGTTGATCCCCGTGTCGGAGATCAGCTTGAGCGCGTCCGGGCCGCGCATGAAGAGGTTGAACATGTGGTGCGACTGGTCGAAGAGCACGGCGGTCTCCTGCCACGCCTTCTGCTCCCGCCGCCAGTTGGTGAACTCCGAGGGGACGACCGGGTAGATGTAGGCGCCGAGCTGGGAGTTGCGGAGCAGCCCGACGGTGTCTCCGGTCTGGTCCAGGAGCTCCTGGAGGTTCTTCGCAGTCATGTCCGTCCGTTCTCGTCGGTTGTCGCTGCCCTGGGTGTCACTGCTCTGGGCCGGCCCTGCTGCCGGCGGCTGCTGGCCTCCGGTGTCCCTGCGAGGGACCGGGGACGTGCGGGGCCCACGCCCCTGCTGCACCGCAGCCCGAGCCTAGAGCGACCGCTGTGGTCCAGCACACAGACATCCGTCACCGCGCACCGGCCGTTCCGGCTGCCGGGCGTGCGTCGGATGACCGTCCGTCCGCGTCATTTGACGTAGAGCGGGGCAGGTCTGCGGCTCTGCGCGTGACGACGGCGCCGGCATCGGCGAGGGTGGCCGCGTCGGGACCGCGGAGGGGGGCAGGCTGTGAGACGTCGGCCGGTCGCCCCGGGGACCCCGCTCGCGGCGGCCGGGGCTCCCGGCCGGACGTCCTGGTCCGCCGTGGCCGCCCTCCTGGGCGCCGGGGTGGTCGCCGCGGCGCAGATCGGCGGGGCCGCGGCCGCGCTGCCGGTCCTGACCGACGACTTCGGGCTCGGCTCGGGCACCGCCGCCTGGTACCTGTCGACGGTGAGCGCCCTGAGCGCCGTCGGGGGTGCCCTGCTCGGGTGGCTGGGGCAGACGCTGGGGTTCGGCCGTCAGGTCCGGCTCGGCCTGACGGCGATCGTCGTCGCCGACCTCGCGGGCGCGGCGGTCGACTCCCTGGCGGGGCTGCTGGCGGCCCGCGTGGGGGAGGGCATCGGGCTCGTGATGGTGATCCTCGCGGCGCCGCCGCTGCTCTCGGAGGTGTCCGGACCGGAGCACCGGCGGCTCGTCGCCGGGACGTGGGGCGCGTACATGCCCGTGGGCGCCGGGCTGGCGGCGCTGCTCGTCCCTCCCGCCATCGGGCTCGTGGGCTGGCGGGGGGCGTCGGTCGCCGACGCCTGCGTGGCCGCGGGCGCGCTCCTGGTGGTCCTGCGCTGGGTGCCGTCCGGCGCGGTGCGCCGGAAGCCGTCCCTCGCGAGCCTGCTGGGGGCGTTCCGCTCGCGGTCCGTGGTGGTCATCAGCGTCGTCTTCGGGCTCTACTCGGCCCAGTACCTGGCCGTCGTCGGCCTGCTGCCGGCCGCGCTGGTCGCCGATGAGGGACTGTCGGTCGCGGACGCGGGACTGGTCGGCGCCGTGGTCTTCCTCGTGAACGCCCCCGCCAACCTCCTCGGGGCGTACCTGGTGCACCGGGGGGTGCCCCTGCGGTGGGTGGTCCCCGCTGCGAGCGCGGGCATGGCCGCGACCGTCTGGGGCGTGCTCGACCCGGCCCTGCCCGCGGGCCTGCGGATCGTGTGGGCGGTCGCCTTCTCGTTCGTCGCGGGGCTGGCCCCGGCCGCGCTCTTCGCCGGCCTGGCCGCGGTGTCGGCGGGCACCGGATCGGCCGGTGCGGCCATCGGCCTGGTGACGCAGGGGTCGGGCGTGGGGCAGTTGCTCGGTCCGCCGCTCGTGGTGGCGGTGGGCACGGCCGCCGGCCCCGGGGCGGCCCAGTCGGCGGTGCTCGTGTGCCTCAGCTGCCTGGTCGCAGCGGGTGCCGTGCTGCTCCCTCGAGGCGCGCGGATCCCCTGACGGGGGTCCGCGGCGACTGAGACAAGTTTCACATCAAATCGTTGACAATCCCCGTGAGGCCTCCGTACGTTGCGGCGACGGGCCGGGGGCCCGCGCACCGGAGCACGCCCCAACGGCGGGAGATGCGGCAATGGCAGGTGAGCTGACGCTGCAGGACGTGAGTCTGCAGTTCGGCGGGATCAAGGTGCTGCAGGACGTGTCCTTCGCCGTCGAGCCGGGCCAGATCTTCGGCCTCGTGGGGCCCAACGGCGCGGGCAAGACCTCGCTGTTCAACTGCATCAGCGGGCACTACAAGCCGACCGCGGGCACCGTGCTGATCGACGGCACCGAGGTCCAGGGCGCACGCCCGGCGACGCTCGCGCGCCACGGCCTGGCCCGGACGTTCCAGCACCCGGCGCTGCAGCTGCACGAGACGGTGCTCGAGAACGTGCTGCTCGGTGCGCACGCGCGCCTCCCCGGCGGAGCGCTGGAGTGGTCGGTGCGGACACCGCGCACCCGGCGCGCGGAGAAGGAACTGCGCGCCGAGGCGCTCGACCTGCTGGAGCGCAACGGCCTGGGCTGGGCCGCGCACCTGCCGGCCGACGAGCTGTCGCACGGCCTCCACAAGGGCATCGAGCTCTGCCGTGCGCTGCTCATGAAGCCGAAGCTGCTGCTCCTCGACGAGCCGGCCGCCGGTCTGCCGCACAGCGAGGTGGAGACCCTGATCGCGACGGTCCGGCGTCTGCGCACCGACGACGACATCACCGTCGTCATCGTCGAGCACCACATGGGCCTCATCGCCGCCCTCACCGACCGCGTCGTCGTGCTCGACCACGGGGCCAAGCTCATGGAGGGGACGGCCGCCGAGGCGCAGTCCGACGCCCGCGTCATCGAGGCCTACATCGGGAAGGACGCCGCGGATGACGCTGCTTGAGCTCGAGGGCGTCACCGCGTCCTACGGCCCCGTGCAGGTGCTCGACGGCGTGTCGCTCAGCGTTCCCGAGGAGGGGGCGGTCGGCATCCTCGGCGCGAACGGCGCGGGCAAGACCACGACGCTCCGCGCGATCAGCGGCACCGTCCGCGCGGGCGGCCGCATCACCTTCGACGGCAAGGACATCCGCGGCATGCGGCCCGACCAGGTCGCCGCCCTGGGCATCGCCCACGTGCCGGAGGGGCGCGGCACGCTCGGCGACCTGACCGTCCGCGACAACCTGCGGGTCGGCGCCTACCTGCGCAAGGACCGCAAGGGCGTCGACCAGGACATCGACTACTGCCTCGACCTGTTCCCGAACCTGCAGGAACGCATCACCTCGAACGCGTCGGCCCTGTCCGGTGGTGAGCAGCAGATGCTCGCCGTGGGCCGGGCGATCATGTCCAAGCCGCGGCTGATGCTCCTCGACGAGGCCTCGCTCGGCCTCGCCCCGAGCACCGCGAAGAACGTCTACGACGCGATCCGGCGCCTGCGGATCGAGTCCGGGATCGCCATGGTCGTGGTCGAGCAGAACGCCAACCTCGCCTTCACCCTCGTCGACAGCGCCACGGTCCTGGAGACCGGGCGGAACGCGCTCACCGGCACGTCCGCCGAGCTCAGGGGCATGGACGAGATCCGTCGCGCCTACCTGGGAGGTTGAGATGGGGAAATTCGTCCAACTCGTCGTCGACGGCCTGTCGACGGGCTCGGTCTACGCCGCGCTCGCCCTCGCCATCGTGCTGGTCCACCAGGCGACCGGCCTGATCAACTTCGCGCAGGGCGGCATGGCCGTGCTGTCCGCGTACGTCGCGTGGTGGCTGACGAACCAGGGCCTGCCACTCATCGTCGCCATCCTGCTGGCGATCGTCTTCTCCGTCGTGTTCGGCGCCCTGGTGGAGCGGTGGTTGATGCGGCGCTTCGAGCGTGGCGACCCCGACACCGCCGTCGTCGTCACGATCGGCCTGCTGACGCTGATCACCGGCTTCGCCGGGTGGCTCTGGACGTACAACAACCAGCAGTTCCCCTCGCTGTTCCCCCTCGACACGGTGTCGTTCCTGGGCGTCTCCGTCAGCGTCCGCTCGCTCGGGACCACCGCCGTGATCGTCGTGGCGATGCTCCTGCTCCAAGGGCTCTTCGTCGGCACCAAGCTCGGCCTGGCGCTGCGCGCCGTCGCGATCAACCCGCAGTCCGCGGCGTTCTCCGGGCTCCCCGTCGGACGCCTCCTCATGGTCGGCTGGGGCCTGGCCGCAGCGCTGGGCGCCGTCGCCGCCGCGCTCGTCGCGCCGCAGCTCACGCTGACCCCGGGAATGCTCGACAACGCCCTCGTGTACGCGCTGGCCGCCGTCATCCTCGGCGGTCTCACGAGCCCGATCGGGGTGGTCGTCGCGGCCTGGATCATCGGCATCCTGGAGAACCTGGCCGCGGTCTACGTCCCGTTCATCGGCTTCGACCTGAAGGTGGCCGTGCCGTTCATCCTCATCTTCGTCGTGCTCATCGTCCGACCCCAGGGCCTGTTCGGCCGGAAGACCGTGGTGCGCGTGTGATGGCCTCCTCCCCGAAGACGTCCGCCTCGACGACATCCGCGCCGGCGTCGTCCGCCACGACGTCGTCCGCCTCGTCGTTCCGGCAGCGTCCGTGGGTGCGCTGGGGAGCTCCGCTGCTGCTCGTCGTCGGGCTCGCCGTCCTGCCGCTCGTGATGACGGAGGGCGCCAACGACACGCTCGCCCGCATCGGCGTCTTCGCCGTCGCCGTGCTGGGCCTCAACGTGGTGATGGGCTACACCGGGCAGGTCTCGCTCGGCCAGATCTTCTTCCTGGGTCTCGGTGCGTACGTCACCGCGTACGGGGTCCAGAGCGGGTGGAACATCGTCCTCGTCTTCGTGCTCACCTGCCTCATCCCCGCCGTCGCAGGACTGCTCGTGGCACTCGCCGCCGCACGCCTGGGTGGGCTCGCGATCGCGATGGTCACCATCGCGCTGCCCATCGTCGGTGTGCCGCTGGCGAAGCGGTTGAGCGACTTCACCGGCGGCTCGCAGGGCCTGTCCGCGCGTTTCGTCGAGGCGCCGGAGGGGAGCGGGCTCTACGACGACCAGTGGCAGCTGTACCTCGTGCTGGTCATCGGCGGGATCGTGTTCCTGATGACGAGCCTCCTCGTCCGGGGCAAGTACGGCCGGGCCTTCGCCATCGTCAAGGGCAACGAGAACGTGGCGTCGTCCATGGGCATCTCGCCCTACCGCTACAAGGTGCTGGCCTTCACCATCGCGTCGCTGATCGGCGGGGTGAGCGGCTTCCTGTACATGGTCGTCGTCCAGTACACGTCGCCGGAGACCATGAGCTTCGGGCACTCGATCGAGCTGCTCGTCGCCATGGTGATCGGCGGCGCGGGCAGCATCGTGGGGTCGCTCCTCGGCGGCGCGTTCTACGTGATCGTCCCCGACGTCACGAACGCCATCGACCCGAGCCTGACGGCGCTGCTGCAGGGCGCGCTCCTGCTGGCCGTGCTGTTCGTCCTGCCCGGTGGCCTCGTGTCGCTGCCCCGCGCGCTGACGCGCAGGCTGCGGCGCTCTCCCGCCGGACGCGGCTCCGCCGCACCACCGACCACTCCGTCATCGACCCCCGGGTCGGGCACCGCGGCGGAGCAATCCGAGACAGAGAGGCAAGGTCACGCATGAACAGACACCTCCGATCGCGGAGGGCGCTCGGCATCGCCGTCGCGTCGGCGCTCGCGGTCACGGTCGCGGGTTGCGGCAACCGGGACGACGCCGGCCGCAGCGGTGACGCGGCCGAGGGGGCGCCCAGCCCCGGTATCACCGACGACTCGGTCACGCTCGGCATCACCACCCCGCTCAGCGGTGCCACGGCGGGCCCGGGCACCTGCACGGTCGCCGGCATCACCGCGTACTTCGGCATGAAGAACGCCGAAGGTGGCATCGAGTTCGGCGACGGGCAGACCCGCACCGTCGAGATCGAGGCGCTCGACGACACGTACGACCCGCAGCAGGCGGCGGCGAACTACGACCAGCTCAAGGACGACGTCTTCGCGATGACCGCGGGGCTGGGCACGCCGACGAACCGTGCCTGGCGCGACGCGGCGATCGCCGACGAGGTGCCGCAGGTGCTGATCATGACGGGCGACCCGCTGTTCAGCGACACCGAGGAGAGTCCGTGGCAGCTCGGCTTCGTGCCGATCTACCAGAACGAGGGCGAGGCCTTCGGTGAGCTGCTGGCCTCCTCGAGCGGCGAGCACCGGGTGGCGATCCTGTCGCAGAACGACGACTTCGGTGCCGGCTACGTCGAGGGCTTCAAGTCGGCCATCGAGGGCGCGGACAACATCGAGATCGTCGACGAGCTCACCTACGAGGCCACCGACACGTCGGTCGACGCTCAGATCACCGAGCTGGCCAACAGTGACGCCGACGTCTTCTTCAACGCGATGTCGGTGACCCCGCTGGTCATCTCGTCGCTGCAGAAGGCGCAGCAGCTGGGCTGGACGCCCAACTGGTTCCTGCCGTCGAACACGTCGAGCCCGACGGCGATCCTCGAGCCCGGCGGCGCCGCGGCCTTCCCCGGCATCTACTCGGTGTCGTTCGCCAAGGCGCCGCAGAGCCCCGCGTTCGCCGAGGACGAGGACGTGCAGACCTACCTGTCCGCCCTCCCGCAGTACGGCAACTACCCCGACCCGCCGGCGTTCCCGCACTGCCAGTGGAGCTGGATGGTCGGCGCGACGCTGGAGCAGGCCTTCACGGAGATGCAGGAGCCGACCCGCGACAGCTTCATGGAGGCACTGCGCGGAATCGAGGGCTTCGAGGCGCCGCTCATGCTGCCCGACACGTCGGTGACCACCACCGAGGACGGTCAGCCCGCGGTGTCGACGGTGGTCGTGCAGAAGTACAACGGCCGGGGCTACGACACGGTCGAGACCTTCGAGTGACGCCGGCGTGAGGCGCGGGGACGGCCCGTCCGTGGACGAGCCGTCCCCGCGTGCGGCGCATCCGCCGTGGTCGTCGCCGACCGGCCGGCTCGGGGGACACCGCGCCCCCGGGCGCTCGCCCGGCCGCGATCGCGGTCCCTACGGTGACCCGGTGGCCCACCGCACCGGCGAGCACGCCCGCCTGCTGAGCGGTGTGCAGGCCCGGCGCATCGCCGAGCGACGACTCCGGGACGAGATCACGCGCGGTGTCGTCGTCCCGGGACAGCGGCTGGTCGAGCCCGAGCTGGGCGAGCGGTACGGCGTGACCCGCAACAGCGCCCGGCTGGCCCTGGACGTGCTGATCGCCGAGGGCCTGGTGGAGCGCATCCCCAACCGCGGGGCGCGGGTCCGGGTCATGTCCGGGTCCGAGGTGGTCGCCGTCCTGGAGTGCCGGCAGGTCCTCGACGGCCTGCTGGCGCGCAAGGCCGCCGAGAACGCCGCCGGCGACCAGGTCGAGCGACTCCAGGCCACCGTCGGGCGGTTGCGGCGGGCGGTCGCCGACCACGAGTCCCTCGAGTGCTGGGAGCTGATCCAGGAGCACCACCGGCTGGTGGCCGAGGCCGCCCGCCACGGCCTGGCGTCGTCACTGGTCGAGCTCCTGCAGAGTCGTGTCGCGCGGCACTCGTTCCAGTTCCTGCTGCGCCCGGGCCGCGCGCAGCAGGCGCTCGCCGAGCTGACGCAGGTGGTCGACGCCATCGCGGAGCGTCGGGCCGACGCCGCCGAGCGGGCCGCCCGGGCGCACCTGCAGAGCGGCATCGACGAGCTGCTGCGGGAGCCGACGGAGGCCTGACCGGCAGTCGGCGAGAAGAACGCCATCGATTGCTCACAGGATCGTTGGCAATCCTGCACCCCTGGGACTACCGTGCCGCCATGGCTTCCCCGGCCCAGGAGACGGCTGAGCGCGTCCTCCGCGTCGCGATCGCCCGCGGCGACATGCCACCGGGATACCGGCTGGTGGAGGCCGAGCTGGTGTCCCGCACGGGGGTCAGCCGCGGTGCCGTGCGGCTGGCGATCGACGCGCTGATCGTCGAGGGTCTGGTCGAGCGGATCCCGAACCGCGGCGCGCGGGTGCGGGTCGTGTCCACCGACGAGGCGGTGGCGATCACCGAGGTCCGGCTACCGCTGGAGGCGCTGCTCGCCCGCAAGGCGGCCGAACGCATCACCGACGCGGAGGCCGATCGGCTGCGCGCCCACCTGGAGACGATGACCGCCGCCGTCGACTCCGGCGACGTCCGCACGTACTCCGAGCTCATCCAGCAGCTCTACGGCATGGTCGGCGCCGCCGCCCGGCACCCGATCGCCGCGGACCTGGTGAGCCGGCTGCAGGCGCAGCTCGTCCGCCACCAGTTCCGCCTCTCGCTCCGTCCCGGCCGGCCCCGCGTCAGCCTCGCCGGGTTCACCGAGCTCGTGGACGCCGTCACGGCCCGGGACCCTGCCCGGGCCGAGGCCGCGGCGACCACCCATCTGCGCGGCGTCATCGCGGCGCTGTCCGAGCCGAACCCCGAACCGGGAGGACCAGCATGAGGACCGTCGTCGTCACGGATCCGCCGCGTGCCGACGTCGGCGACGCCGAGACGCTGGGCGGCTTCGGCGTCGCCACCGTGCACGAGGCCCTGGGCCGCGTCGGCTACCTGGGGCCGGTGTTCCGCCCGGCCTGGGCCGGGGCGCGCATCGGCGGGACGGCGGTGACCGCGCTGTGCTGGCCCGGGGACAACCTGATGATCCACGTCGCGGTGGAGCAGTGCCGTCCCGGCGACGTGCTCGTCGTCGCCACCAACTCACCGTCGACCGACGGCCTGTTCGGGGAGCTGTTCGCCACCGCGCTGGCGCACCGCGGCGTCCGCGGGGTCGTGCTGGGCAGCGGCGTGCGCGACGTCGCCGAGCTCCGGGAGATGGGCTTCCCCGCCTGGTCGACCGCGGTCAGCGCGCAGGGGTCGGTGAAGGCCACCGCCGGGGCGGTCAACGTGCCGGTCGTCCTCGGCGGCCAGCGGATCTGTCCCGGGGACGTGGTCGTCGCCGACGACGACGGCGTCATGGTGGTGCCCCGCGCCGACGTGCCGCGGGCCCTCACCGCCTCCCGGGCGCGCCTGGACAAGGAGGCGGCCAGCCGCGAGGCGTTCACGCAGGGCGAGCTGGGGCTCGACCGCTACGGCCTGCGCGCGCGGCTGCCGGAGTTCGGCATCGAGTACGTCCCGTACGAGGAGTTCGCGGAGGAGGAGCGGTGAGCTACGACGACACCGGGGTCCGCTGCACGATGCTGCGGGCCGGCACCTCCCGCGGGCTCTACCTCGAGGCACGGGACCTGCCCGCCGACGCCGCCGCGCGCGACGACCTGCTGCTGCGGCTGATGGGCACGCCGGACCCGCGCCAGATCGACGGCCTCGGCGGCGCCACCACCCTGACCAGCAAGGTGGCGGTCGTCTCGCCGTCGGAGGACCCCGAGGTCGACGTCGACTACCTGTTCCTGCAGCTCGGGGTGGACGAGGCCACCGTCAGCGACCGGCAGAACTGCGGCAACATCCTGGCCGGCGTCGGGCCGTTCGCGGTCGAGCGGGGGCTGGTCCCCGCCGCCGGGGACGAGACCAGCGTGCGGATCCGCATGGTCAACTCCGGCAGCGTCGCCGTCGCCACCTTCCCGACGCCGGACGGGCGGGTCGAGTACCGCGGCGACGTCGCGATCGCCGGCGTGCCCGGGACGGCGGCCCCGGTCGTCCTGGACTTCGCCGACACCGAGGGGTCGGCCACCGGCGCGCTGCTGCCGACCGGCCACGTCCGCGACACCGTCGAGGGCATCGAGGTCACCTGCGTCGACAACGGGATGCCGGTCGTGCTCGCGCTCGCGGAGTCCTTCGGGCTCACCGGGCACGAGCCGCACGAGCAGCTGGCCGCCGACGCGGCGCTGCTCGACCGGGTGGACACCTTCCGCCGCAAGGCCGCCGAGCTCATGGGCATGGGCGACGTCTCCCGCGCCTCGGTGCCGAAGACGGTGCTGCTCGCCCCGCCGCGCGACGGCGGCCAGGTCAGCACCCGGTCGTTCATCCCCGACCAGCCGCACACCTCGATCGGCGTGCTCGGCGCGGTCAGCGTCGTGACCGGGATGCTGCTGCCCGGCGCCGTGGGCTCCGAGCTCACCGCCGGCTGGCCGCAGGGGACCTCGCAGGTCGACGTCGAGCACCCGACCGGGCACCTGCTCGTCGACGTCGTCGTCGACGCCTCCGCCACCCCGCCGCGCGTCGTCCGCTCGGGGGTCGTGCGCACCGCCCGCAAGCTGTTCGACGGCACCGCCTACCCCCGCTGACCAGCCCGACCCGGAGGAGAGTCCCGTGCCGCCACTGCACGACATCGCGCACCTCGCCCACGTCGAGGTCCTCACCGACAAGCCGGAGGAGTGCCTGGACTTCTACGTCCGCTACCTCGGCATGACCGAGAACGGGTCGGCCGGCGACTCGGTGTTCCTGCGGGCGTGGGACGACTACGAGAACACGACGATCAAGCTGACCGCCGCGCCCCGGCCCGGCGTCGGCCGGACCAACTTCCGGGCCGGCGCGCCGGAGGCGCTGCAGCGCCGGGTGGCCGCCATCGAGGCGACCGGGCTGGGCCGCGGCTGGGAGGACGGCGACCCCGGCTACGGCCCGGTGTACGTCTTCACCGACCCCGACGGCCACGAGATGGGCGTCTACTACGAGACGGAGTGGTACCGGCCGACCGGCGACCTCGTGCCGGCGCTGAAGAACCAGGCCCAGGCCTATCCCGGCCGCGGCGTGAGCGTCCGGCGGATCGACCACATCAACTACCTCGGCGTCGACGTGGTGGCCAACCGCGACTTCGCCCGCGACGTCCTCGGCGGGATGGTCACCGAGCAGATCGTCCTCGACGACGGCGTCGCCGGGAGCTGGACGACGTTCACGAACAAGGGCTACGACGCCGTCTGGACCCGGGACAACACCGGCACCTCCGGCCGGCTGCACCACCTGTCCTTCGCCGTCGACAGCCGCGACGACGTCATCCGCGCCGCGGACCTCGCGCTCGAGCACGGGATCCACATCGAGACCGGGCCGCACAAGCACACCATCCAGCAGAGCTTCTTCCTCTACGTCTGGGACCCGGCCGGCAACCGGATCGAGCTGGACAACCCCGCCGCGCGGCTGGTCATGGCCCCCGACTGGCAGCCGATCGACTGGTCGGCGGCCGAGCGGGCCAAGGGCCAGGCGTGGGGGCTGCAGACGATCAGCACCTTCCACACCCACGGCACGCCGCCGGTCGAGGTGCCCGGGCAGTGACCACCTGCATCGCCGTCCTCGGGCTCGGTGAGGCCGGCTCGGAGATCGCCCGCGACCTCGTCGCGGCGGGGGCCGACGTGCGCGGCTACGACCCCCTCGGCATCGTCGTCGACGGGGTCGCGCCGCGGGGGAGCGAGGCCGAGGCGGTGGCCGACGCCGACCTGGTGCTCAGCGTGAACAGCTCGCACGACGCCATGACCGCGCTGGGCAACGCGCTCCCCGCGCTGCGTCCCGGCACGCTGTGGGCCGACCTCAACACCGCGAGCCCGGGACTGAAGGTCGCGCTGGCCGAGCGCGCCGCCGGGCACGGCGTGGACGTCGTCGACGTCGCGCTGATGTCGCCGGTGCCGGGCAGGGGCCTGCGCACGCCGATGCTGGTGTCGGGCGAGGCGGCCGACCGGTACGTCGGGCTCGTCACCGCCCTGGGCGCCGAGGCCGAGGTCCAGGAGGGCCCGGTCGGCACCGCCATCTCCCGCAAGCTCCTGCGCAGCGTCTTCTACAAGGGACTGGCCGCCGCCGTCGTGGAGGCCCTGCGCGGTGCCGAGGCGGCCGGGTGCGCCGACTGGCTGCGGGGGAACATCGCCGCCGAGCTGACCGGGTTCGACGCGCGCACCGTCGACCGGCTGGTGGAGGGCACCCGCGTGCACGCCCGGCGGCGGGCCGACGAGATGGCCGCCGCCACCGAGCAGCTGGAGGAGCTCGGCGTGCCGGCCCGCGTCGCGCCGGCCGCCCGCGACCTGCTCGTGGAGCTCCGCGACGCCGCCGCGCAGGAGGACACGTGATCATCGACTGCCACGGGCACTACACGACCGCGCCGGCCGCGCACACCGCCTGGCGCGAGCAGCAGGTGGCGGCCTGGCAGGCCGGGACGACGCCGCCCGCCTATCCGTCCATCAGCGACGACGAGATCCGCGAGACGATCCGGTCGAGCCAGCTGCGGCTGATGGACGAGCGGGGCATCGACGTCACGCTCTTCTCGCCGCGCGCCTCCGCGATGGCCCACCACGTCGGCGACGCGGGCGTGAGCCTGGAGTGGTCGCGCCGGTGCAACGACCTCGTGCACCGCGTGGCGACCCTGCACCCCGGCCGGTTCGTCCCCGTCGCCCAGCTGCCGCAGTCGCCGGGGGTGGACCTGCAGGCCTCGATCGACGAGCTGCGCCGGTGCGTGGACGAGCTCGGGTTCGTCGGCTGCAACCTCAACCCCGACCCCAGCGGCGGGTTCTGGACCTCACCGCCCCTGACCGACCGGCACTGGTATCCGCTCTACGAGGCGATGGTCGAGCTCGACGTGCCGGCGATGGTGCACGTCTCGGCCTCCGCCACCCCGGTGTTCCACGCCACGGGCGCCTACTACATCAACGCCGACACGACGGCGTTCATGCAGCTCGTGCAGGGGGACCTGTTCACCGACCTGCCGGACCTGCGGCTGGTGATCCCGCACGGCGGGGGAGCGGTGCCCTACCACTGGGGCCGCTACCGGGGACTGGCCGACATGCTCGGCCGGCCGCCCGTGGAGTCCGCCGTCATGGGCAACGTCTTCTTCGACACCTGCGTCTACCACCAGCCCGGCATCGACCTGCTCCTCGACGTCGTGGACACCCCGAACGTGCTGTTCGGGTCGGAGATGGTGGGCGCCGTCCGGGGCATCGACCCCCGGACCGGCCACCACTTCGACGACACCCGCCGCTACGTGGAGGCGGCCGGGCTCGACGACGACGCGCGCGCGGCCGTCTTCGAGGGCAACGTCCGGCGGGTCTACCCGCGGCTGGAGGCGGCGCTCGCCGGGCGGTGACCGGGGAGGGTCAGCTCGTCTCGGGGACCCGCAGGTGGGCGACCGCGACGTCGAACTCCGCCGAGTCGAGCACCTCCAGGCCCATGGCCGGGGCGAACTCCTCGCGGAACTCCCGCGCGCCCTCGCCGGCCTGCTCGGCGTGCGCCCGGCTGTCGTAGGAGACGGCGGCCACGGTCAGACCCTCCGCCCGGCGGACCATGACGCTGACGCTGCAGAAACCGGGCAGGTCGTCGAGCTTGGGCATCAGCGACAGGCGGACGGCGTCGACGGCGCGGTCGACCGCGTCGGGCGCGGTGCGCAGCCAGGTGACCCGGGCGCGGGCGCCCTCCCCGGCGTCCAGGACGCGGTGCATCGCCGCGATCTCCCACTCCTGCACCTCGGGCCGCCCGCCCAGGATCGCGGCGGTCCGCTCGGCGAACGGCCGCACGTCCTCCCGGCTGTCCTGCAGCGCCGCCTCGTCCCGCCAGGACGTCGTGACGATGCAGCGGCCGCCGGCGCGGTCGGCGAGCACCGACAGGCCGAGGCACCCCGCCATCCGCTGCACCGCCGGCAGGACCTCGTCCCGGGCGTGGTCGACCGCGGCGTCCACCGACCCGGGGGGCCCGGAGATCTCGGTGGACCGGGCACGCATCTCGGTCACTGGGGCCTCCCGTCGGTCCTGCGCGAGCCGGCGGTGCCCGGAGCGGGCGGCCGGCGCGGCACAGGGTGCCCGTCGTCGCCGCGGACGGGCAACCGAGTCAAACGTCGCGCTCGACGTACGACGGGAACGCCTGCGATCCGTATCACCCGGTGGTCAGGATCGGGGCCAGCCGGACGCGACGCGGTGCGGACCGCGGGGGACAGTCGACCGCTCAGCGCCCCGCCCGGTCGACGGAAGTCCTCGACCCCTGGGGGGATCCAGCCCATGCGAACACGTCCACACCTCGCCGTGCTCTCGGTCCTGGCAGCGACCGCGGCCGCGGTGCTCGTCGCGCCCGGCGCGAACGCCGCGCCCCCGGCGCCGGAGCCCGCACCCGTCCTGCCTGTCATGGACTGCGCGGAACTCGCGCAGTTCACCCGCCCGGACACCACGGTCACCGCGGTGGAGCAGCACCGCGGCGACGACGCGACCCCGGCCTCCTGCCGGGTCACGCTGCGCGTCGAGGACCCGGAGGACGGCGGCGCCGTCACGGTCTGGGTGTACCTGCCCGAGGAGACCTGGAACGGCCGGTTCCAGGGCGTGGGCGGCGGGGGGTTCTCCGGCGGGAGCGCCGGCAGCCTGGAGGCGCCGCTGCGCGCCGGTTACGCCGCGGCGGCGACCGACGCGGGACACGTGGGGCCCTCGGGGACCTTCGGCCTCCGTCCCGACGGCACCCCCGACCAGGCGGCGAGGGAGGACTTCGGCCACGAGGGCGTGCACGACATGACCCTGACCGCGAAAGCGGTCGTGGCGGCCTACTACGGGCAGCAGCCTGCCTACTCGTACTGGAACGGCTGCTCGACCGGCGGCCGCCAGGGACTGATGGAGGCGCAGCGGTACCCGGACGACTACGACGGTGTCCTCGCCGGCGCGCCGGTGATCAACTTCCCGGAGATGCAGACCGGCCAGATCTGGGGCCAGATCGTGATGCTGCAGGAGGACAACCCGATCCCCGCCTGCAAGTTCGAGGCGGCCCTGGCAGCGGCGATCGCCGCCTGCGACACCGTCGGTGACGGCGTGGTCGACGGCGTCATCGGGGACCCCTTCGCCTGCGACTTCGACCTGACCACGCTCGTCGGCACGGTGACCCCGTGCGGGACCATCACGGCGGAGGACGTCGCGGTCATGCAGCGGATCCACGAGGGTCCGCGTGGCACCGACGGCCGCTTCCTCTGGTACGGGCTGCCCTACGGCGCCCCCTACGCGGGCCTGCACAACGTGACGCTCGACGAGTCCGGCCAGCTCGTCGGGGACCCGTTCGTCTACGACATCTGGTGGATCCGCTACTTCCTGACCGACGACCCGACGTTCGACTGGCGGACCCTCGACCGCGCCTCCTTCGAGGCGCTGTTCGACCTCGCCGTCGAGCGGTACGGCGACATGATGGGGGCCAGCGACCCGGACCTGTCTGCGTTCCGCGACAGCGGCGGCAAGCTGCTGATGTGGCACGGGCTCGCCGACTTCGGCGTGACGGTCCGTGGCACCGTCGACTACGTCGAGCGGGTCCTCGCCGAGCTCGGCCCGGGCCACACGCAGCAGTTCGCGCGGCTGTTCCTCGCTCCGGGCGTGGGGCACTGCGGTGGCGGCGCCGGCGCCCAGCTGGTCGACCCGTTCGGCGCGCTGGTCGAGTGGGTGGAGGGCGGCCGGGCACCCCGGACGCTCGACGCCGCCACCGCTGACGGGGCCACCCGTCCGATCTGCGCCTACCCGACCGTGGCGCGGTGGACCGGCCGGGGCGACGCGTCCGACGGCAGCACCTACCGCTGCGTGCCCGCCACGCGGATGGAGCTGCGGCAGGCGTGACGACTCGACGCAGGCCGGGGGCGACCCGTCCCCGGCCTGCGTCGATTGTCGCGGTCGGGGTGCTGACTTCCGCCGCGGCAGAGACGTCATCTGTGGCGTGCGGCACACCTCCGCGCGGCCGTAGGTTCAGCGAGCCCGACCACCCGCCGAGGAGGCGCGATGACCCGGCCCGCCGAGGCCCAGCACGGCGTCCTGGTGCTGTCCTGCGAGGACGCCCCGGGCATCGTCCACGCGGTGTCCGGCCTGCTGCTGCAGGAGCGGTGCACGATCGTGGAGAGCCACCAGTTCGACAGCCCGACGAGCGGCATGTTCTACATGCGGGTCGAGTTCGCCCACGTCGACGGCGCACCGCTGGACCTCGCCCACCTGTGCAGTGCCTTCGAGGAGACGGCGCAGCGGTTCGGGATGGACTGGCGGATGGTCGACACCGCGCAGCGGCAGCGGACGCTCATCATGGTCAGCCGGTACGCGCACTGCCTCAACGACCTGCTGTTCCGCAACTCGATCGGCGAGCTGCACCTCGACGTCGTGGCGGTCGTGTCCAACCACCCCGACCTCGCCGACACGGCCGCCTTCTACGGCGTGCCCTTCCGGCACATCCCGGTGACCCGCGAGACCAAGCCCGAGGCCGAGGCGGCGCTCCTCGAGATGGTGCGGGAGGAGCGGATCGACCTCGTGGTGCTGGCCCGCTACATGCAGATCCTCTCCGACGGGCTGTGCCAGGAGCTCGCCGGCCGGGCGATCAACATCCACCACTCGATGCTGCCGAGCTTCAAGGGCGCCCGGCCCTACCACCAGGCGCACGCCCGCGGCGTGAAGTTCATCGGCGCGACGGCGCACTACGTCACCGCCGACCTCGACGAGGGCCCGATCATCGAGCAGGAGATGCTGCGCGTCGACCACACGGTGACCCCCGAGGAGCTCGCCGCCCGCGGCCGGGAGGCCGAGACCCGGGCGCTCGCGCACGCGGTGCGCTGGCACACGGAGAACCGCGTGCTCATCCGCGGGAACCGGACCGTCGTCTTCGAGTGAGCCGGACGGCGGCGCCTCCGACGGCCAGGACCGGCATCGGGAGTTCCCCCTCGGCCGCGAGGCCCGGTCGTCCTCGATGTCCTGAGGTGTCGCCCGGTGGAGCGCGGCGCCTTCCGGACGTGAGCGCCACGCGGCCCTCGGCTCAGGCCCCTGCCACCGGTGGCGCGGTGGGGTCGGCGGCCTCGGTCGTGACCTCCCGGAGCACGTAGTCCTCGATGGTCTCCAGGTCGTGGGTGGAGCGCTTCACGATCGTGAGCAGGTCGCTCATCTTGCTGACCTCCTCGATCTGCTCCTTGATGAACCACTGCATGAACTGGTCGGAGGCGAAGTCGTTCTCCCGCCGCGCGACCCCGATCAGCGCGCCGATCTGCTCGGTGACCCGCTTCTCCTGCTCCAGCGCCAGGGCGACCGGCGCCACGACGTCGGGGAACTCGTTGACGGGGGCCGCGACGGCGGGGATGCGCACCGGCGCGTCGGAGTCGAGCAGGTAGCGGACCATCATCATGGCGTGCTGCCGCTCCTCGAGCGCCTGGTCGAAGAAGAGCTGCGCCGTCCGGGGCATGGTCAGCTGGTCGAAGTAGACGGCGCAGGAGACGTACTGCTGGTGCGCGGCGAACTCGTTGCCGATCTGCGTGTTCAGCAGCTCGACGAAGGCAGGGGCGGCCATCGGGACTCCCGGGCGTGTGGGGTGGCGGTCACCGGACGTTAACCGGTGACCCGCCGGTGCCCGTGGATCGCCCGCGAAGGCAAGGCTAGCCTCACCGGGTGGCCAAGTCGGCGGGCATGCCCAAGAAGAAGTGTTGCCAGGACAGGCCGCGCTGCAAGCGGTGTCCCCTCCGCGCCCTCGCCGAGGGGACGCTCCCGCCGGGCTACACGGTCAAGAAGCGCCGCCTGGTCAAGCTGGACAAGGCCGACAAGGTGCTCGCCAAGAGCAGCCGGAAGGCCGCCTGATCCCTCCCTCCCCACCGCGCGCCCGGGCGGCGGTCGGCCGGCCTCTCGTGGTCACGGGCCCGTGTCGGCGCTGATGCTGGCCGCGGCCGCCGGGATCCAGGCGTGACCGGCATCGAGTCCCTCGGCGGTGGCTGCGGCGCGCAGGGTCGCTGCCGCCGTCTCGAGCGGCTGGCCCATCGCTCGATCCCTCGCCAGCTCGTACACGGCGAGCGCCTTCAGACGCTGCTCGAGCGGTAGGTCCGCCAGCAGGCTCCTCCAGTCGTCCTCCACCCGTGGTGTCGTGCCCTCTGACACGCGGACCATGCCGGTCGCTCAGTCGGGATCACCCCGGCCGAGGAGGAGGGTCGGTGGTCCCGCCCTCGGGAGCACTGACGGCCTTCACCATCGACCGGGTCAGCAGGCCGGCCGCGACGGCCGCGGCGGCCGCGATCGCGGACCGGAGCAGTCGGTCTCTGAGATCCATGGCGACCTCCGGAGGGAGAGGTGTGCCCCGTTCCTGACCCGGGCGAGCTACGTCTGGTCGGGCCGGTGCGGAGCGTCGGAGACCGTGCGTGCGATCCGGGCAGGGCCGGCCCAGCCTGACCGCATCATGGCCGTGAGTGCCCGGGCCGAGGACTCGTCGGCCATGGCGGCGCCGCGGACCCAGGCCGTCGCGAGCACACCCAGGAACAGGTCCCTGCCGCGCACCTCGGGACGGGCGCCGCCGTCGCGCTGGGCCGCGCGGAGGAACTCGTCGGTGTCGGTGACATAACCCTGGCAGGTGAGGGCCAGCGGGGAGCTGTCCTCGGTCAGCGCCGCCCGCAGGGGCTCGGGCAGCCCGTCGAAGGCAGTGGCCCAGCGTCCGAGCGCGTCGAGCCACTGGGCGAGCGCTGCTGCGGAGTCCGCCTCCTCCCGGCGGATCTCGTCGCGGCGGGTCATCAGGTCCTCGTCGCGCGCGCGGAGCAGCGCGGCGAGCAACGCGTCCCGGTTCGGGAAGTGCCGGTAGAGGGTGCCCGCGCCGACACCGGCCCGCTTGGCGATGGCGTCCAGCGAGCCGGTGATGCCGTGCTCGGAGAAGTGCCGCTCGGCGACGTCGAGGATGTGCGTCCGGTTCCGCTGTGCGTCCGTCCGTGGCCGGCGCTCACGCGCTCCTGTCGTCTCGGACACGTCCGACCACCCTTCGTTGCAAAGCGGAGACTGTCTCCGTATGGTCTGAGCAGTCAACCGGAGACCTTCTCCACCTTAGCTCCTCGGCGACCGCCGTCCCACCCGCTCCAGGGAACCGGCGCCCTTGCCTCCAGACGAAGGACGAGTCGTGACCACCCCTCAGATGCTCCTCGCCATCCAGATCGCCAACGGCTACGGCGCCCAGCCCGGCGCCTGGCGCATGCCCGGCGTCGACCCGTCCGGGTACACCGACATGGACGTTCTCGTCCGCCACGCGCAAGCCGCTGAGCGGGGCAAGATCCAGCTGGTCTTCCTGGCCGACACCCCGGCGCTGACCGTCGACCTCGAGCGCGAAGCGCCGCAGATGGCCGTCGACCCGCTGGTGGTCCTGACCTCGATGGCGCGGGGCACCGAGCGGATCGGACTGGTGGCCACCGCCTCGACGACGCTGAACGAGCCGTACACGATCGCCCGCCAGTTCAAGGCGCTGGACGTGGCCAGTCACGGCCGGGCCGGCTGGAACGCCGTCCCGACCTCGTCCCCGGCGGCGGCCGCGAACCACGGCCTGGCGCTGCCCCCGCGGGCGGAGAAGTACGAGCGCGCTCACGAGGTCGTCCAGATCGTCCAGGCGCTGTGGGGCAGCTGGGAGCGCGCCGCCTGGGTGCGCGACGTCGCCGGCGGGCGGTTCGCCGACACGAGCAAGATCCGGCCGGTGGACCTGCAGGGCCGGCACGTCGCCTCCCGGGGGCCACTGCCCATCCCGCCGTCGGAGCAGGGACAGCCCGTGGTCTTCCAGGCCGGCGGCGGAGGGAACGGGCTGGAGGTGGCCGCCCGCTACGCCAGCGGCGTGTACGCCAACCCGTTCAGCATCGAGGAGGGCCGGGCGCACCGGACGGCCCTGCGGGCGGCCGCCGAGCGCGTCGGCCGCGACCCCGACGAGGTGGAGCTGTTCGCCGGGTTCATGCCCAGCGTCGCGTCCTCCCGTCGCGCCGCCCTGGACCGGCGCCGCCGCCTCGACGAGGTGGTCGACCTGGACCAGCGCGTGACCTACCTGGGCGCGATGCTCGGGCTGCGGCTGGGCGCCGAGCAGCTGGACGAGCCGCTCACCGACCAGCAGCTGGCCGCGGCCCGCCCCAGTCCGGGTGACCCCCGCGCTCCGCACACGTTGGAGATCGCGCGGGAGGGCTGGTCCCTGCGGGACGTCCTCGCCCACGGGGTCATCGACTACCACCCGGTCGTACCCGGCACGGCCGCCGACGTCGCCGACCACATGCAGCAGTGGTTCGAGGCCGGCGCCTGCGACGGCTTCTCCCTGGCCATCGACGTCCACGCCGACGGCATCGACGCCTTCGTCGACCAGGTCGTCCCGCTGCTGCAGGAGCGCGGCCTGTTCCACCGCGACTACGAGGGCGCCACCCTGCGCGACCACCTCGGCGCCCCCGACCAGTACGGCCTCGACCCGCGCCTCGCCGGAGCGGCGCACGCGTCGAGCTGACTCCTCACCCTCCTCGACAAGGAAGACAGAGCACACCCATGGCCATCCAGGACCCTCCGGCACCCGACCTCGCACCCCTCGCACCCCAGACCGGCTCCAGTGACCGGCTGGCGCCAGGGAGCGCCCTCGTCATCGGCCTGCTCATGGCCTCGACGTTCACCGTCCTGCTCAACGAGATGATGCTCGGCGTCGCGCTCCCGACCCTCATCGCCGACCTGGGCATCACCCCGACCACCGGGCAGTGGCTCACGACCGGCTACCTGCTGACGCTGGCGGTGCTCATCCCGGCGACCGGCTTCGTGATGCGCCGCTGGCACCTGCGGACGATCTTCCTGGGCGCGATGTCGCTGTTCGCCGTCGGGACGGCCATCGCCGCCGCCGCCCCGGGCTTCGGCGTCCTGTTCGCCGGCCGGATCATCCAGGCCGTCGGGACCGCCGTCTTCCTGCCCCTGCTGATGACCACCGCGATGCGACTGGTGCCCGCCGCGCGCCGCGGCTCGATGATGGCGATCGTCACGGCCGTGCCGGCCGTCGCTCCGGCGGTCGGACCCGCGCTGTCCGGCGTGGTGCTGTCGCAGCTGAGCTGGCGCTGGCTGTTCCTCCTGATGCTGCCGGTCGCCGTCCTCGCTCTGGCCTTCGGGGCGTGGAAGCTCCGCAACACCACCACGCCCGAGCCGGTGACGCTCGACGTGCTGTCCCTGGTGCTGTCCGCGGTCGGTTTCGGGGCGCTGGTCTACGGGCTGGCGTCGATCGGTGAGTCGGTGTCCGGGCACGTGCCCGTCGCCCCGTACGTCCCGATCACGGTGGGCGTGGCCGGCGTCGCGGCCTTCGTCCTGCGCCAGGTCGCCCTGCAGCGCTCCGGCGATGCGCTGCTGGACGTGCGGATCTTCCGGTCCCGGTCGTTCGTGCTCCCCCTGCTGGTGATGCTCGTGATCGCGATGATCGGCTTCGGCAGCCTGATCGTGCTGCCGCTGATCCTGACCAGCGTCCTCGGGTTGAGCACGCTGTCCCTCGGCCTGTTCCTGGTGCCGGGCGGAGCGGCCATCTCGCTGGTCTCGGCGTTGGGCGGGCGGGTGTACGACCGGGTCGGCCCGCGCCCCCTGGCCGTCCCCGGCGCGGTCATCTGGACGGCGTCCCTGTGGTTCCTCGCCACGGTGGACGAGAGCACCGGGGTCGGCACGGCCCTGGTGGCCTACCTGGTCATGTCCGGATCACAGGCCCTGATGTGGGCACCCATGACGACGACGGCGCTCGCAGGCCTCCGCGCCGACCTCTACCCGCACGGCACCGCGGCCTTCACGACCGTCCAGCAGTTGGCCGGCGCCGCGGGCGGGGCTGTGCTCATCTCGGCCTACACCATCGGCTCGGACGCCGCGGACGCCGGCGTGCTCACCCTCGCCCAGGCCGAGTCCGCGGGGCAGGCCGCCTTCGTGACCGCGGCGGTCCTCGGCCTCGGCGCCGTCCTCGGCACCCTCGTCGTGCGGCGCGCACCGACCGCGCCCACGCCCCACCTGACCTGACCTGACCTGACCACACGACCAAGGAGAACCAGCATGCAGATCGGCATCCTCGGCGTCGGCAACATCGGCGCCACCCTGACCCAACGACTCAGCACCGCCGGGCACGAGGTCAAGGTCGCCAACTCCCGCGGCCCGGAGACCATCCCGGCCGAGGTGACCGCCTCGGGCGGACGGGCCGTCCACGCCCACGACGTCGTCACCGACGTCGAGGCACTGGTCGTGTCCATCCCGCTCGTCCGTGTCCCGGACATCCGGCCGCTCGTGGACCGGCTGCCGGCCGGCGCCGTCCTGCTGGACACCTCGAACTACTACCCGTTCCGCGACGGCCACATCACCGCCCTCGACGAGGGACAGGTCGAGAGCCTGTGGGTCGCCGAGCAGCTCGGCCGCCCCGTCGTCAAGGCGTGGAACGCCATCCTCTCGGGCTCGTTCGCCACCAAGCACGCGGCTGCCGGCACCCCCGGTCGGATCGCCATCCCCGTCGCCGCGGATGCGGAGGCGGACCGGGCGCTGGGCATGGCGCTGGTCGAGGACACGGGCTTGGACGCCGTCGACGCCGGGCCGCTGGCCGACTCGTGGCGCCAGCAGCCCGGAGCGCCGGTCTACTGCACCGACCTCACCCGCGAGGAGGTACCCGGCGCCCTGGCGGCAGCGGTCGCCACCCGCTCACCTCGGCGGCGCGACCTGGCGATGACCGTCCTCGCCGAGTTGCTGGGGGACCCGACGGTCGACCGAGGGCCGGACTTCCTCGTGCAGGTGAACCGGCTGCTCTACTCGTGACCCCAGCCATCGCGGGACGCCGCCGTCCGGGCGGTGGTCGTGACCGGGAGGTCAGCCGGCGGGGCGGCGGCTGACCACCACGGGGATCTCGCCGTCCTGGAGGGCCTGGTCGCGCTGGTCGAAGAGGGTCCGGTGCGGACGTCCTCGTAGTAGTAGCTGCCCCCGGTCCGTGGCGACGACCCGGTCACCGGGACGCGGTCGTCTCGCGCACGCGGAGGAGGACCCGTCCTGTCGCCCGGCGCTCGTCGAGCTCGCGGATCGCCGCTGCGACGTCGTCCAGGCCGAACACCGAGCCGATCGGTGGGTCGATCGCACCCGACTGCACCAGGGGCACCAGGTCGCGCCACTGCCGGCCGACGTAGGAGGGCTCGGTCCGCCAGAACTCCGCGGAAGCGGCACCCATCACCGTGGTGTTGGCCAGCAGCAGCCGGTTGACCTCCACCGTGGGGATCTCGCGGCCGGTGAAGCCGAGCACGACGAGCCTGCCCTCCCTGGCCAGGGAACGCAGCGAGTCGGGAAAGCGGTCACCGCCGACCGGGTCGACGACGACGTCCGCCCCTCGGCCGTCGGTGAGCCGGCGGACCTCCTCGCGGAAACCGTCCACCGGCACGACCTCGTGGGCACCCGCGGCCCGGGCGACCTCGCCCTTGTCCGGGGTCGACACGACCGCGATCACCCGTGCTCCGTAGGCCACCGCCAACTGGCACGCAGCAGTGCCGACGCCGCCGGCCGCGCCGTGCACCAGAACGGTCTCGCCCGTCGTCAACCGCGCGCGGCGGAGCAGCGCGAAGTGCATGGTCAGGTAGTTCAACGGCAGCGCCGAACCCTTGTCGAACGGCACGCCGTCGGGCAGCGGGAAGACCATGTCCGCGTCGACGGCGACGGTCTCGGCGAAGCCGCCGGTGACCGGCATGGCCGCCACCCGGTCACCGGCCCGGAGACCACCGGCGTCCTCGCGGACGACCCCGGCGACCTCCCAGCCCGGGGTGAAGGGCAGCTCGGGCCGGTGCTGGTACTCCCCGCGGGTCTGCAGGACGTCGGGGAAGACGACGCCCGCGACGTGCACGTCGACCAGCACCTGTCCCGGTTGCGGCACCGGGGCCGGGATGTCGCGGACCTCGACCGCGTCCGGACCGGTGAGGGTGGTGATGACTGCAGCGCGCACGGGTGGCTCCCTGGTCGTCGACCCCTGGGAGGGGCCGGGATGGGGACGGGCTCGTCAGGCGGGCTGGGGAGTTCGTTGCCGTCGGTGGGGCCTTCTCCCGTTCTCCTCCGGTGCTCCGCCAGCGGCCGAAGTGCCGCACGGCCTGGCTGGAGATCCCGATCGTCCGCGGCTTCGCGGCGTCTCGCAGATGCCGCGGGAACGACGCCAGTGGGTCCTCGAGCCCGTCTTCTCGGTCCGGATCCCGCGCCGGCACCGAGAGACCGGTCAGCCGTAGACGTCGGCGCGGTGCGAGATGCGCACGACCCTGACGAGGACCTCGTCGTCGTGGATCGAGTAGATGACGCGGTACTGGCCCCGTCGCGCGGACCAGTAGCCCTCGAGATCGAAGCGCAACGGCTTCCCGACGCGGTACGGGTCCGCAGCCAGCGGCCCGAAGAGGAAGTCGACGACCGCAACAGCCACCGGCTCGGGGAGGTCGCGCTCGATGGCACGTTTGGCCGCTGCCGAGAGGACGACGGTGTGATGACGAGGGCCGGTCACCGCCGGCGGGCCGCGAGTGCGGCACGCACCTCGGCCTCGCCGTAGACCTCACCGGTGGCCATCGCTTCCTCGGCCTGCCTGATCTCCGATCGCGCTCGGGGATCGGAGAGGATCTCCAGGGTCTCCACCAGGGACTCGTAGTCCTCGACGGCGAGGATGACCGCGACCGGGCTGCCGTTCCTGGTGACGGTGACGCGTTCGTGCGTGCCGGCGACCTCGTCGATCACCTGGCTGAAGTGCGCCTTGACCGCCGCCAGCGACTGCGTCGTCATGACCTCAATTGTGGTCAATTGGCCAGCTGTGGTCAAGGAGCTCGGCCAGGGGTCGCCGGGGAGCGCCGGCAGCGCCGGGGCCCACGCCTCGTCGTCATCGTTGGTTGTCCGTCGAGTGATCGCTGCGCTTCCCTGGCCTCGAGCGGTGACTCATCCGTCCGCGCTGGTAGGACGCCTGGCGCGGCTCGGCTGGACCCGCATCGGCTCGCCGGGCATCTTCGGGGAGCGAACCCCGAGAGCGCTGTTCGGAGCGGCGGAACCGCAGGTCGCGCATGAGCGAGAGTGCGGGAGTTGTCGGGCGAGTTCTCACGCCTGGGAGCGGCGCATCGATCCCGGCCGCCCACCGTTCACGGTAGTCGTGCTCGCTGCCGCTCGAGCAGTGATCGGCCGCATCGGCAGACGCGGGAGAGGGCCACGGCACCTGGCCTCCGAGCCTGATGGCGCCGTCGTGTCGAAGGCGTGTGATGCCCGTCAAGACTCCAGGGGGAGCGCCTGCTCGAGCTCCGCCACGGCCTCGCCGGTGTAGACGGCGAGTTTCTGGAGGTGGGGGACGGTGTCGCGGCAGCCGGTGAACCCGAGGTGCATCTGGCCCGCGTAGCTGAACAACGTGATGTTCAGGGCAAGACCGTTGCTCACGATCGAGGCCGGGTACATCGCTTCCACGCGGGCTCCGGCGAAGTAGAGCGGCTCGGCCGGCCCGGGCACGTTCGAGACGACCACGTTGAACAGGTGTCGCGGTGGGCCGAGCCCGGTGACGGCGCTCAGCGTCTGCAGTCCGACGGGCGCCATCAGCATCGAGCTGTAGGCCGTGATGGCCTCCGGGGTCATCCCGTCGAACTGGTTCTTGGCCTCGGTCGTGGATGCGTTGACCGCCCGCAGCCGCTCGATGGGGTCGGCCACGTCGGTCGCCATCGAAGCCAGCAGGGCGCCGACGGCGTTGCCGCCGCCCGGGTCGTCCTTGGGCCGGATGTTCACCGGGACGAAGGCGACCAGGGGGGTGTCCGGCAGCTCGCCCAGCTCGAGCAGGTATCTCCGGATGCCGCCGCCGCAGACGGCCAGGGCGATGTCGTTGAGCGTGGTCCCGCTGATCTTGGCCAGCCGCTTGAGTTGCCCCAGCGGGTACTGCTGCGTCGCGAAGCGGCGGTTGCGGGTGATCCGCTGGTTGAACGGGGTGTGCGGTGCCTGGAAGGTCCCGACCAGCGCGCCGCGGTTCCATGTGAGCCGGCTGAGCGCGCGGGTCAACGGGCCGAGCGCGCGGACACCCTGGCCGGCGGAGCGGAGCAGGCCTGTCGGGCTCGCCCACGAGGCGGCGAGGTCGTCGGAGGCGGCCGAGGTCTTGAGCGGGACGTCGTAGAACAGGCGCGACTGCGCGCTGTCCGGGTCGGTGGTGAAGGCGCGCTCGTGGGCCTTCGTGAGCGTGTAGCCGTCCACGAGGGAGTGGTGCACCTTGGCGAACAGCGCGAAGCCGCCGTCCTCGAGTCCCTCGATGACGTGCAGCTCCCACAGGGGCTTGGACAGGTCGAGGGGGCTGGCGTGCAACCGGGCGACGAGGGTGCCGAGCTCGCGCTCGTCGCCGGGGGCGGGCACGGCGGTGCGGCGTACGTGGTAGTCGAAGTCGAAGTCCTTGTCCTCGACCCAGGCGTGGAGAGGGTTGTACTGGAACCACGGCGTGGCGAGCCGGCCATTCCACGGGTTGGCGACCGACGGTGCGGTTCGGAGCCGCTCGAAGACGCCGCGCAGGTACTCCGGCGGCGCATCCTCGGGCGGCCGCAGTCGCATCAGGGTGCCGACGTGCTGGGGTGCCTCCCGCGTCTCGGCATAGAGGAAAGCCGCGTCCGCGGGGCTGAGAGGTCGTGGGCGTGCCATGGGGGCTCCTTCCACCTGCGCCAGAGGGCGGGCCGTGTGTACGGATCGTTGTCCCACTCGAGCGACGGCCACGCGACCCGCCGCACCGGAACGGGGACGGCGGCGGCCGGCCACTCCGTCAGCAGCGTCGTCTTCCTGATCCGCGCAGGCGCCGACACCAGCGCCGGCGACTACTCCTCCGCCCGGTTCAAGCGCTCGGCCAGCCGCAGACGCGCCGCCACGCCGCGCCACCGGCGAGAGACGTGCAACTCGGTCTCGATCAGTGGGCCGGCCATGACGATCTCCCTGGGGAGCGGGCTCTCATCTGCCTTCGACTGACACGCCTCGCCGGCGACACCGATGGCTCACGCGCGCATGCTGTCAGCACGAACTGGGCGGTGTCGATGGAGCTCGGCCCGCGCAGGTGCACGGATTCCGCGCTCCGTCGTGTGGAAGGGCGGGGCTCGTGTCTGCCGAGGGCGCGACGGGAGCAGGTACCGCCTCGCGTCGGGCGGCGGCGTGCCGGGTGCATCGCGACCACGTCCCGTCTGCAGGGCCGCTGGAACGGCCCCGAGGCCCGCTGTCGCAGAAGCGCCGGACGCATCGGCTGTAGAGCGCGGTCGTCCGCAGGGGTTCGGCAGCGGCTGCTGTCGCGCCCGACGGAGCGACTGGGGAGTACGCGAGAACCACCGGAGGACGGGGGTTGTCCGTCGAGTAGGCGCTGCGCTTCGACTCGCGTCGCGCGCCGGATCACTCGTCCGCGCTGGTGGGACGCCTGGCGCGGCTGGGCTGGACGCGCATCGGCTCGCCCGGCATCTTCGGGTAGTCCGGCGGATAGGGGAGGTCGCCCAGGCCGTCGTCCTTCGCCTGGCGCTCGGCGAGCTCGAGCAGCGGCTCGATGCCGAAGGCGTGCCCGGCCAGGCCGGCGTGCTTGTCACCCACTGCCTTGAAGCGCTCCGGCATGGTCAGCACGTCGAAGTCGAACGGCGAGACGTCGGGCAGCTCGTCCCAGTCCAGCGGCGCGGAGACGGGGGCGTGCGGCTTGGGCCGGATGGAGTACGCCGAGGCGATCGTGCGGTCCCGGGCCATCTGGTTGTAGTCGATGAAGATCTTCTCGCCGCGCTCCTCCTTCCACCACGACATCGTCACGCGGTCGGGGATCCGTCGTTCCAGCTCGCGGCCGAAGGCGATCACCGCCCGGCGCACCTCGGGGAAGGTCCACCGCGGCTGGATCGGCACGTACACGTGCACGCCGCGCCCGCCGGAGGTCTTCGGCCAGCCCTCCATGCCGAGCTCGTGCAGCAGCTCGCGCACGTGCGGGGCCACCCAGACGGCGTCGGAGAAGTCGGTGCCCGGCTGGGGGTCGAGGTCGATGCGGATCTGGTCGGGCTGCTCGACGTCGCCCTTGGACACCGGCCACGGGTGGAAGGTCAGGGTGCCCAGGTTGGCGCACCACGCGACGACGGCGACCGAGTCCGGCGCGATCTCGTCGGCGGTCCGGCCGCTGGGGAAGGTGATGTGCGCCGTCGGCACCCACTCGGGCGCGTTCTTGGGCACCCGCTTCTGGTAGAAGGCGTCGCCGGTGTTGTCCATCCGGGTCGACAGCCGGGCGCCCTCGAACACCCCGCTGGGCCAGCGCTCGAGCGTCGTCGGCCGGTCCCGCAGGGCGAACAGGATCCCCTCGCCGACGGCGACGAAGTACTCGACGACGTCGATCTTGCGGATCCCGCGCTCGGCGAAGTACGGCTTCTCCGGGTTGGAGACGCGCACCTCGTGCCCGTCGACGGTCAGGACGACGGCGTCCTTGCTGCTGGCCACCATGAGCTCCCCGGGTCAGGGGCGGCTCAGGCCGGGCACGTCAGCCCGTCCTGCGGCGCCGTGAGGTCGATGAGGTAGGCGTTGACCGCCGCGGTGACGCAGTCGGTCTTCGGGTAGGCGGTGTGCCCCTGGCCCTGCCAGACCAGCAGCGTGCCGGCGCTGAGGTCCTCGGCCATGTCCTCTGCGCCGGGCAGCGGCGTCACCGGGTCGCCGGTGTTGCCGACGACGAGGATCGGCGCGCTGCCGTCGGCGTCGCGCTCGGGCAGCGGCGTGCGCTCGGCGTCCCACACCCCGCAGGTGTAGAGGCTGGAGGCCGCGCCGGCGCCGAAGAGCGGATAGCGCTGGTTCCAGTCCTGCGCGAGCTGCAGCACCTCCTCCTCCGAGTACGTCACGTCCTCGGGGCGGTCGGCGCAGTTGACCGTGATGTTGGCGTCGAGCTGGTTGGTGTACGTGCCGTCCTCGAGCCGGCCGTCGTAGGCGTCGGCGAGGGCGAACAGGCCCGCGGCGTCGCCGGTGCTCGCGGCGGCCAGCGCCTGCGACAGCTGCGGCCACGACGACGTGTCGTACAGCGCCGCGGCGACGGCGGTCAGGATGACGCCGGGCGTCGCGGTGCGGGTCTCGCCGGGCCTGCTGCTGGCGATCGGCGCGGCCGACGCCGCCCCCATCAGGTCCTGCACGAACCGGCGCGGGTCGCCGCCGATCGGGCACCCCGACACCAGGCTCGTGCAGTTCGCGGCGAAGGCGTCGAAGCCGGCCTCCAGGCCCGCGGCCTGCGCCTCGGCGTCGGCCTGCGGGTCGGCGTCGGGGTCGACGGCGGCGTCGAGCACCATCGCGCGCACGTTCTCGGGGAACAGCTCGGCGTAGGTGGAGCCCAGCGTGGTGCCGTAGGAGTAGCCGAGGAAGTTCAGCTGCTCGTCGCCCAGCGACTCGCGCAGCAGGTCCATGTCCCGCGCGGTGTCGACGGTGTTGAACGTCCCCAGCGCGTCGCCGTACTCCTCGGCGCAGGCGTCGGCCGCCTCGTCGGTCAGCCCCAGGACCTCGTCCATCTGCTCCTGCGTGACCGGTCGCGGCTCGGCGGCGACCAGGCGGTCCTTGAGGTCGGCGGGGATGCACTCGACCGGCGTCGACAGCCCGACCCCGCGCGGGTCGAAGCCGACGAGGTCGAAGCGGCGCAGCACGTCCTCGGGCATGGACAGCGCCAGGCTGAGCGCCGCGTCCGCCCCGGAGGCCCCGGGACCGCCCGGGTTCACCAGCAGCGAGCCGATCCGGTCGGTCTGCCCGGCCAGCGTCGCGCGCACGAGGAACAGCGGCAGCGTGGCGCCGTCGGGCTCGTCGTGGTCGATGGGCACCTCGGTGCGGCCGCACTCGAAGGCGAGGTCGCGCTCGCTGCCGGGGGTGCCGGAGATGAGCTCGGTGATCTGCGCGTCGCAGTCGGTCCAGGTGATCGGGGCGGCCTCGGGCTCGGCCGGCGTCGTCGTCGCGGACGACGACGAGGAGTCCGCCGACGACGAGTCGGTGAACGAGCTACAGCCGGTGACCGCCAGGAGCAGTCCGGTCGAGGCGGCGAGCAGGCCGCGGCGCAGACGCATGATCACCACCGTAGGAGCCCGGTGCCACCCGCGCAGGCGCCGCTCATCCGGCCAGCACCTCGGCCAGGTCGTAGCGCACCGGGACCTCCAGCTGGTCGTAGGTGCAGCTCCGCGCCTCCCGGTCGGGCCGCCAGCGGAGGAACTGGCCGGTGTGCCGCAGCCGCCGGCCCTCGAGCTGGTCGTACTTGACCTCCACCACGAGCTCGGGCCGCAGCGGCACCCACGAGAGGTCCTTCTTGGCGTTCCAGCGGCTCTGCGCGCCGGGCATCCGGTGCTCGCCGTTCTCCTGCACCTCCGCGTTCGCCCAGTCCTGCCACGGGTGCCCGTCGAGGGCGTCGGCGCGGTAGGGCGCCAGCTCCTCGACCAGCTCCGCGCGCCGCGCCATGGGGAACGACGCCGCGACGCCGATGTGCTGCAGGCCGCCGTCGTCGTAGAGCCCGAGCAGCAGCGAGCCGACGATCGGCCCGCTCTTGTGCCAGCGGAACCCGGCGACCACGCAGTCGGCGGTGCGCACGTGCTTGACCTTGGTCATCAGCCGCTGGTCGGGGCCGTACGGCAGGTCGGGGGCCTTGGCGACGACGCCGTCGAGCCCGGCGCCCTCGAACTCCTCGAACCAGCGCTGCGCGGTCCCGGCGTCCCGCGTGACTGCCGTGACGTGCACCCGCTCGTGCTGCCTGCCCAGCACCTCGCGCAGCCGCGCCCGGCGCTGCTCGAACGGCGTCTCCATCAGCGACTCGTCGCCGACGGCCAGCAGGTCGAAGGCGACGAAGTGCGCCGGCGTCTGCTCGGCGAGCAGGTCGACGCGCGACTTCGCGGGGTGGATGCGCTGCAGCAGCGACTCGAAGTGCAGCCGGTCGCCCTGCGGCACCACGATCTCGCCGTCGACGACGCAGCGCTCCGGCAACGCCTCCTTCACCGCGGCCACGACCTCGGGGAAGTAGCGGGTCAGCGGGCGCTCGTTGCGGCTGCCCAGCTCCACCTCGTCGCCGTCGCGGAAGACGATGCAGCGGAAGCCGTCCCACTTGGGCTCGTAGAACAGGCCGTCGCCGGTGGGCAGCTTCGTGGCGGCCTTGGCCAGCATCGGCTTGACCGGCGGCAGCACGGGCAGGTCCATGCCGGTCAGTCAACCAGCGGGCCCTCCCCGGGGCAGGTCGCCGTCGACCGGACGGGTGGCAGGGATGGCCATCTCTGCCGCTGGGGGCTCAGCCGAGGGCGTAGCGGGTGAAGAGGACGCCGTCCTCCTCGAGCACCTGGACCAGCCGCGGGCGGACGACGTCGCGCAGCGCCCGGTCCAGCAGCCGCGCCTGACCGCCGACCAGCGCGGGGGAGACGGTGAGGTCGAGCTCGTCGACGACGCCCGCGTCCAGCGCCGCCGTCAGCAGCGACGGGCCGCCCTCGCACAGCACCGCCTCGAACCCGCGGTCGGCGAGGGCGTCCACCGCCAGCGGCAGGTCCACGTCGGCGTCCCCGCACACGAGCACGTCGACGCCGGCGTCGGCCAGCGCGGCGCGGCGGGCGGGGTCGGCGGCCGCGCAGGTGACCAGGAGCGTCGGCGCCTGCGCGAGCCGGTCGCCGGGCGCCATCGACGCCCGCCGCGACACCACCGCGACCGGCAGCTCGGGCGTGCGTCCGAGCCGGGCCCGGCGCCGGCCGAGGGGCGAGTCCGCGGTCACCGGCCCGTAGCCCTCGCCGGCCGCCGTCCCCTGCCCGACCAGGACGACGTCGGCCAGCGCGCGCAGCGTCGAGAACACCCGCCGGTCACCGGGCGAGCCGAGTCCCGCGCTGACGCCGTCCACCGTCACCGCGCCGTCGAGCGAGGCGACGAAGTCGACGCGGAAGGAGCGCCCCGGCGGGAGCCGGTACGCCTCGGTGAGGTCGGCGTCGTTCAGGTCGGTGGCCGGCGACGGGTGCAGCCGGCGCATCAGGTGCGGACGACGGCCGCGCTCTCGGCGGGCACGGTCACCGACGTCCCGGACAGCGCCGGCTCCTCGCCGGTCGCGAACAGCACCCCGGTGGCGGGCCGGTCCAGCTCGACCTCCTGCTCCTCACCGGAGAGGTTCGCCACCACCCGCAGCCCGCCGCGGTGCACCACGAGCACCCGGTCCTCGTCGTCCCAGCCGACCTCGGTGGCGGCGAGGTCGGCGTCGACCAGCTCGGGGTGCTCCCTGCGCAGGGCCAGCAGCCGGCGGTGGACGGCGAGCAGCGTCGCGTGCGGCTCCCGGTCGAGCTCGGACCAGTCCAGCTTCGAGCGGGTGAACGTCTCGGGGTCCTGCGGGTCGGGGACCTCGTCGGCGTCCCAGCCGTGCTCGGCGAACTCCCGCTTGCGCCCCTCCGCCGTCGCCTGCCCGAGCTCCGGCTCCGGGTGGGAAGTGAAGAACTGCCACGGCGTCGAGGCGCCCCACTCCTCGCCCATGAACAGCATCGGCGTGAACGGGCTGGTGAGGACGATCGTCGCGCCGACGGCGAGCAGGCCGGGGGAGAGGGTCGCCGAGATCCGGTCGCCGACGGCGCGGTTGCCGATCTGGTCGTGGTCCTGCAGGTAGCCGACGAACTTCCAGCCCGGCAGCCGCGTGGTGTCCACCGGCCGGCCGTGGTGGCGGCGGCGGAAGCTCGACCACGCGCCGTCGTGGAAGTAGGCGCCGGTCAGGGTCTTGGCCAGCCCCGCGATGCCGGCCTCGGCGAAGTCGCGGTAGTAGCCCTGCCCCTCGCCGGTGAGCGTCGAGTGCAGCGCGTGGTGGAAGTCGTCGCTCCACTGCGCGGTCATGCCCAGCCCGCCGGCGCCGCGCGGCGTCACCATCCGCGGGTCGTTGAGGTCGCTCTCGGCGATCAGCGACAGCGGCCGGCCGACGGCGACCGACAGCCGGTCGACCTCGCGCGCCATCTCCTCGAGGACGTGGGTGGCGCGCTCGTCGACCAGCGCGTGCACGGCGTCGAGCCGCAGCCCGTCGACGTGCATGTCGCGCAGCCACATGAGCGCGTTGTCGATGATGTACCGGCGGACCTCGTCGGAGTCGGGACCCGACAGGTTGACCGAGTTGCCCCAGGTGTTGGCGCCGCCCTCGCTGAAGACCGGCATGAACAGCGGCAGGTAGTTCCCCGAGGGCCCGAGGTGGTTGTAGACGACGTCCTGGATCACGCCGAGGCCGCGCTGGTGGCAGGCGTCGACGAAGCGCTGGTAGGCGGCCGGCCCGCCGTAGGTCTCCTGGACGGCGTACCAGGCGACGCCGTCGTAGCCCCAGTTGTGCGTGCCGTTGAAGGCGTTGACCGGCAGCACCTCGACGAAGTCGACGCCGAGGTCGACGAGGTGGCCGAGCCGGTCGATGGCGGCGTCGAGGGTGCCCTCGGGCGTGAACGTGCCGACGTGCATCTCGTAGACGACGCCTCCGGCCAGCGGGCGCCCGGTCCAGGCGCGGTCGCCCCAGGAGTACGCCGAGGGGTCGAACCGCCGGGACAAGCCGTGCACGCCGTCGGGCTGCCGCCGCGAGCGCGGGTCCGGGTAGACCTTCCTCCCGCCCTCCTCCCCGTCCTCGTCGTCGCCGAGCAGGAAGCCGTAGTCGGCCTCCGCGGCGGCCTCGACCTCGGCCCGCCACCAGCCGTCGTGGTCGCGGCGCATGTCGTGCACCGCGCCGTCGACCTGCAGGCGCACGCGCTCGGGCACGGGCGCCCAGACGGCGAACTCGACGGGTGCGGACATGCGGGAGCCTCCGGGGATCGAGCGGGTGACGGGGGGTCATTGCCCCCGCAGTGCCCGGTCAACCGCCGGAGGCGACGGCCGCCGGGGGAAGGGTCCCCCGGCGGCCGGGTGCCTCACGGCAGCTGCAGGACCTGACCGACGTAGATCCGGTTCGGGTCGCTGACCGTGCCCTCGTTCGCGGCGAAGAGGGCCTGCCAGGTGGTGCCGCTGGCCGCGGCGATCTTCGACAGGGTGTCCCCGGCGGCGACGGTGTAGCTGCCGCCCGCCGGCCGCTCGGCGCGGGACGCCGCCTCGGTCTCCCGCGGGGCGGGAGCCGGTGCGGGGGCCGCGGCCGGTGCCGCCTCGGGCGCGCCGGCCACGGGCGCCGACGGGTCGAGCGCCTTGCCGCAGGACGGCCACGCGCCGGGACCCTGCATGTCGAGCAGCACCTCGGCCGCCGCGATCTGCTGGGCCTTGGTGGCGAGGTCCGGCCGCGCCGCGTACTGGGTGCCGCCGGCCGCGGCCCACGACGACAGGGAGAACTGCAGGCCGCCGTAGTAGCCGTTACCGGTGTTGATCGACCAGTTGCCGCTGGACTCGCACTGCGCGACGGCGTCCCAGTCGTTGGGGGCGGCCGCGGAGGCGGGGGCGGCCAGCGCCCCGAGGGAGAGGGCGGCCGCGCCGGCGGTGAGGACCGTCCGGCGGGCCAGCCGGACCGCGCGCTGCTGGCGGCCGGTGGCGGGCATGGTGGAGGGGGTCGTGCGCATGGTTGTGCTCCCGATCCGCCGCCTGCGGGGTGAGCTGTCGGGTTCGGAGCGATCGGTGCCCCGGCCGCACGACGTGCGGCTTCACCCCGAGACGGTGCTGCGTGGCCCCCCGTGACCACGGCGGCGCGCCGTCGAAGTGGTTCCCCCACCCCCGTCCTGGCGGTGCAGGAGGTACGGACGCCGACGGACGGGGTTGGGCGGATCGGCTCCGGCGCCCGGCTCTCGGTCGGCCGGTGCGCGGGGCAAAGGTAACGGGTGGGTCACGAGACGGCGCGCCGAACCCCACGGGTCGACTCCCGCCCCACGCGGCACACCCCACCGGCCTCCGGCGGAACGCCTGGTCACACCGCCGCGGGGCGGCCTGCCCCCGCGGCGATGTGACCTGGGACTCATTCCCGGACGAGCAGTGCCACGGGCAGCCGGGACAGCAGGTCGGCCACGGGCAGGCCTGCTGCGTCGGAGACCACCCGCGTGCCGGTGAGCACGTCCCGCCAGGAGCCGGTGGGCAGCGCGAGCGCGGTGTCGCCCCAGCCGGTGCCGGCCAGGCCGACCGGCAGCCGGGTCGCGACCGTCACCGCACCGCCCCGGTCGAAGGCGACGACGGAGCCGGCGGCGGACCCGGTGGCCTCGACCGGTGCGTACCCGGTGAACAGCTCCGGGCGGTCCCGCCGCAGCCGCAGCGCCCGCGAGACGACGAGCAGCTTGGCCGCGCCGGTGTCGTCGACCTCGGGCACCCAGCCGCCGTCGAGGCGGGCCAGCAGCGCCCGGCGCCCGTCGTAGTCCACGGGGCGGCGGTTGTCCGGGTCGACCAGCGAGCGGTCCTCGAGCTCGGTGCCCTGGTAGACGTCGGGGACGCCGGGCATCGTCAGCTGAACCAGCTTCTGCGCCAGCGCGTTGGACCGTCCGGCCGGGGCGATCCGCGCGACGAACGCCTCGATCTCGGCGTTCGTCGTCGCGTCGTCGAAGGCGGCGTCGACCATCGCGTGCAGCTCGGTCTCGAACGCCTCGTCGACGTCGGTCCACGTCGTCGACAGGCCGGCCTCGCGGGCGGCCTTCTCGGCGTAGGCGTGCGCCCGTTCGCGCGACAGCGGCCAGGCGCCCACCAGGTTCTGCCAGACCAGGTGCGCCAGCGGCCGGTCGGCCAGCGGGTGGCGGGACAGCCAGCCGCGGACCAGCTCCGCCCACTCGGTGGGCACCTCGGCGAGGACGGCCAGGCGAGCCCGGGTGTCCTCGCTGCGCTTGGTGTCGTGCGTGGTGAGCGTCGTCATCGACGCCGGCTTGCGCTCCAGCCGGCGGGTCTGCGCCTCGTGGAACTCCTCGACCGTGGCGCCGAAGCGCGCCGGGTCGCCGCCCACCTCGTTGAGCACCACGAACCGCGCCCACCGGTAGTAGGCGCTGTCCTCGACGCCCTTGGCCATCACCGGGCCGCTGGTCTGCTCGAAGCGGGTGGCCGCCTCGGTGCCGGCCTGCGCGAGCACCGGGTGCAGCGCGTCGACGGCGGCGACCAGGTCGGGCCGGCGGTCGCGGACGGCGGACACCGCGGCGTCGAGGTGCTCCCGACCGTCGGGCAGGTAGCTGCGGTAGACGGAGAAGGTGGCCAGCAGCTCGGCCAGCGCCTCGGTCTGCTGCGCGCGGTCGACGCCCGGCAGCTCGCCGATGACCCGCACCAGCCGGGCGACCTCCGAGCCGAGGATCCCGTCGGTGACCTCGCGCTTGCAGTCGTGGACCAGCTGCGCGTAGTCGACCGGCCGCCCCGACAGCTCGGTGTCCAGCGCGGTCAGCGCCGCCTCGCCGGCCGGGTCGACCAGGACGTCGTCGACCTCGGCGAGCGCGTCGTAGCCGGTGGTGCCGGCGCAGCGCCAGCTGCCGGGCAGGTCCTCGCCGGGCTCGAGGATCTTCTCGACGACCGTCCACCGGCCGCCGGAGGCCTCGGCCAGCCGGTCGAGGTAGCCCTTCGGGTCGGCGAGGCCGTCGGGGTGGTCGATCCGCAGCCCGTCGACGGCGCCCTGCTCCACCAGCCGCAGCACCAGCTCGTGGGTGGCGTCGAAGACCGCGGGGTCCTCCACGCGCAGCCCGGCGAGGGTGTTGATCGCGAAGAAGCGCCGGTAGTTGAGGTCGGAGTCCGCGCGGCGCCAGTCGACCAGCTCGTAGTGCTGCCGGTCGTGCACCTCCTGCGGCGTCCCCTCCCCGGTGCCGGGCGCGAGCGGCAAGCGGTTGTCGTAGTACCGCAGCTCGCCGTCCACGACCTCAAGCTTCTGCACGTCGTCGGCCGACCCGAGCACCGGGATCCGGATCCGGCCGCCGCCGAAGTCCCAGTCGACGTCGAACGCCGACGCGTGCGCGCTCTCCCGCCCGTGCTGCAGCACGTCCCACCACCAGGGCGCCTCGGCCGGGTCGGCCACGCCCATGTGGTTGGGCACCAGGTCGAGGACCAGCCCCAGCCCGTGCTCGTGCAGCGCGGCGACGAACCGGTCGAAGCCCTCCTGCCCGCCGCGCGACTCGTCGACGTGCGCGTGGTCCACGGTGTCGTAGCCGTGCGTGCTCCCCGCCGCCGAGCGCAGCAGGGGGGAGGAGTAGGCGTGGCTGACGCCGAGGTCGGCCAGGTAGCCGGCCACGGCGGCCGCGTCGTCCAGGGTGAAGTCGGCGGTCACCTGCAGCCGGTAGGTGGCCGACGGCGTCGCCCGCCGGCGCTCCCGGCTGTCGCGGGGCCCGCTCACGGCGCCGCCTGCAGCACGACGGTGGCACGGGCGGCGACCGACAGGCTGTCACCGGCCTTGAGCTGCACCGGCTCGACCTCGCCCATCTCCGCGGTGTCCACGACGACCGTCCAGCCCTCGGCGTACTCGCCGGTGGGCAGGGTGAACTCGATCGGCTCGTGGTGGGCGTTGAAGGCCAGGAAGAAGCAGTCGTCGACGACGTCCTCGCCGCGCTCGTCGGTCTCCCGGATGCCGTGGCCGTTGAGGTACATCGCCAGCGACTTGGCGAACCCAGCGTCCCAGTCCTCGTCGGCCATGACCTCGCCGCCGGGGGTGAACCAGGCGATGTCCTGGACCGGGTCGCCCTCCTCGCGGCGCACCGGCCGGCCGTGGAAGAACCGGCGGCGGCGGAACGTCGGGTGCTCGGTGCGCAGCCGGGTGACCAGCTTGGTGAACTCCAGCAGGCCCTCGTCGACGGACTCCCAGTCGATCCAGGTCAGCTCGGAGTCCTGGCAGTAGCCGTTGTTGTTGCCGCCCTGCGAGCGGCCGAGCTCGTCGCCGTGCAGCAGCATCGGCACGCCCTGGCTGAGCATCAGCGTGGTGATGAAGTTCCGCCGCTGCCGGGCGCGCAGCTCGAGGACCTCGGGGTCGTCGGTCTCGCCCTCGACGCCGCAGTTCCAGCTGCGGTTGTGGCTCTCGCCGTCGTTGTTGCCCTCGCCGTTGGCCTCGTTGTGCTTCTCGTTGTAGGAGACGAGGTCGTTGAGCGTGAACCCGTCGTGCGCGGTGACGAAGTTGATGCTCGCCACCGGCCGGCGCCCGGAGTGCTTGTAGAGGTCGGCCGAGCCGGTGATGCGGCTGGCGAACTCGCCGATGGTGGCGTCCTCGCCGCGCCAGAAGTCGCGGACGGTGTCGCGGTACTTGCCGTTCCACTCGGTCCACAGCGCGGGGAAGTTGCCCACCTGGTAGCCGCCGTCGCCGACGTCCCACGGCTCGGCGATGAGCTTGACCTGGCTGACGATCGGGTCCTGGTGCACCAGGTCGAAGAACGCCGACAGCCGGTCCACCTCGTGGAACTGGCGAGCCAGGGTGGAGGCGAGGTCGAAGCGGAAGCCGTCGACGTGCATCTCGGTGACCCAGTACCGCAGCGAGTCCATGATCAGCTGCAGCGCCTGCGGGGTGCGGACGTTGAGCGAGTTCCCGGTGCCCGTGGTGTCCATGTAGTACTGCTCGTCGCCCTCGACCAGCCGGTAGTACGTCCGGTTGTCGATGCCCTTGAACGACAGCGTCGGGCCCATGTGGTTGCCCTCGGCCGTGTGGTTGTAGACGACGTCCAGGATGACCTCGATGCCGGCCTCGTGCAGGGTCCGGACCATGCCCTTGAACTCCTGCACCTGCTGGCCGTCGGTCTGCTGCGCGTACTCGTTGTGCGGCGCGAAGAAGCCGATCGTGTTGTAGCCCCAGTAGTTGCGCAGGCCCTTCTGCAGGAGCGTGTCGTCCTGCACGAACTGGTGCACCGGCATGAGCTCGATCGCGGTGATCCCCAGCGACTGCAGGTGCTCGATGACCGCCGGGTGCGCGATGCCGGCGTAGGTCCCGCGCAGTTCCTCGGGGATCCGCGGGTGGGTCATCGTCAGGCCCTTGACGTGGGCCTCGTAGATGACCGTCTTGTTGTAGGGCGTCCGCGGCGGGCGGTCCACGCCCCAGTCGAAGTACGGGTTGATCACGACGGACTTCGGCATGTGCGGCGCGGAGTCGTCGTCGTTGCGCTCACCGCTGCCGAACCGGTAGCCGAAGCAGGCCTCGTCCCAGTCGATCGCGCCGTCGATCGCCTTGGCGTAGGGGTCGAGCAGCAGCTTGTTCGGGTTGCAGCGCTGCCCGTTCTCGGGGTCGTAGGGGCCGTGCACGCGGAAGCCGTAGCGCTGCCCGGGCTGGATGCCGGGGAGGAAGGCGTGCCAGACGTAGCCGTCCATCTCGGGGAGCCGGATGCGCTCCTCGTTGCCCGCCTCGTCGAAGAGGCAGAGCTCCACCTTCTCGGCCGCCTCGCTGAACAGCGCGAAGTTGGTCCCGGTGCCGTCGTAGGTGGCTCCGAGCGGATAGGCGGAGCCGGGCCACACCTGGGTCATGGACGTGTTTCCTCCTGCACTGGCGCCCGACGGGTCCGGGGCGCGGTGGCCCCCCGCCACGGCCGTCGGCAGGGGGTCTGGGCACACGGTGCCCGCCGGTCCCTTGCCCGAACCGGGCGGCTCCACACCTGACGCGGCGCAGATCACGGGAGCGCGCCCGCTCGGACGACGACGCCCTCCGCGGCGGGGCCGTGGAGGGCCGTGCCGTGGAGGGCATCGTGCGCAGGTCCGGGAGGCCGCGGCGCGGGGCGCCGGTCCCACCTGGTACCGAGTCGCGGGGCGCCGGGGTCCGACCTCGTCCGGGCATCCCGGGTGGCACTGGTCCCCGGCGCGGCACCGCGCCTGCGAGAGGGCACGCTATCGGGTCCCGGGCACGCGCACGAGCACGACGCCGTCGCGGCCGCAAGCCACCCGTCCCGCGTGCCCCTGGGTGCTCGCCCGTCACACGCGGCGTTCTGTCACCGGACGGTCGTACCGTCGACCCGTGCGCGCGACCACCGACATCCGGCCCACCCAGGGGCGCTTCCGCGTCGTCAGCGACTTCGAGCCCTCGGGCGACCAGCCGACGGCGATCAAGGCCCTCGCGGAGCGGGTGAACTCGGGGGAGAAGGACTCGGTGCTCCTCGGCGCCACCGGCACCGGGAAGTCGGCCACCACCGCCTGGCTCATCGAGCAGGTGCAGCGGCCCACGCTGGTGATGGCGCCGAACAAGACGCTGGCCGCGCAGCTGGCCAACGAGTTCCGCGAGCTGCTGCCCGACAACGCCGTCGAGTACTTCGTCTCGTACTACGACTACTACCAGCCCGAGGCCTACGTCCCGCAGACCGACACCTACATCGAGAAGGACTCGTCGGTGAACGACGAGGTGGAGCGGCTGCGGCACTCGGCCACCCAGGCGCTGCTCACCCGGCGCGACGTCGTGGTGGTCGCCACCGTCTCCTGCATCTACGGCCTGGGCACGCCGCAGGAGTACGTCGACCGGGCGCTGAAGATCTCGGTGGGGGAGGAGCGCGACCGCGACTCGCTGCTGCGCACCCTCGTCGAGGAGCAGTACACCCGCAACGACCTGTCCTTCACCCGCGGCACGTTCCGGGTGCGCGGCGACACCATCGAGGTCTTCCCGGTCTACGAGGAGCTCGCCGTCCGGATCGAGATGTTCGGCGACGAGGTGGAGCGGCTGTACTACCTGCACCCGCTGACCGGCGAGGTCGTCCGCGAGGTCGAGGAGCTCTTCGTCTTCCCGGCCACCCACTACGTCGCCGGCCCCGAGCGGATGGAGCGGGCGATCGGCTCCATCGAGGCCGAGCTCGAGCAGCGGCTGGCCGAGCTGGAGCGGCAGGGCAAGCTGCTGGAGGCCCAGCGGCTGCGCATGCGCACCACCTACGACATCGAGATGATGCGCCAGGTCGGCTTCTGCTCCGGCATCGAGAACTACTCGCGGCACATCGACGGCCGCGCCCCCGGCACCGCCGGCGCCTGTCTCATCGACTACTTCCCCGACGACTTCCTGCTCGTCATCGACGAGTCGCACGTGACCGTCCCGCAGATCGGCGGCATGTACGAGGGCGACATGAGCCGCAAGCGGACGCTGGTCGAGCACGGCTTCCGGCTGCCCTCGGCGATGGACAACCGCCCGCTGAAGTGGGAGGAGTTCACCGACCGGATCGGCCAGACCGTCTACCTGTCGGCCACGCCGGGCCCCTACGAGCTCGGCCGGGTGCAGGGCGACGTCGTCGAGCAGGTCATCCGCCCCACCGGCCTGGTCGACCCGGAGGTCGTGGTCAAGCCGACCAAGGGCCAGATCGACGACCTGGTGCACGAGATCCGCGTCCGCATCGAGAAGGACGAGCGGATCCTGGTCACCACGCTGACCAAGAAGATGGCCGAGGACCTCACCGACTACCTGCTCGAGCTCGGCATCAAGGTCCGCTACCTGCACTCCGAGGTCGACACCCTGCGCCGGGTGGAACTGCTGCGCGAGCTGCGGCAGGGCGAGTACGACGTGCTGGTCGGCATCAACCTGCTGCGCGAGGGCCTCGACCTGCCCGAGGTGTCCCTGGTGGCGATCCTCGACGCCGACAAGGAGGGCTTCCTCCGCTCGGGCACGTCGCTGATCCAGACGATCGGGCGCGCGGCGCGCAACGTGTCGGGAGAGGTGCACATGTACGCCGACACGGTCACGCCGTCGATGGCGCACGCGATCGAGGAGACCAACCGGCGCCGCGAGAAGCAGGTCGCCTACAACCGCGAGCGCGGCATCGACCCGCAGCCGCTGCGCAAGAAGATCGTCGACATCCTCGACGGCATCTACCGCGAGGCGGAGGACTCCGAGAGCGCCGAGCTGATCGGCGGCTCGGGCCGGCAGCAGTCCCGCGGCAAGGCGCCGGTGCCGGGGCTGTCGTCGAAGAAGGCCGCGGGCACCAAGGGCAAGGCCGGCGCGATCGACGTGCAGGGCCTGCCGCGCGCGGAGCTGGCCGACCTCATCACGCAGATGAACGACCAGATGCTGGCCGCGGCGCGGGAGCTGCAGTTCGAGGTGGCCGCCCGCCTGCGCGACGAGCTCGCCGAGCTGAAGAAGGAACTGCGCCAGCTCGACGCCGCGCACGCCTAGGCGTACCGGCTGGGCACGCTTGGCCGTACCGGCTAGGAGACCAGTCGCTGGCCCGCGGCGCGGTCCGGTCCCGCGGGGCCGGCCGCGCCGTCGGACGGGTTGATCTCCGCCCACACGGCGTCGAGGGAGAGCCCGAGCACGTCGGCGATCGCCGCGATGGTGGGGAAGGCGGGCGTGGCCACGCGTCCGGACTCGATCTTCCGCAGCGTCTCGGGGGAGACGCCGGCCTCCAGCGCGGTGTGCAGCATCGACCTCGGCCCCCGGGCTCGTCGCAGGAGGGCGCCGAGGCGCTGTCCGCGTTCGACCTCGGCGGGAGTGAGCGGCAACCGGACCACGGCACCGATTCTAGTACCGGGATAGTCTTACCGGGATCGTTATCGGCCGAACGAGGAGGACGCAGGGTGATCGAGGTCTTCGACGCGACGGATCTGCCCCGGGCCAGGGAGGCCGGCGCCCTGGTCGCCGGCATCCTGCAGACGCTCAAGAGCCGCTGCGAGGTGGGCACCGACCTGCTGGAGATCGACGCGTGGACCCGGGCCATGATCACCGAGGCCGGGGCGCAGTCCTGCTACGTCGACTACGCGCCCTCCTTCGGGCGCGGGCCGTTCGGTCACCACATCTGCACGTCGGTCAACGACGCCGTGCTGCACGGGCTGCCGCACGCCTACGCGCTGGCCGACGGCGACCTGCTGACGCTCGACCTCGCCGTCTCCCTCGGCGGGATCGTCGCGGACTCCGCCATCAGCTTCGTGGTGGGCGAGTCCGCGTCGCCGGAGAGCCTCGCGCTGATCCGGGCGACCGAGCGCGCGCTGAGCGCGGCGATCGCCGCCGCCCGCCCGGGCGCCCGCATCGGGGACGTCTCGCACGCCATCGGCACGGTCCTCGGCGAGGCCGGGTACCGGGTCAACACCGAGTTCGGCGGCCACGGCGTCGGATCGACGATGCACCAGGACCCGCACGTCCCGAACTCCGGCCGACCGGGTCGCGGGTACCGGCTGCGCCCCGGGCTCCTGCTGGCGCTGGAGCCGTGGGTCATGGCCGACACCGACGAGCTGGTCACCGATCCCGACGGCTGGACGCTGCGCAGCGCCACGGGCTGCCGGACGGCACACAGCGAGCACACGGTCGCCATCACCGACGACGGCGCCGAGGTCCTCACGCTCCCGGAGCGGGTGCCTGCCGTGTGACACACGTCGCAGGTTCGTTACGTTCGGGTCCTCCCCCTCCCGGACGAAGGAGTCCTGCGCGTGTCCCTCCTGCGATCCCCCGGACTGCGCCGCGGTCTGGTCGCCACCACCCTCGCCGCGCTCTCGCTGAGCACGGCGGCGCCGGCGCTGGCCGCACCGGGCGGGAACGGCCGCTCCGCTCCGCTCGCCTCGGCGGTCACCGCGGTGCAGGCCACCAGCGCGCCGATCACCGTCGGCGGCGAGGCCTGGACCCGCACGACGGGCACCGTCTCCGGCGTCGTCGACCCGCGCGAGCAGGTCGCCGGGCTCGCCGGTCTGGCGCGGGACGCCCGCGGCCTGGTGCCCTGGACGAGCGAGTTCGAGCTCATCGCGCCCGCCGACCCGGGCGGCAGCGACGTCGTCCTCGTCGAGGCGGAGAACCGCGGCCGCCCGGCGGTGCTCCCCTCGGTGCAGGGCTTCCCGGTCACCGGCGACACCACCCCCGACGGCGCCGTCTACCCCGACGGCCTCGGCAACGGCTGGCTGGCCGGGCAGGACCTGTCCTACGCGCGGGTGCAGTGGGAGACGGCCATCTCCGCCGGCGTGCCCGCCTCGGCCCAGGGCGTCGGCGAGGTGATCGTGCGCGACTTCGGCCGGCTGCTGCGGGGCACCGCGCCGCGGCCGTCGGGCCCGGCGCTGCCGGTCTACCGGGCCGCGGTGCTGGCCGGCATCAGCCAGAGCGCCTGGTTCGTCGACACCCTCGTCGCCGAGGGCTTCAACGTCGACGACCGCACCGGCCGCGGGGTCTTCGACGCCGCGGTCGCGGTCTCCGGCGCCGGGAACTGGCTGGCGGTCAACCAGCTCGCCGGCGGTGCGGCGCAGCGGCCCTACGTCCTCGAGGACGGCGTCCCGCTGACCTACGACCAGATCCTCACCCGCCGCACGAGCGACCCGCTGTTCGTCGACGTCGCCACCTACACCGACTACCACCGGCTCCGGGCGAGCGTCACCGCCGAGGCCGGGCGCCCGCGCGACGTCGTCCGCTACGACTGGCCGGCTCCGCACGCGGGCATCGCCGCCTATCCGGACGCCGTCGTCTTCGGGGCGCTGCGGTGCAACGGCGGGGTCGCCGTCCCGCGCAACCCGATCTCCTACAACCCGCACCTGCGCACGCTCCTCGCCGACGTCGTCGCGGTGGTGCGCCACCCGGGCCAGGGCGACCGGCGGCTGCTCCCGCCGTCGGCGACGTTCGCGCTGCAGCCGGCCCCGGCGGGGGACCGGGCGTCGTTCAACGACCTGCCCGGCGTCGCGCTGCAGGTCCCGCGGACCGACCCGGTCACCGCGCAGCCGCTGGGCGGGGTGCGCTTCCCCGACGCCGTCGTCCCGCTCGGCCGGCCGGTCCCGGTGGCGCTGTCCCCGGTCGGCACGACGTCGATCACCGACGTCTGCGGCAACTGGGGCGGCTGGCAGCCGTTCTCCGCGGCGGAGCTCGCGCAGCGCTACGGCTCGGTCGACGGGTACCTCGCGCAGTACGCCGCCGCGGTCGACGCCCAGGTCCGCGACGGGTACCTCGACGCGTCGGAGAAGGCGGGGATGCTGGCCGCCGCCCGGGCCGCCTACCTGGCCGCGCGCTAGCCGCTGCGCAGGTCCCGCACAGGAGCGAGGGGTGCCCGGGAACCCCGGGCGCCCCTCGTCCGTTCTGCCCTGTGACTCCGCGGGCCCGGTCAGCCGTGCCCGCGGAACCGTGGAGGGGAGTATCCCGCTCGCGGTGACGTCGTCAACACGGGTGGAGACACCCCGGCGTCATCGGCCGGTCGCTGCAGTCGCCGGTGGGAGAGACCTCCGGTGCTGACAGCTGCCAGTCGACCGGAGGTATCCGCATGGACGTCCCCATCTGGGTCTGGGCGATCACCGTCGCCGCCATCATGGCCATGATCGTGTTCGACTTCGTCGGCCACGTGCGCACGCCGCACGCCCCGACGCTGCGCGAGGCGGCGACCTGGTCGGCGGTCTACGTCGCCATCGCCGTCCTCTTCGGCATCGGCGTCTGGCTCTTCGCCGGCGGCCAGTACGGCGGGGAGTACTTCGCCGGCTACATCACCGAGAAGAGCCTGTCGGTCGACAACCTCTTCGTCTTCGTGCTGATCATGGCCAGCTTCGCGGTGCCGCGGGAGCTGCAGCAGAAGGTGCTGCTGTTCGGCATCGCCTTCGCGCTGATCCTGCGCACCGTCTTCATCTTCCTCGGCGCCGCGGCGATCGAGAACTTCAGCTGGGTCTTCTACCTGTTCGGCGCGTTCCTCATCTACACCGCGATCGCGCAGGCCCGTGCCGGCGGCGGCGAGGACGAGGAGTTCACCGAGAACGCTTTCCTCCGGCTGACCCGCCGGATCATCCCGACGACCGACGAGTACCACGGCGACCGGATGACGACGAAGCTCGCCGGCAAGCGCTACATCACCCCGCTGGCCATCGCGCTGGTCGCCATCGGCAGCGCCGACCTCCTCTTCGCCGTCGACTCGATCCCGGCCATCTTCGGGCTGACCGAGGAGACGTTCCTCGTCTTCGCCGCCAACGCCTTCTCCCTGCTGGGCCTGCGGCAGCTGTTCTTCCTCATCGACGGCCTGCTCGACCGGCTGGTCTACCTGCACTACGGCCTGGCGGTCATCCTCGGCTTCATCGGGGTCAAGCTGCTGATCCACGCGCTGCACGAGAACGAGCTGCCGTTCATCAACGGCGGCGAGCACGTCACGGTGGTCCCGGAGATCCCGACCTGGCTGTCGCTGTCGGTCATCGTCCTCACCCTGCTGGTCACCACGGTGGCGAGCCTGGCCCGCAGCCGGCGCGACGCCCGCGAGGCGGCCGCGGCCGGGGACGCCGGCGTGCCGGTCGTCGGGTCGGCCGCCGAGCCGGTCGCCGAGCCGCTCCCCGGGTCCCGGCCGGAGCACGGCACCCCTGCGGCGAGGCCGGCCGAGCGGCCCGACGGCGGCTCCCGGTGACGCACAGGTGACCGGCGGGCGGACGCCCGGCCTCTCGCGCCGGTGAGCCTGTTGCTCCCGGTGATCGTGCGGCACCATCCACGACACGTCCGCTCCGCTGGGTGCCCGTCCGGCACCCTGCGCAGCGGTGCCGGGGGAACCGCGCTGGGCGCCCGCGCCCGCGCCGTCCCCCGGCGGCGCCGGCCACGTCCGGTGTCCAGCACAGCGGCGACCGCCGCTGCGCCCCCGACAGTGACATGGGAGTCCAACTGATGGGTGTCAGCCTCTCCAAGGGCGGGAACGTCTCGCTGACCAAGGAGGCGCCGGGCCTGACCGCGGTGAACGTCGGCCTCGGCTGGGACGTGAACACGTTCTCCGGCGGCGAGTTCGACCTCGACGCGTCGGCGATCATGATCGGTGCCGACGGCAGGGTCACCCCCGACGACTCGGGCTTCATCTTCTTCAACAACCTGCGCAGCCCCGACGGCTCCGTGGTCCACGTCGGTGACAACCTCACCGGTGAGGGCGAGGGTGACGACGAGGTCGTCCAGGTGAACCTGGCGGGTGTCCCGCCGACGGTCGAGAAGATCGTGTTCCCGGTGTCGATCTACGACGCCGACAACCGCAAGCAGAACTTCGGCGCGGTGCGCAACGCCTTCATCCGCATCGTCAACCAGGCCAACGGCCAGGAGGTCGCCCGCTACGACCTCACCGAGGACGCCTCGGTCGAGACCGCCATGGTCTTCGGCGAGCTCTACCGCAACGGCGCGGACTGGAAGTTCCGCGCCGTCGGCCAGGGCTACGCCTCCGGCCTGCGCGGCATCGCCCAGGACTTCGGCGTCAACGTCGGCTGACCACCGCCGCCGGGCCCGGACGCGCACCCGCGTCCGGGCCCGGCACCCTGCCCGCACCAGCCCCGAAGCCGGAGGTCCCGTCATGGTCGACTACACCCGCCCGAGTTCCCCGCCGCCGTCCGGCGGCGGCGTCAGCATGAGCAAGGTGACGCTCACCAAGAGCGCGCCGTCGGTCTCGCTCACCAAGGGCCGCGGCGCCGGCGGGCAGATGCGGGTGAACCTCAACTGGGAGTCCGGCCGCCGCGGCCTGTTCTCCAAGGGCTCGGCCGTCGACCTCGACCTCGGCTGCCTGTGGGAGACCGCCGACGGCAGCAAGGGCGTCGTGCAGGCGCTGGGCAACGCCTTCGGCGCGCTCGACCGCCCGCCCTACGTGCTCCTCGACGGCGACGACCGCTCCGGCGCCAAGTCCGGCGGGGAGAACCTGCTCGTCAACCTCGACCACCTCGACCGGATCCGCCGGGTGCTCGTGTTCGCCTACATCTACGAGGGTGCGCCGAACTGGGCCGCGGCCAACGGCGTCGTCACGCTGTACCCGCAGGGTGCCGCGCCGATCGAGGTCCGTCTCGACGAGCACGCCCAGGGCGCCCGCTCCTGCGCCATCGCGCTGCTGACCAACTCCGGCGGCTCGCTGACCGTGCAGCGCGAGATCCGCTACCTGCCCGGCGTCCAGCGCGACCTCGACGGCGCCTACGGCTGGGGCCTCAACTGGACGAGCGGGCGCAAGTGACCGCCGCCGCGACCCCCGCCTGAACGGCCGCGCAGTGGTCCACGTCCTCACCCGGGGCGGCAACGTCGGCCTCGCCCAGGCCGGCCTGACCGGCCCCGTCGTCGTCACGCTCACCTGGACGCCGGCTCCCGGCGTCGACGCCGACCTCTCGGCGTTCCTCACCACCGCCGCGGGGAAGGTCCGCAGCGACGCCGACTTCGTCTTCTACAACCAGCCCAGCGGCGCCGGCGGCGCGGTCCGCCACCTCGGCAAGACCGCCCGCGGCGGCGCGACCGTCGACCAGGTCCGCATCGACCCCGCCGCGCTGCCCGCCGACGTCGAGAAGGTCGTCATCGGCGCCTCCCTCGACGGCGCGGGCACCTTCGGCGCGCTGTCCGGGCTCGCCGTCGAGGTGGGTCCCGACGGCGGTGCCGCGGCCATCCGCTGCGAGCTCGCCGCCGGCGCCGAGACCGCGCTGGTCTTCGCCGAGGTCTACCGCCGCGGCGCGGAGTGGAAGGTGCGCGCCGTCGGGCAGGGCTTCACCAACGGCCTGGCCGGCATGGCCACCGACGTCGGCGTGCGCGTCGACGACGAGCCGGCGCCCGCGGCGCAGCCCGCACCCCAGGCCCAGCCCGCCGCCGCGCCGGTGAGCATGGAGAAGCGCCGCATCGTCGACCTGGAGAAGAAGCTCGCGACGTCGGCGCCGCAGATGCTCAGCCTGGTCAAGACTGCCGGCGTCAGCCTGGAGAAGCGCGGCCTGGGCGAGCACACCGCCCGCGTCGCGCTGGTCCTCGACATCTCCGGGTCGATGGCCGCGCTCTACCGCGCCGGCGCCGTGCAGCGGCTGGCCGAGCGGGTCCTGGCGCTGGGCCTGCGCTTCGACGACGACGGCGTCGTCGACGTGTTCCTCTTCGGCAAGGACGTGCACCGCCCCGAGCCGGGGCTGCGCCTGGAGGGCCACCAGCAGTACATCGCCGACCTGTCGCGGCAGTACCCGCTGGAGTACGACACCCGCTACGGCGCGGCGATGGCCGCCGTCCGGCAGGCGTACTTCGGCGACAGCCGCGAGCGGGTCGAGCCCCAGCCGGCGCAGGTCCCGGTCTACGTCATGTTCCTGACCGACGGCGCCCCCAGCGACAAGTCGGTGGCGACGAAGCAGATCAAGTCGGCGTCGTTCGAGCCGGTGTTCTGGCAGTTCATGGGCATCGGCCCGGAGCGGCAGTTCAGCTACCTGCAGCGGCTCGACGACCTCGACGGCCGCTACACCGACAACGCCGACTTCTTCGCCGTCTCCCAGGACGACCTCATGGGCTCCCGGCCGATCAGCGACGACGCGCTGTTCGACCGGCTCATGACCGAGTACCCCGACTGGCTCCGGCGGGCGCGCGCCCAGGGCCTGCTCGTCCGGTGAGTCCCCAGCAGGAGGGAACGACCGTGCGCCACTTCTCGTACCTCACCGACGACGAGCGCGAGCGGCTGTTCGCCGTGCCGCCGGGCGACGTCGGTCCGGCGACGCCGCGCGGCATGCTCGCCCTCGCCCTCGGCGCGACGCTGTACAGCCCCGCCACCCGCCCGGCGCTGGACGCCGACGCCGCGCGCGCGGCCACGGTGGGGACGACCAGCGTGGTCTGGTGCCTCGAGGACGCCATCCCGCACGCGGCGGTCCCCGACGCGGAGGCCAACGTCGTCGCGGCACTGCGGCGCATCTCCGCGCGGGCGGCCGCCGGTGAGCAGCCGGCGCTGCCGCTGCTGTTCGTGCGGGTGCGCTCGGCCGAGCAGATCCGCTCGATCGCGCTGGCCGCCGGGCCGGCGCTGGCCTGGCTCACCGGCTTCAGCCTGCCCAAGGCCACCGGCGCCACGCTCGCGCCCATGCTCGAGGCCATCGCCGAGGTGGGCTCGGCGACCGGGCAGCCGCTGTACGGCATGCCGATCCTGGAGACCGCCGAGCTCGCCTGGCGGGAGACCCGCGCCGACGCGCTCGCCGCCCTCGCCGCGGTGGTCGACGCCCACCGGGAGTCGGTGCTGTGCCTGCGAGTGGGCGGCACCGACCTGTCGGGGCTGTTCGGCCTGCGGCGCGACCGCGACACCACCATCTGGGACGTCGCCGTCGTGCGGGACTGCCTGGCCGACGTGGTCAACCGGTTCACCCGCGGTGGCGACCAGGTGGTCACCGGTGCGGTGTGGGAGCACATCCCCGGCCCCCGGCTGTTCAAGCCGCAGCTGCGCTCGACGCCGTTCAGCGACCAGCACGAGGGCGGGTTGCGGCAGCGGATGATCGCCGGCGACCTCGACGGGCTCATCCGCGAGGTGACGCTGGACAAGGCCAACGGCGTGCTGGGCAAGACCGTCATCCACCCGGCGCACGTCTCGGTGGTCAACGCGCTGCTCACCGTCTCCCGCTCGGAATACGACGACGCCCTCGAGATCCTCATGGCCCGTGGCCGGGGCGGGATCGCGGTGTCGACGAACGGCCGGATGAACGAGATCGGGCCGCACGCGCTGTGGGCGGAGCTGATCAGCCGCCGCGCCGCCGTCTACGGCGTCGTCGCCGACGAGGCCGCGCTGGTCGACCTGCTCTCCACCGGGCAGCGCCGGCTGGCCGAGGTCTTCGCCGGCGGGGAGGCGCAGCGCGCGTGACCGCCACCCTCCCCGGTGCCGCCTGGCTGGGCGGCACCGTCTCCGGCCTGCTCGGGATCGACGTCGCCGCGCGCGACCGGTTCGCGCGGCTGTGCGGACTGGGGCTGCGGGACAACCCCCGCCGCGCCCACCTCGTCGTCTCGCGCGTGCTCGGCAAGCACGTGCCGGCCGCGCCGGACACCGTCCTCGCTGCCGGGGCGGCGGTCGGCGACGCCGTCGCCGCGGTCCTCGGGGACGAGCGGCCCGGCCTGGTCATCGGCTACTGCGAGACGGCGACCGGCCTCGGCCACGCCGCCGCCGACCGGCTCGGCGCCGCCTACCTGCACACCACCCGGCGCGTGCACCCCGGCGTGCCGGTGGCCGCGGCGTTCGAGGAGGAGCACTCGCACGCCGTCGCGCACGCGCTGCAGCCCACCGGGGCGGTGACCCTCGACGTGCCCGGGCCGCTGGTGCTGGTCGACGACGAGCTCACCAGCGGCCGCACCGCGCTCAACACCGTGGCCGAGCTGCAGGTCCGCTGGCCGCGCGAGCGCTACGTCATCGCCACGCTGCTCGACGCGCGCACCCCGGCCGCCCGGGCGGCGTTCGCCGAGCGGGCGGCGGCCCTGGGCGTGCGGGTCGACGTCGCCGCCGTCCTCGCCACCGAGCTGACGCTGCCGGCCGACGTCCTCGACCGGGCTGCCGCCGCCCGCGCCGCCCTCCCCGCCGCGGCGCCGCCGCCGTCGGGCGCGCCGGGGTCCGTGGCCGTGCACGAGGGGCTGTGGCCCGCCGGCGTCCCCTCCACCGCCCGGCACGGCCTGACCCCGGCCGGCAGCGCCCGCCTCGCCGAGGCCGCCGACGCCGTCGCCGCGGCCCTCGCGCCGGCGCTGGCCGGCAGCCGTGGCGTCCTCGTCCTCGGTACCGAGGAGCTCATGCACGCGCCCACCCTCGTGGGTGCGCGGCTGGCCGGGCGGCTGCCCGGCGTCCCCGTCACCACCCAGTCGACCACCCGGAGCCCCGTGCACGCCGCCGACGACCCCGGCTACGCCCTGCGCCGCAGCCTGGCCTTCCCCGCACCCGACGACCCCGCCCGGGTCTCCCGCGTGCACAACCTCGCCGACCCGGCCGCCGTGCCCGCCGCGGGCCCGTGGTCCGACCGGCGCGCCGACGACGTCGTCGTGGTGGTGGACGCGTCGGCCGCCGACGCCGCGCCGATGGCCGAGGCGCTGCGGCCCTTCGCCGCCCGCGCCGTGCACCTGGTGACCGTGCCGCTCGCGGAGCCGGCCCCGTGACCGCGCTGTCCGCCCGGCTCGCGCCCGCCGTCCCCGGCCGGTTCGGCTCGTATGCGCCGGAGGAGGTGACCTGGCTGCTCACCGACCTGTCGTCGGTCGCGCTGGAGCGCGGCACCGAGGACCGCGAGGAGGCCATCCAGTCGGGCACCCACTACTCGGAGATGCTGCCGGTCGAGTACCAGCCCGACGACGACTACCTGGCGCTGTTCACCGCCGCGCTGGCGCAGTCCGCAGGCCGGCTCGCCGACGCCGTCGCCCGGGTCGGCGAGCTGGTGTGGGACGCCGCGGCCGCGCACGGGCAGACGCCGGTGCTGGTGTCGCTCGCCCGCGCCGGGACGCCGATCGGCGTGCTGCTGCGGCGCTGGTTCCTCGCCTCGCGCGGCGTGGCCGTGCCGCACTACACCGTCTCGATCATCCGCGGCCGCGGCATCGACGAGGTGGCGCTGGCGCACGTGCTGGCCCGGCACCCGGCCGCCGCGCTGCGCTTCGTCGACGGGTGGACCGGCAAGGGCGCCATCCAGCGCCAGCTGACCGAGGCCGTCGGCGCCTGGACCGCCGCGCACCCCGAGGACGCCGCCCTCGACGACCGGCTCGCCGTCCTCGCCGACCCCGGCGTGTGCACCGACCTGTACGGCACCCGCGACGACTTCCTCATCCCCAGCGCCTGCCTCAACAGCACGGTGTCGGGGCTGGTGTCGCGGACGGTCCTGCGCGAGGACCTCATCGGCCCCGGCATGTTCCACGGCGCGAAGTACTACGCCGAGCTCGCCGACGCCGACGTCTCCGCGCTGTTCGTCGACACCGTCGCCGCCGCGTTCCCCGCGGCCCGACCCGTTGACGACGTCCCGGCCGGCGAGCGGCGTCCGACGTGGGAGGGCTGGGCGGCGGTCGAGGCGATCGCCGCGGAGTTCGGCATCGCCGACGTCAACCTGGTCAAGCCCGGGGTGGGGGAGACCACGCGGGTGCTGCTGCGCCGGGTGCCGTGGCAGGTGCTGGTGCGGCCCGACCGCGCCGAGGACCTCCGCCACGTCGCCGCGCTGGCCCGGGCCCGCGGCGTCCCGCTGGTCGAGGTTCCCGACCTGCCGTACTCCTGCGTGGGGCTGATCCGGCCGGTGGGCAGGTGACCGCCGTCCTCACCTCGGCCCTGGCCGCCGTCGACCTGGACCGCACGCTCATCTACTCCGCCGCCGCGGCCGGCGGCGCCGAGGGCCTGCAGGTCGTCGAGCACCTCGACGGCGCCCCGCTGTCGCACGCCACCCCGGCGTCGTGGCGGCTGCTGGCCGACCTGGCGGAGCGGGCGCTGCTCGTGCCGGTGACCACCCGCACCGTGGCGCAGTACGAGCGGGTCCGGCTGCCCGTCGTCCCGCGGTACGCGCTGTGCGCCAACGGCGGCGTCCTGCTCGCCGACGGCGTCCGCGACCCCGACTGGGACGACTGGGCCGCGGCCACCGCGGCGCAGGCCGCCCCGTTGCCGGAGCTGCTCGCGCTGCTCGAGGCCGTGGCGGGCGAGCCGTGGGTGCGCACCGTCCGCGCCGCCGAGGGCCTGTTCTGCTACCTCGTCGCGCACGCGCGGGAGGCGATCCCGGCCGGCTGGCTCGCCGACACCGGCGCCGCGGTCACCGCCGCCGGGGCCATGCTGTCGGTGCAGGGCCGCAAGGTCTACGTCGTGCCCGCCGGGCTGTCGAAGGCCGCGGGGCTGCTGCGGCTGCGCCGGCTGCTCGCGGGGGAGGGGCCGGCGCCGCGGCTGCTGTGCGCCGGCGACAGCCTGCTCGACGCCCCGATGCTGCTGGCCGCCGACGCCGCCGTCCGCCCCGCGCACGGCGAGCTGCACGAGCAGGGCTGGACCGGCGCGCGCGTCGCGGTCACCGCCGCGAGCGGCGCGGCCGCCGGGGAGGAGATCGTGCGCTGGCTGCTCGACCGGGTCGGCTAGTCGGCCCGCGCGGTCCGCACCAGGCGGTCGAGCGCGTCCTCGATCGCCTGCGCCTCGCGCAGCACCGCGCCCCAGTCGGGACGGCGGCCCCGCGCGGCGTCCTCCAGCGGGGGCAGCCGCCGGGCGAGGTCCTCGAACGTGCGGCGGAAGCGGCGCGCGCGGTCCTCGGGCAGCCCGGCCAGGAACCGCCGGGCGTCGACGACGGCGCGCTGCACCTCGGTGAGCAGCGACCCGGGGTCCGCGGCGACGGCGTCGAGCCGCTCGAGCCGGCCGGTCGCCGACCGCACCTCCTCGTCGACCCGCCCGGCCGCCGCCCGCACCCGGGCCAGGTGCGCCGCGGCCGCGGGGACGTCGAGCACCGGTGCGTCGAGGGCCGCCTGCAGCGCGCTGAGCGCCTCGTCGGCCTCCGCCAGCGCCTCGGCCGCCCGCTGCGGCGCGCGTTCGACGTCGGCCCACGCCGACAGCGGATAGCGGCGGCGCAGCTCGCTCATCACCGGCGTCAGCCGCTCGTGGCGGGTGCCCAGCGCCTCCCGGCGGGTGCGCACCGAGGCCGCGCCCCGGCGCACCTCCGCGGCCCGCTCCGGCAGCGCCCGCGCCCGTTCGGCGGCGGCCTCCGCGGCGTGCCGGCCCCGCTCGGCGGCGTCCAGCGCGGGCCCGGCCCGGCGGGCGGCCAGCTCGGCGGCGGCGGCCGCGGCGAGGCGGTCGGCGTCGGTCAGCGCGGCGTCGAGCCCGGGGTCGGCCAGCCCGGCGGCGCCCGCGGCGTCGAGCGCGGCGCGGGCCGCGGCGGTCGTCTCCCGCGCGGCGGACACCGAGCGGGCGGCCGTGGCCCGGGCCCGCGCGGCGGTCGCCAGCACCTCGCCGTACTGCTCGCGGAAGCGCACCACCTGGGCGTGGACCTCGCGCAGCGCGGTGGCGGCGGCGCCCAGCTCCGTGGCCGCCGTCCGAGCCCGGCCGGGGTCGGCGTCGGCGGCCGCGTCGTGGTTGGAAAGCGCCTGCAGATAGTGTCCAATGACCGCGTCGGCGTGGGTCGAGAGGTCGCGCCAGTCGCGGGTCAACGAGTCGGGGGCGGAGATGCGGTGCTGAAGCCCTCTCGCGCCTGCCCGCCCGTGTCCCCGCTCGCCCGTGCCGCCCCCGGCCTCCTCGGCCGCGGCCACCGCGTCCGGCAGGTCGGCCAGGGCGGTGTCCAGCTCCAGCATCGCCGCGGCCGCGGCCTCGCGTGCCGCGCTGGCCTCCCGCCGGGGCGCGTCGCGGTCGCGGCGCCACCACGGGGTGCCGACCGGTCCGCTCACGGTCGCCTCCCGTCGCGGTGGCCCGCGTCCGGCGGGGCGGGCCGGCGCCTCCGTGGCCCGGCGGCCTGTGGATACCACGCCGGCACCGCTCCCGTGGGAACGGGCGGCCGGGGCCGCCCGGTCCGCTGACCCCGCACCGCCCGTCGCCCGCCCGGGGGGTGCCGGGAACAGCGCCGGGAACAGAGCCCCACCGGGGTCCGTTGACTGCAGGACCCGCCTCCCGGCCGATCCGGCTCGTCCGTCGTCGTCGCCGCCTCGCCCGCCAGGCGTCGGAAAGGAAACCCTGATGCTCCGCTACTTCGGCTTCTCCGTCGGTCTGACGGTGGCCGCGCTCGTCACCGCCGTGTTCTTCGGCGGACCGGCCGCCCTGCTGGCCGTCGCCGTCCTCGGCGTGCTCGAGGTCTGTCTCTCGTTCGACAACGCCGTGGTCAACGCCAAGGTGCTGCGCCGGATGAGCCCGCTCTGGCGGAAGCTGTTCCTCTACGTCGGCATCTTCATCGCCGTCTTCGGCATGCGGCTGCTGCTGCCGATCGTGCTGGTCTCGGTCACCGCCTCGCTGTCGATCCCCGAGGTGTGGAACCTCGCGCTCAGCGACCAGGAGGCCTACGGCTCGGCCGTCGAGGACGCCGCCGAGGCCATCTACACCTTCGGCGGGATCTTCCTGCTGATGATCTTCCTGAACTTCCTCTTCGACGAGGACCGCGACATCCACTGGCTGTCCTGGCTGGAGAAGCCGCTGGCCAAGGCCGGCAAGCTGCCCTACCTCGCGATCGTCATCGCGCTGGCGGTCATCTACCTCGGCTCGCAGATCGCCGACGACGACAAGTACGCCACCGTCCTGGTCTCCGGCCTCGCCGGCCTGTTCACCTACCTGCTCATCGGCGGCCTCAACGAGCTCATGGAGGCCCCGGAGACCGACGACGACGACGTCACCGCCACCGGCGAGTCGACCTCGCGCGACGGCGTGGGGACGGCGACCAAGGCCGTGGCCGGCGCCGGCGCGGCGGCGTTCCTCTACCTCGAGGTGCTCGACGCGTCGTTCTCCTTCGACGGCGTCATCGGCGCGTTCGCCATCAGCAGCGACATCTTCGTCATCGCGCTGGGCCTGGGCATCGGCGCCTTCTGGGTGCGGTCGCTGACCATCTACATGGTCGACAAGGGCACGCTCGACGAGTACCGCTACCTCGAGCACGGCGCGATGTGGGCGATCGGCTTCCTGGCCGCGATCATGATCCTGGAGCTGCGGTTCCACATCAGTGAGTACGTCACCGGCCTCACCGGTCTGCTCTTCATCGTCGCCGCGGTGATCAGCAGCGTCCTCGCCACCCGGCGCGACCGGACGCACGAGCCGGAGCCCGTCGAGGCCGAGCGCGACGAGGTCACCGCCGGCCAGCGCTGACCGGCACGGCGTCCAGCGGCCCCGGGGCACCCGCCCCGGGGCCGCTGCCGTGTCCGGGGTGGGTCGCGGCGCGGGACCTACCGCGCCGGGAGGGTGCCGGATACGGTCCGCCCGGTCCCGTCCCCTGCACCGAGAGGCATCCGTGGCACAACTCACCGCCCAGAAACGCGTCCTGCACGCCGACCTGCACGGGGACCGCATCCGGGCCGCCAGCGGCTCGATGGTCGCCTACGAGGGCAACGTCGACTTCAAGAACTCCGGGATGGGCGGGGGCGGCGGCATGCGCGCCGCGCTCAAGCGGGCCGTCGCCGGCGAGAGCATCTCCCTCATGGACTGCACGGGCCACGGCCGCGTGCACCTCGCCAAGGACGCGATGGACGTCCTCGTCGTCGACCTCGGGGGCGACACGCTCACCGTGGAGAGCGAGCACATCCTCGCTCACACCGAGCACCTGCGCCTCGACGTCCAGTTCGCCGGCCTGCGCGGCATGACCAGTGGCCAGGGGCTCGCCACCACGACCGTGACCGGCCAGGGCCAGGTGGCCATCGTGTCCGACGGGCCGGTGATGGCCCTCGAGGTCGCGCCCGGCCAGGACCTCGTCGTCGACCCCGACGCCTACGTCGGGTCCCGCGGCCAGCTGTCGATGAACCTGGTCAGCGGCGTCTCCTGGAAGTCCCTCGTGGGCGAGGGCTCCGGCGAGCCCTTCTCCCTCCGTTTCACCGGGCACGGCCTGGTGCTCGTTCAGTCCTCGGAGCGCTGAGCGTTGTCGTTCGAGACGGTCAACAGCAAGGTCGTGCGCGCGCACGTCGGCCCGGCCAGCCCCGTGCTGGCCCGCCGCGGGGCGATGCTCGGCTACTCCGGCCAGGTCACCTTCCGCCCGGTGCACGGCCAGGGCCGTGGCGTCGGCGGGATGCTCGGTGCCGCGATGTCGGGCGAGTCCAACCCGATGATGGCCACCGAGGGCACCGGCCAGGTGCTCTACGGCTACAAGGGCCTGCACGTCACCGTCCTGGAGCTCGACGGCAACGCCCCGCTGGTGTGCGAGGCCGACCGGCTCCTGGCCCACGACGCGAACCTGCAGACCAGCGTGCAGTTCCTCGGCTCCGGCGGCGTGAAGTCGGCGATCTCCGGCGCCATGACCGGGCAGGGGCTGTTCACCACCAACGTGCACGGCCGCGGCTCGGTGGCGCTGCTGTCGCACGGCGGCGCCTTCCCGCTGCAGCTCAACGGCACGCAGGTCGGCGTCGACCCGCAGGCCTACGTCGGGCACGTCGGCCAGCTCTCGGTCGACCTGGCGGCGAAGGTCGGCTTCCGCGACGTGGTCGGCCGGGGTTCCGGCGAGGCCTTCCAGTTGAAGATCAGCGGCTCCGGCACGGTGTACGTGCAGGCCAGCGAGCAGAAGTTCTGAGGACGGCGACGATGACCTACCCGCCGAACAACCCCTACGGCGGCGGCAACCCCTACGGGGGTCAGCCCCAGCCCGGCTACGGCCAGCCCCAGCCCGGCTACGGCCAGCCCCAGCCCGGCTACGGCCAGCCCCAGCCCGGCTACGGCCAGCCCCAGCCCGGCTACGGCCAGCCGCCCTACGGCGGTCAGCCGCAGCCGCCGTACGGCGGCCCGCCGCAGCCCTCGGGCCCGCCGGCCGGCGTGCCGACGACGCTCAACGTGCAGTCGCTGCCCGACGACGACAACGTCAACCCCTACGTCTTCTGCATCACGCTCAACGGCGAGTGGTTCATGAGCAAGGGCGCGATGCTGGCGTACTACGGCAACGTCCAGTTCGACGCCGTCACCGAGTACTCGTCGGTGCAGGCGTGGGTGGGCGCCAAGTTCTCCAGCCCGATCTACGTGCAGGACTGGGTGGTCGCCCAGGGCCACGGCAAGGTGCTCATCGGCGACCGCGGGTTCGACCTCAACGCCTACGACCTCGACGACGGCAACCTGACGATCAAGGCGAGCAACCTCTGCGCGTTCTCCCCGGCGCTGGAGCTCAAGCAGTCGATCGTGCCCGGGTTCGTCACGCTCATCGGCACGGGCAAGTTCATCGCCTCGTCCAACGGGCCGGTGATCTTCGTGGAGCCGCCGTTCCGGGCCGACCCCGACGCGCTGCTCGGCTGGGCCGACTGCCCCTCGCCGTCGGTGCACCACGACGCGCAGTGGATGACGCAGAGCATGCTCGGCGCCCTCTCCGGGGCGCTGGGTCGGGCCTCGGGCGAGGAGCGGCAGTACGACTTCACCGGCAAGGGGACGATCCTGCTGCAGTCCTCTGAGGTGGCCCGCGAGGACCCGGCGGTGCTGCGGCTGGTGGAGTCGCAGACACAGCTGCTCACCAACGCCCAGGCAGGCAGCCTGGGCCAGCGGCTGGTCGCCCGCGCCCAGCAGCAGCACTGACCGTCGCCCGGCCGGGCCCCCGCTCGGGGACCCGGCCGGGTGACGACTGCACTACGCTCGGTGCCCCATGCGGCCCGCCGACCTCGCCCTGCTCCGGACCCCCGGGGTGCCGGCGGTCTCGCCCGACGGGCGCATGGCGGTGGTCGCCGTCGGCCGGCCCGACCTCGATGCCGACCGCTACCGCGGGCAGCTCTGGGCCGTCCTCACCGACGGCTCGGCGCCGGCCCGCCCGCTGACCTCCGGCGCGCGCGACACCGCGCCGGCGTTCTCCCCGGACGGCCGCTGGCTGGCCTACCTGTCGGCCGCCGACGGCGGGCACCCCCAGCTGCACCTGCTGCCCACCGCGGGCGGCGCCCCCCGCCGGCTCACCGACGCCCCGCTCGGGTGCGGCGTCCCGGTCTGGTCGCCGGACTCCCGCCGCCTGGCCTTCGTGGCCCGGGTCCCGGAGCCCGGCCGCTACGGCACGGCCGAGGGGGTGCCGCCGGAGGCCGAGCCGCCCCGGCTGGTCACCCGGCTGCGGCACCGCGTCGACGACGTCGGGTACACCGCCGACCGGCCCAGCTGCGTGTTCGTCCTCGACCTGCCCGCCGACCCGCTCGACGACACCGCCGAGCTCCCGCAGCCGCGGCAGGTGACCGACGGCCGCGGCGAGGACACCGACGTCGCCTGGTCACCCGACGGCCGGACGCTGGCCTTCGTCTCCGCCCGGCACGCCCGCGCCGACCGCGACCTGGTGCGCGACGTCTGGCTGGTCCCGGTGACCGGCGGCGAGCCGCGGCGGGTCACCCGCGGCCGTGGTGAGTGCCGGATGCCGGCGTTCGACCCGGCCGGCGCGTCCCTGTACGTGACCGCCCGGCCCGACCTCGGCCCCGACGGCCTCGACGTCGCCGCGCGGGGCCTCACCCTGTGCCGGGTGCCGGTCGCCGGCGGCCCGCTGCAGCCGGTGCTCGACCCGCGAGAGCACCACCGCGGCGACGACACCCCGGCGACGGTGCTGGCGGAGGGAGCGGCGCTGGTCGGCGTCGAGCGGCGCGGCTCGGTGGCGCTGCTGCGGGTGCCCCTCGACGGCGGCGCACCCGAGACGCTGGTCGACGGGCCGTTCACCGTGCGCGGGATCGGCGCCGGCGGCGGGGTCGTCGTCGCCACCGTGGCGCACGACCGGTCGGCGGGGGAGCTGGTGGCCCTCACGCCCGGCCGGCGGCGGCTGCTCACCGGCTTCGGCTCCGCGCTGGGCGCCACCGGGCGGCTGCACCGCAGCACCGAGCGGACCGTCGTCGCGCCCGACGGCACGCGGGTGCACGGCTGGGTCACCGTGCCCGAGGGCCCCGGGCCCCACCCGGTGCTGCTGACCGTGCACGGCGGGCCGTTCACCCAGTACGGCTGGTCGCTGCTCGACGAGACGCAGGTGTACGCCTCGGCCGGCTACGCCGTGGTGCAGTGCAACCCGCGCGGGTCCTCGGGGTACGGGGAGGAGCACGCGCGGGCCGTCGTCGGTGCATGGGGGCAGCGGGACGCCGACGACGTCCTGGCCTTCCTCGACGCCGCGCTCGCCGACCCGGCGCTCGACGCCGGCCGGGTGGGCGTCCACGGTGGCTCCTACGGCGGCTTCCTCACCGCGCTGCTGCTCACCCGCACCGACCGGTTCGCCGCCGCCGTCGTGGAGCGGGCGGTGACCGACCCGGCGTCGTTCGCCGGCTCCAGCGACATCGGCTGGTGGTACGCCGCCGCCTACATGGGGCCCGACCCGGTGAGCCCGCTGGCGCAGGCGGCCGCGATCCGCACGCCCACCCTCGTCGTGCACTCCGAGCAGGACGAGCGCTGCCCGGTCGAGCAGGGCCGCCGGCTGTTCGTCGCGCTGCAGCAGCAGGGCGTGCCGAGTGCGCTGCTGCTGTTCCCCGGCGAGGGCCACGAGCTGTCCCGCTCCGGCCGCCCCCGGCACCGGCTGGCCCGCTTCGAGCACCTGCTCGCGTGGTGGGACCGCTGGCTGCCCGCCGGCGGTCAGCCGAGCCGCAGCCGCGCGCCCTCGGCGGACACCACCAGCCGGCCGCCGTCGCGGGTGCACGGGAAGACCGCCACGTGGCCGGAGCCGGGGACCGGGAACCCGCCGTCGATCTCGTAGCGGGCGTTGGTCACCTTGCGGCGGGTGGCGACTGGGTCGTCGGGGTCCGCGGGCGGGGCGTCGGGCCGCAGCAGGACGACCACCTCGGTGCAGCCCGAGGGCCAGGTCCAGCGCAGCCGGTCGCCGGCGAGGGCCAGGCCGGTGACCGGCGGCAGGGACACGGGAGCGGCGGCCGGCGGCCGGGTCTCCCCGCTGACGGCCTCGGGGGCGACGACGCCCAGCCGCGAGGCGACGACGACGTAGCCGGCGACCGGGCCGTAGCCGCCGTCCTCCAGCGCGGTGGTGGCGGTCGACCCGACCACCTGGCGGGTGCCGTCGGGCCGCACGCGCAGCACCCGGTACCCGACCGGGCCGGGGGAGGCCGACGCCGTCCAACGCACCTCGCGGGCACCGCCGGGTGCCGGGGCGACCACGACGCCGGTGGCCGGCGCGACGCCCAGCGCGGCGAGCTCCGCCTGCGCGGCCGGGTGGTCGGCCACCGCGCCGAGGGCGGCGAGCAGCGCGGCCTCCCGCCCGGGTCCCGACGGCGGTGCCGCGGCGAGGGCGGCGTCGGCGGCGGCGAGCGCGGCGCGGGAGGTGGCGAGGAGCTCCGCGGCGTCCTCGCCGGCCGGGCCGGGCACGTCCGCGGCGTCGGCGGCCAGCCGCTCCAGCGTGGCGGCGGCCGCGGCGTGCCGGCGGGCGGCCAGCACCGGCGCGAGCGTCCGCCACGACGCCTCCGCGCGGGCGGCGACCTCGGCGGCCTCGTCCTGGGCGGCGCGGATCGGCGGGTGCATGCCCCCGGCCGCGGCGAGCGCGGCGGCGGCGTGCCGGGCGGCGGCGCGCGGCCGGCCGGCCCGCAGAGCGGCGCGGGCGGCGGACACCTCGGCCGACCAGTCCGGCGTCCCGCCCGGGCGCACGGCCGGCGGGGGAGGAGGCGGCGTGACGGGGGAGCCGGCCTCGCCGGCCAGCGCGGTGACGACGGCGGAGGCCCGCTGCGGGTCCAGGCCGGCCGCCATCGCCTCCTGCACGAGGACGGCCGCGTCGGCGGGGGTGAGCCGGTCCTCGACGAGCACCGCGGCGGCGACCCGCGGCCGCAGTGCCTCGCGGACGTCGGCGGCCAGCGCGTCGAGGTAGGCGTCCGGGTCGCCGTCGACGAGGAGTGCGCCGACGGCGACCAGCAGGTCGTCGACGAGCGCCCGCCGCCGGTCGGGGCGGCGCTGGCGGTTGAGGACGACCAGCGCGTCGCGGCGGCGGCGCACGGTGTCGCGGTCCGCCGTCGGCGGGAGCTCGAGGAAGGCGTGCAGGCTCGGTACGCGGGCGCCCTCGATCCGGCCGAGCTCCTCCAGCCCGTCCCGGACCTGCCGCAGCACGGCGTCCCCGGCGGCCGGTCCCGAGCCGAGCTGCCGGTGCCGGCGCAGGCGCGCCTCGAACGCGGCGTCGTCGATGCCCGCGGCGGCGGCCAGGCCACGCAGCCCCTCGACCTTGTCGGCCGGCACGCCGCCGAAGCGCTCGACCAGCCGCTGCAGGGCGGCGTCGAGCTCGGCGTACCGGGCGGCCTCCCGCCGGGCGCGCTCGGCGCGGGTCTGCTCGGCGAGCCGGGCGCGTCCGTCGGCGGTGCGCAGTTGGGCGGCCAGCGCGTCGTGCGTCTGCAGCAGCGCCGTCACCAGGCCCCGGTACTTGGGGTGGTCGCGCTGCTTCTGCCAGAACGCCCAGACCTCGCCGACCCGGCGGGCGACGTCGTCGTCGGGGAGGAGCCCGTCCAGGGGGAGGTCGTAGACCTCGAAGGGATCGGACGCGTCGGGGCCGCCGCGCGCCTCGATCGCGGCGAGGACGCGCTTGCGGTAGTCGTTGCCGTCGAGAGGAGGGAGCACGCGCTCAGTCCCGCCGGCGGCGGATGCGGCCGACCTGTGCGCGCTCGCGGGCGACGTCGGCCTGGCTGAGCGCCGCGCCGGTCTCGACGCGCACGGTGAGCGGGCGGTCGGCGAGCCCCTCGTGCAGCGCGGTGAGTTCGAGGATGCCGTCGAAGCCCATGCGCAGCACGACCTGGATCTCGGTGCCGGCGGGGTGGCCGGGCGGGATGTCCTCGATGGAGGCCTCGGCGAGCAGCTTGGCGTCCTCGGGCCGGGTGGACTCCGTCCCGCCGCCCTGCTCGACGACGCGGATGGTGACCCGCCGCTGGTCGTCGTGCACGGTGCCGAAGGAGCGGCGCACGGCCACGGGCAGGCGGTCGTTGCGGTGCACGAGGAAGACGGTGGCCGGCTCGCCGAACCGGTCGAGCGCCAGGACGCCGAAGCCGCGGGAGACGGTGTTGAGGACCTGGATCTCCACGGTCCGCCGCACCTGCGCGGCCGAGAGCCCGAAGGCGTCGCCGAGGCGGGCGCAGGCGGCGTCGACGTCGGCGGGGGCGGCGTACTCCAGCGGCGTCCCGGCGCGCAGCTGCCCGCGGGTGACCAGGTCGGCGACGAGCAGGCGCTCCAGCTGCTTCTTGCGGCCGTACACCGCGGCGCCCTTGGCGACGGCGAGGTCGGGGTCGTGCACCTCGGCGCGCACGCCCAGCTGGGCGGTCAGCCGCTGCGCGACGGCGGGCATCCGGGTCGAGCCGCCGACCAGCAGCACCCGGTCGATGCGGTCGACGCCGCGGGCGCGGGCCGCGGCGACCGCCGCGCGGGTCAGCGCCATCGTGCGGTCGAGCAGGCCCGCGGTGAGCTGCTCGAACTCCGCCCGGGTCACCGGCACGTCGACCCGGCGGCCGTCGTGCTCGACCGGCACGACGACGGCGTCGCGGACGCTGAGCTCGCGCTTGGCCCGCTCGGCGGCGAGCACGAGGGCCTGGCCGCCGGCGCTGTCGTCGAGGGGGTCCTCGGCGTCGGGGTGGGCGGCGAGGAAGGCGCGGGAGAGGTGGACGGCGAGCTTCTCGTCCCAGTCGGCGCCGCCGAGCTCGTGGTCGCCATCGGTGGCGACGACGGCCAGCCGCCGGTCGGCGAGCTCCACGACCGCGACGTCGACGGTGCCGCCGCCGAGGTCGTAGACGAGCGCGACCTCCTCGAGGTGGTCCGAGGGGCCGCCGCCGTCGAGGCGGGCGAAGCCGTAGGACAGCGCGGCCGCGGTCGGCTCGTTGATGACGTCGAGGACGGTCAGGCCGGCGTACTCGCCGGCCAGCCGGGTGGCCCGCCGCTCCTCGTCGCCGAAGTAGGCCGGCACGGTGATGACGACGTCGCGCACCGGTCCGTCGGTGGAGAAGCTGGTCTCGCTGACCAGCGCGCTGAGGACCAGGCTGCTCACCGCGGGCGCCGACCAGGACCGGCCGTGGCTGACGAAGCGCCAGGTGCTGTCGCCCATGCGCCGCTTGACCAGCGTGCAGACGTCGTCGGGCTGGGCGCGGGCCAGGACGCGGGCGCGCTCGCCGGTGACGTAGTCGTCGGGGCCGACGAAGAGCACAACGCTGGGCAGCGTGGGCGCGCCGTCGAGGAGCGGGACGACGCGGGCGGTGCCGTCGTCGTTGACCTGCGCCAGGCAGCTGTAGGTGGTGCCGAGGTCGATCCCGTGGACGGTGGGGGAGGGCGAGGGGGCACCGGCCGGCATGGGCCGGAGGGTAGCGGCGCCTCTAGTCTCGGGGTGACGTGTCCGCCGCTCAGAGCGCAGGTCCGCCTCCGGGGGTGACCTGCGGGGAGGCCCTCCTTGGTCGACTACACGAAGCGCCAGAAGTCCCCGCCGCCGCAGCCGGAGACCCCTCCGGCGCCGCCGCAGCCGCCGCCGTACCAGCCGCCCCCGCCGCCGCCCCACCAGCAGCCGCCGGGCCAGCCGTACGGGCAGCCGCCCTACCCGCCGCCGTACCCGCCGCCGGGGCAGCCGTACGGCCAGCCGCCGTACCCGCCGCCGGGGCAGCCGTACGGCCAGCCCCAGCCGCCGCAGGGCCCCTACGGGCAGCAGCCGTACGGTCAGCAGGCCCCGCCGCCGCCTCCCCAGCAGGGCGGCGTGAACCTGGGCAAGGTGTCGCTGACCAAGTCGGCGCCGTCGGTCTCGCTGACCAAGACGGCCGGCACCACCGGCGTCCTGCGGGTCAACCTCAACTGGAACTCCCGGCCCGGCGGCGGCGGGGGCGGTGGCTTCCTCAAGCGGCTCGCCTCGGCCGGCTCGGGGGCCATCGACCTGGACCTCGGCTGCCTCTACGAGTACGCCGACGGGTCCAAGGGCGTCATCCAGGCCCTGGGCAACGCCTTCCGCGGGCAGCACACGCTGGGCAACGGCCAGTCGATCGTGTGGCTGGACGGCGACGACCGCTCGGGCTCGAACAGCGGTGGCGAGAACCTGATGGTCGACCTGCAGCACACCCAGCTGATCCGCCGCATCCTCGTGTTCGCGCTCATCTACGAGGGCGTGCCGAACTGGGGCCAGGCCGACGCCGTCGTCACGATGTTCCCGGCGAACGGGCCGCAGATCGAGGTGCGCCTCGACGAGCACGACCCCCGCGCCCGGATCTGCGCCATCGCGATGATCGAGAACCAGGGCGGCCAGCTCGTCGTCAACCGCGAGGTGCGCTACGTGCACGGCGGCCAGGACGTCCTGGACCGCCAGTACGGCTGGGGCATGGACTGGACGCCCGGCCGCAAGTGACGTCCTGAGCGGTCCCACTCCTGGAGCCGTCCTCGTCCTCCGGGGGTCCTGCGGGACCCCCGGAGGACGAACTCCACCCCAGGAGACCGCGCGGCCGATCCTGAGCCGCGCGGGCCCGGTTCCGGTCGGCGCCCACGGGTACCCGCTGCTCGTGCAGCTCCTCCTCACCGGCGCGTCCGGGTTCGTGGGCGGCCGGCTCGCGCCGGCCCTGGTGAAGGCGGGGCACGACGTCCGCGCCATGACCCGCCGGCCGGACGACTACGGCGGCGCCGGCACGCCGGTGGCCGGTGACGTCACCGACGAGGCGTCGCTGCGGCAGGCGCTGCGCGGCTGCGAGGCGGCCTACTACCTGGTGCACTCGCTCGGCGACGCCGACTTCCGGCGCAAGGACGCCGAGGCCGCGCGCACCTTCGCCCGCGCGGCCGCCGACGCCGGCGTCGAGCGGATCGTCTACCTCGGCGGCCTCGGCCGCGACGGCGACCAGCTCTCCGCGCACCTGCGCAGCCGCCGCGAGGTGGAACGGCTGCTCGCCTCGACCGGCGTCCCCGTCACGACCCTGCGCGCCGGCATCGTCGTCGGGCACGGCGGCGTCTCCTGGGAGATGACCCGCCAGCTCGTGGCGCACCTGCCCGCGATGGTCACGCCGCGCTGGGTGCACACCCGCACGCAACCGATCGCCGTCGCCGACGTCGTCCGCTACCTGGTGGGCGTCCTCGAGGCGCCCGACGCCCGGGGCCGGGTGTTCGAGGTCGGCGGCCCCGAGGTGCTCACCTACCTCGAGATGCTCAGCCGGGTCGCCGACATCCAGGGCCGGCGCCTGTTCGTCGTCCCGGTGCCGCTGCTGACGCCGAGCCTGTCCTCGCGCTGGCTGGCACTGGTCACCGACGTCGACGTCACCACCGGCCGGTCCCTGGTCGACTCGATGATCAACGAGGTGGTCGTCACCGACGACGCCATCCGCACGGTGGTGCCCTTCGAGCCGATGGACTACGACCAGATGGTGCTCGTGGCGCTGGGCGAGCGGGCGGCCGACCGCCGTCGCGCGGCCCGCGCCCGCCGGGCCGGCCTGCTCGCCCGCGGCGCCCGCTCGTGAGCCGACGGCACCCGCTCGTGAGCCGACGGCGCGGTGGCCTGCTCGCCCGGGCGGCCGACCGGCTGCCGGACTGGCTGGTCCAGCCCGTCCCGCGCGACCATCGCGAGACCGACGCGGCCTTCCGCCGCCGCCGGAGGGTCACCGCCGGCGTGACGCTGGGGGGTGCCGGGCTGCTCGGGGTCTCGCTGTCGACGCGGCCCGGGTCGCCGGGCTTCTACGGCCTCACGATGGCCGTCGCCGGCACGTGGATCGCCGGCGGCCTGGCGTCGGGTCCGCTGCACCTGGGCTGGATGCTCACCCCCGACCACCAGCTGCGCCGCCCCGTGGTGACGCCGGTGCTCACCGGCGCCGGCGCGTTCGGCCTGTTCTACGGCGCGGCCCTGGTGGCCCGCCGGATCCCCGCCCTCGACCGGGCGATCACCAAGGTCATGCGCTACGCGTACCAGGGCTCGACCCCCCTGGTGGCGACGACGGCGCTGGCCAACGGCGTGGCCGAGGAGGTCTTCTTCCGTGGCGCGCTGTACGCCGCGATCGGCGTCGACCGCCCGGTGCTCACCTCGACGGCGGTCTACGGCCTGGCCACCGCGGCCACCCGCAACCCGGCCCTGCTGATCGCCTCCCTGGTGATGGGGGCGCTGTTCGGGATGCAGCGGCGGGTCACCGGCGGCATCCAGGCCCCCGTGCTCACCCACGTCACCTGGTCGGCGCTGATGCTGCGCTTCCTGCCGCCGCTGTTCGCCGACCGCTCCGACGTCTACGACCGGCGCCCCGCGGACGCCTGACCCTCACCAGCCCCGCTCGCGCCACTCCCCGAGGTGCGGGCGTTCGGCGCCGAGCGTCGTGTCCTTGCCGTGCCCCGGGTAGACCCACGTCCCGTCGGGGAGGACGGCGAACAGCCGCTGCTCGACGTCGTCGAGGAGGCTGGTGAAGCGCTCCGGGTCCTGCTGGGTGTTGCCCACGCCGCCGGGGAAGAGGCTGTCGCCGGTGAAGACGTGCGTACCGGCGTCGCCCTCCCCGCGCCAGACCAGCGCGATGCTGCCCGGCGTGTGCCCGCGCAGGTGCACCACCTCGAGCACCTGCTCGCCGACGGCGACGGTGTCCCCGTGCGCCACGGTGCGGTCGACCGGGACGGGCAGGTCGGCGGCGTCGGCGGCGTGCGCCACCGTCTGCGCCCCGGTGGCCGCCACGACGTCGGGCAGCGCGCGGTGGTGGTCCCAGTGGCCGTGCGTGGTGACGACGGTGCGCAGGTCGGCGCTGCCGATCAGCCGGTGCAGCGTCTCGGGCTCCGCGGCCGCGTCGACGAGCAGCGCCTGCCCGGTGGCCGTGCAGCGCAGCAGGTAGGCGTTGTTGGCCATCTCGCTGACCGCGACCTTGCTGATCGTCAGGCCGGGCAGCTCCCGCACGTCGGCCGGGCCGCCCACCTGCACGTCGCCGCTGTAGACGTCGCCGCTGCCGCTCATCGGGCCTCCGTTCGAGAACTGTCGGCGACCGCGGATACGGTCGGCCCCATGGACGCTAGCGGAGCTCCGGGCGGCGCCCGGCTCGTCGGCCTGCCCGCCTCCGTCATCGCCGCGGGCGTGCGCTCCGGGCAGCTGTCCGCGGTCGACGTGGTGCGCGCCCACCTCGCCCACCTCGCCGACGTCGAGCCCCGGATCGGCGCCTTCCGCGTGGTCCGGGCGGCGGCGGCGCTGGCCGAGGCGGCCGCGGTCGACGCCGACCCGCGCCGGGGCACGCTGCCGCTGGCCGGCGTCCCGGTCGCGGTGAAGGACAACGTCGCGGTGGCCGGCGAGGTGGCCACCGACGGCTGCGCCGCGTCCTCCGCCGGCCCGGCCGGGGCCGACCACGAGGTCGTCGCCCGGCTGCGCGCCGCCGGTGCCGTCGTCGTCGGGATCACCCGCGTCCCGGAGCTGTGCCTCTACGCCGCCACCGACGGCCCGGGCACGGTCACCCGCAACCCGTGGGACACCGCCCGCTCGCCGGCCGGCAGCTCCGGGGGCAGCGCCGCCGCGGTCGCCGCGGGCGTCGTCCCGCTGGCGCACGGCAACGACGGCATGGGCTCGCTGCGGCTGCCCGCCGCGGCGTGCGGCCTGGTCACGCTCAAGCCCGGCCGCGGCGTGCTGCCCGGCGGGATCGGCGCCGACGACTGGTCGGGCATGGCCGTCAACGGCGTCCTCGCCACCACGGTCGACGACGTCGCGCTGGGCACCGCCGTCCTGGCGGGGGAGATCTCGGCGCTGGACTGGGCGGGGCCGTCCGCCCCGGGCCGGCCGCTGCGGATCGCCGTCGCCCGGCGTTCCCCGGTCCCCGGCGCGCGGCCCGACGGTCCCGCACGGGCGGCGGTCGAGCGCACGGCGCGGCTGCTGCGCGGCGCCGGGCACGTCGTGGTCGAGAAGGACCCGGTGGTCCCGCCCGGTGCCGCGGCCGGCGGCATCGCCCGCTGGCTGGCCGGCGCGGAGGACGACGCCGCGTTCCTGGGCCTGGACCGGGCGGCGCTGCAGCCGCGCAGCCGCACGCACGCGCGGCTCGGCCGGCTGGTGCGCCGGGCCGGGCTCGTCCGCCCGCGGACGGCCGAGCGGTTCCGCGAGCGGACGGTGGCCTTCTTCGCCGACGACGGGATCGACGTGCTGCTGACGCCGATCACCAACGGCCCGCCGCTGCCCGCGCGGCCGTGGCACGAGCGCGGGTTCTGGGCCAACGTGACGGCCAACGCGCGCTGGGCGCCGTGGGCCTCGCCGTGGAACCTGGCCGGGGTCCCGGCGGTCGTGCTGCCTGCGGGGACGCGTTCCGAGGGGCACCCGCTGGCGGTCCAGCTGGTCGGCCCCCCGGGGAGCGAGACGCGACTACTCTGGCTGGCCGGAGAGCTGGAACGCCGTGCGCCCTGGCGCCGTCACGCGCCGGTCTTCGACCCCGCCGGAGTGCCGTCCCCGGCTCCCGCCTGAGCACCCGCACCCAGGCGGCAACGTCACCGTCGTCACGGATTGCGCGCGGTCCGTGACGGCGTTGCCCGTATCGACATCTCGACACCACCAGGGCCCCGGCACGACCGGCCGGCCCGGCTGACCGACAGGGATCACATTGGACCGTCTCGTCGTCCGCGGCGCCCGTGAGCACAACCTCAAGGACGTCCACATCGACCTGCCCCGCGACGCCCTGATCGTCTTCACCGGGCTGTCCGGATCGGGCAAGTCGAGCCTTGCGTTCGACACCATCTTCGCCGAGGGGCAGCGGCGCTACGTCGAGTCGCTGTCGGCCTACGCCCGGCAGTTCCTCGGGCAGATGGACAAGCCCGACGTCGACTTCATCGAGGGCCTGTCGCCCGCGGTGTCGATCGACCAGAAGTCGACCAACCGCAACCCGCGCTCGACCGTCGGCACGATCACCGAGGTCTACGACTACCTGCGGCTGCTCTACGCCCGCGCCGGCCAGCCGCACTGCCCCAACTGCGGCAAGCCGATCGCGCGGCAGACGCCGCAGCAGATCGTCGACCAGGTGCTGTCGATGGAGGAGGGCACCCGGTTCCAGGTGCTCGCCCCGGTCGTGCGGGCGCGCAAGGGCGAGTACGTCGACCTGTTCAGCTCGCTGCAGACCCAGGGCTTCTCCCGCGTCCGCGTCGACGGCACGGTGCACCCGCTCACCGAGCCGCCGAAGCTGAAGAAGCAGGAGAAGCACACGATCGAGGTCATCGTCGACCGGCTGACGGTGAAGGAGAGCGCCAAGCGCCGCCTCACCGACTCGGTCGAGACGGCTCTCGGTCTCGCCGGCGGCCTCGTCGTCCTCGACTTCGTCGACCTGCCCGAGGACGACCCCGAGCGCGAGCGGACCTTCTCCGAGCACCTCGCCTGCGTCGACGACGGCCTGTCGTTCGAGGCCCTCGAGCCGCGGAGCTTCTCGTTCAACTCGCCGTTCGGCGCCTGCCCGGAGTGCACCGGCATCGGCACCCGCAAGGAGGTCGACCCCGACCTCGTCGTGCCCGACCCGGAGAAGAGCCTGGCCGACGGCGCGATCGCCCCGTGGGCCGGCTCGATGAGCAACGAGTACTTCCAGCGGCTGCTCTCCGGCCTGGCCGACCAGCTCGGCTTCTCCATGGACACCGCGTGGGAGAAGCTGCCGGCCAAGGTGCAGAAGGCCGTCCTGCACGGCTCGCCGGACCAGGTGCACGTCCGCTACAAGAACCGCTACGGCCGCGAGCGCAGCTACTACGCCGCCTTCGAGGGCGTCCTGCCCTTCCTCGAGCGCCGGCACGAGGACACCGACAGCGACTACATGCGGGACAAGTACGAGGGCTACATGCGCGACGTGCCCTGTCCCGTCTGCCACGGCACCCGGCTCAAGCCGGAGATCCTCGCCGTCAAGCTCAACAGCCGCTCGATCGCCGAGGTGACCGGCCTGTCGATCGGCGAGGCCGCCGACTGGCTCGGCGCGCTGGAGCTCGGCGATCGCGAGCGGGCGATCGCCGACCGGGTGCTCAAGGAGATCCAGGCCCGGCTGTCCTTCCTCGTCGACGTCGGCCTGGACTACCTGTCCCTCGACCGCCCGGCGGCGACGCTGGCCGGTGGCGAGGCGCAGCGCATCCGGCTGGCCACGCAGATCGGCTCCGGGCTGGTCGGTGTCCTGTACGTCCTCGACGAGCCCTCGATCGGGCTGCACCAGCGGGACAACACCCGGCTGATCGAGACGCTGGTCCGGCTGCGCGACATGGGCAACACCCTCATCGTCGTCGAGCACGACGAGGACACGATCAAGACCGCCGACTGGGTGGTCGACATCGGTCCCGGCGCCGGTGAGCACGGTGGCGAGGTCATCGTCAGCGGCACGGTCGAGGAGCTGCTGGCCAGCGAGCGGTCGCTGACGGGGAAGTACCTGTCCGGCCGGATGGAGATCACCGTGCCGAAGGTGCGGCGCCAGCCGCAGCCCGGCCGGGAGCTGGTGGTCAAGGGCGCCCGCGAGCACAACCTCAAGGGCGTCGACGTGACGTTCCCGCTGGGGCTCCTCGTCGGCGTCACCGGGGTCTCCGGGTCCGGCAAGTCCAGCCTGGTCAACGACATCCTGTACACGGTCCTGGCCAACCAGCTCAACCGCGCGCGGATGGTCCCGGGCCGGCACCGGACGGTCACCGGGCTGGAGCACCTGGACAAGGTCGTGCACGTCGACCAGTCGCCGATCGGGCGGACCCCGCGGTCCAACCCGGCCACCTACACCGGCGTCTGGGACCAGGTCCGCAAGCTGTTCGCGCAGACGTCGGAGGCGAAGATCCGCGGCTACCAGCCGGGGCGGTTCTCCTTCAACGTCAAGGGCGGGCGCTGCGAGGCGTGCTCCGGCGACGGCACGCTGAAGATCGAGATGAACTTCCTGCCGGACGTCTACGTTCCGTGCGAGGTGTGCAAGGGCGCCCGGTTCAACCGGGAGACGCTCGAGGTGCACTACAAGGGCAAGACGGTGGCCGAGGTCCTCGACATGCCGATCGAGGAGGCCGCGGACTTCTTCGCCGCCATCCCGGGCATCGCGCGGTACCTGCGCACGCTCACCGACGTGGGCCTGGGCTACGTGCGGCTGGGTCAGCCGGCGACGACGCTGTCCGGCGGTGAGGCGCAGCGGGTGAAGCTGGCCAGCGAGCTGCAGAAGCGGTCCAACGGGCGCAGCGTGTACGTCCTCGACGAGCCGACCACCGGCCTGCACTTCGAGGACATCCGCAAGCTGCTGCTCGTGCTGCAGGGCCTGGTCGACAAGGGCAACTCGGTGATCGTCATCGAGCACAACCTCGACGTCATCAAGAGCGCCGACTGGCTGATCGACATGGGTCCCGAGGGCGGGTTCCGGGGCGGCACGGTCGTGGCCGAGGGGCCGCCGGAGTTCGTCGCGTCGGTGCCGGAGTCGCACACCGGGCGGTACCTGGTGCCGCTGCTCGACCCGAAGGCGGTCGAGGCGGCGGCCGCCGGGACGAAGAAGCGGGCGACGCGCAAGCGCGCCAGCTGACGGGAGCGGGACGGGTGCGTGTCGGCGAGGTGCGGGTCGACGCCGTCGCGGACGGGACCTTCGTCGCCCGCCGGAGCTACTTCGGCGAGGCGGTGCCGGCCGACGCGCACCCGGAGCTCTTCGACCGGGACGACGCCGCGTGGCTGCCGATCGGCTGCTTCGTCGTCCGCACCGGCGACCGCGTCGTCCTGGTCGACGCCGGACTCGGGCCGGAGGCGCAGTCGCTGCCGGACGGGATGCTCCTCGTCGGCGGGCAGCTGCCCACCGGCCTGCGGGCGCTCGGCGTGCGGCCGGACGACGTGACCGATGTCGTGTGCACGCACCTGCACGCCGACCACGTCGGGTGGCTGTTCGGCCCGGACGGCGAGCCGGTGTTCCCCGGCGCGACGGTCTGGTTCGGCGCCGGCGACGCGGCGCACTTCGTGGACGGGCCGGGGGAGATGGCCGCGCACGTCCGCACCGGCTTCCGGCGGTGGGCGGGGACGCCGCGGCTGCGTGCCCTCGCCGAGGACGCCGTCGTGGCGCCGGGGGTGGAGGCCGTGCTGACGCCCGGGCACACGCCCGGCTCGCTGTGCGTGTCGGTGACGTCGGCCGGCGAGCGCCTGCTGCTGCTCGGGGACGCGATCACCTGCCCGGTGCAGCTCGCCGAGCCCGGTTGGCGGTCCCTCGGGGACGTCGACCCGGCGCTGGCCGGCCGCACCCGCGCGCGGCTGTGGCGGGTGCTGGGGGAGGAGGGGACCTCGGGCGTGGGCGCCCACTTCCCGCAGCTCGCGCACGGCCGGGTGACGGGCTCCCGTCTCTGGCAGCCCGCCGACCAGCGCTAGACCGCGGCGTCGGCCAGGTGGGCGGCCAGGACGGCGCGGCCGCCGCGGCGCGGGTCCCGGCTGATGCGGGTCAGCGACCGGCCGTCGCTGCGTGGTGCCTGCGTCGTGGTCTCCAGGACGTCGTCGCCGCGCCAGAACCGGACGAGCCGGGCGTGGACCGTCCGGTCGCCCAGGACGAGCTCCGCGGCGCCGGTGGCCAGCAGCTCGTCGGCAGCGCGGTGCAGCTCCGGTCCCCAGCGCTGTTCGACGTCCGCCAGGTCGGCCTCGCGGTCGGTGCGGGAACGGGCGGCCTCCTCGGCGAGCGCTGCCCGTTCGGCGTCCGTGGCCGGACGGCTCCCGCCCGGGACACCCGGTCCGAAGACGACCGCTCCTCGGTGGACCGGCTGGTGACCTGGACCGCCGTCGAGCCGGTGCTCGTCGAGATACGCCTGCGCCGGGTCGATCACCCGCATGAGGAGCCTCGGCAGCGCCATCCGCGGACCGTAGTGCGCCCGCCTGCCCTCGGTGCTGCGCCGACCCGCTCAGTACGGCGGTGGGGTGGTGGCGGCGGTGAGGCCGGTGGGTGTGGTGACGGTGAGGGTGCCGTCGGGGGCGAGGGTGTGTCGCCAGCCGGGTGCCTGGTGCTTGCCGCGGTGGTGGCCGGTGCAGTAGCCGGTGAGGTTGCCCGCGGCGGTGGGTCCGGCCGGCCACGCGACGGCGTGGTCGAGTTCGCCGCTTCTCGGGACGCGGCGGCGGCAGCCGGGGAAGCGGCAGCGGCGGTCGCGGGCGCGGACGTGCCGGTCCAGGGCGACGCCGGGGCGGTAGCCGGCGGTCGGGCCGGGCGTGCTCAGCCCGGTGCCGGTGGTCGCGGCGCGGCGCAGGGCAGGCAGGTCGGTGAGGCCGAGCAGCGCACCGGTCAGGGCGTCGGTGAGGACCAGGCGGGGCCGGTCGGCCAGCCCGCCGCCGCCGGTTGTGGCCAGCAGGCCGGCGAGCGCCTGACGGGCTTCGTCGGTGGCGGCCGCGAGGGCGGTGAGGGCGTCGGGGGCGGCGGTGACCCGCCCGGCGGGGCCGTGCGCCCAGGCGGCCTCATCGGCGGCGTCGGCCCGGGCGGCGGTGGCCACCAGGCGGTGGGCGCGGCTCAGCTCCTGCTGCGCGGTCAGGACCGCATCCCCGGCGTCCTCGATCGCGCGGTCGGCGCGCGCCCACCAGCCATCCGGGGGACCGGCTGGGTGCGGAGGTGGTGCGGAGTGGGTCCGTGCCAGGAGGTCGGGTGGCCCGTCCTCGTCGATGAACTGCGGTGGCGGCTCGGCATCGAACTCCCCGGCCAGCACCCGACGCTCCATCTCGGCCCACCACGCCGCCAGTTCTCCGGCCTCGGCCTCGTAACGCGCCGCCTCAGCGGCGGTGATGCCGCGCAGCGCCTGATCGCCCAGCGGGGAGTCATCGCCAGCGGTGCCCTGGCCTCCTCCGCGACTGCCGGTGGGGGTGGTGGTGGAGGTGGTGCCGGTGCCGGCGTCGGTCGTGGCGGCGTCCTCGGCGGGGGCGGCAGCGGTGGTGGCCGGCGGGTGCCCGGTGAGGGCGGCGAGCAGGGCGCGGACCGTCTCGGCGGGCACCACCTGTCCGTCGATCTCGCACGGCTGGTCCCCACCGAGCAGCGCGCCCAGCGGTGCGATCACCGACAACACGACCTGCACCGGCGGGAGAACGGTCTCGCCGGGGCGCAGCACCAGGTCGAGCAGGCAGTCGGCCATCTTCTGCCCACGGGAGCGCCCATCGGCGGGGTCGGCGGGCAGCGCGTCG
>NZ_FXTJ01000014.1 GCF_900182545.1 Geodermatophilus aquaeductus | reverse complement strand
AGCAGGGTTCTGCCCGAGGCCTCGCAGCTGAACGGCGGCAAGCTGAAGAAGCGCGTCCTGGAACTCCTGCTCGAGCTGGACGCCGAGGCGGCCGACCGGCGGCGGGCGCAGGCCAGGCGGCGGTCCGACGTGCGGATCTATCCCTCGCCTCAGGAGGGCATGGCCACGATCGCCGCCGATCTGCCCGCCGACGTCGCCGCGGCATGTCATGCGCTGGTCGACGAGCTGGCGCGGATGCTGAAGGCCGACGGCGACGGCCGCCCGATCGGGGAGCTCCGCACCGCGGTGTTCGCCGACCTGCTGCAGCGCCCGTGGGACGAGAGCCGGCCGCCGGTGACGGCGCACCTGCAGATCATCGCCACGCTGGCGTCCCTGGCCGGCCGCTCGGACGAGGCGGGCGAGGTCAACGGCCTGCCGATCACCGCGGCCCAGCTCCGGGAGTTGCTCGAACAGCTCGACGCGCTCGGTGTGCGCACGCCCGAGGGCGGGTCGGTGACCCTCGCGCTGGCCGACGAGGACGGCACGCTGCGGGCCACCAGCACGCTCGACCAGCTGCGCCGCCTGGCCCGCCGCGGCTGCCCCGAGCACTCCGGCGCCGACTGCGGGTGCGCGGTCCTCGACCGGCCCGAACAGGTCGACCGCTACGAGCCGTCGACCGCGCAGCACCGGTTCGTGCGCACCCGCGACCGCACCTGCCGCTTCCCCACCTGCGGCCAGCGGGTCGGGTGGGCCGACGCCGACCACGTCGTGCCCCACGCGCACGGCGGGGTCACCGACTGCGCCAACCTCTGCTGCCTGTGCCGCAGCCACCACCGGCTGAAGACCTTCGCCCGCGGCTGGGGCTTCCGCATGAGCCCCGACGGGGTCCTCACCGTCACGACGCCCTCGGGCATCACCCGCACGACCCGCCCCCCGGGCATGCGGCCACCACCGCCGACACCCGACCCACCACCGGCCGAGCCGGAGGACCCGGACGACGACCCGCCGCCCTTCTGACCCGTGGGGACCCGGGCCCGGCTATCGGCCCGGGTAGGGCTGCGCCCTCAGCGTCCGGGCCAGGTGCGCCGCGTTCTCGGCCAGCGTCCTCGTCGTGGACGCGACCGCCTCGGGGGTCTCCTCGAGGTCCTTGTAGTCGCGGCCGCCCATCGCCTCGTCGTTCCAGTAGGTGACGCCCTGCGCCGGGATGGTGAAGCCGATGTCGTTGAGGCCCTGGAAGAGGTCGGCGCTGATCTTGTGCGCGCCGTCCTCGTTGCCGACCACGCACACCACCGCGACCTTGCCGGTCACCAGCGGCCGGCCGGAGCCGTCGGTCTCGGACAGCTCGCCGTCCAGCCGCTCGAGCACCCGCTGCGCGACGCTGCTCATGTGCCCGACCCAGGTCGGCGTCGAGACGACGAGGACGTCGGCGGCCATGAGCTTCTCGCGGATGCCCGGCCACGCGTCGCCCTCCCCCATGTCCGCCTCCACGCCGGGCTTGACGTCGTGGTCCACGACGCGGACGACCTCGGAGGTGAACCCCTGCTCACCGAGCGCCGCGAGGACCTGGCTCGCCAGGAGCTCGCTGGACGACGGCGCCGGGGACGGCTTGAGGCTGCAGATCAGGGCGAGGGCACGGGGCGACGCGGTCTCGGTCATGTCGTTGACCTGCCCAGACGAGGGCAGGTGCCACACATCAGGATCGTGCGCGACCCACCGCGGCGCAGTACCGGTCGTGGTCGGCGCGTGCCTCGGACAGGGGCGCGAGCACGTCGGAGTCGGCGACCTCAGCCACCCGCGCGGTGAGCCGGCGCCGCGCCGTCCGCGCCCGGCGTCTGGCCCCCATCGCCACCAGCGGCCGACACAGCAGGGCCAGCAGCAACCCGGCCAGCAACCCGCCCACCAGCAGCAGCGTGGGCAGCGGGATCCCCTCCACCCGCGGCAGTGGGACGACGTCGTCGAGCTGCAGCAGCCCCAGCCCCACCAGGGCGAGCAGCCACAACGCCCCGACCAGCGCGGTCAGCGCGAGCAGCCACTGCAGGCCGCCGACGGCGCGCTGCCACAGCGGCGTGCGGTCCGGGCCGAGGTCGGTCCCGGCGACGGCGCGGTCGAGCCGGTCGGGCAGCCGCTCCTCGGTGTCCTCGGACGTGCGCCGCAGCTCGTCGCGCCACGCCTCCGGCAGCCCGCGCCCGGCCTCGTCGCGGGCCCGGCGCAGCGCGGCGTCCATCCCGGCCCGCTGCACGGCCCCCGCTTGCGGCAGCGAGGTCCGCGAGCGCTCGTCGCCCAGGTGCAGCCGGTCCAGCGGGTCGGCGCGCAGCTTCGACGTCCACCGCAGCACCGGCCACCCGGTGTGCGCGTTGCCGTTCCGGCGGGCCGAGCGCTCGACGGCCCCGACCACGGCCGGCACCCCGGCCGCGTCGGCGAGCGCGCCGGCGAGCTCCTCGCGCGCCGCCCGGTCCGGCCCGCGGTGCCGGCCGGCGTCGGACGCGCAGTGGGCGGCCAGCGCCCCGGCGGCGGCGCGGGCGTCGGCGGTGAGCCGGTCGGTGGCGGCCTTCCGCGCGCCCACCCGCCGGGCCAGCTCCGCGCGCAGCTCCGCCACGCCGAGCCCCGTGCGGGCCGCGGTGGGCAGCACCGGCGTGCCGGCCAGCCCCTCCTCGTCGAGCAGTCGGCGCAGGTCGGCCAGGCAGGCCACCACGGCGGCCTCGTCGAGCCGGTCGACCTGGTTGAGCACCACCAGCAGCACGCCGGAGTGCCCGGCCAGCGGCGCCAGGTAGCGGGTGTGCACGGCGTCGTCGGCGTACTTCTGCGGGTCGAGCACCCACACCAGGACGTCGACCAGCTGCACCAGCCGGTCGACCTCCAGCCGGTTCTCCAGCCGCACGCTGTCGTGGTCGGGCAGGTCGAGCAGCACGAGCCCGTCCAGCGCGGGGTCGGCGTCGGCCACCCGGTGCCGCCGGGGCACCTCCAGCCAGTCGAGCAGCCGGTCGGCGCCGTCCTCCCCCCAGACGGTCGCGTGCGCGACGCCGGTCGTCGGCCGGCGCACGCCCGGGGTGCTCACCTCGGCGCCGGACAGCGCGTTGAACAGCGTGGACTTGCCGCTGCCGGTGGCCCCCGCCAGCGCGACGACGGTCGCGTCGCCCAGCGCCTCGCGGGCACCGGCCTTGGCCAGCAGCGAGCGCGCGGCCCCCACCTCGGGGACCTCCAGCCGCCCCTCGGCCACCCCGATCGCCTCGCGCAGCGCCGCCAGCCGGTCGGCCAGCGACAGCTCCCGCGCCCTCACGCCGCGCTCCGGGCCGCGGCCAGCGCGGCCACGGCCGCGTGCAGCCGGTCCACCGCGTCCGGCGCCTCCGCGGCGACGGCGAGCAGCTCGTCGAAGCGGTCCTGCTCGGCGGCCAGCAGCCGGTCGGCGCGGGCGTCGAGGTCGGCGCGCGCCCGCTCGGCGAGCGAGCGCACCGCGGCGTCGCCGAACACCGCCTCGAGCACCCGCTGCCCCACCGCCGTCGTCCCGCCGGCGATGGCCAGCTCGGCGCCCGACAGCCCCGCCGTCGAGGCGAAGACGGCGACCATCACCACGGCGCCGGCCCCGTTGATCCCCCACGACAGCAGCCGCGCCTGGGAGCGCTTGCCCGCGCCCTGCTCGCGCACCAGGTCGAGCACGAACCCCTGCCAGTCGCGCACCTCGTCGGCGGCCACGGGCGAGAAGTCCGGCGACACCGTCCCGAGCTCCTCCTCCCGGCCGGCGACCAGCGCCCCGCCGCCGGGCAGCGAGCGCCACGCGGTCACCGTGCGGTCGGCGGCCCGCTCGGCCTCGGACCGCAGCAGCGTCTCCACGCCCGACTCCAGCGCCCCGTGCAGCGAGTCCGCCGACGACGGCCGCCCGGTCAGCGCCGCCCCGAGCCGGTCACGCAGCCGGCCCACCCGGCTCTGCAGCGAGCGCATCCACTCGCCGGTGCCCACGAAGTCCTGCCAGCGGGCCATCACCTCACCGCGCAGCAGGCTGCCGTTGCCCACGCCCTCCGCGACCGCCTGCCGCGCGCCCTCGTAGGCGGCGTCGGCGGCGTCGCCCAGGGCGGTCGCGGTGGCCGCCTGCTCCTCGACGCCGGCCGCGACCGCGGCCACCCGCCCGTCGAGGCTCTCCAGCGCCCCGGCCAGCGTCTGCCGGACGACGGCGGCGCGCTGCTCCTGGTCGGCGGCCAGCCCGTGCAGCCAGTCGCGCAGCTGGGCGACCTGCGCCTCGGGCAGGAACCCGTCGCTGAGCGGCCGCTCCTCGACGACGAACAGCCGCGCCGACCCCAGGCCGCCGCGCTGCAGCATCGCGGCGAGGTCGGCGGCCACCTCGGTCACCGCCTCCGGCGGCGTCCGGTCCAGCACGACGGCCAGCGCCGTCCCCCGCTCCTGCGCCGTCCGCAGCAGGTCCCACGGGACGGCGTCGGCGTAGCGGGCCGCCGTCGTGACGAAGACCCACAGGTCCGCCGCCGACAGCAGCTGCCCGGCGAGGTCGCGGTTGGCCTCGACCACCGAGTCGACGTCGGGGGCGTCGATGAGCGCCAGCCCCGGCTGCAGCGCCTCCGTGGGCACCAGCCGCAGCCCGCCCACCACGTCCCCCTCACCGGTGGTGCGGGCCATCCCCGGCAGCACGCGGTCGCCGGAGAACGCCGGCAGGTCGGCCGGCGAGCACACCAGCACCGGCGCGCGGGTGGTCGGCCGCAGCACGCCGGGCGTGGTGACCCGCGCGCCGATCACGCTGTTGACCAGCGTCGACTTGCCCGCGCCGGTCGACCCGCCGACGACGGCGAGCAGAGGGGCGTCGAGGTCGCGCAGCCGCGGCAGCAGGTAGTCGTCGACCTGGTCGACGACCGCGCGGGCGGTGCGCACGGTGGCGTCCCGTCCGGGGGTGGCCAGGCCGAGGGGAGCCGCGGCGACCGCATCGCGCAGCTCCTGGAGGGCATCGGTCAGCGAAACGGGCGCGGTCACTCCCGGTTCCTTGCCCGGACGGCGCCGCGCTACCCCTCCAGCGCGGCCAGCGCCCCGGGCACCTCCCCCGGCGTCGCGACGACGACGGCGGCACCGGCCGCGGTCAGCTCGCCGGCGCCGCCCGGTCCCCACCCCGCGCCGACGCACGGCAGACCGTGCGCCGCGGCGCCGAGGACGTCGTGCTCCCGGTCGCCGACCAGCGCCACCGCGCGGGTGCCCGGGTGCGCGGTCAGCGCGGCGGCGACCACCTGGTCCTTGTGCCGCACGGTGCCGTCGAGGCTGGCGCCGTGCACGCTGGCGAAGGCCCGCAGCAGGCCCACGTGCCCGAGCACGCGGACGGCGAACACCTGCGGCTTGCTGGTGGCCACGCTGAGCACGGCACCGCCGTCGCGGAGGGCCCGCAGCAGCTGGGGCACGCCGTCGTACACGGCGACGTCGAGCAGCGCGCCGGAGGAGTAGTGCGCGCGGTAGGCGTCCACCGCGCGGTCGACGTCGTCGCCGGTCAGGCCGAACACCGTGGCGAAGCCGTCCTGCAGCGGCGGGCCGACCATGGCGCGCAGCTGCGCCGGCGTCGGCTCGGGCAGCCCGAGGCCGGCCGCGGCGACGCGCACCGACGCCCAGATGCCCGGTGTCGAGTCGACCAGCGTGCCGTCGAGGTCGAACAGGACCAGACCGGGACGACTCGGCATCCGACCCCCTCGCTCGGGCACTGCGGGAGGTCAGCCTGTCATCCCGCCCGGGTGAGCGCCGCGGTGTCCACGCCGCCGTAGGGCTCGACGACGACGCCCTCGACGTCGTCGGAGTGGACGGTCTGGACGACGTCGACGAACAGCGGGACGACCGGCATGTCCTCGAGCACCAGGTCCTCGGCCAGGGCGTAGCCGACCAGGGCCTCCTCGTCGGTGGGCGCCGCGTTGGCGCGGGCCAGCAGCGCGTCGACGGCCTCGTTGCCGTACCAGCTCGCGTTCGCCCCCGCCGGCGGCCGCGCCCTGCTCGAGTACAGCGGCTCCAGGAAGCTCCGCGGGCTGGGGTAGTCCGCCGCCCAGCCGAACCGGAAGGGCCCCGTCATCCCCTGCTCGCCCACGAGCCCGATGTACTCCGCGGGGGCCAGGGTCCCCTGGAGGACGAAGTCGACGCCGAGGTTCGCCCGCAGCTGGTTGCCGACCGCCTCCACCCACGCCTCGTTGCCCGAGCCGGCGTTGAACCACAGCTCCACCGGCCGGCCGCGGTCGAAGCCCGCCCCGTCGAGGAGCGCGTTCGCCCGCTCCACGTCCAGGACGCAGTACCCGCAGGCGCCCTCCCGGTACCCCGGCGTCCCCGGTGCGACCAGGGCGTCCGCCGGCCTCCGGGTGCCCTCGAGGACCGTCTCGGTGATCGCCGCGCGGTCCACGGCCATCGAGAGCGCCTGGCGGACCCGCGGATCGGCCCAGCGCTCGTCGTAGAGCGGCAGGACCAGGTAGGTGAGGGACGCCGACGGGCTGTCCACGACCCGGCCGGCGGCGTCGCGCTCCGCCTCCCCGACCACGTCCGGCGAAGCACCCGGGAGGACGTCGAGGTCCCCCGCCAGGAGCTCGGTGTACGCGGTGTCCTCGTCGGCGTAGACCCGGAACTCGATCGCGTCCACCATGGCCGGCCGTGGACCGGCGTAGTCCTCGTACCGCCGCACCGTGATGCCCTCGCCGGGGACGAGGTCCTCGTCCGCCCGGAACGGGCCGTTGCCGACCGGCCGGCGGCCGAAGCCCTCGGGGTCGTGGGCGTAGGCCTCCGGGAGGGGCAGCAGCACGCCCTGCCCGAGGGTGGCCGGGAACTGGGCGAAGGGCGCGGTGAGCGTCACGGTGGAGGTCAGGTCGTCGAGGACGCGCAGCCCGCTCATCCGGGTGGCGGCGGGCCCGGCGCCGTCGGCGGCCTGCAGGTCGCTGTAGCCGACGACGTCGGCGAGCGCAGAGGAGCCGCTCATCCCGTTCGGGCCGTACGCGGTGGCGTTCCAGGCGTCGACGTAGGACGACGCGGTCACCGGCGAGCCGTCGTGGAAGGTCCAGCCGTCGCGCAGCCGGATGGTCCACGTCGTGTTGTCGGGGGACTCGACCGACTCCGCGACGCCGGTGTACCGGACCCCGCCGTCGGGGGCGTACTCGACCAGCCCGGTCCAGAGCGCACCGACCACCTGCCCGCCGGCGTCCTCCGTCGTGTCCCCGGGCACGAGCGGAGCGGCCGGCTCCCCGATCGAGATGCTGACGGCCTCCGGCCCCGCCGGGTCCGGCGAGCCGGTACAGGCCGTCAGCAGGGCGAGGTCGACGACGGCGAGCGCCACCACGGCGGGCGCGCGGCGCACGACGGGCCCCTCACCGCGGACGTGCGGCGGTCACTGCTCCGACCAGACGCCGAGCTCGTTCCCCGACGGGTCGGCGAAGTGGAAGCGGCGCCCGCCGGGGAAGGCGTACGGCTCCTCGACGACGCGGCCGCCCGCCTGCCGCACCGCGGCCACGGACGCGTCCAGGTCGGCGGAGAACAGCAGCACCAGCGGGCCTCCGGGGCGCACCTGCTCGCCGCGCCGCAGGCCGCCCACCTCCCCGCCGTCGTCGCGCGGGTCGCGGATGCCGGAGTACTCCGGCCCGTAGGAGGTGAACCGCCAGCCGAACGCCTCGCCGTAGAAGCGCTCGGCCTCCGCGAGGTCGGTCACCGTCAGCTCCACGTAGTCGATGGCGTGGTGTCGGTGCGCGGGGTCCTCGGCCATGGCGGCGATCCTCCCGCCGCGGGCGCCGTCGCGGAACGGGTCAGCGGCCGGAGACCGCGACCCGCAGGCCCAGCCCGACGAGGACCGTGCCGCTGACCCCCTCCAGCCACGTCCGCACCCGCGGACGGCGGAACCAGTCACCGGCGCGCGCCACCCCGGCCGCCAGCGACAGGTAGAGCACGGTCTCCAGCGCCACCTGCGCGAGCGCCAGCACCGCGGTGGTGGTGAACAGCGGCCGGTCGGCCGGCACGAACTGCGGGTAGAAGGCCACCATGAACACCGCGGCCTTGGGGTTGGCCAGCTGCACGACCAGCCCCTCGCCGAAGCCGGCCCACCCGCCCCGCCGGGACGTCGGCACGGTGCCCGCCGCTGTCCGCCCGGCGCGCCGCTCGCGCCAGGCCGCCCGCAGCGCCCGGACCCCGAGCCAGCACAGCACGCCCGCACCGACCACGCGCAGGACCCAGAACGCCGCCTCGGACGCGGCGACCAGCCCGGCGAGGCCGGCCGCGGCCAGCAGCGCCCAGACGTAGAGCCCCAGCTCCAGGCCCAGGACCGTGGGGACGGCGGCGCGGAAGCCGCCCAGCGCGGCGCGGCGCAGGAGCAGCGCCATCGCCGGTCCCGGGGACGCCGCGATCAGCACGACGGCGACCAGGAACGCCGGCCACGACGGGATCGCCTCCACGCCCGGCATGGTGACACCGGGCGGCCGGGGCGGTCGACCGCGTTACCGCCGGTCAGCGCAGGACGGCCTCCAGGAAGGTCTCCACCCGCTGTCGCAGCTCGGCGGCCCGTTCCTCGCCCACCTCGGCCGGGTCGCGCTCGCGCAGCCACGGCGGGATCTCGGTGCGCGCCCGGGCGGCGCAGCCGAGGTCGGCGCACACGTAGGTGCCCACGGTGTTGCCGTTGCGTCCGGCCTCCCCCGCCCGCTTCGCGGTGAACAGCGAGACGGCGTCACCGGAGTGCGTGGACTGGCACAGCAGGCACATGACCGTCCGCCTCGCCGACATCCGCGACTCCGCGGCCCGCAGCGCGATGCCCACCGGCCGCCCCTCCCGCTGCACGACGAGGTAGCCGCGCAGCGGCGCCTTCGGGTCGCGCCAGCCGAGCACCTCGAGCTCGTCCCACGGGAGGTCGGCGAGGTCGCGCGGGAGGGCGGCGGAGTTCGCCTCGCCCTTCGAGCAGTTCACGAAGGAGCGCCGCACCTGCTGCTCGGTCATCGGTTCCACGAGGAGCCAGTGTCCGTTCCGGCACCGCCCCGTCTCAACGGGTTATCCAGTGCAGGGCCTCCTCGACCGTCGTCACCACCTCCACTCCGTCGGGCAGCGGCGGGCGGCGGACGAGCACCACCGGCAGCCCCAGCTGCCGGGCGGCGACCAGCTTGGCCTCGGTCATGGAGCCGCCGGAGTCCTTGGTGACGACGACGTCGACGCCGTGCTCCCGCATGAGCGCGGCCTCCTCGTCCACGGTGAACGGGCCGCGGGCCAGCAGCAGCACCGCGCCCGCGGGCAGCGGCTCGTCGGGCGGGTCGACCGCGCGCACGAGCACCCGTCCCGGCAGCGCGGCGAAGGCGCCCACACCCTGCCGGCCGGTGGTGAGGAAGACCGTGCCGGCGTCGCGCACCGCCGCCGCGGCGTCGGTCAGGGAGCCCACGTACGTCCAGCGGTCCCCCGGCCCCGGCGTCCAGCCCGGCCGCTGCAGCCGCAGCAGCGGCGTGCCGTGCCGGGCGGCCGCCGCCGCGGCCGACGCGGTGATCCGGGCGGCGAAGGGATGCGTCGCGTCGACGACGGCGCGCGGCCGGTGCGTGGCCAGCCAGTCGGCCAGCCCGTCGGCGCCCCCGAACCCGCCGACCCGCACGTCGCCCTCGGGCAGCACCGGGTCGGCCACCCGCCCGGCGAGGCTGGAGAGGACGTCGATCCCCGCGGCCACGAGCGCCGCGGCCAGCCGCCGGGCCTCCCCGGTGCCGCCGAGCACGAGCACCCGACCGCTCACGGTCCCTCGACCTCGCTCCCGCGGGGCGCTCCGCTCCTCGCTCGTTCCTCGCTGCGATGCTCACGCCCCTGTCCGCTCGGGACGCACCTGCCGGGGATCATGGGGCCGTGAGCAGGGACGGCGCCTCCGGGCTGCGGCACGGCTGGACCACCGGCGCGTGCGCGACGGCGGCCACCACCGCGGCCTACACCGCGCTGCTCACCGGCGAGTTCCCCGACCCCGTGACCATCGACCTCCCCAACGACCGGCACCCGTCCTTCGCGCTCGCCCAGGAGTCGCTGGCCGACGGCGCCGCGTGGGCCGGGATCGTCAAGGACGCCGGCGACGACCCCGACGTCACCCACGGCGCGCTGGTCGGCGTGCGGGTGACGCACGGCGAGCCGGGCAGCGGCGTCGTGTTCCGGGCCGGCGAGGGTGTGGGCACGGTGACCAAGCCCGGGCTGCCGCTCGCGGTGGGCGAGCCGGCGATCAACCCGATGCCGCGGCAGTTCATGCGCGAGCACGTGGCCGCGGTGGCGCGTCGGCACGGCGGCACCGGTGACGTCGTCGTCGAGGTGTCCATCGAGGACGGCGCGGAGCTGGCGCGCAGGACCTGGAACCCGCGGCTGGGCATCCTCGGCGGGCTGTCGGTGCTCGGCACGACCGGCGTCGTCGTCCCGTACTCGTGCTCGTCGTGGATCGACTCGATCCGCCGCGGCATCGACGTCGCCCGGGCCGCCGGGCACGAGCACGTGGCCGGGTGCACCGGGTCGACCAGCGAGCGGACGGTGCAGGAGCTCTACGGCCTGCCCGAGGACGCGCTGCTCGACATGGGCGACTTCGCCGGCGCGGTGCTCAAGTACCTGCGCCGCCACCCGGTGCCGCGGCTGACGGTCGCCGGCGGCATCGGCAAGCTGGCGAAGCTCGCCGACGGCCACCTCGACCTGCACTCGGGCCGCTCGCAGGTGTCCTTCGACTCCCTCGCCGCCCGGGTGGCCGGTGCCGGCGGGCCACCGGGGCTGGTCGAGGGCGTGCGGGGCGCGAACACCGCCCTCGACGCGCTGCGGCAGTGCCAGGCGGCCGGGCTGCCGCTGGGCGACCTCGTGGCCGCCGGCGCCCGCGAGACGGCGCTCGGCGTGCTGCGCGGAGCGCCGGTGGCGGTCGACGTCGTGGTGATCGACCGGGCCGGCGTGGTGGTCGGCCGCGCCTAGCGGCATCTCGTCGTCGAGTAGAGGTGGCTGTCGGGGAACTGCTCCGCGGTCAGCACCGGGCCCACGACCACGATCGCCGTCCGCTTCACGCCCGCCGCCTCGACCTGGCCGGCGATGTCGGCGAGCGTGCCGCGCAGCACCAGCTCGTCGTCGCGGCTGGCCCGGGCGACGACGGCGACCGCGCCGTCGGGGCCGTAGTGCTCGGCCAGCTGCGGCGCCAGCTCGGCCATCCGCTGCACGGCCAGGTGCAGCACCAGCGTGGCGCCGGTGGCGGCGTAGGCGGCCAGCTCCTCCCCCGGCGGCATCGGCGTCGAGCGGGCCGACGTGCGGGTGAGGACGACGGTCTGCCCGACGCCGGGCACGGTCAGCTCGCGCTTGAGCGACGCGGCCGCGGCGGCGAAGGCCGGCACCCCCGGGACGACGTCGTAGGGCACGCCGGCGGCGTCGAGGCGGCGCATCTGCTCGGCCATGGCGCTGTAGACGCTGGGGTCGCCGGAGTGCAGCCGGGCGACGTCGAGACCGGCCTCGTGCGCGGCGACGAGCTCGGCGGTGATCGCGTCGAGGTCGAGGTCGGCGGTGTCGACCAGCCGGGCGCCGGGCGGGGCGGTGTCGAGCAGCTCGCGGGGCACCAGCGCGCCGGCGTAGAGGCAGACCGGGGCGCTCGCGATGACCCGCGCCGCCCGCAGCGTGACCAGGTCCGCCGCCCCCGGCCCGGCCCCGATGAAGTGCACGGTCACGGGAGGAGCCTCCCGTGCACATCCGCGGAGATGCACCGTGCAGGTCCGCGGAGGTGCACGCTCACCACCGCGTCACCGACCAGATGGTCACGGGCATCGCGGGCTTCCAGCCGGTGAACGACCCGACCGGCTCGGCGCGGGAGACCTCGATCCGCACCAGCTCGCCGCCGACCTTCGCGTGCCACTGGGCGAGCACCGCCTCGCTCTCCACCGTGACGGCGTTGGCCACCAGTCGGCCGCCCACCGGCAGGGCGTCCCAGCAGGACTCGACGAGCAGGGGCGTGGTGAGCCCGCCGCCGATGAACACCGCGTCGGGCGCGCCGAGCCGCGAGAGCACGTCCGGCGCGTGCCCGTGCACCACGCGCAGGTAGGGGACGCCGAGGCGCGCGGCGTTGCGGGCGATCCGCTCGGCCCGCTCGGCGGAGGCCTCCACCGCCACCGCGCGGCAGGTCGGGTGCGCGCGCATCCACTCGATGCCGATCGACCCGGCGCCGGCCCCGACGTCCCACAGCAGCTGCCCCGGGACGGCGGCCAGGCGGGCGAGGGTCACCGCCCGGACCTCGGACTTGGTCAGCTGCCCGTCGGACTCGTAGGCGCCGTCGGGCAGACCGGGGGTGGTGGGCAGCGGCATCGTGCCGCGGTCGGCCCGGCACTCGACGGCGGTGACCACGAGCGCGGGCGCCGGCTGCGACCAGGTGGCCGCGGTGCCGGTGCGCACCTCCTCGTCGGGGCCGCCGAGCCCGCCCAGCACGGTGACCAGGCTCTGCCCGTAGCCGCGGCCGGCCAGCAGCGCGGCCACCTGGGCCGGCGTCTCGCCGTCGGAGCCGAGCACCAGCAGCCGGCGGCCGGGCTGCACGTGCGGGTGCAGCAGCTCGATCGGCCGGCCGACGAGGGTGACCACCTCGGTGTCCTCGACCGCCCAGCCCAGCCGCGCGCAGGCCAGCGACACCGACGACGGCGCCGGCAGCACCCGCACGCGGTCGGCGCCGAGCAGCCGGGTCAGCGTGGTGCCGATGCCCGACAGCATCGGGTCGCCGCTGGCCAGCACCACCAGCGCGCGCCCGGCGTGCTCCTCGACCAGCCCGGGCAGCGCCTCGGTGAGCGGCGAGGGCCACGGCAGCCGCTCGGCGGGCACCTCGGCCGGCACCAGGTCCAGCTGCCGGGCACTGCCGAGCAGCACCTCGGCCCGCTCGACCTCCGCGCGCGAGGTGGGCGCCAGCCCCTCCCAGCCGTCCGCGCCGATCCCCACGACGACGATCGGCCCGGCGGGCGCCTCGACCGTCCCACTCATGCCGGCAGCTCGCCCTCGGGCCCGGCGGCCTCGGCCAGCAACTCCTCCCGCTGCTCCTCCGGCAGCCGGTCCACGTAGACGACGCCGTCGAGGTGGTCCACCTCGTGCTGCAGGCAGCGCGCCGCCATGCCGGTGGCCTCGATCGTCACCGGTTCGCCCTTCACGTCGACGCCGTCGACGCGGGCGCGGAAGGCGCGGGCCAGGTCGGCGTAGGGGCCGGGCACCGACAGGCAGCCCTCCTCGGTGACCTCCTCGGCCGGCTCGCCGTCGACCGGCGGCAGGAGCGTCAGCCGCGGGTTGACCACGTACCCGACGACGTCCTCGCCGGCGGCGTCGGGACAGTCGATGACGAACACCCGCGCGTCGACGCCGATCTGGTTGGCCGCCAGGCCCACGCCGTCGGCCTCGCGCATCGAGGCGAACATGTCGAGCACCAGCCGGCGCAGCCGCTCGTCGAACTCGGTGACCGGGGTGCACGCGCGGTGCAGGACCGGGTCGCTGCCGTAGGTGACGATCGGCCGGGCGACGCCGTCGTAACGGCCGGGCAGACGCATGGCCGCGATCCTAGGAAGCGCGCTCGGCAGGATGGGCGCGTGCCGAGCCGGAGAGACGTCCCGACCGCCCTCGGGCTCGCGCTCGGCGCCGCCGCCGACCTGGCGCTGGCCGACCCGCGCCGCCGCCACCCGGTCGCCGGGTTCGGCACGGCCGCCGCGGCGCTGGAGCGGCGGGTCTGGCGGGACGCCCGCGCGGCCGGCGCCGGGTACGCGGCGGTCCTCGTGGCGGGCGCGGCCGGGCTGGGGGCGGCGGCGGACCGCGCCACCCGCGACCGGCCGGGGCTGCGGACCCTCGCCGTCGCGACCGCCACCTGGGCGGTGCTCGGCGGCACCTCGCTCGGCCGTGCGGCGACGGCGATGGCCGGGGCCCTGGACGCCGGCGACCTCCCCGGAGCCCGCGCGCTGCTGCCCGCCCTCGCGGGGCGGGACCCGTCGTCGCTGGACGCCGGGGAGCTGGCCCGGGCCACCGTGGAGTCGGTCGCGGAGAACACGTCCGACGCCGCCGTCGCCCCGCTGGTGTGGGGCGCGCTGGCCGGGCTGCCCGGCCTGCTCGGCTACCGCGCGGTGAACACCCTCGACGCGATGGTCGGCCACCGCTCGGCGCGGTACGCCCGCTTCGGCTGGGCCGCCGCGCGCACCGACGACGCCGCCAACTGGCTGCCCGCCCGGCTCACCGCGGCGCTGACCGTGGCCTGCGCGCCGTTGGCCGGCGGGTCGGCGGTCGGGGCGCTGCGGATCTGGCGCCGCGACGGCGCCGCCCACCCGAGCCCCAACGCCGGCCGCTGCGAGGCGGCAGCGGCCGGCGCCCTCGGGCTGCGGCTGGGCGGGCGCAACGTCTACGGCAGCAGGGTCGAGGACCGGCCGGTGCTCGGCGACGGCCGGGCCCCGGACAGCAGCGACGTCGCCCGCGCGGTGCGGCTCTCGCGCGCGGTGTGGCTGGCCGCCGCGGCCCTGGCCGGAGTGGCCAGGCTGGCCCGCGCCCGCTGAGGCGAGCGGGTCCGCGGGCCGCGCCGGTGCAGGGCGCCGCGCGGCGCGGGCAGCACCGGGAAGCCGGACGGGTCGACCCGGAGGTGGCTGGCCGGCGGGTCGGCCGGGCCGCGGCCACCGCGGACGGCGACCACGAGCGTGGCCACCGCCAGCCCGGCCGTGGCCAGCAGCAGGAGCAGGACGAGGACGGCACCAGGAGTCATGGGAGAGACGGTGGCACCATCGGGCCTGGACGGAAGCGGTCCAATCCGGCATGGTGGCCTGCATGCCACCGGCGCCGGACCAGTCCACCGCCGCGGAACTGGCCGGCCTGGTCGGGCCACTCGGTGACCTGCCGGGCCCGCGGTACGCCGCGCTCGCCCGCCGCGTCCGCGAGCTGGCCGCCCTCGGGCAGCTCCCCCCGGGCACCCGACTGCCGGCCGAGCGGGACCTCGCCGCCGCCCTCGCCGTCAGCCGCGTGACCGTCGCCTCGGCCTACCGGCTGCTGCGCGAGGAGGGCCACGCCAGCACCCGGCACGGCGCCGGGACCGTCGTCGAGGCGCCCACGGCCGAGCCGGTGTGGGGTGCCCCGAGCACCGACCCCACGATCCTCGAGCTGGCGCACGCCGCGCCCGAGGCCGCGCCGCAGCTACTGCCGGCCTACCGCGAGGCGCTGGAGCGGCTGCCCGCGGTGTGCGCCGGCCACGGCTACGCGCCCGGCGGGCTCCCGGAGCTGCGCGCGGCGATCGCCGACCGCTACACCACCCGCGGCCTGCCCACCGACCCCGAGCAGGTCGTCGTCACCGCCGGCACCGGCGACGCCACCGCGCTGGTGCTCGAGACGCTCCTGCAGCCCGGCGACCGCGTGCTGGTCGAGCACCCCACCTACCCGGGGGCGGTGGCCCTGGTCGGGGCGGCCGGCGCCCGCTGCGTGCCCGTCGCCGTGGACGCCGCGGACCCCGACGCGCTGGTCGGCGGCGCGCACATCGCGGTCCGGCAGAGCAGTCCCCGGATGGCGTTCCTGATGCCCGACTTCTCCAACCCCAGCGGCGCCCGGCTGTCCACGACCGGGCGCCGCCGCCTGGCCGCCACCCTGTGGCAGCAGGGCGTGCTGACCGTCGTCGACGAGGTCACCGCCGAGCTGTACCTCGACGACGGGCCGCTGCCGCCCTACGCCGCCGGGTTGCCCGACGCGGCGACGGTCACCGTCGGCGGGCTGTCGAAGGCCGTGTGGGGCGGGCTGCGGGTCGGCTGGCTGCGGACCGACGCCGCGCTGGCCGCCTCCCTCGGCACCGCGCTGGGCCGGCGCCAGCTCTCCGTCGGGCTGCTCGACCAACTGGCCGCCGCCGTCCTCGTGCGGGACCTCGACGCCGTGCTCGAGGGCCGGCGGGCGCTGCTGCGCGAGCGGCGCGACGTGCTGCTCGCCGAGATCGCCCAGCGGCTGCCGGAGTGGACCGCCCCGCGTCCGCGCGGCGGCCTGTCGGTGTGGTGCGGCCTGCCCCGGGGCAGCAGCTCGGCCGCGCTGGCCGCCGCCGCCGCGCCGCTCGGGCTGGTGCTCGCCGAGGGCCGCGCCTTCGGCACCGGGACGGCCTTCGACGACCACCTGCGGCTGCCCTTCACGCTCCCCGCCGCCGATCTGCGCACCGCGGTCGCCGCGCTGGCCTCGGTGGACGCCGCCCTGCGCAGCGGTCCGGCGGTGCGCTCCCCCGCCCGGCCCGTGTCGGTCGTCTGACCGATCCGTGCCGGACGGGTCGCGGCCACCGGGGACCGGGACTAGCGTCGGTGTCGTCCTGAGCGGCTGGGTGTCCCACCCGGCGTCCCCGCGGATGGTCGAACAGCCGGCTACGCGGCGCTCCCCCGGGTCTCGCCCGGAGCGCGTCCACCGGAGCTCGTCATGACGTCCACCCAGTCGCGAGTGGCCCCGCGTCCCACCCCCGCCGCACCGCGGGTGGCGGCCCCGCCGCCGCTGTCCCGTCCCCCCGCCCCGTCACCCCTGCCCTCGCGGCGCACCCGGGTGGCCGGGCGGTGGCGCTACGACCGGCACAGCGGCGAGTGGTGGTGGTCGCCGGAGATGTCCTCGCTCTACGGCCTCGCCGCCGACGGCCGCGGCCCCTGCACCGAGGTCCTCGTCGCCGCCGAGCACCCCGACGACCGGCCGCGCACCATCGACGCGCTCTCCGCCGCGGTCACCGGCGCGGAGGGGTTCTGCCTGGAGGTCCGCCTGCTCGCCGACGGCGGCGAGGTGCCCGTCGTCCTGCTCGGCGAGCCGCTGCTGGACGACGACGGCCGGGTGACCGCGGTCGAGGGCCTGGTCGTGGAGGCGCCGCGGCCGGCCGACGACCGGGTCCGCGCGCTGGAGACCGAGGTGTCGCAACTGCGCACCGCGATGGCCGGCCGGGCCCCCATCGAGCAGGCCAAGGGCGTGCTCATGCTCCTCACCGGCTGCGGCGAGCAGGTGGCCTTCGACCTGCTGGCGCACATCTCCAGCCACACCCACCGCAAGGTGCGCGAGGTGGCCGTCGACCTGGTCGCCTCCGCGTCGGGCCAGCGGCCGCTCTCCGCCGAGGTGCGGGCGATCCTGCGCGACGCCTGCCCGCCCGGGTCCGGGGGGCACTGACCCGGGGGCGGCGGCCACGGGGGAGGATCCCGGGGTCCGGTCCGGCGGGCAGACGCCGGGCCCGGTCCCTGGGAGGGGGCGGACGCGTGATCTACCTGCTCGCGCGGTTCCTGCTGCGGCCGCTGTTCCGGATCGTGTTCCGGCCGCGGGTCAGCGGGCGCCACAACGTCCCGGACACCGGGGCCTTCATCATCGCCAGCAACCACCTGTCGTTCATCGACAGCATGGTCATCCCCCTGTCGTCCCCCCGCCGGGTCCGCTACCTGGCCAAGGACGAGTACTTCACCGGCCGCGGGGTGGGCGGGTGGGCCACCCGGAACCTGTTCACGGCGCTCGGCGCCATGCCGGTGCAGCGGGAGGCCTCCCGGGCCGCGCAGGAGGCGCTCGACACCGCGCTCGGTGTCCTGCGCGCCGGTGAGGGCTTCGGCATCTACCCCGAGGGCACCCGGTCGCGCGACGGCCTGCTGGCGCGCGGCAAGACCGGCGTCGCGTGGCTGGCGCTCACCGCCGGCTGCCCCGTCGTGCCGGTCGGCGTCGTCGGCACCGACCGCATCCAGCCCGTCGGCGCGCGGTGGCCGCGGCCGCACCGCTTCTCGGTCACCTTCGGCGAGCCGATGACCTTCCCCGAGCACGCCGGCAAGGCGCGCAACGGCCCGGCCCGCCGCGAGGTCACCGACCGGATCATGGAGGCGATCGCCGAGCTCTCGGGCCAGGAGAAGGCCGGCTGGGGCGCGCCCCGCTCCGCCGCATGAGCGGCGCCCTCCTCGTCGCCGGGACGACGTCGGACGCCGGCAAGTCGGTGGTCACGGCCGGCATCTGCCGGTGGCTGGCCCGCCAGGGCGTGCGGGTGGCGCCGTTCAAGGCGCAGAACATGAGCAACAACTCGGTGGTGACCGCCGACGGCGCCGAGATCGGCCGCGCGCAGGTCATGCAGGCCGCCGCCGCCCGGGTCGAGCCCGAGGCCGCGATGAACCCGGTGCTGCTCAAGCCCGGCGGCGAGGACGCCAGCCAGGTCGTGGTGCTCGGCCGGCCGGTCGCCGACGTCACCGCGCTGTCCTACCGGCCGATGAAGGCGGCGCTGCTGGAGCAGGCGCTGGCCTGCCTGGCCGACCTGCGCAGCCGCTTCGACGTCGTCGTCTGCGAGGGGGCCGGCTCCCCCACCGAGATCAACCTGCGCGCCGACGACATCGCCAACATGGGCCTGGCCACCGCCGCGGGGCTGCCGGTGGTCGTCGTCGGCGACATCGACCGCGGCGGGGTGTTCCCCGCCCTCTACGGCACCGTCGCCCTCATGCCGCCGGCCGACCAGCGGCTGGTCGCCGGGTTCCTGGTGAACAAGTTCCGCGGCGACGTGCGGCTCCTGCGGCCCGGCCTCGAACAGCTCACCGCGCTCACCGGCCGGCCCACGCTCGGCGTCCTGCCCTGGCTGCCCGGCGCCGCGCTCGACGTCGAGGACTCCCTCGGCATCCCCACCGGCGTCTCCTCGGCCGGCCCGCCGCACGGCGAGGAGGTGCTGCGGGTCGCCGTCGCCCGGCTGCCCCGGCTGTCGAACTCCACCGACGTCGACGCGCTGGCCACCGAACCCGGCGTCCTCGTCCGGTTCGTCACCCGCCCCGAGGAGGCCGCCGACGCCGACCTGCTGGTGCTGCCCGGCACCCGGTCGACGGTGGCCGACCTCGCCTGGCTGCGCTCGACCGGGCTCGCCGGGGCGGTGGCCCGCCGCGCCGCCGAGGGCCGCCCGGTGCTCGGCATCTGCGGCGGGCACCAGATGCTGGCGCGCACCATCACCGACGACGTCGAGTCGCGGGCGGGCACGGTCGAGGGGCTGGGGCTGCTGCCGGCCGACGTCCGGTTCGCGCGGGAGAAGACGCTGGGCCGCCCGTCGGGCACCGCGCTCGGCCACCCCGTGCACGGCTACGAGATCCACCACGGCGTCGTCACCTACTCCGACGGCGCCGAGGCCTTCCTCGACGGCGGGCGGGTCGGCTCCGTCTGGGGCACCACGTGGCACGGCGCGCTGGAGAACGACGGCTTCCGCCGGGCCTTCCTCGCCGAGGTCGCCCGCGCCACCGGCCGGCGGTTCACGCCCGCGCCGGGCACCTCCTTCGCCGCCGTCCGCGAGCAGCGCCTCGACGCCCTGGGCGACCTGGTGGCCGAGCACGCCGACACCGACGCGCTGTGGCGGCTGCTCGAGGACGGCCCGCCGGCGGACCTGCCGCTGCTGCCGCCGGGGGACGCGCTCAGCCCGCGCTGAGCGCCGCCTCGAGCCGCTCACGGACGTCGTCGGGCCACGGCGCCGACGCCCCGCCCGAGGTGCCGACGTAGGTGGTCCGGACGACGCAGCACACGCGCTCGCCCACACGCACGGTGAACCGCACGGTCACGCTGGTGCGCCCCAGCCGCTCGGCCGCGGCGTCGACGGTGACCGTGTCGCCCCAGCGGGCCGACGACGACCACTCCAGCGCGCTGGCCTTGACCACCGGGTCGATCCGCGCCGACAGCTCGTCCCACGGCAGGCCGAGGGAGGCCCACCAGACGGTGGAGGCCTCGTCGGCCCACACCAGGTAGTGCGCGTTGAAGACGACGCCCTGCTGGTCGCACTCGACGAAGCGGACCGGGGAGCTCCAGGTGGCGGCCACGGGGCGCCACGGTAGGGCAGCCTGCCCTCCGGGCTACCGTCGGAGCGTGCAGCCCGACCCGGTCCTCGCCTCCTACCGCCCGCCCTCGCAGCTGGTGGTGGACAAGGAGATCGACCACCTCGACGTCCACTGCCGGGCCTTCATCGGGCTCGCGCCGTTCCTCACGCTGTCGACCGCCGACGCCGACGGCTGGCCGGAGATCTCCCCGCGCGGCGGTGACCCGGGCTTCGTCAAGGTGCTCGACGAGCACCGGCTGGTGCTGCCTGACCGGCAGGGCAACAACCGGCTCGACAGCCTGCGCAAGGTCGCGGTCAACCCGCGGGTGGCGCTGCTGTTCTTCGTTCCCGGCGTCGAGGAGACGCTCAAGGTGTTCGGCACCGCGGAGCTCCTGGCCGCCGAGGCGCTGGACCTCGACCTCACCGAGTTCGGCCGGGCGCCGCGCTCGGTGATGGTGGTGACCGTCCAGCGGGCCTACCTGCAGTGCGCCAAGGCGGTCATGCGCTCGGGGCTGTGGGACCCGGCCAGCCGCATCGACCGCGACGCCCTGCCGCCCTTCGGCACGATGGTCCGCGACCACTGCCGGCTGGAGTCGCCGCTGCCCGACGACGCCACCATCCGCGCGGAGCTGGCGCTCGAGCTGTAGGGCTCCCGTCCTGTCGGTGCGTCCTGCCAGGCTGCGGGCATGGCGACCGACTTCCAGGTGACCGTGGACTGCGCCGGGCCGCACGTGCTGGCCGACTGGTGGGCCGAGGCGCTCGGCTGGCAGGTCGAGGCGCAGGACGAGGCGTTCATCCGGCGCATGGTCGAGGCCGGGCACGCCACCGAGGCGCAGACGACGACGCACCGCGGGCGCCTGGTGTGGGCCGTCGGCGCGGCGATCACCTCGCCGGACCCGGGCCGCCCGCGCGTGCTCTTCCAGTCCGTGCCGGAGGCCAGGACGGTCAAGAACCGCGTGCACCTGGACCTGCGGGTGGGCGACGAGCGGCGCGAGGCCGAGGTGGCGCGACTGACCGGCATGGGCGCCACCGAGCTGTGGCGCGGCTCCCAGGGCCCGTCCACGTGGGTGACGATGGCCGACCCGGAGGGCAACGAGTTCTGCGTCGCCTGAGTTCTGCGTCGCCTGAGTTCTGCGTCGCCTGACGCCCGGGGGCTCCCCGGGGTCAGACGGGGAGGTCGCGGGCCAGGCGGCGGGAGTCCACGGTGCGCTGCACCAGGCGGCGGGCCCGGTTGCGCCGCGGTCTGCGCTCGGTGCCGAGGTATCTCGCGTCCTCGACCAGCTGGAAAGCGGCGAGGACGCTGGCGCGCGGCTCGCGCACCAGCGCGACGGTGGCGACGACGGGCTGGGCCGAGGTCATGGGAGCCCCCCTCTCCCGGAACGCGGTGGCCACCCGACGGCCCTGCGCTCCGTGGTGCGATGGTGCCCGCGTTCGGGCTGTCGGAACCAGAACCGGACCGAATTGGTACTGCTGTGACGAACGGGACTCCTGTGACGGCGTGCCGCCCGGCCGATCCGTACCGTGCGCCCATGGCCCGCCCGCGCCGTCTCGTCGACGCCGTCCTCTCGGTGCTGCGCGCCGCCACCGCGCCGGCCGCCCGCCGGCCCGCTGCCCGGCGCACCACCGCCGCTCGTCCGCAGGCGCCGGGCGCCGTCGACGTGGAGTACCGGCCCCGCGCGGACGGCCGGCCCGACCCGGGCGAGGTGGTCTGGGCCTGGGTGCCCTACGACGAGGGCGACGGGCGCGGCAAGGACCGTCCCGTGCTCGTCGTCGGGCGCCGGGGCGGGGACCTGGTCGGGCTGATGCTGACCAGCAAGGACCACGACCGCGACGCCGCCGACGAGGCCCGGCACGGCCGCAGCTGGATGGACGTCGGCACCGGCGGGTGGGACAGCCGGGGCCGGCCGAGCGAGGTGCGGCTGGACCGGCTGCTCACCCTCGACCCGGCGCGGGTGCGGCGGGAGGGCGCGGCGCTGGACCGGGCGCTGTTCGAGCGCGTGGTCGAGGCCGCCCGGCTCACGCAGGGCTGGTGAGGGCTCAGGCGGGAGCGGCGGCGGCCAGCCGGCGCTTGGCCAGCGCGATCGGCACCTGACCCACGAGGGCCGGCAGCACCCAGGCGAGCGGGCTCCCGGTCTGCGCGACGAGCAGGCCGGTGGTCAGCGCGACGTAGGAGCCGCCCAGCAGGTGCGGCTGCAGCGTCGGCCAGTGCGGCCAGCCGCGCCGGCGGGCCACGGCGCCGGTGCCGGCGAGGACCGCGCTGAGCACAGCGAAGCCGACCAGCCACCCGAGTCCCGGCGCGGTGAGCGCCAGCGCGCAGCCGGTGGCGGCCACGACCCCGACGGCGGCCAGGTACGCGGCCGCCGTCGCCGTCCCCTGCCGGGTGCGCAGGCGCAGGAGCAGCCACAGCGGCCCGAGCAGCAGGCCGGCCGTGCCGGCCGTGACGTGGAGGACCAGCACCGTCTCGCGCATGCGACCACGGTGGGCGCGTGGCCGGTCGGCGCGGCAGTGCCGCCCGTCACCGGCCGCCGGTGACGGCTGTCAGTCGGCGGGGTGCTCCTCGCGCCCGGGCTGCCGGACCGGCGGGCGCAGGTGGTAGACGCCGGCCGCGCCGGGCAGCGGCTGCAGGTCGTAGCGGGAGACGACCTTGGGACCGCCGTGCAGGTGCACGTGCGTGACGGTGGGCAGCGGGGCGCCGTGCCGGGCGGCGCGGACCTCCACGCGCCCGTCGAGGGGACCGCCGACGAACAGCAGGACGGCGTCCTGCCCGTCGCTGTCGGCCTCCACCAGCGCAGTCTCCACGTCGGACAGCCTCGTCTCCTCCCTCGGCGCACGGCTCACCCGGACGAGGGTAGGCGTGCCGCGCCCGCGGTCAGGGGGACCCGCGGCGCAGCCGGGCGGCGATCAGCGGCGCGGCGAGCAGCATCACGAACAGCCGCAGCACCTGCACGGCGAGCACGAACGTCGCGTCGGCGCCGGTGCCGGTGGCCGTGGCCAGGACGGCGTAGAGGCCGCCCGGCGTCGTCGCGAGGTAGGCGTCGAGCTCGCTGACGCCGGTGGCCGCCGAGAGCACCAGCCCGAGCCCCGCGCAGGCGAGGACCAGCCCGACGATGACGGCCAGCGCCGGCAGCAGGGCCCGGCCGACCGTGCGCAGGCTGGCCACGGTGAACCGCAGGCCCACCTGCAGGCCGATGAGCACGAACGCGGCCGCCTCCACCGGGCCGGGCACGTCCGCCCCGCCCGAGAGCCCGCCGAGGTCCACCGCCGCGGCCACGAGCAGCGGCCCGAGCAGCGCCGGCACCGGCAGCCGCACCAGCCGGGCCAGCAGCACGCCGACCACCGCGCAGCCGGCGGTGAACAGCAGGCCAGCCGGCCAGCCGGGGGCGGCCTCCTCCGGGACGGCGGTGCCGGCCGCGGGGTCGGCGCCGTAGACCGTGGTGGCCACTATCGGCATGGCGACGACGATGAGCACCACGCGCAGGTACTGCAGGACGGCCACCATGCGGTCGTCGGCGCCGAGGTCGCGGGCCATCGCGGTGATGCCCGAGGCGCCGCCGGCGATCATCGCGAACGCCCCGGTCACCGGGCTGATCCCGGGCTGGCGGCGCAGCAGCAGCCCGGCGCCGACGGTGAGCAGCAGCGTGGCCAGGGTGACGAGCACGACCGGCAGCCAGTCCTCACCCAGCGCGGCCAGGGTCTCGGGGTCGACCAGCGCCCCGATCGAGACGCCGACGACGGCCTGCGACGCCGCGGCCGCGGGCCGGGGCACGCCGAGCGGCGTCCGCCCGGCCAGCCCCCGCACCAGCCCGGCGAGCAGCCCGCCGAAGAGTCCGGCGGAGGGGACGCCGGCCCGGCCGAGCAGCCAGCCGGCCAGGGCGGCACCGGCGAGGACGAACGCGGCGTCGGCGAGTCCGCGCGCGGACGGCCGGGGTCCCCTCACAGACCGGCGATGCGCCGGAGCTCGGCGACGTGCGCGTCGAACGCCCGCCGGCCCTCCTTCGTGAGCGACAGGCTGGTCCGCTGGCGCGCGGCGACGGTGGCCTTGCTGACCCTCACGTAGCCCGCCTCCTCCAGCTGCTTGACGTGCTTGGACAGCACCGAGTCGCTCACGCCGACCCGGTCGCGCACGGTGGCGAACTCCATGGTGTCCACGGCGGCGAGCAGCCCGCAGACCTGCAGCCGGGGCGGTGGGTGGATGACGGCGTCGAAGTGCGGCGCCACCGCGGTCACAGCCCGTCCCCCCGGCGCAGCTCGGCCGCCCACCGGCGGCCCACGACCCGGCTGGCCACGCCGGCCGCGACGCCGAGCACCGCGCCGGCCACCACCATGACCCAGTGCCGGTCGTAGCCCTCCGCGAGCACGAACGCCGGCACCAGGACGACCAGGACGATCGCCGCCCACAGCGTGGCGAACCGGGGCGGCGTGGTCACCCAGACCCCGGTGATCCGGCGGTAGGCCGCCACCAGGGCGCCGAGGCCGGCGCAGAAGAGGAGCAGCGCCGGGAAGGTGATCCACAGCGAGTCGAGGGCGTAGGACGCGAGGAAGCCGAAGAGCAGCAGGCCGAGGGCGACGTCGTACCACCACGGCTGCACGACCCGGTCGGCCAGCGCCGCCCGGTCGGCCCGCAGCGCGTCCAGCTGAGCCGCCGCCTCCGCCGCCTCCGGGGACCGGTCCCCGGCGGTCACAGCGCGCCCCGCAGCTCGGCGACGTACAGCCGGCTCCACCAGCGGCTGACCAGCGCGAGGCCCACGCCGATCACGATCCCGGCGACCACCATGGCGCCGCGCACCTCGAGGAGGTACTCGACGGCGGCACCGGCGGCGAGGACGACCGCGTAGAACACCATCCAGGCGCGGACGGCCGCCTGCGTCGCTCCCGGCCGCAGCCCGCTCACCCACGTGCCCGTCCTCCGCCGGTACACCCGCACCAGCCCCAGCGCGCCGGCCCCGAGGACGGCGAGGGCCAGCGCCACCCAGCGGAGGTCGCGGGTCGCGTAGCTGCTGACGAAGGCGGCCACGAGCAGGCCGAGCGACGCGTCGTACCACCACGGCTGGACGGCGTGGTCGGCCAGCGCGCTGCGCTGGTCCCGCAGGGCGGCGAGCTGCTCGACCGCGGCGGCGCGGTCGACGGTGCTGTCGTTTTCCATGTCGGAAAGTCTGGCGCGTCACTTTCCGATCCGTCAAGTCACCGCCCCGGCCTGTCACCCGCGCGTCCCGCGTGGTTGCATGGGCGCCGCCACAGCGACGGCAGTGGAGGAAGCCCGGTGCGACTCCGGCGCGGTCCCGCCACTGTGACCCGGCCACCCGCCGGGGAGTCAGGAACTCCCGCCGTCGCCTCCTGCCACCTCCGGGCGTGGACACCCGGGGAGAGGACCCGTGCACCCGCATGACGTATCCCTTCGGCGCCGTCGTCGGCATGGACGACATGCGACTGGCACTCCTGCTCAACGCGGTCTCCCCGGCCATCGGCGGCGTGCTGGTGCGCGGCGAGAAGGGCACGGCCAAGTCGACGACGGTGCGCGCGCTGGCCGCCGTCCTGCCGCCCGTGGCCGTCGTCCCCGGGTGCCGGTTCGCCTGCGACCCCGCCGCGCCCGACCCGGCCTGCCCCGACGGGCCGCACGAGCCGGCCGCGCCCGCGCAGACCCGGCCCGCCCGGCTCGTGGAGCTGCCGGTGGGCGCGTCGGAGGACCGCGTCGTCGGCTCGCTGGACCTCGAGCGGGCGCTCACCGAGGGCGTGAAGGCCTTCGAGCCGGGCCTGCTGGCCGCCGCGCACCGGGGCGTCCTCTACGTCGACGAGGTCAACCTGCTGCACGACCACCTCGTCGACCTGCTGCTCGACGCCGCCGCCCTGGGCACCGCCTACGTCGAGCGCGAGGGCGTCTCGGTGCGGCACGCGGCGCGGTTCCTGCTGGTCGGGACCATGAACCCCGAGGAGGGCGAGCTGCGCCCGCAGCTGCTCGACCGCTTCGGGCTCACCGTGGAGGTCGCCGCGCCGCGCGACCCGGCCGTGCGCGCCGAGGTGGTGCGCCGGCGGTTCGCCTACGACGCCGACCCGGCCGGGTTCGGTGCCGCCTGGGCGCCCGAGGAGGCCGTGCTGGCCGCACGGATCGCCGACGCGCGCGCCCGCCTGCCGCACGTCGTCCTCTCCGACGACGCGCTGCGCCAGGTCACCGCGGTCTGCGCCGCCTTCGACGTCGACGGCCTGCGCGCCGACCTGGTCACCGCCCGCACCGCCATCGCGCACGCCGCCTGGTGCGGCCGCGAGGAGGTCACCGAGGACGACGTCCGGGTCGCCGCCCGCCTGGCGCTGCCGCACCGCCGCCGGCGCAACCCGTTCGACGCCCCGGGCCTCGACGACGACACCCTCGACCGGGCGCTCGAGGACTCCCGTCCCGACGACGACCCCGAGGACCCGCCCGAGGGCCCCGACGGCGGACCCGGCGACGGCGGCGCTCCCCCGCCCGACGACGGCCCCGCCGGGGACGAGACGAGATCACGTGATCTCGACGGTGACAGCGCCCCGAAGCCGCCGAGATCGCGCGATCTCGACGAGGGGGACGGCGAGGGCGGGGCCGCGCCGGCGCGGGAGAGGGCCGCCGTCGCGCCGTCGGACCCCTTCCGCACCCGCCGGCTCGAGGTGCCCGGCACCGGCACGGGCGTGGCCGGGCGGCGGTCGAAGGCGCGGTCGGACCGGGGGCGCGTGGTCGGCTCGGTCCGCCCGTCCGGACCGGTGACCCGGCTGCACCTGGTCGACACCGTGCTGGCCGCGGCGCCGCACCAGGTGTCGCGCGGGCGCCGCGGACCGGGGCTGCGGATCGCCCGCGAGGACCTGCGCCAGGCCACGCTCGAGGGCCGCGAGGGCAACCTCGTGCTCTTCGTCGTCGACGCCAGCGGCTCGATGGGCTCGCGGGCGCGGATGGGCGCGGTCAAGGGCGCGGTGCTGTCGCTGCTGCTCGACGCCTACCAGCGCCGCGACAAGGTCGGCCTGGTCACCTTCCGCGGCGGCGACGCCGAGCTGGCGCTGCCGCCCACCTGGTCGGTGGAGGCCGCGGCCGCGCGGCTGCGCGAGCTGCCCACCGGCGGGCGCACCCCGCTGGCCGCGGGCCTGGCGCGCGCCGCCGAGGTGCTGCGCGTGGAGCGGGTCCGCGATCCCCAGCGGCGGCCGCTGCTGGTCGTCGTCACCGACGGCCGGGCCACCGGCGCGCGCGGCTCCGACGCCCTCGGCGCGGCCCACACGGCCGCCCGGCGGCTGGCCGACGCGGGCACCGCGGCGGTCGTCGTCGACTGCGAGTCCGGGCCGGTGCGCCTGGGCCTGGCCGGCGTCCTCGGGACGCACCTCGGCGCGCACACCCTCCGGCTGGAGGAGCTGGCCGCCGACGCGCTGGCGGCCACGGTCCGCTCCGTGCGGGGGGCGGCCGCGTGAGCGAGCGTGCGAGCTCACCCGTGAGCACAGCGCCCCCAGGCACGGGGCCGACGAGCGCCAGCGAGGAGGACTAGTGCCCCAGGGACAGGTCGCCGTCGTCCCGCAGGACGGGCTGACCACGCGGCAGCGGCGCAACCGGCCGCTGCTGGTCGTGCACACGGGCGAGATGAAGGGCAAGTCCACCGCCGCGTTCGGCATGGCGATGCGCGCGTGGAACCAGGGCTGGTCGGTCGCGGTCTACCAGTTCGTCAAGAGCGCGAAGTGGCGGGTCGGCGAGGAGAACGCGCTGACCGCGCTGGGCCGGCTGCACGCGGAGACCGGCGAGGGCGGCCCCGTGGTCTGGCACAAGATGGGCTCGGGCTGGAGCTGGTCGCGCCGGCAGGGCACCGAGGTCGACCACGCCGCCGACGCCGTCGAGGGCTGGGCGCAGATCAAGCGCGACCTCGCCGCCGAGGCGCACCGCTTCTACGTCCTCGACGAGTTCACCTACCCGCTGAAGTGGGGCTGGGTCGACGTCGACGACGTCGTCGAGACGCTGACGAACCGGCCGGGCACCCAGCACGTCGTCATCACCGGCCGCGACGCCCCGCAGGCGCTCGTCGACGCCGCCGACCTGGTCGTGGAGATGACCAAGGTCAAGCACCCGATGGACGCCGGCCAGAAGGGCCAGCGGGGGATCGAGTGGTGAGCGCGGCAGGAATGGCCATTTCCGCCGCCCTGGGGGGAGCGCGGTGGTGAGCCTCCCGCGCGTGGTCGTCGCCGCCCCGTCGAGCAACGCGGGCAAGACGTCGGTCACCACCGGGCTGGTCGCGGCACTGACCGCCCGCGGCCTGGCCGTCTCCCCGCACAAGGTCGGCCCCGACTACATCGACCCGGGCTACGCGGGCCTGGCCGCCGGCCGGCCGGGGCGCAACCTCGACCCCTGGCTGGTGGGCGAGGAGCGGATCGCGCCGCTGTTCCTGCACGGCGCGCGCGGGGCCGACGTCGCCGTCGTCGAGGGGGTCATGGGCCTGTTCGACGGCGCCTCGCACCCCGAGGTCGAGCCCGGCTTCGCCTCCACGGCGCACGTGGCGCGGCTGCTGCGCGCGCCGGTCGTGCTGGTCGTCGACGCCTCCTCGCAGGCCCGCAGCGTCGCGGCGCTGGTGCACGGGTTCGCCACCTTCGACCCGTCGGTGCGGCTCGGCGGCGTGGTGCTCAACCGGGTCGGCAGCGACCGGCACGAGGCGATCCTGCGCGAGGCGCTGGACGCGGCCGGGGTGCCGGTGCTCGGGGCGGTCCGGCGGCTGGCCGAGCTGGGCACGCCCTCGCGGCACCTGGGGCTCGTCCCGGCCGCCGAGCGCTCGGCCGAGGCGCTGGCCACCGTGCGCCGGCTCGGCGAGGTGGTCGCCGAGGGGATCGACCTCGACGCCGTGCTGCGCCTGGCCCGCACCGCGCCGGGCCTGGCCGCGGCGCCGTGGGACCCCGCCGCCGAGGTGACCCCCGTGCCGGGGCGGCCGCGCATCGCCGTCGCCGGCGGGCCCGCGTTCACCTTCGGCTACGCGGAGAACGCCGAGCTGCTCGCGGCCGCCGGCGCCGAGGTGGTGACCGTCGACCCGCTGCGCGACGAGGCACTGCCCGAGGGCACCGCGGGGCTCGTCGTCGGCGGCGGCTTCCCCGAGGTCTACGCCGACCAGCTCTCGGCCAACACGACCCTGCGGGCCGACATCGCGGCGCTGACCGCCCGCGGCGGTCCGGTCGCCGCCGAGTGCGCGGGGCTGCTCTACCTCGCCCGCGAGCTCGACGGCTCGCCGATGTGCGGCGTCCTCGACGTCGCGACGGCGATGACGCCGCGGCTCACCCTCGGTTACCGCTCGGCGGTGGCGCTCACCGACAGCGTGCTGGCCCGGGCGGGCACCCGCGTCAGGGGCCACGAGTTCCACCGCACGCACGCCCTCCCCGCCGCCGGCCCCACCCCCGCCTGGCAGTGGTCGGCGGGCGCTCCGGAGGGCTTCGTGTCCGGCTCGGTCCACGCCTCCTACCTGCACCTGAACTGGGCGGGCAGCCCCGCGCTCGCCGAACGCCTCGTCGCCGCCTGCGCGGCGGCCGTTCCCGAGAGGGCGAGCCATGCACATCGCTGAGGGCTTCCTCCCGGCACCGCACGCGATCGGCTGGACCGTCGTCGCCGCCCCGTTCGTCGTGCACGGCGCGCGGGCGGTGGTGAAGGAGGTGCGCGAGCACCCGGAGTCCACGCTGCTGCTCGGTGCCGCCGGGGCGTTCACGTTCGTGCTGAGCGCGATCAAGCTGCCCTCGGTCACCGGCAGCTCCAGCCACCCGACCGGCACCGGCGCGGGCGCGGTGCTGTTCCGGCCACCGGTGATGGCGCTGCTGGGCACCGTGGTCCTGCTGTTCCAGGCGCTGCTGCTGGCCCACGGCGGGCTGACCACGCTGGGCGCCAACGCGGTCGCCTTCGCCGTCGTCGGGCCCTGGGCCGGGTACGGCGCCTACCGGCTGGCCCGGGCGCTGGGCGCAGGCCTGCTGCCCGGCGTCTTCGTCGCCCTCGCGCTGGCCGACCTCGCCACCTACGTCACGACGTCGCTGCAGCTGGCGCTGGCCTTCCCCGACGCGGCCGGCGGGTTCGCGGGCGCGGCCGTGAAGTTCCTCGGCGTCTTCGCCGTCACCCAGGTCCCGCTGGCGGTCGGCGAGGGCCTGCTCGGCGTCCTGCTGTTCCGGGTGCTGACGGTCAACGCCCGGCCGGAGCTCGAGCGCCTCGGCGTGCTGCGCCCCGCGGCCACCTCGGGGGACGTCCGATGACCCGCCGCCGCCTGGTCACCTCCCTGCTCCTGCTCGCGGTGGTGGCGCTGTTCGCCCTGCCGCTGGTCCTCGACGGCGGCGCGTCCGAGTACACCGGCACCGACAGCGTGGCCACCGAGGCGATCGAGGAGTCCGGGTACACGCCCTGGTTCGAGTCGGTGTTCAGCCCGTCGTCGGGCGAGGTCGAGTCCGGGCTGTTCGCGCTGCAGGCGGCGCTCGGCGGCGGCGTGCTCGGCTACGTGCTGGGCCGGCTGCGCGGCCGCCGGGCCGCCCGGGAGACGGCCCCGCCCGCCGAGGCGCCGTGACCGGACTGGCGGTCGACGACGCCGCCTGGGCCAGCGCCTGGCGCACCCGCTCGCCGGTGGACAAGCTCGTCCTCTGCGCGGGCCTGGTCGTCTGCGCGCTCGTCCTGCCCGTCTGGCCGGGCGGCGTGCTCGTCGCGCTGGCCGCCGTCGTCCTGGCGCTGGGGCCGGCGAGGGTGCCGGCCCGCACGTTCGGCCGCGCGGCGCGCTGGCCGCTGGCCTTCGTCGCCGTCGGCGCGCTGACCGCCGTCGTGTCGGTCGACGGCGGCCTCGGGTGGGCGCCGGACGCCGCGGCACGGGCCGGTGAGCTGGTCGGCCACTCGGTCGCCGGCGGTGCGGCGGTGCTGCTGCTGGCCACCACCACACCGATGACCGACCTGCTGGCCGCGCTGCGCCGGCTGGGCGTGCCGGCCGCCGTCGTCGAGGTGGCCGGGGTGACCTACCGGCTGCTGTTCGTGCTGCTGCAGAGCCTGACCACCATCCGCGAGGCGCAGACCGCCCGCATGGGCCACTCGACCTGGCGCCGCTCCTACCGGTCGTCGGGGACGCTGGCCGCGGCGGTGTTCACCCGGTCCTTCGACCGCGCCCGCCGCCTGCAGGAGGGCCTCGCCGGCCGCGGGATGGAGACGGGGCTGCGGGTGCTGCCGGAGTCCCTGCCCTCCTCCCGGGGCTTCCTCGCCGCCACCGCGGCCGGGCTGGCGGCGCTGGTCACCGTGGGGGTGCTCGCGTGAGCCACCGCAGCCTCACCGCCGAGGGCCTCGTCGTCGGCTACGAGCGCGGCCGCCGAGTCCTCGACGGCGCCTCGCTCACCGTCCCCGCCGGGCGCCGGCTGGCGCTGCTGGGCGCCAACGGCTCGGGCAAGACGACGCTGCTGCGCTGCCTGTCCGGGGCGCTGCGGCCCGACGCCGGCGGGGTCGCCGTCGACGGCGAGCTGCTGCACCACACCCGCCGCGGCCTGCGCGCGCACCGCCAGGAGGTCCAGCTGGTGCTGCAGGACCCCGACGACCAGCTGTTCAGCGCCTCGGTGGGCCAGGACGTCTCCTTCGGCCCGCTCAACCTCGGACTGCCCGAGGACGAGGTCCGCACGCGGGTGGCGGAGGCGCTCGCGCTGCTCGCCGTCGACGGCCTGGCCTCCCGCCCCACCCACCAGCTGTCCTACGGCGAGCGCAAGCGCGTGGCGATCGCCGGCGCGGTGGCGATGCGCCCCTGCGTGCTGCTGCTCGACGAGCCCACCGCGGGCCTCGACCCCTCCGCCGTCACCGAGGCGCTGGCCGCGCTCGACCGGCTGCAGCTGTCGGGGTCCACGGTGGTCATGAGCACCCACGACGTCGACCTGGCGCTGCGCTGGGCCGACGAGGTGGCCGTCGTCGTGGACCGGCGGGTGGTGCAGGGCGCGCCCGCGGAGCTCCTCGCCGACGACGGCCTGCTCGCCCGCGCTCGGCTCGACCGGCCCTGGGCGCTGACCGTGGGGGCCCGGCTGCGCGAGCTCGGCCTGCTGCCCGACGGCCCGCTCCCCCGCGACGCCGCCGCGCTGCTGGCCGCCCTCCCCGACCGGCCCGGCGTCACCCCGTGGACGTGACCGTCGGCGTCGGCGCGGTCCCCGGGGTGTCGGCCGGGGAGGTGCTGGCCGCGGTCGACGCCGTCCTGCCCGCCGGAGCGCGGGTCACCGCGCTGGCCACCCTCGACGCCCGCGCCGCCGAGCCGGGGCTGGCCGGCGCCGCGGCGGCGCGGGGCTGGCCGCTGACCGGGCACGCCGCCGCCGTGCTGGCCGCCGTCCCGGTGCCCACGCCGTCGGCGCGGGTGGCCGCGGCCGTGGGGACGGCGTCGGTGGCCGAGGCCGCCGCGCTGCTCGGCGGCGCCCGGCTGGTGGTGGGCAAGACCGTGCACGGGAGGGTCACCGTGGCGGTGGCCGCATGACCGACCTCCTCCACCACCACGGCGACGACGACCTCGGTCCAGGGCTCATCGACCTCGCGGTCAACGTCCGCGCCGGGACGCCGCCGCCGTGGCTGCGCGCCGTGCTGCGCGAGGCGCTCGACGACGTCGCCGCCTATCCCGACGCCGGCCCGGCCCGCGCCGCGGTGGCCGCCGCGCACGGCCGCGACCCCAGCGAGGTGCTGCTCACCGCGGGCGCGGCCGAGGCGTTCGTGCTGGTCGCCCGGGCGCTCGCGCCGCGGCGGGCGGTGGTGGTGCACCCGTCGTTCACCGAGCCGGAGGCGGCGCTGCGCGCGGCCGGGCACCCGGTGGAGCGGCTGCTGCTCGACCCGCCGCACTACCGCCTGCGCGAGGTGCCCGACGACGCCGACCTGGTGGTGCTGGGCAACCCGACCAACCCGACGTCGGTGCTGCACCCGGCCGGCGACGTCGCCGCGCTGGCCCGGACCGGCCGCGTCCTGCTGGTCGACGAGGCCTTCGCCGACACCGTGCCCGGGGAGCCGGCGTCGCTGGCGGGGCGCAGCGACCTGCCCGGCCTGCTCGTCGTGCGCAGCCTGACCAAGACGTGGGGGCTGGCCGGCCTGCGCGTGGGCTACGCGCTCGGCCCGGCGGACCTGGTCGCCGCGCTGGCCGCCGCGCAGCCGCACTGGCCGCTGTCCACGCCCGCGCTGGCGGCCGCCGTCGCCTGCACGACCGCCGCCGCCCGCGCCGAGGCCGACGCCGCCGCCCGCGAGCTCGCCGTCCACCGCGCCGCACTGATGGCCGCCCTGCCGCCGGGCGTGGCCGTCGTCGGGGAGCCGGTCTCGTCGTTCGTGCTGCTGCACGTGCCCGGCGGCGCGCGGGTGCGCGCGGCGCTGCGCGACCGGGGATGGGCGGTGCGCCGCGGCGACACCTTCCCCGGCCTGTCCCCCGACCACCTGCGGGTGGCCGTCCGCGACCCGGCGACCTCCCGTGCGTTCGCCGCGGACCTCACTGCGATCCTTGGGTCCGACATCCTGGTCACGATGCCGACGACGACGTCGCACCCGGCCGCCGTCCCGGAGGAGCACCGCTGAGCGCCACGCCCGTCGACCCAGGAACCGGCGTCGTCTACCCCGTCGGCCTGCGCCTGCTCGACCGCCGCGTCGTCGTGGTCGGCGGCGGCCAGGTCGCCCACCGCCGGGTGGCCGGGCTGCTCGAGGCCCGGGCGCGGGTCACCGTGGTCAGCCCCGAGGTGACGCCCGCGCTCGAGGCGCTGGTGGCCCCCGGCTCGCTGACCTGGGTGCGCCGCGGCTACCGGCCCGGCGACCTCGACGGCGCCTGGTACGCCGTCGCCGCCACCGACGACCCCGCCGTCAACGCGGCCGTGGCCGAGGAGGCCGAGCGGCTGCGGGTGTTCTGCGCCCGGGCCGACGACCGGTCGGCCTCCAGCGTGTGGACGCCCGCGGTCGGCCGCCAGGGCGACCTGGTGGTCGGCGTGCACGGCGGTGGGGACCCGCAGCGGGCGGTCGGCGTGCGCGACGCCGTCGTCGCCGGGCTGTCCGACGGCAGCATCCGCGACCGCGCCGCCCGCGAGCCCTCGGGCGGCCGGGCCGGCAGCGTCGTCCTCGTCGGCGGCGGGCCGGGCGACCCCGGGCTGATCACCGTGCGCGGGCAGCAGGCGGTCGCGCAGGCCGACGTCGTGCTGGCCGACCACCTGGCGCCGCAGTCGCTGCTGGCCTCGCTGCCGCCGGAGGTCGAGGTCATCGACGCCTCGAAGCTCCCGCGCGGGCGGTCGATGGCGCAGGAGCAGATCAACGCCCTGCTGGTGGAGCACGCGCTGGCCGGCAGGCGGGTGGTGCGACTCAAGGGCGGTGACCCGTTCGTCTTCGGCCGCGGCATGGAGGAGCTCGAGGCGTGCGTCGCCGCGGGCGTGCCGGTCGAGGTGGTGCCCGGCGTGACCAGCGCGATCGCCGTCCCCGCGCTGGCCGGCATCCCGGTCACCCACCGCGGGCTGACCCACGAGTTCGTCGTCGTCTCCGGGCACGTGCCGCCGGGGCACCCGCAGTCGCTGGTCGACTGGGCGGCGCTCGGACGGCTGCGCGGCACCGTCGTGGTGCTCATGGGCGTGGACACCGCCGGGGCGATCGCCGCGGCGCTGGTCGAGCACGGGCGCGCCCCGGAGACTCCGGTCGCCGTCGTCGCCGACGGGTCGACGGCCACCCAGCGCGCCGTCCGGACGACGCTCGCCGGCCTGGCGCGGACGCTGGCCGAGGAGGGCATCCGCCCGCCGGCGGTGTGGGTGGTCGGCGACGTCGTCGCACTGGGGGCGCAGACTCCCCCGGCGTGACCTCCCGGCTGGCCGCCGCCGCCCTCGCCCCGCTGCTGCTCGTGCAGGGCGCCGGGGTGCGCCGCCGCACACCGGTGCTGCCCGAGGCCGCGGGGCCGCGCAGCGGCGTCGTCGCCGGGGACGCACCGCCGCTGACCCTCGCGGTGCTCGGGGAGTCGCCCGCGGCCGGGGTCGGGGTGGCCCGGCAGGAGGACGCGCTCGCGGCCTCCGTCGCCGCCGCGCTGGCCGCCCGCAGCGGGCGGGAGGTGCGCTGGCGGCTGTCCGCGCGCACCGGGACGACGGCCGCGCAGGCCCTCGTGCGCCTGGTCCCCGGGCTGGCCGGCCCGCCCGCCGACGTCGTCCTCGTGGTCCTCGGCGTCAACGACACGCTGCGGCTGCGCGGCCGGGCCGCCTGGCGCCGCGACGTCTCCGCGCTGCTCGGGGCACTGGCGCCGCTCACCGCCCCGGGCGGCGTCGTCGTCCTGGCCGGGCTGCCCGACATGGGCCGCTTCCCCACGCTGCCGCAGCCGCTGCGCGGGGTGCTCGGCCGGCACGCCCGCGTCCTCGACGGCGAACTGGAGCGCCTGGCCCGCCCGGGCGTCCGGCACGCGCCCGCCCCGCCGCTGGACGGGCCGGGGCTGTTCGCCGAGGACGGCTTCCACCCGGGCGCCGCCGCCTGCCGGATCTGGGCCGCCGCGCTGGCCGACACAGCACTTCCGCTCTCGATGTAGCAGTTCTACTATGGGGCACCGCCGGATCCCCCACCGTGGAGGCCCCCGTGCCCGACGTCCCCCTGTCCGAGCCCGTCGTCGAGGTGCGCGGCCTGCGCATGGCCTACGGCGCCAACGAGGTGCTCACCGGGGTCGACCTCCGCGTCGACGCCGGCGAGGTGGTCTGCCTGCTCGGCCCCAACGGCGCCGGCAAGACCACCACGATCGAGATCCTCGAGGGCTTCCGCGTGCCCTCGGCCGGGGAGGTGCGCGTGCTCGGCGAGGACCCGGCCCGGGCCGGCGAGGCGTGGCGGGCGCGGGTGGGCGTGGTCCTGCAGTCCTGGCGCGACCACGCCCGGTGGACCCCCCGGCGCCTGCTCACCCAGCTCGGCGACTACTACGCGCCCTACTCGACACCCGAGCGGCCGCGCCCCTACGAGGTCGACTGGCTGCTGCGGACCGTCGGGCTCACCGAGCACGCCGACCGCAAGATCGGCGCCCTCTCCGGCGGCCAGCGACGGCGGCTCGACGTCGCGGTCGGGATCATCGGCCGCCCCGAGCTGCTCTTCCTCGACGAGCCGACCGCCGGCTTCGACCCGCAGGCCCGCCGGGACTTCCACGACCTGGTGCACCGGCTCTCCGACCTGGAGGGCACCACCATCCTGCTGACGACGCACGACCTGGCCGAGGCGGAGAAGCTGGCCGACCGCATCCTGATCCTGACCGGGGGCCGGATCGTCGCGGACGGCAGCGCCGACGAGCTGGGCCGGCAGGTCGCCGGCACCGCGGAGGTGCGCTGGGCCTGCGGCCCCGAGCGGTTCGTGCACCCCACGACCGACGTCGTCGCCTTCGTCCGTCGGCTGTTCGAGGAGCACGGCGACGAGCTGACCGACCTCGAGGTCCGGCGGGCGAGCCTCGAGGACACCTACCTGACGATGGTGCAGCGGTCCGAGTCCGGCGTCCCGGCCGGACCGGTGCTCGAGGAGGCCACGCGATGAACGCGACCCGGCACGCGCTCGTCCTCGGCCTGCGCCGCGGCTGGACGGAGTTCCTGCAGAGCCTGCGCAGCCCCCAGGACCAGGGCTTCTACCTGTTCACGGCCGTGGGCACGCTGCTGCTGCTGTGGTTCAACCGGGACAACGAGATCGGCGACTCCGGGCTGTCCTACCCGACGTACGCCCTGCCCAGCATCCTCGCCGGGCTGCTGGCCTTCGGCGTCGTGATCGGCCCCGCCTTCGCGTTGGCCATGGAGCGGGAGGACGGCACCCTGCTGCGCCACAAGGCGCTGCCCCACGGCATGCAGGGCTACGTGACCGGACAGCTCACCTACCACTCCCTCGGCCTGCTGCCCTCGCTGCTGACGATCCTCGTGCCGAGCTTTCTGCTCTTCGACGGGCTGATGCACGGCGGGGCCGCCGGGTGGCTGACGGTGGCGTGGGTGATCGCCCTCGGCCTGCTCGCGACGCTGCCGCTCGGGATGATCCTGGGCTCGGTCGTACCCAGCACCCAGAAGGTCGGCTCCTGGGGCATGCTGCCCGTCCTCGTCCTCACCGCGATCTCGGGGGTCTTCTTCCCGATGCAGGCGCTGTGGGGCTGGGTGCAGGCGGTGGCCCAGGTCTTCCCCGTCTACTGGATCGGCCTCGGCCTGCGGTCGGCCTTCCTGCCCGATGCCGCCGTGACCCTGGAGGTGGGCGACTCCTGGCGCACCGGCGCGACGGTGCTCGTGCTCGCCGCCTGGGCGGTGTTCGGGATGCTGGTGACCCCTCGGGTGCTGCGCCGGATGGCCCGCCGGCAGTCGGGCTCGCAGGTCGAGGCGGCCAAGGAGGCGTCGCTGCAGTGGGTCCGGTGAGCGCCGACCGGAGTCCCGACGCGGTCTACAACCGGATCGCCCTGCTGCGGGCCGAGCAGGGCGTGACCCGGCGGGAGCTCGCCGACGCCCTCGGCGTCCACTACCAGACGGTGGGCTACCTGGAGCGCGGCGAGTACAACCCGAGCCTGCACCTGGCGCTGCGGATCGCGGAGTTCTTCGGGCTGCCGGTCGAGGTGGTCTTCTCGACCCGACCCTTCCCGCGGATCAGCGACGCCGCCCGCCCGGCGGCGGCCGACCCCCCGGCCGATCCCCCGGCCGATCCCCCGGCCGTGGCCGGCTGAGCTCCCTCAGGCCCCGCCGGCCTGCCGGACCGCGGCCGCGAGCGCCTCGGCGACCGCCGCCTCGGTGACCGCCCGGGTGACGCCGAGCGAGGCGAGCGGCCCGGCGCCCTCCTCGGCGTCGAGCAGGGCCAGCAGCAGGTGCTCGGTCCCGACGTAGTTGTGCCCCAGCCGCAGCGCGGTGCGGAAGGTGAGCTCCAGGACCCTGCGCGCGTCCGCGTCGAACGGGACGAGGGCCGGCACGGCCTCCGCGGGCGCGGGCACCCGCACGGCGGCCCGGATCCGGTCGGCGTCGACGCCCTGGCCCGCCAGGACCCGCGCGGCGATCGCCTCGGGCTCGGCGAGCAGGCCGAGCAGCAGGTGCCCGGTGGTGATCTCGGCGTTCCCGGCGGAGCGGGCCTCCTCCTGGGCGGCGACGACGGCATGACGCGCGCGAGGGGTGAAGCGGGCGAAGTCCTGCTGCGCGTCGGCGGGCTCCCGGGGCAGGTCGTCAACTCACGGTTGACGCTCAGACGATCCGGGCGAAGACGACGGTGTTGTCCTCGCTCGCGCCGGCTGCCTCGTCGTACTCCCCGCCGCAGGTGACGAGCGCGAGGTCGGCGTCGGCGGGGTGGCCGTTGAGCGTGTCCGCCAGCGCGGAGGTGGCCTTGTCCAGCCCGGTCACCGGCTCACCGAGGACCTCCAGCCGCAGGTAGGCGCCACCGGCGTCGACCAGGAGCACCTCGTCGCCCGGGGCGAGCTCCGGCAGCCGGTCGAACACCGCGCCGCCGTCTGTCCCGGCGTGGCCGAGCAGGACCGCCATCTGCCCGGAGCCGGGGGCCGGCCCGTCGGACCACCACGAGGTGGTGCGCATCGACCGCGGCACGCCGTAGCCGTCGACGGTCCGCCCGGTGAACGGGTTCTCGTACCGCACCGTCCCGCGCGACTCGACCGCGGTGTCGACGCCGATGGCGGGGACCGCGATCCGCCCCGGCACGACCGGCCCGTCGGCCGGCGCGCCGGCGGCCGGGAGGGCGGGCACCTCCCCGGTCGCCGGCACCGCCACCAGCGAGGTCACGGGGGTCGACGCCGCGGCGTCGGCCGCCGGGCGGGCGGTCCAGACGAAGACGCCGGCCCCCGCGAGGAGGACGACGAGGAAGACCAGCAGCGGCAGCCGCTGGCCCGAGAGCTCCCTAGCGACCGACCGCACGGGACCGCGCCCGGGAGACGGCGGCACCGGTGCCGCCCGCGACCAGCAGGCCGCCCAGGACGGCCAGCGGGACGGCGGTGCCGGGACCCTCGGTCTCGACGCCCTCGCCGCCGCCGGTCGGGGCGTAGCCGAGGTACTGCGCGGGCTGCTCGGCGACCGGCGCGGACACGGGCGCGGCCTGCGGGGCCTCGGGCGCGGGCTGCGCCGGGGGCGCCGGGGGCTCCTCCGGGGACCCCGGGAGGGCCGGGAGGCAGGCCTGGAAGGCCGCGAGCAGCGCCTGCACGTCGGCGGCGACGTCAGCGGCGCCGACCCCGAGGACGGCGGGGTCCAGGGCCGGCGGCTGACCGGAGGCCAGCCCGGTCAGGGCGCTCTCGAGGCCGCCGACGAGGTCCTCGACCACCGCCTGCGGGTCCTGCGACAGGATCCCGTTCAGCAGGTCCTCCACGCCGTCGGCCACGCCCTGGACGCAGGTGTCGGGCACGCCCAGCGGGGTCAGCAGCGACTGGAGCGCGCCCAGCAGCTCCGGCGGCGCGGGCGGCAACGGTCCCTCCTCGCCCCCGGCGGCCGCCTCGCCCCCGGGAGCCGGCTCCTGCGGAGCCGACTCCTGTGGGAAACCGGGCACCGGGAGGGGCAGGGCGGGGGCCTCGCTCCCGCCGGCCGCGCCCCCCGCCACCTGGCCGAGGACGCTCCCCAGGGTCTCCTCCAGCGCCGCGCCCGGGGCGGGCGCCGCGGGCTCCTCGGCCCAGGCGACGCCGGGGGCGGCGACCACCGCGGTGAGCACGCCGGCGACGACGAGCGCCCGGCGGCCCCGCAGCCTGCGGGTCGGGGAACGGTGCGAGGACGACGACAAGGGGACCCCCCGGGGTGTGTCAGGACATGAGCGGCGTCGCTGTCCGGGGGAACGATCGTGACATCGATCGGTGACGGACCCCTCCGTCCTGACGGCTCGTCGTCACGCTCCGGGGTGAATCCGGAACGGACCTCAGATGTTGGCGCCGTCCGCCGGGGGCCCGTCCGGGAGGGGCGCGGCGAAGCCGCTGCCCGCGGCGTCGGGCGCCGGCATGCCGACGGTGTACGACGTCATCGACAGCGACCCGTAGGCGTAGCCGTCGACGAGCACCTCCGCCGTCGTGCCCGTGGCGCCGGCCATCCCGGCCACGTAGAGCAGCGGCAGGAAGTGGTCGGGGGTGGGGACGGCGAGGTCGAAGTCGCGGTGGCCGTCGAGGCGCCCGACCGCGCCCGGGTCGGTGAGCATGAGCTCGCGGGCGGCGGAGTCGAAGCGCTGCGCCCAGTCGAAGCCGGCGTCGGGCAGGGCCCGGCTGACCCCGCCGAGGTTGTGCACCACGTTGCCGCTGCCGATCACCAGGACGCCGTCCTCCCGCAGCGGAGCCAGCGCCGCGCCCATCTGCAGGTGGTAGTCGACGCCCTTGAGCGCGTTGATCGACAACTGGACGACCGGGATGTCGGCCTCGGGGAAGGCGTGCAGCAGCACCGACCACGCGCCGTGGTCGATCCCCCAGCTGTCGCGGTCGGCGCCCACCCAGGTCGGCGAGACGACGTCGGCCACCTGCTCGTGCAGCTCCGGCAGGCCCGGCGCGTCGTAGGAGACGTCGAAGAGCTCGCCGGGGAAGCCGAAGAAGTCGTGGATGGTGCGCGGGCGCGGCATCGCCGTCACCGCGGTGGCGTGCACGTACCAGTGCGCCGAGACGACGAGGATCGCCCGCGGCCGGGGCACCGCGCGGCCGAAGGCCCGCCATGCCTCGGTGTAGCGGTTGCGCTCGAGGGCGTTCATCGGGTTGCCGTGCCCGATGAAGGCGGCGGGCATGAGGGTCATGCGGCACTCCTCCAGCGACGGCGATCCGGTCCCGTCCGGATCATGCCCGTCCCGCGGGGGCTCCGCGAGGCGCGCTCAGCCCGCGCGCCCGGCCGGCGGGAGCCGCCGCAGCAGCGGGGACAGCCGCCGGGCGCCGGGCCCCTCGGCGGCCGCGGCGTCGCCCGGGTTGGACAGCGCGCAGGCCGTCAGCGACAGGCAGCCGCAGCCGATGCAGGAGGACAGGCCGTCGCGGAGCTGCTCGAGCGCGGCGATCTGCGCGTCGAGCCGGTCCCGCCACCCCGCCGACAGCCGGGCCCAGTCGCCGGCCGACGGCGTGCGCGCGTCGGGCAGCGTTGCCAGCGCCTCGCGGATCTCCGGCAGCGACAGGCCGACGTTCTGCGCCGCGCGCACGAACGCCAGCCGGCGCAGCACCGAGCGCGGGAAGCGCCGGGCGCCGCCGGGCGTGCGGCTCGCGGCGATGAGCCCCTCGGCCTCGTAGTGCCGCAGGGCCGACGGCGCCAGCCCCGACCGCGCGGCCACCTCCCCGATCGGCAGCAGCTCCACCGCGCCCCCTTGACCTCAAGTCGACTCGAGGTCCCACGGTAACCGCATGACCTCCACCGCAGTGATCACCGGGGCCTCCCGCGGCCTCGGGCTCGCCCTCGCCACCGAGCTGTCGCAGCGCGGCTGGCGGCTCGTCGTCGACGCCCGCGACGCCGGCCGCCTCGCCGCCGCCGTCACCGGGCTCCCCCGCCCCGACCTGGTCACCGCCGTGGCCGGGGACGTCGCCGACCCCGACCACCGTGCCGCGCTCGCCGCCGCGGCCGGCGGGTCGGTGGACCTGCTGGTCAACAACGCCTCGACGCTCGGCCCCACCCCGCTGCCGCCGCTGGCCGGCCTCCCGCCGGCGGCGCTGGAGGACGTTTTGCGCACCAACACCGTCGCCCCGCTCGCGCTGCTGCAGGCACTGCTCCCCTCCCTCGAGCGCGCCGGCGGGACGGTGGTCTCGGTCAGCAGCGACGCCGCGGTCGAGCCCTACGCCGGCTGGGGCGGCTACGGCGCGAGCAAGGCCGCGCTGGACCTGCTCACCGCCGTGCTCGCCGTCGAGCACCCGGGGCTGCGCGTGGTCGCCGTCGACCCCGGCGACATGGCCACCGACCTGCACGCCGCCGCCGACCCCGACACCGACCCCGCCGACCTCGCCGCACCCGCGGACGTCGCCCGCGCGCTGCTGCACCTGCTCGACGGCGACCTGCCCGGCGCCCGCGTGCGCGTCGCTGACCTCGAGGGCGCGCGGTGACCGCGCTCGCCGTCCCCATGGGCGCGGAGGCCACCGAGCCGCCGGAGCGCCGCGGCCTGTCCCGCGACGGCGTCCGGCTGATGGCCGTCCGCCCGGGCAGCCTCACCCACGCCCGGTTCGCCGACCTGCCCGGCCTGCTCGAGCCCGGCGACCTCGTCGTCGTCAACACCTCGGCGACGCTGCCGGCCCGCCTGACCGCGCGCCGGGCCGACGGCACGACCACGCCGGTGCACGTGTCCACGACGCTGGACGACGGCACCTGGGTGGTCGAGGTCCGCCGCCCCGGCGACGACGGCCCCGAGTCCGGCCTGGAACCCGGCGCCGCGCTGGACCTGCCCGGCGGCGTGCGGCTGGTCCTGCGCGGCGGCTTCCCGGACCCGGCCCGCCCCGGGCGGCTGTGGCGGGCGGTCGCGACCCCGGCCGTCGCCGTCCCCGCGTACCTCGCGCGGCACGGGGAGCCGGTCCGCTACCGCCACCTGCGCGGGCCGCTCGCCCTCGGCGACGTCCAGAACGTCTACGCCACCGAGCCGGGCAGCGCGGAGAACGCCAGCGCCGGCCGCCCGTTCACCGACCGGCTGCTGGTCCGGCTGATGGCCCGCGGGGTCCCGGTGGTGCCGCTGGTCCTGCACGCGGGGGTGTCCAGCCCCGAGCTGCACGAGCCGCCGGCGCCCGAGCGCTACCGGGTCCCGGAGGTCACCGCCCGGCTGGTCACCGCCACGCGGGCGGCCGGGCGGCGGGTGGTCGCCGTCGGCACGACGGTCACCCGGGCGCTGGAGACGGCCACCGGCGACGATGGCGTCACCCGGCCGGGCGAGGGCTGGACCGACCTCGTGCTCGGCCCGGACCGGCCGGTGCGCGCGGTGACCGGGCTGGTCACCGGCCTGCACGAACCCGAGGCCAGCCACCTGCTGCTGCTCGAGGCGGTCGCCGGGCGGGACCTGGTGCGCCGCGCGTACGACGCCGCGGCCGGCACCTACCTGTGGCACGAGTTCGGCGACTCCATGCTCTTCCTGCCCTGAGCGGCGCCGTCACCCGAGGCGTGCGGCGATGGCCAGGTCCCGGCCCACGAGCACCCGCTCGAGCACCGACCTCCACACGGTGCCGAGGCGCAGGACCCGGAAACCGCCTCGGAGGACCCGGCTGTTGAGCACGCGGAGGACCCCTTGGTCCCCCGCCGGCTGGAGGGACCGGACGCGGAGGTCCGTGAACCCGCTGGCATTCAGCATGGTGCGGAGGTCGCCCAGGCGGGGCCAGTCGCGGATCATCCCCTCACTCGTCGGCTTGAGTTCACTCCACCGGCGCCACACGAAGCCGTTCTGGGTCATCAGCAGGAAGACCCCACCGGGACGCAGCAGCTCGGCGGCACGCCGGATGAAGGCCTGCTGGTCGGCGACGTGGGCGATGACCTCGGAACTGATCACCAGGTCGAACGGTCCGGACGGAGGCACCTCCCAGAAGCCACCCGCCAGGAAACGGACGTCGGGGAACTCGCGCTGGGCGTGTTCGATCGCCGCCGGGGCCAGGTCGGTGCCCGTGACCTCGCCCAGGTCCGTGAGCGAGGCGCCGAGCCATCCGGTCCCACATCCGAGGTCGAGGACGCGCAGCGGCCCGTCCTGGTCGGTCGATCGCGTGAGGCGTTCCGCGCGCCGCCGCACCCAGTCGAGCTGCCTCAGCTGGAGATGCCCCCGCTGCGAGAAGGCGTGGTGGGCGAGGTTCCACTCCCCCCAGAAGCGGACCTGCCTCTCGAGGGCAGGACCGGCACCCGGACGGGGGTTCTCCATGGCCGCACCGTAGGGCGGGGGGCGAAGACGTGTCCATGACCTGCGGAAACAGGCGAGCACCGCACGCGAGACCGTGGTCGGGCCGCCGCATCCCGTCGTAGTCTCCTGCGTCTGCGCCCATCGCCCGGCAGGGAGCGAGATGGCACCAGCGAGGCCGACCGTGCCGCGCCGTTCCGCGCGGCTGCTGGTGGGAGGCGTCGTCGTGACGCTCCTCCTGGTGGCCGGGGCCGCGGCGTACGACTCCTGGCGGGACCGTCCACGAGGACAGGCCCTGCGCATCACCGGTGCGGGCGCCTACCCGGACGGCCCGTGGCCCCCCGCCACGCCGAGGGCGGCCCGGACGGGTCCGCCGTTCGTCACGTCGGTGAGCCCCGACCGCCGGTACTTCCTCGACCAGTACGGGCAGCCGATCCTCGTCAGGGGCGACGCGCCCTGGTCGTTCATGACCGACGTCTCCCCCGCCCAGGCCGAGCTCTACCTCTCCACCCGGGCGGAGCAGGGTTACAACGCGGTGGTCGTGTCCCTGCTGGGATCCACCGGCAACGGCGGTCCTCGCGACGACGGGAGCACGTACGACGGGATCCGGCCCTTCGCGGACGGGGACGTGCTCAGCTGGAACGAGCCCTACTGGGACCGGGTCACGTCCTACCTGCGGACGGCTGCCGACCAGGGCATCACGGTCCTGCTCTACGCGGTGGACGGCTGGACCATCGGCCACTCGTTCGTCCCGTCGTCGGTGGACCAGTGCCGGCAGTACGGGCGGCGGGTCGCCGAGCGCCTCGCCGACCTGCCCAACGTCCTGTGGATGGCCGGAGGTGACTACGTACCGGCCACGGACGACCCCGCTCGCGGCAGTGACGTCGACCGGTGCTGGGACGCCGTGATGCGCGGCGTGCGGGAGACCGGGGACGGCCGCCCGTTCTCGATCCAGCTCTCCTTCGACGAGTCGATCTCGAGTGACAACCCGTTCTGGGCCCGGCGGATCGACTGGGACTTCGCCTACACCTACCACCCCACCTACCGCGCCGTGCTCGACGCGTACGCACGCACGCCACCCCGACCGGTCCTCATGGGTGAGGCGAACTACGAGGGTGAGAACAACCAGCCCGAGTCGCGACCCACCACCGACGAGACGCTGCGTCGGCAGGTGCTGTGGAGCCTGACCTCCGGCGCCGCCGGCGAGGTCTCCGGCAGCGCCGACTGGGACTTCCCGCCGGGGTGGCAGACGCGGCTGTCGACCGTCGCCGTCACCCAGGCGCAGCGGTTGCGCGACCTGTTCGCGGGCCTGCGCTGGTGGGAGCTGGTGCCCGACACCGGCGGCGACCTGGTGACGGCCGGCCGCGGCACCCCGCTGACCGAGGTCACGGCGATGGACGTGCTCGACGACGACCACGTGACCGCAGCCCGGACCCCCGACGGCGGCCAGGCGGTCGTCTACCTGCCCACCCCGCGGACCATCGCCGTGGACACCGGCCTCCTGGCGCCCGGCACCCGCGCCGCGTGGGTGGACCCGACATCGGGCGCGCGGACGGAGACACCCCTCGCGGACACCTTCACCCCACCGGGACCCAACGACGCCGGCGACGGGGACTGGATCCTGCTGTTCACCGCCTGAGGACCCACCTCACCAGAGGCCGGCGGCGTCCTCCAGGAGCACCTGCCGGTGCGCCGGCGGCCGGGCGGGGCAGGCGGTGCACATGGCCTCGCCGGGGAGCCGGACCAGCAGGCAGCAGGAGGCGCGGCGGACGAACCGGACGCCGCCGACGTCGGTGTAGCGCGGCGCGGGCATCGGGTCGCCGACGGCCGCGGCCACCGGGGCCGCCAGCGCGGTCACCGTGCCGACGTCGCCCAGCGCCCGGCCGACGGCGAGCAGCCGGCCGGCCAGCGAGTCGGTGGCCACCGCCCACAGCGGGCGCTGCCGCATCCCGCCGGCCGCGGCCACCACGGCGATCACCGAGCCGAGCGCCTCGCGCAGCTCCCCCGCCGGGTCCGGCCCGGCCGGCGCCCGTGACACCCCGGCGAGCACGGTGCCGCCGGCGATCTCGTACAGCGTGGTGTCGGCCAGCCGCGCCGACAGCGGCCGGCCGGTGGCCAGTCCCGCGGCGACCGGCGTCAGCAGCACCGCCGAGGCCGAGTACCACCACACCGTCGCCAGCGCCCGCCGGTCGGCGCTGCGGTAGCGGCGGCCCAGCGCCGCCACGCGCCCGGCCGTCCACGCCGGGTCGGCCAGCAGCGCGGCCGGGAACGGGCGGGCCGACGGCGGCGCGAGCAGGCCGAGGCCGGCGGCGCCGGGCACCCGCGCCGCCACGACCGCCTGGGGCCCGCCGTCCACCGGGCCAGTGTGCTGCAACCTCGTTGCGGGCGGCTGCCCCTCGGCCCGCGCGGGCCCTACGGTGTGTGATGGGACACGCCGCCCGCCGGCGGTGCGCGGGCCACGAAGACGGAGGGAGCACCACGTGAGCGAGTCGACCGGGTCGGAGGGCCGCCGGTTCCCGGCGCCGGAGCAGCTGGCCGCGTCCGCGAACGTGGGCCCCGACGTGTACGCGGAGGCCGAGGCAGACCGGCTGGCCTTCTGGGCGACCCAGGCGCGCCGGCTCACCTGGGCGCAGGAGTGGGACGAGGTCCTCGACTGGACGAACCCGCCCTTCGCCAAGTGGTTCGTCGGCGGGAAGCTCAACGTCGCCTACAACTGCCTGGACCGACACGTCGAGGCCGGCCACGGTGACCAGGTGGCCTACCACTGGGAGGGCGAGCCGGGCGACACCCGCACGCTCACCTACGCCCAGCTCACCGAGGACGTCTGCCGCGCCGCCAACGCGCTGCTCGAGCTCGGGATCCAGGCCGGCGACCGGGTGGCCATCTACATGCCGATGATCCCCGAGACGATCGTCGCGATGCTCGCCTGCGCCCGCATCGGCGCGGTCCACATGGTCGTCTTCGGCGGCTTCTCCGCCGACGCGCTGGCCTCCCGCATCACCGACGCCGGCGCCGTCCTGGTGATCACCTCCGACGGCGGCTACCGCCGCGGCGCCCCGAGCGCCCTCAAGCCCGCCGTCGACGACGCGCTGAGCCGCACCGAGGGCGTCCGCAACGTGCTGGTGGTCAAGCGCACCGAGCAGGACGTCGAGTGGACCGAGGGCCGCGACCTCTGGTGGCACGACGTCGTGGACCGGCAGTCGCCGCAGCACACGCCCGAGGCCTTCGACGCCGAGCACCCGCTCTACATCATGTACACGTCAGGCACGACGGCGAAGCCGAAGGGCATCCTGCACACCTCCGGCGGCTACCTCACCCAGGTCGCCTACTCGCACTGGGCGACCTTCGACCTCGAGCCCGACACCGACGTCTACTGGACCGCCGCCGACGTCGGCTGGGTCACCGGCCACAGCTACATCGTCTACGGGCCGCTGGCCAACCGGGCGACGTCGGTCATGTACGAGGGGACGCCGGAGACGCCGCACCGCGGCCGCTGGTTCGAGCTCATCGAGAAGTACCGCGTCTCGATCCTCTACACCGCCCCCACGGTCATCCGGACGTTCATGAAGTGGGGCGAGGACATCCCGGCCGGCTTCGACCTGTCCTCGCTGCGGGTGCTGGGGTCGGTGGGCGAGCCGATCAACCCCGAGGCCTGGCTCTGGTACCACCGCAACATCGGCGGCGAGCGCTGCCCGATCGTCGACACCTGGTGGCAGACCGAGACCGGCGCGCACATGATCACCCCGCTGCCGGGCGTCACCTCGCTGAAGCCGGGCTCGGCGCAGACGCCGTTCCCCGGCATCGCCGCCAAGGTCGTCGACGACGAGGGCAACGAGCTCGGCGACGACGCCACCGGCCTGCTGGTCCTCACCGCGCCGTGGCCGGCGATGCTGCGCACCATCTGGGGCGACGACGACCGCTACGTCGACACCTACTGGTCGCGCTTCGGCCGGGAGGTCTACTTCGCCGGCGACGGTGCGAAGAAGGACGCCGACGGCGACATCTGGCTGCTCGGCCGGGTCGACGACGTCATGAACGTCTCGGGGCACCGGATCTCCACCACCGAGGTCGAGTCCTCGCTGGTCGCCCACCCCGCCGTGGCCGAGGCCGCCGTCGTCGGCGCGTCCGACCCCACCACCGGCCAGGGCATCGTCGCCTTCGTGATCCTCCGCGGCTCGGCCACCGACTCCGGCGACGACCTGGTGCAGCAGCTGCGCACCCACGTCTCCAAGGACATCGGCCCGATCGCCAAGCCGCGCCAGATCATGGTCGTCCAGGAGCTGCCCAAGACCCGCTCGGGCAAGATCATGCGGCGGCTGCTGCGCGACGTCGCCGAGAACCGCGAGATGGGTGACGTCACCACGCTCACCGACTCCTCGGTGATGAACCTGATCAAGGACAAGCTGCCCGCGAGCAGCGGCTCGGAGGACTGAGCAAGGACCCCCCTGCCCCCCACCGCTCGCACGCTCGCGGCGGGACCCTGCAGGGGGGCCACCGTGCCGGCTCCCCGTGCACGAGAGGGGGAGCCGGGACGCGCGCCCGGCGATCATGGGGGACGATCCTCGGCAGGCCGTCCGCGGCCCGTCCGACAGTCCGATCAGGGAGGAGCCCCCGTGGCCCACAGCGCGTCGTCCACCCAGCCCGCCGCGCGGCATGCCGCCAGCGCCGACCCCTCCGTGGGTGCGCTGGTGCAGAGCGCCATGGCCGACGTCTCCACGCTCGTCCGCGCGGAGATCGAACTGGCCAAGACCGAGATCAGCCGCTCGGCGAAGAAGGCGGGCGTCAGCGTCGCGCTGTTCACCGTCGCGGGGGTGCTGCTGGCCTTCGCCGGCATCTACCTGTTCGTCATGATCGCCGAGTTCCTCACCTGGCTCGGCCTGCCCCGCTGGGTGTCCTACCTCATCGTCACCGCCGGCCTGCTGCTCGTCGCCGGGCTCGCGGCGCTGATCGGCCTGCGGATGATCAAGAAGATCGACAAGCCCGAGCGGACGATGGAGTCGCTGCGCGAGCTGCCCGACGTCATGCACCGCGAGGAGCCGGGCCAGCGCCGTCGCGCGCTGCCCACGGTGAGCAACGGGCGCGTCGAGCGGCGCTCCCCCGACAGCTACCTGGTCTGAGCGCCGGCACGACCGGGGGCGCTCCCGCGGACGAGCGGCCCGACGCCACCAGCGTCCTGCTGCCCGGCCCCTGGATCCACCGCGACGCCTCGGCCAACGGCGTCCGGCTGCACCTGGCCGAGGCCGGGGAGGGCCCGCTGGTCCTGCTGCTGCACGGCTTCCCGCAGTTCTGGTGGGCCTGGCGGGCGCAGCTGCCCGTGCTCGCCGCGGCCGGCTTCCGGGCGGTCGCGCCGGACCTGCGCGGCTACGGCGCCAGCGACAAGCCGCCGCGGGGCTACGACCTGCCGACGGCGGCCAGCGACGTCGCCGCGCTCGTCCGTGCCCTGGGCGAGCGCGACGCCGTCGTCGTCGGGCACGACTGGGGCGGGCTGGTCGCCTGGACGATGGCCGCGCTGCACCCGCGGGTCGTGCGCCGGCTGGTCGTCGTCTCGATGGCCCACCCGCGGCTGCTGCGGGGCGGGCTGCGCGACGCCCGCCAGCGCAGGGCGCTGCGCCACGTCCTGGGCTTCCAGCTGCCGCGGCTGCCCGAGCGGCGGCTGACCCGCACCGACGACGACCCGGTGGCGGAGTTCCTGCGCCGGTGGGCCGGGCCCGACTGGACGCAGACCACCGACTTCGCCGAGGCGGTGGAGCGCTACCGCTCGGCCGCGCGGATCCCCCAGGCGGCCTACGGGTCGATGGAGTACTTCCGCTGGGCCGGGCGCTCGCAGCTGCGGCCCGACGGGCTGCGCTACGCCCGCCGGATGGCCGCTCCGGTCACCGCGCCGACCCTGCAGCTGCACGGCGGCGCCGACCCGCTCGTGCTGCCGCGGACCGCCCGGGGCTCGGGCCGCTACGTGGCCGGCGCCTACGAGTGGCGCGAGCTCCCCGGCATCGGCCACTTCCCGCCCGAGGAGGCCGCGGCCGAGATCGGCACCGCCATCGCCGACTGGAGCACGGACCCCCGCTGACCCGGGCGGAGCCTCATTCGCAGGGGCCGGTGTCGACCTCGGCGGTCGCGGTGGCGCCGGCGCGGGCGGCCGGCGCGACCTGCTGGGCGGTGAGCGCGTACCCGGTGGACGGGTCGTCGATCGCCGAGGCGAAGACCACGCCGAGTACCTGCCCGACGGGGTCGAACAGCGGCCCGCCGGAGTTGCCGGCGCGCACCTCGCCGAAGAGCGCGTAGACGTCGCGCTGCACCGTGCGCGTGTTGCGGAAGTCCGGGCCGCTGATCGGGCCCTGGTCGCGGACGCGGGCCGGGCCGACGAACAGCTCGCCGCCGCCGGGGTAGCCCATGATGATCGCGGAGTCGCCGGTGTCGGAGACCTCCGGGGCGAAGGCCAGCGCCACCTGCGGCAGGTCGGGCACCGCGAGCACCGCGATGTCGACCTCCTCGTCGACGTAGACCGCCGTCGCCTCGTACTCCTCGCCCTCGGCCTCGACCACCGGGTCGTCGACCCCGGCGAGGACGTGCGCGTTGGTCATCACCCGGCCGGGCGCGTAGACGAAGCCGGAGCCGTCGATCTGCCGCGAGCACGACGGCGCGATGCCGCTGATCTTGACCACGGAGCCCTGCACCTGGCCGACGACCGGACTGCTGGCCAGCGCCGCGTCCGGCGCCTCGACCTCGCGGGCCTGCGTCGGCGTGAGCGGGTCGAGGACGTCGGGCAGCCCGCGCCGGTCGATCGCCTCGTGCAGCGAGTCGTAGACCGCGCGCACGCTGTCGGGCACGGCCCGGTCGACCGCCTGCACCAGCGCCGAGTTGCGCACCTGACCGGCCAGCCCGGGGAACGGGGAGGTGGCCAGCGGGGTGGCCACCATCCACGCCACCAGCAGCACCGCCACAGCCGACACCACCGCGCCGGCCACGGAGTCGAGCACCTCGGCCGGCTCCCAGGTGACCCGGCGGCGCACCGCCCGCCCGATCGCGCCGGCCAGCACCTGGCCGAGCAGCGCCCCCGCCAGGACGACGACGAGCGCGGCGAAGACCCGGGTCACCGGCGACCCGTCGAGCCGGTCGGCGACCGGCCCGGACAGCTGCGCACCGAGGACGGCACCGCCGAGGAAACCGAGGAAGGAGGTGGCCGACACCACCAGGCCCTGGCGGAAGCCGGAGAAGGCGAAGACCAGGGCGAGGATGATGAGGGCGAGGTCGACCAGCGACATGGCTCAGCCGCGCACCGTCATGACGCCGGTCTGGCCGAGCTGGACGTGGAAGCTGCACTCGAAGGGGTGCTCGCCGGGCGCGGTGACCTCGAACTCGATCGTCTCGGTGGCGCCGGCGGCCAGCAGCGGGATCTCCTCGGGGATCTCCTCGACACCGGCGCCGGGCGTGAAGCGGAAGTTGTGCGTGGCCTGCGTGGCGGTGCTCTGCACGGTCAGCCGCACCCGGCCGGGCGCCACGGTGAAGGTGTCGGGCACGAACACGTAGTCGTCCGGCGTCTGGATGGTGACCTCCTGGACGCCGTCCTCCGCGACCGTCACGGTGCCCAGCGACGCGTCGCTGCTCGACGGTGCCGCGGCGGCACCCCCGTCGTCGGAGCCGCAGCCGGCCAGCACGCCGGCCGCCAGGACGACGCCGGTCAGCGCCGCCGGGAGGCAGCGCGTCCAGATTCCGCTCATCGGCGGGGAACCGTACGCGTCGCGGCGTCCCCGGGACCTGAGTCGGCCACCGTCGGCGCGGCGGCGTCCTCGGCGCCGCCCTCCCCCAGCGACCCGGGCGCGCCGGCGACCCGGGCGCCCGCCGACTCCAGCGGGCGGACGTCGCGCGCGTTCCACGGCCGGGCCAGGCCGGCGGCCTCGAGGACGGCGTCGAGCAGGCCCGCGGTGAAGCCCCACACGACCATCCCGGCGACGCCGAACGCCGGGCCGACGTAGCCGGCCGGATGGCGCACGCGGAACCGGTTGGCCGGGTCGGCGAGCTCGGCCAGCGGCACGCGGGCCACCCGGGCGACCTCCAGCGGATCGCCGACGATGACGTCGCGCGGGTCCTCCCACCAGCCGACGACCGGGACGACGAGGTTGTCCGAGGGCCCGAGGAACAGCTCGGGCAGCGTGGCGAGCACCCGGACACCGTCGGGGTCGACGCCGGCCTCCTCCTGGGCCTCCCGCAGCGCGGTGCCCACCGGGTAGTCCTCCCCCGGGTCGGCGCCGCCGCCGGGGAAGGCCGGCTGCCCGGCGTGGGTGCGCAGCCGCGCGGACTTCTCGATGAGCAGGACGTCGGCACCGCGCGGGCCCTCCCCGAAGAGGATGAGGACCGCCGAGCGGCGCGCGGTGTCGGTGGCGCCGCCCATGCGGTGGCGCAGCGGCAGGTCGCCGGCCGCGGTCACCAGCCGCTGCAGGTAGCCGGGCAGGCCGGTGGTGTCGGCGCCGGGCAGCAGACCGGTCACAGCGCCACCCCGAGGTGCTCGGCGACCAGGCCGCGCAGCTCGTCGAGGGACTCCACCGACCCGGTCCGCACGAAGGCCACCGCGCCGTCGGCGTCGAGGAACACCGTGTGCGGCAGGCCGCGCAGTCCCAGGGCTGCGGCGACGTCGCCCTGCCCGTCGAAGGCGCCGGGGAGCGTGACGCCGGCGTCCGCGGCGAAGGAGGCCGCCTGCGGGACGCCGTCCTGGCTGATGACGCCCACCACCCGGACGCGGTCGCCGGCGAGGTCGGCCAGCTGCTGCACCAGCGGCAGCTCCTCGCGGCACGGACCGCACCAGCTCGCCCACAGGTTGAGCACGGTGGGCGTGCCGGGCGCGCGGCCGAGGTCGAGCGTGCCGCCGGTGAAGCACTCGATCGGCGCGACGCCCGCCAGGTCGCCGTCGGCCGCCGGCCGGTCGGGCTGCTCCGGGCAGGCCGCCAGGTCCGTCTGCGTGCCGGCGACGGTGGCCCGCTGCGGGGTGTCGGGCTCGTCGCCCTCGCCGGAGGCCGTGCACGCCGACAGCGCCAGCCCCAGGCCGAGCAGCAGCGCGGCCGTGCGGCGGGCGCTCACTCGGTGTCCGACGCCGCGGGCGTCTTGACCAGCTTCAGCGCCACCTCGGGGTCGGTGGGGCCGATGCCGTAGGAGGGGCACCAGCGCGCCAGCCCGCACGCGCCGCAGGCGGCCTTCTTGGCGTGGCACACCCGCCGGCCGTGGAAGATCACGCGGTGGCTGAACATCGTCCAGTCGCGCTTCGGGACGAGCTCGGCGATCTCCGCCTCGACCTTGACCGGGTCCTCCTCGGCGGTCCACCCGAAGCGGCGGACCAGCCGGCCGAAGTGGGTGTCGACGGTGAGCCCCGGGACGTCGAAGGCGTTGCCGAGGACGACGTTCGCCGTCTTGCGGCCGACGCCGGGCAGCGTGACGAGGTCGGCCATGCGGCCGGGGACCTCGCCGTCGAACCGCTCGACCAGCGCCTGCGCGAGCCCGAGGACCGAGGTGGCCTTGGCGCGGAAGAAGCCGGTGGGCTTGAGGATCTCCTCGAGGTCGCCGCGGTCGGCACCGGCCAGCGCCACCGGATCCGGGTACTTCGCGAACAGCGCGGGGGTGACCCGGTTGACGGTCTTGTCGGTGGTCTGCGCGGACAGGACGGTGGCCACCAGCAGCTCGAAGGCGTTGGTGAAGTCGAGCTCGCAGTGCGCGTCGGGGTGGATCACCGCGAGCTCGCGGGCCATCCGGCGGGCGCGGCGGGTGCGGGCCAGGGGCGTCTCGTCCGGGTCGAACGGCACCTCGGCCGGACGGCGGGCGGGTGCGCGGCGCGCTGCGGGGCGCGCGTAGGCCGGCGTGGACACGCGGTCGAGGGTATGCGTCACCGGCGACGGTCCCGGTCCCGTGTCATCATCGCGACACAGGCCTGCTCGCAGCGACCGGACAGGAGGTGGACGTGGTCGCGCTCATCGTGATCCTCTTCCCGCCCATGGTCATCGCCTTCCTGCTGGTGATGGAACGGGTCGAGGAGCCGCTGCGCCGGCCGACGTCGCCGCGCGAGGTGGCCGAGTTCCTCGACTCCGCGACGCCGGGCGAGGTCGACACCCTGGCCGCCTCGGGCATCCGCCGGGCGATGGCGCGCTGGCGCCGCCGCCGCCGTTCCCGCGTCCGCCAGAGCACCGACTCCCTCGTCTAGGCCGCGCCGGCGGGGCCCGGACTCACCCCGCGGGGGTATGCCGCGTGTCTCCGAACGGGTGACCGTGGGCACAGCCCCCTAGACTCGCCGTGGACGCGGGTGCTGTCGGCCCGCACGTCGAGCGAGAACTGTGGGGTGGAGAGGACACGTGGTGGACGAGGTGCTGGCCCAGTCGGGGCTCTTCCAGGGGCTCTCGGAGGAGGCCGTCGACCCGGTCGCCAGTCGTCTGGAGACGACCACCCTGCCGCGGGGCCGGGTCGTGTTCAACGAGGGCGAACCCGGCGACAGCCTCTACATCGTGCTGAGCGGCAAGATCAAGCTGTCCCGCCGCTCCCCCGACGGCCGCGAGAACGTGCTCGCCGTCATGGGCCCCTCCGACCAGTTCGGTGAACTGTCGGTGTTCGACCCGGGCCCGCGCACGGCGACGGCCACCGCGGTGACCGACGTCAAGCTGGCCAAGATGCCGCAGTCGGTGCTGCGGCCGTGGATCGAGGCGCACCCCGAGGTCGGCGAGCGCCTGCTGCACGTGCTGGCCCGGCGGCTGCGGCGCACCAACGACTCGGTGGCCGACCTGATCTTCACCGACGTCCCCGGCCGCGTGGCCAAGGCGCTGCTGCAGATGGCCGACCGCTTCGGCAGCCGCGAGTCCGACGGTCTGCGCGTCAAGCACGACCTCACGCAGGAGGAGCTCGCCCAGCTGGTCGGCGCCTCCCGCGAGACGGTCAACAAGGCGCTGGCCGACTTCGTGCACCGCGGCTGGATCCAGCTGCAGGGCAAGTCGGTCGTCGTCCTCGACGAGGACCGCCTCCGCCGCCGCGCACGCTGATCCCCGTACGTCAGAGGCCCGGAACCGACACGGTTCCGGGCCTCTGACGTCCCACCCCGCTGACGCGAGGCGCCCTGCGGGGCGCGGGAGCGGCTCAGTGCAGCAGGGGGACGGCACCTGGCCGCGGGGTGTCGTGGCCGGTGGCGGGCCCGGAGGGTCCCCGCCGGACGCGACGGTCCGGCTCAGTGCAGCAGGGGGACGGCACCTGGCCGCGGTGTGACCCGGAGGGTCACGAGGGAAGCGGCACGACCAAGCCGATGCGGGTGCCGTCGGGGAGCTCGGCGAAGCGTCCCTCGGGCGTGGTCCGCAGCTCCGGCATGATCGGGTGCAGGGGCTCCGGTGGGGAGCCGGCCAGCGCGGCCGCGACGTCCGCGAACGCCGACAGCTGGCTCAGCGTGTGGATGGTCGGCGGCAGCATCGGCCGGGTGCCGGCGCGCATCTGCGTCAGCGCGGCCTCCGGCGTCAGCCAGCTGGCCTCGTCGGCCTCTCCCGAGACGTCCCGGGCCTCCTGGCCGACCGGCAGCGCCGCGGCGAAGAACCGGGTGTCGTAGCGCCGGGTCTCCTGGGGCGGCGTGATCCAGTGCGCGAACGGCCGCAGCAGGTCCGCGCGCAGCGCCAGCCCGCGGGTGGCCAGCAGCTCCGCCAGCGACAGCTCGCGGGTCAGCAGCGCCTGCCGCTGGGCCTCCCAGTCGTCCCCGGAGACGTCCGGGACGACGTCGCTGCCGTCGGGCGACCCGGCCAGCAGGACGCCGGCCTCCTCGAACGTCTCCCGGACGGCGGCGCACACCAGCTCCCGCGCGGTCCGCTCGTCGCAGCCGAGCGCCTGTGCCCACTCCGCCGGTGCCGGACCGGCCCAGGCGACGTCGGTGTCGCCGTCGCGCCGGTCGACACCCCCGCCCGGGTAGGCGGTCATCCCGCCGGCGAACGGCATGCCGCGGGTGCGGCGCAGCAGGTGGACCTCCAGGCCCTCGGCGCCGTCGCGCAGCAGCAGGACCGTCGCCGCCGGGCGGATGACCTCGGTCATCCGCGCAGTTCGACGGTGAGCTCGATCTCGACCGGGGCGCCCAGCGGGAGCTCGGCGACGCCGACCGCGCTGCGGGCGTGGTGTCCGGCCTCGCCGAAGACCTTGCCCAGCAGCTCGCTGGCGCCGTTGACCACCCGCGGCTGGCCGCTGAAGCCCTCGGCGCTGGCCACGTAGCCGACGACGCGCACGATGCGGGCCACGGAGTCCAGGCCGACCAGGTCGTCGATGGCGGCCAGCGCGTTGAGGGCGCACAGCTTGGCGTCGGCGGCGGCGTCCTCCGGGTCGACCGAGCCGCCCACCTTCCCCGTGCGCCGCAGCCCGCCGTCGACGAAGGGCAGCTGGCCGGAGGTGAACACCAGCTGCCCGGTGCGCACCGCCGGCACGTACGAGGCGACCGGCGCGGCCACCGGTGGCAGCCGGATGCCCAGCTCGGCGAGGCGGGCGCGCCAGCTCGGCGTCTGCGTCCCCTGCGTCATCGCCGCCGCCTCAGGACAGCGGGCGCTTGAGGTAGGCGACCGGCTGCTCGGGCCCGGTCGGCCCCGGCAGCACCGTCACCAGCTCCCAGCCGTCGGTGCCCCACGAGTCGAGGATCGCCTTGGTGTTGTGGATCAGCAGCGGGATGGTGGCGTACTCCCACCTGCGGCGGGCCGGTTCGCTCATGGGGGACGACGCTAGCGCAGGGCGGCGGCGCCCAGCCGGGGGTGCGCCCGGGCCGCGGCAGGCCGGAGGTCGCCGAGTGCTCCTAGGCTGGTGCGGGTGAGCCCCGACTTCCCCGTGCGCTGCCACGTCGTGACCGGCAAGGGCGGGACGGGCAAGACCACGGTCGCCGCCGCCCTGGCCCTGGCCCTGGCCTCCGAGGGGCGCACCGTCCTGCTGGTCGAGTGCGAGGGTCGGCAGGGCATCGCCCAGCTCTTCGACACCCCGCCGCTGCCCTACGAGGAGCGCCGGGTCGCGGTCACCCGCGGCGGGGGCGAGGTGCGGGCCCTGGCGATCGACGTCGAGGAGGCCCTGCTCGAGTACCTCGAGATGTTCTACAACCTCCGCCGGGCCGGCCGGGCGCTGCGCAAGATGGGCGCGGTCGACTTCGCCACGACGATCGCCCCGGGCCTGCGGGACGTGCTGATCACCGGAAAGGTCAAGGAGGCCGTCACCCGCCGCAAGGACGGCCGGCGGGTCTACGACGCCGTCGTGGTCGACGCACCCCCGACCGGGCGGATCACCAGGTTCCTCAACGTCACCGGGGAGATGTCCGAGCTGACCCGCTCCGGCCCGATCAAGACCCAGAGCGACGGCGTCATGGCGGTGCTGCGCTCCCCGCAGACCGCGGTGCACCTGGTCACGCTGCTCGAGGACATGCCCGTGCAGGAGACCGCCGACGCCATCGCCGAGCTCACCGAGGCGCGCCTGCCGGTGGGGTCGGTGATCGTCAACATGGCCAGCGAGCCGGTGCTCCCGGTGGACGCCCTCGACCGCGCCGTCGAGGGCGTGCTCACCGGCGCCGACCTGGCACCCGGGCTGGCGGCGAGCGGCCTGCCAGCCGACACCGACCTCGCCGAGGCGCTGGCCACCGAGGCGGTCGAGCACGCACAGCGGTGGGCATCGCAGGACGCGCTGCGCGACCGGGTGGAGAAGATGGACCGCCCGGTGGCGGAGCTGCCGCTGCTGCCCGGCCCGATGGACCTCGGGTGCCTGTTCGAGCTCGCCGGCCGGCTCGAGGAGCACCTCGGTGCGGAGGTGGCCGCGTGAGTGCCGCCGAGGAGACGACGCCCCGCCCGGCCCGCGCCGCCGCCCGCCCGGCGGCCGACCGGCAGGCGCCGGCGATGGACCTCGCCGCGCTGATCGAGGACGCCGACACCCGGATCGTCGTGTGCTGCGGCTCGGGCGGCGTCGGCAAGACCACGACGTCGGCGGCGCTGGCCCTGGCCGCCGCGGAGGCCGGCCGCCGGGTCGTCGTCCTCACCATCGACCCGGCCCGCCGGCTGGCGCAGTCGCTGGGCCTGGTGGAGCTGGACAACGAGCCGCGGCGGGTCGACGTCCCGGGGGCCGCGGGCGAGCTGCACGCGATGATGCTGGACATGAAGCGGACGTTCGATGACATCGTCGTCTCGCACTCGACGCCCGAGCGGGCCGAGCAGATCCTGGCCAACCCCTTCTACCAGACCCTGTCCTCGTCCTTCTCCGGGACGCAGGAGTACATGGCGATGGAGAAGCTCGGCCAGCTGCGCGCGTCCGACACCTGGGACCTGATCATCGTCGACACGCCCCCGTCCCGGTCGGCGCTGGACTTCCTCGACGCGCCCAACCGGATGAGCCGCTTCCTCGACGGCACGATGATCCGGCTGCTCACCGCCCCCGCGCGGGCCGGCGGGCGGGCCGGGTTCAAGTTCGCCACCGCCGGGTTCATGGTCTTCACCCGGATCATCAGCAAGGTCCTCGGCGGCCAGCTGCTGCGCGACATCTCCGCGTTCGTCAGCGCCCTCGACACGATGTTCGGCGGCTTCCGCGAGCGGGCCACCGCCACCTACGAGCTGCTGCGCCGGCCGGGCACGTGGTTCGTCGTCGTCGCGACGCCGGAGCCCGACGCGCTGCGCGAGGCCTCCTACTTCGTCGACCGGCTCTCCTCCGAGGGCATGCCCCTGGCCGGGCTGGTGCTCAACCGCACCCACCCGCCGGCGAGCACGCGGCTGTCGGCCACCCGCGCGGAGACCGCGGCGGAGGCCGCCGCCGAGGCCGGCGACGACGACCCGGCCGCGGCGCTGGCCGCCGGCGCGCTGCGGGTGCACGCCGAGCGGATGCTGCTGGCCGCCCGCGAGCAGCGGCTGGCCGACCGGTTCACCAGCGCCCACCCGGAGGTGGGCCTGCGGACCGTCTCGGCGGCCGCCGGCGACGTCCACGACCTCGACGGGCTGCGCACGATGGCCGAGGCCCTGACCGGCGCCGACGGCGACACGCCGACCGGCGTCCCGCGGACCCGGGTGCTGCCCGCGCGCCGCGCCTGATCCCCCTCGGAGGGTCGTCGCGCCCCGTACCCTTCCGGGTGATGTCTGCTGTCTCCCGCGCCCGGGTCCTGGGCAAGCTCGCCGCGATGATCGTGGTGGCCGGCGCACTCGTCGCCGGCATGCTCTTCCCCCTCGTCGGCGGCACCGGGCTGGCGGCACGCAACTCCGCGTCGCTGCTGGACGCGCTGCCGGTGGAGCTCACCGACGCCACCCCCGCGGGCAACTCCCGCGTGCTGGCCGCGGACGGTTCGCTGATCACGAACTTCTACGCGCACAACCGCACGGTGGTGGCCTCCGACCAGATCGCCGACGTCGTGAAGCAGGCGCTGGTCGACATCGAGGACTCGCGCTTCTACGACCACAACGGCCTCGACGTGCAGGGCACGCTGCGCGCCGCGGTGACCAACGTGGCCGCGGGCTCGGTCCAGGAGGGTGGCTCGACGATCACCCAGCAGCTGGTCAAGCAGACCCTGCTGGAGACCGCCGACAGCGCCGAGGAGCGGACGGCCGCCGTCGAGCAGGACGGCGTCGAGGGCCTGTCGCGCAAGCTGCGCGAGGCCCGGCTGGCGCTGGCGCTCGAGGAGACCTATCCCAAGGACGAGATCCTCACCCGCTACCTCAACATCGTGTACTTCGGGCAGGGCGCCTACGGCATCCAGGCCGCCGCCCAGCGGTACTTCAGCGTCAACGCCGCCGACCTGACCCTCCCCCAGGCCGCGATGCTCGCCGGGCTGGTGCAGAGCCCGACCAACGACGACCCGATCACCAACCCGGAGAACGGGCAGACCCGCCGCAACCAGGTGCTGCAGCGCATGTTCGACCTCGGCCACCTCGAGGGCACGACCCCCGAGCAGCTCGCCGCGCTCATGGCCGAGCCGGTGCAGGTCGCGCCCGGGGTCAGCCCCGCCAACGGCTGCATCGACGCCGCCGTCGGCGGGTTCTTCTGCGCGTTCCTGCAGCAGTACCTGACCCAGACGCTCGGCATCACCCAGGAGCTGCTCGACAACGGCGGCCTGACCATCCAGACGACGCTGAACCCGCAGCTGCAGACCCTCGGCGACCAGGCCGTCCTCAACACCCTGCCCATGGGCGCCGAGCTCGCCGGCATCTTCACCGCCGTGCAGCCGGGCACCGGCGCGGTCCTGGCGATGAGCGTCAACCGCCAGTTCGGCTGCGCGGACCCGCAGTGCGAGTCGGTCGTCCTCAACACCGTGGCCAGCCAGGGCGCCGGGTCCACCTACAAGGTGTTCACCGCCGCCGCCGCGCTCGAGGCCGGCATCCCGGCCAACACCGTGATCAGCACGCCGGGCAACCAGTACACCTCGCGGATCTACAACGGCCCGTCCTGCGGCGGCGACCGCGAGACGTCCAACGGCAAGTACTGCGTGCAGAACGCCGGCAACTACCCCGACACCCTCGACATGGTGGGGGCGCTGGTCCGCTCCTCGAACACCTACTTCCTCGCCCTCGAGGACCGCCTGGGCAGCGTCGAGGGCCCGGTGCGCATGGCCGAGCGGATGGGCATGGGCTTCGACCAGCCCAACCAGACGCCGGCCGACCAGATCATCGCCGAGAACCGGGGCTCGTTCACCCTGGGCGCGGAGGCCACCAGCCCGCTGGACCTGGCCAACGCCTACGCCACGCTGGCCGCCCAGGGCACCCAGTGCGACCCGGTGCCGGTGACCCAGGTGCTCGACCGCAACGGCCAGCCGCTCACCGGCGACGACGGCCAGCCGCTCGTGACCGGCGGCAACTGCACCCCCGAGGCCATCCCGGCCCCGGTCGCCAACACGCTGGCCAACATCCTCGTCGGCGACGTCGCCAACCCCGAGGGCACCGGCACCCGGGCCGCGGTGCCCGGCCACGTGATCGCCGGCAAGACGGGCACCTCGCAGAGCAACTTCTCCGCGGCCTTCGTGGGCGTCATGCCCGAGTACGCGGCCAGCGTGATGGTGCTCAACCCGAAGCGGAACCAGAACGTGGGCGGCTTCGGCGGCAACAAGCCGGCCACCATCTGGCACGACGCGATGGCGCCGTTCCTCGCCGACAAGCCGACGTCGGCCTTCGCGCCAGCCGACCCCGGGCTGATGGGCGCCGGCCGGCCGGCTCCGCAGCCGACCCAGCCGACGCAGGGCGCCGAGCAGCCGGCTCCCGACCAGGGCGCCGGCGACCAGCCCCCCGCCGAGCAGCCCGCCCCCGACCCGGGCACCGCGAACGGCTGGCCCGGCAACGGCGGCTGGGGCGGCGGCTTCGGGAACTAGCCGGTCGGGCGCCCCTCCCTCGCGGAGGAGCGCTCAGCCGAGCTGGCGGCGGACCTCCGCGGCCACCCGGGAGCCCTCGGCGCGGCCGGCGACCACGGCGTTGGCCGCGCCCATCACCTTCCCCATGTCCCGCATCCCGCTCGCGCCGGTGCGGGTGACCGCGTCGGCGACGATCGCGGCGAGGTCGGCGTCGTCGAGCTGGGCGGGCAGGTAGCCGGCGACCACCTCGCCCTCTGCCCGCTCGCGCGCGGACTGCTCGGCGCGGCCGGCGGACTCGAACGCCTCGGCGGCCTCCCGGCGGCGCTTGGCCTCGCGGCGCAGCACGCCGAGCACCTCGTCGTCGGACAGCTCCCGGGCCTCCTTGCCCGCGACCTCCTCCGCGCTGACCGCCGCGAGCACCATCCGCAGCGTGGCGGTGCGCAGCTCGTCGCGGGACTTCATCGCGGTGGTCAGGTCGGCGCGCAGCTGGTCCTTGAGGTCAGACACGCCCCCAGCCTGGCACGACGTCCCCGGCGGGGACCGGTCGGCGTCCGGCGCCCCCGTAGGCTCCGGCCCGTGCGCTGGTACACCGCCCTCCCCACGGCCACCGTCGCGGCGGGCGCCTCCACGGTCGCCTACGCGTCCCTGGTCGAGCGCAACCGCTGGACGCTGCGCCGCTTCGACGTGCCCGTGCTCGCGCCCGGCTCGGCGCCGCTGACGGTCCTGCACCTGTCGGACCTGCACATGACCGCCGGGCAGCGCTCCAAGCGGGACTGGGTGGCCGCCCTCGACGGCCTCGAGCCCGACCTCGTCGTCGACACCGGGGACAACCTGGCCGGGATGGACGCCGTCCCCACCGTGCTGCAGGCGCTGGACCCGCTGCTCGACCGGCCCGGCGCGTTCGTCACCTCCTCCAACGACTACTACGCGCCGCGGCCGAAGAACCCCCTCAGCTACCTGACCAAGCCGGACAAGCGGATCCACGGCATCGACCTGCCATGGCACGACCTGCGCGACGGGATGACCGGCCGCGGCTGGCTGGACCTCACCAACGCGCGCGGTGAGCTGACCGTCGACGGCCGCCGGATCGTGTTCGCCGGGTGCGACGACCCGCACATCCGGCGGGACCGCTACGACCTCGTCGAGGGCCCGGCCGACCCGACGGCGGACCTGCGGATCGGCGTCGTCCACTCCCCCGAGCCGCGGGTGCTCGACCGCTTCGCCGCCGACGGCTACGACCTGCTGCTGTGCGGGCACACCCACGGCGGGCAGCTGCGGGTGCCGTTCTACGGCGCGCTGGTGACCAACTGCGGCATCGACCGGGACCGGGTCCGCTGGCTGCACCGGTGGGCGGAGCCCGCGCCGGGGCGGCCGAACGGCACCTGGCTGCACGTCTCCGCGGGCCTGGGCACCAGCCCCTACGCGCCCGCCCGGTTCGCCTGCCCGCCCGAGGCGACACTGCTCACGCTGACGGCGCGACCGGCCTGACGCGCGGCCGACCCGCCGCCGGGCGGGTCGCGCGGCTCGGCTACAGTGGTCGAGGAACGCCGGGGTGTGGCGCAGCTTGGTAGCGCGCGTCGTTCGGGACGACGAGGCCGCAGGTTCAAATCCTGTCACCCCGACTCCAGCCGAGGGGCCGCCGGAAGGCGGCCCCTCGGCCGTTCCGGGCGCCTTCCGGTTGGGATCAGCGCGCGGCGGGCACCGGGGACCTGATGACCGAGTGGCTGCTCCTCCTCGCCGCCGTGGTGCTCACGGCACTCACCGGCTTCTTCGTCGCGGCCGAGTTCTCCCTCACGACCGTCGACCGCGGCCGTGCCGAGGAGGCCGCGCGGGCCGGTGACACGCGCGCCGGCGGGGTCGTGGCGGCGCTGCGGTCGCTGTCCACCCAGCTCTCGGCCGCCCAGCTGGGCATCACGCTGACCACCCTGGTCGTCGGCTACCTCGCCGAGCCCGCGATCGGCCAGCTCCTGCACGGCCCGCTGGAGTCCCTGGGGCTCTCGCAGGCCGCGGCCACGGGCGTCTCCTACGGCCTGGCGCTGGCCCTGGCGACGACGCTGCAGATGCTGCTCGGCGAGCTCGGCCCCAAGAACCTCGCGATCGCCAACCCGCTCGGGGTGGCCCGCTGGGTCGCGCCGGGGATGCGGGCGTTCACCGCGGTCTCCGGCCCCGTCGTCAACTCCCTGCAGCGGCTGGCCAACGCGATCGTGCGCCGGCTGGGCTTCGAGCCGCGCGAGGAGCTCGACTCCGCGCGCGGCGCCGACGAGCTGGCCGCGGTGGCCCGCCGCTCGGCCCAGGAGGGCGACCTCTCCCCCGTCGCCGCCCGCCTGCTCGAGCGCTCCCTGGGCCTGCGCGCCAAGTACGCCACCGACGTCATGACGCCGCGCACCCGGCTGTGGACGCTGCGGGCCAGCGCCACCGCCGCCGACGTCATCACCGCGGCCACCGAGTCGGGCAACTCGCGGTTCCCGGTCTACGGCTCCGACCTCGACGAGGTCACCGGCGTGGTGCACGTCAAGCGCGCGGTCGCCGTCCCGGAGGCCGAGCGGGGCCGCCGCACCGCCGGTGAGCTCGCCGACCCGGTCCTCGCCGTCCCGTCGTCGCTGAAGCTGGAGCGGCTGCTGGACCTGCTGCGCGAGCAGGGCCTGCAGATCGCCCTGGTGGTCGACGAGTGGGGCGCCACGCACGGCGTCGTGACGCTGGAGGACATCGTGGAGGAGCTGGTCGGCGAGATCACCGACGAGACCGACCGGCCGCTGCGGACCGCGCGCCGGGTCGACGACGTCCGGTGGGTGCTCTCCGGGCTGCTGCGCCCCGACGAGGTGCTCGACCGCACCGGGATCGTCGTCCCCGAGGGCCGCTACGAGACGCTGGCCGGCTTCCTCGCCGAGCGGCTGCAGAAGCTGCCCGACGTCGGCGACACCGTCGAGCTCGACGGGGCGCGGCTGACCGTGGAGACCCTCGACGGCCGCCGGATCGCGCGGGTGCAGGCCGAGCGGACGGTGGTGCTGCCCCCGGGCGCCACGGCCTCGCGGGTGCGCGCGGAGCGGACGGCGGCATGAGCGACGTCGTCAGCCTGCTGATCCTCATCGCGCTGCTCCTGGGCAACGCGTTCTTCGTGGCGGCCGAGTTCGCCCTCGTGTCCGCGCGGGTGGACCAGATCGAGCCGCGGGCCGACGCCGGCTCGGTGCGCGCGGCGAGGACGCTGGCGGCGATGCGCAACGTGTCGCAGATGATGGCCGGCGCGCAGCTGGGCATCACGCTGTGCTCGCTGGGCCTGGGCGCCGTGGGCGAGCCGGCGGTGGCCCACCTCATCGAGGCCCCGCTGCACGCGCTCGGCGTCCCGGACGCGCTGCTGCACCCGATCGCCCTGGTCATCGCGCTGTCGATCGTGACCGTGCTGCACATGGTGCTCGGCGAGATGGTGCCGAAGAACATCACCATCGCCGGCCCCGACCGCGCCGCGATCGCCCTCGGTCCGCCACTGGCCGCCTTCACCCGGCTGCTCAGGCCGGTGATCTGGTTCTTCAACACCACGGCCAACGTCTTCGTGCGGCTGTTCGGCGCCACGCCCACCGACGAGGTCGCCGCCAGCTTCGACGAGACCGAGATCCGGTCGATGATCACGCAGTCGCGCCGCGAGGGGCTGCTGGGCAGCGAGGTCAGCGAACTGGCCGCCGGCGCCCTGACCTTCGAGCAGCACGCCGTCGAGGACGTGCTGCTGCCGATGGACACCGTCGTCACGGTGCCGCGCTCGACCACGCCGCGGCAGCTGGAGGCCGTCGTCGCCGAGCACGGCTTCAGCCGCTACCCGGTGCAGGCCGACGACGGGTCGCTGGTCGGCTTCGTGCACGTCAAGGACGTCCTCGGGATCGAGGCCGCCGGCCGCGACCGGCCGATCCCGGAGGACCTGGTCAACCGGCTGGTGCCCATCGCGCCCGGCACGGGGCTGCCCGAGGTGCTGTCCGAGATGCGCGCGCAGGGCGCCCACCTCGGCGGCGTCGTCGACGCCTCCGGCGGGGAGCGGCGGACCGTGGGCCTGGTGGCGCTGGAGGACGTGCTGGAGCTGCTCATCGGCGACGTCCGCGACGCCGCGGCCGAGCAGGCCCGGGTCATCGCCGACCGGGCCGCCCGCGGCCGGGGCGGCCGACCGGCCGGCGCGGGCGCCGGGGGAAGATGACCGGGTGAGCGCGCCCGTCCTGTCCCCGGAGGTCACCACCCGCTGGCAGGCGCGCTTCCGCGCGCCCCGCGTCAGCCTGCCCGACTGGGCGCTGCGGGCGCCGCAGCGCTGCCTGTACGCCTCCGACGTCAGCGGCGTCGTCGAGCAGTACGCGTGGGACCGCACCACCGACGCGCACCGCCAGGCCACCGACCGGCCCAACGGCACGCTGATCGGCACGCTGTCCCCCGACGGCGAGACCGTCTGGTGGTTCGCCGACACCGACGGCGACGAGTTCGGCGTCTGGATGGTGCAGCCCTTCGCCGGCGGCGAGGACCGGGTCGCCGTCCCCGAGGTCGGCCCCGCCTACCCGGCAGGCCTGGAGATCGGCGACTCGGTGGTCGCGATCGGCCGGTCCACCGACGACGGCAGCGAGCTGTGGTTGGCCCCGGCCGGCGGGACGCCGCGGGTGGTCTACCGGCACGAGGACCCCGCCTCGGTCGACGCGCTCACCCTCGACGACGAGCTGCTGGTCATCTCGCACTCCGAGCACGGCGACCCGCGCTACCCGGCGCTGCGCGTGCTGCGGACGTCCGACGACGCCGTCGTCGCCGAGAAGTGGGACGGCGAGGGACGCGGCCTGCACGCGCTGGAGTTCGCGCCCCTCCCCGGCGACCGGCGGCTGCTGGTCGGCCACGAGCGGCGCGGCCGCGAGGAGCTGCTGGTCTGGGACGTCGCGGCCGACAGCGAGGTCGAGATCGTGCTCGACCTGCCCGGCGACGTGACCGCCGGCTGGTACCCCGACGGGTCGGCGCTGCTGGTCGGGCACGACCACGCCGCCCGCAGCGAGCTGTACCGCTACGACCTCGCCGGCGGGGCGCTGGAGCGGCTGGACACCCCGCCCGGCGTCGTCCGCGGCGCCACCGCCCGCCCGGACGGCACCGTGGAGCTGGCCTGGTCCTCCTCGGCGCTCCCGCCGGTGATCCGCCGCGCCGACGGCCCCGTGGTGCTGGCCGCGCCGGGCGAGGAGCCCCCGGCGGCCCACCCGGTCGAGGACCGCTGGGTGCCCGGCCCCGGCGGGGACGTGCACGCCCTGGTGGTGCGGCCGGCCGGGGAGGCGCCGTACGCGACGGCGTTCCTGGTGCACGGCGGCCCCGAGTCGGCCGACGACGACTCCTACCGTGCCCGCCGGGCCGCCTACGTCGACGCAGGCTACGCGGTCGTGCACGTCAACTACCGCGGCTCCACCGGCTACGGCAGCGCCTGGCGCGACGCGCTGACCGGCCGCCCTGGCCCCACCGAGCTCGAGGACGTCGCCGCCGTCTACGACGCACTGGTCGCCGAGGGCTTCCTCGACCCGGCGCGGGCGCTGATCACCGGCGGCTCGTGGGGCGGCTTCCTCACCCTGCTGGGCCTGGGCACCCAGCCCGAGCGGTGGGCGGCGGGCATCGCCGAGGTCCCCGTGGCCGACTACCTGGCCGCCTACGAGGACGAGATGGAGGGCCTGCGGGCCTACGACCGGGCGCTGTTCGGCGGCTCCCCCGACGAGGTGCGCGAGCGCTACGTGCGGTCCTCGCCGATCACCTACGTCGAGCAGGTGCGCGCGCCGGTGCTCGTCGTCGCCGGGGCCAACGACCCGCGCTGCCCGATCCGCCAGATCGAGAACTACCTCGGCGAGCTCGAGCGGCTGGGCAAGCAGCACGAGGTGTACCGCTTCGACGCCGGCCACGGCTCGCTGGTCATCGAGGAGACGATCCGGCAGGTGGAGACGGCGCTGTCGTTCGCGCTGCGGCACGTCCGGCCGTGACGCGCGCCGGGAGGACGGCGGCCACCACCAGGACGACCAGCAGGTAGAGGTCCTCGACCACGAGCCCCGGGACGCCGAGGTCGTGGTGGTGGCCGGGGTCGGCCTCGGCGAACCAGATCGACGACGACGCCAGGACCAGCGCGGCGACGGCGGCCAGCGCCCCGGCGGACCGGCGGGACCGTGCCCAGGACGGCGTCCCCGGTGCCGCCGGGCTCCCCGCGGCCACGTCGACGAGGACGACCAGCGCCGGCACCAGCCAGACCAGGTGGTGCGACCAGGCGATCGGGCTGACCAGGCAGGCGGCCAGCCCGGTGAGCGCGACACCGGCCAGGTCGTCGCCGGCCCGGGCGGCGCGCACCGCGCGGGTGAGCACCAGCGCGAGGGCGGCGACGGCGAGGACCAGCCACACCAGCCGCGGCGGCTGCTCCGGGTCGGTGAGCCGCGCCAGCCCGCCCAGCAGCGACTGGTTGGAGGTCTTGTCCAGCCGGCCGACCCGGTCGGTCTGCCACAGCGTGGCGGTGAAGAAGCGCCACGAGGTGTCCGGCGCGACCGCGAACGCCAGGCCGGTCGCGACGGCCCCGGTGACGGCCGCCACCGCCGCTGCGCGCCAGCGCCGCGTCAGCAGCAGGTACACCACGAACAGGCCGGGCGTGATCTTCAGCGCCGCGGCCAGCCCGATGCCGACGCCGGCCCACCGCGAACCGCGGCGCAGCGCGGCGACGTCGGCCAGCACCAGCGCCAGCAGCACCAGGTTGACCTGGCCGAAGCCGATGGTCTCCCGCACCGGCTCGAGGACGAACAGCACCGGGACCGCGGCGGCCACGCTGAACCCGGCCGGCCACCCGTGCCGGCGGGCCAGCGGGGCGACCAGCCACCAGGTGACGCCGGCGAGGACGAGGAGGTTGACCGTGGCGTGCACGGCCGCGACCGCCTCGATCGGCAGCAGCGTCATCGGCAGCATGAGCAGCGCGGCGAACGGCGGGTAGGTGAAGCCGTACTGCGTGCGGCCGTACGTGTAGTCGTACAGCGGCCGGCCCGAGCGCCACCACTCGGCCGCGCCGTCGTAGACCCGCAGGTCGAACCAGTTGTGCCAGGGGTCGTTCGGCACCACGACCGAGACCAGCGCGGCCAGCGCCACCAGGGCGAGGACCGCGGCGGTCTGCGCGGCGACCCGCCGGCCGACGGGCGCCACCCCGCTCAGCGCCGGAGCAGCAGCTCGGCGATCTGCACGGTGTTGAGTGCCGCGCCCTTGCGCAGGTTGTCGTTGCTGACGAACAGCACCAGCCCGCGGTCGTCGTCGACGCTCTGGTCCTGCCGGATGCGCCCGACGTAGCTCGGGTCCTGCCCGGCGGCCTGCAGCGGCGTCGGGACGTCGGTGAGCTGCACGCCCGGCGCGTCACCGAGCAGCTCGGTGGCGCGCGCGACGGTCAGCGGGCGGGCGAACTCGACGTTGAGCGACAGCGAGTGGCCGGTGAAGACCGGCACCCGCACGCAGGTGCCCGAGACGCGCAGGTCGGGGATGCCGAGGATCTTGCGGCTCTCGTTGCGGAGCTTCTGCTCCTCGTCGGTCTCGAACGAGCCGTCGTCGACCAGTGCGCCGGCCATCGGCAGCACGTTGAAGGCGATCGGCCGCACGTACTTCTGCGGCTCGGGGAAGGCCACCGCGGCGCCGTCGTGGGTCAGCTCGGCGGCCTTGTCCACGACCGCCTTGACCTGCCCGTCGAGCTCCTCGACGCCGGCCACGCCGCTGCCGGAGACCGCCTGGTAGGTGCTGGCGACGAGCCGGACGAGCTGCGCCTCGTCGTGCAGTGGCCGCAGCACCGGCATCGCGGCCATGGTGGTGCAGTTCGGGTTGGCGACGATGCCCCGGGGGATGTCGGCCAGCGCGTGCGGGTTGACCTCGGCGACGACGAGCGGCACGTCGGGGTCGCGGCGGAACGCGGAGCTGTTGTCGACGACGGTGACGCCGGCCTCGGCGAACCGCGGCGCCTGCACCCGCGAGGTGCTCGCGCCCGCGGAGAACAGCGCGACGTCGAGACCGGTGGGGTCGGCGGTGGCGGCGTCCTCGACGGTGATCTCGCCGTCGCCCCAGGGGAGCGTGCTGCCGGCGCTGCGGGCGCTGGCGAAGAAGCGCAGCTCGCTCAGCGGGAAGCGGCGCTCGGCGAGGATCTGGCGCATCACGGCGCCGACCTGGCCGGTGGCGCCGACGATCCCGACCCGCAGGCCGTCACTGCTGAACGCGGTCATCGTCCGGTCCCTCCGTAGACCACGGCCTCGGCCTCGTCGGTGCCGAGGTCGAAGGCGTCGTGCACCGCGCGGACGGCGACGTCGACGTCGGTGTCGCGGCAGACCACGGAGATGCGGATCTCCGAGGTGCTGATGAGCTCGAGGTTCACGCCGGCGTCGGCCAGGGCGCCGAAGAAGCGGGCCGAGACGCCGGGGTGGCTGCGCATGCCGGCGCCGACCAGGCTCACCTTCCCGATGTGCTGGTCGAAGCGGACGTCGCTGTAGCCGACGGTGTGCTTGACCTTCTCCAGCGCGGCGATCGCGGCCGGGCCGTCGCTCTTGGGCAGCGTGAAGGAGATGTCGGCGAGCTTGCTGGCCTCGGCCGACACGTTCTGCACGATCATGTCGATGTTGATCTCGGCGTCGGCCAGGACGCGGAAGAGCTGCGCGGCCTCGCCCGGGCGGTCCGGGACGCCGTAGACGGTGATCTTGCCCTCGCTGCGGTCGTGCGCGACGCCGGTGATGATCGCCTGTTCCACGCTGAGGTCCTCCATCGAGCCGGCCACCACGGTGCCGGGGAGCTGTGAGTAGGAGCTGCGGACGTGCACCGGGATGCCGTAGCGGCGGGCGTACTCGACGCAGCGGAGCATGAGCACCTTGGCGCCGGAGGCCGCGAGCTCGAGCATCTCCTCGTAGGTGACGGTCTGGAGCCGCCGGGCGTTCGGGACGATCCGCGGGTCGGCGGTGAAGACGCCGTCGACGTCGGTGTAGATCTCGCAGACGTCGGCCCGCAGCGCCGCGGCGACGGCGACCGCGGTGGTGTCCGAGCCGCCGCGGCCGAGGGTGGTGATGTCCTTGGTGTCCTGGCTGACGCCCTGGAACCCGGCGACGATGACGATCGACCCCTCGTCGAGCGCCGAGCGCAGCCGGCCGGGCGTGACGTCGATGATCCGCGCCTTGCCGTGGCTGCTGGTGGTGATCACACCGGCCTGCGAGCCGGTGAACGAGCGGGCCTCGTAGCCGTGCGTGTTGATCGCGATGGCCAGCAGCGCCATCGAGATGCGCTCACCCGCGGTGAGCAGCATGTCGAGCTCGCGGCCGGGCGGGTCGTCGGTGATCTGCGCGGCCTGGTCGAGCAGCTCGTCGGTGGTGTCACCCATCGCGGAGACCACGACGACGACGTCGTTGCCGGCCGTCTTCTCCGCGACGATGCGCTCCGCGACGCGCTTGATGTGGGCGGCGGAGGCCACGGAGGAGCCACCGTACTTCTGCACGACGAGGGCCACGGGTCCACAGGCTACCGATGCCCGCACCCGATCCCGGGATCCAGTCCGGCGCCGTCCCATTGCGCCCCTCCCCGGCGCACGATGTGATCACCGCGTGACCGCTCCCGAGGACTGGCTGCTCAGCGCCGAGGAACGGGGCAACGCGGCCACCGACCTGCCCGCCTGGACCGAGGGCAACCTCGCGGTGCCCCTCGTGCACGGCTCGGAGTACTTCGACCGGCTGGTCGACTGCGTCGAGGCGCTCGACGAGGACGACCACCTCTTCTTCACCGACTGGCGCGGCGATCCCGACGAGGAGCTGCGCCCCGGCGGGCCGACCGTCGCGCAGTTGTTCACCGAGGCGGTGCAGCGCGGCGTGACGGTGCGCGGGCTGGTGTGGCGCTCGCACGTCGACTGGCTGTCGTTCAGCGCCCGCGAGAACCGGGCGCTGGACCGCGAGGTCGAGGACGGCGGCGGGCTGGTGGTGCTCGACCAGCGCGTGCGCCGCGGCGGCAGCCACCACCAGAAACTCGTCGTCTGCCGGCACGACCAGGACCCCACGAAGGACGCCGCGTTCGTGGGCGGCATCGACCTGTGCCACAGCCGTCGCGACGACGCCGAGCACCGTGGCGACCCGCAGTCGCTGCCGATGGCGGCGGCCTACGGCCCGACGCCGCCGTGGCACGACGTGCAGCTGATGATCCGCGGGCCGGCGGTCGCGGCGCTGGACACGGTGTTCCGGGAGCGCTGGGACGACCCGATGGACCCCGACGAGGGCAACCCCATCGCCCACGTCATCGACCGGCTGAGCAAGAGCCGGATGTTCGCCGACCGGCTGGAGCCCCAGCTGCCTCCTCCGCCGCACATGGGACCGCACCTGGTGCAGAACCTGCGCACCTACCCGGCGCTGCGGCGGGGGTACCGGTTCGCCCCCGATGGCGAGCGCTCGGTGGCCCGCGGCTACTCCAAGGCGATCCGCCGGGCCCGCCGGCTGATCTACCTCGAGGACCAGTACATGTGGTCCTCCGAGGTCGCGCAGCTGTTCGCCGACGCGCTGCGGGAGCACCCGGACCTGCACCTGGTCGTCGTCGTCCCCCGTGTCCCCGACCAGGACGGCGCCATCGGGAAGACCCCGCAGTACGTGGGCCGCTGGCAGGCGCTGGAGTTGTGCCGCAAGGCCGGCCGTGACCGGGTGCACGTGTTCGACATCGAGAACCACGAGGGGACGCCGGTCTACGTGCACGCCAAGGTGTGCGTGGTCGACGACGTGTGGGCCAGCGTGGGCAGCGACAACTTCAACCGCCGCTCGTGGACGCACGACAGCGAGCTCTCCAGCGCCGTCCTCGACACCACCCTCGACCCGCGCGAGCCGCGCGACCCCGCCGGCACCGGCGACGGCGCGCGCACCTTCGCCCGGGACCTGCGGCTGGTCCTGGCCCGCGAGCACACCGACCGCGCCGCCGACGGCAGCGAGGACGCCGACCTGCTCGACCCCGCGGCTTTCGTCACGACGCTGGAGGCCCAGGCCGACGAGCTCGACGCCTGGCACGCCGGCGGCCGCCGCGGCCCCCGCCCCCGCGGCCGGCTGCGGCACCACCGGCCCGAGCAGCTGTCCCTGACCACCCGTCTCTGGGCGACGCCGCTGTACCGGCTCGTCGACGACCCCGACGGCCGCCCCCTGCGCCTCCGCCGCCGCGGCGAGTTCTGACCCGGACGCGCCCCGGCAGCCGCCCCTCCCCCGGACCGACCTCTCCCCCGCCGACTCGTGCTCTGCCCCCGCCCGCGGGGCAGAGCACGAGGGACGGGGCCGGTGCTACACCACCGAAGCTCGTGCTGTGCCCCGTGCCTGTGGGCAGAGCACGAGCTTCCCCAGGTGGACCTGCAGGCCCGCTCTCGGGGCCTGATCGACCCACGCTCAGCGCATGGCCGACTTCGATCTCGCGGGCGCCGTGCGGCGCATCCGCAGGACGGCTGACCTGTCCCAGCGCGAGCTGGCTGGAGTGTCCGAGCTGTCCAAGTCGAGCATCGCGGCCATCGAGGGTGGCCAACGTGGGCTCGATGCCCGAGCACTGGCCCGGCTGGCCGCCGTCGCCGGGCTGCGGCTGGTCCTGGTGGACGCGCGGGGCGACGAGGTCGCGCCCATGGACGGTGACGCGGTGCGGGACGAGGGCGGCCGCTTCTTCCCGGCCCACCTCGACACCCGGCACGGCGACGACGGCTGGTGGCACGGGCCGCACCGCCGGGACCGCACGCCGGTCACGTACACGTTCACCCGCGTGCGGCCCTGGCGGGACCGCCTGCGGCAGGCGCGCGGCGGCACTCCCGACGACCATCAGATCCCGCGCGCCGGCGACTCGCTGGCCCAGCGGGCCGCGGCCCGGCGGGCGGCGGTGGAGCGGGTCCGCGCCGCAGAACGCGCCCGGCGCCCGGCGGAGCCGTTCGTCGACGACTTCCTGTGCGAGTGCCCGCCGGCCTGCGAGGACCTGCTGCTCGACGAGCGCCCGCCCACCCCGGGCCGCCCGGCGCCGCACGCGCCGGACTGCGTGTGTCACTGCGACCTGAGCTGACCCGCTGCTACCGTGGGCGCGTGCGCGGCAGCCTCCTGCTTACCCGCCGCGGCGAGGCCCTCTCCTAGGTCGGCTCCCTCGCCGCGGAGATCCTGCCGTGGTCGAAGACGTCCCCGGCGCCCGCTGACCGCCCCCGGAGCGACAGTCCAGCCCGCGCCAGAGGAGTCAGACCACCGTGAGCAGCCCGCAGCACCCGCACGCCCGCAACCCGCAGCGTCCCTCGGGGATGCCGATCTCCCGCTACGCCCCGTTCCAGCAGATCGACCTGCCCGACCGCACCTGGCCCGACCGCGTCACCACCGCGGCCCCGCGCTGGTGCGCCGTCGACCTGCGCGACGGCAACCAGGCGCTGATCGACCCCATGTCCCCCGACCGCAAGCGCCGCATGTTCGAGCTGCTGGTGCGGATGGGCTACAAGGAGATCGAGGTCGGCTTCCCGGCGGCCAGCCAGACCGACTTCGACTTCATCCGCCAGCTCGTCGAGGACGACCTGGTACCCGACGACGTCACGATCCAGGTCCTCACCCAGGCCCGTGACGAGCTGATCGAGCGCACCTTCGAGTCCCTGCGCGGCGCCCGGCAGGCGATCGTGCACCTCTACAACTCGACCAGCACCCTGCAGCGCCGCGTCGTCTTCAACAGCGACCGCGCCGGCATCGTCGACATCGCCGTCCACGGCGCGCAGCTGGTCCGCAAGCTCGCCGAGCAGGCCGGGGACACCGAGATCCGCTTCGAGTACAGCCCCGAGTCCTTCACCGGCACCGAGCTGGACTTCGCCGTCGAGATCTGCAACGCCGTCACCGACGTGTGGGAGCCGACCCCCGACCGGCCGACCATCCTCAACCTGCCGGCGACCGTCGAGATGGCCGAGCCGACCGTCTACGCCGACCAGGTCGAGTGGATGCACCGCAACCTGGGCCGCCGCGACGCCGTCGTCCTGTCGCTGCACCCGCACAACGACCGGGGCACCGCCGTCGCCGCCGCCGAGCTGGGCTACCGCGCCGGCGCCGACCGCATCGAGGGCTGCCTGTTCGGCAACGGCGAGCGCACCGGCAACGTCGACCTGGTCACCCTGGGCCTGAACCTGTTCAGCCAGGGCATCGACCCGCAGATCGACTTCTCCGACATCGACGAGATCCGCCGCACCGTCGAGTACTGCAACCAGCTGGGCGTGCACGAGCGGCACCCCTACGGCGGCGACCTGGTCTACACCGCCTTCTCCGGCTCCCACCAGGACGCCATCAACAAGGGCTTCACGGCGCTGGAGGCCGACGCGGCCGAGGCCGGCACGCCCGTCGACGAGATGCCGTGGGCGGTTCCGTACCTGCCCATCGACCCCAAGGACGTCGGCCGCAGCTACGAGGCGGTCATCCGGGTCAACAGCCAGTCCGGCAAGGGCGGCGTCGCCTACGTCATGAAGACCGAGAACCACCTCGACCTGCCGCGCCGGCTGCAGATCGAGTTCAGCGCTGTCGTGCAGCGGCACACCGACGACGAGGGCGGTGAGGTCACCGCGCAGCAGATGTGGGCCGCCTTCAGCAGCGAGTACCTGCCCGACCTCGACGCCCCGTGGGGCCGCTTCGCCCTCGCCGGGCACCGGCACACCGCCCACGGCGAGCAGCTCGACGAGATGGTCGTCGAGCTGACCGACGACGGCGTCCCGGTCACCGTGCAGGGCCGCGGCAACGGCCCGATCGCGGCGTTCGTCGACGCGCTGCGGAGCCTGGACGTCGACGTCCGCGTCCTGGACTACGCCGAGCACGCGCTCAGCGCCGGCGGTGACGCCCGCGCCGCCGCCTACGTCGAGTGCGCCGTCGGCGAGCGGGTGCTGTGGGGCGTGGGCATCGACCCGAACATCGTCAGCGCCTCGCTGCGCGCCGTCGTCTCCGCGGTCAACCGCGCCCTGCGGTAGGCAGGGGGTCCGGCCGGGCGGTCAGCCGCCCGGCCGGGCCGCCGGGTGCTCGGGCGGGGCGTCGCCGGGCTCGTCGCCCCGGTAGGCCTCGTCCTGGTGGCCGGTGCCGGTGAACTCGTCGACGAGCAGCAGGTCGCGCCGGACGTGCCGGCGGCGGTAGGCGACGCGGCTGATCAGGTGGGCGCTGACCGGGGCGGTCAGCAGCTGGAACGCCGCCACGAGCAGCAGCATCCAGGCGTTGGCCCAGCCGTCGAGCCGGATGGCGGCGCCGACCATGACGAGCAGGACGCCGAGCACCTGGGGCTTGGTGCCGGCGTGCATCCGGGACAGCACGTCCGGGAACCGGACCAGCCCCAGCCCGGCGGTCAGGCAGAGGACGGCGCCGGCCAGCAGGCAGCCGAAGGCGACGACGTCGGCGAGTGCGGTCACGACCGTCCCTCCGTCTCCTCGGCGGCCACCGGCAGGCCGAGGTCCCGGCCGTCCCCGGTGCGCGAGCGCAGGAGCATCCCGCCGACGTAGCGGGCGACCGACACCGAGCCGACGAAGGCCAGCAGCGACACCACGACCAGCACCGGGACCAGCGTCGGGTCGCGCACCAGCGCGGCGTGGACCGCGAGCCCCGCGGAGATGATCACCAGCAGGGTGTCGGTGGCGACCACCCGGTCCAGCAGGGACGGCCCGCGCGCCAGCCGGACGAGGGCGAGCAGCGCACCCCCGCCGATCAGCGCGTACAGCGCCGCGCCCACGACCGTCACGCCGCCACCTCCGTGCGGGCGCGGTCGAGCGCGTCGACGTCCTCGGCCGCCCCGAAGGCCCGGACCAGGCGCTCCTCGACCAGCAGGACGTTGGCCCGCTTGCGCTCGACGTCGGCGTGGTCGCGGACGGGCAGCAGGTGCAGCGTCATCAGCCGCTGCTCCCGGTCCAGGTCGAGCACCAGCGAGCCGGGCACCAGCGAGGTGGCCTCGGCGACCATCGTGAGCAGCAGGTCGGAGTCCACGCGCAGCTGCACCTGGATGATGGCGGTGCGGCGGACCCCCTGCGGGCGCACGGCCTGCCAGGCGACCTCGGCCCCGGACACGAACAGGTCGGTGACGAAGTGCCCGAGGAAGGCCAGCAGGGGCGCGGGGCGCACCCGCACGCCGCCGACCACGTGCGGCAGCGGCAGCAGGACCAGCACGACCAGCGCCACGGCCAGGCCGGAGAGCAGGTTCGCCCACGACCAGCTGCCCCACAGCAGCATCCAGACCAGCACCAGCCAGACGGCGAGCGGGACCTGGTGGCGCAGCCGGGTGGCGGCGGGCTCGACGGTCACGGCGCCTCCTCCCCGAACACCGACGAGACGTAGGGCGCACGGTCGACGAGGTCGTTCGCGGCCCGGTCGGCGAGGCCGTAGAGCGGTCCGGCGAGCACGGTGAGAGCCACCGTGAGCGCCGCCAGCGCCGCGGTGGCCCCGACCATCGTCCGGGGCAGCGGGCGCAGCGCCCGGACCGCGCCGGCGGCGGGCGGCGTCTCGACCTCGGTCGCCGTCGCCACTGCGGTGTGCCGGCGCCAGGCGTCCTGCAGCGGGGTGCGCGGCCGGTCGTCGTCGTCGGTGGACGCGAGGTCGTCGGAGGGGCGCCGCCGCTGGGTGGCGTCGGCGGCAGCGGCCGCGGCGGTGTCCTCGGCCGGGGCCTGGTTCGGGGACCGCCAGAAGGCGCGGGTCCACACCCGGCCGACCGCGAGCAGCGTGAGCAGGCTGGTGACCACCCCGCCGGCGACCAGCGTGTAGGCGGCGGCGCTGCCCTCGGCGACGCCGGCCTCGAGCAGGCCGAGCTTGCCGATGAAGCCCGACAGCGGCGGGATCCCGGCCAGGTTCATCGCCGGCACGAAGAACAGCACCGCCAGCAGCGGCGAGCGCCGGGCCAGGCCGCCGAGGCGGTCGACGGCCGTCGTCCCGCCCTGGCGCTCGACCAGCCCGGCGACGAGGAACAGCGTGGTCTGGATGGCGATGTGGTGGGCGACGTAGAAGACCGCACCGGCCAGGCCCGCCGCCGTCCCCAGGGCGATGCCGAACACCATGTAGCCGATGTGGCTGACCAGCGTGAACGACAGCATCCGGCGCAGGTCGCTCTGCGCGACGGCGCCGAGGATGCCCACGAGCATGGTCGCCAGCGCCGCCCACATGAGCACGTCGTCGAGCGCGCCGCCGGGGAACAGCAGCGTCTGGGTGCGGATGATCGCGTAGACGCCGACCTTGGTGAGCAGGCCGGCGAAGACGGCGGTGACCGGCGCCGGCGCGGTCGGGTAGCTGTCGGGCAGCCACGCCGACAGCGGGAAGACGGCGGCCTTGATCCCGAAGGCGACCAGCAGCATCGACTGCAGCAGCAGCTGCGTGCCCTCGGGCAGCTCGCCGAGGCGCACCGCCAGCTGCGCCATGTTCACCGTGCCGGTCGCGGCGTAGACCAGGGCGATCGCGGCGAGGAACAGCAGGGAGCTGGTCAGGCTCACCACGATGTAGGTGATGCCGCCGCGGATGCGCGCCGCCGTCCCGCCGAGGGTCAGCAGCACGTAGGACGCCATCAGCAGGATCTCGAAGCCGACGTAGAGGTTGAACAGGTCGCCGGCGAGGAAGGCGTTGCTCACGCCCGCGACGAGCACGAGGAACGTCGGGTGGAAGATCGACAGCGGCGTCTCCTCCGACCCGTCGGCCGCGCCCTGCCCGACGGCGAAGACGAGGACGCCCAGCGCCACGGTCGAGGCGACCACCAGCATCAGCGCCGACAGCCGGTCGACGACCAGGACGATGCCCAGCGGGACCGGCCAGCCGCCGACGGAGACCGCGCCGGCACCCTCGGCGTCGGCGATGAACAGCAGCGCCACGGAGACGGCGAGCACCGCGACGAGCACGACCGTGCTCAGGGTGCGCTGGAAGGTGGGGCGCCGCGCGACCAGCAGCGCGCCGGCCGCGCCGAGCAGCGGGAGCAGCACCGGCAGCGGCGCGAGGACCTCGATCACGGGGCACCGCGCCCGGCCGGGACGTCGACGTCGTCGGCCAGCTCCTCGAGGTCGGCGGGCAGCGAGTCGGCGTGCATGGCCGCGCGGTCCTCGGGGGCGAGGTCGTCGGGGTCGAGCTCGTCGGCGTCGGTGGCCCGGCGGGCGGCGACCCGGCGGTCCTCCTCGTCGGTGCCGACGACCTCGTTGCGGGCCAGCCGCCAGGAGCGGTGGATGATCGCCAGGAGGAACGCCGAGACGCCGAAGGTGATCACGATGGCGGTGAGGATGAGCGCCTGCGGCAGCGGGTCGTTGATGTCCTCGGCGTCGGAGTAGCCGAGGATCGGCGCGAGCCCGGCCGGGCCGCCGGTGGACAGCAGCAGCAGGTTGGTGGCGTTGCCGAGCAGCAGGAAGCCGAGCAGCACGCGGGTGAGGCTGCGGTCGAGCAGCAGGTACACGCCGGCCGCGTAGAGCCCGCCGATCATCACCGGCAGCACGATCGTGGGGGTCATCGCAGCACCACCTCCCCGGGGGTCAGTTCGATCGGGTCCTCCTGGTCCTCCTGGCGGTCGAGCTCCGCGCCCAGGCTGCGCAGCACGTCGAGGACGAGCCCGACGACGATCAGGTAGACGCCGCAGTCGAAGAACAGCGAGGTCACGAGCTTGACGTCGCCGAGCACCGGCAGCGTCGTCTCCAGCACCGCCGTCTGCAGGGCCCCGCCGCCGAGCAGCAGGCCGGCGACGCCGGTGACCCCGGCGATGAGCAGCCCGCTGCCCAGCAGCAGGCCCGGGGCGACCGGCGCGGCCTCACCCAGCTCGTAGCGCCCGCCGGCCAGGTAGCGCAGCACCAGCGCCAGGCCCGCGACCAGCCCGCCGGCGAACCCGCCGCCGGGCTCGTTGTGCCCGCTGAAGAGCAGGTACAGCGAGAAGACCATGATCGTGTGGAACAGCAGCCGGGTGACCACCTCGAGCACGACCGAGCGGCGCGCCGGGTCGAGCGTCGCGGTGGCGGCCAGCCAGCGGTCGCGCGGCGCCCGGCGGCCGCGCTCGCCCGAGCGGGACAGCTCGGCCCGGGTCACCCGGTCCACCCCGCCGGTGCGGCCGCGGAGGAAGACCAGGCTGGCCACGCCGGTGGCGGCGACGACGAGCAGCGAGATCTCGCCGATGGTGTCCCAGGCGCGGATGTCGACCAGCGTCACGTTGACGACGTTCTTGCCGCCGCCGAACTCGTACGCCGACTCGGGCCAGCCCGCCGACACCGGCGTCGCCGTCCGGGCCGCCAGCGCCACCGCGCCGGCCGCGCCCATGAACGCCCCGACCGCGACGGCGATCACCCCGCGGACGGCGCGCTCGCGGGGCCGGTGCCGCTCGGAGATGTCCTTGGGCAGCTTGCGCAGCACCAGCACGAAGACGACGAGGGTCAGCGTCTCGACGAGGAACTGGGTGAGCGCGAGGTCCGGGGCGCCCTGCAGCGCGAAGACGACGGCGATGCCGTAGCCGGTGACGCCCACGACCAGCACCGCGGACAGCCGCTGGCGGATCCGCAGGGTCAGCGCGGCGGCGGTGACGACGACGACGCCGACGACCGCCTGCACCGGGGTGTCCCACGCCCGCCACTCCCCGGGCCAGGGCGCCTGCGTGAGCAGCAGCGTGCCCGGCAGCGCGAGGACGACGACGAGGATCGTGCCGAGGTAGGCCGGCAGGGAGCCGCGCTGGGTGGTGCCGGTGACCAGCACCGACAGCCGGTCGACGCCCTGCACCACGTTCCAGTAGCCCTCGTCGGCCGAGGCCCCGACGGCCACCCGCCCCTGCAGGCGCTGGACGGGCCCGCGGACGGCGAACAGCGCGGCACCGCCGAGCACGGTGAGCGCCGACAGCGCCAGCGCCGGCTGCCAGCCGTGCCACAGCGCCAGGTGCTCGGCCTCCGGCGCGAGGAGCGGCAGCGTCTCGGCGTAGGCGGCGACCAGCGGGTCCAGCAGCGGGCTGGCCGGCCCGAGCACCAGACCGGTGAGCGCGAGGACGGCCGGCGCGGCGAGGAACAGCGCCTCCGGCCGGTGCTCGACCGCGGTGTCGGGGGTGCCGGGCTTGCGGGCGAAGGCGCCCCAGACGAAGCGGGCGGTGTAGGCGGCGGTGAGCACGGAGCCCGCGACCAGGCCGACGAGGACGACCGCGGCGGCGGTCGGGTCGGGCAGGCCGCCGTCGAGGAGCGCGGTGAACGCCGCCTCCTTGCCGACGAAGCCCAGCAGCGGCGGCAGCCCGGCCATCGAGGCCGCGGCGGTGACGCCGATCGCGGCGAGGACCGGCAGCCGCCGGCCGAGGCCGGACAGCCGGCGCAGGTCGCGGGTGCCGGTGGCGTGGTCGACGACGCCGACGGTGAGGAAGAGCGTGGACTTGAACAGCCCGTGCGCCAGGGTCATGGTCAGCCCGGCGGCGGCGAGCTCGGCGCTGCCGGCACCCACCAGGGTCACCAGGAAGCCCAGCTGGCTGACCGTGCCGAAGGCGAGCAGCAGCTTGAGGTCCTTCTGCCGCAGCGCCCGGTAGCCGCCCACGAGCATGGTGGCCACGCCGAGGCCCAGCACCACCGGCCGCCAGCCCGGGACGTCGGCCAGGCCGGGGGCCAGCCGGGCGACGAGGTACACACCGGCCTTCACCATCGCGGCGGCGTGCAGGTAGGCGCTGACCGGCGTCGGCGCCTCCATGGCCGCGGGCAGCCAGAAGTGGAACGGCACCAGCGCGGACTTCGTCACCGCGCCGGCGAGCACCAGAGCCGTGCCCACGGTCATGGCGGTGCCGCTGCCGGGGTCGGCCACGACGTCCGACAGCAGGTAGGAGCCGCTGGCCTGGCCGACGAGGATCAGTCCCACGAGCATCGCCAGGCCGCCGGCGGTGGTGAGGATCAGCGCCTGCGAGGCGGCCCGCCGCGCGGCCAGCCGCCGTCCCGACCCGCCGATCAGCAGGAACGAGAAGACGGTGGTGAGCTCCCAGAAGACGTAGAGCAGGAGCATGTCGTCGGCGAGGACCAGGCCGAGCATCGACCCGGCGAAGGCGGTGAGGCACCCGGCGAAGCGGCCGGTGCCCTCCTCGCCCGGGGAGAAGTAGCGCGCGCAGTAGACCAGCACCAACGCCCCGACGCCGGTGACCAGCGCGGCGAAGGTGAGCGCCAGGGCGTCCAGGCGCAGCGCGACGTCGAGGTCGAGCGCGGGGATCCACCGCACCGTCTCGCGCTGCTCCTCGCCGGCCAGGACCGGGCCGAGCCGGGACAGGACCCAGCCGAAGCCGGCGGCGGGCACGAGGGCCAGGGCGAGGAAGGCCTGCCGCCCCCACCACCGCACGAGCGCGGGCGCCAGCAGGCCGGCGAGCAGGTGGAGGAGCAGCAGTACGAGCACGTGTCTCCGGGAGTCGTGGGCGGCTCGGGGACACCAGGGACGTCGGTCAGGACGGCCGGCGGTGAGCCCAGCGTACCGGGCACGCCGGCCGGACCCTCCGGGCGCGGGCCGGTCAGCGGCCCGGGGAGACCAGTCCCGACTCGTAGGCGAAGGCCACCGCCTGCACCCGGTCGCGCAGGCCGAGCTTGAGCAGCACGCGGCTGACGTGCGTCTTCACCGTCGCCTCACCGAGGTACAGCCGGGCGGCGATCTCGGCGTTGGACAGCCCGGCGGCGACCAGGGCGAGGACGTCGGTCTCCCGCTCGGTGAGCTGCGCCAGCTCCGCGGCCCGCCCGGGGTCGGGCGCGGGCGCGGTGGCGAAGGACCGGATCACCCGCAGGGTCACGGCCGGGTCGAGCAGTCCCTGCCCGGCGGCCACGGTGCGGACCGCGGCGACCAGGTCCTCCGGCGGCGCCACCTTGAGCAGGAACCCGCTGACCCCGGCCCGCAGGGCGGCGGCGACGTACTCGTCCTCGTCGAAGGTGGTGAGCACGACGACGCGGGTGGGCAGGCCGGCGTCGACGATCCGCCGCGCCGCCTCCAAGCCGTCCATCCCGGGCATCCGGACGTCGAGCAGCACGACGTCCGGCGTCAGCTCGGTGACCACGCGGACGCCGCTCGCGCCGTCGCCGGCCTCGCCGACCACCTCGATGTCGGGCTCGGCGGCCAGGACCATCCGCAGGCCGGTGCGGATCATCGACTGGTCGTCGACCAGCACCACCCGGATGCTCACGCGCCCACCGCCGCGGGAACGGTGGCCGGCGCCGGCACCGGGAAGCCGGCACGGACCCGGTAGCCGCCGCCCCGGACCGGCCCGACGTCGAGGTCACCCCCGGCGACGGCGACCCGCTCGCGCATGTGCAGCTGCCCGTGCCCGCCCGGCGCGTGCGGGACCGGCTCCACGCGCGGCCGGCCGTCGTCGGTCACCGTGACCGTGACCCGGCCCGGCGTCCAGGCCACCTCCACGCGGGTGGCCGCGGCGCCGGCGTGCCGCACGACGTTGGACAGCGCCTCCTGCACCACCCGCACGGCCGAGACGTCGACCAGCGGCGGCAGCTCGGCGGGCTCCCCGGTGACCACCAGCTCCACCGGCATCCCGCCGGCGCGCAGCTCGGCGAGGACGGCGTCGAGGCGCGACAGCGAGGGCTGCGGTGCGGTGTCGCCGTCGGCGCCCTCGCGCAGGATGCCCACCACCCGGCGCATCTCGTCGACCGACTCCCGGCCCAGCCGCTCCAGCCCGAGCAGCACCTCCTGCGCCTCCGGGTGGTCGGGCAGCAGCCGCCGCAGGCCGCCCATCTGCAGCACCATCACGCTGACCGCGTGCGCCACGGAGTCGTGCACCTCGCGGGCGATGCGCGCCCGCTCGGCCACGACCGCGGCGCCGGCCACCGCCTCCTGCTGCCCGGCCAGCCGGGCGGCGAGCACCTGCAGCTCGCGGGCGCGCTCGCGCGACTGCCGGACCAGCACGCCGACGCCCCAGGCCGCACCGGTCACGAGCAGGTAGAACACGCTCTCCCAGACGGAGGGCCCGAACACCGCGCCGGCGACGACCACGACCAGCGTCGCGACGACGGCGGCCCGCAGCCCCCTCCGCACCGGCAGGACGGCGGCCGCGTGCCCGACCAGCAGCGCCATGCCGACCAGCTGGGCGCCGCCGGGACCCGGCGTGCCCAGGGCGTAGTTGCCGAGCACCGACAGTGCACCCAGCACCGCCGCCAGCTCGGGCAGCGACGTGCAGGACGCGACGAGCGCCCCGACGGCGATGCCCGGCAGCGCGGCGACCAGCGGGAAGGCGAACACGACGTCGACGGCCACCTCGACGACCGACAACACCCCCAGCAGCACGCCGAGGGCCGGCCAGAGGAACCGGCGCAAGGACGGGGAGGAGGACCAGCGGGGCACGGCGAGCACGCTAGGGGCCCGTGGGGGCTCCCGGGATCCCCCGCGCGGCCGATGGACGCGGCTCCCGCCTCCCCCGTGCGACGGACGCCGGTCGGTCCGCCGGGACGGACGTGCCGGGCACCCCCGCGGCCGCAGAGTCCTCGCCGACGCACCGACCGATGCGGTGCCCGACCCGACGAGGACCGATGACCACCTCCTTCTCCCCCGCTCCCGCCACCCCCGCCGCCGCGGAGCCGCCGGCCCGCGGCACCGGCGCCCTGATGCTCACGCTCGCCGGCGGCGCCATGGTCGCGGGCTCGCTGCTCTACGTGGCCGGCATGCTGACCTCGCCGCCGCAGGACTCCCCCGCCGCCGCCGACTACATCGCCGCCCTGGGCCGCGACGAGGGCCGCACCACGCTCTCGGCGATGCTGCTGCACTACGGCAACATGGCGCTGGCCCTGGCCTGGCTGGCCGCCCCGGCGCTCGTCCGGGGCCGCCGCGGCCGCATCCCGACCGTCGTCGGCGCGCTGATGTCGGCGATCGGCCTGGTCACCGTGACCGGCTTCGTCCTCTACGACTACTGGACCGCCGCGATCGGCCGCGAGCTCGACCCGGCCACCGCCCTGGGCCTGTTCGACGCGGTGGGGGCCAACCCGGGCGTCGCCGTCGTGGGCGTCCTGACGCTGTTCGGGATCCTGGGCCCGGTCGTCGGCTACGTCGGCCTCGCCCGCGCCGGGGTCACCGGCTGGTGGCTGCTGGCGCCGGTCCTCGCCTGCACCGTGGCCTCCGCGGTGGTCCCCTTCTCGCCCCTCACCCACGGCGCCTTCGCGCTGGTCGGCGCCGTCGCCCCGGTCGCCGTCGGCCTGCGGATGCTCGCCCGCTCCCGGGCCGAGGCCGCCGTCGCCGCGTGAGCATGATCAGCCCACCTGATCGTGCCGCGTCCTGGCTCACCGCCGACGGTGAGCCAGGACGCTCCACGGTGAGCCCGGCGGGATCAGGCCTCGGCGAGCTCCGCGGCGGCCAGCCAGTCGGACTCCACCTGGTCCTTCTCGGCCAGCAGGGTCCGCAGCCGGCCGTCGAGCTCCATGACCTTCGCGTGGTCGGTGGCCGCGGCCGCGAGCTCGGCGTGCAGCCGCTCCTCCTCGGCGGTGAGCTTCTCCAGCCGCCGCTCGAGCCGGGCGGCCTCCTTGCGGGCCGCGCGCACCTCGGCCGCCGAGGGACCCGAAGCGGCCGGTGCCGGGCTCGCCGCGACGGCGGGCCCCGGCGCCGAGGACAGCGCCGCACCGCCGCCGGCGCGGATGGACAGGTACTCCTCCACCCCGCCGGGCAGCGCGGCGATCGAGCCGTCACCCATCAGCGCGACCACCGAGTCGCACACCCGGTCGACGAAGTACCGGTCGTGGCTGACGACCAGCACGGTGCCGGGGAAGGAGTCGAGCAGGTCCTCGAGCTGGTTGAGCGTGTCGATGTCGAGGTCGTTGGTCGGCTCGTCGAGCAGCAGCACGTTGGGCTCGGCCATGAGCAGGCGCAGCAGTTGCAGGCGCCGCCGCTCGCCACCGGAGAGGTCGCCGACCGGCGTCCACTGCCGCGCCGGCGGGAAGCCGAAGCGCTCGGCCAGCGACGACGCCGAGATGTCCTGGCCGCCGATGCGGGCGATGCGCGCGACCTCCTGCACCGCCTCGAGCACCCGCAGCTTCGCGGGCAGCTCGGTGACGTGCTGGGACAGGTACGCCGGCGAGACGGTCCGCCCGCGCACCACCGTGCCGCGGTCGGGCTCGGTCTCGCCGACCAGCAGCCGCAGCAGCGAGGTCTTGCCGGCCCCGTTCACCCCGACGACGCCGATGCGGTCGCCCGGGCCGACGTGCCAGGTCAGGTCGCGGAACAGCGGCCGCGGACCGTCGTCGGAGGGGACCGCGTAGTCGACGTCCTCGACGTCGTAGACCGTCTTGCCGAGCCGGCGCGCGGCGAAGCCCTTGAGGGCCATCGTCTCGCGCGGCGGCGGCTCGTCGGCGATGAGCGCCTCGGCCGCCTCGATCCGGAAGCGCGGCTTGCTGGTGCGCGCCGGCGGGCCGCGGCGCAGCCACGCCAGCTCCTTGCGCACGAGGTTGAGCCGCCGCTCCTCGCTCACCGCGGCGATGCGGGCGCGCTCGGCGCGGGCCAGCGTGTAGGCCGCGTAGCCGCCCTCGTAGGCGTGCACCGACCCGTCGGAGACCTCCCAGGTCTGCGTGCAGACCTCGTCGAGGAACCACCGGTCGTGGGTGACGACGACGAGCGCGCCGACCCGGTCCTTGACGAAGTCGGCCAGCCACGCGACGCCCTCGACGTCGAGGTGGTTGGTCGGCTCGTCGAGCACCAGCAGGTCCAGCGGCCGGATGAGCTGCGCGGCCAGCGCCACCCGGCGCCGCTCGCCGCCGGACATCGGCGCCACCGGGCTGTCGAGGCCCAGCCGGTCGAGCTCCAGGCCGGAGAGCACGCTGCGGACGGCGGGGTCGGCGGCCCACTCGTGCTCGGCGGCGAACAGCGAGGACGGCAGCACGACGTCGCGGACGGTCGCCCCCGGCGGCAGCGTCCCGGACTGGTCGAGGACGCCGACGGCGAGGTCGCCGCGGCGGGTCACCCGCCCGGAGTCGACGTCCTCCCGGCCGGTGAGGACGCCGAGCAGCGTGGACTTCCCGCTGCCGTTGCGCCCGACCACGCCGATCCGCTCGCCGGCCGCGACGCCGAGCGAGACGTCGTCGAGCAGCACGGTCGTGCCGTGGGCCTTCGACACCCGCTCGAGGTTGAGCAGGTTCAGCGGCGCGCTCACCGCGGGATCCGGGTCATGGGGCCACCAGTATCCCCGGCCCCGCGGGCGCTCCGGGGGGCGGGCGCGGCAGCCGGCCGGGCGCCGCTTGCGGCGTCGCTAGTGGACCCCAAGGCACCCGCAAGCGGGGTCCGGAGAGTCAGCAGCAGCAACACCCCGGTCCCCCGGGGCGGACGAGCGGAGGAACTCCCATGAGCATGACCGCAGCGGCCCACGACGCGGCGATCCCGGCGATCCCGGCGCCGGCGACCCCCCACCTGCGGGCGGTGCCCCCGCTGCCCGAGCCCGCCCCGGAGACGACGGCGCTGTGGTGGGCGCGGCTGCTGCGCCGCGGCCCCGGCCCGGTCGAGTACTCGCTCGTGGCCGTCAACTCCGACCGCTTCCCCGACGGCACCCCGGTGGACATGACCGCCGTCGACGCCCGCGGCCGCCGCCCGGCCGGCTGGCAGGTCGACGTCCGGCACCGCGCCTCGGACAACCGGGTGGTCCGGATCGACGTCGCCGAGGAGCTGTCGGACACCTGCCCGCCGATGTGGTTCGCCGAGCTCACCCACGCCTCCAGCGCGGTGCCCGCGGCCTCGCTGCTGGCCTTCCGCGGCAACGCCTTCCGCCCCGGCACGGTCGTCCGCCCGCACGAGGTCGCCGCGGCCGGCGTGCGGATGACCGACCGGATCGCCGAGGTCCGCTGGTGGATCCGCTCGGGCCTCGTCGACGACGTCACCGTGGAGCCCGTGTACCGCGGCCGCGGGGTCGCCCGCACCCTGGTCACCGCCGCCGAGGGCCTGCGCTTCCTCCGCGGCTGGGCGCCGCTGCGCTCCGACGGCCGGCTCACCGACGCCGGCGCGGCGTGGCTGGAGTCCGCGCCTCCGGCGTGGCGGCCACGGCTGGCCGCGCGCAGCGAGGTGCTCCCCGACGCCGACGTCGAGGAGGAGCTGACCGGCGTGGCCCGGCTGCTCCGCTGACCCGTCCGTCCCTGCCGTCCCACCCGTCCCGCACCCGGCGGACGTCCTCGTTCCGTCTCCCGACACGCCGGGGCGGGCGGGTCCGGCCCCGGTCGAGCTACCCCACGATCTGCTGCGCCGCCGGTGCTGGACCGGCCAGTGACGACAGCAGGGACCCGAGATGACGCGCACCGCACTGGCACATGTCGCCAAGCCGAAGGGACGCGTCGCCGTCGCCACCCTCGGGCTGCTCACCGTCGCCGGGGCCTTCGCGCCCGCCGCGTCGGCCACGGACGAGGGCGCCGAGGAGACCGGCAGCCCGACTCCCAGCACCACGCCCGCGGCGCCCAGCACCACCGAGGCGCCGGTCCTCACCGAGTCGCCCACCCCGAGCGCGCCGTCGACGCTGCCCGAGATCCCGACGACCACCGCCCCGACCACCACGGCCACCGAGACCACCACGCCGCCGGCCCCTCCGACGGTCCCGGTGCCCACCGACGGCGCCCACTTCGGCCTGGGGAAGAACAGCGTCGACCTCGCCTGGGCGCAGGGCGACCACGCCGCCGGGCGGGAGGTCCTCGACCCCACCGGCGCGCAGGTCCAGGTCCGGTTCAGCGTGCTGCGGGGCAGCGTCCCGGCCCCGGCCGACGCAACGACCACCTGCACCTTCGCGACGAGGTCGGTGGCGATCCTCGGGGAGATCGCGCTCCCCACCACCGACTGCTGGTTCCCCGCGGGCAGCCCCGTCACCACGGACGTCTTCTCCGGCACCACTCTGCCGGCGGACTCCGCGTTCACGATGACCCTCGTCAGCCCGCCGACCGCCTCGGGCGCGCTGCTGCCCGGCCAGCACCCGTCGATCGCCGGCTACACGACGGCGTCGAGCACGGGCAGCACGACGTCGGCCTCCCTGCCGCTGCACAGCGCCTACCGGCCGGTCGGCGTGGCGGTCACGGGCAGCGGCCCGCTCGCCGGCGCCGCGTTCGCCCTGTGCCCCGTCCACGGGTCGGCCTGCACCGAGGACGAGCTGGTCCCGGCCACCACGGACGCGAGCGGCGTCGCCACCTTCGAGGGCCGTCAGCTGCCGGGCGACTACCCGGTCGTCCAGACCGCGGCCCCGGCCGGGTGGTCGTTCGATCCCGCTCCCCGCACGCTCACGGTCCCCCCCGCCACCACGGTGGCCGAGCGCGACACCCCCGTCCGGCTGCCCGTGGCCCGTCCCGGCAGCGCCCCGGTCGGCACGCCGTCGACCCCCGCGACGACCCCGGCCCCCCGCGCCGAGGCCGTGAGCACCTCGGTCGCCGCCGCGACGGTCGCCGCCGGCCGGCAGCAGACCGTCTCCATCGGCGGGTTCCGGCCCGGCGAGCTGGTCCGCGGCACCCTGCACTCGACGCCGGTCGACCTGGGCACCGTCCGGGCCGACGCCGCCGGCGTGGCCACCTTCACCTTCACCGTGCCCGCGGGCCTCGAGGCCGGCGCGCACACGGTGAGCATGACCGGCCTGACCAGCGGCGTGACCGCCGAGGTGCCCTTCACGGTGACGGCCGCGCCCGCGTCGTCCTCCGCCCGGCAGGGCGACCTGGCCTCCACCGGCGCGGACGTGGTCCCGCTGATCGGCATCGGCGGCGTGCTCGTCGCGGCCGGCGGCGCGGCCGTCGTCGTCTCCCGGCGCCGGCGCACGGCGTGAGCGACCCGGGCGTCTGGTACGCGCGCCACACCGCCCCCGACGGCGCGGCGGTCCTGGTGGGGGTGCTGGGCACGCAGTTCCCGGCCGACGCCGTCGTCGAGCTGCCCTGGCCGCCGGCCCATCCGGAGGGCTGGCAGGGCGAGGCGCACGTGCCGGCGCCCGGCCTGCCGCCGAGCCGGGTCACCCTCGCCCCCGACGTCGCGCCCGGGGCGCCGCACCTGTGGACGGTGCTGCTCCCGGCCGGCGACGGCGACCAGGTCGACCTCGTCACCTTCTCGACCCGCGACTTCGGCGACGGCGCGGTCGTCGGTCGGGCCGACTTCGAGGCGCTGGGCATCGCGTGGTCCAACCAGGTGGGGGCGCTGCGCTGGTCGCCGTCGACCGGCGTGGTCGCGCAGCTCTACGTGGCGCCGCGGTTCCGGCGCCTGGGGGTCGCGGTCAAGCTGTTCTGCCTGGCCGCGGGGATCCGGGCGGTCCTGGGCTGGGCGCCGCTGACCACCGACGGGCGGTTCACCGACCTCGGGGAGGCCTGGCTGCGCGGGACCCCCGCGTACTGGCAGCGCCCGGTGCGCAGGGCGTGGCTGCCGCCGATGACCCCGCCCGGGGACACGGTCGGGGTGCCGGAGCGCAACCTGGTGCCCGACCCCGCCTGAGCGCTCGACCTGCGATTAGATGGCGCCCCGCCTATCGTCCGTCTGGTGCGCCTCCCCCCGGTGACCTGGTCGGACGTCGAGCGCCGGGCGGGGACCGTCCCCGGGGGGCCGGTCACCCGGCTCGGGGGCGACGACGGCCTGACCGTGCGGGGCCTGGTCACCGACTCCCGCCGGGTGGGGCCCGGGTCGCTGTTCGCCTGCGTCCGCGGGGCCGCCAGCGACGGGCACCGCTTCGCCGCGGCCGCCGCGCGTGCCGGTGCCGCGGCCCTGCTGGTCGACCGCCCGGTCGACGTCGGCCTGCCGCAGCTGCACGTCCCCTCGGTGCGCGCGCAGCTCGGCCCGCTCGGCGCGCTCCTGGCCGGTGACCCGGCCCGGCGGCTGCGCCTGGCCGGGGTCACCGGCAGCAACGGCAAGACGACGACCAGCACGCTGCTGCGCGGGGTGCTCGACGCCGCCGGCACCCGCGCCGGCGTGGTCGGCACGCTCGGCGCCCAGGTGGGCACCCGCTCGCGGGGGACGTCGCTGACCACGCCCGAGGCCCCGGAGCTGCACGAGCTGCTGGCCTGGATGGTCGAGGCCGGGGCGCAGCGGGCCGTGGTCGAGGCCTCCTCGATCGCCCTCGACATGGGCCGCATCGACGGGCTGACCTTCGACGTCGCGGTGTTCACCGGCTTCGAGGAGGACCACCTCGACCACCACGGGACCATCGAGCACTACTGGGCCAGCAAGGCGCGGCTGTTCGAGCGGGACCGGACGACGGCCGGCGTCGTCGTCGTCGACGACCCGTGGGGCCGGCGGCTGGCCGACCAGGCGCCGGTGCCGGTGACGCGGGTGGGCTCGGCCGAGGACGCCGACGTCCGGGTGCTCGGCTGGCGCACCGGCGCCGGCGGCACCGAGGTGCTGCTGGCCGACGACACCGGCGGGCACCGCCTGCACAGCCCGCTGGTGGGCCGGGTGCACGTTCCCAACCTGGCCGCCGCGTGGGCGGCCGGCCGGGTGCTCGGGGTCCCGGCGACGACGATCGCCGACGGCCTGGCCACGGTCGCCCCGCCGCGGGGCCGCAACACCGTGCTCGGGGGCGACGGGCGGCCGACCGTCGTCGTGGACTACGCGCACACCCCCCGCGCGCTGGCCGCGGCCATCGCCACCGCCTCCGACCTGTGCGGGCCCGGCGGGCGGGTGCACCTGGTGCTCGGCGCCCGCGGCCGGCGGGACCGCTACAAGCGGCAGGGCCTGGGCGAGTCCGCCCGCGCCGCCGACGTCGTGTGGCTGACCAACGAGGGCAGCCACGGGGAGGACCCGGCGGCGATCATGGCGGAGCTGCGGGTCGGCCTGCTGGGCGCGGCCGCGTCGGTGCGCACGGTCCCCGACCGCCGGGCGGCGATCCTGGCCGCGGTGCGTGCCGCCGGCCCCGCCGACGTCGCCCTGGTCGTCGGCCGCGGCCACGAGACCCGGATGCTCGACACCACCGACCCGCGCGACGCCGTCCACCTCGACGACGCCGAGGTGGCCAACACCGCGCTCATCGCCGAGCACGGCCTGCCGGTCGCCGCCGACGACGACCTGGCCGAGCAGGCCTCCTGACCCGCTGGGCGGCAGAAATGGCCATTTCTGCCGCCCGGGGTCGAACGGGAACAGGACGGGCTCCCGCGGTGCTACGGTCACCACTGGTTGAGAGCTCAACAAGGGAGGCCGGCCATGCCCGCCGTCACCGTCGAGGACACCACCGCGCTGGCCCGTGTGCCGCTGCCGGCGCCCGGGACCGTCCGCCGCCGCACCCGCTCGGTCACCACCGCGCCCTCGGGCTTCGAGGGCGAGGGCTTCCCGGTCCGCCGCGCCTTCGCCGGCGTCGACCTGCGCGACCTCGACCCGTTCCTGCACATGGACCAGATGGGCGAGGTCGAGTACGCGCCCGGTGAGCCCAAGGGCACCTCGTGGCACCCGCACCGGGGCTTCGAGACCGTCACCTACATCATCGACGGCACGTTCCAGCACGCCGACTCCCACGGTGGCGGCGGCACGATCAGCGACGGCGACACGCAGTGGATGACCGCCGGCGGCGGCGTGCTGCACATCGAGCGGCCGCCGGAGCACCTGGTGGTCAGCGGCGGGCTCTTCCACGGCCTGCAGCTGTGGGTCAACCTGCCGCAGGCGCAGAAGTGGGTGCCGCCGCGCTACCAGGACCTGCGCGCCGACCGCTCGGTGCTGCTGGCCAGCCCCGACGCCGGGGCGTTCCTCCGCGTGATCGCCGGCGACGTCGCCGGGCACCGCGGTCCGGGCTCGACCTACACGCCGATGGCGATGGTGCACGCCACCGTCTCCCCCGGTGCGACGCTCGACCTGCCGTGGGACCCGTCGTTCAACGCGCTGGTCTACGTCCTCTCCGGCGCCGGCTCGGTCGGCATCGACGGCGCGCCGGTGCGCACCGGGCAACTGGCGGTCCTCGGCCCCGGCGACACCGTGACGGTGCGCGGCGCGGTGCGCCAGGAGTCGCGGACGCCGGCCCTCGACGTCGTCGTCCTCGGCGGCCTCCCGATCCGTGAGCCGATCGCCATGTACGGGCCGTTCGTCATGAACACCCGGCAGGAGGTGCTCGACGCCTTCACCGACTTCCAGGCCGGGCGGCTGGGCAGCATCCCCGCCGCGTACGGCGACACCCCGCACGGCGCGGTGCGCGGCGAGACCGGACAGTGAGCGCGACCCCCGGCGGTGGCTTCCGCGCCGCCGCCGGGGGTTGCATGCTGACCGCGACCGGATCCGCGACGGAGGAGCTCCCGTGTCCGTCTTCCCGCCCATCCCGCTGGCCGAGTGGGCCGACACGAAGGACACGCTGCACCGGTTCGTCCAGATCGTGGGCAAGGTGCGGCTGGCCAACGCACCGGCGCGCAACCACTGGTGGCACGTCCCGATGCACCTCACCGGCCGCGGGCTGACCACCCGGCCGATGGGCCTGGACCCCGTCTTCGCCGTCGACCTCGACCTCGTCGACCACCGGCTCGAGATCGCCGTGGCCGACGGCCGGCGGGCGTCGTTCCCGCTGCCCGGGCTGAGCGTGGCGGCCTTCCACCGGCAGCTGCTCGGCACCCTGGCCTCACTCGGCCTGCCGGACACCCTCGAGGTGCCCGTCCCGTTCGACCTGCCCGACCGCACGCCCTTCGCCGAGGACGAGCACCACGCCGCCTACGACCGCGCCTGGGTCACCCGCTACTGGGTGGTCCTGGGGCAGGTGGCGCAGGTGCTCGAGGAGTTCGCCGGGCGCAGCTACGCCAAGACCAGCCCGGTGCACCACTTCTGGCACACCTTCGACCTGGCCGTCACCCGCTTCTCCGATCGCCGGGTGTCGCAGCCGGACACCGTCGACCCGATCACCCGCGAGGCCTACTCGCACGAGGTGATCAGCGCCGGCTTCTGGTTCGGGGACGACACCGTCCCTGAACCGGCCTTCTACTCCTACACCGCCCCCGAACCGCCGGGGCTGACCGAGGAGCCGCTGCGCCCGGCCGCGGCCCGCTGGGTCGACAGCCGCGGTGCCCACCTGGCGCTGCTCACCTACGAGGACGCCCGGACCGCGGCGGACCCGCGGGCCACCGTCCTGGACTTCCTGGAGAGCGCGTACGCCGCCGGTGCCCGCCGTGCCGGTTGGGACCTCGACGCGCTGCGCAGCCCGACCGCTCCCGAGTCCCGATGACACGACCCACCGTCCGGAGGCCTGCGCCATGAGCACCGACGACCGCCGCCCGTCCGCCCGGGAGATCGGCGGCCTCGACGACACGGCCGCCGGCCCCGCGCTCGACCTGCTGCCGGCCAAGGAGGTGACGCTGGGCGAGGGGACGCAGGTCCGACGGCTGCTGCCGACCCTCGGCCGCCGGATGGTCGGCGCCTGGGCGTTCGTGGACCACTACGGTCCCGACGACGTCGCCGCGACGTCCGGGATGCAGGTGACGCCGCATCCGCACACCGGGTTGCAGACGGTCTCCTGGCTGCTGCAGGGCAGCGTGCACCACCGCGACTCCCTCGGCAGCGACGTCACCTTCGGCCCCGGCCAGCTCGCGCTGATGACCGCCGGGCACGGGATCTCGCACTCCGAGCAGTCGCCGGTGCCGCACCCGCGGTTCCTGCACGGCGCGCAGCTCTGGGTGGCCCTGCCCGACGCCGCGCGCGACACCGCGCCGGCCTTCGAGCACCACACGACCCTGCCCGGCTTCAGCTCCGACGGGCTCACCGCGACGGTGCTGATGGGCGGGTTCGGCGGCGCGGTCTCGCCGGGGACCGCGCACACGCCGATCGTCGGCGTCGACCTCGACCTGGCCGCCGGGGCCGACGTCGAGGTGCCACTGGAGCCGGACTTCGAGCACGCGCTGCTCGGTGCCTCGGGCGGGGCCGACGTCGAGGGCGCGCCGCTGGCCCACGGGGCGATGGTCTACCTGGGGACCGGCCGCCGGTCGGTGCGGATCCGGACCGAGGCGCCCACGAAGCTGCTGCTGCTCGGCGGTGAGCCGTTCGAGGAGCGGCTGGTCATGTGGTGGAACTTCGTCGGCCGCTCCGGTGAGGAGGTCACCGAGTACGCCGAGCGGTGGAACGACGGCGACGCGCGGTTCGGCGTCGTCGCGGGCTTCTCCGAGGACCAGCGGCAGCTCGCGCCGGCGCTGCCGCCGGTGCCGCTCAAGGCGCGCGGGCGGGTCCGGTGAACGAGCGTCACCTCGCCTTCGTCGCCGAGCACCGCTTCGGCGTGCTGACCACCCTCAAGCGCGACGGCCGGCCGCAGCTGTCCAACGTCGGCTACGCCTACGACCCGCAGCAGCGGCTGTTCCGCGTCTCGGTGACCGCCGACCGGGCCAAGACCCGCAACCTGCAGCGCGACCCCCGGGTCACCCTGCACGTGGCGTCGCGCGACTTCTGGTCGTGGGTGGCCGTGGAGGGCACCGCCGCGCTCACCCCGGTCGCCGCCGACCCGCACGACGCCACGGTCGAGGAGCTCGTCACGTACTACCGGGGCGTCTCCGGCGAGCACGAGGACTGGGACGACTACCGCAGGGCGATGGTGGCCGACCGGCGGCTGGTCGTCCGGTTCACCCCCGAGCACACCTACGGCGAGGTCCGGGCCTGAGCCGGGCCGGCGCGCCCCGTCCGCGCCGGCCCGGCTCCCGGCTCAGGCCGCGGGAAGCTCCTGCATGACCGAGAAGCCGGCGCCCCACGGGTCGGCGACGACGGCGAAGCGGCCGAACTCGGTGTTCTCCGGCGCCATCGTGACCTTGCCGCCCGCGGCCTCGACCGCGGCCACCGCGTCGTCGGTGGAGGCGACGGAGAAGCAGGTCGACCAGCCCTTGGGCGCGCCGGGGACGATCCCGCCGAGACCGCCGAGGGGGCGCTCGCCGGTGGCGAAGGTGGCGTAGCCGCCCATGCCGTCGAGCTCGTCGAAGCGGAAGCCGAACACCGCGGCGTAGAACGCCTGCGCGGCGGCGGGGTCGTCGACGGCGGCCTCGTTCCAGGCCAGCGACCCCGGCTCGTTGTGGATCTCCACGCCGGTGTGCGTGCCGGCCTGCCACAGGCCGAACCCGTTCCCCTGCGGGTCCAGGGCGATGACCATCGTGCCCATCGGCCCGACCTCCATCGGCTCGACGACGACGGTGCCGCCGGCCGCGCGGATGCGCTCGCAGGTGGCCGCGGCGTCGCTCGCGGCGAAGTACGTCGTCCAGGCCGGGGAGTCGCCCGGGTTGGTCAGCGGGCCGAGACCGGCGGCCTGGCGCCCGTCCTTGAGCGCGTTGACGTAGCCGCCGTACTCGGGTGAGTCCTCCGTCCAGTCCCAGCCGAGCAGCGAGCCGTAGAAGGACTTCGCCGCCGCGGGGTCGGCGGCGCCGTAGTCGATCCAGCAGGGCGTGCCGTCGGGCCAGGGGGTGTTCCGGGTGGGCATGGCTCCTCCTCGGGTGTCGGGGAGGGCACCGTCCCACCGCGGGCCGACAGTTCCCAGCCCTCCGCGGGACGGGCCGTGCACTTCCGCGGATGTGCACCCGAACGGGTTAGAAGCGACCGCCGCCGGACCGGCCGCGGCTGCGCGAGCCGCCGAAGCTGCTCCCGCGCGGTCGCCCGCCACCACCGCCACCGAACCCGCCGCCGAGACCGCCCCCGAGACCACCGCCGCCGTAGCCGGCGCCGCGGCCCCCGCCGAAGCCGCCGGCCAGGATGCCGCCGAGCACCAGGCTGCCCAGGTCGACGCCGCCGCGCCCACCCCCGTAGCCGCCGCCGTACCCGCCGCCGCCGTACCCGCCCCCGCCGTACCCGCCCCCGTAGCCGGACGACCAGGTCGCGACGTCGGACTGCGCCAGCTGCAGCGCCGACTGGGCGAGCTGGTCGGCCAGCTGCGCCTCGCGCAGTGCGCTCTCCGGGTCGGTGCGCCCGACACCGACCGCGGTGTCGAGGTGGCGCTGCGCCTCGGCGAGCCGGGTGCGCGCCTCCGGGCCGACGGCGCCGCGGCGGGTGGCGACGAAGTCGGCCGCGGCGGCCACCGCCGACCGGGCGCGCAGCAGCGTCTGGTCCAGCGCCGACGCCGCCCGGCGGGCCCGGGTCTGCGCGTCCCGGGCGACGCCGAGCGCCTGCTCGAGCGCCAGGTCGGCCTCCTCCAGGCGGCGCAGCGCGGTGAGCGGGTCGGGCAGCGCACCGCCCTGCGGGGCCATCGACTCCTCGGCGGCGCGCAGGCCGGCCTCGGCCCGGGCGATCTGCGGCCGCAGTCCCGCGGAGTCACCGGAGGCGACCAGCGCACGGGCCTCGGCCAGGTCCTCCTCGGTCTCGGCGCGGACGCCGGGCACCCGGGCGGCGGCCTCCTCGAGGTCGCGCTCCAGCCGGCCGACGGCGTCGAGCAGCGTGCCGACCTGCGCCACCGCGTCCTCGGCGGCGCGCAGGTCGCCCACCGCCTCGCCGGAGCGGCCGCCCTCGAGCGCGGCGCGGGCCTCGGCGGCCTCCTGCTCGGCGGCGGCCAGCCGCGCGCGGGCCTGCCCGACGTTGTCGGCCACCGGCGCCAGCGCGGACGCCGCGTAGCGCCGCTGCAGCCGGGCCAGCCGCTCCTCGTCCTGCGGCAGCCGCCCGTGCAGCGCGGTGATCCGCGGCCCGAGCGCCTCCAGCACCTGCGGCGCGGTGCGCTCCAGGTCGCGCAGCTGGTCGAAGGCCTGGGCCTGCTCGTCGAGGCGGGCGTCGGCGGCCGAGGTCAGCTGCAGCATCTCGGCCAGCATCGCCCGCCGGGTCGGCTCGTCCTCCGGGACCTCGTCGTCGAGCTGCTGGCGCAGCGTGAACGCGCGGGTGAGCTCCTGCCGGGACTGCGCCAGCGCCTCGGCGAACCCCGCGACGGCGGCCTCGCCGTACTGCAGGCGGGCGAAGTCGAGGTCGAGCTGGGAGGTCTTCACCGCCTCGTCGAGGTCGAGCAGCGCCGCGCTGGCCCGGCCCTGCAGCTCCTCGGTGGGGACGCCCGCGTTCGGGTCGGGCCGCTCGAGGCGGGTCGTCGTCGGCGCCGTCCCCGCCCGGCGGCGCCGCGACCGGGACACCAGGTAGGCGCCGCCGCCGACGACGGCGATCCCGCCGACCACCGCCGCGGTCAGCGCGCCCGACCCCGAGCCCGAGGACGACGCGCCGCCCACCCCCTCGGCGAAGGCCACCGCGGCGCCGGCCCAGTCGTCGGCGCCGAGCTGCGGCTCGACGTCGCGCGCGGTGAAGTCCTCGATCTCGGCGTCCGTCTGCGGGAACGCGTCGTCGACCCAGTAGCCGTAGCGCCGGTCGTCCACCGCGACGGCGAAGAGGACGTCGGTGCTGCCCAGTCCCGAGGCCTCGGCGGTGGCCTGGGCCCACTGGCCCTGCGGGACGCCGTCGAAGGAGCTGACGTAGACGACGAAGACCTGGGTGCCGTCGTCGGCCTGCCGGTCGTCGACGGCCTGCTGCACCTCGGCGAGGTCCCCGGAGCCGAGGACACCGGCGCGGTCGGTGACCTCCTCGGGGACGTCGAACGGCGGCTCGGCCAGCGCCGGGGCCCCGCCGGCGAGCAGGACCGCCGCCGCGACCGCGAGGACCCCCATCAGCCGGCGCACGCGACCGACCCTAGGCGGACCGCCGCGGAGCGGCCGGGTAGGACGGGCGCAACCGGGTAGGGCCCGGTCAGACCAGATCCGGCCCGAGGAGGACCACCCGTGAGCGAGACCGACCGCATCCCCGCCGCCCAGCTGCCCCCCGGGACGGTGGGCCGGGCCGGGAGGTGGGCCGTCGGCAACCGCGACGGCGAGTACTTCGCCGTCTCCCGCCGCTGCCGCCACCAGCTGGCCGACCTCTCCGAGGGCACCCTCGACGCCGACGGCTGCCTGGTCTGCCCCTGGCACCAGGCCCGCTACGACGTCCGCACCGGCGACATGGTCGAGGGCCCGCGTGGCTTCCTCGGCTACCACGGGCCGACCCCGGGCTACACCCAGCTCGTCCGCGGCTACGCCAAGGTCCTGCGGCTGCGGGTCAAGCGCGCCCTGCGCCGCGGGGACGACGTCGTCGTCGAGGCCTAGGTGTACTGACCGGGCAGGTTGGTCAAGCGGCTGATGGGTGGGTGGCCGCCGATGCCGGTGTGGGGCCGATGGTGGTTGTAGGCGTGTAGCCAAGCA
>NZ_FXTJ01000013.1:54324-136597 GCF_900182545.1 Geodermatophilus aquaeductus | reverse complement strand
CCACTCCACGCCCGGAGGTCCTCCCGTCACAAGATCGGTCAGTCAGATCCTGTGGTCACACGTCCTCGACCAACGTCTCCGGTCAGTACAGCTAGGGGCGGGGAGGGACGCCCTCGGCCCACTTGCGCGGCGGGTGCTCGTAGTCCTCGACGAAGGCCAGCAGCCCCGCCGCGTCGGGGACCACGCCGAGCGCGTCGAGCCGGCGCTGCTCGAGGTAGCCGTCGTCGGCCATGCGCTGCAGCTGGGCCAGCAGCGGCTCCCAGAACCCGTCGACGTCGAGCAGCACCACCGGCTTGGCGTGCAAGCCGAGCATCCCCCAGGTCCACGCCTCGAAGAGCTCCTCGAGTGTGCCGGCGGCGCCGGGCAGCGCGACGAAGGCGTCGGCCAGCTCGGCCATCCGCGCCTTGCGCTCGTGCATCGAGTCCACGACGTCGAGCCGCGGTAGCCCGGGGTGGGCCAGCTCGTCGTCGACGAGGTGCTGCGGGATCACCCCGACCACCTCGCCGCCGGCGGCCAGCGCGGCGTCGGCGACGACGCCCATCAGCCCGACGTGCCCGCCGCCGTAGACGACCCCGACGCCGGCCTCGGCCAGTCCGGTGGCCAGCTCCGCCGCTGCCCGGCGGTGCGACTCCGGCCCGGGCCGGCTGCCGGTGAAGACCGCGATCCGCACCCTCGCGTCAGCTGCTGTAGTAGCGGAAGACCGGCTCGGCGATGCACACGGGCTTGTCGCCGCCCTCGCGCTCGATGACCGCGGAGAGGGTCAGCTGCAGCCCGCCGGCGACCTGCTCGACGTCCTTCAGCGTGGCGGTCAGCCGGACGCGCGAGCCGACCGGCACCGGCGAGGGGAACCGGACCTTGTTCAGGCCGTAGTTCACGCCCATCGCGGTGTCGGTCACCGTCAGCACCTGTCCGGACAGCGAGGCCAGCAGCGACAGGGTCAGGTAGCCGTGGGCGATCGGGCCGCCGAACGGGCTCTCCTTCTTCGCGCGCTCGACGTCGACGTGGATCCACTGGTGGTCACCGGTCGCCTCGGCGAACTGGTCGACCTGCTGCTGCGTCACCTCGACCCACTCGCTGCTGCCGAGCTCCCGGCCGGCCAGCCCGGGCAGTTCGGCCATCGTCGTTGTGGTCGTCATGGAGGGTGCTCCCGTCGTCACAGCCGGCCTCGTCGCCGTCGTCCCCACCGGATCCTGCCAGTGCGGTTCACTGGATCCGTGGGGACCATCCGGCTGACCGTCACCGACGGCTGGACCACCTGCTCACTGGGCCACCGGCACTGGGGCCGCGCCGGCGCCGCCGGCCTGCTGGTCCACCGCGACGGCGACGACGGACCGGAGCTGCTGCTGCAGCACCGGGCCCTGTGGTCGCACCACGGCGGCACGTGGGGGACGCCCGGCGGCGCGCTGCACGTGGACGAGACACCGGAGCAGGGCGCGCTGCGCGAGGTGGAGGAGGAGCTCGGGCTGCCCGCCCGGGACCTGGTGCTGGGCGCCCGCTCGGTCGACGACCACGGCGGCTGGGCCTACACGACCGTCCTGGCCCGCCCGGTCGGCGACCTCGACCCCGGCCGGCTGCGCCTCGACGGCGAGAGCACCGGCGTGGCCTGGGTGCCGCTGGCCGGGCTGCACCAGGTGACGCTGCACCCGGGGCTGGCCGGCTCGTTGGACCGGCTCCGGCCGCTGCTGGGGTCCGCCGCGGCCTGACCACGAGGACCTAGCCGGGCGTGACCGTCACGGTCAGCGCCCGGTGGTCCCCGACCGGCAGCCCCTCCACGGTCCCGTCGCGGGCCGTCACCGCCCCCAGTGCCAGCAGGTGGTCGAGCTGCAGGCGCGGGTCCGACGCCGGGAAGCTCGCCGCCCGCAGCAGCGACGTCGCGCCCAGCAGCCGCGCCGGCACGCCCCCGGGCAGGTTGAGGTCGCCGGCCACCACCACCGGACCGGGCAGCGAGCCCGTCCACCGGCGCAGCCGCCGCAGCTGGCGCACCGCCGTGGGCGGGGAGAACGACAGGTGGGTGGCCACCACGGTCAGCCCGTCGAGGCAGGCGGCGACGGCGACCCGCGGCTCGTCGGGCACCCACCACAGCCGCGGTCGGCCGGTGGCGGGGTCCGGGGCCCGCAGCGGCAGGCGGGCGCGGCCCGAGCCCAGCCCGAGCACCGACCACGCGCGCACGGGACGCCGCGACAGCAGCGCGACGCCGTAGGCGGGACCGGGCACGGCGCCGTCCGGTCCGCGCAGGGCCGGCTCGGCGGCGGTCCAGGTGCCGCGGAACGGGCTGGGCGTGCCGTCCAGCGTGGCCGCGTGTCGCCAGTCGACGGCGCCCAGCGCGCCGGCGAGCACCGCGGTCTGGTCGGTGCCGCCGGAGCGGCCCTGGCCGGCGTCCACCTCCTGGACGGCGAGCACGTCGACGTCGAACCCGGCCACCGCGGCCGCCAGCGCGGGCGGGGCGAGGACCCGGCCGTCGGGGCCGCGGCCGGAGGCCAGGTTCAGGGTGCCCACGCGCAGGGCGGCGCCGTCGGGCACCCGGCCGACGCTAGCCCCGCGGCGCGGTCCCCGCCTGTCGCCCGTTCGCGCTGGTCGCAGGCGCAACTGTTGCAGCGGTACGTCGTTGTACCGAAGGTGTGAGGGCAGTCTCACCGGCGAGACGGAGAGGGGTCGACCCATGGGCGCGCGGCACCGCGCAACGGAGGACGTCGTGGCAGCCGAGCCGACGGCGGAGACGCCACCCGTCGAGGAGAGCGCCGCGCAGCGCCTGGTCTGGCGTGTGCTGATGTCCTTCGCCGTCACCGGCCTCGTCGTCGCACCGCTCATGGCCACCGCCGGGAGCGACACGCCCGACGCCTCGGCCGCCGGGACCGGCTCGGGCGTCTACTCCGGCGACTCCGGGACCGCGCAGCCCTCGACGTATGCCCGCCTGACGCCGTCCTTCGGCGTCCCGGGCACGCCCGACGGCTTCCTCTTCCCCGGCTTCGGGACCACCGCCTCCTCCGTGCAGCGCGCCGGCGGCGCGTCGGCGTCCCCGACCGGGCTGAGCGGCCTGGCCGGCGCGGTCGCGGCCGCCTCGACCGACGCGGCCGCGCCCTCCTCCGCCGCCCCGGCCGCTCCCGGGGCGTCGGCGCCCGCCGCTGCGGCACCGGCCGCCGGTGCGGGCGGCAGCGCCCCGGCCGGCTCCGCGTCCTCCGGCGGCTCCGCCTCGCCCGGGACCGGCGCGGCCCCGGCCCCGGCGGCACCCGCCCCGGCCGCTCCGGCGCCCGTCGTCCCCGCGCCGGCCCCGGCGCCCGAGGTCCCGGCTCCGGCCCCGGTGCCGTCGCTGCCCCAGCCGGCGGGTGGGGTCGTGGGCGGTGCCACCGACGCGGTGGGTGAGGTCGTGGGCGGTGCCACCGACGCGGTGGGCGGCGTGGTCGGCGGTGCCACCGACGCGGTGGGTGGCGTGGTCGGCGGCGTCACCGGCGGCGTGGGCGGCCTGCTCGGCGGCGGCTGATCCCGGCCCTGCCCGCTCCACTCACCGCAGCTAGGTTCGGGGCATGAGCGCCCGCGACGACGTCTCGGAGATCTTCGACAGCGCGGCGTGGCGGCCCGTCGAGGGGTTCGACTCCGGCGACATCACCTACCACCGCGCCGTCGACGCCGGCGTCGTCCGGATCGCCTTCGACCGGCCCGAGGTCCGCAATGCCTTCCGGCCGCAGACCGTCGACGAGCTCATCACCGCCCTCGAGCACGCCCGGCTGTCCACCGACGTCGGCTGCGTGCTCCTCACCGGCAACGGCCCGAGCCCGAAGGACGGCGGCTGGGCGTTCTGCTCCGGCGGCGACCAGCGGGTCCGCGGGCGCCACGGCTACCAGCACTCGGAGACCAGCAGCGGCCGGCTGCACGTGCTCGAGGCGCAGCGGCTCATCCGGTTCATGCCGAAGGTCGTCGTCTGCGTCGTCCCCGGGTGGGCGGCCGGCGGCGGGCACAGCCTGCACGTGGTCTCCGACCTCACCCTGGCCAGCGCCGAGCACGCGCGGTTCAAGCAGACCGACGCCGACGTCGGCAGCTTCGACGGCGGCTTCGGGTCGGCCTACCTCGCCCGCCAGGTCGGGCAGAAGTACGCCCGCGAGATCTTCTTCCTGGGCGACGAGTACTCCGCCGAGGACGCGCACCGCATGGGCATGGTCAACCGGGTCGTCCCGCACGCCGAGCTGGAGCGCACCGCGCTCGACTGGGGCCGGCGGATCGTCGCCAAGAGCCCCACCGCCCAGCGGATGCTCAAGTACTCGTTCAACCTGATCGACGACGGCCTCGTCGGCCAGCAGCTCTTCGCCGGGGAGACGACCCGGCTGGCCTACGCGGCCGAGGAGGCCGTGGAGGGCCGCGACGCCTTCCTGGAGAAGCGGGACCCCGACTTCTCCCGCTTCCCCTGGCACGTGTGACCCGAGGAGGACCCCGTGATCGTCGAGGTGGTGGGGGGCGCCGACGAGCGCCCCGAGGTCCGGGTCGTCGACACCGACGACCTCACCCGGCTGCACCTGGCGCTGGGCCAGGTGACCGACGAGGAGGCCGACGAGGTCCTGCGCCGGGCAGGTCTCGGCCGGCTGCAGGACGACGGCACCGGCCTGCTCGACGCGGCGGCGCTGCGGGCCGCCGCGGAGCCCGACGCCGACGTCGCCGACTGGGGCGAGCGCTGGGACCGGATGGTCGAGCAGGCGCGGAGCCGGGGCTGGGTCAGCGAGGACGGCGCCACGCTCCAGGTCCACGTCGAGGGCGCCGCCGGCGCCTGACACGGCGCGTTCCACGGCGCGTTCCACGGCGCGTCGCGGCCGTCCGGTCGGGTGACGGCCCGACCCTGTCGTTGTGGTGACTCCATCGACAGGTCAGGATGTGGCGGTGCGCAACCTGATGCCGTGCGAACGAGTTCGCCCGTGAGTGGCACCCCGGGCCGGCCGCTGAGCGCGGAACTGTCCGAGCAGCTGGTCGCGGTCGCCGTCGACATCCTCGCCGAGGAGGGCTGGGGCCGGCTCAACAGCGACCGCGTCGCCGCCCGGGCCCGGGCGGGCAAGGCCGGGATCTACCGGCGCTGGCCCTCGATGGCCGCGCTCGCGCGCTCGGCGGTCAGCCGCTTCACGCTCGTGCACGCCCCCGAGGACGAGGGCTCGGTCCGCGCCGACCTCGTCGCGCTGGTGGGCTCCTGGCGCCGGCCGCTGTCGCGCGAGGAGCGCGCGGTGGCCAGCCTCGTCGGGGCCGCCCGCCACGACGAGGACCTGCGCGCCGGGCTCGACGCCGCACTCGTGCACCCGCTCACCGAGAGCGTCGAGCAGCTGGGCCGGCGCTGGGCCGCCCGGGGCGACGACGTGCCGGCCGAGCGGCTGGCGCTGCTGCGCTCGGTGCTCGAGGCGTTCTGGTGGCAGCGGCTCACCGCCGCCGGCGACGGCGCCATGGTCGCCGAGCACGTCGAGCAGGTGGTCGACGAGGTGCTGATGCCGATCGTGGCGCCCGTCGCGGAGCCCGCCCGGCGCTGACCCCGGGCCGTGCGCCGGCCGATCAGACGGCGCGCAGGGCCGGGACGGTGACGTCGGCCAGGACCGTGCTGACGAGCTCGGCCTCGTAGCGGGTGAGCAGCCGCTCGGCCAGCGTGCGCGACTCCGCGGCGACCGCGGCGGCGTCCTCGGGCGCCGGCAGCGGGTTGCGCGGCGTGGTCACGAGGATCCGGGTGACCGCGAGCCAGGTGGCGGCCACGACCGCGGCCGCCGTGCGCGGGTCCGCGGGCACCCGCTCGTCCGCGTCGGGGTCGGTCCAGGCCTCGACCAGCGCCTCGCGGAGCCGGGCCTCGGCGGTGTGGTGCAGCTCCCGCTCGGAGGCCTGCAGCGCGGGGGAGCGGGTGAGGTCGGCGATCGTGCAGCGGCTGGTCGGGTCCGCCAGTCGCTCGACGAAGCGCCCCACCGACTCGACCAGGTGCTCGCGCAGCGCGGTGAGCGCGGGCACGCCGGCGGGGCGCTGCCGGACGGCGGCGGCCGGTGCGTCCACCCACGGCGTCCGGTCGGCCCAGTAGAGCTCCTCCTTGGTGGCGAAGTGGTTGAACACCGTCTGCACCGCGACGCCCGCGGCGGCCGCGACCTCGGCGATGGGGACGGCGTCGAAGCCGCGCTCGGAGAACAGCTGCTGAGCCGTGTCCCGCACGTGCGCGCGCGTCTGGGCCTTCTTGACGGCCCGGCGGGACTGATCACTCACGGTGCGAAGGGTAGCAACGCTCCGTTGCGGGAGCCGGGTTTCCGGAACGACGTCAGCCGGTCGGGGCATGCCGCCGGTGCCGATCCCCCCATCGACCTGCACGGTCGCCCGGGGACGGCGTCCGCTGGCACCGGGTGCCACCCGGCGTCGGGCGCCGCGGGGCCGTGGGGTTGGCTGGACGCCGAGACGACGGCGTCCGCGGGGGCGGCGCCGGGCCAGAGGGAGGGCCGGACCGGTGGAGACCAGGGGAGCGGTGCTGCGCGAGGCGGGCACCGAGTACGAGATCGTCGACCTGGAGGTCGTGGACCCCGGGCCCGGTGAGGTCCTGGTCGAGATGGCCTACGCCGGCCTGTGCCACTCCGACGAGCACCTGCGGCACTCCAACCCCGGCGGCCGCTACCCGATCGTCGGCGGGCACGAGGGCTCCGGCGTCGTCCTGGCGGTCGGCCCCGGCGTCACGTCCGTCGCGCCCGGCGACCACGTCGTCACGAGCTTCCTGCCCGCGTGCGGGCACTGCCGCTACTGCGCCACCGGCCGGTCCAACATCTGCGACGAGGGCGCCACGATCGCGATCGGGCAGCTGCCCACCGGGACCTATCCCTTCCGCCTCGACGGGGAGCCCCTCGGCGGGTTCTGCATCGTCGGCGCGTTCGCCCGCCACACGGTGCTCAGCGAGTTCTCCTGCGTGCGGATCGACGCGCACCTGCCGCTGGACACCGCGGCACTCCTGGCCTGCAGCGTCCCCACCGGGTGGGGGTCGGCGGTCTACTCCGGCGGCACGCGCCCGGGCGACGTCGTCGTGGTGGTCGGGCTGGGCGGCGTGGGCGTCAACGCCGTGCAGGGCGCGGTGCACGCGGGCGCGGCGCACGTCATCGGCGTCGACCCGGTGGCCATGAAGCGGGACTTCGCGCGGTCCCTGGGCGCGACCCACGCCGTCGCCGACGCCCGGGAGGCCGCCGCGCTGGCCCGGGAGCTGTCGCGGGGCACCGGCGCCGACGTCGTGGTCGTGACCGTCGGGAAGATGTCGGCCGAGGTCATGGCCGGGGCGTCGGCGTGCCTGGGCAAGGGCGGCACGCTGGTGCTCACCGCGCTGGCCGACCACCCGCGCGAGGGCCACGTGGACCTCAACGGGCAGATGACCACCGTCTTCGAGCACCGCGTGCAGGGCTCGCTGTTCGGCTCCTGCAACCCCTTCCGCGACATCCCGATGCTGGCGCGGATGGCCGAGGAGGGCCGGCTGGAGCTCGACCGGCTGGTCACCCGCCGGTATTCCCTCGACCAGCTGACCCAGGGCTACCGCGACCAGGCGGCCGGCGAGACGGTCCGGGGGCTGCTGGTCCACGGCTGAGCGGTTGCTGCCACTCGGGCCGGGGCAGTTCCCGGAGCGTGAGCTCCCCCCTGGTCGCGGTCCTCGACGTCGACGGCACGCTGGTGGACACGAACTACCAGCACGCGCTGGCCTGGTACCGGGCGTTCCGGTCGCTGGGCGAGACGTTCCCGGTGTGGCGGATCCACCGGCTGATCGGCATGGGCGGTGACCAGCTGGTCGCGGCGATCGGCGGGGACGGCCTGGAGCAGCGGATCGGGAACGAGGCGCGCGAGCGCTGGGTGGAGGAGGTCGACCGCCTGATCGCCGAGGTCGCGCCGCTGCCGGGTGCCCGCGACCTGCTGGTGGGCCTGCGCGAGCGCGGTCACCGGGTCGTGCTGGCCAGCTCCGGCAAGCCGCACCACGTCGACCGCTACCTCGACCTGCTCGACGCCCGCGACGTCGCCGAGGCCTGGACCACGAGCGAGGACGTCGAGTCGACCAAGCCCGCCCCGGACCTCCTGCAGGTGGCGCTGCGCAGCCTCGGCGAGCCCGAGGACGCGGCGAGCGTGGTGGTCGGGGACTCGGTGTGGGACGTCGAGGCGGCGAAGAAGGCGGACATGCCCGCGGTGTCGGTGCGTTTTGGCGGCTTCGGCGACGACGAGCTGCGCGACGCCGGCGCGGTCGCGGTGTTCGACACCCCCGGGGACCTCCTCGCCGGCCTCGACGACACCCCGCTCGCGTGAGCATCCGGGTGGGCCTGGTCGGGGCCGGTGGGGTCGGCGCCCGGCACGGCCGCACGCTGAACGCGCTGGACGGCGTCGATCTCGTCGGCGTGGCCGACGCCCTCCCCGCGGCGGCCACGGCCCTCGCCGGGGAGCTGGGCGTGCCGGCCCTCGACGTCGACGGGCTGCTGGGCTCGGGCCTCGACGCGGTCTGGCTGTGCGTACCGCCGTTCGCGCACGGCGAGCTGGAGCTGACCGTGGTCCGCGCCGGCCTTCCGCTGTTCGTGGAGAAGCCGCTGGGCACCGACCTCGCCGTCGCCGAGGAGGTGGCCGCCGCCGTCGCCGACTCCGGCGTGCCGACGGCGACCGGCTACCACTGGCGGCACCTGGACACCGTGGCCGCGGCCCGGGCGGTGTGCGCCACCGCCCCGCCGCGGCTGGTCGCGGCCACCTGGCTGGACAAGGTCCCGCCGCCGGCGTGGTGGTCGCGCGCGGACCGCTCGGGCGGGCAGGTGGTCGAGCAGGCCACCCATGTGCTCGACCTGGCCCGCGTGCTGGCCGGCGAGGTGGAGGAGGTGCAGGCGCTGACCGCACCGTCGTCGTCGGAGGGTCGCGACGTCGACGACGCCACCGTGGCGCTGCTGCGGTTCGCCTCCGGCGCGGTCGGCACGCTCACGGCGGCCTGCGCGCAGCCGGCGAAGACCCGCGCCGGCCTCGAGGTCTCCTGCGCCGGCGCCTCGTTCGAGCTCACCGAGACCTCGCTGGCGGTGACGACGGCCGACGGCACGAGGCACAGCGAGCCGGAGGTGGACGCCCGCACCGCCGTCGACCGGGCCTTCGTGGACCTGCTGACCACGGGCGCGCGCGCGGAGGGGCTGGTCGACTACGCCGAGGCGCTGCGCACCCACCGGCTGGCGGTGGCGATCGCGGAGTCGGCCCGCACCGGCGCCGCCGTCCCGGTTCGCGGCCAGGGCAGCCGGGACTAGAGCGTGGGGGAGCGGGGCGCCACGACGCGCGTGCCCGTCATCCGGCGCACCCCCGCGCGGCGGACCACCTCGGCGTAGAGCCGCTCGTAGGCCGCCGCCATGACCGGGGGCGCGAACCGGCGCCGCGCCTCGGCCGCGCACACCTCCGGGTCGATCTCCCCGAGCCGCCCCAGCGCCGCGGTCAGGCCCGCCTCGTCGTCGGCGAGGAAGCCGGTGCGGCCGTCGTCGACCAGCGAGGGCAGGCAGCCGCGGGCCAGCGCCACCACCGGCGTCCCGGCCGCGAGCGCCTCGCACACCGCCGTCCCGCCGGGCTCCTCCCAGCGGATCGGCGTCAGCAGCGCCCTCGCCCGGCGCAGGAGATCGTCCTTCTCCGTGCCGCTCACGGTGCCCACCCAGCGCGCCTGCTCGCCGTCGAGCAGGGGCTCGACGCAGGCGAGGAACCACGCGACGTCGGGGTGTGACAGCGCCGGGTGCCCCGGGGTGGCCAGGGCGGCGTCGAGCGCGGCGCGGTCGGGCAGCGGGCCGACCGGGCCGGCGAGCACCACGGGCACGCCGGCGGCCCGGGCGGCCCGCACCGCGGTGTCGGTGCCCTTGAGCTCGCACAGCCGCGCGAGCACGAGGACGGCGTCGTCGCGCTCCTCCCGCGGCAGCGGCGGAGGACCGTCGACCGGCACCGCCAGCGGGACGGCGCCCAGCGTCTGGCGCCGCAGCCGCTCTGGCCCGCGGGCCACCTGGCTGTCGGACACACCCGCGTAGAACACCCGGCCGCCGCCGTCGAAGGACGCGTAGAAGTCGGCGTTGCGGTGCAGGTCCCAGTGCAGCGTGTGCAGCACCGGGGGCACCGCCCGGCCGAGCCCGCCGAGCACCGCCGGGCCGACCACCTCCAGGTGGGTGTGCACGACGTCGAAGCCCCCGGTGGCGGCGGCCTCGGCCACGGCCGTGGCGTGCGCGTGCGCGATGCCGACCACCTGCGCGTACGGGGCCCCGAGGCGGTCGAAGCGGCCGGTGGGGAAGGCGCTGACCAGGCCGTCGACGGGCAGCGTCGAGTCGCCGGACGCGGCGAGGACGACGGTGTGCCCGCGGCGGCGCAGCTCGGTGGTCAGCGTGGCGACGACGTTCTCCAGCCCGCCGTAGCCCGCGGGCGGCACCGACAGCCAGGGGCCGGCGTCCACGAGGACCCGCATCACCGGCCCCCGGAGGCCGCCGCCCGGACCGTGGCCATCGGTGGCCGCTCGCTCACCGCCACGTCCCAGCTCACCGCCTCCACGCCGTCGGCGGTGCGCAGGAACTGCAGCAGCTCCGAGGCGGGCAGCCCGGCGCCGGGACGGCGGGCCATCGCCGTCTGCAGGATCTGGCCGGCCATGCGGCCCAGCGCGGCGTCGGACTGGTGGGCGTGCTGCCGGGTGCCGAGGTCGACCTGGGCGAGCGCGTCGACACCGGCGAGCCCCGCGAGGTCGACGAGCAGCCCGAACTCGACGCCGTAGCCGGACACGAACGGCACCCGCTCGAGCAGGGCGCGGCGGCCGGCGTACTCACCCGACAGCGGCTGGACGAAGCCGGACAGCTCCGGCCAGAACGCGTTGAGCAGCGGCCGGGCCAGCAGCTCGGTCACCCGCCCGCCGCCGGAGGGGACGATGCCCTCGGTGGTGGTGAGCGGCCGGTCGTAGAGCGCCTTGACGTAGCCGATGCCCGGATCGGTGAGCAGCGGGCCCACCAGGCCGACGACGTACTGCGGGTCGAAGCCCACCAGGTCGGCGTCGACGAAGACGACGAGGTCGCCGCTCGTGGCGTGCAGCGCCTTCCACAGCGCCTCGCCCTTGCCCGGTACGCGGCCGTGGTCGGGCAGGACGGTGCCGGTGTCCACGACGCGCGCCCCGGCGGCGCGGGCGACCGCGGCCGTGCGGTCGGACGAGCCGCTGTCCACCACGACCACCTCGTCGACCAGCGGGTCCCGCTCCACGAGGTCGGCGCGGATGGCGCGGACGATCGTGCCGACGGTGGCCTCCTCGTCGAGCGCCGGGAGCACGACGCTCACCGTGCTCCCCTGCGCCCGCTTGGCCTCGGCCAGGCCGGCGGCGGTCCAGGACGCGGCGGAGTAGGTACGCCGGCGCAGCCAGCGGTGGACGTCAGGGCGCATGGAGCTGCTCCCCCTGGTCGGGTGCCGGCTCCGTCGCCTGGCACGGGACCCCCGTCGCGACAGGATGCACCACCCCGCAAGCCCTGATCCCGCGGTGTCCGTCGTCGTGACCGGGAGTGGTCCCGCGCTCACTCGTGCTCTGCCCCGTGTGCGCGGGCAGGGCACGAGCGGCCGCAGGGGGTCAGACCGCCCCGGCGCGGGAGGCCCGGTACTCGGGGACCGTGACCATCGGCGGCCGCTCGTCGACGGCCACCGGGGTGCTGACCGGGTCGAACCCGCCGGCGCCGGCGCGGAACTGGGTGAGCAGGCCGCCGACCCCGGCGCGGCCGCTGCGGGCGAGCACGGCGGAGACCACCTGACCGGCCATCCGGCCCAGCGCCTCGGTGTCCTGCGAGGTGTGCCGGCGCACCCCCAGGTCGACCTGCGCGAGCCCGCCCAGGCCCAGCAGCCCGAGCAGGTCGACCAGCAGGCCGACCTCGACGCCGTAGCCGAAGACGACGGGCACCTGCTCGAACGCCTCGCGCCGCCCGGCGTACTCCCCGCCCAGCGGCTGGACGAACCCGGCCAGCTCCGGCCACAGCGCGTTGAGCAGCGGGCGGGCGGTGAGCTCGGTGACCCGCCCGCCGCCGGCCGGCGTGACGCGGCCGTCGACCTCCAGCGGCCGGGTGTAGCAGCCCTTCACGTAGCCGACCTGCGGATCGGTGAGCAGCGGCGCGAGCAGGCCCGGTACGTAGTGGGTGACGTCGCCGAGCAGGTCGGCGTCGAGGAAGACGAGCAGGTCGCCGCTGGTGGCCGCCAGCGACTTCCACAGCGCCTCGCCCTTGCCGGGGCGGGTGCCGTGCGCGGGGAGCACGTCGGCCGTGGCGACGACGTCGGCCCCGGCGGCGCGGGCGACCTCGGCGGTGCGGTCGGTGGAGTCGGAGTCGACGACGAGCACCTCGTCGACCAGCGGCACCCGCCGCACCCACCGCTCGACCACCTCGCCGGCCAGCCGGCCGACGGTGGCCTCCTCGTCGCGGGCGGGCAGGACCACGCTCACCCGGTGCCCGCCGCGGCGCTTGGCGCGCAGCAGCGCGGGGACGTCGAGGTCGGCGAGGGAGCGGGCGGAGGTGGTGCGGCCGGAGAACCAGGCGCGGGCGTCGGGTCGCATCGGCCCACTGTCGTGGAGGACCGGCGCCGGCGCCACGGACCGGGCCGCTGTTCACGCAGCCGTAGCCTGCCCGTCAGACGCGGCTGTGGTCCCGCAGCGCGGTGGGGCTGTCCGGCCCGACGAACGCGCCCCGGCCGTCGGGCTCGGGGTGCCCCAGCTCGGTCAGCCAGCCGCGGAAGACGCGGTGCAGGTGCTCGGCGCCGACGATCTCCCCGGGCGCGGTGAGCAGCCGGGGATGGGCGAGGAAGCCGCGCTGCTGCGGGCCGCCGAGGCCGCCGTGCGACCCGACGTGCGGCTCGAACGGCGAGGCCTCGTCGGTGTCGGGGTCGTAGCGGCTGTTGACCATCACGTCGGGGCAGTGCGGGAACGACGACACCCGGGCGACCAGCGCGGGCGCGTGCTCGCCGTAGAGCGCCAGCGGGTCCTCCCCGATCACCACCCCGCTGGCCAGCCGGTGCAGGCCGTCGCGGCCGAGGACCACCGGCCCGTGCTCCTCGGAGTGCACCAGGACGAACCCCACGCCGTCGTGGTCGACCAGCGCCGGCAGCAGGTCGGGCCAGTGGTGCTCGATCTCCTCCAGCGGCACCCGGCCGGGCAGGTCGGGGAAGGAGACGCCGGCGGTGTGCCCGGAGACGACGACCACGACCCCCGGCGCCACCCGCGCGACCCGGCCCGGCTGCCCGGACGGCGTGCGGTGCGCGTGCTCGCCGGCACCGGCGGACTCGACCCGCTCGCGCAGCCGGCGGGCGATGACGCCGGGCCCCGACGCCGCCTCGGCCAGGGCGGAGGCGACCTGCCAGCCCTCGGCCGGGCGGCGGCTGTCGCGGGGTTCGGGACCGCGCTGTCCCGGCGCCGGCGAGCCGCCGCAGTGCCGGCCGACGAAGGACTCGATCGTCTCGCCGAAGCGCTGGGCGAACGCCTCGCCCTGCGTCTGGCCGTGGTCGGAGAGCAGGACCAGGTGGTAGTGCCGCGGGGCCAGCTCGGCGGCGCGGGCCAGCCGGCCGATCTGCTGGTCGATGCTGCGCAGCACCTCGAGTGTGTCGAAGCGCTCGACGCCGCTGTGGTGGGCCACCTCGTCGTAGCCGAGGAAGTCGGCGTAGACCACCGGCCGCCCGGCGAGCATGTCCTCGAGGATCGCCGCGACGACGACGTCGCGGGCGATGACCGTCGTCCCCGGCCGGGCCAGCGGGTAGATGCCGCCGCGGCTGACCCGCGGGCGCACGTCGGCGCGGCGCTGGCGGGCCGCGGCGACCAGCTCGCGGTAGACGTCGGCCAGCGAGACGCCCAGCGTGCGCAGCGCGTTCACCGGGTTGGCGAAGTAGGCGTAGTAGCCGGCGCCCACCCGCTCGCGGCGCCGGATGCTGCGCCGCGCCGTCACCAGCGGCAGCGCGCTCATCGTCAGGCTGACGTGCGGGGCGTCCCCGCTGAACAGGTTGCCGCGGCTGGCGCCGCCGCCGGCCAGCAGCCCGCGGCCGTCGGAGTGCCGCCGCTCGACCTCCGCGGCGTCGGACGGATGGGACACCGCGACGACGTGGTCGCGGTCCTTCTCGTAGTACCGGAACCCCAGGACGTCGTGGTTGGAGCCGTGAAGGATGCCGCAGACGGCGGCGCCGGTCTGGGAGCTCCAGTCGGTGTGCCAGGACGTGAGCGCGTGGCTGCCCGACCGCAGCCAGGCCGCCAGCGTGGGCATCGACCCGTCGCGGACGGCGCGCCGGGCGGTGTCGGCGCCCAGCCCGTCGATCTGCAGGAACAGCACCCCCGGCGGGCAGGGGCCCGGGGAGGTGGCGCGGACGGCCCGGCGGCGGGCGCGGCGGAAGAACACCTCGTCCTCGTCGATGGCCAGGGCGCTGCTCACCACCGCCGTCACCGCCGCCATGGCCACGACGACGAGCACCGCGGTGCCGAGGTCGGCCACCATGACGCCCGGGATGGCGAAGGAGATCGCCAGCACCGCGGCGCCGAGGAGCAGGAAGCTGCCCAGGCCCAGCGTGAACAGCGCCAGCGGCAGCGCCACCCGCATCACCAGCGGCCAGACCACCCCCGCGAGCAGCCCCAGCAGCAGCGCGGCCAGCGGCGGCTGCCACCAGGCCGACATCGCGAAGCCGTCGAGCCACCGGTCGAGGCCGACGAGGGCCAGCGTGGCCAGCACCCAGGTGAGCAGCACCCGGGCCGGTGCCCGGCCGCGGCCGAGCACCCGCCCGCGCGGGGAGTCCGACCGCGTCACGCCGGCCGGCACGGGGTCGGGCTGGTCTCGTCGTCGGAGCGCGCTGCCGGCTCGGGCTGCCGCCTGCGGCGCGACCCGGCCAGGTTGAGCACCGCGCCGACGAGCAGGACCAGCAGCGTGGCCACCAGCGTCGCGATCAGCGGGCTGTCGAAGATGCCGCCGCTGGCCACGCCGAGCAGCGCGTAGGCGACCGCCCACAGGCCCGCGGCGAGCAGCGAGGCCGGCAGCAGCCGCCGCCACGGGTAGGCCAGCGCGCCGGCGGCCAGGAGCACGGGGATGCGGCCCGCGGGCAGCAGCCGCCCGGCCACGATGATCTGCCAGCCGTGCCGGCGGAACTGCTCGCGGACCTCCTCGATGCGGTCGGCGTGCTGCCCCCGGGACACCCAGCGCACCGCGGCCGGCCCGCCGAACCGGCAGACGGCGAAGGTGACGACGTCGCCGAGCCAGGCGGCGAGGGTGGCCACCACGAGCACCGCGACGAGGTTGAGCTCGTGCGCGGTGATCGCGAAGGCGGCCGCGGCGCCGACGACCGCGCCCGTGGGCACCACCGGCACGATCGAGCCGAGCAGCACGCCGCCGAACAGCACGGGGTAGCCGATCGAGGACCCGTCGGTCCAGCCCGAGGCGAGGACGGCGCTCACGGCGCACCCGCCGCGGTGGGGAGCTCGACCGCGCCGCCCGGCTCGGGCACGACGACGGTGGTGGCCAGCCCGCGGGCGGCGACCGCCGCGGCGAAGTCGTGCGGCGGGGTCCTCAGCAGCCGCCGGTAGCGCCGGGCCAGGCCGGGCACCACCGTCCCGCCGGCGACGGTGAGCGTCCCCCAGTGCACCGGGACGGCGACCCGCGGGCGCACCCGCGTCATCGCGTCGGCGGCCCGCTCGGGGTCGAGGTGGCCCGGGCCGAGCGTCGGGCCCCAGCCCCAGACGGGCACCAGCGCGACGTCGATCCCGCGGTCGCCGATGCGGGACATCCCGTCGAAGAGGTCGGTGTCCCCACAGGCGTAGACGGTGGCGCCGGCTCCCTCGACCAGGTGACCGACGGCGGCGGTCACCGGGCCGTGGGTCAGCCGCGGGCCCCAGCGGTGGCCGCTGTGGACCGCGGGGACGGCGGTCACCCGCAGGTCGCGGTGCCCCAGCGACTCACCGGGGGCGAGCTCGTCGACCCAGCGCACGCCGCGCGCGCGCAACCACGCCCCGGCGCCGCGCGGCACGACCACGCGGACGTCGTCGCCGAGCAGCCGCAGGCTGGGCAGGTGCAGGTGGTCCTCGTGCAGGTGGCTGACCAGCACGAGGTCGACGCCGGCCCAGGCGTCCTCGGGCGGGAGGGGGACGACGCGGCGCAGCGGGCCGACGACGCGGGTGAGCACCGGATCGGTCAGCACCGTGCTGCCGGCCAGCTCGACGCGGACGGTCGAGTGGCCGATCCAGTGCAACCCGGGCTCATCCACGCGGTCAGTATCGACCCGGGCACCGACGGGTCCGGGACCGCTTTTCCCCGCCCGGGGCTCCCGCTCCGGCGCGTCGCTCCGGGTGCGGCGGGGACGGATGCGTTCCACCATGCCTCCCATGACCTCAGTGGAGGGGGACCCGGGGTCGGGTCTGCGGACGGCGGAGCTGTCCGGTGAGCTGCGGCGCATGGCGCTGCACCTGGAGACGGCGGCGGTGCTGGAGCTGCGCGCGCAGCGCACCGCCGACCCGCTGCAGGTGGCCGTCCTGCTCCGGCGGGCCGAGCACCGGCGCCAGGAGGCCGCCCGGCTGCGCGAGCGGCTGGCCGCCTGCGGACTGGCCCTGCCGCCGCGCGGACAGCGGACGCCGGGCGTCACCCCGGTCTGACCCGGACGGCGCTAGCGTCGCCCCGTGGCCACCTGGGCGGACGTGCGGCGCCTGGCCCTCGCGCTGCCCGGGACCGCCGAGGGCACCTCGTACGGCGCGCAGGCGTGGAAGGTGCGCGACCGGGCCTTCGTGTGGGAGCGCCCGCTGCGCCGCGCCGACCTCGAGCACCTCGGCGACGCCGCTCCCGGCGGCCCCGTCCTCGCCGCCGCCGTCGCCGACGAGGGCGTCAAGCGGGCACTGGTCGCCGACGACCCCGCCGTCTACCTGACGACGCCGCACTTCGACGGCTACGCCGCCGTCCTGGTGCGGCTCGACGCCGTCGACGTCGCCGAGCTCGCCGAGCTGGTCACCGAGGCGTGGCTGGCCAAGGCGCCGCGGCGGCTGGCGCAGGAGCACCTCGCGGCGGAGCGGGCCGACCCCGCCACCTAGGGTCGGCGCCCGTGCAGGTCGAGGTCCGGTCGCTGCGCCCCGACGACGTCCCGGTGCTGGCGCGGCTGCTGCGGGCCGAGCGCGACTTCCTCGCCCCGTGGGAGCCCGTGCGGGCGGAGGACCACGCCACCGAGGAGGTGCAGCGGGAGGTCGTCGCGCAGGCCCTCGCCGACGCCGCGGCCGGGCGGGCGCTGCCGCTGGTCGTGCTCGCCGACGGCGCGGTCGTCGGGCGGATGACCGTCAGCAACGTCGTCCGGGGCGCCTTCCAGTCCGGCGACCTCGGCTACTGGGTGGCCTCGACCCACAACGGCCGCGGCGTGGCGAGCACCGCGGTGGCGCTCACGGTGCGCCGGGCCTTCGACGAGCTGGGGCTGCACCGGCTGGGCGCCGCGACGCTGCTGCACAACGTCCGGTCGCAGCGGGTGCTCGCGCGCAACGGCTTCGAGCGGATCGGGATGGCCCCGCGCTACCTGCAGATCGCCGGCGAGTGGCAGGACCACCTGCTCTTCCAGCGCCTGGACGAGCCCGCCTGAGCGCGGATGCGGTCCCGGGACGTCCCGGAGGCCGATCCGCGCGCGGAGTGGCAGAGTCCACAGGGTGAAGACCTGGCTCGACGCCTGGCCGGTGTTCCGGCAGCTGACCGGCCCCGATCCGCTCGGCCGCGGCTCCGCCGCGCGCAGCAGGGCGACGGAGAACGTGGTGAGCCGCACGGCCACCGCCGACCGTGTCGTGCAGAGCGTGTGCCCCTACTGTGCCGTGGGCTGCGGGCAGCGCATCTTCGTGAAGGACGAGGAGATCGTCCAGATCGAGGGGGACCCGGACTCGCCGATCAGCCGCGGCCGGCTGTGCCCCAAGGGCAGCGCCAGCAAGTCGCTGGTCACGAGCCCGACCCGGGTCACCACGGTCAAGTACCGCCGTCCGTACGGGACGGAGTGGGAGGACCTCGAGCTCGACACGGCGATGGAGATGATCGCCGACCGCGTCCTCGAGGCCCGGCGCAAGGGCTGGCAGGACGAGAACGACGGCAAGCGCGTGAACCGCACCATGGGGATAGCGAGCCTCGGAGGGGCGACCCTCGACAACGAGGAGAACTACCTCATGAAGAAGCTCTACAGCGCCCTGGGCGCCATCCAGATCGAGAACCAGGCGCGCATATAGCACTCCGCCACGGTGCCCGGTCTGGGCGCCTCGTTCGGTCGTGGCGGTGCCACGAACACCCAGGAAGACCTCGCGAACTCCGACTGCATCGTCATCGAGGGTTCGAACATGGCCGAGTGCCACCCGGTGGGTTTCCAGTGGGTCGCGGAGGCCAAGGCGCGCGGCGCCAAGGTGATCCACATCGACCCGCGGTTCACCCGCACCAGCGCGATCGCCGACCTGCACGTGCCGCTGCGCATGGGCACCGACATCGCCTTCCTCGGCGGCCTGATCCACCACGTCCTGGAGAACGACCTCTACTTCAGGGAGTACGTCGTCGCCTACACCAACGCCGCGGCGCTGGTGCGTGAGGACTTCGTCGACGCCGAGGACCTCGGCGGCCTGTTCTCCGGGTTCGACCCGGAGAACAACCAGTACGACGAGGCGAGCTGGCAGTACGAGCCGGAGGAGCCGCCGCACGCGGCCTCGGACGACCCCGCGGAGGCCGCGGAGCAGGACCGCCTCGAGCAGCACCCCGAGATCAAGAAGACCGACAAGGCCCAGGCGGCCGGCAGCGGCGGCCCGCCGATCCCGGCGAAGCCGAAGCGGGACGAGACGCTGCAGCACCCGCGCACTGTCTTCCAGGTCCTCAAGCGGCACTTCGCCCGCTACACCCCGGAGATGGTGGCCGAGGTCTGCGGCATCGAGCCGGAGGTGTTCCTGCAGGTCGCCCGCTGGGTGACCGAGAACAGCAAGCGGGACCGGACGACGGCGTGGGTCTACTCGGTGGGCTGGACGCAGCACAGCGTCGGCGCGCAGTACATCCGCACCTGCTCGATCCTCCAGACGCTGCTGGGGAACATCGGCCGTCCCGGCGGCGGCATCCTGGCGCTGCGCGGGCACGCCAGCATCCAGGGCTCGACCGACGTCCCGACGCTGTACAACCTGCTGCCGGGCTACCTGCCCATGCCGCACGCGCTGCAGCACGGGTCGCTCGACGAGTACTGCGCCGACGCGGCCGGCAAGGCCGGCTTCTGGGGCAACAAGCGGGCGTACACGGTCAGCCTGCTCAAGGCATGGTGGGGCGACGCCGCGACCGCGGAGAACGACTTCTGCTTCGACCACATGCCGAAGATCGACGGCGACCACAGCTCCTACCGGACGATCAAGGACATGATCGAGGGGAAGGTCTCCGGCTACTTCCTCGTCGGGGAGAACCCCACGGTCGGGCACCCCAACGGCCGGATGAACCGCTTCGGCCTGGCCAACCTCGACTGGCTGGTCGTCCGCGACCTGCAGATGATCGAGTCGGCGACCTTCTGGAAGGAGTCGCCGGAGATCGAGACCGGGGAGCTGGCCCCCGAGACGATCGCCACCGAGGTCTTCTTCGTGCCCGCGGCGTCGCACGCGGAGAAGGAGGGCACCTTCACCCAGACGCAGCGGCTGCTGCAGTGGCGGCACAAGGCCGTCGACCCGCCGGGCGACGCCAAGAGCGACCTGTGGTTCTACTTCCACCTCGGCCGCATCCTGCGCGAGCGGTTGAAGGACTCGACCGACCCGCGGGACCGCCCGCTGCTGGACCTGACCTGGGACTACCCGACGCACGGTCCCGACCGGGAGCCCAGCGCCGAGGACGTCCTGCGGGAGATCAACGGCGTCGGCCCCGACGGGCGGGCCGTGTCCGGGTACATGGAGCTGAAGGACGACGGCTCGACGTCGTGCGGCTGCTGGATCTACTCCGGCGTCTACGCCGACGAGGTCAACCAGGCCGCCCGCCGCAAGCCGGGCCGGGAGCAGGGGCAGGTCGCCTCCGAGTGGGGCTGGGCCTGGCCGTACAACCGGCGCATCCTCTACAACCGCGCCTCGGCCGACCCCGACGGCAGGCCGTGGAGCGAGCGCAAGAAGTACGTGTACTGGGACTCCGACGCCGGCCGCTGGACCGGGGCCGACGTCCCGGACTTCGAGGCGACCAAGCGGCCGGACTACGTGCCGCCGGCGGGAGCCCGTGCGCAGGACGCCATCGGCGGCTCCGACCCGTTCATCATGCAGGGGGACGGCAAGGCCTGGCTGTTCGCGCCCGCCGGCGTGGTCGACGGCCCGCTGCCGACGCACTACGAGCCGGCGGAGTCCGTCGTCGAGAACGCCCTGTACAAGCAGCAGGCGAACCCGACGATCGAGCACATCGAGGGGCCGTGGAACCGCGAGAACCCCTCGCTGAGCCCGGTCTTCCCGTTCCAGGTGACCACCTACCGGCTCACCGAGCACCACACCGCCGGCGGGATGAGCCGCACGCTGCCCTACCTGTCGGAGCTGCAGCCGGAGTTCTTCGTGGAGGTCAGCCCGGAGCTCGCCGCGCTGCGCGGCCTGGTCAACGGGGAGTACGCCACGCTGGTCAGCACCCGGACCGCGATCGAGGCGAAGGTGCTGGTCACCGAGCGGATGCGGCCGATCCGGCTGCGCACCGGCCAGGTCGTGCACCAGATCGGGATGCCCTACCACTGGTCCTACAGCGGCATCTCGACCGGCGACTCGGCCAACGACCTGCTCGGGATCGTGCTCGACCCGAACACCCACATCCAGGAGGACAAGGTCAGCACCGCCGACATCCGGCCGGGACGGCGTCCGCGCGGCCCGGAGCTCATCGAGTTCGTGGAGGGCTACCGCCGGCGGGCCGGCGTCGACTCGGGCCGGGTCGGGGTGAACGGCCGTGACCCGGTCGCCGCCGAGGCCGGCGAGGGTTCCCAGCAGTGAGGAGTCCGGCATGACCTCGATCAGCTCGGCGAGCGCGGCCTTCACCGGGCACGACCCGGAGAACCGGCTCTACGGTCCGGTGCCGGACGTGACCGGGCAGGCCGGCTACGACACCGACCACCCGGCGCGCGTGGGCTTCTTCACCGACACCTCGGTGTGCATCGGCTGCAAGGCCTGCGAGGTGGCGTGCAAGGAGTGGAACACCCTGCCGATGGACGACTCGCACGGCGTGCGCGACGTCATCGGGCTGTCCGGGATGTCCTACGACAACACCGGCCAGCTCGGCGCCAACTCCTGGCGGCACGTGGCCTTCATCGAGCAGAGCCGCACCGTCGACCTGCCGACGCCGACCTTCGGGCGGCCCGGGGACGACCGCGGGGGCCAGGGCCCGTCGGTGGCCGAGGGGCAGAACGACGAGAGCCTGGCGAGGGCGCAGCAGTCCGGCGTCCTCAACGCGGAGGCGCTGAGCGAGTTCGACCCGCAGACGGGGCAGACCGGCTCCGACAAGCAGATCCGCTGGCTGATGAGCTCCGACGTCTGCAAGCACTGCACGCACGCCGGGTGCCTCGACGTCTGTCCCACGGGTGCGCTGTTCCGCACCGAGTTCGGCACCGTCGTCGTGCAGGGCGACATCTGCAACGGCTGCGGCTACTGCGTGCCCGCCTGCCCGTACGGGGTGATCGACCAGCGCAAGGACGACGGCCGGGTCTTCAAGTGCACGATGTGCTACGACCGGCTCACCGACGGGCTGCAGCCGGCCTGCGCCACCGCGTGCCCCACCCAGTCCATCCAGTTCGGCAACCTCGACGAGCTGCAGGCCCGGGCCGACGCGCGGCTGGCCACGCTCAAGGGCCAGGGCGTGGAGACGGCGCGGCTCTACGGCCGGGACGAGGACGACGGCGTCGGCGGCGCGGGCGCGTTCTTCCTGCTGCTCGACGAGCCGGAGGTCTACGGCCTGCCGCCGGACCCGGTGGTCACCACCCGCGACCTGCCCTCGATGTGGAGGTCGGCCGCCGCCGGCGCGGCGATGATCGCCGGCGTCGTGCTCTCGGCCTTCGTCGGACGGCGACCCCGGTGACCGGCCATGCGCGGCGGAGATGGCCATCTCCGTCGGAGGGGGACCGGTGACCGAGGGACTGGCCACACCGGGCGCGGGCTGGCGGCGGGCGGACGGGCCGTCCGCGGAGGCCCGTGGCAAGCGCCGGCGCCGGGGCGGGCGGCGTGGCGGTGGCGGCGAGGTCGCCATGGTCGACGACGCCCAGTTCACCTCCTACTACGGGCGCCCGATCATCAAGCCGCCGGTGTGGAAGTCGCCGGACGTGCCGCTGTACCTGTTCCTCGGCGGGATGGCCGGGTCGTCGTCGATCCTCGCGGCGGTCGCCGACGTGACCGGCCGGCCCTCGCTGACCCGCACCGCCCGCTACACCGCCGGCGGCGGGGCGATCGCCTCGGTGGTCTTCCTCATCCACGACCTCGGCCGGCCCGAGCGCTTCCTGCACATGCTGCGGGTGTTCAAGCCGACCTCGCCGCTGTCGGTCGGCTCCTACATCCTGGCGCCGTTCGGCGCGGCGGCCGGGGCGACGGCGGCCGTGGAGCTGCTCGGCTGGTTCCCGCGGCTCAAGCGCTTCGGCGGGGTGGTCTCGGCGCTGTTCGGCGGGCCGCTGGCCACCTACACGGCGGTGCTGCTGGCCAACACCGCGGTGCCCTCGTGGCACGCGGCGCACGACGAACTGCCGTTCGTCTTCGGCGGCTCGGCGATGGCGGCCGGCGGCGGCGTGACCATGCTGTTCACGCCGGTGGCCGAGGCCGGGCCCTCGCGGCGGACCGCGGTGGCCGGCGCGGCGATCGAGCTCGCCGTCATGCACCGGGTGGAGAGCGGGCACGGCATCGTCAGCGAGCCCTACCACGAGGGCCGGCCCGGCACGCTGCTGCGGATCGCCAAGGGCTGCACCGCCGCGGGCGCCGCGCTGACCGTCGTCGCCGGGCGTCGCCGCGCCGGGGCCGTCGTGGCCGGGGTGCTGCTGGCGGCCGGCTCGCTGCTCACCCGCTTCGGCGTCTTCGAGGCCGGCCTGGTCTCGGCCAGGGACCCGAAGTACACCGTCGTCCCCCAGCGGGAGCGCCTCGCTGCGAAGGAGGCCGCCGAGCAGGCCGCGAAGCAGAACGGGCACGCCCCGACCGTCACCCGCTGACAGCAGCCTCCGGGAGCCCGCCGAGGTGCTCGGCGTAGGTGCGCGGCGGGCGGCCGAGCAGCGCGGTGAGCACCCGCGGGCTGCCGGTGAACCCGTGCGCGCGGTAGGACGCGAACATCGCCCGCAGGCACCGGCGGGCGTGGGAGCCGTCGTCGGCCGGCGGGTCGGCGTCGACGGCGGTCACCTCCCGGCCCAGGTGCGCGCCGGCGAGCCGGGCGACGTCGGGCGCGGTGAGCTCCTGCGGCCCGGCCGCCTCGAAGGTGCCGCTGTCCAGGCCGTCCTCGGTGAGCAGCACGGCCGCGGCCTCGGCGACGTCGCGCAGGTCGACGAACGACTGCGCCCGCTCCAGGCCCCACGGGCTGGCCAGCTCGCCGCTGCCGGCCGCGGCGGCGACCTGCGCGTCGAGGTTGTCGGCGTAGGCGCACGGCTGCAGCACCCGCCAGCGCGCCGCGGTGCCGGCGACGACGTCGTCGAGCACCTCCTCCACGCGGTCCTTGGCGGCGTGGTGCGGCATCGACCGCAGCTGGGGCCGCAGCACCGAGTGGTAGACCAGCCGCCGCACACCCGACCGTGCGGCGGCCCGCAGGACGGCGGGGGCGCCGGTCTCCTCGCGCGGGTCGAAGTTGGGCCAGACCAGGTACAGCGCGCCGGCGCCGGCGAACACGGGGGAGAGGTCCCCGGTGAGGTCGGCAGCGACCACCTCGGCGCCGAGCGCCTCGAGCTCCGGGCGCGGCCCGGGGGTGGCGACGACGGCACGCACCTGCTCGCCGCGCGCCCGCAGCGCGCCGACGACCGCGGTGCCGGTGGGTCCGCCCGCGGCGGTCACGACGATCACCGGGCGACCCTAGGCAGTCAGGGTCCGGCGGGGTCCGCGGGCACCGAGCGGGGGACGTCGACCGGCCCGGCGGCGGGCGGCCGGGGCCGGTCCTGCGGGTGCAGGCGCACGGCGACCAGCGCGACGTCGTCGTCGGGGTGGCCGTCGACCATGTGGTGGACGAGCAGGTCGCACAGCTCCTGCAGCGGCCGGTCGCCGAGGTCGGCGAGCGCCGCGGTGAGCCGGTCGGTGCCGGCGTCGAGGTCGGCGTCGCGGCGCTCGACGAGGCCGTCGGTGTAGAGCAGCACGGTCGCGCCGCGCTCGAGCTCGACGACCCACTCCCGCCGCGGGGTCTCCGGGTCGACGCCGAGCAGCATGTCCGCGCGCTCGGAGCCCAGGACGCGGACGTCGCCGCCGGGCGTGAGCAGGATCGGCGGCGTGTGCCCGGCGTTGGACCACCGCATGCGGGTGGTGCCGCTCGTGATCTCGCCGCGCGTCTGCTCGAAGCGGGCGACGGCGGCGGTGGCGAGGGTGCGGAAGCGCAGCAGCTCCATCGCGCGGTCGAGGTCGGTGAGCACCGCGGCGGGCCCGGCGCCGGTGCTCAGCGCGATCCCGCGGACCAGGCTGCGCAGCTGACCCATCGTCGCGGCGGCGGCGGAGTCGTGGCCGGCGACGTCGCCGATGACCAGCGTGGTCGCACCGTCGGCCTGCAGGAACGCGTCGTACCAGTCGCCGCCGACGGCGGCCGCCTCCGAGGCGGGGAAGTAGCGGACGACGATCTCGGCGTGGTCGGGCTCGGGCGGCGCTGTTAGCATCGAGTGCTGCAGCTGCAGGGCCAGCTGGCGCTGCTCGCCGTAGAGGCGGGCGTTGTCCAGGGCCATGCCCAGGCGGTCGGCGACGTCGCGGAGGGTGGTGACCTCGTCGGCGGTCGGCGCGCGGTCGCCGGTGTAGAGGAGCGACACCAGGCCGAGGGTGTGGTTGCGGCCGCGCAGCGGGAGGGCCAGCGCGGCGGAGGGGGCCAGCCGGGTCAGCAGCTCGCGCGGCTCGCCGGGCACGGTGGTGGCCAGCGCCTCCTCGCCGGTCAGCTGCAGCGGGTCGCCGCTGGTGAGCGTCCGGGCCACCGCGGGGATGCCGGCGAGGGCGGCCGCGCGGGACCGGGCGTAGCGCTGCAGCAGGTCGCGGGAGTCCTCGTCGGCGTGCCAGCTGCTCACCGTCCGGGTGTGGCCGTGCTCGTCGAGGACGCTGACGATGCAGGCGTCGGCGAGCGCGGGCACGACCATCCGCGGCACCTGGCCGGTGGCGACCTCGGCGTCCATCGACCCGGCCAGCTCGGTGCTGATGCGCGCCACGGTGACGGTGCGCTCGGCGGTGCGGCGCAGCTCGTCCTGGGCGCGCACGCGCTCGGTGACGTCCATGAAGTACACCGACAGGCCGTCGGCGATCGGCCAGGCGCGCAGCTCGTACCAGCCGTCCAGCGGCGCGGGGTAGTACGCCTCGAACGACACCGGCTCGCGGGTCCGCACGGCGCGGCGGTAGCTCTCCTCGAACAGGGAGCTGACGGCGGCGGGGAAGGCGTCCCAGATGACCTCGCCGAGCAGGTCCTCGCGACGGCGGCCCAGCAGCCGCTCGGCCTCGGCGTTGACGTGCGTGAAGCGCCAGTCGGGGCTCAGCGAGTAGAAGCCGGCCGGCATCGCCTCGAGGACCTCGGCGACGCCGAGCGCGTCGCCGCGCTGGTCGGTGACGTCGTAGGCCGCGCCGAGCACGCGCACGGCCACGCCGTCGACGTCGGCGAGGGCCCGGCCCTGGGCCGAGACCCAGCGGATGGTGCCGCCGGGCAGGCAGATCCGGTAGAGCGTGCTGAACTCGCCGCACTCGTCGATGGCCGTCTGCAGGGCTGCGGTGACGGCGGCGCGGTCGTCGGGGTGCAGGCGGGCGGTGAAGCCCTCGATCGTCCGCTCGAAGGACGTGTCGTCGTAGCCGAACAGCGCCACCAGGCGCTCGTCCCAGTCGAGGACGCCGGTGAGGAGGTCCCAGTCGAAGGTGCCGATCCCGGCGGCCTGCATGGCCAGCTCCCCGCGCAGTGACGCGGCCATCTCGTCGACGTGTTGCCGGGCCGGGTCGCTGCCCAGCGGCCCGGTCTGTCCTGCGTCGCCCACTGTGCCCTTCCCGGTCGCGCAGCCGCGCGGTGCGATCCCGTCCCGGTGTCTGGAGACGCGGTCCGCTCATTTCTACCCGGCTGATCGGTTGTGGGCAACGCAACCAGCGCCAGATCACACGCCCGCCGGATGTCTCGCGGTCCTCCTCCCGGGTACCCCAGTCGGTCAGCCACGGGGGTCGTACGTCGGCAGGGAGACACGTGCCGTGGTGGGTGTGGGCGCTGCTGCTGTGGGTCGTCCTCGGGACCGCGCTGGCGGTGAGCGTGGGCAAGGTGGTCGAGGCCGCCGACCGACGTGAGCTGAGGGGCCAGGTGCCGGCCCGCGACGGCGAGGAGCAGGCCCCGCCCGCGGGACGCAGGGCCTCCTGAGGTCCGCCGCGTCCCGCACTGCCGTCCTGCGGAGCGCTCCGTAGCCTGATCGTGCCGAGGCGTCACCACGGGCGCCGGGGGAACGGCAGGAGGTCGCGTGGCGTGGTGGATGTGGGTGCTGATCGGGTGGCCGGCGGTGGCGTTCGGTGCGGCCGTCGTCGTCGGCAGGGCGATCCGGATGGCGGAGCGGCGCGAACACCGCCGACGTCGCACCGGCGAGGACGTGGACGACGCCGACTGGGACGTGGCCTGACCGCCCTCGGCGGGCCGGTCAGTCGGTCGGGCCGAAGATCCTGACGCAGTCGCCGTAGGTCTCGTCGTCGAGGCGGCCGCCACAGGTGGACCCGTACTCCTCGTAGGGGTCGCCGACCGGCGTCTCGGCGTAGAGGTCGTCGCAGGCGGACATGTCGCCGTCGTGGCAGTCCTGGGCGTCGCCGTCGAACCGGACGTCGAAGTCGCGGTCGGCCGGCGACGGCGGGTCGGACGGGACGCCCGAGCCGGTGTAGCCGGTGCCGAAGTCGTCGACGACCACGGTGGAGGAGCCGGACACGGCGAGGGCCACCGTGGCCACCAGGGCGAAGACGCCCACGGGCACGAGCGTGGCCACCGTGACGGCGGTCGAGGCGGGAGCCGGGGCGGGCCCGGGGACCCACTGCCCGAGGTGCGGCGCCCAGACGGGCGGGCCGGTGCGCGTCCGCTGCCGGTCGGCGACCCAGCCGGCGACCCGCGGCTGGAGGACGAGCACCAGCCGCACCACCGGCACGGCGAGCAGGAGCAGCACGACCATCAGGCCGAGGGCGTCGCCTCCCGGGTCGACGGGGTTGCCGGTCGTGACGTCGACCAGCAGGAGGAGGAACAGCAGGCCGATCAGGCCGGTCTCGACCCACGAGGTGACCAGCAGCAGAGTGCGGCCGGTCCCGCGCAGCAGCCCGGTGCCGCCGAGCAGGTCCAGCCCGGCCAGCGCGCAGGCCGCCAGCGTGACCAGGACGGCGATGCCGACGTCGTCCCCGGGGACGTCGTCGGCCACCGAGGCGACGGTGATCATCAGGACGAGGAGCAGGAGCAGCCCGGCCTGCACGAAGGCCAGCACCGCGGCGGCCGTCGCCTGGCCCGGGCGGATGCCCACCGGCGCGGGCGTCGTCGGTGCCGGTGCCGGCCACTGGTCGGTCTGCCAGCCGTACTGGTCGCTCACTGCGGTCCCCGTCCTCGCGCGACGGGTGGTCCGTCGTCCGGCCGTCAGGATCTGTTCCGCCGGACGGCCGGTCAACGCACCACGCGTGGGCCTCACCCGGGCGGGACGGCCGCCGCGCCGACGGGAGCCTGCTGCGCGGCGAGCACCAGCAGCACGGTGGAGACCGCGGCGAGCACGCCGATCGCGAGGACGACCGCCAGGACGGCGCCCGCACCGCCCGGGCTGCGCCGGGTGCCGGCCCAGGCGAGCAGTCGCGGTCGGCCCAGCAGCACCAGCCGCAGGACCGGGCCGATCAGGAGGGCGAGACCCAGCCCGAGCGCCAGGAGGTCGGCCGTCGAGAGCGGGCCACCGGACGCCGTGAGGCCCACGACCAGCAGCAGGACGCCGCACGCGAGGGCGTCGACGCAGGACGCCGACGCCAGTGGGGCGCGGCGCGAGTGGCGCAGCAGCGACAGCCCGCCGAGGACCAGCGCCGCGCCCAGTGCGCTGACCCCGAGGACGGCGACCACCGCGGGGCCGAGGTCCTCCAGGCCGGTGTCCGAGGCCGCCACGTCCACGCTCTGCCAGACCACGCCGCCCAGGTAGACCCCGCCCTGGAGGAACGCCAGCAGCGCGGCGGCTGTCGCGGCACCGGGGCGGGCCGCCGTCGTCGGGTGGCCCACGGGGCGCCTCCTCTGCTCGTGGCGGCGCCGTCGGCGGCCGTCCGGGCGCAGAGGATCGACGCGGGCCGGCGGCCGGTCAACGGGGCGGGGCGCGGACCGGCTACAGCAGGCCGGCCTCCGCCTTGGCGGTGAGCGCCGTGCGCACGGCGGCGTCGACGGTGTCGGAGAACTCCGGGTCGGCCTCCGCGCGGGCGAGGACGGCGTCGACCATCTCCGGGTAGACGTCGGCGTCGAGGGTGAGCACGAGCGTGCCGCCGGCCTCGAGGAAGCGGACGGCCCGGTCGCCGGGCGGCACGTCCTGGAAGGTGACGGCCGCGCCGACGTCGTCGGTGATGACCACGCCGTCGAAGCCGAGGAAGCCGCGCAGGAGGGTGCTGATCACCTGCCGGGAGAAGGTGGCCGGCGCGTCCGGGTCCAGCCGCGGGTAGGTCGCCGAGGAGACCATCACGAAAGGGTCGGCCTCCGAGCGGGCGAGCTCGCCGAAGGCGGTCACCTGCTCGTCGGTGGCGGAGGTGACCGGGTCGGTGACGCCGGCGACCTCGTCGGTGTTGGCGTCGACCAGCCCGAGGCCGGGGAAGTGCTTGAGCGTCGAGGTGACGCCGTGGGCGGCCAGCCCGTCGACGACCGCCCGCACGTCCGGGACGACGTCGGCCGCGGTGCTGCCGTACTGCCGGCCGAAGGCGCCGATCGGGTCGTTGGCCTCCTCGGTGCCGGCCGGGACGACGTCGGCGACCGGCGCGAGGTCGAGGGTGACCCCCGCCGAGGCGAGCTGCGCGCCGAGGGTGCCGGCGAGGGCGGCCAGCTGATCGGGTGGCAGCTGCCCCTGCTCGTCCGCGGCCGGGAGCCGGTCGAAGCCGGGGCCCTGCAGCGCCTGGACCTGGCCGCCCTCCTGGTCGACGGCGACCCACGGGCGCGGACCCGGGGCGTCGCCGGTCCAGCGCGAGGTGGTGGCGGCGAGGTCCTCGGCCGGGGCCTGCGAGCGGCCGGCCAGGAAGACACCACCGACGCCGTCGGCGACCAGGTCGTCACCGGGGGAGAGGTCGGTGAGCTCCACGCCGACGACGAACAGCTGCGCCACCTGCGCCCGGCGGTCCATCCCGGCCAGGGCGGCCTCGACGGGGTCGTCCGGCGGCACCGTGACCTCCGACGGGGTGCTGCTCGCCGTCGTCGAGGCGGTGGTCGCCTCCGTGCTCCGCGGTGGGTCCTCCGCCGATCCGGAGCAGGCGGACAGGGCCAGGCAGACGAGCGCCAGCAGGGCGGCCGGGCGGGTCCGGGCGGGACGCATCGGGCTCCTCGGTGCCGCGGGGAGACGGCGTGGACGGCGGTGTCCCCAGTGTGCCGACCCGGGACGACGCCCTCCGCACGGCACCATGGAGCGGTGCGGACGTCGTGGGTGCGGGCGGGGGCGCTGCTCGCCGTCCTCGCCGCCGGGACCGTCGTCGCGCTGACCGTCGAGCTCCCCGACGTCGACGCGGTGCGTCGCTGGGTGGCCGGCGCCGGGGCGGCGGGGCTCGTGCTGCTGGCCCTCGCCAAGGGTGCCCTGCTGGTCGGGCCGGTGCCGCGGTCGGCGCTGTGCGTGCTGCTGGGCGTCGTCCTGGGCTTCTGGACCGGGGTGGGCGTGGCCCTCGCCGGCGGCATGGTGGGCGCGCTGGCCGCCTTCGGGCTGTCCCGGTGGCTCGGCCGCGAGACCGCCGTCCGGCTGGCCGGGCCGAAGCTGGCCGCCGTCGACCGGGCGGTGGCCGGCCGCGGGTTCGTCGCGGTCCTCGTCGCCCGGGTGCTGCCGGTGATGCCGTTCAGCGTGCTGAGTCACGCGGCGGGGTTGTCGGCCGTGCCGCTCGGGGCCTACGCGGCGGGGACCGCGCTCGGCCTGGTGCCCGGCACGGTGCTGCAGGTGGGGGTGGGCGCCTCGGTGCCGGGGCTCTCGGCGTGGGCCGCGCGCGCCGGGTCGCCGCTGGTGCTCGCCGTCGTGGTCGCGGTCGCGCTGGTCGCCAGCGGCGTCGTCCTGTTCCGCCGCCGCCGCCGGGGCTCCGTGGCGGAGGCCGGCTGACGGGTCCCGGGTGCGCGGGACGGAGTGGGACGTCCCAGGCCTCGACGGGCCCGCACCTCCGTGGGGAGCCGGCTCACCGGGCCTGCAGCGGCCTCGTGATGCGGTAGAGCCGCCCGAGGTGCACCTGCACGTCCGAGAGACCCGCATCGGCCAGGTGCTGGAGGATGCTGTCGGCCGAGTGGGGAGAGCCGGGCTCGTGGTCCAGGTGGACCTCGACGACCGACGTCAGGGCCTCCGGAGGGGCGGCGAAGAGGATGTCCCCCGCCGCGCCCTCGACGTTCAGCTTCAGCACGACCTCGGCGCCGGGGCGCAGGGCGTCGGCACGCGAGAGGGCCGACTCGAGCGTCACGACGTCGACCTGCTCGCTGCGGACCGTGTCGGCCATGTGGCGGTGCAACGAGTGCCCCCACGACTCGCCTGAGAGGTACAGCGTCGCCCGCCCGGACTCGGCACCGACGGCCGCGGCCTGCACCAGCCACGAGGACGCGGCGTCGTGGGAGTCGTGGCCCAGTTGGAGTGCCGTGACGTTCTCCGACTGCGGCTCGTACGAGAGGACGGCGGTCGCGCCGTGGGAGAGGGCCCACGAGGAGAAGTAGCCCTTGTGGGCGCCGACGTCCACGACCACCCTGCCGGCGCAGCGGGCGGGGAACATGGCTCCCTCCCACACGTCGACGATCGTGGTGATGTCGATCAGCGAGCTCTGCCGTCCCACGAAGAGACGTCCGCCAGGGACGGGTACCGACCTGTAGCCGCGGACGAGCCCAGCGGTCGCCACGAGGAGCATGCGGAGGAGGCTCCGTCGCGAGGCGGCGGGGAGCTCCGAGCAGCGCGCGATGCGCCGTGCCAGCCGGGCGGAGTACCGGATCCGCGCCAGCACGCGCCCTGCTGACCGTCCACCCGTGCGGAGGCGCCCGCCGCCCGGGTGCGGACCCGTTCCGGACGGCGTCACACTCGCTCCACGGACAGGGGGAAGTCGGTGACGAGCACCCTGCCCGGTCGCCCGCGGTCGCTGCCGTGCAGCGTGAACGAGGTCACGGCGGGCTCGTCGATGAGGTCGACGTGTGACGTCCCGAACCAGACACCGACCGCGTACGTGTCGACGTTCAGGACGGGGGGGATCTCCAGGGACATCGCGTAGTCGCCGGCCTCCAGTTGGCGGTGCTCGGAGTCGCTGAGCGCCTGGTCGAGGACGCGGACACCCTTGCTCGAGGTGAGGTTGATCGCCAGGTCCAGCCCGGGGATGCGCTCCTGCAGGGTGAAGCACACCGTCACCCTGGTGACGTCCTCCTGCATCACCACCGACGTCCCCGGGGCGTGGGCGGGACCCGCCTCGACGCTCGTGACGGTGAGGGGGCCCGCCTGCAGCAGTGAGGTCCCGCTGTCGGCGGAGGACAGGCCGGACCGGAGGTACTCCCGGACCACCTCGGCCGTCGCCCCCTCGTCGCGCACGCGGCCGGCCTCGAGCCACATCGCCCGGGAGCAGACGCTGCGCAGGCTGTCGAGGTCGTGGCTCACGTACACGATGGTGCGGCCCTCTCGCCCGGCCTCCTCCATCCGTCCCAGGCACTTGCGCTGGAACTCCGCGTCACCCACGGCGAGGATCTCGTCGACGACGAGGATGTCGGGTTCCAGGTGCGCGGCCACGGCGAAGGCGAGCCGCAGGTACATCCCACTGGAGTAGCGCTTCACCGGGGTGTCGAGGAAACGCTCCGTACCGGCGAACTCCACGATGCTGTCGAAGCGTCGAGCGATGTCCCGACGGGTCATGCCCAGGATCGCGCCGTTCAGGTAGACGTTCTCCCGGCCGGTCAGCTCCGGGTGGAAGCCCGTGCCCACCTCCAGCAGCGCGGCGACGCGCCCACGGGTCCTCGCCACGCCGTCCGTGGGGCTGGTGATGCGCGTCAGGATCTTGAGGATCGTGCTCTTCCCGGCACCGTTGCGACCGACGATCCCGAGGGACTCGCCCTCCGAGACGCGGAAGGTGACGTCTCTGAGGGACCACAGCTCCCGCTGCGGGCTGCGGGCCCGTCTGGTGGTCAGTCGCCGGAGCGCCGAGGTCACGAGCTCCCCCGCGGTGTTGCTGCGTTCGCCGAGCACGTACCGCTTGCTGACGTGCTCCACCTGGATGCGGTCCACGACGCGCTCAGACGACGTCTGCGAACGAGCGCTCGGCGCGCAGGAAGTACCGGGAGCCGGTGACGAGGAGGACCACCGCGATGATCGCCGCCATCGCCACGTCGCGGCCGTCGAGGGGAGCCCCGACCAGGACCCACCTCCCCAGCTCGATCGTCCCGACCATCGGGTTCAGGGCATAGGCCCAGCCGGCGACACCGTCCAGCCCCTGGCCGGAGTAGGCCACCGGGCTCGCGAAGAGCCAGAGCTGCACGAGCGGTCCCAGCGCGTGCTTCACGTCCCGGTAGCGGACGTTGATCGCCGACAGCCACAGGCACATCCCGAGCGCGATCGACGCGAGCAGGAGCAACCACGCCGGTACGAGCACGAGGTGCCAGGTCGGGGGGACTCCGTAGGCGATGGCCAGGACGAGCAGGAGGCCGGCGGCGACGGCCATGTCCGCCAGCGGTGGCAGGAGGGTGGACGCGGGCGCCGCGATGCGCGGGAAGTAGACCTTCGTGACCAGCGACGCGTTCTCGACGAGGACCTGGCTCCCCTGGGTCACGACGTAGGACACGTAGGTCCAGCTCACCAGGCCGGCGAGGGCGAACACCGGGTACGGCAGGTCCCCGCTGTCCACCTGGCCCAGGCGGTCGAACACCAGGGTGAAGACCGCGACGGTGGCCAGGGGCTGCGCCGCGACCCAGAGGAACCCCAGCGCGGCCTGCTTGTAGCGGATCTTCAGGTCCTTGAGCGCGAGGAAACCGACGAGTTCCCGCGACTCCCAGAGGGTGCCCAGCAGACCCCGGTTCGTACTCCCGGAAGCGGAGTTCTCGACCCAGTCGGTGTGGGTGTCCGCCTCGGGCACGGCGTCAGTGTAGGAGGGCGTTCCCGTACCGGCCGGTGTCGTCACTCCGGATGGGGAGGTGTCGCGGACGACTCGACGGTGACCGACGGGTCACCGGCGCGACGGAGCGGCGACCCCGCAGGCGGCCCGGTAGTGCTCGTCGTAGCGGGTGGACATCGACCGCACCGAGAAGTCCCGTCGCGCGCGGATCCGTGCGGCCGCGCCCAACTCGGTCCGCAGTGCCGGGTCGTCGAGGAGCCGTCGGAGGGCCGCCGCGAGGGCCCCGGGGTCGTCCGGTGGCACGAGCAGGCCCGTCTCTCCGTCGACGACGACCTCGCGGAGGCTGCCCACGTCCGTCGCGACGACGGGCAGGCCGACGTGCATCGCCTCGAGGACCGCCAGGGGCATGCCCTCCCAGCGCGAGGGCTGGACGAGCGCCTGGACGCGACCGAGGACCTCGCACGGTGAGTCGACGTTGCCCAGGAACTCGACCCGGTCGGAGAGGTCCCTCTCCCTGACGAGGTCCTCCAGGCGGTCGCGCTGTCCTCCGTCACCGGCGACGAGGAGGGTGACCTCCGGGAGGTCCACGAGGGCGCGGAGGAGGACGTCGATCCCCTTCTGCGGCTCCAACCGGGCGAGGACGCCGACCGTGAGCCGGGTGCCGGTCGTCGTCGAGGCGGCACAGTCCGGTTCGGGGACGCCGTTCGGGATGGCGTGGACGACGCCGTGTCGCACTCCACCGTGCCGCTCGACCTCTCGTGCCGCGTTGGACCCCACCGCGATGCGCGCGGAGCTGGACGAGGTCATCAGGCGCTGGAGGAACCGCCCGCGCCAGGTCAACCCGGGAGTGGGGAGGTGGTCGACGAGGACCACGGGGATGCGCCGCAGGAGAGACGCCACCACTGCGCGCCGGCAGCTCGTCAGGGCGGTGAGGTTGACGTGGACGACGTCGGGGCGAGCCCGGCCGAGTGACCCCCAGAAGCTCCGCACGGTGTCGTCGACGACCTCGGTCACCGTGCCGTGTCGTCCGACCGCCACCTCGTCGACGACGATCCGCGACGTCCCGAGCACCGTCACGTCGACGTCCCGGGGCAGTCCGGACACCAGGTTGTGCAGGAAGCGCTCGGCGCCGCCGATCACACTCGAGTCGGTGACGACGCACAGGCGGTATGCCGGATGGCCTGGTCGCGTGGCACGGAGCCTGGGCACCTCGTGAGGTTACTGTCCCGGCATGATCTCGACGGACGGTCTGCGCAGGGTCAAGCGGCGATGGCTCGGCACCGCGGCGGCCCGCTCTTCCCTCGTCCGCCGCGCCTCCTTCCGGCTCCGCTGGAGCAGCACGCGCCGGCTCGAGCCACTGTCGGAGTGGGGTTTCGAACGGGGCACCCCGGTGGACCGCCTGTACATCGAACGGTTCCTGGAGGAGCGCCGCGACCTGGTCCACGGGCGGGTCCTCGAGGTCAAGGAGGACCTCTACGCGTCCGCACTCGGTGCGTCCGTCGTCGACGTCCTCGACATCGACCCGTCCAACGCCGAGGCCACCGTCGTGGGTGACCTGTGCGACCCGGCGACGCTGCCGGCCGACCGCTTCGACGCCGCGATCGTGACGCAGACGCTGCTCTACATGTCCGATCCGGTGGTGGCCGTCGAGAACCTCCTCCGGTCCCTCCGTGCCGGCGCGTCCGCGCTGGTCACCGTCCCGGCGTTGACCCGCATCGCGGGCGCAGGAGACCGCTGGCGGTTCACGCCCCACGGGCTGCGGGAGGTCGTCGAGCGGGCGGGCGGTGAGGCACTCGACGTCCGGTCCCACGGCAACGTGGTCACCTGCCGGGCCTTCCTCCTCGGCGCGGCCGCCGAGGAGCTCCCGACGGCCGTCCTCGACCACGACGACCCGGACTTCCCGCTGGTCGTCACCGCGGTCGTCCGGAAGCGGCCGGTCAGCGGGCTCCCCGCCGAGGGGTAGGCCGGGACCGCAGGACGCGGCCGAGGAGGCCCTCGACCCGCCCGAGTGAGCGGGCGAGCGCGAGGCGCGTGGCCAGCCGCACCGAGGGGTCGAGCTGCCTCAGCCGCAGCCACGGCGCTGCGACGATGCGCGCCCGCACCCAGAACGGGTACCGGTGCGACCGGTAGACGTAGCCGGTACCGCGCGCGTACCCGCGGTGCTTGGCCACCAACTGGTCCGCGTCGAGGTCCCTGCGTTCACCGCGGCCGGTGACGTGGATGTCCGGCCGGCTCCGCACCACCCCTCCGGACTCGATCACCTTGAGGAAGAGGTCGGTGCCCTCTCCCGACTGCCACGGGGAGGGGCAACCCGTGCCCATGTCCTCCCGGAAGCCCCCGAACCGGTGGAACGTGGTGCTCCGGACGAACGTGGCCGGCTCGATGGCGCGCCAGATCGAGATGCGGTCGAGCAGTCCGGAGGGGGGCAGCTCGAAGCGTGGCCGGCCGTCCTCCACGAGGGCGCAGGCGACGACGTCGGTGTCCTCGGTGAAGGCGTCGGCCACCCGCCCCAGACACCCGGCCTCGTAGAGGGTGTCGTCGTTCGGGAAGCCGATGACGTCCACCTCACCGGCGAGGGCCGCCGCAGCGGCGTTGCGACCGCGGCTGATCCCCCCGGTGCTCTCGACGACGACCAGGCGGTACGGCAGGTCCGACGGCAGGTCCAGGGGGCGACCGCTCTGGTTGGCGACGGCGACGGCCGCAGGCAGGACCGTCGAGCCGGCGAGCGTCGTCAGCAGCTCAGTGAGCGCCGGCCGACCGATCGTGCTCACCGCCAGGCCGATCCTCGGCACCACGGGCATGGACTCCTGTCTGCTTCCTGAGGATGACGTAGTAGAGGCCGGCGAGGACCACCTCGGCGAGTGCGAGACCGCCGAGCGCGCCGCTCAACCCGAGCACCAGGCTCCCGACCAGCAGCGCGACGAACGACAGTGCGGCAGCGGTGACGTCGAGCAGGCCGGCTCGACGCGGTGTCAGTCTCGGGATCAGCAGGAAGGCGCCGATCGAGCTCACCGCCAGAGCGCACCGCTGCACCGTGATGATCGGCAGGACCTCGCGGAGGAGGGGTTCGATGGGACCGACGAGCAGGCGCAGCACGGCATCGGGCAGCAGGAAGAGGACGAGCCCGTTGAGGACCGCGACGACGGCCAGCGCGACGGTCGACCGCGCGTAGACGCGCCGCGGCCGATCCGTGCCTCGGGCGAGCAGGTTCTGGCTGGTGATGCCGATGAGCAGGTTCGTCCCGCCGAAGGCGAGTTCTCCGGCGCGGTAGACGCTGGCGGACTCGAAACCCGCGGTCGCCGTGATGACGACGGGGATCGACTGGACGAGGACGACGCTGGCCGCCACCCCGATGACGTACGGCATCCAGGAGGGGCGACGGACGGTGACCCAGGTGCGCGCACCGCGGACGGTCAGGTGACGACGCACGAGGAGCGAGACGACACCGAAGGCGGCGAGCGCGGCGAAGGGGGACAGCACCACCACCGCGGACGACGCCGACAGCACCACGGCCACCACGACCACCACGACCTGGAAGCCGTATGCGGCACTGAGCAGGCCGCCGGCCCGGCGGCTGCCGGCCGTGAACGCGTCCCGCCAGAAGGAGCTCTCGACGATCATCACCGCGGGGATGCCGATCCCCGCGCAGAGGAGGGTCAGGCGGACGAGACCGTCGCAGAGAGCCGCGCCGGCCAGCGCTCCTGCCCCGACGACGAGACCGGCGAGGACCGCGGCGGACTGGGCGCTCGCGGCATCCGTGTGCAGGCGGTCCCGCTCGCGGAGGCTGGCCAGTGGCTTGCCGACGATGGCTGGAGCCATGGCGTACGACGCCGACGAGATCACCGTCGCTACGGCGAAGGCGCCCAGCGCGTCCGGATCGACGACGTTGGCGACGAGCGCGAAGACGATGATGGACGATGCGCGCGAGACGACCTGGGGGAGCGCTAGCCACGCTCGGTCCCTGACCCGGGACAGTCGGATGGAGGCCTCCGTGCTCAGTTGTCGTGCCCTGATTCGCAGCTGTCGGCCATCTCGCGCACGTACGCGCCGGCCCGGTTCTCGACCCCTCCGGTCGAGCCGCCGTGGACGGCGTTAGCAGCGACCACGGTCCCCCGCCTGACGTGGTCGACCCCGGAGCTCCCCAGGCCGATGTCGACGCTCAGCAGCAGTGCGCTCTGCCGGGCCAGGGGCCCCACGACCGGACGGGACTGCACGCGGACGAGACCCTCGACGAGTCCCGAGGGGCGGTCGTCGGGCATCGGTCACACTCCCTCGTCCCGATCGGGTGTCCGGGCGATGTCCCCTGACCCCTCCGGAGGAGTCCGGGAGGCTCCGAGCAGCCACGCACCTTACGCTGCGACCTCGTCGTGGGCAGCGACGACGGACCCGAGGGAGCAGACGCGTGACGGTACATCCCGGAGCCGAGTCGACGGAGAGGCTCGTTCCGGACGACGACCCCGGTGAGCGCGCGCAGGGGCGGCGACGCGGACGCCAGGCCGCAGGTCCTGCGGCGCAGCGATCCCGCGGGCAACGCCGCGCACTCGCGCTGGCCGTCGTCACGGCGCTGCTCGGCGGGCTCGTCGGGCTGGTCGTCGCCGTGAGCGACCCCGCCCCGCCGACGGCGGTCACCCGCCTGTCCTTCGTGCAGGACCCGACGCTCCCGGGCGAGCAGTCCTCCTCCAGCCCCGACGCCACGGACCGGTTCATCCAGACCCAGATCCTGATCCTCACGGGCGCGGACATCCGTGATGCGGTGTCGGACGCCCTGGGACTGGGTGACGACCTGACGCTGTCCGCGCAGCAGGTCGGGTCGACCGACATCGTCGAGCTGCAGGTCCAGGCCGGCACGGACGACGCCGCGCGGGACGCGTCCGACGCGGTGATCGCGCAGTACGACCAGCAGCGGGTGGCCGCGGTGACCGCACAGGTGGACGCCCTGCTCGCCGGGGTGGAGGCGGAGATCGCCGACCTGGAGACGGCACTCGCCTCCGACGAGAACGGAGCCCTCGCCGGCGCGACCGCGACGGAGTACTCCCGCCTGCTGTCGTCCCGGAGCCAACTCGTCCTCCTGCGGTCCGGCGAGCAGGCGTACACCCAGGTCGTCAGTGCGCCGCGGTCGATGTCGGTGGGCGGTGCAGGAGCCGCCGTCCAGGCCACCCTGCTCGGGTTGCTGCTCGGCGCACTGGTCGGGGTGGCGATGGCGCTGCTCCTCCAGCGGGTCCGGACGGAATGACGGCCGGCACGGTCGAGCGCCGAGTCCCGGCCACCCGGGCAGGCGGGCCGTCGCCGGGCGTGTGGTGGTTGTCCCCGGCGGGTGCTGCCGCCCTGACCGTGCCCGTCACCCTGCTGATCTCCTGGCGGCTCGGCGACGCCTACTTCCGGCAGTCGTGGAACACCCCCAAGTCCCTGACCGACACGACGCTGCTGCTCTTCGCGGCGGGAGCCGTGCTCTTCGCCCTCGGCGGGATGCTGCCGCTGCTCCTCGGGGCGGGCCGCGGACGCCACGCCGCCTCGCCCGCCGCGGAGGTCGACACGTGGTTCCTGCACCGCGCGGCGGTGGTCCTCTACCGGCTCACCATGGTCGGGTACGTCGCCCTCGCCGTCGTCGGGCTCAGCCGGGGCGCGCGGCCGGCGGACCTGCTCGAGGCACTGACCTCGCAAGATGCCTTCGACTCGACGTTGCGGACGCAGTTCGCGCCGATCGCCGGCATCACCACCCTGACGCAGCTGGGCATCGCGTACGTCGTCGTCGCGGTGACGCTCCTGACCAGGCAGCGGGACCGCTACGTGGCCCGCCGGCTCGCGGTCGTGCTGGTCCTGGCGCTGATGCGCGCGTTCTTCCTGACCGAGCGGCTCGCCATCCTCGAGCTCGCCATCCCGGCGGTCGGCATCCTGGCGATGTACGCGGCCCGGCGCGGGCGGGTGCAGCGGCGGGTCACCGCAGCGGCACCGTTCGTCCTGGTCCCCGGCGCCGTGGCGGTCTTCGGGATCTTCGAGTACTCGCGGAGCTGGGTCTTCTACTCGCAGGGCGGCGGTTCGTTCTTCCAGTTCGTCATCGACCGACTGGCCGGCTATTACGCCACCGCCTACAACAACGGCCAGCTCGCCCTCACCTACGGCACGTCCGGCGTCCGACTGCCCTACGGCAGCATCGAGGCCTTCTGGACCGCGCCGGGCATCTCGCAGCTGGACCTCTACGGACAGCTGACCGGGCGGTACGAGCCCGACGACTTCGGGACCATCCTCCAGCAATACGGCAATCCCGAGTTCAACAGTCCGGGGGGACTGTCGATCCCCTTCGTCGACTACGGGACGGCGGGGGGTCTCGTGTTCTTCCTGCTGGCTGGCCTGGCCCTCGGGCTGGCCTACCTGCGGTGGCGGGAGGGCGAGTTCTGGGCCTCCCTGGTCTACCCCGTCGCGCTCACCGGTCTGCTCGAGATGCCCCGTTACCTGTACTGGGGACAGGGCCGGGTGCTCCCGAGCTTCGTCGCCCTGGTCGTGATCGCGTGGCTCGCCCGCCGCCGCGTCCCGACCGCCGGGACGATCGGATGACGGCCCTGTCCTGGCTCATGCTCGCCACCCAGGTCCCCGCGTCCGGGACCGGTGGCGGCATCGTCCGCTACACGGTCGAGATGGCGCGGGCGCTGGAGGCCCTGCCGGAGGTCGAGCTGTCCGTCCTCGCCACGGCCTCGGCCCAGCCCTTCTTCACCGACCTCCTCGGGGATCCTGCGAGGGTCGTCACGGTGCCCGACCTGCCGGTACCGGCCCGCACGGCGCTCGAGCGCTCCGGTGCCGCTCTGGTCAGGGGATCTCGACGGTTCGACGTGATCCACGGGACCAAACACGTCCTCCCGCGCTGGGGCGGCGCCCGACGGGTCCTGACCGTCCACGACATGCTCCAGCTGGAGCGGCCCCGCGACTTCGGGGTGCTCAAGCGCACGTTGCTGACCCGGCCGTACCTCGCATCCATCCGGCAGGCCGACGCGCTCGTGTGCGTCAGCCGTGCGACGCAGCGGAGCCTCGAGCGTCACGTCCCCGACGTCGTCGGGCGCACCGCTGCCGTCCCGTTGGCGATGTCGACCGGCCTGCGGACGGCGGACGCCGAGCCGGTCGATGCGCTCCGCGACCGTGAGTTCGCCCTGGTCGTCGGTGACGCGTCCCCGCGCAAGAACCTCGGTCTGGTCATCGACCTCTGGAGCTCGGTCGTCGCCGAGCGACCCGGCGCCGTCCTCGCCGTCGTCGGGCCGCCCAGCTGGGGACCGTCCGAGCTCGGGAGGACCAGTTCCGAGATGGTCGGAGGCGGGGCGGTGCGACTGCTCGGGCACCTCACCGACGCCCAGTTGCGCTGGTGCTACGAGCAGGCCGGTGTCGTGCTCTGCCCGAGCAGGCTCGAGGGCTTCGGGCTGCCGGCGATCGAGGCGCGCTCGTTCGGAGCGCCCCTGATCACGTCGTCGGACCCGGCCCTCGTCGAGGTGAGCGGCGACGCGGCCGTGCACCTGCCCGACGACGACCCGCGCAGCTGGACCTCGGCCATCCTGGCCGCCCTGCGGGCCGGGCGGAGGGATGAGCCGCCGGTCTCCGTCCGGAGCTGGGACGAGGTGGCGCGCGAGACGGTCGCTGCCGTCGAGCGCCTCACTGCCGGGTGAGCACCCTCTCGGCAACGGCTCGTGCGGAGCCGACGACCTGGGTGGGGGCGTAGCGCTCCAGGTACAGGCGTCGTCCCCCGTCGCCGAGCCGGCGGGCCACCTCGGGCTCGGCAGTCAGTCGCGCGCAGGCGCCGGCGAACTCCTCCGGACTGTCGGCGACGAGGAGGTGCACTCCGTCGACGACGTCCAGGCCCTCACAGCCGAGCGAGGTGCTCACCACGGGCACCCCGAGAGCGAACGCCTCGAGGATCTTGACCCGCGTCCCGCCACCGAAGCGGACCGGGACGACGGCCGCGGTCGCGGACAGGAGTTCGGGCGCCACGTCGGTCACGTCACCGACGACGTCGACCCCGGGCAGTCCGGTCACCTCTCCCAGGAGGTCCCGTCCTCCCCGGCCGACGAACCGGATCCGTGCGTCCGGGACCCGTTCGAGCAGGTGCGGCAGCACGCTGGTGGCCATGTGCACGGCCGCGTCGACGTTCGGGACGTACCAGTAGGTGCCCACGAGGACGAAGGTCGGCGCCGCGGGTGGCGTCCACGCCGCTTGGACCGGGGGACCCGCGTACGTGTTCCGCACGACCTCGACGGGTCCGTCCCCGAGCCGTTGCCGGTCGAGGTCGCTGCAGACGACCACCGCGTCGGCACTCCGGAGCAGATGTCTCTCGAGTCGGCGCCAGAGCGGGAGCTCGACACGGCGCTGGACACGTACGCGGAGTCGCGTGGTCCGAGAGTCAGGCGGCAGGGACAGGAAGTGCTCGATCTTGAGCGACTCGACGTCGTCCATGTCGACGACCACGCGCTGACCCCTGACCGTGCGGGACAGGCTCATCGCGTGGTCCGTCGACCCGAACCACACGAGGTCGTACGGCGCCTGCCGCAGGTCGCGCACGGCGGCTCGCGCGAGGCCCCACCGGCGGACGGCGATCTGCCAGGGCACACGCCGCAGCACCACGACGAGCGCCGTCAGCAGTCGCGGCCGAGGGCCTGCGTCCACCTGGACGCACCGGTGCGTCCGCACCCCTGGCGGCAGGGGGTGGTCCACCGGCGGCCCTGCGAAGAGGACCAGGACGTCGAGGTCCACGTCGGGCATGCCGGCCAGCGCGCGGAGGCTGGTGGCCGAGCGGGTCCGCTTCCCCCCGTCGGTGGGCCACGGACGGTCGGGGAGCGTCACGAGGACGCGTCGGCGTCGGCGGGGGAGTCGCACCCCACCCGGGCCCTCCCACGACAGCGCCGACCGCCGTCGTTCGGCGCGCCGGGCGATCGTGGGCAGGAGGACGGTGCCCAGCGCGAGGACCCGTGACCGCGTCGGCTGGCCGCTGTCCCGGGCCACGGCGGTGGCGAGACGGCGTACCGACGAGGCCGGCCGCGTGAGTGCCTGCTTGAGCCGGTACCGCGTGGCGATCCGCTCGTGCTCGGCCGCCGTGGACTCGACGGTGCTCCGCTCGTCGTCCGTGAGGGCGAGTCGCTCGGCGGCCCGCGTCAGCAACGCGGCGATCGAGGCGCTCATCGCAGCCCGGTCGGAGCTGAGGCTCGACTCGTGCAGCCGGTACCGCGCGAGCGGACGAGGGATGCACCCCACGCGCGCGCCGCTGTGGATCATCCGGATCCACAGGTCCCAGTCGGTCGCGTGGGCGATGGCGGGGTCGAAGCCGCCGGAGGCCAGGAAGGCATCCCGTCGCACGACCACGTTGCCGAAGACGAAGTTGCGCTCGAGCACCGCCCGCCGCTGGTCGTCGGCGGCGAACGGGTAGTGGGCGCCGTACCACCGGCCCAGCTCGACGCCGTCGTGCACCAGCAGGGCATCGGTGGTCACGACGTCGAGATCGGGCTCGCGGGTCAGCAGGTCTCGGACGGCGGCGAGTCGCCCGGGGAGGAACTCGTCGTCGGCGTCCAGCAACGCGACCCAGGGACTCGTCGTGGCACCGACCGCCGTGTTCTTGGCGGCGGCCTCCCCACGGTTGACCTCGTGGCGCACGACGCGGATGGCCTCCCCGAACGACTGCAGCACCTCCGGGCTGCCGTCGGTCGAGCCGTCGTCGCACACCACCACCTCGGCCGGCGCCGGCGACTGTGCCAGTGCCGAGCGGATCGCGTCCCCGACATACGCTGCGGCGTTGTGGCAGGCGATGGCGACCGAGATGCGCAGGGGATCCTCCCCGGAGCGGACCAGGGGTGTCGCAGACACGTCCGGGCCGGGCACCCGGCGATGCTAGCGACCACAGCCGGGAGGACCGTCCGGCAGTGAGGAGTCTGCCCCGGATGAGGGACCTCTGGGCTCGTCGCCCCGCCTGGCCGCGTCGTCTGCGTCCGCGGGGGAGCGACGTCGTCCTGCTCTACCACCGCATCTCCGACGACCTGTCGGACGACCCCGGGGGCATGGTCGTGCCCCCTGCTCTCTTCCGGGAGCACCTGGAGGCGGTGACCCGGTGGTTCGGCGTGGTCCGGGCCGCCGACGTCCGGGGGCCGCACGACCGCCCCACCGCCGCGATCACCCTGGACGACGGCTACCTCGACAACCTCGAGCACGCCGCACCCGTCCTCCGCGACCTCGGTGTCCCGGCCACCTTCTTCGTCGTGGCCGACGCGGTCGCCCCCGATCCCGGTCCCGAGTACTGGTGGGACCGGCTCGAGCACCTGGTCCTCGAGCCCGGCCCCGGCCCTGCGACGTTGCCGCTGCGCATCGCCGGCCGGCGCGTCGTGGTCGACGTCAGCAGCGGCGCTGCGCGGAGCCGGTCCTACGCGGCGCTCACCACGGTGTTGCACCGGCGACCTCCCGAGGTGGTGTCGCGAGTGCTGACCCGCATGGAGGAGGCGTGGCCTCGCCCCGGCTCGTGCCACCGGCACCGGCGGATGTCGGCTGCCCAGGTCCAGGACCTCGCGCGGGACCCGCTGTTCGACATCGGTTCCCACACCTGCTCCCACTCGGCGCTGGCGACCCTCCCTCGCGGGGAGGCCCGACGCGAGCTCCTCGAGAGCCGGACGGCCCTGGGCGGCCTCCTGGGCCGACCTCCGCAGTTGCTCGCCTACCCGTTCGGTGCGCCGGGGACGGTCGCTCGACGCAACGCCCGTCAGGCGCGTGCGGCGGGCTACGACCTCGCCTTCGTCAACGTCCCCGGACCGGTCGAGCGAGCCGACCCGCATGCGCTCCCCCGCATCACCGTCGGGCGTTGGAGCGTGGACCACCTGCACCGGGCCGTCACCGCGTGGCGGCCGCGGTGACGCGCGACTGGCCGGTGCTCGCGCCGACGGGCACGTGGATCCTCCCGCCCCGACCGCTCACGGTCGGCGTGGTCGTCACGGCGCACAACGTGGCCCCGTTCCTCCCTGCCGCGCTCGCCTCCGTCTTCGCCCAGACCCGGCTCCCGGACGAGGTCGTCGTCTGCGACGACGCGTCCGACGACGACGTCGCAGGTGCGGTGGCGCCGTTCGCCGAGCGCATCCGCCTCGTGCGCCGGCAGGAGCAAGGCGGAGAGGGCGCGGCCAAGAACACGGCCATCCGGGCCTCGCGGGCCGACCTGGTGATCATCCTCGACGGCGACGACGAGATGGCTCCCGAGCGGGTCGAGGCGCTCGCCTGGCTCGCGGAGCGGCGACCGGACCTCCACCTCATGACGACGACCTGGGAGGACTTCGGACCGGCGGCCGAGGGGTCGGACTGGTCACTCGACCTCCACTTCCCCGTCGCGGATCAGCGGCGGGAGATCCTCAGGTGGAACTTCCTCCCCGCTCCCGCGATCCGACGTCAGCAGTTCCTCGAGGCCGGCGGCTTCGACGAGGACCTCCGGTACGGGCCCGACTGGGAGTGCTACGTCCGGATGTTCCTGCACGGAGCCGCTGCAGGACTGGTGCCGTTGCCGCTCTACCGGTACCGGCGCTGGGGTGGGCAGCAGACCGCGGACACCGAGCGCGTCCTGGCTGGACGGGAGCGCGTCGCCCGGTTGATCGCCGCCAACGAGCGCCTCGACCCGCGTGACCGGGAGGTCGCCGCCCGGACGCTGGTCGACGCCGCCTTCGCCCACTGGATGTGGCGGTTGCAGCACGGTCGGGCGCTCCCGGCCGAGGCCCGCTCGCTGTTGCGGCACGGGTCCCTGAGCGCCAGGCGCCGGGCGGTGCTCCGTCTCGCTGCGCTCTCCCCGTCGCTCGCCCGCCGCCTCCTGCTGCGTCCGACCGGCGGGTGACCGGCGGTTAGCATCCGCATCCCGGCTCGTGCCGGGAGATCCGGCGCCGCCCACCTGCAGGAGCACCGTGCGAGTCCTCCACGTGACCCAACCCACGGTCGCGGGCGTACCCGTCGTCGTGCGTGGCCTGGCCAGGGACCAGCAGGAGCACGGGTGGGACGTCGCGGTCGCGTCACCCGCGGACGGTGACCTACCGGGCTGGCTCGCCGACCTCGGCGTGCCCCACCTGGCCTGGCGCGCCTCCCGCGACCCGGGGGTGACCGTCCCGAGCGAGGTCCTGCGGCTGCGCCGGTTGGTCCGGGAGGTGGACCCGGATGTCGTCCACCTGCACAGCGCGAAGGCCGGCCTGGCCGGGCGCCTCGCGCTCCGCGGTGCGCGACCCACCGTCTTCCAGCCCCACGCGTGGTCCTTCGAGGCCGCACAGGGGCCGGTGGCCCGTCTCGCCCGGCTCTGGGAGCGCTCCGGCACCCAGTGGACCCACCTGCTCGTCTGCGTCAGCGAGGACGAACGTCGACGCGGTGAGGACGTGGGGATCCGGGCACGCACCGTGGTCCTCCCGAACGGCATCGACCTCGAGCGCTACCGGTCGACCGGTGCGGCCGAACGAGTGACGGCGCGGCGCGCGCTCGGGCTGGAGGACCGCCCCACCGTCGTCTGCATCGGCCGGCTCGCCCAGCAGAAGGGACAGGACGTCCTCCTCGAGTCCCTCCCGGCGGTGCGGTCGAGGGTGCCCGACGTGCAGGTCGTCCTCGTGGGGGACGGGCCCGACGCGGACGCCCTGCGTTCCCGCGCGGGGGAGGACGTCCGCTTCGTGGGGGCCCAGCCCGACGTGCGTCCGTGGCTGACCGCCGCTGACGTCGTCGCGCTGCCCAGTCGCTGGGAGGCGGGCCTGTCCCTGGTGGCGATGGAGGCCATGGCACTGGGCAGGAGCGTCGTCTCCACGGACGTGGCGGGCGCGCGGGACGGACTGGCAGGGGCCGGGGCGGTCGTCCCCCGCGAGGACGCGGCCGCTCTGGCGAGCGCGTTGACGACGCGGCTGGAGGATCCGGGCCTCGCCGAGAGCGAGGGGCGTGCCGGGCGTGTCGCGGTGGAGTCCGCACACGACCTCGCGGTCACCAGCCGACGGGTCAGGGAGGCCTACGAGACGGTCCTGGCGGGGGGCTTGCCGGGAGCCGGCCGCGGACCACGCCGCCCGTGACCGGCGTGCCGGCCCGGGAGGGCAGGGACGGGAACCGGTCATCGGTCACCTGAAGGCGGACGGTGCCTACGCTGCGGACATGCGCTCGACGTCGGAGGTGCGCATCCGGCCGTTCCTCGTCCTGGCGTCGATCAACACGGTGGCCATGAGCCACCTCGTGCCGGCGCGCCTGAGGCGGCTCCTGCTCCGCTGGTCGGGCATGCGGATCGGGGACGCGTGGGTCGCGGCAGGCTGCCTGTTCCGCGGCACGGACGTGGTCATCGGGGACGACAGCCGCATCGGTTACCGGGTCTTCTTCGACTTCGAGCGCGTGACCATCGGGCGTGGGGTGTCGATCGGGACCGACGTCAAGCTCCTGTCGGCGAGCCACCAGCTCGGCGACGCCCGGCGTCGGGCCGCTGATCAGTGGTCCGCGCCCATCGAGGTGTGCGACGGCGTCTGGCTGGGCGCCGGGGTGACGGTCCTGCCAGGGGTGACCATCCGGGAAGGATGTGTCGTCGGTGCGGGAGCGGTGGTCGTGGAGGACACCGAGCCCCACGGCCTCTACGCCGGTGTGCCGGCGACCCGCCGACGTGACCTCGACCGCGACACCGGTCCGTGTCACCGCGCGGACACTCCGTTCGAGTGACCCGGGACGCGTGAGTCGAGGCCGCCTCGCGATGCCTCCGCCGTAGCGACGCGTGTGTCGCTCACTCAGGGCGACGAGCGCGAGACGGAAAAGCGACGGTCGGCGAGGGCAGACCCGTTGCGCCCCATAGAACTGGGCGCTACCCCTTTCGCGGTCCGGCAACGGTCGTTACCGTTCGGCTGCCGGTCGAACGACTCGTTCCTGGCATCCACGGGGGGATCCACCGCACCGGGCGCCACACGTGCCCGGTGTCGCACGGGGGGTTGGTGCCGCATGTCCCTGCTCGGGGTCAGTGACGTCTCGGTCCGTCAGGACGCGCATCCGGTCGGCCGGCAGTGGTTCTGGCTGGCGCCGCGGCTCCGCGGGGAGGGCACCGCCGCCCGCCGCGCATGGCGCGCGTCGTACGTCCGCCGCCTCGTCCTCCTCGACGCGAGCGCGGCTCTGGTGGCCGGTCTGGTGGGGTCGCTCGTCCCCGAGGGCGGTCCGCTCATGAGCGCCGCGGCGAGCGCGACGCTCGTCGTCACCCTCCCCGTCGTGTGGCTCGCCGCCATGCTCGTCGCCCGCACCTACGAGCAGCGCTTCCTCTGGGTCGGTCCTGAGGAGTTCCGCCGGGTCTTCTCCGCCGCCGCGCTGCTGCTCGCCACGGTCGGCACCGTCTCGTGGGCCTTCAAGCTCGAGGTCGCGCGCAGCTTCGTCGTCGTCGCCCTGCCACTGGCGACCCTCCTGACGCTCGCCGCCCGTGTCGCACTCCGGCTGCGGCTGCACTCGTCGCGTGCCGGCGGCCGGCACGTGCAGACGGCCGTGCTCGTCGGGCACCGCAGCGGTGTCGCCGCCCTGAGTGCCCAGATGGAGCGCGAGGCCCGGCACGGCTACCGCGTCATCGGCTGCTGCCTGCCGCTGTCGGCCGGCGACCGCGACGTCTTCGACGGCCTGCCGGTCCTCGGCAGCCTCGACGAGGTCGCCGACGTCGTCCGCCGCTACGAGATCGACACGGTCGCGGTCCTGCCCTCCCCGGAGCTCGACGGCGCGCGGCTGCGCAAGCTCGGCTGGGACCTCGAGGACACCGAGGCCGAGCTGCTGCTCGCGCCGGCGGTCACGGAGGTCGCCGGCCCGCGCGTGCACGTGCGCCCGGTCGCCGGCCTGCCGCTCATGCACGTCGAGCGGCCCGAGTTCACCGGCGTGCGCCGCATCGCCAAGGAGGTCGTCGACCGCACGGCGGCCGGCATCGGCGTGCTGCTCCTCCTGCCGGTGCTCGTCCCCCTCGCGATCCTCGTCAAGGCCACCAGCCGGGGCCCGGTCTTCTTCACGCACGAGCGGATCGGCCGCGACGGCCGGCCGTTCCAGGTCCTGAAGTTCCGCAGCATGGTGGTCGACGCCGACAAGGTCGAGCTCGACCTGCACGGGCAGAACGAGGGCAACGCGGTGCAGTTCAAGATGCGCCGCGACCCCCGCGTCACCCGCATCGGCGCGGTCATGCGGCGCTACTCGCTCGACGAGCTGCCGCAGCTGTTCAACGTGATCGGCGGCAGCATGAGCCTGGTCGGGCCGCGCCCGCACGTCACCCGCGAGGTCGAGCAGTACGGCTTCGACATGCGCCGCCGGCTGCTGGTCAAGCCGGGCATCACCGGCCTGTGGCAGGTCAGCGGCCGGTCGGACCTGTCCTGGGACGACGCGGTGCGGCTCGACGTCCGCTACGTCGAGAACTGGTCGCTGGCCTTCGACTTCATGATCCTCTGGAAGACCGCGGGGGCCGTCCTCCGCGGTTCGGGAGCGTACTGACCTCGACACGGCATGACGGGCCGTCACCACTGCGGTTCGTCGGGTGAGCAAATGTGCGGTCGCCATTTGCCGCACCATTCGAAGATCGCTCGGAATGAGCACGGGAATGGCGCATCTGCCCGAGTGATGGCACTATCCCCTGACCGCGCCGAGCAGTCGACGCGGTACACGGGGAGGGTCATGGCCGACGCCACGGGGGGCGGCGCGGCATCGGGACGGGGAGTGCGACGAGCAGGTCGCGTCTCGCTGGACGCGGTGTCGCACGAGGGGATCACACGCGCGGCCGGGGTCTGGCCGACCGCGGCGGCGCCGGCCACGGTCGCGTGGTGGCTCCGGCGCGGGGTCGGGCCCTACCTCGTGCTCGTCGACGTCGTCGCCTTCGCCGTCGCCACGCTCATCACCCTGCCGGGATCGCCGCCCGCGCATGCCGTCGCGCTGCTGTTCCTCCTCCTGGTCTTCTGGCGCGCCGGCCTGTACCGGTCACGGCTGACCCTCTCCCTGCTCGACGACCTGCCCTACGTCCTCGCCGCGGTGGTCGTGGCCTGGCTGTTCAAGGTCGCGGTCTTCTCCGTCCTGCCGGGTGTCGACGCCCCGGCCCGGCAGGTCGTGCACGTGGTCGTCCTGCTGGTGGCGGTCCTGACCGCGCGTCTGGTGGCGTACCGCGTCGTGCACACCGCCCGGTGCCGCGGACTGGTCCGGCACCGCACCGTCGTCGTCGGGGCCGGCCTCGTGGGCATCCGGGTGGCCGTCACCCTGCTGGAGCGGCGCAACTACGGCCTCGACCCGATCGGCTTCCTCGACACCGACGTGCCCGAGGACCGGCGGGTGCTGCTCCCCGTCCCGCTGCTCGGCGGTTACGAGCGGCTCGGGCAGGTCATCCGCGAGCAGGCCGTCCGCGACGTCATCGTCGCCTACGGCGGCGTCGACGAGGACGAGCTCGTCGACATCCTCCGGACCTGCGACCGGCTCGACGTCGACGTCTTCGTCGTCCCCCGGCTCTTCGAGCTGCACGACGTCAACCGCTACACCGACGAGATCTGGGGCATCCCGCTCGTCCGCCGCCGGCGGGCGGTCTACCGCAGCCCCTGGTGGCGGGTGAAGCGGCTGGTGGACGTCGTCGTCTCCCTGACGACGATGCTCGTCCTCACCCCGGTGCTGCTGGCGTGTGCGGTCGCCGTCCGGCTCGAGGGCGGGCCCGGGATCATCTTCCGCCAGGAGCGGGTGGGGCTCGACGGCCGGCCGTTCCAGGTCCTGAAGTTCCGCTCGCTCAAGCCGGTCGACGACACCGAGTCGCAGACGCAGTGGAACATCAGGCACGACGACCGACTCGGGCCGGTGGGCCGGTTCCTCCGGGCGACGTCGCTGGACGAGCTGCCGCAGCTGTGGAACATCGTGCGCGGCGACATGAGCCTGGTCGGCCCCCGCCCGGAGCGGCCGCACTTCGTCGACCAGTTCTCCGCGCACATCCCCCGCTACACCGCCCGCCACCGGGTGCCCGCGGGTCTGACCGGCTGGGCGCAGTCGCACGGGCTGCGCGGGGACACCTCGATCGAGGACCGTGCCCGCTTCGACAACTACTACATCGAGAACTGGTCGCCGTGGCTCGACATGAAGATCGTCCTGAAGACCGTCGGGCAGGTGCTCCGGCGCCAGGGCGGCTGACCGCCGAGGTGGCCCTCCGCTGGCTGTTCGCGCTGGTCGCGGCGGCGATGCTGACCGCGTTCGCGCTCCTGCTGGTCACGGGCGAGTACTACAACGAGGGACCGGTGCTGCTCCGGGTCGCCGAGGACCACGGCCTGCACCAGGGCGACGTCTTCGTGCTCACCGGGTGGGCCGCCGGCGTGCTCTCGCTGCTCGGCCTCCTGCTGCTCCGTCGCCGCTGAGCCTCAGAGGCCGGGGCGCACCACTCCGCAGCGGCAGGCGTAGAGGCCCGACCCGCTGAACGGGTCGTCGCGGACCCACCGGAACCGGTGCAGGTGCCAGGGCCACGTCCGTGGGCGGCGGCCGGTCACCCGGCCAGTCTGGCAGCCGGCGGGCTCAGACGGAGGCGGAGCGGCGCGCCAGCGCCCGCGCCGGGGCGATGCCGCACAGCGCCGCGGCCACCAGCACGTGCCCGTGCTCGGCGACCCACACGTGCAGCGCCAGCCAGGTCGACCCGAGGAGGAAAGCCACACCCGCATCCTGGGTCCTCGCCCGGCCGGTGATCGCGAACGCGTGGGGTGTCCGGGACGGGCGGGGGACCAGGGGTCAGCGGGGCACGTCGGGCAGCGCCTCCGCGTCGAACTCGGCGGCGTTCTGCGACAGCGAGTCGTTGCGCAGGTACTCCCACATGCGCTCGCCGGTGACCGGGTCGAGGTGGACGACGCTCGCCGTGCCCTCGGTCCCGGTGCCGAGCACCGGCGCGGTGAAGGAGTCGACGGCCTCCGGGCGCAGGTCGCGCAGGGAGTAGGCCAGCGACAGCAGGTCGCCGTTGCCGAGCGTGTCGTCGACGGCGACCGCGTCGGTCACGGCCAGCAGCGCGGCGTCGAGCCGGCCGGGGTCGGACAGCGTCCCGGAGCCGAACAGCTGCGTGAACACCGCCTCGACGAACTGCTGCTGGCGGCGCACCCGGTCGAAGTCGCCGCCCTCCAGGCCGTAGCGCTGCCCGAGGTACCAGCGCGCCTGGTCGCCGTCGAGGTGGTTGACCCCGGCCGGGAAGGTGTACGGCCCGTTGCTGGTGGTCTCGGCGACGACGACGTCGACCCCGCCCAGGTCGTCGGTGACCTGGACGATCCCCTCGAAGTCGATGGCCACGTAGTGGTCGATGCGGACGCCGGTGAGCTGCTCGACCGTCCGGACCAGCAGTGTCGGCCCGCCGTACGCGTACGCCGCGTTGATCTTGGTGGTCCCGTACCCGGGGACGTCGACCCACGAGTCGCGGGGGATGGACACCAGCTGGGCGTGCTGCCGGTCGCCGGAGAAGCGGGCGATCATGATCGCGTCCGCCCGGCCACCCTCGGCGATGCCCTCGTCGGCGGTGCCACGGCTGTCGGTGCCCACCAGCAGGAACGTGACCGGATCGGCCGACGCCGCCTCGGCCGGCGTGGCCGGTGCCGGGCGGGCGGCCTCGTCGAGACCGGCGAAGACGTCGGTGACGCGGTCGATGTTGCCGCCGTAGCGGTCGGTCAGGAACCACAGGCCGCCGCCGACGACCGCCACGAGGAGCAGGGCCAGGACGCCGAGCGCGACCAGCAGGCGGCGCAGTCCGCGCCGCCTGCGCCTCCGCGGCGGTGCCGGAGCGGGCTCGTCGGCGACGAGCGTGGACCCGGCGCGTCCGTCGTCGTCGCTCACGGTGACCCCCGTCGGCTGGCAGTTCCCCCGAGGCTAGGCGCCGGCCTGCGCGGACGCTCCTCCGTCCCACCCCGCGGGGGGAGCCGGTCCCACGCTGCGTGACGTCCCCGGCGGCGAGGGGGCGACGGACGGTCACCGGATCCACGCCGTCTCCCCCGTGAGGGTGGAAGACGGCGCCCCGGACGGGTCCGCGCCCCGGGGGGCTCAACCCGCGGCGGTCGCGCGCCGACCCTGCGAGCAGTGGGGTCCGCCGGGCCCCGCGGGGACGGAACGGTCCCGGGACCAGGGAGGGAGACCGTTGACCGCGACCACCCCCGTCGTGCCCCAGCCGGAGGACGCCGAGCGCCCGGTGCGGGCCCTGCCGCTGCACGGCGTGCTGCCCCCGGACCCCGGGGCCTTCCTCGACCGCCCGGTCTACGACCCGTTCTCCGCGCGCCGGCGCCGCACGCCGGAGTGGCTCGTCTCCTACACCGTCGCGCTGGTCCTCGGCGACCTGCTCGCGGCGGGCGCGGGCCTGGCGCTCGCCGGCCTGACGTCCTCCGGCGTGGTCGCCCTCTCCGCGCGGGAGCTGCTCCTCGCCCTGGCCTGGGTCGCCCTGCTGGCCGCCACCGGAGCCCACGCCGAGCGCCGTTTCGGCACCGGCTCCGACGAGTACCGCCGCGTCCTCGTCGCCGGGCTGGTGGCCACGAGCGCGCTGGCGGCGGCCGGCGCCCTGTTCCCCTGGGACGGGTCCGACGGGCTGCTGCTCGTCGCCGCTCCCACCGCGGTGGCCTGCACCCTCGCCGGGCGGCTGCTCAACCGCCGCCGGCTGCACGCCGCCCGGCGTCGCGGCCTCATGACCAAGCGCGTCGTCGTCCTGGGCCGGGACGTCGCCGTCGCCGACCTCGTCCGCCGGCTGCGGCGCGACGCCGCCGCCGGGCTGCGCGTCGTGGGCGCCTGCGTGCCCCGCCCCGACGAGGCCCGCGCCGTGCGCGCCGAGGGGATCCCGGTGATCGGCACGCTGTCCGGCGCGGTGCGGGCCGTCGACGACGCCCGGGCCGACGCCGTCGTGGTCGCCTCGGCGAGCGAGACGGCGGGGGAGTACCTGCGCCAGCTGGCCTGGCGGCTCGAGGGGACCAACATCGAGGTGCTCGTCGGCCCCGGCCTGATCGAGGTGAGCTCCGACCGGCTGCAGGTCCGGCCGACGTCGACCGTGCCGCTCATCCAGGTCCAGGAGCCGGACTTCCGGGGATGGCGGCGCCTGGCGAAGTCCCTGCTCGACCGCGCCGTCGCAGGCGTGCTGCTGCTCGTGGGTTCCCCGGTCCTGCTCGGCATCGCTCTCGCCGTCCGGGCCACCAGCCGCGGGCCGGCGCTGTACCGGCACCGCCGCATCGGCAAGCGCGGGCGGGAGTTCGACCTGCTCAAGTTCCGCAGCATGGTCGTCGGCGCCGACTCGCGCATCGCGGCGCTCATGACCCTCAACGAGGGCAACGACGTGCAGTTCAAGATGCGGCGCGACCCGCGCGTCACCCGGGTCGGCGCCTGGCTGCGCGCGTTCTCCCTCGACGAGCTGCCGCAGCTGGTCAACGTGCTCAAGGGCGACATGTCCCTGGTCGGCCCCCGCCCGCACGTCATCCGCGAGGTCGAGCAGTACGGCGCCGACATGCACCGCCGGCTCCTGGTCAAGCCCGGCATCACCGGCCTGTGGCAGGTCAGCGGCCGCTCCGACCTGTCCTGGGACGAGTCGGTCGAGCTCGACGTCCGCTACGTGGAGAACTGGTCGTTCGGCCTGGACCTCGCGATCCTGTGGCGCACGGTGCGTGCGGTCCTGCGCCGCGACGGCGCCTACTGACACGCCTCCTCCCGCGGGGTGAGGGCATCCCGGGATCGGTGCGGCCTTCTGACACATTGAGCCCGTGAGCCAGATCCGTCGTCTGCTGGTGACCGGTGGAGCCGGCTTCATCGGCGCCAACTTCGTCCACCAGACCGTCGAGCGCTTCCCGCAGTACGAGGTGACGGTGCTCGACGCGCTCACCTACGCGGGCAACGAGGCCTCGCTGGCCGGCGTCCGGGACGCGATCACCTTCGTGCACGGGTCCATCACCGACGCCGCGCTGGTCGAGGAGCTGGTCGGCGCCAGCGACGCCGTCGTCCACTTCGCGGCCGAGAGCCACAACGACAACTCGCTGGCCGATCCCGCGCCGTTCCTGCAGACCAACGTCGTCGGCACCTACACGCTGCTCGAGGCGGTGCGCCGGCACGGCGTGCGCTTCCACCACGTCTCCACCGACGAGGTCTACGGCGACCTGGAGCTCGACGACCCGCGCAAGTTCACGCCCGAGACGCCGTACAACCCGTCGAGCCCGTACTCGTCGACCAAGGCCGCCTCCGACCTGCTGGTCCGCGCGTGGGTGCGCTCCTACGGCGTGCAGGCGACCCTCTCCAACTGCTCGAACAACTACGGTCCGTACCAGCACGTGGAGAAGTTCATCCCGCGGCAGATCACCAACGTGCTCGCCGGGCGGCGGCCGCGGCTCTACGGCGCCGGCCACAACGTGCGCGACTGGATCCACGTCGACGACCACAACGCCGCCGTCCACGACGTCCTCGAGCGCGGCCGCGCCGGGCAGACCTACCTCATCGGCGCCGACGGCGAGGTGGACAACCGCACCGTCCTCGCCACGATCCTCGAGCTGATGGGTCAGCCGGCCGACGCCTTCGACCAGGTGACCGACCGCGCCGGGCACGACCTGCGCTACGCCATCGACGCCACGAAACTGCGCGAGGAGCTCGGCTGGCGGCCCCGCTACACCGAGTTCCGCGACGGGCTGGCCGCGACGATCGAGTGGTACCGCGACCACGAGGACTGGTGGCGCCCGCAGAAGGAGCGCGTGGAGGCGGCCTACGCCGCCCGCGGCCAGTGACGGCGGTCGTCCTCGGCGCCGGCGGGCAGGTCGGCCGCGCGCTGACCCGCCGCTTCCCGCAGGCGCTGGCGCTGACCCGGGCCGGCCTCGACGTCGGGGACCCGGCCGCGGTCGCGGCGCACGACTGGTCCGGCGTCGACCTGGTGGTCAACGCCGCCGCCTGGACGGCCGTCGACGCCGCCGAGGACCCGGCCAACCTCGCCGCCGTGCGGGCGGTCAACGTCGACGGCGTGGGCGCCCTGGCCGACGCGGCCCGCCGGCACGGGTTCCTCCTCGTGCACTTCTCCACCGAGTACGTCTTCGACGGCGCGCACCCCGGGCCGATCCCGGAGGACGCCCCGGTGCACCCGCTCAGCGTCTACGGGCGGAGCAAGGCCGACGGCGACGCGCTGGTCACCGCGCTCGACCGGCACCTGCTGCTGCGCACCACTTGGGTCGTGGGGGAGGGGCGCAACTTCGTGCGGACGATGGCCGGTCTCGCCGACCGCGGCGTCAGCCCCTCGGTCGTCGCCGACCAGGTCGGCCGACCCACCCTCGCCGCCGACCTCGCCGACGCCGTCGCCCACCTCGTCGACGTGGGGGAGTCGGGCACGTTCAACGCCACCGGCGGCGGGGAGCCGGCGTCCTGGGCCGACGTCGCGGAGGTCGTGTTCGCCGCGCGCGGCCGCGACCCGCACGACGTCCGGCGGGTGACCACGGCCGAGTACACCGCCGACACGAGCGGCCTCGCGCCGCGGCCGCTCAACAGCGTGCTCGATCTGACGAAGCTGGCGGCGACCGGCCACCGCCCGCGCGACTGGCGCACCGCCGTCGCAGAACACCTCACGACGACCGGCTGAGCACCGCCTCCAGCACCTGCCGCGCGCACTCGTCGACGCTGCGGCCCGCGGTCTCCACGGTGACCTCGGCGTCGGTGGGCGTCTCGTAGGGGTCACTGATCCCGGTGAAGGCGGGGATCTCCCCGGCGCGCGCCCGCGCGTAGAGACCCTTGCGGTCGCGGGCCTCGCAGTCGGCCAGCGACGTCGCCACGTGCACCAGCAGGAAGCCGCCCGGCCCGGCCTGCGCCTCCACCTCGCGCCGGACGTCGGCGCGCACCTCGGCGTAGGGGGCGATCGGCGCGCAGACGGCGATGCCGCCGTGCTTGGCGATCCGCGCCGCCACCCAGCCGATCCGGCGGACGTTGGTGTCGCGGTCGGCCTTCGAGAACCCGAGCCCCGCCGACAGGGAGTGCCGCACCTCGTCGCCGTCGAGCAGCGTGACCGTGCGGCCGGCCTCGATGAGCAGCTCCACCAGCCGCGCGGCGATCGTCGACTTCCCCGCCCCGGACAGGCCGGTGCACAGCACCACGGTGCCGCCGGTGCTCGCCGTCCCGGACCACGGCCTGCTGCCGGCCAGCGCCGCGCCGTGCGCGGCGGCGAGCTCCTCCGGCCCGGCCTCCGGTGCCGCCGGGGTGACGGGCACGGGCTCGACGACCACGTCACGGCCGCCGTCCCGCACGGCCGCCCAGGCCGCGGCCGCTCCCGCCAGCGCCGCGGAGTCCGGCGCGAGCCCCGCCGCGGGCAGCAGCACCAGCAGCCGCTGCGGCAGCTGCGCGACGTCGTCGGGCGGCGGGCCGACCCACGCCGCGACCTCGGTCCAGCCCCGGTCGTGCAGCCGCTCGACCACCGTCGAGGGCTGCTCCCAGCGGGGCACCTCGACGACGGTCAGGTCGCCGCCGGCCGCCGTCGCGACGAGCACGCCCTGCGCGTCCTCGTACTCGCCGGCCGGCGGGAGGTCGGGCAGCGGCCCGAGTCCGGCGCGGTAGCGGGCCACCGCGGCCACCTGTGCGTCGTCGAGCCGGGCGCGGGTGTCGGGCACGGGGCCATCCTGCCGTGGTGGCCGCTCGCCCGTTCGGGACGTCCGACGGGCGCTCCCCTCGACGACGTGATGCACTTCGGGGGCTAAGTGTCTGCGGCACGAGGAGGCGGCGGTGCGCATCTCGGTCATCGGCTGCGGCTATCTCGGTGCGGTGCACGCGGCCTCGATGACGGAACTCGGCCACGAGGTGGTCGGGGTCGACGTCGACCAGCGGAAGATCTCGGCGCTGTGCGCGGGGCGGGCGCCGTTCTACGAGCCGGACTTCGAGCAGCTCCTGGGACACGCGCTCGACTCCGGGCGCCTGAGCTTCAGCACCGACATCGCGGACGCGACCGGAGCGCAGGTCCACTTCCTGTGCGTCGGGACCCCGCAGAAGCACGGTGAGTACGCCGCCGACCTCCGCTTCGTCCAGGCCGCAGCGGAGTCGCTCCTGCAGGTCCTGGCCCCGGGTGAGCTGGTGGTGGGCAAGTCCACCGTCCCGGTGGGGACCGCGGCCGGGCTCGCCGCCATGTTCGGCGAGAAGGTGCCGGGGACGCTGCTGGCCTGGAACCCGGAGTTCCTGCGCGAGGGGTTCGCCGTCCGCGACACCCTGCACCCCGACCGGCTCGTCTACGGGCTGTCTCCCGACGGTGACGGGGCGACCGCCGAGCGGCTGCTCGACGAGGTGTACGCGCCGATCGTCGCCCGGGGGATCCCCAAGGTGACGACGGACTACGCGACCGCGGAGATGGTCAAGACGGCGGCCAACTCGTTCCTGGCCACGAAGATCAGCTTCATCAACGCGATGGCCGAGCTGTGCGAGGCCACCGGTGCCGACGTCAAGCAGCTGGCCGACGCGATCGGCTACGACGACCGGATCGGGCGCAAGTTCCTCAACGCCGGGCTCGGCTTCGGCGGCGGCTGCCTGCCCAAGGACATCCGGGCGTTCATGGCCCGGGCCGGCGAGCTCGGTGCCGACCAGGCGCTGACGTTCCTGCGCGAGGTCGACAACATCAACATGCGCCGCCGGATCCGCATGGTCGAGCTGGCCCGTGAGGTGCTCGACGGGTCGCTGCTCGGCAAGCGGGTGGCGGTCCTCGGCGCGGCGTTCAAGCCCGACTCCGACGACATCCGCGACTCCCCGGCGCTCAACGTCGCCGCCCAGCTGCAGCTGCAGGGCGCGGTGGTGTGCGTGACCGACCCCGCCGCGGTGGAGAACAGCCGCCGCGAGTGGCCGCACCTGGACTACGCCGCCACTCCTGAGGAGGCCGCGGCCGACGCCGACGCCGTCCTGGTGCTCACCGAGTGGCGCGAGTACCGCGAGCTCGACCCCGTCGCCTTCGGCGCGCTGGTCCGGCAGAAGCGGGTCCTCGACGGGCGCAACGCGCTCGACCGCGAGGCCTGGACCGCGGCCGGGTGGACCTACCGCGCCCTGGGCCGCCGAGCCGGCTGAGGATGCGGGCCGACGGGACGGGTCCGGATCGGTGGTCGTGACACCTAGGCTCGTCCGGTGACCTGGCTCGTGACCGGCGGTGCCGGCTACATCGGCGCGCACGTGGTGCTGGCGATGCGTGCGGCGGGCGACGAGGTGGTCGTGTTCGACGATCTCTCCACCGGAGACCCCGGACGCGTCCCTGACGTCCCCCTGGTCCGCGGGAGCGTCCTCGACGGGGCGTTGCTCGGCCACACCCTGCGGGACCACGGCGTCACCGGTGTCGTCCACGTGGCGGGGAAGAAGCAGGTCGAGGAGTCGGTCCGCCGTCCGCTCCACTACTACCGCGAGAACGTCGAGGGCCTGCGGGTGCTGCTCGACGAGGTGCTCGCGGCAGGTGTCGGCGCGCTCGTCTTCTCCTCGAGCGCGGCCGTCTACGGGATGCCCGACGTCGACCTCGTCGACGAGGACACCGAGTGCCGGCCGGTGAACCCCTACGGCACGACCAAGCTGGTCGGCGAGCGCATGATCCAGGAGGTCGCCGCGGCCACCGGCCTGCGCTACGCGAACCTGCGGTACTTCAACGTAGCGGGCACGGCGGCGCCGGAGCTCACCGACCGCGGATGCTCCAACCTGGTGCCGATGGTCTTCCAGCGGCTACGGCAGCGGCAGGCCCCGCTGGTGTTCGGCGACACCTACGACACCCCGGACGGAACGTGCGTCCGTGACTTCGTGCACGTCTCGGACGTCGCGTCCGCTCACGTCGCCGCCGCACGCGGGATCGCCGAGGGCCGCGTGTCCGCGCTCACGGCGAACGTCGGCCGCGGCGAGGGCGTCTCGGTGAGGGAGATGGTGCAGACCATCCGTGAGATCAGCGGGACGGCGGCGGAGGAGTGGTCGGAGCCAGCGGTCGCGCCGCCGCGTCCCGGCGACCCCGCGCGGGTGGTCGCCTCCGCGGAGCGGATCCGAGCCGCACTGGGCTGGGGGGCGCGGTGCGACGTCCGGGACATGGTCTCGTCTGCCTGGGACGGCTGGACGGCGCAGGGGAGCGGCTCGCCCGGCACGTAGCGGGCCGGACCGGGTCGCAGCGTCGACAGCTCGCGAGGGACGCACGCGGCACGGTCGCCCCACCCGCCCCATCTCCCCCCGTGGTGTGACCGGACGTTCACGTACGGGCCCGGATCTGCCGATGCTGCGCACGTGTGGACGTGGATCGTCGGCGGGCTCGCCGTCTGGGTGGTCGTCGCCGTGGCGCTCGGCGTCGTCCTGGGACGGGGCATCCGTCTGGCCGACCGCAACTCGCCCGGGACCGGTGTCGACCGCCCGCTGACCACCGCCGCGCTCGGCGGAGCGCCCGCCGTCGCCCGTCCCGCCCGCCGGCGGGTGCCGCTGCCCCCGGTCGGGGTGGGGCTCGCGCTCCTCGCGGTGGTGCTCGAGACCGCCGGCTACGCGCTGCGCCTGCGGGGGAGCAGCGGCCCGGTCGCGCAGGCGCTGTCGATGGACGCCCCCTGGTCGCTGCCGCGCACCTACGTCGCGACCCTGTTCGCCGTCGCCGCGGTCGCCGCGGTCGCCGGTGCGGCCCGCAACCCCGGACGGCGCACCTGGTGGCTCGCCGTCGGCGCGGTCGCCGCGGGCATCGCGGTGGTCAAGGCCGGCAGCACCGTGCACGTCACCGCCATGGAGGCGCTGTCCGCGGCCGTCTCGCCCGCGGGCGCGGTCGCCGTCAGCGCGCTGGCCGCCGTCGCCGTCCTCGCCGTCCTCGCGGTCCTCAGCCGCGCCGAGCGCCGTGACCGGCGCCGGGTGCTGAGCACGCTGGGCCTCTACGCCGTGGCCTCGGTCGGCCTGTCGGCCCTCTCCTCGGTCGCCGGCAGCTGGTACGCCACCGCCACCTTCGTCGAGGAGTCGGGCGAGGCGCTGGCCGGTGTCGCGGTGCTCATGGCCGTCCTCGTCGGCGTCGCGCCGCGGCTCGTGCTGCCCGCGGCCTGGCTGCGCCGCGAGGACGACGCGCTCTCCCTGCAGGCCCCCGCGCGGACCGACCTCGGCGTCGTCCCGCGCTGACCTCGTACAGGCGACGTGACCGACGTCCGTCGAGCACCGGGACGGAGGGGTCCCGTACTTCGTGACACGACGCAACCGGTCACCTACCCTCAGCGCGCGCTCAGGACGTCACTGCCCGTAGTCGGTCGCTCGCCCGGCCGGGTGGACGCGCCGATCCGCTCGGGGCGCCGGCGCCTGCTGTCCGTCCTCGCCGCCGCGGTGATGGCGCCCGCGCTGGTCGGCTGCACCCCGCTGGAGGACGCGCTGCAGCATCCGGCGGCGGACACCACGCAGCCCGCCGCCGCGGCCGTCGCGAGCACCCCGGCCGCGGTCCCCCCGCCGGCCCCGGCCCCGGTCGAGCCCGTCCCGGAGCCGGTGGGCGCGCCCGCGCCCGAGGCCACCACCCCCGCGCCGACGTCGGCCACCTCCGCGGCGCCCTCGCCGGAGGTGTCCGCGTCCCCGGCGGCCACCGGCGGGCCGGCCCCGATCGCCGCCGCCCCGCAGGGTGCCGTCCCGGACGGCCACCGCCCGCTCGCCGGCGACGCCCTCTTCGGCCCGAACCCCGGCGCCGCGCAGGCCGCCGTCCAGCTGCAGGGACGCGACCCGGCCGCGGCCGCGCTGCTCGCCGACATGGCCTCGGTGCCCACCGCCGTCTGGATCGGCGCCTGGAACACCGACGTGACGGCCACCGTCCGGCAGGGGATGGCCCAGGCCGCCGCGGCGGGCGCCGTCCCCGTGTTCGTCACCTACGCCATCCCCGACCTCGACTGCGGCGGCACCGGGGGTGCGGCGTCGCCGGAGGCCTACGCGAGCTGGGTCCGGGCGGTGGCCGCGGGCATCGGCACCGGCGAGGCGGTCGTGGTCGTCGAGCCGGACACGCTGGCGCAGCTGTGCGGTGACCCGGCCCAGCGGCTGGCGATGGTGCGCTCGGCGGTCGAGGTCCTCGAGGCCAACCCGGCGACGCACACCTACGTCGACGCCGGGCACTCCGCCTGGGTGCCGGCCGCGACGATGGCCGAGCGGCTGCGCGCGGCCGGCGTCGGCCGGGCCGACGGCTTCTCCCTGAACGTGTCGAACTTCGAGCCGACCGCGGACAACGTCGCCTACGGCACCGAGCTCTCCGCCGCCCTCGGTGGGGCCCACTTCGTCGTCGACACCAGCCGGAACGGCAACGGGTCCGACGGCGAGTGGTGCAACCCCTCCGGCCGGGCGCTGGGCGAGCGGCCCACCACGACCACCGGCCTGCCGCTCGTGGACGCCTTCCTCTGGATCAAGATCCCGGGTGAGTCGGACGGCACCTGCAACGGCGGGCCCTCGGCCGGCGTCTTCTGGCCCGAGTACGCCCTGGGTCTCGCGCAGAACTGACGCGGGCTCAGCCGGCGCCAGACGCCCGGGCCGTCGGCCGCAGCTCGCGGAGCGGGACGGCGGGAGCGGAGCGGGTGCCGCGGTCGGCGGCGTCGGCGTGCTGCAGGGCGCGGCCGAGGAGGACGGCGACGGACAGGCCGAGGACCAGCCACGCCACGCAGATGACGGCGATGAGCACGAGCACTCCCGACGACGGCTCGATCCCCCGGGGGCCGATCTGACCCGGCTCCCGCTTTTCCCGCCGCGCGGCCGGGCCAAACGCGCCCGTCCGCGGACCGTTCCCGCCGGTGCGGTCCGTCGTTAGGCTCCGCACCCGCGCCGGGCGGCTCCCGGTCGCGGACGACGGGGGTGGCGGCGTGCTGTCGGAGCTGGCCGACTCCCGCGAGCGGGCGCGGGCCGCGCTGCCGCGCGAGGTCTGGGACTACTACGAGGCCGGCTCCGGCGACGAGGTGACCCTCGGCGAGGCGGAGGCCGCCTGGCGGGACTTCCGCCTGCGGCCGCGGGTGCTGCAGGACGTCTCCCGCGTCGACCTCGCCACCCGGCTGCTCGGCACGGTCGCGGCCTCCCCGTTCGTCGTCGCGCCCATGGCGTTCCACGCGCTGGCGCACCCCGACGGCGAGTGCGCGACCGTGCGCGGTGCCGGCGACGCCGGGTGCCTCACCGTCGTCTCGACCCGCGCGTCGCGGACGCTGGAGGACATCGGTGCCGCCGCGACCGGCCCGTGGTGGTTCCAGGCCTACCTGATGCGCGACCGCGGGCTGACCGAGGCGCTGGTCCGGCGGGCGGCAGCCGCCGGTGCCCGCGCGGTCGTGCTCACGGTCGACACCCCGTACGTCGGCCGCAAGGGGCGGGTGTCCGGTGTCCGCATCGCCGTCCGCGACGACCAGTACCTGGTCAACCTCGCGCAGCACCTGGTGCCCGGCGCGGTGGCCCGCGAGGCCGCCGAGCAGGACCCCTCCATGACACCGGACACCATCGGCCGGCTGGCCGAGGTCTCCGGCCTGCCGGTCGTGGTCAAGGGCGTGCTCCGCGGCGACGAGGCGGCCCGCTGCGTCGAGGCCGGCGCAGCTGGCGTCGTCGTCTCCACCCACGGCGGGCGGCAGCTGGACCGGGTGGTGCCCAGCGCGCACGCGCTGCCGGACGTGCTGGAGGGCGTGGGCGGCCGCGTGCCGGTGCTGGTCGACGGCGGCATCCGCAGCGGCACCGACGCCCTCGTGGCGCTGGCGCTGGGTGCCGACGCCGTCCTCGTCGGCCGGCCGGTCCTGTGGGCGCTGGCCGCCGGTGGCGCCGAGGGGGTGCGCGAGGTGCTGCACGGCCTCGCCGAGGACCTCCGGCACGTGATGGCCGTCGCGGGCGCCGCGCGACCGGACGCCCTCGATCGGAGCATGGTCACGACAGCCTGAGCGCATCGGCCTGACAGGGCGCGCACGACGGCTTGCGCAGGCCGTCCGCGCCCGTACCATCTGCCCTCACCAGGACGTCACCGGTGCGGGGGGGCGTCGGAAGGGCTCGCGGTGCACGCTCCGGGCGAGGAACCACCGTCGGCTCCACGTGACGCCGGTCCCGACGTCACCCCGTCCGAGTCGAGGCCGCACCTGCGCTCCGTCGAGAGGCCTCCGGCGCCCACCGGCCGACCGTGTGCCTGCGGGCACGGCCGGACGGCGCACGAGCACTACCGCCGGGGCCGCGACTGCGCCCTGTGCGACTGTCCCGCCTACCGCCGGCGTCGGTGGTTCCGCCGCGTGAGCGGCTGAACGACGGCTCCTCCCGGGATCCGGACGGCCTGAGCCGCTGCTCTTCTGACCTGCGTCGACTACGGAGCGTCACACACGCCCGGAGCAGCGAGAAGTTAACGCCCGAGTCCGTGGACCGGGCACGTCCCGGCGTGGAAGGTCGCCGCGGGGTGTGCGCGCCGGGTGCGCGCCGCCTCGTCACTGCGCGACCGGCGCGCAGTGGCCGGAGGAGGCAGCGTGCTGGGGAACGGTGGACCCGCGGGAGCGTCCGGCTCCCTCACGGTGTCCGTCTCCCGCGGCGCCGACCTGCGGACCCGCCGGCTCGTCCGCGTCCTCGCGCTCCTGACGTTCCTCGCCGGTGCCTGGGTGGTCCTCGGGATCCTGTCGGGTGCCGCCCGTGCCGACGAGGCCTGGCCGGCCGCTTCCGTCGATCCGGGGACCGACGGTCACTCCCCGGTGTGGGAGGGGGCCGGCGGACACGGACTCCCCGAGGCCGCGGCCCCACCCGACGCGGCCGCGCCGCTCCCGCCGGTCACCCCGGCGGACCCACCCGCTCCCGCCCGGCCGCCCGTGAGCACGCCGGATGCGCCGCCCCTCCCGGTGACGCCTCCCACGGAGCCGGTCCTCCCGGATCCGCCGGCGCAGCCGGCCGATACCACCTCACCGGTCGTCCCACCCCCGACCGGCGGATCCACGGGCACGCCGGCCACGGGCGCGCCGACCACCGGCACGCCGACCGCCGAGGGCGCGGGTGTCACCACGCCCCCGACGGACACGGCCACCGAGGCGCCGGCGACGACCGACCCTCCGCCCAGCACCCTCCCGGAGGCCGGGGACACCGCCGTCCCGGCCTCGTCCGGCGCCGACGCCCCGGCCCCGGCCCCGGCTCCGACGGCGGCGCCGGCCGCCGAGGTGGTCCCGGACGCCCCGGTGGCCGACGAGGTCACGGAGGTCCCGGAGCCCGAGGTCACCGGTGCTGCGGATGCCGGGACGGCCGCGGCCCCGGACCACGCCGTCGCGCAGGACGTCGCTGCGCCCGCGACCTGTGGCGCCGGTGGGGACGCCGTGATGCCGGACGCGACGTCCGTCGCACCTGCGACCGACGACGGCGACGGCCGCCCGATCGCGACCCGGGCGAGCCCGTCCGACACCGTGGGGGAGGGGCGCGCCCACGTGAGCCACGGGGCCGCGAGGTCGCCGGTGCCCACCGCGGTCGGGACTCCCACGGCTGCGCCCACACCTCCGGACAGTGCTCCCCACGTCCCGCCGCCCCCGGTCCCGCCGGCTCCGCTGCCGCCCGCCCCCCTGGCCCCGACCGGTTCGTGCGGCACGGGCGCCGGCGGTGCCCAGGCCTCGGGTGGTGGCCAGCACGGTGGGTCCGCGCAGGACCTCGCCGTTCTCGGCGGGCAGCTCCCGGCGTCGTTCCCGACGGCACCCGGCCTCCCGCACGGCTCCGACGCCGGCCCGGTCACCCCCCGCGCCGCCGACCCCGGCTCGTCTCCCGACTGACGCCGGTCGCGGCGCGGTCCACCGACCCCGCCGATCCCGCGGTCGAGTCCCCGGCACCCGCCGGCACCACGTCGCGGCCCGCCTCATCCGGCGCCTCGCGCACGGCCACGTCGCTCCCGTCGTGGTCCGGCGCCCCGGACGAGGCCGCGGCCGCAGTCCCCGGAGACCAGCGCACCAGCACGAGAGCCGAGACATGACAGACACCCAGAGCTCCACGGACGTCCGCCCCCTGGCGGAGGCCGTCGTCCACCACGTCCCCATCCGTACGGCGGCGCCGCGCGTGAGCGTCGTCGTCCCGACCTACAACGAGGCGCGGAACCTGCCGCACGTCTTCGCCGGCCTCCCCGCCGGCCTGCACGAGGTGGTCGTCGTCGACGGCCGCAGTGTCGACGACACGGTCGAGGTGGCCCGGGCGCTGCGGCCCGACGTCCGCATCGTCCAGCAGACACGGCGGGGCAAGGGCAACGCCATGGCCTGCGGGTTCGCGGCCGTCACGGGCGACATCGTCGTCATGCTCGACGCCGACGGCTCGGCCGACGCGCAGGAGATCGAGCGCTTCGTCGCCGCGCTCACCGCCGGAGCGGACTTCGCCAAGGGCACCCGCTTCGCCGGCGACGGTGGCAGCAACGACATCACGGCCCTGCGCGCCTGGGGCAACCGGTGGCTCAACCGGATCGCGAACCTCCTGTTCGGCACCCGCTACACCGACCTCTGCTACGGCTACAACGCCTTCTGGACGCACTGCCTGCCGTCCCTCGACCTCGACCCCGGCACCGAGCACGGGGACGTGCGGCGCTGGGGTGACGGCTTCGAGATCGAGACGATCATCAACACCCGCATGGCCAAGGCGGGCATGCAGATCACCGAGGTGCCCAGCTACGAGCACCCGCGCCTGCACGGGACGAGCAACCTCGACACCTGGCGGGACGGGTTCCGCGTCCTGCGTGCGCTCGTCGTCGAACGCTGCAACGGGCGGGGCCGCGCCGTGCTCGCCGACGTCGACTCCCTGGCCTCGCGGCGGGGGGAGGCGACCGTGGTGGGTGGGGCACGCGGGAGCGCGAGCAGGACCGCGTGAGGCGGGTGGGATGCCCGGTGCGGGTGGTCCCGCCATCGGGTGACCCCTACTGCGCGTCACAGAGCGGTAGCAGAGAGGGAGTCGTAGGTTGACCTCGTCGGACACGCCCCCCGGGGCAGAGACGCCACGGAGGTCGTCATGCACGCCGCTCGTACCGCTCCGCCGGTCCAGACCACGGTCCGCGAGGCTCCCGCGGTGCGCGCCGTCCCCCTCGCGTCCGCCGTGACGTGCGGCTGCGGCCACGTCAGGACGGCGCACGAGCACTACCGCCGGGGCAGCGACTGCGCGCTGTGCGACTGTGCGCGCTACCGCCGCCCCCTGCTGCGCCGCCTGGGTCTGCTCGCCCGCTGACCCACGGCCGCCCGGTCCCGCCGCGGCCGCGGTGCCGTCCGTGTGACGGACCGGTCCGGGAGTGGCGGGTGTGACGAGTGTGGCGACGCGACGGGAAATCTCGCTGACGACGGTGCACGGCCGGCGGCGGACGTCAGCGCCGTCCAGCCCGGCGGCTCCCCTGCCCTGACCTGCGCCCATGACCTGCTGTTTTGGGCCGGTGACGAAACGTGGGCACGTCCTCACGAATGTCAAGCGTGTGATTCATCAAGCCCTCGCGGCCTGTATCCGGCCGCTCACACGCAGCTACTGTCCTCGCCGTGCAGCACAGAGCGCCCCGCAGCGCCCGGAAGCCCCGTAGCTCCCGCGGTCTCGTCGCCACCTCGGTCCTCGCCCTCCTCGTGGGCAGCGGGGGTGTGGTGGGCGGCCTCACCTCCGGCCAGGACTCGACGCCACAGGCCGTCGAGGTGCAGACTCCCAGCCTCAGTGAGGCGGCGCACTCGCGGTGGCTCGCCGCCCAGCGCGCCTCGCGTCAGGCGCGGCCGAGCCAGAGGAGCACCGTGAACACGGTCCCGCCCGCCCGGCCCTCGCAGTCGACGCCCGCGCCGACGACCCCGGCCCCGTCCACCGCGACCGCGTCCCCCAGCCGTCCGGCGGCCGGCAGCTCCACGTCGGCGACGGCCCCGTCCACGACGGCCCCGTCCACGACGACGCAGCGCACCACCACGCCGAGCGCCCCGGCGCCCGCTCCGTCACCGACGGTCGCTCCCGGCGGCCAGCAGGGCACCGGCGCCACCGGTTATGCCGCCTTCGACTCGGTGCAGGAGTTCACCACCCCCGTCGCCCGTGGCCAGTGGCCCGGCGACGGTCGCGGCCCGTCGGCCTACCCGCAGTACCTCAGCTACGTCGACGGGACCAGCGGCAAGTACTACCCGTCCGACGTGCTGAGCGTGCACGACGGCGTCCTGGACTGGTACTGCCACGACAGCAAGGCCGCCGCCGTGCTGCCGTTCGGCTACCAGGGTTTCACCTACGGCACCTACACCGTGCGCATGCGGACGGACAACTTCCCGCAGTACCACATCGCCTTCCTGCTCTGGCCGGTGACCGACCAGTGGACGCACGAGCTCGACGGCCCCGAGGGTGAGACGACGGACACCCATCCCTACCCGGCCGTCCTCCAGTCCGGTCCGCAGAACCCGACGTTCAACCCGGACGGCAGCCGGAAGGTGCCGCAGTCCTGGAACGACGCCGAGTTCCACGACTACACCTGGCAGTGGACCAGGGACCAGGTGCGCTTCTACCAGGACGGCGTCCTCGTCTCGACGGCTACCGGCAACATCCCGAACCAGGCGATGCGCCCGGTGCTGCAGGTCGAGTGGTCCAACCGTCTCGGTGGGGCCAGGCCCGACCCCTCGATCACCGGCCACGTGTACGTGGATGCCGTGATGTACGACGCGGACCCGAACATCGCCGTCCCGGTCGTCTGACCGATCCGGCGGTCGGCTCGTCCGCTCCCGCGCAGGCGGGCGTTCCTGACCGGGACGCCCGCCTCTCGCGTTCCCGCGACCGCGAGGTGACGCACCGTAGGCCGCTTCCGGTTCGTGGGACCATGGGCGCGAGTCCCCCGATGAGGGGAAGTCCGACGTCGTGTGCGTCACGGGCGGGGGGCGCGTGCTCGCCAGGAGACGTCGGCCACCGTGACAATCGGTGAGGACGACGGGTCCGACGAGCCGCGAAGAGGACGTATGCACAGCAGCCTGACCGTGATCACAGCCCCGACGGCGACGCCGTGAGCACGCGGATCGCGGAGGCTCCGCCCCAGCCGCCTCCTGCCTCCGGCCGTTCGCGGTCGTCCTGGTGGGTGCTCGTCGGTGCCGCGATCTGCGCCGCCCTGTGGCTGGTGTCGCTACCGGACGTCGACCTCGACCGGATGGACGGGTGGGGGCTGCTCCCTGCCCTGCCGGTGCTCTGGTACGTCAGCTTCGCCGGTGTGGTCGCGCTGTACCTGGTGGTGCTGCTGCGTCGCGCCGCCCCCGGCCGCAGCCCGATGGCTCTCCACGTCGTGCTCGTCGCCGTCCTGTACGGCACGACCTCGGCCATCTACGACGTCCCGCGCTTCCCGTACGTCTACAAGCACATCGGCGTCGTCGAGTACTTCCTGGCGAACGGCGGGGTCGACCGGTCCATCGACATCTACAACAACTTCCCCGGCTTCTTCTACCTGGCCGCCGGGTTCCACCTGGTCACGACCGTCCCGGTCGAGGACATGGCCCAGTGGGCGCAACCGGTCTTCGCGCTGCTGTTCGCCGGACTCGTGTACTGGGTGGCCGGCAGCCTGACGACGTCCCGGCGGATCCGCTACGGGACGGCGCTGCTGTTCACCCTCGGCGACTGGGTGGCGCAGAACTACTTCGCCCCTCAGGCGCTGGCCTACGTGCTGAGCCTGCTGGTCGTCGGCGGCATGCTGCGGACCGTCCCCTCGGGTGCGGCCGGCTGGCGGTGGAGGCGCTTCGCCCGTCCGCGGGATCCGCTGGCGGCCACCCCGGACGACGCGCCCCGGACGAGCGCCTTCTGGAGCTCGCGCTGGGGCGCCCTGGTGCTGGTGCTGGTCTTCGCGGTCGTCGCGGTCTCGCACCAGATGTCACCGGTCATCGTGATCGTGCAGTCGATCGTCATCGTCGTCCTGCTGCGGCCGGCCCACCCGTGGTTGCCGGTGGTGTTCGTCCTCATCGAGGTCGCCTGGCTGGCACAGGCCTGGTCGTTCCTCACCAGGAACTTCGAGCTGTTCAGCTTCGGCGGTACGGAGAACATCGACCCGCCGACCGTCGACACCACCGCCGCTCTGCCCGGGCACGCGACGGTGCTCTGGGCGGCGCCTGCCCTGATGGCGTTCGTGGCGCTCCTCGCGATGGGGTCGGTGGCCCTCGGGCTCTGGCGCAAGCAGGCCGCACACGTCCTGGTCCCGGCGCTCGTCGGTGGCATCCCCCTCGGTCTCATCCTCGGCCAGCCGTACGGCCAGGAGGCGATCTTCCGGCTGTACCTCTTCGGGCTGCCGTGGGCGTGCTTCCTGATCGCCCGCTGGCTGTTCGCCGACCGGGTGCGCCATCGCCCGGTCCGCCGGGTCGCCGCCGTCGTCGTGACCGTGGTGATGGCCGCGTTGCTGCCGCCGTCCATGTACGGCTCGGAGCTGATCGCCTGGCAGTCGCCCTCCGACGTCGCCATCGCACGGGCGTTCGAGCGAGAGGCCCCGGAGGGCTCGGTACTCGTCTCGCTGACCCCGTCGTTCCCGTCACGGCTGACCGCTGACTATCCCGCGCACCTCTCGGGGGGCACCGTCGAGAACCCCGACAACCTGGTGTCCCGGTTGGAGTTCGAGGAGGCCTCCGGTGAGCCGGCGGGGCTGGTCGAGGTCGCGCGGAACGCCTGCGCCCCTGGGGGGCCGGAGGCGCCGGTGTACCTCGCGCTCGGGCCCTCGGGTGAGCGGTTCTCGCGTCTCTACGGCCTCATCGAGCCGGAGGTCTACGAGGCGTTCGTGGCCGGACTGACCAGTTCACCGGACTTCGAGCTCGTGGAGCAGGTCGGCGACAGCCATCTGTTCCGCTGCGTCGTCGCCGTTCCCGCCGGTTGAGCCGGTGCCGCCTCCCCGGGAGCCGGGGAGGCGGCACCACGGTCACTCCATCTCGTAGATGGTGACCCAGTCGACCTCGACGTGGCCCTGCGAGTCGGCGGGGGGCTTGCCGTAGGCGGTCTCGGTCTGCAGGACCCAGTGCATCGGCGTGCTCGGGCTGCTGTCGGAGAAGCCGATCTGCTCCCCGTCGAGGTAGAAGGTCACGCCCTCGGGCGTCCACTCCGTCGTGGCGACGTGCCACTCGTCGAAGGTGGCGACCTGATCGGTCACCAGGTCGAACACGCCGGGCTGGCCGACCTGCAGGTTCGCGGCGTACATGCCGCGGTCGAGCCGGCCCTCGGGCCAGTCGATCTCGCCCTCGGCCCACTCGTCGGAGTCCGGCCAGAGCAGCCAGGCCATCTTGTAGCCCTCGACCGGATCGGCGCGGAAGCGCACCTCGAACCGGCCGTACGCGTGGCCGCCCCACTGGCCGTCCACGGTCGGGATCGGCGCCGCGACCAACGGGACGCCGTCCTCGGTGCGCAGCCACATGTCCATGACGCCGTCCTGGACGGAGATGACGTCGTTGGTGCGGTAGGTGCCCTCACCGGACGTGTCCGGCAGGTCCTCGTACCCGTCCCAGTGCTGGCCGTAGTGGGAGTCGGCGAAGAAGCCGCCGAGCGGCACGTCGCGGTCGAAGTCCTCGGTGAAGACCTGACGCCACCCGGGGAGGTCGCCGGTGGGCATCTCGTCACCCGACGGCAGGAGGGCGACGGTGCCGACGGCACCGACGACGACTGCCAGTCCGGCTGCTGCCGCGGGCACCAGCCAACGGCGGTGCCGACGACGGCCGGCGGCTTCGCCCGGCGCGGGCAGTGCGGACACGGAGCTGGTCGGGACGGACACGTGCTCCCTCTCGTCGCGTGCAGCGGCTGCACCCATCCTCCCAGAGTCGCGGGCCGCCCGGAGGCGAGAAGGGTCACCCTCTCGGGTGTGCGGCGGATCCGTCCCCGCCCGTACCGCGGGTAGCGTCATCAGCCCGGGTGCCGAGGGAGGCAGCCGACCGGAGGACGCGGGGGTACAGGGAGTGGTTCGCGGGACGGTCGCGGGAGCGGACCACGACGGACCGGTGCGGCTGTGGTGCGGCGAGCTCGAGCTGGCCGGGGGGTCCGCGGTCACGGGCGTCCGCCCCTACGCCGGTCAACCCCGGGCGCGGGTGCTGCTGCGGTTGCACGGAGATCCTGTCGGCTACGTGGACGTGCCGGCCTCCGGCGCAGGCCCAGATCCCGCCGAGGCGGCGCGCGTCGGCCAGGAGCGTTTCGCTGCCGCGATCACCGACCACCTCGCTGCGGAGGGGGCCGGCTGGACCTCCGGTGCGGTCGTCCCGCCCCCGGCGGTGGGGTGTCCGGGCCTGTTCACGTCGCACACGGAGGTCACCGTCGTCGTCTGCACCCGCGACAGGGGGCAGGCACTGGCCGAGTGCCTGGAGCGGCTGGCCGCGCTGACCCACCCGCACCTGGATCTGCTGGTGGTCGACAACGCGCCGACCGACGACAGCACCCGGCGGGTGGTCGAGGACTTCGCCGCCCGGGACCCCCGGTTCCGGTACGTCGTCGAGTCCCGGCCGGGGCTCTCCCGGGCGCGCAACCGCGGCCTCGCCGAGGCCCGGGGCGCGGTGATCGCCTACACCGACGACGACGTCGCCGTGGACCCCGGCTGGGTCCAGGGCCTGCTGCGCGGGTTCGCCCGCCGCGCGGACGTCGGCTGCGTGACCGGGCTGGTGGCCACGGCCGGCATCGACACCGGCGAGGAGGCCTACTTCGACGCCCGCGCGGCCTCCTGGTCGACCCGGTGCGAGCCCGAGCTCTACGACCTAGCCGGGAGTGCGCGGGACGACGCCCTCTACCCCTACTCGGCCGGCATCTTCGGCACCGGTGCGAACTTCGCCTTCGACACCGCGGTGCTCCGGGAGCTCGGCGGCTTCGACGAGGCGCTGGGCGCGGGCGCCCCGACCCGCGGCGGCGAGGACCTCGACGTCTTCGTGCGGGTGCTGCGGGGCGGTCGTGCGCTGGCCTACGAGCCGGCCGCGGTGGTCTGGCACCACCACCGTGCCGATCCCGCAGCGCTGCTGCGCCAGCTCTACGGCTACGGCACCGGCCTGACGGCGTACCTGACCAAGTGCCTGCTGCAGCGCGAGGTGCGCCGGGACGTCCTCCGCCGGGTCCCGCGGGGGCTCGCGCGCATGGCCCGGATCCGGCAGACCACCGACGAGCGGCTGGAGGGCGTGCGCGCGCCCCGAGGCGCACTCGCCAGCGAGGTGCGCGGCTACCTCGCCGGCCCGGCGCTCTACCTGCGGGCGCGGCGGGCGAACGCCCGGAACCGGGCCAGCGCGTAGCTGGCCGCGGTCAGGCCGAACCCCTCGATGATCGCCTCCGCGCGGGCGAGCCCCGCGAGGTCGCCGCGCAGCGCGTCGCGCAGGCCCGCCAGGACGCCCTGCGGCAGGGTCCGCCGGACGTAGGTCCGCTCGGTCTCCAGCGCGGAGTCCGACCCGGCCAGGCTGCTGACCAGCGCCTTGGACCGGCCCTCTCCCCGGCAGCGGCGGCGGAAGTAGGCGCGGCTCACCCGGTCCGGGCTGACGCCGTGCCGGCAGGTGGCCGTCGGCTCGAGGACGATGCGGGCGCCCGGGTGCGCCCGTCGGGCGCGGATGGAGAACTCGGTCTCCTCGCAGCCCGCGGCGTCCTTGCCCAGACGTCCCATGTCGGTGTCGAACTCGCCGGCCGGGTCGAAGACGTCCCGTCGGAAGCTCATGTTGGCGCCGATCGGGTTGCGGATCTCGGCGCGCGTGGTGGGCAGCCCGCGGTAGCTGCAGCCGACCACCCACAGGAACTCGTCGGGGAACCAGGACGGCCGCGGCGCCCGCCAGTCGGGGACGACGTTGCCGCCCACCCCGATGACGTCGGGCTCCCCGAAGGCGGCCAGCGTCCGCTCGACCCAGTCGGGCTCGGCGGCCGCGTCGTCGTCGAGGAACGCGACGACGTCGCCGGTGGCCACCGCCACGCCCGTGTTGCGCGCCCCGGACAGCCCGCGCGGGCCCGCGTTGGCCACGCACAGGACGCCGGGGAAGGCCGCTCGGGCCCGCTCCAGCAGCTCGGCGTTGTGGTCAGTGACGAGCACGACCTGCTCAGGCTGGCGGGTCTGTGCGGCCAGGCTGGCGAGGGCGGCCTCGATGTCCGGCCAGCGCTCCATCGTGTAGGCGCAGACGACGACGGTGACGGAGCTGGCGGTGTGGGGAGACGGGGTCGTGGTGCCGGACACCTGTCGAACTATCCAACCTGTCGACGGGGAGGGGAGCCGGGGGTCGTCCGGCCGGGTGAGGCGGCCGCGCCGGCGCCGCCCCGCCAGGCGCGGACTGCGATCACCGCGACGGCCGTCACGAGGACGGTCAGGTAGGCGGCGTGGGACACCCGGAGCGGGTCCCACAGCCACGGCCACAGTGCCGGGACGCCGGGACCGGAACCGAGGTCCCGCACCAGGTGCAGCACGACGCCCAGCGCCAGCGCGGCCAGCCGGGTGCGCTGCGCCCGCCACGCCGCGGCAGCCCCCAGGAGGACGACCACCGTGGTCACCGAGTGGCTCACCGGACGGCCACCGCCCGCGTCGACCGGGAACCCGGCGTAGAGCGGGAGGTGGTCGAGGTCGATCAGCACTGCGCCGGCCAGCGCCCAGACGACGACCTGCCGCGACCGCACGCCGGCCGCGGTCAGCAGCAGCCACGCGGTCAGGAGGTGCGCCGGCTCGTCGAGCACCGCCTCGACCGGGACGGACCACGACCGGGCGGCCAGCACGACGTCGAGCACGACGACGGCAGCCAGCGCCGCCAGGGCGCAGGCCACCGTGCGGGTCCGGGCTCCTGCCATCCCGGTCCGCGCTCCCGGTCGCCCGGTCAGGCGGAGCGGAACTCGACGACCTCGGCCTCGGTGTCGGCGGACGTGCGCGGCTGGGGCGCCAGCGCGGCGGCACCGGCCGCCGTGGCGGCCGCGGTGATCGTGGCGGGGGCGGCGGCCCGGCCCTTGCCGTTGACGCGCTCGACGGCCAGCGCGCGGAGGACCCGCAGGCCGTCGCGCCAGGTGTTGAGGTTGCTCTGCCCGTGGATGCGCTCGAACTCGAAGCTCGGCACCTCGACGATGCGCAGCTTGGCCTTGGCCACGCGGGTGTTGATCAGCGTCTCGATCTCGAACCCGTCGCCCCAGAGCCGCTCCTCCTGCCGGCGCCCGCCGGCCTCGAGCTCGAGGTGCGGCAGGCAGTGGCGCCAGAAGGCGTTGTAGCCGTAGCAGAGGTCGGTGTAGCGGGTGCCGAACAGCACGTTGGCGGCCCGGTTGAGCTGGCGGTTGCCCCACGCCCGCATCCGGGTGATGTCCGAGCTCCCGCCGCCGTTGGCGAAGCGGGTGCCCTTGGCGAAGTCCGCACCGTCGACCAGCGCGGCGACGAACCGGGGGATCTCGCGCGGGTCGGCCGAGCCGTCCGCGTCGAGCATGACCAGGATGTCGCCGGTCGCGGCGGCGAAGCCGCAGGCCATGGCGTTGCCCTTGCCGATGCGGTTCTGCATGACGATCTTGACGTCGGGACGCAGGGCGCGGGCGGTCGGGACGGTGTCGTCCACGCTGCGGCCGTCGACCACGATCACCTCGTGGACGTCCTCGGGCAGGAGGGCGAAGACGTGCGGGAGGTTCTTGGCCTCGTTGTACGTCGGGATGACCACGCTGACGCGCGGCTGCTGACGCACCTGCCCGTTCTCCTGGTGGAGGCCGAGCACGTGACGGGAGCGCATGAGGGGAGTCCTCTCGACGTGACGAGGGCCCGGTTTCGCCACTGCTCACCGCCGGACGTGAGGCGACCAGAGGAAGCCCGGCGGGTCATCGCTGCCCGTGTCTGTTCAGAGCCCTGGGTCGGCACGTGGACGACGTCGGCCCGGCTGGTTCAGCCGTTGCTCGGATCCCGAGGACTTGCGGGTCGGTGACTCTGCGTGTCCCCGACCCTCGACATTCCTACCTGCGGGGGACCGCCCTGACAACTCAGGACGGTGCCAGGTGGGCCACAGCAGGCTCCAATCGTGACGGAATGTGTTCGACCAGCGTCGGTCGGTCGAGCAATCCGGGCGTGGCTCGTCCTGGTGGTGCCTGAGGTCACAACCGATCGGGGGATGGCTGTGCCGACGGTCCGACGCTGGTCGTACTGTCACCGGGGGCTGCACCAGGGCGCCGGTGAGAACCTCCCAGGGTGGGTCGCAGAGGCACACGTCCCCGCCGACACATCGCGTCGCGACGGTTCCGCGAGACCTCCCGCGGCACGCAGCCGCGGGACCGAGCCCAGACAGGGAGTACCCACGTGCACGGTCCCGGACGCCACTCCTCTCCGGGGGACGTCGAGACCGCCGGTGCCGGCTTCGTGGCCGACGGTGGACCGGGGGCGGCGACGAGCGGGCCGACGCCCCCGCGCACCTCCCGCCTGTTCGGTCGCGACCTGCTCTACGTCGCGGTTCTGTCGCTGCAGTTGGTCAGCGCGACGGTGGTCTCCCCGGTGCTCGCGCACGTCCTGCCCCCCGACCAGTTCGGCACCCTCGCGTCCGCGATCGCCCTGCACCAGGCTCTGGTCGTCCTGGCCATCCTGGGACTGGACCAGGCGATGATCCTGCTGCGCGCGGAGACGGGCAGTGACCACACCGCGCGGTCGATCGTCGCGATCGGGCTCGTCTGCGCCACCGTCCTGACCGGGCTCGCCTTCGTCACAGAGCCGCTGTGGGGCCCGGCGATGGGCTTCCCCGACATGGACCCGATCGTCGCCATCGTCATCGGCTGGACCCCGCTGGCCTCCGGCGTGCTCATGGCCTCGGCGCTGCTCATGAGCCAGGACCGGCTGTCGGCGTTCGCGCTGGTCAATGTCATGTCGAGCATCGGTGGGCAACTGGTCGGCCTCGGTGTGCTGCTCATCGGGGACCAGCGCACGGCCGGTGCCTACGCGGTCGGCAACCTGGTCACCCTCGCAGCGACCCTGCCGGTCGCCATGGTCTTGGTCCGTCCCCGCTTCCGCGGGTTGATCGAGGTCCCGCTCGCCAGCCGGGCGCTGCGCCTGGGTCTGCCGCTCGTGGTCAGCAACACCGCCGTCTACGTGCTCAACGCCAGTGACCGGCTCGTGGTCCTGAAGATCCTGGGTCCGGAGGAGGCCGGCCGGTACCAGATCGCCTACGTGGTCGGGAACCTCGCCGTCCTGCTGCTCAGCATGGTCGATGGCGCCTGGCTGACCCGCATCGCCGAGGTGCGCGAGGACGCTGCCCGCTGGCTCGCGCTCAGCCTGGCCCGCAGCGGCCTGCTCATGCTCATGACACCGGTCATCGTCGGCATCACCCTGGCCGCGCCCCTCCTGCTCCGACTGGTCGCGCCGGCGGCGTTCCGGCCGGCGGACCTGGTCGTGGTCACGTTCCTGGTGGCTCTCTCCGGCTTTCCCGTGCTGCTCGGGGTGGCCTGGTCGATGGAGCTCATGACCCGCAAGCGGACCCGGCTGGTCGCCGCCTGCGCGATGACCGCCGCCGCCGCCAACGTGGCCCTCAACATCCTGCTCGTCCCGGTGTGGGGCATCGCCGGCGCGGCCGCGGCCACGGTCGCCGCCTTCAGCGTCGAGGCGGTCGGTTACTGGATCGTCGTGCCCCGGGGCGTCGCTGTCCCGCGGATCCGTCGGCGGCTGCTGGTCGCCGCGCTCCTCGCCGTCGCCTTCAGCGCGGCGACCCTCTGGCTCCCGGCCACCCTGACGTGGGAACTGGTTCGGTTCGGTGTCGCGGCGGCCTGCCTGCCCTGGCTGCTGCTCGCGTGGCGGCGCGCCCGGCGCACCCTCGAGGAAGGGCTCGCCCCGGTGGCGGAGGACGCGGGAGCCGCCGTCCGGACCTGACCCGGGGCGGGTGCACCCGCACGGGTGGTGTGCCCTCGGCGCCGGCCACAGTCGGCTGACCCCCGCCTATGGTCGACCGGTGGTCACGAGCACGGAGCACCAGCCCCGCGACGGCGGCGTCCAGGTCGTCCTCGCAGACGCCGAACTGCTCCCGCCCGCGCTCGACGCCCGGCGGCCGGATGGCGGGCGCTGGACCGGGGCCTGGGTCGTCGTGCGCGTCGCCGGGACCCCGGTCGGGTTGGTGGAGCTGGCCTTCGGCGGCCGCGACGTGATCCCGGCCGACGAGGTGCGTGCCCGGGTCGACGCCCTGACGCGCGAGGTCCCGCCGCGGGAGCGCCCCCAGGTGGCTGACGCCGACCTGCCCGGCGTCAGCGTCGTCGTCGCCACCGACCTCAAGCGCCCGGACCAGCTGCGGACCTGTCTGGCCGCGCTGGCCGCCGCCGACCACCCGGACGTGGAGGTCGTGCTGGTGGACAACTCCCGGGATCCGGGGGTCGCCGGGCTCGCCGAGCAGATCGCCTCCGTCCACCCCGGGGTCCGCGTGGTGCGCGAGCCGGTCCCCGGACTCTCCGCGGCCCGCAACGCGGGTGTGGCCGCCGCCCAGGGTGAGGTGGTCGCCTTCACCGACGACGACGTCCGCGTCGACCCCGGCTGGCTGCGCGCCCTCGCCACCCGGTTCGCCCTCCGGCCGGACGAGGACGCCGTCACCGGCCTCATCCTCCCGGCCGAGCTGGAGACCGATGCCCAGCTGTGGTTCGAGCGCCACTACGGCGGCTTCGGCGGCGAGCGCACCTTCACCCCGCTGACCTACCGCGGCACCGCGGTGGGGGCGCCGGTGTCCCGGCGCGCCCGCGTCACCGTGGAGGACGCGCGTGGCGGGGTGGTGCGCACCTTCGCCGTCTACGGCGCGGGGGTCGCCGGCGCCGGCGCCAACATGGCCTTCCGGGCCCGGACGTTGCGCGACCTCGGCGGCTTCGACCCGGCGCTGGGCGCCGGGACGCCGGCCCGTGGCGGCGAGGACCTCGCGGCCATCATCGGCGTGCTCTGGAGCGGTGGGTCCATCGGCTTCGAGCCCTCGGCGGTCGTCTTCCACACCCACCGCGCCGACTACGCGGCTCTCCGCGACCAGGTGGGCGGCTACGGGCTCGGGTACACCGCCATGCTCAGCGCACTGGTCCTGACCGACCCCCGGCACCTGCTGGGCCTGGCCTCGCAGCTGCCGATCGCGGCCCGCACCGTGCTGGCCCGCCGACGCGCCCCGGCCGGGGCGCCGGACCCGGCGATCGGCCCGCCGCCGCCCGCGGAGCTGTCCCGGCTGTCCCGACGAGGCGCCGTCCGCGGCCCGGCGTCCTACGTGCGCAGCCGCCGGGTGGCGCGGGAGCGGGCCGCCGGACGCTGACCCGGGCCCGGCGGCCGCCGCTCAGGGCAGCTCGTCGTCGAGGAAGCTGGCTGCGCCGTCGGCCTCCACGGCGCTGCGCATCTGCGTCAGGCCGTCGGAGTCCACCTGCAGCGCCCACTCCAGGAAGCCGGCCGAGCTCCCGGCGATGACCTGCCAGCTGTCATCGGCCGGGTCGCCGTAGGGGTCGCTGTGCGTGGCGAAGGGCGCCAGGACGAACGCCTTGCCGTTCGGGGCGTACTGGTAGAGCACCTGCGCCTGCTCGACGGGGATGGCGTCGTCGGCGCCGCCGTGGACGAACAGCATCGGCACGCCTGGCGAGACGTACGCGGAGGGCTGCTCGACGCCCAGCTCGGGGACGAGGTAGTCCAGTGGCCCACTGGCCAGGACGGTGACGGCGTCGATGCGGTCGTCGAAGCAGCAGTCGCTGACCAGCAGTGCGCTCGTGAGCCCACCCGCGGAGTGACCGGCGGCGGCGATCCGCTCGGGGTCGATCAGCCCCTCGATCTCCGAGCCCTGTGTCCGGGCGAGGTCCAGCACCTGGTCCAGGACGAAGGAGACGTCTCCCGGTTGCTGGGGGAGGTCGGTGCGGATCTCGGGCGTGCCGGTCGCGGTGAGCGGGAACCTCGGCGCGGCGACCACCATGCCCCGGGCGGCCCAGAACTCGATGAGTTCCGCGTAGTCCTCGGGGCTCGCCTTGTAGCCGTGGCTGAACACGACGAGCGGGAAGGGTCCGTCACCCTCGGTCGGATACCAGATCGTGGTGTCCAGCTCGCGGCCAGGCACCGGCCCGGAGCCGTCTCCGCCGTCGGTGGTGCGCGAGAGGTCCGAAAAGCTCACCGTGGTGCTGGTGACGTCGAGCCCGGCCGGCTCGCTGGTGGTGCTCGAGGCACCCGGTTGGCCGGAGCCGCTGTCCGAGGAGCAGCCGGTGGCGAGGACCAGCAGCGTTGACACGAGCAGCGCGGAGCCGCGCTTCCGGACACCCATGGGCCCAGTCTGCGTGACCGCCCTGTGGGTCTCGTGCGCGAGCGGGGTGTCGATCCCCACACGGGTGACCGGGATTTGTCGGAGCCCGCCGATCCGTGGATCGTGGGCCGGTGCAACGAGACGAAGCCGACGCCGCTGTGCCGGCGACCGCCCTGCCGGAGTTGACCGTGCCAGGCCCGTACACGGACGTCTGGCACCGCGTCGCCGAGGTCGCCGAGACCCTGGGTGACCACGCTGCCCTCGTCTCGACCGGCCGGGAACTGACCTACGCCGGCCTGGTGCAGCGGGTGCACGCGCTCGTGGCCGAGCTGCGCCCCGCGCTCGAGGAGGAGCGGGCCGACGGCGCGTCGTCCTCCCGGCCGGTCGGCGTCCTGGCCGAGCAGTCGGCCGACAGCGTGGCGGCGTTCCTCGCCGTCATGGCCGCCGGCCACCCCGCCGTCCTCCTCGACGTCGCCCTGCCCGAGGACCGGATCGGGCTGATCGCCGAGAGGGCGGGCGTCAGGGTGGTCCTGGCCGACTCCGCCCGCATGGCGACCGCGTCCCGCCTGAGCGGTGTGAAGGCGGTGCGTGGGCTGCTCCCGGCGACCGACGCCACCGCCGTCCCGGCGCGGACCGGCCTGGACGACGTCGCCTCGGTGATCTTCACCTCCGGGACCACTGGCGCCCCCAAGGGCGTCGTCTACACCCACCGCACCTGGTTGTCCGAGGGCGTGGTGCTGCGTGACGCGCTGCGCTGGACCCCCGGCGACCGCGTACCCGTCGTCCTGCCGGCCGCCTTCGCAGCAGGTCAGGCGGTGGTCGTCGCCGGGCTGCTCGCCGGGGTCACGCTGTGCCTGCGTGACCCGCGGGTGACCGGGATGCGGGACCTCGCGGAGTGGTTGCCGGCCGCGCGGCCGACGACGCTGCACTGCACGCCGTCGCTGCTGCGTGCCGTCGACGAGGCGTTGCCCGACGACGTCGTCCTGGAGACGCTGCGCATGGTCACCACCTGCGGCGAGAAGGTCTACGGGGAGGACGTGACGGCGTTCCGCCGGCACATGCCCTCGACCGCCAGCTTCGTCAACTGGTCGGGGTCGTCGGAGACCGCCTCCCTCACCTTCAACGAGTTGGGTCCGGGCAGTCCGGTGCCCGACGGGGTGGTGCCTGCCGGTGCCGGGGTCCCGATGCGTGAGCTGGTCCTGCTCGATCCCGAGGGGAAGCGGGTCCCGCAGGGCGCGGTCGGGCGCCTGCATGTGGACTCCGCGTACCTCTCCGCCGGTTACTGGGGCGACGTCGAGGCCACGGCCGAGGTGTTCTCGGCGCTCCCCGACGGGCGCACCCGCTTCCGCACCGGGGACAACGCGAGGGTCGGGGACGAGGGGGTCCTCCACCTCGTCGGCCGGGCGGACGACGCGGTGAAGATCCGCGGCTACCTCGTCGAGCCGGCCGAGGTCGAGGCCGCGCTCCGCTCGATGCCCGGAGTCGCCGACGCCGTCGTCCGGGGTCGGGTGCAGGACGACCGGCCCGTGCGCCTGGTGGCCTGGGTGGTGCCCGACACGGCGCAGCGGGTCCCGTCCCCCGCGGCAGTGCGCGGCGCCGTCGCCCGGCTGTTGCCCGACTACATGGTCCCGCAGGGCGTCGTGCTGCTCTCCGACCTGCCCCGGAGTGAGCGCGGCAAGGTCGATGTCCGGGCCCTGCCCGACCCGCCCGCGCGCCCGCAGCCGACGCGTCCCCGGAGCGCGACGGAGCGGCTGCTGGAGCGGGTGTGGGCGTCGATCCTGCACGTGGAGGCCGTGGGCCGGGACGAGAGCTTCACCGCGCTTGGCGGGGACTCCCTCGCGGTGGAGGAGATGCTCGCCCGGCTCCAGGAGGACCCGGGGGTCGCCCTGACCTCCGGCGACCTCGCCGAGCACCCGACGCTCGAGCGGTTCGCCCGCCTCGTGGCGACCGCCGCGGCCGGCCGGACCGCCGAGCGGGTGCCCACCCTCGTGCGACTGCGCACGAACGGACGCAAGCCGCCGGTCTTCTGCTTCGCCGGTGCGGGCGGGGAGGCCGCCTACTTCGAGGCCCTCGCCGCCGCGCTGGGACCCGACCAACCCGTCTACGCCTTTCAAGCGCGTGGGTTCGACACGCGCGCGCTGCCGGACTGGACGGTGGGCGGCGCCGCCCGTCGCGCTGTCCGGCTGGTGGAGCGGCTGGCGCCGGAGGGGCCGGTACAGCTGGTCGGCCACTCCATGGGCGGGCTGATCGCCCTGGCAACGGCGCACCGGCTGTCCGCACGAGGGCGGGACGTGGCCCTGCTGACCCTGCTCGACACCTACCTGCCGGGGGAGCGGACCAGACGCGGCATGGCACCCATGGGGCCGACCGTGGCCCCGCTACCCCGGAGGGAACTGTGGCGGACCCGTCTGCGGGTTCTCGGCGCGGGCCTGTGGTCCTTCTCGCCCGAGGAGCGCAAGGACGTCTTCCACCAGTTGGGTGCCCGGGTGGCCCGCTTCCACCGACCGGTGCCCTGGGCCGGTCACAGTCTCGTGTTCCTCTCGGACGAAAACCCCGACGACCCCGCCCGGTGGGACCAGCTGCTGATCGGCGACCACCAACTCGAACGGATGGACTGCGACCACCTCGGGTTGCTCAAGGTGCCGTGGGTGACCACGGTCGCCGAGCGCGTGGTGGCTGCCTATCCGACTGAGCCCTGAGTGCAACGAGACCTGACCGTCCCGCTTCACCGGTGCGTCATGTCCCGGTGACGGGGTGCGTGCACCTCTCCGCGCGGCCCGACACACCTCCCGTGCCGGGGATACCGTCCTGGTGGTTGTGGGCGCCGTTGCCCGCGCACGGGTTCTCAGCTCGGCCGGTCAACGGGAGGCGACATGCGCGGTCAGACGGCACAACAGGGCGTCATCCCCCGAGGTGGTCCCGGGTGCCGGTGACGATCCGGGAGGGCCATGACCCCGGCCGGGTCACGGCGGTCCCCCCGCTGCACGTGCTGACCGACGCGCAGTACCTGGCCCCGCTGGGGGGTGTGGAGCTGTGCACGGTCCAGGACAGCGTGGCCCTCGCCGGGCGCGGGCACCGGGTCGACGTCGTCTACGGCTCCGACGGCTCGTTGCGG
>NZ_FXTJ01000013.1:0-53987 GCF_900182545.1 Geodermatophilus aquaeductus | reverse complement strand
GCGTCCACAACGCGCTGCCCCCGGGTGCCTATCCGTACGGCGGGGAGGAGGCGCGGGCCCGCACGCGACGCCAGCTGGACCTCCCGCAGGACGTGCCCGTCGTCCTCTGCTACGGGCAGATGAGCGCGGAGAAGGGCGTGGGGACGCTGCTGGCGGCCTGGCAGCGGGTGCGCGAGCTGGTCCCCGACGCCCTCCTGGTGCTGGTCGACTCGCTCTCCGGTCATCGGGTAGTCCCCGACGTCCAGGCCGAGCTCGACCGGCTGCCCCCGGCGTCCTACCGGGTCTTCCCGGCTACCACCGACGTCGTCCCGTTCCTGCACGCCAGCGACGTGATCGCCTTCCCGACCCAGCTGCCCGAGTCCTTCGGGAGGGTCGTGCTCGAGGGACTGACGTCCGGGCGGCCCGTGGTGGCCTCTCGCATCGGTGCCCTGCCCGAGATCCTCTCGGGAGAACTGGGCCGGTTCCTGGTGACGCCCCGCTCGCCGGCGGAGCTCGCCGAGCGGCTCGTCGCCGTCCTCGACTGGCGGCAGACCGACCCCGGCCTGGGCCGCGCGTGCAGCGCGTTCGTCGACGAGCACTTCCCGTTCGACGCGCACCTGACGGCGCTCGAGGAGGTCCTGCACCGGCACCGCGCCCGGCGGCGACCGGACGCGCGGCACCGGAACACCGCGTCCGGCCGCTCGTGACCGGCCTCCGGGTCCTGCCCGGCCTGGTGACCGCTGCCGTGCAGCGCCGGACGCTGGCCGTGTGGCTGGGTGTGCGGCGCCGCGTCGCGGTCCTCGCCGGGGCGACCGGAGTCGCGCGCGGTCGGCAGGCCGCCGTGGCGGGGTGGCGCCCGCCGGGCACAGGCGGGGTGCTGGTCGTCGTGGCCCACCCGGATGACGACCTGTTCTTCCTGAGTCCGGACATCGTGCACGACCTGAGGGCCGGGAGGCCGGTCGTCACGGTGTACGTAACCTCGGGTGATGCCGGTCGGCCTGACCGGTACTGGCGGGGGCGCGAGCGTGGGATCGGGGCCGCCTACGCCCGGATGGTCGGGGCCGCCGACCGCTGGTCGACGTCCCGGGTGTCGATCGGGACAGCCGTGATGACGGAGGCCGTGCTGCTCGACCACCCTGCGGTCCGCCTGTGCTTCCTGCGGCTGCCCGACGGCGGGATGGAGGGCGCGGGTACCCCCCGGTCGGGCCCGGCCAGCCTCCAGCGACTGGTCAACGGCACGGCCTCCGTCCTGTGGACCGTCGAGACGCCGGCCCGGGCGTACTCGCGGTCGGCGCTGCTCGACGTCCTGGGCCGGTTCATCACCGAGTTGCAGCCCACCGTCGTCCGCACGCTCGACCACGCGGGAGCCTGGGGCGACGGCGACCACAGCGACCACCACGCGGTGGCCCGCCTGCTCGTCGCGGCCCGGGACCGCTCCGCGCCCGACGTGCCGGTGGTGGGCTACGTCGGGTACCCGGTCCGGGACCTGCCGGTCAACGTGGACGGGGCCGACCTGAACGCCAAGGTCGACGCGCTGGCGGCCTACGCCCCCTTCGACCCGCTGATGTGCCGGCCCGAGGAGTTCCAGGGCCGGCCGGAGGGCGCCTGGCTCCCGCGCCAACACCGGGTGGACCGGTGTTCCGCGGCAGGGGCTTCACCGTCTTCGGCAGCGTGACCTGACCCGACGGGCGCCAGGGCAGGCACCGCGACTCAGCCGGTCGTCCAGTCGAGCAGCTCGTCGGCGGTCCAGGTGTTGACCACTCGGTCGACGTCGACGCCGGTCTCGACCGCGCGCTCGCAGCCGTTGTCCTGCCAGTCGAGCTGACCGGGCGCGTGCGCGTCGGTGTCGATGGAGAACGAGCAGCCCAGCTCGACGGCGAGGGAGAGCAGCCGCAGCGGCGGGTCCAGCCGTTCGGGCCGGGAGTTGATCTCGACCGCGGTGCCGTGCTCGACGCAGGCGCTGAAGACGGCCTCGGCGTCGAAGGCGCTCTCCGGCCGGGGCCGCTGTCGCCGTCCCTCCCGCTGCTCGCGGGGGATGAGCAGCCGCCCGGTGCAGTGGCCGAGGACGTCGGTGTGCGGGTTGGCGACGGCGGCCAGCATCCGGGCGGTCATGGCGGCGGACTCCGCGCGCAGGTCGGAGTGCACGCTGGCCACCACGACGTCGAGCCGGCCGAGCAGCTCGTCGGTCTGGTCGAGGCTGCCGTCGACGTGGATGTCGCACTCGATGCCGGTGAGGATCCGGAAGGGGTGCAGCTCCTCGTTGAGCGCGGCGACGACGTCGAGCTGCCGCTCCAGCCGCTCCGCGGTCAGCCCGTTGGCGACGGTCAGCCGCGGCGAGTGGTCGGTGAGGGCCATGTACTCGTGGCCCAGGGCGATCGCCGCCTCGGCCATCTCGCGGATCGGGCTGCCGCCGTCGGACCAGTCCGAGTGCGTGTGCAGGTCGCCGCGCAGGGTGCTGCGGAACTCGGCGACGTCGTCAGCGAGGGGCACGAGCTCGCTGTGGGCCTCCTCGAGGCGGGCGAGGTACTCGGGGACGTCGCCGGCGTGCGCCTGCACGATCGCGGCGCCGGTCTTGGGGCCGATGCCGCGCAGGTCGGTCAGCGTCCGGGTGCTGATCCGCCGCTCGAGCTCGCCCTCCGGGAGCGCGTCGACGACTGCGGCCGCGGTGCGGAACGCGGCCACCCGGTGCGTGGGCTCGCGGGCGCGCTCCAGGAGGAAGGCGATCCTCCGGAGCGCGGCCGCGGGTCCCAGTGGCGTGCTCAGCTGGCCTTCCTCGCCTTCTTGGCGGCCTTCTTGGCGGCCTTCTTCTGCGCCTTGGCCGCGCGCTTGCCGGCCTTCTCGTAGCTCTTCTCGGTGCCCTCGGCGGCGCGCTTGGCCGCGCGCTTGGCCCGGTAGCCCACCGACGGGCGGCCCTCGGTGTCGACGGCGGCGATGAGCAGCCCGCCGAGCAGGCCGGCGTTCTTGAGGAAGTTCGCCAGCTGGCCGAAACGCTCCTCGGGGTCCTCGTGCTCCCAGAAGCGGTGCCCGGCCAGCGTCGTCGGGACGATGCTGCCGGCCAGGGCGAGGGCGCTCAGGCGGGGGAGCTTGCCGAGGGCGAACAACGAGCCGGCGCCGACCTTGATCCCGGCGTCGATCCGGACCCACTGCTCGACGTCGCGCGGCACCTGCACGGGCAGCTGCTCGTCCGCCGTCCTCGTGATCTGCTCGACCACCGGCCTGGCCCCCGGGACGCGGGTCTGCGGGTTGCGCAGGGTGTCGATGCCGCCGTAGATGAACGACGACGCGAGCAGGGGCCGGGCGATCCGGCGGACCAACATGGGTGACCTCTTCCGTCGATGGGACCTTCCGCGTGTCCCATGCCCGCGCTGCGGTGCGGGACACCCTGATCGGAACCTAGTGATCGACACGTCACTCTGCTCGGTCAATGCGCTCCGGCTGCGGTGCGGGAGAGGATCACCGGGTGCAGCCGACGGTCCGTCCCGAGCGGCGGACCGCCTGGTGGGTGCTCCTCCTCGCCCTGGTGGCCGTCGTCCTGTTCGGGGCGGCCTTCGCCGTGCGGCTGCGCTGCGGGCTCGGGCACTGCACGGAGCCGGCGGTGCGCCACCTGCTGTCCCTCGACGCGGTCGGCGGGCTGCCGCGGCTGTTCACCACCGGGGTCCTCGCGGCGGTCGGCGTCCTGGCGGCGGTCGGCGGGTGGTCCGCGCGGGGCCTCGTGCGGCTGTGGTGGGCCGGCGTCGCCGGGACGGCGCTGGTGCTGGCGGTGCTGAAGCTCGACAGCGCGCACGCGGCGGTGGAGTCGGAGACCTCCCCGGCGGCCACGCTGGTCCTCGGTCTCGCCGTCGCGGTGCCGTCGCTCGCGCTGCTCGCCTCCGCGGGGCGGGTGTGGAGGGTGGTCGACGGCGCCCGGGTGGCGGCCGCGTTCGCCGGCTACGCGCTGGCCGCGCTGGGCCTCGACGCGCTCACCGGCCTGGTCGTGGCGGTCCAGGACGACGCGAGGACGCTGTCGGCGTCGTCGGCCACGTTCGTGGAGGAGTTCGGCGAGGCGCTGGCGTCGCTGGCCGTCCTGGCGGTGGTCCGGTCGACGGTCAGTCGTACGGGTCGGTGAGGACGGCGCGGGCCTCGACGACGGCGAAGGTGACGGGCGCGCCCTCGGTCGTCGTCGTGCCGGGCACCGCGACGTCGGCGCTGCCGTCGACCCGGAAGGTGCCGCTCCACGTGGTGGTCAGCGACGCCGTGTAGGTGCCGGCCGCGTAGTCGTGGGTGATCGTGTGGCGCGGGTACGGGGCGCCGGGGTCGGTGGTCGTGAGGTCGGTGCCGTCGCCGGTGTGCCAGGTGAAGGAGTCCGCGGTCGCGGTGATCTCGACGGTGAAGCCGCGGATGTCGAGGACGAAGTCCTGGCTGGTCGGTCCGTCGGCGTAGAAGACGACCGGCAGGCCGACGAGCGCGTTGCCCGGTGGCTGCTGGCGCGTGGTCAGCGTCGGCAGCGGGAGGGTCTGGAAGTAGCGGAACACCTCGTCCGGCGACGGCGGCGGGTTGAGGTCGGTGATGTCCACGCACGACGTGCTGAAGCCCGTCCACGGACCGACGGCCGTGCCTGGTGCCGCTCCGCCGGTCGGGTAACCGTCGGTGGTCGTGCCGTCGGGCAGGACCAGGCGGCGTTGCTCGACATTGAGGAACCGCACGACTCGGTCCGGCGGCGCCGGACAGGGTTGGTCGGTCGCAGGGTTGCAGTCGTTCCCCGTCCACGTCGAGCAAGGACTCGTCAGTCGCCAGGTAAATGGTTGGGCTCCCGGCGCCGCATTCGACGCGGCGTACCCACCGCCGGGCGACGCTGCAAAGTAGTTCGCAAGGAGTGCGCCCGGTCCCGTGCTCACTTCTGGCGTACTGCAGACCCCGAGTGCACAGTCACCTGCCAGGGCGACCGGGGGGCCGAAAACCAATCCGAGTAGTGCGACCAAGCCGGCCGCAAGGCGCCGTCCCATTTATCCGATAGTCAAACTAGTCACGACCCAGGAAGAAATATCGTTCTTCCATTCGACCAGGGCGCCTGACTGTAGAGGGCCCGTTGCGGCGGCGCCTTCGTTATCTACTATCTGACCAGAGGCATCTCGAACGACGAGAGGGCCTTGTTCGTAGACGAATCCGACGTCGAATCCGTGGTCGGTTGCGAACGCTTCGTCGTCGTACGGGGTCATTCGCACCCAGACGTCATCGTATGTGAAACCTGCGGCACGATCTTCGCTGAACGATGTTGCGATCCGATCGCAAGCGTCGCAGTTCGCACTGAGTGTCGTAATGGGTTGGGGATCGAGGTCGCTATCGCCGATGTATTCGATCAGTAGCATGTAATAGTGAGTGAATTCCACCGCCCCGCGCGAGGTTCTTTCGCGCGCCTCGGGGGGCATGGGGAAGTCGGCGGGGCCGAGCGGCGGCAGGGCCTCGGTGGTCGGAGCGGCCTGCGCGCTCGTGCTCGGCAGGGTCTGGCTGGCCGGCTCGGCCTCGGAGCAGCCGGCCAGCGCCGCAGTCGCCACTACCAGCGCCGCCGCCGTCCGTGCAGCCCTGCCCATGCGTCGTCCACCCCCGTCGGCGATCACGGATCCGGGACCCTAGCCACTGACCGCCCCCTCGCGCAGTGCCCCTGTGGAGGGATCGCTCTTGCGGTGTCCCACCCGCTCCTGCGGTTGTGCAGCACCGCAGGAGCGGGGACGACACCGCAGGAGGCGCCGCATCGCGGGTGTTCCTCGCGCCTCGGGGGTCCTGCAGCACCCGCAGAGCGCGAGGAGCACCCGCAGAGCAGTCAGGACGTGCGGCTGCAGTACACCGTCAGCGGCGAGCGCTTGCCGAACACGAACGTGGAGGACGCCTCGCCCGTCTCGCCGTCGTAGGCCACCCGCTGCGGCCCCGACCACAGGTGCACCCGCAGCTGTGCCGTCTGGAACGACGCGTAGCCCGAGCTGCGGTCGCTGACCCCGAGCAGCGCCCCGAGCACCGCGCGGGTCCGGCTGAACGGGACGTCGGCGCGCAGGTACTGGACGTCGAGCAGGCCGTCCTCCAGCCGGGGCCGCCAGGCCGGCGCCAGGCCGCGCGGGGTGTACCGGCAGTTGCCGACGAACAGGATCCACACCTGCGCCGGCCGCCCGTCGAGCACCAGCGACACCGGCGTCCCGCCGCGCAGCACCTGCGCCGCCGCCGCGGCCGTCGCCGTCCACCGGCCCAGCCGGCCCTCGAGGGCGTCGCGGCGGCGCACCAGCTCCGGGTAGACGCCGATGCTCGCGGTGTTGAGGAACGGGACCCCGTTGACGTCGGCGACGTCCACGCACACCGCCTGCCCGGCCGTCACCGCCTCGGCGGCCTCCTCGAGCGTCTCGACGCCGAGGTCGCGCGCGAAGTGGTTGAGCGTCCCCGCCGGGACGACGGCCAGCGGCAGGCCCGCCTCCAGCGCCACCGCCGCCGCGGCTGCCACGCTGCCGTCGCCGCCGGCCACCCCGAGTGCGGCGGCCCGTCCCGAGCGGGCCGCCTCCTCGAGCAGGTCGGTGATGTTCTGCCCGGGCGACGTGGTGAGCACCTCGGCGGCGGGCAGCAGCCGCCGGACCTCCTCCGCGGGGTCGTAGTCCTCCTCGCCCGACCGCGGGTTCACCGCCACCACGAGTCCCGCGCCGTCGGGCAGCGCCGGGGCGGTCTGTGCCGGGCGCACCCGCGCCGGCTCGGTCGGCCGTACCGGCCACCAGCGCCGTCCGGCCAGCGCCACCCCGGCGCCGATGGCCAGGCCCGAGACGACGTCGCCCGGGTAGTGCACGCCCACGTGCACCCGCGAGTAGCCGACCGCCAGTGCCAGCGGTCCGAGCGCGGCGCCGGCCAGCGGGCTCTCCATCGCGACGCCGGTGGCGAAGGCGGCCGCCGAGGACGAGTGGCCGCTCGGGAAGGAGAGCGTGTGCGGCGCCCGTCGCAGGTGCCGCTCGCCGGTCAGGCCGGCGAGGTCCGGCCGCACCCGGCCGAACACCCGCTTGAGGACGGCGTTGACCACGGAGCTGGCCACCGCCAGCGATCCCACGCCGCGCAGCGCGCCCCGCCGGAACTGCCCGCGCCGCACGCCCAGGAGCAGGGCGATCGTGAACCACAGCTTCCCGTGGTCGGCCGCCCGCGACAGCCACCGCAGCCACCGGTCGGCCGGGCTCGCGGGCAGGGCGCCGATGGCGGCGTGCAGCCGCGCGTCCCAGTGGCGCAGCCGCAGCGGGGTCACCCGCGGGACGCTAGACCCCGCTCAGGCCTTGCGGCGGGCGCGGTACGCGGCGACCGTCGAGCGGCTGGCGCAGGTGTTCGAGCAGTACCGCCGGCTGGCGTTGCGCGAGGTGTCCACGTAGACGTCGTCGCAGGCGTCGGCCGAGCAGACGCCGAGCCGCTGCCACCCGTGCTGGGCCACCACCTGCGAGAGCCCCATCGCCACGGTCGTCGTCAGCTGCTCGAGCGCGGGGGCGTCGGGGCGGGCGTAGTGCAGGTGCAGCTCGCCGTCGTGGTCGGTGGCGTAGGGGTGCGGCCGGGCGAGGGTGAGCAGCTCGTTGAGCCGGGCGATGACGTCGTCCTGCGTGCCGGCGACGGCGACGGCGCGGACGAGGTCGGCGGTCGCGGCGGCGCGGCGGGTCTCGGCGGGGGAGAGGTCCAGCGCCGTCTCGGGCGTGAACCACTCGTCGTGCGCGCGCAGGAAGGCCGCGGCCCAGTCCGGGTCCGCCGCGCGGTCGGCGTTGGCCAGGTCGATGGCCAACTCGACGGCGTTCGACCCGTAGGTGTCGTAGTCCATGTGACTCCCTACCGCCCCTGCTACTGTCGTAGGGGGTCAACGAAGTTTGACCGCCTACTGTTCCTCTTCCCGCAAGTCTTAAGTGAGTGCTGTCGTGCGTTCGTACCTGTCCGTCTGGCGTCTGCCGTCCGCCCCCGTGCTGCTGCTCGCCGGGTTCGCCGGCCGGCTGCCCTCGGCGATGGTCCCGCTGGCGCTGCTGCTCATGGTGCAGCAGCAGACCGGTTCCTACGCCGTGGCCGGCCTCGCCTCGGCCACCTACGGCCTCGCGATGGCCGCGATGGCGCCCGTCCTCGGCCGCCTCGCCGACCGGCGCACCCCGCGTCCGGTGCTGCTGGTCCAGGCCGCCGCCTATCCGCTGCTGCTGGCGCTGCTGGTGGCCGTCGTCCTCGGGGGCGCGCCGACGGCGGTCGTCGTCGCCGCCTCGGCCGCGGCCGGTGCCGGCACCCCGCTGGTGTCCGGCACGGTCCGCGCGCTGTGGTCGCGGGTCGACCCGGCCGTGCGCGGCACCGCCTTCGCCCTCGACGCCACCGCCACCGAGCTGGTCTTCGTGGCCGGCCCGACGCTGGTGGCCACGCTCGCCGTCGTCGCCGGTCCGGCGTGGGCGCTCGGCGTCGCCGGGGTGCTCGCCGTCACCGGCGCGCTGGCGCTCGCGGCCTCGGCCGCGATGCGCGGCTGGGTGCCCGTGCCGTCCGCGGAGCGCATGAGCCCGTTCGCCACCGTGCTCGCCCCCGGCATGCCGCGCGTGCTGCTCAGCGGCTCGGCGCTGATGCTCGGCTTCGGCGCGCTCGAGGTCGCCATCCCCGCCTTCGCCGACGACGCCGGCTCGCCCGGGATGTCGGGCCTGCTGCTCGCCCTGTGGTCGCTGGGTTCGGTCGCCGGCGGGCTGTGGTTCGGCGCCCGCGTGGTCAGCGCCTCCCTGCCGCGGCAGTACCGGTGGCTGCTGTTGGGCGTCACGATCGGCCTGGCCCCGCTGACGGCGGCGTCGAGCCCGTGGGTGCTCGGCGCCCTGCTGTTCCTCGGCGGCACGGCGATCGCGCCCACGCTGACCGTGCAGAACTCGCTGGTCGGCGCTCTTGCCCCGGCGCACGCCACCACCGAGGCGTTCACCTGGCTGTCCACGATGGCCACCGGCGCCTCGGCCGTCGGCGCGGCCCTGGGCGGTGCGCTCGTCGACTCGTCGTCGGGCGTGACCGGCAGCCTCGTCCTCGCCGTCGCGGGCGCGGCCGTGGCGGTGCTGGTGACGCTGGTGCCCGGCCGCCGTCCGTCGTCGGTGACCCGCGAGCGGATGGCCGTCTGACCCCGCTCCTCCCGGCCCGGACCCCCCGGGCTGGGAGGGTCGCGGAGGCCGCTGGTAGTCTCTACCGCGGTGGTTCCGGGGGGACTCGGACCCCGGGAGGCTTCGCCTAGTCCGGTCTATGGCGCCGCACTGCTAATGCGGTTTGGGTTAATCCCCATCCCGGGTTCAAATCCCGGAGCCTCCGCGCACGACAACTGAACAGTCCGCACCCGTAGCTCAACGGATAGAGCATCTGACTACGGATCAGAAGGTTAGGGGTTCGAATCCCTTCGGGTGCACGTCTGGTTGAGACAGCACCGCGGCTCCGCTCCTGCCCAGGAGCGGAGCCGTTGTGTGTCCCCGGCCCGCGGGCGCCCGGTCGTTCGCCCGGTCGGGTGAACGGCCCCCGGGGCCTCCCCGCGCGGGCCCGGACCCCTCCTCCGGGCCACATACAGTGGCGTGCCGGCGCGTGCACGGTGCGGTACGCGACGGAGATCCCGCCCGGGAGGCTGCATGACCGAGTCCAGCGCGCCGACCGCCCCGAGCGCCGGTGCCGGCCCCGCGGGCGCCGTCACCGTCGTCCCCGGGGTGCCGGCGCTACCCCAGCCCGGCCCGGGGCAGAGCGTCCCCGGACGGCTGGCCGAGCTGGCCCGCGCCGTGCCGGACCACCCGGCGCTGGAGTCGGCCGGCGTCCGGCTGACCTACGCCGAGCTCGACTCCCGGGTGCGGGCGCTCGCCGCCGCGCTGGCACCGCTGCTCGCCGGGACGCCGGACGGGGCCGTCGCCGTGTACGCCGAGCAGGACGCCGACAGCGCCGCCGCCATCTGCGCGGTCACCGCCACGGGCCGGCCCTGCGTGGTCCTCGACGTCACCGTCCCGCCGGCCCGCGTGGCGCAGGTGGTCGAGCAGGCGCAGGTCGCCGTCGTCCTGGCCGACGACGACCGCCGCGAGGCCGCCGCCGGCCTGCCCGGGGTCACCGCGGTGCTCGGGCTCGTCCCGACGGCGGAGGCCGGCACCGCGCCCGCCCTCGACCCCGCCCCCGACCCCGCCGTCGACGAGGCCGCGCTGCTGCTGTTCACCTCCGGCTCGACCGGGGCGCCCAAGGGCGTCGTCTTCACCCACGGCACCGTCCTCGCCTCGGCGTTCAACCACGGCCGGGCGTTCCGGCTCGCGCCCGCCGACCGCGTCGCGGTCGTCATGCCGTCGTCCTTCGGGGCGGCGATGAACGTCCTCTTCGGTGCCCTGCTCAACGGCGCCACGGCCTGCGTGCGCGACCCGCGGGTGCACGGCCTGTCCGACCTCGCCGAGTGGCTGCGGGCCGAGCGCGTCACGGTGCTGTGCTGCACGCCGTCGCTGCTGCGGGCCCTCGGTGCGGTCCTGCCGGCCGGCTCCGCGCTGCCGGACCTGCGGCTGGTGCCCACCGGCGGGGAGAAGGTGTTCGGTGCCGACGTGCACACCGTGCGCCGGCACCTGGGCGAGCACGTCGCCGTGATGAACTGGCTCGGGTCCTCGGAGGCCTCGGGCCTGGCCGCCTTCGAGGTGCCGCCGGGTGCCCCGGTGCCCGCGGGGGTCCTCCCGGCCGGGCCGCCGCTGGCCCTGCAGCACCTCGAGGTCCTCGACGACGACGGCACCCCGCTGGCGGCTGGGGAGACCGGGACCCTGCACGTCACCTCGGCCTTCCTCGCCGCCGGGTACTGGCGCGACCCCGAGCAGACGGCGGCGCGCTTCGAGCGGCTGCCCGACGGGCGCACCCGGTTCCGCTCCGGTGACCGCGCCCGCCTGGTCGGCGACGTGCTGCACCTGCTCGGCCGCGCCGACGACGCGGTCAAGATCCGCGGCTACCTGGTCGAGCCCAGCGAGGTCGAGACGGCGCTGCGGGCACTGCCCGCCGTCCGCGACGTCGTCGTCCGCGCGGTGGACGCCGACACCCCCACGCCCCGCCTGGTCGCCTGGGTCGAGCCCGACCCCGCCGGCGGCACGGCCGCACCGGCCCTGCTGCGCGCCGGGGTCGCCCGCACCCTGCCGGCGTGGATGGTGCCCCGCGACGTCGTGCTGGTCGAGTCCCTGCCCCGCACCGAACGCGGCAAGGTCGACACCCGCGCCCTGCCGGACGTGCCCGAGCGCCCCGCGCCGACCCCCCCGCGCACGCCGCAGGAGGAGGCCGTCGAGGCCGTCTGGTCCTCGCTCCTGCACCTGGAGCAGGTCGGCCGGGAGGAGAGCTTCACCGCCCTGGGCGGGGACTCCCTGCTGGTGGAGGAGATGCTGGCGACCGTCCAGGCGCGGCTCGGGGTCGAGCTGACCACCGCCGACCTGGCCGAGCACGCCACCCTCGCCGAGTTCGCCGCGCTGGTGGCCGCCGCCGGAGGCGGCGCGGTCCGGCGCACCAGCGACCTGGTGACCCTCCGGACGACCGGCCGCCGGGCGCCGCTGTTCTGCTTCGCCGGTGCCGGCGGTGCGGCCGCGGCGTTCGCCCCGCTCGCCGGGGCCGTGGGCCCCGACCAGCCCGTGTACGCCTTCCAGGTCCGTGGCCTCGAAGGCCGCGGCGTGCCCGACTGGACCGTCGGCCGCGCCGCCCGCCGCTACCTGCGCCGGCTCGAGGCGATCGCCCCCGAGGGTCCGGTCGTCCTGGCCGGGCACTCCCTCGGCGGCCTGTTCGCCCTGCGGGTCGGCGACCTGCTGCGGCAGCGCGGGCGCGAGGTGCTGCAGGTGGCCGTGCTCGACACCTTCGTCCCGGCCGGCCTGCGCCCCGCGCAGGCACCGCAGCACCTGGGGCCGGAGAGCGCGCCGCTGACGCGGGGAGAGCTGTGGCGCACCCGCGTGCAGGTGCTCACCGCCGGTCTCGTGCGGCGTCCTCCCGAGGTGCAGAAGGAGGTCTTCCACCAGCACGGCGCCCGGGTGGGGCGCTTCCACCGCCCGCGGCCCTGGCCCGGCGCGGCGCTGCTGGTGCAGTCGGCGGAGAACGACGACGACGCCGCCTGGTGGGATCCCGTCCTCCGGGGACCCCGCGAGGTGCACCGCTTCGACTGCGGGCACAACGCGCTGCTGCGCCACCCCTACGTCGAGCGGCTCGCCGAGCTGCTCCTCGCCGCGGTCGACCGGGAGGCGCGGGGCTGATCCGCGTTCAGGCCCCCTCCCGGCGCTCCCGGCGGGCACGGGCCAGTCCGTGTGCGGTGGTCAGCAGGTCCCGGAGCGTGTCCTCCGCGCGGGGACCGGGGTCGACCACGCAGACCCAGCCCAGCGCGCCGTACACCGGGTGCGCCAGCACGGTGTCGGTCTCGTCCGGCGCGGGCTCGCCCGCGCCGGCCGGCTCGCGGGGGCCGCGGCCGACGAGCGCGGTGAACTCCTCCCGCCCCACGCCCACGTTGACGCGGAACGTCCCGGGGCGGTCCAGCCGCGACGACCGGTCGCCCGGCAGGTCCTTGGTCACCACCGTCGCGAACGGCTGGGTCCGGGGGACGACGCCGTCGGGTGCGTAGTAGAGGAAGACGTCGCCCCAGGCGGCCTCCGGCGACCCGTCGCCCGGCCCCGGCCGCAGGACCAGGACGCCGCCCAGCGCGGTGACGTGCTCGATGATCTCGTCGATGCCCACGCCCTCGAGCGTGGCATTCGGGTCCCTGTGGAGGGTCGGACCGGTCGGCACGCGGAGGTGGGGGTGCGGAGTCTCCAGTCAGGCCTGCGGACGGTCGACGTCGCGCGGCGGTCCGGGTACTCGGTACAGCAGGTCCGCGACCTCGAGGCCGACGGCGTCCTGCCCCCGGCGGAGCGGACCGCCTCGGGGTACCGCACCTTCACCGACCTGCACGTCCGTGCCGCGCTGGCCTACCGCTCGCTGGCGGTCGCCGTCGGACCGGTGCCCGCCCGGGAGCTGGTGCGGGCCGCGCACCGCGACCCGGCGTCCGGGCTGCTGCGGCTCCTCGACGCCGCGCACGCCCGCCTCGACACCGAGCGGCGGGAGCTCGCCCTCGCCCGCGAGGCCGCCGGGCTGATCGCCGAGGAGCCGATCGCGGACGTGCGCCCGTCGGACGCGATGGGCGTCTCGGAGCTCGCGGCCGCCCTCGGCGTGCGCCCGTCGACCCTGCGGCACTGGGACGCCGAGGGGCTCGTCGTCCCGCGGCGGGGCGCCGGCGAGGCGCGGCGGTACACCCCGGCCGACGTGCGCGACGCCCGGATCGTCGTCCAGCTCCGCCGCGCCGGGTACCGGATCGGCCCGCTGCGGGAGCTCCTGCCGCAGGTCCGCCGCGCGGGCCGGCGCGACGACGTCCTGGCCGCCCTGGCGGCCCGGGACGCGGACGTCGACGCCCGCTCCCGGGCCCTCCTCGAGGGGACGGCCGCGCTCGCCGCGCTGCTCGCGCGCTGACCTCAGAGGCCCAGCGCCGCACAGGCGTCGGTCAGGCTCTCCAGCCCCCCGATGGTGGCGTCGACCTCCTCGACGCCCTCGCCGCCCTCGAGGGCGGGCACCGCCTCGGCGGCCGCGGCGCTGGTCTCCTGCGCGGCGGTCAGGACGTCGGGCGACACCTCGCCCACGGGGGCGGAGTCGACGTCGGCGGCGAGGGCTTCCAGCGAGGCGTAGAAGTCGCCCGGGTCGGCGGTCGCGCCGCTGCCGTAGGCGTCGTAGGCGTCGAGGAGGGCCTGCCCGTCGGCGGCGTACAGGGCGCACACGTCCGCGTCGGCCGGCAGCGGGCCGTCCTCCGGCGTCCCCTCCTCGACCGTCCCGGCGGCGCCGCCGTCGGCGGCGGAGGCGACCGGGTCGTCCCCTCCGCCGCAGGCGCCGAGCAGGAGGACGGCCGCACCGGCGGCGAGCAGGGACGTGGTCCGGACGGCGGTGGTGCGCATCGTGGGGGGAGCTCCTCTGCGGGGCGGCGGTCGGCCGGGCGGCCGGGTGCCGTGCGAAGAGGAGACTCGGGGACGACGCTTGCCCGGTGCTTGCGGGCGGTTGCGGCCCGGTTGCAGAGTGGCATGAGGGGCGGGGGGCCGGTCCTGACGGTCTGGCCGCGTTGGTCGGTCCACCGAGCTGTCGGTGGCCACTCGATTGCCGGCTGCCCCCGCCCGTCTCAACTGTGAGCCGCGTCACAGGAGGAGTCAAGCCGACCCCTCCCCGGGCGTGTCCTCAGCCCTCCGTGCCGCGCGGGACCACGACCACCGGCACCGGGGCGGCCCGCACGATCCGGGTCGCCGTCGACCCGAGGAACACCCGCGCCAGCGGGCCCAGGCGCGAGGAGCCGACCACCAGCAGGTCGCCGTCGGACCAGCCTGCTGCCGCCACGGCGCCGGGCCACCCCGAGCCCCGCGCGACCACCGTGTCCGGCGGCCCGGGCAGCCCGGCGGCCACCTGCTCGAGCTCCGCCCGCGCCTGCCGCGCCCACGACGAGCTCACCTCGCGCTCGACGTGCAGGCCGGTCTCCGACGGCAGCATCGGGTCGCGCTCGGGCGCGAACGTGATCAGCCGCAGCGGCACGTCCCACGCCGCCGCGGTGCGCCGCGCCCAGGCCAGCGCCGCGCGGGAGCGCTCGGTGCCGGCCCACGCGCAGGTCAGCCGGGTCACCCGCTCCCCGGGGGAGCCGGCCCGCGCGGCGAGGGCGAGCGGCACGGGGGAGGAGCGCAGCAGGTGCTCGGGCACCGCGCCCTCCCGGCCGAGCACCAGCAGCGTGCCGCCGACCTGCTCGACCACGGTCACCAGCCCGGACGGGACCGAGGAGGCCTCGACGGCGACCGTGCGCACCTCGGCCACGCCGGCCGCGCGCAGGTCGTGCGCCGCGCGGCCCTGACGCGACCGCACCAGGTCGGCGACCCAGAGCCGGTACTCGCGGTCCACGCGCGGGTCGGGGAAGCCGCGCGCGGTCACGGTGGCCACCACGACGTCGTCCCCGCCGGTGCGCGCCAGCGTCGCGGCCAGGCGCAGGTGGGCCTCGGAGCGCTCCTCGAGGTCGGCGGGGTGGCCGACGACGAGGGTCACCGCGGCGCCCGCAGGGCCGAGTGGGTGCGCGCGTAGGTCACGTAGACGACGGCGGCGATCGCCAGCCAGCCGGCGAACAGCGCCCAGGTCACCCCGGGCAGGCCGTAGATGAGGTACAGGCAGAAGGCCACCGACAGCACCGGCACGACGGGGTAGCCGGGCACGCGGAAGCCGCGCGGCAGGTCCGGCTGGGTACGGCGCAGCACGATGACGCCGATCGACACCACGGTGAAGGCGACCAGCGTGCCCATGCTGGTCAGGTCGACGAGGAAGTCCAGCGGGACGAACCCGGCCAGCACGCCGACGAACAGCGCGACGGCGACCGTGCCGCGCACCGGGGTGAGGGTGCGCCGGTCGACGCGGCTGAACAGCGACGGGATCATGCCGTCCCGGCTCATCGCGAACAGGATCCGCGTCTGGCCGTACATGGTCACCAGCGTCACCGAGAAGATCGAGATCACCGCCCCGGCGGCCAGGACGATGGCCGGCCAGCGGGACCCCGTGACGTCCTCGAGGATCACCGCCAGCCCCGCCTCCTGGCCCTCGAAGGCGCCGGCGGCCTGGGCGCCGACCGCGGCGAGCGCCACCAGCAGGTAGACCACCGTGACCACGACCAGCGCGCCGATGATCGCCCGCGGCAGCGTGCGGCGCGGGTCGCGCACCTCCTCGCCGGCGGTCGAGACGGCGTCCAGGCCGATGAAGCTGAAGAAGATCGACGACGCCGCGGCGCTGACCCCGGCCACCCCGAGCGGCGCGAACGGCGACAGGTTGCCGGCGTCGAAAGCCGTGAACGCGATGACGACGAAGAACAGCAGCACGCAGACCTTGAGCACGACCATGACCGCGTTCGCCCGCGCCGACTCGCTCGCCCCGCGCACCAGCAGCAGCGCGCACAGCGTCACCAGCACGATCGCGGGCAGGTTGACCACCCCGCCGGCGCCGGGCGCGAACGACAGCGCGTCGGGGATGCGGACGCCGACGACGTCGTCGAGCAGTTCGTTGACGTACTCGCTCCAGCCCACCGACACCGCCGCCGAGCTGACCGCGTACTCCAGCACGAGGCACCAGCCCACGACGTAGGCCACGACCTCGCCGAGCGTGGCGTAGGCGTAGGAGTACGACGAGCCCGCGACCGGGATGGTGGAGGCCAGCTCGGCGTAGCAGAGCGCCGTGAACCCGGCGGTGATCGCCGCCAGGACGAAGGAGAGGACGACGGCGGGGCCGGCCTCGGGCACCGCGGTGCTCATCACGAAGAAGATGCCGGTGCCGATCGTGGCGCCGATGCCCAGCGCCATGAGCTGGCCGACCCCGATGCGGCGGGCCAGCACCCCGCCCTCGGCGTCGGTGGCGCCGGTCTCCTCGACCATGGCCGACACGGGCTTGCGCCGGAACAGCTGGGAGCGCACGGACGGAGCACTCACGCGGACCTCCTCGGCGGGGGTGCCGGCGTCGTCGACGGCGGACGGTGCCGCCCACCGTGGCCGAGAACGGCAGAAATGGCCATTTCTGCCGCCGGGGCGGTCAGCCGACCCGGCGGAGGACCTCCGGCGTCAGCTCGGCCACCGAGGTGTGGCCGGTGAGGCCCAGCGTGAGGTCGAACTCGCCGAGGACGTCGGAGACGACCTGCCGCACGCCGGCCGCGCTCGCCACCCTCACCGCGCCTCGCGACACGCCCGGCGACCGACACGCCGTGCCTGTGATCCGACGCGCCGCCGACCCGTCGTCAACCAGTGCTCACGCACCGCATCATGGGGGCGCGCCCTCGCCGGGACCACCGGCGCCGCGGCGTGCACGACCGCTCGAGGGGGAAACGTGCCGGTCGGGTCGGTGCCACGTCGCACCCCCCGCCCTGTCCTGTCGACAGGGCTCGCTCTGCTGTTCTCGGTCTCCGGCCTGCTCGGTGGCGGGGTGCTCCTCGCTGCGCCCGCCCTCGCCGTCGACGACCCCGCCCGCCCCGACGCCCGGGTCACGCACGGGCCGAGTTGCCGGCCCGGCGGGGTCGCCGTCGAGGTGACCGCCGGGACGGTCGCCTACGCCGTCACGCTGGCCACCACGCGCTCGGCCGAGGGGGAGGACGCCGCCAGCCTCGAGCCGGGCCAGACGGCGGTGCTGCGGACCGGCGACGTCGCGTGGGGCGAGACGATCGACAGCCGGCTGGAGTATGCCGCCCTGGACGGCTCCGGCACGACCTACGTCGACGAGCTCGAGGGCTTCTCCTTCACCCGCCCGGCCGAGGAGGACTGCGCCGCCATCGCGGCGCCGCCGACCGCGGCGGAGCCCGAGCTCCCGGCCGCGCCGCCCTCCTCGCCGTCGGCCGTCCCGCCGGCCGACGGCGTCGTCCCCGAGGTCGTGCCGATCCCGGTCCCCGGCCTGCCCGCGCCGGAGGCGGCGCCCGGTGCGCCGGCCGACGGCCCCGCGGCCGGTGCCGTGGTCGCCTCCGCCCCGGCCGGCCAGGTGGCTGCCGGCGGGCGGGTGGTGGTCTCCGCGGCCGGCTTCGGCGCCGGCGAGGAGGTCACCGTCACGGCCGCCGACGGCACGGTGCTCGGCTCCGCGGCCGCCGGACCGGACGGCGCGGTCGAGGTCGTCGTGCGCATCCCCGGCGGCGGCGCCCCCGGCCCGACGACCATCGAGCTGGTCGGCGCCGACAGCGCGCTCACCGCCGCGGTGCAGCTGCGCGTGGCCGGCGCCTCGAGCGCCGTCGACCCCGACCCCCTGCCGCTGGTGGCCGCCGGTCTCGCGCTCGTGGGCGCCGCCACCGGGCTGGTCCTGGTCGCCGCCCGCCGGCCGTCGGGCGGCGATCCGACCGGGGGCGCCTGAGACCGACCTGGGCGACGATGGGGCCATGCGCTCCGACGACGTGCTGACGACCGCCGTCCCGGCCGACCCGGCGGCGCTCGCGGGAGCCGCTCCGCTGGCCGCGGAGACCTGGCTGCGGATCGTCCAGGTGCACGACCGCATCACCCACCGCGTCGACTCCGCGCTGCACCGCGAACACGACCTGTCGCTCACCGGTTTCGAGGCCCTGCGGCGGATCGCCGAGGCGCCCGGGGAGCGGGCCACGATGGGCGAGGTCGCCGAGGCGCTCGGGCTGTCCCGCGCCGGGGTGACCAGCACGGTCGGCCGGCTGGTCGAGCAGGGCCTGGTCGTGCGGGAGCGGCGGCCGGGGGACCGGCGGCTGCTGCACGCCCGGCTGACCGAGGCCGGCCGCGAGCGCGCGCGGGCCGCCGCCGTCACCCACGACGAGCTCGTGGCGCACCTGCTCACCCTGCTGGGTGACGACGCCGCCGTGGTCACCGACGCGCTCGCGCGGGTGTCCGCAGCGACCCGCGTCCGACGCTGAACAGCACGTTCCCCGGTGCCGCCCCCTCGGGCTGCACGACGTCCGGAGGAACTTCAAGCCCGTAGTGTTTGCGGGGGATCGCGTCCGGGCAGGGCGCGATCATGCTCGCGGAGTGCACCGTCGTCGTGCCGACCATCGGCCGGCCGTCGCTCGGCGTGCTGCTCGACGCCATCGCCGCCGCGCCGGGGCCGCGCCCGGCAGAGCTCGTCGTCGTCGACGACCGGCCCGGCGGGCCCCCGCTCGAGGTGGACCGCCCCGGTCTGCCGCCGGTCCGCGTGGTCTGCACCGGGGGCGGCGGCCCCGCCCGCGCGCGCAACCTCGGCTGGCGGGTGGCCCGCACCCCGTGGATCGCGTTCCTCGACGACGACGTCGTCCCCGACCCCGACTGGTACGAGCGGCTGGCGGCGGACCTGACCGGGCTGCCCGCCGACGTCGCCGGCAGCCAGGGCCGGGTGCGGGTGCCGCTGCCGGAGGACCGCCGGCCCACCGACTGGGAGCGCGGCACCGCGGGCCTGGCCACGAGCGCCTGGATCACCGCCGACCTCGCCTACCGCCGGGCCGCGCTGGCCGCCGTCGGCGGGTTCGACGAGCGCTTCCCGCGCGCCTTCCGCGAGGACTCCGACCTCGCGCTGCGGGTCATGGACACCGGCAGCCGGCTGGTGCGCGGCGAGCGCCGGATCACCCACCCGGTCCGGCCCACCGACCGGTGGGTCAGCGTGCGCGTGCAGGCCGGCAACGCCGACGACGTCCTCATGCGCCGGCTGCACGGCCCCATGTGGCGCGAGCGCGCCGACGCCGCGGTCGGCCGCCGGCCGCGGCACCTGGCCGTCACCGCGGCGGGGCTGGCCGCCGTCGGGCTGGCCGCCGCACGGCGCCCCCGGGCCGCGGCGGCCGCCGCCCTGGCCTGGGCCGCGGGCACCGCCGAGTTCGCCTGGGCCCGCATCGCGCCGGGCCCGCGTGACCGCGCCGAGGTGACCACCATGGCGCTGACCAGCGCGGTCATCCCGCCGCTGGCCACCTGGCACTTCCTGCGCGGTGCCGTGCGGCACCGCCGGGTCACGCCGTGGCGCGGCCTGCCCGACCTCGTCCTCTTCGACCGCGACGGCACGCTCGTGCGCGACTACCCCTACAACGGCGACCCGGAGCTGGTGAGGCCGGTGCCGGGGGCGCGCGAGGCGGTCGACGCGCTGCGCGCCCGCGGCGTCCGGGTGGGGGTGGTGAGCAACCAGTCCGGCGTGGCCCGCGGCATCATCACCCGCGCCAAGGTCGACGCCTGCATGGCGCGGCTCGACGAGCTGCTCGGCCCGTTCGAGACCGTCCAGGTCTGCCCGCACGGCCCCGACGACGGCTGCTCCTGCCGCAAGCCGGCACCGGGGATGGTCAAGGCCGCCTGCGCCGAGCTCGACGTCGACCCGGCGCGGACCGTGGTGATCGGTGACATCGGCGCCGATGTCGAGGCCGCCGCCGCCGCGGGCGCCGTCGGGATCATGGTGCCGACGCCGGTCACGCGGAAGCAGGAGGTCGCCGCCGCCCCGCGCCGGGCGGAGACGCTGGCCGCCGCGGTCGGCGAGGTCCTGGCGGGCCGGTGGTGAGCGCGCGCCGGGGCACCGTCCTCGTCGCCCGGCTCGACAACGCCGGCGACGTCCTCCTGCAGGGCCCGCTGGTCCGCGCGGTCGCCGCCGACGCCGAGCGGGTGGTGTTCCTGGCCGGTCCGGCCGGCGCCGACGCCGCCGCGCTGCTGCCCGGCGTCGACGAGGTCTGGACGTGGGCCTGCCCCTGGATCCTCGGCGACCCGCCGCCGGTGGACGCCGCGGACCTCGCCGCCTTCACCCAGCGGGTGCGCGCGCTCGCGCCCGACGAGGCCGTCATCAGCACGTCGTTCCACCAGTCGCCGCTGCCGCTGGCTCTGCTGCTGCGGGCGGCCGGCGTGTCCCGCCTGAGCGCCACCAGCGTCGACTACCCGGGCGCGCTGCTCGACGTCCGCCACCGGGTCGGCCAGGACGACGAGGTGGACCTGCCCGAGCCCGAGCGGGCGCTGTCGCTGGCCCGTGCGGCGGGCTTCGAGCTCCCCGACGGCGACGACGGCCGGCTCGCGGTGCGCCGTCCGCTGCCGGCAACGCCGCACGAGCCCGGGTACGTCGTGCTCCACCCGGGCGCCTCCGTCCCGGCCCGCGCCTGGCCCGCCGAGCGCTGCGCCGAGGCGGTCGAGGCGCTGGCCGACGCCGGGCACCGCGTGCTGGTCACCGGCGGACCGGGGGAGCGCGCCCTCACCGCCGCCGTCGCGGGCACCCGCGGCGTCGACCTCGGTGGCGCCACGACCCTGCCGGAGATGGCCGCCCTGCTCGACGGCGCCGCGGCCGTGGTCGTCGGCAACACCGGCCCCGCGCACCTGGCCGCCGCCGTGGGGACGCCGGTGGTCTCGCTGTTCAGCCCGGTCGTGCCGGCCGCGCGGTGGGCCCCCTACGGCGTCCCGACCGTGCTGCTCGGCGACCAGGACGCGCCCTGCCGCGACACCCGCGCGCGCGTCTGCCCCGTCCCCGGCCACCCCTGTCTGACCTCGGTGACCGCCGCCGACGTCGTCGCCGCCGTCGAGAAGCTGGTGAGTGCATGAAGGTCCTGGTCTGGCACGTGCACGGCTCGTGGACGACGGCGTTCGTCGAGGGCCGGCACGAGTACCTGGTCCCGGTGGTCCCGGATCGTGGGCCGGACGGGCTGGGCCGCGCGCGGACGTGGAACTGGCCGGCGTCGGCTCGCGAGGTGACGCCGGAGCAACTGCGCGACGAGGACGTCGACGTCGTCGTGCTGCAGCGCGTGCGCGACCTGGAGCTGGTGCGCGAGTGGCTGGGCCGCGAACCCGGGCGCGACCTCCCGGCGGTCTTCCTCGAGCACAACGCCCCCGGCCTGGAGGAGGGCGCCGCGCCGGTCCCGTACACGCGGCACCCGCTGGCCGACCGCGACGACGTCCCGATCGCGCACGTCACCCACTTCAACCGGCTCTTCTACGACAACGGCCGGGCGCCGACGACGGTCATCGAGCACGGCATCGTCGACCCGGGCGAGCGCTGGACCGGCGAGCTCGCCCGCGCCGCCGTCGTCACCAACGAACCGGTCCGCCGCGGCCGCACGGTCGGCGCCGACCTGCTGGCCGGGCTGGCGCAGGCCGCACCGATCGACGTCTTCGGGATGGGCCTGACCGGGCTGCACGAGCGCTACGGCCTCGACCCCGGGCGGGTGGCCCTGTACGACGACCCGCCGCAGGCCGCGATGCACACCGAGCTGGCCCGCCGCCGGGTCTACGTGCACCCGGTCCGCTGGACCTCCCTCGGGCTCTCGCTGCTCGAGGCGATGCACCTCGGCATGCCGGTGGTCGCGCTGGCGGCCACCGAGGTCGTCGAGGCGGTGCCCGCGGGGGCCGGCGTGCTCTCCACCCGGCCCGAGGTCCTCTGGGACGCGGTCCGCACCTACCTGCACGACGAGGACGCCGCCCGGCTGGCCGGCAAGGCGGCCCGCGCCGCCGCGCTGGAGCGGTACGGGCTCCCTCGCTTTCTCGCTGATTGGGATGCGCTTCTCGAGGAGGTCACCCGATGAGGACGCACCGCGTGTCCGGCGCACCGCTGCGCATCGACCTGGTCAGCGAGCACGCCTCGCCGCTGGCCGCGATCGGCGGTGTGGACGCCGGCGGCCAGAACGTGCACGTCGCCGCGCTGGCCGCGGGCCTGGCCGCCCGCGGCCACGACGTCACCGTGCACACCCGCCGCGACGACCCCGACCTCCCCGACGAGGTCCCCACAGCCGACGGCTACGTGGTCAGCCACCTGACCGCCGGCCCGGCCCGCGCGCTGCCCAAGGACGACCTGCTCGGGCACATGCCGGCGATGGCCGCCGCGCTGCGCGCCCGCTGGTCGGTGGCGCCGCCCGACGTCGTGCACGCGCACTTCTGGATGAGCGGGCTGGCCGCCGTCGAGGCCGCCGGGAGCCTGCTCACGCCCGTGCCGGTGCTGCAGACCTTCCACGCGCTCGGCTCGGTCAAGCGCCGCCACCAGGGCGACGCCGACACCTCGCCGGCGCAGCGCGTCGAGCTGGAGCGGGGCCTGTGCCGGGCGGTGGGCCACGTGGTGGCCACCTGCACCGACGAGGTGTTCGAGCTGCGCCGCCTCGGCCTGTCCCGCGACCGCGTCTCCGTCGTCCCCTGCGGCGTGGACACCACCGTGTTCACGCCGCGCGGGCCGGTGGCGCCGCGCTCGGACCGGCCCCGGCTGCTCGTGCTCGGCCGGCTGGTGGAGCGCAAGGGCCAGGAGGACGCCGTCCGGGCGCTGGCCGCCGTCCCGGACGCCGAGCTCGTCGTCGTCGGGGGCCCGCCCGCCGGCGCGCTCGACGCCGACCCGGAGGTGCGCCGGTTGCGCGCCGTCGCGGCCGGGCTGGGCGTGGCCGACCGGCTGGTGTTCACCGGCTCGGTGGGCCGCGCCGACGTCCCGGCGTGGATCCGCTCGGCCGACGTCGTCCTGGCGGTGCCCTGGTACGAGCCGTTCGGCATCACCCCGCTGGAGGCCATGGCCTGCGGCCGCCCGGTGGTGGCCACCGCCGTCGGCGGGCTGCAGGACTCCGTCGCCGACGGCGTCACCGGCGACCTCGTGCCGCCCCGCGACCCGGCCCGGCTCGGCGAGGTCCTCGCCGCGCTGCTGGCCGACGACCCCCGGCGCGCCGCCTACGGCGCCGCCGGGGTGCGGCGGGCCCGCGCCCGCTACCGGTGGGCTCGCGTGGCCGCCGACACCGAGGCCGTCTACCGGCAGGTCCTGTCCACCCGGCGTCCCGTCGAGGCCGTCCGATGAGCGCCCCTGGAGGCCGCCCGATGAGCGTCGCTCCCCACTCCGCCTTCGAGAGCACTGCCGGCGAGGCCGTCTCGCCCGACTCCTGCACGCACCTGACCGGCCGCGACCACGTCGCGTCCCTCACCTCGGCGCTGCGCAGCCTCGACGCCTCGGTCGACACCCTCGACCGCTGGGGCGGGCTGCTGGCCGACGTGCTGTGCGGGGAGTCGCGCGGGCGGCTGCTGGCCGCGGGGAACGGGGGCAGCGCCGCGCAGGCGCAGCACCTCACCGCCGAGCTGGTGGGCCGTTACCGCGCCGACCGGCCGCCGTTCTCCGCGATCTGCCTGACCGCCGAGACCTCGTCGCTGACCGCGATCGCCAACGACTACCCGGCCGACGAGCTGTTCGCCCGGCAGGTCGAGGCGCACGGCCGCGCCGGCGACGTCCTGGTGCTGCTGTCGACGTCGGGTCGCTCGCCGAACGCCGTCGCCGCGGCCCGCCGCGCCCGGGAGTGCGGCATCACCGTCCTGTCGATCACCGGCCCGGCGCCCAACCCGCTGGCGGCGGCGTCGGACGAGGCGGTCTGCATCGACTCCCCGTGGACGGCGACCGTGCAGGAGTGCCACCTGGTCGCACTGCACCTGCTGTGCGCGGCCTTCGACGCCGCGGTGCTGGCCGAGCCGGCCCGGGTGCCGCAGACGCGGCTCGGGGTCGCCCGGTGAAGCCGCTGGTCGTGGTCGGGGACGCGCTGCTCGACGTCGACCTGGTCGGCACCGCGTCGCGGCTGACGCCGGACGCGCCGGTGCCCGTGGTCGAGGACCTGGAGACCCGCGAGCGCCCCGGCGGCGCGGCGCTGGCCGCCGTCATCGCCGCGCAGGCCACCGGCCGCGAGGTCGTGCTGGTCGCCCCGCTCGCCGACGACGAGGGTGCCGCGCGGCTGCGGGCGCTGCTGACCGGGCGGGTGCGGCTGGTCGCCGTCCCGGCCACCGGCGGCACCGCGGTCAAGCGGCGGGTGCGCGTGGGCGACCACTCGGTCGTGCGCCTCGACAGCGGCGCCTCCGCCGTCACCCTCGGCGAGCTCCCGGACGAGGCGCGGGAGGCCATCCGCGACGCCGCCGCCGTGCTCGTCGCCGACTACGGGCGCGGCACGACGTCCGATCCCGCCGTCCGGGCGGCGCTGGACGCGGCCGGCGGCCCGGTGGTCTGGGACCCGCACCCGCGCGGCGCCGACCCCGTGCCCTCGGTGCGGCTGGTGACCCCCAATGCGTCGGAGGCAGCCCGCGTGGCGGCCGCCGCGGGCGCGCGCGCCGACGGCGACGGACTGGCCGCCGTGGGCGCGCGGGCCGAGGCGTTGATCCGGCACTGGGGCGTGGGCGCGGTCGCGGTCACCCTCGGCGCCCGGGGCGCGCTGCTGTCCTACGGCGAGGGCGCCCCGATGGTGGTCCCGGCCGTGCCGGTCACCGGCGGCGACGCGTGCGGGGCCGGGGACTCCTTCGCCGCCGCCGCGGCGCTCGCGCTCGCCGACGGCGCGGTGACCGGTGAGGCGGTGGCGGCCGCGGTCGCCTTCGCCGGGCGCTTCGTGGCCGCCGGCGGCGCCTCGGCGTGGGACACCTCGACGGTGCGGGAGCCGAACGTGGCGGCCGAGGACGGCGTCGCGGCGCTGCTGGCCCGCGTCCGCGCGACCGGCGGCACCGTGGTGGCCACCGGGGGCTGCTTCGACCTGCTGCACGCCGGCCACGTGGCCACGCTGCGCGCCGCCCGCGGGCTGGGCGACTGCCTGGTGGTGTGCATCAACTCCGACGAGTCGGTGCGCCGGCTCAAGGGGCCCACGCGGCCACTGGTGACCGCTCCGGACCGCGCGCGGGTGCTCGAGGCGCTGGAGTTCGTCGACGCCGTCGTCGTGTTCGACGAGGACACCCCGGCGGAGGTGCTCGACCGGCTGCGGCCCGACGTCTGGGCCAAGGGCGGCGACTACGCCGGCGCCGACCTGCCGGAGGCCGCGGTGCTGCGACAGTGGGGCGGCCAGGCGGTCGTCCTGCCCTACCTCGACGGCCACTCGACCACCGCCCTGGTCGAGCGCTCCCGCGTGTGACCTCCTCCGACTCCGTGCAACTCCGCGGAGTTGCACAGCCGGTGGCGGTCGTGCTCCGGCCGCTGGGGCTCGGTGACCTGCTCACCGGCGTCCCGGCGATCCGGGCGGTCCGCGCCGCCGTGCCCGGCCACCGGCTGGTCCTGGCGACCACGGCCGCGCTCGCGCCGCTGGCCGGGCTGGTCGACGCCGTCGACGAGGTGCTGCCCGCACGCGAGCTCGAGCCGCTGGACTGGGACCGGCCGCCGCCCGAGCTCGCCGTCGACCTCCACGGCAAGGGGCCGGCCTCGCACGTCGTCGTCGCCGACCTGCACCCGGCGCGGCTGCTGACCTTCGCCAGCCCCGGCTACCCCGGCCCGGCCTGGTACCCCGACGAGCACGAGGTCCGGCGCTGGTGCCGCCTGGTGTCGGAGGGCCTGGACGTCGCGGCCGACCCCGACGCGCTCGACCTCGCCGTCCCGGACGTGCCCCCGCCGGTCACCGGCGCCGCGCTCGTGCACCCCGGCGCGGCCTTCCCCGGCCGGCGCTGGCCGGCCGAGCGGTTCGCCGCGGTGGCGCGGCACCTGGCCGCCGCCGGGCACGACGTCCGCGTCACCGGCGGCCCGGCCGAGCGGGACCTGGCGTGCGCCGTCGCGCGCGGCGCCGGGCTGCCCGACGACGCGGTCCTCGCCGGGACGACGTCGACGCTCGAGCTGGCCGCCACGGTGGCCGCCGCCCGCGTCGTGGTCAGCGGCGACACCGGCGTGGCGCACCTGGCCACCGCCTACCGCCGCCCCTCCGTGGTGCTCTTCGGCCCGGTGTCGCCGGCGCTCTGGGGCCCGCCGCCACGACCACAGCACGTGGTCCTCTGGCACGGCGACGGCACCGGTGACCCGTGGGGCACCGAGCTCGACCCCGCGCTGGCGCGGGTGACCGTCGACGAGGTGACCTCCGCGCTGGACCGGCTGCTCCCCACCCGTTGACCGGCAGGGTGGGCCGATCGCGGGGGCCGGAGGCTCCCCGATCGGGACACGGGCAGCGGCTCTGCGTGAGTCGGGACGGCACGTGGCCGCGGTGTCGGCCGGTAGGCCGACGAGGTGCTCAGCGCTGGCGGAGGGCGTCGAAGAGGACGTCCTGCAGGTCGTTGGGGTCGACGGCGGAGTAGGAGGCCCCGCCGGTCGCCGCGGCGATCTCCTCCAGTGCCGCGACGTCGGCGTCCGGGCCGAGCGCGACCCCGATGACCTTGATCGGCCGCTGCGCGTCCACCTCGGACTCCAGCGTCTGCAGCAGCTCGTCCAGCGAGATGCCGGAGGAGTCCTCGTTCGTGCCGTCGGTGACCAGCACGACGCTGTTCACGGCGTTCGGGTCGTACTGGTCCCGCGCGGCGCGCACGGCGGCGAGGGTGGTGTCGAACAGGCCCGTGCCGCCGGGGGAGAGCCGGTCGGGGAGGGACTCGAACTGCTCGGCCAGGAACTCGCGCTGCGTGCCGCCGTCGACCTCGGCGTCCATCTCGCGGATGGGCGCGAGCTCGACCCAGTCCTGCTCGCCCTGCAGCTGGTAGGCGAACGCCCAGACGCCGCCCGCCGCGTTGCCGGGCAGGAGCTCCAGGGCGCTGAGCGCGGCGTCGCGCATCAGGGTGGCGCGGGTGCCGTCACCGGCGGGAGCCTCCATCGACTGCGACACGTCCCAGACGGTCAGCAGCCGCGACGGCGCGGCCAGCCGGGCGAGCTCGGCCAGCAGGTCGGTCGCCTGCTCGGCGTCGACCGCGAGGACCTCGGGGGCCTCCTCGCGCACGCCCGGGCCTGGGTCGGTCGGGGCGGTGCCCTCCGCGTCGCGGAAGCCGGCGGCCAGGACGGCGGTGCCCGCGGCCTCCGAGGTCAGCCGGCGGACGACGGCGTCGACGGCGGCCCGGTCGTCGTCGGAGGCCGAGCCCACCCGCAGCACCGGGTAGTCCAGCTCGGGGGAGCCCTCGGCCGGGTAGACGGCGACCAGCGAGGAGTCCTCGGCGCCGCGGTTGACGCTGATGACCTCCTGCTCGCTCATCGGCAGCAGCGGCGCCTCGGCCTCACCGGCCTGCGCCGCGGCGAGCGCCTCGGCGGGGGTGACCGACGGACCGCGGCGCGCGGCGAGCACGGCCTGCACGACGGCGTTGTCCGCGGCGTCCCCGCCACCGAGGGAGGAGCGGACGGCGGCCAGCGCGGCGACGCCCTCGGCGCTGGCGGCGAGGTCCGGGACGGCCACCGGGCGGGCACCGGACAGTGCCTCGCCCCACGGCGGCGGCGTGGCGCTCCAGCCCAGCTCGTCGGCGGCCGCGCTGCTGGTGCCCAGGACCACCGGCGAGGTGGCCATGGAGCCCGACGCGTCGAGCGGGGCGTCGCCGGCGCGCACGGCCCACAGGGAGCTGTCGGGCACCCACACCTGCGGCAGCGCGGACCCCTCGAGGGCGCCGAGGTCGCCGACCGTCTGCAGCGGCTCCTGGGCGGTGACCTCCGCCGTCGCGCAGGCGCCGCCGCCGAGGTCCTGCGGCTCGGCGAGCAGCTCCTGGGCGACGTCGCCGAGCTCGGGGGCGACGGTGACCCGGACGGTGCGGGTGGTCGCGCAGTCGCCGCCGCTGCCGTCGGAGCCGGCGAGCCACCACACGACGCCGCCGGCCACGAGGGCCACGACGACGAGGGCGACGATCAGCGCGATCGGCGCGGGTCGCTGTACGCGCCGCGCAGAGGTGGTGTCCGCGTGGCGGCCCATGAATGACTCTCCGTCAGTGTCCGGTTCCTCGGCGTGCCCACAGCCGCCCGTCCCAATGTAAACGTGAACCAGGACACGGAGGAGGGCCTCCGCCAGAGAGTGTCCGAGGACACCCGGCGCGGGTCAGCCGGCGCGCAGCTCCGCGGTCTCCCGCTGCTCGGCGAACCAGGCCACCGTGCGGCGCAGCCCCTCCTCGGAGGGGACCGTGGGCCGCCAGCCGAGCAGCTCCTCGGCCCGCCGGGTGTCGGGGCGGCGGACCTTCGGGTCGTCGACGGGCAGGTCGATGTAGGAGATCTCCGACGACGACCCGGTCAGCTCGACGATCCACTGCGCCAGCCGCAGCATCGTCAGCTCGTCGGGGTTGCCGATGTTCACCGGCCCCGGCTGGTCGGACCAGGCGAGGGCGAGGATGCCGCGGACGGTGTCGTCGACGTAGCAGATCGAGCGGGTCTGCGAGCCGTCACCGGCCACGGTCAGCGGGCGCCCGGCCAGCGCCTGGCCGACGAACGCCGGGATGGCGCGACCGTCGTCGGGGCGCATGCGGGGTCCGTAGGTGTTGAAGATCCGCACGATCCCGGTGTCGGTGCCCTTCGACGTCCGGTAGGCGGTGGTCATCGCCTCGCTGAAGCGCTTGGCCTCGTCGTACACGCCGCGCGGGCCGACCGGGTTGACGTTGCCCCAGTACTCCTCGGGCTGCGGGTGCACCAGCGGGTCGCCGTAGACCTCGGAGGTGGAGGCCAGGACGTAGCGGGCGCCCTTCTCGTGCGCGAGGCCCAGGGTGTGCAGGGTGCCGAGGCTGCCGACCTTGAGCGTCTCGATCGGCATCTTCAGGTAGTCCAGCGGGCTGGCCGGCGAGGCGAAGTGGAGCACGAGGTCCACCGGGCCGGGCACGTGCACGAAGTCGGTGACGTCGCAGCGCACCAGGCGGAAGCCCGGGTGCTCCATCAGGTGGACGACGTTCTCGGGCGTGCCGGTCAGGAAGTTGTCGAGGCACACCACCTCGACGCCGCGCTCGAGCAGGTGCTCGCACAGGTGGGACCCGAGGAAGCCGGCGCCGCCGGTCACCACCGCCCGCCGGATCGTCCGTGCCGCGCGCACCATGCCTGCTCCCGTCGTCTCGCCGTCCCGCCTCGTGCGCAGGACCTCCAGCGTCCCCTACCCGGAGATCAACTCCCGACACTTCGGGAGCTGAGTGTCCCCCTTCCTCACCCGGAACGGCGAACGGGCCGCCGGCCCCGCGAGGGGACCGACGGCCCGTTGCCGTCAGGTCAGGCGCCGTGGAGGGCCTGACTCAGTTGATCGGCTCCTCGTCCGGGATGCCGCTCTCCGGCGGGCTGGCCGGCTCGTTCTCGGCCTCGGTGATCTCGGCGTCGCCGTTGTCGGTGACGAGCACCGGCGTCAGCTCCTCCGAGCCCTCACCCAGCAGCCGGCTGACGAGCATGCCGCTGTAGCCGGCGTGCACGTCCTCCGAGTAGCGGAAGGGCGAGAAGCCCGGGCCCTCCCACTCGGAACCGGCCTGCTCGACGGCGGCGACCAGGTCGTCACGCGTCGGGTTCTGACCGGCGGACTGCAGGGCCTGCACCATCGTGTAGGCCTGCGACATGCCGTAGGCGCGGTAGTTGGTGAGCTCGCCCTCCTGGCCGGACTCCTCCCACACCCGCTGCCACAGCTGGGTCCACTCGTTGTCCGGGTTGTCCACGCCGGGGATGTACTCGGTGGTCAGCACGCCGTCGAGCAGGCTGGCGTCACTGACCGCGCCCTCGGAGAAGCGGGCCAGCAGCGAGCCGACCAGCACCGGGTCCGAGCCGACGTTCGAGTAGAACCACTGCGGGGCGTAGCCGAGCTGCAGTGCGGTCAGCTGCGACAGCGCCGTGTAGCTGGGGACGTTGAAGCCGAGGACGAAGTCCGCGCCGGCGGCCTGCAGGGCCGAGATCTGCGGACGGACGTCGGTGTTGCCCGGGACGTAGGTCTCCTCCGCGACGATCTGGTCCTCGAGGTACTGACGGGCACCGGCGGCGCCGTCCTCACCGAAGTCGTCGCCCTGGAGGAACAGGCCGACCTTGGCGTCGGGGAAGTTCTCGGCCACGTACTGGCCGATGATCTTGCCCTCGATCTCGTAGTCGGGCTGCCAGCCGAAGGTGTACGGCTTCTCCTCCGGGTCGTCCCACAGTCGCGAGCCCGAGGAGACGAACAGGTCGGGCACGCCCTCGCTGTTGAGGAAGTCGGTGACGGCGTTGTGGGTCGGCGTGCCGAGGCCCGACATGATCGCGAACACCTCGTCCTCGAGGACGAGCTGGTTCACCACCTGGCTGGTGTTGGTCGGGTTGTAAGCGTCGTCCCGGTAGACGAACTCGATGTCGCGGCCGTTGACCCCGCCGTTGGCGTTGACGAAGTCGAAGTACGCCTGGACACCGGTCGGGATCTCGCTGTAGCCGGGCGCCGCGACGCCGGTCAGCGGGTAGTGCGCGCCGAGCTTGATGCTGTCCTCGGTGATGCCGATGTCGGAGGCCTCGTTCTCCGCGCTGTCGCCGCCCCCGCCACCCCCACCGGAGTCGCCGCCGCCACAGGCGGCCAGGGTGGTGGCGACGGTTGCCGCGGCCACGAAGCTGACGAGGCGTCGTGAGGATCTTGTCAACGGTTCTCCTCTGGAGCGGACCCGGGCGCCTGTGCCCGGGAGTCTGATGGGGCGGGTGGAGCTGAGCCGGCCACGGGGCCGGATCGGGGGACAGCCGAGGGGTCCCGGCCCCTCACCCCCTGGTACGCGCGCCGGCCCGGCGGGCGCGCTGCTTCATCCAGGCCAGCCGGATCGACCCGACCAGACCGGCCGGGGCGAACAGCATGACCAGCACGAGGATCACGCCGTAGACGACGTAGGAGATCTCGGCGGCCTGGGCGGCGTCCATGTCCAGCGACTCCCCGGCGTCCCGGAGCGCGCGCGGCAGGAACACCAGCAGCGCCGAGCCGATGAGCGCCCCGAGGAGGCTGCCCAGGCCGCCGATGACGATGGCGGTCAGCAGGGACAGGGACAGGACGATGGTGAAGGCGGTCGGGGCCGTCAGGCGGACGACGAGCGCCAGCACGGCTCCGGCGAGCCCCGCCGCGGCGGCGCTGACCAGGAAGGCCAGGACCCGCCACGTGCCGAGGTTGATGCCGGAGAGCTCGGCGGCGACCTCCTGGTCGCGGACCGCCCGCCACGTGCGCCCGATGCGGCTGCGCATCAGGTTGGCCAGCAGAAAGTAGGTGACCAGCAGGCAAGCGACCGCGATGTAGGCGATCCACTTCACGCCCGAGGCGGAGTTGCCCGACAGCGTGCGGATGCCCTCGACGAACCAGTCCGGGCGGTCCGGCGAGGAGACCGTTAGGCCCTGCTCGCCGCCGAGGAAGTCGCGGAAGTACAGCGCCAGGCCCGGCAGGCCGACCGCCAGGGCGAGCGTGGCGCCGGCCAGGTACGGGCCGTGCAGGCGGGCGGCGGCGACACCGACGACCGCGCCGACGAGCGAGGTCAGCGCGATCGCGGCCAGGAAGATCACGACGAGCGGCAGGGGCTCCTCGACGTCGAGCAGCAGGGCCGTCGTGTACGCGCCGACGGCCATGAGGGCGCCGTGGCCGAGGGAGATCTGCCCGTTGAGGCCGGTCAGCAGCGTCAGGCCGCCCGCCGCGATGGCGTAGAAGGCGACGTAGCCGATCTGCGCGTTGAAGCCGAGGTCGGTCGACTCCAGCAGGATCACGGCGCCGACGGCGCAGAGGACCAGCACGAGCAGGTGCCGCAGCAGCGTGTTGCGCGGTAGCAGCGTGCGGCCGCCGGTGGCCTGCACGGAGCTGGCGTTGCTGGCGGCGGTGGCCGTGGTGGGCGCGTCGGAGGTGGCCGCGCCGGAGGCGGGGGAGGAGGCGGGGGTCTGCAGGTCGCTCACGGTGCTATGCCCTCCGCGTCTGGGTCGTCGAGAACAGGCCGCCGGGTCGCACGAGCAGGACCACGACGAGGACCACGAGCGCGGCGAGGCCGACCAGCTCGTCGCCGAGGTAGCCGCGCACGTAGCTGAGGGCCAGGCCGAGCAGCAGGCCGCCGACGACGGCGCCGATCGGGGAGTCCAGGCCGCCCAGAACCGCGGCGACGAAGCCGAAGACGATCAGCGCGTCCATGAACGTGGGCGCCACGAAGGTGACCTCGGCGGCGATGAGCATGCCGGCCAGCGAGCCGACGACCGCGGCCAGCGCCCAGCCGAGGGTCAGCATCCGGCCGACCCGGACACCGAGCAGCCGGGCGACCTCCTGGCCGAACGCCGAGGCGCGCATGGCCAGGCCGACGCGGGTGAAGCGGAACAGGGCGGTGAGCCCGACCATCACCAGCAGGACCGCGCCGAGGGTGAACAGGGTGTTGGGGCTCAGCGCGAGGGTGAAGTCGCCGGCCTTGAAGCCGATCGTGGAGAACGGCGCGACGAACGCGCGCTGATTGACCCCGAACAGCACCGAGATGAGCGCCTGGATGGCGATGAAGAGACCGAGGGTCACGATGACCGCGTTGAGCTCCGGCCCGCCCTCGACCGGCCGGATGACCACCCGCTCGATGACCGCGCCGATGACCAGCCCGGCGAGCAGCGCGACGACGAGGCCGACCCAGTAGGACTGGCCGCCCTCGATGAGGGACAGGGCGATGAACGTCGTGAGGGCGCCCATCGCGCCCTGGGCGAAGTTGACGATCCGGGTGGACCGCCAGATGAGCACCAGGGCGAGGGCGAAGGCGGCGTAGACCGCGCCGGTGATCACCCCGCCGAGGGTGAGGTTGACGAACTGCTGCACGTGAGGGCTGCCTTCCTGGGGTGCGGAGGAGCGGGGAGGGGCTAGAAGCCCAGGTAGGCGTGGCGGAGGTCCTCGTCGCCGGCGAGCCGGTGGGCGTCGTCGGTGACCACGACGCGACCGAGGTTGAGGACCACCCCGGTGTCGGCCACGGACAGCGCGCTGCGGGCGTTCTGCTCCACCAGCAGGACCGACAGGCCCTCGGTGTCGACGAGCTTGCGCAGCAGCGCGAAGATCTGCGCCACGATCCGCGGGGCCAGGCCCAGCGAGGGCTCGTCGAGCAGCAGCAGCTTCGGCCGGGCCAGCAGCGCGCGGCCGATGACCAGCATCTGGCGCTCACCGCCGGAGAGCGTGTGCGCCGTCGAGCCGCGGCGCTCCTTGATCCGCGGGAACAGGTCGTAGACCCGGTCGAACTCGTCCTGCCCGACCTTGCCGCGGAACAGCGAGCCGACCCGCAGGTTCTCGTCGACGGTCAGCTCGGCGATCACGCCGCGACCCTCGGGCACGTGCGACATGCCCTTGGTGACCATCGCCTCCACCGGCGACCGGGTGACGTCCTCGCCGTTGAGGACGACCCGGCCGGCGGTCGGGCGGACGAGGCCGCTGATGGTGCGCAGCAGCGTCGTCTTGCCGGCGCCGTTGGCGCCGAGGACCGCGGTGATCCGGCCCTGCTCGGCGCGCAGCGTCACGCCGTCGAGCGCCTTGACCGGGCCGTAGGCGGCCGACAGGCCCTCGACGGAGAGGACCGCGTCGGCGGTCGCGGTGCCGCCGCCGGCCACGACGTGGCTGCCGGTCGCGGCGCCCCGTCCGGCGTCGCCCTTGCTCAGGCCGGTCCCTGCGGCGCCCGCCGCGGTGCTGCCGTGCGCCTCAGCCACGGTGGGTCCCCCCGTCGGTGCCCGCCAGCTCGCTGACGTCGGTGGTGTCGTCGACGGCGTCGCCGAGGTAGGCCTCGGTGACCGCCGGGTCGTTCTGGACCTGCTGCGGCGTGCCGGCGGCGATCTGCTTGCCGGAGTCCAGGACGGTGATCTGGTCGCACACGCGCATGACCAGGTCCATGTGGTGCTCGACGAGCAGGACGCTCATCCGGCCCGACAGGTGGCCGATGAGGGTGCCCAGCTCGTGCATCTCGTCCTCGCTCAGACCGCTGGCCGGCTCGTCGAGCAGGAGGAGCTCGGGCTCGGCGACCAGCGCGCGGGCCAGTGCCACCCGCTTCTGCACGGGGTAGGGGAGGCTGCCGGGGTAGCGGCCGGCGTAGTCGGCGGCATCGAGCTCGGCCAGCGCCGTCATGGCCCGCTCGCGCAGCCGGGCGTCGTCCCGGTCGGAGGTCGGGATGGCGAACAGCGCGGAGAAGAAGCCGGCGCGGGCGTGCTTGTGCGCGCCGACCATCACGTTCTCCAGCACGGTGAGGCCGGGGAAGAGCCCGACCCCCTGCAGCGTGCGGGCGATGCCGAGCCCGGCCAGCTGCGCCGGCCGCAGCCGCCGCAGCTCCTGGCCGCGCCAGGTGATCGTGCCCTCGCTGTTGCGGACCAGCCCGCAGGCCACGTTGAACATCGTCGTCTTGCCGGCGCCGTTGGGCCCGATGAGGCCGTGCACCTGGCCCGGTTCGACGGTCAGCGACACGTCGGTCAGGGCCTTGATGCCGCCGAAGGTGACGCTGATGCCCGTCATCTCCAGTCGGGCGGTGGGCGATCGGTCCTGGTGCCGGGTGCTGCTGCCTGTGGTGTCCGGCGGCTGCGCCAAGGTGCCCACGTCTCCTCTGCGTCGGGGAGGTCGCCGCGGTCAAGCCCGGCGCACTCTCGCGTCGATTGGGTCACGGCTACGTCCGTATGAGCCTGAGGGCCGGTGAGGGCCGTCACAATGGGCTGACCGCACAGTGATGGGTGCCACGTGTTGTGCTCTGTGCGATGAACACCGGAGGTGAGCGCGTGCGGACTGCCCCCTGGGGGGTCGAGGAGCGCCTGGCTGAACTCGTGCCGGTGCTGCTGGACCGGCTCGACGAGATGACCGACCGGATGGTGGAGATCCTGGTCGAGACCGAGCCGGCCTACCGCGAGGCCATGTCCGGGGGCGACCCGCAGATGCGTGCCACGCTGCGGCGCAACCTCGAGGTCGGCGTCCGCGGGCTGCTGCCCGACGTGCCCGCCGCCTACCACCAGAGCCACGCCGAGGGTGCCCGCGCCGTCGGCCGCCTCCGGGCCGCCCAGGGCATCCCGCTGGAGGCCGTGCTGCGCGCCTACCGGCTCGGCGGGCAGATCACCTGGGAGGCGCTCGTCGCGCTGTCCCGCCAGGGTGACCGGCACGACGACGGCCTGCTGCTCGAGGTCGCCGGCTCGCTGTGGCGCACCAACGACCGCGGGTGCAGCGCCGCCGCGGAGGGCTACCGGGCCGAGGAGCGGCGCCGCTCGGGTCTCGACGCCGTCGAGCGGCAGCGGCTGCTCGACGGGCTGCTCGACGGCCGCGGCGGCGACCCCGCCTTCGCGCGCACCGCCGCCGACCTGCTGTCGGTGCCGCTGGCGGGCCGGCTCGCCGTCGCCGTCGCCCCGGTGCGCGACGAGGGGGACGAGCCGCTGGACCCGGCGGCCGCGCTGCTCAAGCGCGGCATCCGGTCGGCGTGGGGCACCCGGTCGCAGGCCGCGGTGGGCGTGGTCGGGCTCGGCAGCCGGCGGTTGCCGGAGCTGCTGTCCTGGCTGGGCGCCGTCGCATCCGGCCCGGTGGGGGTGTCCTCGGTGGTGGAGGGCGCGGCGGCCGTGGCCGGCGCCTACCGGCTGGCCGAGACCGCTGCGCGCACCCTGCCCGACGGCGTCGCGCGGGTGGTGACCATCGACGACCGGCTGCCCGAGGCGCTGCTGAGCAACTCGCCGGAGATCCTGTCCCGGCTGGTGAGCCAGACCCTGGGCCGGCTGCTCGAGCTGCCCGGGGACGAGCGCGAGGTGCTGCTGGAGACGCTGTCGGCGTTCCTCGACGCCGACGCCTCACCCACCCGCGCCGCCGACCTCCTCTACTGCCACCGCAACACGGTCATGCACCGGCTGCGACGGATCGAGTCGGTGACCGGCCGCAAGCTCACCGACCCCCGGGCCCGGCTGCTGTGGCAGCTGGCCCTGCTGGGCACCGGCCACCACGACGCCGGGCACCGGCGGCCGGTCCGCGACTCCGCCTAGGGACCCCAGGAGGGAGGCCGCGGAGCGACCTCTTCCAGCGGCCCCCTGCAGGGCCCCGCCGCGAGCCTGCGAGCGGTGGGGGGCAGGGGGTCCTTCTACTGGAGGTAGCCCTCGACCTCCGACCTCGGGCGCACCTGCGCGCTGTCGGGGTCCTCGTCGTACTGCCGCTTGGCGTCCCGCTGGCGGATGAGGTCCCACAGCTGGTCCCGCTCCTCCTCGATCTGCCGGAGCCGGGCGCGCTGCTCCTCGGTGTGCTCCGAGCTCTCGCGGAGGCGGTGCTCCTCCTCGACCAGCGCGTCGATGCGGCTGCGGATCTCGCTGTCGTCCATGGGGGGCTCCCTGCCCGGCGCGGCGGAGGCGAAACGGTCAGCGGCCGGGCACCCAGCCCTCGACGAAGGCGGCCAGCCGCTGGGTGACCGCACCGCCGGTCCGGCCCAGCGCGAGCAGCGCCGCCCGGTCCAGCGGCACCCGGACCACCCGCCGGCCGGGGTCGGCGGTCCGCACGGCGTGGCCGGCGGCGACGAGGTCGGGCCAGGGCCGGTCCAGCTGCGCGCGCACGCGGGCGAGCGCGGCCGCCGTCGGCCCGGCGTTGCCCTCGACCATCGCGATGACGAACGCCGGGTCGCTGCCGGCCACCCGCGTGCCGTCGCGGAAGCTGCCGGCCGCCAGGGCGAGCGCCAGCGGCCCTGCCTCGCCGGCCGCCGCGGCCAGCGCCGCGGCGAGCAGGTGCGGCACGTGGCTGATGGCTGCGACGGCGTCGTCGTGCTCGGTGGCGGTCACCGGCACCACCTCGGCACCGGCGTCGAGGGCCACCTCCGCGGCCCGCAGCCAGCGGCGCAGGTCGGTGCCCGGCTCCAGGCACAGCGCCCACCGCGCGCCGCGGAACAGGCCGGGGTCGGTGGCGCCGTGGCCGGACCGCTCGGTCCCGGCCATCGGGTGCCCGCCCACGAACCGGCCGCCCAGCGCCGCGCCCACCGAGGCGAGCACGGGGACCTTCACCGAGCCGAGGTCGGTGACCGTGGCGTCGGGGTCGACGTCGAGACCGTCGAGCGCGCCGGCCATCGCCGGCAGCGGCACGGCCAGGACGACGACGCCGCCCAGTTCCTGTGTGACGCGCACGCCGCGCGCCGCGGCCGCCTCGCGCGCGGCCGGGTCGACGTCCCACCCGGACACCTCGCGGCCGGCGGCCACCAGCGCGGCGGCCAGTGACCCGCCGAGCTGGCCGAGGCCCACCACCCCGACCGGCGGCTTCGGCATGGTGGGGACGGGGAGGCTCACGCCGGCCCCCAGGGCTGCTCGGTGCGGAAGACGCGGGCCAGCGCGGTGGCCACCAGCCGGCCGTCGTCACCGCGGGCGTCGATGCGGTAGACGGCGGTGCGGCGGCCGCGGTGCAGCTCGGTGCCCTCGGCGACCAGCCGCTCGCCGGGCCGGCCGGCGGTGAGGAACTCGGTGTGCACGTCCTGGGCGACGGCCACCGTGCCGTGGCTGTTGCTCACCGCCGCGTGGACGACGTCGAGCAGCGCCATGGTCGCGCCGCCGTGCGCGGTGCCGACGGCGTTGAGCAGGCGGGGACCCACGGTCATGCCCGCGCGGGCGTAGCCGGGCCGGACCTGCTCCAGCTCGATGCCCAGGAGCGCGGCGAGCGGGTCGGCCGCCAGGCGGTCGAACAGCGCGGGGTCGACCTCGGCTCCGTCGTCGGGTGCGGGATCGGCCATGATCAGAGGCTATGGCCTCCGCCTCCCCGTCTCCGGACACGCCGTGACGCCGCGGTCGTTCCTCCTCACCCAGGAGGTCTCCGACTACGTGCGCGCCAGCTCCGAGCCGCTGGACGAGGTGGCCGCCGCCCTCGTGGCCGAGACCGCCGGGCTCGCCGACCGCGGGGAGGTCCCGGCCACCTTCCAGATCGCGGTCGAGCAGGGCGTGCTCATGCAGCTGCTCACCGCCGCGCTCGGCGTCCGGCGGGCGGTCGAGATCGGCACGTTCACCGGCTTCTCCGCGCTGTGCATCGCGCGCGGGATGGTCGACGGCGGCCGGCTGCTGTGCCTGGACCGCAGCGAGGAGTGGACGGCGATCGCCCGCCGGTACTGGGAGCGGGCCGGCGTCGCCGACCGGGTCGAGCTGCGCCTGGGCGAGGCGCTGGACCTGCTCCGCGAGGTCCCGGTCGAGCCGGTGTTCGACCTCGCCTTCGTCGACGCCGACAAGGCCGGCTACCCCGCCTACGTCGAGGAGCTGCACCCGCGGATGCGGCCGGGCGGGCTGGTCCTGCTCGACAACACGCTGCGCAGCGGCCGGGTGCTGGCGCCGGTCTCCGAGGAGGACCACGTGCTCGTCGCGCTCAACGCCGCGCTCGCCACCGACCCGCGGTTCGAGACGGTGCTGCTGCCGCTGGCCGACGGCCTGACCGTGCTGCGGGTCCGGTGAGCGCGCCCGAGCCGGCCCTGCCGGCGAGCACGTGGCCGCCGAGCTGGGCGGTGCTGGTCAGCCGCAGCGGCGGCGGGTGGCGGGTGCAGCTGCTGGCCGCCGACGCCTCCGACGAGTTGCCGGTGCTGGAGCGGGCGCTGGGCGAGCCGGGCGCGGAGGGGTGGCCGCCGCCGTTCGTGGTCGTCGTCGACTCGCGGCTGTACTTCGTGGTGCTGCGGCACGGCCCGGGTGGCATGGTCCGGGCCCTGATCTCCGACGCCACCATGCAGGAGTGGGTGCTCGGCGCGGAGGTCGTCGAGCGCTACGGGATCGCCGTCGACGAGGACGGCGCCTTCGACGACGACGAGACCGGCTGGCCGGGAGGGGACCTGGACGTGTTCGCCGACGACGGACTGCCCGCGGACGACCTGCGGCCGATCGTGACCGCCGACGACCTGTGGGCCGACGAGATGGTCGCGCGGATCGCCGCGCGGCTGGGCTTCGCCGACGAGCTGGCCGCGGCGGTGGGGGCATGAGCGCCACCGCGTCGGCCGTCGTCTTCGACCTCGGCGGGGTGATCACCGAGAGCCCGATGCTGGCCTTCGCCGCCTACGAGGCCGAGGCCGGGCTGCCCGACGGGCTCATCCGGCGGCTCAACAGCACCAACCCGGACACCAACGCCTGGGCGCGCTACGAGCGCAACGAGCTCGACGTCGAGGGGTTCGTCGACACCTTCGAGGCCGAGGCGCTGGCCGCCGGCCACCGGGTCGACGCGCGCCGGGTGCTGGGCGCGCTGGCGGGGGAGGTCCGCCCGGAGATGGTGGAGGCGGTGCGCAGGCTGCGGGCCGCCGGGCTGCCGCTGGGGATGCTGTCGAACAACGTCGCGCCGATGGAGCGCACCGGGCGGCTGGCCGAGCTGCTCGACCTGTTCGACGCCGTCGTCGAGTCCTCGCTGGAGGGCATCCGCAAGCCCGAGCCGGAGATCTACCGGCGGGCGCTGGCGCGGCTCAACGAGGCCACCGGCCGGGACCTGGACTTCGCCGACTGCGCCTACCTCGACGACCTGGGCATCAACCTCAAGCCGGCCCGCGCGCTCGGCATGCACACGATCAAGGTGGCCGACCCCGCCGCGGCGCTGGCCGAGCTGTCCGCGCTGGTCGGCCTCCCCCTGGCCGACGCCCGCGCGTGAGCGCGCCGGACTCCCTGCCGGACGACGTCGTCGACGCGGCGATGGTCCGCGCGCTCGAGTTGGCCGCCGCCGCGCAGGAGTGGGGCGACACCCCGATCGGCGCCGTCGTCTTGGGGCCCGGCGGCGCGGTGCTGGCAGAGGCGGCCAACGAGCGCGAGAAGCGGGGAGACCCCACCGCGCACGCCGAGGTGCTGGCCCTGCGCGCGGCCGCCGCGGTGCACGGCGACGGCTGGCGGCTGACCGGCGCGACGCTCGTCGTCACGCTGGAGCCCTGCACGATGTGCGCCGGCGCGAGCGTGCTGGCCCGGGTCGACCGGGTCGTCTACGGCGCCGACGACCCGAAGGCCGGGGCCGCCGGGTCGCTGTGGGACGTCGTCCGCGACCGCCGGCTCAACCACCGCCCGCAGGTCACCGGCGGCGTCCGCGCGGAGGAGAGCGCGACACTCCTACGCGCGTTCTTCCGCCGGAAGAGGGGCCTGTAGTCTCTTCGGCGGTGGCGTGTCCGAGCGGCCGAAGGAGCACGCCTCGAAAGCGTGTGAGGTGCAAGCCTCCGTGGGTTCAAATCCCACCGCCACCGCCAGCGGTCCTCGACGGCGGCGTCCCATCCCGGGGCGCCGCCGTCGTCGTGTCCGGGGTGCGGGTCAGGCCAGGACGTCGAGGTCGACCAGCAGCCCGCCGTCCTCGCCGCGGACGAAGGTCACCGCGTGCGTCTCCACCAGGCGCTCCCCGGTGCGGACGAACTCCACCTGGCTGGTCGCGGTGATGCGGTCACCCTGGTCGTCGACGTCCTGCACGTCGAGGAGGGAGACCTCGTCCCAGCGGCCGAAGTAGTCGCGGTAGTAGTCGAAGCTCGCGCGCGACTGCAGGGTCGGCCCGGTCATCGCGTAGGCACTCTCGGCGTCGCCGGGCAGGTACTCGTAGTACTGCTCGAGGGTCTGCCGCGCCTCGGTGGCCGGGTCGGTCGCGGGGTCGGCCGGCGGCTCCTCAGCCTCCGTCGTCGGCGCCGCCCCGGTGGTCTGCTCCGGGGCCTGCCCGCCGGTGTCCTCCGACGTCGGCGCGGGCTCGGTGGTGGGGTCCGTGCTCTCCGAGGTGGGAGCGCCGGTCGTCCCCGACCCCGTCGGGTCGGCCGACGGGGTGGCGCCGTCCCCGTCGCGCAGGGCCAGCCACCCGCCGAGGGCCGCCAGTACGACCAGGAGCACCAGCGCGGCCGCCAGCAGCGGGCCGCGGTGCCGCCTGCGGGGACCGACCAGCGGCCGCTCGGGCTCCGGGCCGGACGGCGGCCCTGGGGGCTCGGGCGACGACTCGGGTGCGACGGCGGCGGCGGCGGCGGCGGCGGGTGCGGCGGCGGGCGCGGGCGGCTCCGGGGTGGCAGGCGGGTCCGGAGGCGCCTCCGCCGGGGCCGCCACGGCGGGCTGCACGGCGGTCGGCGGGCCGCTGCGCTGCGACTCGGCGGGGAACCGGGCGGTCCGGTTGCGCCCGCGGGGGGTCTGCAGGTCGGTGCGGGCGAGGAGCACCGTCGTCGGGTCGCCGTCGCGGCCGGCGGCCAGCTTGGCCAGGACGTCGCGGACCTCGGGCATCCCCGGCCGCTCGGCGGGGTCGCGGGCGAGCATCCCCAGCAGCGGCTTCTCCAGCGAGCCGGCGTGCCGGGGCGGGCGGATCTCCCCGCCGGCCACCCGGTGCAGCAGGCGCAGCGCGTTGTCGTCCATGCCGAACGGGGGCTCGGCCTCCACGCAGGTGTAGAGCGTGGCGCCGAGGGAGAAGACGTCGCTGGCGGGGGTCATCTCGCTGCCCTGCGCGACCTCGGGGGCGAGGAAGGCCGGCGTCCCGGTGATCTGGCCGGTCTGGGTGAGCGTGACGTCCCCGCTGGCGTGCGAGATGCCGAAGTCGGTGATCTTGACGAGGCCGTCGACGCGGTCGCCGCGGCCGATGAGCACGTTGGCCGGCTTGACGTCGCGGTGCACGATCCCGGCCGCGTGCACCGCGGCCAGCGCGTCGGCGAGCTGGGCGCCGACCTGCGCGGCCTGGTCGGTGCGCAGCGGCCCGTCCTCGGCGAGCACCGCGGCCAGGCTGCGGGAGGGCAGGTACTCCATCACCAGCCACGGCACGCCCTGTTCGAGCGCGACGTCGTAGACCGAGATGGCGTGCGGATGGCTCAGCCGCGCGGCGATCCGGCCCTCGCGGAGGGCGCGCAGGCGCTGCTGGTCGGTCGTCTCCGGGTCGGCGCCGACCGCCAGCAGGACCTGCTTGACGGCCACCCGCCGGTCGAGGAGCTCGTCGCGCCCGAGCCACACCGCACCCATGCCGCCGCCGCCGATGCGCTCCAGCAGGCGGTAGCGGCCGGCCACCAGGCGGCCCGGGACGGTCGTGGTCACCGGCGAGTCCTACCCCACCGGCGGCCTCGCGGCACGGGGGAGATCAGACCGTGCTGGGGACGCCGTAGCGGCGTGCGTACTCCTCCTGCGCCCCCTCGGGCAGGACGTCGTAGAGCTCGCCGAGCTGCTGGACCGCGTCGGGCTCGAGGTCGTCGAACAGTCGGGACCACGTGGGCGGCTCGTCGTAGCTGCGGGTGAGCAGCAGCTCCCAGGCCTGTGTCTGCCGGTCGCGCTTGCTGCGCTCCGCGGCGAACTCCGACAGGTAGCGGTCCTTGGCCGCCGCCTTCTCCTCCGCCGTCGCGGTGGGCGGGAGACCCGCCGGGTCGGCGCCGCGCAGGACGTCCGCGATGGCGTCCACGACCTCCGGTCGGACCTGCACCGGCTCGCTCATCCGCCTACCTCCTCAGTGCCCGGAGCGGTGCCCCGATGCGGTGCCCCCGTGCGCTCCCCGACCGGCCCAGCCTGCCCCGTGCCGGCCGTGCCGACCACCCGGGGCGGCACGCGGTCCCGGGGCGTCGGCTGACCCGCGCCCCGGTGCCCGGTAGGATCGCCGGCACGGGAGGATTCGCCTAGTGGCCTATGGCGCTCGCTTGGAAAGCGGGTTGGGGGCAACCCCTCGGGAGTTCGAATCTCCCATCCTCCGCAGGACGACGACGGGCCCCCGGCTGACGGCCGGGGGCCCGCCGCGCGTTCAGGCCCCGGCCACCGGCTCCGGTGCGCGCCGCAGCCGGTGCAGGTACAGCCCGGCCACGGCCGCCATCAGCAGCAGGCCACCGGCCACGGCCGCGGGCGCCAGTCGCTCGCCGAGGAACGCGGTGGCCAGCACGGTCGCGGTCAGCGGCTCGAGCAGCGTGACGATCGAGGCCACCGCCCCCGGCACCGTCCGCACGCCGGTGAAGAACAGGCCGTAGGCCAGTGCGCTGGGCACCAGGCCCAGGTAGAGCAGCACGGCGAGCGTGCCGCCGTCGGTCGGGACGGAGATCCCCTCGGCCAGCACCACGGGGGTGAGCAGAAGGGCGCCGCCCGCGAAGCCGGCGAGGGTGACGGGCACGCCGGCCGGCACGCCCCCGCCGGCCAGGGTGACGACGGCGTAGCCGAGGGCCGAGCCGCTGGCGACGAGCGCGCCGAGCAGCACCGCCGTGCCGGTGCCGGCGCCCGCGGAGACGCCGACGAGCAGGACGAGCCCGACGAGCGCGACCGTCAGGGCGGCCAGGGTCGCCCCGTCCGGCCGGCCGGAGCCAAGCAGGGTGCCGCCGACGGCGATGAGCAGCGGCGCCAGCCCGAGGGCGACCAGCGTGGCGATGCTCACGCCCGCCCGCTCGACCGCGGTGAAGTAGGCGAACTGGTAGGCGGCCAGCCCGACGCCGACGAGGACGAGCCGCACGGCGACCGGTCGGGTCACGGCGACGGCGGGACCCCGCCGCCGGGCGGTCGCGCCCCAGGCGACCGCGAGGGCCACCGCGCCGATGGCGAGGCGGTACCAGGCGATGTCGAGGGCGGAGAGGTCGCTGCGGTCGGAGATCACGCGGCCGGACAGGCCGGAGGTGCCCCAGCACAGCGAGGCGAGGACGACGAAGAGAAACCCGCGACTCGACGCGGGGGAGGAGGGGGTGGACACGACGCTCCTGGGCGCTGGTTCCGGACGGGGACGCGGGTCCGGAGCACGGCGCAGGGGCGGCCGGGCGGGTGCCGGCCGCGGATCAGCCCGCGGTGCTCCGGGTCAGGAGCGGGGCGGGGGCAGGACGAGGGCGCGCCGGGAGGCCATGGTCGGGGAGGCTAGCGGCCGGCGTCCTCTACAGTGGTGGGCAGACCCCTCGTGTGGCGTCACCCCGTGAACCTCCCCAGGGCCGGAAGGCAGCAAGGATAAGCGGGCTCTGGCGGGTGCGCGGGGGGTCCCTTCTTGTCCCCGGAACGTCACCGGGCCGTGGCGCGTCTCACAGCTGACTGCCAGGTTGGTGCGTCAGCATCCTTGAACCGTCAAGGAGAGGGGTTCCCCATGGCAAGGCCGCGCCGTCGTCTCTGGTGGATCGTCGGGGGGATCGTCGCGGTCCTGGCCCTCGGCCTCGGCATCGGCCCGCTGCTCTACGCCGCGACGCAGGAGGACGCCGCCGCGGCGCCGACCGTGCAGGCGCAGCCCTCCGACGTCGAGCTGGTCGACGACACCGACGGCACGTGGACGGTCACGACGGGGTCCTCGGCCGGCTACCGCGTCGACGAGGTGCTCAACGGCGCGGACGTGACCGTCGCCGGCACCACCGGTCAGGTCAGCGGCTCGGTCGTCATCGCCGACGGCGACCTGAGCACCGGTGAGGTCACCGTCGACGTGGCCAGCATCAGCACCGACAGCGGCCAGCGGGACAGCTACTTCCGCGGCAACGTCATGGACGTCGGCACCCACCCGACCGCGACGTTCACCATCCGCGGGCCCGTCGACCTCCCCGAGCTGTCGGGCACCCCCGTGACGGTCACGGTCACCGGCGACCTCACCCTGCGCGGCCAGACGCGGCAGGTGCAGGCCGACCTCGCCGTCGTCCGCACGGCCGGGGGCGTCGACGTCTCCGGCGCCATCCCGGTGGTCTTCAGCGACTTCGGCATCGCCGCGCCCAACCTGGGCTTCGTCCGGGTCGAGGACCGCGGCCAGGTCGAGTTCCTGCTCAAGCTGGTGATGTGACACGGACGGCGTCCCGGTGCTGCCGGGACGTCGTCCCTGCCACGTAACCTCGCCGCGTGGCTCTGGCGCTCTACCGGAAGTACCGCCCGGCGACCTTCGCCGAGGTGGTCGGCCAGGAGCACGTGACCACCCCGCTGGTCAACGCCGTCGACGGCGGCCGGATCAACCACGCCTACCTCTTCAGCGGACCGCGCGGCTGCGGCAAGACGTCGTCGGCGCGGATCCTGGCCCGCTCGCTCAACTGCGAGCAGGGGCCGACGTCGACCCCGTGCGGGGTGTGCGGCTCGTGCGTGGCGCTGGCGCCCGACGGCCCCGGCTCGCTCGACGTCATCGAGATCGACGCGGCCAGCCACGGCGGCGTCGACGACGCCCGTGACCTGCGGGAGCGCGCGTTCTTCGCGCCGGTGAGCAGCCGCTACAAGGTCTACATCGTGGACGAGGCGCACATGGTGACCACGCAGGGCTTCAACGCCCTGCTCAAGGTGGTCGAGGAGCCGCCGGAGTTCCTGGTCTTCGTCTTCGCCACGACCGAGCCGGACAAGGTGCTGCCGACGATCCGCTCGCGCACCCACCACTACCCGTTCCGCCTGGTCCCGCCGACGACGCTGCGCGGCCTGCTGGAGAAGACCTGCGCCGCCGAGGGCGTGCAGGTCGAGCCCACGGTGTTCCCGCTGGTCGTGCGGGCCGGCGGCGGCTCGGTGCGCGACTCCCTGTCGATCCTCGACCAGTTGCTGGCCGGCGCCGGGCCCGAGGGCGTCACCTACGCCAGCGCCGTGGGGCTGCTCGGCGTCACCGACGACGCGCTGCTCGACGAGGCCATCGACGCGCTCGCCGCCACCGACGCCCCCGGGGTGTTCCGCGCCGTCGACCGCGTGGTGGAGGCCGGGCACGACCCGCGCCGGTTCGCCACCGACCTGCTCGACCGGCTGCGCGACCTCATCGTCCTCGACGCCGTGCCCGACGCCGGCGGCAACGGCCTGCTCGACTGCCCGCCCGACCGTCTCGACCTCATGGTCCAGCAGGCGAGGGCGCTGGGGTCGGCGACGCTGTCGCGGCTGGCCGACACGGTGCACGCCGGGCTGACCGACATGCGCGGGACCACCGCGCCGCGGCTGCTGCTCGAGCTCGTCTGCGCGCGCATGCTGCTGCCCGCCCACGACGACGCCGGCACCGGCGCGCTGCAGCGCCTGGAGCGCCTGGAGCGGCGGCTGGCGATCGGCGGGGTCCCGGAGGCGGGTGCCGGTCCCGCGGCCGCCTCGGCGGCGCCGGTCCGCGAGCCCGCCCGCCCGGAGCCCGCCCGCGCCGAGCCTGCCCGCGCCGAGCCCGCCCGTTCCGAGCCCGCGCCGGCCCGGCCCGAGCCCACCCGCGAGGCGCCCGCGGCCGCCGACCGCGGCGCTGCCGCGCGGCGCGAGTACGTCCGGCCCTCCCAGCGCAGCGCCCAGCCGGCGGCTACCGCTCCGCCCACCCCGGCTCCGGCCGCGGCGGCCCCGGCGTCCGCCGGGGACGACTGGCCGGAGACCACGCGCCCCGGCTCCGGCGCGGCCCGGCCGGCTCCGGCGGCCTCGGCGGCCCCGGCGGTGGCCTCCGACGACTGGCCGGAGACCGCGGCGCCCGGCTCGGCGCCCCCGCGCCCGGCGCCCGCACCGGCCGCCGCGCGGACCGGCGCGCGCGTGGTCAGCGGGGAGCCCGACATCCCGCTGCCGCCCGAGCCCACCGACGACGAGGACTGGCCGCACCCGGCCGAGCCCGCGGCCGCCCGTGCCGCGGCGGCCCGCGTCGCCGAGCCGCGGCCGCCGGCGGCACCGCCGCGGGCCGCGGCCGAGTCCACGCCCGCCCCGCGCGGCGGCGAGCCGACCCCGCTGGTGTCCGCCGACCCGGCCGGCAGTGCTGGGGCCGGCGAGGGCGGGCTGACCACGGGCGACGTCCGGCGCGTGTGGCCCGAGCTGCTCGCCGTCGTCAAGCGGCACAAGCGCACCACCGAGGCGCTGCTGAAGAACGCCCAGGTCCACGAGCTGCGCAACAGCGTCCTCACGCTGTCCACCTCGTCCCCGGCGCTGGCCCGCCGGATCGGCGACGACCTCAACAAGGACGTGCTGCGCGAGGCGCTCAACGAGCTGCTCGGCGTGCGGTGGAAGGTCGAGGCGGTCGTCGAGGGGGCGACCCGCGGGGGAGGCGCGAGCGGACCGTCGCCCGAGGCGGCGCAGGAGGCCGCCCAGGCGGCCGAGGCCGCGGAGGCGCGCGAGCTCATGGCCCAGCGGGCGGCCGAGGCCGACGACCCCGCCCGCGACCGGGAGCCCGCCGTCGACCCGGAGCAGGCGGCGCTGGCCCTGCTCCGCGCCCAGCTGGGGGCCCGGCCGGTCGAGTCCTGACCGCGCCGGTGCCGCTCGCCGTCCCCCGGATGTCGGAGCGGCGGCATACGCTCGGTGCATGTTCCCCGGTGGTGGCCAGCCCGACCTGTCGGCGATCCTGCAGCAGGCCCAGCAGATGCAGCAGGCCCTCGCCGCCGCGCAGGAGCAGCTCGCCTCCGAGGAGGTCACCGGCTCGGCCGGCGGCGGCCTCGTCACGGCCACGATGACCGGCGACGGTGAGCTGCAGGCGGTCACCATCGCGCCGGCGGCCGTCGACCCCGACGACGTCGAGACCCTGCAGGACCTCGTCGTCGCGGCCGTCCGCGACGCGTCGCGCATGGCCGGCGAGCTGACCGCCGACCGCATGGGCCCGCTGGCCGGTGGGCTCGGCGGCGGCTTCCCCGGGCTGCCCGGCGCCTGACCGGCGCCCACCTCCCCCTTACTCCTCAGAGGACAACCGTGTACGAGGGTGCCGTCCAGGACCTCATCGACGAGCTCGGGCGCCTGCCCGGCGTCGGGCCCAAGAGCGCCCAGCGCATCGCCTTCCACCTGCTGGCCGCCGAGTCGGCCGACGTGGGCCGGCTGGTCGCCGCCCTGCAGCGCGTGCAGGCCGAGGTCCGCTTCTGCGTCACCTGCTACAACGTCGCCGAGGGTGAGCAGTGCCGGATCTGCAAGGACCCGCGCCGCTCCGACGACGTCATCTGCGTCGTCGAGGAGCCCAAGGACGTCGTCGCGATCGAGCGGACGCGGGAGTTCCGCGGCCGCTACCACGTCCTCGGCGGCGCGATCAGCCCGATCGAGGGCGTCGGCCCCGACGACCTGCGGGTCAAGGAGCTGATGACCCGGCTCATGGACGGCAGCGTCACCGAGCTGATCATCGCCACCGACCCCAACCTCGAGGGCGAGGCCACCGCGGCCTACCTGGCCCGGCTGGTCGGCCCGCTCGGGCTCGCCGTCTCGCGCCTGGCCAGCGGGCTCCCGGTGGGCGGCGACCTCGAGTACGCCGACGAGATCACCCTGGGCCGCGCGTTCGAGGGCCGCCGCCGCATCGACGCCTAGGGACGCGGCCCGAGGGTGACGCCCGGGTGGCCGGGAGGTGGCGTCACGGTCGGGTAACGCCCGTGCACGAGGTCTCTGAGCGCTGAGAGACGTGTGCTACCCATGTGCAGCCCCAGGCCCTGGCGGCCCGCTCGACGGCGCCCACGAGGCGCCGCGCGGCCGCGCACCGAGAACGAGGTAGCGCATGACTCCCGTAGGGACCCCCGGCCGGCGCGTGCGCGCGGCCACCGCCGGCATCGCCGTGACGGCGCTCGCCCTGACCGCGTGCGGCGGCGGCGACGACGGCGGATCGGGTGGGGGTGGCGGTGACGGCGACGCGCTGATCATCGGCACCACCGACCGGATCGTCACGCTGGACCCCGCGGGCTCCTACGACAACGGTTCCTTCACCGTGATGAACCAGGTCTACCCGTTCCTGCTGAACACGCCGCTGGGCAGCCCGGAGCCGGAGCCCGACATCGCCGAGACGGCCGAGTTCACCTCGCCCACGCAGTACACCGTCACGCTCAAGGACGGGCTGACCTTCGCCAACGGCCACGAGCTCACCTCGTCGGACGTCAAGTTCAGCTTCGACCGGATGGTCGCCATCAACGACCCCAACGGCCCGGCGTCGCTGCTCTACAACCTGGCCAGTGTCGACGCCCCCGACGACACCACGGTCGTGTTCAACCTGACCAACCCCGACGACCAGATCTTCCCGCAGATCCTGACCTCGAACGTGGGCCCGATCATCGACGAGGAGGTCTTCGACCCCGAGGCGCTGACCCCGGACCAGGAGATCGTCGACGCCAACGCCTTCGCCGGCCCCTACACGATCACCAGCTACGAGCAGAACGACCTGGTGTCCTACGAGGCCAACCCCGACTACCAGGGCCTCCTCGGTCAGCCTGCGACCAGCGCGATCAACGTCCGGTACTACGCCGAGGCGTCGAACCTGAAGCTCGACATCGAGGAGGGCGCGGTCGACGTCGCCTTCCGCAGCCTGACCGCTGCCGACATCGACGACCTGCGCGGTAACGAGGACGTCGAGGTCGTCGACGGCCCCGGCGGCGAGATCCGCTACATCACGTTCAACTTCAACACCCAGCCCTACGGCGCGACCACGCCCGAGGCCGACCCGGCCAAGGCGCTGGCCGTCCGCCAGGCGGTCGCCCACCTGATCGACCGGCAGGAGCTGGCCGACCAGGTCTACCGCGGGACCTACACCCCGCTGTACTCCTACGTCCCCGAGGGCCTGACCGGCGCCATCACGCCGCTGCAGGACCTCTACGGCGACGGCCAGGGCGGCCCCGACGCCGACAAGGCCGCGCAGGCGCTGCAGGCGGCCGGCGTGCAGACCCCGGTCCAGCTCTCGCTGCAGTACTCCAACGACCACTACGGCCCGAGCTCCGGTGACGAGTACGCGCTCATCAAGGACCAGCTCGAGTCGACCGGCCTGTTCCAGGTGGACCTGCAGACCACCGAGTGGACGCAGTACTCCGAGCAGCGCACCGCCGACGTGTACCCGGCCTACCAGCTCGGCTGGTTCCCGGACTACTCCGACGCCGACACGTACCTGACGCCGTTCTTCCTCACGGAGAACTTCCTCGGCAACCACTACAGCAACCAGCAGGTCAACGACCTGATCCTGCAGCAGGCCAGCACGCCGGACCCGGCGGCCCGGCAGGCGCTGATCGAGCAGATCCAGCAGCTCGTCGCCGCCGACCTGTCGACGGTGCCCTACCTGCAGGGTGCCCAGGTGGCCGTCGTCCGCACCGGTGTGACCGGCGCCGAGGACACCCTCGACGCGTCCTTCAAGTTCCGCTACGGGGCCCTGTCCCGCGGCTGACGAAGGACCCGTCCGACCCCGGCCCCGGGTGACCTCCCGAACGGAGGCCACCCGGGGCCGACCCGTGTGCAGGACCCTGGGATCGTGACCCGGCGCCGGGACCGCGCGGGCACCGACCGAGCAGGAGACATGACGACCACCACCACGACCGAGCTGACCGGCAGCGGCCCCGAGGCCGACGCCGCCCCCGCCGGCGGCCGCCGGCGCCGCGGCGGCGGGGGACTCGGCAGCTACCTCCTGATCCGGTTCCTGCTGATCTTCCCCACCGTGTTCGTCCTCGTGACGACGGTCTTCTTCCTCATGCGCTCGACCGGTGACCCCATCACCGCCGCGCTGGGCGGCCGGCTGCCCGCCGCCGAGCTCGCCGCGCGCGTCCGCGAGGCCGGGTACGACCGGCCGGTCGTCGTCCAGTACGTCGAGTACCTGGGCCAGATCCTGAGCGGCGACTTCGGCACCACGCTGTCGGACCGGCGGCCCGTCCTCGACGTGCTCACCACGTTCGGCACCGCGACGCTCGAGCTGGCCTTCTACGCGCTGGTCGTCGCGTTCGTGATCGGGATCCCGCTGGGCCGCTTCGCCGCCTACGCGCGCGACCGCTGGCCCGACGCGGTCCTGCGGGTCTTCGCGATCCTCTGCTACGCCACCCCGGTCTTCTTCGCCGGCATGCTGCTCAAGCTGGTGTTCTCCAGCGGGCTGGGCTGGCTGCCCGCCAACGGCCGGGCCTCCACGCGCAGCGAGATCATCATCCAGACCAGCGTCGACAACCCCACGGGCATCTACCTGGTCGACGCGATCCGCACCGGCAACGGCGAGGTGGTGCGGGACGTGCTCGAGCACGCCGTCCTCCCCGCCCTCGCGCTCGGGCTGCTCACCGCCGGCGTCTTCCTGCGCCTGGTGCGCACCAACGTCATCGGCACGCTCGGCATGGGCTACGTGGAGGCGGCCCGCTCCCGCGGCGTCGGCGAGCGGCGGCTGCTGCGCAAGCACGCCTACCGGCCGGCGCTGGTCCCCATCGTCACGGTGATGGGCCTGCAGATCGCGCTCCTGCTCGGCGGGGCGGTCCTCACCGAGACCACCTTCGAGTGGCGGGGACTGGGCTTCCAGCTCTCGGAGTACCTGCAGGCCCGCGACTTCGTCGCCGTCCAGGGGATGGTCGTCCTGCTGGCCGTCGTCGTCGCGGTCACCAACTTCGTCGTCGACGTGATCGCCGCCCTGATCGACCCCCGGGTGAGGTACTGATGGCCACCGCGACGTCCGCCTCGTCCACCCCGTCCAGCCCGGCCGCGCCGGCTCCGGCGCGACGCAAGCGCGGGCTGCCGGTCGTCCGCCAGCTGCGGCAGAGCGTCGGGCTGCAGCGCGGCATGCTCGTGGCCGGGCTGGTGCTCGCCGCCGTCTTCCTGCTCACCGCGGCGCTCGCCGACGTGCTCGCGCCCTACGACTTCAACCAGCTGCGCGACGCCGACGGGCCGTTCGGGGCGCAGCAGCGACCGTCGAGCGAGCACCTGCTCGGCACCACCGTCGGCGGGTACGACGTGCTCTCCCGCGTCATCTACGGCACCCGCACGGCGCTGCTGGTCATCGTCGTGGCGGTGGTGCTCTCGCTGTTCGCCGGCGTGCTGATCGGCCTGGTGTCGGGGTACTTCGGCGGGTGGGTCGACCGCGTGCTGGTCGTCGTCTGCGACGCGGTCTACGCCTTCCCGTCCCTGCTGCTGGCCATCGTGGTGGCGATCGTCCTGAGCGGCGGCCAGTCCAGCCTGTGGGGCGGCATCATGGCCGCGAGCATCTCGATCACCGTCATCTTCATCCCGCAGTACTTCCGCGTGATCCGGGCGGAGACGGTGCGGATCAAGTCCGAGGCCTACGTCGAGTCGGCCAAGGTCATCGGCGCGAGCCACTGGCGGATCATGACGCGGCACGTGCTGCGCAACGCCACCCGCACGCTGCCGCTGATCCTCACGCTGAACGCGTCGGAGGCGATCCTCACGCTCGCCGGGCTGGGCTTCCTCGGCTTCGGCATCGAGCCCACTGCCGCCGCCGAGTGGGGTTTCGACCTCAACCGCGCGCTCTCCGACGTCACCAGTGGGATCTGGTGGACGTCGGTGTTCCCCGGCCTGGCCATCGTCCTGGTGGTCCTGGGCCTGACCCTCGTCGGCGAGAGCCTCAACGACCTGGCCGACCCGCGGCTGCGCAGCCGCCGGGCCGCCGAGTCCGGGCAGACCGGCGAGGTGTCCGTGGTGCCGGGCGGTCCGCTCGGCGCCGGTCCGGCCGGCCTGGCCGGCATCGAGGAGGTCCGGTGAGCACGCACCTGTCCACGGGCGGGGACGCCGTCGTCGACATCCGGGACCTGTCGGTCACCTTCGCCACCGATGGCGGCGACGTCACCGCGGTGCAGGACGTGAGCCTGTCGGTGGCCGCCGGCGAGGTGCTGGCGATCGTGGGGGAGAGCGGCAGCGGCAAGACCGTGACCGCCCGCAGCATCCTCGGGCTGCTCCCCGAGACGGCGGTCACGCGCGGCGCCGTGCTGCTCACCCGCAAGGACGGCACCGCGGAGCACGACGTCGTCACGCTGTCGCGGTCCGGGCTCGGGGAGGTGCGCGGCCGGGATGCGGCGATGGTGTTCCAGGAGCCCTCGACCTCGCTGAACCCCGTCTACCCGGTCGGCTGGCAGATCGCCGAGGGCCTGCGCGCGCACGGGCGGCTCAGCCGCAAGGAGGCCCGGGCCAAGGCCGTCGACGTGCTCCGCCGGGTGGGGATCCCGGAGCCGGAGAAGCGGGTCGACCACTATCCGCACCAGTTCTCCGGCGGGCAGAAGCAGCGCATCGTCATCGCGCAGGCGCTCGTCCTCGACCCCGGCGTCATCATCGCCGACGAGCCGACGACGGCCCTCGACGTGACCGTGCAGGCCGAGATCCTCGACCTGCTGCGCCGCTGCCGCGACGAGTTCGGCGCGGCGATCGTGCTGATCACCCACAACATGGGCGTCGTCGCCGACCTCGCCGACCGGGTCGCGGTCATGTACCAGGGCCGGCTGGTCGAGCAGGCCGACGTCCGGACGCTGTTCTCGAACCCGCGCGAGGACTACACCCGCCAGCTGCTCGGCTCGGTGCCGCGGCTGGGCACGGGCCGGGTGCGCACCGCCGAGCGGGCGGCCGCCCGCCCGGAGGGCTGGGAGACCGGGGCACCGGTGGTCGAGGCCCGCGACCTGCGGATCGTCTACCCCGGCCGGCTGCGCCAGCCGGACTTCGTCGCCGTCGACGGCGTGAGCTTCGGCATCCGGCCGGGCGAGGTGCTCGGCCTGGTCGGGGAGAGCGGCAGCGGCAAGACGACGATCGGCCGGGCCATCGCGGGCCTGACGAAGGTGACCGGCGGGTCGCTGTCGGTGCTCGGTACCGAGATGAACGGGGTCAAGGAGAAGCGCTTCCGGCCGGTGCGCGAGCGGATCGGGTTCGTCTTCCAGGACCCGGCGTCGAGCTTCAACCCGCTGCTGACCGTGGCGGAGGCCGTGGCCGAGCCGCTGGTGGTCCACCGCCGCGCCGGTGACGCCCACGAGGCCCGCGGCAGGGTCGACGAGCTGCTCGAGGCGGTCCAGCTGCCGCGCGCGTTCGGCGACCGCTTCCCGCACGAGCTCTCCGGCGGGCAGCGCCAGCGGGCCAGCCTCGCGCGGGCGCTGGCACTGGGGCCGGAGCTGCTGATCGCCGACGAGCCGACGTCGGCCCTCGACGTGTCGGTGCAGGCCCGGGTGCTGGAGCTGTTCGACGAGATCCAGCGCGAGTTCGGCTTCGCGGCGCTGTTCATCAGCCACGACCTCGCCGTCGTCGACCTGCTGGCCGACCGGATCGCCGTCCTCTACCGCGGCCGGCTGGTCGAGGAGGGCACGGGCGAGCAGGTGCTCGGCGCGCCGCAGCACCCGTACACGCAGCGGCTGCTGGCCTCGCTGCCCGTGCCCGACCCCGACGAGCAGGCCACCCGCCGCGCCACCTGGGAGCAGCTGGCGAAGGCATAGCTGAAGGACCCTCCTGCCCCCCGCCACTCGCAAGCTCGCGGCGGGTCCCTGCAGGAGGGCCGCCCCCGTCCGGACCGTCCGGACGGGGGGATTGCTTCCTAGGTGTACTGACCGGAGACGTTGGTCGAGGACGTGTGACCACAGGATCTGACTGACCGATCTTGTGACGGGAGGACCTCCGGGCGTGGAGTGGAGCTG
>NZ_FXTJ01000012.1 GCF_900182545.1 Geodermatophilus aquaeductus | reverse complement strand
AGCCTGCCGACCCTGCGCGGGGTCAGGCCACAGGTCATCGCCAAGATCAGCCTCGAGGACCTCGCCACCGGCAGCGAGACCGCGGAGATGGGATTCGGGGCGGTGATCTCCGCCGCCCGCGCCCGCTGGCTGGCCGGCGACGGTGCGGTCTCCCGCGTCGTCTTCGGCCCCGATGGTGTCCCGCTCGACCTCGGCCGCGAGCACCGCCTCGCCACCCGCCACATCCGCCGAGCAGCCGAACTCCGCGACGGCGGCTGCGTCTTCGCCGGATGCTCCGCCCCGACACACTGGTGCGACGTGCACCACCTCGTGCACTGGATCGACGGCGGCGAGACCAGCCTCGACAACTCGGCGCTGCTGTGCGAACGCCACCACACCAAGGTCCACCACGGCTTCCGCGTCGAGCGACAACCCGACGGCCGATGGCGCACCCGGCGACCCGACGGCACCGAGATCAGCGCACCCGCGGCACTGGTGCCCGCCGCCTGACGCACCCGTGCGGGCTCAGCCCGCCGCGGCCAGACCGACGTGCCCGGAGGCCGGGCCGAGCAGCAGGTCCGCGACCTGCTCGGCCAGGTCCGCCGCCACCTGTGCGCCGGTGCCGGGGTCCGCCGCGACCGACACCACGGCCCCCGACCGGGCCAGCGCCGCCCCGGACGCGCCCGCGCCCGTGGCCACCACCGCGGCGTGCGCGCGCACCGCCGCGCCGGCCGCGGAGCGCACGAGCACGCCGTCGGGCCGCCGCTCGACCGCGGTGACGCGGCGGTGGTGGCGCACGAGCACGCCGTCGGTGGCCGCGGACGCCTGCAGCGCACGGGCCGCGGCGTCGTCGGGACCGGTGCCCGGGCCGAACCGCTCGAGCAGCACCACGCTCGCCCCCCGGCGGGCCAGGGCGCGGGCGGTCGCCGCGCCGACGGTTCCGCCACCGACGACCACGACGTCGGCACAGCGAGGGGTGGCGGTCAGCGGCACGGGACGGGCGGCGAGCGAGGTCATGCGGGCACTCCCAGGGACTTCTCGAAGGCGTACAGGCGCTCTGCCACCGGCAGGCGGCGCAGCGTCTCGATGTCGGTGGGCCGGGGCACGGCGGGGTCGAACAGCGGTGTCCAGCCGGCGGCGAGGTAGAGGCCGCGCGCCTCCGGCTGGCGCGGCCCGGTGGTCAGGTACATGCGCCGGTAGCCGACGGCGGCCGCGCGGGTCTCCAGCTCGGTGAGCACCCGGCGGGCCAGGCCCCGGCGGCGGTACGCCGCGGCGGTCCACATCCGCTTGACCTCGGCGGTGCCCGGGTCGGCGTGCCGGCGGAACGCGCCACCGGCCACCGGCCGGCCGTGGGCGAGCAGCAGCACCAGGTCGCCGTCGGGTGGGAGGAACTCCGTCACCGGGTAGCGGGTCAGCTCGTCGGCGGCCCCGCCGAACAGGTCGCCGTAGCGGCGGTCGTACTCGACGGCGAGCTCGGCGAACAGCGGCGCGGCCAGCGGGTCGTCGGGGTGGACGCTCACCACCGACAGTGCCGACGCCGCGGAGAGGTCGGCGGTCACGCGGGCACCGCCGTCGCCGGCCACACCCTGCTCGGCAGCTCGGCTCGCAGCACCGGCGCCACCGTCTCCAGGAACAGCGAGAGGTTCGCCCGCTGCTCGTCGGCGGGCAGGCTCAGCCCCTCGATCCCGACCTGGAGGACGTCGACCCCGCTGAACTCGGCATGCCAGCGGGCCAGCTTCTCGGCCACCTGCTGCGGGCTGCCGACCAGCAGCGGCCCGCGCTCGACGGCGTCCTCGACGTCGGTGAACTCCGGCGCGTTGTGCTGCGCGGCCGGTGACCGCAGGAACGCCCGGTAGCGCGGCCGCACCGCCTCGACGGCGTCCTGGCTGCGCTCGGCCACGTACAGCCCGCCGCACCCGACGCCGACCACCCCGGCCTCCGGCCGGTGCCCGTGCGCAGCCAGCCGCTCCCGGTAGTGCGCCACCAGGTCGGTGTACTTCTTCGTCGGGTGGAAGGCGTTGGCGCTGAACAGCGGCTCGCCGAACCGCGCGGCCAGCTCGGTGGACTCGGTCGACGACGCGCTGCCGTGCCACACCGGGATCGGCTGCTGCAGCGGCCGGGGCAGCGTCGTCGCCTCCTCCAGCGCCGGGCGCCAGCTGCCCGACCAGGTGACCCGCTCCTCCCGCCACAGCCGGCGCAGCAGCTCGTACTTCTCCCGGTTGAGCTGCCACTGCTCGTCGAGGGAGTGGCCGAACAGCCGGTTCTGGACCGGGTCGTTGCCCTTGCCGATGACGAGGTCGACGCGGCCGCCGGAGAGGTGGTCGAGCGTGGCGAAGTCCTCGGCCACGCGCACCGGGTCGAGCAGCGGCAGCACCGTCACCGTGCTGACCAGCCGCACCCGGGTGGTGACCGCGGCGATCGCCGACAGCAGGACGGTGGGCGCCGACGCCAGGAACGGCGCGGCGTGCCGCTCGCCGATGCCGACGGCGTCGAAACCGGCCCGCTCGGCCCAGAGCGCCCACTCGACGGCGCCGGTGATCCGCTCGGTGTCCGTCCGGGTGCTGCCCGGCGGCTCGAGCAGCAGGTTGGCGGCGAGGAACTTCACCGGGCCTCCGTCCGAGGGCTGGGAACGGCGGGGACCGGGGACGGCGGGCGGGGCATGCGGGGGCGCTCCAGGGAGACTCGTGCGGGGACGCGCCGCCAGAGGGGGCGGCGCGGTCGGGTGTAGGGGAGGGAGGAGGTCAGCGACAGAGCGCGCTGTCGGTGCGCAGCAGGTCGACCGTGCGGCGGCCGACCAGCAGCAGGGCACGGCGGGCCGGCGCACCGGAGCGGGTCTGGATCGACACGCGGACTCCTCGACGGACGGACCCCTGCGAGGGGGACTGCGGTTGCGGCCGCTCCTGCGACCGCCAGGTCGTCACCCGGGGCACCCCGCCGCAGCGGAGGGTTGCCGGCCAGCGAGCCGGGGCTCCGCGCTGGCACTCAGGACCTCCCGCGAACCTAGCCGCCGGCAGGTAATCCCGTCAATCCCGGTCGACTAAGTAGGGATTGACTCCGGCTCCCGCTGTGGGTGACCCGCGGACGACCGGGTAGGGCCTCCTCCGGGAGAGGCGTGCAGCCCCGCGCGCCGACGAGGGAGGGACCGACCATGGCCATCGCCACCATCAACCCGGCCACCGGCGAGACGCTCAAGACCTACGAGCCGCTGTCGGACCGGGCCCTCGACGAGAAGATCGGCCGGGCCGCCGAGGCCTTCCGCAGCTACCGGCTGACGACGCCCGAGGAGCGGGTCGGCTGGCTTCGCGCCGCCGCCGACGTCCTCGAGGCCGACACCGATGCCGTCGCCGAGCTCATGGTCACCGAGATGGGCAAGACGCTGGCCGCCGCGAAGGCCGAGGCCGGCAAGTGCGTCAAGGCGCTGCGCTACTACGCCGAGCACGGCCCGGCGATGCTCGAGCCGAAGCCCGCCGACGCCGGCGCGGTCGGCGCCGAGCAGGCGTTCGTCGTCCACCAGCCGATCGGCGTCGTCCTGGCGATCATGCCGTGGAACTTCCCGCTCTGGCAGGCGATGCGATTCGCCGCCCCGGCGCTCATGGCCGGCAACGTCGGGCTGCTCAAGCACGCGAGCAACGTGCCGCAGACCGCGCTGTACCTGGAGGAGCTGTTCCGGAAGGCCGGCTTCCCCGCCGACGTCTTCCAGACCCTGCTCATCGGCTCGGGGGCCATCGAGGGCGTGCTGCGCGACGACCGCGTCGCCGCCGCCACGCTCACCGGCAGCGCCCCGGCCGGGCAGTCGGTGGCCTCGATCGCCGGCGACGTGCTGAAGAAGACCGTCCTCGAGCTCGGCGGCAGCGACCCGTACATCGTCATGCCCTCGGCCGACCTCGACCGCGCCGCCGAGGTGGCCGTCACCGCGCGCTGCCAGAACAACGGGCAGAGCTGCATCGCCGCCAAGCGGTTCTTCGTGCACACCGACGTCGCCGAGGAGTTCACCCGGCTCTTCGCCGAGAAGATGGGCGCCCTCGTCGTCGGCGACCCGATGGAGGACGGCACGCAGGTGGGCCCGCTGGCCACCGAGTCGGGCCGGGAGGACGTCGAGCGCTACGTGCAGGACGCCGTCGACAAGGGTGCGACCGTCGTCGTCGGCGGCACCCGCCCCGACCGTCCCGGCTGGTACTACGCCCCGACCCTGCTCACCGGCATCACGCCGGAGATGGACCTCTACGACGAGGAGGTCTTCGGCCCGGTGGCCGCGCTGTGGACCGTCGACAGCCTCGAGGAGGCCGTCGACATCGCCAACAGCCACCCCTACGGCCTGGGCGCGAACCTGTGGAGCGACGACGAGCAGGAGCGCGCGACGTTCATCCGCGATGTGCAGTCGGGCATGGCGTTCGTCAACGGGATGGTGACCAGCTACCCCGAGCTGCCCTTCGGCGGGGTCAAGCAGAGCGGCTACGGTCGCGAGCTCACCGACCTGGGCATGTACGAGTTCATGAACGCCAAGACCGTGTGGATCGGCCCGCGCAGCAGCGAGCAGGCGCAGGGCGACACGGCCAGCGCGTCGGAGTGAGGCCCGCACCGCAGGGGTAGGGCCCGCTCCCATGACGACGTCCACGGACAACCACTTCCTCGCCCAGGCCGTGCACGACCTCGGCACCGCCCTGTGGTTCGGCGGGTCGGTGATGGGCATCGCCGGCGTGAACAAGTCCGGCGCCGACCTGACCTCCGGCATCGACAAGGTCCGGGTGGCCAGCTCCGCCTGGAGCCGGTTCTCGCCGGCGCAGTGGGGCGGGATCGCCGCCACGCTGGGCACCGGGATGCAGCTGACCTCGTCGAACAAGGGGCGGCTGGCGCTGCAGCGGGGCTACGGGCGGGTCGGCGCGGTCAAGGCCGCGCTGACCGTGGCCGGCGCGGGTGCCACCGCCTTCGCCGCCTACTCGGGAGCGAAGATCGGCAAGCTCGCCGAGCAGGCGGCGAACAGCGGGGGAGGCCTCGAGGTCAAGGACGCGACGCTGCCCTCGGCCGGCACCCCGCCGGAGATCAGGAAGTGGCAGGGCCGGCAGCGCGTCACCCAGGCCGCGGTCCCCGTGCTGGCCGGCGGCGTGATCGTGTGCAACGCCTGGCTGGTGCAGGCCTACCGGCCGGTGTCCACCGTCAAGGGCCTGCTCGGGAGGGTCCTGCCCGGCTGAGCTCCGCGCCCGGCCCCGGCTCAGTCCGGGGCCGGGCCCACCCCGTCGGCGGTCAGCCGCAGCCAGCCGTCCCCGGGGGCCTCGATCCGCACCGTGGTGACGGCCTCCGCCGCGATCCCCAGCCGGTCGCCGCCGGCGACCCAGCCGCCCACCTGCACCTCCAGGCCGGCGGCGCCGTCGACCAGCCGCACCGGCCGCGGGCGCACGGACCTGCCCGACCCCGCCAGGTCGGCGGCCAGCACCTCCGACAGCAGCAGGAGCAGCTCGTCGACGACGGTCGGCGGCCAGCCCTCCGCCTCGCCCAGCGCCCGCACCCACGCCCGCGCCGGCTGCGGCCGCCGCGGGTCCACCAGACCCTCCCGGGCCGCTCTCTCGGTCATCGCTCGACCACCCCCCGTGGGCAACGAGGTGCCCGTCAGCGGGGTGCGCGACACGCCGGTCCGGGGCTCAGGCGCGGTCGGGGTCCAGGGCCCGGACGACGACGCAGCTCCCCGTCCCCGCCCGCACCACGGTGAGGGTGACCGCGGGGGAGACCTTCTCGGCCAGCCACAGCATCAGCAGCCGGCGGTCGGGGGGCACCGCGTGCGGCGGCAGCGGCGGGCACCCGCCGCGGGCGTGCACCTCGCCGGTCACCTCGGTGCCCTCGCGGGTGATGCGCACCCGCACGCCGGCCGGTCCGCCGTCCAGGACCGCCACGGTGCCGACGGCCTCGTGCAGCACGAGCACCAGTTCCTCGCGGCGGGTCCGCTCCAGCCCGGCCGCGGTCAGGCAGGCGTGCCACCAGCGCCGGTTCTCCGCGCTCTCGCGCGGGTCGAGCACGCGGTCGGCCACCAGCACGCCGTCGTCGGCGGCGTGGGCCACCACCGGCGAGCCCGCCGCCGGCCCGCGCCGGTCACCGGAGAACACCCTCGGCACCCTCGTCGGGAGGCGCGTCGACGAGGTCGACCGTGCGGTCGGGGTGCCGGTCGGCGAGCAGGCGGACCAGCCGGGCGGTCAGCCGGGAGGCGCCGACCAGCGTGAGCCCCGGCGGCCCGGCGGCAGCGGCCACCAGCGAGTCGGCGGCGCCGACGTCGAGGAAGCGCAGGTCGGCGACGTCCCAGGAGGCGGGACGGCCGCCGCCGGCCAGCGTCGCGTGCAGGACCGCGCGCAGCGCGTCGGCGTTGCCCGAGTCCAGCTCGCCGGCGAGGCACAGCAGTTCGCCGCGGCGGGTGAGCCGGAAGACGCCGTCGTCGTACACCGGGGCCACGTCGACCTCCGTGTCGTGGAGTGCGGTGAGCTCCCCGTGCTGTCCGGGTTCGAGCAGGGAGCGGAAGTAGGGGCAGAGCACGGTGAACGGGTGCTCGGCGGCCAGCGGGGCGACGGCGGCCTCGAAGGCGTTGACGCCGGGGGTGGTGATCGCCCCGGAGAACCGGACGCCGGCGTAGCCCTCGGCCAGCGCGCCGGTGACCGCCGCCGCCAGCCGGCCGGGGTCCGGGGGCACGAGGCGCACGGCCGTCGTCGCCGAGGGCTCCCAGCCCGGCCCGACGACGCCCGAGCGGCGCAGCCGGGCCCAGATCAGCTCCTCGCGCCCCTCGAGGCCGGCCAGCAGCACGCACTCGCCCCGCCGTACGCCCTCGGCGACGAAGTCGCCGACGACCTGGGTGTGCGCCTCCTCGCTGTCGAGGACGGCGAAGGCGTGCCCGCCGCGGGTCATCGGGCCCCGTCCGGCGGGTGGGCTGGGGGTGTCTCCCCGGTCTCGGTGACCAGCGCCGCAACGTCGCGGACCTTGCGGCCGGCGTCGTGCGAGGCGCGGACGAGGATGCCGAACGCGGCGTCGGCGGTGATCCGGTAGCGCTCCATGAGGACTCCCTTGGCCTGGCCGATGACGTCGCGGCTGGCCAGGGCGACGGTCAGGTGCTGCGTCCGCTGCAGCGTGCGCAGGGCGAGCGCCGCGTGCCCGGCCACCGGGAGCAGGGTCGCCCGGTCGGGCCCCGCGCCGGAGCCGGTGACGTACACCGACAGCGCGCCGACCACCTCCCGACCGGTGTCCAGCGGCAGGCAGGTCGCCCGCCGCACCCGCGTGGCGGCGGCCGGTGCCGCGAGCGCAGGCCAGCGCAGGTCCCGGCCGAGGTCGGCACTCCCCGACGGCGTCCCCGCGAGCGCGCCGGCCAGCGGCCCGGTGCCCAGGCGGACCTGGACGGCGTCGAGCCCGGCGGCCGGCCCGTCGCTGCCGGCCGGCTCGAGGGGGACCCGCCCGGGCCCGAGCAGGGTCACCGCGACGCTGCAGGTCGCCGGCAGCGCGGCGGCGAGGTCGGCGGCCACGGCTCGCACCGCCGCGGCGACGTCCCCGGCCGCGTGCCACCGCCGGGCGGCGTCGAGCAGCCACCCGCCCGGGTCGGAGTCGGACCGGGCGGCGGGAAGGGACGGGATCGTGGCCGCAGAGCGCACTGCGACACCTCCAGCGGGCGGAGCCCGGGGTCGGCATGCCGTCGTCCCGTGTCTCGAACGTCGGGCAGCGTCCTGACATCGTGCCACCCGATCGGGCGACGCGCCGAAGCCCGACCCCGGAGAGTGAGTCGGCACACACCGGAGGCTCAAGGACCGCGCGTGTCCTGCCGATCCGCCCGAGGTGACCGCCACCCCGAGAACGCCGGCCGAGCGCGCGGACGTCCTGTCCTCGCTGCTGCGCCTGCCCGACGCCGTGCTGGCCGCGATCGCCACCGACGGCGTGCTCGTCCCGATGCCGGCCTCGGTCGGCGTCCCGCCGGAGCGGGTCATGCCGCTGCCGGCCGACCGCGCGACCTTCCTCGAGGCCGTCCTGCCCGCCGACGCCATGACCGTCATCACCGCCTGGGAGCGCGCCCGCACCCACGGCGTCGGCCTGGCCACGGTGCACGGCCGCCGCGAGCCGGGGGTGCCGCTGTCGCTGACCTTCGTCGACCTCCGCGAGGCGCACGGCGTGTTCGTCGGCGCCCTCGAGGTCCTCGACGCCGCCTCCGCCGACCGCGGGCCGGCGTCCCTGTCCGGCCTGGAGGTGTCCCGGCGGCCGCGCACGGCGACCGTCCGCAAGACCTCGCTCGCGGTCATCACCGAGATCGACGAGCGCGCCACCCGGATGCTGGGCTGGACGGCCGCGGAGATGGTCGGCCAGCGCTCCTCGGAGTTCGTCCACCCCGACGACCAGGAGCGCGCGATCGCCAACTGGCTGGATCTGCTCTCCCGGCAGGAGTCCCAGCGGGTCCGGCTGCGGCACCGCCGGTCCGACGGCTCGTGGGCGTGGCTGGAGCTGGAGAACCAGTACGTGCCCGCCGACGACCCGGCCGACGCCGTCGTCGTCACGCAGATGAGCGACGTCTCCGACGAGATGGCCGCGCACGAGGCGCTGCGCCAGCAGGAGCGCCTGCTGCGCCGGCTGACCGAGGCACTGCCGCAGGGCATCCTGCAGCTCGCCGCCGACCGCGCGGTCGTGCACGTCAACTCGCGGCTGCCGGTGCTGCTCGGTGTGCCCGCCGTCGAGGGGTGGGACGACCTCGCCGGCGTCGTCGACGAGGCGGGCCGCGGAGCGCTGGAGACGGCGCTGTCCCGGGCGCTCGACGTCGGCGAGGACGCCACGCTCGAGGTCGGGATCGGCACCCCCGCCGGCGAGGCGCGGGTGTGCGCGGTCAGCGTGGTGGCCCTCGGCGACCGCGAGGGCGCCCCGGGCGCGCTGGTCTGCGTCTCCGACGTCACCGACAGCGCCCGCATGCGCGAGGAGCTCACCGCCAAGGCGACCTTCGACCCGCTCACCGGCTGCCACAACCGCGCCTCGACCATGGCGGTGCTGGAGGCCGCGCTCGCCGAGCCGGGCGGGCGGCCGACCGCGGTGGTCTTCGTCGACCTCGACGAGTTCAAGCCGGTCAACGACACCCTCGGCCACGACGCCGGCGACGAGCTGCTGGTGACCACGGCGCACCGCCTGGCGAGCGTGCTGCGCAGGGACGACATCGTCGGCCGCCTCGGCGGCGACGAGTTCCTCGTGGTCAGCCGCGGCGTCGACGGCCCCGACGCCGCCGCCGCGCTCGGCGCCCGGATCCGGGCGGCGCTGTCGGTGCCGGCCGAGATCTCCGCCGGCGCCGTGCGGCTGCGGGCCAGCCTCGGCGTGGCGGTCGGCGAGCCGGGACTCGACGGCGCGGCGCTGACCAAGCGGGCCGACCAGGCGATGTACCTGTCGAAGCAGGGCCGCCGCGGCGAGCCGGTGCTGTGGACGGCGGACCTCGGGACACCGGTGCTCGTCTGACTACGGTCGGCCGGGTGCTCGTCCGCGACGCCACCCCCGACGACGCCGCCGCCTGCCGCGACGTCTACGCCCCCTACGTCACCGGCAGCGCCGTCTCCTTCGAGACCGACCCGCCGACGGCCGGGGAGATGGCCCGCCGGATCGCCGCCGCCCAGGAGCGGCACGCGTGGCTCGTCCTCGACGACGGCGGGACGGTGCGCGGCTTCGCCTACGGCGGGCCGTTCATGTCCCGCGAGGCCTATCGCTGGTCGTGCGCGGTGAGCGTCTACCTCGAGCCCGGCCGGCGGCGCACCGGTGCCGGCCGGGCGCTGTACGAGGCGCTGTTCGAGCGGCTCGCCGCGCGCGGGTACCGGGTGGCGCTGGCCGCCGTCGCGCTGCCCAACGAGGCCAGCCTCGGCCTGCACCGGGCCCTGGGCTTCGAGCCGGCCGGCACCTACCGCCGGGTCGGCTTCAAGGACGGCGCCTGGCACGACGTCGCGTGGCTGCAGCGCGACCTCGGCCCCGGCCCGCGGGACACCCCCGCCGAGCCGCGCTGAGGCCCGCGCGGCCCTACGCTGCCGCCGTCGGATCGGACGGGGAGGGACCGTGCGCGGACTGCTGACCAGCTTCCGGAACTTCGCCTTCAGCGGCAGCCTGGTCGACCTCGCCGTCGGCCTGGCCATCGGGGCGGCCTTCGCCACGGTGGTCGAGTCGCTGGTCGGCGACGTGATCCTGCCGCTGGTGGCGGCGGTGTTCGGCCAGCCCGACTTCGACGCCCTGGTGCTCACCGTCAACGGCTCGCAGATCCGCTACGGGTCGTTCCTCACCGCGTTCGTGTCGTTCCTGCTGCTCGCGGTGACGATCATGTTCCTGGTGCAGGCCATCCGGCGGGCCACCGGCCGGGAGACCGCCGGCGCCCAGGGCAACCGGGAGTGCGACCACTGCAAGAGCTTCATCCCGGTGGACGCGTCGGTGTGCATGTTCTGCACGCGCGACGTCGAGCCGGTCGTCCCGTGACGGTCAGCCCCCGCTGATCCGCACGGACGGCGCCGGGGCGGCCTCGCCGGTGCGCGCGAACCCGGCCCACACCCGGCGGACCTCCCGGCCGGCCGCGACGACGTCGTCCCAGGGGATGCCGGCCAGCAGCGGCGAGGTCTCCCAGGTGGCGCGGTGCGGGAACAGCAGCGGCAGGTCGATGGCGTGCGCGCCGGTGAGGGCGTCGGTGCCCAAGGAGAGCACGTAGTGCTCCGCCCGGCCGCCGGCCGCCCGGTGCCGGCGGGCGAACCGCTCGGCGTCGCGGGCGTAGATGCGGCGGGTGAGCAGGCGCACCAGCGGCTCGACCAGGACCCGGCCGGCGACGGGGACGCGGGCCAGCCGCGCGGCGGGCGGCAGCAGCGCGACGAACAGCGCGACCTCGCGGCTGTTGGTGCCCACGAGCAGGTCGACCTCCGGAGCGGTCCGCGCCCAGGCGGCGGCGAGGTCGTCCTCGGCCGGCAGCGGCGGGAAGCCGTACTGCGTGCCGAAGGGCATGGCGGCGTTCAGGCCGTGGCGCCGCGCCCGGGCCGCCACCCGCGCCTGGGCGTCGACCACGTCCTCGACCGGCGCCGCCGCGTCCAGGGTCTGCGCCTCCTCGGCCATGGCGGCGCTCATCCGCGCGCGGCCGCGGGAGAGCCCCAGCGGCGCGCTGGACACGATGGCGCGGCGGAACAGCCCGCGGGCGCCGTCGGCGGCCATGAGGTGCGCGATCGCGTCGCCGCCGGCGGACTCCCCGAACAGCGTCACGGTGCCCGGGTCCCCGCCGAAGGCCGCGACGTTGTCCCGCACCCAGCGCAGCGCCTGCAGCAGGTCGAGCAGGCCGAGGTTGGCCGGCCGGTCCCCGCCGCCGAGGAACCCGAGCACGCCGAGCCGGTAGGTCACGGCGACGACGACCACCCGCTGCTCGCGCACCAGCGCGGCGGGGTCGTAGGCCGGGGCGTCGCCGGCGCCGCTGACGTACGAGCCGCCGTGCACCCACACCATCACGGGCAGCCGGTCGCCGGGGCCCGCGCCCTCGGGGACGGTCACCGACAGCCGCAGGCAGTCCTCGTCGGCGACGAGCTCGCCCATCGGGTCGGCGACCATCTCCTCGAGCTCCGGCGCCGGCGGCTGCGGGCACGCCGGCGCCCACGAGGTCACCGCGACGACGCCGTCGGCCGGCGGCTCGGGCAGCGGCGGGGCGAACCTCTCCGCCCGCGCGTAGCGGATGCCGGTGGCCCGCACGACGCCGTCGGAGCGCCAGCCGGTGAACGTCCCCGCAGGTGCGGCGAAGCGGGGCTCGGTGGCCTGCTGCGTCATGCCGCGCGGCTCCCGACCGCGGCGGAGCGAGAGGTGGTCACCGGACGGACCGTATCCCGGAGGTGGCCGCCCACCGCGGGCGTGCGCGGGCTACGGTCCGTCCGGCGTCGGATCGAGCGGGAGGTCGCGTGACCACAGCGGTGCGGCACGGCCAGGGCACGCTGCCCTCGGGGCAGTACTGGCAGGGCTGGGCGGTGCCCGACCCGGTCGGCGTCGTCGTCCTCGTCCACGGTGTGCACGAGCACGGCGGCCGGTACGCGCACGTCGCCGAGCGGCTCGGCGCCGCCGGGTACGCCTCCTACGCCCCCGACCACCCGGGACACGGCCGCTCGCCCGGGCGGCGCGGCAACATCGGCAGCCTCGCCGCCGCCGTCGAGGGCGTCGCGCAGACCGCCCGCGCGGCCGCCGACCGGCACCCCGGCGTCCCGCTGTTCGTCTACGGCCACAGCCTCGGCGGGCTGGTCGCCCTGCAGTACCTCACCGGCGAACCGCACGAGCGGGTGGCCGGCGGCGTGGTCTCGGCACCGGCGCTGGACACCAGCACCGCCAACCCGGTGCAGCGGGTGGTCGCGCCGGTGCTGTCCCGCCTCGCCCCCGACCTGGGCGTGCTCACCCTCGACGCCGAGACGATCAGCCGCGACCCCGAGGTGGTCGCCGCCTACCGGGCCGACCCGCTCAACCACGACGGCAGGATGGTCGCCCGCACCGGGACCGAGCTCATGCTCGGTGCCGCGGGCATGCCGGCCCGGCTGCGCGGCCTGCGCCTGCCGCTGCTGGTGCTGCACGGCGGCGACGACCGGCTCATGCCGCCGTCGGCCAGCGAGGTCGTCCGGCAGCACGCGGGGTGCGAGGACCTCACCGTGCGCATCTGGGACGGCCTGTTCCACGAGCCCCACAACGAGCCGGAGAAGGACCTCGTCCTCGACGACGTCGTCGCCTGGCTCGAGGCCCACACCACGGCGCACCGCACGGCCGGCTAGGGCGGACCCGTGTCCCGGACCCTGCCCGACGGACTGCGGCTGCTGCGCGCGTTCGTCGGCAACCCGCGCCAGGTCGGGGCCGTGCTGCCCACCTCCCGCATCGCGGTCCGGGCGATGCTCGACCTGGCCGACGTCCCCTCCGCCGACCTGGTCGTCGAACTCGGCGCGGGCACCGGCGTGGCCACCCGGGAGATCCTGCTGCGGCTCGGCGACGACGCCCGGCTGGTCGCCGTGGAGATCGATCCGCAGCTCGCGCGGCGGCTGACCGAGCGGCTCCCCGACCCCCGGCTGCAGGTGGTCTGCGACTCCGCGGAGGACCTCGCGGCGCACCTCGACGGCGAGCGCGCCGACGTCGTCGTCTCGATGCTGCCGTTCACCTCGCTGGAGGCCGGGCTGCGCCGCCGGCTGCTCGACCAGCTGCCGCGGGCGCTGCGCCCCGGCGGGACCGCGCTGGTCATCCAGTACTCGCCGCTGGTGCTCGGGGAGCTGCGCCGCCGGTTCGCCGGCGTCCGCACCCGCGTGACGCCGTGGAACGTGCCGCCCGCGTTCCTCTTCGCCTGCACCGGGCCCGTCGCGGGGTGAGCCGGCGGGTCGGCCCGGACGCCGATGACTCCCGCCGCGACGGGGGGTCGGACCTCTCATGACGACTGGCATGACGACCGGACAGATCGACTCCCGCTACGGCGACGCCACGGCCACCCCGCCACCGTGGCCCGAGATCGAGCGCCTGCTCACCGACGCCCAGCTCTACTGGATCGTCACCGTCCGCACCGACGGCCGCCCCCACGCCGTGCCGCTCGTGGGCGTCTGGCACGAGGGCGCGTTCGCGTTCTGCACCGGCGCCGACGAGCAGAAGGCGCGCAACCTCGACGCCAACCCGCACGTGGCCGTGACCACCGGCAGCACGGGCGCGCAGGGCTGGTTCTCGGGGACCGACGTCGTCGTCGAGGGGACGGCGGTCCGCGTGACGGACGCCGGCGCGCTCACCGCCCTGGCCGCCGCCTGGTACGCGAAGTACGGCGAGGACTGGCACTTCGAGGTCCGCGGCGAGGAGTTCGTCGAGGTCAGCTCCTCCGGCGGCGCCACCAAGGGCGGGGTGGCGGAGGGCGGTGTCGCGGAGAGCGGCGCCCCGGTCTACCGGGTCGCGCCGGACAAGGTCCTCGCCTTCGGCGGACCGCACGGCCAGACGCGCTACCGCCCCTGAGCCGCCCCTGAGCCGCCGCGCTCCTACGCTGCCCGCCGTGGATGCGACGACGACGACGCTGGCCGACGACCTGGGCTTCCCCGAGGGCCCGCGCTGGCACGACGGCCGGCTGGTGTTCTCCGACTTCCACGACCGGCGGGTGCGCGCGCTGACCCCGGACGGCGGGCTGACCACGGTGCTCGACCTCGACGACGCGCCGTCCGGACTGGGCTGGACGCCCGAGGGCACCCTGCTCGTCGTCGCGATGACCCGCCGCGCGCTGCTGGAGGTGACCGACGGCGGCCCGGTGGTGCGCGCCGACCTCACCGCCCTGACCCGCTCCCGGGCCAACGACATGGTGGTCGACGCCGCGGGGCGGGCCTACGTCAGCAGCTTCGGCTTCGACCTGGTCGGCGGCGCGCCCGTCGAGCCCACCGGGCTGGTGCGGGTGGACCCCGACGGCGCCGCGTCCGCCGTCGCCGGGGACCTGCGGTTCCCCAACGGCATGGCGCTCACCGACGACGGCCGCACCCTCGTCGTCGCCGAGACCTACGGCGCCCGGCTCACCGCCTTCGACGTCGCCGCCGACGGCTCGCTGTCGGGCCGCCGGGTGTTCGCCGAGACGCCGGGGCTGGCGCCCGACGGCATCTGCCTCGACGCCGAGGGGCATGTCTGGTTCGCCACCGCGCGCACGCCCGAGGTGCTGCGCGTGCGGGAGGGCGGCGAGGTCACCGGGCGGGTCGCCGTCGGGTCGGGGTCGCTGTCCTACGCCTGCACGCTGGGCGGGGACGACGGCCGCACCCTGTTCGTCTGCACCGCGCCGACCTGGGCCGAGGGCGGCCCGCGGGCCGGCCGGATCGAGGTCGCGACGGTCGACGTCCCCCGCGCCGGCCGCCCCTAGGCAGGTCTCGCCGGGAGCAGGTGCTCCTGGTGGTCGAGCTCGCGCTCGAGGGTGCGCAGGCCCTCGTCGGGCAGCCGGCCGAGGTCGCGCCAGCGCAGCAGTTCGTCGCGCTCGGCGTCGATGACGGCTCGGCGCACCCGCAGCGCCGCCTCGTACTGCGGTGACATCGGCACCTCGCCCTCGGCGTCCTCGAGCACCTCCAGCCGCCGCCGGTAGCGGTCCAGGCGGGTGCGCAGCGCGGCGCGGATCGACTCGATGGCGGCGTCGTCGACGTGGTCGTGCTGCTCGGCCTGCAGCTCGTCGAGCCGGGTCAGGCCCGCCTCCACGGCGGCGATCCGCGCCTGGTTGCGCAGCCGGGCGGCGTCGGCGGCGTCGGCCCGCAGACGCAGGCGGCGCACCAGCGGCCCGAACGTGGCGCCCTGCCCGACGAGGGTGACCAGCACGGCGAGGAACGCGCAGAACAGCAGCAGGTCGCGGTCGGGGAAGGGCTCGCCGCTGTCGGTGACCAGCGGGATGGTGAAGACGGCGGCCAGGCTGATGACCCCGCGGGTGCCGGCCCAGCTGAGCACGGCGATCTCCCTGCCCGACAGCTGCCGCGGCGGGGTGCTGGGGTCGTCGTCCTCGTCGGCGGCGGGGGCGCCGCTGAGCCGCATGTGCAGCGCCTGCGGCGCGTGCTCGGTGAGCCACAGCCACAGCGGCCGGACCAGCAGCACCGCGCCCACGGTGATGACCGAGGCGATGACCACCGTCGACGGCGCGTACTCGCCCAGGCCCCGGATGACCGCGGGCAGCTGCTGGCCGATGAGCAGGAAGACGATGCCCTCGAGCAGGAAGTCGACCAGCCGCCAGGACGCGTCGGTCTGCAGCCGGGTGGCGCCGGAGGTCCAGTAGGGCGCGTTGTGCGCGATGACCAGGCCGGCGACGACGACGGCCAGCACCCCGGACACGTGCACCGACTCGGCCAGCAGGTAGGCCACGAACGGCGTCGCCAGGGAGATCGCGTTCGACGACAGCGGGTCGCTGCGCAGCCGGCGCAGCGGGCGGACGCCGTAGGCGACGGCCAGCCCGGCGGCCACGCCGCCCGCGGCGGCCATGGCGAACGAGCCCAGCGCCGACCAGGTGGAGAAGCCGTCGCCGCGCGCCGCGGTGACCGCGACGGTGAGCAGGGTCAGCGCGGTCGCGTCGTTGAGCAGGCCCTCGCCCTGGATGAGCGTGACCAGCCGCGGCGGCAGCCCGACGCGGCGGCCGATGGCCAGCGCCGCCACCGGGTCCGGCGGGGCGACGGCGGCGCCCAGCGCGATGCCCGCGGCGAGGGTGGCGCCGGGCACCCACAGCGCGAAGCCGGCCCCGATGACTAGCGCGGTCACCAGCACGAGCAGCACCGAGAGGCTGACCACCGTGCGGATGTTGGCGCGGATGGCGATCAGCGAGGAGTCCAGCGCCGCGCTGTAGAGCAGCGGCGGCAGCAGGACGCTGAGGACGATCTCGGGGTCGAGCGTGAGGTTCGGGCCGGGCAGCAGCGCGTAGACCAGCCCGGCCACGGTGAGCAGGGCGGCCGCGGGCAGGCCGGTGCGGCCGGCCAGCCAGCGGGCCGCCACGATGACCGCGACCGCGGCCAGGACGAGCAGGACGACGGTCTCGGCGTGCACCGAGTCATCCTCCCCGAGCCGCCCGGCGGCCTCATCCCGACAGACCGCACGCCCGGACGGCAGAGATGGCCATTCCTGCCGCCCGGGGTGGTTACGCGGGGACGGAGTCCATGGCCTCGGCGGTCAGGGCGACCGAGCGGAGCCGGGCCTCGGTGGTCGGCGCCTGGTGGGCCACGATCAGCTCGTCGGCGTCGGCGAGGCGGGCGAAGTCGGTGAGCGCGGCGCGCACCTCGTCGGGGGTGCCGGCGGCGGTGTGGGTGAGCATGCCGTCGACGTGCCGGCCCGCGCCCGAGGACAGCAGCAGGTCCGCGGCGTCGTCGTCGAGGTCGCGGCCCTGGCCGAACAGCCCCACGGCCAGCCGGCGGCGGGTGGTCTGCAGCGCCTCGCGGGCCGCCTCGGTGGTGTCCGCGGCGACCGCGTTGACCCCGGCGATGACGTAGGGGGCGTCGAGCTGCTCGGAGGGGCGGAAGTCGCGCCGGTAGGCGGCCACCGCGGGCCCGAGCAGCTGCGGCGCGAAGTGGGAGGCGAAGGCGTAGGGCAGGCCCAGCGCCGCGGCGAGCCCGGCGCCGAACATCGACGAGCCGAGCACGTACAGCGGCACGTGCGCCCCGCGGCCGGGGACCGCCTGCACGCCGGGCACCCGGGAGTTCCCGGTGAGGTAGCCCTGCAGCTCGAGGACGTCCTGGGGGAAGCGCTCGGCCGAGGCGGGGTCGCGGCGCAGCGCGTACATCGTGTTCTGGTCCGAGCCGGGCGCGCGGCCCAGGCCCAGGTCGATGCGCCCGGGGTACATCGCCTCGAGCGTGCCGAACTGCTCGGCGATCGTCAGCGGCGAGTGGTTGGGCAGCATGACGCCGCCGGCGCCGAGCCGGATCGTCGAGGTGTGCGCGCCCACGTGCGCGATCAGCACGCTGGTGGCCGACGACGCGATCGACGGCATGTTGTGGTGCTCGGCGTACCAGACCCGCGTGTAGCCGGCCTCCTCCGCGGCCTGCGCCAGGGCGACGCTGGCGGCGATGCTGCTGCCGTACGTCTCCCCCCGGGCGACGGGGGCGAGGTCGAGCACGGACAGCGGGATGCGCATGGGGGGACTCCTGGAGGACGGGGGTGCGTACCCGCGGCAACGCGCGCGGCGCCCCGGTGCTTCCGGGGCCGGGTAGTCGGCCGCAAGTCACCGGCAACCGGGACGCGGGACGGTGCCCCCGTGACCGCACCGCTGCCGTTCCCCGTCACGCCCCGCCGGCCCGGCGAACCGGAGGCCGACGTCGCCCGCCTGGCGCTCGCGCACCGCGCGCTGCGCGGCGGCTGCCGGATGCTTGCCGACGTCGCGGAGGAGGCGGCCGCGGGCGCGACCTGGTCACCGGAGCGGCGGCGGGCCGTGGTCGGCTTCGGCCGGGCGGTGCTGCGGGAGGTGCAGGCGCACACCGCGCGGGAGGACGCCGTCCTGTGGCCGGTGACGGCGGCCTGCGCCGGCGCGCACGGCGTGGACCTCGAGCCGCTCACCGAGGACCACGCCGTCCTCCGCGGGCTGCTCCTCCGGGCCGGGACGGCGCTGACGGCGTTCGCGGCCGACCCGGGCGCCGCGCCCGCGCTGGCCGCCGTCCTCGGGGAGCTCGCGGTCGTGTTCGACGAGCACGTCGAGGAGGAGGAGCGGGAGGTGTTCCCCGTGCTGCGCCGGTGCGTGTCGGTGCGCGACCTCGCCCGCTACGAGGCCGTCTGCGCGCGCGGGTCCGGACTGCGGCAGGCGGCCTTCGCGCTGGCGTGGGTCGCCGACTCCTGCGCCGGCCCGGCCGAGCGGGCCGGGCTGCTGGCCGCGACGCCCCGGCCGCTGCGGCTCCTCCTCCGCGCGACCGGCCCCCGCTGGCGTCGCCGCCGCGACCTCGTCGCCGGGAGCCAATAGCGCGGCAGGGGCCCGCTCAGTCGAGGGCGGCGCGGGCGGCGGCGATCCAGCCGGGGTGTCCGGTGCGCTCGGCGACGGCGACCGCGACCGCGCGGTGGGCCTCGGCCGCCTCCCGGTCCCCGCGGGCGGCGGCGAGCCGGGCGAGCAGGGTCGCGGTCGGGCCGAAGGCCATCTGGGCGGTGTGCGTCCCGCACACGGTGTCCCGGTAGGGGAGCAGCTCCGCCTCCGCCTCGGCGGTCCGGGCGGCGTCGCCGAGGGCCAGCCCGACGAGGCCGCGGCAGTACTGCAGGAACGGCGTGACGAGGTCCCGCGCCGCCTGGCCGCGGGGCGGGCCGAGCGACCGCGCCTCCTCCGTCCGCCCGGCGAGCACCAGGGCCAGCGCCCGGGTCTCGTGCGCGAGCTCCGGGGAGATCGGCACCAGGGCCTCGAGCTCCGCGGGGTCGACGCGCCACGCGTCCGGGCTCGCCAGCTGCAGGGCCAGCTGGGTGGTGAGCCGCAGCGCCCGCGCGACCGCGGGGTAGTAGCCGGCGTCGAGCAGGGCCCGCTCGGCCACGTCGTACGCCGCCTCGGCCTCGGCGGTCCGCCCCGCCACGGCGGCGCGCAGGCCGGCATAGCAGCGGGCGATGCCGTGCAGCAGCGGCAGCCCGTAGGCCGAGGACAGCCGTTCGGCCTCCGCGGCGTGGGTGTCGGCGGCGTCGAGGTCGAGCACCGCGCAGGTGTCCTGCAGGAGCACCAGCCGCGCGACCGCCTCGAAGACGCCGAAGCCCTCGCGCTGCGCGAGGTCGAGCAGTTCGGTGCCCAGCGCCGTGGCCTCGCTGCGGTCGCGTCCGCGCACGGCGTGGAACTGCCGGACGGTGAGGGCGTGGGCCAGCGCGAGCGGGTCCCCGCCGAGCCGCGCCTCGGACAGGGCCTCGGCCGAGGCCCCGGCGGCCCGGTCCTCGTGCCGTTCCTCGAGCTCGACGGCCAGCATGGCCAGCAGCCGCGCGCGCTGCGGATCCCCGGGCGGCAGGCCGGCGACGGCCTGCTCGGTGCGCCCGACGAAGCGGTCGTCGACCGGGTCGACCCAGGCGTTCCAGAAGGTCGGCACGTCCGAGGAGAGCAGCACCTCCGCGGCCAGCTCCGCCGGAGCGGGGTCGGGCAGGACGGCCAGGGCGCGGGTGCGCAGCTCGCGGGCCTCGCCGAGCGCCCCGGCCAGCGCGGTGGCGTGTGCCTGGGCGGCCAGCAGCCGGGCCAGCTCCGCGCGGTCGCCGGGCCGGGCGGTGGCGGTGGCCTCGGCCGCGCGCCGCCACATGACCGCGGCGTCGGCGTGGGCGAACCGGCGTCCCGCGAGCTCGGCGGCGGCCTGGGCCCAGCGCGCGGCCGCGGCGGCCGATCCCGGACCGGCTGCGGCGCTGTGGTGGGCCAGCGCGGTCACGTCGTCGGGACGCAGCCGCTCCAGGACGGCGGCCACCCGCCCGTGCAGCCGCGTGCGCCGCAGCGACGAGAGGTCCTCGTAGAGGATGTCGCGCACCAGCGCGTGCACGAAGCGCAGCCGTCCCGGCCCGGGCTCCACCAGCAGGCCGCTGACCAGCGCCGTCTCCAGCGCCTCGACCAGCGCCTCCTCGTCCTCCTCGGTGCCGCCGCCGGCCGGCGCCGCGGCGGCCAGCAGCACCTCGGCGTCGACGTCGCGGCCGATGACGGCGGCCAGCTTCAGCAGCGTGCCGGTGCGGGCGGGCAGCACGCCCAGCCGGTGGCGGACGACGTCGCGCACGGTGCCGGGCACGGCGTCGACGTCGGCGCCCGAGTCGACCAGCCGCAGCAGCTCGCGGACGTAGAAGGGGTTGCCGTCGGCCCGCTCCGCGATCGCGGCGCGGGTGCGGCCGTCGACCGGGGTGAGCGCCCAGTCCTCGACCAGAGCGTCGACGGCGGCCGGGTCCAGGCCGCGCAGGGAGAGGCCGACGGGGGAGCGGCGGGCCAGGGCGGCGAGGACGTCGGCCAGCCCCGCGCTCTCCTCGGGCCGGTGGCCGGCGACGAGCAGCACGCGCGACCCGACCAGGGCCGGCAGCAGGTCCAGCAGCAGCGCGGTGGTCTCGCGGTCGGCGCGGTGCAGGTCGTCGACGGTCACCAGCAGGGGCGTCCGGCCGGCGACGGCGGCCAGCCACGCGCCCACCGCCCGGTGCAGCCGGAAGCGGTTGCCCAGGGGATCACCACCGGTCTCGGGCGGGGCGTGGTCGGTGAGCAGCGCCGCCAGGGGAGCGGGGTCGGCCGGCGGGGTGGCGGCTGCCAGCGACCGCAGCGCGGCGGCCCACGGCCAGCCGGGCGGGGCGCCGTCGGTCTCCGGGCACGACACCGCCAGCGTCGTCCACCCGCGCCCGGCGTGCTCGGCGCGCAGGTGGTCGAGGACGGTCGTCTTGCCGCTGCCGGCCTCGCCGGCGAGCAGCGCGACCTCCACCGACCCGGCGGCGGCCCGGTCGGCGGCGGCGTGCAGCGCGGCCAGTTCGGCGTCGCGGCCGACCGGCCGCGGCACCTCCGGCGCCAGGACGGCGACGGGTGCGGCGGCGGGTGCGGCGGCCGGCGCCGGGCGGCCGACCACCGGTGCCGGGCCGCGCGCCGGCAGCAGGGAGGGCGCCTGGGCGAGGACGGCCTCCTCGAGCGCCCGCAGCTCCGGCCCGGGGTCGACGCCGAGCTCGTCGGCCAGCCGGGTGCGGACCTCCCGCAGCGCGGCCAGTGCCTCGCCCTGCCGGCCGGCGCGGTAGAGGCCCAGGGCGAGCAGCCGCCAGCCCTCCTCGCGCAGCGGGTGCTCGGCCACGTGGGCGCGCAGCTGCGGCAGCGGATCGCGCCCGCCGGGCGCGTCGAGGGCCACCGCCGCGCGGCGCTCGACCGCGGTCAACCGCAGCTCGTCGAGCCGGGCGGCCTCGGGCGCGGCCCACGGCTCGTCGGCGTACTCGGCGTACGCGGGGCCGCGCCACAGGTCGATGGCGTCGCTGTAGCGCTGGCGTGCCGCGGCGGGGTCGGTGGCGGCCAGCCGGTCGCCCTCGTCGAGCAGCCGCATGGCCTCCAGGACGTCGACGGCGTCGTCGGCGGGGCGCAGCGCGTAGCCGGGCGGGACGGTGACCAGCAGCCGGGCCGGCGTGCGCGGGGCCCGGCCCGGCTCCAGCACCCGGCGCAGGTGGCTGACGTGCGCCTGCAGCGTCCCGAGCGCGTCGGCCGGGGAGGCGCCGCGCCACAGATCGGCCACCAGCAGCTCGGCGGGGACGACGTGGCCGCCGGCGACGAGCAGCCGGGCGACGACGGAGCGCTGCCGCCGGCCGCCGAGCTCGAGGGCGACGCCGTCGCGGACGGCGGTCACCTCGCCCAGCACCCGGAACCCGACGGTTCCGGTCCCCGCGACATCCATGGCGGCGCGAGCATAGGTCGGGGTCGGCGGGGGCGCCGAGAGGCTGTGGCGGGTACCGCACCATGTGGTCACGCCCGGGTCACGCGCCGTGCCATGCGGCTCGTGGGTCACCGCCGACCGGCCGGGTCCCCTCCACGGGCCCGGCCGGTCGGAGGTCAGGCGCTGCGGCTGCGGCGGGTGCGCGCGGAGGCCGGCTCGACGGACTCGACCGGCGCGTCGGGACCCTCGACGCCCAGGCGCCGCTCGAAGCCGGGCGGGACGACGAGGTCGTCGCGGGAGAGGTCGGCGGCCGACTCGCGGGCCAGGCCGGTCAGAGCGGAGCCGAGGCCGTCGCGGAGCAGGTCGAGCACGTTCTCCACCCCGGCCTGGCCGTTGGCGGCGAGGCCCCAGAGGTAGGCGCGGCCGATCATGACCGCCTTCGCGCCCAGGGCCAGGGACTTGGCGACGTCGGAGCCGCGGCGGATGCCGCCGTCGAGCAGCACCTCCACCTGGTCGCCGACGGCCTCGGCGATCGCCGGCAGCGCGCGGATCGAGGCGGGGGTGCCGTCGAGGTTGTTGCCGCCGTGGTTGGAGACGGAGATGGCGGTGACGCCGGCGTCGACGGCGCGGCGGGCGTCGTCGACGCGCATGACGCCCTTGAGCATGAACGGCCGGTCGGCCCCCCACAGCTCGCGCAGCCAGGCGACGTCCTCCCAGGTGGGCATCGGCGACTGCATCCAGGCGCCGTAGGCGCCGAAGAACGTCGGCGGGGTCTCCGACGGGTCGCCCACCATGTTGGGCACGGTGAGGTCGGGCAGCTTCATCGTGCGGGCGAACTGCAGCAGCCAGCGCGGCTTGAGCGCGACCTGCGGCGCGTAGCGGCGGACCGCCTCGAGGTTGATCTTCTCCGGGATGAAGGGGCTGCCCCAGTCGCGGCCGTAGGCGAACGACCAGTCCAGGGTGGCGATCAGCCCGGCGGCGCCGGCGTTGCGGGCGCGCTCGACCTTGGTCGCCATGACGTCGCGGTCGCCGACCCAGTAGAGCTGGAAGAAGGTCTTGGGGTTGGCGGCGATGACCTCCTCCATCGGCTTGCTGGCCATGGAGGACAGGCCCATCGCCACGCCGCGGGCGGCGGCGGCCCGGGCGACGGCGACCTCGCCGTCGGGGTGCACGGCCTGCACGCCGGTGGGGCTGATCAGGACCGGCATCGAGACGTCCTGGCCCATGACGGTGGTGGCCATGTGCCGCGCGTTCGACAGGCCGGCGGTGTGCGGGGCGAAGCCCAGCTCGTCGAAGGCCCGGATGTTGTCGTCGACGGTCAGGCCCTTGTCCGACCCGGCCACCAGCGCGCCGTAGACGCCCTTGGGGAGCCGGCGCTTCGCGCGCCGCTGGGCCTCGGCCACCGTCTCGAACCACGCGTTCGCCACGGGTGATCTCCGTTCGTCCGTCCCTCCGGGCCGGCCCCGGTGGCACCGAGTGCCAGGCTAGCGGCCGGGTGTGGCGCACACCACCGCCCGGGAACGGAGCAGCCCCGCGGCCGGGGGCCGCGGGGCTGTCAGGGGGTGCCGGACGAGGCCGGCGGGGTGCTCAGAAACGGGTGGCCAGCGCGGCGATCTCGTGCGCCGACTCCTGCGTCGGGGCGGCGGCCATGGCCCGCTGCAGCTCGCGCTCGTCGCGACGGCGGGCGCGGGTGGTGCGGGCGGCGGCCAGGGCGGTGCTCAGGCGGGTCATCTCGGGTCCCTCTCAGGCGGCGTCACGTCCGTGACGGTCCACGGCGGCGGCCACCTCCGGTCGTCACCGGCGGGCCCGTGGGTGCGGTGCCGATCACACTGGACGGCGTCCTCACCTGCTGGGTCTGCATGTCCAACCATCCTCCCGTGTGCACGGTTCGTCAAGCGAACCCAGCGTGACCTACGCTGCACCCGTGACGGCCGACACACCACGACCCGACACACCACGACCCGACACACCGCGACCCGACACACCGCGACCCGACACACCGCGACCCGACACACCGCGACCCGACACACCGCGACCCGACACACCGGGCCCCGAGTACGACCGTGCCCGCTGCTCCGTCGCCGGCACGCTCGCCGTGGTGGGGGAGAAGTGGAGCCTGCTGGTGCTGCGCGAGGCCTTCCTCGGCGTCCGCCGCTTCGCCGACCTGCAGCGCGCGCTCGGCGCACCGAAGGCGGTCCTCACCGACCGGCTCAACTCGCTGGTGGCCCAGGACCTGCTCGCCCGCGTGCCCTACCGCGACGAGGGCGCCCGGCAGCGGCACGAGTACCGGCTCACCGAGCGCGGCCGCGACCTCTACCCGGCGGTCGTGGCGCTGATGCAGTGGGGCGACCGGTGGCTGGCCGGCGACGGCGTCCCGCCCCTGACGCTGGAGCACCGCGGCTGCGGCGAGCCCGTGTCGCTGGGGCTGCGCTGCGCCGCCGGGCACGACGTCGGGGGCCCGCGCGAGGTGGTGGCGACGCCGTCGGGACGCGAACGGGCCGGTGAGACGGCCGACACACCCGCGGGCTAGCGTCGGCGGCGCCCGCGCTGTCGCTGCGACCCCGGAGGCCGTCCTGCCCACCACCGCGATCCCCGGCGGCGCGAGCGCGCCGGAGCTGTCCGCCCACCTCGCCGTCCCGCCCGTGGGCGAGGGCCCCTGGCCCGGCGTCGTCGTCGTCCACGAGGTCTTCGGCCTCACCGACGACGTCCGGCAGCACGCCGACCGGCTGGCCGCGGCGGGCTACCTCGCCGTCGCGCCGGACCTGTTCAGCGCCGGCGGCGCGGTGCGCTGCCTGCGCTCGACGTTCCGGGCGCTGAACCGCGGCGAGGGCCCCGCCTTCGGCGACCTGGAGGCCGCCCGCCGGTTCCTCGCCGGCCGGGACGACTGCACCGGGCGGATCGGGGTGCTCGGGTTCTGCATGGGCGGCGGGTTCGCGCTGATGGGCGCCACGAAGGGGTTCGACGCGGCCGCCCCCAACTACGGCTTCCTGCCCGACGACGCCGAGCGGGTGCTCGCCGGCGCCTGTCCGGTCGTGGCCAGCTACGGCCGGCGGGACCGGGCGCTGCGCGGCGCGGCCGACCGACTGGACCGCGTGCTCACCGGCCTCGGCGTCGAGCACGACGTCAAGGAGTACCCCGACGCCGGGCACTCCTTCCTCAACCGGCACAACGCCGGGCCGTTCACCGCGCTGGAGAAGGTGCTCGGTGTCGGCTACCACGAGCCGTCGGCCGAGGACGCCTGGGCGCGCATCCTCCGCTTCCTCGACCGCCACCTGCGGGCCGCGTCGTGAGCGGGGGACCGCTGGCCGGGCTGCGCGTGGTCGAGCTCGGCGGCATCGGCCCCGGCCCGCACGCAGCGATGGTCCTGGCCGACCTCGGCGCCGACGTCGTCCGCGTCGAGCGGCCCTCCGGCGGGCTGTCGCTGGGCGGGGCCGCCCGCGACGTGGTCATGCGCGGGCGGCGCTCGCTCGCCGTCGACGTCAAGACGCCGGAGGGGCGGGACCTGGTGCTGGGGCTGGCGGAGCGGGCCGACGTGTTCCTCGACGTCTTCCGGCCCGGCGTCGCCGAGCGGCTGGGGATCGGTCCCGACGCGTGCCTGCAGCGGGCGCCGGGGCTGGTCTACGCGCGGATGACCGGCTGGGGGCAGGACGGGCCGTGGGCCGACCGGGTCGGCCACGACGTCAACTACCTCGGGCTGACCGGCACGCTCGCCGCGCTCGGCCGGCCCGGCGAGGTGCCCCGCCCGCCGCTGAACCTGGTCGCCGACTACGGCGGCGGGTCGATGCTGGTGCTCGTCGGGATCCTCGCCGCGCTGCACGAGCGGTCCCGCTCCGGCCGCGGGCAGGTGGTCGACGCCGCGATGGTCGACGGCGTCGCGCTGATCTCCCAGATGCTCTGGTCCATGCGCGGCATGGGGCTGTGGTCGGACCGGCCGGGCACCAACGTGCTCGACGGCGGCGCGCCCTACTACGACGTCTACGCCTGCGCCGATGGCCGCTTCGTCGCCGTCGGGGCGCTGGAGCCGCAGTTCTACGCGGCGCTGCTCGAGGGCCTCGGCCTGGCAGCCGACGACCTCCCGGCGCAGGCCGACCCGCGCGGCTGGCCGCGGCTGCGGGAGCTGTTCACCGCGGCGTTCGCCGCGCACCCGCGGGAGCACTGGGAGCGGGTCTTCGACGGCACCGACGCCTGCGTCACGCCCGTGCTGACCGCCGACGAGGCCGCCGAGCACCCGCACCTCGCCGCCCGCGGCACGCTCGTGGACGTCGGCGGCGTCCGGCAGGCCGCCCCGGCGCCGCGGTTCTCGCGCACGCCGGCGGGCCCGCCCGCCCCGGCACCGGACGGCCCGGCCGACGCCGCCGCCGTCCTGGAGGAGTGGTCGCGCCCCCGATGACGGGGACGCACGAGCCGCGGTCCGCCGCGGAGGAGGAGGCCCACCCGTGACCGAGCCCGCAACGGAGTCCGTGCTGGTCGAGCGCCGCGGCGCCGTCCAGGTGATCACGATCAACCGGCCCGCGGCCAAGAACGCCCTCGACGGCGCGGTGGCGCAGCGCGTCGCCGCGGCCGTCGACGAACTCGACGCGTCCGACGACCTGCGCGCCGGCGTGCTCACCGGCGCCGGCGGCACCTTCTCCGCTGGCATGGACCTCAAGGCGTTCCTGCGCGGCGAGCGGCCCTCGATCGAGGGCCGCGGGCTGTGCGGGATCACCCAGACCCCGCCGCGCAAGCCGCTGCTGGCCGCCGTCGAGGGGTGGGCGCTGGCCGGCGGGTTCGAGCTCGTCCTCGCCTGCGACCTCGTCGTCGCCGGCCGCTCGGCGCGCTTCGGCGTGCCCGAGGTGTCCCGCTCGCTGATCGCCGCGGGCGGTGCCGCGCTGTTCCTGCCGCGCCGCATCCCGCAGGCGATCGCCATGGAGATGCTGCTGACCGGTCAGCCGGTGGACGCCGAGCGCGCGGCCGCCGTCGGGCTGGTCAACCGGGTCGTCGACGAGGGCGGGGCACTCGAGGCGGCCGTGGCCCTGGCGGAGGTGATCGCGGCGAACGGCCCGCTGGCGGTGGCGGTGACCAAGCAGATCGCCCGCACCACCGCCGACTGGACGGCCGAGGAGGCGTGGGCGAACCAGCGGCCGCTGATCGAGCCGGTGTTCGCCTCCGAGGACGCCCGCGAGGGGGCGACCGCGTTCGCCGAGCGCCGCAAGCCCGTCTGGAAGGGGCGCTAGGACGCCGGTCCCGTCGAGGTCCGGGTCACCAGCTCCGCGGGCAGCGGGGTCCGGGGCGGGGCGGGGCGGCCGGCCAGCAGGTCCAGCAGCGCCTGGCCGGCGGCCCGCCCCTTCTCCCGCGTCGGCTGCCGGACGGTGGTGAGGCCCAGCCCGGCGGCGGTCGCGGCGTCGTCGAAGCCGGCCACCGACAGGTCGCCGGGCACCCGCAGCCCGCGGCGCTCCGCCGCGCGCAGCGCGCCCTCGGCCAGCCGGTCGCTCAGGCACAGCAGTGCCGTCGGCCGCGGGTCGGTGGCGAGGACGGCGTCGGCACCGGCCTCCCCGACGGCGGGCGTGCTGTCGCCGCCGTGGAAGACCGGCACCGACGCCCAGTCGATCCCGGCGCGCTCCGCCGCGTCGCGGTAGCCGGCCAGCCGGTCGCGGGTGACGGCGTAGGTGGCCGCCGCCTGGGCCCGCTCGTCGACCAGCCCGGGGACGATCGGGTCGCCGTGCATCCCGAAGGAGACGACGGCCAGCCGCCGGTGCCCCAGGTCCAGCAGGTGCGCCGCCACCGCCGCCGCGGCGGCGCGGTCGTCGATGCCCACCCACGGCGCCGCGGCGGCCCCGAGGGCGGCGAGCCGGTCCGGCCGCGGCTGGTCGACGACGGCGAGCGGCAGCCCCCGGGCGATCGCCGCCGCGAGCAGGGGGTCGTCGTCGCCCACCGAGGAGACCACCAGCCCGTCCACGACGGCGTCGCTCACCGCGGCCAGACGCCGGGCGGGGTCGGCCGAGCCGGGCACGAGCAGCAGCCCCGAGCCGGCCGGCTCGGCCGCCGCGGCCACCCCGGCGAGCAGCGCGACGGCGACCGGGTCGTCGAAGGCGTAGGACAGGCCGTTGTCGTAGGCGACGCCGATCGCGCCGACCCGGCCGCGCCGCAGCCCGGCGGCCAGCGGGTTGGGCCCGGGGTAGCCGAGCCGGCGGGCGGTGGCGAGGACGCGCTCGCGCAGGGCGGCCGAGAGCTGGTCGGGCCGGGAGAAGGCGTTGGACACCGTCTTGGCCGAGACGCCGACCGCCGCGGCCACCTCCTGCAGGGTTCCCGGGCGGGGGCGGTCGGCGGGCACGCGGCCATTCTGCGGCGGCTCCCCTCCGGGAGCCGCCGTCCGGCGGTCAGTTCGGCGGCTCGGAGCGGCCGGACGTGCCGGGTGGGCGGTCGAAGTCGTCCTGCAGTCCGCTGAGCTGCAGCATGCGCTCCACGATCGGCGACGAGGCGCGCAGCACCGGGCGCCGGCCGACGGCGAACGCCGCCTCGACGCACCGGGCCAGGATGCTGAGGGCGGTCGAGCTCAGGAAGGACACCCCGGCGGCGTCGATCGCGTCGACGAGCAGCGGAGTCCGGCCCTGGCGCTGCTTGAAGCGCGTCGCGACCTCGGTGTCGACCTCGCCACGCAGACACAGCACCGGGCCGTCGCCCTCGTCCCGGACCGTCATCGATCCGGGGAGCGGCCGGACGTCCTCGGGGTGGGCAGTCACCTCGGCCTCCTCGCCCGCCGACGCGTCGAGAGGAAGGGGGCGCGGGACCGCTGGTTCAGCCCGGCCCGTGCGGACGACGGTACGCGTCCGGAGGTCCCGTCCGGGGCTGTCGTGGGCCTCGCCCCGTGGGGAACGTCGATCTCCAGAGGATCGGGCGGGCTTCATCGATGAAGAAGAGGGTAGTGCTGCCGGTGTGAGCGGTCCGGCAGCGGTCCCGACCCTGTGCGTGGTGCAGTTCGTCGACGTCCTGGGCACCACGCTGGTCATCGCGGCGCTGCCCACGATGCTGGCCGACCTGGGTGCGCCGGCGTCGACGGCGACCCCGGTGGTGACCGTCTACGCCGTCCTCTTCGCCGCGCTGCTGGTGCTCGCCGCGCGCCTCGGCGACCGGTACGGGCACGCGCGGGTGTTGTCGCTCGGGCTGGCCGGCTTCGGCGCGGCGTCGCTGGTGGCCGCGCTCGCGCCGTCGGTCGGGGTGCTCGTGGCCGCCCGCGGCGCTCTCGGCGCGGCGGCCGCGCTGTCGGTGCCCACCGCACTGCGGCTGCTCACCGCGGCCACGGAGGAGGGGCCGGCCCGGCGCCGGGCGCTGGCCGCGTGGAGCGCCACCGGGGCGGCGGCCGGCGCGAGCGGGCTGGTGCTCGGCGGCGTGCTCACCGACCTGGCCGGGTGGCGGCTGCTGTTCTGGGTGAACCTGCCGCTGGCGGCGGTGCTCGCGGTCGCCGTCCGCCGGACCGCGCCGCCCACGCCGCGGGAGCGCGGCGGCTCCCTCGACCTCGCCGGTGCGGCGGTGCTCGTGGCCGCCGTGGCGGCGGTCGTGGCGGGTGCGTCGCTGCTCGAGGACGGCGGGCACCGCACGGCCGGTGCCGGGCTGCTCCTGGCCGGGCTCGCCGCCGCCGCGGTGCTGCCCGCCGTCGAGCGCCGGGCCCGCGACCCGCTGCTGCCGCGCGCCGCCGTTGCGCACCCGGGTCTTCGCCGCGGCGTGCTCGCCTCGGCGGCCAACACCGCGACGACGAGCTCGGCGGTCACCGTGGCCACGCTGCACCTGCAGGGGAGCGAGGGGCTCGGCGCGACCGCCACCGGCCTGGCGCTGCTGCCCTTCAGCCTGTGCGTCGTCGCCGGCGCGGCCCTGGCGGCGCGGGTGATGCGGTCGGCGTCGGCGCGGGTCACCGCCGCCGCGGGCCTGGGCGTCATCGCCGCCGGCACCGCGGTGCTGCTCGGCGCGGGGTTCGGACCGGCCGTGGTCTCGGCCGGGGTCGCCGTCTCGGGACTGGGCATCGGGCTGTCGTCGGTGGCGGCCACCGCGCTGGGCACCGACGTCGCCCCTGAGCTGCAGGGCACCGCCGCGGGGGTGCTCAACACCGCCGCCCAGCTGGGCACCGCGCTGGGTGTGGCGGCCGTGCTGCTCGTCGTCCGGCTGAGCGAGGGGACGGCGCTGCCGCTGGCCGGGGCGGGGCTCGGGTGGCTCGCCGCCGCGCTGCTGGCGGCCTCGGCCGCGGTCCTGCTGCTGCGCCGTCGCGCCCGGGTCGCCGTCGCTGCGGAGAGCGCGGGTTAGTGTGCCGGGCACCACACCTGGTCGAGGGGAGAAGTCATGCGTGACGCGGTGATCGTCGAGGCGGTGCGCACGCCCGTGGGCAAGCGCAACGGCGGGCTGTCGGGGGTGCACCCGGTCGACCTGTCCGCGCACGTCCTCACGTCGCTGGCCGAGCGGGCGGGCATCGACCCGGCGCAGATCGAGGACGTCATCTGGGGCTGCGTCTCCCAGGTCGGCGAGCAGACGTTCGACATCGCGCGCACCGCCGCGCTGGCCGCGGGCTGGCCGGAGACGGTGACCGGCGTGACCGTCGACCGGCAGTGCGGCTCCTCGCAGCAGTCGGTGCACTTCGCCGCGGCCGGGCTGGTCTCGGGCCAGTACGACGTCGTCGTGGCCGGCGGCGTGGAGTCGATGTCGCGGGTGCCGATGGGGACCGCGCGCCAGGACGCCGACCCCTTCGGCAGCCGGTTCGCCGAGCGCTACGCCGGCGCCAAGATCAACCAGGGGCTGGGCGCGGAGACGATCGCCGAGCGGTGGGGGCTGTCCCGCCAGCAGTGCGACGAGTTCTCGGTGGCCTCGCACGAGAAGGCCGCCGCGGCCCGCGCCGAGGGCCGCTTCGACGCCCAGATCGCGCCGGTCACCACGCCCGACGGCACGGTGGTCAGCCAGGACGAGGGCATCCGCGAGTCCACGGTGGAGAAGCTCGGCACGCTCAAGACCGCCTTCCGCGAGGACGGCGTCATCACCGCCGGCAACTCCTCGCAGATCTCCGACGGCTCCGCCGCGCTGCTCATGACGACGTCGGAGAAGGCCGCCGAGCTGGGCCTCACGCCCATCGCCCGGGTGCACACCGCCGTCCTCGCCGGCAGCGACCCGGTGGTCATGCTCACCGCGCCGATCCCGGCGACGCAGAAGGCGCTGGCGAAGTCGGGCCTGTCGATCGACCAGATCGGTGCCTTCGAGGTCAACGAGGCCTTCGCCCCCGTGCCGCTGGCCTGGCTGGCCGACATCGGCGCCGACGCCAAGGCGCTCAACCCCAACGGCGGCGCCATCGCCCTCGGCCACCCGCTCGGCGGGTCCGGCGCGCGGATCATGACGACGCTCGTGCACCACATGCGCGACAACGGCATCCGCTACGGCCTGCAGACGATGTGCGAGGGCGGCGGCCAGGCCAACGCCACCATCCTCGAGCTGCTCTGACACCGGCTCCTGCGGTGTTCCTCGTCCTCCTGCGGTGCTGCAGGACCGCAGGAGCGCGAGGAACACCGCAGGAGTGACCGTCGCGGCGCGTGTCACCGGCGCCCGAGGGGCCGACGGCGCACCTGCGGGAACCGGCGACCGCGGGGGTCCCTACCCTGGCCGGTCGTGAGCACCACCGCGGGGGACCCCACGCTGCTCGACGTCCTGACGCTCGAGGAGGTCGACCGCGACCTCTACCGCAGCACGCTGGTGTTCACCGACCCGTTCCCGCTCTACGGCGGGCAGGTCGCCGCCCAGGCGCTGCTCGCGGCCGGCCGCACGGTGGCGCCCGACCGGCTGCCGCACTCGCTGCACGGCTACTTCCTCCGCAGCGGCGACGCCGCCCGGCCCACGGTCTTCCGGGTCGACCGCGACCGCGACGGCGGCTCGTTCTCCGCCCGCCGGGTGGTGGCGGTGCAGGGCGGCGAGGTCGTGCTGTCGATGTCGGCGTCGTTCCAGGCGCCCACCGCCGGACCCGACGTCCAGGTGGCCCCGGCCCCGGCCGCGGAGGACCCCTCCGAGTGCGCGCCGTTCACCTTGCCGCGGTTGTTCACGATGGAGGGGCGGACGCCGTCCCAGCCGTGGCCGGCGGCGAGCATGCCCACCCGGTTCTGGTCCCGGTCGACCGTCGCGCTGCCCGACGACCCGCTGGTGCACGCCTGCGCGCTGACCTACCTGTCCGACATCGGCACCGGCCTGTCGGCGCTGCCGGAGGGCGAGGCCGCGCCCGGCCCGACGCTGGACCACGCGGTGTGGTTCCACCGGCCGGCCCGGCTCGACGCCTGGGTGCTCATGGACCTCGTCCCGCACACGGTCTCCGGCGGGCGCGGCTGGTACACCGGCTCGGTCACCACGCGCGACGGCGTGCTGGCCGCGAGCCTGACCCAGGAGACGCTGTTCCGGCCCGGCCGCAACCCCTTCCGGCCGGGGCGCTGAGCCGGCCGCGACGGCTCCACGGGAGCCCGGCGGTGGCACCGTCGGCCTGATCGGCCAGGATGGGGGGCCTGCGAGGGGGAAGGACGGACACGTGGCGAAGCACCGGGCACCCGAGGGCAGCCCCACCGACTTCGACGCGGCGACGGTCGCACTGGCCGACGTCTCGGGCGACTACACCATCGACGTGGCGCACACCCGGATCGGCATCCGGGCGCGGCACGCGATGGTGACGACGGTCCGCGGCGCGTTCACCGACTTCGCCGGCGAGGCCCACCTGGACACGCAGAAGCCCGAGGCGAGCAGCGTGTCGATCCGGATCCGCACGGCGAGCATCGACACCGGGCAGGCCGACCGGGACGCGCACCTGCGCTCTCCGGACTTCCTCGACGTCGAGCGTTTCCCGGAGATGGTGTTCGCCTCCACCGAGGTCGAGCCGGTCGACGAGGAGACCTACGAGGTCACCGGCGACCTCACCATCCGCGACGTCACCCGGCCCGTGACGGTCGAGTTCACCCTGACCGGCTCGGCGAAGGACCCCTTCGGCAACACCCGGGTGGGCTTCGAGGGTGCGTTGGCCATCAAGCGCAGCGACTGGGGGCTGACCTGGAACACGGCCCTGGAGACGGGCGGGTGGCTGGTCAGCGATCGCATCCAGGTGGAGTTCGACGTCTCGGTGATCCGCAGCGCCTGAGATCCCGGCGCCGAGACCGCTCAGTCCGGCGGGCGCGGCCGGTCCTCCCTGCATGGCGCGCGTGCTGCTGGACATGGCGGTCTCCCTCGACGGCCTGGTGAGCGGTCCCGAGGGGGCCGACGTCGGGCTCTACGACTGGTTCTTCGACCCTCCCGAGGCCAGCCGGCCCGTCGTCGAGGGGATGGTGGCCGAGACCGGCGCGATCGTCGTCGGCCGCAACGCCTACGGGGAGGCCGACGACGCCCAGGGCTGGGACGAGACGCCCTACGACGTGCCGCACGTGGTGGTCACCCACCGGCCCCCGGACCCGCTGCCGGCCGGGCCGGTGCGCTTCGAGTTCGTGGCCGGCGTCGCGGAGGCCGTGGCGCGGGCGGCGGAGCTCGCGGGGGAGCGGTGGGTGGCGGTCGGCGGCGGCGTCGACGTCGCCCGCCAGTGCCTGGCCGCGGGCCTGGTCGACGAGGTGCAGCTGCACGTCGTCCCCGTGGTCGCCGGTGACGGCCTGCCGCTGTTCGCCCGCCCCGGCCCGGGGCTGCGGCTCACCCCGGTGCGGATCGTCGCCGCGCCGAGCGTCACCCACTGCCGCTACCGCGTCGAGCGCTGAGGTCGGCACGTCGACGGATCGGCACGTCGAGGTGTCGCCCCGTCGAGGTGTCGACATGCCGACCGGGCGGTGCCCGGTCAGCCGGGCCGGACGACGTCGTAGCGCACGACGGCGAACTCGCCGTTCTGCGACACCTCGCGGGTCACCAGCTCCACGTGCGTCGGCAGCAGGGGCATCCCGGCGCCCAGCGTCACCGGCGCGATCGAGACCACCACCTCGTCGAGCAGCCCGGCGTCGGCGAACTGCGCGGCCACCGGGCCGCCGCCGACCACCCAGACGTCGAGGTCGCCCGCCGCGGCGGTCATCTGCGCGTGCAGCGCCCGCAGGTCGTCGGCGGTGTCGGCGGCGGTGAACCGGATGTCACGGCCCTCGTACGGCGTCAGCCGCCGGTGCGTGAGCACCCAGGCCGGCTGGTCGTAGGCCCAGTCCTCGCCCTGCCGCTGCACCCACTCGTAGGTCGAGGCGCCCATGACCAGCGAGCCGACGGTCTTCTCGAACGCCTTGTAGCCGGTCGCCCCCTCGTGGTCGGCCTCGCGCGTGAGCAGCCAGTCCAGTGAGTGCTCGGCGCTGGCGATGAAGCCGTCGAGGGTGGTGGCGGTGTAGTAGACGGTGCGGGTCATCGGTCCCTCCTGCGGAGCCAGTCGATGGGGTCGCCGGTGTCGACCTCGACACCGGCCTCGCGCAGCCAGTGCCGGGCCAGCAGCCGGCGGTGCGCGGAGAACGTGAGGACGTGCGCGACGACGCTGCCGAGGACGAAGCTCTCCGGCGGCTCGCACAGCGCGTCGACCAGCCGGTCGCCCCAGGCGCTGCGGCGGGCGATCTCGCGGACGGCGGCCAGCCAGCGCGGCGCGACGGCGTCGTGCCGGTCCACCAGCGACGCCGCGTCGTCGGCGCCGCGGGTCGGTTCCTCGCCGCCCTCGAGCGAGGCCACCCAGACCTCCGTCGTCCAGACGAGGGTGTCCAGGAGGGCGGCCAGGGTCTCCTCGGCGCCGTCCCAGGGCAGCACCGACAGCCCCGGTGCCCGCACCCGCCGGTACTCCTCCTCGGGCAGGCCCTTGGCCAGCTCCAGCAGGGCCCGGGTGTCCTCGACGCCGTGGTGCACCAGCAGGGCGGTGACCTCGTCGCCGCCGCGGCGGGCCGGCTCGTCGGACACCCACAGCGACGACGGAGGGTGGAAGTGGATCCCGTTGGGCGCGGGCAGCCAGTGGGCGTCGCGCGCGCCGGTGCCCGCCGCCACCGAGCCGGGGCTGCGGCCGTAGGCGCGGGCGAAGGCGCGGCTGAAGCCCTCGACCGACTCGTAGCCCGCGGCGAAGGCGGTGTCGGTGACGCTGGCGCCCTGCCGCAGCTGCCAGGCGGCGCGCTCGAGGACGACCCGGCGGCGCAGCGCCACCGGGGACTCCCCGGCGCCGCCGGACACCTGCCGGCTGAAGTGGAACGGCGAGGCGTAGGCGTCCCCGGCCATGTCGGAGAGCGTCCGGTTGTCCTCGTCGAGGACGGCGTCGAGCAGTTCGCGGAGGCGGTCGCGGCCGGGTGGCGTCACACGACGATCATGGCGACCCGGCGGCCTCCCGCGCCCGACCGTTCTTGCGCCGTCAGCCGGCCGCCCACGCCCGCTCCACCGAGGCGCGGCAGCGCCCGGCGTCGTCGCCAGCGGCGGTCAGCAGGGCGGCGGTCGTGCCGGTGGCCAGCGGCGCGAGGACCTCGGCGGGCAGCACGCCCTGCACGACCAGCGACACCAGCCCGTGCCCGGCGGCCCACACCTGGGTGGCCAGCGTGCGCGGGTCGGTGCCGGGGTCCAGCCGGCCCTCCTCGCGCGCCCGGGCCGCGGCGTCGACCAGCCGGTCGAAGGCGGCGTCGGCGGCGGCCTCGTCGGCGAGGTCGGCGCGCGCGTCGAACATGGCGCGGTAGAGCTCCGGGTGCTCCAGGGCGCTGCGGGCGTAGGCCACACCCAGGGCGGCGAGGTCGTGCACCGCGTCGTCGGTGCGGGGGACGGCGGCCAGCCGGGCGGCCAGGCGGGTGAAGCCCTCCTGCCGCACGGCGCTCCACAGCCCGGGCATCCCGCCGAAGTGCGTGTAGACGGCCATGGTCGAGGCGCCGGTGCCCTCCACCAGCGCGCGCAGGGTCACCGGCTCGCGGGCGGCGAGCATCCGGGCGGCCCGCTCGACGAGGAGCAGACGGACCGCGGGATCGGGTCGTCGGGGCACTGGACCATCATGCCATAGCAACGCTATGGTTCAGCTCCCACCACCCCAGAGGAGTCGTCGTGACCGTCGAGTGCATCGACCCGCCCGGCCTGCCCGTCCCCGGCATCTACCGCCAGATGGCCGTCGCCCGCGGCAGCCGCACCGTCTACCTCGCCGGCCAGGTGGCCCGCACCGCCGAGGGCGAGCCCGTCGGCGCCGGCGACCTCGCGGCACAGGCCGAGCAGGCGTTGCTCAACGTGGCGACCGCGCTGGAGGCGGTCGGCGGCACGTTCGACGACGTCGCCAAGCTCGTGCTCTACGTCGTCGACTGGGGCCCGGACAAGCTGCCGGCGCTCGGTGAGGGCGTGGGGCGGGCCGCCGCGCGCCTGGGCCGCGACCTCACCCGGCCGATCACGCTCCTCCCGGTGGCCGCGCTCGGTGAGCCCGACCTGCTCATCGAGGTCGACGCCACCGCCGTCCTGGACTGAGCGCACCGGCACCGGCGGGTGTCGGTCGCGCACCACCGGGTAGGGCACTCCGTCGTGCCTCCCCGCTCCGCGACCGACCCCGCCCCGAGCTCGCTGCGGGAGCAGTCCGCCGCCGAGGAGTACCGCCCGGACCCCAAGCGGTGGAGCGCGCTGTCGGTCACCCTCGTCGTCGGCTTCATGAGCCTGCTCGACGTGAGCATCGTGTCGGTGGCGCTGCCCTCCCTGCAGCGCGACCTCGCCGCCACCCCGGCGACCGTGCAGTGGGTGGTGTCGGGCTACGCGCTGACCTTCGGGCTGATGCTGGTGCCCGCAGGCCGGCTCGGGGACGCCTTCGGCCGGCGGCGGCTGTTCCTCATCGGGCTGGCCGGCTTCGTGCTCGCCAGCGCCGCGGCCGGGGCGGCGCCGTCGGTGGCGTGGCTGGTCGCCGCCCGGCTCGTGCAGGGGCTGGCCGCCGGGTGCCTCGCGCCGCAGAACTCCGCACTGATCCAGCAGCTGTTCCGCGGCGGCGAGCGCGGGCGGGCGTTCGGGCTGTTCGGGGCCACGGTCGGCATCTCGACCGCCGTCGGCCCGGTCGTCGGCGGCGCCATCCTCGGTCTCGCGGACGGTCCCGGCGGCTGGCGGTGGCTGTTCTACGTCAACGTGCCGATCGGCGTCGTGGCGTTCCTGCTGGCCCTGCGGCTGCTGCCCCGCGGCGGGGGCGGCGGGCGCGGGCGGATCGACGTCGTCGGGGTGCTGCTGCTCGGCGCCGGCGCCTTGGCCGTGCTCTTCCCGCTGGTGCAGGCGGAGTCCGGCGGGCTGTCGCGGCTGTGGTGGCTCTTCCTCGTCGGGGCGGTCCTGGTGGCGGCGTTCGTCGCCTGGGAGCGGCGGGTCGTGGCCCACGACGGGCAGCCGGTGTTCGACCCGCGGCTGGTGACCCAGACCCGCGGCTACGGCATCGGCGCGGCGCTGGGCACCGTGTACTTCGTCGGCTTCAGCGGCATCTGGCTGGTGTTCGCGCTGTTCTTCCAGACCGGGCTGGGCTACACCCCGCTGCAGTCGGGGCTGGCCGTGACGCCGTTCGCCCTCGGGTCGGCGTCGGCGGCCGTCGTCGCGGGGCGGCTCGTCGAGCGGTACGGGCGGAGGCTCACCGTGCTCGGGCTGGCCGGCGTCGTCGTCGGGCTCACCGCCGCGGCCGTCGTCCTGCTGCTGGTGCCGCCGTCGGCCGCCGGGTGGGCGATCGCGCCGGCGCTGCTCGTGGGCGGCATCGGCGGCGGGTTCGTCATCTCGCCGAACATCACGATGACCCTGCGCGACGTGCCGGTGGCGATGGCCGGCTCGGCCGGCGGCGGGCTGCAGACGGCGCAGCGCTTCGGCGCGGCCATCGGCACCGCGGCGCTGCCCGGCCTGTTCCACCTCGTCCTCTCGGCGACCGGCGAGGACTACCCGGCCGCGGCGGCCGCGGGCCTGGCGGTGTCGGTGGTGGGCGCGCTGGCCGCCCTGGCGCTCGGCGTGGTCGACCTGCGCCGCAACCGCGCCGAGGACGCCGCGGACGCCGGGGACGTGGCCGACGACGGCAGCCCCGTGCCCGACGAGCGGCACGGCCCCGATGGCGTGCACACCCACGGCCACGCCTGGCACGGCTGACCGCGAGCCGGCGCGCCGCGCTGGGTGCACACGGCGCGCTCCCGGACGGCCGCCGTCGACGCTGCGTGCACACCCCGCGGGCGGGCGCAGCGAGGGCGCTCAGGCGGTCGGTCACGCCGACCGTGGGCAGGTCCAGGACTGCACCGAGGTGCAGGGCGAGCCCGGCGCGGCGCGGGTGGTCCCGGCCCGCCGCCCCGACCAGCACGACGTCGGGTCGCCCCGCCAGCGCCGACACCGCGGCGGCCAGCAGCGGCCCCTCGCGCAGGGCCAGCTGCGCGGGGGAGTAGGGGCCGGGGGCGGGGCCGTGCACGACCGCGACCGCGCCGCCCGCCACGGCCGCCACCACCAGCCCGCCCCCGTCCTCGACCGCGCCCACCGCGCCGACGAGCGCACCCGCGGGCGGCACCCACGGCGGCGGCCGGAGCGCGGCCAGCCGGTCCTGCTCGGCGGCGAGCCCGGCGGCGTCGTCGGGCCAGCGGGGACCCGCGGCTACCGCTTCGAGCTCTCGGCCAGCGAGCGCAGCGAGTCGTTCGCGTCCCGGTCGCCGGGGCCGGCGCTCGTGGCGTCGTCCGGCAGGCCGGCGCCGCCGCCGTGGTCGTCGAGCATGCGCGCCTCGTCGAACGGGGCCCGCCCCGACAGCGCCGCCTCGAGCTGGTCGCGGTCCAGCTGCCGGGTCCACGTGGCCACCAGGACGGTGGCGACGGCGTTGCCGGCGAAGTTGGTCAGCGCCCGCGCCTCGGACATGAAGCGGTCGATGCCCACGATGAGGCCGACGCCGTCGAGCAGCTCGGGCCGGTGGGCAGACAGGCCGCCGGCCAGGGTGGCCAGGCCCGCGCCGGTGACCCCGGCGGCGCCCTTCGAGGCGATGATCATGAACGCGAGCAGGCCGATCTGCTCGCCGATCGACAGCGGGTCGCCGAGGGCCTCGGCGATGAACAGCGAGGCCATCGTCAGGTAGATGGCGGTGCCGTCGAGGTTGAAGGAGTAGCCGGTCGGCACCACGATCCCGGCGACGGACTGGCTGACGCCCGCGTGCTCCATCTTGGCGATCAGCCGCGGCAGCGCCGTCTCCGACGACGACGTCGACAGGATGAGCAGGAACTCCCGGCCGAGGTACCGGAGCAGCCGGAAGACGTTGAGCTTGGCCACCAGCCGCAGGATCAGCCCCAGGACGACGAACACGAACACCGCGCAGGTGGCGTAGAAGCCGAACATGATCACCGCGAGGCTCTTCAGCGCGTCGACGCCGGTCTCGCCGACCACCGCGGCGATGGCGCCGAACGCGCCGATCGGCGCCACCCACATGACCATCGCCAGGATCCGGAAGACAAGCTTCTGGAAGTACCCGACGGCGCGCAGGATCGGCTCCCCGGACGCCCCCATCGCCTGGATGGCGAACCCGGCCAGCAGCGCCACGAGCAGCGCCTGCAGCACCGAGCCGTCGGTGAGCGCGGAGACCAGCGTCTCCGGGATCAGGCCCAGCAGGAAGTCGGCCGTGCCGCCGCTCTCCTCGGCGGTCTCGGCCAGCTCCGACCCGCGGCCGCGCAGCTCCTCGGACAGCTCCAGGCCGTCACCGGGGTGCAGCAGGTTGCCCACCACCAGGCCGATGGCCAGCGCCACGGTGGACATGAGCAGGAAGTAGCCCAGCGTCAGGCCGCCGATCCGGCCGACCGCCGCGGCCTTCCGGACCGCGCCGATGCCCAGCACGATCGTGCAGAAGATGACCGGGGCGATGAGCATCCGGATCAGCCCGACGAACGCGTCGCCCAGCCACTTCAGCGAGGTCGCGAAGTCGGGGAACACCAGGCCGACGGCGATGCCGAGCGCCACCGCGACGATCACCGCGATGTAGAGCCAGTGGGTGCGGTCGCGGCGCTGACGCGGCGTCGGCCGGTCGCCGTCGGCCGGGGCGGTGCCCCCGCCGGTGGACTGCGCGGGCATGGCTGCTCCAGGGCGAGGAGGGGACGGCGGTCGCACCACCGTGAGCTGCACCGGGGCGACTCGCAACACGGGACGCCGGCCGCTCCCCGAGGCGCCCCGGCCGCCCGGCCGTGCCGGTCAGCCGGGCGGGAACTCGCCGGTCCGGATCAGCCCGGCGGCCAGGTCGCGGACCTTGGTGTTGGTCTGGTTCGACACCCGGGTCAGCGCGTCGAAGGCCTGGTCGGCCGTCAGCCGGAAGCGCTCCATGAGGATGCCCTTCGCCTGGTCGATGACCGCCCGCGACTCGAGCGCCACCTGAAGGTGATCGGCCAGCTGCCGCACCCGCCCGTGGACCAGCGCGTTGGCCACGGGCACGACGGCGTGGCGGGAGAAGCGCTCCGCCCGCTCCCGCAGGTCCGCGTCGTCCTCCAGGGGCGGCTGCAGGTAGAGGTTCAGCCCGCCGACCACGGACTCCCGCGAGGGGAAGGGCGTCGACACGACGCCGTGCATGCCCGCCGCAGCGGCCGCCCGGGCGAGGTCCGGCCACCGCGGGTCGCCCGCCGAGTCCTCGACGACGACCATGTGGCCGGTGGTGGCCGCCTCGAGGCACGGGCCGTCCCCCAGGCGGTACTGCACGGCGTCGAGCTCGGCGGCCACGGCCGCGTTCGTGGACACGGTGGAGCCACCGTCGACCCCGACGACGGTCACCGACATCGCCGGCTGCCGGCCGAGCACCTCGACCGCCAGCTCGGAGACCTGCTCGAGCACCAGGGGCAGCGGACGGTCCACCGGCACGAGGCCGAGGTCGAGGAGCACTGCGGGGAGCGGGTCGTCCGCGGGGTTCACGCTGGTCACTCCGAGCCGGGCGGTGGCCGGCCCGGGGGCCGGCTGAGGACGTCGGGGCCCCGGTTGCTGCAGGACCCTCGGACGGCGGGGTCGAGCCCCGCGGCACGCCGGCTGTGTGACGCGCGGGGCCCAGGATACCGACACGTGCGGCCCGGTCCGGCGGGGCCGCCGGCGGGCGTGTCCGCGCCGGGAGCCGGGTAGGGGCGCGCCGTGGCAGACACCCAGGACGGTCCCGAGCTCCACCCGGTCACCCGCGAGCTGGCGGAGGGCCCGAACTACGCGGCGATCAGCACGCTGCTGCCCAGCGGGCGCATCCAGACGCAGTACATCTGGGTGGGCACCGACGGGCAGCGGCTCTACGTCAACACCGAGACCGGACGGCGCAAGTTCGAGAACATGGAGCGCGACCCGCGGGTCACCCTCGCCATCCGCGACGAGGGCAACCCCTACCGGTACGCGGAGGTCCGCGGCCGGGTGGCGGAGACGACGACCGGCCCGGAGGCGCGGGCGCACATCGACGAGCTCTCGCAGAAGTACGACGGCCGGCCCTACCCGGCCGAGAACATCAGGACGGAGCGGGTCACCGTCTGGATCGAGCCGGAGCGGCAGACGACGGCCGGTTAGCCCCCGCCGTACCGCGCGGCGAACTCGCCCGGCGTCATCCCGGTGACCCGGGCGAAGTCGCGGGTCAGGTGCGGCTGGTCGGCGTAGCCGAGGTCGGCGGCGACCCGCGCGGCCGTCGTCGTCCGGTCGCGCAGCCGCTCGGCGGCCTCCTGCAGCCGGCGCCGCTGCACCAGCCACTTCGGGGACAGCCCCAGCCGACGCGAGGCCAGCCGCTGCAGTGCGCGCTCGGACAGCCCCGTCCCCGCGCACAGCTGGTCCACCCGGGTGAGGTCCGGCCGTGACTCGACCAGCGCCACCAGCCGGTCGACGAGCAGTCCCTCCTCGTCGACGGGCAGGAACCGCCGCAGCGCGTCGTCGTAGGCCGCCCGCGCGGCCGCGTGCGCGTCGGGGGAGTGCGGGTCACCGGCCATCGCCGCGCGCACGCGGGCGGTCAGCCGGGCGCCGTCGTCGCCCAGGACCTCGGCGACGTCGACGGCGCGGTCGGTGTAGGCCGACACCGGCCCGCCCGCCACGAGCGCGCCGGCCGCGGGGGTGAGCATGACGCCGACCGCCCAGCCCTCGCCGGCGAGCGTCGTCGTCGACAGGCCGGAGACCACGCCGTAGAAGCGGGCGTAGTCCGGCGTGACGACGAGGAGGCAGACCGGGTACTGCAGCACCCGCTGGACGGCCTCCTGCCCCGGCGGCACCGACCACACCGGGATCCAGGTGCGCTGCACGAGGGCGGCCAGCGGGCCGGTCGTCTCGTAGCGGTACATGACGTGCGAGGCGTCGCGCGGGTCGCGCAGGTGCGCCCGCCCGATCGTGTCGCGGCGGTGCACGGGGCCGCTGTCGGGTTCCATCAAGACGCCAGGTTGCCGCATCGCCGACGCTGCCGTCATGACCGCCATCCCCGCCTCGGTCCCCGGGACCACCTCCATCGCCTCCGACTACGCCGCCGTCCTCGAGCCGCTGCTGGCCGTCGTCGACGCCGTGCCCGCCGCCGGCTGGGACGCCGCCACGCCCTGCGAGGACTGGACCGCCCGCGACGTCGTCGTCCACCTGGTCGAGACCCAGCGCGAGTTCCTCACCGGCCGCGGCGTGGACCTCGGCCCCGCGCCCGACGTCGCCGCCGACCCGGCCGGCGCGCTGCGGACGCACGCCGGGCAGGTGCTCGCCGCCGTGTCCGACCCCACCGTCGCCGAGGAGTCCTACGACGGCTTCTTCGGCCCGACCACGGTGGGGGAGACCCTCGCGCAGTTCTACGTCTGGGACATGGTCGTGCACCGCTGGGACCTCGCCCGCGCCACCGGCCGGGACGCCGGCCTCACCGACGCCGAGCTCGACCGCATCGAGTCCGGCGCCCGCAGCTGGGGCGACGCGCTGTACCTGGACGGCATCTGCCGCCCCGCCGTCGACGTGCCCGCCGACGCCCCCCGGGAGGCGCGGGTCCTCGCCCTGCTCGGCCGCCGCGCCTGAGCCGGCGGCGGGCGGGGTAGCCCCCGCGCATGCACCCCGGGCACACCGACTCCGCCGACGGGCCCCGCGAGGGCCGGCTCCAGCTGCGCGACGGCCGCTCCCTGGCCTACGCCGAGTGGGGGGACCCCGACGGTCGGCCGGTGCTCGGCTGCCACGGCTCCCCGAGCTCGCGCTTCGAGCGGCACGTCGACGACGCCGCCGCCTACCGCCGCTGGGGCGTGCGGCTGGTCGTCCCCGACCGGCCCGGCTTCGGCCGCTCGGACCCGCAGCCGGGCCGGCGGGTGACCGACTGGCCCGGCGACGTCGCCCAGCTGCTCGACTCCCTGGGCATCGACCGCTTCGCCGCCCTGTCGCTGTCCGGCGGGGCGGCCTACGCGCTGGCCTGCGCGCACGCGATGCCCGACCGGGTGACCGCGGTGGGGATCCTCGGCGGCGCCCCGCCGCCGGACGTCCCGTGGCCGTGGCCGGCCTGGCTGCCGACGTCGGTCCGCGCGGCCGCGCACCGGACCTCCCCGACGACGACGGCGCTGCTGCGGCCGGTGTTCGCGCCGCTGACCGTGCGCCCGCAGCTGCTGCCGCGCTACCTGCAGCTGCGGCTCAACCCCGCCGACCGGCGCGTGCTCGGCCGCCCCGCGGTCCGCCGGGTCATGGCCCGCACCTTCACCGAGGGGATGCGCCAGGGCGCCACGGCACTCGCCGAGGACCGGGCGCTGCTGTTCCGGCCGTGGGGCTTCCCGGTGGGCGAGGTGCGCCAGCACGTCGACGTCTGGCACGGCACGCAGGACTGGCAGGTGCCGGTGGCGCTCGGCCGCGTGCTGGCGGCGATGCTCCCGGACTGCACGGCGCACTGGTTCCCCGGCGAGGGTCACTTCCTCGTCTTCGACCACGCCCGCGACGTCTACGGTGCACTCGCCGCCTGAGTGGGTAGCGCCGCGGCATGGCTCCCTCCCAGCGCGGCAGCACCGCCGTGCCCCCCACCTACGTCGACGCCAACCGCCTGTGGGTCGACTCCCGGATCCGCTACGAGATCGGCCTGCGGGTCGAGGGCGCCATCCTGCGCCGGCTGGGGGCCCGCGGGCAGCGCGCCGTCGAGATCGGCACCGGGCGCCGCGGCCTGGGCGCCCGCGTCGCCGTCGAGCGGTTCGGCGCCACCGAGGTGACCGCGTTCGACCTGTACCCGGCCACGGTCGGCCGCGCCCGGATCGCCTGCGCCGACCTCGGCGAACGGGCCGCCTTCCGGGTCGGGGACGCCACGGCGCTGCCGGTCGACGACGCGAGCGTGGACCTCGTCGTCGACTTCCACGCGCTGCACCACATCGCCGACTGGCGCGCCGCCGTCGCCGAGGCCGCGCGGGTGCTGCGCCCCGGCGGGCAGCTGGCGCTGACGGAGATGACCGCCCGGTTCGTCGACGCGCCGTGGCTGCGCGCGGTCTCCCGCCACCCGGCCGACCGCTTCTCCAGCGACGAGCTGCTCGCCGAGCTGCGGGCGCACGGCCTCGAGGTGCCGGCCGGGCGGCTGCGGCGGGCGGCCGGCGACCGGTGGATCCAGGCCGTCGCCACCCGCGCGTGACCGTCGGCGGCATCGTCCGGGACAGCCTGGCGCTGCTGCGCCGGCACGCCGGACGGGTCTACGCCGTCTCGCTCGCGGTCACGCTGGTCAACACCGTCCCCGACGTGCTGCGCCAGCTGCTGGTCTACCGCGACCCGAGCCTCGGGCACGCGCTGCTGGTCGACGTCGTCGGCTTCGGCACCGGCCTGGTCGCCCAGCTGTGGCTGACCGGCGCGCTCACCGAGCTGCCCGGCACCGGCCGGGTGCGGCCAGGCGGCGCGCTGGGCCGGGGGACGGCGACGGCGCTGCGGGCGGTGCGGACCTCGCCGGCCGCGGTGCTCGCCGGGGTGGTCCTCGGCGGGGCGGTGTCGGCGCTGCTGACCGTGCCGGCGTCGGTGGCCGCGCTCGGGCTCGGGCAGGTGATCGGGCCGCTGGACGCGCCGTCGGCCGGGGGGTTCGCGGTCGCCACGGTCAGCGACGTCGTGGCCAGCGCGGTGACGCTGCCGTTCCTGGCGGTGGTGCTGGTGCTCACCGCCGGTTCGGCCAGGCAGTTCGCGGGCAAGGGCCGCGCGTGAGCAACGACTGGGACGGGACCCGCAAGACGGTCGGGACGCTGTCCATCTGGATCGGGACGACGGCGCTGTTCGCGCCCCGGTGGATCGCCGGTGCGCTGGGTGTGCGGCCCGACGCGGCGCGGGGCGACGTCGCGCTGCCGCTGCTCGTGCGCCTCGGGGCGGCCCGCAACATCGCCATGGGCGCCGCGCTGCTGGTCACCCCGGCACCGCAGGCCCGGCGCACCACCGAGGTGGCGCTGCTGCTGACCGGCCTCGACGCCGCGGCGGTGTGGACCTCGCGGGCGACCGGCGACGTGCGCCCGCGCAGTGCCGTCCTGTCGGGCATCGTGCTCGCCGTGGCCGCCTACGGCGCTGCCCGCTGGCACCGCCGCTAGCTCCGCCCCGTGCATCTCCGCGGAGATGCACGGTCTCCGGGCCGCTAGCGCCAGGCGAACACCGGCTGCTCGAGGTGGGCGACGCGGGTGGGCCGCCCGCGGCAGGCGACCTGGCAGAACTGGTGCAGGACCGCCGCGGTCGGGGCGTGCACCCAGCCGCCGAGCAGCGGCAGCCGGATGACCGGCGCGTCGGACTCGGGGATCGTCACCAGCACCGGGTCGACGTCGAGGTCGTCCAGCGGCACCCGGTACACCGCGGCCACCTCCGCCTCGGCCGGGCGCAGCTCCCCGGCGTCGCCGGCCCACACGACCACCGGGGTCATGACGTAGCCGGAGCGGGTCACGTAGTCGTCGAGCAGGCCCAGCACGTCGTCCGGGCCGCGCTCGAGGCCGACCTCCTCCTCCAGCTCGCGCAGCGCCGCCTGCACCGGGGTCTCGCCCTGGTCGAGCCGGCCGCCGGGCAGCGCCCACTGCCCGGCGTGCGCCCGCAGCCGCGCCGCCCGCCGGGTCACCAGCAGCGCCGGCCCGTCCGGCTCCTCGGTCACGCAGACCGCGACGGCGGCCTGGCGCAGCTCGGGCCGGCCGGCCGCGTGGCGCGGGAAGTCCCGCAGCCGCGCGGCCGCCGTCGCCCGGTCGAGCGTCAGAGCCAGCCGCGCCGGGCGCCCAGCGAGCGGACCGCGGCGTCGAGCTGCGCGGCCACCGCGGAGACGTCGGTGTCGGAGTGGCCGAAGTGCAGCCGGCCGCCGACGTCGCGGCCCTCGCTGAGCAGCCCGCCGCGCCGGTCGACCTCGAGCACGACCTCCACGCCGTGCGGGCCGGCCAGGAAGGTGACCTCGAGCTCGTTGACCCGCCCGCGCAGCGACGACGGCGGCGCGAACTCGACCTCCTGGTAGAAGGGCAGGTCGCTGCCGGCCAGCCGGCCCTTCTCGACGTCGGCGCCGCGGAAGGCGAAGCCCAGGCCGGTGAGCGCCGAGATGACGGTGCGCTGCACCGGCAGTGGCTGCACGGTGACCGCGTCGAGGTCGCCGGGGTCGACCGCGCCGGGGATGTCGACCTTGGTGCGCAGGCCGATCTTCACGCCGCGGAGGTTCCAGCCGTCGAGCGTGGTGAAGGGGCACTGCCAGGGCACCGGGAAGCTGAACGGGATCGCCGCCTTCGCGCCGGCCTCGATGCGGCCGGCGCCGGCCACCGACGCCGTCCCGAAGGTCACGTTCTCCTTCCACTCGTTGTCGCCGCTCTCGACCTCGACGGTGGCCTGCAGGGACACCCGGATCTCGTTGATCTCCTGCGCCACCTGCCCGCCGGTGAGGTGCACGGTGCCGGTGACCGCGCCGCCGGGGGTGGTGGTGGGGGAGTCGAGGACGGCGTCGACGGTGGCGTTGCCGGCGCCGAGCTTCGCCATCAGGTTGCGGAAGGCCATGGGGGAACAGCTCCGTTCGGTTCGGGGACGGCGGGCACCCTGACACCACGCGTCGGATATGGCGAGGGGTTCCCGCGCGGCCGGTCCCGGTCGGCGGAGAGCGGACACGCCCGGGCTACCGGAGAGTAGTTGGACGTCCTACTAAATCGGGCCTACCGTGCCCTCATGGCGTCCGCGGAGCTGCACGTGCCCGTCCACCCCGTCCGGTTCGTCACGGCGGCGAGCCTGTTCGACGGCCACGACGCCGCGATCAACGTGATGCGGCGGCTGCTGCAGTCGCAGGGCGCGGAGGTCGTGCACCTCGGCCACGACCGCGGCGTCGACGAGGTGGTGCGCGCCGCCGTCGAGGAGGACGTGCAGGGCGTCGCCATCTCCAGCTACCAGGGCGGGCACGTCGAGTACTTCAGCTACCTGAAGGAGCGCCTGGCCGACGCCGGGGCGGGCCACGTGCAGGTGTTCGGCGGCGGCGGGGGCGTGATCGTGCCCGAGGAGATCGCGCTGCTGGCCGAGCGCGGCGTGCGGGTGTTCAGCCCCGAGGACGGCGCCCGGCTGGGCCTGCCCGGGATGATCAACGAGCTGATCCGCTCCTGCGACGTCGACCTGTCCACGGAGGGCCCCGACGTCGACGCGCTGCTGACCGGCGACCCGCGGGCGCTGGCCCGGGCGGTGACCGTGCTCGAGGCCGGTGCCGACGACGCGCTGGCCGCCCGCGTCCGCGAGGCCGCCGCCGGGCGCACCGTGCCGGTCCTCGGCATCACCGGCACCGGCGGGTCGGGCAAGTCCTCGCTCACCGACGAGCTGCTGCGCCGGCTGCGCCGCGACCAGGAGGACAAGCTCCGCGTCGCCGTCGTCGCGATCGACCCCACCCGCCGCCGCGGCGGCGGCGCGCTGCTCGGCGACCGGATCCGGATGAACGCGCTGGAGTCCGGCGACGGCGCGCACACCTTCTTCCGCTCGATGGCCACCCGCACCGCCGGCGCGCAGGTGCCGGAGCACCTCGACGACGTCCTCGCCGCGGTGAAGGCCGCCGGCTTCGACCTCGTCATCGTGGAGACGCCGGGCATCGGGCAGGGCGACGCGGCGATCGTGCCGTTCAGCGACGTCTCGCTCTACGTCATGACGCCGGAGTTCGGCGCCGCTTCGCAACTCGAGAAGATCGACATGCTCGACCTCGCCGACGTCGTGGCGATCAACAAGTACGAGCGGCGCGGCGCCGAGGACGCCCGGCGCGACGTCGCCCGGCAGATGGTGCGCAACCGCGAGGCCTTCGGGCAGCCGTGGGAGCAGATGCCGGTGTTCGGCACCAGCGCCGCCCGCTTCGACGACGACGGCGTCACCGCGCTGTACCAGCACCTGCTCGGCCTGCTCGCCGAGAAGGGCCTGCCCGCCGGCGCCGGCGTGCTGCCGCGGGTGGACGTGCGCGCCTCGACCGGGCTGGCCAGCGTGGTGCCGGCGTCGCGGGCGCGGTACCTGGCCGACGTCGCCGACGCCGTGCGCGCGCACCACGGGGTCACCGAGGAGCAGGCCGCCGTCGTCCGCCGCCGCCAGCACCTGACCACCGCGGCCGAGGTGCTGGAGGGGGCCGCGGCCGAGGCCGCGCGGGAGGCGGCGGACGCCGCCGACCGGGAGGTGCTGCCCGAGGTGCGGGCGCTGCTGGAGGAGTGGCCCGCGCGGGTGGAGCAGTACTCCGGCGACGAGTTCGTCTACACGGTGCGCGGGAAGGAGATCCGCACGCCGCTGACCCGCGAGACGCTCTCGGGGACGAAGGTGCCGCGGGTGGCGCTGCCGCGCACGACCGACGCCGGCGACCTGCTGCGCTTCCTGCGCCGGGAGAACCTGCCGGGCGCCTTCCCGTACACGGCCGGCGTCTTCCCGTTCAAGCGGGCGGGTGAGGCCCCGGCGCGGATGTTCGCCGGCGAGGGCGACGCGTTCCGCACCAACCGGCGGTTCCGCGTGCTGTCGGCCGGCAACGAGGCCACCCGGCTGTCGACGGCGTTCGACTCGGTCACCCTCTACGGCCGCGACCCGCAGCCGCGGCCCGACGTCTACGGCAAGGTCGGTACCTCCGGCGTCTCCATCGCCACGCTCGACGACATGCGGGTGCTCTACGACGGGTTCGACCTGTGCGCGCCCACGACGTCGGTGTCGATGACGATCAACGGCCCCGCGCCCGCCGTCCTGGCGATGTTCCTCAACACCGCGATCGAGCAGCGGCTGGACCGATTCCGTGAGGAGGAGGGCCGCGAGCCCGACGAGGCCGAGGCCGAGGAGATCCGCGCCTGGGTGCTGTCGACCGTCCGCGGCACGGTGCAGGCCGACATCCTCAAGGAGGACCAGGGCCAGAACACCTGCATCTTCTCCACCGAGTTCGCGCTGCGCTGCATGGCCGACATCCAGCAGTGGTTCATCGAGCACCGGGTGCGCAACTTCTACTCGGTGTCGATCTCCGGCTACCACATCGCCGAGGCCGGGGCGAACCCCATCAGCCAACTCGCCTTCACGCTGGCCAACGGCTTCACCTACGTCGAGGCCTACCTGGCGCGCGGCATGGCGATCGACGACTTCGCGCCCAACCTGAGCTTCTTCTTCAGCAACGGCATGGACGCCGAGTACACGGTGATCGGCCGGGTGGCGCGGCGGATCTGGGCGGTGGCGATGCGCGACCGCTACGGCGCCGGCGCGCGCTCGCAGCAGCTGAAGTACCACGTGCAGACCTCGGGCCGGTCGCTGCACGCGCAGGAGATGGACTTCAACGACATCCGGACGACGCTGCAGGCGCTGTGCGCGATCTACGACAACGCCAACTCGCTGCACACCAACGCCTACGACGAGGCGGTGACCACGCCGTCGGAGCACTCGGTCCGCCGCGCGCTGGCCATCCAGATGATCATCGACCGGGAGTGGGGCCTCGCCGGGAACGAGAACCCGCTGCAGGGGTCGGCGGTCGTCGAGGAGCTCACCGACCTGGTCGAGGAGGCGGTGCTGGCCGAGTTCGACCGGATCGCCGAGCGCGGCGGTGTGCTGGGCGCGATGGAGACCGGTTACCAGCGCGGGCGCATCCAGGACGAGTCGATGCTCTACGAGCACCGCAAGCACGACGGGTCGCTGCCGATCGTCGGCGTCAACACCTTCCTCGACCCGCACCGGGACGAGGCCCCGCCGCGGAAGGTGGAGCTCGCCCGGGCCACCGAGGCGGAGAAGCAGTCGCAGCTCGACCGGCTGGCCGACTTCCGGGCCCGGCACGCCGACGAGGCGCCCGCCGCGCTGGCCGCGCTGCAGGAGGCGGCGACGTCGGGCGGGAACGTGTTCGCCGCGCTGATGGACGCCGTCCGGGTGTGTTCGCTGGGGCAGATCTCCGAGGCGTTCTTCGAGGTGGGCGGCCAGTACCGCCGCAACGTCTAGCGGCAGAAATGGCCATTTCCGCCGCCCTGGTGGACGACCTGGGGGAGCCGGTCCCGCTGACGGGGCCGGCCCGGCGGGTGGTCTCGCTGGTGCCCTCGCTGACCGAGGCGCTGGCGGTGACCGTGCCCGACCGGCTGGTGGGCGCCACCGACTGGTGCACCCACCCGGCCGGGCTCGACGTCCCGCGCGTGCGCGGCACCAAGAACCCCGACCGGTCGGCGATCGCTGCGCTCGCGCCGGACCTGGTGGTCTGCAACCGGGAGGAGAACCGGCGGCTCGACGTCGACCGGCTGCGCGCCTCGGGGATCGCGGTCTGGGTGACGGTGATCGAGGCGGTGGACGAGGCGCTGGCCTCGATGCGCCGGCTGTTCGCCGAGGCGCTCGACCTGCCCGAGCCGGGCTGGCTGACGGCGGCGGCCGCCGAGTGGGCGCGCCCGGTGCCGGCGCCGCCGCTGCGGTGCGCCGTGCCGGTGTGGCGGGACCCGTGGATGGTCGTCGGCCCGCGCACCTTCACCGGCGACGTGCTCGCGCGGCTCGGCCTGGTCAACGTCTTCGGCGCGGGGGAGAACCGCTATCCGCACGTGTCGGTCGACGACGTCCTCGCTGCGCGGCCCGACGTCGTCCTGCTGCCCGACGAGCCGTACCTCTTCACCGCCGACGACGGCCCCGAGGCGTTCCCCGGCGTGCGGTCGGTGCTGGTGTCCGGGCGGGCGCTGACCTGGTACGGCCCGTCACTGGCCACCGCCCGCGCCGACCTGCTCGCCGCCCTCGGGGCCCGCTGACCGCCTGGCACCCGTCGCCGGTCAGGTCAGTGCCCGGCGCATGAGGACCCGGGGGAAGCCGCCGGCGACAGCGTCGGTGTCGGCGGCCTTGGTGAAGCCCGCCGCCTCGAACAGCCGCCGCGTCCCGACGAAGGCCATGGTCGTGTCGACCCGCCGGTCCCCGCTGTCGGCCGGGTAGCCCTCGACGGCCGGGGCACCCTGCGACGCGGCGTAGTCCACCGCACCCTGGAGCAGCGCGTGCGCGATGCCGCGGCCGCGGTGGCCGGGACGCACGCGGACGCACCACAGCGACCAGACCGGCAGGTCGTCGACGTGCGGGATCTTCGCCGAGCGCTCGAACGGCAGCTCGGCGCGCGGTGCGACGGCGGCCCAGCCGACCACCTCACCGTCGTCGTAGGCGAGGACCCCGGGGGCGACCGGGCGGGTGGTCAGCTCGCGGACGTACTCGCGGCGGGCGGGACCGACGAGCTCCCGGTTGGTCCTCGAGTCGAGGCGGTGGCTGAGGCACCAGCAGACGTTCGAGGCCGGGTTCTTCGGGCCGAGCATCGTGGCGACGTCGTCGAACCGCTCAGCCGTGGCCGGCCGGACCTCGATGCCCATCCCGGGACGCTAGCGCCGGGAGGCCCCTGTACGGGCCGCACACCGTCGGCTCACCGCGCCGGCTGGACGTCGGCCAGGAAGCGCTCGACGACCGCCGTCCACCGCTCGCGTGCCTCGTCGTTGGCCTCGAGGGTCGGCACGCCGATCTGCGTGGCCACGAGCGACGCCGTCCCGTTCTTCTTCGGCTCGCTGGTGACGACGATCGAGGAGCCGTCCACGGCCCGCGTCCGCCAGGTGATGCGCCGGTCCGTTCCGCTGACCTTGAGCTCGCCGCCGGCCAGGACCTCCTGCACCGCGGCATCGCCGTCGGCGAAGGCCCGCCAGCGCTCCATGAGCTCGGTCATCCCGAGCGGCGTCGCCCTGCTGACACTGCACTGGAACGTGCCGTCGGAGCGCTGCCCGGGGATCCGCCGGCCGATGTGCTGCTCGTAGGCGACGGTCACCGCCTGGGCCCACCAGCCGCGCTGCGCGAAGCCGTCGCCGAGCTCCTCGTACACCTGCAGCGCGATCTGGCCGTGGTCGAGGTCCTTGGCGCCGATGCCGTCCAGGAAGCGCAGCCACTCGTCCCACGTCCGGCCGGTGGTGCGCTCGATCGGCGCGATGCGGGGGTTCGTCGCCATGCCCGGATCCTGCCTGAGAGAGGGAGCCGGCCCGGTCAGCCGGCCGGTGTCGCGGCGCCCGGGAGGTCGGTGGAGCGGGACAGCTCCTCCCACTCGGCCAGCTCGGCGCGCCGCCGGTCGAGCCGGGCGCCGATGCCCTCGACGGCGTCCGGGCCGAGGACCAGCCGCAGCGGTGCCCGGTCGCCGGTGACCACCTGCCAGATGGCCTCGGCAGCCCGCGCCGGGTCGCCGGGCGCCGTGCCCCCGGCGCCGGCGAGCCACTGGCGGGACGGCCCGACGGTGTCGCGGTAGGCCGACAGCTCGTGCGACACCACCGGGGCGCCGGTGCGGAAGACCCCTGTCCGGAAGACACCCGGCTCGACGATGACGAAGCGGACCCCCGGCACCTCGTCGACGAGCGCCTCGGTGAGCAGTTCCAGCGCCGCCTTGGTCGAGCAGTAGACGCTGAAGCCCGCCATCGTCACCTGCGCGGCCATCGAGGACATCTGCACGACCGTCCCGCCGCCCCGCGCGCGGAACACCGGCAGCACCGCCCGGGTGAGCGCGGCCGGGGCGAACACGTGCAGCTCGAACAGCGACCGCAGCTCGTCCTCGGTCGTCTCCTCGAGTGCGCCGATCTCCGTGCGGCCGGCGTCGTTCACCAGGACGTCGAGCCGCCCGACCTCGGCGACGACGTCGCGGACCGTGCGCTCGGCGACGTCGAAGCGGGCCGCGTCGAGCACGTCCAGCACGAGCGGCACGAAGCGGCCGGGGGAGTCCGTGCCGGCGAGGGCGGACAGGTGCCCGGCCGAGCGCGCGACCCCGACGACCGTGTCACCCCGCGACAGCGCGACCCGCGCGATCGCCTCGCCGAAGCCCGAGCTCGCGCCGGTCACCAACCACGTCCGCGGGTCCGTCATGACCGGGGACGCTAGGGCCGCACCCGGTGCCGGGACGAGGATGTTGCTCGCCCGCTCCCGGGGCCCACCGCTTGCATGACAGCACTCCTGCGGTGTTCCCCACGCTCCTGCGGTCTTGCCGCACCGCAGGAGCAGGGACACCACCGCAAGAGCGGCCGTCAGTCGTCGACCGGGGCGCCGCCGAAGCCGATCTCGTTGCCGTCGGGGTCGCGGTAGGTGACCTTCCGGACGCCGTTGTCGTAGGTCTCCCGCAGCGCGGGCTCGACACCGCGGGCGCTCATCGCCGCGACCCGCTCGTCGAGGTCGTCGACGAACAGCGTGGTCATCGCGTGCCCGGCGTGGTCGGGCTTGAGCTCGGTGTAGACGTATCGGTGCTCGGCGACCTCCCACACCGCCTCGACGTCGTTGGGCAGGAACGCCGGCTCCGAGCCGAACAGCCGCCCGTACCAGTCCAGCGCGCGCTCGCGGTCGCTGACGGGGACGCCCGCGAAGAGGTCGACGGTCATGGCGGGACGCTAGCGAGGACCTCCGACACGCAGGACCCCGCCGGATGTCGACCTGCGGCGGTCTCCGGCGGCCGGAGGGGACCGCAGGTCGACACCCGGCGGCGTCGGGCGACGTGCGGGGTCCTCCAGCTCAGCGGCCGGGGGGCGCGGCGTCGTCCCGGTCGGAGACGAAGGTGCCGAGGGACCCGCGCTCGGAGAAGGCGGCCCAGGTGTTGAGCGCGGTGATCGCCACGACCATCACGCACCAGAACACGAGGAAGGCCAGCCCGCCGCCGCTCGCGTTCCCGAACTGCGTGATGCCGAAGACCAGCATCCCGACGCCCACCACGATCCCGAGGACGGCGGCCGGCTTGCTGGGGCGGTAGCGGAAGGAGTTCACGGCGGGGGACCTCTCCTGTCGGGGTGCGGCACGAGCCGGCGGGACCGTGCGTCCCCCTCCCGCCGGCGGTGATCATCGGGCACCCGCACGCCCCGCGCACGTCGGCGGCGCAGGATGGCGGGCATGCCGCGGCTGCTCGTCGTCCACCACACGCCCTCGCCGAACCTGCAGGCGGTGCTGGAGGCGGTGCGCGAGGGCGTGGCGATGGTCGAGGAGGTCGACCTCGAGGTCCGCCCGGCCCTGTCGGCCGGCCCCGCCGACCTGCTCGCCGCCGACGGCGTCGTGCTCGGCACCCCGGCCAACATCGGCTACATGAGCGGCGCGCTCAAGCACTTCTTCGACACCGTCTACTACCCCTGCCTCGACGCCACCGTCGGCCTGCCGTTCGGCGTCTACGTGCACGGCGGCGACGACACCGCCGGTGCCTTGAAGGCCATCGCCACGATCACCGGCGCGCTGCGGTGGAAGCAGGTCGCGGCCCCGCTCAGCCTCACCGGCGCACCCACCAACGAGGACCTCGAGGCGGCGCGGGAGCTCGCCGCCACCGTCGCGGTGAGCCTGTAGCCGCGGACGGCCATAGCCTGCCGGGGTGAGCACCCGACTGGTCGTCATCGGAGGCGACGCCGCCGGCGGCAGCGCCGCGTCGCAGGCGAGGAAGCGGCGGCCCGACCTCGACGTCGTGATGTTCGAGCGCGGCCGCGCGACCTCCTACTCCGCCTGCGGCATCCCCTACTGGATCTCCGGCGCGGTCGAGCACGAGACCGACCTCATCGCCCGCACGCCCGAGCAGCACCGGGCGGCCGGCCTCGACGTCCGCATGCGCACCGAGGTCGTCGGCATCGACACCGACAAGGGCGTCGTCCACTGGCACGACCTCGACGCCGGCACCGAGGGCGCCGAGCCCTACGACGACCTCGTCTACGCCACCGGCAGCGTCCCCATGCGCCCGCCGGTGGAGGGGATCGACGCGCAGGGCGTCTACGGCGTCCAGGTGCTCGACGACGGCGTCGCGCTGCGGGCGGAGCTCGACCGCGGGCACGTGCGGCGGGTGGTCGTCGTCGGCGGCGGCTACATCGGCCTGGAGATCGCCGAGGCGTGCCGCGTGCGCGGGCTCGACGTCACCGTCGTCGACAAGTCGCCGCAGCCGGTGGGCACCTTCGACCCCGACGTCGGCCGGTTCATCGCCGACGCCGTCCGCGGCGAGGGCATCGAGCTGGTCCTCTCCGACGGCGTCGCGGGGATCGACGTCGGCCCCGACGGGCGGGCCCGCGCGGTGGTCACCGAGAGCGGCCGCGAGCTGCCCGCCGACCTCGTCGTCCTCGGGCTCGGCGTGAAGCCCAACGTGGCGCTGGCGCGCGAGGCCGGCATCCCGCTGGGCACCTCCGGCGGCATCGCCGTCGACCAGCGCATGCGCACCGAGGTGCCCGGTGTGTGGGCGGCCGGCGACTGCGTCGAGTCGGTGCACCGGCTGTCGCGGCAGCGGGTGGTGGTCGCGCTCGGCACGCACGCGAACAAGCAGGGGCGGGTCGCCGGGATCAACATCGGCGGCGGCTACGCCACCTTCCCCGGCGTCATCGGGACGGCGATCACCAAGATCTGTGCGGTCGAGGCCGCCCGCACCGGGCTGTCGGAGAAGGAGGCCGACGACGCCGGCTACTCGTTCGTCACCGCCGCCGTGGACTCGACCACCAAGGCCGGCTACTTCCCGGGCGCCCAGCCGATCCGGGTCAAGATGATCGCCGAGCGGCGCAGCGGCCGGCTGCTGGGCGCGCAGGTGGTCGGCCAGGAGGGCGCGGCCAAGCGGGTCGACGCGCTGGCCATCTGCATCTGGAACGAGATGACCGTCGACGAGGTCCTGTCCCTCGACCTGTCCTACGCGCCGCCGTTCGCACCGGTGTGGGACCCGGTGCTCATCGCCGCCCGCAAGGCCTTCGAGGCGGTGGAGGCCGACCCCCGCTGATCAGCGCAGCGCCGCGCCCATCCGCTCGACGACGCGGCGCAGCACCGGCTCGGGGGTGGCGATGTTCAGCCGGACCGCGCCCCGGCCGGCGGCGCCGCAGCGGGCGCCGTCGACCACCGCCACCCCGGCCTCCCGCAGCAGGGCGTCGCCGGGGTCGGGGAGGCCGAAGCTCTCCAGCCAGGCGAGGTAGGTGCCCTCCGGCGGCCGGTGGCGGATCCCGGGCAGGTACGCGGCCACCAGGTCGGCGAGCAGCCGGCGGTTGCCGTCGAGGACGGCGAGGACGTCGTCGAGCCAGTCCAGCCCCTCGGTGTAGGCGGCGACGTTGGCGACGGCGCCCAGCGTCGAGGCGCCGTGCTCGGCCCCGTGCCCGACCTCGGCCCACAGCCGCGCGTCGGCGTCGTTCGACAGCACCAGCTGGGCGCACTTGAGACCCGGCAGGTCCCAGGCCTTCGACGCGCTGGTGGCCGTGACCGTGTGCCCGGCGGTGGTGTCGTCGAGCGAGGCGTAGGGCACGTGCCGGTGACCGGGGAAGACCAGCGGCGCGTGGATCTCGTCGGAGAACACCCGCCCGCCGTGCCGCTCGACCACCTCGGCGACCGCCGTCATCTCCGCGGGCTCGAGCACCCGGCCGATCGGGTTGTGCGGGTTGCACAGCACCAGCAGGTGCCCGCCGGCGCGGAAGGCGGCGTCGAGCGCGTCGAGGTCGTAGACGTACCGGTCGCCGTCGCGGGCCATCGGCACCTCGAGCACCTCCCGGCCCAGGGCCGGCGGGACCTCCAGGAACGGCATGTAGGCGGGGGTGGGCAGTACCACCGGCGAGCCCGGCCGGGACAGGTGGGTGATCGCCGCGGACAGCCCGGCGAGGACGTCGGCCAGCGGCCGGATCCGCTCCGGCGGCACCGCCCAGCCATGCCGGTCCCGCAGGAAGCCGGCGGTGGCCCCGGCCAGGTCCCCGGCGAGCCAGTCGGGCAGGTAGCCGAACAGCCCGCGGTCGACGGCGGCGTGCAGGGCACGGGTGATCGCGGGCGCGGTGCCGAGGTCCATCTCGGCCACCCACGCGCCCAGCGCGTCCGGGTACCGCGACCACTTGAGCGACCCCCGGGCGCGCAGCGCGGCGACGGCGGCGTCGGCGTCGGTCACCGGGGCGTCGGTCACCGGGGCGACCAGCCCAGCAGCGGGCCCAGGCGCTCCGCGGTGTCGGTGAGGATCTGCTCGTAGTCCGGCCCGGTGAAGCTGAAGGGCAGCGCGAACACGACCTCGGTGACCTCGCGGAACCCGGCGTGCGCGTACAGGGCCTCGGCGATCCGCTCGGAGGTGCCGAGCAGGTCGGCGGCGAACAGCATCCGGGCCGGCCCCTGCGGCACGCCCACCCGCGGGGCGCGTGCCTCGACGTAGGCGGCGTAGCGCTCGCGCTGGCCGGGCGTCGCGGTGTCGGTAGGGATGACGACCAGGCCCTGCGACACCCGCCCGGCCGGGTTGGCCTGGCGGAAGGCCCGCACCTGCGCCGCCTGGATCTCCGCGAAGTCGGTCGACCCGCCCTCGGCCTTCACCACGCTGCTGGTGAGGAAGTGCATCCCGGCGTCGCCGGCCCACTCCGCCGAGCGGGTGCTGCCGCCGCCGTACCAGAGCCGGTCGCGCAGGCCGGGGGAGTGCGGCTGCACCCGGTCCGACCACTCCTCGACGACGCCCTCGCGGCCGGCGAAGGACGTCGCGGGCTCGCCGGCGACCAGGCGCAGCAGCCGCTCCACGCGCGTGTAGGAGAAGTCCTCGACGTCGGCGGTGTCGGGGTAGAGCGCGCCCTTGACGTCGTCCCAGTGCATCGGCGGGCCCACGCTGACGCCGGGGTTGAGCCGGCCGCCGGAGAGGACGTCGACGGTGGCGAGGTCCTCGGCCAGCCGCAGCGGGTTCTCCCAGCCCAGCGGCGTCACCGCGGTGCCCAGCTCGATCCGGGAGGTGCGCTGGGTCAGGGCGGCCAGCACGGCGACCGGGGACGAGATGCCGTGCTGCAGGTGCCGGTGGCGCAGCCACGCGCTGTCGAAGCCCAGGCGCTCGCCGAGCTCGACCGTCCGCAGGGTCGTCTCGTGGCCGGCCGCGGGGTCGGCGGGGTCGAACAGGCCGATGGTCAGGAAGCCGAGACGCTCGAGCGGGGTACCGGGGGCGGGCATGGCGCGATCCTGCCCGCCCCCGGCCGGTCAGTACCCGGCGGGCCGGGCGGGGGTGTAGAGCCAGTCGGTGAACAGCGCGTCGAGGTCCCGGCCGCTGACCTGCTCGGCGAGGGCGACGAAGTCGGCGGTGGTCACCGTCGAGTCGGCGTTCTCCGTCACCCAGCGGCGCAGGAGGTCGCCGAAGGCGGCGTCGCCGATCTCGGTGCGCAACGCGTGCAGGGTGGCGGCGCCGCGGTCGTAGACGGCGTCGGCGAAGATGCCCTCCCGGCCGGGGTCGGCGACGACGACCGACCAGAACTCGTCGTCGGCCGGGATGGCGTAGACCGCGTCGAACTGCTCCTGCTCCGTGGCGCCGCCGGGCCGGGTCGCGGTCCACATCCACTGCGCGTAGGTGGCGAAGCCCTCGTTGAGCCAGATGTCGGCCCACGTGGCGGGGCTGACGCTGTTGCCGACCCACTGGTGGGCCAGCTCGTGCGCGACCGTGGTCTCCGAGGCCACCTGCGAGTACACCGGCCGGGTCTGGGTCTCCAGCGCGTACTCGACGGTGTCGTCGTCGACGATCGAGCCGAACGAGGTGAACGGGTAGGGGCCGAAGACGCCGTCGAAGAAGTCGATCATCGCGGGCTGCAGCGCCAGGCTGGCCTGGGTGGTGGTCAGCGCGTCACCGGTCACGCCGGTCTCGACGAAGTCCAGGATCGGCAGCTCGTCGGGGCCGAGGCGGGTGGTGGCCGTGTAGTCGCCGATCGAGGCGGTGGCCAGGTAGCTGGCCATCGGGTCGGTGGCCCGCCAGAGGAAGGTCGTCCTGCCGCCGGTGGTGGTCGGCTCACCGACCGGCTCGCCGTTGGCGATGGCCGTCTTGCCCTCGGGGACGGTGATGCGGAAGTCGTAGGTGGCCTTGTCCCGGGGGACGTCGTTGACCGGGAACCAGGTGGGGGCGCCCTCGGGCTCGTTGGCCACCAGGACGCCGTCGGGGAAGGTGACCCACCCGTAGAGCGCGCCCTCGGCGTCCGTGGGCTGTCCCGGGTAGCCGCCGTAGACGACGGTGACCTCGTGCGTCGTGCCGGCGCGCAGCTTGGGCGCGGCCTGCACCACGAGCTCCCCGCCGCGGCCGTCCTCGCCCGGCGGGAGCTGGGTGTACCGGGCGGGCTTGCCGTCCACCCGCACGGCGGAGACGGTCAGCCCGCGCAGGTCCAGCGAGAAGCTCGCGAGGTCGGCCGTCGCGGTCAGGGTGACCACGGCGGTGCCGTCGAGCCGCCCGTCGGCGGCCCAGGACAGGTCCAGGCCGTAGTGCTGCACGTCGTAGCCGCCGTTGCCCGCGGCCGGGAAGTAGGGGTCGCCGCCGGAGGTGCTGCCGTCGGTGAAGCGGGGGGAGCCGGGGCTGCCGGGCGCCGCGGACGCCGGACCGGCGACGGCGACCAGCGACGCGGCCGCGACGAGCGCGGCGGCGGTCCGGCGGGCGGTGGGACGGATGCGCATGCCTGTCCTCCTCGGCCGGCCCGGGCGGGCCGGATCGGGACACCGTAGGCACCGGCCGAAACGGCGTCGTGTCGGGGCGGATCCTGCAACATCTGACGGATCGTTGCGCGGACGTGACCTGCGCCACTACGGTCGGCCGCCATGACGACCGCCGCCGTGCCGGCCACCCGCCTCGCGCGGGCGCTGCGCGACGGCGTCGACGACGACGGCCCGCTGCGCGCCTTCCGGCTCGCGCGGCGCACCTTCCTCGCCGGCACCCGGGTGGACATGGGCCCGCTCGCCGCCGGCCTGGGCGTGGACCGCGCGACGCTGTTCCGCTGGGTCGGCAACCGCGACCAGCTGCTCACCGAGGTGATCTGGTCGCTGTTCGTCCCCACCTGGCGCCGCGCCGTGGCCGGCGCCGGCGGCGCCGGGGCTCCCCGGGTCGTCGACGCGCTCACCCGCGTCACCCGCGACGTGTGCTCGTCGGAGCCCTTCCGCACCCACCTGCGCCGCGAGCCCGACCGCGCGCTGCGGCTGCTCACCACCCGCGCCGCGGACTACCAGGTGCGGGTCACCGGCGCCTTCGCCGACCTGCTCGGCGGGTCCGGCGTCGTCCTGCCGCTGCCGGTGCCCGACACCGCCTACGTGCTCACCCGGGTGGCGGAGTCCTTCATCTACGCCGACCTCATCGCCGGCGCCGAGCCCGACGCCGCCAAGGCCGCCGTCGTGTACGCCGCCCTGCTCCGCTGTCCCGCCCCGTCCGCCCCGCCACCCGCACCGGAGGAACCGTGACCGCCACGTCCGACCGCACGTCCACCCCGCTGCCCGGCCGCCTCGGCGACCCCGCCGCCGCCTACGCCACCGACCCCCGCGCCGACCGCGGGCTGCGCGAGGCCCTCGCCCGCTACGGCCTGGACACCCAGGCCGCCCCGCCGCCGTTCGGCCCGGACGCGCCGCTGGAGGACAAGCTGGCCTTCGTCCGCGGCGCCCACGACGCCTTCGAGGGGCTGTACGCGGCGGTCGCCCAGGAGGAGACCCACCGCGACGACGTCGTCCGCACCGTGCACACCGCCCCCGGCCGGGACGGGAACGACGTCCCGGTGTACGTCTTCCGGCCGGCCGGCACGGAGGGCCAGGTGCTGCCCGGTCTCGTCTACCTGCACGGCGGCGGCATGACGATCCTCGACTGCGACAACCGCCTGCACACCCGCTGGTGCGAGGACCTCGCCGCCACCGGCCTGGTCGTCGCCGCCGTCGACTTCCGCAACGCGGTCACCGCCGCCGACCACGCGCCCTTCCCGGCCGGCCTGCACGACTGCGCTGACGCGCTCACCTGGCTCGACGCGCACCGAGACGGGCTCGGGATGGCCTCGATCGTGCTGCAGGGCGAGTCGGGCGGCGCCAACCTGTGCCTGGCCTCGGCGCTGCTGGCCGAGCGCGAGGGCCGGCTGGGCTCGATCGCCGGCGTCTACGCGATGGTCCCGTACATCTCCGGGGCCTACGGCTGGGACGACGACGCCAAGCGCGCCGAGCTTCCCTCGCTCGTGGAGAACGAGGGCTGGTTCCTCAACACGCTGATGATGGACGTGCTCGTGTCCACCTACGACCCCACCGGCGAGCACGCCCGCGACCCGCTGGCCTGGCCCTACTTCGCCACCGTCGAGGACCTCACCGGGATGCCGCCGCACGTCGTCTCGGTCAACGAGCTCGACCCGCTGCGCGACGAGGGGATCGCCTACTACCGGAAGCTGCAGGAGGCCGGGGTGCGCGCCACCGGCCGGGTCGTCCTGGGGCTCACGCACGGCGCCGACTCGATCTTCAAGACCGCGGTCGGCGACGTCTACGACTCGACCGTCGCCGACATCGCCCGGTTCACGCGGAGCGTCACCGGCTGACCGGCGTCAGGGGCGCACGCGGACGGCGAGCAGGGCGACGTCGTCGTCGGTGGAGCCGCGCACGCCCTCGAGCAGCCGGTCGAGCAGGTCGTCCAGCGAGCCGCCGTCGTCGGCCGCGAGGGAGGCGGTGAGCTGGGCGATGCCCTCGTCGAGGTCGGTGCGGCGGCGCTCGACCAGCCCGTCGGTGTAGAGCAGCACGGTGCTGCGCGGCTCGAGGGCGACGGAGTGGGTGTGCCGCTGCCGCGCGGGGTCGAGGCCCACCAGCAGGTCCGGCCGGGAGGCGAGCACCTCGACGCGGCCGTCGGGGTGGCGCAGCAGCGGCGGCGGGTGCCCGGCGTTGCTCCACGACAGCGTCCGGCGCCCGTCCTCGGCGCGGTCGACGCGGGTGACCAGCGCGGTGGCCAGCGCGCCGGTGCGCAGGCCCGCGACGGCGGCGTCGAGGCGGTCGAGCGCCACCGCCGGCGGCTCGCCGCCCTCGAAGGCGAAGCCGCGCAGCATCGACCGCAGCTGGCCCATGGTGGCCGCGGCCGCGACGTCGTGGCCGGTGACGTCGCCGATCACCAGGACGGTGGCGCCGTCGGAGTCGTCGAAGGCGTCCCACCAGTCGCCGCCGACCTGCGCGCCGGCGCTGCTGGGCAGGTACCGGGCGGCCAGGTCCAGCCCGGGCGGGTCGGGCAGCTCGCCGAGCAGGGCGCGCCGCAGGGTGGTGGCCACCGACTCCTGCCGGGCGAGCAGCACGGCGCGGGCGACGGCCTGGGCGGTGTAGCGCGCCAGCGCGAGGACCAGCCCCTGCTCGACCGCGCCGAAGGTGCGGGGCGCGTCCCAGACCAGGCTCAGCGTGCCCGGCAGCGACCCGGCCACCGGCAGCGGCAGGTGCGCCGACGCGCCGATGCGGCCCGGGACGGGCAGCGGCGGCCGGGCGGACGGGAAGCGCTCCGCGGTGGCCGCGGCGTCGGTCAGGAACACCGCCCGGCCGGTGGTCAGGGCCGCCGACGGCGGGTGCTCGGTGCCCAGCGGCACGGAGCCCGCGTCGCCGGCGTGCCCGGCCGACGGCACCAGCCGCAGCCGGCGGGTGGCGGGGTCGACGAGCGCCAGGCAGGTCCACGAGGTGCCGAGCACCTCGGCGGCGGCCGTGCTCACGGCCGCCGCGACGTCGGCGAGGGTGACCGCGTCGGCGAGGGTGTCGGCGAAGCGCAGCAGCAGCCGGGTCTGCTCGCCGGCGCGCTCGGCGGCCCGCCGGGCGGCCTCGGCCTCGCTGGTCAGGGCGCGCAGCCGCAGCTCCGTGGCGGCCAGCCCGGCGACCTGGGTGAGCGCCGCGAGGTCGGTGTCGGTCCAGTCGCGGGGGCGGGAGTCGATGGCGCAGACCGCGCCGACGACGTCGCCGTCGGGGCCGACGAGCGGCACGCCGCAGTAGGCGACCACGCCGAGGTCCTCGACGGCGCCGTTGGCCGAGAGCACCTCGACCTCGCGGGCGTCGCGGACCACCAGCGGCCGCGCCGTGGACCGCACGTACTGGCAGAAGGAGTGGCTCAGCGGCGTGCTCCGGAGCGCCTGCCACTCCGGCGGCAGGCCGACCGCGCCGGGGAACACCTGCTCGTCCGGGCGCACGAGCGTGACCAGGGCGGTGGGGACGTCGAGCAGCGTCCGGACGAGGGCGGACAGGCGGTCGAGGTCGGCGTCGGCGATCCCCCTCGGGTCGTCGGTCCCGGCGTCCGCGCTGCTCACGGGCCCACGGTAGTCGCCGTGATCAGCGCTCCCCGCCGCCGAGCGGCTCCCACCGGGCGCGGGGGCGCGGCGGGGTCCACCCTGGGCTCCTCGGCCCGACGGCGGGCCGCCGGCCCCTCCGGAGGTCCTCGTGTCCGTCCACCCCTCGCGCCGGTCCGGTGCGGTCGTCGCGCTGCTCGCCGTCCTGCTCACCCTCGCCGGGCCGGCCTCGGCGGCCCCGCGGCACGGGTCCCCACCGGGATCCGGTGCCGGGGAGGCGGACCTGCTCGTCATCGGTCACCGCGGCGCGTCGGGCTACCGGCCGGAGCACACGCTGGCCGCCTACGAGCTGGCCGCCCGCATGGGCGCCGACCACATCGAGTGCGACGTCGTCAGCACCGCCGACGGCGTCCCCGTCTGCCGGCACGAGAACGACATCACCGGCACCACCGACGTCGCCGACCACCCCGAGTTCGCCGACCGGCGCACCACGAAGGTCGTCGACGGCGTGGAGCTGACCGGCTGGTTCACCGAGGACCTCACGCTGGAGGAGCTGCGGACGCTGCGCGCGGTCGAGCGCCTCCCCGAGACCCGCGAGGAGAACACCCTCTACGACGGGCTGTACCCGGTGCCCACGCTCGAGGAGTTCCTCCAGGTGCGCGCGGACCTCAGCCGGGAGCTGCGCCGCGAGGTCGGCGTCTACATCGAGACCAAGCACCCGACCTACTTCGACTCGATCGGGCTGTCGCTGGAGGAGCCGCTGCTCGCGGAGCTGCGCGAGGCGCGGCTGGACCGCCGGGAGTCCCCGGTGTTCCTCCAGTCCTTCGAGACGGGCAACCTGCGCGAGCTGGACGCGGCCGGCGTCCGGGTCCCGCTGGTGCAGCTGCTGGCGGCGACGGGCGCGCCGGCCGACCTGGTCGCGGCCGGGGACCCGCGGACCTACGCCGACCTGTCCACCGCCGCGGGCCTGGCGGAGGTCGCCACCTACGCCGACGGCGTCGGGCCGGAGAAGAACCAGGTGATCCCGCGGGAGGCCGACGGAACGCTGGGCGAGCCGACCTCGTTCGTCGACGACGCGCACGCCGCGGACCTGCTCGTGCACCCGTACACGTTCCGCAACGAGAACAGCTTCCTGCCCACCGAGCTGCGCGAGGGAGCGGCGCCCGACGACTACGGCCGGGCGATCGAGGAGCAGCTGGCGTTCTGGGCGACCGGGATCGACGGGCTGTTCACCGACAACCCCGACACCGGCGTGGTGTCCCGGCAGCTGTTCGCCGAGGGCGTGCTCCCCGAGGCCGCCTGAGCGCTCACCGCTGCCGCGGCAGCCGGCCCATGAGGTGGAACTCCGGGTTGGGCGGGATGGCCGCGAAGTGGGCCAGCCGGTTGGACAGCGCGAAGAAGGCGGTGATCGCGCCGACGTCCCACACGTCGTCCTCGGTGAGGCCGTGCGCGCGCAGGCGGTCGAGGTCGCCGGCGGTCACCGCGGCGGGGTCGGTGGCCAGCCGCACGGCGACGTCGAGGACGGTGCGCATGCGCTCGTCGAGCGGGGCCTTGCGCCAGTCGACGGCGACGAGGTCGGCCAGGATCGGGTCGCGCGTGCGGATGCGGGCGATCGCCCCGTGCGCGACGACGCAGTAGCCGCAGTCGTTGGCCGCGCTGGTGGCGACCACGATGAGCTCCCGCTCGCCGGTCGACAGGCCGGGGGTGTCCTTGTCCATGAGCGCGTCGTGGAAGCCGAGGAACGCGCGCTCCTCCTCCGGCCGCCAGGCCAGCGCGGCGAACACGTTGGGGAGGAAGCCGGACTTCTCCGCCACCTCGGCGTGGCGCTCGGCCAGGTCCGGCGGCAGGTCGGCGGGATCGGCGACGGGGAAGCGGCTGATCGGCGTCGGCGCGGGGTCGGTGGTCATCCCTGCAGCCTGCCCTGCCGCGGGCGCTGCTAGTCGCCGAGGACGACCCGGTCGCGGCCGCCGCGCTTGGCGCGGTAGAGCCGGGCGTCGGCCCGCCCCAGCAGCTGCGCCGCCGTCCGGTCGGGGACGTCGACGGTGCCGGCCGCGCCGATGCTGACCGTCACCGGCAGGTCCCCGGTGAGCGGTGCCCACGGGTGGCCGGCGACGGCGCTGCGCACCTGCTCGAGGTGCCGGGCCGCGGTGTCGGCGTCGACGCCGCTGAGGACGAGCAGGAACTCCTCGCCGCCCAGCCGCGCGACCAGCGAGCCGGTGCCCGGCGCCGTCTGCTGCAGCAGGCCGGCGACGGCGCGCAGCACCTCGTCGCCGACGGCGTGCGAGCACGTGTCGTTGACCCGCTTGAAGTGGTCGAGGTCGAGCAGCGCGACCCACACCTGCGCGCCGTCGGCCAGCATGCGGGGCAGCTCGTCGTCGACGTGCCGCCGGTTGTGCAGGCCGGTCAGCGGGTCGCGCAGCGACAGCTCGCGCCAGCGGCGGCTCTGCCGGCGCGCCTCGGTGGTCTCGTACATGGCCTGCATCGCGCGGGCGCGCGACTCGCGCTGCGCCGACTGCTGCTCGACCAGCTCCGCGGTGTAGCGCTTGTGCTCCTCGAACGCGGCGCGGTGGTCGCCGGCGGCGGCGTGCAGCTCGGCCTGCTCGCAGCGGGCCCGCACCCGGATGGAGGTCAGGCCGTGCTCCACGCACCGGCGGACGCACTCGTCGAGGGTCGCCTGCGCGGCGTCGACCGCGCCGCGGCGGCGCTGCACCTCGGCCAGGGTGAGCAGGAAGTCCGCGCCGGCGTCGCCGTCGTGCGAGCTGCCGAGGACCTCGGGGGCCAGGCCGGGGGCGAGTGCCTCCTCGGCCTCGTCGAGCCGGTCGAGGCCCATGAGCGCCCGCGCGACGGTGTCGAGCCGGCCGACGTCGAGGGGGATCCCCTGCGCGGTCGCGAGGTCCTGCAGGCGGGTGCTGAAGTGCAGGGCGTCGTCGAAGCGGCCGGCGAGGGTGTCGGTGTAGGCGCGGTTGTTGAGGATCCGCAGCTGCCGGTCGACGTCGCCGAGGTCCTCGGCCAGCCGCAGGACGGTGGCGTAGCGCTCGGGCGCGGCGGGGTCGCGGGACAGGCCGAGGACGTCGGCCAGCCGGACCAGGTGGTCGACCCGCAGCGCCGGGAGGGTGTCGTCGTCGAGCAGGTCGACGCTCTGGACGGCGTGCTCCAGGGCGCCGGCGAGGTCGCCGAGCTCCTGGAACACCGCGGTGAGGACGAAGGAGCTGCGGGCGATGAGGTGCCGGGCGCGGGCCTCGGTGGCCCAGCGGTGCACGTCCTGGGCGATCCGGCCGGCCTCGGCGACCGCGCCGCGGCGGCGCATGAGGTCGGCGGCGGCGAGCAGCGCCCGCTGCTCGAGGTCGGGACGGCCGAGCTCGCGCGCGGTCGCCGCGGCGGCGTCGGCGCGCGCGGCGGCCGGCTCGACGTCGAACCGCGACAGGGTCTCCAGCTCGTCGAGCGTCGTGAGCAGGACCGCGAGCGGGTCCGGCGGGCGCCCGGCGGACCCGGGTGCCGAGCCGTTGCCCGGGCGTACGGCGAGACTGGTCACGAGCCCCCATCGGCAGTCGCAGGACCCGGCGACAGGGCAGTCGCGGGAGGCCCACCCGGTCGGGTGAGGCCGGCCGGTCCGGTCACGTCCAGCGCGACGCCCTCGGCGAGCCGGTAGGGCGCGGTGACGACGAGGTCGCCGGCCACCCGCCGCAGCCGGGAGACCTCGGCGCGGGCGGCGACGACGTGCGCGTCGTCGCCGAACAGGCCCCGGCTCAGCGCGGCGGCGCCCAGGCCGGCGGGCCCGGCGCGGGCGACGAGGACGAGCACCTCGGCCTGCCGCCGGGTGAGCGCGGCCTGCCAGGACCCGGCGCCGCCGCCGACCCGCAGCACCGGCGGACCGGTGAGGTCCAGCTCGGCGCGCACCGGCTCGCGCTGTCCGCGCGGGCGGACCAGCCAGCCCTCGGCGAACGGCTCGGGGGTGCACAGCCCCAGCCCGGCCACCGTCATCACCCGGCCGGCGCGGGGCACGGCCACGCGCGGGCCGGCGGCGACACCCGACCGGTGCGCCACCCAGCCGTCGTCGTCGACCAGCAGCAGCGGCCCGCGGACGGTGGCCAGCAGCGGGTCGGCGGTGCGCCGCAGCCGATCGAGCCGCTCCTCGTGCCGGCGCCGCAGCCGGGACTCCGCCAGCAGCACGGAGGTCTCCACGAGCGCCCCGATGGCCGGGTGCAGGGTCAGCGCCGGGCCGCTGACGTCGACGACGCCGAGCAGCTCCCCGGTGACCGGCGAGTGGATCGGGGCGGCGCTGCAGTACCAGGCGTGCTGCGCGGCCTCGAAGTGCTCGGCGGAGAACAGCTGCACCGGCGACGCCTCGGCCAGCGCGGTGCCGATGGCGTTGGTGCCCACGGCCGCCTCGGTCCAGGTGGCGCCCTCGGCGAAGCCGAGCGTGTCGGCGCGCAGCCGCGTGCCGGCCGACCCCTCGCGCCACAGGACGACGCCGTCGGCGTCGGTGACGACGACGAGGAAGTGCGAGGCGTCGGCGACGCTGCCGAGGACCCGGCGCAGCTCGTCGACCACCAGGGCCAGCGCCGAGTCGCGGCGGCGGGCCTCGACCGCCTCCAGCGGCAGCGGGTCGCGCGCCCGCGGCCGGTCGGGGTCCAGGCCCAGACGCAGCACGCGCGACCAGGACCGCTCGACCACCCGCCGCGGCGGCACCGGCGGCGGGCTGCCGGCGATCACCGCGTCGTGCACGCGGGACAGGACGCGGGCGTGCCGGGAGAGGTCCGTGCCGGGCGCCACCGCCGACCAGCCGGCCACGCGCACCTCCCGCCGTGCAATCCGCTGCAACGCTGCCGCACCGCTCCGGCGCGCGCTGTGCTGCACATCACACCAGACGAGTGCCCCGTCAGGGAGGAACCGCATGACCTCGACCCTCGACGCGTCGCCGGCGACCGCCGCGGACCGACGTGCGCAGGAGTGGTTCGGCGCGTTCGAGGACGCGCTGCGCGCCCGCGACGTCGACCGCGCCGCCGGCCTGTTCGCCCGCACCAGCTTCTGGCGCGACCTGGTCGCGTTCAGCTGGAACATCACCACCGTCGAGGACCGCGACGGCGTCGCCGACCTGCTCACCGCCACCCTCGACCGCACCGACCCCTCGGGCTTCGCCGTCAGCGAGCCGCCCGACGAGGCCGACGGCGTCACCACCGCCTGGTTCACCTTCGCCACCGCGGTCGGCCGCGGCCGCGGGATGGTGCGGCTGGTCGAGGAGGACGGCGAGCCGCGGGCGTGGACGCTGCTCACCACGCTGTACGAGCTGACCGGGCGCGAGGAGCCGCGCGGGCCGGCCCGGCCGAAGGGCGCCGAGCACGGCGTGCAGAGGGAGCGGCTGACCTGGTCGGAGCGCCGCGAGCGCGAGCTGGCCGAGCTCGGCCGGACCGAGCAGCCGTTCGTCCTCGTCGTCGGCGGGGGACAGGGCGGCATCGCGCTGGGCGCGCGACTGCGCCAGCTGCAGGTGCCCGCGCTCGTGGTCGACCGGCGCGAGCGACCCGGCGACCAGTGGCGCAGCCGCTACAAGTCGCTGTGCCTGCACGACCCGGTCTGGTACGACCACCTGCCCTACCTGCCGTTCCCGGACAACTGGCCGGTGTTCGCGCCCAAGGACAAGATCGCCGACTGGCTCGAGTCCTACGTGCGGGTCATGGAGATCCCGTACTGGGGCGGCACCGAGGTGCGGCACGCGCAGTACGACCCGGCGGCCGGGGAGTGGACGGTCGACCTGGTCCGCGACGGCGAGGAGCTCACCCTGCGGCCGCGGCACCTGGTGCTGGCCACCGGGATGAGCGGCAAGCCGAACGTGCCGGTGCTGCCCGGGCAGGACGTGTTCCGCGGCGAGCAGCACCACTCCTCGGCCCACCCCGGCCCGGACGGCTACGCGGGCAGGCGGGTGGTCGTCGTCGGCAGCAACAACTCCGCCTTCGACATCTGCGGCGCGCTCTGGGAGCACGGCGCCGACGTGACGATGGTGCAGCGCTCCTCCACCCACATCGTGCGCAGCGACAGCCTCATGGAGATCGGGCTCGGCTCGCTCTACAGCGAGGAGGCGGTGGCCGGCGGCATGACCACGGAGAAGGCCGACCTGGTCTTCGCCTCCATCCCCTACCGCGTGATGCACGAGTTCCAGATCCCGCTCTACGAGCAGATGCGCGAGCGCGACGCGGACTTCTACGACCGGCTGGAGAGGGCCGGGTTCCGGCTGGACTGGGGCGACGACGGCTCGGGGCTGTTCATGAAGTACCTGCGCCGCGGCTCGGGCTACTACATCGACGTCGGAGCGGCCGACCTCGTGGCGAACGGCGACGTGCGCCTGGTGCACGGGCAGGTCGCGCGGCTCACCGAGGACACTGTCGTCCTCGAGGACGGCACCGAGCTCCCGGCCGACCTCGTCGTCTACGCCACCGGCTACGGCTCGATGAACGGCTGGGCGGCCGACCTGATCAGCCCCGAGGTCGCCGACCGGGTGGGCAAGGTCTGGGGCCTGGGCTCGGACACCACCAAGGACCCCGGTCCCTGGGAGGGCGAGCAGCGCAACATGTGGAAGCCCACCCGCCAGGAGGCGCTGTGGTTCCACGGCGGCAACCTCCACCAGTCGCGCCACTACTCGCTCTACCTGGCGCTGCAGCTGGCCGCCCGCCACGCGGGCCTGGAGACCCCGGTGTACGGCCTGGCCGAGGTGCACCACCGGCGGTGAGGCTCCCGGCGCCGGGGTGCGGTCGACCCCCGGCGCCGGGCCGTCACACGGGACGGCGGCGGAGCATGCCCTCCTGGACGACGGTGAGCACCAGCCGGCCGTCGCGGCCGAAGACGCGGCCGGAGCAGATCGCGCGGCCGCCGGCGGAGACGGCGCTCTCCTGCTCGTAGCAGAGCCAGGTGTCGGCGCGGGCCGGCCCGTGGAACCAGACGGCGTGGTCGAGGCTGGCGGTGGCCAGGCCCGGCGCCCCGATCACCGTGCCGTGCGGCGCGACGGCGACCGACAGCAGCAGCATGTCGGTGGCGTAGGCCAGCGCGCAGGCGTGCAGCCTCGGGTCGTCGGGCAGCGTCTCCCGGGAGCGGAACCAGAACCGCTGCCGCGGCGGCGCCGCCTCGCCCCGGCCGGCCGCCACGCGCGGCAGCGCGCCGTCGAAGCGGAAGTGGAACGGGTGCCGGCGGTCCAGCCACGACAGCCACTCCAGGACCGCTGCCGGGGCGCCGGCCAGTGACTCCTCCGGCGCCGGCAGCGTCTCCGGCGGGGGCGCGTCGAGCACGGGCACCTGGTGCCCGGGGCCGTCCTCGGGCCGGGCGAAGGACGCCGTCAGCGTCAGGGTGGTCCGCCCGTGCTGGACGGCGGTCACCCCGCGGGTGGCGTAGCTGCCGCCGTCGCGCACCCGGGTGACCTGCAGGTCGGTCGGCGCGGCCGGGTCGCCGGCACGGACGAAGTAGGCGTGCAGCGAGTGCACCGCCCGGTCGGCGGGGACGGTCGCGGTGGCCGCCAGCAGCGACTGGGCCACCACCGCGCCGCCGAACGCCCGGTCGGCCGGGACCCCGCGCGGGCGGCCGCGGAACAGGTCGGGCCCCGCCTCCTCGACGTCGAGCAGGTCGATCAGCCCACCCGGCACCGGAACCCCGCCGACCGTCCCCGCCACCGTCCCGCCCTCCGTCCGACCGCGTGCAGTGAACCACCCGCCCGCGACGTCACCCGACGAGGACGGCGACCACGTCGGAGTCGCCGCAGGTGCCGGCCGCAGCCCCGCGGGTGCCGTCGGCGGACAGTCCGAGGTCGGCGAACACGGCGAGCTCCCTGCACAGCGGCACCTCCTCGCGGAGGTCCCCGGTCATCGGGTCGAGGGAGACGACGGCGCTGCGCCCGCCGGCGTGCAGCAGGGTGACCGACCCGGGCACGGGGCCGGCGGAGACGACCGGGACGTCGCCGATGAGCTCCACGCCGGCCTTGGTGTCGAGCTCCCCGTCGCGGACGACCGAGACCCGCGAGCCGTCCCGGTACTCCGAGACGACCACGACCGCGCCGTCGGGCAGCACGCCCACGGACGCCGAGCGCCGGACGTCCTCCTCGATCACCGGGTGCACACCCCACGGCTCGGCGGCCGGCTGCAGTCGCGCGTCGAACTCGGCCACCAGGTCGGGCGCGGCGTCCTGGGACGGGTCCCAGACCACGGCCACCACGCCGCCGTCGGGACGCGGCAGCAGCTCGCGCGGCCACGCGTCGGCACTGAACTCCGGACCGAGGGCGACGCCGCGGGTCACCCGACCGGTGGCGACGTCGACCGCGAGCAGCCGGACGTCGTCGGCGGCCTCGTGGGCGTGCAGGCCGATCCACAGCGTCGAGCCGTCGGGGGACAGCACCGAGGAGCCGACGCTGCCGCCGTGCTCGAGACGCTGCTCGGTGACCTCGCCGTCCCGGACGGTCAGCAGAAGCGGCCCGCGGTCGTCGCTACCGACGACGAGCACGCCGTCGGCCACGGCGTGCACCGACGCGCGGCGCCCGAGGGCAGGCAGCGCGACGACGTCCCCGGCCACCGGGGCGTCCTCGCCGGGCAGCACCTCGACCAGCCGGGTGTCCTGGCCGGCGAGCAGCACGAACGCGCGGCCGTCGTCGAGCGCCGCGACGTCGAGGACGGCGACCCGGTGCTCCTCGGCGGGGGGCTCCCCGGCCACGGCGGTGAGGTCGACGGTGCCGAGGACCTCGTCGATCGGCCCGGGCGCGGCCGCGGCGGCGGTCTCGCCGGGCGAGGGGCTGCAGCCGGCCAGCGCGAGGGCGGCCGGGAGCAGCGCGGCGAGCAGGACGGGGAGGCGGCGGATCGCGGTCACGCGGCGACCCTCGGGGCGGGCGCTTGCGGGCCGCTTCGGTCCCGCTTGCCGCCGGTCAGCCCCCGGCGAGCAGGGCGCGCACCGCCTCGACGTCGTCGGCCTGGCCGGCGGTCTTGTCCGGCCGGTACCGCAGCACGCGGGCGAAGCGCAGCGCGACGCCGCCGGGGTAGCGGGTGCTGCGCTGGGCGCCGTCGAGGGCGATCTCGACGACGAGCTCGGGCTCCAGCTCCAGGCCCCACGGGTGCTCGGCGCGGGCGTGCGCGGGGAAGGTGCGGGTCTGCCACGCCAGCAGCTCGTCGGTCATGCCCTTGAACGTCTTGCCGACCATCACCGGCTCGCCGCCATCGGGGTCACGGGCGCCGAGGTGGATGTTGGACAGCGTGCCGGTGCGCCGGCCGTACCCCCACTCCGCGCCGAGGACGACGAGGTCGAGGGTGTGCACCGGCTTGACCTTCTGCCAGGCGCGGCCGCGGCGGCCGGCGGCGTACGGGGCGTCGAGCGCCTTGACCACCACGCCCTCGTGGCCGGCACCCAGCGCCTCGTCGAGCACGGCGGCGGCCTGCTCCGGCGTCGGCCGGCGGACGCCGGGCATCCGCAGCGGGGCGTGCTCGTCGCCGGCGAGCAGCCCGGCCAGCGCGTCGAGGCGGACGGCGAGCGGCTCGTCGAGCAGGTCGCGGCCGTCGAGGTGCAGCACGTCGAAGAGGAAGGGGCTCAGCAGCACGCCGGCATCGGCGCCGTCGCTGCCGAAGCGGCTCATCGTGTCCTGGAAGGCGCGCGGGCGGCCGTCGTCGTCCAGCGCCAGGGTCTCCCCGTCGAGGACGGCGGTGCGGCAGGGCAGCGCGCGCACCCGCTCGACCAGCTCGGGCACGCCGCCGGTCACCTCGCGCAGCGTGCGGGTCCACACCCGGACGTCGTCGCCGTCGCGGTGCACCTGGATCCGGGCGCCGTCGAGCTTGTGCTCCACGGTGACCTCCGGGCCGAGGTCGGCCAGCGCGGCGTCCAGCGAGGAGCCGGGGCTGGCCAGCATCGGCCGCACCGGCCGGCCCACCCGCAGCCCCACCGCCGACAGCGCCTCCTGCCCGCCGCCGAGGGCGAGCGCGGCGGTCTCGTCCAGCCGGCCGGCGAGCATCATGGCGCGGCGCACCTCCGGCGCCGGGACGCCGGACGCGGCGGCGACCGCGTCGAGGACGACGCCCTCCAGGGCGCCCTGCCGCAGCTCCCCGCCGACCAGCCGGACGAGGAAGCGCTGCTCGTCGGCGGTGGCGGCCGTGAGCAGCTCCGCCAGCAGCGCCTCGCGGCGGGCGGCCGAGCCGCTGCCGGCGGTGCCGGCCAGCGCCGTGAACGCCGCGTCGACCGCGGCCACGGTCAGGGACGGCGCATCGGCGGCCGCCGGCGCCGACCTCGCCAGGGTGCGCCAGCCGACCCCGACCCGGCCCTGCGGCAGCTCGCCGGCCAGCCACGCGGCCACCGGCCCGACCTCGCCGGCCTCCGCGGCCCCCAGCGCCGCGGCGATGGCCTGCGCCTTCGCGGTGCGCGAGCGGGTGGCCGCCACGGCGGCGGACGCGGCGACGACGTCGGCGAGCAGCACCCCGCCATGCTGTCAGCCCGGTACGACACCGTCCCCGGAGTCGTCCGGGTGCCCGGTGAACGCGGCCCGGGCGTCGGCGCGGGTGCGCTCGGCCTCGTGGGCGGGCGCGTCGGCGCGGGGCACGGAGGACGGCCGCAGCGAGCGGACGACCTCGTCGGCGTGCGCGTAGTCGATGCCCGGCGGCACCGTCCGGAGGGCGCGCAGCACCTCCTCGGGCGCGCCGTGCCGCTGCGCGGCGGCCAGCAGCGCGTCCTTGTCGGCGGGGTAGTCGACCTCGCCCAGGTGTGCGAGCACGTCCTGTGCGGGAACGATGTCGGCCACGGGATCTCCTCGGGAGCAGGACGGGACGGCCCGGGGCTACCCGCCGTCCGGTCCGGTACGCACCGTCGGCACGAGGACGTCGGTGAGCGGCCCGCGCGCGTTCGGGAGGTGCGCGCCCCCCGGTCCCGTTAGCGTCGGCACCCGCGTCGGATGGGGGTGGTCGCAGCGTGAACCTGGAGAAGGTCGTCTTCGGCTTCTTCGTGCTGCTCGCCGCCACGCTGAACTTCGGCTTCTTCCTCGGCGACATCGACGACCCGGCGGTGCACAACGTCTACGAGCTGTTCGCCGCGCTGGTGGTCAGCCTGATCGCCACGGTGCTCAAGTTCGGCGACCGCACCCAGATCGGCGCGGTCCATCTCGCCACCAGCCTGGTGGCCGACCTGCAGCTGGTCGCGGCCACGTTGACCTGGGCCTGGGCGGTGCACATCTCCAGCGACGGGCTGACCGCGAACGCGACGTCGAGCATGGTGTCGCTGTCGGGCGGCGCGCTGCTGGCCAACGTGGTCTCGGTGGTGCTGCTCGTCGTCGAGACCGTGTCCTTCCAACGGCACTGACCGCCACCGAGAGACACCGAGAGCTGCCATGGAGACCGCGCCGCCGCCCCCGGTGACCACCCGCGGCCGCCGCGCCCGCCGCCGGCCGGTGGTTCCGCGCGCGGAGGGGTCGGCGACGGTGTTCACCGTCCTCCGCCGGATGCGCGTGCCGCTGATCACGCTGATCGTCATCTTCTTCGTCAGCGTGCTGGGCCTGTCCCTCATCCCAGGCATCGACCCCGAGGGGCGGCCGGTCCGGCTGAGCCTCTTCGACGCGTTCTACGTCATGAGCTACACGGCGACGACGATCGGCTTCGGCGAGATCCCCTACTCCTTCAGCTACGGCCAGCGGATGTGGGTGACCGCGACCATCTACCTGACCGTCGTCGGATGGGCCTACGCCATCGGCTCGCTCCTGGCGCTGCTGCAGGACCGCGCGTTCCGGCAGGCGCTGGCGCTGCGACACGTGTCGCGCAAGGTCACCCGGCTGCGCGAGCCGTTCCTGCTCATCTCCGGGTACGGGCAGGCCGGCGAGACGCTCGGCGCCTCCCTCGACGCCCTGGGCCGCCGGTTCACCGTCGTCGACATCTCCGACGTCCGGATCGACGCCCTCGAGATCGCCAACCTCCGGGCCGACGTCCCCGGCATCGTCGGCGACGCGCGCGACCCGCACGTGCTGGGCGTGGCCGGGCTCGGGCACCCGTGGTGCGAGGGCGTGCTGGCCGTCACCGGCGACGACGAGGCCAACCTCGCGGTGACGATGGCCGCCGCGCTGCTGCGCCCGGAGCTGCCGGTGGTCTCCCGCACGACGTCGGCGACGGTGGCCGAGCGGATGTCCGGCTTCGGCTCGCCGACGATCATCAACCCCTTCGACCGGTTCGGCGACCACCTGCGGCTGGCGCTGCGGACCCCGGCGTCCTACCAGCTGATGACCTGGCTGGAGAGCGGCCCGGGAGCGGAGATCACCCCGCGCGGCACCGCTCCCGCGCCGGGCCGCTGGGTGGTGTGCGGCTACGGCCGCTTCGGCCGGCACTTCGCCACCGACCTGCGGGCCGAGGGCCTGGAGGTGACCACCGTCGACCCCTCGCCGGAGGAGGAGCCGACCGTCGTCGGGGACGCCGCGGATCCCGACGTCATCCGCCGGGCCGACCTGACCACCGCGGTGGGCCTGGTCGCCGGCACCGACAACGACACGACCAACCTCTCGCTGGTGGCCGAGGCGCGGCGGATCAACCCCGGCCTGTTCGTCGCCGCCCGCCAGAACCAGCCCGCCGACGCCGCCCTGTTCGCCGCGATGGAGGTCGACGCGCTCCTGGTGCCCACCGAGGTGGTCGCCCACGACGCCTACGCCCGGCTGAGCACGCCGCTGCTGTGGCGGTTCCTGCGCGAGCTGCCGCACCAGTCCGACGAGTGGTCGGCCTGCGTCGTCGAGCGGCTGCTGGACGCCTGCGGCAGCCACCTCGAGGCGCTGTGGAAGGTGCGGCTGACCGCCGAGGACGCTCCGGCGCTGTACCCGCGGCTGGCCGCCGGGGGTTTCCGGCTCTGCGACCTGCTGCGCGACCCCGCCGACCGCGACCGGGCGCTGCTGGCCGTCCCGCTGGTGGCGCTGCGCGACGGGGAGGCGCTGATGGCGCCCGACGGCGACCTGGTTCTCGAGCCCGGCGACGAGCTGTTGTTCGCCGGCCGGGCGGCGGTGCACCGGGAGGTCGAGGCGACGATGTTCATCGACGGCGTCGCCGACTACCTGGTCACCGGCCAGCGGGTGCCGCAGAGCTGGATCTGGCGGAAGCTGACCCGGTCGGCGCCGGTGCCGGAGGCGACCGCCGCGTCCTGAGCGCCCGCCGACGGGGGGAGTGCCGTGGCCGACCAGGGCCTGGGCCGGCGGCTGGTCGACGGCCTGACCGGCCGGGGGGACGCCGTCCGCCCGCCGCAGCTGCGCACCGACGACCACCGCTCGGCCTCGCGCCTGGAGCTCTTCTTCGACCTGGCGTTCGTCCTCGTCGTGGCCGAGCTGGCCATCGCGCTGCGCGAGGACGTGACGCTGCACGGCTTCCTCGTCTTCGCCGGGCTGTTCGCGACGGTGTGGTGGTCGTGGGTGAGCTCCACGCTCTACGCCAACCGCTTCGACCACGACGACGTCGTCTACCGGCTGTACAAGCTCGGCAGCATGGCGGGCGTCGTCGGGCTGGCGGCGTCGGCGTCGGAGGCGACGGGGGAGCGCTTCGCCGTCTTCGTGCTCTGCCAGATCGCGCTGCGCGTGATGCTGCTGCTGCAGTACCGCCGGGCCCACAAGCACGTGGTCGAGGCGCGGCCGATCACCCGGCTGTACCTGCTCGGAGCGGGCGCCGGTGCGGTGCTGTGGGCGGTGTCGCTCGCGGTGCCGCGGCCGGCGGCCTACGCGCTGTGGGCGGCCGCGGTGCTGGTCGAGGCGCTGGTGCCGCTGCTGGCGACGCGGTCGCGGGCCGACGTCCCGCTGCACGTCGAGCACCTCCCCGAGCGGTTCGCCCTGTTCGTCATCCTCGTGCTGGGCGAGCCGGTGGCCGCCGTCGCGCACGGGCTCTACGACGCGAAGTGGTCGGGCGCCGCGCTGCCGGTGGCGGCCCTGGGGTTCGTCCTGGCCGCGGCGCTGTGGTGGAGCTACTTCGACCTCGCCGGCGCGCGGGCGAAGAAGCTGCTCGGCGAGGCGGGGGAGTCCAACGGCGCGCACTCCCACGACGTCTACGTCTTCGGGCACCTGCCGCTGACGCTGGCGCTGGCGACGGTGGGCGCCGGCCTGGAGCTCGCGGTCGTGGAGGCCGCGGCCGGTGAGGTGCCGGCGGGGACCCGGCTGCTGGTGGCCGGCGGGGTCGCGGTCTACCTGGCCTCGGCGAGCCTCACCGCGTCGGCGATGACGGGGGACTCGCGCCGCGGGTGGTGGTGGCCGCTGCTGGCCGCGGTCCTCGCCGCACTCGACGCGCTGCTGGAGCTTCCGGCGTTCGTGGTGATCGGGGCGCTGGCCGCGCTGGTCGCCGTGGTGGTGGTCGCCGGCACGCTGCAGCGGTCCTCCGGCGACCTGGAGACCGAGGAGGTCTGACCGGCCGGCGCGCAGGGACCTCCGACCCTCCCGCCGGCCGCGGCGGCGGCGTGCACTGGACCCGGCGGGTCGTCGAGGACCGGCCGGGAGGTGCGCTGCCGTGGACGCGTTCCCGGGAGGCGACGGGATCGTCGTCGGGGTCGACGGGTCGGCGTGCGCGCGGACGGCGCTGGCCTGGGCCGGGCGGCTGGCCGCCCGGGCGGGGATGCCGCTCCTGGTGGTCCGCGGCTGGAGCCTGACCACCGCACCGCGGCCGGACTGCTGGGAGCCGGCGTACGTGCCGCCGCTGGCGGAGTACGAGGCGGCGGTGCGCCGGGCGCTGGCCGCCGACGTCGCCGCGGCCGGGGTGCCCGCCGACGTCGCGGTGTCCACCGCCGCGGTGCACCGCGCCCCCGTCGACGCCCTGCTGGGCGCGGCCGGGGGTGCCGGGCTGCTCGTCGTGGGCGCCCGCGGGCGTGGGGGTGCGCGGGGGCGGTTGCTGGGATCGGTGGCCACGTCGGTGCTCCGGGGGGCGGACTGCCCGGTGACCGTCGTGCGCCCGAGCAGGACGGCGCCCGGCGCGGGCGCCGCGAGGGAGGAGCGCCATGAGTCCGTCCGATCCGACGCCCGGTGACGACCGGCAGCGCTGGGAGATGTCGCCGGAGGAGAAGCTGATCGCCCAGTGGGAGGCGCAGCACGACGTCGCCGCCCGCGGCTCCCGCTGCGACCCGCTCGGCCTGCAGCACCAGCTCGGCCGGGAGCGCCTCGCCGACCGCACGCGGCCACCGGCCCCCCGGGCCACGGACGCCACCGCGTCCCGGACGGCCGCCGAGGCCGCCGCGGACGCCGAGCAGCGCCCCGAGCCCCCCACGGCCCGGCGGCACCCGTGGCGGCGGTTCCACCACCACGCCTCCGAGCACTGACCCCCTGACCCCACGTTCCCCCCACGGGCCGGACCGTGGGGGGAACGTGGAGGTCCTGTGGGTGGGACGGGCGCGGCGCCGCCGACAGGCTCGCTGCCATGACGAACACCGCTCCCGCCCCTCCCGTCCCGATGGCCGACGTCCGCGACATGTACGTCGTCCACCGCGCCTTCCGCCGGGAGCTGCGTCTCATCCCCGGGCTGGTCCGCGCCGTGGCACCCGGCGACACTGCCCGCGCCGCCGTCCTCGCCCGGCACGCCCGGATGTGCCTCCAGGGGCTGCACCTGCACCACACCGGCGAGGACGAGTTGCTCTGGCCGCTGCTGCTCGAGCGCTGCCCGCCCGACGCCGACCTGGTGCACCGCATGGAGGCCCAGCACGAGCAGGTCGAGCACCTCACCGGGCTGCTCGGCCCGGCGCTGGACCGCTGGGAGGTCGAGGCCCGGCCGGCCGTGGGCGAGGAGGTCGCCTCGACCGTCGACGCGCTGCGCACCGTGCTGCTCGAGCACCTCGACGAGGAGGAGCGCGAGATCCTGCCGCTGGCCGAGCGGCACGTCACGCAGGCCGAGTGGTCCCGGCTCGGCGAGCACGGCAAGGGGCAGATGGCGCTGCGGGACCTGCCGCTGCTGTTCGGCTCGCTGCTCGAGGAGTGCAGCCCCGAGGAGCGCGCCATGATGCTGGGCGTCGTCCCGCTGCCGGTCCGGCTGCTGCTGCGGACCGTCTTCGCCGGGCACTACCGCCGCTACGTCAGGCGGGTCCGGGGGACCGCCTGATCTCCCGGGCCAGGGCCGGGACGTCCTCCGGGCGCACCAGCCGGCCGGCGTCCCAGGCCCGGGCGAAGGCCTCCTCGCCGAGCACCGCCCGCACCGCCGGCAGCTCCTGCGCGGCCAGGGCGACGTCGGGCGGGAACGACACTGCCACCGCCGCGGCCTCCGCCGTCGCCGAGCCCGCCGCGAACAGCCGGGCCGCCAGCTCCGGCAGCCCGCGGTGCGCGGCGACGACGGCCAGGCCGGGCAGCGTGTAGGCCAGCGTCCAGGAGGTGCGGACCTCCGCGGCGAGGTCCGCGGCCTCGGTCCAGCGGTCGAGGGCGCCGTCCTCGTCCCCGGCGAGCGCGGCGAGGGAGGCCTGCACGTTGAGCACCGTGGCCAGGCTGAACGGGCTGCCGAGCTCCCGCGCCAGCGCCTCGGCGCCGGCGAGCTCCGCCGTCCCGCCGGGGAGGTCGCCCGCGCGCAGCAGCAGCTGGCCCCGGGCGGTGACGGCGTGCGTCCGCGCCCACTCCTGCCCGGTCTCCTCCGCCAGCCGCAGCGCCTCGACGAGCTCCCGGCCGGCCGCGTCGAGGTCGCCGCGGAAGACCGCCGCCGACCCGGAGAGCACCAGCGCGAGCGCCCGCAGGTCGCCGGCCCCGGCCCGCGCGGCCGCCGAGGCGGCACCGGCCGCAGCCTCGCCCGTGCCCGGGACGTCGCCGGCCGCGTAGCGCAGGGCGGCCAGCGCGAGCAGCGCCCGGGCGTCGTCGGCCGGCGCCAGGCCGGTCCGGTCGATCCGGGCGACCCAGCCCAGGCCCTCGGCGACGTCGCCGCGCACCGCCCAGTACAGCCACGTCGCGCCCATGACCCGGGCGGTGTCGGCGGCCCGGCCGGCGGCGACGAGCCGCCCGAGCGCCGCGCTGAGGTTGCCGTGGTCGCGCTCCAGGCGGTCGAGCCAGGCGCCCTGCTCCGTGCCGGTCAGCCCCGCCTCCGCCCCGGCGGCGAGGTCGAGGACGGCGGCCGTCGCGCGGTCGGCGGCCAGGGCGGTCTCCCCGGCGTCGGCCAGCCGCCCGGCGGCGTACTGGCGCACCGGCTCCAGCAGCCGGTAGCGCGCCTCGGGACCCTCCTCGGGGACGACGAGGGACTGCTCGGCCAGGCCGCCCAGCGCGGCCAGCACGTCGCCGCCGCCCACCGCCCGCGCGGCGTCGAGGGTGAAGCCGCCGGCGAACACCGCCAGCCGGCGCAGCAGCTCCTGCTCGGCGGCGGTCAGCAGGTCGTGGCTCCAGTCGAGGGCGGCCCGCATCGTGCGCTGCCGCTCGGGCAGGTCCCGCGAGCGGCCGGACCCCAGCGCCTCGTCCAGCCGGCCGAGCAGCGCCGCCGGCGGCAGGTAGCGCGCGTGCGCCGCGGCCAGGTCCAGGGCCAGCGGCAGGCCGTCGAGCCGCCGGCAGATGGCGGCGACGTCGGCGGCGGTGGCATCGGTGAGGGCGCCCGGGCGTCCCGCGGCCGCCGCGCGGTCGAGGAACACCTGCGCGGCGGGGGAGGCGGCCACGGCGCCGGCGCTGCTGCCGGCCGGCAGGGGGAGGGGGCCCAGCGGCCGCTCGCGCTCGGCGCGGACCCGCAGCGGCGCCCGGCTGGTGGCCAGCACCGCCACGCCCGGGCAGCGCGCCAGCAGGTCGGCCACCTCGGGGGCGGCGTCGAGCACGTGCTCGACGTTGTCGAGGACGACGAGGTGGCGGCGGTCGCCCAGCCGGGCGGCGACCGCGTCGGCGACCGGGCCGGACAGCTGCCGGCCGCCCAGGGCGCGGGCCAGCGTGGGCAGCACCAGCCGCGCCTCGCGCACCGGGGCCAGCTCGGCCACCGTGACGCCGTCGGGGAAGTCGGTCGCGACCGCCTGCGCCACCGCCAGCGCCAGCGTCGTCTTGCCCACGCCGCCCGGGCCGGTGAGCGTGACCAGCCGCGCCGCCCCGGAGCGCAGCAGGCCGGCCACCTCGGCGACGTCGTCGTCGCGGCCGAACACCGGCGCGGCCGGCCCGGGCAGGACGGGGACCGGGTCGCCGCCGTCGGCCGGGCGGGCGGCCGCGGCCAGCGCGGCGCGGCCGGCCTCGTCGAGGCCCAGTGCGTCCCCGAGGGCGCGCAGCGTGTGCGGGTGCGGCCGGCGCCGCTCGCCGCGCTCCAGCGCGCTCACCGCCTTGGCGGTCAGGCCCGACCGGGCGGCGAGCTCTTCCTGGCTGAGCGCCGCCCGCAGCCGCGCGCCGCGCAGCAACCCGGCCAGCGGACCGGGGCCGGACGTCGGGGCGCTCACCGGCCGGGAGGGTAGCGGCGGACTCCGGACCCCGGCGATCCGCTCGTCGCATAAGTCTTGACCGATATAAGCAGAGGCTGAAACACTTCCGTCGTGCACGCGTTCGACGTCCTGGGCGATCCGGTCCGGCGGCGGGTCCTCGAGCTCCTCGCCGACGGCGAGCGGTCGGCCGGCGAGGTCACCGCCGTCGTCCGGGAGGAGTTCGGCATCTCCCAGCCGGCCGTCTCGCAGCACCTGCGGGTGCTGCGGGAGAACGGCTTCGCCCGGGTCCGTGCCGACGGCGCGCGGCGGCTCTACGCCGTCGAGCCCGCGCCGCTGCAGGACGTCGACCGGTGGCTCGAGCGGTTCCGCGGCACCTGGGACCGGCACCTCGACGCACTCGCCACCGAGCTCGCCCGCGGGAAGCGGGAGCGCCGCCTGCGCGAGGAACGACCGCCGGACCCCGACCCGGCGGACCCACCCGAGGAGGAGGAACCGTGAGAGACCTGCTGGCCGAGGTCGCCGAGACCGCACGAGAGGTCGCCCGCCGCGGCGGAGGTGAGGACGAGCTGGTCGCCGTCACCGTGCGACGCGAGTACCCGGCGGCCGCCGAGGACGTGTGGGAGGCCGTGACCGACCCCGCGCGACTGGCCCGCTGGTTCGCGCCGGTCACCGGCGACCTGCGCCCGGGCGGCACCTTCGCCGTCGAGGGCAACGCCGACGGCGAGATCCGCGAGTGCTCCCCGCCGTCGACGCTGGTGCTCACCTGGGGCGGGCCGGTCAGCGTCGTCACCGTCCGGCTGAGCCCGGCCGGAGCGGCCACCGTCCTGGAGCTCGAGCACACCGTCCCGGTCGCCTTCGCCGGCAGCGGCGCCGGCGCGCTGTTCGTCGGTCCCGGGTGGGACGTCGCCCTGCTGGGCCTGGGCCTGCACCTGCGCGGTGAGGACGTCGGCGACCCGGTGGTCTGGGAGGGCAGCGAGGAGGTGCGCCGCGCCAACGCCGCCTCCGTCGACGCCTGGGTGGCCACCGTGACCGCCTCGGGCACCGCCACCGCCGAGGAGGTCGCGGGCGGCGAGGCCGCGGCCCGCGCGCAGTTCACCCCCGAGCCCAGCGCCGGCTGAGGCCGCGCGGTCCCCGGCGCCGGGTCGCCGGGGACCGCGCCGTCGGCCAGAGTGACCCCGCGATCACCTCCCCGACGGAAGGCCCCCCGTGCGCCCCCAGGACGACGGCGACCCGCAGCTCGCGGAGTTCGGCTACACCCAGAAGCTGGACCGCAGCATCGGCCGGTTCGCCAGCTTCGCGGCCGGCATCAGCTACATCTCGATCCTGACCGGCACGTTCCAGCTCTTCTACTTCGGCTTCGGCGCCGGCGGCCCGGCCTACGTGTGGTCCTGGCCGATGGTCTTCATCGGGCAGCTCATGGTCGCGCTGTGCTTCGCCGAGCTCGCCGCCCGCTACCCGGTGGCCGGGTCGCTCTACAACTGGACCAAGCGGCTGGGCAGCGCGACGACGTCGTGGCTGGCCGGCTGGGTCATGCTCACCGCCTCGATCGTGACGCTGGCGGCCACCGTGCTCGCCTACCAGATCACGCTGCCGCAGCTGTGGTCCGGCTTCCAGGTGGTCGGGGACGGCACCGGCACCTACGACGTCGCGGTCAACGCCGTCGTCCTGGGCGGCCTGCTGGTCCTGTTCACCACCCTGGTCAACGCCTTCGGCGTGAAGCTGATGTCGCGGATCAACAGCACCGGGGTGTTCATCGAGCTCGTCGCCGCGGTGCTCATCGTCGTGATCCTGGGGGTCAGCGCCACCCGCGGTCCGCAGGAGGTCCTCACCGACACGGCCGGCACCGGCGAGGGACAACCCCTCGGCTACCTGAGTGCCTTCCTCGTCGCCGCGCTCGCCTCCGGGTACGTCATGTACGGCTTCGACACCGCCAGCTCGCTCGGCGAGGAGACGAAGGACCCCGGCCGCACCGCGCCGCGCGCGATCATCCGGGCGATCACCGCGTCGTTCGTCCTGGGCGGGCTGATCCTGCTCTTCGGCCTGATGGCCGCCCCCGACCTCGCCGACCCGCAGCTGGCGTCGAGCTCCGGAGGCCTGCAGTACGTCCTGCTCCAGGTGGCCGGCACGGGGCTGGGCAAGGCGTTCCTCGTGTGCATCGTCGTGGCGATCACCGTGTGCTGCCTGGCGGTGCACACCGCGACGATCCGGATGGCCTTCGCGATGGCCCGCGACAACAACCTGCCCTTCAGCGCGAAGCTGGCCCGCGTGGACCCCCGGCGGCGGACCCCGGTCGTGCCGGCCGTCGTCGTGGGCGTGCTGGCGATCGGCGTCCTGCTGCTCAACGTCCGCCAGCCGCAGATCTTCACCGCGCTGACCAGCATCGCCGTGGTGATGATCTACCTGGCCTACCTGCTGGTCACCGTGCCGATGCTCCTCGCCCGGCTGCGCGGGCGCTGGCCGCTGCCCACCGCGCCGGGGCGCTTCTCGCTGGGCCGCTGGGGCCTGCCGGTCAACGTCCTCGCGGTGCTCTGGGGTGCCGGGATGGCGCTGAACCTGGCCTGGCCGCGCCGCGAGGTCTACAACGCCACCGGCGAGCAGCACTGGTACCTGCAGTGGGCCGCGTTCGTGCTGATCGGCGGCATCGTCGCCGTCGGCCTGGCCTGGTACCTGCTGCGGCAGCGCAAGCGCTCGGGCGTCCTGCCCGAGCACGCCCTGGTGGCCGACCCGCCTCCTACGCCCGCCTGACCCGGGCGGCGGCCCGGCCGACCGAGCGCAGCAGCCGCGCCCGCTGCGGCCCCGGCAGCGCGGCGAACACCCGGGCCATCGCCGCGGCGACGGCCCGCGGCGGCGAGCCGACGTCGAGGTAGCCGCCCCACGCCGCCTCGGGCAGCGTGAAGAACGCGGCGAAGAAGGCGTCGGTGCCCGCGGTGTCCAGCGGCAGCAGCACCTCCAGGCCCAGGCCCAGCAGCGCCGCCGTCGTCCGGGGCCGGGCCGCGCGCACCACCGGCCGCGGGTCCGCGCCGGCCGCCAGCGCCGCCGCCACCCGCGGGCCCAGCCGCAGCGACGACGCCACGCTGTAGCCGGTGGCCGGGTGCACCAGCCCGGCCGCCACCCCGAGCGGGGTGCCCGGACCGGCGGCGCGCGGCCGCCCGTCCAGCGGGATCGCCACCCGCTCGGGACCGCCGGCCGGCCGCAGCCCGTGCGCGCCGAGCAGCGCGGCCAGCCGCGCCCGGAGGTCGCCCAGCGGCACCGGCGGGCGCCCGGCCAGCGAGGTGGCCTCCAGCAGCACGGTGCCGTCGTCGAGGGGCAGGCCGTAGAGGAAGGCCGGCGGCGCGGCGGGGTCGGCCAGCGCCGTCCAGTCCATGAGCAGCGCGCCGCCGGGCGGCACCAGGCCGGGCACCGGGCCCTCGACCACCTCGCCCCATGCCCGTTGTTGCGCTGCCCGCTGCTGCGCGGTCCCCGGGCCGCCGCCGCGGGCGTCGAGGACGCTCCGCCCGGTCAGCCGGGACCCGCCGGCGAGGACGGCGGTCTCCCGGCCGCCGTCGCGGAGCAGGCCGGTCACCCGGCCGGTGCACACCTGCCCGCCGTGCGCGCGGAAGTCGTCGAGCAGCGCGGCGTGCACGACCTCGTTGCGCAGCCGGGCGTAGCCGCGGTCCAGCCGCCGCTCCCCGCCGGCCCCGGTGCGGACGACGGTGGGGGAGTACCGCGCCGCGGCGGTGGCCGGGTCGAGCCCCAGCGGGCCGGCGGCGGCGTCGAGCTGGTCGGCCCACAGGCAGTAGGTCGGCGTCCAGACCCGCAGCGACGGCGCCACCAGGACGGTGCGCAGGCCCGCCGCCGCGCACGCGGCCGCCGCCGACAGCCCCGCCGGTCCCGCCCCCGCGACGACGACGTCGACCGACGTCACCCGGGCTCGCCGTCGACGTAGACCCAGCGGCCCCCGACCCGGCGGAACCGGCTGCGCTCGGCCTGCACGTGCTCCTCGCCGCCGGCGCGGGAGTGCGCGCGGAAGGCCACCGTGCCCTCGGCGTCGAACAGCCCGCCGCCGGTGGTGGCCAGGACCTCCAGGCCGGTCCAGCGCACGTCCGGGTCGAGGGTCAGCGACCGCGGCCGGGTGTCGGTGTCCCACGTCTGCTGCAGGTACGCGGCGTCGCCGACGGCGAAGGCGCTGTAGCGCGAGCGCATGAGCTGCTCGGCGGTGGCGGCGGCCGCCGTCCCGTCGTGCAGCGGCCCGCAGCACTCGGCGTAGGTCAGGCCGGTCCCGCAGGGGCAGCGTCTCGGGGGCACGCCCCGAGTGTGCCGGTCAGGACTCCTCGATCCAGACGGCGGTGTCCGGCGGCAGCGCCACGGAGCGGGCCGAGGTGTGCACGCCCGGGCCGGACTCCAGCAGCACCTGCCCGCGCGAGCGGACCAGCGCCGTGCCGGTGCCCATGTTGACCACGCAGCGCACCGTCCGGCCGCCGCCCGTGCAGCGCACGGTGAGGACGTCGCCGCGGGTGCTCACGGTGGCCTCGCCGCTGCCCAGCGCCGGGTGCTCGGCGCGGATGCCCAGCGCCGTCCGGTAGAGGTGCAGCACCGAGCCGGAGTCGCGGGTCTGCCGGGAGACGGCGTGCCGCTTCCACTCGGCGGGCACCGGCAGCCAGGGCCGTGCCGAGCGAGCGGGGGAGAAGCCGACGCCGGACGTGGCGTTCCACGGCATGGGCACGCGGCAGCCGTCGCGGCCGGCGCGCTCACCGCCGCTGCGGTGGAAGATCGGGTCCTGCTTGGCCTCGTCGGGCACGTGCGCCTGCGGCAGGCCGAGCTCGTCGCCGGCGTAGACGTAGGCCGAGCCGGGCAGCGCCAGCAGCAGCATCGCCGCCGCCCGGGCGCGGGCCAGGCCGGTCTCGCCGCCGCCGAAGCGGGAGACCATGCGCTCCTTGTCGTGGTTGCCCAGCACCCACGACACCGGCGCGCCCACGCGGCCGAAGGCCTCCAGCGCGCTGCCGATCGCCTCGGCGAAGGCCGGCGTCTCCCACTTCGACTTCAGCAGCCGGAAGGACAGCGACTGGTGCAGCTCGTCGGGCCGCGAGTAGAGGGCGACCTCGTCGAGGTCGGCCAGGCAGACCTCGCCGACCAGCATGGTGTCCGGGTACTCGTCGCAGACCGCGCGCCAGCGGCGCCACACGTCGTGCACCTCGGGTTGGTTCCAGGTCATGGCCTGCTCGGGGCCGTGGCCGAAGAGGGTGGGGGAGTACTCGCCCGGGTTGTCGCGCAGCGCGGCGTCCTTGTGGAGGCCGTAGGCGACGTCGACCCGGAAGCCGCTCACGCCGCGGTCGAGCCAGAAGCGCAGCGTCCGCTCGAAGTCCTCGGCCACCACCGGGTCGCGCCAGTTGAGGTCGGGCTGCTCGGGGGCGAACAGGTGCAGGTACCAGCGGCCGTCCGGGGTGCGCGACCAGGCCGGCCCGCCGAACAGCGAGCGCCAGTTGTTCGGCGGCTGCTCCGACGGCGGGGCGAAGTGGTACCGCGCGGCCTCGGGGGAGTCGGGGTCGGCCAGCGCCGCCTGGAACCAGGGGTGCCGGTCGGAGGTGTGGTTGGGGACGACGTCGAGCACCACGCGCAGGCCCAGCCGGCGGGCGTCGGCCACCAGCGCCTCGACGTCGGACACGTCGCCGTACTCGGGGTCCACCGCCCGGTAGTCGACGACGTCGTAGCCGCCGTCGGCGCCGCCCGAGGGGTAGTGGGGGTTGATCCACAGCGCGTCGACGCCGAGCCACGACAGGTACGGCAGCCGGGCGCGCAGGCCCGCGAGGTCACCGATGCCGTCGCCGTTGCCGTCGGCGAAGGAGCGCAGGTAGACCTGGTAGACGACGGCCGAGCGCCACCAGGGCTGCGCGAGCTGGTCCTGGGCGGGCGTCTCCCGGGACCACGGCTGCTGACCGGCCGCGCTGCCGGCCACCACGAGTCGAGCGGACATGCGCCCAGGATCGGCACTCTCCGTGGTCCGGGAGCAGGTCATGCACGCCAAAGAGAGCCGTCATGATCGTCACGTTCCGCCGAACGCGCAGGTGCCGGGCGTGCGGGGTGTCCTCACGCACACCCCGGATGGGTGACCCCTCTGCCGGTGTTGCACCAACCGTCACACGAGTCACGAGCCGCCGTCGCCCGGCGGCAGGGAGTCCCCGCACCATGACCAGCCCCTCGGCCCGGTCCACGGCATCCGCCCCGACCGGCCGCACCGCCTGCTTCCGCCACCCCCGGCACGTCTGGATCGCCAGCTGCCCCGACTGCACCGCCTGGCACCTGGCCGGCGTCCGCGCCGCCCCCAGGACCGGCGACCGGGCCGCCTCGGCGGCCTGAGCGACGACGGCGCCCCTCCGGTCCCCGGCCGGAGGGGCGCCGTCGTGTCCGGGGCTGGTTGACTGGTCGTTGAACGCTCGACCACCGGGGCCCGTGTCCCCGACCGGAGGAGGACTCCCGTGCACCTCGGCGTGGACAGCTTCGTGGCGGCGGTGACCGATCCGCGGACCGGCCACCGGGTCGGCCCCGAGGAGCGGATGGCCCACCTGCTCGAGGAGATCGAGCTCGCCGACCGGGTGGGCCTGTACTCCTTCGGCATCGGTGAGCACCACCGGCCCGAGTACTACGACTCCGCGCCCCCGGTGATCCTGGCCGCGGCCGCCGCGCGCACCGAGCGGATCCGGCTCGGCAGCGCCGTCGCGGTGCTGTCGGCGGCCGACCCGGTCCGGGTGTTCCAGCAGTTCGCCACCCTCGACCTCATCAGCCGCGGGCGCATCGACCTCGTCGTCGGCCGCGGCTCGTTCACCGAGGCGTTCCCGCTGTTCGGCCTCTCGCTCGCCGACTACGACGAGCTCTTCGACGAGAAGCTCGACCTGCTGCTGCGCATCCGCGAGTCCGAGCACGTCACCTGGTCGGGCACGCACCGCCCGGCGCTCACCGGCCAGGGCGTCTACCCGCGGCCGCTGCAGGACCCGCTGCCGATCTGGGTGGGCGTGGGCGGCACCCCGACGTCCTTCGTGCGGGCCGGCCTGCTCGGCCTGCCGCTCATGGTCGCGATCATCGGCGGCGAGCCGCGGCAGTTCGCCCCGCTCGTCGACCTCTACCGGCAGGCCGGCGCGCAGGCCGGGCACGCGCCCGAGCGGCTGCAGGTGGGGCTGCACGTCTTCGGCTACGTCGCCGACAGCACCCAGGCGGCGGCCGACACGATCTACCCCGGCTGGCACGAGATGTTCACCGCGGTCTCCCGGGAGCGGGGCTTCCGCGCCCCCACCCGCGCCCAGTTCGACGCGACCAGCGGCCCCGACGGCGCGTTCTTCATGGGCGACCCCGACACCGTGGCCGACAAGCTGCAGCGGATCTCCGCGCAGCTCGGCGGCGTCGACCGGGTGTCGATCCAGATGACCAACCCGCGCCTGGCCCACGAGGACCTGCTGCGCGGCATCGAGCTGCTCGGCACCGAGGTCGCCCCCCGGGTCGCCGCGGGCTGAGGCTGTGCGCCTCAGGAGTGGGCGCCTCAGGAGTGGGCGCCTCAGGAGTGGTCGCCGAGGCGGCCGAGGGTCTGCTCGGGGGTCGCGCCGGGGCGGGTCCACTGCGGCACCGGGCGGCTGGTCGGGCCCCAGGTGGGGTTCCCGTCGGCGTCCGAGCGCCAGTACCAGCACGCGTGGTCCCCCTCGGGCCAGCCCTCCGGCTTGTCCTCCCACGCCTCGCCGCGGCCGTAGGGCGTCCGGTCGAGCACGCCGAAGTGCCCGGCGACCGGCTCGTTGCCGCGGCCGGTCGTGGAGTAGGTGAGGAACGTCCGGTCGCCGTCGCGCAGGAAGCTGGTCAGGTACCCCATGGCACCGCCGACCGGCTCCGCGACCCCGCGCACGGAGTACCAGGGCTGTCGGTAGCCCATGAACGCGACGAAGGCGGCCACCTCGTCCCACCGGCCCGTGGTGACGACGGCGAAGGAGACGCCGCGGGCGTTGACGTAGACGGTGTCCCGGAGCTGCCAGGTCGTCATCGTGCAGCCCTCGCACTGCCCCTGGTGCGGCGCGCCGTCGTACCACATGTGCTTGTAGACGACGAGCTCCTCGCGGCCCTGGAACAGGTCCAGGAACGGCACCGGGCCGTCGGGCCCGACCACCTCGACCGTCCCGTCGAACTCCACCATCGGCAGCCGCCGGCGGGCCGCGGCGAGCGCGTCGCCCTCGCGGGTGTGGGCCTTCTCGCGGACCAGGAGCTCGTCGCGGGCGGCCTGCCAGGTGGCCAGGTCGACGACGGGCGGGCGGCCGGACTGCGTGGTCGTCATGGCGTCCTCCGGAGGGACTCGTGCCGGGCATCGGGCGACACCAGGGCAGACCCGCGGGCCGGCCGGGACTCATCGCCGTGGGCCGTGGGCCGTGGGGCATGAGCCGTGAGCCAGGGTCGGGTCCGGGTGCGGTTCCGGGCCTTCCCCGATGTGCCGGGGCGGCCCGCGGCGGAGTCTCGTGCCATGACCACACCGACCTCCCTCCCGCCCACCACCGCCGTCCCGGCGCGGCTGCGCCGCAGCTCGACCGACCGCATGCTCGGCGGCGTCTGCGGCGGCCTGGCCACCTACACCGGCGTCGACGCCGTGCTGTGGCGCGCCGCCGTCGTCGCGCTCTCCCTCGCCGGCGGCGCCGGCCTGGTCCTCTACGCCGTCCTCTGGGTGCTCACCCCGGCCGACCCGCCCGCGCCCGGCGAGCAGCCCCGGCCGCTGGACCGGTTCGTCGACCGCATCGCCGGCCGGGCCGACGGCGCCGCCTGACCCGCGCGGTCAGGCCCCGGGTGGGAACAGCTGCGCCAGTCCCACCCGGGACCGCAGCCCGCGCTTGCGGTAGACGCTGCTCAGGTGGTGCTCGACGGTCTTCGGGCTGAGGAAGAGCGCCGCGGCGATCTCCGCGTTGGAGTGCCCCTGCGCCGCCAGGACCGCGATCCGCGTCTCCTGCGCGGTCAGGGGCTCCTCCGTCAGCGGACGGCGCGGGCGCGCGGTGCGCCCGGTGGCCCGCAGCTCGTCCTCGGCCCGCCGCGCCCAGGCGGCGAGGTCCATCGCGGCGAAGGCGTCGGCCGCCGCGGCCAGTTCCTCCCGCGCCCGCGTCCGCCGTCCCGCGCGGCGCAGCCGGGCGCCGTACAGCAGCCGGGTGTGCGGCGTCTCGAAGGCGTCGGGCGCCAGCGCGTGCGCGGCCAGCGCCTGCTCGAACAGCTCGGCCGCCCCGTCGTCGTCGGGCCGGGTCAGCGCCCGGCACCGGGCCACCAGCGCCGCGGTCGGCGGCAGCGGCGACGGTGCCACCCGCTCGTAGTCGGCGGCCAGCCGCGCGGCCTCGGCGGTCCGGCCCAGCCCGGCCCACGCCTCCACCAGCAGCGGGGCGACGCCGAGCGGCTCGCCGAGCGCACCCACCCCGCCGTCGGCGGCCATCCGCGCCTCCAGCAGCCGCGCGGTGCCGGCGAGGTCGCCCCGGCACAGGGTGCAGAAGGCCTCGGTGAGCGCAAGGTGCGCGGCCACCGCGGCGGTGCCGGAGCGCAGGACGAGCGCCCGGGCGCGCGCGAGGTGCGCTGCTGCCTCGGCGTGCCGGCCGCGGGCGGCGTGCTCCCAGGCCAGCAGCTCCAGGGCCGGGGCGGCGTCGGCGACGTAGCCGAGCTGCCCGGCCAGGTCGACGGCCTCACCGGCGTCGGCGAAGGCACCCGGGTGGTCCCCCAGCCACTGCGCCCGGCCGTGGGCGGTCATCGCCAGGACGCTGACCAGAACGCCGAGCGCCCCGACCGCCCGCGCCTCGCGCAGCCGGCGCTCCACCACGGGGACGGCGCCGAGCAGGTCGGCCGTCCAGGCCAGCCCGAGCACCACCAGGGGCAGCAGCCGCGGCTCGGCGCGCAGGTCCGGCTCGGCCTCCATCGTGTCCAGCGCGTGCTGCAGGTGCGTCCGGCCGCCGTCGAGGTCGCCGCGGTGGACGGCGGCCAGGCCGGTCACCCACGCCGCGAGGGCGCGCTGCAGCGGATCGGCGTCGTCGGCTCCCGCGGCGATCCGCCGCGCGGTGTCCTGCATCCCCGCCACGTCGCCCAGCCGGTGCTCGGCGACGGCGAGGTCGGTGAGCACCCAGGCGGCGGTCCGGCCCCGCGCGAGGTCCGCGGCCGCGCGCAGGAGGTCGCGCGCGGCCGGCACCGACCCGGCGTCCTGCTCGACCCGGCCCAGCACGTGCAGCACCCCGGCGCGGGCGGCGTCGCCCGCCGGGCCGCGCAGGACCGCGCCGGCCAGCGACCGGGCGCGGGCGGTGTCCCCGCCGACGGCGGCGTCCGCGACGGCGGCCGCCAGCAGGTCAGCGGAGCGCTCGGCGTCATCGGTCAGCGCCGCCGCCCGCTCGAGGGCCGCGGAGGATGCCGCGTAGCCGCGGCGGTCGCGCGCCCGCCCGGCCAGCGCCGCCAGCTCGCCGGCCAGCCCTTCGTCGGGCCCGGCGGCGGCGAGGGCGCGGTGCCACACCCGGGCGACGTCGTCGCCGGTGCGGGCGGTGTCGGCCAGCAGGCGGTGCGCGCGCCGGCGGTCGGCGGGCGTCGCGCGCTCCCAGACCAGGCTGCGCAGCAGCGGGTGGCGGAAGGCGAGGGCGTCCCCGTCGCGGACGACGACGCCCCGCTGCTCGGCGGCGTCGAGGGCGGGGCCGGGGTCGGTGCCCGAGCCGGCGAGGGCGGCGGCGACGGCGGCGGCGCTGCCGTCGAGCGCGGCGGCCAGCAGCAGCAGCGCCTCGCGGGCACCGGCCGGCAGCGCCGCCAGGTCGGGCGCGAGGGCGCCGGCCAGCGCCGGGCCGGCCGGCAGCTCGGCGGGCAGCGGCGCGGTGCCGGCGCGCTGCTCCGGGGTCAGGGCCGCGGCCACCTCCAGCAGTGCCAGCGGTATCCCGCCGAGGCGGTCGGCCAGCCGGTGGGCCACGGGCGGGGCAACGGTCCCGGCGAGCAGCGTCCGGGCGGCGCCGGGGGCGAGGGCGGGCAGGCGGAGGACCTCGGCGCCGGCGGCCGGCCCGGGCTCCGGACGCCGCGCCGCGAGCACCGCCACCCGGTCGCCGTGCATCCGGCGGGCGGCGAAGAGCAGCGCGCCCGCCGACTCCGGATCGACCCACTGCAGGTCGTCGACCAGCACCAGCAGCGGGCCGCTCGCCGCGGCCGCGGCGAGCAGCGACAGGGTGCCGGCCGCGACGAGGTGCCGCCCGCCCGGGACGTCGACCGGGCCCCAGCCGAGTGCGGCGGCCAGGGCCGCGGCCTGGCCGGGCGGCACCTCGGCGAGCAGGGGCCGCAGCGGCGTGAGCAGCTCCAGCAGCGCGGCCTGCGGCAGAGCGGCCTCGGACTCGACGCCCCGGGCGTGCAGGACCCGGAAGCCGCCGGCCCGCCCGGCGGCGGCCTGGAGCAGCGCCGTCTTGCCGACGCCGGCCTCGGCCTCCAGGACGAGCAGGCCCGAGGAGCCGCCGCGGGCGTCGTCGAGCAGCCGGTCGACGCGCGCGAGCTCGCCGTCCCGGCCCACCAGGTCGCGGGTTTCCCCCGACGCGACGGCGTCCCTCCCGGACCGACGCTCGTCCGGCAGGGACCCCTCGGGAGGACGCCATGACATCGACATCGCTGCAGCCCCAGACCCGGCACGAGACCCGGGCGCCGACGCTATCGCCGATCGGAACCCAGCTGCGGTGGCTGGCGTGCCTGTTCGGAGCGCCCCTGGACCGGCGGCTGCTGCCGTGGGGGAGCCCCCGGTGAGCGCCACGGGCAGCGCCCCGGTCGTCGACCACGTCACCCTCACGGTGACCGACCTCGACGTCAGCCAGCGGTTCTACTGCGAGCTGCTCGACCTCGTGCGGCTGGCCGACTTCGGCACCGTCCGCGTGCTCGTGCACCGGGACAGCGGGTTCACGCTCTCCCTGGCCCGGCACGACAAGGGCGGGGGGCGCTTCGACGAGACCCGCACCGGCCTGGACCACCTCGGGTTCGCCGCCGGCTCCCGCGCGGAGCTCGAGGCGCGGGAGGCGCAGCTGCGCGGGATGGGGGCCGAGTTCACCCCGGTCCGCGACATGCCCTTCGGCTGGCACCTGAACCTGCGCGACCCCGACGGCATCGCGGTGGAGTTCTACGCGACCGGGCCGCTGATGGCCGCCGCGCTGGCCGAGCTGCGCGACGCCGACCTCGACCAGGCCGGCATCGACGCCCGCGCCCGGGAGTACCTGGCGGCCGCCGGCCTCCCGTGACCCGGCGGTCAGCCCGCGGGACGGGACAGGATGCCCCGGCGCTGCGCCTCGAGCACCGCGGTCAGCCGGTCGTGGACGCCGAGCTTCCCGTACAGCCGCCCGGCGTGCGTGGTGACCGTGCGGGCCGAGCAGCCGAGCCGGTGGGCGGCCGCGCCCGCGGTCAGCCCGTCGGCCAGGCACAGCAGGACCGCCGTCTCCCGGCCGGTGAGCCCCGTCGCCCGCGCGGAGTCGCGGGCCCGTCCCGTGGGGTCCTGCCACCCCGCGAGCAGGCGGACGTGCCGGTCCAGCGCCCGCAGCACCGGCTGCACCGCCGCCAGCAGGTCCAGGTCGGCGTCGGTGAAGTCCCGGCCGGGCCGGCCGAAGGCGAAGCCGCAGACCTCGTGCGGGCCACCGCGCAGCGCCACGCCGGCCACCTGGTCCCAGCCGCAGACGTCCTGCAGCACGCCGCGGGCGGGGGAGCGGTGCCATCGCTGCCGGCCGCCGGCGGCCCGCTCCGCCGTCGCGGGAGTGAGGTCCCCGGCCGCGGCCGCCGCCAGCAGCGGGTGCGCCCAGCGTGCGCGGTGCGTGGCCTCGACGAGCAGCCGCCGCTGACCGGCGTCGAGCCCCGTGCTGGTCAGCGCCGTGGCGCCGGTCCGCCAGTCGGTGCACTGCAGCGCGGCGGCGGAGGCCTCGAGGCGGGGACAGAGGACGGCGAACACCGGCTCGGCGGGCAGGCGGGGGCCGGTCATCCCGTCGAGCAGGCCGACCACCAGGTCGGTGAGCTCCCGGACCGCTGGCTCCATGGCCGCCTCCGACGAGTGCCCCCGCGGGTGCCGGGTGCTCCGGTCCCGCGTCCGCCGTGCGTGCAGCTCCGCAGGGGACGAGGGTGACCGCGGACGCGCCGCGCCGTCAACGGGACGGCGCGCGGTCAAGGGGGTCCGGCGCGGGCCGCGCTACGCAGATGTGCGTACAGACCGGCCGGCCCCGCCGTCCCTAGCGTGCGGGCATCCGGAACGACCCTGGGGGAACCGTGTCTCTGCTCGTGCTGCACCTGCGCTGGAACGACGTCGACCCGGAGCGGGGCGCGCTGCTCTCCGGTCTCCTCCCGGAGGGCGACGACCGCCCGTCGCACTGCCTGTCGCGCCGGCACGTCCGCCGGCCGCGGACGCTGATGGTCTACGAGGTCTGGGACGACGGCGCCGCCGCGGAGGAGGAGCTCGCCCGCGTGCGCGCCGTGCTCGGTGCCGGCCCCGGCGAGCCGCAGCGCGTCGTCTTCTCGATGCCCGACCTCTACGCCGTCGGCTTCCCCGCCCGCCGCCCCGCGCCCGCGGCCGCGGCACCGATCCCCACCCCGCGGTCGCCGGCCGACACCCCGGTGCCGGCGGCACCCGTCGGCTGAGGGCCGCAGGTCAGCCCGGGAGGTACCGGGCGAACCAGGCGTCGGTCCGGGCCCAGGTGTCGGCCGCGGCGCCCGCGTCCGGGCGGATCCGCAGGACGTTCCGCAGCACCGGCCGCAGCGGCCGCGGCCCCACCGGGGCGTCGTGCAGGAAGCCGTGCCCGGCGCCCGGGTACTCGCGGACGTCGTGGGCGACGCCGAGCCGCGTGAGCACCGTCGTGAGCTCGGCGGCGGCGCCGCGCAGTCCGGGGTCGGCCCCGCCGTAGCCGGCCACGACCGGGCACGCGCCGAGCAGCGCGGTGTGCGGGTCCCGAGGCAGCCGCGCGTAGAACACCGCCGCCGCGTCGAACCCGCGCGCGGCCACGTGCAGGGCCAGGCCCCCGCCGACGCTGGACCCCAGCACCCCGAGGCGGCCGGTGCAGCCGGGCATCGCGGCGAGGTGCGCCCGGGCCGCCTCGGCGTCGGCGAACGGGCGCCCCCGCCCGGCGTCCACGGCCCGGAACGTCCGCACCAGGGCGTGCCGGGCGCCGCCGTCGGAGAACAGGTCGGGCATCAGCGCCAGGTGCCCGGCGGCGGCGATCCGCTGCACCTGCCGGCGCATGACGCCGTCGACGCCGAAGGCCTCGTGCAGCAGCACGACGCCGGGCCACGGCCCGGGCCCCTCCGGGACCCCGAGCACCCCGCGCAGCCGGGGCGACCCGCCCGGCACCGGCGGGATCTCGACGTCGTGCAGGGCGATGCGCGCGAGATCGGTCACGGACGGCCTCCCCGGGTCTCCGGTCGGTGGCGCCGATGCTGGCAGAGGAGACGCGCCCGGGGGACTTGGCCCGCGCCGCCGGGTGTGGGGGGATGCCGGGATGAGGCGGGCGATCGTGGTCGGCGGCGGGGTCGCGGGGCCGGTGGTGGCCATGGCGCTGCAGCGGGTGGGGATCGAGGCGACGGTCCACGAGGCGCACCCCGGACCGGCCGGCGACGTCGGCGCGTGGCTCGGCGTCCAGGTCAACGGCCTCGGCGCGCTGCGGGCCGTCGGCGCCGAGGACGCGGTCCGTGCCGCGGGCATCCCGACGCACACCATCCAGTTCCGCAACGCCCGCGGGCGGGTCCTGGGCTCCCTGCCCACCGGCGGCCCGCCCACCGGGATCTCGCTGCGGCGCTCCGACCTCTACCGCGTGCTGCACGCCGAGGCGCTGCGGCGCGGTGTCGAGGTCCGCCACGGCTCCCGCCTGACCGGCGTGCACGACACCGCCGACGGCGTCACCGCGGAGTTCGCCGACGGCCGCACGGAGACCGCGGACCTCCTCGTCGGCGCCGACGGCGTCCGCTCGACCGTGCGGGGATGGGTCGACCCCGCCTGCCCGCCGCCGCGCTTCGTGCCCGTGCTGAACACCGCGGGGTACTCCGCGCACGTCCCGGCCGAGGCCGAGGTGGGCCGGCTGACGATGGTCTTCGGCCGGCGCGGCTTCGCCGGGTACCTCGCCGCACCCGGCGGCGGGACCTGGTGGTTCGCCAACCCGCCGCTGGACCGCGAGCCGCCGGACGGCGAGGTCGCCGGCACCCCCGACCTGCGGTGGCGCGCGCTGCTCTACGACCTGCACCGGGGTGACCTGTCGCCGCTGGTCGAGCTGGTGGAGGCCACCCCGGGGCCGCTGCGCGGGTGGACGACATACGACCTGCCCACGGTCCGGCGGTGGTCGCGTGGGCGCGCGGTGCTCGTCGGCGACGCCGCGCACGCCACCTCGCCGGCCGCCGGGCAGGGCTCGTCGCTGGCGATGGAGGACGCCGTCGTCCTGGCCCGCTGCCTGCGCGACCTGCCGCCCGTCTACGCCCTGCGGGTCTACGAGGAGCTGCGCCGGGCGCGGGCCGAGCGGGTGGTCGCCTCGGCGTACCGCACCAGCGCCGCGAAGTCGCCCCCGGCGGTGGGCCGGCTGGTCCGCGACGCGGTCATGCCGCTCGTCCTGCGCGCCCGCGACCCGCAGGCGTGGATGCGCGAGCACACGGTCGACTGGGACGCGCCGGTGACCGCCGTCACCCGATCGGCGCCGCGTCGTTGAGCCGGGGGACCTGCCCCCGGCCTGCGATGGAGTGGTCCGTGCACCGTCCGTGGTCCCGCCTTCTCGTCGTCCTGCTCGCCGCCCTCGCGGGCGTCCTCCTGCTCAGCCCGCCGGCCTCGGCCGCGCCCGGCCCACTGCGCTACGTGGCGCTCGGTGACTCCTACAGCGCCGCCTCCGGGGTGCTGCCGCCCGACCTCACCGCCGCGCCGCAGTGCCTGCGGTCGATCCGCAACTACCCGCACGTCCTCGCGCAGGCGATCGGTGCGCAGCTGACCGACGTCACCTGCGGCGGCGCGGACACCTCCGACTTCACCACCGCGCAGTACCCCGGCGTGCCGCCCCAGCTCGAGGCGCTGTCCGCCGACACCCGGCTGGTCACGATGACCATCGGCGGCAACGACAGTGGCGTGTTCATCGACTCGATCCTGCGCTGCTCCTCGGCCGGGGTGCTCACCCTCGGCCGGGGCAGCCCGTGCCGCGACACCTACGGCACCTCCTTCGAGGACACCGTGCGCACCACCACCTACCCGGCGCTGGTCGAGGCGCTGTCGGCGGTGCGGCAGGCCGCCCCGCGGGCACGGGTGGCGATCCTCGGCTACCCGGCGATCCTGCCGCCGACCGGTGGCTGCTTCGACCGGATGCCGATCGCCGAGGGCGACGTCCCCTACCTGTACGGGCTGCAGACCACGCTCAACGACGCCGTCCGGCGGGCGGCCGCGGCCACCGGCGTGACGTTCGTCGACCTGTCGGCCGCTTCCGCCGGGCACGACGCGTGCGCGCCGATCGGGGTCCGCTGGGTCGAGCCGGTCCTGCAGGGCACCAACGCGGTGATCGTGCACCCGAACGCCCTCGGCGAGCGGGAGATGGCCGCCCGGGCGATGCAGGCGCTGCACCTGCGTTGAGCCGGTCCGCCCCCGGCCGCGTGGACAGCTCCCGCGGCCGGGGGCGACGATCTCCGCCGACACCTTCCGGCAGGAGGACCGCGTGCGCGTCACCCGGATCATCGCCGACCTCCCGGTGGCCGACCTCGCCTCGGCGAAGGGCTTCTACACCGGCTTCCTCGGCCTGAGCACCGAGGAGTTCGACCTGGGCTGGGTGGCCCGCTACACCTCGCCGGAGACCGGCGCGCACCTGCAGCTGGTCACCCGCGACGCCACGGCCCCCGAGTCGCCGGCGATCTCGGTGATGACCGACGACGTCGACGCCGCGTACGCCGAGGCGCAGGCGGCCGGCTACGAGATCGTGCACCCGCTGACCACCGAGTCCTGGGGCGTGCGCCGGTTCTTCGTCCGGGCACCCGACGGCACCGTCGTCAACGTGGTGCACCACCCCGCGTGAGCAAGCCGCTGCCCGACGTCGTCGCCCCCGGCCTCGACGTCCTGTTCTGCGGCATCAACCCGTCGCTGCTGTCGGCGGCGCGCGGCCACCACTTCGCGCGGCCGGGCAACCGGTTCTGGCCCGCGCTGCACCTGGCCGGGCTCACCCCGCGCCGGCTCGCGCCGGAGGAGGACCGCGAGCTGCTGCGGTACGGCCTCGGGGTGACCAACCTCGTCGACCGGCCCACCCGGACGGCGGCCGAGCTCATCGCCGACGAACTGCGCGAGGGCGCGGCGGCGCTCGGCCGGCTGGTGGAGGCGCACCGGCCGCGGGTGGTCGCGGTGCTGGGTCTGACCGCGTGGCGGCTCGCCGTCGGCTCCGCCCGGGCGGGCTGGGGACGCCAGCCCGCCCGGATCGGCGGCGCGGACACCTGGGTGCTGCCCAACCCGAGCGGGCTGAACGCGCACTTCCAGGTGCCCGACCTCGCCCGGCTCTACGCCGGGCTCCGGGAGCCGGACTAGCGCGCGGCCTCGGTCGCGCGGGTCTCCGCGGCCAGCCGGCCGACCATCGCCACGGCCTCGCCCCGGTCCAGCGCGGCGCCCTCGGCCAGGGCGGTGTCGTACTCGACCTCCTCGAGCGCCTCGCGGGTGGCCGTGACGTAGCGCTGCCCGTCCATCGGGTCCATCCGCAGCGGGTCGTAGCCGACCTGCCGGGCGTTGGCCTGCACCGCGCCGAGCAGCACCGCCGCGGTCCGCGGCCGCCCCGCGGCGGCCGTGGCGCCGACGGCGGCCAGCAGCCCGGCGAGGGTGCCGGTGGCGTCGCCCTCGCGGTGGGTCAGCTCGACCATCGCCCACAGGTCGGCGAGCGCCTCGGGCGCCCGCCCGACGTCGGTGAGCGCCTTCGCCCGGATCCACAACACCGAGGAGTGCGCCCAGGAGTGGCCCAGCCGCAGCGCGAGCTGCTCGGCGCGGCCGAGGTGCTCCAGCGCGCCGTCGGTGTCGCCGGCGGCCCGCGAGAACTGGCCGAGCGTCATGGCGATCTCGACCTGCACCCACTCGATGCCCGAGGCCTGCGCCAGCTCCAGGCCGCGGGCGATGTCGCGGCCGACCTCGCCGTCGGGGTCGGGCTGGCCCAGCAGGGCCCGCACGAAGCCGCGCAGGACGAGGGCGAGGGGCAGCACCGGGTCGGCGTCGGCGGCGGTCTCGGCGATCTCGCTGGTCCGCGCCCACAGCGAGGGCACGTCGCCGGACAGGTAGGACAGCAGCGCGTCGGCCAGCAGCGCGCCGCTGCGGATCCCGGCGGGCGCGCCGGGCGTGGCGTCCAGGGCGGCGGCCAGCCAGCGGCGGCCCTCCTGCACGTGGCCGCGGCGGTACCAGTACCAGCCCAGCGCGCCGCCGATCCGCAGCGCGGCCTCGCCCTGCCCGGTGGCCAGCGCGTGCCCGAGCGCGGCCCGCAGCGCCGGCTGCTCGGCGTCGAGCCGCTGGGCGCTCTCGGTCCACAGCGGGCTGCGCAGCGTCGGCTCGAGGCGCTCGGTGAGCTCGACGGCGAACCCGGTCAGCCGGTCGCGCAGCCGCCGCGACCCGGCCTCGTCGAGCCCCTGCTCGGCGTACTGCCGCAGCGTCTCGAGCATCCGGTAGCGGCGGGTGCCGTGGTCGAGCTCGACCAGCGACTTGGCCACCAGCACCCGCAGCAGCTCCAGCGCGCCGCCGTCGACCTCCGGTCCGGCCACCGCCTCGACCAGGTCGGGGCCGAAGGTGCCCGGGAGAACCGCCACGGCGCGGAAGACGGCGACCTCGGCGGGGGAGAGCAGGTCGACGCTCCACTGCACGGTGGCCGCGAGCGTGCGCTGGTGCGGCACCGCGGTGCGCCAGCCGCCCGACAGCAGCGCGAACCGGTCGTCGACCCGCCCGGCCACCTCGGCCAGCGGCAGCGTGGTCAGGCAGGCGGCGGCCAGCTCGACGGCCAGCGGCAGCCCGTCGAGGGCCGCGACCAGCTCGCGCACGTGCCGCAGGTCCTCCTCCGACGGGTCGGCCAGGTGCGGCGCGGCCAGCCGGGCGCGGTCGAGGAACAGCGTCTCGGCGTCGCTGCCGGGCGCGCCGGCCGGCATCGGGCCGCAGGGCAGCACCGCCTCGCCGGGCAGGCCGAGCGGCTCGCGCGAGGTGGCGAGCACCCGCAGCTCGGGGCAGCGGGGCAGCAGCGCGGCGCAGACCGCGGCGGCGGCGTCGACGACGTGCTCGCAGTTGTCCAGCACCAGGAGCAGCGGCCGGTCCTGCAGGGCGGTGGCGACGGCGCCCAGGGGGTCGCCGCCGGCGAGCGTCACGCCGAGGACGGTGGCCACCTGCGCGGCCACCAGCTCGGGGTCCTCGACGCCGGCCAGCTCCACGAGGGCCGCGGGCGGCGCGTCGGCCGGACGCCGCCGCGCGGCCTCCAGCGCCAGCCGCGTCTTGCCGCTCCCGCCCGGCCCGACCAGGGTGACCAGGCGCTGCGCGGACAGGGCCGCGCCCAGCCGGGCGAGCTCGGCGGTGCGCCCGACGAAGGCGGTCAGCGGCACCGGCAGCGGCCCGAACGCGCGCACGGCGGGCGGCGCGGGGGCAGCCGGTGCGGGCTCGGGTGCCGGCGGGGCGGGCGCGGCGGCCGGGCCGGCCAGCGCCGGGTCCTGCCGGAGGATCTGCTCGTACAGCGACTGCAGGGCCCGGCCGGGGTCGACGCCCAGCCCGTCGGCGAGCATCCGGCGGCCCTCGTCGTAGACCTCGAGCGCCTCGGCCTGCCGCCCGCAGCGGTACAGCGCCAGCATCAGCGAGGCGCGCAGCCCCTCGCGCAGCGGCTCGGCGCGCAGCAGCTCGCGGACGTCGTCGACGATCTCGGCGTGCCGGCCCAGCCGCAGGTCCAGCTCGGCGGCGAGCTCGCGGGCGGCCAGCCGCAGCTGCTCGAGCCGCTCGGACTCCTCGGCGGCGAAGGTGGCCGCGACGTCGGCGTAGGCCGGGCCCCGCCACAGCGCCAGGCCCTCGGCGACCGCGGCCCGGGCCCCCTCGGCGTCGCCCCGCGCGGCGAGGTCGCGCGCGGCGCGCAGCAGCTGCACGAAGCGGACGGCGTCGACGTCCTCCGGCGCCACCTCGAGGCGGTAGCCGGGCTCGCGGGTGACCAGCAGTGTCCAGCGGCCGCCGCTGACGTCGGGCTCGAGTTCCCGGCGCAGCCGGGACACGATCGACTGCAGCGTGGCCGAGACCGCGGTGGGCGGCTGGCCGCTCCACACGCGGTCGACGAGCAGGTCGACGGGGACGGTGCGCCCGGGGTCGACCAGCAGCGCGGCGAGGACCGCGCGGTGGCGGGGGGACTGCGGAGCGAGGAGCTGCCCGTCGCGCCAGACCTCCACGGGTCCGAGCACGCGGTACGAGGTGCCGGTCATCGCGGGGCAGCCTAGGATGCGGAACCCCTCCGTGGCGCTGGAGCGGCTCCACCGTGACCTGCCGGTGACCTGCGCGCCGCGCGCGTGACCTGCTGCCCAAGCGGTCGCCAAGGACGCACCAAGGACGCCGCGACACCCTCCGGGTGCACCGACCACCGCACCTGGAGACGCCTCGTGACCACCCTGCCCGTTCCTCCGCCGCCGCTGCCGGACGTCCTCGCCGACCCGGCTCCGGCGGTCCTCCCGCCCGACCTCACCGCCGCGCTGGCCGCCCGGCTCTCGCCGTCGGCCGCGCTGTCGGCGGGGTCGGTGCTGCGGGTCGCGGAGGTCGCCGACGTGGTCGCCGCGCTGCGGCTGGCCGGCCGGCACGGCGTCCCCGTGACCGTCCGCGGGCCCGGCCGGCTCGACGACGGCGCCGCGCGGCGCCTGGTCGTGGACCCCGGCGGTCTGGACGGGGTGACGGTGTCGCCCGCGGGCTGGGCGCGGGTCGGCGCGGGCGTGCGCTGGCGGACGCTGGCCGACGCCGCCGCGCCGCACGGGCTCACGCCGATCACCGGCGCCTCCGCCGCCGAGCGGGTCGCCGACACCGTCACCGGCGGCGGCGTCGGGCCGCTGGCGCGGACCTACGGCCTGGCCGGAGACCGGGTGCGGGCGGTGGAGCTCGTCACCGGCGACGGCGTCCTGCGCCGGGTCACGCCGGCCGACGAGGCCGACCTGTACTGGGGCGTGCGCGGCGGCGGCGCGGCCCTCGGCGTGGTCACCGCCGTCGAGCTCGACCTGCTGGCCGCCGGGCCCCGGTACGGCGGGGAGCTGTCCTGGGCCGAGGCCGACGCCCCGGTGGTGGCCGAGGCCTGGCGCACCTGGTCGGCCGGCCTGCCCCCGCAGGCGGGCACCTCCCTGCTGCTCACCCGGCCGCAGGAGGGCCCGGGCGGGGTGACCGTGCGCTTCGCCTGGTCCGGCGAGGCCGACGAGGCCGACCCGCTGCTCGACCGGCTGCGCGCCGCCGCGCCGCCGGCCCGGACCGACCTCGCCCCGCGCGGGCCCGCCGGCCTGGCCGCGCCGACGCTCCCCGTCGGCGTGGAGTCCTCGCTGCTGCTCGACCGGCTCGCCGGCGGCGCGACCGCCGCCCTGCTCCGCGCGGCGGGCGGCAGCCGGCCGCGGACGGTGGAGGTGCGGCTGCTCGGCGGCGCGCTGGGGTGGGTGCCGCAGCAGCCGAGCGCGGTCTGCCACCGCGACGCGCGGCTGGCGGTGCGGGTGGTCGGCGGCGCCGGCGCCGAGGACCGCGCGGCCACGCGCGCCTGCGCCGAGGAGCTGGCCGCCGCGCTCGGCCGCGACCTCGGCGGCCGCGCCGTCGCGCACGGCTGGGGGACGGCGCCGGACGTGCTGGCGCGCACCCCCGCGCCCGGCGTGCGGGACCGGCTCGCGGCCCTGGCGGCGGCCACCGACCCGCACCGCATCCTCGAGGGCGCGGCGCCCGGCCGGGGCTAGCCGCCGAGCGCGGCGCGGACCACCGGCGAGGGACGCAGCGCCACCGGGCGGCCGGCCAGCTCGGCGGCCTCGAGGGTGTCGGCGAGCAGCTCGCGGCCCGACGGCGACAGCGCGGTGACCGAGCCGGCGTCGACCCGGTCGACCCGCACCGGCTCGCGCCCGTAGCAGCGCCAGAACGCCTCCACCGCCGCGGCGTCGACCTCTCCTGCCAGCACCAGCGCCCGCCCGGCCGCGGTGTTCAGGAGGCGGACGACGCCGCGACGGGTGGCGGCCGATCGGGTCGCGGTCACCCGGCCAGTGTCCCCGGGCTACCGGACCGCGCCCGCCGGCTCCGCCCGCGCACCGGGGGAGGGTTCGGAGGCGAGGTCGCCCTGCCACAGGTCGGGGCCGAACACCTCGTACTGGATGTCGCGAGGGGCGACGCCGCGGTCGACGAGGGCGCTGCGCACGGCGCGCATGAACGGCAGCGGTCCGCACAGGTAGTAGGCGGCGCCGTCGGGCAGGTCCACCTCGTCGAGGTCCATCGTCCCGGAGGAGACGCCGTCGACGGGCAGCGCGCTCTGCGCGCCGCGCTCGTACCAGACGTGCACGGAGGCGTTCGGCAGCGAACGGACGTCGTCGAGCACCTGCCGGCGCAGGGCGAAGGAGTCCTCGTCGACGTCGGCGTGCAGCAGCGTGATGGGCAGCGAGGAGCCGGCGGCGGCCAGGTGGGAGAGCATCCCGGCCATCGGGGTGATCCCGATGCCGGCGCTGGCGAAGACGACCGGCCGGCCGGAGTCGTCGAGGACGACGTCGCCGAAGGGCAGGGACATCGTCAGCCGGTCGCCGACCCGCACCCGGTCGCAGAGGTGGGTGGACACCTCGCCGTCCGGCTCGTCCCCGCCGTGGACCCGCTTGACGGAGAACTGCCGGTGCTGGCCGTCGTCGGCGCGGGTCAGGCTGTACTGCCGGGGCTGGCGGACGCCGTCGGGCAGCGGCACCTGCACGGTCACGTACTGGCCGGGCAGCGACGTCTTGACCAGCCGGTCGTCGACCCGGCGCACCCGGAAGGTGACGACGTCGGCGGTCTCCTCGACCTTCTCGGCGACCTCCCACTCCCGCCACACCGTCTCCGGGCGGACGCCGCGGGCGCTGTAGAGGCCGCGCTCCTGGTGGATCAGGGCGTAGGCCATCAGCCAGTAGACCTCGTCCCACGCCGCGGCGACCTCGGGCGTGACCGCGTCGCCGAGGACGTCGGCGATGGCCCGGAAGAGGTGCTCGTGGACGACGTCGTACTGGGCCGGGGCGATGCCGAGCGAGGCGTGCTTGTGCGCGATCCGGGACAGCAGTTGCTCGGGGAGCTGCTCCGGGCTCTTCACCAGCGTGCTCGCGAACACCGCCACCGAGCCCGCCAGCGCCACCTGCTGCTCGCCGGTGGCCTGGTTGCCGCGGTTGAAGACGCCGTCGAACAGCTCCGGGTGTGCGGTGAACAGGTGCCCGTAGAAGCGGCGGGCGATCTCCTGCACGTGGTCCGCGACCACCGGCAGCGTCGCCTCGACCACCGGTCGGGATCGGTCAGACAGCATGGCAGTCCTCCTCGGGGATCGAGGACGGCCGGCGGGCACGACCCGCGCGGTCGCCCGCCTCCGACCGTGCCACCGTGCGCCCGGACCGGCGACCGCAGACGTTCCGGTATCGGCACGGACGCATCTCGTCCCGTCCCCGGCGTCGGGGAGACTCCGGGACGTGGACCGGGTCGTGCTGCGCCGCCGCGGCGACGCCGTCGCGGTGCACGAGGCCGACGGCACGGTGGCCGAGGTCCCGGCCGACGGGCTCCCCGCGCTGGTGCGGGAGCGCGCCGGCGTCCGCTGGGTGTGGGACGACACCACCCGCTGGTACCTGGCGCTGCTGGCCGCCGGCGTCCGCGTGGAGCGCTGCACCGACCTGCGGCTGTCCGCGGCGGTGCTGCGCCGCTCGCCGTACGCCGGTCCCGGTCCGGCCGGGGACCCGGGCTGGGCGGCGCTGGAGCCGGTGACCGCGGGGGACCCGGCGCTGTTCGACCTCGCCGACCCCGCCGACGCGCTCGACCCGGTCGCCGAGGACCGCCGCCAGCAGGCCGTCCTCGCCGCCTCCCCGCAGCGGGCCCGGCTCGGCCTGCTGCTGGCCGCGGAGTCCTCCGGCGCGCTGGCCGCGGCGGAGATGACGCACGCCGGGCTGCCGTGGCGGGCCGACGTCCACGACCGGCTGCTCACCGGGCTGATGGGCCCGCGACCGGCGGCGGGGCTGCGGCCGCCGGTGCTCGAGGCGCTGGCCGGCGAGGTCCGCGCCGCGCTCGGCACCCCCGACCTCAACCCCGACTCGCCGGCGGTGCTGCTGCGCGCGCTGCAGACCGCCGGGCTGCCGGTCGAGGACACCCGCTCGTGGACGCTCGAGCGGTTCGAGCACCCCGTGGTCGCGCCGCTGCTGGAGTACAAGCGGCTGGCCCGGCTGCTCGCCGCCAACGGCTGGAGCTGGCTGGACACCTGGGCGCGCGGCGGGCGGTTCCGGCCGGTCTACCTGCCCGGCGGCGTGGTCACCGGGCGCTGGGCGTCCTCGGGCGGGGGAGCGCTGTCGGTGCCGGTCCAGGTGCGCCCGGCCGCCGTGGCCGACGACGGCTGGTGTCTGGTCGTGGCCGACGTCGCCCAGCTCGAGCCGCGCGTGCTCGCCGGGATGAGCGCCGACACCGCGCTGGCCGTCGCCGCCCGCTCGGCCGACCTCTACGCCGGCATGGTCGACGCCGGGGTCGTGGCCACCCGCGCCGAGGCCAAGGTGGGCGTGCTCGGCGCGCTCTACGGCGGCACCCGCGGCGAGAGCGGGCGGATGGTGCCGCGGCTGGCCCGCCGCTACCCGCGGGCGATCGGGCTGGTGGAGGAGGCGGCGCGGGCGGGCGAGCGCGGCGCGGTGGTGTCCACGCTGCTCGGCCGCGGCTCCCCGGTGCCCGGCGCGGCGTGGGCGGAGCGCGACGCCGACCTCGGCGAGGCGCCCGAGCCCGGCGGCCGGGACTCCGACCGCGCCCGCCGCGCGTGGGGCCGGTTCACCCGCAACTTCGTCGTCCAGGGGACGGGGGCGGAGTGGGCGCTGTGCTGGCTGGCCGACCTGCGCAACCGGCTGTGGCGGCTGGGTGCGGAGCGGCTGGGGGAGGGGCGGCTCGAGGACCGCCCGCACCTGGCGTTCTTCCTCCACGACGAGGTGGTCGTGCACACCCCGGCGGAGCTGGCCGACGACGTCGTCACGGAGGTCCGGGCCGCGGCGGCCGCCGCGGGGCGGCTGCTGTTCGGCGCGTTCCCGATCGACTTCCCGCTCGACGTCGCGGTCGTGCGCTCCTGGGCCGACGCGGGCTGAGCCTCAGGCGGCGCTGGTCTCCAGCAGGCGGCGCAGCGCCTCCTCGAAGTACTGCTCGTAGAGCTCCTGCACGAGGTCCATCCGGTCCTCGGCGACGGCGGCGTCCACCCGCCGGGCGTAGTGCTCGTGCAGCGCGGTCATCGTGGTGTCCACGGGGGCCTCCTGGGTGATCGGCTGCTCCCAGTGTCCGGCCGCGCGGGTCCGCCGTGGGGCAGGAGGGACTGCTCGCTCCGTCACACCCCTCCCGCCGGGAGCCCGGCGCGTGCCAGGGTGGGCTCCCGGCCGTCGCCGGGCACCGGAGGAGGCCCCCGTGGACCGCGACCCGTACGGCACCGACGGCACCGACCCCGAGGAGGCCACCGGCCTGCTGGAGGCCGAGGACACCCTCGAGGACCCGCGGCGCCCGCGCGACCTCGACACCGGCTGGTCGCCGCCCGAGCGGCCGTGGGGCGTCGAGGACTGGGGCACCACCGAGCGCGAGGAGGCCGCCGGCGAGAGCCTCGACGGCCGGCTGCGCCGGGAGCTGCCCGACCGGCCGGAGGACGACGGGGACGGCCTCGGCGACCTGTCCGGCGGGGACGGCGAGCTGCTCGACGACGAGGTCGGCGACGCCCGCGCCGGCCGGCTGGCCGACCCCGGCGAGGACGGCGTGATCGACGACGAGGACGAGCTGCTGGCCGAGGACCTCGGCATCGACGGCGGTGCGGCGTCGGCCGAGGAGGCGGCGGTGCACCTGGTGCGCCGCGGCGAGGAGTAGTTCAGGCGTCGAAGTCCACGGTGACCGCGTCCGTCAGCGGGAGGGTCTGGCAGGTCAGCACGTAGCCGGCCTGCACCTCCTTCTCCTCCAGCGCGTAGTTGCGGCGCATCTCCACCTCGCCGTCGGTGACCCGCGCCCGGCAGGTGCCGCAGACGCCGCCCTTGCAGGCGAAGGGCAGGTCCGAGCGCACCCGCTGGGCGGAGTCGAGGACGGGCACGTCGCGGGGCAGCGCCAGCGTGGTCGAGCGGCCGTCGAGGACCACGGTCACCTGGCTGCTGGGGCCCTCGACGGTCTCCTCGTCGCCGCGCACCGGCTCCGGTGGGACGTCGTCGACGTAGAACAGCTCCTGGTGCACCCGCTCGGGCGGGACGCGGAGCTCGCCGAGCAGCGCGCGGGCGTCGGTGACCATCCCGTGCGGCCCGCACAGCCACCAGTGGTCGACGTGCGCGGCGTCGGTGAAGGCCTCCACCAGCGTGCGCAGCCGGTCGCCGTCGAGCCGGCCGCTGGTCAGCTCGGTGTCGCGCGGCTCGCGGGAGAGGACGTGCACCAGCTGCAGCCGGGTGCCGTGGCGGTCCTTCAGGTCGGCCAGTTCGTCGGCGAACATCACCGTGTTGGTGCGCCGGTTGCCGTAGAAGACGGTGACGGTCGACTCGCCGTCGCGCAGCACGCTGGCCGCCAGCGACAGCGCGGGCGTGATCCCGGACCCGGCGACGACGAAGACGTGGTCGGCCGGCTGCGACAGGTCGGCGGTGAAGGTGCCCGAGGGCGGCAACACCTCGATCTCGTCGCCGGGTCGCACCTCCTGCACGAGGTAGCGGGAGAAGAAGCCGCCGGGCACCTCGCGGACGCCGACCCGCGGCGGGGCGCCCACCGGCGCGCAGATCGAGTAGGAGCGGCGCTCGTCGCGGTCGCCGTCGACCCGGCGCAGGGTGAGCGCCTGCCCCGGCCGGAACGCGTAGTCCTCGGCGAGCTCGGGCGGGACGTCGAAGGTGACCGCGACCGCGTCGTCGGTGAGCCGCTCGACGCTGGCCACCCGCAGCGGGTGGAATCGCGGCCGGCGGCGCGGGGGCGCGCTGGTCATCAGATCTCCTTCACGTGCTCGAACGGCTCCCGGCAGCTCCGGCAGCGGCGCAGCGCCTTGCACGCCGTCGCGCCGAACTCGCTGAGCTCCTCGGTGTCGGGGGAGCCGCACAGCGGGCAGGCCGCCGTCCGCCGGGTGGGGCCGAGCTGCAGCGGGATCGGCCCGTCGGCGCGGACGGGCGCCCTCCCCGGCGGGGCGATGCCGGCCGCGGCGAGCTTGCGGCGGCCCTCCTCGCTGATCCAGTCGGTCGACCAGGCGGGGGAGAGCACGGTGCGCACCTCGACGTCGTCGAAGCCGGCCGTGTGCAGGGCGTGCAGCAGGTCGGCGCGCATGACGCCCATCGCCGGGCAGCCGCTGTAGGTCGGGGTGATGTCGACGACGACGGTGTCCTCGTGCACGCGGACGTCGCGCAGCACGCCGAGGTCGGCGAGCGTGAGCGCCGGCAGCTCGGGGTCGGTCACCGTCTCGGCGACCGCCCGGGGGTCGGCAGAAATGGCCATCTCTGCCGTCACCAGGTGGCCGCCGGGTGCTGGCGGGCCAGGCCCTGCAGGGGGGCCAGCAGGTCGGTCAGCTCCGGTCCGTGCACGCCGGCCCGGCCGCGCGGGGCGACGTCGGCCGGCCAGCCGGGGACCCGCAGCGTCGCCCGCTGCAGCACGGTCGTGAGCACGTCGCGCACCTCGCCGCGGACGTCGGCCGGGTCGACGGCGACCCCGGCGGCGGCCAGCCGCGCCTCGACGTCGGTGGCGGTGAACAGGTCGGCCAGGTGCGGCCACACCGCGTCGACGCCGGCCTGCGCGCGGCGGTGCGACTCCGCGGTGCCGTCGCCGAGGCGCAGCACCCAGCGGGCGGCGTGGTCGCGGTGGTAGGCCAGCTCGTGCACGCCCTTGGCGGCGATCGCGGCGAGCACCGGGTCGCGCGACCCCCGTAGCCGGGCGAACACCGCCAGCCGCACGGTCGAGGCCACGAGCAGCCGGACCATCGTCTGCCCGAAGTCGCCGTTCTCCGCCGCCACCAGGCCGGTGCAGCGGAACTCGTCGGCGTCGCGGAAGTAGGCCAGCGCGTCCTCGTCGGGGATGCTCGCCGTCGCCAGCGACCGGGACCGGCCGAGCACGCCGACGGACCCCGCGCGGGCCAGCAGCAGCCGCGCCTGGCCGAGCAGGTCCAGGCCGGTGTTGCCGATCGCGACCTCCTCCTCCAGCTCCGGCGCGGCGGTGATCCACTGCGTCAGCCGCTGGGCGAGGACCAGGGCGTCGTCGCCCAGCATCAGGCAGTAGGCGCCCAGGTCGGCCGGGTCGACGCCGTCGGGCACGGTCGTGTCGACGCCGGCCAGCGGGTCGTCGAACCCGGTGCCGAACGCCCAGTGCCCGGCGTCGTCGTGCGCGTTGGTCAACGCGTCGTAGACGGTCTCCTCGTGCATGACCTGCCCTCACATGTGGGGGACGTTCTCCGGGATCTCGTAGAACGTCGGGTGGCGGTAGACCTTGTCGCCGCTCGGGGCGAACATCGGGTCCTTCTCGTCGGGGCTCGACGCGGTGATGTCGGCGGCCTTCACCACCCAGATGCTCACGCCCTCGTTGCGCCGGGTGTAGAGGTCGCGGGCGGCGTGCACGGCCATCTCGTCGTCGGGCGCGTGCAGCGACCCCACGTGCACGTGGTTGAGGCCGCGCTTGCCGCGCACGAACACCTCGTAGAGCGGCCAGTCCCGCCGGCTCACCGACGGCGAGGGCGCCGTCGGCACCTCCGGCCCGGTGGGGACGGCGCCGTGCCCGCCCTCGGCGGTCAGGTCAGTGGACACGGTGCTTCTCCGCGTAGGCGGTGGCCGCCTCGGTGACCCAGGCGTTGTCGTCGCGGGCGGCGCGCCGGCGGGCGATCCGCTCGTCGTTGCACGGGCCGTCCCCGCTGATCACCCGCTGCAGCTCCGACCAGTCGATGGCGCCGAACCGCCAGCGGCCGGTCGACTCGTCCAGGGCGAGGTCGGGGTCGGGCAGCGTGACGCCGAGGACCTGCGCCTGCGGCACGGTCATGTCCACGAAGCGCTGCCGCAGCTCGTCGTTGGTGTGCCGCTTGATGCCCCAGGCCATCGACTGCGCGGTGTTGGGGCTGTCGTCGTCGGGCGGGCCGAACATCATCAGCGAGGGCCACCACCACCGGTCGACGGCGTCCTGCACCATCGCCCGCTGCTCGGGCGTGCCGCGCATCATCGTCATCAGCAGCTCGTAGCCCTGCCGCTGGTGGAAGGACTCCTCCTTGCAGACGCGGATCATCGCCCGGGCGTAGGGCCCGTAGGAGGAGCGGCACAGCGGCACCTGGTTGCAGATCGCCGCGCCGTCGACCAGCCAGCCGATGACGCCGACGTCGGCGTAGGTGAGCGTCGGGTAGTTGAAGATCGAGCTGTACTTCTGCCTGCGCTCGATGAGCTTGTCGGTGAGGTCGGCCCGGTCGGCGCCGAGTGTCTCCGCGGCCGAGTAGAGGTACATGCCGTGCCCGGCCTCGTCCTGCACCTTGGCCAGCAGCACCGCCTTGCGCCGCAGGCTCGGGGCCGCGAGCAGCCAGTCGCCCTCGGGCTGCATCCCGATGATCTCCGAGTGGGCGTGCTGCGCGATCTGGCGCACCAGCGTCCGGCGGTAGCCCTCGGGCATCCAGTCGCGCGGCTCGATGCGGTGGTCGGCGGCGATCGTGGCCTCGAACTGCCGCTGGAGCGCGGCCTCGTCGGGGCTGCCGGCGGCGGGCCGGTCCAGGGTGGGCGCGGACATCGCGTCTCCTCAGGCTGTTTACTGACCGTCCGGTCAGGAATAGTGTCTCCCACGTCGGCAGCGCGCACAAGCGCCGGCCGGCGATCCCACCGCCGAGCGACGAGGACGGCACGGATGACGACCACGGAACACCGGCGGCTCGGCGAGGCGCCCGACCCCGCGACGCTCGACCCGGCGGAGCGCCTGTCGGTCCACGAGCTGCGCGCCCAGCAGCTCGAGCGGCTGCGGTGGTCGCTGCGGCACGCCTACGACAACGTCCCGCACTACCGGCGGGCCTTCGACGCCGCCGGGGTGCACCCCGAGGACTGCCGGGAGCTCGCCGACCTCGCGCGGTTCCCGACGACGAGCAAGGCCGACCTGCGCGAGAACTACCCGTTCGGCATGTTCGCCGTCCCGAAGGAGCAGGTCCGCAGGGTGCACGCCTCGAGCGGCACCACCGGCCGGCCCACCGTCGTCGGGTACACCGAGCGCGACATCGCCACCTGGGCCGCGGTCATGGCGCGGTCGATCCGCGCCGCCGGCGGGCGGCCGGGGGACACCCTGCACAACGCCTACGGCTACGGCCTGTTCACCGGCGGCCTGGGCGCGCACTACGGCGCCGAGGCGCTGGGCTGCACCGTCGTCCCGGTCTCCGGCGGCATGACGCCGCGCCAGGTGCAGCTGATCACCGACTTCCGGCCCCGGGTGGTCATGGTGACGCCGAGCTACATGCTCACCGTGCTCGACGAGTTCGAGAAGCAGGGGCTCGACCCGCGGGAGTCCAGCCTGGAGATCGGGATCTTCGGTGCCGAGCCGTGGACCGAGCAGATGCGCCGCGAGATGGAGGAGCGGGCCGGCATCCACGCCGTCGACATCTACGGCCTGTCGGAGGTGATGGGCCCCGGCGTCGCGCAGGAGTGCGTGGAGACCAAGGACGGCCTGCACGTCTGGGAGGACCACTTCTACCCGGAGGTCATCGACCCGATCACCGGCGAGGTCCTGCCCGACGGTGAGGAGGGCGAGCTGGTGTTCACCTCCCTGACCAAGCAGGCCATGCCGGTCGTCCGGTACCGCACCCGCGACCTCACCCGGCTGCTGCCCGGCACCGCGCGCCCCGGCATGCGGCGCATGCAGAAGGTCACCGGCCGCACCGACGACATGATCATCCTGCGCGGGGTCAACCTGTTCCCCACGCAGATCGAGGAGGTCGTGCTGCGCACCCCGGGGTTGTCCCCGCACTTCGCGCTGGAGCTGGTCACGCGCGGGCGGATGGACCACCTGGTGGTGCGGGTGGAGGCGCGCCCGGACTGCCCGACCGAGCGGCGTCCGGCTGCGGCCGCCGAGGTCGTGCAGGGGGTCAAGGACACGGTCGGGTCCAGCGTCGAGGTGCTCGTCGTCGACCCGGAGACGCTGCCGCGGTCGATGGGCAAGCTGCAGCGCATGACCGACAACCGCGACCGCGCGTGACGGAGACGAGGGTCCGCCGGGGCCGACCCGGGCACTCGCTGGACACGCTGCTCGGCGTCGCCGTCGCGGTGTTCAACGAGCGCGGCTACGACGCGACCAGCATGGAGGAGCTCGCCGCGCGGCTGGGGGTCACCAAGTCGGCGATCTACCACCACGTGCCGAGCAAGGTCGAGCTGCTGCGGCTGGCGCTGGACCGCGCGCTGGACGCGCTGTTCGCCGTCACCGAGGAGCCGGGAGCGGTCAGCGGCCGCGCGATCGACCGGCTCGAGCACGTCGTGCGCGGCTCGGTCCGCGTGCTGGCCGCCGAGCTGCCGTTCGTCACCCTGCTGCTGCGGGTGCGCGGCAACTCCGCGGTGGAGGAGGCGGCCCTGGCCCGGCGGCGGGACTTCGACCGGATCGTCACCGACCTCGTGCGCTCGGCCGAGGAGGAGGGCGACGTCCGTCCCGACGTCGACCCCGCCGTCACCAGCCGGCTGCTGTTCGGCACGGTCAACTCGCTGACGGAGTGGTTCCGGCCCGGCGGTGCCCTGTCCGCCGACGCGCTGGCCGACGCGCTGGTCGCCACCACGTTCGAGGGCCTGCGCGCCCGCCCGTGAGGGGCGGGCGCGCGGCGGGTCAGCCCCGGTCGGGGCGCGGGCGGTAGGGCGCGCCCGGGTTGAAGACCTCGAGCGTGTAGGCGTCGAGGCGGCGCAGCCACGAGCGGGTGCGGGTGGTGCGCGCGGTGGGTCGGGCGGTGGGAGTCATGGCGTCTCCAGGGGGGTCGGTCTCTCGGGGACGTCGTCGTCTCGGCCGCGTCCCACGCTCCCCGCGGCCCGTTGCAGGACGGCGAAGCCGCCGTGAACGGGAGGGAAACGGCCCCGTGTGCTCCACCACTGCGGCGGGCGGCGGGATCGGGCCGGAAGTCCGGTGACACGGCTGCCCGGCGGTGCTTCGATGGGCGCGCACGGGGGCGGTACCGACGTCGGAGGTCTCCGGTGGACCCTGTCTCCACGGCCGTGCGCCCCTCGACCGACCGGCCGCGCGAGCTGCTCCCCGGGATGCGGGTGCTGCTGCTGGCCTTCAGCGTCCTCACCGCCCTCGCCGTCGGCGCGCTGCTGCTGCAGCCGGGCCGCACCGACCAGGTGTTCGCCTGGACGATCCAGCCGCCGCTGACCGCGGCGTTCCTGGGCGCCGGCTACGCCGCGGGGTGCACGCTGGTCGTCCTGTCGCTGCGCGACCCGGTGTGGGCCAACAGCCGCGTGCCGGTGCTCACCATCCTGGTGTTCACGCTGCTGACGCTGGTGGCCACGCTGGTGCACGTCGACCGCTTCCACTTCCAGGCCGAGTTCGCCACCGCGCCGCTGCTCGCCCGCGCCGCCGCCTGGTTCTGGACCGGCGTCTACATCGTCATCCCGCTGGCGATGCTCGTCCTCCTCGCGCTGCAGGAGCGCGCGCCGGGCACCGACCCACCGCGCCGCCGTCCGGTGCCGGTGCTGCTCCGGGCGGCGCTCGCGGTCGAGTCGGTCGTGCTGCTCGGCGTGGGCGCGGCGATCTCGGTGGCCCCGACGACGGCGGAGACGCTGTGGCCCTGGACGCTGACCCCGCTCACCGCCCGCGTGGTGGGCGCCTGGCTGGTCGCCTTCGGCGTCGCGACGGCGCTGGCGGCACTGGCCGGCGACCTCGAGCGGCTGCGCACCGCGGCGGTCGCCTACACCGTCTTCGGCGTCCTCGTGCTCGTCACCGTGGTCTGGCACCGCGGCACGGTGGCCTGGGACCGGCCGGTGGCCTGGGCGTTCGTCGCGGTCGCGGTCGCCGTCGTCCTCACCGGCGCCGCCGGCATCCGGCGGGCCCCGGTGCCCCTCGCCGGGAGGCACCGCCCCTGAGCCCGGCGCCGGGGACCCGCACGGTCGGTCCCTGCATTGCGGACGGTCGCGTCCCGGCGCACGCTCGGGGTCTCTGTCGCAGGGGGCGGACGATGAGCGGAGAGCGGACGGCCCGCGGGCCGGTGAGCGCCGGGTGAGGGTGCTCCGCCGGGCCCCCACCGTCCGGCGCGCACTGTCCGGCGCGGCCCGGCTGGCGGGCACGGGGGTGCAGGTCGCCGTCGCACCGGCCGTCGTCACCGCCGGCCTGCTCGGCGCCTCGTCCCGGGCCGCGGTGCGGACGGCGGAGGACCTGACCTCCCGGGTGAGCGGCCGGCCGGTCGACCTCGCGCAGACCGCCGTCTCCGGGATCCGCGCCGCCGGCACGCTGCTGACGGGGGCGGACCCGCTGCCCACCGGCCGGCTCCGGGAGCTCGCGCGCGTCGCCGCCGGCATGTTCGAGCCCGAGGGCGACCGGCACACGCCGCGGGTGTGGGCCGACTCCGGCCTCGTCCAGGTGGAGGTCCCCCCGCCCGCGCCCGGTGCGCCGCCCGACGCGGGCCGGGCCCTGCGCCGCCGGCTCGAGGGGCTCGACGGCGTGCAGTGGGCGACGGTCAACGACCTCCTCGGCCGGGCGCTGGTCGCCGTCGACGAGCGGCGGGTGCGCGTGGACGACGTCGTCACCACCGTCGGCGCGGTGCAGGGCGCGAGGGACCGGCGCGGGGCCCTCCCCGAGTCCGGCGACCACCCCGCCGACCTCGAGCCCCTGGTGGCCGCGGCGGCTGCCCTCGCCGTGGACGCGCTCGGCGTCGCCGCCGCCCTCACCGCCCGGGCGCTGCCCCTCCCCGCCCTCTCCCGGCACGCCACGCTGACGGTCAACCTCCTCGACACCCAGGACTGGCTCACCGGGCTGCTGGCCCGGCGGGTCGGCCGGTTCGGCACCCGCCTGGCCCTCGAGGGGCTCTCGGCGGTCCTGCACTCGGCGACGAAGAGCCCGACGGTCCCCGCGCTCAACGCGGTCGCCTCCCTGCAGCAGGTGCTCGAGGTGCGGGCGCGCCGCCAGGCGTGGCAGCGGCGCGAGGAGGAGCTGTGCCGGCCCGAGCCGGACGGCACCGAGCCCGAGGACGTCCGCCCGGCCGCCGGTGCGGGGGAGCGACCCGTTCCGCTGCCGCCCGGCAGGATCGGCCGCTACCAGGGCCGCCTGGGCCCGACGACGACGGCCGCGGTGCTGGCCGTCCTCGCCCTCACCGGCCGGCCGGGCCGCGCCGCCGACCTGGTCAAGGCGCTCTCGCCGAAGGCGGCGCTGCAGGGCCGGGAGTCCTTCGCCGCCACGCTGGACCTGCTGATGTGCCGCTCGGGCGTGCTGCCCCTGGACGGCACCGCCTACCGGCGCCTCGACCGGGTGGACTGCGTGGTCGTCGACGGCGCCACCCTGTGCACCGGCCCGCCGGTCGTCCTCGAGGCGACCGCCGAGGCCGACGGGTGGGACGACGCCGCCGTGTGGACGGACGCGGCGCGGCTGCTGGGCGCCGAGGGCGGGGACGGCGGCGGCGGGGACGGGGACGGCGGTGGTGCCCGCGGTGGTGCCCGCGGGACCCGGCTCGGCGACTCGCGGGAGGCCCCGGACGCGCCCGGGGCGTCGCTGCGGACGCTCTACGCCGGACGCCGCCGCGTGGGCACCGTCCTGGTCGCCCCGGAGCTCGACCCGCACGCCGAGGCGCTGCTGACCACCGCCGTCGGCACCGGCGCGCGCCTCGTCCTCACCCCGCACGCCGGCACCCGGGAGATCGCCGGCATCGCCGAGGAGGTCCCGCCCGCGGACGAGTCCCCGGCCGACGTCGTCCGCCGGCAGCAGGCCGAGGGGCGCGGGGTGCTGCTGGTCTCCGCCGCGGAGACCGCCGCGCTGCTGGCCGCCGACGTCGCGGTGGCCCCCGTGCGGCCGGGCCGCGCGCCCGCCTGGGCCGCCGACCTGGTGACCGGGCCGGGCCTGGACGACGCCTGCCGGGTGGTCCGGGCCGTGACCGACGCGCACGCGCTCGCCCGCCGGTCGGTGCACACCGCGCTGACCGGCAACGTCCTGGGCGCCCTGCTCGCCGCCGTCGGTTCGGCCCGCGCGGGGCAGCGGCGGGCGACCACCCCGGGCAAGACGGCGACGGTCTGGACGATCGTCGACGGCACCTGGACGGCGGTCCGCGCCGCGCGCCGGCCCGCGCCGCCGCCGTCGGTCCACACGCCGTGGCACGCGCTCGACCCCGACGACGTCCTGCGCCGGCTGGCCGCGCTGCCCCGGGCCGACGACGCCGCGCCCGACCTGCTGACGCGGGCGTGGCGGCGGGGGACCGGCGTGGCCGCCGTCCGGGTGCCGGTCCGGTTCGCGCGCACCGTCGCCGCCGAGCTCGCCGACCCGCTCACCCCGGTCCTCGGCGCCGGCGCCGGCGCCACCGCCGTGCTCGGCGAGACCGCCGACGCGTTCCTGGTCGGCGGCGTCACCGTGGGCAACGCGCTGCTCGGCGCGGCCCAGCGGATGCGCGCGGAGACGGCCCTGGAGTCGCTGCTGCTCGAGCAGGACGCGTGCGTGCGCCGGGAGACCGACGGCGGCTCCGAGGAGGTCCCGGCCGGCGCCCTGCGCGTGGGCGACGTGGTCCTCGTGGGATCCGGCGACGTGGTCACCGCCGACGCGCGGCTGCTCGCCGTCGAGGACCTCGAGGTGGACGAGTCGAGCCTCACCGGCGAGTCGCTCGCGGTGGCCAAGTCCGTGCCCGCGACGCCGGGCGCCGAGGTCGCCGACCGTCGCTGCATGCTCTTCGACGGGACGACCGTGGTCGCCGGCAGCGGACGCGCCGTCGTCGTCGCCGTCGGGTCGGCCACCCAGGCCGGGCGGGCGGCCCGGGCGGCCGGGCGGGGCGCGCCCCCCGCCGGCGTCCAGGCCCGCCTGGCCGAGCTCACCCGCTCGGTCCTGCCGCTGACGCTGGCCGGCGGCGGTGCCGTGACCGCGCTGGGGGTGGCGTGGCGGCGGCCGCTGCGCGAGGCGGTCAGCGCCGGTGTCGCCGTCGCGGTCGCGGCCGTGCCCGAGGGGCTGCCGCTGGTGGCCACCGTCGCCCAGCAGGCCGCGGCCCGGCGGCTGTCGGGGCGCGGGGCGGTGGTGCGCAGCGCCCGCGTCCTCGAGGCGCTGGGCCGGGTGGACACCGTCTGCTTCGACAAGACCGGCACGCTGACGGAGAACCGGCTGCAGGTGGTCCGGCTGGTGCCCCTCGGGGACGGCGGCGACGACGAGGACGGCCTGCTCCGCCTCGCGGCGGCCGGGGTGGGCGCCGGTGACACCGACGCGCACGAGACCGATCGCGCCGTCGCGGCCGCCGCCGGCGACCGCGGGGTGGCCTGCGCGGAGGAGCCCGATGCCTCGGTCCCGTTCGCGACCGGGCGCGGCTTCTCGGCGGCCCTCCGCGCGGGCCGGCTGGTGGTCAAGGGCGCGCCGGAGGTCGTGCTGCGGCTGTGCACCGACGCGGGCGACGCCGCCGGCCGGGTGCGGGAGCTGGCCTGCGAGGGCCTGCGCGTGCTGGCCGTGGCCGACCGGGAGCTGGAGGGGCGGCCGGAGGACCTCGAGGCGGCCGCGACCGGGCTGACCCTGCGCGGCCTGGTGGGGCTGGCCGACACGGTGCGCGCGTCCTCGGCCGCGGCGGTCGAGCAGCTCGGCGCGGCCGGCGTCCGGGTGCTGGTGGCCACCGGTGACCACCCCGAGACCGCTGCCGCCATCGCCGCGGAGGCCGGCGTCCCCGACGCCGACCGGGTGGTGACCGGCGCCCGGCTGGCGCGGGCGTCGGACGCCGAGCGGGCCCGTCTGGTGCGGGAGGCGGCGGTGTTCGCCCGGCTGACCCCCGAGCACAAGGTGCTGCTGGTGCAGGCGCTGCGCCGCACCGGGGCCACGCTGGCCATGACCGGCGACGGCGTCAACGACGCCGCCGCGATCCGGCTGGCCGACGTCGGGGTGGGCGTGGCCGGGGCGGAGTCGCCGGCCGCCCGCAGCGCGGCGGACCTGGTGATCACCGACCTCGACCTGACCCGGCTGGTCGACGCCGTGGCCGAGGGCCGCGCGCTGTGGTCCCGCGTCCGGGACGCCGTCGCCATCCTCGTCGGGGGCAACGCCGGCGAGGTCGCCTTCACCGTCCTCGGGACGGCGCTGGGCGGCCGCGCGCCGCTGGGCACGCGGCAGCTGCTGCTGGTCAACCTGCTCACCGACATGTTCCCGGCGCTGGCCGTCGCCGTCGGCCGGCCGGGGGCGGCCGCCCCGGCGGGGGACGACGGGCCGCTGGCCGGTCACCCGCTCGCGCCGGTGCTGCTCGCCGGCCCGTACCGCGGCTTTCCCGAGTCGGTGCGCCGGCTCGTCGCCGTCCGCGGCGTCGCCACCGCCGCCGGCGCGACCGGCGCCTGGGCCACCGGCCGCGTCACCGGCCTGCCCCGCCGGGCCGGCACCATGGGCCTGGCGGCCCTCATCACCACGCAGCTCGGGCAGACCGCCTGGGCCGGGCGGCGCAGCCCGCTGGTGCTGGCCACCGCGGCCGGGTCGCTGGCCGCCCTGGCCGTCGTCGTGCAGACCCCGGGGCTGAGCCGGTTCTTCGGCTGCACCCCGCTGGACCCGCTCGCGTGGCTGGTCGTCCTCGGCTGGGCGGCGGCCGGCACCGCGGGCGCCGAGGTGGTCCCGGCGCTGTGGCGCCGGTGGGCGGGTCAGGACGCCACGCCCTCCGGCTCCCTGCCCTCCGACTCCCTGCCCTCCGACTCCCTGCCCTCCGGCTCCCTGCCCTCCGGCTCCCGCGACCGGGACGACCGGGTGACGGCCCAGCCGGCGAGTGCGGCCACGGGGAACATCAGGACGCCGTAGACCGCCGCCGGGACGGCGAGCTCCACGCTCCCGAGGACGCTGATCGCGACCGCGATGGCCAGCGTGCTGTTGTGCACGCCGATCTCGAAGGCGCACGCGACCGCCTGCCGGTGGCCGACGCCGAGCGCGCGCGGCACGGCGAAGCCGACCAGCAGGCTGAGCACGCAGAACGCGAGGGCGACCAGGCCGACCTCGCGCAGGTAGCCGGCCACGTTCTCCCGCTCGGCGACGACCGTCCCGACGATCACCAGCGCCAGCACGACCGCCGAGAGCACCCGCACCGGCCGGTCCGCGCGGTCGGCGGAGGCCGGGGCCGAGCGCCGCACGAGCATGCCCAGGGCCACCGGCACCAGCACGATCGCGAAGACCTGCACCGTCTTGCCGAACTGCAGGCCGATCGACCCGGCGTCCGGCGGGTCGAAGACGGTCACCGCGAGGTTGGTGACCAGCGGCAGCGTGACCACCGCCAGCAGCGAGTTGACCGCCGTCAGGGAGACGTTGAGCGCGACGTCCCCGCGGAAGAGGTGGCTGAACAGGTTCGCCGTCGTCCCGCCCGGGGAGGCGGCCAGCAGCAGCATGCCGACCGCGAGCACGGGCTCCAGGCCGACGGCGATCACGAGTCCGAAGCAGAGCGCCGGCAGCACCAGCAGCTGCAGCCCCAGGGCGACGACGGCGGCGCGCGGCCGGCGGGTGACCCGGACGAAGTCGTCGACGGTGAGCGACAGCCCGAGCCCGAACATGACCACGGCCAGGGCGGCGGGCAGGGCGACGGTGGCGAGAGCCGAGTCCACGGGCGACCTCCGGAACGGCCGCGGCGCCGGTGCCGCGGGTTGCCGGGATCCTGGCGGACCGGGCGCCGGGCGGCGAGGCCCGGCACGCGAGCGGGCGAACGCCCGCGGACGGTCGCGTGGTTGACGAGGCGTCCGGGCGGGAAACGGGACCTGGTCGGCCGTCCGGCGCGGGACGGCGTGGACAGCCCCGCTGGGGGCCGGAGGGAGCGGGTCGAGGACCCGCGGCGTCGGACGGGACGGAGCGCGCGGTGACCACGGTCGAGCACGAGCGGCAGACCCTCGGGGACCGCTACGAGCTGCAGGAGCTCATCGCCACCGGGGGCATGGGCCAGGTGTGGCGCGGGCGCGACGTGCTGCTCGAACGGCCCGTGGCGGTCAAGGTGCTGCGCAGCGAGTACGCCGACGACCCGACGTTCCTCGCCCGGTTCCGCAACGAGGCCCGCCACGCCGCGGCGCTGAGCCACCCGAACATCGCCACCGTCCTGGACTACGGCGAGGGCTGCGAGGACGGCACCGGCGAGCACCTGGCCTACCTGGTCATGGAGCTGGTGGAGGGCGCGCCGCTGTCGACGCGCATCCGCGACGAGGGCCCGCTGGACCCGCAGGCGGCGCTGTCGGTGCTGCGCCAGGCCGCCGCCGGGCTGGCCGAGGCGCACCGCGCCGGTGTCGTGCACCGCGACGTCAAGCCCTCGAACATCCTGGTGCGGCCCGACGGGCGGGTGAAGCTCACCGACTTCGGCATCGCGTGGTCGGCCGAGTGCGTGCCGCTGACCCAGACCGGCCAGGTCATCGGGACCGCGCAGTACATGTCCCCGGAGCAGGCCGCGGGCGAGCGGGTCAGCCCCGCCAGCGACGTCTACGCCCTCGGGCTGGTCGGCTACGAGTCGCTGACCGGCCACGCCGCCTTCTCCGGCACCAACCCGGTGACCGTGGCGCTCAAGCAGGTGCGCGAGCAGCCCGAGCCGCTGCCCGAGGACCTGCCGCCCGACGTCCGCGAGCTCATCGGCGCCGCCCTCACCAAGGACCCCGGCGCCCGGCTGCCCGACGGCGCGGCCTTCCTGAACGCGGTCGAGGACACCCTCGAGCACCAGTCGCAGCCGGTGCCGCCCACGGCACCGGTCGAGGTCGCGGCGGCGATGTCGACGGCGGCGACCGCGAGCGGGGCCGGTCCCGACACCGTCGCCGACGCACCCGCGGGCCCGACGGCGCGCCGCGCACCCGAGCCGCCCGGGCCGCGCCGCACCCGCCGGCGGCAGCTCGTCCTGCTGCCGCTGCTGGCGCTGCTGCTCGTCGTGGGCGGCTTCGTGCTGGTGGGCACCCGGTCCGGTGACGCGCCCGCGGCCGAGGCCGTGCAGACCGACACCGGCGGGATCGTGCTGGCCGCCGCCGACCACGTCGGCCGCCCCGTGACCGAGGTGGTCGAGGACCTGACGGCGCTCGGGCTCACGGTGGGCCAGCGCAGCGAGGCCACGGCCGACGCCGACCCGGGCACCGTGGTGCGGCTGTCCCCGGTGGACGTCGAGCTCGCGCCGGGCGACCGGGTCCAGGTGGTCGTGGCCGTGCCGCCGGACACCGCGGTGCCCGCGCCGGAGCCGTCGGCCCCGGGCGCCGCCGGCACCGGGGCGGAGGGGGAGGCGGCCCCGGTGCCCGCCACCCCGGACGGCACCGAGGGCGGCGCACCCGCGGACGACGGCACCTCTCCGCCGGCCGGTCCGGCCCCGGGGACGACGCCCGGCGGCAGCACCGCGCCCCAGGACACCGCAGCGCCCGAGGACACGGCGGCGCCCGGGGACACCGCAGCGCCCGGGGACACCGCGGCGCCCGGGGACACCGCAGCGCCCGAGGACACCACCGCGACCACGCCGACGGCCCCCGGCGGGACGGCCGGGAGCACCACGCCCGGCACGACGGGGGAGACGACGGACGACCCGGCAGGGAACACCGCGGGGGAGACCGCGACGGACACCGCGACGGACACCGCGACCACGCCGCCCGCCACGGGCACCCCCGAGGACACCGCGCCGCCTCCCAGCGGGACGGATCCCGCCACGCCGTCGACGGACCCCGGCACGACACCCGGCACGGCGCCCGGTACCGGGTCGGCGTCGCCGTCCGCGACCCCGGACGCCGGCGGCAGCGCCACCTCCTCCGTCCCCGCCGGGGAGTCCGGCCCGGCGGGCGCCTCCGGCTGACGCGGCGCGCGGGGCTAGGTTCTGACGCCATGCCGACGAGGTCGCGGGACGTGCCGACGGGGACCGTGCAGGAGCTGGGCCTGCCCGCACGCGCGGTGGGTGCGCTGGCCCGCGCCGGTGTCACCACTGTCGACGAGCTGGCCGGGCTCACCCGCCGCGAGCTGTCCGCCGTCCCGGGCCTGGGGCCGGCGATGGTGGCCGCCATCCGCGCCGTCGTCCCCGAGCCGGTGGCCCAGGGCCTGTGGCCGCTGCCCGACGACACCACCGACGGTGACACCGCCGACGACGGCCCCGCCTCCCCGCCGATCCCGTCGTTCGCGTCGCTGCGCGGACCGCGGCGGCGCTCGGCCCTCGACCTGCTCGTCCCGGAGCAGCCCCCGCGGGAGGAGCCGGCGCCGGCGCGGACGGCCCAGCAGACGGATCCGGAGGACCCGGACGACGGCGCCCCGCCGGTGTTCGCGCGCGCCCCGCGGCCGGCCGAGTGGTCCGACCTCGCCGCCTTCGGAGTGCGCGGCGTCCGGGCGGCCGCGCGCCTGCACTGGCGCGTGACCGTGTGGTGGGTGCAGACGCCGGCACGGCTCGTCGAGCGGCTCCGCGGCTCCTCCTGACCGCCTCCCCCACGACCGCGTCCCGGACGTGGGTCGCGTCACGGATCCCCGGCCGCCGATTGTCACGGCCGGGTAACGGCGGCTACCGTGGCCGAGGCCGTCCGGCCCTGTCCCCGTCCGGGGACCCGGACGGTCGCCGCCGAGTCGCCCCGAGGGCGAGCCGGGGACCCACCGCAGTACTGGGGTGAATCCCGCACCGGACCCGTGTGTCCGTGCAGGTAGGGCTGCTTCCCGCCCGAACCCGTCAGCTAACTCGGTAGGCGGCTGACGGGAGAGACGGATCCATGCACCCCCGCACGACCACCTCCGGCCGCTCCGCCGCGTCCGTGAACCGTTCCAACCGCCGCCGCGGCCCGCTCGCCGGCCGCCGTCCGGGCATCTACCTGGGCGTCGCCGCCGCCGGCGCCGTCCTGGTCAACGTCCTGGTCGGCCCGCAGCCCGCGGCCACCGCCGAGGCCGGGACGGCGACCGAGTCGGTCGCCGTCGCCCAGGCGCTCGGGCTCTCGGCGCAGTCCGGCCCGGCCGAGACCGCCCCGGCCGACCTGCAGCCGCTCGAGGACCTCGCGGCCACCCGCAGCAGCCGCGAGGCCGCCGAGACCGCGGCGCAGCAGTCGCAGGCCGCCGCCGACCAGGCCACCGTCGACCGGCAGCGCGCCGAGGCCGAGGCCGCCGCCCGCGCCGCCGAGGAGGCCGCGGCCGCGCAGGCCGCCGCCGAGGCCGCCGCCGCAGCGCAGGCCGCCGAGGCCGCCGCCGCGGAGCAGGCCGAGGCGCAGGCCGACGCGGCGGAGGCCGAGGAGGCCGAGGCCGCGGAGTCCTCGCAGGGCGCGGCCACCGTCGCCTCGTCGACCGCCGCCTCGGTCGTCGCCCGCATCACCAACACCGCCGGTAGCGTGAAGCCGCAGGTGCAGGCCGCCGCGAACACCGTCGTCAGCAACGTGCCCGGCGCCGACGGGATCACCCTCGGCGGCACCCGCGCCAGCGCCGCCGACCCCGGCGGTCACCCCTCGGGCCTGGCCCTGGACTACATGGTCATGACCGACGCCGCCCTCGGCGACGCGATCGTGGCCTACCACCGGGCGCACTGGGACGAGCTCGGCGTCGACTACCTCATCTGGCAGCAGCGGATGCTGTCCTCGCCGAACGGCTCCTGGTCGACGATGGAGGACCGCGGCGGCACGACGGCCAACCACTACGACCACGTGCACGTCAACTACAACTGAGCCTCAGCGCTCGCCCGGGTAGGGCGGCGCGCTGTCGGCGACCACGGCCCCGCGCTCGCCGAGGGGCTGCTCGGGTCCCACGGTGGAGTCGCGGACGGTCTGCTTCTCGGCCTCGGCGTTCACCGCGGCGCCGACGATGACGAGGAACACCGTCGTCCAGAGCCACACCATGCTGATGGCGACGCCGGCCAGCGACCCGTACGTGGCCGCGTAGTCGCCCAGGCTCCGGACGTAGGCGAAGAAGCCGATGGTCGCCGCCAGCCACAGCAGCGTCGCGGCCGACGAGCCGGGTGTGAGCCAGCGCCAGCGGGCCTGCCGGCGGTCGGGGCCGAACCGGTAGAGGACGGCGAGCACCGCCGACATCACCACCGCGGCGGCGACCCAGGACAGTGCCGGGACGAGGGTGCGCACCGGGCCCGGCGCGCCGTCGAGGGCCGACGAGGTGAGGCCGCCGACCACGAGGGCGCCGGCCAGCAGGACCGCGCCGCCGAGCACGAGGACCAGGGCCTGGCCGCTGCGGCGCAGGAAGCCGCGCGTCTCGGTCTCGCGGTAGGCGAGGGTCAGGCCGTCGACCAGGTAGGTCATGGCGGTCGTCGCCGTCCACAGCGCCGCGGCGAGGCCGCCCAGCCCCCGCAGCGTGAGCACGTTGGTCGAGGCGGAGGCGATCGTCGTCAGCTGCTCCTGCACCAGGGACCGCAGGTCGGGGGGCAGCATCCGCACCAGCCCCGACAGCTCCTCGAGCGCCTCCTCCGGGGTGTTGACCACGCCGTAGACCGACACCGCGGTGACCAGCACCGGCGCGACGGACAGGATCGCGAAGAAGGCCACGGCCGAGGCCTGGACCATCAGCCGCTCGCCGAAGACGTGCGCGGCGACGCGGCGCAGCACGTGGCGCCAGTCCCGGGCCGACAGGTGGTGCGGAGAGCGCGCCCCGGTGGCCGGCTCCTCCTGCCGGGCGCGGGCCATGCACCATCCCACCCCCGCCGGCGGCCGCCCGCAACGGACCCGGTCGTTCCGTCTTCCCGCCGGTGAGGGAGGCTGGGTCCCCGTGCTGCTCCCGGACGGCCTGGCGCCGTCGGTCCTCGCCTTCGTGCTGGTCGCCGCCCTCGCGGCCGGCTGGGTCGACGCCGTCGTCGGCGGCGGCGGGCTCGTCCAGCTGCCCGCCCTGCTGCTGGTGCCCGGGCTCGCCCCGGTGCAGGCGCTGGCCACCAACAAGCTCGCGTCGGTCTTCGGGACGACGACGAGCGCGGTCACCTACCAGCGGCGCGTGCACCCCGACCTGCGCACCGCGCTGCCGATGGCCGCCGTCGCCCTGGTGGCCTCCTCCGTCGGTGCCTCGGTCGCGGCGCTGCTGCCGGCGGCGGTGATCGAACCCGTGATCGTCGTCGCGCTGGTCGGCATCGCGCTGTTCACCGCGTTGCGGCCCTCGCTGGGCGAGGTGACGGCGCTGCGGCACACCGGCCGCCGGCACGCCGGCACCGCCCTGGCGATCGGCGGGGCGATCGGGTTCTACGACGGCGTGCTCGGGCCGGGCACCGGCTCGTTCCTCGTCTTCGCCCTGGTGTCGCTGCTGGGCTACGACTTCCTGCACGCCAGCGCCAAGGCCAAGATCGTCAACGTCGCCACCAACCTCGGGGCGCTGGCGTTCTTCGTGCCGCACGGGGCGGTGGTGTGGGGGCTGGGCCTGCTGCTCGCCGCGGCCAACACGCTCGGCGGGTACCTCGGTTCCCGGACGGCGACCCGCCGCGGCACCGGCTTCGTCCGCGCGGTGTTCCTCGTCGTGGTGAGCGCGCTGGTCGTGCGGCTCGGGTGGGACGTCTGGACGGAGTACGGAGGCGGCTGACCGGGCCGCGGGGTCCCAGGACCCTGGTCCCGGCCGAGACGACGGGCCAGCCTGGGCCGGGGGGTCCGACGGGCGGCAGGCGATGGGATCAGTGGGAGCGGAGGTCGGGGACGCCGGCGAGGAGATCCGCCGCGGCACGAGGTGGCTGCTGGTGGCCTTCCTCGTGCTCACGCTGCTCGCGGTCAACCAGCTGTTCGTGCTCGCCGACGTCGCCGACCGCTTCTGGGCCTGGTCGATCCACACCGAGGCGACCGCCGCGTTCCTCGGGGCCGCCTACACCGCGGGCGCGGTGCTCTCGGCGCTGTCGCTCCGGCAGGACCGCTGGAGCGCGATCCGCGTCCCGGTGCTCACCGTCACCGTCTTCACCGTCCTCACCTGCGTCGCGACGCTGATCCACACGCACCGGCTGCACCTGCTGGACGGCGGGCAGGTCGCCCGGGCGGCGGCCTGGATCTGGCTCGCCGTCTACCTCGTGATCCCGGCGGCGTGCGTCACGGTGGTCCTCGCGCAGGAGATGCGCCGGCGCGGGCGCCCGGCGGTGCTGCGGCCGGTGCCGGGCTGGCTGACCGTGCTGCTGGTCGTCGAGGGCACGCTGATGCTGGCGGCGGGCGCGGCCCTCTTCGCCGCCGGGCTCACCGTGCACCACCACGTGGAGACCGTCGCGTTGTTCTGGCCCTGGGAGATCACCCCGTTGAGCTCCCAGGTGATCGGTGCGTGGCTGCTCGCCCTCGGGTTCGCCGCCGCCCTGGTCGTCCGGGAGCGGGATCTCGGCCGGATGTTCGTCGCGGGGGCCACGTACACCGTCTTCGGGGTGCTCGAGCTGGTGGTGGTGTTCTGGTACCGGCCCGAGATGGACCCGGGCGACCCCTGGCTCTGGGCGTACGTCGCCCTGCTGCTGGCGGTCGTCGGCACCGGCGCGTTCGGCGCCCGCGCGGCCCGGACCGCGTCCGCACGCCGGCCGGGCGCGCCGGTCGGCTGACCGGGTCCCCGCCGCGGACGGCGGGGACCCGGCCCGCTCAGCTGCCCCGCAGCTCGCGGCGCAGGATCTTGCCGGTGACCGTCTTGGGCAGCTCGTCGACCAACTCGACGCTGCGCGGGTACTTGTAGGCGGCCATCCGCTGCTTGCAGTGAGCGATCAGCTCGTCCGGGGTCACGCTCGACCCGGGCTTGAGGCTGACGAAAGCCTTCACCGTCTCCCCGCGCTTCTCGTCGGGGACGCCGACGACGGCCGACTCGCGGACGGCGGGGTGCTCGGCCAGGACGTCCTCGACCTCGCGCGGCCACACCTTGTATCCCGACGCGTTGATCATGTCCTTCTTGCGGTCGACGATGAACACCCAGCCCTGCGGGTCCATGAACCCGACGTCGCCGCTCTTGAGCGCCCCGCCGGGCAGGCCGGCCGCCGTCTCCTCGGGCTTGCCCCAGTAGCCGGCCACCACCTGCGGGCCGTCGGCCACGATCTCGCCGACCTCGCCCAGCGGCAGGTCCTGCCCGTCGTCGTCCTGGATGCGGACGATCGTGCTGGGCGCGGGCACGCCCACCGACAGCGCACCCGAGGTCGGGTCCACCGGCGACGGCGACCCGAACGGCGTCACCGTCATCGGCGACGTCGTCTCGGTGAGGCCGTAGGCGTTGTGCACCTGCTTGCCGGTGGCCTCCAGGAACCCGCGCTCGGCCGACGGGGAGATGGCCGCGCCGCCGGAGTAGATCGACGTGAACGAGTCGAAGTGCTCCTTCCTGAACCCCGGCGCGTTGAGCAGCGCGCTGAACGCGGTGATCGCGCCGATGGTGAATGCCGGCCGGTGCTCGAGGAAGGCGTCGAGCACCACCTGCGGCTCGAACCGGTAGGCCAGCACCAACGGCGCCGGGACCAGCATGCTCACCGCCACGTGGCCGATCAGGCCGGTGATGTGGAACAGCGGGGCGATGCCGAAGATCGCGCCGTCGCGCCCGGCGTGCACCCAGTCCCGGTAGACCTGCGCGGTGAAGACGACGTTGCGGTGGGTGTTCATCGCGCCCTTGGGCACGCCCGTCGTCCCCGACGTGTAGGTCAGGAACGCCACGTCGTCCGGGCCGAGGGTCACCGGGGGCGGCGTCTGCCCGCGGTGGGCGCCGATGAACTCCAGCAGGTCGGTGGTGCCCTCGTGCCGCTGCCGGGTCACCCCGGCGAACAGCCGCTCGTCGTCGCGGGTCTGCAGGTCCAGCCCGCTGGTGGTGAGCACCAGGCGGACGTCGGTGTCGGGGACGACGTCGCGGGCCACCTCGTCGTAGAGCGTGTCGAGGGAGAGCAGCACCGTCGCCCCGGAGTCCTTGAGCAGGTAGGACAGCTCCCGCGTCCGGCTCATCGGGTTGATCGACACCATGACGCCGCCGGCCTTCCAGGTGGCGACCATGGCCATGACGAACTGCGGCACGTTCTGCAGGTAGACCGCCAGCCGGTCGCCCGGCCGGAAACCCTGTCCGAGCAGGCCGGCCGCCAGCGCGTCGGTCATCTCGTCGAGGTCGCGGCGGACGAGGGTGCCGTCGAAGTAGCGCAGCGCGTCGCCGTCGGGGTCCCGTTCCACCCCGGCCCGGAACATCGACAGGGCGTCGTCGAACTCGATGTCGTAGTCGGCCGGCTGGTCGCCGTAGAGCGCCAGCCAGGGCCGGTCGTCGTAGACGCTCACGGTGGCCTACTTCAGGACGACGGGGTTGACCGGGGAGCCGCTGCCCTTGGCGACCTTCAGCGGCGCGGCGACGTAGAGGCCCTCGTACTGGCCGTCCTCGGCGGAGTCGGCGGCCAGCGCCTCGAGGTCGGCGATCTCGGTGAGGGTGACCCCGAGGTTGCGCATGAGCGCGTTGTGCAGGACCAGCGCGACGCCGTTGTTCGGGTCGGTGGTGACCTCGTTGGCGATGGTGTCGGTGACCAGGTTGGGGATCTCCATCTCCTGGAACCACCGCACCAGCCCGGGGCTGTAGACCAGACCCGGCTCGTTGAAGCCCTCGTAGAAGGCCTCGCCCTGCTCGAAGAACAACTGCAGGAAGTTGGTCCGGATGACGAGGATGTCGCGCTTGCGGATCTCCACGCCCTGCTGCGCGGCGCAGGCGAGCAGGTCCTCGTGGGTGAAGGTCTCGCCCTTGTCGAGGGTCGGCTTGCCGCGGAAGCGGGCCATGTCCAGGAGCACGTACCGGCCGACGACGCCGCGCTGGGCGATCGGCTCGACGCTCGCCTTGTCCAGCCCGCCGACGGTGGTCCGCGCGTCGTAACCGTTCCAGATCTTGCCGCCATACCAGACGTGGCCCAGGCCGTCGTACTGCGTGGAGCCCTGCAGGAAGGCGTTGATCTTGTCGTCGGCGTAGTGCAGGCCGCCGGGGTACTGCGGCGCGTCGGGGGAGTCCCAGGTGGACTCGTCGAGGATCTGGGTGCGCTCGGCCGGCGTGCGCCCGGGCCACACCGGGTCGCCCTTCGGGTCGCCGATCAGCCGCTGCAGGGTGAAGACCTTGCCCTGGCGGACCAGGCCGACGGCGGCGAGCACCTGCTCGGGGCCGAGGTAGTTCAGGCTGCCCACCTCGTCGTCGTCGCCCCACTTGCCCCAGTTGGACGGGGAGTCGGCGAGCAGGTCGTCGAGGGAGGGGACGGTGGTCTCGGGCTCAGCGGTCACGGCAGCTCTCCAGGGGGAAGGTTGGCGGGTGCACCCGACCCTGCCTCGCTGTGGTCGCCGCCACAAGGAGGGTGCAACGATCACTGCAACTGGATCCGTCCGCTGCCCGAGGAGACCGCCATGACCAGCCCCGAGTCCGTGTTCACCTACGGGGCGCCGCAGCTGAAGTTCGGCAGCGGGGCCTCCGACGAGATCGGCTACGACCTCAGCCGGTACGGCGTGCGCCGGGTGCTGGTGGTCACCGACCCGGGCGTGTCGGCCACCGGCCTGCCGCAGCGGGTGGCCGAGCAGATGGGCCGCTTCGGCATCGAGGCGCGGGTCTACGACGGCGTGCACGTCGAGCCGACCGACGTCAGCCTGACGCAGGCCATCGAGGACGCCCGCTCCTCGGGGCCGTGGGACGCCTTCGTCGCCGTCGGCGGCGGGTCGAGCATCGACACCGCGAAGGCGATCAACCTGCTCACCACCAACCCCGGCGAGCTCATGGACTACGTCAACGTGCCGGTCGGCAAGGGGCAGGCGCCGTCGGAGCCGTTGAAGCCGCTGGTCGCCGTCCCGACGACCACGGGCACCGGGTCGGAGAGCACCACGATCTGCGTGATGGACGTGATCGCGCAGCGGGTGAAGACCGGGATCAGCCACGCGCGGCTGCGGCCCACCCTCGCCGTCATCGACCCCGACCTCACGCTCACCCAGCCGCCCGGCGTCACCGCGGCCTCGGGGATGGACATCCTCTGCCACGCGCTGGAGAGCTACACCGCGCGCTGGTACACGACCTACGACCGCAAGGACCCGGAGCAGCGGGTGCCCTACTGCGGGTCCAACCCGATCTCGGACATGTGGTCGGAGAAGGCGCTGTCGCTGCTGGCCGGGTCGTTCCGCCGGGCGGTGCGGCACGGCGACGACACCCAGGCGCGGGCCGACATGGCGATGGCCGCCACCTTCGCCGGGATGGGCTTCGGCAACGCCGGCGTGCACATCCCGCACGCCAACGCCTACCCGATCGCCGGGCAGGTGAAGGACTTCCACCCCAAGGACTACCCGGCCGACGAGCCGATGGTGCCGCACGGGATGTCGGTGGCGCTGACCGCGCCGGAGGCCTTCCGGTTCACCTTCGAGGCCTCACCGGAGCGGCACGTCCGCGCGGCCAGGCTGCTCGCGCCCAACGCCGGCGAGCCCGACGACGCCGCGGAGTTCCTGCCCACCGTGCTCACCGACCTGATGCGCGACATCGACATCCCGAACGGGATCGCCGCCGTCGGCTTCGAGGAGGGCGACGTCGGCGACCTGGTCGAGGGCACGATGAAGCAGCAGCGCCTGCTGGCCACCTGCCCGCGGGAGGTCACCGAGGACGATGTCGCGGGGATCTTCACCCGCTCGATGTCGCTGTGGTGATCAGGCCGCGACCGGTCAGACGGGGACGATCGACTTCGTGACCTGCGCCGAGGCGACGAGGACGCCGTCCACCGTCGCCTCGGACCGCAGGAACGCCACCGCCCGGCCGCGGCGCAGCACCGAGCCGGTGAGCTCGACCCGCGCGCCGGCCGGCACCGGGCGCAGCAGCGACGCGGTGAGGTCGTGGGTGACCGCGTGCTCGCCGTTGGCGAGGGAGGGCAGCAGCGCGAGGAACGCCGCGACGTCGAGGAAGGTGTAGACGACGCCGCCGTGCAGCAGCGCGGCCTGGTTCTGTGCCGCCTCGTCGACGGGGAACCAGATGCCGGCCGGCGGGTCGGCGGGGTCGCGCAGCCGCATGCCGAGGTGGCGGTGCAGCGGGATGTCGAGGACGGCCTGCACCCGGGCGGCCGTGACGTCGGGGGAGGTCACCGGCCGGCGAGCAGGTCGAGGACGCGGCGGGTGAGCAGCGCGGCGGCGGCGGGGTCGTACGAGGGGAGCGTGCGGTCGGCGAAGTAGTGCTGGTCGCCGGGGTAGAGGAAGAGCTCCGCGGCGTCGGTCTGCGTGGTCAGCGCGCGGGCGGCGTCCAGGTCGCCGTCGTCGACGAAGAGCGGGTCGGCGTCCATGCCGTGCACCTGCACCGGGACGCCGGCCGGCCAGGGGCCGAATTCGTCGGCCGGGATGCAGGAGTAGAGGAGCACCGCTCCGCGGGCGCCGGCGCGGGTCTGGGCCAGGTACTGGGCCGGTAGCACGCCGAGCGACATGCCGGCGTAGACGAGGGCCTCCGGGAGGTGCGCGACGGACGCCGCGCCGCGGTCCACGACCTCCTCGAAGCCGATGGCGCGGGCGTGGCCCACGCCGTCCTCGACGGAGCCGAAGGTGGCGCCCGCGAACAGGTCGGGGGTGTGCACCGTGTGGCCGGCCGCGCGCAGGTCGTCGGCGAAGGCCGTGACGCCGGGGGTCAGCCCGAGCGCGTGGTGGAACAGCACGACCTCGGCCATCGGCAGGCCTCCTCGCAGACGACGGTCCGGCGCAGCGACCGTAGCCGCCGGGCTCAGGCGCCGCTGGTCAGGCGCCCCTGGTCAGGCGCTCAGCGGCATGCGGCGGGCCAGGCGCACCCGGCGACGCTCGCGCTCGGACAGGCCGCCCCAGATGCCGAAGCGCTCGTCGTTGGCCAGCGCGTACTCGAGACACTCGCTGCGGACCTCGCAGCCGGAGCAGACGCGCTTGGCCTCGCGGGTCGAGCCGCCCTTCTCCGGGAAGAACGCCTCGGGGTCGGTCTCGGCGCACAGGGCGTCCAGCCGCCAGGCGGCGTCGCCGCCGGTGAGGACGCTCCACGGCGAGCCGGCGACGGCGTCGGGCTCGGGCACGACGGGCAGCGCGGAGGACTCGGTGATCAGGCTGAGGTGGGAGGACAGCACGGGAAGCTCCTCGAGAAGGGGGTGGTGGCGCTCCCGTCCGTGACGGACGGGTACGCCCTGACTGCTGTATGTGACGTTACGGAGTGCGCACCGCTGAGCGCACCGGCAATGAGTGGCCGAAACGACGCCGTCCTGTTGGCGTTTCGTGCCCACTGCTCCCGCGCGCCGTGTTGCGCACGGCGCCGGCGGGAGATCTCTTCCGCCCGACCTGTCGATCTGGTGCGGTGCTGCGTGTCGTAGGGGTGGAGGGTCCGATCCGCGGGCCCCCGGGAACGCGGGAGGTCACCATGACGAAGTACCTGGTCCTGATCTACGAGGACGAGGCCCGGTACGCGAGCGCGACGCCGGAGGTGTTCGGCCAGATCTCGCAGGAGCACACCGACTGGATGGCCTCGGTGGAGAAGACCGGCGCCAAGCTGCTCGGCGGCGAGGCGCTCGAGCCGACGCCGACCGCGACCACCGTGCGCGGCGGCGAGGTCACCGACGGCCCGTTCGTCGAGACCAAGGAGGCCCTCGGCGGCTACTACCTCCTCGACGCCCCCGACCTCGACACCGCGCTGGCCGCCGCGCGGACCGTGCCGGCGCGATTCGGCGGCGTCGAGGTCCGCCCGGTGATGACCTTCGACTGACCGGTGGCGACCCCGACCGCCGGCGTCGCCGCCGCGGTCGCCGACGCGCACCGTCGCGAGTGGGCCTTCGTGCTCGCTGCGACGGTGCGCGTCACCCGCGACCTCGACGTCGCCGAGGAGTGCGTGCAGGAGGCCTTCGCCGCGGCCCTCACCGACTGGGCCACCGGCGGCGTCCCCGCCCGGCCCGGCGCTTGGCTGACCACGGCCGCGCGGCGGCGGGCGCTCAACGTGCTGCGCCACGCCGGCGTCGAGCGCCGCCACCTGCCGCTGCTCGTCGAGGACCGTGTCGACGGCGGTGTGGCGCCGTCGCTGGTCGACGACGCGCACGGCTACCCCGACGACCGGCTGCGGCTGGTGGCCACCTGCTGCCACCCGGCGCTGGACCGGCCCGCTCAGGTGGCGCTCACCCTGCGCCTGGTGTGCGGCCTGACCACCCCCGAGGTGGCCCGCGCCTTCCTCGTGCCGACGGCGACGATGGCCGCGCGGATCACCCGCGCCAAGAAGAAGATCGCCGTCGCCCGGATCCCGTACCGCGTGCCGCCGCCCGCGGAGCTGCCCGAGCGCGTGGACGCCGTCCTGGCGGTCGTGCACCTGCTCTTCACCACCGGGCACACCGCGCCGGCCGGTGAGGAGCTGGTCCGCCGCGACCTGGTGGAGCGCTCGGTGGAGCTCGCCCGGATGCTGCGCCGGCTGCTGCCGCACGACCCCGCGGTGGCCGGGCTGCTGGCCCTGCTGCTGCTCACCGACGCCCGCCGGGAGACCCGCACCGGCCCCGACGGCCGGCTGCTGCTGCTCGAGGAGCAGGACCGCGCGCGGTGGGACCGCCCGGCCATCGCCGAGGGCGTGGCGCTGGTCCGCGAGGCGCTGCGGGGCCGGCCGCCGTCGCGGTACGCGCTGCAGGCCGCGATCGCCGCGGTGCACGCCGAGTCGCCGTCGTGGGACGACACCGACTGGGCGGAGATCGTCGCGCTCTACGGCGTCCTCACCCAGGTGTGGCCCTCCCCGGTGGTGGCGCTCAACCGCGCGGTCGCCGTCGGGTTCGCCCGCGGGGCCGCGGCCGGGCTGGCCGCCCTCGACGAGCTCGCCGGCGAGCCGCAGCTGGCCGGCTACGGCTACCTCCCGGCGGCCCGCGCCGACCTGCTGCGGCGGCTGGGCCGGGTCGGCGAGGCCCGCGAGGCCTACGGCGAGGCGCTGCTGCTCACGGAGAACGCCGCCGAGCGGGCCTTCCTCGACGCCCGGCTGCGCGCCCTGGGCTGAGCGCGCTCAGCCGAAGGCCGCGACCGTGCGGTCCAGGTAGTCGTTGCGGAACGCGCCGCGCGGGTCGAACCGGCGCACCAGCTCCCGGAATTCGGCCATCCGCGGGTACAGCGCGGCCAGCTCGGCGGCGTCGGTGGTGAACAGTTTGCCCCAGTGCGGCCGGGCGCCGAAGGGCCGCAGCGCCGCCTCGATCTCCGGGAGCACCGCGGTCACGGCCGCCTGGTCGGGCACCCAGGTGAAGTGCAGCGCCATGACGTCGCCGCCGGAGGCCGGGCTCAGCCACAGCTCGTCGGCGGCCACGGTGCGCAGCTCGCTGACCTGCAGCAGCGGCGCCACCCGGTCGGCCAGCCCGCGCAGCGCCTCGCAGGCGGCGCGGCCGTGCCGGCGCGGCACGAACCACTCGCTCTGCAGCTCCTCGCCCTTGCTCGGCGTGAAGTCCGCGCGGAAGTGCGGCAGCCGCTCGTGCCACTCGCCGGGGACGCCGAGCTGCTCGGTGAGGTTCTCCACCGGGGTGTCCGGGAGCATGTGCGTCGGCCCGGTGGCCGCGCGGGCGCCGAAGAAGTCCTCCGGCACCGCGGGGTCCTCCGGCCGCGACTTGACCCACACCGAGGTCACCGCGCGCCAGTCGGTGAAGACGCTGACGCTGTACGCGGAGTCCGCGACGGCGTCGAGGTCGGCGAACAGCCGGTCCCAGGTCATGCCGACGTAGACGGTGTTGCGGACGTCGAACGTCGGCTGGAACCGCAGCGCCACCCGGGTGACGACGCCGAGCGCGCCGAGGTGCACCACCGCGCCGGGCAGGTCGGCGTCGCCGGTCCCGAGGACGACGAGCTCGCCGTCGGAGCGCACCAGCTCCAGCCCGGCCACCGACGTGCTCAGCGAGCCGTTGCGGTTGCCCGAGCCGTGCGTGCCGGTGGCGGTGGCGCCGGCGACGGTGATGTGCGGCAGCGACGCCAGGTTGTGCAGCGCCCGGCGGGAGGCGGCCAGCTCGCGGACCAGCTCGCCGTAGCGCATCCCGGCCGGCACCCACAGCACGCCGGTGCCGTCGTCGGCGGCGTCGGCCACCTCGACGCCGGTGTCGAGGTCGTCGAGGAGCACGTGGTCGGCGGTCGTGTCGGCGATGTCGTTGAAGCAGTGCCGCGAGCCGAGGGCCTTGACCCGCTCGCTGCGCGCGACGACGTCCTGCACCTCGGCCACCGTCCGCGGCCGGTGCACGCGCGCCGCGTGGTAGGTCAGGTTGCCGGCCCAGGTGCGCAGCGGGGTCTCCACGGGCCCCACGCTAGCCGTGGGGCGGCGGCCGTTCCGGAACGGCCGCCGGTCCGCGGGCCCTCAGCCGTCGAGCACGATCCGCACCCAGCCGTAGCTGCGGAAGTCGAGTCCGGTGCCCTCGAAGCGCTCGATGTGGACCTCGCCCGAGGCGGACGCGAAGTCGCCGGTGCCGCCGGTGACCGCCCAGGTCGCCGGCTCGTGCAGGACCGGGGAGGCGATGCCGGTCCGGGCCACCCCCTGGGCGGTGATCGCGCCCCTCGGCCCGGCGCTCGTGGTGATGCAGTCCAGCACGGCGCTGTCGGCGGCGAGGTCCACCAGGTGGAAGACGCAGGACCCGGTGTCGACCGTCTCCCCGCCGGGCCCGGTGGCGCTGTTGGTGTAGACCAGCTCGTCACCGAGCGAGGGCAGCCCGTCCCCGTCGTGGTCGAGGAAGGCCTCCTCGAGCCGGTCGGTGACGAACGGCCCCTCGAGGACGCCGCCGCCTGTGTGGGCGTCCTCGTACGGGTCCGCCGTGGCGACGGCGGGCAGGAGGGCGATCCCGGCCACGAGGGTGGCCGCGCCCGACAGCGTGAGGACGGTGGACTTCCGGGGGGTCCGCATGACGATCACCTCGGGAGGGTGCGGGGTCGAGGTCGCCGCCGTCCGGCTGTCGCCCTGACCGTCCGGAGCCGGCGTACGGCGACGGTAGGTCCGGCGGAGGACCGCCGGAACGGACCGAGGTCCCGGCCTCCCGGCGCTCAGCGCCCGAGGTGGGCGCGCAGCGCCGCGACGACCATCCGGTGGTCCTCCAGCTGCGGCAGCCCCGACACGACGACGACGCCGACCGGGCCGACGTCGCGGACCAGCACCGGGACGGCGCCGCCGTGCGCGGCGTACCGCTGCGGGTCGAGCCCCGAGGACTCCTCGAACGTCGTGCCGCGCTCCACCCACGTCTGCCGCACGTACAGCGAGCTGTGCCCGAAGCGGTGCACCACGCGGGCCTTGCGGTCGATCCACGAGGCGTTGTCGGGGGTGGCGCCGGTCAGCGCGGCGGAGAACAGCCGGTGCCCGTTGCGGCGGATCTCCACGGCCACCGGCGCGTCGGCGCGGCGGGCGGTGGCCACGAGCGCGGAGCCGAGGTCCCAGGCGTCGTCGTTGGTGAAGGAGGCGAACCGCAGCTCGTCCTCCTCGGCGGCGAGCTCGGCGACGGTGGGGAAGCCGTCGCTCACGACGCCCGACCCCCGACGACGACGTTCCACGGCCGCACCGTCCACGACGTGACCAGCCCCCGCACGACGTAGGGGTCGGACGCGGCGAACCGCTCCACCACCTCGGGCTCGGCGTCCCACACCAGCAGGGCGCGGTCGAAGGGGTCGGGCAGCGCGCCGGCGAGGACGAGCTCGCCGCGCTCGTGCGCCTCCCGGGCGAGCGCCAGGTGCTCCTCCCTCAGCGCCGCGCGGCGTTCCAGGTAGTCGTCGGCCAGGGCGTACTCGAGCACCAGGTACATGGGCGTCACTGTGGCACCTGGCGGCGGAGCAGCGCGGCGAGGTTCCAGCGCAGCGCCCCCGCCAGGTCGCGGGCGTGCTCGGCCACGGTCAGGTCCCGCGGAGGGCTGGCGGCGGCCGCGTCGAGGTCGTAGCCGTGCTCGCGGAGCACCTCGGAGAAGTCGCGCTGCAGCGGCGCGGCGCACCCGTACCCGAAGCCGGCGTAGAGGCGCGGGAACAGCGGCCGGAACAGCCGGATCCGCTCGTGCAGGCCGCTGGAGTGCGACATCGGGTTCTTGTGCCGGGCCCGGACGTACTCGGGCAACAGGTCGGCGAACGCGTGCCGCACGATCCACTTCTCGTAGCCGTCGCGGTGCTTGAGCTCCTGCGGGATCCGCATCGCCAGGTCGAGCATCTCGACGTCGAGGAAGGGCACCCGCGCCTCGACGCCGTTGCCCATGGAGGTGCGGTCGACCCGCTGCAGCTCCGTGCGGCTCAGGTGGCCGATCTTGTGCAGGAACAGCCGGCGCGCGTCCTGCCCGGGCACCCGGCGGTACATCGCGTAGCCGCCGAACAGCTCGTCGGACCCGTCGCCGGTGAGCACCACCTTCACGCCCGCTGCGTGGACGGCGGCGAACAGCCGCTGGGAGACCACCGCGTTGATGATGTCGCCGTACTCGGTGAGCTCGGAGACCCGGATCGCCTCCCGCACGTCGCGCAGCCCCAGCTCGCGGGGCCGGACGGGGACGACGACGTGCTCCACGCCCAGGTCGGCGGTCAGCCGGCGGGCGTAGGCGAGGTCCTCGCTGCCCTCGGCGCCGACGGTGAAGGCCACGCAGTCGGGGTGCAGCCGCTGCACCAGCAGCAGCGTCAGCGAGCTGTCGAGGCCGCCGGAGAGCACGACCCCGACGCGCAGGTCGGTGTCGACCCGGATGCGCACCGCGTCGGTGAGCGTCGTCCGCACGGCCTCCGCGGCCTCCTCGACGTCGGCGAGCTCCGGCCGGCCCTCGCCCAGCCGGTACAGGTCGAGGTAGGGGTGCAGGACCGGCGGGGTACCCGGGTCGGCCCAGCCGCAGTGGCCCGGCGGTACCTCGGAGACGGCGACGCCGAGCGGGACGAGGGCCTTCACCTCCGACGCGACGTGCAGCCGCCCGCCGGCGAGCGCCCAGTACAGCGGCTTGACCCCCACCGGGTCGCGGGCCAGGAACACCCGGCGGGTGTCCCGCTCGACCAGGGCGAGGGCGAACTCCCCGCGCATCGCCAGCAGCGCGTCCTCGCCCCAGGCGACGACGGTCTCGAGGACCACCTCGGTGTCGCTCTCCGAGCGGGTGGCCCGGCCCTCGGCGTGCAGCCGGTCGCGCAGCTCCCCGTGGTTGAAGACCTCGCCGTTGAAGCACAGCGCCCACCGGCCGTCCGCGGAGGTCCACGGCTGCACGGCGTGCTCGCGGTCGACGATGCGCAGCCGGGCGGTGCCGAGCAGGGCGTCGTCGGCGCGGAGGACCTCGTCGACCTCCCCGCGGGGCGAGATCGCGTCGAGCATGGTGTCGAACAGGGCCTGCTGCGCGCCGGCTCCCGGCCCGAGCACCAGCGCGATCCCGCACATCAGGCGGTCCCCGCGGGGGCCGCGGCCGCGTACCGGGCGGCGTGCGCCGGTGCGAGGCAGACGTGCCAGGCCTGGCCCTCGTCGATCACGTTGAGCACACCCTCGTCGCGGTAGGCGGTCAGCACGTCCTCCAGCGCAGGGGCCACGCCGTGCCGGCGCAGCCAGGCCATCTCGACGTCGGCGGCGTGCCCGGTGCAGTGCGCGCTCGGGAGCAGCGCCGAGTACCCCAGCTGCTGCAGCCGCTGCTGGACGGCGGTGCTGCGCACGATGCAGTTCACCCACATCGTCCCGCGCCACGGCAGGGCGGCCGCCGCGAACCGGCCGGCGACCTCGTTGAGCAGCGCGACCATCGCCGGCCGGGCGAGCGGGTAGCTCAGCCCCGAGGACCGCGGCTCGTGGTCGGGCGCCCACCGGCGCACGGCGTAGTCGCGGGCGCGGCGGGGGAGGGCGGTGGTGCCGATCCGGTAGCGGAAGGCGAGCCGCCGCTGCCGCCGCAGCGGTGCCAGCGCCGTCAGCTGCGGGGACCGCCGGACGGCGTCGTCGTCGGCGAAGGGCATCACCGACCCCCACCACGCGACGTCGATCTGCTGCAGCAGCGCGATCCGGAGCAGGGTGGCCGGGGTGGCGGCGTTCGACCGCGGGCTGGGCAGGAAACCGGCCAGCTGGCGGGCGATCCGCTCGAGCGCGACGTCGGCGCCGCCGGGCACGCCGTCGAGGACCGCCCGCAGCTCGGGAACGCCGGCCGCCCGGTCGAGGACGGGTCCCGGGCGCGCGGCCCCGTCGCGGAGGTGGCCCACGACGTCGTCGACCGCGCGGCGGTAGCCGGCCAGGTCCGGCGGGGGCGGGCCCGCCGTCGCCGTTCCGCAGCGCTCCTGCTCGGCGGCACCCAGGCCGGTCGGTTCCTGCACCGGGGGGACTCTACGAACGGACGGGGCCCGCGACCAGGCTCTCCGTCCGCGCCGGGCGCATCCTGGCGCGGTGCGCTCGGCACTCCGGGCGGCGCTGGTCGTCGCCCTCCTGTTGGCTCTGCTCGTGGGTCTGCTCTGGGCGGTGCAGCGGCGCCTGGTCTACCTCCCCGACGACGGCCCCGTCCCGGCCGCGGCCGACGCGGTGCCCGGCGGCCGCGACGTCCGGCTCACCACCGCCGACGGCCTGCAACTCGGTGCCTGGTTCGTGCCCGGCCCCGACGCCGGCGCGCCCGCCGTCCTGGTGGCCAACGGCAACGGCGGACACCGTGGCCTGCGCGCACCGCTGGCGCGGGCGCTGTCGTCGGCCGGGCTGGCGGTGCTGCTGTTCGACTACCGCGGCTACGGCGGCAACCCCGGCAGCCCGAGCGAGGAGGGGCTCGCCCTCGACGTCCGCGCGGCGCGCAACTGGCTGCTCGAGGAGGCCGGCGTCCCCGCCGACCGGCTCCTCTACTACGGCGAGAGCCTCGGCTGCGCGGTCGTCACCGGGCTGGCGCTGGAGCACCCGCCCGCGGGGCTGGTCCTGCGGTCCCCGTTCGCCGACCTGGCCGCCGTCGGCAGCCACCACTACCCGTTCCTGCCGGTGCGGCTGCTGCTGCGCGACCGGTACCCGGTCGCCGAGCAGGTGGCCGCGGTGCGGGTGCCGACGACGGTCGTGTACGGCGGCGCCGACACGATCGTGCCGCCGGAGCAGAGCCGCCGCGTGGCCGACGCCGCCGCGCGGCTGCACCGCCGGGTCGAGGTCCCGGGCGCCGACCACAACGACGCCGTCCTCCTCGACGGTCCGGCCCTGGTGGACGCCGTCGTCGAGCTGGCCGACCTGACCGGCCGCGACTGACCGCCTCCCGGGCCTCAGCGCGGGCGGTCCGGCACGACGGCGGGGTCCCACGGGTCCCGGGTGAGGAACGCGTCCCACAGGTGCACGTTCGCCCGCCAGAGCCGGACCGCCGTGGGCTGCGAGCCGGCGACGACGAGGGCGGCGAGGACGAGCGCGGCGGCGACGAGGAGGTCCATGGCGCCACGATCGGCCGCTGCCGGCGACGGCGACAGCGTCATCCCGGTCCGCGTGCGCAAGGAAGCTGCCGGGTCGCCGGGACCGCTCAGGGCGTCTCGGGTGCGGGCGTCTCGGGCGCAGGGGTCTCGGGGGCGGGCGGCTCACTGGTCTCCGCCGGCGGGGCGGTGGTCCCGGCGGGGGGCTCGCTGGTCTCGACCGGCGGCGTGGTGGTCTCCGCGGGTGGGGTCGTGGTCTCGGCGGGTGGGGTCGTCGTCTCCGCCGGGGGCGTGGTGGTCTCCGCCGGGGGCGTGGTGGTCTCCACGGGTGGGGTCGTGGTCTCGGCGGGTGGCGTCGTGGTCTCCACGGGTGGGGTCGTGGTTTCCGCGGGTGGCGTGGTCGTCTCCGCCGGGGGCGTGGTGGTCTCCGCCGGGGGCGTGGTGGTCTCAGCCGGGGGCGTGGTGGTCTGCGGCGCCGTCGTTGTCGTGGTGGCCGTCGTGGTGGCCGTCGTGGTGGCCGTCGTGGCGGTCGTCGCCGGCGGCGCGGCGGTGGTCGCGGGGGCCGGCGCGGGAACCGGGGCCGCCGTCGTCGCGGCGGGCTGCTGTGCCGGCGCGGGAGCCGGGGGTGGCGGCTGCTCGGCCACGGGCGGCGTCGTCGCCGTCGACGGTGGGACGACCGCCGCCGTGGTGGGCCGCGCCATCCGCTCGGACGAGGGGGTTCGGGAGAGCTCGGTGCGGGCTGCGGGGACGACGCCGCCACTGGAGGCCTGCGAGAACGAGTGCGTCAGCAGCACCACCCCGCCGAACACCCCGAGGACCACCCCCGCCGCGAGCACCGCATCGAGGCCGCGGGGCAGGTGGCGCACCGGCACCGCCACCGACTCCTGCGCCAGGCTCACCACGGGACGGCGCCGCGGTGCCACCGTGAGGACGGGCCGGGGCGCGCGGCCGTCCCCGCGGTGCCGCGCGGCGCCGCGGCGGGGGGCGACGAACCCGCACAGCACCGCGCCGGCCAGCAGCACCGCGGCGCCCACGAGCAGCGCCACGGCGTAGCCGGCGCCGAAGGCGTCCCGTGCGCCGTCGGCCACGGCAGCACCCGCCGGGCCCGAGCGCTCGGCCACCCCGACGGCCTGGGCCAGCCCCGAGCCGGCCGCCTCGCGGGCGACGGCCGGCAGGTCGGCGACCACGGGGACGAGGTCGTCCCGGTAGACGGCGAGCAGGACGGTGGCGGCCACCGCGCCGCCGAGCGCGCCGCCCACCTCGCGGGTGACGTCGTTGACGGCCGCCGCGAGGGTCCGCCGGTCGGCGGGCAGCCCGTCGATGATCAGCGCCGTGCCCGGGGTCAGGGCCAGCCCGAAGCCGATGCCGAACACGAACAGCGCCACCGCGAAGTGCCACAGCGGGGAGTCGCCGTCGGACTGGCGGGCCAGCAGGACGAGCCCGGCGCCCATCTGCCCCAGCCCCCACGCGGCCACGGTGCGCGCGCCGAGCCGGCGCAGCAGCACCGGCGCGAGCTGCGCCGTCGGGCCGATGCCGAGGGCCATGGGCGCCAGCCACAGTGCGGCCTGCAGCGGCGAGAGGTCGTGCACGTACTGCAGCCACTGCGGCGCGAGGAAGAACAGGCCGAAGGCGGCGAAGAACTGCAGGAACACGGCGGCGCTGCCCGCCGACAGCCCCCGGTCGCGGAACAGGCGCACGTCGAGCATGGGGTGCCGGGAGCGCAGCTCGTGGACGACGAACGCCACGAGGCACGCTCCGCCGGCGGCCAGCGCGGTGAGCGTCGTCGGGTCGGTCCAGCCGCGCTCGGGCCCCTCGACCACGCCGAAGACGACGCCGCCGAGCCCGGCGAGGGACAGCAGCCCGCCGACGGGGTCCAGCGGCAGGTCGGGGTTGCGCGAGGGCGGGACGACGACGGCGCACAGCAGCAGGACGACGGCCGACAGCGCGCCGAAGGCCACCTGGACGCTGCCCCACCAGGCGAACTCGAGCAGCACGCCGGCCAGCAGCAGCCCCAGCAGCGCCCCGGCTCCGGAGACGGCGGCCCACACGCCGATCGCCGAGGACCGCCGCTGCGGGGGATAGGCGTCGACGAGCACCGACAGCGTCGCCGGCATGACCGCCGCGGCGCCGATCCCGGCCGCGCCGCGCAGCACGACGAGTGCGACCGGGTCGTCGACCAGCCCCGAGGCCGCGCTGCAGGCGGCGAAGACGGCCAGGCCCAGGAGCAGCGCGCCGCGCCGGCCGAAACGGTCCGCGGCGATGCCCAGCGGCAGCAGCAGCGCGGCGAAGGTGAGCGCGTAGACGTTGATCGCCCAGGTCAGCTCGGTCTGCGTGGCACCGGTGGCGCGGGCCAGCTCCGGTGCGGCCAGCGCGAGGGAGGAGCCGGCCCCGATGACCAGGGCCAGGGCGGCGCACATGACGGCGAGCAGGGCACCGAGACCGCCCCGGACTCTGCGGGCTTCGGGCATGCTGGACTCCAGACGATCGCCTGATACGCCCGTATTAGGCAGCGCCCAGCATGGAGGCCCCGTGTCGGAGAGCGCAACCCCGGTGCGGCTGCTCGACGCCGCCGAGGAACTGCTCGCGGTGTCCGGTCCCGCGGGCACCTCGGTGCGCGACGTGCTGCGCCGCGCCGGTGTCGGCAACGCCGCGGCGGTCGGCTACTACTTCGGCGACAAGGACGGCCTCGTCGCCGCGGTGGAGCGCCGGGTGGTCGACGGCGTCGTCGCCGACCGGGCGCGGGCCCTGCAGGGTCTCGGCGAGGACGCCGGCGTCGAGGCGCTCGTCGACGGGTGGGTGCGGCCGATCGTGGCGCTGCGCTGCGCCGGCCGCGGCCGCTACGCCGCGCGGGTGTTCACGCGGATCTTCGACCAGCCGCCGTCGCGGTGGGAGGCCAACGGCGCGGCGGCGGTGCGCGCGATGGCCGGCCGGTACTGCACGGCGCTCGCCCCACTGCTGCCGCACCTGGACGACGTCGAGCTCGCCTGGCGCTGGCAGTGCGTCACCGCGACGACGGACTTCTACGCCATCGGCGCCCTCGACTTCGGCCAGCCGGCGCCGGGTCCGGACGACGTCGACCCCCACGTGCGGCGCCTCGTCGTCCCGGGCAGCGCGCTGCTGCGTGCCGAGCCCACCGGCTGACCGCGGCCGCCGTCAGAAGCTGACGGGCAGCGCGTCGACGCCGTAGACGAAGGCCAGCCGCCGGAACGGGAGCCGGTCGGGCGGGACGGCCAGCGCGAGGTCGGGGAAGCGCCGCAGCAGCGCGGGCAGCACGATCCGCAGCTCCAGGCGGGCGAGCTCGGCGCCGACGCAGCGGTGGATGCCGTGCCCGAACGCCAGGTGCCCGCCGCGGGGAGAGCGGTCGGGGTCGAGCCGGTCGGGGTGCGCACCGGCCCACGCCGGGTCGCGGTCGGCGCCGCTCAGCGAGACGAGGACGACGTCGCCGGCCCGCAGCCGGGTGCCGAACAGCTCCCGGTCCTCCCGGGCGAAGCGGGGGAACGCCACCTGGACGACCGACAGCAGCCGCAGCAGCTCGTCGACGACCCGCTCGACGTCGCGGCGCGACCCGTCGCGCACCAGGGCGGCGGCCCCGGGGTCGCCCAGTAGCACGAGCGTCCCCAGCGCGATCATCGAGGCCGTCGTCTCGAAGCCGCCGGTGACGATGCCGTCGGCCAGTCCGGTGAGCTCGGCGTCGGAGACGCCGTCGCCCTCCGACCGGAGGACCCGGCCGATGAGCCCGTCGCCGGGCGCCCGGCGCTGGGCGGCCACCGCGTCGGAGAGCAGCCGGCGCTGTGCGGAGACCGCGCCGAAGGTGCCGGCCGTGCCGCCCGTGGCGTCGAACCGCCGGGCTCCCAGCCGGCTCACCAGCTGCTCGTCGGCGCCGTCCAGTCCGAGCAGGCCGCAGATCGTGCGCATCGGGACCGGCGTCGCGACGTGCCGGACGAGGTCGGCCGGGGACCCCGCCGCCGCCAGGTCGTCCAGCGCCCGGGCCACCGTCTCCTCGACGGCCGGCTCCAGCAGCTGCATCCGGGCCCGGGTGAAGTCGGGCGCCACCAGACTGCGCAGCCGGGTGTGCTGCGGCGGGTCGGTGGGGCCGAGCCCGCCGACGTCGTCGGCCGTGGCCGGGCCGGTGCCGCTGAACAGGTGCCGGACGTCGGTGCTGAACCCCGCGGAGTCGGCGAGCACCGCGCGGGCCTCGGCGGCGCCGGTGACGAGGTAGACCGCGAGGTCGAAGGGCAGGTCGAGGCGGTGCACGGGCCCGCGGACCCGCAGCTCGGCGAGCCGGGGGACCGGGTCGACGCCGACGCGCTGCAGCGGGAAGCGCGCGGCCGGCGGGAGGAACCTCAGCCGCGAGGGGTCCAGGCCGCGGCGCCGGATCCGCCGCAGCGCGAGGCGGCCCAGCCAGGCCCGGCCGCGGCGGCCCGTGGTCGGAGCGGTGCGGACGGCGGGGGGAGCGGACACGGCGCCTCGTCTCGGGCCACGGCTGGAGGGGCCGGGCGGGAGGTGACCTCGGTCCCGCCCGGCCCCTCCAGCCTCTCGACGCCGCCGCGCCCCGACCATCAGGTGACGCCCCCGAACCCGCTGGTCCAGGTGGGGGAGTCCCCGGACCGGCATCCCCGGTCGCCGCGCGCCGTGCCCGCCCGTGTGGCTTGCTGGGGCCATGGACGGAGCGATGGAGCTGCGCACCCTCGGCCGCAGCGGCTGTGCCGTGTCGGCGCTGGCGCTGGGCACGATGACCTTCGGCGCGGAGACCGACGAAGCAGGGGCGCACGAGCAGCTCGACGTCTTCGTCGAGGCCGGCGGCACGCTGGTGGACACCGCCGACGTCTACTCGGCCGGTGCCGCCGAGGAGATCGTCGGCCGCTGGCTGGCCGCGCGCCCGGCCGACGTCCGCGACCGCGTCGTCCTCGCCACCAAGGGCCGGTTCCCGATGGGGGAGGAGCCCAACGCCGTGGGCACCTCGCGCCGCCACCTGCGCCGCGCCCTCGACGACTCGCTGCGCCGCCTCGGCGTCGGCCACGTCGACCTCTACCAGCTGCACGCCTGGGACCCGCTCACGCCGCTGGAGGAGACGCTGCGCTTCCTCGACGACGCCGTCTCGGCCGGGAAGGTCGGCTACGCGGGGCTGTCCAACTTCACCGCCTGGCAGCTGCAGCGCGCCGTCGACCTCGCCGAGCACCGGCACCTCACCGTCCCGGTGACACTGCAGCCCTCCTACAGCCTGCTCGTGCGTGACGTGGAGGCCGAGATCGTGCCCGCCTGCCTCGCCAACGGGCTGGGGCTGCTGCCCTGGGGACCGCTGGGCGGCGGCTGGCTGTCGGGCAAGTACACCCGCGAGCAGCGTCCGGCCGGCGCCACCCGGCTGGGCGAGGACCCCGGCCGCGGGATGGAGGCCTACGACCGGGTCGCCGCCCGCGAGCGGACCTGGGACGTGCTCGCCGCGGTGCAGGACGTGGCGGAGGCGCGCGGCGTCCCGATGCCGCAGGTCGCGCTGGCCTGGCTGCTCGCCCGGCCGGCGGTCAGCTCGGTGATCCTCGGGGCGCGCACGACGGAGCAGCTGCGGGGCAACCTCGGCGCCGCCGGGCTGGTGCTCGATGCCGAGGAGACCGCGCGGCTCGACGCGGTCAGCGACCCCGGCTGGGCGGACTACCCCTACGGCGAGATCGGCGTCGAGCAGCGCACCCGCACGCTCGACTGACGTGCCGTGGTCGCCGCTCATGCGGCAGGGACCAGCGCCGCGGGTGTGCTGATCTCCGATCCGTCGGGTCGCCAGGTGCGCCATCGGCCGTCGGGTCGTCGCTCGACGCGGAAGCCGTGGTGGACCCTGGTGTGGTGGCGTTCGCACAGCAGCGCCGAGTTGTCGAGGCTGGTCTCGCCGCCGTCGATCCAGTGCACGAGGTGGTGCACGTCACACCAGTGCGTCGGGGCGGAGCAGCCGGCGAACACGCAGCCGCCGTCGCGGAGTTCGGCTGCTCGGCGGAGGTGGCGGGTGGCGAGGCGGTGCTCGCGGCCGAGGTCGAGCGGGACACCATCGGGGCCGAAGACCACGCGGGAGACCGCACCGTCGCAGACCAGCCACCGCGCGCGGGCGGCGGAGACCACCGCCCCGAATCCCATCTCCGCGGTCCCGCTGCCGGTGGCGAGGTCCTCGAGGCTGATCTTGGCGATGACCTGCGGCCTGACCCCGCGCAGGGTCGGCAGGCC
>NZ_FXTJ01000011.1 GCF_900182545.1 Geodermatophilus aquaeductus | reverse complement strand
GCCCGCCGCCACGCCCGGACGGTCATGCGTGTCGGCGGAGCGCTGCTGATCGTTCTGGGCATCCTGCTCCTGACCGGCTGGTGGGACGCCCTGATCATCTGGCTGCGGGCCTGGCTCGGCGCGACGGGGCTCGGCACGTCCTCGCTGTGATCCGAGCCAGCGGACCGATCGTGCGCAACGACCTCAGCTCACGGGTTTGGGCTCCAGCAGCGGAAGCGGCCGGACTTCCGGCCGACGCTCATGGACATGACCTTCGTGGCTGGGGCGCCACCATCGCCGCCAGGCATGGAGCCACCACCGAGGAGCTCCGGGACCAGGCGCCGGCATTGATGATCGGCGCCTCCCCCCGTAGGGCTCGGGCGCTCCGCCTCAAGGTCCCCACCAAGCGTCCGGACACAATGATCGCGCCTTGCGCTCGCGACAGCGTCCATAGCCACTGACAGCCATCTACCAGCCCGGCATGTTGGACGCCCTGATCTCGCAGTCAACAGCTGCCACCGCCGTCACTCGCCATGCAAACATTTGCTGCAGAACGGCACGCATGCTACCAATATGGGTAGTCCGGGTCCCGCTTCGCGGGGCCCATCGCCGTTTCTAGGGGTGACCTGTTGGTCATTGTTGGGTGGCGTTGAAAATGCACGGCGGAATCAAGGTCTACACCGGTCCGCCGGCGGCTGCCCGGACGTACCTGGAGGCCGATCGCGGCCGGCCCGATGACTACTACCTGGCCGAGGGCACCGGCCTGGCCCGCCGCTTCACCGCCCGCGACGGGCGGGTGCAGGAACGTGCGGCGCTGACCGGAGGGACCTACGAGACGTGGGTGGCCGGCTGCGACCCGGACACCGGCGAGCCACGAGGGCGGCTACGCACCGACGAGCGCGCGGTGCGGTTCGTCGAGGTCGTGGTCAATGGCCCGAAGTCCTGGTCGCTGGCGGCCGCGGTACACCCGGACATCGCCGCGGCCTACGACGCGGCCCAGGACCGCGCCGCCACCGAGATCGTCGGCTGGCTGGCCGGGCACGCCACCACCAGAGTCGGCCCGCGCGGCGGCCAGGTGCAGGTACCGGTCCAGGTGCTGGAGGCGGTGACCGTGCGGCACCACACCTCCCGCGCCGGGGATCCGCACCGGCATCTGCACCTGCAGATCGGCGCCCGGGTGTTCGCCGCCGGAAAGTGGCGCGGGCTGCACACCGTCGGCGTCCGAGACTTCCTCGCCGCGATCAACGGAATCGGGCACGCCGCGGTCGGCTGCGATCCACAATTCCGGGCCGCGCTGGCCGCCCACGGCTTCACCGTGGATGCGACTGGAGAAATACTGGAGCTCGCCGAGTACGTCGGTCCTTTCTGTGCGCGGGCAGCGCAGATCGGGCGCAATTTGGACCGCTACGAACGCGACTGGATCGCGGCGCACCCCGGCGAACAGCCCGGCCCGGCGCTGCGGCGGGCGTGGGATGCCCGGGCGTGGGCCGACGGCCGCCCGGACAAGGTGACCCCCCGCTCGGGCGCCGACCTGATAGCGCGCTGGCGGGCCGAACTGGCCGCACTCGGCTACCGCGACCCCGACACCCCGGTGGAACTACGGCCCGCCTCGGTCGGCGCCCTCGACCGTGACCGCGCCGTCGACCGCGTGCTGAGCCGGCTGGCCGCCGGCCGGTCGGCGTGGAACGCCGCCGACGTGCGCGGCGAGGCCGAGCGGCTCATCGCCGCGGAGGGTGTCGTGGCCGAGGCCGCGGTGCGCAGCGAGCTGGCCGAGGACCTCACCGCCCGCGCCCTGGCCCGCTGCGTCCCGCTGCTGCCGCGCGACGGGGTCCCCGAGCACGTCCGGGCCTGGACCTCGCCGGCGGTGCTTGCGGTCGAAGCCGATCTGTCCGCCCGCCTCGCCGCCCGCGGCACACACCCTGGGTGTGACGTCGACCCCCGGCCGGACCTGGCGGCCGGCCTGGAGCGGCTGGATGCCGGGCAGGCCGCCACCGCGGCCGCGCTCGCCGGGACCCGGCCGCTGGTCGTGGTGGAGGGCGCGGCCGGCGCCGGTAAGACCACCACCCTCGCCACCACCCGCCGCTTCCTCGCGCAGCAAGGCCGGGGGCTGCTGGTGGTCACCCCGACCTTGAAGGCGGCCCGGGTCGCCTCCGCCGAGGTCGGCAGCGCGGCCGGGTCGGCGGCCTGGCTGGCCTTCCAGCACGGCTGGCGCTGGACCGATGACGGGGCCTGGACCCGGCTCACCGCCGGGCAGGCCGACTCGGTCACCGGCGCCGTCTATGCCGGACCGGCCGAGGAGGCGCGGCTGTTCCCCGGGGATCTCCTCGTGGTCGACGAAGCGGGCATGCTGGACCAGGACACCGCCCGCGCCCTGCTCACCGTTGCCGACGAGTGCCGAGTTCGCATGGCGCTACTCGGTGACCGCCACCAGCTCGCGGCGGTCGGCCGCGGCGGCGTCATCGATCTAGCCCTCCGCGCCGCCGACCCGGCCGCCCGCCTGACCCTGGACACGGTGCACCGGTTCGTCCGTACCGACGATGCCGGGCGCACGGTGCCCGACCCCGAGTACGCCGAGCTGACCCTGGCCATGCGCGCCGGCGTCGATCCCGGTGCGGTGTTCGACGCGTTGTGCGCCCGCGGCCAGATCCGTCTCCACCCCGATCCCGCCTCGCCGCAGGAGACCCTGGCCGCCATTGCCACCACGGCCTACACCGAGGGCCAAGAGCTGGCGGTCGTGGTGGACACCCGCGAGCAGGCCGCCGAGCTGGGCGCCGCCATCCGGGACCGGCTGGTCGCCGACCGCCGCGTCGACGACACCCGGACGGCGACCACCCGGGCCGGGCAGCGGATCGGCGTCGGCGACCGGATCGCCACCCGCCGCAACGACCGCACCCTGGGCGTGGCCAACCGCGACACCTGGACCGTCACCGCGGTCGGCCCCGACGGCGAGTTGGTTGTCACCCCTTCTGACACCGTTCCTGCCGACGTCACCCCCGGTGTCACCCCAACCGGCGCAGCAGGCCGGCCGCTGCCCGCCGACTACGTCACCGCGCACGTCGAACTGGCCTACGTGACCACCGCGCACGGCGTCCAGGGCGACACGGTCACCGCCGCCCACACCGTGATCGGCCAGCACACCGGCGCGGCCGCCACCTACGTCGGCATGACCCGCGGCCGCCTCGCCAACACCACCCACCTGGTCGCCACCGATCTGGCCGAGGCGCGGGCGCAGTGGATCGCCGTGTTCCGCCGCGACCGGGCTGACCTCGGCCCCGCCCACGCCGCCGAGCTGGCCGCCGCCGAGGCCGCCCGCTACGCGCGGCCCCGGCCGGTCGACCAGGTCCTGGCCGAGCTGCAAGAGGCGTGGACGGCCGAGCAGCGCTGCCTGGACCGGCTGGCCGTCGAGGAGCCGCTGCGCGACAGGCTGCGCACCGTCGTCGCGCTCGAGGCAGGCCGGGCCGACCGGCTCGAGGCGCTGGAGGCGGCCTATCGGCAGGCAGCAGCCGGCGCCGAACACGCCCGACAACAGGCTGAGGTCAGCGGTGCGATCGTCACCGCAGAGGCAGACCGGATCCGCGACGCGCTGCTCGGCGGCTGGGACGCCGAGTGGACAGCCGCACGCGAGGCCGCCCGCACCGTGCTGGCCGGTCCCGGCCGGCTCGGGCTGCGGCGGGCCACCGTCGCCCGCGCCGGACAGCAGCTGACCGACTGGGCCGACCGCTGGCGCACCCACCTACCGGAGCTCCCCGCCGACACCCACCACATCGCGCAGGTCGCCGGCCGGTTCGACGACCGGCCGGCGACATGGGCGGCGTTCGACACCGCCGCCCGCCGCGCCACCGAAGGCGCCCACCCTGAGTACGCCGAGCTTCGCGCGGCCGTCGATGCCGCTCAGCACGCAGTCGAGCAGGCTCGGCAAGCTCTGGCCGAGGCCCGCCGTCAGCGCGATGAACAGCTCGCCGGCTTCGGTGCCGTGGCCTGGGCCCCCGATCCCGCCGGCCGGCTCGCCGACCTCGACCGCAACATCGCCGCCGACCAGCGCAAGCTGATGGCAGCACGGGTCCGCATCGCCCAGCTGCAGGCCGAACCGGCCCTGGCCGCCCAGTCGGCCGACCGGATCGCACGAGAGCGGGACGCCTGGCGCGTAGCCCACCGCCGGCCGGTCCAGGCGATCCCCCGGCGGTCAGCGCCTGCCGAAGCCGGGGTCGGTGGTCCGCAGCTGCGGCACGAGCTGCCCCCCAGCAGTCGTGGTGTCGGCCCGTCCCTCGGGCGCTGACCGAGGGAGTCTCCAGTAGCGAGACGCAGACTCGGCAGGAGAAGTACCGCAGGGGGACCGGAGCCCGTCGGAAGAAGGTGGCTGGTAGCTGTCACCAAACGCCCCGAAAGACCGCCCTCACAAGCGAAGGCCCACACACGCCGATCAGATGCGGAGTCCGCCATGCCCCCGCCCGACACCGGCCGCGAGCCCGACCTGCTCACCATCACCGAAGCAGCCGAGCTCGTCCGCGCCCCCGTCGCCACCCTGCGCTACTGGCGACACCTGGGCACCGGGCCGCGCAGCTTCCGCCTCGGCCGCCGCGTCCTCTACCGCGCCGACGACCTCCACAGCTGGATCGACGCCCAGCACGACGGCCCGAGCGCCCCCGGCCGGGGCGTCCGGCGGTGAACCCGCGCCACCACTGGCGCACTCACCAGAGTGCGGGGTGCACTGCCCGCCAGGCCAGTGCACCCCTCTGCGGCCCGCTCGGGCCGTGCGGGAGAACCTCGGAAGGTCACCCGGGCCCCCCTCGCGGCTGGTGCCCCTGAACATGGTCCGGACGACCCAGGGAGGGGCCATGCCACAGGCGTCCACCGACGGGCACGTGCCCCTGGGCGACTTCGGTCAGCTGCTCACCGTCGGCCAGGCGGCCGAGTACCTGGGCACCGGGCAGCGCTTCGTCCGCCGCCTCATCAGTGAGCGGCGGATCCCCTACGTCAAGCTCGGCAAGCACGTGCGCCTCGAGCGTTGCGCGTTGGACGCCTTCGTGGCGGCCGGCCGGGTGCCCTGCCGGTAGGGCGTCGACCGGCGGCCACAGACCAGTTCCCTGCAGAGCTGAAGGCGGCCAAGGTCGGAGCATGCGAGCAAGCAGCAGCAGGAGGCGCTTCGGTCGCGTGCGCAAGCTGCCCTCCGGCCGGTGGCAGGCCCGCTACCCGGGCCCGGACGGCCGGGACCGGTCAGCACCGAGCACGTTCGCCACCAAGACCGACGCGGCACGCTTCCTGGCCGTGGTCGAGGTCGACATGGGTCGCGGCGTGTGGCTCGACCCCTTGCGCAGCGGCGTCACGCTCCGCGAGTACAGCCAGGCGTGGCTGGCCGAGCGGACCGTTCGAGGTCGTCCCCTGGCCGTGCGAACCCGCGAGACCTACCAGCACTCCCTCGACCGCTGGGTGCTCCCTGCGCTCGGAGGCCTGCCGCTCGACCGGATCACCCCGGCCGCGGTGCGGCGGTGGCACGCCGAGACGAGCGCAGCCACCGGACCGACGGCGACCAGGCAGGCCTACGCCCTCCTCCACGCTGTCCTGGCCACGGCCGTCGCAGACGACGCGCTCCCCCGGAATCCCTGCCGGATCAAGGGTGCGGGCCAGGCACGCAGTGACGAGCGACCGCTGCTGGACGTCGACCAGGTGCAGCACCTCTCCGCGCACATGCCCGAGAACCTCCGGGGCCTCGTCGGCCTGGCCTTCTGGGCGCACCTGCGCCTCGGCGAGCTGCTGGCCCTCCGCATCGGCGACATCGACGTGGACGCCGGCACCGTGGCCGTGCAGCGGCAGGTCGTGGAGACGGACGCGGGCCCCGTGGAGGGCCCACCGAAGGCGGGTAGCCAGCGCGTCGTCCATCTCCCCCCGCAGGGCGTCTCAGCACTGGCCGAGCACCTGAAGACCCGCTCCCCGGCGCTGCCGACCGCTCGGCTGTTCGTGCGGAGGGACGGAAGAACCCTCCGCGCCCATCACGTGCACGCCGCCTGGAGCACGGCCCGGCGAGCAGCCGACCTGCCCGACGTCCATCTGCACGACCTGCGGCATGCGGGACTCACCCTGGCGGCGCAAAGCGGGGCGACCCTGGCCGAGGTCATGCGACGTGCCGGCCACTCGTCGTCCCGCGCGGCGATGATCTACCAGCACGCGGCCGAGCGGCGCGACGCCGAGGTCGCGGCTCGACTGGGGCGCCTCGCAGCGGGCACCACCTCGAACCGTACGGGCACGTAGCGGGCACGCGAGCGGACGACGGCGCCGGGCGCCCCTCGCCGGAGCTCTCCGGGCAACACAAATCCGCAGGTCAGAAGCGGAGGGCGTGGGATTCGAACCCACGATGGGTGTGACCCCATAGCGGTTTTCAAGACCGCCGCCATCGGCCTCTAGGCGAGCCCTCCTGACCGGTCGAGGCTAACCCGACACGGTGCCCGGCCGGCGGGTGTGCCCTCACGAGGGCAGCCGGGTGGCCCGCCGCAGCGCCGCCAGCCCCTCAGGGGTGCCGGGCCAGTGCCGGGCGACGGCTCCCGCGCCGGCACGCCGGACGACCGACCGCAGCACCAGCGCGACGACGACGGCGTCGTCGGCGTAGCCGAGCACCGGGATGAAGTCCGGCACCAGGTCGATCGGCAGGGCGAGGTAACCCAGCAGCAGCCACAGCCGGATCCGCACCCCGCGCGGCAGCTCGGCGTCGCTGGCCAGCCGGCGCACCAGCCGCAGGACGTCGGGCAGGAGCCGCAGCAGGTCCCGCAGCCGCAGGTCGTCCGGGCGGGTGCCCCACAGCACCGCGACGAGGACCAGCCAGCACAGCAGCAGGCCTCCGGCGACGCCGACCAGCGTCCACGCCCACCCGGGCATCCCGTCCTCCTCCGCCGCCCGGCGCCGCCCGGCGCCGCGGAGTACCGGGCGGGTCGCAGGGCACCAGCGTGGCCCACGACGGCCGGGCGGGCATGATCCGGGCACGCGCGGTGTTGCACCGCGGTCAGGTCGTGCGTCCCGTGCCCGGCCTCCCCCGTACGCCGATCCGAGGACCCCTCCTGCCCGAGACCGCTCCCCAGCCCTCCGTCTCCCGCCGCCGTGTGCGCCCGCCCGCCGGGCAGCGCGCACCCCTGCGGACGACGACCGACCGCACCGACCCGCGCGACGCCGCCCGTGACACCGCCCGTGACGAGGCCCGCGAGGCCGCCCGCCTCGCCGCCCGCGAGGAGCGCCGCGCCCAGCAGGCCTGGGTCGAGGGCGCCGCGCCGGAGCTGCCGGTCCGCGAGACGCCGCCGGAGTCCGTCGTGTTCCACCTCGGCCCCACCAACTCCGGCAAGACCTACGAGTCGCTGCAGGCCCTGGCCGCCACCGGCTCCGGCGTCTACGCCGCACCGCTGCGCCAGCTCGCGCAGGAGGCCTACCTCAAGCTGGCCGCGCAGCTGCCCCCCGGCGCCGTCGGCCTGTCCACCGGCGAGGAGGAGGTCGACCCCTTCGCGCCGATCGTCTGCTGCACGGTGGAGAAGGCCCCGATGCGGGGCGAGCTGCTCGTCCTCGACGAGTCGCACTGGGTCGCCGAGCCCGACCGCGGCCACCACTGGGCCAAGCTGCTGCTCACCGGCGAGTACCGCGAGATGCACGTCATCGCCGCGGCCGAGGCGCACCCGACGCTGTCCCCGCTGGTCGCCGACGCCGGCCGGGTCGACGTCGTCCACCACCGGCGGCTGTCGCGGCTCGACGTCCTGAACGCCCCCGTCCGCGCCCGCAGCGTCCGCCCGCAGACGCTGGTGGTCGCGTTCTCCCGCAAGGCCGTGTACGCCGTCGCCGCCGAGCTCGACAAGCACCGGCCCGGGAAGGTCGGCGTCCTCTACGGCGCGCTGCCCCCGGCCACCCGGCGCGAGGTGATCGAGCGGTTCTCCACCGGCGAGCTCGACGTCCTGGTCACCACCGACGTCATCGGCCACGGCATCAACGTCCCGGCCACCACCGTGCTCTTCGCCGAGACCATGAAGTACGACGGCACCCGCATGCGGCCGCTGCGCAGCTGGGAGGCCGCCCAGATCGCCGGGCGGGCCGGCCGCTACGGCCTCACCGGGCACGGCACGGCCGGCGTGCTCGCCGGCGTCGCGGGCCTGTCGCCGTCGCTGGCGCTGGTGTCCGTCGGCGCCGAGGTGGCCCGCGGCGACCGCCCCAGCGACCTGCCCGACCGCCTGCCGCGGCTGCGCCCGGAGTTGGAGGACCTCGGCGCCGTCGAGGCCGCCGAGCTGCCCGAGGCGCTGGTGCGCTGGCAGGCGTGGGCCCGCACGGCCACCCGCGGCCAGGCGGTGACCCCCGACGACGTGACCGAGTTGGTGCTGCGCGTCGAGGCCCTGCTGCCGCTGCTGCGCGGCCCGCTCGGCGCCGTCGGCGACCTGCAGACCGTCTGGCGGCTGGTCAGCCTGCCCATCGACTACGACCCGCCGCGGCGCACCCGCTGGCTGGTGCTGGCCCGCGCGGCGCTCCGGCACGCCGCCGGCCTGCCGGTCCGGCCGGAGCTCGTGCTGCCCGACGTCCCGGTCGACGGCGGCGTCGAGGACTTCGAGCAGGCCGCCGCGGCCGCGCGCGACGCCCAGGCGCTGCTGCGGCAGTTCCCGGGCGTCGCCGACCTCGACGGCGATGACGCGGCCTGGGTCGAGGAGGAGTGCGCCGAGGCCATCAGCGAGCTGCTCCCCGACGCCATCGCGCTCAGCGGGTCGGGCACCTGCTCCTCGTGCGGCACCGCGATCGCGCCCTGGGTGAGCACCTGCCGCCCGTGCAGCGCGCCCCGCGGCCGCGGTCCCGGGCGGGACGGCGCCCGGCGCGGCCCGCGCTCGGGCTCCCGGCAGGGCCGGCGCCCCGCCCGCAGCGGCCGGGGCTAGCTCGCGGGGTCGCCGGCGCCCACCGGCGCCCCGGGTTCGGCCCGCTGCACGGGAGCGCCGACGACGCCGTGCAGGTGGCAGGCGGCGAGGTGCCCGGGCGCCGACCCGACCGGCTGCAGCACCGGGTCGACGTCGGGACAGGGCTCGAAGACGTCGGGGCAGCGGGTGCGGAACCGGCAGCCGCTGGGGACCCGCGCCGGCGAGGGCACGTCGCCGCGCAGCACGATCCGCTGTCGCGACCGCTCGAGCTCCGGGTGCGGCACCGGAACCGCCGACAGCAGCGCCCGCGCGTAGGGCATCTGCGGCTCGGCGGCGACGGCGGCCGCGGGCCCGACCTCGACCACCCGGCCCAGGTACATGACCGCGATCCGGTCGGAGACGTGCCGCACCGCGGACAGGTCGTGGGAGATGAACAGCAGCGTGAGCCCGAGCTGGCGCTGCAGCCGGCGCAGCAGGTTGAGCACCTGGGCCTGCACGCTGACGTCGAGCGAGGCGATCGCCTCGTCGCACACCAGGAAGTCCGGCTCGCCGGCGAGCGCCCGGGCGATGCCCACCCGCTGCCGCTGACCGCCGGAGAACTCGTGCGGGTAGCGCGCGGCGACCCCCGCGTCGAGGCCGACCAGCTCCAGCAGCTCGCGTACCCGGGCCGCGCGGGCCTGCCGGCCGGGGTGCAGGCCGTGCACCTCCAGCGGCTCGGACACCGTCTGCGCGACGGTGCGCCGCGGGTCGAGCGAGGCGAACGGGTCCTGGAACACCATCCCGGCCCGGCGGCGCAGCTCCCGCAGCTGCTTGCGGCCCATCGCGGTGACGTCGAGGCCGTCGAAGGTCACCGTGCCCCCGGTCGGCGGGACCAGCCGCAGCAGCGCGTTGCCCAGCGTGGACTTGCCGCAGCCGGACTCCCCCACCAGGCCCAGCGTCTCGCCGCGGTACACGTCGAGGTCCACGCCGTCGACGGCGCGCAGCGCACCGGTGGTGCGGCGCAGCGCCCCGCCCGAGCGGACCGGGAAGTGCACCTCGAGCCCGCGCGCGGAGACCAGCACCTCCTGCTCGGCCGGTGACGTCACGACGCCTCCCCCTCCGCGCACCAGGTGGCCGCCCGGTGCGGCAGCTCGCCGCCACCCGCTCCGACGACGGCCAGCGGGGGCTGCTCGGTCTCGCAGCGGGCGTCCCCGCGCACCGGGCAGCGCGGCCAGAACACGCAGCCGGCGGGCAGGTCGGTGGGGGCCGGCGGGGTGCCGGGGATGGTGGCCAGGTCGGCGTCGTCGGCCGTGGCGAGGTCGGGCAGCGCGCCGAGCAGGCCCCGCGTGTAGGGGTGCACCGGCCGCTCGAGGACGTCGTCGACCGTGCCGTCCTCCACGCAGCGCCCGCCGTACATGACCAGCACCCGGTCGGCGATGCCGGCGACGACGCCGAGGTCGTGGGTGATCCAGATGACGCCGGTGCCCTGCTCGGCCTGCAGCCGCTCGACCAGGTCGATGATCTGCGCCTGCACCGTCACGTCCAGCGCCGTCGTCGCCTCGTCGGCGACGAGCAGCGCCGGGGAGTTGGCCAGCGCCATCGCGATGACCACCCGCTGGCGCATCCCGCCCGACAGCTCGTGCGGATAGCGGTCCACCGCGCGGCCGGGGTCGGGCAGGCCCACCTCGCCGAGCAGCTCCACCGCCCGCGCGCGGGCCGCCGCCTTGGACACCGGCCCGTGCGCGCGGAGGCCCTCGGTGAGCTGCCGCCCCACGGTGAGCACCGGGTTGAGCGAGGTCATCGGGTCCTGGAACACCATGCCGACGCCGGGGCCGCGGACCCGCCGCAGCCGCTCGGGCGCCATGGTCAGCAGGTCCTCGCCCTGCAGCAGCGCGCGGCCGGTCACCGTGGCCGTGCGCTCGGGCAGCAGGCCGAGCAGCGCGAGCACCGAGACGCTCTTGCCGCTGCCGGACTCCCCGACGACGGCGACGGTCTCCCCCGGGCCGACGGTGTAGCTCAGCCCGTTGACCACGTGGGCGGTCCCGCGCGGGGTGCGCAGGTCCACCCGCAGGTCCTCGACCTCCAGGAGGGGAGCCGTCACCGCCCGCCCCCGGCCATGAGCGTGCGCTGGCGCGGGTCGAGGACGTCGCGCAGCCCGTCGCCGAGCAGGTTGAAGCACAGCACCGTGACGACGATCGCCAGGCCGGGGAAGACGGCGTACCACCAGGCCTGCTCGATGAAGCCGCGGCCGTCGGCCAGCATCAGCCCCCACGACGGGTTCGGCCGGCGCGGGCCCAGGCCGAGGAAGGACAGCGCGGCCTCGGCGAGCACCGCGAAGGCCAGGCTGACCGAGGTCTGCACGATGATCGGCGGCGCGGCGTTGGGCAGCACGTGCCGGGTGATCAGCCGCCAGTCCGAGGCCCCGACCGACCGCGAGGCCCGCACGTACACCTCCTCGCGCACGCCGAGCACGCTGGCCCGGGTGACCCGCGCGAAGATCGGCACGTAGACGATGCCGATGGCGAGGATCGCGTTGGCCGGGCCCGCGCCGCGGATGGCCACGATGGCGATGGCCAGCAGCACCGCGGGGAAGGCGAACAGCACGTCCATCAGCCGCATGAGGGTGTCGTCGACCCACCGGCCGTAGTAGCCGGCCACCAGGCCGATGAGCGTGCCCACCACGAGGGCGAACGCGACGGACAGGAAGCCGACCCGCAGCGACGTCCCCGCCCCGAGGATGACCCGGCTGAACACGTCGCGGCCGAACTCGTCGGTGCCGAACGGGTGGTCCCGGCTCGGCGGCTGCAGCTGCAGCGACGGGTCCTGCTCGTTGGGGCCGTAGGGCGCGAGCGTCTCGTCGAAGACGGCGACCAGCACGATGAGGACCAGCACGGTGGCCGACACGGCGGCCGTGGGGTTGCGGGCGAGCAGCCCGAGCGTCTCCCGCCACCGCGGACGCGCCGGCGTCGTCGTCGGCAGGGGCTCGGCGGGCGGGGGTGCGGCCGGGGTGGCGCCCGGCGCGGGCAGCTGCGTCATCGGCGGGCGATCCTCGGGTCGATGCGGCTGTAGAGCAGGTCCACCAGCAGGTTGATGACGAGGAAGACCAGGGCGAAGAGCAGGACGGAGCCCTGCAGCACGGGGAAGTCGCGGTCGCGCACGGCCTGGTAGGCCAGCTGCCCGAGCCCGGGCCAGGAGAAGACGATCTCCACGACGACGACGCCGGAGAGCAGGTAGGCCAGCTGCACGCCGGTGACGGTGACCAGCGGCAGCAGCGCGTTGCGCAGCACGTGCCAGGTGAGCACCTGGCGGGTCGGGACGCCCTTGGCCTGCGCGGTGCGCACGTGGTCCTGCCCCAGCGCCTCGAGCATGCTCGACCGGACGAACCGCGTGATGACCGAGCCGGAGACGACGCCGACGGCGATCGCGGGCAGGACCAGCCGCTGCAGCCAGCCCAGCGGGTCCTCGGTCAACGGCACGTAGCCGCCCGACGGCAGCCAGCCCAGCACCCCGGCGAACAGCAGGATCAGCATGATCGACAGCCAGAAGTCGGGCACCGAGATGCCGATCTGGCTGACCACGGTGGCCACCCGGTCGATCAGCGAGCGCGGGTGCAGGGCCGACAGCATCCCCAGGGGCAGCGCGATGACCAGCGCCACCACCAGCGCAGCCAGCGCGAGGGTCAGGGTGGCCGGCAGCCGCTCGCCGATCAGCGAGGTGACGGTGTCCCCGCTGCGGAAGCTGACCCCCAGGTCACCGGTCACCGCACGCCCGGCCCAGGTGAGGTACTGCTGGACCAGGGGCAGGTCCAGCCCGCTGCGCTCCCGCAGGGCGTCGTAGGTCTCCTGGGAGTACCGCGTGCCCAGCGCCAGCCGGACCGGGTCCCCCCGCACCATGTGGATCAGGGAGAAGACCAGGACGCTCACACCGGCCAGGACGACGACGGCCTGGCCGGCCCGCCGGAGCAGGTAGCCGCTCAGGGCAGCTCCACGTTCTGGAAGTCGATCGCGGCGTCTGCCCGCACCTGGTAGCCGGTGAGCCCCGGCGCCCAGGCCTGCACCTCGTCGGGGTTGTAGAGGTACAGGTAGCTGACGTCGTCGACGACGAGCTGCGCGGCCTGGTCGTAGAGGGCCTTGCGGGCGGCCTGGTCGGGCTCGGTGGCGGCCCGGGAGAGCAGGTCGTCGACCTGCGGGTTGCTGTAGCCCTGGTAGTTGCTGCCGCCGGTGGACAGGTGCTGGTTCTCGTAGAAGTCGGCCGGGTCGATGTTGCCGATCCAGCTGAGCATGAAGGCGTCGAACTCGCCCTCGGACTGCCGGTCGAGCCAGGTGGCCAGGTCCTCCTCCTGGATCTCCACGTCGATCCCGATCGGCTCGAGCTGGCTGGCGATCACCTGGGCGGCGGCCACCGTCTCCGGGGACTCGTCGGTGACCATCAGGCCCATCGTGATCGGCGTCTGCACGCCGGCCTGCTCGAGCAGCTGGCGGGCGGCCTCCTGGTCCGGGGTGAACGGCGCGTAGTCCAGGTACCAGGGGCTGCCCTGCGGGATCGCCGTCTGGTTGGGCTGCGCGGCGCCGAACCGGGCGGCCTGCGTGACCTCCTCGCGGTCGACGGCGGTGGCGATGGCGCGGCGGACGTCGCGGTTGTCGAACGGCGGGACCGCGTAGTTCATGGACATGTAGAAGTACTCGACGCTGGTGACCGAGCCGAGCTCCACCTCGTCGTCACCCTCGAGGTCGGCGACGTTCTGCGGCGGCACGTTGTCGGTCCACTGGATCTCGCCGTTGCGCAGCGCGGTCAGCGCCGCCGTCGGCTCGGTGATGTAGCGGAACTCGACGCCGTCGATGCTCGGCGCCCCGCCCCAGTGCTCGTCGAACGCGGTGAGCACGGTGGCGTTGGCGTCGGAGCTCTCCAGCCGGAACGGGCCGGTGCCGTTGGCCTCGCTCTGCAGGTCGAACTCCTCGGCGGCGTTCTCCGAGACGATCGCCATGCCCTTGAACGAGCCGATCTGCGCGAGCAGGTTCGGCGTGGGTTCGGTCAGCGTGACGACAACGGTCCGCGGGTCGGGCGCGGTGACGTCGGAGACGGTGGCGAACCGGTAGGCGTTGGTCAGCTCCTCGTCGATGATCCGGTTGAAGCTGTAGACGACGTCGGCGGAGTCGAACTCGCTGCCGTCGTGGAAGGGAACGCCGTCGCGGAGGGTGAACGTCCAGCTCAGGCCGTCGGGGCTGGTGGTCCAGGACTCGGCCAGGCTCGGCTGCATGGTGAGGTCCTCGGCGCTGGGGACGACGAGGGTGTCGTACACGTTCTCCAGCACCTGGAAGCTCGCGTAGGCGTTGGTGACGTGCGGGTCGAACTGGTCGGGCTCGGCGCTGACCGCCGCGATGAGCACGTCGTCGCCGCCCCCTCCCCCTCCCCCGGTGTCGACGCTCTCCCCGCCGCCGCAGGCGGACAGGAGCAGGGCCGCTGCCGCGGCGAGGGGCAGGAGCCGGTTCGTGCGCACGGGGACCTCCGGAGCTCGACTGGCAGCTGGGGTGGGGCGTCTCGGTGCCGACACTGGCCCGGCCCGGTGGGTTCCGCAGGTCGAGGCGGTGATCGTTGCCCGGCCGTGATCACCGCGTCACACCTCGCCGACCGTGGCCCGCCGGAACGCCTCGACGTCGCACTTGGGCACCCGGTCGGCGGTCAGCAGCCCGTTGACCTCCTGGTAGGTGTCGGTGAGCTGCGTCCAGCAGGCGCCGGCCAGGGCGCTGCTCGCGTGCACCGCCGCCCACTGGGCGCGGTAGCGCTCGAGCAGGTCCTCCGGCGAGCGGGCGTCGGCGTAGCCCCACGGCTCGGTGCGGCCGGGGTCGTCGGAGGTCCCGGCGTTCAGGGCGATCCCGCCGAACTCCGACAGGACGACGGCCCGCCCGGCGACGCCCGCGCGGTCGAGGTCGGCCAGGTGGCCGTCGGGACGGCGTCCGGTGGCCAGGCGCTCGAGGTCGGCGGCGGTGGCGTAGCGGGCGGCCAGCACGGCCGGGTCCTGCTCGTAGTCGTGCACGCCGAGGACCTGCCCGCCGAGGGCCTCCCAGCCGTCGTTGGCCGAGACCGGGCGGGTGCCGTCGAGGGCGTCGGCGGTGGCGGCCAGCGCGGTGAGCAGGCCGCGCTGGGCGCGGTCGGTGGCCGCCTCCTGCACGCCCCACGACTCGTTGAGCGGCACCCAGGCGACCACGCTCGGGTGCCCGCGGTGGGCCGCCACGACGTCGGCCCACTCCCGCAGGAGCCGGGCGGCCGCCGTCGGGCCGGGGCGGTAGGCCGAGGGCATCTCCGCCCAGACGAGCAGCCCCATGCGGTCGGCGAGCGCGAGCCAGCGCGGGTCCTCGGTCTTCTGGTGCTTGCGCACGCCGGTGAAGCCCAGCGCGCGGGTCAGCTCCAGGTCGCGGCGCAGCGCGGCGACGTCGGGCGGGGTGGCGCCGGTGTGCGGCCAGTAGCCCTGGTCGAGCACCAGGCGCAGCGGCACCGGGCGGCCGTTGACCAGCAGGTGCCCGTCGTCGACCTCGACCGAGCGCAGCGCCGTGTAGCTCGCCACCTCGTCGAGCACCTCGCCGTCGTCACCGACCAGCGCCAGCTCGGCGTCGAGGACCACCGGGGACGGGCCCGGCTCCCAGGTCAGGTGCCAGCGGTCGTCGGTGCCGCCGTCGCCGACCTGCAGGGTCCGCTCGACCACCGCGCCGTCGACCCGGACGCTGTCGTCGGCGAGCAGCCGGTCGCCGTGCCGCAGGCGCAGGTGCAGGCGGGCCCCGGTGACGGGGACCGACAGCTCCGCGCGGACGTCGACGCGCATCGTCCGGGGGTCGCCGCGCCAGACGACGTCGGTGACGTGGGCGCGCGCCACGGACTCCAGCCACGGCGTCCGCCAGATGCCGGTGGTGCGCGGGTAGAAGATCTCGTGCGGCTCGTCGCGCCAGTCCTGCTTGCCGCGCGGCGCCTCGAGGTCGCGGGGGTCGTCGTCGGCGCGGACGACGAGGTCGGCGCCGTCGCCGAGGAAGTCGGTGACGTCGACGCGGAACGGCGTGTAGCCGCCCTCGTGCGAGGCGACGTGCGCGCCGCCCACCCACACGTCGCACACCCGGTCGACGGCGCCGAGGTGCAGCACGGTGCGGCGGTCGCCCTGCCGGCCGGGCAGCGGGCGCCGGTACCAAGCGCGGTGCAGCGGGCCGGTCCAGTGCACGCCGCTGGCCGGGGTCTCGGGGGCGTAGGGGACGCGGATGGTGCGGTCGAAGCGCACCGTGCCGGGGCGGCCGGTGAGGTCGGGGTCCGCGGCGAACCGCCACTCGCCGTCGAGGGAGCGCCACGGCCGGCGCAGCAGCGGGCGGGGGTGGGCGGTCGGGTCCATGGCATCGGAGCGGCGGTCCACGGCTCCACCTCACCGGAACCCGGGCCGGACAGCACGGCGGCCGCCGCCCCGCGAGGGGACGGCGGCCGCCGGGAGGGGTGCGGTCAGGCGCGCCGGCGGCGCCCCGCGACGACCAGCCCGCCGCCGACGGCCAGGGCCGCCAGGCCGCCGAGGGCCGGGACGGCGACGTCGGCACCGGTGTAGGCCAGGCCGCCGGTGGTGGCCGCCGCGGTCGCGGTGCCGCCGGTGACCGTGACGGGCAGCGTCAGGAACCGCGGGTTGCCCGAGGGGTCCACGCCCGCGGCGACCAGGGTGTGCGCGCCGTTCGCCAGGCCCTTCGGGAGGGTGACGGTGACGGTGAACCGGCCGTTGCCGTCGGCGACCGCGGAGCCGACCACCTGCGGCGCCGAGTACACGATCAGGCTGACGGTGGAGCCGGGCAGGTAGCCGCTGCCGGAGACCTCGACGGCCGAGCCGGCCGCCACGGAGCCGGACTGGCCGGCCGGGCGGGTGAGGTCGCCGTTCGAGGCCGGGACGGTCGAGGGGACGGCCGGCGCGGCCGGGGTGCCGACCGGGACGACGGCGGAGTCGGTCCCGCTGTGGCCGACGCCGTCGACGGCGGACACGACGACCCGGTAGGTGTAACCGGCCTCGGCCCGCAGCCCGACGAGGCAGGTCAGCGGCGCACCGGCGGGCACCTCGCACACCGTGCTGCGGTCGCCGAACTCACCGCCGCTCGTGATCAGGTCGACGGCGTAGTGGTCGATGCCGTAGGTGCCGGCGCTGGGAGCGGGCGTCCAGCCGACGCGCACCGAGGCGACGCCGGGGGTGGCCGTCACGCCGCCGGGAGCGCCGGGGGCGACGAACGGGCGGGCCGCCACCGGCTCGCTGGGCGTGCCGGTGCCGGTCAGGTCGCTGACCCCGCGGACGCGGATCGCGTAGGTCGTGCCGTTGGTGAGGCCGGTGAGGGTGAAGGCCTGCGTGCGGTACCCCTCGTCCCACGCGGCGTCGGCCGGCAGGTAGTGCACGCCGTCGAGGCTGTACTCCCAGGTGTCGGCGTCGGTGCCGTTCTCGTCCTCGGACCACGTCGGGTCGAAGCGGACGGTCACCCGGCCGTCGCCGTCGACGGCGGAGAGGCCGGTGGGCGCGAGCGGCGCGGTGAGGACGACCTCCTCCTCCACGGGCTCGCAGGGGAGGACCTGGCCCTCGACGCGGCCGTGGAAGCCGACGGCGTCGTACGCGCCGTCCACCTGGTCGGCCAGGCCGGCGTCGACGACGTTGGCGCCCCCGCCGGCGCCCGCACCGCCCTCGGCACCGCCGCCGTCACCGCCGTACGCGACGAGCCGGAAGCCGTCGGGGCCGAGCACCACGGACGCGGCACCACCGCCGCCGCCACCGCCGACGACGACCTCGTCGCCGTCGACCTGGTCCCCGCCGGACCCGCCGTCGAGGTCGGGGTCCTCGGCGTTGGTCCCGCCGGCACCGCCCCCGTCGGCGTCCGCGTCGGCACCGACGGTGCCCGCGGCGAAGGTGAAGGTCTCGCCGCCGGTGACGGCGCTCAGGCCGCGGATCTCGCCGCCGGGCGCGCCGGCGACCGCGGCGCCGTCCTCGTGGCCGGCACCGCCGGAGCCGCCGACGACCCACCAGTCGATGGCGCAGTAGCCGGTCAGGGGGACCTCGACGGAGCCGGTCTCGTCGGCGTCGAAGGAGATGATCTCGAGGGTCTCGGCCGCGGCGGTGCCGGGCAGGCCGATCACGAGCGGAGAGAGGCTGAGCACGCCGGCGGCCGCGAGGCCGAGGGCGCGACGTGGTGGGGACGTGAGCTGCACGTCGACTCCCTGGGTGGGCCCGGTCGCGCCGGGCTCGCTGGTCCGGGTGTCCGGACGCGGCGGAACCGGACCACGGCGCACTCCCCGCGACACGCCGCGCCGCGCACGCCCCCCACCACTGGGGCGCCGCGTGACCCGATCGAGATCGGGAACACGAACGGCCTGCTCGGAACGGCCCTGGAGCTGACGAGCAGCACCCCGGCCGCTCGTGCGGACCTGTCGGTCCCGGCGGCGTTCCGGTACCCGGACGAACTGCTCGCGCCGCGATGCGCCCGCTTGCTCAGGCCGCGATGCGCTCGCCGTCGGCGGCGCGGAACAGGTGCACCGACCCCGGCCGCGGGGCGACCCGGACGACGTTGCCCTTGGCGGGCGGACGGCGGCCGTCGACGCGGGCGGTCACCACGTGCGTGCGGTCGCCGAGCTCGGCGCGGCCGTAGACGTAGGCGTCGGCGCCGAGCTCCTCGACGACGTCGACCTCCAGCGGCAGCCCCACCCCGCCGACCTCGAGGTCCTCCGGCCGCACGCCCAGCACGACCTCCGCGGCGTCGGCGCGGCCGAGCGCCTCGCGGGCCACCGGCACCACCTGCTCGCCCAGCCGCACCCCGCCGTCGACGACCGGCAGGGGGAACAGGTTCATCGCCGGCGAGCCGATGAAGCCGGCCACGAAGAGGTTGCGCGGCCGGTCGTAGAGCTCGCGCGGGCGTCCCACCTGCATGAGCAGGCCGTCCTTCAGCACCGCAACGCGGTCGCCCATGGTCATGGCCTCGGTCTGGTCGTGGGTGACGTAGACGGTGGTGACGCCGAGCCGCCGCTGCAGCTGGGCGATCTGGGTGCGGGTCTGCACGCGCAGCTTCGCGTCGAGGTTGGACAGCGGCTCGTCCATGAGGAAGGCCTGCGGCCGCCGCACGATCGCCCGGCCCATGGCCACCCGCTGCCGCTGGCCGCCCGACAGCGCCTTGGGCCGGCGCTCCAGGTGGTCGGTGAGGTCGAGCATCCGGGCGGCCTCGGCCACCCGCTCGCGGATCTCCGCCTTCCCCACCCCGGCGACCTTGAGCGCGAAGCCCATGTTGTCGCCGACGGTCATGTGCGGGTACAGCGCGTAGTTCTGGAACACCATCGCGATGTCGCGGTCCTTCGGCGCGGCCCCGGTGACGTCACGGCCGCCGATGAGGATGCGCCCGGCGTCGACCCGCTCCAGGCCGGCCAGCATCCGCAGTGACGTGGACTTGCCGCAGCCGGACGGGCCGACGAGGACGAGGAACTCGCCGTCGGCGACCTCCAGGTCCAGCGCGTCGACGGCGAGGCGGTCGGCCCCGTCGTACACGCACGTCGCGGAGTCGTAGGTGACGGTCGCCATCGCGGGTCCTCCGAAGCGGTGTGGAGCGCCGGCGGGATGCATTTCCCGCGCGCACCGGAACGTCGCCCGGCGCGCTGGCGACAGTAGTGCAGCCGAGGGGGTGGGGAAAGGGCCCGCGCGCCATTTCCCGGCCCGCGCGGCGCCCCGTGCCGATATGCTCGCCGTGCGCCATTCCCGGAGCCGTCGGCGCTCCATTTCCCGGCGCCCGAGGGAACGGCGGAGCCGATGTCGGAACTGGACGACCTGGTCGACTCCTGCCTCGTCCCGGGCTTCTCCGGACCGGAGGTCCCCGGCTGGGTCGCCGACGCGCTCGGGCGCGGGATGGCCGGCGTCTGCGTCTACGGCGCCAACCTCACCGCGGGGCCCGCACAGTCCGCGCCGGAGCGGGTCCGGGCGATCAGCGACGCCGTCCACGCCGCCGCGCCCGACGCCCTGGTGACCCTCGACGAGGAGGGCGGCGACGTCACTCGGCTCGACTACCTGGTCGGGAGCGGCTACCCGGGCAACCTGGCCCTCGGGGTCGTCGACGACGTCGCGCTGACCCGCGCGGTGGCCACGGCCGTCGGTGCCGACCTGCGCCGCGCCGGGGTCGATGTCGACCTCGCGCCGTCGGTCGACGTCAACAGCGACCCCCGCAACCCGGTGATCGGCGTGCGGTCCTTCGGCGCGGACCCGGCGCTGGTCGCCCGGCACGGCGCCGCCTTCGTGGCCGGCCTGCAGGCCGCCGGCGTGGCCGCGTGCGCCAAGCACTTCCCCGGCCACGGCGCCACCACCGTCGACTCCCACCTCGGCCTGCCGGTGGTCGACGTCGACCCCGGCACCGCCCGCGCCCGGGAGCTGCCGCCCTTCACCGCGGCCGTCGCCGCCGGCGCGGAGCTGGTGATGACCTCGCACGTCGTCTTCCCCGCGGTCGACGCGCAGCCCGCCACGCTCAGCCGGCGGTGGCTGGTCGACGTCCTGCGCGGCGAGCTGGGGTTCGACGGCGTCGTGGTCACCGACGCGCTCGACATGGCGGGGGTGCGGGCCGCACACGGGATCGCCGGTGCCGGCGCGCTGTCGCTGGCGGCCGGCGCGGACCTGCTGCTGGTCGGCGCCGAGGACGGCGAGGAGCACTGCGCCGCGATCCGGCGGGCGGTCGCCGCGGCCGTGCGCGAGGGCCGGCTGACCGAGGCGCGGCTGCACGAGGCGGTGGGCCGGGTGCGCGCGCTGCGCGAGCGGCAGGCGGCCCGGGCCGCGGGCGCGGTGCCGGAGGGCGACCCCGGTGCGGTGGCCGCGCGGCGGGCGCTGCGGCTGCGCGACGTCGTCCCGCTGGCCGCCCCGGCGGTGGTCGTGGAGCTGCGCGGTGAGGCGAACATGGCCGTCGGCGACGCCCGGTGGAGCCTGGCCGACCCGCTGGCCGGGCTGGGCCTGCTCGCCGAGGCGGTGACCGTGCGCGGCGGCGACCCGGCGCCCGCCGAGGTGGCCGGACGCGCCGGCGGGCGGCCGCTGGTGGTCGCCGTCCGCGATGCCTACCGGCACCCCGACCAGCGCGGATGGCTGCAGACGCTGCTCGCCGCCCGGCACGACGCCGTCGTCGTGGTGCTCGGCATGCCCGACGACGCCGGCCTGACCACCGGCCCCGTGCTGACCACCCACGGCGCGGCCCGGGTGCTCACGCAGGCGGCGGCCGAGGCACTCGCGGGCAGGGCGCTGCGCGGATGAGCACGCTGCTGGCCGGGGCACGGCTGGTCGACGCCGGCGGGGTCAGCGGGCCCGGCTGGGTGCTGCTCGACGGCGACGCCATCACCGCCACCGGCACCGGCCGCCGCCCGGCCGCGGACGAGACCGTCGACCTCGCCGGCGCCGACCTCGTGCCGGGGTTCGTCGACCTGCACGCCCACGGCGGCGGCGGCGCGGCCTTCGACGACGGCCCCGACGCCATCCGTACCGCCCTCGCCGTGCACCGCTCGGCCGGCACCACCCGCTCCGTCCTCAGCCTGGTGGCCGCGCCGCTCGCGGAGCTGGAGACGTCCCTGGCCGGCATCGCCGAGGTGGCCGCCGGTGACCCGACCGTGCTCGGCGCCCACCTCGAGGGCCCGTTCCTCGCCCCGGCCCGCTGCGGCGCGCACGACCCCCGCCACCTGCTCGCCCCCACCGCCGACGCCGTCGACCGGCTGCTCGCCGCCGCGCGCGGCACGCTGCGGCAGGTCACCGTGGCGCCCGAGCTGCCCGGCGCCCTGCAGGCGGTCCGGGACCTCACCGCCGCGGGGGTGGTCGTCGCCGTCGGGCACACCGAGGCCGACGCCGCGCTCACCGCGGCCGCCTTCGACGCCGGCGCCCGGCTGCTCACCCACGCGCTCAACGCCATGCCCGGCCTGCACCACCGCGAGCCCGGCCCGGTCGGCGCCGCGCTGGCCGACCCCCGGGTCAACCTGGAGCTCGTCCTCGACGGCGTGCACGTGCACCCCGTGGTCGCGCGCCTGCTGCTGGCCGGCGCACCGGGACGGGTCGCGCTGGTCACCGACGCGATGGCCGCCGCGGGCGCCGGCGACGGCGACCACCGGCTGGGCGGTCGGGCGGTGCAGGTGCGCGGCGGGCGGGCGGTGGTCGCGGGCACCGACACGATCGCCGGGTCGACACTCACCCAGGACGCCGCGCTGCGCACCGCGCTCGGCGCGGGTGTCGAGCAGGTCGCCGCCGTCACCGCGCTGACCGCCGCACCGGCCCGGACCCTCGGCCTGGAGAGCACCTTCGGCCGCCTGGCGCCCGGCTACGCCGCCGACGTCGTCGCCCTCGGTCCGGACCGGTCCGTCACGGGCGTCTGGGCGGCCGGTCGCCGGGTCCGCTAGGGCCGCTGCCAGTCCGGCTTGGCGGCGTACACCTGGCGGTAGTGGTCGAGCAGGGTCAGCCGGGCGGCCGCCTCCTCGTCGACGACGACGGTCGCCCGCGGGTGCAGCTGCAGCGCCGAGGCCGGGACCATGCTGGTCAGCGGCCCCTCGACGGCCGCCGCGACCGCCTCGGCCTTGGCGCTCCCCTGTGCCACCAGCAGCAGCCGCCGGGCCCCGAGGATGGTGCCCAGCCCCTGGGTGAGGCAGTGCAGCGGCACCTCGTCGGGCGAGGTGAAGAAGCGCGCGTTGTCCGCCCGGGTGCGCGCCGCCAGCGTCTTGAGCCGGGTGCGCGACCCGAACGACGACGTCGGCTCGTTGAACCCGATGTGCCCGTTGGCGCCGATCCCGAGCAGCTGGACGTCGACCCCGCCGGCGTCGGCGAGTGCCTGCTCGTAGGCCTCCGCCGCCGCCTCGAGGTCCGCGGCGCGGCCGTCGGGCACGTGCACGCGGGCCGGGTCGAGGCCCAGCGGGCCGGTGACGTCGCGCGCGATGACGGCCGCGTAGCTCTCCGGGTGCCCGGCCGGCAGGCCCACGTACTCGTCGAGCGCGAATCCGCTGACGCCGGTCAGGTCGAGCTCGCCGGCCGTGACCCGGCGGGCCAGCTCGGCGTAGACGCCCACCGGCGAGGACCCGGTGGCCAGCCCCAGCACCGCGCCGGGCCGGCGCCGCACGACGTCGGCCACCACGTCGGCGGCGACCCGGGCGACGTCGTCGGGACCGGGCAGGACGATCACCTCCACGCGGCCCCCACGGGAGGAGGCGCGGCCTCCCGGGCGGTGAGCGCGGCCCCGACCGGGGCCACCGGCACCCCGGCCGGCACCACCGTCACCCGTCCGGCGATGGCCAGGCTGCGCAGGAACGGCGACCCGGCCGCCTGCCGCTCCAGCTGCTCGCGGACGGCGGTGACCAGCGGCTGGCCCACCTCCGCCACCCCGCCGCCGAGCACCACGTGCTCGACGTCGCAGGTCAGCACCAGCAGCCGCACGGCGGCGGCCACCGCGCCGGCGAAGCGGTCCCGGACCCGCACCGCCGCGGGGTCGCCGAGGGCCGCCGCGCCGAAGACCGCGGCCGCCGCCGGCACCCCGGGCGGGGACGGCCAGGCCGCGTCGAGCGCCGAGCCGGAGGCGTAGAGCTCCAGGCAGCCGCACTGCCCGCAGGGGCAGCGGGGGCCGGCCGGGTCCAGCGGCACGTGCCCGATCTCCCCCGCTCCCCCGCCGTGCCCGCGGCGCAGCCCGCCGCCGAGCAGCAGGCCCGCGGCGACGCCGGTCCCCAGGCCGAGCAGCGCGAGGTCACCGCGCAGGCCGAGCACGCGGGCCGCGCCGACGGCGGCCACGTTGAGGTCGTTCTCCACCGCCACCGGCACCCCGCCGAGGCGGGCCGAGAGCAGCGGCGCCAGCGCCACGCCGCGGTCGTCGATGCCGAGGTTCACCGCGTGCGAGACCGCCCCGGTGGCGGGGTCGACCAGCCCGGGCACGCCGGCGCCCACCCCGGCGAGGTCGTCGACGGCCATCCGCGCGTCGGCGCACAGCTGCTCCACCACCTCGGCGGCGGCCGCGACCACGCCCTCGGTGCCGCGCCGGGTGGGCACGCGGACGCTGCCGCGGACGGTGGCGACGTCGTCGAGGAGGACGCCGAGGACCTTCGTGCCCCCGATGTCGAGGCCGACCGACCAGCCCGGCGCCCTCACCCCTTCACCGCCCCGGCCACCAGACCGGCGCTCATCCGCTTCTGCACCAGCAGGAAGAAGGCGATGACCGGCACCGCGATGAGGGTCGCGCCGGCCATGACCACGCCCCAGTCGGTGGCCCGGTTGGCCTCGACCAGGCCCTGCAGCCACAGCGGCAGGGTCCGCTCGCCGGGGTCGGTCATGACGACCAGGGCGAGGGTGTACTCGTTCCACGCCTGCAGGAACCCGTAGACACCCGAGGCCACCAGGCCCGGCGCCAGCAGCGGGAAGGTGATGCGGAAGAAGGCGCGGGTGCGGGAGAGGCCGTCGACCATCGCGGCCTCCTCCAGTTCGATGGGGACGCCGTTCACGAAACCGCGCAGCATCCAGATCGTGAACGGGAGAATGGCCGCCACGTAGACGATGGTCAGACCCAGTACGGAATTGACCAGACCCCAGTCGTCGAGAACGGCGTACTGCGAGATGAACAACCCCTCCGCGGGGATCATCTGGACGACGAGGACGGTGACGATGAACGCCTTTCTCCCGCGGAACCGGAAACGGCTGATCGCCAGTGCCGCGACGAATGCGAACAACACCGCGAACACCAGCGTCAGACCGGTGACGGCGAGCGAGACGCGGAACGAGGCGTAGAACGACCCGTCGGTCAGCACCTGGCGGAAGTTGGCCAGGGTGCCGTCGAACGGGAAGAAGGTCGGCTCCGGCGTCCGCAGCCGGGCGGTGGGCAGGAAGGCGCTGCTGACCATCCAGTAGATGGGGAAGGCCCACACCAGCGCGACGACGACGGCCAGCGCGCCGAGCAGCCAGCGGGCGGCCCGGGTGCGCGGCCGGATGCGGCGGCGCGGGCGGCGGGCGGGCCGGGCGGGGCTCACCGCCGTCGGGACGGCGGCAGTGGGCGGGACGGCGGCGCTCACAGGTCCTCCTCCCGCAGCATGCGGCGGATGTAGAAGCCGGTCAGGCACAGCGTGATGACGAGCATGACCGTGGCCATGGCGCCGGCCAGGGAGAACTCCCGGGACAGCGAGTAGACGTAGGTGCCGAGCAGGTGGGTCTCCCGGGTCGGGGCGCCGGCCTTCTGCAGGACGTGGATCTGGGTGAACACCCTCAGGTCCCAGATGACCTGCAGCAGTCCGGCGATCAGCAGCACCGGCTTGATCAGCGGCAGCGACAGGTGACGGAACCGCTGCCAGGCGCTGGCGCCGTCGAGCTGGGCGGCCTCGACGCACTCGGCGGGCACCTGCAGCAGCGCGGCGTAGGTCGTGAAGACGACGAACGGCACGCTCATCCAGACCACGATCACCGTGGCCACCAGGTAGAACGACGCCGGCTCGATGATCCACGAGTGCCCGCGGAAGCCCTCGGCGCCGAGCGGGTCCGACAGCAGCCAGTTGACGACGCCGTACTGCGAGTCGAACAGCCACTGCCAGACGGTGAGCGTGGCCAGCACCGGGGTGCCCCAGGCCAGCAGGAGCCCGACCTGCAGCGTGATCCGGGCGCCCCGGCCGACCCGGGTCATGAGGACCGCCAGCGTCACCCCGATCGCCATGGTCAGCCCGGCGTTGACCAGGCAGAAGGCGATCGACCGGCCGATGACGCCCCACACGTAGGGGTCCGACAGCAGGTCGGTGTAGTTGCGCAGGCCCACCCACTCGGCCGGCCGGCCGAACTGCTGGGCCAGGCCGTACTCCTGGAAGGACAGCACGAACTGCCGCGCCAGCGGGTAGCCGAGGCCGACGGCGACCGGGACGAGCGCCGGGACGAGCAGGGCGTAGGGGCCCAGGCGCGAGCGCCAGGGCAGGCGCCGCCGGGGCGGGACGGGACGGGCGGGGACGGGCTCGGCGACGAGCGGGTCCCGCGGGGGTGCCGCCGTCTCGGGCGGCAGGGGTGGCGCGGCCATCGCAGAGGCTCCGGGGCGTCCGGGGACCGGGGAGGGCGGGCGGGCCGCCCTCCCCGGTCGGGCGGTCAGTTGAGCGTCTCCTCCATGAGCCGGTCGGCCTCGGCCGCGGCCTGGGCGACGTCGGCACCGCTGGCGACCTGCTGGAAGAAGTCCTCCAGGATCCGGGCGCCCTCGACGTCGGCCCACTGCTCGGCGGCCGGCGTCAGCTTGGCGTTGCGCGCCGCGGCGAGCGCGGCCTGGGCGTAGACGTCGTCCCCGAGGGCGTCGGCGTACTGGCTGTTGCCGGGGATGAGCCCGTTCTCGGCCAGCATCGTCTGGTACTCCTCGCTGAAGATGATCCGCAGCAGGTCGCGGGCCTCCTCCTGGCGCTGCGACATCGTCGGGATGGCGATGTTCGAGCCGCCGGCGAAGACCGGCGCGCTGGAGCCGGGCTGCTCACCGGGCAGCGGGAAGACGCCGGTGATCTCCTCGTTGCACGCCTGCTGCTCGGCCAGCAGCGCCTCGGCCTCGGGCGAGGTGTCGTCCGGGTCGACGCCCTTGTCGCACTCGGGCAGCGCGATGCTGGACCGGGCCCAGGTCGGGGCGGAGAACATCGCGGCCTGGCCGTTGTTGAAGGCCACCCACGGCTCGTTGGAGTCGGCGTCGCGCGGAGCCCGCGTGGCGTTGGTGAACAGGTCCTGGACCTCGGCCAGGGCCTCCTGCGACTCCGGGCTGGACAGCGCGCCGACCCAGCGGTCGCCCTCCTGGACGGCGAGGTCGCCGCCGTTGCTGAACACCCAGGCCACGCCGTTGTACCAGTCCTGGCCGGGGAACCAGAAGCCGCTGAAGTCCGGCGAGGGGTTGGCCTGCTGCAGCGCGATCGCCGCGGTGCGGAACTCCTCGAGCGTCGTCGGGACCGCGACCCCGGCCTGCTGGAAGAGGTCCTTGCGGTAGAAGACCGCCCGCGCGCCCGAGTAGTAGGGCACCGCGTAGAGGGTGCCGTCGGCGGTGCCGGCGTCGACGAAGCCGGGGAGCAGGTCGTCGCCGCCGAGGTCCTCGTAGACGTCGGTCAGCTCGGTGAAGGCGCCGGCGTAGGTGAACGTCGGGCTCTGCGTGTTGCCGATCTCGACGAGGTCCGGCGTCTGGTCCTCGCTGGACAGCGCCGTCTGCAGCCGCGGCACCAGGCCACTCCAGTCCTGCTCCTCGATGACCAGCGTCATGCCCTCGTGGTCGGCCTCGAAGGTCTCCTTCAGGTAGTCGCGCAGCTCCTGCGGGGTGTCGGTGCCGTTGAGCCACAGCCGGACCTCGGTGTCCGAGGAGGCCTCCGCGGCCTCGCCCCCGCCGCAGGCGGACACGGCGAGCAGCGATGCGACCGCGGCGGCGGCCAGGCCGCCGGTGCGTACTCTTCTCATGTTGGGGTTCCTCCTCGTTTGCGCGGGATGTCTCCGACGTGCACCTGGCCGGCTCGGGGTGGTCACGTCACCCCGAGCTGGCCGGACAGCACGAGGACGGCGGCCCCCGAGAGGGCGCCGTCCTCGCCGAGCGAGGTCATCCGCAGCTGCACCGTGCCGCTGATGACCGGCATGGTCCGCTCGCGGAGGGCGGCCAGCGCCGCCTCCCGCAGGGGGCCGTCCAGGAGCTCCCGCGGGCCGCGCAGCACGACCTCCGGGAGGTTGAGCGCGCTCACCACGGGGGCGAGCACGATGCCGAGCCGCCGGCCCACCTGGGCCAGCGCCACGGCGGCGTCGCCAGGGGCCAGGCCCTCGACGCGCCGGCGGATCGCGGGGACCGACAGCACCGTCTCCAGGCAGCCGGTGCGCCCGCAGGCGCAGGGCGCGGGCCGGCCCAGCGGCGCGCCGTCGACGTCGTCGCGCTCGTCGACGGCGGTGACGTGGCCGATCTCGCCGGCCGCGTGGGAGTCGCCGTGCACCAGCGCGCCGTCGAGGACGATGCCCGCGCCCACGCCGCCGCCGACGGTGAGCACCATGAGCCCGCCGCCGGAGGCCTCGCCGTAGGTGAACTCGCCGAGCGCGGCGGTGTTGGCGTCGTTGGCCACGTGCACCGGCCGGGCGAGCTCCGCCGTCAGCGTGGCGGCCAGCGGGAGGTCGTACCAGCCGCGGTTGGGCGCCTGGACGACGCAGCCGTCGGGGGTGATGACGCCGGGCGAGCCCACGCCGACGCCGAGCACCGGCAGCGGCGAGGCGGCGACGAGGTCGCGGCACAGGTCCAGCAGCGCCGCGACGGCGGCCTCGCCGGTGAGCCCCTGCACCAGCGCCGAGCGGCGCTCGAGGACGGTGCCCGACAGCTCGAGGACCGCGCCGTGCATGCGCTCGTCGTCGGCGAGGTCGACCGCGACGATGGAGAACGCGTCGGTGCGCAGGCCGACGAGGGTGGCGGGCTTGCCCACCCGCGCCTCGGCGCGCACGCCCAGCTCGGAGACCAGCCCCTCGGCCAGCAGCGAGGAGACCAGGTCGGAGACGGTGACCCGGGTCAACCCGGTCGCGCGGGCGAGGTCCGCGCGCGACCGGGGACCGGAGTGGAAGAGGTGCTGCAGCACCATCGACCGGTGGTGCGCCCGCGCGTGCTCGGGCAGGACCTTGCTGGTCGGGCGCAGGGGACGGCGACGCGGGACGGGCGCTGCGTCGGCGGTCACATTTGTTAGGCAACCGTCCTTACATATCCTGTGTCAAGAGGGTGGCCGCCTCGTGGCCGTCCCGTGACCCGACGGTGGCCGGCACGCCGGACCCGCGTCCTGGCTCATCGGAACGCGTCCTGGCTCAGCGTCGACGGTGAGCCAGGACGCATCGAGATCAGGTCACCTGATCGTGCGGGTCAGACCGGGCGGACGGTCCCCACCAGGTGGTCGCCGCCGTCGCCACGGACGGCCACGTCCCACCCGCCGTCGACCGCGGCCGTGGCCAGCCGCACGGTCGAGGGCAGCAGCAGCGGCCTGCGGAAGCCGACGTCGACGGTCAGGGCCTCGGGCAGCCGGCCCGCCAGCGCGGCCAGCGCCCTCGCCTTCACCCACATCCCGTGCGCGATCGCCCGCGGGAAGCCGAAGGCCCGCGCGGTCAGCGCGGAGAGGTGGATGGGGTTCACGTCGCCGGAGACGCGGGCGTAGCGGCGGCCGGCGTCCCCGGGCACCCGCCAGCGGACGGTGCCCGCCGGCAGGTCGCCGACGGGGACGTCGACGTCGGAGGACGGCGCACCCTCCGGCGCCCGCGCCCCGCGGGCCAGGTAGGTCGAGCGGCCGCGCCAGACCTCGGCTCCAACGGCCGAGACCGACGCGCACAGGTCGACCGTGGCCCCGCGCGGGTGGGCGGCGAACCGCTCGGCCCACACCTCGAGGTCCAGCGACTCACCGGCGCCCACCGGCCGCAGCGCGTCGATCCGGTTGCGCACGTGCACCAGGCCCGGCAGCGCCAGCGGGAAGGCGCGGTCGGCCATCAGCGCCACCTGCAGCGGGAAGGTGAGCACGTGCGGGAACGTCACCGGCAGCGCGTCGGCCAGCGGGAACCGGCAGACCCGGGCGTACGCGGCCACCTCGGCGGGGTCGACGGTCACGCCGCGGCGCGCCAGCCGGGTGCCGGGCAGGTCGCCGCCGCGGCCGCGCGCGGTGAGCGCGGCCCGCGCGAACAGCGGCGCCATCGACGGCGCCGCGTCCAGCACTGTGACCATCAGGCCCCCAGCATCGACTGGCCGCACACCCGCACCACCTGGCCGTTGACGCCGGCGGCCGTGGGCGAGGACAGCCAGGCGATCGTCTCCGCGACGTCGACCGGCAGCCCGCCCTGCTGCAGCGAGTTGATGCGGGCGCCGACCTCGCGGGTGCCCAGCGGCATCGTCGCCGTCATCTCGGTGACGATGAAGCCCGGCGCGACGGCGTTGACGGTCGCGCCGCGCTCCGCGAACTCCGGCGCCCACGCCCGCACCATGCCGATGACGCCGGCCTTCGACGCCGCGTAGTTGCTCTGCCCGCGGTTGCCGGCGATGCCCGACTGGGAGCTGACGCAGACCACCCGGGCGCCGGGCCGCAGCACGCCGTCGGCGTCGAGCAGGGCCCGGGTGAGGTCGAGCTGGGCCTGCAGGTTGACCGCCATGACCCCGTTCCAGCGGGCGGCGTCCATGTTGACCAGCAGCTTGTCCCGCGTGATGCCGGCGTTGTGGACGACGACGTCGACCCCGCCGTGCCGCTCGCGCAGGTGGGTGACCAGCCGCGCGGCGGCGTCGGGGGCGGTGATGTCGAGCTGGAACGCCGTCCCGCCGATCTCGTTGGCCACCGCGGCGAGCGACTCGCCGGCCGCGGGGACGTCGACGGCGACCACGTGCGCCCCGTCGCGGGCCATCACGCGGGCGATCGAGGCGCCGATCCCGCGCGCGGCCCCGGTGACGACGGCGACCTTCCCGGCGAGCGGGCGCTCGGCGTCCTCGCCGGCCGGCACGTCGGCGGCGCTCAGCGTGAGCACCTGCCCGTCGACGTAGGCCGACCGCCCGGAGAGGAAGAAGCGCACGGGGCTCGCCAGCGACGCCTCGGCGCCCTCCGGCACGAACACCAGGTTCGCCGTCGACCCGGCGCGCAGCTCCTTGGCCAGCGAGCGGACCAGACCCTCGAGCGCCTGCCGCGCCGCGGCCTGCGCCGGGGAGTCGGCCGTGGCGGGCGGGTCGGCGAGCACGAGCACCCGGCCGGTGGGCCGCAGCCGCTTGACCGCAGGAGCGAGCAGGTCGTGCGCGGCGGCCAGCTGGGCCGGGCCGGTGAGGCCGGTGGCGTCGAGGACGACCGCGGCCGGCCGCTCGCCGTCCCCGGCGCCGTCGGCCGCGGCCGGGGACAGGACCGCGACGCCGGCGTCGCGGAGGACGGCGGTCAGCGTCGCGCGCAGCCGGCCCTCCCCCGCGGACCCGACCACGGCCGGGCCCGGCAGCAGCTGCTGACCGGGCTCGTACCGGCGCAGCACGGCCGGCCGGGGCAGGCCCAACTGCTTCACCAGGGTCGACCCGACGCCGGAGTTGGCGAAGCTCGTGTACCAGTCGCTCACGGGTGTTCCTCTCCGAGGACGTGCACTTCCGCGGAAGTGCGCCGTGCACTTCCGCGGAAGTGCACGGAAGGGGTCAGGACTCGAGGATCGCGACGACGCCCTGGCCGCCGGCCGCGCAGATCGAGATCAGGCCGCGCCTGCCGGAGCCGGCCTCGTGCAGCTGCTTGGCCAGCGAGGCGACGATCCGGCCGCCGGTCGCGGCGAACGGGTGCCCGGCCGCCAGCGACGAGCCGTTGACGTTGAGCTTGTCGCGGTCGATCGCGCCGAGCGGGGCGTCCAGGCCCAGCCGCTCCTTGCAGAACGCCGGGTCCTCCCACGCCTTGAGCGTGGCGAGCACGGTGGAGGCGAACGCCTCGTGGATCTCGTAGAAGTCGAAGTCCTGCAGGGTCAGGCCGTTGCGGGCCAGCACCACCGGCATCGCGTAGGCCGGCGCCATGAGCAGGCCCTCGCCACCGTGCACGTAGTCCACGGCAGCGGTCTGCGCGTCGACGAGGTGGGCGAGCACCGGCAGCCCGTGCTCGGCGGCCCACTCGTCGGAGGACAGCAGGACGGCCGAGGCGCCGTCGGACAGCGGGGTGGAGTTGCCCGCGGTCATGGTGGCGGCGGGGTCGTCCTTCCCGAAGACCGGCTTGAGCTTCGCCAGCTTCTCCACGGTCGTGTCCGGCCGCAGGTTCTGGTCGCGGGTCAGGCCGAGGTAGGGCGTGACCAGGTCGTCGAGGAAGCCGCGGTCGTAGGCGGCGGCGAGGTTGCGGTGCGAGCGGACGGTCAGCTGGTCCTGGTCCTCCCGGCTGATCTCCCACTCGCGCGCGGTGATCGCCTGGTGGTCGCCCATCGCCAGGCCGGTGCGCGGCTCGGCGTTGCGCGGGATCTCCGGCACCAGCGAGCCGGGGCGGATCCTCCCGATCGCCCGCAGGCGGTCCTTCAGCGTCCTCGCGTTGTTCAGCTCGATGAGCGCGCGGCGCAGGTCGTCGCCCACGGCGAGCGGAGCGTCCGACGTCGTGTCGACGCCGCCGGCGATGCCGGACTCGATCTGCCCGAGCGCGATCTTGTTGGCGACCAGGACGGCGGCCTCGAGGCCGGTGCCGCACGCCTGCTGGACGTCGTAGGCCGGCGTCGTGGCGGCCAGCCGCGACCCGAGCACCGACTCGCGGGTGAGGTTGAAGTCCCGCGAGTGCTTGAGGACGGCGCCGGCGACGACTTCGCCCACCTGCTGCCCCTGCAGGCCGAAGCGGGCGACCAGGCCGTCGAGCGTCGCGGTGAGCATGTCCTGGTTGGACGCCTGCGCGTACGCGGAGTTCGACCGGGCGAACGGGATGCGGTTGCCGCCGAGGACGGCGGCCCTGCGGGGCTGGGGCGAGCTCATCGGGGGGACCTCCGGAGGGGTCGGGAGCCATCAGCGCGCTGAGGGCGAGACGATGTGGCCGGTACCGACGGTACACGGTACCGTGGGTTACATGAAAGCCGAGACGGCGAGCCGGCGGCGCGACCGCCGGGACTCGCGGTGGGACGAGCACCGCCGTGCGCGCCGCGAGCAGCTGGTCGACGCCACCGTCGCCGCCGTCGGCAAGCACGGCGCGGGCGTGGGCATGGACGAGATCGCCGCGGAGGCCGGCACGAGCAAGACCGTCGTCTACCGGCACTTCGCCGACCGCAGCGAGCTCTACGTCGCCGTCTGCAACCGGGTGGCGGCCCAGCTCACCGAGAAGCTGCGCGCCGCGATGACCAGCACCGACCACCCGCGCGGGATGGTCGCGGCGGCGGTCGAGACCTACCTGGCCTTCCTCGAGGCCGACCCCGAGCTCTACCGCTTCGTCGTCGCGCACCCGCTGCTGGACCGGCCGGTGGACGCCGACCCCGTCAGCACGCTGTCCGACCTCGTCGGCGACGAGGCCGCCGCGCTCGTGGCCCTCGCCCTGCGGCAGGCCGGCCGCGACCCCGCCGCCGCCGCGCCCTGGGGCCACGGTCTGGTCGGCCTGGTCCGCGCGGCGGCCGACTGGTGGCTGCGCGCCGACCGGCCCATGCCGCGGGCCGACCTCGCCGCCCACCTCACCGAACTCGCCTGGGCCGGCCTCCGCGGCCTGGTGCCCGACTCCCCCGCCCCCCACCCCGAGGAGAAGCAGTGACCTCCACCCTCCCCCGCACCGTGGACCCGGCCCGCCTGCAGGAGGTGCTCGACGGGCGGTGGGCACACGTGCGCCGCGACGCCCGCGAGCAGCTCGGCGACCGGAAGTACGCGCCGGTCTACGGCGAGTCGATGGAGGAGGCGCGCGAGCGGATCACCCGGCTGGCCGGGGAGCTGGCCGCCACCGGCCGGGTCGGCCTGGGCTTCCCGAAGGAGTACGGCGGCGAGGCCGACGCCGGCGGCTCGGTGACCTCGATCGAGATGCTCGCCTACGGGGACCTGTCGCTGATGGTCAAGGCCGGCGTCCAGTGGGGGCTGTTCGGCGGCGCCGTCCAGCTGCTCGGCACCAGGCGCCACCACGACGCGTACCTGCCCGACATCATGAGCTTCGCGCTGCCCGGCTGCTTCGCCATGACCGAGACCGGCCACGGCTCCGACGTCCAGCAGCTGCGCACCACCTGCACCTACGACCCCGCGACGCAGACCTTCGACCTGCACACCCCGCACGAGGCCGCGCGCAAGGACTACATCGGCAACGCCGCGAAGGACGGCCGGATGGCGGTCGTGTTCGCCCAGCTGGTCACCCGGGGCGAGAAGCAGGGCGTGCACGCCTGGCTGGTGCCGATCCGCGACGAGGACGGCAACCCGATGCCCGGCGTCACCATCGGCGACGACGGCCCGAAGGCCGGCCTGCTCGGCGTGGACAACGGGCGGCTGTCGTTCGACCACGTCCGCGTGCCCCGGGACATGCTGCTCGACCGCTACGGCCAGGTCGCCGAGGACGGCACCTACACGTCGAGCATCGAGAACGAGACCCGCCGCTTCTTCACCATGCTCGGCACCCTCGTGCGCGGCCGGGTGAGCGTCGGCGGCTCGGCCGGCTCGGCCACGAAGCTGGCCCTCGACATCGCCGTCCGCTACGGCGAGGTCCGCCGCCAGTTCGCCGCGCCCGGCCGCGACCGGGAGATCGTGCTCAACGACTACCTGGTGCACCAGCGCAAGCTGCTCCCGGCCCTGGCCACCTCCTACGCGCTGTCCTTCGCGCAGGAGGAGCTGGTCGGCACCATGCACGACGTGCAGACGGCGGTCCACGAGAACGGGGAGGCCATCGACGAGGCCGCCCAGCGCGAGCTCGAGTCGCGCGCCGCCGGCCTCAAGGCCGCCAACACCTGGCACGCCACCCGCACCATCCAGATGTGCCGCGAGGCGTGCGGCGGCGCCGGCTACCTCGCCGAGAACCGGCTGCCGCAGCTCAAGGCCGACACCGACGTGTTCACCACCTTCGAGGGCGACAACACCGTCCTGCTGCAGCTGGTGGCCAAGGGCCTGCTCACCGGCTACCGCGACGCCTTCGGCTCCCTCGACGGCTGGGGCCGGGTCGCCTTCGTCGCCGACATGGTCCGCGAGACCGTCCTCGAGCGGACGGCGGCTCGCGGCCTGATCGCCCGGCTGGTCGACGCGGTGCCCGGCCGCGACGACGACGTCCCGCTCCGGGACCGCGGCTGGCAGCTCAAGGTGTTCGAGTTCCGCGAGAAGCACACGCTCGAGGGCGCCATCCGCCGGCTGCGCCGCAACGCCGCCACCGACGGCATGGAGCCGTTCGAGGTGTTCAACAGCGTCCAGGACCACGTCCTGCGCACGGCGCAGGTGCACATCGACCGCGTCGTCCTGGAGGCCTTCGTCGCCGGGATCGAGCGGGCGACCGACCCGGGCGCGCGAGCGCTGCTCGACACCCTGTGCGACCTGTACGCGCTGTCGACGATCGAGGCCGACAAGGGCTGGCTCCTCGAGCACGGCCAGCTCACCCCGGCCCGGTCCAAGGCGCTGACCGGCACGGTGAACGCCCTGCTCCGCGAGCTGCGGCCGCACCTGGTCACGCTCGTCGACGGCTTCGCCATCCCGCAGGAGTGGAAGGCTGCGGCGGTCCTCGAGGAGGAGGCCGCCCGGCAGGAGGCCATGAACCTGGAGGACCAGCGGGTCACCGCGGAGGCCGGCTCGGCCGCGCCGGGCGACACCGCCACCTCGGTCGACGTCCCTCCCGGCCAGTAGCGGCAGGGGCCCAGCCGCTCAGGAGGTGGGCAGGGCGCCGTTGACCGTCACCGCGTCGACGGCGCCGTGCCCGACCTCCCAGCGGTCCAGCAGCTCCTGGTAGACGCCGTCGTCGACCAGCCGCTGCAGCGCCTCGGTGAGGACGTCGCGCAGCGCCGTCCGGTCGGGGGCGACGGCGATGCCGTAGAGCCCCGGCTCGTACTGGGTGTCGGAGACCAGCTGGTAGCTGTTCTGCGTCCGCGGGTCGGTGGTGACGAACACCGCCGGCGGGTAGTCGGCGAGGACGGCGTCCGCCCGGCCGGTGCGCAGCTCGAGCAGCGCGTCGTCGTTGGTGGGCAGCTCGTGGACGTCGATGCGCAGCGCGCACGCCGCCTGCGCCCGCTGCAGCAGCCCGACCTGCACCGTCCCGGCCTCGACGGCGACGCTGCGGCCGCACAGCCCGGACAGGTCGTGGATCCCCAGCGGGTTGCCGCGGGCCACGACGATCGAGGAGCCGGCGCGGAAGTAGTTGACGAAGTCCGCCTGCTGCTCGCGCTCGGCGGTGTCGGTGACCGCGCTCATGACCAGGTCGAAGCGGTCGGCGGCGAGGTCGTCGAGCAGGGTGTCGAAGGACGCGGACTCGAAGCGGACCTCGACGCCGAGCAGTTCGCCGAGGGCGGCGCCGAGGTCGGGCTCGAAGCCGACGATCGTGCGCCCGTCGGGGCCGAAGGACGAGGCCGGCGGGTACGACGGGTCGTTGGCCATGGTCAGGACACCGGCGTCGCGCACGTCCTCGGGCAGTGCGGCGTGCAGCCGCTCGTCCACGGTCACGGCGGGTGCGGCGTCGGCCGGCGCGGCCGGTGCGGCGGTGCCGCAGCCGGCGGCCAGCAGGGCAGTGGCCAGGACGGCGGTGCCGGCGAGGGCACGGCGGGTGCGGGTCACGCGAGGACCTCCACGGAGGGCGCGGACACCCCTGCGGCCGCGCGGGAGAGCTCCGGCCACGGGCGCGGCCGGGAGAACAGCCAGCCCTGGGCGCGGTCGCAGCCGACCGCCCGGAGCCAGGCGGCGACCTCGGGCGTCTCGACGCCCTCGGCGCACACCGACAGCCCCAGGCCGTGCGCGAGCGCGACCAGGGACCGCACGACGGCGGCGTCCTCGGCGGAGCCGTCCACGCCGGTGACGAAGGCGCGGTCGACCTTGACCTCGGTGAGCGCCAGGGAGCGCAGGTGCGACAGGCTGGCGAAGCCGACGCCGAAGTCGTCGAGGGCGGCGCCGAAGCCCATCGCGGCGAGCTCGGCCAGGCAGGCCGAGGCGGCGGCCAGGTCGGCGGGCAGCGCGGTCTCGGTGACCTCCAGGTGCAGCCGCGACGGCGCGACCCCGGCCGCGGCGGCCAGCCCGGCGACGGTGGCGGCGAAGCCGGGCGTCTCGAGGTTGCGCACCGAGACGTTGACCGAGACCGTCCAGTCCTCGCCGGCGGCGGTCCACGCGGCGCAGTCGGCCAGTGCCTGGCCGAGCACCCACTCGGTGAGCGCGCCCATGACGCCGGACTTCTCCAGGGCCGGCAGGAAGTCGCCGGGGCCGACCAGCCCGCGCTGCGGGTGCTGCCAGCGCAGCAGCGCCTCCACGCCGACGGTGCGGCCGGAGGCCAGGTCCACCTGCGGCTGGTAGTGCAGCCGCAGGTCGCCGTCCTCGAGGGCCCGCCGGACGTCGTGCTGCAGCGCCGGCGAGTGCGGCGAGGGGGCGGTGGCGCGGGGGTCGAAGACGACGACGCCGGTGGCGCCGCGCTTGCCCTGGTACATGGCCGCGTCGGCGCAGGTCATGAGCGTCTCGACGTCGGTGGCGTCGGCCGGGTGCATGGCGATGCCGCAGCTGGCCTCGACCGCGAGCGGGACGCCGTCGACGACGGTCTCGACCGACAGCGCGTCGCTGACCCGCTGCACGAGCTCGCGGGCGTCGGCCGGGGCGTCGAGGCCGGGCAGCAGCAGGCCGAACTCGTCGCCGCCGAGGCGGGCGACGGTGTCCCCGGAGCGCACGGTGGCCGACAGCCGGCGGCCGACCTCGACCAGCAGCTGGTCGCCGGCGTGGTGGCCGAGGGTGTCGTTGACCTCCTTGAACCGGTCGAGGTCGACGAGCACGACCGCGGCGGGCGCGCCCCGGCCGATCTCGGCGGCCACCCGGCGGGCGAACAGCTCGCGGTTGGCCAGCCCGGTCAGCGGGTCGTGCAGGGAGTCGTGCTCGGCCTGCGCGGCCTGGCGGCGCAGCCGGCGGGTGGTCGACCAGGAGATCCCGGCGAGGACCACGTAGAGGGCGCCGAGGCCGGCGCCGAGCCGCCAGTGGGTGCGGGTGGTCGCCGCCTCCACCCGGGCGGCGACGGTGTCGTAGGGCAGCAGCAGCTCGAGGACGCCGATGGAGCGGCCGGAGGTGTCGGCCACGATCGGCTGCAGCACGCGGATCATCCGGCCCACGGCGAGGCCGTCGTCGTCGAGCAGGGCGACGTCGGTGCCGCCGGTCGCGGCGGTGGTGAAGGCGGCGCCGGTGGACGGGACGACGTCCTCCCCGGCGGGGTAGTCCGGCAGCGTCTCCTCGGGGCCGATGACGCCGTCGTCGGCGAAGACGACCTCGCCGGTGAAGTCGCGCAGCCGCAGCCGCAGGATCGAGCCGCGGAAGACGGCGAGGTCGGTGGCCATCTGCAGCCGCTCGCGCTCCGGCGCGGTGAGCCCCGTGCCGAGGTCCTGGCCGCGCAGGGCCGGCGCGATCGCCGTCTCCTCGACGACGGCGGCCTGGGCGTGGCCGTACTCCAGGGCGCGGTCGACGGCGTCCTGACGGAAACCGCCGGCGAGGACGGCGCCCAGCACGACCACCGGCACCAGGCTGGCCGCGGCGTAGGCGGCGAAGAGCCGGGTGCCGGCCGCGGTGGCGCTGCGGGACCGGGTCATGCCCCCTCATCGGCCGCCGCGACCTGCGGGTTCACCGCGTCCTCACCCGTCGGGGTGGGGAAGCCCCCCGTCCGGCCGTGCGCGGGCAGGGAGGATGGGCGTCCGTGAGCACCCTCGCCGCGGCCGCCGAGACGCTGCGGATCCCCGCCGCCGTCGACCTGGCCGCGATCGTCGTGGGCGCGCTCACCGGCGGCCTGCTCGCCGCCCGCGAGGGCTTCGCCGTCTCCGGCGTCCTGCTGCTCGCCGTCAGTGGCGGGCTCGGCGGCGGCCTGATCCGCGACGTCCTGCTCGCCTCCGGCCCGCCGGTGGCGCTGACCAACCGCGCCTACCTGCCCGCGGTCGCCATCACCGCGATGGTCACCTTCTACTTCTCCGGCTGGCTGTCGAAGCTGACCGGCCTGCTCGTGGTGCTCGACGCGGTCACCCTCGGCCTGTTCACGGTGATCGGCGCGCAGAAGGCGCAGCTCGCCGGTCTGCCCAGCGCCTCGGTCGTGTTCATCGGGACCCTGACGGCGGTCGGCGGTGCCGTGATCCGCGACGTGCTGCTCGCCCAGCGCGCCGACATCGTGCAGCCGGGGCCCTACAACGCCGTCGCTGCGCTGCTGGGCGCCACGGCGCTCACCGTGCTCGCCGGCCCGCTCGGCCTCGCCCCGATCCCCGTGGCGCTGGTGGTGATCGGGCTGGTCGCGGCGCTGCGGGTGCTGTCGGTGTGGCGCGGGTGGGAGGCGCCGGTCGCCGTCGACCTGCCGGACCGGGCCCGCCGCCGGCTGGGCCGCGACCGGTCCGGGCGGCCGGACGGCAGACGCCGGACGCTGCGCCGCCGGGTGCGCTGAGGGAGCGGCGCCAGCAGGATGGGCGGCATGCCCGAGCGCGAGTACGACGTCGTCCTCTTCGGGGCCACCGGCTTCGTCGGCCGCCTGGTCGCCGCCTACCTGGCGCAGGCCGCGCCGCCGGACCTGCGCATCGCGCTGGCCGGCCGGTCACGCGAGAAGCTGGTCGCGGTCGCCGGCGGCCTGCCCGCCTCGTCGCGGCACTGGCCCCTGGTCGAGGCCGACACCGACGACCCGGCGTCGCTGACCCGCATGGCCGAGAGCACGCGGGTGCTGGTCACCACGGTCGGGCCCTACCAGCGCTACGGCCTGCCGGTCGTGGAGGCCTGCGCGCGGGCGGGCACGCACTACGCCGACCTCACCGGCGAGGTGCTGTTCGTGCGGCAGGCCATCGACCGCTGCGACGCGATCGCCCGGGAGACCGGCGCCCGGCTGGTGCACGCGGCCGGCTACGACTCGATCCCCTCGGACCTGTCGGTGTTCCTGCTGGCCGAGCGGGCGCGCGAGGACGGCGCCGGCGGGCTCACCGACGTCCGCCTGGTCGCCACCGTCCGGGGTGGGGTCAGCGGCGGGACGATCGACTCGATGCGTGCCCAGGTCGAGGCCATGGCGACCGACCGCACGCTGCGCCGGGTCATCGGCGACCCCTACGCCCTCTCCCCCGACCGGTCCGCCGAGCCCGCCACGCGGCAGCCCCCGGACGCCATGCCGCCCGCGCTCGCCGCCGAGGGCCGGTGGACGGCGCCGTTCGTGATGGCGCCGTTCAACACCCGCATCGTGCGGCGCAGCAACGCGCTGCAGGAGTGGTCCTACGGCCGCGGCCTGCGCTACGGCGAGTCGATGAGCACCGGGCGCGGCATCACGGGCGCGTTCACGGCCGCCGGCGTCACCACCGGCCTGGCGGCGGCGTTCGGCGCGATGGCGTTCGCGCCCACCCGCGCCCTGCTCGACCGCGTGCTGCCCGCGCCGGGCAGTGGGCCCAGCGAGTCGGCCCGCGAGAAGGGCTTCTTCCGGATGATCGTCGACGCCGACACCGAGAGCGGCCGTCGCTACCGGGCCACGGCTGCCGGGAAGGGCGACCCCGGCTACGCGGCGACGTCGGTGATGCTCGGCGAGGCCGGGCTGGCGCTGGCCCTCGACGAGGACCGGCTGCCCGAGCGGGCGGGGTCGCTGACGCCGTCGACGGCGCTGGGCGACGTCCTGGTCGAGCGCCTCCGCGCCGCCGGGCACACCTACGAGGTGAAGCCCCTGTAGGGCTGTCGTGCACTGACCCGACCGGATCCCTCCTGCGCCCGCTCGTGCTCTGCCCACCATCGTGGGCAGAGCACGAAGCGGGGGGCGGCACGTGGGCGCGGTGCGGTCCAGCAGGACCGCAGTGTCACTCCACGCGCAGCGCGAGCAGGGCGACGTCGTCCTCGGCGCTGGCCAGGACCATCCGCCCGAGCAGCCGGTCGCACAGCTCCTCGAGCGGCAGCTCGCCGAACTCGCCGAGCGCGGCGGTGAGAGCGGTGGTCCCCGCGTCGAGGTCGCGGTCGCGGCGCTCGACGAGGCCGTCGGTGTAGAGCAGCACCGTGCTGCCCACCGGCAGGGCGCACTCGTGGTCGGTGCGCGTCCGGCCGGGGTCCACGCCGAGGAGCAGGTCCGCGGTCCCGGGGTCGAGCACCCGCACCGCGCCGCCGGGCAGGACCGCCACCGGCGGCGGGTGCCCGGCGCTGGACCAGCGCAGCAGCGCGCCGCCGTCGGCCGTGCGCTCCAGCCGGGCGACGACCGCGGTGGCCATCGACCCCAGCGCCAGCCCCGCCGCGGCACGGTCCAGGCCGGTGAGCACCTCGGCCGGTGAGCCGCCGCCGGCGTAGCCGATCCCGCGCAGCAGGCCGCGCAGCTGGCCCATCGCCGCGGCGGCGTGCCGGTCGTGCCCGACGACGTCGCCGATGGCCAGCACCAGCGCACCGCCGGCCTCGACGAACGCGTCGTACCAGTCGCCGCCGATGTCCGCGCCCTCCGAGGCGGGCACGTACCGGACGACGATCGCGCAGCCCTCGGGCTCGGGCGGCGCGGTGAGCATGCTGTGCTGGAGGGCGTCGGCGAGGTCGCGCTGCTGCTCGTAGAGGCGGGCCGCCTGCAGGGCCAGCCCGGCGCGGCGGCCGACCTCGACCGCGGTCTCGATCTCGCCCGGTGTGTGCGGGCCGCGCTCGGCGCCGTTGGCGGTGCCCAGGGCGCCGATCACCCGTCCCGCGGCCACCAGCGGCACGATCATCGCCGAGCGGGGGTCCAGCCGCAGCAGGGTCTGCGCGTCGGCGGGGTCGGGGAGGGAGCGCGCGATGCGCTCGGCATCGAGCTCCGGGATGACGAGGGGCCGGCCGGTGCGCGTGACCACCCGCGCGGCGTGCTCGTCGCTCATCCCCGTGGCCATCCGGTGCACGTACTCGGCGACGTCGTCGCGGCGGGCGGGGTCACGGTGGGCCCAGGCCACCTCGTGCAGCCGTCCCTGCTCCTCGGTGACGACGATCCAGCACCAGTCCGCGAGCGCCGGCACCACGAGGTCGGCCAGCTGCTCGAGCTGCTCGCCGATGTCGAGGCTGCCCGAGAGCACCCGGCCCGCGTCGGCCAGCAGCTGCAGCCGCTGGTTGGCCTCGGCCATCGCCGCGACCGCGGCGGCCCGCTCGGCGTCGGCCTGCAGCCGGGACACGCTCAGCGCGATCTGCGCGGTCAGCGCGTCGAGCAGCTCGACGTCGTCGTCGGCGAAGTCGTGGTCGGTGTCCCAGACGACGACGAAGCTGCCCAGCGGCCGGTCCTCGACCCGCAGCGGCAGCGCGGCCATCGCCCGCAGGCCGAGGGCGGCACCGATCCCGGCCATCTGCGGGAACCGGGCGACGGCCTCGTCGAGGTCGCGGAACAGCAGCCGCTCGCCGTGCCGGGCGGCGTACTGGGTGGGCAGCTCGTCGTCGAGCTCGGCGACGACCGCGTCGGGTGGCAGCTCCACCTCCGCCTCCGCGGCCGCGGCCGCGACGGTGTCGGCCAGGCCCTGGGCGAGGTGTACGCGCAGCGGCCCGGTGCCGTCGAGGACGGCCAGCGCGCTGGAGGACGCCCCGAGGACCCGCGCGCCGCGCAGCGCGATCTCGGCCAGCTCCGACGGTGCGGTGGCGTTGGCCAGCTGGGCGGCGACCTCTGCGATGGCGGCGGCCCGCTGCACGGCGGCCATCCGGCGGGCGGCCTCGGCGCGGGCGTCGGTGACGTCGACGACGGTGCCCAGCACGCGCACGCGCTCACCGCGGGAGTCCTGCACGGCGCGGCCGCGGGACACCGTCCACCGGACCGTGCCGTCGGCGTGCAGGGCGCGCGCCTCGACGGCGTACTCCCCTGGGCCGGCGAGCGCCTCGGTCATGGCCGAGCGCACGGCCGCGTGGTCGTCGGGGTGGATCCGCTCGGCGAGCATGCCGTCGATGTCGGCGATCTCCAGCGGCCCCTCGATGCCGTGCACCGCCGCGCAGCGCTCGTCCCAGTGCAGGACGCCGGTGCGCAGGTCGTACTCCCAGATGCCGACCGCGCTGGCCTCGAGGGCGACGTCGAGCCGGGCGAGGGAGGCCCCGATCGCCGAGCGGGCGGCGGCGAGCTCCAGCTCGGCGACCACGGAGGCGGCGAGGTGCTCGAGCAGCGCGACGTCGTCGGCATGCCAGGTCCGCGGCGCGGGGTCGTAGACGGCGAGGGCGCCCACCACCCGGCCGGAGGCCGAGACCAGGGGCGTGCCGAGGTAGGCGACGACCTCGCCGGAGGTGACGGCGGGCAGCGCGGACAGCGTCTCGTCGGCCCGCGCGTCGGGGACCGCCAGCGCGCGGCCCTCGCGCACGATGCGCTCGGAGAACGCCCCGGTGAGCAGCGCGCGCCCGCCGACGACGCCGGGCGGCAGGCCGTGTCCCCCGACGACGACGTCGCGGACGGTGAACAGGGTGACCTTGGCGTGCTCTGCACCGAGCAGCCGCGCCGCGAGCCCGGAGAGCCGGTCGTAGGCGGCCGGTCCGGGCACCTCGACGAAGAGCCGGCGGGCGGCGGCGACGCGGTGCGGGTCCTGCAGGACGTCGATCGCCGGGGACGGCTGGGGCACGCTCACGGCCCTCCTCGTCCGCCCGCGGCCCGGACGGCCGCAGCCGACCATGCTGCCACGCGGGGAGGCCGATCGGACGGCGCCGTCCGCAGCCGCGCGGGTCGTCCCCCGCCCGGGTGAGGACGCGCGCCGGAGGGGTCGGGCCCGCGGCGTCCCCGGCCGATGGCCCTCGCATGACGGGGATGCTGACGCGGCGGCTGCCGGACTGCCGCCCCCTGCTCGCCGACCCCGGCGACCTCACGCTGGTGTTCCAGCCGATCGTCGACCTCGCGCGGGCCCGGGTGGCCGGCTACGAGGCGCTCTCGCGCTTCCCGGGCACCGCCGGCCCGGAGGTGTGGTTCACCGCGGCCGCCGACGCCGGGATCGCCGCCGAGCTCGAGGCGCTGGCTCTGCACAAGGCCCTGGCCGCCGTCCCCGACCTGCCGCCGGACACCTTCCTCACCGTCAACGTCGGCCCGCACCTGCTCGACACCCGCCCGGTGCAGGAGGCGTTCGCCACGCGGCCGGACCTGCGCCGCGTCGTCGTCGAGCTCACCGAGCACGCGCCCGTCCACGACCTGGCCGCCCTGCGGGTCCAGGTCGCCGCCCTGCGGGCCCGCGGCGCGCTCGTCGCCCTGGACGACACCGGCTCGGGCTGGTCGGGGCTGCAGCAGCTGGCCGCCCTGCGCCCGCAGCTGGTCAAGCTCGACCGGTCCCTGGTGGCCGGCGTCGACAGCGACCCGGTGCGCCTGGCCCTGGCCGAGATGGTCGGCGAGTTCGCCGGCCGCATCGACGCCTGGCTGCTGGCCGAGGGCATCGAGACCCGCGGCGAACTGGCCGCGTTCTGCCGGCTCGGCGTCCCCCTGGCGCAGGGCTGGCTGCTGGGCCGCCCCGCCGCGGGGTTCGCGCCGCTGGCCCCCGACGTCGCCGCGCTGGTCCGCGGGCACACCGCGCGCGCCCGGACGGCGTCGACCGTGGCGAGCCTGCTGCGCCCGGTCCGCCAGTGCGAGGTCACCGAGGCCTCCCCCGGCGTCCCCCCGGTCGTCCTCGTCGGACCGCAGGGCGAGCCACTCGCGCTGCGGCTGGCCGACCCGCGCACCGGGTTGGCGCACACCGCCCCGGTCTCGCTGCGGGCGCACCCCACCGACGACGTCGCCGCCACCCTGCAGCGGGCGCTGACCCGCTCGCCGGCGCAGCGCTTCGACCCCGTGGTGTGCACCGACGCGGCCGGCGCCGTCCTGGGTCTGCTGCGCGTCGAGGACCTGGCCTCCGCGGCCGCCGCCCGATGACCCCCGCCGCCCGTCCGGGCGAGCGGTCCGCCTGGAGAGACCTGTGAAGACCTTCGCCTGCGGGGACGTCGTCCCCGGCTGCACCGCCCGCTTCACCGCCGGTGACGACGCCGGCATCCTCGGCCAGGTCGCCGGGCACGCCGCCGCCGACCACGGCCTGACCGAGGTCGGGCCGGAGCTGGTCGCCGCCGTCTGCGCGCACATCCGCGCCGCCTGAGGCTCCCGCGGGGCCCCGCGCCTATTCCGAGGCGGCGGTGAGCGCCGCGCGCTCGTCGTCGGTCAGGACGAGGTCCTGCATCGGCAGCAGGTCGGCGACCTGGTCGACGTCGCGGCCGCTGGCGATGGGCGCGGTGACGGTCGGCTGGTCGGCGAGCCAGCGCAGCGCCACGGCGGCCTGGGAGACGCCGTGCGCGGCGGCCACCTCGGCCAGCGCGGCGAGCACCCGGTCGCCCCGCTCCCCCACGTAGGCCTGCGCGCCCTGCGCCCGCGGTGAGTCCACCCGCTCGCCGGCGCGGTACTTGCCGGTCAGGAAGCCCTTGGCCAGCGCGAAGTAGGGCAGGCAGCCCAGGTCGGAGGCGGCGACGACGTCGCGCAGCCCGTCCTCGTAGGCCGGCCGCTCGACCAGGTTGTAGTGCGGCTGCAGCGCCACGTAGCGGGTGATCCCCAGCTTCTCGGAGATCTCCAGCGCCTCGGTCAGCCGCTGCGGCGAGTAGTTCGACGCCGCGACGTACCGGACCTTGCCGGCGCGCACGAGCGCGTCGAAGGCGGTGAGCGTCTCCTCCAGCGGCGTCGACTCGTCGTCGTAGTGGGCGTAGTAGAGGTCGATGCGGTCGGTCTGGAGATTGCGCAGCGAGCGCTCGGCCGCGACCTCGATCTCCGTCGCCGACAGCGGGTGCTCCTTGCGCCCCGGCGAGGCCTTGGTGGCCACCACCATCCGGTCGCGCAGCCCGCGCTCGGCCATCCAGCCGCCCAGGATCTGCTCGGAGCGGCCGTCGCCGTACATCTCCGCGGTGTCGACGAACGGGCTCTGCGTGCTCGGGACGGAGTCGACGAACCGGTCGAGGACGGCGTGCGACGTCGGCTCGTCGGCGGTCCAGCCGAAGACGTTGCCGCCCAGGCACAGGTCGCTGACGGTCAGGTCGGTCCCGGGGATCTGTGGCACGCATCCCACGCTATGTCGGGGTCCCCGGTGCCGCCCGCGGGGGCCCTGGGACGGGTGGGACCGAGAGTGTCGGCTGGGTGTGGTTCGGTGTCTGCACTGGCCAGATGCGCCGTCGGCGTGTCACCGTGCCCCGGGCCGGCCCGTCCTGACGGGACCGGTCCGTCCCGGGCGCCCGTCCGGGACGCCGCCGCATCCTGCGGTCGGCACCCCCCACACGGCGGCCGCCGAGACCGCGCGGCCGCGACGTCCCGAGAGGAAACCCGTGAACAAGGCCGAACTCGTCTCCGCCATCGCCAAGCGCGCCGACGTCCCCAGCGCCACCGTGGACGCCGTCCTGAGTGGCCTGCAGGAGGAGCTCGTCGAGGCGATCACCCGCGGCGAGAAGGTGGCCGTCTCCGGCCTCATCACCGTCGAGCGCACCCAGCGGTCGGCGCGCACCGGCCGCAACCCGCAGACCGGCGAGTCGATCGACATCCCCGCGGCCAACACCGTCAAGGTGACCGCCGGCTCGAACCTGAAGAAGGCCGCCAGCAACGTCCCCGTCTGATCGGCGGCGTCCCAGCGACGTCCCCGTCTGATCCGGGGTCGCCCCGCGAGGTGGCGCCTGACCCGTGTGACCTCGCCCACGCACCGTGGGTCAGGATGCGCGGGCAGGCGCCGCCCGAGGGCGACGGTGCCGGGACGGAGGAGCACGTGGCGAGCGGACTGACCCTGGACACCGACGCGGCCGAGGTCGGTCTCGACGCCGGCCGGCTGGAGCGCCTGGACCGGCGGCTGGCCCGCTGGGTCGACGACGGCCGGCTGCCCGGCTTCCTCGTCACGGTGTCGCGGCACGGCCGGCTGGCGCACGTGGGGCGGTACGGCTCCCGCGACGTCGAGAACGGCCTGCCGGTCGAGGAGGACACCCGCTGGCGGATCTTCTCGATGACCAAGCCGGTGACCTCGGTGGCGGCGATGATGCTGTACGAGGAGGGGGCCTTCGAGCTCACCGACCCGATCGCCAAGTGGCTGCCGGAGTTCGCCGAGACCCGCGTCTACGTCGCCGGGTCGGCGCAGAAGCCGGTCACCCAGCCCCAGGTCGAGCCGATCCGCGTGTGGCACCTGCTCACCCACACCTCCGGGCTCACCTACGGCTTCCACCACGCCCACCCGGTCGACGCGATGTACCGCGCGATGGGCCACGAGTGGGGCACCCCGCCCGGTGCCGACTCCGCCGAGGTCTGCCGGCAGTGGGCCTCGGTCCCGCTGGTCTTCCAGCCCGGCTCGGAGTGGAACTACGGCGTCTCCACCGACGTCCTCGGCCGGCTGGTCGAGGTCGTGTCGGGGCAGACGCTCGACGTCTTCTTCGCCGAGCGGATCTTCCGTCCGCTCGGCATGGCCGACACCTCCTTCGGCCTGCGGGAGGACGACGACGTCGCCTCGCTGGCCCGCCTCTACGCCGCCGTCCCGGGGCAGCCCGGCGGCCCGGCCACCGGGTTCGCGCCGCTCGACGCGATGGGCGAGGCGGCGCACCGCCGGCCGACGTTCCTGTCCGGCGGCGGCGGGCTGGTCTCGACCGCGGCGGACTACCTGCGCTTCTGCGAGATGCTGCGCCGCGGGGGCTCCTTCGACGGCGGGCGGCTGCTGGGCCCGCGGACGCTGGCGCACATGGTCCGCAACCACCTGCCCGGCAGCCAGGACCTGGAGACCTTCGGCCGGCCGCTGTTCGCCGAGACGCCGCTGCGCGGGGTGGGCTTCGGGCTCGGGTTCTCGATGGTGATCGACCCGGTGCGCTACGGCGGCGTCGCCAGCGCCGGCGACTACAGCTGGGGCGGGGCGGCGTCGACGGCGTTCTACGTGGACCCGGTCGAGGACGTCGTCGTCAGCTTCTACACGCAACTGCTGCCCTCGAGCACGCTGCCGATCCGCCCCTACCTGCGCGCGCTGGTCAACCAGGCGATCGTCACCTGAGGTCGTGCACTTCCGCGGATGTGCCCCGGGCACATCCGCGGAAGTGCACGGGCCGGCCTAGAGGTAGCGGCGGTAGACGACGGTGGCGACCATCGCCGGCTTCGTCTGGCCCTCGACCTCGACGGTGACGTCCATGTTCATCGCGATGCCGCCGTCGAACGGCGTCGCGGAGGCCAGCGTGGCGCCGGCGCGGACCCGGCTGCCCACCGGCACCGGCGAGGGGAAGCGCACCTTCTCGGTGCCGTAGTTGACGCCCATGCGGAAGCCGCTGATCTCGACGATCTGCGGCAGCAGCGACGGGATGAGCGACAGCGTCAGGTACCCGTGCGCCACCGGGCCGCCGAAGGGGCTCTCCTTCTTCGCGCGCTCGACGTCGACGTGGATCCACTGGTGGTCCCCGGTCGCCTCGGCGAACTGGTTGACCTGCTCCTGGGTCACCTCGACCCAGTCGCTGTACCCGAGGTGCTGCCCCACGAGGCCCTGCACGCCCTCGACGCCGTCCACGGTGGTCTGCGCCATCGCCCGTCCTCCTGTGTCCTCGTCCGTGTTGCCGGTGGTCTGGTTGGCTGACTCCACCACACGCGCGGGACGGAGGGCGACGGGGTGCTGCGACTGGGCCGGCGGGACGTGCCGGACGGCGGTCTGGTGGTCATGGCCATCGTCAACCGCACGCCGGACTCCTTCTACGACCGCGGCGCCACGTTCGAGCTGGCCGCGGCGGTCGAGCGGGTGGACCGGGTGGTGGCCGAGGGCGCGGACATGGTCGACGTCGGCGGGGTGAAGGCCGCGCCCGGCGAGGAGGTCTCCCCCTCCGAGGAGATCCGCCGCACCGTGGACCTCGTCGCGGCGATCCGCGCGGCCCACCCGGACCTGCCGATCTCCATCGACACCTGGCGCGCCGAGGTCGCGCGCGAGGTCCTGGCCGCCGGGGCCGACGTCGTCAACGACGCGTGGGGCGGCATCGACCCGGAGCTGCCGCACGTCGCCGCCGAGGCCGGCGCCGGCATCGTCTGCACGCACGCCGGCGGGCTGCCGCCACGCACCCGGCCGCACCGGGTCACCTACGACGACGTGGTCGCCGACGTCGTCGCGCGGACGACGGCGCTGGCCGAGGCCGCCGTCGCCGCCGGGGTGGACCGCGAGCGGGTGCTGGTCGACCCCGGCCACGACTTCGGCAAGAACACCCGGCACTCGCTGGAGGCCACCCGCCGCCTCGACGAGCTGGTGGCCACCGGCTGGCCGGTGCTGGTGGCGCTGTCGAACAAGGACTTCGTCGGCGAGACCCTCGACGTCCCGCTCGACCAGCGGCTCACCGGCACGCTCGCGGCGACGGCGGTCAGCGCGTGGCTCGGCGCCCGCGTGTTCCGCGCGCACGACGTCGCCGCGACCCGCCAGACGCTGGACATGGTGGCCGCCATCCGCGGTGACCGTCCCCCCGCGCGCACCACCCGCGGACTGGCCTGACGGAGGCCTCTGTCGCCGGGCGGCCGACCGGCCCATGATCGGGTCGCCCGTGTGGCACCGGGCCGCACGGCCGGCGGTGCTGAGGAGGCCGTCATGACCGAGCACCCCGAACAGGTCGACGAGTCCCGGGCGCGAGGGCCACGCGTGGTGGTGGGCGTCGACGGATCGGCGGGGGCGCGGGCCGCGTTGCGGTTCGCCGTCGAGGACGCCGTCCGCCGGCACGTGCCCGTCGAGGCGGTCATCGCCCACCGCCCGCCCGAGGCGTGGATGGACTTCGACGCGATCGGCGTCGGCGGGTACGAGGAGGCCGAGGCCGCCGCGGCGGAACGGGCCGAGACGTTCACCGCCGAGGTGCTCCGCGAGGTCCCGGAGCCGCACCCGGTGATCCACGTGACGGCCGTCCTCGGGTCGGCGGCGGACGCGCTCATCCGGGAGGCGACGGGCGCGGACCTGCTCGTGGTCGGCAGCCGCGGGCACGGCGGGTTCTCCACCATGCTGCTCGGGTCGACGAGCATGCAGTGCGTCCTGCACGCGCCGTGTCCGGTGACCGTCGTCCACTCGTCGGAGTCGCACCACGAGCGGCTGCACCTGCGCCGCCGCGACGGCGGCGAGCGGGTGCGCGCCCGCCGCTGGCGCTTCCGGGGCGCCGGGGGCCACTCCACCGGCGCGTGACGGGCCGGACCCGGTCGCTAGGTTGCCGCCCATGGCCGCCACCGGGTTCCTCACCGCCGACGAGCTCAACGCCCTGGTCCCGGGCACCCTCCCCGGGCTGCTCGGGCTGACGGTCACCGCGCACGAGCCCGGCCGGCTCGAGGCCGGTCTCGACGTGCGCCCCGACCTGCTCGCGCCCAACGGCTACCTGCACGCCGCGACGGTCGTCGCGCTCGCCGACACCGCCTGCGGCCTGGCCACCCGCGCGCTGCTGCCCGAGGGCGCCGCCGGGTTCACCACCATCGAGCTCAAGAGCAACTTCCTCGGCACCGTCCGCGAGGGCCGGATCGGCACGGTCGCCACGAACGTCCACGCCGGGCGCACCACGCAGGTGTGGGACGCCGTCGTCACCTCCGGCGCCGGGAAGACGCTGGCGCTGTTCCGCTGCACCCAGTCGGTGCTCTGGCCGAGGTGACTCGCGGGTAACCCGCGTGTCCCGCGACACACCGCGGGTGTGAGACTGGCGCCACCCTGAACCCGAGGAGGAGCACAGTGGCTCTGGCCAGTCGTTATCCCGACGTCGCGATCCCCGACCAGTCGGTCCCCGAGTTCGTCCTCGCGGGCGGTGCCTCGCGCCCGGACGCGCCCGCCCTGGTCGATGGTCTGACCGGCGACTCGATCACGCACGGCCAGCTGGCCACCTACGTCGACCGGGTGGCGGCCGCGCTGGCCGCCCGCGGGCTGCGCAAGGGCGACGTCGTCGCGGTGCTGTGCCCGAACACCATGTGGTACCCGGTCGTGTTCCACGGCATCGCCCGCGCAGGCTGCGTGATGAGCCCGATCAACTCGCTCTACACCGCCCACGAGGTCGCCTTCCAGCTGAAGGACTCCGGCGCGAAGGTGCTCGTCACCGTCTCGCCGTTCCTCGACCGGGCGCTGGAGGCCACCGAGCAGACGCCGGTCGACGAGGTCATCGTCATGGACGGCGCCGAGGGCCACGCCTCGCTCCTGGACCTCATCACCAGCGACGCCCCGTCGGTCGAGGTCGACATCGACCCCGCCGAGGACCTGGTCACGCTGCCCTACTCCAGCGGCACCACCGGCCTGCCCAAGGGCGTCATGCTCACCCACCGCAACCTGGTGGCCAACGTCAGCCAGTCCCGCCCGCTGGTGGAGCTGGTCGAGGGCGACGAGCGGATCATTGCCGTCCTGCCGTTCTTCCACATCTACGGCCTGACCGTGCTGATGAACCAGGGCCTGCAGTGGGGCGGCACCGTGGTGACCCTGCCGCGGTTCGACCTCGAGCAGTTCCTGCGCACCATCCAGGACCAGAAGATCACCCGCGCCTTCGTGGCGCCGCCCATCGTGCTGGCGCTGGCCAAGCACCCGATGGTCGACCAGTTCGACCTGTCCTCGCTGCGCAGCATCACCTCCGGTGCCGCGCCGCTGGACGAGGCGCTGGCCCAGGCCGCCCAGGACCGGCTGCGCAAGGGCGCGGCCGACGGCGTCGTCGTCGCGCAGGGCTACGGGATGACCGAGCTGTCGCCGGTCTCGCACACCACGCCCGACGCCACGCGGCTGCCCGAGGGCGTGACCTCGGTGCCCAAGGGGTCGGTCGGCCTGGCGCTGCCCAACACCGAGTGCCGCCTGGTCGACCCGTCGACGGGCGAGGACGCGGCCGCCGGCGAGCGCGGCGAGCTGTGGGTGCGCGGCCCGCAGGTCATGAAGGGCTACCTCAACAACCCGACCGCCACGGCCGACACCCTCGACGCCGAGGGCTGGCTGCACACCGGTGACGTCGCGATCGTCGACGAGAACGGCTGCTACACGGTCGTCGACCGGGTCAAGGAGCTGATCAAGTACAAGGGCTACCAGGTGGCTCCGGCCGAGCTGGAGGCCGTGCTGCTCAACAACCCGGCCATCGCCGACGCCGCCGTCATCGGCGTCAAGGACGAGGAGAGCGGCGAGGAGCTGCCCAAGGCGTTCGTCGTCCGGGCGCCCGGCGCGGAGATCTCCGAGCAGGAGGTCATGGACTACGCCGGCAGCCGGCTCGCCCCGCACAAGAAGATCCGTGCGGTGGAGTTCATCGAGCAGGTGCCCAAGTCCGCGGCCGGCAAGATCCTCCGCAAGGACCTCAAGGCGCGCGCCTAGCGGTTCCCGTCATCGGGCCGGCTCCCCTCAGGGAGCCGGCCCGATGCCGTCGGGGCGTCACCAGGTGGAGCCGAGGACGGCGTCGCGGGTGCGGGCGTGCCGCGCACCCGCGAAGCGCAGGACCGTGCGCGCCGGCCGGGACGCCGTACGCAGCACCGTGACGCGCTCGGCGGGGTGGCAGGCGTCGAGCAGCCACGGCAGCGTGAACAGCGCCTGACCGGCCGGCAGGGAGCGGCGGACGTTCCGCACGATCCGGTCGCGCTCGGCCGTGGGCACGTGCTCGTCGACCAGGGGGAGCACGCCCTCCTCCTCGGTGTCGAGCCGCGCGGCGACCAGATCGGCGAGCTCGGCCAGCGTCAGGGCCAGGGCGGGGGCGCCGGCGCTGACGTCGCGGGCGAACAGCGGCAGCGCCTGCCGGGCGCGCGCCAGCGCGGAGTCGAGGGCGGCGTCCCCACCGGCGCGGCGCAGCTCCGGGGCGCCCCCGGGCAGCACGACCCGCGACAGCGCGGCCTCCAGCCCGCGGCGCAGCGCCGCGTGCGCCCGCACCTCGGCGAGCACGCGCGTGGTCCAGCGGACCAGCTCGCGCTGGCGGACGGGGCAGCAGGGCTCGTCGAAGGCGATGCCGGTGAGGGCGTCGGCGACCACCCGCGTGCCGGTGCGCAGCGCCCGGTGCAGCAGGGCGTGGTCGGTCAGGTCGGTCACCGCGCCGGGGCGGGCCGGGGCGGCCGCGCGGCGGACGGGCGCGGGCGACGTCGTCGTGGGCATGGTCGTCGAGGTCATGGCGGGAACGGTGCCGCAGGCCCCTGCGCGGCGCTTGCGGCCCGCTTGGACGCCACCGGCGGCCGGGCTGCCCACCTCCTAGGGTCGGGGCATGCGTGCGGTGATCGCGAGCGGACCCGGCGGACCCGAGGTGCTCGGCTGGGGCGAGGTGCCCGACCCGGAGGCCGGCCCCGGCGAGGTCGTCGTCGACGTCGCCGCGACCGCGGTCAACCGCGCCGACCTCCTGCAGCGCGCCGGCAACTACCCGCCGCCGCGCGGGGCCAGCGAGGTCCTCGGCCTGGAGTGCAGCGGGATCGTCAGCGAGGTCGGCGAGGGCGTGACCGGCTGGTCGGTCGGTGACGAGGTGTGCGCGCTGCTCGCCGGCGGCGGGTACGCCGAGCGGGTCGCCGTCCCGGCGGTGCAGCTGCTCCCCCGCCCCGCCGGCGTGGAACTGGCCACCGCCGCCGCGCTGCCGGAGGTCACCTGCACCGTCTGGTCGAACGTCTTCCAGCTCGCCGGCCTGCGCCGCGGCGAGGCGTTCCTCGTGCACGGAGGGTCCAGCGGCATCGGCACGATGGCCATCCAGCTCGCCGTGCGGGCCGGCGCGCGGGTGTTCACCACCGCCGGGAGCGCCGCGAAGCTCGAGTTCTGCCGCGAGCTCGGCGCCGAGGTGGGGATCGACTACCGCGACGAGGACTTCGTCGAGCGGGTGCGCGAGGAGACCGACGGCGCCGGGGTCGACGTCGTGCTGGACAACATGGGCGCGAAGTACCTGGCCCGCAACGTCGACGCGCTCGCCGTCGGCGGCCGGCTGGTCGTCATCGGCATGCAGGGCGGCACGCGGGCGGAGCTGGACATCGCCAAGCTGCTGGCCAAGCGGGCGTCGGTGGCGGCCACGGCGCTGCGCTCGCGGCCGCCCGCGGGGCCCGGCGGCAAGGCGGGGATCGTCGCGGCGGTCCGCGCGGAGGTGTGGCCCGACGTCGAGCGCGGGGTGGTGCGCCCGATCGTCGACCGGCGGCTGCCGATGTCGCGGGCGGCCGAGGCGCACCGCGTCGTGGAGGCGAGCGAGCACATCGGGAAGGTGCTGCTGCTGCCCGACGCCTAGATGAGTGAGTCCGTTTAGCCGGGTCGTGATGTGCGGGTCTGGCCAGGACGGGCGGAGGGTGCCAAGACCGTGGTGTGAGCAACGAACTCGACACCCTCCTGACCGCACTCTACGTAGACCTGGAAGACCGGGTGCTGCCGTCGCTGGGCTGGTCGCGGACGCACCGGCGCGGCCGCCGGCCGGCGCTCGGCGATGCCGAGCTGCTGTGTCTGGCCGTGGCCCAGCAGCTGCTCGGAGTGGCCAGCGAACGGCACTGGATCCGCTACGCCCGGGCCCACCTGACCGGAATGTTCCCGCAGCTGCCGGGGCAATCGGGCTACGGCAAGCGGCTGCGCGCCGCCGGGCCACTGATCGCAGCGGTGATCACCGAACTCGCCCGCGACGTCGACTCCTGGCACGACGTGCTGCGGTTGGTGGACTCCACGCCGCTGCCGTGTGCGGCCTCGCGGGAGACCGTGCGCCGGTCGGATCTGGCCGGGCACGCCGGTTACGGCTACTGCGCCAGCCATTCCCGTTACTTCTGGGGCTTTCGGCTGTATCTGATCTGCACCGCCTAGGGCATGCCGATCATCTGGGGACTGGCCAGCCCGAAGATCGGCGAGCGGGACGTTGTGGCCGCCCTGCTCGATCACAACCACCAGATGGTGCGGGCCGGTCAGGTGCTGCTGGGCGACAAGAACTTCGCTGGTCGGGAGTTCGAAGCCGCCCTCCAGCAGGACTTCGGGGTCCACCTCATCCGTCCCGACCGCAAAGACGAACCAACCCGGCACGGCAGCCTGGCCCGTTGCCGGCAGTGGATCGAGGCCGTCTTCGACACCCTCAAAGGCCAGCTGACCCTCGAAGCCCACGGCGGACGCACCCTGGCCGGGGTCTACGCCCGAGTCGCCGCCCGACTGCTCGCCCTGGCCAGCGCCATCTGGCACAACGAGCACATTGGAGCCCCGATCAAGCGCTCCCTGATCGCCTACGACAGCTGAGGCCTTCAGGACTCACTCATCTAGAGGTACGGCCTAGAGCAGCGCGCCCCGCAGCGCCGCCACGGAGTCGATCACGTAGCCGACCTCCTCGGCGGTGTTGTAGTGCGCCAGCCCGAGGCGGACGGCGCCACCGAGTTCGTTGACCCCGAGCGCGTCGAACAGCTCGCGGGCGTAGAAGTCGCCGTCCCAGGCGCAGATGCCGCGGCGGGAGAGCTCGGCGGCCACCTGACGCGGGCGCATGCCGGGCACGGTGAACGACAGCGTGGGCGTCGTGTGCTCGGGGAAGCCGACCACCTGCACGTGGCGCATCGCCCGCAGCGCCTGGTCCAGCCAGTCGAACAGCCCGCCCTCGTAGGCCGCGACCGCCGCCATCGACGTCCGCAGCCGGTCGCGCCGGCTGCCGGTCGCGTCGTCGCACAGGCCGGCCAGGTGGTCGACGGCGGCCGTGACGCCCGCGTAGAGCTCGAAGGGCGGCGTGCCGGTCTCGAAGCGGTCGGGCACCCGGTCGGGGGTGGGCACCAGCCGGTCGGGCTGCAGCTCGGCGAGCAGCGCGGGGTCGGCCACCACCGCGCCCACGTGCGGCCCGCACCACGTGTAGGCCGAGACGGCGACGAAGTCCGCGCCGAGGGAGCCCTTGTCCAGGAACACGTGCGGTGCGGCCTGGACGGCGTCGACGAACACCAGCGCCCCGACGGCGTGGGCGCGGGCGGCGATGGAGGCGACGTCAGGCCGCGTGCCGATGGCGTTGCTGGCCGCGGTCACCGCCACCAGCCGGGTGCGGGGGGTGATGAGCTCGTCGTACTGCCACGTGGGCAGCTCGCCGGTCTCGATGTCGACCTCGGCCCACCGCACGACGGCGCCGACATGCTCGGCCAGCTGCACCCAGGGCCGGATGTTGGCGTCGTGGTCGAGGCGGCTGACCACCACCTCGTCGCCGTAGCGCCAGGTGCGCGACAGCGCCCGCGCCATCGCGTAGACCAGCGTGGTCGTGCTCGGGCCGAGGACGACGCCGGTGGACACCCCGCCGACCAGGTCGGCGACCGCGGAGCGCGCGGCGGCCACCAGACCCTCGGTGCGCGACGACGACGGGAAGACCCCGCCCCGGTTGGCCACCGGCACCCGCATGGCCGAGGAGACGGCGTGCGCGACGCTCTCGGGCATCAGCGTGCCCGCGGGTGCGTCGGTGTGCACGAAGCCGTCGGAGAGGCCGGGGAACAGGCCGCGGACGCGCGCGACGTCCAGCCGTGGTTCCCCCGGGTGCATGCGGGCGACCCTAGTTGGCACGTTCACCGGCCTGCTCCGCGCGTTCGGCGCACAGGTGCGCGGGGCAGGATGGAGGGCATGACGGCACCCGGGAACGGCATGGAGCGTCCGCAGCAGGTCGTCGTCGTCGGTCCCGACGGGCGGCCGGTCGGCGCGATGCCCGTGCCCACCGGCGGCCCCGAGGGCGACGGCGACGGCTCCCCTGGCATCGGCGAGATGGTCGAGCAGCCGGCCAAGGTCATGCGGATCGGCACGATGATCAAGCAGCTGCTCGAGGAGGTGCGCGCCGCGCCCCTCGACGACGCCAGCCGGACCCGGCTGCGCGACATCCACGCCTCGTCGATCCGCGAGCTGGAGCAGGGCCTGGCCCCTGAGCTCTCCGAGGAGCTGCGCCGGATCACCTCGCCGTTCAGCGACGCGGAGACGCCGTCGGACGCCGAGCTGCGGATCGCGCAGGCCCAGCTCGTCGGCTGGCTCGAGGGCGTCTTCCAGGGCATCCAGACGGCGCTGTTCGCCCAGCAGATGGCCGCCCGCGCGCAGCTGGAGGAGATCCGCCGCGGCCGGGCGCTGCCCGGTGGCACGGCCACCCCCGACGTGCGTCCCGGCGGCGGCCAGTACCTCTGAGCCGACGACGCCGTGGCCGATCGAGCCGACGCCGTGGGCAACGACCGCGAGGGGACCGTCCGGCGGGCGGTCCGGGCCGGCGACGACGACCGCGAGGGGACCGTCCGGCGGCTGCAGCGCGGGCTCGCGGAGGGCCGCCTCGACGTCGCCGAGTTCGACGAGCGGGTGCGGGCCGCCTACGCGGCCCGCACCCTCGGCGAGCTGGCCGACCTGACCGCCGACCTGCCCCCGGACCGGTGGTGACGGCGCCCGGCGGCTAGGCCCGGACCGAGCCGTTCGCGGCCGCGGGCGGGACGGCGGCCGGTGGGACGGCCTCGCGCTGCCCGGCGGCCTGGTCGAAGAAGCGCAGCAGCTCGACGGGGAACGGCATGACGAGCGTGCTGTTCTTCTCCGAGGCGACGTCGTGCACGGTCTGCAGCAGGCGCAGCTGCAGCGCGCCCGGGGTGGCGGCCATCGCCTGGGCGGCCTGCGCCAGCTTGGTCGAGGCCTGGAACTCGCCGTCGGCGGCGATGACCCGGGCCCGCCGGTCACGCTCGGCCTCCGCCTGGCGCGACATCGACCGGCGCATCCCCTCGGGCAGGGAGATGTCCTTGACCTCGACGCGGTCGATCCGGATGCCCCAGTCCTCGGTGGGGGTGTCGATCACCGCGCGCAGCTCGGCGTTGATGGCCTCGCGGTCGGACAGCAGCGTGTCGAGGTCGGCGCGGCCGATGACCGACCGCAGCGACGTCTGCGACACCTGCGACGTCGCCCGCACGTAGTCCTGCACGTTGATCGCGGCACGGACCGGGTCGACGACCCGGAAGTAGACGACCGCGTCCACGCCGATGGTCACGTTGTCGCGCGTGATGGTGCCCTGCGAGGGCACGTCGAGGACGAGCGTCTGGATCGGCACCTTGGTCATCCGGTCGGCGAACGGGACCATGACCCGCAACCCGGGCTCGCGCACGCCCGGGAGCAGCCGGCCGAAGCGCAGCACGACGCCGCGCTGGTACTGCTGGACCATCTTGAGACTGGCGCCGGCAGTCACCAGGGCGAGCGCCCCGACCACGATCAGCACCACGAGCAGAGTGGTCATCGTCCACCTCCGCGGCCGGCGTGCCGCGGGGTCCTCCCGCCGCTGCCCGGTCCGTCCCCCGCCACTGTCCCACCGCCCGGCGCGGGGACGGGGGTCCGCGGGAACGGCAGCGGCGCCGCCCCCGGTGGGGACGGCGCCGCTGGCCGGGACGGGCGTTCCTACACCGCGAAGCGGGCGACGGCCTCCTGCAGCTCACCGCTCATGCGGGCGAGCTCGGCCGCGGCGCGCTGGGCGTCGGCGACCCGGGCACCGGTCTGCTGCGTGCCGGTGGCCAGCCCGCCGATCGCGGTGGCGATGTGCCGCGAGCCGCCGGCGGCCTCGGCCACGTTGCGGTTCATCTCGTTGGTGGTCGCCGTCTGCTCCTCCACCGCCGCGGCGATGGTGGCCTGGAAGTCGTTGATCTCGCCGATGACGGCGCTGATCCGGCTGATGGCCTCGACGGCGCCGGCGGTGTCGGCCTGGATGGCCTCGACCCGGCGGGAGATGTCCTCGGTCGCGCGGGCGGTCTCCTGCGCGAGCTCCTTGACCTCGCTGGCCACGACGGCGAAGCCCTTGCCGGCCTCCCCGGCGCGCGCGGCCTCGATGGTCGCGTTGAGGGCCAGCAGGTTGGTCTGCTCGGCGATGCCGTTGATCAGCTTCACCACGGTGGCGATCTCCTGCGAGGAGTCGCCGAGCTTGCCGACCGTGCGGGTCGTCGTCTCGGCGACGTCCACGGCCTGACCGGCGACGCGGGCGGCCTCGGCGGCGTTGTGCGCGATCTCGCGGATCGCCGTCTCCATCTGCGAGGAGCCGGTGGCGACGGTGTCGACGCTGGCGGCCACCTCACCGGCGGAGGCGACGACGGCGTCGGTCTGGTCGGAGGCCGCGCGGGAGAACTCGGCGATGCCGCTGGCGGCGGTGTCGAGCTGGGTCGAGGCGCCCTGCAGGCGGCCGGCGGAGTCGCGGACGAGCACGAGCACGCCGCCGAGGGAGTCCAGCGTCCGGTCCAGCGAGCGGGCGACCTCGGCGAGCTCGCCGCCGCCGGTCTCCCCGGCGCGCACCCGCAGGTCGCCGCCGGCGACCTTGCCGAGCACCTCGCGGATCCGCTCGACCGGCCGGGTCACGCTGCGGGCGACCAGGACGGCGAGCACGACCGACACGACCAGGCCGAGCGCCACGACGACGATCGTCAGCGTCCGGGCCGAGGAGTAGGCCGCGCGGGCCTCCTCGACGGTCTCCTGGGCCGAGGCGGCCGCCGAGGTGGTGGCCGCGACGAGCGACTCCTCGATGACGTCCTCGTTCTCGGACATGGTCTGCAGCAGCGGGAGGGCGTTCGGCGAGCCCAGCGGCAGGGTCTGCAGCTGCGCGAGCGCGGTCAGGTAGGTCTCCGACGCGGTCTGGAAGCGCTCGAAGTCGGCACGGGCGTCGTCGGACAGCGTCATGGCGGCGACGTCCTCGGCGTGGCCGGCCATGGCCTCACCGGCGTCGGCGGCACCCTGCCGCGCGTCCTGGATGCTGGCCGGCGGCAGCGACGGGATCGCGGCGCGGGCGGTCTGGGCGGCCAACTCCCACCAGTCGACCTGCAGCGTGCGCAGACCGTCGAGCGGCTCGGCGCCCTCGGTGTAGACCTGCTCGGCCTTGTCGGCGAGCACGGACATGCGGTGGACCCCGAACACGCCGACGGCCAGCGTGGTCAGGGCGACCACGAGGATGGCGCCGAGCAGCCGGGTGCGCAGGCCCCACCCTCCCGTCGCGGACTCGTCGGTGGTCGTCGCCGTGGGGACGCGCGGGGTGCTCTGGCTCATGGGTCGCCTTCCGTGGCCTCGTACAGGTCGGCACTGGTGCCGGTCGCTGCACACATCGGCAGGAGGCGGCCGACCTTGAGCCGGACGGCGGCCGCGCGGGGTCAGAGGGACGCGGGTGTCAGAGGGACGCGAGGAACGCGGCGACGCCGTCGTCGTCGTTGGTGCCGGTGACGTCGGTGGCCGCGGCGAGCAGGTCGGGGTGGGCGTGCGCCATGGCCACGGCCCGGCCGCCGCCCTCGCGCACCCAGTCGAAGGCGGCGATGTCGTTGGGCATGTCCCCGAAGACGACGACCTCGTCCGGGCCCACGCCGAACTCGTCGGCGACGCGCGCGATGCCGGTGGCCTTGGTGACCCCGCGGGCGGAGATCTCGGCCAGCGCGTCGGTCGAGGAGTTGGTGACCGTGGCGAGGTCCCCCACCACCCGCTCGACGAGCGCGACGAACTCGTCGCGGCCGAGGTCCTCGTGGCGCGCCAGCAGCTTGGCCGCGGGCGCGGCCACCATCTCCTCCAGCGACGCCTCGCCGACGCCGGGCGCGTCGACGTCCCACCGCGGCTGGTACACCGGCTCGTGCCGGAACTCCAGGCCGTACTCGACGGCGAACCAGGTGCCCGGCTGCTCGGCGCGCAGGCCCGCGGTGATCTCGGCGAGCACCGCCGGGGGCAGCGCCTCCTCGTCGACGATCTCGAAGCGGCCGAGGTCGAGCAGCACCGCGCCGTTGCAGCAGACGGCGGTGCCCGACCGCACGACCTGCCGGATGCGGCGCATCCAGCGCGGGGGCCGGCCGGTGGCCAGGACGAGGGGCACGCCGTCGGCCGCCCACCGCTCCAGCTCGGCGACGGTGGCGTCGCTGACGGTGTCGTCGGACCGCAGGAGGGTGCCGTCCATGTCGCTGGCGATCAGCCGGGGGCGCCAGTCAGACACCGGCGAGCACCGCCTCGAGGTAGCGGGCCACGCCGTCGGCGTCGTGGCCACTGGTGAGCCCGCCGGCGGCCGCGCGGACGGCGGGGTGGGCGTTGGCGACGGCGACGGCGCGCCCGCCGGCGTCGGTGACCGCGCCGATCATCGGCAGGTCGTTGGGCATGTCGCCGAAGACGAGGACGTCGCCGAGGCCGACGCCGTGGTGGTCGAGCGCGATCGCCAGGCCGGTGGCCTTGGTGACGCCGGGCGGGAGCACCTCGATGAAGCCCAGGCCCGCGTGCGTCACCTCGGCCTCGGCCGGGTCGACCACCGAGCGGGCGCGGGCGAGCAGCTCGTCCTGGCCGAGGCCGGGCGAGCGCAGGAAGACCTTGAGCACCGCGCCGGTGGGCAGCACCTGGTGGCGGGGCAGCAGGTGCGCCGGCTCGGGATAGGGCCAGTCGAAGCCGTGCTGCACCCGCAGCGGCGCGTGCGCCTCGGCCTGCTCGGCGGCGTCCTCCACGGCCAGGACCAGGTCGCCGGCCACGGACTCGATGCGCTCGATCACCGCGGTCGCCTGCTCCCGCGGCAGCCCCACCGTGCGCAGCACCTCGTCGCGCTCGAGGTCGACGACGAAGCCGCCCTGCGCGAGGACGGCGATCCCCCGCCCGCCGAGCGCGGTGCGGACGCTGTCGAGCAGGCGCGGTCCCCGGCCGGTGACGCCGACGACGGGGATGCCGGCGTCCCAGCACGCCTCCAGGGCCGCCCGCGTGCGCGGCGTGACCTCACCGGCGGAGGACAGGAGCGTGCCGTCGAGGTCGCTGGCGACCAGCCGCGGGCGCCAGCCACCGAGGTCGCCGAGGTCCACCACCCGCTCGGCGTCCGGGGAGGGGACGTGACCGGAGAGGACGGTCCGGCTCATGCGGCCGCCGGCGGCAGCGGGGCGGCGAGCGTCATGCCCGGGGTGAGCACCTCGTGCCCGCCCAGCCACGGCCGCAGCGCCGCGGGGACGTGCACCGAGCCGTCGGCGCGCTGGTGCACCTCCAGCAGGCAGGCGATGGTGCGGGCGATGGCGCACAGCGTGCCGTTGAGGGTGGCCGCCGTCTGCGGCTTACCGTCCTCGTCGCGGTAGCGGATGGCCAGCCGGCGGGCCTGGAAGGTGGTGCAGTCCGAGGTGCTGGTCAGCTCGCGGTAGGTGCCCTGGCTGGGGAACCAGGCCTCGATGTCGAACTTGCGCGCGGCGCTGGTGCCCAGGTCGCCGGCGGCGATGTCCACCACCCGGTAGGGCAGCTCGAGCGCCTGCAGGAACTCCTCCTCCCAGGCCAGCAGCCGCCGGTGCTCGGCGGCGGCCTCCTCGGGCCGGCAGAAGCTGAACATCTCGACCTTGTCGAACCAGTGCACGCGGATGATGCCGCGGGTGTCCTTGCCGTAGGAGCCGGCCTCGCGGCGGAAGCAGGACGACCAGCCGGCGTAGCGGCGCGGCCCGGCCGAGAGGTCGAGCACCTCGTTGGCGTGCATGCCGGCCAGCGCCACCTCGGAGGTGCCCACGAGGTAGAGGTCGTCGCGCTCGACCCGGTAGACCTCCTCGTCGTGCTCGCCGAGGAAGCCGGTGCCCTCCATCGCCTCGGGCTTGACCAGCGCCGGGGCGACGACCGGGGTGAACCCGGCGGCCACCGCGCGGCTGATCGCCAGCTGCGCCAGCGCGAACTCCAGCAGCGCGCCCGGACCGGTGAGGAAGTAGAAGCGGGCGCCGGAGACCTTCGCGCCGCGCTCCATGTCGATGGCGCCGAGCGCCTCGCCGATCTGCAGGTGGTCGCGCACCTCGAAGTCGTAGGAGGGGACCTCGCCCACGGTGCGCAGGGTGACGGCGTCGTCCTCGCCGCCGGGCGGGACGTCGTCGTGGACGACGTTGGCCAGCGCCAGGTGCGCCTCGCGCAGCGCGGCGTCGGCGGCCCGCTGGGCCTCCTCGGCCTCCTTGACCTGCGCGGCGAGCGCCTTGGCCCGCTCCAGCACGGCGGGGCGCTCCTCCTTCGACGCGCCGCGCACCGCCTGCGAGGCCGCCTTCTGCTCCGCGCGCAGGTCGTCGGCGCGCTTGACGGCGGCGCGGCGGGCCTCGTCGGCGGCCAGGAGCGCGTCGACCCGGGACTCGTCGGCGCCACGGGCACGCTGGCTGGCACGGACGACGTCGGGGTGCTCGCGCACCAGGCGCAGGTCGATCACGAGGTCGATCGTAGAGACGCCCGCCCTCGCCCCCGGTCCGGCGTGGCCGGTCCGCCCGGTCCGACGAGGGCGCGGACGTCGTCCCCGCCCGGGCACGCGTCCCGGCCGGCGGCCTCGTCCTCGCAGTCCAGGCCGCGGGTGATGAGGTCCCGGTACTGGTCGATCTTCGCGGTGAGGACGGCGAGGTCCTCGTGCAGCTGGTCCACCTGACGCTCGATCGAGCCCCGCTGCGCCTCGAGCAGCGCCATCCGGGTGGAGTGGTGCTCCAGGCGCCCTCCGCCGAGCTGCACGAAGTGCCGGACGTCGGCCACCGGCATCCCCGTGCGGCGCAGGGCCTGCACCAGCCGGATGAAGCGCATCGCCGCGGGCGGGTAGCTGCGCCGGCCGGTCGGGGTCCGCCCGACCAGCGGGATGAGGCCCTCCCGCTCGTACCAGCGCAGCGTGTCGATGCTGAGGCCGGTGTGCTCCGAGACCTCCCGGATGCCGAGGGCAGTCGTCACGGCCCCCACGCTAGGCCGCGACGTCCAGCACGAACCGCCAGCGGACGTCGCCGGCGGCCAGCCGCCGGAACGCCGTGTTCACCTCGGCCAGCGGCAGCACCTCGACGTCGGCCCCGATCCCGTGCTCGCCGCAGAAGGCGAGCATCTCCCGCGTCTCGTCGCGGCCGCCGGAGCCGGAGACGGTCAGGGAGCGGCCGAGCAGCGCCATCGTCTCGACGTCCAGCCGCTCGGGCAGGCCGAGCAGCACCAGCCGGCCGTCGAGCCGCAGCGTCCGCAGCAGCGGCGAGAGGTCGTGGGCGGCCGAGGCGGTGTCGACGACGACGTCCAGGCTGCCGGCGCGGGCGGCCATCGCCACCGCGTCGCGGGAGACGACGACGTCGTCGGCGCCCAGTTCCCGGGCCGCCTCGGCCTTGCCCGGCGAGGTGGTGAAGACGACCACCTCGGCGCCGAGGGCCTTGGCGAAGCGGACCGCCAGGTGGCCCAGCCCGCCGGCGCCGACGACGCCGACCGCCTGCCCCGGGCCCACGCCGGCCCGCCGGATCGGGGACCACGTCGTGACGCCGGCGCACATCAGCGGCGCGGCGGCGGCCGGGTCCAGGCCCTCGGGGAGCGGGTACACGAAGGCGTCCCGGACGACGTACTCGGTCGAGTAGGCGCCCTGGGTGGGCGTGCCGTCGTGCCGGTCGACGCCGCCGTAGGTGAGCTGGGGGAACTCCAGGCAGTACGGCTCGCGGGAGGCCAGGCACGACGGGCAGCGGCCGCAGGAGTCGACGACGTTGCCCACGGCGACCCGGTCGCCGACCCGGAAGGCGGTGACCTCGGGCCCGACGGCGCTGACCTCACCGGTGAACTCGTGCCCGGGGACCAGCGGCGCGGCGCCGGGCCGCAGCCCCTGCACCGCGTGCAGGTCGCTGTGGCAGACGCCGACGTGGGTCACCCGCACCGCGACGTCGTCGGGGCGCAGGTCCCGCCGCGTGAACTCCAGGGGCCGCAGCGGCCCGTCCGGCCCGGAGGCGGCCCATCCCGTCACGTGTCGCATGCCGGCCATGCTCGGACCTGGAGCGCACTCCAGCGCAAGCCCGGCGGCCGGCGGATGCGGGAGACTGGGGGCATGCGCTTCCTCGGCGGCAACCGCCCGGCCACCGACCTCACCTACGCCGACGTCTTCATGGTGCCGAACTCCAGCACCGTGGGCTCCCGGCTGGAGGTCGACCTGACGACGCCGGACCGGGTGGGCACCACCATCCCGGTCGTCGTCGCCAACATGACGGCGATCAGCGGCCGCCGGATGGCCGAGACCGTCGCCCGTCGCGGCGGCCTCGCGGTGCTGCCGCAGGACATCCCGGTCGACGTCGTCGGCGAGGTCGTGTCGTGGGTGCACTCGCGGCACCCGGTCTACGACACCGCGATCACCCTCTCGCCGCACTCGACCGTGGGCGAGGCGCTGTCGCTGATGACCAAGCGCGCGCACGGCATCGTCGTGGTCGTCGACGGCGAGGTGCCGGTGGGCGTCGTGACCGACGGCGCGTGCCAGGGCGTGGACCGCTTCAGCCAGCTCTCCCAGGTCATGGCCGCGCACCCGCTGACCATCCCGGCCGGCACCGAGCTGCCGAAGGTCTTCGACGTGCTGTCCGAGGAGCGGGTCAGCGCCGCGCCGGTGGTCGAGGGCGAGCGGCTGGTCGGCGTCGTCACCCGCAAGGGCGCGCTGCGCTCGACGGTCTACACGCCCGCCGTCAACGCCGAGGGCCAGCTGCTCACCGCGGCCGCCGTCGGCATCAACGGCGACGTCGCCGGCAAGGTCGGCGCGCTGCTGTCGGCCGGGGTCGACGTGCTCGTCGTCGACACCGCGCACGGCCACCAGGACAAGGCGGTCGAGGCGGTCCGCGCGGCGCGGTCGGTGGCCGGGCGGGTGCCGGTGGTGGCCGGCAACGTGGTCACCGCCGAGGGCACCCGCGACCTCATCGAGGCCGGCGCCGACGTCGTCAAGGTCGGCGTGGGCCCGGGCGCCATGTGCACCACCCGGATGATGACCGGCGTCGGCCGGCCGCAGTTCTCCGCCGTCGAGGAGTGCGCCGCCGAGGCGCGCCGGCTCGGGAAGCACGTGTGGGCCGACGGCGGCGTGCGCCACCCCCGCGACGTCGCCCTGGCGCTGGCCGCCGGCGCCGCGAACGTGATGGTCGGCTCGTGGTTCGCCGGCACCTACGAGAGCGCCGGGGACATCCACGAGGACGGCGGCCGGCTGTACAAGGAGTCCTTCGGGATGGCCTCGGCCCGCGCGGTCAAGGCGCGGACGGCGCAGCAGAGCGGCTTCGAGCGCGCCCGCGCCGGGCTGTTCGAGGAGGGCATCTCCTCCTCGCGGATGTACCTCGACCCGGCCCGCCCGGGCGTGGAGGACCTGGTCGACGGCATCGTCGCCGGGGTGCGCTCCTCGTGCACCTACGCCGGGGCCCGCACCATCGACGAGTTCCACGAGCGCGCGGTCGTGGGGGTGCAAAGCGCGGCCGGCTACGAGGAGGGCCGTCCGCAGCCCACCAGCTGGTGAGGCCGCTCCCGCGCGAGGTCTTCGAGTCGCTGGTCGCCGACGCCCTCGACGCGGTCCCGGCCGACCTCATGGCGCTGCTGGACAACGTCGTCGTACTGGTCGAGGACCGCAACGAGGACGAGCCGGAGCTCCTGGGCCTCTACGAGGGGTACGCGCTCACCGAGCGCGGCTGGCAGTACGGCGGCGCGCTGCCCGACCGGATCATGGTCTACCGCGAGGCCATCTGCGACATCTGCTCGACCGCCGAGGAGGTGGTCGAGGAGGTGACGGTGACCGTCGTGCACGAGATCGCCCACCACTTCGGCATCGACGACGAGCGGCTGCACGAGCTCGGCTGGGGCTGAGACGCCGACGGCCCCGGCGGTCCGCTCCGAGGAGGGGACCACCGGGGCCGCCGGTGGGGGTGTCAGGTCAGCCGCGCAGGGCCTTCCGGCGACGGCTCACGAGGACGAGCGCGCCCCCGCCGAGCAGCGCACCGGCGCCGAGCAGCGCCGGGACGAGCGGCTCGGCACCCGTGTAGGCGAGCTCGCCGTCGGACGACGACGCCGTGGTGACGGCGACGGCGCCGGCCTCGTCGACGGTGACGTCGAGGCGCAGGAAGTGCTGGCTGCCGTCAGGGGCCACACCGGAGGCCACCAGCGAGTGGTTGCCGGCCGGCAGGTCCGCCGGGACGGTGACCTCGACCTCGAAGCGACCCCGGGCGTCGGCGACGACGGTGGTCAGGACGCGGGGCTCGGAGTAGACGATCACCGAGACGCTGGAGAAGGGCATGAAGCCCTCGCCCTTGATCGTCAGCTTCTCGCCCACGGTGAGCTCCGTGTCGGCGCCCTGGTCGGTGGTGAGCCTCAGCGGGGTGCTCGGCACGGTCGTCGGGACGATCGGCGCGCTGGGCACCTGCGGCGTGCCACCGGGGTCCGTCACCGGGGTCACCGGGATGTCCACCGGCCCAGCGGTGTCCGAGCCGGTGTCCGAGCCGGTGTCCGAGCCGGTGTCGCTGCCGGTGTCCGAGCCGGTGTCCGAGCCGGTGTCCGAACCCGTGTCCGAACCCGTGTCGCTGCCGGTGTCCGAGCCGGTGTCCGAACCCGTGTCCGAACCCGTGTCAGAGCCGGTGTCCGAACCCGTGTCCGAACCCGTGTCGCTGCCGGTGTCCGAGCCGGTGTCCGAACCCGTGTCCGAACCCGTGTCGCTGCCGGTGTCCGAACCCGTGTCGCTGCCGGTGTCGCTGCCGGTGTCGCTGCCGGAGTCCGAACCCGTGTCGCTGCCGGTGTCGCTGCCGGTGTCCGAACCCGTGTCCGAGCCGGTGTCCGAACCCGTGTCGCTGCCCGTGTCGCTGCCGGTGTCGCTGCCGGTGTCCGAACCCGTGTCCGAGCCGGTGTCCGAACCCGTGTCGCTGCCCGTGTCCGAGCCGGTGTCGCTGCCGGTGTCCGAACCCGTGTCCGAGCCGGTGTCCGAACCCGTGTCGCTGCCCGTGTCCGAGCCGGTGTCGCTGCCCGTGTCGCTGCCCGTGTCCGAGCCGGTGTCGTTGCCGGTGTCGTTGCCGGTGTCGTTGCCGGTGTCGTTGCCGGTGTCGTTGCCGGTGTCGTTGCCGGTGTCGTTGCCGGTGTCGTTGCCGGTGTCCGGGTCCGTGCTGACGCACTCGACGTCGGAGACGGCGACGTCGACCGGCTCGCTGTCCTTGCTGTCCCGGACAGTCTGGAAGAAGGTCTCGCGGGCCTCGAGGACGATGCGGTAGGTCTCACCGGCGGTCAGCGGGATCCTGGCGGCGAGCCCCTCACCGGAGGGCACCACCTCCGTGAGCTCCTGCCACTTGTCGGGGTCGAGAACCCACTCCTCCGGCGAGCTGCCGGCCTCCGGAGCCGCCGAGATGTTCGCCCAGTACGAGAAGTTCCCTGCGGTCTCCTCATCGATGACGACCCCGGCGAACTCCACCGTCACCGTGGACCCACAGGACGAGCTGTCGATGATGGCCGGGCCTGCCCAGGTCTCGTCCTCCGCAGCGGCCGCGAGGCCGGGGAACAGCACCGAGCTGCCCAGCGCCATCGAGAGACCCGCGGCACCCGCCGCGAGCTGCCAGGCCACCGAGCGGCGGCCCTTCGTTCCTGTCTGCACTCGTCTGCCCTCTGTCCGCTGTCTACCGGCGCCACGGTGGCGCCGGATACGAGGGAAGTTGTATCGGACGGACTGGTGCGTTTCGATAGAGGAAACGATCAAGACCTGCCAAACCCGGATGCGCACTGTGAGAGTTCGCCGTCACAACACCACAGTGATCACAGCAGTCACCCCCGTCGCATTCGTCAGGGCTTGAGCGTCACGGCGAGGCGGAGGCGACCGGGCCGCACGAGCCGCCCGCGTACCGTGACCGCGTGCCATCCGACGTCGTCAAGGGCAGCGGGCTGCCGATCAAGATGCTGCACGACCGGATCCTCGTGTCCCTCCGCAGGGAGGACGGCGAGCGGCGCTCGACCGGCGGCATCCTCATCCCCGCGACCGCCCAGGTGGCCAAGCGGCTGGTCTGGGGCGAGGCGCGGGGCGTGGGCGCGAGCGTCCGGCAGGTGAAGGTCGGCGACCAGGTGCTGTTCTCCCCCGAGGACCAGCACGAGGTCGAAGTGCACGGCGAGGAGCTGGTCATCCTGCGCGAGCGCGACGTGCACGCCGTCGCCGCCGAACGGATCGAAGAGTCCACCGGCCTCTACCTGTAGCGCCGTGTGCACGCGGCGCGGTCCCCGGGCAGGCTGCGGCGCGATACGGGCACACACGGGGAGGACGGCGGGGTGGACGACGCGGCGCTGCGGGCGGAGCTCGAGGCGATGGTCGACGAGCAGCGCGCACTGATGGAGCGGACCGGCGGCGGCTCGGTGGAACCCGCCCCCGTCGAGGCCCGGCGTGAGCGGCGCGAGGTCTTCGTCCGGCACGCCGACCGGCTCGAGCAACTGCTGGCCGACGGCGGCTGGCCGACTCCCGCCCGCGTGGGCGAGGTCGCTGCCCGTGGCGCGTGGCTGGTCGCGCAGCACGCCGACACCCAGCTCTCCGTGCAGCGCCTGGCCCTGCGGCTGCTGGGCGAGGCCGTCGGGCGCGGCGAGGCGCCGGCGCAGCAGCTGGCGATGCTCGAGGACCGGGTCGCCGTCACCGAGGGGCGCCACCAGACGTACGGCACCCAGGTGGCCGACCCCGACCGCCTCGACGAGCGGCGGGCGACCGTCGGCCTCGAGCCCCTCGCCACCCACCTCGCCCGCTACCTCCCGGAGGCATAGGAGGCGATGCGCACGTCCCGGGTGCCGGGACGTGGGTAGAGCTCCCAATACCCAGCCCGCGTCAGGTGTGGGCGACGACGACCTCGGTCATCGCGGTCAGCCACCGGCGGACGACGTGGAGGTCGGCGTCGGAGAACCCGTCCATCGCCGCCACGAGCTCGCGCTGCAGCCCGCCGAAGAAGGCCGCACCCGCCGCCATCGACGCCTCCGACATCTGCAGCACCACGCGCCGGCGGTCGGCGGGGTCGCGGACGCGGTGCACGTGCCCGGCGCGCTCCAGCCGGTCGACCAGCGCCGTCACCGACGCCGAGCTCAGCCCCACGGCCGCACCCAGCCCTCCGGCGGTGAGCGGCTCCCCGCGCCGGGTGGCGTCCAGGATCGCGATGACCGCCCGCACATCGGTGCGGCCGAGCCCGTGCGGCTTGGCGAAGCGCTCGCCCACCGCGTCGAGCTCCACGGTGAGCCGGCGCAGCAGCAGCGCGAGCTCGGCCCGCTCCCCGTCGTTGCGCGCCACCCGCCCACCCCCTAACCTCTCGTTCATCGAGACATTCGGCCGTCGAGAGGATCACACTATGGCGCGCCGGGCCCGCTGGCTGCTCCCCCTGCTCGTCCTGCTGCTGTGGGTGGGTGCCGCAGGCCCGCTCGGTGCGCTCAGCGGGAAGCTGACCGGCCTGCAGGAGAACGACAACGCCGCGTTCCTCCCCGACAGCGCGGAGTCCACCCGGGTGGCCGAGCTGCAGCGGGACTTCTCCCCCACCGAGGCGATCCCCGCGATCCTGCTGTGGGAGGCCGACGAGCCCCTCGACGAGGCCACGCTCGGCGAGATCGGGCAGCGCCTGGAGGAGGCGACAGCGGTCGCCGAGGACGCCGGGTTCCTCGCCGGGCAGGCCTCCCCGCCCATCCCCTCGGAGGACGGCCTGGCGGTCGAGGCCGTCCTCCCGCTGGCCCCGGAGATCGGCGACGAGCTCGTGCCGGTGGTCGAGGAGATCCGGGAGGTCATCGCCGTCGACAGGACCTCGTCGTTCGTGACCGGTCCGGGCGGCATCTTCGCCGACTTCGCCAACGGCTTCGAGGGCATCGACGGCCTGCTCCTGCTGGCCGCCTTCGGCGTCGTCCTGCTGATCCTGCTGGTCGTCTACCGCAGCCCGATCCTGCCGTTCCTGGTGATCGCCACCGCCGGCCTGGCGCTCACCGCCGGCACCGCGGTCGCCTACCTGCTGGCCGACGCCGGGCTGATCACCGTCAACGGTCAGAGCCAGGGCATCGCGTCGATCCTCGTGGTGGGCGCGGCCACCGACTACGGCCTGCTGCTGGTCTCCCGCTTCCGCGAGGAACTGCGCACGGAGCCGTCGCGCTACGCCGCGATGCGCACCGCGCTGCGCCGCTCGTGGGAGCCCATCGTCGCCTCCGGCGCGACCGTGGTCCTCGGCGTGCTGTGCCTCCTGTTCTCCGACCTGGCCTCCAACCGCGGCCTCGGGCCGATCTCGGCGGTCAGCGTCACCCTCGCCGTCGTCGCCGCACTGACGTTCCTGCCCGCCGCACTGGTCCTGCTCGGCCGCGCCGCGTTCTGGCCGTTCCGCCCGCAGGTCGGCGACGAGGTGCGCGAGGGCCGCGGCTGGGCCGGGGTGGCCGCGCTGGTCGGCCGCCGGCCGCGCCGCGTCCTGGCGATCAGCACCCTGGCGCTGGTCGTGGCGGCCGTGTTCGCGCCGAGCTACGACGCCGACGGCATCACGTTCACCGACGCCATCCGCGGCGAGTCGAACGCGGTGGACGGCCAGGAGGCGCTGGGCCGCCACTTCGACGCCGGCGCCGGTGCCCCGACCGTCGTCGTCACCCCGGAGGCCACCTGGCCCGAGGTCGCCGAGACCGCGGCGGCCACCGACGGCATCGCCTCGGTGGTGCCGTTCACCGGTGCCGAGGGCCCGCCGCAGCCCGGCGCGGACCCGCTCGTCGTCGACGGCCTGGTCCGCCTCGACGTCACGCTCGCCGTGGCCCCCGACAGCACCGAGGCCATCGACGTCGTCCAGGACCTGCGGACCCGGCTCGACGACGCCGACCCGGAGGCGCTGGTGGGCGGCGACACCGCGAGCAACCTCGACGCCCGCGAGACCGCCGCCCGCGACCTGCGGGTGATCGTGCCGAGCGTGCTGGTGGTCATCACCGTCGTCCTGGCGCTGCTGCTGCGGGCGCTGGTGGCCCCGCTGCTGCTGGTGGCCACGGTGGTGCTCAGCGTCGGCGCGACGGTCGGGGTGGCCGCGCTGCTGTTCGAGAACGTGTTCGGCTTCCCCGGCAGCGACCCCGGCATCCTGCTCATCGGGTTCGTGTTCCTCGTCGCCCTGGGGATCGACTACAACATCTTCCTCATGACCCGGGCCCGCGAGGAGTCCGAGCGGCACGGCACCCGCGACGGCGTCCTGCGGGCGCTCGCGGTCACCGGCGGGGTCATCACCAGCGCCGGGCTCGTGCTCGCCGCGACCTTCGGGGCCCTGTCGGTGCTGCCGCTGCTGTTCCTCACCCAGCTGGCGTTCCTGGTCGGCTTCGGCGTCCTGCTCGACACCTTCGTCGTCCGGTCGCTGGTCGTGCCGTCGGCGGTGGCGCTGCTCGGCGACCGCACCTGGTGGCCGAGCCGGCTGTCCCGCCGCCGTCCGCAGGCCGAGCCCGAGCGCGAGCTCGAGCCCGCCTGAGCGGGCACGTCCGCGGAGGTGCACCGTGCACATCCGCGGACGTACACGCTCAGACCTGACCGGAGCGCAGCCGGGCCAGCCACTCCTGGGCATCGGTGAAGGCGGCGTCGGCGGCCTCGTCGGGCACCGGCCGGCTGGCGCGGCCGTCGGCGCGCGGATAGGAGCCGAGGAAGCGCACGTCCTCGCACACCCGGTGCAGCGCGGCCAGCGCCTCGCCCACCCGCGCCTCGGCCACGTGCCCCTCGCAGTCCAGCGAGAAGGAGTAGACCCACAGCCGGTCGCGGGTGGGCCGGGACTCGATGCGGGTCAGGCTGATCCCGCGGACGGCGAACTCGCGCAGGACGTCGAGCAGCGCGCCGGTGCGGTCGGTGACGACGGCGACCAGGGAGGTCTTGTCGTCGCCGGTCGGGGCGGGCAGCTCCCCGGGGCGGGACACCAGGACGAAGCGGGTGACGGCGCCCGGGTGGTCGGCGACGTCCTCGGCCAGCGGGACCAGGCCGTAGCGCTCGGCGGCGATCGGGGCGCACACGGCGGCGTCGTGCTCGCCGTCGGCCACCGACCGCGCCGCGGCCGCCGTCGAGGAGGCGGGCAGCGTGGGGACGCCGGGCAGCCGCTCGGCCACCGTGCGGGCCGTCTGCGCCAGCGCGTGCGGGTGGCTCACCACGTCGCGGACGTCCTCGGGCCGCGTGCCGGGGCGGACGGCGAGGACGAAGGACACCGGCAGGAAGACCTCGCGGGTGATGACCAGCGGATCGCCGTCGGCCAGGCCGTCCATCGTGGCCGGGACCGAGCCCTCCACCGAGTTCTCCAGGGGCACCAGGGCGGCGTCGACCTCGCCGGCGCGGACCGCCGCCAGCGCGGCCGGGACGCTGGCCGCCGGCTGCCGCACCCCGTCGGCAGGAGCGACGGCGCTGCTGAGCGCGGCCTCGGCGAAGGTACCCTCGGGCCCGAGATAGGCGAACCGCGTCGGAGGCGTCTGGGGCACCCGACGAGGGTAGTGCGGTCGGACAGGGGTGCGATCCCCGTCCGGGGGGAGCTGCCTCGCCGCCGGCCCGTGCGGCCGGACGCCCGGCGTCGAGGAGGAGGGATGCGTGACCCCCGGCCCCTCTCCCGTCACTGACGGTGATCTCGACGCTGCTCTGTGGTGCCTGCTGGCCGCGAGCGGCCGGGACGACGCCGCCGCCTTCCGCGCCGGCCTCGACGACGTCGAGGCCCGTCTCGATGCCGCCGGCGACCCCTGCTGGGCGGCCTGGCGGCACACGCTGGCCGCCCGGCGCGGCCTCCTCGACGGCGACCGGGACGCCACCGTGGCAGGGGTGGCCGCCGCGCGCGAGGACCTCGGCGGCTGCCCGCCGACGGCCTCGACGGCGCTGGTCCTGGCCTACCTCGCCCACGTCGAGGCGACCGCCGACCACCCCGACTCCGCGATGCTGCTCGCCGTCGACGCGAGCCTGCTCACCGAGCAGCTCGACCCGCCCGCGCCGGCCGCCGGCGAGCCGTCCCGCGCGCTCGCCCAGGCGCACCTGTGGCTGTCGCTGACCCTCACCGCCCTCGATCTCGAGGAGCTCGCCGTCGCCTCGGCCGAGCGCGGGCACCGGGTGGCCGCCGCGCTGCCCGACCCGGCCGACCAGTGGCTGCTGCTGCGGCTGTGCGCCCAGCAGCACGTGGAGCTGGCGCAGACCCTGCGCCGCCGGGGCCAGGCGGACCGGGCGCACGAGCTGGCCGGGACCGCGCTGGCCCGCGCCGGCGACGCCCGCGCGCTCGACGTCGAGCCCGACCCCGACGACCTCGACCTGCTCGACGTCGTCCAGGCGTGGGCGCTGGCCTGCCACGACGACCTCGACGACGCGCTGGGCCCGCTGCGCAGCGTGCAGCGGCGGGTGCACCGCAGCGGCAGCACCTGGCTGTGCGGCTACGCCGACCTGGCCCTGTCCCGGCTGCTCACCCGCCTGTCCCAGGCGCAGACCGGCGGCGGCCACGCCGAGGAGGCCGCCGACCTGCTCGTCGACGCCGCCGGGGCCTTCGCCGCCACCGCCGACCGGCGCCGCTACCGGCAGTGCCTGCTCGAGCTCGGCCAGGCCACCGCCGCCATGGGCCGGCCGGCCGAGGCGCTGCACTGGCTGGACGCCTACCGCGCCGAGACCGGCCGCGCGCACGCCCGCAGCCGGGAGCTGTGGGCGGAGATGTTCGTCCGCCGCAGCCGCCTGCGGGAGGTCGAGCGGCAGGCCGCCGTGCTGCGCCGGCACGCGCTGGAGGACCCGCTCACCGGGCTGGGGAACCGGCGCAGCGCCGAGCGCCGGCTGGCCGGGCTGCGGCTGGGGACCGAGCCGCTGTCGCTGGCCGTCGTCGACGTCGACCGGTTCAAGGAGGTCAACGACGACACCTCGCACTCCCACGGCGACGAGGTGCTGCGCCGGGTGGCCACGCTGCTGCGCGAGCACAGCCGGGTCGGCGACGAGGTGTACCGCTGGGCCGGTGACGAGTTCCTCGTCGTCCTCCCGACGGCCACCCCGGCCCAGGCGCTGGCCGCCGCCGAGCGGCTGCGCGAGGCGGTCGCTGACGCCGACTGGGGCGACCTGGCGCTGAGCGAGCCGATCACCGTCAGCATCGGGGTGGCCACCGCCCCGGCCTCCGACGACGACGCCGCGCCGGGAGGCTGGCGCTCGCTGTTCGACACCGCCGACCTGCACCTGTTCTCCGCCAAGCGGGGCGGGCGCAACCGGGTGCGCGCGCCCGGCCTCGTCGACGGGTCCTCCTCGTGAGCGCCGGCCGCGGCTGGGACGCCAGTGACGCGACGGACGACGGGACCGGCGCCACACGGCGTGCCCGCGTCCGGGTGCTCGCATCCCCGGCCGACGGCGTGCACAGTGCGCTGGTGCCACCGGGAGCCCTGCACCACCGGGTGACCGCCGCCCTCGCCAACTGGCAGCTCGACGACGCCGAGCGGCTGCTGTCGGTCGTCGACCCGTCCTCGCCGTACGAGGCCGGGCCCGCCGAGGCCGGCGCCGCCTCCGCGGAGACCGCGCGCGACCCCGAGCCCTCCCTGGGCCGCGCCTGGGCCGACACCCTGCGCGCCGAGCTGCTGGTCCGCCGGCTGCGCGTCGCCGGGTTCACCCTCGTCGGCGAGCCGCTGGACGCGCCCGAGGCGACCGAGTCCCTCGACCTGCACGCCGGCGTCGCCGACCTCCTCGACGGCGGCGACGGCGCCCGCGACGACGGCGACCCGCGCTCGGAGTCCGCCTCCCACGCCGCGCTCGCCATCGCCCTGGTGCGCTCGGCCAAGGCCGCCTTCGACGCCGCCGACGACGACCTGCAGCGCGCCGCCGGCCTGGCCCGGCACGCCCGCATCGAGCTGCTCTCGCGCCGGATCGACGCGGCGATGGACGAGGCGGTCGAGGCGGCCAGCCTGCTCGACCCCGCCCTGCCGCCGGACGCGCTGCTCGTGGACACCCTGGGCACGCTGGCCGGCGTCCTCGCCGACCTCGAGCTCATGCCGCTGGCGCTGGACTACCAGCGCCGCGCCCTGGAGGCGGCCACCGCGGCCGCGGAGCAGGGCACGCTCGGCCCCGACGACGGCGACCCCGACGTGCTCGTCGCCGGCGCCGCCACCTGCCTCGGCGCGCTGTGCGCGGAGCTGGGCGAGGCCCTCCTCGACGACGGCGAGCCCGAGGCCGCCGTCCCGCACTTCGCCGAGAGCCGCCGGCTGGCCGAGCAGGCCCTGGCGCAGCTGCCGCCCGATGCCGACGGCATCGTCGCCGCGCAGGTGGTCCACGGCGCGGCGCTGGTCGGGCTGGGCGAGCACGCCGCCGCCACCGGCCCGCTGCGCGCCGCCGTCCGCATCGCCAGCGCCACCGGCGACCGCGCACTGCTGGCCTCGGCGCTGCTCGCGCTCGGCCGGGCGCTGCGCCGCCAGGGCGACGGACGCGGCGCCGACGAGCAGCTGGCCAAGGCGCTGTCGCTGGCCACCGAGCACGGCCTGCCCCGGCTGCGCCGGTCCGCGCTGCGCGAGCTGTGCACGCTGCACGCCGAGCTCGACGACGCCGGCCGCGCCCTGCCCTACCTGCAGGCCTATCTCGCCGACGAGCTGGACCGGGTCGACGAGCGGCGCACCCGCTGGGTGGAGCTGTTCGGCCGGCGCAAGAGCCTGCTGGAGAACGAGCGCGCCGCCGGGCAGCTGCGCCGCCAGGCCTACGAGGACCCGCTCACCCACCTGCCCAACCGCCGCTACGCCGAGGCCCGGCTCGACGGCCTGCTCAGCGCGGGCACCACGCCGGCGCTGGCCGTCGTCGACGTCGACCGGTTCAAGTCGATCAACGACGCCGTCGGGCACCCCGGCGGGGACGCGGTCCTGCGCGCCGTCGCCGACCTGCTGCTGGCCGGGTGCCGCGACACCGACGAGGTGTGCCGGTGGGCGGGCGACGAGTTCGTCGTCCTGCTGCCCGACACCACCGCCGAGCAGGCGGAGCGGGCGCTGGAGCGGATCCGCCGCGCCGTCGCCGCCCACGACTGGGCGGCGCTCGGGGTGACCGTGCCGGTGACGATCAGCGTCGGCATCGCCTCGGCCACCCGCGGCGACGACCGGCGGACGCTGTTCGCCGCCGCCGACGGCGTCCTCTACGACGCCAAGCGCAGCGGCCGCGACCGCGTCGTCCGGCTCTCGGCGGTCACCCAGACCCGCGCGCCCGACGCCCCGGCGGACCCGCCGCCGACCGCGCCCGCCCGGCCGGCCACCGTCCGGGTCGGACCCGTGCGGTCCTCGGCGCTGGACCCCGTGGGCGGCTTCGCCCCGCTGCTGGCCGACCCGCCGCTGTCGCTGGGCAGCCCGGGGCAGCCCGCGCTGGCGCCCGCCCCCGACCCGGCCCCGCCGGCCGCCCCGGCCCGGCCCGTGCCGGCCGAGCCCGACGTCGTCTGGGGCGTGGGCCGCACCACCGAGCAGGTGCTCGCGCTGGTCCGTGAGACGCGCGCCGCACACCCGGACCGGCCCGCGCTGGTGGTGCGGGCCAGCGCCGACACACTCGTCGCGCTGGCCGCCGCCTACGACGGGTCGACCACGGTCGACGCCGCGGCGATGTCGGCCGCCGTCGGCCCCGTCCCCGAGCCGCGCGGGCGGGTGGGCGTCCTGTGCGCCGGCACCGCCGACGCGTCGGTGGCCGCCGAGGCCGCGTTCGTCGCGCGGGTGACCGGCACCGAGGTCGTGCGGGTCGACGACGTCGGCGGCCGGCTGCGCCCGCTGCTCACCGACCGCACGCTGCTCGACGACGTCGACTGCCTCGTCGTGGTCGCGGGCCTCGACGCCACGCTGGCGGCGACGGTGGGCGCGATGACCGACGTCCCGATCGTCGCGGTGCCGACCTCGACCGGGCAGCCGGGCTCCTTCGGCGGCTTCGGGGCGCTGCTGACGATGCTCAACTCGGCGTCGCCGGGCGTGGTCGTGAGCAACATCGACAACGGCCATGCCGCCGGCGTCTTCGCCGCCCGCATCGCCAGGCGGACGGCGAGGTAGGCCTCAGCGGCAGAAATGGCCATTTCTGCCGCTCAGGGGGCACGGACGCGGGCGCGCAGGCCGAGGGCGACGACGGGGACGACGGCGAGGAAGAGCACCGCGACGGCGGGCGCCGCGCCCAGCGCCCACGCGCCGAAGACCAGCAGCGAGCTCAGCTCGATGCCCAGGCCCGCGACCGACGTCACCGTGGCCCGCGCCGCGCCCGGCACCTGCTCCTGCAGCCGCGCCTCCCCCACCACCAGCACGGCGAGGTACAGGCCGTAGGACAGCGCGACGGCGGCCAGCGCCACGGCGGTCCCGGTCAGCGCCCCGACCGCGAGCAGGACCGCCGACAGCGCGAGCAGCACGGGCAGCGCCCGGGACGGCAGCTGCGCCAGCCGGCCGGCCAGCGCGGCGCCGGCGGCCCCCGCCAGCGCGATCACGAGGACGGCGGTGGGCACGAGCTCCGTCGGCACACCGCGGTCGCGCGCCATGAGCGGGAAGTACTCCTCCAGCGCGTCGAGCCCGCCGAGCAGCGCGACGGCGACGACCGCCATCCGCAGCGACGGCCGGCGCAGCGCCTCCGCCACGGCCGACCGGAGACCACCCCCACCCTCGCCGTCGTCGTCCCCGGTCGGCGCGGTCTCCGGGAAGCGGGTGGCCAGCGCCGCGGCCGCCAGGCACACCCCCACGCTCGCCCACCCGACCAGCGCGTAGCCGCCGGCCTCGACCAGCACCCCGGCCAGCAGAGCGGTGGGCACCTGCACGAGCAGCTCGGTCGCCGTCGTCGCGCCCTGGACCCGCACGAACGCGTCCTCCGCGTTCACCGCGGCGAGCCCCTCGTAGACCAGCGCCTCGCCGGCGCCGGACACCAGGGCGCCCCCGACGCCCCAGACGACGAACCCGGCGGCGAAGCCGGGCAGGCCCGGCGCGACCGTCCACAGCACGAACCCGGCGGCCTCGAGCACCCCGGCCAGCACCAGCGCGCCCCGGCGCGACCAGCGGTCGGCCAGCACACCGGTGGGCACCTCGGCGAGCAGGCCGGTCACCGACCACAGGGCGAACAGGCCCGACACCTGGGCGGCGGACAGGCCGGTGTCGAGGAACAGCAGCGCGTAGAGCGGGTAGACGGGGGCCAGCCCGGACAGCGCGGTCCAGGCCACGGCCAGGCGGGCCAGTGGCCGCGCGGCCGGCGGCAGGGGGATCCGGTCAGGGCGTCAACGGAATGGCACGGCGCGACGGTAACGGGGCACACACCGGCGCGCACCGGGATTCCCGGCCCCGGTCGTCTAGGGTTGGCGCCCGAGAAGGGGAGTAGCCCCCCGTCCGCTGGTCGACATGCTGGCGGCTCCCGCGGGAGCCGCCCGGTCAGCGGGCCCGCGCCCCGCGCGGGTGGGCGAGACCTTCGGCCGGAGCAGTCGTCGCGCTGCCGGTCGGAGGCACGCGCCCCCGCCCGGCAGTGCCGAGCGGAAGAGAGCACCCGTGATCGTCCTGTCCGTCGTCGTGACGGCGTTCGTCCTCGTCCTGCCGGTGGAGCTGCCGGACAAGACGCTGTTCGCCAGCCTCATCCTGGCTACCCGGTTCCCGCCGCTGCCGGTGTTCGTCGGCGTCGGCACCGCCTTCGGCCTGCAGGTCGCCATCGCCGTCACCGCCGGCAGCCTGCTGTCCCTGCTGCCGACGGCGCTGGTCAGCGGCGTCGTCGCGGTGCTCTTCCTCGTGGGCGCGGTATTGCTGTGGCGCAGCGCGTCCGAGGGGCCCGAGGACGGCGGGGAGGCCGCCGACGCGCGGGAGCGGACGTCGTTCCTGCGCGCAGCCGCCGTCTCCTTCGGCGTGCTGTTCGCGGCCGAGTGGGGCGACCTCTCCCAGCTGGCCACCGCGGGCCTGGCCGCGCGCTTCGACGAGCCGCTGTCGGTGTTCATCGGCGCCTGGGCGGCGCTGCTCACGGTGTCGGGCCTGGCGGTGTTCCTCGGCAAGACGCTGGCCGACCGGCTGCCGGTGGCGCTGATCCGCCGGGTGGCCGCGGTGCTGTTCGTCGTCTTCGCCGTGTTCGCCGTCGTGGAGACCGTCCGCGCCCTCACCTGATCGGGGGAACGCGCCCCCCGCCGCCCTGCAGCCGGGGCACGCACCACCCGTTGCCTGTGCCATGACCGTTCCCCCGGCCACTGTCGAACCCACGGCAGCGCTGGCCGACCTCGACCTCGAGGACCTCGCCCGGGACGCCGAGCTCGCCGCCGTCGTGCGCGTGGCCGCGGCCGTGGCCGGGGTGCCGTGCGCGACCGTGAACGTCCTCGACGCGTGCGAGCAGCACCAGGTCGTGCCGCACGGCTTCCTCGGCTGCTCCTCGCCGCGCGAGGAGTCGCTGTGCGCGGTGATGAACGCCGGCGGCCCGCGCACCCGGGTCCACGACGACCTCGCGGCCGAGCCGCGCTACGCCGGCAACCCCTGGGTGGACGGCCGCCGCGCCACGGTCCGGGCCTACGCGAGCGCGCCGCTCGTCGTCGACGGGGAGACGGTGGGCACGCTGTGCGTCTTCGACACCGCACCGCACGCCTTCGCCCCCGACACCGGGAAGCGTCTCGACGACCTCGCGGCGGTCGTCGTCGCCCTCTTCCAGCGGCGCCGCCAGGCCCGCCAGCTCGCCGACCTCGCCGCCGCCAGCGCGGCCGCCCGGGACCAGGCACAGGCCGCGGCCGGGCACGCCGCCCGCTCGGAGGCCTTCACCCGGGCGCTGCTCGAGTCGCTGCCCGTCGGCGTGGTGGCCGCCGACGCCGACGGCCGACTCACGCTGTTGAACCGACTGGGCCGCGAGTGGCACGGCCTGCCCGAGCGCTACGCCGAGCGGGTCGAGGGGGCGCGGCTGACCGAGGACGTCGTCGACGCCTTCGGCCTGTGCACCCCCGACGGCCGCCGGCTGCGGCCGGAGGAGGTCCCGCTGGCGCGGGTGTACGCCGAGGGCCGGGTCCGCGACGCCGAGATGGCCATCGACCGGCCCGGGCACCCCCTGCGCGTGCTGCGGGGCTCGGGCACCCCGGTGCTCGACGCCGAGGGCCGGCTCACCGGCGCCGTCGTCGCGATGATGGACGTGACCGCGCAGCGGGAGCTCGAGGCCCGGCTGCGCGAGGCCGCCCTGCACGACGCCCTCACCGGCCTGCCCAACCGGGCGCTGCTGCTCGACCGGGTCGGTCAGGCGCTGCAGGTCCAGGCCCGTGAGGGCCTACCCGCCGCGCTGCTGTACTGCGACCTCGACGGCTTCAAGACCATCAACGACACGCTCGGCCACGCCACCGGCGACGCCGCCCTGCTGCGGATGGCCGCGGCGCTGCGCGCGGTGGTGCGCCCCGGGGACACCGTGGCCCGCATCGGCGGCGACGAGTTCGTCGTCCTGTGCCCGGGCACCGCCACCGAGGACGCCGCCCGGCGCCTGGTCGACCGCATCACCGCGACGCTGGCGACGCCGACCGACGGCGGGCCGCCGCTGCGCTCGAGCACCGGTGTGGCCCTCTCCCGGCGCGGCGACGACGCCGACAGCCTGCTGTCCCGCGCCGACGCGGCGATGTACGCGGTCAAGCGCTCCCGTCGCTGACCAGCGCCAGCCGGCAGGCCAGGGCGGCGACCTGCGCGTCGAGGTCGGGCCCGGGGCGGTCCACCCAGCCGGCCCAGAGCGTGACCAGGCCGTGCAGGGCCGTCCACACCAGCGTCGCGTCGGCCCGGGGGTCACGGCTGCCCGACCGGCCGGCGCGCACGCAGGCGTCGACGGCGTCGACGAGGGTGTCGAACGCGACCTCGCCGGCGGGCACCTGCCGCGAGCCGAACATCGCGCGGTAGCGGCCCGGCGCCGACAGACCGCACCGCACGTAGGCGCGGCAGCCGGCCAGCAGCCGCTCGACCGGGTCGGCGACGCCGTCGGTGGCCGCGCGGACGGTGGCCACGAGGTCGGTGAAGCCCTGCGCGACCACGGCGTCGAGCAGGTCCCCGAGGTCGGCGAAGTGCCCGTAGACGGCCGGCGCGCTGACGCCGGCCTCCCGCGCGACGCCGCGCAGGGACACGGCGTCGACCGATCCGGTCCGCTCCACGAGCGCGCCGGCGGCGGTGAGCAGGTCGCTGCGGAGGTCCCGGGCCACGGATTCCACTTTACAGGCGTAAAGCAGCGGGCGTACGGTCGCTTTACACCTGTAAAGGAGGCCGCCGTGCCCGTGATCCCCGACCTGCCCTGGACCGCCCGCCGCGCCTTCGACGGCCCGGGCGTCGTCCTGTTCACCGAGCTGCGGCTGCGCCGGCTGCGCGACGTGCCGCTGTTCATGGCGACCTCGCTGCGGATACTGCGGCAGGTGTCGCGCTCCCCCGGCGCGCGCTCGGCACTGCTGCGCGCGGAGCCGCTCGCCCGGTCCTTCGCCACCGTCTCGTGGTGGGACGACGCGACGGCGATGCGGGCCTTCGCGCGCACCGACCCGCACCGGACGGCGATGCGACGGTGGGCGCCGCGGCTGTCCTCCTTCGGCAACCGGGCACTGCCGTCGACCGGCAGCATGCCGACCGTGGACGAGGCCCTCGCGGCGGCCGCTGCGCCGGCGGCGTGACGGGCGCGGTCGTACCGCCGCGGAGTGGCACCATGGCCGCCGATGGACGCCGCCGTGGAGGTCACCGACCTGGTCAAGCGCTATCCCGGCCGACCGGTCGACGCCGTCGCCGGGGTCAGCTTCACGGTGCAGCGCGGTGAGGTCTTCGGCCTGCTCGGGCCCAACGGCGCGGGGAAGACGACGACGATCGGCGTCCTCACCACCCGGGTGCTGCCCACCGGCGGCACGGCCCGCGTGGCCGGGGTCGACGTCGCGGCCGACCCGGTCACCGCGCGCAGCCGGCTGTCGGTGGTGCCGCAGCGCTCCAACCTCGACCGCTCGCTGACCGCGCGACAGAACCTGGTCTTCCACGCCGCCTACCACGGCATGGGCCGCGCCGAGCGCAACCGCCGGGCCGACGAGCTGCTCGACCGCCTGGGCCTCGGCGACCGCGGCGGCGACAAGGTGGACAACTACTCCGGCGGGATGGCGCAGCGGCTGCTCATCGCCCGGGCGCTGATGCACGCCCCGCAGGTGGTGTTCCTCGACGAGCCGAGCACCGGCCTGGACCCGCAGGCCCGGCTGTTCGTGTGGGAACGGGTGCGCGAGCTCCGCGACGGCGGGGTGACCGTGGTGATCACCACGCACGACATGGACGAGGCGGCGGCGCTGGCCGACAGGGTCGGGATCATGGACCACGGCCGGCTGCTGGCGCTGGACACCCCGGCCGCGCTCACCCGCTCGCTGCCCGGCAGCGCCACCCTCGACGTCGACGTCGAGCGCGCCCCCGGCGACAGCGACGACGCGGTGCTCGCCGCGCTCGGGGCGCTCCCGCAGGCCGAGCGGGTGGAGCCGGTCGCCGACGCCGCGGGCCTGCGGGCCCGGCTGTACCTCTCCTCCGACGCCGCGGGCACGGTCGGCCCGGTGTCGGAGGTGCTCACCTCTCGCGGCGCCCGGCTCACCGGGGTGCGGATCGGCGAGCCCAGCCTCGAGGACGTCTTCCTCAGCCTGACCGGACGGGAGCTGCGATGACCGCCGTCGAGACGCCGAGGACGTCGGCCGGCGCGCCCGCGCGGCCGAACGTGGCGCGGGCGTTCACCGCGCTGCTGTGGCGCGACGTGTTCGTCACCGGCCGGGAGTTCGTGCCGTTCCTCCTGCAGGTGGTGCTGCAGCCGGTCTTCCTGCTGTTCGTCTTCGGCAAGGTGCTCGTGGAGCTCGGCTTCACCTCCAGCGCCTACGCCGACGTGCTGCTGCCCGGCGTCGTGTCGCTGGCCGCGTTCCTCACCGCGCTGCAGAACACCGCGTTCCCGCTGGTCATCGACTTCTCGTTCACCAAGGAGATCGAGGACCGGCTGCTCGCTCCGCTGCCCACCTCGCTGGTCGCCGTCGAGAAGGTCGTCTTCGCGACGCTGCGGGCGCTGGTGGCGGCCGCGGTGATGTTCCCGATCGGCCTGTGGGTACTGGGCGAGCTGCCGGTGACCTGGTCCGACGTCCCGCTGCTGGTGTTCTTCCTCGTGCTCGGGTCGCTGGTGGGCGCCGCGATGGGGATGACGCTGGGCACCTTCGTGAAGCCGAACCGGATCAACGTCGTCTTCGCCGTCGTCCTCACGCCGCTGCTGTTCACCGGCTCCACGCAGTTCCCCTGGCCGGCGCTCGACCAGCTGCGCTGGTTCCAGGTGGTGTGCGCGCTCAACCCGCTGACCTACGTCAGCGAGGCGCTGCGCGCGGAGATGGCGCCGCAGGTGCCGCACCTGTCGCTGGCGGTGTGCGCCCTGGCGCTGACCGGCTTCCTGGTGGTGTTCGGGGTGCTCAGCCTGGTCGGCTTCCGCCGCCGCGCGCTCGACTGAGGCGTTCCTGCGGATCGTGTATCCACCGCCTCTTCGAGGGCGGCGCGAGGGGCACGTCCGAGGCAGGTCGTGACGACCTCGTCTCGCAGGTGCACGGCCCGGCGCGCTCCACTCGGTGAGCCGGAGAAGTCGACCATCGACGCGACAGTGACGTCGTGGTGACGGCGGGCTCCCTACTCTGGCGAGGCGAGTGGAGGGCCACGGCCGGCGATGGCAGCAGCGGTTCTCCGCGACCACGAACGCGTACCCGAACGCGACCGGACGAGTCGCGCCGCTGACCCGTCACCGGTCGCGGGTGCGCGGCTCTCACGGGCTGCGGAGGAGCCCGGGCGGCTGGATCCCGATCCCGCACGGTCACGGAGCCGACGGACGTGGCATCCGGCAGCCTCGCCGGCACGAGTGTGAGGAGTCCTGGGATGGTGGACTGCGACCTGCCTGTCCCGTGCACGCAGACCGTCGACGTCACGGGTACGGCACTGACGATCACCAACACGAGAGGTCAGTTCGGCGGAGACGCCATAGCGGGGTTCGCCGTACACGGCGTGGGCGTGTTCGGTGGCGCCGTCCCGCCGGAGCAGGGCGGCGATTCCTTCACCACGGGCGTCCAGGGTTCGGCTACGGGAGGCATCGGCGTACTCGGCACCAGCGGGAAGTCCTTCGGTGTCATCGGGAGCGGAGGCGCCGGCGGAGTGCAGGGCTCGACCGGATCCGGTGTCGCAGTGCACGGACAGACCGGTGCCGGCACGGCCGGGGTGTTCGAGGTGACCGACGAGAGCACCAACCCGAATCCGGCACTGCTGGCCACGACGATGAGTCTCGGCCCGGCCACCGCCGGCCGGTTCCGGATCGTGAACCCGAACAACCGCGGTGCCGCACTCGATGCCCGGACGTCGGGCGGCGGCCGAGCCGCCTTCTTCCGCAACGAGGCGAACCTGCCGGGTGGCGACACCGCGGTGAGTCTGTGCAACCCGGGCCTCGGCGTCCTCATCGAGACCAATGGGACGGGGCTCCACTCGAGGAGTGGGACGGACTTCCCTGCCGGCGTCTTCGACGGCGATGTGCGGGTCTTCGGGACGTTGACGGCCACCAGCAAGTTCTTCGTGATGGACCACCCGCTCGACCCTGCGAACAGCTACCTCGTCCACGCCAGCGTGGAATCCTCGGAGCAGGCGAATCTCTACACCGGCAACGTGGTCCTCGACGACGCCGGCGAGGCCGTCGTCGAACTGCCGGAGTGGGTCGAAGCGCTCAACGAGGACTTCCGGTACCAGCTGACCTGCATCGGTGGCGCCGCGGCGGTCTACGTCGCGCGGGAGATGTCGCAGGGCAGCTTTACGATCGGTGGTGGCGCCCCCGGGATGAAGGTGTCGTGGCAACTCGTCGGCCGTCGCAAGGACCTCTGGGCGCAGGCACATCCGCTCGTGGTCGAGGAGGAGAAACCCGCCGGTGACAAGGGCCTCTATCGCCACCCCGAGCTGTTCGGCCAGGGTGCGGAGAAGAGCGTCCTCCGGCCGTCCGCCCCGGAGCCGACGTCGCGCGGGGAGATCCCCTCGGGGCGCTGACCTCGCCTGGTCACCGGGCTGTGCCACGTCGCCCGCGGCGAGTCGGGGGCGTCAGGGCAGCGTCGGGATCCAGTCGGCCAGCGCCCGGCCGATCGCGTGCGGCGAGTCCTCGGGCACGAAGTGCGCGCCCGGAACGGTCACCTCGGTGACCGAGGACCACTTGCGGACCAGGTCGCGCTGCCGGCCGACCAGGATGGAGCCCGGCTCGGCGTTCAGGAACAGCTTGGGGACGGCGCTGGTGCGCAGCCAGACGCCGTACCGCGCGACGACGTCGTGCACCGCCGGCGGGACGTTGGCGATGGGGATCTGCCGCGGCCACTCCAGCGTGGGCCAGCGGTCGGCGCGCTCGCGGAACGGCTGGCGGTAGCGCTCGTGCGCCTCGGGGGTGAGCCCGCGCAGCGTGGACGCCGGGAGGATGCGCTCGACGAAGACGTTCTTGTCCAGGACCACGGTCTCGCCGTCGTCCCCGCGCATGGTCTGGAAGATCTTCCGGGCGTCGGCCGGCCAGTCGGCCCAGGTCATCGGGGTGACGATGGCCTCGGTGAAGGCGAGGCCGCGCACCGCCTCGGGGTGGCGCCGCGCCCAGTCGAAGCCCAGCGCCGAGCCCCAGTCGTGCAGCACGAAGGTGACCCGCCGCTCCACGCCGAGCGCCTCCAGGAGGTCGGCGAGGTGCGCGGCGTGCGTGGCGAAGGAGTAGGTGCCGCGCCGGGGGTCGGGCAGCTTGCCGGACTCCCCCATGCCGACGAGGTCCGGCGCGATGCAGCGGCCCAGGTGCTGCACCTGCGGGATGACGTTGCGCCACAGGTAGGACGACGTCGGGTTGCCGTGCAGGAAGACGATCGGGTCGCCCTCCCCGACGTCGACGTAGGCCATCTCGGTGCCGCGGACGGCGATGCGCTGCCGGGGGAAGCGGTCCTCGGGCGAGACGTCGTCGTCCATGCCCGCGATCCTCGCCCAGCGGCCGGTGCCGCGCCGTCCGGGGATCGCGCTTGACCCTGACGCGACGTCAGGCTGTGCACTCATCGTCGTCAGGGAGGAGGGACCCGCGTGAACGTGGGAGAGGTGGCGGCGCTGGCCGGCGTCACGGTGCGCACGCTGCACCACTACGACCGGATCGGCCTGCTGTCGCCGTCGGGCCGCACCGCGGCCGGCTACCGCCGCTACTCGGCGGCGGACCTGGACCGGCTGCACCAGGTGCTGCTCTACCGCGAGCTCGGGTTCCCCCTCGAGGAGGTCGCGACCCTGCTGGACGACCCGTCCGCCGACCCCGCCGAGCACCTGCGCCGGCAGCACCGGCTGCTGCGGGACCGGCTGGAGCGCACGCAGGCGATGGTCGCGGCCGTCGAGAAGGAGATGGAGGCGAGACAGATGGGGATCTCACTGACCCCGCAGGAGCGGTTCGAGGTCTTCGGCGAGCACGACCCCGAGCAGTACGAGGCCGAGGTGCAGGAGCGCTGGGGCGACACCGACGCCTACCGCGAGTCCTCGCGGCGCAGCGCGGCCTACACCAAGGAGGACTGGGTCCGGATCAAGGCCGAGGGCGAGGACCTCATGGAGCGGATGGCCGCCGCGTTGCGGGCCGGCGTCGCGCCCGACTCGGCGCAGGCGATGGACCTCGCCGAGGAGCACCGGCAGCAGATCACCGGCAACTTCTACGACTGCCCGCCGGAGATGCACGCGGCCCTGGGGCGGATGTACGTCGAGGACGAGCGGTTCACCGCCACGTACGAGAACGTGGCGCCCGGCCTCGCGCAGTGGGTGAGCACCGCCGTCCAGGCCAACGCCGCCCGCCAGGGCTGACCGGCCCGGGGCGGCAGAGATGGCCATCTCTGCCGCCCCCGGCCAGGTTCAGACGCGGACGAGGAGCTCGCCGTGCAGCATCGCGAGCCAGCCGTCGTCCGCGGCGGCCCAGCGCAGCCACGCGGCGGCGAGCTCCCCGAGCTCGTCCCGCGTGGCCAGCCCGTAGGCCGTGGCCTGCTCGGCGAAGGCCGACGCCGTCGCGCGGCCGGCCCAGGAGCGGCCCCACCACTCCCGCTCGGCCGCCGACGCGTAGCACCACGACGACGCCGACGCGGTGACGTCGCGCAGGCCCGCGGCGTGCGCCCAGGCGACCAGCCGGCGGCCGGCGTCGGGCTCGGCGTCGTTGGCCCGGGCCACGCGGCCGTAGAGGTCCAGCCACCGGTCCAGGCCCGGGTCGGCGGGGAACCAGGTGGTGGCGGCGTAGTCGACGTCGCGGACGGCGAGCAGCCCGCCGGGGCGGCACACCCGCGCCATCTCGCGCAGCGCGGCGACCGGGTCGGTCAGGTGCTGCAGCACCTGGTGGGCGTGGACGACGTCGACCGAGTCGTCGGGCAGGTCGAGGGCGTAGACGTCCCCGACGGCGAAGGTCACCGCGACGCCCTCGCGCGCGGCGAGGTCCCGCGCCTCGTCGAGCGGGTCGGCCGAGACGTCCAGGCCCAGCACGCGCCCCGGGGCCACCCGCCGGGCGAGGTCGACGGTGATCGTCCCCGGCCCGCAGCCGACGTCGAGCAGGTCGAGCCCGGGCCGCAGGTGCGGCAGGAGGTACCCGGCGGAGTTCTCCGCGGTCCGCCAGCGGTGCGACTGCAGGACCGGCTCGGCGTGCCCGTGCGTGTAGGTGTCCACGCCGGCATCCTGCTCCGCCCGTCCCACTCAGCGAAACAGATCTCCCACTCAGTGAGGCGCGAGGATCGCCTCGGCGGTCGGCAGCGCGCGCTCACGGTCGGCGGGGACAAGACCCAGGCGCACCCGCCGGTCGAGCAGGTCGGCCACGTTCCGCGCCCCCTCGGCCAGCGCACCGAAGCGCAGCTCCCCCACCGTCTCCGGCCGGCCGCCGACCACCGGCTCGGGCCCGAGCGCGGCCACCCGCGGCGCCTCGGTGCCGTAGCGGGCGACCAGCCGGGCGGGCGCGGCGACGGCCGCCAGGTCCGGCGGGGACGCCGCCCCCACCAGCGGCAGCCGGGCGGTGGGCGAGCGCCGCGCGCCCCGACCCAGCCGCTCCACCACGGCGTCGACGGCGTCGGCGGCCATCGCCCGGTAGGTGGTCAGCTTCCCGCCGACGACGGAGAGGACCGGTCCGTCCCACCGCAGCAGGTGCTTCCGGGACAGGTCCGCGGTGGCGTCGCCGGGCCCCGCCCCCGCCGACTCCGGCAGCACCAGCGGCCGCAGTCCCGCGTAGGCGCCGACGACGTCGTCGCGGGTCAGCGGCACGGCCAGCACCCGGTTCACCGTGTCGAGCAGCTGCCGCACCTCGCCGTCGGACGGGACGGGGTCGTCGTCGGGCACCGGCCCGGGCACCGGCTCGTCGGTGATCCCGAGGTACACCAGCCCGCCCGGCTGCGGCAGCGCGAAGACGTAGCGCGACCGCGAGCCGGGCAGCGGCACGGTCAGCGCGGCGAGCGGGTCCCCGAGCCGGTCGGCGCGCACGACGAGGTGCGAGCCGCGCGAGGGCACCAGCCGGATCCCGGGCGCCAGCGCCTGCGCCCACACGCCGGTGGCGTTGACCACCGCGCCGGCCCGCAGCGTCAGCGCCGCGCCGTCGACCTCCACCGCCACCTCGGACCCGTCGACGCCGGCCACCCGCGCCCCGGTCAGCACCCGGGCGCCGTGCGCGGCCGCCGTGCGGGCCAGCGCGACGACGAGCCGGGCGTCGTCGGCGAGCTGGCCATCCCAGAACACCGCGCCGCCGCGGCCGGGGCGCACCGCGGGCGTCAGCCGGGCGACCTCCGCGGCGCCCACGCGGCGGGTGCCGGGCAGCGAGCCGCGCCCGCCGCGCACCGAGCGGCGCACCGCGTCGCCGAGCCGCCCGCCCAGCGCGCCGACGGCGCTGACGTCGCGGCCGGCGGCATCGGGCACGAGGAAGGGCAGCGCCCGGACCAGGTGCGGCGCGGTGGTGCGCATGAGGACGGCGCGCTCGCGGGCGCTCTCCCGGGCCAGGCCGATCTCGCCGTGCGCCAGGTAGCGCAGCCCGCCGTGCACGAGCTTGCTCGACCAGCGGCTGGTCCCGGCGGCGAGGTCGGCGCGCTCCAGCAGCGCCACGGACAGGCCGCGGGCGGCGGCGTCGAGGGCCACGCCGGCGCCGGTCACTCCCCCGCCGACCACCACGACGTCGACGTCCCCGCTGGTCAGCGCGTCGACGTCGGCCGCGCGGCGCTCCGGCGCGAGGTCGGGGTCGCCGGTCACGTGCGGGGTCCCGGTCGGAGCACCGGCAGACTGTAGCCGTGCCCGAGCAGCCGGAACTGACCGTCCAGGGGTGGGGGCCGGGGACGTCCCGCGTGGCCACCGTGACCGCGTCGGAGGGCGCCCCCGAGGGGCAGCTGGAGCTCACCCGCGACCCGGAGCTGCCGCTCCCGAAGGCCGCCCGCCGGCACCTGGCGAGGGAGCTGGGCTGGCAGCCGCGGTCCACCCCGCCGGTCGCCGTCGGCGAGATCCGGCTGGCGCCCTCGCGGCTGCCCGCGGAGGTGCACGAGGCGCTGGTCGCGCTGCTCGGCGAGGAGCACGTGCGCACCGACCGCGAGGCGCGGCTGCGCCGGGCCGGCGGCAAGAGCTACCTCGACCTGCTGCGCCGGCGGGAGGGCGACGCCTCCGACGCCCCCGACGCCGTCGCCCTGCCCGGGAGCACCGCCGAGACCGCCGCGCTGCTCGCGCTGTGCGCCGAGCACGGCGTCGTCGTCGTCCCGTTCGGCGGCGGCACCAGCGTGGTCGGCGGCCTGTCGGGCATCGACCCCGACGACCGGCCCTCGCTCGCGGTCGACCTCGCCCGGATGGCGTCGGTGACCTCGGTCGACGTCGCCTCGTCGCTGGTCACCGTGGGGCCGGGCATGCGCGGGCCGGCGTTCGAGGAGGCGCTCGGCGCGCGCGGCCTGGCGTTCGGGCACCTGCCGCAGAGCTGGGAGTACGCCACCCTCGGCGGCTACGCGGCCACCCGGTCGGCCGGCCAGTCCTCCACCGGTGTGGGGCGCTTCGACGAGCTGGTGGCGGGGCTGACGCTCGCGACGCCGTCCGGCGTGCTCGAGCTCGGCTCCCCGCCGGCGTCGGCGGCCGGGCCCGACCTGCTCGGCCTCGCGCTGGGCTCGGAGGGGGCGCTCGGCATCGTCACCGAGCTGCGGCTGCGGGTGCGCCCGGCGCCGCGGACCCGGCGCTACGAGGGCTGGTCGTTCCGCACGTGGGCCGACGGGCTGGCCGGCCTGCAGCGGCTGGCGCGGCACGACCTGCTGCCCGACGTCGTCCGGCTCTCCGACCCCGAGGAGACCCGCGCCAACTTGCTCAACGCCGGCGGCGCCGGCGCCCGGCTGCTGCGCGGCGCGCTGCGCGCCCGCGGCCGCGCCGACGGCTGCCTGCTCGTCGCCGGCTGGGAGGGGCTCCCGCACGTGGTCCGGGCCCGCCGCCGGGCCGCGGTCACGGTGCTGCGCGAGCACGGCGCGGCGCGCGTGGGCCGCCGGGTCGGCGAGTCCTGGCGGGCGCACCGCTTCGCCGCCCCGTACCTGCGCGACTCCCTCCTGGACGCCGGCCTTCTGGTCGAGACCCTGGAGACGGCGGCCACCTGGACGGCGCTGCCGGCGGTGTACGACGCCGTCCGCACGGCACTGCGGTCCTCGCTGGGCCGGCCCGGACGGCAGCCGCTGCTGATGACGCACGTGTCGCACGGCTACGCCACCGGCGCCTCCCTCTACGTGACCGTGCTCGCCGACCGCGACGACGCCCTGCCGCTGCAGCAGTGGCTGGGCGCCAAGCGGGCCGCGACCGAGGCGCTCCTGGCGGCCGGCGGCACGCTCACCCACCACCACGCCGTCGGGGCCGACCACCGCCCCTGGCTGGAGCGCGAGGTCGGCCCGCTCGGCGTGGAGGTGCTGCGCGCGGTGAAGCAGCGGCTGGACCCGCAGGGCATCTGCAACCCCGGGGTCCTCCTGCCCGACTGATCGCGCGGACGATCAGCTGAGCTCAGCGTCGCGCGTCCTGGCTCACCGTCGGCAGTGAGCCAGGACGCAGCACGACCAGCTCACCTGATCGTGCTCGGCGGAGGGGTCCACCCCGGCGGGGGCAGGGCCGGGGCGATGCCCATCCGGCGGCGCAGCCACGCGGGCGGACGGGGCGGGCGGACGGCGGTCCCCGGCTCAGCCACGGCGGGCCCGCAGCGCGTAGCCGGTGGAGAAGACGTCGTCGGGGTCGACCGCGCGCTTGACCGCGAGCAGTCGCCCGGCGGCCTCCACATCCCACGCCGCCAGCACCTCGTCGGGGCCGGAGACGTCGCCGAGGAAGTTGACCATCCGCCCGGGCGCGGCCCACGGCGCCAGCGCGGCCAGCACGCCACGCCCCACCGCGGGCACGACCTCGGCCAGCTCCGGGACCATCGGGGCGACCACGAACACCGACCAGGCGGCGTCGCGGCCCGGGACGGCGTCGGGCACCCGCGCCGGGCGGGCCAGCGCGCCGCCCATCTGGCGGATCTCGGCCATCATCAGCGGCACCTGCACGTCCGGGCCCGCGACGGCGAGGAAGGCGTCCACGGCCTCGGCGGGGAGGTCGGCGAGCAGCATCCCCTTCTCCCAGCCGGGCATCGGGTCGGTCGGGTCCATGTGCACCGCGTCGAGGGCGGTGGTCGGCATCGGCCCGACGCCGCCGAGCAGCACCTCGCCCGCGGACTCCATCGGCGCGACCAGCGCGGTCCCGAGCGCGGGGTCCTCGCCGGCGTAGACGTAGCGCAGGTGCACCACCGTCTGCCCGCGCAGCGGCGGCGGCAGCTCCTCCAGCGGCGGCAGCCGCAGCACCGCGACCGAGGTGCTGACCTCCTCGGGCAGCGTCGGCGCCCAGGTGCGGTAGGCGTGCAGCACGGCGGCGGCGTCGCGGCCGGCGAAGAACAACCCGCCGGCCACCAGCGCCGGCACCGGGAACAGCTCGAACTCCAGCGCGGTGACCACGCCGAAGTTGCCCTTGCCGCCGCGCACCGCCCAGAACAGCTCCGGCTCGGTGTCGGCGCAGACCGTGCGCAGCACGCCGTCGGCGGTGACCATCTCCACGCTGAGGACGGCGTCGGCGGCGAACCCGTGCTTGCGGCCGAGCGAGCCCATCCCGCCGCCGAGGGTGTAGCCGACGACACCGACGTCAGACGTCGAGCCGCACAGCCCGGTCAGCCCGTGCTCGGCGGCGGCCGCCATCACCTTCTGCCACTTGACGCCCGCCTCGACCCGGGCGGTGCGCCGCGCCGGGTCGACGCTGACGCCCTGCATGCGGCGGGTGGTGATCATCAGCGCGCCGTCGGCGTTGCGCACCGGGCCGTGGCCGGTGGCCTGCACGGCGACCGGCAGGCCCTGCGCGGTCGCGAAGGAGACGGCCGCGGCGACGTCGGCGGCGCAGGTGGCGCCGACCGCGACGGCGGGCGTGTGGATGACGGCGAGGTTCCAGGCGGCGACCTCGGCGGCCAGGCCCTCGTCTCCGGCGACGTAGACCGGACCGTGGACGCGGCCGCGCAGGTCCGCGACCGCCGCGGGGTCGAGGAGGACGGGGGCGTCGTCGAGCGGCGTGCGCGGGTGGGGGCCGCGGCGGGGGTCCGGGTCAGGCTCATGGCGGGGGTTCCTCGGGGCAGGGAGAAGGTCGAGGGTGACCGTGGCCCCGCCGTCTTGACGGCCACTTGCGCCCGACTTGGGCCGCGCGGACCCCTCCCGCTGCGGGCCGGGACCTGCGAGGATGCCCGGTCGTGCGGTACCGCGTCCTCGGCCCCCTCGAGGTCACCGGTCCCGACGACCGCCCCGTCGACGTCGGAGGGGCCAAGCCCCGCGCGCTGCTGACGCTGCTGCTGGCCGAGGCCGGCCGGGTCGTCCCGATCGACCGGATCGTCAGCACGCTGTGGGGCGACGAGCCGCCGCCCACGGTCACCGGCACGCTGCAGGCCTACGTGTCGCACCTGCGCCGGGTGCTCGAGCCCGAGCGCGGGCCCCGCCAGGCGCCGTCGGTGCTGCTCACCCGCGCGCCGGGCTACCTGGTGCAGGTCGGCCCCGAGGACCTCGACAGCCTGCGCTTCGCCCGGCTGGTGGAGGAGGGCGACCGCGCCGTCGGGGCGGGCGACCCCTCCGGCGGGGTGGCCGCGCTCGACCGCGCGCTGGAGCTGTGGCGCGGCGAGCCGCTGGCCGAACTCGGCGACGCCCCCGGCGCGGCCACCGACCGGCTGCGCCTCACCGAGCTGCACGTGCGCGCCCGCGAGCGCCGCTGCGACGCGCTGCTCGCCGTCGGCCGCGCCGACGCCGCCGTCACCGACCTGCAGCGCCTGGTCGCCGAGCACCCGCTGCGGGAGCGGCTGTGGGCGCGGCTGGTGACCGCCCTCTACGCCGCCGACCGGCAGGCCGACGCGCTCGACGCCCTGCGCCGCTGCACCGAGCTGCTGCGCGAGGAGCTGGGCATCGACCCCGGCCCCGAGCTGCGCGACCTCGAGAAGGCGGTGCTCCGCCAGGACCCCCGGCTCACCTCGCGGGTGCCCCGGCCGGTGCTGTCGGTGGTGCCCCCGCCGGCGCCCACGCCCCTGGCCGCGCCCGGCGACGAGACGCTCGTCGGCCGCCGCACCGAGCTCGCCCGGCTGCGGGCGGTCGCCCAGCAGGCCGCCGCCGGCCGCGGGACCGTCGTCGTGCTGAGCGGGGAGGCCGGCATCGGCAAGACCCGGCTGGCCGAGGCGGTCGCCGACACGATCCGCGCCGCCGGGTGGGCGGTCGCCGAGAGCCGCTGCGCCGACGACGCCGGCGCCCCCGCGCTGTGGCCGTGGACGCAGGTGCTCGAGCAGCTCGGCCAGGAGCCGCCCGCGCCCGGCGGGCAGGACGGGGACGACGCCGACGCCGCCCGGTTCCGTCTGTTCCAGGCGCTGCGGGCCCGGCTCACCGCGGCCGCCGGCGAGCGCCCGGTGCTCGTCGTCCTCGACGACCTGCAGGGCGCCGACACCACGTCGGTGCAGCTGCTGACCCTGCTCGCCCGCCACCTGCCGCGGGTGCGACTGCTCGTCCTCGTGACGGTGCGCAGCGTCGGGGAGGACCTGCCCGAGGCGGTCGAGGACTGCCTGGCCCGGCTGGCCCGCGAGCCGTCGGCCACCACGATCACGCTGGAGGGTCTCGACCCCGACGACGTCGGCTCGCTGCTCACCGCGCAGCTGGGCTCGGCCGGCGACCCCGGGCTGGCCGCCACGGTGCACGACCGCACGGCCGGCAACCCGTTCTTCGTCGTCGAGCTGTCGCGCTGGATGCGCGGCGGCCGCGACCTGCACACCGTGCCGGTGCCGCCGTCGGTGGTCGAGGTGCTGCGGACCCGCCTGGCCCGGCTGCCCGCCGGCGCGCGCCCGGTCCTGGAGCTGGCCGCCGTCGCCGGCCGCGAGGTGTCCCTGGACCTGCTCGAGGCCGCCGGGGAGCCCGCCGAGGAGGCGCTGGCCGCCTTCGACGCCGCGGTCGCCGCCGGGCTCGTCGTCGAGGGCGGCACCCCGTGGAGCTGGCGGTTCACCCACGCGCTCGTGCGCGAGGTGCTCGCCGACGACCTCCCCGCGCTGCGGCGGGCCAGGCTGCACGCGCGGCTGGGCGAGGCGCTCGAGCGCCGGCTGGCCGGCGGCCGGCCCGACGGCGCGCTGGTCGAGCGGCTGGCGCACCACTTCGTGGAGGCGGCCCCGATCAGCGGTCCCGCCGCCGCACTGCGCTGGTCGACCGCCGCCGCGACCGCGGCCCGGGCCCGCCTGGCCGACGGCGAGGCCGCCGTGCACACCCGCCGCGCGCTACGGCTGGTCGACCCGTCGCAGCCCGGCGCCGCCCGCACCCGGCACGACCTGCTCACCGCGCTCGGCAACGACCTGCTGCGCAGCGGCGAGCGCACCGAGGCCCAGCAGGTCGTGGGCGAGGCCATCGCGCTGGCCCGCGAGCTCGGCGACCGGCGCTGCCAGCTGGAGTCCGCCGCCGTCTGGGGCTCGGTCACGCTGTGGAACTGGCGGCCGCACGGCGTCGTCGACACCGAGATGGTGGCCCTGCTCGAGGACCTGCTGGAGCACCGCGACGAGATCGCGCCGGAGGCCACCGAGGCCGAGAGCGACCGGCTGACCGCGCGGCTGCTGGGCACCCTCGGCGTCGAGCTGGCCTTCAGCGAGGACCTGCAGCGCGGCGTCCGGTACGCCGAGCGGGCGGTGGCGCTGGCCCGCGGCGTCGGGGACCCGGAGCTGCTGAGCCGGACGCTGAACAACTACTCGCTCGCGGTGTGGGGCCGCCCGGGCGCCGCCGAGCTGCGGCTGGCGGCCACCGACGAGGCGCTGGCCCTGGCCGGGCACGGGCTGCCGCGGCGCACCGAGTTCTACGCGCGGCTGCACCGCGCAGCGATCCGACTGCACCTGACCGACCGCGCCGGGTTCGAGGCTGACATGGAGGCCGGACGGCGGCTGGCCTTCTCGCTGTCGGGCCCCGAGGTGCGCCCGCACGTGCTGTGGCAGCAGGCCGGTGCCGCGTGGCTGGCCGGCGACGCGGCGCGCGCCGAGGAGCTGACCACCGAGGCGCACGAGCTCTACCGCCGGGTGACGCCGCACTCGCGGCACGCCTACGCCGCGCACCTGTTCACGCTGCGCCGGGCCGACGGGCGGCTGCCCGAGGCGATCGACCTGCTCGTGGAGACCGGCGACGAGGGCAACCCGCTGCTGCAGCTGATGGCCGTGCTGGCCGCCGCGGAGTCCGGCGACCTGGCCGAGGCGCGGCGGCTGCGCGCCCGGTGGGGGCGCACCCAGATCCGGGACTGGGCCAGCGACGTCGCGGTGCTGCTGCAGGCCGAGGCCGCGCTGCACCTCGGCGACGAGCCCGAGCTGACGATGGCCACCGTGCAGCTGCTGCCCTTCCGCGGGCGGCAGGCGGTGCTCGGCACCCCGGCGTTCAGCCTCGGCGCCTACGACGAGGTGCTCGGGCGGATCGCCGAGCGCACCGGCGATACGGTGGCCGCCCGCGACTGGTGGAGCGGCGCCCGCGAGCAGGGCCGCAAGGTCGGTTCCCCGCAGCAGGTGGCGCTGGCCGAGGCACACCTCGCCCGGGTGCCCGCCGAGACGGCACGCCGCCCGCCCCGCCGCCGGCCTGCGCCGCCGACGCCGCGCCGGACCCCGCAGCGCCCGGCGGAGGACCGACCCGCTTAGCAGAAGGACCCCTCTGCCCCCCACCGCTCGCACGCTCGCGGCGGGCCCCTGCAGAGGGGCCGTCGGGAACCGGAACGGCTGTCAGAGGGTGGTCGCGCGGCCGCCGTCGACGGGGATGACGGCGCCGGTCACGTACGCGCCGGCCCGGCTGGCCAGGTAGACGACGACGCCGGCCATGTCGTCGGGACGGCCGATGCGGCCGAGCGGCGAGCTGGCGGCGATCTCGTCACCGCGGGCGGCGAGCGTGGCGGCCATCATTTTGGACTCGAACGGCCCGGGGGCGACGGCGTTGACGGTGATGCGCCTGGGCCCCAGCTCCTTGGCCAGGTGCCGGGTGAGCTGGTGCACCGCGGCCTTGCTCGACGAGTACGAGTAGGTGGGCAGGACCGGGACGTGCAGGCCGTCGATGCTGCCGACGTTGACCACGCGGGCGGGGTCGTCGTCGCTGGCGGCGGCCTCGAGCAGCGGCAGCATCGCCCGGGTGAGGAAGAACGGCGCCTTGAGGTTGAGGTCGAGGACCTTGTCCCAGGCCGAGGCGGGGAACGTCTCGAACGGCTCGCCCCAGGTGGCGCCGGCGTTGTTCACCAGCACGTGCACGCGCTCCTCGCGCCGGCCGAGCTCCTCGGCCAGCCGCACGCACTCGGCCTCGGTGCTGATGTCGGCGGGGATCGACTCGACCCGGCCGTACTCCGCGAGCTCGGCGGCGGCCTGCTCGCCGGCCTCCGGCTTGCGCGAGGAGACGTAGACCGACGCCCCGGCCTGCAGCAGGCCGCGGGCCATCATCAGGCCGATGCCGCGGGTGCCGCCGGTGACGACGGCGACCTTCCCGGTCAGGTCGAACAGGTCCACGAGGTGTCCTCCACGCGGTCGTGGGGACGTGGTCGGCCCCCGGCGCGGGCACCCTATCCGGGCCGGCCGGTGGCCCCCGAGCGCGCCCGGCCGACCTCGGGTCACCCGTTCCGCGTGAGGTGCGCGCGCCGGCCGGGAGCCAGGCTCGGGGACCGGGCGGGGTGGTCCTGCCGGGAGGGAGCGCGGCCATGACCAACGCGTCGTCGCAGAGGCAGCCGGAGGCGAACTGGCAGGCGCAGGCCCACGTCGGCGCCTACGGCAACAGCTACGGGGACCGGCCGAGCGGCTGGGCGGCGTGGATCGCCTTCGCCGGCGTCCTGCTCGTGCTGATCGGTCTGCTCTCGGTGATGGAGGGCGTCACCGCACTCGTCAACGACGACTTCTACGTGGTGCGGGTCGACGCGCTGCTCGTCGCCGCCGGCTACACCGTCTGGGGCTGGGTGCACCTCGTCCTCGGCGTGGCGGGGATCCTCACCGGCGCGGGCATGATGCGGGGCAACCGCGTCGCCCAGGCCGTGGCGGTGGGGTACGCCGCGCTGAGCGCGGTGGTGCACCTGGCGTTCCTGCCGGCCTACCCCGTCTGGTCGGTCCTGGTGATCGCGTTCGACGTGCTCGTGATCTGGGCCGTCATCGTGCACGGGCAGGAGGTCGCCTCGACGCGGTGACGGCGCACGGGTCGCGCGGCCCCGGCACGCCCGGTGTGCCAGCCTGCCCCCCATGAGTGCACCCGCCGCCGAGACCGCCGCCCTGGGCGTGACCAGCGAGGTCGGCCCGCTGCGGACGGTGGTCCTGCACCGGCCGGGCGCCGAGCTGCGCCGGCTCACGCCGCGCAACAACGACCAGCTGCTCTTCGACGGCGTGCCCTGGGTGGCCCGCGCGCAGGAGGAGCACGACGCGTTCGCCGCCGCGCTCACCGGCCGCGGCGTCGAGGTCCTGTACCTCGACCGGCTGCTGACCGAGGTGCTGACCTCCCCCGAGGCACGCGGGGAGCTCATCACCGCCGCCGTCGACGACCCCCGCCTCGGGGCCACCCTCACCCGGGCCGCGGCCGCCCACCTCGCCGGCCTCCCGCCGGAGGACCTGGCCGGCGCGCTGATGGCCGGGCTGGCGCACGACGAGCTGCGCGGCGGCCGGGGCCTGGCCTACCAGGTCATGGACCGGCACGACTTCGTCGTCCCGCCGCTGCCCAACCTGCTGTTCACCCGCGACTCCTCGGTGTGGGTGGGCGACCAGGTGGCGATCACCTCGCTGGCCATGCCCGCCCGGCACCGGGAGAGCACGATCACCCGGGCGATCGCCACGTACCACCCGCGCTTCGCCGGCGCCGAGCAGCTCTACGACTCCTCGCTGGAGCACCTCGAGGGCGGTGACGTCCTGCTGCTGGCCCCGGGGGTGGTGGCCGTGGGGGTCGGCGAGCGGACCACGCCCGGCGGCGCCGAGCGGCTGGCCCGCCGGGTGTTCGCGCGGGGACTGGCCCACACGGTGCTCGTCGTCCCGATCGCGCAGGAGCGGGCGACGATGCACCTGGACACGATCGCCACGATGGTCGACGTCGACGCGATGGTCATGTACCCCGCGGTGGCCGACACGCTCGTGGCCTGGACGGTCACCGCCGACGCCGTCCCGGACGACGACGACACGACCGACCTCGTCGTCCGCGGCCCGGCACCGTTCGTCGTCGCCGCGGCCGAGGCCATGGGCATCGAGCGGCTGCGGGTGATCGACACCGGCCTGGACCCGGTCACCGCCGAGCGCGAGCAGTGGGACGACGGCAACAACACCCTCGCGCTGGCCCCGCGGCTGGCGGTGGCCTACGAGCGCAACACCGTCACGAACGCCGCGCTGGAGGCGGCGGGCATCGAGGTCGTGCGCATCGCCGGCTCGGAGCTCGGCAGCGGCCGCGGCGGGCCCCGGTGCATGTCCTGCCCGGTGTGGCGCGACCCGCTGTAGACCTCCCGGCGCGACAACGCGGCTCAGTACGCTGCCGTACCCCCTCCCGTCCCGGGAGGTCCCGGTGAGAGGACGCGAGGCGTGACAGGTACGCAGGCCGCCCGGCGCAGCGGCCGGATCGCGGGGCTCGGCGGGGGGCTGGTCGGCTTCCTCGTCTTCGTGGAGTTCACCAGCGGCGTGCTGCAGGGCTACTACGTCCCGCTGCTGACCGACGTCGCCCGGCACCTCGGGGTGAACGACGCCGACGTCAACTGGCTCGAGGCCGCCCAGCTCATGCTCTCGGCGATCGCCGTGCCGGTGCTGGCCAAGCTGGGCGACCTGTACGGCCACCGCCGGATGCTGCTGACCTCGGCGGTCGTGGTCGCGGCAGCCACGGTGCTGCTGGCGACCGCCCAGGACTTCGGCCTCTTCCTCGTGGCCTGGGCGCTGCAGGGCGTCTACTCCGCCTGGCTGCCGCTGCAGGTCGCGCTGATCCACTCGCGCTCGCGCGGCCGCGCCGACGCCGCGGCGAGCACCCGCCGGGCGACCGGGCTGATCGTCGCGGCGCTGCAGGCCGGCGCCATCGTGGGTGCCCTGGGCGGCGGGCAGGTCGGCGCCGCGTTCGCGGGGCGGTTCTGGCTGGTGCTGCTGCTCCCGGGGGTGCTCGTCGTCGGCGTCTGCGTCGTCGTGCTGACCCGCGTGCCGGAGAGCACCGACCGCCGCAGCGGGGACGTCGACGTCACCGGCGTCGCGCTGCTCAGCGTCGTCCTGCTGGTGATCACGGGTGGCCTGACGTTCGTGCGCATCAACGGCGCCGGAGAGCCGTGGCCCTGGCTGGTGACCGCGCTCGGCGTGGCACTGGCCGTGCCGTTCGTCCGCTACGAGCTGCGCCGGGAGGACCCGCTGGTCGACTTCCGGGTGCTGCGCTCCCCCAGCATGTGGCCGGTGCAGCTGACCGCCGGTCTGTTCGGCGTGAGCGTGCTCGGCGCCCAGGGTCCGCTGTCGACCTTCGCGCGCACCGACCCGGAGGTCTACGGCTACGGCCTGGGCCTGTCCACGAGCGAGGTGTCGATCGTCATCGGCGGCTACGTGGTGTCGATGCTGGCCGGCGCGAGCCAGTTCTCCCGCGTCTCGCAGGCCACCACCCCGCGGGTCACGCTCATCGGCGCCGCGACGCTCACCGGCCTCGGGTACCTCCTGCTCCTGCCGCTGCACGACACGCTGCCGCAGGTCCTCGGGGCGATGGTGGTCGCCGGCCTCGGCTCCGGGGCGCTCGTGGCGGCGCTCCCCGCGGCCGCGGCCGCGGCCGCACCGGCCGGCCGCACCGGGGTGGCCACCGGGCTGACCAACACGACCAAGGTGCTCGGCGGCAGCGTCGCCTCCGCCGTCTTCGCCGTCGCCCTGGCCGCCGGGTCCACGGGGACGGCCGGGTCGCTGTCGGGCTACGTCACCGTCTGGGTTGTCTGCGGGGCGACGGCGTGGCTGGCCGCGCTGTCGCTGGTGTTCGTGCCGCGGCTGGCCTTCTCCGACCGGCCCGAGGCCGTGGGCGTGCGGGAGGTCGCGTGAGGACCGCACCGCTCCTGCTCGGCACCGCGGCCGCGGGCGCCGCCGCTCTCGCGCGTCGGGTCGTCCGCTTCCGGCCAGTCGGCGACCCCGTCCCGCCCGCGGACGCCTCCGGCCTGGACGCCGACGCCGCCGCGGCCCGGCTGGGCGAGCTGATCCGCATCCCGACCGTCTCCTCGCCCGATCCCGGCCAGGTCGATGCCGCGGCGTTCGCGCGGTTCCGCGACCGGCTCGCCGAGCTGTACCCGCACACCCACCGGGTGCTCGAGCGGGAGGTCCTCGACGGCGGGGCGCTGCTCTGGCGCTGGCGCAGCGGCACCGACCGCCCGCCGCTGGTGCTCATGGCCCACCACGACGTCGTCCCGGTCACCGGCCAGGCCTGGACCCGCGACCCGTTCTCCGGGGCGGTCGAGGACGGCTTCGTGCACGGCCGGGGCGCCGTCGACGACAAGGGCTCGCTGGTCGCGGTGCTCGAGGCGGTCGAGTCGCTGGCCGCCGCGGGGCACACGCCGGCGCGCGACGTCTACGTCTCCTCCAGCAACGACGAGGAGGTCCTCGGCGCCGGCGCCCAGCAGGCCGTGCAGGTGTTCCGCGACCGCGGCATCGAGCCGTGGGCGGTCGTGGACGAGGGCGGCGCCGTGGTGACCGGCGTCTTCCCGGGTGTGCCGGGGCAGATCGCCGTCGTCGGGCTGGCCGAGAAGGGCCTGCTCGACGTCGACCTGGTCACCTCCGACCCCGGCGGGCACGCGTCCTCGCCCACGCCGGACGGCGCCCCGGCCCGGCTGGCGCGGGCGATCCTGCGGCTGGACGCCGCGCCGTTCCCCGCCCGGCTCGACGACGTCGTGCTGGGGATGGTCGACGCCGCCGGCCGGCACGCCTCCGGGGCGTACCGGGCGCTGTTCGCCAACGCCCGCGCGCTGCGGCCGCTGCTGGCGACGGCGCTGGCGCGGGCCAGCCGGGAGGCCAACGCGCTGGTGCGGACGACGGTGGCGGTCACCGAGCTCGAGGGCAGCAGCGCGCGCAACGTGCTGGCCACGCGGGCCCGGGCGCACCTGAACATCCGCATCGCGCTCGGTGAGACCGTGCAGTCGACGGTCGAGCGGCTCCGCCGGGTGGTCGGCGACCCCTCGGTCGAGGTGCGGGTGCTCTCGGGCACCGACCCGTCACCGGTCTCGCGGACCGACAACGAGGCCTACGCGGCGCTCGGCGCGGCCGTGCGGGCGGTGTACCCGGAGGCGGCGGTGGCCCCGTACCTGATGGTGCAGGCCAGCGACGCGCGGCACTTCGCGCAGATCAGCGACAGCGTCTACCGGTTCATGCCCTTCGACCTGTCCCGCGGCGAGCTCGACGCACTGCACGCGGCCGACGAGCGGATCAGCGTCGCCGCGCTGCACCGCGGCGCGGTGTTCTTCCGCCACCTCATCCGCACCCTCTGAGGGCCGGGCCGCGCTCCTCCGCGGACGCTCGTGCTCTGCCCACGACTGTGGGCAGAGCACGAAGGAGAGGCGGGACAGGTGTCCTGGCTGACGCTCGTGCTCTGCCCCGCGAGGCGGGGCAGAGCACGAGCGTCAGCGGGAGGACACCCGCCCTCGGGAGGTCAGCGCAGCGTGACCTGGCGGGAGAGCAGGCCGGCGCGGGCGCGGCGCTCGTCGGCGCTCAGCGGGCCGGTGGCGGCCAGCGCCTGCTCGAGGCGGGTGGCGAACTCCGCGGCCGGGCCGGCCCACTCCTGCGCGGGGGTGTCGGCGGGCAGGTCCCACACCGGGACGACCAGACCGTGGGCGCGGAAGGCGCCGGCGTAGCGAGTGCCCTCGCCGAGCAGCAGCTGCTCGGACGCCGAGAGCCGGGCCAGCGCGTCGAGCAGCGGCTCCTCGGCCTCGGGCCGCACCCAGCGCAGGTGGGCGCGCTCGTTGCCGGGCCGCACCCAGTACGCCGCCTCGAGCCCCTCCAGGCGCTCGGTCGGCAGCACGGCCTCGTTGGCCCGCTCCAGGCCGGCGCGCGCGGCGGCGCTGGCGTCGGTGCCCTCCAGCCAGAAGCCGAAGTCGGGGTGCACGGTCACCTCGAGCGGCGCGGTCAGGTCCAGCAGCTCCTGCAGCCGCGGCCCCGCAGAACCAGCGGCGCCGATCGGGCCCGGGTCCACCGGCGCGCCGGCCGGCGACTCGAGCGCGGCGGCGAGGGCGGTGCCGAGGTCGCGGCTGACGTCGTCGGAGGAGGCCGGCAGCTGGACGCCGAGCAGGATCTCGCCGTTGCTGCGGACCAGTGCCGGCGCGCCGCCGGGCAGCACGCTGGCGAGGGTGACCTCGCGCCCGTCCGTCGTCTGCAGGAGTGCGGTGGCGGCCGGCACGAGCTCGCGCAGCGCCACCCAGTCCGGCTCGCCGGGCAGGCCCTCGAACGGGCGGGTCACCGGCGGCGCGTAGCCCGAGCCGTGGCAGTGCTTGTACCGGCGGCCCGACCCGCAGGGACACGGGGCCTTGGGGTTGATCTCGCCGGCGGCGGGTGCGGGCGCGGGACGGCGGCGGGTCGCGGAACGGGCCATGCGGCCCAGGGTATGTGGGGCCGCGGCGGTGCCCACGCCGCATAGGGTCGGCAGCCGTGACCTCCGTGGCGGCACCGCTCGACCTCACCGACCCCGCCGTCGTCGCCGACCCCTATCCCGCCTTCGCCGCCGCCCGCGTCGTCGCGCCGGTGCAGTGGCACGAGGGCCTGGGGCTGTGGCTGGCGTTCACCCACGCCGAGAGCAACGCCGTCCTGCGCGACCGGCGGCTGGGCCGCATCTGGCGGGACCGGGAGCCGGGCGAGCGCTTCGGCGCGTTCAACCTCATCCACCGCAACGCCATCCTCGAGATGGAGCCGCCCGACCACACCCGCCTGCGCCGGCTGATCAGCGCGGCGTTCGCCCGCGGCCACGTCGAGCGGCTGCGCCCGTGGGTGCAGGACCTCGCCGGCGAGCTGGTCGACGGCCTGGTCGAGCGCTCCGGCGGCAGCGAGCCGGTCGACGTCCTGTCCGGGATGGCCGAGGAGCTGCCGGTCGCCGTCATCGCCGAGCTGCTCGGCGTGCCCGCGGCCGACCGCCCGCTGCTGCGGCCGTGGTCCAACGCCATCGTGAAGATGTACGAGTACGGGCGGACGACGGCGGTCGAGGACGCGGCCGAGCAGGCCGCCGCGGAGTTCGTCGCCTACCTGCGGGAGCTCGCCGCGCAGCGCCGCCGTGCGCCGGGTGAGGACCTCCTCTCGCACCTGGTCACCGTCCGCGACTCCGAGGGCGACCGGCTGACCGAGGACGAGCTGGTCACCACCTGCATCCTGCTGCTCAACGCCGGCCACGAGGCCACGGTCAACGTCAGTGGCAACGGGCTGCTGGCGCTGCTCGAGCACCCCGGCGAGCTGGCGCGGCTGCGGGCGGACCCGGCGCTCCTGCCGACGGCGATCGAGGAGCTCATGCGCTTCGACTCGCCGCTGCAGCTGTTCGAGCGCACCGCCACGGCCGACGTCGAGGTCGGCGGCGTGACCGTGCGCGAGGGCCAGAAGGTGGCCGCGCTGCTCGGCGCCGCCAACCGCGACCCCGCCGTCTTCGCCGACCCCGACACCCTCGACGTCGGCCGGAGCGACAACCCGCACATCTCTTTCGGCGCGGGCGTGCACTTCTGCATCGGGGCGCCGCTGGCCCGCGTGGAGCTGCAGGCCTCCTTCGGTGCGCTGCTGGAGCGGACCTCGGGGCTGGAGCTGGCCCGCCCGGCACGGCGCCGTCCCGAGTTCGTCATCCGCGGCCTGGCCGAGCTGCCCGTCGTCCTGACCCGCTAGTGGACGTCGCGGAGGTGCTCGGCCGGCTCCGCGCGCTGGCCGACCCGGCGCGGCTGGAGGGGATGGCCCGCTACGGCATCGGCGGCGCGGAGACCCTCGGCGTCACGGTCGCGGAGCTGCGGGCGCTGGCGAAGGAGCTCGGCCGCTCGCACGAGCTGGCCGCGGGGCTGTGGGACTCCGGCGTCCACGAGGCCCGCATCCTCGCCAGCCTGGTCGAGGAGCCGGCGGCGGTGACCGAGCGGCAGCTCGACGAGTGGGCGGCCGGCCTCGACTCCTGGGACGTCTGCGACCAGGTCTGCCAGAACCTGGTCCGGCACACCCCGTTCGCCTGGTCGAGGGCCCTGGAGTGGAGCGCGCGCCCCGAACCGTTCGTCAAGCGCGCCGGCTTCGCCGTCATGGCCGGGCTGGCGGTCGCCGACGAGCGGTCGGACGACGACCGGTTCGAGCCGTTCCTGCGCGCGGTCGCCGAGCGGGCCGACGACCACCGGCCGATCGTCCGGAAGGGCGCGAGCTGGGCGCTGCGGCAGATCGGCAAGCGCAGCCCCGGCCTGCGCGCCCGCGCCGTCGAGACAGCGCGGCAGCTCCGGGCGGGCGGCCGCGGCGCCCGGTGGGTCGGCGCCGACGCCCTGCGGGAGCTGGAACGGCGACCCGCTGGAACGTGAGCGCAGTCACTGGCACGATCTGGCCATGCGCGGGCTCATGCAGGACTTCCCCCTCACCATCGACGCGATCTTCCGGCACGTCGAGCAGCACTACGGCGACGGGACGATCGCGACCAACAGCCCCTCGGGCGTCACGAAGGTGACCTACGCCGAGTGGGCGGACCGCACCCGGCGGCTGGGCGGCGTCCTCGACACCCTGGGGATCAGCGCCGACGGCAGGGTGGGCACCTTCGGCTGGAACAGCCAGCGCCACCTCGAGCTGTACTTCGCCGCGCCGTCGTCCGGCCGCGTCCTGCACACGCTCAACATCCGGCTCTTCCCGGAGCAGCTGACCTACATCGCCAACCACGCCGAGGACGAGGTCGTCTTCGTCGACCGCTCGGTGCTGCCGCTGTTCTGGCCGCTCGTGGACACGATGAAGACCGTGCAGCACGTCGTGATCATGGACGACGGCAGCGACAACGAGATCCCCGACGACCCGCGCGTCTCCGACTACGAGACGCTGCTGGCCGAGGCCTCGCCGGTCGAGTTCCACGTCACCGACGAGAACTCCGCCGCCTCCATGTGCTACACGAGCGGCACCACCGGCAACCCCAAGGGCGTCGTCTACTCGCACCGCTCGACGTTCCTGCACACCATGGGCGTGCTCATGCCCAACGCCTTCGGGCTGAGCATCCGCGACGTCGCGATGCCGGTCGTGCCGATGTTCCACGCCAACGCCTGGGGCATCGCGCAGGCCGCCCCGGCCGCCGGCGCCTCGCTGGTCATGCCCGGCCAGATGATGCAGCCCGAGGCGCTGGCGAAGCTGATCCTCGACGAGGGCGTCACCTTCACCGCCGGGGTCCCGACCATCTGGCAGGGCGTCCTCCCCCACCTCGCGGGCAAGAAGCACAGGCTGCGGGACATCGGCTGCGGCGGCTCGGCGGTGCCCAAGGCGCTGTCGGAGGCCTACCGCGAGCAGGTCGGCCTGCCGATCCTGCAGGCCTGGGGGATGACCGAGACCCACCCGGTCGCCTCCTCGGGCATCCTGCCGCCCCGCTTCGACGACCTCGACGACGAGGGCAAGGCCGCCCAGCGCGCCCGCGCCGGCATCCCGTTCCTCGGCGTCGAGGCGCGGATCGTCGACGCCGAGACCCTCGAGCCGCAGGCCTGGGACGACAAGGCCACCGGTGAGCTGCAGGTCCGCGGCCCGTGGTGCGCGCAGGACTACTACAACCCCGACGCCGGCGTCGTGCTGACCACCGAGGACGGCTGGATGCGCACCGGCGACGTCGCGGCGATGGACTCCTTCGGCTCCATCCGCATCGCCGACCGCACCAAGGACCTCATCAAGTCCGGCGGTGAGTGGATCAGCTCGGTCGACCTCGAGAACGCGATCATGAGCCACCCGAAGGTCAAGGAGGCCGCGGTCGTCGGCATCCCGCACCCGAAGTGGGACGAGCGGCCGCTGGCCTGCGTCGTCCTCAAGGAGGGCGAGACCGCCACCGAGGAGGAGATCCTCGAGCACCTCAAGCCGCTGGTGGCCAAGTGGTGGATGCCCGACGCCGTCGAGTTCATCGACGAGGTCCCGAAGACCAGCGTCGGCAAGTTCTCGAAGAAGGACCTGCGCTCGCGCTTCGCGGAGTACGCGCCGAAGTCCTAGCGGACGAAGGGCGGCTGGCCGGTCTCGCTCACCAGGGGCCGGCCGGCCGCCTCCCACTCGCCCATGCCGCCGCCGACGTTCACCGCGTCGTAGCCGTTGAGGTTGAGCCAGGCGGCCACCCGCGCCGAGCGCCCGCCGCTGCGGCAGACGACGTAGACCGGATCCCCGTCGGGCACCTCGTCGAGGCGCGCCGGGACGTCGCCCATCGGGATGTGCGTGGCGCCCTCGGCGTGGCCGGCCACCCACTCGCCGTCCTCGCGGACGTCGAGGAGGACGGCGTCCTCGGGGACCTCGACGGCGGACACGGTCGGGACCTGCTGCGGCATCACGCTCCCATCCTCCCAGGTGAGCCCCGGCCGCACCGGCGACGGAGGTCACTGCCGGGCTGGGAGGATGGGCCGTGATGTCCGCTGCCCCCGCACCCCCGGTCCACGAGCCGGCCTGGTCTCTGTCGCGCTCGGCGATCTGGCTGTGGGTCACCCAGGGGGTCCTCGGCACGCTGGTCTACGGCGTCCTGGTGGCGGTGTTCGTGCTCGCGGTGCCGTCGTCGGTGGGCGGGCCGGTCCCGGTGCTGCGGTGGCTGCTGCCGGCGCTGGTCGCCGTCTACGCGGTGGTCGCCATCGGCATCCGCCCGTTCGTCCGCTACCGGGTGCACCGCTGGGAGGTCACCGCGGAGACGGTGCACGCCCTGACCGGCTGGCTGAGCCGCACCTGGACGCTGGTGCCGGTCGCGCGGATCCAGACCGTCGACGTCACCCGCGGCGTGCTGCAGCAGCTCTACGGCCTGGCCAGCGTCGCGGTGCTCACCGCGTCGTCGCAGGGCACCGTCCGGGTGCCCCACCTGGAGGTCGGCGTCGCCGAGCGGGTGGCCGAGGACCTCGCCCTCCGCGCGGAGCAGGTCCGGGACGAGGCCACGTGACCGAGGGCGGGGTGACGGAGGGCGGGGTGACGGAGGGCGAGGCGACCGACCTGGGGCAGGCGGCGCCGGAGGTCACGGCGCCCCGGCGCACCTCCCCGCTGATCGTCCTGGTCCACACGGTCACCTTCCGGCAGGCCCGGCAGGTCGTGCCCGCCGCGATCCCCGTCGTCGCCGCGGTCGGCGTCGACGGCGTGGGCGTCGTCGTCGCGCTGGTCGCGGCGGTGACGGCGCTGTCGCTGCTGTTCGCGGCGCTGTCGTGGTGGCGGTCGACCTACCTCGACACCGCCTCCTCGGTGGTCCTCACCCGCGGCCTGCTGGCCCGCTCGGTGCGTACCGTGCCCAACGACCGCATCCGCGGCGTGGAGGTCGAGGCGCCCGCGCTGCACCGGCTGTTCGGGCTGGTCCGGGTCCGCATCGACGCCGCGGCCGGGACGCTGACGGGCGGGGACGAGGAGGTCGTCGTCGACGGCGTCCCGCGGGCCGAGGGCGACCGGCTGCGGACCTCGGTGCTCACCCACCGTCGCACCGCCGTCACACCCGCCGGGACGGACCCGTCCGCCCCGCTGCCGGAGGAGCCGGCCGAGGAGGAGCTGGCCCGCTTCGACCGGCGCTGGCTGCTCTATGCGCCGCTGGTCGCCAGCTACCTCGCGGTGCCGCTGGCCGCGGTCGGCGCGCTGTCACGGCTGCTGCAGGAGCTGCCCCGGGACCTGCGGCCCGACGTCGACGGCCCCGACCTCACCGACGTCCGCGTCCTCGTCGCCTCCGCCGTCGTGGTCCTGGTGCTGCTGGCTCTCGGCGCGGTGGCCGGGGCGGCGGTCGTCAACTGGGGCTTCCGGCTGGTGCGCCGCGGCGGCTCGCTGGTCGCCGTCCGCGGGCTGCTGACCCGGCGGCACACCGAGCTGGAGGTCGACCGGGTCCGCGGCGGCGCCCTCGTCGAGGGGCTGGGCATGCGGCTGGTGCGCGCCGCCCGGGTCAACGCCCTGGTCACCGGCCTGGGCGCGGCCAACCGGCGCGGCCAGCTGTTCCCGCTGGGCCCCCGGGCCGAGGCGGAGCGGCTGCTCGGCGTGCTCGTCGACGACCCCGGGCCGCTCACGCCGCACCCGCCGGCCGCGCGACGCCGGGCGCTGGTGCGCGCCGTCGGCAGCGGGCTGCTCGTCACCGCCGCCGGGACGGTCCTCACCCTCACCACCGGCTTCTGGGGCGTGCTCGCCGCCGGGATGGTGCTCACGGTGCTCGGCGTCCCGCTCGGCCGCGGCCGCTACGCGGCGCTCGGGCACGCAACGGGGCCGCGGTCGTTCAGCGTGCGCAGCGGGCTGCTGGTGCGCGAGCAGGCGGTGCTGCAGCGGCGCGCCGTCGTCGGCTGGCAGGTGCGGCAGACCCTCTTCCAGCGGCGCGCGGGCCTGGCCACCGTCGTCGCCTGCGTCGGCGCGGGCAGCGGCGGCTACGCCGCGGTCGACATCGCCGCCGCCGACGTCGCCGCGTTCACCGAGGCCGCCTCCGGCCGGTGGGCCACGGCCGCGCCGACCGACTCCCCCGGCTGAGACCTCCCGTCCTCACCCTCGGAGGGTGACGCCCCGCACGGAGGTCCGGCGCAGGCTGACGGTCACGGGCAGGCGCCGTAAGGGACGTCGTGCCCGCACACGACCGGGAGGGGTGACCCGTGTACGGCTGGTTCCTGTGGGGCGTGATCCTCCCGCTGCTGCTGATCGTCGCCGGGATCATCACCATCCGGCGCCGCAACCGGCCCTAGTCGGGTCGGGAGGGGCCTCACCGCCACGGTGAGGGGCCAGGCGGGTCACCGGGCGGCCGGTGGCCCGTCGGGGCCAGTTCACCGGCACCGGCGCGTGTCGATCACGGGCCCGGGTAGCCCGGCGCTCGATGACGCCCGAGCGCCGGAGCTCCTGCTCAGCCCAGCCCGCCGGTCGGCTTGCCCAGGCCGACGCGGCCGGCCAGCGCAGCCGCCTCCACGCGGGTGGCCACGCCGAGGCTGCGCAGCAGCGAGGCCACGAGCCGCTTGGCCGTCCGCTCGGAGACGTGCAGCGTGGTGGCGATGTCGACGGTGCTCGTGCCGTCGGCCACCAGCCGCCACAGCCGGCGCTCGTCGCTGCTCAGCCGGTCGGCGACGGTCTGCTCGCCGCTCGGCGCGGCGTCGTCGAGGAGCTGGCGCAGCAGCGCCTCGGGGACCACCGACCAGCCGTCGAGCACCGCCAGCAGCGGGCGGACCAGGTGCTCCGGGTCGGCGCTCTTGGGCAGGAAGCCGGCCGCCCCGGCCCGCAGCGCCTCGAGCGCGGCGTCGGCCTCGGCCAGGCCGGACAGCGCCACCACGCGGACCACCGGGTCGGCCCGGCGGATCGCCGCGATGGCGCGCACGCCGCCCGGCGGCGGCATGTGCAGGTCCACGACGGCGACGTCGGCGTGGTGCCGGCGCACCAGCGCGGCCGCCGCGGACGCGTCGTCGGTGGTGGCGACCACCCGCACCCGGCCCTCGCTCACCCCGGGGAGCAGCAGTGACAGCCCCCGGCTGAACAGCGGGTGGTCGTCGACGACGACCACGTCCACGTGCGTCTGACGCTCAGCCCCGGCGTCGGTCGACCCCACGACCCTCCTCACCCGGCCCGTTGCGCCCGGCGGAACAGGCCCGACGCACCCCGGAGGTGCCCGTGACCCTGGCCCCCGACACACCCCGTACCGCCCGGTCCGGTTCCGGACGGCTGCTCCCCGACCTGGTCCGCGTGGTGCGCGCCCACGTGGCCCGCGCGGCCCGCCGGCCGGACCCCGAGCCGGAGCTCCCGCCCACGCCGGAGAGCGCGCTGCTGCGCGCGATGTGCCACGACATGAAGAGCCCGCTGGCCTCGCTCGAGGCGCTGCTGCGCTCGCTGGACCACGCGCCCGCAGGCCGCGACGAGCTGCTCGACCTGGCCCGCGCGCAGACCGCGCACCTGTCCTCGATGCTGCGCACCGCCGACGCCTCCGGCGGGGCCACCCGGCGGGCGCCCGGCGGCCGGCTGCTCGACGACGTCCTCCGCGCCTCGGTGGCCGCCTCGGGGCTGCCGCCGCACCAGCTGACCGTGGGGGTGCAGGACTGCGCCGCCGACGTGACCGTGGCCGACGCCCGGGTCCAGCGGATCCTCACGAACCTGCTGGAGAACGCCCACCGGCACGGCGACGGCGCCCCGGTGCTGCTCACCGCGACCTGCCGCGCGCGCTGGGTGCGGCTCGCGCTGACGCAGGACGTGGCCCACCCCGAGCGGGTGGTGCAGTACCTCCGCCACGACGCGCCGCCGGTCGACCTCACCGGACTGGGCCTGTGGTCGGTGCAGCGGCACGCCCGCGACCTCGGGGGCACGGTCGTCTGGGCCACCTCCGCGGCCGGCCTCACCCTCTGCGTCCAGCTCCCCGACCGCTGAGGTGAGCCGCCCTGCAGGTTGGCACCGGCGGGCCAGCTGACGGCACGGGCGGGCCACCGGGCGCGGGCAGATCCCCCGTGTCACCGCAGCGGCGGCGACGCGACGACGCACCGCGATGTGAGGGAGAGCCCGTGTTCACGCACACCCACGCCCTGCAGTACGAGGCCAAGCCCGACGGTCCCGACCCGGACTTCGCCCGCAAGATGCAGGAGGTCCTCGGCGGTCAGTGGGGCGAGATGACCGTCGCCACCCAGTACCTGCTGCAGGGCTGGAACTGCCGGCTGCCCGGCAAGTACAAGGACATGCTCCTCTCGATCGGCACCGAGGAGCTGGCCCACGTCGAGATGATCGTCACGATGATCGACCGGCTGCTCGACCACGCGCCGCTCAAGCCCGACTCGGCCGACCGCACCAAGGAGGCGGCCGCCGGCTACGGGCAGCACAACCCCCAGCACCTGATCCAGAACGGCCAGGCCGCGTCCTACATGGACAGCATGGGCAACCCGTGGACCGGCGCGTACGTCACCGCCAGCGGCAACCTCTACGCCGACTTCATGTACAACGCCACGGCCGAGATGCAGGGCCGGCTGCAGGTGGCCCGGCTCTACAACATGACCGACGACCCGGGCGTCAAGGACCTGCTGCGGTTCCTCATCACCCGCGACCACATGCACCAGCAGCAGTGGCTGGCCGCCATCGAGCAGCTCAAGGAGGACGGCCTCGAGGGGCTGCCCGTCCCCGAGGCCTTCCCGCTCGACGAGGAGGTCGGCGACCTGGGCTACACCTTCATCCAGGCCTCCGACGGCCCCGAGGCCGCCAACGGCCGCTGGGCGTCGGGTCCCTCGATCGACGGCCGCAGCGAGTTCCGCGCCGCGGCGATCGAGGCCACCGCCGACGCCCCGACGCTGCCCCCGGGCGATCCGCGGCTCTACAGCACCCCGCAGACCGAGGCCCACACGATGCTGCAGAAGGCCAAGGACCTGCTCAAGTGAGTCGCTGACCCACCGCACTCCCGCGCCGTCGCCGTGCCGGTGGCCGGGCTCCCGCAGCCCGGCCGCCGGCCCGGCGGGCGCATCCCGTGACAACCGGCAGTCCCCGGAGGTCCCCGTGCACCTGCCCACCCCCGCCGTCGCCGTGACGGTGGTCTACGCGGCGGCGCTCGCCGTCGCCGTCGCCAGTGCCGCCACCGGCTCGGCCCGCGAGGCGCTGGCCGGCCTCGTCGTCCTCGCCGCCCTCGCCACGCGCTGGGCGGTCCGCCGCTCCCGCCGCGGCGCGCTCTCCACCGCGACGGCCGTCACGACCGTCGACACCGCGCTGCCCGACGCCGTCCTCCCCGAGGCCGCGCCCGCCGTCCGGGCCGCCTGAACGCACGAGGCGCGCGCCCCCGTCAGGGGACGCGCGCCTCGGCGTGGAGTGCTGGAACGGCCCCCTGGCAGGGTCCCGACCCGAGCGGAGCGAGCGGTGGGGGGCACGGAGGTCCTTCTAGTGCTGGACGGCCTTCTCCGCGCCGATCCCGGTGAGTGAGCGCACCTCGAGCTCGGCGTTCTTGTCGAGGTCCGGCTTCTCCTTGGACAGGACGGTGCCCAGCCAGCCGAGGAAGAACGACAGTGGGATGGAGATGATGCCCGGGTTGTTCAGCGGGAACCAGTGGAAGTCCACGTCCTGGAACAGCGACGGGGACAGCCCGGTGGCCGGGTTGACCGGCGCACCCGACACGACCGGCGAGAAGATGATCAGCACCAGGCAGGTGATCAGCCCGCCGTACATCGACCACAGCGCGCCCTGGGTGGTGAACCGCTTCCAGAACAGCGTGTAGAGGATGGTCGGCAGGTTGGCCGAGGCCGCCACCGCGAACGCCAGCGCCACCAGGAAGGCGATGTTCAGCCCGGCCTGCAGCGCCAGGATGCCCAGGCCGATCGAGATGGCGCCGATGACCACGGCGGTGATGCGGGCGACCCGCACCTCACCGTTCGGCGGCACCTGACCCTTCTTGATCACCGAGGCGTAGACGTCGTGCGCGAAGGACGCCGAGGCGGTGATCGTCAGGCCGGCGACCACCGCGAGGATCGTCGCGAACGCGACGCCGGCGATGATGCCGAGCAGGATCGTCCCGCCCAGCTCGAAGGCCAGCAGCGGAGCGGCGGAGTTGACCGCACCGGGAGCGCCGAGGATCGTCTCGGGGCCGACCAGCGCACCGGCGCCGTAGCCGATGACCAGGCTGAACAGGTAGAAGACGCCGATCAGCCAGATCGCCCAGACCACCGAGCGACGGGCGTCCTTCGCCGTCGGCACGGTGTAGAAGCGCATCAGCACGTGCGGGAGGCCGGCCGTGCCGAGCACCAGGGCCAGGCCGAGGGAGACGAAGTCCAGCTTCGAGGTGCTGGTGGCGCCGTACTGCGCGCCGGGGGCGAGGACGTCCCGGCCCTCGACCGCCACCGCCTGCGCGTCGCCGAGCAGCGCGGACAGGTTGAACCCGAACTTGGTCAGCACCCACAGGGTCATGACCAGCGCGCCGGCGATGAGCAGCGAGGCCTTGATGATCTGCACGTACGTGGTGCCGCGCATGCCGCCGACCAGCACGTAGATGATCATCAGCGCGCCGACCAGGACGACGACGAGCGCCTGCGCGGCCTCGCCGGTGATCCCGAGCAGCAGCGTCACCAGCCCGCCGGCACCCGCCATCTGCGCCAGCAGGTAGAACAGCGAGACCGCGAGCGTGGAGATGGCCGCCGCGGTGCGGACCGGGCCCTGCCGCATCCGGAAGGCCAGGACGTCGGCCATCGTATAGCGGGCGGTGTTGCGCATGAGCTCGGCGACCAGGAGCAGCGCCACGAGCCAGGCCACGAGGAAGCCGATGGAGTACAGGAAGCCGTCGTAGCCGTACACGGCGATGGCCCCGGCGATGCCGAGGAACGAGGCCGCCGACAGGTAGTCACCGGCGATGGCCAGGCCGTTCTGGGTGCCGCTGATGTTGCGGCCGGCGGCGTAGTAGTCGGCGGCGCTCTTGTTGTTGCGGCTGGCCCGGAAGGTGATCACCAGGGTGACCACGACGAACGCGCCGAAGATCGAGATGTTGACGGCGGGGCTGCCGATGGTGCCGCTGTCCGCGGCGACGACGGAGAGGTCAGCCACGGGTGGACCCCTTCGACAGGTCGGTCGCGCGGCCGCCGCCGGCGTACTGGTGGGACTCGAGCCGCTCGCGCATCTCGTCGGCGATCGGGTCGGTCCTCCGGTTCGCGTGCGCGACGTAGAGGTGCGTGATCACGAACGTCGACACGAACTGGGCCAGGCCGAGCAGGAGCCCGACGTTGACGTTGCCGAAGACCGGGGTGGCCATGAAGTCCGGCGCGTACGTCGAGAGCAGGACGTAGAGCAGGTACCAGGCCAGGAAGGCCACGGTCATCGGGAAGGCGAAGCGCCGGAAGCGCCGGCGCAGTTCGGTGAACTCCGGCGAGTCCTGTGCCTGCCGGTACTCCTCCGGCGTCAGCAACCGCCGTTCGGCGGGTTCGGTCACGGTGTCTCCCTCGTCGACGGGCCTGTGAGCGCGATCACCATAGGTCGGGGGCCGTGGGGTCGGAAACCACCGAAAGTTTCGGTGCCGAGCCGTGACCTGAGCTTCTGGCAGGCGTAACGCCCCGGTAGTGCGCCGGCGGTGCAATGGGTCATGACCGCGACGGCACGGACGTCGACCGCACGGTCGACGGGTTGGTTCCCGGTGGCCCGCGCCACCGAGGTCGGGACGACGCCGGTGCCCGTCGGCGCCGGGGGACGCGCGTACGTCGTCGTCCGGCTGCGTCCGGGCGCCGAGGTCAGCGCCTTCCCGGCCCGCTGCCCGCACCGGCTGGTCCCGCTCGCGGCGGCGAGCGTGGTGGGGGGCCGGCTGCAGTGCCCGTACCACGGGTGGCGGTTCGACGCCGAGGGCCGCTGCGTGGACGTCCCCTCGCTGGGACCCGACGGGACGGCACCGCCGCGGGCGGACCTGCCGGTGCCGTGGGCCGTCGAGGAGCGGCACGGCTGGATCTGGCTGGCCCCCGAGCGCACCGACGTCACCCTGCCGCCGGCGCCCGCGGCCGAGCCGGTGCCCGAGCCGGCCCCCGCGCCCGGGCCCCCGTCGGGTCCGGTGTTCGGCAACCTCGACCCGTCGCTGGAGCACGCCTGGCACCCCGTGGCGCTCTCCCGCGAGCTGCGCCCCGGCGGCTGGCTGCAGGTGCGGCTGCTCGGCCGGACGTGGTCGCTGTCCCGTGGCGCCGACGGCCTGGTGGCCGACCCGCCGGCCTGGGGCGTGCGCGAGCGGTTCGGCGTCGTCTGGCTGGCACCGGCGGAGCCGCGCGACGTCCCGCTGGAGCTGCCCGAGGACGGCGACCGGCGCTTCGTCCGCCGCTGGCTGCCGCCGGCCCGCTCGGCCGGGCCGGCCGGTCCGCTGGCCGACACCTTCCTCGACGCCGCCCACTCCCCCTTCGTGCACCCGTCCGCGGCCGGCGCGGTGGAAGTGCCCACTCCCGAGGTGACGCCGGAGCCGGGCGGGTTCAGCAGCGTGCAGGAGCACGGGGAGCGGCCGGCCCGCCGCCGGGTCACCCACGTCCACCGGGCGCCGTTCCAGCTGCGGCTGCGGCTGGACCTCCTCGACACGGGCGCGGCGACGACGGTCCTGTTCCTGCTGCAGCCCGAGGACGCCGACTCCACGCGGATCTACACCTGCGTGCTGCTGTCGGCCGGTCCCGGCGAGCCGCTGCCCGGCCCCGACGAGGTGGCCGCCGCGGTCGCCGCCGAGGAGCGGCTGCTCGCCGAGGACCTCGGGCTGCAGGCGCAGATGGCCAGCACCGGGCTGCCGCTGGCGATGCGCGACGAGCTGCACGTGCGCTCCGACCGCCTCGGCGTGGCCCTGCGCCGCGCGCTCGCCGACTTCGCTGTCGCCTGAGGGGCCGCCCCCACCGCGCGGTGCCCGCCCCCGCTCTGCAACGTGAGGACGGGCACCACGGCGCCAGGACGGCGGGTGTCAGTCCGCGGTGAGCTCCGCGCCGCACGCGGCGCAGCGCGTCGGCGGGTCCTCGTCGGCGAGCCGGCCGCACGCCGGGCACACCCGCGCCAGCCAGCACGCCGGATCCCCGCCCTCGTCGGGTCCCCCGGCCGGCTGCGGGGAGGGTCCCTCGTCCTGCGACATCGCGCCTCCTCGTCGTCGACGGGTGCGACCGTACGGCGCCTCGTCGCGGTGACGCGGGTCGCGGCGGACCCCCGCGCCGGGCTGGGAAGATGGACGTCGTGCCGTCCCGCCGTCGCAGCGCCCTGACCGCCGCCGCCCTCGCCCTGCCCGTCGGTTTCGTCGCCCGCGCCGCCTGGGGGCTGCCCACGGCGATCGGCGCCGGCCGGCGCGAGATCCGCCCGACGGCGGCCGGCTCGCCGCAGTGGTCCGACGGGCGGTTCCGCAACACGCTGCCCACGCCGAGCCTGCCGCCGCCCAACGCCCGCCGCGGCCTGCTGCGGCAGTGGCACGACGACCGGCACGTCGGCCTCCCGGCCCGCCCGGTGCCGCTGGTCAGCCCGGAGGTCCCGGCCGATGCCGGCGAGCTCGCCGTCACCTGGTACGGGCACTCCAGCGCGCTGCTGGAGGTCGACGGCGCCCGCGTGCTGGTGGACCCGGTGTGGGGGTTCCGCGTGTCGCCGTCGCCGGTGTTCGGCCCGACCCGGCTGCACGAGCCGCCGGCGCCGGTGAAGACGCTCCCGCGGGTCGACGCGATCCTGATCTCCCACGACCACTACGACCACCTGGACCTGCCCACGGTGCGGGCGCTGGTCGAGCAGCAGAACGCGCCGTTCGTCGTCCCGCTGGGCGTGGGCGTGCACCTGCGGCACTGGGGCGTGCCCGAGGACCGGGTCGTCGAGCTGGACTGGGACGGCGCGACGACGGTCGGCGACCTCACGCTCACCTGCACCGAGGCGCGGCACTTCTCCGGGCGCTACCTGACCCGCGACACCACGCTCTGGTCGTCGTGGGTGGTGGCCGGCCCCCGGCACCGCGTCTTCTTCGGCGGCGACACCGGCTACACCCCGGCCTTCGCCGGCATCGGCGCGCGGCTGGGCCCCTTCGACCTGACGCTCATGCCGATCGGCGCCTACAACGACGCCTGGAAGCACATCCACATGGACCCCGAGGAGGCGGTGCGCGCGCACGGCGACCTCGGCGGGCGGGCGCTGCTTCCGGTGCACTGGGCCACGTTCAACCTGGCGTTCCACCGCTGGGCCGAGCCGGTGCAGCGGCTGCTGGCCGCCGCCGGCCGCTCGGGGGTGGAGGTCCTCGTGCCGCGGCCGGGTCAGCGGGTCGACGTCCTGTCCCCGCCGCCGCTGGAGGACTGGTGGAGCGCCGTCGGGTCGGCCGGACCGGAGGCCGATGACGCGGGCGCGGGCAGCGCCGTGCTCACGCGGGTGCTGTCGCGGCTGTCGGCGCTGCGGGCCGGCTGAGGCCTCAGGCGCTGCGGCGCACCACGAGCTCGGAGGGGAAGAACAGGGTCTCCTCGGCGGCGGCGCGGACGCGGTGCACGGTGGTCGCCGACACCGGCCCGGTGCCGCTGACCACCCGGGACACCGTCGCACGGGAGACGCCCGCGGCACGTGCCACGTGCTCGAGGGTGACCGACGGCGGCGGGTCGTCTCGCACGCAGCCGTCGTACCACCCGCCGGGCCCTGCCGGGGACCCCTCGGCGGGCTGGGACCGCTCTCAGCGCAGCAGCTTGCTCATCCGCCGGTCGGCCAGCGGCTTGCCGCCGGTCTGGCAGGTCGGGCAGTACTGCAGCGAGGTGTCGGCGAAGCTGACCTCGCGCACCGTGTCGCCGCACACCGGGCAGGGCAGGCCGGTGCGGGCGTGCACCTGGAAGCCCGACCGCTTCTCGCCCTTGAGCGTCGCCGCCCTCTGCCCGACCTGGCGGTCGAGGGCGTCGGTGAGCGTGGCCCGCATCGCGTCGTAGAGGCGGATGACCTCGTCGTCGGTGAGCTTGTCGGCCATCTTGAACGGCGAGAGCCGGGCGGTGTGCAGGATCTCGTCGGAGTAGGCGTTGCCGATGCCGGAGAGCATCGTCTGGTCGGTCAGCGCGCCCTTGACCTGCCCGTGCCGGCCGCCGAGCAGCGCGGCGAACTGCTCGCGGTCGACGGCGAGCGCGTCGGGGCCGAGCCGGCCGATGCCGGGCACCTCCGACGGCGAGCGGACGAGGTAGACGGCGAGGCTCTTGCGGGTGCCCTGCTCGGTGAGGTCGAAGCCGTTGCCGTCGTCGAGGTGGACCCGGAGCGCCAGCGGGCCCTTGCCGGGCTTGGGCGGGGCGGGAGGCAGGCCGGTGCGCCAGTGCAGCCACCCGGCACGGGCCAGGTGCACGACGAGGTGCAGGCCGGAGACGTCGAGGTCGAGGAACTTGCCGTGCCGGGAGGCGCCGGTGACCTCGAGGCCGGCCAGCGCCGACAGCGGCGGGTCGAACGTCTTGAGCGCCTGCAGCGCGGTCAGGTCGGCGCGCGCGACCACCCGGCCGACGGCGTTCTCCCGGAGGAACGCCGCCAGCGCCTCCACCTCGGGCAACTCGGGCACGCGGCCATGATCCCCGCCGCACCCGCCCGCCGTCGTCCCCGAACGTGTGCACTTCCGCGGAAGTGCACACGGGTTCAGCCGCCGAGCGACGTCCGGTCGGTGACGGTGGCGGTGGCGCCGGGCTCGGCGCGGGCCTGCTCGGCGACCGCGGCGGCCACCGCCTGCGTGACGGCGGGGTCGAAGACGCTCGGGATGATGTAGTTGGCGTTGAGCTGGTCGTCGCGGACGATCGCGGCCAGCGCGTCGGCCGCCGCCAGCAGCATCCCGTCGCTGATCTCGCGGGCGCGGGCGTCGAGCAGCCCCCGGAAGACGCCGGGGAAGGCCAGCACGTTGTTGATCTGGTTGGGCAGGTCCGACCGGCCCGAGGCGACGACGGCGGCGTGCTGGCGGGCGCGCACCGGGTCGACCTCCGGCGTCGGGTTGGCCATCGGGAAGACCACCGCGCGCTCGGCCATGGCGGTCAGCGCCTCGACGGGCAGCACGTTGCCGGCGCTCACGCCGATGAACACGTCGGCGCCGACGAGGGCGTCGGGCAGCTCGCCGCGCACGCCGGCTGGGTTGGTGCGCCGGGCGAGGTCGGCCTTGGCCGGGGACAGCCGCTCGTCGTCGGGCGAGAGGATGCCCTCGCGGTCCCACACGAGCACCTGCCCGGCCCCGGCCTCCAGCAGCAGGTGCACGATCGCCGTCCCGGCCGCGCCGGCCCCGGCGACGACGATCCGGACGTCGGGCAGGTGCTTGTCCACCACGCGCAGGGCGTTGCGCAGGGCGGCCAGCGCCACGATCGCCGTCCCGTGCTGGTCGTCGTGGAAGACGGGGACGTCGAGCCGCTCGCGCAGCCGGGCCTCGATCTCGAAGCAGCGGGGTGCGGCGATGTCCTCGAGGTTGATGCCGCCGAAGCCGGGCGCGATGAGCTCGACGGTGCGCACGATCTCGTCGACGTCCTGGGTGTCCAGGCAGATCGGCCAGGCGTCGATGTCGGCGAACCGCTTGAACAGCGCGGCCTTGCCCTCCATCACCGGCAGGGCCGCGCCGGGCCCGAGGTCGCCGAGGCCGAGGACGGCCGACCCATCGGTGACGACGGCGACCGTGTTGCCCTTGATGGTCAGGCGGCGCACGTCCTCGGGGTGCTCGGCCAGCGCCAGGCAGACGCGGGCCACGCCCGGCGTGTAGGCCATCGAGAGGTCGTCGCGGGTCTTGAGCGGCACCTTCGAGGCGACCTCGAGCTTGCCGCCCAGGTGCAGCAGGAAGGTGCGGTCGCTGACCTTGCGCACGGCCACGCCGGGGACGGCGCGCAGCGCCTCGACCACCTCGTCGGAGTGCGGGGCGTCGGCGGCCGAGCACGTGACGTCGACGGTGAGCCCGTCGGGCCGGGACTCCACGACGTCGATCGCGGTCACCGCGCCGCCGGCCGTGCCCACCGCGGTCGCGATGCGGCCGATGCTCGCCGGGTCGCCGTCGGCGGAGAGCCGGACGGTGATCGAGTAGGACGCCGAGGTCACCGGCCCGCGGGGGACGCCGGTCGGCTCGCCCAGGGCGGTGGGATCCGCAGCTGTGTCACTGGTCACACGACGATCGTGTCACCGCCGGGCCCGGCCCGCGCTCAGGTGCCGCCGACCGTGCACATCCGCGGAGATGCGCGGTGCACTTCCGCGGAAGTGCACGGTGGGTCAGCCGGAGGTGCGGGCGCGGCCCTCGGCCCGGGCCTTGACCCCGGCGCAGAACTGGCGGAACGACGGGTTGAGATCCGGCGTCGCGCGCTCGGTCACCCAGGCCAGCGGGCCGGTCTGGTCCTCGCGGACGGTGAGCACCGTGCCGCCGTCGTCCTGCGCGTCGAGCTGGTAGGTGCGCTCGATGACGGCCAGGCCCAGCGGCAGCCCGCCGCGCCAGCGCATGACCTCCCGCGGCCGGAGCTCGGTGACGGTGACCGCGAACGGGCGGCTGCGGATCATCGTGGCGTAGAGCGTCAGCCGCTCCCCCAGCGCGACGCGGCCCTCGACCCGGTCGACGCCGGAGTCCCAGTCGCGCCACGAGCCGACGTCGACCAGGTCCCGCCAGACCTCCTCCGGGCTCGCGTCGATCCGGACCGTCGCCTCAAAGCTCCTCATGGGACCTCCCCGGTCGAGTCTGCCCGCGGCCGGCGGGCCGGGCCAGGGTCGGCAGCAGCGTCGGCAGCAGGGTCGCGCAGCAGGAACGGCCGGTCCACGGCGGGCGGCCTCCGCGCCCACTCCAGCAGCCCGGCGACGTCGATCCCGTGCGGCGGTGCCGCCGCGTAGGGCGCCACGTTGTCCGCACCCCGCTCGACCAGCCGGGCGGCGCCGCGGTCGTTGCCCCGGGCGGCGTGGGTGAGGCCGACGGCGAGCTGCGCCAGGCCCCGCCACAGCTGCCGCTCCTCCCCCGGCGCGGCCTTCCAGGCGTCCTCGAGCACCTCGTGGGCGTGGAACGGGCGGCCGGCGTCGAGCAGCCGCTGCGCCTCGGTGAGCGCCTCGTCCGGCGTGCGCGGCACCCCCTCCGGCGCCCGCTCCTCCCCGGCCGCGCCGTGCGGCAGCGGACGGCCGAGGGCGTCGCGGGGGCGGGCGTTGCGGGCCCGCCCCGCGGCGTCGCGGTCGCGCGGGGAATCCACCCGGGGATCCTCCCGCGAACACCGGACGACGGCGCGGTGCACGTCCGGGGAGGGCTTGTCACCACCGTCGTGTAGTGCATGGATGACAGACGAGGACGGCCCCCCGCGCGGAGCCGCCCCCGCACCGACCCGCGGTCGCCCCGGCGACCGGTCCGGACCTGGAGGGGGTGGGCCCCGTGGCCCCTGCCGTGGAGGAGCGCACCGCGCTCGACCTTGAGACCGCCGTCGACGCGGTCACCGCCGGCGCGCTGCGGCCCGGCCCCACCGGCGCGGTCGGCCTGGAGCTCGAGGCGCACCTGGTCGACGTCGACGCCCCGGCCGTCCGGGTGCCGTGGGAGCGGGTGACCGCCGCGGTGGCCGCCCTGCCTCCCCTGCCCGGCGGCAGCCGGGTGACCCTGGAGCCCGGCGGCCAGGTGGAGCTGTCCGGGCCGCCGCTGCCCGGCGCCGCCGCCGCGGTCGCGGCGCTGCGGGCCGACCGCGCGGTGCTCGCCGCCGCGCTGGCCGCCGCGCGGCTGGGTCTGGCGCCGGTGGGTGCCGATCCGCTGCGCCGGCCGGCCCGCGTCAGTCCGGCGCCGCGCTACCGGGCGATGGAGCGGCACTTCGCCGCCGCCGGCTGCGGCGCCGCGGGGACGGCGATGATGACCGCGACCGCGTCGCTGCAGGTCAACCTGGACGCCGGCCCGCGCGGTGGGTGGAGCCGCCGGGTGGCGCTGGCCCACCAGCTCGGCCCCGTGCTGGTCGCCGTCTCCGCGTGCTCGCCGCTGCTCGGCGGCCGGGCCACCGGGTGGCGCTCGTCGCGGCAGCAGGTGTGGGGCGCGCTCGACCAGGCCCGCTGCGGCCCGCTGCTCGGCGGGGACGACCCGGCCGGCGAGTGGGCGCACTACGCGCTCGCCGCACCGGTGATGCTCGTCCGCGACCCGGACACCGGCACCGCCGAGCCGGTGCTTCCCCGCACCCGCTTCGCCGACTGGGTCACCGGCGCGGTCCCGCTGGGCGGGCGCCGTCCCACCGCGGCCGACCTCGACTACCACCTGTCCACGCTCTTCCCGCCGGTGCGGCTGCGCGGCTACCTGGAGATCCGCTACCTCGACGCCGCCCCCGAGCCCTGGTGGCCGGCCCTGGCCGCCGTCACCACCGCCCTGCTCGACGACGCCCGCGCCGCCGACGCCGCGGCCGAGGCCACCGCGCCCGTGGCCGGCGCCTGGGACCGCGCCGCCCGCGACGGGCTGGCCGACCGCGACCTGCGCACCGCCGCGGTGCGCTGCCTGGCCGCCGCGCTGGCCGCCGTCGACCCGTCCCTGCGGCCGGAGGTCGAGGCGCTCGCCGCGCTCGCCGAGGCGGGCCGCTCCCCGGGTGACGCGCTCCCGGGCGACCCGGCCGCCGCCCTCCTGACCGCCACCGAGACCCCGGAGGTGCGCCCGTGACCGCCGTGCACGAGCAGCTCGCCCGCGACCTGGAGACCGCGCGGCAGCGGACGCTGCTGCTCACCGACCACGACGAGCCCGAGCTGCTGCGCCAGCACACCCCGCTGTTGAGCCCGCTGGTGTGGGACCTCGCGCACGTCGCGCAGCAGGAGGACCTGTGGCTGCTGCGCGACGGCGACACCCGACGTCCGGGCCTGCTGCCGCCCGCGGTGGAGGCGCTCTACGACGCCTTCGCCCAGCCCCGGGCGGTGCGCGCGCGGCTGCCGCTGCTGCCGCCGGTCGAGGCGCGCGCGTTCGGCCGGGAGGTCCGCGGCCGGGTGCTCGACCGGCTGGAGCGGGCCGGTCCCGACGACGACCCGTTCGACGTGGCCATGGTGGTCAGCCACGAGCAGCAGCACGACGAGACGATGCTGCAGGCGCTGGCCATCCGCACCGGCCCGCCGCTGCTGGGCGAGGGCACCCCGCTGCCGCCGGGGCGGACGGGGGTGGCCGGCACGTCGGTGCTGGTGCCGGGTGGTCCGTTCGTGCTCGGGGTCGACGCCGCCGACGAGCCGTTCTCGCTGGACAACGAGCGGCCCGCGCACGTCGTCGACGTCCCCGCCTTCCGCATCGGCCGGGTGCCGGTGACCAACGGCGAGTACGCGGCCTTCGTCGCCGACGGCGGCTACGACACCCGGCGCTGGTGGTCGGCGCGCGGCTGGGCGCACCGGCAGGAGGCCGATCTCGAGCGCCCGCAGTACTGGAGCCCGACCGGCGCGGTCCGCACCCGCTTCGGCGTCCTCGAGGAGATCCCGCCCGACGAGCCGGTCCAGCACGTCAGCTTCTTCGAGGCCGAGGCCTACGCGGCCTGGGCCGGCGCCCGGCTGCCCACCGAGGCCGAGTGGGAGAAGGCCGCGGTGTGGGACCCGGCCACCGGCCGCCGACGGCGCTGGCCGTGGGGCGATGCCGCCCCGACGCCGGCGCTGGCCAACCTGGGCGGCTCGGCGCTGCGGCCCGCGCCGGTGGGCGCCTACCCCGGCGGCGCGTCGGCGGTCGGCGCCGAGCAGATGGTCGGCGACGTCTGGGAGTGGACGTCGTCGGGCTTCGAGGCCTGGCCCGGGTTCACGCCGATGCTCTACGCCGACTACTCCGCGCCCTTCTTCGGCGGCGACCACCGGGTCCTGCGCGGCGGCGCCTGGTCGGTGGAGCCCTCGATCCTGCGGCCCAGCTTCCGCAACTGGGACCACCCGATCCGCCGGCAGGTGTTCAGCGGGTTCCGGCTGGCCTGGTCGGTGGACTGATGTGCCGCCACCTCGCCTGGCTGGGCCGGCCCCGGTCGCTGTCCTCGCTGGTGCTCGAGCCGCCGTCGTCGCTGCTGGTGCAGTCGTGGGCGCCGCGGCGGCAGCGGTACGGCACCGTCAACGCCGACGGCTGGGGCGTGGGGTTCTGGGCGGCGGGCCGCGAGGGCCCGGCACGGTGGCGGTCGGCGCGGCCGCTGTGGGGCGACCCGTCGTTCGCCTCGGTGGCGCCGGTGCTGGTGTCCGGGTGCGTGGTGGCCGCCGTCCGCTCTGCCACGGTGGGCATGCCGCTGGAGGAGAGCGCCGTCGCGCCGTTCACCGACGGCCGCTGGCTGCTGTCGCACAACGGCCGGGTGGACCGCGCCGTGCTGCCGCCGGTGCGCGACGCCGAGTCCACCGTGGACAGCGCGCTGCTCGCGGCGCTGGTGTTCTCCCGCGGCGCCGGGGCGCTCGGCGACGTCGTCCGGGAGGTGGGCGTCGCCGATCCCGCCGCCCGGCTCAACCTGCTCGCCGCCGACGGCAGCCGGCTGCTGGCCACCACCTGGGGCGACACGCTCTCGGCTCTGGTCACCGACGAGGGGACCGCGCTGGCCAGCGAGCCGTGGGACGACGACCCCGCCTGGACCGACGTCCCCGACCGCTCGCTGGTCGAGGTGACCCCCGACGGCCTGACCGTCACCGCGCTGACCTGACCGATCCGAGCAGAGGAGACCCGTGACGACGACCCGCCACCTCGCCCCCCAAGACCCCGCGGCCGCGCTGCGGGCCGACGTCCTCGCCGGGCTGACCGCGACGCCGAAGTGGCTGTCCCCGCGCTGGTTCTACGACGCGCGCGGCAGCGAGCTGTTCGACGAGATCACCCGGCTGCCCGAGTACTACCCGACCCGCGCCGAGCGGGCGGTCCTCGCTGCGCACGCCGACGAGATGGCCCGGGCCTCCGGCGCGGATGTGCTCGTCGAGCTCGGCAGCGGCACCTCGGAGAAGACCCGCCTGCTGCTCGACGCGCTCACCCGGGCCGGCACGCTGCGGCGCTTCGTCCCCTTCGACGTCGACCCGACCGTGCTGGAGGCGGCCGGCGCGGCGATCGGTGCGGAGTACCCGGGCGTCGCCGTCGACGCCGTGGTCGGCGACTTCACCGAGCACCTGACGCTGCTGCCCCGCTCCGGACGGCGGCTGGTGGCCTTCCTCGGTTCCACGATCGGCAACCTCGAGCCCGCCCCCCGGGCGGCGTTCCTGGCCGAGCTGGCCGCCACCCTCGCCTCCGGCGACGCCCTCCTGCTCGGCACCGACCTGGTCAAGGACCCCGCGCGGCTGGTCCGCGCCTACGACGACGCCGCCGGCGTGACCGCCGCGTTCAACCGCAACGTGCTCACCGTGCTCGACCGCGAGCTGGGCGCCGACTTCGATCCGGCCGCCTTCGACCACGTGGCGCTGTGGGACGCCGAGCAGGAGTGGATCGAGATGCGGCTGCGGTCACGGACCGACCAGGTGGTCACCGTGCCGGCGCTGGACCTGACGGTGCACTTCGCCGCGGGCGAGGACCTGCGCACCGAGGTGTCGGCCAAGTTCCGCCGCGCCGGCGTGGAGGCCGAGCTCGCCGCGGCCGGGCTGCGGACGACGCACTGGTGGACCGACCCGGCCGGCGACGTCGCCGTCTCCCTCTCGGTGCCCATCTGAGGGCGGGTGCATCCGGACCTGCGGGGCCGCGGGAAGGGGAGGTGTCAGCACCCCCAGCTCCCGGAGGACCCCGTGACCCGGACCCGCACCCTCGGCCTCGCCACCGTCGTCGGCACCGGCGCGCTGCTCGCGCTCGCCGCCGCCCCGGCGTCGGCGGCCGACACCGCCACCGTCTCCGTGCTGCACGCCGTCCCGGACACCCCGGTGGACGTGTACGCCAACGGCGAGCGGCTCATCGACGACTTCCAGCCCGGCACCCTGACCGACCCGCTGTCGCTGCCGGCCGGCTCCTACGACCTGGCGCTCTTCCCCGCCGACGCCCCCGACGGCTCCGGCGCGCCGCTGCTGTCGGCGAACGGCGTCGCGGTCCCCGCCGGCGCGAACGCCACGGTGGTCGCCCACCTCACCGCCGAGGGCCAGCCCGCGCTCACGCCGTTCGTCAACGACACCTCCGCGGTCCCGGCCGGTCAGGGCCGCGTCGTCGTCCGGCACGTGGCGGCCGCGCCGGCGGTCGACGTCCGCGCCGGCGGCCAGGTCGTCGCGCCCAACCTGACCAACCCGAACGAGGCGGCGCTCGAGGTGCCGGCCGGCACGGTCAGCGCCGACGTCGTCCTCGCCGGCACCTCCACCGTCGCGCTCGGCCCGGCCGACCTGGCCGTGACCGAGGGCGCCACGACGATCGTCTACGCGTGGGGCTCGCAGGATGCGGGCTTCGAGCTGGCCGTGCAGACGATCAGCGGCGGGCACTCGGCGCCCTCCGGGGTCCCCGGTGGCACCGCCGGCCTGGCCGACGACGACCTGCCGCTCCCGCTGCTCGGCCTGTCCGCGCTCGGGCTGGTCGGTGCCGGGCTGGCCGCGCGCCGGCTCGCCACGACGCGGGCCTGACGGCCGTGCGTCCCGCCGCCGCCGGTGTGGTCCTGGGTCTGGCCCTCGCCGTGGGCGTGCCCGCGACGTGGGCTCTGACCCGGCCGCCGGCGGCGGCGGGCGCGCCGGTCGAGCAGGCGCTCCCCGCACCGTCGAGCACTCCCCCGCCGGCCGACGTCCCGGCGGTGCCGGGCGTGCCCGTCCGCGACGCCGCCCCGGCACCCGCGCCCGCCGTCGTCCCCCCGGTGCGGCTGGAGGTGCCGGCGCTCGGCGTCGACGTGCCGCTGGAGGAGTCCGGCGTGCGTCCCGACGGGCAGATGGCGCTGCCGGACGACGTCGGCCGGGCCGGCTGGTACCGGTTCGGGCCGGTGCCCGGAGCACCCGGGTCGGCGGTGCTCGCCGGCCACGTCGACGACGCCGAGCAGGGCCTCGGTGAGCTCGCCCCGCTGCGGGAGGCCGAGCCGGGACAGGAAGTCCTGGTCACCGACGCGGCGGGCGCGACGACCCGCTGGCGCGTGGTCGCCCGCGAGACGCTGGACAAGCAGGCGCTCCCGGTGGACCTGCTGTTCGGGCGCGACGGGCCGCCGCGGCTGACGCTGGTCACCTGTGGCGGACCGTTCCTGCCCGAGACCGGCGGCTACCGCGACAACGTCGTCGTGGTCGCGGAGCTCGCGTAGTGACCGGCCTGCTCCCGTCCCGGACGGGCTCCGGACGGCATAGGGTCGAGCGGGTGACCACCGAGGCCGAGCCCGCGCCCGCGGGCCCGGCCGGGCCCGACGACGCCGAGGTCGGCCGCCGCTTCGCCGCCGGCGAGGAGCAGGCGCTGGCCTGGGCCTACGAGCGGTGGGCGGCGCAGGTGCACGGGATGGCGGTCCGCGCGTTCGGCCCCGGCCCCGACGCCGAGGACGTGACGCAGCAGGTCTTCATCTCCGCCTGGACCGGGCGCGCCGGTTACCGGCCCGAGCAGGGCCCGCTCCCGGCCTGGCTGACCGGCGTCTGCCGGCACAAGATCGCCGACACCTGGGCCCGGCGCGACCGGCAGCGGCGCGCCACCGAGGCCGCCGTCGCCGAGCTGAACGCCGCGCCCGCGGGCGGTCCCGCGCCGGTCGACAGCACCGTCGCCGACCGCGTGCTGCTGCTCGGCGAGCTGGACCGCCTCGGGCAGCCCCAGCGCGGCATCATCGAGCTCGCCTTCTTCGCCGACCTCACGCACACGCAGATCGCCGAGCGCACCGGCCTGCCGCTGGGGACGGTCAAGAGCCACATCCGGCGCACCCTGGAGCGCCTGCGCGACCGGTTGGAGGTGGACGGTGCCGCACTGCACGCCTGAGGACCTCGGCCTCGCGGCGCTGGGCGAGCCCCTGGCCGACGACGAGGCCGCGCACCTGGCCGACTGCGAGAGCTGCCGCGGCGAGGTGGCGCGACTGCGCCGCGCCGTCGACGCGCTGGCCGTGCCGGAGCTGGCCGCGCCCGGGCCGCCGGTCGCGCCGCCGCCGGGGCTGTGGGCCGGGATCGCCGCCGCCACCGGGGTGTCCGCGGCCCCGCGCGCCGACGTCGTCGCGGCGTCCGCGCCGGCCGCCGGCCCGGTGCCCGACGTCGTGCCGGGACCGCTGCCCGCGCCGGTGGAGCCGCCTACCGAGCCGGTCGCGCCGGTGGTCCCGCTGCGGCCGCGCCGGTCGCGCCTGCTGCTCGCCGCCGCCGCGGCGCTCGTCGTGGGGCTCGGCGTCGGCGCGGGTGCGGTGGCGCTGGCCAACCGCGGCGACGACGGCGTCCCCGTGGCCGCGACCGTGCTCGACCCGCTCGACGGCAGCGACGCCTCGGGCCGCGCCGAGGTGGTCGAGCGGGCCGACGGCACCCGGGTGCTGCAGGTCGAGCTCACCGCGGGCGCCCCGGCCGAGGGCTACTACGAGGCGTGGCTGCTCGACGAGTCGGTGTCCGGGCTCATCCCGCTCGGCGTCGTCCGCGCCGGCACCGAGGAGTTCGAGCTGCCCGCCGGCCTCGACCTCGGCGAGTACCCGGTGGTCGACGTCTCCGTGGAGCCGCTGGACGGCGACCCCGCCCACTCCGGCGTCTCGGTGGCCCGCGGCCAGCTCGACACCTGACGCGCGGCGGCCCGGACCCCCCGTGGGTCCGGGCCGCCGTGCCGATCAGGTCAGGCGTGCCGGTCAGGTCAGGCCGGCACCTCCGCCCGGCCGCGCCGCCGGCCGACGACGACCAGGACCGCGCCGCCGACCACGAGGAACCCGGCGAGGACCAGCAGCGGCAGGGCGTCGGTGCCGGTGGAGGCGAGGGCCGCCGCCGGTGCCGGTGCGGCCGGGGCCGCCTCGACGCTGGCGCCGTAGCTGCCCTCCACCGCCTGGCCGTAGGCGTCGGTCACCCGGTAGGTCACCGGGGTCGCTTCGCCGCTGAAGCCCGGCAGCGGGGTGAACGTGACCACGCCGGTGGCCCGGTCGAGGACGTAGGTGCCCTGGCCGGCCACGACGACGGTGTCGACCGCGGCCCCCGAGGCGTCGAGCAGCGTGACGCTGCCGCCGGCGGGCACCGGGATCGCGGTGGCCCGCTGCGCCACCCCGGCCGCACCAGCCGTGCTCAGCCGCGACGCCGGGGGCGCCGACGGCTTGGCGACCGTCGGGACGGCGGTGCCGGTGGCCGTCTGCCCGTAGGCGTCGGTGACCCGGTAGGCCGCCCCGTGCGCGGTGCCGGAGAAGCCGGCGGCCGGCGCGAAGGTGACGGCGCCGGTGGCCGGGTCGAGCGTGTAGGTGCCCTCACCAGGCACGGTCAGGCTGGTCACCGGGGTGCTGCCGTCGAGCAGGGTCACCGTGCCGCCGGGCGGGACCGTCAGGCTGACCGTGTGCGCCTGCGTGCCGGTGCCGGACGAGGTCACCGTCGGCGCGGACGGCGCGGCCGGCGGCACGACGGTCGCCGTCCAGGTCGCCGTGACCGCCTGACCGTAGGCGTCGGTCACCCGCGTGGTCACCGGCGCCGCCGGGCCGGAGAAGCCGGCGACGGGCGTGAACCGGACGGTGCCGCCCACCACCGCGTAGGTGCCCTGGCCGGCCACGGTCAGCGTGGTCCGCGGCGTGCCGCCGTCGAGCAGCACGAGGGTGCCGCCGGGCGGCAGGGTCACCGTCGTCTCCTGCGCGGTGACGGCCGGTCCCGAGGTGGACCGGTCGGGGACGACCGGCGCCGCCGGCGGGGTCACCGCGGGCGTGTAGATGCCCTGCGCGGAGGTGCCGTAGGCGTCCACCACGCGGTAGTCGACGGGGGTCGCCGCGCCGGAGAAGCCGAGGACCGGGGTGAAGGTGACCGCGCCGGTGGCCGGGTCGAGCTCGTAGCCACCCTCACCCGGGACGGTCAGGGACGTCACCGGGTCCCCGTCGGCGTCGAGCAGGGTCACCGTGCCCGACGTCGGGACGGTCAGCGTCTGCCCCTGCGCCGCCGTCCCCACGCCCGTGCTGGTCCGCGCCGGCGCGGCCGGGCCGGTCGGCGGCGTGACCTCCGCGGTGTAGGTGCTCGCAGCGGTCTGGCCGTAGGCGTCGGTCACCCGGTAGTCCGCCGCGGTGGCGGTCCCGGAGAAGCCGAGGACGGGCGTGAAGGTCAGCACGCCGGTGGCCGCGTCGAGGGCGTAGGTGCCCTCGTCCGGCACGGTCAGCGTGGTCACCGGGGTGCTGCCGTCGAGCAGCGTCACCGAGCCACCGCCGGGCACGGTCACGGCCGTGGCCGGCGACTGGGCCGCGGTGCCCACGCCGGTCGAGGTGAACGGCGACGCCGACGGCGGGGCGGGCGTCGTGACGGTCGGCTGGTGGGCGCCCTCGTCGGCCTGGCCGTAGGCGTCGGTCACCCGGTAGGCGGCCGGAGTCGGGGAGCCGCTGTAGCCGAGGTCCGGGGTGAAGGTGACCGTCGCGGTGGCGGCGTCGAGCGCGTAGGTGCCGCCGGTGACCGTCACGGTGGTGGCCGGGTCGCCGTCGGCGTCGAGCAGGGTGAGCGAGCCGCCGGACGGGGCGGGGGTCACCGTCGTCGACTGCGGCGCGGTGCCCACACCGGTCGTGCTGCGGTCCCCGGCCACCGGGGCGGCGGGCGCGGTCACGGTGGCGGTGTACGTGCCGGTGCCGGTGTTGCCGTCGGCCGCGGTCAGCCGGAAGGCGACGGCCGGGGCGGTGCCGGTCCAGCCGTTCACCGGGGTGAAGGTGAACGACGAGCCGGAGACGGCGTAGGTGCCCTCCCCCGACACGGTGAGGCTGGTGACCGGGTCGCCGTCGCCGTCCAGCAGGGTCGCGGTGCCGCCGGCCGGGACGCCGGAGGACACCGACTGCGCGACCGGGCCGGGACCGGTGGAGGTGAGGGTCCGGGCGGCCGGGGCGACGACGAGGGTCGCCGTGTTGGCCGCGGTGTCCAGCTCGTTGCCGATGACCGTGACCACCGACGAGGAGCCGACGGTGGCCGCGGCCGGCGAGGTGCCGCTGAAGTCGTAGGTGTCGGAGGTGCCGTCGGGCAGCTGGCCGGACACGCACTGGACGTGGGCGCCGGTGAGCGTGCAGCCGGTCGGGACCGACACGGCGGTCACGCCGGCCGGGACGTCGAACTGGAAGACACCGCCCGAGGACCCGCCGGGCCCGGCGTTGCTGACGACGACCTGCCAGGTGATCGGGCTGCTCGGCGCCGCGGGGGCGGGCGGGGTGACCGTGAGCTGCAGGTCGGCCGGCGCGGACGGCGAGGTGGCGCCGTCGTTGCTGCTGGTGGAGGGGCCGGCGATGGTCGAGACCCGCGTGATCGTCGGCACGGCCGCGGCCGGGTCGTGCACCGTCACCTGGGTGATGGTGCCGGTCCCGTTGTTGGAGAAAGCGAGGTTGCCGTTGCCATAGGTCCACGCCGCCCCGTAGCCCGAGGCGTCGGCCGACGGGAAGACGGTGCCGGTGGGGATCCGGGTGACCGTGCCGCCGGTGACGTCGAGCCGGATGAGGGTCTTCGTCGACCCGCTGATCTCGACGCCCCACAGGTACCCGTCGGACCAGGTGAGGTCGATGGCGTTGAAGTCCTGGGACGGGTCGATCGTGGCGACGACCGTGCGGGTGGCGACGTCGACGGCGTACACGTCGCTGGTCGTCACGTTCGTCTTGACGTAGAGGACGTCCGCGGTGGCCCCCTCACCGAAGGCACCGGCGGCGTAGGAACCGCCCGACGGGGCCGGCAGGCCGGTGACGGCGCCGAGCGTCGTCGCCACGCCGTCGGTGGAGCGGATCTGCACGAGGTTGGCGGTCGTGGACGCGATGCCGTAGAGGTCGTTGTCGGCGACCCGGTAGCCCACCGCGTTGTAGGCCATCGACGCCGCCGCGCCGATCGAGTGGATCTCCACGCCGCCGTTGCCGGAGTTCGCCAGCCGCGACTGGACCGCGTGCCGCAGCGTCGAGTTGGTACCGCCCACGTACTCGGGGTCGGTGTTCGGGATCACCTGCGCGATGAACACCGTCGGCACGGCGGGCGCGCTGCTGGCGGTTAGGACGACCCCGGTGGTGCCGGCGCCGGCGGCGGCGACGGCCAGGGTGACCCCGGCGGCGACGAGACCGCGGGCGCCCCGGCGGGGGCGGGGGGACGGACGGGTGGGGCGACGCAGCACGGACTCTCCTCGGATCGCGACAGGGCCCTATCGGGTGAGGCGGAGGGGCAGTTGAGGCGGACGGGACAGGTGGTGCGAGAAAGGTCGGTGACCGCATCCGCGCAGGTCACAAGTCGACTGCCGGGGTCGCGGGCGGTTCGCCTACCGTCGGGCGGGTGACCGCGCTCGACCTCCGCCTGCCGCAGGACGACCTCGCCGACGCCTGGCGCACCGCCCGCCCGCGCCCGGCCGGCCGGCACCTGGACACCGCCGCGTGCAGCCGGCAGAGCAACCGGGTCCTCGAGGCGGTCGCGCACCACGCGCGGCACGAGGCCGAGCTCGGCGGCTACGTGGCCGAGGCGACCGCCGGCGACCTGCTGCAGCAGGGCCGCAGCGTGATCGGCGGGCTGGCCGGCATGGCCGCGGCCGACGTCGCCTTCGTCGAGTCCGCGCAGGCCGCCCTCGCCGCGCTGCTGGCCGCGTGGCGGCTGCCGGCCGGCACGCGGGTGGCCCGTACGCCCGGGGAGTACGCGCCCAACGCCGCGATGCTGCGCGCCGCCGGGCTGGAGTCGGTCCCGCTCGCGGTCGACGGCGACGGCCGGGTCGACGTCGCGGCGCTCGAGCGGCTGCTGGCCACCGACCCGCCGCGCTTCGTGCACCTCACCCACGTCGCCAGCCACCGCGGCGTCGTCCAGCCGGCGGCCGAGGTGGCGGCACTGTGCCGGGCACACGGGGTGCCGCTGGTCCTCGACGCCGCCCAGTCGCTCGGCCACGTCGACGTCGACCTCGGCGCCGACGTCGTCTACTCGACCTCGCGCAAGTGGCTGGCCGGCCCGCGCGGCGTCGGCTTCCTCTGCGTCCGGCCGGCGGTCGCCGCGCAGCTGCAGCCGGTGCTGCCCGCCCCGGCCGACCTGCCGCCGGTGCGCGGGCTGGAGAGCGGCGAGGCGCACGTGGCCGGCCGGGTCGGGCTCGTGCTCGCGGTCGGGGAGCACCTGGCCGCGGGGCCGGTGCGGGTGCGCGAGCGGCTGGCGGCGCTGGGCCGGACGGCGCGCCAGGTCCTCGACGGCGCCGCGGGCTGGCGGGTCGTGGAGCCGCTGGACGAGCCGACCGCCACGACGACGCTGCGCCCGCCGGACGGGGTCGACGTCGTCGCCACCCGGGCGCGGCTGCTCACCGAGCACGGCATCGTCACCACCGCGGCCGGCCCCGAGCGCGCGCCCGAGGAGATGACTGGGCCGGTGCTGCGGGTGTCCCCGCACGTGGACGGCACCGTCGAGGACCTCGAGGCCCTCGCCGCCGCCCTGTGACCGTGCATCTCCGCGGAAGTGCACGGCGCACTTCCGCGGAGATGCCCGTCAGAGGGGCGCCTGCAGGCGCTCGGACACCCGGCGGTGGACGGCGAGCTGCTCGTCGAGGCCGGGGTGCACCGGGACGCCGTCCTCCACCACGAACCGCCCGCCGACGACGGTGTGCCGCGCGGCCACCGGCCCGCAGCGCAGCCACGCCTCCACCGGGTCCGACAGCGCGCCGGCGAACGCGGGCCCGGTCAGCGGCCACACGGCGAGGTCGCCGCACGAGCCCACCGACAGCTGCCCGATCTCGCCGGTGCGCCCCAGGCAGGCCGCGCCGCCGCGGGTGGCGACCTCCAGCGCGTCGCGGGCGCTGAACGACCCCGCGCCGTGCCGCAGCTTGCCCTGCAGCATCGCGGTGCGGGCCTCCAGCCACAGGGACGCCGCGTCCGCCGACGCCGACCCGTCCACGCCCAGCCCCACCGGCGCCCCGGCCGCCCGCAGCTCGGCCACCGGCGACAGCCCGCTGCCCAGGATCATGTTCGACGACGGGCAGTGCGCGGCGCCCACCCGCGCGGCACCGAGCCGCTCCACCTCGGAGGCCGACGGCCACACGACGTGCGCCAGCCACACCCGGTCGCTCATCCACCCGACGTCGGCGAGGTAGTCGACCGGGCGGCGGCCGAAGCGCTCGAGGCAGAACGCGTCCTCGTCCTGCGTCTCGGCGAGGTGGGTGTGCAGCCGCACGTCGAGCCGCCCGGCCAGCTCGGCGGTGCGCGTCATCAGCTCCGTGGACACGCTGAACGGCGAGCACGGGGCCAGCGCCAGCCGGGTGAGCGCCGTCGGCGAGCGGTCGTGGTGGGCCTCCACCAGCCGCTGGGACTCCGCGAGGATCTCGTCGTCGTCCTGGACGACGCTGTCGGGCGGCAGCCCGCCGTCCTTCACCGACAGCGACATCGAGCCGCGGGTGAAGTGCGAGCGCATGCCCAGGTCCTGCGCCGCCCGCACCTCCGCGCCGATGAGGTCGCCGGCGCCGCGCGGGTGCACGTAGAGGTGGTCGGTCGAGGTGGTGCAGCCGGCCAGCGCGAGCTCGGTGAGCCCCACGTAGGCCGACACGTACGCGGCCTCCTCGTCCAGCCGCGCCCACAGCGGGTAGAGGGTGACCAGCCAGTCGAACAGGCCGCCGGTCAGCGCGGGCGCGAAGGCGCGGGTGAGGTTCTGGTACAGGTGGTGGTGGGTGTTGACCAGCCCGGGCGTCACCAGGCAGCCGCGCGCGTCGACCGTGCGGTGCGCGTCCGGCCGCGGGTCGCCGGGCCCGCCGACCCCGCTCACCACGCCGCCGGTCACGGCCACCCAGCCGCCGGGGATCTCCCGCCGCCCGTCGTCGACGGTGGCCAGCAGGTCGGCGTCGTGGACCAGCAGGTCGGCGGGGGGCGCGGGCGGGCCGGCGGTCGTCTCCACCCGCCGCATCCTGCCCAGCCCGTGTGAACACGGCGAGTCGCCACGGGACGTCGCGCAACCCGACCGGAACGAACGCGGACTACCGTGACCGTCCCCCGCACCACCGACGAGGAGTAACGATGGACTTCCTGCAGCCCGCGACGTGGGAGGAGGCGCTGGAGGCGAAGGCCGCCGCCCGCGACGCCGTTCCCATCGCCGGGGGCACCGACGTCATGGTGGGGATGAACTTCGGCCGGCTGCGCCCCTCGCTGCTGCTCGACCTCACCCGGGTCCCCGAGCTGCAGCAGTGGGCCGACGACGACGGCGCGGTCCGCCTCGGCGCGGGCGTCCCCTACGCCCGCGTCATCTCCGAGCTGGGCGACCGGCTGCCGGGCCTGGCGATGGCCGCGCGCACGATCGGGTCGCCGCAGATCCGCAACCGCGGCACCGTCGGCGGCAACCTGGCCACCGCCTCCCCCGCCGGCGACGCGCACCCCGCGCTGCTCGCCGCCGACGCGGAGGTCGAGGTGGCCTCGGTCCGCGGCACCCGCCGCATCCCGGTCACCGAGTTCTACCGGGGCGTGAAGCGCTCCGCGCTGGCCGACGACGAGCTCATCGCCGCCGTCCGCATCGTCCCGCCGCGCGGCCCGCAGCAGTACAGCAAGATCGGCACCCGCAACGCGATGGTCATAGCCGTCGCCGCGTTCGGGCTGGCGCTGCACCCCGACCGCCGCGCCGTGGGCACCGGCATCGGGTCGGCCGCGCCGACGCCGCGCCGCGCGCCCGCGGCCGAGGAGTTCCTCGCCGGCGAGCTCGACGGCCTGTGGGACTCGCGTGCCGAGCTCCCCGCCGCCACCGCCACCCGCTTCGGCGAGATGGTCGCCGCGGCGGCCGCCCCCATCGACGACGTCCGCGGCACCGCCCGCTACCGCGTCCACGCGCTCTCGGTCATGGCGCGGCGCGCGCTGACCTGGGCCTGGGCCGACTACCGGAAGGGAGACCCGACGTGCGCCTGAGCTGCACCGTCAACGGCATGCCGCAGCAGGTCGACGACGTGTGGGAGGGCGAGAGCCTGCTCTACGTCCTGCGCGAGCGGATGGGCCTGCCCGGCTCGAAGAACGCCTGCGAGCAGGGCGAGTGCGGGTCGTGCACCGTCTACCTCGACGGGGTGCCGGTCTGCGCCTGCCTGGTCGCGGCCGGCCAGGCCCAGGGCCGCGAGGTCGGCACCGTCGAGGGGCTGGCCCCGGCCGGTGAGCTGCACCCGGTCCAGCAGGCCTTCCTCGAGGCCGGCGCAGTCCAGTGCGGCTTCTGCACGCCCGGCCTCCTGGTCGCCACCGACGACCTGGTCACCCGCTCCCGCGCCGAGGGCCGCAAGCCCGCCGACGCCGAGATCCGCGAGGCCCTCGCCGGCAACCTGTGCCGCTGCACCGGCTACGAGAAGATCCTCGACGCCGTCCGCCTGGCGGCCGACCGGATGGCGGGGGACCCCCGGTGAGCACGCCCACCCGCACCCCGAGCGGAGCGCCGTCGCACCTGAGCGGCGCGGGCGGCCGGGTCGGCGACGACGCCGCGCGCCCCGACGGCGTCCTCAAGGTCCGCGGCGAGTTCGCCTACGGCAGCGACCTGTGGATGGACGACATGCTGTGGGGCGTCACGCTGCGCAGCCCGCACCCCTACGCCCGCATCCGCTCGATCGACATCGGTGGCGCGCTGGCCGTCCCGGGCGTGCACGCCGTCCTCACCTCCGACGACGTGCCCGGCGAGAAGGTCTACGGCCTCGAACTCGCCGACCAGCCGGTGCTCGCCCTCGACGTCGTGCGCTACCAGGGCGAGCCGGTGGCGCTGGTGGCCGCCGATCACCCCGACACCGCCCGCCGCGCCGCCGCCCGGATCGTCGTCGACTACGACGTCTGGGAGCCGGTCACCGACGCGCGCGTGGCCCTCGGCCACCCCACCTGGAACCAGCTGCACGACGCCCCCGCCGAGGTCACCGAGCTGAGCCGGGAGAGCGCCAACCTGCACCCGCACGGCAACCTGGTGCGCCACCTCAAGGTCCGCAGGGGCGACCCCGAGCCCACCGCCGACGTCGTCGTGGTGGGCGAGTACGAGGTCGGCATGCAGGACCAGGCCTTCCTCGGCCCGGAGTCCGGCCTCGCGGTGCCCGGTGAGGACGGCGGCGTCGACCTGTACGTGGCCACCCAGTGGCTGCACGTCGACCAGCGGCAGATCTGCGCGGCCCTCGGGCTCCCGCCGGAGAAGGTGCGGCTGACCCTGGCCGGGGTCGGCGGCGCGTTCGGCGGCCGCGAGGACCTGTCGATGCACGTGCACGCCTGCCTGCTCGCGCTGCACACCGGCAGGCCGGTGAAGATGTCCTACAACCGCGAGGAGTCCTTCTTCGGCCACGTGCACCGCCACCCGGCGACCATGCGCTACGAGCACGGCGCCACCCGCGACGGCGACCTGGTCTACGTGCGGGCGACCATCTACTTCGACGGCGGCGCCTACGCCTCGAGCACGCCGGCGGTCGTGGGCAACGGCGGCACGATGGGCATCGGCCCCTACGTCGTCCCCCACGTGCACGTCGACTGCTACGGCGCGTACACGAACAACCCCCCGTGCGGCGCCATGCGCGGCTTCGGCTCGGTGCAGACGGCGTTCGCCTACGAGTCGCAGATGGACGCGCTCGCCGCCGAGCTCGGCATGGACCCGGTCGACCTGCGCTGCCGCAACGCGATGGAGCAGGGCTCGGAGGCCATCACCGGGCAGGTCGTCGACAGCCCCGCGCCCGTCGTCGAGCTGCTGCGCCGGCTCGAGGCGATGCCGCTGCCCCCGGAGGTCCCCACCGGCGACGACGTCGACCTGCGGGACATGCCCGGCGGCGTCTCCAACACCACGCACGGCGAGGGCGTGCGGCGCGGCGTCGGGTACGCCGTCGCCTACAAGAACGTCGCGTTCTCCGAGGGCTTCGACGACTACTCGACCGCCCGCGTGCGGCTGGAGGTGGTCGGCGGCGAGGCGGTCGCGACCGTGCACACCGCGGCCGCCGAGGTCGGCCAGGGGCTGGTCACCGTCGAGCAGCAGATCGCCCGCACCGAGCTCGGCGTCGACCGGGTCACCGTGCACCCCAAGGACACCGCCGTCGGCTCGGCGGGCTCCACCTCGGCGTCCCGACAGACCTATGTCACCGGCGGCGCGGTGAAGGCCGCGTGCGAGGCCGTGCGCGCCCGGGTGCTGGAGCGGGCGCAGGCCGTCGTCGGCCGGCCGGTGGCCGACCTGCGGCTCGACGGCGGGAAGGTGGTGTCCGACCTCGAGGGCGTCGCGCTGCCGCTGGCCGACGTGCTCGGCGACGAGGTGGTCGAGGAGACGCTCGAGTGGCGGCACCGGCCCACCGAGGCGGTCGACCCCGAGACCGGGCAGGGCTTCGCGCACGTGCAGTACGCCTTCTCCGCGCACCGGGCCGTCGTCGACGTCGACACCGAGCTCGGGCTGGTCAAGGTCGTGGAGATGGCCTGCACCCAGGACGTGGGCAGGGCGATCAACCCGCAGGCCGTGATCGGCCAGATCCAGGGCGGCACCGCGCAGGGGCTCGGGCTGGCGGTGATGGAGGAGATCCTGGTGCGCGACGGGCGGGTGCAGAACCCGTCGTTCACCGACTACCTGATCCCCACCGTGCTCGACATGCCGCCGATGCGGGTGGAGATCCTGGAGTACGCCGACCCGCACGCCCCCTACGGGCTGCGCGGCGTCGGCGAGGCACCCAACATCTCCTCGGGCCCGGCGGTGCTGGCCGCGATCCGGCAGGCGACCGGCCTGCCGCTGACCCGCGTCCCCGTCCGCCCGGAGCACCTCACCGGGACCTGACCCCGGAGGGCGGAAGGAATGGCCATCCCTGCCGCCCTACGGGGTCACCCCGGCCAGGCGGTCCATCGCGGCGAGCACCCGGTCCTGCAGCCCCGCGTCCTCCAGGGCCCGCGGGGTCCGCGCCGGGCGGCGGCCGGCGGTGTAGCCGCCCGGCCAGTCGCCGGCCGCGGCGAACGCCACCCGGGCGCCGCCGTCCTCGACGTCGCCCGGTGCGCCCGAGGAGGCGAGCTTGGTGCGCACCCAGCCCGGGTCGACCGCGCCCACGCGCAGGGCGGGCAGGCGGCGGGCCCAGGCCAGCGCCAGGACGACGTCGAGCGCCTTGGAGTCGGCGTAGGCGCGGCGCGGCTCCCGGGGGCTGCCCAGGTCGTCGGGGTCGACGCGGCCCGAGCCGACCATCCCGCTGCCGAGGAAGACCAGGCGCTCGCGGACCTGCTCCCGCAGCAGCGCGGTGAGCAGGTGCGGGGCGAGCGCGTTGACGGCGAAGGCGATCTCGTGGCCCTGCCGGCTGGGCGGAGCGCCGTCGGGCGGCCACACGCCGGCGTTGTGCACGAGCACGTCGACGTCCCCCACCTGTCCGGCGAGCGCGCGCACCTCGTCGAGGTCGGCCAGGTCTCCGGTGACCAGCCGGACGTCGCCGAGCCGGCCGAGCTCCTCGGCGACCGGCGCACCGCGCGCTTCGCTGCGGGCGTGCAGGACGACGGTGTGCCCCTCGCCCAGCAGCCGCCGTGCGGCCGCGCGGCCGATGCCGTCGGTGGAGCCGGTGATCGCGATCGTCGTCACGGACCGCCCCTACCCGCCTTCCGGGCGGCAGAAATGGCCATTCCTGCCGCTCAGGGCGCGGTCTCCTCCCAGCGGCGGTGCAGGGCGGCGCGGCCGGCCTCGGTGGGGCGGCCCCACAGCCGCAGCCGGGCCATGCCGCCGTCGGGGAAGACGTCCATCCGCACGCGGGTGACGCCGGCGTCGCCGGGCAGCACGAACCGGTGCCGGGTGTCGGGCTGCAGCGGCGTGCGGGCCAGCAGCTCCACCTCGCGCCCGTCGGCGGTGGTGCCGGTCAGCGACGCCGATCCGGGCGCGTTGCCGAGGAACCACGAGGTGTCGAGCTCGGCGAGGGTCACGGTGCCCTCGCAGGCCAGCGTGACCTCGACCCAGTCGTTGCCGTCGTCGCGGCGGCGGGCGTTCTCCCAGCCCTCCCCCATCGACCGGGCCACGCCGCGGCCGAGCAGCTGGTGCGGGCTGCCGTAGAAGGCATTGCTCACCCTGCGGACCACCCCGCCGTTCTCCAGAGCCGCGAGGTCACACGGGCCGGCGTCGAGCAGCCGCGGGTCGGGGACCACCTCGCCGTGCACGCGCAGCCGGGCCACGCCGCCGTCGGGGTGGATGGTCAGCCGCACGTGCGTCACCCGCGGCCCCGGCTCGACGGCGAAGCGGTTCTCGGTGCCCCCGGCCAGCGGCGAGCGCGGCAGCAGCGGCACCCACGCCGCGTCGGCCAGGGCCGCGGCCGGCGGGTGGCCCTCGACGGAGACGCCCTCCAGCGACGCGGACGTCGGGTAGTTGCCCAGGAAGAAGGCGGTGTCGACGACGACGCCGTGCACGATCCCCGGCATCCCGAGCCGCACGACCGCCCAGTCGCTGCCCGGTTCGCGGCGCCGCCGGGTCTCCCAGCCGTCGTACTCCTTGCCGCGCGCCCCGAAGTCGTCCCGTGCCCGCGGCGGCTCGGGCCGGATCAGGTTCTCCTTGCCGGCGAAGAACTCGTCGTTGGCGGCCACCACGGCTCCGCCCTGCGTGCGGACGGCGAGGTCGGGCAGGTCGAACGGGTCGGTCATCGGTCTCCTCGTCCGCGGCGGTCGCGGGTCACTCTCGCACGGCCGGGGTAGGGGGCCCCGCGTACCGCCGAACCCCGAGGAGGACCCGTGTCCGAACCGACCGACGACCTGCGCGAGCGCGCCCGCGAGCACGTCCAGCAGATGCCCGCCGAGACCGCGCTGGGCAACGCCGACCCCGCCGGCGGCTCCACCGACGACCCCAAGATCATGGACGAGGCCGCCCGGGAAGAGGGCGAGCAGTCCTGACCTCAGGCGGCGCCCCCTCGGCCGAGCAACCGGCCGAGGGGGCTGCCGTCGGCCTCCCGCCCACCCAGCCAGGTCCGCCGGACGACGCCGGTGAGCTCCCGTCCCGCGTAGGGCGTCACCGGGTTGCGGTGCTCGAGCCGTCCGACGGTGAACGGCTCGTCGGGCGCGAAGGCCACCAGGTCGGCGTCCTTCCCGACCGCGATCGCGCCCTTCCCGGGCAGCCCGGCCAGCCGCGCCGGCGCCGCCGACATCCAGCCCACCACCCGCGCCAGCGGCATCCCGCGCGCCCGGGCGCCGGTCCACACCGCCGGCAGCGCCACCTGCAGCCCGGCGATCCCGCCCCAGGCCAGCCCGAAGTCACCGACGTCGAGCCGCTTGAGCTCAGGCGTGCACGGCGAGTGGTCGCTGACCACCAGGTCGACGTCCCCGGCGGTCAGCGCGCCCCACAGCGCCTCGCGGTGCGCCGACTCCCGGATGGGCGGGCAGCACTTGTAGGCGGTGTCGCCGTCGGGCACGTCCTCGGCGGCGAAGGTCAGGTAGTGCGGGCAGGTCTCCACGGTGATCCGCACGCCCTCGGCCCGTGCCGCCCGCAGCAGCGGCAGCGCGTCGCCGTCGGCCAGGTGGACGACGTGGCTGCGCGCCCCGGTGTCCCGCGTGGCGGCCACCAGCCTGCCGATCGCGGTCTCCTCCGCCGCGGGGGGCCGGGAGGCGAGGAACGCCGCGTAGCTCGCCCCCGCCGGCTCCGGCGCCGCCGCGATGACCGCCTCGTCCTCGGCGTGCGCGATGAGCAGCCCGTCGAAGGAGGCCAGCTCGGCCAGCGCCGCGCGCAGCCCGGCGTCGTCCAGCGGCGGGAACTCCGGGACGCCGGAGTCGAGCAGGAAGCACTTGAACCCGACGACGCCGGCCTCGTGCAGCGCCCGCAGCTCACCGGCGTTGCCGGGCACCGCGCCGCCCCAGAAGGCCACGTCGACGGCGACCTGCCCGGCGGCGACCTCCCGCTTGACCCGCAGCGCCTCGACCGTGGTGGTCGCCGGCACGGAGTTCAGCGGCATGTCCACGATCGTGGTGACGCCGCCGGCGGCCGCTGCCCGGGTGGCCGTGGCGAAGCCCTCCCACTCGGTGCGGCCGGGCTCGTTCACGTGCACGTGGCTGTCGACCAGGCCGGGCAGCAGCACCTCGTCGTCGGCGAGGGTGACCGCGCCCGCGGGGACGTCGTCGAAGGCGGTGACCGCGGTGACCACCCCGCCGTCGGTGTGCACGCCGGCTGCGCGCTCGCCGTCGGGCAGCACCACCCGCCGCGCGCGGACGACGAGGCTCACGCGACCGCCTCCGCCGCGCGCACGACCCGGTGCAGCTCGGCGCCCCACGCGGTGGCCACCCAGCCGTTCTCCAGCGGCAGCCGGACGGCGTCGTCCCCGGTCAGCACTCCCGCAGCCTGCCCGACGTGCACCGTCGACGCCCAGGCGCGCGGCGCCACGGGCGGCAGCCAGGCCGGCGCCCCGGGGCCGAGGCCGACGGTCGTGTGCAGCAGCGGCCGGCCGTCGGCGACCACCCGCGTCGTGCCGGTCCAGCGCCCGGGTTCCTCGCCGGTGCGGCCGAGCAGCACCTGCTCGCACGCGGTGAGGACGGCGCCGGCCGCCAGCGTCGCCGTCAGCTCCGCCCGGTGGTGCGCGCCGCGCGCGACGACCGTGGGCTCCGGGCGCAGGTCCAGCTCCCCGGCCACCTCGGCGACGACGCGCTGCACGGAGGGCCGGTCGCCGTCGCGGGCGGGCAGCGCGACGGCGGCGGCCACCGAGCGCACCGCCAGCGTGGCGCCCTCCTCGACCACCAGCCGGACCTCGGCGTCGTCGCCGCCCAGCGGGCCGAACGCCGTCGCCACGAGGTGCACCGACGCCGGGCCGGTGCGCCGCACCGCCAGCTGCCCGCTCGCGCGGACCACCGGCAGCACGGTGCGCCCGCCGGGGCCGCGCCGCGCGACGACCTCGACCCGGGTGATCACGCCTGCTGCAGCGCGCGGGCACGCACCTGCTCCCGCACCCACGCGGCCACCTCGGTGGCGGCCGGGTCCTCGCGCAGCGAGATGAGCAGCGTCGGCTTCTCCCCGCGCACCGCCGCCGAGTCCCGGCGCATGACGTCGAGGTCGGCGCCCACCAGCGGCGCGAGGTCGGTCTTGTTCACCACGAGCAGGTCCGAGGCGGTGACGCCCGGCCCGCCCTTGCGCGGCACCTTGTCCCCGCCGGCGACGTCGACGACGAACACCTGCACGTCGACCAGGCCGTAGCTGAAGCTCGCCGTCAGGTTGTCCCCGCCGGACTCGACGAACACCAGCTCCAGCCCGGGGTGGCGCGCCTCGAGCAACTCGACGGCGTCGAGGTTGGCGGTGATGTCGTCGCGGATGGCGGTGTGCGGGCAGCAGCCGGTCTGCACCGCCTCGATCCGGTCGTCGGGGAGGACGGCGTTGCGGCGCAGGAAGTCGGCGTCCTCGGTCGTGTAGATGTCGTTGGTGACGACGGCGAGGTCGTACTCGGCGCCGAGCGTGCGGCACAGCGCCGCGGCCAGCGCCGTCTTCCCGGAGCCGACCGGCCCGCCGAGGCCCACGCGCAGCGGCCCGCCGTGCCGGTGCCCGTGCTCGTACGGGTCCACGTAGTCGTCGAGGTTGTGGTCAGGAGGCAAAGAAGCGGTCCTTCCGTGCAGCGTGCACCTCGGCCAGCAGGTCGAGGAGCGGATCGGTGTCGGCCGGCAGCCCAGGGCGGCAGAAATGGCCATTTCTGCCGCCCTGGACCGCCGCGTCGGCGACGGCGTCGATCTCTGGCGCCAGCCGCGCGGTGACCGCCGCGACGGTGAGCGGGTCCATGGCCAGCAGCCGCTGGGCCGCCGTCGCCGGACCGCTCACCGACAGGTAGGCGGCGGCCGCGGCGGCGTCCCGGGCGGTCAGGCTCCCGGCAGCCGCGGCGACGCCCAGCGCGACCGGGTGGTGCGGCGCGGCCGGCAGCGCGTCCCACAGCGGCGAGGGCCAGGCGCGGCGTCCCACCCGCACGAGCCCGCGGCCCTGCTGCCGGGACGCCGCACGCAGCGCCGGCGACGGCGTCCGCGCGTCCGCCTCGGCGTCGAGCGCCGCCAGGTCCCCGCCGCCGCACGCGGCGGCCGCCAGCCCGGCCGCCACGGCGCCCGACGTCGTCAGCCGGCGGAGGAGGAAGGCCGCCAGCGACGACGGGTCGTGCACCAGCCCGGCCGCAACCGCCTGCTCCACCCCGCCGGAGTGCGTGTGCCCCCCGGCCGGCAGCCGCGAGTCGGCCAGCGTCAGCAGCGCCGCCGTCATCAGAAGAGGAAGTACCGCTGCGCCATCGGGAGCTCGCGCACCGGTTCGGGCTCCCACACCTCGCCGTCCACGGTCACCGTGAAGGTGTCCGGGTCGACGCGGATCTCCGGCAGCGCGGTGTTCTCCGGCATGTCGGACTTGGTCAGCCGCGTGGTGTCGGTGACCGCGGCCAGCCGCCGGTCGATCGCCAGCCGGTCGCCCAGCCCCGCCTCGAGCGCCGCCGGAGCCACGAAGTGCAGCGACGTCAGCGCCGGCACCTTGCCGTACGCGCCGAACATCGGCCGGGGCAGCTGCGGCTGCGGGGTGGGGATGGAGGCGTTGGCGTCGCCCATCTGCGCCCAGGCGACCATCCCGCCCTTGAGCACCGCGTGCGGCCGGACGCCGAAGAACCGCGGGTCCCACAGCACCAGGTCGGCGAGCTTGCCGGGCTCCACCGAGCCGACCTCGTCGTCGATGCCGTGCGCCACCGCCGGGCAGATCGTGTACTTGGCGACGTAGCGGCGGGCCCGCAGGTTGTCCGCCGCGCCGTCGCCGGCCAGCGACCCGCGCTTGCGCTTCATCACGTGTGCCGTCTGCCAGGTGCGCAGGACGACCTCGCCCACGCGGCCCATCGCCTGCGCGTCCGAGCCGATCATCGAGATGGCGCCGAGGTCGTGCAGGAGGTCCTCGGCGGCGATCGTCGTCGGCCGGATCCGGCTCTCGGCGAAGGCGAGGTCCTCCGGCACGGAGGAGTCCAGGTGGTGGCAGACCATGAGCATGTCGAGGTGCTCGTCGAGGGTGTTCACCGTGTGTGGCCGGGTCGGGTTCGTGCTGCTCGGGAGCACGTTCGGGTGCCCGGCGACGGTGATGATGTCCGGCGCGTGACCGCCTCCGGCGCCCTCGGTGTGGTACGCGTGGATGCTCCGCCCGGCGATCGCGGCGAGGGTGTCCTCCACGAAGCCGGCCTCGTTGAGCGTGTCCGAGTGCAGCGCCACCGGGACGCCGTTGCGCCCCGCCACGGTGAGGCAGGCGTCGATCGCCGCGGGCGTGGAGCCCCAGTCCTCGTGCAGCTTGAAGCCGCTCGCACCGGCGCGCAGCTGCTCCTCCATCGCCTCCTGCGAGACGGTGTTGCCCTTGCCCAGCAGCGCGACGTTCACCGGCCACGGGTCCATCGCCTCGAGCATCCGGGCCAGGTACCAGTCGCCGGGGGTGATCGTGGTGGCCTTCGACCCCTCCGCCGGGCCGGTCCCGCCGCCGATGAGCGTGGTGACGCCCGAGCCCAGCGCCGCCGGCACGATCTGCGGGCAGATGAAGTGCACGTGGCAGTCGATGCCGCCGGCGGTGAGGATCTTGCCGTTGCCGGCCATCACCTCGGTGCCCGGGCCGATGACCAGGTCCGGGTGGACGCCGTCCATCGTGTCGGGGTTGCCCGCCTTGCCCAGCGCCACGATCCGCCCGTCGCGGACGCCGACGTCGGCCTTGACGATCCCCCAGTGGTCGAGGACGACGGCGCCGGTGATGACCAGGTCGGGCGCGCCCTCCGCGCGGGTGGCGCGGCCCTGGCCCATCGACTCGCGGATGACCTTGCCGCCGCCGAACACCGCCTCCTCGCCGGCGCGCCCGGGGCCACCGCAGCGGTCCTCCTCGACCTCGATCAGCAGGTCGGTGTCGGCCAGCCGCACGCGGTCGCCCGTCGTCGGGCCGTACAGCTGGGCGTAGCGCTCGCGGGACAGCTGCACCATCAGCCGAGCCCTCCCTCTGCGGTCAGGCCGGGGACGACGCGCCCGCCGGCGAGCGGCACCAGCGTCACCGTGCGGGTGATGCCCGGCTCGAAGCGGACGGCGGTGCCGGCGGCGATGTCGAGCCGGTGCCCGTGCGCGGCCGCACGGTCGAAGGCCAGCGCCCGGTTGGTCTGCGCGAAGTGGAAGTGCGAGCCGACCTGCACCGGCCGGTCGCCGGTGTTGGTCACCTCCAGCTCGGTCCGCGGCGCGCCCTCGAGCGTCTCGATGACACCCTCGGCGGGGAAGACCTCTCCCGGGATCACGGGCTCTGCTCGATGGTCCCGCTCGCTGACGCTCACGGGATCGGGTGGTGGACGGTCACGAGCTTGGTCCCGTCCGGGAAGGTCGCCTCCACCTGCACCTCCTCCAGCAGCTCGGGGACGCCGTCCATGACGTCGTCGCGCGTGAGGACCGTGCGGCCCGACTGCATGAGCTCGGCCACCAGGACGCCGTCGCGGGCGCCCTCCAGCACGTGGTCGGTGACGATCGCCGTCGCCTCCGGCAGGTTCAGCCGCAGCCCCCGCGCCCGCCGCCGGCGGGCGAGCTCGGCGGCGTAGGAGAGCAGCAGGCGCTCCTGCTCGTGCGGGGTGAGGTGCACGCGGGGTCCTCCGGGGGTCGGCAGCCTCCGGACGCTAACCGCCGGATGTGTCGCCGCCGTTACCGGAGCGGGCGGAAGAACTCCCGGACGTCGGCCACCAGCTCCACCGGGCGCTCCATCGCCGCGAAGTGGCCGCCGCTGTCGTGCTCCCGCCAGAACCGGATGTCGGTCAGCTGCCGCTCGGCCCAGGCCCGGGGAGGCACGAAGATCTCCTCCGGGAACATCGAGACGCCGGTGGGCACGTCCACCCGCGGCGTCCGCTCCTGCGGCGCCCGGGCCATCTCCCAGTACATCCGCGCCGACGACGTCGCCGTGCCGGTGAACCAGTACACCGAGACGTGGTCGAGCAGCCGGTCGATGCCGAGCGCGCCGACCGGGTCGCCGTCGCTGTCGGTCCAGGCGTGGAACTTCTCGAGGATCCAGGCGCACTGCCCGGCCGGGGAGTCGGTGAGGCCGTAGCCGAGCGTCTGCGGCCGGGTGCGGTGCTGGTGGCTGTAGGCCGATCCGTCCTCGCGGAAGGCAGCCATCCGGTCCAGCGCCCGCTGCCCGCGCGCGTCGAGGTCCCCCCGCCCCTCCGGCGGCGCGGTCACCACCATGTTGAGGTGCACGCCGACGACCCGGTCGGGGTGCCGGGCGCCGAGGTTGGCCGAGACGAACGACCCGATGTCCCCGCCTTGCGCACCGAAGCGCTCGTAGCCGAGCCGGCGCATGAGCTCCGCCCAGGCGTCCGCGGTCCGCCCCGGTCCCCAGCCGGGCGCCGTGGGCCTGCCGCTCCACCCGTAGCCGGGCAGCGAGGGGACGACGACGTCGAAGGCGTCGCGCGGGTCCTCCGGGTCGGTGAGCGGGCCGACGACCTCGAGGAACTCCACCACCGAGCCGGGCCAGCCGTGGGTGAGCACCAGCGGCAGCGCTCCCTCGTGCGGTGAGCGGACGTGCAGGGCGTGCACCGGCAGCCCGTCGATCTCGGTGACCACCTGGGGGAACGCGTTGATCCGCGCCTGTCGCGCCGGCCAGTCGTACTCGTCGGCCCAGTAGCGGCAGACCTCCTGCAGCACGCCGGGCGGCACCCCCTGCGACCAGTCGTCCACGGTCGGGGGGTCGGGCCAGCGGGTGTCGTGCAGCCGGCGGCGCAGGTCGGCCACCGCGGCCGGCGGCACGTCGACGGTGAAGGGGGTCAGCGCGTCGTCCACGGACCCGACCGTATCGGCGCTTGACGCCCGGCACGACTCGGTCCTACGGTTCGTTACATGAGTAATGAACCCAGGGACCTCGACGACCCCGGCGGCGGCCGGCGTCTCCCGTGAACGAGGACCAGGGCCCGATCTTCCGGCAGGTCGCCGCACAGATCGAGAACGCGATCGTCGACGGCTCCCTCGCCGAGGAGAGCCAGGCGCCCTCGTCCAACGAGCTCAGCGCCTTCCACCGCATCAACCCCGCCACGGCAGCCAAGGGCCTCAACCAGCTGGTGGCCGACGGGGTCCTCTACAAGAGACGAGGAGTCGGGATGTTCGTCGCCACGGGCGCCCGGGAGCAGCTGCTCAAGCGTCGCCGCAGCGAGTTCGCCGACCAGTACGTCCGCCCCCTGATGACCGAGGCGCACAAGCTCGGCATCTCCACGCGCGAGCTGTCCACCATGATCGACCGCTGGGAGGACGAGCGATGACCGCCGCCGCGACGCTCACCGACGTCTCCATGCGGTACCGGGAGCACGCCGCCCTGGACGGCGTCACCGCCTCCTTCGCCACCGACGGCATCACCGGCCTGCTGGGCCGCAACGGCGCCGGCAAGACCACGCTCATGCAGCTGCTCACCGGGCACCGGGTGCCGACCAGCGGCAGCGTGCGAGTCCTCGGCGCCGATCCCTTCGAGAACGACGCCGTCCTGCGGCAGGTCTGCTTCGTCAAGGAGAGCCAGCGCTATCCCGACCAGTTCCGTGTCCGCGACGCCCTGGCGGCAGCGGCCAGCGTCTTCCCCGCGTGGGACGAGGACCTCGCCCGCTCGCTGGTGGCCGACTTCGACCTGCCGGCACGACGGTCGGTCCGCAAGCTCTCCCGCGGCATGGTCTCGGCCGTCGGCATCACCATCGGCCTGGCTTCGCGGGCGCCGCTCACGTTGTTCGACGAGCCCTACCTGGGGCTCGACGCCGTCGCCCGGCAGCTGTTCTACGACCGGCTGATCGCCGACTACGCGGAGAACCCGCGCACGATCGTCCTGTCCACCCACCTCATCGAGGAGATCAGCGGACTGCTCGAGCACGTGCTGCTCATCGACGGCGGGCGGGTCGTGCTCGACGACGACGCCGACAGCCTCCGGGCCTCCGCGCTCACCGTCACCGGCCGCACCGACGCCGTCGCCACCCTGGCGAGCGAGCACGAGGTGCTGACCACCGAGAGCCTCGGCGGCTCGAGCCGGGCGATCGTGCGGCTGCGCCGACCGGTCGACCGCGAGGACCTGGCCGCCGCCGGCCTCACGGCCGAGCCCACGCCCCTGCAGCAGCTCGTCGTGGCGCTCAGCTCCCGCTCCGCCCCCGCCTCCCGGCGGGCCGAGGCCCCCGCCGACCGCCCCTCCGACGACGACCACGCCTTCCAGGAGGCCACCCGATGAACCGCACCCTCGCCACGGCGCGTATGCACCTGGTCAACCCCCTGCTGACCATCGGCGTGCCCTGGGCGATCGTGCTGCTGAGCTTCGCGATCAACCTGCCGATCTGGGCGCTCACGGACGCCGGCCAGGGACCGGGCGGCGGCATCACCGGCGGCGTCCTGTCGCTCTACATCACGGTGCTGGTCGTCTACGTCCAGTCGGTGACCCAGCTGCTGCCGTTCGCGATGGGGATGAGCATCAGCCGGCTCACGTTCTACCGCGGCACCGCCCTGGTCGCCGTCGCCTCCGCGCTCGCCTACGGCATCGCGCTCTCGATCCTGACCCAGGTCGAGGACGCCACCGGTGGGTGGGGCGTCGGGCTCCAGTTCTGGGCACCCGGCCCCGTCGACGTCGACAACTGGGCGCTGCAGGTCGTGGTGTCCGGCGCCCCGATGCTGGCGGCCGCCTTCCTCGGCGTCGGGATCGGTGTCGTGATGAAGCGGTGGGGCCAGCTCGGCCTCTGGAGCCTGGTGGTCGGAGCACTGCTCGTCTTCGGCGGCCTGGCCATCCTCGTGTCCTGGCAGCAGGCGTGGGGCGACGTCGGCACCTGGCTCACCGACCAGTCGATGCTGACCCTGGCGGTGCTCATCCCGGCGGTCCTCAGCGTGGTCGCCGCAGGACTGTCCTTCGCCGGCCTCCGTCGGATCGTCCCCTGACCGCAGCGCACCCGAGAGCCTCGGACAGGGCCCCGGTTCCGTCACGGCGGATCCGGGGCCCGCGTGCATCTGCCACCGGATTCCGTACACCGGCAACGCAGAAGGGCCCCCACCGCACTGGTGGGGGCCCTTCTGTGAATGGTTGTCCGGCGGCGTCCTACTCTCCCACCCCGTCTCCAGGGCAGTACCATCGGCGCTGAGAGGCTTAGCTTCCGGGTTCGGAATGGGTCCG
>NZ_FXTJ01000010.1 GCF_900182545.1 Geodermatophilus aquaeductus | reverse complement strand
CGGCGCTCGCCGTCCCGGCGGTCCGCGCGGCCGCGACGCTGGTGTGGTGTGCGGTCGGCGCGTGGCTGGTCGCCCGCCCTCCCGTCGCGGTGGCCGCGATGATGCGGCGTCCGGCCGGCCGGCTCGCGGTCCTGGCGTCCTGGCTGTGGCTGGGCGTGCACTTCCTCGCCCGATGAGCGGGAGTGTCGAGCGCCCCGACCCGGACGCCGGGCGTGGGCGACGCCGGATTGGGTGACGGACCTACGGCCACAGCGCGCGGCAGGCCCGTGAGGCGGTGGCCCGGGGCGCTCCGCGTTCGGGCCCCCAGGGCTCGCGTGACACCTACTTGATACTCATCGCCTCGGATCGTCCCTCCAGCAGGGCAGCGAAGCGGTCGGCGGCTTCACGCCCCATGCCGGGGTGCACGTGCTGGTGGACGGTGAGCGTGATGGTGGCGTTGGCGTGCCCGAGTCGCTCCGAGACGACCTCCACCGGGACGCCGGCAGCCAGCAGCAACCCGGATCGACGACCGCCCCTCGCAGTGCCGAGGGCCTGGGTGATGGCCGCCTTCCGGGACCGCCGGGTCCGGACCACCAGGGGGACAGATGTCCCCCTGGGCGGCGGGTGCCGGTGCCACCATCGCTCCCATGGTCACGCGGCGTGTCCGGTGTGCTGTCGCGCTCGTCGTGCTGGTCGCCTCGGCCGCGTGTGGGTCGGACGACGGGGCCGGTGGAGGCCCCTCGCCGACCGCCGCGCCGCCGAGTGTGGGTCAGGACGAGCCGTGGATCGTCTTCCAGGGCGTCGAGCTCGGTCTCACGCTGGCGCGCCCCGATGGGTCCGGCCTCCACACCATCCTCGACGGGGAGACGGTGCACCCTGACTGGTCGCCCGACGGCTCCGAGATCGCCTACGTCGAGGCCGAGGACGGCCGCGGTCAGGTGTGGCTGACAGACGCCGCGGGCGAGGATCCTCGGCCGCTCCTCGAGTCCTCCCCAGCCGGCCTCGAGGACCTCTACTGGGAGAACCCGGCGTGGTCCCGCGACGGTGCACGCATCGCCATGATCGGCTACGACGGCGACCCGAACGACGAAGCGCCCGCCCGATCCGTCCTCGCCGTCGTCGACATCCCCACCGGCGACCTGACTGTCGCCGGCGAACTGGCCCTCGCCGACGGCCGGCTGCACAGTTTTCCCCGCTGGTCGCCCGATGGCGACGCGCTGGTCATGAACATCGACCACTTCACGGGCGAGATCTACGACGGCGCCACCGTCGCGGTGAGCCGTTCCGGCGGGGGCGGCTGGACTCCGCCGGCGGCCATCACCGACGTCGGCGCGTTCGGGCGGGTCGACTGGCACCCCAGCGAGGACCTCATCGTGTTCGGCGACCACGACCTCGGCGGCGACCAGAGCACCGACGAGCCGACCAACCTGTTCACGATCCGGCCGGACGGCAGTGAGCGGCGCCCGGTCACGGACTTCGGCCCCGGCGAGGAGCGGGCCACCCAGCCGACCTGGACGTCGGACGGCCGCATCCTCTTCACGTACGTGACCGGGGACGGCGATCTCGACCGGGCCATCGCCCAGGTCGATGCCGACGGGTCGAACCTCGAGATCCTCATCGAGCCAGAGCTCGTCGGCTCCGGGAACCGGCCGCATCCGCGCCTCCGCCCGCTCCCGCCTGGAGGCGAGTGATCGCAGTCGAGCCGTCGGATCCCCTCCGGTGACGACGACCTCCGCGCACCGGGCGGCGTAGAGCAGCCATCGCGCTCAGCGGGTGACGGAGGAGTCGGCCCCCACGACGGCCCGGGTCCTGTTCTGGGACTGCTGGACGGTCGCGGGCTGCGCGCACGTGTCCGGACGATGACACGACCGAGGTGGAGCGTGCGCCCACGCGATGCCGCCCCCTGCCGGTCAGGACCCGGACACCCGAACGCGGCGGCGGCGCGCGCGGAACAGCACCACTGCGACCGCGAGGACGACGGCGCCGGCCAGGAGGCCGGCGAGGACGCGCTCCCGTCCGCGGTCCCGGCAGTCGCCCACCGGGTCGTCATGCGTGAGTGCGCAGACCATGACCGCCGCGTCGTGCTCCCCGTAGCGGCCGACCAGCTCCGCTCGGAGGTCCTGCCACTGCCGGCGGGACTCCTCGATGGCGCCCGCCACCGCTGCGGCGAAGTTCTGCCCGACCATGCCGCGCGGCTTCGTCGGATCCGTTGCCTCGCCCGTGTCGGGGTCGATCAGGCCGGTGTCCTTGTTGAGCGCCGCATGGGTGACCCGTTCCGCGCACTCGCCGACACCGGGCACCTCGTCCCGGAGCACGTAGCAACCGGTCGAGAGCCCGGGCGGCACGACCGGGGGCGTCTCGCTCCGGAGGTCGAGCACCGGACTCGGCCCGGGCAGGCCCAGACCCGGCGGGTTGTCGTCCCCGATCGCGCGGGTCGGATCGGCCTCGTCGGCCCAGTTGCTGTGCGAGTAGAAGTCCTGCACTCCGTGCAGGACCCGGCCGAGTGCCTCCAGGGTGCCGCACTTGGCGCGGCTCTCCGCGGCCTCGACCATCCGGCAGTCCGACGCGAAGTCCACCTCCTCCGCGACGACCTGACCGTCGCCGTCGAGGAGCTCTCCGGCACGGTCCACCGCTTGGCCGAGACGCACGCGCAGGTGGTCGACGCAGCTCAGCAGTGCCGTCGTGGCCTGTTCACGGGTCTGCGGATAGCCGGCTTCGAGGAAGTCGGCACCGTCGCAGTGCGCGGCCGGGTCGGAGATCTCGTCGCTGTCCGGCGCCCCCACTCCCCCGAAGTCGCGGTCATGCCCCGCGAGGAAGTCCACGGTTGCCGGCTCGAAGCAGGAGTCGTCCGAGCCGGCGTCCCCGGCGCAGGCCAGGGAGGCGCGAGTGATCCGTTCGTGCTCGCGGTGCTGGCCCCCGCTGTCGATCGTCCCGAAGGCGGCGGCGGAGGGGACGGGCCCTACGCTGCCCACCGCCAGGGCGAGTGCTGCCACGAGTCGGATCCGCCGCCATCGCATGTCAGCGCCGTCCGACAGGGACAGCGTCGAGCCGGCCGGCCGCGGGCAGTCCCCACCGTGCCATCGCCGCCACCTCCGTGACCGTCCGGGAACACAGGCTGGCCGATCCCCTGGCCTGCACCATCACCTGGCGGGGATGAGCCACCCGAGCCCGGGCCTGGCCTCGACCGTGTTCGCGCTGCTGCAGCTCGAGGACGGTCCTCCGTGGCGGACCTGCTCGCGGACGTCGTCCTGCTGACCGTGCGGCTCACCGTCGTCCTGCAGGGCGCAACCGCCGTCGACCTGACGTCGCGGCGGAGTCACGGGTGGAGGACTCCTGCCACGACCCGCCGGGTGACCGACCGGGGAAGCCGCGGCATCGTCGTGGTCATCACCCGGTTCAGACCGCCCGGCAGGTGCACCACGCGACCCCTGCGCCGACCCGCAGCCCGGCCGCCGCCACGTGATCGGGACTCATGTGGCCGCCGGGCGCCTCGGTCCTTGCCACGGGTCCGACAACCTCGCCACCAGTCCTCGAGGAGCGGCCGTGGACCTCGACGATCTGCTGGACCAGCCGCGCCGCCGTTGTGACGGTGGCTCGACCTCCCGGAGCCGGTGGCGGTCGCGATCGTCCGCGTCGTGCGGATCGCGCGGCGCGGCGGTGGGGGCTCTACCGTGTCGCCCCTCGGACACCGTTGCGATGTCGCGCTGCATCGTTCACCGGGCATCTGCGGCCGAGATCCGGCTCTTGGTTGTGCAACGCTGGGCCGCATGGCCGAAGCAGCGGCCGCTGACGCGTTCGCCGAGCGCGCCTGGGCAGTCGCGTACCGCCTCTTGTCCCAGGTCCCGCTGGCAGACCTCACCCACACCGACCTCGACCGGCTCGCAGTAGCCGCATACCTGGTCGGTGAGGACGGCGAGGCGGTTGCCGCGTGGGAGCACGCCTACAAGCGCCACACCTGCGCCGCGGAACAGGCGGAGGCTGCGCGGTGCGCGTTCTGGGCTGCCTTCTGCCTGATGATGCGGGGACAGATGGCGCACGCCGGAGGTTGGCTGAGGCGTGGCCAGTCCGTGCTCGGTCACGACCTCGACTGCCCGGCACGCGGCTACCTGCTGATCCCTGCCGTGCTGGCTGCTCTCGACTCCGACGACGCTGATGGCGCGCGACGGCTCGCCGTGCAGGCCGGGGACATCGCCGGGCGCTTCCGAGACGCCGACCTGGCGGCGTTCTCGACGCTCGGGCACGGCCAGGCGTTGTTGGCCATGGGAGACGAGGCGGGCGGGCTGGCCCGGCTGGACGAGGTCATGCTCGCGGTCTGCTCCGGTGAGGTGGGGCCGATCGCGTCGGGGATCGTGTACTGCGCCGTGATCCTCGAGTGCCTGCAGCTCTTCGATCTGGCCCGGGCGGCGGAGTGGACGGCAGCACTCGACGAGTGGTGCCGAGCGCAGCCCGACGTGGTCCCGTACCGCGGCCAGTGCTCGGTGCACCAGTCCCAGCTCCAGCAGGCGGCCGGGGACTGGGCGGGTGCGGTCGCGACGGTGGCGGACGCCCGCAACCGTCTGAGCGATCCGCCACATCCGGCACTCGGCCTGGCTTGCTACCAGGAGGGCGAGCTGTGCCGCGTGCGCGGTGACCTCAAGGCCGCGGCCGACGCGTATCGGGAGGCCACCAGGGCCGGTTACGAGCCGATGCCCGGGTTCGCGCTGCTGGAGCTGCAGCGAGGAGATGCGACGTCGGCGGCGGTCAGCATCGGGCGGGCTCTGCGGGAGGCGGGCCAGCCGTTCCGGCGGCCCGGCCTGCTGGCCGCAGCGGTGGAGATCCGGGTTGCTGTCAGCGACGTCACGGGCGCGACCGAGGCTGCGGCCGAGCTGGTGTCGATCGCGGACCACTCGAGCTCCCCCGTGCTCAGGGCCATGGCAGCCCACGCGATGGGGGCCGCCCTGCTCGCGTCGGGCCAGACCACCGACGCGATGGTGCAGCTGCGGGAAGCCTCCGCGACGTGGCAGCGGCTCAGCATGCCGTACGAGACTGCCCGGAGCGCAGTGCTGCTGGGTCTCGGCTGCGCCGCGTCGGGCGACAGCGCCTCAGCGGCGCTCGAGTTCGGCAACGCCCGGAGCATCTTCGAGTCGCTGGGCGCAGGGCCGGACCTGAGGCGGGCGGACCGGCTCGCCGGCGGGCACGTGGGCAGAGGTCCGCTCTCGGTCCGCGAGCTCGAGGTTCTGGCGCTGGTGGCCGAAGGCAGAACCAGCCGCGCGATCGCCTCCTCGCTGAGGATCAGCCAGCACACCGTGCGCCGGCATCTCGAGAACACCTTCGCCAAGCTCGGAGTCACGAGCCGAGCAGCAGCCGTCGTGTACGCCTACGAACACGACCTGCTCTAGGCCGCCCACCGGCGGGTGGTACGTACGACCCATGACGTCGTCGTCCACCACATGGGTCAACCGGGCGATGCGGGGTCGGGCGGGCGCTTCCTACGGTCGGCCCTCATCCCCACCTCCTGCCGGTGCAAGGAGACCGCAATGACCACCGCCACCTATCGCCACTACTCGGGCACCGCAGCCGAGCTCTACCAGAGCTTCTTCGTGCCCTCGATCGCCACGCCCGTCTCCGCCGAGCTGTTGAGCACCGCCGCGCTCCAGCCCGGCACGCGAGTGCTCGACGTCGCCTGCGGAACGGGCGTCGTCGCCAGGGCAGCCGCCGAGCAGATCGGTCCGACCGGGTCGGTGACCGGCATCGATGTCGCTCCCGACATGATCACGGTCGCCGAGGCCATCCCCTCCGGTGGCGCACCCATCACCTGGCAGGAGGCCGACGCGGCGTCGCTCCCCCTGCCCGACGAGTCCTACGACGTGGGGCTCTGCCAGATGGGGCTCATGTTCATGGAGGACCGAGCGGGCGCGCTGCGCGAGCTGCACCGGGTTCTGGCACCGGGTGGCCGGGTCGTCGTCAACACCCCGGGTCGGATCCAGCATCTCTTCGAGGTGATGGAACAGGCCATCGCCGACAACCTGGGTCCAGGCCTCGGGGCCTTCGTGAGCGCGGTGTTCTCCATGCACGACCCGTCGGTGCTCGCGGGGTTGCTGCAGGATGCCGGGTTCCACGACGTCGCGTGGAAGGAGTACAGCGCCACCTTCGACCTGCCCGGCCCGGTCGAGTTCCTCTGGAACTACATCAACCTGACGCCGATGGGCGCGGTGGTGGGCGACGCCTCCGGGGAAGCCAAGGCTGCGATGGAGCGCCAGATCGTCGAAGGCGCTGCGCCCTGCGTCGTGAACGGTCGCATGCCCGTCGAGCAGCCGATGGCGCTCGCCTGGGGCGTGCGATCCTGAGACGACCCGACTGCACGCTCGGGGAGCTGATCCCCGTCAGTGCGCCACACCGTCGGATGTCGAGGTCGACGGCGAGCTGTCCCGGCTCGCCGTCGAGGCGGCACGTCGCCGCGTACCCCGACGAGATGCTCCGCCCAGCCACCCGCTCCCCCGTCCTCCCTGCCTGTCGGAACGCCGTGGCACGGATCTGACACGTGGGCGGAGGGCCGACGCCTCCAGCCACCAGACCGGCACCAGGCCATGGTCGACGGCGGCGACGCGGTCCTCTGACAGGCACGGGGACGTGAGGGCCGACCGCTAGACTGGTCCGGCACCCCCGGAAGTCCCGTGCATCTACCTGCTGTTGAGCAAGGCGGCGCGCCCGATCACAGCAGCAGAGGTCATGTTCCACACGCGCCGCCCCAGCAGCACGCTCCTCCGGCACGCCGGCTTCTCGTACTTCCCCATCGCGTTCGCCGCCCGCCTGCCGTTCGCGATGATCACCGTCGGCGTCCTCACCCTGGTCGTCGCCGAGCGCGGCTCGGTGGTCCTCGGAGGTCTCACCTCCGCCGTCGCCGGCCTGGGCACGGCGCTGGCCGGCCCACTGCTGGGCGCGGCCGCCGACCGGTTCGGGCAGCGCCGGGTGCTCGTCCCGGTCGGGCTGGCCAACGCGGCCCTGCTCGCGGCCCTCCCGCCGGTCGTCGGCGGCAGCGCTCCGGACGCCGCCGTCCTGGGCCTGTCGGTCCTCGTCGGGGTCTCCGCACCCCAGGTCGCACCGATGTCCCGGACCCGCCTGGTCGCGATCATCCGCCGGGCCGTCGCCGCGACCCGCCGGGAGGAGGTGCTCACCGGGACGATGGCCTACGAGTCGGCGGCCGACGAGGTGGTCTTCATCGTCGGGCCCTTCCTCGTCGGCCTGCTGGCCGTCGCGGTAGCGCCGTCCCTCGCCGTCACGGCCGCGGCGGCGCTGACGTTGGTCTTCGTGACCTGGTTCGCCCTCCACCCGACCGGGCGGGTCGACGACGCGGCTCGGGAGACGGCCGTCCGGCCTGCCCCGGCCCGCGAGCTGGCCCGGTTCCCGCTGCTCACCGTCGTCGTCGGCGCGCTGGGGATCGGCCTCTTCTTCGGCGCGACGCTCACCTCGCTCACCGGCGTCCTCGCCGCCGACGGCGCCGGCGAACGCGCCGGCCTCCTCTACGGCGTCATGGGCATCGGCTCGGCCGCGCTGGCGCTGGGATCGGCGGCTCTCCCCGCGCGCTTCTCGCTGCGAGCACGGTGGATCGTGTTCGGCGGCCTGCTGCTGGCCGGGACACTCCTCTACGCGTCCGCCGGGTCGGTCACCGTGCTGGTCGTCGCGCTGGCGGTGCTCGGCTGCGGCGTCGGCCCGACCCTGGTCAGCCAGTACAGCCTCGCCGCGCAGTTCGGCCCGGCCGGCCGGTCGACCACCACGATGACGATGCTCGGCTCCGCGGTCGTCGTCGGCCAGGCCACCGCCTCGGCGGTCACCGGGGGCGTCGTCGAGCGGTTCGGCGCGGAGACCGCGCTGGTGCTCCCGGCGCTCGCCGCCGCCGTCGTCGTCGGCAGCGCACTGGCCTCCGCGGGAGCGGCGCAGCGCGCCCGCCGGCCGGAGCCGCTCCCGGCCTGACGCCTCCGCCGGCGGTGGGTGGTCAGTGACCGCGGAAGGCCTCCTCCAGCCACCACGACGGCCGGTCCCGGGTCACCTTGGCGTCGACGAGCAGCGGGGTGGCGCGGGGCCCCGCGAGCCACTCCCCCACCGCCGCCAGGTCCCCGGGATCCCGGACGGTGGCCGCCGAGAACCCGTGGCCGCGGGCGATCGCCGCGAAGTCCGTCTCGGGGAACCGCACGGTGTCCAGCGGATGCCCGTCGGGGCCGAAGTGGTGCACCTCGGCCCCGTAGGCGGCGTCGTCGTACACGACGACCACCATGGGCAGCCCGAGCCGGACGACGGTCTCCAGCTCCGAGGCGCCCATGAGCGCGCCGCCGTCCCCCAGAGCGGCGACGGGCAGGCGGTCGGGTCGGGCCAGCGCCGCGCCGATCGCGGTGGCCAGGCCCAGTCCCACCGACTGGAAGGCCTGGGTGAAGCAGAACCCGTGCTCGTCGGGGACGTCGAGGAACATGCTGGGGTAGCCCATGAAGTTGCCGGAGTCGACCGCGACGACGCGCTCGGCCGGCAGCAGGTCGTCGAGGGCGATCGTGAGCGTCCGCGGATCGATGAGGCCGGTCCCGCCGGCGTCGTCGAACGGCTCGTCCCGCCACCGTCCGCGCTCGGCGAGGGCCCGGCGTACCTCCGCGGTCCGGGAACCCGCCGGGTCGCCCTCCAGGACGGCGGCCACGGCCCGGGCCACCGCCCCGACGTCCCCCACGACCCCGACGTCGATGTCGCGCTGCGCCCCGAGCGCCTCGGGTTCCACGTCCACCTGGACGACAACAGCGCCGTCGGCGATCAGCCGCCCGTGGCGCATGGTCCACATGTTCAACGCGCACCCCCAGCCGACGACGAGGTCGGACCCGGCGATCAGCTCGGCGGCAAGCGGGGTGGCGAACCCGCCGGAGACGTCGAGGTCCCAGGGGTCGCCGCGGAAGAGCCCCTTGGCCACGGCAGACGTGGCCAGCAGGGCGCCGCACCGGTCGGCCAGGTCCACCAGCTCGGCCCGGTACCCGCGCGCTCCCCGACCGGCGACGAAGACCGGACGCCGCGCGCCCTGGATCGCCTCGGCGAGGCGTGCCACGTCGGCCGGCGCCGGCGCGGGCACCGGCGGGACCTCCGGCACGGTCCCCCGGTCGGCACGCGCCTCCTCCCCCTGCACGTCCAGCGGCAGGTTGAGGACGACGACGCGACGGCCGTCCCGCGCGGTGGCGAACGCCCGGGACGCCTGCGCGAGCGCGTCCCCGGCCGACTCGATCCGCATCGAGACCGCCCCGACCGCCTCGGCGAGCGCGGTCTGGTCGACGGAGAAGTTGGACCGCCGGGAGGTCGCCTCCGCCGTCACCACCACCAGCGGGGTGCGGCTCTTGGCCGCCTCGGTGATGCCGGTCAGCGCGTTGGTCAGCCCGCAGCCCTGGTGCAGGCTCAGCGCCGCCACGCTCCCGCTCATCCGCGCGTACGCGTCGGCCATCGTGGCCGCGCCGCCCTCGTGCCGGGCCGCGACGTAGCGGGCGCCGGCTCCGGCCATCGCGTTGGTGGTGTGGAAGTTCCCCGACCCCACGACCCCGAAGACCGTGTCGACCCCGCAGCGGACGAGCGTCTCGCCGACCGCCCGCGCGACGTTCATCCGTGCTCGACGAGGGCCAGCACCCGCGCGGGCGAACCGGAACCTCCGACGATCGGCAGGGGCGCGGCCACCAGCAGCGTCCCGGTCGGCGGGAGCCGGTCGAGGTTCTGCAACTGGGTCAGCCCGTACTTGCCGCTGCCCATGAGCGCCGCGTGGCAGGGGAACGGCGGGTCGAAGGAGTGCGCGGCACCGGCGTCGGTCCCGACGGTCTCCACGCCGAGGCCGATGACCGGCGCCTGCTCGGCCAGCCACCGGGCGCACTCGGGAGAGATCCCCGGGGTGTGCGGCCCGCTCTCGTCGGCGTTCAGGAAGTCCTCCTGCGAGAAGGCACGGGTGTCCCAGCCCGTGCGGTAGAGCAGCCAGCCGCCCTCCGGCAGCGGTCCGTGCGTCGCCTCCCACTGCTGGACGTGCTCGACCTCGAGGAGGAAGTCGGGGTCCTCGGCCACCTGGGCGGAGAAGTCCAGGACGGCAGCGGGCCCCACCAGCCGTCGCACCGGCACCGAGGCGACGTCGTCACCGTCGCGGCCGGTCACCCAGTGGTTCGGCGCGTCGAAGTGGGTGCCGGTGTGCTCCCCCGTGCGGAAGTTGTTCCAGTACCAGGCCGGTCCCCGGTCGTCGTACCGGCTGAGCTCCTCCAGCTCGAACCGCGCCGTCTGGGCGAACGGCGGCGGCAGCTGGATGACCGGCGTCGTCGACGACAGTGGCGCGGTGAGGTCGACGACCTCGAGGGAACCGGAGGCCAGTGCCTCGGCGAAGCTGGAGAGGAGCGACATCGCGGACCCTTCTGGCAGGTGGGGGCCCAGCCAACCACCCGGGATGCCGGAGGGGCTCGGAGGGCTCTGCGTTGTCGCCGCCACCCCCGCGTGCTGGACTGGGCGCGTGGTCCGCCTGCGCCAGCTCGTGCTCGCCGCGCGGGAGCAGGCACCGGTCGAGCAGGCGCTGCGCGAGCTCCTCGCCGCTCCCGCGCCGCACCACGACCCCGACGTCGGGGCGTTCGGCCTCACCAACGCCGTCCACGCCGCGGGCTGCGACTTCGTCGAGGTCGTGTCGCCCTCGGAGCCGGGCACGGCGGCCGGTCGGTGGCTGGCGCGGAACGGCGGCGACGGCGGCTACATGCTCATGGTCGACGGACCGGCGACGCTCACGGCGCCCGACCGCCTCGCGGCGCTCGCCGTGCGCGAGGTGCACCGCGTCGACTTGCCCGACGTCGTCGACGTGCACCTGCATCCCCGGGACACCGGCGGCGTGCTCCTCGCCCTCGACGCCGTCGACCCGGCCGGGTCGTGGCGATGGGCGGGTCCGGCCTGGACCGAGAGCAGCCCGACGTGCGCCGGTGGGCTGCGCGAGGTCACCGTGACAGTCCCCGACCCGGGCGAGGTGACCCGACGCTGGGCGGCGCTGCTGGACGTCCCGGCGGTCGGCGGCGGCTGCCGGCTGCCGCTCGACGACGGCCGCCAGCACCTCTCCTTCGTCGCCGGCGCAGGCGCCGTCGCCGCCGTGACCGCGGCGCGGTTGGCGTGGCCCGGCGTCGAACAGCGCGCCGCCGACGTCGGCGGAGTGCGTTTCGAGGTCGTCCCGCTGGAGGAGACGTGACCGACATCGACACCGGTACCGACCACCTGCTCGCCCGCATCGAGGACGGCGTCGCCGTGCTCACGATGAACCGCCCGGAGCGCCGGAACGCGCTGTCCGCGCAGATGGTCGGCGCTCTCGCCACCACGCTCGCGCGGGTGGAGGCGGACGACGCGGTCGGTGCCGTGGTGCTCACCGGGGCGGGTGGCGCGTTCTGCGCGGGCGGCGACGTCAAGGGCTTCGCCGAGCGCTCGCCCGGTGCGCCCGGGGCGTCGGCGGAGCGCCTGCAGCGCGCCAACCAGCGGGCCACCAGCGGGCGCCTGTGGCGGATGCCCAAGCCGACCGTGGCGGTGCTGCCCGGTGCCGCTGCGGGAGCGGGTCTGTCGCTCGCGCTGGCGTGCGACCTGCGCTACGCCGCGTCGTCCGCCGTGCTCACCACGGCCTTCGCCCGCGTCGCGCTCGCCGGCGACTACGGCAGCGCGTGGTTCCTCGTGCGCCTGGTGGGTCCGGCGCGCGCCCGCGAGCTGCTGTACCTCTCGCCGCGGCTGTCGGCGGACGACGCCCTGCGGCTGGGACTGGTCAACGCCGTGGTGCCGCCGGACGCCCTCGAGCGGGAGGCGATGGCGGTGGCGCGACGGCTGGCGAACGGGCCGCGCACGGCGCTGGCGTCGATGAAGGAGAACGTCGCGCTCGCGCTGACCGCCCCGCTGGACGAGTACATGGACGTCGAGGTGACACACCACCTCGCGACGTTCGCCACGGACGACCACGCCGAAGCCGCACGCGCCTTCGTCGAGAAGCGGGACCCGGTCTTCGGCGCCCGCGAGGCCGGTCCCGGGTGAGGGACGGAGGCTCCCCTTCTGTGCACTGGACGTGCACTGGCATCGAGCGGCCCCTCGTCATCGGCCGCGGATGTGCAGCGCCGGTGCGGACCGGTCGCCCGTGTCCGGGTCCCACTCGAGGACCCGTCGTTCACATCGCCAGGCCGCCGTCGACGGGCAGCACGACCCCGGTGATGTAGGCGGCCTCGGCCGAGGCGAGGAAGGCGACCGCTGCAGCCATCTCGTCGGGGTCGCCGAACCGGCCCAGGGGGATCGCCGCCTCCGTCTGTGCCCGCACCTCGTCGGGGATCGAGGCGATCATCCGCGTGTCGGCATTGGGCGAGATGGCGTTGACGGTGACCCCGAAGCCACCCAACTCCTTGGCGACGGTCTTGGTGAAGCCGATGACCCCCGCCTTCGCAGCGGCGTAGTTGGCCTGGCCGACGTTCCCGTGCAGTCCGGTGTAGGAGGTCACGTTGATGATCCGGCCGTGGTTCTGGGCGCGGAACGTCGGGATGCACGCCTGCGTGAAGTTGAAGGCGCCGGTGAGGTGCACCCCCAGGACGGCGTGCCAGTCCTCGGCCGTGAGCTTCCAGACGCGCCGGTCGCGCAGGATCCCGGCGTTGTTCACCAGGATGTCGACACGGCCCGTGTGCTCCAGCGCGACGTCGACGACGTGGTCGACCTGCTGACGGTCGGAGACGTCCGCCGTGACCGGGATGGCGCCGATCTCGGCCGCCGCGGAGGCGAGCACCTCCTCGTCCATGTCGACGGCGATCACCGCCGCGCCCGATGCGGCGAAGAGCCGGGCGATGCCCAGACCGACGCCGCGGCCGGCTCCGGTCACGATGGCGGTCCGGCCGGTGAAGTCGAACGAGACGTTCGAGTCCGAGCCGGTGCCCTCGGCGCTCATGCCGCCACCTCGAACAGTCCGGCGGCGCCCATGCCAATGGTGACGCACATCGAGATCACGACCCACGGTACGTCGCGCCGCCGTCCTCGGACCAGCGCGTGGCGACGAGGCGAGCCCCGTCATACCGTAGCGGTGGCCGAGGGCGGGCATGGTGAACCCGACGAGCCGGGGTCGGCCACCACGCAGCTCAGCCTGCTCCCCGTTCTCCATCGACGGGTCCCGCAGTGCCGCGTGGACCGGGAACGTCCCCGTAGCGGACGCCGACGGCGGCGGCAGGACACGCACCCGGAGTCCATCGCTCGTGTCGGCTGCTCCCGTCGGGTCGACCACGTCCCGCGTCCGTCGTCGGCCGCGTCGGTCCCCTCCGGCAGCAGGGTGATGGCGCTCGTGCTCAGGAGATCTGAGCCGGTATCTGCCGGCCCTCGACGAGCACGCACAGGTGCTGGAGCCCGGCGATCGAGGCGGCCTGCACCAGCGGCAACCGCACGAACACCGCGCCGAAGGGCCCCAGGAAGGAGGCGAACAGCCACAGCGAGGTCGCCAGGCAGAGCACGCGTCGGCGGGACCCACCGACGTCGATGCCCCGGCGGGCGGACGGCAGCGCCCCCACCGCGAAGGCCGTTCCCAGGACGACCGACAGCAGCGCGGCGCTCTGGGTTCCCCCCAGCCAGTGGGCGGGGAGGACGCCCAGCACGGCTGACGTGAGCGCGGCCGACCACCACAGGCGTCCGACGGGGCGGTCCCTCCCCCGGTCCGACTGCTCGTAGCAGTCCAGTTCGGTGGGCGGGTGCTCGGCCACCATCCGGGCCCGGTCACGGTGGACGGCCACGGAGGGATGCTCCTGCCGGACGCGCTCGGCGAGGTCGACCGGCACAGCGGCCGACAGCCAGAGGGCCTCGATCCGGCAGTGCTCGGCGCGCAGTCCCCGGGTCCCCGCGATGATGCGACCCCAGCAGGCGACCACCGCGAGGACGTGGCGGCTGCGGGGGTGGTCGGCGACCCACTGCTCCCCGCCGAAGGCGTAGAAACCGCAGGTGCAGTCCGGGTCGGGGCTGGGATGCGGCGGCCGGTCCGCGGCCAGGCAGCGCGCGGTGTTGGCACCGTCGTGCCAGGGGTCGTTGGAGAACAGGGGGTACAGGCCACCGTCCGGACCGATCCGGAAGGTGCGCAGCGCCCTGATCTGGCCCACCTGCGGCTCGAAGCCACCGTAGGGATCCACCGCGACTACTTGGCAGGCGATGGTTCCCGGGGCGGCGCGGGCCGCTCCGGCGAGGCCGGCCCGGGAGCCGGATCGGGCAGGGGCAGGACCTCGATGCGGCGGACTTCCTTGCCGATGTTGCCCATCCCTCGAGCGTAGGGACCCGGAGCCCGCTCGGGGCCTCTTCGCTCCCCGCGACGATCCGCCGGGATCCTCCGCGCTCGCTGGACCGGCACGGCGTGCGGGGCGAGGATCGGACGCGACGAGAGGGGTGGCGCCATGACCCGCCAGCAGCCGATCGAGCCGAGCGAGGTCTACCGGGCGGACGGGAGCCGAGTGCCCCAGCGGCGCACGGCGCTGGGCACGGTGCCGGCCGCGGTGCGGTCCCTCCTCCCGGCCCTGCTCCGCGGCACGACCGCCGGGTCGTTGGTCACCGCCTCGGCGTTCGCGGTCGCGGCGGCGGTCACCGCCCGCGCCGCGGAGATGGCACGCCAGGTGGTGGAGCAGGCGGCCCGGGAGGCGCTGGTCACGCGTCCTCCCGGACCGTGGATCGAGGTCTCGGTCACCCGGATCGAGGTGCGCTGGCCGCGCTGAGCCGCCTCGGGTGCCGCCTCCGGCAGACGGCACGCCTGCCGGAGACGCGAGAGGCCCCGCGGTCGGTGACCGCGGGGCCCCTGCCGTGTCCGAGGGGCACGCGGACGCCCCCCGGGTCCGGTCCTGCCCCGCCGGGCTACGGCCGGGAGAACACCTGCACGTCGTCCTTCTGGTCCGTGGCGGTCCACGGCTTGGAGCTGCCGCTGCCCGACATCCGGAAGGCGGGGTCGTGCTTGAGGATCTCGCGGCGCGCGATGGTCATCTTGTGCACCTCGTCCGGCCCGTCGGCGATGCGGAGCGTGCGCTGGTGCGCGTACATCTCGGCGAGCGGGGTGAACTGCGTGACGCCGGCCGCGCCGTGCACCTGGATCGCGCGGTCGATGACCTTGAGCACGATGTTCGGGACGGCGACCTTGATGCCGGAGATCTCGGTCGCTGCGGCCTTGTTGCCGACGGTGTCCATGAGGTGCGCGGTGTGCAGGACGTACCGGCGCGCCATGTCGATCTCGATGCGGGACTCGGCGATCCAGTCCTGCACCACGCCCTTCTGCGCGACGAGCGTGCCGAACGTCTCGCGCTGCAGCGCCCGCTCGACCATCAGGTCGAGGGCGCGCTCGGCGGCGCCGAGGGAGCGCATGCAGTGGTGGATGCGGCCGGGTCCGAGCCGCGCCTGGGAGATGGCGAAGCCGCTGCCCTCCTGGCCGAGCAGGTTGCCCGCCGGGACGCGGACGTCCTCGAAGACGACCTCGGGGTGCCCGCCGCGGTCGGCGTAGCCGAACACGGTCGGGCTGCGGCCGAACGACACACCGGGCGTGTCCTTGGGCACGACGATCATCGACTGCTGGGTGTGCCGCGGTGCCTGCGGATCCGTCTTGCCCATGACGATGAAGACCCGGCACCGCTCGCCCAGCGCGCCGGAGCTGAACCACTTGCGGCCGTTGAGGACGTACTCGTCGCCGTCCCGCTCGATGCGCAGGCTGATGTTGGTGGCGTCGGACGATGCCGAGTCGGGCTCGGTCATGCAGAACGCGGAGCGGATCTCGCCCTCCAGCAGCGGCAGCAGCCACCGCTGCTTGACCTCCTCCGACCCGTAGAGGTTCAGGACCTCCATGTTGCCGGTGTCCGGCGCGTTGCAGTTGAGCGCCTCGGAGGCGAACCCGACCTTGCCGAGCTCCTCGGAGATCGGCGCGTAGTCCAGGTTCGACAGCTTCGTGCCGGGGTGGTCCGGCTCGAGGTGCGGCAGGAACAGGTTCCACAGTCCACGCTCCCGCGCGGCCGCCTTGAGCTTGTCCATGATCGGCGGGTAGCCGGCCGGCCCCACGTGCTCGAGCTGCTCGTGGTACTCCCGCTCGTTCGGATAGACGTGGTCCGCCATGAAGCGTCGGACCTCGGCCAGGGCCGCCTGGCCCTGTTCGGTGAACTGCATGATCTCCCTCTCCCTGGCTGCTCGCGTCCGCTGCGTCGCGCACGGTGTGGGGGTCGGTCGTCCTCACGGCCGGTCCCGGACCTCGCCGCGAGGGTGGCGCACAGCTGGCGACTGCGCGCACGCCCTCACGCTGGGGACCATGGTGACGCCCGCCACCGCCGGACGTCGGCAGGCCGCTCCGGGGAACGCCGACCCACGGGCACAGGGGCGGTCCTGCGGCGGCGGAGGCCTCACCAGGTTCCCGCACCGGGGGATCTCCTGCCGCGCCTGCGGCCACGCGTGACCCGAGCCGGCGGGACGGTCGTGGCTCGGCGTCTCAGCCGGCCGTCGCGCGAGCGGCCTCCGCGATCAGGTCGGCGACCGCGCCGGGCCGGGACACCGCGACGGCGTGGGAGGCGTCGACCTCGACGGCCGTGGACCGCGCGCGCTCGGCCATGAAGACCTGCGCCTCGGCCGGGACCGCCAGGTCCTGGCGCGTGACCAGGGTCCAGGACGGGATCGTCCGCCAGGCCGCCGCCGTCGCCTTCTCCTCCAGCGCCTCGCTGGTGATCGGCCGCTGCGTCGCGACCATGAGGTCGGCCACCTCCGGGGGGACGTCGGCGGCGAACACCCGCCGGAACCTGTCGGGCCGGATGTAGAGGTCGGTCACCGTGCCGCCGTGCCCGTCGGGGACGGGGACGGGGTCCAGTGCGGACCCCAGCTCGTTGCCGGGGAACCTCCCGGCCAGCTCGCCGGTGCTCTCCCCCTCCTCCAGCAGGAAGCTGCCCACGTAGACGAGCGCCCGGACGCCGGGGTGTCCGTCCGCGGCCACGCTCATCACCGAGCCCCCGTAGGAGTGGCCGGCCAGGACGATCGGGCCACCCACCTGGTCCAGGACGCCGCGCAGCTGGTCGGCGTCGCTGCGCAGGCCCCGCAGCGGGTTCGCCGCGGCGAGGACCGGATAGCCCTCGCTCCGGAGCTGCTCGATCACCCCGTTCCAGCTCGCGGACTCGGCGAAGGCGCCGTGCACGAGCACCACGGTGGGCTTCTCCCCTGCGGGCGGGCGCTCGTCGGTGTCGATGGTCATCGTCGTCCCTCTCGATCGGCAGCGACCCCGACGACCGGATCGGCCGCGTCAGCGCTGGTTCGCCGACCGTAGGAAGCCGACCCCCCGCCTCGCGTACGTCAGGTGACGGTCGCGGCGACGGTGGAGGTGGCCGGTTCCGGACCGATCGCGGCACGCAGGGCCACGCGGGACGTGATGCCCAGCTTCGGGAAGATCCGGTGCAGGTGCGTGCCGACCGTCCGGTGCGACAGGTACAGCCGCGCGCCGATCTCCCGGTTGGTCAGGCCCTGCGCCGCCAGTTGCGCGATCAGGAGTTCCTGCGGGCTCAGCTGCTCGCGCGCCTCCGGGGTGCGCGGCCGGCTCTGCTCCCCGGAGGCCCGCAGCTCGGAGCGTGCCCGGTCCCCCCAGCCGGCGGCGCCCAGGGCGTCGAAGGTGTCCCGCGCGGCCCGCAGCGGAGCCCGGGACTCCGCCGCCCGCCGGCGCCGGCGCCGCCAGGCACCGTGGGCCAGCTGCAGGCGGGCACGGGCGAAGGGCCAGGCGGACAGGTCTGCCGCCAGGGCTGCGGAGAAGAGGTCCTCGGCCTCGTCCTCGGGGGCCAGGAGCGCCCGGCCGTACCGCAGTCCGACGAGCAGCACCGGTGACGACGTCCGCGCCGCGATCTCCTCGAGGTCCGCCACGATCGGCCCGACCTCGGACCGGTGCCCGCTGTGGACGGCCGCCTCCACCAGGTCGCCGACGGCGAAGCTGCGCACCACGGGGTGGTGGGCGGGGTCGGCCGGGTCGGAGAGGCGGACGAGGTGGTCCCAGGCCGCCTGGTGCAGCCCACGGTCCAGCGCGACCGTGCCCCGGGCGAACTGCACCCCCGCCAGGACGGCGTTCGAGTCGACCTCCAGGCCCAGCCGGGCCGCCTCGGCGAGGCGGTCCTCGACGTCCTCGGCGCCGCGGACCGCGGAGACCACCGACTGGACCACCAGGGCGACGGCCCCCATGAGCGGCTGCGCGGAGTCGGCGGCGAGCCGGGCCGCCTCGTCGGCAGCCGTGGCGGCCAGGTCGAACCTCCCGACGTTGAGCGCACTCCACGCCTGCACGGCCAGGGCCCGTCCCAGGAGCCCGAGTCGGCCCTCGGCCCGGAGGCCGGTCTGCGCCGACGTCAGGAACTCCACGGCGAGCGGGAAGTCCCCCACGACGCTCGCCGCGTCGCCGGCGGCCTGGGCCCGCAGCGCGTCCACCGGACCGCCGGACAGGGCGCGCAGCCGGTCGAGGACCAGCGCCCCGCGCTCGAACGGCGCCACGTAGGAGAGGACCTCGAGCACGAGCACGTCGTCCGGGTCGAGGGCCCGGTCGACGACCTCCAGGAGGCGGGCGCGCGCCTCGGCGCCGGGATCGGCCCACCAGCACCGCAGGGACGCGGCCTGGAGGAACCTCAGTGCCTGGTCGGCCCGGCCGTCGGCGGCGGCCGCGGCGGCGACCTCGGTCAGCACCCGGGTGCCCGCGCGCACGTCGCGGATGCCCTCCTCGAACCCCTCCCGGATCACCGTCATGCGGGTCCGCTCCCGAGCCGGGACGTCGAGGGCCGCGGTCTCCTGCAGGAGGCGGTCGACGACGTCGGGCCGCCCCCACTCGAAGGCGAGCTCGGCCGCCTGCAGGTAGCGCCGCGCCCGCTCCGCCGGATCCGCGGTCAACCGTGCGGCGCGCTCGAGCGCCGCCTGCGCCGCCGCCACGCCACCGCGGCGCTGTGCGCGGGCCGCGGCGTCCTCCAGGTCGGCGGCCACCGCGTCGTCCGGCGCGTCGCAGGCGACCGCCCGGTGCCAGGTCTGCCGGTCCGGGTCGCGCAGCGTCCCGGCGAGCGCGACGTGGGCGCGCTGCCGCTCGGCCAGGGTGGCCCGCTGGCGGATCGCGTGGCGGACCAGCGGGTGACGGAAGGCCAGCCCCGCCCCGTCGGCCACGACGAGCCCGACCTCGACCGCCGGGGTCAGTGCCTCCGCGGTCACCTCGTGGCCGCGGAGTGCGGACGCCGCGGCCCGGGCCGCCCCCAGGTCGCCCCCGTCCTCCAGGGCGGCGACGAGCAGCAGGTCCCGGGTCTCGTCGGGCAGCCCGGGGAGCCGGTCCGCGAACGCCTGCTCCAGTCGCGCGGTCAGCGTCAGGGGCGCCCACTCGTCCCGCGAGCCCTCCAGGGGCAGCTCCACCAGCGCGAGGGGGTTGCCCGTGGCCTCGGCCAGCAGGCGCCGGCGGACGGCCGGGTCGAGCTGCGGTGCCCGGCGCGCGAGCACGTCCTCGGCGGCGCGCCGGTCCAGGCGCGCCAGGTGGTGCTCCACCAGCGCCGGGCCGGAGAGGACGGGCGGGAACCCGTCCCGCTGGGCGGCCACCAGCACCACCGCCTCGGACTCCAGTCGCCGGGCGACGAACCCGAGGACGTCGGCGCTGGGCCGGTCGAGCCAGTGCGCGTCGTCGACCACCAGCACGAGGGGCTGGTCGGCGGCGCTGTCGCTGATCAGGGTCAGGGCCGCCAGACCGGTCAGGAACAGCTCCGGTGCGGCGTCGTCGGTCAGGCCGAACGCCGCCCTGAGCGCCCGCCGCTGCGGGGCGGGCAGCGCGGGGAGGCGGCCGAGCAGGGGCCGGACGAGCTGGTGGAGGCCGGCGAACGGGAGGGTCGCCTCGGACTCGACGCCGGTCGTGCTCACCACCCGCAGCCCGAGCGCGGCCGCGGTCCCGGACACGTGGTGGAGGAGGGCGGACTTGCCGATCCCTGCCTCGCCACGGACCAGGACGGCGACACCGCGGTGCCGGACGCCGTGCAGGAGCCGCTCGAGCGCGTCCATCTGCGCGTCCCGGCCGACCAGACCGGCCGTCGTTCCGTCCGCGCGCATCAGCGCCCACCACCGTCCGGCTGCTGGGTGGGCGATCGGCGACGCCCGGGGAGCTGGTCGCACGATATGGGCGGCGGGGTCGGACGCGGGAGGACAGGAGCGCCGGACGTCGCCCGCCCGGGGTCAGGCCACCAGTTCGCCTCCGGCACGGGCCGCGGCGACCGGGCCGGAGACCGCGGGCAGGCCCGGGTCGAGGACGGTCACCGGCTCGTCCGCGGCGGCGGGGGCGTCGTCGCGGGCCGCGGCGTAGGCCGCGCTCAACCGCCGGTAGGCGGGGCTGGCCAACGCCGCCAGGACGACGAGCAGCCCGATCGCCCCGGTGACGACGAAGACCAGGGCGATGCCGCGGGCAGGGCCGGTCCCGAACCAGCTGCCGATCGCCCGCGCGCCGGCGCCGTCGGTCATGAAGGGGATGACGACGAACTCGGTGAGCGGTGCCATGAGGAAGGCGGTCAGCGGCGAGGCCGCCTGCTCGACGCTCTGGGCGAAGCCGAACACCCGGCCCTGCCGCTCGTAGGGCACCACCCGCTGCAGCACGGTCTGCTCGGCGGCCTCGGCGAAGGGCATCACGAGCATGAACACCGCCATCGCCAGGGTCAGGGTGACCACCGAGGCGGCCAGCGGGAACAGCATCGTCCCGGCCCACATCACCGCGTTGACCAGCAGCAGGACCCGGATCGGGCGGCTGCCCAGACCGATCCGTGCCACGAGCAGCCCGCCGACGATCATCAGCGCCGACAGCCCGCCCCACAGCAGCCCCCACGCCTGCACCGACACCAGCGACAGGCCGTAGGGGTCCATCAGCGCCATGAACGCCCCGCCGAGGAAGTTGTTGAAGCAGCTGAACAGGACCAGCGGCAGCAGCCCGGGCACCCCGCGGACCAGGCGGAGCGTCCCCCGCAGGTCCACGCCGGACCCGGCCGTCGCGTCCTCCCCGCCCTCGGCGGAGGCGGCCGCCCGGTCCCCCGGCACCCGCACCCGGGTCAGGTGCGCGATCGACAGCACCAGGACGGTCAGGGTCACCGCGAGGACGGCGGTCATGCCGCCGAAGGCGACCAGCAGCCCGCTGATCACCGACGTGACCAGCATGGACAGGCCGCTGGCCGACCCGGCCAGGCCGTTGGCCCGGTCCCGCCGGTCCGCCGGGACCAGCAGCGTCACCAGGGTCGGCAGCGCGATCATGCGCGGGTTGCCGGCGATCACGCCCAGCATGAGCAGCACGACGAAGCACCACAGCGGCAGGCTGCCCGCCGTCGTGAAGGACTCCTCCGGGGTCAGCAGGTACACCGCGAGCGCGAGCCCGTAGAGCGCGGTGGACGCGGCCGCCGAGGCCTGCAGGACGACGTGCTTGCGGTGGTGGTCGACGAGGCTGCCGAACCAGATGCCGGTCGCGGCCGTGGCGACCAGGAAGATCCCGGCGATCATCCCGGTGGCGAACACCGACCCCGTCTCCAGGAACACCCAGAAGGTGACCGCGAACCAGACGGTGTAGTTGACGACCGAGACCAGCAGGTTGTTGACCAGCAGGTGCGCGAAGACCCGCTCGGGTCCCGAGCGCAGGTCCAGTGCGGGTGCCCGGTCGGCCACGGTCTCCTCCTGTCGTCGGCACCGGGTCCCGCGGGCGGGTGCCCGGCGCCGGTGCGGTCTCCAGGGAAGACCGCGCGAGGGGGACCGACTCATCGGTGCCGTGGTCGCAGGCGGAGCCCTACCGCCGGCGCACGCCCACCGCGCCCACCGCCCCGCGCAGGCCGACGCACCCCACGCAGCCGACGCACCCCACGCAGTCGATGCACGCGACGCAGGCGACGCACGCCGTACAGCCGACGTTGGCGACGCCGGCGAGGATGCCGGCGCTGCCCACGACACCCGCGCTGAGGACGACAGCGGCGCTGCCGATCACCCCCGCGCTGCCGGCGACGCCCGCGCTCATCCCGACGCCGGCACCGGCGACGGTGGCCGCGCTGCCGACGACGCCGGCCGAGGCGGCGGTGCTGGCGCTGCCGACCACGGCTCCGCTGTGCGCGGTGGCGGCGCTGCCGACGACTGCGCTGCTGCCCACGGTCGCGACGTCCCCGCGCGTACCTGCCTCGCCCGGGCCCCCGGGTGCTCGGCGACCGGCGCGCTCCTGCGACATGGGACCTCCTGGGGCCGAACCGGCACGGGACCCGGTCACGGTCCCGGCCCGACGCCCGGACCGCAACGGGCACCCACGCGGCCGTCGGACGACCGGCACCCGCGTCCCCTACCGTCGCACCGCGTGGGCACCGACGCACCGGACCTGACGGGGGCCGCCACCTGGCTCGACCCGGCGTGGCGGGGGCCCGCGCTCGAGTGGGCACACGAGCGGCTCGCCGCCGTCGGCCGCCGGCCCGCCGGCCCGCCGGAGCAGGTGCACGTGCGCGCCTGGTCGACGGCGATCCGCATCCCCACGGACGACGGCAGCGCGGTGTGGCTGAAGTCCGTGGGTGCCGGCTCGGCGCAGGAGCCGCCGCTGGCCGCGGCCCTCGGCGGCTGGGTGCCCGGCCGGGTGCTGGTGCCCCTGGGCGCGGACGCCGGCCGTCGGCTGCTGCTCCTGCCCGACGGCGGGACGACGCTGCGCGCGAGCGGCCGCGGCTCCGCCGTCGAGGCGTGGGAGGCGCTGCTGGCCGACCACGCCCGCCTGCAGGTCGAGGTCGCGGCGCACGCCGCCGGGATGGTCGGCCTCGGGGTGCCCGACGTGCGCCCCGAGCGGCTGCCCGGGCTGGTCGCCGACCTCCTCGCCGACGACGACGCGCTGCTCACCGGTTCATCCGACGGCCTCGACCCCGCCGTGCGCGAGCGGCTGCGCGGGTCCGCCGACGAGCACGCCGAGCTCTGCCGGGCGCTCGCCGCCGGTCCGGTGCCGGCGTCGCTGCAGCACGACGACCTGCACGACGGCAACGTCTTCGTGGCCGGGGACGGCCACCGGTTCTTCGACTGGGGCGACGCCTCGGTGTCGCACCCGTTCCTCAGCCTGCTCGTGCCGCTGCGGGTGGCCGCCGCCGTCCTCGACCTGCCGGCCGGCTCGCCGGTCCTGCTGCGGCTGCGCGAGGCCTACCTGCGGCCGTGGCAGGCCTTCGGCGAGGCCGCCGTGCTCCGCGACCTGGCCGACCTCGCGCTGCGGATCGCGCCGCTGGCCCGGGCGCTGAGCTGGCACCGCATCCTGCTCGGCGTGCACGCCGACGAGCGCGCCGAGTGGCAGGTGAGCGTGCCCGGCTGGCTGGCCGAGGCGGACGGGCCCGGCCCGCCGGCGGACGTCGGGACGACCTGAGCCGGCCGGCGGAGGACCGCCACGGACCGTCCCGTCACGCTAGGGTCCGCCATGACGACCCGGCGGGCCCTGCTCCTGATCGCCGACATCGGCGGCTACACGGAGTACATGCAGTACCACCGCAGCATGCTCGGGCACGCGGAGGCGGCCACGAGACGCCTGCTGGACACGATCGTCGGCGCCGCACGCGGCTTCGACCTCATCGAGATCGAGGGCGACGCGGCCTTCCTGTCCCGCGACGCCGAGGGCCTGGACGGGGCGGCGACGCTGTCGGCCGTCACCTCCGCGGCCGTCGCCATGCACCGCGCCTTCCACGCGCAGCGCCGGCTCATCGAGCTCAACATGTGCCCCTGCCGCAGCTGTACGCAGACCAGCGCGCTCAAGCTCAAGTTCGTCGCGCACGTCGGCGACGTCGCCACCCAGACGATCCGGCGCCGCACGAAGCTGGTCGGCGTCGACGTCATCTACGTCCACCGGCTGCTCAAGAACCCCATCACGGTGCCGGAGTACCTCCTCGTCACCGACGACCTCTTCCGCGACGGTGGCACCACCTCCGCCGACCTGGCGATCCACGAGATCGCCCAGGACCTCGAGGGCATCGGACACGTGCAGACCTACTACGTCGACGTCGAGGACATGGCCGCACCGGCCGATCCGCCGGCCGACCCCTCCTGGCGGGTGCGCATCGGCGCCACCTTCGACATGGTCGGCCGCGGCCTCCCGCACGTCCTCCCCCGCCGGCGCTCCCGCGCGCTGGCCGCCACGGGCTGAGGTCCGGGGCTACTCCACGGCCCGGCTGCGGAAGCGCTCGAGCTCCGACACCGGCAGGCGCGTCCCGGCGGCCCGCAGCAGCGAGACGACGTCCTGCGTGCGCCGGTCGAGCCGCTCGGCGAGGACGAAGGCCATGTCGGCCACGATCGACGTGGCCAGTCGCTCGTGCCGGGCCAGACGGGCCCGGACGTCGGCCGCACGCCACGTCACCATCCGCACCGGGGAGCTCGCCCGCGCCGTCGCGGTGCGCGAGGCGGAGGGCACGAACACCGACAGCTCACCGAGCAGCGACCCCGGGCCGAGCGTCGCGATGACCCGGCCGCCGGTGACGATCTCGACGCCGCCCTCCAGGACGGCCGAGACGCCGTCGGCCGGGTCGCCCTGCTCGAACAGGGTCGCGCCGGCCGCCACGACGCTCGTCGCCGTCTCCCGGCCGAGCTGCTCGAGGTCCTCGTCGGCGACGAGCCGGAACGGGCAGAAGGCCCGGATCCCCACGAGCTGCTCGGCGTCCACGCGCGGCACGGTAGCCCCGATCGCCCCGGGAGTCGGCCGTTCCGCTGCGAGGCCGGAGTCCCTTGCCAGGGCGGGGAGCACGCGCGGATGCTCAGCCGCAGCCGTCTCGGTCCCGCCGGGCACCAGGTCGGACCGTGTCCCGGAGGAGGCGGTGGTGGCGCAGGGGAGAACGGGGTTCGCCGAGCGTGCGTCCTGGCTCCTGCGGCTCCCGCTCGAGACCCCGACCGTCCCGTTCGAGGACGAGGCGACCGGGTGCACCCTCTGGCTCAAGCTCGACCACCTGCTGCCCAGCGGCTGCACCAAGGACCGGATGGCGACGAGCATCGTCGCGCACGCGATCGCCTCGGGTGAGGTGTCGCCCTCGACCGTCGTCGTCGAGGCGTCGAGCGGGTCCACCTCGATCGCGCTGAGCATGGTCTGCGCCACCGTCGGTGTGCCGTTCCGGGCGTACATGCCCAAGACGGTCAGCGGTGAGCGCGTCCTGATGATCCGCCGGCTCGGGGGCGACGTCGTCCTCACCGACGCCGAGCAGGGCATGACCGGCGCGGTCGCCGCGATGGTCCGCGACGCCGGCACCGAGCCCGACGTCTACGCCGCCCGGCAGTTCGAGAACCCGCGCAACGTCTTCGCCCACCGGCACTCGACCGGTCCCGAGCTCATCGCGCAGGTCGGGGCCGAGCTCGACGGCTTCGTCGCCGGGGTCGGCACCGGGGGCACGCTGATGGGCGTGGCCCACGCGCTGCGCGACCGCGGTCACCACACCGTCGTCGCCCGGGCGATGCCCACCGCCACCCTGACGGCGGAGGGCTCCCCGGAGGTCGTCGGCGGGATCCCGGGCGTCGTCGACGGCATGAGCCGGCTCCTCGACCCCGCCGCCGTCGGACTCGCCGAGACCGTGCTCGTGCCGGAGCGGGAGGCCGTGGCCACCGCGCGCGAGTTCGGCCGCCGCGGGCTGGGCATCGGCCCGTCGAGCGGGCTCAACATCGCCGCGGCCCGCCGGCTCGCCGCCCGCCTCGGCCCCGGGCACTCCGTGGGCACGGTCCTGCCCGACCGCATGGAGCGGTACTTCTCCACGGCGCTGTTCGACGACGTGAGCGCCGAGCTCTAGTCGCCCAGGAGGGACGCGTCCAGCTCCCGCTCCGGCAGGACCTGGACGAAGTACTCGACGCCGAACATCTCGCGGAGGATCGAGTCGGGGAACATCGCCGGGTCGATCGGGTACTGCGAACGGTGGGCCGCCGTCGCCCGGATCTTGTGGCCGACGAAGTCCGTGACGTCGATGCACGCGCTCACCCGCGCGTCGATGCGGTCCCCGGAGGGCAGCGTCCGGGTGAGCAGCGGGACGGCGTCCTCCCGCCGGCGGTCGACGGAGGGCGGTCCGGCGGCCAGGAACACGAGGCTCGTGACGTCGTCCAGGGCGACGACGTGCGCGTTGCGGGGCCGGCCGGTGGCGATGCCCTGCTCCCCGACGAACTCCCCCGGGCCCGACCGGTCGACCACCCGCACCCGGCCGTCGGCGCCCTCCCGCCGGATCTCCACGGAGCCCGACAGCAGGAAGTGCATCGTCGTCGCCTCCTCGCCCTGCTCCATGAGGTAGGTGCCGGAGGGGTACCACTCGACGCTGACGAAGTCGGCCGCGTAGCCGAGCGCCGTCGTCTCCCGGGAGAAGACCGACAGGGCGCGCACGAAGTCCCGGGTGCCGGTGAAGCGGCTGGTCAGCTCGACGACCCACGCGGCCAGGCGGTCGCGCAGCAGCATCCTGCTGCGCGGCAGGTGGCAGTGGAACAGCCGGACCGGCTTGCCGGAGCGCAGCTCGGCGCACGCCGCGGTGACCGCCGCGCCCACCGCCGTGTGGTCCGGGTGACCGGAGAACCCGTCGGGCCCGAACGTGACCACCACGTCGGGGTCGAACTCGGCGAGCAGCTCCGCCGCCTGCGCTTCCAGCACCCGGCCGTCGACACCGGCGAGGCCGCCGTCGGGGTGGTCGAGGCACCTGGTCAGCGCCAGCCCCAGTTCCTTGCCGGCCGCCTCGAGCTCCCGCTCCCGGACCGCTCCCAGGGTGGTCCGGGTCGCCACCGCGGCGTCCCGGATCTGGCCGGCTCCGCCCCGGGTGAACGCGACCACGCTGACCTCGGCGCCGGCGCTCGCGTACTTGGCGAAGGTGCCGCCGGCACAGATCGTCTCGTCGTCCGGGTGGGCGAAGACCCCGAGCACCCGCGGGGGTCTGCGGCCGGGGAGCTCCACCGACGAGTCGTGCGCCACGCGATCACCGTCGAATCCGCCGCTCACGGGTCCCGACCTGGACCCGCCGATCGGCCCAGGCTAGTGCGCGGACCCGGCGAGCCGCGGCGTCGGCGGCTCCCCCCGGCGACGCGGAGGAGGGCCCTAGGACCGGCGCGGTCACGGGACGACGGCACGACCATGGTCCCCAGGACACGGGGCGAGGAGAGGTCGGCCATGACCGCCAGCACCGGACACACGGGCACGACAGACACGGGCACGACGACCGGCAACGCCGCCACCGTCGCCGAGCTGTACGCCGCCTTCGCCCGGGGCGACGTCCCGGCGTTCCTCGCCCGGCTCGCCGACGACGTCGCCTGGGAGGACTGGCGGGACAACTGGGCCCAGCGGGCGGGCATCCCCACCATGGCGCGGCGCACCGGACCGGCCGAGGTGGCGGACTTCTTCGCCGTCGTCGGCACCTGGACGCCGCACGAGTTCACCGTGCTCGACGTCATCGGCGACGGACGCCAGGTCGTCGCCGAGGTGCGGGCGGAGTTCACCCTGCCGGGCGGCGGCCGCTTCGCGGACGAGGAGCTCCACCTGTGGACCTTCGACGGGTCCGGCCGGGTCGTCCGCCTCCGGCACTACCTGGACACGGCCAAGCACGTCGCGGCGGCCCGGGGCGAGGACACGACGGCGCGCTGACCGCTCCTCCCGACCGTCCCGGCCCCCGCCGCGTCACCGGTGCGTCCTCGGGTCCTGGGTGGGGTCGGCGTACGGGCGCGGGCAGCCGTGGCCGACCGCGCCGGGGCGCAGCTCGTAGTGCCAGGGCTCGTTGGAGTAGACCCGGCACAGGCCGTGCTCCGCGCCGTGCTCGGCCAGCCACGCCATGGCCTGGGCGGGCCCGACGTCGACCGCGTCCCCCGACACGTGCGCGGAGGTGTCCGCGGTGGCCACCCAGCGGGCGGCCTCCTCCTCGGACCCGTGCTCGGCGACCGCCTCGCGCAGCAGCTGGTCCTGGTACTCCGGGGAGCGCCAGCCGCTGGTGACGGTGAACGGGACGCCGGCGTCCGCAGCTGCCCGGCGCAGCGCGCCGAGGAGAGCCGGGTCGAGGTTGGCCACCCCCGGGAACCCGTCGTCGAACACGCCCACGCCGTCGGGGAGGACGCCGTCGGCCTCGTCGACCGCGGCACGATCCTCGCGGGGCAGGACGCCGGGGGGCGCGTCGGCCGGGGACGACGCGGTCACCGGCGACCGCGCCACCGGGGATCCGGTCGCCGACGGCTGCCGGCCGGGCGCGACGGCGATCACCGCCACCACCACCAGCAGGACGGCGACGAGGACCCCGACGATCCGGCGGGTCGTCGGCCGGGCCGACTCACTCCTGGTTCTCGTCCGAGTCGTCATGCCCGGAGTCAAGGCAGCGCGGTGTTGCCGGGGCGTTCGCGTTTTCCGATACCCGGGCGATACGCGCCCGCTCCTAGCATCGGCGCGTGCGCGTGCTGGTGGTCGAGGACGAGCTCTACATGGCGGAGGCCATCCGTGACGGGCTGCGCCTCGACGCGATCGCCGCCGACGTCGCCGGGGACGGCGACACCGCCCTGGAACTGCTCAGCCTGAACAGCTACGACGTCGCCGTCCTCGACCGCGACGTCCCCGGGCCCTCCGGTGACCAGGTCGCCGCGAGCATCGTCGCCTCCGGCAGCGGCCTGCCGATCCTCATGCTCACCGCGGCCGACCGGCTCGACGACAAGGCGTCGGGGTTCGGGCTCGGTGCCGACGACTACCTCACCAAGCCCTTCGAGCTGCGCGAGCTGGTCCTCCGGCTCCGGGCGCTCGACCGCCGGCGGGCGCACAGCCGCCCGCCCGTGCGGGAGATCACCGGCCTGCGCGTGGACCCGTTCCGCCGCGAGGTCCACCGCGACGGGCGGTACGTCGCGCTGACCCGGAAGCAGTTCGCGGTGCTCGAGGTCCTCGTGGCGGCCGAGGGCGGGGTCGTCAGCGCCGAGGAGCTGCTGGCACGCGCGTGGGACGAGAACGCCGACCCCTTCACCAACGCCGTGCGCATCACGGTCTCGGCGCTGCGCAAGCGGCTCGGCGAGCCCTGGGTCATCGCGACCGTGCCCGGCGTCGGCTACCGCATCGACACCGCACCCGACACCGCACCCGGCACCCGACGTGGGTGAGGAGCGGGCGCCGGGACCGAGCGTCCGCCTCCGGCTCACCCTCAGCTACGCCGGGTTCCTGGTGGTGGCCGGGGCCCTGCTGCTCGCCGTCGTGTGGGTGTTCCTGCTGCGCTACGTGCCCGAGGACGTCCGGTCCGGCCAGGGCGTCCCCGGCGGCGGCGCTCCACCGCCGCCGTTCATCCCGAGCCGCTCGGACCTGCAGCGCGCGTTCGTCCCGAAGGCGGCCGGGGCGCTGGTCTTCCTGCTGGTCCTCGGCCTCCTGGGCGGGTGGGTCCTCGCCGGCCGCGTGCTCGCTCCTCTGACCCGGATCACCCACGCCACCCGCCTGGCCGCGGGCGGATCGCTCTCCCACCGGATCCGGCTGCCGGGCCGCCGGGACGAGTTCCGCGAGCTCGCCGACAGCTTCGACGCCATGCTCGCGCGGCTGGAGGGGCACGTCGCCGCGCAGGAGCGGTTCGCGGCCAACGCCTCGCACGAGCTGCGCACGCCGCTGGCGATCACCCAGACCCTCCTCGACGTCGCCCGCGGGGACCCCGACGGCGACACCGGCGAGCTCCTCGACCGCCTCCACGCCGTCAACGCGCGGGCGATCGAGCTGACCGAGGCGCTGCTCCTGCTCAGCCGCAGCGACGCGGCGACCGTCGTCCGGGAGGACGTCGACCTGTCCCTCCTGGCGGAGGAGGCGACCGAGACGCTGCTCCCGCTCGCCGAGCGGCGCGGGGTCACCGTCGAGACCTCCGGCGACGTCGCCCCCGCCGTCGGCTCCCCCGCGCTCCTGCTGCAGCTGACGGCGAACCTCGTCCAGAACGCGATCGTGCACAACCTGCCCGACGGCGGCGCCGTCTGGGTCACCACGGCCGCCCGCCCCGGGACCGCCGTGCTCACCGTCGAGAACACCGGCGAGCGGCTCGCCGCCGAGCTCGTCCCGACGCTGACCGAGCCCTTCCGGCGCGGCACCGGGCGCATCCGCACCGAGGCCGCGGGGGTCGGTCTCGGCCTGGCGATCGTGCAGAACATCACCGCGGTGCACGGCGGGACCCTCACGATCGTCTCGCGCGCCCCGGGCGGCCTCCGGGTCACCGTCGAGCTGCCCACCCCGGAGCAGACGCACAGCCGGTGAGCGGAACGCCTGACCGGCTGTGCGGACCGGGTCTCAGACCCCGGCGGTGGACCGGATCCGGATGAACTCGCCCATCGCCCGGGCCACGGGCTCGGGGCTCTGGAGGTGCAGGAGGTGACCGACCCCGTCGATCGTGCGCTCCTCGGCGTCCGGCAGTGACGTCCGGAGGAGCGCGGCGACCTCTCCGAACAGCGGCAGGGTGTCGCTGCCGAGCACAGACAGCGTCGGGCAACCGATGGCCGATGCCTCTCCGGGGTCGAGAGCCCACCCGGCCATGGCGGGCAGCTCGGCACCGAAGAGGGTGTCGGCGTCCCGGACCGCCTGCCCCACCACGCCCGGGATCCGCGCCTCGAGCACGGCCTCGCACGTCGCCCAGTCCAGGCCGCTCGCGGCGCTGAGGAACAGGGCCCAGGCCCGCTCGTGGTTCCCGCTGCCGTACGCCTCGAACGCCGGCGCCGCCCCCTGGAGCACCGCCCCGCCGCTGGGCACCGAGAGCACGAACGGCTCGAGGAGGACCAACGTGCGGACGACCGCCGGGTCGTCGACCGCGAGCTGGAGGGCGACGACCCCGCCGGTCGAGTGGCCGGCGACGTGGGCACGCCGCACCCCCAGGTGCTCGAGCAGTGCCGCGGCGTCCGCGGCGTGCTCGGCGACGGTCACCGGCGCCGGGGTGTGCGTGCTCCTGCCCCAACCGCGCCGGTGGTACCGGATCAGCTGGTAGCGGTCGGCCAGCGCCGGCTCGGCCATCAGCGGCAGGAACCCGTCCGCGAGGACGGAGCTGATGAACAGCACGGGCTCGCCCCGACCGACCACCGTGTACTCCAGCTCGATCCCGTTGACGTGTGCTCGCGACATGGCTCCTCCTCGGGAGTTCTCGCGGGGACGGGGAGCCCCCACCCGGGAGGCGGAAGAAGGACAGTTACGGCGGTGAGCCCCGCGGTTACGGGCGGGACCCGGGCTCCCGCCGGCAACGGCTGGGGAGGCGAGCGATGGACGACGACGCCGGGCCCGGTGCCGTCGAGCGCGCACGGGCCGCGGCCGCCCGGGGCGACTGGCAGCAGGCCTTCGACCTGCTCGTGGGAGCGGACGCGGACGGTTCCCTCGACCCCGGCGACCTGCCGCTGCTCGGTGAGGTCGCCTACGCGGCCGGCCACCTCGACGTCACCATCGAGGCGTGGGAACGCGCCCACGCCGCCGGCATGCGGTCCGGGAACCCGGTCGCGGCCGCGGGGGCGGCGGTCCGCGTCGCGATGCACCTGCTCTTCGACACCGCGCTCATGGCCCCGGTGCGGGGCTGGCTGGCGCGAGCGGAGGCCCTCCTCCCCGAGGGAGGCCAGACGCCGGCACACGCGTGGCTGGGGGTCGTCCGCGCCTACGAGCGCATGCTGACCGGCGACGCACCCGGCGCCCGGCCGTGGGCCCGCCAGGCCATCGAGGTGGGCTCGGCCTGCGACCCCGCCGCCTGCGCCATCGGCCGGGTCGCGGAGGCCCGGCTGCTGATCCTGGACGGCGACGTGCAGCAGGGCCTGGCCCTGCTCGACCGGGCCGGGCTGGCGACCGTCTCCGGGGACCTCGATCCGCTCTCGACCGGGGTCGTCTACTGCGAGCTCGTCTGTGCGCTGCAGGGCCTCGCCCAGTACGACGTCGCCGAGCAGTGGACGGAGGCCATGGAACGGTGGTGCCGGACCAACGCGATCGGGAGCCTGCACGGTCGGTGCCGCGTGCACCGCGCCGAGATCCTCCGGCTCCGCGGGTCGTGCGACGACGCCGAGGCCGAGGTCCTCACCGCGTGCGAGGAGCTGCGCCCCTACCTGCGGCGCGAACTCGGGTGGCCCCTCGACGAACTCGGCCGGATCCGCCTGCACAAGGGCGACGTCGCCGGCGCCGAGGAGGCCCTCCTGGCCGCGCACCGTGCCGGGTGGGACCCCGAACCCGGTCTCGCGCTCGTGCGGCTGGCCCAGGGAGACGTGGCCACCGCGGCCGCCTCCGTGCGGGACGCCCTGGAGCGCCCCAGCCGGGTGCCCTCGAAGGAGCGGCCGCCGGACACCGCCCTCCAGCGCGCGCCGCTGCTCGGTGCGCAGGTGGAGATCGAGATCGTCGCCGGCGACCTCGGCCGGGCCCGGTCGGCCGCCGCGGAGCTGGAGGCCACCGCCGCCCGGTTCGGCACCAACGCCCTGGCCGCGGACGCCGCACTCGCCCGGGGCAGGGTGCGGCTCGCGGACGGCGATCCCGGCGGCGCGGAGGAGTCCCTGTCCCGGGCCGTGAGCCTGTGGAACGAGGTCGGTGCCCCGTACGAGGCGGCCCGCGCCCGCATGGACCTCGCCGAGGCCTGTGCGGCCGGCGGCGCCGGGCACCGGGCCGGCCTGGAGCGCGACGCGGCCCGCAGGATCCTCGAGGGGATCCGCGGGTCGCCTGCCCCGGACCCACCGGTCGACGCCGCGGGTCCCGGTCCCCGGGACGAGCAGCCGGTCGAGCGCGTGAGCGTCTTCCACCGCGAGGGCGACTACTGGTCCGTGGTCTTCGGCGGACGCAGCGTCCTCGTGCGCGACCTCAAGGGCATGCGGTACCTCGCGCGGCTCCTCGCCGATCCGGGCCGGGAGCACCACGTCCTGGACCTGGTCGCCGCCGAGCGCTCTCCCGGGGCGCCGGGCACCGGGAGTGCAGCGCCCCTGGCTCCCGGCGACGCGGGCGAGGTGCTCGACGCGCAGGCCAAGGCCGCCTACCGCAGACGCCTCGCCGAGATCGACGACGACCTCGAGCAGGCCCACGCGAGCGGGGACGCGCAGCGGGCCACCCAGGCCGACACGGAGCGCGACTTCCTCCTCCGCGAGCTCGCCGGGGCGTACGGCCTGGGCGGTCGGCACCGGCGGGCCGCGTCGACGTCCGAGCGCGCGCGGGCCGCGGTGACCCGCGCCGTCCGCCAGGCCATGGCCCGCATCGCCGAGCACCATCCCCCGCTCGGCGAGCACCTCGACCGCACCATCCGCACCGGCACGTACTGCGCCTACCTCCCCGACCCCCGGGCGCCCGCCGGCTGGAGGTCGTGAGCCCCGGGTGCCGCGTCGTCACGACGCCGCGCGCAGCACCGCCAGCAGGTCGTCGTCGAGAAGGGACACCGGGTTGCCCCGCATGCTGCTCGAGCGGGCGGCCTTCGCGGCGACCTCGGCGTGCTGCGCCGGCCGGAGTCCGACCGCCCCCAGGGGCGGCACGCCGAGCGCGGCCACCGTCTTCCGCAGCCAGTCGACGGCGTCCTCGACGGCGGCGTCGTCCCGGCCGGTCAGCAGCCGGGCGACCTCGGCGTAGCGGCCCAGCGCGGGCGAGCCCGGCTCGCGCTCCCGCAGCGCACGGACGTTCGCCTCGACCACCGGCGCCAGCAGCGCGGCGCACACCGCACCGTGCGGCGCGTCGACCATGCCGCCGACGACGCCGGCGACGCCGTGCACCGCCCCGAGCTTCGCGTTGGCCAGCGCGATGCCGCCGAACAGGCTGCACAGCGCCATCTCCTCGCGGGCCGCGCGGTCCCCGCCGTCCTCGTAGGCGGTGCGCAGCGCCCGCGCACCCCGCCGCAGCCCGGCGGCGGCGACGGCGTCGGTGGCCGGGTTGGCCTGCGGCGAGACGTAGGGCTCCAGGCACTGCGTGAGCGCGTCCAGCCCGCTGCTGGCGGTGACCTCCGGCGGGCAGCTCAGCGTGAGCAGCGGGTCGACCAGGGCGACCGCCGCCAGCAGGTGCGGGCCGCGGATGCTCGCCTTGAGGCCGTGCTCCGGGGAGGCGAGCACCGCGTTCGCGGTCACCTCCGCGCCGGTGCCCGCCGTCGTGGGGACCGCGACGCAGGGCAGGGCGGGCCGCTCGACGGGCAGCCCGCGGCCGACGACCTCCAGGTGGTCGAGGGGGTCGGTGCCGTTGCCCAGCAGGGCGGCGACGGCCTTGCCCGTGTCCAGCACGCTGCCGCCCCCGATCGCGAGGACGACGTCGACGCCGGCGTCCCGCGCCTCCCGGGTCGCCGCCCGCACGAGCTCGACCGTCGGCTCGCGCGGGACCGACACGACGGCGACCGGCTCGACGTCCCCGAGCAGCGACAGGGCGCGCGAGGGGTCGCGTCCGGCGCACAGCAGCACCCGCCGCCCGAGGGCCGGGAGCAGGTCGGCGAGCTCGCCGGCGCGCCCGGGACCGAACAGCACCCGCCGCGGGACGGCGAGGTCGAACGCGCCCACCTGGCCTCCCCGGTCCGGGTCCTGTGGCGCGAGCCTAGGGGGAACCCCGCCGGGGACCGTGCTCGTCGAGCCAGTCGAGCATCGCCGTCCGGGTGGCGCCGGAGAGCCGGTGCCAGTCGGCGAGCGGCACCCGCGGCACGCCGGCGGCGCGGCAGGCGGCGGCCACCGCACCGGGCGGCGCCTCGGGGTCCCAGGCGGGGTCGAGCACGACCGCCGGGCGGTCCGCCGTCGTGGCGAGCAGGTCGGCGAGGGTGTAGCCGGGCCGGGCCCGCAGCAGCGGCTCGCCGCAGGTGGGGGCGGCCAGCACCGCACCGGCCAGCGGCACGTCCCGCGGTCCGGCGCCCAGGGCGGACAGGTGCAGCGCCACCAGCGCCCCGGTGCCGTAGGCGGCGACCCACGCGCGGTCGTGCCCGGTGGCCGCCGCCGCGACGGCGGTCACGGCGGCCGCGTCGGCGGTCATCCGGCCCAGCGGCGAGGAGCCCGGCCCGGGGTGCTCGCCGTGCCGCGCGCCGCTACCGACCGGGTCGTGGCAGGCGACCACCCAGCCGGCGGCGGCCAGCAGCGCCGGGAGCGGCTCGGCCTGCTCGTACCCGGCCCGCCACCCGGTGGCCGCGCACGGCGGGCCGAGCCAGAGCACCAGCCCACGGCCGCGACCCCTGTCCTCCGGGCGCAGCAGGGTGACCGCGACGCCGTCCGGGGTGGCCGGCGGCCCCTCCCCCGCGGCCGGCGGGCCGCCGGGAGCCCTCGTCGCCGGGCCCAGGGCGGCGCGGACGGCGGCGCGCAGCTCGGCGCCGCGGACGGGTCGCGGACCCGGCCGCACGAGGTCGGCCGGCCACGGGACCGGCGACGGCGCCACCGGCGCGCGGCCGGGACGGCGGGGCGAGCCGCCGAGCACCGACTGCGCCCAGTCCAGCTGGGCGGCCACCGCGGACTCGTCGGCCCGGTGCCCGCCCGGGCGCAGCGCGAGCTCCAGGGCGTCTCCCCGGCCGAGCAGGGCGAAGGCCTCGCGGGCGGCGTCGACCGCGGCGCGGGCGGCCGGGACGCGCTCGACCGGGTCCTCCACCGCCACCGAGACCAGGACCGGCCGCGGGGCGGCCAGCGCGAGCAGCTCGTGGGCGTCGGTGGGCAGCCGGTGCTCCCGCCCGGCGAACCAGCGCAGGCCCGGGTGGTACCAGCCGGGGTAGTGCCGGGTGAGCAGCTCCACCCCCTCGCCGAAGTGCCGGTCGGTGCACAGCCGGGCGGGGATGGCGCCGAGCACGCCGCTGGAGCTGGAGACGACGCCGGCGAACCGGTCGTCGAAGGCGGCGGCCAGCAGCGCGGTCTTGCCGTTGCGGCTGTGCCCACCGACCAGCACCCGGCGGGCGTCCACCCCGGGCTGCTCCTGCAGGGCGTCGAGCACCCGGGACAGCGCCCACGCCCGCCAGGCCAGGCGGCCGGCGACCACCGACGGGAAGGCCCGCTCGACGGCCTCGGTGTCGTCGTCGCCGTCGGCGGCCGAGACCAGGCAGGCGCCCCATCCGCGGGCCAGGGCCGCCTCCGCCCAGGGACCGTGGCTGGACTGCAGCAGGTAGATCGGCACGTCGTGCCGCACGCCCGCCGCGGGCACCGGCAGCAGCAGCCGCGCCCGCACCGACCAGCCCCCGCCGACGACGAGCTCGCGGACCTCCACGCCGCCCGCCGTCCGCACCTGCCCGACGCGCGCGGGCGTGCGGCGCGGGGCCGGCGGCAGGTCCCCGGTCAGCCACCGCCGCCAGCGCGCCCGCAGCACCGCACGCCGGGCCGGCCACCCGTCGGCTCCCGCCAGGCCCTCGACCGGCGACCACAGGCCGGTGCGCGCCGGCAGCCGGGCGAAGTCCGGCGCCAGGCCGCCGCCGGCCGCCAGCCACGTCTCGAACGGCTCGCTCGGCGGCAGCACCCCGGCCAGCTCGGCGGTGTAGCGCCGCCGGCGCGCCACGGCAGAGCGGCCGGGATGCCCGTCCCGGGACCGGCTCCCCGGCACCACCTGCGTCATGCGCTCGCACGGTAGGGCCGGTCCGTGTCCGCCGGGGTGATCCGCGTGTTGCGTCCGTGCTACGACGGGCGGGTGGTTCGACGGGCCCGGAAGAGGGGCACAGGACCGCCGTGCGCGTGCTGCTGGTGATCACCGACGAGGACTGGTACGAGGACGCCGGCTACGCGGCCGCCTGGGTGCGGGCGCTGGAGGAGCAGGGCGCGGAGGTCGAGCGGCTGGCCCGGGTGCCGGCCGACTGGCCGGTCAGCGGCCCGCCCCCGGGCCGTTACGACCTGGCGATCGCGCACGTGCTGGTCGAGGAGGTGGTCGCCTACGCGTCGACCTTCGCCCTGGCCGTCCTGCTCGAGGCGGCCGGCGTGCCCCTGCTCAACCCCGTCGCCTCGCTGGTCGCCTCCGCCGACAAGCTCGTGACCCACGCCGTGTGGGCCGCGGCCGGTGTGCCGCAGCCGGCCGCGTGGGACCTCGCCCGGGTCCGGGAGTGGCCGATGCCGGGGCGGCAGATGGTGCTCAAGCCCTCGCTGGGCGACGGCGCCCGCTACATCGAGCTGGTCGGCGACCTCGACGCCGCCCGCGAGGTCGAGGCCGGCTGGCGGGAGCACGAGGCGGCCGGCGGCCACCGGCGCGGCACGTCGCTGCTGCAGGAGTGGATCGCCGATCCGGCCTGCGCGCGGGTCTTCGCCACGCCCACCGCCACCTCCCTGGTCTACGAGAAGTCCCGGGAGGAGGGCGCGCTGGTCACCCACGGCACCGTGTACCCGCGGGTGTACGAGGCGCCGCCGGAGATGGCGCAGCTCGCGCAACGGATGGTCGCCTCGCTCGGGGGCGGGCTGATGGGCGTCGACGTGCTCGTCGAGCCGGACGGCCGGCTGCTCGCGCTGGAGGCCAACGCACCCTTCGGATTCGACGTCACCGATCCGCAGCAGGGCCGGTGGGTGGCCCGGGCCGCCCTGGCCGCGGCGGAGCGCGCGGCCGCGGAGCGCGCGGCGGCCGCCGCGTGAGCACCGGGACGGCCCCGGCCCGGAGCCTCGACGAGGCGCTGCTGCCCGACGGCGGCGACCGGCCGCACGCGGCCGCGGCGCTGGCCGCCGTCCGCGCGTACGGGCCCGCCGCGCTGGCCGCCGACGTCGCCCGCGGGGCCGCCGACCTCGACCTGCGGCACGGGCCCGCCGAGGAGCAGCACCTGTTCACCGTCGACCCGGTGCCGCGCGTCCTGGAGCGCGCCGAGTGGGAGGGGGTGGCCGCCGGCCTGGACCAGCGGCTGCGCGCGCTGGAGGCGTTCGTCGCCGACGCGCACGGCCCGCGCGAGGCCGTCCGCGCCGGCGTGGTCCCGGCCGCGGTGCTCGACACCAACCGCCACCTCGCCCCCGACCTGCCGGCGCCGCGCCGCTGGATCGGCATGGCCGGGCCCGACCTCGTCCGCGGTGCCGACGGGCGGCTCGTCGTCCTCGAGGACAACGTGCGGACACCGACGCTGCTGGCCTACGCCCTGGCCGCGCGGGAGCTGGTGGCACCCCGGCTGGGCGTGCGGCCCGGTCCGGTACCGGTGCGGGAGGCCGCCGTCGCGGCGATGCGGCGGATGCTCGCCGACGCCACGGACCTCGCGGACCCGGTGGTGGCGGTGCTCGGGGACGGGCCGCGCAGCGCGGTGGCCTGGGAGATCGACCGGCTCGGCGAGATGGTCGGCGCGCCGGTCGTGCTCCCCTCGGAGCTGGCCGTCCGCGGCGAGGACCTGGTGCTGCCGGACGGGCGCCGGGTGGACCTGCTCTGGCGGCGCACCAGCGAGGAGCGGCTGTCCGACGACGACGGCCGGCCGAACGAGCTGGGCGAGCTGCTGCTGGGCCCGCTGCGCGCCGGCACGGTGACCGTGGTGAACGCCTTCGGCACCGGCGTCGCCGACGACAAGCGCACCTTCCCCTACGTCGAGGACCTGGTCCGCTTCTTCCTCGGCGAGGAGCCGCGGCTGCGCTCGCAGCCGGCCTACGACCTCGGCGACCCCGCGCAGTGCCGGGCCGCGCTCGACCGGCTGCCCGAGCTGGTGCTCAAGCCGCGGTCGGGCTCCGGCGGGCACGGGGTGCTCATCGGCCCGCGGGCCGATGAGCGGCAGCTCGAGCGCGCCCGCGCCGCCGTCCTGGCCGAGCCGGGTGGGTGGATCGCGCAGGAGCCGGTCGCGCTGTCGACGCACCCGACCGTCGTCGACGGCGCGCTCGTGCCCCGGCACGTGGACTACCGGCCGTACGCGTTCTGCACCGACGAGGGGACCGTCGTGCTGCCGGGTGGCTTCACCCGGGTGTCCCTGACCGAGGGCGAGCTGGTGGTCAACGCCTCCCAGGGCGGTGGCGGCAAGGACACCTGGGTGGTCGGCTGAGCCGACCGCGCCACCCGCGGTCCGCTCGGGACTGCAAGGCTCCGGGACGACGCGCACCCGAGCGGCGACCCGAGCCGCCGCGCCCGCCCGAGGAGGACCCCCATGCCGGCCCAGCTGCCCCCGCTGCCCACGATGGTCGTGGGGAGCCTGCCCCAGCCGGACTGGCTCATCGACCGCGAGCGGCTGGGCCACCGGTTCCCGCCGCGGGTCCGGGCCCGGGAGCTGTGGCGCGTCCCGCCGGAGTTCCTGCAGGAGGCCCAGGACGACGCCACGCTGGCGGCCGTGCGCGCCCAGGAGGAGGCCGGCCTGGACGTGGTGACCGACGGGGAGATCCGCCGGGAGTCCTACTCCAACCACTTCGCCACGGCCCTCGACGGCCTCGACCTCGAGCACCCCGGCACGGTGCGCAACCGCTCGGGGATCGACATCCCGGTGCCGCGGGTGACCGGCGAGATCCGCCGGCCGGCGCCGGTGCAGGTCGACGACGTCCGGTTCCTCCGCGCGCACACCGACCGCGCCGTCAAGATCACCGTGCCCGGGCCGTTCACGATGGCGCAGCAGACGCAGGACGAGCACTACCGCGACGACCGCGCGCTGGCCCTGGCCTACGCCGACGTCGTCCGCGAGGAGATCGCCGACCTGTTCGCCGCCGGCGCCGACGTCGTCCAGGTGGACGAGCCCTGGCTGCAGGCGCGCCCCGAGGTGGCCCGCCGCCACGGCGCCGAGGCCGTGACCCGTGCCATCGCCGGCGCCGCCGGCCCGGTGCACGTGCACCTGTGCTTCGGCTACGCGGCGATGGTCTCCGACCGGCCGGCGGGCTACTCGTTCCTGCCGGAGCTGGCCGACACCCCCGCCGACACCATCTCCGTCGAGACGGCGCAGTCGCACCTGGACCCGACGACGCTGCGGCCCCTGCGGGGCAAGGGCATCGCGCTCGGCGTCCTCGACCTGTCCACCCCCGAGGTCGAGACCCCGGAGACGGTCGCCGACCGGGTGCGGCGGGCGCTGGACCACGTCGACGTCGACCGGCTGGTGCTCTCCAGCGACTGCGGGCTGAAGTACCTCCCGCGGGCGTCGGCCGCCGGGAAGATGCGGTCGCTGGCGCAGGCGGCCGCGGTGCTGCGGTCCGAGCTCTGACGCGGCCGGGCGATCATCGGCACATGGACGCAGACCACGCCGGCGACCCCGAGGACGTCCGTGCGGTGCTGGCCGCGGAGGACCGCCGCTACGCCGCCATGCTCGACGCCGACCTCCCGGCGCTCGACGCGCTGTGCGCGGCCGAGCTGAGCTACGCCCACTCCAGCGGCGCCCGGGACACCAAGGAGCAGTACCTGGCGAAGGTGCGCTCGGGCCACTACGTCTACCGGCGCGTCGACCACCCGGTGGAGCGGGTCGCCGTCGTGGGCGACAGTGCGCTGGTGGTCGGCCGGATGACCGCCGATGTCGACGTCGCCGGGGAGCCCCGGACGATCGACAACCTGGCCCTCGCGGTGTGGACCCGGGCCTCGGGCCGGTGGCAGCTGCTGGCCTACGCGCCGACGCCCCTGCCGGCCTGAGCCCGGGGCCTCCTTGACACGTGACCCGGGTCACACGAGGGTGGCCCGGGCCCGGCCGCGCTGCGGATCGGTCCGGGTCCGCCGACGTCCGAGGAGAAGACGATGAGCCAGCCCGGTACCGCACGCGGGGACGGGGCTCCCGTCGCCGGCCGCCCGCTCGTGTTCCGCGGGGGGACCGTCCTGACCATGGACGACGCCGCGACGGTCCTGCACGACGCCGACGTGCTCGTCGTCGGCGACCGGATCGCCGGCGTCGGCCCGGGGCTGCCCGTGCCCGACGGCACCCAGGAGATCGATGCCCGCGGCGGCATCGTCATGCCCGGCATGATCGACACGCACCGCCACATGTGGCAGACCGCCATGCGGGGGTACGGCGCCGACTGGACGCTGACCCAGTACTTCGTCTGGTACTACCTCGAGCACGGGAAGAAGTTCCGCCCGCAGGACATCGCCGCGGGCAACCGGCTGGCGGCCATCGAGTCGCTCGACGCCGGCGTCACGACCACGGTCGACTGGTCGCACAACCTGCACACCATCGACCACGGCGAGGCCGCCCTGGAGGCGCTGCGCTCGGTGCCCGGCCGGTTCGTCCTCGCCTACGGCAACATCCAGGCCGGCCCCTGGGAGTGGACCGCCGACCCCGCCGTCCGCGCGCTGCTGGAGCGGCTGCGCGACGACGCCGACGACCGGATGGGGGTGCAGGTCGCCTTCGACGTCACCGGCGACCCGGCCTTCCCGGAGAAGGCGGCGTTCGAGGTGGCCCGCGAGCTCGGCATCCCGGTGACCACGCACGCCGGCGTCTGGGGCGCCACCAACGACGACGGCATCCGGCTCATGCACGAGAACGGGTTCATGACCCCGGAGACGGTCTACGTGCACGCCTCGACCCTCACCCGGGACAGCTACCAGCGGATCGCCGCCACGGGCGGGTCCATCTCGGTGGCGACGGAGTCGGAGTGCAGCGCCGGGCAGGGGCACGCGCCCACCGAGCAGGTGCTGCAGTACGGCATCCCGGTGTCGTTGTCGATGGACACCAGCGTCTGGTGGAGCGGTGACATGTTCTCCGCGATGCGGGCCACGCTCAATGCCGACCGGATGGCCGAGCACATGGACGCCCACCTGCGGGGCGAGACGATCACGCACCTGCGGCTGCGGGCGCAGCACGTCGTCGAGTGGACGACGCGGGGCGGCGCCGCCGCGCTCGGCCGCGACGACCTCGGCAGCCTGCAGGAGGGGAAGAAGGCCGACGTCGTGCTGATCCGGAACGACGCCTCGCCGGTGTCCTTCCCGGTGCTCAACCCCTACGGGCACGTGACCTTCCAGGCGCAGCGGGGCGACGTGCACACCGTGGTCGTCGACGGCCGGGTGGTGAAGCACGACGGCCGGCTCGTGGGCATCGACCTGGCCCCGGTGCGCCGCGAGATCGAGGCGACGCTGGACCACCTGCGGGCGGAGATCGGCGAGGAGGCCTGGCGGCAGGGCATGTTCCCGGAGCGGCCGGAGGCCGAGGCCGAGATCCTGGAGAACCCGTACCGGTACACCGACTACAAGGACGAGTCCAAGCGCGCCGGCGGCGAGGAGCGGGTCCTCGGCCGGTGACGGCGGCCCGCACCCGACTCCGGGGGGCTCAGGGCACGACCTGCCGGCCCTTGCCGATGACGACGATCCCGTTGTCGGACACCGTGTAGAGCTCGCGGTCGCGGTCGAGGTCCACCCCGACCGTCGCACCCTCGGGGACGACGACGTCCTTGTCGAGGATGGCGTTGCGCACCACCGCGTGCCGCCCGACCTGGACGCCCTGCATGAGCACCGAGCCGTCGACCTCCGCCCACGAGTGCACGTGCGCGCCCGGTGACAGGACCGACCGGGTCACGCTCGAGCCGGACACGACCGACCCCGGCGCGAGCAGCGACTCCATCGCCGTCCCGACGCGGCCGGCCGAGCCGTGCACCGTCCGCGCCGGTGGCCACGGATCCTGACTGGTCAGGATCGGCCACTGCGGGTTGTGCAGGCTGAACTCCGGGTCGACGGAGATCAGGTCCATGTGCGCGTCGTAGAAGCTGTCCAGGGTCCCGACGTCGCGCCAGTAGCCCCGCTCGGTCTCCCGCTGGCCCGGGACGTCGTTGTCCCGGAAGTCGTAGACGCCGGCCTCCCCGCGCTCGACCAGCATCGGCACGATGCTGCCGCCCATGTCGTGCTTGCTGTCGGGGTCGGCCGCGTCGCGGTCGAGGGCGTCGACGAGGACGCTGGTGGTGAACACGTAGTTGCCCATCGAGGCGAACACCTCGTGGGGGGCGTCGGGCAGGCCGCGGGCGTCGGTCGGCTTCTCCCGGAACGCCGAGATCCGCCGGCCGCCCTCGTCGACCTCGATCACCCCGAACTGGTCGGCCATCGACAGGGGCTGGCGGATCGCCGCGACGGTCACCCCGGCTCCGGACTCGACGTGCCGGGCGACCATCTGCTCCGGGTCCATCCGGTAGATGTTGTCCGCCCCGAAGACGACGACGTAGCGCGGCGCCTCGTCGCGGATCAGGTTCATGCTCTGGTGGATCGCGTCCGCGGACCCGGCGAACCAGCGGGGGCCCAGCCGCTGCTGCGCCGGCACCGGGGCGACGTAGTTGCCCAGCAGCGTGGACAGCCGCCACGTCGTGCTGATGTGCCGGTCCAGGGAGTGGCTCTTGTACTGGGTCAGCACGACAAGCTTGAGGTAGCCGCCGTTGACCAGGTTGGACAGGACGAAGTCGATCATGCGGTACATGCCGCCGAACGGGACGGCCGGCTTGGCCCGGTCGGCGGTCAGCGGCATCAGCCGCTTGCCCTCGCCACCTGCGAGCACCATCGCGAGCACGTCGGTCGCCACGAGGCGGACCGTAGCCCCGCCGCACCCCGCCGACCAGGCTCGTCGACCGGCCGCGCCCGCGCACCCGGCGTGTGGGGCGGGACACACCGGCGCCCCGGCCCCTCCCCGGGGGCCGGGGGGTCAGCGCGGGACGGACCGCCGCGTCGACGGCCGGGCCGCGCGGGCGGTCTCGACCTCGGCCCAGGTGGGCGGATCGGCACCGGGGCGCGAGCAGGTGATCGAGGCGATGAGGCTCGCCTCGTCCAGGACGCTGACCAGGCTGGACTCGTCGATCCCCGCGAGGGCCTCCCGGCGCGCGCCGCCGAGCAGGTCGGCACGCCCCAGCCCGTCGAGCAGTCCCGCGGTGAACGAGTCACCGGCGCCCACGGTGTCGACGAGGTCGATCGGGGTCGCGGGGCGGTCCAGCTCCAGGCCGGCGGTGACGGCGAAGACACCGGCACCGCCGCGCGTCACGACGACGAGCGGGGCGCCCAGCGCCAGCCAGTCCCGGGCGACGTCGACGTCCCGGCGGTCGGGGTACAGCCAGTGCAGGTCCTCGTCGCTGACCTTGACCACGTCCGACAGGGACACCAGGTGCTCGATCCCGGGCCGGGCCTCCTCCGGCGACCCGAGGAGCGCCGGGCGCACGTTGGGGTCGTAGGAGATGGTGGCCCGCCCCCGCTCCCGCTCCCGCTCCAGCAGGTCGGTCACCTGGGCCGCACCGGGCTGCAGCGCGGTCGCCAGCGACCCGGTGTGGACGCACCGGGCCTCGACGGGCAGGGGCGCCAGCTCGCCGACGTCCCACTCGATGCGGAAGTCGTAGGTGGCGACCCCCGCGGCCAGGCTCGCGACAGCCAGGCTCGTCTTCGCGCCGGCGCCCGGTCCGCCGTCGACCTGGACCCCGCTCGCCCTCAGGTGCGCCGAGACCATCTCCCCGAAGGAGTCCTGGCCGAGGTGCGTGAGGAGGGAGACCTGGTCGCCGAGCCGGGCGAGCCCGAGCGCGACGTTGGCCGGGCTCCCGCCCGGGTGCGCGACCAGCGTGCGGCTGCCCCGTTGCCCCACGAGGTCGACGAGCGCTTCCCCGACCACCACGAACATCGGTTTCCTCCGATCGACGTGTACGGCGTACCGGCACCCGGGTCCGACGGCGAGGCCGGCCCCCCGGTCAGTGCGCGGTGCCCTCGGCGACGAGGGGACCACCGTGGCGCGAGGACCGCAGGTCGAACACCGCGTAGGCGGCGACGACGGCGAGGCAGGCCGCCGGGACGATGAAGCCGACGTTCGTGTCGGCGCTGTCCATGATCAGGCCCTGCACCGGCGGCAGGAGCGCGCCACCGAGGATGGCCATGACCAGGCCGGCGGCACCGAACTTGGTGTCCGGGCCCAGCCCCTGCAGCGCCACCCCGTAGATCGTCGGGAACATCAGGGACAGCGACAGCGAGATGCCCACGACGGCGAGCAGGCCGAGCATGTTCGGCGACACCACGGCCAGCAGGGAGAACACGACCCCCAGCGCCGCCATGGCGAAGAGCAGCTTCGTCGGCCGGAAGATGCCCAGCAGGTACGTCATGACGAAACGGGCGACGAGGAAGACGATCAGGCTGGCCTGCAGGTACCACCCGGAGTTCGAGGGCGAGACGCCCACGACGTCCTGGGCGTACTGGATGGTGAACGACCACGCGCAGACCTGCGCACCGACGTTGAGGAACTGGGCGACCACGCCGAACCGGTAGTGCCGGTTGCGCCACAGCCGGCTCATCGCCCCGCCCGAGGCCTGCTCCAGGCCGAAGTGGGCGTGCTCGTCGGGGGTGGAGATCTTCCGGAACGCGATGAGCAGCCAGATGAGCGCCAGCGCGCAGGCGATCCCGAGGTAGGGCCCGAGCACCAGGGAGAGGTCCTGCTCCTGGGCGCGCGCCAGCTCCCCCGCCGTCATCGACTCCTTCTCCGACTCCGGCGTGATGCGCGGCAGGATGAGGACGGCTCCGAGCAGGACGCCGATGTTCGCGCCCACCGGGTTGAAGGCCTGCGCCAGGTTCAGTCGCTGCGTCGCGCTGATCTCGGGACCCATCGCGATCACGAAGGGGTTGGCCGAGGTCTCGAGGATGGACAGCCCCGCCGCGAGCACGAAGAGCGCGACGAGGAAGAACCCGTAGGCGAGCAGCTGGCTCGCGGGGATGAACAGCAGCCCGCCGACGGTGGCCAGGCCGAGCCCGGTGAGGACGCCGGTCTTGTAGCCGTAGCGCCGGTTGATGAGGGCCGCGGGGATGGCGAGGGCGAAGTACGCGCCGTAGTAGGCGAACTGGACCAGCGCGGACTGGAAGTTCGACATCGTGAAGATCTGCCGGAAGACCCCGACGAGGACGTCGGTGAGGTTCGCCGCCGAGCCCCAGGCGGCGAAACAGGCGATCAGCAGGACGAACGGGACCGCGAAGCCGGGGTAGACCAGCGCCGGCTTGCGCGGCGGGCTGACCTCCGGTTGCTGCGGGAGTGCGGACGGTCGGGCCATGGGATCCACCCCTCGCCGACGCGGGGAAGAGTGCCCCTGTGACCTGAGTCACAGCCCGCCCTGCGAGGGTAGCGGCCACCCCGGGGACATTCCAGCCCGGGCGCCGCCCACCGGGTGCGGCGCGTCCCTACTTCTCGTCCATCAGGCGCAGCTCCGACGGTTCCCGCAGGAGGTCCTCGAGGATGCGGTTGCCCTCGGTGTTGTAGGGCTGCTGCATGTGCTCGTCCCAGGCGGCGCGCGACCGGAACATCTCCAGCATCACCCAGTTGTCCGGGTCGTCCTGCGGCTGCACGAGGTGCATGAAGACGCAGCCGGGCTCGGTGAGCGTCTGCCGGCGCATCGACTGCAGCTGTTCCTCCGCCTCGGCGAGCCGGTCGCGGCGCGGCTTGATGGTGACGACGAGGAAGAGCGCGCGGTCCGGAGCGGTCATGGGCGCGTTCCTACACCCGGGCCGGGCCCCGCGGCGGCGTGCGGGACGTCGCCGGGACGGAGGTCCCGCCCCCTGCCGGCCGGGCTCCCCGACCCAGCTCCTCGGCCGTTCTCACGGCCCGGGATGAGCGGTACGGTTCCGCCGTCGGTCCCCCGCTGTCCCGCTGGGGACGACCCCGCGACGGCGCCGTGTCGCCTCGGTCCGTGCACGTCCGACGGTTCGTCCGGAGGCGACCATGCACCGCTACCTCGTCGTGGCCAACCAGTCCCTCGACAGCGACGAGCTGTTGCAGCTCGTCCGGGAGCGCGCGGCCGCCGGGCCGTCGGAGTTCCTGCTCGTGGTGCCGGCGACGCCGGTGAAGGACCTCGTGTCCAACGCCATGCCGGTCCCGATGCCCGTCATGGGCGGGAGCCCGGCCCTGCCCGGGCCGCCGGCGGAGGCGCGGAGGATGGCCCAGGTCAAGCTCGACGCCACCCTCCGCACGATGACGGCCGCGGGGATCCGCGCGACCGGCGCGGTGGGCGACCCCGATCCCGTGCGGGCCGTCGAGGAGGCCATGGCCACCGGCGGGTTCGACGAGATCGTCGTGTCGACGCTCCCCGCGCGGCTGTCCCGGTGGCTGCACCAGGACCTGCCCGCCCGCCTGGAGCACGCCTTCCACGTGCCGGTCACCCACGTGCCCGCCCGGGACGTGTGAGTCCTCGCGCACACCGGTCCGCGTTCCCCGGCCCCCGACCTGGGCCTCCGATCCGGGATGCCCGGAGGTCGTGCGCGACCTCACGCCGGCGGCCGGACGCCTGCCCGTCCCTCCGTCGTTAGCGTGGTGTCACTGCCACAACACGGAGAAGAGGTGCCCGCAGCATGTCCCGTCTGACCACCCACCTGGTCGAGGCCGCCCGCCGGAACCTCGACGCGTTCCTCCCCTGGAGCCCGCTCACCGGGCTCGGCCGGGCCGGCGAGCTGGCCGCTCAGCACCCGGCCTTCGCTCCCGCCCGGAGCGCCGAGGTCCGCCCCGGAGCCTGATCCTCCGGCGAGTCATCACAGTCGAACCCCCACCGGCCCCCGGGCCCGTGGGGGTTCTCCTGTTCCCGCGGCGCGCACGGGCTGCTCCCCGATCGCCCCGGGAGCGGACACGATGCGTCGGGAGGCGCAACGAGTCGCCGGGGTCCCGCGCCTCCGGGTCCCGGCCGCGCGACCGCGACGAGGAGCCGGCATGGCGAGGACAGGTGGTGTGGCCGCACAGCTCGCCCACGCGCTGGGCGTCGTCCTGGGAGCGGACGAGGTCCCGCTGCGGGTGTTTGCGTGGGACGGGAGCGAGGCCGGGCCCGGGGGTGCGCCCCTCCTCGTGGTCCGCTCACGGCGCGCGCTGCGCCGGCTGGTGTGGGCACCGGGCCAGCTCGGCCTCGGGCGCGCCTACGTGGCCGGGGAGATCGACATCGCCGACGACGTCTTCGCCACCTTCGCGGCACTGAGCTCCGTCGGCCGGCTGGCGGTCCCGGGCCGCACGCCGGGTGCGTCGGCCGGTGAGCGGCTGGAACTGCTGCACACCGCCGTCCGGTTGGGCGCGCTGGGGCCCGAGCCGCCGCCCCCTCCCGAGGAGATCGACCCGGGCCGGCACGGGCGGCGGCACTCCCGCGGTCGCGACGCCGCCGCGGTCTCGCACCACTACGACGTCGGCAACGACTTCTACGCCCTCGTGCTCGGGCCCTCGATGGTCTACTCGTGCGCCGTCTGGGAGGACGAGCACACCGGGCTCGACGCGGCCCAGCAGGCGAAGCTCGACCTCGTCTGCCGCAAGCTCGGCCTCGCGCCCGGGATGCGGTTGCTCGACGTGGGGTGCGGGTGGGGCAGCCTGGCCCTCCACGCCGCGCAGCGGTACGGGGCCGACGTCGTCGGCGTCACCGTGTCCACCGAGCAGGCGTCGTCGGCGCGCAAGCGGGCCGCCGAGGCGGGGCTGACCGACCGGGTGGACATCCGCGTGCAGGACTACCGCGACGTCGACGACGGCCCCTTCCAGGCCATCAGCTCGGTCGGCATGGCCGAGCACGTCGGCCGGGGGCAGCTGTCCGCCTACGCGTCCCGCCTGCACGACCTGCTGCAGCCCGGCGGCCGGTTGCTCAACCACGCGATCTCCTGGAACGCCGGCGAGACCCGCTGGGACAACGACACGTTCATCGGCCGGTACGTCTTCCCCGACGGTGAGCTGCTCCCCCTGGCCGAGACGGTGGCCGCCCTGGAGTGCCAGGGGCTGGAGGTGCTCGACGTCGAGGCGCTGCGCCGGCACTACGCGCTGACCCTCCGCGCCTGGGTGCGGCGCCTGGAGGACCACTGGGACGAGGCCGTGGCGGCCGCCGGCGAGGGACGGGCGCGGGTGTGGCGGCTGTACATGGCCGCCTGCGCGCTCGCCTTCGAGGCCGGCTCGATGGGCGTGAACCAGGTGCTCGTCCAGCGACCCGGCGGAACCGCCCCGCCGCTGCGGCGCAGCGCCTGGGTCTGACTCCTCGCCCACCGGGGCGGCAGACCGCTCAGGCGTCCGGGGCGGGATCGTCGAACAGCAGCCGGTCCAGGCCCCGGCGCACGCCGGGCACCTCCGCGACCCTCCGGACGGCCAGCAGCGTGCCGTCGACGTAGGGAGCCGGCGACTCGCCGGTGTCGTGCCGCATCGTCAGCCGCTCCCCGCCCGCGGCGAAGACGACCTCCGTGGCCAGCACGAAGCCCGGCAGCCGCACCGAGTGCACCCGGGTGCCCGCCACGTCGGCGCCGCGCGCCTCGGCGGGACCGAGCAGGTCGGGCAGGGCGACGCCGGACCCGGGGGTGCGCACCTGCCCCAGCGTCTCGGCGAGCTCGCGGGCGGTGCCACTGGGCACGTCGGGCTTGGTGGCCGCGGCGTAGTCGAGGACCTCCCAGGAGCCGACGTGCCGGGCGGCCAGCGTGGCGGCCCGCTGCAGGACGGCGGCCACGACCGAGAAGTTGCCCGAGGCGATGACGCCCACCCCGTGCTCCCGGGCGAGGCGGTCGAGCTCCGCGTAGTCACCGGCGGTCAGGCCGCTGGAGCCGACGACCACGTGCACGCCCGCGCGCACCGCCGTCTCCACGTGCTCCCGGACGGCGGCGGCGCTGGTGTAGTCGACGAGGACGTCGGCCCCGGAGGACGCCAGGGCCTCGGCGACCGTGGCGTGCACCGGGCCGGCACCGCCCGACGCCGTCACCTCGGAGAGCCGGCGCCCCGCGGCGGACCGGGACACCCCCGAGACCAGCTCCAGGTCGTCGGCGGCGTCGATCGCGGCCACGATCGGAGGGGCCGTCCAGCCCGTGACACCGGCGAAGCAGACCCTGATCACCCGTCGAACCTAGGGCCGCGTGCCCGCCGCCGTCACGGCCGGCGGCCGGTCAGGACGGCGGGGACGCCTCGGGCGCGAGCAGCGTCGCCAGCAGGCCGGAGAGCTGCGCGCGCTCCCCCTCGGTCAGCCGGGCGAGCCGGCCGGAGGGGAAGTCGAACGCCCGCCGGACGGCGCGGTGCGCGCGGCGCCCCTCCGTGGTGATCGACACCCGCTTGACCCGCCGGTCGTCCGGGTCGGCCGAGCGGGTCACCAGCCCGCCCGCCTCCAGCCGGGTGACGAGCTGGGTGACGTTGGAGGCGTCGCACAGCAGCGCGGCGGCGAGCTCCCCCATCGAGCGGCCGTCCTCGGTCAGGGCGTCGAGGAGGCAGGCCTGCGCCGCGCTGAGCCCGACCGCCCGCGCCGCGCGGTCGTAGGCGGCGTCGTAGGCGTACACGAAGTCCCACAGCTGCTGGTCGAGCGGCCCGGTCATCCCGCCAGGTTACTTGAGCCACTCATGGATCCGTGCTTGGGTGGGGGCGAGGTACTTCATCGACTCAACCAATCGGAGGAGACATGACCCGAGTCCTGGTCACCGGGGTCCGCGGCAAGACCGGCGCCCCGCTGGCGGAACTGCTCGCCGCCCGGCCGGGCGTCGAGGTGCTCGGCGGCAGCAGCGACCCGGCCACGGTCGACGTCGACGGCGTGCGGCCGACCGCCTTCTCGTGGGACGACCCGTCCGGCTGGCCGGAGGCGACCGACTTCGTCGACGCGGTCTACGTCGTCCGGCCCGACCGCGCGGACGCGCCACAGCTGGTCGGGGCGCTGCTCGACCGGACGCCGGCCCGGGCGCACGTCGTCCTGCTGTCCGAGCAGGCGGCCGACTCCGTCGGTCCCGGCGGGTGGGCGCTGTGGGTCGAGCGTGCGGTCCGCGACAGCGGCCGCAGCTGGACGTTCCTGCGGCCGAGCTGGTTCATGCAGGTCTTCACCGACCCCCGCTTCTACCGCGACGTGCTCACCGGCACCGGGGACCTGCCCTTCGCCGACGGCGGCGCGGCCGTGGCCTGGATCGACGCCCGCGACATCGCCGCCGTCGCGGAGCGGGCGCTGCTCGACGACGGCCACGCCGGCCGGGTGTACGAGCTCTCCGGGCCGGAGGCGCTCTCGCTGCCGCGCACCGCGGAGCTGCTCTCCCGCGGCCTCGGGCGCCCGGTGGTCTCCCGCGAGGTGCCGGTCGAGGAGGCCGTCGCGGGGACCGAGGGGTTCGAGCGGGACCTCACCGTGCTCACCTTCGAGCGCGTGCGGGCCGGCGTCTTCGGCGTCGTGACCGGCACCGTCGCCGCCGTGACGGGACGGCCGGCCCGCTCGCTGGAGGCCTTCCTCGGCGACGCCGCGCCGGCCCTGCGCGGGTGATCGCGCGGTCGGCCTCGCCGACGGGGGCGCAGGCCGCGGTCAGGGGGCGATGACCAGCTCGGCGATGCGGTCGCCGGCCGTCGTGAAGCGGTAGGCCAGGTCGGCGACGCCGCCGGGGAAGTCGCCCTCGAGGTGGTGCAGCGCCACCCAGTGCCGGTCGTCGACGCGCTGCGCCCCCGTCAGCTCGCTCGTGTAGGTGAACTCCGACCCGGAGTGCCGGAGGAAGCCGAGGACCTCCTCGGTCCCCCGGAAGGTCCGGCCCTCGTCGGTCACCACGGCGTCGGGGGTGAAGGTGCCGACGGCGGTGTCGGCGTCGCGGGCCGCGTGCGCGGTGAGGAAGGTCCGGACCGGGGCCGGGAGCTCGCTGGGCAGGATGGAGGTCGGGGTGCTCATGTCCCGACCGTGCGGCCTCGCGCGGCGGGAGGGTCAACCGCTGGACGCTCCCCCAGGGGGAGGGTGCAGGGTGCGCGGGTGCTGACGATCGGCGAGTTCTCCCGGCTGACCCACCTCAGCGTCCGCACGCTGCGCCGCTACCACGACGCCGGCCTCCTGGAGCCGGCCGAGGTGGACGCCGCCAGCGGCTACCGGTACTACACCGGCGAGCAGATCCCCACCGCGCAGGTGATCCACCGGCTGCGCGAGCTCGACGTCCCCCTGGCCGACGTCGCGCGCATCCTGCGGTCCCCCGACCCGGGCACGCGGGCGGCCCTCGTCGCCGACCACCTGCGGCGGTTGGAGTCGGAGCTGGAGCGGACCCGCGCCGCGGTGGCGTCCCTGCGCCGGCTGCTGCGGCCGAAGCCGGCCGCGGTAGACGTCGAGCTGCGCCGGGTGCCCGCCACCACGGTCGCCGCGGTCGAGGACGACGTGCGGTTGGAGGACGTCCTCGGCTGGTACGCCGGGGCCATGGCGGAGCTGGACGCCGTGGTCGGGCCGGCCGGCGTCCCGGGCGGGGTGTACGACGACGCGCTGTTCCAGACCGGCCGCGGGCACGTGCTGGTGCACCTCCCCGCGGGCGACCCACCGCGCAGCGGCCGCGTGCACCCGGTGACCCTGCCGGCCGTCGAGCTGGCCGTGACCACCCACGTCGGCGCCCACGACGACATCGACGTCACCTACGGCGAGCTCGGGGCCTGGGTCACCGGGCACCTGCTCGCCGTCGCCGGGCCGGTGCGCGAGACCTACCTGGTCGGCCCGCGCGACACCGCCGACCCGGCCGCGTGGCGGACGGAGATCGGCTGGCCGGTCTTCTCCGTGACGCCGGGCTGAGCCGGTCTGCTCCGGCGCCGGCGCGGGTCGCAGTGCCCTGGAACCGCAGGCCCCCGGAGGGCTTGGCTGGCAGGTGCGCGGGGAGGACCCGAGAGGGACGGTCCGATGGGCACCACGCTGCCGGCGTTCACCCCGCTGGAGGACAGCCTCCACCTGACGCTCTGCTGCCGGGCGCTCGACAACCGCTCGGCGGATCCCCTCCTGGGCGACGCGCTGGCCGACGAGGTCGTCCGGGAGCTGGACGTCGACGTCGCCCGGCTGCACGCCGACGCCAACCTCGTCACCAGCTGCGCGCTGCGGGCCAAGCGCATGGACGAGGTGGCGGCGGACTTCGTGGCCCGCCACCCGGACGCCGTCGGGCTCGACCTGGGCGCCGGTCTGGACACCCGCTCGGCGCGGATCGGGGTGCCGCCGACCGTGGACTGGTACGACGTCGACCTCCCCGCGGTGGTCACCGCCCGCGAGCGGGTGCTCCCCCGGTACGCCGACCCCCACCCCGTCGCCGCCGACGTGCGGGACCGCGACTGGCTCGACGCGCTCCCCACGGGCCGCCCGGCCGTGGTCGTCGCCGACGGCCTGGTGGGGTTCCTCAGCCGGGAGGAGGTGTCCGACCTGCTCGGCCGGCTGGTCGGCCACTTCCCCTCGGGGGAGGTCGTCTTCAACAGCTACTCCCGGTTCGCGATCTGGGCGACCCGGCACGTCCCCGGCACGAAGGCCGTCTCCGGGCTCCTGCGGTTCCCCGGCGTCGACGACCCGCACGAGCTCGAGAACTGGGACCCGCGACTGCACCTGGTCCGGGAGATCCTGCTCAACCGCGAGCCCGAGGTCGCCCGCTTCCCGCCCCTGCTGCGCCTCTACTCCCGGGTGTCGTCGGTCAGCACCGCCTGGTCCCGGAAGGGGACGATCGTCCTGCACTACCGCTTCTGACCGGGACCCGGAGCACCCGCCGCCGCGCTGGGCCCGCGTCCTCCGCCGTCCCCGCGGCGGTCCCCGGTAGCCTGGGGGCCGCGCCCGTGGGCTCCAGGAGGACAGCGACGCATGCCCCTTCGACCGCGCCGCCGCCCGTCCGGCGACCCCGCGGCCCGGCCGCAGCGCACCGACCGGGTGTCTGCCCGCCCGTCGCGCCCGGGAGCCGACGGCGACCGCCTGCCGCCCTGGGCGGGCCCCTCGGCGGTCGCTGCGCCGGCGGACCCGTGGGCGGCACCACCTCCCCCGTCGGCGCCCTGGCCCCCTGCCGCGCCCGGTGCCCCGCCGCCCCGCGAGGGCGGCCGGCCGGGCCTGCGGCGGCGGAGGGACGAGCCGGGGCCCCCGGACGCCGGCCGGCGCCCATGGCGCCGTCGCCTGCGCCGCGTGGGACTCGGCCTGGGGATCGCGTTCGTGGTGCAGGCGCTGGTCCTGCTGTCGCTGCGCTGGGTGGACCCGCCGACGACGGCGTTCATGCTGGCCAACGAGCAGGGCGCCATCCAGCAGTCGGTGCCGGTCGAGCACGTGTCGCGCAACTTCCTCGCCGCCGTCATCGCGCACGAGGACCAGCCGCTCCCCTACCGCTCGGGCGCCTTCACCTGGGACGAGCTGTTCGGCCGCGCGGAGGCCCACCTGCGCGGTGAGGACGACCCGTCCGGCTCGACCATCCCGCAGCAGGTGGCCAAGAACCTCTTCCTCAACCAGAGCATGAGCGTCTGGCGCAAGGCGGTCGAGGCGGGCCTGTCGGCGGAGCTGGCGCTGGTGCTCGACGACCGGCGCATGCTCGAGCTCTACGTCAACTACGCCCAGCTCGGCCCGCGGGTCTACGGGATCTGCGCGGCGAGCTGGTACTACTTCGACACCCCGCCGTCCACGCTGCCGGTGGAGCAGGCCGTGCAGCTCGTCGGGCTGCTGCCCTCCCCCGGCCACGTCCAGCGGGCACCCGGCGGCGGCCTGGACTTCGCCGTCGAGGACGGCCTCGGCTGGCTCTCGCGGTCGCACGTGATCAACGCGCAGAACCGGGTGCCCCGGCACCTCGCGGAGGAGGGCTTCGGGCCCGTGGAGGACGCCGGCGTCGAGGGCCTCGCCCAGGACCAGCCGGCCTCCGACGACGACTGCTCGGAGATGCCCGAGGAGGTCGCCGAGCTCATCGCCGCGGAGGGCACCGAGTAGCTCTCCCGGGCGGCGCCCTCAGGTGCGCGGCTCGCGCCCGGCCGGTTGTGTCGGCTCGCCGAGCAAGGGGGCGGGGGCGCGCAGCGGTGCGGAGGCGGGCGCGCCGGCCGTCACCTGCAGCGGTGCGCCGTCCACGACGACGGTCACCGGCCCCTCGCCGCGCACGAGCGTCACCGTGGTGCCCTCCCGGGTGGTCTCGACGCGGAGCACGCTGCCGCGCCAGGTGACGGACCAGGCGGTGCGCGACAGCGACGACGGCAGCAGCGGCGCGATCTCGAGGTCGTCGTGGTCCTCGCGCAGGCCCCCCAGACCCGCGGCCAGCGCGAGCCAGGCCCCGGCCACCGAGGCCAGGTGCAACCCCTGGGCGGTCCCCTCCTGCACGTCGCGCAGGTCCACGAGCGCGCACTCCCGCAGGTACCGCAGCGCGAGGTCGGGGTGCTGGGCCTGGGCGCACACGACCGCCTGCACGGCGGCGGAGAGGGAGGAGTCCCGCACGGTGCGCGCCTCGTAGTAGTCCAGGTCGCGCGCCACCTCCTCGTCGGTGAACTCGTCCCGGCACCACCACAGCGCCTGGACCAGGTCGGCCTGCTTGAGCACCTGCCGCCGGTAGAACGTGGCGTAGTGCTGGTGCTCCTGCACCGGGTAGGCGTCGCGCTGCTCCTCGAAGGGCCACTCCGCGTACGCGGTGAAGTTGGCGTTCATCGGGTGCACGCCCAGGCCCTCGTCCCACGGCACGTGGACGGCCGCGGCCGTCGCCCGCCAGGCGGCGGTCTCGGCGTGGTCCACGCCCAGCTCGGCGGCCCGCGCCTCGTACCTGCGGCAGGCGTCGGCGGCCCGCCGGAGGTTGGCCCGCGCCATGAGGTTGGTGAAGACGTTGTCGTCGACGACGCCGGTGTACTCGTCCGGCCCGGTCATGCCGAACAGGTGCCAGGCGCCGGCCGCGTCCTCGTGCCCCAGCGACATCCACAGCCGCGCCGTCTCCACGAGCACCGGCAGCCCGCCGACGTCGCCGAGGTCCGCGCCCGTGACGTTCTCGAAGAGCCAGAACGCGCGGGCGACGTCGGCGTTGACGTGCATCGCGGCCGTGCTCGCCGGCCAGTACGCGGAGACCTCCGGCCCGCTGATCGTGCGCCACGCGAACGCCGCCCCCGCCCGCCCCAGCGTCCGCGCCCGCTCGCGGGCGGACCCGATCGTGTCGGCCCGCCACCGCAGCAGGCGGGCCGCGGTGTCCGGGCGCAGCAGCGTGAGGGCGGGCAGGACGAACCCCTCGACGTCCCAGAACGTGTGGCCGCTGTAGCCCATGCCGGTCAGCCCCTTGGCCCCGACGGGGGCGCCCGAGATGCAGGCGGCGGAGCAGAACAGCTGGAAGACGCTGTAGCGCAGCGCCTGCTGCAGCTCGGGGTCGCCGTCGACCTCGACGTCGGCCGTCGCCCAGAACTCGTCGAGCACGCCGCGCTGGGCGGCGAGCAGCCCCTCCCACCCCAGGTCGAGGGCGGAGGCCACCGCCGCCGACGCCTCGCCGACGAGCGAGCCGGCCCAGGCGTCGAGCGACCAGGTGTGGGCGATGACCTTCGTGAGGCCGAGGGCGCCGCCGGCGGCCAGGTCGGCGACGGCCGTGGTGACGACGCGGTGCTCGTCGGCGTCGGAGCTCACCCGTCCGCCGTCGACCACGTGGTCGACCGCGGCGGCGAGCGTGATGCGGGACCGCCGCGTGCGGGTCGCGAGCGTGCCCCCGGCCGGCGCGCAGGCGTGCGTCAGCGGCTCGAAGGCGTCGTCGAGGCACTCCGCGACGCGGGGGTCGTCGTTGTCCACACCGGTGGGCGTGACCGCGCCGCTCGCCAGCTCGGACCGCACGACGACGTGCGCGGGCCCGTCCAGCGCGCGGACCTCGTAGCGCACGGCGCAGACCGACCGCTCCGCCAGCGAGACGAGCCGCCGCGAGGTGACCTCCATCGTCGTGCCCCGCGGGGTCGTCCAGCGCACGAGCCGGTCCAGCGTCCCGGCGCGCAGGTCCAGCGTGCGCTCGTGCACCTGCGGCCGGACCTCGCGCACGTCGAGCGGGATGCCGTCGACCAGCAGGCGCAGCGGCGTGCCGTCGGTGACGGTGAGCAGCGCCTGCCCCTCGCCGGGCTGCCCGTAGCCGCCCTCGGGATAGGACAGCGGGTGCGTCTCGTACACCCCCGAGAGGTAGGTGCCGCGCATGCCGAAGGGCTCGACCTCGTCCAGCGTCCCCCGGATCCCGACGTAGCCGTTGGAGAGGCTGAAGAGGGACTCGGCGACGTCGATCGTCTCCGGGTCCACGTGCGGCTCGCGGACCGTCCAGGGGGCGACGTCCAGTTTCGGGGCGCTCACAGGGGTCCTCACGGTCTCGGAGGGTGTTCCGGACACCCGGCCGGCGTCCCGCTCCCGTCCTACCGGTCGGCCCGCCGCGGCGCGATCCGGAGCGGGCACCGTCACGGGTCAGCCGCTGCGCCCGACCCGGGCCAGCCACCCGGTGAGCAGGCCGCGCAGCAGGTCCGGCTGCTCGTGCGGCAGGGCGTGCCCGGCGTCGTCGAGCACGGCGAGCGAGGCGTGCGGGTGCGTGGCGAGCAGGTCGACGGCGGCGGCGTAGCCCACCGTCGAGTCCAGCCGCCCGGCCACGACCAGCGTCGGACCCGGATAGGGCGGCGCGGGGGTCAGCTCCCACCGCCCGCCGATCCGCTCGAGCGCCGCCCCGTCGACCAGCGCGGCGGCCGGGGCGACGAACCGCTCGTACCGCTCGAGCATCTCCGGCGTCTGGACCACGAAGTAGCCGCGGAAGACGTCGTCCCCGAGGTCCCCGGACCCGGCGACGACGCGGTGCTCCGGGACGTCACGCGTCCCCGTCAGCAGCGGGCAGACCAGCGCCAGCCCGGCGACCCGGTCCGGGCGCCGGGCGGCCATCCCCTGCGCGAGGTATCCGCCCGCCGAGTGGCCGGCCAGCAGGTACGGGGCACCGCCGGTGACCTCGTCGGCGAAGCCGAGCAGCACGTCGACGACGTCGTCGGCGCCGCGCAGCGTCTCCGGAGCGGGCGTCCGGCCCATCCCGGGCAGGTCCGGGTAGAACCGCCGCAGCCCGCCGACGCCGTCGAGCGCCGGCTCGAAGCACGCCTCGGCCTCGCGGTGGTCGACCTCGGCACCGTGCAGCACCAGCACGGGGCGGCCGGTGCCGTGCTCGACGGAGTGGACGCTCGCCCGGGTCCGCACCGTGCCGGCCGGCTACCGGGCGGCCGCGGCCGCCTCCCGTGGCGCTGCGGGTGGGCCCTCGGACCGCTCCGCGGCCGGCGGTGCCGCGGCCGGCATCATCGGTCCCTCGCCGGCGGGGTCCAGCACGTCCTCCTCGAACCAGGCGTAGCGGCCGGAGAGCACCCGCTGGGCGACCCGGTACTGGGCCGCGTCGTCGTTGGCCCACAGCTCGGTGAACAGCCGGTCGGCGCGGCGGCGGGCCTGGCCGCAGAACAGGTCGGCCAGCTCGACGGCCTCCTGCCGGCGGTCGGGGTGCTCGCGGGCGAGGGTGTCGGCGTGGACGCAGGCGCAGGCCATCGCGTAGAGCTCGGCGCCGATGTCGACGATGCGGCCGAGCAGCGCGCCCTTGCGCTCCAGCCGCGCCCGGTGGCGGCCCATCGCGTAGAAGGTGGCGCGCGCCAGCTTGCGCGCATGCCTCTCGACGTAGCGCAGGTGCCCGGCCAGGTCGCCGAACTCCGCGTAGGAGTCGCGGCGCTGGCCGGGGCCCGTCGTCAGCGTGGGGAACCAGGTGGCGTAGAACCGCCCGGCCCGCGCCGCGGCCCTCGCCCGGGTCGCGAGGCCGAGGTCGCCGCGCAGCACGTCGCCGGCCACCGCGAGGTGCTGGTCGACGGCCTCGCGGGCGATCAGCAGGTGCATGATCTCCGTCGACCCCTCGAAGATCCGGTTGATGCGCATGTCGCGCAGCACCTGCTCGGCCGGCACCGGCTTCTCGCCGCGCCGGGCCAGCGAGTCGGCGGTCTCGAAGGCACGGCCGCCGCGGACCTGCACCATCTCGTCGGCGGCGGTCCAGGCGAGCTCCGAGGCGTAGAGCTTGGCCAGCGCCGCCTCGATGCGGATGTCGTTGCGCTTGTCGTCGGCCAGGCGGCTGGAGACGTCGAGCACCGCCTCGAGGCCGAAGGCGGTGCCGGCCAGCCAGGCGAGCTTCTGCGCGATCGGGTCGTGCTCGCCGATGGGCCGGCCCCACTGCCGGCGCTCGGCCGACCACTCGCGCGCGACCTTCAGCGCGTACTTCGCCGTCGACGCGCAGATGGCCGGCAGCGACAGCCGGCCGGTGTTGAGCGTGGTGAGCGCGATCCGCAGCCCCCGGCCCTCGCCGCCGATGACGTCGTCGTTGGAGACGAGGACGCCGTCGAAGCGGGTCACGGAGTTCTCGATGCCGCGCAGCCCCATGAACTCGTTGCGGTGCTGCACCGTGATGCCCGGGCGGTCGCACGGGCAGAGGAACGCGGTGATGCCGCCGCGGTGGCCCTCCGACCGCGGGACGACGGCCATGACCACCACGACGTCGGCGATGACGCCGTTGGTGCCCCACAGTTTCGTGCCGGTGATCCGGTAGCCCGTGCCGTCCTCGGTGGGCACCGCGGTCGTGCTCATGCGCGCGGGGTCGGAGCCCACGTCCGGCTCGGTGAGCAGGAACGCCGAGACGCAGTCCGTGGCCAGCCGGGGCAGCCAGGTGCGCTTCTGCTCCTCGGAGCCGAACAGCCGCAGCGGCTCGGGCAGACCGATCGACTGGTGCGCCGACAGCAGCGTGGAGATCGACGCGTGCCACGTGCCGGCCAGGGCCAGCGCCCGGTTGTAGTAGACCTGGGTGAGCCCGAGTCCCCCGTACTCCCGGGGGATCTTCATGCCGAGCGCGCCGATCTCCTTGAGGCCGTCGAGGACCTCCGCGGGGATCCGCGCCTCGCGCTCGATCCGGCGCGGGTCGACGCGGTCGACGAGGAAGGCGCGGAGGCGCTCGAGGAACGCCTCGCCCTCGGCCACCGCGACCGGGTCGAGCTCCGGCTGGGGGTGGATCAGGTCCAGCCGGAAGTTGCCGAGGAAGAGCTCCTTGCCGAACGACGGCTGGGTCCACTCGGTCTCACGGCTGGCCTCGGCGACCTGCTTCGACTGCTCGTACGAGGGGTTCGACGCCATGGACCACCATCGCGCTCATCGCCCCGGCGGACAACGGACCCGGGCGCGCCGTCGCGGGATCAGTCGGCCGGCGGCCGGGGCTGCGGCGCCACCGGGGTGATGTTCGGGTTGAGCCGGAAGAGGTTCGCCGGGTCGTACCGGCCCTTGATGCGGCGCAGCCGGTCGAGGTTCGGTCCGAACGACGCCCGCACCTTCTCCGGCGCGTCGTCGGCGGCGATGTGGTTGACGTAGGCGCTGCCCTGCAGGTGGGCCTCCGCCCGGGCCCAGGACGCGCGCAGCCACTCGACGTGCCGTGCCGACTCGGAGACCTCCGTCCACTGGCCGATCACGTCGACGTCCCACTGCGTGCGGCGGGCCGCGAAGGCCGTGTCCCCGACCGGGACCCGGGTGGCCGCACCGTGCACGTAGAAGAAGAGGACGGCGCTCAGCGGGGAGGTGAAGCCGGCGGCCATGTCGACCACGACGTCGAGCAAGTCGTCGTCGAGCGTCTCGGTGAAGGCCGAGCGCCAGTAGCGGTGCAGGCCCTCGACGGCGTTGGGCTCGTCGAGCATCGACTGGCGCGCCACGTACGGCGTCGGCCCGACCAGGTCGGCCAGCGGGCTGCCGAACTCGCGCGCGGGCCGGAGGACCTCCTCGCCCTCCTCCAGCGGGCCGTTGTACCCGAGCAGCAGGGCGAGGACGGGCACGCCGGCCTGGGGGTCGGTGAGCAGCGCGCAGTAGGCCTCGGCCTCGTCGGGCAGCGTCGGGCAGAGGTCCCGGTAGAACCGCAGCACCTCGGCTGCCCGGTCGAGCGGGTGGACGACCATGCCGCCGAGGACCGGACCGACCGGGTACAGCCGGAACTGCAGGGTGGTGACGACGCCGAAGTTGCCACAGCCGCCGCGCAGGGCCCAGAACAGATCGGGCTCGCGGTCCCGGTCGACGACGTGGAGCTCGCCGTCGGCGGTGACCACCTCGGCGGACAGGAGGTTATCGACGGCCAGGCCGTACCTGCCCATGAGCCAGCCGACGCCGCCGCCGAGGGTGAGGCCGGCGACCCCGGTGTTGGAGACGGTGCCGCCGGTGGTCGCCAGGCCGGCCGCCTGCGTCGCGGCGTCCAGCTCCCGCCACCGGACGCCGCCGCCGGCCCGGACCGTCCGAGCGGCCGGGTCGACCGTCAGCTCCGTGAACGACGAGAGGTCGAGGACCAGGCCGCCGTCGTTGGTGCCATAGCCCGGAGCGCTGTGCCCGCCGCCGCGGACGGAGAGCACCAGCTCCTGCTCGACGGCGAAGCCGATGGCCCGCCGCACGTCGGCCACGTCCGCGCAGCGGGCCACCAGCGCCGGCCGGCGGTCGACGTCGCCGTTCCACACCCGGCGGGCCCGCTCGTACCCGTCGTCCCCGGGGCGGACCAGCTGCCCGGTGAAGCCAGCGCGCAGGGCCGTGACGGCGTCCTCGCGCAGGGTGGCTGGACCGCGGTCGGCTCCGGTGATCCCCATGGCTCCCCCAACGGGCGCGTCTCCGACGTGAGGGGGCGAACGGTGACAGCGGGCGCCGGCCGGCGACAGGACTCCCGGCGCCGGGATCCGCGGGACGGCGCGCCCCTCGCACTTCTGCTGCCGGGCCGGGTGCGGTCGGTGACCGGCGCTCAGCCCGTCGGGGTGCGCTCCGCCGCGTCGGCGTGCCCGTACGGCCCGGGTCCGGCGACGATCCAGGACGTGCGCCCGTGGATCGGCGGGGTCTTGGTGCCGTCGGTGAACCACACGACGACCCCGCCGTGCGCCCGGCAGCGCGAGCGCACGACCCGCACCCGGCCGCCCTGCCTCGTCCTGCTCGGCCGGACCAGGGGCAGCCCGAAGTCCGTGCCGACGACGTCGGTGGTGAGGACCGGCTCCCCGGCGGGCAGCCGGGACGTGGCGACGGTGGTCACGGCTCCTCCCCGGGATCCGGCCGGACACCGGTGCGCGTGACCCGGATCGTCCGCGGGCTGCGGGTCCTCCGGGTGGGCACGACCTCACCGAGCTCCGCCAGCCGCTCGACCGCGGCGTCCTTGTCGACCTGCGTGCGCAGGCCGCCGCCGGACCACTCGCAGTGCAGGTCGCCGGCCGGCCCGGACCGGCCGCGCAGCCGCTCGCGGGCGTACTCCTTCTGGCGCCGGGCCTCGGTCTCGGTCGCCCGCCAGGTGTCGTAGTCGCGGACGGCGGTGACGTAGTCCTCGTCGGTCACGGTCAGCCGGGACTGGCGGGAGACCTCGCCCTCGGTCTCCTCGTCGACCGGCGGGCCCCAGCACAGGTCGAGGAACGGGCACCAGTCGCACATGGTGTCCACGCCGGGGCCGAACCCGTCGCGGGGGACGGCGTCGACGCCATCGTCCTCCACGGTGCCGTAGACCTCGGTGAGCCACATGAGCGCCTCGGCGGTCAGCGCCGGGTCGGCGTCGGCCTCGAAGACGACGTCCTCGCCCGAGTCGCGGGACAGGTAGCGCAGGCGCAGCCCGTCGACGTCCTGCCCGGTGCCGGCCGGCAGCCGGCGGTCGGCGGTCTGCCCGGTGCGCAGCAGCCACCCGTAGACGGCCACCTGGAACCAGTGCCGGACGGGGACGCCGCGGGTGAGGACCCGCTCGAAGCCGAACCGCGACGTCGTCTTGAGGTCCTCCACGACCGGGGCGTGCCACCAGTCGCAGCGGCCCTTGACCTGCTCGCCGCGCAGGGCGACCTCGGTCAGCCCGCCGTACTCGCGCCGCAGCGCACGCAGCACCCCGCGGTGCAGCTCGGTGCCGATGAAGGCCTGCAGGCCCGTGCGGGTGTTGGTCGGGCGGCGCCGGGCGATCCGGTAGGCCGCGCGGCGGCGGCACTCGCCGAGCTCGGAGGCGCCGATCATCCGCTGGCGCGAGCGGGCCCGGCGGCGGTCGAGGTCGCGGACCGCCGCGGCGAGGCTGGGGGCGGCCCGCCGCTCGGCGGCGGTGGGACGGTCGGGCAGGACGGCGGTCATCGCGGCCTCCTCGATGGGTGCGGCGGAGCGGGGCCGGGATCCGGCCCCGCTCCCTCGGCACGGCTCAGGCGACGTCCGCGCGGCCGTCGGTCCCGCTGCGCTGCGCGGCGATGACCACGCGCACCAGGGCGGTCAGCCGCTTGGTCGCCACGTGCTCGACGGGCCGGCCGAAGCGGGCCGCGATCTGCTCGTCGGTCACGCCCAGCGCCTCGAGGCTGGCCAGCACGCCCCGGCGGGCCGCGGTGGACCTGCGGTCCTTCGGGTCGTCCGGGGTCGGCGAGGACTCCAGCAGCGGGTTGGCCGGCGCGGCGTCGGCGTCGGCGTCCGGGCGGGGAGCCGCCATCGCGGCCTGCGCCGCCGCGGCCGCGGCCTGGGCGGCCTGGATCACCGCCGGCGGCGTCTGCGGAGCCGACGGGTCGCCGGTCGCGACCCGGCGCCGTCCGGCCGGGTGGGCCTCCACGGCCGCCTCGAGCAGCTGCTCGTGCCGCGCCCGGATCAGCTCCGCGACCGTGTACGAGCCGCCGGGGGTCGGCACCTCGGCCTGCAGCAGCCCGCCGCGGTTGGCCGCCGTCCACACCTCGCGCAGCTCGTCGTCGCCGTGGGCGTCCTCGATCCGCGCGACCAGGTCGGCGACGTCGGGCTCCTGCCGGCCGCCGGCCCGCGGAGCGGGGCGGTCACCGGCGGTCTCCTCGGTGCGCTCGTGGTCGAGCAGCCCGCCGCCGTGGAAGGGGACGAGGTCGCGCACGTGCGCGGTGCCCGGGTCGCACTTGAGGGCGTCGAAGACCAGCCACTCCAGCAGCCGGCCGGTGGCCCCGGAGTCGGTGATCTCCTTGGCCGGGTCGCTGTTGGGCTTGATGCCGACGTGCACGCTGCGCGCGCCGACGATCAGCGGCCGGCGCCCGCGGCGCAGCCGCATCCAGACCGACGCGGCGTAGGGGAACTCCCGGTGGGTCTGCACCGACCAGGTCTTCTGCCCCTCGATCGGACGGCCGTTGGCGTCGACCTCGGTGACCTCCTTGCCGCGGGCGGTCACCACGACGATCCCGGGGAAGGTGAGCAGCTCGGTCTGCAGCTTGCGCCAGCGGGAGCCGGCGTCGTTCCACAGGTTCTGGCTGATGGTGACCTCGGCGTTGGGGTCGCGCTTGAGCAGCTCGCGGTTGCGGGCGGACTTCGCGGCGCGCTCGCTGGCCCAGTCCTTGAGGCCGTCCCAGATCGCCGAGCCGGTGTCGATGGCCAGCACCACCGGCGGCTCACCGGCGTCGGACGCGCGGCGCGCCTCGGCCTTGACCGCCTGGACTGCGGACAGCACCGCGGCGTAGGAGCCGTCGTGCTCGATGAGCTGGTAGCGCGCGCCGGGGATCGCGCCGTACTCGTCGCCGGCGCCCTCGTTGAGGTCGATCCAGTAGAGCTGGCCGATCTTGTCGGAGGCACTGAACTGGGCCAGCGCCCAGCTCTTGCCTGCCTTCTCCTCGCCCTCGAGGAGGATGCACGGCCACGGGACGCGGCCGGTGGGCTTGCGGGTCTTCAGACCGGGGACGGTCATGGGGGAACTCCTTGTGACACGGGGAAGATGTCACCCCGGACACTACGAACGGGTACCGACAGAAACGGCGTGTCGGCTTGACTCCCGGCTCCGCGGAGTGCGGCCGTTCGCGGTCGGCGGAACGGGCTCCGCGCCCGGTCAGGCCGCCGCGGCGCTGCCGGCGGGGACGCGGCCGCGGAGGCGGTGCGCGAGGGCGGTGTGCCGGCGTCCGGAGCCGGCGGCGCGCACGGCCTGGCCGAGGGCCCGGGGCGAGCCGACGAGCACGACCAACTGCTTGGCGCGGGTGACCGCGGTGTAGAGCAGGTTGCGCTGCAGCATCGTCCAGGCGCTGGTGGTCAGCGGGATGACGACGCAGGGGTACTCGCTGCCCTGGGAGCGGTGGACGGTGACCGCGTAGGCGTGCACCAGCTCGTCGAGCTCGCCGAAGTCGTAGTCGATCGACTCGTCCTCGTCGGTGCGGACGGTGAGGGTCTGCTCGACCGGGTCGATCGCGGTGACGACGCCCTGGGTGCCGTTGAAGACCCCGTTGCGGCCCTTGTCGTAGTCGTTGCGGATCTGGCTGACCTTGTCCCCGACGCGGAACACCCGGCCGCCGAAGCGCTTCTCGGGCCGGTCGGGCCGGGCCGGAGTGAGCGCCTCCTGCAGCAGCTCGTTGAGCGCGGCCGCACCGGCCGGCCCGCGGTGGACGGGCGTCAGCACCTGGACGTCGCGGCGCGGGTCGAGGCCGAAGCGGGCCGGGATCCGGCGCACCACGACGTCGGCGGTGAGCCGGGCGGCTTCCTCGGCGTCGTCGGTGGAGAAGAGGAAGAAGTCGTCGAGGCCGCGGACCTCGGGTACGGTGCCGGCGTTGATGCGGTGGGCGTTGGTCACCACGCCCGACCGGCTGGCCTGCCGGAAGACCTGTGTCAGGCGCACGTGCGGGACCGGGGTGCCCTCGGCGAGCAGGTCGCGCAGCACCTCACCGGCGCCGACCGACGGCAGCTGGTCGACGTCGCCGACCAGGAGCAGGTGCGCGCCCGGCGGGACGGCGCGCACCAGCTTGTTGGCCAGCAGCAGGTCCAGCATCGAGGACTCGTCGACGACGACCAGGTCCGCCTCCAGCGGCCGGTCCCGGTCGAAGCCGGCGTCACCTCCCGGGCGCAGCTCCAGCAGCCGGTGCACCGTGACCGCCTCGACGCCGGTCAGCTCGCTGAGCCGCCTCGCCGCCCGCCCGGTCGGCGCCGCGAGCACGATCCGCGCGCCCTTGGCCGCCGCGAGGGTGACGATCGAGCGGACCGTGAAGCTCTTGCCGCACCCGGGGCCGCCGGTGAGGACGGCGACCCGCTCGGTGAGCGCCAGGCGCACCGCCTCCTGCTGCCCGGGTGCCAGGTCCACGCCGGTGCGGCGGTGCAGCCAGCCCAGCGCGGCGTCCCAGTCGACGCCGGCGAAGGCCGGCATCCGGTCGACGTCGGCAGTCGCCAGCCGCCGCAGCCCCGCGGCCAGCGAGACCTCCGCGCGGTGGAACGGGACGAGGTAGTAGGCGACCGTCGGGGGCTGCCCGTCGGCGCGGGGCAGCTCGTCGCGGATGATCCCCTGGTCGGCGACCAGCAGGGCCAGGCAGTGGCCGACCAGGACGGCGGGGACCTGCAGGATCTCCACCGACCGGGCGACCAGCTCGGCCTCGGGCAGGAAGCAGTGCCCCTGCCCGGTCGCCTCCGAGAGCACGAACTGCACGCCGGCCTCGACCCGCTGGGTGCTGTCGTGCGGGATCCCGACGGCCGCCGCGATGGTGTCCGCCGTCCGGAACCCGATCCCCCACACCTCGGCGGCCAGGCGGTAGGGCTCGCTGCGGACCACGCCGATCGAGGCGCCGCCGTACTGCTTGTAGATGCGCACGGCCAGCGAGGTGGACACGCCCACCCCCTGCAGGAAGACCATCACCTCCTTGATGGCCCGCTGCTCCTCCCACGCCTCGGTGATCAGCCGCGTCCGCTTCGGCCCCAGGTTCGGCACCTCGGCCAGCCGCGCCGGCTCCTCCTCGATCACCCGGAGCGCGTCGGTGCCGAAGTGGTCGACGATCCGCTCGGCCAGCTTCGGGCCGATCCCCTTGACCAGGCCCGAGCCCAGGTAGCGGCGGATGCCCTGGACCGTGGCCGGCAGCACGGTGGTGTGGTCCTCGACGACGAACTGCCGGCCGTACTGGGGGTGCGCCGCCCAGCGGCCGCGCAGCCGCAGCGTCTCCCCCGGCTGGACGCCGAGCAGGGAGCCGACCACGGTGACCAGGTCGCCGCCGCGGCCGGTGTCCACCCGCGCCACGGTGTAGCCGGACTGCGCGTTGGCGTACGTGATCCGCTCCAGCGTCGCCTCCAGGACCGTTCCGGTCCGCGCCTCCGCCACCCGCCGTCCTCCGCTCGTCGCCCTCCGACTCCCGATGGTCACAGGGACCGGGGACAGTTCCGTCTCCCCGGAGGCGACGCGGCCGGAACTGTCAGCCGGTCTCCCTAGCCTCCGGGTGCTCACCTGAGCGATGCACCGACGACACGGAGGACCGGATCATGGCCGGCGACACAGTCATCACCGTCATTGGCAACCTGACCAGTGACCCCGAGCTCCGCTGGACGCCCTCGGGCGCCGCGGTCGCCAACTTCACCATCGCGTCCACGCCGCGCACCCTGGACCGCCAGACCCAGGAGTGGAAGGACGGCGAGGCGCTCTTCCTGCGCTGCAGCGTGTGGCGGCAGGCGGCGGAGAACGTCGCCGAGTCGCTGACCCGCGGCTCGCGGGTGATGGCGCAGGGCCGCCTCAAGCAGCGCTCCTACGAGACCAAGGAGGGCGAGAACCGGACCGTCATCGAGCTCGAGGTCGACGAGATCGGCCCGTCCCTCCGGTACGCGACGGCCACGGTCGCCAAGGCGTCCCGGTCCGGGGACGGCCCGGGCGGCTTCGGCGGCGGGTCCGGCTCCGGCGGCGGCTTCGGCTCCGGCGGTGGGTCCGGCGGCGGGTCCGGCTCCGGCGACGGCCGCCCTGCCGGCGGGCGCGGCGGCTCCGACGACCCCTGGGCGGCCGCGCCGGTCGGCGGCGGCAGCGAGGAACCGCCCTTCTGAGGTCCGACGCCGCACGCGCCCCGTCCCGTGTGCGGACGGGGCGCGTGCGGTGCGCCCGGCTACCCCTGGTCGCCGAGGTCGGGAGCGAGGTCCGGGACCCCCGCGGCACCGCCGGGCAGGGGGTCGACGACGCCGGCGCTCCCCCCGCCGCGCCGCACGGGCTCGGCGGCGGCGAGGACCAGCCCGCCGGGCAGGAACTCGATCCCGGTGGCGGCGCCGATCTCCGCCGTCTCCGTGAACACGTGCCCGCGCGCACCGAGCTCCGCCCCGTAGCGCTCGAGGAAGGCGGGCTCGGCGTCGGCCGACGCGCTGTTGCGCTGGCTGGCACGGGGAGCGGCGATCGCGTCGCCGAGGCCCTGGTCGCGGTCCACGCGGTCGACCAGCGTCTGCAGCACGGTCGTGATGATCGTGGCGCCGCCCGGCGAGCCGAGGGCCAGCACCGGTGCGCCGTCGGACAGCACGATGGTCGGCGCCATGCTGCTGCGCGGGCGCTTGCCCGGCGCCGGCAGGTTCGGCTCGGGCACCGTCGGGTCGGCGGCCGCGAAGGTGAAGTCGGTGAGCTCGTTGTTGAGCAGGAAGCCCCGTCCCGGCACGGTGATCCCGCTGCCGCCGGTCTGCTCGATCGTCAGCGTGTAGCTGACGACGTCGCCCTGGGCGTCGGCGACCGTGAGGTGCGTGGTCGACGGCCCCTCGGCGCCGCCCGCACCGGCCGCCGCCCCCTCCGCGGGACACGGGCCGTACTCGCCGTCCGGGTCGCCGGCGGCCACCGGCTTGGGGGCGGCCCGCCCGGGGTCGACGGCGCAGGCCCGCTCGGCGGCGAACCCGTCGGACAGCAGGTCCTCCAGCGGGACCGGGGTGTAGGCGGGGTCGCCCACGTAGCGGTTGCGGTCGGCGAAGGCCAGCGCACTCGCCTCCAGGTAGGTGTGCAGCGCGTCGACGTCGGACAGCTCCCCGACCGGGAACTGCTCCAGCACGTTCAGCGCCTCGCCCACGGTGGACCCGCCGCTCGACGGCGGCGCCATGCCGTAGACCTCCAGCCCGCGGTACTCGATGCGGGTGGGCTCGCGCAGCGGCGCGTCGTAGAGCGCCAGGTCGACCGCCTCCAGCAGCCCCGGGCGCACCTCGGCGGCACCGGCGGCCTCGGGCGGGTCCTGCACCGTCGCGACGACGTCCTCGGCGACCTCCCCGGCGTAGAACGGCCCGACGCCCTCCTCGGCCAGCAGCCGGTACGTGCCGGCCAGGTCGGGGTTGCTCAGGACGCTGCCGACCTCGGGCAGCTGCCCGCCGGGGAGGAAGAGCTCCGCGGTCGCCGGGAACCGCCGGAAGCGTTCCTCGTTGGCGGCGGTCTGCTGCCGGAACGTCTCGTCGACGACGAAGCCCTCGTCGGCCAGCGCGATCCCGCCCCGCAACACCTCGGACATCGGCAGTGTGCCGAACTCCTCCAGCGCCCGCGCCCAGGTCAACGGCGTCCCGGGCGTCCCCACGGACAGGCCGCTGGTGACGGCCTCCGCGAGCGGCAGCGGCGTGCCGTCCTCGGCGAGGAAGGCGTCGACGCCCATCGCGAGCGGCGCGGTCTCCCGGCCGTCGATCGTCGACACCTCCCCGGTCTCGGCGTCGTAGTGGACGAAGAAGCCGCCCCCGCCCACGCCGGCGGAGTACGGCTCGGTCACGCCGAGGGCCGCGGCCGCCGCCACGGCGGCGTCGGCGGCGTTCCCGCCGGCGGCGAGGACCTCGAGGCCCACCCGCGTGGCGTCCGGGTCGACGGTGGCGACGGCGCCCCCGGTGCCCACCGCCAGCGGCACCTTCTCCGGCGGCGCGGGGGTCCCGGTCTCGGCGGCGGCGGGGCCGCCGGCCGCGACCAGGCCGGCCGTGAGACCGGCGAGCGCGAGCAGAGTGGTGCGTCGACGGGCCATGCCGCCTCCCCTGGGCGTGGTGGACCTGCGCGTGGTGGACCTGCGAGCCCGATCGCACACCCGGCGACCCGGCGGCGCCACCGCAGGACCGCTCAGCGGCTCCGGTACAGCCGCGTCGTCAGCGGGAGGAACACCGCCGCCAGCCCCGCCGCCACCGCGAGGGAGACGACGACCGCCACGACGTCGGGCTCCCCGGCCATCAGCGACCGCGACGCGGTGGCCAGGACCGAGATGGGGTTGACGTCGACGAAGGCCTCGAGCGGGCCCGGCAGCGTGGTGGGGTCGACGAAGACGTTGGACAGGAAGGTCAGCGGGAAGATCGCCATGAACCCGGCGTTCATCACCGCGTTCGGGGAGCGCAGGAGCAGGCCGAGGACCGAGAAGACCCACGACAGCCCGAACGAGAAGACGACGACCAGCGCCAGCGCCGCCACCGCCCCGGTGAACCCGCCGTCGGGCCGGAAGCCCAGCGCGACCCCGACCACGATGATCACGGTGCCGGCGATCACGTAGCGCACGCTGTCGCCGAGCAGCGAGCCCAGCAGCGGCGCCGGCCGCCAGATCGGCAGCGAGCGGAAGCGGTCGACGACGCCCTTCGTCAGGTCGGTGTTCAGCGAGATCCCGGAGTAGACGGTCGTGAACAGCACCGACATGACCAGCAGCCCCGGCAGCGTGTAGTCCAGGTAGGCGCTGGTGGACCCGGCGATGGCGCCGCCGAAGAGGTAGGTGAACAGCAGCAGGAACATCACCGGCGTGACCGTGACGTCGAGCAGCTGCTCGGGCACGTGCTTGACCTTGAGCATGCCGCGCCAGCCGAAGACCAGCGCGGCCGAGAGCCGGCCGGGCCGGGGCGGCCGCGGCGTGGAGGAGATGGCCCGGCGCACCGCCGCGGTGTCGGCGGAGCCGGTCGTCCGGGTGGTGGCGGTCATGACGCGTGCTCCTGCAGGGTGTCGGCGGTCGGGGACGGTTCGTCGGCCGCGTGGCCGGTGAGGGCGAGGAAGACCTCGTCGAGGCTCGGCTGCTGCAGCGAGAAGTGCGCCAGCGGGATGCCGGCGGTGGCGAGCCCGGCGACGGCGATCGCCGCCCGCTCGGCGTCCGCGCCGACGGCCGACAGCGCCGCCGGGTCGGGCTCGAGCACCACCGGGCCGACCGCGCGCTCGAGCAGGTCGGCGGCCTCGTCGCGCCGCCCGGGGTCGAGCAGCCGGACCTGCAGCGAGCCAGTGCCGACCGAGGCCTTGAGGTTGCCGGGGGTGCCCTCGGCGATGACCCGGCCGCGGTCGATCACGGCGAGGCCGTCGGCGAGCTGGTCGGCCTCCTCGAGGTACTGGGTGCAGAGCAGGATCGTCGTCCCCTCGGCGACCAGCGCCCGGACGATCTCCCAGACCTGGTTGCGGGAGCGGGGGTCCAGGCCGGTCGTCGGCTCGTCGAGGAACATCAGCCGCGGGGTGACGACGATGCTCGCCGCGATGTCCAGCCGCCGCCGCATGCCGCCCGAGTAGTGCTTGACCAGCCGGCCGGCGGCCTCGGCGATGTCGAAGGCGTCGAGCAGCTCGTCGGCACGGGTCCGGGCCGCGGCCCGGGAGTAGCCGAGGAGGCGGCCGAGCAGCACGAGGTTCTCCCGGCCGGTCAGCTCCTCGTCGACCGAGGCGAGCTGGCCGGTCAGGCTGACCAGCTCGCGGACCGCGTCGGCCTCGCGCACGACGTCGTGCCCCAGCACCCGGGCGCTGCCCGCGTCCGGGGGGATCAGCGTGGCGAGCATGCGGATGGTGGTGGTCTTGCCGGCCCCGTTGGGACCGAGCACCCCGTAGATCGTCCCCGCCGGGACGGCGAGGTCGACCCCGTCGACGGCACGTGTCGTGCCGAAGGACTTCCCGAGCCCGCTCGCCTCGATGGCGAGTGGTGTCTGTGTGGTCATGGGCTTCCTCACCTCGGGCGCAGCAGGACGTCTCTGCCGGTTGTGACGGACTCTCCGCCGAGGACTCATCGGACGCGAGCGAGTTCTGCGGGGGCGGGTCCTCGTCACGGCCCAGGCTGGCGGCTCAAGTCGACTCGAGGTCAAGCCCCCGATGAGTCCCGGGCGCCGGGACGGTCCCCCTCACAGGAGGACCACCCCCGCGCGACTCCGGGAGGACCGATGAGGACGCTGCACGTGGGCCTGCGCGTGACCGACCTCGAGCGCTCGCTCGCCTTCTACACCGCGCTCGGCTACGAGGTGGCCGGCGAGGTCCCCGGGACCGGGATCGGGCACCTGACGATGCTCCGGCTGCCCGGTGACCCGTTCGTGAGCCTCGAGCTCGTGCACGACCCGGCCGGCCCCGCCGTCCGGCCCGGCACGGTCCTCAGCCACCTCGTCGTCGCGGTCGAGTCGATGTCCGAACTCGTCGCCGCGCTGCCCGCGCGGGGCGTCGACGTCGAGCCGCCGACGTCCCCGGACGGCTCGGCGGACTTCCTGACCGCGTGGGTCACCGACCCCGACGGCACCCGCATCGAGCTCGTCCAGTGGCCGCCCGGCCACCCCGACGGCATGACCGCCGCCGACCTCACCGGCTGATCCCCCCGGCCCCGGAGGTGCACGAGATGAGCGCTCCCATCCGCCTGTACATGTCGATGTCCCTCGACGGCTACATCGCCGGGCCCGACGACCGGACCGGGCAGGAGCTCGGCCGCGGCGGCGGGCGGCTGTTCGACTGGCTCGACGACCGGGAGTCCCCCGGCGTCAACGGGGAGGTGTACTCCGAGGCCCTGGCGACCGGCGCCGTGATCTCCGGCCGGCGCACCTTCGAGCTCGCCGGGCGCTGGAACGGCGACCACCACGACGGTGTCCCGGTCCTGGTGCTGACCCACGCCGTCGACGACGGCGACGTGCCTCCGGGCAGCACGCGGTTCGTCACCGACGTCGCCACGTGCGCGGCCGAGGCGCGGGCCGCGGCCGGCGACCGCGCGGTCATGGTGCACGGCGCGGGAGCGGCGCACGCGCTGCTGCAGGCCGGTGAGCTCGACGAGCTGGAGATCCACCTGGTGCCCGTCCTGCTCGGCGACGGGCGCCGCCTGTTCGGGGAGCCCACCGACCGCGTCGAGCTCGTCCCCGTCCGGCGGCTGGAGGGCCGGGGCGTGACGCACCTGCGCTACCAGGTGCGGCGCTGAGCGGCGGCCCGCTCAGCCCGGCGGGACGTTCTGGTTCAGCCGGAACAGGTTGGCCGGGTCGTACGCGCGCTTGAGCGCGGCGAGGCGCCGGTACTTCTCCTCGCCGTAGGCCTGCCGGACGCGGCCGCCGCCCTCCTCCATCAGGAAGTTCACGTAGACGCCGGTGTGGAACGGCGCCAGGGCCGTCCAGTAGTCGCGGGCCCACTGCCGCTGCTCGGCGAACCCGTCCGCGGTCGGGGTGTTGCCGTTGATGTTGAAGGTGAACCCGGCGGAGCGGCCGCTGAACGCCGTCGCGTCGTCGGCGACGCGGGCCACGGCCTCGCCCATCTGCCACAGCGCGATGCTGCTCATCGGCGAGGTGATGCGCCGGCCGTGCTCGACCACGACGCCGATCACCTCGTCGGTCAGCGCGGCGACGTCGCAGGAGCGGACGTAGTAGGAGCAGCCGTGCGGGAACGACGGGTCGAACATCCGCTGGTGGGCCAGGAACGGCTTGGGCGCGAACACGTCGAGGACCGGCGTCCCGACCCCGCGCATCGGCCGCAGCACCGCCTCGCCGTCATCGACGTCGCCGGCGTAGCAGGCCGCGACCGCGATGACCGGCCGCCCGACCAGCTCCGCCGGGACGGCGGGCAACGCCGGCGCGAGCCGCTGGACGACGATCGTCATCAGCTCGTCCGGGCACCCGTCGATCCAGTCCCGGTAGGACCGCAGCACCTGCTCGGCGTCGTCCATCGACCAGAACGTCGCGCCGGCCATCACCTGCGGCCCCAGGGGGTGCAGGCGGAACCGGAAGTCGGTGACCACGCCGAAGTTGCCGCCTCCTCCGCGCAGCCCCCAGAACAGCTCGGCGTTCTCGTCCCCGCTCGCGTGGACGACCTCGCCCTCGGCGGTCACCAGGTCGGCCGACTCCAGCGAGTCGACGGTGAGGCCGTACCTGCGCATGACCCAGCCGATCCCGCCGCCGAGGGTCAGCCCGGCCACGCCGGTGTGCGACACGATCCCGGACGGCACCACCAGGCCGTGCTCCTGCGTCGCGGCGTCCACCTCCCCCAGCAGCGCCCCCGCCTGGACGCCGGCGACCCGGGCGTCCGGATCGACCCGCACGCCGGCCATCGGCCGCAGGTCGACCAGCAGCCCGCCGTCGACCGTCGACAGCCCCGGGAAGCTGTGGCCCCCGCCCCGGACGGCGACGGTCAGCCCGGTGTCCCGGCCGAAGCGGACGGCGGTGCGGACGTCGTCGACGCCGGCACAGCGGATGATGACGGCCGGACGCCGGTCGATCGAGCCGTTCCAGACCCGGCGGTGCTCCTCGTACCCGTCGTCCGCGGGTCCGAGGACCTGCCCCTCGACGGAGGCGCGCAGCGCCGCGACGGCCGAGCCGTCCACCGCCGCCGTGCGCGTCCTGACGTCCTCCGCACCCACCGTCCCGGTCATGCGGGCAGTCTCGGCTCAGCGGCGCGGTCCGTCAGCGACTCCGGTTCCACCCCAGCTCCCCGCTGAGCCGGACCGGGTCGAGGATCTCGATGTGGTCGCGGTGGGTGCTCACGACCCCCGACTCCCGCAGGTCGCGCAGCACCCGCACGACCACCTCGCGCACGCTGCCCACGGCCTCGGCGAGCTCGCGCTGGCTGACCGGGACGCGGAGCGGCGGACGGGTCCCGGGGCCGGACCGCGCCTCCTGCGACGCGAGGTCCAGCAGGTGCCGGGCCACCCGGTGCCGCACGCTGGTGAACGCGCTGTCGCTGATCTCGTGGACGAAGCTGCGCACCCGGTCGGCCAGCTCGTGCAGGAACGCGTCGGCCACGGCGGCGTCCTCGGCGGCCGCGCGCCGCACGACCGGCGGGGACAGGCGCAGCACGGTCGTGTCGACGACGGCCTGGGTGCCCGCCGGCATGCCGGTGCCGTCGGCGTACAGCGACACCAGGCCGAGGAGTGCGCCGCGCCGGGCGTAGCGCACCGTCATGCCGCGGCCGTCGGGCGCGGTGACGAACACCCGCACCAGGCCGTCGACGGTCAGCTCGAGGTACTCGGCGCTCTCGCCCTCCCGGTGGGTCACCGCGCCGGCCGGCACCCGCACGGGACACGCGCCCCCCAGCAGCCGCCGGAGCGCGGGCGGGCGCAGCCGCGCGAGGGCCGACGCGGCGAGGGCGGCCGCGACGCCGTCGTCCACGCCGGACACCGGGGGCCGCGGGCCGGTCAGGCCATGCTGGTCGTGCCCACCCGCACGTCGGGCGCGCCCAGGCGCGCGGCGTCGGCGGTGCGGTCGTCGAGCTGCTCCTGGGACTCCCGCTCGGCCTCCACGCGCAGCCGGTAGTGCGACACCTCCCGCTCGACGTGCGCGGCGTCCCAGCCGAGCAGCGGCGCGACGATCTCCGCGACCTCGGCGGCCGCGGCGACCCCGCGGTCGGGCACCTCGATGGAGATCCGGGTGCGGCGGCACAGGACGTCGTCGAGGTGCAGGGCCCCCTCGTGGCTGACCGCGTAGTACGCCTCGGCCCGCAGGTACTCCGGAGCCCCGGCCAGCGGCTCGCGCAGGTCGGGCTGGTCGGTCATCAGCTCGAACAGCTCGCCGCTGAGGGTCCCGTACCGGCCCAGCAGGTGCTCCACGGTCGACAGCGGGAGCCCCGTGCGCTCGGCGGTGAGCCGGCGGGCGTTGTGCGCGGCGACGTAGCCCTCCGCGCCGACCAGCGGGATCCGCTCGGTGATCGACGGCGGCACCGTGCGCTCCATGCCGTGCACCGCGGAGTCGACGGCGTCCTTGGCCATCACCCGGTAGGTCGTGTACTTGCCGCCGGCGATCACGGTCAGGCCGCGCACGGGGCTGGCGACGGCGTGCTCGCGGGACAGCTTGCTCGTCGCCTCGGACTCCCCCGACAGCAGCGGCCGCAGCCCCGCGTAGACGCCGACGACGTCCTCCCGGGTGAGCGGGTCGGCCAGCAGGCTGTTGGCGTGGGCGAGCAGGTAGTCGATGTCGTCCCTGCTCGCCGCCGGGTGCGCCAGGTCCAGGTGCCACTCGGTGTCGGTCGTCCCGATGATCCAGTGGCTGCCCCACGGGATGATGAACAGCAGGCTCTTCTCGGTGCGTGTGATGACGCCGGTGGCGCTGTTGATCCGGTTCCGCGGGACCACCAGGTGCACGCCCTTGGACGCGCGGACCTGGAACTGCCCCCGCCCGCCGACCATCTCCTGGATCTCGTCGGTCCAGACCCCGGCCGCGTTGACCACCTGCTGCGCGCGGACGGCGAACTCGCCGCCGCCCTCGAGGTCGCGCACCCGGACCCCGGCGATCCGGTCGCCCTCCCGGAGGAACTCGGTGACCCGCGCGCTGTTCACGCACAGCGCGCCGTAGGCGGCCGCGGTCCTGGCCAGCATCATCGTGTGCCGCGCGTCGTCGACCTGGCCCTCGTAGAACCGGATGGCCCCGCGGATCGCCGAGCGCTTGCCCGAGGGGAAGGACTCCGCCGTCTTCCGGCGGCCCAGGTGCCGCAGGTGACCCGGCACCCCGCGGCCGGCGCCCATGACGTCGTAGACGCCGATGCCCAGCCCGACGTAGGCGCGGTCGATGCGCTTCTCCAGCGGGTAGATGAACGGGACCGGCCGGGCCAGGTGCGGGCAGAGGGTGCCCAGCACCAGGCGGCGTTCCCGCAGCGCCTCGAAGACCAGGTGGAAGTCGAACTGCTCGAGGTAGCGCAGCCCGCCGTGGAAGAGCTTGCTCGACCGGCTGGAGGTGCCGGCGGCGTAGTCCCGGGCCTCCACCAGCCCCACCTTCAGCCCCCGGGTGACCGCGTCCAGCGCGGCGCCGGCACCGACGACCCCGCCGCCGATGACCAGGACGTCGAGCTCCTCCTCCGCCAGCCGGGCGAGGGCGGCGGTGCGGTTGCGGGGACTGAGCCGTTCGGAGATGGTCACGGTCGCTCCTCTGCTCGGATGGCGCCCGACGTCGGGCCGGCGGGTCAGTGGCGGATCAGGTTGGAGCGGCTGCGGTCGTGGCGGGTCTCGATGACGCGGATCGCCCCCGACCGCGAGCGCATGGACAGCGACTGGGTCACCACGGCGTCGTGCTGGAAGCGGACGCCGCGCAGCAGTGCGCCGGTGGTGACGCCGGTGGCGCCGAAGAAGACGTCGTCGCCGGACACGAGGTCGGTGGTGGTGAGGACGCGGTCGAGGTCGTGGCCGAAGTCGAGCGCGGCGGCCCGCTCGGCGTCGTCGCGGGGGCGCAGCCGCCCGAACAGCTCGCCGTCGCTGCACCGCAGCGCGCAGGCGGCGATGACGCCCTCCGGGGTGCCGCCCACGCCGACGAGCAGGTCGACGCCGGAGTCCGGCTGGCCCACGGCGATGGCGCCGGCGACGTCGCCGTCGAGGAGCGACCGGACCGCCGCCCCGGCGCGGCGGATGTCGGCGACGAGGTCCTCGTGCCGGGGACGGTCGAGGACGGCGACGGTCAGGTCCTCCTGCCGCCGGCCGAGCGCGCGGGCCACCACCGCGAGGACGTCGGCGATCGGGGCGTCGGGGTCGACGGCGCCGGCGGCGGCGCCCGGCACCACGAGCTTCCACATGTAGACGCAGGGGCCCGGGTCGAACATGGTGCCCCGCTCGGACAGGCCCACGACCGCCACCGCGTCGGGCAGTCCCTTGGCCGCGGCGGTGGTGCCGTCCACCGGGTCGACGGCGATGTCGACCTCCGGGCCCGTCCCGTCGCCGACCCGCTCCCCGTTGAAGAGCATCGGCGCCTCGTCCTTCTCCCCCTCGCCGATGACGACGACGCCGGACATGCCGACGGTGCCCAGCACCGGCCGCATCGCGTCCACGGCCGCGGCGTCGACCTGGTTCTTGTCCCCCCGGCCGACGAAGCGGGCCGAGGAGATGGCCGCCGCCTCGGTGGCGCGGACGAGTTCCAGGGCGAGGTTGCGGTCGGGGTCCAGCGGCATGCCCGGCGCGCTCACGCGTCGGCTCCCCGGGAGCCGGGAGACGGGGCGGGGAGCCCGTCCGGGACGGCGGGAGTGCGGGGTACGGCGGGCATGGCCAGCACCTCTGCTCGGGAGTCCGGGAGCGCTCAGGTCCTCTCGCCCGTCCCTCCGGGGGGCGACCCGCGTCGACCGTAACGACGTGTGACCGGGACCACAAGGACGCCTCCCGCCCCGGCCCGGTCCCCCGTCAGGCGCCCGGCTCGGAGGGGAGCACGCCGCGGGCGACGGCCCGCACGAGGGTCTCGTGGTCGCGCTCGGTCTGGTCGGCGTAGGCCCGGGCGAAGCGGCACAGCGCCGCGTCGAGCTTGTCCGAGCCGCCCACGTAGCCGTCGATCATGGAGGCGCCGCTGGTCCGGGCGTGCCCCTTGGCCAGCAGCCGGCCGCAGACCCCCGCGTAGTCGATGAGGGCGGGGGCGTCCAGCGCGTCGACGGCGATCGTGCCCTTCATGTTCCGGAACTGGCGGACGTAGTACTGCCGGCCGGCGATGGTGGTCCAGCCCAGCAGCGGGTCGCTGACCGTCTGCAGGGCCTGCTGGTACTCCACGACCCGCTGCCCTTGGTGGGCGTGCCAGGCGGAGTCGCCGTGGACGTGGGGCGCCAGGACCGACCGGCGCGCCTGCTTGAGCTGCAGGAAGACGACGTCGTCGGCGCCGCTGCCCTCGCACAGCGCGACGAAGGCGCGCAGCCCGACGCTGCCCACCCCGACCACCTTGTGGGCGACGTCGACGAGCGTGTAGCCGCTGAGCACCCGCCGCCAGTGCGGGGGGAGCGTGGCGGTGTAGGCGTCGAGGCCGTCGGCCACCTGCTCCCGCTCGTCGGGGTCGAGCCGGGTGATCAGCGGCGGCTCCTCGACGATCCGGCGGCCCTCCGCGGACTCCTCGGTGAACCGGGGCAGGGCCCGGTCGCTCACCCGCCGGCGGGCCCGCCGCGAGGCCCGCTCGATCTCCCTGCGCAGCGAGCGGTCCGTCGCCGTCGCGCGCAGCCGGCCGACGTCGAACCGGTCGAACGACCGCGCCAGGAGCGGCTCGCCGGCCAGCCGGCGCAGGTGCTCCCGGTACCGGCGCGCCATGGACGCCACCGCGCGGCCGCACTGCTCCTCGGTGGCGGAGTTCTGCCGTCCGGCCACCCAGGTGCTTGCGGCGAGCCGGCGCAGGTCCCACTCCCAGCCCCCCGGGTGCGCCTCGTCGAAGTCGTTGAGGTCGATGACCAGGTCGCGCTCCGGCGAGGCGTAGAAGCCGAAGTTGCCGAGGTGCGCGTCGCCGCAGACGACCGGCCGAATGCCGGTGGCCGGGAGCCCGGCGACGTCGGCGGCCATCACCACGGCCGTCCCGCGCAGGAAGCCGTACGGGGAGGCGGCCATCCGGGCCACCCGGACCGGGATCAGCCGGTCCACCCGGCCGACGTGCGACTCCCGGATCTGGTCGACGACGTCCGCGCGGCCGGGAGGCGGGTCCCACAGCCCGAGCGAGGACCGGGGCACCTGCCGGCGCAGCCCCTTCCCGAGGGCGTAGCGCTCCGCGCGGGGCGTGGGTCGGCGGCGCAGCGAGGCGTAGGCCGTCCCGTCCGCCGTCTCGAGCACCACGTGCCCGCCGGGTCGCGCATCGGTCATGGGACACCCCGGACACTCGGCGGGCACACGTCGGACCTCGGCTCGGATCCCGCCGCATCCTCGCAGACCCGGGCGCGGCCGGAGCGGGCTCCGGGCCCCTGGCGACCGCGGGTCCGCCGCGCCACGCCGTCGGCGCCGGACGGCGGGCCGGGAGTGGTGGACCCGGCCCCCGGCGCACCCCCAGACTGGGCCGCCCTAGCGGTCAGGAGGACACGCGGGTGGAACTCGGCATCGATCTCGGCACCGCCAACACGGTCGTGGGCGACGTCCGCCACGGCATCCTCTTCGACGAACCGACCGTCATGCTCCTGCAGCGCGGGCGCGCCCGCCGGGAGCGGGTGCTCGCCGTCGGGCGGGAGGCGGCCGACCTGCTCGGCCGCGCCCCCACCGGCTACACGGCCGTCCGGCCGCTGAGCGACGGCGTCGTCACCGACCTGGAGACCGCCCGGACCTACCTGCGCTCGGTCCTGCACCGGGCCGGGCGGCGCGGCTGGAGCCTGCCCGTGCGCGCCGTCATCGGGGTGCCCGTCGGCTCGACCGCGCTGGAGCACCGGGCGCTCCTCGAGGCCGCCGAGGAGGCCGGCATCCGCCCGGTCACGGCGCTCGACGAGTCGATCGCCGGCGCGGTGGGCTGCGGCCTCGACCCGCTGGAGCGGCGGGTGCACATGGTCGTGGACGTCGGGGGCGGCACGGCCGAGGCCGCGGCGTTCTGCTTCGGCGGCGTCCTCGCGCACCGGACCAGCAAGCTCGCCGGTGACGAGATGACCCTGGCCGTGGCGCGCTACGTCCGCGAGCAGCACCAGCTGCACGTCGGCGAGCTGGAGGCCGAGGACCTCAAGATCCGGTCCGGGGCGGAGGCGGACGGCCCGCTGGTCGTCCAGGGCCGCGACGCCGCCTCCGGCCGGCCGCGGCTGGCGACGGTGCAGGCCGGCGAGGTGGCCGACGCGGTGCGGCCGATCACCGAGGAGATCGTCCGCACCCTCGCCGCGTGCCTGGACGACCTCGCCCCGCAGGCGATCGCCGACGTCATGGCCGAGGGCGTGCTCGTGTTCGGCGGGTCCTCCCAGGTCCGGGGCTTCGCCGCGGAGCTGGAGCGCAGCCTCGGCCTGCCCGTGACGGTCGCCGAGCGGCCGCTGACGTGCGTGGCCGAGGGCGCCGCGCGGTCCCTGCGCAACCGCCGGCTGCTCTCGGCCTACGGCCGCAACTGACCCTCAGGGGGCCTGCACCGGGCCGGTGGCGAGGACGGCGTCCCGGTGCTCGAGGTAGTGCCGCAGGCCCTCGGTCACCACGGTCCCCGCACCGCGCGGGGCGGAGTCGGCCGACTGCACGAGCGCGGTCATGACGACCTCCGGGGCGTCCATCGGCGCCGCGGCGGTCATCCAGTAGTCGTACTCGGTGTCGGCGAGGCCGCCGTCCTGCGCCGTGCCGGTCTTCGCGCCGACAGGCGCGGGGAGGCCGGCCATGCGCACCGCGGTGCCGCCCGTCACCGCCGCCCGCATGCCCTCCCGGACCGGCCCGAGCGCGTCGGCGAAGGGCAGCGGCGTCGCCGTCGGCACCGGTAGCGCGGTGAACGAGGCGGGGTCGGTCCCGACGGCCAGGCCCAGCCGCGGGGTGACCAGGTTGCCGGTGGCGACGGCGGCGGTCCACCGGGCGTTCTGCAGGGGCGTCACCTGGATCTCGCCCTGGCCGATGCCGAGGATGACCGTGGAGCCGCCGTACCACGCGCCGCCCCGCTCCTCGACGGTCTCCGGCGTGCCCAGGTAGCCGCCGGACTCGGCGGGCAGGTCGATCCCGGTGGGCTCCCCCACCCCGAGCGCCCGGGACGTCTCGATCAGCGCGTCGGCGCCGAGGGCGACGGCGAGCTTGTAGAAGTACACGTCGTTGGAGATGGCGAGGGACTCCACCAGGTCCATCGGCCCCATCGGCTTCCAGTTGCCGAAGGTGTGCCCGCCGTAGGTGAAGTCCGCCCCGGTGGGGATCACCTGGTCCGGCGCGAACACCCCGTGGGCCTGGTTGGCCGCGGCCACGACCAGCTTGAACGTCGACCCGGGCGGCGCGACCGCCTGCGTCACGTGCTCGAGCATCGGTGACCCCGGTGCCGCGCTCAGCGCCTCCAGGGCCGCGGCGTCGACCGGCGGCCCGAAGACGTCGGCGGGGAACGACGGCGCGCTGGCCATGGCGAGGACCTGCCCCGACCGCGGGTCCATCGCGACGGCGGCACCGATCTTGCCCACCGGCCGGGGCTGGGCGAGCACGGCCGCGGCCAGGCTGGTCTCCATCTGGCGCTGCAGGCCCAGGTCGATCGACAGCCGCAGGTCGGCACCGCGCACGGGGTCGCGCCGCTCCCCCAGCGCCACCGGCACGCCGGTGGGGTCCACGTACAGGCACTGCTGGCCGTTGACGCCGCGGAGCACCGCGTCGTACTCCTGCTCGAGCCCGGCGCGGCCGACGACCTGGCCCAGCGGCAGGCCGGGCCAGCGCTCCTCGTCCTCGGGCGTGGCCACCCCGACGAAGCCGAGCACCGGGGCCAGGACGGTGCCCTGGGGATGCGCCCGGCGGGGCTCCGGGACGACGAACACCCCGGGGATCCCGGCGGCGGCGACCGCGTCGCCGGCGCTGCGGGGCACCTCGGCCACCGGCAGCGACAGCGTGGTGCGGTCCACCGCGGCGAGCTCGGCGTGCAGGTCCGGCCGGGGCCGGCCGGTGAGGTCGGCCAGCAGGTCGACGTCGGCGGGCCGGGTCAGCAGGAGGGCCGGGACGGCGAGCACCCGGTCCACGCCGCTGCCGACGTCGGCCGCGTCGACGGCCAGCGGCTCGTCGTGCCGGTCGGTGATCGCGCCGCGCGCGGCGGGCAGCCGGACGCAGCGGGTCATCTGCTCGTCCCCGACGACCTGGAGCTCCTCGCCCTGGGTGCTCTGCAGTCGCCACCCGTAGACCCCGAACGAGACGAGCAGCGCCGAGAGGGCGACGGCGATCAGCCGGACCAGCCGCGGCCGCGGGTTGCGCCGGCGCGGCGGCGCCCACAGCCGCCGGCGGGCGCCGTCGCGGCGGACGGCCAGGACCACCCCGATCGCGGCCAGGTGCACCACGAGCGCGGTGCCGCCGTAGCTCAGGAGCGGGAACGGGACGCCGGCCAGCGGCAGCAGCCCGAGGTTGGCCCCGACCGAGACGACGACCTCCAGGCCGAGGAGGACCGCCAGCCCGCCGCCCACGAGCGCACCGTGCGGCGAGCGGGACGCGCGGCTGGCCAGGGCGAGCCGCCACACCAGGACGATCGCGGCGAGCACCACGGCCGCCCCGGCGACCAGGCCCCACTGCCCGACCAGGCTGGCCAGGGCGAGGTCGGTCTCGCGCTCGGGCAGGTACTGCGCGCGCAGTCCGCGCAGCGGGTCCTCGGTCCGCCCGAACAGCCCGCCCGACCCCAGGGCGATGTGCGCCTGCCGCAGCGCCCACCCCGAGCCGGTCGGGGACTCGTGGGCGCCGACCAGGAAGCTGCCGAGGCGCTGGACCTGGTAGGGCCGCAGCAGGCTGATCAGCAGCGGTGCCGACACCACCGCCGCGGCGGCCACCGGCAGCAGGAACCGCGCTGGTACCCGGCCGATGACCAGCATCGACGCCGTGAGGACGACGAGCAGCATGGTGGTGCTGAGGTCCGGCTGCAGCAGCGTCAGCGCGATCGGCACGACGGCGAGCAGCACGGCCAGCGTGAACCGCTGCCAGGGCGGCCGGCCCGAGCCGAGCACGGTGGCGAGGACCAGCAGCAGGCCGAGCTTGGCCAGCTCGGAGGGCTGGAAGGTCAGGGGGCCGATCGCGAACCAGCGGGTGGCGCCGTTCGCGGACAGGCCCATCGTGAGGACGCCGAGGAGGAAGACGACCGCCGCGCCGTAGGCGACCCAGCCCAGGACGCGCAGGTACCGGGTGCGGAACCGCCAGCAGACCGCGAGGGCGACCACCCCGGCGGCGGCGACGAGGCCCTGCCGCGCCGCCTGGTCGGTGGCGCCGACGAGGTACAGGTTCGCCAGTCCGAACCCGACGAGCGCCAGGGCGGCGACGACGGCGAGCAGGTCGAAGGCGGCGCTGCGGAGGTCCCGGCGCCGTTCCCGGGTCCGTCGCCGGCTGCCGAGGTCCTCCCCCGGCGCCACGGCGGGATCCCCGTGCAGCCTGCGGCGCTGCCGGCGGGTCCACCGCCGGCCCTCCCGTGCCTCCGCCGGGAGCCCGGCCGGTCCCGCGAACGACATGTCGGTCTCCTCCGGGTCACTCGGCCGGACGGTCGGGCAGGCACGAGCCGGCGGACACCGGCGCGGAGGCCGCGACCGCGGGCTGCTCGGTGACGGCGAGCACCGCCACGGCCGGCAGGTCGGGCAGCGCGACGACGCCGACGGCCGCCACCGCCCGGCTGCCGCCCGGCACGGTGAGGGTCCCGCCCGGCACGGTGGTCGCCGCGCCCGTGCACCGGTCGACGAGCCGGTAGGACCAGGTCACCGGCCGCGGGTCGGGCGCCGGGACGAGCCGGACCAGGAGGCGCACGGTGCAGGGTCCGGCCGGGGCGCAGTCGGCCAGCGGGCGCAGGTCGACCGCGGTCACGTCGCCCGCGGCCGCGGGGGCGGGCGGGGGGATCGGCACGCCGTCGGGCTCCTCCGCGTCGGACGGCTCGTCCCCGCTGCGTCCCGCGTCGAGCAGCAGGTCGACGTCGGCGGCGATCTCGTCGCGGAAGAGGGCGATCTCCCCCGCGACGACCGCGGCGAGCACCAGCACCGAGAGCACCCAGGCACCGACGCGGCGCAGCGCCGTCCTGCGCTCCTTCCGGGTCGCGCGGGGCGCCGGTGCCGCGACCGGGGAGGCCGCCGCCGGTCCGCCGCCCTGCCCCGGCGCCGTCCGGCCGGCCACGGCGCGCGCCAGCGCGGCGAGCTCGGCGCGGACCGCGTCGCGGTCGATCCCGGCGGCCGCCTCCTGGAGCCGCTCCGCGACGGCGGGGACGCCGGCGTCGGGCAGCTCCGCCGCGGCGCTGTCGAGCGGGGCCAGCAGCCGGACGGCCGCCGGCTCCGGGGTGCGACCGGGCGGCCGGGCGGCGTCCGCGACGTCGGCGAGCAGGGCCGCGAGCGCGGCGGCGTCCGTCGGCGACCCGCCGCCGTGACCGCCGGGGGCGAGGACCACCCGCCCGTCGGTGCCGACGAGCGCCCGGTCCGGCCCGGCGGCGTCGGGGTCCGGGGAGTCCGCCCGCCCCGCCGCCGCGGCCAGCAGGTCCGCGCCCAGCTCCAAGGCCTGCGGCGCGGTGAGCCGGACCAGCGCGAGCAGGCGGGTCAGCGGCACGCCGTCGACGGGGGCGGGTGCCGGGAGGGCCGGCGGCCGCTCGTCCCGGTCGGGGACGCCGGGCACCGGGCCCGGCTCGCGCAGCTCCGGGGGTCGTTCCGTGCGCAGGTCCGTCACAGACCCCACCCCCGCCTGTTGCTCAGCTGGGCCGATCCCCCGTGACGGACCGGGCCCATGCTGGACCTCCGAGGGTCCGGATGTCAGGGGTTACGGCGCGACGTCGACAAGTAGTTCCGGCGCGTCGCCTCCCGGCGCGTCGCGCCGTCCCGGAGGCGCTTCCCGGCCGGGCCCGGCTCCGGTGAGATGGCCCGGGACCGGTGCGCCGGGGTCCCGACGGGACGGAGGTGCCGGCCGTGCCCGACGTCCCGCCGCCCGCTCCCCGGTCCGCGCGCACCGAGCGCGACGTCGACCGGGCGGCGCTGCTCGGCACGGCGCTGGCCGCCGTCGTCGCGCTCACCTTCGGCGGCCAGGGCGAGTGGGACTGGCTGGCCGCGGCCGCCGGGGTCGCCCTGCTGCTGGTGCTCGCGGCCTTCTTCCGCCTGCCCGCGGGTGCAGCCGCCACGCGCCGGGGCCGGGCCGAGCTCGCCGCGGCGTGCGCGGTGGGCGCGCTCGCGGCCACGCTCGTCCTCGCGCCGGTCCTGCAGGCCTCGCTCGCCGCGACCGACGCCGGGCGCACCTGCCGGGCCAGTGCGGCGGTGGCGGCCGGTGCCCTCGAGAGCGACGGGACGCGGCAGCGCGGCGCCGAGGTGGCCGTCGCGCGGGGGGACGTCGGGGGCACCGCCGGGGAGGCCCTGGCGCGCGCGGCCCGGGACGAGGAGCGGACGGTGCTGGGCAACTGCCTCGGCGCGATCACCTCGCGCTGGCTGTGGGCGCCGGCCGCGGTCCTGGCCGGGGCCGGCTACGCGCTCGCGCGGTGGCTGGCCCGCCGCCGGCAGGCCCCGTCCGGCCCGTGACCCGGCCCGGTGGCGCCGACCCGGTCCCGCTCCTCCCCGGTCCCCGAGATCCGCCGGCCGGCCGACCGCGCCTCCAGCTCGGCCTGCCAGTCGGCCCGGCCGCTCGCGCTCGCCCGCGCCGCCCCGCTCCACAGGACGACGGCGGCGGCGACCGCCAGGACCACGAGCAGGAGCAGCAGGCCGGTCAGGACGTCCTCCCAGCCGGCCCACGGCGGGACGGTCATGCTCCCGGGGCGCGGCGGGACGGGGTCGGGTGCCATGGCACGAGGGTGCGGGACGCCGTCGGCCGCGGGACCCCCTCGCACGGCGTTCCACCCGGGAGGGCGACGTCACGCTCCGCGAGCACCGGCGGCTCCCCGACCCGATCAGGCGGGACGGCGCGCTCTCCCCGGTGATCCCGTCCCGGCACGCGGGCGCACTCCCCCGCCGCCGCCCTAGCGTCCCGGCACCCGGGACGGGTCCCGCGGAGGGAGGCAGGCATGACGACGACCGAGCTGCACACCGAGGACGACGCCGACCGGCGGCACCCGAACGTCTCCGGCGACCTGCCCACCGTCCTCGTGGCCGCGCCCGCGTTCCGGCGGGTCGTGGCCGGCTACGACCGCTTCCAGGTCGACACCTACGTGCGGTGGGCCGAGGACGAGCTCGCCACCGCGGACCGGGAGCGCGAGCACCTCCTGACCCGGCACCTGCGCACGCTCTCCGACCTCGAGGAGGCCCGGCGCCTGCTGGCCCACTCGTGCGGGGGCGCGGAGTCCCTGCGGCTGTCCGACCGGATCGGGTCGGTGCTCGCCGAGGCGGCCGACCAGGCCGAGGAGCTGCGCGCCGAGGCGGCCGCCGACCGCGCCGCCGCCGCGGCGGAGGCGGAGCGGACGGTCGCCCGGGCGGAGGCGGTGCTCGCCGACGCCGAGGCCTGGGCGGAGCGCCTGACCGCGGAGGCGGCCGCCCGCATCGCCGGGACGACCGCCGAGGCCGAGCGGGTGCTCGCCGGTGCCCGTGCCGAGGCCGGCGCGCGGCTGGAGGAGGTGCGGCAGGTCGAGCAGCGGGCCGCCGAGGACGCCGCCCGGATCCGCCGGCGGGCCCGGGAGGACGCGGACCTCGCCCGGCTGCAGGCCCGGGACGAGGCCCTCCGCGTACTCGGCACGGGACGCGAGGAGCGGCGGCGCGCGGACGACGCGGCGGCCGCCACCCGGGCACGCCGGGACGCCGACGCCCGTGAGCGCCGGGCCGCGCTGCTCGCCGAGGTCGCCGCGCTCGAGGCGGAGCGCTCGGCCCTGCGGGCCGAGGTCGACCGGCCGGCCGCGGCGGTCCCCGTCCCCGCGGGGCGCCCGCTCCCCCTCCGCAGGCTCCTCGACCGGCTCGACCGGCGGCAGTGGTCCTGGCGCGTGCCCTGAGCCGCGGTGAGCCGGGTCGGCATCGGAGCGGGGTGTGCACGCAGCGCGGTCCGGAGGAGCCCGGCATCGCACTACGTGCACACGGCGGCCGCCGCCCTCAGCGGCGGGTCAGGACCGCCAGCGCCGCCGCGCCGCCCCACCCGGCCACGACGACCGGCGTCTCCACCGGGTCGAGGCCGCCGGGGCGCACCCGGACCCGGCTGTCCCGCTCGCTGAGGTAGCCGGCCGTCAGCCCGGTGCCGAGCCACCGCAGCACCCAGACGGCGCGGTCGTCGGGCCCGCGCAGCAGCCGGCCGAGGGCCCAGACCTCGAGCGCGAGCAGGTACGGCGGCGCGCTGTAGGCCGTGCCGAACCACAGCCAGTCCCGGACCAGGTGGTCGGGGCTGCCCGTCAGGAACGGGACGTCGAAGTGCCGGCGCCGCCGCAGCGCGACGACGTGGCCGACCGCCTGGGCGGCCAGCTGCACCGACGTGACCGCCACCAGCCACCTCCGCTGCACCATGCAGCCGCACGGTAGGGCCTCGGACGCTCCTCAGGCGCCGCCCTGCGCCGCCAGCACCCGCGCGGCCTCGCGGTCGGCGTCGCGGTTGGCCACGCCGGCCCGCGATCCGGCGAGCTTGGCGCGGATGTGCTCGCCGACGGTGATCGGCGGGTACGGCGAGCCGTCGCCGACGCAGGTCGGCAGGGTCTCGATGACGGCGTCGACGTTGCCGTCGTGGAAGAACGCCGCGCTGCGCCGGCGCCGGATGGTCCCGTCGACGATCGGCGGCTTGACCCGGTGCAGCGTCGACATCCAGCGCTCGTTGGTCCAGCGCGCCATCAGGTCGCCGAGGTTGATCAGCAGCGCGCCGTCGGCGGGCTGGACGTCGTGCCAGCCGCCGTCGCGGCCGAGCACCTGCAGTCCGGCGACCTGGTCGGCCCACAGCACGGTGACGATGCCGTAGTCGGTGTGCTCGCCCATGCCGGTGAGGTCGCCGTCGAGCTCGAGCGCGCCGGGCTCGAGGGCGTAGTTGTTCATCCGGAGCACGTCGAGGCTGTGGTCGGTGTAGGGCGCGAAGAAGCCCGCCGGCAGGTCGAGCGCGTCGGCGAACACCGTGGTCAGGGTGCGCGCCACCCGGGAGGCCTCGGCGGAGTACGCCGACACCGCGGCGCGGAAGGACGCCGCCTCGGCCGGCCAGACGTTCTCGGGGTAGTCGGCCTCCGGGAGGTCGAGCCCGGGGAAGTCGGAGACGGCGGCCCCGACGTTGAACGCCTCGAAGAAGTCGTGCATCCGGTTGGACGGCGCGAGCCCGAGGCTGAGGCTCAGCGACTCGGTCTTGGGCGGGGCGTAGCCGCGGTTGACCTCCGGCGGCGTCCGGTAGCGCTTCTTGACCTCCAGCGGGAGGAAGAAGAACTCGTCGAGGGCGGCGGCGAAGGCGTCGGTGACCGCGGCCGGGACGCCGTGGCCGACGACCTGCACGAAGCCGACCGTGCGGGCCGCCTCGTCGAAGGCCGCGGCGGTGGCCGCGCGCTCCTCCGCGGTGCCGGTCCCGACGTAGGGCGCGATGTCCACGGTGGGGACGGAGAAGGGCGTGCTCATGCGGGGGTCTCCTCGGGGGCCGGTGGTGCGTCGGGGGTGGTGGCCACCAGCGCCTCGACCCGCGCGAGCAGGGCGGCCTTGTCGGGAGCGTCGAGCCAGCACGCCTCGACGGCGTTGCGGGTGAGGTCGGCCAGCCGGTCGCGGCGCCAGCCGAGCGCGTGCGCGAGGACGCGGTGGTCGTGGGTGGGGTCGGTGCCGAACATCGGCGGGTCGTCGCTGTCGATCGTCACGCACAGCCCGGCGTCGACCATCTCCGCGATCCGGCGGTGGCTGCCGTCGCCGCTGCCGGAGTAGCGGCCGATGTCGGAGCTGACCGGGGTGCAGGTGAAGGGCACCCTCTCCTCGACGCAGCGGGCGGTGATCGCCGGGTCGTCGACGACGTGGTAGCCGTGGTCGACCCGGCTGCAGCCCAGCTCGTCGAGCAGCACCTCGACGTGCCGCGGCGGGCCGGACTCCGAGTGCGCCGTCCGCCGCAGCCCGGCGCGCGCGGCCAGCCGGTAGGCCTCGACGAAGCGGCCCGGCGGGCCGTTGACCTCCGCGTAGTCCAGGCCGATGCCGAGCACCTCGTCGACCCGGTGCTCGACCACCTGCTCGACCAGCTCGACGGCGGCCGCGCCGCTGCGCTCCCGGCAGATGCCGACGACGAAGCCGGCGCGGATCCCGGTGTCGGCCTCCGCGTCGCGGGCACCGGCGAGGACGCCCTCCAGCAGCCGCGGATAGGGCACGCCGGGGTGACCGGGCGGGCTCAGGTGCACCTCGCGGTAGAGCACGCCGTGGGCGGCGCCGCCGGCGGTGAGCGACTCGTAGGTGACGCGGTGCAGGTCGTCGACGTCGCGGATCAGCGAGCCCACGACGTCGAGCACGCGGAGGAACTCGCCGAGGTCCTCGTAGCCGGCGTGGTCGTAGAGCTCCTCGGCGGACCGGCCGAGCGGCACCCCGTGCTTGCGGGCGAGGTCGACCACGGTCTGCGGCGCCACGCTGCCGATGAGGTGGCAGTGCAGGCTGACCTTGGGCAGGGCGGCGACCATCGCGTCGATCGCCGGGTCGGCCGGCACGGGCGTGGAGTGCACGCCCGTCACACCGGTCACGAGGCGCTCCCCGGCCGCCCGAACCGGCTGAGCACCACGGTCTCGACCAGCTGGGCGAGCAGGTAGAGCACCAGCGCGGTCAGGCTGACGACGACGACCAGAGCCCAGACGCGCGCGTTCTGCGAGCGGCCCGCGGCGGAGACGACGGCGTACCCGATCCCCTTGCCGGTCGCGAGCCACTCGGCGAGCAGCGCGCCGGTGAGCGCCCCGGGCACGGCGATGCGCACCGAGGCGAACAGCGCCGGCAGCGCGGAGGGGAAGCCGACCCTGAGCAGCACGGTGGACGGCGACCCGCCGTAGACGAGCACGAGGTCGCGCATCTGCGGCGTGACCGAGCGCAGGCCCAGCACGATGTTCACCAGCGCCGGGAAGAGCACGACGATCGCGCTCATGATCGCCACGACGCCGTAGCCGCGGCCCACGAGCAGGATGAGGATCGGCGCCAGCGCGATGAGCGGCACGGTCTGCAGCACCAGGGCCACCGGCATCACCGCGCCCTCGAGGACCTTGGACCGGACGACGACCCCCGCCAGCACGATCGCCGTGAGCATGCCGGCGGCGAAGCCCACGGCGGCGTCGGTGAGGGTCTGCTGCAGCAGCGCCCAGATCTCGCCGCGCAGCTCGGCCGAGTCGTCGTCGGCGAACAGCGTCGTCCACACCTCCGCCGGCGTCTTGCCGACGTAGGGCGAGACGTCCCAGAGGCGCAGCGCGGCGATCCAGAGCAGCACCACGATCCCGACGACGAGCAGCGTGGTGCCGACCTGGCGCAGCGCCGTCCACAGCAGCGAGCCGGTGCGTCCGGCGGCGGGCGCGGTCGCCCGGTCGGCGCCCGGGAGCATCGTGGTCACGACGCCGCTCCCCGCGACCACGGGGTGACCAGCCGGCCGACCAGCCCGAACAGGGCGTAGAACGCGCCGGCCACCAGCGCACAGCCGATGCCGACCGCCCAGGCCTGCTCGACGTCGACGTTCTGCTGGGCGATCTTGAGGACCAGCGCGACGCCGCGCTGCACGCCCCCGACGTACTCGCCGAGGATCGCGCCGAGGAACGCCGCCGGCGCGCCGATCCGCAGGGCGGCGGGGATCGAGGGCAGCGCGGAGACCAGTTGCACCTTCAGCAGCTGCCGGACCCGCCCGCCGCCGAACACGCTGACGACGTCGAGGCTGGCCCGGTCGGCCGAGCGCAGGCCGAGCACCGTGCCGACGACGGTGGTGAAGAAGACCGACAGCGCGGCCAGCGCGGTGGCGGTGCCCGACCGCTGCCCCTCGTCGGGGTTGCCGATGACGATGAACAGCACCGGCGCGATCGCGACCAGCGGCACGCAGTAGCTCAGGACCGCGACCTGCATGAGCACCCGCTCGGCCACGGGCAGGAGCAGGACGAGCGAGGAGACGACGAGTCCGGCCGCGGTGCCGTAGGCGAAGCCGACCGCGGCCTCCTGCAGGGTCATCCCGAAGTGCAGGGCGTAGAAGCCCCAGCCGTCGTCGACCGCGGTGGACAGCACGCCGTCGGGGGTCGGGATGCGGGCGCCGGACAGCACGGTGCTCGCGGCGACCCACCACAGCGCGAGGAGCGCGACGATGCCGAGGACGCCGGTGCGCAGCGAGCGCACCGACTCGCGGGAGAGGCGCACTCACTCCTCCCGGGCGGCGGACGCGCCGTCGAAGAGCAGCTCCGAGGCCCGGTCGTGCAGGGCGTGGAACTCCGGCGTGCGCATGAGGTCCGGCGTGCGCGGCCGCGGCAGGTCGACGTCGATGACCTCCTGCACCCGGCCGGGGCGCGCGCTCATCACCGCGACCCGGTCGGACAGGAAGATCGCCTCGGAGATGCCGTGGGTGACCATGAGCGTCGTCGCCGGCTTCTCGGTCCAGATCCGCAGCAGCTCGACGTTCAGCCGCTGCCGCGTCATGTCGTCCAGCGCGCCGAAGGGCTCGTCGAGCAGGAGCACCGACGGCTTGACCACCAGCGCCCGCGCGATCGAGACCCGCTGGCGCATGCCGCCCGACAGCTGCGCCGGCTTGGCCTTCTCGAACCCCTCGAGGCCCACCAGCCTGATCATCTCGGCCACGAGCGCGTGGTCGGGCGTGCGGCCCGACACCTCGAACGGCAGCCGGATGTTGGACAGCACCGACCGCCACGGCAGCAGCGCGGAGTCCTGGAAGGCGATCCCGAGCTCGTGGCCGCGGCGCAGCTGCAGCGGGGTGCGGCCCTCCACCAGCGCCGTCCCGGACGTCGGTTCCTCCAGGCCCGCGAGGATCCGCAGGATCGTGGACTTGCCGCAGCCCGAGGGGCCGAGCAGGGACAGGAAGCTGCCCTTGTCGGTCCACAGCGTGGCGTCCTCGAGGGCCCGCACCGTGCGGCGGCCGGCCCGGAAGGTCTTGGTGAGCGAGTCGATCCGCACGCCGGTGCCGAGGGAGGTCGCTCCCCCGGCACCGGCGCTCGTCGACGTCGTGACGACGTCGGTCATGGCGTGCCTCTCAGGCGGGGTCGGATCCGGTCAGGAGGGGAGCTCGGTCAGCTCGGGCTTCTCCTCGAGCAGCTGCTCGAGCAGGGACAGGTCGAAGAGGTCCTCGGCCTCGATGTCGATGCCGGCCGCCGCGAGCGTGGCCATGTTCTGCTCGATCAGCTCGTCGGAGATGGTGAACAGGCCGTTGGCCTCGACGTCGGGCGTGACGATCAGCCCGGCCTGCACCTCGGACTGCTCGAGCTCCTTGGCCAGGTCCAGCTGCAGGTCCGCGCCGTACTCCTCGACCGCCAGGCGGGCGCCCTCGGCGGGGTCGGCCAGCGCGTCCTGCCAGCCGCGGATCTCGGCCTCGAGGAAGGCCTGCACCCGCTCCGGCTCCTCGGCGATCATCCGCTCGGTGGTGATGACCGACTCGGCGACGAAGGGCAGCCCGTTGTCTGCGAAGGGCAGGTTGGTGACCGCGAGGCCCTGCGACTGCACGGTGATCGACTCGTTGGTCAGGTAGGCCAGGAAGCCGTCGACCTCGCCGTCGATGAGCGGCGCCGGGTCGTACTCGACGGGGACCTTCTCCACGCTGGCCGGGTCGATGCCGTTCACCTCGAGCAGCGCGTCGAACAGCGTCTCGTTGCCGCCGGCCTGCACGCCGATCCGCTTGCCGACCAGGTCCTGCGGGGTGGCGATGTTCCCGCCGTCGGCCAGCGACAGGATGGTGAAGGGGTTCTTCTGGAACTTGGTGCCGACGATCCGCAGCGGCGCGTCCTCCTCGGCGATGACCTGCGCGGTGGAGACGGCGTTGCTCAGGCCGAAGTCGGCGTCCTCGGTGGCCACGAGGGTCTCGATGGCGCCCGGGCCGGGGTCCATCGTCACCGAGCCGAACCCGGCGTCCTCGTAGTAGCCGTTGGTGTCGGCGAAGAACTCGCCCGCGAACTCGGCGTTCTTGATCCACGACAGCTGCAGCGTGAGGTCGCCGAGGCCGGCGTCCTCTCCGGAGGCGGCGGCCGACTCGTCGTCGCCGGACCCGCACGCGGTGAGCACGAGGGCGGCGGCGGTCAGCAGGGCTCCGGCGCGCACGGCGCGGAAGCGGAAGGTCATCGGGTCTCCGTATCTCGGCTGTGCCCTGGGCCCAGCGCGGTGGGGTCCGCCGTCGCGGCGAGCGGCTCGGCGGAAACCTAGGTACGGGTCGTTTCGCGCTCCGCCCCCCGGCGTTTCGCGTCGGTTAATGGGCCCGACCGTGACGGAGACCACCGGGGTGCCGCGACCGTCGCCGGGACGTTCGCCTTCCCTCAACGGCGCGCCCAGCGCCCTGCGCGCCACCCGGCTCGACATCGTCGGCGTCGCCACCCTCGGCATGATCACGGCGCTGGGCGGCGGCACGCCGCGCGACGTGCTCATCCGCCGGGTGCCGTCGGTGGCTGAGCAGTGGGCTCTGCGCCATCCCGGCGCTGCTGGGCGCGGCCGGACTCGCCCGGCGGCAGCAGGCGCGGCTGGTCGCCGTGTAGGTGACCGCGCCGGTGTCGCCGCTGGAGGTGCAGCTCCCCCGACGGCGGTGCGCTCGAGCGGGCGGGCTGCACCCAGCTCGAGACCGAGGTCGCCACCGCGGGCGCGCGCATCGGGATCGCGATCGAGTACCTCGTGCGGCACGGCAACCACCTCACCGAGCTCGCGCGGATGGCCGACGAGATGCCCGCCGACGCGGTGCTCGTCGGTGCGTCGCAGCGCGGGGTGCACGGGCCGGTTGGCTCCTCGCGTCCCGGATGGTGCGGCGAGGGCGGTGGCCGGTCACCGTGGCGCCGTGGTGGCCGGCGTCCCGGGCGCCCGCGTCCGAGCGGCGGACCGCCGGTGCGACCCGGCGGCCGTCAGGTCGGGTCGGGATCCCGGGGTCCCTGCCGCTTCCCGGCGGTCAGACCGACCTCGCTGACCCCGCCGTAGGGCTCCTGCCGCTTGCCGGCGTGTGCCTCCCGGTTCAGCCGGCCGACCAGCTGCGGATAGTGCGCCTCGAACGCCGGGCGCTCGGAGCGGATCCGCGGGATCTCGGTGAAGTTGTGCCGCGGCGGCGGCGAGGAGGTCGCCCACTCCAGCGAGTTGCCATGACCCCAGGGGTCGTCGCGCAGCGCGAGCGGCCCGTACTTCCAGGACCGGGTCACGTTGTAGAGGAACGGGATGATGGAGGCGCCGAGGACGAAGGAGAAGATCGTGGAGATGGTGTTGAGCGTGGTGAACCCGTCGGTGGGCAGGTAGTCGACGTACCGGCGCGGCATGCCCTCGTTGCCCAGCCAGTGCTGGATCAGGAACGTGCCCTGGAAACCGATGAAGGTCATCCAGAACTGCAGCTTGCCCAGCCGCTCGTCCATCATCCGGCCGCACAGCTTCGGGAACCAGAAGGCGATGCCGGCGTTGGCCGCGAACACCACGGTGCCGAAGACGACGTAGTGGAAGTGCGCGACGACGAAGTAGCTGTCGTTGACGTGCCAGTCCACCGGCGGTGACGCCAGGAGCACGCCGGTCAGCCCGCCGAGCAGGAAGGTCACCATGAAGCCGACCGACCACAGCATCGGCGTCTCGAACGTCAGCTGGCCGCGCCACATGGTGCCGATCCAGTTGAAGAACTTGATGCCGGTCGGGACGGCGATGAGGTAGGTCAGGAAGGCGAAGAACGGCAGCAGGACCGCGCCGGTGGCGTACATGTGGTGCGCCCACACCGTCACCGACAGCCCACCGATGAGCAGCGTCGCGCCGATCATGCCCTTGTAGCCGAACAGCGGCTTGCGGCTGAACACGGGGATGACCTCGGTGATGATGCCGAAGAACGGCAACGCGATGATGTAGACCTCGGGGTGCCCGAAGAACCAGAACAGGTGCTGCCACAGGATCGGGCCACCGTTCTCGGGTGTGTAGACGAGGGCGCCGAGGTTGCGGTCGGCCAGGAGCGCCATCAGCGCCGCGGTGAGGATCGGGAACGCGAAGAGCACCAGGATGCTGGTGACCAGCGTGTTCCAGGTGAAGATCGGCATCCGGAACATCGTCATGCCCGGTGCCCGCAGGCAGACGATCGTCGTGGCGAAGTTGACCGAACCCAGGATGGTCCCGAGGCCGCTCACCGCCAGGCCCGCGATCCACAGGTTCGCGCCGAGGTCCGGGCTGTTGGTGGCGTCGGACAGCGGGGTGTAGGCGTACCAACCGAAGTCCGCCGCGCCGGCGGGGGTGAGGAAGCCCGAGACGGCGATGAGGCTGCCGAAGAGGAACAGCCAGTAGGAGAAGGCGTTCAGGCGCGGGAAGGCGACGTCGGGAGCGCCGATCTGCAGCGGCATGATCAGGTTGCCGAAGGCGAAGAACAACGGCGTCGCGAAGAACAGCAGCATGATGGTGCCGTGCATCGTGAACAGCTGGTTGTACTGCTCCGGTGACAGGAAGTGCAGCCCGGGCCGGGCCAGCTCGGCCCGGATCAGCATCGCCATGAAGCCGCCGAGCACGAACCACGCGAAGGACGTGACCAGGTACATCAGGCCGATCGTCTTGTGGTCGGTGGTCCGCAGCAGGTTGGTCAGGCGGGAGCCCCTCCTCGCCGGTGGCATCCCGCTCGGCCGGCTGACGACGGGCCGCGGCGCGATGGCGGTCACGGCGTCACTCCCGGGCGTGGCCCGGTCCCGCCGGGGGCCGGGCGGGGAGCACGGAGTGGAGTGCTCATGGCAGCGTCCATCCTGGAGGCCGCGGGCTGCGGCGCGTTCGACTCCGGACTGCGAGCGGCTCCATCGTGGCCCGTCCGGGCCCGGTACGACACCCACCTGTGCGCCGCGTCGCGGGGCGAACGCGGCGGACCGGTCCGGGTCGTCGTTCCGCCGTCAGGACGGCCGGTGTGCGCGGTCCGGTGGGTGGCCCGCTGACGCCGCGACGAGCGCGCCGGGACCGCCGGCCTGTCCACATCGGAACACCCGTGCCCTCCGGCGCGCCCCCGGCGTCGAGTCACAGGCCGCGTCCCCATCACACGGGAGCGGGGCGCGGCAGGGAGGCACGAGGCGGACCCGGCACCGCAGCCACGGGTGCCGAGGACCAGGACACGCTCCGCGGGCTCCACCAGTGAACAGGTCGTCACCGAGCCGGCGTCGAAGGTCGAGCACCTGACGGTCGTCGTGCGCACCCCGCAGTTGTCCGTGCCGGTGGGCGAGCGCCGGTGACGCAGGAGATCGACGTCCGGCCCGGGACCGGCCCCCGGTCAGGGGGCGGGGGCGGCCGCTGGGCCGTGCCGGCCCTGGGGGCGCGCTACATGGCCGGCGGGAGACGCCCCACGCCTCAGGTCGCGGCCGGCGCGCTCGGCAGGGCCGACGGCGCGTCCTCGGTCAGCGCGTCGGTCAGCAGCGCGACCAGCGCCTCGAGCTGCACGTCGGCCGACGACGCGACCTCCTCGTCGGACCCGTCGAGCGCCCGGGCGGCCAGCCCCGCCTTGCTGTCGATGAGCTCGGCGATGCGGGCGTCGATGGTCTGCGCGGCGATGATCCGCCACGCGGTGACCGGCTCGGTCTGGCCGATGCGGTGGCTGCGGTCGATCGCCTGGGTCTGCTCGGCGTCGGTCCACGACAGCTCGGCGAGCACGATGTCTGAGGCCACCTGCAGGTTGAGCCCCACGCCGGCCGCGGTCAGGGAGCAGACGGCGACGGCGACGCCGGGGTCGTTGACGAACGCGTCGATGTTCTCCTGCCGCACCCGCGACGTCTGGTCGCCGCGGATGGAGGAGAACCGCACGCCCTGCCGGGTGAAGACGTCCTCGGCGGCGTCCATGACGTCGACGTGCTTGGCGAAGAAGACGACCTTGCCGGCGCTGCGGGCCAGCTGGGCGGCGTAGTCGGCGGCCAGCCCGGCCTTGGCCTGGCCGATGCGCCGCATCATCGTGAACACGTTCTCGCCGGACGCCGCGGTGGCGGCCTCCTTCTGCTCCGACCGGGCCACCCGGCGCACGAGGTCCACGTCGATGCCGGCGTCGATGCCGTCGCCCGGCTCGCTCCCGCGGTTGGCCAGCGCACGCCGGTACTGCGCCACCATCCGGCGGGCGAGGTCGCGCTCGGCGGCCCGGATCGACCGGCCGGCCGCGCCCTCGAGCTCGACGGGGAGGTCGGCGATGCGGCGGGCGGGGATGTCGGCGGCGACGTCGACCTTGCGGCGCCGGACGATGCCCATGTCGACGACGCAGCGGCGGGCGGCGGCGTAGAAGCCGGGGTCGGCCGGTGTCAGGCCGGTCTCCTCCAGCGCCTCCATGAGCTCGCCGAGCGGCTTGGTCTCGTCGATCCAGCCGAGGAACTGCCAGATGGCCCGGAAGTCGTCGATGTCGTTGATCAGCGGCGTGCCGGTGAGCGCCATGAGCAGCGGCCGCGTCGTGCGCGACCGGATGCGCTGCGAGAGCTCCAGGACGTGCTGCGAGCGCTGCGAGGTCCGGTTCTTGATGAAGTGCGCCTCGTCGACGACCATCCCGCGGAAGCCGAAGTCGCCGAGCCACCCGACGTGGCGGTCGAGCACCTCGTAGTTGACGACGACGATGTCGGCGAACCCGTCGATGGTGTCGCCGTTGCCGTGGATGACGGTGGCCGGGCGGTGCGGCGTCCAGATCCTGGCCTCGCGCGCCCAGTTGGTCTTCACGACGTTCGGCACGACGACGAGCAGCGGATAGGCGCCGGCCGCCTCCGCCGACAGCAGCGCCTGGGCGGTCTTGCCCAGGCCCGGCTCGTCGGCGAGCAGGAACGTGCGGTGCCCGGCGGCCGCGGCCGCGACCAGCCGGCCCTGGTGGGGCATGAGCTGGCGGCCGCCCGGCGCCTGCAGCGAGGTCGGCGCGGGCAGGGCCATGCCCGCGGGGTCGCCGCCGCCGGCGCGCTCGAAGGACCGCAGCAGCGGGCCGAGCAGCTCCCACCCGGCGAGGCGGCGGGGGCGGGCCACGGCCGGCCGGGCGGCGGAGAAGTCGGGGGCGAGGAAGGGGTTGGCCAGCTGCCGGGAGATGACCGACTGCGGCACGACCCGGTTCTCCTGCACCGGCGGCGCGGCCACCGGCTCGGCCGGCGGGGCCTCCTCCGGCGGCGCCTCGAGCCCCACGGAGCGCAGCACGTCCAGCCGCAGCGCGCGGGCCGCGTCGGACACGACGGCGTCCTCCGACAGCAGCGCGAGCAGGCCGGCGTCGCGGACGGCGGTCTTGGCGAGGATCGTGGCGACGCCGTCGAGGCGCTTGAGCTGCTCGGCGCGGCCGGTGTCGCCGCCGCTCTCGTCGGCCCTCACGCGGGCGTGCTCCTCGCGCAGCAGCAGCGCGACGACCTGGAAGCGGGTGCGCACGGCGGGGGTCACCCGGCCGCGCTCCGCGGCGGTCTCGACCTCGCGCACGGTGCGGGCGAGCACCGAGATGAGGTCCTCGCGGTCGCGTCGCGCGTTCCGCGGGGCGGTACGGCGAGTGCCCGTCGGGCGCCGGCCTGGTCGAGCCACGTACACCTCTCCTCTGACTGCCCGGCGCGGTTCCCCCGTCGGGACGCTGCGCGCCGTCGCGCACCCGGCCGTCCGGCGGGCGCCGCGCGGCCGGGATCCGGACGCCGGACGCCCGGAGGAGCCCGCAGCCTGCGGGCTCCGCGGGACCGGTGCGGAGCGGTCCAGGAGACCGGACGGCAGCCGGACGGGAGCCGGCCGCTGAGGACGACACCGTCGTCGGCACCCCGTCGTCGGTACAGCGGCGCACGGCCCGCGAGCCGGTGCTCCCCCCATCGTAGACCGCCGGTGCCACCGGGGAGCGCACTGCAGGGTCAGCCCCCGTCCCGGTCGAGGGGCTGCCCGCTGGTCCGGGCCCGCCCACGCGCGGAGCCTCGGTCCCGTCCCCCACCCGACGGAGGCCACCGTGTCGAGCACCCGACTGCGGGCCCGGGAGCAGGACGCCCCCGCCGGCCCCGTCCGCGCCCAGCACGCCCAGCGCGTCCGGCCCTCGGTCCGGCGGCGGCCGCTGCGGCGGCCGTTCCGCTACACGCTGCCCGGCCTCGCCGGGGCGCTGGTGTTCCTGTGCGTGTCGCTCACCCCCTCGCTGCTGCCGCGCACCGGGCTGACCCAGGGCCTGATCAGCGGGATCACCGCCGCGTTCGGCTACGCCGTCGGCGTGGCGGTGGCCGCGGCCTGGCGGGCGGTGGCCGACCGCGACGCCCGGCCCGCGCGGCGGCGCTCGTGGCTGGTGCTGGCCGGGGTCGCGCTGGTCTCCTTCGTCGCGGCCACCGCGTACGGCCGCTACTGGCAGGCGCGCATCCGGGAGCTCATGGACGCCCCCGCCGACAGCGCGCTGTCCGTGCTGGTCGTGCCGCTCGTCGCGGCCGCCGTGTTCGTCGTGCTGGTCGCGGTCGCCCGCGCGGTGCGGCGGGTCTGCGGGTGGGTGGCGCTGCTGCTCGACCGGTGGATCGGCGCCCGCGCGGCGCGGGTGCTCGGCTGGGCCGTCGTCGGCGTCTGTGCGCTGCTGCTCCTCAACGGCGTCGTCGTCGACCGGTTGGTGGCGGCGGCCGACGCGGCCTTCTCGGTCCGCGACGGCCGCACCGACGCCGGCGTCGTGCGGCCCACCGTGGCCGAGCGGTCGGGCGGGCCCGGCTCCCTGGTCGCCTGGGGCACGCTGGGCCGGGAGGGGCGCACGTTCGTCGACGGCGGGCCGTCACCGGCCGAGATCGCCGCGTTCACCGGGGCGCCCGCTCCCCAGCCGGTGCGGGCGTACGCCGGCCTGGACTCCGCGCCCACCGCCGAGGAGCGCGCCCGCCTGGCCGTCGACGACCTCGAGCGCGCCGGCGGCCTGGACCGCGCCGTCCTCGTCGTCGTCACCACCACCGGCTCGGGCTGGGTGGACCCCGGGGCGGTGGACACCGTCGAGTACATGACCGGCGGGGACAGCGCCGCGGTGGCCATCCAGTACTCCTACCTGCCCTCGGTGCTCTCCTACCTGGTCGACAGCGACCGGGCCCGGGAGGCCGGCCGCGAGCTGTTCGACGCGGTCTACGACCGCTGGAACCGGCTCCCGCTCGACGACCGCCCGCGCCTGGTCGTGGCCGGCGAGAGCCTGGGCTCCTTCGGCGGCGAGACGGCGTTCAGCGGCGAGTACGACCTGCGCAACCGGACCGCCGGCGCGGTCTTCGCCGGCCCGCCGGAGTTCAACACGCTGTTCCGGGAGTTCGTCAGCGACCGGGACGCGGGCAGCCCCGAGATCGAGCCGGTGTACCGGGACGGCCGCACGGTCCGGTTCACCGACGACCCCGGCGAGGGGATCGCGCCCACCGCCGAGCCGTGGGACGGCCCCCGCGTGCTCTACGTCATGCACCCCTCCGACCCGATCGTGTGGTGGACGCCGGAACTGCTGTACGCCCGCCCGACCTGGCTGGAGGAGCACCGCGGCGACGACGTCGTCGAGGCGGTGCGCTGGATCCCGTTCGTCACGTTCTGGCAGGTCACGGCCGACCTCCCGTTCGCCGGCAACGTCCCCGACGGGCACGGGCACGTCTACGCCTCGCAGTACGTCGACGCCTGGGCGCAGGTCCTGCAGCCGCCCGGCTGGGACGCCGCGCGCTCGGAGCGGCTGCGCGACCTCCTGGAGGCGGGGTCGTGACCCGGTCCGGCCCTCACCCGGCCCGGGTGGCCACGGCGGCGGCCAGCACCCCGAGGGAGTTGGTCGCCAGGTGCAGCAGCACGGGGGCGAGGAGGCTGCCGCTGCGCAGCCGCAGCCAGGTGAACAGCAGCCCGGCTGCCGTCGTCCAGAGGACGGTCAGCAGGACGGCCGTGGCGGTGGCGACGACACCGTCGGCGAGGTCGTTGGCCGCCAGGCCGCTGAGCGTGGGGCGGACGTGCCAGAGACCGAAGACCACGCAGGACAGGGCCACGGCCGCCGGGAGCCGGAGGAGGCGGCAGGCCAGGGCGAGCAGCACGCCCCGGAAGGCGACCTCCTCCCAGACGACGGTGCCCAGCGGCACCCGCACCAGGGCGCGGATCGCGACCGCCGTGCCGTCCAGGCCCTCGGCCCGCGCGTCGGCCAGCAGGGGCCGCAGCGCGGGGACGGCGAGGGCGACGGCGTACGCGGCGAGGACGAGCGCCGCGCAGGCCCCGCCCCACCGCGCCCCGGCGGGCAGCCGGCGGCGGGCGAGCCCCAGCTCGGCCCAGGTCAGCCCCGCCCCCCGGGCGCCGGCGAGCAGCACCCCGGTGGCCGCCACGTTCGCGGCCACCGCGGTGGCCGGGCGGCCCGGGAGGGCGGGCACGACGAGGTTGTTCCACGCCACCAGGACGACGCACAGCCCCGCCGTCGCCAGCGCGAGCCGCCGCCGGTCGGGGCGGTCGTCCACCGGCGGGTCCTCAGGCGCGCAGGTGGGCGAGGACGGCCAGCACCCGCCGGTTGGTGTCGGCCGCCTGGTGCAGGTCCAGCTTGGTGAACACGTTGTGCACGTAGGCCTCGACGGTCTTCGGGCTGAGGAACAGTCGCTCGCAGATGGCCTGGTTGGACCGGCCCTCCGCCATCACGGCCAGGACCTCGCGCTCGCGCTCGGACAGCGACGCCAGCGGGTCGTGCACGCGGCGCCGGCCGACCAGCTGCGCCACGACACCGGGGTCGATCACCACTCCCCCGGCGGCCACCCGGCGGACGGCGTCGGCCAGCTCGCCGGCGTCGGCGACCCGCTCCTTGAGGAGGTACCCGGTCCCCGACGCGCCGGATTCCACCAACCGCATCGCGTAGTGCGGCTCGACGTGGGCCGACAGCACCAGCACGCCGGTGCCGGGGTGGCGCTCGGCGAGCACCCGCGCGGCGTCGAGGCCCTCGGTGGTGTGGGTGGGCGGCATCCGGATGTCGACGACGACGGCGTCCGGCGGGTCCCGGTCGACGGCGTCGAGGAGGGCGGCGGCGTCCCCGACCTGCGCGGTGACGTCGAACCCGGCGTCGGCGAGCAGCCGCGAGATGCCCGCCCGGAACAGCGCCGCGTCGTCGGCGACCATCACGCGCACGGGACGGTCCCGACCACCCGGGTGCCGCCGCCCCGCGGGCTGCGCACCGTGAGCTCCCCGCCGAGCGTGGCCACCCGGTCGGCCAGGCCGCGCAGGCCCGAGCCGCCCGCGTCGGCCCCGCCGGCACCGTCGTCGGCGACCTCCACCCGCAGCCCCCCGCCGGTCTCCCGCACCTCGACGGCGACCTGCGAGGCCCGCGCGTGCTTGACGGCGTTGGCCAGCGCCTCGGACACCACGAAGTAACAGGTCTGCTCGACCGCCTCGGCCCACCGCCGGGCCGGCACCGCGGCGACCACGGCCGGCACCGGGCAGCGCTCGGCGAGCGAGTCGAGCGCGGGCCCGAGGCCGGCGTCGGTGAGCAGCACCGGGTAGATGCCGCGGGCCAGCTCGCGCAGCTCGGCGAGGGCGCCGGCCAGCTCCGCGCCGGCCTCGTCGAGCAGGGCGGCCAGCTCCGCGCTGGTGGCGGTGCCGAGCTGGGTGTGCGCCAGCCGCAGCGCCAGGGCCACCGTGACCAGCCGCTGCTGGGCGCCGTCGTGCAGGTCGCGCTCCACCCGGCGGCGCGCGCCGTCGGCCGCCTCGACGATGCGCGCCCGCGACGCCTGCACCTCCCGCAGCTGGCTGCGGACCTCGGCGTGCAGCCGGTCGTTCTCGACCGCCAGGCCGGCCCCGGCCGCGACCGCTGCCACCAGCTCGGGCTCCGCCGCGAGCACCGGGTCGTGCACCAGCACGGCGATCGGCGCGCCGTCGCGCTCGAGGTAGGTCATCGCCCGGCCGCGGGCGGGGGCGACCGTCACGGGCGCGCCGGCGGGGTCGACGAAGGCGCGGCGCTCCGGCAGCCAGTACGCCAGCTCCAGCGACGGGTCGTGCAGCGTGGCGGCCAGGGCGCTGCGCAGCCGCTCGGGCACCGGCAGCCCGGCGCCGAGCTCCACGATCAGCGGGCCGACCGCCGAGCGGTCGAGCTGGCTGCGGAGCAGTCCCAGGAGCAGCGCCAGCGGCCACACGACCAGGACCACCGCGGCCGACCAGGCGAGCGCGACGCCCACGGCCGGCGGGATGAGCAGCAGGACCGCCGTCCGCTCGACGAGGATCGTGCCGACGATCAGCGCCGCGCCCACCGCGCCGGGGGTGAGGCTGCGGCGCTGCGCCGGGCCGGCCGCGCGCCACCGGGTGAACACCGTCGCCAGCAGCGACCCGAAGAGCACGACGACCACGGCCTGCACCGCCAGGTCGACGCCGGAGGGGTCGAACTCCCCGTTGCTCGGCGCGATGACCAGGCCGTTGGGCGGCGGCCCCTCCCCCAGCTGCCGCTGCGCCCCGAAGACGAACAGGAAGACCGCGTCCAGGGGCGCGGACAGCAGGTAGCCGACCGTCACCAGCACCCGCTGCGTGCGGTCCTGCACCCGCCCGCCGGGGAAGGTGGCGAGGAGGTGCACCAGCACGCTGAGGTACACCGAGCCGACCAGGACGCCCACCACGAACCCGGCCCGGCTGTCGACGGCGACGGCGAAGCGCGCGAACCAGGCGAACCCCAGCACCACCATGAGCAGCCCGGTGCGGCTGTCCGGGCGGCGCCGCCACGCCACCAGGCCCACCCCGATGAACGACCAGCCGACGGCGAGGTCGAGCACGAGCGTCGGCGCGAGCAGGTCGGCGGGTACCTGGTAGCCGCCCCACACCAGCGCCGCGGCCGCCGCCACGCCGGCGGCGGCCCCGGCCGCGGCCAGCGCGGCGCGCGTGCGCGGCCTCAGCCGCTGCACGGGACCGGCCGTCCTGGTCCGCGGATCACGTCCTGCAGTGTCTCGCCGCTGAGGTCCGCCTTGGCGATGAATCCGCGCGCCGTGCTGGCGGCCACGCGGGAGCCGTAGTCGAGCAGCGCGCGGCTGGAGACCAGCACGACGACGGGCGCGTCCGGTTCCCGGGCGAGCACCTCCGCGACGGCGAAGCCGTCGGGGCCGGGCAGCTGTACGTCGAGCAGGACGACGTCGGGGGTCAGGTCGCGGACCACGGCCAGGGCACCGGCGCCGTCGGCCGCCTCCCCCACGACCGAGAAGCCGCCCGCGCCGAGCAGCCGGCGGGCCAGCGACCGGAAGGGGGCGTGGTCGTCGACGATCACCACCCGCGGTGTCACGGTCCGAGCCTGGCAGCGGCACCCGGCCCCTCACCACGGGGTCAGCCCCCTCCCGGGAACGGGGGTCAGCCCGCTGATGCGCGGGCGCCGTCCGGAGAACCCTCGGACCGGTCGGATCCCGCCCGAGCCCGGAGGCAGCCATGTCCCGCACCGTGCACCCGTCCCGCCGGCAGCCGCTGCGCGGGAGCCTGCTCCGCGCCGGCGTGGGCGGCGCGGCCGCCGTGCTCCTGCTGACCGCGTGCGGCGGCGGGGACCCCGAGCCCTCCTCCGCGGCGGCGTCAGCGGCGGAGCAGGGGTCGGCCGGCGAGGACGCGACGGAGTTCTGCGCGCAGGCCGGCGACATCGACGCCAGGGTCGACGCGGCCCTGTCCGACCTCGAGGGCGACGTGTCGCTCGCCGACGGGTTCACCCGGCTCGCGGAGGAGCTCCGCGGCATCCAGGCCCCCGAGGCGATCGCCGCCGACTGGACGGCGCTGGCCGACGGCCTCGACCGGGTGGCCGCCGCGGTCGGCACCGTCGACCTCACCGACCTCGACTCGCTGGAGGCGCTCGACCAGGCCGCGAGCGGCCTCGACGGGCCCGGCGACAACGTCGACCGGTACCTCGAGGACCAGTGCGGCATCTGACGCGGCGCCGCCCGCACCGGCCCACCTCCCCGGCGGGGGCGGCACATTGACCGCACGGAGAGCCCCACGGGAGAGGCGGCCGTCGATGTCCGGTCCCCAGCGCACGCTCCGCCGGGCCCCGCGGGGACCGGACGCCGCCGCCGGCCCGCGACGCCGCCACCGGCGCCGGCGCCGCACCGCCGCCGTGGTGGCCCTCGCCGCCGCGCTGTGGGTGGCGGTCCTGAGCCTGCAGGCCGCTCTCGACGACTTCCCCCGGGGCGCCCTGCTGCTCCTCTGCGGCGCGCTGGTCGCCGCGGGCGCGTGGGAGGGCGTGCTGCGCCGCGGCTGGGGCCGGGCGGCCGGGCTCGCCGTCGCCGGGGTGGCTCTCGGGGGCGGCGTCCTGCTGCTCGTCGACGAGGGCTACCTGCGCACCCTGCTGCTGCTCGGGCTCGGCGCCGTCGTCTGGCACGCGGCGGCCCGCTCGGCCTTCCGGCCCGACGTCGAGCTGCCGGCCGCCCCGCGGCCGCGGCGGCCGGTGGTGGTCGTCAACCCGCGCTCGGGCGACGGCCGGGCGGCGCGCACCGGCCTGGCGGCGGCCGCGCGGGAGCGGGGCATCGAGGTGCGGGAGCTGCGGCCCGACGAGGACCTCGCGGCGATCGTGCGCGGCGCCGTGGACGCCGGTGCCGACGCCGTGGGCATGGCCGGCGGGGACGGCTCCCAGGCCGTGGTGGCCGCACTCGCCGCCGACGCCGGGCTGCCCTACGCGTGCATCCCCGCGGGGACGCGCAACCACTTCGCCGTCGACCTCGGCGTGGACCGCTCCGACGTGGTGGGGGCGCTCGACGCCCTCCTCGACGGCCGGGAGAAGGTCGTCGACCTCGCCGAGGTCAACGGCCGGGTCTTCGTCAACAACGTCTCGCTGGGCGTCTACGCCGAGGCCGTCCAGCAGGACGGGTACCGCGCGGCGAAGCTGCGGACCCTGCTCGACACGGTGCCCCGCGCCCTGGGGACGAGCGGCGGCTCGCGGGAGCTGACCTGGACCACCCCGGGCGGCCGCACCATGCGCGGCGCCGCGGTGATCCTGGTGGGGAACAACCAGTACCGGCTGGGCGGCGCGGCCGGCGCGGGCACCCGGCCGGCCGTCGACCAGGGCCTGCTGGGGATCACCGTGGTCGACCCGCCCGACCGCCGCGCGCAACCCCGGCGGCGCCCCTGGCGGCAGTGGGAGACCGGCGAGTTCCGCGTCGAGGCGCCGCTGCCGGTGCCGGTGGGCATCGACGGCGAGGCGGCCGTGCTCGACCCGCCGGTGACCTTCCGCGTGCGGCCGGCCGCCCTGCGGGTCCGCCTCGCGCCGCACCACCCCGGCGCCTCGCCGTCGGCGATCGAGCCGGTGGGCGCGCTGGCCGCGCTCCGCGCACTCGCCCGTATCGCCGCGGGCGGCGACCCCCGGCAGCTCCCGCCCCGGGTGCCGCCGCCCGCGCGTCAGCCGGGCTAGCGGACGCCGTCCCAGAGCGCGCGCTCGGCGCCGCGCGGGTCCTCGACCAGCCGGATCTCCTCCCCGAAGTCCTGCACCGGCCGCCGCTGGAGGTCGTAGGGTGCCCAGCCGGGGTCGCCGTCTGTGACGAACCGGACCCACGCGCCGTGCATGGCGTCGGCCAGCGCCTGAGGTGCCACGCCGCCGGTGAGGGCGCCGTGCGCCTCGTGCGCCAGCGTGTCGAAGGTGAACCCGATCTCGAGGGCGTGGCAGGCGCCGAGCCGGCCGCCGAACTGCGGCGAGGGCCAGGAGAACTCGTACATCCACGCCCGGCCGCCGGCGGTCCCCGCCCGCCCGGTCACCGCCTCGGCCAGCCGGATCGCGGGCACGCGGAAGAACCAGTCGGTGGCGACGTCGACGAGCAGCTCCCCCGGCGTCGCGCCGGGGCGCGCGGCGCGGTAGAGCTCGAGCGCGCGGCCGGCCGGGAGGCCGTAGCCGGCGGCCGCCATCTGCAGCAGCTGGTCGTTCACCACGTCGACCACGCCGTTCGGCACGAGGAACAGCCGGTGCTCGTCGCGGTTGGCGCCGACCAGCACGGACACGTCGCCGGCCGACCCGCCCGCGATCGCCCGGATGGGCAGGTCGGGCAGGACCTCCCCGTCGATCACCGGCTCGAAGGCCATGAGGTTCGCCGCGACCTCGCCGTAGCGACCGGGGTCGGGCATGACGGCGATCTCCGCGGCCAGCCCCTGCTGAGCGGCGATCAGGTCGGGGACCGGCACGGCGGCCAGCGCCTCCCGCGTCGGGGCCACGGCCAGCCGCTCGGCGAGGTAGCCGCAGATCCGGCCCGCCGTCGCGGCGCTCAGCGCGTGGTGGCCGGCGCCGCTCTGCAGCACCGCCCGGGCGAACAGCCCCCGCGCCGACGGCATCGCCAGCAGGGAGCCCACGCTCATCCCGCCCGCCGACTCCCCGGCCACGGTGACCCGGGCCGGGTCACCGCCGAACGCCGCGACGTTCTCCTGTACCCAGCGCAGCGCGGCGACCTGGTCGAGCAGTCCGCGGTTGGGTGGGCCGTCGTCGGCGAAGAGCGCGAACCCGTCGACGCCGAGCCGGTAGTTGATGCTCACGCAGACGACGCCGTCGCGGGCGAAGGCCGTGCCGTCGTACACCGGCACCGCGTTCGAGCCGTTGACGAAGGCGCCGCCGTGGATCCACACGAGCACCGGCAGCCCGGAGGCGCCGGGGTCGGGGGTCCAGACGTTGAGGTTGAGGCAGTCCTCGCCCGGGATCGTCGGCTCGGGCAGCAGCACGTCGTAGGGCGGTGCGTACGGCGGTTTGGGCACGGTCGGGCCGAACTCCGTGGCCGGCCGGACGCCGTCCCAGGGCTCGGCCGGCGCGGGCGCGGCGAAGCGCCGCGGGCCGAAGGGCGGGGCGGCGTAGGGGATGCCGAGGAAGGCGTGCACGCCGTCGCGGCTGGTGCCGCGCACGGTGCCGCCGGAGGTCCGGACCGTCGGTGTGGTCGTCGTCACCGCGCGGACGTTAGCGCCGGCCGGGGCCGCGGGGCACCGTCCCGCGGTCCCGGCGCGGGCGTCAGCCCCTGCCCTGCTGCCGCGGCGAGGGCACCGGCGAGGGCTGGATGTTCTGGTTGAGGTGGAACAGGTTGCCGGGGTCGTAGCGGCGCTTGACCTCGGTGAGCCGCTGGTGGTTGGCGCCGTAGTTGTCCGGCGCCTTCTGCTGGTCGTCGGGCGAGGCGAAGTTGACGTACCCGCCGGGCTGGGAGTGCGGCGCGACCGCGGCGTAGTAGTCGCGCACCCAGGCGGTGTTGGCCTCGTTGTCGGCCGGGTCGGCCCACATGCCGGCGAGGTTGGCCACGTAGCGGGCGTCGCGGTGGCCGAACGCCGTCGCGTCGGAGGGCACGTCCTGCACCGCGCCGGTCAGCGTGTACATGTGCATCGCGCAGGTGATGGCCGGCATCCGGGCGCCCATCTCCATGTGCGCGGCGATCGCGTCGTCGGTGAGCTCGGCGACGAAGGCGTTCTTCCAGTAGTGCTGCAGGCCGGGCGGCAGCAGCGGGTCGAACAGCGCGTTGATCGCCGGGTAGGGCATCGGCGCGATCATCTCGGCGGCCGGGGCGGCCACCTCGTGGAACCGGCCGAGGAACCGCTCCCCCTCGGCGATGTCGCCGGTCCAGCACGACACGATCACCGCGAAGGGGTTCCCGACGCGGTCCTCGGGGATGAACGGCAGGGGCGGTCCCAGGTGCATCGCCGGGTAACCGCCGTACTCCGGGGGCGCCTCGTCGAGCGCGTCGTCGAAGAACCGGAAGACGGCCGGCCCGTCGGCGAGCTCGAAGAACATCAGGCCGACCAGCACGTCGCCGACCGGGTGCAGCCGGTAGGTGAAGTCGGTGACGACGCCGAAGTTGCCGCCGCCGCCGCGCAGCGCCCAGAACAGGTCGGCGTTCTCGTCCTCGCTCGCCGTCAGCCGGTCGCCGTCGGCGGTGACCACGCGGGCCGAGAGCAGGTTGTCGCAGGACAGCCCGTGCGCCCGGTTGAGGTAGCCGATGCCGCCCCCGAGCGTCAGCCCGGCGATCCCCGTGGTGGAGACGATGCCCCCGGGGGTGGCCAGGCCGTGCGCGCCGGTGACGTCGTTGAAGCGGCCCCAGGTCACGCCGCCGCCGGCGGTCGCGGTGCGCTGGGCGTCGTCGACCTGGACCGACTGCATCGGCGAGAGGTCGGCCACGATCGCCCCGTCGGCGGTGCCGAACCCCGGCACGCTGTGCCCGCCGCCGCGCACGGCGAGGTCCAGCCGCTGCTCCGCGGCGAGCCGCACCACGGCGGCCACGTCCTCCTCGGTCGCGCAGCGGACGACCGCGACGGGCCGGGCGTCCACCATCCCGTTGTAGACGTGCCGCGCTTCCTCGTACCGCGGGTCCCCCGGGCGGATCACCGCGCCGCTGATGCGGTCGGCCAGGGTCGACAGTGCCTGGGTCATGGCTGCTCCTCGTCCCACTCGTGGACGCGCACCCGGGGTCCGGGCACGCACGGACCACGACGCGGACGCTAGGGCGACGGCGGGCGCACCGGACACGGCCGGAGGTCCCGCTGTGGGTGGGCACGGCGGCACCCAACGGACACGCCGCACCCCCTTTCCGCCGCCCGGCGTCCGTGGTCGACTTCCCGTCTCAGCCGGCGCCGGCGGAGATGGAGGCAGGGATGTCCCTCGAGCAGGACGTGGCGGCGGCGCGCGGGGCGGTGGACGCGCTGGAACGGGCGTGCGCGTCGCTGACCCGCCACTCCGGTGACACCCTCGACGCCCGCCGGCTGCGGATCGACGTCGCCCGGCTGCGCGACGACCTCGACCTGCTGTGCGGCGTCCCCCGCCGCGCGGTGCACGAGCCGTTCGCCGCCGTCTACGGCGACGGCGACGACGAGGGCATCGGCGGGTCCGGCCGCACGCGGCGGTGACCACCACCGCGCCGCGCGGCTCCGGGGCGACCTCGGCCGGGCGCGGCGACGGCGGCCCGGCCCCGCGGCGCGCGGCGATCGCGGCACGGACGCTGCGCACCGACCGCTGGTGGCTGCAGCCGCTGCTGACCGTGCTGGCGCTGGTCGCCTTCGTCGTCTACTCGTCGTTCCGGGCGTTCCAGAACGCGTACTACTTCTCCGAGCCCTACATCTCGCCGTTCTACTCGCCCTGCATCACCACCGGCTGCGAGGGCGACACCTTCCCGGAGCTGTTCACCGGCCCGTCGTGGATCTCCCCGGCGCTCTACATCCTCGTCGTGCCGCTGGGCTTCCGGCTGACCTGCTACTACTACCGGAAGGCCTACTACCGCTCGTTCTGGCTCTCGCCGCCGGCGTGCGCGGTGGCCGAGCCGCACCGGCGCTACACCGGTGAGACGCGGCTGCCGCTGCTCGGGCAGAACGTGCACCGGTACTTCTTCTACCTGGGCCTGCTGTTCAACGTCGTCCTCACCTACGACGCCGTCCTCGCCTTCCGCGACGAGACCGGGGCCTGGGGGCACATGGGCCTGGGCACGCTGGTGCTCCTGGCCAACGCGGCCCTGCTGTGGCTCTACTCGCTGTCCTGCCACTCGTGCCGCCACGTCGTGGGCGGCCGGCTGAACTCCTTCTCCCGGCACCCGCTGCGCTACCGCGCCTGGACGCTGGTGTCCCGGCTGAACGGCCGGCACATGCAGTTCGCCTGGATCTCGCTGTTCGGCGTCGCCTTCGCCGACTTCTACGTCCTGCTCCTGGCCACCGGCACGATCTCGGATCTGAGGTTCTTCTGATGGAGCTCGAGAGGCACGCCTACGACGTCGTCGTCGTCGGGGCCGGCGGCGCGGGCCTGCGGGCCGCGATCGCCGCGCACGAGGACGGGGCGCGCACGGCCGTCGTCTGCAAGTCGCTGCTCGGCAAGGCGCACACGGTCATGGCCGAGGGCGGCATCGCCGCGGCCATGGGCAACGCCTACCCGGAGGACGACTGGCGGGTGCACTTCCGGGACACCATGCGCGGCGGGAAGATGCTCAACCACTGGCGCATGGCCCAGCTGCACGCGCAGGAGGCACCCGACCGGGTCCGCGAGCTCGAGGACTGGGGCGCGCTGTTCGACCGCACCCCCGACGGGCTGATCAGCCAGCGGGACTTCGGTGGCCACCGCTACGCCCGGCTGGCCCACGTCGGCGACCGCACCGGCCTGGAGCTCATCCGCACCCTGCAGCAGCGCACCGTCGCGCTCGGCGTCGACGTGTTCATGGAGTGCACGGTCACCCGGCTGCTCACCGACGAGGAGGGGATCACCGGGGCGTTCGGCTACTGGCGGGAGTCCGGCCGGTTCGTCGCCTGGGAGGCGCCGTCGGTGGTCCTGGCCACCGGCGGCATCGGCAAGGCCTACAAGGTCACCTCCAACTCGTGGGAGTACACCGGCGACGGGCACTCGCTGGCGCTGCAGGCCGGCGCGGGGCTGGTGAACATGGAGTTCGTCCAGTTCCACCCCACAGGGATGGTGTGGCCGCCGTCGGTGCGCGGGCTCCTGGTCACCGAGAGCGTCCGCGGCGACGGCGGGATCCTGAAGAACTCGGCCGGCAACCGGTTCATGTTCGACTACATCCCCGACTTCTTCCGCAAGGAGACCGCGGAGTCCGAGGAGGAGGCCGACCGCTGGTACACCGACAAGAAGAACAACCGGCGCCCACCCGAGCTGCTCCCCCGCGACGAGGTCGCCCGGGCGATCAACAGCGAGGTGAAGGCCGGCCGCGGCACCGAGCACGGCGGCGTGTGGCTCGACATCGCCTCGCGCAGACCGGCCGAGTACATCCGGAAGCGGCTGCCCTCGATGTACCACCAGTTCAAGGAGCTGGCCGACGTCGACATCACCCGCGAGGCGATGGAGATCGGGCCCACCTGCCACTACGTGATGGGCGGTGTCGAGGTGGACCCCGACACCCAGGAGGCCCGTCTGCCCGGCCTCTTCGCCGCGGGCGAGGTGGCCGGCGGCATGCACGGCTCCAACCGGCTCGGCGGCAACTCGCTGTCGGACCTGCTGGTGTTCGGCCGCCGCGCCGGCACCGCCGCCGCCGAGCACGCGCGCAAGAGAGCCGGCCTGGTCGAGCTGGCCGAGGACGCGCTGGCCGACGCGGCGCGGGCGGCGCTGGCGCCGTTCGACCGGGAGGGCGGCGAGAACCCCTACGCCGTCCAGCACGATCTGCAGCAGACGATGCACGACCTGGTCGGGATCATCCGCACCGCGCCGGAGATGGAGCAGGCGCTGGCGCGGATCGCCGCGCTCCGGGACCGGATCGCCGCCCTGTCGGTCGAGGGGCACCGGCAGTACAACCCCGGCTGGCACCTGGCCCTGGACCTGCCGCACCTGCTGCTGGTCAGCGAGTGCATCGCCCGCGCGGCCCTCGAGCGCGAGGAGAGCCGCGGCGGGCACACCCGCGACGACTTCCCCGCCGCCGACCCGGAGTGGGGACGCACCAACCTGGTCTGCACCCGCACGGCCGACGGCGGGGTGACCGTGGCCCGGCAGGCGCTGCCGCAGATGCCCCCGGAGCTCGCCGAGGTCTTCGAGGAGCAGCCGTGACCGAGGTGGGGGAACCGAGCCTCGGTGCGGTCGACGAGGGCTCGCGCGCGGACGGCGGCGGCGGGTACGACGCCACCCTCCGCGTCTGGCGCGGTGACGCCACCGGTGGCGAGCTGCAGACCTACACCGTCCCGGTCAACGAGGGCGAGGTCGTCCTCGACGTCGTCCACCGCCTGCAGGCCACCCAGGCCGGCGACCTCGCCGTGCGGTGGAACTGCAAGGCCGGCAAGTGCGGCTCGTGCAGCGCGGAGGTCAACGGCCGGCCGCGGCTCATGTGCCTGACCCGGATGAACACCTTTCCCCGGGACGAGCCGCTGACGGTCACGCCGCTGCGGACGTTCCCGGTCGTCCGCGACCTGGTCACCGACGTCTCCTACAACTACGAGAAGGCCGCGCAGATCCCGGCGTTCACCCCGCGGCCGCGCGACCCCGACGGCAACCACCGGATGCAGCAGGTCGACGTCGAGCGGCCGCAGGAGTTCCGCAAGTGCATCGAGTGCTGGCTCTGCCAGGACACCTGCCACGTCATCCGCGACCACGAGGAGAACAAGGCCGCCTTCGCCGGGCCGCGCTTCCTCATCCGGCTGGCCGAGCTCGACATGCACCCGCTCGACGTCGTCGACCGGCGGGACGCCGCCCAGGAGGACTTCGGCCTCGGCTACTGCAACATCACCAAGTGCTGCTCGGAGGTGTGCCCCGAGGGCATCCACCTCACCGACAACGGGATCATCCCGCTCAAGGAGCGGGTGGTGGACCGGCGCTACGACCCCCTCACGTGGCTGGGGTCGAGGATCGGGCGCCGTCCCCGGCGGTGACCTCCGGTGGTCCTCCTCCTCACCGCGCTCAGCGGGATCGCCTGGACGGTGGTCTACGTCGAGGCGATCCGGATCGGGTTCGCCCAGCGGACCTACGCGCTGCCGGTGGCCGCGCTCGCCCTCAACATCGCCTGGGAGTCGATCTACTCGGTGTGGGGCCTGGCCAACGAGCCGGGCCTGCAGGCGTGGGTGAACGTCGCCTGGGTGCTGGCGGACCTGGTCATCGTCGCCACCTTCCTGCGGTACGGCCGCGCCGAGTTCCCGCCCTGGGTCACGCGCACGCTGTTCGCCTGGGCCACGACCGGGCTGTTCGCGACGGCCTTCGTCGTCCAGTGGGCCTTCGTCGCGGAGTTCGACTTCCCCCAGGCGGCGCGGTACACCGCGTTCCTGCAGAACCTGTTGATGTCCGGCCTGTTCCTGGCGATGTTCGTGGCCCGCGGCGGACCGCGCGGCCAGTCGCTGACCATCGCCGTCGCCAAGTGGGTGGGGACCGCCGCGCCGACGGTCGTCTTCGGCGTGCACGAGGGGTCCGCGTTCGTCCTCACGATCGGCGTCCTCTGCTTCGTCCTCGACGCCGCCTACACGGGGCTGATGGCCCGGGCGCGGGCGCACCCGGAGGCCTTCCGCGACGACGCGGCCGGCCGGTCGGTGCACGCCTGAGGGTCGGCACCGCCCCGGTCAGGACCGTCCGGTCAGCCAGAGCAGGAGGCCGATCCCCGTCCCCACCGTCGCGTGCCCGACGACGCCGCGGGCGTGGCTCACCAGCGGGTAGGAGGTCAACGTCGGCAGCGCCGTGCCCTCGTCGACGAGCAGGAACGCGCCCGCACCGACGAGGAGGCCGGCGCGGAGCGGGTGCACCCCCCGGCGCACCAGGGCCGCGGCGACCACCCCGTAGGTGACGCCGAACGCGCGGTGCACGGCGGTCCCCACCCGGTCCGCCGTCGCGTCGTCGAGGTCGCGCCCCGCGGCGCGGCCGAGCCGCCTGCCGAGCTGCGCGAGCGTGCCGCCCGGCGCGATCTCCTGCTCCCGCTGCCGCGAGGCCCCGCTCTGCCGGCCGTGGAACCAGCCCGTGACGGCGTCCATGGTGCGGCTGGCCGCGTACCCGGCCAGCGCTCCGGTCCAGAGCGAGGGGCGGTCGCCGGCCACGGAGCCGGCACGTCGTTCCATCAGCCGAGGAGGGTGACCAGCGGCCGCCCGGCCTCCACGACGTAGGTCGAGAGCATCTGCCCCGTCCCGGGACCGACGTCGCGCGCGTCGTGCGGGACGCCGGGCGGGATGAGGAACCCGTCACCCGCGTGCAGCGTCCGGGTCACGCGGCCGCGGACGGCCATCGTCACCGTGCCGGCGAGGATGTAGCCGACCTCCTCGCCGGGATGGGTGTGCCAGCCCGACGAGACGCCGACCGGGATCCGGGTGAGGACCTGGACGATCTCCCGGCCGGGGATCGAGGAGGGTCCGCGCTGGACCTCGGTCCGCTCGAGCCTCCCGCCGAAGTCCGGTGGGGGCTGGGGAGCGACTGCGGGTCCGGACGCCATGGTGGGGCCTTCCGTCGTCGGGGAGGGACCGATCGCCTCCCACCCTCCGCCGCGCCGGGGGCCGCCGCACCGGTCAGACGACCGGGGCCGACCCTGCCCCGGGACCCGGGCTGACCCCGTGTCGGCGGCGGCCCGAGCGGCGGACCGTACGGGGATGACCACGACAGGACCGGTGACAGGTCCGGCGACGGCTCCGGTCGCCAGGACGCCGACCACGGCCGAGCGGGTGTTCGGTCTCGACGACGAGGGGTGGGCGCGCCACGCCAACCCGTGGAGCGTCTACACCCGCATCCCCATCCCCGCGCTGTTCGCCGGCGCCGTCTGGAGCCGCGCCCGGATCGGCCGGTGGTCGCTGCTCCCGGTGGGCGCCGTCTGCGCGTGGGCCCTCGTCAACCCGCGGGCGTTCCCGCCGCCGCGGTCCCTGGACTCCTGGGCCTCCAAGGCGGTGCTGGGCGAGCCGTACTGGACCAACCGCAAGGCCGTGCCCGTGCCCCCGAGGCACCGGGTGGCGCCGAACGTCCTGCTCGGGCTCAACACGGCGGGGGCGCTGGTGCTGGCCCGGGGCCTGGTCGCCCGCGACGGGTGGATGACGCTCTGCGGGCTGGCGGTGCACATGGCCGGCAAGAACTGGTTCCTCGACCGCATGGCGATCCTCCACGACGACGTCGTCCCGCCAGGGACCGACGAGCGGCGGCCCGCCGCCTGACGCCACTCCCCCGGTGGCCGCGCCCGCCGGGCGGGCGCACGCTGGGCGCGAGGCGGGGCCGAGCCACCGGCGCCGGTGCCGCGTGCCGGTGTCGTCCCCGGCAGCAACCCGGCGACGGCGCCGGACGGGTCGGTGGTCTCGTGGAACGGTGTCCCGAGTGCGCGAGCGGGCAGGTCCTCCACCTCTGGCGGACGGACATGGAACGCCTGGTGCTGATCGACGACTGGAAGTGCCTGAGCGCGACGTGCGGACACCGGTGGGACACCACCCTCACGTACGCGCAGCTCGAGCAGCGGTCGGCCGGCCGGCCGGCCGGGACCGTCCCACGGAGCGGTGGCGACAGCGGCGTCAGGGACTGCCGCCCATCCGGTCGACGAGCACCTCGGGGCTGAAGCCGAGCCGCGCGAACTCCTCCGCCACGACGGGGGACGGCAGCGGGTAGGCGAGGTCGAGGAGCCGTCGCTCGGCATCGGGGCTGAGCTGCATGGCCGGCAGCAGGTGCCGGACGTGCTCACGGGTGACCATCCGGTCGCGGGTGTCGAACACCGGTCCCCTCCCGTCGCGCGGTGCGCGGGCGCCGCGGAGCCGCGGCCCCGGTCGTCCCCGCAACCGTAGGCCGGAACGGCGTCCCGGAACAGGACGCCGGGGCGACGGCCGCCGGTCCACCGACGTCCCCGGCGACCGTCTCCCCGGCAGCGGATCAGGACTGCGGCGCTCCTGCACGGGCCGACGTGAACGCCCCGGTGGTCTCCGCACGGGGTGTCGGGATGGTGTCGATGCCCTCCATCGACTTGTCGAAGTCGACCGCCCGGTTGTCCATGAGTGCCCGGGGATCGAACGACGAGTGCGCCATCACGCCGTGGATCCGCCGGCGTTGCATCCCGAAGTTGCCGGCGTCGTAGAGCGGGAGGATCGAGGCCTCGCGGAGGTACCGCTCGAACAGGTGCTTGCGGTCCACGGAGTTGACCCCGACGACCTGCATGCACTTGTAGACGCAGTCGAAGAGCATCTCCGTGCACAGCACCTTGTTCATCGCACCGATGAGCTCCCCGTGGTAGTCGTGCTCGTCGATGTAGTGCGCGCCCTTCCAGCAGAAGTACCGCGCCGCCTCGATCTTCGCCGCGACGTCACCGAGGACGTAGCCGGGGTACTGGTAGTCGATGATCGGCTGCGGTCCGCCCGCGGTGTAGGTCTTCGCCCAGTCCAGGGCCGCCTCGTAGGCCGCCCGGGCCACCCCCACGGCAGCGATCCCGGCGACCGGCCCCGACCAGGCGAAGTTGCGGTTGATGAGCAGGTCGCCGTTGCCGCGCGTCCCCTCGATGAGGTTGGCCGCAGGGACGCGCGCGTCGTCGAAGACGATCTCGCAGTTGGGGGCCAGCCGCTGGCCCGACGTGCTGATGGACGAGTAGGTGACGCCCGGGGTGCCCCGTTCGACGATGATCGCCGACAACCCCCGGGTGCCACCCGCCTCCCGGTCGGTGCGGACGACGACCAGGTTGAGATCGGCTCCCTGGTTGTCCCAGCCGCCGACGTTGCACGGCCAGTACTTGCGGCCGTTGACCACGTACTCGTCGCCGTCCAGCGTCGCGGTCACCGACATGCCGGCGCCGTTGACCGCTGGGGCGTCGAAGTTCGCCGTCCCGCCGGGTGAGCCGGGCGGCTCGCTGGCCGCGTACCCGACGATGAACTCGCCGGAGGTGTCCGAGGTGGCCCGGCGGATGAAGCGTTCCTTCTGCTCCTCGGTGCCGTAGTACCAGACCGGCATCAGGCCGAGTCCGTTCACCAGGATCGTCGTCGCGAAGCCGGGGTCGACCGCACAGATCTCCTCCGCGGCGATGACGAAGTCGACGTTCGACATGCCGCCGCCGCCGTACTGCCGCGGCAGCATCGAGAAGGCGATGCCCCGCTTCACGGCCTCGCGGTAGGCCGGCTTCGTCAGGTTGAACGCGCGGAGGGGGTCGGGCTCCTCGTCGGCCGCCCGCACCACCGGCTGCAGGACGTCCTGCGCGAACTCCCGGGCCGCCTCCTGGATGACCTTCTGCTCCGGCGTGAGCGTGAAGTCGATGGCCATGACGATCTCCCCCTGCACGGTGGCGGCGACGAGCCGGCCCCGAGGACGGGCCTGCGTCCGGGTCCGGCTCCCCTCGCCACGGATCCGATCCGACCCGGTCCACTGTCCTCAGGGCCGGGGACCTCCGGAAGGACCCGGCGTGCGCCCCGGCCATCGGGTACGGCCGGCACAGCAGATCCGGCACACCGGGATCCGGACCCGACCGCGCGGCAGGGTGGTGACAGCTCCGCGCGACGCGCAGACACTCGGTCCCTGGTCCTCGTCCTCGGAGGTGCCCGTGTCCCCTCGCCACCTGGCCGCCGCCCTGGGTCTCGCTGCGGCGACCGTGCTCGCCACCGCCCCGGCGGCGCTCGCCGCGCCCCCTCCCACCGGCCACAACTGCGCCGGCACCTTCGTCACCGAGGTGGCCAGTCCAAAGTTCGGTCCGGCGGTCGCGGCCCTGGCCAAGGAGCAGGGTGTCGACGACCTCGGTCTCGCCAACTGTGGCCTGACGCCGCGCAACGACCCCTGACCGGTCCGCGGTCCCGGTGACGCCCCTGCGACTCGCGGCACGGCGGCCGCCGATCACCCGGCGTCCGGCGGGTCCAGGTGCAGCCGCCCGTCCGAGCGCTGCTCCACCAGCCGCGCGAGGTCGGCCCGGGGGACGAAGCCGATCACCCGGGACAGGTCGCCGGTGAGCAGGGCCTGGCCCACCGGCGGGGACACCAGGCGCGTCGTCAGACAGCCACCCGCGAAGACGTCGAAGCGGAGGGTGACGCGGGGATCCGACGGGTCCCCTCCCTGGTAGCGCCGGAGTCCGGTCCCCGCCGGGTCGATCTCGGGGGCACTCCCCCGGTCGCACGCGGCGGTCAGCGTCGCCACCAGGGCGTGCGGACCCGCCCGGTCGTGGTCGAAGGTGAGCACGGACCGGCCGCTGGTGACCGTCTGGGAGCCGAGGGTCCACCCCGCCGGCTGCGCGCGCACGCACGGCACCCGCGAGGCCGACGGCACCGACTGGGCGAGCAGCCACAGCCCCTCGGCGTCGGTGCAGGAGACCGCACCGGCGTAGAGGTCACCCTCGCGCGGCAGCGGGTCCAGCCGGCCCCAGACGACGATCTCCTGGGCCACGAAGAGGACGGCGAGGGCGGCCGCGAGCAGCGCCGCCCGGCGGGCGGTCCAGCGCTGGACGGGGATCGGCCGCGGGGCACGGGGCAGCAGGGCGACGAACTCCGCGTGCAGGTCCCGCCCCTGGCTGCGCATCATCCGGCGCAGCTGGGAGGGCAGCGCCAGACCGCGGGCGGCGGCGAACGCCTCGGTGATCTCCTCGACGCCGAACTGCCGCAGCGCCCGGTCGTACACCCGGCCGGGATCGCTGCGCAGCGCCAGGCACAGCATCATGTTCGCCAGGTCGACGGCCTGCCGCCACGGGCTGGGCCGCGCCTCGGCGAAGGCCACGTCGATGAGCAGGAGACGGCCGTCGCGGACCAGCAGGTTGGCCGGTTTGAGGTCGCGGTGGGCGAGCCCGGCGTCCCAGAGCCTGCGGACGATGCCCAGGCCGTCGTCGAGGACCCGGTCGTCGATGGCGCCCTCGACCTCGCCGAGCTCGACCGCGCCCTCGAAGAACTCGGTGACGAGCAGGTACTCCCGCTCCGGGGTGAGCTCCACGAATCCGTAGGGGGTGGGACTCGGCACGCCGGCCCGGTGCATCAGGGACAGCGCGTAGTCCTCCTGCTGCACCAGCCGGCGCACCGTGGTGAACGGCCGCTCGTCCTCCAGCTGCCCGTAGAGCAGCTCCCGCCCGAGCTTGAACCAGCGGTCGGCCTGCAGGTGGCTCTTGGCGTACAGCTTCCCGAACAGCACCCGCGGCGGGTCCCCGGCGACGCGGATCCGCAGCGGGGTGGACCCGGCCGAGCCGGCCAGGCCGAACGGGACGACCTCGTCGGCCACCAGGCCGAGCTGGTCGCGCAGCGCGCGCCGGATCGCCTCCCCGCGGGCACCGCCCACGTCCAGGTGGGCGGTGCGGCCGCGCCGGTAGCCGACCGGGAACACCGCATCGGGCGCGAACCAGCGGAAGGCCAGCAGCGGAACGGTCACCCCCAGCACGACACCGACGAGCACGTCGGTGGGTGCGTCCACGCCCAGGGCGATCCGTCCGAGGCCGGCCAGCGCGACGACCGCCGTGGCGATCCACTTCCCCCGGTCGCGCCACCGCCCCGCGGGCACCAGCGAGTACAGGAGGGTGACCGCGCCCGCGGAGAACAGGGTCATCTGCAGCGAGGGCATGGCCCAGCCCTGCCACTCGGTGCCGAAGGCCACCCCGAACGGCCTCGGCCGGTGTGCCCGGGAGGCGAGCAGGTTCCCCGCGACGACCTGCAGGACCGTGATCGCCGCCAGCCAGATGACCAGGTGCCGGAAGCGGCGCAGCACGACCAGCGCGACCAGGAGCAGCGGCGGGACTGTGGACAGCACCGGCCACGAGGCGGGCGCGGCGAGGACCCGGGAGAGCCCCGGGGGGACCACCTCCCCCAGCCACCGGGTGCCCGCGTCGTCGGCGACGGTCACCGCCACGGCGACGCCGCGCAGCCCGCCGGAGAAGACCACCGGCACGGCCGCGATCAGCAGCACCGCGGCCAGCAGCCATCCGACGCCGCTGGCCCGGACGTGGCGGGGCAGCGCGGGCGGCCCTCCGGACGGCCGGCGGGTCCGCCGCACCGCCGCGCCCTGGGCGACGGGGACGGCCACCGGGGTCGTCCGGTCGGCAGGCAGGTCCATGACCCCTCCTCCCCGCTCCCCGGGACACTGCGCGGGTCAGGAGGCGGCCTGCTGTGGCACCTCCAGCCGCAGGCCCGCCGTGGGCAGGGTGGTGGCCAGCTCCGCGAGGGCGTCGTCGAGCCGGTCGGCCATCCGCGCCAGCGACGACCGGACGGCCTCCTGGCGGCGCTCCAGCTCGGCGACGGCGGCGCGGACGTCGGCCAGCTGCCGCTCGGCGGCGGCCGTCTCCGCGTCCTGCGCCGCGCGCGCCGCCTCCGCCGCCCGCTCGATCCGTTCGGCGGCCTCGTGCGCCTCGCGGGCGCGGCGCTCGGCGGCCTCGCGGTCGAGCTGCTCGCGGCGCTCGGCGGCCTCGGCGCCGAGGCGGGCGCGCTCCTGCGCGGCCTCGGCGGCCAGGCGGGCGCGCTCGGCGTCGATCCGCTCGCGGGCCTGGGCGGCCAGGGTCCGGTCGGCCTCGGCCTCGGCGCGCAGCCGCTCGGCCTCGGCCCGGGCGGTGTCGGTGAGCTCGGCGGCCTCGTCGGCGGCCAGCTGGAGGATGGTGCCGATCCGCTCGGTCAGGTGGACCATCTCCTGCCCGGCGGGCGAGTGGGCGAGCAGCTGCCGGGCCAGCGCCAGCTCGGCGGAGCACCGGCCGTAGCGCTCCAGCACGTCCTCGGTCTCGCGGCGGCTGCTCTGCAGTTCCGCCTCCACCCAGGCCACGTAGTTGTCGACCTCGAGGCGGTCGTAGCCGAGCGAGCGCCGGCGGAAGTCCGGCGGGCTGACGAGGATGGCGTCGAGGTCGCCCGAGAGGTTCGGACGTGCCGGGGAGGTGGGGTCGGCGTCGCCGGGAGGGTCGGTGGTCCCGGGGTCCGCGCGGTGGGCGCCGGGCGCGGCGTCGGTCGAGCGGGACATGGCGATCGGTCTCCTCGCTCCGGCTGGGCCCGTGGTTCGGAGGGCCGGGGTGCCGGGTGCCGTCGGGCCATCGGTACGCGAGGACGATCCCGCACCGGACGGCGCGCAGCGGTGCTCCGCTCGCGCTCCGCGGGGCACTCCTGACGTCGCTCCCCTGCGTCGCCGGGCCGGTGCCGTCGGTGAGCGGAACCGGCCCGTCCGGCAGGACCGGTGCAGGATGCGCCCATGTGCACGGTGGTCGTCCGCTGGTCCGCGGGACAGCCCGTCCGCATCCTCGCCCTCCGCGACGAGCTGACGACCCGGGCCTTCGACGACCCGGGCCGCTGGTGGCCCGAGCACCCCGACGTCGTCGGCGGCCGCGACCGCGTCGCCGGGGGCACGTGGTGCGCGAGCCGGGTGGACACAGGGGCGACCGCGCTCGTGCTCAACCGCCCGGCCAAGCGCGACGCCGACCCGGGGGCGCCCAGCCGGGGGGTCCTGCCGCTGCTCGGCGCCGTCCACGGCGCCGGCTGGCGCGCGCACGTGGACCCCGCCGGGATGGCCTCCTTCCTGCTCGTGCTGGCGACCCCCGGGGAGCTGCTCACCTGGGACTTCGACGGCGAGCGGCTGACGGAGACCCGGCACCCCGAGGGCACGACGATGGTCACCTCCGGCGGCCCCGAGGACCGCAAGACCGAGCGGTACCTGCCCGCCTTCGCCGCCGCCGACGGTCCCGGGGAGTGGCGCCGGCTGGTCCGGGACGCGCCCCCGGCCGACGACCCCGGCGCCCTCGTCGTGCGCCACGAGGAGGACGGCCGGGTGTTCGCCACCGTCTTCGGCGAGGTGATCGAGGCCGAGCCCGGCCGGCTGCGGGTGAGCTCCAGCCGGGAGCCCTGGACGGCACGGCCCTGGGACGTCCTCGCCGTCGGTCAGGCCCCGCCGACCTAGACCCTCCCCGGGGGCCGGAGGGTCATCTGACGCATGTCGCCCCGTACGGGCCCCGCGAGACTCGGAGCCGCCCCACCGGCCGGGACCCGGAGCTCCCCGGTCCCGCCCTCCGGGCCCGAGAGGAGCGCACGTGTCCGGAAGCCAGGACCCCGGGACGACGCAGGGCACCGTCCGGCAGCCGACGGTGGCGGAGGTGGCGCGTGAGCCGATGACGACGGTCGAGACGCGGGCGCACCTGGCCGCGGCCGCCTACCTGATCAAGCGCTCGCAGGACGGCGCGCTGGTGGTCGTCACCGACGACGCCCGCCGCCGGGCCCTCGGGGTCGTCACCGACGCGGACATCAGCCAGGCGGTCGCCGACGGTCACGACCTCGAGCGCCGGCGCATCAGCGACGTCCTCGCCGGGCGCGACCTGGTGACGGTGCACCCGGACACACCGGTCGACGTCGCGCTCCGGCAGATGATCGGCGCCCGCGTCCGCCACCTCGTCGTCGCGGGCGACGGCGGCTCGGACAGGATCGTCGACATGACCGACCTGTGCCGGGTGCTGGTCGGCCCGGCCTGAGCCCCGCCGTGACGCCCCGCGGTCAGGCCCCGTCGTCGGCGACCACCGGCACGGGCACGGTGAGCAGCGTGGCGCCGCGGAGGTCGAGCAGCACGTACCCCTCCCGCGTGCCCACCCGCAGCACCACCTCCGTGCAGCTGGGGCAGCGCAGCACCATCGCCGGCGCGTCGGCGTAGAGGAGGTGCTCGCCCAGCGCCGCCGTCGTCCCGCAGGCGGCGCAGCGGGAGCGCGCCGCGGTGACGTCCACGGCGAACAGGGCGGCCAGCGGCCCCCCGGCCGCGTTGCCGTCGAGGCGGCGGGCCGAGACGGCGTCGGTCGTGTCGGTCATGACGACTCCCCTGAGCTGCCGAAGCGTTCGATGCGGATGGTGGACGGGTCGTGGCCGATCCCGACCAGGGTGCTGGCCACGGCCTCGGCGAACACGGTGGGGCCGCAGACGTAGGTGCGGGGGCGCTCGGCGGGGGCGATGGTGCGGCGCCGCAGCATGGCGGCGTCGATGCGGCCGGTCTCGCCGCGCCAGCCGGCCGGCGCCTGCCGGGTCAGCGTCAGCGTCGTCTCGGGCCCCAGGACGTCGCGGCCGAGGACCTCCTCCTCGGTCCGGACGGAGTAGAGCAGCTGCATCCGGGTGGGGCTGTCGAGCCGCCGGTGGTGGTCGAGCATCGCCACGAACGGGGACACGCCGGCTCCCCCGGCGACCAGCTGCACCGGGCGCCGGGCGGCCTCCCGGTCGGTGCGGTCGGCCGACACCGACCAGACGAACCAGCCGCCGATCGGGCCGCGCAGCTCGAACTCGTCGTCGCGCCGGACCTCGCCGGTGAGGTACGGCGACACCTCGCCGTCGTCGAGCCGCTCGACGAGCAGGTGCAGCGCGGGCTCCTCGGGCGGCGAGGCCAGGGAGTAGCTGCGTTCGGCGCTGTAGCCGTCCTCGCCGGTCAGGCGGACGTCGACGTGCTGCCCCGGGAGGTGCCCGCTCCAGCCCGGGACGTCGAGGACCAGCCGGTGCACCCGCGGGGTCTCCGCGCGGTTGTCCAGCACCCTGGCGCGCAGCCAGGTCAGTCGCCGCTGTACCGCTGCTCGCGCCACGGGTCGCCGTAGAGGTGGTAGCCGAAGGTCTCCCAGAAGCCGGGCTCGTCGGAGGCGCGCAGCGTGAGCCGGCGCAGCCACTTGGCGCTCTTCCACAGGTAGAGGTGCGGGACGAGCAGCCGGGCCGGGCCGCCGTGCTCGGGGGCCAGCGGCTCGCCCGCGTAGGTGTCGACGACCCAGGCGCGGCCGCCGGTGAGGTCGGCGAGCGGGAGGTTGGTCGTGTAGCCGCCGTCGGACGTCGCCAGCACGTAGGGGGCGGGGTCGGGCACGTCCTGCAGCAGCCGGTCGACCGCCACGCCCTCCCACCGGGTGCCGAACTTCGACCACTTGGTGACGCAGTGCAGGTCCACGGTGAGCGCCTCGTGCGGCAGGGCCCGGAACTCCTCCCAGGTCCACCGCGCCCGGGTCCCGGTGCCGTCGTCGACGGCGAGGTCCCACCGCGCGAGGGGCGTGTGCGGGGTCGGCCCGGCGGACAGGACGGGGAAGGCATCGCCCGCGTCGTACTGGCCCGGGGGCAGGCGGTCGTCGGCCGGACGGGACCTCCCCCGTCCGAAACCGCGGGACAGCACGGACATGGCGTCTCCTCCCGGGGCAGCTCCGACCCGGGCCAGGCTAGGGAGAAGGGCGGCCGGCGCCATCCGCCATCCGACTCGTCCCGCCGGCCGGGGGCGGCGCGCTCCCCAGCGCGTCCCGGAGCGCGGCCCGGGTGGTGATCCCGAGCTTGGGGAAGACGCGGTACAGGTGGCCCGACACCGTGCGCGGGGACAGGAACAGCCGGGTGCCGATCTGCTTGTTGGACAGCCCGGAGGCCGCCAGCGAGGCGATCTCGTGCTCCTGCGGGGTCAGCGTGGACCAGTCGCGGTCCCCGGACGGCGGCCCGGCGGGGAACCCGCTGGCGTGCAGCTCCACCGCGGTGCGGTCGGCCCAGGGCCGCGCGCCCAGGCGCTCGAAGGTCTCCAGGGCGGCGGTCAGCTGCAGCCGGGCCTCCGACGTCGCGCGGGTCCGGCGCAGGTGCTCGCCGTAGGACAGCTGCAGCCGGGCGCGCTCGAACGGGAACGACGCGGCACCGCGGGAGGCCAGCGCCTCGCGGTGGAGGACGCCGGCCTCCTCCCCCGGGGCGGCGAGGGCCGCCGCACCCGCCGCGAGCAGCGCCAGGCGGGGGCTGTGCCGGACGACCGGGGACCGCCGCACCGCGGCCACGTGCGCGGCGGCCTCGGCGGTGTGCCCGGTGCGGACGGCGGCCTCGACCAGGTCGCGCGCCGTCCACAGGGCCACGGGGACGTGCGGCGCCAGGCGGCCGGCGGGGGTGATCGACGTCCCCAGCCGCAGGGCGTCGGCGTAGTCGCCCCGGCCGAGCGCGGCGAGCGCCCGCGCCCGGGCGGCGAAGTGCCCGAGCATCGTCACCCCGCGGGGCGCGGCCCAGGTCTCCATCTCCTCGGTGAGCGACCGGGTGGCCTCGTCGTCCCCGCGGGCCGCCGCGACCAGGGCCAGGCAGTAGAGGCCGGGGAGCGCGATGAGCCGGTAGCCGAGCCGCTCGCTCCAGGCGATGCCCTCCTCCGCCGTGCGCACGGCCTCCTCCCAGCGCCCGTCCCGGAAGGCGTCGTGGCACAGCATCATCAGCGCGTTGACGGCGCTGGCCGCCGCTCCGCCGTCGCGCCCGTCCCGGACCACCCGCCACAGGGCACCCCGGCAGGCGGCGAGCCGGTCGACGTAGAAGGCCGCGATGGCGGTGCGCACGATCCGGACCGGGTCGACCTCCTCGTCGACGGTGGCGAGGAGCCCCTCCAGCCGCTCGAGGTCGGCCGCCGGGGCGCCGGCCGGGTCGCCGTACACGCGGGCCGACACCGCCAGCAGCGGGGGGACGCCGGGGCCGAGCCGGGCCAGCGCGGCCTCGAACGCCCGCCACGGCTCCTCCCGGCCGCCGAAGTGGCACACCAGCATCAGCGTGTGCAGGGCCTCCTCCACCGCGCCCCCGGCCGGTCCCCGCCGCAGCGCGTCCTCGATGCCGCGGACCAGCACGAGGTGCGCGGTCTCGACGTCGCCCTCGCCGTTGAGCAGGTGGTGGGCGGCGGCCACCGCCGTCGCGAGGGACCCGCCGGTGTCCGGGTCGGCGCGCCGGGCCTCCCCCAGCAGGTCCGGGACGCTGCTGAGCCGCCCGGCCGCGTCGGCGCCGACGTAGGCGGCCTCGGCCAGCCGGCGGGCCCGGTCGGCGCCGCGCGGGCTGAGGTCCGCGGCGCGCAGCAGCGCGCGCACGGCGCGGACGGCGTCCCCCTTGTGCAGCGCCAGGGAGGCGGCGACCTCCAGCAGCGCCGCGGTCGGCTCGTCCGGGCCGGCGACGGCCTCGGCCAGGTGCCAGGCGCGCCGTTCGGGGTCGTCGGTCAGCAGGTCGGCGAGGACGGCGTGCGCGCGGCGCCGCTCGCCGCTGGTGGCCAGGGCCACGGCGGCGGCACCGATGAGGGGGTGGCGGAAGGCGACCCGGTCGGCGGCGGTGTCCAGGTGCACGACCCCCGCCCGCTCGGCCGGGGCGAGGCCGTCGAGCCAGCCGTCGCCGGAGGCGGCCGCGCGCAGGGGCCGGAGGTCGCCGGTCCCGTCGAGAGCGGTGAGCAGGAGCAGCCGGCGGGTGTCCGGCGGCAGTCCGCGCACCCGGTCGGCGAACAGCTCCTGCAGGCGGGTGCTGAGCGACAGCGACCGCGGCAGCGGCTCGTCGGCCAGCCGCTGCGCCTCGGTCATCGACCCGGGCAGCTCGAGCAGCGCCAGCGGGTTGCCCTGGGCGGCGGAGACCACGCGCCGCCGCACCCCGGGGGCGAGGGCGGGGAACCGGCTGCGCAGCAGGTCGGCCGCGTCCGGCTCGCCCAGGGGCGGCACGTCGTGCCGGGGCAGGCCGGCGTGCAGGAGGAAGGAGTCGGACTCGCTGCGGACGGCGCCCAGGAGGCCGATGCAGCTGCCCTCCAGCCGGCGCGCGACGAAGCCGAGTACGCGCGCGCTGGACCGGTCGAGCCACTGCAGGTCGTCGACGGCGACCAGGAGCGGCCCCGAGGCGGTGGCCAGCCGCAGCAGCGCGAGCGCGGCCGCCGACACCACGAGCCGGCCGGCGGGCGGACCGGAGCCCACGCCCAGGGCCACCGTCAGCGCGTCGCGGTGCAGGTCGGGGAGCTCGGCCAGCCGGTCGTGCAGGGGCAGGAAGAGCTGGTTGAGCCCGGCGAAGCTCACCTCGGCCTCGAACTCCACCCCGGAGGCGCGCAGCACGCGGACACCGCGCTCCGCCGCGGTCCGGCAGGCCTCCTCGAGCAGGACGCTCTTGCCGACCCCCGGGCCGCCCGCCAGCAGCAGCGCCGCGCCGTCGCCGGCGGCCCGGTCGAGGAAGGCGCGCACCCGGTCGAAGTCCGCCGTCCGGCCGACGAGGTCCGGAGCACGGTCGGGAACACGGTCGGGCGCACGGGCCGGGGAGCGGACGTCGTCCATCGCGGGTCCCCCTGGGCTGAGCAGCGGGCGCCAGACTCCCACCGCGGGGGCGACGCCGACCAGTGCCCTCCGCCCCGGGACCGGGTCGGCTGACGCATGCGCCGGGGTCCTCGACCGGGTCACGCTCCGGCCCTGGGCCGACCCCTCGGCCGGGAACCCGGGGAGGACCCGTGCCGGATCCGGACGCAGACGCACTGCCCCGGCGGTTCACCGACCTCCGGCTGTCGCGGACGACGGTCGGCGAGGTGTCGCTGCGCGTCCGCGTGGGCGGGTCGGGACCCCCGCTGCTCCTCCTGCACGGCTATCCGGAGACCCACCTGGCCTGGGCGCTGGTCGCCGGGGACCTGGCCGAGCAGTTCACGGTCGTGGCCCCGGACCTGCGCGGCTACGGCGACAGCACCGCGCCGCCGCGGCTGCCGGGGCACGAGGGCGCCGGGAAGCGGGCGATGGCGGCCGACTGCGTCGCGCTGATGGGCTCACTCGGCTTCGACCGCTTCGACGTGGCGGGGCACGACCGCGGCGGGCGGGTCGGCTACCGGATGGCGCTGGACTCCCCCGCGGTGGTCCGCCGCCTGACCGTGATGGACGTCGTCCCGACCGGGGAGGTCTGGGCCCGCGCCGACGACCGCTTCGCCCTCGCCTACTGGCACTGGGGGTTCCTCGCCCAGCCGTACCCGGTGCCCGAGCGGATCATCGGGCGGGACCCGGAGTCCTTCCTCTTCGACGCCGAGTTCGGCGGCGTGATCCGCGGCTTCCCGCCGGCGGCCGTCGCGGACTACGCGCGGTGCGCCCGCGACCCGGCGACGGTCGAGGCGATGTGCGAGGACTACCGGGCCGGCGCCACCTGCGACCGCCGCGACGACGACGAGGACCGGGCGGCCGGCCGGCGCATCGCCTGCCCGACCCAGGTGCTGTGGGCCGGCCGAGGCCCACTCGCGGTCTGGTACGACACCCTCGCCGTCTGGCGGGACTGGGCCGACGACGTCACCGGCCGGGCGCTGGACTGCGGCCACTTCCTGGTCGAGGAGCGCCCGCGCGAGGTCCTGGCGGCGCTGCGGGCCTTCCACGGCTGGGGGACCACCGCCGGGGGAACCACCGCCGGAGGGACCGCCCCGGCGCGGGTCACCTGACCGTTGCCCCGGCCGTGACGCGGCGACGAGCGTCCGGCCCATCCCGGCACGGCGCACCGCTGCGCCCGCCCCGTCCCCGCTCCCGGAGGAGACACCCGTGACCAGTGCACCGCCCAGCCCGACCGCCGCCCCGACCGTCGCCCTCGTCCACGGCGCCTTCGCCGACAGCGCCGGCTGGAACGGCGTCGTCGCCCGGCTCCTCGCCGACGGGGTGGCCGTCGAGTCGGTGTCCAACCCGCTGCGCGGCATCTCCCTCGACGCCGCCTACGTCGCCAGCGCGATCGGCCAGATCCCGGGGCCGGTGCTCGCCGTCGGCCACTCCTACGGGGGCGCGGTCATCACCAACGCGGCCCTGGAGGCCGGCAACGTCGTCGGGCTGGTCTACGTGGCCGCCTTCGCGCCGGACGAGGGCGAGGTCCTGCAGGACATCGAGGCCGACTCGAGGGACAGCGTCCTGACCACCGTCCTCGTCCCGAGGCGGTACCCGACGGGCCGCGGCATGGACACCGAGCTCGAGTTCTCCATCGACCCGGCGCACTTCCACTCCGCCTTCGCCTCCGACGTGTCCGAGGAGCAGGCCCACGTGATGGCGGCGACGCAGCGCCCGGTCTCCTCCCTCGCGTTCAGTCAGAAGACCGGGATCCCGGCTTGGCGGACCCTGCCGTCGTGGGCCGTGGTGGCCACCGGGGACAAGGCGGCCGGCAGCGACGTCGTCCGGTCCATGGCGCAGCGCGCGGGGGCGACCGCGGTGGAGGCGGAGGGCTCTCACGTGATCATGGTGTCGCAGCCGGACCTGGTGGCCGACGTCATCGAGCAGGCCCTGGCCGCGGTCTCCCGCTGACCGGCGGTGGCGGCTCAGCCGGAGGTGAAGACTCAGCCGAAGGTGAAGACCTGGGCCGCCACCCCGCCGTCGGGGAACCCGATCTCGAACTCCCGCTCGCCGACGGGCCCCGGCTGCCGGACGAGCTGGTAGAGCCGCGACCGGTCCAGCGTCCCGTACCCGTCCTCGTCGACGTCGGTGCCGGCGGCCGCGCCCGGGGCCCGCCCGTCGAGCAGCACGCGGAAGCGCACCGGCCCGGCGACCGGTCCCATGGCCAGGTGCAGGTCGCGGGCCGAGAAGCGGTAGGCGATCCGCCCCGGCTCCCCGGCCAGCACGGCCGACTCGTCCTCCACCGTCCAGCGGCCCGACAGCGCCCAGGACAGCGCGCGCAGCCGCGCCGGGAACGCGTACTCGTGCGGCGCGCCCGGGACCAGCCCGCCCGGGGAGGCGAACCGCTCCGCGCGGAGGGCACCGACGTAGGTCTCCGGCGAGCGCAGGTGCTCCCAGTCGGCGGGCGCCTCCACGCCCTCGGCGACCACCTCCACCGGGTCCCCTCCGGCAGCGCCGGCCCCGGCCTCCTCGAGGAGGGTCCGGACCACGCGCTCGCTCTCCTCGTACGCGCCCTCCCCGAAGTGGTGGTACCGGATGCGGCCCTGCGCGTCGACGGCGTAGAGCGCCGGCCAGTAGGAGTTGCCGAACGCACGCCACACCGCGTAGTCGCTGTCGACCGCGACCGGGTACTCCAGCCGCAGGTCGGCGACGGCCCGGCGCACGTTGGCGAGGTCGGCCTCGACGCGGAACTCCGGCGTGTGCACTCCGAGGACGACGAGTCCCTGCTCCCGGTACCGCTGTGCCCAGGCCCGCACCCAGGGCGCCGTGCGCAGCCAGTTGATGCAGGTGTAGGTCCAGAAGTCGACGAGGACCACGTGCCCGCGCAGGTCCTCCGGCGTCAGCGGGGGCGAGCCGAGCCACCCGGTGGCGCCGTCGAGGGACGGGAGGGTGCCCTCGACGGGCAGGCCGGTCGTCGTGCGGGTCATCTGCTCCACCGCTCTCGGGTCGGAGGCCGGCGCACCGGCCCTCAGGCGTCGGGGATCCAGCTCCCGTGGAAGCCGAGCGGGATCCGGGCCGGGAGGTGGACGACGGCGACCGGCGGGCCGGCGAAGTCCTGGGCGGCGAGGACGACGAGGTCGGCGGCGCCGCGGTCGGGGTCGTGCACGAAGGTCATGACGTAGCCGTCGTCCTCGGCCGAGTCGGGCGCCGAGGGGGCGAACACGCCCTCGCCGACGACGGCGTCCCGGGGGAAGCGGTGCGCCTCGACCGTGCCGGCGGTCAGGTCGTGCTTGAGCAGCGCCCCGGCGAACGCGTCGTCGGCGAAGCTGCCGTCCATGCGCACGGTGGCCCGGTTGAGCTCCGCGGTCACCGCGCCGTAGCCGTAGCGGTGCGGCCGGGCGACCACCCGCTCGTCGACGCGCGGGAACTCCTGGGGGCGGTCGTCGAGCACCTGGCGGGTCACCCGCCCGGCGGCCGGGTCGATGGTCCAGCGGTCGAGCGTGAGCGCGCCCTGCTCGGCCAGGACGGTCATGTCGTAGACGCCCTCGTACCGGCACGTGTCCACGACGACGCGGTCGCCGTCGTCGTGGGCGTTGAGGGTGTGGAACACCCAGCACGGGTCCACCTCGAACCAGCGGGCCTCGCGGACGGCGCCGGTGCGCGGCAGCAGACCGACGCGCGGCGCGTGCGAGGGGTTCCAGAGGTAGGGCAGCCGCGACCCGGCCGTGGCCGCGTCCATGTTGAAGGTGACCGGCAGGTCGAACAGCACGACGTAGCGCTCGGTCAGGGCGAAGTCGTGCATCATCGGCCCGTCCTCGACCGGGACGTCGGTGGTCTGCGTGACCGTGCCGTCGGGGCCGATGACGACGTGCTGGACGTGGTCCCAGCCCCACCAGTAGGCGACGGCGTGCAGGTCGCCGGTGAGCCGGTCGGGCTTGGTGTGGGCCGCGTAGCCCCCGGGCAGGGTGCCGCCGAAGTCGCACGGGCCCACGGTCTCCAGCTCGGCGGTCAGCTCGTAGGGCAGCGACCCGGCCTCGACGGTGGCCAGCGTGCGCCCGGCGTGGGCGATGACGTGGGTGTTGGCGGCGAAGTCCGTGCCGGCGTGCACCGGCCCGCCCGGCCACGTCTCCCCCAGCGCGCCGGCCACGTCCCGGGAGCGGACCCAGCGGTTGCGGTACCACTCCGCCCGGCCGTCACGCAGCCGGACCCCGTGCACCATGCCCGCGCCGAGGAACCAGTGGCCCGGGTCGTCCAGGCCCATCGGGTTGGGCCCGTTACGCAGGTAGCGGCCGTCCAGCTCGGGCGGCAGGGCGCCGGTGACCGGCAGGTCGAAGGCGGTGACCTCCTCCGTCACCGGCGCGTAGGCGCCCTGCAGGTGGGGACTGCGGTCGAGCGTGGGTCGGTCGGTCACGGGAGCTGCCCTCCGGCTGGTGTCGGCCCGGGCGTCCGCGCCCGCGCCGTCCGTCCCCGAGCCTGGCCCTCCCGCGCCCGGGCGGACAGGGAGCGAAGGTCCCGGCCGTCGCGTCACGGTGCCGGGCGGGTCGGCTCGCGGGCGGGCGCCTCCGCGGCGGCGTCGTCCCCGCTCCGCGGTGTCGGCACGACGGCGGCCACCCGCGCCAGGTGGGCGCTGCCCTCGATGTCGATGTCCGGGACGATCCGCTCCATCCAGCGGGGCATCCACCAGGCGCGGGCGCCGAGCAGCGACATCACCGCCGGCACCAGGACCATCCGGATGACGGTGGAGTCGATGAGCACGGCCGCCGCCATCCCCACCGCGAGCATCTTCACCGTGGGGTCGGGGTCGAGCACGAAGCTGCTGAACACGACCACCATGACCGCCGCGGCGGTGGTGATGACCCGCGCCGTGCCCCCGATGCCGATGGCCACGCTGCGGTGCGCGTCGCGGGTGGCCGACCACGCCTCGTGCACCCGGGACAGCAGGAAGACCTCGTAGTCCATCGACAGCCCGAACACGATGGCGAACATCAGCATCGGGACGAACGCCGGGATGGGCAGGTCCTGCTCGATGCCGATCCACGACGAGCCCCAGCCCCACTGGAACACCGCGACGACCACGCCGTAGGCGGCGCCGACCGACAGCAGGTTGAGCACGGCGGCCTTGGTGGCGATCACCACCGACCGGAACGCCACGGTCAGCAGCACGAACGACAGCGCCACCACGGTGAGGATCAGCCACGGCATGCGCGCGGCGATCTTCGCGGTGAAGTCGACGTAGCCGGCCGTCGTCCCGACCACGTAGGTGGTGGCGTCGACGCCGGGCAGCACCGAGGTCCGGAGCGTGTCGACCAGGTCGGTGGTGGCCTGGTCCTGCGGCGACGTCGTCGGGACGACGGTGAGGATTGCCGTGTCGCCGTCCTGGTCCACGTTCGGCGCACCGACCGACGCCACGCCCGGCGTCTGGCCCAGCGTGGTCGCCGTGTCCGTCAGCAGGGTGCCGGCATCGGCCTGCGACGTGCCGTCGGGGATGACGACGACCACCGACAGCGGGCCGTTGACGCCCGGGCCGAAGGCCGCGGCGAGCGTGTCGTAGGCCCGCCGGTCGGTCTGGGACGTCGGGTCGGTGCCCGCGTCGAGCTGGCCGAGCTGCAGGGAGAGCACCGGGATCGCCAGCACCACCAGCAGCGCGGTCGACAACAGCGCCCAGGGCAGCGGCCGGTCGCTCACCCGCCGGCCCCAGCGGGCGAAGGCGCTGCGCTCGTGCGCCTCGTCGCTGCGGGCGGCGAGGGCGGCCAGCCGCGCCGTCGCGGTCTCCGCGTCGCCCTCGGCGGCGGCCTGCTGCGCCCGGCGGTCCCCGCGCGCCTGGATCCGGTGCCCGGCCAGCCCCAGCAGCGCCGGCACCAGGGTCAGCGCCGCGAGCATCGCCACGGCGACGACGACGGCCGCGGCCAGGCCCATCGCCCCGACGAACGGCACCCCGGCCACGTAGAGCCCCAGGATCGCGACGACGACGGTGCCGCCGGCGACGACGATCGCGGCGCCGGACGTGGCGGTGGCGCGGCCGACCGCGGTGACCACGTCGGCACCGTGGTCGAGCTGGTCGCGGTGCCGGGCGACGAGGAACAGCCCGTAGTCCACGGCGACGCCCAGCCCCAGCAGCGTGGCGACGGTCGGCGCGGCGTCGGGGAAGGTGAGCAGCGCGGCCAGCAGCCCGACCGCCGACAGCCCGGTGAGGACGCTGACCACCGCGGAGACCAGCGGCAGGACCGCGGCGACGATCGAGCCGAACATGACCAGCAGCAGCACCAGCGCGATGCCCAGGCCGACGAGCTCGGAGTCCAGGTCGTCGGTGACCAGGCCGATCTTCCCCGCGCCGCCGCCGTAGTCGACGGTCAGCCCGGCCGAGCGGGCCGGCGCGACCGCGTCGTCGAGCCGGTCGAGGTAGGACGCGTCCAGCGACCCGGGCACGACGCTCCAGGACACCGGGCCGTAGGCGACCGTGCCGTCGGAGGAGACCAGCGGCGAGGGGCTGGGCACGCTGAACGGGTCGGTGGCGGTGAGCACGTCGGGCAGCGCGGCGACGGCGGTCATCGAGCTGCTGACGGCGGCCTGCTGGTCGGCGACGGTGTCGCTGCCGGCGGAGAAGACGATCTGGCCGGCGTACCCACCGGCCTGGGGAAAGTCGGCGGAGAGGACGGCGAGCCCCTCGGCGGACTCGCTGCCGGGCACGGAGTAGTCGTTGGCGAACTCCCCCGCCCACGCCCGGCCGGCGAGGATCCCGGCCGCCAGCAGCAGCACCCAGGCGACCACCACGATCCAGTGCCGGCGGGCGCACCAGCGCCCGAGCCGGTCGAGGAAGGCGTTCACGGCGCGCTGCGCGGGACGGCGGGTGCGGGCTCCCGGGGTCCCCGGAGGACGGGCGGTGCCTGCGGGACGGAGCGGGCCATGCTGGCTCTCCGATGCGCTCGAGGCGGTCCGGCCCGTGCGGCGGAGGGCCGAGCCCTGCGGAGTCCGGTCCCGGCAGGCTAGGAGCGCCCGGCCCGGGGCCGACAGGGCCGTGCGACCCGGGTGCGGCTGCGACCCAGGTGCGCCCGTCAGGGCGTCACGTGACGGTGAACAGGCCGTTCATGCTCGGGTGCGGGTCGCAGATGTAGCGGTAGTCGCCCGGCTCGAACGTCACCACCCAGGTCGTCTCGCCCTGCTCCCGGATCCCCGTCTTCTCGTCGACCGCGCCGTCCCCGCCGCTGAGGTGGAAGTCGTGGACGCCGCTGTGGTCGGTCACCTCGACGTTGTACTGACCGGCCGGTAGCTCGGTCACCGGCGCCCCGTCCTCGTCGACCAGGGCGATCTCGAAGGCGTCCTCGGAGTCCTCGGTCCCGACGGTGCCCCGCAGCGTCGGCGCCCCGGGCACCGCGGTCGCCGACGCCTCCGCACCGTCGTCGTCCTCCGGGCTGCTGCAGGCGGCCGCCAGGAGGAGCACCGCCAGGACACCTGCTGTGGGAGGTCTCATCGCCATCACCCGGCAGCCCCTCGCGGCACCGGGGCGGCGGTCCGGCGTCCCGACGTGGTGCCGACCCCGGAGACGGTAGTCCGGACGGCTCCCCGGGTGGGTGGTGTCCCGCGTGCCGCGTGGATCCGCCGTCCCGGTCGAGGTCACCGGGTCCGGCTCCTCCCCGGGAGCGGCCCCGGTGGGCCACGGTGGGTCCAGCGACGACCCCGGAGGGCGGAGCGCATGACGAGGACGGACACCCCGGCGACCCGGCCCGCCACGACACCCGCGGGAGAGGACCACTCGCGGGAGGAGGTCACCGGCTACGAGCGGTCCCCCAGCGACGTGCTGCGCGTCGCCGTGCTGACCGTCGCGGCCCTCCTCCTGCTGCTGGTGGCCCGCTGGGTGCGCGGCGAGGCCTCGGCGCTCGACGACGACCTGGTCCGGCGGGTGTCCTCGGCCGCACCGGCCGTGGAGCGGGTCCTGGCCGGGGCCGCCACGCTGCTGGCAGCGGGGTCGGTGGCGGCGGCGTGGACCGCGGCCGCGCTGACCCGCCGGCCCCGGCTGGTCGGCTACCTGCTGGTCGCCGGTCTCACCGCCGTGGCGCTGGCGCGCGGGGCCGGGTGGCTCCTCGACGGGGGCGGCACGCTCGGCAGCGACGGGCTGGCCGCCGCCACGGCGTCGTTCGCGGTGCTGGCGCCGTTCGTGTCCCGCCGGTGGCGGCGGGCCGGCGTCCTGGTGGTCGCGGGGACGACCCTGCTGCACCTGCTCGCCCCCCTGGGGTTCCCGGCCACGCAGGCCGTGGCGCTCGTGCTCGGCGCCGCGGCCGGGTCCGGGACGCTGCTGCTCCTCGGCCGTCCCGTCACCCGGCCGACCCGCGCTGCCGTGGCCGCCGCCCTGGCCGGCAGCGGCCTGGACCCGGTCGACGTGCAGCCGGCCTCGGTCGACGCCCGCGGCTCGGTCCCCTGGACCGCCGTCCTGCGGAACGGGGACCGGGTGTTCGCCAAGGTGATGGGCGCCGAGAACCGCGCCGCGGACCTGCTGTTCCGGACCTACCGGTTCCTCCGGCTGCGGAACGTGGGCGACGAGCGCCCGTTCTCCTCGCTGCGCCGCACCGTCGAGCACGAGGCGCTGGTGTCGCTGCTCGTCCGGGACGCCGGTGCGCGGACGCCGCGCCTGCGGACCATCTCCCCGGTCGGGCGCGACGCCCTGCTGCTGTCCTACGACCTGGTCGACGGCGCCACCCTCGACCGGCTGCCCGACGCGGCGCTGACCCCGCCGGTGCTGCACGGGATCTGGGAGCAGGTGGCGCTCCTGCGCCGCCACCGCGTCGCGCACCGGGACCTGCGCCGGGCCAACCTCCTCCTCGACCCCTCGGGCGCGCCCTGGCTGATCGACTTCGGGTTCAGCGAGGTCGCCGCCGCGCCGGCGCTGCTGGACGCCGACGTCGCCCAGCTCCTCGTCGCCCTGGCGCTGGAGACCGGCGTCGACGCCGCCGTCGACAGCGCGGTCGCCGGCCTCGGCCCGGAGGCGGTCGCCGCGTCGCTGCCCCGGTTGCAGCCCGAGAGCCTGAGCGGCGCGACGCGGGAGGCCGCGAAGCACGCCGGGCACCTGCTCGCCGACCTCCGCGCCGCCGTCTCCACGCACTGCGGCGTCCCGGAGCCCCCGCTGACCGACCTCGACCGCGTCCGGCCGAGGACGCTCGTGCTCGGCGTGGTGCTGGCGGTCGTCACCTACGTCCTGGTCCCCCAGCTCGGGGACCTGGCCGGCATGGCCGAGCGGGTCCGGGACGCCGACTGGGCCTGGGCGCCCCTGGTCCTCGCGGCGTCCGCGCTGACCTACGTGGGCGCCGCGGTCAGCCTCGCCGGAGCCGTGCCCTCCCGGCTGCGGCCGCTGCCCACCCTCGTCGCCCAGCTCGCCTCGGCGTTCACCGGCAAGCTGGCGCCCGCCGCGCTCGGGGGCATGGCGCTCGACGTCCGGTTCCTCCAGCGCAGCGGCGTCGACCTGGCGGTGGCCACCTCCGCCGTCGGTCTCAGCTACGCCGCCGGGACCGCCGTCCACGTGCTCCTGCTGCTCGGGTTCGGGATCTGGGCCGGCCGGTCGCTGGCCGGCGCCCTGGGGCCGGTGGAGTCGCCCGCCGTGCTGTGGGGCGCCCTGGCGCTGCTCGCGGTCCTCGTGGCCGCTGCCGCCGTCCCGGCCGTCCGGCGGACGGTCGCCGGGCGGCTGCTCCCGCCGCTGCGACGGGCCCGGCACGGCGTGGCCGCCGTCCTGCGCAGCCCCGGCAAGCTCGGGCTGCTGCTGGGGGGCTCGGCGACGACGACCCTCGGCTACCTCCTCTGCCTCTACCTGTGCACGGTGGCCCTGGGCGGCGACCTGGGCCCCGCGGTCGTCGGCGCCGTCTACCTGGTCGGCGCCGCCGTCGCCGCGGCCGCCCCGACGCCCGGCGGGCTGGGCGCCCTCGAGGCCGCCCTCATCGCCGGGCTGGTCGGCGCGGGGATGGACCACACGGTCGCCGTCCCCGCCGTCTTCCTCTTCCGGATCGCGACCTTCTGGCTGCCGGTCCTGCCGGGCTGGTTCGCCCTGCGCTGGCTGCGCAGGACGGACGCCGTGTAGCCCGCCGCCGGGCAGCCCTCCGCCGCCGGCGCCGGTTCTCCGCGGGTCAGCGGCGCGGCTGCGGGATCGGCGGGGTGCGCAGCGGCCGGAACGCCGCCCGGATCTCGGAGGCGAACAACTCCGGTTCCTCCCACGCGGCGAAGTGGCCGCCCCGGTCCACCTCGTTGAAGTAGCCGAGCGTGGCGTAGGACAGCTCGGCCCAGCTGCGCGGCGTCCGCCAGATCTCGCCGGGGAACGTGGTGAAGCCGACCGGGACCGCGACGTCCGGCGGGGGCGGCCCCGCCGCGGCGGCCGCGGCGGCGACCGGTCCGTAGTTCTCCCAGTACGACCGGGCCGCCGACGCCCCGGTGCCGGTGAGCCAGTACAGCGTGATGTTGTCGAGGACGTTGTCCCGGGTGAGGTTGCCCGAGGGCTCCCCGTCGACGAACGCGCGGGCGATCTTCTCGTAGCTGTCGGTGTCGTGGTCGAGCAGCCAGGCCGCGAGGGCGACGGGCGAGTCCAGCTGGGCGTAGCCGATCGTCTGCGGCCGGGTGGCCATCTGCAGGAAGTAGGAGAAGCCGCTGGCCTGGAACGTGGCGATGGCGGCGGCCGCCGCGCGCTCCTCCTCGGTGTCGGTCGGGAACTGCAGGCCCCCGAGCGCCGTCACGAGCAGGTTGACGTGGATGCCGAGCAGGCCCTCGGGTGCCTGGCGGCCCATGACGTCGGTGACGCCGGCGCCGACGTCGCCGCCCTGGGCGACGTAGCGGTCGTAGCCGAGGCGGCGCATCAGCTCGGCCCACGCCCGGGCGACGCGACCGACGTCCCACCCCAGTTCCCTGGGCTCCGCGGAGAAGCCGTAGCCGGGCAGCGACGGCAGCACGAGGCCGAAGGCGTCCTCGGCGCGCCCGCCGTGGGCGGGCGGGTCGGTCAGCGGGTCGACGGCGTCGAGCAGTTCGACGACCGAGCCCGGCCAGCCGTGCGTCATGACCAGCGGCATCGCGTCCGGGTGCGGGGAGCGCACGTGGAGGAAGTGGACGTCCACGCCGTCGATCTCGGTCACGAACTGCGGCAGCGCGTTCAGCCGCGCCTCGCACCGGCGCCAGTCGTACTCGCCGGCCCAGTGACGGGCCAGCGCCTGCATCGTGGCCGACTGCACCCCCTGCGAGCGGTCGGCGACCAGCTCCGGGCTCGGCCAGCGCGTCGCGGCCAGGCGGCGGCGCAGGTCGGTGAGCGCCTCCTCCGGGACGTCGACGCGGAAGGGACGGATGGCGCTGCCGGCCTGCTGCTGGACTGCGGTCATGGTCGCTCTGCCCTCTGTCGGTTTCCGGGGGGAGCGGACCGGGCGGGGCGGGAGCGGGAGCCCACGGGCCGGGCACGGTCGGCGCTCCGGGACGACCCACCCTGGTCCGCGCGTCCGCGGCGTCGCCACGGTCGAACGACTCGTCCTGCCGCCGGGTCGACCGGGACGTCCAGGAGCGCGGGGAGTCGTAGGCTGCGTGCACGCCCGCACGCGCGGGCCCTGCCCCGGACCCGGCAGCCGATCGCTCCACCGCTGAGGAGTCGGCGTGTCCATGACCGGACGATCGCGGCACGGCCTGCACGTGGTCAGGGACGGGGAGGCGCCGGACAGGGCGCCGGGCCGAGCGCCGGTCCCCCGGCCCCGCGAGCCCCTCCTCAGCCTGCACCAGCGGTCGGTGGTCCTGGCGGTGGGCGGCCGGCTGGACGCCGACACCGCCGGGCGCCTGCGGATGTTCCTGGCGATGTTCAGCACCGAGGGCGGCCCCCGGGAGCTGGTGCTCGACATGTCCGGCGTCCTCGCCATCGACGAGGAGGGCATGGCCCCGGTCCTCGAGGCCGCGGAGGCGATGCGCCTGCGGGCGGCCACCCTGCGGCTGGTGTCGGTCTCGGCCGCGGTCACCCGCCACCTCGACGACGGCGTCAGCCTCGACCACCGCGCCCTGCTGACCGGTCCGCCGACGGAGCCGGACGCGGCCGGCGACCTCGGGGCGCCGGTCCCGGACGACGGCCGTCCGCACCGCGGTCAGGAGTGACGGGACCTGCGTCCCTGGCCGTGCGCCGGAGGAGCGAGGACCGTCCCCCACGTCCCGGCCCGCGCCCGGACCGCCCTGCGCGGGTCCCGGTGCACGCCGCACCCCCAGGAGCACGCGATGCTGAACACCAGCAGGGTCGAGGCCAACATCCCCGCGGCCGACCTGGCCAGGGCCCGGGCCTTCTACGCCGACAAGCTCGGGATGACGCCGGCCCGCGAGATGGCGGGCGTCAACCTCGCCTACCGGACCGACTCCGGCACGGCCTTCAACGTCTACGAGACGCCGCACGCGGGCGAGGCGGGCCACACCATCGCCCAGTGGCACGTCGACGACATCGAGGTCGAGGTGCGCGACCTCAAGGCCAAGGGCGTGGTCTTCGAGGTCTACGACATGCCCGGCGTCCGGTGGGACGGCGAGATCGCCACCCTCGAGGGGCTGGGCCGCGCGGCCTGGTTCCGCGACAGCGAGGGCAACACCATGTGCATCGACCAGGAGGAGACCGCCGGCTGAGGCGGCCTCCCGCCTGGTCCGCGGGCTAGGCGCCGGCGGCGTCGAGCAGCCGGACGGTGCCGTCGCCGTAGTTGGTCACCAGGAGGCGGCGCCCGTCCGGGGTGACCGAGACGCTGGTCGGGCTGTCCCCGGTGGGGATGCGCGCGGTGACGGTGCCCGTCGCCACGTCGACCACGCCGACGGTGCCGTCCTCGACGTTGGCGGTGTAGAGGTGCCGGCCGTCGGGCGCCCAGGTGACGTCCTGCGGTCCGGCGCCCACCCCCGGGACGGTGCCGACCACGGTGTTGGTCGCCGGGTCGATGAGCGAGACGTCGTCGCTGACGTAGTTGACGACCGCGACGCGGGTCCCGTCGGGCGAGGTCTCGACGCTGTGCGGGCCCTCCCCCACGTCGATCGTCGTCACCACCCGGTGGCCGTCCAGCTCCAGGACCGTCACCAGGCCGGAGAAGTGGTTGGTCAGGTAGGCCGACCGCCGGTCGGCGGAGAAGTCGATCCAGTGCGGCGACGGCGCGACGTCGATCCGCTGCACGCGTGCCAGCGTGCTCGTGTCGAGGACGTCGAGGTGGTCCTCGTCGTAGTAGGGCACGTACAGCAGCCGCCCGTCCGGGCCGGTCGCCATGGCGTAGGGCCCCCGGCCCACCGGCACGGCCATGATCGCGCGGTCGATCGCGGTGTCCACGACGACGACGTAGCTGGTCGCGAAGGTCTCGTCGTAGGCCGACACGTACGCGCGCGACCCGTCGGGGGCGAGGGTCACCATCTGCGGCGGCGCCTCCGGGATCGGGATCGTGGCGGTCACCGCGCCGGAGGCGGGGTCGAGCCGCAGCAGCGCCCCGAGGGCGCTGTCGGCGACGTAGGCGGAGCGCCCGTCCGGGGCAATCGCCATGTGGTGCGGCGCCGCGCCGACGGGGAGGGCCACGCCGAGGCCGGGGGTGGGACCGCTGCGCGGCGGGCCCGAGGGCGCGGCCGGGGCCGGCGTCGTCGGTGCCGCTCCCCCGTGCCCGGCGTGCGCGTCCCCGCCCGCGCCGGTCGACGCGGCGGCCGCCTCCGCCCGGCCGTCGGAGGACGGGGACCCGCGGAGCAGGAGGAGGCCGCCGACCACGGCGGCGGCCACGAGTCCGAGGGCGAGGCCGATCGCGAGCGTCAGCCGGCGGGTCCGCCTGCGGCGGTGCCTGCCGTGCGCGGACGAGTGGTGCAGGTCCCTGTCGTCGCGTGCCATGGCTTCCCGTCCTCGTCGACGGTCCGGGAGTGCATGGTCGGGGGGTGGGCGGCCCGCGGCAAGGGGTACGGGCGCTGCCCGGCGACGGGTGGGCTTCCCGCAGCGGGCTGGGCGCTGGTTGACTCGGCGGATGGTCGCACCCCTGCCGGAGCCCGATCCGCAGATCGACCCCACCGAGCCGGTGCCGGACGATCCCGCCGAGCTGCTCCCCGACGCACCGGAGCCGCTCCCGCCGCCGCCGGTCGAGGCGACACCGGACGATCCCGGCGGCGACCCCGGCGGCGTGCCCGAGCCCGCCTGAGGCTCTCGACCCAGCCCCCGCGGCGCCCTCACGTGCAGTGATCCGGCGACCGCGGCGGGCGCAGTGACCGGACCGGCGGAATGGCCGGGAGGCGGTCGGGTAGTTGCTCCCAGATGACGGCGGCGCAGCAGGACGCCGCCCCCGAGGACGGGACCCCGCACATGGGCGGTAACGCCATCCACAGGTTCGGCAACACGGCCGTCCTGGCACTGCAGACCGCCGACGCCAGCCGGGTCGTCACCTCCGACGCGCTCGACGACGCGCTCGCCGACACCTACCGGCGCGTGGGGCTGCGGCCCGGGCTGCTCGAGCGCCTGGCCGGCATCCGCGAGCGCCGCTGGTGGGGCGAGGGCGTCACGTTCGTCGAGGGCGCGGCCGAGGCCGGCGCCAAGGCGATCAGCGAGAGCGGCGTCGACCCCGCCGCCATCGGTCTCATGGTCAACACCTCGGTGAGCCGCAAGTACCTCGAGCCCTCCACCGCGGTCGCCGTGCACCACGCGCTCGGCCTGCCGCGCTCGTGCCAGAACTTCGACGTGACCAACGCCTGCCTCGGCTTCGTCAACGGCATGGAGCTCGCCGCCGCGATGATCGACTCCGGCATGGTCGAGTACGCGCTCGTCGTCAACGGCGAGGACTCGCGGCCGGTGCAGGAGCGCACCCTCGACCGGCTCAACGAGCCGGGGACGACGTCCAAGGACGTGATCGCGCAGTTCGCCACCCTGACGCTGGGCTCCGGCGCCGTCGCCATGGTCCTCGGCCGCGCCGACCGCCACCCCGAGGGCCACCGCCTGGTCGCCTCGGTGAGCCGGGCCGGGACCGAGCACCACGAGCTGTGCGTCGGCGACAACGACCTCATGCGCACCGACCTCAAGGGCCTGCTCGACGCCGGCCTGGCGCTGTCGGAGGACATGTGGGCCGACGCCGCGGCCGAGGTGGACTGGGCCTCCGGGATGGACCGCTACATCGTCCACCAGGTCTCGAAGGTGCACACGAAGGCGATGTGCGACCGGTTCTCCATCGACCCCGCCCTGGTGCCGACGACGTTCCCGGTGCGCGGCAACCTCGGGCCGGCGTCGGTCCCCTACACCCTGGCCGGCCAGCAGGACTCCCTGTCCGGCGGCGACCGCGTGCTCCTCATGGGCATCGGCTCGGGCCTCAACGTCTCCTGCCTCGAGCTCGCCTGGTGACGGCGCCCGACGTGGCGGGGTCCCCGCCGGCGCTGCCCGGCCTGGACCCCGCCTGGTCCCGCACGCTCGCCGTCGCCGACGCCACGGGCACCAAGCACACCTGGCACGTCCTCGACAACGGCGTGACCGACCCCGTGGGCACGCTGCTGTGCGTCCACGGCAACCCCACCTGGTCCTACCTGTGGCGCCGGCTGCTGGCCGCCGCCCCGCCCGGGTGGCGGGTGGTCGCCCCCGACCAGCTCGGCATGGGGTGGTCGGACCGGCTGACCGCGCCCCGGACGCTGCGGCAGCGGGTCGCCGACCTCGGCGACCTGACCGCGGCGCTCGGCGTCACCGGCCCGGTGGTCACCGTCGGGCACGACTGGGGCGGCGTCATCTCGCTGGGCTGGGCACTGGAGCACCGCGCCGACCTGCGCGGGGTCGTCCTGTGCAACACCGCCGTCGCCATGCCCGAGGGCGACTGGGGCCCGGTGCTCATCCGCGCCGCCGACGCCCCCGGCGTCCGCGCGGCGGTCACCGTCGGCACGCCGGTGTTCGTCCGCGCGACGACGGCGCTGTCCCGCCCGGCCCTGCCCGCCGAGGTGCGCCGGGCGTTCGCCAGCCCGTACCGCTCGCGCGCGCGGCGCCGGTCGGTGGGCGACTTCGTCGCCGACATCCCGTTCTCGCCCGGGCACCCCTCGCGCGCGGCGCAGGAGGCGATCGCCGAGGGCATCCGCGACCTCGACGTCCCCGCGCTGCTGCTGTGGGGCCCCCGCGACCCCGTCTTCGGCGAGCGGTACCTGACCGACCTGCGCGGCCGCCTGCCGCAGGCCCGGCTGCACCGCTACGAGGGCGCCTCGCACCTGCTCCCCGAGGATGCGCCGCAGTACGCGCAGGCCGTGGCGCAGTGGGTGACCGACCTCGACGCCGGCCGTGCGGCGCCCGACCGCCCGGCCGGGCCCGCCGACGGCGCCGCGCGGCGGCTGTGGTCGGCGCTGGAGGAGCGGGCCGGCGACGACGCGGCCGCCGTCGTCGAGGTCGGCGGCACGACGGTGACCTGGTCGGGGCTCGCCGCGCGGGTGCGGCACCTGGCCGCCGGGCTCGCGGCCGCCGGCGTCCGCCCCGGGCACCGCGTCGCGCTCCTGGTCGAGCCCTCGGCCGACCTCACCGCCTCGGTCTACGCCGTCTGGCGCGCCGGCGGGGTCGTGGTCGTGGCCGACAAGGGCCTCGGGTTCGCCGGCATGCGCCGGGCCCTGCGCAGCGCCGGGGTCGACGCCGTCATCGGCAGCGGCAAGGGCCTGGCCGCCGCGCGGCTGATGGGCCTGCCCGGGCTCCGCATCGCGGCGGGGCGGGGCTCCCGCGGCGCCGCGCACACCCTCGACGACCTCGAGGTGCTCGGCCGCTCGGCCCCGGTGCCGGCCGAGGTCCCGGTCGACGACGACTGCGCCGTGCTGTTCACCTCCGGCGCCACGGGGCCCGCCAAGGGCGTCGTCTACACGCACCGCCAGGCCGCCGCGCAGACCGCCCTCGTCCGCTCGGCCTACGCCCTCACCCCCGCCGACCGCCTGGTGGCGGCGTTCGCCCCCTTCGCGATCCTCGGGCCCGCGCTGGGCATCGGGTCGGCGGTCCCCGACGTCGACGTCACCGCACCCGGGTCGCTCACCGCGGCCGCCCTCGCCGACGCCGCGGCCGCGGTCGGGGCGACGGTCGTGTTCGCCTCGCCCGCGGCGCTGCGGCGGGTCGCGGCCACCGCGGCGGACCTCTCGGCGGCGCAGCGGCAGGCGCTCGCCGGCGTCCGGCTGCTCATGTCCGCCGGCGCGCCCGTCCCGGCGTCACTGCTGCGCTCGCTGCGCGACGTGCTCCCGGCCGCCGACGCGCACACGCCGTACGGGATGACCGAGGTGCTGCCCGTCGCCGACGTCTCCCTCGCTGGCATCGAGGCGGCCGGCGAGGGCGAGGGCGTCTGCGTGGGCACGCCGCTGCCGGGCGTCTCCGTGCGTGTCAGCCCGCTGTCGGCCGACGGACGGGCGGACGGGCCGCTCACCGACTCCCCTGGCACCACCGGCGAGGTGTGCGTGCGGGCCGCGCACGTCAAGGACCGCTACGACGCGCTGTGGGCGCTGGAGCGCGCGACCTCCCGGGACGCCGGCTGGCACCGCACCGGCGACGTCGGGCACCTCGACGCCGAGGGCCGGCTGTGGATCGAGGGCCGCCTGCAGCACGTGGTGACCACGGCCGTGGGACCGGTGACGCCGGTCGGGATCGAGCAGCGGGTCGAGCGCCTCGAGGGCGTGACGTCCGCGGCGGCCGTCGGCGTCGGGCCGGCGGGGGCGCAGGTCGTCGTGGTGGTCGTGGTGCCCTCCCACGACCGGCGGCGCGGCCGGCGGCCGCGGCTGGCCGGACCGGACCTCACCGACGCCGTCCGCTCGGCCGCGGGCGTCGACGTCGCCGCGGTGCTGACCGTCCCGGCGCTGCCGGTGGACATCCGGCACCAGTCGAAGGTCGACCGCGCCGAGGTCGCCCGCCGCGCGGCGCGGGTGCTGGCCGGCGCCCGGTCGTGAGGGTGCTGGTCACCGGCGCGAGCGGCATGCTCGGCCGGGCGACGGCGAGAGCGCTGCTCGAGCGCGGCGACGACGTGACGGTGCTGCAGCGCCGGCCCTCGGGCCTGCCGTGCCGCGAGGTGCTCGGCGACGTCGCCGACCGGGACGCCGTCGACCGCGCCGTACGGGGCCAGGACGCCGTGCTGCACCTGGCCGCGAAGGTCGACGTCACCGGCCCGTGGGCGGAGTACGTGACCGCGAACGTCGAGGGCACCCGGTCCGTCGTCGGGGCGTGCCGGGCCGCCGGCGTCGGCCGGCTGGTGTACGTCTCCTCGCCGTCGGTGGCGCACGCCGGGACGGCGCTGACCGGCGTCGGCGCCGGGCCGGCCGACCCCGACGGCGCGCGCGGCCGCTACTCGCGCTCCAAGGCGATCGCCGAGCGCGAGGTCCTGGCCGCCGACGGCCCCGCGCTGGCCGTGCTGGCGGTGCGGCCGCACCTGGTGTGGGGACCGGGCGACACGCAGCTCGTGGCACGCATCGTCGAGCGGGCGCGCACCGGCCGGCTGCCGGTGATCGGCTCGGGCGCGGCGCTGATCGACACCACCTACGTCGACAACGCCGCCGCGGCCCTGGTCGCCGCGGTGGACGCGTGCGGGTCCGTGCACGGCGAGGCGCTGGTCGTCTCCAACGGCGAGCCGCGCCCGGTCGCGGAGGTCATCGGGCGGCTGTGCCGGGCCGCCGGGGTCCCCGCGCCGCGCCGCCGGGTGCCGTTCCGGGCGGCCTGGGCGGCCGGCGCCGCCGTCGAGGGGATCTGGGCGGTGACCGGCCGGCGCGACGTCCCGCCGATCACCCGCTTCCTCGCCGAGCAGCTCGCGACCGCGCACTGGTTCGACCAGCGGCGCACCCGCACCGCCCTCGGGTGGGAGCCGCACGTGACGCTCGAGGAGGGCTTCGCCCGCCTGGCCAGCTCGTACTCAGCCGCCTCCGACTCAGCCGCCTGACGGCCCGCGCCCGGACCAGCTCCAGGCGTACTTCCCGTCGTCACTGGCCGTACCGGCCTCGCCGAGGTCGAGCGGGCGGAAGGTGTCGACCATGACGGCGAGCTCGTCGAAGGCCTCCGCGCCCAGCGAGCGCTCGACCGCGCCGGGCTGCGGGCCGTGCGAGTGCCCGCCGGGGTGCAGGGAGATCGATCCCTTGCCGATGCCGGAGCCCTTGCGGGCCTCGTAGTCGCCGTCGACGTAGAACATGACCTCGTCGCTGTCGACGTTGGAGTGGTAGTAGGGCACCGGCACCGCGAGCGGGTGGTAGTCGACCTTGCGCGGCACGAAGTTGCAGATGACGAAGCCGGCGCCCTCGAACACCTGGTGCACCGGCGGCGGCTGGTGCACCCGCCCGGTGATCGGCTCGAAGTCGGCGACGTCGAAGGCGTAGGGGTACAGGCAGCCGTCCCAGCCGACGACGTCGAAGGGGTGATCCGGGACGACGTGCACCGTGCCGGCGAGGCCGCCGGGGGCGCGGTGCTTGACGTACACCTCGACGTCGGTGCCCTCGGCGAGCATCGGCTCGGACGGGCCGCGCAGGTCCCGCTCGCAGTACGGGGCGTGCTCGAGGAACTGCCCGTAGCGCGACAGGTAGCGCTTGGGCGGGGCGATGTGGGAGTTCGCCTCGACGGCGTACGTGCGTAGCGGCTCCTCGCCGGTGGGGACCCAGCGGTGCGTGGTGGCCCGCGGGATCACAACGTAGTCGCCCCGCCCGACCTCCAGGGCGCCGAACACCGTCTCCACCGTGGCCGCGCCGCGCTCGACGAAGACGCACTCGTCGCCGGTGGCGTTGCGGTAGTACGGGCTGGTCAGGCTGCTCACCGCGTAGGAGATCCGCACGTCGGCGTTGCCCAGGACCAGCCGCCGCCCGGTGACCGGGTCGGTGCCCTTGTGCTCCTCACCGGGGAACAGGTCGTGCAGCTTGAGGTGCCGGGGCACCAGCGGCGCGTTCGGCGTCAGCGTCTGGTCGGGCAGCTCCCACGGCCGGGCGTCGACCAGCGCCGACGGGATCCCGCGGTGGTAGAGCAGCGCGGAGTCGGAGCTGAAGCCCTCCTCCCCCATCAGCTCCTCGGCGTACAGGCCGCCGTCGGGACGGCGGTGCTGCGTGTGCCGCTTGGGCGGGACGCTGCCCACCCGCCGGTAGAACGCCATGCTCGACCTCCCTGAGGAGCGGCAGAAATGGCCATCTCTGCCGCTCAGAAGTTGCCGCGCCGCTCCTGCTCGCGCTCGATCGCCTCGAACAGCGCCTTGAAGTTGCCCTTGCCGAAGCCGAGCGAGCCGTGCCGCTCGATGAGCTCGAAGAACACCGTGGGCCGGTCGCCGGTGGGCTTGGTGAAGATCTGCAGCAGGTAGCCGTCCTCGTCGCGGTCGACGAGGATCCCCCGGCTGCGCAGCTCCCCGATCGGCACCCGGACCTCGCCGATGCGGGCGCGCAGCTGCGGGTCGGAGTAGTAGGAGTCGGGGGTGGCGAGGAACTCCACGCCCTCGGCGCGCATCGCGTCGACGGTGCCCACGATGTCGTTGGTCGCCAGCGCCACGTGCTGGGCGCCGGGCCCGCCGTAGAACTCCAGGTACTCGTCGATCTGCGACTTCTTCTTCCCCGCGGCCGGCTCGTTGAGCGGGAACTTCACCCGGTGGTTGCCGTTGGCCACCACCTTGCTCATCAGCGCCGAGTAGTCGGTGGCGATGTCGTCGCCGATGAACTCGGCCATGTTGGTGAAGCCCATGACCCGGTTGTAGAAGTCGACCCAGGCGTCCATGGCGCCGAGCTCGACGTTGCCGACGACGTGGTCGACGGCCTGGAACAGCCGCCGCGGGGCGCCGGGCCGCCGCTGCAGCGTGGACGTGCGGGCGACGTAGCCGGGCAGGTACGGGCCGGTGTAGCGCGAGCGGTCGACGAGCGTGTGCACGGTGTCGCCGTAGGCGGCGATGGTCGCCAGCCGCACGGTGCCGTGCTCGTCGGCGACGTCGTGCGGCTCGGTGAGCACCGTGGCGCCCTGCGCGCGGGCGTGCGTGATGCAGCGGTCGACGTCGGGCACCGTGAGCGCGATGTCGGCGATGCCGTCGCCGTGCGCCCGGTGGTGGTCGGCCAGCCGGCTGGCCGGGTCGTAGGCGCCGGTGACGACGAAGCGCGCGGCCCCCGAGCGCAGCACGAACGCATGGTGGTCGCGGTTGCCGGTCTCGGGGCCGGAGTAGGCGACCAGCTCCATGCCGAACGCCGACTGGAAGAAGTGCGCCGTCTGCACCGCGTTGCCGACGATCCAGACGAGGGCGTCCCAGCCCGAGACCGGGAACGGGTCGGCCGACCCGTCGTACTCCACGAGGCCGACCAGCTGGCGCAGCTGCTCGAGGTCGAGCTGCGCGAGGCGCTCCTCGTCGGTCAGGGCCTGCTCGATCGACACGGCGACGCTCCTGTCTCCTCCGCGAGGCCTCCAGCCCACTCCCGGCGCCGGGTCTGTGCAACCATCCCCTCCGCTGCTGGTCGGACTGCACCGCTCGCACAGCGGACGGGCGGTCCGGCTGTGCAACCGGTACAGCTGAGCGGAGGACGACGTGGCCGACCTCGACGCGCTCGACCTGGCGGTGCTGACGGCGCTGCGCGAGCACCCGCGGGCCGGCGCGCTGGAGCTGTCCCGGCTGCTCGGGGTCGCCCGCGCGACCGTGACCGCCCGGATCGCCCGGCTCGAGCGGTCCGGGATCGTCACCGGCTACGGGCCCGACGTCGACGTCACCGCCGCCGGCTTCGGCGTGCAGGCGTTCGTCACCCTCGAGATCGCCCAGGGCGCGATCGAGGCGGTGCGCGCCGACCTCGAGGCCATCCCCGGCGTGCTGGAGGCGCACGCGACCACCGGCAGCGGCGACGTCCTCTGCCGGGTGGCGGCCGGCTCGCACGAGGCGCTGCAGCAGGTACTGGTCGACCTCAACCGCTCGCCGGCGGTGGTGCGCTCGACCAGCGTCGTCGCGCTGTCGCAGCTCGTCCCGTGGCGGACGCTGCCGCTGCTGCGGTCCGAGGCGGCGGAGGGCGCCGGCCGCAGCGGGATGCCCCGGACCTAGTCCCCCGCCTGCCCTCGGTGTGGCCCGACCGATGACTTCTGCGCGCCGTGCTGGTCAGTACGCCGATGACCGACTTCCGGGAGGCATGACGCCATGCGGAGACTGACCTTCGCCATGAACCTGAGCCTGGACGGCTACACCGCCGCACCCGGCGACGACCTCGGCTGGAGCGTGCCGAGCGACGAGCTGTTCCAGTGGTGGTCCGACCGGGTGGGAGCGACGGGCACGGCGCTGTACGGGCGCAAGGTGTGGGAGGGGATGAGTTCCCACTGGCCGACCGCCGACCAGCAGCCCGGCGCCACACCGGCGCACGTCGAGTACGCCCGCCGCTGGCGGGACATGCCGAAGGTGGTGTTCTCCTCCACGATCGACACGGTCGACTGGAACACGCGCCTGGTCACCGGCGACGCGGTCACCGAGATCACCCGGCTCAAGGCCGAGGACGGCGGCCCCTTGGACATCGTCGGGGCCACTCTCGCCGCGGCGGCGATGCGGGTCGGGCTGATCGACGAGTACGCGCTCGTCACCCACCCGGTCCTGGTGGGCGGCGGCACGCCGTTCTTCACGGCCCTGGACGACTGGGTGGACCTGGCCCTGGTGGAGACCCGGACGTTCCCCGACGGCGTGCTCCTGACCAGGTACGAGACCAGGCACTGAGCGCCCGAGGATCCGCGTACCCCCAAGCAGAGGAGAACCCCGTGAGCACGGTGGTCATGTACGGCTCGGTGTCGGTGGACGGCTTCATCGCCGACGAGCACGACCAGCCCGGTCCGTTGTTCGACTGGTTGTCCAGCGGGGACGTCCCGTTGGACGAGAGCGGCGCGTTGACGGTGTCGCAGACGTCCTACGACCACACCCGGCCGTACTGGGACGCGATCGGGGTCACGATCTGCGGCCGCCACGTCTTCGACCTGACGGACGGCTGGGACGGGAAGCCCCCGAGCGGGATCGACCACGTGGTCGTCGTGACCCACCGGCCGATGCCCGAGGGCTGGGACCCCGACGCGCCGTTCCACTTCGTCGACGGCGTCGAGGCGGCCGTGGCCAGGGCGCAGGAGCTCGCGGGGAACCGCCTGGTCGAGGTCGCCGCCGGCGACGTCGGTGGCCAGGTGCTCGCCGCGGGCCTGGTCGACGAGGTGCGCATGGACGTCGTGCCCGTCGTGTTCGGGTCCGGCAAGCGCTTCTTCGGGTCGGCCCATGCGCAGCACCTGTTGGCGGATCCCGACGTGGTGCTCCAGGGCAACCGGGTGCTCCACCTGCGCTACCGGGTGCGCCGTTGACCGATTCAGCCGAGGACGTCGGCGATCGCCGCCAGCGTCTTCGGGTCGCCGCCGACGACCATCGTGGTGAGCAGCGAGTCCCGCCAGACGTGCGCCTCCTCGGCGACCTTGCCGCGCGGCCCGACGAGCGCGACCTCCTCGACGAGCCGCAACGGCACCAGCCCGGCGGCCTCGTCCTTGCGCCCGGCCAGGTAGGCCTCCTGGATGCGGGCGCACTCGTCGGCGTAGCCCATCCGCACGAAGACGTCGTGGTGGAAGTTGACGCCCTTCGCGCCCATCCCGCCGATGTAGAGCGCCAGCATCGGACGCAGCCGGTCGGCGGCGGCCTCGACGTCGTCGTCGACGACGACCTGCACCATGCCGACGACCTCGAAGTCGTCGGCGGTGCGCCGCGCGCCGGGCCGGGCGAAGCCCTCGGCGAGTGCCTCGCGGTAGTGGGCGTCCTGCCGCGGCGCGTAGAACAGCGGCTGCCAGCCGTCGGCGATCTCCGCGGCCAGCGCCACGTTCTTCGGCCCCTCGGCGGCGAGCAGCACCGGCAGGTCGGGGCGCAGCGGGTGCACGGTCGGGCGCAGCGGCTTGCCGAGCCCGGTGCCGCCCGGGTACGGGAACGCGTAGTGCTCGCCGGCGAACTCGACCTTCTCCCGCGCGAACACCTGCCGCATCACCTGCACGTACTCACGCGTGCGGGCCAGCGGCCGCGGATAGGGCTGCCCGTACCAGCCCTCGACCACCTGCGGCCCCGAGGCGCCGATGCCGAGCACCATGCGCCCGCCGGAGAGGTGGTCGAGGGTGAGCGCGGCCATCGCCGTCGCCGTCGGGGTGCGCGCCGACAGCTGCACCACCGAGGTGCCCAGGCGCACGCGCGTGGTGCGGGCGCCCAGCCAGGCCAGCGGCGTCAGGGCGTCGGAGCCGTAGGCCTCGGCGGTCCAGATCGAGTCGAAGCCGAGGTCCTCGGCCGCGGCGACCCGTTCGGCGGCCTGCGGGTCGGGCCCGGCGCCCCAGTAGCCCAGGGACAGTCCCAGTCGCATCGCGTCGCTCGCCTTCCTCAGCCGGTCCCCGCGGTGTAGCGGGCCCGCAGTCTGTGCTTCTGCAGCTTGCCGGTGGGCGTGCGCGGCAGCTCGTCGACGAAGTCCACGCTGCGCGGCGCCTTGTAGTGGGCGATGCGGGAGCGCACGAAGCCGATGAGCTCCCGCTCGAGCTCCGGACCGCCCTCGACGCCGTCGGGCAGCTGGACGACGGCCTTCACCACCTCGCCCATGTCCGGGTCGGGGACGCCGATGACCGCGACGTCGTACACCGCCGGGTGCAGGGTCAGGACGTCCTCGACCTCCTGCGGGTAGATGTTCGTGCCGCCGGAGATGACCATGAACGCCTTGCGGTCGGTGAGGTACAGGTAGCCCTCGTCGTCGACGTAGCCGACGTCGCCCACCGTGGACCAGGTCGGGTGCCGCGGGTGCTGCGCCCCGGCCGTCTTCTCCGGGTCGCCGTGGTAGGCGAAGGGCATCTCGTCGCGCTCGAACCAGACGGTGCCGACCTCGCCGGCGGGCAGGTCCTCGCCGTCGTCGGCGCAGACGTGGATGACGCCGAGGCCGGCCCGCCCGACCGACCCGGGCCGCTGCAGCCACTCCTCGGGGCCGATGAGCGTGACCCCGTTGGCCTCGGTGGACGAGTAGTACTCGTGGAGCACCGGCCCCCACCACGCCATCATCTGCCGCTTGACCTCGACCGGGCACGGCGCCGCGGCGTGCACCGCCACCCGCAGCGAGGAGACGTCGGCGGCCGCGCGCACCTCCGGCGGCAGCTTGAGCATGCGGACGAACATCGTCGGCACGAACTGCGCGTGCGTGACCCGGTACCGCCCGAGGTGGGCCAGCGCGGCCTCGGCGTCGAAGCGGGACGCCAGCACCAGCGTGCCGCCGAAGCGGTGCACCATGCCGCCGAAGCGCAGCGGCGCCGCGTGGTAGACCGGCGCCGGCGAGTAGTAGACGGTGTCCGGGCCGAAGCCGTAGAGCGGGCCGAAGACGCCGGCCACGGTGTCGCCGGGCTCGTCGACCTGCCGCTGCGGCAACGCGGGCTGCACGCCCTTGGGCCGGCCGGTGGTGCCCGAGCTGTAGAGCATGTCCGCGCCGCACGGCTGGTCGCCCAGCGGCTCGGCCGACGTCGCCGCCAGCGCGTCGGCGTACGGCTCGAAGCCGGGGACGTCGCCACCGAAGGCCAGCCGCAGCTCCAGCGCCGGGACCCGGGCGGCCACCGCGGCGGCCAGGTCGGCCAGCGCGGCGGAGGCGACGAGCACGCGGGCGCCGCAGTCGGCGACGACGTAGGCGGCCTCGTCGGCGCTCAGGTGCGCGTTGACGCCGGTGACGTAGAGCCCCGAGCGCAGCGCGGCCCAGTAGACCTCGAACACCTCGGGGCGATTGTCCGAGAGGAAGGCGAGGTGGTCGCCGGGGCGCAGGCCGGCCTCCCGCAGCACCCGCGCCAGCCGGGTGGAGCGCTCGTCGAGCTCCGCGTAGGTGACGACGTCCCCGGTCTCGGCGACGACGACGGCCGCCTTCCCCGGCGTCGTCCGGGCGTGGGTCCCCGGGTACACGGCCGCCTCCTCCCGGGCACCGGCTGTGCCCCGGGTCACACTAGGGCGTCAGGAGGCCGGCACCAGCGCGACGGCGCCGACCGCGGCGAGCGCACCCAGCTCGTCGGCGACCATCCAGATCTCGCTGATCCGGCCGTCGGTGAGCGTCAGGACGTCGATGACGCGCAGCTCCACGTGCCGGCCCGTGGGCGGCAGCGGCCCCGCGGAGGTGCCCAGCGGCCCGACCTGCCGGCCGCCCATGCGGAACGCCACCGCGACCCGGTCGCCGTCCTCCACCACGGAGACGACCTCCCGCTGCGCGTCGGCGAAGGCGGCCTGCAGCGCCCGGGCGCGGGCGACGAGGTCGGCGGCGGTCAGCGCCGCGCCGTTGACCGTGACCGGGTCGGTGTAGACGGCGCGGAACGCCTCCTCCGCGGCCGGTCCGGCGAGCAGCGGCTCGGTCCACAACCGCAGCAGCCGGTCGACGTCGAAGGCCATCGCGCCATGCTCGGCGCCGGCTCCCCCGCCCACCAGGGCCGGAGGACACGCCGGGCGCCGGGAATGCGGGCCCCGCCGGTCCGCGTTCGTGCTCCGGCGTGACCTCCCCTCCCCGCGCGTCGGTCGGGCTGCGCTCCGAGCGCGGACCCGTGCTCGGCGCGGTGATGCTCAGCACCGCGCTCATCGCGCTCGACAGCACGATCATCGCCACGGCCGTCCCGGCGGTCGTCGACGACCTCGGCGGGTTCAGCCAGTTCCCGTGGCTGTTCAGCGTCTACCTGCTCACGCAGGCGGTGACCGTCCCCGTCTACGGCAAGCTCTCCGACGTCTACGGGCGCAAGCCGGTGCTGCTGTTCGGCATCGCGGTGTTCGTCGCCGCCTCGCTGTTCTGCGGGCTGGCCTGGTCGATGCCGGCGCTGATCGTGGGCCGCGCGCTGCAGGGCATCGGCGCCGGCGCGGTGCAGCCGATCGGCATGACCGTCATCGGCGACATCTACACCGTCGAGGAGCGGGCGCGGGTCCAGGGCTACCTGGCCTCGGTGTGGGGCGTGTCCGCGGTGCTCGGCCCGACGCTGGGCGGCGTCTTCAGCGACTACCTGTCCTGGCGGTGGATCTTCCTGGTCAACCTGCCCCTCGGCGCCGTGGCGCTGGTGGTGCTGTACCGCCGGTTCACCGAGCGGGTGGAGCGCCGGCCGCAGCGGCTCGACGTCGCCGGCGCCGTGCTGCTGTCGGCCGGGTGCGCGCTGCTGATCCTCGGGCTGCTGGAGGGCGGCAACGCCTGGGCGTGGGCGTCGGGCACCTCGGTCGCCGTCCTGGGGACTGCGGTGGCGCTGCTCGTGGCGTTCGCGTTCGTGGAACGCCGGGCGGCCGAGCCGGTCCTGCCGACCTGGGTGTTCCGCCGCCGCATCCTCGTCACCGGCAACCTCGCCGCCCTCGGCCTCGGCGCGCTGCTCATCGGCCTGAGCTCCTACCTGCCCACGTGGGCGCAGGGCGTGCTCGGCGCCAGCGCCCTCGAGGCCGGCTTCGCGCTGGCCGCGCTGACCCTCGGGTGGCCGATCGCGGCGAGCCTGTCCGGGCGGGTCTACCTGCGCATCGGGTTCCGCAACACCGCGCTGATCGGCGTGGTCCTCGCCGTCGCGGGGACGTCGGCCACGGCGCTGCTCGGGTCGCAGTCGCACCTGTGGCAGGTCGGCCTGGCCATGTTCGTGACCGGGTTCGGGCTGGGGCTGTCGGCCTCGCCGCTCATCGTCGCCGTGCAGTCGGTCGTCGGGTGGGACCGGCGCGGCGTCGTCACCGGCACCAACATGTTCTCCCGCTCGATCGGCTCGGCGGTCGGCGCGGCGGTCTTCGGGGCCATCGCCAACACCACGCTGGCCGCCCGGTTCGCCTCGCCCCCGCCCGGCCTCGCCGGCGAGCTCCCGACCGACGTCGACAGCACCACCGCCGCGCTGTCCCAGGGCGGCGCGGTGGCCGAGTACGCGCGGGAGAGCCTGCACGCGGCCTCGCACGGCGTCTTCCTCGCCACCGCGGTCACCGCCCTCGTCATCGCCGTCGCCGTGGTCGCCATGCCCCGGCGCGCCGAGCCGCTGCGCTTCGACGACGACCCGGCGCCCGACGCGGCCGCGGCGGCCGCCCCGTAGCGCTCTCGCACCGAGACCTGCGAACCCGTGGCCATCAGCGCGCGACGGCCACGGGTTCGCAGGTCTCGGTGCGCCGGAGGCCCTCACTGGGTCGGAGGTCCCGGTTCGTGATCACAGCGGGCGCACGACCGGTCACGGGGGCGAGGCGCGCGCCCGGGAGGCCGGATCCGAGCGGCAGAGCGGCGAAATGGCGGGTGACGGGCGCCCGCGGCCCTCGCTAGCGTCCGGGCCGCATCGTCGCCGTCCGGGGTGCGGGGCCCGGCACCGTCGGAGAGGGCCCCCATGGCCAGGTCGTTCGCGCGCCGCGTCAGCTCCCGCCGCCTGAAGTGGGTCATCCTCGTCGTCTGGCTGGTGCTGGCCGGCGTCTCGGCACCGCTGGCCGGCGGGCTGACCGACCAGCAGGAGAACGACATCGCGGCGTGGCTGCCGTCCGGGGCGGAGTCGACGAGGGCCCTCGAGCTGCAGACCGAGCTCGGCTCGGACCCCGACGTGATCCCCGCGGTCGTCGTCTACGAGCGGACCGACGGGCTGACCGCGGAGGACACCGCGGCGATCCAGGAGGACGTCCGGGCGTTCGGGCAGCTCGACGCGCTCGACGGTCCGGTGGTCGGCCCGATCCCGTCCGAGGACGGGCAGGCCGTGCAGCTGATCGTCCCGCTCAACGTGGGCCCGGACGGCTGGGAGGCGATCGCCCCGCTCGTCGACGACATGCGCGCCGAGGCCTCGGACGGACCGGACGGGCTGACCGCCTACGTCACCGGTCCCGCGGGCAGCGCCGCGGACTCCTCGGAGGCCTTCGCGGGGATCGACGGCACGCTGCTGTTCGCGGCGCTGGGCGTCGTCATCTTCATCCTGCTGCTGACCTACCGCAGCCCGGTGCTGTGGATCCTGCCGATCTTCTCGGCGGTCATCGCGCTGTTCTGCTCCCAGGCCGTCGTCTACCTGCTGGCCCGCTACGCCGACCTCACGGTCAACGCCCAGAGCGCGAGCATCCTCACCGTCCTGGTGGTCGGCGCCGGCACCGACTACGCCCTGCTGCTGGTCGCCCGCTACCGGGAGGAGCTGCGGCTGCACACCGACCGGCACGAGGCCATGACCGAGGCCGTGCACCGGGCCGGCCCCGCGGTGCTGGCCAGTGGCGGCACCGTCGTCCTCGGCATGCTGTGCCTGGTCGCCGCGGAGATGAACTCGACCGCGGGCCTGGGCCCGGTCGCCGCGATCGGCGTCGCCGTCACCCTCGTGGTGCTCATGACGCTGCTGCCGGCGCTGCTGGTCATCTGCGGGCGCTGGGTGTTCTGGCCGGTGCGGCCGAGCTTCGGCAGCGCCGAGCCCAGCGCGACCGGGCTGTGGGCGCGGGTGGGCAGCTGGATCAAGCCTCGCCCCCGCACCACCTGGGTGGTCACCAGCCTCCTGCTGCTGCTCGCCTGCACCGCCGTGTTCCGCCTGGACCCCACCGGGCTGACCCAGGCGGAGAGCTTCCGCGGGTCCCCCGAGTCCGTCGAGGGCGACGCCGCGGCGGCCCGGCACTTCCCGGCCGTGGCGGGCAACGCCGTGAGCGTGGTGACGACGGCCGAGTCCGCCGACGAGGTCGCCGAGGTCGTGGCCGCGAACGACGGCATCGCCGTGGTCGGGGAGCCGCAGGTGGTCGGGGACGCCGCGCTCGTCGAGGCCGCGCTGGCCGACCCGTTCGACAGCGCCGCCGCCTACGCCACGATCGGGGAGCTGCGCACCGAGCTCGACGACGCCGGCGACGGGCAGGCGCTGGTCGGCGGCAACACCGCGCTCAACCTCGACGTGCAGAACGCCTCGCAGCGGGACAACCGCGTGGTCATCCCGCTGATCATGCTGGTCGTGTTCGCCGTGCTGGCCGTCCTGCTGCGGGCGCTGGTGGCACCGCTGGTCCTGATCGCCACGGTGGTGCTGTCCTTCGGCGCCGCGCTGGGCCTGAGCGCCCTGGTCTTCGACTGGGCCCTGGACGTCACCGCGACCGACAGCTCGTTCCCGCTGTTCGTCTTCGTGTTCCTCGTGGCGCTGGGCATCGACTACAACATCTTCCTGATGACCCGGACGCGGGAGGAGGCCGTCGACCACGGCACCCGGCGGGCCGCCCTGGTCTCGCTGGCCGCCACCGGCGGGGTGATCACCTCGGCCGGGCTGGTGCTCGCGGCGACGTTCGCCGTCCTCGGCACGCTGCCGCTGACGTTCCTCACGCAGCTGGGCATCGCCGTGGCCCTCGGCGTGCTGCTCGACACCATCATCGTGCGCTCGGTGCTGGTCACCGCCCTCACCCTCGACGTCGGGCGGTGGATGTGGTGGCCCGGCCGGCTGGCGCAGCGCCTCGACGAGGCGGAGGCGCCCCCGGGCGGTACGACGCCGGCCGCGGCGGAGCCGGAGACGCCGGTCCGCACCTGACCAGCGGGTCGCCGTGCTCCCCCGCGTGTGGTCGGATCGCTCCCGTCGGCACGCGGGGCAGCACGGAGGACACATGTGGGCACAGACGCTGCGCGGTCCCTTCCGCTTCGAGCAGGTCGAGGTGGCCGCGCCGGACCCCGCCGCGCTGCCGCCCGGGCACGTGCTGCTCGCTCCCCGCGCCGGCGCCATCTGCGGCAGCGACCTGCCCAACTTCCGCGGCGGCGTGTGGCCGCACCCGGCCGCCGAGGACGGGTGGGGGGCCACCCGGGCGCCCGGCTTCCCGATGCACGAGGTGGTCGGGAAGGTCGTCGCCAGCGAGCACCCCGGGCACACCCCCGGTGACCTCGTCGTCGGCTGGGCGTCGATGTTCGACGCCCTCGCCGAGCTCGTGGTCACCGACGGCGAGGGCCTGGCCCCCTACGACACGTCCCTGCCGGCCACCACCGCGGTGATGCTGCAGCCCCTGGCCTGCGTGCTCTACGCCGTCGAGCAGCTCGGCGACGTGTCGGGGCAGAGCGCCGCGGTGATCGGCCAGGGCCCCATCGGCCTGCTGTTCAGCTCCGTGCTCAAGGCCCGCGGGGCGGCCCGGGTCACCGGCGTGGACCCGGTGGACCGCACCGACGTCGCCTCCGTCTTCGGCGTCGACGAGGCCGTCACCGCCCGCGCCGAGCGATGGGCGGCCGGGCTGTCCGACGCCGACCGGCCGTCGGTGGTGGTGGAGGCGGTGGGCCACCAGATCTCGACGCTGCAGCCGGCGCTGGACGCCGTCGCCCACGGCGGGCAGGTCTTCTACTTCGGCGTCCCGGACGACCCGGTCTACCCGTTCGACATGATGACGTTCCTGCGCAAGAACCTGACGCTGCGCTCGGGGGTGGCCCTGGAGCGGCGGCGGGTCCTCACCGACGCCGGCACCTACCTGGCCGAGCACCCGGAGCTGCGGGACTCCTACGTCACGCACGTCCACCCCGTCGCCGACGTCGAGGCCGCCTTCGGTGCGGCGATCGCCCCGCGACCCGGTCAGCTCAAGATCGCCGTCGACATGACGTGACGGTGCGGGTCCCGCGGGACCCGCACCGGACCGGAGGCCGGCGGTTGTTGCGCCCGCCCGTGGCGCGCCACCATGCTGGCCCGCCACGGGGACCGACGGACGACCACGCACCGACGCCACCACCGGGAGGCTCCATGCGTGCACGGCGACGGGGCTCCGCCCGAGGCGGCGCTCGCGGTGTCAGGACGGACGACGCCCTCCGCCGGAGCGTCCCGCGCCGGCCCGTCGTCAGCCACCGTCCGGGAGCGTCGAGGCGGGCGTCGCGCCGTCTGTCCCCCCGGGGCGAGGCGCTCGCGACCGCCGCCGCGGCGCTCCTGTTCTCCGTGGTGGTGGCCGCCGGCGCCCAGGCCGTGGCGAGCACGGTCGGCGTCGCGGGCGCCTCTCCGCGCACCGCCGGCCCGGGGACCGTCTGGCTCCTCCTCGGGGGCGGCCTGCTGCTCACGGCCGGAGGGCTCACGGCGCTCGTCGCGCGCCGCACCGGGAGCCGGCGTCGGGAGGCGGGACGTCGGCCTGCCGCGAGGCGGTCCCCCGGTGCGCCGACGTGGGCCCGGCGGCTCCCCGGCCGCGCGGCACGGACGGCGGCGGGCACCGCGGTCCTGCTGGTCTGGACGGGGGCCGCCTCGCTGGCCCAGGCCCTCCAGGGAGCTCCCCCGGGCGGAGGGGTCGTCCGCGCCTTCTCCGAACTGCTGGACACCGCGCCTCCCGCCCCGAGCGCGCCCGCCCCACTGGAGTCGGGTGGAGCGGGCCCCACGGCGACGGACGCGGACGCGGGGACGCCGAGGGCTCCGCACACCCCCGCGCCCGACGCCGACGTCGAGGTGGCGCCGACGTCACCGGACGCGACGGAGGCGCCGCCCGCCCCCGGGCCCGCGCCCACCACCGAGCCCGTGCCCACCACCGAGCCCGTGCCCACTCCCCAGCCCACCCCGAGCACCGACTCCGCACCCCCACCGGTTCCCGACCCCGAGCCGGCGCCCGCGCCCGATGCCGATGCGGAGGTCCAGGACGAGGCTGCTCCCGACGTCGAGACCGAACCGGTGCCCGGCCCGACCGACGTGGACACCGACCCGGGCACCACGGCCGGAGTCGACGGGGTCGACGCCGACGGCGGTGCCGCGACCGACTCCGTCGAGACCGACGCGGCCACCGGGTCCACCGCTGCCCTCGACGAGACACCGGAGCCGTCGGCGGTGCCCGTCCCGCCCTCGGCAGCGGACACCGGAGCACCGTCGATCCCCGAGCCGTCGCCCGAGGCAGAGGCGGCACCGCAGCCGGAGACGTCCTCGGAGCCGGAGACGTCCTCGGACTCGGCACCCGAGACCGGGACACCCCTCAGCCCGGAACCGGCACCGGCACCGGCACCGGCACCGGACGGCGACGTGCCACCCGGGTCGACCCAGCCGCCCGAGGCACTCCCGGCGCCGGGACCCGGGACCGGAACGTCGCCTGCGCCTCAGGCGACGGCCGAGCCGGAGCCCACGCCCCAGCCCGAGGAGTCCCCCGGGCCGGCGCCCGCCGAGCAGTCGTCACCCACGTCGGAGTCCCCGTCCGAGGCCGCACCGGAGCCGGAGGCCTCGCCGGCTCCGCCGCCCGCGAGCGAGGCGGAGGTGTCGGCCGAGCCGGAGCCAGCGCCCGAGACGGCGCCGGAGTCGGCTGCCGAGCCGCTGCCGGCACCGGACGAGCAGCCACCGACGGAGCCACAGCTCCCGTCCGAGGCGGCACCCGAGCCGACTGCGCCACCCGGGAGTGAGGCAGAGGTGTCGGCCGAGCCGGACCCGGCGCCGGAAACGGCGCCGGAGGCGGCTGCCGAGCCGCTGCCGACACCGGACGAGCAGCCACCGCCCGAGGCAGAAGCGCCGCCCGAGCCAGAGCCGGCGCCCGAGCCAGAGCCGGCGCCTGAACCAGAGACCGCACCCCCGCCGGCACCGGACGAGCAGCCGGCACCCCAGCCGGATCCGGAGACAACGCCAGAACCGGAGACAGCGCCAGATCAGCCGGCGTCCGAGCCCGCCTCCGGGGACGCGTCGTCCGAGACGACCGGAGGTGGTACGGAGCCTGCGCCGGCGGACGCCCCGCTCGAGGAGCAGGACTCAACTCCGTAGACCGGAGCAGGGGGGAGCGATGGTGGAGGACGGTCCGGACCGCGGGCGTCGAGCTCCCGGACGAAGCGGCCTCAGCCCGCCGACGTCTCAGGCCGCCTCGCGCGCCGACGTCGTGGTGATCCAGTCGTCGATCGTCTCCCACCAGCGGTAGAGCCAGTCGGTCAGCTCGGCCTCCTCGCGCGGCACCTCCGCGGCCGGGACGAACCACCAGCGCAGGTGCAGGGTCTTGTCGGTGGGCAGGCCCCGCCAGACGTCGCGGACGGTGCTCAGGTGCTCCAGCCCGGTGTGCGCGACCAGGACGACGTCGGCGTGCGGTGCCGCGCGCAGCGCCGCGACGACCCCGCCCGGCCGCGGCGGCAGCAGGTGCCGCATCGCCTCGGCGCGGCGCACCGCCGCCGTCAGGCCCCGCTCGCGCAGCCGCTGGATGGCGCGGACCCGGCGCTGCGGGGTGGAGTTGGCGCCCTCCGGGAAGATCAGCAGCGCGTCCTCCTCGCCGAGGTCGCGCGCCAGGTCGGCGATGGCCTCCTCGGAGCGCTGGCCGCTGCCCGGACCGGAGGCGACGAAGGTGTTGGGCAGCCGGTTGAGGTAGACGTCGATCAGCGGGTCCATCTGCAGCAGGTCCTTGAGCACGATCCGCGGCTGGCGCAGGTGGTCGCGGTTCATCAGCGTGTTCACGAGCAGGAACGAGTCGCCGGGCCCAGCGTGCCGGGACAGCACCACCATGGCGTTGGTCGAGCCGGGGACGCCGTCGTCGAGGGGTGACCAGGACTCCCCGTCGGTGACCAGCCGCAGGGCGAACAGCCGCTGCGCCGCGCGCATGACGACGTCGAGCAGCAGGCGCAGCACCGTGTAGTGCGCCGACCGGAACGCCGGGGACCGCAGCCGGCGGCCGAAGCCGCTGGCCACCCACAGCACCGCCGCCGCGGCGAGCCCGGCCACCTCCAGCGCCAGGTAGACGAGGCCGAAGGCCAGCAGCCGCAGCGCGCGCAGGCGCCCGGGCAGGAAGAGCGAGGCGACCAGCGAGACGACGACGAGGACGGGGAGCAGCGCGACGGCGACGACCAGCGCGCCGATGAGGAGCGGGCCGGTGACCCGGCGGACGCGGCGGGACGGCAGCACCTCAGGCACCCCCGTCCCGGGAGACGCCGATGCGCGCCAGGTGGTCGCGGGCCGCGACGTGCGCGCGGTCGATGCGCGCGGACACCCCGGAGAAGTCGCGGTAGCGCAGGTTGGCCGCGCCGGGCGGAGCCGGGTCCCCCGCGGGCAGCACGTGCACCGTGACCCCCTCGGGCAGCGTGGCCAGGTCGGCGGCGAACCGGTGCCGGCGGGCGATCTCGAAGGCGACCGTGGCCACCTCCCACGGCCGGGTCGGCGGCCGCAGCGGGCGGTCGATCCGCCCGACGTGCAGCACGTAGACGGTGTCGGCGCCGAGCGCGACCGCGCGGCCCACCGGGATGCTGTGCACGAGACCTCCGTCCAGGTAGTGCTCGCCGTCGACCTCCACCGCGGGCAGCAGCCCGGGGACGGCGCAGGAGGCGAGCACCGCGTCGAGCAGCGGGCCGTCGGCGAACCAGTGCTCGGCGGCGCGCTCGATGCTGGCCGCCACGCACTGGAACGGCACGGCCAGCTCGGCGAAGGTGCCCACCGGCAGCGCGTCCTCGAGCAGCTCCCGCAGCGGCTCGCGCGGGTGCAGGTGGGTGCGGGTGCGCACCAGCGTGCCGACCCGGCCGATCACGGAGCCGGCGAACACCCGCCGCGAGGCCAGCTCCTCCCACACGCCGCGCAGCCGGTCCACCGCGCCCGGCGTCGGGTCGGCGGCGACGAGCGCACCGTTGATCGCACCGACCGACGTGCCGACGACGAGGTCGGGGCGTATCCCGGCCTCGGCCAGCGCCTGGAGCATCCCGACCTCGGCCGCGCCGAGCACTCCCCCGCCGCCCAGGACGAACGCCGTGCCGCCCGTCCCCGTCATGGCCGCATCGTGGCATCCCCTCCGGGGACGGGCAGGTCGGACGGGGACCCGCACCGCGCGCGAGGGGGCGGCCCCGGGTGTCCGGGACCGCCCCCCGAGGAGCGCGTGGCGCCGTGGTTCAGTCGCGCTTGCAGGTCAGGTAGGCGAGGCCCACCTCCGCCGCCTCGAACGGGTCGAAGGTCGGGTCGCCGAAGCGCGGGTCGTGCTCGACGACGTAGTACCGGATGCCGCCACCGGCCGCCGCGAAGATGCTCCGGAAGTCGATGTCTCCACGGCCGACGATCTCGATCCGGTTGCCGAGCTCCGTGTTGAGGTCCTTGACGTGGAACAGCTGGATCCGGTTGCGGTACTGCTCGATGAGCTCGATCGGGTCGGCGTTGGGCGACCCCTCCAGGTCCGCGCGAGTCGCCCAGTACAGGTCGAGCTGGAAGACGACGTTCTTCGCCTGGGTGTACTGCATCAGGATGTCGAAGGCGGTGCGCTCGCCGAAGACGGTCGTGAACTCGAAGTCGTGGTTGTGGACCATCAGCGTCTGACCGGCCTTGCGTGCCTGCTCGCCGACGGCGTCCAGGTACTGCGCGTACGCGATCCAGTCGGCCTCGGTCGTCAGCTCCCCGACCCACGGAGCACCCGCGGTGCTGCCGGAGCCGAAGTACTTGATGCCGAGGATCCGGTTCTCCTCGAGGATCTGCTCGATGTCCGCGGGGCTGTACTGCGAGCCGACGTCGACGTGGCGGGCGGACGCCTTGAGGCCGTACTCGTCCAGGAGGGCGCGGTACTCCTCAGCGCTCCAGCCGCTCAGCGTGAACGGCTCGACGTTGCGGTAGCCCATCTCCGCGAGACGGCGCAGGACCTCCTCGTGGCGCTCCTGCTCTCCGACGCCGCCGCCGATGACCTCGGCGAAGGTGTACAGCTGGATCGAGATCTTGCTCGTCGGGATGGTGCGGCCGACGCAGTCGGAGCCTCCCTGGGCACTGCTCGGTGGCGCGGCGCTCGCCGTGCCGACGAGCCCCACGAACAGCACCGCCGACACGGCGGCGACGAGCACGGCGCGCAGGACGGAGCGCGGGCTTCTCGCTTCTCTCACGGACTTCCCCCTCGGGTGGTGGACCGGTGCACGGCACCGCCCGCGACCGGGACCCGGTAGCGGAACTGTGCCGTGCGCCACAACGTAGCCGGACTTCTGCGCAACCGGAAACAGAAGTCCGGCAGGCCTCCGTGTAGCGGCACCGGGAGTCCACCGGGTCCGGATCGTTGTGCAGGTCACACCGGACTGCTAGACCTGACACCACTGTCAAGTCCGGCCGCGGGCCCGCCGCGCGTCCCCGCCAGGAGTCCGCATGCGCTTCACCGCCGAGCACCACGCGTTCCGGAAGATGGTGCGCGACGTCGTCGAGCGGGAGATCGCGCCGCACGTGGACGAGTGGGAACGGGCCGGCTCCTTCCCCGCGCACGAGCTGTTCCCGAAGCTCGGCGAGCTCGGGCTGCTGGGCCTGGAGTACGACCCCGCGTACGGCGGCCAGGGCGCCGACCACCTGTTCAGCGTCGTGCTCTGCGAGGAGCTGCACCGCTCGGGCTGCGCCGGCATCCCGATGGCGATCGGCGTCCAGACGATGATGGCGACGCCGTCGCTGCACGACTTCGGCAGTGACGAGCTCAAGCGCCGCTTCCTCGAGCCGGCCATCCGCGGCACCGCCGTCTGCTCGATCGCGGTGACCGAGCCGGGCGCCGGCTCCGACGTCGCGGGGCTGCGCACGCGTGCGGTGCGCGACGGCGACGACTGGGTCATCAACGGGAGCAAGCTCTACATCACCAACGGCACGCAGGCCGACTGGCTGTGCCTGCTCGCGCGCACGTCCGACGAGGGCGGCCACCGCGGGATGAGCCAGATCGTCGTGCCCACCGACACCCCCGGGTTCGCTGTGTCCCGGAAGCTCGACAAGCTCGGCAACCGCTCCTCCGACACCGCCGAGCTGTTCTTCGAGGACGTGCGGGTGCCGGTGTCGAACACCATCGGCACCGTCGGCCGCGGGTTCCAGCAGCAGATGTCGCAGTTCGTCGTGGAGCGGATGTTCGCCGCCTACGGCGCCGTGGGCAGCTGCCGGCACGCGCTGGACCGGACCCGCGAGTACCTCAGGCAGCGGCAGGCGTTCGGCCGGCCCCTGGCGGCCAACCAGTACGTCGCGTTCCGGCTGGCCGAGCTGTCGGCCCAGGTGGACCTGCTGCAGTCGCACAACTACGCCTGCGCCGAGTCCTACGTCGACGGCGAGGACACCACCCGAGCGGCCACGGTGGCCAAGCTGACCGCCGGCCGGCTGCTGCGCGAGGTGGCCGACACCTGCCTGCAGTTCCACGGCGGCATGGGCTACATGGAGGAGACCTGGACCTCCCGCTTCTTCCGCGACAGTCGGCTGGCCTCCATCGGCGGCGGGGCCGACGAGGTGATGCTCCAGGTGCTCGCCCGGATGGACGGGTTCGAGGCGTGAGCGCGCCGGTCCTGCTCGACGCCCTCGTCGACGACCTCGCGGCCGAGTCCGCCGAGCTCGACGCCCGCGTCGCGCCCCTCGACGACGACGGCTGGCGCACCCCCTCGCCGGCGGCCGGCTGGGACGTCCGCGACACGATCAACCACCTGCGCTTCTTCGACCGCGACGCGCTGCTCGCCGTCACCGACCCCGCCGGGTTCGCCGCGCGCGTGCAGGGCCTCGGCAGCGACGCCGGCGACTACGTGGAGCGGCTGACCCGCGAGGGCCGCAGCACGCCGCCGGCCGAGGTCCTCGCCGACTGGCGCGCCGGCCGCGAGGCCCTCGCCACCGCCCTGCGCGGGCTCACCCCCGGCACGCGGGTGCCGTGGTTCGGGCCGCCGATGAGCCCGGCGTCGTTCGTCACCGCCCGGCTGATGGAGACCTGGGCGCACGGGCAAGACGTCGTCGACGCGCTCGGGCAGGACCGGCCGGCCACCGCCCGGCTGCGCTCGGTCGCCGAGATCGGCGTCCGCGCCCGGCCCTTCTCCTACGCAGTCCGCGGCCTGCCCGTGCCGGAGCGCCCGCTGCGCGTCGAGCTCACCGGCCCCGGCGGCGAGCGCTGGACGTGGGGGCCGGAGGACGCCGGCGACGTCGTCCGCGGCCCGGCGCTGGACTTCTGCCTGCTGGTCACCCAGCGCCGCCACCGCGACGACCTGGACCTCGAGGTCACCGGTCCGGCCGCCGAGGAGTGGGCCGGCATCGCGCAGGCCTTCGCCGGTCCCCCGGGCGGAGGCCGGCAGCCGCTGGGGTCGCGGCGGTGACCGCGCCGCTGCGGATCGCCAACGTCTCAGGCTTCTACGGCGACCGGCACGCTGCGATGCGGGAGATGCTGGCCGGCGGGGAGGTCGACGTCCTCACCGGCGACTACCTCGCCGAGCTGACCATGCTCATCCTCGGCCGGCAGCGGCAGGAGGACCCCTCCGCCGGATGGGCGCGCAGCTTCCTGTCCCAGCTCGAGGAATGCCTCGGCACGGCGCTGCAGCGCGGCGTCCGGATCGTCAGCAACGCCGGCGGGCTCAACCCGCAGGGCCTCGCTGACGCCGTCACCGAGCTCGGGCAGCGGCTCGGCGTCCCGGTGCGGGTGGCCACGGTGAGCGGCGACGACCTGCTCCCCCGCCTCGGCGAGCTGCGCGGCCGGCTCCGCGGCGGCGACCGCCCGCCCGGCGACCGCGACGTCGACGACGCGCTGACCGCCAACGCCTACCTCGGCTGCCGCGGCATCGTGCGCGCGCTGGAGGCCGGGGCCGACGTCGTCGTCACCGGTCGGGTCACCGACGCGAGCCTCGTCGTCGGGCCCGCCGCCTGGCACCACGGCTGGGGCCCCGCCGACCTCGACGCGCTGGCCGGCGCCACCGTCGCCGGGCACGTGCTGGAGTGCGGCGCGCAGGCCACCGGCGGCAACTTCAGCTTCTTCGCCGAGCTGCTCGACGCCGACCCCGCCGCCCTGGACCGCGCGGGTTTCCCGCTCGCCGAGATCGCCGCCGACGGCACCGCGGTGATCACCAAGCACCCGGGCACCGGCGGCGCGGTGACGGTCGAGACGGTCACCGAGCAGCTGCTCTACGAGCTCACCGGCAGCCGCTACGGCGGGCCGGACGTCGTGACCCGCTTCGACACCCTGCGGCTGCGCGCGGCCGGCCCGGACCGGGTGGAGGTCTCCGGCGCCCGCGGCCTCCCGCCCGGCGCGGAGCTCAAGGTCGCGGTCAACCGGCTCGGCGGCTTCCGCAACACGATGACGCTGCCGCTCACCGGGCTCGACGTCGAGCGCAAGGCCGACCTCCTGCGCCGCCAGCTCGCCCCCGCGCTGGCCGGCGTCGAGGAGGTCACCGTCACCCTCGCCCGCACCGACCGCCCCGACGCCGACGTGCAGGAGGAGGCCGCCGCCCTGCTGCACGTGACGGTCAAGGACCCCGACCGCCGCCGGGTCGGCAAGGCGTTCACCGTGCCGGTCATCGAGCTCGGCCTGGCCAGCATCCCGGGGTTCCACGCGACGTCGGCGCCACCGAGCCCCTCGGCCTACGGCGTCTACTCCGCCGCCTGGGTGCCCGCGGCGGACGTGCCGCAGGTGGTGGGCCTCCCCGACGGCAGCACCGAGACGCTGCCCTCCCCTCCTCCCCCGGCGCCGGTCGGGGACGACGCCGGGGTCGGGGGCACGCCGGCGTGGGACGACGACGGCCCGACCCGGCGGGTGCCCCTGGGCCGGGTCGCCGGCGCGCGCAGCGGCGACAAGGGCGGCGCGGCCACCCTCGGCGTCTACGCCCGCACCGACGACGGCTGGGCCTGGCTGGCCGCCTTCCTCACCCCCGACCGGCTGCGCGCGCTGCTCCCCGAGGCCACCGCGCTGCCGGTCACCCGCGAGCTGCTGCCCGGCCTGCGGGCGCTGCTGTTCCAGCTGCCCGGGCTGCTCGGCGAGGGCGTCGCCGCGGGCACCCGGTTCGATCCCCAGGCCAAGGCCGTGGGCGAGTGGCTGCGCTCCCGCGTGGTCGACGTCCCGGCCCGCCTGCTGCCCTCGGAGGGAGACGCATGACGGTGCTGGACGACCGGGCGGCGGGCAACCGCGCGGCCCTGCTCGAGCGGCTGGCGGAGCTCGAGGAGCAGCTCCGCCTGGCCAACGCCGGCGGCGGCGAGAAGGCGCTGGCCCGCCACCGCGAGCGCGGGAAGCTCACCGTGCGGGAGCGCATCGAGCTGTTCCTCGACCGCGACAGCCCGTTCCTGGAGCTCTCCCCCTACGCCGCCTGGGGCACCGACTTCCCGGTCGGCGCCAGCACCGTCACCGGCATCGGCGTGGTCGAGGGCGTCGAGGTGGTGGTGTCGGCCAACGACCCCACCGTCCGCGGCGGCACGTCCAACCCCTACACGCTGCGCAAGTCCGCCCGGGCGCACGACATCGCGCGGGTCAACCGGCTGCCGTTCGTCAGCCTGGTCGAGTCCGGCGGCGCGGACCTCCCCACCCAGTCGGAGATCTTCATCCCCGGCGGCCGCGGGTTCCGCGACCTGACCCGGCTGTCGGCGGCGGGCATCCCCACGATCGCGCTGGTCTTCGGCAACAGCACCGCCGGCGGCGCCTACGTGCCCGGGATGAGCGACCACGTCGTGATGATCGAGAACCGCAGCAAGGTGTTCCTCGCCGGGCCGCCGCTGGTGAAGATGGCCACCGGCGAGGACGCCGACGAGGAGTCCCTCGGCGGGGCCGCGATGCACGCGCGGGTCTCCGGCAGCGCCGACCACCTCGCCGTCGACGAGGTCGACGCCATCCGGCTGGGCCGGCAGATCGTGCGGAACCTCAGCTGGCGCAAGCAGGGCCCGGGGCCCTCCCGGCCGGCCGACCCGCCGCTGCACGACCCCGAGGAGCTGCTCGACCTCGCCCCGGCCGACCTGCGCCAGCCGCTGGACCCCCGCGACGTCCTCGCCCGGGTGGTCGACGGCAGCCGCTTCGACGAGCACAAGCCGCTGTACGGGACGTCGCTGGTCACCGGGTGGGCGAGCATCCACGGCTATCCGGTCGGCGTGCTGGCCAACGCCCGCGGGGTGCTGTTCCGGCAGGACGCCGAGAAGGCCGCGCAGTTCATCCAGCTGGCCAACCAGACCGACACCCCGCTGCTGTTCCTGCAGAACACGACCGGCTACATGGTCGGCACCGAGTACGAGCAGGACGGGATCATCAAGGCCGGCTCGCAGATGATCAACGCGGTGTCCAACAGCACCGTCCCGCACCTCACCGTGAACATCGGCGCCTCCTACGGCGCCGGCAACTACGGCATGTGCGGTCGCGCCTACGAGCCCCGGTTCCTGTTCACCTGGCCCAACGCCAAGAGCGCGGTGATGGGGCCGGCGCAGCTGGCCGGCGTCCTCGACATCGTCGGCCGGGCCAGCGCGCGCGCCCGCGGCCGCGACTACGACGAGGAGGCCGCGGCGGCCATGCGCGCCGCGGTGGAGCAGCAGATCGAGGCGGAGTCGCTCGCGCTGTTCCTCTCCGGCCGCCTCTACGACGACGGGATCATCGACCCCCGCGACACCCGCACCGTGCTCGGCCTGGCTCTTTCGGCGATCGACAACGCCCCGGTCCGAGGACTGCACGACGGATGGGGGGTGTTCCGGCTGTGAGCCGTCCCCTCAGCTGCGTGCTGGTGGCCAACCGCGGCGAGATCGCCCGTCGCGTGTTCACCACCGCCCGCGCCATGGGCCTGCGCACGGTGGCCGTGTACTCCGACGCCGACGCCGACGCCCCGTTCGTGGCCGACGCCGACGTCGCCGTCCGCCTGCCCGGGAACACGCCGGCCGAGACCTACCTGCGGGCCGACCTCGTCGTCGCCGCGGCGCTGCGGGCGGGCGCCGACTGCGTGCACCCCGGCTACGGCTTCCTGTCGGAGAACGCGGCCTTCGCCCGTGCGGTCGGGGACGCCGGGCTGGTGTTCGTCGGCCCCGACCCGGCGGCCGTCGAGGCGATGGGCAGCAAGCTCGCCGCCAAGGAGCTCATGAGCCGGGCCGGCGTGCCCGTCCTGCCCAGCGTCGACGCGACCGGCCTGTCCGGCGACACGCTCGACAAGGCCGCCGCCGAGGTCGGCTACCCGCTGCTGGTGAAGGCGTCCTTCGGCGGCGGCGGGCGCGGCATGCGCACGGTGCGCGAGCCGTCGGAGCTGGCCGAGGCGGTCGAGGGCGCGGCCCGCGAGGCGGCGTCGGCGTTCGGCGACGGCACGGTCTTCCTCGAGCGGCTCGTCGAGCGGCCGCGGCACGTCGAGGTGCAGGTGTTCGGCGACCGGTCGGGCACCACCGTGGCGTTGTTCGAGCGGGAGTGCTCCATCCAGCGCCGGCACCAGAAGGTGGTCGAGGAGGCGCCGTCGCCCGCCGTCGGGCCGGAGCTGCGCGCGCGGCTGCACGAGGCGGCGGTGGCCGCGGCACGGGCGATCGGCTACGTCGGCGCGGGCACCGTCGAGTTCCTGCTGGAGTCCTCCGGCGACTTCTGGTTCCTCGAGATGAACACCCGGCTGCAGGTCGAGCACCCGGTCACCGAGGCCGTCACCGGTCTCGACCTCGTCCGGCTGCAGTTCGACGTCGCCGCCGGCCGCCCGCTGCCCGCGGAGGCGACCGGCCCCATGCTGTCGGGCGCCGCGATCGAAGTGCGCCTCTACGCGGAGGACCCGGCGCGCGGCTGGCTGCCGCAGTCGGGCCGGCTCGCCGACTTCGCGATCGCCGCGGACACCGAGTTCCGGCCGACGTCCGGTCCCGGCATCCGCGTCGACAGCGGCGTCACCGCCGGCGGGGAGGTCGGCGTCCACTACGACCCGATGCTCGCCAAGGTGGTCGCCTGGGCACCGGACCGCGCGTCGGCGGCCCTCGCCCTGGCCGGTGCGCTGCAGCGGGCCCGCCTGCACGGGCTGACCACCAACCGCGACCTGCTGGTGCGCGTGCTCCGGCACCCGGCGTTCCTCGCCGGCGAGACCGACACCGCCTTCCTCGACCGGCACGGCCTCGACGTCCTCGCCGCGCCGCTGGTCGACGACGCCGGCCGACGCGTGCACGCCGTCGTCGCGGCGCTGGCGGGCGCGGCCCTGCGGCGGGCCTGCGCGCCGGTCCTCGCAGCCCTGCCCTCGGGCTGGCGCAACAACCCCACGGCACGGCAGACGACCGCCTTCGACGCCGGCACGGTGCGCTACCGCCTCGACCGCTCCGGCCTGACCGCCGACGTCGACGGCGAGCCGGTCGCGCTCACCGTGCTCGGCACGGCGGTCACCGGCCCGGGCCGGGTCCGGCTCGACGTCGAGGCCGACGGGCTGCGGAGCACTTACGAGGTGCACGTCGACGGCGACCGCTGCCACGTCGACGGCCCCGACGGCGCCACCACGCTGGTCGAGCAGCCGCGCTTCCCCGCGCGGACCGCCGCGGTCGCACCCGGGTCGCTCACCGCGACCATGCCCGGCGCCGTCACCCGGGTGGCCGTGGCCGAGGGCGACGAGGTCCGCGCCGGGCAGTTGGTGCTGGTCCTCGAGGCCATGAAGATGGAGCACCCCGTGCTGGCCCCGGCCGACGGGGTGGTGACCTCCCTGTCCGCCGAGGTCGGCCGGCAGGTGGAGACGGGCGCGGTCCTCGCGGTCGTCACGGGCAACACCGAGAGTGGAGGGGACCGCCGTGCGTCCTGACCTGTCCGGGATCGACCCCCTCGAGCTGAACCTGGCCACCCGGTTCTCCGTCGGAGACATGCTGACCCGCTCCACGCAGCTGTTCGGCGGCCGCACCGCGATCGTCGACGGCGAGGAGGAGGTCACCTACGCCCGGCTCGACGCCGCCGCGGAGGCCTTCGGCCGGGGCCTGCTCGACGCCGGCGTGCAGCACCAGGAGCCGGTGGCGTTCCTGCTGGGCAACTCCTGGCGGTTCGCCGCGAGCTTCTTCGGCTGCGCCAAGGCCGGACTGGTCGCGCTGCCGGTCAACCTCATGCTGGCGCCCGAGGACGTCGCGTGGATCCTCGCCGACTCCGGCACGCGGATCGTCGTCGCCGACCCGGTGTTCCTGCCGCTGCTCGAGGCCGTCCTGCCGGCGCTGCCCGCGATCACGCAGGTCGTCGTCACCGGCGACGACGTCCCCGCACAGGTGGCCGGCCGCGACACCGTCCGCTGGGACGACGTCGCCACCGACCCGACGCCGGTCCGGGTGCTCGTGGACGACCGCGACACCCTGCACTGCCTCTACACCTCGGGCACCACCGCCCGGCCCAAGGGCGTGCTGACCAGCCACCTCGCCGTGCACGTGGGCGTGCTGAGCAACGCGCTGCAGGTCGGCCACCGGCGCGGCGACGAGCACTCCGTCCTGCCCATCGTGCTGCCGCTGTTCCACACCACCGCGCTGGACACCCTGCTGCTGCCGGTCCTGCTCACCGGCGGCACCGCGGTCCTGCCGCGCGGCTTCGAGCCCGAGGGCTTCCTGGAGGTCGTCGAACGCCGCCGCGCGACGCACCTGATGCTGCTGCCGATGATGTACGCCGCGCTGCTGGCCTCGCCCGGCATCGGCACGCGGGACCTGTCGTCGGTGCGGCTGTGCATCTACGCGATGGCGCCCATGCCGCAGGAGCGCATCACCGCCATCGCCGCGGCGTTCCCCTCCGCGCAGGTGCTGCTGGGCTCCGGGCAGACCGAGTGCGTGCCGGCGACGGTGTTCCAGTGGCCCTCGCACCAGGAGACCAAGGCGGCGTCCTGGGGGCCGTCCACGGTCACCGTGGACACCCAGGTCATGGACCCCGGCGGCAACCTCCTGCCCCCGGGCGAGACCGGGGAGATCGTCTACCGGGGCCCGCACGTGATGAGCGGCTACTGGAACAACCCGGCCGCGAACACAGCCGCCTTCGCGCACGGCTGGTTCCACAGCGGCGACGTCGGCCACCTCGACGACGAGGGCGTCGTCTGGTTCACCGACCGGGTCAAGGACATGGTGAAGACCGGCGGCGAGAACGTCTCCTCCGTCGAGGTGGAGCGGGTGCTGCTCGCCTCCCCGGAGATCGTCGAGGCCGCGGTGATCGGCGTCCCCGACGACCGCTGGGGCGAGGCGGTCACCGGCGTCGTCGTGCCCGCCGACCCGGGCACCGACCCGGCGGCGCTGGCCGAGCGGCTGCTGGCCCACTGCCGGGCGCACCTGGCCGGCTTCCAGGTGCCCAAGCGGATCGAGGTCCGCACCGGCCTGCCCAAGACCGCCACCGGCAAGATCCAGAAGCACGAGCTGCGCGATGAGTTCCGCGGCTGAACCCCTCGTCACCGTCGCCCGGCGCGGGCCGGCCGCGGTGGTGACGCTGGACTCCCCGGCCAACCGCAACGCGCTGTCCCGCGCCCTGGTCGAGCAGCTGCACGCGGCGCTCACCGGGGCGATGGCCGACGACGGCGTCCGCGCGGTGGTGCTCACCGGCGCCGGCCCGGTGTTCTGCTCCGGCGCCGACCTCAAGGAGCAACGCGCCACCCCCGGTGCGGGAGGCGTGCCGGAGGTCCTGACGCTGCTGATGGAGGGGCCGAAGCCCGTGGTGGCGCGGGTCAACGGCGCCGCCCGGGCCGGCGGTCTCGGGCTGATCGCCGCCTGCGACCTCACCGTCGGCCTCGCCTCGGCGACGTTCGGCTTCAGCGAGGTGCGCATCGGGGTGGCGCCGGCGGTCATCGCCGTGCCCTGCCTGCGGCGGATGGACCGCCGGGCGGCGCGGGAGCTGTTCCTCACCGGCGAGGCCTTCGACGGCGTCCGGGCGCGGGAGGCCGGCCTGCTCGACCGCGCGGTGGCCGACGACGAGCTCGACGCCACCGTCGACGCGCTCGTCGACTCGCTCGGCCGCGGCGCGCCGGAAGCCCTCGCCGTCACCAAGCGGCTGCTGCGCGAGCTGCCCGGCGACGACCTGCAGGAGGACCTCCGCCGCATGGCCGCGGTCTCGGCGGAGCGGTTCGGCTCGGCCGAGGCCCGCGAGGGCATCGCCGCGCTGCTGGAGAAGCGCCGCCCGTCCTGGGCCGCCGCCGGGGACTAGGTGCCCCCTGGGCGGCTCCTGTGGCGCCGACCGGGGCGAGATCAGTACGCGCCCACGGTCGTCCGGGTGGTCCGGGAAGGCGCCACCCACGCGTGTTGATCTTGGTCAGGGGTCCAGAGGCTAGGCGGTCCGGCCGTCGGGCCAGGCCGAGCGCGGCAGGCCGATCGCGCCGGCCCACAGCCGGGTGAGCACGTCGACGGCGGCGTCCTCGTCGAGGTCCTCCCCCGGGTCCTGCCACAGGTGCGCGAACGACTCGACCATCGCCCCCAGCGCGCTGGCGGTGGCGCGGGGCGGCAGGTCGCCGTCGGCCAGCCCCAGCTCCTGCAGCCGCACCAGGCCCTCCATCCCGCGGCGCACGAAGGCCTCCCGGACGTCGACACGCAGCCGCCGGAACTCCTCCCGGGTGTCGGCCAGCGAGTCGAGCACCCGCAGGATCCGGGCGTGCCGTGTGACGGCGGTGAGGTAGAGCCGGTTGGCCGCCTCGATCCGGGCGTAGGGCGCGTCGGGCGGCAGCCGCGGGCCGACCGTCGTCGCGGCGAAGAGGTCCTCCACCACGACGGCGACGATCGCCCGCAGCAGCGACTCCTTGGAGTCGAACCAGGTGTAGAAGGTGCCGTGCGAGACGCCGGCCCGCTCGGCCACGGCGTCGATGCGGACGTCGGCCCAGCCGCGCTCCTCGAACAGCTCCCGGCCGGCCTGCAGGAGGGCGGTGCGGGTGCGCCGTCCCCGGTCGGTGACCGGCACCTGCTCGGACTGCACGCCTGTCATCCCCCACCTCCGCTCACTCCGGGCCCGGGCAGCCTGCCACAGCCCGCGGGTAGTTGACGCATTCGTCAGGTCCTCGACAGACTGCGTGACCCAGACCACAGTCGCGCGCGGGAGAGGACATCCATGGACAGGGGCATCGGCAGCTGGCCGACGCGGCGGGCGTTCCTCTCCGGGGACCGCACCGCCCTGGTGGCGGGCGACCGGCGGATCACCTACACCGAGTTCGACCGCCGCACCGACCAACTCGCCCGGTCCCTGCGCGACCTCGGCGTGCGGCAGGGCGACCGGGTGGCCGGGCTGCTGCTCAACAGCCCCGCGTTCCTCGAGACGATGTTCGCCACCGCCAAGCTCGGCGCGGTCTTCGTGCCGATGAACCTGCGCCTGGCGCCGCCGGAGGTCAGCTACCTGCTCGCCGACTCCGGCGCCGACGTCTTCGTGTGGTCCGCGCCCCTGGCGCCCGTCGCCCGGGCGGCGCTGGCCGGCGAGGGCATCCGCGTGCGGCACCGGGTCGTCGCCGGCGGCGAGCCGCAGGACGGCGAGCTGGACCTCGAGGCACTGGTGTCGGCCGGCGAGCCGCGGGCGCTGGGCACCGACGTCGCGGGCAGCGACCTGTCCTGCCTGATGTACACCTCGGGCACCACGGGCCGCCCCAAGGGCGCGATGCTCACCCACGACAACCACGTGTGGAACGTGATCAACGTGCTGTCCTTCGGCCGCGGCCTCAAGGAGAGCGACGTGACGGTCACCGTCGCGCCGATGTTCCACATCGGCGGTCTCGGCGTGCACACGCTGCCGCTGCTCTACCTCGGCGGCACCAACGTCGTCCTGCCCTCCTTCGACCCGGCGCAGACGCTCGCGGCGATGGCGGAGGCGCGCGCGACCGTGCAGTTCCTCGTCCCGGCGATGTGGGCCGCGCTGACGACGGTCCCCGGCTTCGACCGCCACGACCTGTCCGCGCTGGAGCTCGCCGTCACCGGCGGCGCGCCGTGCCCGCTGCCGGTGATCGAGTTCTTCCAGGGCAAGGGCCTGCCCTTCCAGGAGGGCTTCGGCATGACCGAGACCGCGCCGGCCGTCTCGATCCTCGACGCCGACCACGTCAAGGAGAAGGCCGGCTCGATCGGCCGGGCGCTCATGCACGTCGAGGCGCGGATCGTCGACGACGACGACCGCGACGTCGCCACCGACGTCGTCGGCGAACTGGTGGTGCGCGGGCCCAACGTGTTCGCCGGCTACTGGGGGCTGCCCGAGGCGACGGCGGAGGCGTTCCGCAACGGCTGGTTCCACACCGGCGACCTCGGCCGGATGGACGCCGAGGGCTTCGTCACCCTCGTCGACCGCAAGAAGGACATGATCATCTCCGGCGGCGAGAACGTGTACCCGATCGAGGTCGAGCAGGTGCTCTACCGGCACCCCGCGGTCCGGGAGGTCGCGGTCGTCGGCGTGCCGGACCCGCGCTGGGGCGAGACGCCGGTGGCCGTCGTCGCGCTCGCCGAGGGCGCGCAGGCCGACGTCGACGAGCTGCTCGGCTACGCCCGCGAGCGGCTGGCGCACTTCAAGTGCCCGACCCGCGTGGAGTTCGTGCCCGAGCTGCCGCGCAACGCCACCGGCAAGGTGCTCAAGACGACGCTGCGCACGGAGTACGGCGGCGCGGCGGAGTCCGTGCAGCGGTGACCGCGCTCGGGGTCGCCGCCGATCCGTGGACGACACCCGAGCGGGTCGCGCTGCGCCGGCTGGCCCGCGACTTCGTCGCCCGGGAGATCGCGCCGAACATGGGCGCGTGGGAGGACGCCGGCGAGCTGCCGCGGGACCTGCACCGCCGCGCCGCGGCGACCGGGCTGCTCGGCGTCGCGTTCCCCGAGGAGGTCGGCGGCGGGGGCGGCGACGCGATCGACTCGGCGATCGTCACCGAGGAGGTGCTGCTCGGCGGCGGGTCGACCGGCGTGGTGGCGAGCCTGTTCACGCACGGGATCGCGCTGCCGCACGTCCTCGCGCACGGCTCCCCCGCCCTCGTCGACCGCTACGTGCGCCCGACGCTGGCCGGGGAGCTCATCGGCTCCCTCGGCGTCACCGAGCCCGACGCCGGGTCCGACGTCGCGGGGCTGCGCACCCGGGCGGTGCGCGACGGCGACGAGTACGTGGTCGACGGCGCCAAGACCTACATCACCAGCGGCGTGCGGGCCGACTTCGTCACCACCGCCGTCCGCACGGGCGGGCCGGGCCACGGCGGGATCTCGCTGCTCGTGGTCGACAGGGGCACGCCGGGGTTCACCGTCAGCCGACGGCTGGACAAGATGGGCTGGCGCTGCTCGGACACCGCCGAGCTGTCCTTCGCCGGCGTCCGCGTGCCGGCCGGGAACCTGGTCGGCGCCGAGGGCAGCGGCTTCGTGCAGATCATGCAGCAGTTCCAGTCCGAGCGGCTGAGCCTGGCGGTGCAGGCCTACGCGACGGCCGCCCGCTGCCTCGACCTGTCCCTGGACTGGGTGCGGCAGCGGCAGACGTTCGGCCGGCCGCTGTCGTCCCGCCAGGTCATCCGCCACAAGCTCGCCGAGATGGCCCGGCAGGTCGACGTCGCCCGCACCTACACCCGCGCCGTCATGCAGCGCTGGCTCGCCGGCGAGGACGTGGTCACGGAGGTGTCGATGGCGAAGAACACCGCGGTCGCCGCCTGCGACTCCGTGGTGGACGCGGCGGTGCAGGTCTTCGGCGGGATGGGCTACATGCGCGAGTCGGAGGTCGAGCGCCACTACCGCGACGCCCGGATCCTCGGCATCGGCGGCGGCACCACCGAGATCATGAACGAGGTGATCGCCAAGCGCCTCGGCCTGTGAGGCCGGTCCGGGTCAGGCCGGGTCGGCGACGACGTCGAGGTCCAGGTCGAGGTGGCGGCCGACCATCCCGCGGCCGCCGGTGACCCCGAAGGCGTGCCGGTCCAGGTGCTCGGCGCGGGCGTGCACCCGCATGCCGGTCCCCTCGCGCGCGCACCGGTCGATCGCCAGCTCGACCGGCACGGACACGCCGTGCGCCGTCACCGTGCCGGCGAGCAGCCAGCGGTCGCCGTCCTGCCGGGTGCCGGTGCAGGTGAACCGGATCTCCGGGTGGGCGTCGCTGTCGAGCAGCCCGGCGCCGGTGACGTCGCGGTCCCGGCGGGCGTTGCCGGAGCTGAAGCTGCCGGCGTCCACCACCGCGGCGACCGTCGTCCCCGTGACCGGGTCGGCGACGACGACCTCGCCGGAGAGGACCTGGAAGGTCGCGTGCACGGTCCCGAGGCCGAACAGGTGCCTGCCGGTGTAGGCGAGCGTCGACCGGCGGGGGTCGATGCGGTACCGCCCGGCGGTGGGGATCTCGATGGGGGTGGCGCTGCCGACGGTCATGGACCGGTCCTCCTCACCCCCGTGCGCGTCCAGGACAGCACACCTCCCCGCGCCCGCGACCGCTTTTCCCGCGCCGTGGCCGCCGTCCCGGGGAAGGAACCGCGGTCACGGGTCGTTGCACGGGGATCGGCGACCGGCGCGACGCGCACGCCGACCCGCGGAGAGGGCTGCCGCCCCCGCGCCTCGACGAACCCGCACCTCGACGAACCCGCACCTCGACGAACCCGCACCCGATGAACCCGGAGTACCGCATGAGCGCACCCGCCCTGGTCTTCCTCGCCCCGCCGCCGGCCGGCGGCGACCACGACGTCACTCCCGACCTCCCGGCATCGCGGCCCGCCCGCGCCGCCCGGCCCGCCGCGACGCTCCGCATGACCCGCGGCGCCCGCAACGCGGCCGCCGGCATGGACGTGACCGACGCCGACGTCCAGCGGTGCCTCGACGCACCCGACGACGTCACCCCCGACGCGAGGAACCCCTCGCGCGACCGCTACCGCCGCAGCGACCTGGTCGTCCTCGCCGCGGCCGACGGGATGGTCCTGCGGATCGAGCGCCGCGGCCGCTGATGGTCCCGCCCGACCCGTGACCTCGGGCCCGGGACACCGCGTCCCGCCCGGAGGACGCTCGGGACACCTGTCGTCCCGAGGAGTCCCGCCATGGCCCTCCGCGCCGCTCCCCTCCCTCGACCGGGCCCCGACGACCGGCGCCGCAACGCCGCCGGCCGGACGACGGACCGGGTGGAGCGGCTCTCGCGACTCGTCTGGGTCCTGCTGGCGCTCGCGGCCGTGCCCCTGGCCCTGACGGTCGGGAGCGTGGTCGCGCACGACGCCGGCACGCTGGCCTCCCAGCAGACCGCGGAGCGCCTCGAGGTCCCGGCCGACGTCCTCGAGGACGCCGAGGTCGTGGCCGGCGGCACGTCGTCGCTGCGGGCCACCGCGCCGGTCCAGTGGACGGCCCCCGACGGGACCGACCACGACGACACCGTCCCGGTCCGGCCGGGGACGCGCGCCGGCGAGACGGTGCAGGTGTGGATCGGCCCGGACGGCGAGTCCTCCAGCCGGCCGCTGGAGCGGACCGACGTCGTCGTCGTGACCGTCACCGCCGGGACGCTGACGCTGCTGCTGGGGCTGGCCACCGCCGCCGCGGGGCACGCGTCGGTGTGCGCCCTGGTCGGCCGCGCCCGCGACCGCGCGTGGGAGCGCGAGTGGGCCGAGGTCGAGCCGCTCTGGGCGGCCCGCTTCCGCCTGCGCTGACGCGACGCCGTCGGTCCCCGGCGCTCGTCAGGCGGTCGGCGCGGGCAGCGGCTGCGGGTGCAGGACCAGCACCGGACACCGCGCCGCGACGACGCAGTGCAGCGCCGTGGAGCCGAGGACCATCCCGGACAGCCGGCTGCGACTGCGGCTCCCCACCACGAGCAGCGCGGCGCCCTGCGCGGCGCGGACCAGGACCTCGGCCGGCGGGCCGGTCTCCACCAGCACCCGGACGCCGGGGCGGGCACCGAGGACCTCGCGCACGAGGCGCCCCGCCCGCCAGGTGGCGTGCGCGCCGGTCTCCCCGCGGACCGGCGTGGCGGCCGACCCGAGGTCCCCCCAGTGCTCGGGAACCCGCCGGGCGACGACGACGTCGAGGTCCGCGGCCATCCGGCCGGCCTCGGCGGCCGCACGCCACAGCACCTCCCGCGCGTCGTCGGTGTCGTCGAGCCCGACGACCACCCGTGCCCGCCCCGGCGCGGGCGCGGCCGGGTGCACCACGGCCACCGGGCACCGCGCCCGCGGGACGCAGCCGAGGGCGACCGAGCCGAGCAGCGTGCTGCGCGCCGCCCCGCGGCCCCGGCTGCCGACGACGAGCAGGCCCGCGTCGGCGGAGCGCCGCACGAGCTCCTCGACCGGCCGGCCGGTCAGCACGGTGGCGGCGACGGGCACCGACGCGGTGTCCGGCGCGTCCCCGTGGCACCCGTCCACCAGGGCCCGGACGTGGTCGGCGACGTCCGCGCGCACCCGGTCGACCCGCGCCGGGTCGAGCAGGCCGGCCTCGCCCCAGGACTCGCCGACCGGGAGGACGGTGACCACCTCCAGGCCGGTCCGGGCCCGGGCGGCGGCGGCCAGCGCCCAGGCCACGGCCGCCCGGCTGGTCGGCGACCCGTCGAAGGCCGCCAGTACCCGGCCCCCCGGCCCGCCGTCTGCCGGCTCTCCCGTCACCGGCGGGGTGCCCACGGTCAGGCGAGGGCGGGCGCGTCGGCGCCGGGCTGCTGCTGCGGGGAGGCGTCCATCCGGGGTCCTCACGTCGGGCCCGGATGCGTCCCGGGCGGCGTCCCCGACGATGCGCCGCGCGGGCGCGCCGGACCCGGGGCGAGGGACCTCCGGTCCCGGGACCTCGGTCCCTGCCGGGAACGGCCACCGACCCTGGGCCGGGGCGCACGGCGCTCCCTAACGTCCGGGACGACCGACCGGAGGTGGAGCCGTGCAGGCGAGGGACGTCATGGACCGGCACGTGGGAACGGGAGGTCCGCGGTGAGCCGGCCGCGGGTCCTCGTCGCGTACGCGAGCCGGCACGGGTCCACCCGGGAGCTCGCCGAGGCGCTCGCCCGGGACCTCGCGGAGTCCCCGGCGGGACGCCGGTCCGGCCTGTTCGCGGCGGCGCTGGCCACCGAGTCGCACCCCGACCCGGCCCGCTGGGACGCGGTGGTGCTCGGCAGCGCCGTCTACGCCGGCCGCTGGCTCCCGTCGGCGCGGGAGTTCGCCGTCGGCTCCGCGGGGGAGCTCCGCCGGCGGCCCGTGTGGCTGTTCTCCAGCGGGCCGATCGGCGATCCCCCCTACCCGCCCGACGAGCCCCAGGACGCCGCCGCCCTCACCGCCCTGCTCGCCCCCCGCGGTCACCGGGTCCTCCCGGGCCGGCTGGACCGGTCCCTGCTCGGCTTCGCCGAACGCGCCGTGGTGACCGCCATGCGGGCTCCCCTCGGCGACTCCCGGGACTGGGCGGCGCTGCGGGAGTGGGCCGGGGAGATCGCCGCCGCGCTGGTCGAGGGGTCCGTGGCCGTGCCCCTCGGGCCCTCCTCCGGGCCGTGACCGGCGTACGCCGCGGCCCGGTCGGCGGAACGGCCGCGGAGCCGGCCGCGGAGCACCGGGAGGACCTGACCGGCGAGGAGTGCCGACGGCTGCTCGGCACGGCCTCGCGGGGACACCTCGCCTTCACCCGGGACGCCCTGCCGGCGATCGCACCCGTCCGCTACGCCGTGGACGCCGACCGGCTGGTCATCCCCGCACGCCCGGACAGCGACCACCTGCTCCCGCCCCGCGGGGCGGTCGTCGTCCTCGGCGTCGACGAGTTCGACGGCTGGTCCGGCTGGTCGGTGACGGTCACCGGGCACGCCCGGACCGTCACCGACCCGGCGGGGGTGGCCACCTGGGACGCCCTCGGCTGGCCGGGCCTCCCGGACGCCGACGACGGGCACTGCTACGTCGTCCTCCGGGCCGGCGTCGTCCGCGGCTGGCGGACGCCGGCGGCGCCCGCTCCCCGGCGATCGGCGTGACCCCCTCCCGCAGCGACCGGACGCGCGCCCCGGGTGCCTACTCCGGCGGCGTCTCCCGTGACAGGCTCCCCGGACGGAGGAGTTCCGTCCAAGGGGGAGGTCCCGACGTGAGCGGACCGGAGCGCCGGCCCGGGCCGGACCCGGACGGCGGGTCCTCACTGGCCGGGATGCGGCTCGCCGAGCTGATCGGCGAGGTGCAGGAGCGCCTCGCCGCGGTGGCGCGCAGCCAGGCGCGCGTGCAGCAGCTGCTCGACGCCTTCCTCGCCGTCTCCTCCGGGCTGGACCTGGAGACGACGCTGCGGCGCATCGTCGAGACCGCCTGCGACCTCGTCGACGCCCGCTACGGCGCCCTGGGCGTGCTGGCACCGCAGGGCGGCCTGGCGGCGTTCATCCACGTCGGCGTCGGAGCCGAGCAGGCCGCCGCCATGGGACACCTGCCGGAGGGCAGGGGCGTACTCGGCCAGCTGATCACGGAGCCGTGTCCCCTGCGGATCAGCGAGCTCAGCGGGCACCCCGCGTCGGTCGGCTTCCCCCCGGGACACCCGGAGATGCACAGCTTCCTCGGGGTGCCCGTCCTCGTCCGCGGGACGGTCTTCGGCAATCTCTACATGACCGAGAAGCGGCACGGGATGTTCACCGCCGAGGACGAGGCCGTGCTGACCGCGCTGGCCGGGGCCGCGGGCGTCGCGGTCGACAACGCCCGGCTCTACGAGCAGGCCGAGGAGCGGCGCCGGTGGGCCACCGCCCTCTCCGACGTCCGGGCCGCTCTGCTCGGCGACGACCAGGGGAGCAGCGCACTGGCCCTGATCGCCGACCGGGTGGCCGCGCTGACCGGGGCCGAGGCCGCGTGGATCGTGCTCGGCCCCGACGACGACGGCTGCTACGAGGTCCGCGTGCAGGTCGGCGAGGGGCTCCCGGACCTCACCGGGAGGCGGGTGGCCGCGTCCGACGTCCCGGTGCTGCAGGCCGTGCTGACCGGCTCCGGGGAGGTCGTCGCCGTCGACCTGACCGGCACGGCCCGCGGCGGCCCCGATGCGCACGTCGACTGGGGGCACTGCCTGGCCGTCCCCCTGCGCGGGACGCACGCCGAGCCGGCCGTCGTCGTGGCCGCCCGCCGGGCCGGCGCCGCGCCGTTCGACCCCTCGGTGACCCCGCTGGTCGCCGCGTTCGCCGACCAGACGGCCGTGGCGCTCGACCGGGCCGCCCAGCAGCGCCTCGCCCGCCAGCTCGACGTCTACGAGGACCGCGACCGCATCGCCCGCGACCTGCACGACCACGTGATCCAGCGGGTCTTCGCCGCGGGGCTGGGGCTGCAGTCGGTGCTGCCGCGGGTCGCCGACCCGCAGGCGCAGCGCCGGATCCGCGACGTCGTCGGCCAGCTCGACGCGACCGTCCGCGACATCCGCACCAGCATCTTCGACCTGCACACCGCCGACTCCTCCGACGACGGGGGCCTGCGCCGCGCGGTCCTGGACGCGGTGACCGCGACCGCGGGCGACCTGGAGTCGACGGTGCGGATGTCGGGCGCGGTCGACACCCTCGTCACCGGCGAGCTGGCCGTCGACGTGGTCGCCGTCGCCCGCGAGGCGGTGAGCAACGCCGCCCGCCACTCCGGTGCCCGGCACGTGACCGTCACCCTCGACGTCGGCGACGAGGTCGTGCTCGAGGCGGTCGACGACGGCCGCGGCATCGACCCCCGCGCCGCGCGCAGCGGGCTGCGCAACCTCGAGGAGCGGGCCACCCGCCGCGGTGGCGGCCTCACCGTCGACGCGCCCGCCGAGGGCGGTACCCGGCTGCGGTGGTGGGCGCCCCTGCCCTGACCGGGCCGGTCAGCCCTGGCGGGAGCCGCCGGAACGCAGCTCGGTGGCCAGCACCGCCGCCTGCGTCCGCCGTT
>NZ_FXTJ01000009.1 GCF_900182545.1 Geodermatophilus aquaeductus | reverse complement strand
TACTGCTGGAAGGAGTTGCAGAACCCGTCCCCCTCGGTGACCAGGATGCTGCCCTCGTAGCCCCACAGCTTGCCGCCGGCCAGCGCGGCCAGCAGCGCCAGGAGCGAGAGGTGGAAGACGAGGTTGCCGGTCTCCTTCACCCGGCCCCGCTCGGCGGAGAGCTCCACGCCGGCTGCGGTGCTGCGCCGGGACACCCGGAACCGCGCGGACCGCAGGTCGGCCTCGACCCGGGCGGCCAGCGCATCGGCGGGCAGCGGCACCTCGGCGGTGGTGTGGACCGGGAGCCGGTGCAGATGACGGGGAACGGGCGGCGGATCGGCGCGCAGGGCCCGGAGGTGCTCGATGCAGCGCGGCACCAGGCAGCCGATCAGGGAGAGGAACAGCAGCAGGTAGACGGCCGAGAACCACGGGCTGGCGAAGACGTCGAACATCCCGAGCCGGTCGAGGACGGGGGCGAGCTCGGGGTTCTCCCGGAAGTACCGCGTCACCGCGCTGGGGGTCAGCGACCGCTGCGGGAACAGCGAGCCGGGGATGGCCGCCACGGCCAGCAGGAAGAGCAGCACCACCGCCGTCCGCATGCTCGTCAACCACCGCCAGCGGCGCAGCAGCCACCGTCCTGCCCGGTGCACCGGAGGACGGTGCGACGGCCTGACCGGCGGCGGGGCCGGGCGTTCCCGCACGTCGGTCACGACACGCCCCGCGCCCACGCGGCGGCGGCCGGTACGGCCGGACACGGCCGGACCGTCGAGGACGTGCTCACGGCGACTCCTTCACGTGGGCGCCCTGCGCCGGTGGCCACCTGAGGAGAGTACGAGGCGCCGTAGTAGAAGCCGGGCGGGGTCGTCGTGCGGCGGTCGCGGACGCCCCGGCGGAGCCGGGGGAGAGCGCCGCGGGGTCCCGTGGGGCCTGCGCAGCGCGCCGGGCCGGCACGCTGCCGACCCGGCGTTGACCTCCGGCGGGCCGCCGGGCAGGCGAATGCCCGCTGACGGTGCGGGGCGGCGGGTCGCTGCCCGGTCCGCACGTCGGCGGCAGCCGCACGGTGCTGCGCCTCCCGACCGGGGTTCGTCCCTCCCGCGGGGCGGGTCGACGTGCCGCGGCAACCGGGCCGGCGCACGTCGCGGAACTACACTACGGCGCTTAGTAGGGCGGTTGTCCCCGCCCGAGCGACATCCGCGCGCACCATCGAGGAGATCCGTGGCCGACCATCCCAGGACCGACGACGACCGCGCAGCCCGTCGCGGGCCGAGCCGGGCTCCCGCGAGCACGGCGGGACCGCGGCCGGCCGGGCGGAGGGGCGGTACCAACGGTCGGCGGATCCGGCCGCCGACGCAGGTCGTCACCCGGCAGCGGCCGTGGGGGCTCATCGCGGCCGCCGTCGCGGTGGTGGTCTTCGCGACCGCCGCGATCGGATATGCCGTCGTCCAGGTCAACAGGGCCAACGCGGACAAGGTCACCTCGACGGACCAGATCGCCGGAGCCCGGGTCTATGACTACCCGAACGGCCAGGGGCACGTGGCGACCCCGGTCGAGTACGAGGAGTCGCCACCGGTGGGCGGTGACCACGACGCCGAGTGGGCCGACTGCACCGGCACCGTCTACTCCGTCGACATCCGCAACGAGAACGCCGTCCACTCCCTGGAGCACGGCGGGGTGTGGATCACCTACGACCCGGAGCGGGTGAGGGAGGACGACATCGCCACGCTGAGCACCCTCGTCGACGGCCGGTCCGGGCTGATGCTCTCCCCCCGCCCGGGGCTGGGTGCCCCGATCAGCCTGCAGTCGTGGAACACCCAGCTGACGGTGGACTCGGCCACCGATCCGCGGCTGCGGCAGGCCGCCGACTTCCTCACCTTCAATCCGGAGAACACCCCCGAACCCGGGGCGACCTGCGAGAACCCGACGTTCATCGGTACCCCCCTCGTGGCCGGCGAGGCCAGCCGCGCCGGCGGCTGAGTGCGGCGCCGGGAGCCACCGCAGCCACTGCGCGACTCGTCCCGCGGGTGACGCCAGGGGGTCCCGTCGCGCCGGGCGGGGATCCCGGCTGGCCCTCGTCGGGGGGTGGCGCGTCGGCGCGGCGTGTCCTCGCCCGCCCGCGGAGCCCGCTCCGGTCGCCTCCCCGGGGTCCTCGGGAGGTGCCTGCCCGGCGGGGAGCGCGGCAGGTGCGACCACGGGCCGACCACGAGGTCCGTCGGGGCCGGACCCGCCGCCCGAGGGCACCCGGGGTCCCGGGCGGCCGGGGGAGTGACCGGCGCACGGAGCAGCACGAGGAGCTACTAGCCTCGCTAGTACGCGGGTGTGTCCACCCGGGACCGTCGAGCGCAAGGAACAGGATGACCACCGCCTCGGGTACGCGACGAATCCCGTTCCCTCGGCAGGAGGTCTGGCGGGCCCTGACGGCGCCGCTGGCCTACTGCCCGGTGTGCGACGTCTCCTACGTCTTCTCCGAGACGGTGGAGGAGGACGGAGCCGAGCGCATCGGCCGGGGCACGCGGTTCGTGTGCGTCGGCGGTCGGCTCGAGGGTGCTCCGCCGCCGCCCGGTGCGGTGCGGGGCCAGGTCGTCGACTACCAGGCCCGACGCCGCATCGGCACCCGGCTGGAGCGTCCGCACGAGACCTGGCACACCGTCTTCGAGCTGACCGACTCCGGCCGGGACGCCACCGACGTCGCGGTGACGGTGACCCACGAACCCACCGGCGGCAGCAGGCTGGTGCGTGCCCTCCTGCGCAGGTCGCTGGAGAAGATGCTGTGGCGGACCGTCGATGCGGAGTTGGCCAAGCTGCCCGACCACGTCCGCCAGGTCAACGAGGACCCCCTCCTGCCGAGTGCGATCGACGACGGACCGGACGGCCCGGTCCTGCACCTGCGGGGCGAGGTCACCACCGAGGTGGTCCGACGGATCGAGCGCGCGGGAGACCTCGCGGAGCTGGGAGTCGTCGCGGTCGACGTGGCGCAGGTGACCTTCATCGAGGCGACGGCGTTCCGGGGGCTGCTGCGCTGGGCGCGGGCGGTCTCACGGGACGACCGACCCGCCGTGGTCCGCGGGGAGAACCCCTACTTCGACGAGATGCTGGGCGTGGTGGGTCTGCGGGACGCCTTCCACCGGGAGCGGCACGCCGATGACCTGCCCTCACCCGGCGGTGCCGCGTCCTAGCGTGCCCGGTCGGCTCGTGCGCGCCGGATGCCGCCCGGTGCGTCGGTGACCGCACGTCCCCGCGCACCGGGGCGCGGCCCGGGTCGTTGGGCTACCCCGCGACCGTCGACGGCCGATCGCCCGGCGCCACGGCGTCCTCCGGCTGCGGGGGGAAGCGGCGTACCGCTCCCGCCGCCCCGGCCATCAGGCCGAGCCCACCGAGGATGAGCAGCGCGACCGAGAGCCGCGCCAGCACGGTCGGCCCACCGGTGATCACGTTGGCGCTCCACAGGACGTCCATGTCCGGCAGGCCCTGCACGAGGTGCGTGAACCCGATCAGCGCCGCCAGGATCCCGGCCAGGAGTCCGTTGCCACGCCAGGCCGCCCGTACCGCGAGGACGGTCACCGCGGCGATCAGGAGCGTCGGCAGGGAGGCCTGACCCAGGGCGAGTCCGCGGTCGAGCGCCGTCAGGCCGGACTGCGGCGTCGCGACCAGGTGCCACACCGCGGCCGTCGTGGACAGGGTGAGCAGGGCGGCCAGCGGTCGGAGGGTCCGGGCGCGGAAGCCGGCGAGCGCTCCGGCGAGCACGATGAGCGCGTAGAGCGGCCACCACACGGCTCCCCGGGGCGGAGGGGACCACGTCAGCTCGCCGGTGACCAGCACGGGGGCGCCGTCGAGGGCCAGCGGCACCTCCCACGTGAAGATGGTGTGCTCCGCTTCCGGTGCCGCGGTCACCTGCGGCGGCGGGTTCGGTGACATCCAGTGGGTGCGGTGGTCGTGCCAGGAGTACTCCGGCTGGGTGGAGACCTGCTCCCACGCGGGGGTCGCGCGGGCGTCGGCCCGGGCCGGGAGGCTGACGGCGCCGTCGCGGCGGATGTTGATGTAGGTGGCCGGGCTGTTGGCGTTGCGCCAGACCCCGTCGGGCCCGATGCGCAGGTACTCCTCGTCGGAGTAGCCGTAGACGGTCACCGTGGACGCGGAGCCGTTGAGCAGTTCCAGGCTGTCGCCGAACTCGGTGACGCGCACGGTCACGCCGGGCATGGACACCGAGGTGCCGAGCACCCGGCCGTCGTAGTCGCTGCCGGCGACGCCCCGGTCGGTGTGGGCAGCCGCCGGCGTGGCACTGGTCAACACGACGACGACGGCGGCCAGGAGCACCGCCGACAGGCGGCGGGCGGTCACGTACCCGCTCCGTGGCGTGGGCATCGGTCCACGGTATGTCACTCGCCGGCGCCGAGCCGGGAGCCCGCCCGTGTGGTGCCGGAGTCCTGTCCCGCAGCGGATCTCCGTTATCAAGAATTGCGGGGTGGTCGGGGCCCGGCGGGGAGCCCCACCGTCCCGGAGCCGCGCAGACGCCGGCCGGTGTGGGGTTCGGTGTTCCGAGCGGCCACCTTCTAGGCTGGGTAGTAGTGAGGGTGGCGAACGTCCCGGGTCGCCGCCGTGGGAATCGGCGGATGCGATGCTCGTCGTCGCGGGATCGTGTATCGGCCGGCGGGAGAGGTGGGTCCATGCGACCGTTCGGGGAGCTCGAAGCAGCCATCATGAAAGAGCTGTGGAGCCGGGGTGAGCCGGCGACGGTCCGGGACGTCCTCGCGTCGCTGAGCACGTCGAGGACGTTGGCCTACACCACCGTGATGACGGTGATGGACAACCTGCACCGCAAGGGTCAGCTCGACCGGGAGATGAGCGGCCGGGCCTGGCTCTACCGACCGGTACGGAGCAGGGCCGAGCACGCGGCCGCGCTGTTGCAGAACGTCCTGGACGAGGCGGGCGACCGGCAGGAGGTCCTCATGCACTTCGTCGCCGACCTCGACTCCGCCAGCGTGGCGCAGCTGAGGTCCGCGGTGGAGGCGGCGCGGCGGCAGGGCGACTCCGCCCCCGGTGACGCCGGATGATCGCCAGCCTCGCCCTGCTCGCCATCGGGCTGGCCCTGGTGGTGGTCGGTCCGCGGCTGGCCGGCGCGCGGTGGACGCGGCAGGCGCCGTGGTTGGCGATCCTCACCTGGCAGGCGCTGACGGTGGCCGCGGTGGCCGCGGTGGTCCTGGCCGGCGTCACCCTGCTCATCCCCATCACGGCGGTGGCCGACGACCTGGGTGCCATCCTGCACGCCTGCGCGGTCAGCATCGCCACGGCCTACGCCGCGCCGGAGTTCCTGCCCGGCCGGTTGCTGGGCACCGTGCTGGCCGGTGTGGTGCCGGTGTGGCTGCTGGTCTGCGCCGCCCGGGTACTGATCGGTGGCTGGCGCGCCCGGCGTGCCCTGCACCGCTCGCTGGACCTGGTCGCCGAGCCCGGTGCCGACAGCGGCGGGCTGGTGGTCCTCGAGGCCGCTGCCCCGGCGGCGTTCTGCGTGCCCGGCCGCACCAGCCACATCGTGGTCTCGCGCGGGGCCCTGAACCGCCTGTCGCGACGGGAGCTCGACGGGGTCCTGGCGCACGAGGCGGCGCACCTGAACGGACGGCACAACCTCGCCGTGGCGCTGTCGGAGATCCTGCTGCGGGCCTTTCCGCGGGTCCCGCTGTTCGCGGTGGCCGCGGTGCAGACCCGCGAGCTGATCGAGCTGCTCGCCGACGATGCCGCCCTCGAGGCGGTCGACCGGGTCAGCCTCGCCTCGGCGATCGTCAGCCTGGCCGAGATGCGGGCACCGGCCGCCGCGCTCGCCATGGCGCAGGGCGGAGCGGCGCTGCGGGTCACCCGCCTGCTCGCGCCGGAACCGCCGATGACCGCCTGGCGGCATCGGCTCGGCGCCGTCGCGGCGCTGGCGATCGTGGCGGCACCGCTGTTCCTCGCGGGCTATCCGGCCCTGAGCGCCGCCCTCAGCGACCTGTGCAACATCTGAGAGGAGTGCGCGTGACTGCTCGTCCCGTCGGCGCCTCCGACGAGGGCACCGGGATCTCGCGGCGCGCGGTCCTCCTCGGCGGCCTGGCCGGCCTCGGGGCGATGGCCCTGTCGGCGTGCGGCGGCGAGTCCGACTCCGCGGGGAGCTCGGATGCGGCGGAGTCGGCGGGAACGGTGACCACGGGCGCGGACGGCGTCCAGGAGGTCACGCTGCTGGTCCGTGACGACTACATCTTCCTCCCCGACGCGTTCGAGGTCGGAACGGGACGGGTCCGGCTGACCCTGACCAGCGAGGCCGAGTCCCTGACCCACAACATCCGGTTCACGCCGGGCGCGGGCCCCGCCACGATCGAGGAGGAGATCCCGATCCTCGGCCCCGGGGGGAGCGAGACCATCGAGTTCGCGGTGGACCAGCCCGGTGACTACCAGTACGAGTGCTCCTTCCACGTCGCCCTCGGCCAGATCGGCACGATGACCGTCCGGGAGTCCTGACCCGGCGCCCGGGCCGTGCGGCTCTCCCGCCGGTCGTGTCGGTGACCGGCGCCCGCCCCGTGCACTCCCGGGTCCCGCCCGGCCCGGCTGGGGTCCGGGGTGGTCGCCGCTCGGGCCAGTTCTGCGGATCATGTACGGCGCGACTGCTGCCGGTGTCCCTGAGCGGCTCACTATGGGACACGGACGTGAGGCCACCCCCGTTGGGGTTCGCGGCCGCCTCCCCCCTCGTCTCCGGCGCCCAGTGCAGTCGCCCGTTCCGGGTGAGTCGTCGGCCGCAGTGCTGGACGAGGCTGCCGTCATGGTCGATGGCGCCTTCCCGAGACGGCTCGAAAACGTACGGATGGACGGTGAGCTCCCCCGACGCGAGGACCTGCCGCTGATCTTCGACGAACTGGATTACCAGCTCGCCTGCCAGGCCTATCTCTGGGCGCTGCCACTGGTGTCCTACGCGCAATGGAAGACCCAGCACTACGACGTCTTCGGGGCGACCGGCTCCGACCTGGTGCACTACCTCAGCTATCAGGACCGGCTCGGGCTGATCACTGCGAACGCGACCACGCCGTACATCCTCAACTTCTTCGACCTCAGCGAGACCGGGCCGCTGGTCGTGGAACTCCCACCCGGCCCGACGGCCGGCGGGATGTCCGACTTCTGGCAGCGTGAGTTCGCCGTCCTCGGCGAGATGGGCCCGGACGCCGGCCGAGGAGGCAAGCACGTCGTCGTGCCTCCGGGAGAGGCCGCACCCGAGGTGGGAGACGGTTGGTATGTCCAGCACGCCACCGTCCTGAACATCATGTTCGGTTTCCGCACACTCGACCCGAACCAGGAGCGCGCCCAGCTGCTCGTGGACGCCGTGCGGATCTACCCGTACGCCGAACGTGACCACCCCGAGCCGACCAGGATCGTCTCTCCAGACGGACGATCCTGGACCGGCGATCAGCCGCACGGACTCGACTACTGGGTGCGACTGCACGACATCTAACAGCGCGAGGTCGTCGACGAGCGGGACCGGTTCTACCTGGCCATGCTCAAACAGCTCGGCATCGAGAAGGGAAAGCCATTCGACCCCGACGAACGGCTCGCGGAGATCCTCACCGCGGCCAGCGCAACCGGCGAGCTGATGGCGCAGGCCAACACCTTCGCCAAGCGCTTCGCGGAATCACGCTACTGGCCGGACCGGCAGTGGGACCGTGCGATCGTGCTCGACAACTCCGCACAGCGCGGCGAGCACCACGACGAGCTCCTCGAGCGGGCGTCCTGGTTCTACGAGGCGGTGAGCTTCTCGGAGGCGATGAGAAGCCACACTCCCGGCGCCGGCCAGGCATACCTCGGCGCCTACGCCGACGCAAACGGCGACTGGCTCGATGGCGGGGGGACGTACACGTTGCACGTCCCGGCCGACCCGCCCGCGAAGCTCTTCTGGTCGATGACGGTCTATGACGCCTCGACCCGCTGCCTCGTCGACAACGAGCAGCAGCGCGGCGACCGCGGCTCCCGCGACGCCGACCTGGTCCACAACGACGACGGCTCGATCGACCTCTGGTTCGGGCCGACCGCGCCGATGGGCAAGGAGTCCAACTGGGTGCAGACCGTCCCGGGCCGACACTGGTTCTCCTACTTCCGGTTATACGGTCCTCTTGAGCCCTACTTCGACCGCTCCTGGAAGCTCGAGGACATCACGCTCGCCTGATGGGATGCGGGGGAGCCGCAAGGACGTGAACCGGAAGGCGCCCTTGGGCCGCCTGCAGGGACAGGGATGGCGGCGCACAAGATCCGCAGGACACGCCCTAGTCGTGTGCGGTGAGCTCGTGCGAGGTGTGCGCCGGGCTCTCCAGTTGGAACGTCGAGTGCTCGACGCTCACGGTGAAGTGCTCGGCCAGGCATGCCTGCAGCTGGTCGAGGACCTGGGGCGCGTGACCGTCGAAGAAGCACGAGTCCTCGACCACCACGTGCGCCGACAGCACCGGCAATTCGCTGGTGATCTGCGAGGCGTGCAGGTCGTGCACCTCCCGCACGTGCGGCAGGGCGAGCAGGTGCCGGCGGACGTCGTCGAGGTCGAGCCCGGGAGGGGTGCTCTCCAGGAGGACCGAGACGGTCTCCCGCAGCAGTTTCAGCGTGCGCGGGACGATGAGGACCGCGATGAACAGCGATGCCACGGCGTCGGCCTGCTGCCAGCCGGTGAGCGCGATGACCGCCGCGGCGACGAGGACGGCGACCGAGCCGAGGGTGTCGTTGAGGACCTCGAGGAAGGCGGCGCGCATGTTGACGTTGCTGCTCCGCCCGCCGCGCACCAGGATCAGGATCCCGATCGCGTTGGCGACCAGGCCCACGACGCCGAAGACGAGGACGGCCGTCGACGCGATCTCCGGCGGTTCGAACAGCCGACGGATGCCCTCGATGAGGATGTAGACCCCGACGGCCAGGAGCGCGGCCGCCTGCAGGGTCGCGCCGAGGACCTCGGCGCGGCGGTAGCCCCAGGTGCGCCGGTCGGTCGCCGGCCGCATCGCCAGGGTCGCCGCGATCAGGGCGATCGCCAGCCCGGCCGAGTCGGTCAGCATGTGTCCCGCGTCGGCCAGGAGCGCCAGGCTCCCGGAGATCAGGGCGCCGACCACCTCGACGAGCAGGACCGTCGCGGTGAGGGCCAGGACGATCGCGAGCCGGCGTCGGTGCTGGCCCGGATCGGCGCTGGACGGTCCGTGTCCGTGCGCGTGGTCCCCGCTCACGGCGCCGCCACCAGGCCCGCGTCCCGGGACCGGCCGATCCCGGGCAGGAACCGGCCCGTCGCTGCGGCGTAATCGGCGTAGGCCGGTCCGTGTGTCTGCAACAGGTAGGGCTCCTCGATGAGGCGGACCTGCAGCTCCACGGCGACGACCAGGCACACCAGCGCCGTCGCCGACAGCCAGGTGGGGACCATCAGCGTCACCCCGACCTGGGCGGTGACTATGGCCGTGAAGATGGGATTGCGCACGAGGGCGAAGACGCCCCCGGTCACCAGCGCGGTGCGCTCGGACTCGTCGACGCCGATCCGCCACGAGCTGCCCATCGCGGTCTGCGCCGCCAGGACCCCGGCGAAGCCGAGGACGGCGACCGCCACTCCGGCCCCGGCGAGCACGGAGGCGCCGCCGCCGGAGGGCGGAGCAACGGCGCCGACGGCGGCCAGCACCACGGCTGCCGCCCCGAGGACCAGCGCGAACACGAAGAGGACGCCGGCCGTCCACCGCAGCGATCCGGGGCGCCCGGAGATGCCGTGGAAGCCCGAGCTCCCGGTCCGCCGGATCTGCAGCCAGGTGCGCACGCCGAAGATGACGGCCAGGCCGACCAGGTAGAGGAGCGCGGCGAGGACGGTCATGACCCCACGCTCCCGGTCGAGCGGACGGTGCGGCTGCTCATCTGCAGGACTCCTCGTCGGTCGCGGTGGCGCAGGTGCCGGGGTCGACGGTCAGCACGACGCCGAGCAGGTCCTCCAGGGCGTGCGCCAGACGGGGATCGGCCAGCTCGTAGCGCGAGCGGCGGCCCTCGGGCACCGCGACGACCAGGCCGCAGCCGCGCAGGCAGGACAGGTGGTTGGAGAGGTTCTGCCGGGTGACCCCCAGCAGTGCGGCGAGCTCACCCGGATAGCCCGGCCCCTCCCGCAGTGCCAGCAGCAGCCGCGAGCGGGTGGGGTCGGACAGGGCGTGACCGAAGCGGGCCAGGACCTCGGCGTGGACGACGGGCATCACGACGCCTTTGTACAGCATGCGCTGAATTCAGCGCAAGCTGTACTAACGGGAGGAGTCGCGGGGGGATGCCGGGACCGTCGCCGCCGTCCGGTGGCCGCTCCGGTCACCGGCGGTTCGTGGCCTGGGCGGCCAGCCGTTCGAGGTGGGCGTTGTAGGCGTCGAGCTCGGCGTCCGCGCGTGCGTCGGTCACGCCGGCCGTCCGCCGGGTGGCGCTGACCCACTGGGCGTAGATGATCACCGCGGCGGCGACGGTCGGCACCTCGCCGAATCCCCAGACGATGTTGCCGGCCGCCAGCTGGTCGGTCATGACGTCGACGCCCCAGCCCTGCGGGGCGTGCGTGAAGGTCTGCACCAGGGGCCTGCTGGCCATCATCACCGCGACGGCGAAGAAGGCGTGCAGCGGGCCGGGGGCCATCAGCTCGATGAGCCGGACCGGGGGAGAGGCCCGGTGCGGCCACGGGCCGACGCCGAGCGCGCCGCCGAAGGCCAGCAGGCCGGTGCCCAGGAACAGCGTCAGCATCGCCACGTTCCCCGCGGCACTGCGCATGAGCACGTCGAACAGCGGGGTGAAGTAGATGCCGTAGAGGCTGCCGATGAAGATCGTCGTCGTGACGGCCGGATGGGCCACCACCTTCGCGGTGCGACTGCGCAGCAGGCCCAGCAGCAGCCGCCGGCAGGCGGCGCCGAGGCCCCGGCGCGGCAGGGTGCGCACCGCCAGGCTGATCGGCGCGCCCAGCATGATCAGCATCGCCGAGAGGACGCTCAGGACCAGCTTCTGCAGCATGTGCACCGAGAAGAGCATCATCCCGTAGCCCATCACCTGGGTGGCGGTCACCAGGAGCACGGTCGCGATGCCGGTGACGAAGCTCGCGGTCCGGTACCACGGCCATTGCCTGCGCCGGGCGTGCAGGGACCGCACGCCCGCCAGGTAGGCCGCGAGGGTGAGCAGCGCGACGGCCGGGAACACCGACGTCGCGTCCAGCTGGGGGGTGAGCAGGCGGAGCAGGGTCGGTGGCTGCTCCGGCATCCACATCATGACGTCGCCTCGGCGCTCGTTCGGGTGGCGGGGGGTCGGGGAGTGGTCAGCTCCGGGCGACGACCTGCAGGTCCTCGGCGATCTCCTGCGCGGTGCCCCCGGCCGAGAACATCACCTGCGCGGTGTCATCGGCCCCGTAGAGCAGCAGGCTGGTGGCGTGCATGGTGCCCTCGCCCTCCGCGAGCGGGACCTCCGCCGCGGTCTGTGCCGCCTCCACGTCGGCCTGGCTCCCGGTCAGCCCGACGAAGCGGGTGGGCAGGTCCCCGTCGAAGCGCGCCAGGTACTCGCCGAGGAACTCCGGGGTGTCGCGTGCGGGGTCGGTGGTGACGAAGACGACGCGGGTGCGGGCCGCCAGGTCTTCGGGGACCGAGCGCAGCGCGATGGCCACGTCGGCCATCGTCGTCGGGCAGACGTCCGGGCAGTTGGCGTAGCCGAAGAACAGCAGCGTCGGCTGCCCGGCGGTCTGCGCGGCGAAGTCGAAGACGGCTCCGTCCTGGGAGGTCAGCACGAACTCCGGCCGCGGTCGGGGATCGGGCAGTTCGCGGCCGGCGAACGGTCCCTCGCCGGCGGAGCTGGAGACCTCCGCGGCGGCCGAGCCGGAGACCTCGGCCCCGTGCTCGCCGTGCCCGCTGTCGTCCGTGCCGCCGCAGCCCGTCAGGGAGATGGCGATCGCCAGGAGTGTGAGCGCGGGCAGCGATCGCCCGAGGAGGGTCCGACTAAGCACGTTAGTAGTCTAGGGCGCCGGCGCGGGGCGCCGGTGGGCGGGCGGAGTCCGCGCGCGGTCGAGGAGAGGATGACGGGATGAGTGCAGGCGCCGAAGAGACAGCGGGCCCGACGGCGGTGCCGGTGGTCCTGTGGTCACGGCTCCTGCGGCCGGGCCTGCTGGTGGGGCACGTCGTCGTCCTGGCGCTGTTCCTGCTCTGTCTGCGGTTCGCCGGGTGGCAGTGGGAACGTGCCGAGTTGAGCGGCTGGAACGTGCAGCACGTCTCGTACGCCCTGCAGTGGCCGACGTTCGGGGTCATGGGGCTGTTCTTCTACTGGAGGATGCTGCGCATCGAGATCGAGCGTCATCCCGACGAGGACGAGCCGAGTTCCTCCCTCGTGCTGTACCAGCGGCCGCGCATCGACACCTCCGGGGACCCCGAGCTCGCGGCCTACAACGCCTATCTGGCCGAGCTGAACGAGACGGTGCTCCAGCAGCGGGGCTGACGGCCGCGTCAGTCGGCCGTGTCTGACGGCCGGGTCGTTCGGCCGGGTCTTCCGGCCGTGTCGTCCGGCCGGGTCGCTCAGATGTCGACGCCGCGCTCTCGCAGCCAGCCGGCCGGGTCGATCCGGCGACCGTCGAGGCCGCCTGCGAAGACCTCGAAGTGCAGGTGCGGGCCGGTGGACTGTCCCCGGTTGCCCAGCAGCGCGATGGTGTCCCCGGCGCGGACCTGCTGGCCGGCCTCGACGGTGATCTCCTCCATGTGGCCGTAGACGGTCACGTCGCCGTTGTCGTGCAGGATGTAGACCGCCAGTCCGAAGCCGCTGGCCGCGCCGGCGCGCAGCACCACGCCGTCGGCCGCCGCGTACTCCGGCGTGAGCATGGGTGCGGCGATGTCCAGGCCGTAGTGGGTGGTGCCCCAGCGGGCGCCGTAGCCGCTGGTGATGCGACCGTCCACCGGCATCACCGCATCCGGGCGCGCCGCCTCCTCGCGCGCGGCACGGGAGGCGGCGAGCTCACCGAGGCGCGTGGCGAGTTCGGCCTCGGCGATCTGCGGGCGCGCATCGGGCTCGGCCAGGACGTCCTCGGTCCCGTAGCCCAGGTACACCGACTGCGCGGGCGTCTCGTGGGCGTGCGCGATCGGGGAGCCCATGCCCAGGCTGCCCTCCCACAGGCTGCTGGCCATGCCGCCCACGACGACGGCGCTGAGCAGCAGGCGCGGCCGCTGGCGCAGCAGCGGGGGCCTGCGCATCCGGGACCTGGCCGGCCGGTCCTGCCGTGCTGTCACTGCCGTCCTCACCGTTGCCCCGTGGGTTCGACCCATGACAGCACACCGTGACCGTCTCGATACCTAAGGCGCTTAGTAGTGGGCGTGTCGACGGGTCAGACGACCGAGGAGCCGAGCCCGCTGCTGGCCAGCCAGGCACGCAGCCAGAGCATCACCTGGTCCCACCAGCCGGTGACCAGCAGGACGCCGAGCACGACCAGCAGGACGCCGCCGACCCGCATCACCGTCCGGGCGTGCCGCCGGGCGAACGCGGAGAAGGTCAGCGCCCGGCGCGCGCCCAGGGCCACCAGGAGGAAAGGAACGCCCAAGCCCAGGCAGTAGGCCAGCCCCAGGGCGGCCCCCCGGGCCGCCGAGGCCTCGGAGTACGCCAGGGTGTTGACCGCGGACAGCGTCGGCCCGAGGCACGGGGTCCAGCCGAGGCCGAAGACGACGCCCAGCAGCGGAGCGCCGGCGAGGCCGGCGGGCGGGCGCCGGGTGATCCGGCGCTCCCGCTGCAGCCAGTGCAGGCCGCCGAGGAAGGTCAGGCCCATGAGGATCGTGACGATCCCCATCAGGCGGGTCAGCAGCGGCGCCCACTCGAGCATGAGGCGTCCCAGTCCGCCGAAGAGCGCGCCGAAGGAGACGAAGACGGCGGTGAAGCCGAGCACGAACAGCAGCGCTCCGGCGACCACCCGGCGTCGCGGCGGGGCCGCCGTCGCGACCGTCGCTGAGGTTCGGCTGCCCGGTCCGGCGCCGTCCCCGGGCGCCGGGCCGGTGGGTGCCGACCCGGTGGGTGCCGTGGCCTGCGCCCCGGTCAGCCCGGCGACGTAGGCGAGGTAGCCCGGGACCAGCGGCAGCACGCAGGGCGAGGCGAAGCTGATCAACCCCACCAGGGCGGCGACGCCACCGGCGAGCAGGAGCGAGCCGTCGCTCACGACCGCGGCGAAGGACTCCCCGAGACCGCTCACCGCGGGATGTCCTCGGCGGTCTCGGCCAGGAGCTGGTCGAGCGCGCGCCGCAGGTCCGCCTCGGGGACCACGGCGACGTAGACGGCCGCGACCCGCCCGGCGCGGTCGAGCAGGATGGTGCTGGGGACCACGTTGGCCGGGAATCCCCGGAAGGCCAGTGCCACCTCGCCGCGGGGGTCGAACAGCGAGGGATAGCCCACGCCGTTGGCGTCGACGAAGGCCTGCGCCAGCTGTCGCTGGTCCTTCACGTCGACACCCAGGAAGCGGACCCCGAGGTCGCGCACGTCGGCGTACACGGCCTGAAACTCCGGGGTCTCGACGCGGCAGGGGGCGCACCACGAGCCCCAGAAGTTGACGACGGTGATGTCCCCGGCCAGGGAGGTGGACTCGAACGCCGTGCCGTCGAGGAGCTCGCCGGCGAAGGCAGGCGCGGACTGGCGGGCGTCGACGGGGACGAGCTGTCCCAGCGGGGTGTTGCCGGCGAAGTCGAAGGTCCCGGTGTCCGCCGTGCCGCCGCTGCCGCCGCGATCGCCGCCCGGTGAGCAGCCCAGCAGGAGCAGCGCGGCGGTGATCGCGCACAGCATCGAGGAGGAACGGCGCACGAGGTCAGGCAACGAGGGTGCTCCAGTACAGCCAGAATCGCTGGGCGATGGCGGCGGTGATCAGCAGGAACCAGGCGGTCAGCACGATCCCGTGACCGGCACGGAGCGCGGCGGCCAGCCGACCCAGCCGGGCGGGCAGCCGCGACTGCACGGCCGCGAGGTTGCGCACGGTCACGTACCAGAAGGCGGGAATCGTCACCGCCCACACGAGCATGCAGTACGGGCACAGGGCGCCGATGCGGTAGAGGCTGCTGAGGATCAGCCAGTGCACGAACACGACGGCCGCGGTGACGCCGAGCTGCAGGCCCGCCCAGAACCAGCCCGGGAGCCGCACCCCGGCCAGCAGCAGCGCGCCGGTCACGACGAGGACCGGGAAGCTGGCGACGCCCAGCAGCGGATTGGGGAAGCCGAACACCTCCGCCTGCGCGCTGGTCATCACCGACCCGCAGCTGAGCACGGGATTGAGGCTGCAGGTCGGCACGTAGGCCGGGTCGGCGAGCAGGGCGTACTTCTCCACGGCGAGCACGAAGGACGCCGCGAGCCCGAGCAGGCCGCCGGCGAGCAGCAGCCAGCCCGTCGCCCGGTCGGTCGGGGCGCGCCGCTCCCGGACGTCCCGGCGCGGGGGGAGCGTGGGGTCGGTGCGCGGCCCGGGGGCGATCCCCGTGTCAGCCGGCGAGGGCGGCATCGATGCGCTCGATGAACTCGTCGGTGGAGCTGACCTCGAGCTTCTCCCCGTTGAGCAAGAAGGTCGGGGTCCCCTCGACGCCCAGGGCCAGTCCGTCCTCGCGGTCGCGCAGGACGCGCTCGAGCGTGGCCGGGTCGGCGACCGCGGCGTCGTAGGCGGCCATGTCCAGGCCCATGTCCACGGCGAAGGACCGGAACAGGGCGGCCTGGGAGTCCTGGCCCTCACCCCACTCCGGCTGGGTCTCGTACATCCGGTGGTACATGTCCTCGAAGCGGCCCTGCTGGGCCGCTGCCTCGACGGTTACGGCGGCGTTCTCGGCGTTGGCGTGACCGGGCATTGGGAAGTAGCGGGCGACGAAGGTGACCCGCCCGTCGTAGTCCTCGCGGAGCTGCTCGATGAAGGGATAGGCCGCCCGGCAGCTCTCGCACTCGAAGTCGAGGAACTCCACCAGGGTCACCCGCCCGTCCTCGGCGGTCGACAGCCGGTGGCTGTCGTCACGGACCACGGTGGCACCGGACGTGCCGCCGGGCTCGCTCGCTCCACCGCTGGTGACGCCGAGGAGCACGGCGATGCCCACGACGAACACGGCCACGAGGGCGGCCGAGATCTTCAGGTTGGTGCTCACGCGCTTCTCCCTGGTGCGTCGGTCGGCCGGCGGGCGGCACTGCCGAGGCGGCGCGACGGACGCAGGAACCTCCGGCGCGGCGACCTCCGGCGCAGCGACCTCCGGCGCAGGGGCCACCTGCGGCTACGACACGGCTTAGGAGAAGGCTACAAGAGGGGCGCCCCGAGGCGGCCGAGCGCCACCTGTGTGGTGGTCACGGGCGACCGCAGCTCCCGAGGGTCCCGTGCCCCGGGTCGGGTCGTCCGACGGCCGGGGCGGAACCCGGCTCCCGCGCCGCCGCCGAGGACGCCCGGCGGGCGGTGGAGCCGCGAGCGCTGGAACCGGTTCCCGCGGCTGATCACGGATCGGCCCCCGCGGCCGCGGTGGTCGAGGCGTCGGGGACACCGGATCGACACGCCGGCGGGGGCCCGGCGGTCCGGTCGGCTCCCGGGCCCGGAGCGCGCCCTCTACGATCGTCGATAGGAGCCGGTGGTCGTCCGCGACCGCCACGGGGGATCGGGAGCGTGGCCGTGGGCATCAGCGAGGTCGGGCCCGGTGGTCGGCCGGCTTCCGGCCGGACCTCGCGGTGGAGGCGGCCGGTGGCCCCGGTCCCCGCCCGCTGACCCCCGTGGTCACCACGCCGGACTGCCTCGCCGCCGCAGACCCGCCCGCGGCGTCCTCGCCCGCCCCGCCTGCGGCGGGCGCGCCCGCCGCAGGCGGGGCGGTGGGCTCCGCGCTGGTCGCCGCCGTGGTGAGCGTCGCCGGCGGGCTGTGCCTGTGGCTGGCGTTCCCGCCGTACGGGGTGTGGGCCCTGGCCGCGGGAGGTCCGCTGGCGCTCGCGCTCGCCACCCGCGGCCGCAGCGCAGGTCGGGGAGCCGTGCTGGGCCTGCTCCTGGGCCTGGCGTTCATGGTTCCGCTGCTGCAGTGGACGGGCACCTTCGTCGGGGACCTCCCGTGGCTGGCGCTGTCGGTCCTGCAGGCGGGGTTCTGCGCGGTCCTGGGCGCGGCGACGGCGCTGACGAGCAGGCTGCGGTGGTCGCCGCTGTGGGCCGCGGCGCTGTGGGTCGCGATGGAGGCAGCCCGGTCCCGGGTGCCCTTCGGCGGGTTCCCGTGGGGACGGATCGGCTTCAGCCAGGCGGACGGGCCCCTCGCCTCCCTGGCCGCCTACGGCGGCGTCGCGTCGGTGACCTTCGCCGTCGCCCTGACCGGCACGCTGCTGGCCGCGGGGATCGCCCGGGCGGCCCGCCGGCGCGGCGCACCGGTGCGGCTGCAGCTGCGGGCCGGCGCGCCGCCCGTCGTGGCGGCGCTGCTCGTCCCGGCCGCCGGGACGGTGCTCTGGCTCCCGCTGCCCGGCGACAGCCTGACCGCCGGTGGGCGTCCGGCCACGATCGCGGTGATCCAGGGTGACGTCCCCGCCGCGGGCCTGGGCTTCAACGAGCGGCGCCGGGCGGTGCTCGACAACCACGCGCGGCAGACGGTCGCGCTGGCCGGGCGGGTGGCGACGGGCGCCAGCCCCCGGCCGGACCTGGTGGTCTGGCCGGAGAACTCCTCCGACATCGACCCGTATCGAAACGCGGACGCCGCGGCGGCCATCGACACCGCCGCGCGGGCGATCGCCGTCCCCATCCTGGTCGGCGCCGTCCTGGACGGGCCGGGGGAGAACCTCACGAACGCGGGCATCGTCTGGGATCCCGAAAGCGGGCCCGGCGCCCGGTACGCCAAGCGGCATCCGGTGCCCTTCGGGGAGTACATGCCGCTGCGCTCGTTCTTCCGGTTCTTCAGCGACCAGGTGGACCTGCTGCGCCGCGACTTCGTCGCCGGCCAGCGGCCGGGCGTCCTCGACATCGGTGGGGTGCGGATCGGCGACGTCATCTGCTTCGAGGTCGCCTACGACGGCCTGGTCTCCGACGTCGTCGAGGGCGGCGCGTCCGTGCTGGTGGTGCAGACGAACAACGCGACGTTCGGGTACACCGCCGAGAGCGAGCAGCAGCTGGCCATGAGCCGGCTGCGGGCCATCGAGCACGGCCGCAGCGTCCTCGTCGCCGCGACCAGCGGGATCTCGGCCGTGGTGGCCCCCGACGGCACCGTGGTCGAGCGGTCGGAGCTGTTCACGCCGGACGTCTTCGTCGAACCGATCGCCCAGCGCCAGGGGATCACCGTGGCCACCCGGCTCGGCGCCGTCCCCGAGTGGGCCCTGGCCGGCGTCGGACTGGCCGCCGTCCTGGGCGCCGTCCTCGCCCGGCGCTCCGGCCCCGTCCGCTCGTTCCGTCGCCGCACCGAACCCCGTCCCCCCGTGGAAGGCTCTCGATGACCCCCGACCGGCTCTCGGCGCTCTCCGACAGTCTCTTCACCGTCACGGTGGTGATCTACGCCGTCGCGGTGGTCGCGTTCGCCGCCGACCTCGCCTTCGGGCGGCGCCCGGCGCCGCGGGCCGTCGCGGTCGGAGCCGGCGGCGTGGGAGCCGGCGGGGCCGGTGCCGAGCCGCCCTCCCGTGCCGACGCCGCCGGGGAGGGGACCCCGGGGCGTCGCTGGGGACTGGTGGGCCTGGCCCTGACCGCGGCGGGTGCGCTCGCCCAGGCCGGGGTCCTCCTCACCCGCAGCCTGGCGACCGGGCGGGTCCCGTGGGGCAACATGTACGAGTTCGGCACGGCCGCCGTGCTGGCCGGCGTGCTCGCCTTCCTCGTGTTCGCGGTGCGCGTGCCCGTGCTGCGCGGCCTGGGCCTGTTCGTACTCGGCCCGGTGGTGCTCGGCCTGGTGCTCATCGGGCTGTACCTCTACGCCGAGTCCGGGCCGCTGGTCGCCGCGCTGCGCTCCAACTGGCTGGCCGTGCACGTCTCGGCGGCCATCCTCTCCTTCGGCATCTTCATCGTCAGCGCCGTGGCCAGCGCGCTGTACCTCGTCGCCGCGCGCCGGGGACGGCTCGGCGCGGGCGGAGCGGTGCGCTCCGGAGGTGTCTGGAGCGGTCTGCCGTCGATCGAGGCGCTGGACCGGGTCGCCCACCGCACGGCCGTCTTCGGGTTCCCGATCTGGACCTTCGCGGTCATCGCCGGCGCGATCTGGGCGGAGAGTGCCTGGGGGCGGTTCTGGGGATGGGACCCGAAGGAGACCTGGGCCTTCATCTCCTGGGCCCTGTACGCGGCCTACCTGCACGCGCGCAGCACCGCGGGCTGGCGCGGCCGGCCGGCGGCCTGGATCAACCTGGTGGCCTTCGCCAGCCTGGTGTTCAACCTCCTGTTCGTGAACCTGGTCTCGACCGGCCTGCACTCCTACGGCGGCGTCTCCTGAGGCGTCCGCGCCCTCGAGGGGACGGGCCGCGCCGCCCTCGGCGCAGCGGAACCCGGACGGCGTCAGCGGCGGCCTGTCCGGCGCCGTTCCCGCGTCACTGAGGCCCGGGGACGGGGCGCCGACGGGGATCCCGGCACCGGACGCGGGGACACCGCCGGGCGTCGGTCCTCCTCGGCGCGTGCACCATCTGTGCCTGACAGGCGCGCGGGACACGCGCCGATGGGACGAGTCGTTACCCGACCGTGACAACTAAGCAGCTTCGTACTACAGTCCCCTCCGGTCCGGCCGAGCCGTGCTCCTCGATCCGAGGACCTCGCGCCGACCCCGCCGAACCGCCCGTGCCGACCGGCCGGGGGGACCGGGAACCCACCGAACACCTGGGGTGAGTCCTGCGCGCGCTGCTGCGCGCGCCAGGTAGGGCGCCTTCCCGCCCGAACCCGTCAGCTAACCCGGTAGGCGGTCAGGAAGAACGGAGAGCCGCCGTCGTGGCGACCCTGCACCACCGCGCCGCCCGCCCACGTCTCCCCTCCGCTTCGGCGCCGACCCGGCCGCGTCGCGGCCCGGGTCGGCGGCTGCACCGCCTCCTCGTGCCCGTCGGGCTCGTCTCGGGCCTGCTGGCCGGGGCAGTCGCCCCGACGGCGCTCGCCGCGCCGCTCCCGACCGCGCAGGGGCAGTCGGCCTCCGACGACCTCGCCGCCGAGATCGCGCGCCTCGACCAAGACCTGGCCGCGGCCGAGGAGCAGCTGCAGCGGGCGACCGTCGAGGCGGAGGCCGCCGCCGACGCCTCCCGCGCCGCGCAGGCCGCGCTCGCCGTGGCGCAGTCCCAGGCGGCGGCCGCGGCCGCCGAGCTGGAGGCCGCCCGAGCCGCCGTGGACGCGGCGCGAGACGACGTCGCCGCGCTCGGACGGGAGGCGTTCATGGGCGCCGACCCCCTCGGCGGCGCCACCGCGCTGCTCGACGCCGCGGGCCCGGAGGAGGTGCTGCAGCGCGCCGCGACCATGGACCTGCTCGGAGAGGACCGCGCCGCGCGGCTGGAGGCCTTCGAGGACGTCCGGCAGCGCCAGGAGCAGGCCGACCGCGCGGCGCGGGACGCGGTGGCCGAGCGCGACGCCGCGGCACGGGCCGCGGCCGAGGCCGACGCGGCGGCGCAGGCGCAGCTCGCGGCGTCCCAGCAGTCCTACGACGCGGCCGCCGCGCAGAAGGCCGACCTCGAGCAGCAGCTGCGCGACGCCGAGACGCAGCTGCTGGCCGCCCGCGGCGCCACCGATCCGGCTGCCGCCTGGGAGCAGCAGCAGAGCGCCGAGCTGGCCGTGACCGGCGCCGGTTCCGGTGCGCTGGTGACCGGACAGGTCACCTCCTGCTACGGCAGCCGGTGGGGCACCAACCACAACGGCATCGACATCGCCGCGCCCATCGGCACGCCGATCTTCGCCCCGGAGGGAGGTGTGGTGCTGCAGGCGGGTCCGGCCAACGGGTTCGGCCTGGCCGTCTACCTGCAGCACCCGGACGGCACGATCACCGTCTACGGCCACATCAACCAGTTCTTCGTCAGCGCCGGTCAGACGGTGACCGCGGGTCAGCAGATCGCCGAGGTCGGCAACCGCGGGCAGTCGACCGGCCCGCACCTGCACATCGAGACGCACACCGGCGGTCTCTACGCCAACCGCGTCGACCCGGCGCCCTGGCTGGCCGCCCGGGGTGTCGACCTCGGCTGCTGACCCCCCACGGGGCGCGGGCCCCGACGCCGGGGCCGGGAATCCACCGGCCGCCGGTGAGCCGCTCTCGTCACCGGCCTCGGCGGCCCACGGCCGATGCGCGGGGCCTCGTGTGCCCCGGCGCGGCGAGGCGGCGGGCGCGTGCTCGTCGCCCGGATGCGGGCGGGAGTCCCCGTCCCGCGTCCGGGATCCGGGGGTCGGCGTCGGGCGGTCCCGGGCCGGCGGTGTTCCGCGGGTGCGCCACCGAGAGGATCAGCAGCCGCTGATGTCGACCCCCCGGGCGCGCAGCCACGGCACCGGGTCGACGGCCCCGCTGTACATGGCACCGTTCGGGTGCACCTCGAAGTGCAGGTGCGGCCCGGTGGACTGGCCCTTGTTGCCGACCTCGGCGATCTGCTCCCCGGCGATCACGCGGTCCCCGGCCTGGACGAAGTAGCGGTTGATGTGGCCGTAGACGGTCACCGCACCGTCGTCGCCGAGGATGTAGACGGCCAGCCCGAAGCCCGTCGCGGAGCCGGCGCGCTTGACCACGCCGGAGGTGGCCGCGTAGATCGGTGTGCCGATGGGGGCGGCGATGTCCACGCCGTAGGTCATCGTCCCCCAGCGGGGCCCGAAGCAGCTGGTGACCCGGCCCGACGTCGGCTTGACGTAGCCCGACGACCCGGCCGAGCCGCCGCCGGAGGGCGCCGTCGCGGTGCTGCCGGCGCGGCTGCTGCTGGCCGCGGCGCGCGCAGCCGCCGCCGCGGCGGCCGCTTCCTCTGCGGCGCGGGCGGCCGCCGCAGCGGCCGCCGCCTCCTCGGCTGCCTTCTGCTGCTGCCACTGCTGGTAGGCGTCCCGGGCGCCCTGCAGCTCCAGCAGCTGGATCTCGGCGGACTGCAGCTGCTGCTCGTAGTCGGCCTTCTGGGCCGAGACCTGCGCGTAGGTGGCCTCCTGGGTGGCCAGCTGGGCGTCGGCGGCAGCGCGGGCGGTCTCGGCCTCGGCCTCGGCGGCGGCCATCGCATCGCGAGCGGCGCGCGCCTCGGAGTCGGCGTTGGCCTGCTGCACGCGAGCGACCCGCAGCTCGGCGAGCGCGTCGACCTGCAGATCCCCGACGTAGTCCAGCGTCGCGGCGCGCTGGATCAGCTCTCCGGGGCCGGCGGAGTCCAGCAGGGCCGCGGCCGTGGCGAGCGTGCTCCCGGTCATGTAGTTGTTGCGCGCGAACGTGCCCAGGCGCGAGGTCGCCGCGTCGATCGCCTCCGTCGCCGCCTGCAGCCGGGACGCGGTCTCCGCGGCAGTGGCCTGGGCGGCCTGCAGTGCCTCCTCGGCGGCGAGGTAGGCGATGCCTGCCGCCTCGGCCTGGACGCTGGCGCGCTCGAGTTCGGCCTCGGCGGTGGCCACCAGGGCCGCGATCCGGCCGACCTCGGCGGCGGCGGCGTCCTGCGCCGACTGCGCGGCGCCGATCTCGGCGTCGCTGGGGTTCGGTGGAGGAGGTGGGGCAGCCGACGCGGGAGCCGTACCGCCGAGCAGCAGTGCGCCGGTCAGCACGCCGGCCACCATGACCCGCAGGCCCGGGCGCCGCCGGGTCGCCGGCGAGCTGCGTTCGACCGCGCTCGCGCGCAGGAGGAGCAGCGAGGTCGCACGACGCGGGCCGGAACGGCTCGGCATGAGGGGACTCCCTGGGGAGAGGGGTGTCGTCTTGAGCAGGGGCAGCGTCGCACCGAGGCGGCCGGCACCACCGGCAACACGCGCCACAACTATTGACATTCGTAGAGCCGCCTTGGAGCAGCGGCCTGCTCCGCGGTCCATCGGCCGCAGCCGATTCGCCACAGCCGATTCAGCCGCCGCCGGTGTGACGATCACCCCGTCGTCCGGAGAGTGCCCGGCACTCCTCCGGGGCCGGGACAGGGCCGCCCGACCGGGTGTCGCCGCCGGCTGCGCGCGGCCGGGGACATCGGCCTGTGCCGCGGTGACCGACGACGCCGGCCCGCGGCAGCGCCGGCGTCGAGGTGCCGGACCGGTCCGGACGGGGCGTCCGGGCCGGCGATGACGTCCGGACCGGCGACGGATCGTTATCGGCGGCCGCCTCGGCGGTCGGGCCTTCCGCCGCGCCGTGGCCTCCGTGGCGATGGGGACCGAGTCTCTGCTGCGGTGTCGGCCGGTGCGTCCACGACCTGATCCGGACGGAGCGTGCAGGGTCGGCCCGCGCGACCCGGCAGGTCCGAGGAGGGGCCGGTGCGCGTCATGGCGGAGGAGCGGAGCCCCGACGACCGCGTGAGCAGCGCGAGGATCGGCCACCGTCGCGGCCGGCAGGCGCTCCTCGCGACGGATCCGCGCAGCGGCGGCCCGTCGACGGGATGCGCACCCAGTGTCAGCTTCCGTGATCGGACCGTGACAAACTAAGGAGGTTCGTACTACTCTCTGGACCCGGCCCGGCCGAGCCGTGTTCCTCGATCCGAGGGCCTCGCGCCGACCCGCCGAACCGACCCGCGCCCTCCGGCGCGGATGGACCGGGGACCCACCAACACCGGGGTGAATCCTGCGCGCGCTGCTGCGCGCGCCAGGTAGGGCGCCTCCCCGCCCGAACCCGTCAGCTAACCCGGTAGGCGCTCAGGAGGAACGGAGAGCCGCCGTCGTGGCGACCCTGCACCACCGGCTCGGTGTCCTGCGCCGAGGCAGTAACCGCGTCCGCACCGTCGAGACCACCGGCGAGGCCCACCCGTCCCGCCACGGCGCCCACACGCGGCCGCGCCGCGCCGTTCTCGTGCTCGCGGCGGTGGCCGCCGTCCTGGGCGCGGGCCTTCCCCCGGCCACGGCCGCGCCCGGCGACGACGGCGCCGGAACGACCGCGCAGTCCACCTTCGACGCACTGACCGCCGAGGTGGAACGCATCACGGGCCTCGTCGAGGCGGCCGAGCAGGAACTGCAGCGGCTCACCGTGGAGGCCGAGGCCGCCGCCGACGCGGCCCGCGCCGCCCAGGACGGGCTCACCGCCGCGCAGTCGGCGGCAGCGGCCGCCGCCGCCGAGCTGGAGGCGGCCCGGTCCGCGGTGGCCCAGGCGCAGGGCAACGTGACCGCCCTGGCCCGGGAGGCGTTCATGGGCTCGGCCCCCATCGGGGAGGCCGCGGCCCTGCTCGACGCCGCGGGGCCCGACCAGTTCCTGCAGCGCGCGGCCACCATGGACCTGCTGGGCGACGACCGGGCCGCCCGCCTCGCCGCCTTCGCGGAGCTGCGGGACCGGCAGGAGGCCGCCGACCGCGACGCCCGCGCCGCGGTGGCCGCGCAGGAGCAGGCGGCGGCCGCCGCGGCGCAGGCCGACGCCGCCGCCCAGGCGCAGCTGGCCGCCGCGCAGCAGTCCTACGACACCGTGGCCGAGCAGCAGGCGGTTCTGCAGGGGCAGCTGCGCGACGCGGAGATCGCGCTGCTCGCGGCCCGGGGGGTGCAGGAGGCCGCCGACGCCTACGACGCACAAATGCGGTCAGAGGTCGCGCAGGAGCGCGCGGAGACGGCCGCACTCGTGGCCGGGAGGGTGACGTCCTGCTACGGCAGCAGAGGCGGCACCCAGCACAACGGCATCGACATCGCGGCCACGATGCGGACACCGATCTACGTCCCGGCCGACGGCGTCGTCCTGCAGGCCGGCCCCGCCAGCGGTTTCGGGCTCGCCGTCTACATCCAGCACGCCGACGGCACGATCACCGTCTACGGCCACATCAACCAGTTCTTCGTCACCGCGGGGCAGCGGGTCAGCGCCGGGCAGCGGATCGCCGAGGTCGGCAACCGCGGGCAGTCCACCGGACCGCACCTGCACATCGAGACGCACACCGGCGGTCTCTACGCCAACCGTGTCGACCCCGCTCCCTGGCTGGCCGCCCGGGGCATCACCCTGGGCGGGGCCTGCGGGTGACGTCCGCCCCGACCCGGGCGCAGATCGATGCACACGGGAACCATCCGCGGGATCCGGACGACCAAGACGGCGTGATGAGTTCCCTCTGCCGCCGTGTCCGCCGTTCCGCCTCCGTGCTCGTCCTCTCCCTCGGGGTGGTGGTGGTCGGTGCCGGGCCGGCCGGCGCGCACGTCGAGGCCAGTGCCGAGGGTGCCCAGGCCGGTGCCGGGCCGCTGACAGTGTCCTTCCTCGCCGAGGCGGAGTCGTCGACCGCGGGCATCGTGGGCGCCCAGGTGCAGCTGCCGGAGGGGCTGCCCCCCGCGTCGGCGACGCTGGCGAGCGCGCCGGCCGGCTGGGCCATGACGCCCACCGCCGACGGCTACGAGGTGGCCGGACCCGACATCGGTGCAGGCGTCGACCTCGAGTACAGCGTGGTCATCGACCGGCTGCCGCAGGAGGCGCCCGCCGAGCTCCCGTTCAAGACGCTGCTGCGCTACTCCGACGGCGTGGAGGACGCCTGGATCGAGGTTCCGTTCGAGGGCAATCCCGAGCCGGAGAACCCCGCACCGAGCATCGCGGTCGCTCCCGCGGCCGCCCCGGTGACGACCCCGGCTCCCGCGACGGAGTCCGCCGCCCCGTCGACCGCGGCCACCGAGTCCTCCCCGAGCCGGTCCGCGGCGCCGGAGGCGGCTGCCGCGGACGACGGCGGGCTCTCGACCGGCGCCGTCGTCGCGCTGGCGGCCGTGGCCGCGGCGGCGCTCGCCGGAGGCCTGTGGTTCCTCCGGCGGAGGAGTTCGCACACCGGTCGGTGATCCGTGGGCGGTCCTCGGGTGGGCCGCACCCGTGGGCCCCTCCGCCGGTAGGCGGTGCCCCCGCTGTCAGGGGCACCGCCGACCGCGGGGAGTGGGCCGCCCTCTGTCAGGGCCGCGTGTGTCAGGGCCGCGTGCGCGCGGCGCTGCGCGGATGCTCGAGCGCCGGGCGAGCGGCACGAGATGAGCGGGGCTGGGTGAGCCGGGCCGGGTGAGCGGGCCGGGTGAGCTGGGTGAGTGGGGGAGCGGAGGGCCTGCTCCACCACCGCGGACGCTGCGCGGACGGCGTCCGTCAGGCGGGCGCGTGCGCGTGGCCGGCGCGGGGGCCCCGGCCGCCCCCGGCCAGTCGCGCCCCCGATCCCCTCCGACGTGACATTGCCTGATGTCTCGTTGTCTGATGTCATGGTCATGGCTGGCCTGTCTGCCCAGGCCAGGCCTTCGGACCCATCCGACACCCAGGCAAGGAGGGACGTCCCTGATGACCGCTGTCGTCGGTAGCGCGACGTCTGATCCCCGCACCGCTCCGGCCGAAGACCACGACTCGGTGGCCCGGCGCCTGCTGGCGTCGAGTGAGCAGCTCTCCTACGACCCCCGCACGGAGGTCGACTGGGATGCGCCCCTCGACCCCGGTCACCACGGGGCCAGTCCCGAGTGGTCGACGCTGTACGGAACGCCCTACTGGAACGAGCTCGACGAGCGCCAGCGGGCGGAGCTGACACGACAGGAGTCGGCGTCGGTGGCGTGCACCGGCATCTGGTTCGAGCTGATCCTGCAGCAGATGGTGCTGCGCGACATCTACGCCCGGGACCGGACGTCGGCGGAGTTCCAGTGGGCGCTCACCGAGATCGCCGACGAGTGCCGGCACTCGATCATGTTCGCCCGGGGCGCGGCGAAGCTCAACGCGCCGGCGTACCTGCCCGCCCGGCACGTGCTGGAACTCGGGCGGCTGTTCAAGACGGTGGCGTGGGGCGAGGCGGCCTACGCCGCGATCCTCGTGGCCGAGGAGGTCCTCGACGTCATGCAGCGCGACTGGATGCGCGACGACCGGGTCGCACCCTTCGTCCGCACGATCAACAACATCCACGTCGTGGAGGAGTCGCGGCACATGAAGTTCGCGCGCGACGAGGTCCTGCAGCGCATGGCGGTGGTCGGGCCGGTGCGCCGGCACGCCAGCGCCGTGCTGGTGGCATCCGCCGCCCACATGATCGTCACCAGCATGGTCAGCGGGCGGGTCTACGCCGAGGCGGGTCTGGACGTCGCCCGGGCCAAGCGGGAAGCGGCCGGCAACGAGCACTACAAGGCGTTGCTGCGGTCCAGCTGCCGGGGGCTCATGGACTTCCTGCACCACGCGGGGTTACTGACCCCGCCGGCCGTGGCCATCTACACGCGCGCCAACCTGCTGTGACCGGCCACGGTCGCGGGCCGGGGGACGACCGCAGGTCGCGGTCGGGGCGAGGACGGCGGGCCACCGCATGACCTACGTCATCACGCAGAACTGCTGCAAGGACGCGTCGTGCGTGTCGGTGTGCCCGGTCAACTGCATCCACCCCGCGCCGACGGAGGCAGGCTTCGCCGCCGCGCCGATGCTCTACATCGATCCGGGCGTCTGCATCAGCTGCGGCGCCTGCGCCGACGCCTGCCCGGTCGGCGCCGCCGTTCCCGCCGACACGCTCAGCGGCGTCGAGCGCGTCTACGTCGACGTGAACGCCCAGCACTACACCCCGACGCAGCACCACGCCCCCGCGCAGCCGGAGACGACGTCGGGTCAGACCGGGACTGCGGGTCCACTGTTCCGCAGCTGTGAACCGCCCGTCTTCGACTGGTCGCTGCCCAGCCACTTCGCCGGGCTCGACGTGGCCGTCGTGGGCACCGGCCCGGCCGGCCTCTACGCGGCCGAGCTGCTCCTGCTGCACAGCCGGTCGACGGTGACCCTGATCGACCGGCTGCCCGTGGCCGGGGGACTCATCCGGCACGGCGTCGCGCCCGACCATCCCGGCACCAAGCGCATCGGGCACGCCTTCGGCCGGCTGTACTCGCATCCGCGCGTGCGCCTGCTGCTCGGTGTCGACGTCGGTACCGACGTGGCGGTGGAGGAGCTGACCCGATCCTTCGACGCCATCGTCTACGCCGTGGGCGCCTCGTCCGGGAGGACGCTGGGCGTGCCCGGCGACGCGCTGCCCGGCAACCACACCGCGCCCGAGTTCGTGGGCTGGTACAACGCGCATCCCGACCAGCCGGTCGGGGCGGTCCGGCTGCCCTCCGAGCGGGCGGTCGTCGTCGGCACCGGCAACGTCGCCCTGGACATCGCCCGGATCCTCGCCGGGGACCCCGCCCAGCTGGCCGGCACCGACATCGCCGACCACGCGCTCGCCACCCTGCAGCGCTCGCCGCTGCGCGAGGTCGTCCTGCTCGGCCGCCGCGGCCCGGCGCAGGCCGCCTACTCCGCCCCGGAGCTGCTCGGCCTGCGCGCCCTCGACGGCGTCGAGTTGGTGGTCGACGACCCCGACGGCCGGGCGGGAGCGGCCATCGACGACGCGCCGGCAGGCGAGCACGCCGCCCTGCTGCGCGGCGTCCGCCGGGCCGTCCTGGACTACACCGCCGCGCCGGGGCCTGGCCGGCGCATCGTCCTGCGGTTCCACAGCACGGTGGACCGGGTCCTCGGGGAGGACGCGGTCCGCGGCGTCCGACTCCTCGACGGGACCGACGTGCTCGCCGCGCCCCTCATCAGTGCCATCGGCTATGTCGGGACGGCGATCCCCGGCCTGCCCTCCGACCCCGTGACCGGCACGGTGCCCAACGAGGCGGGTCGCATCGACGGCGTCCCCGGGGCGTACGCCGTCGGCTGGTGCAAGCGGGGCTCCACCGGGGGGATCGGCCACAACCGTGTCGACGCCGCCGAGACCGTCCGCACGCTGTTCGACGACGCGGTTGCCGGCCGGCTGCCGAGCCCGGCCGGCACCGCGCGCACCTTCCGGCGCGCCGTCCGCCGGTCCCATCCGGACGTGGTCGACGCCGCCGGCCTGGACCGCATCCTGCGCGCCGAACGGGCCCGCGGCCGGGCCTCCGGCCGGCCGTCGGTGAAGTACGCCACCCTCCACGACCTCGTCCGGGCCAGCCGTCGGCGCTGACGGCGCGCGCAGGCGCGGTCGAGTACTGACCGCGCGTCACCGTCCTATGGCGGCTAGTAGTCTGGTCTCGGTGCGGCAGGAACGGCAGCGGACATCCCAGGACGAGAGCCGTGGTGGCTGACGACCGGCAGGCCGAGCGTCCGTCCCGCGAGGGCGCCGAGCCGGGCCTGTCGCGGCGGCGGTTGCTGAGGTGGTCGGGGCTCGGCGTGGCCGGCGTCCTCGCGTCCGGAGCCGTCGGGGGAGCGGTCGGCCGGGCGACGGCCGACGCTTCGGCGCCGGCGGTTCCGCCGACCCCGGCGCCGGACCCCACCGCGGCCGTCGGGTTCACCGGCGCCCATCAGGCGGGCATCGTCACACCGGCCCAGGACCGGCTGCACTTCGTCGCCTTCGACGTGGTCACCGACAGCCGGGACGAGCTCGTCGGTCTGCTCCATGCCTGGACGGCGGCCGCGCGGCGGCTGACCGCCGGAGAGGCGACGGGGCCGGATGACACCGGCGAGGCCGCCGGCCTGCCCGCGTCCGGGCTGACCCTCACGGTCGGCTTCGGCCCGACGCTGTTCACCGCAGCCGACGGCCGGGACCGCTTCGGGCTGGCCGCGCGCCGACCGGGCCCGCTGGCCGAGCTGCCCGCGTTTCCCGGCGACCGGCTCGACCCCGCCCTCAGCGGCGGAGACCTGTGCATCCAGGCGTGCGCCAACGACCCGCAGGTCCTGGTGCACGCCGTCCGCAACCTCGTCCGCCTCGGCTCCGGCGTCGTGCGGGTGCGGTGGACGCAGCAGGGCTTCGGCCGGACGTCGTCGACGAGCTCGGCGCAGGCGACGCCGCGCAACCTCCTCGGCTTCAAGGACGGCACCGCGAACCTGAAGGCGGAGAACGGGCGAGCCCTAGACCGTTTCGTCTGGGTCGGCCAGGACGACGCCGACTGGCTGGTGGGTGGCTCCTATCTCGTCACCCGCCGGATCCGGATGCTGCTCGAGGAGTGGGACGGCGTCCCGAGGGGGGAGCAGGAAGCCGTCATCGGACGGGCCAAGGACACGGGAGCTCCGCTCGGCCAGCGCGCGGAGTTCGACCCCACCGACTTCACCGCGGCCCGGGACGGCCGGCCGGCCATCCCGCGGAACTCGCACGTCTTCCTGTCCCACCCCAGCAACGCCGGCACGGCCATGCTCCGGCGCGGCTACAGCTTCGTGGACGGGACCGACCGCGACGGTCGCCTGGCCGCCGGGCTGTTCTTCATCGCCTACCAGCGGAGTCCGGAGTCCGGGTTCACCCAGGTGCAGCGCAACCTGGCGGGCGACGCACTCAACCGGTTCACCGAGCACACCTCCTCAGCGGTCTTCGCATGTCCGCCCGGGGTCGCGGACGACGACGACTGGTGGGGACGCGCGCTCTTCGAGCCGGCGCCCTGAGCTCCGCCGTCCGGGCAGGAGCCGGTCCGGGAGCGGTGGCCGGAGGAGCGGTGGCGGCCACGTCGCCGGGCCGTGGAGCCGCGCGTCCCTCGCGGTGCTGCACGTCCCTGCGGCCGTGGCCCTGGCGCCCGCCCCGGCCCCGGGCCCGGGCTGGACGTGGCGGCCGAGGGGTGGCTGGCCGCCGCGCTGGCGAGCTGAGGCCCACCCGGGCGGCTGCGTCCGGCGGCGGGGCGCGGTCCGGCGGCGACGGGCGACCGGGTCGGGTCAGGTGGCGTCCTGGGGCAGCACGCGGCGGATGACCGTCGGCTGACCGGCCGACTGGACCTTCACGACGTCTCCGGGCTGCGGGGCGGCGATCATCTGCCCGTCGCCGATGTAGATGCCGACGTGGTCGATGCCCGGCCGGGACGGGGAGTAGTCGAAGAACAGCAGGTCACCCGGCTGTGCCTCGGACAGTGACGCGACTGGCCTCCCGGCGGTCGCCTGCTGCGAGGAGACGCGCGGCAGGTCGATGCCCTGGCCGGCGAAGACGCGCTGGGTGAAGCCGGAGCAGTCCAGGCCGCGGCTCGGGTCGGTCCCGCCCCACAGGTAGGGCACGCCGAGGTACTCGCGTGCCTGTGCGACGACCGCGCTCGCGGATGCGGAGGCGGTCCGCGAGGTGGCCTGGACGGCCGTCGTGCCGAGCGGTGCGGCCACGCTGGGTGCGCCCGACGGTGCCGCCGGGGCCGGGGTGCCCGCCGACGCCAGTCCGGCGGCCGCCGCGGCGGTGGCCCACGCCGTCGTGGTGGTCGTCGCCGTCGTGGTGGTGGTGGTGGTCGCCGGGCGCTGGAACGCGAGAAGCCGTGTCTCGATCTCGGCGATGCGTGAGCGGACGCCGGTGAGCCCGTCCATCAACGACGCCTGCCCGTCCGCGGCCAGGTGTTGCGCTCTATGACCCTCATGTGGCTCCCACGCGTCCCGTGCCGACTCGACCCGAGCCGCCTCTCGACTAGGCAAGCTAGTACTGCGCTCCCCGCGCGGCGGGAGGACGCGCGCAGGGTGGCGCACTCCGCTCGTTCGCTCCGGATGAGCCTGCGTCTGCCCGCGTCCCCTCCGGAAGCCGTCGTGAGCAGAGGGCGCGCTGGGCAGCCTGCTCACTAGCTGCTGAACAGCGATGCTCCTGTCGTGCCGGCCAGCCGGGACGGGCGCTGACACTCGCCCTGAGCGGCCCACTCAGGGACACTTCGCAGACGCAGCGCGCTCAGTGGCCGTTGCCTGCTGATAGCGAGGGGTGGATGTTCCGCCGTCGGTGGCGACGCGGGGAAGGCTGGCGAGCGGCACCTTCGACGGACGGACCCGTGGACGTGGAGGGCATCAGGACCTTGATCAGGGAGGCGCTGGCGGCGATGCCCGCCGGCGCAGCGGAGATCACTGAGGCACTCGTGCAGGGGCAGCCGCACCCGAGACTGCCCGAGCACCGCGAGGTGCGAATCGTTCCCCGCGTCGCAGGGGCAGCCGATCTTGTGTTCCACGTCTACGAGCTGTCCGGCCGGGTCGACATCTTCGTCGGCGGTAGCCCACCGATCGAGCTGACAACGCCGATCGATGTGAACACTGGTCCTCCGCGGCCATTTCTCGACGTGGTCCGGGAGGTTGTCGACGACGTGATCGCTGGGAGGTTGGACCTCGGCACGTTCCCGGGTTCGGACTACCCGCTACTCGGCCGATGGGGTGATGGGCGCCGCGACGGCAACCACGGCTACCCGCGGAAGTTGCGGATCACGTGGTCGTCGCCGGCACCGTGGTCATGACGGGTGAGGCGCTCGACGCTCCTGGGGCCTGTCCCTGAAGCCGCCTGATCCGAAAATCCCGTGCCCCTCGGTCAGGCCGCGGGGTTGAGGGTGACGGTGTAGCCGAGGGCCTGTAGTTCGCGGAGGTGCTGGCGCACTTTGCGTTCGGGGTTGCTGCGGGAGGCGTAGTAGTCGGGACCAAGATCAACGAAAAGCGCCTCGTCATCGGAGAGCAGCGCCCAGATGATGACGAGGATGGAGCGGCCGACCGCGACGATCGCGCGCTTCTTGCCGCGGCGGCGGGCGATGCGTCGGTAGCGCTCGCCGAGGAAGGTGTCGGTGCGGGCGGCGCTGACGGCGGCCTCGCCGACCACTCGTGCGAGGTAGCGATTGCCCTTGCCGGTGCGGGCGTTGCCCTTCGGGCGGCCGGCGGACTCGCTCACCCCGGGCGCGAAGCGCGCCCAGGAGGTCAGGTGCGCCGGTGTGGGGAACCGGCTCATGTCGGTGCCGATCTCGGCGAGGATCATCTGCGCGGCCACCGGACCGATCCCAGGAATGGCATCCAGGCGAGCGACCGCCGGCGCCAGCTCACCGATCCGGGCGTCGATTCGCGCCTGCACGGCGGCGATGTCGGCGGTGGCCGCATCGACTCGCTGCAGCATCTGCATGAGCAGGAAGGCGTGGTGCTCGCTGAACCGGCCGGTCAAGGCCTCGGTGAGCCGGGCGGTCTTCGAGCGCAGGCTGCCGCGGGCCAGCTCAGCAAGCACCACCGGATCGCGTTCGCCGGCGATCAACGCGGCCATCATCGCCCGACCGGAGACGCCGAACGGGTCGCTGACCACGGCCGTGAGCTTGATCAGCGCGTCCTCGAGCAGCTTCTCCACCCGCTGCTTTTGAGCGGTGCGCACCGCGAGCAGATCCACTCGGTAGCGGGTCAGATCTCGCAGCTCCCGAATCGCCGGCGGCGGCACGAAGGACGGGCGCAGCATCTGTCGTTCGGCGACCTTGCACAGCCATACCGCATCCAGCCGGTCGGTCTTGGGCCGGCCGGGCAGGTGCTTGACGTCGTGGGCGTTGACCAGCCACGTCTCGAAGCGGTCCTCCAGCAGATAGAACGGCGCCCGCCAGTAGTCGCTGGTCGCCTCCATCACCACCCGGGTCACCCCGAGCTCGGCCAGCCAGTCGCCCAGCGCCAGCAGCGCGGACGTCATCGTGGAAGTGGTGCGGACCTCCTGCATCCGCTGCGCACCCGGGCCGGGCACCCGCGCGCAGCACACCACCTCGGCCTTGCCGATATCCAATGCAGCGACTCGCTCGATGACCTCGGGCTCGTCCTTGTCGACCTGCATCGCCCTCGCCTCCGCACACGTCAGACGGAACCTGGGGCGGCCACCCGTAGGAGCTGCAGGGAACGGCAAATCTGATCCTCGTGCTCGAAGCACACGAAACGGCTCACAGCACAGCTCCCGGCGCCCGACTTCAGAACGGCCTCGACGACCAGGCGACTACGACGTCAACGGGTGACCGCACACCATTTTCGGCCCGGAACGGCGCTCCCCGGCAGGGGCCAACGGGACTTCAGGGACGGCGGCGACTCCGGGTGGTAACTCTGCTTCTAAGCCTCTTCAGCGTCCATACCGACGACACGCCCGACCGCGGGGCCGTCCTACAGCAACCGGTACAGCAACGCGCCTGGAACGAAGGCGAAGCTGGGCGGCCGCCCGCGGACGTCGCAAGCCGCGGACCTGCGGAAACAGGGCGGCGGCGAACTGGGGCGAACGTCCCGAATGTGACGGGGGGTTTTCGGCGGCGTCGCGACTGGCGGTCGGTCGGTGTCCGCGGCCGGCCCCGCGAGTCGTCGACGGCGAGACGAGCAGGCTGGCGCCTGCCAGGCTGGCCGTGCGCGTGCGGCGGCGGTTGGGGTTCACCCTCCTTGCACCGAGCTCCAGGCCGGACGACGAGCCGATCTCACGGTCCGCAGTGTCGGAATGCCGCGGGGTGACTCGTCTCCGTGCAACGCATGCCTCGTGAGCGGCGCGCTCGACGAGCGCACCTTCGGTCGGTAAGCCTGACCGGCGCCGGTCCCCGAGCAGGGCGGTCGGCTTGTTCCCCCGAAGGAGGCGGTGTATGGCCGCTCCGCTGGCTGTGGTGACGGGGGCTTCATCGGGGATCGGTGAGGCCTTCAGCCACCAGTTGAGCCACCAGGGATTCCGCGTGCTCGCCGTCGCACGGCGCATCGACCGGCTGACGGCCCTCGAAGTCAGAACCCAGGGTCGCGTCATCGGGCTGCAGCAAGACCTTCGACAGCCGGATGCGGCCCGGGTCGTGGCGCAGCGTGCCGACGACCTCGGCGGAGCGGATCTGCTCATCAGCAACGCAGGTCGAGGGGTCTTCGGCCCGTTCGGAGAACTGGACGGCCAGGATGCGCGAGACGTCATCCAACTCAACGTCACGTTCCCGGTGGACCTGATCCACCGTCTGCTCCCCACCATGCTCGCCAGGCGGCGAGGCGGCCTGATCGTCGTCACCTCCGCCGGAGCGCACTACTCGACCCCCAACCTCGCGGTCTACGGCGGCACGAAGGCGTTCCTGCTGTCGTTCACCGAGGCGCTGGCAACTGAGCTGCGGGGTACCGGTGTGCGGGCGTTGGCTCTGTGTCCTGGGCCGACGTCGTCGGAGTTCGGTCAGGTCGCGGGCATGGAGGGCCTGCTCGACGGCGCTCCGGGCCTCATGACTCCCGATCAGGTCGCGGCGGCCGGACTGCGGGCTTGGCGCAAGGGTCGGGTGGTGCACCTGCCCGGCGGTCTGAACCGGGTGATGACCGCGACGATGTCGCGGCTTCCCCGGTCAGTCACCCGGCGGATCGTCGCAGGAGTCTTCCGCCCGTGACCCGGCCGCGACGTCAGGTCTATGTGCACGACCCGTGCGACGGACCATGGTGCCTCGAAGCGAACGCGCGTGAGCATCCGCCGGCATGTGAGAGCCAGACCCGGACACGCGAGGTGCTTGATGACACGCCCACGCGCAGGGGAGGACTACAGCAACCGGTACAGCGACGCGCTCCGGTTTGCGGCGCACCGAGGCGGACGGCGGCGGACAACGCGGGTCATTCACGTGCGCAAACGGCAAATCAGCGTCCGGCGACAGACCTGCAGCTTATGACTGGGGAGCGCGGCGCCACAGGCGTCCTATGCTCCGCTTCATACTCACCGCGTGCGGTCATTCATCGTTTCCGTATTCGAGCCGACGGCTCACTGAATGTGGCCGCTCGTCTTGACTTCTTAATAACAGCTCTGAATCCTCGGGGTTCGTGGCTACTAGAACCGAGGTCCTACTGGTTGATGACCTGGATGGCGAGACGCCAGCCAGCGCGACCGTGAAGTTTGCTCTCGAAGACGCAGAGTACGAGATCGACCTGACTGACGAGAACGCCGCGGCGATGCGCGAGGAGCTGTCCCGCTACGTCAAGGCCGCCCGGAAGGTTCCGCCGAGCCGAGGTCGTCGCTCCGTTCAGCCGGCGAAGCCCGCCTATTCGGGTTATGACCCGGCCGCTGTCCGCGCGTGGGCTGCCGGGCGGGGCATCGAGGTTTCCCCGCACGGCCGGATCAAGGCCGGCGTCGTCGAGCAGTACCGAGCCGCCGGCAACTGACACCGTCACCGCCTGACCGCTGGTCAGGACCTCCCGCGCGGGACCGGCGGTCGCGCGGACACCGCAGGTCCGCGACGCCATGGAGCGCCCCCGCGCGCCTGGAGCTGCGAGCACACGACGGAAGCAGTGGCGCAGGGCTCACCGAGATGACACCGGCGGCCGACCGGCGGCGAACTGCGGCCGGTCGGCCGAGCCGAGTGCCGCCCCGCCTCACCTACTCTCGGGGCACGGCGGTGGGCCCGGTTGTTGGCCTGACCGCGGGAGGGGCCGCCATGTTCACCGTGCTGAGTTGGAATGTGGAGAACCTGTTCACGCCCGGCCCGGCCGGACAGGCGGATTTCAGCGCCAAGCTCGACGCGCTGGCCGCGGTCATCGCCGCCGCGCACCCGGATGCGGTCGCCCTGCAGGAGGTCGGCGACGACGCCGCTCTGGAGGCGCTGCGGACCCGTCTCGGCGCGGACTGGAGCAGCGTCGTGTCGAACCACTTCGAGGCCCGGCACCCGATCCGCGTGGCCTGGCTGTCCCCGCGGCCGCTGACCGATGTGGCTGAGGTGGTCGACCTGCCGGTGCGGCTGTCACCGGTAACCGTCGATGACGACGGCACCGCGATCACCCAGCTGGGCCGGGGCGGGCTGGCCGTCACCTGCAGCACCGAGACCGGCGCCGAGGTCCGCGCGGTGACCGCGCACCTGAAGTCCAAGCTGCTCAGTTTCCCCGGCGGCCGGTTCGACACCACCGACGAGGGGGAGCGGGCCCGCTACGGCGTCTACGCCCTCAACCGGCGCGCGGCCGAGGCCGCCGCCCTGCGGGAGTGGGCGACCGGCACGCTGGCCGGTGAGGAGGCCGACCGCCCGGTGCTGATCTGCGGCGATCTGAACGACACCCTGGACGCCGCCACCACTCAGCTGCTCCTCGGCCCGCCCGGGTCGCAGTTCGGCACCGGCGGATTCGACCGCCCCGACCGCGGTGACGGCCAGCGGCTGTGGGCCACCGGCTACTGGATGTCCCCGCCGGACAACTGGTCGCGCATCAACCAGGGCCGACCGGAGCTGATCGACCACATCCTCATCTCCCACACGATGACCCCGCGGGTGCTCGAGGCCGCCGCGATACCTCTCGACGTGCCCAGCGTCGGCGTGGCTCCCCAGCTGGCACCGCGGGCGGCCGGTGAGCCGCCGTCGGACCACCGCCCCGTTCTCGCCCGCTTCGACCTGTAGTCCGACCAGCCGGCGGGCTCCAATCCGCCATGCCGGGTGCCGGGTGCCGGGTGCCGGGTGCCGGGTGCCGGGTGCCGGGTGCCGGGTGCCGGGTGCCGGGTGCCGGGCGTAGGGCGCCCCACCGTTCGGCACTCCAGCAGGCCACAGCCGGGGCGGCCGGCCTGGGACGCGGCACCCGTCAGTACGCGCCCAACCCGATGATCAGGACGCCGGCGGCGAGAAGCGCAATGCCGGCGGTCATGGTGTGGTGGGCGGGTCGCCCCGGATGAGGCGGACGCCGAGGTCTCAAGTTGCGAGGGTCTCCAGGACGGCGGCGGCGCCGGTGGCGGCGACCTTGCGGCCGAAGTACACATCGGTGGTCATGGACGTGTTGGCATGGCCGAGTTGGTCGGCCGCGGCCCGCGAGGACAGGCCGGCGTGGTCCATGAGGGTTGCCACGGTCTTGCGGAAGACGTGGGAGGTGACCCAGTCGAAGCCGGCGGCGACGAAGGCCTCCCGCAGGTCGGCCTGGGTGTTGGAGGGATCGCGCCAGCCGCCCAGGGGAGCGGGGAACACCGGCCGGCTACTGCAGCTGGCCGCCGGCAGGTCGAGGCGTTCGGCTCGGTCGCGCAGCATCGCCACGCACCAGCGTGGGAGCATCAGGGTGCGAGCGCCGGTATCGGTCTTGGTGGCCTTGACGACCAGGCCCCGCCCGCGGACCCGCACCGCGGCGGCCCGCACCTCGATCGTGCCCGCCTCGAGATTCACGGCGTCCCACGTCAGGCCGCAGGCCTCGCCGATGCGCATCCCGGTGGCCATCAGGAAGGCGACCAGGTCGGGCACATCCCGGGCGATGGCCTGCTCGTCGTAGGACAGGGCGGCGCGCAGTTGGCGCAGCTGGGGCACGGTGAGTGCGCGCGGCGCCTTCTTGGCTCGCCCGGTGACCGGGCCCAGAGCGCGGACCGGGTTCTGGGCCAGAACGTCGTGGCGGGCGGCCAGCGTGCACATGCCCGAGAGCACCGAGCGGCACATCCGGGCGGTGGCGACGCCGTGGGTGTCGGTGATGGCGCGCAGGTGCCGGTCCAGGGTGCCCACGCTCAGCTCCCGGATCCGGACCTGGCCGAGGCGGGGGAGGAGCTGGCGGTCGAGGCGGTCGCGGTAGGCCTGCATCGTGATGGGGGACAGGCCGTCGAGCCCGGCGTACCAGGTCTCAGCCAGCACCGTTACCCGGCTGTCGGCGGTGAGCTCGCCGCGGGCCTGGGCGGGGGTGCGGTCGCGCAGGGCCAGCTTGAGTGCCCGCTCGGCGGCGGTCTTGCTCAACGCGCGCCGCTCCAGCGCCCGGACGTGGCCGTCGTAGTCCCGGACGAGCACGCGGGCGCGGTAGCCGGTGGCAGTCTTGTAGTAACGGATGGCGCCGGCGGTGCCCAGGCCCAGCGGCGGACGTCCCATGGCGCCCCACCTTAGCCCCATTTTTCCCCCATCAATCAAGAGCGAACAGGGGTGTGGACGGGTCTGCAACGGCGTGATCAACCCAGCAAAGTGCCTGCTCAAGGGGTTGTATCGGCCCAAGGGAGGCAGTAGCGGTGAGGTGCGACCGGCCAATCGCAGGGTTATTGGTTCGAGTCCAATCGGGGGAGCAAAACCGCAGGTCAGGCGCCTGTAAGGTCCGCCGCGGGCGTCGCTGCGACGCAGATACGACGCACAAACTCAGCAGCACCAGGCCCGTCGAGGGCCGTGTCGAGCCGTCATCGGACGACGCGTGGCGCGGTGGTCAGCGCAGGCGCTGCAGCGCCGCGGCCGCCTCGGGGCTGGCCACTCCGTGCCCCAGGTAGACGTCCTGGGTGAGGCTCGGGCGGGTGTGGCCGAGGTGGTCGGCGATCTGCCGGGCAGACAGCCCGGCCTCGTCGAGCCGGGTGGCCACTGTCGTGCGGAAGACGTGTGAGGTGACCCAGGCGAAGCCGGCGCGGTCGAGGGCCCGGCGCAGGTCGGTGCTGGTGTTGTGCGTATCCCGCAGCCGTTGCCCGTACCGACGTGCTGGCGGCGGGTGCGACTGCCTTCACTGGTCAGCAACTGTCCCACCTGCTGTCGCCGTTGAGGATCCATCGGGTCAGCTCGCCGGCTGTGAGCTTCGACGTCGGGTTCCCGTCGATCAATGCGCGCTGGGTCTCGGTGCAGGACGGCAAGGCGTCGGTTCAGCGGTGGTGAAGCGCTTCTTGGGATCAGCTCCCACTTGTAGAGGAAGCCGCTGGAACTCGGCAGCTCGAAACCGCTGTAGCGGCCGTCGTCACTGCGCAGGGCGGTCGGAGCGGTCGCCGTGTTGGTGCCGTGGGGCGGGATGTCATCGACGGCGTCGAGATCGGCGAGCTTCACCCAGCTGCCGGCGAGGCCGAGCTCGAGGTCGACGCCGACCGGGAAGGGCTCGAAGTTGAGCAGTACGACCATCGCCTCGTGGGCGAGCTCGTCGGGGCGCAGCCGCCAGCCGAGGACCTTGCGCTCCGCGCCGTGCGCCGGGTCGAGCCAGGGTCCGAGGATCCAGGTGAAGCGGCCGTCCTGAGCCGGGTCGTTCCCGGCGATGCGCAGCGCGGGATAGCGCCGGCGCAGGCGGATGAGTCGGCTGGCCCAGCGGTAGAAGCCGTTGCTGTCCGGGCCGTCCGGTGGCCAGGTGAAGCTGACGATGTTGCGATCCCGCTCGACGTTGAACTCCTGGCCCATGTAGATCATGGGGAGGCCGAGCGCGACGATGCTGGCGAACAGGCCCAGACGCCCCTTGCGGTCCTTGGTGGCGGGGTGGTCCGTCGTCGGGTTCGTACCGACCTCGAAGGCCACGCTGGTCTCGTCGTGGCTCTCGACGTAGTTGACCGCGTTGTTGGTGTGCGCTGCGTAGGCCGAGCGCGAGAAGTAGCAGACGTCGCCTAGCCGGTCCGTGCTGAAGGAGTGGCTGTCCGCGAAGACGCCCTCGCGCAGCATGGCCTTCATCTTGTCGTGGAACGGGTCCGCCCACTGGGAGAAGCCGTCGTAGCCGGAGCGGTTGAGGTCGGCCTGGTTGGGGAGGTTCTCGGCCACCAGGATCACGTCGGGTCTGAACCGGGTGAGCTCGTCGGCCAGCCGGAGCAGGAAGCCGTGGTCCATGTACGAGGTGTGCGTGGCGTCGAAGCGGAAACCGTCCACGTGGTACTCGGTGAGGAACATCTTGCACGTGTCGATCAGGAGGTTCTGCACGTCGCGCTTCTCGGTCGCGACGCGGTTGCCCCACGGGGTGCTGCCGCTGAAGTAGAGCCCCCCGCCGCTCGAGCCCTCCTCCGGGGGGCTCTCCAGGATCGCCTGCCAGAGCGGGTTCTCGCTGTTGCTGGTGTGGTTGAAGACCTGGTCCAGCAGGACGGTCAGGTCCCGCTGGTGTGCCGCGTCCACCAGCGCGCGCAGGTCGTCGGGGGCGCCGAAGTCCCGCTCGACCGCCGGGAAGACGGACGTGCTGTAGCCCAGCGCTGTCGGCCCCTGCACCCCGGAGAACTCGGCGAGCGGCATCAGGGAGAGCGCGGTGACCCCGAGGTCGTCGAAGTAGCCCTCTCGGATTCGCTGCGTGACGCCGGCGAACGTCCCTGGTCGCACGATGTCGCCGTCGTCCTCGGTGAAGCCGTAGACGCTGAGCTCGTAGAGGACCAGTCCGGCTCTGTCGGGCGTCCGGAAGGCCCGGTCTCTCCACCCGTAGGCGGTCGGATCGACGATCACCGCGTTGGCACGGCCGACGTCGGGACCGAGCTGGCGGGCGAAGGGGTCGGTGCACCACCGGGCGGAGCGGCCCGAGCCGTCCCTCGGCACCCCGCCCTGGACGAAGTACTTGTACTCGTGGCCGGGAGCCGCGTCCAGGACCTCGCCGAGCCAGAGGTTGGGGATGCCGGAGTAGCCGCGGTGGAGCGCGAGTTCGTGGAACCGGTCCGGGTCCGGAGCCGGGTGACCCGGCTGCTGCCAGTCGTTGAAGGTGCCGACGACGTACACCCGCGCGGCGTTCGGCTGGTAGAGGCCGAAGAGTGTGCCGCCGTTGGCGAGCACGGTTGCGCCGAGCCCGGACGGACCGTCGGTGTCGGGTAGATGATGGCAGCCCTTGGCGGGAGTGATCGTCGCGAGTCGTTCGGCCGCGGAACGGGGCTCGGGCCGGCGCGGCGGCACGTCGTAGACGAACGCCTTGTCCGCCCGACACCAGATCTCGCGCCCCGGTGTGGTCCGGTGGCGCCGACGGAGGGCCTCGTCCTCCCAGACGGCCGGGAAGCCGCCGGGGCCGTCCTTGAACATGAAGCGGAACTCCGGTCGCCGGACCTGGACGGTGAACACCGGGCCGGACGCGTCCTGGCCGGTCTTCGCGAAGTCGTCGGACACGTCGGAGCCGTCGTACCAGACCCAGAGGTGCGGATCGGCGAAGGCCTGGGAGTTGTCGTAGTGGATGGTGACGTTCGTCGGCATCTGCGGCCCTCGGGTGTCAGGTGAGATCAAAACCGCCGGGTCGCGCTGCCGCGTGCCGCCCTCGTGGAACGCCGGTACGACCCGCTGCCGCTGGTCACCGGAGGCGGATCTCGGCGACCAGTTGCGCGTGGTCGGAGACGATCCGGTCGCGACGGTCGTCGCTGAGCTGGCTGTCGACGAGGTGGTCGTTGAAGTACCGCAGGATCTGCACCTCCCCGATGCGTTGCGGGTTGCGCTCGTAGAACTCCTGGCTCACGAGGACGTGGTCGAGGTTCTCGTAGTGCCCGTTGAAGATGTGCGTGTAGCTGACGTCCCGCCCGGTGCGGCGGGCGGTGAGCTCGTGTGCCGAGTAGAGCAGCCGATCCCAGTAGGCCCTGCGGACGTCGGGCTCTCCCGGCCAGAACCGCGAGGGGGAGTCGCCCGTGATGATGTCGGTGGTGACGGCGCGGGCGGCGTCGTTGAGATCTCCGAGGACCATGGTCGGCTGCGCGGTGCCGACGACCTCCTCGAGCACCAGGAAGCGCAGGGCGGCTGCCTCGGCGGCGCGGCGGATGAGCGCCCGGGCCTTGCCGAGAGCCTCCTCGCGCGGGTCGTGCTCGGGAGCCTGCGGAGCGCGGATGAGGCGCTTGGACTTCAGGTGGGCGACGAAAACCGTCGCGGTCGTTCCGGACTCCGGGTCGAGGACCACGCGCGCACGCAGGACCGGGCGGCTGAACGTGCCGACCGGCAGGGCGATCCCGTCGACGGCGACGTCCAGTCCGGCCGGGAAGTCGGTGACGGTCGTGACCTGTCCGTCGACGGGCAACCGGCTGGCCAGCCCGAGCCGCGGACCACTGTCCCCGTCCGCGCCCGGCGCCACGACGGTGCCGTCGCCGAACTCCTCCGATCGGGCGCAGACGTCGCGCAGCGCGTCCTCGTGGAAGACCTCCTGGAAGCCGACGAGGTCGGCGTTCATGCGGCCCAGCTGGCCGGCGATCCATGCCGCCTTCTTCTCGTACTCGGCGGCGCTGTAGGGCTTCTCGTCGGGGTAGTAGGGCTCGCCGGGCCGGGCGAGGTTGAGGACGTTGAACGTGCCCACCTTGACCACCATGTGCAGGCCATCCCTTTGACTGAGGTGCATCAGCATCGTCGGCCGACGGCATCACCGGAACGTCACCGGGTGAGGCCCGCCGATAAGGGCTTCCGCCGCTGCGCCACCGTTGCTGACCACTTCTCTGGGTGCCGAGCTTCGGGCTGTTGACGCCGCCGCCATCGCCTCTGGGCACCGTCCCTGCCGTTCCGGCTGTGGCGGCCACTCAGAAGCGAAGGCGAGGTGCGTTCTGCCCCGTCGAAGACGTTGCGGAAGTGGGTCGTCGGGCCCCTTCCGGCTATGGAGAGATCAGCCCAGGCTGCGGCTCATGTCGTCGCCGACGCCATCCCCGCCCGCAGCGGCTGATCTGTGACGAGCTGTGGGCGCTGGTCGAGCCGCTGATCCCCCCCGCCGCCCGGCCGTTCACGGCCGAAGTGCGACCGGCCGCAGACAGGGGCGAACGACCCGGCACGGAGCCGCTCGAGGAGCAGCGCGTCGATCCGGCGGGTGAGTCCCAGGTCGTACTCGGTCGTCCCGCCGGGCGGGGATGCGACCTGGCCTCTCCAGAGCAAGCACGGTGTCCGGGGATGGGCGGCCCGCATGTACGCCCGGCGCCGGGCCGGCACCAGGCCAGTGGGCGGTGTACGCCGGCCTCCGCTGCGGCGCGATGCGACCAACTCACGACCTATAGACCACCCTCGACGCCCGATGATGACCGATGTGAGCCGATGACGTGAACCGTCGCTGACCTGCTTGTTCGTCGCCGACCATCAGCTGCCGACCCGCACAGGATCAACTCGCAGGGTCATGGGTTCGAGTCCAAGCGGGGGAGCACAACCGCAGGTCAGGCGCCGTTGAGGTCCGCCGCGGGCGTCGCTGCAACGCAGATACGACGCACAACTCAGGAGTTCCGGATCCCGTCGAGGGCCGTGTCGAGCCGCGGTCGAAAGGCGTGTGTTCCGGTGCCCAGCGCAGGCGCTGCAGCGCCGCGGCCGCCTCGGGGCTGGCCACCCCGCGGCCCAGGTAGACGTCCTGGGTGGGGCTCGGGCGGTTGAGGCCACGGTCGAGGGCTTGCGTCCCCTCGGCTGCCCGCGGCCCAGCGGCGGAGCAGTTGGTCCACCCGCTCGAGGCGGGCCGGCTGGTCGAGGTCGAGTCGACTGACCCGCGGGACATCGTCTCGCTGACAGCGAAGGTGTCCCGAAGTGGGCGCGCCTGGAGCCTGGCGAGTCGGGCCGAGTCGCGGGCTGGCGACCGCGCCGGCGCTCCGGACGGGGTGCGGCTCGACGCGAGGCTGCTACGGCTCTGCCGATGACCCAAACGGTCGCGTATCGCTGGGATGCGCCCCCCTCATCCAGGAGCCCGCGTGATCCTCGCTCGCCGAGTCGGAGCCGTCGTCCTCGCCCTCGCCACGATCGTCGTGTGGTTCGTCATGGCTCCCGAGGACCGGAGCGGTGACATCAGCCAGGCGTTGGCCGAGTACTCACTCAACGAGGCCCGCACGCAGGGCGCTCCGCAGCAGCAGGTCGTCAACGGATGGGTCGCCAAGGACCTCCTCACCATCATCGCTGAGCAGCAGAACGACGTGGCCGGCGACGAGCGACTTCCCGCTCTGGCCGGCTTGCTGGTCCTGGGAGTGGCGCTCCACGCCTTCACGTCCCCGCGTCGCGGTGACGAGCAGACCGCCGCATCCCTCGGGGCTGCCGAGTCGGAGAGTGTCCCGGTGCTCCAGGGTTCTTGACACCCCAGTCGTATCGGCACGTCACCGTGAACGACGCATTGACGCCGACGGCTCTGACTGCCGCCTCCGTTTGTCAGCGCTGCCGGACACCGCTCGCCGCCGGCGACCCCGTGTGGGAAGGCGCCGCCGCAGAGGACGGCCAACGCTGGTCGTGCCTGCCATGCGGGCGCCGGCTCGTCACCGGTCGGCCCGGACGGTCGGCGGAACTCGAGGCGATGCGCCGCATGCGCCAGGAGCCCGTCCTCGACGGAGGCCGGCTGTCGGACCACCCGACCGGTGAGCCCCGCCTGACGAGGCCGCGACACCCACCCCCGGCTGGCCCTCGCCCACCGGTGTCGGTGGGCACCGACTCCCAGCGTTGGGGCCGGCGGCTGGTCCTGAGTCTGGTCGTGGTCCTCGTCTCCTCCCCGCTGTCGGCGGCCGGCCCCACCGGGCAGATGCTGGCGGTACTGATCGGGGGTCCCGCGGCCGTGCTGTTCTGGGTCTCGGTGATCGGCCTGCTGGTCACCGCGGCACGCAGTTGGGTGTTCCGACGGAGCTCGTCACGGACCCCGTCGCAGGCAGACCTGCGAGACATCGTCAGCAGTGATCCAGCTCCGCGACGTCCGACCATGGCAGGTCGGCGTACCCGCGTTGCCGGAGCCGAGGACAGCTGGATCAAGGGCGTGCGCGGCGAGCATGTCGTCGGTGCCGTGCTGGACGGCACCGGACTGCCGGTGCTGCACGACAGGCGCCTGCGGAAGGGCTCCCGCGCCAACATCGACCACCTGGTCGTCGCTGCTGACGCCGTCTACGTCGTCGACGCCAAGAACCTCGCAGGGTCCCTGACGACCGTCGGTGATCAGCTGCGCATCGGCGGGCGCGACCGCACCGCGCTACTCGAGGGGGTGCGCCGTCAGGCCGATGAGGTCGGGGCGGCCCTGAGCCGGTTCGGCATCACCGCACCTGTACGGGCAGTGCTCTGCCTCGTGGGCACCGCGCGCCCGCCTGGCCTGGGGTTCGCCGGGGGCGTCCTGCTCACCACTCCGGACACCGTGGGCCAGCTCAGCACGCTCCCCGGCATGCTCGCCGCTGGTGATCGGGACCGGATCGCCGACCTGCTCGCCTGGGCCTTTCCACCAGCCGTGAGCAACTGAGTCCGAACCCGTCCAACGATCCGGTGCCCATCCCCGGAGGCGCTCCATGCGGAACCGGGCTCGCCTGCAACGACCATGACCCACTGCGGGGACCCGGTCCGGTGGCGAGGGTGCAGGACCTGGCCTGGCCGCGGCCTGCCGGGCAGTGCAGGCGCCCTGGACGGAGGATTCCCCGATGCCGCGGTACCTCGTCTCGTTCGACGACGGCCCGATGGGCCACATCCCGGACGAGGACCTGCCCGCGGTGGACGAGAGCACGCACGCGGTGGTCCAGGAGGCCGAGGACGCCGGGGTCTGGGTCTTCGGCGGCGGCGTCGCGCGGCAGCAGGCGGCCGTCGTGGGGACCGACGGGACGGTCACCGACGGCCCGGTCCCCGAGACGAAGGCCGTCATCGGGGGTCGCGATCCTCGAGGTGTCGTCGCGGGCGGAGGCGCTGGACCGGGCCGTTCGGATCGCGCGCAGCTGCCGGTGCGCCCTGGAGGTCCGCGAGATCGTGTACGACCGGGAGTTCAGCCCAGGGCGGGGACGGCGGTGGCCGGGTCGCCGTCGGCGGCGGCGGCCAGGGCCGGCACGACCTCGTCCAGCAGGAACGGCAGCGACAGCGGGCTGCCGAAGCCGAGCGCGGCGGACACGTCGCCGGAGTAGGTGCCGAGCAGGACCGTGCGACCCTGGGTCACCACGTCGAGGCTGGAGAACAGCGTGTCGGCGTCGGCGGCCGCCTGGTCGTAACCGTTGACCGCCAGCACGTCGGCGTCCAGCAGGTCCAGCCGCTCCTGGCTGACGTCGGTGCTGGTCTCGGGGACGGCGAAGCCGAGGTCGCTGAAGAACTGGGTGCGCAGGTCGTCCGTGCCGAGCAGGTAGTGGCCCGAGCCGACGCCGGTCAGGTCCACGGCGATCGAGGTGTCGGCGAACCCGGGGTTGTCCTCGACGGCCTGATGGAACCGCCCCTCGACGTCGTCGACGAGCTCCTGCGCCTCGTCCTCGCGGCCGAGCGCCTGGCCGATGAGCAGGGTCTGCTCCTGCCACGGGGTGGCGCCGTCGGCGTACTCGTCGGTCTGCGCGAGCGTCGGCGCGATGCCGGACAGCTGCTCGTACACCGTCTCGTCCATGAACGAGTAGACGCCGACGATCAGGTCGGGCTCCAGGGCGGCGACGGCCTCGAGGTCGATCTCCTCGCCGCCGACGGTCGGGATGTCCTCCGCCGGGAGCAGCTCCTGCGCCCAGGGCCGGGTCGTGGCGTCGTAGTCGCCCAGGAGCTCGCGCTCACCGACCGGGGTCACGCCCAGGGCGAGCACGAAGTCCTGGTCGTTGAACCCGACGGTGACGACGCGCTGCGGCTCCTCGGGGATCTCGGTGGTGCCGAACCTGTTCTCGATGCTCACCGGGAAACCCGACGACGAGGACGACGTCTCCGCGGCGGACGCGGACCCCTCGTCCTCCGAGCCGCCGCACGCGGTCAGCCCTCCGGACAGGGCGAGGACGGCGAGCGGGACGGCGAGACGGGAGGGGCGCAGCAGGCCCGCGTTCTTCGACACCGGGCGAGGTTAGCCTGCCCTAACTCAACGCCTGCGACGAGGGACCCTCAGCGGAAGGTCGGCCCACCCGCTCGGCCACCTGCCGCAGGCCCTTCCGGATCACCTCCCCGTACTGGTCGTCGCCCAGCGCGCCGATCGTGGCCTCCGCCTCCCGGAGGTGCTCGCGGGCGCGGTCGAGGTCGCCCAGCCTGCGGTGGCACTCGCTCAGGTTCAGGTGCAGCGACGGGTACAGGGCGGCCACGGGCATCGCCACCCCGGCCTCCGCCAGCCGTGCGTCGGTCAGGGAGCCGGCGGCCGCCAGTGCCCGCTCGTCCCACACCAGCTCCTGCCCGACGTCGTCCTGGGCGTCGGCCATCGAGTGCGCGAGCGTGCAGACGTACAGGGGATCGCCGCGCTCGCCGCCGATCTCGTCCCAGATGCCGGCGAACAGCGCACGGGCGGCCTCCCGCTCGCCCCGGTGGTTGGCCTGCACCGCCTCGCCGATCCGGACGAGCGTCGGGTCCGTGGTCATCGGCGGTCCTCCCGGTCGGGTCGGCGACCCGTGCCGCGGCTCACGATCGCAGACCGTCGTAGGCGGCCATCACGAGCTCCAGCCCCCGGGTGTCCTCCGCCGGTCCGCGCATCTGGTTGGTCACGTAGGCGACCGCCATCCGGTTGCCGGGGTCGACCACGACGAGGGAGCCGCCCCAGCCGCCCCACCCGAGGGTGTCCCCGAACAGGCCGTAGCCCAGCCCGTAGCGGACCGGCATGCCGAGGACGCGGTCCTCGCCGCTGAACTGCTCCTCCCGGGCGCGGTCGCAGCCGGCCTGCGACAGCAGCCGCACCCCGCGGACCGCACCGCCGCAGGCCGGCACCGACTGCACGAGGGCGACCGAGCGGGCGTTGCCGAACCCGCTCGCCGCCGGGATCTGCGCCCGCCGCCAGGCCACGCTGTTGCCGTCGCGGAGCCGCACGGGGGTCCCCGCGGCGGGTGTGCTGCCGCCGGGCGCGCTCGCGACGACGTCCTCGTCCAGCGACGGCGGTGGGACGGTGGGTGCCACCCGGGCGTCGTGCTCGGCGGCCAGTCCGATGGCGAAGTCGGCACCCAGCGGGCCAGCCACCTCCTCGGCGAAGAACTCGCCCGGGCTCCGGCCGGTGATCCGGCGCAGCACCTCGCCCACGAGGAACCCCTGGGTGAGCGAGTGGTAGCCAGCGGCGCTGCCCGGCTCCCACTGCGGCGCCTGCGCGGCCAGGCGGGCCGTGGCCGCCGGCCAGTCGTAGAGCTCCTCGACCGGTCCGTCCCAGTCGGGGAGGCCCGCGGTGTGGGCGAGCAGGTGCCGCACCAGCACTCCCTCCTTGCCGCGCGCGGTGAACGCGGGCCAGTACCGGCCGACCGGTGCCTCCAGGTCGAGGTCGCCGCGGTCGGCGAGGACCAGCGCGCACAGCGCCGTCATCGTCTTGGTGACCGACCAGACGTTGGTGATCGTGTCCCGTTGCCACGGGGTCGTGCGGTCCGCGTCGGCCCACCCGCCCCAGACGTCCACCACCGGCTCGCCGTCCACGAGGACCGCGACCGAGCCGCCGGCGTCCCCGTCGTCCAGCAGTCCGGCCAGCGCCGTGGGCACCGCGGTGAACAGTTCGTCGTAGGAGCCCCGGACGTCGGCCATGCGCCCAGTGGCCCGCATCGGCCCGCCCGGGGCAACCGGGTTTCCCGCTCCGGCGCCCCCGCCGTGCCACGGTGGGCGCCGGAGTCCACGGAGGAGGGAGACGCACGTGACCAGCGCACCGGTCCCGCTGTGGCAGGACGAGCCGTACCGGCCGCGGCCGGCGCTGGACGGTGAGGTGCGCGCGGACGTGTGCGTCGTCGGCGCCGGTGTGGGCGGGCTGGCGACCGCCCGGCGCCTGCTCGGCGCCGGCCTCTCGGTGGTCGTGCTGGACCGGGCCGAGGTGGCCTCCGGCGCGAGCGGCCGCAACGGCGGCTTCTTCATCGCCGGCGCCGCGCCGATGTACCACGAGACGCGTGCCCTCTGGGGGCGCGAGCGGGCCGCGGCCGTGCACGCGGCGACGCTGGCCGCCCAGCGGGAGATGCTGGAGGTGGCCGAGGGCGTCGGCGCCCGCCGGCACTTCCGCGTCGACGGGCTCCTGCGGCTCGCCGTCGACGCGGCCGAGGCCGACGACGTCCGGGCCAACGCCGCGGCGCTGGCCGAGGACGGCTTCCCGGGGCACCTGGTCGCCGGGGACGACCTGCCGGGCCCGCTCGCCGGCGCGGACCGGGCCGGGCTGCTCTTCCCGCACGACGGGTCGGTGCACCCGGTCCGCTGGCTCCGGGCGCTCGCCGGCTCCCTGGAGGCGCGCGGGGCCCGGGTGTTCGAGCACTCGCGGGTGGTCGGGCCGCCGGTGGTGGAGGGGGACGGCGTCCGCGTGCGGACCGACGCCGGGGCGGTGCGCTGCGACCGGGCGGTGGTGGCGGTCGACGGCGACCTCGCGGCGCTGGTGCCCTCGGCGCGGTCGGTGCGCCCGCGGCGCCTCAACATGCTGGCCACGGCACCGCTGCGCCAGACGGTCCTCCCGGTCCCCGTCTACGCGCGCTACGGGTACGAGTACGCGCACCAGACGGCGGACGGCCGGATCGCCCTCGGCGGCTTCTCCGACCTCGACGGCGACGCGAGCTGGACCGACCGCGCCGCGGTCTCCGCGCCGGTCCAGGCGCGCCTCGACCGGTGGCTGGCCGACGAGCTCGGCGTCGACGCGCCGGTGACGCACCGGTGGGCGGGCGTCGTGGGCTTCGCCGAGGACCCACTGCCCCGGTGCGGACCGGTGCCGGGCACCGGCGGGCGGGTGCTCGCGCTCGGCGGCTACAACGGCACGGGCCACGTGCAGGCCTGGGTCGCCTCCCGTGTGGTGGCCGACCTCGTCGTCGGCGGCGCGAGCGCGTCCGCCGGGCTGTACGCGGCCGTCGACGCCTGAGGCTCAGTCCCGCCGGCCGCCGAGCAGCCGCCGGTGGACGACGGCGCCGGGGGCGAGCGCGAGCAGGCCCTCGGTGAGCGCGTCGGCCGCGGCGTGCGCGTCGTCGTCGGTCATCGGGTCCAGCACGTCGAGGACGAACAGCGCGCTGGTGGTGGCGGTGGTGATGCGGGTGCGGACGCCCTGGCGCCAGTTCCAGCGGCGGCAGGTGACGCCGTCCCCGTCGCGCCAGACGACCTCGCCGGGCTCGGGGTGCTCGACGACCGGCTCGCCGCCCGCGGTGGTGTCGAACGCCTCGGTGCCCTCGGCGCGGACCAGCCGCGCCGGCCCGGCGTAGGCGGCGCGGTCCTCCCCGCCCAGCGGCAGCAGGTGCGCGATGGAGACGGCGTTGTAGACGTCGGTGATCCGGTCGATGCGCGGCAGCCCGTCCGGCTCGAGGCGCCGCAGCAGCGCCTCGACGCTGGGGCGGGTGCGCTGCGGCTTGGCGCCGAAGGCCCGGTAGGCCTCCCGCCAGGAGGCGAGGTGCGGCAGGTCCTCCGGCTTCTGCCCGTCGAGGCGTTCCCGCGCGGTGGCCTCGGCGGCGGCGAGGACCCGCTCGCTCACCTCGTCGCTCTCGCCGCCGGTCAGGCCGTCGGCCGTCAGCAGCAGGGCCCGGTAGTCCGGCCGCAGCGCGAGGACGGCGTCGTCGACGGTGGCGGCGGACAGCCAGGCCTGGGGATCGGTCACGGACGGCCTCCGGTGAGGTGGGGCTGGAACACGGTGAGGGCGAAGCGGGCGGGTGTGGCCGCGTCGGCCGGGGTGGCGTAGCCGTGGGCGACGTCGCCGGTGAACGCCGCAGAGTCGCCGGTCTGCAGCCGGTCGGTGCGGTCACCGACGCGGAGGTCCACGGCGCCCTCCAGGACCAGCAGCAGCTCACGGGTGCCGGCGCTGTGCGCCTCGCTGGTGTGCGCCTCGCCGGGCTGCAGCGTCCAGTGCCACAGCTCCACGACGTCGGGTGGCTCGGTGCCCGCGACCAGCAGCGCCTGCCCGCCGCGCGGGCCGCGCCACAGCACCGGGGCCTGACCGGCCGGGGTCACGGTGACCGCCCGCGGACGCTCGACGTCGACCAGGACCGGCAGCCCGACGCCGAGGGCGTCGCTGATCCGCAGCAGGGTGGCGATGCTCGGGTTGCCCTCGCCGTGCTCGATCGTGATCAGCATCCGGCGGCTGACCCCGGAGCGGTCGGCCAGCTCGTCGAGGGTCCAGCCGCGGGCGGTCCGGTGCTGCCGGACACGCGTCCCGATCAGCTCGTTGACCGCGGGCGCCTCCGCCATCACTCCTCCTCCCCGTACGCTGCTCTTCGAAGTGCAACATACTGCATCGAGGAGGGCTGGTCATGGCGGACGCGACAGGACTGCGGGTGGAGACCCGGCTGGCGGTGCTGGGCCGTCCGACCGGTCCGGGGCAGCCGCTCAACGTCCCGATCGTCCCGGCGTCGAACTTCCGGGCCGCTCCGGGCGGAACGGCCGGGCGGGAGTACTCCCGCGACGACGGCACGCCCGGCTGGGAGGCGCTCGAGGAGCTGGTCGGTGACCTCGAGGGCGGCTCCGCGGTGTGCTTCTCCTCGGGCATGGCCGCGATCGCCGCGGTCCTCGAGCTGCTGCCCGTCGGCGCCCGCGTGGTCGTGCCCCGGGACAGCTACACCGGCCTGCGCGCGCTGCTCGCCGACGGTGCGGCGGCCGGGGGTCGCTGGGCGGTCACCACGGTCGACGTGACGGACGCCGGGGCGCTCGCCGCCGTCGCCGACGCCGACCTGGTGTGGCTGGAGACGCCGAGCAACCCGCTGCTCGACGTCGTCGACGTCGCGGCGGTCGCCGCCGCGGCCGGCGCGCTCGTCGCCGTGGACAACACCTTCGCCACCCCGCTGCTGCAGAACCCGCTCGCGCTCGGCGCGGATTTCGCCGTGCACAGCGCGACGAAGTTCATCGGCGGGCACTCCGACCTGCTCCTCGGGGTGGTCGTGTGCCGCCGGCCCGAGGACCGTGCGCGGCTGGTCCGCCGCCGCGAGGTCGCCGGTGCCACGCCCGGTGCGCTCGAGGCGTTCCTCGCGCTGCGCGGCGCCCGCACCCTCGCCGTGCGGCTGCGCCAGGCCCAGGAGTCGGCCGGCGAGCTCGCCCGCCGGCTGGCGGCGCACCCGGCGGTCGGCCGCGTGCGCTACCCCGGGCTGCCCGGCGACCCGCACGCCGCCCTCGCCGCCCGGCAGATGCGCGGGCCCGGGGCGGTGCTCGCCTTCGAGGTCGCGGACGCCGCCACCGCCGACGCCGTCTGCGCGGGCGTGCGGGTCATCGCCTCGGCCACCAGCGTCGGGGGAGTGGAGTCGACCATCGAGCGGCGGGCGAAGCTCCCCGGTCAGGAGCACGTCCCGGCGGGCCTGGTCCGGCTCAGCGTCGGCTGCGAGCACGTCGAGGACCTCTGGGCCGACCTCGCCGCCGCGCTGGACGCGGGCGCCTAGCCGGGGCGGGAGCTCGGGGCCGGGTCCGTGGGTGTGCGGAGCCCTACGGGACGGAGACGACGGTCTTGCCCCGGGTCGGCCCGTCGAGCAGGTGGCGGACGGCCGCGGCGGCCTCGCCGAGGGGGAAGGTGCGGTCGATCGCGGGGGTGAGCCGTCCGGACTCGGCCAGCTCCGCCAGGGCGAGCAGGTCGGCGGCCCGCTCCGACGCCACGAAGGTGCCCATCCGCTGACCGACGACCAGCGACAGTAGCGTCGCCCGGAGCCCGCGGTCGGCCCCGCCGAGCAGGCGGCCGCCGGTCTCCCCGCCCACGATGACCAGGCGTCCCCGAGCGGTGAGGACACGGCGCAGGCGGGACAGCGGGGTGTTGCCGCCGGTGTCGACCACCAGGTCGTAGCGGCGGCCGCCGGCGGTGGGGTCCTCGCGGGTGCGGTCGACGACGACGTCGGCGCCCAGGGTGCGGACGAGGTCGACCGCGCCGGTGCTGCACACGCCGGTGACCACGGCTCCCGCTGCCTTCGCGATCTGGACCGCGAAGCTGCCCACGCCGCCGGCGGCACCGATGACGAGCACCTGCTCCCCGGCGCGGACGTGTCCGTGGTCGCGGACGGCCTGCAGGGCGGTGCCGCCGGAGACCGGGACGGCGGCCGCCTGCTCGAACGAGAGACCGGCCGGCTTGCGCGCCAGCCGGGCCGGTCGCGCGGTCGCGTACTCGGCGAACGTGCTGGTCGACGTCCCGTACACCTCGTCGCCCGGGGCGAAGCCGCGCACGTCCGCGCCGACGGCCTCGACCGTCCCGGCGAGGGTCCGGCCGGGGTTGGCGTACCTCGGCCGGCGCACTCCGAAGCCGGCGAGGCGGATGGCCAGCGGGAGGCCGGCCATGACGTGCCAGGTGCCCCGGTCGACGCTGGAGGCGTGCACCCGGACGAGCACCCCGGCGTCGGGAACGGCAGGCCGCTCGATGCGGTCGAGCCGCAGGACGTCCTCGGGTGCGGAGCCGTAGCGGTCCTGGACGATCGCGGTCATCGTCGGCCGGCCGGCGTCCGCGGCCGGCGGCGCCCCTCGGGTGCCGCGCCTCGCCGTGCTCATCGGGACCTCCCCTTCCTGTCCTCCGGCCGGTCGGAGCTGGGGTGCTGCAGCACGAAGTCGCTCTGCCGGTCGTGGCCGAAGTGCCGGACGTGCAGCGTGGGGGAGCCCGAGAGCGCGCGGATGGCGCGCTCGGCCACGTCGTCGTCAGGGGTGTGGACCCACAGGGCGGCCCGGCCGTCGCGGGCGTGGCCGTAGTAGAGCGCGATCGTCTCCTCGTCCTCGGTGAGGGCGGCGACCACGCGGCGGGGCAGGTTCCGCGCCGCGGTGTAGCGGACGCGGTCCTCGAGGATCTCCTCGGCCGTGAAGACCCTCAGCTCGCGGTCGGCGAACCCGGCGGTGCGCAGCGCCGCCGCTGCGCGTCGGGCCTCGTCCGCGTCCGGGAGGACGGCCACGAGGAAGCCCGTGGCGTCGAAGACCATCGGCCGGTCGGCGAGGGCGGGGTCCCGGTCGGACGTGCCCACGGGCCAGACGACGTCGGGGTCAGCCACGGCCGGTCACACCCTCGCCCCGGCCGAGGGGCGGGGGGAGTCCGCGCCCGTCGCTGCCGGGACGGGCAGCAGGACCTGCAGCAGGAGCCCGGACAGGGCGGAGAAGGTGATCGCGCCGTAGGCGCCGAACACGGTGAACTGCTCGTCGACGGCGATCCCACCGAGGGTGGTCGTCGTCCAGCCGAGCGCCCAGAGCGCGGGCAGGGCGGCAGCCCACGCCCACCGTGCTCGTGCCTCGCGCGGCAGTGCCCGGGCCTGCGCGGGCCCGAGGACGAGGCCGGTGAGCGCCCCCATCAGGGCCAGGTCCGGCAGCGACGTCCCGTAGCCGACGACGGCCGCACCGAGCAGCAGGCCCAGGCCCATCCCGGCGGCGGTGGCCGGGACCCACCTGCGGACGTCGAGGCGTCCCCGGCTCGCCAGCACCTGTCCGAGGCCGATGCCGAGGCCGGCGACGGTTCCGCCGACGAGGGCGGCGAGCGGGGAGTCGACCCGACCGACCACCGCGGTGCCGGCCAGCCCGGCCAGGGGGAAGGCGAGGAAGCCGAGCGTCCAGATCGCCCAGGTCCGCAGGGCGGAGGAGCCGGCGGCCCGGGTCCTCACGGGGGAGGTGGTCATGGCGCTCAGCTCCTGACGCCGGCGTCGGCCGGCACGCGCGGGGAGGGGACGGTGCCGGACGGCGGGGCGGACGGTGCTGTCTCGCGGGGGTGGCCGGAGCGCGCGAGGAGGACGACGCCCAGGGCGGCGACCCACAGCCCCCAGCCGGTGCTCCCGAGCAGGCCGGCCGGCTCCCACACGGGGAAGCCGGGGACGGCGGTGGCCAGCACGTCCCCCTGGTTGAGCAGGTACAGGCCGCTGACGACGAGCCCGGTGACGCCCAGCCAGCGGGGCAGGACCCGGCTGCGCAGGACCACCACGCTGACGGCGACCGACCAGCCGATGGCGAGCAGCTGGCCCAGGTGCTCGCCGAGCAGTGCCCCGCCGAACTGGTGCTGCGCGGTCCACGCCGCCTCCACGGCGGCGCGGGTGGTGGCGTCGCCGGTGACGTGGGAGCCGGCCAGCGGCGGGACGACGAACACCCAGCGGAGGAACCCGACCAGCGACAGCAGCACCGAGATGACGCCCACGGAGGTGGCCACCCGGAGCACCGGGTCGCCGCGCCGTCCGAGCGCCGCGGGGAGCAGCAGGACGGGGACGAGCAGGATCGCGTACGTCCACGCGGTGGCGAACCACGTCCACACCAGGCCCGTCCCGCCGGCGGCGAAGGCCGGCAGCACCACGTCCGCGGGTTCGCGCAGGACGTCCGGCCAGTCGAACGTCGAGGACAGCGCCGTCGCGGCACCGGCGAAGGCGAGCGCGCCGACGAGGAACAGTGCGCCGGTCGTCCGACGGATCGCGGGGCTCGCGGGCTCGGATGGCATGGCGGCCTCCTGTACGGCGTACATACTCTGTACGGTGTACAGGTAAGGTCCTCCCGCACGGTGAGGCCCGTCAAGGGGGAGAGCGCATCGATGTCCGTCCCGACCGAACGGCGTCGCGGTCCCCGGCGCGCCCTCACGGAGGACGAGATCCTCGACGCCGCGCTGGGGCTGCTCGACGAGGGCGGCCAGGACGCGGCGTCGGTCCGGGGCATCGCCGCGCGGGTCGGCGTCGCCCCGAACGCCGTCTACACCTACTTCCCCGACAAGGCCGCCGTGGTCAGGGCGCTGGTCGAGCGCCTGCTCGGCGAGGTGGACCACGACGTCTTCACCGACCGCGGCCGGCCCTGGCGGGAACGGGTCGAGGCGCTGGCGCTGGAGCTGCGCTCGAGGCTGTCGGCCCATCCCGGCGCGGTCGGCCTGGTGGTCGGTGGTCCCATGGACGGGCCCCACGCGCTCGCGCTCAACGAGCACCTGCTGCACCTGCTGGCCGATGCCGGCCTCGGGCCGACCGAGGCCGCGCGGGCCTCCTACCTGCTCATCGTCTACGTGTTCGGGTCCATCGCCCTCGAGGTCGCCGACGTGCACGAGGCGGGTCCGCTGCCCCCGGAGACCGAGCGGGTTGCCGCCCGGGACCGCGCGTTCGCGGCGACACCGGCCGACGCGTTCCCGCGCAGCTCGGCGGCGGCGCCGACGATGGCCCGTTTCATCTCGACCGACCAGTACCTCTGGGGACTGCGCCGGGTCCTCGACGGGATCGCGGCACGGGTGGGATAGGACGCCCCCGGATCCGGCTCAGCGGGGCTTCGGCCGCACCTCGAGGCCGGCGTGCCGGCAGCGGATGGTCACCGTCGTCCCGCCGAGGCCCGACCGGACGGTGGTCTCGCCCAGGGCGTGCATCATCGCCAGGCCGCGTCCCCGGACCGAGGGGAGGCGGGGCGCCCGCCACGTCCCGTGGTCCCGGACGACGACGGTGACCGCCTCGTCGTCGAGCTCGGTGCAGACGTCGAAGTACGGCTGTGTGGGGCGCTGCGCGTGCTCGACGGCGTTGTTGGCCGCCTCGCTGGCGGCGAGGACCAGGTCGTCGACCACGTCGGCGGACAGCGCCGTGTCGTCGAGGACGCCGTGCAGGTCCCGTCGCATCCCGCGGACCGAGCCCGGGAGGCTGGGGAACCGCCACTCCCATCGCCGTCCGGTCAGCACGGGGCAGCCGGACACCGGGCCGTCGGGGACGGTGTCGGGTACGGGTTCGCCGAGCATGGGCCCACTTCCGGGACGAGACGCCGAGGTCGCCGGGTCCGGGGCCACCGAGTCAGGGACTGAGCCCTGGGGCTACCCGCGCCGCACGAGGGGAAACGGACCGTCAGCGCGTCGGCCCGCGCCCGCCCCGGGGTCGCGGGTCCCGCGGTGCGTCGGAGGCCTCGGGACGGGTGAAGTCCACGCTGGCCCACACCACCTTGCGGCCCGCGGTCACCGTCCAGCCGTGCGCGGCGGAGATCCGGGCGACGAGGGGCAGGCCCAGGCCACCGAGCGCGGGGTCGCGGTCGGCCGCCGGGGCCGGCGCGTCGTCGCCGGCGGCGTCGCTGACCTCGAGCAGCCAGGACCGGCCGGTCCGGGTGACCGTCACCTCGACGGGGAGGCGGCCGTGCCGCAGCGCGTTGGAGGTCAGCTCCTCGAACGCCAGCAGCAGCCGCTGCACCGCTCCCTCGGCGGCGGCGGCCGGCCGGGCGCCGTCGTGGAGGGCGGCGCTGAGCGCGTGACGGGAGACGGTCAGCTCGGCCAGCGTCCCGGGGGTCCAGCGCCCCACGCGGGCGGACTGCGTGTCCCTGACCGGCGGTGCTCGGTGCGCCCACGACGCGGTCATCGGCCGACCTCCACGGTCCGAGCCGGATGTTGGACTCGGGCCCTCGTGTTCTCGCCGGGGCCCGTCGGGCCACCTCCCGAGAACGCTACGCGCAGAGCCGCGATGCGGCCCGGTGGACGGTCGACCCGCGTAGGCTCGCGATGGGTGTCCGAGACGACCGGACGCCCACCGTGCGTCCACCAGCGGCGCACCGCGCCAGCACGGACCCCAGATCGGGCGTCCGCGGCCGAGGTCACCCACCCCCGGTGCATCCCCAGACCGGAGGCTGCCCCATGGCCGACACGCAGCACCCGGGACCCAGCAGGGCCGCCGAGGCGCTCGAGCGTCTGGGGCGGCTGTCGGTGCGCGACCTGTCGATGGAGAGCCTGCTGCAGACGGTGGCAGACCTCGCCAAGGCGGTCATGCCCGGCGACCCCGAGGCGTCGGTCTCCCTGCTGGTCAGGGACGCCCCCACCACCGCGGCCTCCACGGGGCAGCTCGCCGTCGACCTCGACGAGCGGCAGTACGAACGCGGCCACGGACCCTGCCTGCACGCCGCCCGCACCGGCGAGCTGACCGAGATCGCCGACGCCCGCACCGACCGGCGCTGGCCGGACTACACGAGCCGGGCGGTGGAGGCCGGGGCGCTCAGCTCGCTGTCGGTCCCGCTGGCCATCGACGACGAGCAGGTCGCCGGCGCGCTGAACGTCTACGCCCGCCTGGCCTCCGCCTTCGACGACGACAGCCGGGCGGCGGCCACCCGCTTCGGGCCGTACGCGTCGATCGCCGTGGGCAACCTGCACGCCTACCGCAGCGCCCGCGAGATGGCCGACAACCTGCAGGCAGCGCTGGAGAACCGGGCGGTGATCGACCAGGCGAAGGGCGTGCTGATCGAGCGCTACCGGCTCCGCCCCGACGAGGCGTTCGAGATGCTGGCCCAGGCGTCGATGCACACCAACCGCAAGGTCCGTGACATCGCCGAGGAACTGGTGCGCACCGGCTCCCTGCCCGTCGGCGCGCCCCGCCGGAACAACCGGTACCCCCGGCCGGGGCCGCCGTCCGGTCGCCCGGGGTCGGACCCGCCGCGACACTCCTGAGCAGCCGCCGGAGTCTCCCGGGGGACTCCCGGCGGTCAGGCCTCGTCGCTCCAGACAGCGGGCGGCGGGGCCGCCTCCGCGCGCGGCCGGGGGGCGTCGCGCAACGGGTCAGGGCAGCAGGAGCAGCTTGCCGGTGGTGCGCCGGCCCTCAAGGTCCTCGTGGGCGCGTGCGGCCTGGGCCAGCGGGTACCGGCCGCCGATCCGGACGTCGAGGCGGCCCGCGGCCACCAGGCCCAGCACCGCGCCGGCCAGGGAGCGCAGCAGCTCCGGCGTCCGCGTGTAGGTGCCCAGCGTGGGCCGTTGCACGTACAGCGACCCGTGCGAGGCCAGCCGCTGCAGCTGCAGCGGCTCCGGCTGCCCGCTGGAGGCGCCGTAGAGGACCATCCGCCCGGTCGGCCGCAGCGCGGTCAGCCCCTCGTCGAACGTCGCCCGGCCCACGCCGTCGTAGACCGCGGCCGCGCCGGTCCCGGACAGGGCGCGCACCCGCTCGGCGAAGCCGTCGTAGCCGACGACCACCTCGTCGGCACCGGCGGCCCGGGCCAGCTCGGCCTTGTCCTCCGTGGACGTCGTCGCCAGCACGTGCCCGCCGCGCATCCGCACCAGCTGGGTCAGCAGCAGGCCCACCCCGCCGGCGGCGCTGTGCACCACCACCCAGTCGCCCTCGGCCACCGGGTGGGACTCGGCCGTGAGGTAGTGCGCGGTGCAGCCCTGCAGCATCACCGCCGCGGCCACCTCCGTGGGCACGCCGTCGGGCACCGGCACCAGCTTCTCCCGCGACACCGCCACCCGGGTGGCGTAGCTGCCGGGGGCGTCCACCCACGCGACCCGCTCGCCGGTGCCGACGACGCGGCCCGCGCCCTCGGCGCCGACCACGGCCGGCAGCGACGGGCCGTAGGGCGGGCGGCCCTCGCGCTCGTAGACGTCGCGGAAGTTGACGCCCGCGGCCTCGACGTCGACCAGCACCTGCCCGTCGCCGGGCCCGGGGTCGGGCAGGTCCCGGAGGGTGAGCACCTCGGGTCCGCCGGTCCGGTCGATCTGCACCGCGCGCACGTCGCCTCCTGAGTGGGTGGGGTCAGGCCGGGACGGCGACGGCGGTGCCGCTGACCTCGATGCCGCCGGTGCCGGCCGGGACCGACACCGTCAGCGTGCTCGGCCGGCCATGTCGGCACCCTGCAGCACGGTGAGCAGGGCCGGCACCTCGACGTGCCCGCCCTCGCGCAGGTAACCGCCGAACGCGGCCGCCGCGGCGCCGGTGGCGGGGTCCTCCACCACGCCGCCGGGAGGGAACGGGTTGCGGGCGGAGAAGGTGGTCGCGTCCTCGCGGTGGACCAGGGCGACGGTCGTCCAGTCGCGGTCGGCCATCAGCCGCCCGAGGCCGGCCATGTCGTAGTCGAGGACGGCCAGCCGCTCCCGCGAGGCCAGCGCCAGCACCGGGTGCCAGGCGCCGGCGTAGGCGACGCGGGGCGGCAGCGCGGGGTCGAGGTCGTCCGGGGAGAGCCGCAGCAGCGCCAGGAGCTCGCGCAGGTCGCCGTCGTCGAGCGGCACCGTCCGCGGCGGGACGCTGGTGAGGGTCGCCGTCCACGCGCCGTCGGCGGACCGCTCGGTGCGCACCGGCACCTCGCCGGCCCGGGTGCGCAGGTGCAGCGTGCCTGCGCCGGAGCGCTCGGCGTGCGCGACGGCGGTGGCGATCGTGGCGTGGCCGCAGAAGCTGACCTCGGCCAGCGGGCTGAAGTAGCGCGCGTCCAGGCCGTCGGGGCGGGGGAGGAGGAAGGCCGTCTCGGAGAACCCGACGTCGGCGGCGATGGCGAGCATCTCGTCGTCGGTGAGGCCGGTCGCGTCCAGGACGACGCCGGCGGGGTTGCCGCCGGACGGGTCGCCGCTGAACGCGACGTACCGCAGGACCTCGGGACCGGACACCGTTCCTCCTCCGTGTGGGACCTCCACCGACCCGTCATGAGACACCACGGCCCGCCTCCCCGGGAGGGGAGACGGGCCGTGGGCGGTGCGGGACGTCAGCGCGGGTCGCCGACCAGCTCCGGCTCGCGGACCGCGCCGTGGTCCTTCTCCAGCGCCGCGCCCTCGACGTCGACCGCCGGGAGCCAGCGCAGCCAGCGCGGCAGCCACCAGGCCCGCTCGCCGAGCAGCGCCAGCGCCGCGGGCACGAGCACCATCCGGACGACGAAGGCGTCGAACAGGATGCCGATGGCCAGCGCGAAGGCGATCGACTTGATCGTCGGCTCACCGGCCGGCACGAACCCGGCGAACACCGAGAACATGATCAGCGCGGCCGCGACGACGACCGGTGCGGCCTGCCGGAACCCGGTGCGGATCGAGTCCAGCGGCGAGGCGCCGTGGGTGTGCGCCTCGTGCATCCGCGACACCAGGAACACCTGGTAGTCCATCGCCAGGCCGAACAGGATGCCGATCACCAGGATCGGCGTGAGGCTCAGCAGCGGGCCGGTGGTGTCGAGGTTGACGACGTCGGCCAGCCAGCCCCACTGGAACACCGCCACCGTGGCGCCGAGCGAGGCGCCGATGGTCAGCAGGAAGCCCAGGACGCCGACCAGCGGCACCAGCAGCGACCGGAAGACCAGCACCAGCAGGACCAGCGCCAGGCCGACGACGAGCAGCAGGTAGACCGGCAGCGCCGCGTCCAGGCTCTGCGCGACGTCGACGCTCACCGCCGTCTGGCCGGTCACCGAGGCCTCGACGCCGTCGAGGTCGCCCAGCTGCGCGCGCAGGTCGGCGACGAGCTGCTCGGTGGCCTCGGTGGTCGGGCCCGACTCCGGGATGACGTTGAGCAGCGCGGCGGTGCCGTCGGCGTTCGGGGTGGGCGGGGCCACCAGCGCGACGTCGTCGAGCCCGCTGACGGTGCCCGCGGCCTGCGCGGCGGCGTCGACGGCCCCGTCGCCCTCGAACAGCACGGTGATCGGGCCGTTGAAGCCCTCGCCGAAGCCCTCGGCCAGCAGCGCGTCGGCGCGGGCCTGCGTGGTGCCCTCGCCCGGCGTCTGGATCAGCGTCGTCTGCATGGAGGCCACCGGGATGGACACGACGCCGAGGGCGACGATCGCCAGCAGCAGCGACACCACCCGGTGCCGGCTGACGGTGGTCGCCCAGCCGGCGAGGAAGCCCCGGCCGCGGGCCGGTGCGGGAGCGTCCGCGGTGGCGGCGACGGCCGCGGCGCGGCGCTTGCGGGGCAGGACGCGGTGCCCGAGCAGCGCGAGCACCGCCGGGACCAGCGTGAGCGCGACCAGGACGGCGACGACGATCGTGGCCGCCGCGGCCAGCCCCATCTGGGTCAGGAACGGGATGCCGGCGACGAACAGGCCGGCGAGCGCGATGACGACGGTGAGGCCCGCGGTGACCACGGCCGACCCGGCGGTGCCCACGGCCAGCCCGATCGACCGGCGGACCTCGGCGCCGCGCGCCAGCTCCTGCCGGTGCCGCGTGACGATGAACAGCGTGTAGTCGATGCCGACGGCCAGGCCGAGCATCGCGGCGAGGATCGGCGTCGTCGAGGACAGGTCGGTGAAGCCGGTGGCGATGGTGATGCCGAGGACGCCGACGCCCACGCCGACGAGCGCGGTCAGCAGGTTCATGCCGGCCACGACGAGGGCGCCGTAGGTGACGGCCAGGACGACCAGCGCCACGACGACGCCGATCGCCTCCGCCGGGCCGCCGACGGCCGGCACCTCCTCGATCGCCTGGCCGGTGACCTCGACGGTCAGGCCGCTGTCGCGGGCCTCGTCGACGGCGTCGAGCAGCGCGTCCTGCTGCTCGGGCGTCACCCCGCCGGCCTCGGCGTCGTAGGTGACCGTGCTGTAGCCGGTGGTGAGGTCCTGGTTGACCGACGGCGCGGCCGGGTCCAGGGGGTCGGTGGCCGAGACGACGCCGGGGAGCTCGGCCAGCGTGCCGGCCAGCCCGGTCACCGCGGCCGCGTTCTCCGGGGTGGTCAGCGTGCCGCCCTCGGGCGCGGCGACGACGACCCGCGCGCTCACGCCGCCGGCGACCTCGCCGAACTCCTCGCCGATCCGCTCGAGCGCGGTCGTGGACTCCTGGCCGGGGATGGAGAAGCTGGTCGACGTCTCACCGGAGAGCGTCACCGCGCCGGCGCCACCGGCCACGAGGACCAGGAGCCACGCGGCGAGGACGGCGAACCGGTGCCGCGCGGAGAACGTCCCGAGACGGGACAACAGGACTGCCATGGACTCTTCAGGCCTCTGACTGGGTGGGGGAGGGATGGGGTGCGCGCGGACGGCGGTGGCCGAGCGCGTCGAAGCACGTGCCGACGACGAACGGCCGCCACGCGAGGGTCAGGTCCGCCTGGCGGGCGGCGAGGGTGAGGACGGCGAGCGCGCCGAGGGCGCCGACCACCCGGACGCAGCGTTCGGGGTCGGTGGTCTCCGGGTCGACGCCGAAGGCGGCCAGCGCCATGGCGCCGGCCCCGTCGGTCAGCGAGGCGTCGGCACCGGGCTCGCCCTGGGTGGCCGGGGCCAGCAGCAGCGCGACGACGCCGGGGTGGGCGAGGGCGACGTCGACCAGGACCTCGACGGCCCGGCGGTCGCGCGCCGCGCCCAGCGGCAGGTGCTCGACCTGCTCGAGGACCCGCTTGCCGAGCGTCTCCGCCTGGGCGAGCACCGCCTCGTGCAGGGCGTCCTTGCTGGGGTAGTGGTGCAGCAGGCCGGCCTTGGACAGCCCGACGGCGTCGGCCACGTCCTGCACCGACGTCTTGGCGAAGCCGCGGCGGGCGAACAGGGCGGCGGCGCGGTCGAGGATGCCCTCGTCGATCTGCTGCCGGAACGGTCGCGCCACGGGCCCAGGGTACGGCGGACCGACCGATCCGGTCGGCAGACCATCCGATCTGGTCGGCGTGCCATCGCTCACAGATGCCGCTGGCCGGGAGTCGGACCGCGGGCCGCAGGCGGGCTCGGGCGAGGATGACGTCATGACGACACGACGCAGGGTCGGGCCGGCGGACGCGCGCTCCTGGCTGCTGGTGAACGGTGCACGCACGGACCTGTTCGACGAGCGGTACGCCTCGCGCGCCGACCAGGTGGTCCTCGACATCGAGGACGCCGTCGACCCGGCGCACAAGGACGAGGCCCGCGACGGCGTCGTTCCCTGGCTCAAGGACGCCGACCGCCCGGCCTGGGTGCGGATCAACGACCGCTCGACGACGTGGTGGGAGGACGACGTCGCCGCGCTCGCGGGCCTGCCCGGGCTCGCCGGCGTGATGCTGGCCAAGACCGAGGCCGGCGAGCACGTGACCGAGACCTTCGACCGGCTCGGCGGGTCGACCCCGGTGCTGGCGCTGGTCGAGTCGGCGCTCGGCATCGAGGAGGCGGTCAACGTCGCCCGGGCGCGCGGCGCGTTCCGGCTCGCCTTCGGCAGCGGCGACTACCGCCGCGACACCGGCACCAGCGCCGACGACCTGGCGATGGCCTACCCACGCTCGCGCCTGGTCGTGGCCAGCCGGATCGGCGGCCTGCCCGGCCCGATCGACGGCCCGACGGTAAGCACCAGCCACCCGGTGCTGCGTGAGCAGTCGGCGGTCACCGTCTCCCTCGGGCTCACCGGCAAGCTCTGCCTCGACCCCGACCAGGCGCCGGTCATCAACGAGGTGATCAGCCCCGCGCCGTCCGACGTCGCGTGGGCGCGGGCGTTCCTCGCCGACTTCGAGGCCCGCGGCCAGGTCATCCGCGACGGCAGCGACAAGCCGCGGCTGGGCCGGGCCCGCAAGATCGAGCGCCTGGCGCAGACCTTCGGCGTCGAGCCGGCCTGATCCGGTGGCGTGGGCCCGCGGACGTGGTGCCGCGGGCCCCGCAGGGCCCAGGATGGGGAGCCCGTCCCCGTCCGTGCAGGAGGTCCCGGTGACCGGACCGTCGCGCCAGGTGCCCGCCTCGGCGTCCGTCGTCGTGATCGGCGGCGGGGTGATGGGGCTGGCCACCGCGTACGAACTGGCGCGGGCCGGCGTGCCCGACGTCGTCCTGCTCGACCGGGACGCGTTCGGCGCCGGCTCGACCTGCAAGGCGGCCGGCGGGGTGCGGGCGATGTTCTCCGACCCGGTGAACGTCGCCCTGGGCGCGCGCAGCCTGGAGAGCTTCCGCGACTTCCCCGCCCGCTTCGGGCAGGAGATCGACTTCGCGCCGGTGGGCTACCTGTTCCTGCTGTCGACGCCGCAGGCGGTGGCCGACTTCGAGGCCGCCGTCGCGGTGCAGAACTCCCTCGGCGTGCCCAGCCGGATGGTCGACGTCGCCGAGGCACTGCGGCTCTCCCCGCTGGTCGACGCCGACGGGCTGCTCGCCGCCGCGTTCTCGCCGACCGACGGGCACTGCACGCCGGAGTCGGTGGTGCTCGGCTACGCGTCGGCCGCCCGGCGGGCCGGGGCCACGCTGCTGCCGCAGTGCGCGGCCACCGGCATCGACGTCGACAGCGGGCGGGTCACCGCGGTGCACACGGCGGCCGGGACGATCCGCACCGACACGGTGGTCTGCGCCGCCGGCGCCTGGTCGGCCGAGGTCGGCGCCTGGGCCGGGGTGGACCTGCCGGTGAGCCCGCTGCGCCGCCAGGTGCTGGTCACCGAGCCGGTCCCGGACCTGGACCCGCACACGCCGTTCACCATCGACTTCGACACCTCGTTCTACTTCCACCGCGAGGGGCGGGGCCTGCTCATGGGCATGTCCGACCCCGACGAGACGCCCGGCTTCCGGCTGACCCGCTCCGACGCGTGGCTGCCCCGTCTGGCCGCGGCGATCGAGCGGCGCGCCCCCGCGCTGGCCGGCGTCGGCGTGGCCAGCGGCTGGGCGGGGCTCTACGAGATGACGCCCGACCACAACGCGCTCATCGGCCGCGCCGCCGACGTCGAGGGCTTCCTCTACGCCACCGGCTTCTCCGGCCACGGGTTCCTCATGGGACCGGCCGTCGGCGAGGTCGTGCGCGACCTGTACCTCGGGGTGGAGCCGTTCGTCGACGTGTCCGTCTTCGACGTCCGTAGGTTCTCGGGTGCGGGAGTACGCCCCGAGCTCAACGTCGTCTGATCCGACCTCTGAGGAGTCCGTCTGTGACCACCCTGCCCACCGCCGAGGACCTCGCCCGCCTGGCGGCGGAGGCCGCGACCCGCTGCGGCGTCGACCTCGACGCCGTCGCGGGCGACGACCAGGTGACCTCGCCGGTGAACGGCGCCCGGGTCGCCTCCGTGCGCCGGGACACCGCGGCCGACGTCGAGGCCGCCGTCGCGCGGGCCGGCGAGGCGTTCCGGACCTGGCGCACGGTCCCGGCGCCGGTGCGCGGCGCGCTGGTCCGCCGCCTCGGCGAGCTGCTGCGCGAGCACAAGGCCGACCTCGCCACCCTGGTGAGCATCGAGGTCGGCAAGATCACCTCCGAGGCGGCCGGCGAGGTCCAGGAGATGATCGACATCTGCGAGTTCGCCGTCGGGCTCTCGCGTCAGCTCTACGGCCGGACGATCAGCTCCGAACGGCCCGGGCACCGGCTGATGGAGACCTGGCACCCGCTGGGCGTCGTCGGCGTCATCAGCGCGTTCAACTTCCCGGTCGCCGTGTGGTCGTGGAACACGGCGCTGGCCCTCGTCTGCGGCGACCCGGTGATCTGGAAGCCCTCGGAGCTCGCGCCGCTGTCGGCGCTGGCGTCCGCCGCGCTGCTGGACCGGGCGATCCGCGAGACCGGCGCACCCGAGGGGCTCAGCCAGGTCGTGCTCGGCGGCGCCGACGTGGGCGAGGCGCTGGTCGCCTCGCCCGGCGTGGCCCTGCTCAGCGCGACCGGCTCCACGCGCATGGGCCGGCTGGTCGGGCCGCGGGTCGCCGACCGCTTCGGCCGCTCGCTGCTGGAACTGGGCGGCAACAACGCCGCGATCGTCACGCCGTCGGCCGACCTCGACCTGGCCACCCGCGGCATCGTGTTCTCGGCCGCCGGCACCGCCGGGCAGCGGTGCACCACGATGCGCCGGCTCATCGCGCACGTCGACGTCGTCGACGCCGTGACCGAGCGGGTCGCCGCCGCCTACCGCCGGCTGCCGATCGGCTCGCCGCTGGACGCCGGCACGCTGGTCGGCCCGCTGGTCCACGACGCCGCGTACAAGGCGATGCAGGACGCCCTCGAGGCGGCGCGCCAGCAGGGCGGCGAGGTGCTCGCCGGCGGTGGGCGGCGGCTGGCCGAGGAGGCGCCGGACGCCTGGTACGTCGAGCCGGCGCTGGTCCGGATGCCGGGGCAGACCGACATCGTCCGGCAGGAGACCTTCGCGCCCATCCTCTACGTGCTGCCGTACCGCACGTTGGAGGAGGCCGTGGCGCTCAACAACGACGTCCCCCAGGGGCTGTCGTCGAGCATCTTCACCTCCGACCAGGCCGAGGCCGAGCGGTTCCTCGCCGCCGACGGCTCCGACTGCGGCATCGCCAACGTCAACATCGGCACCTCGGGTGCGGAGATCGGCGGCGCGTTCGGCGGCGAGAAGCACACCGGCGGCGGCCGGGAGTCCGGCTCCGACGCGTGGAAGGGCTACATGCGCCGGGCCACCAACACGATCAACTTCTCCGGCGAGCTGCCCCTCGCGCAGGGCGTCGAGTTCCCCATCTGACCGCGGCGCCGACGGTGTGCGCCGGCGCCGGGTTCCCCACGCCGGAACCCCGCCTCGGCGCACACCGTCGGCCGCCTCAGACGGCGGTGGCGGTGAGGAAGGTGCAGACGCCGTCGCCGGAGGTGGCCCGCTGGCGGATGCCGAGCAGCCACAGCGCGGCCATCTCCGCCCGGTAGGCAGCCCGCATCGGCCCGCTGTAGAACGTGTCGCCGGCGGTGGTGACCTCGACGTCGTCGAACCCGGCCAGCCGCACGTGCTCGGTGAGCATCCAGTCCGGCAGCAGCGTGATGTGGCCGGGGGAGTGGTAGAGCCGCGGGCCGAACACGTACGGCGCGCCGCGCAGCAGCGTGAGCAGCCGCGAGTGCGGGTGCGTGACGTTGGGCGTGCTCACCAGCAGTCGGCCGCCGGGACGCAGCAGCGCGCGGATCGAGCGCAGCACCTGCCGCGGGTTCTCCACGTGCTCGAGCGTCTCCACGCACACCACGAGGTCGAACGGGCCGCGGGTGTCGTCGGTCCACTCGGGGTCGTCGAGGTCGAGGCGGGAGATCCACTCGTGCGGCGGGTCGAGGTCGGTGGGGACGACGTCGAGGCCGGCGTCGCGCAGCCGCAGCGCCAGCGCGCCGCAGCCGGAGCCCACCTCGAGCACCCGGCCGCCGTCGGGCAGCACCGACCGGGCCAGGTCCGCGGCGTACTCGTGCACGCCCGGGGCGGCGTGGATGCCGTGCCCCTGGTAGCTGCGGACTGCGGGGGTGCGACGCCCGTCCCGGCGCACGACGTCGGTCACCGGTCCAGCCTCGCACCGACCGGGCCCGCCCGCCCTCCAGGACGGCGAGGGATCAGACGGAGGCGCCGTGGTGGACGACGCGGCCCTTGCCGGCGCGCTTGGCGCTGTACATGGCCGCGTCGGCGCGGGCCATGAGCTCGTCGGCGCCCACCGCGGCGTCGCCGGCGGTGAGGGCGACCACGCCGGTGCTCGCGCCCACCGCGCGGCTGCGGCCGGCGACGCTGAACGGCACGTCCATCGCGGCGGTGATGCGGGCGGCGGCCTCGACGGGGTCCCCGCCGTCCTCGAGCAGCGCGGCGAACTCGTCGCCGCCGAGCCGGGCCACCGTGTCGCCGCCGCGCAGCGCCCCGGTCAGCCGCTCGGCCACCCGCAGCAGCAGCTCGTCGCCCGCGGCGTGGCCGAGGGTGTCGTTGACCGACTTGAAGTCGTCGAGGTCGAGGAAGACGACGGCCACCGGCCGCATGTCGCGGGCGTGCAGCGCGAGGGCGTGCTCGAGCCGGTCGAGGAACAGCGACCGGTTGGCCAGGCCCGTGAGCGGGTCGGAGAAGGCCAGGTGCCGCAGCTGGGCCTCGCGGGCGGCGAGGTCGTCGGCGAGCCGGACGTTCTCGCGCACCGTCCCGTACTGGCGGGCCAGCAGCGCCGCGATGACGACGGCGACGACGAGCTCCTCGCCCCGGCCGAGGGTCGCGCCGGTGAGGGTTCGGGCCAGGGCCACGCCGAGGGCGAGGGTGACCGGCGCGTAGGGCAGCAGGGAGGCCGCCGCGCTGGTCCGCCGGACCGGGGCGCCGCTGCTCGTGGCGCCGGCGCCGGTGGCGTCGGCGGGACGGCACAGGCCCGCGGCGGCGAGCAGCACGAAGGCGAGCGCCCAGCCGGCGTCGACGGTGCCGCCGTCGTAGGCGCTGGTGGCGGCGAGGTAGGTGAAGGCGCTGTCGGCGACCGCCATCGCGGTGACGCCGGCGGCGACGAGGTTGAGCGGCCGGCGGTCGCCGGGGGTGCGGGTGACGAGCAGGACGGCGAGCACCACGAGGGCGACGTCGGCGACCGGGTAGGCGGCCAGGAGCAGGCGGACGGCGACGTCGTGACCGGTGTCCTCGCGGAGCACCGCGCCCAGCGCCGTCTGCCAGCTGACCAGGCCGACGGCGCCGGCGGTCATCACCGCGTCGAGGCAGCGCTGCCATCGGCCGGTGCGCCCGCCGCCGGCCGGGTGCACGACGAGGGCGAGCACGGAGAGGACGGAGAACCCGAGGAAGCCGAGGTCGGCCAGCGACGGGAAGGGCGCCTCGCCGCGGACGGAGAGGACGGCCCAGTACGCCTGCCCGGCGAACCAGGAGGCGCACGCCGCCGACAGCAGCGCCCAGGCCGCGCGCATCCGCCGGCCGCTGCAGCGCGCCGCGTGCCGGGCGGTGGCCGCGGCGGCGGCTCCGGCGGCCAGGGCCTGGGTGACGTCGGAGACCAGCGCCGCGGCGCCGGCCGGGAGGACGGCGGTGGCCAGCATCCCGACCGTGCACGCGGCGACGAGCAGCGCGCCCAGGGTGGACGCGGCAGGGGGCCGGGCCATGTCGCGCTCCTCTCGCCGACGGGGGTGTCCCGTTCCCCATCGGCGCGCGGGGGCTCCGGGGACATGACCCGTCGGGGGGAGAGGGCGCCTCACCGGATGGCGGCGAGCGCCTCCGTCTGCTGCGCGCACAGCTCGGCGAGGGCCTGCGGCGCCGACCGGCACAGCCGCGGGAAGGCCAGGAACCCGTGCGGCATGCCGACGTACTCGGTGAAGCGCACCGGCACGCCGGCCTCGCGCAGGACCCCGGCGTAGCGGACGCCGTCGTCGCGGATCGGGTCGTGCTCGGCCACCTGCACCAGCGCCGGGGGCAGGCCGGAGTGGTCGCCGGCGAACAGCGGCGAGGCGTGCGGGTGGTGCGGGTCCTGGCCGCCGAGGTAGTGGTCGCGGAAGGCGAGGCAGTCGGCCTTCGTGAGGATCGGCGCGGAGGCGTTCTCGTCGATCGACGGGCTGCTCATCGTCAGGTCCACCGACGGGTAGACCAGCCCCTGGTGCGCGATCCGCGGGCCGGAGCGGTCGCGGGCCAGCAGGCAGACGACGGCGGCCAGGTTGCCCCCGGCGCTGTCGCCCATCACCGCGACCCGGCCGCCGTCGGCGCCGAACTCCTCCGCCCGGGCGACGACGTCGACCAGCGCGGCGTAGCAGTCCTCGGCCGCGGCCGGCCAGCGGTGCCCCGGCGCCAGCCGGTAGTCGACCGACACGACGACGGCGCCGACGGTGGCCGCCACGTTGCTGCACAGCCAGTCGGCGGAGTCGAGGTTGCCCAGCGTCCACCCGCCGCCGTGGAAGTTGACGACCAGCGGCAGCGGTCCGCCCGCGCCGTCGGGCCGGTAGGTGCGCACCGGGACGTCGCCGACCTCGCCGCGGGCCGTCCCGTCGCTGAGCCGCACGTCGCGGGCCACGCCACCGAGCAGCAGGTCGGTCGCGGGGTTGTGCGGGACCGACTGCGACTGGGCCTTCCGCAGCCGCTCGTCGTCCATCGACGAGATCGACATCCGGCCGAGCAGCCGGCCGAGCGCCCGCACCCGCAGGTCCATCCGTGCCACGTGTCCTCCTGTGTCCGGGGTTCAGGGATTCAGGGTTCGGCGTACCAGGCCCAGCCGAGCCCGGGGACGAGGAGCCGGCCGTCCTCGACCGGCAGGGGGCCGTCGCTGCCGGCGACGCAGGGGTAGGTGCCGAAGCCGGTGACGGTGTCGGCGTCCACGGTCTGCGGCCGGGCGCTCACGTTGGCCAGCCCGACGAACGTGCCGCTGCGGGGGTGCCGGCGGCGCCACACCAGGACGGCGTCGCTGCCGGCGTCGACCACCTCGGACTCCGTGCCGCCGGCGAGCGCGGGCTGCCCCCGCCGCGCCTCCGACAGCCCGCGCAGCAGCGCCGTCACCCGGCCCTCGAGGCTCCGCGGGTCGACGGCGCGCTCGGTGGCGGCCCAGTCCAGCGGCGGGCGGTGCATCCACCGGTTGTCGGGGGCCAGTGCGGGGTCGGCGCGGTACCCGGCGTCGTTGCGCTGGGCCAGCTCGTCGCCGGAGTAGAGCAGCGGGATCCCGCCGAAGCCGTAGGCCACCGCGTACAGCAGCCCGAACCGGCGCAGGCCCGTCTCCAGTGCCGCCTCGTCGCCGCGGTCGAGGGCGTCCTCGATGCCGCACAGCGACGCCGTCGTCCCCGAGATCCGCGCGTCGCCGGTGGCCTCGTTCTCCTGGAACAGCGCGCCGCGGGCGGAGGAGCCGGGGAAGCGGCCGGAGTAGAAGTCGTTGAGGAACCGGCGGTGGGCGAACCCGTCGAGGCCGAGGGCGGCGGCGTCGGTGTCGGTCACCGCCCAGCCGATGTCGTCGTGCCCGCGCACGTAGGTGCACCAGGTGGTCGTGGGCGGGATCGGCCGCATCCGGCCCAGCGCCTGGCGGGCCAGGCGGGCGTCGCCGGTGGCCAGGCTGCTCCACAGCAGCACCATGAGCTGGTTGTGGTAGGCCAGCTCGCACTCGGGCCGGTAGCGCTCGTGGGCGCCCAGGTACTGCACGAGGTCGTCCGGGGCGACGATCGCCTCGGCCTTGAACACCACCCCGGGAGCGGCCAGCCGGGTCAGCGCGTGCAGCAGCTGCAGCAGGACGTGCGCCTCGGGCAGGTTCTGGCCGCTGGTGCCGATCCGCTTCCACATGAACGGGACGGCGTCCATGCGGAAGACGTCGACGCCGCGGTTGGCCAGCCAGGTGATCTCGCCGAGCACGGCCAGCGTCACCTCGGGGTTGGTGTAGTCGAGGTCCCACTGGTACGGCCAGAACGTCGTCCACACCCAGCCGCCGGCGCCGCCGAGCGCCTCGGGCACCCAGCTGAACGAGCCCGGCGCGCGGTCGGGGAAGACCTCGGGGATGGTGGCGTCGTAGGCGTCGGGCAGCTCGCGATCGGGGAAGGCCGTGTAGAAGCCCGCGTACGCCGGGTCGCCGGCCAGCCAGCCCCGGGCCCACGCGTGCTCGCGGGCGGTGTGGTTGAGCACCAGGTCGATGCACAGGCTCATGCCGCGTCCGTGCAGCGCCGCGGCCACCGCCTCGAGGTCGGCCATCGTGCCCAGCCGGGGGTCGACCTCGCGGTAGTCGGCCACCGCGTAGCCGCCGTCGTTCTCGCCCGCACGCGGGCGCAGCAGCGGCATGAGGTGCAGGTAGGTGGTGCCCAGCGCCTCGAGGTGGTCGAGCTTCCCGGGCAGCTCGCGCAGCGTGCCGCAGAAGCGGTCGACGTAGCAGACGTAGCCCTGCACCCGCGGCGACTGGAACCAGGCCGGGTCGATCTCGCGGCGGCGGTCGAGCCGGCGCAGCTCCGCGGGCCGCTCGGCGGCCGCCCGCAGGGAGGTGCGCAGCGCCCGGCCGAGCAGGTCGCCGGCCCGGTCGCCGTAGAGCCGCTCCACCGCCGCGACGACGTCGGGCAGGACGAGGCCGGCCCGTGCGAGGAAGGCGTCGGCCTCGTCCTCCCCGAGCGCGGCGGCCGCCTCGTCGGCCATCCCGGGTGGCATCCCCGTCACGTCTCCTCCGTCCCCGCGCGGCGCACGGTCACCGCGGCCAGTGCCCGGTCGGCCAGGCGCACGAACTCCCCGGCCGGCGTGGCCGGGTCCCACGTGCGGAACGCCGCGACCAGGGCGGCACCGGCCGTCGCGGCCAGCTGCCGCGCGTGCAGCGGGTCGCCGGGGAAGCGCCGGGCCGCCCAGGCCTCCAGCGCCTCCTCCAGGTGCCGGTGGATCTGCACCGGGTAGTCGCTGAGCTCGCCGGACTCGGCCACCTGCCGGTAGACGTGCAGCGTGTCCGGCGGGCCCCACCGGACGAACGACGCGCAGATCCAGCACAGGTCCGCCCAGGCGTCGTCGGTGACCGGGGCCTCCTCGGTCAGCCGCTGCAGCCGGCCGGCCAGCTCCGGCTCCGGGTCGAAGAGCGCCGCGGCCTTGGTCGGGAAGTAGTTGAAGAACGTCCGGCGCGAGGTGCCGGCCGCCGCGGCGACGTCGTCGACGGTCACCGCCGCGAACCCGCGCTCGGCCACGAGGCGCAGCGTCGCCTCGCGCAACGCGTGCCACGTGGCCAGCCGGGAGGACTGCCGCGCCACCTGCTCCACGGCGTGGACCCTAGGGCCTTGCACTGAGTGCAAATCACTCCTAGCGTGACGCGCGGCACTGTAAGGACCCCGTCCTCCCCGCCACTCGCACGCTCGCGGCGGGACCCGGGACGGGGCCGGGACGGAGGCAGCGGTGGCAGGACGGGTCGAGGGCAAGGTCGCGCTGGTCACGGGCGCGGCGCGGGGCCAGGGGAGGGCGCACGCCGTCCGGCTGGCGGCCGAGGGCGCCGACGTCGTGGTGGTCGACGTCTGCGGGCAGTTGCCCGACGTCACCTATCCCTCCGCGACGGAGGAGGACCTCGACGAGACGGTGCGGCAGGTCGAGGCGCAGGACCGCCGCGCGGTGAAGGCCGTCGTCGACGTCCGCGACCTCGCCGGGCTGCGGGAGGCCGCCGACCGGGGGGTGGCCGAGCTCGGCCGGCTCGACGTCGTCGTGGCCAACGCCGGCATCTGCAGCCCGCGCCCCTGGGACCAGGTCGCCCCCGAGGTCTTCGCCAACACCCTGGACATCAACGTGACCGGCGTGTGGAACACCGTCATGGCCACCGCGCCGCACCTGGCCTCCGCCGGCGGCGGCTCGATCGTGCTGGTCAGCTCCGCGGCCGGGCTGAAGGTGCAGCCGTTCATGGTCCACTACACGACCAGCAAGTGGGCCGTGCGCGGGATGGCCAAGGCCTTCGCCACCGAGCTGGCCAGGCACTCGATCCGGGTCAACAGCCTGCACCCGACCGGCGTCGCGACGCCGATGGGCGAGGGCGACATGCAGGCCACCCTCGGCGCGGCCATGGCCGGTGACCCGAGACTGGCGCCCATGTTCAGCAACCTGCTGCCCGTCCAGGTCACCCAGCCCGAGGACGTCGCCGACGTCGTCCTGTTCCTCGCCTCCGACGAGTCCCGCTACGTCACCGCGCACGAGATGGCCGTCGACGCCGGCGTCTCGGAGTTCTGAGATGAGCTCTCCCGACCGGAGCAGGGCACTCGTCCTCGGCGGCGGCGGCATCGCCGGGATCGCGTGGGAGATCGGCCTGCTGTCGGGGCTGGCTTCCTCCGGCGTCGACGTCCGCGACGCCGACCTGGTGGTGGGCACGTCGGCCGGCTCGATCGTGGGCACGCTCCTGCGCACCGGCGCCGACCTCGAGGAGCTCTACGCCGCGCAGCTCGGTCCGGTGCCGGCCACCGAGCGGGCCGTGCAGTTCGACGGCGCCGCGTTCTTCGCCTCCTTCGCCGCGGCGCTGGCCGGCGCCACGGAGCAGCAGGAGGCGCGTGCCCGCATCGGCGCGCTGGCGCTGCGGGCGCAGACCATGCCGGAGTCGGAGCGGCGCGCGGTCATCGGTGGGCGGATCGGGACGCCGGAGTGGCCCGACCGGCGTCTCGTGGTGACCGTCGTCGACACCGCCGACGGGGAGTTCCTCGCCGTCGACCGCGACACCGGCTTCCCGCTGCTCGACGCCGTCGCCGCCTCGTGCGCGGTGCCCGGCGTCTACCCGCCCATCACCATCGGCGAGCGCCGGTTCATGGACGGCGGCATGCGCTCGGCCACGAACGCCGACCTCGCTGCGGGCTGCGAGACCGTCCTCGTCGTCGCGCCGATGGCCGGGATCGCCGGCAGCCCGCTCGGGCCCTCGCTGGACGACGAGATGGCGACGCTGGGCCGCGACGGGAAGGCGCACCTCGTGCTCGCCGACGAGACCGCGGTGCAGGCCTTCGGCACCAACCCGCTCGACCCCGCCACCCGCGAGCCCTGCGCCCGCGCCGGCCGCGCTCAGGGCGAGCGGGTGGCGGAGGAGATCCGCGCGTTCTGGGGCTGAGCCCAGTCGCCCGTTGTCGACCTGCGGTCGTCTCGCACTCGCCGAGGCAGCCGCAGGTCGACACCCGGCGTCGGTTCGGGCCTCAGCCGCCGAGGACGCGGACGGCGAGCACCGCGACGTCGTCGTCGGTGCGGTCGGGGAGCACCCGGGTCAGGAGCCGGTCGCACAGCGCGTCGGGGGACAGCCCGGCGAGCCCGGACAGCGCGTCGGCGGCGGCCGCGAGGCCCTCGTCGATGCCCCGGCGGCCGATCTCGACCAGCCCGTCGGTGACCAGCACCAGCGTCTCGCCGGGGCAGAGCACCGTCTCGTGGTCGCTGCGCACCGCGAACTCGTCGGCGCCCAGGAGCCGCTCGGGGCGGGTCTCCAGCAGCCGCACCCGGTCGTCGGCGCCGAGCACCAGCGGCGGCAGGTGGCCGGCCGACGACCAGCGCAGTCGGTGTCCCGGTGCGCCGTCGGCCCGGGGCAGCAGGTGCGCGACCAGCGCGGTGGCCAGCGTGCCCACGTGCAGGCCGGCGAGCACCCGGTCGACCCGGTCGAGCGTCCCGGCCGGGCCGTCGGGGGAGTCGTAGGCCAGCGTGCGGACGGCGCTGCGGAGCTGCGCCATCGCCGCGGCGGCCTCGACCCCGTGCCCGGCGACGTCCCCGATGACCAGGACGGTCGCGCCGTCGGGTCGGTCGAAGGCGTCGTACCAGTCGCCGCCGACGAGGTCCTGCGAGACCGCGGGCCGGTAGCGGACGGCGACCTCGAGGCCCGGGGGCTGCGACGGCGGGGTGAGCAGGCTGTGCTGCAGCGTCTCGGCGACGCGCAGCTGGCGGCCGTAGAGCCGGGCGTTGTCCAGGGCCAGCGCGCCGCGGCGGGCGACCTCGACGGCGAGCGCGACGTCGTCCGGCCCGGCCGGCGGGCGGTCCCCGCAGCGCACCAGCGACAGCACGCCGAAGGCGGTGCCGCGGGCCTGCAGCGGCACGAACAGGCTCGACCGGGGGTCCAGCCGCTCCCACGCGCCGCGCACCGGGCCCGCCGGCAGCGACTCCGGCCCCAGGTCCGGCTCGACGTCGCGCAGGTGCACCGGCTCGCCGGAGTGCAGGACCATCGCGACGGCCTCGGTGTCGCGCGGCGCGGTGATCCGGCCGGCGAGGTAGGTGTCGACGTCGACCAGGCGCTCGGGGTCGCGGTGGGCGCGGGCGGAGCCGCCCGGTGCGCCGTCGCCGGCGAGGACGGTGACGGTCGCCCAGTCGGCCAGGCGCGGGACCACCAGGCGGGCGAGCTGGTCGGCGGCGGTACCGGTGTCGAGGCTCTGCGTCAGGGACTCGGTGACCTCGGCGAGGTAGCGGTAGCGGTCACGCTCGACGTCGACGGCCCCGTCCCCCGTGGGTCGACTCACTCCGGCTCCGTCCCGGCTCCCTCGCTCAGGGCGCCGGGTACGGAGCGTACGGCAGCGCTCACCCGCCGACCGGCGGCTCGGCGGGGGTCAGCGGGCGCGGCGGTCCCGGTAGCGGGCGGCCCGCTTCGCGGCCGCGGCGCGCCGTCGTTCGGAGTCCCGGGCGTCCCGCACCCGGCCGGCCCGGTCGCGGACGGCCTGCGCCGACCCGGGGGCGTAGCCGGCCTTCTTCACCCGGTTCTCCACCGCCTCGGTCATGTAGGCGAGGGAGAAGGCCATCCCGAGGATCAGCCCACCGAGGGCCGACAGCCCGCGGATCCAGAAGGCGCCCGGCACCAGCAGCAGGACCAGCGCGATCGGCACGGCCAGCTGGACCAGCGTGCGCGCCACGTGCCGCCACACCCAGGTGCGCGTCGTCGTGTCGTACAGGACCCAGGTGCGGTGCCGCTCGGGCAGCCCGGTGCCCATCGCGTAGGCGAGCCACCACAGCGGACCGGGGCGCACGCGCGGGGGAGTTTCCTGGTCCGGCTCCATGACTCCTGTCTACGCCTCAGATGCTGTGTGCACCAATGGTTGGTGTACCAATCACGGTGTGGGATCGGTCTCCAGGGCACGCTGGGAGGCCGCGATCACGCGCGTCAGGGAGCCGTGCAGCGCCTGCAGCTCCTCCAGCGGCATCCCGAGGTCCGCCACGATCCCGGAGGGGATCGCCTCGGCCCGCGCCCGCAGCGCGCGCCCGCGGTCGGTCAGCGCGATGGCCAGCGCCCGCTCGTCCCGCGGGTCCCGGTCGCGGCGGACCAGGCCGGCGGCCTCCAGCCGCTTGACCAGCGGGGAGAGGGTGCCGGGGTCGAGCTGCAGCAGGCGGGAGAGGTCCTTCACCGCCAGCGGACCGGACTGCCACAGCGCCAGCATCACGAGGTATTGGGGATGGGTCAGCCCCATCGGCTCCAGGAACCGCCGGTAGACGGCGACCACGTTGCGCGCGGCGACCGACAGGGCGAAGCACACCTGGCGCTCGAGGGCGAGCGGGTCCGGGTCGAGAGGGGCCGGGGCGGCGTCGACGGACTGCATGCCCCGATGCTAGATCCGTGGTGCCCCAACGATGGGTGCACCAACGGCCTCATCCGGCTGCCAGCCGCCGGGCGCGGGCCCGCGGTGCTCGAGGAGCGCGTCGACGCGGCCGTGCAGGTCGCCCAGGCGGGCGTGCACGTCACCGGTCACGAAGCCGGCCGAGTCGTCCCCGCCGAGCGCCACCGGGACGTGTGGCGGCAGCGTGGCGAGCAGGCCCGCGGCGTCGTCGCCGGCGGCGGCCACCTGACGGGCGCTGAGCCGGACGTAGCCGAGGAACTCGCCGAGCGCGTCGACGACCGCCTCGACCCCGGCGGGCGTGCACGACCCGACCGGCACGTCGAGGACGACGCCCCCGCCGCTGGGCGCGACCACCGCGACGGCGTCGTCGACGAGGTCGGGGCGGTCGGCGGGGACCGGCGCGAGCAGCGGCAGGACCCGGTACGGGCGGGCCTGCTCGGCCAGCTGCCCGAAGACGTCGGCCCGCTCGGCGGGGGAGGACGCGGTCAGCCGTGCGGTCACGTACCGGGCACCGAAACGCGCGCCCAGGTCGAGCACGCGCCCGTGGTCGGCGTGGACGTCGTCGCGCGGCAGGGCGCTGCCCAGGTGCACCCGCCCGACGTCGAGCACGGTCACGCGGGTCTCCAGCAGGAGTGCCACCAGCCGGGCGAGGTTGCGCTCCCCGGCGCCGCCGTGCCACCAGGGCTCGACCTCCTGGGCACCGCCCACGTGCAGCCCGACCGAGTGCCACCCCGTCCCGGGCAGGGCCTCCGTCAACTCGAGGACGTCGCGCGGGTGCACCAGCGACTGGTGCACCGCGAGCCGGTTGGGTGCGTGCACGCTCATCCCTCCGCGGCCGGGAGTGCCTGGCGGCGGCGTCGGTGCGCGGCCATCCGCACCGGCGCGTCGGTGGTGCCGTAACCGTCGTTGCCGCCGAGGCGCTGCACCACCTCGAAGAAGACGCGGTCGCCGAGGACGTCGGTGGCCAGGTGCAGGTACCCGCCGCGTGCGTCCTCCTCGTACATGAGCCCGTGCTCGCGGATCGCGGCCAGCAGGTCGGCGGGCAGGTCGTGGCGGGCCTCGAGGTCGTCGGCGTAGTTGGCCGGGATCGGCAGCAGGGGTGCCCCCGCCGCCCGCAGCGCGCGGGCGGTGGCCACCAGGTGGTCGGTGGCCAGCGCCACGTACTGCGGCTCGGGGACGCCGGGCGCCCACCCGCCGCGGCGCAGCGCCGACACCGACAGCGTCAGCCGCACCGCGCGGTCCGGCCCGGTCACCGCGCGGGTGCGCACGAGGCCGAAGGGCGCGGCCAGCTCGGTCACCTCCTGCGGGTCGAGCCCGAGCACCGCCCGGTAGAACAGCCCGGCCTCGTCGAAGGCGTCGAAGGGCTGGGTGAGTCCGACGTGGTCGATGCCGGTGATGCCGGCGCCGGGGCCGGCCGTCCGGCCGGTGGGGAGGAAGTCGGCCGGCCAGCCGTCGGGACCGGTGCGGGTGAAGAAGACCTGCGTGCCGTCGGGCGCGGCGACGGCGGACAGCTCCGCCTCGGCCGTGCCGCGGGTGCGGGGGAGGACCGGCGCGCTCATCGCCTCGGCACGTGCGGCCGAGCCCGGCGGGTCGCTGCTCTCCAGGCCGAGCGCGGCCACCGACGCCACACCCGGTCCCGTCGGCCGGACCACCGACGCGTTGAGCAGCACCCGCGCGCGGCCCTGTTCCCACAGCTGCACGGGCTTGGACCGGTGCTGGCCGGTGTGTGTGAAGCCGAGCGCGTCCAGCACGCCGCCCAGGACGGGTCCGGAGACGCCGTCGACGGCGAGCTCGGTGAACGACCAGCCGGTCAGTGCGGGCGCCGCCGGGGGCAGCGGGAGACCGGCATCGGGGCGGCGCAGCGCGAGGGCCTCCTCGAGCCACTGCAGCGACCGCATGGCGTCGACCGCCGTCCGCGCCGGGTCGGCCTGCCGGTAGACGTCGTTGAAGACCTCCAGCGACAGCGGCCCGGTGTAGCCGGCGGCGAGCACGCAGGCCACGAAGCGCGGCAGGTCGAACGCGCCCTGGCCGGGGAAGAGCCGGTGGTGGCGGCTCCACTGCAGGACGTCCATCTCCAGCCGCGGGGCGTCGGCCAGCTGCAGGAAGAACAGCTTCTCGCCGGGGACGGCGGCAAACCCCGCCGGGTCCCCGCCGCGGGAGAGCACGTGGAAGCTGTCGAGGCACAGGCCCAGGGCGGGGGAGCCGGCGCGGCGGACGGCGTCCCAGGACGCCTCCCAGGTGGAGACGTGCCGGCCCCAGGCGAGCGCCTCGTAGGCGATGCGCAGGCCGCGCTCGCCGGCGCGGGCCGCGGCGGTGGCCAGCTGCTCGGCCAGCAGGTCGGGGTCGTCGACGGCGTCGGGCGCGACCGACGAGCAGACCAGGACGGTGTCGGTGCCGAGTGCCGCCATGACGTCGAACTTGGCCTCGGCGCGGCGCAGGTTGCGGGCGAACCGGGCGGGGTCGGTCGAGTCGAGGTCGCGGAAGGGCTGGTAGAGGTCGATCGACAGGCCGAGGTCGGCGCAACGGGCGGCCAGCTCGGCCGGCGACCACGGCGAGGCGACGAGGTCGGGCTCGAAGACCTCGATGCCGTGGAAGCCGGCTGCCGAGGCGGCGGCCAGCTTGTCCTCGAGCGTCCCGGACAGGCAGACGGTGGCGACCGACCGTCGGAACGGCTCAGCGGACACGGACGTCGGGCCCCGGGTCGGCGACGAGCTCGGCGAAGTGGGCCAGCATCCGCTCGGCGTCGGGCTCCACGCCGGTGAACAGCCGGAACGCGTCGACGGCCTGGAACACGGCCATGCCGCCGCCGTCGAGGACCCGGCACCCCAGCGCGCGGGCGGTGCGGACCAGTTCGGTGTCCAGCGGGCGGTAGACGATGTCGGCCACCCACAGCTCCGGCCGCAGCAGCTCGGCCGGCAGGGGGAGCCCCGGGTGGGCGGCCATGCCGGTGGGGGTGGCGTGCACCAGACCGTCGGCCCCTGCGAGCGCCTGCTCGAGCCCGGGCAGCCCGCCGCCGGTGACGCGGTCGCCGCCGAAGCGCCCGTGCAGCGCGCCCGCCAGCCCCGCCGCGCGCTGCCCGTCGACGTCGAGGACGGTCAGCCGGCGGGCGCCGAGGGTGAGCAGCGCGTGCGCGACGGCGGCGCCGGCACCGCCGGCACCCAGCAGGACGACGTCGTCGAGCCCGGCCTCGGGCAGGCCGCGGTCGAACGCCCGCGCGAAGCCGGACCAGTCGGTGTTGTGCCCGACCGCGCGGCCGTCGCGCAGCACGACGGTGTTGACGGCGCCGAGCGCCTCGGCGTCGGGGGAGAGCTCGTCGAGGTGCGGGATGACCAGCTGCTTGCACGGGTGCGTGACGTTGAGCCCGTCGAACCCGGCCAGGCGGGTCGCCGCCAGCACCTCGCCGATCGCCGTCGCCGGGCGGTGCATCCGGTCGAGGTCGAGGCGGCGGTAGAGGTAGCGCAGGCCGAGGGCGCCGGCCTCCCGTTCGTGCATCGGCGGGGTGAGCGACGGGCCGATGCCCGTGCCGACCAGGCCGACGAGGAAGCTCCGCTCGGCGGACGCCATGGACTGCCCCCAACTATGTACCAACCGGTGAGTTGTCCTCAGGGGACCACATCCGGCGACCGGCCGCCAGCCCTCAGGGTGAGCCGGGACACCGCGCCGCCGCCACCGCGGAGTGCACGTCCGCGGCCCCGTGCGGCGCGGCGACCTAGGCTGCCGGGGTGAGCGAGGGGGGCCCGGTGGGCGGGGGGACGGAACGGACGCGGGACGCCGACCGGACGCGCGCCGAGATCCTCAGCGTGGCCACCGCGGAGTTCGCCGACCGCGGCTACGCCGGCGCCCGGATCAACGAGATCGCCGACAAGCTGAGCACCACCAAGCGGATGATCTACTACTACTTCGGCGGCAAGGAGCAGCTCTACGTCGCCGTCCTGGAACAGGCCTACAGCCGCATCCGGGGCCTGGAGCAGCAGGTCGACGTCGAGCACCTCGACCCCGTCGAGGCCATCCGCGAGCTCGCGGGCCTGACCTTCGACCACCACGAGGCGCACCCGGACTTCATCCGGCTGGTGAGCATCGAGAACATCCACCGGGCCGAGCACATCGCCCGCTCCGAGGTGCTGACCCGGCTGGCCAACCCGGCACTGGACGTCCTGGGCCGGATCCTCGAGCGCGGCTGGGACGCCGGGGTGTTCCGCGAGGACGTCGACGCCCTCGACGTGCACCAGGTGATCAGCGCGTTCTGCGTCTTCCGCACCGCCAACCGGCACACCTTCGGCGCGATCTTCGGCCGCGACATGCTCGACCCCGCCCGCCGCGACCACCAGCGGCGGCTGCTCGGCGACCTCGTCGTCGACTTCCTCACCGCGCACTGACGCGGCGCCCGCCCACCTGACCCCTCGGCTTGACAGCGTGACGGCGATCACCTCACCATCTGGTACGTAACCAGTTGGTACATAAGCCGCTGGTCGCCGTCGGGACGCCCAGCCGAGCCCCGGCACGACGAGGTCCCTGCCGCCCGCACCCTGGAGACGCCGATGTCCACGACCACCGCCCACGGTGGCCCCTCGACCGAGCCCGTGCCCCGCAAGGCCGCCCTGGCCAGCTTCGTCGGGAGCATGCTCGAGTACTACGACTTCTTCATCTACGGCGCGGCCGCCGGGCTCGTCTTCCCGGACGTCTTCTTCCCCGACACCGAGGCCGCCACCGGCACGCTGCTCTCCCTGGCCACCTTCGGTGTCGCCTACGTGGCCCGTCCGATCGGCGCGGTGGTCATCGGCCACTTCGGCGACCGGGTCGGGCGCAAGAAGATGCTGGTGCTCACCCTGCTGCTGATGGGCGTCTCGACGTTCCTCATCGGCGCGCTGCCGTCCTACGCCTCGATCGGCGTCGCCGCGCCGATCCTGCTGGTGGTGCTGCGCGTGCTGCAGGGCCTGTCGGCCGCCGGCGAGCAGAGCGGCGCCAACTCCCTCACGCTCGAGCACGCCCCCGAGGGCCGGCGCGGCTTCTTCACCAGCTTCACGCTGTCGGGCACGCAGGCCGGCCTGATCCTCGCCAACGTCGTCTTCCTGCTGGTGGCGCTGCTGCCGGAGGACCAGTTGCTCAGCTGGGGCTGGCGGATCCCGTTCTTCCTGTCCGCGATCGTCGTCGCCGTCGGCTACTGGGTGCGCCGCTCGCTGCCCGAGGCCGAGGAGTTCGAGCGGGTCGAGCAGCACGACGACGTCGCGAAGCTGCCGGTGGCCGTCCTGTTCCGCGACCACTGGGCCGCGGTGGTCCGCGTCGTGCTGTGCGCGCTGGTCTCGGTGATCAGCACGATCGTCAGCACCTGGGCGCTGGCGCACGGCACGCAGGAGGTCGGCATGGAGCGCTCGACCCTGCTGTGGATGGTCATCCTCGCCAACGTCGTCGCGCTCGGCGCGCTGCCGCTCTGGGCACGGCTGTCCGACCGGATCGGTCGCCGTCCGGTGTTCGCGTTCGGCGCGCTGGGCTCGGCCGTGCTGGCCTTCCCGTTCCTCTGGGCGCTGCAGCAGGGGAACGGCCCGCTGGTCGTCGTCTTCGGCATCGTGCTGTTCGGCATCGTGTACTCGGCGGCCAACGGCATCTGGCCGTCCTTCTACGGCGAGATGTTCAGCACGCGGGTGCGCTACTCGGGCATGGCCATCGGCACGCAGGTCGGCTTCGCGCTGGGCGGCTTCTCGCCGGCCATCGCCACGGCGATCGCCGGTGACGGCAGCGGCGGCTGGGTGCCGGTCGCGATCCTGACGGCCGGCGCGGCCACCGTGGCGGGGCTGTGCGCCCTCACCGCGCGCGAGACCGCGCACGTGCCGCTGGCGCGGCTCGGGGAGGCGGCCGTGCCGCCGGCGCGCGAGGAGTCGCTCACCCGCGCCTGACGGGCAGCACCCACCGCGGGCCCCGGCCGACCCGGCCGGGGCCCGCGGTGCGCCCCCATCCGCGCCACACTGGTCGGCGGACGGGGAGGTGCGCATGCGGACGCTCGACGCGGCCGGCTTCCGGGCGACGGTGTCGGTCCCGGGGATCGTGCTGGTCGACGTCCGCTCCTCGCTGTCGGGCTCGAGCCGGGCGTTCAGCGCGGTGCTCGACGCCGTCGCGGCGCGGCACCCGGACCTGGTGTTCGCCGCCGTCGACGCCGAGGCGGAGCAGGCGCTGGCCGCCGAGCTCGGGGTGCGCTCGACGCCGACGCTGATGGTCTACCGCGACGGCGTGCTGGTGTTCGCCGAGCCCGGCTGGTTGCCGGAGGACTCCGTCGACCTGCTGGTCGCCACCGTCCGCGCGCTCGACATGGCCGCGGTGGTCGCCCAGTACCCCGAGCCGCTGTGACCCGCCGCCGGGTGTCGACCTGCGGCGGTCTCCGGAGCACCTGAGACGACCGCAGGTCGACAGGAGGCGGGCGGTCAGCCGGCGAGGACGACGACCAGGGTCCGCGGTCCGTGCACGCCCTCGACGCGCTGCAGCTCGATGTCCGACGTCGCCGACGGGCCGCTGACCATCGTGAGCGGCGCGACCGGGTCGAGCCGGCCCAGCGCGTCGGGCACGTCGGGGACCACCTGCGCGGCCTCGACCACGCACACCAGCACGTCCGGCAGCAGCGACAGCGCCCGGCGGCCCGACAGCGGCGAGCCGTCGAGGACGAGGGTGCCGGTCTCGGCGATCGCCGTCGCCACGCCGGTCAGGGTCGCGGCGAAGGCGGCGAGCTCCACCGCGGGACGGCCGTCGTCCTCCGGAGACCCCGACGGCCGCCAGGCGGCCGGCACCCCGGGGGCGACGACGACGTCGGCGGGCGCCCAGCCCTCACCCAGCGCCAGGTCCAGGCCGCGGACGACGCTCGCGGGCACCTCGTCGGGCGCGCAGCGCAGCACCGTGGCGCGGTAGTCCTCGACGCGCTCGGCGAGCAGGTCGAGCAGCTCGGCGGGGGCGAGCGAGCGCGGCCCCGGGACCGGCGGGACGTCCACGACCGGACGGTGCTCACCGAGCGCCGTGCGGATGCGGCCGAGCACCTCCTCGCGTGCACTCACGACCGGTGCTCCTCCGTCCACTGCTGCACGAACGACCTCCCGGGCGGGGTGGGCAGGTCGCGGGTGCGGGTCCAGGCGCTGGCCGGCGGCGGCAGCGCGGCGGGGAGCGTCGGCCTGCCGCGGGCGAGGAACCGGCCGAGCCCGGCCGCGCGCTGGGCGAGGTGCCACAGCCGCGGGTTGCTCATCACCCGCGACAGTCCGCGGAAGGCGACCGCCTCGGCGGTGGGCCGCGTCTGCGCCTCCACGTGCTCGGCGCGCAGGTGCACGAGGATCGAGGGGATGTCGATGGCCACCGGGCAGACGTCGTAGCAGGCCCCGCACAGCGACGACGCGTACGGCAGCGAGGCGTTGTCCTCGACGCCGGTGAGCTGCGGGGACAGCACCGCGCCGATCGGGCCGGGGTAGACCGAGCCGTAGGCGTGCCCGCCGGCGCGCTCGTACACCGGGCAGACGTTGAGGCAGGCCGAGCAGCGGATGCAGTGCAGCGCCTCGCGGCCCACCTCGTCGGCGAGCACCGCCGTCCGGCCGTTGTCGAGCAGCACCAGGTGGAAGTCCTGCGGCCCGTCGCCGGGGGTCACGCCGGCCCACAGCGAGGTGTAGGGGTTCATCCGCTCGCCGGTGGAGGAGCGGGGGAGCAGCTGCAGGAAGACGCCGAGGTCCTCCCAGCGCGGCACGACCTTCTCGATGCCCATGACCGTGATGAGCGTCTGGGGCAGCGTCAGGCACATCCGGCCGTTGCCCTCGCTCTCGACCACGGCGAGCGTGCCGGTCTCGGCGACGGCGAAGTTGGCCCCGCTGACGGCGACCCGCGCGCACAGGAACCGCTCCCGCAGGTGGGTGCGGGCGGCCATCGCCAGCTGGCGCGGCTCGTCGGTGAGCCCCGGGTCGACGCCGGGAATCGTGCGGCTGAAGATCTCGCGGATCTCCGAGCGGTTCTTGTGGATGGCCGGCACGAGGATGTGGCTGGGGGAGTCCTCGCCCAGCTGGACGATCAGCTCGGCGAGGTCGGTCTCGATCGCCTCGATGCCGGCCGCCTCGAGCGCCTCGTTGAGGCCGATCTCCTGGGTGGCCATCGACTTGACCTTGACCACCTCGTCGCTGCCGGTGGCCCGGACCAGCCCGGTGACGATGCGGTTGGCCTCGGTGGCGTCGCGCGCCCAGTGCACGGTGCCGCCGCGCGCGGTGACCTGCCGCTCGAGCTCCTCGAGGTGCTCGTCGAGGCGGGCCATGGTCGCGGCCTTGAGCGCCTTCCCGGCCTGGCGCAGCTGCTCCCAGTGCGGCACCTCGGCCACGACGGCGGCGCGCTTGCCGCGGATCGTCGTCGTGGCGCGGCCGAGGTTGGCGCGCAGCTGGCCGTCGCGCAGCGCGGTGCGGGCGGCGTCGGGGAAGGACTGCGTGCCGCGCAGGTGGCCCACGCCCCGGGGTGCGGTCGGCAGGCCGAGGAACGTCGTCCCGGAGCGTGGCGCGCCCGGAGCCAGCGGCGTCGGGTCGGAGGAAGCGGCAGAAATGGCCATATCTGCCGCCTCAGGCCGGGACCGCGGGGGCGGTGGTCTGGGTGGGGGACATGTGCTCCTCCGTCGAGGCGAGGATCTCGGCCAGGTGGACCGTGCGCGTGCCCGAGCGCAGCCGCGACAGCCCGCCGCCGATGTGCATCAGGCAGGAGGAGTCGCCGGCGGTGCACACCTCGGCGTGCGTGGAGAGCACGTTGGCCATCTTGTCGGTGAGCATCGCCGTCGAGGTGTCGGCGTTCTTGACCGCGAAGGTGCCGCCGAAGCCGCAGCAGGACTCCGCGCCCGGCAGCTCGACGAGGTCCAGGCCGCGGACGGCGCGCAGCAGCTGCAGCGGCCGGTCGCCGACCCGCAGCAGGCGCAGCGAGTGGCAGGTCGGGTGGTAGGTGACCCGGTGCGGGTAGTAGGCGCCGACGTCGACCACCCCGAGGACGTCGACGAGGAACTGCGACAGCTCGTAGGTGCGGGCGGCCAGCGCCTCGGCCTCGTCGGCGAGCGCGTGCTCCCCGGCGCGGCGGGCGACCATCGCCTGCTGGTGGTGGATCGAGGCGACGCACGAGCCCGACGGGGCCACGACCGCCTCGGCGCCGGTGAAGGCGCGCACGTGGTTGGCGACGATCGGCACCGCCTCGCGCCGGTAGCCGGTGTTGACGTGCATCTGCCCGCAGCAGGCCTGCGTCGGCGGCACGACCACCTCGTGGCCCAGCCGTTCCAGCAGCGTCGCCGTCGCCCGGGCGACCTGCGGCACCATCGTGTCCACCAGGCAGGTGGCGAACAGCGCGACCCTCATCGGGCCCCCTCCCTGTCGCGGAACACCATGCTCGACTCCCGCACGACCAGGGTGGGCTCGAAGACCTCCTGCACGTGCACGTGCCCCTCGCCGCGCGCCTCGTCGAGGAGCAGCTCGGCGGCGCGTGACCCCAGCGCCGCGCGCGGCTTGCGCACCGAGGTCAGCGGCACCGCGGCGGCCGCGGCGAAGTCGATGTCGTCGTAGCCGACGATCGCGAAGTCGTCGGGCACCCGCACGCCCTGGCGGACCATCTCCTGCAGCACGCCGAGGGCCAGCAGGTCGTTGGCGCACACCGCGGCGGTGGGCCGGCGGGCGGCGGGCAGGCCGACGATGCGCGCCGCGGCCTCGCGTCCGCCGGCGACGGTGAGGTGCTCGGGGGAGAGGACCAGCAGCGCGTCGTCGTCCCCGGTGGCCTCCCGGACGGCGGCGGCGACGCCGGCGTGCCGCTCCTGCACCTGCGGCAGCCCCGAGGCGCCGCCGATGAACGCGATCCGCCGGTGCCCGCGCTCGAGCAGGTGCTCGGCGGCCAGCCGGCCCCCGAGGACGTCGTCGACGGCGACGGCGCACTGGTCGGGCCCGGGCGCGCGCCGGTCGACCAGCACGACCGGGATCCCGCGACGGCGCAGCGAGTCCAGGTGCGGCGAGAGCTCCGCGGTGGGGGTGATGAGCACGCCCTGCACCCGCTGCTCGGCCAGCACGTCGAGGTGGGCGGACTCCTTCTCCGGGCGGTCGTCGGAGTTGCACAGGATCACCGCGAGGCCGGCCGGGTCGACGACGTCGTCCACGCCGCGGGCGACGTCGGTGAAGAACGGGTTGGCGATGTCGAGGACGACCAGCCCGATCGTGCGGCTGTGCCCGGCGCGCAGGTGGCGGGCGGACTCGTTGCGGACGAAGCCGAGGGCGGCGATGGCGTCGAGGACCCGCTCGCGGGTCGGCCCGCTGACCACCTCGGGGCGGTTGAGGACGTTGCTCACCGTCCCGACCGAGACGCCGGCGTGCTCGGCGACGTCGCGGATGCTCGCGGGCACGGCGTCCTCCTCGTCAGGTGCGCAGGTGGTGACGGGGGACACCGTCGCAGACCGATGGTCGCCCGTGGACTGAAACGTGTCAAACCCCGGTGGCGAGCCAGAAACCGGCGGTTGACACGTCTCGAAACCTGACCCTATGGTCTGCGCCACAGCTCGTCTGAATCGTTTCACAACGGAGGTGGTCGTCGTGGACCACGCCCCGGCGCCAGCGGCGCCGCCGGCGACAGGGCAGGTCGTGCTCGCCCTCGAGGACGTCGGCAAGAGCTTCGGCGCGGTCGCCGCGCTGCGCGGCGCGCAGCTCGAGCTGCGCGCGGGGGAGGCCCACGCGCTGGTCGGCGAGAACGGCGCCGGCAAGTCGACCCTGGTGAAGATCCTCGCCGGCGTGCACGGCCCCGACACCGGCCGCGTGCTGCTCGACGGGCAGCCGGTGACGCTGGCCGACCCGGCCGCCGCGCGGGCCGCCGGCATCGCGGTCATCTACCAGGAGCCCACGCTGTTCCCCGACCTGTCGGTCGCGGAGAACATCTTCATGGGCCGCCAGCCGCTGCTCTCGGGGCGCCGCATCGACCGCCGCGGCCTCGCCGAGCGCTGCCGGGCGCTGTTCGAGCGGCTCGGCGTGGCGCTGGACCCCGACCGCCCGGCGCGCGGCCTGTCGATCGCCGACCAGCAGATGGTCGAGATCGCCAAGGCGCTGTCGTTCGACGCCCGGGTGCTGGTCATGGACGAGCCCACCGCGGCGCTGTCCGGCGTCGAGGTGGAGCGGCTGTTCGCCGTCGCCCGGTCGCTGCGCGCCTCCGGTGCCGCGGTGCTGTTCATCTCCCACCGCTTCGACGAGGTGTTCGACCTCTGCGACCGGATCACCGTCATGCGCGACGGGCAGTGGGTCTCCACCGACCTCGCCCGCGACCTGACCGTCGACCAGGTGGTCCGCCGGATGGTCGGCCGCGAGGTCTCCTCGCTGTTCCCCAAGACCGACGTCGAGCCCGGCGAGGTCGTGCTCGAGGTGCGCGGCCTGACCCGCCGCGGCGTCTTCTCCGACGTCTCCTTCGACGTGCGGGCCGGCGAGATCGTCGCGCTGGCCGGGCTGGTCGGCGCCGGGCGCAGCGAGATCGTCCGCGCCGTCTTCGGGATCGACCCCTACGACGCCGGCTCGGTCCGCGTCTCCGGGAAGGCGCTGCGGAAGGGCGACCCCGCCGCGGCCATGGCCGCCGGCATCGCGCTCGTCCCCGAGGACCGCCGCCAGCAGGGGCTGGTCATGGAGCTGTCGGTCGAGCGGAACGCCACGCTCACCCGCCGCTGGAAGCTGGCGAGGGGTGGGCTGCTCAGCTCGCGCGCCGAGCGGGCGTCGGCCGCCGAGTGGTCGAAGCGGCTGCAGGTCAAGGCCGGGCGGCTCAGCGACCCGGTGTCCACGCTCTCGGGCGGCAACCAGCAGAAGGTCGTCCTGGCCAAGTGGCTGTCGACCGAGCCGACGGTGCTGATCGTCGACGAGCCCACCCGCGGCATCGACGTCGGCACCAAGTCCGAGGTGCACCGGCTGATGTCGCAGCTGGCGGCCGAGGGCCTCGCCGTCGTCATGGTGTCCAGCGAGCTGCCGGAGGTCCTCGGCATGGCCGACCGCGTCCTCGTCGTCTCCGAGGGCCGCCTCGTCGACGACATCCCCCGCGCCCGTGCCGACGAGGACAGCGTGATGCTGGCCGCGACCGGCCAGGCCGCCGCGGGGGTGTCCCGGTGAGCGCGCCCCTCACCAAGACGCCCGCGCCGCTGCCCGAGGAGCTGGCTGCGCCCGAGCGCACCGGTCGCCGCGGCGCCGCGCTGGTGCAGCGCCTGGTCGTCGCCCGCGAGCTCGGCATCCTGGCCGCGCTGGTGCTGCTGGTCGTCGTCACCGTCATCGCCAACCCGCGGTTCCTGTCGGGGCAGAACGTCCGCGACCTGCTGCTGTCGGCGGCGATCCTCACCGTGCTGGCCGCCGGCCAGACGATGGTGATCATCACCCGCAACGTCGACCTGTCCGTCGGGTCGGTGCTCGGCCTGTCGGCCTACGCCACCGGCACGCTGCTGGTGGTCGCACCGGACCTGCCGCTGGTGGTGGCCGTGCTCGCCGGGATGGCCGTCGGCGCGGCGTGCGGCCTCATCAACGGCGCGATCGTCGCCACCGCCGGGGTGCCATCGCTGGTGGTCACCCTCGGCACGCTGTACGCCTTCCGCGGGCTGGACTCGCTGTGGGCCTCCAGCGCCGACCGGCTGCAGATCAACGCCGCCGACCTGCCGAGCGGGTTCAAGTCCCTCGGCACCGCGCGGCTGCTCGGCGTCCCGGTGCTGTTCCTCGTCGCCGTCGTGGTCGTGGTGGTCGTCGGCTACTACCTGCGGACCTTCCGCAGCGGCCGCGAGCTCTACGGCATCGGCTCGGCGCCGGAGGCCGCGCGGCTGTCGGGCATCCCGGTCGGCAAGCGGGTGCTCACCGCCTTCGTCGTCAACGGGGCCCTCGCCGGGCTGGCCGGCGTCCTCTACGCCGCCCGCTTCCAGACGCTGGACACCACCGCCGGCACCGGCCAGGAGCTGTTCGTCGTGGCCGCCTGCGTCGTCGGCGGGGTCGCCATCTTCGGCGGCAGCGGCTCGGTCTACGGCGCCGCCCTCGGCGCGCTGCTGCTCACCACGATCGGCACCGCGCTGCCCCAACTGGGCCTGGACCCGTTCTGGCGGGACGCCGCCGTCGGCGCGCTGATCCTCGCCGCCATCGCACTGGACCGGGCGCTGCAGCTGCGCCTGGCCGCCCGCCTCCGGGGGAGGAACGCCCGCAGTGACCGTTGAGACCGCCCCCGCGCCGGCCGCCCCGGCGCCGGCCGCGCCCGCCCGCCGCGGCCTGACCCTGCCCTCGGGCAGCGTCATCACCACGTTCCTCGTGCTGTTCCTCCTCGTCGCCGCGGTGACCGTCCCGGGCTTCGCCTCCACCCGCAACGCCGGCTTCCTGCTGCTCGACGTCGTCGTCATCGCGCTCATCGCGCTGCCGCTGACGCTCGTGGTGGTCACCGGCGAGATCGACCTGTCGGTGGCCAGCACCGTCGGGCTCTCGAGCGCGGTGATGGGGCAGCTGTGGATCGCCGGCCTGCCGCTGGAGGCGATCGTCCCGCTGGTGCTCGTCCTCGGCGCGGTGCTCGGCGCGGTCAACGGCTTCCTCGTCACCACGCTCGGGCTGCCCTCGCTGGCGGTCACGATCGGCACGCTCGCGCTCTACCGCGGGCTGGCCTTCGTCGTCCTCGGCGACCAGGCGGTGGCCGACTTCCCGCGCGCCTGGACGACGTGGGCGATCAGCTCGATCGGCTCCACCGGCATCCCGACCGTCGTCGTCCCGCTGCTGGTGCTGATCGCGATCACCGCGGTCGTCCTGCACGCCACCCCGATCGGCCGGTCGCTGTACGCCATGGGCAACAGCGAGGACGCCGCCCGGTTCAGCGGCATCGACGTCGCCCGCACCAAGCTGTGGCTGTTCGTCGCCACGGGCGTGGTCGCCGCGCTCGGCGGCGTCTACTGGACGCTCCGCTACGGCAGCGCCCGCGCCGACAACGCCACCGGCCTGGAGCTGCAGGTGGTCGCGGCGATCCTGCTCGGCGGGGTGTCGATCTTCGGCGGCAGCGGCGGCCTGCTCGGCGTCATGGCCGGCGCGCTGCTGCTGGCCTCGGTCCGCAACGCCCTGCAGCTGGTCAACGTCCCCTCCGACGTCCTCAACATCGTCACCGGCGTCCTGCTGATCACCGCCGTCGTCGCCCCGCAGGTGACCGCGCGGGTCAAGCGCCGCCTGGCCCGCCGCAGACCGGCCTCCTGACCGCACCACCGCACCACCCCGTTCGACCTGCACCACTCCACTCCACCCCGAAGAGAGGGACCCCGATGTCGCTGTTCCTGACCAGTCGTCGCCTGCGTGGCGGCCTGACCGGCGTGGCGGTGGCCGCCGTCGTGCTCACCACCGCCGCCTGCGGTGGCACCACCCGTGGCGAGGACGAGGGCAGCAGCTCCGGCGGCGGCGACGCCGCGGGCGCCTCGGCCGACCCGGACGCCGAGATCCCCGCGGACCTCGCGATCGCCTTCCTGCCCAAGCAGCTCAACAACCCGTACTTCGACGTCGCGGCCGCCGGCTCCGAGCGGGCCGCCGGCGAGATCGAGGGCGAGTTCAGCCAGGTCGGCCCGTCGGAGGCCAGCGCCTCCTCGCAGGTCAGCTACATCAACACGCTGACCCAGCAGGGCGCCGACGTCATCCTCACCTCGGCCAACGACCCCAACGCCATCTGCAGCGCCCTGGACCAGGCCCGCAGCGGCGGCGCCAGCGTCGTCACCTTCGACTCCGACACCTCGCCGGAGTGCCGTGACGCCTTCATCAACCAGGCGACCCCCGAGGGCATCGCCGAGGCGCAGATCGACCTCATGGCCGAGCAGATCGGCGGCGCCGGCCAGGTCGCGATCCTCTCGGCGACGGCCAACGCCACGAACCAGAACGCCTGGATCGAGCTCATGACCGCGTACGCCGCCTCGGAGTACCCGGACATGGAGATCGTGGCGACGGTCTACGGCGACGACGAGGACGAGAAGTCCTTCCAGGAGACCCAGGGTCTGCTGCAGACCTACCCGGACCTCAAGGGCATCATCTCGCCGACCACCGTGGGCATCTCGGCCGCGGCGCGCTACCTGTCGGGCTCGGAGTACAAGGGCCAGGTCGCGCTGACCGGCCTGGGCACGCCGAACCAGATGCGCGAGTACGTCCAGGACGGCACCGTCACCGCGTTCGCGCTGTGGAACCCCGAGGACCTCGGCTACCTCGCCGCCTACACCGGTGCCGCGCTGGCCGCCGGCCAGATCACCGGCGCCGAGGGCGAGACCTTCACCGCCGGTGACCTCGGCGAGTACACGATCGGCGCCGACGGCGAGATCGTGCTCGGCGAGCCGACGGTCTTCAACGCCGACAACATCGACGACTTCGACTTCTGAGTCGTCCCCCGGTCCCGCCGCCCCCGTCGGGCGGCGGCGGGACCGGGACCCCTCCCCAGGAGACCCCGTGCCCCGCTCCGTCTTCACCCTCCAGGTCCGTCCCGACCGCCTGGCCGAGTACCGCGAGCGGCACGCCGCCGTCTGGCCGGAGATGCTGCGCGCCCTGCGCGACGCCGGCTGGCGGGACTACGAGCTCTACCTCCGCGACGACGGCCTGCTGGTCGGCGTCGTGGAGACCGACGACCTCTCTGCCGCGCAGGCCGCCGTGGACGCCACCGAGGTGAGCGCCCGCTGGGAGGCCTCGATGGCGCCCTTCTTCGTCACCGGCGACGGCTCCGGCTCTGGCTCCGGCAAGGCGGAACTGCCGCTCGTCTTCGACCTCGACGCCCAGCTCACGGCGCTCGGGGAACCCACCACCGCACCGACTGGAGACCCCTCGTGACCGACCTCCGGGCCGCCGCGCTCGCCGCGCTGGCCGAGCAGACCATCGAGCTGCCCTCGTGGGCGTTCGGCAACTCCGGCACCCGCTTCAAGGTCTTCGGCCAGCCCGGCGTCGCCCGCGACCCGTTCGAGAAGATCGAGGACGCCGCCCAGGTGCACCGCTACACCGGCGCCGCGCCGCGGGTGTCGCTGCACATCCCGTGGGACCTCGTCGACGACTTCTCCAAGCTCGCCGCGCACGCCGCCGACCTCGGCGTCGCCATCGGCGCGATCAACTCCAACCTCTTCCAGGACGACGACTACCGGCTCGGGTCGCTGACCCACCCGGACAAGGCGGTCCGGGACAAGGCGATCGCCCACCACGCGCAGTGCGTCGACGTCATGCGCGCCACGGGCTCGACCGACCTGAAGCTGTGGCTGCCCGACGGCACCAACTACGCCGGCCAGGACGACCTGCGCGCCCGCCAGGACCGGCTCGCCGACTCGCTGCAGCAGGTCTACGCGATGCTCGACCCGGGCATGCGGCTGCTGCTCGAGTACAAGTTCTACGAGCCCTACTTCTACGCGATGGACATCCCCGACTGGGGCACCTCGCTGCTGCACTGCCTGGCCCTCGGCGACCAGGCGACCGTCGTCCTCGACACCGGCCACCACGCGCCGGGCACCAACATCGAGTTCATCGTCATGCAGCTGCTGCGGGTGGGCCGCCTCGGCGCGTTCGACTTCAACTCCCGCTACTACGGCGACGACGACCTGATCGTCGGCTCGGCCGACCCGTTCCAGCTGTTCCGGATCATGAACGAGATCGTGGCCGCCGACGCGCTGCGGCCGGACTCCGGCGTCAACTTCATGCTCGACCAGTGCCACAACATCGAGCCGAAGATCCCCGGTCAGATCCGCTCGGTGCAGAACGTCCAGGAGGCGACGGCGAAGGCGCTGCTGGTCGACCGCGAGGCGCTGGCCGCCGCGCAGGCCGCCGGTGACGTGCTCGCGGCGCACGGTGCGCTGACCGACGCCTTCGCCACCGACGTCCGGCCTCTGCTCGCCGAGCTGCGCGAGAGCAAGGGCCTCGACGCCGACCCCTACGCCGCCTACGCCCGCTCGGGCCACCAGGAGCGCATCTCCCGCGAGCGCATCGGCGGCACCCAGGCGTCCTGGGGCGCCTGACGAAGGACCTGGCCGCCCCCCGCGACACGCTCCGCGCGTCGCGGGTCCCTGCGGCCAGGCCGTTCCAGTACGTCACCGATGGAAGGAACCACCCGTGACCAACCCCGTGGTCAGTGAGCTGCTGGGCCGGAGCAACCGGCTGGGCGCCGACCCGCGCAACACCAACTACGCCGGCGGCAACACCTCCGCCAAGGGCACCGAGACCGACCCGGTCACCGGCCGGCCCGTCGAGCTGCTGTGGGTCAAGGGCTCCGGCGGCGACCTCGGCACGCTGACGGAGAGCGGCCTGGCCGTGCTGCGGCTGGACCGGCTGCGCTCGCTGGTCGACGTCTACCCGGGCGTCGAGCGCGAGGACGAGATGGTCGCGGCGTTCGACTTCTGCCTGCACGGCCGCGGCGGCGCCGCGCCGTCGATCGACACCGCGATGCACGGCCTGGTCGACGCCGCCCACGTCGACCACCTGCACCCCGACTCCGGCATCGCGCTGGCGACGGCGGCCGACGGCGAGGCGCTGACCCGCGAGTGCTTCGGCGACCGCGTCGTCTGGGTGCCGTGGCGCCGTCCGGGCTTCCAGCTCGGCCTCGACATCGCCGCCATCAAGGAGAAGAACCCGCAGGCCATCGGCTGCATCCTCGGCGGCCACGGCATCACCGCCTGGGGCGCGACCAGCGAGGAGGCCGAGGCCCACTCGCTGGACATCATCCGCACCGCCGAGGCCTTCCTCGCCGACCGCGGGAAGGCCGAGCCGTTCGGCGCCGTCGTCCCCGGCTACGAGGCGCTGCCCGAGGCGGAGCGCCGGATCAAGGCCGCCGCCCTCGCGCCGGTCGTCCGCGGGCTGGCCTCCACCGACCGGCCGCAGGTCGGGCACTTCACCGACTCCGACGTCGTCCTGGAGTTCCTGTCGCGGGAGAAGCTCGGCGCCCTGGCGGCGCTCGGCACCTCCTGCCCCGACCACTTCCTGCGCACCAAGGTCCGGCCGCTGGTCGTCGACCTGCCGGCGAGCGCGCCGGTCGAGGACGTCGTCGCGCGACTGCGGGAGCTGCACGAGGAGTACCGCGCCGAGTACGCGGCCTACTACTCCCGCCACGCCACCCCGGACTCGCCCGCCATGCGCGGCGCGGACCCGGCGATCGTGCTCGTGCCGGGCGTGGGCATGTTCAGCTTCGGCGCCAACAAGCAGACCGCCCGCGTGGCCGGCGAGTTCTACGTCAACGCCATCAACGTCATGCGCGGCGCCGAGTCGGTGAGCACCTACGCGCCGATCGACGAGAGCGAGAAGTTCCGCATCGAGTACTGGGCGCTGGAGGAGGCCAAGCTCCAGCGGATGCCGAAGCCCAAGCCGCTGGCGTCGCGGGTCGCGCTGGTGACCGGCGCGGCGAGCGGCATCGGCAAGGCCATCGCGGAACGGCTGGCCGCCGAGGGCGCCTGCGTCGTCGTCGCCGACCTCGACCTGCAGAAGGCGACCGACGCCGCGGCCGGCATCGGGACCGCCGACGTCGCGATCGGCGTGGCCGCCGACGTGTCCGACGCCGAGGCGGTGGCCGAGGCGTTCCGCAGTGCCGTGCTGGCCTTCGGCGGCGTCGACCTGGTGGTCAACAACGCCGGCCTGTCGATCTCCAAGCCGCTGCTGGAGACCACCGAGCAGGACTGGGACCTGCAGCACGACGTCATGGCCAAGGGCAGCTTCCTCGTCTCCCGCGAGGCGGCCCGGCTGATGATCGCGCAGGGGATGGGCGGCGACGTCGTCTACATCTCCTCGAAGAACGCCGTCTTCGCCGGCCCGAGCAACATCGCCTACTCCTCGACCAAGGCCGACCAGGCCCACCAGGTCCGGCTGCTGGCCGCCGAGCTCGGCGAGCACCAGATCCGGGTCAACGGCATCAACCCCGACGGCGTCGTCCGCGGGTCGGGCATCTTCGCCGGCGGGTGGGGCGCCAAGCGCGCCGCGGTCTACGGGGTGCCGGAGGAGGAGCTCGGCCAGTTCTACGCGCAGCGGACGCTGCTCAAGCGCGAGGTGCTGCCCGAGCACGTCGCCGACGCCGTGTTCGCCCTCACCGGCGGGGAGCTGTCGCGCACCACCGGCCTGCACGTCCCGGTCGACTCCGGCGTCGCGGCCGCGTTCCTCCGCTGATCGGGCGGCAGGAATGGCCATCTCTGCCGCCGGGGAGCTGACCCTCGCGGCGGTCGACCTGGGCGCCTCCAGCGGCCGGGTGATGCTCGCGAGGGTCGGCCCCGGGCGGCTGGACCTCACCGAGGTCCACCGCTTCCCCAACCGCCCGGTGCGGACGGCGGGGACGCTGCAGTGGGACGTCCTCGGCCTCTACGCCGGGGTGCTCGACGGCCTGCGGGCCGCCGGTCGCGAGGGCGACGTCGACGGCATCGGCATCGACAGCTGGGCGGTCGACGTCGGCCTGCTCGACGCCGACGGCGCGCTGCTCGGCAACCCCGTCCACTACCGCGACGCCCGGCACGAGACGGCGGTCGCCGACGTGCACGCGGTGGTCCCGCCCGACGAGCTGTACCGCGTCAACGGCCTGCAGCACCTGCCGTTCAACACGCTGTTCCAGCTCGCCGCCATGCGGGGGACGGCGCGCTTCGCCGCGGCACGGCAGGCGCTGCTCGTGCCCGACCTGCTGGCGTACTGGCTGACCGGGGCGCGGGTCGCGGAGGTCACCAACGCCTCCACCACCGGGCTGCTCGACGCGACGACGCGGCAGTGGGCTCCCGGCCTGCTCGACCGGCTCGACCTGCCGCGCCACCTGCTCCCGGCGCTGGTGCAGCCCGGCGAGGAGATCGGCCGGCTCACCGCCGACGTCCGCGCCGAGACCGGCCTGGGCGACGTGCCGGTGGTCGCGGTCGGGTCGCACGACACGGCGTCGGCGGTCGTCGGGGTGCCGGCGCGCGGTGACCGGTTCGCCTACGTCTCCTGCGGCACGTGGTCGCTGGTCGGCGTGGAGCTGGAGAAGCCGGTGCTCTCCGAGGCCGGCCGCGCCGCGGGGTTCACCAACGAGCTCGGCGTCGACGGCACGGTGCGCTACCTGCACAACGTCATGGGCCTGTGGCTGCTGCAGGAGTCGCTGCGCACCTGGGCCGCGCACGGGCTGCCGGCCGACCTCGCCGACCTGCTCGCCGCGGCCGCGCGGGTGCCGGCGTTCACCGCCGTGGTCGACGTCGACGACCCGCGCTTCCTGCCGCCCGGCGACGTGCCGGCCCGCATCGCGCAGGTGTGCGCCGAGACCGGCCAGACGCCGCCGCAGAGCCAGGCGGAGACGGTGCGCTGCATCGTCGACAGCCTCGCCCTGGCCTACCGGCGCACGGTCCGGAGCGCGGAGGAGCTGTCCGGCCGTGAGGTCGACGTCGTCCACCTGGTCGGCGGGGGAGCGCGCAACGCGCTGCTGTGCCAGCTCACCGCCGACGCCTGCGGGCGGCCGGTGCTGGCCGGCCCGGTGGAGGCCGCGGCGCTGGGCAACGCGCTGGTGCAGGCGCGGGCGCTCGGCGCGCTCGAGGGCGGGCTGGGGGAGATGCGGCGCCTGCTGCGCACCACCCAGCAGCTCGTCGAGTACCGGCCCGCCGGGTCCGCCGCCGCCTGGGACGCGGCCGAGGCGCGCATCGCCCGCTGACCGGCGCCCCGGGTCTTGCCGCCGTCCCGGCCGGGCGCGCAGCATCGTCCCGCGGGGAGTCCGAGGAGGGGCCATGACCGGACCGGCAGAGCGTTCCGACGGCGACTTCGGCTACGACCTCGCCCACGAGGCGACCGCGGGGGCGGCGGCGCGGCCGGCACCCCCGGCTCCCGCGGAGCCGCCCGCCCGCGCCGACGACGACCCGGGCGGCGACTACGGCTACGACGAGGTGCACACCTCCTGACGCCGTCGCCCGCGACCGGGTGAGTCGGGGACGGCCGCCCGGGTAGTCACCGCACCGTGCGCCTGCCCGGTCCCTCGGACCTCCTCGACCTGCCCTGGACGCTCGCCGACTCCGTCCGCAGCCTCAGCGCGGCGCTGCCCCGCGCCGAGGGACTCCTGCCGCTGGCCGACGACGTCCTGCGCCGGACGCGTGCCCTGCTCGACGGCGCCGGTCCGGCGGTCGCCCGCGCGGTCGCCGTGGGCCCGGAGGCCGTCGAGGCGGCGGCCGACGTCGTGCGGCGCTTCACCGCCGTCATGACGCCGGAGCGGATCGCCGCCCTCGGCACGCTCGTCGACCGGCTCGGCGCCGCGCTGGCGCCGGAGCGGGTCGAGGCGGTCACCCGCACCGTGGACACCCTGCGTTCGCGGGCCGACGTCGTGCCGCGGGCCCTCGACGCGCTCGACGACCTGCTGTCCTCGGGCCTGCTGTCCCCGGGCCGGCTCGACGGGATCGCCGACGGGCTCGACCGGCTGCTGTCGACCGAGCTGCTGAGCCGCATCGAGCGGGTGCTCGACCACCTGGCCGACGAGCGCGTCGAGCGCGCCCTCGACCTCGCGGGCGACGACCGGGTCGTGCGGGCCCTCGAGCTCGTCACCGGCGACCGGGTCGACCGCACCCTCGACGTCCTGACCGACGCCCGCGTCGACCGGACCCTGGACCTCCTCACCGGCGACCGGGTGCAGCAGGCCCTCGACCTGGCCGCCGACGAGCGGGTGCGCACGCTGCTGGACCTCGCGGCCGACGAGCGCGTGCTGCGCCTGCTCGGCCGGCTCGACGCCCTGCTCTCCGACGAGCGCGTCCCGCGGCTGGTGGACCGCGCCGGCGGGCTGCTGGACGACGAGCGCCTCGCCCGGGTCGGCGCCCGGCTCGACGGCCTGCTGTCCGACGAGCGCCTCGACCGGCTCGAGGAGCTGCTCGGCGAGGGCCAGGCGGCCGCCGTCCTCGGACTGCTCACCCGGCTCGAGCGCGAGCTGACCGACGACGCGGCCCGCGGGCTGGGCACCCTGCTCGGCCGGCTGCCCGCGCTGCTCACCGAGGAGCGGGCCGACGCGCTGACGGCGCTCACCGACCAGGTCCCGCGGCTGCTGCGCGGGCTGGAGTCCGGCAACCTCCCGAACACCGCCGACCTGGGGCGGGTGCCCACGGACCTGCACGCGCTGCTCGAGTTGATGGACGACCTGCACCAGGTGGTGTCGGGACTGCCCGGGGCCGGGCGCGCCCGCGACCGCGGCGACGACCCGCACCCGCAGGTCGAGGACCCCCGGCCGCCCGACGACGAGCCCCGCCGGGACACCGGCGTCCGGCAGCACACGGAGAACACCACGCCCGGCGTCTGACCACCGGTCCCATCCGGCGGTCCGGGCTCTCGCGGTGTCCCGCGTGCTCCCGCGGTGCTGCGACGCCGTCCGAGCGGAGCGGACACCGCAGGAGCCGGCATCGACGGGGGTCCGCGCGCACTGACCGTGCTGCAGGCCCGGCAACGCCCGGGGAACACCGGCACCGCAGGCGACGGACCCAGTTGGGGCTGCCGCGCGGCCTCGTCCTGGCGCCGGCTGACCCTCGGCGCAGCCTCGAGCACCAGGCAGCCACGCCGCCCGACTGGGAACGTTAACAGACTGTGACCCAGGCCGCACCGGGGCCTGCCCGTGCGGGTGGACACGCATGGAGCGGTTCGCCGAGGAGCCCCTTGACGTGGCCGTATGTTTGCGTTCACAGTGTCCCGCATCACGCCCAGCAGCGTCGCCGGGCCCGCAGGACGAGCCGCCTGAGAGCGCGTCCCGGGGACCAGTCAGCGGTGGTCGCCCTGGGAGCACCACGACACCGGCCAGGACGGGCCGGCAGGAACTCACAGGAGGCAGACGTTGATCAGGAACAAGCTCCTCGCCGCCGTCACGGCGTCGGTCGCGGCCCTGGGCCTGGCGGCCTGCGGCTCCTCGGGCGACGGCGGCGGCGGCGGCGGCGGTGGCGGTGGCGGCGGGGACGACACGATCACCATGGGCTTCGCCCAGGTCGGCGCGGAGAGCGGCTGGCGCACCGCCAACACCGAGTCCATCCAGAGCTCGGCCGAGGCCGCGGGGATCGACCTGCAGTTCTCCGACGCCCAGGGCGAGCAGGAGAACCAGATCTCGGCGATCCGCTCGTTCATCCAGCAGCGGGTCGACATCATCGCCTTCAGCCCCGTGGTCGAGACCGGCTGGGACGCCGTGCTGCTCGAGGCCAAGCGGGCTGACATCCCGGTGATCCTCACCGACCGCTCGGTGGAGACCGAGCAGGAGGACCTCTTCGTCACCTTCCTCGGGTCGGACTTCATCGAGGAGGGCAGGAAGGCCGGCGAGTGGGCCGTGGAGAACTGGGCCTCGACCGGCGCGCAGTGGAACATCGCCGAGCTGCAGGGCACGACCGGCGCCGCGCCGGCCATCGACCGCCAGGAGGGCTTCGCCGAGGCGATCGCCGGCAGCCCGAATCTGACCGTCGTCGCCTCGCAGTCGGGTGACTTCACCCGCACCGGCGGGCGCGAGGTCATGGAGGCGATGCTCAACTCCAACCCCGAGATCAACGCCGTCTACGCGCACAACGACGACATGGGACTCGGCGCCATCGAGGCGATCGAGGCGGCCGGCAAGGTGCCCGGGCAGGACATCCAGATCATCACCGTCGACGCCGTGCGCGATGGGATGCAGGCGCTCGCCGACGGCAAGATCAACTTCATCGTCGAGTGCAACCCGCTGCTCGGTGACCAGCTGATGGAGCTCGCCCAGCAGGTCCTCGACGGCGAGGAGGTCCCCGAGCGGGTGGTCACCGAGGAGACCACCTTCACGCAGGAGCAGGCCATCGAGGCCCTCCCGGACCGGCAGTACTGATCCGCCCGCGGGAGCCCGCCGCGGCTCCCGTCCCCTCCGCCCGTCCCGGGTGCTCCCTCCCCGGGACGGGCGGTGGGCCCTCCTCCCGAGAGGCCTCCCGTGTCCCCAGCCCCCAGCACCGCGGTGCCGGCCGACCCGGCCGCCGTCCCGCCCCCGTCGGACCCGGTCGTCGCGATGACCGGCATCACGATCCAGTTCCCGGGCGTGAAGGCGCTCGACGACGTCTCCCTGCGCCTGTTCCCCGGTGAGGTGCACGCCCTCATGGGCGAGAACGGGGCCGGCAAGTCGACGCTGATCAAGGCGCTGACCGGGGTCTACCCCTACGACGCCGGCACGGTGACGCTCGGTGGCGCCGAGCAGCGGTTCACGACCCCCGCCGACGCCCAGGCGGCCGGCATCAGCACCGTGTACCAGGAGGTCAACCTCTGCCCGAACCTCACGGTCACCGAGAACATCGTCCTCGGCCGTGAGCCCCGGCGCGCCGGGCAGATCGACAAGCGCGCCTCCCGGCGCCGGGCACGGCGGGTCCTGTCGGAGCTGCACCTCGACATCGACCCGCGGTCGGTCCTCGGGTCGCACCCGATCGCCGTCCAGCAGCTGGTCGCCATCGCCCGCGCCGTCGACATCGACGCCCGGGTGCTGGTCCTCGACGAGCCGACGTCGAGCCTCGACGCCGGGGAGGTGGCCGAGCTGTTCCGCGTCGTGCGGTCCCTGCGCGACCGCGGCGTGGCGATCCTGTTCGTCTCGCACTTCCTCGAGCAGGTCTACGAGATCAGCGACCGCATGACCGTCCTGCGCAACGGCCGGCTGGTGGGGGAGTACCGCACCGCCGAGCTGCCGCGCACCTCGCTGGTGCGGGCCATGATCGGCCGCGAGCTGGCGACGCTGGAGGACCTCGAGCGCGCCGCGCCCCGGCCCGTCGAGGCCGGTGCGGTGCCGCGGCTGGCGGCGTCGGGCCTGGGCCGGAAGGGCGCCATCGAGCCGGCCGACGTCGAGGTGCACGCCGGGCGGGTGGTCGGGCTGGCCGGCCTGCTCGGCTCGGGCCGCACCGAGCTGACCCGCCTGATGTTCGGCGCCGACCGGGCCACCAGCGGGCACGTCGAGGTGGACGGGAAGCCGGTGCGGCTGCGCACCCCGCGCACCGCCATCGCCCGCGGCATCGCCTTCCTCTCCGAGGACCGCAAGGGCGAGGGCGTGGTCGGCGACCTCACCGTCCGCGACAACGTGCTGCTCGCGCTGCAGGCACGGCGCGGCTGGCTGCGGCCGATCCCGCGGCGGGCCGGCGACGAGATGGTCGCCCGGTACATCAAGGCGCTCGACGTCCGCCCGGCCGACCCCGGCGCGCTGCTGCGCAACCTCTCCGGCGGCAACCAGCAGAAGGTGCTGCTCGCCCGCTGGCTGCTCACCGAGCCGCGGCTGCTGCTGCTCGACGAGCCGACCCGCGGCATCGACATCGGCGCCAAGGCCCAGATCCAGGAGCTCGTCGCCCAGCTCGCGGGCGAGGGGATGTCGGTGGTGTTCGTGTCCGCGGAGCTCGAGGAGGTCCTGCGCATCTGCGACTCCGTCGTGGTGCTGCGCGACCACTCCAAGGTCGCCGACCTCGACGCCTCCGACGCCACCCTCGACGGCGTCGTCGACCTCATCGCCCGGGGGAACACCCGTGACTGACGCACCCGCCCCCGCTCCCGCCACCGCCACGGACACGGCGGCGCGCCCGGCCGACGGCCTGCTCGCCCGCGCCCGCCGCTCACCGGTCCTGTGGGCGGTCGCCGCCCTCGCGGTCCTGCTGCTGTTCAACCTGGTGGCCAACCCCGGCTTCTTCGCCCTGCGCTTCCAGGACGGCCACCTGTTCGGCAACCTGGTGAACGTCGTCAAGAACGTCGCGCCGGTGCTGCTCATCGCGGTCGGCATGACGCTGGTGATCGCCACCCGCGGCATCGACCTCTCGGTCGGCGCGGTCCTCGCGATCTCCGGATCGGTCGCCTTCACGATCGTCGAGGGCGCCGACGACCCGTCCTCGGGCAGCACGGCCGCGCTGGCGATCGGCGTCGCCCTCGCCGCGGGGCTGGTGCTGGGCGCCTGGAACGGCTTCCTCGTCTCGGTGGTCGGGATCCAGCCGATCATCGCGACGCTGGTGCTGATGACCGCCGGCCGCGGCATCGCCATGCTCATCACCGACGGCAACATCGTCACCGCCGAGAACCCGGTGTTCGACTGGCTCGGCGGTGGCTACGTGGCCGGGATCCCGGTGCAGATCGTCATCACCGGGCTGGTCCTGCTGGTGGTCGGGGTGCTCACCCGGCGCACCGCCCTCGGCGTGCTCATCGAGGCCGTCGGCGTCAACCCGGCCGCGGCCCGGCTGGCCGGCGTCCGGGCGCGCAGCATCACCTTCACCGTGTACGTCTTCGTCGCGTTCACCGCGGCCGTCGCGGGTCTCATGGTGACCGCCAACGTCAGCGCCGCCGACGCGAACCGGGCCGGCCTGTTCATCGAGCTCGACGCGATCCTCGCCGTCGTCATCGGCGGCACCTCGCTGGCCGGCGGGCGCTACTCGCTGACCGGCACGGTCGTCGGCGCGCTGATCCTGCAGACGCTGACGACGACGGTGCTCACCATGGGCCTGCCCGACGAGTACATCCGGCTGTTCAAGGCCGTGGTGATCATCATGGTGTTCCTGCTGCAGGCGCCGCGGGTGCGCGCCGCCCTGCGCCGCAGGCGCCGCCCGGGTCCGGGCTCGTCCACCGCCCCGGACGGCGACGCCGCAGCCGCCTCCGGGTCCGTCCCGCCGGACCCGGTCCGGCCCGCCTCCCCGGTCCCGGCCCCCGGCACCGGCACCGTCCCCGGCCGGACGGCCGAGCAGGAGGTCCTCCGATGACCGTCTCCGACACCCGGCCGCCCGAGGAGCAGGTGCCCGCCCCGCCGCGGCCCGCGACGTCCCGCCCGGGGTGGCAGGGCGCCGTCCACCGCTGGCTGCGCAGCACCAGCACGGGGTCGAGCACCTTCTCCGTGCTCGTGACCGCCGTCCTGCTCGTGGTCCTCTTCGGCGCCGGCAGCATCCGCTACGAGAACTTCGGCTACCCGCAGGTGGCGCTGAACCTGCTGGTCGACAACGCCTACCTGATCGTGCTGGCGGTCGGGATGACGTTCGTGATCCTCACCGGCGGGATCGACCTGTCCTCGGGCGCGGTGGTCGCCCTCGGCACGGTGATGGCGGCGAGCCTGCTGCAGGCCGGCTGGCCGGCACCGCTGGTCATCGCGGTCGTCCTGGCGACCGGGGCGCTGCTCGGGTGGCTCATGGGCCTGGCGATCCACGGGCTCCAGCTGCAGCCGTTCATCGTCACCCTCGCCGGCATGTTCCTCGCCCGCGGGATCTGCTTCGCCATCAGCGGGCCGTCGATCCCCATCCAGGACGACCTGTTCACCACCGTCGCCATCAACGTGGTGGAGCTGCCGGGCGGGACGTTCCTGTCCTACGGCGCGGTGCTCGCCCTCGTCGTGGTGGCGATCGCCGCGTTCGTCCTGCACCGGACCCGGTTCGGGCGCACGGTCTACGCGATCGGGGGCAGCGAGTCCTCCGCCGCGCTGATGGGCCTGGCGGTCGGCCGGACGAAGGTCGGCGTCTACGTGATCAGCGGCTTCTGCTCGGCGCTGGGCGGGCTGCTGTTCAGCGTCTACATCCTGTCCGGCTGGAGCCTGCACGGCATCGGCCTGGAGCTCGACGCCATCGCCGCGGTCGTCATCGGCGGCACGGTGCTCGTGGGCGGGCGCGGGCTGGTGGTCGGCTCGCTGCTGGGGGTCCTGGTCCTCGGCACGATCAAGGCGCTCATCGACTTCGACGGCGGGCTGAACTCCTGGTGGACGAAGATCACCGTCGGCGTGCTGCTGCTGGTCTTCGTCGTCCTGCAGCGGGTCACCGGCCGCAACAGCGGGACGGCGTCGTGACGGCGCTGGGGTCCCCGCCGCTGGACGGCAGCGCCCTCGACGGCGGGGGCCGCGGGACGCACCGCGGCCTGCCAGGATCGGGAGTCGTGAGCGGGCGGCCGAGGAGCTCGGCGGGCAGCCGGCCGGCCGTCATGGCCGACGTCGCCCGGCTGGCCGGGGTGTCCGCGCAGACCGTCTCCCGGGTCCTCAACGACCACCCGCACGTGGCCGAGGAGACCCGCACCCGCGTGCACGCGGCCATGGAGAAGCTGGGCTACCGGCGCAACCTCACCGCCCGCGCGCTGGTCACCCGCCGGACCGACACGATCGGCGTCGTCGCCTTCGACACCGGCCTCTACGGGCCGGCCAGCACCCTGTTCAGCCTCGAGCAGGCGGCCCGGGAGCGCGGCTACCACGTGCACGTGGCCACCGTCCCCGACCTGTCGGAGCGCGGGTTCAGCGACGCCGTCGAGCGGCTCCGGGAGCACTCCGTGTCCGGCGTCGTCGTCCTGGCGCCGCAGCGCTCGGCCGTGCGGGTCATGGCCGGCCTGCCCTCCGACCTGCCCGCGGTCGCCGTCGAGGGCGGTGCCGCGCCGGGCATCACCTCGGTGGTCATCGACCAGGTGGGGGGAGCGGTGCAGGCCACCCGTCACCTCGTCGACCTCGGCCACCGCCGCATCGGCCACGTGTCCGGCCGCGAGGACTGGATCGAGGCCGCCGCCCGGCTGCAGGGCTGGCAGCAGACCCTGGCGGCCGCCGGGCTGCCCGCGGACACCGTCCTGCCCGGTGACTGGAGCGCCCGCTCCGGTTACGAGGCCGGCCTGGCGCTGCTGGCCGCGGGCGTGCCGGTGACCGGCGTCTTCGTGGCCAACGACCACATGGCGCTCGGCATGATCCGGGCGCTGGCCGAGGGCGGGGTCCGGATCCCCGAGGACGTCAGCGTGGTCGGCTTCGACGACATCGCCGAGGCGGAGTACCTGCGCCCGCCGCTCACCACCGTCCGGCAGGACTTCGCCGAGGTCGGCCGGCGCTGCGTGGACCTGCTGCTGCGCCGCATCGAGGACCCCGAGGGCACCTCGGGCGACGACGCCGTCGTCGTCCCCGCCGCCCTGGTGGTCCGCGCCTCCACCGCCGCCCCGCCCGGCAGCTAGTCCCCGAGCCCCTCCCCGCCATCTGGCCACAGCGGCCAGGTGTCCCTCCCGCCGCGTCCCCGCGGCGGCCCGACCCGCACCCCGCGACCCACCACGGCGGCGGCCCGACCGGCCGCCGCAGAGCAGGAGGACCGATGTCGGAGCACGCCGGCGCAGCGATCACCGGCGGTCGCACGGCCCTGGGGATCGAGCTCGGGTCGACACGGATCAAGGCGGTGCTGATCGGGCCGGACCACGCTCCGCTCGGGGTCGGCAGCTCCGACTGGGAGAACCAGCTCGTGGACCGGCTCTGGACGTATGCGCTGGACGACGTCTGGACCGGGGTGCAGCAGAGCTTCGCGGCTCTGGCCGAGGACGTGCAGCGCCGTCACGGGGTCGACCTGTCCACGGTCGGGGCCCTGGGCGTGTCGGCGATGATGCACGGTTACCTCGCGTTCGACGCCGACGGGAAGCTGCTCACGCCGTTCCGCACGTGGCGCAACACGAGCACGGGTCGGTCGGCAGAGCGGCTCAGCGCGGAGTTCGGCGTCAACGTCCCGCACCGGTGGAGCGTCGCGCACCTCTACCAGGCGATCCTGGACGGCGAGGAGCACGTCGGACGCCTGGACCACCTGACGACCCTGGCCGGCTACGTGCACTGGAAGCTCACCGGCGAGAAGGTCCTCGGCATCGGTGATGCCAGCGGCATGTTCCCCATCGACACCTCGACCGGCGACAGGGCCACCCGCGGGTACGACGCCGGGATGCTGGCCCGGTTCGACCAGCTGGCCGCCGAGGCGGGGGTGGACCTGACCCTCGCCGACCTGCTCCCCAGGATCGGGTCCGCCGGCCACCCGGGCGGTGAGCTCACCGAGGCCGGCGCGAGGCTGCTCGACCCGACCGGGCGGTTGCGCCCCGGCATCCCGCTCTGCCCGCCGGAGGGTGACGCGGGCACCGGGATGGTCGCCACCAACTCGGTCGCTCCGCGCACCGGCAACGTCTCCGCCGGTACCAGCATCTTCGCCATGGTCGTGCTGGAGCACGAGCTCGCCGGGGCGCACCGCGAACTGGACCTGGTCACCACACCGGCCGGCGACCCGGTGGCCATGGTGCACTGCAACAACGGGGCCAGCGAGCTGGACGCCTGGGCCGGGCTGTTCACCGAGTTCGCCCGGGCTCTGGGGTCCCCGGCGGACCCGTCGGCGATCTTCGAGATCCTGTTCACCGAGGCTCTCGGTGGTGCCAGTGACGGCGGCGGGATGCTGGCCTACAACTACCTCTCCGGGGAGCCGATCACCGGGCTCGAGGAGGGCCGGCCCCTCTTCCTGCGGGCCCCGCACAGCCGGCTCGACCTCGGCACCTTCGTCCGGACCCACCTGTACTCGTCCCTGGCCACGCTCCGGATCGGCATGGACGTCCTGCAGCAGGCCGAGGGCGTGCGGCTCGACCGGGTGTTCGCCCACGGCGGCCTGTTCAAGACCGAGGGCGTCGGGCAGCGCTTCCTGGCCGCCGCCATCGACACCCCGGTCTCCGTCGGGAACGTCGCCGGCGAGGGAGGCGCCTGGGGCATCGCCGTCCTGGCTGCCTTCGCTGGCAGTCGCTCTCCGGAACGGAGCCTGGCGGACTACCTGGAGACCACCGTCTTTCCCGGCGCGGACGTGCGGACCGTCGAGCCGGACCCGGTCGACGTCGCCGGGTTCGACGCGTTCATGCAGCGCTACGTCGCCGCGCTCCCCGTCGAGCGGGCTGCCGTCGACCACGTCAGCCCCACCCAGCGAGGAGAGCTCCGATGACGGCCACCCTGACCGAGCGCGGCACGCACCGCGAGCGGCGCGCGCACGTCGCGGCGCTGCACGCCGAGCTCACCCGCTACGGCCTGGTGACCTGGACGTCGGGCAACGTCTCCGAGCGGGTGCCCGGCGAGGACCTGTTCGTCATCAAGGGCAGCGGCGTCTCCTACGACGAGCTGTCGTGGGAGGGCGTCACCGTCTGCGACCTCGACGGCGGCGTCGTCGACGGCGTGCGCAAGCCCTCGAGCGACACCGACGCGCACGCCTTCGTCTACCGGTCCATGCCCGAGGTCGGCGGGCAGGTGCACACGCACAGCCCGTACGCGACGGCGTGGGCGGCCCGCGCGGAGGAGATCCCGTGCGTGCTGACCGCGATGGCCGACGAGTTCGGCGGGCCGATCCCGGTGGGGCCGTTCGCGCTCATCGGCGACGACTCGATCGGGCAGGGGATCGTCGCCACGCTGCGCGGCTCCCGCTCGCCGGCGGTGCTCATGCGCAACCACGGCGTCTTCACCATCGGCGCCTCGGCCCGCGCCGCGGTCAAGGCCGCCGTCATGGCCGAGGACGTGGCGCGGACGGTGCACCTGTCCCGCCAGCTCGGGGAGCCCGTCCCCATCGCCCAGGAGCACGTCGACGCGCTGTACGCGCGCTACCAGAACGTCTACGGACAGTGAGGAGGGGCAGCCCCGTGGTCGCAGACCCGTACGCCCAGCACGAGGTGTGGTTCCTGACCGGCAGCCAGGGGCTGTACGGCGAGGACACCCTGCTGCAGGTCGCCGAGCAGTCGCAGCGGGTGGCCGGGGCCCTCGACGCGGCCGGCGAGGTCCCGGTCCGGGTGGTGTGGAAGCCGGTGCTCACCGACGCCGGCGCCATCCGCCGGACGATGGGCGCGGCCAACGAGGACCCGTCCTGCGTCGGCGTCGTCACCTGGATGCACACCTTCAGCCCGGCGAAGATGTGGATCGCCGGCCTCGACGCGCTGCGCAAGCCGCTGCTGCACCTGCACACTCAGGCCGACGCCGCCCTGCCCTGGGCGACGATCGACATGGACTTCATGAACCTCAACCAGGCTGCGCACGGCGACCGCGAGTACGGGTTCGTGCTCACCCGGCTGCGGATGCCGCGGACGACGGTCGCCGGGCACGTGGCCGACCCGCGGGTGCGCGCCCGCGTCGGCTCGTGGGCGCGGGCGGCGGCCGCGGCCACCGCGGTGCGGTCGCTGAAGCTGGCCCGCTTCGGCGACAACATGCGCGACGTCGCCGTCACCGAGGGCGACAAGGTCGAGGCCGAGATCCGCTTCGGCGTCTCGGTGAACACGTGGGGCGTCAACGACCTCGTCGCCGTCGTCGAGGCGGTCGAGGACAAGGCCGTCGACGCGCTCGTGGAGGAGTACGGCGACCTCTACGAGTTCGACGCGGACGCCGGGCCGGGCGGGGCGCGGCACGAGGCGGTCCGCTACCAGGCGCGGCTGGAGGCCGGGCTGCGGACCTTCCTCGAGGACGGCGGCTTCGGCGCGTTCACCACCAACTTCGAGGACCTCGGCGGGCTGCGCCAGCTCCCGGGCCTGGCCGTCCAGCGGCTGATGGCCGACGGCTACGGCTTCGGCGGCGAGGGGGACTGGAAGACGTCGGTCCTGCTGCGCACGCTCAAGGTCGCCGGTGCCGGGCTGCCGGGCGGGACGTCGTTCATGGAGGACTACACCTACGACCTCACCGGGACCCCGCGCGTGCTCGGCGCGCACATGCTCGAGGTGTGCCCGACCATCGCCGGCGCGCGGCCGCGCGTGGAGGTGCACCCGCTGTCGATCGGCGGCCGCGAGGACCCCGCGCGCCTGGTGTTCACCGCGGCGCCCGGCGAGGGCGTCGTCGTCGGGTGGTGCGACCTCGGCGACCGGTTCCGCTGGGTGGCCAACGAGATCGACCTCGTCGAGCCCGGCGAGGCGCTGCCCAACCTGCCGGTGGCCCGGGCGGTGTGGCAGCCGCGACCGGACTTCCCGACGGCGACCGAGGGCTGGCTGACCGCCGGCGGGCCGCACCACACGGTGCTGTCCACCCAGCTCGGCGCCGACGAGCTCACCGACCTCGCCGAGGTGTTCGGCACCGAACTGGTGCTCATCGACGCCGACACCACCCGCCGGTCGCTGGCCCGGGAGCTGCGCTGGAGCGCGGCCTACCACCGGCTGGCGCAGGGCCTCTGACCCTCGTCCTGGCTTCTCACCGCGCGTCCTGGCTCACCGCCGACGGTGAGCCAGGACGCGGCACGATCAGCCCACCTGATCGTGCTGCGACTGCCACTCCCGGACCCAGGCGCGGCCGTAGTCGTTGCCGTGCGGGGTGCGCAGCACGGTGTGCACGTGGAAGGGCTTGGGGGTGTCGTAGTCGAGGAACACCCCGCAGTGGTGGTCGAGCTCGGCGATCACCACCGGCGACTGCACCCGGTAGTAGAAGACGTCGCCGGGCGCGTGCCCGCCGATCCAGGAGAACCACGTCTCGTCCAGGTGCGCCTCGACCTCGCGCAGCCGCGCCGTGCGCGGACCCTCCGGCAGCAGCCGCACGAACGTCGCGACGACGTCGAGCACGCGGGCCCGAGCCTCCTCCGACACCTCCGAGCACCGCACGCCCTCGACCGGGATGACGCGGTTGTCCTGGAACGCCCCGGCCAGGTGCCGCTCGTCGCCGGGGTGCACGCGGCCGGGCGGCATCGCCGGGTCGACCATCTGCTCGTAGACGGTGGCCTGCGCCCGCTGCTCCGGCGTCAGCGCCGCCATCACGCCCAGACCCGTCTCGATCCGGTCGGCGAAGAGGCCGGAGACGCCGGCGTGCGGGCCGTCGTCGATCTCGTCGGGCTCGGCGCCCACGAACACCGGTGAGACGGCCATCCGGCCCTCGACCACGAGCACGTTGACCGCGCAGTGGTGGCCGTAGAGCTGCCAGCCCCACGGCGCGCGCAGGTCGGGGGTGCCGTAGAGCGCGACGTTGTAGCTCCAGTCGCCGAGCACGGTGGGCAGGTCGACGACGTCGCCGAGGAAGCCGTTGACCAGCATCGCCGCGTGCACGAGGGCGGCGCCCTCGGGCGACAGCGAGGCGCGGACCAGCGCCAGCGCGGCCTCGCGCACCTCCGGCGGCTGGAACTCCAGCCGCAGCCCGGTGTCGAACTGCATGAACTCGGGGTTGGCCCAGGTCTGCCACTCGGGCGCGTCCACGGGGAGGCAGACCCGCGCGCGGTCCTCGGGCGTCAGCAGGCCGAGGAGCGTCTCGGCGGCGGCCACCATCGCGGCCACCGGCGCCTCCTCGCCGGGCCCGGCCGGCGTCAGCGGGTACAGGCCGTCGCGCAGGACGCCGTCCTCGGTGACCCCGCGGAACGGCGCGAGGTACAGCGGCGTCCAGCCCTCGACCAGCCCGCCGGTGAACGTCCCGGGCGTGCGGGCGTGCTCGCGGTAGGCGTGGGGGTCCATCCCGCGGACCTCCGCCAACCGCGGGTGGTCGTGCGGGAACAGGTACCGCCGGAACTCACCGGCCACGGCGCGCCACCTCCCGGGCGCTGGTCCCCACGATCCGGTTGGTGAGGACACCGAGGCGCTCGACCTCGACCTCCACGACGTCGCCCGGCTGCATGAGCCACGGGGGCGTGCGGGCGTAGCCGACGCCCGACGGCGTGCCGGTGGCCAGCAGGTCACCGGGTCGGAGCGTGAGTGTGCGGCTGACCAGCGAGAGCGTGTCCCCGACCGTGTAGACCATCTCGTCGGTCCGGCCGTCCTGGACCGTCTCGCCGTTCACCCGGGTGGTCACCCGCAGGCCGTCGCGCAGGTCGCCGACCTCCGCGGCCGGCACGAGCGGCCCGAGCGGGCCGGAGCGGTCGCCGTTCTTGCCGAGGATCCACTGGCTGGTGAGCTTCTGCGCCCGCCGGGAGGTGACGTCGTTGAACGTCGAGTAGCCGACGACGGCGGCCAGCGCCTCCTCCGGCGTCGCGTCGACCAGTGTCGAGCCGACGTAGGCCACCACCTCGCCCTCCCAGTCCAGACCGTCCTCGTCGGCGGGCACCGGGATCTCCGCGCCGTCGACGGTGAGCGAGGCGGTCCAGCGGGCGAACAGCGTCGGGTACGGCGGCACCCCCTCGCCGGCATAGGAGCCTTCCGCCACGTGCTTCAGGTAGTTCAGCCCGATGCACACCACCCGGGCGCCGGGCAGCACCGGCGGCACGAACTCCACGTCGGCGGCCGGCACGGGATCCCCGGCCGGGTCGGCGGCCAGGAAGCCGGCCGCGTCGGCCCAGAACTCCTCCAGCCGTGCCAGCACGGTCACCGCGGCGCCGTCGCCGGACAGCGCGGCCACCTCCACCGGTCCGCCGGCGCGGCGGATCCCCACGACGCGCATCAGGCCAGGCCGTTCCGGCGGGCCACCTCGCCGAGCCACGCCAGGCTCGGCTTGGGCGTGCGGGCGAAGGTCTGCCGGTCGACGGCGACCAGGCCGAACGTGGGCCGGTAGCCGAGCATCCACTCGAAGTTGTCCAGCAGCGACCAGTGCAGGTAGCCGCGGACGTCCGCGCCGGCCTCGATCGCGGCGGCCAGCGAGGTCAGCGCGTCGGTGGTGAAGGCGATGCGGTCGGCGTCGTCGGCGGTGGCGATGCCGTTCTCGGTGACGAACAGCGGCATCCCGGGCAGCACCTCGGCGGCGCGGGTGACCGCGGCGCCGAGCGCCTGCGGGCGGCGCTCCATGCCGTGGGCGAGGGTCTGCAGCTCACGAGCGGGGGCGACCAGCCCGTCGGGGCCGAAGCGGGCGCAGGTGTAGACCTGCAGGCCGACGAAGTCGTCGCCGCGGGCGGCCTCGAGGAACTGGTCCTCGAAGGCGGCCCGCTCCTCCTGCATCCGCTGCTCGCCGCCGGGCTCGGCGAGGTGCTCCCGCCCGACGAGCGTCAGGCCGGCGTTGCGGACGTTCCCGCGCAGCACCTCCGTCGATCGGGCGTGCAGGCCGAGCAGCGCGTCGGCGACCTCCTGGTCGGGCCGCGGGAGGCCCCTGATCTTCTCGCCGCGCCGGGCCATCGCACCCATCACCGGCTGGGCGGCCATCAGGTTGGGCTCGTTGAGCGTGGCCACGTATTCCGCGTCGGCGAGCACCGGCAGCACGGTCTCGGTGTAGCGGGCGATGCGGTCCCCGGTCTTCGGGCCGGTCCAGCCGCCGTCGTGGAACAGCCAGCGGGGCTGGGTGAAGTGCACGAGCGTGACCACCGGCGTCAGCCCGCGGTCACGGCAGCCGTCGACGATCCGGCGGTAGTGGTCCAGCGCGGCCCGGGAGACCTCGCCCTCCTCGGGCTCGATGCGGCTCCACTCGAGGCTGAACCGGTAGGTGTTGAGGCCCGCGCCGGCGACGAGGTCGAGGTCCTCGGGCCAGCGGTGGAAGGAGTCGCAGGCGTCGCCGCTGGGCTCGCTGAACGGCGAGTGCTCGGCGTGCTCCATCTCCCAGTGGTCGTTGTTCACGTTGCCGCCCTCGACCTGGTGGGCGGCGGTCGCGGAGCCCCAGAGGAAGCCCTCGGGGAAGCGTGCGGTCATCGGTCGTCTCCTCGGAGAGTGGGTCAGCGGGCGGCGGGAGCCGGGACGGGGACGCCCAGCACGCGGTCGAACAGCGCGGCGGGGTCGGCGACGGCCGGGCCGCGCCAGGCCACGTGCTGGTCGGGCCGCACGAGCACCAGGTCCTCGCCCAGCAGCTCGCGCAGCCCCGGGACGCCGGGCAGGTCGACGACGGTCAGCGGGACCCCGCGCCGCTGTGCCTCGGCGGCCAGCGGCGCGGGGTCGGCCGCGGCGTCCAGGCGCAGCAGGCTCAGCTCGGGGCCGAGCCGGTCGAACAGCGAGTCGCCGTCGGCCAGCCACGCGTGCGGCAGCCGCGCGCCGGGGTGGCCCGAGGGCGTGAAGGTGGCCAGCGTGGGCTCGGGCACCGGGCGGCCGTCGGGGACGACGACGGGGGAGTCGGGGTAGTCGTAGCCGAGGACCAGGCCGAGGCTGTGGAACTCGGGGTCCTTGACCTGCAGCGCCTCGGCCAGGGCCGCGCGCAGCTCCCAGCCGGTCGGGCCGTCGTCGTCGACGTCGCGGCCGGAGAAGGCGGGGGCGAGGAAGGCCTCCTGGCCGCCGGCCGCCTCGATCGTCCGCCGGGCCACCGGACGCCGCTCGGGCTCGTAGCTGTCGAGCAGGCCGGCCGGTGCCCAGCCGCGCAGGACGGCGGCGAGCTTCCAGCCCACGTTCACCGCGTCGCCGACGCAGGTGTTGAACCCGTGCCCGCCCCACGGCGGGTTGAGGTGCGCGGCGTCGCCGACGAGGAACACCCGCTCGCCGCGGTAGCGGTCAGCCAGCAGCATCCGCGCCTGCCACGGGTCGGTGGCCAGCACCTCGACGTCGATGTCGTCCCCGACCATGGCGCGCACCAGCGCCACGGGGTCGGCGTCCCCGGCGACGGTGTCGACGCCCTGGACGATCGCCCACCACGTGCCGTCGAGGTCGAGGCGGCCCATGAGCCCGCCGCGCTCGGTGCCGATGACCCAGTAGTGGACGCCGAGCGCGCACAGCGGCCGCTCCTCCAGCGCCCGGGAGCGGAAGGTGACGCTGAGGTTCGGCAGCGCGCCCGAGGAGCCCTCGTAGCGGGCGCCGATCGCGCGGCGGGAGATCCCGCCGCTGCCGTCGCAGCCGAGCAGGTACTCCGCGGCGACCTCGGTGGTGGTGCCGTCCGGGCCCTCGATCGTCGCGCGCACCTCGTCGGGGCCGTCGACGACCGCGGTGACGCGCGAGCCCACCAGCACGGTGACCGACGCGAGCTCGGCGGCGGCCGCCCGCAGCAGGACCTCGACGTCGGGCTGGGGCGCCTGCTGGCCGGCCTCCGCGGCGATCTGGCGCGGCTGCGTCCACAGCCCGAAGGCCTCGGGGAAGCGGGTGATCTCGTGGCCGAACAGGCCGGTGCAGAAGACGACATCCTGGGCGTGCGACACCGGCAGCGGCGCCGCGGCGCGCAGCCGGTCGGCCAGGCCCCAGCGGCGCAGGTGCTCCATGGTGCGGACGCTGGTGGTCTTGGCGCGGGGGCGCAGCGGGTCGAGGACCGTGCGGGGCTCGACGACGAGCACCTCGACGCCCCGCCGGCCGAGCTCGAGAGCGGCGGCGAGCCCGCTGGGGCCGCCGCCGGCGACGAGGACCGGCACCCGGGGAGGGACGTGCGCTTCGGTCACGGGGAACTCCTGTCGGACTGCGGTGCCGGAGGCGCCTCCATCGGGATGGAGGCGGTAGGGGCCGGTGGGCTTCGGAGGCCGCTTCCGGACACGTCGAGCATCGGTGGCGCAGGTCACCCCGCCCCACCCCGTTGCCATTGACCGGCAGATGGCCCCGGGCGGTGCCGGATCAGCCCGCGAGCAGGCGGGCGCGGAGGAAGGCGACCGTGCGGTCGAGGGCGTCGGCGGCCGCCTCCGGAGCGCCCAGCCACATGTGGTCGGCGCCGTCGTAGGTGTGCAGCGCGACGTCGGCCCCGGCGCCGGCCAGGGCCGCGGCCAGCCGCTCGCTCTGCACGCACGGGACGAACCGGTCGGCCCGCCCGTGCAGCAGCAGGAACGGCGGGGCGCCGGCGCGCGCGTACGTCACCGGGCTGGCCTGGGCGGCGACCTCGGGCACGGCCGACGGTGCCGCGCCGAGCAGCTGGGCCTCGCGGGTGGTGGCGTCGGCCGGGTCGGCGCCGGTGTCGGGAGCGACGGCGGCGACGTCGGTGGGCGCGTACCAGGCGGCCACCGCGACGACGGCGCTCGACGGGCCGGTCACGCCGACGTCGCCCTCCAGGCCCTCGTCGGCGACCAGCCCGAGCAGCTCGGCGAGGTGCCCGCCGGCCGACTCGCCCCACGCGGCGATCCGGTCGCCGTCGACGCCGAGCTCGCCGGCCCGGGCACGCAGCCAGCGGACGGCGGCCTTCGCGTCCGAGAGCTGCGCCGGCCAGACCGCCTCGCCGGAGAGCCGGTAGTCGGCGCTGGCGACGGCGATCCCGGCGGCCGCGACCCGCTCGAAGAGGCCGCGGCCCGGGAACGCCGGGCCGCCCGAGCGCCGGCTGCCCAGCCGCCAGCCGCCGCCGTGCAGGAACAGCGCGACCGGGTGCGGGCCGTCGCCGGCCGGTAGGTACAGGTCGAGCTCCAGCGGGCGGGCGCCCGGGAGCGCGGCGTACGGGACGCCGCCGAGGAACCGGGTGCCGTCCGGACCGGGGGAGGCCGGCGGCAGGGGAGCGGCGTGGGCCGGCGGCGGCAGCGGCAGGGCGGGGGTGGGCACGCGGGACCTCCTCGGGACGCGCGCCGGGCGCGGCTCCACGAGGAGCCGCGCCCGGTCGGGGAGTGCGGGACTCAGGCGTGCTCGGGCCACTCGACGTCGCGCAGGAACTGCATGTTGTGCTGCTGCGCGGCCGCCTGCATGCGCGGGAAGTCCGGGATGAAGGGCGGCTGCTCCTTCGTCGGGTGGTCGGTCGGCTGGCCCATGTGCTGGAAGAACCGCTCGAAGCCGCCGGAGAGGGTGCCCATCATCCGGGCGTCCTCGACGATCTGGTACGCGTGGGCGAAGCCGGCCGGCACGTAGCCGAAGTCGCCCGGGGTGAGCAGCTGCGACTGCTTCCCGCCCTCGGCGTCCTCGAAGAAGAGCCGCACCTTCCCGTCGAGGACGAAGAACGTCTCGTGCGTCTCGTTGTGCGAGTGCGTCGGGATGACGTCGCCGGCGGGGGAGTCGCTGACGATGATCCCGAACTGGTTCTGCGTCTCGTCGCCGGAGAGCAGCACGGTGAACAGGTCGCCGAAGAGCATCGCGTGCTCGCCCTCGCCGCGCCGGAGCACGTAGGGGACCGGCTTGCCGGGCAGCACGCCCTGCCACTGCGGGCCCTTCTCCGGGTCGATCAGGTACTCGAAGCTCATCTGCACTCCCGGGTCGCGTCGGCGGTGACGGTCCGAGCATGGGTGACCGGCGTCACCGGTCCGACCGCCCTGCCATTGAGCGGCAACGATCCTCGGCGGGCGTCCGCAGGAGCAGGATGAGGCGCATGCCCCTGTTCACCGGCGTCGGCGTCGCCCTGGTCACCCTCTTCCGCGAGGACGGCGCGCTGGACGCGCCGGCCACCGCCGACCTCGCGGCGCAACTGGTCGATCTCGGCGTGCGCTGCGTGCTCGTCGCCGGGACGACGGGGGAGGCGGCCACCCTGACCGCCGACGAGCGGGACGCGCTCGTCGGCGCGGTGCGGGCGGCGCTGCCGGCGGAGGTGCCCGTGCTCGCCGGGACCGGCGCGCCCACCGGCCGGCAGGCAGCGGAGCTGACCGAGCGCGCCTGCGCCGCCGGCGCGGACGCCGTCCTGGTGCTCTCCCCGCCCGGCGTCCCCGACCCGCGGCCGTACTACGAGGCGGTCGCGAAGGCGGCGACCGGGCCGCTGCTGGCCTACCACTTCCCGGGTGCCTCCGCGCCCGGGATCCCCGTCGGCCTGCTGCCCGACCTGCCGGTGTCCGGGCTCAAGGACTCCTCGGGCGACGCCGGCCGGCTGCTGCACGAGCGCGACGTCTTCACCGGCGACCTCTACACCGGCGCGACCGGCCTGGTCGGCCTGTGCGGCGCGATCGGGGCCGCGGGCGCGCTGGTGGCGGCCGCCAACGTCGCCCCCGAACTGTGCGTCGCGGCCTGGGGTGGCGACGCCGAGGCCCAGGTGCGGCTCGCCGCCGTCGACCGCGGCGCGTCGGCCGACTTCCCGGCCGGCTACAAGCGCGCGACCGCGGAGCGCTTCGGCACGTCCGGGGTCACCCGGGTCGGCGGCTGACCGCGCTCAGTGCGACTCGCGGCTCACCGACGACCCGCTCGAGCCGACGAGGAAGTCGAGGTCCGCCCCGGTGTCGGCCTGCAGCACGTGGTCGACGTAGAGCCGCTCCCAGCCGCGCCGCGGGGCGGCGAAGCCGGCCACGGTCGCCTCGCTCGGCCGGCGCCGGGCCAGTTCGTCGTCGGGGACCTCGACGTCGATCCGCCGGGCCGCGACGTCGAGCGTGACCACGTCGCCGGTGCGCACCAGCCCCAGCGGGCCGCCGGCGGCCGCCTCCGGCGCCACGTGCAGGACGACGGTGCCGTAGGCCGTGCCGCTCATCCGGCCGTCGCACACCCGCACCATGTCGCGCACCCCCTGCTCGAGCAGCTTCCGGGGCAGCGGCGTGTTGGAGACCTCGGGCATGCCGGGGTAGCCCCTCGGGCCGCAGCCGCGGAGGACGAGCACGGAGTCGGCGTCGACGTCGAGGTCGGGGTCGTCGATGCGGGCGTGCAGGTCCTCGATGGAGTCGAAGACCACCGCCCGGCCGCGGTGCCGCATGAGGTGCGGCGAGGCCGCGGCCGGCTTGATCACCGCACCGGACGGCGCGAGGTTGCCCCGCAGGACGGCGATGCCCCCGTGTTCGACCAGCGGCTCCGCGCGTGACCGGATCACCTGCGGGTCCCAGATCGGGGCGTCGCCGAGGGTGTCGACGAGCGGCTCGCCGGTGACGGTGAGCGCCGTCGGGTCGAGCAGGTCTCGGACCTGGCCCAGCACGGCGCGCAGGCCGCCGGCGCGGTGGAGGTCCTCCATGAGGAACCGCCCCGCCGGGAGCAGGTCGACGAGCACCGGCACGCCCGAGCCGATGCGGTCGAAGTCGTCGAGCGTGAGGTCGATCCCGAGCCGGCCCGCGATGGCCAGCAGGTGGACGACGGCGTTCGTCGACCCGCCGATGGCGGCCAGCGCCACGATGGCGTTGGCGAAGGACCCCGCGGTGAGGAACGTCGAGGGCCGGCGGTCGGCGGCGACCATCTCCACCACCAGCCGGCCGGTGCCGTGCGCGGCCTCGAGCAGGCGGCTGTCCGCGGCGGGGGTGCCGGCGACCCCCGGGACGACGGTGCCCAGCGCCTCGGCCACGAGCGCCATCGTCGAGGCGGTGCCCATGGTGTTGCAGTGCCCGCGGCTGCGGATCATCGCCGACTCCGACCGCGCGAACTCCTCCGCCGGCAGCGTGCCCGCGCGGACCTCCTCGGAGAGCCGGAACACGTCGGTGCCGCAGCCCAGCGGCACCCCGCGGAAGGTGCCGGTCAGCATCGGCCCGCCCGGCACGACGACGGCGGGCAGGTCGACCGACGCGGCGGCCATGAGCAGCGACGGGATCGTCTTGTCGCACCCGCCGAGCAGCACCAGCCCGTCGACCGGGTTGGCCCGGAACGCCTCCTCCATCTGCATCGCGGCCAGGTTGCGCCAGAGCATCGCGGTGGGCCGGACCTGGGTCTCGCCCAGCCCGAACACGGGCAGCTCCAGCGGGGTGCCGCCGGCGGCGTGGACGCCGTCGCGCACGGCGGCGGCGACCTCGGAGAGGTGCCGGTTGCAGGGCACGAGGTCGGAGGCGGTGTTGGCGATGGCGATCTGCGGGCGGCCGAACGCGTCGTCCGGGACGCCGCGGCGCATCCAGGCCCGGTGGATGTAGGCGTTCTTGACGTCGCCCGAGTACCAGGCCGCGCTGCGCAGGGTCACGCCCGCCATCCTGGCGCCGTGTCGAGGTCCATGCGTGCGGTCGTGCTCTCCGGTCCGGGCGTCTGCGCGGTCGAGGAGGTGCCCGCGCCGATCGCCGCCCCGGGCGAGGTGGTCGTCGACGTCGAGCGGGTCGGCGTCTGCGGCACCGACGTCGAGCTGTTCACCGGCGAGCTGTCCTACTTCGAGACGGGGCACTCCACGTACCCGCTGCGGCCGGGCCACGAGTGGTCCGGCCGGGTCACCGCGGTGGGCGACGCGGTCGACCCGGCGTGGCTCGGCCTCCGGGTCACCGGCGACACGATGCTCGGCGACCGCACCTGCCGCCGCTGCCGCCGGGGGAGGCAGCACGTGTGCGAGGACCGGCAGGAGGTGGGCATCCGGGGCGACCGGCCCGGTGCGCTGGCCGAGCAGCTCGCCGTCCCGGCCTGGTCGCTGCACGAGCTGCCCGACCCCGTCGACGCGACCCTGGGCGCCCTCGTCGAGCCGGGCGGCAACGCCTGGCGGGCGGCGCGGGCGGCCGGCGTGGCCTCCGGCGACCGCGCGCTGGTCGTCGGGCCCGGCACGATCGGCCTGCTGACGGCGATGTTCCTCCGCGCGGCAGGGGCCGAGGTGCACCTGCTCGGCGTCACCGGCGCCTCGCTCGGGTTCGCCCGCGGTCTCGGCTTCGCCGACGCCTGGACCCGCGACACCCTCCCGGACCTGCCGTTCGACGCCGTCGTCGACGCCTCGACCGCCCCCGGGTCCCCGGCGCTCGCCCTGGACCTCGTCGAGCCCGGTGGCCGCGTCGTCTGCATCGGCATCGCCGGTACGCCGAGCACGATCGACACCCGGACGCTGCTGCTCCGGGACGTCACGGCGGTCGGGATCCTGTCGGCGTCCCCGGGGCTGGCCCCCACGATCGCCGCCTACCGGAGCGGGGAGGTCGACCCCCGGCCGCTGGTCGCCGCCACCGTCGGGCTCGCGCAGGTCGGCGCGGTGCTCGCCGGCATTCGCCCGGAGGGCAGCGGCGCCGGGCCCAAGGTGCACGTCGATCCACGGCTCCCCTGAGGGGACGTGGTCAGGCGGCAGCCATCTGCCGCTGCCCGGTGCCGAGGACCACGTCGGCCATCAGTGCCAGTGCCCGCTCGACCGGCTCGACGTCGGCGGCGGGCATGGTGAGGAACCCGTGCAGCATCCCGGGCACCAGCACCTGGCGGACGTCGACGCCGGCCAGCGCCAGCGCCGCGGTGAACGCCTCGGACGAGGCGCGCAGGTCGTCGTACTCGGAGTTGAGCAGCAGCACCGGGCACAGGCCCTCGAGCACGGCGTTCGCCGGCATCGCGTAGCCGTCGGCCCGGCTCTCCGGCCCGCCGAGGTAGTTGGACGTGATCGCCGCGCGGTCCTCGGGCAGGAAGCGCAGCAGCCGCGGGACCTCGGTCATCAGCGCCGCGAGCGCCGCGGACGGGGCGGGGACGACGGCGTGCAGCGTCGTGTAGGCCAGCACCAGCGCCGCGGGCTGCCAGCCGTCGTCGTCGCGCAGGCGGAGCACGGTGCCGGTGGCGAGGTTGCCGCCGGCGCTGGCACCGCCGACCGAGATCCGCTCGGGGTCGATCCCGAGTTCGGCGGCGGAGTCGCGGACCCAGCGGACGGCGGCCACGGCGTCGTCGTGCGGGACCGGGTAGGTTACCCCGCCGACGCAGAGCCGGTAGTCGACGCTGACGACGACCGCGCCGGCCCGCTCGCACACCTGCCGCGCCGTCCAGTCGGCCTCGGGCATGTCGAGGTCGCCCATGCGGAAGGCCCCGCCGTGCAGCCAGACGAAGCACGGCCGCCCGGCGCCGCCGCCCGCGGGCTCGTACACGCGGGCGGGCACGTCGCCGTGCGGGCCGGGGGCGGACGCCGACCGCGTGGCGACGGCCGGCGGCTCCGGCGCACCGGCGATCGACATGAAGGCGTCCAGCCGGGCGCGCTGCTCCGGGTCGGCGAGTCCCTGCTCGAAGGACTCGATGCCCTCGATCAGGTGCAGGTTCGCGGCGATGGCGGGGTGGATCGGCACGGGTCCTCCGGAGGTGGGGTGGTGCGCGTCACCCTCGTCAGCGGGCCGCCGTCCGGCCATGCCCGTGCCATTGAGCGGCACGTCAGCGGCCGAGCGGCCGCCGGGCCCCGAGCTCGCGGGAGATCGCGCGCGCAGCCGTCCGCACCGCCGGGCCGAGCAGCCGCGCGTCGGCGCGCTCCTCCGGGACGACGACGGAGACCGACGCCGCCAGCCGGTCCTGCGCGTCGAACACCGGCGCGGCCACCGACACCAGCGGCTGCGGGACCTTCCGCCGGAACACCGACAGCCCGTCCCGGCGGACGTCGGCCAGGGTGCGGCGCAGCGCGGCCTCCGACACCGGGATGCGCTCGGGCTCGTGCAGCAGGGGCCGGCCCAGGTACTCCTCCTGCACGTCGGGATCGGCGAAGGCGAGCAGCACCAACCCGACCCCCGTCGAGTGCAGGGGCAGCCGGCCGCCCACCTGGTAGAGCACCGGGATCGCCGCGTGCGCCGACAGCCGCTCCACCAGGACGGCGTCCCCGCCCTCCCGGACGGCGAGCAGCACGTGCTGGCGGGTGACCTCCTCGAGGTCGCCCAGGTAGGGCATCGCCACCTGGCGCAGCCCGCGGGCGCGCGGCGCCAGCGAGGCGACCTCCCACAGCCGCAGTCCCACGGTGAACCGGCCGTCGGCGCCGCGCTCGAGCGCGCCCCAGGCCTGCAGCCGCCCGGCGAGACGCAGCGTGGAGCTGGTCGGGATGCCGCTGCGGCGGGACAGCTCGCCGAGGGTCAGCGCGGGGTGCGTGGCGTCGAAGGCGGCCAGCAGCGCCAGGGCCCGGTCGACCACCGGGTCGCCCTGCGGTGGCCGGCGCCCGCGGACCCGCGCCGCGGGGGAGGGGACGTCGGTCATCTCCCGGCTCCCTCCCGGCCACCGATGAGGCGCGCACCACACTCGCGTTCCATTCAACGGCATTGTGCCTGACGCCACAGACCGGTCGTCCTCATCGTCTACGTCAGTCGGGCGGAGTCGCCCGCGCGGCCGCCGGTCGGCCGTCCAGACCCCTCGCGTCCGCCGAGGATGAGGAGCCAGGACACATGATCACGATCTCTCGACTGCGTCCGCGCAGCTCGGCCACGCGGCCGATGTCCGTCCGCATCGGGGCGGCGACCATCGCCCTCGCGACCGCCGCCACGCTCGCCGCCTGCGGCGGCAACGGCGGCGGTGGCGGCGGCGCCGGGAGCGCCAGCGCGGAGGGCACGCTGACCTTCGCCTACGACTCCGACGCGGCGCCCAACGGCTACGACCCGCTGCTGTACTCGCAGGGCCAGTTCACCTTCTTCAGCGCGATGTACGACGCGCTGTTCGTGACCAACGCCCAGGGCGAGATCGAGCCCAGCCTGGTCACCGAGTTCTCCAACAACCCGGAGAACACCCAGACGACGCTGACCCTGCGCGAGGGCGTCACCTTCACCGACGGCTCGCCGCTGGACGCCGAGGTGGTCAAGGCCAACCTCGACCGGCGCAGCGACCCCGACCTCGAGGGCTACGGGTCGATCGCCCCCGGGCAGGCCGCCGAGATCACCGACGTGACGGTGCAGGACCCGCAGACCGTCGTCATCACCTGGGGCCAGCCGCAGGCCCGGCCGGAGAGCAACCTCGTCGACACCGCCGGCGTCATCGTCGGCCCGCAGGGCGTCGCCGACCCGACGACGCTGGAGACCACGCCGGACGGCTCCGGCGCCTACACGCTCGACGCCGACGAGACCACCCGGGCGAGCACCTACACGCTCGTCAAGAACGACGACGCGTGGGCCGCCGACGAGTGGACCTACGACTCGATCGTCTTCGACGTCATCACCGACCCGCAGGCGCTGGCCAACGCCGTCGTCTCCGGTCAGGCCGACGTCGCGACGATCCTGGACCCCACCGTGATCGACCTGGTCGAGGAGCGGCAGAGCACGGTCAGCGTCGGCGGCACCATCGTCGGCTTCCCGGTCACCGACAAGACCGGAGCGACCAACCCGGCCTTCGCCAACGAGGCCGCCCGGCTCGCGATGATCTACGCCACCGACCGCGAGGCGCTGGTGAACGACCTGCACGACGGCTCCCGCCCGACGTCGCAGCTGTTCCCCGAGGCGGCGGCCGGCTTCGACCCGGCGATCGACGAGGAGTACGCCTACGACCCCGACCGGGCCCGTGAGCTGCTCGCCGAGGCGGGGCTGCAGGACGGCTTCGACGTGAACATGACCGTGCTCGGCCAGCCCGACCAGGACGCCGTCGTCATCCAGAGCCAGTGGGCCGAGGTCGGCATCCGACTGAACTTCGTCACCGCCACCTCCACCGACCAGCTGTTCGCCGCGGTCCAGACCGACCCGGTGATCTTCGGGCCCTTCTCGGTCGGGGCCAACCCGGCCGGCTTCGTCGCCGGTGTCCTCTACGGCGGCTTCATGAACACCCAGGGCGCCACCGAGCCGGAGATCGAGCAGCCGCTCGGCGCGGCCCTCGGTGCCACCGGTGACGCCCAGACCCAGGCGCTGACCGACCTCAACCGGGCGATCACCGCCAACGGCTGGTTCATCCCGGTCTACGAGGACTTCACCTATGCCGGCTACAACGCCGAGTCCGTGGCCGAGCCGGCTTTCGCCGGGACCAACAACTACCTCGTCCTGGCCGACATCCAGCCGGCGAGCTGACCCCTGCCGGAGCGGCCGGTGGCCGCGGGACCCCCGCGGCCACCGGCCTCCCGGCCCCACCCACCCAGACGAGGGACCGAGAGATGCTCGCCTACATCGCACGGCGGCTCGCCCTGGCGGTCGGCACGGTGCTCGCCGCGATCGTGATCACCTTCCTGCTGGTGCACGCCGGGAACACCACGCCCGGCGCGGTCCGCCTGGGACCGGGCGCCACCGCCGACCGGATCGCCGCCGAGAACGAGGCGCTGGGCTGGAACCGGCCCCTGTTCACGCAGTTCACCGACTACGTCGGCCAGCTCCTCCAGGGGAACCTGGGGACGTCGCTCATCGACGGCCGCGACATCGCCGCCGACCTCACCGACCGGCTGCCGGTCACCGCCTCGATCGCGCTGTTCGCCACGCTGCTCTCGGGCGTCGTCGGGATCCTCCTCGGCGTCGCCGCCGCGGTCCGCGGCGGCCGCACCGCCCAGGGGATCACCACCGGCAGCGGCGTCGCGCTCTCCCTCCCGTCGTTCTGGGTCGGGATCCTCCTGGTCTACCTGCTGTCGCTGCAGCTCGGCTGGCTGCCGGCGACCGGCTACACCGAGTTCTCCACCGACCCGGTGGGCTGGGCCACCAGCCTGGCCATCCCGGTGCTCACCCTGGCGGTGGGCGGGGCGGCGATCGTCACCCGCACCGCGGCCGCGGGGATGCGGGAGGCCCTCGCCCAGGAGCACGTCCGCACCCTGCGGGCCATGGGGACGCCGCAGTGGCGGATCCGCTACGTGCACGCGCTGCGCTACGCCAGCGTGCCGGTCGTCTCGGTGCTCGGCATCCAGTTCATCGTGCTGTTCGGCGGCTCGGTGATCATCGAGAACCTCTTCGCGCTGCCCGGCCTCGGCCAGGCCAGCCAGGTCGCCGCCGTGTCGAGCGACTTCCCCGCCCTGATCGGCGTCGTGGTCGTGGCCACCGTCGTCGTGGTCATCACCAACCTGCTGCTCGACCTGCTGGTCGCGGCGCTGGACCCGAAGGTGCGCACCGCATGAGCGTCCTGCCCCTCGATGCGGCCGACGAGGTCGCCACCGAGCCCGTCCCGCCGGCCCGCCGCCGCGGCCTGCCGGCCTTCCTCCGCCGTCCGGGCGGGATCTTCGGCGCCACGTGGCTGACCTTCGTCATCGTCGCGTCGCTCACCGCGCCGCTGTGGCGGCCCTACGAGCCCGCGGAGCAGGACACGGCCAACGCCCTCGCCCTGCCCTCGGCGGAGCACTGGCTGGGCACCGACCCGCTGGGCCGCGACCTGCTCAGCCGGATCTTCACCGCCGGCTCGCTGCCGCTGCTGTCCTCGGCGCTGATGCTCGTCGTCGCCTTCGGCATCGGCCTGCCGCTCGCGCTGATCGCCGCCGAGCGCGGCCGCCGGGTGGAGCAGGTGATCAGCCGGCTCACCGAGGTGCTCATCGCGCTGCCGGCGACGATCCTGCTGCTCGCCGTCATCGGCGTGATCGGCAACCGGCTGTACCCGGTCATGGCGATCCTCGGCGTGATGATCTCCGCCTCGGTGTACCGCGTCCTGCTGGGCGTCGCCCAGTCGGTCCGGCAGCGGCTCTACATCGACGCCGCCCGGGTCAACGGGCTGGGCTCGCTGCGGGTGAACCTGGTGCACGTCCTGCCCTCGATGGCCACCGTCGTGGCGGTCCAGGCCGCGCAGCTGTTCGGCATCGGCCTGCTCATCGTGGCGGGCCTGGCCTTCCTCGGCTTCGGTCCCGGTGAGCCCGAGCCCAGCTGGGGCTTCATGATCCAGGACGCCTCGGGCTACATCTACACCGCGCCCTGGCTGATGGTGCCCACCGGCCTGGTCCTCGCCCTGACCGTCGTGGCGGCCAACGAGCTCGCCGACGCGATCGCCGGCAAGGTCGCGGTGGCCGGGCGCGCCGGTCGCCGCCGTCGCCGGGGCCCGCTCCGCCGGGCCGTCGCCGCGGCCGCCGCCGGGACCGCCGAGGCCCCGGACCCGGCCGCCGTCCTGCAGGTCCGCGACCTGTCGGTGTCGGTGGACGACGGCCCCGACCTCGTCACCGGGGTGTCCTTCGCGCTGCAGCCGGGCCGCGTGCTCGGCCTGGTCGGCGAGTCCGGGTGCGGCAAGACGATGACCGCCCGCTCGCTGCTCGGCCTGCTCCCCGACGGCGTCTCGGTGTCCGGCGGCTCGATCCTCTGGCGGGGCCGGGAGCTCGTCGGCCTGTCGGAGCGCGAGATGTCGGCGCTGCGCGGCCGGGAGATCGCGATGATCTCGCAGGAGCCGATGGTGGCCCTGGACCCGATGTTCTCCATCTCGTCCCAGCTGACCGGCCCGATCCGCCGCTTCCGGGGGGTGGGGCGCTCGGAGGCGAGGAAGATCGCCGCCGAGCTGCTGCGCAACGTCGGGATCGTCGACGCCGAGCGGGTGCTGAAGAGCCATCCGCACCAGCTCTCCGGCGGCATGGCGCAGCGGGTGTGCATCGCCCTGGCGCTCACCGGCGAGCCGGACCTGCTCGTCGCCGACGAGCCGACCACCGCCCTCGACGTCACCGTGCAGGCGGAGATCCTGTCGCTGCTGCGGGCGCTGGTGCGCGACACCGGTCTGTCGGTCGTCGTGGTCAGCCACGACCTCGGCGTGGTCGCCGACATCTGCGACGACGTCGCGGTCATGTACGCCGGCCAGGTCGTCGAGTCCGGCACCGCCGAGGCCGTCCTCGACGCCCCGGCGCACCCGTACACGATGGCCCTGCTCGGGGCGAACCCGCACGTGCCCGAGGGCGAGCCGGTGCCCGAGCGCCTGGCCTCCATCGCCGGCACCGTCCCGCCGCCGGGCTCCTGGCCGACCGGCTGCCGGTTCGCCTCCCGCTGCCGGTTCGCGCAGGAGAGGTGCACCGTGCCGTTCCCGGAGCTGCCCGCCCACGGTGCGGGATCGGTGCTCTGCATCCGCGTCGACGAGCTCTCCCGCGACCACGCCGTCTGGGAGCCCGAGCACGCGGGTGACGAGATCGCCACCCCTCTCGCACCGCCCGCCCCCGTCGCTGGAGTGTCCCGATGACCGCCCCCGCCGGCACCGCGCCCGTCGCGGCCACCACCACACCCGCGCTGGAGATCCGCGACCTCGTCGTGCGCTACGGCTCGGGCCGGAAGGCGCGGCAGGCGCCCCCGGCCATCGACCGGGTCAGCTTCTCCATCGCCCCCGGCGAGACCGTCGGGCTGGTCGGGGAGTCCGGCTCGGGGAAGTCGACGATCGGCAAGGCGGTCCTCGGCCTGCAGCCGCCGACGTCGGGCACGGTGCGGCTGCACGGGCAGGACATCACCTCGATGTCGCTCAAGCAGCGCAGCCGCCAGGTGGCCGACCTGCGCGTCGTCTTCCAGGACCCGTACTCCTCGCTCAACCCGGCCCGCACCATCGGGCAGACGCTGGTCGAGCCGCTGCGCCTCATGGGGACCCGGGGACCCGAGGCGCTGCACAAGGCGCGCGCCGGGCTGGAGTCGGTCGGCCTGCCCGGCGACGCCGTGGACCGCTACCCGTCGCAGTTCTCCGGCGGCCAGCGCCAGCGGATCGCGATCGCCCGGGCGCTGGTGTGCGACCCGGAGGTCGTCGTCCTCGACGAGCCGGTCAGCGCGCTGGACCTGTCCACGCAGGCGCAGGTGCTCAACCTGCTCGCCGACCTGCGCGACCAGCGCGGCCTGGCGTTCCTGTTCATCGCCCACGACCTCGGCGTCGTCCGGTTCCTGTCGCAGCGCACTGTGGTGCTCTACCGCGGGCAGGTCATGGAGACCGGCCCGGTCGAGGCGGTCAGCCAGGCGCCGCGGCACCCTTACACCGTGGCGCTCACCGCGGCGGCGCCCGTGCCCCGCCCGGCCGAGCAGCGGGCCCGGCGCACCGCCCGCGAGGCGGCCGGCTTCGGCACCGCCGGCGCGGCGCTGCCCTCGGCCACCGGTTGCCCGTTCGTGCCGCGCTGCCCGCTGGCCACCGAGGTGTGCGTCACCGAGCGGCCGCCGCTGCGGCTCGTCGAGGGCACCGAGGCCGCCTGCCACCACGCCGAGCGCGTCCCCGCCCTGTGATGAAGGACCTCGGTGCCCCCCACCGCTCGCACGCTCGCGGCGGGCCCCTGCACCGAGGCCACAGTGCCGCGGACTCCTGACGGGAGACTCATGCCCGAAGCCCCGGACGGCCTGCGGGTCGAGCACCTCGACGAGCCGCTCGGCATCCGCACGACCGCGCCGCGGCTGTCGTGGCGGCTGCCCGACGGCGCCCGCGAGCAGCGCGCGTACCGCCTGACCTCCGACGACGGCTGGGACACCGGCTGGGTCGAGGACTCCGGCCACCTGCTCGTGCCCTACGCCGGCCCGGCGCCGGAGTCGTCGCAGCGGGTGCACTGGCGGGTGCAGGTGCGCACCGACCTCGGCGAGAGCCCGGCGTCGGAGCCGGCCTGGTTCGAGACCGGCCTGCTGTCGGCCGGGGACTGGTCCGCCGATTGGATCGAGCCGGGCTCGATGCCCGGCGGACCGGCGGGGGAGCGGCCGGGCGCGCTGCTGCGCCGGGAGTTCGACGTCGACCGGCCGGCCGTCTTCGCCCGGCTGCACGCCACCGCACAGGGGCTCTACGAGGTGTTCCTCGACGGGACGCGGATCGGCGACGCCGAGCTGACCCCCGGCTACACGCAGTACGACCAGCGGCTGCAGGTGCAGACTCACGACGTCGGCCCGGTGTCCGCGGGCCGGCACGTCCTGGCCGTGGTCCTCGCCGACGGCTGGTTCCGCGGCCAGACCGGCGTCACCCGCTCGGCCGACCAGTGGGGCGACCGGGTCGCCGTCCTCGCCCAGCTGCACCTCGCCCACGACGACGGCACCGTCACCGTGCTCGGCACCGGCCCGGGCTGGCGCAGCGCGGTCGGCCACATCGTCGCCGCCGACCTCATCGCGGGCGAGCGCTGGGACCTGCTCGCGCTGCCGCGCGGCTGGGACGCCCCCGGCTCCGACGACGCCGGCTGGGAGCCGGTGCAGGTGGTCGAGCACGGGTTCGCCGGGCTGGTCGACTCGCCGGCTCCGCCGGTGCGCCGGGTGGCGGAGCTCGTCCCCGTCTCGGTCACCCGGCTGCCGGGCGGGGCGCAGGTGGTCGACCTCGGCCAGAACGTCAACGGCTGGCTCCGCCTGACCGACCTCGGCCCGGCCGGCACCGAGCTCACGCTCACCCACGGCGAGTGGCTCGCGCCCGACGGCGACGTCACGGTGGAGCACCTGCGGCCGGACCTGCCGTTCCTCCCGCACCCGCTGCCGGCCGGCCAGGTCGACGCCGTCGTCTCCGCCGGGGTGCCCGGCGAGCTCTTCGAGCCGCGGCGCACCACGCACGGCTTCCGCTACGTGCGCGTCGAGGGCCATCCGCACGACCTCACCCCCGACGACGTCCGCGGGGTGGTCGTGCACACCGACCTGCGCCGCACCGGCTGGTTCCGCAGCAGCGACGCGCGCCTCGACCGCTTCCACGAGGCGGCGGTGTGGAGCTTCCGCGGCAACGCCTGCGACGTCCCCACCGACTGCCCGCACCGCGAGCGGCACGGCTGGACCGGCGACTGGCAGCTCTACGTCCCGACCGCCGCCTTCCTGTACGACGTCGCCGGCTTCTCCACCAAGTGGCTGCGCGACGTCGTGGCCGACCAGTGGCCCGACGGGACGGTCGCGAACGTCAGCCCGTGCCCGCGCGGGGAGGGCCGGGACAGCCCGGTGTCCTTCCTCAACGGGTCGGCCGGCTGGGGCGACGCGGTGGTCATCGTCCCGTGGGAGCTGTACCGGGCCTACGGGGACACCGGCGTGCTCGAGGAGACCTGGCCGGCGATGGTCCGCTGGCTGGACCGCACCGGGCGGACGGCCCGCGAGCAGCGCCACCCCGCCCGCGCCGCCCGCCGCCCCGAGCCGGCGCCGCACGAGCGGTGGCTGTGGGACACCGGCTTCCACTGGGGCGAGTGGCTCGTGCCGGGCGAGGAGGTCGGCGACTTCGGGGCGTTCGTCGCCTCCGACGAGGGCGACGTCGCCACCGCGTACTACGCGCACAGCGCCTCGCTCATGGCGCGGATCGCCGCGGTGCTCGGCAGGGACGACGACGCGGCACGCTACGCCGAGCTCGCCGGGAACGCGCGGGCCGCCTGGCAGGCCGAGTACCTCGACGCCGACGGACGGCTGACGCCGGACACGCAGGCGAACCACGTGCGTGCGCTCGCCTTCGACCTGGTGCCCGAGGAGCTGCGCCCGGCCGTGGCCGAGCGGCTGGTCGAGCTGGTCCGCAAGGCCGGCACCCGCCTCGGCACCGGCTTCCTCGCCACGCCGTCCCTGCTGCCCGTCCTCGCCGACACCGGCCACCTCGACGTCGCCTACGAGCTGCTGATGCAGGACGGCGAGCCCGGCTGGCTGGTCATGGTCGACCGCGGCTCCACCACCGTGTGGGAGCACTGGAACGGCGTGGACGCCGACGGGGTGCCGCACGAGTCGCTCAACCACTACTCCAAGGGCGCGGTCATCTCCTTCCTGCACCGCTCCACCGCCGGGATCGAGCCGCTCGAGCCCGCGTACCGCCGTTTCCGCGTGCGCCCGCGGCCCGGCGGCGGGCTCACCTCCGCCGAGGCCGCGCACGAGTCGCCGTACGGCCGGATCGGATCGGCCTGGCGGATCGACGACGGCGTCCTGTCCCTGACCGTCGAGGTCCCGGCCGGCACCGAGGCCGAGGTCGTCCTGCCCGACGGCACCACCGCGACCGCCGGCCCCGGCCGGCACGAGTTCACGAGCACCCCCGAGGAGACGCGATGAGCACCACCGACGAGCAGCCCTTCGAGTGGGCCGGCCCCGCCCGGTACCTGCTGCCGCCGGCGCCCACCCGCCGCGACGACGGCGTCCGCGTCTTCTCCGGCGTCACCTACGCCTGCCCGGCCGGCTACCGGCCGCTGCAGCTCGACGTCTGGGTGCCCGACACCGCGGCGCCCGCTCCGCTGGTGGTCTGGGTGCACGGCGGCGGCTGGATGACGGGCGACCGCCGGTACCTGCCCGAGACGCTGCGGCCCGACCAGCTCTTCGAGGCGTTCGTCGCCGCCGGGCTGGCGGTGGCCACCATCGACTACCGGTTCGCGCTCGAGGCGCCGTTCCCCGCGCAACTGCACGACGCGAAGGCCGCGGTCCGCTACCTGCGCGCGCACGCCGGCGAGCTCGGCGTCGACGTCACGCGGATCGGGGTCGCGGGCGAGTCGGCCGGCGGCCACCTGGCCGCGCTGGTCGCGCTCACCGGGCACCGCGCCGACCTGGAGGGCGACCTCGGCGTCGTCGGGCCGTCCAGCGCGGTCGACGTCGCCGTCGACTGGTACGGCGTCTCCGACCTCGAGACCATGCCGCGGGCGACCCCGCCGCCGCACGTCCAGGCGAAGCTCCCCGAGGCGATGCGCACCCCGCCGGAGGACGTGCTGGTCCGCGGGCTGGAGGGGCAGGCGCTCGCCGACGCCAGCCCGGTCACCCACGTCACGGAGCACGCGCCGCCGTTCCTGCTCGTGCACGGCACCGCCGACTGGCTGGTGCCCTACGCGCAGAGCGAGCGGCTGCGCGACGCGCTGCAGGGGGCCGGGGTACCGGTCCGCCTCGTGCCCGTCGACGGGGCGGAGCACATCTTCGCGGGGTCCCGGGACGTCGACGGCCTGGTGGACCTCTCGGTCCGCTACCTCGCCGACGCACTGATCGGAGCCCGGGCGTGAGCGACCTGACCGTCGGCGCCGTCACCGTCGAGCACTCCCGCGAGCCGCTCGGCATCGGCGAGACGACGCCGCGGCTGTCCTGGGTCACGCAGACCGAGCTGCCCGGCTGGCGGCAGGCCGCGTACGAGGTGGAGGTCGAGCCGCACGACGGGCCGGCCTGGACCTCCGGGCGCGTCGGCACCGACGCCTCGGTGCTCGTGCCGTGGGGCGCGCCGCCGCTGACCAGCCGGGAGCGGCGCAGCGTGCGCGTCCGCGTGTGGGGCGAGGGCGACGCCGAGCCGTCCGCCTGGAGCCAGGACGTCGTCGTCGAGGCCGGCCTGCTCGAGCCCGCCGACTGGACGGCGACCCTCGTGCGGCCGGTGCCGCCCGAGGGCGAGGAGCCGGCGGTCCTGCTGCGGCGGGAGTTCGCGCTCGACCGGCCCGTGGTCCGCGCCCGCCTGCACGCCACCGCGCAGGGCGTGTTCGAGGCCGAGCTCAACGGCGCCGTCGTCGGCGACGACGTGCTCTCGCCGGGCTGGACCAGCTACCGGCACCGCCTCCGCTACCGCACGTACGACGTCACCGCGCTGCTCGGCGAGGGCGCCAACGCGCTCGGCGTGCACCTGGCCGACGGCTGGTTCCGCGGCCACCTCGGCTTCACCGGGAAGCGGCACTGGTACGGCGACCGCACCGGCGCGTTCGCGCAGCTGGAGGTCGAGCACCCCGACGGCTCCCGCACGGTCGTGACCACCGACGGGTCGTGGCGCTCGGCGCCGAGCTGGCTGACCCGCGCCGGCCTCTACTCCGGCGAGACCGCCGACCTGCGCGCCGCGCTGCCCGGCTGGTCGTCGCCGGGCTTCGACGACGCGGCCTGGACGCCCGTCGAGCCGGGCGAGCTGGACGTCTCGACACTGGTCGCCCCGACCGGCCCGCCGGTGCGGCGCACCGAGGTCGTGCCCGCGGTGTCGGTGTCCACCTCGCCGTCGGGGCGGGTGCTGGTCGACCTCGGGCAGAACCTCGTGGGCCGGCTGCGGCTGCGGCTGCCCGACGCCCCGGCCGGCACGGAGGTCACCGTCCGGCACGCCGAGGTCCTCGAGCACGGCGAGCTCGGCACCCGGCCGCTGCGCTCGGCGCGGGCCACCGACGTGGTCGTCCTCGACGGGCGCGGGGCGCGCACCTGGGAGCCGCGGTTCACCTTCCACGGCTTCCGGTACGCCGAGGTGAGCGGCTGGCCCGGCGAGCTGACCGCCGGGGACGTCGAGGCCGTCGTCCTGCACACCGACCTGCGGCGCACCGGCACGTTCGCCTGCTCCGACCCCGACGTCGAGCGGCTGCACGAGAACGTCGTCTGGGGGATGCGGGGCAACTTCCTCGACGTCCCCACCGACTGCCCGCAGCGCGACGAGCGGCTGGGCTGGACCGGCGACCTGCAGGTGTTCGCGCCCACGGCGGCCTTCCTCCACGACACCACCGGCATGCTGCGGTCCTGGCTGGCCGACCTCGCCGCCGAGCAGCGGGAGTTCGACGGCACCGTGCCGATGTACGTGCCGTTCCTGCCGCTGCTGCCCTTCCCGCAGCAGCCGGAGGTGGGCTGGGGCGACGCCGCCGTCGTCGTCCCGTGGGTGCTGTACCAGCGCACCGGCGACGCCGGGCTGCTCGCCGACCAGTGGGCCTCGATGACCGCCTGGATCGACGCGTTCGCCGCGCGGGCGGGCGAGGACCTCGACTTCCCCGGCGGCGGCTTCTCCTTCGGCGACTGGCTGGACACCGCCGCCCCGCCGGACAACCCGGCCGCCGCGCGGACCCCGTGGCAGTGCGTGGCCACCGCCTACCTCTCCCGCTCGGCGCGCACGGTCGCGCAGGCGGCGGAGGTGCTCGGCCGCGACGGCGCCCGGTTCGCCGAGCTGGGGGAGCGGGCCGCCGCGCGGTTCCGCGCGGAGTACGTCAGCCCGAACGGCCGGGTCGCCTTCCCCTCGCAGACGGCGTACGCGCTGGCGCTGGAGTTCGACCTGCTCGAGCCGTCGCAGCGCGCGCACGCCGGCCGCCTGCTGGCACAGCAGGTGCTGCAGGACGGCTTCCACATCGCCAGCGGCTTCCTCGGCACGCCGCTGGTGTGTGACGCGCTGACCGACGCCGGGGAGCTGGCCACGGCATACGAGCTGCTGCTGCAGCGGGAGAACCCGTCGTGGCTGTACCCGGTGACGATGGGCGCCACGACCATCTGGGAGCGGTGGGACTCGCTGCTCCCCGACGGGACCGTGAACCCCGGCGACATGACGTCGTTCAACCACTACGCGTTCGGCGCCGTGGCCGACTGGCTGCACCGCACGGTCGCCGGGCTCGCGCCGGCCGCGCCGGGCTACCGGCGGATCCGGTTCGCCCCGCGCCCCGGGCCGGGGCTCACCTCGGCGGCGGCCACCCACGAGACGCCGTACGGGACGGCGTCGGTGTCGTGGGCGCTGACCGGAGGGACGGCGTTCGCCCTCGATGTCGTCGTCCCGCCCAACACGACGGCGGAGGTCGCGCTGCCCGACGGCGGCGCGCCGGTGGAGGTCGGCTCCGGCCGCCACGCGTTCACCTGCGGGATCGAGGAGCCGCGGCCGGTCGAGAGGCCGGCGCTGTTCTTCGACCCGGACGCGCACGCGTGACGCCGCGACCGGTCGTCCCCGGCTTCCACCCCGACCCGAGCGTGGTCCGGGTCGGCGACACCTACTGGATGGTGCACTCGAGCTTCGAGTACGCCCCCGGCGTCCCGCTGTACCGCTCGGCCGACCTGGTGACGTGGGAGCAGGCCGGGCACGTGCTGGCCCGCCCCTCACAGCTCGACGTCTCGGCCGCGCCCGGCTCGGGCGGGATCACCGCGCCGACGCTCCGCCACCACGACGGCCGGTTCTGGATGGTCACCACCAACCTCGCCGACGGCGGCTGGCAGGTGTTCACCTCCGCGGAGGACCCGCTGGGCGAGTGGTCGGACCCGGTCCGCATGACCGGCGTCCGAGGCATCGACCCCGACCTCGCCTGGAATGACGACGGCACGCTGCTGGTGAGCTACGCCGGCTTCGGCGCGGGCGGGCCCGCGGGGCTGGTGCAGCAGGCCGTCGACCCGGTCACCGGCGCGGCGCTCACCGAGCGGCGGCCGCTCTGGCAGGGCACCGGCGGCCGCTTCCCCGAGGGTCCGCACCTCTACCGGGTGGGCGACCTCTGGTACCTGCTCATCGCCGAGGGCGGCACCGAGCGCGGTCACGCGGTGACCATGGCGCGCGGACCCTCGCCGGCCGGGCCGTGGGAGCCCTGCCCGTCCAACCCGCTGCTCACCCACCGCGGCGTCGAGTCCCCGGTGCAGAACACCGGGCACGCCGACCTGGTGCAGCGGCCCGACGGCAGCTGGGCGGTCGTCTTCCACGGCGTGCGCCCCCGCGGCACCAGCCCGCAGTTCCACGTGCTGGGCCGGGAGACCTTCGCCGCCGAGGTGGTCTGGGAGGACGGCTGGCCGCGGCTGGGGGAGTGGCTGACCCCGCCGGAGGGCGCCGTCGTGGTCGCCGACGACCTCTCCGGGCCCGCGTGGGTGGCGCCCCGGCGCTTCCCGGCCGAGCTGCTGACGCGGGCCGAGGGCGGCTGGCTGCTGTCCGCGGCCGATCCCGACCCGGCGTCGGAGGACCTCGCGTTCGTGGGCCGCCGCCAGGAGCACCTCCAGGCAGGCTTCCGCGCCGTGGTGCGGGCCTCCTCCGGGGTCGGGGGTCTGACCCTGCGCATCGACGCCCGCCACCACCTCGACCTCGAGGTCGACGGCGACCGGGTCCGTGCCGTCGCCCAGGTCGGCGCGCTGCGCTCGGTGCTCGGCGAGGCGGAGGTCGTGCCCGGCGAGGACGTCGTCCTGGAGATGCGCACCCTGCCCGGCGAGGGGCACTTCTCCTCGACCGCGCTGGCGCCCGACGTCCTCGTGGCGGGGCTCGTCGGCGCGGGCGGGTTCGCCGAGCTGGGCCGGCTCGACGGGCGCTACGTCTCCACCGAGGTCGCCGGCGGCATGACCGGGCGGCTGGGCGGCCTGTGGTGCTCGCGCGGCACCCTGCTCGCCCGGTCGGTGACCTACACCGGCACCGGCTGAGGACGGGCGGCGGGCTCCTCTACGGTCCCGGCATGACCGACGGTGAGGTGCGGGTGCAGCCGTGGCGCGCCGGCACGTGGACGACCGCCCCCGCCGCCGCCACCGAGGACGGGCCGGACCTGGTGGTGACCGCCGTCGAGGGCAGCGACGCGTGGCGGCACACCGCCTACGGGTTCGTGCACGACGACGCGCACGCGCTCCTCGCCCCGATGGCGTCCCCGGGCGCGGTCGAGGTGACGTTCGACGTCGACTGGGACGGCCGATTCGACCAGGCCGGGCTGGTGCTGCGGGCGGACGAGCAGACCTGGCTCAAGGCCGGGGTGGAGATGACCGACGGTGCCGCGCACGTCGGCGCCGTCGTCACGCTCGGCCGCTCGGACTGGTCGCTGGCACCGGTGCCGGAGTGGGCCGGCCGCCGGGTCACCGTCCGGGCCAGCCGCGCCGGGGACGCGGTCACCGTCCGTGCGCGGGTCGACGAGGAGCCCTTCCGGCTGGTCCGGGTCGCGGCCTTCCCGCCGGAGGCCGCGGTGCGGGCCGGGCCCTACTGCTGCGCGCCCACCCGCAGCGGCCTCGTCGTCCGCTTCCGGCAGTGGGCGGTCGGCCCGGCGGACGCCGCGCTGCACTGAACCGGGCTGCACTGAGCGGCGCTGCCACTGGATGGCAGCCGCGAGGACGTGCCGTCCGCGGGCACAGCAGGATCGGGCGGTGACCCCCAACACATCTCCTGACCTCGCTGCGCTGCCGCTCGAGACGAAGGCGGCGCTGCTGTCCGGGCAGGACTTCTGGTCCACCCCGCCGGTCGAGGAGGCCGGGCTGCCCTCGGTGGTGCTCACCGACGGCCCGCACGGCGTGCGCCGCCAGGAGGGCGACTTCGACCGGATCGGGCTGCTGCAGAGCGTCCCGGCCACCTGCTTCCCGCCGGCGGTGGCGGTCGGGTCGAGCTGGGACCCCGAGGTCGCCGAGCGCATCGGCGCCGCGGTCGGCCGGGAGGCCCGCACCCTCGGCGTGCCCGTCGTCCTCGGCCCGGGCGTCAACATCAAGCGGTCCCCGCTGTGCGGGCGCAACTTCGAGTACTACTCCGAGGACCCGCTGCTCGCCGGCGTGCTCGGCGCCGCGCACGTGCGCGGCCAGCAGGGCGAGGGCGTCGGCGCGTCGGTGAAGCACTTCGCGGCGAACAACCAGGAGACGCAGCGCATGCAGGTCAGCGCCGACGTCGACGAGCGCACGCTGCGGGAGATCTACCTGCCGGCTTTCGAGCGGATCGTCACCGAGGCGGCGCCGGCCACCGTCATGTGCGCCTACAACCGGGTCAACGGCGTCTACGCCTCGCAGAACCGCTGGCTGCTCACCGAGGTGCTGCGCGAGGAGTGGGGCTTCGAGGGCGTCGTCGTCTCCGACTGGGGCGCCGTCGACGACCGGATCGCCGCGCTGGAGGCCGGCCTGGACCTGCAGATGCCCGGCGACCGCGGCGCCGGCAACCGGCGCGTCGTCGAGGCGGTGCTCGCGGGGGAGCTCGACGAGGCCCTGGTGGACCGCAGCGCCCGCCGGGTGGCCGCGCTCGCCGACCTGGTGCACGAGCCGGCCGGGCCCTTCGACGCCGAGGCCCACCACGCGCTGGCCCGGGAGCTCGCGGCCCGGTGCGCGGTGCTGCTCAAGAACGACGGCGCCGTCCTGCCGCTGGCGCCGGACGCGCGGGTCGCCGTCGTCGGCGAGTTCGCCCGCACGCCGCGCTACCAGGGCGGCGGGAGCTCGCACGTCAACGCCACCCGGGTCGACGACGCGCTCACCGCTCTGCGGGAGGCGCTGCCGACCGTGTCGTTCGCGCCCGGCTTCTCCCTCGACGGCTCCGGCGACGACGCCGCACTGCGCGAGGAGGCGGTCGCCGCGGCCCGCGACGCCGACGTCACCGTGGTGTTCGCCGGGCTGGCCGAGGACGACGAGTCCGAGGGCTTCGACCGCACCACCATCGACCTGCCCGCCGTCCAGGTGCAGCTGATCCGGGCGGTGGCCGCGGCCGGCCGGCGCACCGTCGTCGTGCTGTCGTCGGGCGGCATCGTGTCGCTGGAGGGCTGGCACGACGACGTCGACGCGGTCCTGGCCGGCTTCCTGCTCGGCCAGGCCGGCGGCAGCGCGCTGGCCGACCTGCTCACCGGTGCCGCGAGCCCGTCCGGGCGGCTGGCCGAGTCGATCCCGCTGCGGCTGGAGGACACCCCCAGTCACCTGAACTTCCCCGGGGAGCAGGGGCACGTGCGCTACGGCGAGGGCGTGATGGTCGGCTACCGCCACTACACGACCGTCGGCCGCCCGGTGCGCTATCCCTTCGGCCACGGGCTGGGCTACACGACCGTGGCCACCTCCGGCCTGCAGGTGACGGCGACCGGCGACGACGCGGCGACGGTCTCGGTGACCGTCACCAACACCGGCGACCGGCCGGGCCGGCACGTGGTGCAGGTGTACGTGGCGACGACGGCCGGCCCGGTCCGCCGCCCCGCCCGGGAGCTGCGCGCCTTCACCCCGGTGCCGCTGGAGCCGGGGGAGTCGCGGACGGTGGAGCTGGCGCTCGACCGGCGCGCGTTCGCCCACTGGGACGTCCGCGAGGCCGGCTGGGTCGTGGCGCCGGGGGAGTACACCGTGCAGGTCGGCGCCAGCGCCGCAGAGGTGCTGGCGGAGGAGACGCTGACCCTGGTCGGGGACAGGATCGTCCCGGAGCTCACGCTGGGCTCGTCGGTGGCCGAGTGGTTCGAGCACCCGGTGGTCGGGGCGCAGCTGCTCGAGGGCTTCCTCGCGTCCATGCCCGACGGCGCCGCGGAGATGCACGCCGGGATGCTGCTGATGATCGGGTCGATGCCGATGCGCCGGTTCGCCGCCGACTTCGGTGCCGCCATCCCGCCTGCCGAGCTCGACCGCCTCGTCGCCCTCGCCCGGGACGCCCGCGCCGGCTGACGCTCGAGAAGGCGGCAGAAATGGCCATTTCTGCCGCCGGTCAGAGCTGGAGGTGGAGGCGGAGGGCGTCGTCGAGAGCGGCCATCGTGGCGGCCGGGAGGCGCCCGAGCACCGGACCGATCCGCTCCACCGCGACGGCCCGCACCTGTTCGGCCTGCGCCTTGCTGTCGACCCGGAGACCGGTGGCCTCGGACGGGAGCAGGGACTGGAAGGGGAAGACGCGGGTGGTGTTGCTGGTGATCGGGACGACGGTCACCACGCCGCGTCCCAGACGGGCCGCCGTCGCGTTGGCGCGGTCGTTGCTGACGACGACTGCGGGTCGGCGCTTGCCGGTCTCGTTGCCGCGCATCGGTAAGAGGTCGACGAGGCGGATCTCACCGCGCAGCATCGTCGAGCCCGTCGGCCTCGGTGGCCTGCCAGCCGGCCTCCTCACCCGAGGCCCGCCACTCCTCCCAGGCGGCTGCGTAGTCGTCCTCGAGGCCCGGATGCCGGAGCAGGCGGATCGCGTGCTGCACAGCTGCCGACCGCGACCGCAGGCCGGCCGACCTGGCGTACTCGTCCAGGACCGCGACGTCCTCCTCGGTCAGGCTGACGCTGAGCTTCACACCCGAATGCTACTCCGGTGGCACTCCGGGTGCTGTCGTCCGGAGCGGGGGGCGTGCCAGGGTGGGGTGCCCCCACGGGGGCGGCAGCGCGGACGAGGGAGGCCGGCCGATGAGCGAGGACCTGACACCGCGGCCCGCCGTCCGGGCGTCCGACGCCGAACGCGAGGCGACGGTGACCCGGCTGCAGACCGCCATGGCGGAGGGCCGGATCACCGTCGACGAGTTCGGGGAGCGGGCGCAGGCGGCCTACGCGGCGACGACCACCGACCAGCTCGGCCCCCTCCTCGCCGACCTGCCGACCCGGGCCGACGCGCAGGTGGAGATCGTGGGCACCCGCCCGCCCTCGGCCCGGTCCTCCGTCCTGGGCGACGTCCGGCTCGACGGCCGGTCCCCGCTGCCGCAGCGGGTCCGCGCCGGCATCGGCGACATCCGGGTCGACCTGCGGGCCCTCCGGACGGACGCCGCCGTCGTCGAGCTGGACCTCAGCACGGTCATCGGCGACGTCGACGTGGTCGTCGCCGAGGGCGTGGACGCCGAGCTGGTCGGCTGGACGGTCATCGGCGACCGCCGGGTCGACCTGGCGCCGGTGCCGCGGCTGGCGGGCACCCCGCGCGTCGTCGTCCGGGCCCACGCGTTCATCGGCGACCTGCGGCTGCGCAGCCTCGGCCCCGGCGAGTCGGCCAGCGGCTGGCGGGCGCTGCTCGACCGGCTCGCGCAGCGCCCCCGACCGCCCGGCTCCTGACCCCTGCGTGCACGTCCGCGGATGTGCGCCGTGCACATCCGCGGACGTGCGCGGTCAGACGCGGAGCTGGTCGTCGTCGCGGTCCTCGCGCAGGGTGGGCTCGGGCGCCGGGACGGCGGCGTGCGCACCGGAGCGCAGCAGTGCCTGCAGCTCCTCCTCGGACTCCACCGCCTCGCCGCGGGCGACCATGCCGGCGTGCTCGGCCAGCGGGATCTCCTTGAGCGCGAACGACAGCAGCAGCGCGAGCACCAGCAGCGGCACGAGGTACCAGAACACCGGCGCCAGCGAGTCGGCGTAGGCGTCCACGATCGCCGTCCGCAGCGGGTCGCCGGCGGCCTCGACCGCGGCCGGCACGAGCGTGTCCGGCGAGGTGATGCCCGCGGCGGCCGCCTGATCGGCGTTGCCGGTCAGCGCGCCGGTCAGGTTCTCGGCGAGCCGGCTGGTGAACAGCGTCCCGAAGACGGCGACGCCGAGGGTGGCGCCCACCTCGCGGAAGTAGTTGTTCGTGGAGGTGGCGGTGCCGATCTGGGTGGCCGGGACGGCGTTCTGCGCGGCCAGGACGACGTTCTGCATGATCAGGCCGAGCCCGCAGCCGAGCGCGAAGAACATCACGCCGATCGTCCACAGCGACGTCGTCCCGGTCAGCGTCGTCATCCAGACGACGGCCCCGAGGATCACCGCGATCCCGGCGATGGTGAACCGCTTGTACCGCCCGGTCCTGAGGATGAACGCCGCCGAGCTCTGGATCGTGACGATGATCCCGGCGGTCATCGGCAGCATGAGCAGCCCGGAGTTCGCGGCCGACAGCCCGGAGCTCATCTGCAGGAACGTCGGCATGAACGCGATGGCCGAGAACATGCCCAGCCCCACGGCCATCCCCATCCCGGTGGCGACGACGAACGTGCGGTTGCGGAACAGGCTCAGCGGCACGATCGGCTCGACCGCGCGCCGCTCGACGAGCACGAAGGCGACCGCCGAGATCACGAACGCCGCAGCCAGCGCGAGGGTCAGCGGGTCGGTCCACCCGTCGCTGCCGCCGAGGTCGGTGAACAGCACCAGCGACGTCGTCGTGGCCGACAGCGCGACGATGCCCGCGACGTCGAGCGGCGTCGTGCTGCGCTTGCGCGGCAGGGACAGCGCGAACCAGCCGATGAGGAAGGCGCCCAGGCCCACCGGCACGTTGACCCAGAAGCACCACTCCCAGCCCAGCGCCGCCGAGTCGGTGAAGAAGCCGCCGACCAGCGGACCCGCGACGGCGGACAGGCCGAACAGCGCGCCGATCGGGCCCATGTACCTGGCCCGCTCACGCGCCGGGACGATGTCGGCGATGATCGCCTGCGACAGGATCATCAGCCCGCCGCCGCCGAGGCCCTGCACCCCGCGCCAGACGACGAACCAGGTGAAGTCCGGCGCCAGCGCGGCACCGATGCTCGCCACGGTGAACAGGCCGATGGCGACGAGGAAGAGCGTGCGGCGGCCCCAGAGGTCGCCGAACTTGCCGTAGACCGGCATGACCAGCGTCGTCGCCAGCAGGTAGGCGGTGGTCACCCACGCCATGTGCGAGACGCCGCCGAGCTCGCCGACGATCGTGGGCATCGACGTCGACACGATCGTCTGGTCGAGGGCGGCCATGAGCATGCCGGCCAGGAGCGCGCCGAAGATGACGTTGATGCGCCGCCGGGTCAGGACGATCGGCGGCGCGGAGGGGTCGGGCGGGGCCTGCACGGAGGTCCTCTTTCGGTCGTTCGACGGTGCCGCGGGCGCGCGGCACCGAGGGGGAGCGGACGACGCCGGCCGCTCGGGGAGGTCAGCGGCGCGGCGCGGGGAGCCCGGCGGCCAGGACGTCCCACGCCTCGTCGACGAGGGCGGGCAGGGACGCGGTGAAGTCACTGGCCAGCCAGGCGTGCAGGCCGCAGCGCAGCGCGGCCCCGGACACCGCGGCGAGCAGCGTGGGGTAGACGTCGGGGCCGACCGTGGTGCCGGTGCGGGCGGCGATCGCCTCGGCGAGGGCCCGCTCGGCGGAGGCGAAGACCGCGTGCAGCCGGGCGAGGAGCACCGGGTGCTCGTCGATGACCCGCAGCCGCAGCGGCCACAGCGTCTCGGGCTCGTCCGCCATCTCGGCGGCCTGCAGGGCGTGGACCGCGCGCAGCGCCTCGACCGGCGACTCGGACGCCGGCCGCGCAGCGAACCGCTCGGCGGCCTGCCCGACCGCGGAGGCGTCGATCCCGACGACGGCGTCGTCCTTGGTCGGGAAGTAGTTGAAGAACGTGCGCGGCGAGACGTCGGCGCGCGCGGCGATGTCGTCGACCGAGACACCGTCGAGCCCGTGCTCGGCCACCAGCTGCAGCGCCGCCTGGTGCAGCGCCAGGCGGGTGGCGAGCTTCTTGCGCTCGCGCAGGCCGGAGGTCACCCGGACATGGTCGCGCGAAAGGTGCAGTCCGTGCAATGTTGCGTGCGCTGCACGGCGTGTCGGGGCGGCAGAAATGGCCATTTCTGCCGCAGAGGGCCGGGTCAGTCGCGGGCGCGCTGCCTCTCGATCTCCTCGAGCACCGTCTTGCGGGCCTTCCCCAGGTCCCGCTCGGCCTGATCGGCGCGGTCGAGCTGGGAGTCCCCGTGCATCGCGCGCACCCGCTCGCGTGCCTCGGTCGCCTTCACGTCCACCAGCTCGGCGGCCTTGCGGGCCTCCTTCGCGGCGTCGGTGTTGGCCACGTGCTGCTCGTCGGAGCCGCGCTTGCGCGTGTCGGTGACCGCCTTCTCCTCGTCGGAGAGCAGCTCCCACGCGGCGTCGGGCAGGTAGCGCCGCGTCCCGTCGGAGCCGCGGGCCCGGTCGCCGCCGTCGGCGGTGTGCCAGTCCTGCTCGGTCCACTCCTGCAGGTGCCGCTGCGACGCGGTGCGCTCGCCCGCGTGCCGGTAGCCGCCGCCCTGCGCCTCGTACTCGTGGGTGAGCAGCTGGCTCTTGCGGGCGCTCCACTGGCCGGGCCGCCCGCCCTTGTCGCCGGCCTTGATCTCCTCCTTCAGCCGCGCCCGCAGCTCCGGGTCCGTGTAGTCCGCCGCGTAGTCCTCCGCCGACTTCCCGCTCATGGCAGCCGCCGGTACCCCGTCCGGTCGCGCCTCATCCGGCAGAGCGCGACCGGTCCACCTCCACGTGCGGCCGGGCCTGCCAGCGCGTCCAGTCCGCGCTCACCTCGCCGGCGGTGCGCAGCAGGGCCGGCAGGTGCTCGCCCAGCAGCCGCTCGGTCGAGGTCTCGGCGGCGTGCACGGTCACGTTCATGGCCGCGCGCACGGCGCCGGTCCCGTCCCGCACCGGGACGGCGACCGAGCGGACGCCGGGCGCCAGCTCCTCGTCGGCCAGCGCCCAGCCGCGGGCACGCACCTGCGTCAGCTCCTCGCGCAACTGCTCCGGGGTGCGGCCGATGTAGGGCGGCAGGCCCGAGCGGCTCGGCTCGGCGAGCGTCCGCGCCAGCTCGTCGGCGGACAGCGCGGCGAGCAGCACCTTGCCCTGCGAGGTCTGCACGGCGGGGAAGCGGGTGCCGATCTCCACCCGCAGGGTGATCAGCTTGGGCACCGAGACGCGCGCGACGTAGACGATGTCCGACCCGTCCAGCTGGGCCATCGACGACGACTCACCCGTCCGCGCCACCAGCGCCTCCAGGTGCGGCCGGGCGACGTCCCAGAGCCCGAGCGCGCCGACGTAGGCCATGCCGAGGGAGAGCACGCGCGGCGTCAGCGAGAACGCCCCGCCGGCCGAGCGCACGTAGCCCAGCTCCTCGAGCGTGAGCAGCAGCCGCCGAGCCGTGGGGCGGGCGAGCCCCGCGGCGGCCGCCACCTCGCTCAGGGTCATGGCGGGCCGGTCGGCGTCGAAGCAGGTGAGCACGTCCAGCCCCCGCGCCAGCGCCTCGACGAAGTCCGGCCCCTCACCGCGTCCGGCCACGAGCACACCCCCTCGGAACGAGTGTCGCGCACCGCCGTGCCGGGCTCACCGCTCTCCGGCGAGGTGCCGCTCGAAGGCCTCCTCGCGGGCGGCGTGCGTCGCGTCCGAGCGGTAGTCGGTGTACTGGTACGGGTTGTCCAGCACCTCGCCGGAGGGCAGCTCCGGGTCCATGCCGGACTGCCAGACGTCCTCGCCCATGTCGGCGCGCAGGTGCTCGACGGTGGCCTCGACCTCCCGGCGCACGGCGCGCAGGTCGACGCCGACCAGCCGGTGCTCCGACTTCACGACCCGCCCGTCGACCAGCACGGTGTGCACGTCGCCGCGCTGCGCCTGGAACGCCACGTGGCCGTACGGGTTGAGGAGGGGGAAGGAGACCGGCGAGGCGTCGTTCTTGAGCAGGACGACGTCGGCCTTCGCCCCCGGGGTGAGCCGGCCGAGGTCGTCGCGGCCGAGCGCGGTGGCCCCGCCGCGGGTGGCCCACTGCACGACGTGCTGCGCGCGCAGCGCCAGCTGGGTCACCGTCTCGCCCTTGAGGTGGGCCTCGAAGTGCTCGCGGGAGCGGTCGGCGCCGAGTGTCGTGCGCATCGCGGTGAACAGGTCGCCGCTCCACCACACGCTGGTGTCCATCGACAGCGACACCGGGATGCCGTGCGCGCGCACCTGCCAGGTGGGCGGGTAGCCCTGCCCGGCGCTCTGCTCGGACTCCGTGGACACCGAGATCGACCCGCCGGTGGCGGCGATGCGGTGGTAGCTGTCGGGGGAGAGGGAGGCGGCGTGCACGTAGACCGTCTCCGGCGTCGCGAAGCCGTGCTCGTGCATCAGCCGGACGCCGTCGTCGTTGGTGGCACCCCAGACGCCGGCGTGCGTGGTCACCGGCAGGCCGAGCTCGCGGGCCACCTCGAAGGCCGCCTTCTCCGGGAAGGCCGGGTCACCGGTGACGTCGAAGGCGAGCTGGAGGTCGAGCAGGTCGCCGGCGCCGGTGCGGCGGCGCTCGAGGAAGGCCTGCACGGCCGGGTCGGCGGTCCACTCCCACGGCGCGGCCTGGATGTTGCCGTAGGCGAGCACGTAGCGGCCGGGCACCGACTGCAGCGCGTCGACCGCGGCCTCGGCGTGGTCGACCGTCTGCAGCCCGTGCGACCAGTCGACGACGGTGGTGACGCCGGCGTCGAGCGCCTCGGCGGCGGCCAGCCGGTTGCCCGCCGCGACGTCCTCGGGCCGGAAGCGCCGGCCGTGCTCGAGGTAGTACCAGACGAAGTACTGGGTGAGGGACCAGTCGGCGCCGTAGCCGCGCATCGCCGTCTGCCACATGTGCCGGTGGGTGTCGATCATCCCGGGCATCACGATGCCGTCGGTCGCGTCGACCTCCTGCGTCCCCTCGGGGACCTCCAGCGCCGGGCCCACGGCCGCGATCCGGTCGCCGACGACGAGGACGTCGGCGTCGCGCAGCACCGTCCCGGCGTCGTCCATCGTCAGCACGGTGCCGCCGCGCAGGACGACGGGGCGGCCGGCCTGCGGCGCCGGGGACGAGTGCTCGGTCATGGGGGACTCCTCGGACACCTCGACAGGGGACGGACGCCCGTCCGCTGTACGGACACCGGCGTCGGACGGCGCCACCCTGGCCGTGACCTGCGCCACCTGTCAAGCCGACGACCGTGCGGTTGACAGCGTGCGGTCGGCCTCCCCAGGATCAGCGGCGACGACGGACGACTGTCCGGGAACTGTCCGGCACCGCGGTGAGGAGCTCGAGGCGACGATGACGGCAGGACCCGCCGGAGCCGGCACGCCGCCCTCCACCGGCCCTCTCGCGGGCCTGCTCGTGGCCGACTTCTCCCGGATCCTCGCCGGCCCCTACGCCACGATGCTGATGGCCGACCTCGGCGCCGAGGTGGTCAAGGTCGAGGGCCCGCGCGGCGACGACACCCGCACCTGGCAGCCGCCGGTGCGGGAGGGCGTGTCCACCTACTACCTGGGCGTCAACCGCAACAAGCGCTCGGTCGCGCTGGACCTCGGCGACGCCGGCGACCTCGCCGCCGCCCGCGAGCTGGCCCGCCGCGCCGACGTGCTGGTCGAGAACTTCAAGCCCGGCGGCCTGGCCCGCTTCGGCCTCGACTACGAGTCGGTCGCGGCGACCAACCCGGCGGTCGTCTACGCCTCGATCAGCGGCTTCGGCAGCGGGCCCGGCGGGCGGTCGCTGCCCGGCTACGACCTCATCGTGCAGGCCATCTCCGGGCTGATGAGCCTCACCGGCGCCCCCGACGGCGATCCCTACCGCGCCGGCGTCGCCGTCTTCGACGTCATGGCCGGGCTGCACGCCACCATCGGCGTGCTCTCGGCCCTCAACCACCGGCACGCCACCGGCCGCGGGCAGCACGTGGAGGTCAACCTGCTCGCCAGCGCCCTGTCGGGACTGGTCAACCAGAGCTCGGCGTACGTGGCCGGCGACGTCGTCCCGTTCCGGATGGGCAACAGCCACCCGAGCCTGTTCCCCTACGAGCCGCTGCCCTGCGCCGACGGCGACCTCATCGTCACCGCCGGGAACGACGGCCAGTTCGGCAAGCTGTGCGAGGTGCTCGGCGTCCCGGAGCTGGCCGCCGACCCGCGGTTCCTGCACAACGAGGACCGCACCGCCAACCGCGAGCAGCTGCGCCCGCTGCTGATCGAGCGGCTGGCCACCCGCACCAAGATGGAGTGGTTCCGCGACATCATCGCCGCCGGCGTCCCGTGCGGGCCGATCAACACGATCGACCAGGGCGTCGCCTTCGCCGAGGAGGTCGGCCTGGAGCCCGTGGTGACGGCGGGGGAGGGCGACGCCGCCGTCCCCTCCATCCGCAACCCGATCCGCTTCTCGCAGACCGCCGCGGAGTACCGGCTGCCACCGCCCACCCTGGACGAGCACGGCGAGGAGATCCGCCGCTGGCTGACCGAGGGCGGGGAGACGCCGTGACCGAGTACCCCACCGCGCTGGGCGCCTCGAGCCGGGAGTCGATCACCCTGCTCGGCACCGACCTCGCCCGCGACGTCATGGGCTCGGTCGGCTTCGGCGAGCTGGCCTTCTGGCTGGCCACCCAGCGCCGGCCCACGCCCGGGGAGACCCGGGTGTTCGAGGCGGTGCTGGCGGCGCTGGCCGACCACGGCTTCACCCCGACGGCGATCGTCACCCGGCTGACCTATCTCTCGGCGCCGGACTCGGTGCAGGGCGCGCTCGCGGCCGGGTTGCTCGGCGGCGGCTCGCGCTTCCTCGGCGTCACCGAGGACTGCGGCCGCTTCCTGCACGACGTGCTGACCGGAGTCGACGAGCTGCCCACCGACGACGCCGGCTGGGACGCGCTCGCCCTGCAGACGGTGACCGCGCAGCGGGCGGCCGGCCGGTTCGTGCCGGGGCTGGGTCACCACGTGCACAAGGACGGCGACCCGCGCACCCCGCGGCTGTTCGAGATCGCCACCGAGGAGGGGCTGGTCGGCCCGCACCTGGCGCTGTTCGCCGCGATCGGCCGGGTGCACCCGCAGGTGCTCGGGCGGACGCTGCCGCTCAACGGCGCCGGCGTCTGCGGGGCCGCGCTGGCCGACCTCGGCCTGCCGCTGCAGCTGCTGCGCGGGTTCGCGTTGCTGGCCCGCACCGCCGGGCTGATCGGCCAGCTCGCCGAGGAGATCCGGCACCCGGTGGCCAACGACGTCTTCCTGTCCGTCGACCTGAACAACCGCTCCGTCGCCCCTGACCCCTACGAGCCCGACACTCTGCCCTCGACCGACACGGGAGGTCGGCATGGCTGAACTGGCCGCGGTCATCGCGTCCACCCACCACCCCTTCTACTACCGCGCGAGCACCTCGACCGGCGCGGACCGGCCGCCGTTCGCCGACGAGTGGGTGGCCAAGATCGAGCGGTTCCGGGAGACGCTGACGAGGGCGGAGCCCGACGTGCTGGTGATGGTCGGCAGCGACCACTTCCACCAGTTGTGGCTCGACAACATGCCGCAGTTCCTCGTGGGCAAGGCGCCGTTCTTCGACGCCAACTTCTACAACGAGGAGCGCGAGTTCGGCCTGCCGCGGATGACGCTGCGCGGCGAGGAGGACCTGGCCGCGCACCTGCTGCGCGACGGCCTCGACCGCGACTTCGACCTGGCGTTCTCCAACGAGCTGCGGATCGACCACAGCATCACGTGCCCGATCATCACGTTGCGCCCGCAGGCCGACCTGCCGATCGTGCCGGTCTACACCAACATCTTCGCGCCGCCGCTGCCGCAGCCCAGGCGGTTCGTGCAGCTGGGCCGGGCGATCCGGGAGATGGTCGAGTCCTGGGAGTCCGACAAGCGGGTCGCCGTCATCGGCACCGGCCACCTGTCGCTGGAGCTCGGCGGGCCGCGCCAGTTCGGCGAGCACGGCCCCGACCCGGAGTTCGACCGCAAGGCCGTGGAGTGGATCGCCTCCGGGGACATCGAGGGCTGCCTGGCCGAGGTGTCGCTGGACTCCCTGCACGCCCCGGGCAACGCCACCCACGGGTTCATGGACTTCATGCTGATGATGGGCGTGGCCGGCGAGGGGCAGAAGGCCGACCACGTCGACACCCTCGACCTGTTCCACACCATGGAGGCCTACTTCACCTGGTACCCGAACGGGGCGCCGGCATGAGCAGGTACCTGCTGGACAAGTTCCTCTACACCGTCGACCGCGACCCGGCGCTCGTCGAGCGCTACCGCGAGGACCCCGCCGGCACGGTGGAGTGGTGGGAGGCCGAGATGGCCAACAGGCTGCTCAACTGCACCGACGACGAGCGCACCACCTGGCTGGCGTTCACCGACGACGAGCGGCGCGCGCTGCGCGAGCACGACCACGTGACGCTGTTCCGGATGGGCGCGCACCCCTTCCTCACGCTCACGCTCTTCATCGCGATGTTCGAGCGCGACCACGGCCCGCTGGAGTACCAGAAGGCCTACGGGAAGGCGATGGAGCACCTCTCGCTGCCCTATCCCGACATCAGCACCTGACGTGCGCGCCGCCGTCGTCCGGGCGCCCGGGACCCCGCCCGAGCACGCCGAGCACCCCGACCCGGTGGCCGGGCCGGGGCGCAGCCTGGTGCGCGTCACCGCCGCGCCGATCGTGCCGCTGGACCTGCTCTGCGCCTCCGGCACGAGCTACTTCGGTGCGCCGGCGGTGCCCTACGTCCCGGGCGTGCAGGGCGTCGGCGTCGTGGAGGGGTCCGGCCGGCTGCCGGCCGGCACCCGGGTCTGGTTCGCGACGTCGGCCGGCATGGCACCCGGCGACGGCGGCCTGGCGCAGCGCTGCGCCGTCGCCGACGACGACCTCGTGCCGCTGACCGCCGACGTGCCCGACGCCGCGGTCGCCGCCCTCGGGCTCTCGGCGGTCGCCGCGTGGATGGCGCTGACCTGGCGCGGGCGGCTGCAGCCCGGCGAGCGGGTGCTGGTCCTCGGCGCGGGCGGCGCGGTCGGCCAGGTGGCGGTCGGCGCCGCGCGGGTGCTGGGTGCCGGGCGGGTGGTCGCCGTCTGCCGCTCCGCCGCCGCGCAGGAGCGGGCCCGGGCCGCCGGTGCCGACGTCGTGGTGCCGGCGACCGGAGACGTCGACGCGCTCGCGGCCGCGCTGGCGGAGGCGTGCGACGGCGGTGCGGACGTCGTCGTCGACCCGGTGTTCGGTACCGCGGCCACCGCCGCCTCGCGGGTGCTGGCGCCCGGCGGGCGGCTGGTCAACCTCGGCGGCGCGTCCGGCGACGAGGCGGTGTTCTCCTCGGCGGTGCTGCGCGGCCGGTCGGCGGAGGTGCTCGGCTACACCAACAACGCGCTCACCCCCGCGCAGCGCCGTGACGCCCTCGACGCCGTCCTCGCGGTGGCGGCCACCGGCCGGGTGTCCGTGGCGCACGAGACGGTGCCGCTGGCCGACGTCGCGGTGGCGTGGGCCCGGCAGGCCGCGGGGGACGCCGGCGTGCGGCTCGTCGTCGTCCCTGACTAGGGCCTGTGCTGCGGCTCTCGTGCGTCGCCATCCCCGTCCCTGGAGGCGGCCTACGGGACACCCGGGCGTGCGTCGGGCTCCGAACCGGCAGACGGCGCGATCCATCGAGGAGCAGGCGCCAGTGGGGGACGACACCCAGCCGGGGCGGCCCACCGCATCCACCGCACGGCACGCCTCGACTCCGGTCAGCGCCGCAGGACGAGCCCTACCATGAACCGTTTCGCTTCAGTCCCCACAGCTCGGGATCGAGTGGTCATGACCACGATCGATGTCAACGGGACGACGTTGTACTACGAGCGTCGCGGTGAGGGACCGTCGGTCCTGTTCATCGCGGGTGCCACCGGCGACGCCGGACACTTCAGAGGGGTTGCGGAGGCCCTGGCGGACGAGTTCACAGTTGTGACGTTCGACCGACGGGGAACTCGCGGAGTACAGGCTTCTCGAACTAGGGCGGGGTCCCCTGCAGCAGGGTCGTGCGTCTGTGTACGCCTCCCGACCATGTGCCCCCTAGTGGGCCGCCCAGGGACACGAGGCGGCTGCCGGGACAGTCCTAGTTCCCTGGAGATGCTGATCTCCCTGGCGTGAGAACTTGGTGACGGCCGAAGGGCTGACGTCGCGCCGATCACGAGACTAAGGGCGATGAGGGTTTACGGATCTGCCATTGCGCCACGCCTTCCGGGGCGTGGCATCGCCAGCCAGACGGTGTGAGGAGAATCGAGATGGCTCCGAACGTGACGTTCTACCGCAGTGACGACGGAGCGTTGTCCGTCGGGCACATCGACGGTTCGGTGCTCACCTTCGAGAACCAGGGCGGCGCGGCTCCCAACCGGACGCACATCGTGACGATCGGTCCCGACGTCCTGTTCTACCGAAGCGACGACGGCACCTTCTTCGTCGGGCGCATCGACAGTTCCGGGCACCTCATCGGGAGCCAGAGCGGCAGCACGGTTCAGGATTGGACGCACATCGTGACGATTGGCTCCAACGTCCTGTTCTACCGCAGCGACGACGGAGAGTTCTCCGTCGGGCACATCGACAGTTCCGGGCATCTGGTCGAAACGCACAGCAACAGGGTTGCTCCGAACTGGACGCACATCAGGGCGGTCGGCTACAACGTCCTGCTCTACCGCAGCGACGACGGAAAGTTCTCCGTCGGGCACATCGACAGTTCCGGGCATCTCGTGGAAACGCACAGCAGCGGCTCAGCTTCGAACTGGACGCACATCGTGGCGGTCGGCTGAGATGGCCCGCTGAACCTCGCCGTGCGAGTCGGGCGGAGGCCGGACACTGCCTCACGCCGAACGGTCCTGCCAGACCGCCCGCAGTCACCTCGCCAGAGCGCGCCAGCGAGGGGCGACCATCTCGACTGCCGGGCCTACGTGTCTCTCAGTGGGCCGCTTGAGGACACCCGCCGGCTCGCCGCGAAGGCGGCCTCAGGGGCAGTTCGTGGCGCCGTGATGTGCCTGCGCGGCACCTCTCGGACGTGCGGGACGAGATCGCCGTACCGGCGGCTTCCGGGCGATGCCGACCGCGAGTAGCGTCCCCCACCCCTCGAGGTGACCCGATGACGACCGGGAGGCCAGCGTGCCGATCATGGACCGTCTCGACCCGGAGCTGCGGGTCGTCGTCGAGCAGATCCCCGCGCTCGACCTCACCGACATCCCGGCCGCCCGAGCCTCGCTCGCGGAGCTCTACGCGCAGATCAACACCGGCGGTCCCAACCCCCGCGTCAGCCACTCGGACCACATGGCGCCCGGCCGCGAGGGCAACCCCGACGTCATGGTCCGCGTCTTCCGTCCCGTCGCGGCCTCCTCGGGTCCGTTGCCGTGCCTCTACTGGACACAGGGCGGCGGCTACGTGCTGACGGCTCCGGACATGGACGACCAGTTCTGCCAGGAGATCGTCGACACCCACGAGTGCGTCGTCGTCTCGGTCGACTGGCGGAGGGCGCCCGAGCACCCGTTCCCCGCACCCGCCGAGGACTGCTACGCGGGCCTGGCCTGGGTCGTCTCGAACGCCGACGAGCTGGGGATCGACCCGAGCCGGATCGTGATCGGCGGTCACAGCTCCGGTGGGGGCTCCACCGCCGGGCTCGCGCTGCTCGTCCGCGATCGTGGCGAGTTCACCGTCGCCCACCAGCTGCTCGTCTACCCGATGCTCGACGACACCAACTCCACGCCGTTCAGCCACCTGGTCACCGACCCCCAGGTGTGGAACCGCACGAGCAACGAGATCGGCTGGCGCGGCTACCTCGGCGACACGTACGGCACGGACGACGTCTCTCCGTATGCCGCGCCGACCCGCATGGAGGACCTGGCCGGACTTCCCCCGGCGACCGTGCTGACCGGAGAGCTCGACCTGTTCGTCGACGAGGACATCGACTACGCCCAGCGCCTCATGCGGGCGGGCGTCCCCACCGAGCTGCACGTCTACCGCGCCGCTCACCACGGGTTCGACCGCATGGTCCCGCAGGCCAAGGTGTCTCAGCGCTTCATCGCCGACCGTGACGCCGCCCTGCAGTTCGGCTTCGCGAGCAGCCGCGGCACGACCTCGGTGCCGCTCCCCGTGACGTGACGGGCCTGGCTCGACCACCGGCTGACCCGCCACGTGACCCCCTACGCGGCCCATGGCCACGGCGACTCATCCCGTGGACCGTTCCTCCTGGGCCGGCGGGCGGACGAGCACGTAGCGCCAGACGAGTTCGCCGTCCTCACGGTGGTCTCCGTCGTCACTGAAGCCGACCTTCTCGAGGACGCGGTTTGAGGCGTTTCGTTCCGGCAGCGTGTGGGCGATCACCCTCGTGACCTGCTCGTCGGCACAGGCCTCGGCGACCATCGCCCGTGCCGCTGCGGTGGCCAGTCCTCGCCCACGCCGGCTCTCGGCGATCTCGTAACCGATCTCGACGACGCCCCCTTCGGGCGCACCCTTGAAGCCGCCCCAACCGATCAGCTCCGGTGGCTCACCCGAGACGAACAGGCGCGTACCCCACGTCGAGCTCCCCGGTGAGGCGGCGAGCGCGTTCCGGGTGGCGTGGAGGGCTTCCCGGAAGGTCATCCAGCCGGGGGTGACGTCGTGGCCGAGCGCACGCGCCAGAGCGTCGTCGCCGGCGATCGCGGCATCGAGCAGGTCCATGGTGACGGGGACGAGGCGGAGCACGGGCCTCACTGTGGCACGCCACGGCATCGCGGGACGAGACCATCCACGCGTCCTGACGCTCCCGCCCACGCAGGGCGGTGTCCCGCAGTGGGCCGCTCAGCGGCACCGGCAGCAGTCGTGCCGCACGAGATCCGCAGGACGGGCCTAGTCGCGGGCGCGGGGGGCGGCGCGGACGTGGATGCGCTCGCCCTGCGGGCCGTAGAGCGCCAGCAGCTCGGCCGGCCGGTCGTCGGGGTTGCCGAGCCAGTGCGGCGTGCGGGTGTCGAACTCGGCCACCTCGCCGGGGGTGAGGACGACGTCGGTGTCGCCGAGCAGCAGCCGCAGCCGCCCGCTCAGCACGTAGAGCCACTCCCAGCCCTCGTGTGAGCGCTGCTCGCCCGGCTCACCGCCCCAGTGCGGCGGCAGCACCTGCTTGTAGGCCTGCAGCCCCCCGGGGCGGCGGGTCAGCGGGATGAACGTGGCGCCGTGCCGGGTGACCGGCTTGAGCCGCACCCGCGGATCGCCGGTCTCGGGGGCGTCGACCAGCTCGTCGAGCGGCACCTGGTGGGCCCGCGCCAGGGGCAGCAGCAGCTCCAGCGTGGGCCGGCGCTGCCCCGACTCCAGCCGGGACAGCGTGGACACCGAGATGCCGGTGTCCTCCGACAGCGAGGCGAGCGTGGCACCGCGCTGCCGGCGCAGCTCGCGCAGCCGCGGACCCACGGCGTCGAGGACGGAGTCGAGGTCGGTCACGCCGTCCAGTTTGCCGTTCCTGCAACGGAGTTTGTCAAGGCAGCACTGGTGGGTGCACCGTCGTCGGCATGGACGAGACGTACGACGTGGTGGTCATCGGTGGGGGAGCGGCGGGCCTGTCGGGGGCACTGGCGCTGGGACGGGCGCGGCGCTCGGTCGCCGTCGTCGACGAGGGGACGCCGCGCAACGCGCCGGCGCGCGAGATGCACAACTACCTGGGCCGTGACGGCACGCCGCCCGGGGACCTGCTCGCCGCCGGGCGGGCCGAGGTCGCCGGGTACGGCGGAACGCTCGTGCAGGACACGGTGACCGCCACCGGCGGCTCCGCCGGCGCATTCACCGTGGAGCTGGCCGGCGGGCGGGTGCTGCAGGCGCGCCGGCTGCTGGTGACCACGGGCCTCACCGACGAGCTGCCGGAGATCCCGGGCGTCCGCGAGCTGTGGGGCACCGACGTCCTGCACTGCCCGTACTGCCACGGGTGGGAGGTGCGCGACCAGCCGGTCGGGGTGGTCGCCAGCGGCCCCATGTCGCTGCACCAGGCCCAGCTGTGGCGGCAGTGGAGCGCCGACGTCGTGTTCTTCCTGCACACGGCTCCGGAGCCCGACGACGCCACCGCCGAGGCGCTCGCCGCCCGCGGCGTCCGCGTCGTGCGTGGCGAGGTGGCCGCGCTGGAGACCCAGGGCGGGCGCCTGTCCGGCGTCCGGCTCGCCGACGGGCAGGTCGTGCCCCGCGCGGCCGTCGTCGTCGCCCCCCGGTTCACCGCCCGATCGGCCGTGCTGACCGGGCTGGGCCTGGAGGCCGAGCCGTTCCGGATGGGCGAGGCCGTCGTCGGGTCGCACGTGCCGGTGGACCCGCGCGGCGCCACCGCGGTGCCCGGCGTCTGGGCGGCCGGGAACGTCGCCGATCCCGGCGCGCAGGTGATCGGCGCGGCCGCCGCGGGGCTCCTGGCCGGCGCGGGGATCAACGCCGACCTGGTCGCCGAGGACACCCGGGCCGCGGTCGACGTGATCCGGGCGATGAGCGACCCGGAGTACGGCGAGCAGTGGTGGGAGGAGCGCTACCGCACCCACGGGCACGGCGTCTGGAGCGGCCGGGTCAACGACGTGCTGGCCGCCGAGGTCGCCGGCCTCCCGCCCGGGCGCGCGCTGGACGCCGGCGCCGGCGAGGGCGGCGACGCTGTCTGGCTGGCCCGGCACGGCTGGTCGGTCACCGCGCTCGACCTGTCCCGCACCGCGCTCGACCGCGCCGCCGCGGCCGCCGAGGCGGCCGGCCTCGAGCTGGACACCCGGCACACCGACGTCACGGCCTGGGAGCCGGGGGAGGAGCGGTGGGACCTGGTCACCGCGTCGTTCCTGCACTTCCCGCCCGGCAGCCGCGACGGCGTCCTGCGCCGGCTGGCGTCGGCGGTCGCCCCCGGCGGCACGCTGCTGGTGACCATGCACGACGGCAGCGACCTCTCCCACGGCATCCAGCGGCCGGGACTGCCCGACTGGTACGCCACCGGCCAGCAGATGGCCGCCGTCCTCGACTCCGAGCTCTGGGAGGTCCAGGTGGCGGAGTCGCGGCCGCGGGAGGCCCGCGGGCACGAGCACGGGTCGGCCCATGCCGCCGACGCCGTCCTGCGCGCGCGGCGTCAGCCCTCGACGTCGTCCTCGCTGGTGTAGAGCAGCCGCAGCCGGGCCGGCGGGCTGAACGGCCGCCACTCGTCGGCGCTCTGGGCGAGGCGGTCCGCGACCAGCCACAGCACCGCCGGGTCGTGGCCCATCCCGAGGTGGCTGGCGTGCACGCCGACGTTCTCCGCGCCCGGTCCGGGCCGCTGCCGGCAGGCCCGCCAGTCCACGACGCCGTCCCAGCGCGAGTAGACGGCGGTGCTCGGGACCGGCAGGGCGCCGCGCAGGTCGCCGCGGCCGGAGGTCGGGACGGCGTGCAGGTGCCGGTAGCGGGCGTAGGCCCGGGCGCCGGGCGTGCCGTCGGCGGGCCGGCCGGCCAGCCCGAACGGCGAGCCGAGGCTGACGACCTGGCGGACCAGGCGCGGCACCCGCAGCGCCAGCCGGCGGGCGAAGATGCCGCCGAGGCTCTGCCCGATCACGCTGACCGGGCCGCCGTGGCGGTCGGCGAGCTGCTCGATGAGCTTCGGCAGCTGCTCGGTGATCTCGCGGGTGGGGCCGCGGTTGCGCCCGAGCTCCCAGCCGACCACCGGGTAGCCCAGCCCGCGCAGCCAGCGGCGCAGGGTGACGGTGGAGGCGTCGGAGGCCATGAGCCCCGGCAGCACGAGGACGCCGTGCGGCTCGCCGCGCGGGGCGCCGCGCAGCAGGGGGTAGGTCAGCGCGAGCGCGCCGGCGCTGGCCGCGGCCCGGACGGGCTCGGTGGCCGCGAGCAGCGTGGCCCGGCGGTTGGGCTGGAGGAAGCCGGGCGCGCGGCCGGGCGGCGTGCGCCCGCCGGACCGGCGGTTCTGCGGGGACTCGGGCACGGTTGCTCCTCCGACGGCGGTGGCGGTCCCGTTCCGCTACCCCGCCGGGCGCCCGGGATTCGCCTTCCGTTCGCGAAAGGCGGATCCCGGGGCCCGGCGGGTCCTCAGCGCTGCTGCAGGTACGCCGCCGCGGTGGCGCGCAGCCGCTCGTGCGCGCCGTCGTGCGCCACGGCGCCGGGCACGAACCGCTTCGCCAGCTTGGCCACCATCGTGTAGTTGGTGTCCACCACGTTGCCCGCGGGTGCGAGGCCGGCCTGGCTGACCAGCTGCAGGGCGTCGAGCGGGTCCCACCCGGTGAGCTCCGCGGCCCAGGTGACCAGGTCGTGCTGGCTCACCCGGTAGGCGTCCTCCAGCGGCCGGACCGAACCGGTCGACATGAGGAACTCGTCGGTCTCCAGCCGCGGCCACGCCGGGCCGCCGCCCTTGACCAGGTCGACGACGACCACCGTGCGCATCGCCGCCTCGACCGCGGTGCCGCACACCTCGCCCTCGCCCTGCCGGCAGTGCCCGTCGCCGAGGGCGAGCATCGCGCCGGGCACGTTGACGCCGAAGTAGACGGTCGTGCCCGCCCGCATCTCCGGGGTGTCCATGTTCCCGCCGTGCGCGCCGGGCGTGATGCTGGCGAACACCTCGCCGGCCGCCGGGGCGACGCCGATCGTGCCGTGCATCGGGTCGAGCGGGAGCTCCACCTCCGGGCCGCCGCGCCGTGGCCGGAACAGGCAGGTGCCCCGCTCGGCGTCGACCTCGTAGAGCCAGACCAGCTCCTCGAGCGGCTCGTGCAGCATCGCCGTCGAGTGGGTGGTGGTGAGCGCGCCGAAGTGCGGGAACGTGCTCGACACCGCCCAGTCGCGGGCCGGCGCGATGTCGACCAGGTGCACCGCCAGGGTGTCGCCGGGCTCGGCGCCCTCGACGGCGATCGGGCCGCTGACCGGGTTGAGGTACGGGAAGTCGCACACCCGGCTCGGCAGGTCGTCGACGCCGCGCACCTTGCCGCCGTAGCAGTCCTCGGTGGTCAGCTCGACCACCGTGCCCGGCGCCACCGTGATCAGCGGCTCGCCGCCGCCGCCGAAGGAGAAGCGGTACTGGTCGGGGGTCGGCTCCAGCGACACGACCTCCAGGGACGCCGTCACAGCTTCTCCTCCGCTCGGATCTCGGGCTTGCGGCCCGTGGCGATCAGGACGCCCATGACCACCAGGCCGATGACCAGCCACACGAAGCCGAGCTCCTGGGCGGCCACCTGGGCGTTGTAGACGACGTAGGCCAGGATCGCGAACCCGATGACGGGCACCGCGAGGTGCAGCCAGTAGTTCCGGCTCTTCATCCGGCCGATGTAGTGCCACACCACCGAGACGTGCAGCAGCAGGAACGCCGACAGCGCGCCGAAGTTGACCAGCGTCGACAGCAGCGTGATCCCGTCCTCGCGGGACTCCATGTAGAGGCCCAGCACGAGGGAGATGGCCGCCACCAGCAGCGTGGCGTTGACCGGCACGCGGCGGGTCGGGTGCACCTGGCGCAGGAAGGCGGGCAGCTGGCGGTCGCGGGCCATCGCGAACAGCAGCCGCGACGTGGCGGCCTGGGCGACGAGGGAGTTCGCGAAGCCCCACGCGATCGCCGTCGCCACGGCGGTGAGGGTGCCCAGCCACGCGCCGCCGGCGACCTCGGCCGCGTCGTAGAAGGCGGTGCCGGCGGCGTCGCCCTCGGCGATGAGGGTGTCGGGGTCGGGGACGAGCAGCGCGGCGACCCAGGTCTGGACGATGAACAGCGTCCCGGCCAGCGCCAGCGCGGCGATCATCGCCTTGCCGATCGAGCGGGCGGAGTCGCGGTTCTCCTCGGCGAGGGTGGAGATGCCGTCGAAGCCGAGGAAGCTCAGCACGGCGATCGAGACCGCGCCGAACACCAGCTCCAGCGAGAAGGTGTCGCTGTTGTAGACCGGCGTGAAGTCGAAGCCGCGGCCCGCGCCGGTGGCCAGGGCGATGACGCCGATGACCAGGAAGATCGCCAGCACGATCAGCTCGCCGACCAGCATGATCTTGTTGACCCGCGCGGTGAACTCGATGCCGAAGTAGTTGACGACGGTGTTGAGCACCACGAACGCGACCAGCCAGACCCACACCGGCACCGACGCCCAGATGGAGTTCATCGCCACCGCGGCGATGAGGTAGAGCAGGCCGGGGACGAGCACGTAGTCGAGCAGGATCATCCAGCCGGCCATGAACCCGACCGGCTGGGCGATGCCGCGCCCGGCGTAGGTGTAGACCGACCCGGCCATCGGGAACGCCCGCGACATCTGCGAGTACGACGCCGCGGTGAAGGCCATCGCCAGGCCACCAATGGCGTAGGCGAGGGCGATCATCCCGCCGGAGGCCTGGAAGACGCTGCCGAAGATCCCGAACGGCGCGATCGGGACCATGAAGACCAGGCCGTAGACCAGCAGGTCGGTGAAGGTCAGCGAGCGCTTGAGCTCCTGGCGGTAGCCGAACTCCTCGAGGCCGGCCGCGCCGGCGGCGGGGACCGCTCCGGCGCCGGTGGCTCCCGGCTTCGTGAGGTCGGGGGACGGGGTGGTGCGGGGGTCGCTCACGGCTCCTCCTCTCGGCCGGCACGCAGCCGGACGCGGGGAGGGTAGGCCACGAGTGTTTCCGATCGGAAGCAGTGGGGGTCAGGCGCGCGGACCGACCTCGCGGAACACCAGCCCGTCGGCCCGCGCCAGCCGCGGCCGGGGGATCCGCGCGGGCTCGGGGGTGCCGGTCTCGAGCAGCCGGGCGGCGGTGCGGACGCCGTCGTGGACACCGCGCGCGTAGGCGCACACCACCGGCGCGTGCGGACCGACCCGCGCCGCGAGCCGCTCCTGCAGCGCCAGCTGTCCCTCGTCGCCGGCGCCGTCGGCCGCGGCGAAGGAGGGCATGCAGGCGTACAGCTCGCCGGAGCCGTCGCCGCCGACCGCGTAGAGGCCGTTCTCCTCCAGCGCCCCGGACAGCCGGACGACGCGGCGGTCGAGGCCGGCGCGGGCGAAGGCGCGGTTGAAGGCGACCAGGTCGCGGCCGACGAGGCTGAGCAGGACGGCGTCGGCGCGGGTGCGGCGGAGGAGGTCCAGCGCCGGCCCGGGGTCCGACGGGCCGAACGGGACGAGCAGCTCGCCGGCGACCTCGGCGCCGAGGTCGCGCAGCACCGTCCGTGCCGCGCGGTGCACCGCCTGCGGCCAGACGTAGTCGGTGCCGAGGAGCACCCAGCGCCGCGCGCGCCGGTGGCGCACCAGCCAGGCGAGGGCGGCGGCGTGCTGCACCAGCGGAGAGGCCCCGATCCGCAGCGCGCCGCGGGTGCCGCGCCCGCCCTCGTGCGGCGGGGTGAACACGTACCCGGCGCGCCCGGCCAGCGCGGCGGCGACCGCGCGCGAGACGTCGCTGGTGGAGAAGCCGACGAGGACGTCCACCGCCCCGGTGGCGTGCAGGGCGGCGACCTCGGCGGCGACCTCCGCGGGGCGCCGTCCGGCGTCGACGGTGACCAGCTCGACGGCGCGGCCGCGGACCCCGCCGGCCTCGGTCAGCTCATCGGCGGCCAGCGCCGCGAGGTCCAGCGCGGAGGGCGCGGTCATGGCCAGCGAGCCGGTCAGCGGGACGGCCAGGCCGACCCGGACGACGTCGGGGGAGCGGCCCACGACGGCGGCCTCCCACGCGTCCATCGGGACGGTCGCTCCGGGCACGTCTTGAGTATGGTGCGGTCCATGCCGGTCGAGCAGCAGGCCACCCAGACCGTCGTGCCTGCTGCCACCCTCGTCGAGCTGCTCAGCGTGGTGTCGCGGCGCGTCGCCCGGGGGGTCGGGGCGGTGCTCGCCGAGGACGGCGCGACGCTGGACACCTACCGGCTGATGCGGGCGCTGGCGTCGGGGCCGGGCCGGTCGATGAGCGAGCTGTGCGCCGCCCTGTGCGTGCCGGCGCCCACGGCGACCCGGCTGGTCGACGGGCTGGTCGACGCCGCGCTGGCCTACCGGCTGCCCGATCCCGACGACGGCCGGCGGGTGCGGGTGCACCTGTCGGCCCGCGGCCGCACCCGGCTGGACCGCCTCGAGGCGCTGGTGTCGGCGCACGAGGCGGCGCTGACCACCGAGCTGGGGCAGGCGCGGGTGGCCGCGCTGGTCACCGCCCTGACCGATCTCGCGGAGCCGACGCCCGCCTGAGGCCGCGGCCCCTGGCAGCTGATCATCGTCTGCGTGCACGTGACGCGCGTGGCCCCGCTGCAGGGGCCCGCCCCGAGCGTGCGAGGGGTGGGGGGCAGCGGGGTCCTTCGTCAGTCGGACGGCGGCAGGACGCGGGGGAGGAACACCTCGTCGATCGGCAGCGGGCCCACGTACTTGCGGCAGGTGCAGGGCACCCAGGTGTGACCGGCGAACCGGCCGCGCCTGTCGAAGGTGTCGCGGCGCAGCTCGGCGTAGCAGGTGTTGGTCTCCGTGTCGTGCTGGCTCAGCGGGTGCCCGCAGCCGCACACCGGCGTCGGCGTCGGCGGGGGACCGGCGGGACGACGGCGCCCCAGCCGCCCGGCCACGAAGCCCATGGCGAGCAGCGCCGCGCCCACCACCAGGCTGATCGGTTCCACCGCTGATCTCCTCCCACCGCGGACGTCCCTCCGACGGTAACGCCGCGGGCGCCCCGGAGGTGCCGCAGCCGGGCCGCCGGCCGGTTCCCCCGGACGAGGGGATTGGCCCCCGGTGACGCGGGGCACAGCACGGCCGTGGAGTCCTACGCCGTCGGGTTCGCGCGCCCGGATCGGTGGTCACACACGGGCCAGGGGTCGGCGCGGACCCCGTGGCACGCCGTCTCCGCGCTCCGCCCGGCGGGCGAGCTCGACGGCGAGGTGGAACTGGCGCTCTGCGGGGCGATCGTGCAGATCTGGGGCTGCCAGCAGTGGGACCGCATCGGGGCCGGGCGCACCGGCTGCCCGGAGTGCCGCCGGCTGTCCGGGCTGGCCTGGGAGGTCGCCACGCTGAGCCGCGCGGGCTGAGCGCCGCGCGGTCAGCGCGGGTTCAGCGCCGCCGGCCGCTGATCGCCGACAGCCCGGTGATCTCCCGGCCCACGATCAGCGCCTGCACGTGGTCGGTGCCCTCGAAGGTGTAGATCGCCTCGATGTCGGCGTGGTGGCGGGCGATGTGGTGCTCGAGCAGGATCCCGTCGCCGCCGAACAGGTCGCGGGCGTCGGCCACGATCTGCCGCGCGGTGGCGCAGCAGTGCCGCTTGGCCAGCGACGCCATCGCCGCGGTCATGCGCCCGGCGTCGGCGAGGCTCGACAGCCGCCAGCACATGAGCTGCATGTTCGTGATCTCGGCGAGCATCGTCGCGAGCTTCTCCTGCACGAGCTGGTAGCCGGCGATCGGCTGGCCGAACTGCTCGCGGCTCAGGCAGTGCGCCAGCGCCAGCTCGTAGGAGGCCATCGCCACGCCCAGCGCCCGCCACGCGACGGTGTAGCGGGTGCGGTCGAGGATGGTCGAGACGTCCTTGAACGACCGGCAGTTCGCCAGCTTGTTCTCGGCCGGCACGCGGGCGCCGTCGAGGGTGATCTCGGCCTGCCACACGGCCCGCAGCGCCGTCTTGCCGGTCATGACCCGCGCGGTGAACCCGGGCGTCCCCTTCTCGACGACGTACCCGCCGACCTGGCCCTCCTCGTCGCGCGCCCAGATGAGGACGTAGTCGGCGATCGAGCCGTTGCCGATCCACTTCTTCTGCCCGTCGAGGACGAAGGAGTCGCCGTCGCGGCGGGCACGGGTCTCCAGCGCGACGGCGTCCGAGCCGTGCCGCGGCTCGGTGAGCCCGAACGCGCCGATCTTCTCCATCCGCGCCATCTCCGGCAGGAACCTCTCGCGCTGCTCCTCCGAGCCCAGCAGCGCGATCGACTGCATCGCCAGGAAGCTGTGCACGCCGTTGAAGGTGCCGATGCTGCCGTCGGCGCGGGCGAGCTCGGCGGCGACCAGACCGGCGGCGACGGCGCTCATCCCGGGCGAGCCGTAGCCCTGGATGGTGCCCCCGGCGATGCCGAGCTGGGCGAAGGCCGGCACCAGCTCGAAGGGGAACTCCGCGCGCTCCCAGTAGTCGTTGATCCGCGGGGTGACCTCCTTCGCGCACCAGTCCGCCACCCGGTCCCGGACGTCGATCTCCTCGGGCGTGAGCAGCTCGTCGACGGCGTAGAAGTCGGTGCGCGCGGTCTCGGTCACGTCCCGACGCTACGCGCGGGGAGGGCATGCTGCCGGTCGTGCGGATCGTCGTCGCGACCGACTCCTTCAAGGGCACGCTGACCGCCGCGGAGGCCTCCGACGCGGTCGCCCGCGGCCTCCTCCGGGCACGTCCGGACGCCGAGGTCCTGACCCGCCCGGTGGCCGACGGCGGGGAGGGCACGGTGGCCGCCGCGGTGCGCGCCGGCGCCCGCCCCGTGACGAGGACGGTGAGCGGTCCCGACGGCCGGCCGGTGCGCGCCGTGTTCGCCGTCGACGGGTCGACGGCGGTGGTGGAGCTCGCCGCCGCGGCCGGCCTCGGGCTGCTCGCCGGACCCGCGCCGACGACCGCGACCACCCGCGGGGTGGGGGAGCTGCTGCTGGCCGCCCTCGACGCCGGCGCGCGGCGGATCGTGCTGGGCCTGGGCGGCAGCGCCAGCACCGACGCCGGCGCGGGCCTGCTGCAGGCCCTGGGCGTGCGGCTGCTCGACGCCGCCGGCCGCGACGTCCCGCCCGGCGGCGCGGGGCTGGCCGTCCTCGACCGGATCGACGCCCGTGCCCGCGACCCGCGGCTGCGCGACGTCACGGTCGAGGTGGCCACGGACGTCGACAACCCGCTCACCGGCCCCGACGGCGCCGCCGCGGTCTACGGGCCGCAGAAGGGGGCGACGCCGGAGCAGGTGGCCGCGCTCGACGCCGCGCTGCAGCGGTTCGCCGCCGTCGTCCGCCGCGACCTGGGGACCGAGCTGGAGGGCCGGCCCGCGATGGGCGCGGCCGGCGGCACCGCGGCCGGCGTGGCCGCGGTGCTCCCGTGCTCGGTGGCGTCGGGCGCGGAGCTCGTGGCCGACCTCGTCGGGCTCGACGCCGCGCTGGCCGGCACCGACCTCGCCGTGACGGGGGAGGGCAGCCTCGACGCGCAGTCGCTGCGCGGCAAGGCGCCCGCCGTCGTCGCCGCCCGGGCCCGGGCCGCCGGGGTGCCCTGCGTCGGGCTGGCCGGCCGGGTGGGGCTGGACCCGGACGCCCTCGCCGCCGCCGGGTTCACCGCCGCGCACGCGATGACGGAGGTCGCCGGACTCGCCCGCTGCCTGGCCGAGCCGGCGGCCGTCCTCGAGGAGCTCGCCGCCCGCGTCCTCCGCGGTCAGGCGCCGAGCAACCCCCGCACGTAGGCCGCCTGGCCCGCGTGCTGCAGGTCGTCGGAGAGCACGCTGACCAGCCGGACGCCGAGGGTGACCGGCGGGTCCCACCGCTCGTCGACGACGCGGTCGAGGTCGTCGTCGGACAGGCCGCCGAGGTACTCCGCGCTGCGGGCGGCCACCGCGTCGGCGTACTCCAGCAGCAGGTCGGCCGAGGGCACCCGCAGCGACTCCACCTCCAGGCTGCTCATCCCGTAGCCGGTGGCGGTGTCGTCGGCCGGCCGGCCGAAGCGGACGGCGAACCCCTGCGCGGTGTAGACCTGCTCGGTGCCGGCCACCTCGGCGAGGTGGTCGTCCTGCACGCGCAGCAGGTGCCAGGCCAGCCAGCCGATCGGGTTGGCGTCGGGGCCGACGCGGGCGGCGAGCCGGTCGGGGGACAGGCCCTCGACGGCGGCGTGCAGGGTCTCGCCGATCTGCGAGTAGGCGTAGGTCAGCAGCTCACGGGTGCGCATGGGCGGCCGCTACCCGTCCCGCTCGCGGGGGACTCCTGCCGGCGCCGCGCGACGGTAGGTTGCGGTGTCCGCCGCGCCGTCGAGGGAGCTCCGCGTTGCCGTTCCTCCTGCACCGGCTGCTGCGCTTCGCCCGGATCCGGCTGCCCGGCTGGAAGCTGCCGCTGGCGGTGGCCACGCTGGTGTTCCTCACCAGCTGGGGACTCATGGCGCTGGCCGAGCCGGGCAGCGAGATGGTCCGGCCGGACACCTACTGGTGGTACTTCGTCGTCACGGCCGCCACCGTCGGCTACGGCGACTTCTTCCCCGAGTCCGTCGCCGGGCGCCTGGTCGGGGCCTACGTGATCGTCGGCGGGATCGTCACCCTGACCCTGCTGTTCACCGAGCTGGCCACCGCGCTGCAGACCGCGCGGGGCAAGCGGCTGAGAGGAGTGGTCGGCCTGGACCTCCGGGACCACGTCGTCGTGCTGGGCTACACGCCGGGTCGCACCGAGCGGATCGTCGCCGAGCTCACCGTCGAGCCGGGCACCCAGGTGGTGCTCGCCGCCCACGACGACGTCGCGGGCAACCCCATGCCCGAGGAGCCGCGGGTGTCCTTCGTCCGCGGCGACCTGACACACGCCGACGTCATGACCCGCGCCTGCGTCGAGCGCGCGCGGACGGCGGTCATCGACGGCCGCGACGACAACGAGACACTGGCCATCGCGGTCGCCGTCGACCACGCCAACCCGCGGGTGCACATGGTCGCCGCGGTGCGCGACCTCGGCCGGCGCGAGAGCCTCCGCTACGTCAACCCCGGCGTGCAGGTGGTGCAGTGGCACATGCCGTTCCTGCTGTCGGAGGAGGCCGCTGACCCGGGGCTGACCCAGGTCTACAACGAGCTCATGACCGCCGGCGGGCACGGCAACACCTACTCGCTGCGGGTGCCGCGCGACCTGCCGCAGCGGACCTTCGGCGAGTGCCAGACGGCGTTCGGCCGCGACCACGGCGCCACGGTGCTCGCGATGCGCACCGGCGAGGAGCTGCTGGTCAGTCCCGCGTGGGACACCCCGGTGCCGGAGGGCGCGACGCTGTACTACGTGGCGTCGCGGCGGCTGGACGAGGCGCGGCTGGGCCGCTCACCACACGCCGAACGCCGCGGCCAGTAGCGCCACCACCCCGGCGAGGGCGGCCAGGACGGCCAGCACGGTCAGCACGACCGGGACGACCACCCAGCGGCGCTTGAACCGGCGCCGCCGCTGCACCGGTGCCGCGGCGCGGGCGGGGGACGGCGGTGCCGAGGGCGGGGCCGACGGCGGTGCGGCGGCCGCGGGAGCGGGGGTGGGCCGCGAGGAGCGCCTGCCGGACTTCTCCTGGAGGTCCTTGCGCTCCTTCCGTTCCTTGCGCCGGTCGGCGAGGTAGCGCGCCTGGTCGCGGGCGTCGCGGGCGACGCTGTGGATGACCGAGGCGAGGGCGCGCAGGTCGTCGATGTCGAAGCGCTCGACCTGGCCGCCGAGGGTGGGGCGGCTGCCGGCGTTCGCGTCGTCGTCCCGGTCGTCGCCGGGCCCCTGCGGGCGCGGCGTCCACTCCGGCCCCGGCCCGGCGCCCTCGAGCGCCGCGCGCAGCGCCGACCGGGTGCGCGGGACGTCCCAGCGCGCGACGGCGTCCTTGGTGAGCAGGCCCTCGAGCACCGGCGCCAGCGGGCCGGCCAGCTCGGTGGGGGCGGGGTCCTCGGAGACGACGGCCAGCAGCGTGGCCATCGACTCGGGCCGGTCGAAGGCCAGCCGGCCCTCGACGGCGGTGTAGAGCGTGGCGCCGAGGGACCACAGGTCGACGGCGGGTCCCGGCTCCTCGCCGCGGGCCCGCTCGGGCGCCATGTACGACGGCGAGCCGATGATCGCGCCGGAGGTGGTGATCGACGGGCCGCCGGTGGCGATCGCGATGCCGAAGTCGGTGAGGTGCGCCGCGCAGTCCCGCCCGACGAGCACGTTGGCCGGCTTGACGTCGCGGTGCACGATCCCGGCGGCGTGCGCGGCCTCGAGCGCGTCGAGCACGTCCAGGCCGATGCGGGCCACCGCGCGCCAGGGCAGCGGCCCCTCGCGCTGCACGATCTCCTGCAGGCTGCGGGACTCGACGTGCTCCATGACCAGCCAGGGCCGGCCGTCCTCCTCGACGACGTCGTAGAGGGTGGTCACGCACGGATGCACCAGGCGGGCGGCCGCCCGGGCCTCGCGCAGGGTCCGGTTGCGCAGCGCCTCGCGCTCGTCGTCGGTGAGGTGGGCGGGGAAGGTGACCTCCTTGAGCGCCACCGGGCGCCCGAGGACCTGGTCGTTGGCCCGCCAGACGACGCCCATGCCGCCGCGGCCGAGCATCCCGTTCACCGCGTAGCGGCCGGCGACCAGCCGCTGTGCACCCGCGTCGGCGGTCATGCCCGGGACGGTACGCCCGGAGGGGCTCCGGCGGCCCGGCTCAGTCACTGCCGCCGGTCGGGGTCTCGGGGTCGCTCTCCGCCTCGAGGTGGGCGGCGGTCTCCTCGTCCTCCATCTCCAGGGCGATGTCGCGCGGCTGCGGGAGGTCCGGGTCGGGCGTCGTCATGCCCCCAGCCTGCCCCGATCCGTTGCCGCCCGCGCCCCGGCGCCGGACCGTCCGAGGGCAGGACGAACCGGCACCGCCGGACCGCGCCCGGTTCCCCACGCAGGGTCACCGCCGGGCGGCGCCGCGGCCGGGCCGGGGGTCCGACCCCCGCCTAGACTCCGCGGCCGATGACGCTCACCCGCCTGCTGGTGGCCAACCGCGGCGAGGTCGCCGTCCGCGTGCTGCGGACCGCCGCCGCCCTCGGCCTGTCCACCGTCGCGGTCGCCGCCGAGGACGACGCCGCCAACCTCCACGCCCGCCGCGCCGACGACGTCGTGCCCCTGCCCGGCACCGGCCCCGCGGCCTACCTCGACGTCGCCGCCGTCGTCGGTGCCGCGGTGCGCTCGGGTGCCGACGGCCTGCACCCCGGCTGGGGTTTCCTCGCCGAGAGCCCCGACCTCGCCCGGGCGTGCGCGGAGGCCGGTGTGGCCTTCGTCGGCCCCGACGCCGGGGCGCTGGCGCTGCTCGGCGACAAGACCGCCGCCCGCGCCCGCGCCGCCGGCCTCGGCCTGCCCGTGCTGGCCGCCACCGACGGCGACACCGACCTCGACGCTGCCACCGCGTTCCTCACCGGCCTGGGCGAGGGCGGCGCGGTCATGGTCAAGGCGGTCGCCGGCGGCGGCGGGCGGGGCATGCGCCCGGTGCGCGACCCCGCCGACCTGCCCGCGGCGCTCGAGCGTGCCCGCTCGGAGGCGGCGGCCGCGTTCGGCAGCGGCGCGGTGTACGTCGAGCGGTTGCTGACCGGCGCCCGGCACGTCGAGGTGCAGGTGGCCGGCGACGGCGCCGCCGTGGTGGCCCTCGGCGACCGCGACTGCTCGCTGCAGCGGCGCCGGCAGAAGCTGGTCGAGATCGCGCCGGCGCCCGGCCTCGACGACGACCTGCGCGCCCGCCTCGCCGCGTACGCCACCACGCTGTGCGGCTCGCTGGGCTACCGCGGGCTGGCCACCGTCGAGTTCCTCGTGCGCGGCGGTGAGGTGGCCTTCCTCGAGGTCAACCCGCGCCTGCAGGTGGAGCACACCGTGACCGAGGAGGTCACCGGCCTGGACCTGGTCGAGGTCGGCATCCGGCTGGCCGAGGGCGTTCCCCTCGCCGACCTCGGGCTGGCCTCCCCGCCGCCGTCGCGGGGCGCGGCCGTGCAGGCCCGGGTCAACGCCGAGACGCTGCTGCCCGACGGCACGGTGCACCCCGGCGTGGGGCGGCTCGAGCGGTTCGTCCCGCCCACGGGCCGCGGCGTGCGGGTGGACACCGGCGTGGTCGCCGGCGACGAGGTCGGCCCGCGCTACGACTCGCTGCTGGCCAAGGTCGTCGTCGCCGACCGCGACCTGCCCCGCGCTCTGGCCGGGTGCCGCCGCGCGCTGGCCAAGCTCGACGTCGCCGGCGTGCCGGTCAACCGCGACCTGCTGGCCGCGCTGCTCGACCTGCCCGGGATCGCCGACGGCGGGGCGACCACCGACCTCGTCGACGACCGCCTCGCCGACCTCGTGCCGGACGCGCCCGTGCAGGCGACCGTGGCCGGCACCGACGGCGCGCAGCCGGTGACCGCGCCCCTGTCGGGCGCGGTGGTGGAGGTGACCGCCGCGGAGGGCGACGCCGTCGCCGCCGGGACGACGCTGCTGGTGCTCGAGGCGATGAAGATGGAGCACGTCGTGCCCGCGCCGGCGGCCGGCGTGCTCACCGGGCTGACCGTGCGCGTGGGCGACGTCGTCACCGCGGGGTCGGTGCTCGGCGGGGTCGTCCCCGGCGACGTCGGCGACACCGCCGCCGGTGCGGAGGCCGACGACCCGGACGCCGTCCGCCCGGAGCTGGCCGAGCTGCAGGAGCGGCGGGCCGCCACCCTCGACGAGGCGCGGCCCGAGGCGGTGGCCCGCCGGCACGACGCCGGACGGCTGACCGCGCGGGAGACGGTGGCCGCGCTGGTCGACCCGGGCACGTTCGTCGAGTACGGCCAGCTCGGCATCGCCGCCCAGCGCGCGCGCCGGTCGCTGGAGGAGCTGGTCGCGCGGACCCCGGGCGACGGCATGGTCACCGGCATCGGCGAGGTCGGGGGCGTGCCGTGCGCCGTCCTGGTCTACGACTACACCGTGCTGGCCGGCACCCAGGGCCGCACCAACCACCGCAAGACCGACCGGCTGCTCGAGGTCGCGGCCGAGCGGTCGCTGCCCGTGGTGCTCGTGGCCGAGGGCGGCGGCGGGCGGCCCGGCGACACCGACGGCGGCGGCTTCTCCCGCCTCGACGTCCCGACGTTCACCACGATGGCCCGCCTGGCCGGTCGGGTGCCCACGGTCGCCGTCGTCTCGGGGTACTGCTTCGCCGGCAACGCCGCGCTGGTCGGCTGCTGCGACGTCGTCATCGCCACCGAGGACAGCAGCATCGGGATGGGCGGCCCGGCGATGATCGAGGCCGGCGGGCTGGGCGTCGTCGCCCCGGGCGACGTCGGCCCGACCGCGGTGCAGGCCGCCAACGGCGTCGTCGACGTCGTGGTCCCCGACGACACCGCCGCCGTGGCCGCCGCCCGGCAGGCGGTCGGCCTGCTCACCGGCCGCGTCGTGCCGGGAGAGGCCACCGACCAGCGGGCGCTGCGGACGGCGCTGCCGGCCAACCGGGTGCGCAGCTACGACGTGCGGCCGGTGGTGACCACGCTGGCCGACGCCGGCAGCGTGCTGGAACTGCGGCCGGTGTTCGGGCGGGGCATCGTCACCGCGCTGGCCCGGCTCGACGGGCGGCCGGTGGGGATCGTGGCCAACGACCCGCGGCACCTCGGTGGCGCCATCGACGGCGAGTCGGCCGACAAGGCCGCGGCGTTCCTGCGGCTGTGCGCCTCCGCCGGGCTGCCGGTGGTCTCGCTGGTCGACACGCCGGGGTTCATGGTCGGCCCGGAGTCCGAGCGGACCGGCACCGTGCGCCGCTTCGGCGGGCTGTACGTGGCCGGCGCGCAGCTGGGGGTGCCGCTGCTGGCGGTGGTGCTGCGCAAGGCCTACGGGCTGGGGGCGATGGCCATGCTCGGCGGCGACCTGCAGGTCCCGCTGTTGACGCTGGCCTGGCCCACCGGCGAGTTCGGGCCGATGAGCCTGGAGGGGGCGGTGCGGCTCGGGTACCGGCGGGAGCTGGAGGCGCTGCCGCCCGAGGCCCGCGAGGGGCGCTACGCGGAGCTGGTGGCGGAGTCCTACGCGCAGGGGAGGGCGCTCAACGTCGCCTCGGCCTTCGAGGTCGACGACGTCGTCGACCCCGCCGACACCCGGGAGGTGCTGGTCCGCGCGCTGGCCGGACTGGCCGGGCCGTCCTAGCGTCCGGACATGCCGAGCTACCGCCTGACCACCGGCGACGGCGCCGTCCTGCAGGAGTGGGACGCCGCCGACGCGACCGCCGCGGAGTCCGAGGCCGTGGACGTCGTCAGCCGCCACCGCGCGGACGACCCGCCGGGTGCCGCGGAGTACGTCCTCCTCGACGAGGCCGGCGGCGACGTCGCGCGGTGGGGCCCGGTCGCTCCCTGAGCTCAGTCCTCGCCGAGGCGGCGCTGCAGCACCTCGTGCTCGTGGCGCAGGACCACCTGGGTCACCAGGTCGCGGACGGCGCCCTCGGCCTGCCGGCCGATGAAGGGCGCGTCCACCTTGGCGTCGCCGGTGACCGTGGCACGGGTGCCGCCGCCGGGTGCCGGGGTCAGCCGCCGCTCGCAGGTGACGACGGCCTGGCGGCCCATGATCTCGGCGCGCAGGTCGAGCGCGCCGCGGTAGCCGCCGTCGCCGTCGGGGGTCCAGGTGGTGACCTCGGTGACCGGCACCGTCCTGCCGACGAACCGGGCGAACACCGGCGGGATGCCCGTCGTGGCCGCCGTCAGCCGCACCCGCGTGGTGGCGCCGGCCCCGTCGGCGCGGCTGGACACCTCCTGAACCTGCGCCTCCAGAGCCGCGGCGACCTCGCGCAGGAAGGTCTCGTCGGTGAGGGTGGCGAGGACGCGGTCGGGGGCGGCGGCGTAGGTGGTGGTGGCGTCGATGGGCACGCCCCATCCTCGTGCGGGCCCGCGGCGGCCGCCCACCGGGGTCACCGGGACGGGCGAGGGCGCTGGGGCCGCTGCGCCGGACCCGCACTGCCGGCCTCCGGGGTGGGCCGGCTCACGCGACCTAGCGTCCCTCGCACCGCGCCGGCCGATCGGGACCGGCGCACTTCTCGAGGAGATCGACGCGTGCGCCGCAGCACCGCCGTCGCCGGGGCCCTGGCCGCCGGCGTCACCATCCTGTTCTCGGGCGCGACCGCCCAGGCCGCTCCGACCGCCACCGTGTACGTCCCGGACGACTTCGTCCCCGCGCTCAGCGACACCCGTTCCGCGGGTGACTACGAGGTGCAGGGCACGGGGCTCCACATCTCGACGACAGGGACCACCAGCAACGACAAGGTCGCCGAGTACGTCGCTACCGACACGCCGCTCACGGCTGTTGGCGAGCCGAGCCTCGACTACGCGAACACGTCGGGCGGAGGCGTGCCCGGCTTCCAGCTCGTCGTCGACTTCGACGGCAACGGCTCCCCGGACGGCATCCTCGTCGGTGAGCCGGGCGTCTACGGCAACGACTGGTGGGTCAACAACGCGGCCGCGAAGTTCGTCAAGGACGGCGCCCCCTCGCACACGGGCGGCTCCGGCAGTGCGAACCACGGCACGCTCACCCAGTGGCGCAGTGCCTTCCCCGAGGCCGACGTCCTGGCGTTCGGCTTCTCGCTCGGTTCGGGCGTCAAGGGCGACGGCGTCATCAGGTCGATGACGTTCGCCGGTACGACCTACACGTTCGCCGAGCACGTCCGGCTGCAGAGCAAGCAGCAGTGCAAGGGCGGCGGCTGGGCGACCAGCACCGACCCGGTCTTCCGGAACCAGGGTGAGTGCGTGAGCAGCTTCGCCAAGCCCGCCGAGCGCTGACCTCCGCTCCAGCGACGAGGCCCGCCACCCCGCCCGGGTGGCGGGCCTCTCGTCGTCCCCGGCTGACGGGCGAGGTGCGCGAGCGCGAGTGCTCCGGACGGCGGCTGTGCGAGGTCTGGTACGAGCTGGACCTCGGGAGCCGCTGACCCAGAGCGCCCCGCAGACGGCGGAGGCCCACCCGGATCCGGGTGGGCCTCCGTGCGTCCGGATCAGGCCGCCGGCGCGGGCTCCTCGGGTGCCGTGCACGCCGGGACGGGCGTCTCGGCGTGTTCGGTCACCGCGGGGTCGGCCGGGACCACCGCGGGGTCCGCGACCGCCGTGCCGTCGACCGCTGTGTCGTCGACCGCTGCCGGGTCGGCAGGGTCCTCGCACGCCGGGTCGGCCGGCGTCTGCTCGGTGACCGGCTCAGCCGGCGGCTGCTCGGTGACCGGCTCGTCGGCCGGGAGGTCCTCGGCGGGCGGTTGCTCGGCCGGTGGCTGCTCGACCGGTGGCTGCTCCACCGGGGGCTGGTCGGCGGGAGGTTCCTCGGCGGGGGGTTCCTCGACGGGTGGCTGCTCGACGGGTGGCTGCTCGACCGCGGGGTGCTCGGCAGGAGGCTCCTCAGCGGGCGGCTGCTCGGCGGAGGGCTCCTTGGCCGGAGGCTGTTCCACCGCCGGTTCCTCGGCGGGCGGCTCCTCGGCCGGGGGCTCCTCGGTCGGAGGCTGTTCGGTCGGAGGCTGTTCGACCGGGGGCTGTTCGGTCGGGGGCTGTTCGACCGGGGGCTCCTCGGCCGGCGGTTCCTCGGCGGTCGGGGGCTGTTCGGCCGGCGGTTCCTCGGCCGGCGGTTCCTCGGCCGGAGGCTCCTCGATGGGCGGCTCCTCGGCGGGCGGCTCCTCGGCGGGTGGCTGCTCGGCGGGTGGCTCCTCGACCGGGGGCTGCTCGCCCGGTGGCTCCTCGACCGGCGCGAGGGGCGCCACGTCCGCCGGGGCGGACGGCGTCTCGACAGGAGGCGTCTCGACAGGAGGCGTCTCGGCCGGAGGCTCGGCAGCCGGAGCCGGTGCCTCGGGAGCGGGTGCCTCGGGAGCGGGTGCCTCGGGAGCGGGTGCCTCGGGGGCCGGCGCGGCGGGGACGGGGTCGGTGGGCACGGGTGCCGGGGGGAGCACCTCGGGGGCGGGCGGCTCGTCGGTGAGGGCGCCCGCGCCGAACGCGTCGCCGAGGTGGGAGTCGCCGAACGAGAACTGGTCGAGGAGGTCGCCCGGCGAGGGGGCGGAGTCGCCGGCATCCGGCACCGGGCGCGACACGGAGGCCGGCACCCAGCCCTCCTCGAACCCCGGAGCCGTGACGCCGATGCTCGGCAGCACCAGCGGGCCGGCCTCGTCGGCGGCCTCGCCCACCCGGGCCTCCGTGCGCGCCGTCTCCCCGGCGGCCGCCGCTGCGTCCGAACCCGAGGCGCCGGCGACCGGTGGGCCGGAGACGGCGGCCACCGCGGCCGCGACCCCGAGCGCGCAGGCGCTCGCGCCGAGACCCGGGATGAACCGGGCGGACCGGATGCCGCGTCGTTTCCTGTCCATGCGCTCTTCCCCCTGAGCCGTCGGAAGGCCCGCCCATGGTGTCCCGGGCGGTTCCGTACGTCTACGGCCGCCGGTGCGGCCCTTGCCGCTCCCGCGCGTGTCGCCGGTGCGCCTCGCCGGAGGCGCGCGGCAGGCGGTCGGGAGCGGGGTACGCCGTCCCGACCGATTGCACGGAACCGATCCGACCACGAACTCGCGGGGATCGCAGGGGACGGCGTCAGCGGCGGTTGCGCCGCGCGATCTCCGTGCTGAGCGCCGCGGCGAAGGCCGTCCACGCCGCGTACGGCACCAGCGCCAGCCCGGCCGTGCGGTCGGTCCGCGCCGAGCGCCGGACGAGGTCGGCGGTCGAGACGGCGAGCAGCGCCGCCTCCGCCGCGGCGAGCGCGGGCCGGCGGGCGCGGAAGAACGCCCACGGCCAACCGGCGTTGAGGACGAGGTTGACCGCGAACGCCCGGGACCAGCTCCGCCGCCCGGCGCCCGCTCGCCGCAGCGTCCGCGTGCCGGCGGTCGCGAGCAGCGCGTACAGCGCCGTCCAGGCGATCCCGAAGAACGGGCCGGGCGGCTGCCAGCGCGGCCTGTCCAGCCGCCGGTACCAGTCCGAGCCGACGTCGGTGCCCGCCGTGCCCACCAGCGCGGTGAGCACGACGGGCACGGTGGACGTGACGAGGGGACCGGGGCGGCTCATGGTCCGAGCATGGCCCGCTCAGGCGGGCACGGCCTCCCGCTCGGCCGGGGCCGGAGTCGCGGGACGGGAGTGGCCGGCCCGCGCGGCACCGACGCCGAGGAGCGCCAGACCGGCCAGGCACCAGACGGCGAGCACGAGCAGCGCCGGACCGGAGCCGGCGCCGTCGAACCACGAGGTGGAGCGCAGCAGCGTGCCGGTCGCGCCCGGCGGGAGCCACTGGCCCACCGCGCCCCAGGCGCCCGGCAGCAGCTCCGGGGCGCCGGCCAGGCCGGACAGCGGGTTGCCCAGCAGCACCGTCGTCGCCGCGCCGATCGCCAACCCGGGCGTGCCCAGCAGGTCGTACAGGCCGAGCAGCACGAGCGCGGTCGCCGCGATGCCGAGCGCCACCACGCCCGACGTCGTCCACCACGAGCCCTCGACCGAGCCGAGCCAGGTGCCCAGGACGGTCGCGGTCACCATGCCGCCGGCCACCGCCGCGGCGAGCGCCGTGACGATCCGCCGTCCGCGGCCGCGGACCAGGCGCGAGGTGAGCGCGGCCGTCACGATGCCGCCGAGTGCGAGGGGCAGGGCGGCGGCAGCGAGGCCGACGCCGCGTGGGTCCGCCTCGGGAGCGGGCACGACGTCCTCGACCGGCACCTGCGTACCGGTCGCCGCGCCGAGACCCGCCGCGACCTGGCGCAGCGAGTTGGCGACGGCGGGGGAGGCGGCGGAGGCGACGAGCAGCCGCGGGCCGGCGGCGTCGACGACGACCGCGCCGTAGACCTCGCGCTCCTCGATCGCCGACCGGGCCGCCGCCTCGTCGTCGACCGGGCGGACGTCGAAGGCGCCGGGGGAGGCGCTGTCGAGGGCGGCGGTCACCTGGGCGGCGGCCGGAGCGGGTCCGGCGACGGCGAGCGGGAGGTCGTGCGGTGCCGAGCGGACGGCGAACCAGGCGAAGGCGGTGAGGACCACGGTGAGCAGGACGGCGACCGCGACGGGAACGACCAGGGCGGCGCGGGCGGGCGGAGCCGCCGGCTGCGGGGAGGCGGACATGGGAGGCACTCCAGCCAAAACGAAGGACCGTTCGCTTACCCGGTCGAGTGTGGCGACGAGCCGCCCCACCGTCAAGAACGATCGTTCGCTTTACTATGACGGCGTGCCCCGCGTACCCGAGTCGCACCTCGCCGCCCGCCGCGACCAGATCATCGACGCCGCCACCGCCCGCTTCGCCGCGAACGGCTTCCAGGCGACCGGCATGGCCGACGTCATCGCCGCGTCGGGGCTGTCGGCCGGCGCCGTCTACCGGTACTTCCGCAGCAAGGACGAGTTGATCGCGGCCATCGTCGAGCGGGTCGTGGGCGAGGCGGCGGCGCGCTTCGAGGTGCTGCTGCAGCAGGACCCGGTCCCGGACCCCGCCGGCGCCGTCGCGACCGCCGTCGGGATGGTCGCCGACGTGGCCGGGCGCGGGCCGGTCGACCTCACCCGGGTCGCCGTCCAGGCGTGGGGGGAGGCCCTGCGCAACCCCGAGGTGCACACCGTCGTCGACCGGACCTACCGCGCCATCCGCGGCTTCTTCGTCGAGGTGGTGCGGCGGGGGCAGGAGGCGGGGACCATCCCGGCCGACGCCGACCCGCAGCACCTCGCGGCCACGATGCTGTCCGCGGTCCTCGGCTTCCTCCTCCAGCGGCTGCTGCTGGGCGACCTCGACCCGGCCGCCTACACCGCCGCGCTGCGGGTGCCCTGGGTGGCTCCCTCCAGCGCTGCCACCCCGGGCTCCGCCGGGTAGGACCGCGGTGGCCGGCTGCCGTACAGCACCCCGGCCACCACCAGGGCGCCGCAGGCGATCTCGACCGCGGGCGTCCGCTCACCGAGGAACAGCCAGGACGCGCCCATCCCGACGACCGGCACGAGCATCGAGAACGGCGCCACGGTGCCCGAGGGGTGGCGGCTCATCAGCGCCGTCCAGATGCCCGAGCCGAGCAGGGTGGCGACGACGACGGTGAACAGCAGGCCGGCCAGCGCGAGGACGCCCCGCTGCGTGCCGAGCGTGGTGAGCGACGTCCCGATGCGGGCGGGGCCCTCGGTGGCCAGCGACAGCGCGAGCATCGGCAGCGGCGGGACGACGGTCATCCAGAGCATCAGCCGGAAGGGTCGGGCCGGTCGTGCCTGTCGGTTGCACAGGTTGCCCAGCGCCCAGCCGAGCCCGCCGCACAGCGTCAGCAGCACCGGCAGCAGCGTGGCGCCGCCGTCCAGGCCGGCCCGGTGGACGGCGATGCCGGCCAGGCCGACGACCGCCAGCCCGACCCCCGCCGCCTGTCGTCCGGTCAGCCGCTCGCGCAGCAGCAGCCCCGCGAGGACGACGGTGAACGGCGCCGAGGACTGCAGGACCAGCGAGGCCAGGCCGGTCGGCATGCCGGTGTCCATCGCCACGTAGAGGAAGACGAACTGCAGGACGCCGAAGCCGGCGCCGTAGCCGAGCACCCACCGCCACGGGACGCCCGGGCGCGGCACGAGCAGGACCGTCGGGACGGCGATCACCGCGAAGCGCAGCGCCACGAGGAAGAACGGCGGGAACTGCTCGAGCGAGAGGTGGATCGCCAGGAAGTTCAGTCCCCAGACGACGGCCACGAGCAGGGCGAGCAGGCGGTCACGGGTCGGCACGACATCGAGCCTCCCCGGCCTCACGCATCAGCACCAGCCAATGGATCTGCACCGACGATGTAGCGTCACTGCATGGATGTCCGGGCCCTGGAGACCCTGCGGACGGTGCGCAGCCAGGGCGGCGTCGGCGCCGCCGCGGCCGTCCTGCACCTGACGCCCTCGGCGGTGTCCCAGCAGCTCGCGGCGCTGTCGCGGGAGGTTGGCGTGCCGCTCACCGAGCGGGTCGGCCGCGGGTTGCGGCTCACCGCGGCGGGTGACGCGCTGGCCGACGCCGCCGTCGACGTGGCCGTCGCCGTCGAGCGGGCACGGGCGGCCTGCGCGGCGTTCCTCGAGCGGCCGGAGGGGACGGTGCGCGTCTCGGCGTTCCAGAGCGGCGCCCGGCTGCTGCTTCCCCCGCTGCTCACCCGGGTCGCTCCGCTCGGCGGCATCACCGTCGAGTGCTCCGACGAGGACGTCGCGCTCGACGACTTCCCCGCGCTCACCGACCGGGTCGACGTCGTCGTCGCGCACCGGCCCGACGGTGCGCAGTGGCCCGCCGCGGGGCTGCGCGTCGTCCCGCTGCTGCGCGAGCCGCTCGACGTCGCCGTGCCGCGGGACCACCCGCTGGCCGGCCGCGACCGGGTCTCGCCCGGCGACCTCGACGACGAGGACTGGATCGCCGTGCGCGAGGGCTTCCCCGTGGCCAACGTGCTCGGTGCCGTGGCGACGGCCTCCGGGACCACGCCGCGGATCGTGCACCGCATCAACGACTTCTCCATCGCCGAGGCGCTCGTCGCCGCCGGCCACGGCATCTCGCTGCTGCCGCGCTTCACCGGGGGCGGCCACCCCGGCGTCCGGCTGCTGCCGCTGGCGGGTGTGCGGGCCGGGCGCACCGTCGACGCGCTGCTGCGCCCGGACACCGCCGAGCGGCTGGTCGTCCGCCGGGTGCTCGAGGCGCTGGTGGCCGTCGCCGCCGAGGCCGCGGGACGGCCGCGCTGACCGGGGTCAGGGCTTCCAGCGGTTGAGGCCGGTGAGCTGGCGGACGGCGGCCGAGGACACCCGGTAGGGGATCTTGTTGAGGACGGCGGCGATGCGGGCGTCCGGCCCGACCTGCACGCGGAACGCCGGGCGGCTCGCCGTCAGCACGCGGGCGACGGCGCGGGCCACCTCGCGCGGGTCGCGCGAGCGGGGGAGGTGCTCCTCCTCGACGAAGCGCTCGACGGTCTGCAGCAGACCGGTGTAGGCGCTGTCCGGGGGAGTGATGCGCGGTGTCGTCGCCCAGATCGCGGTGTCGTAGTTGCCCGGCTCCACCAGCACCACCCGGACGCCGAAGGGCTCGACCTCGTAGGCCAGCGACTCCGCCCAGCCCTCGAGCGCCCACTTCGAGGAGCAGTACAGCGACAGGGCCGGGTTGCCGTAGCGCGCCGAGTCGCTGGAGACGAGGACCAGCCGGCCCGACCGCTGCTGCCGCATCACCGGGAGGACGAGCTGGGTCAGCCGCATCGCGCCGAACAGGTTGGTGTCCAGGACGCGGCGCCACTCCTCCTCGTCGGTGTCCTCGAACGCGCCGCCGCTCGCGGTGCCGGCGTTGTTGACGAGGGCGTCCAGCCGGCCGCCGGTGAGCTCGAGCGCCGCCGCCACCCCGCGCTGCGCAGACCCGGCGTCGGTGACGTCGAGCGGGACGACGTCGAGGGGCTCGAGGCCGGCCTCCCGCGTGCGCGCGTCGAGCGCGGCCCGCTTCCCGGGCTCGCGCATCGAGGCGACGACCCGCCACCTGCGGCCGGCGAGCTCGACGGCGGTCTCCAGGCCGAGGCCCGAGGAACACCCGGTGATCAGCACGGTCCGCTGCGCGTCGTCCACGGCTCCCACATCGGCAGGCGGGCCGCGGGAACGGACGAGGGGGACGGCGGGGGGATCTCCTCTTCCCGCCACCTCAACGTATAGCGCAGCCGGGGGCTTGCGGCAAGACCCCGGTCGGGGCCCAGACTCGCCCGCCGTGAGCCCCTTGAGCACCAGCGTGTTCGACCTCCCCGACGAGCTCGCCGCCAAGGCCGACCCGGCCCTGGTCGCCCGCGACGAGCGGCACTTCGCCGCCGTGGGCGAGAGCCTCCGGCGCTCGATCGCCGAGCTGTCCGACCGCCTCGACGCCGAGCGCCGCTCGCCCGGCGGCACCGGACAGGCCGCCCTGGACCGGGACCTGGAGGTGCACCGGCTGACGGCGCGGCTGCGCGCGCTGCGCCGCTTCGGCCTGGACCTGTGCCTCGGGCGCATCGTCGGCGCCGACGACGGCGATCCGGTGTACGTCGGACGCTTCGGCCTCACCGACGAGGCGGGGCGCCGGCTGCTCGTCGACTGGCGCTCGCCCGCGGCCGAGCCGTTCTTCGCGGCCACCCACGCCGACCCGATGGGCCTGGCCAGCCGCCGCCGCTACCGCTGGACCCGCGGCCGCGTCACCGACTACTGGGACGAGGTGTTCACCCCCGACGCGCTGAAGGGGCACGCCGCCCTCGACGACCAGTCGGCGTTCATCGCCAGCCTGGGCGGCGACCGCTCGGCCCGGATGCGCGACGTCCTCGGCACCATCCAGGCCGACCAGGACGCGATCATCCGCGCGGGGTCCGCCGGCGCCCTCGTCGTCGACGGCGGGCCGGGGACCGGGAAGACCGTCGTCGCACTGCACCGGACGGCCTACCTCCTCCACTCCGACTCGCGGCTCGGCCACCGGCGCGGCGGGGTGCTGTTCGTCGGCCCGCACGAGCCCTACCTGGCCTACGTCTCCGACGTCCTCCCCAGCCTCGGCGAGGAGGGCGTGCGGACCTGCACGCTGCGCGACCTCGTGCCCGAGGGCGCCGCGGCGGCGACCGAGACCGACGCGGAGGTGGCCCGCCTGAAGTCCTCCGCGGACCTGGTGCGGGCCGTCGAGGCGGCCGTCGCCTTCCACGAGCAGCCACCGGCCACGGGGACGACCGTCGAGACGCCGTGGACCGACGTCTGGCTGAGCCCCGACGACTGGGCCGAGGCGTTCGAGGCGCGCGAGCCCGGCACGCCGCACAACGAGGCGCAGGAGCAGGTCTGGGAGCAGCTGCTGACGATCCTGGTCGACGCGCACGACGACGTCGAGCCCGACCTGGTCCGCGAGGCGCTGCAGCAGGACCGGCAGCTGCGGGCGACCTTCACCCGCGCGTGGCCGCTGCTCGAGGCGACCGACGTCGTCGCGGACCTGTGGTCGGTCCCCGCCTACCTGCGCCGGTGCGCCCCGGAGCTGGGTGCCGACGACGTCCGGAGGCTGCAGCGACCGGACCCGAGGGCGTGGACGGTCTCCGACCTGCCGCTGCTGGACGCGGCGCGGCAGCGGGTCGGCGACCCGGAGGTGGCCCGGCGCCGGCGGCGGGCAGAAGCGACCGTCGCCGCCGAGCGCGAGCGCATGGCCGGCGTCATCGACGAGCTGATCGCGGCCGACGACTCCGAGCTGCTGCTCATGACGACGCTGCGCCACCAGGACCTCCGCGACGCGCTGGTCGACCAGGCGGCGCTGCCCACGGCCGACCCGGACGTGCTGGCCGGACCGTTCGCGCACGTGGTCGTGGACGAGGCGCAGGAGCTGACCGACGCGGAGTGGCAGATGCTGCTGCTGCGCTGCCCGTCGCGCAGCTTCACCATCGTCGGGGACCGCGCGCAGGCCCGGCACGGCTTCGCCGAGTCGTGGCAGGAGCGGCTGGAGCGGATCGGGCTCGGCCGGGTCACCGTGGCCTCCCTGACCATCAACTACCGGACGCCGGAAGAGGTCATGGCCGAGGCCGAGCCGGTCATCCGGGCCGCGCTGCCCGACGCCAACGTGCCGACGTCGATCCGCAGCACCGGGCTGCCCGTCGTGCACGGGCGGGCGCGGGACCTGCAGTCGGTCCTCGACGGCTGGCTCGCCGCGCACGCCGAGGGGGTCGCCTGCGTCATCGGCGACCCGACGTTCCGGACGACGCCGCGCGTGCGGTCGCTGACGCCGGTGCTGGCGAAGGGGCTGGAGTTCGACCTGGTGGTCCTCGTCGATCCTGAGCGCTTCGGCGGGGGCGTCGAGGGAGCGGTCGACCGCTACGTCGCCATGACCCGCGCGACCTCGCAGCTCGTCGTCCTCACGAGCTCCTGACGCCGGCGACCGCGCGGGCGGTGGCCACGAAGGCGAGGACTGCCGGATCCCGCTCGTCGGCCCGCCAGCACAGGGCGGTCCGGGCGTCCTCCACGTCGGTCAGCCGGACGAAGCTGACCCCGGGACGCAGGTAGTTGGTCACGGCGAAGTCGCTGGCGAAGCCCAGGCCGCGACCGTCCGCGCAGAGGTCGAGCAGGTCCTCGAAATCGCCGGCCGCGGGTCCTCGTACCGGGTGCGAGCCGTCGGCCCGCGGGTCGACGAGCCACCAGTCGACGGCGGTCGGGGGAGCGCCGGCCAGGGTCAGGAACGTCTCGCCGTTGGTCTCCTCGATGCTCACCGCGTCCCGTCCGGCCAGCCGGTGGTCGGACGGGACGAGGAGCAGACGGCGCTGGCGGGTCACGGTCGCCCAGCGGATCCCGGGCAGCTCACGGGGGAGCGGCTCCGGCAGGTACGCCGCGTCCAGTCGTCCCCCTCGCAGGGCGGGGAACGCGTCGTCGAACCCGGTCCGCCGGGTCGCCACCTCCACCTGTGGATGGCGTGCGGCCATCGCCGCCTGGACGGCCGAGCGCAGCGGACCGCCGGCGGCGGCGAAGACGCCCACCCGGACGGCGCCGACCTGCTCCGCCGAGCGCTGCGCGGCCCAGAGCCTGACCGCGTCGTGTGCCTCGGCTGCTGCCCGCGCCATCGGGAGCAGTTCCTCCCCGGCCTCGGTGAGCTCGACCCCGCGGGGACCACGGGTGAAGAGCGCGGTCTGCAGTTGCCGTTCCAACCTCGCCGTCTGCTCGCTCAGCGACGGGACGGTGAGGTGCAGGCGCTCCGCGGCGCGGCCCATGTGGCCCTCCTCGGCGAGGGCGACGAAGTACCGCAGCGCATGTGCGGAGACGTCCACGTGCACCTCTCGTGTCCTGGGCTCGCCGAAGCGGTCGGCGGCGAGTCTGCACCGGCAGGCGCGAGCCGGCGGGCCACGGCCCCCACCTGCGTCGTCAGGACCCGCCTAACAGGACTTCGGCAGGTCCTTCTTGCCGTGGGAGCGGCCGGGCCCGGAGGGTCCTCGCCGACGGATCGGCAACGGTGGAACGGAGAACGCGGTCGTGTGCGACGTCGTGTCCCGCGTGGCGGGTGACCCCTCGGTGCCCGAGGCGAACAGGCGGGCCTTCCTCAAGGCCCTCGGTGTCACCGCGGCTGCAGGCGGGATCGCGGCCGCCGGGATGGGGACGGCGCGCGCGGAACGGGCCCCGTCGTCGGGTCGCGGCGTCCGCGGCAGGACGCGCCTGGTGCTCCTGGGTACCGCGGGCGGCCCGACTCTGACGCAGAGCCAGCGCTCCGGTGTCTCGACCGCCGTGGCCTACGGGGACAGGGTGTACGTCGTCGACCTGGGCCTCGGCGCGATGCTGCGCCTCCGGCAGAGCAGCCTCACACCGCAGGACGGCACCGCGTCGACCTTCAGCCGCGTCCGCGGGATCTTCTTCACCCACCTGCACAGCGATCACGTCACCGACTGGCCCGCCGTGTACGCCACCGGGCCGATGAACGCCACGGGCCGACCGGAGGGCGCGCCCATCCAGGTCTGGGGGCCGGGGGACCGCGGGTCCCTGCCTCCCTTCCGCGGCCGTCCCGGCACGGAGCCGGCCGTCTACAACCTCTCGCAGCCCACCCCCGGGACCGCGGCCATGACGGCCTACCTGACGCAGGCGTGGGCGGCCGACTTCAACGACCGGGCACGCGACAGCGGCTTCCCCGGCCCGCAGAGCCTGTTCACCGTCCACGACGTCCCCGCACCTGTGCCCACACCCCCGTCGGGAGTGCCCCCGCGGATCAGCCCGTTCCCGGTGTGGCAGGACGGCGAGGTCACGGTCACGGCCACCCTCGTCGACCACCGGCCCACGGCTCCGGCCTTCGGCTTCCGGTTCGACACCCCGGACGGCTCGATCGTCGTCTCGGGGGACACCGGGGTCAGTGAGAACCTCGTCGAGCTGGCGCAGGGCGCCGACTACCTCGTCCACGAGGTCATCGACCCGGACTGGATCGACCGCCTGGTGGCGACCCTGCCCGCGACGATCGGTGAGCCCCTCCGGGCGCACCTCCTCGAGTCCCACACGGCGATCGACAGGGTCGGCCGCGACGTCGCCGAGCCGGCAGGCGTCCGCAACCTGGTGCTCACCCACCTGGTGCCGGCGGAGAACCCGGAGGGACGCTGGCGGCAAGCGGCCAGGGGCTACTCGGGACGCCTCGTCGTGGGCCGTGACCTCCTGGAACTCGCCGTCGGCTGACCCGATCCGGCCGGGTCGGGCCGACCGGCGGTGCGCACCGGTCCGGCGGGTGCCATCGTCACCCCGCTCGACCAGGACCGGAGCCGCTGGGACTCCCTGCTCGGTTGCCGGTCATGCGTGGTGACGACTGGTGGGCGCGCCTTCCCCCGGTGGTCACGTGCGACCGACACACTTCGGCGGCACCTGACCGAGGTCGGTGACCCGAGAGGAACGCCGGTGAAGGGCGTTGACGGCGGACAGTTCTGGAGTGGCCTCGAACCCTCGGCGGTTCCGGCTGCCCTGACGGCGTTGGCGGTCGACCACGCGGTGGCCATGGACCGCCCGGTCGCATGGCGCAGGACCTGGCTGGACAGCATCGACCTGCGGCTCTACCGCAGCGGGATGGCGCTGACGGCCGTCGAGGGCGCCGACGGCGACGGGTCCGTGCTGGAGCTCAGTTGCCCCGACGGTGTGACCGTCAGGGCCGGGCCCGACATGCTCGGCTGGCCGCGCGTGCCGGCACGCCTCCCCGACGGTCTGCGCCCGCACCTGGAGCCGGTCCTCGGCGTGCGCGCACTCCTGCCGATGGTCGAGGCATCGGGGACGTCCGTCACCGGCAGGCTGCTGGACGACGAGGGCAAGACCGTGGTGCGGTTGGTCCACGAACGTCCGGCGACGATCACGGGCGGCCGGGAGCAGTTGCCCGGGGGACTGGGGTTGGTCCCCCTGCGGGGGTACGACGCGGCCGGCGAGCGCGCCGCCCGGATCGCGCACCGGGCGGGGCTGGTCCCGGACACGCCGTCGCGCTACCCGGCAGCCCTGCGCGCCGCGGGGATCGATCCGGACGCGTCTTCGCGGGCCGTGATGGAGCCAGGCCTCCCCGCCCGGGCGGCGGTGGCCCGGGTGCTGTTGTCCTTCCTCGGCCAGCTGGAGGCCGCCGTGGACGGCACGGTCAGCGACGTCGACATCGAGTTCCTCCACGACCTGCGGGTCGCGGTCCGGCGCAGTCGCTCGGCGGTCAAGCTGCTCGGCGACGTCCTGCCACCCGGCCTGGTCGCGTGGGCGGCACCGCAGCTGAGGCTGCTCGGCGAGCTCACGACGCCGGCGCGCGACCTCGACGTCCTCCTCCAGGAGCTCCCGTCCCTGACGGCTGGTCTGACCGGTGACCGGCGCGAGGACGTGGAGCCGCTGGTGCTCCACCTGGCCGGGCTGCGTGCGGACGAGCAGCGCAGGCTCGCGGCCGGCCTGCGGTCGCCACGGTTCGAGCGCTTCCGTGCCCGGTGGCGCGCCTCGCTGCTGGCGCTGGCGACCTGGGACGGGCAACCCGGTGCGGGGCCGACCGCGGCCGAGGTGGTTGTGGAACGGCTCGACCGCGCGCATCGTCGTGTGCTGCGCCGCGGTTCGCGGATCACGGACGCGTCGCCTGCCCAGGACCTGCACGACCTGCGCAAGCGGACCAAGGAGCTGCGCTACCTGCTGGAAGTGCTCCCCACGACGACCGATCCGGCCGACGCTCGCGTCGTCATCAAGGAGTTGAAGGCAGTGCAGGACGTGCTCGGGACGTTCCAGGACAGCGAGACCCAGCGCGATACGCTCCACTCCCTCGCCACCGAGCTGATGTCCGGTGACGGCGCCTCCGCCCGGACGATCTTCGCGATGGGGGAGATCGCGGCCCGGCTGCAGGAGGACCAGGACACGTCGCGCGGTGAGTTCGCTGCGGTGTTCGAGCGCTTCTCGCGGAGGTCGGCGCAGCGTCCGACGGCCCGCGCCACGGCAGGAGTGGCGCGGTGAAGGTCGTGGCCACGTACAACATCAAGGGCGGCGTCGGGAAGACGTCGGCCGCGGTCAACATCGCGTACTTCGCGGCCCGCGACGGCCTGCGCACCCTCCTCTGGGACCTCGATCCGCAGGGTTCGGCCACCTACCTGTTGAGGGTCAAGCCCAAGGTGAAGGGTGGCGGCGACGCCCTGGTCAGGGGCAAGCGCACCCTGGGCGACGGGATCAAGGGAACCGACTTCGACGGGCTCGACCTGATGCCGGCGGACTTCAGCTACCGCAACCTGGATCTGGACCTGGACGGCACGAAGCGCCCCACGGATCGGATCCGCCGCCTGCTCGCGCCCCTGCGGAAGGAGTACGACCTCGTCGTCCTCGACTGCCCACCGAGCGTGTCCCTGGTGTCGGAGAACGTCGTCCACGCCACTGACGTGCTGCTCGTCCCCCTGATCCCCGCCATGCTCTCGGTGCGCACGTACGACCAGCTCATCGACTTCGTCGACACGATGCCGGGGCGGAAGCCGCAGGTGCTCGGTTTCCTGTCGATGGTCGACAGCCGCAAGAAGGCCCATCGCGAGCTCGCCGCCCGACTGCCCAGCGACCATGCGTCCGTGGTGGCCGAGGCGATCCCCAGCCGGGTGGTGATCGAGCAGATGGCCGAGGAGCGCGCACCGGTTCCCGCGTTCGCGCCGGCCAGCTCGGCGACAGCTGCCTACGAGGCACTGTGGGGACGGGTGCGGTCGTCCCTGACCGGCACCGGCTGACGCCCGCGGGCACAGGGCGGGCCGCGCTCCTCGGAGCGTCGTCACGAATGCCGAGGAGGGCACGTGTCGGCGGCCGTGGCTCGAGCAGCGGCGAGGTCGGACGCGTCGACCTGGATTGTCGAGCCGCAGCGCCGGGACGTCCTGGCGCTTCCGCGCGCGGGTGAGCGGCCGGTGACCGAGGCGGGCGAGCAGCGCCTCCACGGCCTCGACGTCCGCGCGCCCACCTGGCCCACGCGGTCCGGGACCGGGAGCACCTCGACTTCCGCGTCCTACCGCCCGGATCGGGAGGGCGGGGAGATCTCGACTCTCCGAGCGAACCGCACGCTGAGCTGCGGTTCCGCGCGTGGGGCCGGTGGGGGGGCGGGATGTGCCGGTCCCGGCCCTGAGGCCACGGACGGCGGAGACCTGACGGGCGCAGACGTCCGGTGATGGTTTGGTGACGGAGGGGTGATGCCGGAAACCTAGCGTCGCCAGCAGCGGGCCCGTCTCGGGCGTGCGGTGCGCCGAAGCCGAGGGGTGATGGCCCGTGACCTCGAGTCCTCCTCCATCAGCACCCGGTGGCTCTCCCGTCGGGCCCCCGGCTGTTCCCGCTGGGCCGTCCTCCGGCGCCCCTGATGAGCAGCCTCCTGATACCCCTCGCCAGTGGCTCACGGGCCGCATCTCCGACTCGAAGACCGCGTGGGCCGCCGCCATCCTCTTCGGCGCGGTCGGGCTGTTCGCCTCCTGGGTGGGCCTGCTCGACGTCCTGTCCGCCGCCGACCTGCAGTACAAGCTGATCGGGCTCGCGTTCGTCGTGGCCGGGCTGGCCCTGTTCACAGGAACTGCGGTCCTCGTGCGGAAGCGGTGGTGGTGTACGCACGGACGGATCGCGGCAGTCGCTGCAGGCGTCGCCGGAGCGCTGGTCGGCATCTACCTGCTGGTGATGCAGTACCGGGCTCCGGGCCTCGCTCCGAGTCGACTCCCCCCGCTCCCGGCATGGGTGCCGTGGGCCGGCATCGTGGCCGCGTCGGTGGCGGGGGTCGTCCTGGGGTGGTGGAGCACCCGGGAGTACGTCGACTCGCAGGTGAAGTGGACGGCCCTGGGTACCCGCCTGGCCGCCGGGGGACTCTCCGTCACGGTGCTCTTCGCGGGAGTGCAGTGGTGGTACACGCAGCAGTACCAGCCGGGCACGATTGCTGCGGCGCTGACGGTCACGACCGAGTTGACGCCGGCATCGAGCGAAGGCGACAGGTCGGACCCGCATCAGTTCGAGGGCACCATCAGGATCGAGAACGTCAGCGACACGAAGGTCCAGATCGTCGCCTCCCTGTACCAGGTCACGAAGGTCACGCAGACGGCTCGGCCCGAGATCCCGGGTGTCAACGCCGTGGACGCGGAGCGGCAGGCGGTCGCCTGCTTCCTCGAGGAGCTCGCGCCGGTCACGGACCGTGAGTGCGACGAGCCCGGCATCCGCGAGTTCGGCGGCTTCAGTTCAGGCGACCCGCAGGCGCAGGACGACTGGCCGATCTCCCGCACCGGTCGGGCGACCGCGGTGCAGACGCTCCAGATGGGCCAGATCCTCGGGGACCGCTCGTGGCTCGAACCCAAGGAGGAGTACCAGACCAACGTGCTGATCCACGTCCCGGAGGAGCAGGCGGTAGCCGGCGGGCCCTTCGAGCTCGACACCCTGGAGATGTGGGCGTGGTTGGCCGTAGCCCAGGGATCACGACTCGTCCTCCAACCGGTGCCGAGTCACTCGCCCGAGATGGTGCCGCAGGCTCTCATGAGCAACGAGGAGTACCGCGACTACACGCAAGCGCGGACGGACGTCCAGGCTCCCGAGAGGGAAGCCAGAGGCAGCGCCCGCGATTCCGATGAGGTGGTGCAGGAGACCGAGGAGGTGGGTCTCGGAGAGCGGGAGGCGCTCCTGCAGGAGCTCGCTGTGTCCAGGCCGCAGGACGAGACCGCGTTCGGCGTGTCCGAGCCGGTGCAGACGCCACGGTTCTACCCGCACCGGTACACCGTCGTCGAGTGGCCGATCGAGGACCTGAGCACCGTCCACCGACTCGTCACGGGCTCCCAGGTCGTCAACGCGGTACAGGTCCTGAGCATGCGGACGTACGACCCGCTGGTGCCTGCTGCAGTGCTCGCGGACCCGAGTTCGTCGGCTCTCATGGAGTACGAGAGCGCTGGCATGGCCACCTGCATCAGTCCCGCCCGCACGCTGGAAGGCGAGGACGCCGACTCGGAGATCCGTCGCGACCCGACCGCCGTGTGCCCGGGGACGTGGTACTCCCTCCTGGACCAGGACGGAGACGTGGCGAACGACTACGAGCGCCGCTACCAGGAGACGGTCGACTACCGCGAAGAGATGGCGGGCTATTACGGGCTCATCCAAACCGCAGCCGCAGACGTCCTCTCACTGACGACCGCGGACGAGGCCGCCGCGGCCACGATGCCGGCCGCGGACTACGCGCATCCGGTCACCAGCCCGGCGTTCGAGACGTGTGAAGCCGCGCTCGAGTGGGCCGACGTGCTCATGAGCTTCTATGTCGACAACCCGCAGGGGGCGTTCGACATGCGTGGCGCGTTCGCCCGACATGAAGCCGAGATGCGGGGTCTCGACGACGTGCCCGACGGGCCGAGCCTCGCGGACGGCGTGACGGCGGCTGACGGTTTGGACGGGTACGTCGACTCCACTGAGTCCGTGCTCGCCGACTGCAGTGGCACCGAGGTGCCGGAGGGGACTCCGGCGGCGGCCTGCACCCAGGCCGCCGACGCCTGGCTCGGCGGGTTGAGATACGCGCGCGATCTGGGCGGGGCCATGCGGGAGCACCTGGCGGTCATGCAGCGGCTCGACCGCCGGGAGATCACCCCACAGCAGGCCAGGGTGCAGGGAGAGCCCTCGCTCGACCGCGGGGCTGCCGCGTCCAGCGGGTACGACCAGGCCGTGGCCGGCGCCCGGGAACGGGTGGAGCAGTGCCGCTGAGCGTCGGTCCACGGGCAGGACGGGATTGAGTCAGCGCAGTGAGTGACGCGGTGGGGCGGGTGGGGCTCGAACCCACGACCCAGGGATTATGAGGTCCTTCAGTGCCGATTCTCGACCTGCCACTCTCCGGTCGATTGGCGTCCTGACCTGCGGTTATGTGGTTGGCGGTGATGTGCCCGCGATGGCCTGAAACGGGCCTTTTGTGGGCGGCGTGTGGGCGCCATGTGGGCGGCGACGGGCAGGCCGCGGGTCCGTCGGGCGGTCAGGTAGCCCTGTACAGGGCGGCCACGAGCTCCTCCGGCTGGTCTCCGGTGACCGGTCCCAGCCGACCGGTCCTAGCCGACCTGTCCGACGCCGGTGCTGGTGTCAGTCGGTGAAGTCCTCGGGATGGGCGGCGACGTAGGACGCCGCGTAGTGCTCGACGAGGTCTCGTTGCTCGGCCAGTGCGTAGAAGGACTCGTCGAGGGTCTCCAGTCGCGTCTCGTCCTCCTGTGTCCAACTGTCGGAAGCGCTCAGTCGTTCGTCGGCGTCGCCGGCAGCGAAGGTCGGGTACAGGCGCGTCGCCTCCTCCAGTAGCGGGACGTACTCCGACGCGCCCAGGTGCTCGAGGGCTGCCTTGGCGTCAGGCGTCCGATGGCCTGCGGACTCGATCCAGGAGGCAACGCCCCCATTGCCGATCAGACCGGACAGGATCCAGGCGAAGGCGACAGCGCGTTGTCCCTCGGTCAGGGCAGAGAAGTCTCCGGTCTCGTCGACGGCTTCGTTGAATGCCGGCCACAACGGCTCCAGTGCCGCCTGGACCGCATCTCCGCCGCTCATGTGTCCTGCTGGGATCGTTGACGCCAGTGCTGTGCCCTGAGCCGAGGCTGAGTGGGTGCCTTCTGCCGGCGCCGGTGTGCACGAGACGAGGCAAGCGGCCGAAGCCAGAGCGATCGGCACACGCATGACGGAACGGGGGAGGACCACGAGGGCGTCATCGGCGGGGTGGTGCGCTTGCTCAAGCTCAGTGAGGCGCAGGTGCGCTGGCGGCGCAGCGGCGCCGGCTCAGCGGCCGCTGAGCCGGCGGTCGACATCCCCGACATGATTCCGATGTCCGCCCTGACCAGCGATGACGGACCCTAACACCGCTCTGACCTGGGGGTTCAACGTTTGTAGTGGCTGGCGCTGATCTGGTCCGCACGGTCGTTCTGCGGACTAGCTGCGGACTGGCGGCGGACTACGGCCCCACCGTGCTCAACGAGCTGTGCCCCGTGCGGGCGCCCGAGATGTCTGCAGTGGCCCCGGCTAGGGGAGGAGCGACATCCGGCGCTCGAGGGCTGCGAATGTGGTGGCCATGGCCTGTGCCAGGGAGGCGAGGTCACAGTCGTAGAGGCGGCCGTCTGCGAGTTGGGTGGTGAGCTCGCGGAGGACTTGCTCCCAGTCCCGACGGGTCGGCGTAAGCACCACCCGAATCTCGACCCGGCGCTCGACAACCTGGATGGCTGAGCGGCCGGACGCGGCCGCGCGGCTCTGCTCCCAGGCCCAGCGCCGGCAGCCGACCGAGCACCACTTGGGGATCGGTCCTCGGGATTGTGGCGTGATCGCATCGCCGCACCAGGCGCATGACGACGCCGCCGCGCGTCGCGCCCTGCCGTCGAAGGACCCGCGCGGCGATGCATCGGACCCAGGGGATGCCTCGCTGCTCCTTCGGCGCGAGGCGCGCTTCCGACGCTGCCGCTCGGCCTCCTGCCGGCGCGCCTTGTAGCTGGCGCTCCTTGCTGCCATGGAGTCAGCGTCCGGGCTGACCTCCTGGAACTCGTCCGACGAATTGGCAGCCGGCTAGTGCAAGAGGTGTGTGCCACTTGGTCCGGCGGCTTCTTCAGTACGGCCAAGCGGTCGCCAGGCCCTCCGCGCCGTGGCGCTGACGCGCGCGAGGGCTCGTCTCGCGCTGTCAGCAACGTGAGGGGCGTGGAGGAGCCTGAGCACGAGGGGGCCGCCCGTCTCACTTCCCGACGGAGGCGTCCCACCTGCCCCCGGTACGGGTTTCCACCTGCCCCCGGTACGGGTTCCCGCCTGCCCTCGGGGCGGGTTGCAGCGTGCCGATGGCTTTGCCGTGACCAGGGCGGTGTTCGAGACACCTCACTCGTAGCCAGGGAGGAAGGTCAGGCGTGTCGTCCGCCAGGTCGTCCACGGAGGCGGCCTGGTGTCCCTAAGCGGCCCACTAAGGGACACCGGCTCACGTCCGCAGGGCTCAGTCGAGGATGCGGGGTACGTCTGCCTCCTGGGATTGCCGTGAGCGTCGGTACTCGTCATAGGTGGCGATGGCGTCGGCGATGTCGGCGCGTGCGGCGTCCAGGACGTGGCGTCTGGGCGGCTGCCCGTCGGCACGGAACCAGGTGTCGAGGTCGGTTGCGGTCAGCAGCCGGCCCGGGCCGAGCGGCTCGACGCGGTAGAGCTGTGAGTCAACGGCCAGACCGCGGAAGCCAGGACCGAGATACATCAGGCCGAAGGCGTCGATCAGTCGCCGGTCATCCATCAACGCGAGGTGGTCGAGATGCTTCGCCGACAACGGCTCCGCCGGCTGTGTCGGCGAGGCCTCCCTCGTCGTCTGTCGCTTGAGCAGGTGTCTGGTCATGAGGGCGGGGACAGTCGCAGCGGTCTGCAGCACGAACGCCGAGGTGATGTGCGGCTGGAGGCGTTCGATCAGCTCGCGGGCTCGAGCGACGGTCGACTCCGGTGGGCTGAAGCCATCCTCCAGTAGCTGGAAGAGCACCCGGCCCGGCGGATGCTCAAAGGCGACTTCACGCACTTCGCCCGGCCAGTCCATCCCGCTGGCCCAGACCTCCAGGCTCGGGCTGCCCAGGGCCAGCCGGGCGGTGGCCTCCCACTGCGCCGCTGGCACCTGCAGGCTCGACATCCCGTGCGCCACGTAGCGCTGCCCGGTCGCGCCGTTGCTCATCTGCTGGCACCACGCCAGCGCCGTGTCGACGACGGCGGCCCACGCCTCTTCCTGCAGATCGCTGCGGTGCCACCCGCGCAGCAGCGTCGGGACACCGGCGGCGCGACGCTGCTCTCGCCGGCGCAGAGCGTCGGGCCGCCACGGCAGGGTCACCGACACCGCAGTGCGCGCACGCCGGATCGCCACAGGACCCAGGTGGCTCGGCGCCGCCATCCGAGGGGGACTCAGGGTCTCCTGCTGCCGATCGATGCGGGCATCGATCCCCGCGACCTCGAGCGCCGCAGCCAGCTCGGTCACGGCCGCCACGGTGTGCTTGTGCTCCGCATAGCCGACCAGCCGGAGTAAGCACACACCGTCGGGCAGCTGCAGCGGACCCAGCACCTGCACCAGCTGCAGGTCTGGACGCTCCTCCGCGCGCGCCCCGGCCTCCGCCACCCACCTGGTCAGTACGTCGGCCAGCGCACCCCGCGTCGCGGAGCTGATCACCAACCACAGCCCGTCGCCGTCCCGCAGCGCGGACCTGATGCCTTTCACGTCAACCGAGACCGCCACACCACGTCCTCTCGCAACCCGGCCACCATCAGCCTGCGGTGCCGGCCACCCACCGCCCACCATCCGTGCCGGTCGGTACTCCGAACGGGGTGCCCTTGGGTGACCGTGTCCCTGAAGCCGCCCTCACGGCGAGCCGGCCGTCGCGTGTCCCTAAGCGGCCCACTATGGGACACCGCGCTTAGGACCACGGGTCAGTCGAGAAGTGGGGGAATGTCTTGCCCGTCTGAGCGCTTGGCTCGGTAGTACTCGTCGTAGGTGACGATGGCGTCGGCGATATCGGCGCGGGCGGCCTCGAGCACTTCGGGCTGGGGAGTCTGCCCGTCGGGCCGGAACCAGGCGTCGGGGTCATTCGCGGTCAGCAACCGGCCCGCGCCGAGCTGCTCGACGCTGTACATCTGCGGATCGGCTGCCAGGCCGCGGAAGCCGGGACCGAGGTACATGACACCGAAGGCGTCGATGATCCGCCGGTCGTCCATCGGCGCCAGCGCATGGATCTGTGTCACCGGCGCCGCCGGCGCCGCCGTCCTCGCCCATCCCCTCAGCAGCCACGCAGTCTGAATCGTTGGGGCGTGCGCGGCGCGCATCGCGAACGCCGAGGTGATGTGTGGCGTTAAGCGTTCGATCAGCTCGCGGACCTGGGCGACGGTCGACTCCGCCGAGCCGAAGGCCTCCTCGTCGAGCTGGAAGAGCACTCGATGGGGCGTGAACTCGAAGCAGACGTCGCGCGCCTCGTCCGGCCATTGCTCCACGCTCGCCCGAACGGGCACGCTCGCGCTGCCCAGAGCCAGGCGGGCGGTGGCCTCCCACTGCGCCGGCGCGGTTTGCAGACTGGACAGTCCGTGCACCACGTACCGGTTCCCGGTCGCGCTGCTGCGCAGTTCCTGACACCACGCCAGCGCGGTGTCCACGACGGCGGCCCACGCCTCTTCCTGCAGGTCGCTGCGGTGCCACGCTCGCAGCGTGGCCGGGGGGTTGGCGGCCCTGCGCTGTTCCCGCCGGTCGAGCATGCCGGGCCGCCACGGCAGCGTCACCGACACCGCGGTCAGCCGGTGGCCCGTGGGGATGTCTCCCAGCGGGCTGAACTTCTTCGGCGCCACGTCGATGCGGGCATCGAGCCCGGCAGCCTCCAGTGTCGCTGACAGATCGGTGACCACCGCCACCAGGCGCTTGGCTTCGGCATAGGTGACCAGGCGTAGCAGGAACACCCCGTCAGGCAGCGCCAGCGGACCCAGCAGCTGCACACCCATCAGGCCCGGAAGCTGACCCAGTCGCGGCTCCGCTTCGGCCGCCCACGACGCCAGCACATCACCCAGCGCACCCGGCGATGAGGCGCTGACTAGCAACCACGGCCCATCGTCATCCCTCAGCGCCCGCTTGAGGCGCTTGACGTCGACCGACACCGCCATCACCACATGCCTCGCTTTCGCCACCGGACACCGGACACCGGCAGCATGCGATACCAGGCGCGCACGAGCGACCGTCGTCCACCAAGCATCGCCTCAACGAGGTGCAGCCAGGCGAGCGTGTCCCTGAAGCCTCTCGGCAGACGAGCCAGCGGGTGTCCCTGAGCGGCCCACTAGGGGACAGTTGGCCCGTCGTCAGGCAGTCCTCCTGTCGGTCCTGAGGGGCCGTGCGCACCGGTTGCGTCTCGTTCGAGGTGGGTGGGCAGGCCGGCCCACTCCATGAACGAGGTACCGAGCAGGAAGTCGCCGTCGTCCCCTGGCCTAGCCGGTATGGAGTGACAGCGCGTGAGGCCGACGTCAGCCCAATCCGGGTCACGCCGTTTGAGCTTGAACAGGCCGAAGATCGGTCCCGGGTGATGCAGGCCTCCCGGATCGGGTGCAGGCGCCGGTGCCCCCGGCAGCTGCGCCACGACGTCAGCCGGCGGCACGCGGCGACCATCCCAGGCCAGCCGCTCAAGAATGGGAGTGGCGGCTTCCCGCGTCTCCCGGATCTGCACAACCCGCAGGAGGACGACAAATCCCGTGCTCGCCGTCCAGGCCAGCACATCGCCCGGCCGCAGATCCGTGACGTAGCGCCAGGGCCGGCGCACGGTCCTGCGGGACGGCTGGGGCCCCGTGAGCTCAGTCCGCAGGGACGCGAGGACCGCCCTGCGCGCTTCGGCCGGTCCTGGGCCCCATGCCTGCCAGCGGATCAGGTCCCGGCCGGAATCGATGACCTCCAGTGCTCGCCCGCGAACCTCGTCGGTCAGCCGACCGTGGCGGGACTGGGTCGCCGCCAGCGCCAGCCAGAAGACCGGCTCCTCCTCGGCGTCCAGGCCCTGCCACTCGACGATCGTGCGGCGGGTGGCCTCGTCGTCGGGTACCCGGTCCTCCAGCAGATGGCGGTAGCTGTCTCGAACATCGCAAGCAAGGTCGTCCAAAAAGATCGCTGGGCCACTCACGCTCACGTGCTGTCTCCTCCACGGCGATCAGTTACTTCGTTGCGTTGGTCTTCACGGGCATGGGCATCATCGGCGCTTTGTGTGTGTCTCTGAAGCCGCCTTCAGGGACAGCTGCAGGCGTCTCGCGTTCGAGCGAGTCAGGCCGGCGCCCCATCCCCTCATGTCGGTCGACCTGAAACTGGAGCGCCGACTGAGCAGCTGTCCCCAAGGCCCGTTGTCCACAGCGGAGCAGCCTGTTTCGTTGACGCAGGGACCCGCCGTGGGGACGGTCCGCCCATGGCGGGGTCGATCAGCACGGTCGAGCTGGAGGACGGCACCAAGCGCTACCGAGGTCGGTACCGAGACGTCGCGGGCCGCCAGCACGAGCGGCGCTTCCGGCGGAAGGTCGACGCCCAGCGGTGGCTCGACGAGCAGACCTCGGCGCTCGTTACGCAGACCTGGACGGCTCCCGAGCGCGGCCGGGTCACGGTCGAGGCCTGGGCGGCGCAGTGGCTCGACGCGCAGACCGGCCTCAAGCCCAGCACCCGGTACCGCTACCGCTCGCTCCTGCGGTCGCAGGTCCTCCCGCGCTGGGGTCGGTACCGGCTGGCTGACGTGACTCACGCCGATGTGGCCGCCTGGGTGGCGAAGACGAGTGCCGGCGGCCTCGCTCCGGCCACCGTCCGCCAGGCTCACCGCGTCCTGGCGCTCGTACTGACGCTCGCTGTCCGCGACGGCCGCATCCCGCGCAACCCGGCCGTCGGGGTACCGCTCCCTCGGGTGCGCCGTGTCGAGCCGCGATTTCTCACCCGCGAGCAGGTCGAGCGGCTCGCGGACGCGGCGGGGGAGTACGGCGACGCCGTCCGGCTGCTCGCCTACACCGGACTGCGCTTCGGCGAGCTGGCCGGCCTCCGCGTTCGGCGCGTCGACTTCCTCCGCCGCCGTCTGACCATCGCCGAGAGCGCCACGGAGGTTGGCGGGACCGTCGAGTTCGGCTCACCGAAGACGCACCAGCAGCGGACCGTCCCGTTCCCCGTTGCACTTGCCGAGCCGCTGGCGCGGCGGTGCGAGGGCAAGGGTCCCGACGACCTGGTCATCACGTCGCCGGAGGGCGCCGTCCTCCGGTCGGGCAACTTCCGGCGCCGCTTCTTCGATCCGGCGGCTACTGCAGCAGGACTGGAGAACCTCAGCCCGCACGACCTCCGGCACACCGCGGCCAGCCTCCTGGTGGCCTCCGGAGCCCACGTGAAGGCGGTCCAGCGGATGCTCGGGCACGCCTCCGCCGCCATGACGCTCGACGTCTACTCGGGCCTGTTCGACGACGACCTGAGCGCCCTCGCCGAGCGCATGGACGCCGCCCACGATCAGGCGGTCACGGAGCGTGCTGTGGGCGCCGTGTGGGCGCCGGCCAAGATCCGCGATCTCGACGACCCGCGACCACCGCGCTGACCTGCGGTTTCGTGTGTGGGGCGGGTGGGGCTCGAACCCACGACCCAGGGATTATGAGTCCCATGCTCTGACCGGCTGAGCTACCGCCCCCCGAGGACGAACCCGCTGGTCAGCGAGCCGTCCGGGTGGTCGGGAACGAGCGTACCGATCCGGCCGGGCCCTCCGGCACCCCGGTCCGACGGCGGCGTCCGCATCGGATCGGGCACCCCCTGACGACGGCGTCGTGCGCGTCGCCTACGGTCGACGCTGCGGTTTGACGGACCATTGCGGTCCGTGCACACTCGCGTACGTACCGTTCCCTCACACCTGATCGCCCCGAGGTGCCGGCCGGCCGAACAGTGGGCACGGCCTCGACCACCTGCCTGACGGCAGCGCGGACGCACCTCCCCGACCAGCCCTCCGGGCGGAAGCCCGCCTGAACCAGGGTGTCGGCCAGACAGGCCGACCCTGTCCCGCCTGCCTGACGGCGGTGCGGACGCACCCTCGGACCCAGCCACCCCGGCCGCTCACGCCGGGGCCCTCGAGGTGCCGATCGCGGGGCCAGCCGGTCTGGCCTGTCTGCCCTGGCGGCAGCGCGGACGCACCTCCCCGTCGAGTCCCCGGCGACACCCCCGCCGGGTCTCTGCCCTGCACCGAACGAGGAGCACCACGGATGACGCGCGACCACGCGATCCCCTCCGACCACCCCCGGCGCCCAGAACGCCGGCGCCACGGCGGTAGGCGCCCCCGGCTCCGCGGCCGGTCGGCAGCGCGCCACCTCCGTCCTCGAGGTCGTCGCGCCGTCCTGAGGACGACGACACGAGGAAGGGCCGGCATCGCCGCACTCCTCGCACTCGCCGCGGTCGTGCTCGGGACGACGGCGATCGCCTCGGCGCTGCCCACCTCGGGCACGGCGTCGAGCACGCTCAACCGCTCGGACAACCCGGTCCTGGCGACCGGAGCGGCCGGCTACTCCGTCCAGGAGGGTGGCACCGGGATGACCCGGGTCGCCGTCACGGACCACGTCGCCGCCCGCTACGCGCTGCGCGTCACCTCCACCGCGTCGACCACCCGCGTCCGCGCCCCGATCGAGCCCGTGACCCCCGGCCAGGCCTGGACCTTCGCGGCCGACGTCAAGGCCTCGGCCCCGGGCGCCCGGGCGCACGTGACGGTGTCCTGGTACGACGCCGCGGGCGCCTTCACGGGCTGGACCGGCGGCACCGCGGTCCCCGTCGGCTCGACGAACTGGACCCGCGTCCAGGCGACGCTGCCCGTGCCCGCCGGGGCGGCCCGCGGGCAGACGGTGGTCAACGTCCTGTCCACCGCCACGAACGCGACCGTCCACGTGACCCAGCACGACGTCCGCCCACCAGCGGCCGGCGCCCCGGTCGGGACGACGAGCCCGAGCGCCTCACCCAGCCCGACCTCGACGCCGGCCCCCTCGTCCACCCAGAGTCCGACGCCGGCCCCGACGTCGAGCTCGGGTGCGACGTCCAGCCCGAGCACGACGTCCAGCCCGACCCGGACGCCGAGCCCCAGCGCGACGCCGAGCACGACGACGAGCCAGACCGCGACGCCGGCTCCCACGGCGAGTGCCACCACGACGGCGAGCGCCGGGACGACTGCCCCGGCGACCTCCGGCGCGCTCACCAACCGGGGCGCGCAGCCGGCCAGCATCGTCTACGGCAACCCCGCTGACTCCCGGACCAGCGCGTACGCCCACCCCGGCGGCCTGGTCGTCGCGGGCCGGGACAACTACCAGGACCAGGTGTTCAAGAACGTGTCGGCCGCCGGCGGCCACGTGCTGGTCTACATGGACGCGGTGATCGACAACCCGCAGGGCCGCTACCACCAGCTGCTCAACAGCAGCTCGGCGTGCGGCGCGGCGACGTCCCGCTGGCCGGGCAACCACCAGGCCAACCAGTGGGGCTACCTCAACGACTTCCGGGTCGGCTCGGTGCTGCAGAGCAAGCTGGAGTGCGTCCTGGAGACGATGGTCAGGGAGAACCCGCACATGGCCGGGTTCTTCGCCGACGACCTGGGCTCGCGGTCGTGGTTCCCGGACCTGAACTGGGGTGCCTTCCCGGACAAGCAGGCCTACCGGGACGGGGCGATCGCCCTGAGCCAGACGTTCCGCCGGGTGGCCGACCGGCACGGGCTGATCGTCATCGTCAACGGCACCTGGTCGGCCAACGACGGCGGCGGCTACCCCAACGCGAGCCAGCACGGCAACGCGCTGGCCGACGGCGGCTTCGTCGAGCACCACGACGGGCAGATCGCCTTCTTCGGGCCCTACGGCTGCGCGGCCCAGTGGGCGGACCAGTCGGCCGTCACCCGCGGTACCGCCTTCATGTACGCGGTCACCACGAGCCGTGCCGGCAGGGACGAGTACGCCAACTCCGGTTGCTACGCCTACGTCAACGAGCAGTCGGCGTCGAGCTACGGCTACGCCCCGCCGTGGGGGACGTTCCACGCCACGGGGCTGCCCACCCGGGTCGGCTGACCCGGGTCCGGAGGCCCGGCCGTCCCCCATCGGGGCGGCCGGGCCTCCGGCGTGTCCGCCGGGCCGGTCGCGTGGGCCGACGGCGCCGCGGAGTGGGTCGCGTCGGCCGCCCGACCTCAGCCTGGGCCGCGGACCCCGTCGAAACCGTCCGGGCCGCCGAAGCCGGGACCGCCGAAGTCGCCGGGGCCGGCGTCGTACAGCCCCTGCGCGACCAGCGAGAGCACCGTGAGCAGCAGGACCATCGCGATGAGGACGGCGAGCGCGAGACGCCAGGTCGCCGGACCGCCGTGCCGGGCCGCGGCCACGCTCGCGCGCAGCTGCTGCCAGGCCAGGGTGCCCAGCGGCCGCCAGCCGGGCGGGGCCGGAGCGGCGGCGACGACGACGGCCGGCGGCAGGTCGGCGGTCAACGGCGGCAGGTCGCGCACGTGCACCGCGGCGAACGCGGCCGCCATCCGGTCGCTGCACTCGTCGGGCGTGAGCAGCCCGCGGCCGACGGCATCCTGCAGCCGGTGCACGGCGGCCAGCCGGTCGTCGTCGGAGGCGCGGAGTGGGGGAGCGACCGCGGGTGCCGCCGGCCGCGCCGTCGTCTGCGGTGCCCTCGTCTGCCACGCCGTCGTCCGTCCTGCCATCGGCATCCCGTCCACGTCGTCCCTCCCTCCGAACTGGTCCGGCGCGCCAGGGTGCCCGCCCTACCTGTGACGGACCTGTGAGCGCGGACACGCACGCGACGTGCCACGTGCGAGGGAGTGGCAGACAGTGCTGTTTCTTCTACGGACCGTGAGGACCGCAGGTCGGGAGGTTGAACGCGCAAGCAGGCGCGCCGTTCCCGTGACCTCGCCGTGACCTCACCCGTCACATCCGTAGTAGTTTCGCCCGCGGTCCTGCCGGGCCTCAGCCCCTCGATCCGCCGAGGGCCCCGGCGAGATCCCGCCTGACCGCACCGGCCTCGCGCCGGCGACGGGGACCGCACGTGGGGGTCCCCGGCACGGTCGCGCCCGCGGAGTCCCGTCGCGGGCACGGTGCCCGTCCCGACGGACGGGCGCTGACCCGGCAGGCGGACGCGAGGAAACGGAGATCCGCCGTCTTGGCGACCCTGCACCACCGGACCGCCCGTCCCGCCTCCTCCCGTCGGCTCCGCCGCACCGTGCTCGCCGCGGGTGCCGCCGCCCTCCTGCTGGCCGCTCCGGCGCCGGCGCTGGCCACTCCCGCCGACGACGTCGCCGCGGCCCAGGCCGCCGAGCAGGAGCTGATGGCCGAGGTGGGCCGCATCCAGGGCGAGGTCACCGCCGCCGAGGAGCAGCTGCAGCGCATGACCGTCGAGGCCGAGGCCGCCGCGGACGCCGCGCTCGTCGCCCAGGCCGAGCTGGCCTCCGCGCAGGCGGCCGCCGCCGTGGCCGCCGCCGAGCTGCAGGCCGCGCGCGACGCCGTCGCCGCGGCCCAGGACGAGGTCGTCGAGCTCGGCCGCGAGGCCTACATGGGCGCCAGCGTGGACGTGGGCACCACCGCCGCCGTGCTCCTCGACAGCGAGGGCCCGCGCGAGGTGCTCGAGCGCGCCGCCACCCTCGACCTGCTCGGCACCCAGCGCGCCGAGACCCTCCAGCAGTACGAGCTGCTCGAGACGCAGGAGGCGGAGGCCGACGCCGCCGCGCGGGCCGCCGTCGCCGAGCGCGACGCCGCCGCTGCCGCCGCCGCGGAGGCCCAGGCCGCCGCCGACGCCCGCCTCGCCGACGCGCAGGCCGACTACGACGCCCTCGCCGCCGACAAGGCCCGCCTCGACGAGCAGCTGCGCGCCGCGGAGGTCGAGCTGCTGCGCCTGCGCGGCATCGCCGACGCCGAGGCCGCCTGGCAGGCCCAGCAGGAGGCCGAGCGGGCCGCCGCCGTCAACGTCGTGTCGTCCGGCGGCGGGGGCATCGCCCCGACCAGCGGTCGGGTGACCAGCTGCTACGGCGCCCGCTGGGGCACGATGCACTACGGCGTCGACATCGCCGCGCCGATCGGCACCCCGATCTTCGCCCCCTCCGGCGGCGTCGTCCTGCAGGCCGGCCCGGCCAGCGGCTTCGGTCAGGCCGTCTACGTGCAGCACGACGACGGCTCGATCACCCTCTACGGCCACGTGAACCAGTTCTTCGTCTCGGCCGGCCAGGTGGTCAGCGCCGGCCAGCAGATCGCCGAGGTCGGCAACAAGGGCCAGTCCACCGGTCCGCACCTGCACTTCGAGGTGCACGAGGGCGGCCTCTACGCCAGCCGCGTCAACCCGATGCCGTGGCTCGAGGCGCACGGCGTCTCCCTCGGCGGCGGCTGCTAGCTGTACTGACCGGAGACGTTGGTCGAGGACGTGTGACCACAGGATCTGACTGACCGATCTTGTGACGGGAGGACCTCCGGGCGTGGAGTGGAGCTGCTGAAGGCGACCACGACACGCACCCGGAGGTCCTCGTGCTCCACGCTAATGCCGTCTTGACCCCGCGCCAGCGTCTGCGCTTGGGCCGTCTGGTCGTCGAAGAGCGGTGGCCCAAGAGCCGGGCCGCGGAGTTCTTCGGGGTGAGCTGGAAGACCGCCGACCGGTGGGCCGAGCGCTACCGGGTCGCGGGTCGCGCCGGTATGGCCGACCGCTCCAGCCGCCCGCACTCCAGCCCGGCCAAGACGGGTCCGGCGACGACGAAGAGGATCGTGTCGCTGCGGCTGCGCAAGCGGTGGGGCGCGGTCCGGCTGGCCGCCGAGACCGGGGTGGCGCCCTCGACCGCCGGAGCGGTGCTGCGCCGCTGCGGGATCAGCCGGCTGTCCCAGCTCGAGCGCCGCGACCACCGGGTGGTGCGCTACGAGCACGCCGCGCCCGGTGAGT
>NZ_FXTJ01000008.1 GCF_900182545.1 Geodermatophilus aquaeductus | reverse complement strand
GTGGGCAGCACCCGGTCCTCCCCCAGCACCGGCCCGGTCACCTCCGTCAGCCGGTGCGGCAGGTCCACCGGCGTGCGCAGCGGCGCCCGCAACGCCGTGCTCCGGTACTCGGCGAACCCCACCGGGGTGCGGGCGGCGGCCTCCTCCCGCAGATAGCGCGGCAGGCGCAGACCCGGCACGGACGGCGCAGGAGTGGTCCCGGTCATACCCGCGAAGCTACGGCCGCCCGGCGACCCGCCCCAAGCCGGCGGTCCCGCTGGACGGAAGGGCCCCGGTCACCGGGCAGCGGCGAGCGAGGCCAGGTGCGCGTGCACCAGCGTCACCGCCAGCGCGCCCTCCCCCACCGCCGAGGCCACCCGCTTGACCGACCCCTGGCGCACGTCGCCGGCCGCGAACACCCCCGGCGTCGACGTCTCCAGCAGCGCCGGCGCCCGCTCCAGCGGCCACGCCGGCCCGACGACGTCGCCGTCGGCACCGCCGGTGAGCGCGGCCCCGGTGAGCAGGAAGCCCCACCGGTCGCGGGCCAGCGTCCCGGCGAGCCAGTCGGTGCGCGGCTCGCTGCCGATCATCACGAAGAGCATCCCCGGCTCCTCGGTCTCCGCGCCGGTGTCGAGGTCGCGCAGGACGACAGTCTCCAGGACGTCGCTGCCACCGCCGCCGGCCACCTGCACGCGGTACCGGATCTCCACCCGCGGCAGCGCGACGAGCTCGCGGATGAGGTAGTCCGACATCGTCTCCGTCAGCGACGGCCGGCGGACCAGCAGCGTCACCTTCTCGGCGTAGCGGGAGAGGTACACCGCCGCCTGCCCGGCGGAGTTGCCGCCGCCGACGACGAACACGTGCCGTCCGGCCATCGCCGGCGCCTCGCTGACCGCCGCGCCGTAGAAGACGCCGCGGCCGGTGAAGGACTCCAGCTCCGGCACGCCGATCCGCCGCCAGGCCGCGCCGGTGGCCACGACCACCGTGCGCGCCTGCACCACCGAGCCGTCGCCGAGGGAGACCCGGTGCACGCCGTCCTCGGTACGGAGCGACGAGGCGGTGCGCATGAAGGAGAAGCGGGTGCCGAACGCCCATGCCTGCTGGTAGGCCGAGAACGCCAGGCGGCTGCCGCTGACGCCGGTGGGGAACCCGAGGTAGTTGCGGATCAGCGAGCTGGTGCCGGCCTGCCCGCCCACCGCCTCGCACTCCACCTGCAGCGTGTCCAGGCCCTCGGAGGCGGCGTAGACGCTGGCGCCCAGTCCCGCCGGCCCGGCGCCCACGACGACGACGTCGTGCACGGCGTCGGGGTCCAGCGGGTCGAACAGGCCGAACGCCTCGGCCACCTCGAGGTCCGAGGGCGCCTGCAGCACGGTCTGCTCGGGCTTGAAGCGGACCACGACCACCGGCAGCCGGGGCCGCTCGAGGCCCAGGTCGGCCAGCAGCCCCTGGCCGCCGGGCGAGCCGGCCTCGTAGAAGCCCAGCGGGATGCGGTTGCGGGTCAGCTGGTCGCGCAGGTGCTGGGCGTGCGGGTCCCAGCGGTCGCCGACGATGCGCACCGCCTCGAACCCGCCGTCCTGGCGGGAGGACCACTCGTCGAGCACCTCGGTGACCGACCGGTGGAACTCCTCGTCGGCGCGGCCCTGCGGCGCGTACACCCAGCGGTCGAGCTGGCCGACGGTGATCGCCTCGAAGATCGGCCGGGCCGTGCCGAAGTCCCCCCACCGGATCAGCGCCACCGCCACCGCGCCGGGGTGCGCCGAGTGGCAGGTGCGCAGCACGTCGAGCCCGTCGGGGTCGCCCTCCCCCAGCCCGCCGAGCAGGACGGCGACGAGGGGGTCGCCCGCGGCCGACAGCGCCGCCTCGACCTCGCCGGGACCGGCGCCGGGCACGATGCGGTAGTCGCTGCCGTAGCGGCGCTCGAGCTCGGTGACGGTGGTGGTGCGCATGCCGTCGTCCCGGGCGACCACGACCAGGGCGGTGCCGCTCGCGGGCTGGTCCTGGGCGTGGTGCACGACGGTCTCCAGGTGCCTGCGTCCCCGTACGGCGCCATGCAACCACCGCCGCCGGGCGCTGTCACCGGGTTACGGGACGCCGCCGCCGTCCCTAGACTCCGCTCGTCGGCGACCCCGACGGGCGGTGCGCCCGTCGGCGGGGCGGGAGGTGCACGTGACCGCACCGGCGGCGGCGGCCATCGCGACGCCGGACCGGCGCCTGCGGGTCTTCGTCTCCTCGACGCTGGAGGAGCTGGCCGCCGAGCGCCGCGCGGTCCGCGACGCGGTCGCCCGGCTGCGGCTGACCCCGGTGATGTTCGAGCTCGGCGCGCGCCCGCACCCGCCGCGGGACCTCTACCGCGCCTACCTGGCGCAGAGCGAGGTCTTCGTCGGGATCTACGGCGACCGCTACGGCTGGGTCGGCCCGGACATGGACGTGTCGGGGCTGGAGGACGAGATCGACCTGTCCGCGGGCATGCCGCGGCTGCTCTACGTCCGCACCCCCGCCCCCGACCGGGAGCCGCGGCTGGCCCGGCTGCTGGAGCGGGTGCAGGCCGAGGGCGGGGTGTCCACGACGCCGTACCGCGACCCGGACGAGCTCGCCGAGCGGGTCGCCGACGACCTCGCCGTGCTGCTCAGCGAGCGTTTCGCCCGGACGGCCGCGGCGCCGCCCGGGCTGGCGGCCGGCTGGCTGCCGACGCCGCCCACCCCGATGGTCGACCGCACCGCGGAGCTGGCCACCGTCACCCGCCTGCTGCGCGACCCGGCCGTGCGGCTGGTCGTGCTCACCGGCCCCGGCGGCATCGGCAAGACCCGGCTGGCGCTGGCCGCGGCCGCGGCGGTGCAGCCGGACCGGGACGGGACGTGGTTCGTCGACCTCGCCGCCGTCCGCGACCCGGCCGACGTCCCCGTCGCCGTCGCCGAGGCGGTCGGCGTCTCCCCCGAGGGCAGCCGTCCGCTGCTCGAGCAGGTCGCCGACCGGCTGGCCGGCCGCTCGGCACTGGTCGTCGTCGACAACCTCGAGCAGGTGGCCGCGGCGGCGCCGGACCTGGCGGTCCTGCTGGCCCGCTGCCCGCGGACCCAGCTGCTGGTGACCAGCCGCACCGTGCTGCGGCTGCGCGGCGAGCACGACGTGCCCATCGAGCCGCTCGGGACGCCGGACCCCGGCGGGGACGGTGCCGCGGCCGCCCCCGCGGTGCAGCTGTTCGTGGCCCGCGCCCAGCAGGCCGACCCGTCCTTCCGGCTCACCGACGCCACCACCGGCCCGGTGGCCGAGGTGGTCCGCCGGCTCGACGGCCTGCCGCTGGCGGTGGAACTGGCCGCTGCCCGCGTGCGCACGCTGCCGCCGCGGCTGCTGCTGGCCCGCCTCGACCGCGCGCTCGACCTCGGCGACCCCGACGTCGACGTCCCCGACCGCCAGCGCACGCTGCGGACCACGATCGCCTGGAGCCACGACCTGCTCGACGAGCGCGGCCGGGCGCTGCTGGCCCGGCTGTCCGTGTGTGCCGACGGCTGCACGCTGGACACCGCCGAGGCCGTGGGTGCCGACGGCGGGGACCTCGACGTCCTGGAGACCCTGTCGGCGCTGGTCGGGCACAGCCTGGTGTCCCCCACCGACACCGGTGACGGCGAGCCGCGCTTCCGGATGCTCGAGCTGGTGCGCGCGTTCGCCGCCGAGCGGCTGCGGGAGCGCGGCGAGGAGGAGGCGACCCGCACCCGCTGGGCTCAGCACCTGGCCGGGCTGGGCGCCGAGGCCGGGGCCGGGCTGGCCGGCCCGGCGGCCCGGCTGTGGCGGGCCCGCCTGGACGCCGAGACCGCCGACCTGCGGGCCGCGCTGCGCTGGGCGGTGGCCACCGACCGCGCCGAGCTGGCGGTGCGGCTGACCGCGCCGCTGGTCCGCTGGTGGTGGGCGCGCGGCCTGCTGCCGGAGATGGCCGGCCTCGCCGAGCAGACCGCGGAGCTGCCGTCGGCCGCGGCGCTGCCCCCCGAGCTGTCCGGCCGGCTGGCCTGGGCCCGGGCCTCGCTGCGGATCGCCCTCGGCTCCCCCGCCCTCGCCGTCCCCCTGCTCGACGGTGTCGTCGACGACGCCCGGGAGCGCGACGACGCCTGGCTGCTCGGCCACGGCCTCGGTGCGCGCGCGATGACCCTGACGCCGGGCGACCCCGACGTCGCCCCGCTGCTCGACGAGGGCCTGGCGCACCTGCGCCGCAGCGGGGACGGCTGGTCGGTCGCGTTCAACGGGATGCTGCGCACGGCGGTGGCGCTGGCCGGCGGCGACCTCGACGCCGCCGAGCGGGTCGCGGGCGAGGCGCTCGACCTCGCCGTCGCGGCTGCCGACGACCAGCTGGCCGCGCTGCTCACCGACTCCCTCGGCCTCGCCGCGCTGCTGGCCGGCGACCTGCCGCGGGCACGTGCCCGGCTGGAGGAGGCCGCGGCCCTGCACCGGCGCACCCGCGACCTGGAGGGCGTGGCCTCCTGCCTCGAGGCGCTCGCCGCACTGGCGCTCGCCGAGGGCCGCGACGCCGCGGCCGCCCGGTTCTGCGGCGCCGCCGACGCCGCCCGCGCCGGCCTCGGGGTGGCGCGCTGGTCCCCGCAGCAGGCGCTGGTCGACCGGCTGCGGGAGGCGCTGCGGGCCGCGCTCGGCGAGGACGAGGAGCGGCGGGCGCGGGCGGCGGGCGCGGCGCTCGGGCCCTGGGCGGCGCTGGACGAGGCGCTGGCCGGGCCCGCCTGATCACGCGGCGGCCGCCTCCGGGTACTGCGACATCGGCGCCGTCCCCGGGTGCGCCACGGTGAACCGCCCGAACCCCGCGTCCCGTCCGGGGTGGACGATGCCGGGCGCGGCGTCGGCGTCCCCCAGCGACCGGCCGGCGGGCAGCGTGCTGCGGTGCTCGACGGCGCGGAAGGCGGCCAGCGGCACCGGGGACAGGTCGAGGTCGCGCAGCGCATCGGCCACCGGGTGCTCCCCGAGGACGAGTTCGGCGCCGCCGGGGCCGGGGTGCGCCTGCCACCGGGCCAGCACCGGGGTCGTCGTCTCCAGCAGCCGCCCGCCGCGGACCGACCACAGCCGGCGCGACCGGGTGCCGCGCAGGGCCGGGCCGCCGGCCCGCACGGTGTGGACGAGCACGTCGGCGCCGGCCTCGCCCAGCCGCACGCACTGGCTACCGGGGACGTCGAGGAAGTCCATGTCGGCCAGCCACTTGGGCAGCCCCCACTCGTCGCGGCCGAGGTCGCGGGCCTCCCGGGAGGTCACCGGCAACTGCAGGACGAAGCCGCCGGTGGCCGGCCGGGCGCCGCGGCGGGCGGCCGGGCCGGCGAACACCCCGGCCGTCACCCCGACCTCGCCGTAGGGCGCCAGCCGGTGCGTGCCGCCGTCGGTGTCGGTCCAGGTGACGGTGCGGTGCCGGAGGGCGTGCACCGCCACCAGGGTGCGGCCGCCGGGGGCGTGCAGCGGGCGGAGCAGGGGGCGCCCGCCGGAGCGGGGCAGCAGCTCGGCCACCGCGTCGGCGGAGGCCAGGTGGTAGGAGCAGGCGACCGCCGTGTCGTGGTAGGCCAGCGGCAGCCGCACGGGCTCGGTCATCGGCTCCCCCTCCGGGTCGGCGTCCAGTGCATCGGCCCGGCGCCGGCGGCGGCAGGGTCCGAGGTCCCGGGCGCTTCCGCTGGGTGGGAGACTGCGCACGTGGCGGGAGGCGCGACGCAGCGGGGACGATCGGTGACCTCGCGCGCGCTCGCCGTCCTCGACGCCTTCGACGCGACCGCGCCCCGCCTCACCCTCACCGAGATCGCCGAGCGGTCGGGCACCCCGCTCACCACCGCGCACCGCCTGCTGGCCGAGCTCACCGACTGGGGCGCGCTGGCCCGCCGCGCCGACGGGCGCTACGAGATCGGCCGCCGGCTCTGGGACCTCGGCCTGCTGGCGCCCGTCTCGCTGGAACTGCGCCAGGTGGCCTCCCCCTTCCTGCTCGACGTCCACACGGCCACCCGCGACACCGTGCACCTCGCCGTCCGCGACGGGCTGTCGGCGCTCTACGTCGAGCGCATCTCCGGCCGCGAGTCGGTGCCGGTGGTCAGCCAGGTGGGCAGCCGGCTGCCGCTGCACGCCACCGGCGTCGGCAAGGTGCTGCTGGCCGCCGCGCCCGACGAGGTCGTCGCCGAGGCCCTGGCCGCGCCGTCCCGCGCCACCCGGCACACCGTCGTCGACCCCGCCCGGCTGCGCCGCGAGCTCACCGAGGTGCGCCGCCGCGGGTGGGCGCGGACGGCGGAGGAGATGTCGCTGGGCACGCTGTCGGTGGCGGTGCCGGTGCGGGTGGAGCGCGGCAGCAGCGCCGTCGTCGCGGCGGCGCTGGGCATCGTCGTCCCCAGCCACCGGCGCGACCTCGCGCGGCTGGTGCCGGTGCTCGAGGTCGCCGCCCGCGGCATCGGGCGGGCGCTGGCCCGGGCGGCACACTTCCGCTGAGCGGGAGGCCGCGGTGTCGCCCGGCTCGTCGCCGGGGTCACACTCGGCCGCATGCGCACCCAGGTGGGGATCATCGGCGCCGGCCCGGCCGGCCTGCTGCTGTCACGGCTGCTGGCCCTGCAGGGCATCGACTCGGTGGTGGTGGAGAACCGCTCGCGGGAGTACGTCGAGGCGCGCATCCGCGCCGGCATCCTCGAGCAGGGCACCGTCGACGTCCTCACCGAGGCCGGGATGGGCGAGCGGCTGCACCGCGAGGGCCTGGAGCACCGCGGCGTGTACCTGCAGTACCCGGGCGTGCGGCACCAGCTGGACTTCCCCGAGCTGTGCGGCCGCCGGGTGTGGGTCTACGGCCAGACCGAGGTGGTCAAGGACCTCGTCGCCGCCCAGCTCGCCGGCGGCCCGCCGCTGCACTTCGACGTCTCCGACGTGGCGATCGAGGACGTCGACACCGACAGCCCGCGGATCCGCTTCACCGACGCCGACGGCACGCCGCAGGTGCTCGAGTGCGACGTCGTGGCGGGCACCGACGGCTTCCACGGCCCCTCGCGCGCCGTCGTCGCCGAGGGCACCCGCCAGCAGCTGTGGGAGCGCACCTACCCCTACGCGTGGCTGGGCATCCTCGCCGAGGCCGCGCCGGCCACCGACGAGCTCATCTACGCCTGGCACCCCGACGGCTTCGCGCTCTACTCGATGCGCTCGCCGAGCGTGTCCCGGCTGTACCTGCAGGTCGACCCTGCCGAGAAGATCGAGGACTGGTCCGACGACCGCATCTGGGAGGGCCTGGCCACCCGCTTCGCGCACGAGGGGTGGGAGATCGGCACCGGGCCGGTGATCGAGAAGTCGGTCCTGCCGATGCGCTCGTTCGTCAGCGCCCCGATGCGCCGCGGACGGCTGTTCCTCGCCGGCGACGCCGCGCACATCGTGCCGCCCACCGGCGCCAAGGGCCTCAACCTCGCCGTCGCCGACGTCGTCCTGCTCTCCCGCGCGCTGGTGCGGCTGCTGCAGGAGAAGGAGACCGACCTCGTCGACGCGTACTCCGACACGGCGCTGCAGCGGGTCTGGCGGGCCACCCACTTCTCCTGGTGGATGACCTCGATGCTGCACACCACCGGCGACCCCTTCGACGCCGAGCTCCAGCTGTCCCAGCTGCGCCGGGTGTGCACCTCGGAGGCGGCCGCCCGCGAGCTGGCGGAGAACTACACCGGCCTGCCGTACTAGCCGAGCAGCCCCTGCACCCGGTCGGCGGTGCCGGGGGCCAGCGGCAGGTGCGGCAGCACGCCGGTGACCTCCTCGGGCTCCAGGCCCTGCCCGAGCAGGACGGTCACCAGCGCGGGAGCCTGCGCCGGCGGCACCGGGGAGGGCAGGTCGGCCTCCCGGACGGCGGCCAGCGCGAGGAACAGCGCACCGGCCAGCCCCTCGTCCGGCTCGGGCTCCGGCGGCGGCGGTGCCGCCGCGGCGCGGGTGGCGGCCTCGGCGGCGCGGACCAGCGACAGGGGCAGCCCCTCGGACTCGACCTCCAGCAGCGGCGTGCGGCCCAGCGCCGCGAGCACCAGGTGCTCGGCCTCCAGGCGCAGCGGCTCCTCCCACTCCCCGGCGCGGACGACGTCGGCCGGCTCGGCGTCGGCGGGGTCCTCGCCGAGGTCGTCGAGCAGCTCGGCCCACTGCGCCGGCCGGGTGCGGCGGGCGCGGTCGGCGGCCGCCAGGCAGGTCTCGCGCACGAACGGCTCGACCACCTCGCGGTCGAACCGGTCGGCGAACAGCGTGCCGTCGGCGTCGACGGCGTTGAGCGCGTCCTGGAAGCTGCCGGGGCGGGCGTCGCCGAGCTCGATGCGGCCGTCCTCCTCCCCCGACAGCGCCTGACCGGTCGCGGCGCGGTCACCGATCGTGGAGCCGGTGGCCACGAGCCGGCCGCGCCGCCGCAGGTGGTGCGGCCGGTCGGACAGGCCCACGCTCCAGGCGCAGGCCTCGGCGATGAGCGCCGCCCGGCGCTCGCGCAGCACCTCCCGGCCCAGCAGGCCGAACCAGTCGACGTCGAAGAGGTCGTCCACGCCTGCCCCGCTACCCCAGCGGCCCGCGGACCAGTGCCTCGACCGTGGCCCGCGGCCCCTCGGTGCGCAGCGAGTCCAGCGCCGCGCGGTACGCGCCGGTGAACCGCGGCTGCTCGACCAGGTCACCGAACAGCTCGCGGTCGGCCAGCGGCGCCAGCGGGTCCTCGCGGGAGCGGCGGGCGGCGGCCACGAGCCGGTCGCGGCGGGCGTCGACCGGGCCGACCCCGTCCGCGTCGCGCTCGAGGGCCTGCACCCAGGCGGCGACCACGGCCGCCGAGCGCCGCACCTGCCCGCCCGCGGCCAGGTTGGCGCGCAGCACGGGGAACAGGAACTGCGGCAGCCGGTCGGAGGCGTACTCGACGAGCCGGGCGAGGGTGTCGCGCACGTGCGGGTTGCCGAAGCGGGTGACCAGCGCGGCCCGGTAGGCGCGCAGGTCGGTGCCGGGCACCGGCGGCAGGGTCGGCGTCCCCTCCTCCTCCAGGTAGCCGACGAGGAGCTCGCGCAGCAGCGGGTCGCGGGTGGCCTCGTGCACGTACGTGTGCCCGGCGAGCAGGCCGAGGTGGCCGAGGACCTGGTGGCCGGCGTTGAGCAGCCGCAGCTTCATGAGCTCGTAGGGGACGACGTCGCCGACCACCTGCACGCCGACGTCCTCCAGCGCGGGCCGCCCCGCCGGGAAGGCGTCCTCGAGCACCCACTGGGTCCACGGCTCGCACACCACCGGCCAGCCGTCCTCGACGCCGAAGTGCCGGGCGAGGTCGGCGCGGTCGGCGTCGGTGGTGACCGGGGTGATCCGGTCGACCATCGACGACGGGAACGGCACCTCGCGGGCCACCCACTCCCCCAGCGCGTCGTCGCGCAGCCCGGCGAAGGCGGCGAAGCTGCGCCGGGCCAGCGCGCCGTTGCCGGGCACGTTGTCGCAGGAGGCGACGGCGAAGGGCGCCAGCCCGCGCGCGCGGCGGCGCACCAGCGCCTCGGTGACCAGGCCGAACACCGTGGCCGGCGGCGCACCCGGCTGCAGGTCGGCCACCACCGCGGGCGCGCTCGCGTCGAACTCCCCCGTCGCCGCGGAGGCGTTGTAGCCGCCCTCGGTCACCGTCATCGTGACGATCCGCGTGCCGGGCGCGGCCAGCGCCTCCACGACGGCCTCGGGGTCGTCGGGCGCGAGCCGGTGGCCCACCAGCGAGCCGACGACCCGCGCGGTCAGGTGCCCGTCGGGGTGCTTCTCGACCAGCGTGTACAGGCAGTCCTGCGCCGCCAGCACCTCGGCCATCCGCCGGTCGCCGGGCAGCACGCCGACGCCGCAGACGCCCCACTCCCCACCGGCGCCGGCCTCGAGCAGCCGGTCGAGGTAGAGCGCCTGGTGCGCCCGGTGGAACCCGCCGACCCCGAGGTGGACGACGCCGGGCCGGACCGCGGCGCGGTCGTAGCGGGGCGTCCACACCGACGCCGGCAGGGCGCCCAGCGTGGCGGCGGTCAACCGGGTCATCGGCGCTCCTCGGGTTCGGGACGGGACCCCCTCCTACCCCGCCCGCGGCGGCACCGGCACACGCTGCAGGTCCGCGGCGACGACGAGGTCGCCGCCGAACTCCGCCCGGGCCTCGTCCTCGAAGGCGCGGGGGTCGGGGTAGCGCTGCGAGAAGTGGGTGAGCACCAGGGTCCGCACCCCGGCCTCCGCGGCCACCCGGGCGGCCTGCCGCGCGGTGAGGTGGCCGTACCGGTCGGCCAGCGCCGCGTCGGCGGACAGGAACGTCGACTCCACGACCAGCAGGTCGGCGCCGTCGGCCAGCGCGGGGACGCCGTCGCACATGCGGGTGTCCATGACGAAGGCGAAGCGCTGGCCGGGCCGGGGCGCGCTGACGTCGGCGAGCCGCACCGTGCGGTCGTCCACCCGCAGCTCGCCCTCGCGCTGCAGCCGGCCGACGTCGGGGCCGGAGACGCCGGCCGCGGCCAGCCGGTCGGGCAGCATCCGCACGCCGTCGGGCTCGGTCAGCCGGTAGCCGAAGGACTCGACCGGGTGGCTGAGCCGGCGCGCCTCGAGCCGGCCGGCGGGGTCCTCGGCGAGCACCCCGTCGGCCGACACCGGCTCCTCCCGGACGTCGGCGAGGTCGGCGAACGGCGTGGCGTGCCGCAGCCGGTCGAAGAACACCTGCCCCGACGCGGGGTAGTGCGCCACGACCGGGTGCGCGACGCCGTCCAGCGACATGCGCTGGACGACCCCGGGCAGGCCCAGGCAGTGGTCGCCGTGGAAGTGGCTCAGCAGGACCCGGTGCACGGCGCTGCTCGGCACGCCGGCCAGCAGCATCTGCCGCTGGGTGCCCTCACCCGGGTCGAACAGGAAGCCGCGGCCGTCCCAGCGCAGCAGGTAGCCGTTGTGGTTGCGGGTGCGGGTGGGCGCCTGGCTGGCCGTGCCGAGCACGACCAGCTCCCGCGCCCCCACCCCCGCGACGCTACGGCCTCGGACGCGATGGCCTCAGACGCGATGGCCTCAGACGCGATGGCCTCAGACGCGATGGCCTCAGACGCGATGGCCTCAGACGCGATGGCCTCAGACGCGATGGCCTCAGACGCGATGGCCTCAGACGCGATGGCCTCAGACGCGATGGCCTCAGACGCGATGGCCTCAGACGCGATGGCCTCAGACGCGATGGCCTCAGACGCGATGGCCTCAGACGCGATGGCCTCAGACGCGATGGCCTCAGACGCGATGGCCTCAGCCGAAGAGGTCGGACAGGAAGGACTCCTTGCGCTTCTTGCCGTGCGAGCCGTAGGAGCCGTGCGACGACGAGTGCGACGAGCCGCGCACCGCGCCGAGCACCTCGTTGACGACGGCGCCGAGCCCTGCGCCGCCCGCGGCCGGGTACTGCGCCCCGTGCTGCTGCGGCGCCCCGTGCTGCTGGGGCGGCTGCTGAACGTGCTGGCTCCCGGAGTGCGCGGCCGCCGGGGCGCCGTGCCAGGAGTTCTCCGCGTCGATGAGCCGCTCGAGCTCCCCGCGGTCGAGGAAGATCCCGCGGCACTCGCTGCACTGGTCGACGTGGACGCCGTTGCGCTCGTAGGTGCGCATGGTGCCCTGGCACTTGGGACAGACGAGATCCATGCCGCACGGTACGACGCTCCGGAGTCCCCCGGAGACGGCGACCGCGTGCCAGGGTGCCCGGCCGTGACGACAGAGCCCGTGACGACAGAGCCCACCATGACCGACCGCGCGACGATCGAGCGCACGGTGACCCTCCGGTTCGGCACGGCCGCCCGCGAGAGCGCCACCCACACCAACCTCTCGGCCATCCGCAGCGACGGGCCGGTGCTCTGGGTCGCCGGCGACGAGACCGCGACGATCGAGCGGCTCGTCGCCGACGACCCCGACGCCCCCACCTGCTACGGCGACCAGACCAGCTACCCCCTCGTCGACCTGGTGCCCCTGCCCGGCGGCACCGGCCCCGGCGTCGAGGAGGAGGCCGACATCGAGGGGCTCGCCCGCACCGGCGACGCGCTGTGGGCGGTCGGGTCGCACAGCCTGCGGCGGCGCCGCATCCGCGACGAGCACGACGGCGACCGCGCGCTGCGCCGCCTGGCGAGGGTGACCGGCCAGCCGCGCCGGCAGGTGCTGGTGCGCATCCCGGTGGTCGACGTCGACGGGCTGCCCACGCTGGTGAAGGACGACGGCACGCACGGCGCCGCGGTCTTCGGCACCCGCGGGAAGGACCTGCGCGACCTGCTGGCCGACGACGAGCACCTCGCGCCGTTCCTCCCCATCCCCGGCAAGGACAACGGCCTCGACATCGAGGGCATCGCCGTCTCCGGCGAGCGCGTCTACCTCGGCCTGCGCGGGCCGGTGCTGCGCGGTTGGGCGGTGGTCCTCGAGCTGCGGCCCGAGGTCGACCGGCACGACCCCGCGCGGCTGCGCCTGCGGCGGTTCCCCGACGGCCGCCGCTACCGCAAGCACGTGCTGCGCCTGGCCGGTCTCGGCGTGCGCGACCTGTGCCCCCAGGGCGAGGACCTGCTCGTGCTCGCCGGGCCCACGATGGACCTCGACGGGCCGGTGTACGTCTACCGCTGGCACGGCGCCTGCGCGGCGGAGGAGCCGACCGTCGTCCGCGGCGACCTGCTCACCCGCGAGCTGTCCCTGCCCTTCGGCGACGGCGACGACCACGCCGAGGGCATCGGCCTGCTCGGCTCGGCGGAGGACGGCCGGCTGCTCGTCGTCTACGACAGCCCGGCACCCGCGCGGCTGACCGACGACGGCGGCGTGCTCGCCGACGTCGTCCGGCTGCCCTGAGCCGGCCGCCGGCTCAGCGCACCTCGACCGGCCGGGCGGCGACCGTCCCGGCCGCCGCCAGGCCGAGGGCCAGGGCGAGCAGGAGCAGCAGCGGCACCGTCCAGCCGCCGGTGGCCTCCGACAGCGCGCCGACGGCGACCGGGCCGAGGGCGCCGACGCCGTAGCCCACCAGCTGGCTCATGCCCGAGAGGCGGGCGGCCACCGCGCCGTCGGCGGCGCGCAGGACGACGAGGGTGACCGCGAACGCGATCCCCGCCCCCTGCGCCAGCCCGCCGACCCCGGCCCACGCCGGCCACGCGCCGGGGGCGACGAGCAGCCCGGCGATGGGCACGGCCCACAGCGCGGCCACGCCGACCGCCAGCCCGGCCTGTCCCCGCCGTCGGGCGAGGACGGCCGGCACCAGCAGGCTGCCGGCGATGCCGAGCACCTGGAACACCGACGCGGCCACCGAGCCGGTGGCCGCGTCGGTGCCGGCGCGGTCGGCCAGCAGCGTGGGCAGCCACGCGGTGAGCGAGAAGTACAGCGTGGAGTGCAGCGCCTGCACCGCCGTCACGGCCCACGCCACCGGCGAGCGCCACAGCGGCCCGTCGGACCGCGCGGCCGCCGGCGCCGTCCCCGCCGGGAGGGCGCGCCGGGCGGCGGCCGCCCAGACGACCGCGGCGACGACGGCCAGCACACCCTCCGCGGCCAGCGCGCCCCGCCAGCCGAGCACGGCCGCGAGCGGCGCGGTGAACGCCGCGCCCGCGGCGGCGCCGGCCACGAGGGCGGCGGTGTAGAGGCCGGTCACGGTGCCCGCCCGCCGCCCGAACCCCTTGACCACGCCCGGCAGCAGCACGTTGCCCACCGTCATCGCGGCCCCGGCGAGGAACGTGCCGGCCAGCAGCACCGGGGGGCCGTCGAGGACGCGCACCCCCTGCGCGAGCGCGAGCAGCACCAGCGACCCGAGGACGGCGGGCCCGGGTCCGGACCGGCGGCCGAGGGCGGCGCAGGCCGGCGCGAGCAGCGCGAAGCACAGCACCGGCAGCGTGGTCAGCAGCCCGGCGGCGGCCGCGGAGAGGCCGAGGTCGCCCCGGACGTCGTCGAGGACGGGACCGACCGCGGCGATCGCGGCGCGGAGGTTGAGCGCGGTCAGCAGGACGGCGGCCAGCAGCAGCCGGCCGCCGGGCGGAGCGGCCGGCACGGGGCCATCCTGCTCCGCCGCCTCCCGGGCCGCCCGGCCCCGGGGGGCCGGTGACGATCGTGAAACACCGGGCGCTACTGTCCCAGCCGTCCGTGGCCCGGGTCACATCGTCGTGGCGGGCCGGAACGCTGGAGGACTCGTGCACTCATCCCCACCCCGGCGGCTGCGCCGGACCCTGCTCGCGCTCGGCGCGGGGATCGCCCTCACCGCGGGCGCGCTGGCCACCGCCGGCCCCGCGGCCGCGGCCCCCGGCGGCAACGGCGGGGGTCCCGCCTACGGCGCCCAGGCCCCCAAGGTGGTCGACACCGCCGACGGGAAGCTGCGCGGGGAGGCCGTCGACCGCGCCTACCGCGTCTTCGAGGGCATCCCGTTCGCCGCCCCGCCGGTGGGCGACCTGCGCTTCCGGCCGCCCGCGCCGGTGGAGCCGTGGCGCGGCGTCCGCGACGCGACGCAGCCGGGCAGCCCCTGCCCGCAGGTGTCGAGCCTGACCAACCCCACCTCGTCGACGAACGAGGACTGCCTCTACCTCAACGTGACCACCCCGGCCGGTCTCGACGCCGCGCGCTCGGACCTCCCGGTCATGGTGTGGATCCACGGCGGCTCCTGGCGGACCGGCAGCGGCGACCGCTACGACGCGAGCAAGCTGGCGCTCGAGGGCGACGTCGTCGTCGTGACGGTCAACTACCGGCTCGGCCCGTTCGGCTTCCTCGCCCAGGACGACCTCTCGGCTGCCGTCGGCAGCGCCGGCTCCGGCAGCGCGGGCCTGCTCGACCAGCAGGCCGCCCTGCGCTGGGTGGAGCGCAACATCGAGGCCTTCGGCGGCGACGAGCGCAACGTGACGATCTTCGGCGAGTCGGCCGGCGCGTCCTCGGTGTGCGCGCAGCTGGCCTCCCCCACCGCCCGCGGCCTGTTCGACAAGGCCATCGCGCAGAGCTACAGCTGCACGACGGAGTACGCGACGCTCGACGAGGCCGCGGCGGTCGGCGACACCGTGGCGGCCGCGGTCGGGTGCACCGGCGACGGCCCGGCGGTCGTCGACTGCCTCGAGGCCGCCCCGGTGCCGTCGCTGCTGGGCGCGTGGCCGGCGGGCGGCGGCTCGTTCGTCGTCGGCGGCTCGTCCCTGCCGGTGCAGCCGGCCGACGCGATCGCCTCGGGGACCTGGAACCGCGTGCCGGTCGTGCACGGCAACCTGCAGGACGAGAACACGCTGTTCACCCCGCTGAGCATCCCGTCGGCCCAGCTGCCCCGGTTCCTGGACCCGGCCAACCACGACGCGATCCTGGCCGAGCGGTTCGGCGCGGCCGCGCCGGCGGTCGCCCAGCGGTACCCGCTGGCGGAGTACGGCTCGCCGCTGCGGGTGCTGGCCGCCGTCGCCAGCGACACCGGCAGCGCACTGTCGACCTGCCAGCACGTGGACGCCCACGAGACCCTCGAGGAGACCACCCCGGTCTGGGCCTACCAGTTCCGCGACCAGGGCGCGGACCCGCTCCTGGAGTTCTCCGGCCCGCCGTTCGGCTTCCCGCAGGCCCTCTACCCCGAGGGCGCCCAGCACGCCGGCGAGCTGCCCTACCTGTTCCCCGGCCTGTTCGGCGACGGGCTGACCGCCGAGCAGCAGCAGCTGGCCACGACGATGGTCCGGTACTGGACGACCTTCGCCGCCACCGGCGACCCGAACGGGCGCGGGGTGCCGACCTGGCACCGCTACGCCGACCCGTCCGACGTCCAGGGTCTCGACGTCGCCTCGGCCGGCGGGGTCGGGCCGGTCGACGTCGCCGCGGACGCGAACTGCGCGTTCTGGACCGCGCTCGCCGGCGCCTGAGCACCACCCCGGCCCCGGGCGGCGGCACGGACCCCGTGCCGCCGTCCGCGGCCCGGACACGTCCGCCCCGCCCCGCACGAGCCGCATCTACTGATCGGTAACGAGTGTGGGATCGTCGGGGAACACGTCGAGACGGCGTCACAGCGCCGTCAGGAGAGAGGTCCCATGCGGTTGCAGCTTTCCCCGGAGATGGAGGCCTTCCGGGATGAGATGCGCACCTTCTTCACCACCCAGGTGCCGCAGGAGATCCGCGACCAGATCGCGGCCCACCGCCACCTGACCCGCGAGCAGTACGTGCAGGCCCAGCAGGTGCTCAACGCCGCGGGGCTGGCCGTGCCGCACTGGCCGGTCGAGTGGGGCGGCAAGGACTGGACGCCGCTGCAGCGCCACATCTGGCGCGAGGAGATGCAGCTGGCCAGCGTGCCCGAGCCGCTGGCGTTCAACGCCAGCATGATCGGGCCGGTCATCGCGGCCTTCGGCAACCAGGAGCAGAAGGAGCGCTTCCTGCCGAAGACGGCCAACCTCGACATCTGGTGGTGCCAGGGCTTCTCCGAGCCCGACGCCGGCTCCGACCTCGCCTCGCTGCGCACCACCGCCGTCCGCGACGGCGACGACTGGGTGGTCAACGGCCAGAAGACGTGGACGACCCTCGGCCAGTACGCCGACTGGATCTTCTGCCTGGTCCGCACCGACCCGACCGCCGAGAAGAAGCAGCGCGGCATCTCGATGCTGGTCTTCCCGATGGACACCCCGGGCGTCACGCTGCGGCCGATCCAGCTGATCGACGGCGGCCACGAGGTCAACGAGGTCTTCTTCGAGGACGTCCGCGTCCCCGCCGAGAACCTCATCGGCGAGGAGAACCGCGGCTGGGACTACGCCAAGTTCCTGCTTGGCAACGAGCGCGTGGGCATCGCCCGCGTCGGCGCCACCAAGAAGCTCATCTCGCAGGCCAAGACGCACGCCCGCGAGGTCGTCGTCGGCGGCCGTCCCCTGTCGGAGGACCCGCGCCTGACCGCGCGGATCGCCGAGCTGGAGAACGAGCTGCTGGCGCTGGAGCTGACCGCGCTGCGCGTGGTCGCCAACTCCGCCGACGGCAAGCCGCACCCGGCCTCGTCGGTGCTCAAGCTGCGCGGCTCGGAGCTGCAGCAGGCCGCCACCGAGCTGCTGGTCGACATCGCCGGCCCGCTGTCGGTGGCGTCCTTCGCCGACGGCGGCTCGCAGGTGCCCGACTGGGCCCGGGTGGCCACGCCGCAGTACCTGAACTACCGCAAGGTCTCCATCTACGGGGGCAGCAACGAGGTCCAGCGGACCATCATCGCCGGCACGATCCTGGGGCTGTGAGCTAGCAGTGGACTTCACCTACGACAGCGAGCAGAACGACCTGCGCGAGGCCGTCGCCGGCCTGCTCGGCCGCGCCTACCCCGACAGCGAGCAGCGCCGCCGCGTCACCGCCACCGACCCCGGCTTCGACGAGAAGACGTGGGCCCGGCTGGCCGAGATGGGCGTCCTCGGCCTGCCCTTCGCCGAGGAGGACGGCGGCATGGGCGCCGGCCCGATCGAGGTGGGCATCGTCGCCGAGGAGATGGGCCGGGTCCTCGCGCCCGAGCCCTTCGTCGAGGCCGTGGTCCTCGCCGGCGGCCTCGTCGCCGCGGTGGGCACCGCCGAGCAGCGGGCGGCGGTCCTCGGGCCGCTGTCCGAGGGCGCCAGCGTGCTCGCTCTCGCCCACGCCGAGCCCACCACCCGGTGGAGCACCTCGGCGGCCGGCGTCACCGCCACGCAGGACGGCGGCACCTGGCGGCTGACCGGCGTCAAGGAGCCGGTGCCGGGCGGCGCCCGCGCCGACGTGCTGGTGGTCAGCGCCGTCACCGACGGCGGCACCGCGCTGTTCCTCGTCCGGGGCGACGCCGAGGGCCTCACCCGCACCGGCTACCGCACCCACGACGGCGGCCGCGCGGCGAACGTCACCCTCGACAGCACCCCGGCCGAGCTCCTCGGCGAGGGCACGGCCGACCGCAGCGCCGACGTCGAGCGGGCGCAGGCCCTGGCCCGGATCGCCTACAGCGCCGAGGCCGTCGGGGCCATGGACACCGCGCTGAAGACCACCGCGGAGTACCTGAAGACCCGCAAGCAGTTCGGCGTGACGCTCAACCGGTTCCAGGCGCTGACCTTCCGCGCGGCGGACATGTACGTGTCCCTGGAGCTGGCCCGCAGCACCGCGCTGTGGGCGGGCATGGTGGCCGACAGCGGTGGTGACGTCGTCGCGGCCGCCGTCCGCGCCCGGCTGCAGACCAGCCGCGCCGGCCGGCACATCGGCAAGGAGGCCATCCAGCTGCACGGTGGCATCGGCGTCACCGCGGAGTACTCGGTCGGGCACTACACCAGCCGGCTGACCGCGATCGACCACCTGCTCGGCGACGGCGACTGGGCCGCCGACCGGCTGGCCACCACGGTCGACAGCTACCCCACGGTCGACCCGCTGGGCGCGCCCTACACCGGCTGATCCCGCGCACGACCGGCAGCGGCCGGCGTCCCCTCGGGGGCGCCGGCCGCTGCCGTGTGGCGGGTCCCCGCTAGTCGCCGACGACGGCGCGGCGCAGGTCGTCGGCGGCCTCGCGGACCTGCTCGAGCACCGCGGCCACGCCCTCCTCGCCCAGCAGGCCGCGGCCGAGCCGCTGCACCGGCTCCGGCGTGTGCTCCGGGTCGGTGCACCGGGCACCGACCTCGAAGGCCACCCGCAGCAGCGCGCCGTCGGCGGAGGTGGGGTCGTCGACGGCGGTCAGCGGCGCCACCATGGCCGGCGGGAAGCCCCACTGGCCCAGCGCCACGGCCGACAGCCGCAGCGCCGAGATGCCGTAGCGGCCCACCTCGGCGGCCCGGCGGGCGGCGAACGGGCGGTGCGCGGCGGCCAGCTCGCGGTAGCCGGCCTGGTCGTCGGCGTGCAGCAGCGCCACCCCGACCTGGGACAGCAGCCCGAGGCACAGCGCGTCCTGGGACCGGGCGCCGAAGCGCGGCGCGAGGGCGGAGGCGGCCAGCGCGACGGCGGTGGTGCTCTCCCAGAACCCCTCGGGCAGCTGCGACTCGTCGTCGAGGCAGGTGAGGGCGACCGTCGCCATGGTGCGCACGGCGGTGAAGCCGACGACGGTGACGGCGAACTGCAGCGTCGTCGCCCGCCCGCTCATGCCGAAGTACGCGGAGTTGGCCAGCTTCATGACGCGGCCGGCCAGGGCGACGTCGGCGGCGAGCACGCCGGCGAGGGTGCGGGCGCTGGCGTCCTCGGCGTTGGCCACCGCCACCACCTGCGCGGCGACGGGGCGCTGCGCGGCGAGGGTGTCGATGCCGGCCAGGAGCCGGTCGAGGTCGACCGCCGGCGGCGCCCCGAGGGACAGCGCGGTCACCGGGCACCCGCCCAGGCGGCGGTGGCGGCGCCGTCCATCGGCACCGCGAGCGAGAAGCCCTGCAGGTAGGTGGCGCCGAGCCCGGTGAGCGCGGCGGCCTGGGCGGGGGTGGCCACGCCCTCCGCCACGGTGGAGAGCCCGAGGCTGCGGGCCAGCGCGATGACGGCGGTGGCGATCTGGGGGTGCCCCTCGGCGAGCTCGGCGACGAAGGAGCGGTCCACCTTCAGGCAGTCGACCGGCAGGTGTCGCAGGTAGGCCAGCGAGGAGTAGCCGGTGCCGAAGTCGTCGATCGCCACAGCGACGCCGAGGTCGCGCAGCTCCTGCAGCACGCCGCGGGCGGCCGCGGGGTCGGTCATGAGCGCGGACTCGGTGATCTCGATGGACAGCCGGGCCGGGGCGAGGCCGTGCCGCCGCAGGGCGGAGACCACCTCGGCCTGCAGGCCGCCGTCGAGCTGCAGCGCCGAGACGTTGACGTTGACCCGGGGCGGCGCGGCCGCACCGAGCTGGCGGTCCCACGCGACGACCTGGCGGCAGGCCTCGTCGAGGACGAGCAGGCCGAGCGGCCCGACCAGCCCGCTCTCCTCGGCCAGGCCGACGAAGACCTCCGGGCTGATCGGCCCGCGCTCCGGGTGCGTCCAGCGGGCGAGGGCCTCGACGGCCTCCAGCGACCCGTCCGCGGCCAAGACGATCGGCTGGTAGTGCAGGGTGATCGCCCGCCGCTCGATGGCGTCGCGCAGGTCGGCGACCAGGCGCAGCTTGTCCCGGGCCTCGGCGCGGCCGGAGCGGTCGAGCACCCGCACCCGCCCCTTGCCGCCGGCCTTGGCCTGGTACATGGCGATGTCGCAGTCGCGGACGAGGTCGGCGGCGTCGGCGTGCTCGGGCGCCTGCACGGTGACGCCGACGCTGGCGTGCGGCCGGAACCGCACCCCGGCCAGGTGCACCGGGACGGCGAGCGCGGCGACGATCCGCTCGGCCAGCGCCGCGGCGTCGGCCTCGTCGACGTCCTCGCAGACGACGACGAACTCGTCCCCGCCGAAGCGGGTGACGAGGTCCCCGGGACGCACCGTCGCGCGCAGCCGCCCGGCCACCTCCACCAGGAGCTCGTCGCCGGCCTCGTGGCCGAGCGAGTCGTTGACGACCTTGAAGTCGTCGAGGTCGAGGAACAGGCAGGCCAGCCGCCCGCCGGCGGAGAAGCGGGTGGTGAGGTGCTGGTCGAGCAGGGTGCGGTTGGGCAGGCCGGTCAGCGGGTCGTGCGAGGCCTGGTGGGCCAGCCGCGCCTCGAAGGCCAGCCGGTCGGTGACGTCCTCGATGGTGCCGAGGAAGCCGGACCCGACGCCGGGGGTGAACACGTGCCCGAAGCGCAGGACGGTGGCCCGCTCGGCGCCGTCGGCGCGCACCAGGCGGGCGCGGACCTCGCCGTCCTCCCCCTGGAGCGCGGCGGCCACGACCTCGACGACGGCGCCCAGGTCGTCGGCGTGCACGGTGCGGGTCCACCCGGTGCCCAACAGATCGCCGGCCGGGCGCCCGGCCAGCCGGCAGAAGGCGTCGTTGACGTGCGCGAGCCGCATCCCCTGCTCCGAGAGCAGCGTCGGGATCGGCGAGCGCTCGGTCAGCGTGGCGAAGCGCCGCTCGGCGGCGTCGGCGGTGGCCCGGGACACCCGGTCGGCCGCCCCGTCTCCGGGCACGACCGTCAGCGTCCAGGCGGTCCCGGACGGCGCGGGGGCCGACCGCACGACGGCGTCGAGCAGCCCGCCGGCGGTCCGGACCGGCAGCGCCAGGCGGGAGGCGCGCTCCCGGCGCAGCAGCACGGCCAGCTCACCGGCGCCCAGGGTGGGGACGAGGTCGGCCACGGGCAGGCCGCGGACGTCCTCGGCGTCGGAGCCGAGCAGCCGGACGGCGCCCTCGCTGGCCCAGGTCACCCGCGGCGTGTCCCCGACCGTCTCGGCCACGAGCAGCGCCGGGCCCTCGTCGCCGGCCGCCACGGAGAACACCGCCGCCAGGACCTCCGGCGACACGCTCCCGGCCGGGCCCGCGGCGGTCGGGCTGGCGGGCACGGGCGTCCTCCTGCGTCGTGGGGTGCCCCGGACGGGGCCACCTGGCCAACCTCGGCACGTCGGCGGGCGGGGTGGAGCCGGCGGCGCCCGCGGCTCACCCCGCCGGGTGGGGTCGCCGGGCCTGCGATCCGCGTCACGATCGGGTCCCGGGGTGCGAGGGATGCGCGGTGCGCCTGTCACGATGCAGCACCGGGGATCGCCGTCGGCGTCCCCTGCTGCACCACCCAGGCCCCGCCGGCAACGTCGCCGGCCCGAGCTGTCGTTGGAGTGCGCGTGCTCATCGGTGTGCCCGCAGAGACCCGGCGGAACGAGACGCGGGTCGCCGCGACCCCCGCGAGCGTCGGCCAGCTGTGCGCCCTCGGCCACGAGGTCCTCGTCGAGTCCGGCGCCGGGGAGGCGGCCAGCTTCCCGGACGAGGCCTACGTCGCCGCCGGCGCGCGGATGGGCCCGGCGGACGACGCCTGGGGCGCCGACGTCGTCCTGCACGTCAACGCCCCCACCGAGGACGAGGTCGGCCGGCTGCGCGCCGGCGCGGTCCTGGTGAGCCTGCTGGCCCCGGCGCTCTCCCCCGACCTGGTGCAGGTCCTGGCCGCCCGCGGCGTCACCGCGCTGGCCATGGACGCCGTCCCGCGCATCTCCCGCGCGCAGTCGCTGGACGTGCTCTCGTCGATGGCCAACATCGCCGGCTACCGCGCGGTCGTGGAGGCCGCGCACGCCTTCGGCCGGTTCTTCACCGGCCAGGTCACCGCCGCCGGCAAGGTGCCGCCGGCCAAGGTCTTCGTCGCCGGCGCCGGCGTGGCGGGGCTGGCCGCCATCGGCGCGGCCAGCAGCCTCGGCGCGATCGTGCGCGCCACGGACGTGCGGCCCGAGGTCGCCGAGCAGGTGCGCTCCCTGGGTGGGGAGTACGTCGGCGTCCCGGCCGACGAGGAGGAGCAGGCCGCGGGCGGCGGCACCGGCTACGCGTCGGTGACCAGCGAGAGCTTCAACGCCCGCGCCGCCGTCATGTACGCCGAGCAGGCCCGCGACGTCGACGTCGTGGTCACCACCGCGCTCATCCCCGGCCGCCCGGCGCCGCGGCTGCTCACCGAGGAGATGGTCGCGAGCATGCGCCCCGGCTCGGTGGTCGTGGACATGGCCGCCGCGCAGGGCGGCAACGTCGCGGGCTCGGTGCCCGACGAGGTCGTCGTCACCCCGAACGGCGTCACGATCATCGGCTACACCGACCTGCCCGCCCGGCTCCCGGCGCAGGCCAGCCAGCTGTTCGCCACCAACCTGGTGAACCTGCTCAAGCTGCTGACCCCCGGCAAGGACGGGCAGCTGGTCCTCGACATGGACGACGTCGTCCAGCGGGCGATGACCGTCACCCGCGACGGCGAGGTGCTCTGGCCCCCGCCGCCGGTGGCCGTCTCGGCCGCGCCGGTGGCCGCCGCTCCGCCGCCGGCACCACTGCCACCGCCGCGGAAGAGGCAGGCGCCACCGGGACGGCGGGCCGCGCTGGTCGGCCTCGCCGCCGCGCTGCTGTTCCTGCTGGCCGCCTTCTCGCCCAGCCAGCTCATCGGCAACCTGACGGTCTTCGCGCTCGCCGTCGTGGTCGGCTTCTACGTCATCGGGCACGTGCACCACGCGCTGCACACCCCGCTGATGAGCGTCACCAACGCGATCTCCGGGATCATCGTGGTCGGCGCCATCCTCCAGCTCGGGCACATCAGCACGGTGGTCACCGTGCTGGCGTTCCTCGCCGTGCTCCTGGCCAGCATCAACGTGTTCGGCGGCTTCGCCGTGACCCGCCGCATGCTCGGCATGTTCCGGAGGGCCTGAGCCGTGACCGCCACCACCGCCGCCTCCGCGGCCTACATCGTCGCCGGCCTGCTGTTCGTCCTGAGCCTGGCCGGGCTGAGCAGGCACGAGACCGCGAAGACCGGCAACGCGTACGGCATGGCGGGCATGGCCATCGCGCTGGTCGCCACCATCGGGCTGGCCTGGCGCAACGGCGACGCCCTGTCGGTCGGGCTGATCGTCGTCGCGATGGTGCTCGGCGCCTCCATCGGCCTCTGGCGGGCGCGCATCGTCGAGATGACCGGCATGCCCGAGCTCATCGCGCTGCTGCACAGCTTCGTCGGCCTGGCCGCGGTGCTCGTCGGCTGGAACGGCTACCTCTCGGTGGAGGGCGCGCCGGCCGGGGAGGCCGAGGAGCTCGGCCTGCCGGTGGGCATCCACTCCGCCGAGGTCGCGATCGGCGTCTTCATCGGCGCGGTCACCTTCACCGGCTCGATCGTCGCCTTCCTCAAGCTGTCGGGGCGGATCAAGAGCAACCCCCTCGTGCTGCCGGGCAAGAACGCGCTCAACCTCGGCGCGCTGGCGGTCTTCGCGGCGCTCACCGTGGTGTTCGTCGTCTCCCCCGGCCTGGGCGTCCTCTCCGGGCTGACGGTCCTGGCGCTGGCGCTGGGCTGGCACCTGGTCGCCTCGATCGGCGGCGGCGACATGCCCGTCGTCGTCTCGATGCTCAACAGCTACTCCGGCTGGGCGGCCGCGGCGTCGGGCTTCCTGCTCGACAACGACCTGCTGATCATCACCGGCGCGCTGGTCGGCTCCTCGGGTGCCTACCTCAGCTACATCATGTGCCAGGCGATGAACCGCTCCTTCCTGTCGGTCATCGCCGGCGGCTTCGGCAACGAGGGCAGCACGTCGGCGGCCGCGGTCGACGGCGAGCACACCGAGATCTCCGCCGAGGAGGTGGCGCAGCTGCTGCGCGACGCCGACTCGGTCGTCATCACCCCCGGCTACGGGATGGCGGTGGCGCACGCGCAGTCCGCCGTCGCCGACCTCACCCGCACGCTCACCGACAAGGGCGTCGAGGTGCGCTTCGGCATCCACCCGGTGGCCGGCCGGCTGCCCGGGCACATGAACGTGCTGCTGGCCGAGGCGAAGGTGCCCTACGACGTCGTCCTGGAGATGGACGAGATCAACGACGACTTCGCGAAGACGTCGGTCGTGCTCGTCATCGGCGCCAACGACACGGTGAACCCCTCCGCCGCCGACCCCGGCAGCCCGATCGCCGGCATGCCGGTGCTGCACGTGTGGGAGGCCGAGCACGTCGTCGTCTTCAAGCGGTCGATGAGCACCGGGTACGCGGGCGTGCAGAACCCGCTGTTCTTCCGCGAGAACACCCGGATGCTCTTCGGCGACGCGCGCGAGCGCGTCGAGGACATCCTGAGGGCGCTGTGAGCCTCCCCGGCGGGGCCCTGGTGTCCCCGGCCTGGCTGATCGGCGGGCTGCGCAACGTGCCCGGCTACCTGGCCACCGCGCAGGGCGGACTGACCTTCGTCAGCGACACCCCGGTGTTCGACGTCCCGCTGTCGCAGGTCACCGACGTCTCGTGGCCGTGGTGGTGGTTCGGCGGCGGGCTGAAGCTGACGGCGGCCGGGCAGCGGTGGAAGGTCACCTTCGTCCGGCCCAACGGGATGCCGCCGCCGCACCCGTCGATGCTGGCCAGCGGCGTCGGCGTCTTCGGGCTGCTCAGCGGCACCCTGCCCCCGACGGCACTGCAGGACATCGACGCGCTGCGCGGCCTGGCCGACGTCCGCAGCGGGCGGGCCGCCGGGAGGCAGTGGCGCGAGGTGCTGCCCGGCTGAGCCGTCCGGGTGCCTGCGGTTGCGGTGGCGACGGCGGGGGCGCGACGGTTGCGGTCGTGGACCCCTTCCGCCTCGGCATGCCCCGCATCCCCGGCCTCACCGAGCTGCTGACCGCCCTGCAGGCGCAGACCGAGGCACTGGCCCAGCTGCCCCGCACCCTCACCGAGCTCAACGGCGCGGTCCGGGAGCTGATCGCCGCGACCTCGACCGCGACGTCGGCCATCTCCTCGGCCCAGCGCACCGCGGAGCGGCTGGAGGACCTCGTCGGGGAGCTGGAGGAGCCGGTGCGGGCGCTCAAGCCGGGGCTCGAGCGGGTCGGCCGGGTGCTCGACGACCCCGCCGTGGAGAAGGTCCCGGACATCATCCGCACGATCGACGACGACCTCATGCCGATGATCGCCACGATCCGTCAGGCGCAGTCGCGGGTCGCCGGGGTCACCGGCCTGCTGCGCCGCCGCGGCCGCCCCGAGGATGCGGACGAGCCCCTCTGACGGGCACGCCGGCCGGCCAGTGCGCCGGGCGCTCGAACGCGGCGGGCAGTCGGGTGCCGCCGTCGCCGCGGGCCGCGGCCGCCTGGGGGCGGGTGAGGAACAGCGCGCCGGAGAGGTCGGCGCCGCGCAGGTCGGCCGCGCGGAGGTCCGCGCCGAGCAGGTCGGTGGCGGTGAGGTCGGCGCCGCGCAGGTCCGCGCCGATCAGGTAGGCGCCGCGCAGGCTGACCCCGCGCAGGTCGGCCCGGCGCAGGTCGGCGCCCACCAGGTCGGCGCCCCGCCGGTCCCGGCCGCGGCCGCGGCGGCCCGCGCGGGCGGCCTCGCTGACCCGGCCGAGCAGCTCGCCGGCCTCCGCCCGGACCGCGGCGGCGTCGACGGCGGCGAGCTCGTCCGGCGTCCCGGCGGCCAGCCGGTCCGTACGGTCGAGGGCCGCGGCGACCTCGCCGCGCAGGTCCGCCGGCAGCGACAGGGCGCCGGCCTCGGTCAGGTACCAGAGCAGCTCGTGCAGCTGCCGCAGGACGGGGAAGGCCGCGGCCACGCCGGGGTCGGCGGCCGGCTGCTCGACCGCCGCGACCGCCACCAGGCGCTGGCCGGCGCCGAAGCAGTCGAAGACCGTGCACCCGGGGAAGCCGCGCTGCCGCAGGTCGGCGTGGATGCCGCAGCGCGCGTCCCCGGTGAGGTGGACGCAGGCCCGCCCGGCGGGCTTGTCGATGGCGAAGTCGGCCGACGCGGCGAAGGCCGGCAGCACGCAGCACAGCCCGGCGCAGGACGAGCAGTCGGCGGTCAGGTCCCGTCGCCGGCCGGCCGTCACGGGAGAGGTCACCGATCGAGGGTATGCGGGCAGGCGTGGACGTCCTGAGCAGCCGCGTCCTGCTGCGGCCGACCGACCCCGACCGATCCCAGGCCTTCTACCGCGACGTCCTCGGGCTGGCCGTCTACCGCGAGTTCGGGCCGCCGAGGCACCGCGGCCTGGTGTTCTTCCTCGGCAACGGCCTGCTCGAGGTGTCCGGCCGCGCCGCCGAGCGCCCGCGCGGGCTGGCGCTGTGGCTGCAGGTGCGCGACCTCGCCGCGGAGGTCGCCCGGCTGGCCGCGGCCGGCGTCCCCGTCGTCGCGGAGCCGGTGCTGCAGCCGTGGGGGCTGCGGGAGGCGACCGTCGAGGACCCCGACGGCGTCGCGCTCGTGCTGGTCGAGGTCCCCGCCGGCCATCCGCTGCGGACCGACGTCCGCCCGCCCGGCTGAGCCCCGCGTCCCGGGGCAGACTCGCGCCGTGGCCGTGCCCGTCCGTCTCCTCTCGGCCGCCTGGGACTCCGGCGTGCCCGGCGCCCGCATGGGCGCCGGACCGACGGCGCTGCTCCGGGCGGGCGCCGCCGACCGGCTGCGGGCGCGCGGGTCCCGGGTGACCGAGGTCGTGCTGGGGCCGTCGTCGGACTGGCAGGCGGAGCTGCGGACGGCGTTCGAGCTGCAGCGTGCGGTGGCCCGGTCGGCCGCGGCCGCGCACGCCGGCGGGGAGCTGCCGCTGCTGCTGTCCGGGGACTGCCACCTGACCCTCGGGATGGTCGCGGCGCTGCAGGCGCGGGGCGCGCGGGTCGGGCTGCTGTGGCTGGACGCGCACGGGGACCTCAACACCCCCGACGTCGACCCCGGCGCCTACCTGGACGGGCAGGGCCTGGCGATGGTGCTGGGGCGGTGCTGGCGGGCGGCCACCGGCACCGTGCCGGGGTCCGCGCCGCTGCCGGAGGAGCAGGTCGTCCTCGTCGGCGCCCGCGACCTCGACCCGCCCGAGCTGGCCGCGCTCGACGGGTCGGCGCTGCGCTGGCTGCGGCCGGAGCAGGCCCGCGACCCGGCCGCCGTCGACGACGCGCTGGCCGCGCTCGCCCCGCGGGTCGACGTCGTCCACCTGCACGTGGACCTCGACGTCTACGACCCCTCGATCGCCCCGGCCAACGGCTACGCCGCCCCGGACGGGCTGTCCGCCGCCGACGTGCTGCGGATCGCCCGCCGGGCGGCCGCCGCGGCGCCGCTGGGGTCGGCGACCCTGGCGTCCTACGACCCGTCGTTCGACCCCGCCGGCCGCCTGCGCGACACCGCCCTCGAGCTGCTGGAGGTGGTCGCCGGGCTCGCCGGCTGACGGGGTGCGGGGCGGGCCGGTGCTCCCCGGTCCCACCTCGCATGATTTCGCCCCATGCCGTTCCGCTGACACACAGCGATGACGCGCCCAGGCGCCCTTGTCACCGCCCGCCGGGCCCCGTTGTCTTTCCGGATCGGGCGCCGAGGAGCGGTGCCCGGAGAGGGGGAGCGCGGGATGCCGATCTGGACGGTGCAGGGCACGGACGGCGGGGACGAGGAGATCGAGGCCGGACTGCTCGCGACGGAGAGCGGAGCCCTGGTCGCGCTGACGGAGGACGGGCTGCTGACGCGCGCCTGGGCACCGGGCCAGTGGCGGACGGTGCGGCAGGCCACCGGCAGAGGCCCCCACCGGCCCCGCCGGTCGGAGGAGGACGACCTCCTGATCGGGCTGCCGCGCCGCTGACGTGACCGGGGCGCGGGATCGCCCCTCCACCCGACGGCCGGGCCGGTGTCCCTGGGCGGACCGCTCAGGGACACCGGCGGAGGGCACGACCCGCGGGACGCCTCTCAGTCGTTGCCGGCCTCCATGGCGGCGCGGTCGAGCGCCTCGTCGTCCACACCGGCGACGACGCGGCCGGCGATCGCCTCGGCACCGCCCTCGGTCATGGTGTCGATGAGCCCGGTGGCCGCCGCCTGTGCCGCGCCGATGACCGCCGTCTCACCGCCACCGCCGACCATGCCGAGTGCGGCGTACTGCTCGAGCTTGGCGCGGGAGTCGGCGATGTCGAGGTTGCGCATCGTCAGCTGGCCGATCCGGTCGGTCGGGCCGAACGCGGGGTCGTCGGTGCGCTCCATCGACAGCTTGTCCGGGTGGTAGCTGAAGGCGGGGCCGGTGGTGTCGAGCAGCGACCAGTCCTCGCCGCGGCGCAGCCGCAGGGTGACCTCGCCGGTGACCGCCATGCCCACCCACCGCTGCAGGGACTCCCGCAGCATGAGCGCCTGGGGGTCGAGCCACCGGCCCTCGTACATGAGCCGGCCCAGCCGCCGGCCCTCGGAGTGGTAGGTCGCGAGGGTGTCCTCGTTGTGGATGGCGTTGACCAGCCGCTCGTAGGCGGCGTGCAGGAGCGCCATGCCCGGCGCCTCGTAGATCCCGCGGCTCTTCGCCTCGATGACCCGGTTCTCGATCTGGTCGGACATGCCCAGCCCGTGCCGGCCGCCGATGGCGTTCACCTCGAGCACCAGGTCGACGGCGGAGGCGTACTCCTTGCCGTTGACCGACACCGGCCGCCCGTTGGCGAAGCCGATCGTCACGTCCTCGGTCGCGATCTCGACGGCGGGGTCCCAGAACCGGACGCCCATGATCGGCTCGACGATCTCGATGCTCGCGTCGAGGTGCTCCAGGCGCTTGGCCTCGTGGGTGGCGCCCCAGATGTTGGCGTCGGTGGAGTAGGCCTTCTCCGTGCTGTCCCGGTAGGGCAGGCCGTGGGCGGTCAGCCACTCCGACATCTCCTTGCGCCCGCCGAGCTCCTCGACGAAGCGCGCGTCCAGCCACGGCTTGTAGATCCGCAGCGACGGGTTGGCCAGCAGGCCGTAGCGGTAGAAGCGCTCGATGTCGTTGCCCTTGAACGTCGAGCCGTCGCCCCAGATCTGGACGTCGTCCTCGAGCATCGCGCGCACCAGCAGGGTGCCGGTGACCGCGCGGCCCAGCGGCGTCGTGTTGAAGTAGCTGCGCCCGCCGGAGCGGATGTGGAACGCGCCGCAGGTCAGGGCCGCCAGCCCCTCCTCGACCAGCGCCTCGCGACAGTCGACCAGCCGGGCGATCTCCGCGCCGTAGGCGGCGGCCCGGCCGGGCACCGAGTCGATGTCGGGCTCGTCGTACTGGCCGATGTCGGCGGTGTAGGTGCAGGGCACCGCGCCCTTGTCGCGCATCCAGGCGACCGCCACGGAGGTGTCGAGACCACCGGAGAAGGCGATCCCGACGCGTTCGCCGACGGGCAGGGACGTGAGCACCTTGGACACGAGAGAGATTATGCACGACGACGCATGACCATTCACGACCGGGGGGTCCGCGAGGCCGGGAGGGGTTCCGGGGGAGGATCGGCCGGTGCCCGACCTCTCCCCCGGTGACGACCTGTCCCTCGGTGACGACCTGCGCGCCTTCGTCGACGCCTCGCCCTCGCCGTCCCACGCCGTCGCCGAGCTCGCCCGGCGGCTGACCGCCGCCGGCTTCACCGAGCTGGCCGAGGCCGACGCCTGGTCGCTGTCCCCTGGCGCGGCGCACTTCGTGGTCCGCTCCGGCAGCCTGGTCGCCTTCCGGCTGGGCAGCGCCCCGCTCGCCGAGGCCGGGATGCGGATCGTGGGCGCGCACACCGACTCCCCCACGTTCAAGGTCCGGCCGCGATCCGACGTCCGGCAGGCCGGCTACCGCCTGGTCGGCGTCGAGCCCTACGGCGGCGGGCTGTGGCACACCTGGCTGGACCGGGAGCTGACCGTCGCCGGGCGGGTCGCGCTGCGCGGCGGCGGGACGGCGCTGGTCCGGCTCGACGGCGCTCCGCTGCGGCTGCCGTCGCTGGCCATCCACCTCGACCGCGGCGTCCGGGAGGGGCTGACCCTCGACCCGCAGCGGCACCTGGTCCCGGTGTGGTCACGGGACCTGGACACCGAGCCGGGGCTGACCGAGGCCGTCGCCGCGGCCGCCGGGGTGGCCGCCGGTGACGTCGTCGGGCACGACCTGGTGCTGGCCGACACCCAGCCGGCGGGCAGCACCGGCGCCGACGGCACGTGGATCGCCGCGCCGCGGCTGGACAACCTGGGCAGCTGCCACGCCGGGGTGACCGCGCTCGTCGCCGCGGCGCCGGGCGCGCGCACGCAGGTGCTGGTGGCCAACGACCACGAGGAGGTGGGCAGCGGCTCGATGTCGGGCGCGCGCGGCAGCTTCCTCGAGGACGTCGTCGGCCGGCTGGTCGCCGTCACCGACCCGGGCGACCCGCAGGCGCGGGCCCGGACGATCGCGCGGTCCCGACTGGTGTCGTCGGACATGGCGCACGCCGTCCACCCGACCCGCTACGACCGGCACGAGCCCGCCCACGCCCCGCAGCTCGGCGGCGGCCCGGTGGTGAAGGTGAACGCCAACCAGGCCTACGCCACCGACGCGGTCAGCGGCGGCTGGTTCGCCGAGCGGTGCGCCGAGGCCGGGGTGCCGGTCCAGTTCTTCGTCTCCCGCGCCGACCTGCCCTGCGGCTCGACGATCGGCCCGCTGACCGCCACCCGGCTGGGCCTGGCGACCGTCGACGTCGGCGCGCCGATGCTCGCGATGCACTCCTGCCGCGAGCTGGCCTCGGCCCTCGACGTCCCGCTGGTGGTGGCCGCGCTGACCGCCTGCTACTCCGACTGAGGCCCGGCGTCCGGCGGGTTGCGGCGGACGACGTCGGCGAAGGACTCCTCCAGCCGCGCCCAGGTCGAGCTCCACTCGACGAGCGGGTCGAGGATCCGCTCGAAGACGGCGAGCTGCTCGTCGAAGGCCTGCAGCTGGCCGACCAGGCCCTCGATCAGTTGCCGCTGCGCCTTGACCGACGCCGCGATCGAGCGGACCTGCGCCGCCGACATCGCGCCCGGCGGCGAGGGCAGCCGCGGCAGCGACAGACCCGACGGGACGGCGCCGGCCGCCAGCCGGGTCGCCCGGTCGGTGAACCCGCGCAGCTGCGCGACGAACTCCTCGACCGACCGTGCCACCAGCCCGCCGTCGCGGGGCCTGTCCTCCGACTCGCTCACACGCGCCTCCCGATCCAGAACCCGGCCCGGCCCGCCGGGGTCGGCGGGACCGCACCCAGTCTGGCGCGGACCGGGGTCAGGCGCGCCGCAGACCCGCCAGCCGGGTCGCGGCGGCGAGGACCTTCCCGTAGGAGCCCGGCGCCAGGCGCACGAGCACGTCCGGGACGACGGCGCTGGCGCCGATGAGCAGCCGCGGCCGGCGCCTCTCGACCGCCTCGACGATCCGCTGCGCGGCGCGGTCGGCCGGGTAGCGCAGCAGCTTGGCGAACTCGCGCTTGCCCTGCTCGGCCTCCGCGGCGTCCACCCCGCTGGCCACGCGGGCGGTCTCGGCGATCCGGGTGGCGATGCCGCCCGGGTGCACGCTGGTCACGCCGACGCCGTCCTCGGCCAGCTCGTGGCGCAGCGCCTCGGTGAACCCCCGGATCGCGAACTTGCTCGACGAGTAGGCCGCCTGCCCGGCCGGGGCCATGAGCCCGAACAGGCTGGAGACGTTGACCAGGTGCGCGCCGGGGTGCGCCTTCAGCGTGGGCAGCAGCGCGTGGGTGAGCCGGACGGCGGCGCGGAAGTTGACGTCCATGACCCACTCGAACTCCTCGAGGGTCACCTGGTCGAAGCGGCCGCCCAGCGCCACGCCGGCGTTGTTGACCAGCAGCGTCGTCCCCGAGTGTCCGGCGACGACCCGGTCGGCGGCCTCCCGCAGCTGCCCGGCGTCGGCGAGGTCGGCGACGACGGGATCGACCGTGCGGGCGGGGTGGGCCGACCGGAGCGACGCGGCGACGCCGTCGAGCCGCTCGCCGTCGCGGTCGACGAGCACGAGGTCCATCCCGCGCGCGGCCAGCAGCGGAGCCAGCGCGGCGCCGATGCCGCTGGCCGCGCCGGTGACGACGGCGGTGCCGGTGAAGCCGAACGACCGCATCAGGCCGCCCTCTCCCCGGCCGCAACCCCGGCGCGCTCGCGGACCGGGCGGGTGAACCGGATGCCCTCGTCCTCGACCGGGCCGCGCCGCATGAGCAGCACGTCGCGGACGTAGTTCTGGTAGAGCTTCCACGGCGCCCGCGCGCCCTGCTGCGGCAGCGCGGTGAGGCTGCGCCGCACGTAGCCGGCCGACAGCCCGATGAACGGCTCGACGCCGCCCTCGGCCGGGGCGAGCGGGGTGGCCGCGGCGTAGCCGTTGCGTTCCAGGTGGGTCAGCAGCCGGCAGACGTAGCGGGCGACGAGGTCGGCCTTCAGCGTCCACGAGGCGTTGGTGTAGCCGATGGTCATGGCGAAGTTCGGCACGCCGGAGACCATGAAGCCCTTGTAGGACACCGTCTTCGACAGGTCCACGGCCTCGCCGTCGACGGTCAACGCCATCCCGCCGATCGGCAGCAGGTTGAGCCCGGTCGCGGTGACGATGACGTCGGCGTCGAGGTGCTGCCCGGACTCCAGCCGGATGCCGGTCTCGTCGAAGGAGGCGATGCGGTCGGTGACGATCGAGGCCGTCCCCCTGCGCAGCTCGCGGAACAGGTCGCCGTCGGGGACGACGCACAGCCGCTGGTCCCACGGGTCGTAGGGCGGCGCGAAGTGGGTGGCGACGTCGAGGTCGGCGGGCACCTGCTTGGCCGTGGCCTTGGCCAGCACCCGCTTCATGACCTCGGGCCTGCGGCGGCTGAGCTGGTAGGAGGCCATCGACACCAGCACGTTCTTCCACCGCACGACCGGGTAGACGACGCGGTCGGGCAGCCGGCGGCGCAGCTTCTCGGCCAGCGCGTCGCGGCCGGGCAGGCTGACGACGTAGGTGGGCGTGCGCTGCAGCATCGTCACGTGCGCGGCCGTCGCGGCCATGCTCGGGACGAGGGTGACGGCGGTGGCGCCGCTGCCGATGACGACGACGCGCTTGCCGGCGAAGTCGAGGTCCTCGGGCCAGTGCTGCGGGTGCACGACCTGCCCGCGGAAGTGCTCCTCACCCGGGAAGTCGGGGCGGTAGCCCTGGTCGTAGCGGTAGTAGCCGGAGCAGACCGACAGCCACGAGCAGGTCCACGTCTCGGTCTCCCCGGTGTCGGTGCGCTGCGCGGTGACCGTCCAGAGCGAGTCCGCGGTGGACCACTCGGCGGCCACGACGCGGGTGGAGAACCGGATGTGCTCGTCGACGCCGTACTCGCGCGCGGTGTCGCGGACGTACTCGCGGATCGAGGCGCCGTCGGCGATGGCCTGCGGCTCCGACCACGGCCGGAACGAGTAGCCGAGGGTGAACATGTCCGAGTCCGAGCGCACGCCCGGGTAGCGGAAGAGGTCCCAGGTGCCGCCGATGGCCTCCCGGGCCTCGAGGACGGCGTAGCTCCTGCCCGGCAGCTCGCGCTGCAGGTGGCAGGCGGCGCCGATCCCGGACAGGCCCGCGCCGACGATCAGCACGTCGACGTGCCGGGTGGTGGTCTCCGTGGGGACGGACTGCGTCATGGCTCTCCCTGTCGCGGCCGGGGTGACCCGGGCCACGGTACTCGACACGGTGTCGAGTACGTCGACGCCCAGTCGGGTCAGCGCGGGGTGTCGCTGCCGTAGACCGTGCGCAGCCAGACGGTGAGCAGCACGTCGACGAGGTCGTCCTCGGCCAGCGCCGGCGTCTGCCCGGCGTAGGTGACGTGGATGACGCGCTCGTTCATCCAGTTGAGCGCGACGGCGAGGTCGCGGGCGGGCGGCCCGGCCGGCGCAGCTCCCCGGGCGCGCTCGGCCTCGATGGCCGCCGCGGTCTCCTCGACGAAGCCGTCCATGACCGCCGCCCACAGCGCCCGCACCTCGGCGCTGGTGGCCAGCAGGGAGGCGGCCGCCGCGGTCAGCGCCCGGTGCGCGGCGAAGGTGCTGCGGACGGCCTCCAGCGCGCCGCGCCAGCTCGCCCGGACGTCGTCGCCGGCCCGCCGCAGCGCCGCCGAGCGCGACTCGCGGGCCTCCTCGACCACCCGGTCGAGGAGCGCGAGGACGACGGCGTCCTTGGACGGGAAGTAGAAGTAGAAGGTGGGCCGGGAGATGCCGGCGCCGCGGGCGAGGTCGTCGACCGAGATGTCGGCCAGCGGCCGCTGCCCGAGGAGGTCCTCGGCGGTGGCGAGGATGGCGCGCTCGCGGTCGTCGCCGGAGGGCCGGCGCGCCCGGCGCCCGCGGCTGCCGCCGGGCCCGGTGGGGAGCGGTGCGGCCACGGCGGCGACCCTACCCAGGGTCAGGGCAGCCGCCAGACCGTGGTGCGGCGCACCCCCGGCCCCTCGGTCTCGGGCACCTCGTACACGGCCACCGCCTCCAGGCGCCCGTGCGGCAGGTACGGCCGGCCGGGGTCGCCGATCAGCACCTCGCAGCCGCGGGCCCGCGCCCGGTCGAGGAAGGGCAGCACCCGCCCGGTCATCTCCCGGTCGTAGCAGACGTCCCCGGCGACGACGAGGTCGACGGCGGGCGGCTCGCGGTCGAGCACGTCACCGGTGACGCTGATGCCGCGGACGCCGTTGAGGCCGGCGTTGACGCCCACGGCCGTCCGCGAGAAGGGGTCGACGTCGCTGGCCAGCACCCGGCGGGCGCCGGCGAGGACGGCGGCGATCGCGACCAGGCCGCTGCCCGAGCCGAGGTCGAGCACCGTGCGGCCGGCGACCGTCGTGGGCGCGTCGAGCAGGCAGCGGGCCAGGGCCTGCCCGCCGGGCCAGGCGGCCGCCCAGAACGGCGGCTCCTCCCCCGCGCCGCCGGCCGCGGTCTCCATCGCCTCCCACAGGGCGACGACGTCGTCGGCCACGTGCAGCCGGACCTCGGGGACGAGCGAGGGCCGGCGCACCTGGGTGTGCGCGCGGACGAAGCCCGCGGGCACCACCCGGGTGGCCGGCCCTCCTGGAGTCACCTGCGGATCAGTACCAGTTGTTCGCCTGCGAGTGCGCCCACGCCGCGCACGGCGAGCCGTAGCGCTCCTCGATGTAGATCAGGCCGGCGTCGATCTGGCGGTAGCCGTCGGAGGTCTTGGCGATGCCGGTGCTGGCCCAGGTCGAGTCGAGGAACTGCGCGATGCCGTACGCGGTGCTGCTCGGGTTCTGCGCGGTGGGGTTCCAGCCGCTCTCCTTGCCCCACAGGTTCTCCAGGCAGCTGAACTGCTCGGCGCTGCCGACCTTGCTCAGCGCGTAGTCCTTGAACGAGCCGCGCGGGGCGGAGCTGGAGCTCGAGGAGCTGCTCGCGGCGGGCGCGGTCGCCGCCTGGCTGGCGGCCGCCGCCTGCGCGGCGGCCTCGGCCTCGGCGGCAGCCTGGGCCTCGGCGGCGGCCTGCTGCTCAGCGGCGACCCGGGCGGCCTCCTGCTCGGCGGCGACGCGGGCGGCCTCCTGCTCGGCGGCGATGCGGGCGGCCTCCTCGGCGGCCCGGCGGTCGAGCTCGGCCTGGTCGGCGGCGGCCTGGGCCTGGGCGGCGCTGGCCTCCGCGGCGCTGCGCTCGCTGCGGGAGGCGGCGACGTCCTGCAGCGGCGCGAGGTCGGGGGCGTACGGCGAGCGACCGGCGACCGGCGACTGCGGGATGCCGAGCTCCTCGGCGACGCTCACCGAGGCGCTGACGGTGTCGGTGCCGGCCGAGGCGGCGGGGCCGCCCGTCGAGACGAGGCCGACGACGAGGGCGCCGGCGGCGGCGGCACCGAGCAGCAGGGCCGGGCGGCGCGAGCCGGACGGGAGACGGCGGGACCGGCGGGGGGCCGGGACCTCGGCCGTGGCGTCAGCGGTGTCGGCGCCCGGGACGGGCAGCTCGCGGGTCTCGGCGTGGGGGGAGGTGGTGGCAAGCTCCGCGGTGGCGGGCGCGTCGGGGGTGCGGCGGGACATGAGGGGGTGGGTGCTCCGAGGGAGAGTGCGCGCGACAGCCACCCCGGTCGGGGCAGGCGCACGCGGGCGGTCTACGGGTGTCACGGACTGCGGGTCCCCGGCGGTGCGGATGGCAGCGCTGAGGGCGGCGGGCAGGGGCGAGCCGGCGTCAGGAGGACGCGGGGGTGCGCTGGGTGCGCGGGCGGCTGCACCTGCGGGCCGCGGGGGCCCGGAGGCGGGGCATGCGGAGACGCTCCGTTCTTCCGTGAGCCGCCTACCGAGTTAGCTGACGGGTTCGGGCGGGAAGAAGCCCTACGCGGCACCGAGCACGGCTCGGCGGGCGCGATTCACCCCAGGACTGCGGTGGGTCCCCGGCTCGCGTCCGCGGGACGGACACGACTCGGCGGCGTCCGGCCGAGCTCCCCGGAGGGGACCAGACGACCAGCCGGACGCCAGCGACCGTACGGGCGTTACCGGATCGTGACAACTCCAGGGGCCCGCGGGACGGCCGTGACGGCTGGTGCGGACCGGGGCGGTCCGGAACCCGCCCCCGCGTCCCTCCTGGTCAGGAGGCCGCGGCGACCTCGGGCCGGCCGGGCCCGTGCAGCGGTGTCACGTCGGACACGTCGGCCGTCCGCGCGGCCGCGCCGGACGGGCCGGCGGCCTCCTCGGCACGCACCGCCTCGCGCTTGTCGGCCAGGACCGGGACGTCGTCGGGGAGCACGCCGGCGACGACGGCGAGGGCCTGGTCGATCTGGCCGGTCAGCCGGCGCAGCCAGTCGCGGGCCTCGTCGCGCTCGTCGCGCAGCGGCTGCAGCTCGGCCTCCGCGGCGCGGCGCCGCTCGTCCGCCTCGGCGTCGGCCCGGGCGCGCGCCTCGGCGGCCTCCCGGTCGAGCCGCTCGCGCTCGGCCGCGGCCGCCCGGCCCAGCTCGGCGGCCTCGCGGCGGGCCGCCTCGAGCACCGCGGCGGCCTCGCTGCGGGTCTGCTCGCGCAGCGCGATCACCGCCTCGCGCATCTCGGCCACCCCCGACAGCCGGGCCGCGGCCTCGGTGAGCGCCTCGGCGCGCACGCGCCCGGCCTCCTCCTCGGCGGCCGCGGTGACCGCGGCGGCCTCCTGCTCGGCCCGGCGCACCAGGGCGAGGGCGTCCTCCGGCCCGGGCAGGGACTGCCGCTCGCGGACCAGCTGGGCCAGCCGCCGGCGGGCGTTCTGCACCTCGGCGGAGGCGGCGGCGTAGCGGCTGAGCAGGTGGTCGTTCTCGCGGCGCAGGACCAGCATCTCGGTCTCGGCCCAGGACACGTAGTCGTCGACCTGGGTGCGGTCGTAGCCGCGGACGGCACCGGTGAACACCGGCCCGGTCCCCAGCAGGCCGTCGAGCCCGCTCGGCCGGCGCGACGCGGGCGGGCCGCCCGTCCCCGCCGTCCCGCCGTCCCCCGTCGGGGCTCCTGCCCGCTGCGACATCCCGGTTCCCCCTCGGTGCGCCGTCCGATCCGGACCCCCGCCGGCCCGGTCGGCACCGTCGGGAGTGATCACGATCTCCCACCCCGGACCCCCGCGCGGCCCGCCGCTCCGGCGCGTCCCGGCGCGCCCGGAGTGGGACGAGCCGGCCGTGCCGGTCCGGTCACCGCGCGCAGTCGCCCGGTATCGGGGAGGTCACGGCGGCCGGGGCACGCCGGCCGGGGAACAACAAGCGGCCCGCTACGGTTGCGCCGGACAGCAGTTGAGCCCTCAACCACTTGGAGACGAGATGCAGTTCGGGATCTTCACGGTCAGCGACATCACGACCGACCCGACGACCGGCCGCACGCCGAGCGAGGCGGAGCGGATCCAGGCCGTCCTCACCATCGCGAGGAAGGCCGAGGAGGTCGGGCTCGACGTCTTCGCGCTGGGCGAGCACCACAACCCGCCGTTCTTCTCGTCCTCCCCCACCACCACGCTGGCCTACGTCGCGGCGCAGACGCAGAGGCTGCAGCTGTCGACGTCGACCACGCTGATCACCACCAACGACCCGGTGAAGATCGCCGAGGACTACGCGATGCTGCAGCACCTCGCCGGCGGCCGCGTCGACCTGATGCTCGGCCGCGGCAACACCGGCCCGGTCTACCCCTGGTTCGGCCAGGACATCCGCAACGGCATCCCGCTGGCGGTGGAGAACTACGCGCTGCTGCGCCGGCTGTGGGACGACGAGGTCGTCGACTGGTCCGGCCGGTTCCGCACGCCGCTGCAGGGCTTCACCTCGACCCCGCGGCCGCTGGACGGCGTCGCGCCGTTCGTGTGGCACGGCTCGATCCGCTCCCCGCAGATCGCCGAGCAGGCCGCCTACTACGGCGACGGCTTCTTCTCCAACCACATCTTCTGGCCCAAGGAGCACACGCAGCGGATGGTCGAGTTCTACCGCTCGCGTTTCGAGCACCACGGCCACGGCAGCGCCGACCAGGCGATCGTCGGCCTGGGCGGGCAGGTGTTCATGCGGAGGAACAGCCAGGACGCCGTCGAGGAGTTCCGGCCCTACTTCGACGACGCGCCGGTGTACGGGCACGGCCCGTCGCTGGAGGACTTCTCCCGCGAGACGCCGCTGACCGTCGGCAGCCCGCAGCAGGTCATCGAGCGCACCCTCGGCTTCCGCGACTACGTCGGTGACTACCAGCGGCAGCTGTTCCTCGTCGACCACGCCGGCCTGCCGCTGAAGACCGTGCTCGAGCAGCTCGACATCCTGGGCGAGGAGGTCGTGCCGGTGCTGCGGAAGGAGTTCGCCGCGCTCAAGCCGGCGCACGTGCCCGACGCCCCCACCCATGCCGCTCGCGTCGCCGCCCGCCAGAACACCCCGGAGGAGGTGTCCGCGTGACCACCCGCACCCTGGCCGTCGTCAGCGCCGGCCTGTCGGTCCCGTCGTCGACCCGGCTGCTGGCCGACCGGCTGACGACGGCGACCGTGGCCGCCCTGCGCGAGCGGGGCGAGGACGCCACCGTCGAGGTCGTGGAGCTGCGCGAGCACGCCCGCGACGTCGCCGACGCCTTCGTCACCGGCTTCTCCAACGCGGCGCTGCGCGCGGCGGTGGAGACGGTGACCGGCGCGGACGCGCTGATCGCCGTCACTCCCGTGTTCACCGCCTCCTACAGCGGCCTGTTCAAGTCCTTCGTCGACGTGCTGGAGAAGGACGCGCTCACCGGCAAGCCCGTCCTGCTCGCCGCCACCGCCGGCACCGCCCGGCACTCGCTGGTCCTCGAGCACGCCATGCGGCCGCTGTTCAGCTACCTGCGGGCGGTCACCGTGCCGACGGCGGTGTTCGCGGCGAGCGAGGACTGGGCCGGCGGCGACGGCACCAGCGCGGAGCTGAGCGGGCGGATCACCCGCGCCGCCGGCGAGCTGGCCGACGTCGTCACCGGCCGGCCGGCGTCGGCCCGCCCGGCCGACCCGTTCGCCGACGTCCCCTCCTTCGAGCAGCTCCTCCGCGGCGAGGCCTGACCCCGGTTCGACGCCGCCGCGCGGGGGTATCCACCGCGCGGCATCGAACAGCCGGTGGCCACGGAGGGAGAGCCGGGGAGCCGTCGGTGGAACACCGGGTCGAGGTCATCTGGACGTGCGCGCCGTGCGAGGTCGGCGGCCGGGACGCGGACGAGGGCGGGGACGACCCGCGCTGCTGGAACTGCGACGGGCCGGTGGTGGTGGTCGGCCGGCCGGCCGTCCTCCAGACCGTCCCGGAGAGCGACGCCGCCTGACGTGCCCGGGGCGGCTCAGCCGACCGCGTCCTCCGACGGGGTCGCCGAGCCGCCCTGGGGCGCGTCCGCGGTCATGATCCGGGCGATCTCCGCCCGGTCGGCGGCCGAGGGCAGTCCCCAGTCCGGCGCGTAGCCGTAGACCTCACCGAGCGGGGTCGACGCCGTCCGGCCGGTGAGCACCTCGACCGAGCCGGTGTCGATCAGCCCCGGGTGCTCGACGCCGCACGCCTCGGCCACCTTGAGCAGGTCGCGGCGCAGCGTGGCCACGTAGTTGGCCAGCCGGACGGACTTCAGCGCCGGGTCCAGCCCGTGCGCCAGCCAGGCGTTCTGCGTGGCGACGCCGGTCGGGCAGGTGTCGGTGTGGCACTTCTGCGCCTGGATGCAGCCGATGGCCAGCATCGCCTCGCGGGCGATGTTGACCATGTCGCAGCCCAGGGCGAAGGCCACGACGGCGTTGTCGGGCAGGCCGAGCTTGCCGCCGCCGATGAACGTGACCCGCTCGGCCAGGCCGCGGCGGGCGAAGGCGGAGTACACCCGGGCGAAGCCGAGCTGGAAGGGCAGCGACACCGAGTCGGTGAAGATCAGCGGCGCGGCGCCCGTGCCGCCCTCGCCGCCGTCGACGGTCACGAAGTCCACGCCGCGGTCGGTGGTCGCCATCCGCTCGGTGAGCTCGTCCCAGAACGACAGGTCGCCGACGGCGGACTTGATGCCCACCGGCAGGCCGGTCTCGGCGGCGAGCAGCTCCACCCAGTCGAGCAGGCTGTCGACGTCGCTGAACTCCGCGTGCCGCGACGGGCTGACGCAGTCCACGCCCTCCGGCACCCCGCGGGCCGCGGCGATCTCCGCCGACACCTTCGCCGCGGGCAGCACGCCGCCGAGGCCGGGCTTGGCGCCCTGGCTGAGCTTGACCTCCAGCGCCCGCACCGGCGCGCCGGCCACGAGGTCCTTGAGCCGGTCGAGGTCGAAGCGGCCCCGCTCGTCGCGGCAGCCGAAGTAGGCGGTGCCGATCTGGAACACCAGCTCCCCGCCGTGCCGGTGGTGCACCGACAGGCCGCCCTCGCCGGTGTTGTGCAGGCACCCGGCCAGCGCCGCGCCGCGGTTGAGCGCCTCGACGGCGGCACCCGACAGCGACCCGAAGCTCATCGCCGACACGTTCACCACCGACGCCGGGCGGAACGCCCGCGCCCGCCCGCGCGGGCCGCCGAGGACCTTCGCCGAGGGCAGCGCGACGTCGGCGGCCGAAGCCGGGTGCGACGGCGGGACGGCCCGGCCGAAGGTGCGGTGGTTGATGACCGGGTAGCCGGCCGTGTACTCGAGGTCGTTGTCGGTGCCGAACCCGAAGTAGTTGTTCTCGCCCTTGGCCGAGGCGTACACCCAGCGCCGCTGGTCGCGGGTGAAGGGGCGCTCCTCGTTGTTGCCGGCCACCAGGTACTGCCGCAACTCCGGGCCGATCGACTCCAGCAGGTAGCGGGCGTGGCCCAGCACCGGGAAGTTGCGCAACAGGGTGTGCTCCCGCTGCACGAGGTCCCGGGCGGCCACCGCCGCCACCGCGCCCAGCCCGGCCACCGCGGCCCGCGCCGCACCCCTCATGACGAGCTCCCTTCCCGCGCCGTTGCGGTCTGGTCCGTCATCGTGGCCCGGAACGGCGCCGTCCGCGTCCCGGACGGGCACGGGACGCGGACGGCGGTCGTCCCAGGCGGTGGCTACAGGAAGAGGCTGAGCAGGAGCGCCAGCGCGAAGCCGATCGTCCCGAGCAGCGTCTCCATGACCGTCCAGGTCTTGAGCGTCGTCTTCTCGTCCATCTGGAAGAACCGGCTGACCAGCCAGAAGCCCGAGTCGTTGACGTGGGAGAGCACGGTCGCGCCGCCGGCGATCGCGATGACGATGAGTGCCAGGTCGATCGAGGACAGTCCGCCGGTGGCCTCGACGACCGGCGCGATGAGGCCGGCGGTGGTGGTGAGGGCGACCGTCGCCGACCCCTGGGCGACCCGCAGCACCACGGAGATGACGAACGCGGCCACGATCACCGGCAGGCCGATGTCGCTGAGCACGTCGGCCAGCGCCTCGCCGATGCCGCTCGCGCGCAGCACCCCGCCGAACATGCCGCCCGCGCCGGTGATCAGGATGATCGCGCAGACCGGGCCGAGGGCGCTGTTGACGACCGACTCCACCTCGGCGCCGCTCTCCCCGCGCCGGCGGCCGAGCACCACGATGGCGACCAGCACGGTGATCAGCAGCGCCACCGGGGTGGCGCCGAGGAGCTGACCGGTCCGCACCACCCACGAGGACTCGTCCAGCGCACCCGCGGTGGCCAGCGTGGTCAGCCCGGTGTTGAGGAAGATCAGCACCAGCGGCAGCAGCAGGATGCCGAGCACCGTGCCGAATCCGGGGGGCGCCGGCCGGGTGACCGTCTCCGTGCGCCGACCACCGGAGGCCCCCGCCGTCCCGGGCGCCGTGCCGGCCACGGTCCCCTCCGGGGCCTCGGGCGTCGCCGGTGCGTCGTCCTCCTCGGACGGCGGGACCGCGACGTCGTAGCGGCGGCCGGCCCACAGCCCGAACAGGTAGCCGCCCACGTACCAGGTGGGGAGGCCGATGAGCAGCCCGAAGACCAGGACCAGCCCGATGTCGGCCCCGATGAGCTCCGCGGCGGCGACCGGCCCCGGGTGCGGGGGGACGAAGGCGTGCATCACCGCGAAGGCGCCGGCGACCGGCAGCCCGTAGGTGAGCAGCGAGCCGCCCAGCCGGCGGGCGACGGTGAACACGATCGGCAGGAAGACCACGAGCCCGGCGTCGAAGAAGATCGGGAAACCGAACAGCAGCGCGGCCACGCCGAGGGCCAGCGGGGCGCGCTTCTCGCCGAAGCGGGCGATGAGGGTGTCGGCGAGCACCTGGGCCCCGCCGCTGTGCTCGAGCAGCCGGCCGAGCATCGCGCCGAGCCCGACGAGCAGCGCGACGTTGGCCAGGGTGGCGCCGAACCCGGTGGTCAGCGTGGTGACGACGTCCGCGAGCGGGATCCGCGTGGCCAGCGCGGTCAGCAGGCTGACGAGGATGAGCGCCAGGAAGGCGTGCAGCTTCAGCTTCATGATGAGGAAGAGCAGGAGCCCCACCGCTGCGGCGGCGATGAGCAGCAGCGGGCCGGCGCCCAGCGCCGGTTCGACCTCGGGCATGACGGTTCCTCCTGGGTTCAGGCGGGGCTGCCCGACGGGGTGTCGTCGAGCGCGTCGAGCGTGGTGAGGACGTCGGCCAGCGCGCGGGCCGACTGCTCGACCAGCGGGCGCATCCGGCGGTAGAGGTCGGCGGTCGCGGGGTCGGGCGCGACGGGGTCGGAGACGCCGACCAGCGCGGTGGCCGCGTCGAGGTCGGGCAGCGCACCGAGGGCGTGCAGGCCGAGCAGGGCCGCGCCCAGGCCGGTGCCCTCGGGCGAGTCGGCCACCCGCACCGGCAGGTCCAGCGCCGCGGCCAGCGTCCGCACCCACAGCGAGGAGGCGACCGCGCCGCCGGTGGCCCGCACCTCGCGCACGGGCAGGCCGGTGGCCGAGAACGCGTCGCGGACCAGGGCCAGCTGCTGGCACACGCCCTCGACGGCGGCGCGCACCAGGTGCCCGCGCCGGTGCTCGCGGCGCAGCCCCACGTAGGCGCCGCGCAGGCCCGAGCGCCACCACGGCGCCCGCTCCCCCAGCAGGTAGGGCAGGCACAGCAGCCCGGCGCTGCCGGCCGGCACCCCCGCGGCCTCCTCGAGCAGCCGCGCGTCGAGGTCGTCGGCGTCCTCCCCCGTCACGCCCTCCCCGCCGGCCAGCGCGTGCGACGCCCAGCGCACCACCGAGCCGCCGTTGTTGACCGCGCCGCCGACCACCCAGTGGTCGTCGGTGAGCGCGTAGCAGAACAGCCGGTGCGCGGGGTCGACCGTCGGCGCCGGGACGACCACCCGCATCGCACCGCTGGTGCCCAGCGAGACGGCGGCGACCTCGGGGCGGACCGCGCCGATGCCGAGGTTGGCCAGCACGCCGTCGGAGGCGCCGAGGACCAGCGGGGTGTCCGCGGGCAGCCCGGTGGCCGCGGCGACCTCGGGGCGCAGGCCCTCGAGCACCGTCGTCGTCGGCAGGACCTCCCCCAGCTGCTCCGGACGGACACCGGCCAGCTGCAGCGCCTCGGCGTCCCAGGTGCCGCTGCGGATCCCGTACAGCCCGGTGGCCGAGGCGCAGGACCGGTCGAGCACCTGCGGCCCGCCGCGCAGCGCCGACACCACGAGCTCCTTGACCCCGCCCCAGCGCGGCACCGACGCGAGCCGGTCGGGGTCCTCGGCGCGCAGCGAGGCGAGCTTGAGCAGCGGCGACATCGGGTGCACCGGCGTCCCGGTCCGGGTGTGCAGGCCGCCGGCCCGGCCGTCGGCGCGCAGGGCCTCGGCGAAGCCCGCGGCACGGTCGTCGGCCCAGGTCACGACCGGGCCGAGCGGACGGCCGTCGTCGTCCATGGGGACCAGGCCGTGCATGGCGGCCGACAGGCAGATGCCGACCACCCGGTCGCCGCGCTCGCGGGCGGCGGCGGAGACGGCGGCCAGGGCCTCGACGGCGGCGTCGGCCAGGCGCTGCGCGTCGAGCTCGGCGCGCCCCGGCGCCGGCACCGACAGCGGATAGCCGACGCTGACCAGGTCGCGCACCCGCCCGTCGGTGCCCGCCGTGACCGCCTTGGTCGCCGTCGTCCCGCTGTCCAGCCCGACCACGACGTCCATGGCGGCGATCCTGCCGGTAGGAGGGAGGCCGCCGCGACCGGTCAGCGGTAGGCGGAGCCGCCACGCAGCCGGGCGCTGACCGCGGTGACCAGCGGGGCGAGCACGACGCCGTCGCGCGCGAGCCGCTCGCGCAGCGCCCGGCGGTGCCGCAGGACGCCGACGAGGCCGATCGCCCAGAACAGGTACTGGACGGCGAAGGCGGCGCGGAAGGCGCCCAGGTCGTAGTCGGTCGAGGCGCCGGGCGTGAGGACGTCGAGCACCGCGCCGATCGCGAGGATGGTCAGCAGCGAGGCCACGAACCCGCCGACGTTGACCACGCCGCTGGCGCTGCCCTGCCGCTCGGCCGGGTTCCAGGTGCGGGCGAAGTCGAAGCCGATCATCGAGCCGGGCCCGTTGGTGCCGAGGACGACGACCAGCCACACGAGCAGCCACAGCGGCGCCCGCCCGGGCCACAGCAGGACGACGGTCCACGTGCCGGCGGTCAGCGCCAGGATCGACAGGACCAGCACCGAGCGGCGCAGCGGCCAGCGCCCGCACAGCCGGCCCAGCGCCGGCCCGACGCCCATGCCCACGACGACGAGCAGCGTGAGCAGCCCGGCCGCCGACGCCGGGGACAGCCCCTGCCCGACGACGAGGAAGGGATAGCCCCACAGCAGCGCGAAGACCGTGCCGGAGAACTGGGTGACCAGGTGGGTGTAGAGGCCGATCCGCGTGCCGGACTCCCGCCAGGTCAGCAGCAGGTTGCGCCGCACCTCGGCCATGCCCGCCGGCGGCGCGGTGGCCACGCCGGGCGGGGCGTCGCGCAGCGTGGTCAGCACCAGGACGACGACGAGCACGCCCACGGCGGCAGCGCCGAGGAAGGTGTTCCGCCACCCGGCCGCGTGCAGCAGCGCGACCAGCGGATAGGCGGCGAGGATCTGCCCGACCTGGCCGAGGATGCCGGTGAGCTGGGTGATCAGCGGGACGGTGCGCCCGGGGAACCAGAAGCCCACGACCCGCAGCACGCTGATGAACGTCATCGCATCGCCGGCCCCCACCAGCACGCGCGCGGCGACGGCGGTGGGGACGTCGGTGGCCAGCGCGAGGACCAGCTGCCCGGCGGCCATCGTCAGGCCGCCGGCGAGCACGAGCCGGCGGGACCCGAAGCGGTCCAGCGCCACGCCCACGGGCACCTGCAGGCCGGCGTAGACGGCCAGCTGCAGCACGAGGAACAGCGAGATGGCCGACGCACCGGCGGAGAACCGCTCCTGGGCCTCCACCCCGGCCACGCCGAGGGAGGCCCGGTGGAAGACGGCGACGACGTAGGCGGCGAGCGCGGTGAGCCAGACGGCGTAGGCGCGCAGCGGGGTGCGGGCGTCGGTCGGGGGCGTCACCCAGAGGACGACAGCGTCCGCGCGCGATGTGTTCCCGGGACCGCGGTGAGTCACCTCACCGCGCGGCCGCCGTCGTCACCACGCCGTCGCGCACCGTCCACGGGTCGCTGCCGTGCAGCAGCGCGCCCAGGTCGGCGTCCCCGGACTCGACCGCCTGCTGCACCTGGGCGCGGCTGAGGTCGTCGTAGGTGGATCGCTGCACCTGCCGGAGGACGCCGAACACCGCGTGTCCGAGGTCCTGCCCGGTCAGCCGGGCGAGCGCGTACGCCAGGCCGGCGTCGGTGGCGTCGTGCACGACGACGTCCTCCGGAGCCACCTCCGCGGTGGGCGCGACGTCGAGGTCGAAGCCGCGGCGGACCACCGCCCAGCGGCCGTCGGTGCCGAAGGTGACCGGCTCGCCGTGCCGCACGGTGATGACGCGGGACTCGGCGTCGTCGGGCCGGCGCAGGACGTCGAAGCTGCCGTCGTTGAAGATCGGGCAGTCCTGGTAGATCTCGACCAGCGCGGAGCCGCGGTGCCGGGCCGCGGCCTCGAGCACCGCGGACAGGCCCTTGCGGTCGGAGTCCATCGCCCGGCCGACGAACGTGGCGCCGGCGCCCAGCGCGAGCGCGACCGGGTCGAACGGGTGGTCGACCGACCCCAGCGGCGTGGACTTGGTGACCTTCCCGACCTCGCTGGTGGGCGAGTACTGGCCCTTGGTCAGCCCGTAGATCCGGTTGTTGAACAGCAGGATCGTCATGTTCACGTTGCGGCGCAGCGCGTGGATGAGGTGGTTGCCGCCGATCGACAGCGCGTCGCCGTCGCCGGTGACCACGAAGACCGACAGGTCCGGCCGCGACACCGCCAGGCCGGTGGCGATCGCCGGGGCGCGGCCGTGGATGGAGTGCATGCCGTAGGTGTCGAGGTAGTACGGGAACCGCGAGGAGCACCCGATGCCCGAGACGAACACCGTGTTCTCGCGGCGGATCGACAGGGTGGGGAGGAACGAGCGGACGGCGGCCAGCACGGCGTAGTCGCCGCACCCGGGGCACCAGCGCACCTCCTGGTCGCTGGTGTAGTCCTTCGCCTTCTGCGGGCCGTCGGCGGCGGGGACGAGGTCGAGGCCGCCGAGTGCCGGCATGCCGAGGTCGGTGGTCACGCGGTCACCTGCTCCTTGGTCACGTAGGGGGTGAGGCGGGCGGCGAGCTCGGCGGCGCCGAAGGGCAGCCCGGCCACCTTGGTCTCGGACTCCACCGGCACGGCGAAGCGGCCCTGCAGCAGGAAGGCCAGCTGCCCGAGGTTCATCTCCGGCACGACGACGGTGCGGTAGGAGCGCAGCACCGCCTCGGTGTTGCCCGGCAGCGGCACGAGGTGGCGCAGGTGCGCCCGGGCCACCCGGTGGCCGGCGGTGCGCAGCCGGCGGACGGCGGCGCCGATCGGCCCGGCCGTCGAGCCCCAGCCGAGCACGAGCACCGGCGCGTCCCCGGTCGGGTCGTCGACCTCGAGGTCGGGGACGGCGATGCCGTCGACCTTGGCCTGCCGCAGCCGCACCATCCGCTCGTGGTTGGCCGGCTCGTAGGAGATGTCGCCGGTCTCGTCGGCCTTCTCCAGCCCGCCGATCCGGTGCTCCAGGCCCGGCGTCCCGGGGACCGCCCAGGGCCGGGCGAGGGTCTCGGGGTCGCGGGCGTAGGGCAGGAAGCGGCCGTCGGGGCCGTTGGGCGCGGCGGCGAACTCGACCGTCAGGTCGGGCAGGTCGTCCTCCTCGGGCACCCGCCAGGGCTCGGAGCCGTTCGCGATCGCGCCGTCGGAGAGCAGCAGCACCGGGGTGCGGTAGGTCAGCGCGATCCGGGCGGCGTCGACGGCGACGTCGAAGGCGTCGGCCGGCGACGACGGCGCGACCACCGGCACCGGCGCCTCGCCGTTGCGGCCGAACACCGCCTGCAGCAGGTCGGCCTGCTCGGTCTTGGTGGGCAGCCCGGTCGAGGGCCCGCCGCGCTGCACGTCGACGACGAGCAGCGGCAGCTCGGTCATCACCGCCAGCCCGACCGCCTCGGACTTCAGCGACAGCCCCGGTCCGGACGTCGTCGTCACGCCCAGGGCGCCGCCGTAGGCCGCGCCCAGCGCGGCGCCGATGCCGGCGATCTCGTCCTCGGCCTGGAACGTGGTGACGCCGAAGCGCTTGAGCCGGGACAGCTCGTGGAGGATGTCCGACGCCGGGGTGATCGGGTAGCTGCCGAGGAACAGCGGCAGCCCCGCCCGGCGCGCGGCGGCGACGAGCCCGTAGGCCAGCGCGGTGTTGCCGCTGACCTGCCGGTAGGTGCCGTCGGGCAGCACGGCGGGCGCCACCTCGAAGGTCACGGCGAAGGCCTCGGTGGTCTCGCCGTAGGCGTGCCCGGTCCGGAAGGCGAGCACGTTGGCCTCGGCGATCTCCGGGCGCCGGGCGAACCTGTCCCGCAGCCAGCGCTCGGTGCCCTCGGTGGGCCGGCCGTACATCCACGCCAGCAGGCCGAGGGCGAACATGTTCTTGCTGCGCTCGGCGTCCTTCTTGCCGATGCCCAGCGGCTCGAGCGCGGCCGTGGTCAGCGACGTCATCGCCACCTCGTGCACCGTGAACGGCTCGAGCGAGGCGTCGTCGAGCGGGCTGGTCGCGTAGCCGACCTTGGCCAGGTTCCGCGGCGTGAACTCGTCGGTGTCGACGATGAGCACCCCGCCGGCGGGCAGGTCGCCGACGTTGGCCTTGAGCGCCGCCGGGTTCATCGCCACCAGCACGTCGGGGCGGTCGCCGGGGGTGAGGATGTCGTGGTCGGCGAAGTGCAGCTGGAAGCTCGAGACGCCGGCCAGCGTGCCGTGCGGCGCGCGGATCTCGGCGGGGAAGTTCGGCAGCGTCGCGAGGTCGTTGCCGAACGCGGCGGCCTCCGCGGTGAACCGGTCGCCGGTCAGCTGCATGCCGTCGCCGGAGTCGCCGGCGAACCGGATGACGACGCGGTCGCGGCGCTGCGGTGCCGTGCCTGGGTTGACGGTGGTGGCCACGGTGCCTCCGGTCATCGGGTTCCGCTCGGGCATAAAACAGGATAAGCATTAGCACTGATGAGGGGAACCCGGTCGGCGCCGTCGCGGTCCGCCGTCCTGACGGTCAGCACGCTGGCGATGGGCCTCGGCGCCGCGCCGATGCCGATCGTGGGCTACCTCGGCGCCGCGCTGCGGGCCGACCTCGGCCTGACCGGCGCCCAGCTCGGCCTCGTCGTCGGCGTCTTCTACGGCGCCACCGGGGTGACCTCGCTGCTCGGCTCACGGGTGGTCGACCGGCTCGGCGCCCGCTGGTGGGTGGCCGGCGACCAGGCGCTCACCGCTGCCGGGCTCGCCACGGCCGCCGCGGTCGGGTCGTTCCCCGCGCTGCTGGTCAGCAGCGTGGTGACCGGCTGCGGCTACGCCTTCGTCAACGCCGGCACCAGCGTCGCGGTGACCGCGGTGTCCCGTCCGGACCAGGCGGCCACCGCGGTCGCGGTGAAGACGGCGGGGATCCCCGCGCTGCTCACGGTCATGGCGCTGGCCGGCCCGCCCGCGGCCGACGCCGTCGGCTGGCGCGGCGTCGTGCTGGCGCTGGCCGGGCTGGCCGCGGTCAACGCCGTCCTGGCGCTGCTCTGGGTGCCCAGCCACAGGCCCGCGCCCGGCCCGGCCGGCGACCGCGGCGGGGCGCTCCCGCGCGGCTTCGTCTGGGTGGTGCTGGCCGCGACCTGCTTCGTCGTCGGGACCAACCCGCTGAGCGCCTTCCTGGTGGTGAGCCTGGTCGACGGCGGGATCTCCCCCGTCACCGCCGGCCTGGTGTCGGCCGCGGGCACCGGCTCGGGCACGGTGGCGATGGTGCTCGTGGCGCACCGCAGCGAGCGGCGCGGACCCCTCCCCCGGGCCGGGACGGCGGCGCTCGTGTGCCTGGTCGGCCTCGGCGGCACGCTGCTGCTCTGGGCGGGGACCCACCTGGGGCTCGCGGTCGTGGCCGTGGGGGCGGTGGCCGGCCTGCTCTGCGCGATGGTCGGCGCCGGGTTCGCGCACGCCGTCACCGTCGACCGCGCCCCGCACGCGGTGGGCCGCGCGACGGCGGTGATGTCGTGCGGCTACTACCTGGGCGCGCTGGTCTCACCCCTGGCCTTCGGTGCCCTGGCCGACCTGACCGGCGGCTACGACCTGCCGTGGGCGGTGACCGCCGCGGCGATGGCGCTGTCGGTCGCCTCCTACGCCGTCGTCCAGCGCCGGGTGCCGCCGGCGGTCGCGGCGCCGCCTCCGGCCGTCGAGACGGCGGGCGTCCCGCCGGCCTGAGGCTCACGCGGCCGCGAGCGCCTCGTCCCAGCCGGCGCCGGCGACCAGCAGCTTGCGGAAGGGCATCAGCGCCTTGACCGCGCCGAAGCCGATCACCGAGCGCAGCAGCCCGTCCCCGCCGGTGAGCGCGACGAAGCTGCCGCCGAGCTCGCCGACGACGACCCGCAGCTCGTCCTGCGGCCGCACCCGGCCGAAGACCTGCAGCCGCGCGCCGTGCTGGTCGGTCCACACGTAGGGAACGGCGTCGTGCACGGTCGGGGTGCCGGTCAGGTTGGCCGCCACCACGCCGGCGGTCTCGACCGCGTTGGTCCAGTGCTCGACGCGCACGTCCTCGCCCACCCGCGGGTGCCGCCAGCGCGCCACGTCGCCGACGGCCCAGACGCCCTCGGCGCCGGCCGCGGCCAGCCGCCCGTCGCAGACGACGCCGTCGCGCAGGTCCAGGCCCGCGCCGGCCAGCCAGCCGGTCTCGGGCACCGTGCCCAGGCCCAGCACGACGACGTCGGCCGGCAGGCGCGTGCCGTCGGTCAGCCGGACCGCCTCGACCCGCTCGGCTCCCTCGATCTCCGCCACCGCCGCGCCCAGGTGCAGCTCGACCCCGGCCTCGGCGTGCCGGCGGGTGAACTCCGCCCCCAGCTGAGGTCCGAGGCCCCGCACCATGAGCGTCGGCAGCGGCTCGACGACGGCGACCTCGCGGCCGAGCTGCCGGAGCGTCCAGGCCACCTCGGCGCCGATGAACCCCCCGCCGACGACCACCACCCGGTTGCCCTCGGCGGTCGCGGCGCGGATCGCGGCGGCGTCGGCTGCGGTCCGCAGCAGGTGCACACCCGGCCGCGGCTCGAGCTCCGGCACCGACCGCGGCGAGGAGCCGGTGGCCACCACGAGCTGGTCGAAGGCCACCGACTCCCCGCCGTGCAGGCCGACCCGGCGCCGGTCCAGGTCGAGGTCCACCGCGCGGCCGTTCAGCAGCTCGACGCCCAGGGAGCCCAGCCGCTCCCGGTCGGTCAGCGGCCTGGCCTCGACGGCGGGGTCGGCGAGGAACGCCTTGGACAGCGGCGGCCGGTCCGCGGCCACGCCCTCGGCCGAGCCGGGCTCGGCGCCGACGAGCACGACGTCGGCGTCGCTGCCGCGGCGGCGGAGGCCCTCGACGGTCCGGACGCCGGCCAGCGAGGCCCCGACGACGACGATCCGCACGTCAGGCGAGGACCGTGATGGCCCGCTCGGGGCAGCTGTCGGCCCCCAGCTGGGCGTCGGCCTCCAGCTCGGCCGGGACCGGGTCCTGGACGACGATCGAGTGACCGTCGGTCTCGTCGAGTTCGAAGACGTCGGGCGCACTCATGTGGCAGACGCCGTGCCCCTGGCAGGCTCCCAGGTCGACCGTGACGCGCATCTCAGCTACCTCCCCGGACCGGTGACGCCCCCGCGGGGCGCCGACCCTGTTGACAGAGCAAAACCAGGATAAGCATTATCACACTGTGACGTTGAGCAGAGACGAGGACCACATGAACACCTCTGGCCGGTGTCCCGTCGTGCAGTTCGACCACCACTCCCCGGAGCACGCCGACGACACCGTCGGCGCCTACCGCAGGCTCCGCGAGACCCATCCTGTCGCCTGGAGCGAGCTCTACGGCGGCTTCTGGGTGCTCACCGACTACGAGTCGGTGTTCGAGGCGGCCCGCGACGACGACGTCTTCTCCTCCCAGCGCCTCGACCAGTACGGCGGGCCGGGCCTGTCGGTGGTCATCCCGAAGACGCCGATGCACAAGCACATCCCGATCGAGCTCGACCCGCCGGAGTTCCGGTCCTACCGCAAGGTGGTCAACCCGATCGCCTCACCGGCCGCCGTCGCCAGGGTCGAGGACATGATCGTCACGTGGACGACGTGGTTCATCGACGAGCTCGTCGAGTCCGGGGAGGCCGATCTCGCGCAGGTCATCGGCGTCCCGGCGATCTGCACGATCGACTGGCTCGGCCTGCCGGTCGAGGACTGGCAGATCTACGCCCGCTCGCACCAGGCCACCCTGGCCGAGCCCACCGACAGCCCGGTCTACCGCCGGGCGGTCGAGGTCGACCTCCCGTACTGCTCGGAGCAGATGCGCCGGACGATCGCCGCCCGCGCCGCCGAGCCGCGCGACGACGTCATCAGCTACCTGGTGCAGCAGGAGGTCGACGGCCGGCCGATCACCGAGGAGGAGGTCTTCTCGATCGTCGAGCTGCTGGTCAGCGGCGGCGTCGGGACGACGGCCTCGCTGGTCAGCCAGGCGCTGGTGTGGCTCTACGAGCACCCCGACGTGCGCCAGGAGCTGATCGACGACCCGTCGCTGCTCGACCGGGCGATCGAGGAGTTCCTCCGCTACTTCTCCCCCACCCAGGCGCTGGCCCGCACGGTGCTCAAGGAGACCGAGTTCCACGGCTGCCCGATGGAGGTGGGCGACCGGGCACTGCTGGCGTGGTCGTCGGCCAACCGCGATCCGCAGCAGTTCACCGACCCCGACGAGGTCGACATCCACCGCTGGCCCAACCGGCACCTCGCCTTCGGCGTCGGCGTGCACCGCTGCGCTGGCTCGCACTTCGGCAAGCGCATGGCCAAGGAGATGCTCGCCCAGGTGCTCGAGCGCATGCCCGACTACGAGGTCGACCTCTCGGGCCTCAAGCGGTACCCGCGCCAGGGCGTGAACAAGGGCTGGCAGCGGATCCCGGCGACGTTCACCCCGGGCGAGCGCCGGCTGCCCCCGGGCGCGGTGCCCGAGGGCGTGTCCGCGGCGAGCGCCCGCAGCTGACCAGCACCGCTCCATCGAGGCCGGCCGCACCGCCGCGGCCGGTGATCCGGGGATCCGGAGAACAGGAGCACCACCGATGACAGGACGCATGGAGGGCAAGGTCGCCTTCATCACCGGCGCGGCGCGCGGCCAGGGCCGCAGCCACGCCGTCCGTCTCGCCCAGGAGGGCGCCGACATCGTCGCCGTGGACATCTGCGCCGACATCGACACGGTGACGCCGTACTACCCGCTGGCCTCCGAGGAGGAGCTGGCCGGGACCGTCGAGGCGGTCGAGGCCCTCGACCGGCGCATCGTGGCCCGCAAGGCCGACGTCCGCGACCTCGACGGTCTGCAGACCGCCTTCGACGAGGGCCTGGCCGAGTTCGGCCACGTGGACACCGTCGTCGCCAACGCCGGCATCGCGACCTACGGGAAGGCGTGGGAGCTCTCCGGCGAGCAGTGGAAGGACATGATCGACGTCAACCTGACCGGCGTCTTCCACACCGCCAAGGTCGCGATCCCGTCGATGATCGAGGCCGGCCGCGGCGGGTCGATCGTCTTCACCAGCTCCATCGGCGGCCTCAAGGGCATCCAGCACGTGGCGCACTACGTGGCGGCCAAGCACGGGATCGTCGGCCTGATGCGGACCCTGGCCAACGAGCTGGGCCCCCACAGCATCCGGGTCAACACGATCCACCCGACCAACGTCGACACCATCATGATCCAGAACCCCGGGACCTACGCGATGTTCTCCCCCGGCGACCCCGAGCCCAGCCAGGAGAAGGCGATGCCGGGCTTCATGTCGCTCAACACCCTGCCCGTGCCGTGGATCGAGTCGGTCGACATCAGCAACGCGGTGCTCTTCCTGGCCAGCGACGAGGCCCGCTACGTCACCGGCGTGACCTTCCCCGTCGACGCCGGCGCCTTCGTCAAGTAGCCGGCCCGGCCGGGAACGGCGTGCCACCGTCCCCGGCCGGTCCTTGTGATCTGTGTCACATCCCGAGCACGATGGCGGATGAACCGACGCCGACGACCGGGAGCCCCACCGTGACCTCGACCGTGACCCCGCCGGCGCCGGACATCCTCTCGGCGGAGTACCTGGCCGACCCCTACCCCTTCCACCGGGTGCTGCGCGACTCCCACCCGGTGACCTTCCACGAGGCCACCCAGAGCTGGCTGATCAGCCGGTACGCCGACGTCGCCGCCGCCTTCCGCACGCCGGCGTTCTCCAGCCGCAACTACGAGTGGCAGCTCGAGCCGATCCACGGCCGGACCATCCTGCAGATGGAGGGCAAGGAGCACGCCACCCACCGTGCGCTGCTCAACCCGTTCTTCCGGGGCAAGGGGCTCGAGGCCTTCCTCCCGGTGATCACCCGCGACGCGGCCGAGCTGGTCGACGCCGTGGTCGCCCGGGCCGGTGGCGACCTCGTCGACGGGTTCGCCGGGCGGGGCCGGGCCGACCTGGTCGCGGAGTTCACGACCTGGTTCCCGATCAACGTCATGGTCGACATGCTCGGGCTCCCGAAGAGCGACCACGAGCGCTTCCACGGCTGGTACCACTCGATCATGGCCCACCTGAACAACCTGGCCGGCGACCCCGCCGTCACGGCCCGGGCCGACCAGACCCGCGAGGAGCTGCGGGAGTACGTGCTGCCGATCATCCGGGAACGCCGGGACGGCGACGGCGAGGACCTGCTCTCCCGGCTGTGCCGCGCCGAGGTCGACGGCGAGCGGATGAGCGACGAGGAGATCAAGGCCTTCGTCAGCCTGCTCCTGGTGGCCGGCGGGGAGACGACGGACAAGGCGATCGCCAGCATGGTCCGCAACCTGCTCGACTCCCCCGACCAGCTGGCCGCGGTGCGCGCCGACCGGTCGTTGGCCGACGCCGTGATCGCCGAGACGCTGCGCTTCTCCGGGCCGGTCCACATGATCATGCGTCAGACCGAGGAGCCGGTGGAGCTCTCCGGCACGACGATCCCGGCCGGCGCCACCTGCATCCTCATGCTCGCGGCGGCCGACCGGGACGAGCGGCACTTCGAGCGCCCCGACGAGTTCGACGTCCGGCGCCCCGACCTCGACGTCGCCAAGGCCTTCAGCGGCGCGGCCAACCACGTGCAGTTCGTCCTCGGACGGCACTTCTGCGTCGGTTCGCTACTGGCCCGCAGCGAGATGACCGTGGCGCTCGACCTGGTCCTCGACCGGCTCCCCGGCCTCCACTACCAGGACGGCTTCACGCCGCGCGAGGCCGGCCTGTACACCCGCAGCGTCGAGAGCCTGCTCGTCGAGTTCGATCCCGCGCCCGCCTGACCTGCGGACGGACCGGACATCCCCTTCTCAACCCGGCGAATCATGCATAGGGTAAGCGCCGTCACATCCCAGCCCGCCGACGCCGTCGTCGGCCACCGTCAGGAGTGCAGCCATGTCCGCTCGCGGCGCCATCGAGAACGTGCTCAACCGGTACTCCATCGCCTACGACGACAACGACATGGCGGAGATGGCCGACACCTTCGCCGAGGGCGCCGTCATGACCATGCGCATCGCCGGCGGCGACCTGATCGGGCCCTTCGAGGGCAAGGCGGCCGTCATGAAGCTGATGACCGACAGCCTGGCCAGCCAGACCGACCAGCGCCGGCACGTCACCACGAACATGGCCGTCCGCAAGGAGACCGAGGACGCCGCGACCGTCAGCTCCTACCTGACGCTGATCTCGGTCAAGGACGGGAAGGCCACCGTGCTCTCGACCGCCAGGTACGAGGACGAGCTGGTCCGCGAGGGCGACGGCGCCTGGCGGTTCACCAAGCGGCACATCGAGCTCGACCTGCCCTACTGAGCCGCGCCGGCAGAGGAGCACCGTCGTGAACCAGGGCCTCGTCCCCGCCAAGTGGGCCGCGCTGACCCCGCGCGCCGAAGCGATCATCGACGTCCCCAACAGCCGCCGGATGACCTACGCGGAGTTCGACTCCCTGGTGCGGCGGGCGGCCAACGGCCTGCGCGGCCTCGGCCTGGAGAAGGGCGACCGCTTCGCCGTCCTGTCGCGCAACTGCGCGGAGTACATGGCGCTCTACTACGCCGCCGGCCGGGCCGGGCTGGTGCTGCAGCCGCTGAACTGGCGGCTGGCCGGCCAGGAGCTGTCCACCATCGTCCGCGACGCCGCCCCCAGGGCGGTCATCAGCGCCGACGAGTGGGCCGAGACCGTCGAGCAGCTGCAGCGCGACGTCGACGTGCCGAACTGGCTGCAGTTCGGCGAGAAGAGCGACGGCTCGTTCGTGCGGATGGTCGAGGCCGCCAGTGACGACGAGCCGGTGTGGACCACGCAGGCCCTCGACGACGACCCGTTCTTCATCCTCTACACCGGCGGCACCACCGGGAAGAGCAAGGGTGCGCTGCACACCCACCGCAGCACGGGGGCGATGATGCTGGCGCAGACGGTGGCCGAGCGGATCGTGCCCAGCGACGTCTACATGCTGACCGGGCAGCTGTACCACATCCCCACGGTGCTGGCGATGAACTACAACCGGCACGGCTGCCCGCTGGTGCTGGTGAACTTCGAGGCCCAGCAGGCGCTGGAGATCATCCAGGAGGAGCGGGTCTCGGCCTTCCTCGGCATCACCACGATGATCAACTGGATGATGGCCGTGCCGGGCTTCGCGGGCTACGACCTCTCGAGCCTGCGCAACTTCCAGTACGGCGGCGGGCCGATGCCCTCCTCCGTCGTGCGCGCGGCGATGGACGCGTTCCCCTGCACGATGATCCAGGGGTACGGCCAGACCGAGGGTGCCGGCATGACCTTCCTGTCTCAGGAGGACCACATCCGCGCGGTCGCCGGCGACCACCCCGAGCGGCTGCGCTCCTGCGGCCGGGAGGGCTTCACCGCGCAGATCCGGGTGGTCGACGAGTACGGCCGCGACGTGCCGCAGGACGGCCGCACCGCCGGGCAGATCGTCGTCCGCGGCGAGCAGAACATGATCGGCTACCTCAACCAGCCCGAGCTCACCGCCCAGACCATCCGCGACGGCTGGATGTGGACCGGCGACATGGCCACCTGGGACGAGGACCGCTACGTCTTCATCGTCGACCGGGCCAAGGACATGATCATCTCCGGCGGCGAGAACATCTACTCGGTGCAGGTCGAGGAGGCCATCAACCAGCACCCCGCCGTCCTGGAGTGCGCCGTCTTCGGCGTTCCGGACGAGGAGTGGGGCGAGTCGGTGAAGGCGGTCGTCGTGCTCAAGCCCGGCACCGAGGCGACCGAGCAGGACATCATCGACGAGGCGAAGAAGCACCTGGCGAGCTACCAGAAGCCGCGCTCGGTCGACTTCGTCGCCCAGCTGCCCAAGGCGCCCACCGGCAAGATCCTCAAGCGCGAGCTGCGGCAGCCCCACTGGGCCGACCGCGACCGGGGGGTCTGAGTGGCCTTCGCGGAGGCCGACCTGCAGACCGTCGTCGGCCGCCGGTTCCCCGGCGGGGAGTACACCGTCTCCCCGTGGCGCGCCTGGCTGCTCGCCGACACCGTGCTCGCCGAGCCGCCGTCGCTGCTCGACGACGGCGAGCGGACCGCGCACCCGCTGTTCGCCTGGATGGCCGCCACCGGCGCCATGGGCACCACCTGGGACGAGCTGTTCGCCTGGTTCGGGGCGACGGCCGCCGACGGGCCGGTCTTCGGCGAGCACGAGACGACGCTGCACCGGCCGCTGCGGATCGGCGCCACCTACCGGGTGAGCGGCGGGATCGAGTCCGCCGAGCGCAAGGTCGGCCGGCGCACCGGCGTGTTCGACGTCGTCGGCTACGCCATGGACCTGCACGACGGCGGGACCCACGTGGCCCGCTGCTGGAACTCCATCGTCTTCCCCCGGAGGGACGCGTGAGCACCTCCACGGTCGAGGTCGGCACCCAGCTCCCCGCCTACGACGTCCCCTCGGTGAGCGCCGAGAAGATGAAGACGATGGCGGCGCTGCTGTCCGACCCGACGCCGATCCACTGGGACGTCGCCACCCTGCAGGCGCTGGGCATGGGCGACCGGCCGGTCAACCAGGGCCCGCTGAACATGGGCTACGTCATGAACGCCGTCACCGCCTGGGCGGGTGGGCCGGAGTCGCTGCGCCGGCTGCGGGTGCGCTTCCTGGGCACGGTGCTCGCCGGGCAGCACCTGCGGGTGCGGGGCACGGTGAGCGGGCTGCGCGAGGAGGACGGCGCGCGGTTGGCCGACTGCGACGTCGTCCTCGAGGTGGTCGACGGGGACGCGGTCGTCTCCGGCACCGCGACGGTGGTGCTCGCGTGACCCACGCACCCCTCCGCTTCCAGTTGGCCTACGGCGACTGCGACGTCGTCGGCATCGCCTACTTCGCCATCTACTACCCGTGGATGGAACGCGCCCAGACGCTGTGGCTGCACTCCCACGGCCTGCGCAGCGGCGAGCTCGTCGAGGACCTCGGCATCCTCACCGTCGGCGTGCACTCGGAGTGCACCTACCGGCAGATGGTGCGGGTCTTCGACGAGCTGACCATCGAGATCACCCTCGACCGGGTCGGGACGTCGTCGTACACGCTCGGCTTCGACTTCGTCCGCGACGGCTCGGTGGTCACCCACGGCGCGATGACCTTCGTGTGCCGCACGCCCGAGGGCGGCAAGGCGGCGATCCCCGAGCGGCTGATGGCGGTCCTGCGCACGCTGCCCACGCCCGCCGAGGTGCCGGCATGACGCTCGACCTGCCGGCGGTGACCGCGGACCTCACCACGGTCCACCCGCTGCCCGCGGGGGACCTCCCCGCGCTCGCCGCCGCCGTGCGCGCCCAGGCCGACCGGCAGGCGATCGCCGACCTCGGCGTGCTCTACGCCCGCGCCGTCGACGACCACGACCTCGACGCCGTCGTGGCGATGTACACCGGCGACGGCGTCTTCGAGCGGCGCGGCGTGGCCGCCACCGGGCCGGACGAGATCCGCGCCGCCTACGTCGAGTCCTTCACGACCTACCGGACGATGCTGCACACCCCGCACCCCGGCGTGGTGCGCCTGCACGGCGACGGGACGGCGTCGGGCTGGTCGCACGGGCACGCCGAGCTGGCCACCCGCAGCACGCTGGTGCTCGCCTCCTACCGCTACGAGGACGACTACCGCTGCCAGGGCGGCCGGTGGCTGTTCGCCCGCCGCTCGATCACCTTCATGTACGCCGTCCCGGCCGACCAGTTGGCCGGGAGCTTCGGCTCGGTCGAGCGGATCCGCTGGCCGCGGACCGCGCCGGAGGCCGCGGACTACCCGGAGAGCTCCCCCACCTGGGAGACGTACCGGAGCTGAGCTACCGGGGCGCCGAGGCCCCGGAGGAGGAGACGGAGGACCCGTGTACCGAGTCGTCGTGAACTACCACCACCCCGAGGACCCGAAGGCCTTCCTCGAGTACTACCGCACCACGCACGCACCGCTGGCCAAGAACCTACCCGGCGTGTCCGCGTACACCTGGGGCGTGGCCGAGACCCTCGACGGGTCGCAGCCGCCGTTCTTCGTCACCGCCGCCCTCGACTGGCCGTCGAAGGAGGCCGCCCTGGCCGACCTCGGCTCCGCGGAGGGTCAGGCGGCGTCGGCGGACATGGCGAACTTCGCGCAGGCCGGCGCCACGATGTACGCCGTCGACCTGGAGACCGTCGTCTGACCCGTGCACCTCCGCGGATGTGCACCGGGCACATCCGCGGAGGTGCACGCGTCGGGGGCGGTTCAGGCTCCGGCGGCCCGTTCCTCGGCCAGCTGCCTGATGCCCTCGACGGTGCGCTGCATGTTCGCCCGGTGCTCGGCCAGCCGGCGGGCGACGATGCGCTCCTCCTTGTCGGGGTGCGCCTCGATGGCGGGCGTCAGACCCGAGGGCGCGGGGCCCATGCGCATCCACTGCCGCAGCCGCGTGCCGGGGCCGGCAGGCGTCAGGGTGAAGCGCCACGAGGCGGACGGGTGAGCCGGGTCGCCGACCACCCACTCGAAGAGCCGTTCGGGCTCGCGGGCGACGACGGTGCACGTCGTCTCCCACGTCCCGGCCGCCGGATGGGAGCTGCGGCCGACGAAGCGCCGCGCGTCGATCCAGCGCACCTCGTGCAGCTCCTCGGAGAACCGCACCGGCGTGGTGACGTCGCTGACCAGTGGCCACACCACCGCCGGAGGTGCGTCGACGTGGACGTCGACCTCGACCGTGGGGCCGTCGGCGTACCTCACGGCCGGCCGGTCCCGTGCCCGACGGGCTCGGCGCACAGCTCCAGCAGCGCGCCGAGAGTGCCCAGCCGCTCCTCGAGGGTGCCGGTGAGCTTGGCCTGCAGGGTGCTCACCCCGGCGGCGCGGTACAGCGCGATCCGCTCCCGCACCACCTCCGGCGGGCCGAGCAGGTTGGTGCGCCGGCCCAGGTCGACCGGCACCCGGTCGGCGGCCTCCTCGCGCCGGCCGGACAGCCACAGCTCCTGGACGGCGCGGACGTCCTCGTCGTAGCCCTGCCGTGCGAAGGCGGCGTTGTAGAAGTTCTGCGTGCGGTTGCCCATCGCGCCGATCGTGAAGGCGTAGCCGCGGGCGTGCCGGCGGGCCGCGTCCTCCTCGTCGTCGGTGAACTCCACTCCGACCGGCACCACGACGTCCAGGTCGGCGACGGTCCGGCCGGCGCGGGCGGCGCCGGCCGCCAGCGGCTCGAGGAAGGCCGCGGCGGTCTCCGGCATGAAGGCGTTCGCCAGCCAGCCCTCGGCCAGCTCGCCGGTCAGCTCGAGGTTCCTGGGCCCCATCGCGGCCAGGTAGACCGGCACCGGGGTCGGCGGGGCCGACGACCGGATCGCCCGGCCGGCGCTGTCGGGCAGCGGCAGCGGGTACACCGTCCCCTCGTGGACCAGCCGGTCCCCGGCGGTGACGGTGCGCAGGATCTCGATCGTCTCCCGGGTCATCGCCAGCGGGGCACCGAACCGGACGCCGTGCCAGCCCTCCATCACCTGCGGGCCGCTGGTGCCCACCCCCAGCAGGAACCGGCCGCCGGACAGCGCCTGCATCGACATCGCCGTCATCGCCAGCAGCGCCGGGGTCCGCGCACCGAGCTGGGCGATGCCGGTGGCCAGCCGGATCCGGCTGGTCCGGGCGGCGAGGAAGGCCAGCGGGGTGAACGCGTCGTGGCCCCAGGCCTCGGCCACCCACACCGAGTCCGCGCCGAGACGCTCGGCCTCGGCCACGAAGGTCAGGTCGTCCTCGTCGACCCCGCTGACGGCGACCCCGATCCGCATCGCTGCCCTCCGTCCCGGCACACCCACCGCCTCGACGCCGCGCCGGAACACGTCCGCTCCGACGTCGGACCGACCGTAGCGGCGGCCGCGCCGCTCAGGGGCCGGCGGGGCCGCGACCGGTCGTACCTGCCGGGCGGGTCGACCATCCCGCCAGCCGGCTCACGGCATGCGCACCTCTCCGCCGAGGGCGGTGACGAGCACGATCGGGTCGAAGAACTCGGCCAGCCGGGTGATCCGGCCGTCGTGGACGCTGAACCGCGAGATGTAGGTGTTGCGGTAGGGCCGGCCGGTGGTGAGCACGCGGGTGTCGCTCGTGTACTCGGCCACGAACTCGCCGGGCCGGTCGGCCAGCGCGTCGATCCGGTAGTCGGAGAAGCCCATCGGGTCCATCAGGCCCTCCGGGTACACCTTCATCGCCTCGCTGCGCCCCTGCGACACCTTCGGGAAGCCGGGCGGGGCGTAGGGCAGGACCAGCTCGACGTCGTCGGCGAAGGTCGCCTCGATGGCCTGCAGGTCCAGCCGGCCGACGGCGTCCAGGTAGGCCACGACGACGGCGCGGCCCTCGGGTTCGGTCATGTCTCCTCCTCGGGTGGGATCAGCGGCCGCGAGCGGCCCGGAAGGCGGTGACGGCGTCCCGGTGCTCCGGGGTGCCGAACAGCAGCGCGATGGCCTCGACCGACTCGTTGAACCCGCCGACGGCGTCGCGGTTGACGAAGGCCTTGCCGACCCGCACGGCCAGCGTCGAGTGCGCGGCCATCTCGGCGGCGAGCGCGACGGCGGCCGGCAGCAGCTCCTCGTCGGGGTGCACCTCCTGCACCAGCCCGGCCCGCTCGGCGCGCGCGGCGTCGACGACCCGGCCGGTGAGGGCGAGGTAGCGGGTCCAGTGCCGGCCCAGGACGTCGGGCCCGCGCACGATGCCGTAGCCGGGCATCAGGCCGACGGTCGCCTCCTTGAACGAGAAGCGCGCCGACTCCGCGGCCAGGACGACGTCGCAGGCCAGCGCCAGCTCGGTCCCGCCGCCGTAGGCCAGCCCGTTCACCGCGGCGACCACCGGGACGGCGCACCGCTCGACCGCGGAGAAGGCGTCGTAGACCAGCTTCAGGTGCGGCCGGACCCGGGTCACGTCACCGGCCAGCCCGGCGAACATGTCGATGTCCCCGCCGGCGGAGAAGGCCCGGCCCGAGCCGGTGAGCACCACCGCGCGCACGTCGTCGTCGACGCCGATCGTGCCCATGACCTCGACCAGTTCGCGGAACCAGGTCTGGTCCATCGCGTTGAGCTTCTCCGGCCGGCTCATGGTGAGGACGGCGACGCCGGGCTCGGGGTCGGTGCGGGTGAAGCGCTCCATCAGCGGGCCTCCCGGTCCCAGGTGCCGGGCGGGACGCCGTCGGCGCGCAGCTTGTACTTCTCCACCCGCTGGCTGGGCGTCAGCGGCAGGGCGTCAAGGACCCGCACGTAGCGCGGGACGGCGAAGGAGGTGAGCCCGCGCCGGCAGTGCTCCACCAGCTCGGCGGGGTCGACGGTGGCGCCCTCGGCCGGGACGACGGCGATCGCCACGTCCTCCTCCGACAGCTCCGAGGGGAGGCCGTAGGCGGCGACGTGCGCCACCGACGGGTGCTCGGCGACGACCCGCTCGACCTCCCAGGAGGAGACGTTCTCCCCGCGCCGGCGGATGGTGTCCTTCATCCGGTCGAGGAAGGTGAGGAAGCCGTCGGCGTCGAGCACGCCGCGGTCGCCGGTGTGGAACCACAGGCCCCGCCAGCTGGCCGCCGTCGCCTCGGGGTTGCCGGCGTAGCCGTCGAACATCCAGCCGGCGTGCTTGGGCCGGACGACGATCTCCCCCGGTGTCCCCGCCGGCACCGGCTCGTCCCTCTCGTCGACGACGGCGACCGTGTAGTTGACCGACTCGCGCCCCGCGGTGCCGATGCGGCGGGCCGAGGGTGGCATGTCGCAGACGATCGACACCTCGGTGCTGCCGTAGATCTCGGTGAGCCGCACGCCGAAGCGCCGCTCGAAGGACTCGAAGACCTCCGGCGGGCACGGGGCGCCGAAGCCCACCCGCACCGGGTTGTCGGCGTCGTCGTCCCGGGGCGGCTGCTTGTGCAGGATGGACGTCATCGCGCCCTGGTAGTTGAACGCGGTGATCCCGTGGGCGCGGCAGGTGTCCCAGAACCGGCTGGCCGAGAAGGTGCGGTCGAGGACGAGGTCGGCGCCGGCCTCGGCGGCGGTCATCACGCTGCAGTAGCGGGCGTTGGAGTGGAACAGCGGGAAGACGCTGTAGAGCCGGTCGGCGGCGGTGTAGTCCATGAGCGCGACGGTGTGCCGGGTCAGGTTGACGTTGGCCCGGTGCGAGAGGACCGCGCCCTTGGGCGGGCCGGTGGTCCCCGAGGTGTAGAGGACGACGGCCGGCGCGGCGGGGTCGACCGGCGGCAGCGGCTCGGGTGCGGTGGCGAGCAGGTCGGCGAGGTCGACGTCGCCGCCGCCGCCGTGCACGACCAGCGTCCGGACCGTGCCGGGCGCGACCGCGCGGACGGCGTCGGTGAACTCGGCGTCGCAGACGACGACCGGCGCGCCGGAGTGCTCGAGCAGGTAGCGCAGCAGGGTCGGCCCGCTGGCCGGGTTCAGCGGCACCTCGACCAGGCCGGCGCGGGCCAGGCCGAACCAGACGGCGAGCGTGGCGACGCTGCTGCGCATGAGCACGCACACCCGGTCGCCGGGGCGCAGGCCGAGGGCCCGGAACCCGGCGGCGGCGCGGTCGGCGCGGGCGTCGAGGTCGCGCCAGGTCACCGGCTCGCCGGCCACCAGGGCGCCCGCGGCGGGCGTGGCACGGGCGGCGGCCGCGGCCAGCCAGTCCCCGATCGACGGCGCGACGGTCACGCGAGGGCCCCCGTGCGTGCCGGACCCGGGGTGGCGGCGGTGGCGGTCGCCGCGGCGGTGCGGCCGGCGCGGTAGCCGAAGACCAGCGCCGGGCCGAGCGTGCCCCCGGCCCCGCCGTAGACCATCCCGGTCGGCCCGGCCATCGCGTTGCCGGCGGCGAACAGCCCGGGCACGACGTTCCCGTCGACGTCGAGCACCGCGCCGTCGACGGTGGTCCGCGGGCCGCCCTTGGTGCCGAGCGTGCTGCTGAACACCTGCACCGCGTGGAACGGCCCGCGGGTGAGCGGACCGACCGTGCTCGCCGGGCCGTCGAGGCTCCGGTCCCCCAGGAAGCGGTCGTAGGCGCTGCGCCCGCGGCCGAAGTCGGGGTCCTCGGCGCGCTCGGCGGACGCGTTCCACCGCTGCACCGTGGCGACCAGCGCGTCGGCCGGCACGTCGATCAGCGCGGCCAGCTCCGCCAGGCTGCCGGCGCTGAAGACCCAGTCCGGCGGCGCCTCGCCCTCACCGCGGCCGAACCCGCCGTACGTCCGGGCGCAGGCGTCGTCCCAGACCAGCCAGCAGGGGTGGTTGCGGTAGTCGAGCGTGGCGGGGTCGAGCGTGTGGAAGGCACCGCCGAGGGCGTTGTAGTTGGCCGCCTCGTTGGTGAACCGGTGGCCGTCGCGGTTGACCAGGACCGAGCCGGGCAGCGTGCGCTCGCGGTTGACCAGGTACACCTCCTGCTCGCCCTGGATCGTCCGGCCGGGCAGCACGCACACCGGCGCCCACCAGGCCTCGCGCATCGTGCCGAGGGCCGCACCCACCCGCATCGCCATCCGCAGGCCGTCGCCGGTGTTGGTCGGCACGCTGGCCGGGTGGGCGATCGGCCCGCGGAGGAAGTCGCGCACCAGCCCGGCGTCCCACTCGAAGCCCCCGGTGGCCAGGACGACGCCGGACCGGGCACGGACCACCTCCGACCGCCCGTCCTGCTCCAGCCGCACGCCGGCCACCCGGCCGTCCTCCACGACGAGTTCGACGCCGCGGGCGCCGGTCACCGGCTCGATCCCGGCGTCGAGGCAGCCGCGCAGCAGCGCCGCGATCATCCCGCGGCCACCGCCCTCGAGGCCATCGGCGTCGCGCGCGGCGAGCACGTCGGGGGCGAGGACGCCGGTGCCGCCGCCCATCGGCGACTCGCTCACCGCCGTCCGCCGGACCGCCCCGACCATCCGGCCGGCCCACTCGCCCAGGCGGGGCACCGGGAAGAGCTCCGGCTCGACCGAGCGCCCGCCGCCGGGCTTCCCGCCGGGACGCTCGGGGTGGTAGTCGGGATAGGGCGCGATGAGCTGCAGCCGCAGGGGCGTGTCCGCCTCCAGCCACGCCACGAGCTCGCCGACGGTGTCGACGAACGCCTCCGCCATCTCGGGGAGGATGAGCCCGCGCGACAGCGAGCCGAGGTAGGCCAGACCCTCCTCACGCGAGTCGGGGATGCCGGCCCGGGCGGCGAGCGGGTTGGCCGGCAGCCAGGCCACCCCGCTGGACAGGCAGGTGGTCCCGCCGACCCGCGCGCCCTTCTCGAACAGGCCGACCGAGGCGCCGGCCTGCCCGCGGCCAGGGCGGCGGTCAGCCCGGCCGCTCCGGTTCCGAGGACCACGACGTCGAACTCCCCAGCGCCCATCCGAGCCCCTCCGCTCTTGACGGCCGAGCATGACCTGGCTCACTGTCTAGTCAACAATGCGAAACATGACAAGGTTTCCGAGCGGTCGGTCTCGACGGGCCGCCTCCGGACGGCCGGGAGGCACGGGATGAGCTCGCCCACGGACGCGGCGCGGCCCCAGGTCGGCGTGCGCGACATCGAGGACCTGCGCGGCACGCACCTCGCGCGCACCGACCAGGACGACCTGCTCGACGCCCAGACCGAGTGCACCGTCGCCTACACCTCGCGCGACGGCTGGCCGGCCGGGGTGGTCATGAGCTTCCTGCGCCGGGACGGCCGGTACTGGCTGACCGCGGTGGGCGGCCGCGACCACCTCGAGTCGCTGCGGCTCGACGGCCGGCTGACCCTCGTCATCGACAACCGCGGCACGGGGCTGCCCGGGCGCCGGATGCTCGCCGTCCAGGGCACCGTCGTCGTCCACGAGGACCGCGAGACCAAGGACTGGTTCTTCCCGGCGTTCGCCGAGCGCATGGCCGCCGACGACCCGGCCGCCTTCGTGCGGCTGCTCGACAGCCCGAACCGCGCGGTGCTCGAGGTGACGCCGACCGGCCGCCAGAAGAGCCACGACAGCCGCAAGATCGCCGGCAACGGCCGCGGTGGCCGCTGACCCCCGACCACCCCCCAGCAGACAGGACACCGCCATGACCGCCGTCTCCACTCCCCTGACCATCGAGCAGCGGCTCACCAGGGTCGAGGACCGCCAGGCCATCCAGGAACTGGGGATCCTCTACGGGTTCGTCATGGACGAGCGGGACGAGGCCGGCATCCGCCGGCTGTTCACCGACGACGCGACGCTCGACTCGCAGGACGGCGTCTTCTCCGCCGCCGGCATCGAGGACATCGTCACGACCTACCTGGGCCGGTTCGCCGCGCTCGGGCCGACCAACCACTACTCGCACGGCCACGTCGTCCGGTTCGGCGACGACCCAGACACCGCCACCGGGCTGCTCGCCGGGCACGCGGAGGTCGTGCGCAACGGCGTGGGCATGCAGGTCGCCCTGCGCTACAAGGACCGGTACCGCCGGGTGGACGGCGAGTGGCGCTTCGCCGCACGACTGATGTCCTACATGTACTACCTGCCCTCGACCGAGTACGCCGACGGCTTCGGCGCCCCCGACAGCGTGCGCGCCTACGGCGACCGCCGCCCCGCCGACTGGCCCGAGGCACTCTGCTCCCCCGACGGCAGCGCCTGGCTGCGCGACTGGATCTGACCGACCGCTCCCCGCCGGCGGCGCGACCGCGGATGGGCGGCAGGTGTCCGGGCCCGGCCTGGCCTCCTGCGGGAGATCGGCACCGCGCTGAGCGTCGAGAGCGAGTTCGGCTCCCGGTTCGACCTTCGGCTCGAACGACACGGCGAAGCTCGACGACGGGATCTCTGGCCGGTGTCGTTCGCGCTGGAGCGCTGGGACCCCGCGGTCGAGGAGGTCGTCGAGCTGGCGAGGGCCGCCACCTCCTGACCTCCACCCCGACGGGCAACGTCGGCAGTCGGGCCCGCACCGTGCGGCCGGACTGCCGGCGACCGGTCAGTCCCGCGTTCCCGTCGCCATGATGAAGGCGACCTTGCAGACCTCGGAGCTCCGGTTGCTCCACGCGTGGGCGTTGCCCGTCTGGACGACGACGTCCCCTTGCTTCAGCAGGGTCTCGTGCGTGTCCGTCACGCAGTGGACCTCACCGGAGAGGACGACGACCACGTCGACGGTGTCGGTCCGGTGGTGTCCCGGCGCGAGATCGCTCTCGTCGTCGTCGCCCCCTTCCTCCTCGTGACCGATCGCCTCCAGCGACTCCTCGTAGGAGCGCCCGGACCACTCCTCGTCCGGGGCGATCGAGCACATCCGGAACACCGCCGAGCCGGCGGGGGGCGTCAGCTCGATGCCCTCCGTCAGGCCGTCATCCGCGGAGATCCGGGTCGGCAGGCCGTTGAACCGCCAGATGTCGACGATCGTGAACGCCGGCGTCTCCAGTCTCCGGGACGCGTGATCGTCTTCGAGGACCGTGGACCGGCCGTCCCGGCCAGTGCCGTGCACGACGCGGCGGACCTGGAAGTCGGACTTCTTCTCGGTCATGCGGTCGGGGCCTCCCTCGGGAGCCGTGGAGGTGGTCACTTGTACATCTCGTCGAAGATCCCGGATGCGCCCGGCGTCATCGCGGCCATCTTGTTGCCGTCGTAGGTGATCTTCTTGCCGGGGGTGAACTCCAGGACGACCCGCTCCGGGATGTCGAGGACCTGCCGGAAGAACTCGATCCGCTCCGCGTTGCCCTCGCCGTTCATCTTCGCGGCGTAGTCGCGGAAGAACCACCCGGCGACCTCGGGGGCGTCGTGCGGGAGGACGCGCGTCGTCCCCTTGTACGTGACGGTCTTGCCGGTCCCCCCGGGCAGACCCGCGCTCGAGATGACGAGGCACGTCCGGGGGTCCCGGCGCACCGCCGCGACCCTGACCCGGTCCTCGGTGACCATCAACCAGATCCGGCCCCGGGCGGCGAGGTACATCATGATGACGCCGACCGGTTCGCCGGCCTTCGTCGTCCAGACGAAGGTGCACTCCTTCTGCCGGTCGAGGAGCCACTGCTCGTCGCTCTCGTCCAATGCGTAGTCGTGGAGGTCCCTGTAGCTGTCGAAATCCTCCGGCACCGCGACTCCTCGACGTCTCTACCAAGAGATCTGCACATGATGCGCAGGTTCATAGGTTAGGCGTGGGGTGACTCACGTCACAAGGGCTCAGGCGTCGGGGGCGGGGAACCGGGGACGGCGCTTCTCGAGGAACGCGGTCGCGCCCTCGGCCATGTCGGGGCTGCCGATCGCCTGGACGAGCATGCCCAGGCCGTTGGTGAAGGAGTCCCGCGCGGCGTTCCACCACACGTTGGAGCTCACCTTCGCGATCTCCAGGTACCGCGGCGAGAGGACGGCGAGCTCCTCCACCAGCGCGTCCACGGCCCCCACCAGCTCGTCGTCGGGGACGACGGCGTTGACCAGGCCGAGCTCCAGCGCCTGCGCGGCGGTGTAGCGCCGGCACAGGAACGCCATCTCCTTGGCCCGCTTCTCCCCGATCTGCACGCCGAGCACGTTGGTCGCGCCGGTGACCGGGGCGCTGCCCACCCGCGGGCCGGTCTGGCCGAACGTGGCCGACTCCCCCGCGATCGCCAGGTCGCAGGCGACGACGAGCTCGTTGCCCCCGCCGGCCGCGGGGCCGTTGACCGCGGCGATCACCGGGCGCGGGTGGTTGCGGACGGCGTCGAACAGCCGCAGCGAGGCCCGGTAGAGCCCGCGCATGTTCGTCACGTCCGGCGCCGACAGGTTGGTCAGTGCCCCGCCGGCGCAGAACGAGCCGGGCACCCCGGTGACGACGACGGCGCGGCTGCGGGTGCTGCCGTCGAGCGCCTCGACGATCGCCTCGGCCATCTCGGGGTCGTAGGCGTTGCGCCGGTCCGGACGGTTGAGGGTGATCCAGGTGGCGTCGCCGCGCTGGTCGACCAGGACGGGGGCGTCAGGAGCAGGGTCAGCCACGCGCGGCCTCCTGCGGCCCCGGCGCGGGCTCGCCCTCGGCGATGCCCATCAGCCGGGCGAAGTTGCCGCCGAGTATGCCGGCGGTGGTCTCCTCGTCGTAGCCCAGCGCGCGGATGGCGGCGATCTCGCGGGCGGGATCGGCCATCGGCCAGTCCGAGCCGAAGACGATGCGGTCGGCGCCGTGGCGGTCGATGATGGACCGCACCCGCTCGGGGGCGAGTTCGCCCATGGTCGGTGGCCACGACGTCTCGAGGTACACCGGCAGGCCCAGCAGCTCGGCCTCCGCCTCCTCCAGCCGGTGGTAGCCGCCGAAGTGGCAGGCCACGATCCGCAGGTCGGGGAACCGCCGGACGATGTCGCGGATCATGCCCGGCGTCGCCCGCTCGTTGCTCGCCCGGTCACCACCCGCGCCGACGTGCGCGATCACGGCGATCTCCGAGCCGAAGGCCTCCAGCAGGTCCCACACGCGGGGGTCGGAGTAGGCGAAGCCCTGGAACAGCGAGTGCAGCTTCACCCCGGGGATGCCGTTGCGGCGCAGCGAGGCCATGTTCTCGTCCACGGGCAGGTCCGGGTGCACGGTGCCGAAGCCGAGCAGGTTGCCCCCGCGGCTGCGCGCCACGAAGCGGTTGGTGCCGTCGACGTACTTGGCGGTGTCGGCGATGCCGAGCAGCACCCCGCGGTCGACGCCGGAGCGCTCCAGCACGCCGGGCAGCGTGGAGATCCTGCCGTCGCCGACCCGCGGCAGCTGCGGCACCCGCGGGCCCAGCGCCCGCTCGGCGAGCTGGTCGGGCCAGGCGTGGCAGTGCACGTCGATGATCACGGCTGTCCTCCGTCGACGGTGACGATCGAGCCGGTGGTGAACGACGACCAGTCCGACGCGAGGTAGAGCGCGGTCCCCACGACCTCCGACGGCTGCCCGCCGCGGCCGAGCGCGAAGGTCGCCGCGCGGCGGCCGAAGGCCTCCATGTCCCAGGCGGCCGACACGTCGGTGAGGAAGGTGCCACACATGATCGCGTTCACCCGGACCGTGGGCCCGAACGCGTGCGCCAGGCCCACGGTGATCGCGTTGAGACCGGCCTTGGCCGCGGCGTAGGGCACGATGTCGGCCCGCGGCCGCACCGCGCCGGTGCTCGACACGTTGATGATCGACCCGCCCCCGCCGGCCGCCATCCGGGTGCCCGCGAGCGCGGCCAGCCGGAACGGTCCCTTGAGGTTGACCCCGAGCACCTTGTCGAAGAGCACCTCGGAGACGTCGGCGACGGTGTCGTAGCGCGGGCTCATCCCGGCGTTGTTGACCAGGACGTCGAGGCGGCCGAACTCGCGGTGGACGGTGTCGACGAGCTCGTCGAGTCCCTCCCACCGGCCCACGTGCGCCGACACCGGCAGCGCGCGGCGCCCCGTCGCCTCCCGGACCTCGGCCGCGGTCTTCTCGCAGCTGGCGAGGTCGCGGCTGGCGACGACGACGTCGGCACCCGCGGCGGCCAGGCCGAGCACCATCTCCCGCCCCAGCCCGCGGCTGCCGCCGGTGACCAGCGCGACCTTCCCGGACAGGTCGACCGCGACGCTCATGCAGCGCGCACCGGGGTGGGCCCGACGACGTCGATGCTGCCCAGCCGGGTGATCTCGTCGGGCGCGAGGCCGAGCAGCCCGGTGAGCGCCGACTCGGTGTGCTGGCCGATCTCCGGGACGCCGTCGTAGACCGGCCCGGCGTAGCTGCCCATGTGCAGTACCGGCCCGGGCACCAACACCTTCCCCAGTGCCGTGCCGGCCAGCTCGACCAGCGTGCGCTCGCGGAAGTGCGGGTCCTCGACGATGTCCCGGGCGTCGTTGACCGGGGCGGCGACCACCTCGTGCGCGTCGAGGTCGGCGAGCACCTCCGCGCGCGGGCGCTGCGCCACCCAGGCGCTGACGTGCTGCTGCAGCTGGTCGTTGTTCGCCATCCGGGCGACGTTGGTCGCGTAGCGCGGGTCGTCCTTGAACTCCGGCCGGCCCATCGCGTCGAACAGCCGCAGCGCGATCGTCTGGTTGGACGCGGCGATCGACAGCCACTGCCCGTCGGCGGCCTGGTAGATGCCGCGCGGGGACGCCGAGCCCGAGCCGTTGCCCACCCGCTCCTGGATGAAGCCGGTGGCCGTGTAGTTCACGATCAGGTCGCCGAGGATGAACATCAGCGGCTCGTAGAGCGCCACGTCCACGACGTCGCCGCGGCCCGTGCGGGAGCGGTTGAACAGCGCCGTCGTGGTCCCGAACGCGGCCGACAGGCCGGCGATCGAGTCGGCGAACCCGAACGGCGGCGACGTCGGCGGGGTCTCGGGCCAGCCGTTGACGAACGCGTAGCCGCTGGCGGTCTCGGCCACGGTGCCGAAGCCCGGCCGCTCCCGGTAGGGGCCGGTCTGCCCGAAACCCGAGACGCGGGTGAGCACCAGGCCGGGGTTGTCGGCCGACAGCACGTCGTAGCCCAGCCCCCAGTCCTCCAGCCGCCCGGGCCGGAAGGACTCGACGACGACGTCCACCTTCGCGGCCAGCCGGCGCACCAGGTCGCGGCCCTCGGTCCGGCGCAGGTCGATGCCGATCGACTCCTTGCCGCTGTTGAGCCGGGCGAAGCCCAGCGACAGGCCCTCGTGCTGCGGCGTCCACTGACGGGCGAAGTCGCCGGTGCGGGGGTCCTCGACCTTGACCACGCGCGCGCCGAAGTCGCGCAGCATCCGGCCCGCCGTCGGGGCGGCGTACATCGTCCCCAGCTCGAGGACGGTGACCCCCGCCAGCGGCGGGGTGCCCGTGTCGGTCGTCATCTCGTTCCCCCTGGTGGTCACGGCCGCCACTGCACGTGCTGCGGCTCGAGGTACTCGCGGATGCCCCACTCGCCGATCTCGCGGCCGACGCCGGAGAGGCCGAAGCCACCGAAGGGCGCGTCGGGGCGCATGTTCCCCCCGCCGTTGACCCACACCGTGCCCGAGCGCAGCTTCGCCGCCAGGGCCCGGCCGTGCTCGACGTCGGGGGTGTAGACGTTGGCCGCCAGTCCGTACGCGGTGTCGTTGGCCAGCGCGATCGCCTCCTCCTCGGTGGAGAAGGGGACGACGACGCCGACCGGTCCGAACACCTCGTTCTGCACGAGGCGGTTGTCGTGCGGCAGCCCGGCGAAGACCACCGGGTTGACGAAGAAGCCGCGGTCGGGGACCGGGGTGTCCAGCGACAGCACGATCTCCCCGCCGTCGGCGAGGCCGTTGTCGATGAACGACTGCACGCGCTGCCGGTGGTCCTCGCGGATCATCGGCCCGATGTTCACGGTGCGGTCCCACGGGTCGCCGACCCGGAGCGCGGTGAACGCCTCCTGCGAGGCGGCGAGGAAGTCGTCGACGAGGCTCTCGTGCACCAGCATCCGGGCCAGCGCCGCGCAGCCCTGGCCGCCGTTGCGCGCCCACCGCAGGTGGATGTCACGGGCGAGCGCGGTGACGTCGATGCCGGGCAGCAGGATGTTGGGCGACTTGCCGCCCAGTTCGAGGGTGACGCCCTTCAGCCCGCGCGCGGCCTGCTCCATGATCCGCGCGCCGACCGCGTCGGAACCGGTGAACGACACCCGGTCCACGCCGGGGTGGGTGGTCAGGTGCTGCCCGACCGAGGGCCCGTCACCGACGAGGACGTTGAGGACGCCGGCGGGGATGCCCGCCTCCTGGAACAGCTCCCCCATCCAGAGCGTGGTGAGCGGGGTGCGCGGGGAGGGCAGCAGCACGCAGGTGCACCCGGCCGCGAGCGCGGCGCCGAACTTGAAGACGGCGAGGTTGATCGGGTAGTTGTAGCCGGTGATGCAGGCCACGACCCCGGCCGGCCGGTAGGCCACCTCGGAGTAGCTGAGCACCGGGTCGTGCCAGGGCCCCAGCTGCACGGTCCGGTCCACCAGCGCCGCCTCGGCCTGCCAGCGCAGGTGGGCGATGCCCAGCCGCACCTGCATGACCTCGGCGAAGGCGGCCGGGGTGCCGACCTCGTTGACGATCGAGGCGGTGAGCCGCTCGACGTTGGCCTCGAAGACGTCGGCCAGCCGGGCGATGGCGGCACTGCGCTCCTGCGGGCTCGCCTCCGCCCACGCGGGGAAGGCGCGGCGGGCGGCGTCGACGGCGGCGTCGACCTGCTCGATCGTCGCCGTCGGCACGGTGGCCGTGACCTGCTCGGTGGCGGGGTTGACCGCCTCGATGACCGGCCCCTGCCCCGCGACCAGCCGGCCGCCGACGAGCAGCTCGCGGGTCGCCGGCACCCAGGTGCGCAGGTCGATGTCGGTGCTGGTCATGCCCGCTGCTCCTCGCTGACGGGGGTCGTGTCGCCCTGCACGGCCGGGTTCGACCCGCCGTGCTCCGGGCTCTTGGCCATGAGGCCGACGCGGGTGCACCGCATGATCAGATCGTCGTGCTGGTTGTAGCCACGGTGCTCGAACCAGACGATCCCGCTGTCGGTGCGGCTCTTGCTCTCCCGCTTGTCGAGGATCGTCGTCTCACCGCGCAGGGTGTCGCCGTGGAACACGGGGTGGGGGAACTCGACCTTGTCGTAGCCGAGGTTGCCCAGTGTGGTGCCGAAGGTCAGCTCCAGCACGTGGAAGCCGCCGACCAGCGCGAGGGTGAAGAGGCTGTTGAACAGCGGCCGGCCGTGGATGGTGCCCTTGGCGAACTCGTGGTCCAGGTGCAGCGGCTGGGTGTTCATCGTCAGCGACGTGAACAGGACGTTGTCGCTCTCGGTCACGGTGCGGGTGAACGGGTGCCGGTAGACCCGGCCGACCTCGAACTCCTCGAAGTACAGGCCTCGCACGGTCAGCGCCCTCCCTCGGGTGCGTCGATGGTGGGGACGGGTGCGCTCTGCGCACCCGGCAGCCGGGCACCCGGGAGCGAGCGGGCGTGGGCCAGCCAGTCGCGGGCGGTGTCGACGTGCGCCTTGTCGATGTGCACGCCCCGGTAGCGGACCGCCCCGGAGCCGGCCGCGGCCGCCGCCTGGTACGCGGCCACCAGCCCCTCGTGGAACTCGACCTCGTCGGCGGTGGGCGTGAACGCCTCGTTGACCACCGGCACGTGGCTCGGGTGGATGGCGATCATGCCGCGGAAGCCGAGCTGGCGGCCCTTCTCGGCGAAGGTCTTGAGGCCCACGAGGTCGTCGAGCCGCTCCCACAGGCCGGTCAGCGGGTGGATGCCCGCCTCGCGGCAGGCCAGCAGCACCCGGCTGCGCAGGTAGAGGGTCTCCTCCCCCTCCGGCGTCCACCGGTAGCCGACGGCGCGGGCGATGTCGGCGTGCTCGGCGGTGGGACCGATCATCGCGCCCACCCGCGGGGACGCCGTCGCGATCTCCCGGGCGTTCTGGATGGCCGCGACCATCTCCACCGGGACGATGTACTCCAGCCCCTCGACGCCGTTGCGCGCCTCGAAGTGGTCGAGCAGCGCGTCGTAGCGCAGCACGTCGGTCGCGGTGTTGATCTTGGGCGCGAAGACGCCGGTGAGCCCGGGGACGACGACGGCCTCGAGGTCGGCGCCGGTGAGCCGGGTGTCGAGCGGGTTGACCCGGACGAACAGGCCCACGCGGGGATCGCGCGCCCGGACGGCGCGGATCGACTCGGCGACGGTCGCGCGGGCGCCCGCCTTGAGGTCGGCGGGCACCGAGTCCTCGAGGTCGAGCACGACGCAGTCGGCGCCGGAGGCCAGGGCCTTGTCCATCCACTGCGGCTTGTGGCCCGGGACGAACAGGATCGAGCGGTAGGGCACCATCGCCGGCCGTCTCCCGTCAGTAGCTGCGCGGCAGGCCGAGCACGTGCTCGGCGGTGTAGTTGAGGACCATCTCCTGGCTGATCGGCGCGATCCGCATCAGCCGCGCCTCGCGGAAGTACCGCTCGACGTGGAACTCCCTGCCGTAGCCGAACCCGCCGTGCACCTGCAGGGCGACGTCGGCGGCGAGGAAGCCGGCCTCGGCGCAGAGGAACTTGGCGGCGTTGGCCTCCCGGCCACAGGGCAGCCCGCGGTCGACCAGCCAGGCCGCCTTCTGCACGACCTGCTCGGCGGCGTCGAGGCGGATCGCGGCGTCGGCGAGCTGGAAGCTGATGCCCTGGTTCTGCCCGATCGGCCGGCCGAACACCTCGCGCTGCTTGGCGTACTCGACCCCGCGGCGCAGCGCCGCCCGGCCGATGCCCAGCGCGGCGTTGGCGCTGATCACCCGCTCGGCGTTGAGCCCGCCGAGGATGGTGCGGAAGCCGTGCCCGACCTCGCCGACGACGTCCTCGTCGGCGACGAACAGGTCGTCGATGAACAGCTCGTTGGTGTCGACGGCGTTGCGGCCCATCTTGGGGATCTCGCGGATCTGCACGTGCTCGCGGTCCATCGGAGCGAAGAACAGCGTCAACCCGGCCGTCTTCTTCGCGGCGGGGTCGCGGGGGCTGGTGCGGGCCAGCAGCAGCATCCGCTGCGCCTCCTGCGCCTTGGTGATCCACACCTTCTTGCCCGAGACCAGCCAGCCGCCGTCGACCTTGCGCGCGGTGGTGGAGATGTTGGTCGTGTCGGTGCCGGCGTCGGGCTCGGTGACGGCGAAGGAGACGTGCAGCTCGCCGCTGACCGCCTGCGGCAGGAACCGCCGCTTGAGCGACTCCGAGCCGTGCTCGATGACCGGGTGGAAGCCGAAGATGCCGATGTGCACGGCGCTGCAGCCGCCCATGCCGGCCCCGGAGGCGGCGATCTCGTACTCGACCAGCGCCGCCTCGGTGACGCCGAGCCCGCCGCCGCCGTACTCCTCGGGGATGGTCAGGCCGAGCCAGCCGGCGTCCCGGACCGCGTCGTAGAACTCCCACGGGAACTCGTGGGAGTCGTCGTGCTGCATCCAGTACTCGTCCGGGAAGGCCTTGCACATGGCCCGGACGGCCTCGCGGATCTCCCGGTGGGTGGGGTCCTCGGCATAGTCCACGGCGGTCTCCTCAGCGGGTGCCGGCCGCCGCCGGGACGGCGGTCCGGTCATGGGTGTCGGGCGTGACGCCGTCGGCGCGGAGCACGGCCTTCTGCACCTTCTCCGAGGGCGTCTTGGGCAGCGCATCGACGAAGCGGACGTAGCGCGGGGTGGCGAAGGCCGGCACCCGGCCGGTGCACCAGTCCCACAGCTCGGCGGCGGTGACGCCGGGCCGGGCGGGGTCGGCGACGACGAAGGCCATGACCTCGTCCTCGCCCGCCTCGGAGTCGGCGGCCACGCCGACGACGGCGACCTCCAGGACGCCGGGGTGCGACAGCAGGCCCTGCTCGACCTCGTAGGAGCTGATGTTCTCCCCGCGGCGGCGCAGCGCGTCCTTGTAGCGGTCGACGAAGTAGAACCAGCCGTCGGCGTCCTTGCGCAGCGCGTCGCCGGTGTGGAACCACAGGTTGCGCCAGGCCTCGGCGGTCTTCTCCGGCATGCCGAAGTAGCCCAGCGAGCAGGTCCACGGGTGCCGCGGCCGGACGACGAGCTCGCCGACCTCGCCGACGGGCACCTCGCGGTCGGTCTCGGGGTGGACCAGCCGCACGTCGAACCAGTCGGCGGCCTGGAGGCCGGCGGCGCCGGCGGGGCGGTCCTCGCCGTAGGGCGACAGGATCGGCGCGCTGGTCTCGGTGAGGCCGAAGACCTCGGTGAACGCCTCGATGCCGTAGCGCGCCCTGAACCCCTCGACGATGGAGCTGGCCGTCGGGGCGGCGAACACGGTGCGCAGCACGTTGTCGGCGTCGTCCGGGCGCGGGGGCTGCTTCCAGACGAAGTCCATCATCACGCCGATGAGGTTGGTGGCCGTGACGCCGGAGTCGCGGAGCTGCTCGACCCAGCGGCTGGCGCTGAACCGTGGCCGGCAGACCAGCCGCGCGCCGGCGATGAGCGCCGGGTAGGCCGCCATGAACTGGGCGTTGCCGTGGAACAGCGGCGTGCAGGTGAAATAGGTGTCCTCGGGGGTCAGCCGCTGGAGGCTGACCACCTCCTGGCCGAAGAAGTACATCTGCGCGTGCGGCATGGCCACGCCCTTGGACGGGCCGGTGGTGCCGGAGGTGAAGAAGATCGAGGCGAGCGCGTGCGGCGGCGGGGTGGGGAACTCGGCGCCGGGCCGCGCGCCGACGGCGAGGTCCTCCCACGCGTCGGCCGCCCAGCCCGCGTCGCGCAGCAGGGCCAGCGCCTGCTCGCGGCTGCCGGTGTCGACCACCCAGAAGTGCTCGATCACCCGGGCGGCGTCGCCGACGGCGGCGAACCTGGCCGCGTGCACGTCGTCGATGACCGCGAAGCGGGGCGCGGAGGTGGCCACCTGGTGCTCGAGGAAGACGCCCTCGTAGGCGGTGTTGATCGGCACCTCGACCGTGCCGCCGACACCGGTGCCGAGCCAGGTGCGCAGGAACTGCGAGGAGTTCGCCGCCATGACCAGGACCCGGTCGCCGGTGCGGGCACCGGCCTCGGCGAGCCGGTCGGCCACCGACTCGGCCTGCTCGAGGGCCTGCGCGTAGGTGAAGGTCAGCCCCTCCTCCGGCAGGTCGAGGAGCACCGCGTCGGGGCGGCGGGCCGCGTGCGTGCGCAGGACCGTCGCGAGCGTCCAGTCATCCTGGTCCGGGAAGGCCGGCACCAGATCCGTGTAGTAGCGCATCTCTCCCCTAGCGACGGGGTCCCGCACGCCTCGCGCGGGAGCGAACCCACCTAATCATGTGCATGGTTGTTGCGCCAGTCCCCGCCCGCATCGAGGCGCCCGGTCTCAGGCCCGCGCGGGCAGGCCGCCGACGGCCCAGCCGCCGTCGACGGGCAGCACCACACCGGTCACGTAGCTCGCCCGGGGCGAGGCCAGGTAGACGACGGCGTCGGCGATCTCCGAGGGCTCCCCGAAGCGGTCCATCGGGATCCGGTCGAGGTAGCGCTGCGCGGACGCGCGCCCGCTGGCCATCATCGCCCGCTGCATGTCGGTGGCCACCGTGCCCGGGGCGACCGCGTTGACCCGGATGCCGTCGGCGCCCCACTCCACGGCCAGGGAGCGGACCAGCCCCTCGATCCCGGCCTTGGACGCGCAGTACGAGGCCCGGGCGGCGAAGCCCTGGACGGCGCAGATCGACGAGACCATCACGATGCTGCCGCCCGGCCCCAGCGCCTGCCGGACCACCTGCGCGCCGACGAACGCCGCGCGCAGGTTGACGTCGAGCAGGCGGTCCCACTCGGACAGCGGGTAGCCGACCGTCTCCCCCGGCGACGTCACGCCCGCGTTGGCGACGAAGGTGGCCAGGCCGCCCCCGAGCTCGGCGGCGCGGGCGACGGCACGGCCGAGCACCGCGGCGTCGCCCGCGTCCCCGACGACGGCGTCGTGGCCGGTGCCGAGCGGCGCGACCGCGTCGGAGAGGTCGACCCCGACCACCGCCGCGCCGGCCTCGGCGAACCCCTGCGCGATCGCCCGGCCCAGGCCCTGCGCGGCCCCGGTGACGACGACGCCCCGCGGACGCGTCTCCTCCGTGGGCGACGCCACCGGTGCCGCCTCGACCCCGGCGGTCACGAGCGGGCCGCCGTCGACCCGGCCACCGACTCCGGTGTGCCGGCGTGGGCGAAGCGGGCCTCCGCGGCGGGCAGGTGCACGACCCGGTCCACGGAGATGCGCTTGTGCGCGATGAGCAGCCCGCCGTCGCGCTCGACGTGGTCGTCGGCGTAGGTGCCCGTGACGACCCGCGTGCGGCCCTCCTCGAACATCGTGGCCTGGAAGTAGGCCGACGTCCGGACGACGTCGCCGGCCCGCTCGGCCAGCACGTTGGTGACCACGTGCCGGCAGACCGGGATCCGCAGCGCGTTGTGCGCCCGGTAGACGTCGAGGAACGCCTCGACTCCGGACTCGGTCGGGAGCTCCCCGCGGGTGACGCCGACGTCGTCGGTCACCATCGCGCGCAGCGCCTCGAGGTCGCCGTCGTCGACGGCCTGCGCGTAGCGGGCGTAGAGGCGGGCGCTGCGGGCGCCCAGCAGGGCGGGGTCGTCCCACCTGTCGTGGCTCATCAGGCACCCTTCCCGGCCAGGGCGGCCTCGCCGAGGAAGGCGCGCAGCACCGAGGCGTGGTTGCGGGCGTCGCCGGACGCCCCGGTGTAGACCACCTCGCCGCGGGCGACCGCGACGACGTCGTCGGCGAGGTCGAGCCCCGCCTCGGCGTTCTGCTCGACCATGAGGATCCCGATGCCGTCGTCGGCCATCTGCCGGACGCCGGCGAGGATCGAGTCGACCACCACCGGCGCCAGGCCCATCGACGGCTCGTCCATCAGCATCACCTTCGGCTGCGACATCAGCGCGCGGCCGAAGGCGAGCATCTGCTGCTCACCGCCGCTGAGCAGGCCGGCGGCCCCGTTGCGCCGCTCGGCGAGGATCGGGAACGTGTCGTAGACCCGGTCCAGCGTCTGCTCGAGCACCTTCTTGCCGGCGGTGTAGCCGCCCATCCGCAGGTTCTCGGCCACGGTCAGCGGGCCGAACACCCGGCGCCCCTCGGGCACCAGCGCGAGGCCGCGCCGGACCAGCCGGTGCGGGGCCTGGCCGAGGACCTCCGCGCCGTCGAGGACGACCGAGCCGCGCTGCGCCGGCACCATGCCCGCGATGGCCTTGAGCGTCGTGCTCTTGCCGGCGCCGTTCGCGCCGAGGACGAGCGTGATCTTCCCCTGGTCGACCGAGAGGCCCACGCCGCGGACGGCCTCGATCTTCCCGTACGCCACGTGCAGGTCAGTCACCGTCAGCATGCTCGCGCCACTTCCTCCCGAGATACGCCTCCTGGACGGCCGGGTCCCGGACGACCTCGGCGGGTGCGCCCTGGGCGATGAGCCGGCCGGAGTTCATGGCGAACACGTAGTCGCAGGTGTCGATCATCATCTGGACGTCGTGTTCCACCAGCAGCTGGCACAGTCCGCCGGTGCGCATGCTGCGCATGAGGGCGGAGATCTCCGCGCGCTCGGTCTGGTTCATCCCGGCGGTCGGTTCGTCGAGCAGCAGCAGCCGCGGCCCCATCGCGATGGCGCGGGCGATCTCGACCCGGCGCTGGGTGCCGTAGGACAGTTCCGCGGGGTAGTGGTCCTCGAAGCCCTCGAGGCGCGTCCGGGCGATCGCGTCGGCCACCGCCGGCGACGTGGCGCCGGGACGCAGCCACCCGGTGGGACCCCGCCTGGACCGCCCGCCGTCGGCACGGGCGTCCGCGCCGATCTGCACGTTGGCGCGGACGGTCAGGTCGGCCAGGAGCCGCACCGTCTGGAAGGTGCGGGCCACGCCACGTCCGGCCAGCCGGGAGGGGGCGACGTCGTGCACCGGCTGCCCGTCGAGCAGCAGCTCGCCGCGGGTGAGCCCGGTCAGCCGGGTGATCCCGGCGATCAGCGTGCTCTTGCCCGACCCGTTGGGGCCGATGATCCCGTAGATCCGGCCCGGCTCGAGCTGCAGCGAGATGCCGTCGACGGCCTTGACGCCGCCGAAGTGCACCGCGACGTCGCGGAGCTCGAGGACCGGGGCCGTACCGGCCGTGCCGGCGTCGTCGGTCTGCACGACGGGAGTGCTCACGGTGCCCCCTGCGTTCGGCCGGAGAGCTGGTCGAGCTCCCGGACGGGTTGTTCGGCGGCCTGTGCCACCAGGACCGCGGCCTCGTCCTCCTGCGGGCGCAGGCCGCCGTCGGCGTCGACCACCGGCCCACCCCGGGCGGCCGCCCGCCGGTCGCGGCGGACCCGCTGCACCCACCGGGTGCCGTCCTGCAGGACGCCGTAGATGCCGCGCGGCAGGAAGATCGCGGCGACGGCGACGATGACGCCGTAGACCAGCTCCTGCCACTCGCCGATGACGGTGAGCAGGTCGGGCAGCCAGGTGAAGATGACCGCCCCGATCAGCGCGCCCTTCCAGGACCGCGACCCGCCGACGATGATCATCGTCAGCGCCAGGACGATCAGGCCGAAGCCGATGTCGAGCGGGCCGACGGTGCTGCGCACGAGGACGTTCATGCCCCCCGCCAGACCGCCGAGGGCCCCGCTGACGACGAAGGCGGCCAGCCGGTAGCGGCGGACGTTGATGCCCATCGACGCGGCGAGTTCCGGGTCGTCGCGGACGGTGTCCACACGGCGGCCGAGCCGGCCCACCTCCGACATCGCGACCAGGGCGAGCACCGCCACGGTCAGGACGAACATCTGCCCCGTCGTGAAGTCGGTGATGATGCCGAACAGGCCGGTCGAGGCTCCGGTCAGCTCGCCGCCGTTGATCGCGATGACGCTGATGATCAGGTCGAAGGCGACCGTGGCCATGGCCAGGTAGAGGCCGCCCAGCCTGCTGATCAGCGCGCCCAGGAGGAGCCCGATCACCGCGGTGCCCAGGGCGGTCAGCGCGATCGCGGGCAGGGCATCCATCTCGTAGCGCAGCACGAGGATGCCGGTGGCGTAGGCGCCGATGCCGTAGGAGCCGGCGCCGGCGAAGGAGAACACGCCCATGCGCAGCGGCACCTGGATCGACAGCGCCAGCAGCAGCCCGGTCAGCGTCGACTGGACGAGGACGAGGTTGGCGTTGAAGAAGTCGCTCACGTGCGCCGCACCTCCTTGCGGCCGAACACCCCGGCCGGCCGCACGAGCAGGACGAGGAAGATCAGCCCGAAGCTCACCGCCTCGACCCAGGACCCGTTGGTCTGGGTGAGGATGACGACCTCCGCGGCGGCCAGCAGGTAGGCGCCGAACGCGACGCCGAGCATGCTGCCGACGCCGCCGAGGATGATGCACGCGAAGGCCTTGACCAGGAGGGTGTCCCCGCTCTCGGGCGTGATGGCGCCGAGCGAGAAGGTGAACAGGACCCCGGAGAGGCCGGCCATGCCGCCGGCGACGGCCATGGTGACCAGGGCCAGCCGGCGCCGGTCGACACCCATGAGCGCGGCGGTCTGCGCGTCGACGCCGATGGCCCGCAGCGCCAGGCCCTGCCGCGAACGGCGCAGCCACACCGCCGCCGCGGCCCACAGGGCCAGGGCCAGCAGCACGGTCAGCACCTGGATGTTGGTGATCCGCAGGCCGCCCAGGCTGATCGACTCCACGGTGAAGCTGGAGGCGTTGAGCCCGAAGGGGTTGCTCTGCGTGTGGTGCTGGGCGATGGCCAGCGGGATGATCGCCACCCCGATGCCGCCGATGAGGATCTGCATCTCGGCGGTGCGCCGGTCCCTGGCCCGCTTGATGATCTGCTCGAAGGCGACCACCTGGATCAGCACCGACATCAGTGCGCCGACGACGACCCCGATGAGCAGCACCGGCACGAGCCCCAGCGTCAGGCGCTCGAGCACGAGCGACGCCGAGAAGGCCGAGAACATGAAGACCGAACCGTGGGCGAAGTTCAGGATGTCGATCGTGCCCCACGTGATGCTCATGCCGAGGGCGAAGAGCAGGTAGACGGAGCCGAGCGTGACGACGCTGACGAGGTCCTGCATCACGCCTCCCCGCGCCGTGGCTGCTGGTGTGTCACCGGGTCTCCCGTCCCTGGTGGTGGTCCGACGGACTGCTGAGGGGGACGGGGTGGGCCGGCGGTCGCCCGCCCACCCCGTCCGGGGTCCGGGTCAGGCCCCGCCCGAGCCCTCGTAGAGGAGCTCCTCGCCGTCGCCGGTCCAGCGGACGACGACGCCGGGGACGACGATCGTGCCGTCCTCCCAGCTCAGGCCCTCGCCGAGCGCACCGTCGAAGGTGCTCTCGGCCTCGCTGACCATGGCGTCCTTGATGGCCTCGCGGTCGGCGGAGCCGGCCGCGGCGATCGAGCGGGCCAGGAACCAGGCGGCGTCGTAGGCCTCGGCGGCGTAGTTCAGCGGGTCCTCGCCGTACTCGGCGCGATAGGCCTCGACGAAGTCCTGGCTGGACTGGGCGGTCTGCTGGAAGTTGAAGTCGACCGGCCAGATCATGTCCGCGCCGTCGGCACCGGCCGGCAGCAGGTTGCCCGCACTGGCGCCCGAGTTGCCGAGGACCGGGCCGGTGTAGCCGGCCTGGCGCAGCTGCTGCATGACGGTCACGTTGGCCGCGCCCACCAGCAGCGCGACGACGGCGTCGGGCTGGCTGTCGAGCACCTGCGAGATCGGCGCGGAGTAGTCCTGCGTCGTCGCCGGGATGTCGATGCTCGCGGTGATGTCGATGCCGAGGTCCTCGGCCATCTGTGGCACCGTCTCGCTGCCCACCTCCTGCAGCGTGGGCGTGGCGCTGGTGTAGAGGACGCCCAGCGACGTGAAGCCCTGGTCCTCGATGTACTTCGACAGGATCGGGTAGTAGGAGCTCATCAGCGGCGTCGCGCGCCAGGTGTAGTCACCGACGACGACGCCGTCGCTGCCGGCCTGGGTGTAGATGACCGGCAGGCCGCGCTGCTGCAGCAGCGGCGACATCGCGATCGCCTCGTTGCTCGAGACCGAGCCGAAGACGGCGGCGACGTCGGTGTCCGCGATCGCCGTGGTGGCCTCCTGGGCCGCGGTCTGGGGCTCGCTGCGGGTGTCGACCAGCTCCAGCTCCAGCTGCGAGCCCTCGAGCGTGTCGGACTCGTTGATCTCCTTGACCGCCAGCTCGTAGCCCTTGTTGGCCGCGTTCCCGGCGAAGGCCACCACCCCGGTGGTCGGGTTGATCGAGGTCACCGTGATCGTCTCCGGCAGACCCTCCGACGAGCCCCCGCCGCCGCTGTCGCCCCCTCCGCAGGCTGCGGTGCCCAGCAGCAGGACGGCCGTGAGTCCGGCGAGGACGGCGCGCCGGGGGCGACGCCTGAGGTCGAGGTCCACGGTGGCTCCGATCAGTCCATATGATGCGCATCATTGGCATCGTGTGATCGGGACCATAGGGGGCGGCCGCAGCCGTGTAAAGAGCCCGGCGCCAACCGGCCCCGCTCAGGCCGGAACCTCCCCGGACACGGCGACGGCTCCACCCGCGCGGAGCGGGTGGAGCCGTCGTGGGTGGGTGGTCGACCCTCCCGCAGGGTCCCGCCACGAGCTCGCGAGCGGCGGGACGGGGTCCTCCTAGATGCCCTGGATCATCTTCGTCTCGAGGAAACCGGCGATGCCCTCCGGACCGCCCTCGCGGCCGAGACCGGACTGCTTGTAGCCGCCGAAGGGCTGGGTGACGCACATGCCCCAGTCGTTGACGTAGATCTGGCCGGTGCGCACCCGCCGGGCGATCGCCTCCCCGGCCTCCTTGTCCGCGGTGAACACCGCCCCGGAGAGGCCGTACTGCGAGTCGTTGGCGATGCGGACGGCGTCGTCGACGGTGTCGTAGGGGATCACCACGATGACCGGGCCGAAGATCTCCTCCTGCGCGATCCGCATGGCGTTGTCGACGTCGGCGAACAGCGTCGGCTGGACGTAGTAGCCGCGGTCGAGCCCCTCGGGCCGGCCACCGCCGGTCACCAGGCGGGCACCCTCCTCGACCCCGGCGGCGATGTAGCCCTCGACCCGGTCCCGCTGCCGCCCAGCGGCCAGCGGGCCGAGCACGGTGCCCTCCTCGCGGGGGTCGCCGACCTTCACCGACTCCATGATCGTCTTGACCTGCGCCACCACCTCGTCCTGCTTGTCCCGCGGGACGACGAGGCGGGTGAGCGCGGCGCAGACCTGCCCCGAGCTCCCGATGCCGGCGAACGTGACCGTCTGCGCCACGGCTGCGAGGTCGGCGTCGGGCAGCACGATCGCCGCCGACTTGCCGCCGAGCTCGAGCGTCACCCGGGCGATCCGCTCGGCGCACAGCGCCATGATCCGGCGGCCGGCCGCCGTCGAGCCGGTGAAGGACACCTTGTCGACGTCGGGGTGCCTCACCAGGTGCTCGCCGACCTCGCGGTCGCCGGGCAGGACGCTGACGACGCCGTCGGGCAGGCCCGCGGCCTCGATCGCCTCGGCGAGGATCATCACCGACACCGGGCCCTCGGGTGCGGGCTTGAGGACGATGGTGCAGCCGGCCGCGAGCGCCGGCGCGATCTTCAGCGACGCCGTGGCGACCGGCCCGTTCCACGGGATGATCACCGCCGCGACGCCGACCGGCTCCCGGACGATCGTGGCCTCGCCGCCGCCGGCGACCGCGCGCCGCTCCTCCAGCCGCAGGTCGGCGGCCAGGGTCGCGGCGTCGTCCCACATCGCCGCGGCGTTGGCGTGGAAGGCCTTGCTGATCATGGCCGGGGCGCCGATCTCGATCGTGAAGGAGTTCTCCATCTCCGGGATCCGCTTGCCGACCTCCTCCCCCACCCGGCGCAGCGCGGCGGCTCGCTCGGCCGGCGACATCCGCGGCCACGGACCCTCGTCGAAGGCCTGCCGGGCCGCGGCGACGGCGGCGTCCATGTCCGCCGGGCTCGCGTGCGGGACGGTGGCCACGACCTGCTCGGTGATCGGGCTGACCACCTCGATCACCGCGTCGGTCGCCGGCGGCACCCAGTGGCCGCCGATGAAGAGCTTGTCGAACGAGCGCACGCCGGTGCCGGCGCGCTCCTCCACTGCGGTCACGGTCGTCCTCCCTGGACGGAGACGGCAGAAATGGCCATTTCTGCCGGGGAACAGACGCGGTCAGGCATCGAAGCCCTCGAGCTCGGGCGGGGTGAGGGCCGAGATGCGGCGGGTGGCGATGCGCCAGCCCTCGGGCGTGCGCCGGTAGGTGTCCTCGTTGAGCGCGATCGCCTTGAACGCGGCGCCGCTGTTCGTGTGGCCCTCGGAGAACACGTAGTTCGTACCGCTGGCCGTGTCGCCGTCGAGGTCCACCACGTGGTTGGTGATGACGTGGAACTGGTCGGCGATCGCCGCGGCGTCCCGCTCGAAGAAGCCGAGGATCGCCGCGCGCCCCTCGAACCGCTCGAGGCCGACGGCGGTGGCGTCCCAGACGGCGTCGTCGGTGAACGCCGACGCCGCCTCCTGCGGGTCGAAGCGGTCGAGACCGCGGGCATAGACGTGGGTGGCCCGCTGGATGTCGAGCAGGTCGGCCACCTGGGTGCCGGGCCGGGTGAGGGTCATCGCGCGCCTCAGTCGTCGTAGACGATGACGCCGCGGATGTTCTTGCCCTCGCGCATGTCGGCGAAGGCCTCGTTGATCTGTTCGAGCTTGTACGTCTTGGTGATCAGCTCGTCGAGCTTGAACTGGCCGCTCTTGTACATCTCGGCGATCAGCGGGATGTCGTTCTTGGAGTTCGTCGTCCCGTACAGCGAGCCCTGCAGCCGCTTGCCCGACATCGCGAAGCTGAACAGGTCGAACTGCACGTCGCGCTGCAGCACCGGCGCGGCCGCCGTCAGCACGATCACCCCGCCGCGGCGGGTGAGCTGGTTGGCCTGCTCGACGATGTCCCCGCGGGCGACGTCGACGGTGATGATCACCCGGTCGGCGCCCTGGCCGTTGGTCATGTGCTCGATCAGCTCCCGGGCCTCCTCGAAGGAGCCCACGGTGTGGGTCGCGCCGAAGACCTTGGCCTTCTCCTGCTTGAAGGGCACCGGGTCGACGGTGACGATGTTGCGCGCGCCGCGGTGCACGGCGCCCTGGACGGCGTTCATGCCGACGCCGCCGGTGCCGAAGACGACGACGGTGTCGCCGAGCTGGATCTCCGCGGCGTAGACCGACGAGCCCCAACCGGTGGGGACGCCGCAGCCGATCAGCGACGCGGGCATCAGCGGGATCGACGGGTCGATCTTCACCGCGGAGTCGACCGGCACCGTGACGTACGGGCTGAAGGTGCCCAGGTAGCTCATCGCGCCCACACCCTGGCCGCGCGCGTGGATGCGGTGCGTGCCGTCGGGGGCGTACCCGGCGAGCACGCCGGCGCCGAGCTCGCACATGTTGGCGCGGCCGGCGACGCACATCCGGCACTTCCCGCAGGAGGGCAGGAAGGACAGGACGACGTGGTCACCCTCGGCCAGCTCGGTGACCTCGGGCCCGACCTCGGTGACGACGCCGGCGCCCTCGTGGCCACCGAGCACCGGCGCCCACGGCAGCGGGATGTCGCCGGTGTCGAGGTGGTCGTCGCTGTGACAGATGCCCGAGGAGGTGAGCTTGACCATCACCTCCCGGCGCTTGGGCGAGTCGAGCTCGATCTCCTCGACGCTCCACCCCGAGTTGATCCCGGGCTCCCACAGCAGTGCTCCAACGGTCTTCACGGCGCTCCCTCGAGTGAACGGCCCCGGGGCGTCCTCGCACCCGGGGGGACGGACAGCGGGCCGGCGGCCGGAGAGGCGGCGGGCGGGCCCGGCACACGTGACCGTAGCCACACCTCGCGGCGTGGCGGAAGAGTTCCTGCGCATCTTTCGCAGGTTCAGCCCGACCCGCCGCGCGGGGGTTGTGTCCCTGCGCATGGTCTACCTACTTTGTGTGGCCTGGGTCACCCGATGGTGTGGCAGCCATCCGGTGTCCCCCAAGCGAGCGGACACCCCTGGAGGCGACATGGCCCTGGACGAGGCGACGACGGCGCTGCTCACGCAGATGGCCGAGAGCGGCGCCAAGCCGCTGCACGAGATGACCCCGGAGGAGGCCCGCGGCCTGACCGCGACCCTCGGTGAGATGTACGGGCCCGGGCCCGAGATGCACCGGGCGGAGATGACGAGCGCGGCGGCGGACGACGGGTACGCGATCCCGCTGCACGTCCTCGTGCCGAACGAGAGCCCCCGCGGCGTGGTCGTCTACTACCACGGCGGCGGCTGGGTGATCGGCGCGCTGCCCGAGTTCGAGACGCTCGGCAGGACCCTCGCCCAGCGCACCGGGTGCGCGGTCGTGCTCGTCGACTACCGGATGGCGCCGGAGAACCCCTACCCGGCGGCCGTGAACGATTCCTGGGCGGCGCTGCGGTGGATCGACGGGCACCTGGAGGAGATCGCCGGGGCCCGCGTGCCGCTGGTCGTCGCCGGCGACAGCGCGGGCGGGAACCTCGCCGCGATCGTCGCGCACAAGGCGCGCGACGCCGGTGGGCCGGCCATCGCGATGCAGGTCCTCGTGTACCCGGTGACCGACTGCAACCTGGACAACGAGACCTACCGCGACCCCGAGAACCAGACTCTGCTCACCCGCGAGTCGATGGTCTGGTTCTGGGACCTCTACGCCCCCGAGCACGACATGCGCCAGCACCCGGAAGCCTCACCGTCCAAGCTCGAGGACCACTCCGGCCTGCCACCGGCCGTCATCCTGCTCGCCGAGCACGACGTGCTGCGCCAGGAGGGCCAGGAGTACGCCGACGCGCTCGCCGGCGCCGGGGTGCCCGTGCAGTCGCGCGTCTTCGACGGCCAGATGCACGGCTTCTTCACGATGGTCAACGTGCTGCCCGGCAGCGAGGCCGGCATCGCCTACGTCGCCGACGCCGTCGACCGCCAGCTCACCACCCAGCCCGCGTGACCCCCATCCCCCGGTCGCGCGGCGCCGCCGTCCCGGGACTTGCCCGAGAGGAACAGAACACATGACACAGACGCGCCAGCAGCCGTCGAACTCCGCGATCAGGGGTGTCCCCGAGGTCGACGCCGTCGTCGTCGGTGCCGGGATGTCGGGCCTGTACATGCTGCACAAGCTGCGCGGCCTGGGCCTGACGGTGCAGGTCTTCGAGCGGGGCGACGGCGTCGGGGGGACGTGGTTCTGGAACCGCTACCCCGGCGCCCGGGTCGACGTGAAGAGCATGGACTACAGCTTCTCCTTCGACTCCGAGCTGGAGCAGGAGTGGGAGTGGACGGAGAAGTACCCACCCCAGGACGAGCTGCTCCGCTACATCAACCACGTCGCCGACCGCTTCGACCTGCGCCGTGACATCAAGCTCGAGACCACGGTCACCGAGGCGGTCTTCGACGAGGACGTCGAGCGCTGGCACGTGCGCACCGACCGGGGCGACCAGCTCTCCGCGCAGTACGTCGTCATGGCCACCGGGTGCCTCTCGGCGTCGAAGGTGCCGGAGGTCCCGGGGCTCGACCTCTTCCGCGGCCGCTGGTTCCACACCGGGCACTGGCCCGAGGAGGGCGTGGACTTCAGCGGGCAGCGGGTCGCCGTCATCGGCACGGGCTCGTCCGGCGTCCAGGCCATCCCGCTCATCGCCGAGCAGGCGGCCGAGCTGACCGTCTTCCAGCGGACGCCGAACTTCGTGCTGCCGGCCCGCAACCACCCCATCGACCCGGAGCACCAGCGCTCGGTCAAGGCGCGCTACGCCGAGGTCCGCCAGGCCGCGCGGGAGTCGGGTTTCGGCATCGCCGTCCCGACGCCCGAGAAGTCGGCCCTGGAGGTCCCCGCCGAGGAGCGGCGGGCCCGCTACGAGAGCGTCTGGTACGACGAGGACAACAACCTCGTGGACATGCTGGTCAGCTACAACGACATGATCACGAGCAAGGAGGCCAACGACACGGCGGCCCAGTTCGTACGGGACCGGATCGCCGAGATCGTGGAGGACCCGGAGACGGCCGCCGCGCTGCAGCCGCACGACCACCCCTTCGGCACCAAGCGGCCGTGTCTCGGCACGAACTACTACGAGACCTACAACCTGCCGCACGTGCGCCTGGTCAACGTGCGGAAGACGCCGATCGTGGAGATCACCCACCGGGGGCTGCGCACCACCCAGGAGGAGTTCGAGTTCGACGACCTCGTCTTCGCCACGGGTTTCGACGCGATGACCGGCGCCCTGACCGCGGTCGACATCCGCGGCCGCGGTGACGTGCGACTCCAGGACAAGTGGCACGCCGGTCCGCGGACCTACCTGGGCATCCAGGTCGCGGGGTTCCCGAACCTCTTCACCATCACCGGTCCGGGTAGCCCGTCGGTCCTCTCCAACATGGTCACCTCGATCGAGCAGCACGTGGAGTGGGTGGCCGAGGCGATCGCCGCGATGCGCGCCGAGGGGCTGGCGACGATGGAGCCCACGGTCGAGGCCGAGGACGAGTGGACCGCGCACGTCGACGAGGTGGGGCACATGACGCTCTACCCGACCGCCGACTCCTGGTACATGGGCTCGAACGTGCCGGGCAAGCCGCGGGTGTTCATGCCCTACATCGGCGGGGTGGGTGTCTACCGGCAGAAGTGCGACGAGGTCGCGGCCAACGGCTACGAGGGCTTCGTCCGCCGTCCGCAGCGGGTGCCGGCCGGCATGAGCTGAGCCGCGCACGACGAGAGGGGCGGGAGCCGCGGCTCGCGCCCCTCTTCGTGTGTCCGCTCAGATGAGGAGTGTGCCCATGTCGACGGGCAACGCGGTTCCGGTCACGTACTTCGCCTGCTCCGACAGCAGGAACAGGACGGCGTCGGAGATGTCGCCGGGCTGCACCGGACCGCGCTCCATGACGTTGGCCATCCACCCGGGTGGAGCGTCGGCCTGCAGGTCCTTGGTGAAGAACTCGTTGCTGATCATGGGGGTGTCGACGCCGGCGGGGATGACCGTGTTGACCCGGATGCCGTACTTCCCGAGCGCCATGGCGTAGTTGCGCATGAGCGCGAGCACACCGGCCTTCGCCGCCCCGTAGGCCATGTGGCCCGGGTTGAGCATCTCGACCTTGTACGCGACGCCCCGGAAGGTCGACGTCGACCCGGTGATGACGATGGCCCCGCCGCGGTCGCGCTCGACCATGCCCGGCGTCACCGCCCGCAGCGTGTAGAAGACGCCGGAGAGGTTGGTGGCGACGGTGTCGTGCCAGGCCTCCAGCCGCTGGGCGTGCGGGCCGGTCGAGGGCAGGATCCCGGCGTTGGCGCAGACCAGGTCGATCCCGCCGAACTGCTCCTCCACCTGCGCCACGGCGGCGTCCACCTGCTCGACGTCGCGGACGTCGCCGACGATGCCGAGGAACTGCCGGCCGTGCTCGCGGACGAGCTTCTCGGTCTCGGCCAGGTCCTCGGGCGTGGACATCGCGTACTGCACCGAGTCGAACTGCCTGACGACGTCGACGACCGCGACGTCGGCCCCCTCCGCCGCCAGCCGCACCGCGTGCGAGCGGCCCTGACCGCGCGCGCCGCCGGTGACCAGGGCGACCTTCCCGTCGAACCGTCCCATGTCCGTCCTCCAGTCTCGTCAGGCCGTGCCCGCGGGCACGGGGTCGGGTTGTGGGGTGGGCAGCGCGCGGATGGCCGGCACCACCTCCCGCCCCAGCCGCTCGATGGCGGCGATGGTCTCGTCGGCCGACATCGACGGCCACTGTGGGCGGAGCAGCAGCGGGTCGACCGGGAACCGGGTGCACAGGTCGGTGAGCTGGGCGACCACCTCGGCGTCGCTGCCGACGACGGCGTGCTGCGCGACGCTGGTGAGGAAGTCGCGGTCGAGGGTCTCGGCGTCGCCGGCGTACTTCATGCCCTTGCTGGCGTAGGAGAGGTACTTCCCCTTCGACACCCGGGCGTACTCGACCAGCGCCTCGTCCCGGGAGTCGGCCACCTGCACGTTGCGGCGCACCGGCTGCGGGCCGAAGGGCTTGCCGCGTGCGGCGAAGCCCTCGCGGACGGCGGCGAAGCGCTCCTCGATCTCGTCGTAGGTGGCCTCGGGGGTCACCGGGAAGGCGTCGCCGAACCGGCCGGCCCGACGCGCCCCCGCCACGCTCTGCGCGCCCACCCAGATCGGCGGGTGCGGGTCCTGGACCGGCTTGAGGTGCGGCCTGACGCCCTCGAGCTGCCAGAACCGGCCGTGGTGGGTGACCTCGTCCTGGGTCCAGAGCTTGACCAGGAGCTCGAGGATCTCGTCGGTGCGCGCCGCCCGCTCCTTGAACGGGATGCCGAGGTAGTCGAACTCCTCGGGCCGGTAGCCGATGCCGGCGCCGAAGACCAGCCGGCCCTCGGTGACGACGTCGAGGGTGGCGAGCTCCTCGGCCAGCAGCACCGGGTGGTAGAGCGGCGCGATCATGATCTGCGTCGCGAGCCGGGTCTCCCGGTCGCACTCGGCGGCCAGCCGGGCCAGCAGCGGCACCGGCTGCAGCCAGCGCAGGTCCCCGTAGAGGAAGTGCTGGCCGATGGCGATGTAGGTCATGCCGGCCTGCTGCGCGGCGGCGACGATGCGCCGCACGTCGTCGAACTGCTGGGCGGGGGGAACGGTGCTCGGGACGTCGGAGAGCAGCATGCCGACGGCGACCATGGCGGTCCTCTTCTCTGTGTCCGGGATCAGCGGGCGGGACGGGTCAGGGTCTTGGCCAGCTGACCCAGCAGCACCTCGTTGCCGCCCTCGTAGATCCGCATCGGGCGGGCGTTGCGGTAGAGCCGCTCGATCGTCGAGCCGGTGACGACGCCGAAACGGCCCATCATCTGCACGCAGCGGTCGGCCACCCTGCCCGCGGTCTCGGTGGCGGCGACCTTGGCCATCGACGACCAGTGCAGCGCGCCCTGCGGGTCCTGCGCGGCCTTGGAGGCGGCGGAGTAGGTGAGCAGCCGCGCCTGCTCCACCTCCATCCAGCAGGTGCCGAGCATCTGCGGGATCGGGCCGAGCCGGGCCAGCGGGCTGCCGAACTGCTCGCGGCCGGTCGTGTGCCGGACCGCTTCGTCGAGCGCCGCCTGCGCCAGCCCCACCGCGGAGCCGGCCACCGACACCCGGAAGGTGGCCAGCGTCTGCAGGACCAGCGGGAACGCCTGCCCGGGCTGACCGACGCGGGAGTCCAGGGGCACCCGGACACCGTCGAAGCGGACCTCGCCGATGACGTGAGGGGCGATGAGGTCGGGGCCGGAGGTCACCATGACGCCGGGGGTGTCCGCCGGGACGAACACCAGCGAGAAGCCGGCCTCCTCCTTCGCCAGCACGGTGAAGAAGGCCGCGGCCGGGGCGTTGGTGATGAAGGACTTGTGCCCGTCGAGCACCAGCTCGCCGTCGCGCTCCACGACGGTGGTCGTGATCGAGCGCAGGTCGGATCCGACGTCGGGCTCGGTGAGGCAGAGCGCCGCCACCGCCTCGACGGCGACCACCCGCGGCAGCCACTCCTCCTGCACCCGCGGGCTGCCGGCCACCGACAACGCGTAGCTGCCGATGCCCTGCATGGCGAACAGCGAGTCCAGGTGGGCCGACACCCCACCGAAGGCCTCCCGGACGACGGTGACCGCCAGCGGGTCGACCGTCTCCGACGCGCCGCCGTGCGCGGCCGGGACGGTGACCTGCACCAGGCCGCTGGCCTGCAGCGCCTTGCGCATCACCGGATCGACGTCGGTGGCGGCGTCGGCCTCCCCGGCGCGCGAGCGCACCTCGTCGCCGGTGGCGCGGGCCCGCTCCAGCAGCTCGCGGTGCGCGGCCGGCAGCTCGAACGACATCCCTGGCTCCTCCTGGGGTGACACCCCGGCGCCGTCGCCGGGGGCGGTCCGGACAGCGCACCAGGCGGCCGAGCGGACCTATCCATGTTATTGGTGCTCATGGTTATTGTGTCAACGACCACAGCGACTCCGAGAGGACGAGACCGTGCCCGCAGCCGTCGTCGTCGACGCCGTCCGCAGCCCGATGGGCCGCGGCAAGCCCGGGGGTGCCCTGTCCGGGCTGCACCCGGTCGACCTGCTCGCCCAGGTGCTCCAGGCGCTCGCGCAGCGCAGTGACCTCGACCCCGCCACCGTCGACGACGTGCTCGTCGGCTGCGTCGGCCAGAACGGCGAGCAGTCCGCGACGCCGGGCCGGCAGGCGGTGCTGGCAGCGGGCTGGCCGGAGTCGGTGCCCTCGGTGACCATCGAGCGCAAGTGCGGCTCGGGCCAGCAGGCGCTCGACTTCGCCGTCCAGGGCGTGGTCGCCGGCGCATACGACGTCGTCGTCGCGGCCGGGGTGGAGTCGATGAGCCGGGTGCCGATGGGATCGGCCCGCGGCGACGCCGACCCCCACGGACCGCGCGTGGCCGAGCGCTACTCCCCCGGGCTGGTGCCGCAGGGGATCTCCGCGGAGCTGGTCGCCGACAAGTGGAGCCTGTCCCGCGAGCGGCTCGACGCGTACGCCGCCCGCTCGCACGCCCGCGCCGCCGAGGCCACCGCGTCCGGGGCCTTCGACCGCGAGATCATCCCCGTCACCACACCCGACGGTGTCGTCTCCGCCGACGAGACCATCCGTCCCGGCACGACGCCCGAGAGACTGGCCGGGCTGAAGGCCGCCTTCGCCGGCCATCCGCTCGCCGCCCGCTTCCCGGAGCTGGACTGGAAGATCACCGCCGGCAACTCCTCGCAGCTCACCGACGGCGCGGCCGCGGTCCTGGTGATGAGCGAGGAGCGGGCCGGCGCGCTCGGACTGAAGCCGCGGGCGCGGATCGTGGCCAGCGCCGTCACCGGTGACGACCCGGTGCTCATGCTCACCGGGCCGATCCCGGCCACCCACAGGCTGCTCGCCCGCTCCGGCCTGTCGCTCGACGACGTCGCCGCCGTCGAGGTCAACGAGGCCTTCGCCTCGGTCCCGCTGGCCTGGCAGGCCGAGTTCGGCGTCGACGACGCCCGGCTCAACCCGCGCGGCGGTGCCATCGCCCTCGGGCACCCCCTGGGCGCCTCCGGCGTCCGGCTGGCCACCACGCTGCTCGGCTTCCTCGAGGACACCGGCCAGCGGTACGGACTGCAGACCATGTGCGAGGCCGGCGGCATGGCCAACGCCATGGTCATCGAGAACCTCTCGGCGAAGGGCTGAACCATGGACGTCACTGCAGGGTCCGCGGTCGTCACCGGTGCGGCGTCGGGCCTCGGCCTGGCCACCGCGCGCCGGCTGGTCGAGCGCGGTGTGCCGACCGTCCTCGTCGACCTGCCGACGTCGGCCGGTGCCGACGTCGCCGCCGAGCTGGGCGGGAAGACGCGCTTCGCCGCCGCCGACGTGACCGACCCGGAGGCGGTCGCGGCCGCCGTCGCTCAGGCCGACGAGCTCGGACCGCTGCGCACGCTGGTGCACTGCGCCGGCCGCGGCGGCGCGATGCGCGTCGTCGACAAGGAGGGCAGGCCCGGATCGCTCGAGTTCTACGAGTCGATCGTGCGGGTCAACCTCATCGGGACCTTCAACGTCCTCAGCCAGGCCGCCGCGCGGATGGCGGCACACGAGCCGGTCGACGGTGAGGAGCGGGGGGTCTGCGTGCTCACCGCGTCGGTGGCAGCGTGGGAGGGCCAGATCGGCCAGCTCCCCTACGCCTCGGCCAAGGCCGGCATCGTCGGGCTCACGCTCGTCGCCGCCCGCGACCTCGCCAGCAAGCTGATCCGCGTCGTGACCATCGCCCCCGGCACCTTCGACACCCCCATCCTCGCCCGGCTCCCCCAGAGCGTGCGCGACTCGCTGGGCCAGATGACGCCGCACCCGAGGCGGCTCGGCGTCCCCGACGAGTTCGCCCGGCTGGCGCTGGCCATCGTGGACAACCCGATGCTCAACGGGGAGACGATCCGGCTCGACGGCGCGATCCGGATGCAGCCCAAGTGAGTCGGCAGCGAACGCGGGCGAGGGAGGAGACGTGCCGCGGAGCAGCCGGATGACACGGTGAGCCGTTCCGGCGGCCGCCGGCCGAGCCGCTGATCGCCGCCGTCGAGGGGCCGGCGGCGGCCGGCCGAGGAGGCGTTCGCGCGGTCGTGGGGGGTCTACGCGCCGATCCGGTCCCCGGAGGACGCGCGGGCGTTCACCGAGAAGCGCGCCCCCGGATGGAGGGGGCGCTGAGCGCGGTCACTGCCAGCTGATGACCTGGTCCATCAGCTGCGGGTGCCGCTGGAGCACCCAGTCGGCGTACTCCTGCATGTGCTCCCGCATGAGCCGCTCGGCGGCGTCGGCGTCGCCCTGCGCGATCGCCGCGGCCACGGCGGCGTGCACCTCGAGCACGTGCTTGCGCTCGTCGCTCGGCGAGAGGAAGCCGTTGACCTGGTCGCGGAAGATGTCCTCCAGCGAGACGCAGAGCAGGTTGAGCACCGGGTTGCCCGACATCGAGGCCACGCCGCGGTGGAAGTCCTTCGTCGCGTCGAAGTAGGCGGTGTCGTCCTCGACCGCCGTCACGTCGGGGTCCGCGAGCTGGCCGACCAGTTCCTGGCCGCGCCGCTCGGCGGCCAGCCGGGCCATCATCGGCTCGAGGATGAGCCGCGCCTCGACGAGCTGCCCGAAGGTCATCCCCCCGAGGTGGAAGAACAGCGTCGACATCCGGCCGTAGTCACGGCTGCCGACCTCGATGACCATCGGGCCGCCGTTGCGCCCCGGCTTCATCGTGATCAGCCCGTGCACCTCGAGGATGCGCAGGGCCTCGCGCAGCGACCCGCGGCCGACGCCGTAGTCCTCGAGCATCTGCGCCTCGGAGGACAGCAGCGTGCCCGGCGGGAGCTTCCGGGAGACGATCTCGTGCACGATCTCCTGCGCCAGCGCCTCGGCGACCTTCGCACCCCGCTTGATGGGCCGGGGAGCGTCGGCGCGGGGCCGCTGGGCGGAGAGCATGGTTGAGAGAATACCGGCCGGTAGGCGCTTCAGCCCGGTTCTGGACGCCAATCCCCCATCATGGTGAGCATGGTTACTGGGGAACCGAGCCGACGGCGTTCCCCGCGGCCAGATCACCGGGCCCTACGCTCTCCCCGTGGCCACAGCACTGGTCTCACCGGAGGGCCTGACCGAGGACGACGCCCACCGCCGGGTGCGCATCCTCCTCGCGCTGGCCACCTGCATGGCCGCCAAGGGCTACCGCGCGACGACGATCTCCGACATCGCCCGCGAGGGCCGGGTCTCCAAGACCGTCGTCTACGCGCACTTCCGCGACAAGGAGCACTGCCTCCTCGAGCTCTACACCCGCGCCACGGACGCGATGCTGGAGACCGTGCACGCCGCCCAGCAGCGCGCCGTCGCCGACGGGCTGTCCTGGCCGCAGCGGCTGCGCACCGCCGTGCACGCCTACCTCGAGGTGCTCGCCGCCAACCCCGACGTGGCCTGGGCGGCGCTGGTGGAGGTGCAGGCGGCCGGCCGGCACGCCCTCGCCCTGCGCCGCCAGGTGATCGACCGCTACGTCGAGCTCATCTGCGGCGTCGCCTCCGACCTCGCCGAGCAGCACCCCGACGAGGTGCGCCCGGTGGACCGCGCGCTGGTGCTGGCCGCCGTCGGCGGGCTCAACGAGCTGGTGCTCGCCCGCGTCGAGCGCGGCGAGGCCGCCCACCTCGACGAGGACACCGACGTCGCCACCGAGGTGCTCGTGCGGCTGGTCACCCGCCGTCCCTGAGCGCCCGGCCCGCGATCAGCGGCGGGCCGGTCGCAGTGCCAGCACCGCCAGTGCCCCGGCCGCGCTGAGCCCGGCGCCGGCGAACGCGGCGGCGTCCCACCCGGCGAGCAGCCCGGCCGCGGTGCCGGCCGGCGCGCCGGCGGTGACCAGCAGGACGACGAGGGTGACGCCGACGGCGGCGCCGAGGTAGCGCGCGGTGTTGTTCGCCCCGCTGCCCATCCCGGCCCGCTCCGCCGGCACGTGCGCCACCGCCTCCCGGCCCAGCGCGGCGTTGGCCGCCCCGTAGCCGACGCCGAGGACGACCAGGCCCGGCAGCAGGGCCGTGGCCCGGCTGCCGGTGTCGAGGACGGCGAGCGCGGCCAGCCCCGCCGCCGACACCGCGAGGCCGCCGGCCAGCAGCACCCGCCCGTCGATCCCGGGCAGCCAACGCAGCCCCACCGACGTCGCCGTCGCCACCGCGGACCACACCAGCACGAGCACCGTCACCGCCAGCAGGCTCTCGCCCAGGGCGCGCTGGAGCACGGTGGCCAGGAAGGACATCAGCCCGACGGTGGCCGCCCCGGTGACCAGCGCGCCGAGCGTGGCGGCCACGAACCCGCGCACGCGGAACAGCCCGAGGTCGACCATCGGCGCGCGCACCCGGCTCTCGGCCAGGACGAAGGCGGCCGCCAGCACGACGCCGCCGGCGATCAGCCCGACCACCGCGCCGGCCCCCGCGCCGGTGCGGGTGGCCACCAGCCCGACGAGCAGGCAGCACACCGCGGCCACGAGCAGCACCGGCCCGGGGACGTCGACCCGCGGACGGCGTCCCGGCGCGGCCCCCGGCAGGAGCAGCCGCGCGGCGACCGCCAGCAGCAGCGTGACGGCCGCGGTCGCCGCGTGCGTGGCACGCCAGCCGGTCTCGCCGTCGAGCAGCACCGCGGCCAGCCCGCCGACGCCGGTCCCGGCACCGAGGGCGGCGCCCCAGACCGCCGCCGCCCGGGCCCGCGCCGGCCCGAGCGGGAACACCTGAGCGATGAGGCCCAGCGAGCAGGCGAGGACCGCCGCGCCGCCGACGCCCTCGACCAGCCGGCCGGCGACGAAGACCCCGGTGGAGCCCGCCGCGGCGGTCAGCGCGGCGCCCACGGCCAGCAGCACCAGGCCGCCGGTGAACACCCGCCGGCGACCCACGTCGTCGGCGGCCGCGCCGGTGACCAGCAGCGCCGCGGCCAGCCCCACGCTCATCGCCGACAGCAGCCACGCCTGCCCGCCCGCGCCGGTGCCGAGGTCGGCCGCCGTGGCCACCGAGGTGGCCAGCGGGGTGACGAAGGCGGCGAGGACGACGAGGGTGCTGGCCGCGACGACGGCGAGCGTCCGCCGCTGCAGGACGGCGAGCGGAGGGCCGACGGCGGCGGGTGCGGCGTCGTTCCGGGACGTGACCGAGCGGGACACACGAGCCCCCAGCAGCAGGTCGGTTGGACTGTCCAACCGAGGTGGGCCGACGCTAGCAGGCACTCACACGTGCGCACCACCCCGGCGCCGGACAGGCGTAGGCGGCGCGGCTGAGGGGCAAGGCCAGTTCGAGGAGCACCGTCCCCGGTGCCACGAGACAGGGAGGAGCGCCGCCCATGGCGTCCGTCATCCACTTCACCATCGCGACCGTCGCCGAGGAGAGCCCGGACTTCCGCCGGGTCCTGTGGACGGGGAAGAACACCCAGCTCGTCGTCATGACCATCCCGCCGGGCGGGGAGATCGGCGAGGAGGTCCACGAGGACATCGACCAGATCCTCACCTTCGTCAGCGGCGTCGGTGAGGCGAAGGTCGGCGGCGCCACCAAGAAGGTGGCCCAGGGCGACCTCGTCGTCGTCCCGGCCGGCACGAAGCACAACTTCCTCAACACCGGGCCGAACCCGCTGGTGCTCTACACCGTCTACGGCCCGCCGGAGCACGCCGACGGCGCGGTGCACCACACCAAGGAGGAGGCCGACGAGGCGGAGGAGTCCGGGAAGGACGAGCCGCCCACCGAGGACTGACCCGCTCCCCGGTGCCGTCCGCACGCCGGACGGCACCGGGGACACTGGGCCGGTGAGCACCACCGCCGCCCGGCCGGACGCCGACACCACCGAGGTCACCGCAGCACTGCGCCGCGCCGGGATCGGCGACGTCGACGACTCCGGCCTCGCCCGCGCGCTGTACTCCTCCGACGGTTCGCTCTACCGCGTGCTGCCGCGCGCCGTCGTCCGCCCGCGGTCCGCCGACGAGGTGGTCGCCGCCCTCGAGGTCTGCCGCGAGCTCGGCGTGCCGCTGACCATGCGCGGCGCGGGCACCTCGATCGCCGGCAACGCCGTGGGCACCGGCGTCGTCGTCGACACCAGCCGGTACCTCTCCCGGGTGCACTCCGTCGACGCCGAGACGCGCACCGCCGTCGTCGACCCCGGTGTCGTGCAGGCCGCGCTGCAGAACGCCGCCCGGCCGGCCGGGCTGCGCTTCGGCCCCGACCCGAGCACGTCCAACCGCTGCACGATCGGTGGGATGATCGGCAACAACGCCTGCGGCTCGCGGGCGCTGGGCTACGGCCGCACGTCGGACAACGTGGTCGGCCTCGACGTGGTCACCGGCGCCGGGCAGCGGCTGCGGCTGGCCTCGGGGACCGCTCCGTCCGGCCTCGACGACCTGCGCAGCCTGGTCGCCGGCGAGCTGGCCACCATCCGCACCGAGCTGGGCACCTTCGGCCGGCAGGTGTCGGGCTACTCGCTGGAGCACCTGCTGCCCGAGCACGGCTTCGACGTCGCCCGCGCGCTGGTGGGCAGCGAGGGGACGCTGGCCGTCGTCCTCGGCGCCACCGTGCGGCTGGTCGCCGACGCGCCGTTCCGCGGGCTGGTCGTGCTCGGCTACCCCTCGATGGCCGACGCTGCCGACGCGACGCCGAGGCTGCTGCGGCACGGGCCCACCGCCGTCGAGGGCCTCGACGAGCGGATCGTGCAGCGGCTGCGCGACGTGCCGGCCGCCGTCGTCCCGGACCTGCCGAAGGGCGCCGGCTGGCTGATCGTGGAGGTCACCGGAGACACCGTCGCCGAGGTGCAGGCCACGGGCGCGGCCGTGGTGGCCGACGCCGGGGCGCTCGACAGCATGGTGGTCACCGACGTCGCGCACGCCGCGGCGATCTGGCGGATCCGCGAGGACGGCGCCGGGCTGGCCGCGCGCACCTCCGACGGCCGCCCCGCGCACGCCGGCTGGGAGGACGCCGCGGTCCCGGTGACCTCGCTGGGCGCCTACCTGCGGGAGTTCGACGCGCTGCTCGACCAGCACGGCCTGCAGGGCGTGCCGTACGGCCACTTCGGCGACGGCTGCGTGCACGTGCGCATCGACTTCCCGTTCGGCCGCGAGCCCGACCGCGGCCGGGCCGCCTACCGCGCCTTCGTGGAGGACGCCGCCCGGCTGGTCGCCCGCTACGGCGGGTCGGTGTCGGGCGAGCACGGCGACGGCCGCGCCCGCAGCGAGCTGCTGAGCACCATGTACTCCCCCGCCACGCTCGACCTGTTCGCCCGGGTCAAGGGCCTGTTCGACCCCGACGACGTGCTCAACCCCGGCGTGCTGGTGCGCCCGGCCCGCCTCGACGACGACGTCCGGGTGGCCGCCGCGCCGCGGCTGCGCGAGGAGCTGGCGCTGCTGTACCGGCACGACGACGGCGACTTCTCCAACGCGGTGCACCGCTGCACCGGCGTCGGCAAGTGCCGGGCCGAGCCCTCGGGCGTCGCGGTGATGTGCCCGTCCTACCCCGCCACCCGCGAGGAGAAGGACTCCACCCGCGGCCGCGCCCGGGTGCTGCAGGAGATGCTCGCCCCCGGCGGCCCGGTGCGGGACTGGCGCTCGCCGGAGGTGCACGAGGCGCTGGACCTGTGCCTGTCGTGCAAGGGCTGCTCGCGCGACTGCCCGACCGGCGTGGACATGGCCAGCTACAAGTCCGAGGTGCTGCACCAGAGCTACCGCCGCCGCGTCCGGCCGCTGTCGCACTACACGCTGGGCAAGCTGCCCATGTGGTCCGACCTCGCAGCCCGGGCGCCCCGGCTGGTCAACGCGGTCATGCGCTCACGGCTCGGCGGCCGGGTGGCGAAGTGGGGCGCGGGCGTGGACCAGCGGCGCTCGCTGCCCTCGTTCGCGCCGCGCACCTTCCGGCAGCAGTGGCCGGCGCGCCCCGGCGGCGGCGCCCCGGTGGCGCTGTGGGTGGACTCGTTCACCGACCACTTCGCCCCGGAGGTCGCCCTGGCCGCGGCGCGGGTGCTCGAGGCGGCGGGCTACTCGGTGCAGGTGCCCGGCGACGACACCTGCTGCGGCCTGACCTGGACGACGACCGGCCAGCTCGACACCGCGCGGCGCATCCTCGCCCACACGGTGGCGAAGCTCGCGCCGCTGGCCGACGCCGGCATCCCGATCGTCGGCGTGGAGCCCTCGTGCACCGCGGCGCTGCGCAGCGACGCCGTCGAGCTGCTCGACGAGCCGGCCGCTGCGCGGGTCGCCGCGGGGACGCGGACGCTCGCCGAGCTGCTCACCGCCACCGAGGGGTGGACGCCGCCGTCGCTGGCCGGCGTCGAGGTGGTCGCGCAGCCGCACTGCCACCACCACGCGGTGATGGGCTGGGCCACCGACGAGAAGCTGCTGCGCAGCGCGGGCGCGACGGTCACCCGCCTGGGCGGGTGCTGCGGGCTGGCGGGCAACTGGGGCGTGGAGCGCGGGCACCACGACGTGTCGGTGGCGATCGCCGAGCAGCAGCTGCTGCCCGCCGTCCGCGAGGCCGGCCCGGACGCCGTCGTCCTGGCCGACGGGTTCTCCTGCCGCACGCAGCTCGACCAGCTCGCCGACCGGCCCGGGCGGCACCTCGCCGAGCTCCTGGCCGACGCGCTCGACCGAGACGGAGGCCGTGCCGGGGCCCGGGAATGAGCCGCCGACCTGCGCGTTGCCGCGGGGCATGACCACTCTCGGCATCATCGGCGCCGGCCACATCGGCACGGCGCTCGCACAGGCAGCGAGCGACATCGGCTACGACGTCGTGCTCTCCAACTCCCGCGGCCCCGAGACCCTCGCCGGCCTCGTCGACGCCCTCGGCGACCGCCCGTCGCGCACGGGCACCGTCCGCGCGGCCACCGCCGCCGAAGCCGGTGCCGCGGGCGACCTGGTCGTCGTCACCGTGCCGCTCAAGGCCGTCGGCGACGTCCCGGTGGAGCCGCTGGCCGGCAAGGTCGTCATCGACACGAACAACTACTACCCGCAGCGCGACGGGCACGTCGCCGCGCTGGACGACGAGACGACGACGACCGCGGAGCTGCTGCAGGAGCACCTGCCCACCTCGCGCGTGGTGAAGGCGTTCAACCACATCGCCGCCGCGGACATCACCGCGCGCCGGACCCCGCCGGGGACGCCGAACCGGCGGGCGCTGGCCATCGCCGGCGACGACGCGTCGGCGAGGGAGACGGTGGCCTCGTTCATCGACGAGCTCGGCTTCGACGTGGTCGACCTCGGCAAGCTGGCCGAGGGCTGGCGCATCCAGCGCGACACCCCCGGCTACGGGGCCGACCTCGACGCCGGGCGGCTGACCGAGGCGCTCGCCGCGGCGAAGCGCTACCGCGACATGTGAGCGGCGGGGCCGCCGGATCGCTCAGGCGGCCCGGCGGTCCCGGCGGTCGCGGGCGGCGGCCAGTACGGAGGGGGCCAGCGCCGCGGCGATCCGGGCGTAGCCGGCCGAGGAGGGATGGAACCGGTCGGCGGAGAACAGCGACGGGTCGAGGCCGAAGGCGCTGCCCACCTCCGCCGACACCGCGGCGACGGTCGCACCGTGCGCGACGGCGACCTCGGCCTGGCGCTGCTGCAGCAGGGCGCACGCGGCCCGCACGACCGGCCGCAGCGCCGGCGGCACGAACGGCACGCTGGACATGTCGGGGGCGGGGACCACGACGACGTCGGTCCCGGCGGCCCGCAGGTCCCGGACGGCGGCGCCGAGCGCGGCGGTGGCTACATCCGCGGGGAGGAAGCGGGCGAGGTCGTTGGCGCCGATCACCACGACGGCGAGGTCGGCGCCCAGCGGCGCGGCCCGGCGCACCTGGGCGGCGAGGTCGCGGGACACCGCGCCGGGCACGGCCAGCACGGTGAGATCGGTGTCGATGCCCTCGCCGCGCAGGACCTGCGCCAGCCGCGGGCCGAGGCCGTCCTCGACGCGGGTGGCACCGGTGCCGTACGCGATCGAGTCACCGAGGACGACGAGGCGGAGCGGTTCGGTCACGCGACGTGCAACGCCGGCCGGCGAGGCGCTGTGCCCGCCGGCCGGCGTTCCGTACGTCTCAGGCGCTCGTGCTCAGGCGCCGTGCACCTCAGGCGCGGGGGCCGCCCGCGGCGTAGACGACCTGGCCGGACACGAAGCCGGCACCCTCGCTGACGAAGAACGACACCAGGTGGGCGATGTCCTCGGGCTGGCCGACGCGGGCCACCGGGATCTGCGAGGCCGCACCCTTGATGAAGTCCTCGAAGGCGATGCCCATGCGCTCCGCGGTGGCCTTGGTCATCTCGGTCTGGATGAACCCGGGGGCGATGGCGTTGACGGTGACGCCGAACTTGCCGAGCTCGATGGCGAGGGTCTTGGTGAAGCCCTGCAGGCCGGCCTTCGCCGTCGAGTAGTTGGCCTGGCCGCGGTTGCCCAGCGCCGAGACGCTCGACAGGTTGACGATCCGGCCGAACTTGGCGTCGACCATGTACTTCTGGCAGGCCCGCGCCATGAGGAAGGCACCGCGCAGGTGCACGTTCATGACGACGTCCCAGTCGACCTCGGTCATCTTGAACAGCATGTTGTCGCGGGTGACGCCCGCGTTGTTGATCAGCACGACGGGCGGGCCGAGCTCGGCGGCGACCCGGTCGACGGCGGCCTGCACCTGCTCGGCGTCGCTGACGTCGGCACCCACGCCGAGCGCCGTGCCGCCGGCGCCCTCGATGGCCTGCACGGTCTCCTTGGTGTTCGCCTCGTCGAGGTCGAGCACGGCCACGGCGTAGCCGTCGGCGGCCAGCCGCTGCGCCGTCGCGGCACCGATGCCGCGCGCGGCACCGGTCACGATGGCGACGCGGGGGGTTGCCTCGCTCATTGTCGTTCCTCTCGCTGGGTGGGGGCGGCGTCGTCGCCGGCCGTCCGGTTCGGGGCCGCCCGCCGGGATACCGGCGGGTAACCCGCGCTGCGCCGGACACGTTACGTCGGGCCCCGGGCGTTCCTCCGGAGGGCCCGCCGGTGCGGGCTCAGGGCCAGATGGAGGCGACGATGATCGCGGCCACCGACAGCTGGGCCGCGGCGCTGACCAGACTCGCGGGGTGGAAGCCGACCTCGGTGACGAGGGAGCCCATCTTCCCCGGCGTGAGCAGGTCGAGGGCGAGGAACGCGACCGCCTGCAGCAGGACGCCGAGCACGCCGAACACCACGGTGTAGAGCAGCGCCTGGCCGAAGCCGGCCGTGGCGTTGGTCCAGATGGTGGTGAAGATGATCGCGCCCTGGGCGAGGAATCCCGCCGACAGCACGATCGCCGCGCTCACCGACCGGTCCTCGTAGATGCGCCGGCCCAGGTGGCCGGGCGTCAGCAGGTCGAGGGCGAGGTAGCCGAGGGCCAGCAGCACGAGGCCGACGGCGGTGTAGGCGACGGCGTAGCCGATGCTGGCCAGCACGGGGGGACCTCCGGGAGGGGCGGGGCGGACGGGCGTGCAGTGTCTACCGCACCGCTCCCCTCGGCCGCACAGGACGCCCCGGGGCGTCAGCTCCCGGCGCGGACGACGTCGACCCGGTCGAACCCCTCGTCCAGCGACGGCGCGCGGAACCGCGAGCGCGCGGACAGGACGCCGACGAGGGGCACGCGGTAGCGCTCCTCGCGGGCCTCGTTGCGCGCCAGACACTGCTCCAGCGGGGTGTCCACCCACACCGCGCGGACGGGGACGCCGGCGGCGCGGGCCGCGGCCACCAGCGGCGCGCGCTCCTCCGGCGAGGGGTTGGTGTTGTCGACGACGACGCTGCGCCCGGCCGCGAGCAGCTCGGCGACCACGCGCTGCTGCCGGGCCTCCCGCCGGCGGGCGCGGGGCCAGTGGTCCTTGCTCACCACCGCGTGTGTCGACGCCAGGTGCCGCTGCACCCACGTCGACTTGCCCGCGCCCTGCAGGCCGACCATGACGACGAGTTCCGGGGCGCCGGCGGGCCCGCCGGCGCCGTTGTTCACGCGGTGCGGCGCAGCGCCGTCACCGGCTCGTCGTCGTCGAGCACCACGCGGGCGGCGGGGTGCTCGACCAGCGCCAGCACGCGGCCGGACATGAACCGCGCGGTGCGGACCGGCGTGCCGCCGCGGGTGCTCTCGGTGACCTCCACGACCCCGCGGCCGTGGCTGACGTCCACACGCCGCCCGGCGCGCGTGGCCTCGATCTCGTAGGTGCGGGTGGTGCCACCGGCGTCGATGACGACCTCGACACGATCTCCCTTCACGGGATCCTCCTCAGGGGTCTCACCGGGCAGTCACCCGGTATGTGGACAACGTCCTCCTGACCCCTGACATTCCAGGAAAGCGCTGGTCAGTCCGGGTGTTGCCGCCGCGAGGGCCAGTGCGGGTGCAGCGACCGCACCGACGCGAGCGCGGCCCGGCGGTCGTGCGCGCGCTTGCGGGCGCGGCTGGTCCGCGGGGGCCGTGGTTCCTCCCGCAGCAGGGCGTCGAGCCAGTGCCCGCGCGGGTCGACGTCGACCAGGAGCGCCTTGACCAGCAGCGTGAGCGGGATCGCCAGCAGCGCGCCCAGCGCACCCAGCACCCAGCCCCAGAACAGCAGGGCGAGGAAGGTGACCGTCATCGACAGGCCCACCGAGTCGCCGACGAAGCGCGGCTGGATGAGCGTCTGGACGACGAAGTTGAGCAGCGCGTAGACGCCGAGGACGACCCAGAACTCGGTCCAGCCGCCGTCGAGCAGGCCGAGCAGCGCCGGCGGGATGACGCCGAGCACGAAGCCGATGTTGGGCACGTAGTTGGTGATGAACGACAGCAGGCCCCACAGCACCGGCAGGGGCACGTCGAGGAACGCCAGCGCGATGGTGTCCCCCACCGCCACGATCCCGCCGAACACCGTGCTCACCAGCAGGTAGCTGCGGGTGCCGCGGGCGAACAGTCCGAGCGCGATCGGCAGGTGCGGCCGCTCCTCGGCCACCAGCGCCAGCCGCCGGCCGAACCCGCCGGACTCGATGGCCAGGAAGACCATCGCGGACAGCAGGAGCACCAGCGTGGTCGCGGTGTCGGTGATCCGGGCGAGCAGGCCGGTGGCCACGCCGACGAGCTGGCCGTAGTCGAACCGGTCGACCAGCTCCTGGATCTGGGTGGAGGACCACCCGGCCTCGTCGAGCCGCCGGACGGTGTCGTCGAGCAGGACGGCGAACTGCGGCGCGTAGGTCGGCAGCAGGGCGGCGAACTGCGCGATCGCCACGATGAGCAGCGAGCCGAAGCCCAGCAGCACGCTCCAGACGAGCACCAGCAGGACGGTGGCCGCGGCCCAGCGCGGTACGTGGTGGCGCAGCAGCCAGCGCTGCACCGGCATGAGCGCCACGACGACGACCAGGGCCAGCATCACCGGCGCGATCAGCCACGCGATCTCGCGCACCCCGGCGATGGCGATCGTCGCGGCGGCCGCACCGACGAGCAGCAGCAGCCAACGCGGCAGCACCCGGCTCCCGGTCAGGCTGCCGGGTTCGGATCCGGCGCCCGCGTCCCGCGCGCCGCCGTCCGGGGACGGGGACGGGGACGGGGACGGGGACGGGGACGGGGCACCGTTCGCGCGGACCCCGGCGACGACGGTGTCCACGGGGAGGTCGGCGGGCAACTCGGTCCGCTCCGGCGACGGCGTCAGCCGGGAGGCCCCGGCGTGCGTCCCGTCGGCACCCGCGCCGGGCAGGTGCGACTGCGTGGCCATGGTCGTCCCTCCCCCGCTGCGTGACGTGGCACACCAGGGTGTCACGCCCGGACTGCTCCCGGTGGGAGCCTCAGTCGACGCCGCGCTGCAGCAGCGCGGTCATCTCCGGCAGGTCGAAGAACGCCGCGGTCTCGCGGGCGCTGGGCCCTCCGGCGTCGGGGTCGGCACCGGCCTCGAGCAGGGTCCGCACCCCGGCCTCCGACCGGCGGAACACCGCCGCGGCCAGCGCCGTCTGCCCCCGGTCGTTGGCCCGCCCGGGGTCGGCGCCGCGGGCCAGCAGCGCGGCGACCGTCTCCGGGTGGTCGTGGTAGGCAGCGAGGATGAGCAGCGTGTCGCCCTTGTCGTTGGTGAGGTCGACCGGCACCCCGGCGTCGACGTAGGCGGTGAGCTCCTCGGTGTGCCCGAACCGGGCAAGGTCGAAGACCCGGTGGGCCAGCTCGAGGACCCCGGGGTCGATCGGCTCGCTCACGACGCCGCCCCGCTGCCGGCGCGGTCGACGAGGTCGAGCAGGCGGCGCCAGGCGTCCTGGCAGGCGTCCTCCCACTCGGGGGCGGCACGGTCGAAGAAGGAGTGCGGTGCGCCGTCGTAGACCGCGGTGGTGACGTCGGCCCCGCCGCCGCGCATGGTCTCGGCGAGCGCGAGCTGGTCCTCGACGGGCGTCGCGGCGTCGGCCCCCGCGATCAGCATCAGCGTCGGGCGCGAGGCGCGGGCGGCGGCGTCGCCGACCATCGCCGGGCGGCCGTAGAAGCCGGCGCAGGCGGCGACGTCGTGGTCGCCTCCGGCCTGCCGCCAGGAGTGGCTGCCGCCGAAGCAGAAGCCGACGGTGACCACCGGCAGCCCCGGGCGCGTGCGCCCCCGCAGCTCGGCGATCGCGGCGGTGAGGTCGGCGTCGATGCCCTCGGGGGTCGTCTGCGGGACGTGCGTCTGCCAGTCGAAGTCGGCGTCGCGCGTGCCGCCCTCGGCGGTGCCGGCGGTGCGCCCGAACCAGTCGATCGCGACGGCGGGCACGCCGGCCTCGGCGAACCGCTCGACCAGCGCCACGTAGTAGGGGTGCAGGCCGCGGATGTCGGGCAGGACGACGACCCCCGCGGTCGCGGCGGCGACGTCGGCCGGCAGCGCGTACGCGGCGGAGAACCGCGTGCCGTCGGCCGCGGTGAGGACGGTCAGCCCGGTGTCGCCCACCGCGCCGGTGCGCGGCGGTGCGGGCGGGCGGCTGGCGGGGTCGTGGCACATGCCCGCAGTGCTACCAGCCTGCGTCCGGCGGTGCTCAGTGGCCCCCGGTGCGCTCCGCGGCCTGCGCCCGGCCGCCGAAGACGTCGGCGGCGACGTCGCGACGGGCGTCGGTGAGCCACTCGTACTGGCGGTGCGCCTGGTCGATGAGCCGGTCCAGCTCGGCCTTGTCGAGGCGGGCGTCGACCTCCGCCACGATCCGCAGGGTCTCGAAGCCGCTGCGCTTGGCGCGCACGCCCGAGGCGAGGAACTCGAACTCGACGAGGTCCGACAGCGGCGAGCGCGACAGCAGCCGCCCGTTGAGCTTGACGCGGGTGACCTTCTCGGCCAGCCACACGCCCAGCTGCTTGTACTGGCGCACCGGGACGTCCAGCGCCCGGGCCATGGCCAGCAGCGAGGACTTCTCCTCGCGCAGCTCGCCGAGCAGCTGCACGAGGGGGGCCTCCCAGCGCGAGCCGCGGTGCACGCCGATCATCCGGCAGACCAGCTCGATGCCGCCGGTGGCCGAGGCCAGGTGGTCGTTGACGTAGACACCGAGGAGCTCGGCGTTGCGCTGCGGCTGAACGGGCTGGGACACGGGGGCCTCCTGGGGACGGGACACCCGCATCCTCCCGCGTGCGGTGATCACGCCGCGCGGCGGTGTCCCTCAGACGGGCGGCCGGCCGGCGGCGCGGTCGAGCAGCCGGGCGGCGGTGGGGCGCAGCTCCCGCTCGAGGTCCCACGCCGCCGCGGCCAGCCGCTGGGCGACCGCCTGCCGCGAGACGCCGAGCGTCGCGGCGGCCGCGGCCCGGGTCGCCCCGGCGGCGAGCAGGTCGACCGCCGCCCACGCCGCGGCGCTGCGCCGGGCGAGCACGACGGCCAGCGCGGTGAGCACCGCCTGGGCGTCGGCCGCGGACTCGGGGTCGGTCCCGCGCACCGCCAGCCGGGCCGGACGGCGCCCGGCGGCCTCCAGGGCGCGGCGCGCGGCCAGTGTCACCGGGCCGTCGCCGGGACCGGGCGCCGCCGCGCCCACTCCGATCCGGGAGCTCCCGCCGCGCACGAGTGCGACGACGGCGTCCACGGCCGCGGCGGCGTCGTCGACGACGGCGACCCAGCCCTCCCCCACCGGCCGCGCCCGGGAGCCGAGCACCGCCGGCGGTCCCCCCGCGGCGGCACCCGCGGTCCGCGGAGCGCAGGCGACGGCCAGGGGCACGCGCGCAGCGTCGCCTCCGACGGGGCGGGGCGCAAGCTCCTGGGCTTGCCCGGCGCGCCGCTCAGGCTTGGGCGAGCTCCGGCGGGAAGCCGCCGGTGGCCACCGGACCCCAGCCGTCGATCGTGATCCGCAGCAGCGACTTGCCCTGCCGGGCCATCGCCTCGCGGTACTCGTCCCAGTCGGGGTGCTCGCCGCTGATCGACCGGAAGTACTCGACCAGCGGCTCCAGCGCCTCGGGCAGGTCGAGCACCTCGGCGCGGCCGTCCACCTGCACCCAGGCGTCGTCGAACTCGTCGGACAGCACGCACAGCGAGACGGCGGGGTCACGGCGGGCGTTGCGCACCTTGGCGCGCTGCGGATAGGTGGAGACGACGACCCGCCCCTCGGCGTCGACGCCGTAGGTCACCGGCGACAGCTGCACCCCGCCCTCGCGGCGGCGGGTCAGCAGCACCGCGCGGTGCCGCGGGCGGAGGAAGTCGAGCAGATCGGCGCGCTCGACGCGGTCGGCTCTGGCGGTCCTGGGCACGGCCCCGACGCTAGCGGCGCCCCCGTCCACCGGGCGCCGGGGCCGTGCCGGCGGTCAGGAGCCGGCCTTGGTGACGCCGAACATCAGCACCCGGCGCTCGATGTCGTAGTGCACGGTCTCGGTGTTGGTGAGCAGGTCCTGCAGGTTGTCGGCGTCGTCGGGGTCGAGGGTGAGGATCTCCTCCCAGGCGCCCTGGTCGAGCACGAGCTGCAGGGTGTAGGTGCCGGGCTTGCCGGGCTCACCGGCGATCCAGCTGAACTGGTAGTGCGAGAGCTGACGGACCTTGACGCTGTTGTCGGTGACCGGCTGCGGGACCTCGGGCACGGGGGACCTCCTGGTCGGGGCCGGGGCGGGGTCCCCGGCTCCCCCGCCCTACCCCGTCGCCCGGCACCCGACCCGGGCTCCCGCCTCCGGACGGTGGAGTGCCGTGATCCGTGGTGCGATGTCGGCATGAGGTTCCGCCTGCCCGGACGCCGGGACGACGTCCCTGCCGGCGGCGGCGCCCCCGCGGCCCCCGGTGCCGCCGCGGGCAGCAGCGCCGCGGCCGGACCCCGCACGGCGGCGGGCGCCGGCACGGCTGCGCCGCCCGACTCCGGCGGCGGACCGGCTCCCGAGCTCACCGGCGAGGGCGGCGCCGGCGACCCGCGCAGGGGTGACCACGACGCCACCGTCGCCCCCGCGCCGGCCTGGGAGCGCGGCGAGCGCGTCCGCTCGGCCACCCGCACGCTGGCGATCGCCTCGGCGCAGTTGCTGCTGATCTGCGCGGCGATCGTGGTGATCGGCTGGGTGCTCGGGAAGCTGTGGGTCATCCTGCTGCCGGTCATCCTCGGCCTGCTCTTCGCCACCGTCCTCTGGCCGGCCACGCGGTTCCTGCGGCGCCACCACTGGCCCCCCGCACTCGCGGCGGCGGTCGTGCTGCTGCTCTTCCTCGGCCTGATCGGCGGGCTGATCGCGGTCATCGCGCCGCAGGTCGCCGACCAGGTCACCGAGCTCGCCGACCAGGCCGCCGACGGGATCGTGCAGGTGCAGCAGTGGCTGCAGGGCCCGCCGTTCAACGTCGACGCCGACCAGCTCGACCAGGTCGTCGCCCAGGCGACCGACTCCGTGCAGTCCAACGCCTCCGAGATCGCGGGCTACGCCGCCACCGGCGCCTCGGCCGTCGGCAACGGCCTGATCAACCTGGTGCTCGCGCTGGTGCTGGCCTTCTTCTTCATCAAGGACGGTCCGCGCTGGGTGCCGTGGCTGGCCGCCCAGACCGGTCCGCGGGCCGCGCCGCACGTCGCCGCGCTGTCGCAGAAGACCTGGTCCACGCTGTCGGAGTTCATCAAGCAGCAGGCGCTGGTCGGCTTCGTCGACGCCTTCTTCATCGGCATCGGGCTGTGGATCCTCGACGTGCCGCTGGTCATCCCGCTGGCCGTGCTGACCTTCTTCGGCGCGTTCATCCCGATCATCGGCGCGTTCGTCGCCGGTGCGTTCGCGGTGCTGATCGCGCTGGTCGACGAGGGCTTCACGGTGGCGCTGATCGTCTTCGGGATCGTGCTGCTGGTGCAGCAGATCGAGGGCAACGTCCTGCAGCCGATCATCCAGGGCCGCGGGTTCAACCTGCACGCGGCGGTGGTGATCCTCGCGGTCACCGCCGGGGGCAGCCTGGCCGGGATCATCGGCGCCTTCCTCGGGGTGCCGGTGGCCGCGCTGATCGCCGTCGTCTACCGGTACGTGCGCGACGTGCTCGACGGCCGGCATCCCGAGGTCGCCGGCGACGGCACGCACACCCAGGTCCGCGGCGACGACGAGGGCGCCGTCCTCACCCGCGCACCGGGCACGCCCGGCTGACCCGGGAATGCCGGCGGGCCCGCCGTCGCTGTCCGGGGTGACGTCCGACCAGCAGGAGGCCCAGCGTGGCGCAGCGACACGAGGAGCTCGTCGAGCTCACCCCCGAGGCCGAACCCCTCCTCGCCGCCGAGCAGGCGGTGAGCGGAGCCGTCGACCGGCGCGGCCTGGTGCTCGTGCACGCCCTCTCCGGTGACTTCGACGCCGCGTCCTCCTCCGCGCTGGCCGTCGCCCACCTGCTGGCCACGCTGCCGCACCGCACGATCGCCCGGTTCGACGCCGACCTGCTGGTCGACTACCGCGCCCGCCGTCCCCGGATGACGTTCAACGGCGACCGCTACGAGGACTTCGCGGCACCGGAGATCCTGCTGTCGGCGGTCGAGGACGACGCCGGGGAGCAGTTCCTGGTGCTGTCCGGGCCCGAGCCGGACTACCGGTGGGAGGGCTTCGTCGCCGCCGTCGCCGGGTTGGTCGAGCGGCTCGGGGTGACGTCGGTGGTGGCGCTGCAGGCCATCCCGATGCCGGTGCCGCACACCCGGCCGGTCACCGTCACCGCGCACGCCACGCGCCGGCAGCTCATCGAGTCCTACCCCGTGTACTGGGGCGAGCTCCGCGTCCCGGGCAGCGTCCCGGCGCTGCTGGAGATGCGCCTCGGCGAGGCCGGCGTGGACGCCCTCGGCGTCGCCGCGCACGTCCCGCACTACCTCGCGCAGGCCACCTACCCGGCCGCCACGCTCACCCTGCTCGAGCACCTCGGCCGGCTCACCGGCCTGCTGCTGCCCACGGAGACGCTCCGGGAGGCCGCGCAGCAGCACCGCACCGAGGTCGACGAGCAGATCGCCCGCTCGGCGGACAACACCGCCGTGGTCGCCGCGCTGGAGCAGCAGTACGACCAGTTCACCGCCGCGCGCGAGGGCAGCGACCTGCTCGGCGACGTCGGCGAGGTGCCCAGCGGCGACGAGCTCGGCGCGGAGTTCGAGCGCTTCCTGGCCGAGCAGGACCGCCGCCGGGAGTGACGGCCCGGGCCGTCCGGAGGGGAGGCGCGGTCAGCCGGCCGCCGTCCCCGCCGGGAGGGCCCCGAGCTGCGCGAGGAACCCGAACACGTCGAAGTACATGCGGACCTCCCGGGCGACGCCCTCCCGGACGACGACGGCGTGGCAGCTGCGCGCCTCGACCGGCCTGCCGCTGGCCGGCAGGTCACCGCTGGGATCGGCCAGCGTCCCGAGGTGCGTCCCCCGGAACACCGACTCGATGACGACCGTGTCCCCGTCGACCGTCACGTGCTCCACCGTGTAGCCCGAGTCCGGGAAGGCATCGGCCCACGCCATCATGTAGCCGGTGATCACCGACGATCCCTCGAAGAGGCCGTTGGGACTCACCAGCCGGGCATCCTCCGCCAGGACGGCACGGAACTGCTGCGGGTCGTGGGCGTTGTACGCGTCCTGCCACCGCGCGGCGACCTCGCGGGGATCGTCCATGGCCTCGTCCTCTCGTCCCCGCCGGCCGGCACCCGGCCCGGCAGCTGAGCGCTGACGGCCCGGGCACACACCGGCGTCCCCACCGGGGCGTGGGGTTCCACCCCGGCACGCGAGAACGCTCCTCCTGCGGGCGGCCGCCCCACCAGGTCCGCACGACCCGGTCCCGACGGCCCGTCGGCGGTCGCTGCCGGGCCCTGCGGGTGACGGCGAGGAGCAGGACCGCCGCCGGGAGTGACGGCCGGCGCGGGTCAGGCCGCCCGGCGCGCCCGCGTGACGCTGAGCGCCACCGCACCGAGTGCGCCGACGACGGCGAACACGTAGAAGCCCCACGGGAACGCGATGCCGGCCGTCACCAGCGCACCGGTGACGACCGGGCCGACGATGGCACCGATCCGTCCCGCCCCGGCCGACCAGCCCAGCGCCGTCGCGCGCACCGCCGGCGGGTTGTTCGCGCTGGTGAACGCGTACACCAGCACCTGCGCCGAGAACACGAAGCAACCGGTCAGGAAGCACATCAGGTAGAGGCCGGCGGTGGGCAGCTCCACCGAGAGCAGGGCCAGGAACACCGCGCCCGAGGCGAACCAGATCATCCCGGCGACGCGGGCGCCGATGCGGTCGGCGACGTTCCCCGCGACGAGCAGGCCCACGATGGCGCCCACGTTGAGGACCAGCAGGAACGCCAGGGAGTCCCCGAGGTCGTAGCCGGCCTCGCGCATGATCGTCGGCAGCCAGTTGTTGAGGCCGTAGACGAGCAGCAGGCCCATGAACGACGTCACGCCGATGGCCAGGGTGTTGCGGGCGTAGCCGCCGGTGAACAGCGAGCGCACCGTCGCCGCCGCGCCGCCACCGGCCGGGACGTCCGGGCCGCTGGCGCGCTCGAGCCCCAGGCCGTGCCGGCGGGCGACCTCCTCGGCCTCGGCGCGCCGCCCGGCGGCCTGCAGGTAGGACGCCGACTCCGGCAGCCGCGCGATCATCAGCGGGACCAGCACCAGGGCCGGCGCGGCGCCGATGACGAACATCCACCGCCAGCCCAGGGACGGGATCACCACGATCGCCAGGGCGGCCGTGGCGACGGCGCCGACGTGGTAGCCGGTCATGATCGTCGTCGTGGCCCGGCCGCTGCGCCCGGACCGGGTGAACTCGTTGACCATCGCGATCGCGGTGGGCAGGCAGCCGCCGAGACCCAGCCCCGCGAGGAAGCGCAGGATCCCGAACACGACCTCGTTGGGCGCGAACGCGCACAGCAGCGTGAACAGCGAGAAGGACGCCACGGCGCCGATCAGCGCCTTGCGGCGGCCCACCAGGTCGGTGAGCGTGCCGATGGTCAGCGCGCCGATCATCATCCCGACGAGGCCGATGGTGATCACCGCGGTGGCGCCGGTGCCGGTGAGGGCGAACTCGTCGGGCTGCGACAGCGTCGGCACCACGGTCCCGACGACGACGAGGTCGAAGCCGTCGAGGAGCACGGCGATCCAGCACAGCGGGGCCACCCAGCCGGCGGCGCGGGCCGCCGTCCCGGGAGCGGTCGGGCGCACGGGCGTCGTGCTCATCGGAGGTCCTCCACGGCGAGGCAGGCGCGGTCGACCGACGCTAGGTGCGCCGCGCGCCGGGCCCCACTCGACTCCCGGTCAGCGGAAGCCGCGCCGCCCTGTCCCGGGAACGCGGACGGGCCGCGACCGGGGATCCCGGTCGCGGCCCGCCGCGTCGTGCTCAGGGGGAGCGTGTCAGGAGACGACGACCCGCTCGTTGGGCACGCAGTGCGTCATCACGTGGCCAGTGACGTCGCGCGGGCCGTTCTTGCCGAGGTTGGCGGCGCGCTGCTGCTCCTCCTCGGTGAGGGTCTGCGTCTGCAGCGGCGGCAGGCCGCGGACGTCGTCGGCGGTGATGCCCAGGGCGTCACCGACGCGCTGGCCCAGCTCGTCCTCGACCATGAAGAAGTGCCAGACCATCCGCTCCTGGATCTCGCGGCGGCACTGCGAGAGGGCGCCGACCAGGTTGGTCACCAGGTCGTCCTTCTCCCACTGCTCCGAGAGCAGGTAGCGCTCGCCGGCCTGCGCGTAGTCGTTGGTGCGCGGGATCCGCTTGCGGGTGAGCCGGCCGACGATCTCCGGGCCCTGCTCGTCGTGGGTCGGGTACTGCGCCTCCCGCAGGCCGCCCAGGATCGACGGCTCGTAGTTGACGTGCGGGTTCTGGCCGGGGCCGAGGTCCACGCCGTAGGCCATCTGGCCGTCGCGCTGGTTGGTGGCGACCTTGGCCTTCGGCGCGTTCACCGGCAGCTGCAGGTAGTTCGGGCCCACCCGGTAGCGCTGGGTGTCGGAGTAGGAGAACGTCCGGCCGACCAGCATCTTGTCGTCGGAGAAGTCCAGGCCGTCGACGAGCACGCCGGTGCCGAAGGCGATCTGCTCGTTCTCGGTGAAGAAGTTCTCCGGCATGCGGTTCAGCGTCATCGTGCCGACCTTGCGCAGCGGGAAGAGCTCCTCCGGCCACACCTTGGTGTCGTCGAGCGGGTCGAAGTCCAGCTCGGGGTGCTCGTGGTCGTCCATCAGCTGGACGTGCAGCTCCCAGGAGGGGAAGTCGCCGGCCTCGATGGCGCCGTAAAGGTCCTTGGTGTGGGCGCCGAGGATCTGCGCCTGCACCTTCGCGCCGTCCTCCGCGGTGTAGGACTTCACGCCCTGCTTGGGCAGCCAGTGGTACTTGACCAGCTGGGTCTCACCCTGCGCGTTGACCCACTTGTAGGTGTTCACGCCGAAGCCCTGCATGGTCCGGTAGGACGCGGGCAGCCCGCGGGGGCTGAAGACCAGCATGACCATGTGCATGGCCTCGGGCGTCTGGCTGAAGAAGTCGAACGCACGCTCGGCGACGCTGGCCTCGAACGTGACCGGGTCGGGCTTCTGCGAGTGGATGAAGTCGGGGAACTTGATCGCGTCGCGGATGAAGAAGACACCGAGGTTGTTGCCGACGAGGTCCCAGTTGCCCTCCTCGGTGTAGAACTTCACGGCGAAACCGCGGGGGTCGCGGGCCAGCTCGGAGGAGTCGCGGCCACCGGCGACGGTCGAGAAGCGGAGCGCGACGTCGGTGCGCTTGCCCTTCTCCTGGAACAGCTTGGCGCGGGTGTACTTCGCGATCGGCTCGTCGCCGACGGTGCCGTCGGCCTCGAAGTAGCCGAAGGCGGTCACGCCGCGGGCGTGCACGACGCGCTCGGGGATGCGCTCGCGGTCGAAGTGGCTGATCTTCTCGAGGAACTGGTAGTTCTCCAGCGTCGCGGGGCCGCGAGCGCCCACCGTCCGCTGGTTCTGGTTGTCGTAGACCGGGTGGCCCTGACGGTTGGTCAGGACCGCGCGGTCGGCCTCGCTCGGGGCCGGGCCCTGCGATGCGACGTCGGTCATGCTCCTGCTCCTCCTCGGGTGTGCTGCTGTCCTGCCTGCTGACGGACACGGTCGGACGCGCCGGGGACGACGGCCGGACGGCCGGCGCCCTGGCAGTCCGCGCAGAGCCCCCAGAACACGACCTCGGCCTCGTCGACGACGAAACCGGACGTGTCCGACGGGCTCAGGCACGGCGCCGCCCCCACGGTGCAGTCGACGTCCGCGACCGCACCGCACGAGCGGCAGACCAGGTGGTGGTGGTTGTCCCCCACGCGGACCTCGTACAGCGCGGGCGCGCCGGCGGGCTCGACCCTGCGGGCCAGGCCGACGGCGACCAGCGCCTTGAGCACGCCGTAGACGGCCTGCGGCGAGATCGTGGGGTGCGCCTGGCGGGCCACCGTGACCAGCGTGTCCGCGTCGGCGTGCGGATGGCCGGCGAGGGCGTCGAGGACGGCGAGCCGGGGCCGGGTGACCCGCAGCCCGGCGTCGCGCAGCCGCGGCGCCCACGTCGTCTCCATCGGGTCCCACCCAACGCGCTTTTCTTGAATGAGTCAAATCAAGGGTGGGTGAACGGCGAGTTGCGTTCAGCCGTACCGGTACCCCGCGGAGCCGTCCGGACACACCCGGATCCGCCTCTCCCGCACCGAGCCGGGAGGGGGCGGGACCTCAGGCGAAGACGATCGTGCGGTCGCCCTCGACGACGACCCGCTCCTCCACGTGCCAGGTCACGGCCTGCGCCAGCACCTGGCGCTCGACGTAGCGGCCAATGCGGCGCATGTCCTCGACCGTGGCGCGGTGGTCCACGCGCGCCACCTCCTGCTCGATGATCGGGCCGGCGTCGAGGTCGGCGGTCACGTAGTGCGCCGTCGCCCCGATCAGCTTGACCCCGCGGTCGTGGGCGGCCCGGTACGGGTTGGCGCCGACGAAGGCCGGCAGGAAGCTGTGGTGGATGTTGATCAGCCGCTCGGGGAAGCGGCTGCAGAAGTCGGCCGAGACGATCTGCATGTAGCGGGCGAGCACCACCAGGTCGACGTCGCCGACCAGCTCCAGGGCCCGCGCCTCGGCGTCGGCCTTGGTCTCCGGGGTGACCGGCACGTGGTGGAACGGCACGCCGGCCGCCGTCGCCACCGGCTCGAGGTCGGGGTGGTTGGAGACGACGGCGGTGATGTCTGCGCGCAGGTCACCGGCGCGCACGCGGTAGAGCAGCTCCTGCAGCACGTGGTCGGCCCTGCTGACGAAGACCGCCAGCCGCGGCCGGCGCGCGGCCTCGGTGAGCCGCCAGGTCAGGTCCCACTGCGTGGCCAGCAGCTCCAGCGCGCCCTCGAGCTGGCGGCGGCGGGTGGCCAGGCCCGGCAGGACGAACTCCAGCCGCAGCGTGAACACGCCGCCGGTGGGGTCGGAGGAGTGCTGCTGCGACTCGGTGATGTTGGCGCCGACGTCGGCCAGGAGCCGGGAGAGCACCGCCACGATCCCGGGCCGGTCGGGACAGCGGACGACCAGCCGCCCGAGGTCGGAGGAGGCGGGGTCGTGCGCGAGCGGGGCGGCGGACACGGGGGCGATCGTGACAGAAATGGCCATTTCTGCCGCTCACGGGTCCTCCCTCAGAGGGAGGGCAGGCGGGCGCGGGTGCGGTCGGCGACGTCGAACAGGTCGCCGTACTCCTCCACCCGGGCCAGCACCTCCTCGGTGCGGAAGCGCAGCTCGCCGGGGTCGGCCCCGCCGCGGACGGCGTCCACCTCGTCCCAGCCGATGGGCGTCGAGACCGGGGCGTCGGGGCGGGCTCGCAGCGAGTAGGGCGCGACCGTGGTCTTGGCCGGGTTGTTCTGGCTCCAGTCGATGAGCACCTTGCCCGGCCGCAGCACCTTCTCCATCCGCCAGACGACGCGGTCGGGCGTCTCGGCCGACAGCTCCTGGGCCAGCGCCTTGGCGTAGCGGCTGGGGTGCTCGCGGTCGGTGACCCGGATCGGCGCGTAGACCTGCATGCCCTTGGAGCCCGACGTCTTCACCACCGGGTCCAGCCCGTCGTCGACCAGCCGCGCGCGCAGCCGCTCGGCGACGTCGCAGCACTCGCGGATGCCGGCGTCGGGGCCGGGGTCGAGGTCGAGGACGAGCAGGTCGGGCAGCGCCGGCTGCAGCTTGCTGCCCACCTGCCACTGCGGCACGTGCAGCTCGAGCGCGGCGAGGTTGGCCGCCCAGGCCAGGTCGGCGACGGTCTCGAGGACCACCATCTCCAGCACCTCCCGGTCCCTGGAGCTGCCGGGGCTGGGCACGGTCACCTTCCGGACCCAGTCCGGCGCGTGCCGGGCGCTGTTCTTCTCGTAGAACGCCTGCCCCTCCACGCCGTCGGGCCAGCGGGTGAAGGTGACCGGCCGGCCGGACAGGTGTGGCAGCAGCACCGGCGCGATCCGCACGTAGTAGTCGATGACGGCGGCCTTGGTGAACGAGACCTCGGGGAAGAGCACCTTCTCCAGGTTGGACACCGACAGCTGCCGGCCCTCGACCCGCACCCGCTGCTTCACGGTGCCCACCTCATGCCGTCCCCCTCACGGGGACCACTCCACGACGACGTCGTCGGCGTCGACGTCCTCGCGCAGCCCCCGCCACGCAGGGTGGCGCATCCGGCCGTCGGCGGTCCACGCGGCGAAGGCGACCTCGCCCACGAGGTCCGGCTCGGCCCATCGCGCGTCGCGGGCGACGTCGCGCGGCACGTCGCCGGCGAACGGCGTCCCGCGGCGGGGCCTGAGCAGCTCGCCGAGCTCGCGCAGCGCGGCGTCGGTGAAGCCGGTACCCACGTGCCCGGCGTAGACCAGCCGGCCGTCGTCGTCGTGGACGCCGACCAGCAGCGAGCCCACTCCCCCGGCCCGCCGCCCCTTGCCCGGCCGCCACCCGCCGACGACGACGCTCTGCATCCGGACGTGCTTGACCTTCCGCCACTCCGGCGCGCGCACGCCGGGCCGGTACGCCGAGTCCAGCCGCTTGGCCACGACGCCCTCCAGGCCGTTGACCCGGCTGGCCGCGTGCACGTCGGCGCCGCCGCCGCGGAACCAGGGCGTTGCCACCCAGCGGTGCCCCTCCGGGCCGAGTGCGTCCAGCCGCTCGCGCCGCTCCTCGTAGGGCAGGCCGAGCAGGCTGCGCCCGCCGTCGACCAGCAGGTCGAACACCAGGTAGGTGACCGGGACGGCGGCCGCCAGCCGGGCGACCTCGGGGCCGCCGGTGCGGTGCATGCGGTTCTGCAGCAGGCCGAAGTCGGGGCGGCCCAGCCGGTCGAGGGCGACCACCTCGCCGTCGAGGACGGCATCGGCCCGCGCCAGGACCTCCGGTAAGCGGCTGAGTTCGGGATAACGGTCGACGATGTCGGTGCCGCTGCGCGCCCACAGCCCGAGCCGGCCGTCGCGCACCGCGGCCAGCGCGCGGACGCCGTCCCACTTGAACTCGTAGCCCCACGCGGCGTCGTCGGCGGCCGGCGGCAGCTCCCCGGGGACGGCGAGCATCGGCGCCGGCACCGGCGGGCCGGGGGGCGGGACGGGCGGCACCGGTCAGGCGCTGCGGCGGGACGTGCGCTTGGCCGGCTCCTTCGCGGCCGGCTCCTTCTTCGCCGCGGTGACCTTGCGCGCGCGGGTGCGGGCCGGCGCCTCGTCCTCGGCGGCGGCCTTCTTCGCGGGGGCCCGCTTCGCGGCGGCCTTCTTGGCCGGGGCCTTCCGCGCCGGCCGCGCGGGCGTCTCGTCCTCCTCTGCCTCGGCGGCCCCGCCGCCGCGGGCCCGCTCGACGCTGCGCCGCAGCGCGCTCATCAGGTCGACGACGGACGCGCCGGGCTCGGCGGTCTCGGGCACCGGCTGCACCTCGCCGCCGGTCTGCTTGGCCTCGAGCAGCGAGGTCATCGCCTCGCGGTAGTCGTCGGTGAACTCCGTGGGGTCGAAGTCGGCGGCCATCGAGGTGATCAGCGCCTCGGCCATCTGCAGCTCCTGCGGCCGGACGGAGACGTCCTCGTCGAGGAAGCCGAAGTCGGGACGGCGGATCTCGTCGGGCCAGCGCATGGTGTGCAGCACGAGGACGCCGTCGCGCACGCGCATCGCCGCCAGCGACTCCCGCTGCCGGAGCGCGATCTTGGTGATCGCCACCCGGCCGGTGTTCTGCAGGGCGTCGCGCAGCAGCACGTACGGGCGCGTGGCCGGGCCGTCGGGCTCGAGGTAGTAGGTCTTCTCGAACTGGATCGGGTCGATGTCGGCCTGGTCCACGAACTGCAGGACCTCGATCTCGCGCCGCGTGGCCAGGGGCAGCTCGGCGAGGTCGTCGTCGGTCAGGATCACCAGCTGACCGTCGGGCAGCTCGTAGCCCTTGGCGATGTCGCCGTACTCGACCTCCTCGCCGTCGATCGAGCAGACCCGCTTGTACTTGACCCGCCCGCCGTCGACGGCGTGCACCTGGTGGAAGCGGACGTCCTTGTCCTCGGTCGCGGTGTAGAGCTTCACCCCGATGCTGACCAGGCCGAACGAGACCGCGCCGCGCCAGATCGAGCGCATGTCCACTCCCCTTCCCCGGGCACCGCGACCGCGGGACGACCGGCCCGCAGGATAGGTGCGGGTCGGCCCCCTCAGCAGCACGGATGCCGCCGGTCTCCTCCGCCCGGGGGAAGCGGGCGCTCCTCTCAGTCCTGCTCGGCGTGCCGGCCGGACGCGTCGTCGTCCTGCGCCTCATCATCCTCCGGCCCGCCGCCGGTGACGCTGGTCTGCAGCGCGTCGTAGGCGAACTGGAGGACGTCGGAGCCGGCCACCATCGTCATCGTCAGCGCAGCCAGGCGGGTGGCCCGCGGCGCGGCGACGTAGGAGAAGACGAAGGCCGTGCCCACCCACTGCGCGAGGCAGAACGGGCAGGTGACCAGTTCCCCGACGGCGTGCTTCCAGCCGTGCTCGACGCGCAGGTCCTCGGCGAGCTCGGCCTCGCCCGAGGCGCCCTGGAAGCGCGCGAATGGGGCGCGCAGCGGGCTGGTGACCGGGTCCTTGGCGATCCGCCGGGCCAGCCGGAACGTGCCGATGGTGAGCAGCACGGCGTCACCGAGCGGGATGCGGGCCGGCAGCTCGCGGCCCGAGGCGCGCACCGCCGCGGCACCGGTGGCCACCGCGGCGCTGTAGACGCTCATGGCGCCCAGGAACCCGCCCAGGGGCCGGCCCTGGCCGCCGTCGTAGCCGCGCGCCTGCTCGTTCGCCCAGCGGCGGACCGGTTGCCCGATGCGCGCCACCTCGTCCTGGATCGCCATGCGGCCCCCGCTACCCGACGGGCCGGTGCGCCATGCGGTCGTGCGCTCCCCGTCACGTCACGCACGGGCCCGCATGGCTCCCGGGGAGGCGGGTAGGCGGGAGGGCAGTCCGCCGCCGGGCACCCCCGGCGGCCCGAGAGAGAGGAACCCGATGACCGAGGCCGACCCGAACAGCTCCAGCGCGCTGCACGGCGCGCAGAACGACGCCGACTTCCCCGACGACGAGCGCGGCCTGACCGGGGTCCACGAGGGCGGGGCGCCGGGCTCGCAGGGCCAGACCGCCCGCGACGTGTTCCCCGAGGACAACGGCGTGCCGGACACCTCGCAGGACGACTTCCCCACCATGCAGCGCAACGAGGACCCGCAGTTCGCTCCCGAGCCGGGCGACCGGGAGGACCACCGGCCCGTCGACTTCGGGACGACGGCGCGCGAGCAGCAGGAGGGCGAGTCGCTGACGCAGCGCCTGGAGGAGGAGATCCCCGACGACGACCCCGGCGTGCGCCCCGCCGAGGACCCGTCCCGCGCCTTCGCGCAGCTCGACCAGGACCAGGACACCGACGCGCTCAGCGACTCGGGCACCAACCGCACCGGGGACGACGTCGAGGCGTTCGCCGACGCGCCCGTGGCGGGCGAGGGGCCCGAGGAGAGCGCGGTGCACGTCGTCGAGGGGACCTGACCAGGACCGACCCCCGACCTCCCCCGCCTGGGTGGCCGCCCTCCGGTGGTCGCCCGGGCTGGTTGGCGTCCGGCGACTCGGTTGTCTACGTTGTAAATGCGGTTGAGCAGTCAGCCGCGCGCGCCGGGCGGCCGACCGCCCCCGGCGTCCTCCCAGCACAGCCGGCCCACACGGGGGCACACACACCCCCGGCGCGCACGGCGGTAGATTGACCGGTGGCCGCACCACACGGCGTGGCCACTGAGAGGAGCTGCGTCCGTGACCGCATCCGACCTGCCCGCCGGGGGGCAGCACGACGTGTCCACCGAGGGCACGGAGGCACCCTTCGACGACGTGATCACGCTCTCGACCTCCACCGGTGAGGACGGCGCGGTCACGGTGACGGTCGTCGGCGAGGTCGACACCTTCACCGCCCCGGTGCTGCGCTCCTCGCTGGACACCCAGCTCGAGCAGCAGCCCCGTGAGCTGGTCATCGACCTGTCCGGCGTCCAGTTCCTCGGCTCCGCCGGCCTCGCCGTGCTGGTCGAGACCCAGAAGTCGGCGAAGTCCCGCGACGTCGAGCTGCGCCTGGTCGCCACCACCCGGGCGGTCACCCGCCCGCTGGAGGTCACCGGCCTGATCGACCTGTTCACGATCGTGGACAGCAGCGCCCGCTGACCCCCGCACCACCACCGACGAGGCCCCGCTCCGGCGGGGCCTCGTCGCTTTCCCGGTCTGGCTAGGCCGACAGGAGCCGGCAGACTGCCTGCTCCAGGACCTTCTGCGCCTCGCGGGTGTCGTCGGTGTCCGCCAGCTCCGCCAGCGCCTCGGCCACGGTCTCGCCGTTCTCGTAGCGGTCGACCACCCGCGGGTCCACGTAGCTGGCCTTGCACACCGCCGGGGTGTTGCCGAGCTGCTCGGACACCCGGACGTAGGCCTCCCGGATCGTCCGGTTGCGCACCGTCTTGTTCTTCGGCGACGGCTCCTCGGCGAGCGCGGCGGCCATCATCACCGTGGCGTTCCACGTGCGGAAGTCCTTGGCGGTGATCTCCGCGCCGCTGACCTCCTTGAGGTAGGCGTTGATCTCGTCGCTGGTCACGTCGCGCCACGTGCCGTCGTCGAGCTGGTAGGCCAGCAGCTCGTCGCCGGCGTCGTCGGGCCGCTCGAGCAGCTGCCGGACGACGGTCGCCGTCGGCCGGTCGGTGATCTCCACCTCGCGCTCGATGCTGCCCTTGGCGGTGTAGCGGAAGAACGTCCGCTCGCCGCGGACGCTCACGTGCTCACGGCGCAGGGTGGCCAGGCCGTAGGTGCCGTTCTCCTCGGCGTACTCCTCGCTGCCGATCCGGAAGGTGCCCAGGTCCAGCAGCCGGAGAGCGCAGGCGAGCACCCGCTCGCGGTTGGGCCCGCGGGTGCGCAGCGCGGCGGCCACCCGGTCGCGGACCTCGGGCAGCTCGGAGGCGATGGCGAGCACCCGCTCGTGCTTCTCGGCGTCGCGCCGGGCCCGCCAGGCGTCGTTGTAGCGGTACTGGCGGCGGCCGGCGGCGTCGAGGCCGGTGGCCTGGATGTGGCCGTTGGGCCACGGGCAGATCCAGACGTCCTTCCAGGCCGGCGGGATGGCGATCGCCCGGATCCGGTCCAGCCGGTCGGCGTCGTGGATCAGCGCGCCGGTCTCGTCGCGGTAGGAGAAGCCGCGACCGGCCCGGCGCCGGGTCCAGCCGGGCCCGTGCACGTTGCTGCGCCGGAGTCTCACGCTGACGTGGATGGGCACCGGGCGGGCCGGGTAAACGGATCGGGCCGGTACCCCACCCGTCAGCGCAGCTCCACCAGCCGCTGCAGGCCGCTCACCTCGAGGATGTGCCGGGTGACGCCGCCGTCGGGCGCGTGCACCACCAGCCGCCAGCCCTCGGCCTCGGCGATCGCGGCGACGGCGAGCACCACCCGCACCGCCGCGCTGCTGAACAGCGTGACCGCGGTGAGGTCGAGCTCCACCCGGACGGTGCCGCCGTGGCTGGCCTCGAGCAGCCGGATGCGCAGCTGCTCGGCGGCGACCATGTCCACGTCCCCGCCGGCGCGCACCACCGGGCTGCCGCCCTCGCGGTCGACGACGACGCTCGCGCCCGCGCCGCCGACCGGGTGCTCGGGCTCCTCGTCGGGCGTCTGCCGCAAGCGGGTGCGCAGCGTGACCGTGGTGCCGTGCTCGCCGCGCACGACCATCCCGTCGACGAGCTGGCGCATGATCAGCAGCCCGCGGCCGCGGTCGCCCGGGTCGCGGTCCGGCGGGCGCCAGGTGCCCTCGTCGCGCACGGTGACGGTCAGGACGCCGTCGACGTCGACCGCGGCGGTGACCTGCATCGGCCCGGGCTCGGCGTCGCGGTAGGCGTGCTCCGCGGCGTTGGCGCAGGCCTCCCCCACCGCGACCATCACGCCCACCCGGTCCTGCTCGCCCATCCCCAGCCCGGTGAGCCAGGCGCCGAGGCGGCGGCGCACGGCCGGCAGAGACGCCGGCACCGCGAGCAGGTCCAGGCGCAGCGGCTCCACCGACCGCGCGCGGCGGTGCGCGACCAGGACGGCGACGTCGTCGGGGCGGCCGGCCGCGGTGAGCAGGCGGTCGGCGATCGAGGCGGCCAGGCCGGCCACGGCGTCGCCGTCGAGCGCGTCGGGGTCGGCGAGGGTGTCGCGGGCGACGGCGGTGAGCCGGCTCAGGCCCGCCGACGGCGGCGGGCCGGAGGCGGTGACCGCGCCGTCGGAGTACAGGACGAGCGTGGCGCCGGGCTCGAGCCGGGCGGTGGCCACCGGCGTCGCCGCGCCGTGCACCGTGCCGAGCGGAGGCCGGGCGGTGACCGGCAGGTAGGCCGTCGCACCGTCGGCGTGCACCAGCAGCGGCGGCGGGTGGCCGGCCGTCGCGTAGGTCAGGCTCCCGGTGGCCGCGTCGAGGACGACGTAGAAGACCGAGGCGCCCTGCACGTCCTCCATCTGGACGGCGAAGTCGTCGAGGGCGGCCATCACCGCGGCCGGGGCGGGGTCGCGCAGCGCGCTCGAGCGCATCGCCCCGCGCAGCCGGCTCATCGCGCCGGCAGCCGGCACGCCGTGGCCGACGGCGTCGCCGATGACCAGCGCCAGCCGGCCGTGGCCCAGCGGGACCGCGTCGTACCAGTCGCCGCCGGCGGCGCGGCGGGAGCTGGCCGGGTGGTAGCTGCCCGACAGCCGGACGTCGGGCAGCAGCGGGAGGGACGGCGGCAGGAGCGAGTGCTGCGCCTCCCCCACGACGTCGTCGGCATCGCCGGCGGCGCCCCGGGCGGCGTACTCGTCCGCGCCGCTCTCCAGCACCAGCACCGCGCCCGGGTCGCTGCCGGAGGCCAGCGGGCGCACGGCCACGGTGACCGACGGGCCGTCGCCGGCCAGGACGCCGGAGAGCACCTCCGGGCGGCCGGTGCGCAGCACCTGCGCGACGACGTCGGCCACGGGCCGGCCACCGACGACGGGCAGGTCGTGCGGGGTGGGCCCCAGCGCGCGGGCGCGGGCGTTGGCCCACACGGTGCGCGAGTCCGGGCCGGCGACGAACCACAGGGCCGAGGGCGCGTCCTCCAGCGCGGCGACCAATGCGGCAGGGCCCGCGTCCTCGGCGGGACGGGGCCCCGGCGGCAGGCTGCCCTGGCTGGCGTTCATCCGAGGACCAACAGACCACAGGGCCCCGACCCCGGCAACCGCGGGTCACCCTGCGCCGATGCGGTGTTTGACCGGCGGCTCCGCACGGGTATCGGAGGGGGCTGGTGCACGGCCCTCCGCCGTCGCTCCCGCACGCCGCCGCCCCCGCGCGCGGCGCACGGCGGGCGGCGGGCAGGATGGTCGTCGGGCGCCGCGGTCCGGACCCCGAGGGGTGCGCACCGCGGCCGGACGGATGAGGAGCGGACGACGGATGGCGGACACGAGGGGTGCCCTCGCCCAGGACGGGCGGCGCGCCGAACGACTGGAACTGCGCGTGCCCACCACGCCGACCCAGCTGCCCGCGGTGCGGGCGATGGCCGGTGACCTGGCGATCCGCATGGACTACGACCTCGACTCGGTCGAGGACCTGCGCCTGGCCGTGGACGAGGCCTGCGCGACGCTCTCGGCCATCGCCCTCGGCGACGCGCCGCTGACGGTCGTCTTCGAGACCACCCGGGCCGGGCTGCACATCGACGCCTGGGTGCCCACCGCCCCGGGCACCGAGGTCCCCCGCGACGGCTTCGGCTGGGCGGTGCTGGCGACCCTCGCCGACAACGTCGACGGCCGGCCCGCCACCCAGCGCGACGTCCCCGCCGGCGACGGCACCGACAGCGCCGTGGCCGTCATCTCCATGGACAAGTACCTGCCCGGCCAGCGGCCGGAGCAGCTCGTCGGCTCCGCGGGCAGCGACCTCTCGGTGGCCCCGTGACACCGGCGGCAGCCGGCTCCCGGGCCGTCGAGGAGGACGCCCTGCACGACGATCCGTCCGACCCCACTCCTCCCCCGGGTGCCGACGACGCGGTGCTCACGGACGCGGAGACCGAGGAGGCCGAGGACACGGGGTCCGAGGAGACCGAGGACGCGGCGTCCGACGCCGAGGAGACCCCGGCCGAGGAGACCGCTCCCACCCCGGACGCCCCGCCGGTGTCGGACAACCGGCGCCGCGCGGAGCGCACCGCGCCGCTGTTCGCCGAGCTGGCGACGCTGGAGAAGGGCGACCCGCGGCGCGAGCGGCTGCGCGAGATCCTCGTCGAGGAGCACCTGCCCCTCGTCCGGCACTTCGCCCGCCGGTTCAGCAACCGCGGTGAGCCCTTCGACGACCTGCTGCAGGTCGGCACGCTCGGGCTGATCGCCGCGATCGACCGGTTCGACCCCACCCGCGGCGTCGAGTTCCTCTCCTTCGCCGTCCCCACGATCACCGGGGAGATCAAGCGGCACTTCCGCGACCAGGGCTGGTCGGTCCGGGTGCCGCGGCGGCTGCAGGAACTGCACCTGTCGCTGAACTCCGCGGTCGGCGAGCTGGCGCAGAAGAACGGCCGGGCGCCGACGCCGTCGGAGCTGGCGGAGCACCTGGGCATCCCGCGCGAGGAGGTCCTCGAGGGACTGGCGGTGGCCAACGCCTACCGCAGCAGCTCCCTGGACGAGCGGCTCTCCGGCGAGGACGACTCACCGACGCTGGCGGCCACCCTCGGCGAGGAGGACGCCGCGCTGGAGGGCGTGGAGTACCGCGAGTCGCTGCAGCCGCTGCTGGCCACCATCCCGGCCCGCGAGCGCCGCATCCTCATCCTGCGGTTCTTCGGCAACATGACCCAGTCGCAGATCGCCGCCGACATCGGCATCTCGCAGATGCACGTGTCGCGGCTGCTCAGCCAGACGCTGGCCAAGCTCCGCGAGGGCCTGCTCAAGGACTGAGCGGGATCAGGGCTGGGGCGGGTTGCCGTTCTGCTGCTGCAGCTCGGCGGCCACCTGCGACAGCGGCGGGGCGACCGGCAGCGCCGGCTCGTCGTCGGTGATGCTGCGCAGCTCGATCTTCGCCTCGGGCTGCTCGGCCGCCGGGGGCAGCTGGGACTCGAACCAGCCGCTGGTGTCGATCGGGGCGGCCGTCGCGGCGCCGTCGGCCGGGGCCGGGACGTCGAGGAAGGACCGCTCGCCGTCGGCCCCGCCCAGCCGGCCGAGCCCCTCGAGGGCCTTGCTGAACTCACTGGGGACGATCCACATCTTGTTGGCGTCGCCCTGCGCGATCTTCGGCAGCGTCTGCAGGTACTGGTAGGCCAGCAGCCCCTGGTCGGGCCGGCCGTCGTGGATCGCCTGGAACACCGTCTCGATCGACTTGGCCTGACCCTGCGCCTGGAGGAACAGCGCCGCGCGCTCACCCTCGGCGCGCAGGATGCGGCTCTGCCGCTCGGCCTCCGCCTCGAGGATCGCCGCCTGCTTGCGGCCCTCCGCCGAGAGGATCGCCGAGGCCTTCTGCCCCTCGGCCGAGGTGATCGCGGCCTGCCGCTGACCCTCGGCGGTGAGGATGGTGGCCCGCTTGTCGCGGTCGGCGCGCAGCTGCTTCTCCATCGAGTCGCGGATCGACGGCGGCGGCTCGATCGCCTTGATCTCCACCCGCGCCACCCGCAGGCCCCACGGCCCGGTGGTGCCGTCGAGGACCTCGCGCAGCTGGCTGTTGATGCCGTCGCGCCCGGTCAGCGACTGCTCGAGGTTGAGCCCGCCGACGACGTTGCGCAGCGTCGTCGTGGTCAGCTGCTCCATGCCGGTGATGTAGTTCGCGATCCCGTACACGGCCAGGCGGGGGTCGGTGACCTGGAAGTAGACGACGGTGTCGATGCCGACCTGCAGGTTGTCGGCGGTGATCACCGGCTGGGGCGGGAACGAGATGACCTGCTCGCGGAGGTCGACGGTGGCGCGCACCCGGTCGACGAAGGGCAGCAGCAGCGACAGGCCCGGCGGGAGTGTGCGGCTGTAACGACCGAGCCGTTCCACCACCTTGGCCTGGGCCTGCGGCACGATCGTCACGCTCCGCGCGACGACGACCACCACCAGCAGGGCGACGACGATCAGCGCGATCAGGGCAGGCGTCACGGCTACAGCTCCTCCGGTCGGGGCTCCTCGGCTGGGGTCCCGGCCTGATCATCCCCCGACACGGCGCCCCGGGTCACGCCCCCGGGGTGGTCAGAGCTCCAGCGCCTCGCCGACGACGGCCGTGGCGCCGTCGACCTGCAGGATGCGCACGAGGGTGCCGACGGCGAAGCTGCTGTCGCCGTAGTCGGTGCGCGCGGTCCACTCGTCGGCGCCCACCCGGATGCGGCCACCGGACCGGCCGACCTCGCGGGTCACCATGGCGGTGCGGCCGATGAGCGCCTGCACGCCGTCGACGTGCCGCGGCGTCCGGTTCTCCAGGTGCGCCTTCGCCGCGGGCCGGACGCTGGCCACCAGGAACACCGAGACGGCGATGAAGGCCACCACCTGGAAGGCGAACGAGCCGCCCAGGAGCGCCACGGCCGCCCCGCCCAGCGCCCCGCCGGCGAACATGAGCAGCACCAGGTCGAGGCTGGCGAGCTCCCCGGCGACGAACAGCCCGGAGGCGACGAGCCAGATCACCCACGCTGCCATGCCCCCAGTCTCCCAGACCGCGACGCCGCAGCGGGGGCCCGACGTAGCCTCGCTGGGTGCTCCACGACCTCCCCGCCGGCCGGTTCGCCGTCTGGGCCTCCGCGTGGCTGTCCGGCCGCACCTCCTACGACGCCGCGCTCGACGCCCTGACCGACGACCGCGCGCACCGCGTGACCGGCCTGCCCGGCACCTCCGACGCCGTCCCCCTCGGCTGGGCGCTGACCGCGCTGCGCGGCCTGGGCGAGCGACGGCTGCGGCTGGTGCTGCCGGTGCCGGGCGACGTCCGCGGGCTGCCGCGCGCGCCCGGCCTGGCCGCGCTGGCGCTGGAGGCGGGGCAGGCCGCGGTGGGCGACGCCGTCGCGCTGGTGCCCGAGGACCTCGGCCCCGAGGTGACGGCGTGGACGGCGGTGGACCTCACCGGCCTGCCGCCCGCGCCGCCGCCGGTCGAGGACTCGCTGCGCCGGGTGTCGGGCGCGCTGGACCTCGCCGTCGGCGACGCCGCGCGCACGCTGGCCGCCCTCGACCTCGCCCGCTGGAACCCCGAGGTGCCGGCGCTGCTGGCCGGGCTCGGCGCTGCCCGCGCGCCCGGCATGCCGCCGGACACCGACCCGCTGGCGCTGTCGGTGCTGGCCCGGGCCCAGCGGCTGGCGCGCGTCCTCGACCTCGCGCTCACCGACGCCCCCGGCGGCGCGGTCACCCACTCCCAGGCCGCCGCGCGCGACGAGGCGCTGCGCCCGCTGGCCACCGCCGTCCGCGAGGCGACCGCCGCCGCCTGCAACGCCGTCCCGCGCTAGGTCCGGCCGGTCAGCTCCCGGTGGCCGCCCGGCCCGGCTCGAGCCGGGCGGAGAACCCCAGCTCCGGGTCCCACTCCGCGGTGCACCGGAGGCCGGCGACCGCGAACTCGACCACGAGCGCCTGCCGCGCTCCGGTCCCGTCCCCGCCGGCCGGCCGGTCGACCACGGAGCCGACCGCCCCGGGCGGGAGGACGACCTCGTGGTCCCGCAGGACGCCCGCCTGGTCGTCCCGCAGCTTCTGCACCAGAGCCGGATCGCCGATGGCCTCGCCGACCAGCGCGAGGACGCCGCGGTCGCGGCCCAGCCGGAGCAGGACCTCGTGGGCCCGGCGCAGCGGGGAGTCCGCGCTCTCGCCGGCCTCGTCGAGCCTGTCGAGCTCCTCCTCGTGCGTCCGCAGGGCCTTGGCCAGTGCCACCAGGTGCACGCGGTCGCGGACCAGGTCGATCGGCCCCCGCCGGCGCAGGGCCGCCTGCAGGGCCCGGAGGACGTTGATCCGCCCGTAGCCGACCTGTGCGTTCCACGTCCCGTTCGGGTGGTTCGGCTGGAACGCGGTGGCTCCGATCTTGTCCGCCGTGGACTCGATGACGACCCGGACGTCGTGGGCGGACAGGTTCGGCCGGAGGCTGAGGACGAGGGCGGCGAGTCCGGCCACGTGCGGGGTGGCCGCGGAGGTCCCCCGGAACGCGGGTGCGTAGTCGGTCCCGTACACACCGAGTGCGGTGCCCGTTCCGTGGGGGACGGTCGTCGGGACGTGGACCGACGGGGCGACCACGGAGATCCCAGGGCCGAAGGTGGATCCTCCCCAGTCCACGTGCGTGGCGCGGTCCTCGACCTCGTCCTCCCCCAGCGGGGTGTGGGTCGAGCCGCCGCACGCGATGACCCGCGGGTCGGTGGCCGGATAGCCCAGACCCTCTCCGTCGGTGTTCCCGGTCGCCGCGCACAGGACGACGTCGTGCGCGTAGGCGTGCTGGATGGCGCGACCGACGAGGGTGTGGTCCCAGGTCCCGAAGTTGACGAAGCTCATGCTGACCACGCGGGCGCCCGCGTCCACCGCGAAGTACAGACCTCGGTAGAGCTCCCAATCGGTGGCGTCCCGGAAGGCCACCGGGAGTATGGGACAGGCTCCCGCGACCCCGGCCAGGCCGGTGAAGTTCTTCGCCCTGGCCGCCGCCACGCCGGCACACATCGTCCCGTGGCCCGGGTCGAAGTGATCGACGACCACCCCGCCGCCGCCCGCACCCCACCCGCTGGACAGGCCGGGGAGCACCCGCAGGTCGGGATGGGTCAGGTCGACGCCACAGTCGATGACGCAGATGACGACGTCACTGCTGCCGAGCGTGTAGTCCCAGCCGCTGAGGACGCCGTCCACGGGCGCGGACGCGGCGATCCGGTCCAGGTTCCACTGCTCGCCGGACAGCGGCTCCGACAGGCGCCCGGTGTAGGGCAGCACCATGGGCATGTTCTCGTGCAGCACCTCGTCGACCTCGTCCCCGAGCTCGGTCAGGAGCACGGTCCGCAGCCGGTGGGAGTCGGTCACGGACACGTCGACGACGTACCGCCGGTAGCCGTCGGGCCCCACCAAGTCGGCGAACCGCCGGTCGGCGTCGGTCTGGCGGATCGGGAAGCGTTCCTCGACGCCCCGGAGGTCCGCACCTCGCTCGCCGCCGCGCAGGACCAGGGAGTCCGGCAGCGGGCAGTACAGGCCGGCGCGCCCCGGGGCGTCGGCCGCGCGGTACACCGGGCCGATCCACTCCAGCCGCGCTCCGAGCGCCGCGGTGACGTCCTCGAGCCGCCGGTCGTCGATCTCACCGCGCAGGCTGCGCACCCAGAACCTCGTGTCGGAGTGGTTGATCGCCTCCACCGGTGGGGCGTCGGCCCCGGGTCCGCCGTCCCGGTCGGGTTCGAGCTCGAGGTCCAGCGACCGCAGGCCCTCCTGCAGCCGGCCGCGGTCCTGCGGTTCGGAGAAGGACAGCAGGACCCGCGCCGGGTCCAGCGTGACCGCTGCGCCGGGGCCTCGTGCCAGTTCCGTGGAGAAGCGGTTCATGACTCGCCTGCCGTCTCCGCCTGCCGCGACGGGCCGGCGGGTCGTCGTCCCGCCGACGGATCGGTCGCCGAGTCGAACCGCCGCTGACGGTCCTCAGGTCCCCGTCGGCTGTCAAGGAGCCCGGACGACGGCGGTCCTGCGGTGACGGTGCTGCCGGGCCTCCCGCGGGGGGACCGCCGCGGCTACCGTCCCCCGGCATGACAGCGCCGACCATGAACGGCCTGATCCACAACGCCGTCCGCCGCGACCTCGCCCGCCTGTCCGCCGCCCTCCACCCCTGGCGCGACGGCGACCGGGAACGGGGCCGGGAGCTCGAGCAGGCCTTCGCCAACCTCCACCGCGAGCTCACCCACCACCACGAGGGCGAGGACGCGTACGTGTGGCCCTTCCTCGAGGGCACCGGCGTCGGCCGGGACCTGCTCGCCGAGATGGAGGACGAGCACGCCGCGATGTCGGCCGCGCTCGCCGACACCGCCACCGGTCTCGCCACGCTCGCCCGGACCGGCTCGGCCGCCGACGCCGCGGCCGCCCGGACCAGCGTCGAGCGCACCCGGGAGGTGGTGGGCCGGCACCTCGACCACGAGGAGGACGCGCTCGAGCCGCTGCTGCGGGGGCACGAGGGCAGCGCCGAGTGGAAGGCGGTGACCGGCAAGCTGCGGCACCGCTCCCCCGGCGATGCCGGCTCGTTCTTCGCCTGGCTCACCGACGGGATCAGCGAGGACGACCGCGCGGCGCTGCGGGCCACCGTGCCGGCGCCGGTCACCGCGGTGCTCTCCCGCGTCTTCGGCCGCCGCTACACCCGCGAGGTCGCGCCGGTGTGGCACGAGCGGGTGCGCAGCTAGCCGCGGCGGGCGGTGACCAGCCAGGCGGCGGAGCCGAACTCGACCCCGCCCGGGCCGGCGTGCGCCTCGATCCGCCGCCGCAGGTCGGCCACGGCACCGGCCCGGGCGTCGTCGTCGAGCCCGTCGAGCAGCCAGCCGGCGAGCCCGAGCACGAAGGCCAGCGCGTCGTCGGGGTCGGCGCCCCACCACTCCGCCTCGGCCAGACCCTCGACCTCCACCTGACGGTGACCCGCGGCGGTGAGCACCTGCCGGATGCGCACCGGGTCGGCGAGGGAGAACGGGCCGGGCGCCCCGGGCGGCGGGGTGGGCAGCGGGCGTCCGGCGGCCAGGGCCCCCAGGATCTCCGTCATCCACTCGTTCGCCTCGAGCCCCTGCCAGACGAGCAGCACCAGCCGCCCGCCCGGCACCAGGGCCCGGCCGACGTTGGCCAGCGCGGCCACCGGGTCGGCGAAGAACATGGCACCGGTGCGGCTGACGGCGACGTCGAACCCCTCCGCAGGGAACGGCGCGACCTGGGCGTCGGCCTGCTCGAAGCGGACGTGGGCCAGGCCCTCCTCGGCCGAGCGCCGCCGGGCGACCTCGAGCATCGCCGCGGACAGGTCCACGCCGAGGGCCGACCCGCGGACGGCGACCCGGGCGGCGTCGCGCGTCGTCCGGCCCGTGCCGCAGCCGACGTCGAGGACCCGGTCGTCGGGGCGCAGGTCGGCCGCGGCGAGGAACGGGGCGTCGTAGCGGGCGACCGAGCGGTCGAAGCGGTCGGCCTGCGCGGCCCAGAACGCGCCCTGCGCGCCGTCCCAGGACCCGAGCTGCCCGGCGTTGCCCGGGTCGACCTCCACGGCAGGGGCCACGGTGCACCGTCCTCGTCCGGCCCCCGATGGCCCGACGGTCTACTCCCGGGCGGCGGCTCCGTCAACGGACGGGCGGGCCGCCGGCCGCGCCACGAAGCAACACGCGGCCGGGCAGTTCGTGCCCAGGCGCGGCTCGGCGCCCGAACGCCGCTCCTGGAGCAGCTCGCGCACCATCGCCACGAACGACGGGTGGGTGCCCGCCGTCCCGGCGCGGACGAAGACCAGGCCGAGCTCGCCGGCGGTCTCCTCGGCCTCGTTGTCGAGGTCCCAGATGACCTCGAGGTGGTCGCTGACGAACCCGACCGGGAAGACGACGACCGCCTGCTCGCCGTTCTCGTGCAGCGCGCGCAGGTGGTCGTTGACGTCGGGCTCCAGCCACGGCACCGACGGCGGGCCGCTGCGGCTCTGCCACACCAGGTCGAACTCCCGCCCGGGCTCGACGGCGTCGACGACGGCGCGCGCGGCGGCCATGAGCTCGGTCTCGTAGGCGTGCCCGTCGGGCCCGGCGACGGCGGCCATGGCGTCGGGGATGGAGTGCGCCGTCGCCACCAGGCGGGCGGTGGCGCGGTGCTCCTCGGGCAGCCGGGCGAGCGCGGTGGCGAGGGCGTCGGCGTTGGCCCGCACGAAGCCGGGGGTGTCGAAGTAGTGCGGCAGCTTCTCCGCCGTCGGGCCGCCCCCGGTGGCGATCCGCGCCCGCGCGACGTCCTCGTGGTACTGCCGGCAGCCGGAGTAGGAGGCGTAGGCGGAGGTGGCCAGCACGTAGGCGTGCTCGATGCCGTCGTCGGTCATCTGCTGCCAGACGTCCTCGATGTAGGGGTCCCAGTTGCGGTTGCCCCAGTAGACCGGCAGGTCGATCCCGTGCGCGGCGAGGTCGGCCCCGATCGCGGCGACCAGGGCCTCGTTCTGCTCGTTGATCGGGCTCACGCCGCCGAAGTGGTGGTAGTGCTCGGCGACGTCGAGCAGCCGCTCGCGCGGGACGCCGCGGCCGCGGGTGACGTTCTCGAGGAACGGCATGACGTCGTCGTGGCCGCGGGGGCCACCGAAGGAGAGCACCAGCAGCGCCTCGCGGCGGCCGGCCGGGGCGGGGGCCGCGGCCGGCGGCGTCCCCCCGTTGTTGCGGACGGCCAGCGACGGGTCCTCGTCGGGACGCTGGCCGGGGTTCAGGTCGACGGTGGCGCGGGGCACGGACTCTCTTCCCGGGATGGTGGCAGGACGGATGCGCTCACACGCCGACGGCTCTACACACCGACGGCGTGGAAGCCCCCGTCGACGTGCACGATCTCGCCGGTGGTGGCCGGGAACCAGTCCGACAGCAGCGCGACGACGGCCTTGCCGGCGGGGTCGGTGTCGGTGACCGACCAGCCCAGCGGGGCGCGGCCCTCCCAGGCCTCCTCGAACTGGGCGCTGCCCGGGATGGACTTCATGGCCATGCTGCGCAGCGGACCGGCGGCGACGATGTTGGACCGCACGCCCTCGGGCCCCAGCTCGCGGGCCACGTACCGGCTGACCGACTCCAGCGCCGCCTTGGCCGCGCCCATCCAGCCGTAGACCGGCCAGGCGACGGAGGCGTCGAAGGTGAGCCCGACGACCGAGGACGGGTTGGCCAGCAGCGGCCGGCAGGCCTGGGCGAGCGAGGCGTAGGACCAGGACGACACCTGGAACGCCGTCGCCGCGTGCTCCCAGGCGACCTCGGGGAAGCCCTCCCCCATGGCCTCCTGCGGCGCGAAGCCGATGGAGTGGACGACGCCGTCGAGGGAGTCGCCGACGTGCTCGCGCAGCCGGTCGGCCAGCGTGGCCAGGTGCTCGGTGTTCGTCACGTCGAGCTCGACGACCGGCGCCTCCTGCGGCAGCCGCTTGGCGATCCGCTGGCACAGCGACAGCGCCCGCCCGAAGTTGGACAGGACGACGGTGGCGCCCTGCTCCTGGGCGATCCGCGCGGTGGCGAAGGCGATCGACGCCTCGGTCAGCACGCCGGTGACGAGGACCTTCTTGCCCTCGAGAATGCCGCTCATCAGTGCCCCATCCCCAGTCCGCCGTCGACCGGGACGACCGCCCCGGTGACGTAGCCGGCCGCGTCGCTCGCCAGGAAGCGGACGACGGCGGCGATCTCGTCTGCCTCGGCGTACCGGCCCACCGGCACCTGCCCGAGGATCTCCTGCTGCCGCTTCTCGGGCAGCTCCGCGGTCATGTCGGTGCGCACGAACCCCGGCGCGACGACGTTCGCGGTGACGTTGCGGCTGCCGAGCTCGCGGGCGATCGAGCGGGCCAGCCCGACCAGGCCGGCCTTGCTCGCCGCGTAGTTGGTCTGGCCGGCCGAGCCGAGCAGCCCGACGACCGAGCTGACGAACACCATGCGCCCCTTGCGCGCCCGGACCATCTTCGGCGTCGCGCGCTTGGCGACCCGGTAGGCGGCGGTGAGGTTGGCGTCGAGGACGCTGGTGAAGTCGTCCTCCTTCATCCGCATGAGCAGCCCGTCGCGGGTGATGCCGGCGTTGCTGACCAGCACCTCGACCGGGCCCTGGTGCTCCTCGACCTCGGTGAACGCGCGGTCGACGGCCTCGGCGTCGGTGACGTCGCACTGCACGCCGAAGAGCCCCTCGGGGGCGCCGCTGCCGCGGTGCGTCACCGCCACGGAGTCGCCCTGCTCGGCGAAGGCGCGGGCGATGGCCAGCCCGATCCCCCGGTTCCCGCCGGTCACCAGCACCGACCTGCCCACGCTCGACCCCCTGGCCACCGGCGACGTTGTCGCTACAGGAACCTAGTCGCTGGGCGCGGGTCACACCCGGCCACGGTCGGCCGCCTCCCGCAGCACCGCGGCCACCTCGGGGGTGGCGGCGTGCGCACCGGCCTGCAGGAACGACTGCTGCAGGACCTCCTCGACGCGGTCGCGCGACATCATGTCCGCGCCCATGACCTCCTGCTCGGCGGCGCCCGGGGTGAAGGTGACGGTCCGGATGCCGGCCGCCCGCAGCGCGCGGACCTCCCGGTCCAGGTGCCGCTGCGCGAAGCGGCGCATGGCCGCGGTGAGGTCCTGGCGCCAGCCCGGCGACCCGCTCATCGGCGCGACGACGACGGCGAGGCCGACCCCGGCGCTGCGCAGGATGGCGGCGTTGGTGGCGGAGTGCACGCCGCCGTCGACGTAGCTGTGCCGGCCGATGCGGACCGGCGCGAAGTAGCCGGGCACCGCGCACGAGGCGGCGACGGCCAGGTGGACCGGCGCCGGCGGCGCACCGGGCCGGCCGAAGACCACCCGGCGCCCGTCGCTACGGCGGACCGCGGTGATCCACAGGTCGCGCTCGGGCCAGGTGGGCCCCTCCACCTCGCGGAGGGCGCCCAGCTGGGACACGATGTCGTGCCGGCCGGGGGCCAGCAGCGTCATGCCGGCGGCCAGCGGGCGGAACCGCCACGGCCGGGCCAGCGCGCGGGCGACCAGCGGCGGCCCGGGCAGCCGCATCGGGCGGCGGAACACGTCGAGCGGGCGGAAGGGCGCGAGCTCGGGGACGTCGGTGGCGGCCAGCGTCGCCAGGACGTCGCCCTCGCCGGACAGCGGCGCCTTGACCGTCCACGCCGCCAGGTCCTCCGGGGACACGCCGGCCCGCAGCAGGGTGCCGGTGATCGACCCCGCGGAGGTGCCGACGACGACGTCGGCGGTCCGGGCGTCGAAGCCCGTGTCGTGCTGCAGCACCGCCAGGACACCGGCGTGGTACGCCTGCCCGACGACCCCGCCCCCGCCCAGCACCAGCCCCACCCGCGCCACGGGACGAGGGTGTCACGCGGGATCCGCCCCGGCCGCCCCGCCCCTGGACTCCCGGCGCCTGGACATACCGGCCCCTAGGCTCCCGGGATGTTCCTCCTCTTCGGGTTCGGCACCAAGCAGAAGCACCTGGGACCCGGGGAGGTCCGCACCTGCCCGCGGTGCGGCAACACCACGCAGTGGGCGCGCATCCGGCAGTTCCGCCAGTTCACGGTCTTCTTCGTGCCGCTCGCCCGGTGGGGACGGCGCCGGCTGGAGGTCTGCGGCGTCTGCGGCACCGCCGTCGAGGTGTGAGGCTCAGGCCAGGAGCGCCAGCGTCGCGTCGACCGGCCCGGCGGTGAGCAGTCCGCTGCCGGCGCCGGCGATCTCCCCCGCCGCGGGCCGCAGGGCGTCGGCCGCCCGCCGCGCCAGCCCGCGGTCGCCGACCGCGACCGCGGCCCGGCCGGCGAGCACCCACAGCGCCTCCAGCAGCAGCCCGGGCGGCGGGTCGGGCAGGTCCCGCAGCGCGGCGGCGGCCTCGCCGGCCCGGTCCTGCGCGAGCAGCCGGTGCGGCCGGACCCATGGCGTGTAGGGGCCGGGGTCGCCGACCGGGCCGGCGGGCTCGCCGCGGCCCACGCGGAGGCAGGTGAGCGCCAGCGGCAGCAGGCCCTCGGCGACGCCGGGCATGCCGGCGTCGCCGAACGGCCGCAGCGCCGCGGTCAGCACGTCCTCGGCGCCGGGCGCGCCCGCCAGCACGCGGTGCAGCGCCCGCCAGGCGGTGGTGAACACCGTCGCCAGCGGCCGCTCGGCGCGGACGGCGAGCGCGTCGAGGACGTCGGCGTGCTCCGCGGCGCCGGCGAGGTCGCCCAGCGCCGTGCGGGCCTGCAGCCGCACGAGGTGGCCGAGCACCAGGTGCGTGTCCAGCCCGGCCCGGCCGGCCAGCGCCACCAGCTCGGCGCCGACGGCGTCGCGCCGCGCGGCCAGCCCGGCGCGGTCGCAGGTGTGCAGGTAGACGGCGCCGAGCGCGGAGGCGAGCAGGGCGGGGTCGCCGCTCCCGCGGGCCAGCTCCTCGGCCGCCCGCGCGGCGGCCGGGCCGCGGGGTCCGGGCAGCCCGCGCGACTCGACCGCGACCGTGGTGAGCAGCCGGGCGCGCAGCGGGACGGCCGCGTCCGCCGGCAGCCGGTCCAGCGCCCGCTCGGCGGCCGCCACCAGCGCGGCGGAGCCCTCCGGGTCGTCGGAGCGGGTCCACACCGAGGGGACGTCGAAGCTGCCCACGACGCGGGCGGTGAGCAGCGGGTCGCCCAGCTCCTCGGCCGCGGCGACGGTGGCCAGGCGCTGCTCGCGGGCGGCGGTGAGCCCGGCGGCGCCACTGACGGCCAGCGCGCCGAGCAGGGTCACCGACGACTCGAGCCGGGCCCGCGCGCCCACCGTGCGCTCCCAGCTCCCCGCGGCCCGCGCCCACACCGCCTCGGCACCCTGCGGCGGGCGGCGGTCGAGGGCGGGGTCGCGGCGCAGCACCTGCGCCTCCAGCGCGACCAGCCGCTCGCCCGGGTCCAGCCCGAGCTCGCCGGCCAGCCGGCCGCGCGCCCGCCGCAGCACCGCCAGCGCGTCCGGCGCCCGCCCGCTGCGGTAGAGCGCCAGCGCGAGCAGCCGCCAGCCCTCCTCGCGCCACGGGTGCCCGGTGACGTGGGCGTCCAGCCGCGGGACGGCGTCGTCGGGGCGGCCGAGGTCGAGCAGCGCCGCGGCCGCGCGCTCCACCGCGGTGTCGTGCAGCTCGGCCCAGCGCGCCCGGTCCGGAGCCGCCCACGGCCGATCGCCGACGTCGGCCAGCGCCGGTCCGCGCCAGGCGGCGAGCACCTCCTCCAGCGTGACCAGGTCGGCGGGACCGGCCAGCACGCGCTCCGCCCGCCACGCGTCGACGTCGTCCGGGCCGGGGCGCAGCGCGTACCCGGAGCCCTCGGTGACCAGCAGCCGCGCGGCCGTGCGCGGCGGCCGGTCCGGTTCCAGCGCCCGGCGCAGCGCGGCGACGAAGGTGCGGACGGCGGCGACGGCGCCGTCGGCCGGGACGTCCCACAGGTCGTCGACCAGGACCGGCAGCGGGACGACGCGGCCGCGGGCCACGAGCAGCCGGGCGAGCAGCTCGCGGTGCCGCGGGCCGCCCAGCGGCAGCGCCCGCCCGGCGCCGTCCTCCGCGGTCACCGGGCCGAGCACCCCGAACGTGACGCTCATCGATCGCTCATCGGCCGCGGCGAGGGTGATCGCCATGACCCCCGACATCCCCGGCTTCGACCGCGTCCGGCTCCCCGGCGTGGACGGCGTGCAGCTGTCCGCCGCGGTGGGCGGCAGCGGCCCCGCCCTCGTCCTGCTGCACGGCTTCCCGCAGACCTCGCTCATGTGGCGGCTCGTGGCGCCGCAGCTGGCCGCCGATCGCACCGTCATCTGCCCCGACCTGCGCGGCTACGGCGCCAGCGACGCCCCCGCCGCGACCGGCCCGGACACCTACAGCAAGCGCACGATGGCCGCCGACGTCGTCGCGGCGGCCCGGGCGCTCGGCCACGACCGGTTCGCGCTGGCCGGCCACGACCGCGGTGCCCTGGTGGCGATCCGCGCCGGCCTGGACTCCCCCGACGTCGTCACCTCCCTCTGCTCGCTGGACGTGCTGCCCACGCTCGACTCCTGGGACATCCTGCACGGCAGATCGGCTGCGGTGGCCTGGCACCTGTACCTCATGGCCCAGCCGCCGGGGCTGCCCGAGGCGATGATCGGCGCGACCGCCGACGCGTTCTTCGGGTCGTTCCTGGACGCCTGGGGCGGCGCGGACCTCTTCCCCGCCGACGTGCGCGCCGAGTACCTGCGGGCCTCCCGGGAGCGGGTGCCCTCGATCGTCGCCGACTACCGGGCCAGCGCCGGCGTCGACGCCGAGCACGACACCGCCGACCGCGCGGCCGGCCGGCGGCTGACGATGCCGGTCACCGTCCTGCAGCAGGACTGGGGCGCCGCCCTCGGCTTCGACGCGGCCCGGCTGTGGAAGGCGTGGGCCGCCGACCTCGACCACCGCACCGTCGACGCCGGGCACTTCATGGCCGAGGAGCGCCCCGACGTCGTCGTCGACGCGCTGCGGTCGCTCCTGTCCCGCTGAGAGGCGACGGGCCCGGCGGTGCGCCGGGCCCGTCGGTGCTCAGCCGAGGCGCAGCGGCAGGGCGCGCGGGCCGCGGATCTGGCCGGTCGACCACCGCACCGCGGCGGGGTCGGCGAGGGTGAACTCCGGGACGCGGTCCAGCCAGACGTCGAGCGCCACCCGCAGCTCCATCCGCGCCAGGTGCGAGCCGACGCAGCGGTGGATGCCCAGGCCGAAGGCGGCGTGCCGGTTGACCTGCCGGTCGATGAGCACCTCGTCGGCCCGCTCGAACTGCGCGGGGTCGCGGTTGGCCGCCGGGAAGGACAGCAGCACCCAGTCCTCGGCCCTCATCTCCACGCCCCGCCACGTGAGGTCCTCCTTCACCAACCGGGCCATGGTCACCGGGGCGTAGGCGCGCAGGAACTCCTCGACCGCCGTCGGCCGCAGCCCCGGCTCGGCCAGCAGCCGGCGCCGGTCCTCCGGATGGCCCGCGAGGTGCCACAGCGAGGCGCCGATCGCGCTCCAGGTGGTGTCGATGCCGGCGATGAGCAGCAGCGCCATCGTGCCCGCGACGTGCGCGGGCTCGAGCTTGCGGCCGTAGAGCTCGGCGTCGAGCAGGTAGCTGGTCAGGTCCTCCCGCGGGTGCTCGAGGTGATCGCGGATCTGGGCCAGCAGGTACTCGAACAGGTGGCTGCTGCGCGCCAGGCGCTCCTCGGGCGGCAGGTCGATGCCCTCGAGCGCGTTCTCCACGAAGCGGGCGAACTGCGGCCCGTCCTCGGGCGGGAAGCCGAGCATGTCGGCGATCACCCGCACCGGGATGTGCTGGGCGTAGTCGGCGGCGGCGTCGACGACGTCCCGGCCGGCGAACCCGTCGATCAGCGAGGAGCAGAACGCGCGGGTGCTCTCCTCCTGCCGGCCCACCGCGTTCTTGGTGAACGCCGGGAGCAGGAGCTTGCGGGCGTCGTGGTGGAACGGCGGGTCCGAGGAGATCGGCGGGGTGCCGCCGACCGGCGCGAGGTCCCGCGGCGGCCGGAAGTTACCCGCGATGATCGCCCGCGAGGAGAAGTGCTCGGTGTCGTAGGCGACCGCGGCGACGTCCTCGTAGCGGGTGGGCAGCCACGCCCCGCCGAAGCGCTCGGTGTGCGCGACCGGGCAGCGCTGCCGCAGGTCGTCCCAGATCCCGATGGCGCCCTGCGCCCACTCCTCGTCGGTGTGCGAGAAGTCGGTGGCCCAGTCGGTGACCGGCCCGGTGCGCACCTCACTGAACGTGCCGAGCGCCGGGTCCGAGCGGAGCGTCTGCGCGTCGGAGAAGGAGCGGTCGTCGACGCTCACCGCGCCGCCTCCTCGAGCACGAGCACGGCCGCCTCGGGGCAGTTGTCGGCGGCGAGCCGGGCGTCGTCCTCGAGGCCGTCGGGCACCAGCCCGTCGGCGTGCACGAGGACGGAGTAGCCCTCGTCGTCGGCGCCGAAGAGGTCCGGCGCGAGGTCGTAGCAGCGGCCGTGCCCCTGGCACAGCGACGGGTCGATCGAGATCCTCACGAGCGGCTCCCCAGGGCGTCGGTGGTGCGGACGGGCGCGAGACCGGCGACGAGGCGGGCGACCAGCGCCGTCCACTCCGCGTCGTCGACCGGGTCGATGTCGGGGCCGACGAGGGCGGTGCCGACGGCGAGCGACAGGCACAGGTGCGCGACGGCGTGCGGCGACAGCGCGGCGTCGATCTCGCCGTCGCGCTGACCGCGGCGGACCAGGTCGGCCAGCCACGCGGCGCGCTCGTGCACGTGGGCGCGGACCAGCGGGACGACGTCGTCGTCGCGGCGCGCGGCGACCAGCGCCTCGACCAGCAGCTCGCCGTCGGCGTCCCGCCTGCGGCGCAGCGTGCGACCGCTGGCGCGCAGCAGGTCGGCGACCGAGCGGTCCGGATCGGCGGCGGCGAGGTCGGCGAGCAGCCGCCGGCCGTGCACGCGCAGGGCGTCGGCGAGCAGGGTCGCGCGCGAGCCGAAGTGCGCGTAGAGAGCGCCGTTGCTCAGGCCGGCGGCCTCGGCCAGGTCGGACACGCGCGTGCCCTCGTAGCCCCGGCGGGCGAAGACGTCGGCGGCCGCCCGCAGCAGCCGCTCGCGCGTACCCGCCGCGGTCGCGCCCGGAGTGCGACCCACGTCACGAATCGAACAGCGGTTCAATTCCCGCCGTCAAGGGCCTCAGCCGCGGCGCGCGCGCACCGCACCGGCGAGCTCCGCCAGCATCTCCTCGGTGGTGGCGGGGTCGACGCAGGAGTCGGTGACGCTCACGCCGTACTCCAGCCGCTCGGGGTGCCGCTGGTCGAGGTCCTGCCGGCCGGCCACGAGGTTGCTCTCGATCATCACCCCGCGGATCGCCTGCTCCCCGCCGGCGACCTGACCGGCCAGGTCCCGCACGACGCCGGGCTGACGGCGGTGGTCCTTGAGGCTGTTGCCGTGCGAGGCGTCGACGACGACCACCTCGGGCAGCCCGCGGGCCGCGAGCCTCCGCTTCGTCTCCGCGACGTGCGCGGCCGAGTAGTTGGGGCCGTCCTTGTCCCCACGGAGGATGACGTGCGCGGTGTCGTTGCCGGTGGTCGACAGCTGCGCGGACACCCCGTGGGCGTCGACGCCGAGGAACTCGTGCGGCGCCCGCGCGGTGAGCACGGCCGAGATCGCGGCGTCGATGCTGCCCTCGGGCGAGTTCTTGAAGCCGACGACCGACGAGAAGCCCGACACCCGCTCGCGCGCGGTCTGGTCGGTGACGTTGCGGGCGCCGACGCCGTTGTAGGTGACCAGGCCGTTGACGTACTGCGGGGTGAGCGCGTTCAGCGGCTCGGCCGCCACCGGGACGCCGAGGTCGGTGATGCGGGCCATGAGCATGCGGGTGGCCACCAGGCCGACGCTGATCCGGCTCGACCCGTCGAGGAACGGGTCGTAGGCGAAGCCCTTCCAGTCGACCTCGGTGCGCGGCTTCTCGGTGTAGGTGCGCATGAGGATCTCGAGGTCGCCGCCGTGCCGCTCCCGCATCCGGGCGAGGAAGGCGGCGTACTCGAGCGCGGCGGCCGGGTCGTGGATCGAGCAGGGGCCGGCGATGACGGCGAGGCGGTCGTCGTCGCCGGTGAGGATGCGGGTGACGGCGCGGCGGGCGGCCCCGGTGGTGGCGGCCGACGCCTCCGACAGCGGCACCACGGTGGCCACCGACGCCGGGGTGACGACGACGCTCAGGCCGGTGATCCGGGCGTTGACCAGGCCGGACAGGTCGGCGTCGCCATCCGGCGCGAGCCCGAGCTGCTGCCGGACGCCGGGCAGCAGGTCCGAGAGCGTGTCGTCGATCTGGGCGTTCACCCGCGTCTGGACCTCGAGCAGCAGGTCGGCGACCCGCGCCGCCTCGTCCAGGATCTGGTCGGTGGGGATGGGGGCCTCCTCGGTGCGCGCCGGGCGTCGGCCCGGCCCGCCCAGTGTGCCGGGGGCGCCGGGCCGGTCCTGTCACACCCCGGGAGCAGCATCGGCGCATGAGGACCCCGCGGCGCGTGCAGCTCTCCCGGGCACGCGGCTGGCGCAAGCCGCCGGGCACCGTCGTCGTCGCCCGGCCGTCGCGCTGGGGCAACCCGTTCCGGGTGGGCGGGACCTACATGTGGCCGGCCGGCTGTGACGACGACGACGGCACGGGCTGGCCCCTCCCCACCCACCGCGAGCCCGGCGTCCACGACGACGGGGTCCGCGTGGTCCGCTGCCCCGACCGGGCGACCGCCGTCGCGTGGTACCGCCGGTGGGCCATGAGCGCCCACGCCGAGCAGGCCCGCCGGCTGCTCGCCGGCCGGGACCTGGCGTGCTGGTGCCCGGTCGACGAGCCGTGCCACGCCGACGTGCTCCTCGAGCTGGCCAACCGGGCGCCCGCCCTGCGGTAGGGCCCTCGCCTGCCAGAGTGGGGCGTCCCGACCGCCGGGATGCGAGGGCCGACGCGGGAGGTGCCGTGACCGGGGGGCGGAGCCGTTCCCTCGCCGAGGTGTACCGGCGGTTCGCGGAGGACGCCGGGACCTCGCCGCTGTACCGCCGTGTCGCCGCCGCCCTCGGGGACTCCGACGCGGCGCTGCGCGCCCTCGAGGCGGTGCCGGCGCGCCGGCGGTCCCCCGCGTCGGTGCTGGCCGCGCTGCACGACCTCGCCCTCGCCGGACGCGCCCCGGCCCTCGCGGCGGCCTCCGCCGCGGCGGACGGCGACGCCGCCGCCGGCGCGGCGGTCGACACCCTCGTCGGCATGTCGGACGCGGTCGCGGAGATCGCCGGGCGCCGGCGGCCGCGCCTCGACGGGACCGGGCCCTGCGCCGTGCTGTACCCGGCGATCGCCGAGGCGGCGCGCCGGGTGGGCGCGGACGCGGTCGGCCTGGTGGACGTCGGCAGCCCCGCCGGGATGGGGCTGGTCGTCGACCGCGTCGGCATCGCCCACGGCGACGGACCGCCGCTGGGCGACCCGTCCTCCCCCGTGCAGCACTCGTGCGCGACCGTGGGAGACCGGCCCGTCCCGGCGCGGGCGGTACCCGAGGTCGTCGCCCGCATCGGCGTCGACGCCGACCCGCTCGACGTCACCGACGCGGACGACGCCCGGTGGCTGCGCGCCTGCCTGCCGCCGGACCGGCCGGAGGAACGCGCGCGGCTCGACGCGGAGATCGCGCTGACCGCGTCGGTACGCCCGCTGCTGCTGCGGGGCGACGCCGTCGACGTGCTCCCCGACGCCCTCGCGCGGGTGCCCGCCGGCGCCCTGCCCGTCGTCACGACGGCGTGGGCGCTGTCGTCCCTGCGGCCGGAGGACCGGCTGCGCTTCCTGCAGCGCCTGGACGCGGCGGCGACGGACCGGCCGGTGGCGTGGGTGTCGGCGGAGGGGGTCGGGGTGGCCCCGGCGGTCCCGACGATGGGCGACCGCCCCGCGTCGGGCCACAGCATCGTGGGGCTGGCGGTGCTCCGGCACGGCTCGCTGTCGGTCGAGGCCGTGGGCCGCTGCTGGTCGCGGGGGCGCCTGCTCGCCTGGCTGGCGCCTGACGCCCTCGCCCAGTGACGGGTGGGACGCCCGGGGCAGGTGGGGCGCGGCGCCGCCGCCCCGGGAGGCGGCGTGCGCACCATGGGCGCGTGCCCGCCCGACCGGACGCCGTCGCCGCGCTCCCGACCGCCCCGGGCGTGTACCGCTTCCGGGACGGCGCCGGCCGCGTGCTCTACGTCGGCCGCGCCGGGGACCTGCGCCGCCGGGTCGGCTCCTACTGGGGCGACCTGCGCGACCGTCGCCACCTGCGGCGGATGGTGGTCCGGGTCGCCCGGATCGAGGCGCTGGTCTGCGACTCCGCGCACGAGGCCGCGTGGGCCGAGCGCAACCTGCTGGAGCGCTCGCTCCCGCCGTGGAACCGGATCGCCGGCGGCCTGGAGGTCCCCGTCGGCATCCGGCTCGACCCCTCCCCGGAGGCCCCGGCCCTCGGCGTCGTGCCCGTGCAGCGGCCGGCGCCCGGCGTCCGCGTCTTCGGCCCCTACCTCGGCAGCCGCCGGGCGCGGCTGGCGGTCTCCGGACTGGACCGGGTGTACCCGCTCGGCCGCGCCGGGCCGGCCCGCAGCGCCGGCGAGCGGGAGCTGGCGCGGCTGCGCGGCGCGCAGGACGCCCCCGTCGCCGAGCTCGCCGCCGCGGTGACCGCGGTGCTCGACCGCGAGCCCCGGGCGGTCGCCGGCGCGCTGACGGCGCTGGCCGCCCGGCGGGACGCCGCCGCGGCGGTGCAGGCCTACGAGGCCGCCGCCCGGATCCAGGAGGAGATCGAGGCCGTCGAGTGGGTGACGGCGCCGCAGCGGGTCACCGCGCCCGCGGGGAGGAGCGACGAGGACGTCACCGGCTGGACCGGCGACGTCCTCGTGCGGCTGCGCTTCCGCACCGGCCGGCTGCACGGCTGGGAGCAGGAGTCCTGCACCCGGACCTCGGCCGGCACCCGCGCGCCGGCCGGGTGGGCACCGTTCCTGCGCCGCAACGCCGAGCTGGCCGCCCGGCTCGCCGCGCTGCCCGTCGGGTGAGCCGCAGGCGGTCGGCCGTGGACGGCCGGACGCGGACGGTCAGACGCGGTCGCCCGTCCGGCCCCCCGCCTGCTGCTCCCCTGCCTGCTCCTCCCCCGCCGACGCCGCCCAGCTGGCCAGCAGCTTGAGGCCGTCCTCCGACGGTGACCCGGGGACGGCGGTGTAGATGGTCAGGCGCAGGTCCGCGCTGTCCTCGGCGGGCAGCTCGAGCGTGCAGTAGTTGAGCTCGAGCCCGCCGACGGCGGGGTGGCGGAACTGCTTGACGCCGTGGTGGTGGATGCGGACGTCGTGCGCGGCCCAGCGGGTCCGGAACTCCTCGCTGACCGTGGACAGCTCCCCGACGAGCTCGCGCAGGTGCGCGTCGTGCGGACGGCGGCCGGCCTCGGCGCGCAGCAGGGCGACGGTGACGTTGGCCGCGCCCGCCCAGTCCTCGTAGAAGTCGTGCGCCGCCGGGTCGAGGAACTGGAAGCGGGCGAAGTTCGCCGGCCGCCGCGGGCCGGCGAAGAGCGGGGAGTGCAGTGCCCGCCCGAGGGGGTTGGTCGCCAGGATGTCGAGCCGGCCGTTGGCGACGAACGCGGCCGACGCCGTCATCGAGTCCAGCATCCACTGCACGCGCGGCGGGAGCTGGGCCCGGCTGCGGCGCTGCGGGGTGCGGGCCGGCCGGGCGGCGGCGCGGGCCAGGTTGAACAGGTGGGTCCGCTCGGCCTCGTCCAGCTGCAGCGCGCGGGCGACGGCCTCCAGGACGTCCTCGGAGACGCCGGCGATGTGGCCCTTCTCCAGGCGGGTGTACCAGTCGGTGCTCACCCCGGCGAGGACCGCGACCTCCTCGCGGCGCAGACCGGGCACCCGCCGCCGGCCACCGCCCGGGAGCAGCCCCGCCCGCTCGGGCGTGATCCGGGCCCGCCGGCTGGTGAGGAAGTCGCGGATGTCGGCGCGGTTGTCCACGCCCGTCGACGCTACGTCGCCGCGCCGCCGGAGGGGGGTCGAGCTCCTACCCCCCACAGATCCGCCCTCCCACGCGCGGGCCCGGGGGCGTTCCGTGGAACCCATGCGAGCAGCCGTCCTCCACGCCCCCGGCGACGTCCGCGTCGAGCAGCGTCCCGACCCGACGATCGAGCAGCCCACCGACGCCGTCATCCGGCTGGCCGCCACCTGCGTGTGCGGCTCCGACCTGTGGCCCTATCGAGGCATCGAGGCGGTGGCCGGCCCGACCCCGATGGGCCACGAGTACGTGGGCGTCGTCGAGGAGGTCGGCAGCGCGGTGACGATGCTGCAGCCCGGCCAGTTCGTCGTCGGGTCGTTCTTCGCCTCGGACAACACCTGCGAGATCTGCCGCGCCGGCTACCAGTCCCGCTGCGTGCACGCCGAGCCCATGGGCGCGATCGGCACGCAGGCCGAGTACGCCCGCGTCCCGCTGGCCGACGGCACGCTCGTCGCCACCCCCGACACGCCGTCCGACGACCTCGTCCCGGGCCTGCTGGCCGCCTCCGACGTGCTCGGCACCGGCTGGTTCGCCGCCGTCGCCGCCGAGGCCGGCCCGGGGAGGACGGTCGCCGTCGTCGGCGACGGCGCCGTCGGCCTGCTCGGCGTGCTCGCCGCGAGGCAGCTCGGCGCCGAGCGGATCGTCGTCTTCAGCCGGCACGCCGACCGCCAGGCCCTGGCCCGCGAGTTCGGCGCCACCGACGTCGTGACCACCCGCGGCGACGAGGGCGTGGCCGAGCTCGAGGAGCTCACCGGCGGGCTGGGCGCGCACTCGGTCATCGAGGCCGTCGGCACCCAGGAGTCGATGATGCAGGCCATCCGGGCCACCCGCCCCGGCGGGCACGTCGGCTACGTCGGCGTCGCCCACGACGTCGCCCTGCCCGGCGACGAGCTGTTCTTCTCCGGCGTCCACCTGCACGGCGGCCCCGCGCCGGTCCGCCGGTTCCTGCCCGAGCTCATCGAGCTGATCACGACCCGGGCCATCGACCCCGGCCGCGTCTTCGACCTGGAGCTGCCGCTCGAGCAGGCCGCCGAGGGCTACCGCGCCATGGACGAGCGGCGCGCGATCAAGACGCTGCTGCGTCCCTGAGGAGGGTCCCGTGCAGATCACCCGCAGCTCGATCGCGACCGTCACGGGTCCCGCCGAGTGGTTCACCGGCGACGTGTACATCGACGCCGTCGCCGCCGCGCCCGCCCCGTCGCGGGTCACCGCCAACCGGGTGCACTTCACGCCCGGCGCGCGCACCCACTGGCACCGCCACCCGCTGGGCCAGACCGTCTTCGTCACCGAGGGCGTGGGCCTGTGCCAGCGCCGCGGCGGGCCGGTCGAGGTCATCCGCCCCGGCGACCGCGTCCTGTTCGAGGCCGGCGAGGAGCACTGGCACGGCGCCGCGCCCGACCGGCTCATGGTCCACCTGGCCATCAACGAGGGCGACGCCGAGCACGACGTCGTCCACTGGCTGACCCCCGTCACCGACGACGAGTACGCCGCCTCCCCCTCCCCCCGCTGATCCCGAGGAGTCCTCCCCCATGCGCGTCCCCGCCTACGCCGCCCCCGCCGCCGGCGAGCCCCTGGCCCCCACCACCATCGAGCGCCGCGACGTCGGCCCCTCCGACGTGCTCATCGAGATCGAGTACGCCGGCATCTGCCACTCCGACATCCACACCGTCAACGGCGACTGGGGTCCCCAGCCCTTTCCCGTCGTCCCCGGCCACGAGATCGTCGGCGTCGTCACCGCGGTGGGTGCCGACGTCGGCACCCACCGCGTCGGCGACCGGGTCGGCGTCGGCTGCATGGTGAACTCGTGCGGCGAGTGCGCCAACTGCCGCAACGGCGACGAGCAGTACTGCCTCGACGGCATGGTCCCCACGTACGCCGGCACCGACCGGGACGGCACCACCACCCAGGGCGGCTACTCCACGCACGTCGTGGTCGACGCCGGCTACGTCCTGCGCGTGCCCGACGGCATCGACCCCGCCGCGGCCGCGCCGCTGCTGTGCGCCGGCATCACCACGTGGTCCCCGCTGCGCCGCTGGGGCGCCGGGCCGGGCCGCCGGGTCGCCGTCGTCGGCCTCGGCGGCCTGGGCCACATGGCCGTCCAGCTCGCGCACGCCATGGGTGCGGAGGTGACCGTGCTGTCGCAGTCGCTGAAGAAGCAGGAGGACGGGCTCCGGCTCGGCGCCGACGCCTACTTCGCCACCGGCGACCCGGGCACGTTCTCCGCGCTGGCCGGCCGGTTCGACCTGATCGTCAACACCGTCAGCGCGACGATCGACGTCGACGCGTACCTCTCCCTGCTGGCCGTCGACGGCACGCTGGTCAACGTCGGCGCGCCCGCCGAGCCGCTGAGCCTGAACGCGATGTCGCTGATCGGCGGCCGCCGCTCCTACGCCGGCTCGATGATCGGCGGCATCGCCGAGACCCAGGAGATGCTCGACTTCTGCGCCGCCCACGGCATCGGCGCCGAGGTCGAGGTCATCCCCGCCGACCGGGTCAACGAGGCCTACGAGCGCGTGCTCGCCTCCGACGTCCGCTACCGGTTCGTCATCGACGCCTCGACCCTGCTGTGACCTCGGACCAGCTGACGCACCGCGCCGGGCCGGCGGCACCGCCCGCCGGCCCGGCCGCGCGGGGGCCGCTCCCGCTGGTCGTGTACGTCCTCGCCGCCGGCACCTTCCTCATGCTCACCACCGAGTTCGTGGTGGCCGGCCTGCTGCCGGAGATCGCCGGCGACCTGCGGGTGACCGTGGCGCAGGCCGGGCTGCTCATCACGGTCTTCGCCGCCGGGATGATCGTCGGCTCGCCGGCGATGGCGGTGCTGACCCGGCGGATGCCGCAGCGGACGACGCTGATGCTCGCCCTGGTCGTGTTCGCGGCCGGGCACGTCGTCGTCGCCCTCGGCTCGAGCTTCCCGCTGCTGCTCGGCGCCCGCTTCGTCACCGCCTGGGCGGCCGGGGCGTTCTGGTCGGTGGCCTCGGTGGTGGCCACCCGCGCCGCCGGTCCCGGAGCCGGGGCCCGCGCGCTGGGCCTGGTGGGCGCCGGCGGCATGCTGGCCAACGTCCTCGGGGTGCCGCTGGGCGCGTTCGCCGGGCAGCTGACCGGCTGGCGCGGCCCGTTCTGGGCGCTCGCCGTGCTCGCGGTCGCCGCCGTCGCGCTCGTCGCCCGGCAGGTGCCGCGGGACGCCCCCGCTCAGCAGGCGGTGTCCCTGCGCTCGGAGCTGGGCGCGCTGCGCTCGGGACGGCTGTGGCTGGTGCTGGCCGCCTGCGCGACCACGACCGGCGGCGTGCTCTCGGCGTACTCCTACGTCTCGCCGCTGCTGACCGACCGGGCCGGGCTTGCCGCCGCGCTGGTGCCGCTGGTGCTCGTCGGCTTCGGTGTCGGCTCCCTGGTCGGCACCGTCGTGGGCGGGCGGCTCGGCGACGTCCACCCGCACGCGACGACGATCGCCGTCCCCGCCGTGACGGCCGTCGTGCTGCTGGCGATCACGCTGCTGTCCCCGCTGGCGGTGCCCACGGTGGTGCTCGTCGCGCTGCTCGGCCTCGTGGGCCTCAGCGCCAACCCGGTGCTGTCGGCGCTGGCCGTCCGGTTCGCCGGCGTGGCACCGACCCTCGGGGTGGCGATGTCGGTCGCGGCCTACAACCTCGGCACCGCGGCCGGCTCGTGGACCGCCGGACACACCCTCGGTTCCGCCCTCGGGGCGGCCGGCCCGGCCGCCGTCGGCACGGTCCTCTCGGCGCTGACCCTCGTCCCCGCCGTCGCCCTCGTCCGGCGGCGCCGCGGCACCGGTCGACGCGGGCCTCAGTGGAGGGTCGGCCGGTAGACGAGCTCCTGGACGCGGCCGTCGAGCGTCCGGCTCTCGAGCAGCTCCAGGTCGAAGTCGGCCGCACCGGCGAAGACGGGGTCCGCCCCCGTCCGGCCGGTGATCACGGGGAAGACCGTCACCTGCAGACGGTCGACCAGGCCGGCGGCCATGAGCGCCCGGTTCATCGACAGGCTGCCGTGCGAGCGCAGCGGCACGTCCGACTCCTCCTTGAGCCGGGCGACGGCGTCGACGGCGTTCCCCCGCACGAGGGTGGCGTCCGGCCAGTCGAGGGGTTCCTCCAGCGTCGTGGACACGACGGTCGCGGGCATGGTGGTCATCCGGGTGACCCACGGGTCGCGCACCTCGGACTCCTCGGTGCTCGCGGCCAGCATCCCCACGAAGGCCCGGTAGGTGGTGGCGCCGAAGACCATCCGCTGCCGCTCGCCGAACAGGGCGAGGCGGTGGTCGAGCAGCTCGGGGCCCTGCTTGCCCCAGTAGCCGGTCCAGTTCCCGGTCGCGGCGCCGTAGCCGTCCAGGCTGACGAAGACGTCGAACGTGTAGGTCGCGGTCATGTCGGTCTCCCCGGGAGCGGTCGGCTTCGTGGAAGGGGGACCGGGACCGCGGCGGGGACTCATCGGCGCCGGGGCCGGCGCGCGGGTCCGCCGATCAGCCGGACCGCGGCCAGCCGCCGACCTGCGCGAGCAGGCCGACGTCGTCGCGACAAGCCCAGTGCTCGGCGATCGACCCGTCCGCGACCCGCCAGATGTGGACGAAGTCCCACGCGACGGCGTTGCCGGTCGGGGGGAGCCCGGCGAGCAGCGGCATCGTCGAGGCCACGTGCCGCCCGTGCAGCGTGAGGTGCACGACGACGAGGTCGTCCTCGGCCACGACGCGGTGGATCTCCGCCGTCGGGCGGTCCAGGTCGTGGTCGAGCGTCGCGGTGGTCCGGCGCAGGCCCTCGCGGCCCTGCGGCCCCGCGGCGTGCTGGACGAGGTCCTCGGAGACGAGATGGAAGGCCGACCCGTCCCGGCGCTCCGCGGCCCGGTGGAAGGCCATCACCGTCTCCGCGGGCGTCATCGCCTCATCGAACACCCGGCCGGGACCTGTCGGTACTCGTGCGATCCGGGCATGCTCGCAGCGCATGAACGTCGATGCCGACCGCCGCTCCCCGCCGTGCGTCCTGGTGATCTTCGGCGCCTCCGGTGACCTCACCGCGCGCAAACTGCTGCCGGCGCTCGAGCGGCTGGCCGGCTACGGGGCCCTGCCGCCCGAGGTCGCGCTGGTCGGCGTCGCCCGCACCCCCATGACCGACGCCGAGTTCGGGGACCTGTGCCGGCGCAGCGTGTCCGGGGAGGACCACCCGCGCTGGACCGAGCTCACGCAAGCGGCCCGCTACGTCCACGGCGGCTACGACGACCCGGCCACCTACCAGCGCCTGGCCGAGGTGCTGGCCGAGTGCGACGCCCGGCACGGGACCGCGGGCAGCCGGGTCTACTACCTGGCGACGCCGCCCCGCCTGTTCGGGCCGATCGCGATGAGCCTGGGCAAGGCGGGGCTGTCCGTGCCCGCCGGCGAGGGCTTCGTCCGCGCGGTGGTGGAGAAGCCGTTCGGCTGGGACGAGACCAGCGCCCGGGAGCTCTACGCGGAGCTGTCCTCGGCGTTCGTCGAGGAGCAGATCTTCCGGATCGACCACTACCTCGCCAAGGAGACCGTGCAGAACCTGCTCGCGCTGCGGTTCGCCAACTCGATCTTCGAGCCCATCTGGAACCGCACCTGGGTGGACAACGTGCAGATCACCGTCGCCGAGACCCTCGGCGTCGGCGACCGGGGCGGGTTCTACGAGACCACCGGCGCCATGCGCGACATCGTCCAGAACCACGTCCTGCAGGTCCTCTCCCTCTTCCTCATGGAGCCGCCCACCTCCTTCCACCCGGAGGCGATCCGCGACGAGAAGGTGAAGCTGCTGCGCGCGATCCAGCCGCTGGACGACGAGGCGGAGATCGCGGCGAACGCGGTGCGCGGCCAGTACACCCGCGGCGGCACGCGCGAGGACCTGATGCCCGGCTACCGCGACGAGCCCGGGGTCGATCCCCTGAGCGCGACCGAGACCTTCGTGGCGATGCGGCTGGAGGTCCAGAACTGGCGGTGGACCGGCGTGCCGGTCTACGTGCGCACCGGCAAGCGGCTGCCGGCGCGGCTCACCGAGGTGGCCATGGAGTTCCGCCGCCCTCCGCAGCTCCCGCTGTTCCCCGGGAGGGGCCAGGGGCTGGAGCCCGACGCCCTGATCGTGCGCGTGCAGCCCGACGAGGGCCTGAGTCTGCGCTTCGGCGCCAAGGTGCCCGGCCACGCCTTCCGCGTGCAGAAGGCGTCCATGGACTTCTCCTACGAGAGCTTCGACGAGCAGTCCCCCGACGCCTACGAGCGGGTCATCCTCGACGCCCTCATCGGCGACCCCACCCTGTTCATCCGCGCCGACGAGGTCGGCCGGTCCTGGCGCATCGTCGACCCGGTGATGCGGTACTGGGCCGACGACGCGCGGCCCATCCCGCTGTACCAGGCGGCCACCTGGGGACCGCCGGAGGCCGACTCGCTCGTCGCCCGCGACGGCCGGAGCTGGCGCCACTCGGGCTGACCGGGAGGAGCGGCGGGGTGTCGCAGACGGCAGCCTCCGGGCCGTCCGCGAGCGCCGCCGGACCGGCTACCGTCGGGGCATCGAGTGACCTACGTCACAGAGGAGGCCGCCGTGACGACCACCAGGCCGGCACCACACGACACCGGCTCCGCCAGGGGGCGGACCGCTCCGGAGCCGCCGGTGCCGCGGTCGGAGTCCGAGGCGCTGGCCTCGGTGGAGAGCGGCGAACCGGTCGGTGTGCCCACCTCGCGCGGCATCGCCCGGGCGGTGCTCGCCACGCTCGCCCAGCCGGTGCCCCTCGCCCGGGAGGCCACCCGGCTCGGACGGGACTCGGTGCGCATCCTCCGCGGCACCGACGAGATCGCCCCCTCCCCCCGGGACAGGCGCTTCGCCGATCCGGCCTGGTCGACCCATCCCGGGTACCGCCGGCTGGCCCAGTCCTACCTGGCGGTGACCCGGTCGCTGGACGGCCTCGTCGACGCCTACGAGGCCCGCGGAGCCGACTGGCGCGAGGTCGAGCAGGCGCGGTTCGCGCTGAACGCGGTCACCAGCGCCCTGGCGCCGACCAACACGCTGCTCGGCAACCCGGCCGCGCTGAAGCGGGCCTTCGACACCGGCGGCCGCAGCGTCCTGCGCGGACTCGGGCACATGCTCGACGACCTGCGGCACAACGGCGGCCTGCCCACCCAGACCGACCGCGGCGCGTTCACCGTCGGGAAGGACCTGGGGATCTCACCGGGCGCCGTCGTCCACCGCGACGAGGTCGTCGAGATCATCCAGTACGCGCCGACGACGCCGCGCGTCCGGCAGCGCCCGCTGGTCATCGTGCCGCCCCCCATCGGCCGCTTCTACTTCCTGGACCTGCGGCCGGGACGCAGCCTGGTCGAGTACGCGGTGAGCCGGGGCCTGCAGGTCTTCATGATCAGCTGGCGCAACCCCACCGCGGAGCAGGCCGAGTGGGGCCTGGACACCTACGCGCAGCGCGTCGTCGACTCGATCGACGTCGCGACCGAGATCACCGGCTCCCCCGACGTCACGATGCTCGGCCTGTGCGCCGGCGGGCAGCTCATGACGACGGCGCTCAACCACCTCGCCGCGACCGGCGACGACCGGGTGACCGCCGCCGGCTACGCGGTGACGCTGCTCGACTTCTCCAGCCGGGCGCCGCTCGGCGCCTTCTCCGGCCCCCGCCTGATGGAGCTCGCCCGCCGGAACTCGCGCCGGCGCGGGGTCATCAGCGCCCGCGAGATGGGGTCGGTGTTCAGCTGGATGCGCCCCGACGACCTGGTCTTCAACTACCTGGTCAACCAGTGGCTGATGGGCGAGGACCCGCCGGCGTTCGACATCCTCGCCTGGAACGCCGACGGCACCAACCTGCCCGCGCGGCTGCACGAGCAGTTCCTGGAGATCTTCGGGACCAACGCCCTGGTCCGGCCGGGAGCGATGCGCGTGCTCGGCACCCCGGTCCACCTGAGCCGGATCACCCTGCCGACCTTCGTCACCGGCGCCCTCACCGACCACCTCACCCCCTGGGCCGGCTGCTACCGGACGACGCAGCTGCTGTCCGGGCCGAGCACCTTCGTGCTCAGCCACAGCGGGCACATCCAGAGCCTGGTCAACCCGCCGGGCAACCCGAAGGCGCACTACTGGACCGGCGGGGAGCCGGGCCCGGATCCCGAGGCCTGGCGCGCCTCCGCCGAGCGGCACACCGGCAGCTGGTGGGAGCCGTGGGCGGAGTGGCTGCTCGAGCGCTCCGGCGACGAGGTGCCGGCGCCGACGGCACGGGGCAGCGCGGCGCACCCGCCCCTGGAGCCGGCCCCGGGTTCCTACGTCCTGGACCGCCGGCCGGGCTGAGGCCGGGGGCGGGCCGGCGTCAGGTGAACGCCTCGCGCATCTCCTCGGACGCCGGCCCGCGCTCGGTCGCGGCGGTGGACGCCGGCTCCTCCGGAGCGGCGCCCGGGGCGGCGGCGCCCTGGACCTGGACCACGGCGGGGTCGACCCGCATCACCGCGTAGCCGGCCACGGCCCCGGCCCCGAAGCCGGGCGCGAACACGCGCACCGGCTCGGTGATCACCCCGTCGCGGACCGCGTCGTGGATCGCCAGCGGGATGCTCGCCGACGAGGCGTTGCCGGTCCTCTCGATGTTGAAGTACAGGCGGTCGGCGCCGAGCCCGGCCCGCTCGGCGAGCTGCAGCACCATCGTCTTGTTCGCCTGGTGGGGGACGATCAGGTCGATGCTGTCCAGCAACGACCCCGCCGCGCCGTCGGGGGCGGGCAGGGCGCCGATCTCCTCGATCATCTGGGTGAGGTACCGGCCGGCGAGCGCCTTCACCTGCGGGCCGAACACCGTGATGTTGTTGTCGAACTCCGGGTTCGGCCAGATGATCGAGTTGACCTCGCTCGCCGGCCCGCTGGCGTAGGTCTGCAGGTAGTCGAAGTCGGGGGCCTGCCCGTCGGCGGCCGGTCCCACGACCATGGCGGCCGCGCCGTCGGCGAACAGCATGCGCGAGGGCCGGACGTTGCCGATCTTGTCGGAGAACTTCTCGGCACACACCACCAGGACCGGTCGCTCCACCTCCTGCAGCAGCCGGGCGGCCTCGGCCAGGCCGTAGGGCATGCCGGCGCAGGCCGCGACGAGGTCGTAGGCGGCGTGGGTCTGGTAGATGCCCAGCTGGCCGCACAGGTAGGTGGCCAGCGACGGGATCAGCCGCGAGCTGGTGCAGGTGCACACCAGGACGCCGCCGATCTCCTCCGGCCCGCGCCCCGCCTTCGCCAGGGCCGCCTCGGCCGCCTGGAGGGCGAGCTCCTCCAGGCTGAGCGAGGTGTAGCGGCGCTCCTCGACGCCGGTCTTCTCCCGGATCTCGTCGGCGCTCATCGGCGACCAGTTGTAGGCGGAGTTGCGCACCACGTCGTCGTTGGTGCAGACCTGGTCGCCGTGGACGGCCACCAGGCACTCCAGGCGCGGCATGACGGTGAACTGCCGGCGGACGTCCACCGCGGGGAACGGCCGCACCGGCTGCCGCGACTCCCGGGGCACCGGGCGCGGCCGGCCCGTGGCGCCGGCGCCGAGGCGGCGGAGGAAGTCGCGGACCTCCCGGTCCCGCGGGTGGAACGCGACGACGTAGTCGTCGTCGGCGAGCTGGTCGGCGCGGGCGAGCTCCACCGCGGCCCGGTCCCACGGGTACTGGTTGTGCAGGACCATCGCCCAGCGGTGCAGCGCCTCGAGCTCGGGCACGTCCTCCCGGCAGTCGAGCACGTCGTCGTAGTCGTACACCGGGAAGTCGGGGTCGTAGGCGGGCAGCCGGAAGGTGAGGTTGCCCGGGTCCTGCAGGAACTCCGCGACGGTCGGCTTGACGGCCGGCAGCGTGGTCGCGTGGTGCTTGCGGTGGCCGAAGACGTCGAACAGGACGCCGAAGATCCCGTCCTCGACGTCGGCGTCCCACCGGGGAGGCAGCGTCGGGTAGGCCGACTCGACGGCGGCGACCTTGGTCTCGCCGTCCTCCCACGGCTGCAGGACCGGCAGGAAGACGTCGGACCGGGTCCGCGGCACGTCCGCCCACCGGGTCGGCCGCTTGTCGTACATGGTGATCGAGAAGCGGTTGGTCCAGAACAGGTTGAGCGCCAGGTCGCGCATCAGGGCGTACCGGCTGTCGTAGCCCTCCGTCCGGATCCGGTCCAGGATGTCGCTGCCGCTGGGGGCCTTGGTCTCGAAGTCGCGACGGATGACGGTGTCGAGCTGGTCGAGCGACTCCATCGTCGAGAAGTCCAGCTGCGGCATGACGCTGGACGGGAACACCAGGGAACCGTGTCGGTTCAGGACGAAGGCGTTCACGGTGGTCCTCTCTGAGGGTCTGCTACCCGCGGGCGCGGGTCCGGCCCGCGCGCTCCATCCCCCGCTCGACGGCGGCGATGAGCCGCGGCCGCAGCTCAGCGGCGGGGACGATGTCGTGCACGGAGCCGACCTCGCGCGCCCGGCCGATGTCGTGGATCGCCTCGAACTCGGCGGCCACCTCGCCCAACTTCTCCGACCGGACGCCGGCCCGCAGGGTCGCGAGCTCGACGCGCAGGTGGGCCTGGTCCACGCCGTCGGCCGCTCTGACGGCGGCCTCGAGCTCCTGGACCCGGGGGTCGGCGGAGGTGCGCCGGTCGACCTCCCGGGTGAAGACGACGGCGGCGGCGGGCGCCCCGCCCAGGACCGACGCGTAGGACCCCTCGACGGCCAGGACCTGCATGTTCTCGTTCAGCACGCCGGAGAAGACGACGAAGGCCCCGCCGTGGTACCTCGAGACGACGCAGAACACGATGGGGCCGTCGAAGTTGGTGATCGCGCGGCCGATCTCGGCGCCGTACTCCAGCTGCAGCTTGCGCAGCGACTCCGGTGAGCCGTCGAAGCCGGAGAGGTTGGCCAGCACGACCAGGGGCCGGTTGCCGCTGGCGGCGTTGATCGCCCGCGCGGTCTTCTTCGACGACTGCGGGAACAGCGTGCCGGCGGTCCACTGGTCCGGGCCGTCGGCCGGGCGGCTGCCGCGCCGCGGGATCGGCCGGGACTCGATCCCGATGACCTCGACCGGGTGGCCCCCCAGGTGCGCGTCGAGGACGACCGAGGTGTCGGCGTCGGCCATGCCGGCCCACCGCTCCAGCACCGGGTGGTCCTGGTCGGTGACCGCGCGCATGAGCGTCCGGATGTCGAACGGCTTCTTCCGCTCGGGGTTCGCCGTCGCCGAGAACACGTCGCCGACCGTGGTGAAGTCGCTGGAGGGGTGCTCGTGCGGGAAGGACCGCACGTCGCGCTCGCGCGGGTCGTCGGTCTCGGCGGGCCGAGCCCAGCGCTCGCCGGGTGCGACGTAGGCGTGCTCGTAGTGCTGGAACAGCAGCTCGCAGGCGGCGGTGAGGTCCGGCGCCCAGTACTGCGCCTGCCCGTTGGGGCCCATCACCCGGTCGTAGCCGCCGATCCCGAAGTTGTCCTCGGCCGACACCCCGCCGGAGTAGTCCAGCGAGTGCTTGCCGGTGAGCACCATCGCGCTGTCCGGCGTCATCACCAGGATGCCCTTCGTGTGCATGAGCATCGTGGCCTCGGCGTTCCAGTACGGCTGCGCGCCGACGTTGATCCCGGCGACGACGACGTTGACCTCGCCGCCGGCCTGGGTGAACGTGATGATCCGGCGCAGCGCGCGGGAGACCCAGTCCATGTTCTCGGTGCCGCTGTCCATGGAGATGCGGGCTCCGGAGGACAGCGCGAACCACTCGACCGGGATGCCGCGCTCCTCGGCGAGGTCGAGGGCGGCGACGACGCGCGCGCACTCCGGCTCGGCCACCGTGCCCAGGGCCTTGGTCGGGTCGCCGAAGAGGACCACCCGGGTCACGCCCTCCGGGTAGCGCTTCGTGGGCGTGCTGACGACGCCGGCGATGATCCCGGCCGTGTTGCGCCCGGGGGGCCGCCCGACGGGGACCAGCCGGCCGTGCTCGTCGAGGTCGTGCTCCACGAACGTGCCGTCGGGACCGGCCAGCAGCGGGGCGAGCTCGTACGGGTAGACCGCGCCCCGGGCCCGCGAGCTCAGGACCTTCTCCGTGTAGTCGTCCAGCGGCCGCAGGGGCTCGGTGGGCCGGTCGGTCACCCGCATCCGCACGCCCGTCCCGGGCCGGTAGGAGAAGCGCAGGGCCACGTCGCGCGGCGGACCGCCCGCCTCGTCCTGCAGCCGCGCCAGCAGCACGACCTGGTCGACGCCGGAGCCGACGGTCAGCGGCGCGGCCATCCGGGCGAAGGTCGCCACCTCCGACAGCGGCACCTCGATCGACGGCCAGGCGTACAGGTGGATCCGGTTGTGCTCCAGGGGCCGCCGCGAGCGCCGCTGCGACTGACCCCGCCGGAGGGCGTCGAGGCAGGTGGTGAGGACCCGCTCGACGGTCGGGATGCCGACGATCTCACCGGCCTCGTCGCGCAGCGGCGTCAGGTCGCGCACCTCGGCCATGGCGATGAGGCGCTCGTCGTTCGGGTTCTCCCTCGCGACGACGTGCAGCAGGTACGTGTCCTCGGCCGACGGCAGGCGCCGGGCCTCGAACTCCCGGAACCGCCACAGGTCGAGCCGCTGCGCGGTCATCGGGTGCAGGCCGCGGATGAGGCGGTCCTCGGCCGGACCGTCCGGGGAGGGGCGGAAGGTCACCGCGTCGACGTCGCCGTCCGGGGTGGTGACGGTGACTGTCACCCGGCGGACCGAGGGGACCGTCGCCAGGTCGGCGAGCGCCTCCTGCAGCCGCGCCGCCGTCTCGTCGGGGTCGGTGGGCCGGTCCGGCCAGGAGAGGTAGAGGTCGACGAGCAGGGTGCGCGGGTCGGCCACGTCGGCCGCCAGCCGCCGCACCTCCGCCAGGGCGGCGGAGAGCCCCGACGCCGGCACCATCAGGGCGAGCAGGTGCAGCCGGGTGCCCCGCAGGTCGTAGTCGGCGGTCAGGGCGGAGGAGCCGCCGAGCAGGGCGGGCCGGACGTCCTGCAGGCTGCGGCTGCGGTAGTAACGGCGGGTGAGGACCTCGACGATGGGGTCCGGCCGGCTCGGAGGACGGCCGAAGCGGCCGGCCAGCAGCCGGATCAACGGCTCGGGGCTGGCGACCAGCGCCTCGATCCGGGCCACCTGGTCCCCGGTGTCGCCGCGCGCGGCGGCGTCGTCGAGCTCGGCCAGCAGCCGCGTCGCCTCGTCGAGGACCTCCTGCCGGGCCTGCAGGACCACCGGTTCCTCGAAGTGGCGGTACCGGACGGCGCGGGCGAGGTCGCCCACCGACGGGTAGCGCAGCTGCGTCGCGACGACGAGCCGGTCGAGGACCTCCGCCACCTCCGACCGCGCCTCGTCCGACGTCGGCAGGGCGGTGGTCAGCCAGCGGTCCAGCAGCGCCAGGACGGCGGGCAGCTGGTCGCCGGTGCGCTGCTGGGCCAGGAAGACCCGGTAGACCGCGTCCTCCAGGTCGGGGCCGGGTTCGAGGTCCTCCGCGATGCCGTGGTGGGCCAGCGCCCGGCGCAGCCGCCCGCGGAAGCCGTCGGGCAGGGCCTCCCGCTCGGCGTCGAGCGAGTGCAGGTAGGCGTGGAAGTACTCGCGCGGGCTGTGGACCTGCTGGTCGGCCTCCTCGTCGGCGCTGGCCGGGCGGTTGCGGGACAGCTCGCTGAGGTCCGCGAACGTGGTGAGCACCGTGAGCTCGGCGCGCAGCAGCTCCGGGTCGTCCTGCGGCAGCGCCGAGCGGGCGCGGCCGTACTCCTCCACGAGCTCGGTGGCGTGGCGCCTCCCGATGTCGTAGCCGGTGATCAGCGCCTGCAGCGCCGCGAGCAGCGAGAGAGCCCGGTCCCTCGGCTCCCAGGTGGCGTCCACCGGGCCGCCGGGCAGCCGGACCCGCTCGCCGGAGGCCTCGTCCACCTCCCCGCCGGCCTGGTCGACGGTGAGCAGCGGTGCGCCGGCGTCGACCTGCGCGTTGGCCGCGACCCGCACCTCGCGCACCCGGCCGGCGAACGGCGCCCGCACCGCCGTCTCCATCTTCATGCTCTCCAGCACCAGCAGCGTCTGGCCGGCCTCGACCTCCTGCCCGACGGACGCCCGCATCGCCACGACGACCGCCGGGGCCGGGGCGCGCACCACTCCCCCGACGTCGGTGGCGACGCGGTGCGTGACGCCGTCGACCTCCACGAGGGAGGACCCGGGAGCCGGGACGGCGACGACGGAGAACCGCTCCTCCCCCACGGTCAGCCGGCTCTCCAGGGCGTTGAGCCGGTCCACGTCGACGTCGGCGTACCGGTCGTCGAGCGTGACCCGGTACCGGTCGGGCCCGACCTTCGCCACGGTCAGGCGGTAGGCCTGACCCCGGTGCCCCAGCTCCACCGAGCGCCCGACCTCGTGCGGGGCGCGCGGCCGCCCCCCGCGTGCGGAGGCCAGGAAGGCCGCCCGCTCGAGCGCCTCCTCCGCGTCCGCGACGGCGATCGCCACGCGGACCAGCGCCACCCAGGCGTTGCCCGCCGTCTCGGCCCTGCTCCCGATCCCGGTGCGGTCCAGCCAGCCGGTGTCGACGGTGCCGGCCACCACCTCCGGCCGGTCCAGGAGGTCGAGCAGGAAGGACTTGGTCGTCGTGCCGCCGCGCAGCACCACCGTGGTGTCCCGCAGGGCGCAGCGCAGCCGGGCGAGCGCCTCGGGGCGGTCCCGTCCCCAGGCGATCACCTTGGCGATCATCGAGTCGTAGAGCGGCGGGATGACGTCACCGACACCGATCCCGGTGTCCACCCGGACACCCGGGCCGGTCGGCAGCCGCATGAGCTCGACCCGGCCGGGGGCGGGCGCGAAGCCCTGCTCGGCGTCCTCCGCGTTCAGGCGGGCCTCGATCGCGTGGCCGTACGGCGCGGGGGGCTCGCCCTCGAGCCGGCCGCCGGCCGCCACGTGCAGCTGCAGCTTCACGATGTCCAGGCCGGTGGTCTCCTCGGTGACCGGGTGCTCCACCTGCAGGCGCGTGTTCACCTCGAGGAAGGTGAACAGCTGCTCGTCGGGCTGGTAGAGGAACTCGACGGTGCCCGCCCCGACGTAGCCGGCCGCCGTGACCAGCGCGATGGACGACTCGCGCAGCGAGCGCTCCTGCTCCGGGCTCAGGGCCGGTGAGCTGGACTCCTCCAGGACCTTCTGGTTGCGCCGCTGCACCGAGCAGTCACGGACCCCGGGTGCCCACACGGTGCCGTGCCGGTCGGCGACGACCTGCACCTCGACGTGCCGGCCGCCCTCGACCAGCCGCTCCATGAAGACGACGGGGTCGCCGAAGGTGCGCTGCGCCTCGGCCTGCGTGCGGGTGAGCGCCTCCTCCAACTCGGCCTCGGACCGGACGACGCGGATGCCCCGACCGCCGCCCCCGCTCCTGGCCTTGACGATGAGCGGGTAGCCGATGGCCGCCGCGTGTCGGCGTCCGTCCTCCAGGCCCGCCACCGGGCCGCCGCTCCACGGCGCGACCGGGACGCCGGCCTGCTCGGCGAGCACCTTCGCCTCGATCTTGGCGCCCAGCAGCCGCATGGCCTCCGGCGGCGGACCGACGAAGACGACACCGAGGGAGGCGCACAGCTCGGCGAACGCCGGGTCCTCGGCCACGAAGCCCCAGCCGACCCACGCGGCGTCGGCCCGGCTCGCGCGCAGGGCCCGCGCCAGCTCGTCGTGGTCGAGGTAGGGGTTGCCGGCACCGGTCTCGCGCAGCAGCACGGCCTCGTCGGCGGCGCGGACGAACGTCGCCCGTCGCTCGGCCTCCGTGTGCAAGGCGATGACCCGGGTCCGCGAGCCGTGCTCGGCGTCGAGCTCCCGGACGGCGCGGGTCAGCCGCATGGCCGGCTCACCCCGGTTGATCACGGCGATGCGGTCGAACACGCCGGCACCCTCCTGTCGGTGGTCCCCCGTCGTCGGCGGGGGCGGACGGGCGGCGCCTACATGTCCAGGCCGCCGTTGACCCCCCAGACCTGGCCCGTGATGTAGGACGACGCGTCGGCGGCGAGGAAGTGGACGACGCGCCCGATCTCCTCCGGCTCACCGAGCCGCCCGAGGGGGATCTTGGCCCGCAGACCGTCGAGCACCTTGGCCGGCACGGTGGCCAGCATCTCGGTGGCCACGTATCCCGGGGTCACGGCGTTGACGGTGATCCCGATCCCGTCGGTGTTGCCGGACCGCTGGACCTGCATGGCGGCCTCGCGGGCGAGGGTCTTGGTCAGACCGAACAGCCCGGACTTGGCGGAGGCGTAGTTGACCTGCCCGATGCCGCCGGTCTCGCCGATCACCGAGGACACCATGACGATGCGCCCGCTGCCCCGCTCGACCATGTGCCGGAGCGCGGCCTGGGAGAGGTAGAAGGCGCCGGACAGGTTGACGTCCAGGACGCGCCGCCAGTCCTCGTCGACCATCTTGAGCACGGTCTTGTCGGCGGTGATGCCCGCGTTGTTGACGAGGATGTCGAGCCGGCCGTGCCCCTCGATCACCTCGCCGACGGTGCGGCGGCAGTCGTCGGCGGACCCGATGTCACCGCGGTGCACCGTGGCGTGGCTGTCGGGGTACGTCGTGTTGACGTCCGCGCAGAAGGCGTCGGCCGCCTCCTGGTTGCCGCTGAAGCCGGCCGCGACCTCGGCGCCCTGGGAGGCGAGGCTGCGGCAGATCGCCGCACCGATCCCCCGGGTCCCGCCGGTCACGAAGGCGACCCGGCCGAGCAGCTTGTCGCCGGACCTGACCGTGCTCGTCTGGGTAGCTGTCACGGGTCCTCCTCGGGAGAGGGGCGCGAGCGCCTCACCCGAGGACGGGAGTCGGTGTCCATCCCATGACGCCGCCTGCTCCGGCATCGGGTACGGGGAAGCATCCTGCGGTCGGGGCGGCCGTGCAAACCGGGACGGCGCGCGCGGTGCTCACCGGCGCCCGACGGTGAGCACCGTCAGATAGCCGGCCAGCCCGAGGACGAGGCACCCGGCGATGGCCGGGACGTAGGAGCCGGTGGCGTCGACCGCCGCGCCGGCGAGCGGAGCGCCGACCGCCGAGCCGATGCCGGCGCTGGTGTAGAGCAGCCCCAGCAGCCCGCCGAGCCGGGTGGTGCCGAACCGCTCGGCGACGACGGCCGGCCCGAGGGCGACGAAGCCGCCGTAGCCGATCCCCAGCACGACGGCGAAGACGACGAGCACGCCGTACCCGCCGTCGAGGGCCCACAGGGCGAAGCTCGCGCCCATCGTGAGGAAGCACCAGCGGAAGGCGCGCAGCGCACCCGTCCGCGCCGCGACGACCCCGAGCACCAGCCGGCCGGCGGTGCTCGCGGCCCCGATCACCCCGACCAGCGCCGCGGCCGCGACCCGGTCGGCCCCGGCCTCCTCGGCGAACCCGGGCAGGTGCACGAACGGCACGAACAGCGCGACGGACAGCAGCCCCGACGCCAGGTACAGCCGCCGGTAGTCACGGTTGCGCACCGCCTCGCCCAGCGTCAGCGCCGCCGGTCCCGGCCGCACCGGCGGGCTGCGGACGACCAGCGCGCAGACCCCCAGCACCGCCGCCCCGGCCGCCCCGAGCAGGAGGTGGGTGTCCCGCCACCCGAACTCCTCGATCAGCGCGGCGGCCAGCGGCGCGACGATGAGTGTGCCCAGGCCGATCCCGGTCACCGCCACCCCGATCGCGAGCGTGCGCCGTCGCTCGAACCACCCGCCGACGACCGCCACCATCGGGACGTAGGCGCAGGCCACGCCGATGCCGACACCCAGGCCGTAGGTGACCAGCCCGATCCACAGCTCGCCGGCCTGCGAGGTGGCGGCCAGCCCGGCCCCGAGCGCGACGGCACCGACGAGCAGCACCCGCCGCGGGCCGTAGCGGTCCACCGCGACGCCGCTCAGGGCGCCGAGGCCGAAGTAGGTGAGCGAGGTCAGGGCGAAGAAGGCCGACGTCGCGCCGCGGCCGGCGCCGAACTCCTCCGCCATCGGCTCGAGGAAGGCCCCGAAGGAGTAGGCGATCCCGAACGAGGCGAACATCCCCGCGAACGCCGCGGCGACGACGCCCCAGCTCCTCGCCGAGTCGACCGACGCCGCGGGCCGCATGCCGGAGGACCTTACGAGGCCGCTCCCCGGGCACCGCGTCACCGGTTGTTGTCCGACCCGGCTCGGGAGGTGGACCGTGGGGTCGACCCGGGGGGGCCGGGGATGCGCCCCGGCGGCCCGGGGAGGTCACGGTGGTCATCGACCTGCAGGCCGCAGGCTGACGGTCGGGAGGACGGGATGGCGCTGCCGATCGAGGACTACGCCGTCATCGGTGACACGCAGAGCGCCGCGCTGGTCGGCAGGGACGGGTCGGTCGACTGGCTGTGCTTCCCCCGCTTCGACTCGGGCGCCGTGTTCGCCTCCCTCCTGGGCACCGAGGAGCACGGCCGCTGGCTGGTCGCCCCCCGGGAGGACGTGCGGGCGGTCCGGCGGCGCTACCGCGGCGACACCGTCGTCCTGGAGACCGAGTTCGACACCGACGACGGCAGCGTGCGGCTGATCGACTTCATGCCGCCGCGCGACGAGGCACCCGACCTGGTCCGCATCGTGGAGGGGCTCCGCGGCCGGGTGCGGATGCGCATGGAGCTGCGCGGTCGCTTCGACTACGGCCACGTCGTGCCCTGGGTGTACCGGGAGGACGGCGACCTGGTGGCCGTCGCCGGACCGGACGCCGCCTGGCTGCGCACCCCGGTGGCCACCGAGCACCGCGACGGCGCCGTCTCCGCCGACTTCAGCGTCGGGCCGGGTGACGTCGCCCCCTTCGTCCTCACCTGGCGGGCCTCGCACCTCCCCGCGCCGCGGCCGTTGGACCCGCAGGCGGAACTCACCGGCACCGAGGAGTACTGGCAGAGGTGGATGTCCCGGTGCCGGTACGACGGGGGATGGCGGGAGGCCGTGGTGCGGTCGCTGCTCACCCTCAAGGTGCTGACCTACGCGCCGACCGGGGGCATCGTCGCCGCGGTCACCACCTCGCTGCCCGAGCAGCTCGGCGGCGTGCGGAACTGGGACTACCGCTTCTGCTGGCTGCGCGACGCCACCATCACCCTGCAGGCGCTGCTCTACTCGGGGTTCGACGAGGAGGCAGCCGCCTGGCGCACGTGGCTGCTCCGCGCCATCGCCGGCGATCCGGCCCAGATGCAGATCATGTACGGGGTGGCCGGTGAGCGTCGGCTCGAGGAGTCCACCGCCGACTGGCTCCCCCGATACGAGGGCAACCCCGTCCGGATCGGCAACGCCGCCGCCGACCAGTTCCAGCTCGACGTCTACGGCGAGGTCATGGACGCCCTGCACCAGGCCCGGCTCGCCGGGCTGAAGGCGCACGACCCGTCCTGGGCGCTGCAGGCGGAGCTGATGGGCTTCGTCGAGTCCCACTGGCGTGATCCGGACGAGGGGATCTGGGAGGTCCGCGGCGGCCCGCACCAGTTCACCCACTCCAAACTCATGGCCTGGGTCGCGGCGGACCGCGCGGTCAAGGCCGTCGAGCGGTTCGGGCTGCCCGGGCCGGCGGCCCGCTGGCGGGCGCTGCGGGAGGACGTCCGCCGGGACATCCTCACCCGCGGCTACGACGCCGACCGCCGCACGTTCACCCAGTACTACGGGTCCCGCGAGCTGGACGCCGCGCTGCTGATGGTGCCGCTGGTGGGGTTCCTGCCCGCGGACGACCCGCGGGTCCGCGGCACCGTGGCCGCGGTGGAACGGGAACTGCTCCAGGACGAGTTCGTGCAGCGGTACACGCAGGTGCCCGGCGAGAGCATCGACGGCCTGCCGGCGGGCGAGGGCGCCTTCCTCGCCTGCACCTTCTGGCTCGCCGACAACTACGCCCTGCAGGGCCGGCACGACGAGGCGCGGGAGGTCTTCGAGCGGCTGCTGGCCCTGCGCAACGACGTCGGCCTGCTCTCCGAGGAGTACGACCCGAAGGCGCACCGTCTGGTCGGCAACTTCCCGCAGGCCTTCAGCCACGTGCCGCTCATCGACACCGCGCGGACCCTCTCCCGCGCGACCACCAGCGGCACCGAGGAGCGGCAGCAGGAGGGACTCGACTGCCCCCGCCCGTGACGGTGCCGCCCGTGACGGTGCAGCCCGTGACGGTGCAGCCCGTGACGGTGCAGCCCGTGACGGTGCCGCCGGCGGCACGCCCGGACGACCTCACCGCCCCGTCCGGTCAGCAGTTGCGCGGGATGACCAGGTGGTCCGGACCGCCGTCCTCGCCCCAGCGCAGCCACCCCCGCAGGCCCGGCGGGACCGCTGCGGTGCTCGCGGCCGGGTGCTCCCCCCGCGCCGTCCGGTGACCGGCGCCGGCCGCGGCGTTCCTGCCGTCCTCGCAGCGCGTGTGGGTCAGGTAGTGCTGGACGGGCGCGACGTCGGCGATCCGCCGGCGGGCGGCGACGTCGTGACGTGCCTCCCACTCGCACGCGAGCTTCTCCGCGACCGACATCTGCGGCGGGTCGGCGGGTACCCGCCGAGGACGCTCTGCCTGCGTGCGCGGTTCCTGTGCCGGCTTCGGCCCTGGACCTGACATGGGCACGGTCTCCCTCGTGGACACGTCCCCCCGCACCCCGATCGTCCTCCCGGGAGACGACCGGCGCCAGGGACGACCGCGTCCCGGGTCGTTCGGCGGCCGACTCCGGGGGTTGTGCTCCCGTGGGTGGGCGCACGAGTCTGTGTCGGCCGGGCCGGGGACCACTCCCCCGAGTTCACCCGACCGTCCGCCCGCAGCCGCCCGCCGACCACCCGCTCCGGCTGGGATGGGGGCGCTGTCGCAGCCGACGCACCGCCATCGCGAGACCGACGGAGGCACTCCATGGGCACCATCACGACCGACGACGGCACCGAGATCTTCTACAAGGACTGGGGCACCGGTCAGCCGATCGTCTTCAGCCACGGCTGGCCGCTGTCGGCCGACGACTGGGACGCCCAGATGATGTTCTTCCTGGCCCAGGGCTACCGGGTCATCGCGCACGACCGGCGGGGGCACGGACGCTCGACCCAGACCGGCGACGGGCACGACATGGACCACTACGCCGACGACCTGGCCGCGCTGACGGCGCACCTCGACCTGCACGACGCCGTGCACGTCGGCCACTCGACCGGCGGGGGCGAGGTCGCCCACTACCTCGGCCGGCACGGTGAGGACCGCGTCGCCAAGGCCGTGCTCATCAGCGCGGTGCCGCCGCTCATGGTGCAGACCGACGCCAACCCCGGCGGCGTGCCCAGGAGCGTGTTCGACGACATCCAGACCCAGGTCGCGACCAACCGGACGCGGTTCTACCGCGACCTGCCGTCGGGGCCGTTCTACGGGTTCAACCGGCCGGGTGCCGAGCCCTCCGAGGCGATCATCGCCAACTGGTGGCGGCAGGGGATGATGGGCGGCGCGAAGGCCCACTACGACGGCGTCGTCGCCTTCTCCCAGACCGACTTCACCGAGGACCTGCGGAAGATCACGGTGCCGGTCCTGGTGATGCACGGCGACGACGACCAGGTCGTGCCGTACGCGAACTCCGGGCCGAGGTCGGCGGAGCTCCTGCAGAACGGGACCCTGAAGACCTACGCCGGCTTCCCCCACGGCATGCCGACGACGGAGGCCGAGACCATCAACGCCGACCTGCTGGAGTTCATCCGCTCCTGACCCGGCCCCTGCGCGGAGCCGGTGGGAAGGCCTGCGCGGGTGGCGGTGTTCAGCCTCACGCTCGACACACAGAGAGGCCCACGATGACCACTGAGACCGCGATCCTCGCCGGCGGCTGCTTCTGGGGCGCGCAGGACCTGCTGCGCAAGCGCCCGGGGGTGCTCTCCAGCCGCGTCGGGTACTCCGGCGGCGACACCCCGAACGCCACCTACCGCAACCACGGGGACCACGCCGAGGCGGTCGAGATCGTCTTCGACCCCGACGTGATCTCGTTCCGAGAGCTCCTGGAGTTCTTCTTCCAGATCCACGACCCGTCGACGAAGGACCGGCAGGGCAACGACGTCGGCCGCAGCTACCGCTCGGCGATCTTCTACACGAGCGAGGAGCAGCGGCGCGTCGCTCTGGACACGATCGCCGACGTCGACGCCTCGGGTCTGTGGCCCGGCAAGGTCGTCACCGAGGTGCAGCCGGCCGGCCCCTTCTGGGAGGCGGAGGAGGAGCACCAGGACTACCTGCAGAAGATCCCGTTCGGCTACACCTGCCACTACGTGCGGCCGGACTGGGTGCTCCCGCGCCGGGAGGCGCAGACCGCCCGATGACGGGAGGTCACGCGCCGGCCCCGGGGCCGGCGCGTGACCGCCCTGCCGGCACCGTCGTCCCGTCCACCTCGAGGCGCCCCCCGTCACCGGCACGCCTCCCACGAGGGAGCGCCCAGGGACGTGTCCCGTCGTCGGGTGTGGGTACGCCGCTCACGCCGAGCAGCCGGCCAGTACGAGCAGCCCTGCGGCGCGCTGACCGAGGGTCCCGCTGCCAGGGAGAGCTCCGGCGCCGCTGCGCCATCGAGCGACAGGGGGACGACATGCCCACCAGACGCCGACTCAAGGGCCGCAGGATCGCCGTCCTCGCGGCCGACGGCTTCGAGAAGGTCGAGCTGGTCGTTCCGCTGCGGGCCCTGAAGGCGGCCGGCGCCGAGGTCGACGTCGTCTCCCTGCGGCGCGGACGGATCCGCGGGGTGAACCTGCACATGCCGGCCAGCCGGGTCCGCGTGGACAGGACGATCGACGACGCCGCTCCCGCCGACTACGACGGCCTGCTGGTGCCCGGTGGGTTCATCAACCCCGACCTGCTCCGGCAGTCCGCCCCGGCACGGGAGTTCGTCCGCGGGTTCGCCGACCGTGGCAAGCCCATCGCGACCCTCTGTCACGGACCGTGGGTACTCGCCTCGGCGGGACTGTTGGACGGACGGACCCTGACCTCCTGGCCCGGGATCCGCGACGACCTGGTGAACGCGGGTGCGACCTGGCTCGACGAGGACCTCGTCCGGGACGGGAACCTCACCACGAGCAGGGGGCCCCAGGACATGGCCGCCTTCGTCCGCGGGATGCTCGACACGTTCGCGGAGACGTCGCCGGAGCCGGCGACGTCGGCACCGCGTCGGACGTCCGATCGGCAGCCCGACGCACCGGTCGGCTGGGCCATCTCCGCGCTGCGGTGGTCGCCGAAGCCGTCAGCCGTCGCCGCGGTGGGCATCGGCCTGGCCGCTGGCGCCCAGCGCGCCCTGCGGAGCCCGGCTGCGCAGAGCTCGGGGACCCGGGCGGCCGATCGTGCCGGAGCCCGGGGGCGCCGCCTCTTCCGCGGCGGGGGCCTGAAGGCCGTCTCGTAGGTCGATGAGCCGCCGGTAGCGAGGTCCTCGACGTCGTCGACACCCACCAGTCCCTGTCCTGAGCCTCATCTGGGGCCTCGGCTCCGTCGTCGCCGGGCTCGTCGCGGACCGCCACGGCTTGCGGCAGCATCCTGCAGGCGAGCTGCCCACCGGCTGCTCCCCCCGGGAACGCCCCTGGGCGCCGTGGGCGCCCCGCCGAGAAGAGGTCCCCGACATGGAAGCGACGTTCAGCCACGGCACCGGCATGTCGATCGCTCGGGCCCGGCAGCACGCGATCGGCGACCTGCTGCACCGCAGCGCCCGCCGCTACCCGGACAAGCTGGCGGTGGTCGCCGGCGACCTGCGGATCACCTACGCCGAGTTCGACGCCGCTGTGAACCGGTGCGCCCACGCCCTCTCCGCGCGCGGACTGGAGAAGGGCGACCGGCTGGCGCTGCTGTCGCACAACTGCTGGCAGTTCGCCGTGCTCGCGTTCGCCACCGCCAAGCTCGGCATCGTCCTCGTGCCGGTCAACTTCATGCTGGGGCCCGACGAGATCGCGTACGTCCTCCGGCACTCAGGGGCCCGCGGGATCGTCAGCGAGGACGCCCTGGCCCCCACCGCAGAGAAGGCCCTGGCCGCAGCCGGGATCGACGACGGCACCAGAGGCTGGATCGCACTCTCCGGCGCGTCCCCCGCCGCGGGCTGGGAGGACGTCGACGACTGGTGGCGCGAGGGCGACCCCTCGGTGCCGGACGTCCTCGTCGCGGACGACGACCCCCTCCGGCTCATGTACACGTCGGGGACCGAGTCCCGCCCCAAGGGCGTGATGCTCTCCAGCCGATCGCTGATCACCCAGTACGTCAGCTGCATCGTCGACGGTGGGATGAGCAGCGATGACATCGAAGTCCACGCGCTGCCGATGTACCACTGCGCGCAACTGGACTGCTTCTTCTCCGTCGACGTCTACCTCGGCGCGACCAGCGTCATCCTGCCCGGACCCGATCCGGCCACCCTGCTCGCGACCATCGCGCGGGAGGGCGTCACCAAGCTCTTCTGCCCGCCGACGGTGTGGATCTCCCTGCTGCGCCACCCGGACTTCGACACGACGGACCTGTCCAGTCTGCGCAAGGGGTACTACGGCGCCTCGCCGATGCCGGTCGAGGTGCTGCGCGAGCTGCAGCGCCGGCTCCCGGACGTCCAGCTGTGGAACTTCTACGGTCAGACGGAGATGGCCCCGCTGGCCACGATCCTGCGTCCTCACGAGCAGGTGCAGCGGGCGGGGTCGGCCGGTCGGGCCGCGCTCGACGTCGAGACCCAGCTCGTCGACGACGAGGGACGTCCCGTCGCCCCCGGCGAGATCGGGGAGATCGTGCACCGCAGCCCGCATGCGGCGCTGGGGTACTACGCCGACGAGGAGAAGACGGCCGAGGCCTTCCGAGGCGGCTGGTTCCACTCCGGCGACCTCGGTGTCATGACCGCGGACGGCTACCTCTCGGTCGTCGACCGCAAGAAGGACATGATCAAGACCGGCGGGGAGAACGTCGCCAGCCGGGAGGTCGAGGAGGCCATCTACGAACTCGACGGCGTCGCCGAGGTGGCGGTCTTCGGGATCACGCACCCCTACTGGGTGGAGGCCGTCACCGCGGTCGTCGTCCCGAAGCCAGGGGCAACGTTGACCAGCGACGACGTCCAGACGCACGCTCGGGAACGACTCGCCCCGTACAAGCGCCCCAAGTACGTCGTCCTCGCCGGCGGCCTGCCGAAGAACCCGAGCGGCAAGATCCTCAAGCGGCAGCTCCGCGACGAGCACGCCGCGTTGGCGCAGGAGGATGCCCGGGCGGGAGAGGGATGACGGGAACCGATCTCGACGAGGAAGGCCTCCGGAGCGTGCGTGGCGCGCGTCCACCCCTGCCCTAGCCTCGGCCCATGCGTGCCGTGCAGATCACCCGCTTCGGCGGCCCCGAGGTCCTCGACGTCGTCGACCTCCCCGACCCCGTCCCCGGCGACGGCCAGCAGCTCTACGAGGTGAGCGCCGCAGGAGTCAACTTCGCCGACACCCACCACGGGTTGTCCGGCAGATGACCTGACTGCGAGCGAGGGCACTTGCGCCAGTCCGTCACACCCTGGGCTGCGTCATCGGCTCACGGAGGGTGGCGCAGGCAGCTCCCAGAGCCGGGCGAATTCGTCGGCGACCAGGGGCCATATCCGCTGCCGCCCAACTTCCACCGAGTCGACGTCGCCGACCAGAGCATCGAAGACGACGAAGTCGTGCGGGATCACCCTTCCGGCCCGGTCTCGTCGACCCTCCGGGTCCGGGAAGCGCAATGCCACCATCTCGGGCTGCGACCCTGCTCCGCCCACGCGGCGACAGGTCTCCGGCGCGTCCTCGACACCCGAGAAGGCGGTGTCGTAGAACACGAGCGGATCCCCGGAGGTGTCGTTCCTGAGGAACCGGAAACCCCAGTTCCGGCCGCGCGTCGCCCAGATGAGGCTCACCGGAGGCTCCGGAGCAGGACCCGCTCCTCTTCGCCCCTGTCCAGATCCATCCCGAAGCGCGTCAACGTGGCGCGCAGGTGATCCTTCTTTGCCAAGGCATCAGTGTTGACCTCCCTGAGCTTGTCCCCGTTCAGTCCGGCCGCTTCGGCCATGCTGGGTCCGACGATGTTGAGCAGCTGCCCCACGACGCCGAGGAACTTGCTCCTGGTCCCCACCAACACGGTGGCCAGAGGCTCAGCGCCACGCAGCAGCATCTCGACCACCTTTCCCTGCAGCTCCTTGGTCTGGGCCCAGTGGACGTGGCGCTCGAAGGGCAGCATGGCGGCCAAGGGAAGGATCATGTCGACACCGATGCGCTCGCTGACCTCGATCCGGTCCGCGCCGAACTTCGCTGATGAGAGCAGCACGAAGTCCTCACCGACGGACAGCGCGTCCCCGGCCTCCACCAGCCCAGCCAGCACCTGGCGCAGTGCGTCCAGGTCGTCGGCTGCCTTCTCGATGAGCAGATCCCGGAACGCGAACACGTCCAGGTCTGGCAGCAGATCGGACTTCGACAGCCCCAGCACCCAGATGCGTGGGAACTCGACGAGGGGTTTCCCGTCTTCGAGCAGGTCGTCCTTGAGCGACAGCAAGCCGTTCAGGAAGTTGGCGAACAGCGACTTCAGGTACCGCTCCTCCTGCCCGGCGTTGTCCAGCAACCGCTGGGCGTCCACCAGCAGGAGCGCCACATCCGAGCCCAGCAGGGACCTGAACGTGTCGACGCGGCGTTGTTCCTCCTCCGGCCCGCTCACGTCGTGCTCGAACCACTCCCCGGGGTAGTCGTGCCAGACGAGGCGCAGGGCGTCGAACGGCTTGTCCTTGGTGCTGGAGTTGTCCTTCAGCTTGATCGAGAAGGAGTAGGACGTCCCGGCGAATCGGGTTGCCGAGGGCAACTGCGCTGAGTTCTTCATGCCGAGGTAATTGCGGTGCAGCCGAGCGCCTTGGCCGATGTTGTCCGCCACGACATGGACGAGGCTCTGCTTCCGGTACTGGGGTTCCTGCGTCGCTCCGTAGAACGAAGAGAGCAGAACCGTCTTGCCGCTCCCGCCTTCGCCGAACACTGCGATGTGCTGCTCCAGGGCTCTGCTCACGTCCATGCGCGGAGCGTAAAGACCAGAACGGGCGAGTACCGGCGCTCAGGGGACACCGCGTGTCTGAGCGAGCCCACCAACGCGACGCGTGCGCTCGTCGACCGGGCCATAGTGTCGAGACATGCGTGCCGTGCAGATCACCCGCTTCGGCGGCCCCGAGGTCCTCGACGTCGTCGACCTCCCCGACCCCGTCCCCGGCGACGGCCAGCAGCTCTACGAGGTGAGTGCCGCAGGGGTCAACTTCGCCGACACCCACCAGACCGAGGACAGCTACCTCGCGCCGCAGCAGCTGCCGCTGATCCCGGGCGCGGAGTTCGTCGGCCGCCCGGTCGGCGGCGGCGAGCGCGTGGTCGGCCTGGTCGAGGGCGGCGGCTACGCAGAGAAGGTGGCCGCCAACCCGCGGCTGACCTGGCCGGTGCCCGACGCCGTCACCGACGAGCAGGCCCTCGCCGTCGTCCTGCAGGGCGCCACCGCCTGGCACCTGCTGCGCACCAGCGCGCACCTGGCCGCCGGCGAGTCCGTCGTCGTCATCGCCGGCGCCGGCGGGGTCGGCTCGCTGGCCGTCCAGCTCGCCAAGCGCTGGGGCGCCGGGCGGGTCATCGCCACCGCCTCCAGCCCCGAGAAGCGGGCGCTGACCGAGGAGCTCGGCGCCGACGCCTCCGTCGACCCCGCCCTCGCCGACGACGACCCCAAGACGTTCGCCGCCGCGCTGCGCGAGGCCAACGGCGGCAAGCGCGTCGACATCGTCCTGGAGATGACCGGCGGCAACGTCTTCGACGGGTCGTTCTCCGCGCTGGCGCCCTTCGGTCGGCTGGTGGCCTACGGCATGGCCGGCCGGCGGCCGCCGAAGCCGGTGCAGGCGCCGGCGCTGATGGGCACCAGCCGTGCCGTCATCGGCTTCTGGCTGGCCCACTGCATGAGCCGCCCGTCGATGATGGACGACGCCATGACCGAGCTGCTCCCGCTCGTCGCCGAGGGCGCGCTCAAGCCGGTCGGCGGCGGCCGCTACCCGCTGACCGCCGTCCGCGAGGCCCACCAGGACATCCTGTCCCGCCGCACCAGCGGCAAGCTGGTCCTCGACCCCACGCGCTGACCGGTCTCACGCACGGTCACCGCCCGGAGGGGGCGCCCCTCCGGGCGGTGGCACCGCTCCCCCGGAGGGGTCACGACCTCTGTCACTCCCCCCGGCCCCGCTCCTAGCGTCGTCGACGACCACTGCTGGGGGTGTGCAACGGCGCCCGGTCCCCGGCGATCACCCGATCGCTCCCTGGGGGCACCGTGCCGCGACCCACACCCCGATCCCGTGCGGCCGCGTTCGCGGTCGGCGCGGCGCTGCTCGCCGGCCTGACCGGCTGTGAGTGGCCCGACGTCAGCATGAGCCCGGGCATCACCGCCGACGCCGCTGCCGAGGAGACCGCCGTTCCGGCGGCCGGAGCCGCCGACGAGACAGCCGCCGACGAGACAGCCGCCGCGGCGACGCCGACCGCGCCGGCCCGCCCGACCGGCGACCTCGACGCCGGATCGCTCACGCGCACGCTCCCGGCCGGCGACCGCACCGTCGTCATCGACTACTGGACGGCCGACGAGGCGACCACCTGGACCGCCACCGAGGACAAGACGATCCAGCTCGCCACGCACGTCGAGGGCGGCGACGCCGACACCGAGGTGCTGGTCACCCGCTTCGCGGCCACCACCGACGACGGCCAGAGCCGCACCCTCGCCGCCGAGGACCGCGGCGAGTTCGCGCTCATGCCGCCGTTCAGCTACACCACCGCGCTGAGCCTGCCGGGGACGGCGTCCACGGCGACCTCGCTCACCGTCTCGGTGCAGTTCGACCTGCTCGTCGAGACCGAGCCCGGCTCCGAGCGCTACTTCCGCCAGACCGTGCTCGACGCCCTCGAGCTGCCGCTCCTGCAGGAGGACCCCTCGTGACCCAGCTCGTCGTCCACGGCAACCGGCGCTCGACCGACCGCACGCACCTGCTGGCCCGCGGTGGCCAGCAGGTCCCCGACATCAGCTCGCTCGTGCCGGCCGAGTTCGGCGGCACGGAGGCGCACGAGCAGCAGCGGCACGCCACCATCAGCTGCGTCATCCCGGCCTACAACGAGGAGTCGACGATCGCCGACGTCCTCGTCTCGCTGCTGTCGCAGACCCGCCCGCCGGACGTCGTCCACGTGGTCATCAACAACACCGACGACGACACCCCGGAGATCGCCGGCCAGTTCGTCGGCGAGCACACCCGCGTCGTCAAGGGCGAGACCTACCGCACCGTCGTGCACGTCCACGACATCGGCGAGAACCCGGACAAGAAGGTCGGCGCGCTCAACTACGGCTACTTCGTCAGCCGCGGCCACGACTACATCCTGGGCGTCGACGGTGACACCACCCTCGACCGGCGCTGCGTCGAGTGGCTGGAGAAGGAGATGGTCACCGACCCCCGCATCGGCGGGCTCTCGGCGATCTACACCTTCGACAAGTCGAAGGTGCACGGCGCCATGGCGAGGTTCCTCGTCGCCGGCCAGCGCGCCCAGTTCGCAGGCTTCAACATGGACAACCTGGTCCGCGGGCGGAACATGGCCGTCCTCGGCGGCCAGTGCAGCCTGTTCAGCGTCCGCGCACTGGAGTCGGTCATGTACCGCCACCACCAGTCCGCGCCGTGGGTGCGCGACTCGGAGGTCGAGGACTCCAAGCTCTCCCTGCAGATCAAGGACGCGGGCTTCAGCACGAAGATCAGCGCGCGGGCGCGGGCCTTCGTCGGCCCCATGACCACGCTCCGGGCGCTGCACGGCCAGCAGGTGAAGTGGAACTTCGGCGGCATCGACCTGCTGTGGCCCGGCCAGCGCGGCGACAGCAAGGGCCAGCCGCTGCACCCGAACCTGCGGCTGCGCTGGTACGAGAACATCTCGATGGTCTTCAACATCGGCGCCCGCATGGGCTTCCTGCTGCTGCTGGCCGCGGCGCTGTCGATCGACGCGTTCGTGTTCAACCCGATCTGGCTCATCCCGCCCGCGGTGGCCACGCTGCTCAACCTGCGGATCGCGCTGTCCATGCACGACAAGAGCGCGGTGGACATCTTCTACGCGGTGCTGGTGGCCCCGGCCGAGCTCTACATGTGGGTCCGGATGGGCCACTTCGTGACCGCGTGGGTGCAGTTCTTCGCCCGGGTGGAGAAGGACAACTGGGCGGCTCAGGCCGCAGCCGAGCGCGGCCGGGGTTCGGCCTACGTGATGCCCGCGGTGTGCGCGGCGGCGACCTTCCTCGTCCTGATCTTCGCCTGGAGCCAGCAGAGCATCGGCGTCCAGTCGGCCATCCTGTCGATCGGCTGGCCCGTGCTCTACCTGCTGACCGTGCTCCAGACGATCTTCATGCTGAAGAAGCTGGTGCGCCGCCAGCGAGGCTTCACGGTCTGACGGGGCCACGACCACCTCGGCTCCAGCGGTGCCTCCCCGTGCGGGAGACGCTGCTGGAGCCGAGGTGATCACGCCGCACGTCGGCCCCGCCCGGTCGCTCAGAACAGGCGCTGCAGCCGCCAGGCGGCGAGCCCGAGGCCCAGCGCGAGCAGCAGCGTGGCCACCCGCACGAACCAGTACGAGACGTCCTGCGGCTCGGTCGTGTAGCCGATCTGGCTGCCCAGGTCGTCGTAGACGGCCTCGAGCTCGGCGCGGGTGCGGGCCTCGTTGTACTGGCCGCCGGTCTCGTCGGCGATCGCCCGCAGCGCGTCGCGGTCGATCGGCACCGGCGTCACCTCGCCGCCGATCTCGATCGAGCCGTAGTCGGTGCCGAACGCGATGGTCGACACCGGCACCTGCGCCGCCTGCGCCGCGGCGATCGCCTGCGTGTTCTCCCGGCCGACGGTGTTGTAGCCGTCGGAGAGCAGCAGGATCCGCGCCGGCGGCAGCGCCTCGTCCTCGCCGACGTCGAGCGTGGACTGGAACGTGGAGATGGTGGTCAGCGAGGTGAAGATCGCCTCGCCGATCGCCGTCGCCTCCGACAACTCGAGGTTCTGGATCGCGCCGCGCACCTGCTCGCGGTCGGTGGTCGGGGCCACCAGCGTCGAGGCGGTGCCCGAGAACGACACCAGCCCCAGGTTGATCCGCTCCGGGAGGATGTCGACGAAGTCGCTGGCGGCGTCCTTCATCGCCTCGAACCGGCTGGGCTCGATGTCCTCGGCCTGCATCGACAGCGAGACGTCGAGTGCCAGGACGACGGTCGCGGTCTCCCGCGGCACCCGCACCTCGGTGCTCGGCTGGGCCAGCGACAGCACCAGCCCCAGCAGGGCGGCCAGCGTCAGGCCGAACGCCAGGTGCCGCACCCAGCCGGCCCGCTTGGGCAGCAGGCTCTGCGCCAGCCCGGTCTGGGAGAACCGCGCCGCGTACACCCGGCGGCGCAGCTGGCGGACCACGTAGAGCACCGCCAGCGCGACGACGGGGACGATCGCGATCAGCCACAGCGGTGACTGGAAACTCACGGGCGGGCCTCTCTCGTACTGCGGGGGGTGCTCACCGGGACGCCCCGCCGCTGCCGGCGCGCCGGCGGTCGGCGACGAAGCGCACGACGTCCATCACCCAGTCACGGTCGGTGCGCAGCTGCAGGTGCCCGGCCCCGGCGCGGCGCAGCCCGGCGGCGATCGCCCGCCGCTGCTCGGCCGCGGCCTCGGCGAAGCGGGCGCGGAAGCGGGGGTCGCCGGTGGGCACCTCGAGGGTCTGCCCGGACTCCGGGTCGACGACGGTCAGCGGGCCGACGTCGGGCAGCTCCAGCTCCCGCGGGTCGACCACCTCGATGCCCAGCAGCTCGTGCCGGGTGCCCAGGCCGCGCAGCGGCCGCTCCCAGTCGAGGTCGCCGAGGAAGTCGGACACGACGACGACCAGCCCGCGGCGGCGCGGCGGGCGGCGCAGCGTCTCCAGGGCGGCGGCCAGGTCGCCGCGGCGCCCGGTGGCGGCACGCGGGGTGGCGACGACGGCCCGCAGCAGCCGGTCGGCGGCCAGCCGCCCGGCCTGCGCCGGGTAGCGGTCGATCCGCTCGCCGGTGGTGACGACGGCGCCGAGGCGGTTGCCGCCGCGCACGGTGAGGTGGCTGACCGCGGCCAGCCCGGCGATCGCGAGGTCGCGCTTGTCGCACAGGCCGGTGCCGAAGTCGAGGCTGGCCGACAGGTCGACCACCGCCCAGGTCTCCAGCTCGCGGTCGGCGATCGTCTCGCGGACGTGCGGCACCTGGGTGCGCGCGGTCACCGGCCAGTCCATGCGGCGGACGTCGTCGCCGGGGTGGTAGGTCCGTGAGTCCCCGGCCTCGCTGCCCGAGCCCGGCACCAGGCCGAGGTGGTCGCCCTGCAGCAGCCCGTCGAGCCGTCGGCGGACGGTGAGCTCGAGCCGCTGCAGCAGGACGTCGGCCGGCCCCTCGCCGAAGTGCGGCGGCGCGCCGTCGGGGTCCTCGGCCGGCACCGCTGCCGGCGCCGTGCCGGCCGGAGGGGCGAGCGTCGGGGTGGGAGCCGGGGTCGGCTCGTCCGCGGGCGGGGCGGGGTCCTCCCCCGCCCGCGCCCGGCCGCGCCGGAGTCTCACGCCTGCGGGTTCCCCGGGCCGTGCCCGTTGCCGCCGGGCTGCGGCTGGCCCGGGACCGGACCCTGCGGAGCCTGACCCTGCGGCGCCTGGCCGTTCGGCACCTGCCCCTGGGGGATCTGGCCCTGGGGGATCTGGCCCTGGGGGATCTGGCCCTGGGGGATCTGACCGTTGGGGACCTGGCCGTTGCCCGGCCGGCCGGCCTGCGGCTGCGGCACGGGCGGGAAGCCGGGGCCGTAGGGACCCTGCGGAGCGCCCTGCGGCGGGCCGAACTGCGGCGCCCCCGGCGGCGGGACCTGCGGGCCGCCGGGCGCGGCCGGGCCGAAGCCGCCGGAGCGCTGGCGCGGCGTGACCTGCGGCAGCGGCACGGTCTGCAGGATCCGCTTGACCACGTGGTCGGCGGGCACGCCGTCGGCCAGGGCGTCGTAGGAGAGCACCAGGCGGTGCCGGAGCACGTCGGTGGTGACGTCGAGGACGTCCTGCGGCAGCACGTAGTCGCGGCCGCGGACCAGCGCCAGCGCGCGCCCGGCCGAGATGAGGCCGAGCGAGGCGCGGGGGCTCGCGCCGTAGGACACCCACGAGGCGACGTCGTCCATGCCGTGCTCGCGCGGCTGCCGGGTGGCGACGACGAGCCGCACCACGTAGTCGACCAGCGCGTGGTGCACGAACACCTGCGAGGCGGTGCGCTGCATGCGGCGCAGGTCGTCGGGCCCGAGGATGGTCTCGGCCACCGGCGGGTTGGCGCCCATCCGGTAGATGATCTCGCGCTCCTCCTCCGGGCTCGGGTAGTCCACGAGCACCTTCATGAGGAAGCGGTCGCGCTGGGCCTCGGGCAGCGGGTAGACGCCCTCGGACTCGATCGGGTTCTGCGTGGCGAGCACGAGGAACGGGTCGGGCAGCGGGTGGGTGACGCCGCCGATGGAGACCTGCCGCTCGGCCATGACCTCCAGCAGCGCCGACTGGACCTTGGCCGGCGCGCGGTTGATCTCGTCGGTGAGGACGAAGTTGGCGAACACCGGGCCGAGCTCGGTGTCGAAGGCGTCCTGCCCGGCCTTGTAGATGCGGGTGCCGAGGATGTCGGCGGGCACGAGGTCGGGGGTGAACTGCAGGCGGGCGAACTTGCCGCCCACGACCCGGGCCAGCGTCTCGACCGCGAGGGTCTTCGCGACGCCCGGCACGCCCTCGAGCAGCACGTGGCCGCGGGCGAGCAGGGCGACCAGCATCCGCTCCACCAGCCGGTCCTGGCCGACGATGACCCGCTTGATCTCGAACAGTGCGCGTTCCAGCCGCGCGGCGTCCACCGAGGGCGGGACCGGTGCGCCGGCGCCCACGGCGCTGGCGCCGGCGGGCTTCTCGAGCGGGGTGCTGGCGGCGGTGGTCACAGGGCTCCCTGTCGTGCCGGTCCTCGGCCTCCGGCAGCGACACGGGAGGCCGGCGACGGGGCTCCTCGCCCGTCCCGTCCGCCAGTGTCCTACACGGAGCTGGCAGTCCGTTCCTCGTGCGCGCGGGCACGCCGGAGGCCCGCTGCGCCGTCCGGGCCGCGACGCGCCGGGCGACGCGCCGGAGTGCGCTCCACCCGCGGCACGCCCGGGCGAGCAACCCCTGCACCAGCGCGGGCGTGACTGCTAGCGTGGTCGGTGCGTCGGGCAGCTCCCCCCGTGGCTGCCCGACGCCCCAACTCTCCCCCGCTACCGCTACGCGGTCGGGCGCACGGCACCGAAGTAGTCGCTGCCGAACCACATGGTCGACACCCGGACGACGTCCCCGCTCTGCGGCGCCTGCACCACCTTGCCGTCGCCAAGGTACAGCGCGACGTGGTAGATCGACAGGTACGAGCTGCCCGAGCCCCAGAAGACCAGGTCGCCGGGGCGGAGGTCGGCCCGCGCGACGGTCTTGCCGCGGTTGAGGTACCACTGGTCGCGGCTGGTGCCGCCGATCCGGATGCCGGCGCGGGCGTAGGCGTACTCCATCAGCCCCGAGCAGTCGAAGCCGAAGACGCGGGTGTCCGGCGGGATGCCGTAGCCGGGGCCGTTGGCCCCGCCGCCGCCCCAGCTGTAGGGCAGGCCGCGCTGCGAGAGCGCCGCGTCGATGGCGGTCTGCACCGCCGAGGCCGACGGCGCGCCGGCCGTGGTGGTCGGCGGCGGGGTCGGGTTGCCGGAGGACCCGCCGGTCGACGACGTCGAGCCGCCCGAGGACGACGAGGACGACGACGACGGGGACGGGCTGGGCGCCGAGGTGCTGCGCGAGGGCGCGGCGGCGGTCGACGGGGCGGGCGCGGCCGGCCGGCTGGCGGCGGCGCGCGCGGCCGCCGCGGCCTGGGCGGCGGCGGCCTGCGCGGCGGCTTCCTCGGCGGCGTCCTGCTCGGCCTGCATGCCGGCGACCTGCTGGCCGGCGGCCTCGGCCTGCTCGGCGACGGCGTCGCGCTGCTCGGCGAGGGCGGCGGTCTGGGCGCGGGCGGAGGTCTCCTGGGCCTGGGCGTCGGCCAGCGCGACGGCGGACTGCTCCTGCAGGACCTCGGCCTCGGCGGAGGCGGCCTGCGCCTGCTCCTCGGCCTGCTCGGCCTGCACCTGCAGCGCGGTGAGCTCGTGGACGACGTCGACGCGGTGGGTGCCGGCGGCCTCGAGCAGCGCGGCGCGCTCGATCAGCTGGGCCGGGCCGTCCGCGGACAGCAGCGCCGTGGCGCCGGGCGCGGTGCTGCCCTGGATGTAGGTGGTGCGCGCGTAGCCGGCGACCTGCTCGACGCCCACGGCGACGTCGGCCTCGGCCTGCGCGGCGGCGGCGACGGCGGCGTCGGCGGCGGCCTGCGCGGCCTCGTAGGCGGCCTGGGTCTCCTCGTAGTCCTGCAGGGCGATCTGCGCGCCCTGGTGCGCCGCCGCGGCGGAGGCCTCGGCCTCGGCCAGCTGGGCGCTGAGCACGCCCACCTGGGCGGCGGCCGCGTCACGGGCGGCCTCGGCCGCGGCGATCTCGGCGTCGCTGGGGGCGGCCGAGGCGGTGCCCGGGGTGATCCCGAGGACCACCAGCCCGGCGATCGCCGTGCCGGCGGCGCGGACCGCCCAGTGATGTCGCGTGCGCGTACCCGTACCCACGTGCCGACCCCTCCCGGTGCGCCGGCGTCGAGGCCGGGGCGTGCTCTCCGGGCGCCCGTGCGAGCGCCACCCGGACCGGTTGTCGACCGGTCCGGGTGACCCGCGGAGGGGTGGCGGGGCCCGCCTCACCCCGAGGGGGGAGGCGTCAGTTCACCTGGCGGCCGCCGGTGCCGGACCAGAAGGACTCGCGCAGCTTGAACTTCTGGATCTTGCCGGTGGCGGTGCGGGCCAGCTCGTCGCGGAACTCGACCCGCTTGGGTGCCTTGTAGCCGGCCAGCCGCGACCGGCAGTGGGCGATGATCTCCTCCTCGGTGGCGGTCTCACCCTCGGTGAGCACCACGAGGGCGGTCACCAGCTCGCCCCACTTGTCGTCGGGGATGCCGATGACGGCGACCTCGGCGACGGCGGGGTGGCTGAACACGGCGTCCTCGACCTCGATCGAGGAGACGTTCTCGCCGCCGGTGATGATCACGTCCTTCTTGCGGTCGGAGATGGTCAGGTAGCCGCCGTCGTCGAGGCTGCCGCCGTCGCCGGTGTGGAACCAGCCGCCCTCGAGGGCCTCGGCCGAGGCGTCGGGGTTCTCCCAGTAGCCGGCCAGCACGGTGTTGCCCTGCGCGAGCACCTCGCCGCTCTCGCTCACCGCGATGCGGGTGCCCAGCGCCGGGACGCCGGCGCGGGAGAGCCGCTTGGCGCGCTCCTCCGGGTCGAGGTCGTCGTACTCGGCGCGCGGGCGGTTGATCGTCAGCAGCGGCGCGGTCTCGGTGAGGCCGTAGATCTGGTTGAACTCCCAGCCGAGCTCGGACTCGACGCGGGCGATGGTGCGCGAGGGCGGCGGCGCCCCGGCGACGACGATCCGCACCCGGTCGCGGCCGGGGACCTCGCCGTCCCAGTCGGCGGCGGCCTCGAGGACGGCGTTCCAGACCGCCGGCGCCCCGGACATCATCGTGACGCCGTGCTGCTCGACGCGGCGCAGGATCTCCGCGCCGTCGACCTTGCGCAGCACCACCTGGCGGGCACCGACCCCGGCCATCGTGTACGGCAGGCCCCAGCCGTTGCAGTGGAACATCGGCAGCGTGTGCAGGTAGACGTCGCGGTCGCTGACCTGCATGTGCATGCCGAAGGTGACCGCGTTGACCCAGAGGTTGCGGTGGGTCATCTGCACGCCCTTGGGCCGCGCCGTCGTCCCGCTGGTGTAGTTGATCGTGGCGGTGGCGTCCTCGTCGGGCTCGCTCCACGCCCGCGGCTCGGCGTCGAAGGCGAGCAGCTGCTCGTACTCCTCGCCGGTGGAGAACCGGTGCTCGGCCTGCACGCCCTTGAGCGAGGTCTCCAGCTCCGGGTCGACCAGCAGCACCCGCGCGCCGCAGTGCCCGACGATGTAGGAGACCTCCTCCGGGTTGAGCCGGAAGTTGACCGGCACCGCCACCCGCCCCGACGACGGGACGGCGAGCAGCACCTCCAGCAGCCGGGCGGCGTTGTGGCTGACGATGGCGATCCGCTCGCCCTCCCCCACCCCGAGCGCGTCGAGCCCCGCCTGCAGCGCGCGGCCGCGGCGGGCCACGTCGCGGTAGGTCACGTCGCCGAGCGACGGCGCCGGCTGGGCGGGCTCGTCGACGATGCCGACCCGGTCGGCGTAGACCAGCTCGGCGCGGTCGAGGAAGTCGCGGGTGGTCAAGGGCACGCGCATGCCGGGCTCCCGGTGGCAGGGCTGCCGGCGCCCCGGTCAGCCGCTCGACGTGGTCGGGGTCACGCTAGCCGCTGGCGAGCACCAGCCACGCGGCCGCGACCGTCCCGGCGCTCGCTGCCAGCGCGCGGACGGTGTCCACCCGCAGCAGCCGGGCGAACGTGCGGGCGTCGAACCCCTCCCCCAGCCGCCGGTGCAGCGGCACGGCCAGCAGGCCGGTGGCGCCGAGGACGACGGCCAGGCACACCGCGCCCGCGACCACCGGCGCCAGCGGGACCCCGTCGGGCCGGGCCGCCAGCAGCCACAGCATGGTGACGCCCTGCCCGGCGAACAGCGGGCCGACCACCGGGGTGATCCGCCGCTGGTGCGCCCGCTCGTAGGCGGGGAACGCCGCGGCCGGCACCAGGGCGAACTGCGGGTAGACGACGGCCCGCACCGTCCACTGGAAGCCGGCGTAGGCCGCCGTCAGCAGCAGGTGGACGACGAGAAGCGTCACGTCCGTGTCGTCGACGGCTTAGGCGGCTTGCCACGCCAGGCGAGGCTCCGCGCGTCCAGCTCGCGCAGCAGCGGGTCGCCCTCGGCCAGCACCCGCTCGGCGAGGGCGACCGCGCCGGCCAGCTGCTCGTCGGACAGCTGGGCGAAGGCCGGGGAGCGCCGGCGGTCGAGGACGTCGTACCAGCGCCCGCCGACGGCGTGGTCGAGCACGATCCGGCCGAAGCAGTGGTCGTTCGTGACCACCCAGCGGCCGGCGCGGGCCCGTTCCGGCAGCTCGTGCAGGACCAGCGCGCGGTAGCGGGCCTCCAGGTCGGCGCGGCTCACGCCGTCCCCAGCAACCGCGGCAGCGCCTCGGAGATCGGCTCCCGGACGACGAGGTCGGCCAGCCCGTCGTACGGGGTGGGCTCGGCGTTGACGATGACCACGCGGGCGCTGTGCGCGGCGGCGATCTCGACCAGTCCGGCCACCGGGTACACGACCAGCGAGGTGCCGACGGCGAGGAAGACGTCGCAGTCGGCGGCCGCCTCCGCCGCCGCGGCGAGGACCCGCTCGTCCAGCGCCTGGCCGAAGCTCACCGTGGCCGACTTGAGGATGCCGCCGCACACCAGGCACGCCGGGTCGTCCGCGCCGGCGTCGAGGCGGGCCAGGGCGCTGTCCATCGGCGTCCGGTCGCCGCAGGACAGGCACTCGACGGCGTGCACGGTGCCGTGCAGCTCGAGGACGCGCTCCGGCGCCGACCCCGCGGCCTGGTGCAGCCCGTCGACGTTCTGGGTCAGCAGCGCCAGCAGCCGGCCCTGCGCCTCCAGGTCGGCCAGGGCGCGGTGCCCGGCGTTGGGGTGCACGTCACCGGCCCGCATCCCGGCGCGCATCCGCCACGCCTTCCGCCGGATCGCGGGGTCGGCCACGTAGTAGGACAGGGTCACGAGCTTCTCGGCGTCGGGGTCGCGGGTCCACACGCCGTTCGGGCCGCGGTAGTCGGGAATGCCGCTGTCGGTGGAGACGCCGGCGCCGCTGAGGACGGTGACCCGCCGGGCGCCGGTGAGCCAGCCCGGGAGCGGGTCTGGAACGGCACCGGTCACGCGCTCCACCGTAGGCACGCCGCCCGAGGGCGGGCACGTCCGCGGAGATGCACGGTGCACTTCCGCGGAGATGCACGGTGCACTTCCGCGGAGGTGCACGGTGTGGTCGGCGGTGAGAGCGACCTCACCGGGTGAGGGAAGGGTCGCCTCACCAGGACCTCCCCGTCCGGGGCTGGGATGATGGGGGGTGGCATTCAAGCCCGATGGACACTCGAGGGTGAGGCGCAAGCAGTGGCAGCCAGCAAGGACAGCTTCGGAGCCCGGTCGACGCTCAGCGTCGACGGCACCGACTACGACATCTACCGGCTCGACGCGGTCGAGGGCTCTGACAAGCTCCCCTTCAGCCTGAAGGTCCTGCTCGAGAACCTGCTGCGCACCGAGGACGGCGCGGACATCACCGCCGACCACATCCGGGCGATCGCGAACTGGGACCCGTCGGCCGAGCCGGACCAGGAGATCCAGTTCACCCCGGCCCGCGTGGTCATGCAGGACTTCACCGGGGTCCCCTGCATCGTCGACCTCGCCACCATGCGCGAGGCCATGGCGGAGCTCGGCGGCGACCCGAACAAGATCAACCCGCTCGCCCCGGCCGAGCTGGTCATCGACCACTCCGTCATCGCCGACGTCTTCGGCACCCCGGAGAGCTTCGAGCGCAACGTCGAGATCGAGTACGAGCGCAACGGCGAGCGCTACCAGTTCCTGCGCTGGGGCCAGGGGGCCTTCAACGACTTCAAGGTCGTCCCCCCGGGCATGGGCATCGTGCACCAGGTCAACATCGAGCACCTGGCCCGCGTGGTCTTCCCGCGCCAGGAGGGCGACCGCGTCGTCGCCTACCCCGACACCTGCGTGGGCACCGACAGTCACACCACGATGGTCAACGGCCTGGGCGTGCTCGGCTGGGGCGTCGGCGGCATCGAGGCCGAGGCCGCGATGCTCGGCCAGCCGGTGTCGATGCTCATCCCGCGCGTGGTCGGCTTCAAGCTGACCGGCGAGCTCCCCGAGGGCGCCACCGCCACCGACCTGGTCCTGACGATCACCGAGATGCTGCGCCAGCACGGCGTCGTCGGGAAGTTCGTCGAGTTCTACGGCGCAGGCGTGTCCGCCGTCCCGCTGGCCAACCGGGCCACGATCGGCAACATGAGCCCGGAGTTCGGCTCCACCGCGGCGATGTTCCCCATCGACGAGGAGACGATCACCTACCTCGAGCTGACCGGCCGGTCGGCGGAGCAGGTGGCGCTGGTCGAGGCCTACGCCAAGGAGCAGGGCCTCTGGCACGACCCCTCGCGGGAGCCGGCCTTCTCCGAGTACCTGGAGCTGGACCTCTCCACCGTCGTCCCCTCGATCGCCGGCCCGAAGCGGCCGCAGGACCGCGTCGCCATCACCGACGCCAAGGCGTCGTTCCGCGAGGCCCTGCCGACCTACGCCCCGATCGACGAGATGCAGAAGGACGACGACGACGCCCCGCGCGACGCCGGCTCCAGCGTCGACGAGGCGGTCGAGGAGACCTTCCCGGCCTCCGACCCGGCCAGCCCCTTCGCGCACGGCAACGGCGACTCCGGCAAGCCGCACGGCGCCTCCCACGGCCCGGTGGACGGCGACCGCGCGTCCAAGCCCACCCGGGTGGTCATGGAGGACGGCACGGAGACCTTCGTCGACCACGGTCACGTCGTGATCGCGGCGATCACCTCCTGCACCAACACCTCCAACCCGCAGGTGATGATCGGCGCCGCGCTGCTGGCCAAGAAGGCCGTCGAGCGCGGTCTGACGACCAAGCCGTGGGTGAAGACGACGCTGGCCCCCGGGTCGAAGGTCGTCACGGACTACTACGAGAAGGCCGAGCTCACGCCCTACCTGGAGAAGCTCGGCTTCTACCTGGTCGGCTACGGCTGCACCACGTGCATCGGCAACTCCGGCCCGCTCCCCGAGCCGGTCAGCCAGGCCGTGAACGAGGCCGACCTCGCCGTCGTCTCGGTGCTGTCGGGCAACCGCAACTTCGAGGGCCGGATCAACCCCGACGTCAAGATGAACTACCTGGCCAGCCCGCCGCTGGTCATCGCCTACGCGCTGGCCGGGTCGATGGACGTCGACCTCAACAACGACCCGCTCGGCCAGGACCCCGACGGCAACGACGTCTTCCTGCGCGACATCTGGCCCTCGCCGCAGGAGGTCCAGCGGACCATCGACCAGGCCGTCTCGGCGGAGCAGTTCGGCCGCAGCTACGAGGACGTCTTCGCCGGCACCGAGCAGTGGCAGAACCTGCCCACGCCCACCGGTGACACGTTCTCGTGGGCCCCGGAGAGCACCTACGTCCGCAAGCCCCCGTACTTCGAGGGCATGCCGGCCGAGCCGGCCCCGGTCACCGACATCACCGGCGCCCGCACGCTGGCGGTGCTCGGGGACTCGGTGACCACCGACCACATCTCGCCCGCCGGGTCGATCAAGGCCGACAGCCCGGCCGGGAAGTACCTGCGCGAGCACGGCGTCGACCGGCGCGACTTCAACTCCTACGGCTCGCGCCGCGGGAACCACGAGGTCATGATCCGCGGCACCTTCGCCAACATCCGGCTGCGCAACCAGCTGGTGCCCGGCACCGAGGGCGGCGTCACCAAGAACCACCTGACCGGCGAGACGACGACGATCTACGACGCCTCCGTGGCCTACCAGGAGGCCGGCATCCCGCTGGTCGTGCTGGCCGGCAAGGAGTACGGCTCGGGCTCGTCGCGCGACTGGGCGGCCAAGGGGACGGCGCTGCTGGGCGTCAAGGCGGTCATCGCCGAGAGCTACGAGCGGATCCACCGCTCCAACCTCATCGGCATGGGCGTGCTGCCGCTGCAGTTCCCCGAGGGCCAGGACCGCGAGTCGCTCGGCCTGACCGGCGACGAGGAGTTCACGATCACCGGGATCACCGCGCTGAACGACGGCGAGACCCCGCGCACGGTGAAGGTCAAGGCCCAGGCATCGGACGGTCGGACGACCGAGTTCGACGCCCGCGTGCGGATCGACACCCCCGGTGAGGCGAACTACTACCGCAACGGCGGGATCATGCAGTACGTCCTGCGGTCGCTGCGCGGCACGGCCGCCTGATGGATCTGGGCCTGGGCGGTCGCGGCTACCTGCTCACCGGCGCGAGCCGGGGGCTGGGTCTCGCGACCGCCCGGGCCCTCGTCGCCGACGGGGCGCGCGTCCTCGTCAGCTCCCGCTCGCCCGGCTCGGTCGACCGCGCGGTCGCCGGGCTGGGCGAGGGCGCGTCCGGGGTGGTGGCCGACCTCGCCGACCCCGCCGCCGCCGACACCCTCGTCACGACGGCGCTCGAGCGGCTCGGCCGGGTCGACGGCGTGCTCGTCTCCGTCGGCGGGCCGGCGCCGGGCACGGTGCTCAAGACGGCGGAGGAGGACTGGCGGGCCGCCGTCGACAGCGTGCTGCTCGGCCCGCTGCGGCTGCTGCGGGCCCTGGAGCCGCACCTGTCCGACGGCGCGGCGATCGGCATGGTGCTGTCGACGTCGGTGCGCCAGCCGATCGGGCACCTGGCCATCTCCAACGCGCTGCGCCCGGGCCTGGCCATGACCCTCAAGGCACTGGCCGACGAGCTCGGCCCGCGCGGGATCCGGGTGGTCGGGCTGATGCCCGGCACGATCGCCACCGACCGGATCACCGAGATCGAGGCCGCCTCCGGCGACCCCGCGAAGGCGCGCTCGCGCACCGAGGCCGGCATCCCGCTGCGCCGCGTCGGGGAGCCCGACGAGTTCGGCCGGGTCGCGGCCTTCCTGCTCTCCCCCGCCGCGTCCTACGTCACCGGCACGATGGTCGCCGTCGACGGCGGGATCCTGCGCACCCCGTGAGCGCCCCTCCGGTCCTGGTCGCCTGCGCCCACGGCACGCGCAACCCCACCGGCCGGCGACTGGTCGCCGAGCTCGCGCTGGCCGCGCGCCGGCTTCGCCCGGGCCTGGTGACCACGGCGGCCTTCGTCGACGTGCAGCCGCCCACGGTGGTCGACGTCGTCGCGGGGCTCGCCGCCGACGGGCAGCCGGCCGTCGTGGTCCCGCTGCTGCTGTCCGGCGGCTACCACGTGCACGTCGACATCGCCGGCGCCGTGGCCGCGCACGACTCCGCGCTCGCCGCCCGCCCGCTGGGGCCCGACCCGCGGCTGGCGGCGGTGCTGTCCGACCGGCTGGTCGAGGCCGGCGCCGACCCGCGCGACCCGCTCACCGCCGTCGTCCTGGCCGCCGCGGGGTCGTCGGACCCGCGCTCGGTGGCCGACGTCGAGGACACCGCCGACCTGCTGCAGCGCTCCTGGGCCGGGCCGGTGACCACCGGCTACGGCTCGGCCGCGCAGCCGCCGGTAGCCGACGCCGTCGCCGCGGCCCGTCGGGGCGGCGCCGAGCGGGTGGTGGTCGCGTCCTACCTGCTGGCGCCGGGGCACTTCCACGGCAAGCTGGCCGAGGCCGGCGCCGACGTCGTCACCGCTCCCCTGCTGCCCGACGAGCGGATCGCCGCCGTCCTGCTCGACCGCTACGACGCCGCCCTCGGCTGACCCGCCTCCCGCGCACGGGAGGCGGGCCCCTGTCCGCCGGGGCGGCTCCTAGACGGCGCCGGCGGTCGCGGGGAGCGCCTCGGCGGCCTGCGCCCTCGACGTCCGCACGAGGGCCGCGCCGACGATGCCGGCCGCGGCGAGGAACCCCGCCGCGACGACGAAGCCGAGACCCCAGCCCTCGACCACCGCGGCCACGAAGCCCGGCGACGTGGGCGGACCCGCGGGGGCGACGGCCTCGGTGCGCGCCGTGCTCACCGCCGCCAGGATGGCCAGGCCCAGCGCCCCGCCGACCTGCTGCCCGGCGTTGAGCAGCGCGCTGGCCACGCCGGCGTCCTCCTGCGGGACCCCGGCCACGGCCGCGCTGGTCAGCGCCACGAACGTCAGCCCCATGCCCAGGGCGACCGTCACCAGCGACGGCAGGATGACGGTCAGGTAGGAGGCGGTGGGGTCCAGCCGCAGGCCCAGGACGAGCATGCCCGCGGCGGCCAGCGCCGGGCCGCCGACGAGCAGCGGACGGGGGCCGACCCGCCCCAGCAGCTGGGAGGCGATGGCGGCACCGACGACGATGGCGACGGTCATCGGGAGGAACGCGAACCCCGCCTGCAGCGGCGAGTAGCCGTTGACCTGCTGCATCCACAGCACGAGGAAGAAGAAGACCGCGAAGATCCCGGCGCCGACGAACAGCGCCCCGAGGTCGGCCCCGAGCACCGAGCGCGACCGGAAGAGCCGGAAGTCGACGAGCGGATCGGCCGCCCGCCGCTGCACGACGACGAACGCACCCAGCAGCACCGCGGCGAGGGCCAGCATCCCGAGCGTCCGCGCGGAGGTCCAGCCGAGGTCGTTGCCCTTCACGAGGGCGTAGACGAGCGCGACGAGGCCGCCGGTGACCAGCAGGGCGCCGGGGACGTCGAAGCCGCGGGCCCGGGCGTCGCGGCTCTCCGGGACCACGCGCAGCGCCCCGACGACGGCGAGCACGGCCACGGGGACGTTGACGAACAGGACCCAGCGCCAGCTGGCGTACTCGGTCAGGATCCCGCCCAGGATGAGGCCGATGGCGGCGCCGCCGGCCGAGATGGCGGCCCAGATGCCCAGGGCCCGGTTACGTTCCCGGCCCTCCTCGAAGACCACGGTGAGCAGGGACAGCGCGGACGGCGCCATGAGCGCGCCCGCGAGGCCCTGCACCAGCCGCGCCCCGACGAGCAGCCCGAGGTCGCCGGCCAGCCCGCCGAGCAGCGAGGCGACGGCGAAGAGGGTGGCGCCGATGACGAAGACCCGGCGGCGGCCGAGCCGGTCGGCCAGCTTGCCGCCGAGCAGCAGGAACCCGCCGAAGGTGAGGGTGTAGCCGGTGACGATCCAGGACAGGTCGGCCTGGCTCGTGACGCCCAGGGACACCGCGATGTCGGGCAGTGCGACGTTCACGATCGCCACGTCGAGCACGACCATGAGCTGGCTGATCGCGAGCACGGCCAGGGCGAGGCCCTTGCGGACCTCCCGCCCGTCCGCGTGCGTGAGGGGACCTGGCCCGGGGGGCGAGGCGGTGGCGGTCACGAGGACTCCTCGGGAGATGGCTCAACGTTCGTAGAGCGACGACTCAACGACCGTAGAGCGACATCCTGGACGGGTCAACGCCTGTAGAGTGAACCCGTGACCGCAGCCGGTACCGAACACGTCTCCCGCGACGAGCGCCGTCGCCGGACCGAGGCGGCGATCCTCGAGGCCGCCCGCGCCCTGTTCGCCGAGACGGGCTTCGAGCGGGCCACGATCCGGGCGGTGGCGGCCTCGGCCGGGGTCGACCCCGCGCTGGTCATGCAGTACTTCGGCAGCAAGGACAACCTCTTCGCCGCGGCGACGCGGTGGTCCCGCGAGCACGTGTCGGTCCTCGACGCCCCGCGCTCGCAGGTGCCGGCCGCCGCCATCGCCGACCTGTTCGAGACCTTCGAGGGCCCCGGGGGCCGGGAGGGCGCGGCCGCCCTGATGCGCAACTGCCTGACCCATCCCGAGGCCAACCGCACGCTGCGCGACGACGTGATGTGCTCGGTCGCCTCCGGCGTGGCCGAGACGATCGGCGGCGAGGATGCCGAGCTGCGGGCGGGCCTCATGGCCGCCTGCATCATGGGGCTGGGCCTGTCCCGCTACCTGCTGCAGATCCCGGCCGTGGCCACGGCGTCCCGTGCCGACGTCGAGCGGCTGCTCGAGCCCGCCCTGTGCGCGCTCCTCGACGCGCCGGAGCGCCCGGCCGGCTGAGTTCAGCCGGCGCCGGTGGCCACCGGGCGGGACGGGTCGGCCGACCACTGCGACCACGACCCCGGCCACAGCGCCGCGTCGATCCCGGCCTGCGCCAGCGCGGCCACCTCGTGCGCGGCCGTGACGCCGGAGCCGCAGTAGACGCCCACCGCCGTCCCCGGGCGCACGCCGAGCGCGGCGAAGCGGTCCGCCAGGTCGCCGCGGAACGTCCCGTCCGCGGTGAGGTTCTCCGTCGTCGGCGCGCTGACCGCACCGGGCACGTGGCCGGCGCGCGGATCGACCGGCTCCACCTCGCCGCGGTAGCGCTCGGCGGCCCGCGCGTCGAGCAGCACGCCGCCGCGCGCGGGCAGCGCCGCGGCCTCGTCGGCGGTGAGCGTGGGCATCGCGCCGCCGGTCAGCACGACGTCGCCGGGCTCCGGGACGACGTCGCCGGTCTCGAGCTCTCCGCCCGCGGCGACCCAGGCGTCCAGCCCGCCGTCGAGCAGCCGGACGTCGGCCAGCCCGCCCCAGCGCAGCAGCCACCACGCCCGCGCGGCGGCCAGCCCGCCGGTGGCGTCATAGGCGACCACCGCGTCCCCGGCCCGGACCCCCCACCGCCGCGCCGCGGCCTGCAGCGCCTCCACCGGCGGCAGCGGGTGCCGGCCCTCGGCGGGCGACGGCGGCGCGGCGAGCTCGGACTCCAGGTCGGCGAACACCGCACCCGGCAGGTGCCCGGCCAGGTACCGCTCGCGCCCGTGCGGGTCGCCGAGCGCCCAGCGGACGTCGAGCAGCACCGGCCGCGGCCCGCGCAGGAGCTCGGCCGCCGCGATGAGCACGCTCACCGCGGGGCGGTCAGCAGCCCGCGCAGCTCGTTGGTGAGCGCGTCGCGGGCGTCGCGGCGGCCCAGCCACGCGGCCGGCGTCGCCTGGAACAGCGTGGTCTTCCAGCGCCCGCCGCCCTCGTCGACGGCGACGAGCGTGTGGATGCTGTGCAGCCCCGGGTCGATGTCGTCCTCCCCGGGCGGGATCATCCCGGCGTGCGCGTGCAGCACGGCCACGCCGTCGCTGATCGCCCGCACGGACCGGACCACGGCCACGTAGGTCGCCGTCGGGTGGCTGCCGAACACCCGCCGCAGGTCCGAGGCGATCGAGAGCCGGCCGCTCACCGTCGTCCCGTCGTAGCCGACCATGTCGCCGTCGTCGGCGAACACCGCGGCCACCGCCGCGCCGCTGCGCCGGTTCCAGCCGTCGACGAAGGCGGCGTAGAGGGCGCGGATCTGGGCGTCGTACGGGTGCGCGGACGTCACGGAGCTCCTCCTGGTGCTGCTGGGGCAGGAGGAACGCTAGTTGCTACGCCGCGCCGACCGTCCGACGCTCGCCGTCGGCGAACTGGGTCCGGTAGAGGTCGGCGTAACGGCGTCCGAGCGCCAGCAACTCCTCGTGAGTGCCCGACTCCACGATGCGACCGTCGTCGACCACGAGGATCTGGTCGGCGCTGCGGATCGTCGACAGCCGGTGCGCGATCACCAGCGACGTCCGCCCGGCGAGCGCGGTGTCCAGCGCGTGCTGCACGGCCACCTCCGACTCGCTGTCGAGGTGCGCGGTCGCCTCGTCGAGGATGACGATGCCCGGAGCCTTGAGCAGCACCCGGGCGATGGCCAGCCGCTGCTTCTCGCCGCCGGAGAGCCGGTAGCCGCGGTCGCCGACCACGGTGTCGAGGCCGTCGGGCAGCGAGGCGATCAGGGCCGCGATCCGCGCGCCGGTCAGCGCCGCCCACAGCTGCTCCTCCGTGGCCTCGGGGCGGGCGTAGAGCAGGTTGGCGCGGATGGTGTCGTGGAACAGGTGCGCGTCCTGGCTGACGACGCCGATCGTGTCGCGCAGCGAGGCGAACGTCGCCTTCCGGACGTCGACGCCGCCGATCCGCACGGCCCCCGAGGTCACGTCGTAGAGCCGCGGCACGAGGTTCACGATCGTCGACTTGCCGGCGCCGGAGTGGCCGACGAGCGCGACGAGGTGGCCCTGCTCGACGCGGAACGACACGTCGTGCAGCACCGCCGTCGGCCCGCCGTGCTCGGGCAGCGACACGTCCTCCAGCGAGGCGAGCGAGACGTCCGCGGCCGCCGGGTAGCTGAAGCTCACGGCGTCGAACTCGATGGACCGGTCGTCGGCCGGCAGCGGCACCGCGTCGGGCGCCTCGGCGATCATCGGCGGCAGGTCGAGCACCTCGAAGACCCGGTCGAAGCTGACCATGGCGCTCATGACGTCGACCCGGACGTTGGACAGCGCCGTCAGCGGCCCGTAGAGCCGCGACAGCAGCAGGGCCAGCGCGACGACGTCGCCGGGTGACAGCGACCCGTCGAAGGCCAGCCAGCCGCCCAGGCCGTAGACCAGCGCGGTGGCCAGCGCCGCCACCAGCGTGAGGGCGGTGAAGAAGGTGCGGCCGTACATGGCCGACAGGACGCCGATGTCGCGCACCCGCGCCGCGCGCCCGCGGAAGCTCTCGGCCTCGGCGTCGGGGCGGCCGAACAGCTTGACCAGCAGCGCGCCGGCGACGTTGAACCGCTCGGTCATCGTCGCGTTCATCGACGCGTTGAGGCCGTAGGACTCGCGGGTGATCTCCTGCAGCCGCTTGCCGATCCGGCGGGCGGGCAGTACGAACAGCGGCACCATCACCAGCGAGAGCAGGGTGATCTGCCACGAGAGCGAGAACATGACGCCGGCGGTGAGCACCAGGCCGATGACGTTGGAGACGACCCCGGACAGGGTCGAGGTGAACGCCTGCTGCGCGCCGACGACGTCGTTGTTCAGGCGGCTGACCAGCGCCCCGGTCTGCGTGCGGGTGAAGAAGGCGACCGGCATCCGCTGGACGTGCTCGAACACGCGGGCGCGCAGGTCGTAGATGACGCCCTCGCCGATGCGCGCGGAGTACCAGCGGGTGGCCACCGAGATGCCCGCGTCGACGACGGCGAGGCCGGCGATGATCAGCGCGATCCGGACGATGCCGCCGGCGGTGCCGTCGAGGCGGGCGATCCGGTTGATGATGTCGCCGGCCAGCAGCGGCGTGATGACGCCGATGACCGAGGACGCCACCACCAGCAGCAGGAAGCCGGTGAGCTCGCGCCGGTAGGGACGGGCGATGCCGAGGATCCGGCGCACCGTGCCCTTGGGCAGTTCACGGGAGGTGACCGACGGGTCGCGGCGGAACGAGCGCATCGCCGCCATGGAGGTCATGGGACTGCTCATGCGGTGACCTCCTCAGCCGGAGACGGGGACCGGCGGCAGCACCAACAGCCGCCGGTCCCCGCCTGTTCCGGATCGGGGGTCGGCCGGGACCGTCAGCGCCCCGCCAGCTCGGCCAGCCGGCGGGCCTGGGCGGCCCGCTCGGCGGCGTCCTGCGCCTCCGGCGTGTTCCGGACCGCGGAGCGGACCAGCGCCGCCGTCTCGCGGACCGCACCCACCGGTGGCGCCGTGAGCGCGGCGACCAGCGTGGCCACCGCCGCGTCGAGCTCCCCGGCCGGGACGACGGCGTTGGCCACGCCCCAGGTCAGGGCCTCCGCCGCGGTCACCGGCCGGCCGGTCACGCAGACCTCCATCGCCCGCCCGTAGCCGACCAGCTCCGCGAGGGTGCTCGTGCCGGTGAGGTCGGGGACGAGCCCGAGCGTCGCCTCCGGCAGCCGCAGGGACGCGTTCTCGGTCATCACCCGCAGGTCGCAGGCCAGCGCCAGCTGCGCACCGGCGCCGATGGCGTGGCCCTGCACCGCGGCCACCGAGACGATGCCCGGCGAGCGCAGCCAGCGGAACCCGGCCTGGTACTCGCGGATGCGCTCCTGGGCGAGTTCCGCCGGCATCGACCCCAGCTGGCCGAGGCCGCCCGCCGTCGCGGGGTCGCCGCTGAACAGGCTGCGGTCCAGGCCCGCGGAGAAGGAGCGCCCCTCCCCCCGCACCACGACCACGCGGACGCCGTCGTCGAGCGAGTCGCCGACCGCCTTCAGCGCCGCCCAGGTGGCCGGCGTCTGGGCGTTGAGCTGGTCGGGACGGTCGAGCGTGACGGTCAGGACGGCGCCCTCGCGGCTGGTGCGGACCCAGCCGTCGGTGTCGACCGCCGTCATGCGCTCTTCTTGCTGTTCCGGTTGGCTCCACCACGACTGCGGAGCGTGGCACCGGACTCCGACAGGAGCCGGTGCACGAACCCGTAGGAGCGGTTGGTCGAGGTGGCGAGCGACCGGATGCTCTCCCCGCCGTCGTAGCGCTTCTTCAGCTCATCGGCGAGGGACGTGCGGTCCCCTCCGGTGATCCGCTTGCCCTTGCCGAGGTCGGTGCTCGAGTCGGCCATGACTCCCCTCCGTCGCAGCCCTCGGCGCCGGCGAGGGTCGCCGGCCCGTCGGGTGCTGGCTCGCGTGGTGCCGCCGTCCCCGTGACGACGGCCTCCCGCGTCGATGATCACCCAGCCCGCGCGACCCGGCCACGCGAGAGCGAAAGTGGCAGGTGACGGCACGCGAGCCGCCCTGCGAAGGACGGCGGACCGGTCGCCGGGGCCGCAGGCTCCCGACCGGAACGGCGTGGCAGGGCTCCACGCAGCCGGCGGACGGCACGTGGCCGCGCTCCCGGCGCGAGGCGCCCTGCGAAGGACGACGGACCGGTCGCCGGGGCCGCAGGCTCCCGACCGGAACGGCGTGGCAGGGCTCCACGCAGCCGGGGGAACGGCACGTGGCCGCGGTGCGGTCCGGAGGACCGCAGTGACTACGCCAGCTCGACGAGGTCGGCGAGGTCCTCGCTCCACGCGTCCTCGGTGCCGTCGGGCAGCAGGATCACCTTGTCCGGGTCGAGCGCGCGGACGGCGCCCTCGTCGTGGGTGACCAGCACGATCGCGCCGGCGTAGGTGCGCAGCGCGTCGAGGACCTGCTCGCGGCTGGCCGGGTCCAGGTTGTTGGTCGGCTCGTCGAGCAGCAGCACGTTGGCGCCGGAGACCACGAGCGTGGCCATCGCCAGCCGGGTCTTCTCACCGCCGGACAGGGTGCCGGCGCGCTGGTCGGCGGCGTCGCCGGAGAAGAGGAAGGCGCCGAGGATCCGCCGCAGCTCGGTGTCGGTGCTCTGCGGCGCGGCGGCGCGCATGTTCTCCAGCAGCGAGCGGTCGTGGTCGAGCGTCTCGTGCTCCTGCGCGTAGTAGCCGATCCGCAGCCCGTGGCCCGGCAGCACCTCGCCGGTGTCGGGGATCTCGGTGCCGGCGAGCATCCGCAGCAGCGTCGTCTTCCCGGCGCCGTTGAGCCCCAGGACGACGACCCGCGCGCCCTTGTCGACGGCGAGATCGACGTCGGTGAACACCTCGAGCGAGCCGTAGCTCTTCGACAGGCCCTCGGCGGTGAGCGGCGTGCGCCCGCACGGCGCCGGCGTGGGGAACCGCAGCTTGGCGACCCGGTCCTGCACGCGCACGTCCTCGAGGCCGGCGGCCAGCCGCGCGGCGCGCTTGTCCATGCTCTGCGCGGCCTTCGCCTTGGTGGCCTTGGCGCGCATCTTGTCGGCCTGGGAGGTGAGCGCGTCGATCTTGCGCTCGGTGTTGGCCCGCTCCTGCCGGCGGCGGCGCTCGTCGGTCTCCCGCTGCTGGAGGTAGGGCTTCCAGCCGAGGTTGTAGACGTCGACGACGGCGCGGTTGGCGTCGAGGTGCCACACCTTGTTCACAACGGCGTCGAGCAGCTCGACGTCGTGGCTGATGACCACCAGGCCGCCCTTGTGCGAGGCGAGGAAGCCCTTGAGCCAGGTGATCGAGTCGGCGTCGAGGTGGTTGGTGGGCTCGTCGAGCAGCAGCGTCTCGGCGTCGGAGAAGAGGATGCGGGCGAGCTCGACGCGGCGCCGCTGGCCGCCCGACAGCGTCCGCAGCGGCTGGCCCATGACGCGGTCGGGCAGGCCGAGGGCGGTGCAGATGCGGGCGGCGTCGCTCTCCGCGGCGTACCCGCCGAGCGCGGCGAACTGGTCCTCCAGCCGCCCGTAGCGGCGCACGGCGCGGTCGCGCTCGGCGTCGTCGGCCGGCTCGGCCATCGCCACCTGCGCCTTGACCAGCTGGGCCCTGAGGACGTCGAGGCCGCGGCCGGAGAGCACGCGGTCGCTGGCGGAGACGTCGAGGTCGCCGCTGCGCGGGTCCTGCGGGAGGTAGCCGATCTCGCCGGTCACGTCCACCTTGCCGGCGTGCGGCAGGCGCTCACCGGCGAGCGTGGTGAGCGTGGTGGTCTTGCCGGCGCCGTTGCGCCCGACCAGACCGATGCGGTCGCCCGGCTGCACGCGCAGGCTGACGTCGCTGAGGAGGATGCGGGCGCCGGCGCGCAGCTCGAGGCCGGTCGTCGTGATCACTGATCCCAGGATAGGCGCTCCACGGCCGGAACCCGAGCGGATTGCCGGGTGACGTCCACAGCAGCCCGCTGCGTCCCCAGTCCGGACGAGACCGGTTCCCCTACCGGCCCCCGCAGGTCACGATCCCGCCCATGAGCACGCCGACCTGGGGTCTGCCCTGCCCCGTCTGCGGGACGCCGGCCGCGCCGGCGCCCGCGTCCTGCGTCACCTGCGGCCTGCCCGCCGTGGCGCAGGCGGCCACGGTGGTGGCCCGGATGGGGGCGACGATCGACGAGTTCGCCCGCGAGCGCGACGCCCTGGTGGCCACGCTGCGCACCGCGGCCCGGGGTGCCGCCGTCCCGGCCCCGGTCTCCGCCCCCGCCCCGCCGCCCGTGCCGGGCCCCCCGCCGGCGCCGACGTGGGGGCTGCCCCCCGCTCCGCCCCCGGCGCCCCGGCCGGCGGCTCCCCCGCGCCGACGGCTCAGCCCCCAGCAGGTGCTCCTCGGCCTGGGTGCCCTGCTCGTCGTCGCCGCGGCCGTGGCCTTCGTGGCGGTCGCGTGGACCCGGCTGGGCGTGACGTTCCAGGCCGCCGTCATGGCCACGGTCACCGCCGCGGCCTGCGCCACCTCCGCGTGGAGCGCCCGCCGGGGCCTGCGGGCCACCGAGGAGGCGCTCGCCTCGGCCGGGGCCGCGCTGCTGGCCATCGACCTCGCCGCCGCGCACGCGCTCGGCCTGTGGGGCGCCGACGCCGTCCCCGGCCGGCTGTGGGCGGGCCTGTCGTGCGCGGTCACCGCTGGCGCCGCGGTCGGGCTGGGGCGGCTCACCCGCAGCACGGTCACCTGGCCGCTGGTCACGCTGCTCGCCGCCCAGCCCGCCGGCTGGCTGCTGCTGCCCGCCGGCCTCGCCGACGGCGTCGCCGGTGTCGCCGTGCTGCTCGGCACCGCGCTGCTCGACGTCCTCGCACTGCTGGTGCTGCGCCGGCTCCTGCACCCGGTGGCCCTCGTGCTCGGCGGCCTGGCAGGAGCGGCGGGTGCGCTGCTCGGCGCGGTGCTGGCCTGGACCGGCGGCGCGGTCGACAGCTGGGGATCGACCGTCGTCCTGGCCGCGGCCGCAGCCGGCGCGGCGGTGCTCCTGCGCGAGCCGCGGCTGGCGCCCCGCCTGCCGGAACGCCGCGCCGCCTCGGCCGCCGTGGCCGGCGTCGTCGCCCTGGCCCTGGCCGGGGCGATGACCGGTCTCGGCGTCGCCGGGACGGTGGCGGCGGCCGGGCTGGGACTGGTGCTGCTGACCGTGGCGGCCTCGCCGCGGGTGGCCGGGCCTGCGCTGTTCGCGGTGCTGGCCGCGGGGGCCGTCCTGGCCGGCGCGGGCGGCACCGTCCTCGACCTCACCGACCGGGAGGCGCCGCTGGCGCTGCTGGTCCTCGCCGCGGCCGTCCCTGCCGTCCTCGCCGCGGTGCTGCGCCCGCCGGTGCGTCCCGCCGCCACCGCCGCGGCGCTGTGCGCGCCCGGGCTGGCGGTGCTGGTGGCGCTGGAGGGCGGGCTGCTCGACCCGGTGCCCGCCGCGCTGCTGCTCGCGCTCACCGGCGCGACGGCCTTCGCGGTGGCCGCGCTGCGCGCCGGGACGCCGGAGGAGCTCGCCGCGGCGGTCCCCGGCACGCTCGCCGGGCTCGTCGCCGGCGGGGTCGCCGCGGACGCCGGCGCGTGGGGCCAGATGGCCATCGACCTCGCCGTCGTCGGCGCGGCCGCCGGCTGCTACGCCCTGGTCGCGCGACGACGGCCGGTGGCGGTCCTCGCAGTGGCCGACCTCGTGCTGGCCGGGTGGATCGCCGCGGCCGGTGCCGACATCCGCACGCCGGAGGTCTACACGCTCCCGGCCGCCGCGGGGTTGCTGCTGCTGGCCGTCCCGGCGCTGCGGGCGGGCGCCGCGTCGTGGGCCGCGGAGGGGCCCGGGCTGGCGGTCGCGCTGCTGCCGTCGGCCGTCGTCGTGGTCGCCGAGCCGACGGCGGCGCGCCTGGTGGTCGTGGTCGCGGCGGCCGCGGCGCTCACCGTGGCCGGCACGCTGACCCACCGGCAGGCGCCCTTCGTCGTCGGTGCGGGCGCGCTGGTGGTGGTCGTGCTGGGTCGGCTGGCGCCCTACGCGCCGCTGGTCCCGCGCTGGGTCACGCTGGCCACCGCAGGCCTGCTGCTGCTCGTCGTCGGCGCCACCTACGAGCGCCGGCGCCAGCAGGCGCGGGAGGCCGTCGCCTGGGTCGCGCAGATGCGCTGACCGCCCCTAGCGTGGGCCCGACGGGCGGGTGAGGGGGGACGGCGATGACGAGCGCGCCGGTGCCCCCGCTCCCCTACGCCGGCCCGCCGGTCCCCGCTCCGGAGCCCGCTGCCCTGCGCTCGTTGGACGCGCGGATCCGGCCGCCGCAGGTGCTGCTGACCGTCGGCGTCGTGCTGCTGGTCGCCGTGGCGCTGGCCGGGCCCTCGCTGGCCGGTGACGCCGCCCGGATCGGCGTCCTGCTGGCGGCCCTGGTCGCCGGGTGCGCGTCGGCGTGGGCGGCGCGGGCGCGGTTGCACGACACCGAGGAGGCGTGCGCGGCGGCCGCGGCCGCCCTCGCGCTGACCTGCGTGGCCGTCGGGGACGCTCCGCTCGGGACCGGTCCACTGCCGGCGCTGGTGCTGGCCGGGATCCTGGTCAGCCTCCGGGTCCTCCTGCCCGCCCCGCTGAGCTGGCCGCTGGCGGCATGGGGGGCGCTGCAGGTCGCCGCGCTGCGGTCGCTGGCCCTGGTGCCCGACGGGGTGCCGCGCACCGCCCTGCTGCTCACCGTCGCGCTGACCGGGCTGGGGACCGTCCTCGTCACGCGCCGCACTCTGGCCCGCATCGCGCTGCTCACCACCGTGCCGTGGCTCGTCGCGGGCGTCGTCGGGGGACTGCTGACCGCCGCCGCCACCGCCGACGGCCCGGCCCGCTGGCTGTCGGCCGGGCTGACCGTCGCCGCCGCCGCGGCGCTGCTGCCGGTGCGGCTGGACCCCGCGGTCGACTCCCTGCTCGGGCCGCCGCGGCTGGTGCCCGTGCTCGCCGGGACGGTGGCCGGGGGTGCAGTCGGTGCGGCGCTGTCCACCGGCGATCCGGTCTCCCTGCCCCTCGCCGGCTGGCTCGGCGTGCTGCTCGCGAGCACCGCCGCGGCCGTCCTGACCGGCTGGCGGCGGGGCCTGTTGCTCCCGGCCGCCTCGGCCGCCGGGATCACTCTCGTGGTGCTGGCCGTCGCGCAGCTGGTCGCCGCCACGCGCTGGCCGGCGCTGGTGCTCCTGCTGGTGCTCACGGCCCTGCCCGCGGCCGGGGTGGCCGCGGTGCGGCCCGACGAGCGGCCCGACGCCGTGCCCGCGGCGGGCGGCTGTCTCGCCGCGGCGGCGCTGCTGTCGGTCCCCGCGGGCCTGCTCTCCCCCGGCGCGGCCGCCGCGGTCCTGACCGGGCTGTTCGCCCTCACGCTGGCCGCCCGGCCCGGGATGGCGGCCGACCTGCGCGGCCCCAGCGGCACGGTCGGTGCGGTCTGCGCCGGCGCCGCCCTCGCCGTCCTCGCGATCGACGCCGCGTGGGCCCAGCTGGCGCTGCACCTGGCGGTCCAGGGCGCGCTGTCGTGCGGCTGGGGCGCGGTGCTCGCCGGGCGGCGGGACGACTCCCCCGAGGAGGCGGCCGCCTGGCGGACCGGCGGAGCGGAGCTCGGCGCGGCCGGGTGGACGATGGCCGCGCTGGCCGGGACGACGGTGGTCGAGGCGTGGAGCCTGCCGGCCGCCGCCGCGCTGCTGGTCGCGGCCGGACCGCGGCTGCTCGACGGGCCGTCCTGGCCGGCGTGGGGCCCGGGGCTGGTCGTCGCCGCGGTGCCGTCGACGGTGGCCGCGGTGCTGCTGCCCGGTGCGCTGCGCCCGGTGCTCGTGCTGCTCGCCGCGGCCGCGGCCATGGCCCTGGGCGCGCGCACGGCGGTCCGGGCGGCGCTGCTCACCGGCGCGGCCACGGCGGTCGTGCTCACCGCCGGGCTGGTGGTCGAGGCGCTGCCGCTGCCGCTGGTCGCCGCGCTCGTCGTCGGGACCGGCCTGCTGGTGCTGGGCGCCCGCCGGGAGCTGCGGCCGGTCGCCGGGTTCGGGGAACGCCTGGCCGAGATGCGCTGAGGTGCGGCCGGAGGGGCGTCAGGCGCCGAACAGCGACTCGGCGCCCACGGGCCGGTAGCCCGCGCCGAGGAAGGCGCGCAGCGAGGCGGTGTTGGCCGGGGCCACCTGCGCCCACAGCGGCACGCCATCGGGCACCAGCGACCGCGCGGCCGCGACCAGCGCGGTGCCCAGGCCCCGTCCGCGGGCGGCCGGGTCGACCTCGACGCTGACCTCCCAGCGGCCCGCGACGCCGCGGCCGAGGGTCAGCAGTCCGCAGCCGTCCGGCGTCGTCCAGATCCGGACGTCGGTGCGGTGCAGCAGCGCCCGGGCGACCCGCGGGTGGTCCACCTCGGCCCGGACCAGGTCGAGACCGGGACCGGCGGCCACCGGCGGGGCGACGAGGACGACGTCGACCACCCCGGGCTCCACGCCGATCCGGTCGGCGAGCGCGGTGAGCAAGCGCGCCCCGAGCGGCAGCGCCAGCGGGTCGGGCGCCACCTGCGCGGCCACCCAGGCGGGGTCCACGTCGGCCGCCACCACGTGCCAGGCACTGCCCCCGACGACGACTGCCCGCGCCCCGGAGGGCGCGGGCAGCACGGTCACGCTGCAGTCCGCCGGCGGGTCGTCCCCGGCGGCCAGTCGGTCGAGGAGGCCCGTGAGGGGATGGAACGGCGCGGCTGCGGGGTCCCGCGGCGCGCGGAGCGTGCCGTGGGGGGCAGCCGGGTCCTTTCTCAGACCCGGAAGCCGAGCGCGCGCAGCTGCTCGCGCCCGTCGTCGGTGATCTTGTCCGGGCCCCACGGCGGCATCCAGACCCAGTTGATCCGGATGTCGTCGACCAGGCCGGGGCCGGGGCCGCCGGTCAGGGCCTGGCGCGCCTGGTCCTCGATGACGTCGGTGAGCGGGCACGCCGCGGAGGTCAGCGTCATGTCGAGCACCGCGACGTTGTCGTCGTCGACGTCGATGCCGTAGACGAGGCCGAGGTCGACGACGTTGACGCCCAGCTCGGGGTCGACGACGTCGCGCATGGCCTCCTCGACGTCCTCGAGCAGCGCCGACTTGTAGGCCGGCAGCTCGGCGGGGGTCTCGTGGTCGGTGGTCTCGCTCATGCCTGTCCTCCAGTGGGAGCAGCTGCCAGGGCGCGGGCGGAGGCGTCCTTGAGGGCCATCCAGCTCATCAGCGCGCACTTGATCCGGGCGGGGTACTTCGACACCCCGGCGAACGCGACGGCGTCCTCGAGCTCGTCCTCGAGCTTCTCGGCCACCGCGGCGTCGCCCTTGCTCTGCATCAGCGTCACGAAGTGCTCGCCGGTGCCCAGCGCGTCGGTCACCGACTTCCCGATGACGAGGTCGTACATCGCCGACACCGACGCCTGGCTGATCGAGCAGCCCATCCCCTCGTAGGAGACGTCGGCGATCGTGTCGCCGTCCAGGTGCACCCGCAGGGTCACCTCGTCGCCGCACGTCGGGTTGACGTGGTGCACCTCGGCCTCGTACGGGTCGCGCAGGCCGCGGCCGTGGGGGTTGCGGTAGTGGTCCAGGATGATGTCCTGGTACATCGACTCGAGCTGCATCAGGCGGTTGCCTCCTCCGGCGTCACTCCGAAGAAACGCTGCGCGGCCCGCACACCTTCCACCAGCGCGTCGACGTCGTCGTAGCCGGTGTGCACGTAGAACGTGGCCCGGGTGGTGGCCGGGACGCCGTAGCGCCGGACCACCGGCCAGGCGCAGTGGTGCCCCACGCGCACGGCGATGCCGAGGTCGTCGAGGACCTGGCCGACGTCGTGCGGGTGGATGCCGTCGACGGTGAACGACACCGCTCCCCCGCGCGCGACGGTGTCGGGCGGGCCGATGACGGTGACGCCCGGGATCGCCTGCAGCTGCTCGAGGGCGTAGCCGGTGAGGGCCTCCTCGTGCGCCTGCACCCTGTCCATGCCGAGGGCCTGCAGGTACTCGACGGCGGCGCCGAGCCCGACCACCTGCGCGGTCATCGGGACGCCGGCCTCGAAGCGCTGCGGCGGCGGCATGAAGGTGCTGCCCTCCATCCGCACGACCTCGATCATCGAGCCGCCGGTGAGGAACGGCGGCAGCGCGTCGAGCACCTCGTAGCGGCCCCACAGCACGCCGACGCCGGTGGGCCCGAGCATCTTGTGCCCGGAGAACACCAGGAAGTCCGCGCCCAGGGTGGCGACGTCGACCGGCTGGTGGGGCACCGACTGCGCGCCGTCGACCAGCACCAAGGCGCCGACCTCACGGGCCCGGGCGACGATCGGCCCCAGCGGGTTGATCGTGCCGAGGATGTTCGACTGCTGGGTGACCGCGACCAGCTTGGTGCGCTCGTTGACCACGGTGCCGAGGTCGGAGAGGTCCAGCCGGCCGTCGTCGGTGAGGCCCAGCCAGCGCAGCGTGGCCCCGGTGCGCTCGCACAGCTGCTGCCAGGGCACCAGGTTGGCGTGGTGCTCCATCTCGGTCACGACGATCTCGTCGCCCTGGCCGACGGCGTACCGGCGGAAGGACGGCTCCTTCGCCGTGGCGGCGTTGGACAGCGCGTAGGCGACGGTGTTGATCGCGTCGGTGGTGTTGCGGGTGAACACCACCTCCTCGACGGCGCCGCCGATGAACCCGGCGACCCGCGCCCGGGCCGCCTCGTAGAGGCCGGTGGCCTCCTCGGCGAGCTGGTGGGCGCCGCGGTGCGGGGCGGCGTTGTGGTTCTCGTAGAAGTCGCGCTCGGCGTCGAGGACGCTGCGCGGTTTCTGCGAGGTGGCGCCGGAGTCGAGGTAGACCAGCCGCTTCCCGTCGCGCACGGTGCGCGTCAGGATCGGGAAGTCCGCCCGGATCGCCTCGACGTCCAGGGGCAGCGGGATCCGCGTCCCCGTGGGACGCGAGGCGGTCTGGGTCATGCCTTCGCGGTCTCCTTCGAGTCCTTCACGTACGCGGCGTAGCCCTCGGCCTCGAGCTTGTCGGCCAGCTCCTTGCCGCCCTCGTCGACCACGCGGCCGTTGACGAAGACGTGCACGAAGTCGGGCTGGATGTAGCGCAGGATCCGCGTGTAGTGCGTGATCAGCAGGACGCCGATGGCGTCGTCGCCGGTGAGCTCCGCGCGGCTGCGGTTGACGCCCTCGGAGACGACCCGCAGCGCGTCGACGTCGAGGCCGGAGTCGGTCTCGTCGAGGATCGCGACCTTCGGCTTGAGCAGCCGCATCTGCAGGATCTCGTGGCGCTTCTTCTCACCGCCGGAGAAGCCCTCGTTGACGTTGCGCTCGGCGAACGCCGGGTCCATCTCGAGCGCGGTCATCTCCTCGCGGACGTCCTTGACCCACGTGCGCAGCTTCGGCGCCTCGCCCTTGACGGCGGTGGCGGCGGTGCGCAGGAAGTTCGACACCGAGACGCCGGGGACCTCGACCGGGTACTGCATGGCGAGGAACAGGCCGGCGCGGGCGCGCTCGTCGACGGTCATCGCGAGGACGTCCTCGCCGTCGAGGGTCACCGTGCCGCCGGTGATCGTGTACTTCGGGTGCCCGGCGATCGAGTAGGCCAGGGTCGACTTGCCCGACCCGTTGGGACCCATGATCGCGTGCGTCTCACCCGACCGGACGGTCAGGTCGACGCCCTTGAGGATCTCCTTGGCGTCGTCGCCCTCGCCGACCGTGACGTGCAGGTCGCGGATCTCCAGAACCGACACTTCTCTTCTCGCTCCTCAGTTGCCCGACGCCAGCGGGAGGCGGCCGGTGCTCTCGGTGTCGACCAGCACGTCCTCCCCCTCCAGTCGCACGGGGTAGACGTCGACCGGCTCGGTGGCCGGCAGGTTGGTGGGCTCGCCGGTGCGCAGGTCGAAGCACGACCCGTGCAGCCAGCACTCGATGGTGGGGGCGCCGTCGAAGGTCTCGACGTCGCCCTCCGACAGGGGGACCTCGGCGTGGGAGCAGAGGTCCTGGAGGGCGTACAGCTCGCCCTCGTAGCGGACGACGGCGATGTCGACGTCGGACAGCTCGACCCGCAGGGCCCCGTTCTCCGGGACCTCCGACAGGCCGCAGACCCGCTCGAAGGCCATGGGTCAGGCCACCTCGACCGGCTGTTCGTCGAGGCCCGGCAGCGCGCCCAGCCGCGTCTCGATGGTGCGCATCAGCCGGTCCTGCAGCGCGTCGATGCCGATGCGCTGGACGACGTCGGCGAAGAAGCCGCGCACGACCAGGCGGCGGGCGGTCTCGGCGTCGATGCCGCGCGAGCAGAGGTAGAACAGCTGCTCGTCGTCGAACCGGCCGGTGGCGCTGGCGTGGCCGGCGCCGACGATCTCGCCGGTCTCGATCTCCAGGTTGGGCACCGAGTCGGCGCGGGCGCCGTCGGTGAGCACCAGGTTGCGGTTGAGCTCGTAGGTGTCGGTCCCGGTGGCCTCGGGGCGGATCCGGACGTCGCCGATCCACACCGTGCGCGCGCCCTCGCCCTGCAGCGCGCCCTTGTAGAGCACGTTGCTGGAGCAGTTGGGCACCGCGTGGTCGACCCAGAGGCGGTGCTCCTGGTGCTGCGTCTCGTCGGAGAAGTAGACGCCGAAGAGCTCCGCCGACCCGCCGGGGCCGGAGTACTGGACGTTGCTGACCAGCCGGACGAGGTCGCCGCCGAGGGTGACCACGACCTGCTTGTAGCTCGCGTCGCGGCCGACGACGGCGTCGAACTGCCCGCCGTGCACCGCGCCGGGCGCCCAGTCCTGGACGGACACGACGGTCACCTGCGCGCCGTCACCGATCAGCACGGTGACGCCGCCGGCGTAGCGGGCCAGGCCGCTGTGGTCGAGGACGACGGTCGCCTCGGCGAACCGCCCGACCTCGACGACGAGCTGACCCCACACGACGTCGTCCGAGCCGGTGCCGGCCAGGCCGAGCGTGACCGGGCGGTCGAGCCGGGCCTCGGGCGCCACCCGGACGACGGCGGCGCCGCCGCTGCGCTGCCGCGCGAGGGCGGCCAGCCGGTCGACCGGCTCGGGCAGGCCCTTGAGCAGCGGGTCGTCGGCGTCGACGGAGACGAGCTCGGCGCCCTCGGGCAGGTCGGTCGTCCACGTCAGGTGGGCATCCGACCCCGTCCCCGAAGGTGCTGCGCCGTCGAGCAGCGGGCGGATCCGGCGCATCGGGGTGAAGCGCCAGGTCTCCTCGCGGCCGGTGGGCACGCCGAAGGCGTCCGGGTCGGTCGAGGTGAACCGCTCGGCCGGCGAGCCGGTCGGCGCCGGCCCGCCGTGCGAGTGGGCGCCCGGGCCGACCTCCCCGGCCGTGCCGGTACCGGCGGCCGGGGTGGTGGGCGGGCCCGCCTGCGCGCCGACGCCGTCGGCGAACAGCTCGCCGGCGAGCGTCGCCGACTCGGTGGTGAGGCCGGTGGTGCTGGGGGCGTTCTCTGCCGACATCAGCCGACGGCACCTTCCATCTGCAGCTCGATGAGCCGGTTGAGCTCGAGGGCGTACTCCATGGGCAGCTCGCGCGCGATCGGCTCGACGAACCCGCGGACCACCATGGCCATGGCCTCGTCCTCGGACAGGCCGCGGCTCATCAGGTAGAAGAGCTGGTCCTCGCTGACGCGGGAGACGGTCGCCTCGTGCCCCATGGCGACGTCGTCCTCGCGGACGTCGACGTAGGGGTAGGTGTCCGACCGGCTGATCGCGTCGACGAGCAGCGCGTCGCACTTGACCGTCGACTTCGAGCCGTGCGCGCCCTCGTCGATCTGCACGAGGCCGCGGTAGGACGTGCGGCCACCGCCACGGGCGACCGACTTCGACACGATGGTCGAGGAGGTGTGCGGCGCGGCGTGCACCATCTTGGCGCCGGCGTCCTGGTGCTGGCCCTCGCCCGCGAAGGCGATGGACAGGACCTCGCCCTTGGCGTGCTCCCCGGTCATCCAGACCGCCGGGTACTTCATGGTGACCTTGGAGCCGAGGTTGCCGTCGATCCACTCCATGGTCGCGCCCTCGTGGGCGATCGCCCGCTTGGTGACCAGGTTGTAGACGTTGTTCGACCAGTTCTGGATGGTCGTGTACCGGCAGCGCGCGTTCTTCTTGACGATGATCTCGACGACCGCGGAGTGCAGCGAGTCCGACTTGTAGATCGGCGCGGTGCAGCCCTCGACGTAGTGCACGTAGGCGCCCTCGTCGACGATGATGAGCGTCCGCTCGAACTGGCCCATGTTCTCGGTGTTGATCCGGAAGTAGGCCTGCAGCGGGATGTCGACGTGCACGCCCTTCGGCACGTAGATGAACGAGCCACCCGACCACACCGAGGTGTTCAGCGCGGCGAACTTGTTGTCGCCGGCGGGGATGACCGAGCCGAAGTACTCGCGGAACAGGTCCGGGTGCTCCTTGAGCGCGGTGTCGGTGTCGAGGAAGACGACGCCCTGGTCCTCCAGCTCCTTCTGGATCTGGTGGTAGACGACCTCGGACTCGTACTGCGCGGCGACACCGGCGACCAGGCGCTGCTTCTCCGCCTCCGGGATGCCGAGCCTGTCGTAGGTGTTCTTGATGTCGTCGGGCAGGTCCTCCCACGAGGCGGCCTGGGCCTCGGTGGAGCGCACGAAGTACTTGATGTTCTGGAAGTCGATGCCGGAGAGGTCCGAGCCCCAGTCGGGCATGGGCTTGCGGTCGAAGAGCTTGAGCGCCTTGAGGCGGCGCTCGAGCATCCACTCGGGCTCGTCCTTGCGCGCCGAGATGTCGCGGACGACGTCCTCGGACAGACCGCGGCGGGCGGAGGACCCGGCCACGTCGGCGTCGGCCCAGCCGTACTGGTAGCGGCCGAGCTGGTCGATCTGCTCGTCCTGCGTCAGCGGCGTGCCGGTCACCGGCTGCTGGGTGCTGGTCATGCGGGCGTCCTCTCCCGGTCGTTCGTGGGGGTGGTGCTGGTGGACGGTGCGGTGCGCGGGACCCGCGCTGCTCGCTCACCTGGTACAGGGCCTGCGGAGGGTGTTCTGTTCCCCGCGCGCATGTGGTCCCGGACGCGGTCGGCGGCCTGCGCCGGCCCCGGGATGTGGGTGGTGCAGACGCCGTCGCCGTGGGCGATCGTCGCCAGCCGCTGGACGTGGGTACCCACCAGCCGGCCGATCACCGCCGTCTCGGCCTCGCACAGCTGCGGGAACTCCGCCGCCACGTGCGCGACGGGGCAGTGGTGCTGGCAGAGCTGCCCGCCGCTGGCGATCGCGGAGGCCGAGGCAGCGTAGCCCTCGGCCGTGAGCGCCTCGGCCAGTGCCCGGGCCCGCTCGACGGGGGCGCCGCTGGTGCGGGCGACCGCGTCCGACGCCCGCCGCTCGAGGCCGGCCAGCTGCGCCCGGGCGACGGCGCGCACGGCGTCGGGACCGCCGGAGGCCGCGACATAGCGCAGCGCGGTGAGCGCCAGGTCGTCGTAGGCGTGGGCGAAGCCGGAGCGGCCGGCGTCGGTGAGGTGGAAGTGCCGGGCGGGCCGGCCCCTCCCCCGCTGCGCGCCCGCGGTGGTGCGCTCCTCCACCCGCCCCTGCGCCTCGAGGGCGTCGAGGTGGCGGCGGACGGCGGCGGGGCTGACGCCCAGCCGGCCGGCGAGCTCGCTGGCGGTCTGCGGGCCGTGCTCGAGCAGCAGCGCGGTCACGCGGTCACGGGTGCGGACGTCGTCGGCCCGCACCGTCCCCGCCTGTCCCGCGCTGCTTTCCACAACACGATTGTGACCTATTTCGGGAGGCCTGCAAGCAAGGTCGCCCTAAGTCACCCGGCCCCTGACCGCGCAGGTCAGGGGCCGGGTGACGGGGATCACGGGGAGAGGTCAGGCCTGTCCGGCCAGCGCCTCCGCGGCGTCGTCGACCCTGAGGTCGAGCGCGCCGTCCCGGACGTCGACGACGACGTGCCGGCCGGCCCCGACGCGGCCGTCGAGCAGCAGCCTGGCCAGCGGGTTGTCGACCTCCCGCTGGATCGCCCGGCGCAGCGGGCGGGCGCCGAACTGCGGCTCGAACCCGCGCTCGGCGATCCAGGCGACGGCGTCGTCGGTGAAGGTCACGGCGATGTCCTGCGCCGCGAGCCGCCGGCGGGTCTCGTCGAGCAGCAGCCGGGTGATCTGCTGCAGCTGCTCGCTCTCCAGCTGCTGGAACACGACGATCTCGTCGATCCGGTTGAGGAACTCGGGCCGGAACGACTCGCGCAGCCGCCGCATGAGCCGGTCGCGCAGGCCGGCGTCGGCCGCGGCGCCGTCGCCGGTGCCGAAGCCGAGCGGGGTGTTGCGGCCCTGGATCAGCTCCGAGCCCAGGTTGCTGGTCATGATGATCACGGTGTTGCGGAAGTCCACGGTGCGGCCCTGGGAGTCGGTGAGCCGGCCGTCGTCGAGCACCTGCAGCAGCGTGTTGAACACGTCGGGGTGGGCCTTCTCGATCTCGTCGAGCAGCACCACCGAGTAGGGCCGGCGGCGCACCGCCTCGGTGAGCTGCCCGGCGTCCTCGTAGCCGACGTAGCCGGGCGGGGAGCCGACCAGCCGGCTGACGGTGTGCCGCTCCTGGAACTCGCTCATGTCCAGCCGGATCATCCGGTCGGAGTCGCCGAACAGCGCCTCGGCCAGCGCGCGGGCCAGCTCGGTCTTGCCCACCCCGGTGGGGCCGAGGAACAGGAAGCTGCCGATCGGCCGGTCGGGGTCACCCAGGCCCACGCGGGACCGGCGGACGGCCTCGGACACCACGCGGACGGCGTCGTCCTGGCCGACCACCCGCTCGTGCAGGCGCTCCTCCAACTGCAGCAGCCGCTGCATCTCCTCCTGGGTGAGCTGGCTGACCGGGATGCCGGTGGCCCGGGAGACCACCTCGGCGATGTCCTCCACGCCGACCTCCGGCACGCCCGGCTGGGCACCGCCGCCGCGGGCCTCCTCCAGCCGCTGCTGTGCGGTGGCGAGCTGGTCGCGCAGCTCCGAGGCGCGCTCGTACTGCTCGGCGGCCACGGCCTGGTCCTTCTCCCGCTGCAGCCGCTCGACCTCCTGCTCCAGCCCGCGCAGGTCCATCGGCGGGGTCTTCACCCGCCGGCGCACCCGCGCCCCGGCCTGGTCGATCAGGTCGATCGCCTTGTCCGGCAGGTGCCGGTCGGTGATGTAGCGATCCGACAGCTCCACCGCGGCGCGGACGGCGTCGTCGGTGAAGCGCACCTGGTGGTGGGCCTCGTAGCGGTCGCGCAGCCCGCACAGGATCTGCACGGTGTCCTCCACGCTGGGCTCGGCCACCAGGATCGGCTGGAACCGGCGCTCCAGCGCGGCGTCCTTCTCGATGTTGCGCCGGTACTCCTCCAGCGTGGTGGCGCCGATGACGTGCAGCTCGCCGCGGGCCAGCGCCGGCTTGAGCATGTTGCCCGCCCCGCCCGAGCCCTCCGAGGCACCCGCGCCGACGACGGTGTGCAGCTCGTCGATGAACACGATCACCTCATCGGAGTGCTCCCGGATCTCGTCCATCACCTTGGTCAGCCGCTCCTCGAAGTCCCCGCGGTAGCGCGTCCCGGCGACCAGGCCGGTCAGGTCGAGCTCGATGAGGCGCCGCCCGCGCAGCGTCTCCGGCACGTCGCCCTCCACGATCTGCGCGGCGATGCCCTCCACGATCGCGGTCTTGCCGACGCCGGCCTCGCCGATGAGCACCGGGTTGTTCTTGCGGCGCCGGGAGAGGACCTCGACGGTCTGCTCGATCTCGGACTCCCGGCCGATCACCGGGTCGATCTGGCCGTTGCGGGCCATCTCGGTCAGGTCGCGGCCGAACTCGTCGAGGGTGGGGGTGGTCGACTGCTGGCCCGCGCCGCCGGGACGGCCACCGCCGGGCGCGCCGCCGCCGGCCGCCGCCTGCTGCAGCGTCTCGGGGGTGACGCCCTGCTCCCGCAGGATCCGGCCGCCGGGCGAGTCGGGGTTGAGCGCGAGCGCGAACAGCAGGTGCTCGGGGCCGATGTAGGTGGAGCCGAGGGCACGCGAGACCCGGTGGGCGTCGAGCAGCGCCCGCTTGGCGGCGGGGGTCAGCGACGGCGCCTCGTCCAGCGGCTCGCCGCGGCGCATCTGCTCCTCGAGCGCGGAGCGCAGCCGGTCGGGGTCGAGCCCGGTGCGGGACAGGAAGCTGCGGGTCGACTCGTCGCCGGTCATGGCCCAGAGCAGGTGCTCGGTGTCGAGGTCGGCGCTGCCGCTGCCGACGGCCTGCCGGGCCGCGGTGTTGACCAGCTCCCGGGCCTGCTGGCTCAGGAACTGGGTGATGTCCACGCGCTGCCGCGGCACGCGCTGCTCGCCGCCCAGGTAGCGGGCGAAGAAGTCGTCGAACGGGCTCCCGTAGGAGCCCGGGAAGAAGGGGCTGGTCATTCCTCACGTCCAGGGAAGTCGGGTGCGTCGGGTGGGCTCCGGTCGTCTCCCGGAGGGCACCCGCTGGTGCTCCGGTACCCGGGAGTCCTCCCCGACACCAGGTCGGCGCGTCGGCCGCCTGCGGTCCCTACAGCGCGTCCCGGGGGCGGCTCCTTCCGCGCTGTGATCCGCCCTGAGCGAACCGGGGAGGGCCCCCGCCGCGGCTAGCATCGGGACGTGCCGGTCCTGCCCGTGTTCTCCCCCGCCGTCATCACGCGCCTGGCGCTGGCCAACGTCGTCGCCAACGGCGCGATCGTGGTCACCGGCGGCGTCGTCCGGCTGACCGGATCGGGCCTGGGCTGCCCCACCTGGCCGCGGTGCACCGAGGACAGCTTCGTGACGACGCCGGAGATGGCCGGCCACGGCCTCATCGAGTTCGGCAACCGGCTGCTCACCTTCGTGCTCACCGCGGTGGCCATCGCCGTCCTCGTGGCGGTCTGGCGATCGGCGCGGCGCGACCTGCGGCCCCTGGCGGTGCTGACGTTCCTCGGCGTGCCGGTGCAGGCCGCGATCGGCGGCGTCACCGTGCTCACCGGGCTGAACCCGTGGACCGTCGCCGTCCACTTCCTCGTCTCGACCGTCCTGGTCGCCGTCTCCACCGTGCTGTGGCTGCGCTCGCGCGAGCCCGGCGTCGGCCAGCCGCTGGTGCGCCGCCCGCTCGCGCTGCTGACCGGCGGGATCGCCGCGGTGACCGCGGTGGTGCTCGTCCTCGGCACGATCGTCACCGGCAGCGGACCGCACAGCGGCGACCTCGACGAGAGCGGGCAGCCCTCCGGCGGCCGCATGGGCTTCGACCCCGAGACGGTCAGCCAGCTGCACGCCGACGTCGTCTTCCTGCTCGTCGGGCTGACCGTCGCGCTGCTCGTGGCGCTCTACGCCACCGACGCCCCCGGCCGGGTGCGCCGGGCCGCCCGCGACCTGCTCGTCGTCCAGCTGCTGCAGGGCGTGATCGGCTTCGTGCAGTACTTCACGCACCTGCCGGTCGTGCTGGTGCTGCTGCACATGCTCGGCGCGGTGCTCATCACCGTGGCCACCGCGCGGCTGGTGTGGTCGGTCCGCGGTCCCGCCACGGAGCAGCCCCTCGACGCCCCCGCCACCTCGGTCCCCGCCACCCGCTGACCCGCGGCGCCGGCCGCCGTGTGGCCCGACCCGGCCCTCCGCGGCACGCAGCCACCTGCTCCCAGCCCGCCGCCAGGTCCGACCGGCGGCGCCCGGCCGGGTCAGCGGTGCCGGCCGCCGGGCAGGTCCCTGATCCGCCAGACCTCGCCGTCGTAGGTGACCACGTAGGCGCTCCCGTCGACGAGCTCCATCGACGTCGGGCGGTCCAGTTCGTCGGCGACCACGTCGAAGCCGCCGTCCCGGTCCGCCACCAGCAGCTGACCGGTGTCCGGCAGGGCCGGTGACCCCTCCGGTGCACCCTCGGGGAAGTCACCCTGGGCGAGCGCGTACAGCGCGCGCCGGCCGACCTCCACGTCGACCAGCAACCGTCCGCCCGAGGCGACGAGCTCGGGATCGGCCGACCGCACGCGGAACGACAGCACCCGGCCGTCCTCCGGCAGGTGGGGGACGGGGCCGGCCAGCGCGAGGTACACCGTGCGGCCCACCAGCTCGAGCCCGAGCGGGACGACGTTGCCGAACTGCAGCACCGTGCGGACCCGGCCGTCCAGGCTGACCTGCAGCACACGGTTGGCGTGCCCGTCGGTGACGAGGAACCCGCCCCGATACGCCTCCATCGCGTACGGCACACCGGTGGGCACGACGAAGTCGAAGTCCGGGGGCGGCGGGTTCTCGAGCGTCCACGCGCCGATGTCTGCGACGACCTCGCAGGTGTCGTCCTCGACACGGAAGATGCCGGTGACGGCGCTGCCACCGACGTCCGCGCTGACCAACGAGGTGAGGGCGTACATCGTCGAGCCGAGGAAGGCGACGTCCATGGCGCCGCCGGCCTCTCCCACCAGCACCTGCGGAGGCAGGCACGAGGCGACGACCGTCGTCGCTCCGGTCCTCGGGTCGATCCGGGAGACCTCACCCGAGACGGGTTCGGGCACGTACAGCGCACCGTCGGGCCCCACCGTGCTGCCCGAACCGCCGTCCAGCCCCTTGACCAGGAGCTCCGGCTCAGCTCCGGCGGCCGGTGGCGCAGCACCGGCGGCGCCGGGTGTGGCCAGCGCGAGCAGCAGTGCGGCGGTGACGGCGCAGGACGTCCGTGCGGTGGTCCCCATGGTCCTCCCCCTCCCTCGACGCGGTCCCCCGCCGCTCGCGTCCGGGACGGCAGGGCGCCGCCCGGCCGCCACGGACCGGACGGCCGGTCTACTCCCCCGCCGGACCGGTCAGGGTCCCTCTCCGTGCCGCGTCCAGGGATCCCGGCACGGCGCCACCGGCCGTCACGGTGGACCTGCGCACAGACGCCCGCCGCCCGCTGACGCCGGGGCGCCCCGCAGCCGTCCCTCTCGGCGCATCGAGATGCGCGCCGGTGCGGTCATCCCCGCGGCTGGAACGACGTCCAGCCGCATCTCGGCGCACCTCGTCGACCTGCGCCGCCCTCACCGGGCCCCGAGACGACCACAGGTCGACACCCGGCACGCGCCCGTACCCCGGAGAAGCCGGCGAGCCCGGACCCACGAGGGTCCGGGCTCGCGGCGGAGCGGGAGGGTCAGACCAGGACGTCGATGGCGATGGCGATCGACAGCAGCGTCATGTGCGTGATCGACACCGAGAAGAGCTTCATGGGCCGGTCGGGCACGCCGTTGCGGATGCGGGCCAGCCACTGGTGGGACTCGGCCACGTACCAGGCGCCGAGGAGCCCGCCGCCGATGGCGAAGGCCCAGTTCAGGACGGAGGTGACCGACCCCATGAGCAGCGTGGCCCCCAGCGTGGCCCACGCCCACGCGACGGACTGCCGGCCGACGCTCTCCGGGCCGGCCACCACGGACAGCATGGGGACGCCGGCGCGGGCGTAGTCCTCGCGGTAGCGGCTGGCCAGCGCCCAGAAGTGCGGCATCTGCCAGCAGAAGACGACGGCGAAGAAGGCCAGTGCCGGCCAGTCCAGCGAGCCGGTCACCGCCGCCCACCCGATGAGTACCGGCGCCGCACCGGGGAACGCCCCGAAGACCGTGTTGTGCCGGGTCCGCCGCTTGAGCACCATCGTGTAGACGACGGAGTAGGCGATGATCGCGACCGCGGCCAGCGCCGTGGCGAGCGGCGTGGTGGCCACCCACAGCAGCGCCAGCGACGCCGCGGTGAGGACCAGCCCGAAGACCAGCGCCGCCCGCGGGGACACCACCCCGGCGGGGATCGGCCGGTTGCGCGTGCGCGACATCAGCCGGTCGATGTCCCGGTCGTACCAGCAGTTGAAGGTGTTGGCCGCACCGGCGGCGAACATCCCGCCGACCATCGTGGCGCCCACGAGCTGCCAGGAGGGCCACCCGTCGGCGGCCATCATCATCGCCGGCAGCGTCGTCACCAGCAGCAGCTCGACCAGCTTCGGCTTGGTCAGCGCGACGTAGGCGCCCACCACGCCGGACAGCCGGCGGGCGGAGACGGCCGGCCGCTCGGTGAGCGCCGTCACCGGAGCGCCTCGGCTGCGGGCGTCCACGCGCGGCAGGGAGCCACCGGGCACGGAGACAGCACGGGGGTCCCTTCGAACCGGGGATGCAACGGCCCCACTGTAGCCCGCGGCCACGCGGGCGACCGCTCCGGATGACTAGGGTCTGATCACGTTGACGCCGCGGGAACTGCGGGTAGGGCCGTCGCCGACGACGGAGGTCACGGGTCGATGGGGACTCCGGACGCAGCCGCACCCACTGCGCCGCCGCACCACCGCACCGCACCTCCCCCGTCCGCCCGGGAGCACGGGACACCGGTCCCCCGGACGGCGCCGCGCACGGCCGACCTCGAGGAGTTCCGCCCGACATGACCCAGGCCAACGACACGAAGAGCACGGAGTCCGAGGCCCCCGCCGAGGCCGCCAGCGACTCGCCCACCGGCTCGCCGCGCCAGCCGAACCCGACGCTGCCCGACGGCTTCGGCGACCTCGACCGGCGGGCCATCGACACCGCCCGCGTGCTGGCCATGGACGCCGTCCAGAAGGTCGGCAACGGCCACCCCGGCACGGCCATGAGCATGGCCCCGACGGCGTACCTGCTGTTCCACAAGTGGCTGCGGCACGACCCCACGGACCCGAACTGGGTGGCCCGCGACCGCTTCGTGCTGTCCATGGGCCACTCGAGCCTGACGCTGTACGTGCAGCTCTACCTCTCCGGCTACGGGCTGGAGCTCGAGGACCTGCAGGCGCTGCGCACCTGGGGCTCGAGGACCCCGGGCCACCCCGAGGTCAACCACACGCCCGGCGTGGAGACGACGACCGGCCCGCTCGGCCAGGGCGTCGGCAACGCCGTCGGCATGGCCATGGCCGCCCGCCGCGAGCGCGGCCTGCTCGACCCCGACGCCCCCGAGGGCGAGAGCCTCTTCGACCACACCATCTGGGCCTTCGCCTCCGACGGCGACCTGGAGGAGGGCGTCAGCGGCGAGGCCTCCTCGCTGGCCGGCACGCAGCAGCTGGGCAACCTCGTCCTCGTCTACGACGACAACAGGATCTCCATCGAGGACGACACGAACGTCGCCTTCACCGAGGACGTCGGCAAGCGCTACGAGGCCTACGGCTGGCACGTGCAGCACGTCGACGACGGCGAGGACCTGGCCGCCGTCGACGCCGCGTTCGCCGCCGCCAAGGCCGAGACCGGCCGCCCCTCGATCATCGTGCTGCGGACCATCATCGGCTGGCCCGCGCCGAACAAGCAGAACACCGGCGCCGCCCACGGCTCCGCGCTCGGCGAGGACGAGGTGCGCGCCACCAAGGAGGTCCTCGGCCTCGACCCGGAGAAGAGCTTCGAGGTCGACGACGAGGTCATCGCCCACGCCCGCTCGGTGGTGGAGAAGGGCGCGAAGGACCACGCGGAGTGGCAGGAGCGCTTCTCCGCGTGGGAGTCCGACCAGCCCGAGCGCGCCGCGCTGCTCGCCCGCATGCGCGAGCGTCGGCTGCCCGAGGGCTGGGCCGACGGCCTGCCGACCTTCGACGCCGACCCCAAGGGCGTGGCCACCCGCAAGGCCTCGGGCAAGGTGCTCGCCGCGCTCTACCCGGCGCTGCCGGAGCTGTGGGGCGGGTCGGCCGACCTCGCGGAGAGCAACAACACCGCCGTCGAGGGCGAGCCGTCGTTCCTGCCGGCCGACCGCCAGACGAAGATGTGGAGCGGCGGGCCCTACGGCCGCACCCTGCACTTCGGCGTCCGCGAGCACGCCATGGGCGCGGTCATGAACGGCATCGCGCTGCACGGCGGCACCCGCGTCTACGGCGGCACGTTCCTCACGTTCTCCGACTACATGCGCGGCGCCGTGCGCCTGGCCGCGCTCATGCAGCTGCCGGTCACCTACGTGTGGACCCACGACTCGATCGGCCTGGGTGAGGACGGCCCCACCCACCAGCCGATCGAGCACCTCGCCGCGCTGCGGGCCATCCCCGGTCTCGACGTCGTCCGCCCGGCCGACGCCAACGAGGTGACCGTCGCCTGGCGGACGATCCTCGAGCACAACGACCGCCCGGCGGGCCTGTTGCTCTCGCGGCAGAACCTGCCGGTGTTCGACCGCTCGGCGATGGGCTCGGCGGAGGGCACCGCGCGCGGCGCCTACGTCCTGGCCGACGCCTCGAACGGGCAGCCCGAGGTGATCCTGCTGGGCACCGGCTCGGAGGTGCAGATCGCCGTGGCCGCCCGCGAGCGGCTCGAGGCCGACGGCGTCCCGGCCCGCGTGGTCTCGGTGCCCTGCGTCGAGTGGTTCGCCGAGCAGGACCAGGCCTACAAGGACGAGGTCCTGCCGCCCACGGTCCGCGCGCGCGTCAGCGTCGAGGCCGGCGTGCCGATGGGCTGGCGCGAGTTCGTGGGCGACGCCGGGCGCATCGTCGGGCTGACCCACTACGGCGCGAGCGCGGCGTACTCCGTGCTGTACGAGGAGTTCGGCCTCACCGACGAGGCCGTCGTCGTCGCCGCCCGCGAGTCCCTCGAGGCCGCCCGCTCCGGCACTGCCGTCCCGGCCGGCCCGGTCGCGGCGACCGGCGGCCTCCCCCACCCGACCGGCGACCGCTGAGGCCCCGGCCCAGTCCGAACGGAAGGCAGAACCATGGCACAGAACGAGAAGCTGGCCGAGCTGTCGCGAGCGGGCGTCGCCGTCTGGCTCGACGACCTGTCGCGCGACCGCATCCGCAGCGGCAACCTGCAGTCGCTGGTCGACGAGTACTCGGTCGTCGGCGTCACCACCAACCCGACGATCTTCGCCGCGGCGATCAGCGGGTCGGAGTCCTACGACGACCAGCTGCACGCCCTCGCGGTGCGGAAGGTGAGCGTGGAGGAGGCGCTGCGGACGATCACCGCGTCCGACGTGCGCGACGCGTGCGACCTGCTCGCGCCGGTCGCCGAGCGGCAGCCGGGTGACGGCCGCGTGTCGCTGGAGGTGGCGCCGGGCCTGGCCCACGACACCGACGCGACCGCCGCCGAGGCCGCCCACCTGTGGTGGCTGGTCGACCGGCCGAACCTCTTCATCAAGATCCCGGCCACCGAGGCGGGCCTGCCGGCGATCACGACGTCGATCGCCCGCGGGATCAGCGTCAACGTCACCCTGATCTTCAGCCTCGAGCGGTACCGCGCCGTCATGGACGCCTACCTCTCCGGCCTGGAGCAGCGCGTGGCCGAGGACGCCGACGCCGACCTGTCCCAGATCGCCTCGGTCGCCTCGTTCTTCGTGTCCCGCGTGGACACCGAGATCGACAAGCGGCTGGAGAAGGTCGGCGCGGACCAGCTCAAGGGCAAGGCCGCCCTGGCCAACGCCCAGCTGGCCTACCAGGCCTACGAGGAGGTCTTCTCCTCCGACCGCTGGAAGGCGCTCGAGGCCAAGGGCGCCCACCCCCAGCGGCCGCTGTGGGCCTCGACCGGCGTCAAGGACCCGTCCTACCCCGACACCCTCTACGTCAGCGAGCTGATCGCCCCCGGCACCGTCAACACGATGCCGGAGAAGACCCTGAAGGCCTACGCCGACCACGGCACCCCCGGCACCCCGGTGCAGAAGACCTACGACGAGGCCGCCGCCACGATGAAGGCCATCGCCGACGCCGGGGTCGACCTCGACGACGTCTTCCGCGTGCTCGAGGACGAGGGCGTCAAGAAGTTCGTCGACTCGTGGGACGAGCTGACCGACTCGGTCAAGGGCGAACTCCAGGACAAGGCCTGACGCCGGAGTCCACCCCGCTGCTCCACCCGCACCCGGCCGACCGGTCCGCCGGCACCGGCCGGGTGCCCGACTCCCTCGGCTGAGCGTCCGCTCTCCGGCCCCACGAGGAGGGCCTGTGATCCCCAATCCCCTGCGCGACCCCCGGGACCGGCGGTTGCCGCGGGTCCCGGAGCCGTGCGCCCTGGTCGTCTTCGGCATCACCGGCGACCTGGCCCGCAAGAAGCTGCTCCCGGCGGTCTACGACCTGGCCAACCGGGGGCTGTTGCCGACCAACTTCGCGCTGCTGGGCTTCGCCCGGCGGGACTGGGGTGACCAGGACTTCGCCGAGCTGGCCCGGGACGCGGCCCGCAACGCCGCCCGCACCCCGTGGCGGGAGGAGGTGTGGGAGCGGCTGGCGAGCAACGTCCGGTTCGTCCAGGGCTCCTTCGACGACGACAACGCCTTCGACGAGCTCGCCAACGCGCTGTCGGACCTCGAGAGCAGCCACGGCATCGGCGGCAATGCGGCGTTCTACCTGTCGATCCCGCCGGCGATGTTCCCGGTCGTGCTCAAGCAGATGCAGCGCACCGGCATGGCCGAGAGCACGCCCGACCGGTGGCGGCGGGTCGTCGTCGAGAAGCCCTTCGGCACCGATCTGGCCTCCAGCCGGGAGCTCAACGAGCTGGTCGACTCGGTGTTCAGCGCCGAGGACGTCTTCCGCATCGACCACTACCTGGGCAAGGAGACCGTCCAGAACCTGATGGCGCTGCGGTTCGCCAACGAGCTGTTCGAGCCGGTGTGGAACGGCCACCACGTCGACTCGGTGCAGATCACCATGGCCGAGGACGTCGGCATCGGCGGGCGGGCGGGCTTCTACGAGAAGACCGGCGCGGCCCGCGACGTGCTGCAGAACCACCTGCTCCAGCTGCTGGCACTCACCGCGATGGAGGAGCCGGTCGAGTTCTCGGCCGACGAGATCCGCACCGAGAAGCTCAAGGTGCTGCGCGCGGTGTCGCTGCCGGAGGACCTGGGCCGCTTCGCCGTCCGCGGGCAGTACGAGCAGGGCTGGCTGGCCGGCCAGCGCGCGAAGGGCTACCGGCAGGAGGAGGGCGTCGACCCCGGCTCCGACACCGAGACCTTCGCCGCCGTCCGGCTCGGCGTGGAGACCCGGCGGTGGGCCGGCGTCCCGTTCTACCTGCGCACCGGCAAGCGACTGCCCCGCCGGGTCACCGAGATCGCGCTGGTGTTCAAGCGGGCGCCGCACCTGCCCTTCGCCGACACCGACACCGAGGAGCTGGGCAACAACCAGCTGGTCGTGCGCGTGCAGCCCGACGAGGGGGTCACCCTCAAGTTCGGGTCGAAGGTGCCCGGCAGCGTCATGGAGGTCCGGGACGTGTCCATGGACTTCCTCTACGGCGAGCAATTCACCGAGGCCAGCCCCGAGGCCTACGAGCGACTGCTGCTCGACGTCCTCCTGGGCGACGCGACGCTGTTCCCGCGCAACGCCGAGGTCGAGGCGTCCTGGGCGGTCATCGACCCGCTGGAGGAGTTCTGGTCCGGCAGCACGCCGCACCCGTACCGGGCCGGCGAGTGGGGCCCGCGCGCCGCCGACGAGATGCTGGCCGCCGAGGGGCGCCGGTGGCGGCGTCCGTGAACGGCCGGCCCACCCGAGCAGAGGAGACCCCGTGACGACGCTGTGGGACACCACCGGTTCTGCGGTGGTCAAGGAGCTCGCCGCCCAGCGGCGCACCGGCGGGGCGGTGCTCTCCGGCGTCGCGCTCACCCTGGTCGTCGTCGCCGACGAGGGCCGGGTCGCCGAGGCCGAGGAGGCGGCGACGGTCGCCGCCGAGCAGCACCCCTGCCGGATCCTCGTCGTCGTCCGTCGGCAGATCGAGGCACCGGTGCCCCGGCTGGACGCCGAGGTGTCCATCGGCGGGCGGCTCGGCCCCGGCGAGGCGGTCATGATGCGCATGTACGGGCGGCTGGCGCTGCACGCCGAGTCGGTCGTCCTCCCTCTGCTGGCCGCCGACGCCCCGGTGGTCACCTGGTGGCACACCGAGCCGCCGCGGCAGCTCACCACCGACGCGCTGGCCGTCATCGCCGACCGGCGGATCACCGACAGCACCTCCGCGGCCGACCAGATGGTCGCGCTGCGCACCCGTGCCCAGGACTACGCCCCTGGCGACACCGACCTCGCCTGGACCCGCGCCACCGGCTGGCGGGCCACGCTCACCTCCGCGCTGGACTCCGTCTCCGGTCGCCGGGGCGACGCCGTCCGGGTGCTCGGCGCGCGCATCGAGGGCGACCCCGGCGCGGCCACCGCGCAACTGCTCAGTGGCTGGATCGCCTCGCGTACCGGCAGCCCGAGCGAGGTCGTGCAGGCCACCCGGCACCCCGGCGTCACCGGCATCGACTCGGTGCTGCTGACCCTGGACCAGGACGAGGAGGTCCGGGTGCACGCCGACCGCCGTGGCGGCGCGGTGATCAGCCAGCCCTACCGGGCCGACGCCACCATGGCGCTGCCGGACCGCCCGCTCGGCGACCTGCTCGGCGAGGAGCTGCGCCGGCTGGACCCCGACGAGCCCTACGCCGAGGCGCTGGAGGCCACGACCGGGCTCAGCGGCCTGGTCGGCCGTGCCCCGGTGCGCGCGCACGTCTGGGTCGACCCGGCCGAGCCCAAGGGTGCGGCGCGGGCCGCGGACGACGTCGGCGCCGGCAGCCCGCACGGCGAGGCCCCGACGGTGCCGCCGGACTCCGAGGGCACCGACGAGGTGGCCGAGCACGGCGAGCACGACACCCCCGACCCGACGGCGCCGGAGTCCGCGTCCGACGCTGAGCCCGACTCCGAGTCCGAGGCGGTCCGGTGACGCTGCCGCCCGGGGACCGCATCGTCGCGGCACTGCCGGAGGCGGTCGCCGTCCCCGGTCTGCAGGTCGTGGTGGAGCCCGACGCCGACCTACTGGCGCGGGCGGTGGGCTCCGCGCTCGTCGCCCGGCTGGCCGCCGCCCAGGCGGTGCACGGGACGGCGTCGGTGGTGCTCACCGGCGGCGGCATCGGCACGGCGGTGCTGCGGCACGTCGCGGGGCTGGCCGAGGAGCCGGCGCCCGGCCAGGACGTCGACTGGACGGCCGTGGACGTGTGGTGGGGCGACGAGCGCTTCGTGCCCGCCGACGACGACGAGCGCAACGAGAAGGGCGCCCGCGAGGCGCTGCTGGACCGCGTCGGGATCCCGCCGGGGCGGGTGCACGCGATCCCGGCCGCGGACGCCGGCTTCGACACCCCGGAGGAGGCCGCGGACTGGTACGCGGGCACGCTGTCCGACGCCGCCGGCGACGGTCCGCTCCCCCGCCTCGACGTCCTGCTGCTGGGGATGGGCCCGGAGGGCCACGTGGCCTCGATCTTCCCGGACTCGCCGGCCGCGACCGACGAGCGGACGGTGATCGCAGTGCGCGACTGCCCGAAGCCGCCGCCCACGCGGGTGAGTCTCGGCTTCGCGGCGATCACCGCCGCCGAGGAGGTCTGGCTGCTGGTGTCGGGCGCGGGCAAGGCGGAGGCCGTGGCCCGCGCACTGGGCGGTGCCGACCGCACCGAGATCCCGGCCGCCGGCGCCCGCGGCCGCCGCGCCACCCGCTGGCTGCTCGACGCCGCGGCGGCGAGCCGGCTGCCCGGAGCCGACTGAGGGCACGTCGGAACCCCGGTGGCGGAGCACCGCTCCGCCACCGGGGCCGTCAGCTGGGGGTCCTAGGCGCCGCGGCGTGCGCGGAGCTTGGCGAGTGCCTCCTCGAGGAGCGCGTCGCCGTCGGCGTCGCTGCGCCGCTCCCGCACGTAGGCGAGGTGGGTCTTGTAGGGCTCGGTCCGCGGGGCCGGCGGGGGGGCCTGCGCGTCCTGCCCGGCCGGGAGTCCGCAGCGCGGGCAGTCCCAGGACTCGGGGACCTCCGCGTCGGCGGCGAAGGCCACCCGCGTCTCGTGCCCCGAGCTGCACCAGTACCCGACACGGTGCCGCGGCGCTGCTTCTCCGCGCTCGGCCTCTCCCATCGGACCCGCGCCGACCCGGGTACCCCGGATCGCGTTGCCACCAGCCACGAGCGCCCCCTTGTGGACGGACCTGGCGGTGCAGGACGCACCGCCCGGGCAGTCTATGGCCTGGGAGGTGTTCCCTCGATCACGTTTTCGCGCCGACCTGCGGGAAGCGGGGGTCAGACCTTGAGCAGGATCCCCAGGGTCACGATGCACACCGCCCAGACGAAGCCGACGATCACCGTGAGCCGGTTGAGGTTCTTCTCGACGACGGAGGACCCGGACAGCTGCGAGGAGACCGCGCCGCCGAACATCGAGGACAGGCCGCCGCCCTTGCCACGGTGCAGCAGGATCAGCACCACCAGCATCACGCTGGTGAGGACCAGCAGCACGTTGAGGACGAGTTCGAACACGGGCCCAGCCTAACCGGAGCGCCGGGACGTCCCGGTCAGCGCACGCCCGCGGTGGCCAGGTCGTGGCCGGCGTAGGGCTCCATGACCAGCCCGTTGTGCAGCCGCTGCCCGGCCAGGAGCTGCACGCGCGTCTCCACCAGCGGCACGTAGGCACCGGTGGCGCCGGCCGCCGTCGCGACGTCCCGCCAGGCGCTGCGCGCGGTCTCCGGGTCGGCGGCCGCCCGGGCGGTGTCGACCAGCGCGGAGATCGCCGGGTCGCCCAGCCGCGCGTAGTCGGTGTTGCCGACCAGGCTGATCGAGCGCCCGTCCACCAGCGGCACGAGGAACGAGCCCGGCGTCGGGAAGTCGGCGGTCCAGGTGGCCAGGACGATGCCGAAGCCGTTGCGGGCGACGTTGTCCGGGCTGCCGACGTCGGTGGCGTAGAAGGTGGCCGCCGGCAGCGGTCGCACCTCCACGGTGATCCCGACCTCGGCGAGCTGGTCGCGGACCTCCTCCGCGACGGCGACGCTGGCCGCCGCGTCGGGGACGGCCAGCACGGTGCTGAAGCCCTCCGGCTGCCCGCAGGCCTCCAGCGCGGCCCGGGCGGCGTCGGGGTCGGGACCGGGGTCGGGGTCCTCGGGCCCGCCGTCCAGCGACCGCGGCCACAGCTGCGAGGTCCGGACGGCGTCGTCGGGACCGCCCACGGTCTCCTGGACGGCGCGGCGGTCGATGGCGGCGGCCACCGCGGCGCGGCAGTCGGGGCTGGTCATCGGCGCGACGTCGGTGGGCAGCGCGAGCAGCCGCACGGCGCCGGTGGTGAGGTCGTCGACCCGGTCGGCCAGCGGCACGTCCCCGCCGGCGCCCTCGGCGAGCCGGGACTCCGTCGCCGCGTGCAGTCCGGTGCCGGAGATGTCGACGTCGGCCGACCCGGCCAGCAGCGCCTGGTCGCGCTCGAGGTTGGACAGGCCGGTGCGCACGACGATCCGGTCGGGCAGCGCCGTGCGGACCTCGTCGGTCGCCTGGTCCCACTGCGGGTTGCGGTCGAGCACGATGCCGGTGGCGGCGTCGACCGTGGTGATCGCGTACGGGCCGGAGGACACCGGGTCGCTGCCGTAGGCGGCGCCGGTGTCGTGGGCAGCGGGCACCGGGCTGCTCGAGGGCAGCGCCAGCACGTAGGGGAAGTCCGGCTGCGCCGACCGCAGGCGGAAGGTGATCGTGCGGTCGTCGGGCGTCTCGATCGCCGCCAGCCCCAGCTCGTTCGGGTCCTCGTCCTGGTAGGGCCCGGCGTAGGGGTTGTCGGGGTCGTCGAGCAGGTCCACGACGTAGGTGGGCCCGCCGACGACGACGTCGGAGGCGAAGGACCGCTCGATGCCGTACTTGACGTCGCGGGAGGTGATCGGCGCCCCGCCCTCGAACAGCGCACCCTCCTTGAGGGTGAACGTCCACGTCAGCCCGTTGTCGGGGGTGGTGCCGGTGTCGGTGGCGAGATCGGGCACGAGCTCGCCGGTGCGCCCGGGCTCGCTGGCGTAGGTGACCAGGGTGCGGGTGTAGAGCCGCATGAGGTTCCAGACGCCGGGCTGGTAGGACCGCTGCGGGTCGAGGCTGTCGACCTCGCTGGTCACCACGCGCAGCGTGCCGCCGGCCTCGTCGGAGGGGGCGCGGACACCCTCGACGCCGGCGTCGGGGCCGTCGCCGAGCACCGGGACGCCCGAGTCGCCGTCGCCCCCGCCGCTGCAGCTGACCGCCACGGCGACGACGAGCAGGACCACGAGGACGAGCCCGAGGACGCGCCCCGGCGCGCCCGTCACCCACGCGGGGAGGCGCGAGGAGCGGGAGCGGGTGGGTCGCTGCAGCGTGCTGCCCACCCACCCACCCCCGTTCGGCCGCGGGCGGCTAGCTGGTGCCCCCCGCGGCGATCCGACAGATCTGCGCGAACTCGTCGGCGTCGAGGCTCGCGCCCCCGACGAGTGCGCCGTCGACGTCCGGCCCGGCCAGGATCCCGGCCGTGCTGGCGGCCTTCACCGACCCGCCGTAGAGGATACGGACCACCCCGGCCGTCTCCGGTCCGAAACGCCCGTCGAGGCGCGACCGGAGTGCGCCGCACACCTCCTGGGCGTCCTCGGGGGTGGCCACCTCGCCGGTGCCGATCGCCCAGACCGGCTCGTAGGCGAGCATGATGCCGGCGACCTGCTCGGCCGACAGCCCCGCGAGCGCGGCGTCGAGCTGGTCGGTGCAGTGCGCGACGTGGTTCCCCGCGCGGCGGACGTCGAGGCCCTCGCCGACGCACAGGATCGGCGTGAGGCCGTGGCGCAGGGCCGCCTGCACCTTCGCCGCGACCGTGGCGTCGTCCTCGCCGTGCAGCGCGCGCCGCTCGGAGTGGCCGACGACGACGAAACCGCAGGCCAGAGCAGCGAGCATCGCGCCGCTGACCTCACCGGTGTAGGCACCGGAGTCGTGCGCCGACAGGTCCTGCGCGCCGTAGCCGACGGGCAGCTTGTCGCCGGTCACCAGCGTCTGCACGCTGCGCAGCGCGGTGAACGGCGGCAGGACGACGACCTCGGCCTCGTCGAGGTCCTTCTCGGTGAGGCTGAAGACGAGCTTCTGCACCAGGCCGATGGCCTCCAGGTGCGTCATGTGCATCTTCCAGTTGCCCGCGATCAGCGGCCGGCGGCCGGTGCGCGGAGCGCGCGGCTGGGTGCGTGCCATCGCTGCCTCCTCAGTCCGCCAGCACCGCGAGGCCGGGCAGCTCCCGGCCCTCGAGGTACTCCAGCGACGCGCCGCCGCCGGTGCTGATGTGCCCGTAGGCGGCCTCGTCGAGGCCGAGCTGGCGGACCGCGGCGGCCGAGTCGCCCCCGCCGACCACCGACAGCCCGTCGACGGCGGCCACGGCCTCGGCCACGCCGCGGGTGCCGGCCTGGAAGGGAGCCAGCTCGAAGACGCCCATCGGGCCGTTCCAGAACACCGTGCGCGCACCGGCCAGCTCGCCGCCGAACGCCTCGACCGTGCGCGGGCCGACGTCGAGACCCATCTGGCCGTCGGGGATCTGGTCGACGGGGACGACGGTGGTCTCGGTGTCGGCGCTGAACTCCGGCGCGCAGACGACGTCGAGCGGCAGCACGATCCGCTCCCCCGCCTCGGCCAGCAGCCGGCGGCAGGTGTCGACCTGGTCGGCCTCCAGCAGCGACGTCCCGACGCCGTGGCCCTGCGCGGCCAGGAAGGTGAAGCACATGCCCCCGCCGACCAGCAGCCGGTCGACCTTGGGCAGCAGCGCCTCGATGACGGCGAGCTTGTCGCTGACCTTCGACCCGCCGAGCACCACGACGTAGGGACGGTCGGGGTCGCGGGTCAGCCGGGTGAGGACGTCGAGCTCGGTGGCCACGAGCCGGCCGGCCACGTGCGGCAGCCGTTCGGCGACGTCGTAGACCGAGGCGTGCCTGCGGTGCACGGCGCCGAACGCGTCGTCGACGAAGACGTCGGCGAGCGCGGCCAGCCGGTCGGCGAGTTCTCCGCGCTCGGCGTCGTCCTTGGACGTCTCGGCGGCCTCGAAGCGGACGTTCTCCAGCAGCAGGACCCCGCCGTCGGGCAGTGACGACGCCCGCGCGCGGGCGTCGTTCCCGGCGACGTCGGAGGCCAGCGGGACCTCGACGCCGAGCAGCTCGCCGAGCCGCGCGGCGACCGGCGCCAGCGAGTACTGCGGGTCGGGCGCGCCCTTGGGCCGGCCCAGGTGCGCCGCGACGACGACGCGGGCGCCGGCCTCGCGCAGCGCCTGCAGCGTGGGCAGGCTGGCGCGGATCCGGCCGTCGTCGGTGATCGCCCGGGTCTGCTTGTCGAGGGGGACGTTCAGGTCGGCGCGCAGGAGCACGCGCCGGCCCGACACCCCCTCGGCGAGCAGGTCGTCGAGGGACCGCATCAGAGGGAGGCGCCGACGAGCTCGACGGAGTCGACCAGCCGGTTGGAGTAGCCCCACTCGTTGTCGTACCAGCCGAGCACCTTGACCATCGGGCCGAAGACCTTGGTCAGCTTCGCGTCGTAGATGCACGAGGCCGGGTCGGTGACGATGTCGGAGGAGACGATCGGCGCCGAGGTGTAGGTGAGGATCCCGGCCAGCGGGCCGGACTCGGCGGCCGCGCGGTAGGCGGCGTCGACGTCCTCGGCCGAGGCCTCGCGGGTCAGCTGGACGGTGAGGTCGGTGGCCGAGCCGGTGGGGACCGGGACGCGCATGGCGTAGCCGTCGAGCTTGCCCTGCAGCTCCGGCAGCACCAGGCCGATCGCCTTCGCGGCACCGGTCGAGGTCGGGACGATGTTGAGCGCGGCGGCGCGGGCGCGGCGCAGGTCCTTGTGCGGGCCGTCCTGCAGGTTCTGGTCGGCGGTGTAGGCGTGGATCGTCGTCATCAAGCCGCGCTCGATGCCGAAGGCGTCGTTGAGCACCTTGGCCAGCGGGGCCAGGCAGTTCGTGGTGCAGGACGCGTTGCTGATGATCGTCTGCGAGCCGTCGTACTTGTCGTGGTTGACGCCCATGACGATGGTGAGGTCGTCGCCGGTGGCCGGCGCGGAGATGACGACCTTCTTGGCGCCGCCCTTGTCCACGTGCTTGCGGGCGTCGTCGGCCTTCGTGAAGAAGCCGGTGGACTCCACGACGACGTCGACGCCGAGGTCGCCCCACGGCAGCGCGGCCGGGTCGCGCTCGGACAGGACCTTCATCGTCTTCCCGGCGATGTCGATGCCGCCGTCGGAGGCGGCGACGTCCTCGCCGAGCACGCCCAGGATGCTGTCGTACTTGAGCAGGTGGGCCAGGACCTCGGGGCTGGTCAGGTCGTTGACCGCCACGATCTCGATGTCCTTGCCGCTGGCCGCGGCGGCCCGCCAGAAGTTGCGGCCGATGCGGCCGAACCCGTTGATGCCCACGCGTACGGTCACGAGCTGACCTCCATGTGTCCCGGCGACGCCCGTCGCCCCGTCGGCCGCGCGGCGCGCGGCCTCGATCGGCGACGACCCTATCGGCCGCGGCCACGGGCGTCCCGGGGGAAGGTCAGACCCCCGGGACGAGCTCCTGCAGGTCGCCCGGCGTCGCCGGCGCGGGGACGGCCGGGCGCGGAGTCGGCTCGGCGGCGACCACGCGATCGCGGCCGGTGGCCTTGGCCGTGTACAGGGCGCGGTCGGCGGCCTCGAGCAGCGCGGCGGCCGAGGTGCCGTCGGCCGGGCAGACCGCGACGCCGACGCTGACGGTGACGGTGACGGTCTCGCCGTCGAGGGCGTGCCGGGCGGCGGCGACCTCGCGGCGGACCTGCTCCCCGCGGTCCAGCGCCTGCTCGCGCCCGGCGCCGGGCAGGACGAGCACGAACTCCTCGCCGCCGAGGCGCGCGGCGGTGTCGCCGTCGCGGACGGCGCCGGTCAGGGTGCCGGCGACGGCGGTGAGCACGCGGTCGCCGGCGGCGTGGCCGAAGCGGTCGTTGACGGCCTTGAAGTGGTCGACGTCGACGACGAGCAGCGACAGCTGCCCGGTGCGCGGGCGGCGGGCCAGGTCGGCCTCCAGTGCCCGGTCGAGGTGGCGGCGGTTGTGCAGCCCGGTCAGCGGGTCGCGGACGGCCTCCTCGGCGAGGACGGCGCGCAGCCGCTCGATGACCTCGACCTGCTCGGCCAGCTGCTGATTGAGCCGCTCGACGGCGACCTGGCGCTCCTGCTGCTCGCTGACGTCGCGGACCACGAGGATCCGCCCCAGCGCCCGGCCGCGCGGGTCGGAGACGGCGGAGTCCCGCACGTCGAGCCAGACGCCGGGCCGGACCTCGGCGACGCGGTGGCCGTCCCGGTACTCGGTGGTGCCGAGGACCGCGAGCGCCCGGGCGCCGGCGACCTCGGCGAGGGGACGGCCGACCAGGTCGCCGTCGAGTTCGGGGCGCAGCCGCCGCAGCATCCGGGTGGCGGCGGGGTTGCCGTCGATGAGGACGCCGTCGGGGTCGACGACGAGCACGGCGTCGGGCACGGTGTCGACGACCTGTTCCCGGGCGACCGGGACCAGCCGGAGCAGGCCGCCGCGGAAGATCGCCCAGCAGTCGACGAGCCCGGTGAGCAGGAAGAACAGAGGCGTCAGGTCGGTGCCGTGCCCGTCGAGCTGCGAGCTCACGGACAGCACGTTGCCCACCGTGGACAGGCAGGCTGAGCCGAGCAGGATGCCGATCTGGCGGCGGAAGACGCCGGCGGCACGGAACCAGCGGCGGACCAGGAACGCGTAGGCCACGCCGATCAGCGCGTACGAGTAGGCGGTGTGGGCCAGGAACAGCGGTCCGAAGGTCACCCGCGACTCGGCGCCGGCCGCGCCGGACATCATGTCCGTGATCACCAGGTCGCGCGTGGCCGGGAGGGTGCCGGTGACGACCAGCAGGACCGGTTCGATCGCCAGGAGGGCCGCGGCGACGGGCGTCATCCGCCACGAGGGGTCGGCGACGGTGCGGGCGAGCACCCAGGTGCCCACCACGACCAGTCCCACGGCGGCCATGAGCAGCGGCACGTAGGCGCGCTGCACCGGCTCGCTGCCGGCCGCGTAGACGACCGCGTCGGCCGTCGACCAGGTGGCGACGCCGGACATCGTGGCCGCGAGCGCGGTGGCCGCGGGTGTGCGGTGCCGCCGTCGCCAGGCCAGGACGCCGGTGCAGACCGCCACCAGCCCCGCGCAGGCGAAGACCACCGCCCACAGCAGTGGCGTCATCCCGGCTCCTCGAGATCCCGGCGCGCTCTGCTCGCCCGCCGCTGCCGGGAGATTCGGCCCGGCGGCGTCCGTTCTGGAGCCGGGTGACCCGTCGGGGTGAGACACCCGGACACGCAGGACCCCGGACAGCCGAGAGGCCCCGCACCGGTACCGGTGCGGGGCCTCTCGTGTGGTGCCGCTACTGGGCGAGCATGTCGTCGGTGACGACGGACTCGGTGTCGGGGATGCCGAGGTCCTTGGCGCGCTTGTCGGCCATCGCCAGGAGACGCCGTATGCGGCCGGCGACGGCGTCCTTCGTCATCGGCGGGTCGGCGCGCTGCCCGAGCTCCTCCAGCGACGCCTGGCCGTGCTCGAGGCGCAGCCGGCCGGCGACCAGCAGGTGCTCGGGGGCGTCGCCGGCGAGGATCTCCAGCGCCCGCTCCACCCGGGCGCTGGCCGCCACCGCGGCGCGGGCCGAGCGGCGCAGGTTGGCGTCGTCGAAGTTGGCCAGCCGGTTGGCCGTGGCCCGGACCTCGCGGCGCATGCGCCGCTCCTCCCAGGCCAGGACCGCGTCGTGGGCGCCCATCCGGGTGAGCAGCGCGCTGATCGCGTCGCCGTCGCGGACGACCACGCGGTCGGCGCCGCGGACCTCGCGCGCCTTGGCGGCGATGCCGAGCCGGCGCGCCGCGCCGACCAGCGCCATGGCCGCCTCGGGGCCGGGGCAGGTCACCTCCAGCGAGGAGGACCGGCCGGGCTCGGTGAGCGAGCCGTGCGCGAGGAAGGCGCCCCGCCAGGCGGCCTCGGCGTCGTTGATGCTGCCGGAGACCACCGACGGCGGCAAGCCGCGCACCGGGCGGCCGCGCTGGTCGACCAGCCCGGTCTGCCGGGCCAGGCCCTCGCCGTGCTTGGCGATGCGGACCAGGTAGCGCACGCCGCGGCGGATGTTGCCGCCGGCGAGCACGCTGACCCCGCTGGTGTAGCCGTAGACCTCGCTGATGTCCCGGCGCAGCCGGCGCGCGACCGAGCCGGTGTCCAGCTCGGCCTCGATCACGACCCGGCCGCCCACGATGTGCAGGCCCCCGGAGAAGCGCAGCAGCGCGGTGACCTCGGCCTTCCGCTCGGAGGTCCGCGTGCACTCCACCCGGGACAGCTCGTCCTTGACCATGGCGGTCATCGCCACGACGACCACCCCCTGCTCTGCTGCGGCGCCATCCTCGGCGTCACCTCTCCCCCTCGTACCGTCCGCGCACCACCGTTGCCGGTGCGCCGGTTGGGACCGTTCCCCCTCACCGCGCCCCGACCACCGTCGCCAGCGCGGCGGAGAGCCGCGCGGGGTCGTGGCGTGGTGAGCCGTCGGGCGCGGCGACCGGAGCCAGGACCAGCTCGGCGCCGCACTCGCGCACCGCTGACAGGAGACCACAGCGGTCAACCACCGATTCCGCATCCGCGACCACGGTGTGCAGCGCCACTCCGTCCAGGTGCGCCTGCAGCACCCGCAGGTGCTCCTCCGGGGAGAACCCGTCCGTCTCCCCCGGCTGCGGCTCCAGGTTGAGCACGACGACGACGCGGGCGCTCGTGGCGGCCAGCGCGGCGCGCAGCCGCGGCACCAGCAGGTGCGGCAGCACGGAGGTGTACCAGGACCCCGGGCCGAGCGAGACGACGTCGGCGGCGGCGATCGCGGCCAGCACGTCGGGGTGCACGGGCGGGTCGGGCGGCGAGACGAGGATGTCGCGGACCCGCCCCGGGGTGGAGGCGATCGCGACCTGCCCGCGGATGGTGCGGGTGCGGGCGGGGTCGTCGGGGTCGACGGTCTCCACGCGGGCGACGAGGTCCAGCGGCACGTCGGCCATCGGGAGCACGCGGCCGCAGGCGCCGACGAGCCCGCAGACGGCGTCGAGGGCGCGGACGGTGTCGCCGCCGTGCAGCTCCACGAGCCCGGTGAGGACGAGGTTGCCGACCGGGTGCCCGGCCAGGACGCCCGTTCCCCCGAGCCGGTGCTGCAGCAGCCGCGCCATCTCCTGCCGGCCGGGGTCCTCGCCGGCGAGCGCGGCCAGCGCCATCCGGAGGTCGCCGGGCGGCAGCACCGGCATCTCCCGGCGGATGCGCCCGGAGGAGCCACCGTCGTCGGCGACGGTGACGACGGCGGTCAGCTCGGACGTGAGCTGCCGCCAGGCGGCCAGCGCGGCGGCCAGGCCGTGCCCGCCGCCGAGGGCGACCACCCGCGGCGGAGTCCCCGCCCCGGGTGCCGGCGTGCCGCCCACTACTCGCGGCCCAGGTCGCGGTGGCGGGCGACCGTGTCGATGCCCTCGGCGGCCAGCCGGCGGGCGAACTCCTCGGCGATGGCGACGCTGCGGTGCTTGCCGCCGGTGCAGCCGACCGCGAGCGTCAGGTAGCGCTTGCCCTCGCGCCGGTAGCCGGGGATCAGCAGCCGCAGCACCTCGGTGTAGCGGTCGAGGAACGGCTGCGCGGCCTCCTGCCCCAGCACGTAGTCGCGCACGTCGGGGTCCTGCCCGGTGTGCGGGCGCAGCTCGGGCAGCCAGTGCGGGTTGGGCAGGAACCGGGCGTCGACGACGAGGTCGGCGTCCAGGGGCAAGCCGTACTTGAAGCCGAAGCTCAGCACGGTCGCCGTCAGCGGCGGGGTGCGGCCCTCCCGCGCGAAGGCGTTCTCCAGGGTCGCGCGCAGCTGGTGCACGTTGAGGTCGCTGGTGTCGACCCACAGGTCGGCCTCGCCGGCGATGCCGGTGAGCAGCGCCCGCTCGGCGGTGATGCCGTCGAGGATGCGGCCGGAGCCCTGCAGCGGGTGCTCGCGTCGGTTGGACTCGTAGCGCCGCACGAGCACCTCGTCGCGGGCGTGCACGAAGACCACCCGCGGCTTGTGCCCGGCCTCGGCGAGCACCCGGATGGCCTCCTGCAGGTCGCTGGTGAACGCGCGGCTGCGGACGTCGACGACGGCGGCGAACCGGCGGACGTCGCCGCGGGCGCCGAGCTCGACCATCGGCGTGAGCAGCGCCGGCGGCAGGTTGTCGACGACGTACCAGCCGAGGTCCTCCAGCACCCGCCCGGCGGTGTTCTTGCCCGCGCCGGACAGGCCCGTGACGACGACGACCTCGACCGGCGGCGTCTCGGTGCTCGCGGCGTCGAGCCCGGCCGGGACGTCGGCCTGCGGCCCCGCCTGGCCCTCGAGCGCGGCGGTCTCCCCGGTCGGTGCGGCGGTGCCCTCCCCGGTCAGCTGCTCCTCGCTCACGAGGCGACCCGGCCGACCTCGGCGGTGTCCCCGGCCGCGGCGCGGGGCGTGCCCCGCTCGGCCGGTCCGCTGGGGGCCGTCGTGGACTCCGCCGTCTCCGCCGCCGGCTCGGCGACGGCTGCGAGCACCGCCTCGGCGGTCCGCCGGCCGATGCCGGGGACGGCCATGAGCTCCTCGACCGAGGCCGCCCGCAGCCGCTTGAGGGACCCGAACTGCTTCATCAGCGCCTTCCGCCGCGTCTCCCCGAGACCGGGGACGTCGTCCAACAGGGAGACCAGCATGCTGACCGACCGCTTCTGCCGGTGGTAGGTGATCGCGAACCGGTGCGCCTCGTCGCGCACCCGCTGCAGCAGGTACAGCGCCTCGGAGGTGCGCGGCAGGATCACCGGGTCGCTCTCCCCCGGCAGCCACACCTCCTCCATGCGCTTGGCCAGCCCGCAGACGGCGACGTCGACGACGCCGAGCTCGTCCAGCGAGCGCGCCGCCGCGGCCACCTGCGGGGCGCCGCCGTCGACGACCAGCAGGTTCGGCGGGTAGGCGAACCGGCGCGGCCGGCCCTCCTCGGCCGCGATGCCCTGCTCGTCGCGCCGGTCGGCCTCCTCCTTGAGGTGGCGGGCGAAGCGGCGGCGGACCACCTCGGCCATGGCCGCGGTGTCGTCGGTGCCCTCGTGCACCGAGAAGCGCCGGTAGTCCGACTTCTTCGCCAGGCCGTCCTCGAACACGACCATCGAGGCGACGACGTTGGTCTGCTGTACGTGGCTGATGTCGATGCACTCGATGCGCAGCGGCGCCTCGGGCAGCTCGAGGGCCTCCTGCAGCTCCGACAGCGCCAGCGAGCGCGCGGTGAGGTCGCTGGAGCGCTTGACCCGGTGCCGGGCGAAGGACTCCTTGGCGTTGCGCTCGACGGTCTCCATGAGGCTGCGCTTGTCGCCGCGCTGCGGGACGCGCAGCGACACCCGGGAGCCGCGCAGCTCGCTGAGCAGCTCCTCGTAGACGTCGGCGTCGTCGGGGAGCTCGGGGACGAGCACCTCCCGGGGCACCGCCTCGCCGGCCTCGGTGGCGCCGGTGGCCTCGTCGACGCCGCCGTAGACCTGCAGGAGGAACTGCTCCACCAGCTCGCCGGTGGTGACCTCCTCGACCTTGTCGATGATCCAGCCGCGCTGGCCGCGGACCCGGCCGCCGCGCACGTGGAAGACCTGGACGGCGGCCTCCAGCTCGTCCTGGGCGAAGGCGACGACGTCGGCGTCGGTGCCGTCGCCGAGGACGACGGCCTGCTTCTCCATGGCCCGCTTGAGCGCCCCGAGGTCGTCGCGCAGCCGCGCGGCCTTCTCGTACTCCATCGCCTCGGCGGCCTCGGCCATCTCCCGCTCCAGCCGCCTGACCATGAGGTCGGTGCGGCCGGCCATGAAGTCGCAGAAGTCGTCGACGATCGCCCGGTGCTCCTCGGCGCTGACCCGGCCGACGCACGGCGCGGCGCACTTGCCGATGTAGCCGAGCAGGCAGGGCCGGCCGATCTGCCCGGCGCGCTTGAAGACGCCGTTGGAGCAGGTGCGGGCGGGGAAGACGCGGGTGAGCGTGTCGAGCGTCTCGCGGATGGCCCAGGCGTGGGCGTAGGGGCCGAAGTAGCGGACGCCCTTCTTCTTCGGCCCGCGCATCACCTGCAGCCGCGGGTACTCCTCGTTGAGGGTCACCGCCAGGCTCGGGTAGCTCTTGTCGTCGCGGTAGCGGACGTTGAACCGCGGGTCGAACTCCTTGATCCAGTTGTACTCGAGCTGGAGGGCCTCGACCTCGGTGCCGACGACGGTCCACTCGACGCTCGCCGCCGTCGTCACCATCTGGCGGGTGCGCGGGTGCAGGCCGGCGACGTCGGCGAAGTAGCTGTTCAGCCGCTGGCGCAGGCTCTTGGCCTTGCCGACGTAGACGACCCGGCCGTTGGGGTCGCGGAACTTGTAGACGCCCGGGCTCTCGGGGATGCTCCCGACCGCCGGGCGGTACGTGGACGGGTCGGGCACCCCTCCACAGTAGGTGGGACCGCCGACGATCTGCCGGGGAACTCCACTGCTGTCATTCAGGGCAGGCGTGCCTCCAGCCACGACAGCAGGTCGGCGGTCACCTCGTCGCGGTTGGTCTCGTTGAAGACCTCGTGCCGGGCGTCGGGGTACACGTGCTGCTCCACCTCGAGGCCGCGGGCGCGCATGAGGTCCGCGAGCGCCGTCACCTGCGCGGCGTCCTCGCCGCCCACCGGGTCGCGCTGCCCGGACAGCAGCAGCACCGGCAGCCCGCCGGGCAGGTCCGCCACGGCCTCCGGCGTCGCGCAGCCGGCGACCAGGGCGAACATCCCGGCGCCGTAGCCGTACGTGGGCGGGACGTCGTCGCCGCACAGCGGGTCGGCGACGTAGGCGTCGACCTCGGCCTCGTCGCGGGAGAGCCAGTCGTGCGGGGTGCGGGCGGGCTCGAAGGCGGTGTTGAAGGTGCTGAGGGCGTCCATCGGCTGGTCGCCCGCCCCGGCGGCGACCGCGGCCTCCAGCTGCGGCACGGCGTCGGCCATGTGCGGGGCGACGCCGATCGGCCCGGAGAGCACCAGCCCGGCGAGGCCGGCGCCGTCGCGCTCGGCCGAGGCCAGTGCCACCGCCGAGCCCAGCGAGTGGCCGAGCAGGAACCGCGGGACGCCGGGGTGCTCGTCGGCCAGGCGCTGCCCGAGGTCGCGGACGTCGTCGAGGACGTGCGCGCTCGTGGCGCCGTCGCCGAAGCGGCCGCCGCCGGTGGACTCCGCGGTCAGCCCGTGCCCGCGCTGGTCGAGGGCGGCGACGGCGAACCCGCGGGCGGTGAGGGCCGCGGCGAGGCGCCCGTAGCGGCCGGCGTGCTCCGAGAGCCCGTGCACCAGCTGGATCGTCGCGCGCACCTCGCCGTCGGGCGCCCAGCGGCGCTCGGCCAGGCGGGCACCGTCGGCAGCGGTCGTGAAGCTGGGGTCGGTCATGGGGCTGGCCTCCTCGGACGTCGTCGTCGGAGGTCAGCCTGCCGTCCCGCCCAGCCCGCCGCAGCGCGGGCCCTGGGCTCAGCCCACGGGGTGCGAGCGGTGCAGCGCGGGCAGGTGCACCGCGGCGACGGCGCGCTGGCCCAGGCGGACGGTGCGCGCGCCGAGCACGAGCGCCGCGACCAGCCCGACGCCGCCGGCGAGGAACGCCACGGCCCCGGGCACGGCGAGCTCACCGGTGACGGTGAGGGCGGCCACCGTCACGAGCGCGGCCAGGACCACGGTCGACCGGATCCGCGGGCCGGTCACCGGTGATCCGCAGTTGGACAGGTCGGGATCGCAGTCGGGCGTGAGCGCGCTCATGGGCGTCTCCTCCATCGAGGACCCCGCCACGCCGAACCGGGAGCGTGACGTCCGTCACAGAGACGATAAGCGCAGTGACGCCCCGGACTCAAGTGGGGCGGGGCGGGCCCTTCACCGTGAGGATCGGGCACTCGACGGTCAGCAGGATCCGCTGGGCGGCGCTGCCCATGAGCAGCTTCCCCACGGCGGAGCGCCGGCGCAGGCCGATGACGAGCAGGTCGGCGCCGGTCTCGGAGACGGCATCGGCGAGCTCCTCGGCGACGTCGCGGCCGATCGGGCGGCGCAGCTCGAAGGGCAGCCCGGACACGGTCAGCTCGTCCTGGAGCCGACGCAGCGGGTCGCCCTGCAGGTACTCCTCGTCGACCAGCGCGTCGCCGCGGCTGCTGTTGACCACCACCAGCCGGGCGCCGCGGCGGTGCGCCTCCTCCACGCCGTGCTCGAGGGCGGCCCGCCCGCGCGGTGTGGGCACGTGCCCGACGACGACCACCGGCTGCCGGCTCACCGTTCCTCCTCGTCCGCGGGCGGGGCGCCGACGGTCTCCCGGTGCCGCAACCCCTCCCCTGCCTGCAGTTCCTCCGGCGTCGCCCGCCGTCCCCGCACCGCCCGGAGCACCACCGGCAGCACCAGTGCGAGGACGGCCAGCGCGAGCACGATGCGGCTGAACCAGGTGTCGACCAGCACGCCGAGGTCGCCGCTGCTGATGGCCAGCGCGCGCCGCAGGTTGGTCTCGGCCACCGGGCCCAGGATGAGGCCGATGACCGCCGGGGCCACCGGCCAGCCGTAGCGGCGCATCGCGAAGCCGAGCAGGCCGATGACGAGCAGCAGGACCAGGTCGAGCGGGTCGGCGTTGACGGCGTAGCAGCCGAGCGAGGCGAACAGCAGGATGCCCGCGTACAGGTAGGGCCGCGGGATGCGCAGCAGCTTCACCCACACCCCGGCCAGGGGCAGGTTCAGCACCAGCAGCATGAAGTTGCCGATGAGCAGCGAGGCGATCAGCGTCCAGACCAGGGACGACTCGGTGGACAGCAGCGTCGGGCCGGGCTGGATGCCGTAGCCCTGGAAGGCGGCCAGGATGATCGCCGCGGTGGCCGAGGTGGGCAGGCCCAGCGTGAGCAGCGGGACGAGCACGCCCGCGGCGGCCGCGTTGTTGGCCGCCTCCGGCCCGGCGACGCCCTCGATGGCGCCCCGGCCGAACTCCTCCGGGTGCTTGGTCAGCTTCCGCTCGGCCGCGTAGGACAGGAACGTCGGGATCTCCGCGCCGCCGGCCGGCAGCGCGCCGAGCGGGAAGCCGAGCGCGGTGCCGCGCAGCCAGGGCTTCCAGGACCGGCGCAGGTCGGCGCGGGTCAGGTACGACCCGGACGCCGCCATCACCTCGACGGGCCCGCGGCGCAGCCGGGACGCGACGTAGAGCGTCTCCCCCACGGCGAACAGCCCGACGGCGACCACGACGACGTCGATGCCGTCGGAGAGCTGCGGGACGCCGACGGTGAACCGCTCCTGCCCGGTGAGCACGTCGGTGCCGACCAGCCCGAGGTAGAGGCCCACCCCGAGGGAGGCCAGCCCGCGCAGCGGCGAGGCGCCCAGCACGGTGGCGACCGCGACGAACGCCAGGACGGCGAGGGCGAAGTAGTCGGCGGGCGTGATGCCGATCGCCAGGTCGACGACGACCGGAGCGACCAGCGCGAGGAGGAGGGTGGCGATGGTGCCGGCGACGAAGGAGCCGATCGCCGCGGTGGCCAGCGCCGCGGCCCCGCGGCCGGACTTGGCCATCAGGTTGCCCTCGAGCGCGGTCATGATCGAGCTGGACTCGCCGGGGGTGTTGAGCAGGATCGACGTCGTCGACCCGCCGTACATGCCGCCGTAGTAGATGCCGGCGAACATGATGAACGCCGTCGTCGGCTCGAGCGTGTAGGTGACCGGCAGCAGCAGCGCGACGGTCATGGCCGGGCCGATGCCCGGCAGCACGCCGACGGCGGTCCCGAGGACGACGCCGAGCAGCGCGAAGAGCAGGTTGACCGGGGTGAGCGCGTCGGCGAACCCGCCGAGGAGGTCGGACAGGGCGCCCATCAGAACCAGCTCGTGGCGAGCTCGAGGAGGACGCCGCCGGGCAGGGCGACGCCGAGGCCCTTGACGAAGACGATCCACACGACGACCGCCAGCACGCCGCCGGCCAGGAGCGGCCGCACCACGCCGCGGGCGCCGAGGGACCAGGCGACCACCGCGAACATCAGCGTGACCGCCAGCGGCCAGCCGACGACGTTGATGAGCAGCGCCTGCCCGAGGAACGCGGCCGCGATGGTCCCGACGGCGACCCACGACGTCGGGGCGTCGGGGTCGACGTCCTCGCTCTCGTCGGCGGGCCCGCGGTCGCCCCGCAGCACGCGGAAGCCCAGCGCCAGCGCGGTGGCCAGCACGACGCCGCCGATGAGGTAGGGGAAGAAGCGCGGGCCGATGGTGTTCGACGAGCCCGGGATGGCGATGTTGGCGGCGTCGAGGAGCAGGTAGACGCCGAGGACGCCGAGCAGCACGGTCATCGCCAGCTCGCCGCGGCTGACGCCGGTGCGCGGCGGCGCGGGCGGGCGTCCGCCGGCCGAGGCGTGTGCCCCGGTGGCGTCCCGGGTGGAGACGTCCGGGTCGGGCGACACGCTCACTGCACCAGGCCGATCTCGCGCAGGATCGCCAGCACCCGCTGCTCCTCCTCGACGAGGAACTCGCCGTACTCCTCGCCGGCCAGCAGCAGGTCGCTCCAGCCGTTCGTCTCCAGCGCCTCGGCCCACTCGTCGCTGTCGTGGACGTCGACGACGAGCGCGGTGAGGTCCTCGCGCGCCTGGTCGGACATGCCCGGGCGGGCCATGAGCCCACGCCAGTTGTCGACCTCGACGTCGAACCCGGACTCGACCAGCGTCGGCACGTCGGGCACCTGGTCGGAGCGCTCCGCCGTGGACACGGCCAGGCCCACCAGGTCGCCGGTGCGGACCTGCTCGCCGTAGTCGGCGGTGCCCGAGATGCCGGCGGCGACCTGGTTGCCGAGCAGGGCCGCGAGCGACTCGCCGCCGCCGGAGTAGGCGATGTAGTTGACCTGCCCGGGGTCGATGCCCGCGGCCTGGGCGAGCAGCCCGGCCAGGATCTGGTCGGTGCCCCCGGCCGAGCCGCCGGCGATCGGGGTGCCCGCCGGGTCGGCCGCCCAGGCCTCGACGAAACCCGCGATGTCGGAGTACGGCGCGTCGGCCGGGGCCACGATGAGCTCGGTCTCGCCGATGAGCCGGGCGATCGGGGTGACGTCGGCCAGGCGGGTGGCGGAGTCGTTGGTGTCGACGGCGCCCACCATGACCAGGCCCATCATCATCAGCAGCGCGTCGTCGGTCTCCCGGGCGAGCTGGCCCAGGCCGATCGTGCCGCCGGCGCCCTCGACGTTGAAGACCTGCACGTTGCGGGCCAGGCCGCTGGTCTGCACGACCCGCTGGAAGACGCGGGCGGTGGTGTCCCAGCCGCCGCCGGGGCTGGCCGGGGCCATGAGCCGCAGCCGCGAGAGGTCGCCGGCCTGCACCACCGTGCCGGCACACCCGGCCAGCACGCCGGCGGTCGTGGCCAGCGCCCCGGCGAGGAAGGACCTCCGGCTGAGTGGCACCTGCGGCTCCCCTCGGCCGTGACGACCGTCACACCGGACGCTAGACCCGCACCGCACCGGGGGCCAACCACGGCCGGACGACGACACCGCCGTCCGGCCGCTCGGGGCGGTCAGGACGTGGGTGACGGGGTCATCTGGGCGATGCGCACGGAGTTGCCGAACGGGTCCCGGAGGCCGAAGTCGATGCCGTAGGGCTGAACGACCGGCTCCTCGGGCAGGTCGACGCCCTTCTCCTTGAGCTCCGCGTGCGCCTTGTGCGCGTCGTCGGTGGTGAGGAACAGGTGCCCACCGCCGGCGCCCTTGGTGACGAGCTCGCGCACCTGGTCGGCGACCTCCGGGCCCACCGACGGCGGCGCGGGCCGCTCCAGCAGCACCGCGTGGCCGGGGTCGGACGGGAGGGCGACGGTCAGGAAGCGCATCGGCCCGAACTGCTGGTCGGTCTGGACCTCGAAGCCCAGCTTGCCGACGTAGAAGTCCAGCGCCTGGTCCTGGTCCAGCACGTAGAGGGAGGTGATCGAGATGGAGGTCAACATGGGGAGAACGCTAGGAGCGGGCGGGGTCGCCGGGCTTCTCCGGAACTGCTGACCTCTCGCTGGGGCGCGCCTTCTCGCTGGGGCGCAGCCAGCGCATCCCGAAGCAGCTCGGCACCGGCGCGAGCGGGCCGCGCCGCCGGTAGACGCTCGGCGGCTCCCCCACGACGTCGGCGAACACCCGGCTGAACGTGCCGAGGCTGGAGAACCCGACGGCCATGCAGATGTCGGTGACCGTGCGGTCGGTGCTGCGCAGCAGGAACATCGCCCTCTCCACCCGGCGGCGCTGCAGGTACCGGTGCGGCGTCTCACCGAAGGTGGCGCGGAAGGTGCGGATGAAGTGCGCCTCGGACACGTGGGCGACGCGCGCCAGCGCCGGCACGTCGAGCGGCTCGGCGTAGGAGCGGTCCATCTCGTCGCGGGCCCGCAGCATCCGGCGGTTGGAGTCCTCGCTGGCCCGGCTCACCGCTGCGGCAGGACCAGGTGGGCGACGCCGGCGTCGAGGTCCACCCGGCTGTGTGGCGGCGCGCCGTCGGTCTCGTCCTCGCGGAGGACCTCGCTCACGCTGCGCTCGTCGGCGTCGACCACCCGACCGGGCTCGAGCGCGCCGGACAGGACGTCGGTTCCCGCGGCCGACACCGCGTAGCGCCTCCGCCGGTGCAACGGGCTCCTCCGCCGCAGCCCGGAGGCCACCCGCTCGACCAGCGCCAGCCCGACGAGCAGCACCGCCAGCCCCGGGATCGTCAGCGCGACCAGCGTCCCCGGTCCCATGCACCCTCCTCCCGCCGGGTGCAGCATCGCATCGCGTACTGCCCGCACGGGTGCGGCGGGACCTCAGGCCGCCGTGAGGTCGCGGCACCTCGGGCACAGGCCGCCGGTGTCCGTCTCCGGCCACGGCTCGTCGGAGACGGCGACGATGACGCCGCACAGCGCCACCTCCGGCTCGCCGGTGAGCTCGTCGGGGTTGCGGTGCGCCTCGACGGCGTGCAGGGCGTCGGCGATCGCGTCCGGGTGCATGCGGCGGGGCCAGCAGGAGCGCGGCCGGCCGGAGAGGAGCAGGGTGCCGACCGCGCCGGCTGTTCGGTCCGGGGTCACGTCGAGGGCGTGCCCTGGATCACTGTTGCTCAATCAGCGGCCCCTCTCCGTCCCTGTTCTCGCAGGTCACCGGCTTGTGCGACGTTGCACTCGAACGTATGATCGACTGCGTGGACGACGTGTTGACCGCTCCGGCCCCGGTGCCGCCGGTCGGGTTGTCGTCCGGGCCGCTGGGCGAGGTCCAGGCCGCCGACCGGGAGATCTCCCGTCAGACGGCCCGCCGGG
>NZ_FXTJ01000007.1 GCF_900182545.1 Geodermatophilus aquaeductus | reverse complement strand
TACTGCTGGAAGGAGTTGCAGAACCCGTCCCCCTCGGTGACCAGGATGCTGCCCTCGTAGCCCCACAGCTTGCCGCCGGCCAGCGCGGCCAGCAGTGCCAGCAGGGAGAGGTGGAAGACGAGGTTGCCGGTCTCCTTCACCCGGCCCCGCTCGGCGGAGAGCTCCACGCCGGCTGCGGTGTCGCGCCGGGACACCCGGAACCGCGCGGACCGCAGGTCGGCCTCGACCCGGGCGGCCAGCGCGTCGGCGGGCAGCGGCACCTCGGCGGTGGTGTGGACCGGGAGCCGGTGCAGATGGCGCGGGACGGGTGGCGGATCGGCCCGCAGGGCCCGGAGGTGCTCGATGCAGCGCGGCACCAGGCAGCCGATCAGGGAGAGGAACAGCAGCAGGTAGACGGCCGAGAACCACGGGCTGGCGAAGACGTCGAACATCCCCAGCCGGTCGAGGACGGGGGCGAGCTCGGGGTTCTCCCGGTAGTACCGCGTCACCGCGCTGGGTGTCAGCGACCGCTGCGGGAACAGCGAGCCGGGGATGGCCGCCACGGCCAGCAGGAAGAGCAACACCACCGCCGTGCGCATGCTCGTCAACCACCGCCAGCGACGCAGCACCCACCGCCCGGACCGGTGCGGCAGGGAGTCCCGAGGAGGCACGGCCGGGGTCGGTGCCGGGCGGGTCTGCAGGTCGGTCACGACGGTGCGCTTGCGGCCTGGCCGCGGACGTGCCCGGGCCGACACGGCCGGACCCTCGGGTGCGTGCTCACGGTGGCTCCTCCAGGGGGCGCGTGCGCCGGCGGCCCGGACGCAGCCGCCTCCCGGACCGGGCGGCGCGGTCGACCGGCGGTGCAGGGGCGGCTCGCCAGGTTACTGAGCGCGAGCGTAGAAGCCTTCGTCGGGTTGTCGGGCCGGTCATGCATTCGAGGCGAGCTGCGTGGAGGGGGTGGAAGGGTCCTGTCGCCCGTCGTGGCAGCCGGACCCAGTGCTGATCCCCGAGGTTCCTGAGATCCCGGACAGGAGCGACCGCGAGGATGGACGGGCCACGTCACGTTCGGCAGAGGCACCGCTTGCCGCGCCCTGGCTGCTGAGCCTCCCGCGGTCGCCCCATCGCCGGCGCCCCCCGGCGTCCACGAAGGACCTGGTATGAAGCCCGATGGGCTGTCCGCCTCAGTTGGTGCCGTCGTAGGGCACGCGGCCGCGGCTGCGGTGGCTTCCTACGGTTCGTCCGGCCGGTCGCTGACGTACGAGCGAGGACCAGCGTCGGTGACCGACGTCGAGCTCGCCCAGGGGAAGTCGTCGACTGGGGAGCGCAGTTCGAGGCGGCAGCGACGGCGACCACGGCCAGGAACGGATCCGCGTCAACGGCTGCTGAGGCGCTCGGTGTCTTCGCCATGAGCAGGACTGGGCGACCGAAGGGGTCAAGGCGACGCCACGCCTTCGTCACGGCTCGGGAGGCAGCGCGGTCGACTGGGCGAGGACACCGGCACCGGGGGATCTGACTCACGAGCGGGGCGGACAGATCGGTGGCGCCGACCCAGGCTGGACAGAGTGCGCCTCCCTAGTACACCGAGATATCGCGCTATCATCGTCGGGTGACGATCACTGACGCGTCGCCCGAAGCCGCCTCGCGGGCAGCTCTGGCTCCGGCGGCGGCGTTGTTCCACGGCCTGGGTGACTCCGCGCGCCTTGCGTTGCTGCGGCGCCTCGCCGAGGGTGAGGCCCGGGTCGTCGATCTCGTTGCGGAACTCGGCCTGGCGCAGTCCACGGTGTCGTCACATCTGGCATGCCTGCGGGACTGCGGCCTGGTCGACTTCCGCCCCCGGGGCCGCGCCTCGGTGTACTCCCTGACCCACCCTGAGCTGCTGGACCTGCTCGCCACGGCGGAAACGCTGCTCGCCGCCACCGGGAGCGCGGTCGCCCTGTGCGCCGGCTTCGGCGTCACCCGACCGGAGCTCTCACCCATCACCACAGCCGAGATCACCCACGACGAGGAGAGCACCCGATGAGCGACGCCTGCGGCTGCAGCGGCGACGAGACCACCCCTGCCGGCAGGGAAGCCGAAGAGCACGAGGCCGAACGGCTCTGGCAGGTCCGGGAACTACAAGCCGCGGCGGTCGCCGGCGTGCTCCTGGTGGGTGCACTGCTCGCTGGAGGCACCGATCGTCCCGGCCTGCAGGTCGGCCTCGAGGTGGCCGCCCTCGCGGTCGGGGCCTGGACCTTCGTGCCGTCCACGCTGCGCCGGCTGGCGAAGGGCAAGATCGGCGTCGGCACGCTGATGACGATCGCCGCCGTCGGCGCGGTGCTGCTCGGCGAGGTCGGCGAGGCCGCGATGCTGGCCTTCCTGTACTCGATCAGCGAGGGCCTGGAGGAGTACTCGCTGGCCAAGACCCGCCGCGGGCTGCGGGCGCTGCTGTCCCTCGTGCCCGAGCAGGCGACCGTGCGCCGCGGCGGGATCGAGCAGGTCGTGGCCCCAGCCGACCTGCGCGTCGGAGACACCATGATCGTCAAGCCGGGCGAGCGGATCGCCACGGACGGCGTCATCGGCGGCGGGCGCACCGCCCTGGATGTCTCGGCGATCACCGGCGAGTCGGTGCCGGTGGAGGCCGGGCCGGGCGACGAGGTGTTCGCCGGGTCGATCAACGGCACCGGCGTGCTGGAGGTGCGGGTCACCACCACAGCCGAGGACAACTCGCTGGCCCGGATCGTGCGCATCGTGGAGGCCGAGCAGTCCCGCAAGGGCGAGGCTCAGCGGCTCGCCGACCGGATCGCCAAGCCGCTGGTGCCCGGCGTCATGATCGCCGCAGTCGTCATCGCCGGCATCGGCAGCCTGCTCGGTGATCCCCTCGTCTGGATCGAGCGCGCCCTCGTCGTGCTGGTCGCAGCCTCTCCGTGCGCGCTGGCGATCTCCGTGCCGGTCACCGTGGTCGCCGCGGTGGGTGCCGCCAGCCGCCTGGGCGTGCTGGTCAAGGGCGGCGCCGCCCTGGAGGCCCTCGGCGTGATCCGCGGTGTCGCGCTGGACAAGACCGGCACGCTGACCCGCAACCGGCCCGCGGTGGTGGAGGTCGCCACCGTCCCGGGGATGACCCGCGAGCAGGTGCTGGACGTCGCCGCGGCGCTGGAGGCCCGCAGCGAGCATCCCCTCGCCCGGGCGATCCTGGCCGCGGTTCCCGCGGTCACCCCGGCCACCGAGGTGGAGGCCGTGGTCGGGGCCGGGCTGGTGGGCCTGGTGGGCGGCCGCCCGGCGCGGCTGGGCCGTCCCGGCTGGATCGAGGCCGGCGTGCTCGCCGGCGACGTGCAGCGGATGCAGCACGCCGGCGCGACCGCGGTGCTCATCGAGGTCGACGGGCAGCTCGTCGGTGCGGTCGCGGTGCGCGACGAGCTGCGCCCGGAGGCGGCGGAGGTCGTCGCCCGGCTGCGCCGCGACGGCTACACCGTGGCCATGCTGACCGGCGACAACACCGCCACCGCCACGGCCCTGGCCCGGGAGGTGGGCATCGAGCAGGTGCACGCGGAGCTGCGCCCGGAGGACAAGGCGCGCCTGGTCGCCGAGCTGCGTGGTCAGCGGCGCACCGCGATGGTCGGTGACGGCGTCAACGACGCCCCGGCGCTCGCCACCGCCGACCTGGGTATCGCGATGGGCGCGATGGGCACCGACGTGGCGATCGAGACCGCCGACGTGGCGCTCATGGGCGAGGATCTGCGGCACCTGCCGCAGGCCTTCGGCCACGCCCGCCGGGCCCGCCGGATCATGCTGCAGAACGTCGCCCTGTCCCTGGGCATCGTGATCGGTCTGATGCCGCTCGCCCTGTTCGGCGTCCTCGGCCTGGCCGCCGTCGTGCTCGTGCACGAGGTCGCCGAGGTCTTCGTCATCGCCAACGGCGTGCGCGCCGGCCGGACCAAGCCGCTGACCTCGGTGTCCGCCGCGCCGGCGCCGGTGCCCGTCGAGTTGACCGGCGCCGTCCGGTGACCGGGGCCGGGGGCTCCGGTCCCGGGCGGGTCCGGCCGGTCCGTCGGCGACTGTGGGTGGCGGCGGCCGCGGCAGGAGTTGCGGCGGTGGACCTCACCGCGAAGGCGTGGGCAGAAACCGGCCTGTCGGCGGCCGGGGTGGAGCTCGGGCCGGTGGATCTGCGGCTGGGCTACAACTCCGGCGTCGCGTTCTCCGTCGGCGCGGAGGCCCCCGCCTGGCTGGTCATCGCCGTCACCGCCGCGATCACCGCGGCGGTGGCGGTGATCGCCTGGCGCGCGGCGCGCCACGGCGGTCGAGCCCAGCTCGCCGCGCTGGCCCTCATCCTGGGCGGCGCGGTGGCCAACTTCGCCGACCGCGCCGCGGACGGCGTCGTCACCGACTACCTGCACACCGGCTGGTGGCCGACGTTCAACCTCGCCGACACCGCGATTGTCACCGGCGCACTGTTGTTCGCCGTGACGGCCTGGCGCGGTGACGCGGCGCAGAAGCGGTCCGCCCGCGCCGACGCCGCTGGGTCCTCGCCGCCGACGGATGCGTCTTCGCCCTCCGGCCCAAGGGACGTGTGATGCGCTGCTGACCCGCCGCGTCAGCGCGGGGGCGTGATCGGCCCGGTGCGCTTGTGGGCCGTGGCGGTGTAACGGTGGATGATCTCGGCTTGGGTCTCGGGGCGGACGGGACGGCCTTCCAGGAAGTCGTCGATCTCGTCGTAGCTGAGGCCGAGGACTTCCTCGTCCGGAAGCTGTGGGCGCAGAGACTCCAGGTCTGCGGTCGGCGTCTTGTCGACGATGCGTTCGGGCACGCCAAGGTGTCGGGCGAGACGTCGCACGCGGCGCTTGGTCAGCCCGGCGAGCGGGTTGGCGTCGACTCCTCCGTCGCCGAACTTGGTGAAGAAGCCGGTGACGGCTTCGGCGGCGTGGTCGGTGCCGATCACCAGTCCGTCGAGCGCGGCGGCGATGCCGTACTGGGCGACCATGCGCTGGCGCGCCTTGATGTTGCCCAGCGCGTGGTCCGCTCTGTCGTCGGAGGGAAAGCGGAGCCCCGCCGCGGTCAGCCCGGCCAGGGCGGCATCGCTGGCCGGCCGGATGTCGACGGTGAACAGGTGGTCGGGCTCGATGGCGTCGAGGACCGCTCCGCAGTCGGCCTCGTCGTGCTGTCGTCCGTAGGGCAGGCGCACCGCCACCAGTGCGGCGGACCCCAGGGGACGACGTCGCACCGCGCGCCGGCAGAGCATGCCCACCGTCGCGGAGTCCACGCCGCCGCTGATGCCGAGCACGAGCGTGCGGAGGCCGCTGGCGGCCAGCAGGTCTGCCAGGAACCGGCTGCGGCGGTCTGCCTCCTGGGCGGGGTCGAAGTCGGACAGCACCCCCAGTTCCTGGGCAATGCGGCGCTGTACTTCCCGCGCACCGTCGGTCATGCGGTGATCCTCTCGGGACTCGTCCTCGATACGGCAGTGAGCAGCGGTCGCGTCCGGCGGGGCATGCGAAGTGGAGGGTTGTCACCCGTGCGGGTCGGCGGGCGGGCTCCGATCCGGACGGGTCACCGAGATCCCAGGGGCGGCGTCGAGGCCGGCCAGCAGATCGGTCAGGGTCAGCGGCGACCACGGGACGGTGGCCGGGGGCAGTGACCGGAGGGCGGCGCCGTAGCGGGCGAAGGTGGCGAAGTCTGCGGGGAAGGCGTCGGCGTCCACGCCGAGCAGTCGTCCGCGTCGCCGTGCGCGCTGGGCGAGGAGTTCCCACGATGGGGCATCGACCTGGCCGCGGGACGGGATGCCGTTGCTGAACAGGAGAATGTCGACCTCGTCGTAGGAGGCGCGGTCGAGGTAGCTCGCGAGGTCCTGCGCCGCCCGGCGCACCGGGAAGAACGTCCAGAACGGCACCGACGCGGTGGTGATCGTCCGCCAGGGATCGTGCACGATGAAGGAACTCACCAGCAGCCGCTGGGCGGGCTCGCCGCGCTGCTGCAGCCAGGCGCGGAAGGCGTCAGCGACTCCGGCCGCAGGGTCCTGCGGGTGGTCGTAGCGCAGGTCGACCGCGGGATGCCCGTTGCGGATCGCCCAGGTGTGGACGTCGTCCCCGAGCGCGTCGGCGAAACCCCATTCGGCCTCCGCGGCGACCTCGTCGGTGTGCGGGGCGCCGGGTTCGGCCGCGTACTCCGCGGCTGTCATGCCGCCGTGCGCCCCGTACTGGAACACGTGCCGCGGTCCCAGGCGCGTCACCGGCCACGACGATCGGTCGCGCACGACGATGACCGGCGCGCCGGGCTCGAGCCGGTCGCCGAGGAAGCGCTCGTACGCCCCGGGCAGCGTGTGCCACTTGATGCGGAAATACGCCATCTGGGAGGCGCTGAGGGCGTCCTGGTTCGGGTCGTGCATGTGGTGCAGCTCGATGGTCGGGTTGCGATCCAGCAGGGGCGGCGCGTGCCGGGCACCGAAGTCGAGCGCTGAGCCGACGTCGCGGGGGTCGACCCCGGGACGTCGCACCGGCACCAGCAGGGTCTGCGGTAGCCAGGGCAGTCCGGCGGCGGCGGCGAGATGGGAGAGCGCGCCGTTGGAGGAGCCGAGCAGCACCGCCGGATAGCGCCGGGCCGGGTAGTGGTCGGTGATCCAGGCGGCGACCCGCTCGAGGTCGATCCGGCCCAGCCGGTCCGGCGGAACGCCCTCCCGGCCGCTCGCCTTCGCGTACACGCGCCGGCGCAGGGGGAGGGGAAGCAGGGCGCCGGCGCGGACGAGGGGAACCTTGAGCCGGGACTGCCCCAGGTGCGGGAAGTCCTGTCCCTGAAGTGCTCGTGCCAGGGCGGTGAGCAGCGCGCTGGCCGAGTCGAAGGACGCGACCGCCTTCTCCGGCGGCAAGCCCGTCACTTCCGACCCCCGTGCCCGGCACGGGGGAGGCCAGCTCCCTCCCACTGGGCGCTCGCGATCACCGGAGCGCGGAGACGGCTCGATCGGCGAGCCGACGGAGCGGCTCCGACCACGCGGAGGGATCGAGCCAGACGAAGGCGTGTGCGCCGGGAACGCTGACGTGGTCGCCGTCCGGTGCTCGCCGGGCGAGGTCGCGCACCCAGCTCTCGCTGCTGAGCCGGTCGTCCGCGGCCCGGATGGCGAGCATCGGCATGGGCAGGCGCCGGACCTGATCCTCGAGCTGATCGGCGAGATGGACCTTCACCAGGTGGGCGATCCCGCCCGGCCCCGCACGCTTCCACTCCGGGATGTGGTTGGCCTCCAGGCCCGGTGACGGCGCTCGGGCGTCCAGGCGCCAGCGGAACAGCAACCTCGGGAGGGACCGCGCCATCGGGTCGATGGTCGGGCTCGCCAGGCCGACGGCGGCCACTCGCTGAGGGCCCAGCACGCCGGCCCACGCCGCCACCTGGGTGCCGCTGGAGTGGCCCACGACCACGGCTCGGTCGAGCTCTGCAGCCTGCAGCCAGTGCGCGACCGTTCCTCCGTAGCCCCGGACATCGAGGTGGCGCGTCGGCTCCCCGCTGCCGCCGTAGCCGGGCAGATCGAGCAGGTGCACCTCGGTCCACTCGCCGAGGGCGGCACAGGCCGGCAGCAGGTAGTCCGACACAGCCATGCCCTGCACGACGACGATCGGCGGGACGTTCGGCCGCCGACGGCCGAGCACCCGCGTGCGGACGCGGCCCTCGGGCAGGTCGGTGTACCGAAGCAGCATCTCGGGAGGCAGCGAGGGGGGCGTCGGCACGAGCGGCTCCTACCCGGCGCTCGGGGACGGGTCGCCGTGGCGCTCCGCTCCAGGGATCGGCCGGTCCGTCCCGGTCCGGATCAGCGCGCCGGCGGGCAGCATGGTCAGTCCGCTCGAGCCTGGCGCCGGGCGGTGGAGCCGTAGGTGGGGCACAGGTCGACGGCGTCGCCGGTCTCGGCCAGGAGTCGCTCGGCTGCCCCGAGGAGCTCCATCAGGTGTGGTGCGGTGGCGAGGGAGAACATCGACGCGCGGCCCTGCGGCCGGGACGTCACCAGCCCGCAGTCGCGGAGGCAGGCAAGGTGCGCGGACACGGTCGACTGGGCCAGGCCCAGGTGTGCCGTGAGGTCCACGACCCGGTGCTCGCCTGCGGCGAGGTGGCGCAGGATCGCCAGCCGAGCCGGATCGGAGAGGCTGTGGAACAGCGAGGCGGCCGGGGACAGGGCCTGCGCCTCGTTGACCGCGGGGCCGGACGAGGCGTCGACGGACGCCTGCGGCTGCGCATTCATCGACACCAGACGATGTTAGGTGGTGCGCGTCGAGCCCGGCAACCAACGCTGGTCTGACCTGGCGGGGCCGGGGGGCGCATGAGGGCCTGCTCAGGCGACCCGGTCGGCGACGCCGAGCACGTAGTGACCTCGGATCCGGGTCCGCCATCGTCGGCCGACGGCGAGGCCCTGCCGCTCGAGCTCGGCGACGAACTCGGCAGCGGTGAACCGGTTGTGCGTGGGGTGGTCGAAGAGCCACCGATAGCCTCGGGTGGCCAGCGCATCGGCGGTGACCTCGTCGAAGTAGAAGCGGCCTCCGGGTCGCAGCACTCGCGCGACGTCGCCGACTGCCGCCTGCCAGTCCTCGACGTGGTGCAGGATGCCGAAGTCGAACACCGCGTCGTAGCTGTCGTCGGCCGCGGCCAACGCCCGTCGCAGGTCGGTGACATCCCCGGTGGCGAGCCGGACCCGGTCGCCGTGCCGGGCCAGCCGGCGCCGCGCCCGGTCGACCATCTCCGGATCGAGGTCGACTGCGTCAACGTGGTCGGCACCGAAGCGCTCGAGGATGAGTTCGGTGCCGTAGCCCGCTCCGCAGCCCAGCTCGAGTGCTCGCGCCCCTGGCGCCTGCTGCCCGCCCAGCCGCAGGAGAGCCGGGGTCTCGTACCACCGCTGCAGCGCCCGCCGGGCACCGCTGTTGACGAGGATCGTCTCCGCGCGGTTCATGAGCATGCGGACCACTCCATCGCCTAGGCTCGTCGGCATCGTCGATGACCGATGGATAGCAGCAACGAGGGGTGGTGTCCAGCCCGAGCGGTGGCCTGGCTCGGTCGCCGCCACCTCGAGGACGACCGGCATCCCACATCGCAGGTCTCGCGACCGTTGCCCCAGGTCCCCTCGCGCGATCGGGGAGCCGATCGGACGGAGTAGCGCCCGGCGGTGCTAGCATCGTCAAAAGACGATGCCACGGGTCGTTGGCGGGGAGCCGCCTGGTCAGATGTCGCGACCGACGGCCCGTCACCGACCCCGGGTGACACCCAGCACCTCAGCCGGCCGTCCGATGCCGGTTCTCGAGCAGAAGGCAGCCATGGAAATTCTCACGTGGACCCTGCAGGCCGTCGGCCTGTTCATGGTCACCAACATCGACGACATCATCGTGCTGTCGCTGTTCTACGCCCGGGGTGCCGGCCAGCGCGGCACCACCGGAAAGATCCTCGCCGGCCAGTACCTGGGCTTCGGCGCCATCCTGGCCGCGGCGGTGCTCGTCGCCCTGGGCGCGCGCAGCTTCCTGCCGGAGGAGGCGATCCCGTACTTCGGGCTCATCCCGCTGGGCCTCGGCCTGCTCGCGGCCTGGCGGGTCTGGCGCAGCGATGACGACGACGATGACGACGAGGGCAAGGTCAGCGGCAAGTCGCTCAGCGTGCTCACCATCGCCGCGGTCACCTTCGCCAACGGGGGAGACAACATCGGCGTGTACGTGCCGGTGTTCGCCACCGTCGGCACGGCAGGCATCGTCGCCTACTCGATCGTGTTCCTCGCCCTGGTGGCGGTGTTGGTCGCCGCGGCGCGCTTCGTCGCGACGCGCAAGCCGATCGCCGAGGTGCTGGAGCGCTGGGAGCACATCCTGTTCCCGATCGTCCTCATCGGCCTGGGCATCGTCATCCTCGTCGAGGGCGGCGCGTTCGGCCTCTAGCTAGGCCCGCGTCACCTCGACGGCCGCGGAAGTTCTGCTCATCGACGGGCACCGGAAGGGGAATTGTGGACTACGACCTCGTCGTCCTCGGCGGAGGTAGCGCCGGATACGCGGCCGCGTTGCGCGGCGCGCAGCTCGGCATGACGGTCGCGCTCATCGAGGGCGACAAGCTGGGCGGCACCTGCCTGCACCGCGGATGCATCCCCACCAAGGCGTTGCTGCACTCGGCGGAGGTGGCCGACACCATCCGGGAGAGCGGCACGTTCGGCGTGCTCAGCACCTTCGGCAGCATCGACATGTCCGCCGTGCACGCGTTCAAGGACTCCGTCGTCGGCCGCCTGTACAAGGGGCTGCAGGGGCTGGTGTCGTCCCGCAAGGTCGACCTGATCGGCGGCTGGGGCCGGCTCGTCGCCCCGGACACCGTCGAGGTCGACGGCGTCCAGTACAGGGGCGCCAACGTCGTGCTGGCCTCCGGGTCCTATCCCAGGTCGCTGCCGGGCCTGGAGATCGGCGGCCGCATCATCACCTCCGAGCAGGCGCTCGAACTGGACCGCGTGCCCGCCAGCGTGATCGTCCTCGGCGGTGGCGTGATCGGCGTCGAGTTCGCCTCGGTCTGGAAGTCCCTGGGCGCCGACGTGACCATCGTCGAGGGTCTGCCCCGCCTGGTGCCCGGTGAGGACGAGGCCCTGTCCAAGGGCCTGGAGCGCGCGTTCCGCAAGCGGAAGATCACCTTCCACACCAACACGATGTTCGCCGGCGCGACCCAGTCCGACGACGGCGTCGTGGTCACGACCCAGGACGCCAAGACCCTCGAGGCCGAGCTTCTGCTGGTCGCCATCGGTCGCGGGCCGGCGACCGCCGACCTCGGGTACGCCGAGAACGGCATCCCGATGGACCGCGGCTTCGTCCTCACCGACGAGCGGCTGCACACCGGAGTGGGCAACGTCTACGCCATCGGCGACATCGTGCCTGGCCTCCAGTTGGCGCACCGCGGCTTCCAGCACGGCATCTTCGTCGCCGAGCAGATCGCCGGGCAGAATCCGGTACCGATCATCGAGTCCGGCATTCCCCGCGTCACCTACTGCGAGCCGCAGATCGGGTCGGTGGGGCTCACCGAGGTGCAGGCCAAGGAGCGCTACGGCACCGACCGGGTCGAGATCACCGAGTACAACCTGGCCGGCAACGCGAAGAGCCAGATGCTGCAGACGGCCGGCTTCATCAAACTGGTGCGGGAGAAGGACGGCCCCATCGTCGGGGTGCACATGCTCGGCGCCCGGGTCGGCGAGCTCATCGGCGAGGGGCAGATGATGGTCAACTGGGAGGCCTATCCCGACGACGTCGCCCGCCTCGTGCACGCCCACCCCACCCAGAACGACGCGATCGGTGAGGCCGCCCTCGCCCTGGCTGGCAAGCCCCTGCACGCGCACGACTGACGGTGGCCGGAGGACTCGGGTGGTGCCGTGCTGGGACGCCGCGGCAGGCCGGGGTCATGGTGCGGCGAGGCGCGAGACCCTAGACGGAGTCCTTCTCGCCCTCCCGCTCCTCGCTGTCCTCGCTCGCGTCGCGCCACGCTTCCCAGCCCTCGCGCACCGCGACGAGTGAGATCAGGAACGCGACCAGCGGATCGGCCCACCACCACCCGAACAGCGCGTTGAGGCCGAGACCGAGCAGCAGGCTGATCGACAGGTAGTTCGAGATCCACGTCTCGTTCGACTGGGCCACCAGGACCTGGTTGCCGAGAGCCTCGCCGGTCCGCTTCTGGGCGATGGCCACCGGGATCATGACCGCCGTCGCCACGGCCGCGAGGACGATCCCCACCGGGGAGGCGTCGGGCTGACTGGCGTTGATCAGGTCCGAGACCGATTTATAGATCACGTAGCCGGCCAGCAGGAAGAAGCTGACGGCGATGAGACGCAGCGCGGTGGCGTAGCGCTGCTCCCCGTTCCGGCGCAGCTGCCAGATGACGACCAGGGCGGCGAAGACCTCGATGGCCGAGTCGATGCCGAAGCCGACCAGCGCGATGGACCCGGCGAGCAGTCCGGCGGTGACCGCGATGGTCCCTTCGGCGATGTCCCAGCCGACGATGAACCAGGCCAGCGTGAGGCCCCGTTTCCGTAGCGCCTCCGAGTTCATGGGCCCTTTCTGCCATGTCGGTCCGCCGTCCGCGCGTCGGCCGCTCCTGGGGGAGCGCCTCACTCGAGGGTGGGGGACCGAATGGGAGCAAGGCCTCGACCTGGGACCGAGGCCTCACCGGCCGGAGTCCCCACAGCAGGGCCGGAGGTGGTCCGCGGGCTCGCAGTGACATGCGGTCCCCGAACCCGTCAGGTCGACCGCGCTGCACCGTCCCGGGCGTGACTGCGGACGGCGTTCTCGGCCGCCCGTCGAACGGCCATCAGCATGCGGTCCGCGGAGTGGCCGGCGCGGACGCAGGCCTGGATGGTGGCGATCGTCGCACCGAGCATCGAGCCGATGGTCCCGGCCGCGGTGACGGCATCCAACTGCGCGGGGTAGGCGGCGAGCAAGGTGTCGACCATCTGCGCCTGCTTGCTGAGGAGCCGGCGGAGGGCGTGCCCTTGCAGTTCCGGTTCGGACAGGATGAGGCGCTGCCTGGTGAGGCGGGCGGCGGGATCGTCGGCGGAATCGTCGGCCAGCATGCGCTCGACAGCCCGGACGAGGACGTCGACCACCTCATCGTCCGGGCCCCGTTCGGCGATGACGCGCAACGCTGTGTCGACCCGGGCCTCGGCCCCGACGAAGAGGACGTCGGCCTTGTTGTGGAAGTAGCTGAAGAACGTCTTGGTCGACACGTCGGCGGCTGCAGCGATCTGCGCCACGGTGGTCTGTCGGTATCCCTGCGTCTCGAACAGGTCGAGCGCCCCGGAGATCAGCGCCTGACGCGTGCGCTCCTTCTTCCGTTCGCGCAGTCCCGGCGGCGAAGTCACGCAGCCAGAATACACCGACACACTTTATGCCATTGTAGGCTTTTTGGACTCACTGTAGTTTCCTCAAGTATGACGTCTGCGGTGTCGGTGTCAGGGCTGATCAAGTCGTTCGGTCGGACACGGGCGCTCGACGGTCTTGACCTGACCGTGAGCACCGGCGAGGTGCACGGCTTCCTCGGTCCCAACGGGGCGGGCAAGACCACGACGATCCGCGTCCTGCTCGGCCTGCTGCGCGCCGATTCCGGTGGCGTCCGTCTGCTGGACGGCGACCCATGGCGGGACCGGGTGGCGCTGCACCGGCGGTTGGCCTACGTGCCCGGGGACGTGACGCTGTGGCCGAATCTGTCCGGTGGTGAGGTCATCGACCTGCTCGGCCATCTCCGTGGCGGGCTCGACCAGCGGCGCAGGGCCGAACTGCTGGACAGGTTCGACCTGGACCCGCGGAAGCGGGGCCGGGCGTATTCCAAGGGCAACCGTCAGAAGGTCGCCCTCGTGGCGGCACTGGCGTCGCGGGCCGAGTTGCTGATCCTCGACGAGCCGACCAGCGGGCTCGATCCCTTGATGGAGGAGACCTTCCGGCAGGTCATCCGGGAAGGCGCCGCCGAGGGCCGCACGGTGCTGTTGTCCAGCCACATCCTCGCCGAGGTGGAGGCCCTCTGCGACCGGGTCTCGATCATCCGCGGGGGCCGGACCGTGGAGACCGGCTCACTGGGGCAGTTGCGCCACCTGACCCGGACAACGGTCACCGCCGAACTGATCGGGCCGCCGGACACGCTCGGGGCGCTTCCCGGCGTCCACGACCTCCACGTCGACGGCGGACGCGTGCACTGCCAGGTCGACAACGATGCCCTGAACCCATTGCTCCGCCGCCTGACGGACGTCGGCGTGCGCAGCCTGGTCAGCCAACCGCCGACCCTGGAAGAACTCTTCCTGCGTCACTACGGAGCTGTCACCGACTGGCCGCGCTCCGGGGAGGCGCGGTGAACGCGATCACCGGCACCGCGACGCTGGTCCGGCTGGCCCTGCGCCGGGAACGCGTCCGGCTGCCGATCTGGGTCGCGGCTCCCGCGCTCCTCGTGGCGCTCCAGGCGGCCAACATCGCCTCGACCTACCCAGCCGAGGAGGACCGGATCGCCGCTACCCGGCTGCTGGCGGCGAACCCCGGCCTGCGTCTGCTGCGCGGCCCGGCGGCGAACAGCAGCCTAGGGGCGCTGACCTTCTCCGACGCGTTCTGGATCATCGCGGTTCTGGCCGCACTAATGAGCGTGTGGGTGGTGGTCCGCCACACCCGACAGGACGAGGAATCCGGCCGAGGAGAGATGATCGCCTCCGCAGCGGTCGGCCCGTACGCGTCTCTCGCCGCCGCGGTCGGCGTGGCCGTGACCGCCGATCTGGTGCTGGCCGGGCTGACCGCCCTGGGACTGGTGGTCAGCGGCCTTCCGGTGGCGGGCTCGGCGGCGACCGGTCTGGCGATCGGCGCCAGCGGTATCGCCTTCGCCGGCATCGCGGCCGTCGCAGTGCAGCTCGCGAGCAGCGCACGCACCGCCACCGCGCTGAGTCTGGCCGCGCTGGGCGCCGCCTACCTGCTGCGGGGGATCGGCGACGCCCTCGGACGCGTGGAGGACGACGGGCTCACGGTGACCAGCGCGTGGCCCAGTTGGCTGTCCCCGCTCGGCTGGGCTCAGCAGGTGCAGGCCTTCGAGGCGAACAAGTGGTGGCTGCTGGCCCTGCCTGCTGCGCTGGCGACCGCCACCGTCGCGATCGGCGTCGCTCTGGCCGGCCGACGTGACCACGGGCTGGGCATCTTCACCGACCCAGGGGGCCCGGCCGCGGCGCCGCGAAGCCTGCTCAGCCCATGGGGACTGGCCTGGCGACTGCAGCGCGGCGTGCTGCTCGGCTGGGCGGTCGCCATGGTCATCGTGGGAGCGGTGGTCGGCTCTCTCGGGCAGCAGATCGAGGATCTCGCCCGGAACGCCCGGCTGGTCGAGCTGCTCACCGCACTCGGCGGCGCCGGCGTCGACCTGTCCGACACCTTCTACGCGGCCCTGCTGACCCTGATCGGCGCCATCGTCGCCGGCTTCCCACTGCAGGCCATGCTGCGCGCGAACGGCGAGGAATCCGCGGGACGGCTCGAACACGTCCTGGCAACCGCGGTCGGCCGCACACGTTGGATCGCCGGCCACATCACCTGCGCGGTCGTTGGCACCCTGGTGCTCCTCCTTGTCCTCGGCGGCGTCGCCGGCCTCGGCGACGGCCTGGTCACCGGGGAGCCGGCGGCACGACTGATCACCCTCAGCGCGGCCGCTCTGGTCCAGGCGCCGGCCATCCTGGTGCTCACCGGAGCCGCCGTCGCGGCGATCGCGTTCCTGCCCCGATCCGCTGGAGCCGTGGTGTGGGCGGGGCTGACAGTGGCCATCTTGCTCGGCCCCATCGGCGGCGTCGTCGACCTTCCCGGGGCGGTCCGGGACCTCTCACCCTTCACCCACGTACCCCCAGCTCCGGCAGCCGACATCCCGGCCGCACCCCTCCTCGCGCTGCTCGCCCTCGCGGCACTGCTCACCACCGCAGGCCTGATCCGCTTCGCTCACCGCGACCTCGCGCTCCCCGCGTAGCCGGGCCCGCCCGCATCCGGGGATGCTGGCTCGACCTCGCCCAGCGGGTCACCGTCCACGGGTTTCCGAGGTGCGGGTCCTCGGGCAGGGCACGGCGACATCTGCGCCGTCGACGCCTACCGAGCCGGGCAAACGGGCTGATGAACTGGTCGCTGCGTGGAGCGGGTGACGGGAAGCAAACCCGCATGACCAGCTCGGCCGACTGTTGGTCGCCGTCGCCGATGCCAGCCTCGAACTCGGCCACTTGGTCGGTCGCCCATTCGGTCAGCAGCCGGTAGGTGAACCGCCGTAGGCGGCCACGACGGCCTGGAGGGCCGAAGATCTCCAGTTCTCCTCCAGTGCCTTGGTTCTGCCCCCATGGGTGAGGACTGCATGACGGGCGGCAGCGCCAGCCCGTGATCATCGCGTCGGGCGCCGCCCCGGTGAGGGTCGTAGCCGACACTCACGCGCTGATCCGGGATCTCCCCGACGATCCAGACCGACGACTCTCGTCCGCGGCGCTCGACGCCCTCGAGGAGGCAGCGGCAACCGACGGCGTCATCGTCTCCGTCGCCTCGATCGTCGATCTCTGGTGCGTCATCCGCACGCGCCAGGCATTCACCGATGACCAACTGGGCGACCTCGTCGCACTACTCGACGACCCCGGCTCTGCACTGGAGGCCCCGCCTTGTCCCTGGAGGTCGCAGCCGCGTTCCAGCGGATCGCACGCGAGGTGCTCGGCGATCCCTGGGACCGCTTCATCGGCGCAGCCGGGATGGCGCTGGACCTCCCGCTGGTCAACCGCGACCGGAGGATCACCGAGCTCGACCTGGGCGAGACGATCTGGTAGGCCCGCCGGACCAGCCCGAGGTGGGCCTCTGGGCGCACGCCGGCGGTGGCGCTGGCGAGGTCGTCTGGGTCGATGGACGTCCTCAGCCAAGGGTGGGCGACGCCCCCGTCGGTGGGCATCACACCCGCGAGGCGTCGAGGCTCGAGAGGTCGATCAGCGTGCGGGCCCAGACTCTCCGACTGCTATCCACAACCGCTGCGACGCCGGCTGGAGCAGGTCGGGGGAAGGGTGGTCCGGAGGCCCATCCCGTAGGGACGCGGAGCGCCCTTCCGGCGACCAAGGCAGCCGGCATCCTGGTGCGGGCGGGGAGCGGCAGGAGGTGGCGATCGTTCAGCCCACGCAGTGACGGCGAGGGCGGGTCCCCGCCGTTCGCGCGTCCGCAGGGTCGTGAGGGCGCGCCGCTCGGACGGCCAGGGTTTTCGATGGGTTTTCCGTGGCTCGGCGCGTCGGCCACCGCCGGCGAGTGTGCCCCTCGCGCATAGAAGTGCTGGTCAGAGGGGCGATCAAGGTAGTGGAAGTGCGCCATCAGGGACTCGAACCCCGAACCCGCTGATTAAGAGTCAGCTGCTCTGCCAATTGAGCTAATGGCGCGTGTCTCCCGGCGGACCGGGTTCCGAGGGAGAACGATACCAGCGGTCGGCAGCGTCCCGCCCGGGGGTCCCCGGGCGGCGGACGGCCCGGTTCCGTGCTCAGCGTGGACACTGGTGGGGATACAGCCGTGCCCTCTGTCGGGGCCGGAGTGCGGGGACGAGGGGACGACGAGGGTGCGACGGACAGCTGCGCTGGTCACGCTGGGGGCGCTCGCCCTGCTCAGCGGGTGCACCGGCAGCGACGGGGGGTCCTCGTCGGCGTCGTCGGCCTCGTCGAGCGCCTCGTCCTCGGCGCCCCCCGCGCCCGTGCAGCTCTCGCTCGCGCCCGCTGACGGAGCGGCCGACGTCGCCCCGGCGGACCCGGTGGAGATCTCCGTCACCGACGGTGAGCTCACCGACGTCAGCGTCAGCGACGGCGCGGGCGCGGACGTGCCGGGGGAGCTCACCGACGGCGCCACCGAGGGCACCGAGGTGTGGACGCCGCAGGAGCCGCTGGCCTGGGGCACCACCTACACGCTCACCGCCACGGCCGAGGGCGCCGACGACGAGCCGGCCGAGGCCACCAGCACGTTTACCACGGCCACCCCCGAGACGGTGACCACGCCCTCGATCGGCCCGCTGGACGGCCAGACCGTCGGCGTCGGCATGCCGATCCGCGTCTACTTCGAGCAGCCGGTCGTCGACAAGGCCGCCGTCGAGAGCCACCTGCGCGTCACCAGCTCCACCCCGACCGACGGCGTGTGGAGCTGGATCAGCGACACCGAGGTGCACTTCCGGCCCTCGCAGTACTGGCCGGCGCAGACCGACGTCACCGTCGACGCCGACCTCTACGGCGTCGACATGGGCGAGGGCGTCTGGGGCGAGAAGGACCGCACGGTGTCCTTCCACGTGGGCGACCGGCACGTCTCGGTCGCCGACGCCTCGACCCACCGCATGCAGGTCTACGACGGCGACCGGCTGGTGCAGGACTGGCCGATGAGCGCCGGCAGCCCGGACAACCCCAGCTACAACGGGCCGCACGTGGTCACCGAGCTCAACGCCGACCGGGTCATGGACTCCAGCACCTACGGCGTCCCGGTTGACAGTCCCGACGGCTACCGCACGCCCGTCCAGTGGGCGGTGCGGCTGTCCGACAGCGGCGAGTTCGTGCACGCCGCCCCGTGGTCGGTGGCCCAGCAGGGCAACACCAACGTCTCGCACGGGTGCATCAACCTCTCGACCGAGAACGCCCGCTGGTTCTACGACTTCTCCCAGCCCGGCGACGTCGTCGAGATCCAGAACTCCGACGCCGGACCGCTGACCTCGAGCATCGCCGACTGGACGATCCCGTGGGACCGGTGGCAGGCGGGCAGCGCGCTGAAGTGATCTCCGTTTCCTGAGGCCGCGCCGCGGGAAGATCAGCGACGGTCTCTGGGAAGGGGAGCGTCGTGGACACCTGGTTGATCGTCCTGATCGTCGTGGCCGCACTGGTGGTGCTCGCGCTGATCGGTCTCGCGCTGGCCAAGCGCAGCAGGGTGGCCGGCGCCAAGCGCCGGGAGCAGCAGCGCGTGCAGGCGCGGGAGCACCTCGAGGAGGCCCGCCTGCGCGGCGCGCAGGCGGAGAAGGAGCAGGCGGCCGCCGAGGAGCAGGCCGCCCGCGCCCGCCGCGAGCGCGCCGAGGTGGAGGAGCGCACCCGCCTGGCCGAGCAGGAGGCCCGCCAGCGGGCCGACGCCGCCCAGGAGCACGCCTCGGCGGCGGAGAAGCTGCGCGCGGAGGCCGAGCGGCTCGCCCCCGGGCTGGCCGACGGGCACGGCGGCCGGCACGCCGACGGGTCCGCCCCGGTCACCGGCGACGGCCCCGGGGGCGCCACCCGCCGCTGAGCGGGCACCGCTCAGTTCCGGGCGCGGACCCGGTCTGAGGGATCGAGGGGGCCGCCGGCCCCCGCCGACCCTCGGAGGGGACCGTGGCCGACCTGCTCGCCATCGGCACGCGCAAGGGGCTGTGGCTGGCCCGCAGCGACGACGACCGCCGCACCTGGACCCTCGACGGGCCGCACCTGCTCTCGCAGGAGGTCGCGGCGGTCGCCGTCGACACCCGCGGGCCGGTGCCCCGCGTGCTCGCCGGCGTCCAGTACGGGCACTGGGGGCCGACGGTCACCTGGTCCGACGACCTCGGCGGCACGTGGACCGAGACCGACGACGGCGCCATCCGCTTCCCGGCCGACACGGGTGCGGCGCTGGCCCGCGTCTGGCAGATCCGCCCCGACACCGCCGGCCGTCCCGGCGTCGTCTGAGCCGGCTGCGAGCCGCACTCGCTGTGGCGCAGCGAGGACGGCGGCCGCAGCTTCGCCCTCGTCCGCGGCCTGTGGGACCACCCGCACCGGCCGGAGTGGGAGCCCGGTGCCGGCGGCGGGGCGGTGCACACCGTCCTCCCGCACCCCACGACCGACCGGGTGCTGGTGGCCATGAGCACCGGCGGCGTCTACGTCAGCTACGACGGCGCCGAGGGGTGGCAGCCCCGCAACTCCGGCATCACCACGCCGTTCCTGCCCGGACCGGCGCCCGAGTACGGCCAGTGCGTGCACAAGGTGGCCGCCGACGCCGCCGATCCCGACCGGCTGTACGCGCAGAACCACTTCGGCGTCTTCCGCACCGATGACGCCGGCGGGTCGTGGACGTCGATCGCCGGCGGGCTGCCGGTCGACTTCGGCTTCCCGGTCGTGGCCTCGCCGCGCACCCCGGGCACCGCCTGGGTGGTGCCGCTGGTCGCCGACCTCGAGCGGGTGCCTCCGGGCGGGCGGCTGCGCGTGCACCGCACCCGTGACGCCGGCGCCACCTGGACCGAGCTGGGGGAGGGCCTGCCCGACGGCTCCTGGACGGCGGTCCTGCGCGACGCCGTCTGCGCCGACGAGGGCGACCCGACCGGCGTCGCCGTCGGCACCCGGGACGGCTGCGTCTACGCCAGCCGCGACGAGGGCGACACGTTCACCCTCGTCGCCGACCACCTGCCCGACGTCCTGTGCGTCCGCGCGGCGGTGCTGCCGTGAGCGTGCAGGTGCTGCTGCCCGGCGTCCTGGCCGATCTGGCCGGCGGCGCGCGGCGGCTGGAGGTGGACCCGGCCGACGGCACGCTGGCCGGGCTGCTCGACGTGCTGGCCGCCACCCACCCGGTCCTCGAGCGGCGGATCCGCGACGAGGCCGGGGCGGTGCGCCGGTTCGTCAACGTCTACGTCGACGGCGACGACGTCCGCTTCGCCGCGGGCCTGGCGACCCCGGTGCCGGCCGGTGCGGTGGTGCAGGTGCTGCCCTCGGTGGCCGGCGGCTGAGTCAGAGGCGGGCGAGCTCGGCGCACTCGGCGCACAGCTGGGAGTCCTCGTACTCCTCCGGGGGCCACACCGTCTGCTCGTCCACGGCCACGTAGGCGCCGCACAGCGACTTGCGGCTGCGCCCGGTGACCCGGCCGATCGTGGCGTGCGCCGGTCCGATCTGCCGGGGCTGCAGGCCGTCGGGGCTGCCGACCGAGCCGACCATCACGACCGCGTGGGCGGTCCCGTAGGAGTAGGCAGTGGTCATGGGACCAGGGTCCGAGGCGGTGCGACGCCGGGCCAGCACCGGCACCGTGCGTGTCCGGATCCCGGCGGCGCAGGCGTCCCAACCGCCCCACCGGGCGCAGGCGGGTCAGGCCCCGGGTCTCCCGAGCGGTCCCGCGCTGATCCGGGCGGCGGCCGCGTCGATCCACGGCTGCCCGGTGTCGAGGCCCTCCGCCGTCGCCACGGCCCGCACGGCCGCGGTCGTCACGTCCAGCGGCTGCCCCGGCACCCGGTCCGAGGCCAGCTCGTAGACGAGCAGGGCCTTGAGGCGGCTCTGCAAGGGCAGGCCGTCCAGCTGCTCACGCCAGTCCCCCATGGGACGGGGGTGCCCGCGAGCGGCCGTCCCCATGCCCGGCACCACCGGCCCGGGCGTGTCACCGGGTGCCGGCCGGCCGCCCGGGACGGCGAGGGAGCATGGCCGGGTGACCGCGTCCCCGCGGGCGCTGGCCCCGCTGCGGTCGGCGGCCTACCGCCGGCTGGCGCTCTCGCTGGCCCTGTCGCTCGTGGCCAACGGCTCGTGGGCGGTGACCGCCGTCTGGCAGGTGGTCGCCCTCGGCGGCGGCCCCGCCGAGCTGTCGCTGGTGACCGGCGCCTCCGCGGTCGGGACGCTGGCCATGGCGCTGCCCGGCGGGGTGCTGGCCGACCGGGTCCCGCAGCGCTCCCTGCTCGCGGTGGTCACCCTGCTCTCGGCGGTGCCGGTGGGTCTCGCCGCGTGCCTGTCCCTGGCCGGCGCGCTGCCGCTGCCGGTGCTCGCCGCCACCGGGCTGCTCGGCGGCGTCGCGCTCGGCCTGCACTACCCGGCCTACTCCGCGCTGGTGCCGGCCCTCCTGCCGCCCGAGCAGCTGCTGGCCGCCAACGGGCTCGAGGGCGCGATGCGGCCGCTGCTCTACCAGGTCACCGGTCCCGCGCTGGCCGGGCTGCTGGTGGCCGCGGCGTCCCCGGGCGCCGCGCTGCTGGCCACCGCCGCGGCGTCGCTGGCCGCCCTCGGCTGCGTCCTCGGGCTCCCGCGGCTGCCCGTGCACCGTGCGGCGGGCGGCCCGGCGCACCCGGCGCGGGCGCTGCTGGCCGACCTCCGCGAGGGGTTCGCCTTCCTCCTGCGCACGCGCTGGCTGCTGGCCACGCTGCTGTTCGGGTCGCTGATGCTCCTGGTCACCACCGGCCCCTTGCAGGTGCTCACCCCCTTCGTCCTGCGCGAGCGCGCCGGGGGCGGTCCGGTCGACCACGCGGTGGTGCTCGCCGGCTTCGGCGTCGGGGGTGCGCTCAGCGCCCTCGCCGTCGCCTCACGTCCCCTCCCGCGCCGCTACCTCACCGCGACGACGGCGCTGTGGGCCGCCGGCTGCCTGCCGCTGGCCGTCCTCGGCGTCGCGACGTCGGTGCCGGTGGTGGTCGGCGCCGCCGTGCTCGCCGGCGCCGGCATCCACGGCGGGATGACCATCTGGGGCACCCTGCTGCAGCGCCGCGTGCCCCCGGCGCTGCTGGGCCGGGTGTCCAGCCTCGACTTCGTCGTCTCCGGCGCCCTGGTCCCCGTGTCGGTGGCCGCCGCCGGGCCGCTGGGGGAGGCGGTGGGGCTGCCCGCGGTCTTCCTCGTCGCGGGCCTGGTGCCGCCGGCGCTCGCCGCGGTCACCCTCGTCGTGGCCCGGCTCCCGGCCGACGAGCGGGCCCACCCCCTAGACCGTCCGGTGCCGGAACCGGAGGGGACGTCCTGAGCGGACCGCCGTCCGATACGGTCGGGGACGACGACCTGGTGTCCAACCCCGGCACCGGTACAGCGGCCCCGTGCCCCCTCCCGCCACGGAGATCCACCGGTGGTTGACCACGTGCCCGCGGAGCAGGAGCCGACGGATCCCGGCGCACGCCCCGCCGGGCGTCCGCGTCCTGTGGGCCCGCCCACCGCCGAGGCGGTCACGAGCGCGCTCGCGCGGGCCACCGACCAGATGGCCCGCATGGAGAAGAACCTGCTCGCCGCGGACGAGCAGATGACCCACCTGCGGATCGCGCTGGAGAGCAACCGCCGCATCGGCATGGCCATCGGCATCCTCATGGCGCTGCGCAAGGTCGACGAGCAGGCCGCCTTCGAGCTGCTCAAGGCCTCCAGCAGCCGCCGCAACGTCAAGCTGCGCCTGGTGGCCGAGGAGGTCATCCGCACCGGCACGCTGAGCTGAGCGTCCTCCGGCGCTCAGTCCTCCCGGGCCCGGTCCACCGCGGCCTGCTCCCGCTCGGCCCGGGCCAGCGCCCGGTCGCCCGCCGCGGCGTCCCGGTCGGCGGCCGCGGCCGCCCGGTCCCGGGCCGCCGCCCGGCGGTCGGCGTCGGCGGCGTCCCGGTCGGTTGCCTCCTCCAGGCCGTTCCCCGCGTCCCGGCGCCCGGCGGCGACGGCGCGGTCGATGGCGCGCTCGTCGCGCTCCTCGGCGACGCGGTCGCGCTCCCGCGCGGCGTGGTCGCGGTGGTCGGCCTCGCCGTCGCGGTCCCAGCCGGTGTCGACCGGGTCGCGCGTCCCACGGCGGCCGCTCCCGGAGGCGTCCACGGCTCCTCCTCCCGTCGGCTGCCCCCATCCTGGCCCGGCGCGTCGGCGGGACGGGGCCGGGACGCGACCTGGCCTCCGGAGCCGTGCGGAGCGCTCTCCACCGGAACCGGACCAGGACGGCCGGCGCGCTCCTCGTGCTGCTCACCGCGGCCGCCGGCTGCGCCGCGTCCCCGCCCGGCGGACCGGCCCGGCCCGTGCAGGAGGTCGTCGCCGACGCCGCGCTGGCCGCCTGCGTGGCGTCTGCGGCGGGGCTGCCCGACGCCGGCGCGGCCGCCTCCGACGCCGACCTCGGCGCGATCGAGGAGCTGCACTGCGACGGGCAGACGTCGCCGCTCGGCCCGGTCCGCTCCCTCGAGGGCGTCGAGCGGCTGACGGCGCTGAGCGCCCTCGACGCGCCGCGCAACGAGATCAGCGACCTCGCGCCGCTCGCCGGGCTGTCGCGGCTGGGGACCCTGACGCTCACGGACAACGAGGTGGCCGACCTGTCCCCGCTGGAGGGGCTCCCGCTGTCCGACCTCGGCCTCTCGCAGAACCCCGTCGGGGACCTGACGCCCCTCACCGGGACGACGACGCTCACCACCCTCGGCGTGGCCGCCGCGAAGGTCACCGACGTGGGCCCGCTGGCCGGTGCCGACGCGCTGCGCACGCTGGACCTGTCCGGCAACGCGATCACCGACGTCTCGCCGCTGGCCGGCCTGCCGACCCTCGACACCCTGCGGCTGGCCGACAACGCCATCGCCGACCCGGCGCCCCTCGGGAGCGTGCCGACGCTGCTGGTCCTCGACCTCTTCGGCAACCGCATCACCGACGTGCGCGGCCTGGCCGGCGCGCCGCTGCTGCAGGAGCTCCTGCTCGGCGCCAACCCGCTGACCGACCTCACGCCGCTGCTCGGTGTCCGGTCGCTGGTGAACCTGGGGCTGGACGAGACGGACCCGGCGCGGCTGACCGGCGTCGAGGAGCTGCGCGCTGCCGGGGTGTCGGTGAACGGGCTGGCCTGAGGGCCTCAGCCGGGCAGGCCGACCACGCCGTCGCGGGCGAGGGCCGCGAGCTCGTCCCCGCCCACGCCGAGCTCGGTGAGGACGGCCTCGGTGTGCTCGCCGATGGCCGGCGCCGGCCCGCGCGGGCCGACGTCACCGCCCTGCAGGCGCAGCGGCGCGCGCACGGTGCGGAACCGCCGGCCGGAGGCGTCGCCGATCTCGGGGAACAGCCCGTCGGCGGCGGCCTGCTCGTCGGCGGCGAACTCCGAGACGGTCGACGCCGGGCCCCAGATGAAGCCCCGCTCGTCGAAGAGCGCGCACCACTCCTGCAGGGGCCGGGTGGCGAAGGCCTCGTCCATCAGCCGGGTCAGCTCCGGCATGTTCTTCGCCCGACCGGCCCAGCTCGCGAAGCGCTCGTCCTCGACCCACTCGGGGTGGCCCACGGCCTCGCAGAACGGCGCCCACCAGCGCGGCTCGGGCATGAACAGCAGGATCCAGCGGCCGTCGGCGCACCGGAACCCGCCGTGCAGCGCGTGCGGCCGGGCCACCCGCCCCTGGGGCGTGGGCCGGACGCCGTCGATCAGCGTGGCCGACAGGTCGCTGGACATCGTCCACGCGGCGGCGCCCAGCAGGCTGACGTCCACGACCTGCCCTTCGCCGGTGGCCTCGACCACCCGCAGGGCGGCCAGGACCCCGCTGAACAGGGCCAGCGCCGCGGTGTGGTCGCCCTGCGCCGGGCGCAGCCGCGGCGGCGCGGGGTTGGCCGGCTCGCTCATCGCGTCGAGGACCGCCCCGCGCCCGAAGAAGGCGGTGAGGTCGTAGCCGGGGCGGGCGGCGTCGGGCCCGCCGGGGCCGTAGCCGGTGAGGGTGGCGTGCACCAGCCGCGGGTTGAGCGCGTGCAGGGCCGGCGCGTCCAGGCCGAAGCGGGACTGCCGGGCGGGCAGCAGATTGCAGAGGAAGACGTCGGCGCGGGCGGCCAGCCGCCGCACCAGGTCGGCGCCCTGCGCTTCGTTCAGCGCGACGGCGATGCTGCGCTTGCCGCGGTTGTCCATGTGGAAGGCGGCGTCGATCGGCGCCTCGCCCTCGGGGACCTCCGGCTGCCGCGTCGCCCCGCGCATCGCGTCCCCGCGCAGCGGCTCGACCTTGACGACGTCGGCTCCCATGTCGGCCATCAGCGCGGCGGCTCCCGGGGCGGCCATCCAGTTGGCCACCTCGACCACGCGCACGCCCTCGAGCGGTGCCACCATCGCCGTGCCTCCGTTCCGCGCCGTCAGTCCTTCAGGTAGTCGAAGACCAGGCTCGCCCGGCCCAGCGTCAGGTCGGTGAGGATGTGACTGGCCGAGACGATCTCCCGCACGGGCAGGTCGGCCAGCGGGGCCAGCGCGTGCTCGAACAGCTGCAGCCGGGCCGGCCCGGTCCAGGCGCCGCGGACGGTGATGTCGGTGATCTGGCTGCGGACGAGCTCGAGGATCCGGGGGCGCCGGTCGTAGCCGGGCAGCATCTTCAGCCCGAAGGTGGGCCGGCCGATCTCGGCGATCGCGTCCTCGTCGCTCATCGGCGCGTGCTTGAAGCCCATGGTCGCGGTGGCCACCCGCAGCGTCCCGTAGTCCAACGTGCCCACGAGGGTGTCGGAGTCGACGTAGAGGGACGGCGTGCCCCCCTTCTTCGGGAAGGCGCTGATCTCCCGGCCGCTGGTGATCGAGGCGACGCTGTCGACGTACATGGCGTGCAGGTAGTCGGCGCTCTCGCCCTCGTACTGCACCTGCAGCACCTGCCCGGACTCGGTGAACGACCCCAGCCCCGCGACGTCGGGCATCCGCATGACCTCGAACTTGACCAGCGGGTCGCCCACCGTCAGGGGCTCGGGGACGACGCGCCGCATCGCCTCGGCGTCGGTGCGGTACAGGATGTTGAGGTACTCGCGGCCGGTGAAGCGGTACCGGCCCGGGGGGTAGGCCGGGGCGCCCAGGGGAGTCGTCGCCTGCCGGCGGACCTCCTCGGCGTCCATCAGCCCTCCTCGCCCGGGGCCTGGTCGCGCGCCTCGTCGCGGGCACGGATGACCGCCAGCTGCGCGCGGTCGCGGGCCTCGGTCAGGTCCTCGTAGGTCCGCCCGGCGAAGCGCTCCTCCACCTGGCCGCTGACCAGCTCCTTGGTGGCCTCGTCGAGCTCCGGCTGTTCCACGATCTTCCAGCGCCGGGCCATGCCGGGGCCCAGGTGCTCCAGGAAGTGCCGCATGCCGCCCGGGCCGCCGCCGAGGTGGAAGCTCTCGAACGGGCCGGCCGTCGCCCAGCGCGGGCCGATCGACTCGGTGACGATCTCGTCGAGTTCCGCGGCGGTGACGATCCCCTGGGTCACCAGCCACACGCACTCGCGGAACAGCGTGGACTGCAGCCGGTTGGCCACGAACCCGTTGATCTCCCGGTGCAGGACGACGGGCTTCTTGCCCACCGAGCGGTAGAAGTCGACCGCCGTCTCGATGGCCCAGGGCGCGGTGCGCTCGCCGGGCACCACCTCGACCAGGGGCAGCACCTCCGGCGGGTTGAAGGGGTGGCCGACCAGCAGCCGCTCGGGCGTGCGCATCTCCCGCGCCAGGTCGCTGGGCATGAGCGCCGACGTCGACGACGCGATCAGCGTCCGCTCGCCGACCCCGGCCTCGATGCGGGCGAACAACTCCTGCTTGAGCGGCAGCCGCTCGGGGGCGTTCTCCTGGACGACGTCGGCACCGGCGACGGCGGTCTCGACGTCGTCGACGACCTCGATGCGGGTCAGCAGGTCCGCGGGGTCCCCGGTCTGCGGCTGGAGCCGGGTCAGGTGGCGCACCGCCGCCTCGACGTCGGGACCGATGCCCGGCCGCGGGTCCTGGACGCGGACGGTGTGACCGTGCGCGGCGAACAGCGCCGCCCACGACAGTCCGATGGTCCCGGCCCCGATGACCGCGACGGTGTGCTGACTCCGATCCACGTGGGCTCCCGGTGCGCTCGTCGGTGTCCCCACCTGCATCGCAGCACATCGGGCCTCGGCGTGCGACCCGGGTCACACCGGGACGCTCAGGCGAGCTGGGCGGCGACCAGCGGCTCGAGGGTGAGGTCGGGCTTGCCGTTGCGCACGATGCCCATCACCCACTTGTTGGTGAACAGGGCGAGCAGCTTGCCGTCGCTGCGCTGCATCACCTCGGTGCCCGTGGTGGCGGTGATCCGCGGGGCCGAGGCCTCGTCGGTGCGCATGGCGAGGGAGTAGGGGAGCGGCTCGAGCCGCACCGGCGCGTGGAACTCGTGCTCCATGCGGTGCGTGGCCACCTCGAACTGCATCGGGCCGACGACGGCGAACACCGGCGCCTGCTCACCGCGCCGGTCCGACCGCAGCACCTGCACGACGCCCTCGGACTCCAGCTGCTCGATCCCGCGGCGGAACTGCTTGTGCTTGGCCGTCTCCAGGCTGCGGACGACGGCGAAGTGCTCCGGCGCGAACGTGGTCAGCGGCGGGAAGGCGACCGGTTGCTGGGCGTACAGCGTGTCCCCGACGTGCAGCGCCGAGGCGTTGACCAGCCCGACGACGTCGCCGGGGTAGGCGACGTCGATGCTCTCCCGTTCGCGGCCGAACACGTGCTGGGCGTACTTGGTGGCGAACGGGCGCCCGGTGGGCCCGTGGGTGACCACCATCCCGCGCTCGAACACGCCCGAGCAGATGCGGATGTAGGCCAGCCGGTCCCGGTGGGCGGCGTCCATGCCCGACTGGACCTTGAAGACGAACGCGCTGAACGGTGCCTCGACCGGCCGGGGGACCCCGTCGGTGTCGGGCCGGCCGGCGGGCGCGGGGGCGAGGTCGACGAGGACGTCGAGCAGCGCGCCGACGCCGAAGTTGGAGATGGCCGAGGCGAACAGCACCGGGGTGGTGACGCCGGACAGGAACAGGTCCTGGTCGTGCTCGCCGGCGGTCGCGGCCAGCAGGTCGGCCTCCTCGAGCGCCTGCGGCCACGCGTCGGGCTCGCGCGCGGCGGCCGCGTCGGCGGGCAGGACCTCCTCGGGGGCGACCGTGGCGCCTCCGGCGGTCCGCGTGTAGCGCCGGTAGCTTCCGTCGCGCCGGTCGAGCACGCCGCGGAAGTCGCCGGCGATCCCCACCGGCCAGGTCAGGGGGGTGGGCGTGAGCCCGGTCCGCTCGGCGACCTCGTCCATCAGCTCCAGGGCGTCCTTGCCGGGGCGGTCCCACTTGTTGACGACCGTGATGACGGGGATGCCGCGGTGCCGGCAGACGGCGAACAGCTTCATCGTCTGGGCCTCGAGGCCCTTGGCGGCGTCGATGAGCATCACCGCCGCGTCGACGGCAGTGAGCACCCGGTAGGTGTCCTCGGAGAAGTCGGCGTGCCCGGGGGTGTCGAGCAGGTTGACCACGGTGTCGCGGTAGGAGAACTGCAGCGCCGCCGAGGTGATGGAGATCCCGCGCGCCTTCTCCATGTCCATCCAGTCCGACACCGTGCCGCGCCGGCCGGCCTTGCCGTGCACCGCGCCGGCCTGGCCGATCACCCGGGCGTGCAGGGCCAGTGCCTCGGTCAGCGTGGACTTGCCGGCGTCGGGGTGGCTGATGACGGCGAACGTCCGCCGCCGCGCGGCCTCGGCGACGACGTCGGCCGGCGCGGGGCCTGCGTCGTCGGGGCGCGCCGGGGCGGTCGTGGTCATGCTGGGTCTCCCTGGGGTGGTGCTCAGGACACGAGGGGGCCCCGGTCGGCGGGGCCCTGGCGGGCGGGTGGCGGAGCTCGGACCCGCGCGTGAGGCCGGTCCCGGGCCAGATGGCCCGGCGGACCTCCAGGTTAGCCGTCCCCCGGGCGGCGTCCCGGTCGCGACCGGGTCGCCACGGTGACCGCGGTCGGCGCCGGCGGTCAGCCGATCGTCCGGTCCCCGTCGCGCCCGCCGTCCAGCGCGGCGTCCGCGCGGGCCTCGAGGCCGCCGAGGAACTCGTCGACGGCGAGCATCTCGCGGTGCACCGCCGCGACGTCGACGGCGGCCGCGGTGGAGGCCCGCTCCAGCCGGGCGATGGCCTGGTCGGTCGCGCGGATGTCGTCGGCGGTGTCCGGCCACAGGTTCCACACCGTCCAGCTGAGCCGGGCCCACTCCGCGGCGACGTCGCCGGTGTCGGTCTCCGGTGCGGTGCCGGACAGCGGCAGGAGAGCGCCGGCGAGCAGGGGCAGGGCGTGCCGCAGGTACTCCTGCCAGGCGTCGATGAAGCGGTGGGCGACCGTCATCGCGGCGGGGTGGCCCTCGGCCATCCGCGCGTACAGCAGGGCGGCGTCGAGCCGGGCGCCGGTGCGCTGGTCGAGCCGGCTCTGCGGCCCGCTGCGGGACAACCGCACCGGCCGGGCCTCCACCGGTGCGGGCACCACGAACTCGGGGTCCTGGGGCACGGTCTGCACGGTAGGAGATGCCGCCGACAGCACCTCGACGAGTACGGCGGCCGGCCGACCTCCGGGGCCCGGCGAGGCCCGGATCGGTCAGCACGATCAGGCGCCACAGCCGGTCGCCCTGGTGACGATGCAGCCTGCGGTTCGCAGCGCTCCGGCGAGGTACACCTCCCAGATGGATGCCGTCCATGTCGCAGCCGTGAAGAAGTACGCCGCGGACGAGTCGTTCGAGCTGCCGCGCCTGGCCGACCTGGTGGCCGCACCCGCAGAGGGCCGCGACACGGCGATCGACCCGGCGGCCCCCGTCGCCGAGGGCGAGGCGGTGAACCAGCGGCTGGAAGCGACCTGGTTCGACACCGCGGACCTCCGACTGGGGACAGCGGGGGTGACCCTGCGCCGCCGTACCGGCGGCGACGACGCCGGATGGCTCCTCGAGGTCCCCGCCGGAACCGGCACGCGCCCGGAGGTGCGCCTGCCGCTGGGCCGCGCCACCCGGACCGTGCCCGAGGCGCTGCGGAACATGGTCTGGGCCCACAGCAGGAGCGCCCCGTTGCGACCTGTCGCTGCGAGCGTCACCGACCGGACGGTGCGCCGGCTGGTCGACGCGACCGGGCAGGTGTTGATGCGGGTCGCCGACGACCGCGTCGAGGCGCGCCGGCTGCGGCCCACCGAGGGCAGCGGGGACGCGGCCGGCGCCGTCACGTCCTGGCGCGAGATCGACGTGGAACTCGTCGGCGGCCGGACCGAGCTCCTCGACGCCGTCGACGCCGACCTGCGCGCCCGGGGACTGCGGGAGACCGCACCCTCATCGGCGCTCGCCCAGGTGCTGGACGGGGACGAGCGCGTCCGGCCGCCGGAACGGAAGCCGGCGAAGCCCACGAGCCGGTCGGCGGCGGGGGACGTGGTCCTCACCCACGTCCGCGAGCAGGTGGAGCAGATGCGGTCGCAGGACCTGCCGGTGCGCCTGGACGCCCCGGACGCCGTCCACAAGATGCGGGTCGCCACCCGGCGGCTGCGCAGCGCCCTGACCACGTTCAAGCCGCTGTTCGCTGCCGAGGTGGCCCGACCGCTGCGCGGGGAGCTCAAGTGGCTGGCCGGGGAGCTGGGCGCGGCGCGGGACGCCGAGGTGATGCGCGACCGGGTCAGCCGGGCCGTCGAGGCGGAGGACACGGTCGTCGAGCCCGGCCCGGCCGGCGAGGTCGCCGGCGCGGAGCTGGGCGCTGCCTATCGCGGCGCCCACGACAGGGTGCTCGCCGAGCTGGACGGCGACCGCTACCACCGCCTGCTGACCAGCCTCGACGAACTGGTCACCTCACCGCCGTTCACCGACCGCGCCCGCGCCCGCGCCGGGAAGGTGTTGCCGCGGCTGGTGGCCCGCAGCCATGCCCGCGTGCGCCGCCTCGTCGAGGACGCCGCTGCCCGGCCCGCCGGCGCCGAGCGGGAGGAGCTGCTGCACGACGCCCGCAAGGCCGCGAAGGCCGCCCGCTACGCCGGGGAGTCGGTCAGCCGAGTCTTCGGTGCCGACGCCACCGCGTTCGCGCAGGCGATGGAGGCGGTCCAGGAGGCGTTGGGGGAGCACCAGGACTCCGTGCTCACCCGGGAACGGCTGCGCGACCTGGCCCTGACCACCACCAGCACCCGTGCCGCCTTCCTCTACGGGCGGCTGCACGCGCTCGAGGAGACCAGAGCGGAGCAGTCCGAGAAGCACTTCGACGACGCCTGGAAGGCGGCCGGGCGCAAGTCGCTGCACCGCTGGCTGCGATGAGTCCCCCACGGCAGCCGACGTCCAGCACGCCGATGGTGGTCATGCCGATGACCTGCCGGGCCTCGCCGCGGGGGGTGTGTCGGGCGCGATCCGTGCCTCCCAGCCCGGGCCGGGAACCAGAGAGGCCCTGGTCAGTCGCCTGACCAGGGCCTCTCCGGATGGGGTGAGTGACGGGGCTCGAACCCGCGACACCCAGGATCACAACCTGGTGCTCTACCAGCTGAGCTACACCCACCGCGCGCACCCGGCAGCGCGAGCGCGCCGGGAACGGGACCGAGGATACCGGAGCCGGTCAGGCCTCCGACGCAGCCGGGGGTGTGTCCTCGGCCGGCGGGCCCGCGGGCGGGGTGGCGTCGGCGGCGGCGAGCACGTCGGCGAAGCCGGCCACGACCTCACCGGCCGCCCGCTGCGCCTGCGACGTCGAGGGCCCGGGCCCGTCGACGAACAGCGTCCGGCGGTAGTAGGCGAGCTCACGGACGGACTCGACGATGTCGGCCAGCGCCCGGTGCGCCAGCCCCTTGGACGGCTGGGCGAAGTAGACCCGCGGGAACCAGCGGCGGGCCAGCTCCTTGACCGAGCTGACGTCGACCATCCGGTAGTGCAGGTGGTCGTCGAGCTCGGGCATGTCGCGGGCGAGGAAGCCGCGGTCGGTGCCGATCGAGTTGCCGCACAGCGGAGCGGTGCGCCGCTCGGGGACCCACCGCTTGATGTAGGCGAGCAGCTGCTGCTCGGCCTCGGCCACCGTGAGCGTCGAGGAGCGCACCGCCTCGGTGAGGCCGGACTTCGCGTGCATCTCGGTGACGACGTCGGCCATGTCCTCGAGGTCGGCGTCGTCGGCGGAAATCACCAGGTCCAGGCCCGGGTCGAGGACACGCAGCTCCGAGTCGGTCACGACGACGGCGACCTCGATCAGCTTGTCCTTGGTGAGGTCCAGCCCGGTCATCTCGCAGTCGATCCAGACCAGGTGCCCGCCAGCGTCCGCCACGTCGGAGGACCCTACGTCCCGCCCGTCCCGTCCGCCTCGCGTGCCCGCTCACTACCGCACCCGCCACACCGGCGCCACTCAGGGGGTCGGTTTCCGGGACGGCGGCCGTTAGTCTCGGGCCATCCCGCCCCGCATCCCTGGGAGTCCCCCCGTGCCCCACCCCGCCGCCCCTGCCGCGCGCGCCCGAGTGGTGCCGCCGGCGCCGGGCTCGCTGGCCGCCGGGCTCCGGCACCCCGTCGCGCTCGTGCGCTGGCTGTGGCTCGCCCACATGACGCCGGGCCGCCCCGGGCGCCCGACCCCGCAGACCGAGCTGCGCTGGATCTACACCGCGTGGCTCGGGGCCTTCCTGCTCAAGATGCTGGGCTCGTCGTGGGACGTCTCCTGGCACTTCCGCTGGCTGCGCGACGACCTGGCGCCGCCGCACCTGCTCAACTCGGCGGGCACCGCGGTCGTCATCGCGCTGGTGGTCTTCCACAGCTACAGCGGCTACGGCGTCGACCGCCGGGCGCTGCGGCTGATGCAGTGGGGGATCGGCACGTTCCTCATCGCCATCCCGATCGACATCCTCAACCACCGGATCAACGGGCTGGACATCACCAGCTGGAGCCCGAGCCACGCGCTGCTCTACATCGGCACGGCCATCATGCTGGCCGGCGCGATCCGCGGCTGGTGGCTGTACGCCGCGCCCGGCCGGGTCCGCGACCTCGTCTCGCTGGGTCTGTGGTTGTTCTTCGCCGAGAACGTCGTCTTCCCCAACCAGCACCAGGAGTACGGCGTCCTGTCGCTGCGCGCCTACGAGGCCGGGCAGACGACGGCCGAGCCGCAGCTGCTGGACTTCGCCGCCTCCCAGGGGCAGACGCCCACGATGTTCATGCTGCCGGTGCCCGCCTGGGTGCATCCCGCGTGGATCCTCTGCGCCGGCCTGCTCTCCCTCGTCGTCGCGCGCAAGGTCGTCGGGCTGCGCTGGACGGCGACCCTCATCGCCGGCACGTACCTCGCCTACCGCGCGCTCATGTGGGTCGGGTTGGTCGCCGCCGGCTTCCCGCCCTCGGTCCTGCCGCTGGTCCTGCTGGTGGGGGCCGTCTGCATCGACCTGGCGGTCACCTTCCGGCTGCCGGGCTGGAGCGCCGCCCCGGCGACGGCGGCGCTGGTCTACGTCGCCGGGTGGCTGCAGGACGCCGCGGGCATCCTGCCGCCCTGGGACTGGTCGTGGTGGTCGATCGCGCTGGTCGTCGCCGCGTTCACGGTGCTGTGGACCGCGGTCGACGTGCTGGCCCGCAGCACCTGGTTCGCGGGCTGGCGCCGTCCGGTCGAGCCGGGTGCCGAGGCCGAGCCCGCGCTCGCCGGCGCGACGGCCGACGGCGGCGCGTCGTCCCGCTGACGAGCCGGACCGGCCCGTCACCTGACGTAACGTCGGTCGCGGCCGCCTGCCCGGGCCCCGAACCGGGGCCGCTCCGTGCGCACCGTCGCGCGCGCCACCGCGCACACCACCGCGCACACCACCGCGCACACCACCGCGCACACCGAGTTCCCCTGCACCCCAGTCGCTCCCGGAGGACCACGTGCTGCCCCTGACCCCCGTGCCGCCGCAGACGGCGGGGGAGCGCGCGCTCTTCGCCGAGCTGGCTCGCTGGGACCGCGGCGGTGCGGTCCGGGGCGCCGTCGTCGCCTCCATCCCGGTGGTCGACGGGCCGATGGAGCGCCGCATCTCCGACGCCGTCCTCTTCGTGCCCGAGGGACTCGCCGTCGTGCGGGTGGTCGAGGTGGTCCGGCAGTCCGGCGTGGTCACCGCGACCCCGGAGGGCTCCTGGACCATCGGCCCGGGCGCCCGTCCCGGCGAGGTGCTGCAGCTGTCCGGCGGCGGCTCGACGCCGCTCGACGGCCTCATGCGGGCCGGCATGGACGCCGCGGTGCGGCTGCGCCGCGCGGGCCTCGAGCCCGGCCGCATCGCGCGGCTGACCGTGCTGGTCGGCGACCTCACCGGCCTGGTCCCGGCCGACGGCGACCTCGGCGAGGGCGACCAGGTCGCGCTGCTGGAGTCCCGCTCCCTGCTGCTCGGCATCTCGCGCGCAGCCCGCTACGCCGGGGTGGACAACCCCCGGCTGTGGACCACCGCCGACGTGCGCGCCGCGCTGACCGCACTGGGCCTCGAGGGCCGCGGGCCGTCGGTGGAGGAGCTCAACGGCGAGGGCTTCCCGTACTCGCCCTACGTGCTGCGCAAGCGCGAGCTGCTCGCGCCCGCGGCGATGGCCGCCTCGGCCGGTGGCGCCGTCCCGGCGCCCGCGCCCGCCCCGGCGCCGGTGGCCATCCCGGTCCACCGCTTCGCGTCCGCGCCGGCCGGGCCGCTGGTCGACCCGGTCGCGGCCGCCGCCGTGGCCGCGGCCGCGATCCGCGCCGACGAGGAGGCCGCCGCCCGCGCCGCGGCCGGCCTGGTCGCGCCCGCTCCCGCTGCCCCGGCGCCGGTGCCTGCCCCCGCTCCGCCGGCGCACCCGGCCACCGCCCGCTTCGCCGCGCCCGCCGAGCAGTCCGGCGGCGGCGTGCGGGCGAGCGCCGTGGAGGCGCCCGTCGACGAGACCGGTGGCCTAGGCGGCCTGTTCGGCGGCGCCCACACCGACGCCGGCCCCGATGCACCGGCGCCCGTGCCCGCCGTCGCTCAGCCCGTCCCGGCACACCCGGGCGTCGCGCAGCCCGCCGTCGCGCACCCCGCGCCCGTCCCGCCCCCGCCGCCGATCCCGCTGGTCGGCCCGCGCCGCCGGTCCCCGGAGGCCCGGCGCCGGCTGGTGCTGCTCGCCGTGGCCGCGCTGGCGCTGGTCGTCGTCGCGGTGGTGGCGGTGGCGAGCCTGACCGGTGGCGGCGGCGGTGCCTCGGCCGCCGCGCCGTCGAGCGCGCCGACGTCGTCGGCGGCCCCGGAGCCGGTGGGCCCGCAGCCCGGCGAGCGCACCGTCCTCGACGGCCGCGCCTTCACCCTCGAGCAGGTGCAGGTGGACGACACCTGCGTCGGCAACTCCTACGGCGCCGTCGCCGACTTCTTCGAGCGGACCGACTGCGCCGGCCTGGCGCGGGCGCTGTGGTCGACCGACGTCGACGGGCGCGCCGTGGTCGTCGCGGTGTCGTCGGTGGCGATGGGCGACTCCGCCGGCGCCCGGGACCTGCGCGATCTGGCCGACCGCAACGGCAGCGGCAACGTCAGCGACCTGCTGCGCGAGGGCCTGAGCTACCCGGGCGCGCCGGAGGGGCTGTCGGGGGCGGAGTACGCCAGCGCCGCCGAGGGGCCGCTGGTCACCATCGTCGAGACCTCGTGGGTCGCGCCCGGTGAGGCCGGTACCGCTGACCTCGACCTGGTTGCCGGCACGGGCCTCGGGCTGCCGATGCCCGACCCGGTCGCCGGCTGACCCGCCCTACGCGGGGGAGGTGGCGGCGGCCTCGGCCATCGCCGCGAGCAGTGCGGCCATCCGCGCCCGGGGCAGCCGTCCGGCGCTGTGGGGCGTGGAGTTGACCAGGCCGAAGACGGCGTGGGCGCGGGCGCGGCTGGCGTCGGTGCCCTCCTCGGGACGCAGCCGGGTCAGCACGTCGACCCACACCTCCACGTAGCGGCGCTGCAGCCGCCGCACCGCCGCGGCGTCCTCGGGCGGCAGCGAGCCGAGGTCGCGGTCCTGGACGGTGATCAGCGCGGGGTTGTCCAGCGCGAAGTCGACCTGGAAGGCCACCAGCGCCCGCAGCTGCGCGGCGGGGTCGGGGCCGGCGGCGGCCACCCGCTCGCGCGCGCCGGCCAGCAGCCGCTGCGAGATGCCCTCGAGCATCTCGGCCAGCATCGCGTCCTTGCTGGCGAAGTGGCGGTAGATGGCCGGGCCGGTCACCCCGACCGCGGCGCCGACGTCGTCGACCCCGACCGCCCGGGCCCCGCGTTCGGCGAACAGCTGGGCCGCCGCCCGCAGGATCTGCTCGCGCCGGGAGGGCCGGGCGGCGTCGGCCGACAGCGCCGAGTCGGGCTGGCGGACGGTCACGCCGCGGATGCTAGCCGTCGCCGTCCGGGACCCTCGTCCGCCACTGGACCCCGATGTGAACCGTCGTTAACATCGGACGCAGCGGCCGGCCGACCGGCGGGGCCGCACGGGCGGGCGCCGGGGCGAACCCACCGGGGCCCGGAGCACCAGGGGGCACACCGTGCTGGACTACCGGCTCGACGACGAGACCGAGACCCTGCGGAAGACCGTCCGCGAGTTCGCGCTCGAGGTCGTGGCACCGCAGATCGGCGGCTTCTACGAGCGCGAGGAGTTCCCCACCGCGATCGTGCGGCAGATGGGCGAGCTCGGGCTGTTCGGCCTGCCCTTCCCCGAGGAGTACGGCGGCTCGGGCGGGACCTACTTCGACCTCTGCGTCGCCATCGAGGAGCTGGCCCGGGTGGACAGCTCGGTGGCCATCACCCTGGAGGCCGGCGTCTCCCTCGGTGCCATGCCCGTCTACCGGTTCGGCTCGGAGGAGCAGAAGCAGCGGTGGTTGCCGCGGCTGTGCTCCGGCGAGGCCCTGGCCGCCTTCGGCCTCACCGAGCCCGGTGGCGGCTCCGACGCCGGCGCCACCCGCACCACCGCGCGCCTCGAGGACGGCTCCTGGGTGGTCGACGGGTCGAAGGCGTTCATCACCAACTCCGGCACCGACCTCACCGAGCTGGTCACCGTCACCGCCGTCACCGGCACCCGTCCCGACGGCGGCAAGGAGATCTCCGCGATCGCGATCCCCTCGGGGACGCCCGGGATGACCGTCGGCCCGCGGTACTCGAAGGTCGGCTGGAACGCCTCGGACACCCGCGAGCTGTCCTTCAGCGACTGCCGCGTCCCCGAGGAGAACCTGGTGGGGCAGCGCGGCCGCGGCTACGCGCAGTTCCTCTCCATCCTCGACGAGGGGCGGATCGCGATCTCCGCGCTCGCCGTCGGCCTGGCGCAGGGCTGCGTGGACGAGTCGGTGCGCTATGCGGGCACCCGCGAGGCGTTCGGCCGCCCGATCGGCCGCAACCAGGCCGTGCAGTTCATGATCGCCGACATGGAGGTGCGGGCCTCCACCGCGCGCCTGGCCTACTACCGGGCGGCCGAGAAGATGCTCCGCGGCGAGCCGTTCCGGCGCGAGGCGTCGATCGCCAAGCTCTACAGCTCCGAGGTGGCGATGGACAACGCCCGCGCCGCCACCCAGGTGCACGGCGGCTACGGCTTCATGAACGAGACGCCGGTCGGCCGCTTCTACCGCGACGCCAAGATCCTCGAGATCGGCGAGGGCACCAGCGAGGTGCAGCGCATGCTGATCGCCAAGGACCTCGGCGTCGGCTGACCTGCGGTCGCCGCTCAGGCTGTGACGTCGACGAGCACCTTGCCGACGGCGCCGTCCTGGACGGCCCGGTGGGCCTGCGCGGTCTCGGCCAGCGGGAACACGTGCAGCGGCAGCCCGGCCTCCTCGCCCACCCGCAGCGCGCCGTCGAGGAGCGCGGCGTTCACGTCCTCGACGCCGATCACCTTGGCGCGCTCGGGCTGGGTGTAGACGAGGACGAAGTTCCAGCGCGCGTTGGGTGCCATCTGCGCGCGCACCGGGATGGTGACCTCGGCGCCGCCGTCGTCGGCGTACATGGCGACGGCACCGTGCATGCCGACCACCTGCGCGTCGACGGCGGCGTTGCGCGCCGCGGACACCTCCACGACGACGTCGACGCCCTTGGGCGCGACCTTGCGCACCTCCGCGACGACGTCCTGCTGCCGGTAGTCGACGACGTGCGAGGCACCGGCGGCCGCGGCGAGCTGGGCCTTGCGCGGGCTGCTCACCGTGGCGATGACGGTGGCGTCGGCCCAGCGGGCCAGCTGGATCGCCGCGTTGCCCACGGCGCCGGCGCCGCCCTGCACGAGCACGGTGTGCCCGGTCAGCGACCCGGGGCCCATGCGGTCGGGCACGGACTCACCCAGGGTCAGGCAGCGGTGCGCGGTGAGGAACGGGATGCCGAGCGCCGCGGCGAGCTCGAACGAGGGGACCGGGCCCATCGGCACGGCCTGGCGGGCCGGGACGACCGTGTACTCCGCGGCCGTCCCCCAGGGCCGCTGCCAGGCCGCCTCCCAGATCCAGACCCGCTCGCCGCGGACCGCCGGGTCGACGCCCTGCCCGACCGCCTCGACCGTGCCCGCGCCGTCCTGGCCGGGCACCTGGCCGCCGGGACCGGGCTGCGTCGCGCTGCGCGACTTCCAGTCGGTCGGGTTGACACCGGCCAGCGCGAGCCGGACGAGGACCTCGCCGGGTCCGGGCTCCGGGATGGCGCGGTCGGTCAGCTGCAGGACGTCGGGGCCGCCGGGCTGGGTGTAGGTGATGGCTCGCACGCGTCCGGCCTACCCGGGGCGCGCCCGGCACACGCTCGGCCGGTCGCCGTGCCGGGCGGAACGGGACCGGGGCGATAACCCACGGGGGTGAGCGGGTGCCGCGCGGTCCTGTCGTGCGCAACGGGAGTGGCCGATGAGCGGGGCATGGACCTCCGCCTCCTGGCCCGCCTGCACGCCCTGCTGCCCGAGGGCCGGCTGCTGCCGGAGGAGATCTGGGGCCGCCGGCACCGGAGGATCCTGTGGCTGTCCGCCGCCCTGGCCGCCGGGACCGGGCTGCTGGCCCTCGGCGTCGGCTGGAGCGCTCCCGCCGTCCTGGCGGCCGCCGCGGCCACCGCCTACCCGCTCGCGTTCAGCCTGCTGCCCGGCGCCGGCCGGTCGTTGCGGGCCGCCGGGACGACGGTCAGCCTGCTCACCGCGTCGGTCCTGCTGGTGCACCTGCTCGACGGGCTCACCGAGGCGCACTTCGCGTTCTTCGTCGTCATCGGGATCGTCTCGCTGTACCAGAGCTGGGTGCCCTTCGGGCTGGCCCTGGCCGTCGTCGTGGTCCACCACGGCGCGCTCGGCGCGCTGTTCCCGCACCACGTCTTCGACCACGGCGCGGCCTGGTCCGACCCGTGGCTGTGGGCCGGCATCCACGGTGCCGCGGTGCTCGCCGCGAGCCTGGCGCACCTGGCCTCCTGGCGGCTCAACGAGCAGCAGGGCCTGCACGACCCGCTGACCGGGCTGGCCAACCGCACCCTGCTGGTCGAGACGGCCGACCGGCTCCTGGCCCGCCGCAGCGGCCCGGTGAGCGTGCTGTTCCTCGACCTCGACGACTTCAAGGACGTCAACGACACCCGCGGGCACGCCTCCGGAGACCAGCTGCTCGCCACGGTGAGCGCGCGGCTGCAGGCCTGCACCCGGCTCGGCGACGAGGTGGCCCGCCTCGGCGGGGACGAGTTCGCCGTCGTCGTCGACGGCGGGGCCGACGTCGCGACCGCGGTGGGGGAGCGGGTGCTGGCGGCGATGGCCGAGCCGGTCGACGTCGGCGGCCGCCCGCTGGCCGTGCACGTGAGCATCGGCATCGCCGACACCGCCACGGCCGACGACCGCCGTGCCGGCACCCTGCTGCGCAACGCCGACCTGGCCATGTACCGCGCCAAGTCGCTGGGGAAGAACCGCCTCGTCCGCTACGTGCCGGGCATGGCGCAGGCCGCCGAGGACAAGGCCACGCTGCTCGAGGACCTCACCGTCGCCACGGCCGCCGGCCAGCTGGCGGTGCACTACCAGCCGACCGTCGCCCTGGCCGAGGGCCGCACCACCGGCTACGAGGCGCTGCTGCGCTGGCACCACCCCGAGCGCGGTCTGGTGCCGCCCGCGGAGTTCGTGCCGCTGGCCGAGGAGAGCGGCGTCATCGTGCAGATCGGCCGCTGGGTGCTCGAGCAGGCCGTCCGCCAGGCCGCCGACTGGACGGCGGAGGCCGGTCGCCCGATCGCGATCGCGGTCAACCTCTCACCACGCCAGCTGGCCGACGACGACGTCGTCGACCTCGTCGCCCGCGTGCTGACCACCACCGGCCTGCCGGCCGACCAGCTGACCCTGGAGGTGACCGAGGGCGTGCTGCTGCGCGACGTCGACCAGGTCGTCGACCAGCTGCGGGCGCTGCGCGAGCTCGGCGTCCGGATCGCCATCGACGACTTCGGCACCGGCTACTCCAGTCTGTCCTACCTGCGCCGGCTGCCCGCCGACATCGTCAAGATCGACCGCAGCTTCGTGCAGGACCTCGGCAGCGAGGGCCGCTCGACGACGCTGGTCGCCTCGATCATCGAGCTGGCCCGGAGCCTGCGGCTGGAGGTCGTGGCCGAGGGCGTGGAGACGCCGGAGCAGCACGCCGTCCTCGGCGACCTGGCCTGCTCGCACGCCCAGGGCTACCTGTTCGGCCGGCCGCAGCCGGCTCCCGCCCACGACCACGGGCCGCTGCCGACGGCGGCCCCGGCCGCCCGCGAGCTGACCGGCGTCTGACCTCCCGGGGGCGGACGGAACCGTCCTGGTCGTCCTCTAAGGTGTCGACGCACCGTGACACCAGTCACACCGTGCGTACACCTCGACGATGAGGACGTCCGTGCACCCACAGAAGTCCCCCGCCCTGCGGCGCCGTCTGGGCGCCACCCTCGCCCTGGCGACGGCGCTGTCCCTGTCCCCGCTCACCGCGGGCGTGGCCGGAGCGGCCCCGCCGCCCTCGACCAGCCCCACCGCGCCGGCCCTCGGCGCGAACGTCACCGTCTTCGACCCGAGCATGCCCGTCAGCCAGATCCAGGCCACGCTGGACGCGACCTGGCAGCGCCAGAAGGACAACGAGATGGGCAGCGAGCGCTACGCCTACCTCTTCCGTCCCGGCACCTACGGCACCGACGCCCAGCCGCTGCAGATCAAGGTCGGCTACTACACCGAGGTCAGCGGCCTCGGCGACTCGCCGTCCGACGTGGTCATCAACGGCAAGGTCGAGGTCTACAACCGCTGCCTCGAGGACGGCGGCACCAGCAACTGCATCGCGCTGAACAACTTCTGGCGCACCGTGTCGAACCTGACGATCGACGTGAACGGTGCCGGCCAGGACGGGTGTCGCGCGCCGACGAACTTCTGGGCGGTGTCGCAGGCGGTCTCCATGCGCCGCGTGGCGATCACCGGCGGGAACCTGTCGCTGATGGACTACTGCACCGCCGGCCCGCAGTACGCCAGCGGCGGCTTCATCGCCGACTCGGCGCTGCCGGCCGTCGTCAACGGCTCGCAGCAGCAGTGGTTCACCCGCAACAGCACGGTCGGGTCCTGGTCCAACGGCGTGTGGAACCAGGTCTTCTCCGGCGTCGAGGGCGCCCCGAGCGAGGCCGGCTACCCGAACCCGCCGTACACGACGCTGGACACCACCCCGGTCAGCCGGGAGAAGCCCTACCTGTTCGTCGACGACGCCGGTCGGTGGAACGTGCGGGTGCCCTCGGCGCAGCGGAACTCGTCGGGTACCAGCTGGGCCGACGGTGAGACCCCGGGGCGGACCATCCCGATCACCGAGTTCCTCGTCGCCACCCCGTCGACGCCGGTGCAGCAGATCAACAACCACCTGGCCCGCGGCGGGCACCTGCTGCTCACCCCCGGCGTCTACGACGTCGCGCGCAGCATCGAGGTCAAGCGCGCGGGCACCGTGGTCCTCGGCCTCGGCCAGGCCACGCTGACCGCGGTCGGCGGCGCAGTGCCGATGACGATCGCCGACGTGCCCGGTGCCGTCGTCGCCGGTGTCACCATCGACGCCGGCACGGTCGAGTCGCCGTCGCTGCTGCAGGTGGGCAGGCCCAACGGCAACGGCGGCCGCTCCGACGCCGCGGACCCGACGACGCTGTCCGACGTCTTCTTCCGCGTCGGCGGGCCGCACGTGGGCAAGGTGGACACCGCGCTGGAGGTCAACAGCGACGACGTCCTGATCGACCACACGTGGGTGTGGCGTGCCGACCACGGCGTCGAGCCCGGCTTCACCCAGGGCGTCAACGGCGACACCGACCGCTGGCGGACCAACACCGGCCGCGTGGGCGCCGAGGTCAACGGCGACCGCGTGACCGCGACCGGCCTGTTCGTCGAGCACTTCCAGACCTACAACACGATCTGGAACGGCGAGGACGGCACCACGGTGCTGTACCAGAACGAGCTGCCCTACGACCCGCCGTCGCAGGCCGACTGGCAGCAGCCCGACGGCACGCTCGGCTGGGCCGGCTACAAGGTCGCCGACGACGTGCAGCGGCACCGCCTCTACGGCGGCGGCGTGTACGGCTACCAGCGCAACGCCGGTCCGGGGATCACCACCGAGAGCGGCTTCGAGGTGCCGGAGACGCCGGGGGTGCGGCTGCACCACGTGGCCACCGTCCACCTCGACGGGCTCGGGATCATCCGGCACGTGGTGAACGACGTGGGCACCCAGGCGGACCCGAGCAACCAGGGCACGCCGCAGTACGTCGTCGACTACCCGGCGGCGTGAGGTAGTAGCAGGTCCCGGTGGGCCGTCGCGGGAGTCCGCGGCGGCCCACCGGTGCGCCCGGCCCTCGTGGGGCCCTCAGATCAGGGGGCGCTCGAAGGTCACCAGGAGGCCCTCGACGCTGCCCGGTCCGATGCGGCCCTTCACGTCGACGGAGGTGATCGCCCTGAGCTGCCAGCCCTCCCGGGCATGGGAGTTGAGCACCTTCTCGAGCTTGTCGCCGGACATCTTCCCGCCGATCATGCCCTCGCGGATCTCCTCGACCTTGTACTCGTAACGCCCGGCCATCGGCTGCTCCTCTCGCGCGTGCCCGAGGGACCAGCCTGTCCGGGCGGCCGTCCGGTGTCCACGAGGAGCGGTCGGACCGGAGCGCTCGACCGGTTCAGCCGGCGGCGATCACCGAGAGGACGTTGCCCGAGGGGTCGGTGAACCAGGCGATGTCCGGGCCCTCCCCGCGCATGACCCCGTGCTCGTCCTGCGGGGCGCCCTCGTAGTGCTCGAACCGCACCCCGCGCGCGGTGAGCTCGCCGACCGCGGCGCCGACGTCGGCCACCTCGAAGTTCAGGACGGTGTAGCTGGCCGGCGTGGCGGTGGGCTGCTCGTAGACGAAGGTGTCCCGGCCGCCGGCCAGGTGCAGCCAGAGGTTGCCGTGGTCCTCCGACGTGCGCAGCCCGAGCACCTCGCCGTAGAACTGCCGGGCCGCCGCCAGGTCGCGGACGGCGATGCCGCTGAAGGCCCTCGTGTCGGTCAGCATGGGGATGACCTCCTCGTCTCGTCGCTCACAGGGGAGACGGCCCGAGCCGGTCGATCTCATCGCTCCGGCGGGCCCTCCCGGCCTACGCTCGTCGGCCATGGCGACGGTCTTCGCCGGGATGGCGGCCAGCCTGGACGGCTTCGTCCAGTCGGCGTCCGGGGACCTGGCGTGGCTCAACGACGCCATGGCCCCGGGCGAGGACTACGGCTTCGCGGACACCGAGGCACGCACCGGGGCCTACGTCGTCGGGGCGACCACCTACCGGGAGATGGGCGGCGCCGGAGGCATCGGGAGCGTCCCGACCTGGGTGGTCACCCACGACGCCGACCTCCCGACCGGTCGGGGCGTGCGTCGGTACTCCGGCGACCTGAGGGACCTGGTCCCCACCGTCCGGTCCGAGATCGACCCCGGCCGGGACATCTGCGTCTTCGGCGGTGGGCAGCTGGTCACCCAGCTCCTCGAGCTCGGCCTCGTCGACGAGCTCGCCGTCTCCGTCGTCCCCGTCGTCCTCGGGGGCGGCGTGCGCTTCTTCGGCCCGCTGACGTCGAGCACGAGGCTGGAGCTGGTGGAGTGCCGGCCGTTCCCCTCCGGGATCGTGCTCCTGTACTACCGGGTGCGGCGTGAGCGGGCCGGGGTCAGACCGGCGTGATCGAGAGGGTCAGCGCGCGGCGGCCGGCGTCGGAGCGGGCGGTCGCCAGCCGCTCCTCGGACGGCGTGCCGTAGCCGGTGGTGCGCTGGCGGGCGGGCCGGCCGATCGCGGCGGCCATCGCCTCGAGCTCGGCGACGGTCTTCAGCGAGCCGTTCTCGCTGCCGGCCATCCGGCTGATCGTCTCCTCCATGAGCGTGCCGCCGAGGTCGTTGGCGCCGCCCTGCAGCACCGCCTGCGTGCCGGCGTCGCCGAGCTTGACCCACGAGGTCTGGATGTTGCTGATCCGGCCGTGCAGCAGCAGCCGGGCGACGGCGTGCACGGCGCGATTCTCCCGCACCGTGGGTCCGGGCCGGGCGACGCCGGCGAGGTAGATCGGCGAGTTGTGGTGCACGAACGGCAGCAGCACGAACTCGGTGAACCCGCCGGTCTCGTCCTGCTGGCGGGCGAGGGTCCGCAGGTGCGCCACCCAGTGGGCGGGGGTGTCCACGTGGCCGTACATCATCGTCGACGTCGTCGGGATGCCCACGCGGTGCGCGGTGCCGATGATCTCCAGCCAGGTGGCGGCGGGCAGCTTGCCCTTGGTCAGCACCCAGCGGACGTCGTCGTCGAGGATCTCCGCCGCCGTGCCCGGGACCGAGTCGAGCCCGGCCTCCTTGGCCGCGAGCAGGAAGTCCTCGAACGACAGCCCGGTGCGCGCCGCGGCGTTGACGATCTCCATCGGCGAGAACGCGTGCAGGTGGATCTCCGGCTGCCGCCGCTTCACCTCGCCGATCAGGTCGAGGTAGGCCGAGCCGGGCAGGTCGGGGTGGATGCCGCCCTGCATGCAGATCTCGGTGGCGCCGGCGGCCCAGGCGCGGTCCACCCGGTCGCCGACCTCGGTCAGCGACAGCGTGTAGGCGTCGGCGTCGGTGCGCCGCTGGGCGAAGGCGCAGAACCGGCAGCCGGTGTAGCAGACGTTGGTGAAGTTGACGTTCCGGTTGACGACGTAGGTGACGTCGTCGCCGTTGACGTCGCGGCGGACGGCGTCGGCCAGCGCGGTCAGCGCCGCGAGGTCGGGGCCGTCGGCGCCCAGCAGCGCCAGGTACTCCGCGTCGGACAGCCCGGCGGGGTCGCGCTCGGCGTGCCGCAGCGCCGCGGCCACCTCGGGGTCGCCCACCGCGAGCGCGGTGGAGGAGCCGTCGCGGGCCTTCTCGGTGCGCGAGCGCAGGTCGGCCCAGTCGCCGTAGACGGCGTCGAAGTCGCTGCGCCGGTCGCCGGTGCGCCCGACGGTGTCGACCTCCACGTGCAGGTCGGTGCGGCCGGAGGACACCCACGCCTCGTCGGGCTCCTGCCACGGCAGCCCGGTGGGGATCCGGCCCTCCAGCGCGAGGCCGTCGTCGCCGGCCAGGGCGGACACGTGCGGACGCACCCGCGGGTCCAGCCACGGCTCGGGCTCCAGCACGTAGCGCGGCTGGGCGGCCAGCCGCTCGCGCAGGGTGAACCCGCCCTCGGCGGTCAGCGCGGCGAGCTTGTCGATGTTCGGCCAGGGCCGCTCGGGGTTGACGTGGTCGGGCGTGAGCGGGCTGACGCCGCCCCAGTCGTCGACGCCGGCCCGCAGCAGCAGCCCGAGCTCGGTGGAGTCGCTGAGATTCGGCGGGGCCTGCACCCGCGCGCGCGGTCCGAGCAGCAGCCGCGTGACGGCGACGGCGGCCACGTACTCCTGCAGCGCGAGGTCGTCGTGCGCGGCCATCGCGGTGCGCGGCTTGGCGCGGAAGTTCTGGACGATGACCTCCTGCACGTGCCCGTGCCGGGAGTGCGAGGCGCGGATCTGCAGGACGGCGTGGACCCGCTCCGCAGGCGTCTCGCCGATGCCCAGCAGCACGCCGGTGGTGAACGGGACCGCCGAGCGCCCCGCGTCCTCCAGCACCCGCAGCCGGACGGCGGGTTCCTTGTCGGGGGAGCCGTAGTGGGGACCGCCGCGCTCGGACCACAGCCGGGTCGCCGTCGTCTCCAGCATCATCCCCATCGAGGCCGACACCGGCTTGAGCCGCTGCACCTCCTCCCAGGTCATGACCCCGGGGTTGAGGTGCGGCAGCAGCCCGGTCTCCTCCAGCACCCGGACCGCCATCGCCCGCAGGTAGCCCAGCGTGGAGTCGAAGCCGTGCGCCTCCAGCCACTCCGCCGCGACCGGCCAGCGGTCCTCCGGGCGGTCGCCGAGGGTGAACAGGGCCTCCTTGCAGCCCAGCGCCGCGCCCTGGCGGGCGATGTCGAGCACCTCGTCGGGGGAGAGGAACGGCGCCTTCCCCTCGCGGCGCAGCTGCCCGGGCGTCGTCACGAAGGTGCAGTAGTGGCACCGGTCGCGGCACAGGTGGGTGAGCGGGATGAACACCTTGCGGCTGTAGGTGACGATCCCGGGGCGCCCGGCCGAGGCGAGGCCGGCGTCGCGGACGCGGGAGGCGGCGGTCAGCAGCCGGTCCAGCGGGTCGCCGTCGCCCAGACCGCGGGCCGACAGCAGGACCTCGGCCTCGGCGGCGTCGAGGGTCACGCCGCGCTCGGCACGGGCGAGGGCCCGGCGGAGCCCGGAGGGCACGGGGGTCTGCGGCTCGCTCATCGCCCCCGACGCTAGTCCCCAGACTCCCCGCCGGGGCCGTTGCGGGTAGACGCGGCAGAAATGGCCATCTCTGCCGCTACGGAGCGTCGGTGTAGCGGCCGCGCAGGCGGAGGAGGGGTGCCGCGCCGTCGTGCAGCACCGGCACCGCCTCGACGGCGAGCAGCGCCAGCACGTGGTCCCCGGCCGGGACCAGGCGGTCGAGCCGGCAGTCCAGCGCGACGACGCCGCCGTCGAGCACGATCGCCCCGCTGCCCGGCGCCCGCGACCACGGCACCGACTCCAGCAGGTGCCGCGCCGAGGGCCGCCCGGCCGAGGAGAACCGGCTGGCGAGGATGGCCTGCCCGGCCGCGAGCACGGTCAGCCCGCAGGTGCCCACGGCCTCCAGCACCTCGGCCGGGTAGCCGTCGGCGGTCAGCCCCACGGCCACCAGCGGCGGGCCGGCCGACACGCTCATCACCGAGGAGACCGTCGTCCCGACGTCGTCGATGTCGTCCCGCACGGTCAGCAGGGCCACGCCCGCGGCGTACTGGCGCAGGGCCGCGCCGAACTCGGCGGGGGACACGGGCATGCGGCCAGTCGACCACACCGGCCAGGATGGCCCCGTGAGCAGCGCAGACGAGAAGACCTACGACGTCGTCGTGATGGGAGCCGGCTCGACCGGCGAGAACGTCGCCGACGTCGTCGTGCGGGGCGGCCTGTCCGCGGTGCTGGTGGAGGAGCACCTCGTGGGCGGCGAGTGCTCCTACTACGCGTGCATGCCGAGCAAGGCGCTGCTGCGCGGCACCGAGGCCCTCGAGGAGGCGCGGGCGGTCAAGGGCGCGGCGGCCGCCGTCACCGGCGAGCAGGACGTGACCGCCACCCTCGAGCGCCGGGACGCCTTCACCCACGACTGGGACGACTCGAGCCAGGTGCGGTGGGTCGAGGGCGCCGGGATCGACCTGGTCCGCGGCACCGCGCGGCTCACCGGGGAGCGCACCGTCGTCGTCACCCGCGCCGACGGCGGCGAGACGACGCTGAGCGCCCGGCACGCGGTCGCCGTCTGCACCGGCTCGGAGGCCGCCGTCCCGCCGGTCGAGGGCCTGCCCGGCGTGCAGCCGTGGACCCCGCGGGAGGCCACCAGCGCCAAGGAGCCCCCGCGCCGGCTGCTCGTCGTCGGCGGCGGCTACGTGGGCTGCGAGATGTCCTTCGCCTGGAACGCCCTCGGGTCGCAGGTGACGCTGTTCCAGCAGGGCGACCGGCTGCTGCCCGGCGCCGAGCCGCAGGCCGGCGACGCCGTGCTGGCCTCGCTGCGCGACCGCGGTGTCGACGTCCGGCTGGACTCCGAGGTCCGCGCCGCCCGCCGCGAGGACGACGAGGTCGTGCTCACGACCGCCGAGGGCGAGGTGCGGGGCGACGAGGTGCTCGTGGCCGTCGGGCGCAAGGCGCGCACCACCGGCATCGGCGTGGACGCCCTCGGGCTCGAGGAGGGCGCCTACCTCGACGTCGACGACACGCTGCGGGTGCGCGGGCTGCCGTGGCTCTACGGCGTCGGCGACGTCAACGGCCGCCGGCTGCTCACCCACATGGGCAAGTACCAGGCCCGCCAGGCCGGGGCGGCGATCGTCGCCCGCGCGCGCGGCAAGGAGGTCTCCGGCGCCGACTGGTCGCCGCACGCGGCCACCGCCGACCGCGCCGCCACGCCGTCGGTCGTCTTCACCGACCCGCAGGTGGCCAGCGTCGGGCTGACCAGCGCCCAGGCGCGCGAGCAGGGGCTGCCGCACCGCGTCGTCGAGTACCCGATCGGCTCGGTCGCGGGCGCCTCGCTCTTCGCCGACGGCTACGAGGGCACCGCGATCGCCGTCGTCGACACCGAGCGCGAGGTGCTGCTCGGCGTCACCTTCGTGGGCCCGGCGGTGGCCGAGCTGCTGCACGCGGCCACGGTCGCCGTCGTGGGCGAGGTGCCGATCGCGCGGCTGTGGCACGCGGTCCCGGCCTACCCGACGATCAGCGAGATCTGGTTGCGGCTGCTCGAGGCCTGGCGCGGCTGACTCGGCGCGCTGTGTCCCCCCTCACCGTGCTGGAGTGGGGGACGTGCTCGCCCCGTCCCACCGTTCCTGGCGCCGCTACGTCGCCCTCGGCGACTCCTTCACCGAGGGGCTCAGCGACCCCGATCCCGACCGTCCCGGCGAGTACCGCGGCTGGGCCGACCGGCTCGCCGAGCACCTGGCCGTCCACGCTGCGGCCGCGCAGCCGGACGCCGACGTCGAGTACGCCAACCTGGCCATCCGCGGCCGGCTGCTGCCACAGGTCCTGGCCGAGCAGGTGCCGGTGGCCCGCGCCGCCCGGCCCGACCTGGTCAGCCTGGTGGCCGGCGGCAACGACCTGCTGCGCCCCGGCGCCGACCCCGACCGGCTGGCCGCGGCGCTGGAGGAGGCGGTGGCCGGGTTCCGCGCCGACGGCACCGACGTGCTGCTGGCCACCGGCGTCGACCCGCGGCTGACGCCGATCATCCGGCGCACCCGCGGCCGGGTCGCGGTCTTCAACGCCTCGTTGTGGTCGATCGCCGCGCGGCACGGCGCCGTCGTCCTCGACCAGTGGGGTGCCGACTGGCTGCTGGACTGGCGGCTGTGGGACAGCGACCGCATCCACCTCACCGCCGAGGGTCACCGGCGCACGGCGCTGGCCGCGGCCGCCGCCCTCGGCGTCCCGGTCGCCGAGGGCGACGACTGGCGCACGCCGCTGCCGCCGGCCCCGCCCCGGGCGCTGCGCGCGGCGCTGGCCGAGGAGGCCGCCTGGGTGCGCGGCTTCGTCGCGCCGTGGATCGCCCGCCGGGTGCGCGGCCGCTCCTCCGGTGACGGGCGGGCGCCGAAGCGGCCGGTGCCGCTGACGCTCGCCCGAGGCTGACGCCCCTCGGTCCGAGGCGGTGCAACTCCGCGGAGATGCACGGTGCACTTCCGCGGAAGTGCACGTGGGACGTCAGGAGCGGGGCGGGTCCTCGTCGTCGGGCTCGTCGGCGGGTTCGTCGGGGTGGTCGTCGACGACCACGAGGAACGGCCGGGCCGGCGGGGTCTCGACGTCGTCGAGGAGGAACAGGTCGACGCCGTCGGCGCCGGCCGGGTCCGGGACCGGGGGCAGCTCGCCGGTGACCGCCTCGAGCTCGCCGGTCACGGCCTCGAGGACGGCGGCGGCCTCCTCGGCGGCCTGCTCGACGAGCACCTCGGCCATCAGGGCCTCGGCGCGGCTGGGCAGCGGGGCCGGGCGGCCGAAGGCGTAGCCCTGCGCCATCGCGCACCCGTGCCGGCGCAGCCAGTCGGCCTGCTCGAGGTCCTCGATGCCCTCGGCGATGACCTGCAGGCCCATGCCCTGGCCGAGATTGAGCAGCCCCTGGACCAGCGCGGCGGTGGAGGGCCGGGTGACGACGTCGGCGACGAACGAGCGGTCGATCTTGACGGTGTGGATCGGCAGCCGGTGCAGCGCGGTGATGGCCGAGTAGCCGGTGCCGAAGTCGTCGAGCGCCAGCGTCACGCCGCGGGCGGTCACCTCCTGGACGGCCTGCAGCGTGGCCTCGGCGGCGAACAGCGCCGTCGACTCGGTGATCTCCAGCTCCAGGCGCTCGGGCGGCAGGCCCGACTCCTCCAGCGCGGCGACGACGAGCTCGCTGAAGCCCTCCTCCGCGAGGTGGCGGGCGGAGACGTTGACGTGCACGCGCAGCCCGGCCGGCCACCCGGCGGCGTCGGTGCAGGCCTGGCGGAGCACCCAGGCGCCCAGCCGGGAGGTGAGCCGGTTGTTCTCCGCCGCGTCGAGGAAGGCGCCGGGCGGGAGCAGCCCGCGGGTGGGGTGCTGCCAGCGGATGAGCGCCTCGTAGCCGAGCAGCGTCTCGTCGGCCAGGGAGACGATCGGCTGGTAGAAGAGCCGCAGCTCGTCGCCGTCGAGCGCCCGGCGCAGGTCGGTCTCCAACTGCAGCAGGTCGACCTCGTCCTCGGTCAGGCCGCCGTCGTGCACCTCGATGCGCGCCCGGCTGCCGTCCTTCTTGGCGCGCATCAGCGCGCTGTGCGCCTGGCGCAGCAGGTCGTCGGGGGCGACGTCGGAGCCCATCGTCAGGCCGACGCTGGCCGACAGCACGATCTCCCGGCCGCCGAGCTGGAACGGGTCGTCGAGCACCGACAGCAGCCGGTCGGCCAGCGCGCGCAGCCCGTCGAGGTCCTCGACGTCCTCGGCGAGGATCAGGAACTCGTCGGCGCCCAGCCGGACGGCGGTGTCCTCGACCCGGGTGCTCCAGCGCAGCCGGTCGGCGACCTGGCTGAGCAGCTGGTCGCCGGCCTCGGTGCCGAGGGTGTCGTTGACCGCCTGGAACCGGTCGAGGTCGAGGTGCACGAGGCCGACCTGCAGCCCCCGGCGGCGGGACAGCGCGAGGGCGTGGTTGAGCCGGTCGGTCAGCGCGCGGCGGTTGGGCAGCCCGGTGAGCGGGTCGGTGAACGCCCGGCGGACCAGGTCCTCCTCGGCGCGCCGCCGGTCGGTGACGTCGACCAGCGAGAGGACGACGAAGTGCGGCTCGCCGGTGCTGCGGTGGACGACGTCGTGGGACTGCTGCACCCACAGCTCGCTTCCGTCGGCGCGGCGCAGGCGGCGCTCGCCGTCCTGGCGCAGCCACGGGTCCAGCCCCGGGACGCTGCCGGCGACGGCGCCGGTCGGGCTGTCGGGGATCGGCGCCTCGTCGGGGTGCGCGAGCAGGTCGACGTGCCGGCCGACCATGTCGTCGATGCCGCGGCCGGACAGCGCGCACAGCGCGTCGTTGACGACGAGCAGGTGGCCGTCGAGGCCCACGAGGGCCTTCGGCACCGGGGAGGACAGGAACAGGGCGCGGAACATCTGGCCGCGGTCGGCCAGCAACGTGTCGATGGCCCGCAGCCTCGTCCCCGCCGGGACGCCGCCGGGCTCACCGGGCTGGTCGCCTCGGGGCCGCGGCACGTGGGGGGCGCTGAGAGTCACCTGGACAGGGTGGCCGACCGGACGCCCGGAGCCGCGGAACCCGTGCACGGAGAGTCGTGGTCATCCGGTCACATCGGGTGACGACCAATCCCACCGGGAACACCGACCCCGCGGATCGCGCTGACGCGGTCGTGGACAAGCGGATCGGGTTCCTGTCGTTCGGCCACTGGCAGCCGCTGCCGGGGTCGCAGGTGCGCACCGCGCGCGACGCGCTGGTGCAGTCCGTGGAGCTCGCCGTCGCCGCCGAGGAGCTCGGTCTCGACGGCGCCTTCGTGCGGGTGCACCACTTCGCCCGCCAGCTCGCCTCGCCGTTCCCGCTGCTGGCCGCGATGGCCGCCCGCACCTCGCGCGTCGAGGTCGGCACCGGCGTCGTCGACATGCGCTACGAGAACCCGCTGTACATGGCCGAGGAGGCGGCGGCCACCGACCTGCTCTCCGACGGCCGGCTGCAGCTCGGCATCAGCCGGGGGTCACCGGAGACGGCGCTGCGCGGGTCGGAGGCCTTCGGCTACGTCCCGCCGGAGGGGGCGACCGACGCCGACCTGGCGCGGGAGAAGACCGCCCTGTTCCTCGCCGCCGTCCGGGGCGCCACCGTCGTCGACGCCGACCCCGGGATGACCGGCGGCGCCCGCGGCCGGCTCGCTGTCCAGCCGCAGTCGCCGGGCCTGGCCGACCGCATCTGGTGGGGCGCCGGCACCCGCGCCACGGGGGAGTGGGCCGCCCGTCAGGGCATGAACCTCATGAGCTCCACGCTGCTGTCGGAGGACACCGGCGTGCCCTTCGACGAGCTGCAGGCCGAGCAGATCGCCCGCTACCGCGCCGCCTGGGCCGAGGCCGGGTGGGAGCACGAGCCGCGGGTCTCGGTGAGCCGCAGCGTCGTCCCGATCGTCTCCGACCTCGACCGCACCTACTTCGGCGACGAGCGCCGCTCCACCGACCAGGTCGGGCTGCTGGAGGGCGTGCGCTCCCGCTTCGGCCGCAGCTACGCCGGCGAGCCCGACCAGCTCGCCGAGGAGCTGGCCAAGGACGCCGCCGTCCGCGAGGCCGACACCCTGCTGCTCACCGTCCCCAACATGCTCGGCGTCGAGTACAACGCCCGGCTGCTGGAGAACGTGGCGCGGTACGTCGCCCCGGCGATCGGCTGGGTGCCCGCCGGACAGCGCTGAGCGCCGGACCCCGGCGGGGCCCGGCGCTCGGCGGCGGGGTCACTCGAAGCTGACGTTGCCCTCGGCGTCCAGCGTGGCGGTGACGGCGGCGCTGTCGCTCGGGTCGTCGGCCGCGGCGACCTGGCAGTCCAGCGTCAGGCCGTCCGCGGCGACGAGCACGGTGTGGTCGCCACCGTCGCAGCTGGCGACGGCCTCGACGCCGGCGCTGGCGGAGACCTGCTCGGCCAGCAGCGCCTCGACGTCGGCCACGTGGACGTAGGTCTGGTCGCTGTCGATGGTCACGTTGCCCTCGTCGTCGGTCTGCTCGACGGTGAAGGTGACCTCCTGGCCCTCGAGCGAGGCGGTGCAGGTGGTGACCGTGCCGGCCGCGAGCTCGACGTCCTCGGGGCAGGTGACGTCGGTGACGGTGACGCCGGCCTGCTCCTGGGCGATGGCGGCGATCTGCCGCTCGGCCTCGGCGGTGTCGAGGACCTTCGAGCCCAGCAGGAGGAACGCGCCGACGCCGAGCCCGGCGAGCACGAGCACCGCGACGATGCTGCCCACGATCGCGCCGGTCCGCTTCTTCGGCGGCCGGCCGTGGCCGGCCGGGGTGCCGGGGCCGGGCGGGAAGCCGGGGCCGCCGTAGCCGGCGGGCGCCGGGAAGGGCGGCGGGGCGTACGGGCCGTGCTGCTGGCCGGTGCTGCGGGGGTCGTGGACCTGGGTCACGGGAGGCTCCTCGGTGCGGTCCCGGGCCGTCCCCGGGTGCTCGGGGAGAACCGTGCCGCGCCCCGCTTGCGGCACCCTTCGATCCCACTTGCAGGACGGTGCCAGCGCCGGTCGGCCCCCTGCAGGTGACCCGGCGCGCACGCCACCTGACGCACCGTCGGCCCCGGGCAGGTGTCGCTCCCCGGGCGCTCGCGGACCGGCCACGCGGCTGCGCGGGCGTGCTTGTATCCGCGCCACCGACCCCAGCCCGACGGGGTGGTCAGGAGGTCGCGATGGGGCCCGACGACCTGCGCCGGGTCGCTCTCTTCGAGGGCACCGGCGACGACGAGCTGCGGGACCTGCTGGCGGCCGGCACCGAGGTGGCCTTCGCGCCCGGGGACGTCCTGTTCCAGGAGAACCACCCGGCCGAGTACTGGTGGGTGCTGCTCGACGGCGGCATCGACCTCCTCCGCCACCTCGGGCGGGACGAGACGCAGCTCGGGAGCATGGACGTGCCGGGCCGGTGGGCCGGCGGGTTCCGGGCCTGGGACGAGCACGGCGCCTACCTCGCCACCGGGCGGGCCGCGACCGCCGGCCGGGTGCTCCGGGTCCCGGCCGCGGAGCTGCGCCGGATCTGGACGGCGCACTTCCCCCTCGGCCTGCAGCTCACCGAGGGCGTGTCCCGGTCGGCGCGCAACTACGAGACGATGGCGCGCCAGCGCGAGGCCCTGGCCGCCCTGGGCACGCTGGCCGCCGGGCTGGCGCACGAGCTGAACAACCCCGCCGCCGCCGCGACCCGCGCCGTCGACGCCCTCGGCGAGGCCTGCGACGGCATGCTCACCTCGCTGCGCCGGCTGGCCGCCGTCCCCGTCACCGCCGGGCAGTTCACCGGCATCGACGCGCTGCGCCAGGAGCTCGGGTCCCCGCCGCCCGGTGAGGACCCGATGGCCCTGTCCGACCGCGAGGACGCCCTCTCCGACTGGCTGTCGGGCCGGGGCGTGGCCCGGGACTGGGTCCTGGGCCCGGCGCTCGCGGGCGCGGGCGCCGACGTCGACTGGTGCGAGCGGGCCGCGCAGGTCCTGGGGGACCCGGCGCTGTCCGCGGGCCTGGAGTGGGTGGCCAGCACGCTGGAGGCCTCCGGCCTGCTCGCCGAGGTCAAGGAGTCCACCCGGCGCATCTCCGATCTGGTCGCGGCCGTCCGCTCCTACTCGCAGCTGGACCGGGCGGCGACGCAGCGGACCGACGTCGCCGAGGGCCTGGAGAGCACGCTGGTGATGCTGGCCGCCCGGATCCCCCGGGAGGTGACCGTCGTGCGGGAGTACGGCGGCGACGTGCCCCGCATCGACGCCCGCGCGGGAGAGCTCAACCAGCTCTGGACCCACCTGGTGGACAACGCCCTCGACGCCCTGGGGGGCTCGGGCACCCTGCGCGTGCGGACCAGCTGGGAGCGCAGCGCGGTGGTCGTCGAGGTGGGGGACACCGGCGCCGGCATGTCCGAGGAGACCCGGGCACACGCCTTCGACCCGTTCTTCACGACGAAGGGGGTCGGGGAGGGGACCGGCCTGGGGCTGGACATCTCGCGACGGATCGTCGAGCGACACGGCGGCGACATCAGCATCGACCCCCGGCCGGGCGAGACCGTCCTCCGGGTGCGGCTGCCGGTGGTGGGTCCGGCCGCCCGGGCGCGACCGCAGTAGGTCCCCGGCCGAGCGGCGCAACGGCCGTTCCGGTGCCAGAATCCCTCCACGGACGTCGGTGCTGCCGACACAGCCGGACGCGGCCGAGACACGAGCCGCCCTCCGCCAGCCATCGCCCGTGGCATGTTCTCCCGACAGCCTCCCCGCACGGTCGATGGCGCCCGTGATGGTGACAGGAACTGCCATGACAACTCCAGGAACCGAGACACCCGCCCTCGACCGTCGGTCGCTGCGCAAGCTCATGGCCGCGGGGCTCATCGGGAGCTCCATCGAGTGGTACGACTTCTTCATCTACGCCACCGCGGCGGCGCTGGTGTTCGGTGAGCTCTTCTTCCCAGGCGCCTCTCCGCTCGTCGGCACGCTGCTGGCCTTCAGCACCTTCTGGGCCGGCTTCATCGCCCGTCCCATCGGCGGCTTGGTCTTCGGCCACTTCGGGGACAAGGTCGGCCGCAAGCCGGCCCTCGTCACCTGCCTGGTCCTGATGGGATCGGCGACCTTCCTCATCGGCCTGCTCCCCACGGCCGACTCGATCGGCGCGCTCGCACCCATCGCGCTCGTCGTGCTGCGCTTCCTGCAGGGCATCGCGGTCGGCGGACAGTGGGGCGGGGTCATCCTCCTGCTCACCGAGAACGCCGGGCGGGACCGCAAGGGGCGCGCGGGCACCTTCGGGCAGATGGGCGTCCCCATCGGCGTCATCCTGGGCAACGTCGTCTTCCTGACGGTGAGCGCCACCGTGAGCCCCGAGGCCTTCCTCTCCTGGGGATGGCGCATCCCGTTCCTGGCCAGCGCCGTGCTGCTCCCCGTGGTCATGTTCATCCAGCTGCGGGTCGAGGACACCCCCGTCTTCCGTCAGCTGCAGGAGAGCCACGACCAGGCCCCCGAGGCCCACGTGGCGCAGGCGCCGATCATGGAGGTCGTGCGCAAGCACCGCCGGCCGGTGCTGCTCGGCGCGGGACTGCTCTTCGGCACCAACGCGATCTTCTACATCAGCATCGCCGGAGTTCTGGACTACGCCACCCGCGAGCTCGGCGTCGACCGCGACCAGCTGCTCACCGTCACGCTGGCAGCCTCGGCGATCTCGGTGTTCGTCATCTACTTCAGTGGGGTGGCGTCGGACCGGATCGGCCGCCGGCCTCCCATCCTGCTGGGCGCGGCGATCATCGCCCTGTGGGCGTTCCCGTTCTTCTGGCTGATCGACACCGGGTCGCTGCCGCTGATCTTCCTGGCGCTGGTCGGCGGCCTGATCGGGTCCTCGCTCACCTACGGTCCCCTGGCCGCCTACCTGGCGGAGCTGTTCGAGCCGCGGATCCGCTACTCGGGGGCCTCGCTGGCCTATCAGCTGGCCGCCATCCTGGTGAGCGGAGCCACGCCCTTCCTCATGACCGCGCTCCTGGTGGCCACGGGCACGTCGGCCTCGGTGTCGGCCTACATCGCCCTGATGGGCGCGATCACGTTCCTCTCGGCGCTCGTCCTGCGCGAGACGCGCACCAAGGACGAGATCCGCGGCAGGTCGGGGCCCGGCACCCGGACGGAGTCGAGGGCCGGGTCGGCCGCGGGCGACCGGCGGCCCGGGACCTGACGACCGGACTCTCCCCGCGCGCCCGGCAGGACTCGAACCTGCGACCAAGTGCTTAGAAGGCACCTGCTCTATCCGCTGAGCTACGGGCGCTCGGGCGCGATGATGACACCTCCGCGCGCGGGGAGAGTGACCCGGTGACACCCCGGGTGCCCGTCGTCCACAGGGGCCGCGTGCTCCACAGGTCGCCGGGAGCGGCGCCGCGGACCTGACGGCAGCGCGAGGGTCGACGGCGGACCGGCACCGTGCCGGCTCCTGCAGACCCGAGGAGCACCGTGAGCACCACCGAGATCACCGTGACCGGCAACGTCGTCACCGCGCCCACCCGCACCCGCACGCAGCACGGCAGCGTCACCAACTTCCGCGTGGCCTCCACCGAGCGGCGCTACGACAGCAGCGTGCAGGGCTTCGTCGACGGCGCGAGGTTCTTCGTCGACGTCGAGTGCTGGGGCGAGCTCAGCGGCAACGTCTCGCACAGCGTCAGCAAGGGCGACCCGGTCATCGTGCGCGGCGTGCTGCGCACCGACGAGTGGGAGTCCGACCAGGGCCGCCGCAGCCGGCCGAAGGTCCGCGCCCAGGCCGTGGGCCTCGACCTGGGCAAGGGCACCGTGGAGTTCCGCAAGACGCAGCGAGCCGCGACCGCCGCCCCGCCCGCGGACGAGCCGCCGGCCGATCCCGCGCAGCGGGACTACACCGGGGGCGGCACGCCGTTGTACGAGCTGGACCCCGACTCGTCCCCGGCCGACAGCGCCCTCGACACCACACTCGACGGCGCGCTGGACGAGGCGCTGCACGCCCTGCCGGAACCGGCTCTGCGGTAGCCGCCCGCCGACTGGGAGGATCGGGACCGAGAAACGCACGGGGGCCGGGCCGGCGCACGCGCCGGCCCGCCCTCTCCGCGCATCGACGGAAGGCTCGAAAGCCCAGTGGCTCAGTACATCTACACCATGGTCCGTGCCCGCAAGGCGCACGGCGACAAGGTCATCCTGGACGACGTCACGCTGTCCTTCCTGCCCGGCGCCAAGATCGGCGTGGTCGGGCCGAACGGCGCCGGCAAGTCGACGGTCCTCCAGATCATGGCCGGCATGCAGCAGCCCTCCAACGGCGACGTGATGCTGGCGCCGGACGCCACGGTCGGCATCCTGCTCCAGGAGCCGCCGCTCAACGAGGAGCTCGACGTGCGCGGCAACGTCGAGGAGGCGGTCAAGCCGCTGCGCGACGCGCTGACCCGCTTCGACGAGGTCAGTGCGGCGATGGGCGAGCCCGACGCCGACTTCGACGCGCTGCTGGCCGAGCAGGGCGAGCTCATGGAGGTCATCGAGAACCACGACGGCTGGGAGCTCGACGCCCGCATCGAGCAGGCCATGGACGCGCTGCGCTGCCCGCCCGGCGACGCCGACGTCACCGTCCTCTCCGGTGGTGAGCGCCGCCGCGTCGCGCTGTGCAAGCTGCTGCTCGAGGCGCCCGACCTGCTGCTGCTCGACGAGCCCACCAACCACCTCGACGCCGAGAGCGTCGCGTGGCTGGAGCAGCACCTCGAGAAGTACGCCGGCACCGTCGTCGCCGTCACCCACGACCGGTACTTCCTCGACAACGTCGCCCAGTGGATCCTCGAGCTCGACCGCGGCCGGGCCTACCCCTACGAGGGCAACTACTCCACCTACCTGGAGACCAAGGCCGCCCGGCTGAAGGTCGAGGGTGCCAAGGACGCCAAGCGGCAGAAGCGGCTGGCCGAGGAGCTGGAGTGGGTCCGCTCCGGCGCCAAGGCGCGCCAGGCCAAGAGCAAGGCCCGCCTGGCCCGCTACGAGGAGATGGCCGCCGAGGCCGAGAAGACCCGGAAGCTGGACTTCGAGGAGATCCAGATCCCGCCGGGCCCGCGGCTGGGCAACGTCGTCGTGGAGACCCGGGACCTCACCAAGGGCTTCGGCGACCGGGTGCTCATCGACGACCTGTCCTTCACGCTGCCGCGCAACGGCATCGTCGGCGTCGTCGGCCCCAACGGCGCGGGCAAGACCACGCTGTTCAAGATGCTCGTCGGCGAGGAGAAGCCCGACGACGGCGAGATCAAGGTCGGCGAGACGGTCAAGGTCAGCTACGTCGAGCAGACCCGCAGCGGCATCGACCCCAAGAAGACGCTCTGGGACGTCGTCTCCGACGGCCTCGACCACATCAAGGTCGGCAACGTGGAGATGCCCTCGCGGGCCTACGTCGCGGCGTTCGGCTTCAAGGGCCCCGACCAGCAGAAGCCGGCCGGCGTGCTCTCCGGCGGTGAGCGCAACCGGCTGAACCTGGCGCTCACCCTCAAGCAGGGCGGCAACCTGCTGCTGCTCGACGAGCCGACCAACGACCTCGACGTCGAGACGCTCACCAGCCTCGAGGGGGCACTGCTGGACTTCCCCGGCTGCGCCGTGGTGGTCAGCCACGACCGGTGGTTCCTCGACCGCGTGGCCACCCACATCCTCGCCTACGAGGGCGAGTCGAAGTGGTTCTGGTTCGAGGGCAACTTCGCCGACTACGAGAAGAACAAGGTCGAGCGCCTCGGCCCGGAGGCCGCCCGCCCGCACCGCGCGACCTACCGCAAGCTCGCCCGCGACTGAGCACGTCCCCGACGGCCGGCTGGAGCACCGCTCCGGCCGGCCGTCGGCGTCTCCGGCACCCGCACGGCACGTGCACGCAGCGCGGCCGGACGGCGCTCGGGAACGCGCTGCGTGCACATCCGGCGTCGCGGCGGGGCGGCGTCGACGGCGGCGGTCTGCGTGCGGCAGGGTGTCGGACCGTGCGGTTCACGGTGGCAGTCCCCATGCGCTGGTCGGACATGGACGCCTATGGCCACGTCAACAACGTGGTGTACCTGCAGTACTTCGAGATGGCGCGCGTCGCGTTGTTCTTCGAGCGCGCCTCGCTGGAGGAGCGCACGGGCCTCCGCCGCGGCACGGTCGTGGCCGCCCACGAGATCGCCTACAAGCGGCCCGTCGTCTACTCGTCGCGCCCGCTGGACGTGCAGATCTGGGTCTCCGGCATCCGGGCGGCGGCGTTCACCTGCCACTACGAGGTGTTCGACCACGAGAACCTGGCGGTCACCGGCAGCACGCTGCTGGCGCCCTTCGACTTCTCGATCGACCGCCCGCGCCGGCTCACCCCCGACGAGAAGGAGTTCCTCGCCCGCTGGGGCGACGAGCCGGCCGGCTGAGCCTCACCAGCGGGCCGGTGCCCCCTGCACCACGCCGCTGCCGGCGTGCATCCAGTCGCGCGGGGGAGCGGTCTGCACCACCCGCTTGCCCAGCGGGAACAGGCCGACCGCGGCGAGCTTGAACGACGCGATCCCGAACGGGATGCCGATGATCGTCACGCAGAACGCGATCCCGGCGAGCACGTGCACCAGCGCCAGCCACCACCCGGCCACCAGGAACCAGACCAGGTTGCCCACCGCCGAGGCCACGCCCGCGCCGGGTGCCCGCACCGTCGTGCGCCCGAACGGCCAGACGACGAACCCGGCCAGCCGGAACGCGGCGATGCCGAACGGGATGGTCACCACCAGCAGGCAGGCCAGCACGCCGGCGAGCGCATAGGCCAGCGCGAGCAGCCAGCCCTGCAGCACGAGCCAGACCAGGTTGAGCAGCGTCCGCAGGGTGTCCACGTACAGATCACGGACCGGGGCGCTGCCGGGTTCCACCTCGCGCCGGCCGGGGCCAGGATCGGGCGCGCCGGCGCGGTCGGCCGACCGGTCGGGCCCCCGAGAGGAGCTGGTCGACGATGACCACCGACACCCGCGCGGACGACGCCACCGCCGCCGCCACCGAGGCCCTCGCCGGGCGCCTGCTCGACACCGTGCTCGCCGTCCTCGACGCGCAGGCCGTGCACCTCGGCGACCGCCTCGGCTACTACCGCGACCTCGCCGAGAACGGCACGTCGACGTCGGCCGAGGTGGCCGGGCGCACCGGGACCGTCGAGCGCTACGTCCGCGAGTGGCTCGAGCAGCAGGCGGTCACCGGCATCCTCACCGCCGAGGACGACCCCGCCCGCCCCGGGGACGCCCTGGCCCGGCGCTTCACGCTGCCCCTCGGGCACGAGGCGCCCCTGCTCGACGTCCTCAGCAGCGACCACCTGGTGCCCCTCGTCCGGTTCGTGGTGGCGGTCGGCCGGCAGGTCGACGCGCTGGCCGAGGCGCACCGCACCGGCGACGGCGTCTCGTGGGCGCAGCAGGGGACCGACGTGCGCGAGGCCCAGGCCGCGGCCAACCGCCCGCTGTTCCTCGGCCGCCTGGGGAACACGTACCTGCCGTCGATCCCCGACGTCGACGCGGCCCTGCGCCGCGGCGGCCGGGTCGCCGACGTGGGCTGCGGCCACGGCTGGTCGTCCGTCGGCATCGCACAGGCCTACCCGGCGGCGACCGTCGACGGGTACGACGTCGACGGGCCCTCGGTGGCGGCGGCCCGCCGCAACGCCGCCGAGGCCGGCGTCGCCGACCGGGTGCACCACCACCACGCCGACGCCGGCACGGTGGACGACGCGGCCGGCTACGACCTGGTGACGGCGTTCGAGTGCATCCACGACCTGTCCGACCCGGTGTCGGTGCTGGCCGCGATGCGGCGACTGGTCCGCCCCGGCGGGACCGTGCTGGTCGTCGACGAGCGGGTGGCCGAGCGGTTCACCGCGCCGGGCGACGACGTCGAGCGGCTGATGTACGGCTACAGCGTGACCTGCTGCCTGGCCGACGGGATGTCGCACCAACCGTCGGCGGCCACCGGGACGGTCATGCGCCCGGACACGCTGCGCCGCTACGCGCGGGAGGCGGGATTCACCGACGTCGAGGTCCTCGACGTCCCGGACGACTTCCTGCGCTTCTACCGCCTCGTGGGCTGAGCCCGCCTCACCCGGCGACGAGGCGGGGCACCGGCCGGTCGGCGCCGGTCGGGGCCCCGCGTCGGGCGGCCTCCTCCTCGGACACCGCCCGCACGACCGCGCCCTCGGTGATCGCCGCGCCGGCGAAGACCGCCGCGTTGATGCCGCCGCGGTGCACCATCGCCTTGACCAGCCGGGCACCGGTGAGCCGCTCGAGGTGGGCGCAGGGCGGGCAGCGCTTCATGCCGAACAGCAGCGCGTCGCCGACGGCGAACCACCGGCCCACCAGCGCGGGCAGGTCGACGCCGGTGGTCACGAGGTTGCGGCGGGTGTCGCCGGGGGTGAGCGGCACGCCGGCCTCGGCCGCGACCGCCGCGACGTCGTCGCGGTCGATCAGCGTGAGCTGCTTCTCCAGGTCGGGGTACCGCGCCCAGGTGCCGCCGCCGAGGGCGTAGCGGTCGCCCTCCAGGCCGAGCCCGGCGACCAGCCGGGCCGCGGGCACCCGCCGCATGGGCGCGGCGGCAGTCGGGGTCAGCCAGATCTCGGTGACGGTCATCGCGGGACCTCCGAGGTGGGGGAGCGCCGGCGGCGCGGGGGCGGGACGTCGTCGGCACCGCGGGCGTCGAGGGCCTCGCTGACGTCGTGGGCCATCTGCAGCACCTGCACCAGCAGCGGGGCGACGGTCGTCCGCAGCGCGCGCACCCCGCGGGGGGACCCGCCGCGGGCGGCCTGCGCCGCGCGGATCCGGTCGGCGCGCTCGACGAGCACCGGGATGAACCGCAGCGCCATGGCGATGGTCAGGCCCACGCGTGCCGGCCGGACGCCGACCAGCCGCAGCGGGGCGCACAGCCACTCGACCACCGCCACCATCGCGCTCACCCGCGTCGTCGCCGTCACCACGGCCGCGGCCACCACCAGGGTGAGCAGCCGCAGCGCCACGTGCGCGCCGGTCCGCAGGTCGGTGGTCAGCGCGTGGACGACGAGCAGCGCGCCCAGCCACCAGACGACGGCGCGCGCCTGCCGGGCCAGCACCGCCACCGGCAGCCGGGCGACGAGCAGCCCCACGGCGACCGTCGCGAGCAGCGCCGCGGCGGCCGCGGTGAGCGTGGGCAGCACGAACAGCGCGACGGCCAGGACGGCGAGGGCGAGCAGCTTGGCGCCGGCCGGCAGCCGGTGCACGACGCTGGCCCGTGGGACGTACAGCGCGAGGGTCACCGGTCGGCCATCAGCGCGCGGTAGGCGGCCACGGCCGGGCCGGGGGCGGCGTCCTCGACGACCCGGCCGCGGTCGACGACCAGCACCCGGTCGAAGCCGTCGAGCAGGTCCAGCTGGTGGGTCACGACGACGACCTGCTGCTCGAGCCCGGCGATCAGCTCGGCGACCCGGCGGGCGTTGACCAGGTCCAGCAGCGTCGTCGGCTCGTCGAACACGATCCGGGCGGGGCGCATGACGAGCACGCCGGCGATGGCCAGCAGCTGCTTCTGCCCGCCGGAGAGCAGGTGCGCGGGGTGGTCGGCGTGCCCGGCGAGGCCGTAGCGCTCGAGCACCTCGGCGACGCGGGCCGCGCGCTCGTCGGCCGGCACGCCCTGGTTCTCCAGCCCGTAGGCGACGTCCTCGGCCACCGTGGGCAGCACGATCTGCGCGTCGGGGTCCTGGAACACGAAGCCGACCCGGCGCCGCACCGCGCGCACCTGGGTCCGGGTGTCGAGCCCGTCGACGAGCACCCGCCCCTCCGACGGCACGACCAGGCCGTTGAGCAGCCGGGCGAGCGTGCTCTTGCCCGACCCGTTGGCGCCGACGACGCCGATCCGCGCCTCGGTGAGGGTCAGGTCGAGGCCGTCGAGCACCGGCCGGTCGCCGTAGCGGTGGGAGACCCCGCGCAGCTCGATGCCGCGCCCCGGGTCCGCGACGTCGTCCGCGGCGGGCGCCGGGCCGGGACGGCGGAACCTCACCGGCTCTCGGCGGTCCGGCGGGGACGCTCGATGACGGGGTAGCTGCGCCGGACGACGTCGGCGATCGCCGCCGCGACGACGGCCTTGAACAGGTCACCGGGCACGAACACGGCCGCGCCGCTCCAGAACGCGGCGCCCCACTCCAGGCCCGCGACCGCCTTGAGCACCGGGACGCCGATCGCGTAGATGACGACGATCCCGCCGACCACGTTGAACAGCGTGCCGCGCAGCACGTCGTAGCGGTCCCACGAGCGCTCGGTGAGCCAGCCGATGACGAACGCGGCCACCGGCCAGCTGTAGAGGTACCCCGCGGTCGGCCCGGCGAAGGGTGCCAGCCCACCGGCCCCGCTGGCCAGCAGCGGCAGCCCGACGGCCACCAGGACGAGGAACAGCAGCACGGCGAGGGAGCCGCGGCGGGCGCCCAGGACGCTGCCGGCCAGCATCACGCCGAGGGTTTGGGCGGTGATCGGCACCGGGCCGACGGTGATCGCCGGCAGGGTCCCCAGCACCGCGATGACGGCGGCGAACAGGGCGACGTAGGCGAGGTCCCGGGTCTTCACGGTGGCTCCTTGCGAGAGGCAGCGGGCGGGCCCGCGCGGTCCTCGCGGAAGGTACCGGAGCGGCGCGGGACACGGGTCCGGCGGCCTCTCCCGATGGTTGCCGTCGGTGTCGGCGCGCTCACCTGCAGAGACGCCCGCCGGTTTGCCCGGCCCGCCGGGGACGTGTTGTCTGGGGTCGCTGAGGCCTTCGGCGGACGCGGGAACAGGGCGGGACTGGCGCATGGCAACCGGGTGGTGGGCGTCTCTGTGGCAGCGGGGGCGCCACGAGCCGCGGGAGCTCCTCCAGGAGCGGCCACGGGAGCCGGTGCACCGGCCCGCCCCGGCCCCGCAGCCCGCCGTCGACGACGACGCGGTCCCGCCGCAGGCTCCGCACCCGGCTCCGGCCGGGAGCACGCAGGACGCTCCGGCGGCCCTCCCGCCCGGAGGCGCCGTGCCCCAGCAGACGTCCGGTCCGTCCGGCCGAGCCGGGTCTCCCGACCCGGTGCGCAGCACCCCGCTGCGTCCCCCTCTCGAGACGACAGGAGCCCCATCCGTGGCAACGCTCGACAACGTGATCGCCGACCTGCTCGCGATCGAGGGCGCCAACGGCGCCGCGATCGTGGACATCGACAGCGGCATGGCCCTCGCGTCCGGGGGCACCCCCGGCTTCGACCTCAACGTGGCGGCCGCCGGCAACTCCAACGTGGTCCGCGCCAAGCTGCGCACCATCGGCGACCTCGAGCTCAAGGACGAGGTCGAGGACATCCTCATCACGCTGGGCAGCCAGTACCACCTGATCAACGTGCTCAAGGGCCAGGGCAACTCCGGCCTGTTCATCTACCTCGTGCTCAACCGGGTGACCGCCAACCTGGCGCTCGCCCGGCACAAGCTGCGGGCGGTCGCGGCCACCGTCGCCGTCTGAGGCCCGCGGGAACCGACGGGCCGGCGCCCGATCCGGACGGGGGTCGGGGAGGGCGCCGGCCCGGCACCGCGGTGCCGGGCCGTGACTCGGGCAGCGGTTCAGGCAGCGGCGGTGGCAGCCTCGACGATGCGCTCGCGCACCGCGTCGACGGCGAGCTCGCCGGTGTCGATCCAGCGCGCCACGCGGCCGTCGGCCACGATCCCGACGCGGTCGCAGCACTCGGCCAGCTCGTCGGGGTCCACCGAGACCACGACGACCGACGTCCCGTGCATGGTCGCCTCGTCGAGCAGCCGCCGGACCTGCCGGCGGGCCCGGACGTCCAGGCCGCGGGTGGGCTCGTGCAGGACGACGACGTCGCGCGGTGAGGCCGACATCCACCGCGCGAGCGCGAGCTTGTGCTGGTCGCCGCCGGACAGCGCGCCGAAGACGGTGCGGATGCTCATCGTCTTGACGTCCATCTGGTGCACGGTCCGGATGACCCCGCGCAGCGTGGCGATCTCCCGGCGCAGGTCGGTGAGCGTGCCCCAGGCCTCCTGCGTCAGCGTGCGGGCGATGGTCTCGCCGGGGTCGACCCCGTAGGCGTCCTCGTCGGGCCGGTACGCCGGCAGCGCCAGCGAGCCGTCGTCGGTGCACCCGAGCGAGCGCTGCTCGCCGTGCAGCAGGAGCTCGTCGGTGACGGCCGGCAGCTCGCCGGACAGGGCGTCGGCGATCTCGCGGACGCCGGAGGAGCGGTGCCCGGTCAGCCCGATCACCTCGCCGCGGCGCAGCAGCAGGTCGACGCCCTCGACAGCGCCGGGCACCCGCAGGTTGCGGACCCGCAGCGCGACCTCGTCGGAGGGGGCCGGCCGCGGCGTCGTGCGCGCCGGGACGTCGTCGTCCGGTGCCGGCGACTGTGCCGGGACCGGGGCCGAGGCGATCCGCGGCGGCGGCGGCGTCACCGGCTCGCCCACGGTCTCCGCGGCCAGCCGGACCGGGTCCATCTGCGCGCTCGGGCAGTCGAGGGCGATCCGGCCGTCGCGCAGCACCAGCACGCGGTCGACCACCTCGAGCATCTCGGGCAGCCGGTGGCTGATGTAGAGCACCCCGCGGCCCTGGCGGCTCAGCCGCCCGGCGACGGAGTGCAGGCTGGTGACCTCCGAGGGCAGCAGCGGGGCGGACACCTCGTCGAGCACGACCAGGCGGGTGTCCTCGGCGAGCACGCGGGCGGTCTCGACCAGGCCGTGCACGAAGTGCGGCAGGTCCCCGACCAGGGTGTCCGGGTCGACGTCGAGCGCCACCTCGGCGAGCAGCACCTGGGCCTGCCGGCGCAGCTCCTCCTGCGGCCGCCCGGCCTGCGCGGTGCCGCGGAAGACCGCCTGCGCGACGGTCAGGTGCGGGTCGATGTGCACCAGCTGCTCGACGACGCCGACGCCGAGGTGGCGGGCGTCCTCCGTCGACAGCGGCGCGTACGGGTGGCCCTGCAGCGTCATGAGGCCGGAGTCGGCCGCGGTGATGCCGGCCACGATGTCCCCGAGCGTGGACTTGCCGGCGCCGTTGGTGCCGACCAGCCCGACGATCTCGCCCTCGTCGAGGGTGAAGGAGACGTCGCGCAGGACGCGGCGGGCACCGAACGACTTCGTCAGCCCCTCGACCTGCAGCAGCGCCATGGGCGGGCGAGCCTCCCCGAGAGTGGGTCCCCGACGGCGGGTCGGTCGACCGTGTGGAGCGTCCCCCGTGACGCCTCGTTACGAGACGGATGCTACCCGCGTCGGGGCCCGGCGCCTCCCGAGAGCGGGGGCGCCGGGCCCGTCCCGCTCAGGCGTGCAGCCACACCGCCGCGTCGGACGGGAGGGTCCCGCCGGTGACGTCGTCGCTGGCCAGCAGGACCCGTCCCTCGGGCAGCGGAACGGCCTCGGGGGAGAGGTTCAGCAGGCACACCAGGCCGCCGGGACGGCGGAAGGCGAGGCACCCGCCGGGGGCGGGCAGCCACTCCAGCGACTCGCCGGAGAACGCCGGCGAGGAGGCCCGCAGGGCCAGCGCGGCCCGGTACAGCGACAGCGTCGACGACGGGTCGGCGGCCTGCGCCTCGGCGGTCAGCGGCCCCCAGCCCTCGGGCATGGGCAGCCAGGTCTCCCGCCGCGCGGAGAAGCCGTAGGACGGCGCGCTGCCCGACCACGGCACCGGGATCCGGCAGGCGTCGCGGCCGCGCTCGGTGTGCCCGGAGCGCTCCCAGATCGGGTCCTGCAGGGCGTCGTCGGGCAGGTCGACGTCGGGCATGCCGAGCTCGTCGCCGTTGTAGACGTAGGCCGCGCCGGGGAGGGCGAGCTGCAGCAGCGCCGCCGCGCGCGCCCGCCGGGTGCCGAGCTCGCCGCCGCCGTAGCGGGTGACGTGCCGGGGCCGGTCGTGGTTGGACAGCACCCAGCAGGCCGGGGCGGGTACGTCGGCGACGGTGGCCAGCGAGTGGACGACGGCGTCGCGCAGGTCCTCGACGGTCCACTCGGCGGTCAGCAGCTTGAAGTTGAAGGCCAGCTGCAGCTCGTCGGGGCGCAGGTAGTCGGCCAGCCGGTCGTCGTCCGAGACCCACACCTCGCCGACGGCCATCGAGCCCGGGTGGGCGTCGAGCACGGCGCGCACCCGCCGGTGGACGTCGTGCACGCCGTCCTGGTCGAAGCGCAGGTCGCCGGGGCCGTGGTCGTCGAGCAGGCCGGTGTCCTCCATCGGCTGCATGTCCGGCAGACCCGCGGGCTTGGCCATGCCGTGCGCGACGTCGATGCGGAAGCCGTCGACGCCGCGGTCGAGCCAGAAGCGCATCGTCGTCTCGAGGTCGTCGAGGACCTCGGGGTTGGTGAAGTCGAGGTCGGGCTGCTCGGGGGCGAACAGGTGCAGGTACCACTGTCCGTCGGGCACCCGCGTCCAGGCGGGGCCGCCGAAGACCGAGGGCCAGTTGTTCGGCGGCTCGGCGCCGTCCGGGCCGCGGCCGTCGCGGAAGAGGTAACGCGCCCGCTCGGGCGAGCCGGGGCCGGCGGCCAGGGCGGCCTGGAACCACTCGTGCCGGTCGGAGGTGTGGTTGGGCACCAGGTCGACGGTCACCCGGATGCCGGCGGCGTGCGCCTCGGCCAGCAGTGCGTCGAACCCGTCGAGGTCGCCGAAGACCGGCTCGACGTCGCGCGGGTCGGCGACGTCGTAGCCGTGGTCGGCCATCGGCGAGGGGTAGAAGGGCGTGATCCACAGCGCGTCGACGCCGAGGTCGATCAGGTGCGGCAGGCGGGCGCGGATGCCGGCGAGGTCGCCGACGCCGTCACCGCTGCCGTCGGCGAAGCTGCGGATGTAGACCTGGTAGAAGACCGCGTCGCGCCACCAGTCGGCGTCGGTGCGGCGGAACGGGCGGGCAGGGGTGAGGGAACTCACCGGGCTCCTAGGTGACGTGAGGGAACGGCCCCCTCGCAGGGGCCCGCCGCGAGCTCGCGAGCGGTGGGGGGCGAGGGGGTCCTCTATCGGTTCTGCATGCTGCGGGCGGCCATCGTCAGGTAGGCCCACAGGGTGTCGTCCTGCTCGTCGGGCAGCTCGAGGCTGTCGACGGCGTCGCGCATGTGCCGCAGCCACGCGTCGCGCTCGGCCTCGCCGATCGCGAACGGGGCGTGCCGCATCCGCAGGCGCGGGTGGCCGCGTTCCTGCGAGTACGTGGTCGGGCCGCCCCAGTACTGCTCGAGGAAGCGGCGCAGGCGCGTCTCGGCGCCCTCCCAGTCGTCCTGGGGGTAGAGCGGCGCGAGCACCGGGTCGCCCTTGACACCGGCGTAGAAGCGGGCGACGAGCCGACGGAAGGTCGGCTCGCCACCGACCTCGTCGTAGAAGGTCCGCGCCGAGGGCAGGGACCGGCTCGCCTCGCTCATGACACCGATGGTCCCGCAGCCGGGCGCTCCTCCGCCACGTCGCCCCCGGAGGCGGCCCTCGTCCGCCCGTAGGCGAGCAGCGGCGGCACGACCGCCACCAGGCCGATCCCGCCGGCCAGCGCGACGACGGCGCTGGGCGCCAGCCCCTCCGCGGCCAGCCCGGCGGCGAGTGCCCCGACGCCCTGGATGCCGTACAGACCGCTGACCGCGACGCCGAAGGCGCGGCCCCGGAAGGCCGGCGGCACGGCCTGCACGAAGGCGACGTTGAGCGGGATGCTCCACGAGGCGCCGAGCCCGGACACGAACATCAGCCCGACGACGAGCGCGTACGCCACGCGGCCCGGCCCGGCGCTCATGGCGACCAGCCCGGCCAGCAGCACCGGCGCCAGCGACAGGCCCACCAGCAGCGGCATCAGCCGGTCGCTGCGCGCCGTCCCCAGCAGCCGGGCGAGCACCAGCCCGCCGACGGTCATCCCCAGCGGCTGGGCGGCGAGCAGCACGCCGACCTGGGCGGCCCGCTCGCCGAGCTCGTCGGTGAGCGGGACGGCGATGCCCTCGGCGGCGTTGGCGAACAGGGTGCCGACCCACAGCAGCGCGATGATCGCCAGCAGCCGCGGGCTGCCGCCGATCAGCCGCAGCCCCTCGCCGGCCTCCCGCCAGACCGAGGACGGCTCGGTGACGCCGTCGGTGGGCGCCGGCCGGCGCTGCAGCCCGGCGGTGAGCCAGACGGCGGAGACGGCGAAGGTGGCCGCGTCGGCGAGCAGCACGGCCGTGGGGCTGAGCACCGTGACCAGCCCGCCCGCGGCGAGGAACCCCACGACCTGCGCCATCTGCAGGCTGACGTTGGTCAGCGAGGTGGCGACGGCGTACCGCTCGCCCTCGAGGACGTCGGCCATGAGCGCCGAGCGGGCCGACTCGAACGGCGGCGCGCACAGCGAGACGAGGAACAGCAGCACGAGCAGCACGGCCAGCGGCGTCCCGGGGACGGCCATCCCGGCGACCAGGACGGCGCGGACGACGTCGCTGGTGATGAGCACCCGGTGCCGGGGGAAGCGGTCGGCGATCGTGGCGAGCACCGGCCCGCCGAGCGCCCACGGCAGGAAGCCCAGCGCGAAGGTGAACGCGGCCAGCAGCGGCGAGTCGGTGCGCTGGTAGACGAGGACGGTCAGGGCCACCCGGGCGAGCTCGTCGCCGATGGTCGACAGCGTGTAGGTGCCGAAGAACGGGCGGAACTCGCGGACGGCGAAGACGTCCCGGAACGTCGCCGGGCGCGTGACCCCGCTCATCGGGCGCCGCTGGCCGTGGCCCCGTTGGCCGCGCTCACCAGCGGGGGCGGCGTCCGGATGCCCTCGACGGCGAAGCGCTCCTTCAGCCGCATCCGCAGCTCCCGGCCGACCCGCCACTGGTCGGCGTTGGTCGTGCGCACCTGCACCCGCATCGTGACGCCCTCGGCGGTGATCAGCTCGACGCCGAGGGACTCCGGCTCGGCGAGCAGGACCCCCGCCCAGTCCTCCTCGGCGTAGAGGGCGTCGGCCACCTCCTGCATGACCCGCCGGCAGCGCTCGAGGTCGGTGTCGTGCGCGACGGGCATGTCGATGACCACCTGCGCGTAGCCCTGGCTCTTGTTGCCGACCCGCAGGATCTCGCCGTTGCGGGCGTACCAGACGACGCCGTTGACGTCGCGCACCCGGGTGATCCGCAGGCCCACCGCCTCGACCGTGCCGCTGGCCTCGCCCAGGTCGACGACGTCGCCGACGCCGTACTGGTCCTCGAGGATGATCCCGATCCCGGCGATGAAGTCCTTGACCAGGTTCTGCGCGCCGAAGCCGAGGGCGACACCGACGACGCCGGCGCTGGCGATGATCGGCGCCAGGTTGACGCCGAGCTCACCGAGCACCAGCACGACGGCGATGCCCATGACGACGAACGACGCGATGCTGCGCAGTACCGACCCGATCGCCTCGGCCCGCTGGGTGCGCCGCTGGGCGATGGTCTCCACGCCGTCGGGGTCGGCGGCGCGGACCCGGTTGCGCCAGGGCCGCAGGATCGTCGGCATCGAGCCGGTGGCGGTGCGGTCGGTGAGCCGCCGGATCGCCCGGTGCAGGAGCGCCCGGACGACGAAGGCCACGACGACGACCAGCAGGATCCTCGCCGGCTTCTCGATCAGCGCCTCGGCGTTGGTGGCCAGCCAGCCGACGCCGGACAGCTCGTAGACCTTGGCGCACAGGGTGGTCGGGTCCGACAGGCACGCGGGGGCGGCGCCGCCGAGGCCGGTGTCGGCGGCGGCGACCACCACGGAGAGTGGAGCAGGCATCACTCTCCATGGTGTCAGGTCGGGACGACGGATCAGGCGGGCGGCGCGCCCCAGTCCGACAGCCCGGTGGCCGCGGCGAGGAAGGCCAGCTGGTCGGCGGCCAGTCCCACGGTGCGGCTGACCGCCCGCGCGCCGTGGCCGACCGACGTCTCGCGCCGCAGGACGACGGGTGCGTCGGCGCTCGTGGCGGCCTGCAGGGCGGCGGCGAGCTTGCGCCCGTGCAGCGGGTCGACGCGGGTGTCGGACTCGAAGGTCGTGAACAGCGTCGCCGGGTAGGCGGTGCCCTCCCGCACGGCGTGGTACGGCGAGTAGCCGAGCAGCCAGCCGAGCTCGACCGGGTCGTCAGCGGTGCCGTACTCGTCGTTCCAGGTGCGGCCCAGGCCGAAGCGCTCGTACCGGACCATGTCCAGCAGCGGGGCGCTGCAGACGACGCCGGCGGCGAGGTCGGGCCGCTGGGTGAGGGTGGCGCCCACGAGCAGGCCGCCGTTGGACCCGCCCATCACCGCCAGCTGCGCGTGTGTCGTCCAGCCCTCGGCGACCAGGTGCTCCCCGGCGGCGGCGAAGTCGTCGAAGACGTTCTGCTTGCGCTCGCGCATGCCGGCGCGGTGCCAGTCCTCGCCGTGCTCGGAGCCGCCGCGCAGGTTGGCCACCGCCCACACGCCGCCGGCGGCGACCCAGGCCAGCGCCTGCGCCGAGTAGCCCGGCGTCAGCGCCACGTTGAAGCCGCCGTAGCCGTAGAGGACGGTCGGGCGGGGGGTGTCCGGCGTGCCGGTGCCCGACAGCACGAACAGGTGCACCGGCGTGCCGTCGGGCGAGGTCGCGTGCGTCTCGACGACGGTCAGGTCCGGCACCTCGCCGGCCACGGGCGCGCGCTCGTCCTCGGCCAGTGCCGTCGGCTCGGCGGCGTCCCAGCGCAGCACCGACGGCGGGGTCGCGTGGTCGGTGTAGCCCACCCACGCCGTCGTCCCGCCCTCGGGCGGCGCGCTGACGCCGGAGACGCTGCCGACGCCGAGGCCGGTGACCTCCGCCAACCGGCCGGAGCCGTCCGCGGCCCACACCGAGAGGCGGTCGGTGGCGTCGACGGAGTGCACGGCGAGCACCTGCAGCGACCCGTCGGCGCCGTCGACCAGCGCGACGTCGGACAGCACGCCGTCGTCGGACTGGGGGACGACGTCGGTCCACGCCTCCGCCGGCCAGGTGACGGGGTCGGCGGGGTCGGCGACGGCCAGCCGCCAGCGCGGGGTGCCGCGGTCGCTGAGCAGCCACAGCCGGCCGTCGCGGGCCACCCACGCGGAGGTCTGGGCGTCGACGCCGACCTGGAACTCCCGCAGCGCGCCGTCACCGGCGAGGTCGGCCAGCCAGACGTCGTCGCGCGGCGCGGTCCCGGCGGAGGCGGACACGGCCAGCCAGCGGCCGTCGGCGCTCACCCGCACGCCGTAGTAGTTGGTGGGGTCGAGTCCCTCGCCGTGCACGAGGACGTCGTCGTCGGGGTCGGCGCCGACCCGGTGACGCCACACCCGGCGGTGGAACTGCTCCTCGCCGGCGGGCACCTGGTCCGGCGCCAGGCGGCGGACGTAGAAGAGCTCCTCGCCGCCGGGCAGCCAGGCGACGGGGGAGTAGCGGCAGCGGTCGACCGGCCCGTCGAGCTGCTTCGCCGTGGCGACGTCGAGGACGTACAGGCGCGACTCCTCGTCGCCGCCGGTGGACAGCTGGTAGGCCAGCCGGTCGCCCTCCCACGACGGCGACCACGCGTCGAGCGTCGTCGTCCCGGACGGGTCGACCGCCATCGGGTCCACGAGCACGCGGACGGTGCCGTCGGGCTCGCGGACCCGCAGGACGGCGTGCTCCTGGCCGGGGTCGCGGCGGGTGGAGAAGGCCCGGCCGCCGCGGTGCACCGGGACGCCGACCGCGCCGGCGTGCACGAGCCGCTCGAGCCGGGCGGCGAGGTCGGCGCGCAGGGGGAGGGCGCCGAGGACATCGGCGGCGAGGGCGTCCTCGGCGGCGGTCCACGCCTGCGTGCGCGGGTCGCCGGCGTCCTCGAGCCAGCGGTAGGGGTCGGCCACGCGGTGGCCGTGCAGGTCCTCGACCAGGTCGAGCTTCTCGGCGTCGGGGTAGCGCACCCGGCCCACCGTAACCGCGGGCCGGACGGTTCCCCCGAGCGCCACCGGGCCTGGTCAGGGCACTATGGGTCTGCCCACGGGCCGCCCCGGTACGGCGGTCCGGGGACTCCGGAGGTGCTCCGTGTCGCGTTCCGCGTCCGGGTCGTCGCCGGCGGGCCACCCAGGTCCGCGGCGGGACCCCGTCCCACACCCCCGGCTGCCCGTGCCCTCGTCCGGCACGACGGCCGCCACCCTGCTGCTCAACGCCACCTACGAGCCGCTCTGCGTGGTGTCCAGCCGCCGCGCGATCGTGCTGGTCCTCGCGGAGAAGGCGGTCCCGGTCGACGACGCCGCCGAGGTGGTGCACGCCGAACGGGTCAGCCTCGCCGTCCCCGTGGTCGTGCGGCTGACGCGTTTCGTCCGGGTGCCCTACCCGGCGCAGGTCCCGCTGTCGCGCCGCGCGGTGTTCACCCGCGACGGGCAGACCTGCGTCTACTGCGGGAGCTCCGCGACGAGCATCGACCACGTGGTGCCCCGCAGCCGCGGCGGTACGCACACCTGGGACAACGTCGTGGCCGCCTGCCGGCGGTGCAACCACACGAAGGCCGACCGGTCGCTGGCCGAGCTGGGCTGGAAGCTCCCGAACCCGCCGCGCACACCGAGCGGCGCGGCCTGGCGGCTGCTGGGCGCCCGCACCGTCGACCCGCGCTGGCGCGAGTGGCTGGGCGTGCCCGAGAGCGTGTCGGCGTGACCTCTGCCGGCACCGCGCGGCGGCTGTGGGCGCTGGCCGAGCCGTACCACGCGGTCACGTACTTCTCCGACGAGTCGCGGGCTGCCGCGGAGGCGGCCGGGCTGACCGGCTTCTGGTCGGCGTACTTCGCGATGCGCGCGGCGCCGCTCGGGCCGGTGGGGCCGGAGGTCGTGACGGCGACCTTCGTCAACTTCGCGCCGTCGTTCGTGGCCCGTCGCGTGCCCGCCGTGTGGTCGGCGGTGACCCCGGAGGAGGCGCTGGCGGCGCGGCTGGCCGGCGTCGACGCGACGGTGCGCCGCGTCCTGGGGGAGTGGGTCACGTCCGCCGAGGCGGCGGAGGCCGCGGAGCTGGCGCGGATCGCCGCCGAGGCGGTCGACCTGCCGGGCCGTCCGCTGGCCGCGGCGAACGCGGCCGCGAGCGAACCCGACGAGCCGCACCTGGCGCTGTGGCAGGCGCTGACCACCCTGCGGGAGCACCGCGGCGACGGGCACACCGTGGCGCTCGTCGCCCGCGAGGTCTCCGGCATCGGCGCGCACGTGCTGGTGGCGGCGGCCGGCCGCGTCGACCGCGAGTGGTTGCAGAAGGCCCGCGGCTGGGACGACGACGCGTGGGCGGCCGCGACGGACGAGCTGGCCGGCCGCGGCTGGCTCGACGGCAGTGGGCCCGACGACGTGGAGCTGTCCGCGGAGGGCCTGGCGATGGTCACCGCGATCGAGGCCGACACCGACCGGCTGGCGCTGGGCCCGTGGCGGGCGCTCGGCGACCCCCGCTGCGACCGCCTCGCCGAGCTGCTCGTGCCGGTGCGCCGCGCCGTCGTCACCGCCGGGCTCTTCCCCGACCGCAACCCCATCGGCGTCCCGCCCGACGTCACCTGAGGAGAGCGGCAGAGATGGCCATTTCTGCCGACCTCCTCAGGTGACGCGGGTGCGCTCCTCGGGGTGGGCGGACCAGCCGCCGTCCTCGAGGATCGCGCGGAAGCGGTCGACGGCGTCCCAGACGTCGACGAACCGGGTGTAGAGCGGCGCGGGCCCGAGGCGCACGCGGTCGGGCGTGCGGAAGTCCGGCACCACGCCGCGGTCGACCAGCGCCTGCGTCAGCTGCCAGGCGTGCGGGTGCGCCAGGGTGACGTGCGACCCGCGGCGGGCGGCATCGCGCGGGCTGGCCAGCGCCACGCCGTGCGGCGCCAGGTGCGCGTCGGCGAGGTCGACCAGCAGCCCGGTGAGCGCCCGCCCCTTCGCCGCCAGCCGGCCGGTGCGCGCCTCGGCCACCAGCCGGGCACCCACCTCCACCGCCGCGGCCGCGAGCACCGGCGGCGTCCCGGTCGCGAACCGCCCGATGCCCGGCACCGGGTCGTAGACCGGTCCCATGGCGAACTGGTCGCGCTGGCCGAACCAGCCCCAGATCGGCTGGCGCAGCGACTCCTGCAGCTCCCGCCGCACGTAGAGGAAGGCCGGCGCGCCGGGCCCGCCGTTGAGGTACTTGTACGTGCACCCCACCGCGAGGTCGACGCCGTGGGCGGCCAGGTCCAGCTCCACCGCGCCGGCGGCGTGCGAGAGGTCCCAGACGACGAGCGCGCCGGCGTCACGCGCCGCCGCCGTCACCGCGGGGACGTCGGCCAGCGCGCCCGAGCGGTAGGCCACCGCCGAGAGCACGACGACGGCGACCCGCTCGTCCAGCGCCGCGGCCAGGTCGGCGGGGTCGAGCCCCTCGTCGACGTCGGCCGGCACCTCGCGGACGGTCATCCCGCGGGCGGCGGCGATGCCGGCGACGACGTAGCGGTCGGTGGGGAAGTCGTCGGCGCAGCAGACCAGCACGTCGCGGCCGGGCCGGGCGTCGGCGGCGGCGACCACCAGCTCGTACAGGTCGACGGTGGTCGTGTTGGCCAGCAGCACCTCGCCGGGCCGCGCGCCGAGGACGCCGGTGCCGATGACGTCGCCGACCCGCGTGCCGACGTCGATCCAGCCCGCCCACGACCCGACCAGCCCGCGGCCCCACTCCTCCTCGGCCACCCGCGCCAGCGCCGCCGGGGTGTCGCGTGGCATGCGGCCCAGCGAGTTGCCGTCGAGGTAGAGCAGGCCGTCGTCGACGCCGGCGAAGCGGTCGCGGAACCCGGCCAGCGGGTCGGCGTCGTCGAGGGCCTCGGCGGCGGCGCGGGTCAGGTGCACGCGGACCTGTCTACCGCGCGGGCTAGCGTCGCAGCCCGTGACCGGGACGCAACTGCACGAGCTCACCGCGCTGGAGCAGGCCGCCGCCGTGCGCGACCGGACGGTCAGCCCGGTGGAACTGGTCGAGGCGGCGCTCGCCCGGGTCGAGGCGCTCGACGCCGGCCTCGGCGCGTTCATCACGGTCACACCCGAGCGGGCGCTGGCCGCGGCCGCCGAGGCGGAGGCCCGGGCGCTGCGCGGCGGTGACCTCCCGCCCCTGCTCGGCGTCCCGACGGCGATCAAGGACCTCAACAACACCGCCGGCGTCCGCACCACCTTCGGCTCCGCGGTCTACGCCGACTTCGTGCCCGGCTTCGATGACGCGGTCGTCACGAAACTGGCCGCCGCCGGGACGGTCAGCGTGGGCAAGACCAACACCCCCGAGTTCGGCTTTCCCTGCTACACCGACAACGACGTCGCCGGTCCCGCCCGCTGCCCGTGGGACCCGACCCGGCTGGCCGGCGGCTCCAGCGGCGGCGCGGCCGTGGCGGTCGCCGCCGGGATGCTGCCGTTCGCGCAGGGCAGCGACGGCGGCGGCTCGATCCGCATCCCGGCGAGCGTCAACGGCCTGTTCGGCATCAAGCCCACCCGCGGCCGGGTCAGCAACGCGCCGCTGGGCAGCGACGTCACCGGCCTGGGCACCCACGGCCCGCTGGCCCGCACGGTCCGCGACGCCGCCGCGATGCTCGACGCCATGGCCGGCCCGGTGCCCGGCGACACGACGTGGGCGCCGCCCCTCCCGCCCGGCGAGACGTTCCTCGGCTGCGCCGACCGTCCGGTCGGGCGGCTGCGGATCGGCCGGGCGCTGGAGTTCCCGATGCCGGGCGTCGCGCTGGAGGCGGAGGTGGCCGCCGCCCTCGACGACGCCGCCCGGCTGCTCGAGTCGCTCGGGCACGAGGTGGTCGACGTCCCGGGGGACCTGCTGCCTCCCGACCTCCTCGGCGTCTTCGAGCAGGTGTGGGCGCTGTCGGGGGCGACCCTGGTCGTGCCGCCGGGCCGGGGTGGGGAGCTGCGGCCGCTGACCCGGGAGCTGCGGGCCCGCGGGCTGGCGCTCTCGGCGCAGGCGGCGATGGAGGCGCTCAACTCCCTGCGCGTCTTCTCCCGCCGCTACGTGCAGGCCACCGACGTCTTCGACGTCGTGCTCACCCCGGTGACGACGATGACCCCGCGGCCGCTGGGCTGGTTCGACGCCGACGGCGACGGCGCCGCGGACTTCGCGCGGCAGGTGCGCTACGCCGCCTTCCCCGCGCTCTACAACGTCACCGGGCAGCCCGCCGTCAGCGTGCCCCTGCACTGGACCGACGACGGCCTGCCGGTCGGCACCATGCTGGTCGGGCGGCCGGCGGACGAGGCCACGCTGATCGCGCTGTCGGCGCAGCTGGAGGAGGCCCGGCCGTGGGCGCACCGGCACCCGCCGGTCTGGCACGCCGACGCATGACCGGTCGGCGCGGGCGGTAGATTCCGGGGCGTGACCGTCGTCGAGACACTGCTCGTCTTCGTCGTGGCCCCGCTGGCGGTGTACCTCCTCCTGTGGGCGCTGACCTACCTGCCCGGCGGGCGCAAGCGCCAGGGCCTCCGGTACAAGCCGGGGCAGCCCTGGGAGCACGAGCCGGTCTGGTACGAGCCCCAGCCGGAGAACGCGCCGACGCACGCCGCCGGCGAGGGCGACACCCAGGCCGTCGGTTCCTCGCTGTACGGCGAGCCCGCCGCCATCGGGTCGTCCGACGGCCACGGCCCGTCCTCCGGCGGCTCGCACGGCGCCACCGCCGTCTCGGCCGGTGCGCCGGCGCCCGCGGCGGCCGGTCCGCTCGGCGGCGCCCGCGGGACCTGGTGACCCCGGCGTGACCCCCTTCTCCTCGACCGCCCCAGGAGGCCGGCGATGACCCGCGTGCTGGATGCCGACGCCCACGACACCGGGACGGTGGACACCGCGCCGACCCGGGCCGACCAGGGCTACGACACGATCTTCAGCTACCGCGAGCTGGCGCGGCTCGACGAGGCGCTGACCATGTCCTCGCGCGAGACCGGCCTGCGGTTCACGCTCTACATCGGCGACCTCGGGCCCACGACCCGCATCCGCGCCGAGGAACTGCACGCCCGCGGCGGCGACCCGCTCGACTCGGTGCTGCTGGCCGTCTCGCCCGGCCAGCGGGTCATCGAGGTGGTCACCGGGGCCTCGGCCGCCCGCCGGCTGCCCGACCGCGCCTGCGCGCTCGCGGTGCTGTCGATGACCAACTCCTTCGCCTCCGGCGACCTCGTGGGCGGCATCGTCAACGGCCTGCGGCAGCTGTCCGACCAGGCCGGCCACCCCCACCGCACCCACGGTCACTAGCGGCCACCAGCTCGAACGCGAGAGGCCCAGGACCCGACGGGTCCTGGGCCTCTCGTGTTCGGCGGTTCAGCTCTCGGCGGCGTCCCGCTGCCGGGCGCGCAGCGCACGGGCGATGCCGTCACGGCCCTCGGAGACCAGCCGGTGCAGCGGAGCCGGGTGCCCCTCCTGGCCCAGCCAGGCGTCGGCGGCCTTGAGCGTGTGCTCCTCGACCACCGGCGGGAACAGGTACTGCACGGCGTTCTTGGCGATCTCGCCGGGCCGGCGGTCCCACATCGGGCCGATCTCGGCGAAGTACCGCTCGACGTACTCGGCCGTGACCTCCCGCTGGGCGGGGTGCCAGAAGCCGGCCACCAGCGCCTCGTGGACGGCGTTGGGCACGTCGGGGTCGTGGAAGGCGCGCTGCCAGGCGTCGGCCTTGGCCTCGGCCGTCGGGCGCAGCGCCCGCGCGGTCGCGGCCCGGCGGACCCCGGTGGCGGTGGCGTCGCGCTCGGCCTCGGCGTCGATCTCGGCGTCCCCCGCCGCGCCGATGGCGACCAGGCCGTTGAGGAAGGCCCAGCGGGCGTCGGCGTCGACGGCCAGCCCCTCGACCGTCCGCGAGCCGTCGAGCAGCCCGCGCAGCACCGCCGCGTGCTCCTCGGTGCGCGCGGCCGAGGCCAGCGTCCGCGACCACTGCAGCTGCTCGTCGCTGCCCGGCTCGGCCGACTCCAGCGCCTGCACGGCCTTGTCGGCCAGGGCCGCCCAGCCGGTCTCGGCCCACTGCGGGTCGGCGTAGGAGGTCAGCGCCGACTGCACGCGCGCCAGCAGCGACTGCACGACGCTGGTCTCGGTCTCGGCGTCGATGCCGGCCAGCACCAGCTGCACCCACTCGCGGGCGGGCAGCTCGGCGTCGCGGGTCATGTCCCAGGCCGCCGCCCAGCACAGCGCGCGGGCCAGCGGGTCGGGGACGCTGCCGATCGCCTCGCGCAGCGTGGTCAGCGAGCGCTCGTCGAGGCGCAGCTTGGCGTAGGTGAGGTCGTCGTCGTTGACCAGCACCAGGTCGGCCGCCGGGTGCCCGACCAGGTCGGCCACCTCGGTGCGGGCGCCGTCGACGTCGAGCTCGACGCGGGTGGTGCGGGTCAGCCCGTCGGGACCGCGGTCGTAGAGGCCCACGGCCAGCCGGTGCCGGCGCAGCACGGGGTGCTCGGGGACGGCGGTCTGCTCGATGGCGAACGAGGCGTAGCGACCGTCGTCGGTGAGCTCGAAGACCGGGCGCAGGGTGTTGACCTGGCTGGTCTCCAGCCACTGCGCCGACCAGGCGGTGAGGTCGCGGCCGGTGGCCTCCGACAGCGGGTCGAGCAGGTCGGCCAGCGTGGTGTTGCCGTACTCGTGGTCGCGGAAGTACTTCCGGATCCCGGCGAGGAACTCCTCGCGCCCGACGTAGGCCACCAGCTGCTTGAGCACCGAGGCGCCCTTGGCGTAGGTGATCCCGTCGAAGTTCACCTCGACGGCGGCGACGTCGACCATGTCCGCGGCGATCGGGTGGGTCGAGGGCAGCTGGTCCTGCGCGTAGGCCCAGGCCTTCTCGGCGTTGGCGAACGTCGTCCACGCGGTCGTGTACTCGGTGGCCTCGGCCTGGCACAGCGTGGAGATGTAGGTGGCGAAGGACTCGTTGAGCCACAGGTCGTCCCACCAGCGCATGGTCACGAGGTCGCCGAACCACATGTGCGCCAGCTCGTGCAGCACCGTCTCGGCGCGCCGCTCGTAGCGGGCCCGGCTGGTGCGCGAGCGGAAGACGTAGTCCTCCAGCACGGTGACCGCCCCGGCGTTCTCCATCGCGCCGGCGTTGAACTCCGGCACGAACAGCTGGTCGTACTTGTCGAACGGGTACGGGTAGTCGAACACCCGGTGGTAGAACTCGAAGCCCTGCTTGGTGACCCGGAACAGCTCCTCGGGGTCGAGGTGCTCGGCCAGCGAGGCCCGGCAGTACAGCCCCAGCGCGATGTCCTCGTAGGCGTCGGTCACCCGGGCGTAGGGCCCGGCGATGAGCGCGACGAGGTAGGTCGACAGCCGCTTGGTCGGCTCGAAGTGCACCAGCTGGGAACCGCCCGGGCCCGCCTCGATGGTGCGCCCGCCGGTGTTGGAGACGACCTGCCAGTCGAACGGCGCGACGACGTGCACCTCGTAGGTGCCCTTGAGGTCGGGCTGGTCGAAGCAGGCGAACACGCGCTTGGCCTCGGCCGGCTCGAAGTGCGTGTAGAGGTAGACCTGCCCGTCCTCGGGGTCCTCGAAGCGGTGCAGGCCCTCGCCGGAGTTGGAGTACCGGCAGTCGGCGTCGACCACGAGGGTGTTGTCGGCGGCGAGGTCGGGCAGCGGCAGGCCGCCCTCCTCGGTGTAGGCGGAGACGTCGAGCTCGACCCCGTTGAGCGTGGCCGACCGGACGGTCTCGGCGACCAGGTCGATGAACGAGGCGGCGCCGGGCTCGCGGCAGGTGAAGCGGACCGTCGTCGTCGAGCGGAAGGTCCCGGTGCCCGGGTGCCCGTTCCCGTCGGTGAGGTCGAACTGCAGGTCGTAGCTGTCGACGGCCAGCAGGCGGGCGCGCGCGGCGGCGTCGTCGCGGGTCAGGTTGGGTACGGCCACGCCGGGCAGCTTCCCACGGACGGCCGACACGCCCGCCGGGGACGGGGGAACAAGCGGCCCCACCACGCACTTGGCAGCCGCAGGAGCCGGCGCCGCACGGGCCGGCTGCGATGACGACGAGAGGGAGACGACGGATGACCGAGGCAGTGCAGAGCTCTCCGGTGAAGGCCCGGGTGGACTTCTGGTTCGACCCGCTGTGCCCCTGGGCGTGGCTGACCAGCCGCTGGGTGCTGGAGGCGGCCAAGGTGCGCGACATCGACCTGCACTGGCACGTCATGTCCCTGGCGGTGCTCAACCGCGGCCGGGACCTGCCGGAGGAGTACCAGCAGATGATGGAGCAGGCGATCGGCCCGGTCCGGGTCGCGATCGCCGCCGCGCAGGCGCACGGCGACGAGGTCCTCGGCGACCTCTACACCGCCATGGGCACGCTGCGGCACCACGAGGAGCTCGAGCTCGACGAGATCGTCGCGCCGGCGCTGGAGAAGGTCGGGCTGCCGGCCGAGCTGGCCGAGGCGGCGACCTCCACCGAGTACGACGAGGCGCTGGAGAAGAGCCACCACGCCGGCATGGACCCGGTCGGCGACGACGTCGGCACCCCGGTCATGCACATCGACGGCGTCGCGTTCTTCGGGCCGGTGATCAGCAGGGTGCCCACGGGTGAGGACGCCGGGAAGGCCTTCGACGGCGCCGTCCTGCTGGCCAACCTGCCCGACTTCTGGGAGCTCAAGCGGACCCGCACGTCCGGCCCCGACATGGACTCGGTGCCGGCCGACACCCTCGAGCTCACCCGCCGCTGACCCGGCGGCCCGGGGCGGTGCGACTCCGCGCCGCCCCGGGCCGGTCGCGCGGGCGCGGTCAGGTGGCGGGGACCTCGGACGCCCGCTCGCTCCGGGTGGCGGCCCGGGGCTCGGGCACGGCCGCCGCGGCCTCACCCAGCCCCAGCTGTGACACCAGCTCGAGCCGGTCGTAGTAGAAGCGGTGTGCGACGGCCACGCCGTCCCGCACCGTGATCAGGTCGCACTCCCGCAGCCGCATGGTCCGGCCGGTCGGCGGCACGTCCCCGTCGGGCAGGCTCAGCACGCCGGTGTGGGTGCCGACGACCCAGCCCTCGTCGATCGCGGTGTCGCCGGCCTCGAAGGTGGCCCTCGACTCCCAGGTCATGTCGGGGAACGCCTGCACGAACGACAGCAGGTCGTCGGCGATGGCCTCCCGGCTGTCGAGTCGCCGGCCCTCCGGGGTCTCGGCGACGGCGTCGGCCGCGTAGAGCCGCAGGAGGGCATCCCGGTCGCCCGCGCCGGCCGCCGCCGTGATCCGGTCCATGATCTCTCGTGCCTGTCCCATGACGACTCCTCCGGTCGTGCGTCGGGTCGCCGGCCGGTCGGACCGGCCGGCGCCGCCGGCCGCCCGGGTCGGGCCCGCGGCAGGCCGACACCCCAGTGGGGACCCTGCCCCGGCCCCGGTGAAGAGGCGGAGGGCCCGTGGGGGTGCGCCGCACCGTGCAGGTCCGCGGACGTGCACGGTGGCATGCTCTCGGCCGTGCCGCGTCCCGTCCGCCAGCGGATCCTGCTCACCGGCGCCAGCTCCGGCCTCGGCAGGGGGATGGCCCGCCGCTTCGCCGCCCAGGGGCGCGACCTCGCCCTGGCCGCCCGGCGGCTCCCGCTGCTCGAGGAGCTGCGCGACGAGCTGCTCGCCGCCCACCCCGGTATCCGCGTGGTCACCGCCGCGATCGACGTCGACGACCCGCAGGCGGTCGCCGAGGGCGTGCCCGCGCTGGCCGCGGAGCTCGGTGGCGTCGACCGGTTCGTCGCCAACGCCGGCATCGGCAACGGCTCCTCGGTCGGCACCGGCGCCGCCGAGGTCAACCGGGCGGTCCTGGCCACGAACGTGCTCGGGACGCACGCGCAGTGCGAGGCCGCCGTCGAGCTGTTCCGCGCGCAGGGCTCCGGCCACCTGGTGGTGATCAGCTCGGTGGCGTCGGTTCGCGGCATGACGGGCAGCCGCACCGCCTACGGCGCCAGCAAGGCCGCCCTCAACGCCCTGGCCGAGGGCATCCGCTCCGACCTGCTCGGCACCGGCATCCGGGTCACGACCGTGCTGCCCGGCTACATCGAGACCGACATCAACGTCGGTCGCCGCGGCCCGTTCACCGTCGACCTCGACACCGGCGTCGACGCCCTCGTCGCCGCGATCGAGCGCGAGCCGGTCCGCGCCTACGTGCCCGAGTGGCCGTGGCGGCCGGTGTCGGCGCTGCTGCGGGTGCTGCCGCTGCCGGTGCTCCGCCGCCTCACCTAGGTCCCCGTCCCGCCATTCGCGCGCGAATGGCGTTCCGCCGCCGTCCGCATGACCGCCTCGGGGTAGGGGCCGCGGTCGAGGCGGCCCTCCCGGAGGGCGGCCAGCACCGCGAGCAGCTCCTCGCGCTGCGCGCCCACGAACGCGGCGTCCACGACCGCGCCGTGCCCCGGGACCACCGCGCCGCGGGCCATGGCGTGCAGCCGCCCGAGGGTCGCCGGCCACTCGGCGGGGAAGGCGTCGTCGAAGGCCGGCGGGGCGCCCTCCTCGACCAGGTCCCCGGCGAAGACGACCCCGTCCTCGACCTCCACCACCAGGTCGTGCCCGGTGTGCCCGCGGCCGAGGAACCGCAGCACCACCTCGACCCCGCCGACGTCGAGCACGGCCACGTCGTCGACCAGCGCGTCCGGCGGGTCCAGCGGCGCCAGCCGGACCTGCTCGGCGCCCTCGGCGTCCCCCGCGGCGAGCAGCTCGGCCACCCGGGCGGCGCGCTGCGCCTCGCCAGTGGCGAGCAGGTCGGCCGCGCAGCCGCGGGAGCCCCAGATCGTCGCGGGGCGGAAGGCGGCGTTGCCGAAGCAGTGGTCGTAGTGGGCGTGGGTGTCGACGACGGTCCACGGGGAGGGCGTCACCCGGCGGACGGCGGCGACCAGGTCGGCGGCCTCACCCAGGTGCGACCGGGTGTCGACGACGAGGCAGGCGCTCCTCCCCACGACGAGCCCGCAGTTGAGGTCGAGGGACTCGTGCCGCCGGACGAACACCCCGTCGGCGACCTCCCGGAAGGTCACCAGCAGATCCGCATCGGCCGGCCCCGGGCGTCGGGGGCGCCGTCGCCCACGCACTCCGCGACGCCGTCGGCCACCCGCCGGGCCGACCAGGCGGCGGCGCAGGCGTCGAGCGCGTCGACGGCGGGGACCAGCGGGGGAGCCCCGAGCAGCGCGGTGTCCACGGCCATCACCGGTCGCAGTGCGGCGAGCCGCTGTGCGAGCCCGCGGGCGGTGACCTTCGGATCGGCGACCCCGCCCAGCCCGAGCCGGAAGGCGAGCTCGGGATGGACCTCGACCACGCGCTCCGACGGCGGGTCGCCCAGCGCGTCGTCGAGCGACCGGATCGACCGGACCAGCTGGAACGCCTGCGCCGAGAGGGAGGTCCCCCCGGTGGCCGCCACCGACAGCGCGCGTGCCTCGGCGTAGTCGTCGGTGCCGAGCACCGCCCGCACGGGGGCGGCGAAGACCGAGCTCCCCGCTCTGCCGAGCAGGCGCCGCGCCGCGACGTCGCAGGCCCGCGCGCGGTCGTCGGACAGGCCGATCGGCATGTCGATGCCCACCACCTCGACGTCCGGCACGGCGAGGACGGCGTCGACGTCGTGGAGCGCCAGCAGGGTCACGGTGCGGCCCTCCAGGAGGGCGCCCACCCAGCGCCCGCGCCAGCCGTCGACCCCGAGCACCGCCACGTACCGACCCTGACAGACTCGGGCCATGCGCGTCTTCGTCGGCACCGACCACGCCGGACTGGACTTCAAGGAGCACCTCAAGCAGGCGCTCACCGAGGCCGGGCACGAGCCGGTCGACTGCGGCGCCCACGACTACGACCCGCAGGACGACTACCCGCCGTTCTGCTTCGAGGTCGGCGAGCGGGTGGTCGTCGAGCCGGGCAGCCTCGGCGTGGTCATCGGCGGGTCGGGCAACGGCGAGCAGATCGCGGCCAACAAGGTGCCCGGCGTCCGCGCCGCCCTCGTCTGGAACCGGGAGACCGCCGAGCTCGCGCGGGCGCACAACGACGCCAACGTGTGCGCGATCGGCGCCCGCCAGCACTCGATCGAGGAGGCCACCGCGCTGGTGCTGCACTTCCTCGCCTCCCCGTGGAGCGACGAGGAGCGGCACGTCCGCCGGATCGGCCTGATCAGCGACTACGAGCAGAACCGGCACCGTCCCGCCGGCGGCCTGCCCACCCGCGCCGACGTCGTCTGAGGCTCCTCAGAACTGGTCGGGGCAGTACGGGCTCACCGGCCAGGAGAACGCCGTCGCGGCCTGGGTGACCGCTCCGGGACTCACCTCGGTGACCCGGCCGGCCGCCTGCAGCGTGCCCAGCGAGACGCCGCCGAGGTAGGCCGCCGCGAGCGCCTCGACGTCGACCACCAGGTCGGGGTCGCCGTCGGTGGGGGCGCAGAAGGCCCCGGCCGGGTGCCCGCGCAGCCACCAGCGCCCATCGTTCCAGGGGCAGAACCGGTCGCGCACCTCGAGCACCATGTCGATCGGCGCGGGGTAGCGGCGGGCCGCCAGCGCCCGGCCGACGTCGACCAGCCGCAGCCACAGTCCGTCCAGCGGCCGGGCGAGCAGTGCCCGCGGGTCGGCCAGCAGGTGGCGCAGCGGGTCCTCGTCGGGTGCGTAGCCGGACTCCACCGACCGCACCAGGTCCAGGTCGAGCAGATACCGCCACAGGGCGGCGTACGCGGGCGTGCTGCGGGCGCGCACCTCCTCGACGACGACGGTGCCGTCGGGCGCGCCGTCGTCGGTCCAGCGCGACCGCACGTGGAAGGCGGCGTACCCGGTGACCTCCCCGTCGGCCTCGCGGTGCAGGAGGTACCGGCGCGCGCTCGCGCGGTGGCGGTGCTCGACGGGGTCGCGCAGCAGCCGGCCCCACCAGCGCTCGTCGCGCTCCATGTTCCCGGGGACCCAGCGGCGCAGCGCCTCGTGCACCCGCGCGGCGCCGTCCCGGTAGGCATCGGCGTCGACCGGTGCCACGGTGCCGGTGCCCAGGTCGACGTCGGGACGGAAGGCCATCTGCCGCGTGCGGCCGCGCAGGTTGCCCCGCTGGGTGGCCACCGCGTACCCGAACCGGCCGTAGATGCCGCCCTCGGAGGCCCAGAGCCCGGCCAGCGGCTCGCCGCCCTGCTCGTGCAGCTCGGTGAGCTGGCGCCGCATCACCGCGGTGAGCACGCCGCGGCGGCGGTGCGTGGGGGAGACGGTCACCCAGGTGACGCCCGCGCACGGCACGACGGCGCCGGGCACGGTCAGCTGCCGGCTGTAGATGCCCGCCGTGGCGGCCACCCGGCCGTCGTCGGCCCACAGGGCCAGGGAGCGGTCGAGCTCGGCCACCGGCGGCGGCTTCTCGGTGAAGTCGCCGACCGGCTCGTCGCCGAAGACCTCCATCATCGCCCGGCTGAAGGCGGGCCACTCCTCGGTCGTGACGGGGCGGAGGTCAGCGGGATCGGTCACCCCTGCTGTCTACCGGGAGGGGACGACGGCCCGCGACCGCGTTCCGGTGCGAGCATCCGGGGGTGCAGCAGCAGCGGCCGGTCGGGTGGTGGGTGAAGCGGCTCGACGAGCTGCTCGAGCGGGGTCTCGACGACGTCGTCGCGGCCGAGGGACTGTCCCGGCGGCACTGGCAGGTGCTCGACACCCTCGCCGCCGCCCCGTCGGCGCGCCCGGACCTGGACGCCGCCCTCGCCCCGTTCGCGACGCCGGCCCGGGTCGACGGCGTCCTCGCCGACCTCGCCGCCCGCGACTGGGTCGAGGAGCACGCAGGCCTCCTCGCGCTGACCCACGACGGCCGGGGCGCGCACGGCCGGCTCGCGGGCGCCGTCGCCGCGTTCCGCCGCCGCGTCGCCGAGGGGCTGTCGGCCGAGGAGTACGCGGCGACCGTCGCGGGCCTGGCCCGGATGGTCGCCAACCTGGAGGGTCAGCCGCGGAGGTAGGCCAGCGTGGCCATCACCCGGCTGTTGCGCTCCTCGTCGGGCGCCAGGCCGAGCTTGGCGAAGATCCGCTGGGTGTGCTTCTCCACCGCGCCGGGGGTGACCACCAGCTGCCGGGCGATCGCGGTGTTGGAGTGGCCCTCGGCGATCAGCCCGAGCACCTCCCGCTCGCGCGGGGTCAGCCGGCGGACGGGGTCGTCGGCGCGGCGGCGGGCGAACAGTTGCGCCACGACCTGCGGGTCGAGGACGGTGCCGCCGGCCACCACCTCGCCGAGGGCGGCCAGCAGCTGGTCGAGGTCGGTCACCCGGTCCTTGAGCAGGTAGCCCACCCCGCCGCGGCCGTCGGCGAGCAGCTCGTCGGCGTAGGCCACCTCGACGTACTGCGACAGCACCAGCACCGCCGTCCCGGGGACCACCCGGCGGACCTCCACGGCGGCGCGCAGCCCCTCGTCGGTGTGCGTGGGCGGCATCCGGACGTCGACGACGGCCACGTCCGGGCGCTCGGCGAGCACCGCGCGCACCAGCGACGGGCCGTCGCCGACCGCGGCCGCCACGGTGGTGCCCGCCTCCTCGAGGAGCCGGACCAGCCCCTCGCGGAGCAGGACCGAGTCCTCGCCGAGCACCACGCGCAGCGGTCGGTCGCCGGGGCTCATGCCCACGGCAGCTCGGCGGTGGTCCTCGTCGGCCCGCCGCGGGGGCTCTCGACGGTCAGGACGCCGTCGACGGCGCGCAGCCGGTCGGCGAGGCCGGCCAGGCCGTGCCCGGGCACGAGCAGCGCCCCGCCCTCGCCGTCGTCCTCGACGACGACCCGCAGGACGTCGCCGGCCCGCGCGACCTCGACCCGGCAGACCGACGCGCCGCTGTGCTTGGCGACGTTGGCCAGTGCCTCGCTGACGACGAAGTAGGCGGTGTTCTCGGTGGCGGGCGCCAGCCGCTCCCCGGGCAGGTCGACGGCCAGCTCCACCGGCACAGGCGAGCGGGCGGCCAGCGCGGCCAGCGCGGCGGCGAGGCCGCGGTCGGCGAGCACCGGCGGCGCGATGCCGCGCGACAGCGCCCGCAGCTCCTCCAGCGCCTCGCGGGCCAGGACGCCGGCCTCGACGAGCGTGGTGCGGGCGGCGGCGGGGTCGCGGTCGAGCTGCCGCTGGGCGCGGGAGAGGTCCATGCCCAGGCGCACGAGGTGCTGCTGCGGGCCGTCGTGGATGTCGCGCTCGAGCCGGCGCAGGGCCACCGCCTCGGCGGCGACGGCGGCGTCACGGCCGCGGGAGAGCCGCCCGAGCTCGGCCTGGGTGGCCGCCCGCGAGGTGAGCAGCACCCTGCCCAGCTGCGCCTGCAGCAGCGCGACGGCGCGGACGACGAACGGCAGCGCGGCCGCGGCCAGCAGGCCGATGAGCGTGTAGCCGACCACGCGCAGGCTCGTGCCGCCCTCGAAGCCGAGCAGCTCGAAGAGATCCTCGTTGCCCTCCTGGGGCAGCGCCCAGTCCCACAGGCCGTAGGTGATCCCGCCGAGGGCGAGCGCCCAGAACGCGACGGTCAGGGAGAAGGCGAGCACGGCCAGCGGGAGGCGCAGCACCGCGTGCAGGGCGTCGAGCCAGGACTGCGGGTCGCGCAGCGGGGTGAGCAGCCGGCGGACCGCGCCGCCCTCGGCGGGCAGATAGGCGGGGCGGGGGACCGGCCGGCCGAGGACCGCCGGCAGCTGCGCCCGCTCGAGGGTGGCCGAGCCGCGGGCGGCCAGCAGGGTGACGGCGAGGACGGCCAGGCCGATCCAGATCACCACGGTGCCGATCCCGACGGCCAGGCCGGTCACGGTGACGACGAAGAAGAACACGCCGACGGGCAGGGACAGCAGCGCGTAGCCGGAGTCGAGGAGGGCCTGGCGCAGGCGGCGCGCGTGCGGTGGCTCGGTCACGGAGGGCATCACCAGGGTGTCGGTGGTCATGGTGCGAGCCTGCTGACGGGAGACGGCCCGGCCGATCCCGTCACCCGGCCGATCCGCTGTCGGGCTGGCCCGACACCCGTTCCCGCGCCGCTCATCGGACGGGGATGCTCCCGGTCGCGGCGCGCCGGTGTCCAGGGGGCTGGCTACTGTCGGGGCCTGCCGGAGCGTGCCGACGGCGCCGCGCCCCCGCGTGGCCACGTGCCCGGCGGACGGAGGTCCCCATGCGCCCCAGGGCGGTGCCGGTCGTGCTCAGTGCCCTCCTCCTGACCGCCGGCTGCACGTCCTCGGCGGCCGGGGAGGACGAGGGCGCCGACGCCGCGGCGGTGGCCACGTCCGCCCCCGACCAGCGGCTGACCGTCGTGGCCGACGCCGAGCCCGTGGCCTCCGCCGTCAGCGCCAGCCGCGCGCTGTTCGACGAGGCGGGCGTGGTCGTCGTCGCGCCGGACGGCGACCGCGCGGCCACCCTGCTGGGCGCCTCGGCCGCCGTCGGCCTGGGCGTGCCGCTGCTGCTCGACCCCGAGGGCGAGGGCTCCGACGACGCCGTCGCCGGGGAGCTCGACCGGCTGGGCGCGCAGACGGTGCTCGCCGTGGGCGCCGACTCCGCGCCCGGGGACGCCGACGTCGTCGCCGTGCGGGCCAGCCCCGACGCCGTCGCCGCCGCCACCGGGCTGGACCTCGCCGAGGCCGACGCCGTGCCGGAGGACGGCGACGCGGCCGCCGTCGCGGCGCTCGACCCCGACGCCCCCGCCGCCCTGCGGCCCGAGGACGCCGACCCGGCCGAGGGCGAGGCCGACGGGGAGCTGCCGCCGGTGACCCGCGCCGAGCCGCTGGACGCCACGGTGGTCCTCGCCTCCGGCAGCGCCGAGTCGCTGGCCGGCGTCGCCACCGCCCGGGCCGCCGGCGCGAGCGTGCAGGTGACCGCCGGGCAGACCGACCCGCGTGCCTCGGCCGACGCCGTCGACGCGATCGCGGGAGCCGAGACCGTCGTCGCGCTCGGGACCGGCTTCGGCGCCGAGGACGGCCTGGACTGGAAGGTCGAGACGGCCGCCACCGGCACCCAGCTGCCCGGCGGCGGTCAGACGCTGTTCCCGCAGCACTTCATGGTCGCCCTCTACGGGCACCCGGGCACCGGCGCGCTGGGCGTCCTGGGGGAGCAGGACGCCGACGCCGCCGTCCAGCGGGCCCGCGACACCGCCGCGCCCTACGAGGCGCTGGTCCCTGACGCCACCGTCGTCCCGGCCTTCGAGATCATCGCCACGGTCGCCTCGGAGTTCCCGACCGAGGAGAACGACTACTCCTACGAGGCGCCGGTCGAGCAGCTCCGCCCGTGGGTGGAGGCCGCGGGCGCGGCCGGCCTGTACGTCGTGCTCGACCTGCAGCCGGGCCGCAACGACTTCGTCGCCCAGGCCGAGCGCTACCGCGAACTGCTGGAGCTGCCCCACGTCGGGCTGGCGCTGGACCCGGAGTGGCGGCTGGCGCCCGACCAGGTGCACCTGACCCAGATCGGCTCGGTGGGCATCGAGGAGGTCAACCGGGTGGTGACCTGGCTGGCCGACCTGACCCGCGAGAACCGGCTGCCGCAGAAGCTGCTGGTGCTGCACCAGTTCCGCGTCGACATGATCCCCGGCCGCGAGCAGGTGGACCTGTCCCGCGACGAGGTCGCCGTCATGGTGCACGCCGACGGGCAGGGGCCGCAGGGCAGCAAGCAGGAGACCTGGCGGGTGCTGCAGGGCGTCGGCCCGGAGGGGCTGGCCTGGGGCTGGAAGAACTTCTACGACGAGGACGCCCCGATGCTCACGCCCGAGGAGACGATCGCGCAGGTCTCCCCGCGTCCCCAGCTGATCAGCTACCAGTAGAGACCCCTGTGTGACGGGAACGTCACCCTCGGCAGTTAGCGTCGCCCGGCGCCCGGGACGCACGGGCGCCGCACACCGAGGGGATCTCGTACACATGCAACGACGCAGGTACCGGGCCGCGGCCCTGTCGGCCGGGATGGCCGTGCTGGCGGTGACCGCCGGGGCGGCGACGCCCGCGGCGGCGGCGCCGGGCGGTCCGTCCGACGAGCTCGACATCACGCTGCTGGCCACCACCGACCTGCACGGCCGGGTGCAGGACTGGGACTACTTCAGGGACGCGCGCTACACCGAGTCGGCGGGCTACGCCACCGGCCTGGCCCGGGTCGGCTCGGTGGTGGACCAGGTGCGCGCCGACAAGGGGGAGGACAGCGTCCTCGTCGTCGACAACGGCGACTTCCTGCAGGGCACGCCGCTGAGCTACTACTACGCGCGGCAGGAGCCGGTCACCGAGACCGGCGCCGAGCACCCGATGGCCGCCGCCTACGACGCGATCGGCTACGACGCCCAGGTCGTGGGCAACCACGAGTTCAACTACGGCCTCGACCTGCTGCAGGCCTACACCGAGGACGTCGACCACCCGGTGCTCGGTGCCAACGTCGTCGACGCCGCCACCGGCGAGCCGTACCTGCAGCCCTACACGCTGCGGCGGATGCACGTGCCCGGTCACAAGCCGGTCACCGTGGGCATCCTCGGGCTGACCACGCCGGGCTCGGCGATCTGGGACCGCGGCAACGTCGAGGGCCGGGTGGAGTTCCAGGACATGGTCGAGGCGGCGGAGCGGTGGGTGCCGGTCGTCGACCGGCAGGCCGACGTCGTCGTGGTGCTGTCGCACGCCGGCGTGGGCGGCACGTCGTCCTACGACCCCGCCCAGGCCCCGACCGAGAACCCGGCCGACGTCATCGCGCGGACGGTGCCCGGCATCGACGCCATGGTGGTCGGCCACACCCACCGCAACGCCCCGAGCCAGGTGGTCGTCAACGAGGTCACCGGCGAGGACGTCCTGCTGACCCAGCCCTACCGCTGGGGCGCCACGGTGTCCCAGGTCGACATCGGGCTGGAGAAGGTCCGCGGCCAGTGGGACGTCGTCAGCACCGCGGCCACCGCGCTGCGCACCGACCGGTACCCCGAGGACCCGGCGGTGCTCGCCGCGACGGCGGACGCGCACGCCCGCACGGTCGAGTACGTCAACCAGGTGGTCGCCACCTCGGCGGAGGCGCTGCCCGCGGCCACCAGCCCGTGGGAGGACACCCCGATCCTCGACTTCATCCAGGACGTGCAGACCGACACGGTCGGCGCCGCGCTGGAGGGCACGGAGTACGCCGACCTGCCGGTGCTCTCGATCGCCGCGCCGTTCAGCCGGGACGCGGTCTTCCCGCAGGGCGACGTCACCGTCCGCGACATCGCCGGGCTCTACGTCTACGACAACACGCTCGAGGCGGTGACCCTCACCGGCGCCCAGGTCCGCGCCTACCTCGAGTACTCGGCCCGGTACTACCGGACGGCACCGGCCACCGGTGCGGTCGACCCGGCGTCGCTGACCAACGCCGTGGCACCCGAGGCCCCGAACGGGATCCCGGACTACAACTACGACCAGCTGTCCGGCGTCACCTATGACGTCGACGTCGCGCAGCCGGTCGGGTCGCGGATCGTCGGCCTCTCCCACGACGGGCAGCCGGTGGCCGACGACGAGGTGTTCGTCGTCGCGGTGAACAACTACCGGCGCTCCGGCGGCGGCGGGTTCCCGGGCATCTCGACCGCGCCGGTGGTCTACAACGAGCAGCAGGAGATCCGCCAGCTGCTCATCGACCGGGCGCAGTCGACCGGGGTCATCGACCCGGCGGACTTCGCCGTCGAGAACTGGCGGCTGGTCCGCAGCGGCGCGCTGCTGGTTCCCTGACGCACCGTCCGCAGCGCGACCCGACCGCCCCGCCGGAGCCCTCCGGCGGGGCGGTCGGCGTCCGGGCACGGGTCAGGCCGTCGGGGACTCCCGTTCCGTCGGTCCCCCGTGGTGGACTGACGCCCGCCGACGGGGAGCCGACGAGGGAGAGGTGGTCCGCGTGACCAGCGTGCTGAGCGGGGTGGCCGACGAGCTCGACCCGCGGCTGCTCGAGCACCGCAGAGAGCTGACCGGCTACTGCTACCGGATGCTCGGGTCGTCCTTCGACGCCGACGACGCGGTGCAGGAGACCCTGGTCCGGGCCTGGAAGAGCTTCGCCTCCTTCGAGGGCCGCTCCTCGCTCCGGTCCTGGCTGTACCGGATCGCCACCAACGTCTGCCTCGACCAGCTGTCGGGCCGCCAGCGCCGGGCGCTGCCGATGGACCTGTCCGGGTCGCCGTGGTCGCCCGTCGAGGCGTCCCTGGCGGCCAAGCGGCCGGCCGAGGCGTGGGTCGAGCCGGTGCTCGACCGCGCGGTCCTGCCCGAGGACGGCGACCCTGCCGAGCGCGCGGTGGCCCGCGAGTCGGTGCGGCTGGCCTTCGTGGCCGCGCTGCAGCACCTGCCCCCGCGCCAGCGCGCCGTGCTGCTGCTGCGCGACGTGCTGCGCTGGCACGCCGACGAGGTCGCCACCCTGCTGGAGAGCACCGTCGCCTCGGTCAACAGCGCCCTGCAGCGTGCCCGCGCGACGCTGGCGGCGATGGGCGGCACCCCGGAGGAGCGGCCCCTCGACGCCGACCACCGCGACCTGCTGGCCCGCTACCTCGACGCCTTCGAGCGCTACGACATCGACGCCTTCGTCGCCCTGCTGCACGAGGACGCCACCCAGCACATGCCGCCGTTCGAGATGTGGCTGGGCAGCGCCGCCGACATCGGCACCTGGATGCTCGGCCCCGGCAGCGGGTGCAAGGACTCGCGGGTGATGCTCACCGAGGCCAACGGCTGCCCGGCGGTCGCCCAGTGGCGGCCGACGGCCGACGGCGGGCACGCGCCGTGGGCGCTGCACGTCCTGGAGATCGAGGACGGCCGCATCCGGCACCAGACGAGCTTCCTCGACCTGGACAACGACCTGTTCGCCCGGCTCGGACTGCCGGCGACGCCGGACGCGGAGCCCGCCGCAGGCTGACCGCCCGCACGACCGCCCCACCGCCTCCCGTCCCGCCCCGGGACGGGAGGCGGTGGTGCGTCCGGGGGTTGTGTCAGGTACCCCCTGGGGGTATACCTGTCGTCGTCCACGGAGGAGGCGACATGCAGACCGACCACACCCACCCGACCCACCAGGACCACACGGGCTCAGACCCGGGCTCCCGGGCATCCGTGCCCTGGAGCGCCGCCGCCCAGGCCACGCTGCACTGCCTCACCGGCTGCGCCATCGGCGAGGTGCTCGGCGTGGTGATCGGCACCGCGCTCGGCTGGTCCACCGCGGCCACCGTCGTCCTGGCCGTCGCGCTGGCCTTCGTCTTCGGCTACGCCCTCACGATGCGCGGCGTCCTGCGCGCCGGCCTGACGTTCCGCGCGGCGCTCAAGGTGGCGCTGGCGGCCGACACCGTCTCGATCGCCGTCATGGAGCTCGTCGACAACGCCGTCCTGGTCAGCGTGCCCGGCGCCATGGAGGCGGGGCTGTCCTCGGCGCTGTTCTGGCTGTCGCTGGCCGGCGCCCTCGCGGTGGCGTTCGTCGTCACCCTGCCGCTCAACCGCTGGCTCATGGGGCGCGGCCTCGGCCACGCCGTCGTCCACGCGTACCACCACTGACGCACGCGGGGCCCGGTCGGCGACCGGGCCCCGACGCGGTCAGGCGCGGGCGAGGGAGCGGCGCAGCGCCGCCACCGACGCGGCGGCGCCGGTCCGCGTCATGACCACACCGGCGTGGTCGTGGCCGGGCAGCAGCCCGGCCTGCACCAGCGACCCGTGCACCGCGACCACCGCCGCCACCTCGTCGGTGGTGTACGCCGGCGGCGTCCCGGCGCCCGTGCTCCACTCCGCGTACAGCAGCTGCGCCGGCACCCGCAGCGCGACCAGCGCCTCGGCGGCGGTGCCGGTGAGGAAGACGTCGGCGGCGTCGTCGACCAGGGCGCGGCCGTCCAGCCGCACCCGGCCGCCATCGGTCCCGCGCTCGAGGTCGTGCGCGAGGCAGCGGGCGAGCAGCGGGTCGGTGGGGTCGAGCAGCGGCGCGGTCTGCGAGACCACGTACCCGACGTAGGCGCCGAGGTCGGGCCAGTCGGTGGCCAGCCGGCCGAGCCGGTCGGCGAACGCGGCCTCGAGCTGCTCGCGGCGCGTGGGACGTCGGACCATCGGTACGCCGCCGTCGAGCAGGGTCAGCGTGCGCACGCGGTCGGGGTGCGCGGCCGCCATCTGCACGGCGACGAAGGCGCCCAGCGACATCCCGACGACGTCGACCCGCTCGAGCTCGAGGGCGTCGAGGACGGCGACCTGGTCCTCGACGTGCCCGGCGATCGTGGAGACGTCGGAGCGCGGCGTGCTCAGCCCGCGGCCGCTGAGGTCGGCGGCGACGAGGTCGACGTCGGGCGCCTCCTCGAGCACCCACTCCCACAGCCCGCAGGTGCTGCTCAGCCCGTGCACCGCCAGCACCGGCGGCGTGCTGCCCGGCCGACGCCGCACGTGCAGGGTGCGGCCGCCGGGCCGCGTGACCTCGACGTCCAGGTGCGCGCTCACGCCGGCACCTCGTCGGGCAGGACCTTGCCCGGGTTGAGGATGCCGTGCGGGTCGAGGGCGGCCTTGACCGCGCGCTGCATCGCCACCACCGCCGCGCTCTGCTCCAGTGCCAGGCCGGAGCGCTTGAGCAGGCCGACGCCGTGCTCGCCGGTCACCGTCCCGCCGAGGTCCACGGCGTCGGCCATGATCTCGGTGAACGCGACCTGCGCCCGCTCGCGCGCGGCGTCGTCGCCGGGCGGGGTGATGAGCAGCGGGTGCAGGTTGCCGTCGCCGGCGTGCGCGATGTTGGCGATGAGGACGTCGTTGCGTCGCGCCGCCGCCTCGATCCGCGCCAGCATCTCCGGGACGGCGGCCTTGGGCACGCAGACGTCCTCGGTCAGGACCGGGCCCAGCCGCTCGACGGCGGGATAGGCCAGCCGGCGGGCGGAGAACAGCGCCTCGGCCTCCTCGGCGTCGGTGGAGGCGGCCGCCCAGGTGGCGCCGGCGTCCTCGAAGCAGCGCAGCATGCCGGCGGCCTCGGCGTCGCCGGCCTCGCCCGGGGCGTCGGTGCGGCCGAGGAGGACGACGTCGGCGTCGACCGACAGGCCCATGTTCTTCCACGCGTCGACGGCGGCCAGGCAGTGCCGGTCGACCAGCTCCAGCGCCGACGGGACGATCCCCGCGGCGCCGATCGCCTCGACCGCGCGGCCGGCGTCGACCACCGAGGCGAAGTAGCCGACCACGGTCCGCTCGGCGGGCCGGGCCGGGCGCAGCCGCACGGTCACCTCGGTGACCACCCCGAGCGTCCCCTCCGAGCCGACCATCAGCCCGACCAGGTCGTAGCCGACGACGCCCTTGGCCGTCCGCCGGCCCAGCCGCACCAGCTCGCCGGTGCCGGTGACCACCTCGAGCTCGAGGACGTAGTCGCGGGTGACGCCGTACTTCACGCAGCACAGCCCGCCGGCGTTGGTGGCCACGTTGCCGCCGATGGTCGACCAGGGCGCGCTGGCCGGGTCCGGCGGGTACCAGAGGCCCTGCGCGGCGCAGGCGGCACGCAGGTCGTCGTTGACCACGCCGGGCTGGACGACGGCGTAGCGCTCGACCGGGTCGATCACCCGGATCTCGCGCATGGCCTCGGTGGAGACGACGACGCAGCCGTCGACGGCGTTGGCGCCGCCGGACAGGCCGGTCCCGGCGCCGCGGGTCACCAGCGGCACCCGGTGCTCCAGGCAGGCGCGGACGACGGCCTGCACCTCGCGGGCCTCGCGCGGGCGGACGACGGCCAGCGGCCGCCCGGACGGGGCCCACTCGGCCTCGTCGTGCCGGTAGGAGGCGAGGACGTCGTCGTCGAGGAGGACGCGGTCGGCGGGCAGGGCGGCCAGCAGGGTCCCGACGACCCCGGTGGTGAGGGTGGTCACCCGGACAGGAAACACCCCGTCGAGGATGGGGCGGTGAAGGTCTACCTCTCCTCCGACATGGAGGGCACCGCCGGCGTCGTCGACTGGGGCCAGTGCCGCGGGCCGGGCGCCGAGTACGACCACTACCGGCGGTTGCTGCAGGACGAGGTGAACGCGGCCATCGCCGGCGCGATGGACGCCGGGGCGACGGAGTTCCTGGTCAACGACTCGCACTCCTCGATGCAGAACCTGCGCCCTGGCGAGCTGCTCGGTGGTGCCCGCTACCTCTCCGGGCGGCACAAGCCGACGTACATGATGGAGGGGCTCGACGCGTCCTTCGACGCCGTCTTCCTCGTGAGCTACCACGGCTCGATGGGCGGCCCGTCCTCGGTGCTGTCGCACACCTACAATCCGGCGGCGATCGCCCGCGTGCGGCTGGGCGGCGTCGAGGTGGGGGAGTCGGGGATCAACGCGCTGGTCGCCCTCGGCCACGGCGTCCCGGTCGTGCTGGTCACCGGCGACGAGACCACCGCCGAGGAGGCCCGCGCGGTGTGCCCGGGCATCGAGGCCGCCGTCGTCAAGCGTTCGGTCACGCGGTTCGCGGCCGAGAGCCTGCACCCGGACGAGGCCTGCGCGCTGATCCGGTCGGGGGCTGCCGCCGCTCTGCGCGGGCTCTCCTCGGCGCGGCTGCCGGCCATCGAGCTACCGGCCACGCTGGAGGTCACCTTCCGCAACGCGGACCTGGCGGAGATGGCGTGCCGCATCGTCGGCGTCGAGCGGACCGGGGTGCTGGAGGTCTCGATCACCGACGCCGACCCGGTCGAGCTGTACCGGACGTTCGTCACGGTCGTGCTGCTCACCCGGGGGATCGCCGAGTGAGCGCGGAGAGCGGGTGACCGGGATCGAACCGGCATGGCCAGCTTGGAAGGTGCCCGGATGGAACCGGCGCAAGATGACGCCCACCTGGAAGGCCTCATCCCGTGGGCCGGCTGCTAGGGGTCGAGCCTCGCCGGTGACGCCTGCAGCACCCCACCTGCGATGACGGGGCGCCGCGTCCTACCCCAGGTCGATGGGTGTGTCCCCCTTGACCTTCTGCACCTCCAGTGCGAGATGTGCGGCCCTGAGGGCGTTGCGTGATCTCTCGGCGAGGGCGCCTCGGACAGGTGCTTCGAGCCTGTCGTTCACGTTTTCGGGCGCTTCTGCGGGCGGCCTGGGAGACACCGTCACGAGAAACGGCCTGCTGCAGTGACGTAGTGAGGGGAGTTCGATCTCCCGATGACTCCGAGGAGCCTTCGCTGTGCGCTCGTGCGCTAGGGGTTCAGCCGAGCCCCAGCCCACCGAGCGGACGTGTGAGCACCACCGAGTTCGGCCGGCATCCGCGCAGGCAGAGAACCCCTCACCTCGTGCGGGCCTCCGCCTGTGCGCATGCCTGGTCTTGTGGCGGTGCCGTCCGACGTCAGGGCGCCAACTCCGCGCAGACGTCCGTGGAGCGGCCGTTCAGCCGGTAGCTGGCCGTCTGGCCATTCTCATCGACGGCCAACCGCACGCGGCCGGTGGTGTAGGCGAGCTGCAGCACTCCGGCGGGTTGGCTGTTCTCGACGGATGTCCAGAGGAGGTTGGGGCCGGCCGCGTCGATGGTGAAGGAGCCATCGGGGAAGACGGTCTGCCTTCCAGGCCCGCTGACGTTGTAGGTGATCGACTCGCCTGTCTTGTCATTGATCACGATCGCCTCCGCATGGCCGGTGAAGCGGAACTCCGTGGCCCCGTTGGGCAGCGGCGTCTCCGTGACCTGCTGGTTGCTGAAGAAGTCGATGGTCACTGCAAACGGGCAGTAGCCATCGTCGCCAGCAGTGTCGGTACCGGGCAACTGGATGGTCTGGGGCTCCGTCGGCAGCGGATCGCCTTGCGCGGGGCCAGCCCCGGCTACCAGTCCGACGGCGGCAGTGGCGATGACCAAGGACGTGCGCGTCGTTCTCATGGCTCCCCCTCGAGACCGATGACGAGACCGTCACGCAGGGGGACATTGCGGAACAGGATCGTCAGCGGCTAGGGGGTCTCGCGTCGTTCGGTCCCGGATCCGGGGATCGCCGCAGAGTCCTCACATGCTCTCGAGCGCGTGCCTACGCAGGGTCAGTACGGCCGGTCGAGTGAGCGATGGGATCGTGAGAACCCGCCGGAGCAGTACGACGAAGTCCCGTCGTCTGCAGGTGAGCCGACGCCGAGCGCCTGACGAGCCGATCGCAGAGGGCGGTTAGCGGTCCGAGTCGTCACGCACGGAGCGGAGAACAGGTGTCTCCCAGGAGCGTGGATCGCCCGTCCGGAGGTTCCCCAGAGCTGCTCCGGAGGGTGACGGTCCGGTTCGCCCGCGGCGACGCGTGGAGCGGGTGACCGGGATCGAACCGGCATGGCCAGCTTGGAAGGCAGGATCTTGTGACCCGGTCTGTGCTGGTCAGCGGTCTACTTTGACCTCCGGGCGAGGGCTCGTGACCCACATGTGACCCAGCGGTCCGGCATGACCCACGCGTGACCCACCGTCCCTCGGGCGTACTAGCCGTCCCGGTCCGGATCATCCTCCGATGACTCGCCGGCCGCACCCAGCATGGCGTCGAGGGCACGGGCGATCTCGGCGTCGCGGTCGTCGGCGGCGTGCTGGTAGAGCAGGGCCGCGGCGGGGGAGGAGTGGCCGAGCCGGCGCATGAGCTCCTTGGTGGTCGCTCCGGTGGCAGCGGCGAGGGTGGCGCCGGTGTGGCGGAGCTCGTGAGGACGAACCGCCTGTAAGCCGATGGCGTCGGCGGCCCGGCGGAAGGTCCCATTCCAGTTGCTGCGGGCTAAGTAGCCGCCGGAACTGGTGCTGAACAGGAGGGCGTCGGGGGAAGCGACGACGTACTTCTCCAAGTGCTCCTCCACTAGGGCCACGATGGCGGCGGGGAGGGCCACGGTGCGATGTCCGGCGTCGGTTTTAGGCTCGCCGACCACCCACTGGCCGCCGACGCGTCGGACCGAGCGCTCGACGCGCAACCGGCCACCGGGTAGGACGTCGGACCGGCGCAATGCGGTGGCCTCACCGAACCGGAGCCCGCCGAAGGCGAGGACGAGCAGCAGGGCGCGGTAGCGCTCGGTTCTCCGGTCCTTCCCCAGTTGCTGTGCTAGCTGCAGCGCCTCGGCCGCGGTGAGTGCGCGGGACGGCCGGGAGGCCTTGGGCGTGCCGGCGCCACGCAATCGGCAGGGGTTGGAGGCGACGGCCTCGTCGGCGACCGCGACGTTGAGGATGGCCCGCAGGAGCCGGTACGCCTGCGCCAGTGCTGTCGGGCCGGTCGCCCGGCCGGCCTTGGCGTGCCAGGAGCGGACGGCGGCGGGAGTGACCTCGTCGACGGGGACGTCGGTCCATGGCTCGGCGAGGTGGTGGCGCCACAGGCCCGCGTACAGGACGCGGGTGCTCGCGCGGAGGTCGTTGCGGGCGAGGTAGTCCTCGGCGTAGTCGCCCACCGTCCTCCGGCTGGCGGTCGGAGCCCGCCAGGCCTTCCGGAGGAGGTCCGTCTGCTGGGTGGCCAGCCACGCCCAGGCGTCGGCCTTGGTGCCGAAGACCTTGGCGTGGCGCCGACCGTCGGGCCCGCGATACCGAGCGCGATAGCGACCGCTCGGAAGCTCGTCGACGGTGCCGAACGTCCGCTTGGCCACGTCACGACCCTGGCGGGCGATTCAGCGAGCGTCTTGGCTGATCAGCGCTGGCTGTGGACCCGGCCGGCGTCCACAAGGGCGTCTAGCGCCGAGCGCTCCAGGCGCACATACTTGCCGACTTTGACGTAGGCGATGCGGCGCTCAGTGATGAGCCGGCGGATGAACCGTTCGCCGGTGCCGAGGTATTCGCCGGCCTGCGCAACGGTCAGCAGCGGGTCGCCAGGGAAGTGTCGCCCGTAGGTCGTCCGCTGGATCGCCATGCCGCCGAGTCTCGTGAGCGTTCTCCAGTCCTCCTTGAGGAACGCCTTACCTGTCACTTCAGCGCGGACGGACCAGTTGCCTCCTCCACGTCAAGAGGGGCCAGCCAGCGAGGATCGCACTGGGGGCGACGAGCCTCAAAGGCAGCAAGCAGTGTCTCGGTGACCCGCGGGTTGCTTGGACGGCGTCCAAGCCGTCCCATGGCGTTGAAGGCCACCCCGGCGGCCCGCCATGTCCACCGCAGCGCCGCCCAGCGGCCAACCGGTCGGGTCCCTCTCCACACCTCAGGCAGAGAGGCGAGGTCGGCGAGGTCCTCGTCCCAGTAGCTGGCAAGTGTGAAGTGCCCGACGTGCCCCGCGTCCCCGATGCGCACGGCATAGTCCGCGAGCAGGTCCTCAAGCAGGTAGATGCGCGCAGCTGTACCGCGGTGCGGTTCCAAGGCGTCGCCCCAACCGACTCGCAGACTGACCTCGTCTAGGGTCAACGACTGCCAGCCACGGACTTCCGGCCAGCTCGAACCGGGGCAGCCGTCGGAGTCCGCGCTGATTGCAAGTAGACGGCGCAGCGCGGGCCGAGCTCGGACGATGTCGCGGCCGAGGGCGGCGTAGGCCGCGGCCACGGTAAGCCTTCTGCGGACCACCCGGTCGGCAACCTCGGCTAGGTGCTCAAGTACGCGCTCGACGGCGGCACGATATGTGCCCAGCGCCTCCACCGCCTCTAGCTCATCGGCTATAGCGCGGTCGAGCTGAGGGTGGTCCCCAGAAGCGCTCGCCTCACGTCCACCGTTGTCCATCGCGTTGACGAAGCTGATACGGGCATCCCGGTAGCGCGCGAGGACCTGGTGATACTGCGCGGACTCGTCACGAGTCGCAGCGGTGGGATGCCCAGCGACCAGCAGGGCAAGCCGCCACTCATCAACGAGTGCCGCCCACGCCTTCGCAACGTCGCCTTGATCGGCGGACTCGGCCAGGCGGTTCCCTCGCCGTCCCAGCACCACCTGGGACAGTGCGATGAGAGCTGCCCCCAAGGAGACAAGCACCGGGACCAGCCACGACCAGTCGATCTTCACGCAGCCATCCGCCTTCTCCGACCCTCCGGGCAGGATAGCTGCCGCGCCGCGCCATCCCTGGCTGGCGAGCTGCCCTAAGGGGCAAGCCCAAACGGATTCTGGTCAGGCACCGAGCTGTCGGTGGCTGCACGCGGCCGTCCGCCTCACGCAGGCTTCGCAGGGGTGAAGATCGCCTTGGCGGCTACTGGGTTATATCCGGCTCAGTCGCCGAACTCTGCCTACCGAGGCATTCCGCACGGCAGCCCCTCACTGGAGGGGCGCGAGATCGCGAGCCTGCACACCTCTGGCACCGGCGGTCGCCGAACTCGTTGTGACGAGCTGCGGCAGGCTGATTCAGGAGGTCCTGGGGGCACAACTGCTGGAGGGATTGAAGTCGGCATCGTGGGTGCGCCGCGAGGTCCGCGTCGCTGGCCGCGGCGGCAATTGGATGGGCGCGCTACCCGAGGGGGACCAGCCCCCTGTCGCGGACAGGCCGGATCGCATTCAGGGCAGGTGGAGGTGCGCTTGCTGCCGCGCCCGCGCCTGACGCTGGTAGTCGATCGATCCACTGCGGACGTACGTGCGGCGGCGGTAGGCGTCGAGGACGGCGTCGATGGCATCGGAGAGGTCCAGGAGGTCGCGGTCGTAGAAGCGGCCGTCGTCGATCTGGCCGGCGAGCTCGCCGAGCAGCGGCAGCCAGTCGCGGCGGGTCGGCGTAGCGGGGACCGGGACCTCGACGCGCCGCTCGACCACCTCGACGGCGGAGAGCCCCGACGCGGCGGCCCGGGTCTGCTCCCAGGCGCGATGTCGGCAGGTGGCCGAGCACCACTTCGGAATCGGGCCACGGTTGCGTGGGGTGATGGGCCCGCCGCACCAGGCGCAGTCGGTGGCGGCGGCCCGACGTTCCGGTGAGCGCTTGTCCTCATCCGCCGCGTCGGTTCGCCGCGGCGCGCGCGGCTTCCGCTCTGCCTTCTCGCGCCGTCGCCGCTCGGCCTCTGCTCGTCGCCTTCGGTAGTCCGCCGTCCCCTTGCTGGCCATGCTGGCGAGGCTGCTCAGCGGCCTCCAGTCTTCTCGTCACCACGAGTTCGGCGGGCCGACGATGCATGAGGTGTGTGGCACTTGATCTTGTGCATCTCCAGTGCCAGCAGGTCCGGTCGCTGGTGCCGATGCGCAGGTGGTCGCCGGGGTGCTTGAGCGCGCCCCTCGAGGTCACCGTGGGATCGAGACCGGGTGTCCCTAATGGGGCTGCATCCGGTCGGTAGTGCAGCAGGATCGGGTGTCCGAGCCGCCGGCGGGTGAGCACTGTGTGTCCCGGGTCCGATCCTCGAGGCCCACCTTCAGACCGTGCCCCCGCCGGTTGGTGAGGAGGAGCGGATGGCCGGTGGGATGGCGTGCCTCGAGCACTGATCCATTAGGTCGCCACAGCCTTCTCCTCCAGGGTCGGATGCTGCTGATGCCGATCCGGAGGAGGCCAGTGCGTGGTGTTGTTCCTCGGCAATGACTGGGCTGAGGCCCATCACGACATCGAGCTCGTCGACGACTCCGGCCGCCGACTGGCCCGCCGACGACTGCCCGAAGGCGTGGAGGGGCTGCCCGCGCTGCACTCCCTGATCGTCGACCACCTGGCCGAGGACGCCGAGCCTGGCCAGGTCATCGTCGGGATCGAGACCGATCGCGGGCCGTGGGTGCAGGCGCTGGTCGCCGCCGGCTACACGGTCTATGCAATCAATCCCCGGCAAGTGGCCCGCTATCGGGAACGGCACGGCACCGCCGGCGCCAAGAGCGACCCCGGCGACGCACACGTACTGGCCGAGCTGGTGCGCCTGGACCGGGCGCATCACCGGCCGGTGGCCGGGGACTCGGCGCTGGCCGAGCACGTCAAGGTGCTCACCCGCACCCACCAGTCACTGATCTGGTCTAGGCAGCGGCAGACCAACGCGCTGCGCTCGATGCTGCGCGAGTTCTATCCGGCCGCATTGACCGCCTTCGGCGAAGACCTGGCCAGCCGGGAGGCGCTGGCGATCCTCGCGCTGGCTCCCTCACCCGAGACCGGCCGCCGACTCTCACAGAGCAAGATCGCCGCCGCGCTGCGCCGCGCGGGACGACAACGCGGCATCGACGCTTCGGCCGAGCGGATCCAGGCCGCGCTCCGCACGCCGCAGCTGCAGGCCCATCCTGGCGTGGTGAGCGCCTACGCCGCCGCCGTGCGCTCACTGGTCGCCGTGATCGACGCCCTGGTGACCCAGGTTGAAGTCCTGCGCGGGGAGGTGGAGGCGGGTTTTGGCCGGCACCCGGACGCTGAGATCTACCTGAGCCAGCCCGGGCTCGGGCCGGTCCTGGGCGCCCGGGTGCTGGCCGAGTTCGGAGATGACCCGACCCGCTATGCCGATGCCAAGGGGCGCAAGAACTACTCCGGCATGGCCCCGATCACCCGCGCCTCCGGCCTCCGGCGGATGGTGCTGGCCCGCCCTGCTCGCAACCGGCGCCTGGCCAACGCCCTCTACTTCCAGGCCTTCGCCGCGCTGAGCAGCTCACCGGGAGCGAGGGCCTACTACGACGCCCAGCGCGCCCGCGGCGCTACCCACCACCAAGCGCTGCGCGCCCTGGCCAACCGCCTGGTCGGCATCCTGCACGGCTGCCTGCGCCACCACATCGCCTACGACGAAGCCATCGCCTGGCACCGCGAATCTCAGTCGCAAGGAACCGCCGCTTGACGGCTTAACACCGTGGGATGTCTGAAGGTCGCTCATGGAACGAGGTCGACCACACCCGGCGGCAGGGGCGACGAAGTGGTCGCTGAGTTCGGCGTCTGTCGGCGCGAGTCCGCTTTCGACAGCAGTTGAATGGCGATTGCTGGAGGCGCCGCAGCGCAGCTCCCAGGACGTGCTCCGCGAGGTGGCCGCCGATCTCATGCAGGCCGTTCCGGCGAACTGGATCCGCTGAAGTACTACGCCACGCTCATCGGCTTCCGCGGTCGAGACACGTTCGTGGCCGAGACAGCTGAAGGATCTGTCACACTCCCGGGCGCTCCCGACCACGTACGCTCCGCCGTCGAGGAGCTTAAGCGGCTGATGTGGACGCCGGAGCGCGGCGCCTGGATCGGGGTAGAGCTGGTCGTGGACCGCGAAGGCGGGCAGCTGCAGCCGGGGTTCAACTACACGATTGAGCCCGCGGGCGACCCGATGCCGGTGGATGTTCTCGCCGACGAGCTACGGCAGTTTCCACGCCCACCGGGCAGCCTGCCCGACTGGTGGGCTAAGAAGACGTTGCGGAAGTCGAAAGCGGGCGAGCCCGTCGGCGGGTCACGCAGGTCAGCCGCCCCTGACGCCGCGCGTCGACCGCACTGGCGCACTTCCGCAACAACTTCTAAGCGGGTCGGCGGCTGATGCACTCCGCCAAAAGGATGGCCAGCGTGTACGGGGACCTCTGCAAAGTGCCCAGTGACCTTGGATTCAAGTCACGAGGAGGCCGTGGGGCGGCGCGGAAGTCCAGCGAGGTGACCGCGTAAGCGGTCTCGCCGGAGGAGCCGTCCTTCGCCGGCGCCCGCGGACGGCCTGGATTGCCCAGGGCGGCCCGGGAAAGAACGTCGCAGCACGGCTGCTCTCCAGTTCGAGCACCTTGATTAAGCGGGACTCGGTCCGGCACTGTCCAAGACTGCACCGGCGTTGCCGGCGAACGACGCGGTCGACTCCAACCCCAGCAGCAAGATCCTCACCGCCTGGATCGCCAAGGAATAGCTCCGCGCGCTGCTGGTCTTCGCCCGCTCCGGTGGACAACCGTTCTCCATCGACTGCGGAACCACCGAGGACCTGACCACCGACCACAACTGGCCGCGTGGCAGCGGCAGGCCAGGGGGCCCGATCCGGCTGCGCGACGTGGACGTGGTGTGCCGGTCGAACAACGCTCGCCGTGGTTGTGGCGCCGACAGCAGCGCGACCTCCTCGTGAACCGCGTCTGGATCGCCGGCCTAGCGCGAGAGGTACCAACCCCCGATGGGCGGAGCTCACCGTGCTGCGCACCGCCGACATAGCCATCTGGGAGCACGAGGACGGCTGCCCCAGCCCACCAGTCTGACGTCTACTACCAGCCTGTTCTCCAACTAGTGCCCGTCTGGTGCTTACTGTCTTGTCCGCCGTTCGCAGCGGCATCAGGGGACACGAAGCGGCCGTCGGCCAGGCGACAACCGTCAGCATGCCCGCTGCGCCAACCGTCCGAGGGGTAGTCAGCCACAGCACTACAAAGGCAGAAGGCGAACCCGATCAACTCGCGGTTGGCGCTGACGACGATGTCGCCGGACTGCGTCGCTGAAAGGTGGGTCGCGGGATAGGGCAGAGCGTGTACGCCCACAAGTTGCTCCGCTGTTAAATCCCAAACTCGCACCGTGCGGTCGACGCTGCCTGTGATGGCGACCGGGGTGCCGTCGAGCTCAGTGCAAACCACTGCGGTCACCCAGCCCTCGTGGCCGGTAAGCACGCCGCGCTCAGTGGCGCTGGCCAGGTCCCAGAGCCGCACTGTGCCGTCGAAACTGCCGGTGACGGCGACGGGGGTGCCGTCAAGCTGGGCGCAGGCCACCGCGCTCAACCCGCCCTCGTGGCCGGCGAGCATGGCCTGTTCGGTGCCGGTGGCGAGATCCCAGACCCACAACGTGCCGTCTCTGCTGACGGCGACGGCGACGGCGGTCCTGTCGAATCCGGCGCATGCCACTGCGGTCACCCAGCCCTCGTGGCTGCCGAGCACGGCGCGTTCGGCGCCAGTCGCCAGGTCCCAGAGCCGCACCGTGCCGTCGCCGGCGGTGACGGCGACGGGGGTGCCGTCGAGTTCGGTGCAGGCCACCGCGCTCGGCGGGGCCTTGTGGCCGGTGAGCACGGCGCGCTCGGTGCCGGTGGCCAGGTTCCAAAGCCGCACCTTGCTGTCGCCGCCGGCGGTGACGGCGACGGGGGTGCCGTCTAGCAGGGTGCAGGCCACCGTGCTCACCCACCCCTCGTGGTGGCTGAGCACGGCGCGCTCGGTGCCGGTCGTAAGGTCCCAGAGCCGCACCGTGTTGTCGCCGGCGGTGACGGCGACGGGGGTGCCGTCGAGTTCGGTGCAGGCCACCGCACTTACCCCGCCCTTGTGGCCGGTGAGCGCGACCTGTTCGGTGCCGGTGGGCAACTCCCAAAGCCGCACTGTGCCGGAGTTGTCGCCGGTGATAGCGACGGGGGTGCCGTCCAGCAGGGTGCAGGCCACCGCCCGCACCAAGTTGTCGTGGCCGGTGAGCACGGCGCGCTCGGTGCCGCTTGCCAGGTCCCAGAGCCGCACGGTGTCGTCGTCGCCGCCGGTGATAGCGACGGGGGTGCCGTCCAGCAGGGTGCAGGCAACCGCGTTCACCCAGTCGTCGTGGCCGGTGAGCACGGCGCGCTCGGTGCCGCTTGCCAGGTCCCAGAGCCGCACCGAGTCGTCTTCGCCGCCGGTGACGGCGACCGGGGTGCCGTCCAGCAGAGTGCAGGCAACCGCGTACACCCTGCCCTTGTGGCCGGTGAGCACGGCGCGCTCGGTGCCGCTTGCCAGGTCCCAGAGCCGCACCGACTCGTCTTCGCCGCCGGTGACGGCGACGGGGGTGCCGTCCAGCTCGGTGCAGGCCACCGCGTTCACCCCGCCCTTGTGGCCGGGTAGCACAGGGCGGGAGATGCCGGTCGCGAGGTCCCAGAGCCGCACAGTGCCGTCTTCGCCGCCGGTGACGGCGACCAGGGTGCCGTCCAGCTGAGCACACGCCACCGCGGTCACCGGACCCTCATGGCAGGTGAGCACGGCGCTCTCGGTGCCGGCAGCCAGGCCCCACAGCCGCACCGTGCCGTCACTGCCGCCGGTGACGGCGACGGGGGTGCCGTCCAGCTCGGCGCAGGCCAGCGCGCTGACCGATCCTTGATGGCCGGCCAGCGTGGCGTGTTCGGTGCCGGTGGCCAGATTCCAGATCCGCACTGCGCCGTCGTTGCCGCCGGTGACGGCGACAGACATGCTGTTGAGCTTGGTGCAGGCCACGGTTCGGATGGAGCCCTGGTGGCCAGTGAGCGTTGCCCGGAGAGAATCGTGGACCATCGCTCCCGTCGCCCACCGCACGGGAAAGCGGCTGTCCTCTACAAGTGTCGTCAGCTGATCGGTGGCTGCGCACCGGGCAGCGTCGATCGCCAGAATGTCGCGCCGGGTCGCCGCGTCGGCGGTGCCGTGCACGCCGACGGATGCGAGGTACATGGTGCGGACCAGCCGCCCCACCGGGGTAGTGGCAGTCCTGATCGCCGTGGCGAGGATGTCCGGGTCGGCGTGCACCAGGTACTCGGTGTCGCCGACGAGGTCGTCGATTCGGCCCGCAGCGGCGGCGTGGGTGGCTAGGTACATCAGCGTGTAGGGGTGGGCGCGGCGCCAGTCGCGCCCACCGCCGACGCGGGACGGCACGCGGCGGCGCAGCGTGTCCACGAACGCCGATTCGACCGTCGCCGGGTCGGTGTCCTGGCGGAGATGCTCGGCGAGCGCCTCGTGATAAAGCCGGTAGGCCGACCGGCCGGCCTCGGTGGCCTCGACCACATAGGAGCCGGCGGCCCGGCGGAGCCACAGCAGATCCTCGTCGGCGTAGGTGTGGCCGCTGATGGCGCTGGCCAGCGGCGCCCAGAGGTTCTCCCACGGTAGGCCCTGGCCGTGCGCGTAGGCCAGAGGGCGGAGCAGGTCGCGGGCGCGCTGGGCGTTGGCGCCGAGACGGCGGTCCAGGTCGGCGCGCATAGCCTCCCCAGGCAGACGGGGCAGCCCGGCGCGCCAGGCTCGGTCGGTGATGTCGGCTACCTGGGGCTCGGCGGCGAGGGTGGTACTGACGATCCGGGCGACCAGGAAGGACGGCATCGCCGCGGCGGTGACCGCGGAGGCCACGTCGCGGACCAATAACGGGTGCGCGTCCAGGTAGGGGGAGTACTCGGCGCCTTCGAGCAGGCCGCGCATGGTGTAGGCCCTTATAGCCTCCCAGTCCGCGTACTCCTTCTCGTCCAACCCGACGGTCTGCACCGCTGAGCCGAGCAGCGGCAGCAAGTGGGGGCGGGTGCCCAGCAGCAGCCGCACCCGTCCCTTGCTGCGGTTGAGCAGGGGTGCGAGCAGGTGGGTGATCAGATGCTGCGGGTCGGCGGCCTCGTCAAGGGCGTCGATCAGGGCGACGAGCGGGCCGCTCCAGTCGGCCAGCCGATCGACCAGTTCGGCGACGGTGCCGGCGCGCACCTTCGCTGCCGCGGCGAGGCCGGCGAGGACTTGGTCGGTGGTCAGGGCGCCGGCGTAGATGGCGACGTCCAGTACCCCGTGAAACCGGTCGGCGGAGATGGCCAAGTCGAGCTCATCGAGGGGAACGGCGCGTCGGTAGTCGGGATCGCTCAGGGTGGCGACGAGGCCGAGCACGGCCGTCTTGCCGGTCCCAGGTCCTCCGGTCACCGCTAGCCCCGGCCGGTCCGCCGGGTGATCGTGCAGCCAGTCGGCGATGTCGCTGAGCGCGGCGCGCCGGCCGCTGAACCACCAAGTGGGAGGGCCGACGGTGGGGCTGCCCATCGCCCGCAGCAGGAAGCGCCGGCGGTACTCGGTGTCGCGTCGCGCGGACTGGTTGTCCCATGCGGTCACGTCTTGCAGGTAGAGGTCCAGATCGGTCAGCTCGGCGCGGTGCCGGGGGTTCGGCAGGAACTCCGGCGCGTGGCCAGTCAGACCTACCCCGGTCCAGCCAATGCGCTGGAAGGACGGCCGGTTCTCGCTGTCGTTCATCGCGGCGACCACCGCGCCGATGTCCAGCGCGGTCGGCGCATGCCCGGCGGTGGCCAGGCTGTCGACGGCCTCGCGCAGCAACGCCGGGAAGGCGGCCGCCTCGGCCTGCTCGGCGGGCAGCGCGGACGTCACCACGACAAGTCCGCCGCCGGAACCCCAGTCGCGCTGCATCCCCTCCAGCGCACTGGCCGCCAGTTCGTTGCCCCCCTTGCCGGAGTAGCAGGTGTCCAGCAGCAGCAGCAGGCGCTGCACCGGCGTGCCAAGCAGCAGCTTCCGCGCCAACTCTGCTGTGCGCAGCGCGTTGTCGATGTCGTCAGGGTCGGTGTCACTGGTCAACAGGACGTGCTCTCCGGAGGCGTCGAGGACCTCCCCGTGGCCGGAGAAGTAGACGACCAGGTGATCCTCCGGCTGGACCTGCTGCCTGCAGAGGGCGCGCAACTGTTCGGTGAGCTGGTACTGGGTGGGGTTCAGGCCGAGGCCGGTGAGATGGGTGTAGCCGAACCGGGACGTGAAGAGCGAGATGATCTCGTCGCGGGCGGCGGCGACACCAGGCCGGTCCCACGTTGGCTGCCGCATGTGATTAGGGACGGCAGTGGCGACGAGTAGGCGTCGCCCTTCACCCGGTGCGTCGCCGACGGTCACGGTCGGGCCAGTCCTTCGGCGATTGCGTTGCCGGTGGTGGCGTCGCTCAGGTAGGGACGGACGTCATGTGCGTGCGCGCCGTTGTACACCGTGAAGCCATTCACCCGGTCTCCGAACCACGGGCGCAGGTCCTTCTCTAAAGCGACCACATCTCCAGCGTCGGCGATGTTGGTCCACACGAGGCCTTCGGCTCCCGGCCAGCGGCCCACCCCGTCGGCCGGTGCAGGATCGAGCCGCTCAAAGATGAGGTTCCGGATGCCGAGCGGCGAGCCCAGCGTCACCAACGCCAGGGCTGGTGACTCCTCGGCTGGTACCGCGCACAGCGCCTCGTAGGCGATGACCGAGCCCAGCGAGTGCCCTACCACCACCCGGGTGTCCGGGCCCAAGAGCGCCCGCACCCGCCCTCGTGCGGCGGCCCGCACAACTGGGTCCGTTAGATACCGCCGGACCTGTTTCAGGTCGGCGATCATCGCCCGCAGCGCTAAACCGCCGAAAAAACGCGACCGACTCAACGCGCGGAACGCGGCCTGCGTGCTCCGAGGAGTCCGCACGAGGGTGTCCGCATCGGGGGCAACAACCCCCGGGTCCACACGTGCGGCCTCCTGCCACCAGGCCAGCAGCAGCTCCTGCTCCAGACCCGGCGCGACATCCTTCGGCTGGTACGGCGGATCAGCCGCGGCCAGTCGCTGGCCCGCAGGCCGGAACAGATCACCATAGAAGGCCATGCCGATGTCGTCGTCTCGAAGCAGGTCGCCGAACCCGGCTCGAGTCACGCCATCGTGGAGCGAAGGCACCCAACTCATCAGAAGCTCACGCTCACCCAGCAGTTGCTGTCCGATCCCATGCACGCACACGACTCGCATCGCGCCCCCGAGGAACTGCATCAGGCTGACCTGTATGTCACCCCGAACCGGATTGTCGTGACGTGGCCCGCTGTTGGCGGATTCTCCACTCGAACAGAAGGCTAGTGCGCTTACTGGCGTTGCACGGCGGACAGGCGGGCAGGATGTTGCCGATGCTATGCCTGCCATCTCTGGCCAGCGGGATGACATGGTCCCGGTGGAGTACGGCGCTCGGCTTGCCGCAGTAGGCACAACAGCCGCGGTACCGACCGACGAGACGGCGCCAGTCGCGCTCGGTGAACTGTAATGCCTCGCGTCTGAGCTGGCCCTTCCGCCGTCGACGGATGGCGCGCATGCGTTCGGGATTGTCTCTGAGGTACTGCATAGCGTATTCGCGTCGGCGCCTGGCCTCGCGCGGATACCTCTTGGTGCTCCGGGCATGCTCCCGGCCATCGGCGACTCGCCGGCCATCGGACGCGCGGGTCTTGCACGCCCGACTGCAGTAGACCGCGTGCGGGCGCTTGTCTGCCATCGAGGCACCGCAGACAGGGCATAGGCGGCCAGGGTCGACGCCCTCCCAGTTCGCCGCTTTGCGTCGCGCGGCTAACAGCGCCTGATTGCACCGCACGCTGCACGCACGCGCGTTCGACTTCTTCCCGGCCATGTCCCCGCCGCAGTGAGCGCAAGCCCGCGCGTCTTGGGCGTCCTGGGCGTCCGGAGGCAGTGCGGCCACGTTCGTCAGGCTAAGCGGGCGCGCTGCTGCGTCGGTTCAACTCTCCCCTCGCGTGGCCCGGAAGAGTGCAGCACTGTGCGGTGGTGCAGGCCCCACCAGCCGGCGCGGGCGGAGATCTCTCCACCACAGCGGCACCAGGAGCACCGTGGGCTACGCGGTGTCCTCCTCCACCTACGCGCTGTCGTCCCCGTGACCTACTGTCCGATCCGGAGCCGTACCGCAATCGACGGGGTAGTGGGCGGCCGCACGGGATCTGGCACGGAGGTAGGTCATGGCACGCAGGCGGGGCTTTTTCGCCGAGATGGCGCACCAGGCGGCGGTCGCGGAGAAGAACCGGCAGCGCGCACACGCCGCCGCCGTCCGCGCCCAGGCCCAGCGCCAGCGGCAGGCCGAGCAGGCCCGCCGGCAGTATGAGCAGGCCGTGCGCGCAGCCGAACGGCAGTCGGCGCACGAGGTGAAGATGGCCGAGATGGAGCGCCAGCGGCTCCACCGAGAAGCCCAGGAGGCCGAGGTAGACCGCCTCAACGGCGAGCTCTCCCTGCAGCTGGCCGACATCGACAACCTGTTGGCCGCCACCCTCGACGTCGACGACTTCGTCGACCTGGAGAAGCTGCGCACCGTCGTCGAGCAACCGCCGTTTGAGTCCCGGTACAGCACGCCGATCCCGCCGCCGGCGCCGCTGCCGGTGCCGCCGCAGCCGGTCTACGTCGAGCCCGAGGCGCCCCGCGGGGTTGGTGCCGTGCTCGGCGGCAAGAAGAAGCACGCCGAGGCGGTCGCCGCCGCCCAGGCCGCGCATGCCCAGGCTTACTCGGCGTGGCAGCAGGCCGCCGCGGCGGTGCCGATGCAGCAGCTGGCGCAGATGACTGAGCATCAGAAGGCCGAGCAGGCCCGGCTGTCGAAGCTGGCGTTCGACCAGTCCCGCTACGAGGCCGACTGCGACCGGCGCCAGCAGGAGGCCGATGCGGCCAACGCCGACCTCGAGGTGCTGATCGACGGGCTGCGCCGCGGCGCCCCGGAGGCAGTCGAGGAGTATCTCGGCGTGGTGTTCGGCAACTCCGTCTACCCGCCGGAGTGGCCGTGGCCGCCGGCCCACCGCTACGACGCCACCGGCCGGGAGCTGGAGATCCAGCTGCACTTCCCCGCCCCGGGAGACCTGCCGACGGTGCGGCAGTACAAGTACGTGCGCGCCGGTGACCAGATCACCGCGACCGAGCAGCCGCAGAAGGAGCAGCGCGACCGGTTCGCCCGCCTGGTCGCCAACATGACGCTCCGGACCCTGCACGAGGTGTTCGAGGCCGACCGCGGCGGGATCGTGCAGAGCATCTCGCTGATCGGCTCGGTGTCCCACGTCGACCCGGCCGCCGGGCGGGACACGGCCACGCCGCTGATTGCCGTCGCCGTCGACCGGAGCACCTTCGAGAGCATCGACCTGCGCCGCGTCGACCCGGCCGAGACGCTCAAGCACCTGGGCGCAGTGGTGTCGAAGAACCCGCACGCGCTGACCCCGATTCCTCTGGCCCCCGGCGTCCGCGCCCACTGACCGACCCGTACAGCGAGGCGATCTGCAATGCACGGCTTCCGCTTCAACACCCCGCCGGGCTGGCCGGTCGCTCCGGCCGGCTGGGTTCCTCCGGAGGGATGGGTGCCCGACCCGAGCTGGCCGCCGCCCCCGCCCGGCTGGGCGTTCTGGGTCCCCGAGGCGGTCGCGGCCTCGCCGACCCCGCCGCCGGTGACACCACCGGTGACGTCGAGCGCGGCCGCGAGCACTGCACCGGATCCCGCGCCGGCCCGGACCGCCTCGACTCCGGCGGCACCCTCGTCGAGCCCGGGCGACACGGCCGCAGCCGTCGGCACTGGGACCAGCGCGCCGACCGCCGCGGTGCCGCCCACGTCGCCTGCCGTGCCGGCGACGCAGGCCGCGGGCAGCGCGGAGGCCGACGCGCGGGTTGAGGCGCTGGAGGCCGAGCTGGAGCGGCTGCGCGGGCTGTTGTGGGAGGCCGGCCGCAAGGCCCGCGAGCAGACGGCCGCCGCGGCAGCTGCCCCGGCTCCTGTTCCTGCGGCGACTGCGGCGTCCCCGCCGGTGTCGACGGCCGCTCGGGCCGGTGACGACTTCGTCGAGCTCGACGACGCGCGGCTGCTGCAGCAGGTCGGCATATACCACTACCACCACCCCCTCGAGCACGCCGAGGCCTACCGCCAACGGCTGGCCGAGCTGCGGGAGCAGATCAAGGAGACGGTCAAGGCCGGGCGGGCGATCGAGGCCTCGGACAAGTTCTCCTACAACAACTCCCTGGCGCTGGGCCGGAAGATGACCGCCGACCTGTCCAAGCTCATGCTGCGCGCCTACAACGCTGAGGCCGACAACTGCGTGCGGGCGCTGCGCGCCGGTGCGCTGCCCGCGGCCACCAAGCGGCTGACCAACGCCGCCGACGCGATCGCCAAGCTCGGCACGATGATGGAGATGCGGGTCGCCCCGGCCTACCACGCGCTGCGGATCACCGAGCTGGAGCTGACCGCCGACTACCTGTTCAAGCAGCAGGAGGAGCGCGAGGCCGCCCGCGAAGAACGCGAGCGGCTGCGTGAGGAGCGCAAGGCCGAGGCCGAGCTGGCCGCGCAGCGGGAGAAGCTGGACAAGGAGCGCGCGCACTACGCCAACACCCTCGCCGCGCTGCAGGCCCGCGGGGACATCGCCGAGCTCGCCGACGTGCAGCGCCGCCTGGCCGAGATCGATGAGGCCATCACGCAGAACGACTTCCGCGCCGCGAACATCCGCGCCGGCTACGTCTACGTCATCAGCAACGTCGGCGCGTTCGGACAGTCGGTCGTCAAGATCGGTATGACCCGGCGGCTGGAGCCGATGGACCGCATCCGCGAACTCGGCGACGCCTCCGTCCCGTTCCCCTTCGACGTGCATGCGCTGTACTTCTCCGACGACGCGATCACGCTGGAAAACGAGCTGCACGCCGCGTTCGCCGCCCGGCGGCTTAACCACGCCAACCCGCGCAGGGAGTTCTTCTTCGCCCCCCCCGAAGAGGTGCGCGACGTGCTCGCCGAGAAGGTCGGCAATCTACTGGAGTACGCGGCTCAGCCAGAGGCCGAGCAGTACTACCAGAGCTTGTCGAGCTGGCCGGCCGACGCAGGTGGTCACCTCGGACGATGACGGCTCGAGGAAGCCGGGAGTATTCGCAGCCGTCCAGGGGAGGCGTCGCGCCGGTCCTTGCGCGTCTCGGTGGATACTCAGCCCGCCCGTTTGCGCACCGACAGCCGAAGAGCAACAGGCCGGATCGAAGAGTGTTGAGCGCCTCGAAGAGCGACAGAACGGTCAGCTGCGCTCGACCTCACAAGGGACAGTTCAGAGCCTCGTCCGCAGTCCACGCGATTGCCCCATCGTTGATTGCGTACACAGGCAGGTCGGGCCGCGAGTCGGGGTCGCCGCCAGTCTAGCCAAGTTCGATCAAGTGAATAGCTAAGAGCCCGTGCCTTGTTTGACCCCCGCCGCCCGGTACGCACGTCGCAGAGACGCACTCTCGTGATCCGACTGACCTGTCAGGCTTCCGGAGAAGGTCTGGAGGACCTTCCAGACGGCTCGTGCAGGCCCTTGGCGACGCCTGCTTCCCCTCCACTGGTCATGAATTGATCGCGCTGAGGCGGTCAATACGGCCAGCATGGGTGGCTGTTGTGCTACCGCACATCAAGTGTCCCGCGGCGCGGTGGACGACGGTCTGGCGAGAGCCGTGATAATAACGTTCGGTGACCACCACATCACCCGAGGCTTCGCCCGACGCCACCCTAAGTGCGTGGCGTGATGCTGAGTGCGGCATTTCACCTGAAACCGGATCACTCAAACTTGGCTGGCTTTATACCGTCATTACAGCCGGAGCGCTACCCGTAGCCTCTCCCTACTTCTTGCTCAGCACCTTATTGCAGTATCTGCGCGTTCTGTACGTGAAGGTGCGGAGCAGTGCAGCAACTTACGGTTCAGACACTACGCTTGGATTCGACCTAGTTGCCTCTCTGGTGATTATACCGCTCGCGGGCCTAATTTCCACGACCGGTGTTAGTGTCGCGCTTTTTATGCTTTCGGAGGAGGATCGAGTCACCTGGCAGTCGAGCGGTTGGATTGTCTTGATAGGAACCGTGTTGATTACGATTAAGTTGATCTGGTTGACGGCTCGCACTTTGAGTCGACACAAGAGCGGTGCGGAGGTTCTCGTTTTTGAGGAGAACGTCGAGGTCGAGGCCGCCATCGATCAACTGCGCGAATGGCGCGGTAATCGCGTACCCGGCTACCTTCCGGGACGCTTCAAGGCTGCCGATACTCTGGCGATGGAAGCGGTCGTAAAGGATATCGGTACGGTCGAGGCTCCAAGACTACGCCAAGCACTTGCATGCCTGGCAGCGCATCGCGTGGACCGCTTGCAGCTCATAGTGATTGCCGTCGGCGGCGTCGGCTGGATCATTTGTCCACTCCTCTGGCGTCCCGACACTTATCGGTGGTGGCTGATGGCGCTAATAATCCTCGTGGCCTATGCATTGCTTGCCCTCTCACTCGGCGTGACCGTTCAGTCGCTGTACTTTGACCGCCTACGTTGGCTGAAGCGATCCTGGGTCTTGTGGAAACGAAAGGCCGCACCGGAGCAACCCGAGGTCGCGTCGGGGAGTACGTTGACCGTTCTAACTGGTCAGGTTGCAGAGTTGGCGGATAAGGTCGATACGCTCCAACAGCTCCTTGCCGAGCGAAAGAACGGCCACCCGCGCATGTGGGTGCCCTGGAAGGCTCGGTCCGGGTCTTCGCGGGCCGGCGCTGGTAATCGACGGTGACATCGATCGCGCTGGCTTGCGATGGGGATTGCCCCGACTTCGGTTGACTCGCTTCGGTCGGGCCGTGAGCGGCGTTGGTCAGTGTCTAGAAGTCGATGGGCATGAGTCGTCCGAGGCGTCGTTGCTGGCGGCGCCGGTGGTAGGTCTTCTCGATCCAGGTGATGATTGTGAGCCGCAGGTCCTCACGGGTGGCCTAGCGCTGCCGGTCCAGGATGTTGCGCTGCAGCAGGGCGAAGAAGGACTCCATCGCGGCGTTCTCTCCGCAGGCGCCGTCGCGGCCCATCGAGCTGGTCAGGCTATTGTTCTTCAGCGCGGTTACGAAGGCGGTGGAGTCCGGTCTGGCTGCCGCGGTCGGAGTGCACAATCGTGCCGGCCCTCCTGCGGAGGGCGATGGCGTTGCGCAGGGCGGTCATGGCCAGTGTCGCGGTCATCCGGCGTCCATGCAGTGGCCGACGATCCGACCCGAGTGCAGGTCTTCGATGGCGCATAGGTAGAGCTTGCCCTCAGCGGCTGGGTGCTCGGTGATGTCGGTCAGCCCGACCGCGTTGCGTGCTGCGGCGGTGAACTGGCGGTTGACCAGATCGTCGTGCACCGGCGGGCCGGCTTTGCGGTTCAGGTCGCCCTTCTTCGCGGACAAACCAGATTCGCTGCGGGGAGCACAACCGGGCGACCCGGTTGTCACCTGCGGCCAGCCTGTGTTCGTACAGCTGGTCCGCGATGAACCGGTAACCGAAGGCGGGATCATTGGAGTGGATGCCGACCACGGCGTTGATCAGGTGCGCGTCTTCCCAGTCCCGCTGCGAGCCGGGGTTAGCGCACCACTTGTAAAGGGCCTGCTTCGAGAAGCCCAGCACCCGGCAGGTCGCCGCGACGGGGATGTGCTCGGCGGCGAGTTCACGGATCAGCGGATGGACCACTTTGGGAGGACGTCGCGGGCGAAGTAGGCCGTCACCCTTCGCAGGATCTTGTTGCTTGCTCCAACAGCTTGTTGCGGCGGCGCAGCTCTCGCAGTTCCGCTGAGTCGTCCTTCGGCCCGCCGCCACCGGCGTCACTCGAGGCTGGAGGCGCCAGGCCGTCCTCGCGGTCTGCGATCTTCAGCCAGCGCTGCAGGCAGGTCTTGGAGACGCCGAAGTCCTTGGCCACCTGGCCGAAGTCCTTGGCCACCTGGGCGACCGGCGCCTCGCTCTCGCGGGCCACAGCGATCACGTCACGACGGAACTCCGCCTGATACGGCTTGGGCACGATGCTGATCCTTCCGGCGAGGCCGTAGCCTCACAGGCGAGGAGTCAACCGAACCGGGGGCAGTCCCTGCGTAGACGTATCCCGGGGGCGGGGTCAGGCCGGTGCATGAATCGACACCACCGAGCAGGAATATGGGCCGGGGGTGCCGTTAGGTGGCGGATTGCCACTGATGATTGTCCGGATTCCACTGCATGCCGGTGACCTCTCCCGCGAGGACCGGGTCGAGGCACCGGGCTACCGCCGTCAGGGCCTGGGGGAGCGTGTGCAGTTCCGTCGGAACCATGGTGGGGCGAGCCACCTTGGGATATCCGGCGGTCCACGTCCTGTCGGGCGAGATCAGGGCCGTGGGCAGGTTCAGGGCGCGGCGGGAGGCTTCCTGCGCGAGTGCCTCGCCGAGTGCGTCGCCGTTCAGCGTGAACGCCTGGGTAATGAGGACGAGGTCGACCAGGTCACGGAAGCGGGTCGAAGCGATCTGCCGCGGCCCGTGCTTTTCGTACATGGCGCAGACCTTGTCCGCGACCTGATCGGCCAGTGGGTAGAGGGTGAACTCGGGGAGGGGTGCGACGCTGGGGATCTCGATGATCGGTGTCGGCCGGTAGCGCTCTACCTGGGCGACGAAGTTCAGCTTGGTGGACAGATCGATGGGAAATCGGCCGAACTCAGTCGCCCCGAGGTAGGCAGTCACCGGGATCTGCGCGCCGTCGACGAGGCCGGTCATGAGGACGGGCGCACCGAGCACGAAGCGGAATGGGTCACCGACGTCGGTGGCGGCGAGCGTTCCGAGTTCCTCAGCTGCTGCGGTGAGCGTCTCGGTTCGGTGCAGGAGGTCGATGTCTTGGCTGTGGCGGGCGCCGGGAAGTCGGGCGAGCAGCCCGGTGCCGCCCTTGAGGATCCAGGGGCTCGCCGGATCGGCGAAGACTCGGGCAAGGAATCGCTGCAGCAGGTACTCGCGCTCCAGCTGGTTGAAGGGGCGTCCGCTCTGCTGCGCTTGGGTCTTCAGACGGTCACGAAGGGATGCTTTAAAGGCGGCTGGGTTCTTGGCGGGTTGGGTCATGGGCGCTGGTCTCATTCCGGTAGCTCGTGGCGCGAGTGACCGGCTGCCTGCGGTGTCGTGCCTGCCTCCGGGTCGATGGGGTGATCAACCGTGTCGGGGGGATCCACTGGCTGGTCACTGATGGCAGGTGCGTCGACTGGCAGTGAGAGTGCCGACGTCAGGTGCTGGGCGAGAAGTCGTTGAAGGTCAGAGGTCACCGGTGCCACTGCTGCGGCCACCATCTGCTGAAGTTTGGCCGTCACCGGGGCGAGCGCGGCTGCCGCTGCCGTCTGCACGGAGTGCTTTGTGGGCTGCAGCGATGCCAGCGCTTGCTCCAGCAGGGCTTGTGAGGGCCGCAGTGCGGTGGCCAGGGCTTGCTGAGCCGCCTCCATGGCGGCTTGATCGGGTGCCCCGCTCAGCAGTTGTCCGACCGCGCGGGTGCTTCTGGGTACACCAGCCTGCTGCAGGAGCTGCTGGAGCAGTTGGTAGCCGTGGCCGGGCTGGGCTCCGTACCGGTGCGCGACCGGGTTCAGGACGGTAACGATCTGATCGACGTCGGCGTGCTGGGTGAGGACCGCGTCGCGGACAACGCCGGCCAGATGCCCGCCGTCGACACCGGCGTGGGCGAGGTCGCCGACGGTGACGGGAACGGTCGTCACCGGTAGTCCGTCGATGACCGTCCACTCCTCAGGTGTGAGGTGACGACGGTGCAGGCGAATCTGCGCGTCTCGGGTCTGCTTGCGTTCGGCGAGACTGAAGTTGAAGGTGTCCGCCTCAAGATCGCCTAGGGCGTGCAGGTCGGCCGCGGACTGAAAGGACACTACGGCGACACCAGGATCGCTCAGCCGCTCGTGCACAGAGAGTTCCGGCGCCAGGCTGAGCCAGGCAGCCTTAAGCTCTGTTCTGCGGTCAGCAGGGGCGCCGGCGAGTCGGTACACGCCGTGCCGCAGTCGGTCTAGCGCACCTTGGTGGGTCAGTCGGGCCAGCTGCTGGGTGGTGACCCCGACCTGCCGCGCCTGGGATGACGTAAGCAGACCCCACTGCTCGCTAGCAAGATCACTGAGGAGCGTGAGCCCCTCGGTCGACGTGGACATACTGCAATACTACTCGCCAGCGTTAGCTTTGCAGTAACGAACGCTACTTTCGTAGGCAGCGGATGTCGCTATCGATCGACGTGTACAGCGTCGCTGTCGACGCCAGTGCGCTCGTCAGCAGCAGCCCATGCGCCCCCGGTGCCCCGGCGCTCCCGACCGGGGTGCCCATACAGGTTGCGCCTTCTTAGCCCACCGAGTCCCTGCTTGCTGGCCCTGCCCTGCAGGACGTCCAGGACGCGGTCGGCCACGCCGATCCCACACACCACCCGCCGCTACAACTGCAGCCGGCACCGCCTCGACCGCTCGCCCCCGACCTGACCTGCTGGGCAACGGCACTCCTCGGCAACGGGCTGTCCCGGAACTATCAGCACCAGCGGCTACGGTGATTGGCTTATGTTTGAGCCCTATATCTAGGGGTGAAGGTGGCCGACGATGCCACATGTGGTGCATCGGTCGGTGTGTCGCGCCAACTCGTCACGCCAGTGTGGTCTCATCACTACAGACAGCACAAAGCCCCGGATGGTCCGGGGTGGACCGTCCGGGGCTTCGCGGATCCTCTTGGCCGAGGGAACCGCGAGGTTACAGGTCCTTGAGTTTGGCGTACCCCGCGCCACGCTCGAGCGGAGAGCCAGGAGGCTGTCGGAGAGGAGGACACCATGGCTCGCGTGGTGCGGACGACGAAGGTCGTTCGCGTGCCGGTCAAGGTGACCCGCACCGTCAAGATCACGATCAAGCCCGTCTGACGGGTCGTTCTCAGTCGACTGAGGAGCTCACGCTCGGGTCCTAACGTGCTTGCCGCTGGCTCTGTCGGCGAGACGTCAGGCCCTCTACTACCAAGGCCCTCATCTCGTAGGAGGAACACCATGGCCGCGAAGAACCGCACCAGCGCCAAGGCCGCCACCGCGGCGTCGAAGGTGCTGCGTGATGGGCGCACGTCGAAGGCGTCGAAGACCGCCGCCGGCAGCGCTCTGTCGCAGACCCCCGCCAAGCGCAAGGGGAAGTGACAGCCCGCGGCGGGGGCTCCAGCCCCCGCCGCGGTGCCGCGACGTGACAACACCCCCAGGAGTTCCGCAGCGTGCTCGTCCCTACGTCGGTGTTTCAGCTTGCCGCCGTCTTGCTGCTCATGCTGCCGGGCATCGTGTACACCGCGGTGCGTCGCCGGCTGGTAGGACCAACGCCCGAAGACCAGGCCTTTAGCGTCCGGCTGACTCGCGCCCTCGCTGTCAGCGTGGTCTTCGACATTGCCTACGTCCTGATCGCAGGACCGTGGCTCGTCGACCTCTTGAGTCCTCGGCCCGGCTCCAATGACGCCCTGAGCGGCCTCACCAACCGGCCACGGGTGGCTGCCGCAGTAGCGCTCCTGCTGCTGATCGTCGTGCCCACCGCGATAGCCGCGCTGGGACAGCTCCGGCTGCGCAAGCCCCTGCTGGGCGAGCGGCCGCTCGCACTGGCTCCGGTGTACCACCCAACGCCCTCAGCATGGGACCAAGCAGCGCTTGAGCGTGGCGGCGCCTTCGTTCGGGTGTTCACCGAGGACGGGCACTGGGTGGGCGGCTGGCTCGGCGCGGGCGCCTACGTCTCCACCTACCCCCAGCCGCGGGACCTCTTTATCGATGAGGAGTGGAAGCTGGGCCCCGCCGGGGACTTCCTGGAGAGAGTTCCCGACAGCCTTGGGGTGTTCGTCCCGCTCACCGGCAAGGAGCGGGTTGCCTGGATATCCGCGCCGGCAGACCAGACGACGCCACCCCGGCTCCCGGTCCACCGCCGACTGCTCTCCCGACTTTGGGCGCGCTGGCGACGACGCCGCGGAAGGCATACGCCCGCCAGCTGACGAGGTGTGCCGCCCCTGTCCGGGTACACGGCTGGCGCCTCTACTCAGCCTTGGCCTGTCCCGATCCGCCAGTCGGCCCCCGCTCCGGCCCGCGGGAGGGCTGAGCCACCGGAGCCGGTCGCCCACCCTTCTTTTCCCCGGGGGCCGACACCGTGGTGCGCGGGGCGGCACCGCCGGTGAACCCTCGCGGACTCGCGCCGCGCTGCTGTCGGTCCTCAGCCACAACAATGTCCCTTCGTCCCTGATGTAGGTGCGCCCGTTGTCGTCACCGCTGCTGGGCGCAACAGCTGCCAGTGTCCCCTCCCTTACCGACAGTTCGCAGTCCATCGACGCTCCCAGCCCACCGGTTCCGTCGACCGGCGGGGTCGCTGCCGGGGTAAGTCGAGACAGAACCCTGCTGTCAGTAGTCAGGTCGACACTGACGGTGTGCTTGTGACGGGAATCGAAACCGCTCTGGCGAGCCTCGGCTCAGCCTTCGCCACCGAGGCCGCCAAGGCCGCCACTGCTGGCCTGACTGCCGGCCTAGGCCGGCGTCCTCGCCGCTCGATCCGCCGAACCACCTATCAGGCGCTAATCGTGAGCTGCTCACGCGCCCGGCAGCGCATCGCCAGCGTGCTGGCTGTTCAACAGGCACGGCTCAATCCGTTCGACCCGGTAGCGGTGGTTACCGGCTTCCCGGTCGTGGTTACCGTCCTCGATCGAGTCATCGCGGACTTGGCCGACGTCTCCGAAGCCTTCTGCGCCGTGCAGGCCCTAGCACCCAACGACGTCGCCCGCGGCGCCGAGGAACTGCTCACGACAGTGGGACAGCTGTTGGCTCATCCCGATCCCGGCTGGCACCGTCCCCGACAACGCCGCGAAGCCCGTCGGCAAGCTCACGCTGCAGGCGAGCGCTACGACGCCGCCCTCAGCGAGTTCGGCCGCCTGGCTCACGCCGACGCCGCACCCAGCCGCAAGGAGCGGCGTGCCGCCCGCCGACGCGGGACTCCACCGCAGACGTAGGGCCCGTCAGGGCGGCGGCCGCTTACCCCCGTCCTGCCTTCCCTTGCACAGAGATGGGCGCCCGAGCCCGGCCGACTAACGCGGCCAGCCCGGGTTTGGGCTGTCAGCCGACGCTCAGCTGAGCATGCACCGCGTGGCCGTGGGCAGTCCGCGCGTCGCGCAGCTCGGCCAGAGCCGCCCGGGCTTCAGCCTGGACACCGGTGACACGTCCAGAGCCGACCCAACCGCCGGTGCAGCTTCGCGGATGATTACGCGCAGCCGCGACCCGGTCGGACATCATCGCCCGGGGAGCTGATCGGTAAGCGCTCGACGACTACGGCTCGGCGGGGGAGGTTGGCTCCCCACGCCTTCGGGCCGGGCTTCCATGGCCCGGAGAGGGCGAGGTACGGGCGGGCGGTACCGAGAAGTTCTGCGATCAGCCCTCGTGCAGGGTCAGGACTGGTCGCCGTGTGGTGAAGCGCAGCGCTGCTGAAACATGTCCAACGCAGCCTTGGTTAGCTGGTAGGCAGACCCCGCGACCATGCCCACCATCTCGATATTTGCGCCGTCCTGCAGGAGGGTGGCGCCTGGTTCAGCGCCAGGGGTCCGGGCCGCGCGGTGCAGCATTGGCCACAGCTTCCCGTGCGCGTCGCCACTGGCGATGCGCCAGCTGCTCCGGATGGCCTGATGAGACCACGGATCAGCGGCGGCAACGTAAGCCGCTGCCTCCTTGATGACGTCGGTCATGTTTACCTTCGAGAGTGTGTGGCCTCGTCGTTGCAGCTCGGCGGCCGTGTTGGTTTGTCGCTCCGTAGCTCGCGCGAGCTGCCCCTTGGCCGCTTGAACAGCCTTCAGCGGCAGTTTGTCGCGAAGCGGCGGCTCCAGGGCTTCCCGGGCGAGGTGCCGTGATTCCTGGAACTCCTCGTGGGCGACGATGAGCTGCCGCCGGACCCTCTCCGCCCGCAAGGGGGGTAGAAGGACCCAGAGCGTCTGTGCGGCGCCCATCAGCGCGGGGCGGATGAGGGACATGTACGGCGACGGCATCATCGTCCGCGTTTCCTGCATGAGCCGCCTGGCCGCCGCCAGGTGTTCGATCGCTGAAACCAAGCCAAGCCATGCCACGGTGCTCGCGGGCAGCAGTGACCAGGCGCGGTCGTCACCCGCGAGAGGACTGCCCGGAGCGGGTGCGGGCGGATCCTCAACCAAAGGCTCCCACTGGGACGTGATGGTGAACAGGCCCGTCAGCCGTCGTTCCCATGCCTCCCACTCCGGCGTCCGGAAGGAGTCGTCCCTCCGCCTGCTGGCCATCACACGAGGCTACGGGCCTGGGATCTGCCGTCCGCATGACACAGCGGCTGCAGGCGCTCACCGCGCCGAACGTCGTCTTCGCGCCTACCTCTCGCCGGCGACAAGGAACTTCAGTCCCCGGCGACTTCGGCGCGACGCTGGGGTTAAGGCCGACCGGTAGGTCTTCCTGAGAGCGACCGGATCGCTGTCCGGGCCAGCTGCCGGGTCGGCTTCGGCTACCTGCACCCTGTGACCCAAGTGGGTCAAGAGGCTCGGATCGGCGGCTGGAAAGGCTGTCCCACCAGGCCGTTCAAGCCGAGCGGCGTGACCCATCCATGACCAATGCAGCGGAAGACAGGGGTCCTGAAAGGGTTCAAACGGACAGTCCGGAGGCTCCTCCAGAGCTTCTCCAGAGAGCCTGACAGGCGGCTTGAGCTGCGGTTATGCGTGGAGCGGGTGACCGGGATCGAACCGGCATGGCCAGCTTGGAAGGCTGGGGCTCTGCCATTGAGCTACACCCGCGAGGTGCCGCCCCAGCGTAGCGGGCCGGGTCGATAGCGTCCGGGCGTGACCGAGCCCACTGAGCTGGACGCCACCGCACAGGCCGACCTGGTGCGCCGCGGGGAGGCCAGCCCCGCGGAGCTAGTCGACGCCGCCATCGCGCGCATCGAGGGCACCGACGGGCAGCTGCACGCCGTCCTCCGCGACCGGTTCGACGCGGCCCGCGCCGAGGCCGCCGGGGCGCTCCCGGACGGTCCGTTCCGCGGCGTGCCGCTGCTGCTCAAGGACATGGGCGCGCACATGGCGGGGGAGGAGACCGCCTACGGCCTGGCCCCGCTGCAGCAGGCCGGGATCCGCTGGCGGCGCGACAGCCACCTCGCGACGCTGTTCCGCGCCGCCGGCTTCGTCGTCCTCGGCCGCACCAACGTGCCCGAGCTCGGGACGACGGTCACCACCGAGCCCGCCGCCAACGCGCCGGCCTGCAACCCGTGGGACCCCAGCCGCTCCACCGGCGGCTCCAGCGGCGGGTCGGCCGCGGCGGTCGCGGCGCGGTACGTGCCGGTCGCGCACGCCAGCGACGGCGGCGGGTCGATCCGCATCCCGGCCGCCGAGTGCGGGCTGGTCGGGCTCAAGCCCAGCCGGGCCCGGGTCAGCCAGGGCCCTGACGTCGGCGAGGGCTGGGCCGGCGCCACGATCGACGGCGTCGTCACCCGCACCGTCCGCGACACCGCCGCGGTCCTGGACCTGATCGGCCGGCCGATGCCCGGCGACCCGTACGCCGCGCCGCCGCTGCCGCGACTGCTGCTCGAGGAGGTCGGCGCCCCGATCGGCCGGCTGCGGGTCGGCCTGCTCGATGCGCCGCCCGACGAGCGCATGCTCGACCACCCCGACTGCCGGGCCGCCGTCGCCCGGGCCGGCCGGCTGCTCGAGGACCTCGGCTGCGCCGTCGAACCCGCCTCGCCCGCCGCATTCGCCGACGAGCGGTTCTCCCGGCACTTCAACGCCACCATCGCCGCCGACACCGCCCGCACCCTCGCCGACTTCGAGCGGATCATCGACCGGGAGATCCGCGACGACGAACTCGAGCCCCGCAACGCGTACTACCGGGTCACCGGCAACCGGATGACCGCGCCCGAGTACCTCGGCGCCCGCGCCTGGCTGGGCTCCTGGTCCCGCCGCATGGCGGAGTTCTGGACGCCGGCCGAGGACGGCGGCGAGGGCTTCGACCTGCTGGTCACCCCGACCGTGGGTGCGCCGCCGCCGGAGCTCGGCTGGTTCACCGCCGCCGGCCCGCGCGAGGAGGGCCGGCGGATCTCCGCCTTCATCCCCTGGACCGCCCAGTTCAACGTGACCGGGCAGCCTGCGGTCAGCCTGCCGCTGCACACCACCGACACCGGCCTGCCGGTGGGCGTGCAGGTCGTGGCCGCCGCCGGGCGGGAGGACCTGCTCGTGCGGGTCGCCGCCGCGCTGGAGGAGGCCGCACCGTGGGCGGGACGGCGTCCGCGGCTGCCCGCCTAGACTCCGAGGGGCCACGGGGTGTGGCGCAGCTTGGTAGCGCACCCGCTTTGGGAGCGGGGGGCCGTGGGTTCGAATCCCGCCACCCCGACCCCGCCCCCGGCGTCTCTAGACTCGGGGGTCGACCCGGCGCCTGTCCCGGCGTCCCCTTCCGTCGTACGAGGAGCACTGCCGCTGTGAAGAGCACCATCGAGGAACTGGGCCCCACGCGGGTCCGGATGGCGATCGAGGTGCCCTGGGGGGACCTGGACCACGCCTTCGGTGAGGTCTACAAGGAGCTCAAGACGCAGGTCCGCGTCCCCGGCTTCCGCCCGGGCAAGGTGCCCAACCGCATCCTCGACCAGCGCATCGGCCGCCCGGTCGTCCTCGAGCAGGTCGTCCAGCACGCGATCCCGGAGGTCTACTCCGAGGTCGTGCGCGAGAACCAGGTCCGCGTCATCGGCCAGCCCGACATCGAGGTCACCCGCCTCGACGACAACGACACCCTGGCCTTCACCGCCGAGGTCGACGTCGCGCCGAAGATCGACCTGCCCCCGCTGGAGGACCTGTCGGTCACCGTCGACGACGTCGAGGTCACCGACGAGGAGATCGACCAGCAGGTGTCGGTCATGCGCGAGCGCTTCGCGATGCTGACCGGCGTCGAGCGGGCCGCCCAGGACGGCGACTACGTCTCCATCGACCTCGAGGCCCGCGTCGGCGACGAGGTCCTCGAGGACGGCACCACCAGCGGCATGTCCTACGAGGTCGGCTCCGGCTCGATCATGGAGGGCCTCGACGACGCCGTCCGCGGGCTGTCCGCCGACGAGTCGGCCACCTTCGAGACCCCGCTGCAGCAGGGCCCGCACGCCGGTGAGCAGGCGCAGGTCACCGTCACCGTCCGCTCGGTGAAGGCCAAGGAGCTGCCCGAGCTCGACGACGAGTTCGCCTCCACCGCCAGCGAGTTCGACACCCTCGAGGAGCTGCGCGACGACGTCCGCACCCGGCTCTCGCGGGTGAAGGTCATGCAGCAGGGCGCCCAGGCCCGCGACAAGCTGGTCGAGCACCTGCTCGAGGTCACCGAGGTGCCGATCCCCGAGGGCCTCGTCGACCGCGAGCTCGAGTTCCGCAACAACGCGCTGGCCACCGAGCTCACCAACGCAGGCATGGACTGGGACACGTTCCTGTCGATGTCGGGCACCGAGGGCGGCCGCGAGGCCTACGACGCCGAGCAGCGGAAGAACATCGAGGAGGCCGTCCGCACCCAGTTCGTCCTCGACGCGATCGCCGACGCCCGCGAGATCACCGTCGACAACGACGACCTGTCGGCGCAGATCATGGCCCAGGCCTCGCGCAACCGGATGAGCCCGGAGCAGTACGCCCAGCAGCTGCAGCAGGGCGGCAACATCGCCGAGTTCGTCGCCGACGTGCGCCGCACCAAGGCGCTGGCCCAGCTGCTCGAGCAGACGACGATCACCGACGCCTCGGGCAACGTCGTCGACCTCGAGTCGGTGCGCCCGCAGACCGTGCGCGCCGCCGAGGCGGCCCCGGCCGCCGACGACACGGACGCCGCCGACGCCGCCGAGGACGAGGCGCCCGACGCCGAGGTCGCCGACGCCGTCGCCGTCGAGGCGACCGAGGGTGCCACCGAGGACAGCTCGGACGTCACCAAGGCCTGACGAAGGACCCCGTCCTCCTCACCCCGAGCGAGCTCGGGGTGAGCCTCGGGACGGGGCCACCGACCGACGCCGTCCTGCCCCGCGTGTGCGGGGGAGGGCGGCGTCCGTCGTTCCCCGGCCGGCCGCGGGCGGGGGTCCGCTGCGCCGACGGCGAACAGGGCCCGCGCCGGGACTCCCGGCCCAGGGGTGCGCGTTAGGGTCGACGTGACTCGGGGCGGACGCCGGGGGTACGGCCCGGCCGGGCCGCCGGCCCCGCTCCCCGCCCACCGAGACCGACTCGATCCACCGCCAACGGAGGTCACACCACCCGTGAGCACCGACCCGAACCCGGCGTACAGCCCGCTGATGCGGGGTGCCGCCGGGGGGATGAACCTCAACGACTCGGTCTACGAGCGCCTGCTGCGCGAGCGCATCATCTTCCTGGGCACCCAGGTCGACGACGTCATCGCCAACCAGCTGGCCGCCCAGATGCTGCTGCTCTCGGCCGAGGACCCCAAGCAGGACATCCACCTGTACATCAACTCGCCCGGCGGCTCGGTCAGCGCCGGCATGGCCATCTACGACACGATGCAGTTCATCGACTGCGACGTCGCCACCTACGGCATGGGCCTGGCCGCCTCGATGGGCCAGTTCCTGCTCACCGCGGGCACCCAGGGCAAGCGCTACGCCCTGCCGCACGCGCGGATCATGATGCACCAGCCCTCCGCCGGCGTCGGCGGCACCGCGGCGGACATCGCCATCCAGGCCGACCTGTTCCGTCGCACCAAGCGCGAGCTCAACGAGCTGCAGGCGCAGCACACCGGCCAGTCGCTCGAGCAGATCGAGCGCGACTCCGACCGCGACCGCTGGTTCACGGCGCAGGAGGCCCTGGAGTACGGCTTCGTCGACCACGTGGTCAGCAAGGCCGCCATGACCGACAGCACCAACCCGGTCACCGACAACTGACGGTTCGGAGGAACTGACATGAGCTTCGAGATGCCCTCCAGCCGCTACATCCTCCCCTCCTTCGTGGAGCGGACGAGCTACGGCATGAAGGAGTCCAACCCGTACAACAAGCTCTTCGAGGAGCGCATCATCTTCCTCGGGGTGCAGATCGACGACGCGTCGGCCAACGACGTCATGGCCCAGCTCATCACGCTGGAGTCGGCCGACCCGGACCGCGACATCACCATCTACATCAACTCGCCCGGTGGCTCCTTCACGTCGCTGATGGCCATCTACGACACGATGATGTTCGTCCGTCCCGACATCCAGACCGTCTGCATGGGCCAGGCCGCCTCGGCCGCCGCGGTCCTGCTCGCGGCCGGGACGCCGGGCAAGCGGCTGGCGCTGCCCTACTCCCGCGTGCTGATCCACCAGCCCTCGGGCGAGGCCGGCGGCCAGGTCTCGGACCTGGAGATCCACGCCGCCGAGATCGAGCGGGTGCGCACGCAGATGGAGGAGATCCTCGCGCGGCACACCGGCCGGACGGCCGAGCAGGTCCGCTCCGACATCGACCGCGACAAGATCCTCACCGCGACCGAGGCCAAGGAGTACGGCATCGTCGACGAGGTCATCCAGAGCCGGAAGCTCAACGCCCTGCCCACGGCGTGAGCACGCCGTCCCCCGGACGGCGCGGGAAGAGTCGCGCGTGTCGCGGCCGTAACCCGTACCGTTCGGGGGGCAGTGCCGGGAGTGACGAGCGAGTCGGCCGTCCCCGGCGCACCGGGGCGTCGGACCCCCGCGGCGTCGGTGGCGGCAGGTACCGTCGGCGAGCGCCCGATCCCCGGCCGGCAGCGCCGGGAGGGTCGTCCTCGCGGCACCCGCCACCAGCGGGACCGAACACGGGCACATCAGTGACACATCATCCGCAGGTCCGTACCCCCGAGGACCTGCTTCCCCCGAGGTGGAGGTCAGCAGGTGGCACGAATCGGTGAGAGCGGTGACCTGCTCAAGTGCTCGTTCTGCGGGAAGAGCCAGAAGCAGGTCAAGAAGCTCATCGCTGGCCCCGGCGTCTACATCTGCGACGAGTGCATCGACCTCTGCAACGAGATCATCGAGGAGGAGCTCTCGGAGTCGTCGGACCTCAAGTTCGACGAGCTGCCGAAGCCCCGCGAGATCCACGACTTCCTCGAGCAGTACGTCATCGGCCAGGAGAAGGCCAAGCGCACGCTCGCCGTCGCCGTCTACAACCACTACAAGCGGGTGCAGGCCGGCGGTGAGCGCGCGGGCCGGGACGACTCGGTCGAGCTCGCCAAGTCCAACATCCTGCTGATGGGCCCCACCGGCTGCGGCAAGACGCACCTGGCGCAGACCCTCGCCCGGATGCTCAACGTCCCCTTCGCGATCGCCGACGCGACGGCGCTGACCGAGGCCGGCTACGTCGGCGAGGACGTCGAGAACATCCTGCTCAAGCTGATCCAGGCCGCCGACTACGACGTCAAGCGGGCCGAGACCGGGATCATCTACATCGACGAGGTCGACAAGATCGCCCGCAAGAGCGAGAACCCGTCGATCACCCGCGACGTCTCCGGTGAGGGCGTGCAGCAGGCGCTGCTGAAGATCCTCGAGGGGACGACGGCGTCGGTGCCGCCGCAGGGCGGCCGCAAGCACCCGCACCAGGAGTTCATCCAGATCGACACGACGAACGTGCTGTTCATCGTGGGCGGTGCCTTCGCCGGTCTGGAGAAGGTCATCGAGCAGCGGGTCGGCAAGCAGGGGATCGGCTTCGGCGCGGAGATCCGCGGCAAGAAGGAGATCGAGGCCTCCAGCGCCTTCGCCGAGGTCATGCCCGAGGACCTGCTGAAGTTCGGGATGATCCCCGAGTTCATCGGCCGACTCCCGGTGATCACCAGCGTCCAGGCCCTCGACCGGGACGCGCTGATCCAGATCCTCACCGAGCCGAAGAACGCCCTGGTGCGCCAGTACCGCCGGCTGTTCGAGCTCGACGGCGTGGAGCTGGAGTTCAGTGACGACGCCCTCGAGGCGATCGCCGACCAGGCCATCCTCCGTGGCACCGGCGCCCGCGGGCTCCGGGCGATCATGGAGGAGGTGCTGCAGTCGGTGATGTACGAGGTGCCCAGCCGCGACGACGTCGCCTCCGTGGTGATCACCAAGGAGGTCGTGCTGGAGCACGTCAACCCGACCATCGTGCCGCGCAAGCCCACCCGCGAGCGCCGCGAGAAGAGCGCCTGACGCGCTGATCCACCGCCGAGCGAGCCCGTCCCCGACCCCGGGGGCGGGCTCGCTCGCATGTGGAGGCCCGAGCGTGTGCGCTGACGCCGCATCCGGGGGCTGAGAACCCGGCCTGAGCGCACACGCTCGATGCCCGTCCACAGATCCCTGGGGCCGGGACACCGGTGGTCGCGCGCCGGTCACCGTCACCGGGTGACCCTCGACCCCACGGCCCTCGTCGGCCCGGACGGATGGACCACCTGGGAGGCGCTCACCGCGCGGGTCGACCGCGGCACGGTGGCGCGCTGGGTGGACGCCGGCCGACTGGTGCGGCTGCAGCCCGGCGTCTACACCCTGCCTGCGGTCGCGGGGGACTGGCGCCTCCGCGTCGAGGCCGCGGTCCGCGCCTGCGGCAGGGTGGTCAGCCACCGCTCCGCCCTGGCGCTCTGGGGGCTGGCTCCACCCGGTGGCCCCGTCCACCTCACCGTCGGCCACACCCGGAGCGGACGAGGGACCGAGGGCGTCGTCCTCCACCGCACCCGCGCGCTGGAAGACAGCATCCGGCGGGTCGAGGGCCTCCCTGTCTCCGCCCCCGAGCGCGCCGTCGTCGACGCGTGGGGCAGCCCGGCCGGCCTGTCCCGGGCCGCGGTCCGCGCCGCGGCCATCGACGCCGTGCGCCGGCGGCTCTGCCGACCGCAGGAGCTGCACGAGGAGATCGGGCGCCGTCCCTGCCTGCCCGGGCGCGCCGCGCTGGTCGACCTCGTTCGCCTTCTCGCCGAGGGGTGCCGCAGCGAGCTGGAGATCTGGGGCTGTCTCACGGTGCTGCGCGGTCCCGGGATGCCGCCGTTCACCCAGCAGCGGCGGCTCGAGGTGGCGGGGGAGGTGTTCCTCCTCGACGCCGCCTACGACGAGGTGCAGCTGGCCGTCGAGATGGACGGCGCCGCCTGGCACGGGTCCCGGGTGCAGCGCGAACGCGACATCCGCAGGGACGCCCTCGTCGCGACGGCGGGCTGGCAGACCCTGCGCTTCGGCTACCGGCGGCTGACCGGGGAGCCCGAGACCTGCCGCGCCGAGATCCTCGCCGTCCACCGGGTGCGGCGCCGCCTCCTCCGAGAGGGTGTGCGCTGACGCGGGGTTCCACGCCCCAGGATGCGGCCCCAGCGCACACTCTCGGCTCCGGGTGCCACGGCCTCGGGGGGCCGGGGGAGCGGGGGGCTGGCACAGTCGGGGGCGTGCGCGTGCTGACGTCCCTGCCCGAGGCCGCGCGCGAGGCGTTCCGGGCCCGCGTCTCCGGCGACCCCAGCGGCGCGCCCGACTGGGTCCGCGACATCGCCCTCGTCGGCACCGGCCCCGGCTGGTTCGAACCCGACGGCGTGGTGTGGCGGGTGCACGGCGACCTGTCCACGCTGGTCGGCGGCGTCGCGGCGCTGCTCGGGCAGGCGGCGCACCCGCTCGCGCTCGCCGGCGTGCAGCGGCACTCGGCCTACCGCGAGGACCCGTGGAAGCGGCTGGCCGGCACGGCGCGCTGGCTGGTCGTCAGCACCTTCGGCTCCGAGGAGCTCGCCGAGCGCGAGTCCGCTCGGGTCCGCGGGATGCACGAGACCGTGCGCGGGCGGGTCCGCGGCCGCCCCTACTCGGCGTCGGACCCTGTCCTGCTCCGCTGGGTGCACCTCGCCTTCACCGACGCCTTCCTCGCCGCCCAGCAGGCCGTCGGCCGCGACCTCACCGCCCGGTTCGGCCGCGGCTGGCCCGACGTCTACGTCCGCGAGTGGGCGCGCAGCGCGGAGCGGCTCGGCACCACCGACCTGCCCGCGAGTGCCGCCGAGCTGGCCGAGGCGCTCGCCGCCTACCGCCCCCAGCTCGCGCCCGTCCCCGACTCGATGCGCGCCTTCGTCACCGCCCCGCCGGGGCTGGGCACGGCCGAGCGGGTCTTCTACCGCGGCCTGGCCGGCGCCGCGGCGCACCTGGTCTCACCCGCGCTCGCGGGGTGTGCCGGCGTCCCCGGGCGCGGGCGCGGCGGCACCACGCAGGTCGCCGTCGCCCGCGCCCAGCTGCGCGGGCTGCGCCTCGCGCTGGGCGACCACAGCCCGTCGGAGGAGGCGGCCCGCTGGCGGCTGGGACTGGGCCCGGCGCCGGCCTGGACGCGGGAGACGGCGGCCTAGGTCAGGCCTCCGCGGGCGGCGCCAGCACCACGTCCACGGTCAGCGGCCCGGACCCGGCGACGACGCTCAGCGACGCGATCCGGCCGGCGTCGACCAGGTCGGCGCGGCCGGCCTCCAGCAGCGGCACCTGCGCCTCGGGCGCGGTCACCGTCGCGGACTCGACGTCGGCCCGCATCGAGACCTTGGCGTCGGACTTGGCCTTGCGGATCCCGGCCAGCGCCGCGGCCACCGCGGGCACGACCTCCGGGTCGCCGCCGTCGGGCAGCTCGGCGGCGGCCGGCCACGGCGACCGGTGCACCGAGCCGGCCTGCCACCAGGACCAGACCTCCTCGGTGACGAACGGCAGCACCGGCGCGAACAGCCGCAGCTGCACCGACAGCGCCAGCGCCAGCGTGGCCTGCGCCGACTCCGCCGCCGCGCCGGTGCCGTAGGCGCGGGACTTGACGAGCTCCACGTAGTCGTCGCAGAAGGACCAGAAGAACGCCTCGGACACCTCGAGCGCGCGGGTGTAGTTGTAGGCCTCCATCGCCGCCGTCGCCTCGTCGACGACGTCGGCCAGCCGGCGCAGCAGCCCGAGGTCGATCGGCTCGGTGACCTGCTCGCCGCTGAGCCCGGCGGTGACCCCGAGGCCCAGCACGAACTTGCCGACGTTGAGGATCTTCATGGCCAGCCGCCGGCCGACCTTCATCTGCGCCTCGTCGAACGGCGAGTCCGCGCCCGGCCGGGCACCGGCGGCCCGCCACCGGACGGCGTCGGTGCCGTAGCGCTCGAGCACGTCGATCGGCGTGACGACGTTGCCCTTGGACTTCGACATCTTCTTGCGGTCGGGGTCGACGACGAACCCGGAGATCGCCGCGTGCGTCCACGGCACCGCGCCGAACTCGTAGTGCGAGCGGACGACGGTCGAGAACAGCCAGGTCCGGATGATGTCGTGCGCCTGCGGCCGCAGGTCCATCGGGAAGACGTGCGCGAACAGCTCCGGGTCGGTGTCCCAGCCCGAGGCCACCTGCGGCGACAGCGACGACGTCGCCCAGGTGTCCATCACGTCGGGGTCGGCGATGAACCCGCCGGGGACGCCGCGCTGCGACTCCTCGAAGCCCGGCGGCACGTCCGAGGACGGGTCGACCGGCAGCGACTCCTCAGGCGCCAGCAGGGGAGCGCTGTAGTCGGGCTCGCCGGAGGAGTCGAGCCGGTACCAGACCGGGAACGGCACGCCGAAGAACCGCTGCCGGCTGACCAGCCAGTCGCCGTTGAGGCCCTCGACCCAGTTCTCGTAGCGGTGCCGCATGTGCTCGGGCACCCACTGGATCTCCCGGCCGCGGGCGACCAGGGCGTCGCGCAGCTCGGGGGAGCGGCCGCCGTTGCGGATGTACCACTGCCGGGTGGTGACGATCTCCAGCGGCCGGTCGCCCTTCTCGAAGAACTTGACCGGGTGGGTGATCGTCCGCGGCTCGCCGTGCAGGTCGCCGGACTCGCGCAGCATCTCCACGATCCGCTGCTGGGCGCTGAACACCGTCTTGCCGGCCAGCTCGGCGTAGGGCCCGCCCGGGACGCCGTCGGGCGCCTCGGGCACCAGCCGGCCGTCCCAGCCGACCACCGCGCGGGTGGGCAGCTGCAGCTCGCGCCACCAGGTGACGTCGTTGAGGTCGCCGAAGGTGCAGATCATCGCGATGCCCGAGCCCTTGTCCGGCTCGGCGAGGCGGTGGGCCACCACCGGCACCTCGACGTCGAACAGCGGCGTCCGCACGGTCCGGCCGACCAGCGCCTGGTACCGCTCGTCGTCGGGGTGGGCGACCAGCGCGACGCAGGCCGGCAGCAGCTCCGGGCGGGTGGTCTCGATGAAGACCGGGCCGTCGGAGGAGGAGAAGGAGATCCGGTGGTAGGCGCCGGGGCGCTCGCGGTCCTCGAGCTCGGCCTGGGCGACGGCGGTGCGGAAGGTGACGTCCCAGAGGGTGGGCGCCTCCTGCGCGTAGGCCTCACCGCGGGCGAGGTTGTGCAGGAACATCCGCTGCGCGGTGGCCCGGGAGGTGGCCGAGATCGTGCGGTAGACGTTCGACCAGTCCACCGACAGGCCCACCCGGCGCCACAGCTGCTCGAAGGCGCGCTCGTCCTCCTCGGTGAGCCGCTCGCAGAGCTCGACGAAGTTGCGCCGGCTGATCGGCACCTGGTCCTTGCCCGGCTTGGCCGGGGGCTCGAAGGACGGGTCGTAGGGGAGTGCCGGGTCGCAGCGCACGCCGTAGTAGTTCTGCACCCGCCGCTCGGTGGGCAGGCCGTTGTCGTCCCAGCCCATCGGGTAGAAGACGTGCCGGCCGCGCATCCGCTGGTAGCGGGCGACGATGTCGGTGTGCGTGTAGCTGAACACGTGCCCCACGTGCAGCGACCCGCTGGCCGTGGGCGGCGGGGTGTCGATCGAGTACACCTGCTCGCGCGGGGCGGCCAGCGCGGCGGCGCGGTCGAAGGCGTAGGTGTCCTGCTCGGCCCAGCGGGCGACCCAGGTGTCCTCGAGACCGTCGAGCGTCGGCTTCTCGGGTACGCCCGACCCCGCTCCCGGGGTGGTGCTGACCGGGGTGGCGGAGTCGGTGACCATGGCCTCCATCCTAGGAACCCGGCGACTGGCATCCTGGGGAGGATGAGCAGCGACCTGACGCGCGTGGAGGAGGAGCTGCTGGCGCGCTGGCCGGAGACCCGGCTGGAGCCCTCGCTGGCGCGCATCGCCGCCCTCGTCGACCTCCTCGGCGCCCCGCACCGGGCCTACCCGGTGGTGCAGGTGGCCGGCACCAACGGCAAGACGACGACGGCGCGGATGGTCGACGAGCTGCTGCGCGGCTTCGGCCTGCGCGTGGGCCGCTTCACCAGCCCGCACCTGCAGTCGGTGCGCGAGCGGATCGTCCTCGACGGCGAGCCGGTGAGCGCCGAGCGGTTCGTGGAGACCTACGACGACATCGCGCCGTACGTGAAGATGGTCGACGCCGCCGGCGAGCACCCGATGAGCTTCTTCGAGGTCATGGTGGGCATGGCCTACGCGACCTTCGCCGACGCGCCGGTCGACGTCGCGGTCATCGAGGTCGGCATGGGCGGCACGTGGGACGCCACCAACGTCGTCGACGCGCGGGTCGCGGTCGTGACGCCGGTGGCCCTGGACCACGCCGAGTACCTGGGCCCCGACGTCACCACGATCGCCGGCGAGAAGGCCGGGATCATCAAGCCCGACGCGATCGCCGTCCTCGCCCACCAGCAGCCGGGGGCGATCGACGCGCTGGTCCGCCGCGCGGTCGAGGTCGAGGCCGTCGTCGCCCGCGAGGGCACGGAGTTCGGCGTGCTCGACCGCCGCGTCGCCGTCGGCGGGCAGCAGCTGCGGCTGCAGGGCCTGGGCGGGGAGTACGAGGAGGTCTTCCTCCCGCTGTTCGGCGCGCACCAGGCGCAGAACGCGGCCACCGCGCTGGCCGCCGTCGAGGCGTTCCTCGGCGCCGGCGCGGCCACCGGGCCGGTCGACCAGGAGACCGTGCGCGCGGCGTTCGCCGCCGTCCGCTCGCCGGGCCGGCTCGAGCGGGTGCGCACCAGCCCCACGGTCCTGGTCGACGCCGCGCACAACCCCGCCGGCATGGCCGCGACGGTGGAGGCGATCCGCGAGTCCTTCGACTTCACCCGGCTGGTCGGCGTCGTCGGCGCGGTGCACGGCAAGGACGTCGAGGGGATGCTGCGCGAGCTGGAGACCGTCTGCGCCGAGCTGGTGGTCACGCAGAACAGCTCGACACGGGCGATGCCGGCCGACGAGCTCGGCGCACTGGCCGTCGACGTGTTCGGCGCCGACCGGGTGAGCGTGTCGCCGCGGCTGCCCGAGGCGCTCACCGAGGCGATCGAGCTGGCCGAGGCCGGTCCCGACGACGCCCTCGGCGGCTCCGGCGTGCTGGTCACCGGCAGCGTGATCACCGCCGGCGAGGCCAGGACCCTGCTCGGCGGACGCTCGTGACCGCGCCCGACCCGGTCCGCGCCGGGAAGGCGCTGCGCGGCGCCGCCGCCGCGGTGCTGCTGCTCGAGGGGATCGCGGTGCTGTTCGTCCCGCGGGCCATCGCGCAGACGGACGCCGGGCTCACCGGCCCCCGGCTGACGATCCTGCTGGTGCTGGCCGCCGTCCTCATCCTGGCCTCGGGCATCCAGCGCCGGCCGCGGGGCCTGGAGATCGCCACCGTCCTGCAGGTGCCCCTGCTGCTCACCGGGCTCATCGACTCGGCGATGTGGTTCGTCGGCGGCGTCTTCGTGCTCATCTGGCTCTACCTGCTGCAGGTCCGCAAGGACCTGCTCGGCTCGCCGTTCCGCGAGCCGGCCGCGCCCGCCGACTGACGCCGGGACGGCTCAGGCGGCCGACGCGCCGTCGAGGTCCTGCCGGAGCCGGACGACGTCGGTGCCCAGGTGACGCAGCACCCGCCCGACGACCGGGTCGGCGACGGCGAGGACGCCGACGACCAGGTGCCCGGTGTCGATGACCCGGTCCCGCTGCCGGCGCGGGCGGGCCAGGACGGACCGCAGCGCGCCCTCGAGCGCCTGCTTGGCGCCGTCGCCGAACGGGATGTGGCCGCTGCGGCCGAGCGGTCGCCGGTCGAGCGCGCCGGCGCCGAAGGCGGACTCCGCCGCGGCACGCACCTGCTCGAGGTCGATGCCGACGGCGGCCAGGGCGTCGGCGTCCAGCGGCCCGCCCGAGCGGGCCAGTGCGTCGCGGACGGCTGCGTGGTCGAGCCCGACCGACCGCAGCGCCGCGCCGCCGCGGCCGGGGTCGCGGGTGAGCGCGAGCAGCAGGTGCACCGGTTCGATGCGCTCGGCGCGCAGGTCGCGGGCCTCCTCCTGCGCGACGGCGACCGCGCTGCGGGCCTCGTGGGCGAAGCGTTCGAACACCTCAGACGTCCTTCCTGCTCCGGGCGTGCTTCTTGTGGACGGCCTGCCGGCTGACGCCGAGGGCCCCGGCGATCTGCTGCCACGACCAGCCGCGCGCCCGCGCGTTGCCGACCTGCAGCACCTCGAGGCGCTCGGCCAGCTCGCGCAGCGCCCGCACGGCGCGCAGGCCGGTGTCCGGGTCGTCGGCCGCGGCGGCGGTGGTGACGTCGGTGGGAGTGGCCATGCGTCAACCATCGTTGACACGGTGGCGACTGTCAACCCTCGTTGACAGATGCCGTCCCGTAGGGTGCCGCCTCGTGACTGATCGCACCCTCGTCCTCGTCAAGCCCGACGGCGTCGCCCGCGGCCTGGTCGGGGAGGTCGTCTCCCGCCTCGAGGCCAAGGGCCTGCGCCTGGTCGCCGCCGAGCTGCGCACGCTGCCCCGCGAGGTCGCCGAGGAGCACTACGGGGAGCACCGCGAGAAGCCCTTCTTCGGCTCGCTGGTCGAGTTCATCACCGGCGGCCCGCTGCTCGCCCTCGTCGTCGAGGGGCCGCGCGCGGTCGAGGCGTTCCGCGCGCTGGCCGGCGCCACCGACCCGGTGAAGGCCGCGCCCGGCACCATCCGCGGCGACTTCGCCCTCGAGGTGCAGTCCAACATCGTCCACGGCTCGGACTCCGCCGAGTCCGCCGCCCGCGAGATCGGGCTCTTCTTCCCCGACCTCGCCGCGTAATCGGCTGGACCCCGCCCCAGGGGCCGGCGTCAGCATGGGGGGCATGGTGGAGTCGCTGGTCCGGGCGCGGGGCCTGGTGAAGCGGTTCGGCTCGTACACCGCGGTCGACGGGATCGACGTCGACATCGAGCCCGGGGAGTCCTTCGGCTTCCTCGGGCCCAACGGCGCCGGCAAGAGCACGACGATGCGGATGGTCGGCGCCGTCTCGCCGCCGACGGCGGGGGAGCTGCGGATCCTCGGCATGGACCCCGCCGTCGACGGGCCGGCCATCCGCGCCCGTCTCGGCGTCGTCCCGCAGACCGACAACCTCGACCTCGAGCTCACGGTCGAGGAGAACCTGCTGGTCTATGGCCGGTACTTCGGCCTGCCCCGCGCGACCGTGCGGGAGCGGACGGCGGAGCTGCTGGACTTCGTGCAGCTCACCGACCGCGCGAAGGACCGGGTGGAGCCGCTGTCGGGCGGGATGAAGCGGCGGGTCACCATCGCCCGGGCGCTGGTCAACGAGCCCGACGTCGTCCTGCTCGACGAGCCGACCACCGGGCTGGACCCGCAGGCCCGGCACGTGCTGTGGGAGCGGCTCTACCGGCTCAAGCAGCGCGGCGTGACCCTCGTCCTCACCACGCACTACATGGACGAGGCCGAGCAGCTGTGCGACCGGCTGGTCGTCATGGACCGCGGCCGGATCGCCGCCGAGGGCAGCCCGGCCGGGCTCATCGCCGCCTGGTCCACCCGCGAGGTGCTCGAGCTGCGCTTCCCGGTGACCGAGGGCGGCCCGTCGCACGCGGCCGCGCTGGCCCCGCTGGCCGCCCGCGGCGCCGTCGAGCGGGTGGAGGAGCTGCCCGACCGGCTGCTGCTCTACACCGCCGACGGCGACGCCGCGCTGTCGGAGGTCCTCGCGCTCGGGCTGCGGCCGCTGTCGTCGCTGGTCCGGCGCAGCTCGCTGGAGGACGTGTTCCTGCGGCTCACCGGCCGCACGCTGGTGGACTGACGTGGCCCTGCCCGGCCCGGCCGCGACGTCGTTCTTCGTCCAGCGGCTCACCGCCCACCGGCACTTCTGGCGCAGCAGCGCGCTCGGCAGCGTCCTGGAGCCGGTGCTCTTCCTCGCCGCGATGGGCCTGACCCTGGGCACCCTGGTCGACCGCGGGCCCGGCGTCCCCGGCGGTGTCGGCTACCTGGCCTTCCTGGCGCCCGGCCTGCTGGTGGCCGCCGCCATGCAGACGGCGACCGGTGAGTCGTCCTACCCGGTCCTCGGCGCGCTGAAGTGGGACCGGCTCTACGAGGCGGTGCTCGCCACCCCGGCCCGCCCGGCCGACGTCCTGGCCGGCCACCTGCTCTACGTCGCCTTCCGGGTGACGACGTCGGCGGCGGCGTTCCTCGTGGTGCTGGTGCTCTTCGGCGCGGCGGCGAGCCCGCTGGTGGTGCTTGCCCTGCCGGTCGCGCTGCTCACCGGGCTGGCCTTCGCCGCCCCGGTCACCGCGATGGCCGCCCGGCTGGAGGAGGACGCCGCGTTCGCCGCGCTGCAGCGCTTCCTCATCGTGCCGATGTTCCTGTTCAGCGGGACGTTCTTCCCGGTCGCGCAGCTGCCGGTGGCGCTCGAGTGGTTCGCCTACGCCACGCCGCTGTGGCACGGCGTCGCGCTGGCCCGCGACCTGGCGCTGGAGACGGCGGAGGCGGGCTCCGCGCTGCTGCACGTCGGCTACCTGCTGCTGTGGACCGCCGCCGGCACGTGGCTGGCCGCCCGGGCGCTGCAGCGGCGGCTGGTCCGGTGACCGGCGTCCCGACGGCGACCCGCCCGGCCTCGCTGCTGCTGCGGGTGGTGCCGCTGTACCCGGTGTCGCCGCGGCGGGCCGGGCAGCTGGTGTACCGCAACCTGCTGGTGGCCCGGCGCAGCTGGCTGGTCTTCGTCTCCGGGTTCGCCGAGCCGTTCTTCTACCTGTTCTCCATCGGCGTCGGGATCGGCGCGCTGGTCGGCGACGTCGTGACCGACACCGGCACCGCGCTGACCTACCAGGAGTTCGTGGCTCCGGCGCTGCTGGCCTCGGCCGCGATGAACGGGGCCGTCTACGACGCCGTCTTCAACCTGTTCTTCAAGCTGCGCTACGCCAAGCTCTACGACGCCGTCCTGGCCACGCCGGTCTCGGCCGCCGACGCCGCGGTGGGGGAGACGGTGTGGGCGCTGATGCGCGGCGCCGTCTACTCCACGGCGTTCCTGCTCGTCATGCTCGCGATGGGCCTGGTCGGGTCGTGGTGGGCGCTGCTGGCACTGCCCGCGGCGGTGCTCATCGGGTTCGCCTTCGCCGCCGTCGGGCTGGCCGCGAGCACCTTCCTGCGCGGCTGGCAGGACTTCGAGTTCGTGCAGGTCGCGATCCTGCCGCTGTTCCTGTTCTCCACGACCTTCTACCCGCTTTCGACCTATCCGCGGCCGCTGCAGCTGCTCGTCGAGTGCACGCCGCTCTACCACGGCATCGAGCTGGTCCGCGGGCTGGTGACCGGCGACGTGCGGTGGGCGCTGCTCGGGTCGGCGGCCTACCTCGCGGTCATGGGGCTGGCCGGCCTCGCCCTCGGCGCCCGCCGGCTGCAGCGGCTCCTGCTGGCCTAGGCGGCGCTACACGGCGGGGGGCGCGCTCGCGGCCCGGGAGCTCCAGCCCCGTCGGTGCAGTCGTCCGGCACCGTCGAGCAGGAGGTCGAGGGCGAACGCGAACTCGAAGTCCTCGTCGCAGCCCCGCCCGACCCCGGACAGGTCGCCCTGCGTGGCGGCCAGGGCGATCTCCAGGACGTGCGGGTACCGCTCCGCGAACTCGGCCGCCATCGCCTGCTGCGCCTCCGGGGGGAGGGGTGGCGCGCCGGGGTCCCGCGGCTCGTCGAACAGCTCGGGGCTGAACCCCCAGATGCGGTTGCCGAGGGCGTGCATCACGTGGTGGGTGAGGTCCACGGAGAAGCCGCCGGCCCGGAACGTGCCGGTCACGGAGTCCATGTAGGCCAGCACCGCGGGGGTGCGCCGCGTGCGCGACTCGATGGCCTGCCGCGCCCAGGGGTGGCGCAGCACCGCCCGGCGCGCCGAGAGCACGCGCTGCCGGACCCCGTCCTGCCAGTCCAGCGCCGGATCGGGTGGGTCGAACTCCCCGATGACGGCGTCGACCATGCCGTCGAGCAGTGCGTCCTTGTCCGCGACGTGCTTGTAGAGCGCCATCGGGACGACGCCCAGCTGCTGCGCCAGCCGCCGCATGCTCACGCCGGCGAGGCCGACCTCGTCGGCGAGCTCGACGGCGGCGCGCAGCACCCGGTCGCGGTTGAGCGGCGCGCGCCGGGCCCCCTCCTCGGTCACGGTCGGCCTCCCTGCTCGCCTCGTTGACAGGTGGACACCGTACACCTATGGTCCCGATCGAGGTGTACGCCGTACACCTGCTGTCCGAGGAGGACCCGAGATGACGCAGACCCTGCCCGCTCCCGCACCGACGGGGCCGCACGCCGGCCCGATGCGGCGGACCGCCGTCGTCGCCGGCGTGCTCTACCTGGTCACGTTCGTGACGTCGGTCCCCACGCTCGCGCTGTACGGGCCCCTGAAGGGGGACGCGGGATTCGTCCTCGGTGCCGGCGACACCACCGGCGTGGTGTGGGGTGCTCTCCTCGAGGTCGCCCTGGCGGTGGCCTGCGTGGGCACCGCCGTCGTGCTGTTCCCGGTGGTGAGGCGGCAGAGCGAGACGGCCGCTCTCGGGTTCCTGGCGTCCCGGGTGGTGGAGGCGGGCCTCATCCTCGTCGGCGTCGTCAGCGTGCTCTCGGTCCTCGCCCTGCGGGACGACGTCGCGGGGACGGGAGGGGCGGACGCGGACGCGCTGGTCGCCACCGGCTCCGCCCTCGTCGCGGTCCACGACGGGACCTTCCTGCTCGGGCAGAGCCTCATGCCCGTCCTCAGCGCGCTGTGCCTGGGCTCCGCGGTGTACCGCGCCGGCCTCGTGCCGCGGGTCATCCCGGTCGTCGGCCTCGCCGGCGCGCCCCTGCTGCTCGCCTCGGACATCGCGGTCGCCTGCGGCGTCCACGAGCAGGGGACCGCGCTGGCCGGTCTCGCCGCCCTCCCGATCGCCGCCTGGGAGCTCGCGTTCGGGATCTGGCTGGTGGTCAGGGGCTTCCGGCCCTCGCCCGTCCTCGGGTGACCGGGGGCCGGCGCGGAGGCTCCTGCGCTGCCGGGCTCACGCCGCGCCGAGGAGCGGGCGGCCGGCGCGGACCAGCCGCTCGACGGTCGCGGCCGGTACGGGGGAGCCGAACAGGTGGCCCTGCGCGGCGTCGCAGCCCAGCGACCGCAGGGCGGCCAGCTGGGCGGGCTGCTCGACACCCTCGGCCACGACCTGCAGGCCCAGGCTGTTGCCGAGCGCGATGACGGCGTCGGCCACCGAGCCCGCCGCGGCGCCGGCCGCCAGCAGCGCCACCGACGACGGGTCGATCTTGAGCCGGTCCAGCGGCAGGTCCTGCAGCCGCGACAGCGACGACGCCCCGGTGCCGAAGTCGTCGATGGCCACGTGCACGCCCAGCGCCCGCACCTCGCGGATGCCGGCGGCGGCGTCGGGGCCGGCGGCCACGGCCTCGGGCACCTCGATCTCCAGCCGCCCGGGGTCGACGCCGGCGTCGCGGGCGGCCGCGGCGATGCTCACCGCGAGGTCGCCGGTGGCCAGCCGGCGCGGCGAGACGTTGACCGCCACGCGCAGCGGCGGCAGACCGGCGTCGTCCCAGGCGCGCAGCTGGGTGCAGGCCTGGACGATGACCCAGTCGTCGATCTCGTCGATGACGCCGGTGGCCTCGGCGACCGGGATGAAGCCGGCGGGCTCGACCAGCCCGCGGGTGGCCGACTGCCACCGCGCCAGCGCCTCGACGCCGGTGACCGCGCCGCTGCGCAGGTCGACCTGCGGCTGGTAGAGCACCCGCAGCTCGCCGGAGCCGACGGCGGCGCGCAGGTCGCGCACCAGTTCGTCCTGGGCGGCGACCTCCTCGCGCATCCCGCGCTCGAACACCCGCACCCGGTCCTTGCCGCCGGCCTTGGCCACGTACATGGCGAGGTCGGCGTCGCGCAGCAGGTCGTCCATGCCGCGGCCGTCGGCGGCGTCGGTGAACGTGACGCCGACGCTGCCGCCCACGGTGAACCGCTCGCCGCCCCACGTGACCGGCCGGCGCAGCGCGCCGAGCAGCCGCTCGGCCACCAGGACGACGTCGCGGCGGCCCTCGACGTCCTCCATGAGCACCACGAACTCGTCCCCGCCGAGGCGGGCGACGGTGTCGGCCGGCCGCACGGAGGACTCCAGCCGCCGGGCGACGGCGACGAGGACAGCGTCCCCGGCCTCGTGCCCGGCGGTGTCGTTGACCGTCTTGAAGTCGTCGAGGTCGAGCAGCAGCACCGCGTGCCGGCGGGCCCGCCGGTCGGCGAGGGCGTGCTCGAGCCGGTCCTGCATGAGCGCCCGGTTGGCCAGCCCGGTGAGCGGGTCGTGCAGCGCCATGCGGGCCAGCTCGCCGGCCTGCTGCTCGAGCTGGCGGGCGGTGGCGCGGGCCTCGGCCTCGTCGCGCTTGCGGCCGCTGATGTCCCGGGTGATGGCCGCGACGCCGGTGGGGGCGCCGTCCCCGCCGCGGATGAGCGACAGGGTGACCAGCGCGTCGAACACGGTGCCGTCCCGCCGGCGCTGGCGGCGCTCCATCGTGCCGGCGCCCAGCGTGGTGAGGTCGGCGGGCAGCTCCTGCCCGGCCGAGAGCAGGGACGCGTGCCGGCCCACGACCTCGTCGGCGGCCCAGCCGTAGAGCCGCTCGGCGCCGGGGTTCCACGAGGTGATCCGCCCGTCCGGCGTCGCGGTGACCACGGCGTCGTCGGTGGACTGCACGACGGCGGCCAGCCGGGCGAGCTCGTCGCGCTGGGCGGAGAGCTCGGCGGTGCGCGCGGCGACCAGCGCCTCGACGTGCTCGCGTCGGTCGTCGAAGTGCCGCCAGGCGACCAGGCAGGCCCAGCTCTCGACCAGCACGAAGGCGGCGTGCAGCAGCGCCATCGGCAGCGCGTCGGGCCCGTGCGCGAAGACGTGGTGCGGCAGCAGGCTGCCGAGCACCAGGTGGTGGACGGCGACGAAGGCCACGGCCAGCAGGAAGGGGGCCCGCGCCGCGTAGAGGGCGGCCAGGGGCAGCAGCGCGAAGAACAGGAAGTGCGCCTCGGTGGCGCCGTCGGACAGTTGGACGCCCACCGCGGCCGTCGTCATCAGCCCGAGCGCGGCGGCCGCGGCGCGGGTGTTGCGGCGCAGCGACGGTGCCCACGCGGCGAGGGTGAGGAGGGCGACGGGCGCGGTGTGCAGCGCAGCGGAGGCGAGGCCGTGGCCGGTGACCAGCGCGTACACCGGCACCGCGGCCAGCAGGACCAGCAGCGCCCGGATGACGACGCCGTGGTGGGCGGCCCACTGCTCGGGCGCCATGGCCCGGCCGGGAGGGAGCACCACGGAGGACCAGCCCCGGGGTCGGCTGCGGAGGACGCCCTCGGCGTCCGTCGGTGCACCGGCTTCCCGGGTCGGCCGGACCATGCTCCTCCTCGGAGACCGCCCCCGTTGGTCACGGTCAGTGTAGCGACGCTCACGCACCGCCGCCGGTCGAGCGAACGGGACCCCGACGCCGCAACCGGGGGCGTCTACCCTGGACCGGTCATGAGCGGAGAGAGCCTGTACCCCCGTCTCGAGCCCCTGCTGGCCCAGGTGCAGAAGCCCATCCAGTACGTGGGCGGTGAGCTGAACGCCCAGGTCAAGGCCTGGGACGACGTCGCCGTGCACTGGGCGCTGATGTACCCCGATGCCTACGAGGTGGGGCTGCCCAACCAGGGCCTCATGATCCTCTACGAGGTGCTCAACGAGCGGCCCGACGCCCTGGCCGAGCGCACCTACGCCGTCTGGCCCGACCTGGCCGCGCTGATGCGCGAGGCCGGCGTCGGCCAGTTCACCGTCGACGCCCACCGCGCCGTGCGCGACTTCGACGTCCTCGGCGTCAGCTTCGCCACCGAGCTCGGCTACACCAACCTGCTCGAGGCGCTCGACCTCGCCGGGGTCCCGCTGCACGCCACCGACCGCGACGAGAGCCACCCGGTCGTCGTCGCGGGCGGGCACGCCGCGTTCAACCCCGAGCCGATCGCCGACTTCGTCGACTGCGCCGTCCTGGGCGACGGCGAGCAGGCCGTCGGCGACATCACCGACGTCGTCGCGGCGTGGAAGCAGCAGGGCCGTCCCGGCGGGCGCGAGGAGCTGCTGGCCCGCCTCGCCCGCGTCGACGGCGTCTACGTGCCGCGCTTCTACGCCGTCTCCTACGGCCCCGACGGCGCGATCGCCGCGGTGACCCGCACCCGCGCCGACGTCCCGGCCCGGGTCGGCAAGCGCACGGTCATGGACCTCGACGAGTGGCCCTACCCGAAGACGCCGCTGGTCCCGCTCGCCGAGAGCGTGCACGAGCGGATGAGCGTGGAGATCTTCCGCGGCTGCACCCGGGGCTGCCGCTTCTGCCAGGCCGGGATGATCACCCGCCCGGTGCGCGAGCGGACGATCACCGGCATCGGGTCGATGGTCGACCAGGGCCTGCGCGCGACCGGGTACGAGGAGGTCGGGCTGCTGTCGCTGTCGAGCGCCGACCACTCCGAGATCGGGCAGGTGGCCAAGGAGCTCGCCGACCGCTACGAGGGCACCAACACCGGCCTGTCGCTGCCGTCGACCCGCGTGGACGCCTTCAACGTGACGCTGGCCAACGAGCTGTCCCGCAACGGCCGCCGGTCGGGGCTCACCTTCGCCCCCGAGGGCGGCAGCGAGCGGATCCGCCGGGTGATCAACAAGACCGTGTCCAAGGAGGACCTGGTCGCCACCGTCACCACCGCCTACGCCAACGGCTGGCAGCAGGTGAAGCTCTACTTCATGTGCGGGCTCCCGACGGAGACCGACGAGGACGTGCTCGAGATCGCCGAGCTCGCCGTCGAGGTGATCCGCGCCGGCCGCGAGGCCAGCGGCCGCAAGGACATCCGCTGCACGGTGTCCATCGGCGGGTTCGTGCCCAAGCCGCACACGCCGTTCCAGTGGGCCGCCCAGGCCAGCGCCGAGACCATCGACCACCGGTTGAGGGTCCTGCGCCAGGCGATCAACGCCGACCGGCGGATCGGCCGCTCCATCGGCCTGCGCTACCACGACGGCAAGCCCGGCGTGATCGAGGGACTGCTCTCCCGCGGCGACCGCCGGGTCGGCCGGGTCATCGAGCGGGTGTGGCGCGAGGGCGGCCGCTTCGACGGCTGGAGCGAGCACTTCTCCTTCGAGCGGTGGACCGCCGCGGCCGGCGCGGAGCTCGCCCCGTTCGGCGTCGACCTCGACTGGTTCACCACCCGCGAGCGCACCCAGGACGAGGTCCTGCCCTGGGACCACCTGGACTCCGGGCTGGACAAGGAGTGGCTCTGGGACGACTGGCAGGACGCGCTGTCGGAGGAGGAGGTCGCCGACTGCCGGTGGACGCCCTGCTACGACTGCGGCGTCTGCCCGACCAACGGCACCGAGATCCAGATCGGTCCCACCGGGCGCAGCCTGCTGCCGCTGACCGTCGTGGGTCGCTGAGGTGGACCGGTAGTGGCCCGCCAGCCCGAGGGACCGCCCCCGCCGCCCACCGTGCAGAAGCTGCGGCTGCGCTACGCCAAGCGCGGCCCGCTGCGCTTCGCCTCCCACCGCGACCTCGCCCGCGCGCTGGAGCGGGCGCTGCGCCGGGCGCAGGTGCCGATGGCCTACTCCGCCGGCTTCACGCCGCACCCGAAGATCAGCTACGTCGGTGCCGCGCCGACCGGGGCGGCCAGCGAGGCCGAGTACCTGGAGATCGGCCTGGCGCAGCGGTGCGACCCCGAGGCGGTGCGGGTCGCGCTCGATGATTCGCTGCCGCCGGGCATCGACGTCCTGGAGTGCGTCGAGGCGGCCGAGGGCGGCGGCTCGCTGGCCGACCGCATCGACGCCACCCGCTGGCGCATCGAGCTGCCCGGCATCGAGTCGGCGGAACTCGAGTCGGCGGTGGCCGCGCTCCTCGCCGCCGGCGAGGTCACGGTGGCCAAGCGCACCAAGAACGGCCTGCGCGACGTCGATGCGCGCGCTCCGATCGCGTCCGCGTCCGCGGGCGGGGCGGCAGGATGTGCCATACTGCACGTGGTCGTCCGGCAGGTGACGCCCGCTGTTCGACCCGACGACGTGGTGGCCGCTCTCGCTGCCGTCGCCGACCTGCGCCCGCCGTCGCCCCCCCGGGCCGTGCGTGAGGCGCAGGGCCGGCTCGACGACAGCGGGACCGTGGCCGATCCGCTCGGTCCCGACCGTGCGGCGCGCGCCCGCTGCCAGGGGGAGCACGCCGCCGTCTGACCGGGGAGCCCGGCCGCTCCCGCGCCGTCGAGCGACACGGCTGCCAGACGTGCCGCACCGGCACCACCCGAGACCCTCTGCACCACCGCACCACCTGCAGTCCGCACCACCTGCAGTCCGGCCCCGGCCGCGGCGACCGCCGCCCGGGACCGACCCCAGACTTCGCGAGCCGGACGCGCCGCCGCACCCCGAGCGGCCGCCCGGACCGCCCAACCCGTGCACCTGCGCGGCTGCTCGTCCCCGCTGGGGATCGGCGCCCGGGCGCACCACACAGGAGGCGAGCCCTCGTGGCCGACCAGGACAACGACCCCACCAGCGACACCCCCACCGGCGACACCGGCCCGGCCCTCCCGCCCGGCGACGCGCCGGCCGAGGAGGTGCTGAGCGGGGACGCGGCGACAGGGGAGACCCCCGAGGAGGAGCCGGCGGAGACGGCCGCCGCCGAGCCCCGGGACGCGGAGCCGGCGCAGCCGGCCGAGCCCCCCGCCGAGCCGGAGGAGGAGCCCGAGGACGAGCCGGTCCCGTCGCCCTTCGGCGCCCAGTTCAGCTCTCCCGAGCCGACGGCGGTCATCGCCCGGCCCCGCCGCCGGGCCACCCGCCCGGCCGGCGCCGCCGACCCCGGCGCCGTCGAGCCGCTCCCGCCGGTCGCCGCCCCGGCGATCCCGGCCTTCGTCAGCTTCGTGGCCCCCGAGGCCGAGGTGGCACCCCCGCCGCGCCGGCGCAGCCGCCGGCCGCAGGCCGAGTCGCCCGACGTCGAGGACGTCGCGGCCCCGGTCGAGGACGACGAGGAGACCCCGGCGCCCCGCTCGCGCCGCAGCCGCTCGCGCCGCCGCGGCGGTGCTGCCGAGCGCGAGCCCGACGAGCCGGCCGCCGACGAGCAGGTGGCTCCCGAGCAGGGCGCCGTCGACGCCGATGAGGACGAGGACGCGGCCGACGACGCCGACCGCGACGAGACCGACCGCGAGGACGGCGACGGCAGCGGCAGCCGCCGGCGCCGCCGCGGCCGCCGCGGCCGGGGCCGGGGCCGCAACGGCGACGAGTCCACCGACGCCGAGGACGACGCCGAGCGCGCCTCCGGCGACGGCGCCGACGAGCGGACCGCCGAGGACCGCACCTCCGACGACGAGGACGACGAGGACGCCGACACCGGCGAGGACGCCGAGGGCGAGGACGGCGCCGAGGGCGGGTCGAGCACCCGCCGGCGCCGCCGTCGCCGCCGCCGGGGCGGCGAGGCCGCCGCGGAGTCCGGCACCGAGGACGACGACGACCGCCCGGAGCGCGCCGGCCGCAACGGCCGCAGCACCAGCGACGACGACGTCCGCGGCGTCGCCGGCTCCACCCGGCTGGAGGCCAAGCGCCAGCGCCGCCGCGAGGGCCGCGACACCGGCCGCCGCCGCGCGCCGATCCTCACCGAGGCCGAGTTCCTCGCCCGCCGCGAGGCCGTCGAGCGCCGCATGGTCATCCGCCAGCGCGGCGAGCGCACCCAGATCGCCGTCCTCGAGGACGGCGTGCTGGTCGAGCACTACGTCACCCAGGCGCAGGCGACGTCCTTCGCCGGCAACGTCTACCTCGGCCGCGTGCAGAACGTGCTGCCCAGCATGGAGGCAGCCTTCGTCGACATCGGCAAGGGGCGCAACGCCGTCCTCTACGCCGGCGAGGTCAACTGGGAGGCCGCCGGCCTCACGGGCAAGCAGCGCTCGATCGAGCAGGCGCTCAAGTCCGGCGACAAGGTCCTGGTGCAGGTCACCAAGGACCCGATCGGGCACAAGGGCGCGCGGCTGACCCAGCAGGTCAACCTGCCCGGCCGGTTCCTGGTCTACGTGCCCGGCGGCTCGATGACCGGCATCAGCCGCAAGCTGCCCGACACCGAGCGGCAGCGCCTCAAGGACATCCTCAAGAAGATCGTCCCCGAGGACGCCGGCGTCATCATCCGGACCGCCGCGGAGGGCGCCTCGGAGGAGGAGCTCACCCGCGACGTCGCCCGGCTGCAGGCGCAGTGGGAGGTCATCCAGCAGAAGGCCGAGTCGGGCAAGGGGTCCTCCAACAGCGCCCCCGTGCTCCTCTACGGCGAGCCGGACCTGGCCATCCGCGTCATCCGCGACGTCTTCAACGAGGACTTCAGCGAGCTCGTCGTCCAGGGCGACGACGCGTGGGACACCGTCGAGGCCTACGTCGCGCACGTCTCCCCGGAGCTGTCCGGGCGGCTGACCCGGCACACCGGCGAGGGCGACGTCTTCCGCGACCTGCGCATCGACGAGCAGCTGGCCAAGGCGCTCGACCGCAAGGTGTGGCTGCCCTCGGGCGGCTCGCTGGTCATCGACCGCACCGAGGCGATGACCGTCGTCGACGTCAACACCGGCAAGTTCACCGGCTCGGGCGGCAACCTCGAGCAGACCGTGACGCGCAACAACATGGAGGCGGCCGAGGAGATCGTCCGCCAGCTCCGGCTGCGCGACATCGGCGGCATCATCGTCATCGACTTCATCGACATGGTGCTCGAGAGCAACCGCGACCTGGTGCTGCGGCGGCTCACCGAGTGCCTGGGCCGCGACCGCACCAAGCACCAGGTCGCCGAGGTCACCTCGCTGGGCCTGGTGCAGATGACCCGCAAGCGCGTGGGCCAGGGCCTGCTCGAGGTCTTCTCCGAGCCGTGCGAGCACTGCCGCGGGCGGGGCGTCCTCGTGCACACCGACCCGGTCGACGACCGCCGCCGCGGCGGGAACGGCCCCGGGGCCGGCGGTCAGGGTCCGGGCGGACAGGGTCCCGGCAGCAGCGGCCGGCGCGACCAGAACGGCCGCAAGGACGCCGAGCGCAAGGACACCGAGCGCAAGGACACCGAGCGCAAGGACGCCGACCGTCGCGACGCCGAGGTCGAGAGCCCCCAGGCCGTGGCGGCCCAGCCCGCGGCGCCCGACGCCGGTCCCGAGGCGGCCCCGGCCGGCGAGTCCGGCGAGGGGCAGCGCTCCGGCGGGAGCCGGCGCAACCGGGGCCGGCGCAACCGCGGCCAGTCCGGTGAGGAGCGCGCGGCCGAGGACGCCGCGGTGCTCGCCGCCGCCTCGGTCGTCCCCGACGACACGTCCCCCGAGGACGCCGCCGCCGGTCCGGCCGGTGCGGCCGACGACGCGGCCGAGGTCGAGGTCGCGGTGCAGTTCGGCTCCGAGGTCCCGGGCGCCGAGGTGACCGAGCCGGAGGTGACCGAGCCGGCGGAGACGGCCGAGGAGCAGACCGCCGAGGAGGGCGACCCCGCCCTGCTGGTGGCCGACGTCGCAGCTCCCGTCGAGGCCCCTGTCGAGGCCGCCGCCGAGCAGGACGCCGAGCCCGACGTGCCGGCCGGTGCGGGCCCCGACGACCCGGCGCCGGCCGCGGACCCGCAGGCACCCGAGCCCGTGGTCCTGGAACCCGTGGCACCGGAGGCCGTGGCACCGGAGGCCGTGGCACCGGAGGCCGTGGCACCGGAGGCCGTGGCACCGGAGCCCGTGGCACCGGAGCCGCAGGCGCCGGCCGCCGACGACGGCACCGGCACCGCGGTCGGCGCGGCGCGCCCGCGTCGTCGCCGCGCCGCCAGCCGCCCGGCCGGCCCTCCGGCCTCCTAGGCCGGAGCAGCACCACCCCGAGCAGTACGGCCCCGGGCGGCCGGGACCGCGTTCGACCCGGTCCCGGCCGCTCGGGTACGCTGGTCGGGTTGCACCGCCCCGGACCGGACCCCGGTCCCGCGGAGGTGGTGCGGCCCGTCCAGCACCCGGCGCCCGCGCCGGGGTGCGCGCAGGACGCATCGCGGGACAGACAGCAGCGATCGAGGAGTCAGTGGTGTACGCAGTCGTGAAGGCCGGTGGCCGGCAGCACAAGGTGGCCGTGGGCGACCGGTTCACGGTCAACCGTCTCGCGGGTGAGGCGGGCGACACCGTCACCCTCCCGGCCCTGCTCCTGGTGGACGGCGAGACCGTCACCAGTGACGCGCAGGCGCTGGCCGGCGTGACCGTGACCGGCGAGATCGTCGGCCACGGCAAGGGCCCGAAGATCCGCATCCACAAGTTCAAGAACAAGACGGGCTACCACAAGCGTCAGGGCCACCGTCAGCCGCTGACCGACGTGGTCGTCCGCGACATCACGAAGGGCTGACGACGACATGGCACACAAGAAGGGCGCCTCGTCCTCCCGCAACGGCCGCGACTCGAACGCCCAGCGCCTCGGCGTGAAGCGCTTCGGCGGCCAGGTCGTCAAGGCCGGCGAGATCATCGTGCGCCAGCGCGGCACCCACTTCCACCCGGGTCTGGGCGTCGGCCGCGGCGGCGACGACACGCTGTTCGCCCTCGAGGCCGGTGCGGTCACCTTCGGCACCCGGCGTGGTCGCAAGACCGTCTCGATCACCACGGTCGACGCCTAGGCCTCCGGGCTCCCCAGAGACCACGCACGCCACCGAGCGCACGGGCCGTCCGGCCCGTGCGCTCGTCGGCGTTGAGCAGGCAGTGAGCAGGTAGAGCAGACATGGCCGCGTTCGTCGACCGCGTCGTCGTGCACGTCGCCGCAGGCAACGGCGGCCACGGCGTCGCCTCCGTGCACCGCGAGAAGTACAAGCCCCTCGGTGGCCCCGACGGCGGCAACGGCGGGGACGGCGGCGACGTCGTCCTCGAGGTGGACCCCAGCGTCCACACGCTGCTGGACTTCCACCACCGGCCGCACCAGAAGGCCGGCAACGGCCGTCCCGGCGCCGGCAGCCACCGGCACGGGGCCAACGGCGAGGACCGCGTGCTGCGCGTCCCCCAGGGCACGGTCGTCAGCGTCGGCGGCGAGGTGGTGGCCGACCTCGTCGGCGCCGGCACCCGCGTCGTGTTGGCCTCCGGCGGCAGGGGCGGGCTGGGCAACGCCGCGCTGGCCAACCCGCGGCGCAAGGCGCCCGGCTTCGCGCTGCTCGGCGAGCCCGGCGAGTCCTTCGACGCCGTCCTGGAACTCAAGAGCGTCGCCGACGTCGGCCTGGTCGGGTTCCCGTCGGCCGGCAAGTCCTCTCTGATCGCGGCGATGTCCGCGGCCCGCCCCAAGATCGCCGACTACCCGTTCACCACGCTGGTGCCCAACCTCGGCGTGGTCCGCGCCGGCGACGTCGTCTTCACGATGGCCGACGTCCCCGGGCTCATCCCGGGCGCGGCCACCGGCAAGGGGCTGGGCCTGCAGTTCCTCCGGCACGTCGAGCGCTGCGCGGTGCTGGTGCACGTCGTCGACATGGCCACCCTCGAGCCCGGCCGCGACCCCGAGAGCGACATCGAGGCCCTCGAGCAGGAGCTCGCGGAGTACGGCGGCGACGAGCTCGACCTCGTCGGCCGGCTGCGGGTCGCCGTCCTCAACAAGATCGACGTCCCGGACGGCCGCGAGCTGGTCGACCTGGTGCGGCCCGGGCTGGAGGCCCGCGGGCTGCAGGTCTTCGCCGTCAGCGCCGCCACGGGGGAGGGGCTGCCCGAGCTCGGCTACGCGCTGGCCGCCGCCGTCGCGGAGTACCGCGCCGCCCTGCCGGCCCCCGAGCCGCAGCGCGTCACGCTCACCCCTCGCGCCGTCGACGACTCCGGTTTCACCGTCACCCCCGACCCCGACGACGAGGGCACCTTCGTCGTCTCCGGCGTGAAGCCCGAGCGCTGGGTCCGGCAGACCGACTTCACCAACGACGAGGCGGTCGGCTACCTCGCCGACCGGCTCAACCGCCTCGGCGTGGAGGACCAGCTGACGAAGTTGGGCGCCCAGGAGGGCGACACGGTCGTCATCGGCGACGTCGCCTTCGACTTCCAGCCGAGCCTGCCCGCCGGCACACCGATGGCCGAGGAGGCGGCGGGCCTCGGCGGACGCGGCACCGACAACCGCATCGACGCGCCGCACCGGGTGCGCGCGGCCGAGCGGCTGGCGGCGAAGAAGGCCCGCCGGATGCCGTACGAGATGACCGAGACCTGGACCGACGAGGAGCTGCCCGAGGAGGGCGAGTGAGCGCCCGTCCCTCGGTCGCCCGGGCCGGCCGCGTGGTCGTGAAGGTCGGCTCCTCCTCGCTGACCACGCTGCCCGGCGGGCTCGACGCCGCACGGCTGACCGCGCTGGTCGACGTCCTCGCCGCGGTGCGGGCGCAGGGCCGCGAGGTCGTGCTGGTGTCCTCCGGCGCGATCGCCGCGGGCCTGGCGCCGCTCGGGGTGGAAGGCCGTCCGCGGGACCTGGCCACCGCGCAGGCCGCGGCCAGCGTCGGGCAGCTGCGGCTGGTGCAGACCTACGCCGACGCCTTCGACCGCCACGGCATCACCGTCGGTCAGGTGCTGCTGACCGCCGACGACCTCACCCGCCGCGGCCACTACCGCAACGCCCGCCAGACGCTGGAGCGGCTGCTCACCCTCGGCGTGATCCCGATCGTCAACGAGAACGACACGGTCGCCACCGAGGAGATCCGCTTCGGCGACAACGACCGGCTGGCCGCGCTCGTCGCGCACGTGGCCGCCGCCGACGCGCTGGTGCTGCTCTCCGACGTCGACGGCGTCTACGACGGCGACCCGCGCACCGGCCCCGCCCAGCTGGTCGACCGCGTGCAGGGTCCCAGCGACCTCGCCGCGGTCACCCTCGGCACCGCGCGGCGCAACGGCGTGGGAACCGGCGGGATGGCCACCAAGGTCGAGGCGGCGTTCATCGCCTCGGGCGCCGGCGTGCCGGTCGTCGTCACCTCGACCCCGCAGGCCGCCGCCGCGCTGGCCGGGGAGCGGGTCGGCACCCTGTTCGAGCCCTCGGGCCGCCGCCCCTCCGGCCGGCAGTTCTGGCTGCGCTACGCCAGCCGCCCGCGCGGCCGGCTGGTCCTCGACGACGGCGCGGTGCGGGCGGTCCGCGAGCGGTCCGCCTCGCTGCTGGCCGCGGGCGTCACCGCCGTCGACGGCGACTTCCTGGCCGACGACCCGGTCGAGCTGGTCGGCCCCGACGGCACCGTCGTCGCGCGCGGGCTGGTCGCCTACGACGCCCGCGAGCTGCCCGCGCTGCTCGGGCGGCGCACGCCCGACCTCGACCCGGAGTACCGGCGCGAGGTCGTGCACCGCGACGAGATGGTGCTGGTCGGGCGTCCGCGGGCGGCTGGGAGACTGCCCCGGTGACGATCCGCCCCATCCGCGAGCTCGGTGACCCCGTGCTCCGCACGCCCGCCGACGAGGTGCGGGCCTTCGACCGGGAACTGGCCGCCCTGGTGCGCGACCTCGAGGAGACCGTCGACCACCCCGGCCGCGCCGGGCTGGCCGCTCCGCAGATCGGGGTGAGCGCCCGGGTCTTCAGCTACAACGTCGACGGCGAGATCGGCCACCTGGTCAACCCGCGGGTCGTCGAGCTGTCCGAGGAGACCCAGGACGGCGACGAGGGCTGCCTGTCCATCCCGGGCCTGTGGGCGCCCACGGTGCGGGCGATGGAGGCCGTCGTCGAGGGCTTCGACGTGCACGGGGAACCGCTGCGGCTGTCGGGCACCGGGCTCATGGCGCGCTGCCTGCAGCACGAGGTCGACCACCTCGACGGGAAGGTCTTCCTCGACCGGCTCACCGGCGATGCCCGGAAGACCGCGCTGCGGGCCCTGCGCGCCCGCTGATCCACCCCGTACGGTCGGGTGCCGTGACCGATCTCGCGACCCGCGCCCGGACCCTGCTCGACCTGCACACCGCCCCGGAGATCCTCGTCCTCACCAACGTGTGGGACGTCGTCTCCGCCCAGGTGGTCGCCGCCACCGAGGGCGTGCGGGCCCTCGCCACCGCCAGCCACGGCATCGCCTCGACCTTCGGCTACGAGGACGGCGAGAACATCCCGCTCGACCTGCACCTGGACATGGTCGGCCGGATCGTCGCCGCCGTGGACCTGCCGGTGAGCATGGACATGGAGGCCGGCTACGGCGACGCCGGCGAGACCGCCCGCCGCGCCATCGAGAAGGGCGTCGTCGGCGGTAACCTCGAGGACCAGATGAAGCCGCTGGACGAGGCCGTGGCCGCCGTCGAGGCGGTCGCGCGCGCCGGGCGGGACGCCGGCATCGACTTCGTGCTCAACGCCCGCACCGACGCCTTCGTGCGCGCCGGGCGCGACGCCGACCGCTCCGAGCTCGTCGCCGAGGCGATCCGCCGCGGGAAGGCGTTCCTCGAGGCCGGCGCCCCGGTCGTGTTCGTGCCCGGGCTGCTGGCCCGCGAGGAGATCGAGGCGGCCGTCGAGGGTCTGGGCCGGAACAAGCTGACGGTGATCACCGTGCCGGGGCGGTCGCTGCCGGCCCGCGAGCTGCAGGAGCTCGGCGTCGCCCGCGTCTCCACCGGCCCGTTCACCCAGCGGGTCGCGCTCACCGCGCTGCAGGACGCCGTCGTCGACATGGTCGGCGGCGGCGTCCTGCCGCCCGGCACCCGCGCGCTCAACTGACCCGACGGGTCACCGGCCGGCGGGGAGCGCCACCCCTCCGGCCGGGACCACCAGGCCGCGGACGTCGAACGGGGTGACCACCTCGGGCGGGTGCGGCCGCCCCGCCAGCACCTCGTCGACCAGCGGTCCGATCACCTCGCGGCCGTAGCGGTCGTACTGCTCGCGGGACTCCCACACCTCGATCACCCGCAACCCGTCGGCGGTCGGCCAGGCCAGGTGGACCAGCCGGCCCTCGAAGGCCCCGCCGGTGCGCTCCAGCAGCAGCCGGTGCACGGTGTCGTAGAGCTCCACCAGGTCGTACGGCTCGGCCGGCGCGGTCACGTCCTCGGTCACCGCCCAGATCATCTGGTCCCCTCCTCGGCGAGCCGGGTCGCGGGCGGTCAGATCGCGACGCCGGCGCGGGGGAGCACCAGGCCGCGGACCTCGAACTCGGTGGACGCCGAGGCCGGGGGCTGCTGTCCCCGCAGCACCTCGGCGAACGCCGGCTCGATGACCTCCCGGTTCGCGCGCTCGAGGTCCTCGCGCGACTTCCACACGTCGATCGCCTGGAACCCGTCCGCGGTGGGCCGGACCAGGTGCAGCAGCAGGCCGTCGAAGGCCGGGCCGTTCCGCTCCAGCATCGCCGCGTGCACGGCGTCGTAGAGCTCCACCGGTGCGGACACGTCTGTGATCACACCCAGGGTCATGTCGTCCTCCTCCTCGACTCCTCCCGGCGGCCGTGCGCCGCCGGCAGCCGTTGCACGCCCGCACCGGAGAGCCGGTGCACGGTCGCGGTGCGCCCGGTGATCAGCAGCAGCAGGTCGCCGGTCGTGCCCTCGACCGGGGCGCCCTCGCCCAGCACGAGGTCGCTGTCGGTGGCTCGCACCTGCAGGCCGGCCAGCCGCTTCCGCACCCCGAACGGGAAGCTCATGGCCCAGGCCCGCCTGGCCGACACCGCCGCCGGGCCGGGCGGGATCGCCCGCTCCCGGCCCAGCGGGACGGCGATGTCCTGCCCGTGCACGAGGACGTCGGTGAGTGGCTCGACGGGCGAGACGAACGGCGCCCGCCGCCGGGAGCCGACCATCGCGCGGATCCGCCGGCCGTACTCGCCGTCGGGCAGCGGGCCGACGCGCAGCGCCGAGTCCCGGATCATCCGGTCGAAGCCGCCCCGCGCCCGGACGACCTCCACCAGGCCCGGCCGCAGGCCCATCTGGGCGAGGGTCAGGTGCGCGGCGACGTCGCGCACCCGCCAGCCCGCGCACAGGGACGGGGTCTCCCACTCGGCCGGCGACAGGTCGTCGAGCAGGTCGGCCAGGCTCGCCCGCTGGGCGTCGATCGTGCGCCAGACGTCGTCGAGGTCCACGACGGCCTCCCGGGAGGTTGGTACGATGGTCTGACTATTCAGTCAGAAGAGCTGACCAACGTCAAGGGGTGTCGTGGAGGTTCGCGCCGAGGACCGGCAGAACGGGGGCGGCCGCGGCCGCCGGGGCGAGGAGCGCCAGAACCTGGCCCTGCTGTGCTTCTACCCGCACCGGGCGATGGAGGCCCGGCTGCTGGCGACGTTGACGGCCGAGGGCTACGACGACCTCACCCTCGCGCAGGCGCGCGTCGCCGCGCGGATCGGCCCCTCCGGCACCCGGCTGACCGACTTGGCCGCGCAGGCGCTGGTCACCAAGCAGACCGCGGGTCACCTGGTCGACCAGCTCGAGCGGGCCGGCTACGTCCGCCGCGTCCCCGACCCGACCGACGCGCGGGCCCGGCTGGTGCAGATCGCCGAGCGGGGCCGGGAGCTGGTGGCGGTCGCCCGCCGGGTGGAGGCGGAGGTCGAGGCCGAGTGGACGGCCCACCTGGGGGAGGAGACCGCGGACCAGCTGCGCGTGGCGCTCACCCGGCTGCGCGAGGTGACCGACCCCTACCGCTGAGCGCAGGCCCGGCAGGTGCCGAACACCTCGAGCTGGTGCTGCACGTCGGCGAACCCGTGCTCGGCGGCCACCCGCGCGGCCCAGCGCTCCACCGGCGGGTCGGCGACCTCCACGGTGGTGCCGCAGGAGCGGCAGACCAGGTGGTGGTGGTGCACCGGGGAGCAGCGGCGGTAGGCGGCCTCGCCGTCCTCGCTGCGCAGGACGTCGACCAGGCCGTCGTCGACCAGGGCCTGCAGCGCGCGGTAGACGGTGGCCAGGCCGACGGCGTCGCCGCGCTCGCGCAGCAGCGCGTGCAGGTCCTGTGCGGTGCGGAACCCGTCGAGCTCCTCCAGGAGGGCGAGCACTGCCGTCCGCTGCCGGGTCTGCCGGCGCACCGGCACCTCGGGAGCGCTCACGTCCGCTCCCTCCCGATGGCGTGCTCGTCGTAGTGGACGCCGGTGCCGGTGCGGTGGGGTGCGTGCAGGTGCCCGTCGTGGTCGTAGTCCACGTGGTCGCCGTGCGGCACCGGCTGGTGCCCGCAGCCCTCGCCGTGCTCGTGCGGGTGGGCGGTGTGCACGTCGACCCGGCGCCCGTGCCGGCGGCGCGCGGTCGCGTCGCGCAGCGCCACGGCCACGGTGACGACGAGGAACAGCGCGATCGCCAGCAGCACGATCGTGCCGCCGGAGGGGGTGCCGGTGTAGTACGAGGCGGCGGTGCCCGCGACGCTGACCACCACGCCGATCGCGCAGGCCAGGTAGAGCGTGGCGCGGAAGCTGCGGCCCACGAGCTGGGCGACCGCGGCCGGCAGGATCATCAGCGCACTGATCAGCAGCAGCCCGACCACCCGCATCGACAGCACGACGGTCGAGGCGACCAGCGCGGCGAGCACGGTGTTGAGCGGCAGCACCGGCAGGCCGACCGCGCGGGCGTACTCCTCGTCGTCGCTGACCGCGTACAGCCGCGAGCCGAGCAGCCAGACGACGCCCAGGACGACGACGGTGATGACGGCGAAGACGGCGACGTCGGACGCGGTCGTCGTGGTGATCGCGCCGAAGAGGTAGGCGTCGAGGTTGGTCGCCTGCCCGCGCGGGGCCAGGGAGAGCAGCACGACGCCGCCGGCGATGCCGCCGTAGAAGAGGACGGCGAGGGCGACGTCGCCGCTGGTGCGGCCGCGCGCGCGGACGAGCTCGATGAGCACCGCGCCGATCACCGCGGCCACCAGCGCCGTCCCGACCGGCGCGCGCGAGGTGAGGACGCCGACGGCGACGCCGGTGAGCGCCACGTGGCCGAGGCCGTCACCGAGCAGCGACAGCCGGCGCTGCACGAGGAAGACGCCGACCGCGGGGGCGGCCAGCCCGACCATCAGCGAGGCGAGCAGCGCCCGCTGCATGAACCCGTACTCCAGCAGCTCCACGTCAGCGGCTCCCGCGCGCGCGGGCGGCGTCGGGCGCCGGCCGGGGCTGGTCGAGCCGGTAGCCCCGGACGGGCGGCGCGGCGGCCTCGTCCGGGTGGTGGCAGTCCGGCCCGGCCCCGGGGCCGACGTCGCCCAGCGGGCCGTCGTAGGTGAGCCGGCCGGAGTCGACGACGACCGCGCGGGTCAGCACGCCCGAGAGCGGGCCGGTCTCGTGGGTCACGACGAGGAGTGTCGTCCCGGCCGCCGAGACCCGGGCCAGCACGGTGGCCAGCGCCGCCTGGCTGGCCGCGTCGACACCCGCGGTGGGCTCGTCCATGACCAGCAGCTCCGGCTCGGCCGCCAGTGCCCGGGCCACGAGCACCCGGCGCTGCTGCCCGCCCGACAGCGAGGCGACCGGGTCCTCGAGCCGGTCGGCCAGGCCGACGGCGTCGACCGCTTCGGCGACCGCGGCCCGGTCGCGGGCGCCCGGCCGGCCGAACAGGCCCAGCCGCGGCAGCCGGCCGACGCCGACCACCTCGCGCACGGTGGCCGGCATCGCGCCGCTGACGGTGTGCCGCTGGGGGACGTAGCCGACCCGGCCGCGCTCGCGCAGCCGGCCCACCGGGGCGCCGAGCACCTCGACGGTGCCGCCGAGGACGGTCGCCAGGCCCAGCAGGCCGCGCGAGAGGGTGGTCTTGCCCGAGCCGTTGGAGCCGAGGACCGCCACCGCCTCGCCGGGCCGGACGACCAGGTCGGCGTCGCGGACGATGGCCACGTCGCCGTAGCCGATCGTGGCGCCGGCGAGCCGGAGGGCGGTGTCGGTCACGCGCAGCCCTGCCCCTCCTGCAGCGTCGCCAGGTCGGCGCGCATGACCGCGAGGTAGTCGTCGCCGGCCGACTCGTCGCTCAGGCCCTCGATCGGGTCGAGGACGGCGGTCTGCACACCGGCCTCCTCGGCGACGGTCTCGGCGACGGCGGGGTCGACGAGGGTCTCGGTGTAGACGGTCGTCACGCCGCGCTCGCGGACCAGCGTAGAGATCTCGGCCAGCTGCGACGGGCTGGGCTCCGTCGACGGGCTCAGGCCGCTGACCCCGACGACCTCGAGGCCGTACCGGTCGGCGAGGTAGCCGAACGCGTCGTGGCTCGTGACCAGCGTGGTCACCGCGCACTGCGCCAGGCCCTGCTGCATCTCGGCGTCGAGGGCCTCCAGGTCGGTGCGCAGCGCCGCGGCGTTGTCCCGGTAGGTGTCCGCGCCGTCGGGGTCGACCTCGGCGAGCCGGTCGGCCAGGGCGTCGCCCACGTCGGCCAGCCGGGTCGGGTCGAGCCAGAAGTGCGGGTCGACGGCGCCCTCCTCGTCGGCGTGCCCGGCGTGCTCCTCCTCGCCCTCGTCCTCGTGCGCGGCGGCCGTCAGCGACAGGTCGGCCGCGTCCCCGGCGTCCCACGCGGCGTCCCCGGCCTCGACCACGGCGTCGTCGAGCGCCGGCTGGAAGCCCTCGAGGTAGACGACGAGGTCGGCCTCCGACAGCGACGCGACGTCCTGCGGGGTGAGCTCGAGGTCGTGCGGCTCGGCGCCCGGCGGGGTGAGCGAGGAGACGTCGACCCGGTCGCCGCCGACCCGCTCGGCCGCCCACTGCAGGGGGTAGAAGGCCGCCTCGACCGAGACGCCGTCCTCGGCGGCGGCCGCGTCGCCGCCGGAGGAGCCACAGGCGGCCAGCAGCAGGGCGGTGGCGGCCGCGGTGGCCGCGGCGAGGACACGCGTCGTCGTGGTCATGAGAACCATTCTCACACAGGCGCCGACGCGCCCGGGAGAGAGGGGCGGCGCGTACCCTGCGGGTCGTGTCCGACGCCGTCGACCTGCCGCTGATCGGGGCCGCCGCGCGGCGTGCCCGCGCCGCCTCCCGCGTGCTGCGCACCCTGCCGACCGACGTCAAGGACGCCGCGCTCTCCGCGATGGCCGACGCGCTGGTCGAGCGCACCGACGAGGTGCTGGCGGCCAACGCCCTCGACGTCGACGCCGCGGCCGCCGACGGCACGCCGGCCTCGGTGCTCGACCGGCTGCGCCTGGACGCCGGGCGGGTCGCCGGCGTCGCCGCCGCGCTGCGCGAGCTGGTGGCGCTGCCCGACCCGGTCGGCGACGTCGTCCGCGGGTCCCGGCTGCCCAACGGGCTGGAGCTGCGGCAGGTCCGAGTGCCCTTCGGTGTCATCGGGATCGTCTACGAGGCGCGGCCCAACGTGACCGTCGACGCCGCGGGCCTGTGCCTCAAGAGCGGCAACGCGGCGCTGCTGCGCGGCTCGGCCTCGGCGTACCGCACCAACGCCGCGCTGGTCGCCGTCCTGGCCGAGGCCGGGCAGAAGGCGGGCCTGCCGGAGGGGTCGGTGGAGCTGCTGCCGGCCGACCGCGCGTCCGTCGGCGAGCTGCTGTCCGCGCGCGGGCACGTCGACCTCGTCATCCCGCGCGGCGGCGCCTCGCTCATCCAGCGGGTCGTCCGCGAGGCGCAGGTACCGGTGATCGAGACCGGCGTCGGCAACTGCCACGTCTACGTCGACGCCTCCGCCGACGCCGCGATGGCCGAGGCGATCGTGCTCAACTCCAAGACCCACCGGGTCAGCGTCTGCAACTCCGCGGAGACGCTGCTCGTGCACCGCGACGTGCCGTTCCTGCCGCGGCTGCTGGCCGCGCTCGCCGACGCCGGGGTCACCCTGCACGGCGACCCGGCTGTCGTGGAGATGGCCGCCCGCGCCGCCCACGACGCCGTCGTCCCGGCCACCGACGAGGACTGGGCCACCGAGTACCTGTCGATGGACATGGCCGTCCGCGTCGTCGACGACCTCCCGCAGGCGCTCGAGCACATCGCGCGGTGGGGGAGCGGGCACTCCGAGGCGATCGTCGCCGACTCCGCGTCCGCGATCGCCGCGTTCACCGCGGGCGTCGACGCCGCCGCCGTGCTGGTCAACGCCTCCACCCGGTTCACCGACGGCGGCGAGTTCGGCTTCGGCGCCGAGATCGGCATCTCCACGCAGAAGCTGCACGCCCGCGGGCCGCTGGGCCTGCCGGAGCTGACCAGCACCACCTACGTCGTCACGGGCAGCGGCCACACCCGCTGACCCGACCCCCTCGCCAAGGAGTCGCATGCCCCGCCCGCCGACGCAGATGCCCCAGTTCTCCTCGGTCGCCGACGTCGGCAAGCGGTTGTCGACCGCCGGGTACCTGCCCGACGCGCAGATCGCGACGACGGTCTTCCTCGCCGACCGGCTGGGCAAGCCGCTGCTGGTCGAGGGGCCGGCCGGCACCGGGAAGACCGAGCTGGCCAAGGCCCTGGCCGCGGCGACGGGCTCGGAGCTGATCCGCCTGCAGTGCTACGAGGGCCTCGACGAGGCGCGGGCGCTCTACGAGTGGAACTACAAGAAGCAGCTGCTGCGGATCCAGGCGGCCCAGGGCGGGGACGGCACCGACTGGGACACCGTCCACGACGACATCTTCGGCGAGGAGTTCCTCCTCTCCCGGCCGCTGCTGACCGCGATCCGGCGCACCGAACCGACCGTGCTGCTCATCGACGAGACCGACAAGGCCGACGTCGAGGTCGAGGGCCTGCTGCTGGAGGTGCTCAGCGACTTCCAGGTCACCATCCCCGAGCTCGGCACCGTGGCCGCGACCCGGCGGCCGACCGTCGTGCTCACCTCCAACGCCACCCGCGAGCTGTCCGAGGCGCTCAAGCGGCGCTGCCTGTACCTCTCGCTGGACTACCCGTCGGCCGAGCGGGAGCGGGAGATCGTGCTCTCGCGGGTGCCCGACCTCGCGCCGGGGCTGGCCGAGCAGCTGGTGCGCACCATCCGGGCGCTACGGGCGATGGAGCTGAAGAAGTCGCCGTCGATCTCCGAGACCCTCGACTGGGCGCAGACGCTGCTCGAGCTGGGCCTGGACACCCTCGACGAGACCGCGGTCCGCTCGACGCTCGGCGTGGTGCTCAAGCACGCCAGCGACCAGGAGCGCGCCGCCGCCGAGCTGCGGCTCAACTGATGAGCGCGCCGGCCTCGGCCGCCCCCGGGGGACTGGCCGGGCACCTCGACGGGTTCGTGCGCGCGGTGCGCGAGGCCGGCATCCCGGTCGGGATCAGCCAGGCCGTCGACGCCGCGGAGATCCTCACCGTCGTCGACCTGCTCGACCGCGAGCAGCTGCGGCACGGGCTGGCCGCGGTGCTGCTGCAGCGGGCCTCGCAGCGGCCCGCCTACGACACGCTGTTCGACCTGTGGTGGCCGCTGTCGGACCGCCCGCGCGCCGGGTCCGCGTCCGGCGGGGAGGACGACGAGGACCCCGGCGCCGACGACGGCTCGACGCTGGACCTGCCCGACGGGCACGGCGACGCCGACGAGCGCGACCTCGCCCAGCGGATGCGCGAGCAGCTGGCGCGGCTGCTGCGGGACGGCGACGACGAGGCGCTGCGCCGCTTCGCGCGGCAGGCGGTCGAGCAGCTCGGGCGGGCGCCGGCGTCGCCGTCGGGGCAGTCCTACTTCGGCTACCGGGTGATGCGGGCCCTGTCGCCGGACACGCTGGTCGCGCAGCTGCTCGCCGGCCTGCTCGCCGACGGCGACCGCGGCGGGCTGGCCGAGCAGGTCGCCCGGCAGACCGTCCGCGAGCGGCTGGCCGCGTTCCGGTCGGCCGTCGACGCCGAGGTCCGGCGCCGTGCGGCGGCCGAGCGGGGCCGCGACCGGGTGGCCAAGAGCGCGGTGCGGCCGCTGGCCGAGCAGGTCGACTTCCTGCGGGCGCAGCAGTCCGACCTCGCGGAGCTGCGCCGGGCCGTGGCGCCGCTGGCCCGGCGGCTGGCCGTGCGGCTGTCGGCGCGCCGGCGCATGGGCCGCCAGGGCCGGCTGGACTTCCGCAAGACCGTGCGCGCCTCGCTCGGCACCGGCGGCGTGCCCGTGGTCACCCACCACCGGCCGCGCAAGGTGCACAAGCCCGAGCTCGTGGTGCTCTGCGACGTCAGCGGCTCGGTGGCCGGGTTCAGCCACTTCACGCTGATGCTCACCCAGGCGCTGCGCGAGCACTTCTCCGGCGTCCGGGCGTTCGCCTTCGTCGACGCCACCGACGAGGTGACCCGCTTCTTCCGGCCGGGCGCCGACGTCACCGCCGCGATCTCCCGCATCGGGCGCGAGGCCGACGTCGTCGCCTTCGACGGGCACAGCGACTACGGCAACGCCCTCGAGGTGTTCGCCGACCGCTGGCCCACCGCCGTCGGGCCGAAGACGTCGCTGCTGGTGCTCGGCGACGGGCGGACCAACTACCGGCAGCCGGGCCTGCCGGTACTGGCCGACCTGGTCCACCGGTCGCGCTCGGCGCACTGGCTGAACCCGGAGCCGCGCCGGCTGTGGGGGAGTGGGGACTCCGCCGCGGACCGCTACGGCGAGGTCATCGACATGGTCGAGTGCCGCAACGCCACCCAGCTCGCGGACTTCGTCACCACGCTCTGACACCGGCCGCTTCCGGCGACACGCCCGGAGCGGGGGTTTCCGGTACCCCGCGTAACCGGTCGGCCGGTGGGCCGTTGGTCAGCACGGGCACGGGTCGTCGGACCGGTGCCCGGCCCGGCTCGTCGTCGCCGACGGCGGCCGGGGCACGCGACCGACGGCACGGGGGTGCCGGTCGCGGCCGGACGATCCGTCCCGGCGGCCGGGTGCGGCGACGTCCGCACCCGGCCGTCCGCGATCGCACGACCTCGGGCCGGTCCGCGCGGGCCCGGTCCAGCAGGGCCGCCGCCGACCCGCCCGGCTAGGCTCGATCGGTGGCAGGAACCCGGATCGGCGTGATGGGTGGGACGTTCGACCCCATCCACCACGGCCACCTGGTCGCCGCCAGTGAGGTCGCCGGGCTCTTCGGCCTCGACGAGGTCGTCTTCGTCCCCACCGGTCAGCCGTGGCAGAAGAGCGAGCGCGAGGTCAGCCCCGCCGAGGACCGCTACCTCATGACCGTCATCGCCACGGCCTCCAACCCGCGGTTCTCCGTGAGCCGGGTCGACATCGACCGCGACGGCCCGACGTACACCATCGACACCCTCTCCGACCTGCACGCCCAGCGTCCCGACGCCGAGCTGTTCTTCATCACCGGCGCCGACGCGCTGTCGCAGATCCTGAGCTGGCGCGACAGCGACCGCTTCCTCCGGCTGGCCCACTTCGTGGGGGTCACCCGGCCCGGGTTCACCCTCGCCGACGGGCACCTCCCCGAGGGGGCGGTCAGCCTGGTCGAGATCCCGGCGCTGGCCATCAGCTCCACCGACTGCCGCGACCGCGTCGCCCGCGGCATGCCGGTCTGGTACCTCGTCCCCGACGGCGTGGTCCAGTACATCGAGAAGCGCGGCCTCTACCGCTCCGGCCCGGGCGCCCGCCGCTTCCCCGGCCCCCGCGGCGACCGGCCCGCCTACGACCGACCGCCGGCCCCCGACGCCACCGCCGACCACACCGCCGACCCCACCGACCCCACCGACCCTGCTGCCCACCTCCGGGAGGTACCCCGATGACCGCCTCCACCGAGGCCCGGGAGACCGCGCTGCTCGCCGCCCAGGCCGCCGCGGACAAGCTCGCCACCGACGTCTCGATCGTCGACGTCAGCGACCGCCTCGCCATCACCGACGCCTTCGTGCTCGCCGCCGCGCCCAACGAGCGCCAGGTGCAGGCGATCGTCGACGAGGTGGAGGAGCGCCTGCGCGCGCACGGCGTCAAGCCGGTCCGCCGCGAGGGCGTCGCCGAGGCCCGCTGGGTGCTGCTGGACTTCGTCGACGTCGTCGTGCACGTCCAGCACACCGAGGAGCGGGCGTACTACGCCCTCGAGCGGCTGTGGAAGGACTGCCCGACCATCCCGTTCGTCGACCGCGCCCTGCCGGCCACCGCGGCCACCGGCGGCGCCACGCTGTCGGCCGACGACGTCGACCCCGGCAGCTCCGACCCGCTGTCGCTGGCACCCGACCCCACCGAGGACCTCACCGAGGACGACCTCGCCGACGAGGACGCCCTCGAGGGCGACCCGATGCAGGACGGCCACCTGGACGACGGCACGGCCGGCTCGGACGGCTCGGACGGCTCGGACGTCCATGGCCCGGGCTCCGCGACCGGGGACGGGGACGCGGGGACGACCGGCCGGTGACGGCCCCCGCCGCGCTCGACCTGCCGGTGCCCCGGCTCGTCGTCTGGCGGCACGGCCGCACGGAGTGGAACGCCACCGGGCGCTTCCAGGGGCAGATGGACCCGCCCCTGGACGCCGAGGGCCGCGCGCAGGCCGCCCGCACGGCGCCGCACCTGGTGGCGACCGGGCTCTCCGCGGAGACCACGGTCGTCGTCGCCAGCGACCTCGTGCGGGCCGCCGACACCGCGACCGCCCTCACCGGCGTGCTCGGCGTGCCGCTGCTCCTCGACGAGCGGCTGCGCGAGCACGGCCTGGGCTCCTGGGAGGGGCTCACCCGCGACGAGGTCGCCGAGCGCCATCCCGAGCAGTACGCCGAGTGGCTCGCCGGCCGCCCGGTGCCCGACCGCGGCGGCGAGCAGGCCGCCGACGTCGCCCGCCGCGCGCTGGCCGCCCTGCGGGACCTGCCGCCGGCCGAGGTCGCCGTCGTCGTCACCCACGGCGGGACCGCCGGGCGGCTCATCGAGGCCCTGCTCGAGCTCGGCCCGCAGCACCGCCGGGTGTTCGGACCGCTGGCCAACTGCGGCTGGAGCGAACTGGCCCGCCAAGGGGAGCGCTGGCGCCTGATGCGGCACAACACCGTCGTGGCCGCGCTCCCGGGTCGGCTCGAGGGGCCGGCCACCGGCCGGCCGGCCACCGCCCCGGCGGATGCCGAGGCCACCCCCGAGGGCGCCGCGCCGCCCGCGCAGGACGCCGACGCGGTCCTCTGACGCAGCCCTCGGGACACCGGCCGACCGCCCGCGGGGCGCGGGCTAGCCTCTCGTGATGCCCGTCGCCGTGGTCACCGACTCCACGGCCTACCTGCCTCCCGAGGTCGTGGCGCGCTACGGCATCGAGGTGGTGCCGCTCTACGTGGCTCTCGCCGGCCGCTCGGGGCGCGAGGGCGAGGAGATCACCCCCGACGAGGTCGCCCGGGCCGTGGCGACCCGCGGCCAGCAGGTGTCCACGTCGCGGCCGACGCCCGGCGACTTCGTCGCCGCCTACCGCCGCCGGCTCGCCGAGGGCGCCGACCGGGTGGTCTCGGTCCACCTGTCCGCGGAGCTGTCGAGCACCTGGGACGCCGCGCGGCTGGCCGCCGCCCAGGTCGGTGAGCACGTCGTCACGGTGATCGACTCGCGGTCGGCGGCCATGGGCACCGGCTTCGCCGTCCTCGCCGCCGCGCGCTGCGCCGCCGAGGGGGGCGACGCAGCGCAGGTCGCCGCCGTCGCGCAGCGCACGGCCGCCCGCACGCGGACGTTCTTCGTCGTCGACACGCTCGAGCACCTCCGCCGCGGTGGCCGGATCGGCTCGGCGGCCTCGCTGCTGGGGACGGCGCTGGCGGTCAAGCCGGTGCTGCACGTCGCCGACGGGCAGGTCGTCCCGCTGGAGCGGGTGCGCACGTCGGCCCGCGCGCTGGCCCGGCTCGTGCAGCGCGCCGTGGAGGCCGCCGGCGGTCCCGGCGCCTCCTTCGCCGTGCACCACCTCGCGGCTCCCGAGCGCGCCGCGAAGCTCGCCGCGGAGCTGCAGCGCGCGGTGCCCGACGCGCGCGAGCTGTACGTCAGCGAGCTGGGGGCAGCGATCGGCGCGCACGTCGGGCCCGGCGCGGTGGGCGTGGTGGTGAGCCCGGCCGACGACCGCGACGGGGACCGCGACCGGGACTGAGAGCGGAACGGCGGACACGGGGCGCAGCCTGCACCGGACCCCGGTCCTCCGGGTCCCGCGCGTCCACAGCCGGCACCGCCGTCCACAGCCGGCCGGCGGACGGCTCCCCGGCGGGGCGGGCTGCCTAGCGTCCGCCGCGTGCGCCTGACCTCCCGTCGCGATCCCGCAGCCGACGTCATCCGTGCCCGCCTGCGCGTGCTGCTCGACGAGGGGCGGCGCTCCGGCTGGCTGCCCGAGGACGACCCGCTCGAGGACGCGCCCCGCACGGGCGTCGCCCTCCTCCGTCCTCCCGGGGACGACCCCGACCCGCTTCCAGACGACGACCCCGGGGAACGGCTGCCCGACGGTCTGGGCCGCCACCGGGCACCGGGCCGCGCCGTGCGCGTCGACCCGGGCCGCCGCGGCAGTGCCGCCCTGTGGCTCACCGGCCTGCTCGCCGCCCTGCTGCTGGTCGGCTGGACCTGGCTTCAGCGGCCGGAGGTCGAGCCGGCGCCATCGCCCGAGGTGGCCCCCGCGGCCGAGGCGGACGCACCGGGGACAGAAGAGGGGACGGCGGTCGGGGAGGCCGTCGAGGCCCGGACCACCGTGGTCGTCTCGGTCGTCGGGCTGGTCGTCTCCCCGGGCCTGGTGACGCTGCCTGAGGGTGCCCGGGTGGCCGACGCGGTGGCGGCGGCCGGCGGCCTCCTGCCCGAGGCCGACCCCGCCTCGGTCAACCTGGCCGCGGTCGTCAGCGACGGCCAGCAGGTCGCCGTGGGCGTGCCGGGCCCGGCGGCCGGCGCGGCCGGTGGCGCGGCGCCGGCCGGCCCGCTCGACCTGAACACGGCCACGGTCGCCGACCTCGACGCGCTGCCCGGCATCGGGCCGGTCCTCGCCCAGCGGATCGTCGACCACCGCGAGCAGCACGGCCGGTTCGCCAGGGTCGAGCAGCTCGACGACGTGCCGGGCATCGGGCCGGCGGTCTACGGCGAGCTGGCCGACCTGGTGCGGGTGTGAGCACCGGCCGCGACCGCCGCTGGTCGTGGCTGGACCTGCGCCTGGTCCCGGTCGCCGCCGCGGTCTGGGCGGTCACCCTCCTCGCGGCGCTGCTCCCGCCCGCCGCGCTGCTCGTCCTGGCAGGTGCCGCCACTCTCGCCGCCGTCCTGCTCGCTCCCCGCCGGCGATCGGCCCGCGCCCTCGTCCTGCTGGCCGTCCTCGCCGCCGTGGCCACCACCGCCACGGTCGCCGCCGTCCGCGGTGCCGCCCGTGCCGCGTCCCCGCTGGCCGAGGCGGCCGGCGGCCGGACGGTCGGCGTGGTCCTGGAGGTGGACGGCGACCCGCGGCGCATCCGGGGCGTCGGTCCGCCGCGGCTGGTCCTCGACGTCACGGTCACCGCCGTCGCCGACGACGCGGGCACGGTCGGGCTGAGCGCCGGGGCGGTGCTGTTCGCCCCGGCGGAGGACTGGGCCGGGGTGCTGCCCGGCGAGGTCGTCCGGACGCGGGTGTCGGTCGCGACCGTGCCGGCCACCGAGGGCGTCGTCGCCCGGCTGTCGGCGCGGGGGCCGCCCGAGCCGGTGGAGGAGCCGTCGCGGCTGCAGCGGGCCGCCGGCGCGGTGCGCGACGGGCTGGCCGCCTCGGCGCGGCGGGTGCTGGACACACCGGCCGACGGGTTGCTGCCCGGGCTGGTCGTGGGGGACACCCGGGGCCTCGACCCGGTGCTGGAGGAGGACTTCCGGCGCGCCGGGCTGTCCCACCTGACCGCGGTGTCGGGAGCGAACGTCGCGATCGTCCTCACCGGCGTCCTCGCGCCGCTGCGTCGCAGGGCGGTGAGCCGGCGGGTCCAGGCGGGGGTGGCGCTGGTCGCCCTGGCCGGCTTCGTGGTGCTCGTCCGGCCCGACGCCAGCGTGGTGCGCGCGGCGGCCATGGGTGCGGTCACGCTCCTCGCCCTCGCCACCGGGCGCGCGCGGACGGCCGTGCCGGCGCTGTCGGCCTCGGTGGTCGTGCTGCTGCTCCTGGATCCGCGACTGGCCCGCGACGCCGGCTTCGCCCTGTCGGTCGCGGCGACGGCGGCCATCGTGCTGCTCGCGCCCGGCTGGTCGCGACGCCTGCAGCGGCGGGGCTGGCCGCGGACCCCGGCCGACGCCGTGGCCGTCGCCGCGGCCGCCGGGCTGGCCACCGCGCCGCTGGTGGCGGGGCTGTCCGGCCTGGTCAGCCCGGTGTCGCTGCCGGCCAACCTGATCGCCGCGCCCGCGGTGGCGCCGGCGACGGTGCTGGGCCTGCTCGCGGCTCTCGCCGGGCCGGTCCTGCCGGTCGGCGGGAACGTCCTCGTGTGGCTGGCGGGCTGGCCGGCGCGGTGGCTGGTCCTCGTGGCCCGGACCGCGGCCGGCCTGCCCGACGGCGCCACCGGCTGGCCGGCCGGCACGGGCGGGGCCCTGCTGCTCACCGTCCTGCTGCTGCTCGCCGGTCTGGCGCTGTGGCGCCACCGTCGGCTGCGCCCGCTCGCGCTGGCGGCGTTGGTCGGCCTGGTGCTGCTCGGCTGGCCGCTGCGCCAGGCGGCCGACGGCTGGCCGCCCGCCGGAGCGGTCCTGGTCGCCTGCGACGTCGGGCAGGGCGACGCCCTGGTGGTGCCGACCGGTCCCGGCGAGGGGGTGCTCGTCGACGCCGGCCCGGAGGTCGGCCCGGTCGACCGCTGCCTCGACCGGCTCGGGATCGACCGGCTGCCGCTGGTGCTGCTGTCCCACCTCGACGCCGACCACGTCGGCGGACTGGCCGGCGCCCTGGAGGGACGGGAGGTGGGAACCGTCGCCACCGGGACGCTGTCCCCGGCCGACGAGCGGGCCGGGGCCCTCGACGCCGCGGTCGTCCGGGCCCGCGCCGCCCGCGAGGTGCTGGTCCCCGGAGACCGACGGGAGGTGGGCGACGTGCGCCTGGAGGTCCTCGCCCCGCCCCCGGAGATCGCGACGGCGGCCGCCGAGCCCAACGACCTCTCGCTGGTCGTGCGGGTCACCGCGCGCGGCGTCCGGGTGCTGCTCACCGGCGACCTGGGTGCCACCGCCGAGGCGCGTGTGCTCGACCGCGGGGTGGACCTGCGCGCCGACGTGCTCAAGGTGCCGCACCACGGCAGCGCCGACGCCGACCCGGCCTTCCTCGCCGCGACCGGCGCCCGGGTGGCGCTGGTGAGCGTCGGCGCGGACAACACCTACGGGCACCCGGCGCCGCGGCTGCTGTCGCTGCTGGCCCGCGACGGCGTGCAGGTGCACCGCACCGACCGGGAGGGCGACCTGGCCGTCGTCGGGTCGGCGGGGGAGTGGGGCGTCGCGGCGCGGGGATCGCCGGGTGCGTCGGCCGCCCGTCCGGCACCGGTCACCGCGGATCTCCCCGACGGCCTGCCCCCGGGCCCCGTGGCGCGGCGGGACCGTCGGCGGGCCGTGACACCATCGGGGCGTGGCAGCGGCACCCCCGGCACCGACCTCCCGGCTGCGGGTCGTCGTCGGCGAGGAGGAGCTGCTCCGCTCCCGCGCCGTCGCCGCCGTGCGCGCCGCCGTCCTCGAGCGCCACCCGCAGGCGGAGCTGCACGAGCTGCCCGCGCTCGGCCTGCCGGCCGGCCAGCTCGCCGACGTCCTGGCGCCGTCGCTGTTCGGCGAGCACCGACTGGTCGTCGTGGCGGGCGTGCACGAGGCCGCCGGCGCCCTGGTCGACGCGCTGACCAGCTACTGCAAGGACCCCGACCCCGAGCTCACGCTGGTCGTCGTCCACCACGGCGGCAAGCGCAACGAGGCCCTGCTCAAGGCGATGACCGCGGCCGGTGCCGCGGTCGACGAGTGCCCCAAGATCTCCTCGGCCGGCGACCGGGCGGCCTTCGTGCGCAACGAGGTGCGCTCGGCCGGCGGCCGGATCACCCCGGACGCGGTGACCGCGCTGGTCGAGGCGATCGGCGGGGACCTGCGGGCGCTGGCGTCGGCGGCCACCCAGCTGGTCGCCGACTTCGGCGGCACCATCGACGCCGACGCCGTCGCGCGGTTCCACCGCGGGCAGGCCGAGGTCACCGGCTTCACCGTCGCCGAGAAGGTGCTGGTGGGGGACCGCCAAGGGTCGATCGAGTCGCTGCGCTGGGCGCTCGAGCGCGGCGTCGCGCACGTGCTCATCGCCGACGCGATCGCCGACGGCGTCCGGACCGCCGCCCGGGTCACCTCGCTGAACACCGCCAACCCCGGCGAGCTCGCCCGGGCGCTGAAGCTGCCGCCGTGGAAGGTCAAGAAGGCGCAGAGCCAGGCCCGCGGCTGGAGCATCGAGGGGCTGCAGCAGGCGATCGGGGTGGCCGCCGAGCTCAATGCCGACGTCAAGGGCGTGGCCGCCAGCGCCGACTACGCGCTCGAGCGGGCCATCCGCCGCATCGTGGACATCCGCAGCGCCACCGGCCGCGACCCGCGGGCGCGCGGCCGCTACTGAGGTCCGGGCCCCGGGACGCTCCAGGCGGCCCCGGAACGCAGCGAGCCCCGTCCCTCGCGGGGACGGGGCTCGCGACGAGCGGGGACGCAGCTCAGAGGCTGGTCAGCTGCTTGGCCATGCCCGACTTGCGGTTGGCCGCCTGGTTCTTGTGGATGATGCCCTTGCTGGCGGCCTTGTCGAGGGCCTTGCCGGCCTTCTGCAGCGCCGTGGTCGCGGCCTCGGTGTCGCCGGCAGCGGCGGCCTCGCGGAAGCGGCGGACGGCCGTCTTCAGGGCGGACTTGACGGCGACGTTGCGCTGACGCGCCTTCTCGTTCGTCTTGTTCCGCTTGATCTGGGACTTGATGTTCGCCACGCGTGAGCCTCGGTGTCTCGCAGGAGGGAAAGGGTCTGTCGGTGCGTCCGGACGGCGTGCGTCAGCGGACCGGCCTGCCAGGTTACCAGCGTGCGGCGCGGCGTCCCACCCCGGCCGGGGAGAGGCCCCTCTCGGCACGGTGCTCCGCCCGGGCGGCCGGTCGTGGGACGATGGCGGCACTGTGACGACGCCTGCTGCCACCGATCCCGCCCGGATCCGGAACTTCTGCATCATCGCCCACATCGACCACGGCAAGTCGACGCTGGCCGACCGGATGCTCGAGGTCACCGGGATCATCGAGGCGCGGCAGATGCGCGCGCAGTACCTCGACCGCATGGACATCGAGCGCGAGCGCGGCATCACCATCAAGGCGCAGAACGTCCGCCTGCCGTGGACGCCGCGCACGGGCGAGGCCGCCGGCGACGAGTACGTCCTCGACATGATCGACACCCCGGGCCACGTCGACTTCACCTACGAGGTGTCCCGGTCGCTGGCCGCCTGCGAGGGCGCGGTGCTGCTCGTCGACGCCGCCCAGGGCATCGAGGCGCAGACGCTGGCCAACCTCTACCTGGCCCTGGAGAACGACCTCACGATCATCCCGGTCCTCAACAAGATCGACCTGCCGGCCGCGCAGCCGGAGCGGTACGCCGCGGAGATCGCGCACATCATCGGCTGCGAGCCCGAGGACGTGCTGCGCGTCAGCGGCAAGACCGGTGAGGGCGTCCCGGAGCTGCTCGACGCGATCGTCGCCCAGATCCCCGCCCCGGTCGGCGACGCCACCGCCCCGGCCCGCGCGATGATCTTCGACTCGGTCTACGACATCTACCGCGGCGTCATCACCTACGTCCGCGTCGTCGACGGGCGGATCTCCAGCCGCGAGCGGATCAAGATGATGTCCACCGGCGCGGTCCACGAGCTGCTCGAGATCGGCGTCATCTCACCGGAGCCCAAGCCGGTCGACGGCCTCGGCGTCGGCGAGGTCGGCTACTTCATCACCGGTGTGAAGGACGTCCGCCAGTCCCGGGTCGGCGACACCGTCACGCTGCAGCACAAGCCGGCCGCCGAGCCGATCGGCGGCTACAGCGACCCCAAGCCGATGGTCTACTCCGGCCTCTACCCGATCGACGGCAGCGAGTACCCGCTGCTGCGCGAGGCGCTGGACAAGCTGCTGCTCAACGACGCGGCGCTCACCTACGAGCCGGAGACCTCGGCGGCGCTGGGGTTCGGCTTCCGCGTCGGCTTCCTCGGCCTGCTGCACCTGGAGATCGTCCGCGAGCGGCTCGAGCGCGAGGCCGGCATCAGCCTGATCTCCACCGCGCCGAACGTCGTCTACCGGGTGGTGATGGAGGACGGCACCGAGCACACCGTCACCAACCCCAGCGACTGGCCCGAGGGCAAGATCGACCGCGTCTACGAGCCGATCGTCAACGCCACGATCATCGCGCCCAGCGACTACACCGGCGCGATCATGGAGCTGTGCCAGAGCCGGCGCGGTCAGCTCGGCGGCATGGACTACCTGAGCGAGTCCCGCGTCGAGCTGCGGTACACGCTGCCCCTCGGCGAGATCATCTTCGACTTCTTCGACGCCCTGAAGTCGCGCACCCGCGGCTACGCCAGCCTCGACTACTCCGAGGCCGGCGAGCAGGAGTCCTCGCTGGTCAAGGTGGACATCCTGCTGCAGGGCGAGGCCGTCGACGCGTTCAGCGCGATCGTGCACAAGGACAAGGCCTACAGCTACGGCGTGATGATGGCCGGCAAGCTGCGCGAGCTCATCCCGCGCCAGCAGTTCGAGGTGCCGATCCAGGCCGCCGTCGGCTCCCGGGTCATCGCCCGCGAGACGGTGCGCGCCATCCGCAAGGACGTCCTGGCCAAGTGCTACGGCGGTGACATCACCCGCAAGCGCAAGCTGCTGGAGAAGCAGAAGGAGGGCAAGAAGCGGATGAAGATGGTCGGCCGCGTCGAGGTCCCCCAGGAGGCGTTCGTCGCCGCGCTCTCCACCAACGAGTCCACCGCCTCCAAGAAGTGACCGCGCGGCTGGTGGCCGTCTGCGTCTCCGGCTCCGACCTGCTGCCCCTGCCCGGGCGCCGTCCCGACCGCAGCGGCATCGACAAGCGGCCGGTGGACGGCCGGGTCGCCGTCGCCGAGCTGGGCCTGGACGGGGACATCCAGGTCAACCGGAAGTACCACGGCGGGGAGGGCCAGGCGGTCTACGCCTACGCCCAGGAGGACGCCGACCACTGGGCGGCCGAGCTCGGCCGCGACCTCCCGCCAGGCCGCTTCGGGGAGAACCTGCGGACGGCGGGCCTCGACCTGACCGGCGCGGTGATCGGCGAGCGCTGGCGGGTGGGGACGGCGCTGGTCGAGGTGACCGCGCCGCGGATCCCGTGCGCCAACTTCGCCCGGTTCTGGGGCGTGCCCGACCTGGTCAAGCGCTTCACCGCGCACGGCGCCACCGGCGCGTACCTGCGGGTGCTGGAGACCGGCGACGTCGGCGCCGGCGACGAGGTCACCGTGGTCGAGCAGCCCGCGCACGGCGTCACCACCGGCCTGGCCTTCCGGGCGCTGACCACCCAGCGCTACCGCATCGCCCAGCTCGCGCCCGCGCTGGCGGCGATGCCGGTCAAGGACCAGCCCAAGCTCGCCGAGCGGATCGCCCGCGCCACGGGCCGGTCGGAGGCCGCCGCCCTCGGCTGAGCGGCGGGGTCGGTTACCGTGCCCGCGCCGGGTGGACCGGCGCGACGGGGAGGTCGTCATGCTGCTGCGCCGTGCCGCCGGGCTGGTGGCCGGGCTGGTGCTCGCGGGGTCGGCGCTGACCGGCTGCGGGTCCGAGGAGCCGGAGGAGTCGGCCGGTGACCTGCTGGCCCGCGCGAAGACGACGCTCGACGACACCGACCGCCTGCACTTCGTCCTCACCAGCGAGGGCGCGCCGACCACCGGCACCGCGCTGGTCGGCGGCGAGGGCGACGTCGTCCGGCCGGCCTCCTTCCAGGGCACGCTGCAGGTGCTGGCGCTGGGCTCGGCGCTCGACCTCGCCGTCGTCTCCGTCGACGGCACTGTCTACGCCCAGCTGCCCTTCACCAGCGGCTACAGCGTCGTCGACCCCGCGCAGTTCGGCTTCGGCGACCCGGGCGCGCTGCTCGACCCCGACACCGGCATCTCCCAGCTGCTGGCCCAGGCCGACTCCGCCGAGCTGGGGGAGGAGCGGCGGGTCGACGGCGAGGTGGTGCGCGAGGTGACCGCCGAGCTGCCCGGTGACCTGGTGGAGGAGGTGCTGACCAGCGCGGACCCGAGCCGGCCGGTGCAGGCCCGCTACTCCGTGGCCCCCGAGTCGGGCGAGCTGCGCCGCGCCGAGCTGACCGGCCCCTTCTACGCCGCCGGCCAGGACGCCACCTTCACCATCGAGCTCTCCGAGGCCGGCGACGATGTCGAGATCACCGCACCGCCTGTCGGCTGAGCCGCAGGCGCCCGCGGTCCCGGGGCTGCCGCTGGTCGTCCTGGCCACGCTCGCGGTCCTGGTGACCGCGGCCGACACCTACGTCGTCGTCCTGGCGCTGCCCGACATCCTCACCGGGGTCGGCGTCGGCATCGACGAGCTGCAGCGGGCGACGCCGATCATCGGCGGGTTCCTGCTCGGCTACACCGCCACGCTGCCGCTGCTGGGGCGCCTCGCCGACCTGCGCGGCCGCGTGCCGGTGCTCGCCGGCTGCCTGCTGCTGTTCGCCGTCGGCTCGCTGCTCACCGCGACGGCGACCGACCTCGGCCTCGCCGTCGCCGGCCGCGGGCTGCAGGGCGTGGGCGCCGGCGGGCTGGTCCCGGCCACGCTCGCGCTGGTCGCCGACCGGTGGCCGCCGGAGCGCCGCGCGGTCCCGCTGGGCGTCGTCGGCGCCGTGCAGGAGGCCGGCGCGGTGCTCGGCCCGCTGGCCGGCGCCGCGGTGCTCGCCGTCAGCGACTGGCGGGCGGTGTTCTGGCTCAACCTGCTGCTCGGGCTCGCGCTGGCCGCCGGGGTGGTGACCACCGGGGGACGGCGGCCCGACCCGCTGGGGCTCGCGCTGCTCGCGGTCACCGGCGCCGCGGCCGGACTCCAGCTGGCCGAGCCCGCCGCGCTGGCCGAGGACGTCACGCTCGGCCTCGGCTGGGTGCCGGTGGCCGACGGCGTCCCGGCCGCGACGCCGCTGGTGCTGGTGGCCGTGGTCGCCGGCCTGGCGCTGGTCGCGCGCAGCCTCACCCACCCCGCCGGCGCGGTCCTGCCGCTGCGCGGGGTCCCGCGGCTGCTGCGCGAGGTCGACGTGCTCGGCTCGCTGCTCGCCGTCGTCGCGCTGGGCGCGCTGGTGTGGGCCTTCGCCGCGGCCGACCCGGCCACCGAGGTCGTGGCCCACGGTCCGGTGCTGCTGCCGGTGGCGGCAGCGGCCGCCGTCGCGTTCTGGCTGCACGAGCGGCGCACGCCCGACCCGGTGCTGCCGCTGGGCGCGCTGCGGTCGGCCGGCGCCTGGGGCGCGCTGGTGGTCAACCTGCTCGTGGGGGTGGCGCTGGTGGCCGCGCTGGTCGACGTCCCGCTGTTCGCCCGCGCGACGACGACGCCCGGTGACCAGCTCGGCGCCGCGCTGGTGCTGGTGCGGCTGCTGGCAGCCGTCCCGGTGGGCGCGGTGGCCGGCGGGTGGTTGTGCCGCGTGCTGCCCCCGCGGGCCGTGGCGGCCGGAGGCATGGCGCTGGCCGCGCTGGCGCTGTGGGCGATGACCGGCTGGGGCGAGACCTCGCTGGACTCCTGGACGTCGACCGTCGTGCTGCTCGCCGCGGGCCTCGGGTTCGGCCTGGCGATCGCGCCGGTCAACGCGGTGCTGCTCGCCGTCACCGCCCCCGAGGTGCACGGCAGCGCCGGCGCGCTGGCCGTCGTCGCCCGGACCGTCGGCATGCTGGTCGGGCTCTCGCTGCTGACCGCGGTGGCGCTGCGCCGGTTCACCGCGGAGGTCGAGGCCATCGGCTCGCCGCTGACGCTGTGCCCGGCCTCGCCCGCGGACTGCCCGGCGTACGACGACGCCACGAACGCCGCCGTCCTCACCCAGCTGCACACCGTCTTCGCCGGCGCCGCGATCGCCGCCGGACTGGCGGCGGTCGCGGCGCTCGTGCTGCTGCGGGAGGTCAGCCGGGCTCGCGCACCTCGTAGTGCGTGACGGTGTCCTCCCGCTGCACCAGGTAGCGGTCGTCCTCGGGGTAGTAGACGGCGGCCTCGAGGTCGTCGCCGGCGAACCCGCGGACGGCCTCCAGCGACTCCCAGATGCTCAGCGCCACGATCTCGGTGCGGCCGTCGCCGAGGTCGCGGGTGAGCACCCAGGCGCCCTCGTTGCCCGGCGTGCGCCGGTACTCGCCGACGCCGGTCTCCTCGACGTAGGCGGCGTAGGCGGCGGTGTCCTCGGTGCGGACCCAGCCCCGCCACACCCGTGCTGTCCTGGCCCCTGCTGTCCTGGGCATGGCCGGCCTCCTCGGGTCAGAGGGTGAACACGATCTTCCCGGCGGTGCGGCCCTCGAGCATCCGGGCGAAGCCGTCACGGGCCCGGTCCAGCGGCAGCTCGACGTCGATGACCGGGCGGACTCCGGTGGCCGCGCACATGCGCATGAGCGCCTCCAGCTCGTCGCGGGTGCCCATCGTGGAGCCGATGACCGACAGCTGGGTGAAGAACACCCGGTTGAGCTCGGCGCTCGGGTCGAAGCCGGTGGTGGCGCCGGAGGTGACGATGACGCCGCCGGGCCGCAGCGACTTGACGCTGTGGCTCCACGTCGCCTTGCCGACGGTCTCCATGACGCCGTCGACCCGCTCGGGCAGCCGGGCGCCGGTCTCGAACGCCTGCTCGGCGCCCAGCTCGAGCGCGGCCTGCCGCTTCTCCTCGCTGCGGCCGGTCACCCACACGCGGAACCCGGCGGCCCGCCCGAGCACGACCAGCGCGGTGGCCACGCCGCCGCTGGCGCCCTGCACGAGCACGGTGTGCCCGGGGCGCAGCCCGGACCTCACGAACAGCATCCGGTAGGCGGTCAGCCAGGCGGTGGGCAGGCACGCGGCCTCGGCGAAGGACAGCTCGGCCGGCTTGGGCAGCACGTTGCGCCGGGGGACGGCGACCCGCTCGGCCATCGTGCCCTGGTGCAGCTCGGAGAAGAGCGTGCGCTTGGGGTCGAGGGTCTCGTCGCCGGTCCACCCGGGGGTGGCGACGACGCCGTGGACGACGACCTCGTTGCCGTCCTCGTCCAGACCGGCCGCGTCGGTGCCCAGGATCATCGGCATCCGCTCCTGCGGCAGGCCCACGCCGCGCAGGCTGAACAGGTCGTGGTGGTTGAGCGAGACCGCCTTGACCTGCACCGTCGTCCAGCCGTCGGGCACCTCCGGCTCGGGACGGTCGCCGACCTCCAGCACGGAGAGCGGGTCGTCGGGCGAGGGCGTGGAGACGAAGACGGCGCGCATGTCCGGACGCTAGCCGGTGCCCGGTCGCCCGGCGACGGGGGTCGCGGCCCACCCGGAGCCGCGACCGGCGCCGGTCAGTGCGGGGCCGCGCAGTTCGACAGGGCCGTCCGGATGTCGCCCCGGACCCCGGCCAGGTCCGCCGTGGCGTCGATCCCCAGCGCCGGGACCTCGAGGGTGATCGAGCCGGTCAGGTCGGCCTGGCGGATGAGCACGCGCAGGTCGCAGCCGGTCGGGACGGGCGGCTCCGGCTGTTCGGTGGCCGGCCCCCGCCCGCGCCACTCCACGTCCAGGCCGAGGGTGCCGGTGACGTCGGGGAGCCCGTCGGCGGAGCACGTGACGCCGGTCGTCCCGGCCGTGCGGACCGATCCGAGCCCGCGGAAGTCCGCCGGCAGGCGCTCGTCGGCGAAGCACTCGTAGGCGCCGGCGAGGACCTCCGGCACCGTGAACGGTGCCTCCCCGTCCGGGTCGTAGGCGCTCAGGAAGACGCCCGCGCCGCCGACGAGGGGGAAGGCGCTGGCCGACCCGGTCGTCGTGTTCTCCGTCCCGGAGCCGGCCGGGGGCGCCGCCGTCGCGGTGCCGGTCAGCGTGCCCAGGGCGCCGGCAGCCAGCAGCAGCGTCAGTGCGCCGGCCGTCCTCGTCCGCATGTCGTCCTCCTCCGCGCCACGGCCGGCCCCTCCGGTCGGGCGCGGCGGCAGGGTGGCAGCGGAGGGCGTGAGGCGGAACGGCTCCGTTCGCGACGGTGCGGGGCGACGGCGCGTCGGCCGGGACGCGCCGTCAACGGACGACGAGGACGTGCTCCCCGCGCGGGACGAACTCCCCGATCACCGGGGCACCGGGCACCTCGCCGGCCAGCAGCAGCCCGCCGGAGGTCTGCGCGTCGGCGAGCAGCAGCGCCTCGTCCTCCTCGACGGCGGACAGGTCGGCGTGCGGGCGCACCCACTCAAGGTTGCGCCGGGTGCCGCCGGAGACGAACCCGGCCGCCAGCGCCTCGCGCGCCCCGGTCAGGTAGGGGACGGCGGCGGCGTCGACCACGGCGGTGACCCCGCTGGCGCGCGCCATCTTGTAGAGGTGCCCGAGCAGGCCGAAGCCGGTGACGTCGGTGCCCGCGCGGACGCCGGCGGCCAGCGCGGCCAGCGAGGCGTCGCGGTTGAGCGCGGTCATCGAGGTCACCGCCTCCTCGCTCACCTCGCCGGTGGCCTTCATCCGGTTGTTGAGCACCCCGACGCCGAGCGGCTTGGTCAGCGACAGCGGCGTCCCGGCGACCGCGGCGTCGTTGCGGATGACCCGGTCGAGGTCGAGGACCCCGGTGACCGCCATGCCGTACTTGGGCTCGGGGTCGTCGATGGAGTGCCCGCCGCCCACGTGGCAGCCGGCCTCCTGCGCGGCCTCCAGCCCGCCGCGCAGCACCTCGGCGGCGAGCTCGGCCGGCAGCACGTCGCGCGGCCACCCCAGCAGGTTCACCGCGACGACGGGGGTGCCGCCCATGGCGTAGACGTCGGAGAGCGCGTTGGCCGCGGCGATCCGGCCGAAGGTGTAGGCGTCGTCGACGACCGGGGTGAAGAAGTCGGTGGTGAGCACCAGCCCCTGCCCACCGGCGATCCGCACGACCGCCGCGTCGTCGCCGTCGTCGAGGCCGACGACGAGCTCGGCGGCCGGGGCGGCGGGGCCGGTGTGCGTGAGCCCCGCGACGACGGCCTCGAGTTCGCCCGGCGGGATCTTGCAGGCGCAGCCGCCGCCGTGCGCGTACTGGGTGAGCCGGATGCGGGGCGGCGCGGTCGTCACCTCGCCGACGCTAGTCCGACCGCGGACGGTGGACCGCCGGAGCCGGGCGCGGGACGATCGCCGCGTCCCGGGGAGGCCCCGCCGTGTCCCGTCTGCTGCTCGCCGTCCTGTTGCTGCTGGCCGGGTGCGCGGCGGGGGAGCCCACGACCGGCGCGGCGTCGTCGGCGGTGGCACCGACGCCGTCGCGGTCCGCGGCCTACGACGCCGCCCTGCACGACGAGCTGGTCGCCATGCTCGAGCGGGACCAGAGCGGACGCACCGGCGGCCCGGACCCCGAGGGCGACGCCGCGCGGACGGCGCGGCTGGCCGAGATCCTCGACGCGCACGGCTGGCCGACCCGGGAGCTGGTCGGGGAGGACGGCGCCGAGGCGGCGTGGGCGATCGCGCAGCACTCCGACCTCGACCCGGCGTTCCAGCAGCGGGCGCTGGAGCTGCTGCGGCAGGCGGTGGCGGCCGGGCAGGCCTCGCCGGGCGAGCTCGCGTACCTGACCGACCGGGTCGCGGCCAACACCGGGCGGCCGCAGACCTACGGCACGCAGGTGTCGTGCACGCCCGACGGACCGCAGCCGGCGGTGCCGCTCGCCGACCCGGCGGCCGTGGAGCGCCTGCGCGCCGAGGCCGACCTCGACCCGCTGGCGGCCTACCTCGCGGAGATGGCCGACATCTGCGCCGAGGAGTGAGCGCGCCGTAGGCTGCTGCGCGGAGGCGTCAGGGTGTCTGGTGGCCCCCGCGGCCTCTAAAGCCGACGTGGCCGAGCAGCTCGGTCAGGCGGGTTCGATTCCCGTCCGCCTCCGCCAGCCGACCCCGTCGCGGGCCGGCGCCTACGCTCCCGAGGCGATGAGCGCCGACCCGCGGCGGGCAGTGCCCCGCACCGACACGCTGCTGGGCGACCCGGCGCTGGCCGCCGCGGCGTCCCGGCTCGGCCGCGACCTGGTCAAGGACGTCGTCCGCGCGGTGCAGGCCCGCGTCCGCGCGGGGGAGCTGGACCCGGAGGACGCCGTCGCCGCGGTCCTGGCCGACCTGCCGACGACGGCGGCCAGCCTGCGGCCGGTGCTCAACGCCACCGGCGTGCTGGTGCACACCAACCTCGGGCGGGCGCCGCTGTCGCCGGCCGCCGTCGACGCCGTGGTCGCGGCGAGCGGGACCACCGACGTCGAGCTCGACCTGCGCACCGGCCGCCGCGGCCCGCGGGGCGAGGCGGCGCTGTCCGCGCTGCTGGCCGCGGTGCCGGCGGCCGAGGCGGCGATCGTGGTCAACAACTGTGCGGCCGCCCTGGCCCTGGTGGCGACGGCGCTCGGCGGCGAGCTGGTCATCGCCCGCGGGGAGCTGGTCGAGATCGGCGACGGGTTCCGCATCCCCGAGCTGCTGGAGTCCACCGGGGCGCGGCTGCGCGAGGTCGGCACCACCAACCGGGTCGCGCTGGAGGACTACACCCGTGCGCTCGGCCCGGGCACCGGCGCGGTGCTCAAGGTGCACCCGTCGAACTTCGTCGTCCGCGGGTTCACGCGGGCGGTGCCGGTGGCCACGCTCGCGACCGGCCTCGCCGGGACCGGCGTCCCGCTGGTCGCCGACGTCGGCTCGGGCCTGCTGCGCCCGCACCCCGCGCTGCCCGAGGAGCCGGACCTGCAGACCACGCTGGCCGACGGCGCCGACCTCGTCCTGGCCAGCGGCGACAAGCTGCTCGGCGGCCCGCAGGCCGGGCTGGTGCTCGGCCGCGCGGAGCTGGTGCAGCGGCTGCGCCGGCACCCGCTCTACCGCGCGCTGCGGGTGGACAAGACGACGCTGGCCGCGCTCGAGGCGACGCTGCGCGGACCGCTGCCGCCGGTGCAGGAGATGCTCGCCGCCGACGTCGCGGACCTGCGCGCGCGGGCCGGTGCGCTCGCCGCCCGGCTGGCCGCCGCCGGCCTCGACGCCCGGGCCGTGGACTCGGCCGCCCGCGTCGGCGGGGGCGGGGCGCCCGAGCACCCGCTGCCCAGCGCCGCGGTCTCGCTGCCCGCGGGCCTCGCCGAGCCGCTGCGGCTGGGCGCGCGGCCGGTGGTCGGGTACCTCGCCGACGACCGGACGCTGCTGGACCTGCGCAGCGTGCCGCCGTCGGCCGACGACGACCTGGCCGCCGCGGTGCTGGAGGTGGCACGCCGGTGCAGGTGATCGCGACCGCGGGGCACGTCGACCACGGCAAGTCCACGCTGGTCCGAGCGCTCACCGGCATGGAGCCCGACCGGTGGGAGGAGGAGCGCCGCCGCGGCCTCACCATCGACCTCGGGTTCGCCTGGACGACGCTGCCCTCGGGCCGGGTGGTCGCCGTCGTCGACGTGCCCGGGCACGAGCGGTTCGTCGGCAACATGCTCGCCGGCGTCGGGTCGGTGCCGGCCGCGCTCGTGGTGGTGGCCGCCGACGACGGCTGGTCGGCGCAGACCGCCGAGCACGTCGCCGTCCTCGACGCGCTCGGCGTGCGGCACGCGCTGCTCGCCGTCACCAAGGCCGACCTGGCCGACCCCGCGCCGGTGCTGGCCGACGCGACCGAGCGGCTGACGGCCACGTCGATGGGCGTGGTGCCGGGCGTGGCGGTGAGCGCCCCGGCGGGGCGGGGCGTCGACGACCTGGCGGCCGCGCTGGAGACGCTGCTGGCCGGGCTCCCCGCGCCGGACGCCGGTGCGCCGGTGCGGCTGTGGATCGACCGCGCGTTCCCCATCCGCGGCGCCGGGACCGTGGTCACCGGCACGCTGGCGGCCGGGTCCGTGGCGCCGGGCGACCGGCTGCGGCTCGGCGGCCGGGAGGTCACGGTGCGTGGCGTGCAGTCGCTGGGCCGGCCGGTGGAGCGGGCGACGGCGACCGCGCGGGTGGCGCTGAACCTGCGCGGCGTCGCCGTGGAGGACCTGTCCCGCGGCGACGCGCTGCTCACGCCCGGCGCCTTCCGGGAGACCGACGAGGTCGACGTCGTCCTGGCGCGGGAGCCGGCGGACCGGCTGCCGGCCGAGGCGGTGCTGCACGTGGGGTCGGCGGCGGTGCCGGTGCGCTTGCGCCCGCTGGAGGGGACGGCGCTGCGGCTGCGGCTGGCCTCGGCGCTCCCGCTGCGGGTGGGCGACCGGGTGCTGCTGCGCGACCCGGGTGCCCGCCGGGTGCTCGGCGCCGACGTCCGCGACGTCGCCCCGCCCGAGCTGCGCCGTCGCGGTGCCGCCCGGCAGCGGGCCGCCGAGCTCGACGCCCAGGACGCCGGGCCGGCCGGGGCCGCGGCCGACCTCGCGCGCCGGCGGGTGGTGCGCGCCGACGACTTCACCGCGATGGGCTGGCCGGTGCCCGACGACGCCGTCCGCGCCGGCCCGTGGCTGCTCGCTCCCGGGCTGGTGGGGTCGCTCGCCCGGCGGGTGCCCGGGCTGGTGGCCGCGCACCGGCAGGCGCACCCGCTGGAGCCGGGGCCGCCGGTCGCCGTCGTCCGCCGGGAGCTGGACCTGCCCGCCGACGACCTGGTGGCGCTCGTCGTCCGCCCGCCGCTGGCGCTGCGCGAGGGCCGCGTGGTGGTGGCCGCCGCAGGCCTGCCGCCCGCCGTGCAGCGCGCCGTCGACGCGATCCGGAGCCGGCTGGCCGCCGATCCGTTCGCCGCGCCGGACGCCGAGGAGCTGCGCGCCGCCCGGCTGGGCCCGCGCGAGCTGGCGGCGGCGGTGCGCGACGGGCAGCTGGTCCGCATCGCCGACGGCGTCTACCTGGCGCCGGGGGTGGAGCAGGTCGCGCGCGAGCGGCTGGCCGGGCTGCCGCAGCCGTTCACGCTCAGCCAGGCCCGCTCGGCGTGGGGGACCTCGCGCCGCGTGGCGGTGCCGCTGATGGAGTGGCTCGACGCCCGCGGCGTCACCCAGCGCCTGCCCGACGCGAGCCGCCGGCTGCGCTGACCCCCTGGCGCGGGAGACCCTGCGTCACCTGGCCGTCACCTAAAGTGTCCGGGTGATCGACTTCTCGAACGGCTCGGTGTTCAAGCTGAGCCAGTGCAACCCCCAGGACGTCGCCGGTGACGTCGCCCCGCTGCTCATCCCGGGCGAGCAGCTGTACTTCGCGTTCAAGACGGTGCGGGACTTCGTCGTCTTCACCGACAAGCGGTTGATCGCGGTGAACGTCCAGGGCATGACCGGCCGCAAGAAGGACTTCACCTCGCTGCCGTACAGCAAGATCCAGGCCTTCTCGGTGGAGACCGCGGGCACCTTCGACCTCGACGCCGAACTCGACCTGTGGTTCAGCGGGCTCGGCAAGGTCCGGCTGGAGTTCAAGGGCAACTCCGACATCCGCCAGCTCGGCCAGATGATCGCCACCTACGTGCTCTGAGCGCAGTCGTGCTCTGCACACAGGTGTGTGCAGAGCACGACTGCCCTGACGGACGCTCGTGCTCTGCCCCCGATGCGGACCAGAGCACGAGCGAGCGGGCCGGAGGTGTCCGGCGGGGGCTCGTGCTCTGCCCCGCCGGGCGGGGCAGAGCACGAGCGTGCGCGGGAGGGGCTCAGCCGCCCGCCTCACGCAGGAAGCGGTCGCGCTCGTCGCTCTCGGTGTCGACCGGCCGCGCGGGCTCCGCGTCCACCGTCTCCACGGCGTCGTCGGGGCGGACCGGCTCGGGCAGGGTGCGGAAGCGCGCGCGGGGGTCCTCGGCTGCGGTCACGCCCGCAGGGTCCCGCGGCCCGCCGGCCGGCGCTAGAGCGTGGGGACCCAGCGGGCCGGGCGCTTCTCGCGGAACGCGGCGATGCCCTCCTGGCCGTCGTCGCCGGCGAAGGCCCGCGCCGAGAGCTCGAGCAGGTCGTCGAACGAGCCGCGCAGCCCGCCGGCGCGCAGCAGCCGCTTGGTCTCGGCCAGCGCCCACGGCGACCCGGCGGCCAGCGCCATGACCTGCCCGTCGACGGTGGCGTCCACCTCGTCGTCGGGCGCCACGAGGTCTACCAGCCCGCCGGCCGCGGCGGTGACGGCGTCGAACACCTCGCCGGTGAGCATCAGCCGGTGCGCCACGGGCGGCTGCATGCGGGGCAGCACGACGGCGGAGATCACCGCGGGCACCAGCCCGAGCCGCACCTCCGACATCCCGAACGTCGCCGAGGCGGCGGCCACGACGACGTCGCAGGCCGCGGCCAGCCCCACCCCGCCGGCGCGCGCCGGGCCGCGGACCGCGGCCACCACCGGCTTGGGCGCCGTCCAGAGGATCTCCAGCAGCTCGGGCAGCTCGCGCACGCCCTGGTCGCCCGCGCCGGCGCCCGCGGCCTCGGACAGGTCCATGCCCGAGCAGAAGACCCGGCCGGTGTGGTCGAGCACGACCACGCGGACGGCGTCGTCGGCGAGCGCGGCGTCGAGCGCCTCGCGCAGCTGGCCGCGCAGCGCGCGGGACAGCGCGTTGCGGTTGGCGGGGGAGTCCAGGACCAGGCGGGCCACGCCTCCCGCGACGGTCACCTGCAGCAGCCGGTCCGAGGTCACCCGGGGCATCCTGCCCGGGGGAGCCACGGCGCGGCACACTGGGAGCAGATGACCACCACCCTGCCCCTTCTGCCGGGGCGCCCGCCGGCGGACGACGACCTCCCGGCCGGCGCGCGCGAGCACCTGACGACGACGCCGTTCGGCCTGTACGTGCACGTGCCCTTCTGCGCCACGCGCTGCGGCTACTGCGACTTCAACACCTACACCTCCGACGAGCTCGGCCCCGGCGCCAACCGCGCCGAGTACGCCGGGACCGCGATCGCCGAGCTGACGCGCGCCGCGCGGGTCCTCGGCCCCGACCTGCCGACGGTCTCCACGGTGTTCGTCGGCGGCGGCACCCCGACGCTGCTGCCGGCCGAGGACCTCGCCGCCGTGCTGGCCGCCGTCCGCGAGCTGTTCCCCGTCGTCCCCGACGTCGAGGTCACCACCGAGGCCAACCCCGAGTCGGTGACGCCGGCCTCGCTGGCGACCCTGCGGGCGGCCGGCTTCACCCGGCTGAGCCTGGGCATGCAGTCCGCGGCCGAGCACGTGCTGGCCGTCCTCGACCGCCGGCACACCCCGGGCCGGGCGGCGCAGGCCGCGCGCGAGGCGGCCGCCGCCGGCTTCGAGCACGTCAACCTCGACCTCATCTACGGCACGCCCGGCGAGACCGACGCCGACTGGGCCGCCTCGCTCGACGCCGTCCTCGCCGCGCCGGTCGACCACGTGAGCGCCTACGCGCTGATCGTCGAGGACGGCACCCGGCTGGCCCGCCGCATCACCCGCGGCGAGCTGCCCATGCCCGACGACGACGTCCTCGCCGACCGCTACGTGCAGGCCGACACGACCCTGCGCGGTGCCGGGTTCGACTGGTACGAGGTCAGCAACTGGTCGCGGGGGGACGCCGCCCGCTGCCGCCACAACGAGCTGTACTGGGCCAACGCCAACTGGTGGGGGATCGGCCCGGGCGCGCACAGCCACGTCGGCGGGGTGCGGTGGTGGAACGTCAAGCACCCGGCGGCCTACGCGGGCCGGCTGGCGGTGGGGGAGAGCCCGGTGGCCGACCGCGAGGTCCTCGACGACGCCGACCGCGCGCTGGAGACCGTGATGCTCGGCCTGCGGCTGCGCGACGGGCTGCCGCTTCCCGCCCTGTCCGACGCCGGTCGGCTGCGCGCTGCCGACGCCGTCGCCCGCGGACTGCTGGAGGCCGGCGCGCACGAGGCGGGGCGGGCGGTGCTCACCGACCGCGGCCGGCTGCTCGCCGACGCCGTCGTCCGCGACCTGACGGACTGAACCTGACGGACTGAACCTGACGGATGTCAGGCCGGGACGACGACGTCCCGCACTACTGCCGCGACCTCGCGCGGGGCCAGGCTCGTTCCGTGCCCGCGAACGCCCTGGAGATCTCCGGCCTCACCGTCCGCCACGGCGACGTGCTCGCCGTCGACGGCCTGGACCTGCGCATCGGGGCGGGGGAGACCGTCGCGCTGCTCGGCCCCAACGGCGCCGGCAAGTCCTCCACCGTCTCCGCCGTCCTCGGCCTGCTGCGCCCCGCGGCCGGCACCGTCCGCGTCCTGGACCGCGCCCCGGCCGACGCCGTCCGCGCCGGCTGCGTCGGCGCCATGCTGCAGCACGGCGGACTGCCGAGCGAGGCGCGCGTCGGCGAGGTCGTGTACCTCGTGCGGCGCAGCTATCCCGACCCGTGGCCGCTGGAGGACCTGGTGGCCACCACCGGCATCGGCGGGCTGCTCGGCCGCCCGGTCGAGGCGCTCTCGGGCGGCCAGCGGCAGCGGGTGATGCTGGCCCTCGCGCTGGCCGGCCAGCCGCCGCTGCTGCTGCTCGACGAGCCGACCTCGGCCATGGACGTCGAGGGCCGCCGGGCCTTCTGGACGACGATGCGCGAGCTCGCCGCCCGCGGCACCACCGTCGTCTTCGCCACCCACCACCTCGAGGAGGCCGACGCCGTCGCCGACCGCGTCGTGGTCCTCGCCGGCGGGCGCGTGGTCGCCGACGGCTCCACCGCCGGGGTCCGCTCGGCGGTCTCGGGACGGACCGTGCGGCTGTCGGTGGGCGACGACGCCGACCTCACCGCACTGCCCGGCGTCACCACGACCGCGCGCCAGGGCGGCACCGCCGTCCTCACCACCTCCGACGCGGAGGCCACCCTGCGCGTCCTGCTCGACCGCGGCGTCCCGCTGACCGATCTCGAGGTCCGCGGCGCCAGCCTCGAGGACGCCGTCCTCACCCTCACGACGGGAGCCGCCCGATGAGTCCGCTGTTCGCCTTCCAGCTGCGCCGGGTCGGCCGCAACCGGCAGTACCTGCTCTTCACCGTCGTCCTGCCGGCGGCGTTCACCGTCTTCTTCACGCAGGTCTTCGCCGGCGCCCCCGGCGGGATCAGCCAGGAGGCGGCCGCGGCCACGATGGTCGCGATGATGGCCTACGGCGCCATCGGCGCGGCGCTGGGCGCGACCATCCGGCTGTCCTTCGACCGGGCGTCGGGGTGGCTGCGGCAGCTGCGGGTGACGCCGGTGCCGCAGACCTCGGTGGTCGCCGTCGACGTCGCCGTCGGGATGCTGCTCGCGCTGCCGCCGCTGGTGGTCGTCGCGCTGGTCGGGCGGTTCGTCAACGGCGTGCGGCTCGACCCCGGCGCGTGGGTGGGCCTGGTCGGGGTGCTGTGGCTCGGGTCGGCAGTGTTCGTGGCCCTGGGCCTGCTGCTCGGGTGGGCGCTGGAGGAGAAGGCGGCCGGCGGCGCGATCGGCCTGGTCGCCACCGTGCTGGCCGCGCTCGGCGGGCTGTGGGTGCCGGTGGAGATCTTCCCGTCGGGCCTGCGCGCGGTGGCGCACGCGCTGCCGTCGTACTGGTACGCGCAGACCGGCCGGGACGTCGCCGCGGGCGGCCTCCCCGGGATGACGGCGGTGGCGGTGCTCGCCGCGTTCGGCGTGGTCTTCGCGGTCCTCGCCGTCGCCGTGGCGCGGCGGCGTCCGCTGGCCGCCGTCGCGGGCTGAGCGGGCTACGGTCGATCGCCGTGGAACCCCGCACCCGGTGGCAGCGCATCGGCTGGGCGCTGCCCTGGCTGCTGTTCCAGTTCTTCCCGGTCGCCGACCTCGCCACCACCGACCGGCCGCTCGCCGCCCTGGTGCTGGCCGGCGCCGGTCTGGTGGCGTTCACCGTCGTCTACCTCGACGTGTTCCGGCGGGCGTTCGGCGGCGGCTGCTGGGGCCCTCCGGCGCTGTCCCGGCTGGCGTTCGTCGCGGTCCTCGCCGTCGTGCTCGCCGTCTGGCTCGGGCCGTCGTGGGCCGGGCTGATGATCTACGTGTCCGCGGCCTCGGCGGCGGCGCTCCCGTCGCGCTGGGTGTGGCCGGCGGTGGTCGCGGCCGCGGCGGTGTGTGCTGCCGTCGTCGCCGCTCACGGCATGCTCGGCGAGCTGTTCATCCTCCCGGTGATGTGCCTGCTCACCGCCTTCGGGCTGCGCGGCACCCGCCACCTGGTCGAGGTCAACAACGAGCTCGCCGAGGCGCGCGAGGAGCTGGCGCGCAACGCCGTCGCCGAGGAGCGGCTGCGCTTCGCCCGCGACCTGCACGACCTGCTCGGCCACAGCCTGTCGCTCATCGCGCTCAAGAGCGAGCTCGCCGGGCGGCTGGCCGAGGCCGACCCCGCCCGGGCGCGCGCCGAGATGGCCGACGTCGAGGCCGCCGCCCGCCGCGCGCTGGCCGAGGTCCGCGACGCCGTCAGCGGCTACCGCCAGGTCAGCTGCGCGCAGGCGCTGGCCGAGGCCCGCTCGGCACTGTCGGGCGCGGGCATCGCCGTCCGCGTGCCGGCGCGCGTGCCCACGCTGCCCGGGCCGGTCGACGCCGCGCTGGGCTGGGTGGTCCGCGAGGCGACGACGAACGTGCTGCGGCACAGCGGCGCGCGGTCGGTGACGGTGTCCCTGGCCGACGACGGTGCCGAGGCGGTGCTCACCGTGGCCGACGACGGCCGGGGCCCCACCGACGACAGCGAGCCCGGCTCCGGCCTGGCGGGGCTGTCCGAGCGGGTGGGCGCGCTCGGCGGCCGGCTCACCGGCGGCGCCGGACCCGACGGCGGCTACGAGCTGCGCGCCGTGCTGCCGCTGGTGGCCCCGGTCCGGGAGACGGCGCCGCAGACGGTGGCCCGGTGAGCGACCGGGTCATCCGCGTGCTGGTGGCCGAGGACCAGTCGATGGTGCGCGGCGCGCTGCGGGCACTGCTCGAGCTCGAGCCCGACATCACCGTCGTCGCCGAGGTCGGCCGCGGCGACGAGGTGCTCGCCGCCGCCCGCGAGCACGGCCCCGACGTGGCGCTGCTCGACATCGAGATGCCCGGGCGCGACGGCATCGAGGCCGCCCGCGAGCTGGCCGCCGAGCTGCCCGCGGTGCGCGCCGTCGTCCTGACCACGTTCGGCCGGCCCGGGTTCCTGCGCCGCGCCATGGAGGTCGGCGCGGCCGGGTTCCTGGTGAAGGACGCGCCGGTGGCCGAGCTGGCGACGGCGATCCGGGCCGTCGTCGCGGGGGAGCGGGTCATCGACCGGGACCTGGCCGCCGCGGCGCTGGCGATCGGGGCCACGCCGCTGTCGGCGCGCGAGGCCGACGTGCTGCGCGAGGCCGCCGACGGCGCCACCGTCGCCGACATCGCCCGGCGGCTGTTCCTGTCGGAGGGGACGGTGCGCAACTACCTGTCCTCGGCGATCGGGAAGACCGGCGCCCGCACGAGGGTGGAGGCCGCCCGCGTCGCCGCCGACAAGGGCTGGTTATAACTCCAGCTTCATCCCGATGTGGGAGGGGACGTAGCCGAGCCGCTCGTAGAAGCGGTGGGCGTCGGGCCGGCGGGTGTCGGTGGTGAGCTGCACCAGCGCGCAGCCGCGGCGGCGCGACTCCTCGGCCACCCAGCGCAGCATCGCCGCGCCCAGCCCGGTCCCGCGGCGGGCCGCGGCCACCCGCACGCCCTCGACCTGGGCGCGCAGCGCGCCGCCGCGCGAGAGCCCGGGCAGGAACGACAGCTGCAGCGTGCCGACGACGGTGCCGCCGTCCTCGGCCACGACCAGCAGGTGGGCGGGGTCGGCGTCCACGGCGGCGAACGCCGCGCGGTAGGGAGCGAGGTCGGCCGACTCCCGGCCGGCGCCCAGCGGGTCGTCGGTCAGCAGCGCCACGACCGCGGGGACGTCGTCGGCGGTGGCCTCGCGCAGCAGCACCCCGCCGTCGAGCCGGGCGAGCCCGCTCACGCCAGGTTGGCGGGCATCAGCGCGTCGAGGTCGAGCACCCGGACGTGGATCACCGAGCGCTGCTGCAGGGCCGCACGCAGCGCGCGGTGCAGGCCGTCCTCGAGGTAGAGGTCGCCGTGCCACTGGACGGCGTGCGGGAACAGGTCGCCGTAGAAGGTCGAGTCGTCGGCGAGCAGGGTGTCGAGCGCCAGTTCGCGCTTGGTGGTGACCAGCGTGTCGAGCCGGATCTGCCGGGGCGGGATCATCGCCCAGTCCTTGGTGGACAGGCCGTGCTCGGGATAGGGACGCCCGCTCCGCACCGCTTTGAAGATCAGGGACCCGACCTCCGTCCGACCTGCGCACCCGTTCCGACCCCGGCCAGCCTATCGGCCGCCCTCCTGCCCCGCCGCGCCCCCTCCGGGGTGCCGACGCCCTCGCGTCCGCGACGGGACGGCTCCCTCGACGTATGCTGGATTGGCACTCGGTCCGTGCGAGTGCCAGCCCGCCCGGCCCCTCCGGAGCGGACAGGCCGGGGCCCCGCGGCTCCCCGCACGGCGACGTCGACCGGTTCGGGGAGGTGTCACCGTGGCGCACGACGAACGGCGCCTGCAGGTCCTGCGGGCCATCGTCCAGGACTTCGTCTCCACCAACGACCCCGTGGGCAGCAAGGCCCTGGCCGAACGGCACGACCTCGGCGTCTCGCCGGCCACCATCCGCAACGACATGGCCGTGCTCGAGGAGCAGGGCTACATCACCCAGCCGCACACCAGTGCCGGCCGGGTGCCCACCGACAAGGGCTACCGGCTCTTCGTCGACCGGCTCTCGGCGGTCAAGCCGCTCTCGGCCGCCGAGCGCAAGGCGATCGAGCGGTTCCTCGACGGCGCCGTCGACCTGCACGACGTGCTGGGCCGCACCGTGCGGCTGCTGGCCCAGCTGACCAGCCAGGTCGCCGTCGTCCAGTACCCGACGCTGTCGCGCAGCGCCGTCCGCCACCTCGAGGTCGTGCAGCTCACCGGCTCGCGGCTGCTGGTGGTCCTCATCACCGACACCGGCCGCGTCGAGCAGCGGATCGTCGACTGCCCGGTCGACGTCACCCGCGACGACGTCGCCGACCTGCGCGCGATGCTCAACGCGGCGTTCACCGGCGCGAAGCTCGCCGACGCCGGGAGCAAGGTGCCCGACGTCGTCGACACCGCGCCGCCGCACCTGCGGGCGCTGGTCGCGGCCGTCAGCGCCGCGCTGGTGGAGACGCTGGTCGAGCCGGGGGAGGACCGCCTCCTCGTCGGCGGGACGGCGAACCTGGCCCGCGTCGCCGTCGACCCGGGCAGCCTGCGGCCGCTGCTGGAGGCGCTGGAGGAGCAGGTCGTCGTCCTCAAGCTGATCAGCGAGGTCGACAGCGGCGGTGCCGTGCTCGTGCGCATCGGCGAGGAGAACGCCTACGAGGCGCTGGCCGGTGCGTCGGTCGTGTCGGTGGGGTACGGCTCGGGCGACCGGGCACTCGGCGGGCTGGGCATCGTCGGCCCGACCCGCATGGACTACCCAGGCAACATGGCCGCGGTGCGAGCCGTGGCCCGCTACGTCGGCCAGTTGCTGGCCGGGAGCTGAGGTCTCGACAGCTGATGGCAACCGACTACTACGGCGTCCTCGGACTCGCCCGGGGCGCCTCCGACTCCGACATCAAGAAGGCCTACCGCCGGCTGGCGCGCGACCTGCACCCCGACGTCAACCCCGACCCCGGGGCCAAGGAGCGCTTCCAGGAGGTCAGCCGCGCGTACCAGGCGCTGACCGACCCGGACAAGCGGCGCATCGTCGACCTCGGCGGCGACCCCTTCGACAGCGGGGCCGGCGCGGCCGCCGGCTCGCCGTTCGGCGGGGCCGGCTTCGGCGGGCTCGGCGACATCATGGACGCCTTCTTCGGCGGCGGGGTGGGTGGTCGGGGTCCGCGCAGCCGCGTCCGCGCCGGCGACGACGCGCTGATCGGCCTCGAGCTCGACCTCGAGCAGACGGTCTTCGGCACCACCGAGGACATCACCGTCGACACCGCCGTCCTGTGCGGCACCTGCAGCGGCGCCGGCACCGCCCCGGGCACCCACCCGACCACCTGCACCACCTGCTCCGGGCGCGGCGAGGTGCAGAGCGTGCAGCGCTCCTTCCTCGGCCAGGTCGTGTCCAGCCGGCCGTGCCCGACCTGCGCCGGCACCGGCCAGGTCATCCCCGACCCCTGCCCCGAGTGCGGCAGCGAGGGCCGCGTCCGCGCCCGCCGGACCATCCCGGTCAAGGTGCCCGCCGGCGTCGAGGACGGCATGCGGATCCGGCTCACCGGCCGCGGCGAGGTCGGCCCCGGCGGTGGCCCCGCGGGCGACCTCTACGTGGAGATCCGCGAGCGGCCGCACGAGGTCTTCACCCGCGACGGCGAGGACCTCCACTGCCACGTGGCGCTGCCGATGACCGCGGCCGCGCTCGGCACCACGCTGCCGCTCACGCTGCTCGACGGCGAGGAGACCGACGTCGACGTCCGCCCGGGCACGCAGGCCGGCACCGTGCTGACGCTGCGCGGCCAGGGCGCGCCGCGGCTGCGTGCCACCGGCCGGGGCAACCTGCTGGTGCACGTCGACGTGCAGACGCCGACCCGCCTGGACGCCGAGCAGGAGAAGCTGCTGCGCGAGCTGGCCGTGCTGCGCGGCGAGGACCGCCCCGGACCCTCCGCGGAGGCGCACGGCGGGCTGTTCTCCCGCGTCCGGAACCCGTTCAAGTGAGCGCTCCCGCCCCTGACGACGCCCGGCCCGCCCTCGACGGCGCGCCGCTGTTCCTGCTGGACGAGCTGCCGGCCGCGGCGCTGCTCGACCGCGACGAGGTCCTCGTCGACGGCGCGGAGGGGCGGCACGCCGTCGACGTCGTGCGGCTGGCCCCGGGCGAGCCGGTGCGGGTCGGCGACGGCCGCGGCGCGCTGATCGAGGGGGTCGTCGTCGACGCCGGCCCGGCCGGGCTGCGCGTGCGGGTGACCGCCCGCCACGAGGTGCCCGCGCCCGAGCCGGAGTTCCTGTTGGTCCAGGCGCTGCCCAAGGGCGACCGCGGGCCGCTGGCGGTCGAACTCGCCACCGAGCTCGGCGTCGACCGGGTCATCCCGTGGGCCGCGGCCCGCTGCGTGACCCGCTGGCGGGAGGACCGCGTCGACAAGGGGCTGGCCAAGTGGCGGGCCGCCGCGCGGGCGGCGGCGAAGCAGTCGCGCCGGCCGCGGGTGCCCGAGGTCGCCGGCCTGATGACCACCCGCCAGGTGTGTGGCGAGCTGGCCGACGTCGACCTCGCGCTCGTCCTGCACGAGCAGGCCCGCCGCCCGCTGGCCGGGGTCGAGCTGCCGGCGTCGGGCACCGTGGCGGTCGTCGTCGGCCCCGAGGGCGGGCTCACCGACGGCGAGGTCGTGGCCCTGCGCGCGGCCGGCGCCCAGGCGGTGCGGCTCGGCCCCGAGGTGCTGCGGACCTCCACCGCCGGCGCCGCCGCGCTGGCCGCGCTCTCCGCCCGCTCCCGCTGGTCCTGACGCCGCCGCAGCACGATCAGGTGACCTGATCGTGCTGCGTCCTGACTCAGCGTCGACGGTGAGCCAGGACGCGTCACGGTGAGCCAGGACGCCGCGCCGCACGGGTCGGCGCCCCCTAGGGTCGGCCGGGTGAACGACTGCCTGTTCTGCCGGATCGTCGCCCGGGAGATCCCTGCCGACGTCGTGCACGAGACCGACCGCACGCTGGCCTTCCGCGACGTCAACCCGCAGGCGCCGACGCACGTGCTGGTGGTCCCCAAGGAGCACCACGCGACCGCCGGGCTGCTGGTCGGCGCCGATCCCCAGCTGCTGGCCGACGTGGTGGCCTCCGCGCACGCGGTCGCCGTCCAGGAGGGCCTGGTCACCGACGACGGCGCCGAGCCCGGCTACCGGCTGGTGGCCAACACCGGCCCGGCCGCAGGGCAGACCGTCCACCACCTGCACCTGCACGTCCTGGGCGGCCGCCCGCTCACCTGGCCTCCCGGCTGACCCCGGGGCGGCAGAAATGGCCATTCCTGCCGCCGGGGACGGGGGTGGCAGGGTGGCGGGCATGACCGACGCCGGCAGCGCCGCCCCCGTCCGGATCGAGCGGGACGGCGACGTCGCCGTCGTCGTGCTGGACAAGCCCCCGCTCAATCTCTTCGACGAGTCGGTGTTCGCCGGCTTCGAGGCCGCGGTCGCCGAGCTGGTCGCCCTCACCGAGCCCGGCCGGCCCGACCGCGCGCGGGCGGTGCTCCTCGAGGCGCGCGGCAAGGTCGTCTCCGGCGGCGTCGACGTCACCGCCTTCCGCGCGATCGCCGAGGGCCCCGACCCGGAACAGCGCGGTACGGCGCTGTGGGCGCGGCTGCTGCGCGTGTCCCAGACGCTGGAGGACCTGCCGGTCCCCACCGTCTTCGCCGCGCACGGGCTCACCCTCACCGCCGCGTTCGAGTTCGCCCTGGCCTGCGACGTGCTGCTCGCCGCCGAGCGGGCCTCGTTCGGGCTGGTCGAGATCGTCGTCGGCCTGACCCCCTCGATGGGCGGGCCGCAGCGGCTGGCCGAGCGGGCCGGGCCGGCACGGGCCAAGGAGCTCGTCTTCACCGGCGAGCGCTACCCGGCCGCGGTCCTCGAGCGGTGGGACGTCGTCAACCGCGTGCTGCCCGACGAGGGCTTCGCCGAGGCCGCCCGCGCGTACGCCCACCGCGTCGCTGCCGGCCCGACGCTGGCCCACGCGGCCACCAAGCGCCTGGTCACCACCGCGGTCCGCCACGGCGTGCGGGCCGCCGACGAGATCACGCCGCAGGTGTCCGGGCCGCTGTTCGGCACCGCCGACCTGCGCGGCGCGGTGGCCTCCTTCCTCGACGAGGGCCCCGGGCAGGCCACCTACCGGGGTCGCTGAGCGCGCTTCCTCCTCGACGCGCGCGGGTAGCATCGACGGGGTCACAACCCCGTGCCAGGAAAGGCAGGGTCGAGGGTTCTTGCCCGACACCTCCCCGAACGTCCCCGTGGCGGGCGCTCCCACGTCCCGCGAGGCCTCGCTGCAGGCCGCCGCGGTCGACGACGCCAGCACCCTCGCGAGCGCCGCGCCCGCCGCCGTCCGCACCACGATCACCGTCCCCGACTCCGTGTCGATGGTCGCCCTCCTCGGCTCCGGTGACGAGCTGCTGCGACTGGTCGAGGCCGAGCTCGAGGCCGACGTGCACGTGCGCGGCAACGAGATCGCCGTGACCGGCCTGCCGGCCGACAACGCCTTCGCCGTCCGCGTCTTCGACGAGCTCATCGCGCTGCTCGGCACCGGCCAGGCGCTCCGGCCGGACTCGGTCCGCCGGGTCATCGGCATGCTGCGCAGCGGCGGCTCCGAGCGGCCGGCCGACGTCCTCAGCCTGGACATCCTCAGCCGCCGCGGGCGCACGATCCGGCCCAAGACGCTGAACCAGAAGCGCTACGTCGACGCGATCGACGCGCACACCATCGTCTTCGGCATCGGCCCGGCCGGTACCGGCAAGACCTACCTGGCGATGGCCAAGGCCGTGCAGGCGCTGCAGACCAAGCAGGTCAACCGGATCATCCTCACCCGCCCCGCGGTCGAGGCCGGCGAGCGGCTGGGCTACCTGCCCGGCACGCTCAGCGAGAAGATCGACCCCTACCTGCGCCCGCTCTACGACGCGCTGCACGACATGGTCGACCCCGAGTCGATCCCGCGGCTCATGCAGTCGGGCACGATCGAGGTCGCCCCGCTGGCCTACATGCGCGGACGCACGCTCAACGACGCGTTCGTCATCCTCGACGAGGCGCAGAACACCACCGCCGAGCAGATGAAGATGTTCCTCACCCGGCTCGGCTTCGGCTCGAAGATCGTCGTCACCGGTGACGTGACGCAGGTCGACCTGCCCGGTGGCGCGCAGAGCGGCCTGCGGATCGTCCGCGAGATCCTCGACGGCATCGAGGACGTCCACTTCGCCAACCTGACCAGCTCCGACGTCGTGCGCCACCGGCTGGTCGGCGACATCGTCGACGCCTACGAGCGCTGGGACACCGCCCGCCAGCAGAGCGCGCCGGGTTCCTCGGCCCCGGCCCGCACGGCGCGGCCGCGCCGGCAGGGGAGCTGAGCGGCGTGCCCGTCGAGGTCGCCAACGAGTCCGAGATCGCCGTCGACGAGGCGGAGCTGACCGGCATCTGCCGGTACGTCCTCGGCGAGATGGGCGTCAACCCGATGGCCGAGCTGTCGGTGCTGTGCGTCGACCCGGACTACATGTCCGTGCTGCACGAGCGCTGGATGGGGGAGAAGGGCCCGACCGACGTCCTGGCCTTCCCCATGGACGAGCTCGACACCGCCCGCCCCGACGACCCCGAGCCCGGCCCCGCCCTGCTCGGCGACGTCGTGCTGTGCCCGTCGGTCGCCGTCCGCCAGGCCCGCGCCGCCGGCCACTCCATGGACGACGAGCTGCTGCTGCTGGCCACCCACGGCGTGCTGCACCTGCTCGGCTACGACCACATGGAGCCGGAGGAGGAGCGGGAGATGTTCGGGCTGCAGACCCGCCTGCTCGAGGGCTGGCGCTCGGCTCCGCGGCAGCCGGTCACCGGCGAGCCGGCCGAACGGGGTCCCGGGACCCGGTGACCCGATGAGCGCCGGTGCGGTCACGCTGCTGGTGGTCGCGATCTGCCTGGTCCCGCTCGCCGGCGCCTTCGGTGCCATGGACGCCGCGCTGCAGCGGGTGTCCAAGGCCCGCGTCGACGAGTTGCGCCGCGACGGTGTCCGCCGCGCGGCGAGCCTCAAGCGCGTCCTCGACGAGCGCGCCCGCCTGGTGGCGCTGCTCCTGCTGCTGCGCATCGTCTGCGAGATGGTCGCCGCGGTGCTCGTCGGCGTCGTCGTCTACGGGCTGCTGGAGAGCACCTGGCAGGCGGTGCTGGCCGCCGCCGGCGTGATGACGGTGGTCAGCTACGTGCTCATCGGCGTCGGGCCGCGGACCCTCGGCCGCCAGCACGCCTACCCGATCGCGCTGGCCACCGCCGGGCTGGTGCGGCTGCTCGGCCGCGTGTTCGGCCCGGTCACCCGGCTGCTGATCCTCGTGGGCAACGCGATCACGCCCGGCCGCGGCTACCGCGACGGCCCGTTCTCCACCGAGGTCGAGCTGCGCGAGCTCGTCGACCTCGCCGAGGAGCGCGGCGTCGTCGAGTCCGGCGAGCGCAACATGATCCACTCGGTGTTCGAGCTGGGCGACACCATCGCCCGCGAGGTCATGGTGCCGCGCACCGACGTCGTGTGGATCGAGCGCACCAAGACCCTCCGGCAGGCACTGGCCCTCGCGCTGCGCAGCGGGTTCAGCCGCATCCCGGTGATCGGCGAGAACGTCGACGACGTCGTCGGGATCGTCTACCTCAAGGACCTCGTGCGCCGGTCGCAGAACCTCGGCGAGGGCCGCGGCCCGCGGGTCGAGGAGCTCATGCGCCCGCCGGCGTTCGTGCCGGAGTCCAAGCCGGTCGACGAGCTGCTGCGCGACATGCAGGCCCGCCGCACGCACATCGCCGTCGTCGTCGACGAGTACGGCGGCTTCGCGGGGCTGGTGACGATCGAGGACATCCTCGAGGAGATCGTCGGCGAGATCGCCGACGAGCACGACGCGGTCCAGCGGCCGCCGGTCGAGCACCTCGACGACGGGTCGGTGCGGATCACCGCCCGGCTGCCGGTCGAGGACCTCGCCGAGCTCTTCGACGTCGAGCTGCCCGAGGACGACGACGTCGAGACCGTGGGCGGCCTGCTGGCGCGCGAGCTCGGGCTGGTGCCGATCGAGGGGTCCGCGGCGGAGGTCGCGGGCCTGCGGCTGGTCGCCGAGAACGCCGGCGGGCGGCGCAACCGCATCGACACGATCCTCGTGTCCCGGGCACCCGACACCGACCCGGAGCACCAGTCCGGGGCCACCCGCGTCGAGGTGCCGGCCACGGTGGAAAGCTAGGCGCTCGTGCCCGACCTGCAGCCCGAGGACGCCAAGCTCGTCACCCTCGCCCGCTCCGCCCGCGGCCGCACCGGTGCCCCGGAGGGCGCCGCGGTCCGCGACACCGACGGGCGAACCTACGTCGCCGCCAGCGTCGCGCTGCCCTCGCTGCGGCTGTCGGCGCTGCAGGCGGCGGTGGCCGCGGCGGTCTCCAGCGGCGTCGAGGGCCTGGAGGCGGCGGCCGTCGTGTCCGACGCCGACGCGATCGAGCAGGAGGGCCTGGCCGCGGTCCACGACCTGACGGCCTCCGCACCGGTGTTCCTCGCCGGCCCCGACGGGGTCGTCCGCGCGACCGCCTGAGCGGGACCGCCCGGGGCGCCGCGGACCGGACGCCCCGGGCGCGATCACGCGGGCCTGACCGCCGCCCTCACGACCGGGTGCCCGGCGGGTCGGGATCCGCGGTCAGCGCGCGGTAGGCCGCCGTCTCGAACTCCAGGTAACCGCCGAAGGAGGTCGCGTCGCCGAACGGCAGGACCTGCGTCGCCCAGAAGCCGCCGACGCCGTTGGTGCGGTCGATCCAGTAGTAGAGGTTCCCCAGGCCGGCCCACCCCAGCGCGCCGGCCGGCCGGCCGGTCGGGGCGGGCTCGTCGTTGACCATGAACGGCAGCGACCAGGACTTCGACACCCCCGGGAAGAACTCCGCGTCGTTGGACAGCGCCGGGATCACGCCGGGCAGCGCCGTCACCTTGAGGTCCCCGAGGTGGTTCTGCACGGCCATCTCCACCGTCTCGGGCCGCAGCACCACGCCGTGCTCGCCGCGGCCGTCGGCCAGCCACATGCGGATGAAGCGCAGGTAGTCCCCGACGGTGCCGTAGAGGCCGTGTCCACCCATGTGGACCTCGGGGTCGGGGGTGAGCTCCCAGCCGTCCATCGGCGAGAGCGAACCGTCCGCGCCGCGGGCGTGCATGGTCGCCGCCCGCGCGCGCAGCCGGTCGTCGAGGTGGAAGGTCGTGTCCCGCATGCCGAGGGGCTCGAAGACCCGCGCGGCGAAGACGTCGCCCAGGCGCTCGCCGGTGACCGCCTCCACCACCTGGCCGGCCCAGTCGACGTTGCTGCCGTACTCCCAGCGCTCGCCGGGGTCGAACAGCAGCGGTGTCCGCAGGCAGGCGCGGCTGGCGGTGATGACGCTGGGCTGCCCGTGCTCCGTCGCCAGCCGGTTGTAGTGCTCGTTGAAGAAGTCGTAGCCGAACCCGGCGGTGTGGGTCAGCAGGTGCCGCGTCGTGATGTCCCGCTTCGGTGGGCGCGTGCGCGGCGACCCGTCGTCGTCGAAGCCGTCGAGCACCCGCAGCTCGCCGATCTCGGGCAGGTGGAGGCGGGCGGGGGCGTCGAGGTCGAGGCGCCCCTCCTCGACGAGCTGCAGGGCGGCCGTCGCCGTGACCGCCTTGGTGGTCGAGAACAGGGCGAAGACGGTGTCGGGGGTCATCGGGTCGCCACCGCCCAGGCGGCGGGCGCCGGCCGCGCCCTCGTACACGGTGCCCTCCCGGTCGGTGACCATGGCCACGACGCCGGCGACGGGCGCGTCGGCCCGTACGACAGCATCGAGGACGGCGTCCCCGGCCTCGCGGAGCGTCTGGGCGGGGCTGATCGTCATGGGTCCTCCTGGGGTCGCCGGAACGTGCCGGGACCGGACACCGTGACGCCCGCCTCCCGATGGACTGAGCGGGCAGAGTGTGGCGCACGACACATCCCGGTGGTGGGTGCATCACCCCCGCGGTGCCGGTGCGGGGGGAGCGGGCGTGTCGGTGAGCAGTGGGAGACTGGTCGGGTGAGCACACCGGACCAGCCGTACCGCAGCGGCTTCGCCTGTCTGGTGGGCCGTCCCAACGCGGGCAAGACCACGCTGACCAACGCGCTGGTCGGCGAGAAGGTCGGCATCGTCAGCAACCGGCCGCAGACCACGCGGCACGCCATCCGCGGCGTCGTGCACCGGCCCGGCGGGCAGCTCGTCCTCGTCGACACCCCCGGCCTGCACAAGCCCAAGAGCCTGCTCGGCCGCCGCCTCAACGACGTCGTCCGCGACACGCTCTCCGAGGTCGACGTCGTGGTCTTCTGCATCCCCGCCGACCAGCCGGTGGGCACCGGTGACCGGTTCATCGCCCGGCAGCTCAAGGACGTCACGGCGCCGGTGGTCGTCGTCGTCACCAAGACCGACGCCGCGAGCAAGAAGCAGGTGGCCGAGCACCTGGTGGCCGCCAGCGCGCTGGTCGAGGCCGCCGAGGTCGTGCCGGTGAGCGCGGTGCGGGGCGACCAGGTCGAGCTGCTGGAGGACCTGCTCGTCGGCCTGCTGCCCGAGGGCCCGCCGATGTACCCCGACGAGCAGACCACCGACGAGGACACCGACCGGCAGATCTCCGAGCTGATCCGCGAGGCGGCGCTGGAGAAGGTGTTCCAGGAGGTGCCGCACTCCCTCGCCGTCACCGTCGAGGAGCTGAACCGCCGCCCCGACCCCAAGCGGGAGGGCGCGGAGCTGGTCGAGGTGCACGCGCTGCTGCACTGCGAGCGCCCGAGCCAGAAGCCGATGCTGCTCGGCAAGGGCGGGTCGGTCATCAAGGCGATCGGCACGGAGGCCCGCGCCGGGCTGGAGGACCTGCTCGGCGCGCGGGTGCACCTCGACCTGCACGTCACCGTCCTGGGCGAGTGGCAGGACGACCCCAAGAAGCTCAACCGGCTGGGGTACTGAGTGAGCACGACACCGAAGTCGCTGTACCGCGACGAGGGGATCGTCCTGCGCACCCACAAGCTGGGGGAGGCCGACCGGATCGTCACGGTCCTCACCCGCCGGCACGGCAAGGTGCGGGCGGTGGCCAAGGGCGTGCGCCGCACCAAGAGCAAGTTCGGCGCGCGGCTCGAGCCGTTCAGCCACGTCGACCTGCAGCTCTACACCGGCCGCACCCTCGACATCGTCAGCCAGGCGGAGTCGATCCGCTCCTACGGCTCGGTCATCGCCGCCGACTACCCGGCCTACACCGCCGGCACCGCGGTGCTGGAGACCGCCGACCGGCTGACGGCGGAGGAGAAGGAGCCCTCGCTGCGGCTGTTCCTCCTCGTCATCGGCGCGCTGCGGGCCCTGGCCGAGCGCACGCACCCGTCCGGGCTCGTCCTCGACGCCTTCCTGCTGCGCGCGATGTCGGTGGCCGGCTGGGAGCCGGCGCTCGGCGACTGCGCCCGCTGCGGCGTCACCGGCCCGCACCGGCACTTCTCCGTCCCGGCCGGCGGAACCGTCTGCCCCGGCTGCCGCCCGACCGGCTCGGCCATGCCCAACCCGGTCACCATCGAGCACCTGGAGGCGCTGCTGTCCGGGGACTGGGACACCGCCGAGGCCAGCGAGAACCCGCAGCGCCGCGAGGGCAGCGGTCTGGTGGCCGCGCTGCTGCAGTGGCACCTCGAGCGCGGCCTGCGCTCGCTGCCGCTGGTCGACCGCTCCGACGTCGCCCCGAGGCGGGAAGCGGGCCTGCTGAGTGAGGCGTGAGGTCAAGTCGCCCAACCCGCACCCGTCGGGCGCCCGGCCGCCGTCGATCCCCGCCGACAGGGTGCCCGGGCACGTCGCGATCGTCATGGACGGCAACGGCCGCTGGGCCAAGGAGCGCGGCCTGCCCCGGACGGCGGGTCACGAGGCGGGGGAGTCCTCGCTGTTCGACTGCGTCGAGGGCGCCATCGAGCTCGGCGTGAAGGCCATCAGCGCCTACGCGTTCTCCACGGAGAACTGGCGGCGCAGCCCCGAGGAGGTCCGCTTCCTCATGGGCTTCAACCGCGACGTCATCCGCCGCCGCCGCGACGAGATGCACGAGCTCGGCGTCCGGGTGCGCTGGGCCGGCCGCCGTCCGCGGCTGTGGCGCAGCGTCATCAAGGAGCTCGAGGTCGCCGAGGAGCTCACGCGCGACAACGACGTCCTCACGCTCACCATGTGCGTGAACTACGGCGGTCGCGCCGAGATCGCCGACGCCGCCGCCGCGATCGCCTGGGAGGCTGCCGCCGGCCGGCTCGACCCCGCCAAGGTCGACGAGTCCACCGTCGCCCGGTTCCTGGACGAGCCCGACATGGCCGACGTCGACCTGTTCGTGCGCAGCTCCGGGGAGCACCGGACGAGCAACTTCCTGCTGTGGCAGTCGGCCTACGCCGAGTTCGTCTTCCTCGACACCCTCTGGCCCGACTTCGACCGCCGGCACCTGTGGGCCGCGTGCGAGGAGTACGCCTCGCGCCAGCGCCGCTTCGGCAAGGCCTGAGCGCCGGGGCCTCAGGCCTCGCCGAACGTGGAGAGGGCGGGGTCGTCCCACCACTCGCGCAGCGCGGCCAGTCCGGCGGTGCCGCCGTTGCGGATCGTGACGACGGCCTCGACGGCGTCCTCGGTCTCGGTCCAGACGAGGACGGCGGTGTTCTCCTCGTCGACGTAGCAGGCGATCTGCCCCTTGACCTCGTTCTCCAGCGTCCAGTCCTGGTAGCCCTGCGACGCGGGGCAGCGGGCGCCGTTGGCCAGCTGCGGCAGGGCCAGCCGCTCGACGTCGGCGGTGAACGCGGCCTCGGCGGTCCTCCCGTCGGGATAGAGGAAGAACCGCGCCGTCCGCGGCCCGTCCTCGGTGGCCGACCGCCCGCAGTCCGCGGCGGCGACGTCGCCGTCGCCGGCCGTGGGCGCGGGGCGGCAGCCGGCGGCGTCGAAGTCGGCCGGGACGAGCGCCAGCAGGTCGTCGTGCCGCGCGGTCTCCGTGGGCCGGGCCGGCGGGTCCGCGGCCGCCTCCCCGCCGCCGCCCGCGAGCAGCACGACCGCGACGAGGGCGGCGGCCAGCAGCGCCGCCGTCGTCAGCAGGACGGCAGGCAGCCGCGAGCGGCGGCTGCCGGCCGGCGGCGCGACGGCGCCCGGGCCGGTGCCGGCGGGCGGGGGTGGCGGCGGCGGTGCGAGCGGGAGGCGGGTGGCCCCGGCCGGTCCCGGCAGCGGCCGCGGATCGGACGACGGAGCGGCCGGGACGGGGCGGGGCGGCGTCCCGGAGGAGCTGAGTGCCCGGCGGGCGGCCGCCGCCAGCGCGCCGGCCGAGGCGAAGCGGTCGGCCGGGTCCTTGGCCAGCCCGCGCGCCACCACCTCGTCGAGGGCGGAGGGCACGCCGGTGCGCAGCGAGGACACCGCCGGCGGTGTGTCGTTGACGTGCGCCCACATCAGCGGCGCGAGGTCCCGCGCCCCGAACGGGCGCCGGCCGGTCAGGCACTCGAAGAGCACGCAGGCCAGGGAGTAGACGTCGGTGCGCGCGTCGGCCGGCTGCTCGAGGAACCGCTCGGGTGCCATGTAGTCGAACGACCCGACCGCCGAGCCGGCCTGCGTGAGCGCGGTCGTGCCGCCGTCGTCCATCACCGAGCGGGCGATGCCGAAGTCGACCAGGTAGACGAACTCGTCGTCGTCGACGGGGTCACCCGCCGTCGAGCAGACCAGCACGTTGCTCGGCTTGACGTCGCGGTGCACCAGCCCCTCGGCGTGCGCGGCGTCGAGGGCGCGGGCGACCTGCCCGACGACCGACACCGCGCGGGCCGGGGACAGGGGACCCTCCTCGGTGAGCACGGTGGCCAGGTCGCGGCCGCTGACCAGCCGCATGTCGAGGAACAGCCGGCCGTCGATCTCGCCGTAGCGGTGGATCGGCACGACGTGCGGGTCCGACAGCCGGGCGGCGGCGTGCGCCTCGCGGCGGAAGCGCTCGCGGTAGCCACGGTCGGCGGCGAGGTCCTCGGCGAGGACCTTGAGCGCCACGGTGCGTTGGTGCTCGGTGTCGAACGCGCGGTGGACCTCGCCCATCCCGCCGCGGCCGATGAGCTCCTCGATCCGGTAGGGACCGAACTGTCGCAACTCCACCCGTGGCCTCCCGCAGCAGTGGCGGAAGTGTAGGCAGGTGGACGGCGTCCGGAGCCCGGGCAACGGTTCGCGCAGCCGCGCCGGAATCCGTTGACAGTCCCTCGTGCCCACCTGACAGTGACGGCTCCCCGACAGAGGACGGATCCACTCCCGTGAGCGAGAGCACCATCGCGCCCCAGCACGCCCAGACACCGCCGCAGCCGGGCGACCTCAACGACCAGTTGATCGCCAGCGACTTCTGGACCGACCAGATGCTCGCCGAGGCCGGCATCCCGGTCGTCGACGTCCCGTTCGTCACCTTCGGTGGCGGCATCGGCTCGTTCGTCACCGTGGACTACCTGCGCATCTGCGGTGTCCCGACCAGCGCCATGCGGGTGCTCACCCCGCTGAAGACGCCGTGGGAGAGCTACGAGTACCTGACGACGGTCTCGCAGATCCCGCGCGGCGAGCGGCTGCGGTCGGACTCCTCGTCGTGCCCCGACAACATCTGGGGCTTCCCGAGCTACGCCATCCGCGAGGCCCTGCAGGGCGACCTCAAGCAGGCGTGGAACGTCCTCGTCGAGCCCATCTTCGCGAACTACTACACGCCCAGGGCCGGGCACGCGTTCGAGTCGATGGAGAAGGAGATGTACCGGATCCGGTACCCGGAGATGGTCGTCAACGGCCAGGTCCGCATGGTCCGGCGCCGCGTGGGCGGCGGGTACTTCACCATCCTGACCCCGCCCGAGGGCGCCACCCCGACCCGGCGCATCGCCTACCGCAGCCAGTGGGTGCACGTGGCCGTCGGCTACCCGGGCCTGAAGTTCCTCCCCGACCTGCAGCGGTACCGCAACGAACACAACGACTACAGCAAGGTCGTGAACGCCTACGAGCGGCACGAGCACGTCTACGAGCGGCTGCACCAGCGCCCCGGGACCGTGCTCATCCGCGGCGGCGGCATCGTGGCCTCCCGCGTCCTGCAGCGGCTCATCGACGACCGCGACCAGCGCGGCCTGCAGACCCAGATCGTGCACCTGTTCCGCACCTACGTGGACCGCCCGCACGGCACCGGCATCCTCAAGCGCCGCAAGGGCGCCGACGGCTGGGCCTACCAGGGCTTCAACTACCCGAAGTCGGTGTGGGGCGGGCAGCTCAAGCAGCAGGTCCGCAAGAGCGAGGGCGAGGAGCGGGCCCGCCTGTACAAGGAGATGGGCGGCACCAACACCCCGGTCCGGCGGGACTGGAAGGAGCAGCTGCAGCGCGGCCGCCGCGAGGGCTGGTACCGCGTGATGATCGGCTCCATCGAGGAGATGAAGCCGGTCGGCGACCTGGTCGAGGTCACCGTGAACACCCCCGACCAGGGTCCGCACACGGGCACCTTCGACGCCGTCATCGACTGCACCGGCCTCGAGGCCGACATCCGCGAGCACCGCGTGCTGGCCGACCTGCTCGACCACTCCAACGCCCAGCGCAACCCCGTCGGCCGGCTGGACGTGCAGCGCAACTTCGAGGTCACCGGCGCGCAGAACGGCGGCAAGATCTACGCCTCCGGCAGCGCCACGCTGGGTGGCCCGTTCCCCGGCGTCGACACCTTCTTCGGCCTCCAGATCGCCGCCCAGGAGATCGCCGACGACCTGATCGCGCAGGGCTTCGCGCAGAAGCTCGGCCCGGGCCGGTCGACCAGCCAGTGGTGGAAGTGGGTCCGCAACAAGCAGATCTGACCGACCCGCCCTCCAGCCACCACCGACGTCCGCGACGACCGAGAGAGACGACACCGTGCTGCCCACCCTGAGCGGCCGCATCCAGACCAGGATCTTCCTGCTGGCCGTGGTCGGTTCGATCTGGACCCTGATCATCACCCCGGTGCTGCCCACCGGGGCCTCCCTGGCCGCCTCCTACGGCGCCACCTTCTCCGTGCTGCTCGTCGTGCTGGTGCTCGGCGTGCTGTGGGAGTTCCTGTACCACGGCATCCAGCAGTTCCGGTGGGAGAAGGACTGGCCGACGCTGTTCGGCCTGCTCACCGGCATCCCCGAGGGCCTGCTCGTGTGGTTCCTCTTCGCCGGCGGCGCCATCCCGTGGATCGACTCGCTGCCCGGCCCGGCCTTCGCCATCCACTTCGTCAGCACCTGGCTGATCGTGTGGCTGGTGGCCAACGGCCCGATGCGCGTGCCCTTCATCCACTGGCGGATCAACGGTGGGAGGCTCATCTGATGTCCTCCGCCACCCCTCCGGCGCCGCTGACCGGCACCACCGGGGCCCCGGCCACCGTGCCGCCGTTCGACCAGGTCGCCGTCCGGGTCGCCCCCGGTCCCGACCTCGTCGTCCGGCTGCCCGGCGTGCTGCTCGTCGTCGGGGTCACCAACCGGCCCACCGGTCCGGCTGCGCCCGCCGCCAAGCCGGCGCTGGTCGGCTGGGGCAGCGCTCCGGTCCCGGCCGCGCCGGTGGCCGCGCCCGCCGGCGACGCGCACGTCGGCGAGCTCGTCGCGCTCTGCCGCCGCGTCTCGGCGGCCGGCTCCCGCGCCCCGGGCCGCCGGCTGCACGAGGAGCTGCGCAGCTGGCTCGGCACCGTCACCGACCCGCCGTCGTTCGCGGTCACCGCCGCGACCGAGGACGGGCTCACGCTGGTGCTCGTCGGCGGCGGCACCGCCGAGGTGCCCGACCTGGGCCTGCGGCTGACGCCGGCGCAGGGGGAGAAGCTGGACAACGGCACGCTCGTGCTCGACCGCTTCGTCACCTGGCCGCCGGCCGCGCTGCACCTGTCGGCCGGCTCGCCCGCCGACACCGCGCCGCACCCGCTCGCCGACCTCGAGGCCGGCGCGGTCCCCGGTGCCGCGGCGGTGCTCTCCCCGGCTCCCGCGCCGTCGGCGCCCGGCCCGACGCCGGCGGCGACGATGCAGGTCCGGCTGCCGGCGCCGCACGCCCGGGTGCCGCTGTCCACGGTCAAGCCCCCGGCGCCCGCGGCCCCAGCGCCGGTCGTCCCGGCGCCCGCCGGTCACGACCACGCGGGGCACGACCACGCGGGGCACGACCACGCCGGTCACGAGCACCCGGCCCCCGCGCCGGTCGCGGCCCAGCCGCCGGCACCCGCGCCCGCGCCGGTCGAGCTGCCGGCGCCGAAGAGGTCGGCGCTGCTGTTCGGCGGCCCGGCGGAGGCCGAGCCGGCCCGGGAGCCGCTGCCGACCCCCGGCGCGGAGCCGTCCTCGGCGCCCGCCGCGGCAGAGCCCGAGGACGACCGTCCCAAGGTCAAGGGCATCCTCTGCAAGAACGGCCACCTCAACGACCCGCGGGCCGGCTTCTGCGCGCTGTGCGGCATCCGCACCACGCAGCAGACGGCGGTGCTGATCGAGGGCGTGCGCCCGCCGCTCGGACTGCTCGTCTTCGACGACGGCGCGACGGTCAGCCTCGACATGGACTACCTGCTCGGACGTGAGCCGGAGACCGACGAGCGGGTCGCCTCCGGCCAGCTGCGGCCGCTGCTGGTCCTCGACCAGACCGGCGGGGTCAGCCGGCACCACGCCGAGATCCGGCTCGAGGGCTGGGACGTGCTCCTGGTCGACACCGGCTCGGCCAACGGCACGCTCGTCGCCCCGCGCGGGGCCCCGGGCTGGTCGTCGCTGGTGCCGAACCAGCCGGTCCGGTTGACCCCGGGCATGGCCGTCCGCATGGGTGGCCGGCAGTTCGCCTTCGAGTCGCCGCACGGCGGTTTCTGACCGCACCCCGCACCACCGCGGCGCCCGTCTCCCCATCTGGGGAGGCGGGCGCCGTCGCGTGTCCGGGGCGGGGAGGACCTCCCGCGGACGCTCGTGCTCTGCCCACAGTTGGGCGCAGAGCACGAGCTCACCGGCAGACGGTCGTGCTCTGCCCCTGCAGGCGGGGCAGAGCACGAAGAGCGGACCGGTGGTGGTGTCTCGGACGGTCGCGCTCTGCCCACGGAGGCGGGGCAGAGCACGAGCGACCCGGGGGAGGAAGAGCACCGGCGGCAGCCTCGCGCGCGGACCAGGGCCCGGGAACGACGGAGCCCGCGTCCCCTCGAACGGGACGCGGGCTCCAGGCCTGCAGGGAGGAGAGGTCAGCTCACCCCGGGACGGGCCGCGATGCCGGCGAGGGTCTCGTCCATGTCGCGGTCGGTGTCGGCCGTGCCGGCGTGCACCAGCAGGATCGGCGTCAGGTCGTCGGCGCCCGGGACGGTGCCCACGCCGGCCGGGGCGACCAGCAGGGCCGGCAGGGACTCCGCCTCCGCGGCGATCTGCACCCCCGCCTTGCGCAGCGAGTCGGCGACGCCGCGCTTGACGCCCCGCCGCCCCTCGGCGGCCCGCAGCTGCAGCGGCACCCGCCGGCCCACGGCGGCGTGCGCGGCCAGCCGCAGCGCCGCCCGCCCGTCGGCGTCGCCGTCCTGCACCACGGCCACCGGGCCGCCGGGCTGCAGGCCGGCCTCGCCGAGCTCGCCGGAGACGGTCACGACCGACCCGTGCAGCGACGGCGGCCACGGGGTGCCGGAGCCGTCAGCGGCCAGCGCGCCCTCGACGATGCCCCAGCCGCTCCGGACCAGGACGACGTCGGCCTGGCTGCTGCCGGCTAGGTCCGCGACCTCGGCCCACGGGTCGTCGCTGAAGCGGGAGGCGACCGAGGCCTTGAGCCCCCGCGCCTCGACCTGCCGGGCCAGCGTCCGCAGCTCGTCGGCCACGGTGGCCATCAGCTCCAGGTCCGCGCCCAGGCCGCTGGCCCACTCGGGCTTGGGCCGCGAGCGGTGGACGACCCGCGTGACGACGACCTGGGCGGGCGTCTCGCGGCCCACGAGGTCGCAGGCCAGGTCGACCAGGGCGGCGTCGCGGTCGAGGTCGTCCACCACGACGACGACGGTGTAGGCGTCGGTGAGGCCCAGCTCCGCGCGCTCGGCCGCCGCGATGTCGCGCTGCAGGATGCGCTTGGGGTAGATGACGTTGAGCAGCGGCGTCGCCATGCCGGTCGTGACCAGCGCCATGATCACCATGAGCGTGAACATCTCGCCGTCGAGCACGCCCTGCTGGACGCCGATGTTGAGGATGACCAGCTCGGTGAGGCCGCGGGTGTTCATCAGCGTGGCGAGGGCGGTGGACTGCCGCTTGGGCACCCGCATCGCCCGGGCGGCGGCGTAGGCGCCGATGAACTTGCCGGAGATGGCCACCAGCAGGATCAGGCCGAGCTCACCGAGGCCGGCGAGGTCGATCGCGCCGACGTCGACGTTGAGCCCGGTGATGACGAAGAAGACCGGCAGCAGCAGGAGCACGCTGACCTGCTCGAGCCGGTCGACGATCTCGTGGTTGAGCCGGGCGGCGCCCTTGCGCGGCATCACGACGCCGAAGAGGAAGGCGCCGAAGATGAAGTGGATGCCGATCTCCTCGGCCACCCAGGCGCTGATCAGGATGCCGATGAGGACGCCGGCGAGCATCTCCGGGGTGAGCTGCCCCAGCCGCTCGTAGCGGGTCACGAGCACGCGCAGCAGCGGCTTGACGACCAGGAACATCACCAGGGCGAAGGCCACCGACAGGCTCAGGATCAGCACGACGCCGCTGAACGAGGAGGCGGCCACGATCGCGACGACGACGGCGAGCAGGCACCAGGCGAGGACGTCGTCGACGGCGGCGCAGGCCAGGGCGAGCACACCGGTGGGGATCCGGTGCATCTGCCGCTCTGCCAGGATGCGCGCCAGGACCGGGAACGCGGTGATGGACATCGCCACGCCGAGGAACAGCGCGAACCCGAGGAAGGGGATCGTCGAGGTGCTGCCGTCGGCCTCGGTGAAGACGTCGTGCTGCGTGTGCAGGTAGGTCGCCAGCAGGACGCCGAGCGAGAACGGCAGCAGGATCGAGGCCAACGAGACCGAGACGGCGACCTTCTCCCGCCCGCGCATGAAGGACATGTCGACCTCGAGGCCCACCAGGAACATGAACAGGACCAGGCCGAGCTGCGCCAGCACGTTGAGGAACGGCCGGATGTCGGTGGGGAACAGCAGCAGGTCGAGGTCTCCCGGCAGCGCGCCGAGCAGCGTCGGGCCGAGCAGGATGCCGGCGACGATCTCGCCGACGACGGCGGGCTGGCCGACCTTGACGGCCAGCCGGCCCATCAACCTCGCGATGATCATGATCACCGCGAGATCGACGAACACGTAGGCGATGATCTCTGCGACGGGACGCGCTTCCACTGGGTCTCCGGGCGTTGCTGTCCGCGCCAGGTGGGAGCGCGCGGGAGGTGGGTGGGACGGGCGGGACCCGGGCACCCGGGGAACGCCGGGCGCGGATGCTAGCTGCGGTCCGCCGACCTCGGGGGTCCTCCGAGCGCGGGACTTGGCAGGCGCGAACGGCTTCCCGGACGGCAGGGCTCCCGGCACACTGTGCCGCTGCCGCACCGGCGGCGTCCCCGGCACGGCCGGGGGAGAACAGCTCAGGAGGACATGCATGGATGCCGTCGGCCTGGTGGGCGCGGCGCCTGCCACCATCGCGGACTACCAGGTGGTCCGTGTGCTCGGCGAGGGCAACAACGGCCGCTTCTACCTCGCCCGCCCGCCGGCGCGGCTGGGCCTGCCCGACGAGTACGTCGCGGTCAAGGTCTTCACCGGCACGCACAGCGAGCAGGCCTACGAGCGGGGCGTGCGCGAGCTGCGCGCGTTCGCGCAGGTGGCCTCGCCGTACCTGGTGAGGGTCTACGACGCCGTGCTGCAGGACAGCTTCCTGTACGCGATGGAGTACTGCCCGCTCGGTTCGCTGGCCGCCCCGGCGCGGCCGCTCAACCGCGGCGAGGTGCTGCGCGCGGTGGCCCACGCCGCGCACGCCGCGCACGCGCTGCACGAGGCCGGGCTGACCCACGGTGACATCAAGCCGGCCAACATCCTGCTCACCGAGGACGGCGGCAAGCTCTCCGACCTCGGGCTGGCCCGCTACCTGGCCCCGGGCGTGACGCTCACCGGCATGGCCAGCGCGGCGTCGGTCGAGTACCTCGACCCGGCCCTGCTGCGCGGCGAGCGGCCGTCCCGCGCCACCGAGGTCTTCGCGCTGGGCGCCACCCTCAACCGGGCGCTCACCGGTACCGGCCTCTACGGCGAGCTGCCCGACGGCGAGCCGCTGCTGGCCATCCGCCGGGTGATGAGCGCCGAGCCGGCGATCGCCCCGGGTCTGACCGACGAGGAGGCCGCGCTGGTCTCCGAGTGCCTCGCGCCGATCGGCCAGCGCCCGGTCACCGCCCTGCAGGTCGCCGAGCGGCTCGACCGGCTGGCCGACGCCGCGCTGGGCGCCGCCCGCGCCTGACCCGACGGCGCCCGTACGACGAGGGCCCCGTCCCCACCGGCCGGTGGGGACGGGGCCCTCGTCGTGTCGGGGGACCGCGGTGCCGGGACCTCAGCGCTCCACGAAGTCGCTGCGCGCGCTGTCGGTCCACCACTCGTAGAGGGTCGCCAGGCCCTCCTGGCCGCCGTTCTGGATGGCGACGATGCCCTCGGCGGCGAACTCGTCCTGCGTCCAGTAGAGGAAGGAGTTGTTGTCCTCGTCGACGAAGCAGCCGAGCCGGCCGGCGGTCACGCCGTTGATCCGGTACTCGTCGTACCCCTGCCCGGTGGTGCAGTCCGGCTGGCCGGAGAAGGGGCTGACCCCCTCGCGCTCCATGTCGGCGAGGAAGACCTCGCTGACGGCCCCGGCGTCCTCGTAGAGGTAGAACGACGACGCCTGCGGACCCGGCTGCGTGGCGGCAGCGCCGCAGTCCACGGTCGCGAGGTCGCCGTCGCCGGCCGGGTCCCCGGTCGTGCAGGTGCCGGGGTCGAAGTCGCCGGGGACGATGCCGAGCAGCGTCTGCTCCGGGTTGGCGGGGGTGTCGGTGCCCCCCGAGGAGCCGCCGGAGCTGCCGCCGCTCGAGCCGCCCGTGGAGACGTCGGTGTCGTCGGCGCGGACGTCCTCGCTGCCGCTGAAGCCGCCGGCCAGGGCGATGACCACGACCACGACCGCGATGAGCGCCACGGCGGTGCCGACGATGACGAACGGCAGCTTGCTCGAGCCGCCGCCCTGGCCGCTGGCCGAGGACCCGCCGGGCGGCGGCGGGAACGCCGGACCGGTCGGCGGCCGGTAGCCGGTGGGCGGCCCGGGGTCGGACGGCGGGCCGTAGGTGGGCGGGCCGGGGTTGGACGGCGGGCCGTAGCCGGTGGGCGGCCCCGGGTTGGACGGCGGCCCGTAGCCGCCGGTCGGGTAGCCGGGGTTCGACGGCGAACCGTAGAGCGCGGCCGGGGCGCCCGCGTACGACGGCGCGCCGTAGGTGCCGGCCGGGCCGGGATTGGAGAAGCCCACGGTCTGCGGGCGCGGCGGCAGCGGGGTGACCGAGGTCGGCGGCGCGGCCTCCGTGCGGACCGCGACCCCGGCCGAGGTCAGCGCCGCCCGCGCGGCCGCGGCGAGCTCGCCGCAGGTCGCGTAGCGCTCCTCGGGCTCCTTCGCCAGGCCCTTGGCGACGACGTCGTCCAGCGCGCGCGGCAGCCCCGGCCGCAGCGCCGACGGCGCCTGCGGGGTGTTGTTGAGGTGCGCGTACATCAGCGTGGCCAGGCCGTCGCCGGTGAACGGACGGCGGCCGGTGAGGCACTCGAAGAGCACGCAGGCCAGCGCGTAGACGTCGACCCGCTTGTCGATCGACTTCTCGAGGAACCGCTCGGGGGCCATGTAGTCGAAGGACCCGAGCGCGGCGCCGGTCTGGGTCAGCGCCGGGCCCTGGGCGTCCGAGGTCGACCGGGCGATGCCGAAGTCCACGAGGTAGACGAACTCGTCGTCGCCGGTGCCGGTCAGCAGCACGTTCGAGGGCTTCACGTCGCGGTGCACGAGGCCGTCGGCGTGCGCGGCGTCGAGCGCGCGGGCGGTCTGGCTGACGACCGACACCGCGCGCTGGGGGCTCATCGGCCCCTCCTCGGCGAGGACCGCGGCGATGTCGCGACCGGGCACCAGGCGCATGTCGAGGAAGAGCCGGCCGTCGATCTCGCCGTAGCGGTGGATCGGGACGATGTGCGGCTCGTTGAGCCGGGCCGCCAGGTGCGCCTCCCGCCGGAAGCGCTCGCGGTACCCCTTGTCCGCGGCCAGGTGCTCGGACAGCACCTTGAGCGCGACCGTGCGGTCGTGCTCGGTGTCGAAGGCGCGGTACACCTCACCCATCCCGCCGCGGCCGAGCAGGGCCTCGATGCGGTAGGGGCCGAACTGTTGCAACTCCACCGGTGGTTCCTCCGTGTGCCGCAGCGCGGGCGCTCGTCGGAGCCGGCGCCGGGTGCGGGTCGTCGGCGGAGTGTAGGGACGGGTGTGCGTCCCGACCAGCGTCCCGGCCGCGGCTCGTCCGCGGGCGCGGCACCGGGTGCCGGGCCGTGACCGACCTGTGACCGGTCCGCGGAACTGCCGCGCACGAACCGGTAGGCGAGACGGCGGGTGCTCCCTATCTTGCTCTCGCTCGCGGGCCCCCAGCGCCCGTCCACACGAACGGAAGAAGCAGATGAGTCAGCCCCCCGGCCAGTACGGCGCGCCCGGTCAGTACGCGCAGCCCGGTCAGTACGGTGCGCCCGGCCAGTACGGAGCCCCCGGCGGCTACGGCGCGCCCGGCTTCGGCCCGGGCGGTGGCCCCGGCTTCGGTCCCGGCGGCTACGGCCAGCCGCCCCGGAAGAAGAGCGTCCTGCCGTGGGTCATCACCGCGATCGTCGTGGTGGCGGCCGGCGTCGGCGTGCTGCTGTTCTTCCTCCTGCGCGGGGACGACGACCCGACCCCCGCGGCGCAGCAGACCTCCACCTCCACGTCCACCTCGGCGGACAGCTCCGACACCGGGTCGGACACCGGTTCGGACACGGGGTCCGGCTCCGGCATGGGGATGGACATGGGTGGCCCGGTCTCGGTCCCCGGCGGCGCGGGCACGCCCGGCACCGGCGGCGGGAGCACCGGCGGCGGCAGCACCGGCGGTGGCAGCACCGGCGGCGGGACGCCGATGGGCGACGACACCGGCGGTGCCGACACCGGCCAGATCCCCGGCTCCTCCGACCTCGCGCTCGCGTGGGTCCAGGCGGTGTACGACTTCGACTTCGCGACCGCCTACGGCCTGTCCTGCGCCGAGCTGCAGTCCGCGGCGCAGCAGGGTTCGGCCAACACGGAGTACGGCCCCGAGGAGTACCTGACGCTGTACTTCTACAGCCAGATCCTGGGCGGCCAGACGATCGCCGAGGGCGGCCTGGTCAGCGTCGAGTACGACGCGGCGAACTCCGTCGACGTCGCCACCTTCGAGCTGACCCTCGAGGACGGCACCACCCAGAGCGTGGAGGTGTGGGTCGGCCAGGACCTGACGGTCTGCAACTTCGGCTGACGCACCCCCTCCGACGGCCGGTCCCCGCACCCGCGGGGGCCGGCCGTCGGCGTCTCCGCCCCGTGACTGCGGCACGATGGGCCGGTGTTCGCGGTGACCCGGTTGCGCGTGCCCGAGAGCGAGGCGGCCGAGGTCGCGACCGCCGTCGACGGACTGCTGGCGGCGCTGGCCGCCCGGCCCGGCTGCCTCGGCGGGGAGTCCGGGCGCTGCGCCGACGACCCGACGCTGTGGGCGCTGGTCACCCGCTGGGACGGCGTCGGCGCCTACCGCCGCGCGCTGTCGGCCGCGGAGGTGAAGGTGGCGGGCGCGCCGGTGTGGGTGCACGCCCTCGACGAGCCCGGCGCCTACCTCCCGGTGGGCTGACCCGGCGCGTGCCCGGCGATCGCCCGGCCACGGCGCCGCCGGATGCGTAGCCTTCGCGGGACAGCACCACGCCGGATCGGGAGAGGCGCGATGAGCCAGCCGCCGCACGACGACGGGACGCCGCCCCCCGACCGCACCCGCGAGGTGCGCCTGCCCCCGGTGCCGCCGCGCCCGCTGCCCGATCCGCCCACCGACCGGCTGCCCGGCGCGTCCGAGCAACGGGACCCGACGCTGCGCCTGGGCGGCCCGGTGCAGCAGCCCGGCGGGCCGGCACCGCAGCAGCCTCCCTACGGCCAGCCCCCCTACGGGCAGCCGGGCCAGGGCCAGCCGCCGTACGGCCAGCCGGGACAGCCTCCCCACCAGCAGCCGCCCTATGGGCAGCCCCAGTACGGCCAGCCTCCCTACGGGCAGCCCCCGTACGGCCAGGCCCCGTACGGGCAACCCGGGTATGCGCAGCCGGGCTACGGCCAGCCCCCCTACGGCGGGCCGGGGGCTCCGCGCAAGAGTCGCGGCCCCCTCGTCGCGCTGCTGGTGACCCTCGCCGTCCTGCTCGTCGGCGGCGGCGTGCTCGCCGCTGTGCTGCTCACCCGCGGCGACGACGGCGGCACGACCACGGCCACGCCCACGTCGGCGGGCACGTCGTCCTCGGCGCCGTCGTCCTCCTCGTCGTCGTCCTCGCCCTCCGGTGAGGGCGGGTTCGGCGGCGGGGCGTCGACGCCGACCGGCGGCACCGGCGGGGGCGGCACCGGCGGGGCGGGGGAGCCCGTCATCCCGGGCAGCCCGGAGTTCGCCGCCTCGTGGGTGCAGTCGCTGGTCGACCGGGACGGCGACACCGCCTACGCCGACCTGTGCGCCGACGGGCAGAGCCAGTTCCCCGACGGGCAGGCGCTGCTGGCCGACTTCGACACCTTCCTCGGCGGTCAGATCACCGAGGGGTCGGCCACCGACGCGACCGCCGCCGGCGACGTCGACGAGGTCACCTTCGAGGTCACCCTCGACAGCGGCGAGCAGGCGACGTTCGTGGTCACCGTGGTCGACGAGGGCGGTCCGGCCGTGTGCGGCTACACCTCCCCCTGAGGGAGCACGGCGGGCGGGGCCGCCCGGGCGGGGCGTCTACCGTGGGCGGGTCAACCGCCGACCGCCAGCCGGATGGAGCACCCAGCCCGTGAGCGCCAGCACCACCAGCACGTCGACAGCGCCGCACGACCCTGCCCGCCTCGAGAAGGTGGTCAACCTCTGCAAGCGCCGGGGTTTCGTCTTCCCGTCGGGTGAGATCTACGGCGGCACCCGCTCCGCCTGGGACTACGGGCCCCTGGGCGTCGAGCTCAAGGAGAACATCAAGAAGCAGTGGTGGCGCACCGTCGTCCAGAGCCGCGACGACATCGTCGGCCTGGACTCCTCGGTGATCCTGCCGCGCCAGACCTGGGTGGCCTCCGGTCACGTCGGCGTCTTCACCGACCCGCTGACCGAGTGCCAGAACTGCCACAAGCGCTTCCGGGCCGACCACCTCGAGGAGGCCTTCGAGGCGAAGAAGGGCCGGCTCCCGGAGAACGGCCTGGCCGAGATCACCTGCCCGAACTGCGGCGTGACCGGCCAGTGGACCGAGCCGCGCGACTTCAACATGATGCTCAAGACCTACCTCGGCCCGGTCGAGGACGAGTCGGGGCTGCACTACCTGCGCCCGGAGACCGCGCAGGGCATCTTCGTCAACTTCGCCAACGTCATGGGCGCCGCGCGCAAGAAGCCGCCGTTCGGCATCGGGCAGATCGGCAAGTCCTTCCGCAACGAGATCACGCCGGGCAACTTCATCTTCCGCACCCGCGAGTTCGAGCAGATGGAGATGGAGTTCTTCGTCGAGCCGGGCAGCGACGAGGAGTGGCACCAGTACTGGATCGACGAGCGGACCCGCTGGTACACCGACCTCGGGATCTCGCCGGACAACCTGCGGCACTTCGAGCACCCGGAGGAGAAGCTGTCGCACTACTCGAAGCGCACCGTCGACATCGAGTACCGCTTCGGCTTCCAGGGCTCGGAGTGGGGTGAGCTCGAGGGCATCGCCAACCGCACCGACTTCGACCTGTCCACGCACAGCCAGCACTCCGGCGTCGACCTGTCCTACTTCGACCAGGCCAGCAACACGCGCTGGACGCCGTACGTCATCGAGCCGGCGGCCGGGCTGACCCGCTCGCTGATGGCCTTCCTCGTGGAGGCCTACACCGAGGACGAGGCGCCCAACGCCAAGGGCGGCGTCGACGTCCGGACGGTGCTGCGGCTGGACCCGCGGCTGGCGCCGGTCAAGGCCGCCGTCCTGCCGCTGTCGCGCAACGCCGACCTCTCGCCCAAGGCGCGCGACCTCGCTGCCCGGCTGCGCCGGAACTGGAACGTCGACTTCGACGACGCCGGCGCGATCGGCCGCCGCTACCGTCGGCAGGACGAGATCGGCACGCCGTTCTGCCTCACCGTCGACTTCGACACCCTCACCGACGACGCGGTGACCGTGCGGGAGCGGGACTCGATGAGCCAGGAGCGGATCGGCCTGGACGCCGTCGCGTCCTACCTGGCGGCGCGGCTCCCCGGCTGCTGACCGGGCAGTTCCGCGGAGGTGCCCCGGGCACCTCCGCGGAACTGCACCGCGGCGTGCACCGCGGGGCCGGCGTGCGCCAGCAGGTCGAGCGCGGCGTCCCGCACGGTCGCCAGGGAGACGCCGGCGACCAGGGACGCGTGGTGCCCGCAGCGCGCGCGGGCCTGGTCGACGCCGCACGCCGGGCACGCCGTCCGGGTCGAGACGGCCACGCGGTGCTGCCGGCGGGTGAGCGGGCCGGCGTTGAGCAGGTTGCGCTCGAGGAAGACGCCGACGGTCGCCGTCCCGACCGCCTCGGCGAGGTGCCGCGGGCCGGAGTCGTCGGCGACGACGAGCCGGCAGCGGGCCAGCACGCCGGCCAGCGCGGACAGCGACAGCCGGCCGACCAGCTCGACCAGCGGCGCCGTCGTCGCCGCGCGGATGGCGTCGGCCGCCCGCCGGTCGTCCTCGCCCGTGCCGACCAGCGCCACCCGTGCGCCCTCGCCGGCCAGGGTCTCCGCGAGCGCGGCGAAGCACTCGGCCGGCCACCGGCGCCGCGGGTCCTGGGCGCCGGGGTGCAGCGCGACCAGCGGCTCGGGCCCGGGCGGCAGGACGCCGTCGGCGGCCGAGGCGTCCTCGGGGGTGACCGCCAGGCGCGGCTCGAGCGTCACCGGCACCGCACCGAGCAGGCCGGCGACCTCCAGGCAGCGCAGCAGCTCGTGCTGGTCGGAGCAGTAGGGCAGCCAGCGGTCCAGCGGCGGGGCGCCGGCGTCGCGGGCGCCGGCGGTCACCCGCGCGCCGAGGGCGGCCACGAGCGGGTTGGAGTTGCCGCCCCCGCCGTGCAGCTGCAGCGCGAGGTCGTAGCCCTCGGCGCGCTGCCCGGCGAGGAACGCGCGCGCCTCGTTGCCGTCGCGGGAGGCACCCGGGGCGTCCCGCACGCCGGGCCACGGCGGGACGACGACCACGCGGTCCCACGGCCCCGGGCGGCCGTCGAGCAGCGCGGCGTGCAGCGGCGCGCCCAGCAGCGTGATCTCGGCGTCGGGGTAGGCCGCCCGCAGCGCGGCCAGCGCGGGGAGCGTGAGCACCAGGTCGCCGAGGAAGTTGGCCCGCAGCACGGCGATCCGCTCGACGCCGGGGACGAGCGCGCCCGCGGGCGACAGCGGGGCGGACCTCGGCACGCGTGCTCCTGGGCTCGGGGGCGGGAGCACCCCCTGCCCGGACCGGACGTTCTCTGAACCTCACCCGGCCATGCGGACGACCGGCTTGACCACCGCTCCGCTGTAGGAGGCCTCGACGGCGTCCTCGATGCGCTCGAGCGGGAAGAACTGGACGAGCCGGTCGAACGGGAAGCGGCCCTGCAGGTGCAGGTCCATCAGCGCGGCGATCAGCGCCTGGCCGTGGCCGCTGCCGCCGAGGGTCCCCCGGATCGTCTTGCCCCACAGCGTCGTGAGGTGGTCGACGGTGAACTCCGCGCCGGCCGGGGCGCCGCCGATGAGGACGGCGGTGCCGAGCATGCCGACCGAGTCGACCGCCTGCCGGATCACCGGGAGGACGCCGGTGCACTCCAGCGCCGCGTCGGCCGGGCCGCCGCAGATGTCGGTGACCGCCTGCACCGGGTCGGTGTCGGTGGCGTCGACCGTGTGCGTGGCCCCCAGATCGCTCGCCAGGCGCAGCCGGGAGGCGTGCCGGTCGACGGCGATGATCGTCGTGGCGGCCGAGTTGCGGGCGGCCATGACCGCGGCCAGCCCGACGGTCCCGGTGCCGTAGACGATGATCGAGGTGCCCGGCTCGGGCCGGACGGTGTTGAAGACCGCGCCCGCGCCGGTGGCCAGCCCGCAGGCCAGCGGGCCCAGGAGCTCGACCGGGAGGCCCGCGGGGACGGGGACCAGCGAGGACGCGGTGGTCATCGCGTGCGTCGCGAACGACGACTGGCCGAAGAAGTGGCTGGCGAGCGGGCCGCCGTCCGTGGTGCGCAGCGCGGAGCCGCCGTCGAGCCGGTGCCCGCCGCCGACGAGCTCGCCCATCCGCAGGCAGTACCGCGGCTGCCCGGCGACGCAGTTGCGGCACGCGCCGCAGGAGGGCCAGCCGAGCACGACGGCCTGTCCCACCTGCACGCCGGTCACCCCGTCGCCGACCGCGACGACGGTGCCGGCGCCCTCGTGGCCGAGCACGCCGGGCAGCGGGAAGGGCAGGTCGCCGTCGCGGGCGATGCCGTCGGTGTGGCAGAAGCCGGTGCCGGCCACCTCGACGAGCACGTCCCCGGGTCCGGGCTCGTCGATCTCGACCTCCCGGACGACGAAGGGGCCGTGCAGCTCCTCGACGACGGCTGCGGTGATCCTCATGGGTCCTCCTGCCCGCGCTCGGGACGGCCGCGGTCGGTGCCGCCGGCAGCGCGGGCCCGGCGGCGGGCGGGGTGCACAGCGGGAGTGCCCAGCACTGCGGCCCGCACGCGCCGGGACGGCGGCGTCCCCGCGGGTGACCCCGGCCACCGAGGGCGGCCACCTACCCTGGACGGCGTGACGAGCACCCTGGCGCCGGCGGTCGCCCCGCTGCGGCTCGGGCCGCTCACCGTGGACCCGGCGGTGGTGCTCGCGCCGATGGCCGGGATCACCAACCCCGCGTTCCGCACGCTGTGCCGCGAGTTCGGCGCCGGCCTCTACGTGTGCGAGATGATCACCACGCGGGCGCTGGTCGAGCGCAACGAGAAGACGCTGCGGATGATCCGGGCGACGCCGGAGGAGGCCGCGGCCGGCTTCTCCGTGCAGCTCTACGGCGTCGACCCGGCCACGGTCGGGCGTGCGGTGGAGATGCTCGTCGACGAGGAGGTCGCCGGCACCCGCCCGGCGCACGTCGACCTCAACTTCGGCTGCCCGGTGCCCAAGGTGACGCGCAAGGGCGGCGGGTCGGCGCTGCCGTGGCGGCGGGTGCTGTTCCGCGACATCGTGCGCGCGGCCGTCCGCGCCGCCGGCGACGTGCCGGTGACCGTGAAGACCCGCATCGGCATCGACGCCGACCACGTCACCTACCTCGACGCCGGCCGGATCGCCCAGGACGAGGGCGCCGCCGCGATCACCCTGCACGGCCGCACCGCCGACCAGCTCTACAGCGGCACCGCCGACTGGGCGCCGATCGCCCGGCTGGTCGAGGCCGTCGACATCCCGGTGCTCGGCAACGGCGACGTCTGGGAGTCCGACGACGCGCTGCGCCTGATGAGCGAGACCGGGTGCGCCGGCGTCGTCATCGGGCGCGGCTGCCTGGGCCGGCCCTGGCTGTTCGGCGACCTCGCCGCCGCCTTCGCGGGGGAGTCGCGCCGCGCACTGCCGACGCTGCGCGAGGTCGCCGCGGTCATGTACCGGCACGCGCAGCTGCTGTCGGCCGAGCAGGGCGAGCTGCACGGCTGCACCGACTTCCGCAAGCACGTCGCCTGGTACCTCAAGGGCTTCTCGGTGGGCTCCGACGTCCGCCGCGCCCTGGCGATGGTGAGCTCGCTCGACGAGCTGGCCGGCCTGCTCGAGCGCATCCCCGATCAGCCCTACCCGACGGCGGTCCTCGGCGGCCCGCGCGGTCGGACGAGCAGCCCCCGGCCGGTGGCGCTGCCCGAGGGCTGGCTCGACGACCGCGACGACCCCCGCCCGCCGGCCGGCGCGGAGCTGGAGACGAGCGGCGGATGAGCGGCCCCCACCTGTACGACGAGGGGCCGGAGCCGCTGCACACCGGCACCCCGAAGAACGGCAACCGCCTGATCCTGGGGGTCTTCGGGGGCACCGCGGTCCTCGCCGTCGCCATGGTGTTCGCCCTGCCCCTGGTCAAGGGCGGCGGTGACGAGCAGGCCCGCGAGGTGACCGGCGTCTTCCTCGCCGCCCTCGCGGCCGGCGACACCGAGACCGCCGGCGACCTGCTGTGCCAGGCCGAGCGCGATGCCGGCGACGTCGCCGACGTCCTGCCCGCCTACGAGCACCCCGGCACCGGCGAGGTCGTCGGCGTCGAGGAGGGACGGCTGGCCGACCAGGAGTCCCGGGAGGTCCGGGTCCGCTGGGACGACGGCGCGGAGGCCACGTTGACCGTGGTCCTCGAGGACGGCCCGAGGATCTGCGGCACCTCCGACTGACCGCGAGCGGATCCCTTCTCACCCCGGCGGCGGGCTGTCACCATGTGCGCCGCCCGGCTGGAGGTCCACCGGGCCTGCTCGAGAGGAACCGCGTTGTCGCAGCCGCCCCACCCGCCCGTCGCCCCTGCGGGGCCCTATGCGCAGCCCGGGCCGTACGCCCAGCCCGGGCCGTACGCCCCGGCCGCGCCGTACGCCGCCGCGGGGATCGCGCCCGCCGGTGCGCCCGTCGCCGCCCCGGCGCCCCAGCCGGCCGCCGCCACGCAGGTCGCCTTCCCCGGCCAGGTGCAGCTGCCGCCGCAGCCGCAGTTCGCGCCCACGCCGCAGCAGGCCGCCCAGGTGCAGCGCGGGTCGCTGGCCAGCGGGTTCCCGCGCTACGTCCCGCCGCCGCCCTCGCCGGTGAACCGCACCGGTCTCTACGTCGGCATCCTCGTCTGCGTGCTGACGCTGCTGTTCGCCGTCGTCGGGTTCGTCCTCGTCGCCTGACGGCCCCCGGCGGCCACGAGCCGTTCCCACGGGCGGGCCCGGTCGGCAGCGACCGGGCCCGTCCCGTGAGGCCGCTCACCCTCCGACCCTCCAGCGGGCGACGCTCTGGCGTGTCCCCGCCCGGTGGGCGACGATCGCGTCCTGGCGCCGAGCGGACGTACTAGACGTCTACCCGGCCGGACGCGGAGGTACGCGGTGGGCAGCGGTACGGGCACGACCACCTGGGTCTACGACTTCAGCCAGGGCAACAGGGACCAGAAGGACCTGCTCGGCGGCAAGGGCGCCAACCTCGCCGAGATGACCAACCTCGGGCTGCCCGTGCCGCCCGGGTTCACCATCACCACCGACGCCTGCCGCTTCTACCTGGAGCACGGCAGCACCCCGCCCGACCTCGCCGACCAGGTGACCGAGCACCTGACGGCGCTGGAGAAGGCGATGGGCAAGACCCTCGGCGACCCGTCGGACCCGCTGCTGGTCTCCGTCCGCTCCGGCGCGGCCGCCTCGATGCCCGGGATGATGGAGACCGTCCTCAACGTCGGCCTCAACGACGAGTCGGTGCAGGGCCTGGCCGCGCAGTCCGGCAGCGACCGCTTCGCGTGGGACTCCTACCGCCGGCTGATCCAGATGTTCGGCAAGACGGTGCTCGACATCGACGGCGAGGCCTTCGAGGAGGCCCTCGACGACGCCAAGCGCGAGCAGGGCACCGACCTCGACCTCGACCTCGACGCCGACCACCTGCGCGACGTCGTCGGCCGGTTCAAGGAGATCGTCCGCGCGCACACCGGCCGGGACTTCCCGCAGGACCCGCGCGAGCAGATGGACCTGGCGATCAACGCCGTCTTCGACTCCTGGAACAGCCCGCGCGCGATCCTCTACCGCCGCCGCGAGCGCATCCCCCCGGACGCCGGCACCGCGGTCAACGTCTGCTCGATGGTGTTCGGCAACCTCGGCGCGGACTCCGGCACCGGCGTGGCGTTCACCCGCGACCCGGGCAGCGGCGCGCAGGGCCTGTACGGCGACTACCTGCAGAACGCCCAGGGCGAGGACGTCGTCGCCGGCATCCGCAACACCGTGCCGCTGGCCGACCTCGAGCGCATCGACCGCGGCGCCTACGACGAGCTCCTGGCCACGATGGCCCGCCTGGAGTCGCACTACCGCGACCTGTGCGACATCGAGTTCACCGTCGAGCGCGGCAAGCTGTGGATGCTGCAGACCCGCGTGGGCAAGCGCACCGCGGCCGCGGCGTTCGTCATCGCCACCCAGCTGGTCGACGAGGGCCTCATCGACATGGACGAGGCGGTCCGGCGGGTCAGCGGCGACCAGCTCGCGCAGCTGATGTTCCCGCGGTTCGTCTCCGGCGGGGATGCCACCCAGCTGACGCAGGGCATGAACGCCTCGCCCGGCGCCGCGGTCGGGCGGGCGGTGTTCTCCTCCGAGGCCGCCGTCGAGTGGGCGCAGCGCGGGGAGAAGGTGGTGCTCGTCCGGCGCGAGACCAACCCCGACGACCTGTCCGGGATGATCGCCGCCGAGGGCGTGCTCACCAGCCGCGGCGGCAAGACCTCGCACGCCGCCGTCGTCGCCCGCGGGATGGGCAAGACCTGCGTCTGCGGCGCCGAGGAGCTGCAGGTCGACACGAAGGCGAAGCGGTTCACCGCGCCCGACGGCACCGTGGTCTCCGAAGGCGACGTCGTCTCGATCGACGGGTCCACCGGGCGGGTGTGGCTCGGCGAGGTGCCCGTGGAGGACTCCGCCGTCGTCCGCTACTTCGAGGGCGAGATCGACCCGGAGTCCGCCGACGCCGACGACCTGGTCCGCAGCGTGCACCGGATCCTCACCCACGCCGACGCGCAGCGGCGGCTGGACGTGCGCACCAACGCCGACACCCCCGAGGACTCCGCCCGCGCCCGCCGCTTCGGCGCACGCGGCATCGGCCTGTGCCGCACCGAGCACATGTTCCTCGGCGACCGCCGCCAGCTGGTGGAGAAGCTGATCCTCGCCGAGGGCGACGCCGACCGGCAGGCCGCCCTCGACGCGCTCGAGCCGCTGCAGAAGCAGGACTTCCTGGAGATCTTCGAGGCGATGGACGGGCTGCCGGTGACCGTCCGGCTGCTCGACCCGCCGCTGCACGAGTTCCTGCCCGACCTCACCGAGCTGTCGGTCCGGGTGGCCGTGGCCGAGGCGCAGGGCGAGTCCGACGAGGGCACGCTGCGGCTGCTGGCCGCCGTCCGCCGGATGCACGAGTCCAACCCGATGCTCGGCCTGCGCGGCGTGCGCCTGGGCCTGGTCGTGCCGGGGCTGTTCGCCATGCAGGTGCGGGCGATCGCCGAGGCCGCCTGCGAGCGACGCGCGGCCGGCGGCGACCCGCGGCCGGAGATCATGATCCCGCTGGTCGGCGCCGTGCAGGAGCTCGAGGCGATCCGCGAGGAGAGCGAGCGGGTGCTGGCCGACGTCTCGGCCGCGAAGGGGGTCGAGGTGGACGCGCTCATCGGCACGATGATCGAGGTGCCGCGGGCCGCGCTCACCGCCGACCAGATCGCCCAGTCCGCCGAGTTCTTCTCCTTCGGCACCAACGACCTCACCCAGATGACCTGGGGCTTCTCCCGCGACGACGTCGAGGCGGCGTTCTTCCACGCCTACCTGGACAAGGGGATCTTCGGGGTCTCGCCGTTCGAGTCGCTGGACCGCCCGGGCGTGGGCCGGCTGGTGGAGATCGCGGTGGAGCGCGGCCGGTCGGCGCGGCCGGGGCTCAAGCTCGGCGTGTGCGGGGAGCACGGCGGCGACCCCGAGTCGGTGCACTTCTTCCACGAGGTCGGCCTGGACTACGTCTCGTGCTCGCCCTTCCGCGTGCCGGTGGCCCGGCTCGAGGCCGGCCGCGCGGCGCTCGGCGGGGACCCCGCGGGCTCCTGACGGCGGGGCGCGACCGTCGCGCGCCACGCCCGTCACAGCTGCCACGGCAGTCGCGGGCACCGTGTTATCCATGACCGGTGACGCGGGTCGGGGCGCTGGTATCGCGGGTGTTCGGCGCCCTCGTGCTCGCCGCGCTGCTGCTCGTCGCCTCGACCGCGGCCGCCATCTGGTGGACCGCGCGGCAGGACTCCCGGCCCCAGTCCGACGCGATCGTCGTGCTGGGCTCGGCGCAGTACAACGGCGTGCCGTCGTCGATCTTCGAGGCCCGGCTCGAGCACGCCCTGGCGCTGTGGGAGGACGGCGTCGCGCCGGTCGTCGTCACCGTGGGCGGCAAGGCGGCCGGGGACCAGTTCACCGAGGCCGAGGCCGGGCGCGACTACCTGCTCGAGGCCGGGATCCCCGCGGAGTCGCTGCTCCCCGTGCAGGAGGGCGTGGACACGCTGGAGAGCATGCGCGCGGTCGGCGCCGCGTTCGCCGAGCGCGGCTGGTCCGACGCGGTCCTGGTCACCGACCCCTGGCACGCCATGCGCGCCGAGCGGATGGCCGAGGACGCCGGCATCGCGGCGGAGAGCTCGCCCACGCGGCAGGGTCCCGCCGTCCAGACGCGCAACACGCAGTTCCGGTACATCCTGAGGGAGACCGCCGCCTACCTGCTCTACCGCGTGACCGGGGAGAGCGTCGCGGGCGCGCCGGGCATCGGCTGAGTCCACGGGAGGCACGGGTGCTGGAGCTGGGGAAGGCCGGGGAGTCCGGCGCGGGCAAGGGAGAGGTGCCCGTCCTGCGCGGGGGTGAGCTGGTCGCCCGGCTCCGGTCGACGGACTTCTGGAAGGAGGGCTCGGTCGCGGTCGTGGGGGACCGCGAGTGGGTCCTCGAGCGGCGGAAGGGCGGCGCGCTGGCCGGCCGCTGGACGGTGGACCCCGAGGACGCCGCGCGGCTGCGTGCCGAGCAGGTGTCGGTGTGGAAGGGCACCTGGCGGGCCGACCTCGAGGGCACCGTCGTCGACGTCGTCCCCGCCTCGTACTGGAAGGGCACCTACCGGTTCGCGGTGGGGGAGCGCACGGTCGCCGAGAGCGGCTCGACCGGCGGGTGGTCGCCCCGCCCGACGCTCACCGCCGGCGAGGACCTGACCCTCGACGCGCAGGTGTTCCTGCTGTGGCTGGTCCTGGTGCTGCAGCGGCGCACCTACGGCGCAGCGATCGCGGTGTCGATCGGCGCGGCGACCGCCGGGAGCAGCTGAGTCCACACGGTTCCCGCGCCCTCGACCCGGGAGGGGATGATCGGTGCCGGGACGCGCACCGGCGTCCCGGCAGCAGCACGACGGAGGGGGCCCATGGCCGGCCGGGGACGTATCCGAGCCGCGGACATCGCGCTGGTGCGCGAGCGCAGCCGGATCGACGAGGTCGTCGGCGAGCACCTGCAGCTCAAGCGCGCGGGTGGCGGCAGCCTCAAGGGCCTGTGCCCGTTCCACGACGAGAAGTCGCCGTCCTTCCACGTCACCCCCGCGCGCAACCTCTTCCACTGCCTGGCGGGCGAGACGGGGGTCCTCACCGAGGACGGCGTCGTGCCGATCGCGGAGCTCGCGGGGCGGACGGTCCGGGTGCTCGACGGCGCTGGACGCTGGGTCGAGGCGCCCTTCCGGTCCTACGGGGTGCAGCGGCTGATGAGGCTGACGCTCACCCGGGACGGTCGGACGAAGGTCCTCCACGCGACCGACGAGCACCGCTGGTTCGTCCGCTCGGGCCCGCGGCGTCAGGACCGGCGCGAGACCGTCACCCGGGACCTGCTGCCGGGCGACCGGCTGGCGTCGCCGTCCGGTGGAGCCCGGTCCGTCCCGCCGCCCGCGGCGCTCGCGTCATCCGGCGGTCCCGTGTCGACGCGGCGGGCGGTGGCCACGCTGCTCGGCCGCAAGGCTGCCGAGGTGGCGCGCTGGGTGCCGGACTCTCGCGCCGACCTGCGGTCGGGCCCCGCGCGGGACGTGGAGAGGGCCCATCTGCGGACGGCCTGGCAGCACTCCGAGGCCCGGCGCCTGAAGAGGAGCTGGGTCGTCCGGTCGGTCGAGTGGAGCGACCGCGTGGAGGAGGTCTACTGCGCCGAGGTGCCCGGCACGCACGCCTTCACGCTGGAAGACGACATCCTGACCGGCAACTGCTTCGGCTGCGGAGCCGGCGGGGACGTCATCAGCTTCGTCCAGCAGATCGACCACCTGAGCTTCACCGAGGCCGTCGAGCGGCTGGCGGCGCGGGCGAACATCGACCTCAAGTACGAGGACGACGGCGGCCGGCCCACCGGCGCGCCCGACCGCGCGCAGGCCGGGCAGCGGGCGCGGCTGGTCGCGGCCAACACCGCGGCGTTCGAGTTCTACGCGGAGCAGCTGCGCAGCCCCGAGGCCGCGCCGGCGCGGCAGTTCCTCGCCGACCGCGGGTTCGACCGGCAGGTCGCGCTCGACTTCGGCTGCGGGTTCGCCCCGGCCGGCTGGGACGCCCTCACCCGCCACCTGCGCGGCAAGGGGTACAGCCAGCAGGAGCTGGTGACGGCGGGGCTGGCCAAGGAGTCCTCGCGCGGCACGCTCATCGACCGCTTCCACCGCCGGCTGGTGTGGCCCATCCGCGACATCACCGGCGACGTCATCGGCTTCGGCGCCCGCAAGCTCATGGACGACGACCCCGGCCCGAAGTACCTCAACACCCCCGAGACGCCGCTGTACAAGAAGAGCACCGTCCTCTACGGCATCGAGCGAGCCAAGCGCGACATCGCGAAGAAGCACCAGGCCGTCGTCGTCGAGGGCTACACCGACGTCATGGCCTGCCACCTGGCCGGGGTGACGACGGCGGTGGCCTCCTGCGGCACCGCGTTCGGCCCCGAGCACATCAGCGTGCTGCGGCGGCTGCTCATGGACCAGGACGAGTTCCGCGGGGAGGTCGTCTACACCTTCGACGGCGACGCCGCGGGGCAGGCCGCCGCGATGAAGACGTTCAAGGAGGACCAGCGCTTCGTCGCGCAGACCTACGTCGCCGTCGAGCCCGACGGGCGCGACCCCTGCGAGCTGCGCCAGGCCCACGGCGACGCCGCCGTCCGCGACCTGGTCGCCCGGCGCACCCCGCTGATCGAGTTCGTGCTGCGGACGACGCTGGCCGAGTACGACCTCGACACCGTCGAGGGCCGGGTCGCCGCGCTGGACAAGACGGCGCCGCTGCTCGCCCAGGTCAAGGACCACGCCCTGCGCCCGGCCTACGCCCGCCGGCTGGCCGGGCTGATCGGTGACACCGACGAGGGCGAGGTGCTCGAGCGGGTCCGCCGCATCACCGGCGGGGACACCGCGCCGCCCCGGCGCCCCCGCGCGCCGCAGCGGACCCCCGACGACGCCGCGCTCGCCGTCGAGCGGGAGGCGGTGAAGGCGGCGCTGCAGGTGCCCGAGATCGCCGGGCCGTCGTTCGACGCGATCGCGCCGGAGGCCTACACCGACCCCGACTACGCCGCCGTCGCCGCGGCCGTGGCGCAGGCCGGGGGAGCGGCGGCCGCGCAGGTCACCGGGCCGGCGTGGCTGGACGAGGTGGCCGCGCACTGCGACCGCGAGACCGCGCGCGCCCAGCTCACCGCGCTCGCCGTCGAGCCGCTGCGCTCGGTGGGGGAGGCCGACGCGGGCTACGTGTCGGCGGTGCTGGCGCGGCTGCAGGAGATGGCCACCGTCCGGCAGGTCACCGCACTCAAGGGCAGGCTGCAGCGGATGAACCCCGTCGAGCAGGGCGACGAGTACATGCGCGCCTTCTCCCGCCTCATGGCGCTGGAGCAGGAGGCGATCTCGCTGCGGCAGCGGGCGATCGGCGGGCTCACGTGAGCGTCGCCTCGGCGCTGCGCCGCCGGTTCACCCGCGCGCCCGAGCCGGTGCGCGCCGCGGTACAGGCCTCGCCGGACCCCGACGAGCGGGTGCTGGCCTGGGGCGTGCTGGTCCGCGGGCAGGGCTGGCTGGTGGCCACCAGCCGCGGGCTGCGCGTCGTCCCGGGTGACCTGCCGCTCGACCGGGCCGGCGACGTCGGCCTGCTGCCCTGGCACGAGGTGGGGTCGGCGCGGTGGTCGGCCACCAACGACGGCGGCGGCAGCTTCACCGTCAGCGCCCTGACCGAGGTGGAGCCCGGCGTGCAGGCACGCGAGCCCGCCGAGCGGTACGCGCTCAGCGACGCCGGCGACCTGCCCGCCGTGGTGCGCCGCCGGGTCGACCAGACCGTCGTCGCCAGCCGCCGCTCACCGCTGCCCGGTGGCGGCGGGGTGGTGCTGGTGGCCCGTCGGGTACCCGGTCAGGCAGTGCGCGAGTGGACCGTCGTGTTCGACGACGACGCCGACCGCGGCGATCCCGAGGCCCGCGAGGTGGCCCGCCGCAAGCTCGCCGAGGCGGTCGCGGCGGACCAGCCCGACTGACCCGCTCAGCCCATCGGCGGCGGGTCGACCGGGAGCGCGGTGAGGTCGGGCGAGTCGGTGCTGGTCGTCGGCGGCGTCGTGGTGGTGCCGGTGCTGCGGGCCGACGCGGTGTCCGGCCCGGTGTCGCGGCCCATCTTCGACTTCACCGAGCTGACGACGTCGTCGGCGCGGGCCTGCGCCATGCCCGCCAGGCCCTGCAGCTGCGGGTTGTCCTTGGCGTCGGACCACAGGCCGGCGATCTGCTCGTACCGCTCGCGCCCGGCCCTCGCGCCGAGCACGTAGCCGGCGCCGAAGCCGAGGAGGAAGGAGAACTTGGCCACGGTGACCTCCGTGTGCGAGACGAGAACGACGAGGTGATCACGCTACGGGCGGACCCGACCGTCCGCGATCGGAGGAGCCTGCGCAGGGCGCCCGGAGCCGTGCGGTATCCTCGACGAGCGCGCGGGCCACGCCCGCCCGTCCCCCGTAGCTCAATTGGCAGAGCATGCGACTGTTAATCGCAGGGTTATTGGTTCGAGTCCAATCGGGGGAGCAAAGCTCCTGGTCAGCGCGATGATGATCCTCGCCAGCGGTTCACGAGCCCCATAAAACCCCCATCTTTGGTGCCGGCCGCTGATGGCGCACTCTCTGCGTCGGCGCGGCTGCTCGACCGAGGTCGCCGGAGTCCCCGGCCTCCCGGTCAGCAACGGCTTGTCGAGACCGACCCACGTCGGCGGCGGGGACAGGCGTCTCGGGCATGGATTCCTCGTCGAGAGGTTGCGCTCGTCGCTCCCCAGGAGAAGTGGGCGGTCGCTGCCGTGGGCGGTGAGGAACCCGACGGCCTCCTCGTTCTCCGGCAGCCTTCGCTTCCGGGACGCCGTCCTCGAGTCGTCGAGACGGCCTGTGAATGATCCCCGTGCCTGGTCCACGAGGACGTCCCAGGCGCGGACCAGCGAGTGCGGCTGCATGCGACGAGCGCGGGGAACGAACCGAGCAGGGGCGTCCTGGTCGCCGAGGTCAGTCATCACTCATGGGGTGGGTCACGGCGGCTGCTCCTCGGTGACGACCCGTCCCGCCTCGATGAAGGCGTCGAGCGCCGAACGCTGGAGCCGGACGAACTTGCCGATCTTGACGTAGGTGATCCGTCGTTGAGTGATCAGCCGGCGAATGAACCGCTCCCCGGTACCGAGATAGTCACCGGCCTCCGCGACCGTCAGCAGCGGGTCGTCTCCTCTGGCTCTGCCGACGCGTCCCGGCTCCGCCCCGGCCGTGTCCGACCTGCTGGGTGACGGAGTTCCCCGTAGGTGCGCCTGGGCCGAGCGCGACGGTCGTGGCGGGCCGAAGGCCCCAGGTGAAGAGGTCACCGAGGACGTCGCTGGATCGGTCGCGGGTCTCATGTCGAGAGCCTGAGCCGCGTTGTTCCGGCTCCGCTCCAGTCAGCCGTCGTCGGGTACGGCCTGTGTCATCGCCCGCCCGGGCTGTCCGGTCGTCTCGCGATGGGCGCCGGCCTTCTCCAGTCGTTCTCCGGTATCCCTTCAGTGCCGCGTCGGCGCATGGGCCGGCAGCGTGGCTGCAAGGGTTCTCCGGTTCGTGCGTCGCGCCTGGCCGGGAAGGCCCTCCGGCGGCCTAAGGTGCGGGACCACGGGGTGAGCATCGACCCGTGGCGATGGGGGACTGCCGTGGCGCGGCCACTGCTTCGAGGCGACCGCCTGCAGGCTGCCCGCGAGGCCATGGCGCTGAGCCGAGAAGAGCTCGCCACGAGACTCGAGCTGTCGAGCCCGTCGCGCATCCGGGTCTGGGAGACGGGACTGGAGCGTCCCCGACCCCGCTTCGTTCCCCGGCTGGCGGCCGCGCTGGGTGTCGAGCCGCTGCATCTCCTCGACGTCGATCCCGATGACCCACCCCTGGCAGCCCTTCGCCTGGCGGCCGGGCTGGCCACCAACGAGGTGACCGCTCCCGGCCTGTCCGTCATGACGTATGTGCGACTGGAGGACGGCCGTCCCGGCGCGGATCCCTCGACCAGGCTCACCACGGCCATCGCGGACGTTCTGGGTGTGGACGTCCCCCGCGTGGACGCCGCCGTCCGTCGCTCTCGACGCGACCACCGCGCCGTGGCGTCCTTCGGCGCCTGAACAGGAGAGTTACTGGAGGAAGAGGTTGCCTCCACGGGCGATTGCGGTGGTAATTTCCCGCATCCGCTGCCCGGGGAGGTGTCATGGCTCACACGGCACAGTCGCGCGTGGCCCGGGCCGGCGCGGTGTCAGCTTCCGTCCAGCGACCGTGTCCGGGCGTCGTCGGACCCGTGCGCGTGCCCAGGAACGACTGTCGTGCACGTAGGACGCTGCCGCGATGACGGCGCGGAGGCGGGTGACGGGTGTGCTCCTGCCTGCCCTTGTGGCCCTCATCGGCTGCACGGCGGAGGCGGAATCTCCGCAGAGTTCCTCATCGAGCGAGGCGACCCCGTCGCGGCCGAGCGCGGTGCCGTCAGAGACGAGCGACGCGCCGACTCCCGAAGAGGAAGCGGCGGGGTCCGCGACGATGACCGTCAACGAGTTGCTGCGCGTGACAGACGCGGCCAAGCAGGATCCAGCGGCCAGCGACTGGGAGCCGGAGATCCGGCGGTACGCCGGCGATCCCGCCGCCCTGCTCGCTGTCACAGCGGTGCGGGACTATGCGGCGCTCGGCCTGCGGCAGGAAGGCGACACAGCGGTCGATCTCGAGGTCACCGCCATCGACCTGGCCGCTTCGGAAGGGCCCACGGTCAAGATCGCTGGCTGTTACGACAGCCAGAGCACGCGTGTGGTCGAGGTCGAGAGCGGTGACGTCATCCCCCCAGGAACCCTTCCTCGATACGTCTGGGACATCACCGTTACTCGCTACGACTCCGTGCCGGGTTCTCCTTGGTTGGTCAATGTCCTGGAACCGCTGACGGACCGACCATGCTGAGGCTGTCCCGGGTCACCTTGCTGACGGCCGCCATACTCGCCGCTCCCAGTGCGCTGAGTACCGCCATGGCAGCCCCGCCCGTCGACTGCGCCAGAAAGGATGCGCAGACCGGCATCTGCCTAGTCGAAGCAACCTCTCCAGGACAAGCAGCAGACGGGGTTGCGCAAGAGAGCGAGAACGCTGGCGAGGAAGGACCGGAGGCGAGTGGCGGGGCCGCCGCGCCGAACCCGTGCACGTACAGCGTGGCCGAGCCGCAGCCGGCGCCGGACAGCGTGATCTGGCAGGGGAAGACCGCGGCCGATGGCGTGGTGTACGTGCAGGTCTGCCCGCGCGGTGACGGGTCGGGCCTTGCCGCGGTCCTCGTCTTCGTCCCGAACGGCTCCGCGCCCCCGGCACCGCCGGTGGATCCGCGGGTGCTGGCGGAGCAGGCGATCGCATCGCTGGTGATGCGCGCGCCGGAGATCCGGATGGCTCCGCCGCCGGGCTCGACCAGTGGGCTGGTCGGCCTGCCGGTGTGGATGTGGACCGAGCGGGGTGAGCAGTTCCTCGGCCCGGCCCGCCAGTCGGTGTCGGCCGGTGGGGTCACGGTCACCGCCGTGGGTGAGGTGAGCCGCATCGCCTGGGACATGGGGGATGGCACCACCGTCGTGTGTGGCGCCGGGACGCCGTACGTGCCGGGGGCGGGCGGGGAGTCGCCGGACTGCGGCCACGTCTACGCGCAGGCGTCGACCCGGCACGTGCCCGGTGGCGCGTGGCCGGTCACGGCGACGAGCACGTGGACAATCACCTGGTCCGGTGGCGGGCTGTCGGGCACCGAGACGCTGGAGCTGTCGTCGTCGGCGGAGTTGGTCGTCGGGGAGCTGCACGTCCTCAATCAGGACGGCGGTCGCCGATGACCCGCACGCAGCCTCCGAGGACCGGCGCGCCGGGGCGTGCCGCGGCGCTCAACGGGTCGTCCCCGGCGCCCGCGCTGCCGCCACCGCGCCGGCGCCGCCGTCCGGCGCTGTTGGCGCTGGCGGTGGCCATGGTGGTGCTCGGAGCGCTCGGTGCCGCCTACCTCGCCACGTCGCTGGGACGGACGACGCCGGTGATCGCGGTCGCGCGTGAGGTGCCCTGGGGGCAGCAGATCACCGCCGCCGATCTGGTGGAGGCGCGGGTGTCCGCCGATCCGGCGCTCGATCCCATCCCGTACGGCGACCGCGACCAGGTGATCGGCATGGTCGCCGCCACCACCCTGACGCCCGGATCGCTGCTCACCCGCGAGGCGCTGACCGCGCAGCCGCTGCCGCCCCCGGGCCAGCAGCTGGTCGGCGTCGGGGTGTCGGCGGTCCAGCTGCCGACGACGCCACTGCGGGCCGGCGACGACGTGCTGCTGGTCCCGGTGACCGGCAGCGGTGGGACCGGTGCGGCAGCTCCGGCGGGCACGGCCGGCACGGTGGAGGCCACGGTGGTGCGGTCCGGGCCGCCGGGCACCGACGGGCTGCGCGTGGTCGACGTGCTCGTCGACGCCGCCGACGGGCCGGACGTCGCCGCCCGCGCGGCCGCCGGACTGGTCGCCATCGTCGTCGTGGCCGGCGAGTAGACGGGGCGGTCGCCGTGCTGATCGCGCTGTGCTCGGCCAAGGGCGCCCCCGGTGTCACCACCAGCGGGCTGGCGTTGGCGCTGTCCTGGCCGCGCGGCGTGGTGCTGGCCGAACTGGATCCTGCAGGTGGCGACGTGCTGGCCGGGTACGGACGGGCGCAGCTGTCCGCCGGAGGACTCGCGGAGTTGGAAGTGGCGGCGCGGCGCGGCGGCCTCGACGGGCAGCTGGACGCGCATCTCCTGCGGCTGGACGGCACCGGCCGGGCGCGGCTGCTGCCGGGGCTGTCCGATCCGGCCACCGCCCGGCACGTGGGCTGGGAGCGGCTGGCCACCGCGCTGGCGTCGGTGAAGGGCGGGGCCGTCGACGTGGTGGCTGACTGCGGGCGGCTGCGGGCCGAGCACTTCCCGGCCGCGGTGCTCCGCCGGGCGGATGCCGTGGTGGTGGTGACCGGGTCGACGCTGCGGGCGGTGCGCGCGAGCGCCCAGGCGGTCGCCGAACTGCGCGATGAGGGAACGGGGCTGGGCCCGGGGGCCGGCGCGCTGGCGGCGCTCGTCGTGGGGCCCGGTGAGCCGTACGGCGAGCGGGAGATCGGCGAGGCGCTGGGCGTTCCGGCGGCGGTTCTCAGCGACGGCGCACCGGCCGGGCGGCTGTTCGCCCAGTCGGCCCTGCTGCGGGCCGCCCGGTCGGCGGCGGTCGGGCTGGCCGAGTTCGCCGCCGCGCACGAGGTGCGGCTGGCCCCGCCGCCGGCCTCGTCCGCGTCGGCGACCACCGCCGGAGGCCGCCATGACCGCTGATGCGCTCACCGACGGATCGGCCGGGATCACCTCCGGCGGGCCGGACGCGTCAGCCGAACCGGTCGACTGGGCGCTGGTGCGCCGGCTGCATGAGACCACCGGGACGGCGCTGGCCGAGGAGCTCAAGCGCCGCCCCGCGCTGAGCGCCGGAGCGCAGCAGGAGCTGGCCCGCACGCTCATCCAGGACGGGGTCGACGAGCTGGTCCGGGAGCGGATGCGGACCGGTCAGGACGTGCCGTCGGCGGCCGAGGAACGGGCGATCGCGGAGGCGGCGTTCGCCGCCCAGTTCGGGTTGGGCCGGCTGCAGCCCTATGTCGACGACCCGCAGGTGGAGAACATCGAGGCGCACGGCTGCGACAACGTCTGGATCGGCTACGCCGACGGACGCGACGTCCGGGTCGGCCCGATCGCCGACTCCGACGAGGACCTGGTGCGGCAGCTGCAGCACATCGCCGCCCGGCTGGGCCGCGCCGAGCGGACCCTGACCACGGCCAGCCCGCTGCTGACCATGCGGCTGCCCGACGGGTCGCGGCTGGCGGCGGTCATCGAGACGGTGCCCCGGCCGCAGCTGGTGATCCGCCGGCACCGGATCCGCAACGTCGACCTCGAGGACCTGGTCGGCCTGCAGGCGATCGACCGGCCGCTGGCGGAGTTCCTGCGGGCCGCGGTGCGCGCGCGGAAGAACATCGTGGTCACCGGAGGACAGGGTGCCGGCAAGACCCTGCTGCTGCGCGCGCTGGCCAACGAGCTCCCGGTGAGCGAGAACCTGGCCACCATCGAGAAGCACTTTGAGCTGCTGCTGCACGAGCTGCCCGACCGGCATCCCCGGGTGGTGCCCTTCGAGGCGCGGGAGGGCACCGGTGAGCGCGGCCCGGACGGCCGCCGCCTCGGTGAGGTGACGCTCACCGAGCTGGTGGAGCAGGCGCTGGTGATGAACGTGTCCCGGGTGTGGCTGGGGGAGGTGCGCGGCGAGGAGGCCTGGCCGCTGATCGAGGTGATGGAGGCCGGCGAGGGCGGCTCGGCCTGCACCCTGCACGCCCGCTCGGCCGCCCACGCCTTCGAGCGGCTGGCCAACCTGTGCATGCGCGGCCGCGCCGCCGTCACCCCGGAGCACGCCTACCGGTCGTGTGCGTCGGCGATCGACCTGGTCGTGCATCTGTCCACCGTCGACGAGCGGTGGATCGGAGGGCAGCGCCACCGGTTCGTCAGCCAGGTCGTGGAGTGCAACGGCATCGGGGAGGGCGGGCGCCCGGCGCTCACCGAGGTGTTCGCCCCGGGCCCGGACGGGCGGGCGGTGGCCGAGCACGATCCGGTGGACCTGGCCGACTACGTGCGGGTCGGCTTCGATCCCGACTGGCTGCGATCTGCCGCCGGGCGCTGGGCCGGCGCGGCCGGGAGCCGGCGGTGAGCGGCGCGGGACTGCTGGCCGGGGCGTGCGGGGCCCTGGTGGTCGGCGGCCTGCTGCTGGCCGCCTCCGCGGTCACCGCCCCGGCGGCGCCGGCCCGGCTCCCGCGCCGCCGGCCTCGTTCCACCGGGCCGGTCGATCCGCGGCGGGCCCGGCGGCAGCGGGTGCTGTGGAGCACCGCCGCCGTCGTGGCGGCCGGGGTGTGGCTGATCTCCGGATGGCCAGTCGGGGGCGCGCTCGCCGGAGGAGCGGTGGTCGGCGTGCCGTGGCTGCTGGCGCAGTTCGCCGGCGGCAACGCCGCGGTGGAGCGGCTCGAGGCCCTGCAGGAGTGGTCGCGCCGCAGCTCCGACGTGCTCGCCGCCGGCGGCGGGCTGGAGCAGACGCTGATCCGCTCGGCGCGCACCGCACCCGAGCCGATCTCCGCCGAGGTGGCGACGCTGGCCGCCCGGCTGCAGGCCCGCTGGCCGACGCCGCGGGCGCTGCTGGCCTTCGCCGACGACCTCGACGACGCCGCCGGTGACCTGGTAGTCGCCGCACTGCTGCTCGGCGCGGAGCTGCGCGGGCCGGGGCTGGCCCGCGTCCTCACCGAGCTCGCGGGAAGCCTCACCGAGGAGGTCACCATGCGCCGCAAGGTGGAGGCCGACCGCGCCAAGCCCCGCGCCAACGCCCGCTGGCTGCTGCTGATCACCCTCGCCGCGTCCGGCCTGGCCGCCCTCAACGGCGACTACCTGGCGCCCTACGGCACCGTCGTCGGACAGCTGGTGCTGGCCGCCATCGCCGCCCTGATCGTGGGCTGCCTGCTGTGGATGCGCCGGCTCACCGCCGCCGCGCCGTCGGCCCGCTTCCTGGCCGACCGCGACCGCAGCCGCCGCACCGAGCCGGGGGAGGTGCCGGCGTCGTGAGCGGCATCCAGGCGGCGCTGATCGGCTCCGGCGCCCTGGTCGGGCTCGGGGTCTTCCTGCTGCTCCGGGCGGTCCTGGTGGTCGAACAGCCCCGGCTCACCGACGCGCTGGCCCGCCTCGACGGGCGGTCGGCCGCCGCACCGACCCTGCCCCTGCCGCAGGCAGGAGACCGGTGGGGACGAGTGGCCGGCCGGGCGGGAACATGGGCGGCGGGCCGGCTGCCCGCCGCCGGGCCGCGGGCACCGGCACAGGCGCTGGCGCTGATCGGCTGGACACCGGAGGGCTACGCCGCCCGCAAGGTCGGCCTGGCCGCGTTCGGCGCGCTCTTCGTGCCGCTGCTGACCGCCGTGCTGGGCGCGACCGGCGTCCGGCTCCCGGTCGTGGTCCCCGTGGCCGGATCCCTGGCGCTGGCCGGGGGGCTGTTCCTCGTCGTCGACCTCGTCGTACGCGACCAGGCCGCCGAGGCCCGCGGGCAGATGCGCCGCGCCCTGTGCTCCTACCTGGACCTGGTCAGCCTGCGGCGCGACGCCAGCGAGGGACCCACTATCGCCCTGGAACGGGCCGCCGCCCTGGGCGAGGGCTGGGTGTTCCGGCGGATCGCCGACGCGCTCGTCACCGCCCGGCTCAGCGGCGAACCACCCTGGGACGGGCTGCGCCGGCTGGCCGCCGACACCGGCGTCGGGGAGCTCGCCGACGTCGCCGACATCGCGGTGGTCGCCGCGCAGGAGGGGGCGTCGATCGCCCCCACGCTGCGGGCCCGCGCCTCCTCGCTGCGCGTGCAGCTGCTGGCCGAGGAGGAGGCGGCGGCCAACACCGCCAGCGAGAAGCTCACCGCTCCGGTGGCGCTGCTGTCGATCGCGTTCCTCCTGCTGTTCCTCTATCCCGCCCTGGCCCGGCTCCTGGCCACCTGACCCTGCGCCCCGACCCAGAAGGACAGCCCGATGACACCGCTGATCAGCATCCTCACCGCCCTCGGGGCGGCACTGCGCGACCGGCTCCGCGCGGTCCGCGCCCAGCCCGAGCGGGGCTCCCTGTCGGTCGAGCAGGTGATCATCACCGTCGCCCTCATCGGCATCGCCGTCGCCCTGGTGGCCGTGATCGCCAACGCCGTCACCTCCCGCTCGTCCTCCATCCAGTAGCGCTCCCGTGCTCCCCTCCGCCAGCTCCCGCGGGCCCACCCCGCCGTCGCGGCCCGGCCGTGCCCGGGCCGGCCGGACCGGCGGCGCGGCACGCGGGGGGCCGTCGGAGGAGCGCGGCGCGGCATCGGTCGAGGTGGCGATCACCTTTCCCGTGGTGCTCCTGCTGGTGATGACGCTCATCCAAGGGGCGCTGTGGTTCTACGCCCGCTCCCTCGCGCTCGGGGCCGCCCAAGAGGGCGCCCGGGAGGGCCGGGTGCAGCCCGCCTCGACCGCCCGCGCCCAGTCGGCCGCCGAGGACTTCCTCGACCAGACCGCCGCCGACCTGCTCACCGAACGGGACGTCACGGTGAGCGGCTCGCCGGCCACCATCACGGTGACCGTGACCGGCACCTCACTGAGCCTGTTGCCCGGCCTGTCCGGCTGGTCGGTCACCCAGACCGCCGTCGGCCCCGTCGAACGGCCCGCCCCATGAGCGCCGGGACGGGGGAGCGGGGAGCGGTGTCGGTCGAGCTGGCGCTGCTGGCCCCGGCATTCCTCCTGCTGCTGTCCTTCGCCGTCGTCGCCGGACGCGCCCAGATCGCCGAGGGCGCCGTGCAGGAGGCCGCCCGCGCCGCCGCCCGCGAGGCCTCCCTCGCCCGCGACCCCGCCACCGCCGCCACCCTGGCCGGCGCGCAGGCCGAGCAGACCCTCGCCGCCCAGGACCTGCGCTGCCAGACCACCAGCGTCGACGTCGACACCGCCGGGTTCTCCGCGCCGCCCGGCCAGCCCGGCGACGTCACCGTCACCATCGCCTGCGCCGTCGGCATGGCCGACCTGCTGGCGCCGGGCCTGCCCGGATCGGTGACCGTCGAGGCGGTCTTCACCAGCCCCGTCGACGCCTACCGCGAGCGATGAGAACCCGACAGCGCCAGCGGCGGGCCGACGCCGAGCGCGGCGCGATCAGCGTCTTCCTCGCCGTCCTCGTTCCCGGCCTGCTGCTCATCATCGGCCTGGCCGTCGACGGCGGCGCCAAGGTGGCCGCCACCCAGCGTGCCAACGCCGTCGCCGACGAGGCCGCCCGCGCCGGCGGCCAGGCGCTCGACGTCGCCGCGGCGCTGGCCGGGCAGGTGCAGGTCGACCCGGCCGCCGCGGTCGCCGCGGCGCAGGACTACCTCGCCCGCACCGGCGTGCAGGGCGCCGTGAGCGTCGTCGACGGCGACACCCTGCAGGTGACCACCACCCTCACCGAGCCCACCACCTTCCTCGGCCTGATCGGCATCGCCACCCTGACCGTCGAGGGCACCGGCACCGCGGACCTGATCACCGTCCAGAACGGAGGAGCGGGCCCATGACCGCGTCACCGCGCCCCCTCGATCCGCTGCGGCGCGCGTCCGCCCTCGCGCTCCTGGTGATCGGCGTCGCCGGCGTCCCCGTCGGTCTGTGGCGGCTCGGCGGCGCGTACTTGCCCGACGGGCCGCCCACCTGGGCGCAGGTCACCGCCGCCCTGAGCGGACCGGACACCGGCGCGCTCTTTCTCGGGCTGCTCGTCGCGGTCGGCTGGGCCGCGTGGGCGCTCTTCGCCCTGTCGGTGGCCGTCGAGCTGGCCGCCCAGCTCCGGGGTCTCCCGCCGCTACGGCTGCCCGGCCTCGCCGCCCCGCAGCAGCTGGCCGGCCTGCTGGTGGCCGCCGTCGTCGGCGTCGGCGGCGCACCGCTGCTCGCCGGCCCGGCGCTGGCGGGCCCACCGGTCGTCGCCGAGCAGCCGACCGAGGAGCCTCCGCCGGCGCCCACCCCGGCACCGGAGGCCCAGCCGGCTGCACTCGCCGCGGCCGGGCCCGTCTACACGGTGCAGCCGCGGGACACCCTGGGCCGCATCGCCGCCCGGCACCTGGGTGACTGGGCGCGGTTCGAGGAGATCCTCGAGCTCAACCGGGGCCGACCCCAAGCCGACGGCGGTGCGCTCTCCGACCCGGGGATCATCCGACCCGGGTGGATCCTCCTCCTTCCTCCCGACGCCACCGTCGCGGCGGCCGGGCCGGCCGCCGGAGAGGTGGTCGTCCAGCCGGGCGAGACCCTCGCCGACATCGCCGAGCGGCACGGCCTGGACAGCTGGCAGCCGATCTTCGACCTCAACGCCGGCGAGCCGACGCCCGGCGGCGCCCGGTTCACCGATCCCGATCTGATCCGCCCCGGCCAGGTCCTCGACCTCCCACCCGCCGATGCACCGGCCCCCGCGCCGGTCCCCCCGATCGAGTCCGAGCAACCGGCGCCGGCCCCGCCGCGCGAGAACGAGCCCACCGCGCCCACGTCACCGGCTCCGCCGGCGACCGCGAGCCCATCCGGTGACACAGGTCCTGATCCGGCGGCCGAGGCCGAGAGCACGGATGCTGATGAGGACCAGTCGGCGTCCGAGCTGGCGATCGTGCTCAGCGGCGGCGGAGCCCTGCTCGCCGCCGGAAGTGGTGCCGCCTGGCTCACCCACCGCCGGCAGCGCCTGCGTCGCCGCCGTCCCGGCCGCAGGCTCGCGGCCCTTCCGGCCGGGCTCTCCGCCACACAGGCGGCCGTGACCGCCGCGGCCGATGCCGGCCGGGCCGACTACTCGGCGCTCGACCGCGCCCTGCGCGGCCTGGCGGTGCTGATCTCCGCGGAGCCCGACGGCCGGCTGCCCGACGTCGTCGCCGCCCGGCTCGACGGCGATCGCCTGGACCTGCGGCTGCACGGCGCCGCCGATCGACCGCCTCCCGTGCCGTGGACCGCGGACGAGACGGGCCTCTGGTGGTCCCTGCAGCTGGACAAGGAAACGGACATCGACGCCGGCGGGGCCCGCGGCCGGCTGGCGCCGTATCCGACGCTGGTCACCCTCGGCACCGAGGGCGGGCGACGCTGGCTGCTGGACCTGGAGCGTGTCGGCGTCCTGCGCGTGACCGGTCCGGCGGACCGGTGCGAGGACTTCGCCCGGCACCTGGCCGCCGAGCTCGCCGTCAACGGCTGGTCGGACCTGCTCACCGTCACCACCGTCGGCTTCGGTCAGGAACTCGTCGACCTCGCCCCCGATCGGATGCAGCCGGTCGATGCCTCCTCTACTGCCGACCTACAGACCGAGTTGAAAGAAGGCGTCGATCGCGACGGCGAGGACGTGCTGGCGGGGCGGCTGCACGCGGCGACCGGAACCGGCTGGATGCCGCACGTCGTCCTCGCTCCGCATCAGCCGGACAGTGACCAGCTCGTCGAAGCAGCGAGCGCGCTCGACGGTCGCAAGGAGCGCACTCCGACCGTCGTCGTGCTCGCTACCGAACCGACGCGGGGGAAGGACGACTGGCTGCTCACGCTGACCGAGGACGGGTCGCTGCTCGTTCCAGCACTCGACCTGCAGCTACCGGCGCCGCAGTTGACCGCCCAGCAGGCCCGCGACATCGCCACGCTGCTGGCCTTCGAGCGCGACACCGCAGACCAGCCCATTCCCGCCGCCGAGGGCGAGCGACCCTGGCAGGCACACACGGACGCCGGCGGCGCCCTGCGCGACGAGGTGCTCCTGCGTGGCAGCGACGAGGCCCCCGCGCCCGTTCCCCTGCACGGGTCAACCCGACACCGCTCTGCATCTGCGCAGGACGACTCCGCGCCAGCGCAGCCGGCCAGGGGCGGAGCATCCGCTGGGCCCACAGCGGACGACGACGTGGCATCGCTCGACCTTCCTCGGGCGACCGGCTGGCGGCAGAGGATCGAGAACGACCTGGAGCAACTCGACCGCGACCTCGCCGATTGGTGGGATCCCGACTGCACCCGGCCGCGCCTGACCTTGCTCGGCCCGGTCACGCTGCGCGCGCACGGCAACGAGCAGGCCGTCGCCAGGTCCGGGCTGCGCCGCCGCTACGAGGAGACGATCGCCTACCTCGCCACCCGCCCGCACGGCGCGACCGTCGACGAGGCCGCCACCGCCCTGCAGCCGGCCCGCGGTGGCAAGACAGACCCGGCCAGCGCCCGTGCCTACGTGCACCGGATCACCGCCGGCGCCCGCGCCTGGCTCGGCACCGACCCCGCCACCGGGGAGAAACACCTCAGCTCCGGCCACCGCGGCCCCTACACATTGACCAATGTCCTCGTCGACGCCGACCTCTTCTGCCAGCTGCGTGCCCGTGCCGCCGTGCGCGGCGACGACGGCATGCCTGACCTGGTGGCCGCGCTCGGGCTGGTGTCCGGACCGCCCTTCGCTCAACGCCCCACGGGCTACGAGTGGCTCGGCGGACTGGATCTCACCCTCACCGCGGCGATCTGCGATGTCGCTCACCAGGTCGTCGCCGCAGCACTCGCCGACGACGACCTGGACGCCGCCCGAATCGCCAGCGCCGCCGCGCTCCTGGTTGCGCCGGATGACGAGAGGGTCCTGCTGGACGCCATGTCGGTCGCCTACCGCCGTGGCAACCGCGCCGAAGCCGAGACTTACGTCGCGCGTGTCATCGATGTGCACGACGGCGACGACGAGATGGACCTACCGCTCAGCACCGCCGAGACCATCAACCGAGCTCGCCGTCAGTACCTCGATCGCGCCTCGTGAGGACACATGCCGGCCAGACGACCCTGCAGACTTAGGCGCATCGACATGTGTCTCGTTGAGCGGGCGAGGAGAAGGGAGCAAGGTCGCGAACGGCTCGCTGTCCGGCTCGGGCGCGTTAGCCTCTTGGCATGGGGCAGCCAGCCTCGACTAGAGCGGGGGGGCCGGACCGCGAGAAGGAAAGGGACCGAATCGTCTCCTGGCGGGCCGCCCTCCTCTCAGCGTGCGTCGTCTTCCTGGCGGGCATAGTTGGGGCGGCCTCGTCCTACCTTGTTGCTACTAAGCAAATAGAAAGTCAAGCCTCGCAATCGCAACTCGCCTTCTTGAGGGAACAACGGCAATCGCTCTACAGCACATACATGAGTGATGCGGTGGACATTTACGGTCGACTATCTCCGTACATTCCCTTGGAAGGAGCCACTTCCTCACCACCGCCGCCGGTGCTGACTGATGCCGAGATTGAGAGCTTATGGTCGGCCATTGCTGGCGCACGCAGGACATTATTCGAGATCCAGCTAATCGCGGGGGAGGATGCCCGCGATCTTGCCGCGCCAATCATCCTTGCATTGTATGAAGGCTTCGACTACATCGTTCGGCCCTACTGCGGGGCCCACCCCGACAATGTCCAAAGCTATTGCGTGGAGCCAGCGCTTCCCCCTGATCTCGAAGTACCTCCGAGAGGGTTGAACAACTTCAACAACATCGCGCGTGCGATCAACGAATTCTCAGATGTTGCTCGGCGCGAGCTTGGTGCCAATTAGAAGGCTTTTCCTCCTGTCCCCAGGCAGGTCTGCGGAGGCTGCTTCACTGCCTGTGCGCGGCGATCCCGGCGCGGGAGCGGATGATCACCTGCAAGGAGGTCTTCGTGCTTCCGAAACAACTCAAATACACAAGTCGGCGCGGGTGGCGGCCAGGCATGCTGACATCCGGCTCAAGCGCGACGAGGCCACGGCCGATGAGCAGGGCATGACGCGCTTTGCCCATGTGGTCTCCGTGCCACTGGCGGCCCTCGTCGTTCTCCTGGCTGGCTGCGGGGCGAGCGAAGCAGACCTCAAGGCCTGTGATGGCGTAGCCGCCCTTGATCTCAGCAGCCGCATGGGCGGTCGGAGCGGTCAGCAGGAGGTAGCGAGCCGAATTCTAGGCCAGCTCTCCGGCTACGCCCCCGGCGACGACCGATTGATCCGCGCCGTTAATCAAGCGCGCGAGGATGCGCTAGCTGTGGCCTCTGCCACGCATCCTGTGGAGATCGGCGCGGCATTCACGGCGCTGGAGGGCAGCCTCTCCGCAGTGCAGACTGTGTGTGACGACTTAAAACCTTGAAGTCCGGGCAGAGCTGTCGGGTCGCCGTGAAGGTCTACGACCCGGCCCGCGCAGGTGCCGTAGCGGTGGCCGACCGGACGTCGGTGGACGCCCTGACCCGCTTCGTCGACGGCCTGCTCGTGGCCATGGACCGCGGTTCCCACTGGCCGAGGTGCTGTGCGCCCAGGCCGCCGACGTCCGCGAGGCCGGCAAGCGCCGGCTGCTCGAGGCCGGCGGCCGCAAGGAGATCGCCATGATGGTCGCAATAGTCAGTGCCTCCTTGTCCAACATCCGGAGCACAGGCGCGCCAGCGCGCGCGTGAGATGGCGCCCTAGCTAGGGAGTGTCTGCCGGATCATGGAAGCCACGTCAGTAGCGCAGCGAGGTTGAGCGCACCGACGTAGTTGCGGGCGTGCTTGTCGTAGCGGGTGGCCAGTCCACGCCACTGTTTGACCCGGCAGAAGCCCCGTTCGACGACGTTGCGGCGCATGTAGCGGTCGGGGTCGAAGCCGACCGGACGGCCGCCGGCGGAGCCCTTGCGGCGCCGGTTGGCCTGCTGGTCGCGCGGTTCGGGGATGGTGTGGGCGATGCCCCGGCGCCGCAGCAGCGCCCGGTTGGCGCGGGAGCTGTAGCCCTTGTCGGCGACCACGTAATCCGGGCAGGTCCGCGGGCGGCCGGGACCAGCCCGGGCGACCCGCAGCGCGGCCAGCAATGGGGCGAACATGGTGGTGTCGTTGACGTTCCCGGCGGTCAGCAGCACCACCAGGGTCCGTCCGCGGCCGTCGGTGAGCGCGTGCACCTTGGTGGTCAGCCCGCCGCGGGAACGCCCGATGGCGTGGTCGGCCGGCTCGGCAGCGACGGCTTCGGCGGGCGAATTGGCCCCGATCGGCGGCTCGGTCGGGGTACCGGCCGCCCTCCTGGTCGTCGTCGGCCTGCCCGCCGGCGGTGGCGACGTTGCCGCCGATCCGCCGGGCACCTGCGCCGTGCTGATGCACCCGCACCAGGGTGGAGTCCGCCGCGACCAGCCAGTCCAGCTCGCCGGCGGCGTCGGCGTCGGCCTGGGCGCAGGCCAGCAACGTGGCCCAGGTTCCGTCGGTGCTCCACCGGGTCAGCCGCTCGTAGGCGGTCTGCCAGGGCCCGAAGGACTCGGGCAGTTCCCGCCAGGGCGAGTCGGTGCGGTACTTCCAGGCGATCGCCTCGATCACCTGGCGGTGATCGCGCCACCGCCCACCGCGTCGACCGGTCGAGGACGGCAGCAGCGGCTCCATCCACGCCCACGCCTCATCGGAGACCACGCATCGATGCTGTCGCATCGCCCGAAGCCTGCCGACATCAACCGCCGACTCAGGTCCTACGGCCCAAAAGACCGTCGTCCACGTCTGGGTCGGGTGGTCGCTGATCAAGGTCGACACGGAGTGGGGAGACTGACCCTCGCGCTTGCATCGCGAAGCGGCACTCGTCCGGTTTGATCAAGCGAAAGATGCTCCAGGCCAGCGGAGATGAGGTCCTACTTAGGGATCATCTGTCGCTCCGCAAAGGAGTACCTTGCAGGTCGCAAACGCCAGGCCGTTCTCTTGCTACGGCGAGCTGTCTTCCTCGTCTGCGAGGAACAAGATTCCACCGGCGGGACAGTTGTCCATGGTCACGACTCCCGGGCCAAGCGGCCGATCGTCGTAGGAGCGCAGTCCTGGTGGCACGGCAACCGGGCGGTCCTCGCTGACCGGGAGGATCTTGACGGTGGCGAGATCCAGGCCGCCCTCCCTCTCTATGGCACCCACCAGCCCTTGCAGGGCCGCCACCGTGGACTCCTCGCGGCAGATCCAGACGAACATGGTTCGCGGCATCTGCTGACCATATGGGGGCCGCAGGTATCGGGCCGCGCAGGTCGCGGACCACCGGGTTTCGGCACCCCGTGGTGCTGGGCACGCGAGGGTTTGGTCCTCCCTCGACGAGGGCTAGCACGGAGTCGGGCTTGGGGGGCGTGTTTGGTGGAGGCGTTCGACGCCGAGGGGCGATGGTGGCTGCCGGGGGCGCCCGACAAGACGACACCCGGGCGACTCGTCGTGACCGCTGATGGCAAGGCCGAGCTTTCGCTTATGGGGGCGTTGGACAGCTTCTTCGCGGGAAGTGAGAGCACCACGGAGAACGGGGTCACGACCACTCACTTCACCGAGTTGGGGATGGACCGGCGGGGTGCATATCCCCGCGTAATCGGAAGAGCCGGTGGCAAGCCGTACACGCTCGAAGACTGTCGGGAGTCCAAGCGCCACATTGGCGGAGGTTACGAGACTCAGCGTCTCCACGTGGGTCAGGTCTTCAGAGGGGTTCTATTCGAGACCGATGAGCAGTTGGCGTTCCGTCGCATCGACGTGGAGATGGACTGGATGCCGTTCTGGGTCAACGAGTCTGCCCTTGAGGAGTCATACTCCTACAAGAAGGTGGAAGGTGAGGCGGAACAACTCGTTGGCTTTACAATCGAGGTCGGGGCAATTGAGCCGCGAAGCTGTCAGGGGCAGGAGGATGCAACTGTAACTCTTGGGCACACTTCCGGAATCAGCGGCAATCGGGTAACGGAACGCTCCCTCTGGCAGAACTTTCACTTCTCGATCACTGCGGAGGCGCTACTGCCGCTCGACAGCTTGCTGGATCAAGCCAGTGATCTTCAGGATCTCGTGGCGATCGGTACGGGGTGCATCCCTGCCTACTCCAGTGTCGACTTTCGACACCCGGATGCTGTGATTGAGATTGGCGACAAGTCGTACGAGACGACTATTGAGATGTTCGCACAGTGGCAGGTCGTGAATAATCGGGCGCCGGACGCGCTGGACCAGTACCACATGTACTTCACGCTGCCTGAACTCGGAGGCATGCCTGGCGTGGAGCGATGGCTCACTGTTGCGGCGGCGAATCGTTCCGAGCTTGGCCGCGTGATGGCCACTCAATACTCCAAGACCATGTACGTGTCGGATCGACTAATGAATTGCGCCGCTTCCTTAGAGGCGTACGACCGTCGCAAGCATGCCGGAAATGACGTCTTCGCCGACAGGTTGACTCGCTCGGTCGGTCACGCAGGCGACATCTTCCGCGAACTGGTCCAGGATGTTGAGCGGTGGGTGAAGGCGGTCAAGGGCGCGAGAAACGACATCGCGCACCACAAGGCTCGTCTGGCGAACGCATCAACCGATCATCTCTTCCTGGCGCGGTCGGCCTATCTGCTCTTCGTCTTGTGTCTCCTGCGCGATGCGCAGGCGCCTGAGGTCGTGTTTGAACACATTGCTGAGAATCCTCAATACCGCTGGTTGAAGCGGAGACTCGCCGAGATGTTCCCATCCGAGTCAGAGTTGGGTGCTCAGGAACCCTCCTGACGGGAAAGCGCCCGGCGGACACGAAGTCCGTCCGATTCCGCCGGGCGCTTTCGTGTGCGCGCTGGCTGGTAGTCGCGGTGCCGGTGCGGTGCGCCCCGGTAGCGTCGACGGGCGGCGCGGTATACGGCGTGCAGACCGGCGTCTGTTAGGTCGCGGCGAGCCGGATGCGGACTAGGGCGGCCGGGTGCGGGAAGCCGAAGCCGACGCGACAGGTCGCGCGGACCCGGTCGCTGGTGAAGAGCACGGACTGGTCGGCCTGCACGTCGGCATCGCGCCTCACGGCGGTGACCACCCGCTCGGCCGGCAGCCCCCACACCGTGCCCACTGGAGCCTCCGGGGAGATCAGCAGCGGAACCCCGAAGATCATCCGGTGGGTCGGCTGAGCTGGGTCCGACTGAAGCAGCGGCGTGCCCGAGCCGGTGGCCTCACGTCACCCGCACCGACGGTGAGGCTGGCCGGCCCGTCGGGCTGCTCCCACCCTGGGCGGTTCGTCACCGAAGGCGGCGCCGTCGACCTTGCGGGCGATGTCGCGGCCCAGGCACCCCCGACCTCGGCGGTGGCCTCCGGGGAGGAGTCCTCGGCCAGCTCGGAGGTGACGACGGAGAGGCCGGCGACCTTGCGGGTGACGACATCTACCTCACCGGTGATCAGGTCGGAGATCGGGATTTCCGCACCCTCGGCGACCCACGCGGCGGTGGGGTCGGCGGTCACGGCGGGCAGCCGGACGGAGGGGGCGGTCGGCCGCAGCACCCCAGAGCACAACGGGTTGAGCGCCACCGAGGCGGCGAGGACGGGCGGGATGAGCAGGCTCTCGACCTGCTCGGGGGTCAGAAGGGCTCCGGCCGTTCCGGTAGTCAGGGTCACGAGTGTCGCGCCCCAAAAGTCTTGCCCCGGTTCGGCTGGGGAATTTCTTGGGTCACGGACCCTCGGGTGCGCCTCTCGCGCTGGTGCTGGCCGGCACCTGGTCACAGACGAGGGATGTCAGCCTCAGTTACCGCCGATTATGCCAGGGGATCGGGCTCTGCTGGGTACGCCTCGCTTACCTCTCTGCCGTATTTCCGCAGCTCTTGAACGGCGAACCATACGCCATCAGGTTCATGAAGCATTAGAAAGTCGAGGAAGTCCTGGACGTTCTTAGGCTCCTCTGCGGCCAGTCCTGGATAGAACTCCAGCTGAATCTGAGTCGACAGCTCCCAGTCGCCCAAGTATGTCGCGGCCATGGAAATAGCGGCTGACCAAGTACCTGATGAGGCGTCCTCGGGCAGTTTCATGCGCTTCACGGCACTGATGAGTCCGTCCACGAGTGGCGAGCGCACGTAGCCCAGATGTAGGCAAACGGCTAATAGTCCTCTCGACCGTTGGCGTAGTTGGTGAGCTTGGAAGGTGAGCCCTGCAGACACGGCCACCGCCACTGGTAGCAACAACCATGAAATGGGCACAGACACCAAGCCAATAAGGACGCTCAACGGGAGAGCAATAGCGCCGCGAAACTCAGACTCAGCTCTAAGCCGATCGTACTCTTCGGCTTGAAGAGGCAATTTTTCACCGAGCTGTACCGCGGCTGACTCCAGGCTCTCAATCACGTGCGCGAAGGGAACCACTTGGCACGCGAGAGCAGGTGCACCCGCCTGCGCGAAGCTGGTGGTCAACGCGCCCTCGAGTGGCAACGTCACACAACGCGGATCGTCCGCGAAGTGATCGTGCAGTCGATGGGCGATTCGAACTCGGCGAGGCCTGCCCGGAAGGTCCTGCTGAATCATCCATTCAATAACGGCAAACACGGAGGCTATAAGGCGACGCCCGAGTGCCAGTTGCAGGGGTGTGGCAATGCAGCCGATAACGTAAATGATCAGGACCAGTGCGGCTATCTCTATGGTCTGCGGAACGGCGTTCATGATTGCCTGTGCTTGAGCCAGCCCCGCGTTCACCCGCAGTTTATCCCACCGCGGCACGGCAACTACGGAGATGGCGGCGACCCACAGCGCCCCTACGGTGGCGGGGGTCCGCAATTGTCGAACACCCGGAAGAATTGAAGCCAAAAAGTTCACGACAGCGCGCCTCCGGTTCGATACGGCCTTGAATGTTGCCTCGACCGACCGCGCCAGGGGGCCTCAGACGCGCATGCACCTTGTCACAAAGGGGTTCTTGAGCCTCGGCTGACACAATGGTCCCGGCTGTACGCCGGGACGGCCTAATCGCCGGACGTCCGGGTCAGTGCTGCCCGCGCAGCACCTGGCCCCACGTGGCCCCGGAGCGTTGGTCGACCTGGGGGCGGCGACCCTGCCGAAACCGGGGACCCGCGACGGGAGCATCGGGCCCATCGTGATGATCGGGCGGACGCTGCCCAACGGCCGGTAGATCAGGGGTGGTGACTCGGTCCCTGCTTCTTCTGATTCTCTGGTGGCCTGGGCTGGCTCGGGCGGCAGGCCGGCTGGCCACGAACCGGAAGCCGGAGGGCGAATCCTCCGGTGGGTCTCCAGCGGCATCGACCGGTGCCTGCGAGCGCTGTTCCGTGCCGGGCAGGGACCGCGCCCGAGCCGCCGGGGAGGCCCAGGGTGCCTGCGGATCGGCCAGCCCCGGATAACTGGAGGATTACCGGAGCCGCGTCGACACGGTCAGCGGCATGCAGTTCCACGAAGCGTCGTCCCGCCGCGACACCACCCCGGGCCCCTCGGACCGTTTCCCGTCGTCTCCGGCGTCGGTGACGGCCGCCCCATTTACCCGCGTACGGGAGCCACGGCCCCTGACGGTCGAGGCGATGAAGGCGGCCGTCCTCGCAATCCGGGCCGGCGCGTTCGACGGCCAAGGCAGCACTCCCGCCGTCAGCGGCGATGCGCTGGGCGCCTCCGCTGAGCTCCGAACGTCTCGCTCGGGTGACGTCCGCCCGCCCTGGGCCGACGTCGCCATCAGCGGTCCCGTGGTGCTGGTCCTGGCGGGGCATGCCGGTGCGGGCGCGTCGACGGTCGCGCTGGCGATCGCCGAGGGCCTGGCCCTCGACCGGCCGGTGCAGCTGGTCGACTACGCGCCGCCTGCGCAGTCCGGGCTGGCGGTGGCGTCGAGCATCGAGCTGGGCGCGGACGGTGCCGGGTGGCGGCGGGGCCAGCGCGGGCATCTCGACGTCTTCCGCCTGGCCCGACGTCCAGGCGGGGACGGGCTTCCGCTGTTCCCCGCCGGAGACGACGCCGATCGGGTGTCGGTGGTCGACCTCGGTTGGCCCCTTGCTCTCGCGATGCTCGAAGGCGCCGACGGGACGCCTGGAAAGCGCAGCGCGTACGTGGTCGTGACCCGGGTGACGGTGCCGGCCGTGCGGCAGGCCGAGCACGCCTTGTCCGCACTCGGCGGCGAGGCCGTGGTGGCCGCGGTGGGGCCGGCGTGGCCGCGGGTGATCGAGGCCGGCTGCGGGCCGCTCCTGACCGACCTGCGGTCCCGTGGCCGGGTCGTGCGGGTTCCGCTAGACCGGCGGCTGGAGGTCACCGGCCTCACCGGGGACCGGCTGCCGAGGCCGGTGGCGTCCGCGGGGCGGGCGCTCGCGGCGCTGCTCGCGCCCGGCCTGCCCGCGGCTCCCCGGCATCGCCGGCGGGCCGCCGCCCCCCGCGGGGAGCAGCCGTGAGGGCAGCGGTCACACGCGTCGTGGGCACCGCGCCCGCCCTCGTCCGGGTCGTCTCGGCCGCGGTGCTCGGTATCCCCGAGACCGTCGGGGTGGCGTGGTGGGCGCTCGTCGAGGAGCCGGGGGAGGAGCCCGCGACCGTCTGCCCCCAGGCGCCACCCGGCATGCAGGCCTTCGCCGACGACGTGACGGCCTGGGTGAAATGGGGGGTGCTGGCGCTCATCGTCATCAGCGCGGTGGTGTCGCTGGGCGCGATCCTCGCCGGGCGGATCTTCTCCCACCCGCACGCCTCCCGGTACGGGGCTATGGGGGTCGCGGTGGTGGTGCTGGTGGCCATCACCTACACGGTCATCCTGGTGATCCTCGACTCGATCACCGGCAGCGGGTGCACCTGATGCGCCGCCGACCGGAACGGGACGCGGGCGGCGCTCCGGAGTGGAGCCCGGCCCGGCTGCTGGTGGTCGCCGCGCTTAGCGCGCTGGTCGCCCTGGCGGTGCTGGCCGGGGTCGTCCTCGCGGTCGTCGCCGTCCTGACCGACGACGAGTCCGCCCCGCCGGCGGCCGGACGAAAGGCTCCGCCCTCATCAGCGACGGTGTCCCGGCAGGACGCGCTGGCGGCCGCGCCGATGCCGAGCGCCGACCCCGACGATGCGTTGCCCCGCCCCGTGTCGACGCAGGCCGCCGACGCCCTCGAGCTGCCCCGCGCCACCGGCGTCGGCGCGGCCGGCGTGCTCACCGGCTTCCCCCGCACCCCGGAGGGCGCGCTGGCGCAGCTGGCGGCCATCGACGTGACGGCGATGGGCAGTGGCTCGATGAACGGCGTCCAGGGGGTCATCACCGAGTGGGCGGCGCCGGGCGGTCCCACCGCGCGGACGTGGAGCGGGGTGCACGGCATGGCCCGCCTGCTGACGGCGGCCGGCGTGTCCGGGTCCGGATCGCCGCAGCTGGCCGTCGTGGTCCGCCCGGTGATGGGCCTGATCAAGGGAACGGTGGGGCCGGACTTCGCGGTGGTCTGCGTGAACTCCGAGTTCACCGTCACCGTCGAGCAGACCGCGCGCATCGCGGTCGCCGACTGCCAGCGGATGGTGTGGACCGGCGAGCGGTGGGTGATCGGCCCCGGAGCGGAACCGGCGCCGGCGCCGTCGATCTGGCCGGGCACCGACGCGGCGATCGCCGCCGGCTACCGGGAGCTCCGCCATGGGTGACCGAAATCAGCGGCGGGGCGGCTCACCGGGAAGCGCGCGGGCGTCGGTCGTCCTGGTGCTGTCGGCGGCGGCCTGGCTCGTGTCGGTCGCTCCGGCGGCGGCCGACCCGGCGTGGGCCTTTCCGGCAGATCCGGTGGCCGAGGACGGCGCCCTGCCGTGCCTGCCGACCGATCCGCTGTGCGCGGTCGGTGAGCTCGCCGGCGCCGCGGTCACCGACGTGTGGACCGCCGCGATGCTGGCGCTGTGGGAGGCCGGGCTGTGGCTGCTGGGCCTGGCCTTCTCGGTGGTCGATGCCCTAGCCACGCCGGACCTGTCCGCGGACGGCCCGCTGGCCGGGATCTATCCGGTGACCTTCGGGATCGGCGCCAGCGTCGCCGCGGTGATGGGTCTGGTGCAACTGGGTGTGGCCGCGCTGCGCCGGGACGGGCGGACCCTCGGCCGGCTGCTGATCGGGCTGGCGCAGTTCGGCCTGGTCTGGTCCGGCTACGTCGGGGTGGCGGCGCTGCTGGTCACCGGCGTCTCGGGGCTCACCACCGGCCTGCTGCAGAGCCTGCTGGACATCGACACCCTGGCCGCCTTCGACCCGTCGATCAGCGTGGGCCGCGACCTGGTCGACGGCACGGTCGCCACCGTCCTGGGGATTAGCTCGGTCTTCCTGCTCGTGCCCGCGAGCGTGGGCTACCTGCTGCTGATGCTGGTCCGCGAGGCGGCCCTGATCGTCCTGGCGGCGACGTCGGCGATCTCGGCCGGCGGCCTGCTGGCGGCGACCTCGAGCGCCTGGTTCTGGCGGAGCCTGCGCTGGTTCCTGGCCGCGCTGCTGGTCTCCCCGGTCGCCGTCCTTGTCCTCGGGGTCGGGGTCACCATCACCGAAGGCGTGGTGACCGGCGCCGAGGGAACGAGCACCGGGTCCGCGGCCGGCACGGCGGTGGTCGGCTGCCTGCTGATCCTGCTCGGCGCGGTCTGCCCGCTGGCGCTGTTCCGGCTGCTGGCCTTCGTCGACCCCGGCACGTCCAGCGGCGCGGCGCTGCGCTCGTCGCTGGCCGCCTCCGGCGGGCTGCTGGGCGCGCTGCAGAAGGTCGCCGGCGGGGCCGCGGGAGCCGCTGTCGCCGGCTCCGCCGGCGGGGCGGCCGCCTCGGGGGCGGCGGCCCAAATCGCCGGGGACCGGGCGCAGGGGGAGTCGACCGCCGACGCGGTCACCGGCGGCCGGTTCGCCGGTGCCCTGCGCGCGCTGACCGCCGGCAGCGCCCAGGCGGGACGGGTGGCGGCCGGGGTCGCGGCGTCGGCGGCCGACGTGCTGTCGGCTGCCGGCGTGGGCCACTCCGCGCCGTGGCACGGGCAGCCGCCGAGCGGACGGATGCGGATGCGGATGCGCGGCACCGGCTCCCCGGGCGGGACGGGCACCGCCGGAACACTCCGCCGCGGCGCCGGCTCCGACGATGGCGGGCCGCCGCCGGCGGGGTCGGGGAGCCCGGCCGGGACGTCGCCCGCCACCTGGCCCACCCAGTCCCTCGATCACACCGCACCCGACCGGGTCGACGGCGTCGACGGGTTCGACGGCTCCGACGAGGACGGTGCGCGGTGAGCGCCGTCCGCTACGGCGACTACGCGCGCGATGTATCCGGCTGGTTCCTCGGCATGACCGGTGTCCAGCTGGCGCTGGTCACCGGAGCCGGGATCCCGGCGCTGCTGGCCCTCAACGCGCGGGCGTGGGGGCTGCTGCTGGGATGGCTGCCGGTGTGGGCGCTGCTGGCAGCCGTGCTGCTGGTCCCCGTCCGCGGCCGGGCGGCCGGCCGCTGGCTCGCCGACCTGGTCCTGCACGCGGTCGGGCAAGCGCTGGGCTGGACGGTGTTCGGCTCCCGCGCCGCCGCCGGCACCGCCGACGACCTGGCGACCGCCGACCTGCCCGGGGTGCTCGCCGCCGTCCGCACCCACGACGGGCCGCCGTACGGACACGGCGTGGACCGGCCGGTGCTCGTGCAGGACCGGGCGGCGCGCACCTGGGCGGCGGTGGCCCGCATCGACCATCCCGGCATCGGGCTGGCCGAGCCGGACCAGCGGGACCGGATGGGCGCCGGCCTCGCCGAGCTGGTCGAGCTGGCCGCCCGCACCGAGCTGGTGGACACCCTGGCCCTGCAGGTCCGCACGGTGCCCGACGACGGCGCCGAGCGCGCCGCCTGGGAACGCGCCCACGCCCGGCCGGATGCGCCGGCGCTGGCGGCCCGGGTGAACGGGCTGCTGGGTGCGGCGCTGACCCCGGCCGCGGTGCGGACCGAGGCGTTCGTGACCGTCGTGGTGGGGGAGGGCCGGATCGGCCGGGCGGCGCGGGAGGCCGGCGGCGGGGTGGACGGCCGCGCCCGGGTGCTGCACGGGGTGATGGCCGAGGTGGAGGCCGCGCTGCGCGGGCCGGTCGGCTGCACGGCGGTGACCTGGCTGGACTCCGCCGCGCTGGCCGCCGCGGTGCGCACCGGCTTCGCGCCGGCTGACCGAGCCCAGCTGGTCGCCGCCGACCTGGCCGCCGCCGACGGCGAGCCGGTGGCCACCGGGGTGCCGATGGCCGCGGCAGGCCCGACGGGCGCGCGGGCGGAGGTGCGGCACTACCGGCACGACGCGTGGGCGTCGGTCACCGACACGGTGCTGCTGCCCGACTCCGGGGCGGTGCTCGGCGCGCTGGCGCCGGTGCTGGTGCCCACGACCGCGGGGGAGCGGCGCTGCCTGACGGTGTTCCTCGCGCCGCTGCCGCTGCAGCGGGCCACCCGGCTGGTCGGGCGGGAGGCGATGAGCGCGACCACCGGCAACGAGCTGCGCGCCCGGATGGGCTTCCGGACCCGCGCCCGGCAGCGGCGGGACACCGAGCGGATCGGCGTCGCCGACGAGAAGCTCGCCGCCGGGCGGGCGCTGGTGCGCCCGGCGCTGGCCGCCTGCGTCACCGTCCCGGCGACCTGGCCGGTGGCCGAGCACGGCCGGCGGCTGGACGCGTCCATCCGCGCCGCCGGGTATGTGCCGCTGCGGCTGGACCTGGCGCAGGACTCCGGGTTCGCCGCCGCGGCCATCCCGCTGGGTATCGGGCTGCCGGACCGCCGGGGGCGGCGGTGATCCGCCGCGCCGCCCGGGCGGGCCGGGACGTTGCGGTGCTGCTCGACGACTTCGGCCACCGGCTGCCCGCCGTCCCCGCTCCGCCGCGGGCGGCGCGCGACCGCGGGCCGTTCGCCGAACTCGTGCCCCGGCGCGGCCCGCGGGGCCGCGGCCGGGGCCGGGCCGCCACGCCGGCGCCGCTGTCGGTATGGCGGATGACCTCGGAGCAGACGCCGGTCGTGTGGCCGCTGATCGCCACCTCCGGGCTGCCGCCGACCGGCGCGCAGATGGGCATCGACCTGCTCTCGGGCGGGGCGTTCTACTGCGATCCGGTCGGCTGGGTCACCGACGAGACGATTCCGGTCACCAATCCCAACGTCGTCGTCTTCGGCAAGCCCGGCCGCGGCAAGTCCGCCACGGTCAAGGCGTTCGCGCTGCGGATGCTCGGCTACGGCTACCGCATCCTGGTCCTGGGCGACACCAAGGACGAGTACGAGCCGCTGTGCCGGGCGCTGGGCGTGGAGCCGTTCGCCATCGGCCCCGGCCTGCCCACCCGGGTCAACCCGCTGGCCTTCGGCCCGCTCGGGCACGACTGGGAACACCTTGGCGCCGCCGAGGCCCGCCGCCGCGAGGCGCTGGTGTTCGCCCGCTGGCTGGTGCTCATCCGCGGCCTGGTCGGCTCGCAGTCGGTGCCGTTCGGCCCGGTGGAGGAGACCGCCGTCGGGGAGGCGCTGCGGCTGCTCACCGGCTACCGCACCGCCGCCACCCGGCTGGCCGAGCCGACGATCCCGCGGCTGTGGCGGGCCCTGGACGAGCCTCCCGACGAGCTCGTCGCCGGCTGCCGGTACGCCGACCGGCGGCACTTCCTCGACGCCACCCGCCTGCTGCGCGACGCGCTCGGCGCGCTGGTCAAGGGCTCGCTGGCCGGGCTGTTCGACGACCACACCACCGTCGCCGTCGACTGGCGCGCCCCGATCCAGTCGCTGTCGCTGTCCCGCCTGGAGCCGCTCGGCGACTCCGCCGTCGGCATCGCGCTGACCTGCCTGAACTCCTGGGGACAGGCGATGCGGGAGATCGCCGACCCCGGCGACCTGCGGATCGTCATCCGCGACGAGACCTGGCGGCAGATGCGCCTGGGGCCCGAGGCGATGAAGAGCCTGGACGCCAACCTGCGGCTGTCCCGCCGCGACGCCGACGTGCAGATCCTGCTGGCGCACAAGCCCTCGGACATGCTCACCGCCGGCGACGCCGCCTCGCAGGCGGTCGCCATCGCCCGCGACCTGCTGCACCTGTGCGACGTGAAGGTGCTGCACGGCCAGGACCAGGCCGTCGGCGACGAGCTCGGCGCCTCACTCGGGTTGACCCCGACCGCGCAGCGGGTGGTCACCGGCTGGGCGGTCGCCGGCAAGGGCCGGGCGCTGTGGCTGGTCGGGGACCGGGCGTTCCAGGTCCAGACCGTCCTCACCGGGCCCGAGCTGCGGCTGACCTACACCAACGAGGCCCTCACCGGCGGCCCGGCATGACCGACGCGGCGCGGACCTGGCTGTGGAGGGCCGCAGCTCCGGTGGCGGTCCCGGTGCTCGCCGCGCTCACCCTGCTGCTCGTTCCGCTGGCGATCCTGACCGCGCCCGAGGCGGGCTCCCCGGCGGCGTCGTCGGCGTGCTCGGCCGGTGGCACCGGCACCACGGTGGCCGGTGTCGCGCTGGACGCGGTCCAGATGGGTCACGCGCAGACCATCGCCAACGTCGCCGCCGCCCGCGGCCTGCCGGCGTACGCGGTGACCGTGGCGCTGGCCACCGCCTGGCAGGAGTCGCGGCTGCGGATGCTGGCCAACGACGGCAGCAGCCCCGCGCTCACCGCCGAGCAGGCGGCAGTGACCGCGACCAGCCTCACGCATCCGCACGACGGGATCGGCTCCGACCACGACAGCGTCAACCTCCTCCAGCAGCGCTGGCTGGCCGGCTGGGGCACCGTCGCCCAGCTGATGGATCCCGTCCACGCCGCCGAGGCCTTCTACTCCCGGCTGGTCGCGGTGCCGAACTGGCAGACGATTCCGCTGACCGAGGCCGCGCAGGCCGTGCAGGTCTCGGCCGCGGGCGGCGCCTACGCCCGCTGGGAGCCGTTCGCCCGCCAGCTGACCGCCGTGCTGTGGTCGGCCGCGCAGGCCACAGCCGCCGGCCCGGCCGGGGCGGCGGACGGGATCTGCCCAGGCCTGGCGGTGGCCGCCGGGTCGTGGATCCGGCCCACCGCGGGGACGGTCACCTCCGGCTTCGGAACCCGCTGGGGCGCGTTGCACGCCGGCGTCGACCTCGCCGGGCCCCGCGGCACCCCGGTCTACGCCGCCGCCGACGGCACCGTGATCCGTGCCGAGTGCACCAGCGCCTACTGCGACCGCGACGGCGGCCTCGGCCTGGCCGGCTACGGCAACCTCGTCGAGGTCGACCACGGCGCCGGCGTGACTTCCCGCTACGCCCACCTGTCGGCCTACACCGTCCGCGCCGGGCAGCCGGTCCGCGCCGGGACGCTGCTCGGCTACCAGGGCTCCACCGGCAACAGCACCGGCGTGCACCTGCACCTCGAGGTCCGCATCGACGGCGACCCGGTCGATCCGGTGCCCTGGCTGGCCGCGCGCGGCGTCGACCTGTCCGCGACCACGACCGCCGGCTGACCCGGCACCCCATCCACCGCCAGGACCTCGAGGAGGAGATCGTGCGCATCACCGGATCCCGATCCGCACCTGTCGCGCTGCGGTCGCGCGCCGACGTCGGCCCGGCCGGTTGGGAGATCCCGACCGCCGCCGCGCTGACCTGGCTGGCCGCCGCCGCGCTGCTCCTGCCGGCCGCGCGCGGGGCAGCCGCCGCGGTGGCCGGCGGCGGCTGGGTGTGGCCCGCGGGGCCGAGAGCCCTGGCCGCCGCGGTCGGCGGCCTGCTCACCGGCGACGCCACCGCCGGCCTGACTGCCGCCCAGGCCGCGGCGGCGCCCGCGCCCGGCGCCGTCCACACGGCCGTGGCCGTCGCAGTCGCGGGATTCCTGGCCGGCACCGGGGCAGCGGTCCGGGAGGGGCGGCGCGTGCTCGGCGCCGGCACGGGCCTGGCCACCCGCGGTGAGGCCGCGCAGGTGCTCGGCCGCCCTCGGCTGCGGCGGGTCGCGGCGGTGATCCGGCCCGACCTGCTCCCGGCCGCCCGCGCCCGGACCGGGCGACGGCGGGCGCCCGACCCGTCCGCGGTCGGCTGGCGGCTGGGCCGCGGCGCCGTTCCGGCGGCGGGGGAGCTTTGGGTGCCCTTCGACCGGACCACCGGCGTCTACGGCCCGCAGGGCTCCGGCAAGACCCTCGACCTGCTCGCCCCCGCGCTGCTCGACGCCCCCGGCGCGGCCCTGGTCACGCTGACCAAGGCCGAGGACCTGCTGCTCACCGTCGACGCCCGCGCCGCCGGCGGCCGGCCGGTGGCCGTGCTCGACCCGTTCGGTGCCGTCCCCGGGCTGCCGGAGCTGGTGTGGGACCCGGTCGCCGGCTGCGCCGACCCGATGGTCGCCGAGCGCCGCGCCAAGGCCTTCGCCACCGGCACGGTGACCGGAGCCGTCGGCGGCGGCGGTTCGGACAACGCCGCCCGCTTCTACGCCTTCGAGGCGGCCAAGGTGCTGCAGGCCTATCTTCACGCCGCCGCGCTCACCGGCCGCACCGTCGAGGACGTCCTCGCCTGGGCCGCCCATCCGCAGGCCAGTCCGCAGCCGGCCGACATCCTGCGCGGCCACCCGCACGCCGCCCCGCTATGGGACGGGCTGCTGCACGGCGCCCTGCACGGCGACGACCGCACCGCCGGCAACACCGCCACCACCGTGCAGCAGGCCCTGGCGCTGTTCTTCCAGGCCGACATCCGCCGCCGCTGCACACCCGGACCCGGGCGGCCGGCCACCGACCTCGCCGCCCTGCTCGCCGCCGGCGGCACCGTCTACCTGCTCGGCCGCGACGACCCCTACGCCTCCGCCGCGCCGCTGATGACCGCGCTGGCCGAGCACGTCCTCGACACTGCCCTGACGCTCGCCGACGCCGCGCCGACCGGGCGGCTGTGCCCGCCGCTGCTGGCCTGCCTGGACGAGCTGCCCTCCACCGCGCCGCTGCCCACCCTGCGCACCCGGATGGCCAACGACCGGGCCCTCGGGATCGGCTTCCTCTACGCCGCGCAGACCTGGCGGCAGCTGGTCATCGTCTACGGCGAGGACGAGGCCCGCGCGCTGTTCGGGCTGACCAACGTCGTCGTCGCCTTCGGCGGCGGCAAGGACGGCGGCTTCAACCGGGAGCTGTCCGACCTGACCGGCACCACCCGGGTGCGGCGCACCAGCTACAGCTCCGGCCGCGCCGGATGGAGCCGCTCCACGCACGGCGAGGACGTGCCGGTGCTGCGGCCGGAGGAGATCCGCCGGCTCCCGCCCGGGCGTGCGCTGGTCGTCGCCGAGCACGCCCCGCCGCTGATCGCCGCACTCGACCGTTGCCTCACCGGCCGCGGCGGGGCCGCGCTGCTGACGGCCCAGGCGGCCGCCCGCTCCCGGGTCGCCGCCGCACGCGCAGCCGCGCCTCATCCACCGCACCGCACCGACCGCGCACCCGCGGTCGTCTCGTCGGGGGGCCTCGTGCCGGGGGAGGAGCGGCGGTGACCGCGCCGCTGCTCCTCCCCTTCCCGGCGCCGCCGCGAGCGGTGCGCACCGCCTTCGACCACCTCCGCCAGGCCGAGGACGCCGGCCTCGAGCCGGCCGGCCTGCAGCTGCTGGACCGGCCCTGGGATCCGGCCGGCTGCGCACCGCGCGTCCGCGCGCAGCTGTGGCCGTGGCTCGACGACGTCGCCGGGTGGCTCAACGGCACCCACGCCTGGCAGACCGCCTCCGCCATCCCGTCCTGCTGGCCCGCCCATCCGCACCTGGTTGCCGAGCTCGCCGTGCTGGCCTGCCTGCGGGTCGTCGCCGGCGACGCCCCCACCCCGCACGCGCTGGAGGAGTGGCACCGCTACGCCCTGCCCGGCTTCACCACCCGGATGGCCGACCGGCTCGGCATCGGCTGCCCACCCGGACGGCACCTCGACTGGCCGGCCCGCTCCTGGGCCGCCGCGCACGACAGCGCCGAGTCGGCCCAGGCGCGCCGCGACCTGTTCGACGGCGACACCGGCCACGGGCGATCCGCCGCCGCGGCCGGCCCCTCGGCCCGACCCCTGCGGGGAGCGACCCCGTGAGCGGCGGGGACCGGCTCCGGCCCGGCCGCGGCGACTGGGTGACGCTCACCGGCGGCGTCCGGGTCAGCCGGACCTGGATGACCCGGCACACCCCCCGCCTGCTGGGCGCCTGGTGCGACGCGCCCTCCGAGGAGGAGCGGCGTGCGATCGCCGCCCGCATCCTGCAGGTCGCCGGCGGCCTGGAGAGCGAGCCCGACGACGGCGACCGCGACCCGGGTGGCCGGGACTGGGAGGTCCTCGCCGGGCGGATCGACCCGCGCCTGGTCGACGGTCCGGACTGGCCACCGCTGGCCGCCGCGCTCGACCGCGCCGCCGCCGCCGGCTACGACCCCGCCCGCCGGCTCCCCGCCCTGGCCGCGGCCACGCCGCTGCCCGCGCGGCACCCGGCGCGGGAGCTGCACTGGCGGCTGCTCGAGGACTGCCCGGCCGCCCTTCCCCGACGTCTCGACGCCGAAGGTCCGGGCGCCAGCCGTAATCCCGCACAACCAACCGCTCACAGCGGACCCGCTTGCCCACAGACCTCCGCCGATCGCACCGCACGACGGGCCGGCAGCGAACCGTCCACCCCAGCCCCGCCCCACGACCCAGGAGCCACCCGATGACCGCCGACCTCACCGCCGATCCGCTCAGCTACGCCGCCGCACTGCTCGACGCCGTCGGCGCCGACCGGGTGCAGGTGCCCGCCGAGATCGCCCTGCACTGCCTGTACGCCGCCGAGCTGCTCGAGCGGGCCGGCGCCCAGCCCACCCCGACGGAGCTGATCGACGGCGACCCCCGCATCACCGTGCGCGTGGCCATGGCCGCCCTCGCCGACCTCGACGAGGACGCCTTCGCCGCCCCGCCGGTCCTCGACGCCGCCCGCGCCGCCCGCCAGGCCCTGCGGCGCCTGGGCTGAGCGGTGGCCACCTCGCTGCAGCACCTGCTCGACGAGCTCACCACGCGCACCCACGCGCCCGCACCGACGGCGGCCATCGAGGACGTCACCGGCGCGCTGGCCCACCTCGGCCGGGCGCTGACCGGGCTGACCGAGGACGGACTGAGCCCGGCGGCCAGCGCCCGGCAGCAGACCGCCGCCGGACTCGCCGGCGCGTGCGCCACCGCGGGCGGCCTGTGGCCGCGCACCGGCGGCCCGCTCACCGACCTCGCCGGCGCCGCCGCCGACCTCGTCGGTCGCCACCGGGGCACCATGGGTCGCGCGCACCGGTGGGCGGTCACCGTCGAGCTGGCCGAGGTGGCCGAGCACTGCGCGCGGCTCGGCCGACGGCTGCTGCCGCCGGAGGCGGCCCCGGAGCTGGTCTTCGTCCGCCAGTCGGCCGCCGACGTCGAGCGCGACGCGCAGGCATCCCCACCGACCGCGGACGGCTGCGCGGTGCTCGACCGCCTCGTCCCGCTGCCCGGCGCACCGCCCGGTGGGCGAGAGGTGACCGCGCTGGACGCCGCCGCGGCCCTCGCCGCGGCGCTCGACCGGGCCCGGCGGGCCGACGACCTGACCCTGCGCGACTTCCGCGCCGCCGTCGCCGCCACCGAGATCACCAGTCGCTCCGCCGCCATGGTCGCCGGCACGGCCGGGGAGGACGCCGGACCCCTGGTGGTCACCGGGCTCGCCTGGCAACTGGCCGGCCGCGCCAGCATGGTCTTCCACGACGGGCGGGTGGGAGAGCCGATCGACCCCCGGGGAGTCGTGGCGCACGCACGGGCGCTCGCCGATGCCCTGCGCCTCCACGTCGGCGATCCGGCCGGCATCGCCCACCCGGACGACGGCCGGGACCTCTCGAGCGCAGCCGGCACGCTGATGCGCGTGGTCGGCCAGCTGCCGGCCCTGGCCGACCGGCTCGTGGCCGCCGTCGACCGCTGGTCCCGGACCGGGCGGCTGTACGCCGACGCGCGGGATCTGCCGCCCATGGAGGACATGCCCGGCGACCGGGTGCAGGCGGTGATCGGCGGACGCACGGTGCAGGCTTCCGGCGCCGACCTCGACCACCTCCGGCGGGTCGTCGCCCGGGCCGCGGCCCTGACGACCGGGCTCGCCTCCGCACGGACGCCCGCGGAGGACGCGGCGAGCGTGCTGTCGCGGCCCTCATCCGGCAGGAGCGTCCGCAGCGGGCGGATCCCCGGCTCACCGCAGCGTCTGCTCGACCGTGCGCAGGCCGAGGCCGGGACTGTCTCGGCCACCAGGCCGTCCCCGGGTGCTCCGTCGGACGGGATCCGCGGTGGCCCCGCGCGCGGCGTCTGAGGACTGGATCGGTCAGCCCGTGACCTGAGGATCGAGCCCTCGGCGTGCGGCGCGCACCGCAGCGGGTGCGGGACGGGAGCCCGGCGGAACGCTGAGGAAACACGTCGACAGGGAGCACGTCGACATCGCCACGGCGGGGCCGGCGCCTGTCCGCGCCACCCGCGAGGGTCGCCTCCTGGCGAGGATCACCGGCCGGACGTGGCGGACGGCCTGCGGTCCCCGGCCTGGACTACAGGTAGTTCACGTGGACGTGGTCCATGTGGTTCTGCGTCGCGCTGCCACGGTCGGCCATGGTCGACCAGGAGCCACCCGGCGACTGCAGGATGCGCTGCTGGTAGATCAGGTAGTCGACGCCGAGCGCGTCCCAGTTGGCGATGTGGTACTGGACGATCGCATTTCCCAGGGCGGTGTCGGAGAGCACCATGTAGTCCAGGGCCAGCCCCGAGGGGTGGCCCCCGGGGTCGGTCGCGCTGGCCCGGGTTCCGCCGATGGTGATGTCGTCCGCGCCGGGCACGTTGGACACGACTGCGTCCGCGGCCGCCTGCGACTGCGGCTTCGGTGATCCCGCGCTGTTGGTGATCCGCGCGACCGCGGTCACCGCCGTGCTGGCGGCCACCTCGCCGGCGCCGGCCTCCTCCCCGGACTCCTCGTCGGAGGCCTCCGACTGCGCCTCGGCCGACTCCGCGGCGGCGTCCGCTGCCTCGGCCTGGGCGGCTGCCTCGGCGTGGGCGGCTGCCTCGGCCTGGGCGGCTGCCTCGGCCTGGGCCGCGGCTTCGGCCTGGGCCGCGGCCTGGGCGGCGGCCTCGGCCTGGGCGGCGGCCTCGGCCTCGACCCGCTGCCGCTCGACCGCAGCCTGGTCCGCGGCGGCCTGCGCCTGCTGGGCGGCGGTCTCCTCGGCCTCCCGGCTGCTGCGGCTGGCGGTCAGGTCCTGCAGCGGCTGCAGATCGGGTGCGGCGCCGGCCGGGCTGGACTGGCCGGAGAGGCCGAGGGCCTCGGCGACGCTGGCCGACTCCGAGGACGCGGCCCCGGCCTGAGCGGCCGGCCCGGTGCCGGTGAGGACGTTGACGAGGACGGCGCCGGCGGCGGCGACACCGAGGAGAAGGCCGGGACGGCGGCGGGCGATGGCCGACCGGGCGGCCCGGCCGCGGCGCCCCGCGGCGCGGCCGGAGGTGGTGGTGCGGACGTCCATGAGTGGTGGTGCTCCGAGGTGTTCGGGCGCAGCGGCGCACGAGCGCGCGACTGCGGAGATGTCCAGGTGGCGAGGGCTGCGGCCGACCGCGGACGCCGGGCTCGACGCAGGTGCACCACGGGAACCAGCGGGACGCCGGTCGAGCGTGAGTTGCTCGAGCTGGTGGAGCCTGCGTGGGCGCTCGGCGAGGGCGGGCCCCGAGCGGTCAGATGCGCGGGCGCAGCCCGCTCCAGCGGGAAAGCCGGAGACGACGTGGTGGTGCGGCAGGGCAAGGGCGCGCCATGCGGCGGCTCTCCGTTCTTCCGGTGGCCGCCTACCGAGTTAGCTGACGGGTTCGGGCGGGAAGCAGCCCTACAGGCCCGGGACGTCAGGCCCCGGAGCGCGATTCACCCCAGTACTGCAGTGGGTCCCCGGTTCGCCGTGGAGGCGACTCGGCGGCGTCCGCTCGGACTCCCCTGAAGGGGCGTGACGACCGACCGGACCCAGCCACCGTAGCTTCGTTATCAGGTCGTGACAATCTGCGACCGCTGATTCGTCAGGTGACACGCGTCGCGGACGCCCGTTGACGCGGGTGCCGGGAGGTATAGACCGACGCTTTCACGCCGGTCCTCGCCCTCGACGACGAGAGCGCTGCGCCGCGGCGCGATCGGTCAACGGCACGACCGGGGCTGCCCTCACCGGGTGGCCCGAGCGGGCCCGCAACGACCAGCCCGGGCTCCGCGGACGGTCCGCGACCACGAAGGCGGTGCAGGACGTCGAGGCCGATGGTCGCCGGATGAGCGAGGAAGTCCTCGACGGCGGCCCGGCTCACCGGCTCGTCGGTGAGCGCGTCGTCGATGCGAGCCAGGAGATCGGCCGTGCTCGGTCACCGGCAGCAGCGAGGGGTCCTCGACATGGTCGGGCAGGCCGGCGTGGAGCTCGCGCCAGGCCGCCGCGGTGGGTGCGGCGGGCATCGATCGGCAGGCGGAGGGCGCTGGTGGGACCGGGTGCGACGACGGGCGGTGCCGGGCGCACCGCAGCGGTGCCCTGTCCGCTCCTAGCGCCCCTGGCGTCGGGGCATGTCCTCGCGCAGCACCGCCAGGGCCACGGTGACCGCGCCCAGGGTGATGCAGACATCGGCGAGGTTGAACGTCGGCCACCACCCGGTGTGCAGGTAGTCGGTCACCACGCCGTCGCCGGCGCGGTCGGAGAGGTTGCCCACGGCGCCGGCGAGGACCGCGGACAGCCCCATGAGCACAGGCCATGAGGCGGTCGAGGCTGATCGCCAGGCGAAGACGGCGACGCCGGCGGTGATGAGGCCCGTCACGGCGAGGACCACCCAGCTGGGCAGGCCCGCCCCCAGGCTGAAGGCCGCGCCGGAGTTGTAGCCGAGGCGAAGGTCGAGCAGGCCCAGGTCGATGCTGCGGCCACCGGTGAGGTTGTGCTCGGCGGCTGCCTTGAACGCCAGGTCAGCGGCTGCGAGAACGAACGCCGTGGCGGCGACGGCCAGGCGAGCAGTGCGGGGACGGCGGGGTCCGGGCGCGTCGCTCACTGCTGCCGAGGGCGTCTCAGTCGTCATCGTCGTCGTCCTCGACCAGTTCGCCCTCCCAGGCTTCCCGTCCCTCGTGGATGGCGAAGGCGGCGATGACGAAGCCGGCGACGGGGTCGAGCCAGGTCCAGCCGACCAGGGCGTAGAGGGCGAGGCCGAGAAGGGTGGAGATGCTGAGCAGCACGCAGATCCTCGTCTCGGCGGCGTCGGCCAGGATGAGCCGGTCGCCGCCGAGGGCCTCGCCGACCCGGCGCTTCGCGCGGACCAGCAGCGGCATGACGATGATCGAGGCGACGAGCAGGACGATCCCGACGGGGGAGTTGTCCGGGGCCTCGTCACTGAGGAGGCTGCGGACGCCCTCGATGACCACGTAGGCGGCGAGCACGAAGAAGGTGACGGCCACGGCCTTGAGGGCTCGGCGCTCCTTGGCCTCGTCGGCCTCGCCGTTGCGCAGTCGGGCGGCCAGACGCAGGCCCACCAGCACCGACGCCGCGGACTCGATGCCGGAGTCGACGCCGAAGCCGACGAGTGACACCAGGCCCGCGAGGATGCCCGCGGTGATGGCGATGGCGCCCTCGGCGACGTTGTAGACGACGGTGAACTGCGCCAGGCGCAGCCCTCGCCTGGTCAGGCGCTCGGTGTCGGCGGGGCTGAGGGTCTTGGTGGTGTGCTCGCTCATCGGACCTGCGTCTCCTCGCGGCTCGTCGCTCCGTAGGTGGGGCACAGGTCGACGGCATCGCCGGTGAGGGCCAGCAGTCGCTCGGCGGCGGCCAGCAGGTCGAGCAGCTCGTCGCGGGTGGTCAGCGAGAACATCGACGCGCGCCCCTGGGGGCGGGAGTCGACGAGACCGCAGTCGCGCAGGCAGGCGAGGTGCTTGGACACCGTCGACTGCGCCAGCCCCAGGTGCTTGGTCAACTCGACGACGCGGTGCTCCCCGAGTGACAGGTGGCGCAGGATCGCCAGGCGGGTGGGATCCGACAGGCTGTGGAACAGCGAGGCGGCCGGGGACAGGCCGGACGTCTCCAGGTGCGGCCCGTCGGATACAGCGTCTCCGGAAACACTCATCGACACCCGGCGATGATAGCGCTGGAATGGGGTAGGTGAGGACCGGTCCCGAGGACGACGCGGCCCACGGTGGCTCACGGGATCGATCTGCCGTCGTCGACGAGCGCCAGCTCCGCCCGGTCCTCCCGATCGGTGTCAGCTGCGCGCGACGGATCGGCACGGCGTTGCGCTGCTGCGCACGGCGGTGATCGAACCGACCGATGAGATCCGAGACGTCGGGACGTGGCCGCGGACGTCGATCGCCAGGCATGGCGGCCACGTCACCGGCTCGGCGCAGGACCTCCCCGTGCCAACGGGGCCGAGACCCGTCGGTCCGTGGCCGGTCGCATCGGAGGCGTCTGGAGGGCGGCGGGCTCGTCGCGCGGAGTGGCAGCGACGTGGTGGCCCGGTTGGGTGCCGGCGTCGCGTGCCGACCCCCCGCTGGCGTCGAGCACCGCGGCGTGCAGGAGGCCGGGTCGCAGCTGCAGGCGGGTGGTGACCCGGTCGATGTGCTCGAGCCAGCGCAGCGGTGGAGTGGCCGCGACGACCGCCGCCACCTCGCCCAGGACCGCGGGACCGGAGGCACCACCGGCGCGCGCCTCGTGGAGGCGAGCGTCGAGGAGGTGGGCGGCCAGGCTCCCGGCCCGGTCGATCGCCTCTTGCACGGCGGGGGTGCCGCCCTCGCGGAGCAGGTCGGCGGGGTCGCGGCCGTCGGGTAGCCCCAGCCGGCGCGGATCGTCGCCGCGGGCGGTGAGCTGCCAGTACATCCGCTCGGCGGCCCGCCGGCCGGCGTCATCGGCGTCGGTGGCCACGAGGACACCGGGGCCGTCGCCCCGGATGTGAGGACGGAGCAGGTCGGCCTGCCGGTCGGTGAGGGCAGTGCCGAGCAGAGCGACACCGACGGTCCGCCCGTCGCCGGCCAGGGTGAGGGCGATGGCGTCCAGCGGTCCCTCGACGAGCGCCGGGGCGGCGCCGGCGGCCAGCGCCGCTCGGCTCTCGTGCAGCCCGAGCAGGTGCTCGCCCTTGCGGTAGAGGTCGGTGCCGGGGGTGTTGAGGTACTTGGGGCCGGCGCGTCCGTCCTCGGCGGCGGCGGGGTTGCGGCGTGCGACGAAGCCGCGGACGACACCGTCGACGTCGCGGGTGGGGAAGGTGAGCCGGTCGCGGAACCGGTCGATCAGGGTCCCGGTCCGGGCGCGCTGGGCCAGGCCGGCGGCGAGCAGCTCGTCGTCGGTGGCACCCCGGCCGCGCAGGTGGTCGACCAGCGCGGTCCAGCCGCCCGGCGCGTACCCGGGGGTGAAGGGTGTATCAGGCGTGAGATCGGTGCCCAGCCGTTCCCGCAGGTACCCGGGCGCCCAGGAGCCGGGGTAGGAGTCGGTGAAGAAGGCGGCGGCCTCGGCGTTGAGCTCGACCAGCCGGTCGCGGCGGACGGCTGCGGTGGCCCAGAAGTGCTGCTCGAGCAGGTAGTCGGCGTCGTCGACGCCCGGCTGCCCGGTCGGGGCGAAGGGGTCCGGCGTCACGTACCGCGGCGCGACCGGTGGTGGGGGAACGTCGTGGCCGCGATGGAAGGGCACGTCGGGGTCATCGGGGGGCGGGTCCGCCCGATCAACGGTGACGGCAGCGGCCTGGTCCTCAAGGGGGAGGAGCTGGTCGGCGTCGTCAGACGGTTGCAGGTCAGCCGGCAGCGGCTCGGCAGTCTCGACGGGTGCGGGGTCGGTGAGGGCGGCGACGCGGAAGACGAGCGCCTCGGCCACCCCCGTTCCGGTCGGGTCGCCGTCTGTCCCGGTGGGCAGGCCGGCGGTCGCGGCGGCGAGCAGGTCGGCGGGGGACCAGCCGCCGCGGATCCCGGTGCTGACCGCGGCGACCAGGGCCGGCCACGCGGGGCCGGCCAGCACCCGCTGCCCGTGGTCGTCGGGCAACAGCTCCAGCAGCGCACTGCACCAGTCGGGGCGCAGCCCGGCGCCGTCGGGGCCGGTGGCGACGGTGGCCGGGGCGAGGTGGGGCGCCAGCCGCCACCACAGCGCGGCGGCGGGCAGCTCGTCGGGCAGCGGCCGCTGCGCCGCGACCGCGGCGAGCAGGCCGGCGGCGTCGAGGCCGGCGCGGTCGGCGGCGGCCAGCCGGTCGGCGAGCGCCGGCCAGTGCGGATCGCGGCGCAGCCGGGGATCGATGCCGTCGGCCAGCGCCGCCCACAGCGCGCCTCCTCGCGCCGGGGTGGTCGCGGCCAGGGCCTCCTCGAGCCGCCGTTGTTGCCGGCGGGCGGTGGCCGCGGGCTGGGGTGGTCCGGTGGGGCGCCGGTCGCTGTCGGGGACGGCGAGTGCGGCGCGCCAGACGGCGAGGTCGGCGCGCAGCGACGCCCGGGCCGGGTCGAGCAGCGGTCGGGCCCAGCCGGGTGCGGTCGCCGGCGTCATCGTGGCGGCGGTGTCGGCGACCCGCCCCGCGCAGGCGGTGAGGTGACCGGCCCGGGCGGTGAGGTAGGGCCCCCAGTGGGGGTCGTCGGCCAGTGCCGTCGGCACGCTGGGCAGCCACGGCAGCGGACCCGCCGCACCGGACCCGGGCAGCCGCCAGTCGAGCACGGCGGCGGGGTCGTGTGCGCTGCCGAGCTCCCGGACCGCGGCGGCGGTGGTCAGGGCGGCGATCGGGTCGGCGCCGGCGCAGGCGAGCAGCGCCAGGTGCCCCCGCAGCGTCTGCCACGCCGCCGCGGCGGTCAGCCCCGGATGGACCTGCTCGGCGGCGTTCTCCAGTTCTTCTGCAGCCGCGGCGCCCAGGTGCTGCTCGGCGGCGAACCGCAGCGCATCGATGTACCGGATGGCGGCGGCGTGCAGCTGGACGGCCGGATCGGCCAGTGCCCGGCGCGCGCCCGTGGCCGAGGTCTGCGCGCCGTCGCGGCCGAGGATGGCGATCAGCAGGTCGGTGGCGGTCGGCGGGAACACCGCGGCGGGCGTCACGATGCTGTGCGGGTCCCCGTCCCCGACGGTGGCCAGATACAGGTGGTTGGCCGCGCGGCCGCGGGTGAGCGCCACGTAGAGCAGCTGCCGGGACTCGGTGCCGGTGAGCACGGTGTGGCAGGTGTCGGCGGTGACGCCCTGGGCGCCGTGCACGGTGGCGGCATAGCCCAGCTGCACGGACGTGCGCACGTAGGCCGCCGGCAGGGTGAGCCGCCGGCCGGTGGCGGTGTGGACGACGGCGAGGGCGCCGTCGTCACCGACGGCGGTGACGGTCCAGCGGTCGCCGTTTTTCACCCAGTCGGCCGCGCCGAGCGGCAGCCGGCGGTCGTTGGCGCGGGTGATCACCGGGTCCCCGGCGCCGGCCCGGGTGCCGTCGGCCAGCGCGACCTCCGCACCCACCGGCTGCCCGAGCGCGGCGAGCCGGTCGGCGCGGGCGCGCTCGTTGAGCTGCTGCACCACCTCGCGGGTGGCGGCCAGCAGCAGCGCGTCGGCACCGCGGGCGCGGTCGGAAGCCCAGGCGGTGTAGGCCTGCTCGGCGCAGGTGGCTCCGTCGCCGACGTGCACCCGACCGGAGTCGAGGTAGAAGCCCAGGGCGGTGGGATCGCCGTCGCGCAGGGCGACGGTGGCCGCGGCCTCGGCCGGGTCGGTGAAGCGCACCAGCGAGGTCAGTGTCACCGCGCCGTGCGTGGCGGCGATCTCGGCCAGCACGCCGCCGGCGGCGACGGAGGCCAGCTGCTGGGAGTCCCCGACCAGCCGCACCGACCCGCCCCGCCCCAGCACGTAGGCCACCGTGCGGGCGAGGTCGAGCGTGCCGGCCATGCCCGCCTCGTCGACGACGACCAGCGTGTCCGGCCCGATCCCGGCCACCCAGTCGGGCGGGTCCCCGGTGTCCAGGGAGCAGACCAGCTTGGCGAGGGTGTCGCACGGTGCGCCGATCGCCTCGCGCAGTCCGGCGGTGGCCACCGCCGAGGGGGCCAGGCCCAGCACGCTGCCCCCGTCGGCGGTCCAGGCCCGGGCCAGGGCGGCCAGCGTGGTGGTCTTGCCCGTGCCGGCCGGGGCAAGGGCCAGCTGCACCCGCGCGCGGCTGCGGGCCAGGTCCCGCACCAGCTGCACCTGACCGGGGTTGAGCTCCCGGCCGTTGGCGGTGGCCTCCAGCAGCGCCAGCTCGACGACGGCCGGATCCGCGCGGCGGCCGTCGCCGCGGCCGGCCGCGGCGAGCAGGAGGGCCTCGGCGTCCAGCACCGCCGCGCTGGTGTAGCGGCGGGCGCCGGCGACGCTGTACACGCTGGCCCCGTCCGAGCGGCGCAGCTGCGGCGGCTCGACCACCGGATCCGGATCGCCCAGCGGGATGGCGTGGGCGGGGGAGAGGGCCGTTGAGGTCACCCGGGCCACGGCGCGGTCGATGTCGCCCGGGGCCAGGCCGGCTCCGCGCACGAGCCGCTCGGCCTCCGCGCGCACGTGCCAGTACTGCCAGCTCGCCCGCTGCCCGCTCACCGTGTCCAGCACCCGGGCCGCGGCCGCGGCGACCCAGGACTCGGTGACCGCGCGCCGGCGGTGCGGCGGACGGCCGAGGACGCGGCCGAGCATGCCGGTCAGGGCGGACGCGCTCCCGAGGACGGCCAGCGCCTGGCGCCGCCAGGCCGCCCGCTGCTCGGCCAGCGAGCGGGGCTCGTGCTTGGCCTCCCGTGTCCGCAGGGTCGCCTGCTGGGCCAGCGCGATCGCCTCGGCCGCCGTCGGGGGCCGGCCTTGCTCGGCCTGGAACTCCGCGGTCAGCGCCGCCCGGGCGACGTCGATCGCCCGCCGCCGCGAGGACCACGTGCTCAGCAGCCGCGGGTCCACGCCGACGATCTCGCGCACCGGCCGCTTGCCGGCGTCCCCGCCGGGACGCTCGGCGAAGCGCACCCCGAGCCGGGTGACCAGGTGCGCCTCCAGCCGGGTGTTGTACCGCTCCGAGGCCGCGACGTTGGCCTTGTGCAGCACCCGCCCGTCCAGCGCCCGCCACTGCCCGTCGCGGGTCTGCACCTTGTTGCTCACAGCCACGTGGGTGTGCAGGTCCGGGTCGCCGGCGCGCGAGTCGCGGTGGGTGAACACCGCGGCGATCACGCCGGTGGTCTCCACCTGGCGCACGCCGCCGGCGCCTAGCCGGGTGAAGGCGGCGGTCTCCTCCAGCCAGGCGAGCGTGTCGGCGACCGCCGCGGCGTGGGCAGCCTCGACCTGCTCGGCGACCTCCCGCGGGGCCAGCGCCCACAGCGCCGAGACCGACTTCACCGGCGAGAACGTCAGGTCCCAGCCGGCCACCGCCCGGGTCGCCGGCCGCGACGCCCGGGCGATGAACCCCGACAGCTCCCGGGCGTCGGCCGGCGGGCGGCCGAACGCGACGGCGAACATGCCCCGCGCCGTCTGACTGCGGATCCGGGCCCGTTCCTCCGCCGGCAGCGGCGCCTCCCGCGGCAGGCCACGGGCGGCGTTCACCGCAGCGAACCGCTGCGCGCACCGCGCCCGGAAGCCGTCCGCCGGTGCGCTGTAGAGCAGAAACGGCAGGCCGAGGGCACCGGCGGCCCGCGCCTCGGCCGGTGTCCGGCCCGCGGCCAGAGCTTCCCGCTCGAGGCGCTCCGCGTCCGGATGACGCCCCTGCCCGAACAGCGCCGCCATCTGCCGCTCGCCGACCGGGTGCCCGGCGTCCACCCCGGGCAGCCCGGCCAGGCCGCTCCCGGCCCACGTCCCGGGCGACTCACCGCGCTGCGCGTAGTAGTCCCCCAGGCCGCCATGGCCCCGCTCCGTGGCGTCCAGCGCCGCCACCTGCCTGGTCAGGTAGGTGTATCCCTCGCCCGCCGTCAGCTTGTGCAGGGACATCACGCCCGCGGACGGTACGAACGGCACCTCCAGTCGCGGATCCGCGGTCCTCCAGTTCCTCACACTGCGGCTGGTGTCCCAACGCCCGACCGCTGACCGGCGGGCCGCGTCGAGTCCCGGTCGGGCCTCCGGTCAACGCCGTCACCCTGGCGGGCGACGACGGGCTCGACCGCCGGCCCGTACCGTCGCGCCGTGCCGTATCCGCCCCGCACGGAGCACCGGCCGCTGGCCGCCTTCGCGGGCACGGCCTCTCCACGCCCGGACCCGGACGTGCAGGCGCAGGTGGAGCGGTTCGTCGTGGAGCAGTACGCGTCAGGCCGCTCGCTCAGAGAGCTGGCGGAGCTCACCGACCGGTCGTTCTCCGCGGTGCGCAAGATCCTCGACCGGCACGGAGTCCGCCGGCGCGGCGTCGGCGCGGCCCGGCTCACCGCCGAGCCGCCGACCCCGCTCACCCGGTAGACGGCTCGCGGCTCCACGGCGTCGCCGCGGTCTGTCACGCCCCGGGGCTCGCCGGAGCCGACAGTGCATGAGGTGTGTGCCACTTGGTCCTGTGGCTTCTGCAGTGCTCCTGAGGGACACGAAGTCCGAGTCCGAGGCCGGGTAAGCCGGTCGTCCAGGGCAGGGGTTGAGATTGCCCCGGATGGGGCGCCGGAGGCGTGTAGCCAACTCCGCGAAGGCCGGGCGCCGCCTCGGCCCTCGACTTCCTTGGCTCCGCTCGTCGTCAACCGTCTCCGAGCACAGCGTGCCGCACGGGGCTGGCGGGTCAGACGACAAGAGCGGGACGCCGGTTGACGCCGCGTCCCGGAACCGGCCCGTCCGGCTGGTTACCTTCCTGCCCGTCATCCGACAGCATGGGGGAGATCCACATCATGGCCGAACCGCTCGACACCGTCCGATTCCTCAACGCCCGCTTCAAGACCGGCCCCGAGCCCGACCGCGAGCAGCTGCAGAAGGCAAAATCCGTCCTTCTCGAACACCGCGGCGCCAAGGGCACCGGTTTTGAGTACATGCTCGCGCGCGTCGACGCCCGGCTGCACGCAATCAACACCGGCCAGCCCATCGTCGAGCCCGAGAAGCCGAAGGCCGACAAGGCTGAGGTGGCCAAGGGCCTCAGCGTCCTCGCCGTCATCGGCCTGGTCGTCGCCGCCTGCGTGTCGAACATGAACGACGACAACAAGTCCAGCGGCGGCGGTCGCGACGAGATCGGCGCCGGCGTCGCCTGCGAGGAGTTCGTCAAGCGCCAGCTGCGCGCTCCGGCCACCGCCGACTTCCCGAACTTCCAGGAGTACGTCGTCACCGGCTCGGGTGACCAGTACACCGTGCAGGGCTACGTGGACGCGCAGAACGGCTTCGGCGCGCTCATCCGCAGCGACTGGAGCTGCTCCATCCAGCGCGACGAAGAGCAGGAGCAGTGGACGCTGACGGCGCCCGTCACCTTGAACTGACCGCGCCAGACACAAGACGTTGCCACGGGAGAACCATGCGTCGCAGCACCATCCTGTCTGCCGCCATCGCCATGCTTGCGTTGGCCGGCTGCAGCTCCAACGGCGTCGGACGGAACAGCCAAACCGGCGACGGTAGCGCGAGCAACTCCTCGACGAGCTCCTCATCGCCAGCGGCAAGGACGACCTCCGGGGTCAACGACGCGGCGGCCCGGAACAACTGCATCGACGCCGGTGCCGCTTACACCTCCATCCGCACCGGCCTGAGCGGGCAGGCTGACCTCGAGGGCGCCTTAAACGACTTCAACCCACCGGAAATCGAGCGGGCGACCACGGACGCCGGTGGTGATGCGCAGCTTGCTCTGGCAGAGCTGAACTACCAGACCGCCCTGGCTCGCGCGCAGGCGCTAGGGCCTGCAGGCGTCGACCAGGCGGCACTGGAAGCCGCGTACGACGCGGCGAAGGCAGCTTGCGACGCCATCGGCGGCGGGATGTAGCAAGGACGAAGCGCCCCTGTTCTGCGTGGCATGACGGGCCTGTTGTCGTTCCTCGCTTGACGGTGTCGGTGAGGTACTAGTTCCACCTCGGCCACTGGTCCCGAGCCGGTAAGTGCGTCGTCCCACTCGTCGTCGTCACGGGCGCGCAGTCCGCAACAAGTCCGCAAGACGTTCAGGCAAGGCCATAACTGACCACTACCAGTCAACGGCACAAGTCTTGTTCGACGGCTTGATGCTCGCGTGAGTGCCGGTCCGTGAGGCGCGCGGGAAGGTCTCTTATCCGCGGGTTGTGGGTTCGATCCCCACGGGGCCCACCTGATTTCAGCCTGGCAGGCTCAGCAGCCACCAGGCGGCGCCACCGACGACCGTGATTCCAACGGACAAAACGTAGGCGACCACCCACGAGAACCCGCGCACCCGCCGGCCCTCGGACGGCAGCAGTTCGCGCAGCTCGAGAACGGGTGCGGGGGTGCGGCGGTACCAGCCGCGGACCACGACCTCCTGGTCGAGCAGGTCGGGTACCCGCAGGAGGCCGAAGAGGCTGCGCGCGAACGGCCAGGGTTGCTGGTAGAGGACGGGCACGAAGCCGGAGTCGTCCTGCACGACGACGTCGGGGGAGAGGACGTAGCCGGGCATTCCGCGTCCGGTCACGTGGCCGCGCACCTCGACGGGGATGCCGCTGGCCGGATTGGCGTCCAGCCGGGGCAGCAGTGAGGCGATCCGGTCGGTCGGCTGCGCATTCCGCAGCGGGCGCTGCAGCGCGGTGCGTGCCAGGAGCGCGAGGCCGCCGACCGTCGCGGCTTGCGCCAGCAGCAGCCAGTGGTCTTGGGACCAGGCGAGCAGTCCGACGATCAGGGCCACCAGCGGCGTGTAGCGCGCGATCAGTTCTGGCAGGAAGCGCCGGCGGGCGCGGTCGAGATCGGGACCCTGGCAGGTCAGTGCGACCTCTCGGGCACTCCAACGTTGCGGTGCGCCCGGCAGGCCGCTGTCCTCCAGGGCAGCGATGCGGCGCACGACCAGAGGATGGGTGGAAAAGAGCTGGCTGAAGCGGGCCCACGGCGTGCAGGTGTCCCAGCGCAGCGCTCCGATGACCTCGCGTGGGTCCAGGCCGCGCTCGGTCGCGGCCAGCACCGTCGCGCCCTGCCGCGAGTCGGCGATGCCCAGGACGCCGGCCGCGCGCAGTCGGGAGGCACGGCGCTCGTCCTTGGCCGCGGCACGCTGGGCGTCCTTGTCCTTCCCTGCGCGGGCGGCCGCCGTGCGGGATGCGCGCTCGTCGTCCACCTGTCCCATGCCGTACCCGATGGAGACCAGGGCGCTGCACAGCGCGTCGCCGTCGCCGGTGACCCGGCAGCTGTAGTGGTCGGCGCCGAGTTCCCGCGCGCGGCTGAGGGCCAGCACCACCAGCTGGGACAGCAGGTAGCCGACGTAGCTGACGACGGCCGGCACGACGGTGTTCTGCTGCCGGGTGTCGCGGAGTGCGAGGTAGGCGTAGTAGAGGACGACCGGCACGGTCGCGGCGATGGCCATGACCAGGACGTCGTTCTGCCGCACGTGCCCGACCTCGTGGCTCACCACGGCGTCGAGCTCCCGCTCGTCCAGGCGGTCCAGGAGGCCGCGGGTCACGTAGATGTGCGCGTTGCCGCGGTGGTGGCCGAAGGTGAAGGCGTTCGGTGTGCCGTCGTCCACGACTCCCAGCCGGACCGGTTCGACCCCGGCCTCCCGGCAGCGCCGTTCGACGATGCCGGCCAGCAGTCGCGCGCGGGGATACCCGCTCACGTCGTAGGCGCCGGTGTCGTACCGGCCCTCGGCCCGGCGCAGCTCGAACGCCGGGATCAGCCATCCGATCAGGAACGGGGAGAGGGCCCACTGAGCGCCGACGACGACGGCGGCGAGCACGAACGGCAGCCACAGCGGCGCACCCCAGGCCAGGAGCAGTGCTCCGGCGGCGGCCAGCAGGGCGGTGAGGACGGTCAGGGACAACAGCGAGCGGCGCAGCACATAACCGGTCACCGGTATCCGTCCTCCTGCGGGTCACGCGACGGGGTCAGGAGCACGCGCAGGACACCACCGCGGCTGGTCCCGCGCGATCCGGGGTCGCCCGTTCGAGGGACGGGTGCTGCGTTCCTCGACCTGGCCGACACGGAGCGTGGTCGCAGATCCGCGGGCACTCCGAGACAGCCGTCGCTCACGACCCCGGTTGTCACGCCTTGCCCGCGGCACGTGGCAGGCGCGGGAGGGGGCGGCTCGACATCTCGCGGTTCCGCCGGCACGGGTCAGCCGTCACACGGACGAGCGAGCCGAGCCGGCACCTTGTGCTACCCCGCAGGCCGGCGGGCTCGTCAGTGCCAGGCGGCGAGGCGGGCACCCCGAGATCCGACCGGCCATCGAGCCGACGATCAGGGCGCCCCACACCGCGCCGACCGTGGAGCGATCTCCCGGACGTGGTCCGGGTCGACGGCGCGGAGGAACGTCGACCCGACGGCCGCGGTGTAGGTGACGTGGCACCGCCAGCCGCCCTCGGCGAACGTCCAGCCGGACGCGAGGCCGGGGATCCAGCGGCCGTCGTCGTGCCGCACCTCCACCTGGCGCGGCTCGTCGTACCGCCGCCACCAGCTAGTCACCGGGTGCCCCGCGACGGTGCTAGACGAGGTCGATCGCGTCGCAGACCGGGCAGGGGAGGGAGGAGGAGTCCAGCCGCTGCGGCGGCGGCCACGGTGTCGTCGTCAGCTGCTGCACCGGCGCGCGGCACAGGCCTCGGACGGTGCCGGCCTCGGCGGTCTGGCCGGGTCGGACGGCGTGCGGCACCCGCAGGGTCGCCATGTGCGCGCCGGACATGTGGTCCACACGCACCGTCTTCAGCTCGTACCCGGTCACGAGGTCGCTGGTCGTCACGTCCCTCAGCGTCGCCCGGCGAGGTGACAGTCACGTACCGCCGGGGCGGCGTGTCGAACCGGCGCGCTCGCTGATGCCACCGGCCAGCCGGTCGAGGCGTGGGCGCCTCGACCGGCGCGGCGGTGACCTCATCACCACGACGGTCCCGCCCGACGTGCCTGTCGGCTTCGCGCACCGCTGTGGGCGCCACGGTGCACCGTCTGCTCGGCGCTGGCGCGAGCACCACCCGGTGAGGGCGCCGGTGGTCTCACCCCGCCCATCTCAGGGCCGCGTCGCTGCGGTCACGAAGATCGGCACCGCAACGAACAAGCGCCCGGTCTGGGCCCGGCGGGTGTGCTCGGCGGTCCAGACGTCGGCTCGGTCGCGGGTGACGGCGCCTGCGTCGCAGGCAGCGTCCGCGAGTCCGGTGACCAGCGGGAGCATCCTGGTGTCGGTGAGGACAGCGGTGAGGACGTCGGTCGTGACGTCTCGGAAGCCGGCGTCGAGCAGCCACACGTGACTCTGGCGTGCCGCCCGGGGATGGGCGATGGTGTCCGCGCGCGCGTGCACGATCGTCCTGGTCAGACCGGGGTCCACGGAGTCGATCATGATCCCGTCCCAGTCCTGACCCGTGAGCACGATGCGTCCGCGGGAAGCCAGGACGCGCTGCGCCTCCGCCAGCGCCCGGATCGGGTCGTCCACCAGGTGGAGCACCTTGTCGGCCCGGTAGCCCGCCACCGAGCCGGCGGGGATCGGCAGCTGTTCTGCACCTCCGGTGGCGAAGTCGCGGGATGGCCAGCGGCGCCGTGCGACCGCGAGCATCTGCGCGTCGATGTCGACGCCGATGGGCCGGGCCCCACGGTCGGCCAGCTCGGCGACGGCGCGCCCGGTGCCGCATCCCACGTCGGCCACCGACTGACCCGGCAGGAGTCGCAACAGGTCATAGGTGTGCGCGCGCAGCTCCGCTGCGCCGGGCATCGCGTCGATGGCGTCCAGGAGCTGGATGAACGGTGGCTCGGGGACGTCGGACCGGGTGACATCGCTGCTCGTGGACATGCCCGGGATGGTCGAAGTTAATGGTCACGTGAAGTCAAGCCGTGACAGCGCGACGCTCCTGAGCATCGGGGAGGTCGCTCAGCGGTTCGGGCTGCCCACCCACGTCCTGCGGTACTGGGAGTCCATGGGTCTGATGGCCCCCACGCGGGGCGTCGGCGCTCGGCGTGGCTACGGCCCGGACGACCTGTTCCGTCTGGTCGTCGTGCTTCGGGCGAAGAGGGCCGGCTTCGGACTGGAGGCGATCCGCCGGATCGTCACCGCCCAGGAGCCGGCGACGCGCACCGACCTGCTGCGACGTCACCGCGCCCAACTGCTTGATCGCATCGCCGCGGCGCAGGCGTCCCTGGACCTGATCGACGCGGCGCTCCACTGTGAGCACGAAGACATCGCGCAGTGTCCGCACTTCCGCGCGATGGTGGCCGAGGAGACGCAGGGCTTGCTGCGAGGGTGATCGCCTGACTGCCCGTCCCGCCGCCATCGATCAAGTGACGGCGACCTGGTCGGGATCGGAGCACCGGCGCGGACATCCCCGGACCCGCCCAGCATGGCCGTGGGCAGCCGCGTCCCGGTCGGTGTGCACGTGCGCCGTGCTGGCGTCGCGCTGCTCGCGAGGGAACGCCGTGGACTCCGTCCCGCGGCTCGGATTCCCGCGGATTGGCCGGGACCGGCTCACCGGGGCCCGGCGGTGTCGGCCGAGCTACGTGGCGCGATCCCAACCTGGGCACTGGCCCGGCTGCCACCATGGATGCCTAGTCGGTGCCGCGGGACGCGCGTGCGTCGGCGCTCAGGTCTGGGAGGTCAGCGTGGACGTGGTGCTGCTCCACGTCGACGGCTGCCCGAACCGGCGTCCGGCCGACGGGCGGCCACGGGAGGCGCTGGCCCGGACCGGGCGGACCGACATACGCGTGGAGCGCCGTGAGGTCGCGAGTGCGGCGGAGGCCGAGGCCGTCGGATTCCGCGGCTCACCGACGGTGCTGGTGGACGGTCGGGACCCGTTCGCCGAGCCGGACGCCCCCGTCGGCCTGTCCTGCCGCGTCTACCGCACCACGACCAGGCTGGCCGGAGCGCCCACGGTCGGGCAACTGCTCGAGGTCCTGCGGTGAGGTCGCCACGCCGTCGGTTCACGGGGGCCGAGGAGACCCGGGCGTGCGGGTGTTGCGGGCGGGACCGGCCGCGGACCGGGGTCCACGAGCTGGGCAGCACTCCGGGCGTGTACGTGTGCTGGCGGTGCGCACTGTGGATGGTGGCCCGCATCGGCCGCCGGAAAGACCTCGCACCGTGACCGTGACCGTGACCGTGACCACGGACGGGGGGAGGTGGCGGTGAGCGTGGAGGACAACAAGCGGCTGGTCGCCCGCGCGGTCGGCGAGGTGATCAACGGCGGCGACCTCGGCGCGGTCGAGGGGTTGTTCGCGCCGGACATCGCTCGGACGGCGCGGGAGTGGGTGGCGCCGTTCCGGGCGGCGTTCCCGGACGTGCGGATGCAGACCGTCGCCCTGGTGGGCGAGGGCGACAGCGTCGTCGGGCACTTCCGCTGCTCGGGCACCCAGACCGGCCCGTGGATGGGCCGGCCGGCCACCGGGCGGGCGTTCCGCGACGTCCGCGAGGTCTACTGGTTCACCGTCCGCGGCGGCCGCATCGTCGACTGGTGGGGGCTGGAGGACAACGACGACCGCCGCCGGCAGCTGCGCTCCGGCGGTGCCCCCGCCTGACGGCCCCGCCGGCGGCGTGTCCGGTCACGTCGAGCGCGGCGCATACATGATCACCGCGACGCCGACCAGGCAGATGAGCGCCCCGGCGACGTCGTAGCGGTCGGGCCGGAACCCGTCGGCGACCATGCCCCAGGCCAGCGAGCCGGCAACGAACACGCCGCCGTACGCGGCGAGGATCCGGCCGAAGTTCGCGTCGGGCTGCAGCGTCGCGACGAACCCGTAGAGCCCGAGCGCGATCACGCCGAGCCCCATCCACATCCAGCCGCGGTGCTCGCGGACGCCCTGCCAGACCAGCCAGGCGCCGCCGATCTCGGCGACCGCGGCGAGGATGAACAGCAGGATCGAGCGGGCGACCGTCATGGTCGGGAGGGTGCCAGGTGCGGAGGTCGCGGACGTCGCCGTCGCAGCCTGCCTCTCCGGCACACCCGCTTGCAGGTCTGCGCGGAGTCGCGCCGACCCGAGTCTGCGATCGACCGCCTCAAGATGTGTGCAGGTCAGTGCTCTGGAATCCCTGGGCTTCTTGGGACGGGTGCGCGCAGCTCCTCGGGAGTCATCCGGCGAAATGACCAGGGAGCGGCTGCATGGTGATCAAGACCTTCTGGGGACAATTGGGTCCGTGATGGCCCAGTCAGGGGCAGAGATTGCTCGGTCGGCACGCCGCCTCCACAGCACCGCCCGGCGCGGCACGCCGGCGGCCCGGGCGGAGGGTCCAACCCGGAGGGGTCGGGCTCCCTCACCCCCGGGGGATGGATCCCCGGGGTCCGCGTGCACGGGCTGGCCCGGGAGCGGGCGCACCGCCCACGCGCGGTGCGTCACTGGGCGCCGGCGCCGGCGTCTAGTGGAGCGCGGCCTTGAGCACGATCAGGAAGGCGCCGATCAGCGCCACCAGGCCGCCCTGAACCAGGGCCCGGGGAACCGGCGCGCCGGCGAAGCGGGCCGCCCAGTAGCCGTAGAAGCCGATCAACACGAGCCCGCTCCACTTCGCCAGGGTGAACGCGGTGCCGATCTCGATCAGGCCGAGGGCGGCAAGCAGGAAGATCACCGACGGGAAGGCGACGCCGAAGGCGACCGCGGCTGCGGCCTCGAGCATGTGCCGCAGCTGCTGACCGGTGACGCGGTGGCGCTCGCTGGTCTCGGTGCCGACGACCTCGCTGTAGAACTCCGCCAGCGCGACCGCGACGGCCGTGCCCACTAGCCAGCCGATCATCTGTCCGGCGCTGGTCGGGTAGCTCTCCAGCGCGACGATCAGGGCCAGGCCGATGATCGCGCCGTAGATGACGCGGGCGACATTCCTGGAGCCCAGGTGTGCCGCGAGCCTCGTGTGCACGAATGAGAGCGTCGCCACCGGGGCCGGGCGGCGGCATCACCCGGCCAGGAGGATTGCGTGCGGCAACGCGGCCGTCGGAAATCCGCTTCCCCGCAGCCGCTGCTGGACCACGCCACAGCGTCAGGCGGCACGGACTCCGGGCGCCCTACGCCTGATCCAGGACCTCGCCGCCGACGACGTGCCCGGACGTGACCCGCCAGCGCTGCTGCTCGGCCGGGTGCTGGACCGGCACCTGCGTCGACGAAGCAGCGAGAACGTCCGCTGAGACGACCCCGGACCGCCACCCGCCATGTGATCGGTCGCTGCGTCGACCAGCACGTCCACGAATGAATGGGTTCGCGGGCACGGTGCCCCGCTGGTGGCCGAGGACGTGTCCCCGCCACCAGGCCCGGTGCCGCGGGGTAGCGGGTGCCGAGGTCGGATCGACAGGTGGGGCGGTCAGCGGTCCTCGCTGCCGCGCGGGATGGCGGCCGCGTAGTCGCGCCGCGGTTCTTCCTGGGGCGGAGTGGGAACGGTCGGCTGCTCAGGACGGCGTAGTCGGCCGGCGCGGACGCCGTTGGCGATGACCAGGACCTCGGCCAGCTCATGAGTGACGATGACCGTGCCCAGGCCGAGGACACCGAAGGCGGCCAGCGGGATGAGGACGACCAGGATCGCTCCGGACAGCAGCAGGCTCTGCAGCATGATCCGCCGCGCGCGGCGGGCGTGGGCGAGGGTGCGGGGCAGTTGGCGCAGGTCCTCGCCCATCAGCGCGACGTCGGCGGTCTCGATCGCCACGTCGGCGCCCATGGCGCCCATCGCGATGCCGACGTCGGCGGTGGCCAGCGCGGGGGCATCGTTGATGCCGTCGCCGACCATCGCGACCCGGCCGCGGTGGCCCAGCTGCTCGACGAGGGTGGCCTTGTCCTCCGGGCGCAGCTCGGCGTGCACCTGGTCGATGCCGGCGGCGGCGGCCAGGTGGGCGGCGGTGCGCGGGTTGTCGCCGGTGAGCATGGTGGTAGCGATGCCCATGCGGTGCAGCGTGGTGACGGCCTCGGCGGCCTCGGGGCGCAGCTCGTCGCGGATGGCGAGGGCGCCGAGCAGCCGGCCTGCGGCCTCGACGAGGACCACAGTGGCCCCGGCCTCCTGGTGGGCGGTCACGACCGCCGCGAGGGGGCCGGGGTCGAGGAAGCCGGGCTTGCCCAGCCGCGCCGGCCGGCCGCCGACCAGTCCGGTGACTCCCCGGCCGGGCAGCGCCTGGGTGTCGGCGGCGGGGTCGACCGGCGGCTGGCCGGCCGGCCAGGCGGCCAGCACGGCGCCGGCCAGGGGGTGCTCGCTGCGGGCCTCGAGCGCGGCGGCGACGGCGAGCACCTGGTCCGTGCTGCTGGCGGGCAGGGCCTCGATGGCGACCACCGCGGGCCGGTTGCGGGTCAGCGTGCCGGTCTTGTCCAGCGCCAGGGCGCGCACCCCGCCGAGGGACTCCAGCGCCGCTCCGCCCTTGATGAGCACCCCGGCGCGGGTGGCGGCGCCGATCGCGGCCACCACCGTCACCGGCACCGCGATCGCGAACGCGCACGGCGAGGCGGCCACCAGCACCACGAGGGCGCGCTCGATCCACAGCTGCGGGTCGCCCAGGATGCTGCCGAGGACGGCGATCAGGCCCGCGGCGAGGAACACCGTGGGCACCAGCGGGCGGGCGATGCGGGCGGCCAGCCGCTGGGCCGCGCCCTTGCGCTCCTGGGCCTCCTCGACGATGTGCACGACGCGGGCCAGGGAGTTCTCCGCCACCCGGGCGGTGACCACGACCTCCAGCGCGCCGCCCCCGTTGACCGAGGCGGCGAACACCTCGTCACCGGGGCCGACCTCCACCGGCACCGACTCCCCGGTCACCGCGGAGGTGGCCAGTGAGGAGAGCCCGGTCCGCACCCGTCCGTCGGTCGCCAGCCGCTCACCGGGCCTGACCACCAGCACGTCCCCGGGGGTGAGCTCGGCGGGGTCGACCTCGTGTTCGCGGCCGCCGCGCAGCACCGTGGCGCGGGCGGGCACGAGGTCCAGCAGCGCCCGCAGCCCGCGGCGGGTGCGGGTGACCGCGTAGTCCTCCAGCGCCTCGGCGAGGGAGAACAGGAACGCCAGCATCGCCGCCTCGCCGACCGCACCGAGTGCGATGGCGCCCAGCATCGCGACGGTCATCAGCGTGCCGACACCGAGCCTGCCGCGGCGCAGGGCCCGCAGGGTGCCGGGCACGAAGGTGGCGCCACCGGCCAGCACCGCCCCACCGGCGAGCACCGCGGAGGCGACGCCTCCTCCGCTCAGCCACCCGACGAGCACCGAGGCCAGCCACAGCGCCCCGGCCAGCCCGGCCAGCTGCATCGGCCGGGACCGCCACAGCGAGGTGGGTTCGTCGGTGTCGTGGTCCGCGGGTGCGGGCGCCGAGCAGGTCGGATCCCCGCAGCCGTCCCCGCCGGGCGCGGCGGACCGCGGCGACGCCACCGTGGGCGTCCGGGGAGGGGTGCAGCAGGCGCAGCCCTCGCCGCAGTCCTCGCCGGTGGACCGCGGGCCGCCGACGGTGATCGGCCTTGGCGAGAGCGCCGGCAGGTCGGCGGTGCGTCCCCTCACCGGCCGGGCCCGGGAGCCGTCCTCGTCGCCGCCGCAGCAGAGATCCGACATCTCAGGCCTCCTGCAGGTCGACGTCGCCGCGCGGCGCGCCGGAGGGCGAGGTGCCGGCGGGCGCGGTGCCGGGGTCCTCGGGATCCGCGGTGCTCGGCGCGTCGACGGCAGGCGGGCCGGAGGGCGCGAGCATGCAGCGGCCGGTGGCGGTGAGCCGATAGATGACGAGCTTGCCCTCCCGCCGGGAGGCGGCCAGCCCGGCCGACCGCAACACACGGACGTGGTGGGACACCAGGTTCTGACTGGCCCCGCAGATCCAGGCCAGGTCGCAGACGCACAGTTCCCCACCGGTCAGCAGGGCGGTCGCGATGCGCAGCCGGACAGGATCTCCCAGGGCCTTGAAGCGGGCGGCGTGGGTCTGCGCCTCGTCGATCTGCGGCAGGGTGGCCCGGACCTGCTCGGCGTGGGGGAGGTCGAGGCACAACAGGTCGCAGCGATCGGGGCCCACGGGTACTCCTCCGGCTTCGCCAGGTGCGGACTAGGAGCCCGAGGCTAGAACATCCCAACACTCGTTGCGACGTTGTGCCGTCGGCGTTTGGCTACCCGACCGTCTTCCTCCTCGGCCGGGGAGAGGGCCACGAGGGCCCGGCACGCGACGGGGATACGGTGCCGGCCAGCCGCCGATCGCGCCGCCGCCCCCGGCGGGGGCGGCGGCCGTGACCTCGAAGCAGTAGCGGTTACGTTTGCTGGGATTGGTCGGTGAACGGCCGACCGCGGCCAGACCGTCGCTCCGTGCTCGAGAGATCGGCGTGCCGCACGACAGTGCTCCCGTCCGCGCAGGGCGAAACCCGAGGAATGACGACGATGATCCGATCTGCATCGCTTTCCGACCGGCTGGGATCGCTGGTCCGCGGCCCCGCGGTGCGCTCACCGCTGCGGTGGCCAGGTGCGGCGGCTGGGTTCGTCGCTGCTGCTGCGTACGTTCCGGTCATCCCCGCACAGTGGGACGCGGCGGCCTACCGGGGTGTTGTCGCTGTCCTCTGCGTGGCCGGTCTGCTCCTGCTGGGTCTGCTCCTGCTAATCCGTGACGCACCGGCGGTCTACGTGGCCGCCTCCCTGCACTGCCGCGTCACGGTGCTGGGCCTCGTCTTCACGCGCTTGGTGTCCCCGCTTGAGCGAGGTGGCAGTTGGCTGGACGTGCTCGACGTGGTGTCGCTGCTCTCGGCCGCTGCCATGGCAGTTCTGTGCGGGGCCGTGATGGCGACGCACCGTCGAGGCAGCCGAGCAGTTCCTGGAGCGTCACGGCCGACGTCGGTGACGCCTCGGTGAAGGACGCCCAGGCGCGCGCAGGCAGGCGAACCCGGGAACCGGTGGGCCGTGCCAGGACCGGGTCACCGCCGCGCTCGGGCCGGCCGCGCGGCATGGTCCTCGGCTGCTGACCGGCGACCGCCGTGGAGTTCCCGTGCTGACGAGGACGGGAACTCCACGGCCGCCGGGGACGACCATTGAACCGTGACTGACTGTTCCACTGGCCTGGTGCGACGCGCCGCGACCCGTGGCGGTGGGCGCGCTCGGCCTCTTCCTGGTGGGCCAGGCCCGGCCGGCCGCGACGCCGAAGCCTCCTCCGCACGGCCGGCGCCGGCGGTCCCCGTCGCTTCCGCGCCGCCCGCCCCGACGACGACGGTGCCGAGCGCTCGGGCCGCCACTGGGCGGCCACCGGCTCGTCGGCCGGGGCGGACTCCACCTCGTCTGCCCCGCCGGAGGCGGCGGCTGCGACGACCGAGGAGTCCTCGGCCACCCGGATGGACCGTCGCCGGTGTGGTCGTGATGGCTGCGGTGCTCGCCGGAGTGCCGTGATGCTGGCGACGGCGCGCCGCGAGCCAGCGGCGACAACGAATCGCTGAGCGATCCACGGCGTCGAGAGGTCGAGTGCGTTGAGTGTCGATGACCGAGGCAGGCGGTGCGCCGGCTTCCGTGAGGCGATCTCGGCGCGACTCGACGGCGAAGCGCCCGGGATGCCGGTCGCCGATCTCGATCGCCACCTCGCGACGTGCGTAGCCTGTGCTGACTGGAGCGGCCAGGCCGCACAGGTCACCCGCCGGGCGCGGATCGTCCCGGCGCGTGCCGTGCCCGATCTGACGGTGGCCATCCTGGCTGCCCTCCCGTCGTCGCTGACCACGGCGGCCTCCGTCAGGTGCCGAGTGCTCGGCACCGCCCTGCGGCTGGCGCTGCTGGCCATCGGGGTGGCTCAGGCCGGGCTGGCCTGGCCGGCGCTGCAGCGGGGCGCCGGCGCCATGAGTGCGCCGGTGCACATGGCGCACGAGACCGGAGCGTGGAACCTCGCCGTGGCGGTGGCCTTCCTCGCGGTGGCCGCCGCACCGAACCTGGCGGCGGGGGCGCTGCCGTTCCTCGCCAGCTTCAGCGTGCTCCTGGCGGCCCTCACCCTGTCGGACCTGGATGCGGGATGGGTGCACGTCGAGCGGGCGGTCCTGCACGTCCTGGTGCTCGTCGGGGTGGGGCTCGTGGCGACCGTGGCCTGGCGGGGACGCCGACGTCGGCGCTCCGCCGCGTCCGGGCGGGAGGCGGTGGCGTGAGGCGCCTGTTCGCCGTGGTCCTGCTGCTGGTCGTTGCGGTCACCGGTGGCGTGCTCGTCGACGTGGCCACCGCCCGGCCGGCGTCGGCACACGCCACCCTCGCCACCACGACACCCGCCGAGGGGGTCCGGCTGCCCGCCGCACCCTCCGAGGTCACGCTCGAGTTCACCGAAGCGGTGGAGCTCGGCGCCGGCTACGCACGGGTGCTGGCGCCCGGCGGGGAGCGCGCGGATGCGGGCGGGGCGGCGGTGGACGGCGCGGTCGTGACCATCCCGCTGCGCGGCGACCTCCCGGACGCCAGCTACGTGGTGACCTACCGGGTCGTCTCGGAGGACTCCCACCCCATCGCCGGGGCCTTCGCCTTCGTGGTCGGTGACGGCGAGCTCGTGGCGCCGTCGCCGGTCACGAGCGCGCAGGACGTCGATCCGGTGGTGGCCGGTGCCCTCCCCGCCGCCCGGTGGCTGGGCTTCACGGGCGTGGCGCTCGGGCTCGGCGTCCTGGTGTTCCTGCTGGTCTGCTGGCCGGCCGGCTGGGGCGTGCCGCTGATGCGCCGGCTGACCTCGACCGGCCTGGCCGCGGTCGTCCTCGGCGGGTTGCTGACCGTCCTGCTGCAGGGCCCCTACGCCGCCGGCGCCGGGCTCGGCTCCCTGCTCGACCCCTCCCTCCTGGCGGCGACGACGTCCTCCGCGTTCGGCGTCACGCTGCTGCTGCGCGCGTTCTGCGCGCTGCTGCTGGCGGCGGCGCTGGCGGTCGGCTGGCGCCGGGGGACACGCCCCTCGGCGGTCCTGATCGCCGTCGCGGCGCTTCCGGCCGCCGGGCTGGTGCTGGCGACGGCGGCCGTCGGTCACCCCGTCGCCGGCCCGCTTCCCGCGCTCGCCGTGTCGATCACGGCCGTGCACGTCGCGGCGATGGCCGTGTGGCTGGGCGGCCTGACCGCTCTGCTGACCGGTGTGGTGCGCCCCGGCGTGCCCCCGGCGGCGGTGGCCGCCGCGGTGACCGGCTACTCCCGCCTGGCCTTCTGGGCGGTCGCGGCCCTGGTCGCCACCGGCGTCCTGCAGTCGGTCCGCGAGGTCGGGTCCCTCGTCGCGCTGGTGACCACCACCTACGGCTGGCTGCTGGTCGCCAAGCTGGCGCTGGTACTGCTGCTGCTGGCCGCGGCCGGGGTCTCCCGGGCGTGGGTGCTGCAGCACCTGGGCGATCCCCGTCGGCGCCCCGGTGGTCACCGGGTCACCGCACACGCCGTGAGCGCCGAGGCGGGGGACACGGTGGCTCGACCCGCCGCGGCGACGCGGCGGCCGGTCGAGGCGGCGACGGCGGACCTCGGTGCCCTGCGGCGCTCCGTGCTGGGTGAGGTCGCCATCGGCGCGGTGGTGCTGGCCCTGGCGGCGGCGCTCGTGGGGACCCCGCCGGCGCGGTCGCAGGTCGCCGAGCCGGTCGACGTCACCCTGCCGCTGCGAGGGGAGGACGCCTCCTCGGCGGCCGGCTCGGTGCAGATCACCGTCGACCCGGCCGCCACCGGGCCCAACACGCTCATGGTCTACCTCTTCGACGAGGCCGGGCAGCTCGCCCAGCCGCAGGAGATCCGCGTGACCCTGACCGAGTCCGCACAGGAGATCGGCCCGCTCGAGGTCGACCTCGTGCCCAGCGGCCCCGGCCACTACATCGCCGACGAGGTGTCCCTCCCGACCGCCGGCGCATGGACCGTCACCGTCTCGGTTCGCCTGGACGAGTTCACCGCCGCCACGGCGAGCACGGACTTCGCCGCGCGCTGACGTCGTCACCGACGGCCGGACCTCCCGGTGGCCGGACGGGCCAGGGGTGCCCGGACGCCGGGCGAGGAGGCCGGGCGGCCGCGGTCCATCGACGCCGAGGTCGACGCGGGCCACCGGGGCCGGGCCGAGGGCGACCGGGCGCGGGCTGTGGACAACCGAGCGCGGGCTGTGGACAACGGCGCGCGGGTCGCCGAGCGACCGGCCGCAGCAGCGAGGCACCGGGGCCCGCCTCGACCTGCCGCGGCGGATCGGGCGGACCCGGATCGAGCCTGCCGACGTGAGGCGGAGCTCCACCGGCGTCACCGTCACTCGCCCCGCGGGTGATCCGGGCGGCCGGGTGCTGATGCGCGTCCGCCGACGCCGCTCGCGGTCGACTGCGGCCTCGCCACATCGGCCGCATGGCCGACCGGCTCCGGTGCCGACCTCGGCCACCGGCCGTGCCGGCCGGCATCGGTGGCCACCGGGGTCTCCCGGCCGACCGCGTCCGGCCGGCCCGCGGAGCCCCGGCCGGTGCCCGTGGTGCGCTGGTGCGGCCGCCGTCCCCGGCCGGGATCGCGGTCGGGTGCCCGGCTGGCTCTGCCGGGTGGTCAGAAGGAGACGGGCAGTTCCTCGACGCCGTAGACGAAGGAGAGGCGGCGCCAGGCGAGCCGGTCCTCGGGAACGGCCAGGGCCAGATCCGGAAAGCGGCGGAGGAGAGCGGGCAGGACGATGCGCAGCTCCAGGCGGGCGAGCTCGGCGCCGAGGCAGCGGTGGATGCCGTGGCCGAACGCGAGGTGACCACCACCGCCGGGTGACCGGGCCGGGTCGAACCGGTCGGGTTCCGGGCTGGCCCAGAGCGGGTCGCGGTCGGCGCCGCTGAGGGAGACGGCGACGACGTCGTCCTTGCGCACCGGGCAGCCGAACAGCTCCAGGTCCCGCTTGGCGAAGCGTGGGAAGGCCACCTGGACCACTGTCAGGTAGCGGAGCAGTTCCTCCACAGCGCGCTGGACGTCGGCGCGGGAACCGTCGCGGACCAGGGCGGCGTGGGCGGGATCGCGCAGCAGCACCGCGGTGCCCATGGAGATCGTGCTCGCGGTGGTCTCGTACCCGCCGGTGACGATGCCGTCGACCAGGCCGGCGAGTTCGTTGTCGGAGATGCTCTCGCCCTCGGCCCGCAGGATGCGGCCGACCAGGCCGGCGCCGGGGTCGCGGCGCTGGCGGGCGACCACGTCGAGCAGCATCGCCTTCTGCTCGGACACCGCGCCGAGCGACGCGGCGGTTCCGCCGGTGGCGTCGAAGCGCTCGGTGCCCAGCCGGACGAAGGCGTCGTGGTCGGCGTCGTCGAGCCCGAGCAGCGCACAGATCACGTCCATAGGGACGCGGGAGGAGACGTGCGCGGCCAGGTCCGTCGGCGATCCGGCGGCGGCGAGCTCGTCGAGCCGGCGGGTCACGATCGCTTCGATCATCGGCTCCAGCGTGGCCAGCCGGGCCCGGGTGAACTCCGGGGCCACGAGCCTGCGCAGCCGGGTGTGGGACGGCGGATCGGTGAAGCCCAGTCCGCCGACGTCGGCGGCCGAGCCCTCGCTCGCGTCGCGGAACAGGTGCCGCATGTCGTTGCTGTAGGAGTCGCGGTCGGCGAGGACGGCGCGGGCCTGCTGGTAGCCGGTGACGAGGTGGACGGCGAAGCCGAAGGGCAGGTCGAGCCGCTGCACCGGGCACCGCGCGCGCAGCTCCGCGAGCTCGGGCACCGGGTCCGTGCCGGTGCGCAGCAGCGGCAGCCGCGCCGCCTGCGGGAGCAGGGTGAGCGTGGAGAGGTCCAGGCCGTTGCTGCGGATCCGCCGCTGCACCAGGCGGCCCAGCCACGCGGTGATCAGCGCCCGCGGGCCGCTGGGGCGCCGCACCCGAGGAGGGACCTCCGACGTCGGCGGGGCGGCCGGTGCGCCGCGGCGGCCGGCCCGGCCGGTGAGGCGGAGCAGGGGCCAGCGTGGTGGGGGATCGGTCATGCGCATGGGTGCCTCGTCGTCGTGGCTCGGCCGGCTCCTGCGGGTCGAGCGGGAGCGCGGCCGGGTGGCAGGTCGGGCTGGCGGTGAGACCGGCGGCCGGTGAGATCGGCGGCCGGTGAGATCGGCGGCCATGGGGGAGCTGGTCCGGACCGGCCGCCACCGATCGGCGGCACGCCCGGTCGTCACTGGAACCTACGGTGCCGCCGGCCTGCTCGTCGCCAGGCGAGGGGAGGTGTCCGTCGTGGAGCGACCGTGCAGCGCGTGGGCGGTGACGACGAGCGCGACGGCGACCAGGAGGACCGCGGCCGGCCGGCGCAGCCGGGACCGGCCGGCGGTTCCCGAGGGCGTCCGGGCGGCCGGGCCGGTGTGGGGGAGGGGCGGGAGGGCAGGGCTCAGGCTCCGCGGGCTCGTTCCGGCCGGCCGTTCCCGAGCAGGCCGGTGAACAGGGCGCCGAAGCGCTCGTGGTGCTCGCCGCTGCCGCCCCGGGCGAGTCCCGCCAGCGACACCGTCGCCGACCGGCCGCCGCCGGCATCGGCCGCCGGCGCCTCGGCGATGCGGGCGAAGACCCGTTCCCGGCGCACCAGCAGGGTCACCATGAGCCCGAGCAGCATGGTGATGGCGCTGATGAGGACGGCGACCTGTCCCGGGTCGTGCGAGACCTGCAGGGCCGCGAACTCCCGGTACCCGTCGAAGCGCACGACCGTGCCGTCGTCGAACGTCGCGCTCTGCCCGACGCTCAGGTTGGCCTCGCCGATGCGGTTCAGCGCTCCGACGTCGATCTGCCGCTGGTCCAGGGTGAACACCGACTGCGGATCGCCGCTGTCCAGCCCCAGGTAGCCGCGGTAGCCGAT
>NZ_FXTJ01000006.1 GCF_900182545.1 Geodermatophilus aquaeductus | reverse complement strand
CGACGCGCTGCCCGCCGACCCCGCCGATGGGCGCTCCCGCGGGCAGAAGATGGCCGACTGCCTGCTCGACCTGGTGCTGCGCCCCGGCGAGACCGGCCTGGCGCCGGTGCAGGTCGTCCTGTCGGTGATCGCACCGCTGGGGGCGCTGCTCGGTGGGGACCAGCCGTGCGAGATCGACGGTCAGGTGGTGCCCGCCGAGACGGTGCGTGCGCTGCTGGCCGCGCTGACCGGACACCCGCTGGTCGCCACCGCAACCGCCACCCAGGCCGAGGACGCTCCGGCCGACACCGCTCCGACCAACACGGCCGCGTCCGCTGGCAGGCATGCCCTCGGTCCGATCGAGGTTCCGGTGTGGCGGGACGTTGCGGTGGATCCGGAGTTCGAGCGGTGGTGGACCGAGACCGTGCACCGGGTGCTCATCGAGGAGCTGGCCGGCCGAGGTGCCCCTTCCCTCGACCCCGCGAAGGTAGAGGCCGCGTGGACCGCCGACCACCCACCGCCGGATCCCGCCAGCCCGACTCGCTCCGACACGCCACCCACCGGCACCGAGGATGGCTGGTGGGCGCGCGCCGACCGGGCGGTCGAGGACGCCGGGGATGCGGTCCTCGCCGCCCAGCAGGCCCTCGGCCACGCCCACCGCCTCGTGGCCACCGCCGCCCGGGCCGACGCCGCCGACGAGACCGCCTGGGCGCACAGCCCCGCCGGCCGGGTCACCGCCGCCCCCGACGCCCTCACCGCGCTCGGGGCCGCCACCGACCAGGCCCGTCAGGCGCTCGCCGGCCTGCTGGCCACCACCGGCGGCGGCGGGCTGGCCGACCGCCCCCGGATCGTGCTCACCGACGCGCTGACCGGCGCGCTGCTCACCCTCATCGACCTGCCCGCCCTGCGTCGCGCCGGCCGCGCCGGCACCGGGCTGAGCACTCCCGGCCCGACCGACGGCTACCGCCCCGGCGCGGCGCTGGACCGGCACGTCCGCGCCCGCGACCGCCGCCGCCGCTTCCCCGGCTGCCGCCGCCGCGTACCGAGAAGCGGCGAACTCGACCACGCCGTCCCGTGGCCGGCCGGACCCACCGCCGCGGGCAACCTCACCGGCTACTGCACCGGCCACCACCGCGGCAAGCACCAGGCACCCGGCTGGCGACACACCCTCGCCCCCGACGGCACCCTCACCGTCACCACACCCACCGGCCTCACCGCCACCACCACCCCACCGCCCTACTGAGCCGACGGCTCCCGGTCGAGGCGGGACGGGAATGTCCCCGTGCGCCGGGTGTTGGACGGGATGCCGGTCCGGTCCATGCCCCCGGGCCTCACCACCTGCCGCTGCGAGCGGCCACTCGCCGAGAGGCGGCTGTCGGGCCGGCACGACGTGCAGCGCCCGGTCCCTCAGGACCGGGCGCTGCCGCGTCCCGGGGTCGGGACGGCGGAGGCCCGTGCCAGGGTGGCCGCATGCGCGTCGTCGTCACCGGCAGCTCCGGCCACCTCGGCGAGGCCCTGGTCCGCGTCCTGCGCGCCGCCGGCGACGACGTCGTCGGGCTGGACCTGCTGCCCTCGCCGTGGACCGACGTCGTCGCCTCGGTCGCCGACCGCGCCGCCGTCCGGGACGCCCTCGCCGGCGCCGGCGCTGTGCTGCACACCGCCACGCTGCACAAGCCGCACGTCGGCACGCACAGCCGGCAGGACTTCGTCGACACCAACGTCACCGGCACCCTGGCCGTCCTCGAGGAGGCGGCAGCCGCGGGCGTCGGCCGCGTGGTGGTCACCAGCACCACGAGTGCCTTCGGTCGCGCGCTGACCCCCGCTCCCGGCGAGCCCGCCGCGTGGGTCACCGAGGCCGTGCCGCCGCGGGTGCGCAACGTCTACGGCGCCACCAAGGTCGCCGCCGAGGACCTGTGCGAGCTCGTCGCCCGCAACACCGGCCTGCCCGTCGTCGTCCTGCGCACCTCGCGCTTCTTCCCCGAGGGCGACGACGCCGACGACGTCCGCACCGCCTTCGCCGACGACAACGTCAAGGTCAACGAGCTGCTGTACCGGCGCGTGGACCTCGCCGACGTCGTCTCCGCCCACCGCGCCGCCCTCGACCGCGCGCCCGCGCTCGGGTTCGGCCGCTACGTCGTCAGCGCCACCACGCCCTTCGGCCGGGACGACCTCGCCCAGCTGCGCACCGACGCCCCCGCCGTCGTCGCCCGGCTGTTCCCCGACGCCCCGGCGCTCTACGAGCGGCTGGGCTGGCGGCTGTTCCCGTCGATCGACCGCGTGTACGTCAATGACGCCGCCCGCGCCGACCTCGGCTGGACACCGGAGTACGGCTTCCGCACAGCCCTCGACCTGCTGGCCGCGGGCCGCCCGCCGCGCAGCGAGCTCGCCCGCACGGTCGGCGCCAAGGGCTACCACGCCGGGTCGACCGGCCCCTACACGTTGCGGTGAGCGCGGGCCGGCCGACCCGGACGCGCGGTCAGGCGGCGCAGTCGAAGGTCAACGCCAGGTCACCCGGTCCCGGGGCCGGCGGGTCCGTGCCCTCGAGCGCCCAGGCCCAGACGTAGGCGAGCGCGTCGAGCCGGTTGGTCCGGCGCGCGCACAGCGCGAGGTCCCAGCCGAGTGCGGCGAACTGCCGCGCCATCTCCGCGCCCAACCCGGAACTCGCGCCGGTCACGACGACGACGCCCCTGCTCGCGGAGGACGGGGAGCCGGGCGAGGAGGTGTGCACCCGCGCACGCTAGATCCGGCCGGTCCGGGGCCGGTGCCCGGGTCAGGTCCGGGCGGCGACCGGGCCCACCTGGGCCAGCACGAACCCGGCGACGACGTCGTGCACGGCGTCGCGGTCGTGCTCGTTGAGGACGTCGTGCAGGTCGCCGGGGAAGGTGCGCAGCGTCGCGTGCGGCAGCCGGGCGACCAGCGCGCGCGAGTCCCCGACCGGGACGACGGGGTCTGCCTCGCCGTGCAGGACCAGGGTCGGGACCGACGGCCGTCCCTCGGCGAGACCCGCGGTCACCGCCGCCCAGGAGGCCACCACCGCCTCGACGGTCCGCCGCGGCACCGGCCCGCGGGACACCAGCGGGTCCGTCCGCAGCGTCTCGAGGTAGCCGGGGTGCGTGCTGAACGCCGCGGCCGGGTCGAGCTCCCCGACCTCGGCGTCCGCGGCCAGCAGCTCCTCGACCCAGGGGAGGGGCTGGGCCGGGGGTGCGGAGACCACCAGGGCCCGGGCGATCTCCGGGGAGCGCTGGGCCAGCAGGAGGGTGGCCACGCCGCCGCCGGAGTGCCCCATGAGCACCAGCGGGCGGCCCGGGTGCCGGGCCCGCGCGAGTCCGGCGAGGGTGCGCGCGTCCTCGACCTGGTCGTCCCTGCTGACCGTCAGGTCGCGCTCGCCGTCGCTGCGGCCGTGGCCGGCGGCGTCGAGGGCGTGCACCGCGATCCCGTCGGCGGCCATCCGCCGGCCGAGGGGCTCGTAGAGGCCCAGGTGCTCGCCGAAGTCGCCGTGGCAGAGGACGACGACGGCGCGGACGTCGCCGTCGGGGAGCCAGGCGTCATGGTGGACGCGGCCACGGGAGCCGTCGAAGAAGGGCATCGCGGCCCCTCCCTCCAGGTCGGGTGGACGGGACCCCCGCGCCGCGGATGCTCCTCGCGGTCGACGCGCCGGTGCGGTGTGGCGTCCGGGTGCGGGGGAGCGTCCGGCGCCGCGTCACCCGTGCGGCCCCGGACCCGCACGCACAGCGGCCGACGGGTGCCCCGGTTCGGGTTCGCGGCGCCCGGGCAGGATCGGGGCCATGACCTACGCCGCTGCGGAGAACCGCTACGACTCGATGACCTACCGCCGCACCGGCCGCAGCGGCCTGGACCTCCCGGTGATCAGCCTGGGCCTGTGGCACAACTTCGGCGACGACGTCCCGCTGGACCGCCAGCGCGCCATCCTCCGGCGGGCCTTCGACCTCGGGATCACCCACTTCGACCTGGCCAACAACTACGGCCCGCCCTACGGCAGCGCCGAGACCAACTTCGGCCGGCACCTGCGCGACGACTTCCGCCCGTACCGCGACGAACTGGTCCTCTCCACCAAGGCCGGCTGGGACATGTGGCCGGGCCCCTACGGCCAGGGCGGCGGGTCGCGGAAGTACGTGCTGGCCAGCCTCGACCAGTCGCTGGCGCGGATGGGCGTCGACTACGTCGACGTCTTCTACTCCCACCGGCCGGACCCCACGACGCCGCTCGAGGAGACGATGGGCGCGCTGGACACCGCCGTCCGGTCGGGCAGGGCGCTCTACGCCGGCATCTCGTCGTACTCGCCGCAGGACACCGCGCGGGCGGCGGCGATCCTGGCCGACCTCGGCACGCCGCTGCTGATCCACCAGCCGAGCTACTCGATGCTCAACCGCTGGATCGAGACCGAGGGCCTGCTCGACACCCTCGCCGACGTCGGCGCCGGCTGCATCGCGTTCTCCCCGCTGGCGCAGGGGATGCTCACCGACAAGTACCTCGGCGGGATCCCCGAGGGCTCGCGGGCCAGCCAGGGCAAGTCGCTCTCGCCCGAACTGATCACCGACCAGGCGCTGACGCACGTCCGGGCGCTCGGGGAGCTGGCTGCCGAGCGCGGGCAGTCGCTGGCCCAGATGGCGTTGGCCTGGGGGCTGCGCGACGAGCGGGTGACCAGCGTGCTGATCGGCGCCAGCAGCGCGCGTCAGCTCGAGCAGAACGTCGGCGCGCTCGAGCGGCTCGACTTCACCGACGAGGAGCTGGCCCGCATCGACCGGTACGCCGTCGACGCCGGCATCGACCTGTGGGCCGGCGCCCGCACGGCCTGAGCCGCGCACCGGGCCGGCCCGCGGGTGCCGCGGGCCGGCCCGGGATCAGCGGCGGCGGCGCCCGGCCAGGACGGCCAGCGCCACGAGCACGAGCGCCGCGGCGGCCACCGGTGCGGGACCGCCGCTGCGCAGGGCCCCCGCGGGGTGCAGCCGCGCGCGCCGGGTGCCGAGCAGCGCCGAGCCGGTCGCCGAGTCGACGTCGGCCCCGAGGCTGAGCACCCGCCCGGACGGCCCGTCGAGCCGCGCGGTCAGCCCGGCGTGGGCGAGGGTGTCGGCCACCCGCGCCAGCTCGGCGCGGCCGGGGGGCCCCTGCGTCGCCGCCCCGCCGGCCACGCGGACCGCGGCGAACAGCCGCCGGACGTCGGGGGAGGTCACCTCGATCTCCTGTCCCGACGCCTGCACCCGGACGGGGACGCCGTCGACCTCGACGGACAGGTCGGCGGTGACGGCGAGGAGGGCCCGGTCGTCCCCGGGCGTCATCCCCGGCTGGCGTTCTCGGCGGTGGTGATCCGCAGGGTGCCGTTGAGCTTCCAGGTGGCGCGCGGCGCCTCGGGTCCGGTCTCGCGCGGCACCTCGACGGTCATGTCGACGAACTCGTAGTTGATCGCCGCGCCTTTGCCCGTGAGGTAGGACCACATCTCCTTGCCGAGGTCGGCGAAGCTGGTCGTCTCGTGGGACTTGATGTCGCGGGTGCCGGTGGCGGCATCACGCTTGGTCGTGTTCGGGACGGTCATGGCGGGCTCCTCTGCTCGGCGTGCGGTCAGCGGGTCCCTACCCCCGCGGGACGGTCGCACACGACCCGGCCGCCCACGACTCGCTGACTCAGGCCGGCGTCGTCCGGACCGGGATGCTCTCCCACGCGCGCAGGGTGTTGTTGTGGTGCCGCACGGTCGGGCCGGCCAGCTCGATCGTCCGCACCCGGCGGGCCAGCGCGGTGAGCAGCGACTCGGCCTCCAGCCGCGCCACGTGCTGGCCGACGCACTGGTGGATGCCCATGCCGAACCCGACGTGCCCGGACGGGTCGCGGGAGAGGTCGAAGGCGTCGGGATCGGCCCAGCGCCGCGGATCGCGGTTGGCCGCGGCGAGGAACATGAGGATCTTGCGGCCCTCGGGGACGACGGCGTCGCCGATGCGGACGTCGGTGGTCGCGGTGCGGAAGAACGTCTGCACCGGCGATTCCCACCGCACCGCCTCGTCGAAGGCCACCCGCGCCAGCGACGGGTCCGACCGCAGTCGCGCCCACTGGTCGGGGTGGGTGGCGAAGGCGTACAGGACGGCGGACAGCCCGTGCACCGTGGTGTCGACGCCGGCGGTCAGCAGCGAGCGGACGACGAGCGGCGCCATCTCCGGCGTGATCTCCCCGCGGTCGCTGGCCGCCCAGATGTCGGCGCCGAACCCCTCGGGTGCCAGCGCCTCGCGCCGGCACTGCGCGGCCACCCAGCCCGACAGCTCGGCCACCCGCGGCGCGCCCCTGGCCACCAGGTCGTTGGACGGGCCGAAGGCGTTGAACGCGTGGTCGCCGTAGGGCAGCAGGTTCTCCCGGCCCTCCGGCCCGAGGCCCACCGCGTCGGGGAACACCCGCAGCGGGAAGGCCGAGGTGAGCACCGGGACGGCGTCGAACTCGGTCCGCGTGGCGAGCACCTCGTCCACGAGCGCCTCGGCGTCGGCCCGCCAGCGCTCGGACAGCCGGCGCAGCGCCCGGGGCCCGAGGACCTTCTGCAGCACCCGGCGGGGCGCGTCGTGCCGCGGCGGGTCGGCCTCGAGCAGCAGGCTCGGCGGGCGCCACGGCTCCTCGTACCGGAAGTTGGACATGCCCACACCGGCCGCGGACTGGAACCCCTGCCAGTCCACGAGCGCCGCGTGCACCTCGGCGTAGCGCGCCATGGCGTAGACGTCGTAGCGGGCCAGGTGCACGACCGGGCCGGCCTCGCGCAGGGCGGCGTGCATGGCCAGCGGGTCCTCGAGCACCTCGTGCGAGAAGGGGTCGACGTCGCTGGTCGGGATGGTGGCGGTGGCGGTCATGGGGGACTCCGTCAGAGGTCGAGGACGAGGCGGTCGTCCCGGGAGCGGGAGACGCACACGTACATGCAGTCGTCGGCGGCGCGCTCGTCGTCGTCGAGCAGGGCGTCGCGGTGGTCGGGGCGGCCGGCCAGGACCGTCGTCTCGCAGTTGCCGCACACGCCGCGGCGGCAGGAGGACAGCACCTCGACGCCGACCCGGCCGAGCGCGTCGAGGACCGAGGTGCCGGGATCCACGGTGACCGTGGTCCCGGTGCGGGCGAGCTCGACCTCGAACGGCGTGGTGCGCGCCGGGGCGCCGCCGTCGACGGCGACGAACCGCTCGGTGCGCAGCGTGTACGGCGGCCAGTCCGCGCACGCGGCCTCCATCGCCGCGAGCAGGGGAGCGGGGCCGCAGGCGTAGACGCGGACGCCGGCCCGGGGCGCGCCGAGGAAGCCGGCGAGGTCGAGCAGGCCGGTCTCGTCCTGCGGCCGGACCAGCACGCGGTCGCCGTACGCGGCCAGCTCGTCGAGGAAGGCCATCGACCGCCGCTGCCGGCCGCCGTAGAGCAGTCGCCAGTCGGCGCCGAGCACCGCGGCCTGGCGCACCATCGGCAGCAGCGGCGTGATGCCGATGCCGCCGGCCACGAACAGGTAGCTCTCCGACGGCACCAGCGGGAAGTTGTTGCGCGGGCCGCCGACGCCCACGACGTCGCCCACCGCGAGCTCGTGGTGCACGTACGCCGAGCCGCCGCGGCCGTCCGGCTCCAGCAGCACCCCCACGCGGTAGGTGGCCGGGTCGAAGCGGTCGCCGCACAGCGAGTACTGCCGGGTCAGGCCGTTGGGCAGCACGAGGTCGACGTGCGAGCCCGGCGTCCAGTCCCGCAGCCGCCCGCCCGAGGGCGCGGCGAGGTCGAGGGTGAGGACGCCGTCGGCCCGCACCTGCTTGCCGACCACGCGCAGCGTGGCGACGTCGGTGGCGGGAGGAGCGGTCGCGGTCACACGACCAGGGTGCGGCCGGACGGTGTGACGTGGACAACGCTGTCTCAATGGACGAGAGTCGGGCCGTGCCACGCGTCGCGACGGGGGAGTCCTCGCTGTCCCGCGCCGTCCGCGTCCTGGAGGCGTTCACCTCCGACGAGCCGGAGCTGGGCGTCACCGAGGTCGCCCGCCGGGCCGGCCTGCACGTGGCGACGGCGTCGCGGATCGTCGGTCAGCTCGCCGGGCACGGGCTGCTCGAGCGGGCGCCCGACCGCCGCGTCCGCATCGGCATGCGGATGTGGGAGCTGGCCTCGCGGGCCTCGCCGACCCGCTCGCTGCGCGACGCCGCGATGCCCTACCTCGAGGACCTGCACGCCGTCGTCGGCCACCACGCGCAGCTCGCCGTGCTCGAGGGCGACGAGGTGCTCTTCCTCGAGCGGCTCTCGGCGCGCGACGCCGTCGTCAACTTCTCCCGGATCGCCGGCCGGCTGCCGCTGCACGTCTCCTCGTCCGGCACGGTGCTGCTCGCCTTCGGCCCGCAGGAGCTGCAGGAGCGGGTGCTCGCCCGCCCGCTCGAGCGCTACACGGACGCGACGGTGACCTCGCCGGCGCGGCTGCGCGCGACGCTCGAGCAGGTGCGCCGCCAGGGATGGGTGCTGCTGCCCGGGCACGTGCACGAGGACGCCGCCGGTGTCGCGGTGCCGGTGCGCAACGGCCTCGGCGAGGTCGTGGCGGCGCTGTCGGTGATCGTGCCGAACGACGAGCGGGCGCCCTCGGCGGTGCCGGTGCTGCTCGCCACCGCCCGGGGCATCGGCCGCTCCCTGACCGTCGGTGGGGGCGCCTAGCCTCCGCGCATGGGACCCCGGGTGGTGGCGTGGCGGCGGACCGACGAGGACGCCGGGCACAGCCTGGCGCGCCTCGAGCGCCGCGGCGGCGGCTGGCTGTTCCACGGCACCGAGGTGCTGGCCGGGCCGGAGACGCTGCTCGCCTGCTCCTTCCGGGTGGAGGCCGACGAGGTGTGGGCCACCCGCCGGGTCGAGGCGACCGCGGTGTCCGCCGGCGGCGAGCGGCGCCTGGTGCTGACCGCCGACGACGACCGCCGCTGGTCCCGCGACGGCGAGCGGCTGCCGGAGCTCGACGGCTGCGTCGACGTCGACGTCGCGGCGACCCCGCTGACCAACACCCTCCCCATCCGGCGGCTGGCGTCGCTGCGGACGGGCGAGGAGGTGACCACCCCGGTGGCCTGGGTCGACGTGCCCGGGCTCGGGGTGACCCGGGTCGACCAGACCTACCGCCGGCTGGACCCGTCGCGGTGGCGGTACTCCGACGACGCGCACGGCGCCTTCGAGCTCACCGTCGACGACGACGGCCTGGTCGTCGAGTACACCGGCATGGCCACCCGCGTCGCGGGCTGACCGTCAGGGCGCGCTGGGCTCGGGCAGGTCGAAGCGACGGCGGACCGCGGGGTCGGCGAGGAGCCCGGCCGGGTAGCCGGGCCCGGGGCGCACGGTGACGTCGTCGGCCCGCAGGTCCTCGCCGCACCCGGCGCAGACCACCCGGGCGCCGGCCTCCGAGCCGCACCGGTCGTGGCGCACGGTCACGGGCGTCCCCTCCTCGCCGGCCAGCCACCGATCGCCCCAGGCGTTGAGGGCGGCGAGGACGCCGAACAGGTCGCGGCCCCGCTCGGTGGGCACGTAGTCGACGCGCACCGGCTGGTCCTGGTAGGGCCGCCGCTCCAGGACGCCGGCCTCGACCAGGCGCCGCAGCCGCTCGTCGAGGGTGTTGCGGGCGATCCCCAGCGAGGCGACGAAGCCGTCGAAGCGGGACTCCCCGTAGAAGACCTCGCGCAGCACCAGCAGCGTCCAGCCGTCGCCCAACAGGTCCGCCGTCCGGGCGATCGAGCACGGCCAGCCCTCGAACGACGTCCGTCTCATGCGCCGCACGTTACCGGGTCCCATGACGCAACCCAGCTGCTAGCGTCCGGTGGGTCTCGTCCTGCAACCCACTGGGGGTCCCCGTGCCGACCGCTGCCGACCAGCCCACCGTCACCGTCGAGCGGGACGGGCACGTGCTGCTCATGGGCCTGCACCGCCCGCACAAGCGCAACGCCTTCGACCGCGCGATGCTGGCCGAGCTCTCCGCCGCCTACGGACTGCTCGAGCGCGACCCGGACCTGCGCTGCGGCGTGCTGTTCGCCCACGGGGACCACTTCACCGGCGGGTTGGACATGGTCGACGTCGGCCCGGCGGTGGCCGCGGGGGAGAGCCCGTACCCCGCGGGCGGCGGGGACCCGTGGCGGCTGGCCGGCGACTGGACGACGCCGGTCGTCGCGGCCGCGAAGGGCTGGGTGATGACGCTGGGCATCGAGCTGCTGCTCGCCGCCGACGTCCGGATCGCGTCCCGCGACGCCCGCTTCAGCCAATTCGAGGTGCGCCGCGGCATCTACCCCTTCGGCGGGGCGACCATCCGGTTCCCCCGCGAGGCCGGCTGGGGGAACGCGATGCGCTGGATCCTCACCGGTGACGAGTTCGACGCCGCCGAGGCCCTGCGCATCGGGCTGGTGCAGGAGGTCACCGACGACGGTGCCGCGGCGCTGGCCCGCGCGACGCAGATCGCGCACACCATCGCCGACCGGGCCGCGCCCCTGGGTGTGCAGACCACCCTCCGGTCGGCCCACCGGGCGCGGGACGAGGGCGACGCCGCGGCCGCCGCCCGGTTGGCCGAGGACGTCGCCCGCCTGTTCGCCTCCGAGGACGGCCGGGAGGGCGTGCAGTCCTTCGTCGAGCGCCGCGACGCCCGCTTCACCGGCCGCTGACGTCCCCGCGCGGACGGCGGCGCGCCCCGGACCTGCGACGACGTCGTCACGCTCGATCGAGCGGGCCGACCGGCGAGTAGCCGCCGCGCCGCCACCGGGACGCCGGCCCGTCCGGCGCGGACGGCCTCGTTGTGCCTCCCCGGGGAGGTGAGGAGCATCCGCTGCGCACGGGGGCCGCCCAGAAGGAGCTCCCATGCCTCGTTACATGATCATCGCGGAGTACACCGCGGAGGGAGCCCGGGGTCTCATGTCGGCCGGCGGGTCGGCCCGCAGGACGGTGGTGGAGAAGATGGTCACCGGGCTCGGTGGCCGGGTCGAGGCCTTCGACTTCGGGTTCGGCGGTGACGACGTCTACGTGACCGTCGAGCTGCCCGACGACGAGTCCGCCGCGGCCGCGGCCCTGACCGTGAGCGGCTCCGGGGCGGTGCGCGCGCGCACGGCCGTCCTGCTCACCCCCGAGCAGCTCGACCGTGTCGCCCAGCTCCACCCGGACTACGTCCCGCCCGGCAAGACCGGCTGAGCGCGACCACCCGGACCGCCCGGGCCCGTGGTGACCCGCGGCGGTCCGGGGTAGGGGGCCGGGCATGGACCTCCAGGACGCCGTCGTCGTCGTCACCGGGGCCGGGAGCGGCATCGGTGCCGCGCTGGCCCGCCGCTTCGCCGCCGAGGGCGCGGCCGCCGTCGTGGTCAGCGACCGGGACGGCGACGCCGCGCAGCGGGTCGCCGACGAGATCGGCGGGACCGCCGACACCACCGACGTCACCGACGAGGCCGCCGTCGCGGCCCTGGTCGCGCGGACGCTGGAGGCGCACGGGCGGGTCGACCTGTTCTGCTCCAACGCCGGCGTCTTCTCCGGCGGCGGGGTGGAGACGCCGACCGACGTGTGGCAGCAGGTCTTCGCGGTCAACGTGCTCGCCCACGTGTACGCGGCGCGTGCCGTGCTGCCCTCGATGCTCGAGCGCGGCTCCGGCTACCTGTTGAACGTGGCCTCGGCAGCCGGCCTGCTCACCACGCCCGGCGACGCCCCGTACACGGTGACCAAGCACGGCGCGGTCGCGTTCGCCGAGTGGCTGGCGGTCACCTACGGCGACCGCGGCATCGGCGTCAGCGCCGTCTGCCCGCTGGGGGTGGCCACGCCGCTGCTGCTCGACCCGCTCGAGGACGGCGAGGCCGCGGCCGCGGTGGTGGTGGCGTCGGGGCAGGTGATCACGCCCGAGGACGTGGCGCAGGTGGTGGTCGAGGGGCTCGCCGACGAGCGGTTCCTGATCCTGCCGCACCCGGAGGTGGGCACCTACTGGGCGCAGAAGGCCGCCGACCCCGGCCGCTGGATCGCCGGCGTCCGCAAGCTCGTGCGGAACACCGCGCGGGAGAGCTAGCCGCGCCGGCGGGCCGCCGCCTCGATCCCGACGGCCACCCGGCCCTCGGGGTCGAGGCGCTCCAGCACCGCCCCGGCGATCGACTCCAGCTGGGACACCTGCTCGGGGGTCAGGGCGTCGAAGACGTGCTCGCGCACCGTGGCCAGGTGGCCGGGTGCGGTCTCGCGCACCTTCGCCCAGCCGTCCTCGGTGAGGCGGGCGTTGGTGGCCCGCCCGTCGGACGGGCAGGGTGCCCGCTCGACCAGGCCGCGCTCCTCCAGCCGGCGCACGACGTGGGACAGGCGGGGGAGCGTGGCGTTGGTGCGGGTGGCCAGCTCCGTCATGCGCAGGGTGTGCCGCGGCGCCTCCGACAGCATCGCCAGCACGTGGTAGTCGAAGTGGGTCAGCGCGGCGTCGCGGCGCAGTTGGCCGTCGAGGACGCCGGGCAGCAGCTCCACGACGGCGACCAGGCGCAGCCACGCCGCCATCTCGTCGTCGGTCAGCCACCGGGGTTCCACGACGACATCGTCCCACTCCGGTACTTGTAGCTTCAACTTCTGGCGACTAGGGTCATCGGTTGTAGCTACAAGCGACTCGGAGGCCGGCATGACCCTCTCCCTCGGCGCGGACCTCGTGTCCCCGGTCCCCGCAGCGGCGGTCCGCACCCGCGTGACCGTGCCGCTGCGCTTCCCCGACGGGTACGCGACGACCGCCGAGGTGCTCACCTTCGACGGGCTCGCCGACGGCCGCGAGCACCTGCTGCTCGGCCTCGGCGACTGGCGCGGCGCGCTGGCCCGCTCGGCGGCCGGCGGGGAGGCGCCGCTGGTGCGCCCGCACAGCGAGTGCCTGACCGGCGACGTCTTCGGCTCCGAGCGCTGCGACTGCGGCCCGCAGCTGCGCGAGGCGGCCGAGCGGATCACCGCCGCCGGCGGCTTCCTGCTCTACCTGCGCCAGGAGGGCCGCGGCATCGGCCTGTACGCCAAGCTCGACGCCTACGCGCTGCAGGACGCCGGCCTCGACACCTACCAGGCCAACCTCGCGCTGGGCCACGGCGAGGACGAGCGCGACTACACGCCCGCCGCCCAGATGCTGCAGGTCGTCGGCGCCGACCGCGTCCGGCTGCTGTCGAACAACCCCGACAAGGCAGCAGGGCTCGAGCTCCTCGGCGTGGAAGTGACCGAGCAGGTGCCCACCGGCGTCCACCTGTCGGCCGCCAACGCCCGCTACCTCGCCGTCAAGCGCGACCACACCGCGCACACCCTCGACCTGTCGCTGGCGGGCTGACCGTGTCCACCACCGCGACCGCCGACGCGCGCATCGACCCGCGTCACCCCTTCGCCGCGCACCTGCGGCACGTCGGGGGGCTGGGGGAGCACCGGTCCTGGACGCCCGACGACGGCCCGCTGCCGGCGCTGTACCTCAGCCACGGCGCCCCGCCGCTGTTCGAGGACGCCGCCTGGATGCGCGAGCTGGCCGCCTGGGCCCGTGCGCTGCCCCGGCCGCGAGCGGTGCTCATCGTGAGCGCGCACTGGGAGTCGGACTCCCTCGGCATCACCAGCACCGTGCCGACCGAGCTGGTCTACGACTTCGGCGGCTTCGACCCGATGTACGGCCGCATGCGCTACGACACCCCGGAGGCGACGGCGCTGGCGCGGCAGCTGCGCGCCGTCCTGCCGGAGACCGCGCACGTCTTCGAGCACCGCGGCCGCGGCCTCGACCACGGCGCGTGGGTGCCGCTCAAGGTCATGTACCCCGAGGCCGACGTCCCGGTGCTGCAGCTGAGCCTGCCCACGCACGACACCGCCACCCTGCTGTCACTGGGGGAGCGGCTGCGGCCGCTGCGCGAGCAGGGCGTGCTGGTGGTCGGCTCCGGCTTCATGACGCACGGGCTGCCGTACCTCACGCGCGAGATGTTCGGCGGCGCCGTCCCCGGGTGGTCGGCGGACTTCGACGCCTGGGCCGCCGACGCCCTCGACCGCGGCGACGTCGAGGAGCTGGCCCGCTTCCGGCTGCGCGCCCCCGGGCTGCGCTACGCCCACCCCACGGTCGAGCACTTCACGCCGCTGTTCGTCACCCTCGGCGCCGCGACCGACCCGACGGCCGGCGTCACCACCGCGATCGACGGCTTCTTCATCGGCCTGGCGCGGCGCTCGTTCCAGGTCGCCTGAGCGGCCGGCGTCCAGATGCGCCCGTTGTCGACCTGGTGCTGCCTCCGGACGCGGGAGACAGCACCAGGTCGACATCCGGCGCGCTAGTTGACGACGTGCAGCTGGTCGATCCAGACGACCTCCCAGACGTTGCCGTCCGGGTCGGCGAAGCTGCCGGTGTAGCGGGCGTCCTCCTCGCGGGCGGGCAGGCCCGGCCGGCCCCCGGCGACGGCCGCGCGGGCCAGCCGGTCGTCGACCTCCTCGCGGCTGCCGGCGGTGAGGGCGTGCACCGCGGTGGGCGCCTGCGCCGGGTCGCCCGGCTCGCCGGGCAGCAGCGCGGCGAACCGCTCGCGGGTCTGCAGCGAGAGCACCTGGTCGTCGCCCAGCACCACCGCGGCCTCGCCGTCGTCGGAGGAGGTCTCCTCGACGCGGAAGCCGAGCGCCTCGTAGAAGGCCCGCGCCGCCCCGAGGTCGCGCACCGGCAGCTTGACGAACAGCATGCTCACGACGTCGCCCGGCTGCCCAGCTCGGCGAAGGTGTCGGCCACCCAGTCGGCGACGAAGGTGCTCACGTACGGCAGGTGGTCCAGGCCGATGTGCTCGGTGGCGCCCTCCTCGGGCGTGAACACCCGCAGCTCGCGCTTGGGGGAGTTCACGGCCTGCTCGTAGGAGCGGTGCGCCATCTCCAGCGGGATCTGCCGGTCGTTGGCCCCGTGCGCGACGAGGAACGGCACGGTGATCTGCTCGACGACGCCCTCGAGGTTCACGGCGTCGGCGAAGTCGAGGAACCCGTCGAGGTCGTTCTCGTCGCCGTCCTGGCCCCACACCCACAGCACGTGCGACCAGTAGTGCGGCACCGGCCGCTCGCCCTCGCGCTGCCGGCGGCGCCGCTGCACCGCGCCCCAGTCGTGGTTGGCGCCCCACGCCACGCAGAGCGCGAACCGCTTCTCGAACGCCGCGGCGCGCGGGGCGTAGTAGCCGCCCAGCGACCAGCCGACGACGCCGATGCGGGTGGCGTCGACGTCGTCGCGCGTCTCGAGGTAGTCGACGGCCGCCGCGCCCCACGCCTCGGTGTCGATGCGCGCGGTCAGCCTCTGCAGCCGCAGCGCCTCACCGGTGCCGGGCTGGTCGAGCATCAGGCAGGAGATGCCGCGGGCGGCGAGCTCCTCCCAGTGGTTGGAGGCGTACATGTGCTCCTTGGTGGAGTCCAGCCCGTTGACCAGCACGACCACCGGGACGGGGCCGTCGTCGGCGGCCGGCGCCTGGGAGAAGTAGGCCGGCAGCGTCGTGCCCTCGTAGGGGACCTCCACCCGGGACACCCGCGGGCTGTGCGTGTCGAACGCCTTCTGCGCGATCTCGAGCATCCGCCGGTAGGTGGGCACCCGGTCGGGGTCGGAGTGCGCGAGCATCCGCTCGGCCTGCGCGAGGTAGTTGCTGGCGCGGAACCACAGCTGCCCGGCGGTGCGGACGTGCCCCGCCTTCTCCGCCTCCTCGGCCTGGCCGACGAGCTGGTCGGTCAGCGCGGTCCAGGCGCGCAGGAAGTCCGGCGTCCCGGCGTCCTCGCCGGCGTTGGCGGCGTCCTTGATCGGCCGGCAGGCGCGGTCGACCTCGTCGATGAGCCCGCCGGAGTTCAGCGTGGCGACCACGCTGAGGTTCCAGGTGTAGGGGCCGGTGGGGAAGTACTCGAACACTGCGGTTCCTCTCAGGAGCGGACGGCGTCGCTGATCGACTTCACGCCGCCGTGGGCGGTCATGCCGCCGTCGACGGGGATCTCGGCGCCGGTGACGAAGGAGGCGCCGTCGCCGAGGAGGAAGGCCACGAGCGGGGCCACCTCGTCGACGGTGCCGGTGCGGCCGAGCGGGGTCTCGGCGACGTTGGCGTCGCGGAACGCCGGTGCCGCCGAGGCGGTCATCGGCGTCTCGATGTAGCCGGGGTGGATCGTGTTGACCCGGATGCCGCGCGGGCCGAGCTCCAGGCAGGTGGCCCGCGCCAGCCCGCGCAGCGCCCACTTCGACGCCGTGTAGGCCACCGGGTAGTGGCCGGTCAGGGCCGCCACCGAGCCGACGACGACGACCGAGCCGCCGTCGGTCATCAGCGGGGTGAGCGCCTGGATGCCGAGCAGGGTGCCGGTGACGTTGACCTCGGTGACCCGCGCGAGGTCGGCGGGGTCGAGGTCGGCCAGCCGCGCCCGCCAGGTGATCCCGGCGTTGGCGACCAGCCCGTGCACCCGGCCGTGCGCGCTCTCCAGGTCGGTCGCCAGCGCGGTCCAGCCGGCGGCGTCGGTGACGTCGAGCCGCCGGTAGGCCGCGCCGCCGAGGTCCTCGGCGGGCTCGGGCTGCACGTCGGTGGCCACCACGGTGGCGCCCTCGGCGGCCAGCAGCCGGGCCTCCGCGGCGCCCTGCCCCTGCGCCGCCCCGGTGACGACGACGACCTTCCCGGCGAGGCTCACGCCGGGCGCTTGCGCGTCCTCGGCCGCGGCCGGGCGGCCCGGACCGGCGGCAGCTCGACGCCGGCGACGACGCGGTTGCGGATGGTGCCGATGCCCTCGACCGTCATCTCCACGACGTCCCCGGGCTGCAGCGGGGGAGGGGAGAACTCGCCGCGGCGGCCCCACAGCTCGCCCAGGCAGCCGCCGTTGCCGCAGGTCCCCGAGCCGAGCACGTCGCCGGCCCGCACCTGCGTGCCGCGCGAGGCGTAGCTGACGAGCTCCTCGAACGGCCAGCCCATGTTGGACAGCAGGTCCTGGCCGATCTCGGCGCCGTTGACGCTGACCCGCATGTCCAGGGCCAGGAAGCCCTCGTCGTCGCGGTGGGGCTCGAGCTCGTCGGCCGTCACCAGCCACGGGCCGAGGGTGGTCGCCGAGTCCTTGCCCTTGGCCGGCCCCAGCTTGACCGCCATCTCGCGGAACTGGAGGTCACGGGCCGACCAGTCGTTGAGGACCGTGTAGCCGAAGACGTGCTCGCGGGCCTGCTCGGGGGTGAGCGAGGAGCCGTCGCGACCCACCACCACGGCGACCTCGAGCTCGAAGTCGAACCGCTGCGACCCCGGAGGCACCGCGACGTCGTCGTGAGCGCCGACGAGCGCGTAGGGGTTGGTGAAGTAGAAGGTCGGCGCCTGGTACCACTCCGGCGGGACCGCCTCGCCGCTCGGCGCCACCATGCCCTCGACGTGCTCCTCGAAGGCGACGAAGTCGCGCACCGTCGGCGCCTCGAGCGGCGGCAGCAGGCGCACCGAGTCCACCGGCACGGCCGGGCCCTGCAGGGCCGCCGTCCCGGCCTCGAGCGCGGCGGGCAGCCCCGCCCGGACGAGGTCGAGCACCGTCGTCCGGGCGGGGAGCGCGTGCAGCCCCGTGCTGCCGTCGGGGAGGTCGCTCACGACGCCGGCGGAGACGACCCCGCCGGCCTCCCAGGTGGCGAACCGCATCAGACCGGCGGGGCCACGAAGAGGCCCTTGTCCGGGTCGTTGAACGACTTCTTCGCGACGAACTCGTTCATCGCGTTGGCGGTGCCCCACTGGTCGCTGACCTCGGGGTTGGAGAAGTCGTAGACGTGCGGGTGCCAGGTGTCCTCGTCGAGCTCGTCGAGCTCGGTCGTGTACTCGACGGTGTTGCCGTGCGGGTCGAGGAAGTAGCTGAAGGTGTTGTTGCCGGCCAGGTGGCGGCCGGGACCCCAGATCTTCTCCACGCCCTGGCGCAGCAGCCGGCCGGTGCCGCGCATGTACTCGTCGATGCCGCGCAGCTCGAAGGAGGCGTGGTGCAGCGAGGGGTGCGGACCGCGGGCGATCGCCATGCTGTGGTGCCAGGCGTTGGTCCGCATGAACCACATCATGTTGCCCATGCGCGGGTGCATCAGCGTGTCCGACAGCGCGAAGGCCAGGTGCTTCTCGTAGAAGGCGAGCGTGCCCTCGGGGTCGGCGGAGTTGACCACCACGTGGGAGAGGCGGACCGGGATCGACTCGCCCTCCTCCACGGCGCGGTGCTGCCGTACGGCGACGTCGGAGCTGACCTCGATCGTGCGGCCCTCGTTGTCGAAGAACCGGAAGCCGTAGCCGCCGCCGGGGGTCTGCAGGTCCGTCGGCTCGTGCACCAGCGTCACGCCGTCGCGGGCCAGGTTGCCGGCGAGGGTGTCGACGTCGGCGCGGTCCTTGGCGCCGAAGCTGATGAGGTCGATCCGCTTGTCGGTGGACTCGCGCAGCCGGACGACGTACTGCTCCGGCGAGCCCTCGGCGGCGAGGAACGCCAGCCCGCTGTCGGTGTGCTCGGTGCTCAGCCCCCAGGTGCCGGAGAAGAACTCGAGCTGCTTGGCGAAGTCGGGCACGGCGAGGTCGACGTGCCGCAGGTGGGTGATCAGGCGCTGGGTCATGGTGTCTCCTGCGGTTCAGGCGGGCTGGCTGGTCAGCTGGGCGATCGAGCGCATGAGGCTCGGGATGTCGCCCTGCACGTGGTCGAGCTGCCACTGGGCGAGCTGGTTGGAGGCGTCGACGACGGTCCGCGCGCGCTCGCACCGGCGGGCGTGGAACGCGTCCCAGAGGTCCTGGTCGAGGGCGGACCGCTCGACGAGCAGCTCGGCGAGGACGACGGCGTCCTCCAGGGCCATCGCCCCGCCCTGGGCGATGGTGGGCGGGCAGGTGTGCGCGGCGTCGCCGATCAGCACCACCCGGCCGCGGTTCCAGGGCTCGTCGAGGACGTGCGTCTCGAACCAGGTGTAGTTCACCCGGCTCGGGTCGGTCAGCGTCTCGCGGATCTCGTCCCAGGGACCGTGGTAGGCCCGGGAGAGCTCCCTCATCGTCGCGAGCTGCTCCTCGGGGGTCAGCGCGCTGCGGTCCTGGGCGTCCTCGACGATGTAGGCGTAGAGGGAGTCCTCGCCGGTCGGGCAGTAGCCGGCGATGTAGGAGGGGCCGCCGTAGTAGAGGTCGGTCCGGGTGACGCTCGCCGGCCGCGGGCCGAACGCCCGCCAGATACCCATGCCGACCGACCGGGTCTCCAGGTTCACCCCGAGCGCGCGGCGGGTCCACGACCGGACGCCGTCGGCGCCGACCACCAGGTCGTACCGGCCGGTGGACCCGTCGGCGAAGGTCACGTCCACGCCGTTCGCGTCCTGGCCCACCTCGTTGTGGGTGGCGCCGAAGCGGACCTTGACGCCGACCTCGGTGGCGCGGTCGAGCAGGATCCGGGCCAGCTCCGGGCGGGGCATGCCCATGGCGGCGGGCAGGTCCGGACCCCCGGTCTTGGCGTCGGGGATCTCGGCGACCACGGTGCCGTGCGGGTCGGGGGCGCGGATGCCGGTGACGTCGAAGGCGTAGCCGGCCGCCTGCACCTGGTCCCACACCCCGAGGGCGCGCAGCTCGCGCAGGGCGTTGCCCTGCAGCGTGATCCCGGAGCCGAGCGCGGCGGTGTCGGGCTTGATCTCGACCAGGTCGACGGCGACGCCGGCCTGCGCGAGGTGGATCGCGGTCGCGGCGCCGGCCAGGCCGCCGCCGACGACGAGGACGCTGTTCACAGCGGGCATGTCGGACTCCTACTTGACGGCGATCGGGTTGACGGGGGCGCCGACGGCGCCGGTCACGCGCAGCGGGGCCGCGGTGAGCCAGAAGTCGTACTGGCCGTCCTCGGCGCAGTCCGCGGCGAGCGCGTCGAGGTCCCACATCTCGCCGATGAACAGGCCCATGTTCGGGATGGCGACCTGGTGCAGCGGCTGGAAGGCGACGTCGAACTCGTTGGGCCGGACCTCGAAGCCCCAGGTGTCGGTGGCGACGCCGGCGATCTCGCGGCCGTGCAGCCAGTCGGCGGTGGTGAAGGACAGGCCGGGGGCGGCGCCGCCGGCGTAGTCGCCCCAGCCACGTCCCTCGGCGATGTCGCGCCGCGCGCGGGCGAGCCGCCCGGTGCGCACCACCAGCAGGTCGCCGCGGCCGACCGCCGACGACGCGCCCTGGGCCTCGATGGTGGCGTCGAGGTGCTCGGCGGTGATGGCGAAGCCGTCGGGCAGCTCCCCGTCGGTGCCGATCGCCCGGCCGACGTCGAGCAGGACCCCGCGGCCGGCGATCAGGTCGGCGACGGTCTCGATGCCGGTCACCGAGTCGCCCATGCTGGTCACCACCTCGCCCGCGCGGCGGCCGTTCCAGGCCATGCCGTGGTCGAAGATGTGCCCGAGGCCGTCCCACTGCGTGGAGGCCTGCAGCGGCATGACGATGTAGTCATCAGCGCCGCCGATGCCGTGCGGGAAGCCCTGCACGCCACGCTCGGCGTCGGTGCCGGTGTCGGTCATCGTGTGGACGGGGTTGTTCCGCCGCCGCCAGCCCTTCTGCGGGCCGTCCATGTCGAAGGACTGCGACAGCGAGAAGCTCGCGCCCCGGCGGACCAGCGCCGCGCCCTCGCGCCGCTTGGCGTCGTCGAGGAAGTTCAGCGTGCCGAGCACGTCGTCGGCGCCCCACCGGCCCCAGTTCGAGCAGCGCTTCGCGGCGGCCGCGATGGCGCCCTCCGGATCGGTGCGGTCCAGCCGGTCAGGGGTCTCGTGCATGCCCTCGACAGTGGGCCAGCCCACAGGGGTGAGGGAAGAGCGAATGCCTGATGACCGGCATCAGCGATGTCTATACGGTGCGATCGTGAACCTCGCGAGCCTGGACCTCAACCTGCTCGTGTCGCTCGACGCGCTGCTCCAGCAGCGCAGCGTCACCCGGGCCGCGGCCCAGATGGGGCTGAGCCAGCCGGCCCTCTCGGCGTCGCTGGCCCGGCTCCGCCGCCACTTCGACGACGAGCTGCTCACCCGGGTCGGCAACGAGTACCGCCTGACGCCGCTCGCGGTCCAGCTCCGGGAGCTCGCGCGGATCGCCCTCTCGGGCGTCGAGCGGGTGTTCTCCGCCCAGCCGGAGTTCGACCCGGCGTCGTCCACCCGCGAGTTCACCCTGCTGGTCAGCGACTACGTCGTCACGGTGCTCGGGGACACCGTGGCCGGCCTGCTCGCCGAGGAGGCGCCGCACACCCGGCTGCGGCTGAGCCAGCACTCCCCGGCGATCGTGGACCGGGCGGAGCAGGCGCTGCTGTCGGCCGACCTCCTCTTCCTGCCGCCCGGGTTCCTCACCGACCTGTCCCGCCGTGACCTCTACCGCGACGAGTGGGTCTGCGTGGTGGCCGCCGACAACCCGGTCGCGGACGGGGGCCTGACCGTCGACGACCTGGAGACCCTCCCGTGGGTGGCCACCTACCACGGGCCGACGGCGTCGACCCCCGCCGCGCGCCAGATGCGGATGCTGGGGATCGAGCCGCGCGTCCAGGTGGTCACCGAGAGCTTCCTGACCGTGCCCGCGCTGGTCTCCGGCAGCGACCGGATCGCGCTGCTGCAGCGCAAGCTGGTCGAGCTGCTGCCCCTCAACACCGGCATCCGGGCGCTGCCGTGCCCGTTCGACGCCGGACCGCTCATCGAGGCGATGTGGTGGCACCCCGTCTTCGACGACGACCCGGAGCACACCTACCTCCGCGACCTGGTCGCGCGGGCCGCCGACCTGGCGGTGGGCGGGCATCCGATGGGTATCGATCCCGTCGATGGGGGGCAGTAGAAGAAGTGATTTCCGCCCGGGGTGCGGCGTCCTGACACTCCTCCTCCAGTGATGCCGGTCACCGGGACCGGCACGCCCGTCGATGGAGACGCCCGTGTCGGAGAACGTCCTGAGCCCTGAGCGGCCGGCCGAGGAGCCGCTGGCCGGCGAGATCGCCGTCGATCCCGCCACGGGACGGCCGGCCGGCCGCGCACAGGCGCTGGTCCTGCTGCTGTCCAGCTGCCTGGCCGTCCTGGGCGCCGTGCTGCTCGCGCCCGTGCTGCCCCGCATCCAGGACGCCTTCGCCGGCACCCCCGGGGTCGAGGCGCTGGCGCCGATCGTGCTCACCGCGCCGGCGCTGGTCATCGGCCTCACCGCGATGATCGCCGGCCGGATCGTCGACCGGGTGGGCCGCAAGCGCCTGCTCGTCGGCGCGCTCGTCGTCTACGCCTTCGTGGGCACCGCGCCGCTGTGGCTGCCCTCGCTCGAGCTGATCGTGGCCAGCCGCGTGCTCCTCGGACTCACCGAGGCGGCGATCATGACCTGCTGCACGACCCTGCTGGCCGACTACTTCCACGGCTCCCAGCGGGAGCGGTACTTCGGCCTCCAGGTGGTCTTCACCACCGTCGCCGCGACGGTCTTCTTCGGGATCGGCGGCGCGCTGGGCGCGGCGGACTGGCGGACGCCGTTCTGGCTGTACGCGGTCAGCCTGCCGCTCGCCGTCGCCGCCGCGAAGCTGATCTGGCAGCCGGCCCCGCGGGTGCAGGCGGCCGCACGCGCCGAGAAGCTGCCGGCCCTGCCGTGGCGCCGGCTCGCCGCGCCCCTCGGAGTGTCCCTGGTGGGTGGGCTGGTCTTCTACGTCCTGATCGTCCAGCTGTCCTTCAAGCTCGACGACATCGGCGTCGAGTCCACGGCGGTCATCGGTGCCGCCAGCGCGATCGCGTCGGTCGGCACCGCGGTCGGTGGGATCCTCTTCGCCCGCCTGGCCAAGCGCGGTCCGGCGGTCCTGGTGCCGCTCGCCTTCGGCCTCTCCGGCATCGGCATCATCGGGCTCGGCCTGTCCTCGGCGGTCCCCGCGGTGATCGCGTTCGCCGTGGTCACCGGTTTCGGCAACGGACTGATCCTGCCGTCCCTGCTCACCTGGGCCCTCGGCTCGCTGAGCTTCGAGCAGCGCGGCCGCGGCACCGGGATCTGGACGTCGGCCTTCTTCATCGGGCAGTTCTTCTGCCCGCTGGTCGTCCTCGCCCTCACCGGCGCCCTCGGCGGTCTCGGCACCGCGCTGGCCCTCCTCGGCGCGGTGAGCCTGGTGGCCGCGGCCGGCGTGCGCCTCGCCCGTCCGACGGCGGTCGCCGCCGCGCACTGAGCGCTGCGCACCCGGTGCCCCCGGTCCGCAGCCCGCGGACCGGGGGCACCGTCAGCGGCGGATGCTCCGGCGGGTGCTGATCGCGGCGGTGACGAGGAAGGCGGCCAGGCCGACGACGGCCAGCCAGAACAGGCCCTCGACCACCCACCCGATCACGGTCACGACGATCCAGACGAGGAGCAGCAGGCCGAGCAGACGCAGCAGCACGGGGGACCTCCGGACGCCGGGGGAGTGGGCGGTGCGGCCAGCCTAGGGCTCACTCGCGCAGGAGGGTGACCTCCTCGAGGTCCATCTCGTGCTGCACCCGCCGGAAGACCTCGTCGTCGATGCGCCGCTGGTCGCGGTAGCGCACGAACACCTCGCGCTCGGCCTCGAGCATCGCCCGGCGCAGCCGCCGGTACACCGCGCTCGGCGTCTCGCCCCCGCCGGCGATCGGCCCGCCCAGCCGCTCCCACGCGGCGTTGGTGCGCGCCGCCATGCGCTGCCGAAGCTCGGCCACGGTGGCCGCGTGCAGCGGGTCGCCGTCGTCGAGGTCGTCGAGGCGGGCGACGGCGGCCCGGCCGGCGTCGTTCTGCGCCTGCGCCTCGGCGAGGGCGTCGGCGGCTTCCTCCGAGCCCTGCACGCCGAGCCGCCGGATGAGCGTGGGCAGCGTCAGCCCGTGCAGCAGCAGCGTGCCCACCGTGACCACGAAGGTCAGGAAGACGACCTCGTCGCGGCCGGGGAAGGGGTCGCCGGACATCGTGGTCAGCGGGATGCCGGCGGCCGCGGCCAGCGAGACCACGCCGCGCATCCCGGCCCAGGAGACGACCGCGGGGTACCGCCAGGACGGTGGTGTCCAGTCCGGCCGGCGGCGAGCGACCGGGCGCAGGTAGGTCATGGGGAAGACGAACGCCACGCGGGCGACCAGCGCGACCAGCACCAGCACCAGGCCGACGGCGGTCAGCGTGCCCACCGACGGGCCGACGCCGCGGACCACCGCGGTCAGCTGCAGGCCGATGAGCGCGAACACCGTCGCCTCGAGCACGGTGTCGGCCGCCTGCCAGACCGCGCGGTCCTGGATCCGGGCCACCGGGTGGGCCTGGGGGGAGCGGTGCCCCAGGTAGAGGCCGGCGAGCACGACGGCGAGGACGCCGGAGGCGTGCACCTCCTCGGCGACGACGAAGCCGACGAAGGGCACCAGCAGGCCGAGCGCGCTCTCCAGGACGCCGTCGTGCAGTAGCCGCCGCAGCCGGTGCACCAGCCAGCCCAGTGCCCAGCCGATCGCGGCGCCGCCGACGGCGGCCAGCACGAAGACGCCGAGCCCCTGCACGAAGCCGTAGCCGGCGCCCGCGGCGACGGCCACGGCGACCCGGTAGGCGGTCAGCGCCGTCGCGTCGTTGACCAGGCTCTCGCCGCCCAGGATGGTCATGACCTTGCGCGGCAGGCCCAGCTGGCGGCCGACGGCGGTGGCCGCGACGGCGTCGGGCGGGGCGACGACGGCGCCGAGCACCAGCGCCGAGACCAGCGGCAGGCCGGGCACCAGCCACCAGGCGGCCAGCCCGACGGCGACCGTTGTCAGCAGCACCGCCCCGACGGCGAGCATGCCGATCGGCCGCAGGTTGGCCCGCAGCCGCAGGTAGGAGCTGTCCAGCGCCGCGGAGTACAGCAGCGGCGGCAGGACCAGCGTGAGGATCAGCTCGGGGTCCAGCGCGTAGTCCGGGACGCCGGGCACGGCCGACACGGCCAGCCCGACCAGGACCAGCAGCAGGGGCGGGGAGACCCCCAGCCGCCGGGCCAGCGCGCTGACGGCGAAGGACCCGGCGAGCAGCGCGACGAGCGGCAGCTCCATCAGACGAGTGCCTGGTCCACGTAGCACCAGCGCCAGGACTCGCCCGGCTCGATCGAGCGGACCAGCGGGTGGCCGCTGGCGCCGGAGTGCGCGGTGGCGTGCCGGTTCGGGGAGGAGTCGCAGCAGGCAACGTGCCCGCAGGACAGGCACATCCGCAGGTGCACCCACCTGCTGCCGATGGCCAGGCAGTCGGTGCAGCCCTCGGTCGAGTCCGCCGTCACGTCCTGGATCCGGTCCAGGTGCCCGCAGGTCGTCATCGCGGTCCCCCCTCGTCGCACTCGGTCACCGGGAGTCGACCACCCGCGTGACGGGGGCGGCAACGTCGTCCGGCCGGTCGCCTCTTCCCGTGGCAGGGTCGGCTGGCAGGGTCGGCGGCGAGCGTGCGAGACGGATGGGGGTGCCGTGGACCTCGAGGAGGTCGCCGGGGAGCTCTACGCCCTGCCGCCCGGGGACTTCGTCGCCGCCCGCACCGAGGCCGCGCGCCGGGCCCGCGCCGCCGGGGACCGCGCGCTCGCGCGGGAGATCGGCGCGCTCGGCAAGCCCTCGACCGCGGCGTGGGGGTGCAACGCCCTCGTGCAGGAGGCGCCCGACGAGATCGCCGGGCTGGTCGAGCTCGGCGACCTGCTGCGCGAGGCGCAGAAGACACTGGCCGGCGACGAGCTGCGGCGGCTGGGCACCCAGCGCTCCCGGCTGCTCGCGGCGCTCACCCGCCAGGCCCGGGCGGTCGCCGCGCGGCGCGGGCACCCGCTCAGCGACGCCGTCGCCGACCAGGTGGAGGAGACGCTGCGGGCCGCGTTGGCCGACCCGGACGCCGGTGAGGCGCTGCTGGCCGGCCGGCTCACCGCGCCGCTGTCCACGCGCAGCCTGGGCTTCGGCGGCCGTCCCGACCTGCGGGTGGTGCCGCCCCCGCCCCGCCGGACGCCATCGCGTCCGGGGCGCACGGCTGCCGCTCCGGCGCCGCGGTCCCGGGGGAGCGGGCGGGAGGACGCGGCCCGCCGGGCGGCGGAGGAGCGGCGGCGCGCCGCGCGGGAGCGCCGGGAGCGCGAGCTCGCCGCCGCCCGCGAGGAGGCCGACGAGGCGCGGCAGGCCGCCGCCGAGGCGGAGGAGACGGCCCGCGCTGCCGCCGAGCGGGCGGAGCGGGCCGCCCGCCGGCAGGAGGAGCTCGCCGCGCACGCCGAGGAGCTGGCCGCCGAGCTCGAGCGCGTGCGCGGGCAGGTCGCGACCGCGGAGGCGGAGGCCGCGCGGGCGTCCCGGCGCTCCGCGGCCGCCGACCGGGCGGCGGAGCGGGCGGCCGACGATCGCGACCGCGCCGCCGCCCGCGTCACCGAGCTCGAGCAGGCGCCGCTGGAGGCCTGACGGGGTCGGTCAGCCCATCGTCTTCTGGCCGTCGAGCGACTCCCGCAGGACGTCGGCGTGCCCGGCGTGCTGCGCGGTCTCCGCGACGACGTGCAGGAACACCCGGCGGGCCGAGCGCACCGCGCCCGGCGGGAACCACGGCGCCTCCGGCAACGGGTGCGCGGTGTCGAGGTCGACGGTGCGGACCAGCTCGTCGGTGCGGGCGGCCACCTCCTCGTAGCGCGCGAGGACCGACTCCAGCGTCTCGCCGGGCCGCAGCGTCCACTGCTCGCCCCACTCCTCCGGCGACTGCTCCAGCGCCGCCGTCCCGCGGACCACGAAGTCGGCCCACGACGCCTCGGTGGTGGCCACGTGCTTGACGATGCCGGCCAGGGTGAGCTCGCTCGCGGTGGTGCGGCGGGTGGCCTGCTCGGTCGTCAGCCCCTGCACCGTGAAGCGCAGGAAGTACCGGTGGGTGGCGAGCGTCTCGAGCAGGTCGGCGCGCTCGGCGGTCAGGGTCGGGGCGGTCGGGGCGGTCATCGGGTCCTCCGGGTGGGCGATCGGCTGGTCAGGACCATGCTCTCGGCCATTGCGGTCAGATCCTGTCCGCTGTGTCGGTCAGGATGGGCACGTGAGCGATCCCAGTGCCCGGACCCTGCGGCTGCTGTCGCTGCTGCAGGCGCGCCGCTACTGGTCCGGCGCCGACCTCGCCGGCCGGCTCGGTGTCTCGGTGCGGACGCTGCGGCGCGACGTCGACCGGTTGCGCGAGCTCGGCTACCCGGTGGAGGCCTCCCGCGGCGTCGACGGCGGCTACGCCCTCGCGCCCGGAGCCGCGCTGCCACCGCTGGTGCTCGACGACGACGAGGCCGTGGCGCTCGCCCTGGGACTGCAGTCCGCGGCCGGCTCGGCGGTGGCGGGCATGGCCGAGACCTCGGTGCGGGCGCTGGCCAAGGTCGTGCAGGTGATGCCCGTGCGGCTGCGGCGCCGGGTGGAGGCGCTGCGCGGTGCGACCGTCTCCGGGTGGAATCCGGGGGAGGTCGCCGACGCCGTCGACCCCGCCGTCCTGACCACCGTGGCCCTGGCCTGCCGGGACGCCGAGCGGACCGTCTTCGGCTACGCCCCGCCCGGCCGGGCGCGCACCGAGCGCACCGTGGAGCCGCACCGGCTGGTGTCCCTCGGCCGGCGCTGGTACCTCCTCGGCTGGGACCTCGACCGCGGCGACTGGCGGGTGTTCCGCCTCGACCGGCTCGACGCCCCGCGCGGCACCGGCGCCGTCTTCGGCCCGCGCCGGTTCCCCGCCGGCGACCCCGCGGCCTACGTGCGCGAGCGGATCGACACCGCCTGGACCCGGTACGTCGTGGAGGCCGACGTGGACGCCCCGGCCGACGCCGTGCGCCGCCGCATCGGCCGGTGGGCCACCGTCGTCGGGGAGCGGCCCGGCGGCTGCCGGGTGCGCATCGAGGGCGACGACCTCGACTGGGCCGCGGCCGCGCTCGTGGTCACCGGCGCGCCGTTCAGGGTGGTGTCCCCGCCGGAGTTCACCGCGCACGTGGCGGCGCTGGCCACCCGCTGCGCCGCCGCCGCAGCACCCTGAGCACCGGGCACCCCGGCGAGCCCGCGCATCACGGCACGGCCGTCTCCTCGGCGGGTGCCTCTTCGGCGGGCGCCTCCTCGGTCGGCGTCTCCTCGGTGGGTGCCTCGTCGGTGGGTGTCTCCTCAGGAGATGCCTCGTCGGTGGGTGCCTCCTCCGGAGGCGCCTCGGCCGGGGCGTCGCGAGCCGGCACCTCCGGGGCGGGCACTTCCGGGGCCGGGGCCTGCGGGGCCGGGGCCGGCGGGGCCGGGGCCTCCGGGTCAGGAGTTTCCGGGTCAGGAGTTCCCGGGGCGGGTGCCTCGGGGGCGGGCGCTTCCTGAGGAGGCGCTTCCTCCGCCGGAGCGTCGCGGGCGGGCGGGTCACCGGTGGTCCCGCTGTCCGCGGGCGGCTCGTCCGGCTCTCCCGGGACGTCAGGGCTCGGCGGGTCCGCGTCGGGGGAGCCGCTCGTCCGCGACCCCGGGTCGGGCGCGGTCGTCGTCCCGGGCTCCCCGTCCGCACCTCCCGACGGGCTCGCGCCGTCGGCCGGCGGCTGACCGGTACCGGCCGACCTGTCCGCCGGGGGCGGGTCCGGGACCGACGGTCCGCTCCCGTCGGGGGCCGTGACCGACGGGGTGGCGGACGGTGTGCCGCTCCCCGACGTGGCCGTGCCCTGCTCCGTTCCGAGTGCGCGGGCCTGCTCCGCCAGCACGGGGCCGACCGCCCGGTCGGCGTCCCCGGTGGTGCCCACGGGCCGTGCCTCGACGACGCCGGTCACCTGGTCGACGACGACGAGGGCGGACACGGGTGCCGGGCTGCCCTCCACCACGACGACCGTGTCCCGCCCGAAGCCCGGCCACGGGTTCCCCCGGTACGCGGGCGAGGGGCGGGACGCCGGCGGGTCGAGCGGGTTGCCGCACGTGCAGCGGACCCGCGGGACACCTGAGTCGTCGACCAGCACCGCGGTGCCGGCCTGCAGCACCGACTGGAAGGGGGTCGCCCGGCCGTCGGCGAAGCCGTGGTTGGTGACGGCCGTGTCGAAGCGCAGGACGACGGGGGTCAGCGACGCGAGGTGGTCGCCGATCCCGTCCGTCGGGACGTCCTGCGCGGCGGCGAACGCCGCCGCCCGGTCGGGGTGCCCGGTCAGGAACGCGGTCATCGCCGCGACGTCGCACACCTCCTCGCCACTGCCGCCGTACAGGCCGGGCCGGTCGCCCGCCACCGGACTGCCGGCGGCCCCGACCGGGGTGCCTCCGTCCGGGGTGTCTCCGTCCGGGGTGTCTCCGTCCGGGGTGTCTCCGTCCGGGGTGTCTCCGTCCGGGGTGTCTCCGTCCGGGGTGTCTCCGTCCGGGGTGTCTCCGTCCGGGGTGTCTCCGTCCGGGGTGTCTCCGTCCGGGGTGTCTCCGTCGGGGGTGGTCGGCTCCGGCCCGGTGTCGTCCGTCCCGGACGTGGGGGCCCGGTCGGCTCCCGCGGTCCCCGGCGGCGTCTGCCCCGGCATCGGGACGAAGGGGTCCTCGCCGGGGGCATCGACGGGCTCCAGCGTGACCGGGGTCGCCACCGGGGCGTCGGACGCGTCGGAGGCCAGTTGCGTCGCGGCCACCCCGCCCGCGGTGGCCAGGGCGAGCCCCCCTGCCACCAGGGCTGCCACCAGCCTCCGGCGGCGCCCGGACCGCGTACCCGGCGCCGAGGGACGGTGCCGCCCTGCGTGGGAGGCCGGCGGGGACGGGGCAGGGGCGACCCCGGGTCCGGCTGCGGGCACGACCGCCCGCGACCCGCCGGCGCCGGCGGGCGTCGGCGCCGGTGGCACCGACCGGAGCGGGACGGTGTCCGGCGCCCGCACGAGCGCCGCCCGGGCGGCCCGCGCCAGCTCCCCGGCACTCCGGTGTCGCTGGTCCGGGTCCGCGGCCATGCCCCGCGTCACGACGTCGTCGAGCGCCTCCGGGACGGAGCCGACCACCGCGGAGGGCCGCGGCGGGTCGCCGGGGAGGGGCGGCCGCCCGGTGAGCAGCTCGTACAGGAGACAGGCCAGCGCGTGGACGTCGACCCGGTGGTCGACGGGCCGGCCCGTCAGGTGCTCGGGGGCCACGTACCCGACGCCGCCACCGGCTCCCGCGAGGCCGAAGCCGGTCAGGTGGCAGTCCGGGCGGGTGCTGTGCCCGGACAGCAGGACGTCGGACGGCGTGACGTCGCCGTGCACGAGACCGGTGGCGTGCGCGGCGTCGAGCGCGGCGGCCACCTGGCCCACGACGTCGACGGCCCGGCCCGCCGGGAGCGGCCCCTCGGAGGCGACCACCGCGGACAGGGCCCGTCCGTCGACCAGTTGCGTGTCCGCGTACAGCCGGCCGTCGATCTCGCCGGATCCGTGGACGGCCACGAGGTGCGGCTCGTCGACCTGCGCGGCGCGCCGGCAGTCACCGAGGAAGCGGGCACGGACACCGGCGTCGGCGGAGAGCGCAGGCGACAGGATCCGGAGGGCGACGGTCCGGTGGCGGGAGGTGTCCCAGGCGCGGTGGACCTCGCCCGTGCGCCCGCGGCCGAGCAGTTCGTCCAGCTCGTAGGGCCCGAAGGTCTGGAGGGGCAGGAGCGTCTCCCCGGTGGAGCAGGAGCCGACGCGTCGCTGCATCGGGTCTGCCGAGTGTCGCTCCGTCCCGGCGGGGTGCGACGACGACGTGACGACGCGCGGGCCCGGCGCGTCGGTCGGTCGCGACCGGATCGCGCACGGTGAGGCACCACCCGGCGGACGCCCGTGCCGGGCCCCAGCATGGGGGCATGACGGAGTCTCGGAGCCGCGTCGCGGTCGTCACCGGTTCGGAGTCGGGCATCGGGCGGGCGGCGGCCGTGGCCCTCGCGCAGCAGGGGTGCGACGTCGGCATCACCTGGTTCCGCGACGAGGCGCACGCCCGGGCGACGGCGGAGGAGGTGCGGGCCGCGGGACGGCGCGCGGAGGTGCGGCACGTCGACCTCACGCAGCTGCCACAGGCCGCCGACGTCGTCGACGAGCTGGCCGAGGCGCTCGGCGGGATCGACGTCCTCGTCAACGACGCCGGCACCGGGCACTCGACGCTGATCCTCGACACCGACTACGGGACCTGGCGCGAGGTGCTGGCCACCGACCTCGACGCGGCGTTCCTCTGCCTGAAGCGCGCCGCCCGCCGCATGGTCGACGCCGGCCGCGGCGGGCGGATCGTCAACGTCACCAGCGTCCACGAGCACCAGCCGCGGGTGGGCGCGGCCGCCTACTGCGCGGCCAAGGGCGGGCTCGGGCTGCTCACCCGCGTGGCGGCGATCGAGCTGGCCGAGCACGGAATCACCGTCAACGCCGTCGCGCCGGGGGAGATCGCCACGCCCATGACCGGCCAGGAGGACGAGGACCCGACCGCGCCCGGCCACGAGCGGCCCGGCGTGCCCGTCGGCCGGCCCGGCAGCGCGCACGAGGTGGCCGCCGTCGTTGCGTTCCTCGCCTCCCCGGAGGCGTCCTACGTGACCGGCTCCTCCTACGCCGTCGACGGCGGCATGCTGCAGATGGGCCCGATGGCCGGCTCGCACATGACCGGCGACGACTGGCGCCGTCCCTAGCGGTCAGTCCACCGGCGTCGGGCGTGCGGACCGGCGGGCGTGCTTCTCGCGGTAGAGCGCGGCGTCGGCCCGGACGAGGGCCGCGTCGAGGTCCTCGCCGGGGCGGACGGTCGCCGTACCGGCCGACCATGGCGAGCCCGAGACGGCGTGCAGGCGCTCGAGCAGCTCGGCGCAGCGCACGGCGTCGGTGCCGGGCAGGCACAGCACGAACTCGTCCCCGCCGAGGCGGCCGAGCAGGTCGGAGCGGCGCAGCTCGGCGCTCCACTGGGCGGCGAGCGAGCGCAGCAGCGCGTCGCCGGCGGAGTGGCCGGCCGTGTCGTTGACCGCCTTGAAGCCGTCGAGGTCGAGCACCGCGACCGTGAGCGGCTCCCCGGTGCGCGAGGCGAGCGCGACCAGCCGGGCGGCCTCGGCCTCCCAGGCCCGGCGGTTGGCCACCCCGGTCAGCGCGTCGGTGCCGGCCGCGTACCGGAGCGCGCCGGACTGCCGGATCTGCGCCTCGGTCAGGACCGCGGCGGTGACGACGGCGGCCAGCCACGAGGAGACGAAGCCGCCGGGTGCCGCGGCGAGCGCCCCCACGGTGACGACGGCGACCCCGCCGGCGACGTGCAGGCGGGCTGCCGCCGGCGGCAGCACGTGGCCGGCGAGCACCCCGAGCGCCACCAGCACCGGGCCGAGGCCGACGACGCCGACCGCGGTGACCGAGCGCCAGGCGAGCAGCGCGGTGAGCACCGACAGCAGGGCGAGGGCGGCGTGCACGAGGGCCATCGGCGCGCGGTCGCGCAGGTGCCACAGGGCCGCGGACCCGACCCCGCCGACGGCCGCCAGCGCCGTGAGCAGCACGACCGGCGTCCGCGGGTGCATCGGCCAGAGCGCACCGGCCGCGCACGTGCTCGCGGCACAGCCGTACAACAACGCGAGCAGGCCCAGCCCGCCCCTGCGGTCCCCGTGCACCGGCAGCTCCCCTCCGTCGCGGACGACATCGTCACCGATCCGGACGGTCCTGAGGGCGACGGCGAGCGTCCCCCCTCGGAAGGGGTCAGCCGGTGAGCTCGGTGGGCACCGCGATGACGTCGACCATCGCCCCGAGCCGGTACACCGTCACCGGCAGCTGCCGCCCGATCGCCTCGGTGAACAGCAGCCGCTGCAGGCTCTGCGCCTCGGCCACGGGCGCGCGGCCGGCCTCGAGCACCAGGTCGCCGGCGCGCAGCCCGGCCCGGTCGGCCGGGGACCCCGCGACGACGTCGACCACGCGCAGTCCCCGCCGCTGCCCGGTGCGCTCGGCCAGCGCGGCCGGCAGCGGCGCGGGGCTGCTCACCAGGCCCAGGTAGGCGCGGCGCACCCGCCCGTCGCGGACGAGCGCGTCGACGATGCGGCGGGTGGTGGCGTTGACCGGCACGGCCAGCCCGAGCCCCCATCCGGCGACGGCGGTGTTGATGCCGACCACCCGGCTGGCGGAGTCGGCGAGCGCGCCGCCGGAGTTGCCGGGGTTGAGGGCGGCGTCGGTCTGGATGACGTCCTCGACCACCCGGGCGGTGCGCCCGTCCCGGGTGGGCAGGGAGCGGCCCAGCCCGCTGACGACGCCGGCGGTCACCGACCCGGCCAGGCCCAGGGGGTTGCCGACGGCGACGACGAGCTGACCGACCCGCAGCTGCGCGGCGTCGCCGAGCACCGCCGGCTCCGGTGCCCCGGTGGTCGCGCGGACGACGGCGAGGTCGGACAGCGGATCGGTGCCGACCACCTCGACGGGCGCCTCGCTGCCGTCGGCGAACACGGCCCGGCCGGCGCGCGCCCGCCCGACGACGTGCGCGTTCGTGAGCATCAGCCCGTCGCCGGGGACGACGACCGCGGAGCCGGCTCCGGAGCGGCCGTCGGGACCGGTCACCTGCAGCGCGGCGACGTGCGGGGTGAGGTCGGCGGCCACGGCGGTGACCACCCGGCTGTAGGCGTCCAGGGCGGCGTCGGTGTCCGGTCGGGTCACGGCGCACCTCCTCGAGTGATCACTCCGTGGTCACCGGGTTGATTACATGCTTGCACCGCCCAGTGGACGCCTCGCCGGACCCGCCCGCCAGCGTCTCCGTCACGCCCTGGGCGAACGGGGCGGGACGGGGTGTCCTCGCGGGCGCTCGTGCTCTGCCCCCGATGCGGACCAGAGCACGAGCACGCTGGTCAGCAGGTGCGCCGGGGGAGCGGCGCCCGTAGCGTCGGCCTGCCCGGCGACCGGCCGGCACCGAGGAGGGGCGTGCGCATCGACGGCCTGCAGACGGAGGGCGCCGTGGTCGGGCGCACCCTGGGCGTCGAGGAGGAGTTCCACCTCGTCGACCCGGACACCCTGGAGATGACCCCGGGCCCGCGCGCGTCCGCCGCGGCGCTCGCGGGAAAGGCCGGGGAGCGCGTGCACCCGGAGATCGCGACCACGCAGCTGGAGATCGCCACCGGCGTGTGCACGTCGCTGGAGCAGGTGCGCGCCGAGCTGGTGGCCGCGCGCGCCGAAGCCGCCGCCGCGGCCGAGCGGGACGGGCTCCTGCTGCTGCCGGCCTCCACGCACCCGTGGAACTCGTGGCACACCATGCCGGTCACGCCCGGCGAGCGCTACGAGGCGATGGTCGGCCGGTGGGCGGGCCTGGCGCGGCAGCAGGACATCTGCGGCTGCCACGTGCACGTCGGCATCCCCGACCTCGACACCGCGGTCGCCGTGCTCGACCGCACCCGCCCCTACATCCCGGTGCTGCTGGCGATGACCTGCAGCTCGCCGTTCCACGACGGCGTCGACACCGGCTACGAGTCCTGGCGCACCCTCTGGTGGACGCGCTTCCCGCACGCCGGGGCGCCCGAGCCGCTCGGCGACGCCGACGGCTACCGCCGGGTCCTCGCCGGGCTGGTCGCCTCCGGCGTGGTGGAGGACGGCTCGCACCTCTACTGGGACGTCCGCCCCTCGGCCCGGCTGCCCACCCTCGAGTTCCGGCTGGCCGACGTCTGCACCACCCTCGACGACGCCGTCCTGCACGCCGGCCTGGTCCGCTCGCTGGTGCGGGTCCTGGCCGCCCGGGCGCGGCGCGGCGAGCCGGTGCCGGAGGTGCGACCGGAGCTGCTGCGGGCGGCGCGCTGGCGGGCGGCCCGCTCCGGGCTCGGCGGCCCGCTGTTCGACCCGCTGCGGGGCGAGCTCGTCGACGCCGCCGAGGCGGTGGGCGCGCTGCTGGCCGAGCTGGAGGAGGACCTCACCGCGGCGGGGGAGTGGGACGAGGTGACCGCCCGCGTGCAGGACCTGCTGGGCCGGGGTACCTCCGCGGCGCGGCAGCGGAGCACCTGGCTGCGCACGGGCGACCGCCGGGCGGTCGCGGAGTGGGTCGTCCGCGAGGGGGCGGCCGGGAGGACCTGATGGGCGGCTCCGGGGAGTGGGCCCGCCCGCTGCGCGACGACGCCGACCTCGACCCGCTGCTCGAGCGGATCGGGGACGCGCGGTTCGTCGCGGTCGGCGAGGCGAGCCACGGCACGCACGAGTACTACGCCTGGCGCGCGGCGCTGACCCGCCGACTGGTCGAGGAGCGCGGGTTCGGGCTGGTCGCCGTCGAGGGGGACTGGCCCGACTGCGCCCGGGCCGACCGCAGCGTGCGGCTGCGGCCCGGCGGGGCCGGCGACCCGCGGGAGGCGCTCGACGCGATCAGCCGCTGGCCGACCTGGATGTGGGCCAACGACGACGTCGTCGACTCCCTCCGCCGGCTGCGCGCCTGGAACGCCGACCGCCCCGAGCCCGACCGGGTGCGCTTCGCCGGTCTCGACGTCTACAGCCTCTGGGACTCCATGCACGAGCTCCTGGCCTGGGTCGAGGAGCACGAGCCCGACCACGCCGCGGCGGCGCGGCGGGCGCTGCGCTGCTTCGAGCCCTTCGGGGAGGACGGCGCCGAGTACGCCTTCGCCCAGCGGTTCGCCCCGGCGGCCTGCGAGGAGACCGTCGTCGACCTGCTGCGCCGGCTGTGCGAGGAGCGCGGCGAGGGCGACGACCCCGACGACCGCTTCGCCGCCGAGCAGAACGCCGCGGTGGTCGTCGGTGCCGAGCGCTACTACCGGGCGATGATCGAGGGCTCGGCGGCGTCGTGGAACGTCCGCGACGTGCACATGGCCGACACCCTCGACCGGCTGGTGGCGCACACCGGCGCGAGGACGGTGGTCTGGGCGCACAACACGCACGTCGGCGACGCGCGGGCCACCGACATGGCCGACGCCGGCATGACCAACCTCGGCCAGCTGCTGCGCGAGCGGCACGGCACCGACGACGTCGTCCTCGTCGGGTTCGCCGGCCACCGCGGCGGGGTGGTCGCCGGGCGGGAGTGGGGCGCGCAGATGGAGCGGATGGCCGTGCCGCCGGCGCGCGAGGGCAGCCTGGAGGACCTGCTGCACCGCGAGGTCGGCCACGACGCGCTGGTCGTCGTCCCGCGCGGTGACCGACCCGGGTGGCTCGACGCGCGCCTGGGCCACCGGGCGATCGGCGTCGTCTACCGGCCCGAGCGCGAGCGGTGGGGCAACTACGTGCCCACCGTCGTCGGCGAGCGCTACGACGCGTTGCTCTACCTGGAGGAGACGACGCCGCTGCAGCCGCTGCACCTGGAGCGGCCCGACGAGCACGTGCCGCCGATGGCGCACGCGGTCTGATGGCGCTGCCCGCGGCCGGGATCGGCCGTCTCGACGCCCGCCCCGGCCCGCAGCCGGCCGGCCCGCCGCTGCCGCCGGGCACAACGACGCTCGACCTGGGCGGGCCCGAGGCGCTGGTGGCGGTGCCCGCGGGCGGGGGCGAGCCGCGGCCGCTGCTGGTGTTCTGCCACGGCGCGGGCGGCACGGCGCACCAGTCGCTGGCGGCGGTGGGAGAGGTCGCCCTCGCCCGCGGGGTCGCCGTCCTCGCGACCTCCTCGGCCGCCGCGACCTGGGACCTGCTCACCGGCGGGCTGGGCCGCGACGTCGCCGTCCTCGACGCCGCGCTCGACCGGGTGGCGTCGGGGACGGCGGTCTCCCGGGTCGCGCTCGGCGGGTTCTCCGACGGCGCGTCCTACGCGCTGTCCCTCGGCCTGGCCAACGGCGACCTGTTCGACGCGCTGCTGGCCTTCTCGCCGGGCTTCACCGCCCCGCCCGGGCGCACCGGCCGCCCGCGCGTGTGGATCGCCCACGGCACCGGAGACCGGGTGCTGCCGGTGGACCGCTGCGGCCGCCGGGTGTCCGGGGACCTGGCCGCGGCCGGCTACGACGTCACCTACGACGAGTTCGACGGCGGCCACGTGGTGACCCCCGCCCTGGTCACGGCCGCGCTCGACACGTGGCTCGGCCCGCCCGGCTGAGGCCGGACGGGCCGAGGAGGTCGAGCAGCGGGGTCCTTGCTCAGGCGGTGCGGCGGCCGACGAAGTCGTGCTGCTGCTCGGGGTTGACGTCGTCGGGGGTGTCCGGGTGGTCCTTCGGGCCACCGGTCTTCGACGCCTCGAAGCCGGGGCCGAGCTTCTCCAGGGCCAGCCGGCCGTAGACCTGCTGCTGGGTGGCGACCCGCTGCGACCGGCCGCGGCCGAGGAAGCTGACCATCCAGTGCAGCACCGTGGTGATCCGGCTCTTGAACCCGATGATGTAGAAGAGGTGCACCACCAGCCAGATCACCCAGGCGATGAAGCCCTCGAACTTCATCCCCTTGATGTCGGCCACCGCGGAGAACCGCGAGATGGTGGCCATGTTGCCCTTGTCGCGGTACCGGAACGGGCCCGCGGGGGACTTGCCGGCCAGCCGCCGCTGGATCTGCCCGGCGGCGTAGCGGCCGCCCTGGATCGCGACCTGGGCGACGCCGGGGTACTTGTCCGGGTGGTTGGCCATGTCGCCGACGACGTGGATCTCGGGGTGCCCGGGCAGCGTGAGGTCCGGCTGCACCGAGATGCGCCCGGCCCGGTCGACCTCGGCGCCGGTCTTGTCACCGAGCAGGCGACCCAGCGGCGAGGCCTGCACGCCGGCGGCCCACACCTTGGTGGCCGCGGGGATGCGGCGCAGCTGGCCGTCGGAGTCCTTGACGGTCAGGCCGTCGGAGTCGAGGTCGGTGACCAGGGCGCCGAGCTGGACCTCCACGCCCATCTCGTTGAGGTGGCGGCGGGCCTTCTCGCCCAGCTTCGGCCCGAACGGCGGCAGCACCTGGGGCGCGCCGTCGAGCAGGACGATGCGCGCCTTCTCCGGGTCGATGGTGCGGAAGTCGCGGCGCAGCGTGCGGTGCGCGAGCTCGGCGATCTGCCCGGCCATCTCCACGCCGGTGGGGCCGGCGCCGACGACGACGAAGGTCATCAGCCGGTCGATCTCGGCCGGGTCGGTGGCGAGCTCGGCGAGCTCGAAGGCGCCGAAGATGCGGCCGCGCAGCTCGAGCGCGTCGTCGATGCTCTTCATGCCCGGCGCGAACTCGGCGAACTGGTCGTTGCCGAAGTAGGACTGCCCGGCGCCCGCGGCGACGATCAGCTCGTCGTAGGGGTGCACCGTGGTGCGGCCGAGCACCGTGGAGGTGACCGTGCGCGCGTCGACGTCGACGTCCACGACCTCGCCGAGCACCACGCGCGCGTTCTTCTGGTGCCGCAGCACCTCGCGGGTGGCCGGGGCGATCTCGCCCTCGGAGAGGATGCCGGTGGCCACCTGGTAGAGCAGCGGCTGGAACAGGTGGTGGCCGGTCTTGGCCACGACGGTGATGTCGACGTCGGCACGGCGCAGCGCCTTGGCGGCGAACAGGCCGCCGAAGCCGGAACCGACGATCACCACCCGCGGCCGGCCGGTCGAGGAGCTGGCGGTGGGCGCAGGTGATGTCGTCATGATGACTGATCCTCTCCCGTCGGGGGCTCCGCTGTCGCCCGGCGGGCCGGTCGGGGACGTGAGACCCGTCACGGCCGCCGTCCGCCCGTGGGCTCGCGGTGTCCGTTCCTGCCCGGTACAACCAGGCCGGTGCCCGTCCTCATCCCCCGGCTCGTGCTGGTCCCGGGCCTGGGGCTGGACGCGCGCTCGTCCAGGCGGCTGCGCCGGCGGGTGGCCGCCGACGTCGTCCTCCTACCCGGGATGGGGCGGTCTGCACCTGTGCCGTCCATCGACGACCTCGCCGCCCGGCTGCGCGGCCGGCTCGGGCCCGGTCCGGTCGTGCTGGCCGGCCACTCGCAGGGCTGCCAGGTGGTGGCCGCGGCCGCCGTCGACCCGCGGGTGGCCGGCGTCGTCCTGCTCGGCCCGTCGACCGATCCACGGCTGCGCGCGCCGTCCCGGCTGGCCGGGTGGTGGCTGCAGACGGCGGTGCGCGAGCCGTGGTGGCAGGTGCCGCTGATCGTGGCCCAGTGGCTGACCACCGGTCCGCGGGCGATGCGGGCGCTGTGGCGGGTCGCCGCCCCCGACCGCATCGACGCCCGGCTGCGTGCCGTCGGCGTCCCGGTGACCGTCGTCCGCGGCACCCGCGACCGGCTCTGCCGGGCCGACTGGGCCGCCGCCGTGGCCGACGCGGCGCCGGCGGGGGAGGTGGTCGAGGTGCCCGGCGCGGCGCACATGACCGTGCAGACCCACCCGGACGCCGTCGCCGCCGTCCTGCGGGCGGCCGTCGCACGAGGGGCGGTCGCGGAGGAGGGGGGATGCGCCTCCGGCGTGTCACCATGACCGCATGGCCTCCACCTCCGCCTCGGCCGGCGCACTGCTGCACCACGTGCGCACCGGCCGCGCGCGGAGCCGGGCCGAACTGGTGGCGCTGACCGGGGCCTCGCGCAACACCGTCAGTGCCCGCGTGGACGAGCTCATCGCCTCGGGGCTGCTGCAGGAGGGCGGCCGCGGCGGCAGCACCGGGGGGCGCCCGCCGACCCTGCTGCGGTTCAACAGCGGCGCCGGCTGCGTGCTCGCCGTCGACCTCGGGGTCACCAGCGCCGACGTCGCCGTCACCGACCTGTCTGCGCAGATCCTCGCCACCGTCGGCCACCCGATCGACATCGCCGACGGCCCCGACGTGGTGCTCGCCGAGGTCGACCGGCTGGCGCAGAAGGCGCTCGCCGAGGCGGGGCTGACCCCGGCCGACGTCTGGGCCGTCGGGGTGGGCGTGCCGGGGCCGGTGGAGTTCTCGACCGGCCGGCCGTCGCACCCGCCGATCATGCCGGGCTGGCACGACCACCCGATCCCGAGCGCGTTCGGCCGCTACGGCTGCCCGGTGTTCGTCGACAACGACGTCAACGTGATGGCGCTCGGCGAGATGGGTGTCGAGGGCTCGGCGCAGGACGTGCTGGTCGTCAAGGTGGGCACCGGCATCGGCTGCGGGGTCATCGTCGACGGCGAGGTCTACCGCGGCGCCCAGGGCAGCGCCGGCGACATCGGGCACATCCACGTGCCGACGCCGGACGGCCGCACCGTGCTCTGCCGGTGCGGCAACGAGAACTGCCTCGAGGCGCTGGCCGGCGGCGGAGCGTTGCTGCGCGACGCCCTCGAGGCGGGGCTGCCGGTGACCAGCACGCGGCAGGTCATCGAGCTGGCCGCGCAGGGCGACGGGCCGGCGCTGGAGCTCGTCCGTCGGGCCGGCCGGACGATCGGCACGGTGCTGGCGGCGCTGGTCAACTTCTTCAACCCGCACCGGATCGTGATGACCGGCGGGGTCGCCGCCGCCGGCGCGCCGCTGCTGGCCGGCATCCGGGAGGCGGTCTACGGCCGCTCGATGCCGCTGGCCGCCCGCGCGCTGGAGATCACCGTCAGCGACGCCCCGGACCTCTCCGGCCGGGTGGGTGCCGCGCTCATGGCCATCCAGGGCTACCTCGACGAGGACTCGGTCCACCAGGCCCTCGCCCGCTGAACCGGCTCGGCGCAGCCGGGGACGCCCCTGGCCGCGGTGCGGTCCGGAGGACCGCGTCAGGAATGGCCATTTCTGCCGCCGGGGTCACCCCGCCAGGTCTCGGTTCGGTGACACCGCTCACGGACCCTTGACCCCCTGTGACTCCGTTCATATGGTCACGCCTGCACAGACTAATGGTCAGCGTTGAGCAGAAGTCCGAGGTGAGGCCATGCGCCCGACCGAACCGCCTCTCCTGGAGATGCACGGCATCGTCAAGACGTTCCCGGGTGTCCGGGCGCTCGGCGGCGTCGACCTCGACGTCCGCGCGGGGGAGGTCCACTGCCTCCTCGGCCAGAACGGCGCCGGCAAGTCGACCCTGATCAAGGTCCTCGCCGGTGCGCACCAGCCGGACGAGGGCACGATCACCTGGCGCGGCGAGCCGGTCCGGCTGCACGACCCGCAGTCCGCGCTGTCCCTGGGGATCGCCACGATCTACCAGGAGCTCGACCTCGTCTCCGGCCTGACCGTGGCCGACAACGTCTTCCTCGGCCGGGAGCAGTCCCGTTTCGGGCTCACCTTCCCCGGCGAGATCAACCGGCGGGCCGCCGCGCTGCTGACCCGGCTCGGCCACCCCGAGATCCGGCCGGGTGCCGAGCTGGGCTCGCTGTCGGCGGCCTCGCAGCAGATGGTCAGCATCGCGCGGGCGCTGTCGCAGGACGCGCGGCTGATCATCATGGACGAGCCCTCCGCGGTCCTCGACAACGAGGAGGTCCAGCGCCTCTTCACCGTCATCCGCGACCTCACCGCCGAGGGCGTCGCGATCGTCTACATCTCCCACCGGCTCGAGGAGATCCGCGAGATCGGCGACCGCATCACCGTCCTCAAGGACGGCCGCACGGTCGCCACCGGGCTCCCCGCGCGGGAGACGCCGACCCGCGAGGTCATCACGCTGATGACCGGCCGCACCATCGAGTACGTCTTCCCCGAGCGCCGCCAGCCGGTGTCCGCCACCCAGGAGCCGCTGCTCGAGGTCGAGGACCTCGGGCTCTACGGCACCTTCGGCGGCGTGTCCTTCGCCGTCCGGCCCGGCGAGATCGTCGGACTGGCCGGGCTCGTGGGCTCCGGCCGCTCGGAGATCCTCGAGACGATCTACGGCGCCCGCCGGGCCACCGGCGGCGTGGTCCGGGTCGACGGGCGCGCGCTGCGGCGCGGCGACGTCGGCGCCGCGGTCGCGGCCGGCGTGGGCCTCGCGCCCGAGGAGCGCAAGAGCCAGGCGCTGCTGCTCGGCGAGTCCGTGGCCCGCAACATCACCATCTCCAGCCTGGCCCGCTTCGCCAAGGGTGGCCTGCTGTCCGGCGCCGCCGAGCGGGCCGCCGCGCGCGAGCAGGTCCGCTCCCTCGACGTGCGGCCCGCCGACGAGACCCGCGAGGTGCGCACCCTCTCCGGCGGCAACCAGCAGAAGGTCGTCCTGGCCCGCTGGCTGCTGCGCGACTGCAAGGTGCTGCTCCTCGACGAGCCCACCCGCGGCGTCGACGTCGGCGCCCGCTCGGAGATCTACGCGCTGGTGCGCGACCTCGCCGACCGCGGTGTCGCCGTCGTCGTCGTCTCCAGCGAGATCCCCGAGGTGCTGGGGCTAGCCGACCGCGTCCTCGTGATCGCGGAGGGACGGGTGCTGGCCCAGGAGCCGGCCGACGCACTCGACGAGCACCGCGTGCTCGACCTGGTGATGCAGGGGACGACCACCCACGGCCAGGGCCCGGTCCTGCACGACACGACACACCTCGAGAAGGCCCAGCACGAAGGGACCGTGGCATGAGCAGCAGCACCAGCGGCGGCAGCACCACGCTGACGACGGGGACGGGGAAGTCCGACGCCGGCCGCCAGAGGGGCTCCGGCGGCTCCTTCATGGCCGGGCCGGTGGGCCGCAACCTCGGCCTGGTCGTCGCGCTCGTGATCCTGTGCGCCGTCGGCATCTACACCGCCGGCGACCGGTTCGCCGACGTCGACAACATCCTGACCATCCTGCGGCTGGCCTCGGTCATCGGCGTCGTCAGCATCGGCATGACCTTCGTGATCATCGGCGGTGGCATCGACCTGTCGGTGGGCGCGCTGGTCGCGCTGGCGTCGGTGTGGGCGACCACGCTGGCCACCCAGCAGCTGGCCGAGGACGTCCACTGGATCGTCATGGTGTTCACCGCGCTGGTGGTGGGTGCGGTGGCCGGCCTGGTCAACGGCGTGGTCATCGCCTACGGCAAGCTCGCCGCCTTCATCGCCACCCTGGCGATGCTCGCCGCCGCCCGTGGCCTGGCCGAGATCATCGCCAACCGCCGGACGCAGATCGTCCGGGACAGCGACTTCCTGGCCTTCTTCTCCGGCGACGTCCTCGGCGTCCCGACGCTGGTGCTGATCTTCGCGCTGGTCGCCGTCGCCGGGTGGGTGCTGCTCAACCGCACCACCTTCGGCCGGCGCACCTTCGCCGTCGGCGGCAACGCCGAGGCCGCCCGGCTGGCCGGCATCCGGGTGCAGCGGCACACGGTCAAGCTCTACGTGCTCTCCGGCATCACCTGCGGCATCGCGGCCGTGATGATCATGGCGCGGACGACGACCGGCAGCTCGACGCACGGCGGTCTCTACGAGCTCGACGCGATCGCCGCGGTGGTCATCGGCGGCACGCTGCTCATCGGCGGACGCGGCACGATCGTCGGCACCGTCCTCGGCGTCCTGATCTTCACCACGCTGGGCAACGTCTTCACGCTCAACAACCTGTCGAGCTCGGCCCAGGCCGTCGCCCGCGGCGTGATCATCATCCTCGCCGTCATGCTGCAGCAGCAGCTGGCCACCGGCGGCCTCAACTTCCGCCGTCGGCCCTCGTCCGGGGTGTCCTCCGGCGGCCCGGCCGTGACCGGCTCGCCCTCCGGCTCGGTGTCCGGCGGCACCACCGCCGAGGGCGGCCCGGGCGGCACCCGCCCGACCGCCACCGGCACCGGCACCGGCACCGGCAAGACCCTCTGACCCACCCGGCGCGCGATCGCGCGCCGGGGTGCACCACCCACCGGACCTCCCGTCCGGTGGCGCGTCCTGCTCCCGGACAAGGGGGCGACTATCGAGGAGAGAGCATGTCTGCAACGAGGCAGCGTCCGTTCCGCCGCCTGCCCTACGCCACGGTCGCCCTGCTCAGCGCAGGCGTGCTCGTGGCCGGCTGCACCAGCAACACCCCGGAGGAGTCCGGCGGTGGCGGCGGCGCCAACGAGGCCGCCAGCGCCAACGACGAGCCCGGCGAGACCGTGACCATCGGCTTCTCGGCCCCCGCGGCCGACCACGGCTGGATGGCCGGCATCACCGAGGCCGCCCGCGCCGAGGCCGAGAAGTACGAGGACGTCGAGCTGGTCGTCGCGGAGGGGACCAACGACGTCAGCACCCAGATCAGCCAGGTGGAGACGTTCATCAACGACGGCGTCGACGCCATCGTGCTGCTGCCCTTCGACGGTGCCGCGATGACCCCGGTCGCGCTGCAGGCGATGGAGGCCGGCATCCCGGTCATCAACGTCGACCGCGAGTTCGACAGCCCGTTCGCCGCCCGCGCCACCATCCTGGGCGACAACTACGGCATGGGTGTCTCGGCCGGCACCTACGTCTGCGAGCAGCTCGGGGACAACCCCGACGCCGTCGTCGCCGAGATCGCCGGCATCGACTCGCTGCCGCTGACCCAGGACCGCAGCCAGGGCTTCGCCGACGCGCTGGCCGACTGCGGCCTGAACGTCGACAACCGCGTGGCCGCGGACTTCACCGTCGAGGGCGGCGAGGAGGCGGCGGCGAACCTGCTGCAGGCCGCGCCGCAGATCGACGCCATCTGGAACCACGACGACGACCAGGGCGTCGGCGTCCTGGCCGCCATCCAGAACGCCGGCCGCGACGAGTTCTTCATGGTCGGCGGCGCCGGCTCGGCCAACGCCATGCGGGCGATCCAGGAGGGCAACTCGGTCCTGCAGGCGACGGTCATCTACCCGTCGACCCAGGGTGCCGACGGCATCGCGCTAGCCCGCCTGGTCGCGCAGGACAAGAACCTGTCCGACGTCGCCTCGCAGGAGGTCCCGCGGCAGATCGTGCTGAACGCGCCGGTCGTCACCGCGGACAACGTCGACCAGTACATCGACAGCGCCTTCGAGTCCTGATCCGCCGGAACGGGGCCGCCGGTCGAGCGCCGGCGGCCCCGTTCCACTCCCCGAGGAGATCTGAGATGACCTCGCCCGACCGGCCGACCCTCGGGGTGGGCCTGATCGGCTACGCCTTCATGGGCGCGGCGCACTCGCAGGCCTGGCGCACCGCCCCCCGCTTCTTCGACCTCCCGCTGCGCCCCGAGCTGCGGGTGCTCGCCGGCCGCGACGCCGCCCGCGTCGCCGAGGCCGCCGGCAAGCTCGGCTGGGCCGGGACCGAGACCGACTGGCACCGCGTCGTCGAGCGCGACGACGTCGACCTCGTCGACGTGTGCACGCCCGGTGACACCCACGCCGAGATCGCCATCGCCGCCCTCGAGGCCGGCAAGCACGTCCTGTGCGAGAAGCCGCTGGCCAACTCCGTGGCCGAGGCCGAGGCGATGGCCGAGGCCGCCGCCCGGGCCGCCACCCGCGGGGTCCGGTCGATGGTGGGCTTCACCTACCGCCGCGTCCCGGCCATCGGGCTGGCCCGCACGCTCGTGGCCGAGGGCCGGCTCGGCCGCATCCGGCACGTGCGCGCGGCCTACCTGCAGGACTGGATCGCCGACCCGTCGGCGCCGATGTCGTGGCGGCTGGAGAAGGACAAGGCCGGCTCCGGCGCGCTCGGCGACATCGGCGCGCACGTCGTCGACCTGACGCAGTACATCACCGGCGAGACGGTCACCGGGGTGAGCGCGCTGCTGGAGACCTTCGTCAAGGAGCGCCCGCTGCCGGCCGCCGCCGGGTCGCTGTCCGGCGTCGCCGGCGAGGGCATGGGGCAGGTGACCGTCGACGACGCGGCGGTGTTCCTGGGCCGCTTCTCCGGCGGGGCGGTGGCCACCTTCGAGGCCACCCGCTTCGCGCTGGGCCGCAAGAACGGCATCCGGATCGAGATCAACGGGTCCGAGGGCAGCCTGGCGTTCGACTTCGAGGACATGAACGTCCTGGAGTTCTTCGACGGCACCGAGCCCGCCGAGCGCGCCGGCTTCCGCCGCATCATCGTCACCGAGCCCGAGCACCCCTACGTCTCCGCGTGGTGGCCGGCCGGGCACGGCCTCGGCTACGAGCACGGGTTCACCCACCAGGTCGTCGACCTGGTCACCGCGATCGCCAAGGACGAGGACCCGACGCCGTCGTTCGCCGACGGACTGCAGGTCCAGCGCGTCCTGGACGCCGTGGAGCGCAGCGCCGCCGCCGACTCGACCTGGACCCCCGTCGTCCCCGCCTGACGAAGAGAGGACCTCCCTCATGCCACGCCCCGTCACCCTGTTCACCGGCCAGTGGGCCGACCTGCCCTTCGAGGAGGTGTGCCGGCTCGCCTCCGAGTGGGGGTACGACGGCCTGGAGATCGCCTGCTGGGGCGACCACCTCGACGTCGTGCGCGCCGCGGAGGACGACGCCTACGTCGCCGACCGCAAGGCGCTGCTCGAGAAGTACGGCCTGCAGGTCTTCGCCATCTCCAACCACCTCAACGGCCAGGCCGTCTGCGACGACCCGATCGACGAGCGCCACCGCGGGATGGTCCACCCGCGGGTCTGGGGCGACGGCGACCCCGAGGGCGTGCGGCAGCGCGCCGCCGAGGAGATGAAGGCGACCGCCCGCGCCGCGGCGAAGCTCGGCGTGACGACCGTCGTCGGGTTCACCGGGTCGAAGATCTGGAAGACCGTGGCGATGTTCCCGCCGGTCCCCGAGTCGATGATCGAGGACGGCTACCGCGACTTCGCCGACCGCTGGAACCCGATCCTCGACGTCTTCGACGAGGTCGGCGTCCGGTTCGCCCACGAGGTGCACCCCTCGGAGATCGCCTACGACTACTGGACGACCGTCCGCACCATGGAGGCGATCGGGCACCGCGAGGCGTTCGGGCTCAACTGGGACCCGTCGCACTTCGTGTGGCAGGACCTCGACCCGGTGTCGTTCATCTGGGACTTCAAGGACCGGATCTACCACGTCGACTGCAAGGACGCGAAGAAGCAGGTGGGCAACGGCCGCAACGGCCGGATGGGCTCGCACCTGCCGTGGGCCGACCCGCGGCGCGGCTGGGACTTCGTCTCCACCGGCCACGGCGACGTCCCGTGGGAGGCCTGCTTCCGGATGCTCAACACCATCGGCTACGACGGGCCGATCTCGGTGGAGTGGGAGGACGCCGGCATGGACCGCCTCGTCGGCGCGCCCGAGGCGCTGGCGTTCGTCCGCCGGCTGGCCTTCGACCCGCCGGCGGCCGCGTTCGACGCCGCCTTCGCCAGCGGCAACTAGGCCCCGCCTCGTCGGGAGGGGGACCGCGGAGGGCCGGGCGCGGACGCGCGCCCGGCCCTCCGTGCGTTCACACCGCGGCGCGCTCGAGCCCGGTCACGGCCCGGCACCACCGGACGACGGCGCCGAGCACCTCGGGGTCCACCGGCCGGCGCAGCTCGCCGCGGTAGGCGCGCAGTGACGCCGGCCCCGGCTGGCGGCGCAGCGTGTGGGTGAGGTCGGGGACGAGCAGCGTCTCCACCGGCCCGGGGACGGCGTCCGCGATCTCCGCGAGGTCGCCGGGGCGGACCTGCAGGTCCTTGCTCCCCGTGACCGCCAGGACCGGCACGGTCAGCCGGGCGAGGTCGGTGCGCGGGTCGTGGGCCAGGAACTCCCGGTGCCAGCGCGCGTTGAGGCGCACCCCGCCGATGCGGGCGACGTCGGTGGTGGTCGCGCGGATCCGCTCGTGGTTGGCGGCCACCTTCGCCTCGAGGTCGGTGCGCAGCAGCCGCAGCAGGCCGCGCACCGGGGCGGGCAGCGTCGGGCCGATCTGCCGGGCCTGCCAGCGGAGCAGCTCGTCGCCCGGGGTCGCCGACCCTGCCAGCAGCACCACCCCGGCCACCGGGGCGCCGCGCGCGGCCGCCATCGCGGCGAGCAGCGCGCCCTCGCTGTGGCCGGCCAGGACGATGCGGCCGGCGTCCACCTCGGGGCGGGCGGCCAGGGCGTCCCGTGCCCGGACCAGGTCGTCGGCGTTGTCGTGCAGGCCGGCCCGCCGCCAGTCGCCGGGGCTGCCGCCGACGCCGCGCTTGTCGTAGCGCAGGGAGGCGAGCCCGCCCTCGGCCAGGGCGGCCGCCAGCTCCCGGGTGACGCCGAAGCGCGCCCGGTGGTGGTTCGAGTCCCGGTCCAGCGGCCCGGAGCCCGGCGCGAGCAGCACCGCGAGGACGGGGCCGGGGGAGTCCGGGAGGGTCAGCGTGCCGGCCAGCGGGGGATCGCCCGGCACGGTCACGGGGACCTCGCGGGCGCTCACCGCCCCACCGCCGCGACGACGGAGGCCGCGTCGTCGACGGTCACCAGCGCGGTGTCGAAGCGCTGGCCGGTGAGCTCGAGGCGGACGGCCGGGCCGCGACGGACGCTGACGAGGGTCTTCGTCCCCCGCCGGCGCCACGTGCCGATCCGGCGGGTGGGGAGGCCGAGGCCCGGGGCACGCAGGCCGCGCAGGGCGTCCAGGCCGTCGGGGACGACCTCGGCCGAGCGCACCGCGGCCAGCGGGACCTCGAGGTCGCGCAGCAGGCCGAGCACCTTCTCGGCCGGGGTGAGGGTGATCCGCAGGGTCGTGGGTGTCGTCTCGATCGCCGCCATGCCATCATCGTTCTCAAGAGCGAGACCGTTGTCAAGGATGAGAGAGGTGAGTGCGTGGCGTCAGCGGACCTGCTCCTGCACCCGGTGCGCCTCCGCGTCGTGCAGGCGCTGCTGGGCGATCGGACCCTGACCACAGGCGACCTGCACGCGGAGCTGCCCGACGTCGCGGTGGCCACGCTGTACCGGCACGTCGGGGTGCTCGCCGAGGCCGGGCTGCTGGAGGTGGTGGGGGAGCGCCGGGTGCGCGGCAGCACCGAGCGCACCTACCGGCTCGTGACCGCGGCCGCCTCCGTCGGGCCGGAGGAGGCGGCGGGGATGACACCCGAGCAGCACCGGCGCGCGTTCGGCACCTTCGTCGCCGCCCTGCTGGCCGACTTCGACCGCTGGGTCGACACCGGTACCGCCGTCCCGGGCGGACTGGACGCCGCCCGGGACGGGGTGGGGTACCGGATGACCGGCCTGTGGCTGGACGACGAGGAGTTCGCCGCCCTGGTCACCGACCTGCGGCAGGTGCTGGGCGACCGCCTGGCGAACGAGCCGGGCGGGCAGCGCCGCCGTCGCCTGGTCGGGACGGTGTTCCTGCCGGGCTGACTAAGCGGCGGCGCGGGCGGTCCTGCGCTCAGCCCTCCGCTCGGCCCGCGAGACCCGCTTGTTGGCCTTCGCCAGGGTCTTCGCGGCCTTCTCCACCCGCTTGGTGCCGCGGTCCACGGTGCCGCGGGTGAGCAGGCCGACGCCGATCCCGAGCAGCCACACGTCCTTGGCGACCGTCAGGCCCTGCTCGGTCGGGGCCAGGCTGCCCTCCTTGCGCATGCCGGGCGTGCGCAGGTAGAGGCCGAGCAGGCCGCCGGCGAACCCGGTCAGCACGGCGCCGGCCAGCGCGGTGGGCACGAACGGCGTCAGCAACGCGGCGCCGACCGCGATCTCCGCCGTCGACAGCAACTGGACGAACTGCTTCGGCTCGACGTTCTTGAGGAACGGGTAGGTCCCGCTGGCGAAGCCGTGCAGGCCGGCCGCGGTCTGGTCGTCAGCTGCACGCTTGCCCAGCCCGCTGTTGAGGATGAACGCGCCGGCCGAGATCCGCGGACCGATCTCGGACAGGGTGATGGGCAGGGCCATCGGGCACCTCGCAGGGTCGTCGGGGACGGTCGGGAGGACTCTTCCCGACCGCCCCCGCCACGACACCCCTGGGGGTCAGCGGCCTCCGCGCCGGCTGCGCCCGCTGAACGACGACGCCGAGTGCGTGCCGGCCCGTGCGGCCAGCTCGGCGCGGGTGCGCGCCGGGCCCGCGGTGCGCGAGCCGCCCCGGCCGCCGGCCGCGGGCTTCGCCGCCGCCGCGGTCCCGCCGGTGGCGGCACCCGAGCCGCCGCGGCGACGCCGTCCGCCGCCGCCCTGGCCCTGCGGCTGGGGGGCGGGGGCCGGGGCCGGCTCGACGAACGGCGCGGCGGGGCCGGTCAGCGTGGTGATCTGCTCCGCGCCGGGACGGACCTGGCTGACGACGGGCGTGATCCCGGCCTGGCGGGTCAGCGTGCGCACCTCGCCGTTCTGGTCCGGGGTGGACAGCGTGACCACCGTGCCGCCGGCACCGGCGCGCGCGGTGCGGCCGGAGCGGTGCAGGTAGGCCTTGTGCTCGGTCGGCGGGTCGACGTGCACGACCAGCGCGACGTCGTCGACGTGGATGCCGCGGGCGGCGATGTCGGTCGCGCACAGCACGCGGGTGCCGCCGTTGCTGAACGCCTCGAGGTTGCGCTCGCGGGCGTTCTGGCTGAGGTTGCCGTGCAGGTCGACGGCGGGGATGCCCGACGCGGTGAGCTGCTTGGCGAGCTTCTTGGCCTGGTGCTTGGTGCGGGTGAACAGCACGCTGCGGCCCAGCCCCGAGGCGAGCTGGCGCACGACCTCGGGCTTGTCGGCGGCCGACACCTGGAACACGTGGTGGGTCATCGTCGACACCGGCGCCACGGCCGGGTCGACCGAGTGCGTCACCGGCGAGTGCAGGTAGCGCTTGACCAGCACGTCGACGCCGTTGTCCAGCGTGGCGGAGAACAGCAGCCGCTGCCCGCCCTGCGGCGTGCGGTCCAGCAGCCGCTTGACGCCGGGCAGGAAGCCCAGGTCGGCCATGTGGTCGGCCTCGTCGAGCACGGTCACCTCGACGGCGGACAGGTCGGCGTGGCCCTGGCCGATGAGGTCCTCGAGCCGGCCGGGGCAGGCGACGACGACGTCGACGCCGGCGGCCAGCGCCTGCACCTGCGGGTTCTGCCCGACGCCGCCGAAGACGGTGGTGCAGCGCAGGCCGAGGGCCGTGGCCAGGGGCTCGACGGTCGCCATCACCTGGTTGGCGAGCTCGCGGGTCGGCACGAGCACCAGGGCGCGCGGCCGGCGCGGCTGGCGGCGGGTGGTGGAGGCGGCCAGCCGGGAGACCAGCGGCAGGGCGAAGGCGATGGTCTTGCCCGAGCCGGTGCGGCCGCGGCCGAGCACGTCACGGCCGGCCAGCGAGTCGGGCAGCGTCGCGACCTGGATGGGGAACGGCGCGGTGATGCCGCTGGCGGTCAGCACCTCGACCAGCGGGGCGGGGACGCCGAGCTCGGCGAAGGTGGTGTCGGTGGGCAGCACGGTGGCGACGTCGCCGGCGGGGATCTCCACGGCCGGGACGCTCTCGGTGCTGGTGGTCGCCGTCGTGGCGGTCGTCGTCGTGGCGGTCGTCGTCGTGGCGGGGGCCGCCATGGCGGTCGTCGTCGTGGCGGTACCCGTCCCGCGGCCGCGGCCACGGCCGCCGCGGCGGCGCGGCCGGGAGGTGCCGGCGGGGGAGGGGGGGTTCGGGGAGGTCATCGGTTCCTCGGGCGTTTCGGGTCGCCGTCGTCGGTCACCGTGCGCAGGCGCTGGCCCCGGATGCGGGGCGGAGCGCGCCGGCGGCGACGTCGGACAGCCGGGCGCGCCTCCGTGGCGCTGCACCAGCCCGACGTCGAGTCCTGCAGCTCCGGATGAGCGAGGGCAACGCCGGTATGCCCCACTCAACCAGACGCGGCTGCCGATCCTGCCGTCCGCGGAGGAGTCGCGTGTCACACCCGACTCCTCCGGGTGACGCCTCAGGCGCCGCGGTAGGTGCGCCGGTAGGCCCCGGGCGCGACCCCGATCGAGGCGCGCAGGTGCTGGCGCAGCGACGCGGGGGTGCCGAACCCGGCGTCGGCGGCGACCCGGTCGATGGAGGCGTCGGTGGACTCCAGCAGCCGGCGGGCCAGCGCGATCCGCTGCTGGGCCAGCCAGCGCAGCGGCGACAGGCCGGTCTCCTCGCGGAAGCGGCGGGTGAACGTGCGCACGCTCATCCGCGCGTGCGCGGCGAGGCCGGCGAGGGTGAGCGGCTCGGTCAGGTGCTCGAGCGCCCAGGCGCGGGTGGCCGCGGTCCCGGTGTCGCCGGCGTCGGGCAGCGGCCGCTCGACGAACTGCGACTGCCCGCCCTCCCGCCACGGGGCGACGACGTTGCGCCGCGCCACCCGGTTGGCCACCTCGCTGCCGTGGTCGCGCCGGACCAGGTGCAGCAGCAGGTCGATGCCCGCGGCGTTGCCGGCGCTGGTGAGCACGTCGCCGTCGTCGACGAAGAGCACGTCGGGATCCAGGCGCACCGAGGGGAACAGCCGGCCGAAGGCGGCGGCGTGCATCCAGTGCGTCGTTGCGGGCCGGCCGTCGAGCAGGCCGGCGGCGGCGAGGACGAAGGCGCCGGTGCAGATCGACAGCATCCGGGCGTGGGCGGCGGCGTCGCGCAGGGCCGTGCACAGCTCCTCGGGGACGCGGCCGTCGGCCATCGCCGGCCCGCCCTGCACGCCGGGGACGACGACGGTCGCCGCGGTCTCCAGCAGCGTGGCGTCGTGCTCGGGCGTGATCGAGTACCCGGCCGAGGTGCGCACCGGGCCGCCGTCGAGGGTGGCGACGCGGACCCGGTAGAGCGGGCGCTCGTCGGCGTCGACCGCCCCGCCGAGCAGCCGGTGCGGGAGGCCGAGCTCGAAGGCGATGGTGCCGGGGAGGGCGAGGACGGCGACCTCGTGGCGGGGAGGGCCTCCGGTCACGGCCGGACCCGGGCCTCCTGTCACGGCCGGACCCGGGCCTCCTGTCATGGCCGGATCTTTGCACGTGTTGGCCGTCGGGCCACTGTCGCCCCGGGGCCGGCGTCGGTCATGCTCTGCAGCCGTGACGACGCGGACCGCCCGGATCCACCCCGCCTGGTGGGTGGCCGCGGTGACCTTCCTGGCGCTCGTGGGCGCCGCCGCCTTCCGGGCGGTGCCCGGCGTGCTCATCGACCCGCTGCGCGAGGAGTTCGGCTGGTCGGTGTCGACGATCTCGGCGGCCGTCGCGGTCAACATGGCGCTCTACGGGCTGACCGCCCCGTTCGCCGCGGCGCTCATGGAGCGCTTCGGCATCCGGCGGGTCGTGGTCTGCGCGCTGCTGCTCACCGCGCTCGGCAGCGGCCTGACCGTGTTCATGACGGCGAGCTGGCAGCTGGTGCTGCTGTGGGGCTTCGCGGTCGGGCTCGGCACCGGGTCGATGGCGCTGTCGCTGGTGGCCACGGTGACCGGCCGCTGGTTCGTCGCCCGCCGCGGGCTGGTCAGCGGGATCCTCACCGCGGGCGGCGCGACCGGGCAGCTGGTGTTCCTGCCGCTGGTCGCCGCTGTCGCGGAGACCAGCGGCGGGTGGCGGGCGGCGTCGCTGGGGACCACGGTGGCCGCGCTCGCCGTCGTCCCGCTGGTGGTGTGGCTGCTGCGCGACCGCCCGCGCGACGTCGGCGCCGTCCCCTACGGCGGGACCGCCGCCGACGACGTCGACCCGGTGCGCACCGGTGCCGCCCGCAACGCCCTGCGCGGGCTGGCGGAGGCGGCGCGGTCGCGGCCGTTCTGGCTGCTGGCCGGCGGGTTCTTCATCTGCGGGCTGTCGACCAACGGGCTGGTGCAGCCGCACTTCATCCCGGCGGCGCACGACCACGGCATGCCGGTGACGACCGCGGCGACGCTGCTGGCCGTCGTCGGGGTCTTCGACATCGCCGGGACGGTGTTCTCCGGCTGGCTGACCGACCGCGTCGACCCCCGCGTGCTGCTGCTGGCCTACTACGGGCTGCGCGGGCTCTCGCTGTTCGCGCTGCCGACCCTGTTCGGGCCGGACCTGCACGTCAGCATGATCGCGTTCATCGTCTTCTACGGCCTGGACTGGGTGGCCACGGTGCCGCCGACGCTGGCGCTGGTCCGCGAGCACTTCGGCGCGCGGGCGCCCGTCGTCTTCGGGTGGGTGTTCGCCTCGCACCAGCTCGGGTCGGCGTTCGCCGCGTTCGGTGGCGGCGTGATCCGCGACGTCACCGGCTCCTACGACCTCGCGTGGTTCCTCGCCGGCGGGCTGTGCCTCGCCGCGGCGGCGATGTCGCTGTCGATCCGCCGTCGCCCAGCTCCGCCGGCCGTCCCGCCCGCCGTCCCCACCGAGCCGACCACCGCCTCCGCCGCCACCACCCACGGCTGACGGACCCGGGCGGCAGGGATGGCCGTCCCCGCCGCCCGACGGGTCAGTCGAGCCGCTCGAGGGTCATGCGCACGGTCTGCAGCCGGATCTCGCCGTCGCGGATCACGAACGTGTCGACGCCGTCGAGCACCCGGGCCTTCTCGGCGACCGCCGTCCACTCGATGAACAGCACGTCGTCCTCGAAGACCCGGGTGGGGATGTCCCACGCGGCGTCGGGGAGCTCGCCGAGCAGCACGGTCAACAGCTGCCGGATGCCGTCGCGCCCGCGCACGACCTGCTCCGGGGTGATCAGCACGGCGTCCTCGGCGTAGTCGGCGGCGATGGCGTCGGCGTCACCGGCGCCGATCGCGGCCACGTGGTGCTCGAAGACCTCCTGGGGCGTGCGCGCCATGGCTCCTCCTCGTTGCTGGTCCTGGCGGGACCCGAGGATGCTCCGGACGGCGGGCTGCGGACAGCCCCTCCCGCACGACCTCTCAGGCGGTGGCGACCAGGGCGGGGTCGACGGTGCGGCCGGCCAGGAGGTCGGCGGCACGCTCGGCGATCATGATCGTGGGCGCGTTGGTGTTGCCGCGGACCAGCGTCGGCATCACCGAGGCGTCCACCACCCGCAGCCCCTCGAGCCCGTGCACGCGCAGCTGCGGGTCCACGACCGAGTCGTCGTCGGTGCCCATCCGGCACGAGGACACCGGGTGGTACAGCGACTCGAGGGTGTCCCGCACCGACTGCCGCAGCCCCTCGCGCGTCCGCACCGAGCTCCCGGGCGACCACTCGCCGGCCAGCACCGACGCGAGCGGCCCCACCGCGGCGATCTCTCGGGCCTTCTCCACGCCGGTGACCAGCGCGTCGAGGTCGCGCTCGTCGGTGAGGTAGCCGGCGTCGATGGCCGGCGCCCACGTCGGGTCGGCCGAGCGCAGCCGCACCGAGCCGCGGGAGTGCACGTGCACCAGGACGGCGGCCGCGGTGAACGCGTCGACGTCGGGGTCGACCTCCGCCTGCCGCCAGAACTTGACCGGCAGGAAGTGGTACTGCAGGTCGGGGTGCTCGAGGTCGGGGCGCGAGCGGGTGAACAGCCCCGCCTCGGCCAGGTTCGACGACAGCGGCCCGCGCCGGGCGCCGAACCACCGCGCGTACCCCGACGGCGACTCCGCCCGCAGCAGCGACCTGCCGGACCGCACGTCCCAGATGACCGGCACCAGCGGGTGGTCCTGCAGACCGCCGCCGACACCGGGCAGGTCGTGGACGACGTCGACGCCGACCTCGCGCAGGTGGGCGCCGGGCCCGATGCCCGAGAGCATGAGCAGTTGCGGGGAGTTCACCGCACCGCCGCTGAGCACGACCTCGCCGGCCGCGTGTGCGGTGTGCGTCTGCCCGCCGCGCCGGTACTCCACGCCGGTGGCCCGCCCGCCCGACAGCAGCACCCGGGTGGTGAGCGCCCCGGTGAGCACGGTGAGGTTCGGCCGGCCCAGTGCCGGGCGCAGGTAGGCGTCGGCGGCCGACCAGCGGCGGCCGCGCCGCTGCGTCACCTGGTACTGGCCCACGCCGTCCTGGGTGGCGCCGTTGAAGTCGTCGTTGCGCGGGTAGCCGGCCGCCAGCGCCGACCCGACCACCGCGCGGGTCCACGCGTGCGGCGAGCGCAGGTCCTCGACCCGCAGCGGCCCGCCGACGCCGTGGAAGCGGTCGGCGCCGCGCGCGTTGTCCTCCATCCGCCGGAACAGCGGCAGCACCGCCTCGTAGGACCACGCCGGGTCACCGGTGAGCTGCGCCCACTCGTCGTAGTCGGCGGCCGCGCCGCGGACGTAGATCATCGCGTTGATCGACGACGACCCGCCCAGCAGCTTGCCGCGCGGCCAGAACAGCCCGCGGCCGCCGAGGCCCGGCTGCGGCTCGGTCGTGTAGTTCCAGTCCCGGCGGGTGCGCCAGACCTTGTACATCGCGGCCGGGATCTGCACCTCGAGGACGTCGTCGGAACCGCCGGCCTCCAGCAGCAGCACCCGCACCGAGGGGTCCTCGGTCAGCCGGGCGGCCAGCGCGCAGCCGGCCGACCCGGCCCCCACGACGACGACGTCGTACTCCGTCCCGGGTGCCGGGTCCTGCACGTCGGTCACCGGTGCCGCCCGTGCACCATGCCCATCACCCGCGCCAGCGCGTCGGCCGCGGCCGGCGGGCGGGTGAACGACATGAGGTTCACCGGCAGCGCGTACCTCTGCCGGGTGATCGCCTTGGCGCGGGTGAACTCCTTGAGCCCGTCCTCGCCGTGGATCCGGCCGAAGCCGCTCTCGCCCACGCCGCCGAAGGGCAGCGCCGGGATCGAGGCGAAGGTCAGCACGGAGTTCACGCTGGTCATGCCGCTGCGCATCCGGCGGGCGAGGTCCATCGCGCGCGCCTTCGACCGGCTGAACACCGCGCCGGCCAGCCCGTAGGACGTCGCGTTGGTCCGCGCCAATGCCTCCTCGGCGTCGGCGACCCGGGTGATGGTGAGCGTCGGCCCGAAGGTCTCCTCGCGCACCGCGGAGGAGGACTCGGGGACGTCGAGCAGCACGGTCGGCGGGATGAACCCGCCGTCGACGGTGCCGCCGAGCACGGCCCGGCCGCCGGAGGACGTCGCGTCCTCGAGGTGCCGCTTCACGACGTCGGTCTGCGCGGCCATCGTCATCGGGCCGTAGGCGGCCTCGTCGTCGGAGCCGGGGCGCAGTCCGCGCACCCGCTCGGTGACCTCGGCGACGAACCGGTCGTACACCGGCGCGGTGGCGTAGACCCGCTCGATGCCGATGCAGGTCTGCCCCGCGTTGCTCATGGCGCCCCACACGGCGGCGTCGGCCGCGGCGGCGACGTCGGCGTCGTCGTCGACGATCATCGCGTCCTTGCCGCCGAGCTCCATGAGCACCGGGGTGAGCGTCTCGGCGCAGGCGGCCATGACCTTCCGCCCGGTGGGCGCCGAGCCGGTGAAGGCGAGCTTGCCCACGCCGGCGCGACACAGGGCGGCCCCGGTCTCGCCGAACCCGGTGACGACCTGGAAGGCGTCGGCGACGTCGGGGACGGCGGCCCGCCAGGCGGCGGCCAGCCACGCGCCGACGGCGGGCGTGTACTCCGAGGGCTTGAAGACGACGGCGTTGCCCGCGGCCAGCGCGTAGGCGATCGAGCCCATCGGCGTGAACACCGGGTAGTTCCACGGGCCGATCACGCCGACGACGCCGAGCGGCTGGTACTCCAGGTACGCGGCGTGGTTGGCCGCGAGCATCCCGGCGCGCACGCGGCGCTCGCCGAGCGTCTTCCGTGCGTGCGTGCCGGCCCAGGCCAGGTGGTCGATGGCCAGGGTGATCTCGAGGATCGCGTCGGCGTGCGGCTTGCCGTTCTCCCGGTGCACCAGGTCGGCGAGCTCGTGCAGCCGGCGGGCCAGGTAGCCGCGGTAGGCGGCCAGCCGCTGCCGGCGCCCGTCGAACCCGAGCTCGGCCCAGCGCTGCGCGGCCGGGCGGGCCCGCTCGACGGTCTCCTGCACCGCGGAGTCGTCGTGCACGGGGAAGACGCCGACGACGGCACCGGTGGCCGGGTTCGTCGACTCGAAGGTCTCGGTGGTGGCGTGCCGGTCGACCGTGCCGGCGGCGCCTGCGGTGACCGTGTCCATCTGCTCGGCGAGCGACATGTGGCGCAGGTTACCCGGCAAGTTACTCATGCGTAGCTCCGGCCGGGGACCCGTTCGGGGGACCCGCGCGCTGCCATGCTGACGCCCGTGGCCGACCCCTTCGACACCGCGGGCGTGCGCCGCCGCGTGCTGGCGGCGTGGGCCGGCTCCCCGGCGCGCTTCCGCGAGGACGCCAACGCCGAGGAGGACCTGGTCCGCGGCGGGTACCGGGACCGGCTGCTGGTCGAGCTGGCGCAGAACGCCGCCGACGCCGCCCTCCGCGCCGGCGTGCCCGGCCGGCTGCGGCTGGAGCTGGTCGACGTCGGCGGCGGGGGAGAGGTGCTGCACGCCGCCAACACCGGGGCGCCGCTGGACGCCGACGGCGTCACGGGGCTGGCCACCCTGCGCGCGTCGGCGAAGCGGGACGAGGTCCAGACCGTCGGCCGCTCCGGAGCCGCGGGTGGGCGCCGGCTCCAGACCGTCGGCCGCTTCGGGGTCGGGTTCGCCGCCGTCCTCGCCGTCAGTGACGAACCCGCCGTCCACTCCACCACCGGCGGCGTGCGGTTCAGCGCGGCGCACACCCGGGCCGCGGTGGCCGACGTCCCGGCGCTCGCCGCCGAGCTGGGCCGCCGCGACGGCGCCGTCCCGGTGCTGCGGCTGCCGTGGCCGGCCGAGGGGCCACCGCCGGAGGGATACGCCACCGACGTCGTCCTGCCGCTGCGCGCCGGCTCGCGGGCCGCCGTCCGCGCCGCGCTCGAGCAGCTGGAGGCCGAGCTGCTGCTCGCGCTGCCGGGGCTCGCCGAGGTCGAGGTCGTCGTCGACGGGACCGCGCGCCTGCTCACCTGCACGTCCGAGCCGCCGCTGGCCCACGTCCGCGACGGCGACCGCACCACCACCTGGCGCCTCGCGACCCGCAGCGGCGAGCTGCCCGCAGACCTGCTGGCCGACCGCCCGGTCGAGGAGCGCGCCCGCCGCGGCTACACCGTGACCTGGGCGGTCCCCCTCGACGACGACGGCCGGCCGGTTCCCCTGACCGGGCGCCAGGTCCTGCACGCGCCCACCCCGAGCGACGAGCCGCTGTCGCTCCCGGTGCGCCTCGTCGCGCCGTTCCCGCTGGGGCCCGACCGCCGGCACGTGGCGCCCGGCCCGGTCACCGACGCGCTGGTCACCGTCGCCGCGGACACCTACGCCGACCTGGTCACCGCGCTCGCCGGCGACCCCGCGGTGCTGGCCCTGGTTCCCCGCATCGGCCTGGCCGCCGCCGAGCTCGACGCGGCGCTCGGCTCGGCGGTCCTCGACCGGCTGCGCGCCGCGCCCTGGCTGCCGCAGGCCGACGACGCCGGCGCCCGGCAGCTCCCTCCCCGCGCCGCCGTGCTCGACGACGACCGGGAGGAGCCGGTCGAGGTCCTCGCCGGCGTCCTGCCCGGGCTGCTGCCGGCCGGCTGGTCCCGCCGCGACGGCGCCCCCGCGCTGGCCGCCCTGGGCGTGCGGCGGGTCGGCCCGGCCGCGGTGGTCGAGGCGGTCGCCGGGATCAGCCGGCCGCCGCAGTGGTGGGCCCGGCTCTACGCCGCGCTCGACGGCGCCGACCGCGAGGAGCTCGGCGCCCTGCCCGTGCCGCTGGCCGACGGGCGCACCGCCTCCGGCCCGGCCGACGTGCTCCTGCCCGCCGACGACCTGCCGGTGGCGCACCTGGGGCCGCTGTCCCTGCGGGTCGCCGAGCCCGCCGCGGTGGCGCCCCCGGCCGCGCGGCGGCTGCTCGAACGGTTGGGCGCGCGCCCGGCCACCGCCGCCGTCCTGCTCGCCGACCCCGCCGTGCGGGCCGCGGTGGAGGAGTCGGTGGACGCCGTCGAGGAGGGGTGGGACGACGGCGACCCGGCCGCGCTGGCGCGGGCGGTGCTGGCGCTGGTCGCCGCCGCCGGCACCGCGCCCGGTGAGCTGCCGTGGCTGGCCGAGCTCGCGCTGCCCGACGCCGACGGTGCGTGGGCGCCGGCGGGGGAGCTGCTGCTGCCCGGCACGCCGCTGGCCGCGGTGCTCACCGACGGCGCCCTCGGGACGCTCGACCCGGACTTCGCCGCGGAGCACGACCCCGCGACCCTGCGCGCGGCCGGGGTGCTCGCCGACTTCGCGCTGGTCCGCGCCGAGGACCCCGACGACCTCGACGTCGACGCCGCCGACGAGTGGGCCGACGCCGTCGTCGACCGGCTGCCACCCGGCGCGCCGCCGCCGTCGTGGCCGCCGCTGACCGCCGTCCGGGACCTGGAGCTGGTCGCCGACTGGGCCGCCGCGCTGCCGCTGCTGGCCGCGCTGCCCGACGAGGCGTGGGCCGACGTCGTCCTCGACGGCGTGCCGGTGCCCGGCTACCTGCGCTGGTGGCTCGGCACGCACCCGGTGCTCGGCGGCCGCCGGCCCGACCGGCTCTGCGCGCCGGGCAGCCGGGAGCTGCAGGGGTTGTACGACGCCGCCACCGGTCCGGAGGCGGTGCTCGGGCGGCTGCGCCTGCCGGCCACCGTCGAGGACGTCCTCGCCGACGTCGACACCGCGCTCGACCTGCTCGAGCGGCTGGGCGACCCGGACCGCACCGTGCCGGCGCCGGTGCTGCGGACCGTGTACGCCCGCCTCGCCCGGGCGCTCGACGGCGTCGACGTCGACCCGCCTGCGGGCGTGCGGGTGGCGCCGGACCGCGTGGCCGACCCCGGGCGCGAGGCCGTCCTCGTGCTGGACGCGCCGTGGCTGCAGCCCCTGGCCGGCGCGCTGCTCGTGCCGGCCGGCGGCGCGCCCGGGCCGGTGGCCGACCTGCTGGACCTGCCGCTGGCGAGCGAGCGGGTGCGGGCGGAGGTCAGGAGCACGCCGGTGCGCCGCCAGCGGTGGGCCGCGGTGCCCGGTGCCGACCTCGCCGCCGCCCGCCTCGGGGTGCCGGAGCTGACGGGGGAGGTCGCCGTGCACGAGCCGCTGCTCGCCGGCGGCCGGGCGGTGCCGTGGTGGCCCGGCGAGGCGGTCGACTGCGTGGACGGGAGCCCGGGCGCGCTCGGCCGGGCGCTGGCCTGGCGGGCCGGCGCCTGGCCGCTGCGCCAGGCGCTGGCCGAGGCCTTCGCCGAGCCCGGCCGCTCGGCCGACCTCGCCGCGGAGGACGCGGTCGAGTGAGGACCCCCCTGCCCCCCGACGCTCGCGAGCTCGCGTCGGGCCCCTGCAGGGGGGCCTTGATCGACCGGGCGGCCGTCAGTGCCAGCGGGGAGCGGCCAGGGCGCCGGGCGCGTGCCCGTGCGCCGAGGTCCGCCCGCCGCCCCGGCGGGCGGGGAGGCCGCCGGCCGTCGGCGCGGCCGCGGTCGACCGCCAGCAGGAGAACAGCGACGTCCACTGCTCCGCCGTCAGCGAGCCGGCGCGGGCGGTCGGCGCCAGACCGGCGGTGCGGAGCCAGCGGATCCCGGCGGTCCCGGGGAGCTGGGCGCGCAGGACCGGGCCGAGCGCCGCCCCGGGGGAGGCGAGCACCGAGGAGGCGAGCCGCTCGAAGGCGGCGGCGTCCGCGGCGGGGAGGGCGTCGCGCGCGGCAGCGGCCTCCGATGGCAGGGAACGGGCGGGCAGGGAACGGGCGGGCAGGGAACGGACGGGCAGGGAACGGACGGGACGTGACACGGGGGCCTCCGGGAGGGAGGTCGGACCGGCCGCGGGCAGCCGGCAGCCAGGGAGGGGAACGCCCGGGAGGGCGGACGGGAGCGGGGAGGGGAACTCGACCCGCGGGCGCCCCGGTCGGGGACGCGGACGTCGCAGCGAGGCGGACGGCTCAGGAGCGCATGCCGCGACGGTAGGGCGCCCGGGCGCGCCCCGTCGAACGGTTTACCGCTGCTCGTCGGTGGCGCGGGCGGCGCGGCGCGCCTGGTGGGCCTCCCAGCGCTCGCGGTCGCGGGCGCGGGACCCGGCGGTGCGCTCCCAGCGGGCCTTGCGCCGGCGGGCGCGCAGCATCTCGCGCTCCTCGAAGGAGGCGTGCGCGTCCCAGTCCTGCGCCATTGCGAGGACGAGCAGCAGGACGGCGCCGAAGATGACCAGCCCCGCGCTGACGATGACGTCGGGGATCGCGAGGAACGCCACGACCGAGACCGCCGCCCAGACCGCGATCGCCAGTCCCAGTCGCGTCTTCACGACGACCAGTATCCCCGCCGTCGCGAGCGGGCCGGCGGGGCCGGGGGAGGCGGCGGGAGGAGGTCTGCGCCACGCCCGGCCGCCGTGGCCCGGCTGCCCGTCCCGCGGGGGCCGCCGGCGGTGGTGTGCCTGGTCACGGCCCCGGTCGGGAGTGGGCGACACGCCGGGACGCGACGGGGGGCACCCCGGCGCGGACCTTGCGTCCCTCCGGCACCGGGCCTACCGTCCGGGTTGCGGTTCAACATCCAGCCGTGCATCCCCATGCCGGACTCCGCGCCGTGGTGTGGCCTTCCCAAGCCGCTGTCCTCCGCACGGGTTCGCTCTCCACAGAGGAGCGCACCGTGACCACTCTCTCCCAGGGCCCACCCGCCACCCCAGGCCCGCTCGACGACCTGCTCACCGTCGACACCGTGATCTCGGACGACGTCGTCCGCCTCGTGCTGTCCGGTGAGGTCGACTGCGCCACCGCGCCGATGCTGCGCCGCGCGCTCGACACCGCCTTCGCCTCCGGCCCGCGTGTGGTGACCGTGGACCTCGTGGCCGTGACCTTCCTCGACTCCGCCGGCCTCTCCGCGCTGGCCGTCGCCCACCGCACCGCCGCCGGCCAGGACACCCGTCTGCGGGTCCTCGTCGGCACCCGCGCCGTCAGCCGGGCGCTGCAGGTCACCGGCCTGTGGGACCTGCTCGGCGTCGAGCAGGTCGGGTCCGGGGCGGGCGTCGGCGCCGCCTGACCGGGGAGTCGCCGGCCCGGGAGGGGCCACCCTCGCCGGTCCGTCCGGCGGGGAGCAGACTCGGTGTCGAGGGCGGGGCCGTGCCCGCACCGACGAGCCGAGGAGGACGCCGTGCGTGACGCGGTCATCTGTGAGCCGCTGCGGACCCCGGTCGGGGGCTTCGGGGGGTCCCTGCGGGACGTGCCCGTGCAGGACCTGGCCTCGACCGTCGTCAAGGCGCTCCTCGAGCGCACCGGCCTGCCGCCGGAGTCGGTCGACGACGTCGTCCTCGGCCACTGCTACCCGACGATGGAGGCGCCGGCCATCGGCCGCGTCGCCGCGCTGGACGCCGGCCTCCCGGTGACCGCCGCGGGCATCCAGGTCGACCGCCGCTGCGGGTCGGGCCTGCAGGCGGTGCTCTACGCGGCGATGCAGGTGCAGACCGGCTCGGCCGAGGTGGTGCTGGCCGGCGGTGCCGAGTCGATGAGCAACGCGCCGTTCTACTCGACCGCGATGCGGTGGGGCGTCAAGGCCGGCCCGGGCGTCCTGCTGCAGGACGGCCTGGCCCGCGGCCGCGTCACCGCCGGCGGGGTGAACCACCCGGTGCCCGGCGGCATGCTCGAGACCGCCGAGAACCTGCGCCGGGAGTACGGGATCGGGCGCGAGGAGCAGGACGAGTACTCCGTCCGCAGCCACCAGCGCGCCGCCGCCGCCACCGAGGCCGGTCGCTTCGCCGACGAGATCGTCCCGGTGACCGTCAAGGGCCGGAAGGGCGACACCGTCGTCGACCGTGACGAGCACATCCGCCCCGACTCGAACGTCGAGACGCTGGCGAAGCTGCGCCCGATCATGGGGAAGGACGACCCCGAGGCCACCGTCACGGCCGGCAACGCCAGTGGCCAGAACGACGGCGCCGCGATCTGCGTCGTCACCTCGCCGGAGAAGGCGGCCGAGCTCGGGCTGCGCCCGCTGGCCCGCATCGTGTCGTGGGCGGTGGCCGGCGTGCCGCCGAAGACCATGGGCATCGGCCCGGTCCCGGCGACGGCGAAGGCCCTCGACCTCGCCGGCCTCAAGCTCTCCGACATCGACCTCATCGAGCTCAACGAGGCCTTCGCCAGCCAGGTGCTGGCGGTGACCCGCGAGTGGGGCTTCACCGAGGCCGACTTCGACCGGATGAACGTCAACGGCTCGGGCATCTCGCTCGGCCACCCGGTCGGCGCCACCGGCGGCCGCATCCTCGCCACGCTGACCCGCGAGATGGACCGCCGCGGCGCCCGCTACGGCCTGGAGACGATGTGCATCGGCGGCGGGCAGGGCCTGGCCGCCGTCCTCGAGCGGATGTGAGGACCCCGCTGCCCCCCGCCACTCGCAGGCTCGCGGCGGGACCCTGCAGCGGGGCCGGGAGCCCACCCGGCGGGGCCGGGGGCTGCCGGGCATGATCGGCCGGCAGCCCCCGATCCCGAGGAGAGCCTCCCCATGAGCGAGTCCACCGCCCGCGTCGCGATCGTCACGGGCGCCGCCCGCGGCATCGGTGCGGCCACCGCGCTCCGCCTGGCCGCCGACGGTTTCGCCGTCGCGGTCATCGACCTCGACGAGTCCTCGACCGCCGGCACCGTGCAGGCGATCGAGGCCGCGGGCGGTCGCGCGCTGGGAGTCGGCGCCGACGTCGGGGACGCCGAGCAGGTGCAGGCCGCCGTCGACCGGGTCGCCGCGGAGCTGGGCCCGCCGGTGGTGCTCGTCAACAACGCGGGTGTCACCCGCGACAACATGCTGTTCAAGATGACCGACGCCGACTGGGACCTGGTCATGCACGTCCACCTGCGCGGCTCGTTCCTCATGGCGCGCGCCTGCCAGAAGTACATGGTGGACGCGAAGTGGGGCCGCGTGGTCAACCTGTCCTCGACGTCGGCGCTGGGCAACCGCGGGCAGGCGAACTACGCCACCGCCAAGGCCGGGCTGCAGGGCTTCACCAAGACGCTGGCCATCGAGCTGGGCAAGTTCGGCGTCACCGCCAACGCGATCGCGCCGGGGTTCATCCAGACGGAGATGACGAAGGCCACCGCCGAGCGGATCGGCCGCGACTGGGAGGAGTACGTGGCCGAGCGCGCCGCGGCGATCCCGGTGGCCCGCGCCGGCGTCCCCGAGGACATCGCGCACACCGTCTCGTTCTTCGTCAGCGAGGGCGCGGGCTTCGTGTCCGGCCAGGTCGTCTACGTCGCGGGCGGCCCCCGCACCTGACCGCACGCGGGGCGGCAGACATGGCCATCTCTGCCGCCCCCGGTCAGGACGAGGGGTCCCGGTCGGGGTAGCGGGCGCGGGCCAGGGCGTAGACGCCGAACGCGGCGAACCCCACCGCGACGACGGTGAGCAGTGCCGGGCCCGCCCCCGTGCGGCCGATCGCGGTCACGGCGCCGTCGAGACCGGTGGCGGTGGAGACGTCGGCCGTCGTCGCCGCCCGCCACAGCAGCACCCCGACGACGCCGAACGCCACGCCCTTGGCCACGTAGCCGATCCGGCCGACGACCTCGATGAGTGGCTCCCAGCGGTCGGGCGCGGCGGGCAGGTCGATGTCGCGCATGAAGCCGCCCGTGGCGCCGCGCCACGCCGAGTAGGCGCCCACCGCGAGGACGCCGGTCGCGGCCGCCGCCACCGCCACCGCGCCGCCGGGCACCTCGAGCGTCTCCCCGGTCAGCTCGCGCAGCCGCTCGTCGGCCTCGTACTCCGCGCCGACGCCGAACAGCAGCGCGGTGACCCCGAGGACGGCGTAGACGGCCGCCTTGGCCAGGCACTTGGCGCAGACGACGGCGGTGCGGACGCGGTGCTCGGCGTCCAGCAGCCCGTGCCACCACAGCAGCACCTCGCCGGCCTGCCACAGCGCCAGCGCGAGCAGCCCCAGGGCGATCGCCCACAGCAGCACCGACCCGCCCGGCGTGCCCGCGACGGTCTCCAGCGCGCCGGTCTGGTCGGCGTCGGTGCCACCGGCGCCGCGGGACACCCGCCAGGTCAGCCAGCCGATCAGCAGGTGCACCACGCCGTAGGCCACCAGGCCGACCCGCGCGACGGCGGCCAGCACGGGGTGGTCGGTGACCTCCCGGGCGGCCGCGACCGCCCGGTGCACCGGGTCGAGCGGGCCGGGCACCCCTAGGTGCGCTCGGGGTAGCGCGCCCGGACGAAGCAGAAGGCGCCGAACGCGGCGATGCCGAGGGCGACCAGGGTCAGCAGGGCCTTGCCGAACGGGGCGTCGAGGACCGTGCGCAGGGCGCCGTCGAGACCGGAGGCCTTGGCGGGGTCGAAGGTGACCGCCGCCCAGACGAACAGCGCGCCGACCACCGCGAGGGCCACGCCCTTGGCCGGGTAGCCGATCTGGCCGAGGCGGGTGACCGTGCGCTCGGCGGCCGGGGGCGCGGAGGCGAGGTCGATCTCCTTGAGGAAGCTCTTCTTGGCGCCCTTGATCACGTGGTGGACGCCGACGGCGATGACCACCAGGCCGAGCAGCCCGACCAGCCAGCGACCGCCGGGCCAGCCGAAGACGCCGGCCGCGGTCTGCTGCTGTTGCGCCGAGCTCGACGAGCCGTTGCCGGTGGCGAAGCGGAACGCGGTGTACGCCAGGGCCGCGTAGACGACCGCCTTGGCGACGGCCTTGACCGTCTTCTTGACCGCCCGCTTGCGGGTCTCACCGGTCGCCGACCAGCCCGACCGCCAGCGCAGCACCTCGGCGATCTGCCACAGCGCGAGGGCGACGAGCCCGATGCCCAGCACCCACAGCAGCGGCTTGCCGACCGGCGAGGAGGCCACCGTCTCCATGGCGCCGGACTGGTCGGCCGACTGCCCGCCGCCGCCCCAGGCCAGCTGCAGCGCCAGCCACGCGATGAGCAGGTGCACCACGCCGTAGGCGATCAGCCCGACACGCGCGAGGTTCTCGAGGGCGTCGCTGTTCCCGGCCCGGCCGGCCGCGCCCGTCGCCGTTCCCGGACCACTCATGGAACGCCTCCTCTCGGCTCCCCTGGTGCGACGGACCAGCGTGGCACACGGGCGGCTGCCGCGCCGGGTCGCGGATCAGCCCACCGGCGCGCGCGCGGACCGGTCCGCCGGGCACGTCCGCGGATGCGGGACACTGGCGCCGTGGCGAACGCGACGACGGCAGCACCCGCGCCCCTCCGGACCGAGCGGGAGACCGCCCGCCGGGCGTGGCCGCTGCGCGCCGCCCTCGGCGCCGGGCTGGTCGTGCTCGCCGTGGTCGCCGTCGTCACCGGTGACCTCGGCGCCCGGCTGCTGCTCGGCGGGCTCGGCCTGCTCGCCGCGGTGCGCGGGGCCGGGCTGCTGCGGGCGGGCGCGGTGCCGCCCGGTGCGGCCTCCGTCGCCGGCGGGCTGGCCGCGGTCGCCGTGGCGGTCACGTCGGCTCCGGTCACCGGCTGGGTCCTGCTGGCCGGGGTGCCGCTGACCCTCCTGGCCGGCGCGGGCGTCGCGCTCGCCCGCGGCGGGGCCGCCCGTCGCGCCGGCGCCGCCCTGCTGGTGTGGACGGCACTCGTCGGCGCCCTGCTCGCCGGAACGCTCGCCGTCCAGGGCGCAGACCGCGCCGCCGCCGTCGCCACCGTGGTCGCCGCCCTGGCCACCGGCCTCGCCGCGGTGCCGCTGCTGGTCGCCGCCGCCGGCCTGCGCGCGGTCGCGTCGGCCCCCGAGCCGCCCCGCGCCGCCGGCTGTGCGGGCTGCGCCTGCTCGGGCGGCGGCTGCGGCATCCCGCGCGACTAGCGGGCCACCCGCCAGACCGTCGCCCGCGCGCAGGTGGCGACGACGACCAGCGAGCCGTCGGCCGCGGCGCCGAGGCCGTCGGCGCTGCCGTCGTCGCACAGCCGCAGCTCACCGGTGACGGTGCCGCCGTCGTTGTCCAGCCGGGTGAGGCCGACCCGGTCGTGCAGCACCCACAGCTCCCCGTCGACGACGGCCAGCTCGGCGGGTGCGGTCTCCACGGGCAGCAGCGTCTCCGGCGCGTCGGCCCCCGGGGCGACGGCGACCACCGCCGCGGAGCCGGAGTCGGCCGCGACGACCGCGTAGGCGGTGCCGTCGGGGCCGACCGCCAGCCCGGTGGGCGCCGACCCCTCGCCGGGCAGCAGGGCCACCGGGTCGCCGGCCGGCGCGAGGTCGGCGTCCAGGCGCAGGAGCACCGCGGCGGTGGTGTCGCCGTCGGCGCGGGGGACGACCGCCGTCACCACCACCGAGCCGTCGGGCGCGGCGGCCACGGCCTCGACGCCGGACCCCGCGGGGACCGGCAGGTCCGCGGTGGCGGTGACCCGCGCGGTGGCCGGGTCCACGCGCACCAGCACCGGGGCGCCGTCGGCCCGCTCGACGCCGACCAGCAGCCCGCCGTCGGGGATGGCCGCGGCGACGGTGTCGGTGGCGTCGGCGGGGAAACCCGCGACGGGCTCGGACCCGCCGAACCGGCCGGCCGCGGGATCCACCCGCCCCAGCGCGTAGCCCGAGGCGTAGTCGCCCGCCACGAGCGTGCCGCTGTCGGTGACGAGCACAGCGTCGGCGCGGGTGTCCTGCGGCAGCGTCACCTCGCCGGTGACCTCGCCGGTGGCGGGCGAGACGACGGTCAGCCCGCTGCCGCCGTAGGGGTCGGCGACCAGCAGCAGCGTCTCCTCGCCAGTGATCGTGACCCCGGTGACCAGACCCGGCGTGCTGCTGGTCGGCGTGGTGGAGCCCAGCACGCTCAACGGGACGGCGCCGGCGCGGTCGATCGCCCCGGCGACGGTGGAGGTGCAGCCGGTCAGTGCCGCTGCGGCGAGGACGAGCAGGGTGGCCGGGAGGGAGCGGGGTGGCATGGCGTCACCCTCGGATCGGGACCTCGGAGCGGGCTTGCGCCCGGCTTGAGGCCGTTCCGCTGACGGGGCGGTGGGTAGGGGAGCGGGCGTGAGTGGACACGTCTTCGTCGTCGGCGCCGACCTCACCCGCCTGTCCTGCGACGACGTGCTCGTGCCCACCGGCCGCACCCTGCGGATCGCGCGCAGCTGGCGGGCGCTGCTGCCCGACGACCTGGTGACCGACGAGGACGCCGAGGGCGTCCGCGTGCACCTGGCGTGGCACGGCGAGGAGCGGGTGCTCGCGGTCCCCGGGAGCGGCGCGCGGCAGGCCTGGCTGCTCGACACCGTCGACGACTGCGGCCGCGGGCTCGGCTGGCTGCTCGACGGCGCCCGCGAGGCGCTGGCCGCCGTCGCCCGCCGCGAGGTGGCCGAGCCGGTGCACGGCCGGGCGCGGCGGCTGGTCGGGCTGCCGGCGCTGGGCACCGGCTGGGGCGGGGCGGCCGGACGGCGCGGCGACCTGCTGCAGCAGCTGTTGCCGGTGCTGCGCGAGGCGGCCGACGAGCACGGTTTCGACGTCGCGCTGGTGCTGCGCGGGCCCAGCGACCTGGCCGCCGCCCAGCGCATCCGCCGGGAGGACACCGCCGGCTGGGACCTGCCCGATCCGCTGCGTGTGCTGGCCGAGCAGCTGGGAGAGCGGGCCCGGCGCGGCCAGCTCGCGCTGTTCATCGGCGCCGGGGTGAGCGCGGCGGCCGGGCTGCCCACCTGGGAGCAGCTGCTCGACGAGCTGGCCGGGCACTCGGGCCTCGACGACGACCTGCGCGAGGGGCTGTCCCGGCTGCCGCCGCAGGACTCCGCGGCGCTGCTGGCCCGCGAGCTCGGCCGGGAGCGGCTCGAGGACTTCGTGCAGGAGCGCTTCGGCCCCGGCCCGTACGCGCTCGCGCACGCGCTCATCGCCGACCTGCCCGTGCAGGAGTTCGTGACCACCAACTACGACCCGCTGGTCGAGCTCGCCGCCGCCGACATCGGCCGCGACCTGTCGGTGCTGCCCTACGACGAGGCCCGGCCCGGGCGGCCCTGGCTGCTCAAGCTGCACGGCGACGCCGCGCACCCCGAGAGCATCGTCCTCACGCGCGAGGAGTACCTGCAGCTGGGCGACTCGCGGGCCGCGCTGGCCGGCGTCCTGCACTCGCTGCTGCTCACCCGGCACGTGCTCTTCGTGGGCACCTCGATGCTCGACGACGACCTCATCCGCATCGCCCACCAGGTGCGCAGTGCCGTGCAGGGCTCCGACGGAGGGGCGCGGCACCCGTCGGGCACCGTGCTCGCGCTGCAGGAGGACGCCGCGCGCAGCCGGCTGTGGGAGCAGGACGTGGAGACGGTGGCGATGGCGCGGGGCGACACGCCCCCGGCGGAGGCCGCGCGCCGGCTGGAGGTGCTGCTCGACCTCATCGGCTGCCTGTCCACCCCGCCCACCGGCTACCTGCTCGACCCGGCCTACCGCGGGATGCTGTCGGACGAGGAGCGGGTGCTGGCCGAGGCGCTGCAGGAGGTGTCCGAGGTGCTGCCCGAGGGCGCGGGGACGCCGTCGGCGGCCGGGGAGGTCGCCGCCCTGCTGCGCCGGCTGGGCGCCGGGCGCTCCGCGGGGCGCCAGGACGGGCCGGGCGACGGCGCGGACGCCGACGGGCCGGCCGACGAGGCGACCGACCGCCGCGACGACCGGCTGCAGGCCCAGCGTCCCGGGTGAGCGGTTGACCCGTCCTCGCGAGGGGAACGGCGAGACGCATGCGTCTCGAGAACTCGATCGCCCTGCTCACCAAGGGCTACGCCTGGCTGCCCGACCTGCGCCGCGCGCACGGCAGGCAGGCGGTCGGCACGAGGCTGGGCGGACTGCCCGCGGTCGGGATCCAGGGACCCGAGGCGGCGCGGTTCCTCTACGACGAGGACCACGTGAGCCGCGCGCACGCCATCCCCGAGCCGGTGCAGGGCACGCTGTTCGGCAAGGGCGCCGTGCACACCCTCGACGGCGAGGCGCACCGGGTCCGCAAGGCGATGTTCGTGGCCATGCTCATGGACGGCGCCGGCATCGACGCGCTCACCGCCCGGGCCACCGCCGCGTGGGACGACGCCGCGCGGGAGTGGGCGACCCGTCCGGAGTTCGTGGTCTTCGACGAGTCGGCGCGGGTGATCGCCGGCGCCGTCACCCGGTGGGCCGGCGTCCCGCTCGACGACGCCGAGGTGCCCGCGCTGACCCGCGACCTCCTCGCGATGGTCGACGGCTTCGCCACCGGCGGGCCGCGGCACTGGCGCGCCCGGCGGGCCCGCGGCCGGCGCGAGGACTGGCTGGCGACGGTCGTGCGCGAGGTCCGCTCGGGCCGGACGGCGACGCCGCCGGGCTCGGTGCTCGAGACGGTCGTCCGCCACCGCGACGCCGACGGCGGGCACCTCGACCCGCGGCTGGCCGCCGTCGAGCTGCTCAACGTCATCCGCCCGACCACCGCCGTCGCGTGGTTCATGGCCTTCTCCGGGCACGCGCTGGCCCGCTGGCCGGAGTACCGGAAGCGGCTGGCCGGCGCCGACCCGGCGTTCGCCGAGGCGTGGGCGCACGAGGTGCGGCGGTTCTATCCCTTCGCGCCGTTCATCGGCGGCCGGGCGCCGCAGCGGCTGGAGTTCGGCGGGCAGTCGATCCCGAGGAACGCGATGGTGCTGCTCGACCTCTACGGGCAGAACCACGACCCGCAGCTGTGGGAGGACCCCTACGCCTTCCGGCCCGAGCGCTTCCTCGGCCGCGAGATCGGGGAGTTCGACCTCGTGCCCCAGGGCGGCGGGGACGCGCGCACCAACCACCGCTGCCCGGGCGAGCAGATCACCGTGGCGCTGCTCGCCGCGCTGGCGCCCCGGTTGGCCGCGCTGGAGGCCGACCCCGCACCCGACCAGGACCTCACCATCGCGCTGCACCGGATCCCGGCCCGCCCGGCCAGCGGTGTGGTGATGCGCCCCCGCTGACTCCTCCCGCGCACGCTCGTGCTCTGCCCACAGTTGTGGGCAGAGCACGAGTCGCCGCGGGAGGAGTCCTGCCGGGCGTCAGCGGGGCTCCAGCAGCCACAGCACGGCCTCGCCGTCGCAGCGGGCGGCGAACGCGACCCGGCCGTCGCTGCCGGCCGCGACCGAGCCGACCCCGTCGTCGCACAGCGTCAGCGGATCGCTGACGTCCCCGGTGGCCGCGTCGGCGGAGCTCAGCAGCGCGCCCGCGACCGTGCCGCCGGCCAGCCAGATGGTCCCGCCGGCGACGGCGAGGTCCGCCACCGCCACGTCGAGGTCGTCGTCGCCGGTCAGCGACGTCGCGGTGTCCCCACCCGGCGCGATCGCCCAGAGGGACTCGACCGACCGGGTGCCCTCGGGCCGGCCGGAGGCCGTCGCGTACACGGTGCCGTCGCGCCCGACGTTCACCGCCGAGGCGAGCGAGGAGGACCACTCCGGCGCGATCACCACCGGGTCCCGCAGCGGCGCGAGGCCGGCGTCCACGGTCAGCACCACCGCGTGCTCGTCGGAGCGCCCGGCTCCCTGCCGGTCGAGGACCTGCGCCACGACGGCCACCGTCTCTCCGTCCGGCGCCACGGCGAGGTCGGTCACCGCGACGAGGTCGGCGCCCTCGCCGGGGTCGCCGAGGTCGAGCGGGGCGGAGGCGAGGACCTCGCCCGTGGCGGGGTGGACGGTGAGCAGGACCGGGCCGTCGTCGATCCGGGACACCGCGAGGTACAGGACGCCGTCGGAGCCGAGCACGGCCGAGGTGCCGCTCAGCGTCGCGCCCTCGGGCAGCTCGACCGGCACGGTCGCGGTGACCGCGCCGGACGCCGGGTCGACCACCTGCAGCGCGTAGGCGACCGGTCCGGACCCCGGCCACACCACCCCCGCCACGACCGCCGACCCCTCCCAGCCGAACGCGGTGTCGGGGTCGGTGCCGGGAGCGAGCGGGGCGACGGACCGGACCGCGGCGTCCGCGGTGCCGACGACGGCCAGCGCCGCGCCGGCCTCGGGCACGGCGCCCGCCACGAGTACCAGCAGCGTCCCGTCGGGCCCGGGCAGCACCGCCCGCGGGTCGGCGTGGTCGCCGGCCGGGGCGTCGCCGGGCACCGTGACGACGATCCGCGCGGCCTCCTGCACCGGCGGGGCGGCCGTGCAGGAGGCCGTGGCGAGGACGACGGCGGGCAGCAGGAGGAGCGGGCTCAGCAGACGGGACCGGGACACGCTGCCCAGCCTCCGGACCCGCCTTGTGAGCCGCTGCCGCGCCGGTTGCGGACGGCCGCTAGACGACGGCGGGTGCCAGCCGGTCGAGCACCGCGGGCAGCGGGCCGGGGGAGAGCACGGTCAGCCGCTGGGTGGCGCGGGTGAGCGCGACGTAGAGGTCGTTGAGCCCCCGCACGCCCTCGTCGAGCACGCCCTGCGGATCGGCGACCACCACCGAGTCGAACTCCAGGCCCTTGGCCTCGCCCGGGACGAGCACGACCGGTCCCAGCGAGGAGTCCGCGCCCGGGCCGGACTGCACGTCCGGCCGCAGCGCCCCGAGCGCCGCGACGACGCCGGCCCGCCGTGACGGCGGCACGAGCACCGACGTCGTCCCCTCCCGGCCGGCCAGGTCCGCGGCCACCTCGGCCACCCGCTCGGCCAGCTCCGCCTCCCCGGTCACCTCGGCGACCGGCGGCGTGCCACCGGTGCGCACCGACCGCGGCGGCGTGAGCCCGGTGCCGGTGGCGGCGAGCACGTCGGCGGCCACCTCCATGACCTCCGCCGGCGTCCGGTAGTTGACCGTCAGCTCCTCCAGCCGCCACGCGTCGCCCACGTGCGGGCGCAGGACGGCGTCCCAGCGCTGCGCGCCGGCCAGGCTGCCGGTCTGCGCGACGTCGCCGACGACGGTCATCGACCGGGTCGGGCACCGGCGCACGAGCAGCCGCCAGGCCATCGGGGACAGCTCCTGGGCCTCGTCGACGACGACGTGGCCGAAGGTCCAGGTGCGGTCGGCGGCGGCCCGCTCGGCGGTGGTGCGCAGGTCCAGCTCGCGCTGCCGGTCGGCGAGGTCCTCGGCCGACAGCAGGTCGCCGGCGCTGAGCACCTCGGCCTCCAGGTGCTCGTCCTCGAGGTCCACCGAGCGGGAGCCGTGCAGCACGTCGAGGGTCTCCTGCGCGCGGCGCAGCGCCCGCTGCCGGTCCCGGTCGGCGCGGGCCCGCTGCGCGCTGTCGTCGAAGCCGAGCAGCTCCTCCGCCTCCTCCAGCAGCGGGACGTCGGCCGGCGTCCACTGCGACCCGCGGGGACGGTGCAGCAGCGCGCGGTCGACGTCGGACCAGCCCGGCGTGGCCGCGGCGATGCGCGCGGGGTCGGCGAACAGGTCGGTGAGCAGCCGCTCCGGGGTGAGCACCGGCCACAGCTCGGCCAGCAGCGAGCGCACGGCCGGGTGCTCGGCCACCTCGCGGCGCAGCGCGGCGACGTCCTCCCGGTCCAGCAGTTCCGCGCCGGCCTGCACGTCGCGGCCGAGCCGGTCGGCGTACCGCTTGGTCAGCGTGTCGACGACCCGCCGCACGAAGAACGGCCGGGCCAGGTTGTGCAGCGGGTCGGCGCGGCGGGCGGCGGCCTGGGCGCGCGTGACGTCGATCGGCCGCAGCCGCAGCCGGAACCCGTCGACCTCGACCTCGCGGGGGCCGTCGGGCACCACCTGCCGGCCGGCGATCGCGGCGCGCAGCACGTCGACCATCTCCAGCCGGCCCTTGACCGCCGCCGTCTGCGGTGACTCCTCGCCGCGCGCGTCCAGCCCGGGGCGCAGCTGGCCGAGGCCCGACAGCAGCACGCCGGTCTCGCCGAGGGAGGGAAGCACGTCGGCGATGTAGCGCAGGAAGGTCGGCGTCGGGCCGACGACGAGCAGGCCGCGGCGGGCCAGCCGCTCGCGGTGCGTGTAGAGCAGGTAGGCCGCCCGGTGCAGCGCGACCGCGGTCTTGCCGGTGCCCGGGCCGCCCTGGACGACGAGCACGCCGGCGGCGTCGCTGCGGATGATCCGGTCCTGCTCGGCCTGGATGGTGCGCACGATGTCGGTCATGCGCCCGGTGCGCGAGGCGTCCAGCGCCGACAGCAGCGCGGCCTCGCCGGTGAGCCCCGAGCCGGCCAGGCCCGTGGTCAGCACCTCGTCGTCGAGGCGGACGACGGTGCGCCCGCGAGTGCGGATGTGCCGGCGCCGCACGATGCCCAGCGGGTGCACCGGCGTGGCCACGTAGAACGGGCGCGCGGCCGGGGCGCGCCAGTCGACCAGCGCGGGGTCCTGGGCGGGGTCGTCGCCGGGCAGGCCGATGCGGCCGACGTAGAGCGCCCCGCCGTCGTCGGCGCGGTCGATGCGGCCCACGCACAGCCCGGCCTCGGCGGCGTCGAAGGCGACCATCCGCTCGCCGTGGAAGCGCACGGTGGCGTCGCGCTCCTGCAGCGCCTGCGGGTCGACGGCGGGCCAGGAGATCGCCTGCCGCCAGCGCCGCTCGGCCAGGTCGCGGGCGGCGTCCAGGCGGGTGTAGAGGTCGGTGACGTACTCCTGCTCGAGGGCCAGGTCGGGGTCGGGGACGACGTCGGACGGGGTCGCCGGCAATGCACTTCCCTCTGCTAGAATGGTCGCCAGTTCGTTTTCGGTGCCATTTCGCCCGCCATTTCCGGCGCGCGCGGCAATCGACCATCCTGCGCCATTCACCCCCGTCCTGTCACGTCCGGTCCGCGTGTCGGGACGAGGTCTGCGCCACCAGGCCGTCGAGGGCGGCAGCCAGCGCCTCCGGCCGGCTCAGCGCGCACAGGTGCCCGCCGGGCACCTCGCCGACTTCCAGGCCCAGCCGCTCCCGCGCCACCCGCCGCTGCAGCGCCGGCGGGAAGAAGCGGTCGTCGCGGCCGGCGAGCACCCGGGTGGGCACGTCCGGCCAGGTGGCCAGCGGCCACGGCTCGGTGAACGGCGTGCCCGACTGCGCGAACGCGTGCTCCGCGCCGGCCGCCCACACCTCCGGCGGCACGTCGTGGGAGAAGTCGGCGTCGGGGTCGGCGTCGACGGCGCGCTCCTGTGACCGGGCCAGGTCGTCGCGGGCGGCGGCCTGGCCGACGGCGTCCCACCACTCGCCGCCGGTCTCGCCGGGGCGGGGCACCATCGCGTTGAGCAGGACCAGCAGCCGGACCGGCCGCCGCGCGGCGACCAGCGGTGCGGTGAGGCCGCCCATCGACTGCCCGACCACCACGGCGTCCCCGTCCGCGCCGTCCCCTCCTGCGACGAGGGCGTCCAGCGCGGCCGTCGCCACGGCGGCGTAGGCCTCGAGTCCCGCGGCGTCGTCGCCGGCCGGGAGGTCGACGGCGACCGCGCGGTGTCCCCGCCGCTCGAGCTCGGGGACCAGCCGGTGCCAGTACCAGGCACGGCCGCCGGCGCCGGGGACGAGGAGGAAGGAGGTGCCCACGTCCTCCCGACCGGCGCCGGCTCTCCGACTCATCGGTGGGCACTCATCTGCAGGTCAGAACAGGCCGGCCAGGGCGTCGACGGCGTCGGTCACCGCGTCGTCGTCGGCGGTGTTGGCGGTGATCTGCAGCGTGCCGGCCTTCGGCGCCTCGATGCCGGTGTCGTCGGAGTCGTGGCCGCTGGTCAGGCCGTAGCCGTACTCGACGGACAGCTCCCAGTAGGTCCAGCCGTCGGCCTCGGCGAAGACGTAGGTCACCGACGCGTAGGCGTAGGAGGTCGGCGCCATCGCCTCGGAGTAGTCGGCGTACCCGTCGTCGTCGACGTCGTAGGCCGCCGCGTCCACGTAGCCGTCGTAGTCGGTGTCGGCGCCCCACACGTCCGGCAGCGCGTTGCCGGTCGTGTCGACGCCGACCTCCTCGACGTAGCCGTCCTCGTCGCTGTCGAAGGCGAAGGTGTCGGCCCAGCCGTCGAGGTCGGTGTCGACGGCGACCTGCTCGACGTAGCCGTCCTCGTCCCAGTCGACGGCCCAGGTGTCCTCGTACCAGTCGCCGCTGTCGTCGAAGGCGTAGAGGTCGATCCAGCCGTTGGCGTCGGTGTCGTAGGCGTTGTACTCGGTGCCGCCGGCCGAGGCCGGGCCCGCGGTGGCGATCACGGCGGCGACCGCGGTGGCGGGGACGGCGGTGCGCAGCAGGGCGCGGGTGAGGCGGGAGCGGGTGGAAGCAGTGCGGGTCATGGCAGTGTCTCCTCGGTCGGGAGCCGGGGTCCGGCTCGCTGCGAGGACGCTCGCGCGCACCGCATGTGCGGGACTGCAGCCCGACTGGGGCGCCCCACTTGCAGCGCCCCACCAGTGCCCTGCCAGTGCTCGGTGGCGGGATGGCGGAGGAGTCAGGGGAGACCGTGACGTCCCGCAACCCGCAGGACACCTCCCCGTCATCCCGGCTGCCTACCGTCGGGGGCTCCCGGACGACAGGGGAGTACACCCATGAGCACCACCACGACCGAACGTCCCGTCGAGCGCACCACCGAGCGCACCACCGAGCACGCCGCCGTGGCCACCTGGACCTGCCCGAACTGCCAGGGCTCCACGACCACGGCCAAGAAGCGCTGCCGCGACTGCGGCACGTCCCGCTGGTAGAAGGACCCCTCTGCCCCCCACGACTCGCGAGCTCGCCGTGGGGCCCTGCAGAGGGGCCGATCTCGGAGCGGTAGAAGGGCCGATCTGGGAGGCGGGCCCGTCGTCGCGCCCGCTCTCCTCCAGCGCCTACCGGGCCGGCGGTGCCCCGCGGAGCCGGACCACGGCCGCGCGGTGACGTGACCGGCCGACCAGCCGCCACACCAGCCGGGTCCCCCGGCCCAGTCCCGACAGCAGCCGCGCCCGCTCCGCGGGACCGGCGTCCTCGAGGGCCAGCCCCAGCACCGTCAGCTGTTCGCGCGGGCTGAGCGCCGGCCGCACGGTCCGGGTGACCGCCGTCCACTCGCGGGCGGGCAGGTGCGCCTCCAGCAGCGGCAGCAGGTCCCGCTCCTCGGCCGCGGTCTGCGCGTCCACGGCGGCCGCGAGGTCGAGGCAGGTGAGGGCGAAGGCGTCGCGGGCCGGCGGAGTGCCGGCCACCGCCCACTGCCGTGCGGCGGTGGACAGGTCGCGCAGCCGGTTGTCCACGGCGGCGCAGCGCGCGGTCCAGTCGGCGACGCGGTCGCGGGCGGGCCCGGCGAGGTCGGCGGGCAGCGCGCGCAGCAGGGCCGGCCACAGCAGGTCGCGTTCCACGGCGTGGTGGCCCAGGAGCACCCGCCCGAGCAGGTCGGCGTGCCGGGTGAGGGCGGCCACGCGCGCGGGGTCGCCGGCCGGTGCCCAGGTCGACAGCTCGGCCAGCAGCCGCAGCTCGCGGCGGACCAGCCGGTGCAGCACGCGCTCCGAGTCGCCGGCGCGGGTGGCGGCCGGGCGCACGGGAGCGGGACGCGGGGGAGCCGTCGCGACGGTCATGGGGCACCTCGATGCGGCTGGTCGGGAGGTCGGAACCGGATCGGTCGCTACCGGCGACGAGGGCAGGGTAGGAGCCCGCCGGACGGCGCGACAGGGGTCGGCGCGCGAACGGGGCGAGCCGGGCGGGGACAGCGACGCAGTCGTCCGTTACGGTCGCCGTGTGAGCGTGGCCACGCGGAACTGCGTGCGCGTGAGTGGGCCGGGGACCGCCCGGCCGATGGTCTTCGCCCACGGTTTCGGCTGCGACCAGACGATGTGGCGGGCCGTGGTGCCGCACTTCGCGGCCGACCACCGGGTGGTCACCTTTGACCACGTCGGCGCGGGCGGATCGGACCTCTCCGCCTACGACCCGGAGCGGCACGGCTCGCTGCGCGGCTACGCCGAGGACCTCGTCGAGGTCGTCCGGGAGCTGGACCTGACCGACGTCGTCCTGGTGGGCCACTCGGTGAGCTCGATGATCGGCGTCCTGGCGGTGCTGACGGCGCCGGAGCGCTTCGGGGCCCTGGTGATGGTCGGGCCCAGCCCCCGCTACGTCGACGACGAGGACTACACCGGCGGCTTCAGCCGGGCCGACGTCGCCGCACTCCTGGAGTCCCTGGACAGCAACCCGGCGCAGTGGTCCGCGGCGCTGGCCCCCCTGGTCGCCGGCCCGGACAACCCCGACGTGGCCCTCGAGCTGGCCGAGAGCTTCTGCCGCACCGACCCCCGGATCGCCCGCGACTTCGCCCGGGTCACCTTCCTCTCCGACAACCGCGACGACCTCCCGGCGGTCCGCGTGCCGACGCTCGTGCTGCAGTGCACCGACGACGCCATCGCGCCGGAGGTCGTCGGCCGCTACGTGCACTCCCGGGTCCCGGGCAGCGTGTTCACGCGGCTGTCGGCCACCGGGCACTGCCCGCACCTGTCCGCGCCGGAGGAGACGGCCGCGGCGATCCGGGCGTTCCTGCGCACCCTCTGATCCGGCCGTGACAGACCCGTCTGCGCCCCGGGACCGGCTCGAGCAGCCGGAGGAACTGGCCCGGCTGCTGGTGGAGGACCCCGCCGACCTCTACGAGCACGCCCCGTGCGGCTACCTGTCGCTGCTGCCCGACGGGCGGGTGGTCAAGGTCAACCGGACGTTCTGCGACTGGACCGGTCTGACACCCGGCGCGGTCGTCGGCCTGCGGCTGCCCGACCTGCTCAGCGCCGGCAGCCGGGTCTTCTACGAGACCCACCTCGCGCCGCTGCTGCGCCTGCAGGGCGCGGTGCGCGAGGCGGCCCTCGACGTCGTCCGCGCCGACGGCTCGGTGCTGCCGTGCCTGCTCAACGCCATCGAGGTCCGCGACGAGGGTGGCCGGCCGCTGCTGGTCCGGGCCACGGTGTTCGAGGCGACCTCGCGCCGGCGCTACGAGCGGGCGCTGCTGGCGGCGCAGCGGACCGCGACGGAGTCCGAGCGGCGGGCGCGGACGCTGCAGCAGGTGGTCTCCGAGCTCGCCGCGGCGGCCTCGCCGGAGCAGGTGGCCGAGGTCGTCGTCCGGCGCGCGCGGGCCGCGGTCGACGCGAGCGGCGCCGGCCTGTGGCTGGCCGTCCCCGGGCCCGACCACGTCTCCGGGCAGGGGCCGGTGCCGGTGGTCCTGGCCGCCAGCGACGGGCTGGGGCCCGCGCTGCTCGCCGAGCTGACCGCGGCCGCGGAGGGCGGGGCGGACCTCGTCCGCTCCGGCGGGGTGCGCACGGTGCCGGTCGGGCCGGCGCTGGGCGCTGCCTGGCCGGAGCTGGCCGGGGCGCTGATCGGGGCCGCGCAGGACGCGGTCGTCGTCGTCCCGGTGTCGGCCGCCGACGACCGGCACCTCGGGGCGCTCGTGCTGGTCCTCGGCGTCGTCGGCGACAGCGAGCTGATCAGCCTGGCCGAGCCGGGCACCCGCGGCGCCCTGCCGGAGGCCGACGCGGAGCTGCTCGCCACCCTCGGCCGGCAGGCCGGGCAGGCGCTGGAGCGCGTCCGCCTCCACCAGGAGACCGCCCGCCAGGCCACCCGCTCGGCGTTCCTGCTCGACGCCGCCCGGCTCATGGCCGCCGGGCACGGGGTGGCCGAGACGATCGAGCGGATCGCCGAGCTCGCCGTCAGCCGCCTGGCCGACATGTGCGTCGTCGACCTGATGACCGAGGGCGGGCTGGTCCAGCCGGTGGTCGCGCACGCCGACCCGGCCCGGCGCCACCTCATCGAGGAGCTCCGCGACGTCCACCTGCCCCGCCGCGACGGCGCCCACCCGAGCGTGCGGGCCATGGTGGAGCACCGCACGATCTGGCTGCGCGGCGTCGACGAGGCCGAGCTCGTCCGGTTCACCACCAGCCCGCGGCACCTGGCCGTCACCCGCGCGCTGGAGCTCACCGACCTCATCTGCGTGCCGCTGGTGCTGGAGAACCGGCCGCTCGGGGTGATCTCGCTGGGCGCCGACGCGCGCCACGGCCTGTTCACCGAGGCCGACGTCGAGACCGCCGAGCAGCTGGCCCTGCAGATGTCGCAGGGCATGGACGTCGCCCAGCGCTACGAGCTGGAGTGGCGGACCTCCCACACCCTGCAGGCCAGCCTGCTGCCGCCCACGCCGCCGGAGGTGCCGGGCTACGCCCTCGCCGTCCGCTACCTGCCGGCCAGCCGCGGCGCCGACGTCGGCGGCGACTTCCACGACGTCGTCCCGCTGCCCGGCGGCGACGTGGCGCTGGCCGTGGGCGACGTCGTCGGCCACGACGTGACGGCCGCGGCGACGATGGGCCAGCTGCGCAGCGTGCACCGGGCGCTGCTGGTCGACCTGCCCGGGCCGGCGGCGCTGGTCGACCGGCTGCACGGCAGCTGGCCGCTGCTCGGGCTGCCGCGCATGGCCACCGCGCTGTTCGCCCGGCTCGACCCCGCCACCGGGGACCTGCGGATCGCCTCGGCCGGTCACCTGCCGCCGCTGCTGGTCGCCGGGGGGCGGGCCGAGCTGCTCGACGTCCGGCCCGGGCGGCTGCTCGGCGCACCGCCGGGCCCGGCGCCGGAGTGGGCGGGCCGACTGGCCCCGGGCGCGACGCTGGTCTTCTACACCGACGGCCTGGTCGAGAGCCGCACCGCCGACCTCGACGCAGGCCTCGAGCGGCTGCGCGCCGTCGCGGTCCAGGGCCCGACCACCGACCCGGGCGCGCTCTGCGACCGGCTGCTCGACGCGCTGGCCGGCCCCCGCCGCGCCGACGACGTCGCTCTGCTCGTGCTCACCCGGCTGCCGGCCGATCCGCTGGCGGCTCCCGGCCGGGCGGCGGACCATCGCAGCCACCGCCCCGTGATCGGGGCCGGGTGCGAGGAGGCGGCCGTGGAGCAGGCGCGCAGTGACCTGACCGACGCCCTCGAGGGGGCCAGCGGGGACGTCAGCGTCTCCGGCGACGCGATGCGGTGGTCGCCCGGGCGGACCGAGGTGCCCGCCCCGCCGGTCGCCTTCCCGGGGCTCGACGTCGCCGCCGGGCTCGGCTCGGTGCTCGGGTTGGACCCGGCCGCGGTGCGCCGGCTGGTCACCGGCGCGGTGGACCGGCTGACGACGGTCGCCGGCGACGTCGCCGACGGGCTGCGGCTGCTCACCCGCGACGCCTTCCCCGGCGACCCCTCCCGCGACGAGGACCGCTGAGGGACCAGGCCGTCCGGATGCGGGCCGCGCAGTGGGACATCCGACACCCCCGCGCCTGGGTGGGACACGGCAGTGGCCTGTACAACCGACGGTGACAACTGCCACGCCGACGTGGGGACGTGTCCGTCATGAGCAGCAACCAGTTGACCCTGGCGCCCGCACCGCCGTCCGAGGCCGCGGAGCGGGTCCGCCTCGAGGTCCGGGAGTTCCTGGCGCAGGAGCTCGCCGCCGGGACCTTCACCACGCACGTGGACACCTGGCTGTCCGGCGTGGACCCGGAGTTCTCGAGGAAGCTCGGTGCCCGCGGCTGGCTGGGGATGACCTGGCCGAAGGAGTACGGCGGCCACGAGCGCACCGCGCAGGAGCGCTACGCCGTCACCGAGGAGCTGCTGGCCGCCGGCGCCCCGGTGGCCGCGCACTGGATCGCCGACCGGCAGTCGGGGCCGAACCTGCTGCGCTACGGCACCGAGGCGCAGCGCAAGGAGATCCTGCCGCGCATCGCGGCGGGCCAGTGCTACTTCGTCATCGGGATGAGCGAGCCCGACTCCGGCTCCGACCTCGCCTCGATCCGCACCCGCGGGGTGCGCAACGCCGACGGCGACTTCGTGGTCAACGGCGCCAAGATCTGGACGTCGAACGCGCACCACTCCCACTACGGGATCGTGCTCGTGCGCACCGGCCCGCCCGGTGAGGGCCCGCGCGGCAAGCACCAGGGCCTCACGCAGCTGCTGGTCGACCTGTCGCTGCCGGGCATCAGCATCAACCCGATCCGCATCCTCGACGGCGGCCACCACTTCAACGAGGTGGTGTTCACCGACGTCGTCGTCCCCGGCGACATGCTGCTGGGCACCGAGGGCGCCGGCTGGCACCAGGTGACCGCGGAGCTGGCCTTCGAGCGCTCCGGGCCCGAGCGGTTCCTCTCCACCTGGCCGCTGCTCGCCGAGTTCGGCCGCCGCGCCGCCGCGACCCGCGACCCCGCGCAGCTGGCGGTGCTCGGCCGGCTGTCCTCGCGGGCGCTGGCGCTGCGCCAGCTGTCGCTGCGCATCGCCGCGGCGCTCGACCGCGGCGAGCTGCCCGACATCCCGGCCGCGCTGGTCAAGGACATGGGGACGACGTTCGAGCAGGACGTCGTCGACGAGGTGCGCCGGGTGGTCGACGTCCCGGCGTCGCTGGACAGCCCCGACCCGCTCGGGCGGGCGCTGGCCGAGGCACAGCTGCACGCGCCGGGCTACACGCTGCGCGGCGGCACCAACGAGATCCTCAAGGGGATCGTGGCGCGCGGGCTGGGGCTCCGCTGATGGCATCCGACCAGGACCTGGTGGTCGAGACCGTCCGGGACATCCTCTCCGGGCACGAGCCGTTCGTGCTCACCGCCGAGCGGCCGTGGGACGCCGGCCTGTGGTCGGCGCTGGCCGAGGCCGGGCTGACCGGCGTCGGGCTGCCCGAGGAGGCCGGCGGCTCCGGTGGCGAGCTCGCCGACGCCGTCGCGATCGTGCGCACGCTGGCCGCCGGCGCGGCCGCGGTACCGGTGGCCGAGCAGCTGCTCGTGGCCGGGCCCGCGCTGGTGGCCGCTGACCTCGACCTGCCCTCGCCCGAGGAGCCGCTGACCGTGGCGGTCGAGGGCACCGTGGCCGCCGAGCCCTCCGACGACGGCGACGGCCCGGGGCGGTTCGTCCTCACCGGCACCGCCACCGACGTGCCGTGGGCCGGCGTCGCCAGGCACGTGGCGGTGCTCGCCGCGGCGCCGCCCGGGATCGAGGGCGCGGTGCTGGCCGTCGTCGACGTCTCGGGCCTGACGGCGTCCTCGGCGGTGAACCTGGCCGGGGAGCCGCGCGGCTCGCTCGTGCTCGACGGCGTCGGCGTGCCCGGTGCGCTGCTGACCCCGGCGCGGGCCGCCACCCTGCGGGCCCGCTACGCGCTGACCCGCGCGGTGCAGATCTCGGCCGCGCTCGAGCAGGTGCTGGCGTGGACGGTGCAGTACGCCGGCGAGCGGCAGCAGTTCGGCCGGCCGCTGGGGAAGTTCCAGGCGATCCAGATGGAGCTGGCGCAGATGGCCGGCGAGGTCACCAGCACCGCCGCGCTGGTCGACGCCGCCGTCCAGGCGCTCGGCCGCGGGGAGGAGACCGTCGCGCTGGCCGCGGCCGCCGCCAAGGTGCGCGCGGGGGAGGCCGTCGAGCGGGTGGCCAAGCTCGCCCACCAGGTGCACGGCGCGATCGGCTTCACGCAGGAGTACCGGCTGCACCACCTCACCCGGCGCTGCTGGTCGTGGCGCGACGAGGCCGGCACCGAACTGGCGTGGTCGCGGCTGCTCGGCGAGGCCCTGGTCGCCGCGGGCCCCGACGACGTCTGGCCCGCCTTCACCGCGGTGGTCTGAGCCCGCTGCCGGCGCCCCGTGCGAGGGGCGCCGGCACGGGCGTCAGACGGTCTCGGGCGCCCTCAGGTGGGCGAGGACGAGGTCGAACTCCGCGGCGTCGGTGATCTCGATCTTCATCGACCGCGCGAAGTCGTCCCGGGTGGCCCGGGCGTGCACGCGGCCGCGGTCCATGTCCTCGCGGTCCTCGAAGGTCACCGCGGAGGCGGCGCGCCCGCCCTCCCGGTCGATCATCAGGCTCACGCTGCAGAAGCCGGGGTAGTCCTCCATCCGCGGCACCAGGACGTCGCGGTAGCCGTCGAGGACGCGGTCGATGCGGGCGGGGTCGGTGCGCCACCAGGTCACCCGCGTGCACGCGCCCGACGGCGCCTCCGACCGGCGGTGCATGACCGCGATCTCCCACTCCTGGACCTCGGCGGGGCCGCCGAGGACCTCCGCGGCCCGGTCGCGCAGTCCGCGCACCCGGTCGGCGCTGGCCCGCATCGCCTCGACGTCGTTCCACGACGAGGTGACGACGCACCGGCCGGTCTCGCGGTCGGTGAGCATCGACAGGCCGGCGCACCCGGGCATCTGGGTGAGCGCGGGCATGACCTCGTCGCAGACGAACGCGATCCCGTCGTCGACCTTCTCCGGGGTGCCGGCGACGGTGGTCGAGCGTGCGTACATGGCCGCTCCTCTCGAGGGGCGGCGCTGCCCGTGCGGCACCGCCGCGGCCGACAGCCTGCTCGCGACGGGGACGCTGAGCGAGGGGGTGACGACACGCGCGGGACGTCTTCCACTCAGCGTGTGCGTTCCGGTGTGTGGAGTGACGGGATCAGCGTCGGGTGATGTCCTCGCGCCGGCTCCGCGGAGCGTGGCGCGGCGGCCGGCGGCCACTGGCCATCACCAGGCCGAGGACGCGGTAGCGGTGCGGACGGTGGGGCGCGAGGAGGTCGAGCATCGCCGCGTCGTCCGCCCGGCGCTGACCGGCCAGCACCCATGCCACCAGCGACGGGATGCCGCTGTCACCGGTGATGACGGCGTCCCGGTCGCCCCAGGTGAGCGCGGCCAGGCAGCCCGTGGTCCACGGTCCGATCCCCGGGACCGCCCGGAGCGTCGCGGTGCCGGCGGCGACGTCGGCGTCGGCGAGGTCCTGGTGGCGGGCGAGGGCGACGGCGGCACCCACGAGGGTCTGTGCGCGCCGCCGCTCGAGACCGAGCCGGTGGAGCGCCGGGGAGGACAGGCGGCCCAGGACGCCGGGGGAGGGCGGCGTCCACAGCCCAGGCGCGCCGGGGACCGGGGAGCCGTACGTCGTGACCAGGCGGCGCCACTGCTCGGCGGCGTCGACCCGGCTCACACGCTGCTGCACCACCAGACAGGCGAGGTCGTGCCACAGGGTGCCGGTGCGGGCGATCCGCCGCCGTCGATGACGCCGCCACAGGTCCCGCAGCGGCGCGGCGGCCGGGTCGAACCCGGTGACGTCGTCCTCGCAGCCGAGCAGCCGCGGCGCGCGCTCGAGCAGCCAGCCGGCGCCGTCCCCGGAGGCCTCGACGCGGGCGGTGCCGTCCCCCGGCGCCCAGGTGACGACCACGGTGCCGCTGCCCTCGGGCGTCCAGGTGGCGCGGGTGAACCGGCCGGGCTCGACGCGGACGGTCGGGTCGCCCGGGAGCCAGACGAGGGAGCCGAGCGTGGCGGCCACGTCGACGTCCCCGGTGGGCACCGTCCGCACGCCTGCTGGTGGGGGAGCGTCGGGCACCTGCCGATACTGCACCCGTGCAGACCGCGCTCGTCCTCGTCCACGACGCCGACCCCTCCCGCGGCTCCCGTCTGGTGGGCACCCTCCGGCCGGCGCTGGAGGCGCAGGGGCTGACGGTCGTCGTCGGGACGACGGTCGGGCCGTCGCCGCTGCTGACCGACCTGCCCGACCCCGCGACGCTGCGCACCCTCGTGGTGATGGGCTCGGGCGCGGCGGCCTACGACGACACGGTGCCGTGGCTCGGTGCGGAGCTCGCCTACCTCCGGCGGGCGGTCGACGCCGGGACGCCGGTGCTCGGCGTGTGCTTCGGCGGGCAGGCGCTGTCGCGGGTGCTCGGCGGCGTGGTGTCGCAGGCGCCGGAGGGCGAGCACGGCTTCCTCGACGTCGAGACCGCCGACCCGGCGCTGGTGCCGCCCGGGCCGTGGTTCGAGTACCACGGCGACCGGTTCACGGTGCCGCCCGGCGCGGTGGAGGTGGCGCGCACCTCCCGCGCCGTCCAGGCCTTCGTGTCCGGACCGCACCGCGGGGTGCAGTTCCACCCGGAGATCGACCCCGGCGCCTTCTCGGCGTGGGAGGAGACCTGGGAGCTGACCGGCCCGCCGCCGGCCGAGGCCGCGGCGAAGGTGCCGGGGCTGCGCCGGGAGATCGCCGAGCGCGAGCCCGAGGCCGCCGCGGCCTGCGCCCGGCTGGTGGAGGCGTTCCTCGCCCGCGCCGACGAGCTGGAGGCCACGGACGAGACGGCGGCGTGAGCGGCGCTCGCCTCCGTGTTGATCATCGGCTGCGTGCACGGTCCTCCGGCGTGTCCAGCCGTGTCGCGTGCACGCATCCGATGATCACGGCCGACCCGGGCTGTCGGCCGGTCACCGCGCGAGGCAGCATGCGCGGGTGAGCGCTGAGCAGCACGGGCACACCCACCGTCTCGACCTGGATGACGCCACCGTGCGGGAGTGGGACGCGACCGTCGTCGCGGCCGACCCGGAGCAGGGCATCGTGCTCGACCGCTCGGCGTTCTACCCGGGCGGCGGAGGGCAGCCGCCGGACGAGGGCGTGTTGCTGTGGGGCGGAGTCCGCACCCGGATCGCCGGCACGCGGAAGGGCGACGAGCTGTACCTCATCCCGGTCGAGGGCGACCCCGTGCCGCCGCCGGGGACCGCCGTCCGCGGGGCCCTCGACGACGAGCGGCGGACCGCGCTGATGCGCACGCACTCGGGGCTGCACGTGCTCACCGGCGTCGTCCTGCGCGACTTCGGCGCCAAGGTCACCGGCGGCAACATGGAGCCGTTGACCGCGCGGATGGACTTCGACCTCGCCGAGGTGCCGGCCGACTTCAAGGACCGCGTGGCCGAGGCGGTGAACGCCGAGATCGCCGCCGACCGGCGGATCGAGGTGCGCACGCTCCCCCGCGAGGAGGCCTACGCCATCCCCGACCTCATCCGGACGGCCACCGACCTGCTGCCGCCCGACATCGAGCAGGTCCGCATCGTCGACATCGTCGGCCTGGACCTGCAGGCCGACGGCGGTACGCACGTGGCCTCGACGGCGATGGTCGGCCGGGTCGAGGTGGTCAAGATCGAGAACAAGGGGCGCGGGTTCCGCCGCCTGCGGGTGCGCATCATCTGAGCAAGTTCCATGACAGATCAACGAGCGGACCGGCCGGTCCCGTTCTACTCTGCGGGAGTGCGGAGGGCGACTTCCTCACGGGGGATGGGCAGCGAGGTGGCTGCCGTCTGGCCCCGGAGGCTGCTCCTCCTGGCCTCGCTGATCGCTGGCCTCTACGCCCTCCTCCTCCTGGTCACCGGCACGTCCCGTGCCGACGACGACCCGCTGGCCCCCGCCGGCGCCCTGCTCGGTGGAGCGGCCGACGGCGTCGTCTCGACCGTTGACGAGGTCGCGGATGCGCCGGTCGTGGACGTTCCCGCGGAGACGCTGGAGCCGGTGATCGAGCCGGTGGCTCCCGTGGTCGAGCCGGTGGCGCCGGTGGTCGACACAGTCGTAGAGCCGGTCGTGGACGTTCCCGCGGAAACGCCCGAGCCGGTTGTCGAGACCGCGGTCGAGTCGCCCGTGGACGTTCCCGCGGAAATGCCCGAGCCCGTCGTCGAGACCGTCGCCGAGCCGGTGGCTCCCGTGGTCGAGACGGTGACCGAGCCGGTGGCTCCCGTCGTGGAGACGGTGACCGAGCCGGTGGCTCCCGTCGTGGAGACGGTCGTCGAGCCGGTCGTGGACGTTGCCGCGGAAACGCCCGAGTCGGTCGTGGACACCGTGGTCGAGCCGGTGGCTCCTGTCGTGGAGACCGTGGTCGAGCCGGTCGTCGAGGACGTCGCGTCTCCGGTGGTCGGCCCGCCGGCCGGACTGCCCCCGGTCGCCGCCCCGGCGGCGGAGCACCGTGGACCTCCCGTGGTCGAGCGCGTGCTTCCGCCGGTCGTGCCACCGGTGGTGGAGCACGTCGGGCGTCCCGTCGTCGATACCGTGCTGCCTCCGGTCGTGCCGGTGGTCGATCACGTGCTCCCGCCGGTCGCGGCACCGGTCGTGGACGAGGTCCTGCCTCCTGTCGTGCCGCCGGTGGCGCCTCCGGTCGTGCCGGTGGTCGATCACGTGCTCCCGCCGGTCGCGGCACCGGTCGTGGACGAGATCCTGCCTCCTGTCGTGCCGCCGGTGGCGGCTCCGGTCGTGGAGCACGTGTTGCCGCCCGTCGTGGCACCGGTGGTCGAGCACGTGCTGCTCCCGGTGGTCGAGCACGTGCTCCCGCCGGTCGTCGCGCCCGTGGTGCCGGTGGTCGAGCACGTGCTGCCGCCCGTCGTCGCCCCGGTGGTGCCGGTGGTCGAGCACGTGCTGCCGCCGGCCATTGCCCCGGTGGTGCCGGTGGTGGAGCACGTGGTGCCGCCCGTCGTCGCCCCGGTGGTGCCGGTGGTGGAGTACGTGCTGCCGCCGGTCGTGGCGCCCGTGGTGCCGGTGGTCGACACCGTGCCGCCTCCGGTTGTGCCGGTGGTCGAGCACGTGCTCCCACCGGTCGCCGACGTGGTGGCCCCGGTCGTCGATGCGGTGGTCGAGCCGGTCCTCGAGCCGGTCCTCCCGGTGGTCGAGGACGTCATCCACCCGGCCGTCCCCGTGATGGAGGCCGTCGTCCCGCCGGTCGTCCCGGTGATCGACACCGTCGTGGCGCCGATCGTGGAGCAGGTCCTGTCCCCGGTCGTGGCGCGGATCGTGGTCGAGGTCGTGGCGCCGATCGTGGTCGAGGTCGTGGCTCCGGTCGTGGCGCCGATCGTGGTCGAGGTCGTGTCCCCGGTCGTGGCGCCGATCGTGGTCGAGGTCGTGGCTCCGGTCGTGGCGCCGATCGTGGTCGAGGTCGTGGCTCCGGTCGTGGCGCCGGTGGTCGAGGTGCCGGTGGTCGAGGTCGTGTCTCCGGTCGAGGTGCCGGTGGTCGAGGTGCCGGTGGTCGAGGTGCCGGTGGTCGAGGTGCCGGTGGTCGAGGTCCCGGTGGTCGAGGTCCCGGTGGTCGAGGTCCCGGCGGCCACCAGCACCCCGGAGCCGGTGGTCACGACGACGCCGAGCGTCGCCGTCACCGAGCCGGTCACCACGACGACCGCACAGGCCACCGTGACCACCGCACAGCCCGCCGCCGTCCCGGCCACCAGCGCGATCACCGCGGTGACCGAGGTACCGCTCTGCGTCGCCCTGATGCAGACCGGGCAGCTCGCCCACTGGCTGTCCTCCACCGCCGGCGCCGTCGGCCCGGCCGAGCGGACCGTGACGAACGAGCACCCCGCCGGTCCGGAGCCCGTCGAGCCGCCGCTCGGCACCGACCTCCCGACCGAGCCCACGTCCCCGGCCCCGCCGGAGCCCAAGCCGATCGCGCCGTCCGCGCCCACGATGTCGTCCTCGATGTCGCTCACCGCGATGGCCGCCATCTGCCCGGCCTGGGTGCCGCCCTCCGCCGTCTGCACCGTCCCGGCACCGACGTCGGCTCCCGCCGTCGCGTCCGCCGCCCTGCGCGACCCGTCCTTCTCTCCCGACTGACCTCCTCACCAGGCGCGCACCAGCCGCCGGACGAGGTCGGGGTCTCTCCCGCACCGCACCGCCGGCCGTGCGCTGCCTTCCCGGGCGTGACCCCGACCTGGCTCCCGCTGGGTCCGGGCCACCGGGTGGGGAGGTATCGGGGATGGGGGTTCCGAGGACCGGCCGGTTCGCCGTCGCGGCACCCCTGACCTCCCCACCCAGCTCTCAGGACGACGGGGGCGGTGGCCACACCGCGGCCCCCGCCCCCGTCGACCGCTCTCGACGCGACACCACGGCGACGCCACATGGCCATGCGACCGACACGTCGGTGTGCTGTCATGACGTCATGACGACTCCGCGCGTGCTGCGCCCGCTGCCCGACCGCGCCACCGTCGTCGACGTGCACGGCTCCCGCTTCCTGCTCGAGTGGCTCGACCGGGACACGCTGGCCGATGCCGCGGAGACGGCGCGGCGCCGTGACGACCTGCCGGAGGAGCGCGCCGCGAGTTGAGGCGCGCGGAGATCTGTCGCCCGGACGCACCATCGGGCACAGTCCGCCCGTGATCGTCGTCCTGCTCGTCATCGTCTTCGTCGTGGTGCTCGTGTCGGCTGTCACTGCCGTGGAACGGAAGTACGGACCTCCCGGCCGTCACGCCCGCCGTGACGGGTCGGGCGGCGGCTGGTACGGCGACGGCGGCTCCTCCTACGACGGCGGGCACCACGGCCACGGCCACTCCGACGGCGGTGGCTGGGGCGGCGACGGCGGCGGTGGGGGAGACGGCGGCGGAGGGGGTGGCGGCGGGGACTGATCCCGCGCGCCGACCCGTACCGGCGGCGCCCGCGGTCGGGCACAGTGCCCGCCCGTGGCCGCGCTCACCCTCGTCGCGCTCGTCGCCCTGGTGCTCTACCTCGTGCTGTCCTGGCAGGGGCCGCAGCCAGGCGCCGGCCGGCCCGACGCGTTCGACCCCGGCCACACCGGCTACGGGCCCCGTTACGGCCCGACCGCCCCTGGCGGTTCCGGCGCCTGGTCCGACGGCGTCGACCGGGGGAGCGTCGCCGACGGCGGGGGTGACTGAGGCCGCGGGCCCCCTGGCGCGGCGAGCCCCGTCGCGGGACAGTTCCGCCATGACGACGGTCGTGGTGATCGCGGCGGTGGTGGCCCTGCTGCTCATGGCGTACGGCCTGCAACGGATCCGGCGGAGCACGGGCAGGGGCACGGGCGGCGCGACGCCGTCGCGCCGGGCACACCACCTCGGTCGCCTCGCTGGTAGCGGCTACGTGGCCGGCGGCTTCGGCGGCGGGGGCTTCGACGGCGGAGGCGGTGGGGGTGGCGACGGCGGCGGCGGAGGCGGCTGCTGACCGTCAGTCCGGCAGGCGCCGGGCGACCAGCCGCCCGTAGAGCACCGGCACGGCGGCCCACAGGACGAACGCCCACCGGCCGACGAGCGGGAACAGCGGCACCGAGACGAGGAAGCCGAGCGCGCCGGGCGCCGCGTGCCGCCACGGGTGGCGCGTGACCGAGGCCGGGGTCCCCGCCGCGAAGAGCCCCTCCCGCGCGGCCAGGGACACCATCGCCGCGAAGACCACCTGCAGCAGCGCCTGCGCGACGGCGTACAGCCCGAACCGGGCGGCGTCGAGGTCGCCCTCGGTCAGCACCCGGGTCAGGAACGGCGTCAGCACGATCAGGAGCAGCCAGGTCAGGGACAGCGTGACCAGCCGGGGGTGCTCCCCGACCAGCCAGCGGAACACGCGGTGGTGCGCCCGCCAGTGCGCGGCGACGACGAGGAAGCCGACGAGGAACGCCAGGTACTCGTAGCGCCGGTCGGCCAGCGACCGCAGCACGTCCGCCGCCGTCGCGCCCTCGGGCACCGGCAGCCCGAGCGCCAGCAGGGTGATCGCGATCGCGACCACGGCGTCGGAGAAGAAGGTCAACCGCTCGCCGGCGCCCCGCGCGACCTCGGCGGCGCTCGGGTCGCGCGGGTCGCCGTCGGCCATCCGGGGAGGTTAGTGGCGCTCCTCGTCGGGCCGGTGCCCGATGCCGCCGGGGCCGTGCGAGGTCGGCACCTCCTCGCCGGCGGCCACCGGGCCGGGCGGCGTGCCGTCGCCGAACGGGGAGCCGCCGAGCTCCTCGCGGCCGTGCGGAGTCAGCCAGTTGCGGGTGTCGGGGCCCATCGGGATGACCTGCGTCGGGTTGATGTCGGCGTGGACGACGTAGTAGTGCTCCTTGATCTGCGGGAAGTCGGTGGTGTCGCCGAACCCGGGCGTCTGGAACAGGTCGCGCGCGTAGGCCCACAGCACGGGCATCTCGCTCAGCTTCTGCCGGTTGGCCTTGAAGTGGCCGTGGTAGACGGCGTCGAAGCGGGCCAGCGTGGTGAACAGCCGGACGTCGGCCTCGGTGATCGTGTCGCCCATGAGGAAGCGCCGCGTGGCCAGGCGCTCCTCGAGCCAGTCCAGCGCCGTCCACAGCCGGTCGTAGGCCTTGTCGTAGGCGGTCTGGTCGCCGGCGAAGCCGCACCGGTACACGCCGTTGTTGACCTCGGTGTAGACGCGCTGCATCACGTCGTCCATCTCGTCGCGCAGGTGCTCGGGGTAGAGGTCCGGGGCGCCGTCGCGGTGGTGCGCCGTCCACTGCGTGGAGAAGTCGAGGGTCATCTGCATGAAGTCGTTGGTGACGACAGCCTTCGTCGGGACGTCGACCATCGCCGGCACGGTGATCCCGCGCGGGTACTGCGGGTCGCGGGCGAGGAAGGCCTCCTGCAGCCGCTCGTAGCCCAGCACCGGGTCGCGACCGCCGGGGTCGAGGTCGAAGGTCCAGCTCCGCTCGTCGTGCGTCGGCCCGCAGATCCCCATCGAGATGGCCGGCTCGAGGCCGAGCAGCCGGCGCACGATCGCCGCGCGGTTGGCCCACGGGCAGGCGCGCGCGATCACCAGGCGGTAGCGACCGGGCTCGACCGGCCACGGGCTGGAGCCGTCGGAGGTGATCCGGTCGGTGATGTAGTTCGTGTCGCGGCTGTACTCCTGGCCGCTGGAGACGTAACCGGATCCCTTGTCGTCGCTCACCGCACGAGCCTCGCCGACGGCGACGTCCGGCGCGCGGCGGACGATCGAGATCCGCAGCACCTCGGGGTCCACGCCCCGTGCTCCGGCGCTCGCTCGTGCTCTGCCCACGATCGTGGGCAGAGCACGAGCGAGCGCGGGACTACAGCCGCGCCGTCGTCGCGTCGTCCTCCTGCCCGCCGAAGTACTGCTCCAGCACGGCGCGGAACACCGGCTGCGACGGGTCGGCGTGCGCGAACAGCGTCATCGACGAGCGCAGCTTCTGCGCGTCCACCGGCCCGAGCACCGCGGCGGCGTCGCGGCCGGGCAGCGCCGCCAGCGCCTCGGCGCACTCCACCAGCCGCGGGCCGAGCACCGGGTGGGCGAGGTAGGCGCGCGCCTCGTCGAGCCCGGAGACGGCGTAGCGCTGCGCGGTCGCGCTGCGGCCGAGCCCGGCCACCTGCGGGAAGACGAACCACATCCAGTGGCTGGTCTTGCGCCCGGCCCGCAGCTCGGAGAGGGCCTGGGCGTAGGTGTCGGTCTGCGCGTCGACGAAGCGGTGCAGCTCGAACGGATCGGTCATGCGGGGCCTCCCGAGGTGGTGTCGGCGGGGTCGTCGTCGGAACCGAGGGTGATCGCGGCGTTGACCAGCGCCAGGTGCGAGAGCGCCTGCGGCAGGTTGCCCAGCCAGTCGCCGGTGGCCGGGTCGAGCATCTCCGGCAGCAGGCCGACGTCGTTGGGCGCGGCGTCCACGAGCTCGTCCATGAGCGCGCGGGCCTCGTCGCGCCGGCCGCACAGCGCGAGCGCCGAGGCCAGCCAGAACGAGCAGGGCAGGAACGCGCCCTCGACGTCGGCGGCGCCGGTGAACCGGTGCAGGTACGGGCCGGTGCCGAGCTCCTCGCGCAGGCGGTCGAGGGTGGCGCTCATCCGCTCGCCGCGGTCGAAGCCGCTGATGGCGTGCAGCACGATCGAGGCGTCCAGGTCGGTGGTGCCGGGGTACCAGACGTAGGTACCGCGCTCGGCGTCCCAGGCGTGCTCGTCCACCCACTGGGTGATCCGCCCGGCCTCGTGCCGCCAGCGGTCGGCGTCGCCGGGGATCTGCCCGCGCTCGGCGAGCTCCACCGCCTTGGTCAGCGCCTGCCAGCAGCCGAGCTTCGACGTCGTGTAGTGCCGCAGCTCCGGTAGCTCCCACATGCCCGAGTCGCGCACCTGCCAGCGGTCGCAGGCGAGGTCGGCGATGCCGGCGAGCATCCGGCTGGTCTCGGCGTCGAGCACGTGGCCGCTCTCCACGTAGAGGGAGACGATGCCGAAGACGTCGCCGAAGACGCCGAGCTGCAGCTGGTCGGCGGCGGCGTTGCCCACCCGCACCGGGCCGATGCCGCGCCAGCCGGGGACATCGGCCACGTGCACCCCGCCGCTGCGGCCGCCGTCGACGGTGTAGCAGACCCGCGGCTCGGGGCCGTGCCGGCGCATGACCGACAGCAGCCAGCTCATCGCGCCGTGCGTCTCCTCGCGCAGGCCGAAGCGGGTGAGCGCGATGAGCGCGTAGGCGGAGTCGCGGACCCAGGCGTAGCGGTAGTCCCAGGTGCGCCCGCCGGCCGGGCCCTCGGGCAGCGACGTCGTCGGCGCGGCGACGATCGCGCCGGTGGCCGCGTGCACGAGCTGCTTGAGCGTCAGGGTGCTGCGGCAGACGGCGTCGGCCCACGGCCCGTCCCAGGAGAAGCTCTCCATCCAGGCCGCCCAGGTGCGGACCGTGCGGTCGACGCCGGCGTCGATGACCTCCGGCGGCGGGAGGAACAGCGGCTCGTCCTCGGTGCCGACGACGGCGAGCAGGTGCCGCGAGCCCTCGGACGTGGTGAAGGTGACGTCGATGCGGCGGTCGCCGGCGGTGACGTCGTCGGCGTGCATCGTGCGGACGGCGAGGGTCAGCCCGGCGACGCGCAGCACCGGCCCGTGCGTGGTGTCGTGCACCCACGGGGCCACAGTGTTGAGGCAGGTGCCCGGGCGGACGGCGGCGCGCATGCGGACGCTGCCCTCCAGCCCCTCGATGCGGCGGGCCAGCTCCGACCACGGCAGCCGCCCGGAGATCCCGGTGGTGAGCGCGTCGGTGACGCGGACGCTGCCGGTGGGCGTGGTGAACGTCGTCTGCAGGACGTTGGTGTCGCCGACGTAGCCGCGGCGCACGGTGAAGTCCCCCTCGGGGCACAGCTCCAGGCAGCCGCCGTTGTCGGTGTCGAGCAGCGCGCCGAACACGGGCGGGCCGTCCATCTCCGGCAGCGGCAGCCAGTCGATGCGGCCGTCGCGGGCGACCAGCGCGACGGTGCGGCCGTCGCCGATCGCGGCGTAGGTGCGCAGGTCGGCGTAGCCGAGGTCGTCGCGCTCGGTGACCTCGGTGTCCGCGCCGGTGCCCCGGCGCAGATCTGCGCGGACGGCGCCGGGGCGGGGGACCTCGGTGCGGCCGGGGTCGACGCCGGAGTCCTCGGGCGCGGGCGGGATGCCGGGCATCGGGCGGGCGGCGGATCGCGCGGTGCCGGTCACCGCGGGAGGCTGCCCCTTCTGCCGCCGGCCGACACCCGGGTGGCCGCGCTCACAGGAGCACGCGTCCCGCGCCGGATGCGCCCGCCCGGGGTCCCGCGCCTCAGCCGGCCTTCGCGGCCTCGGTGAGCGCCCGGGCGCCGGCCCGCAGCGACGCCACTCGGGTCGGGGCGGGCGCGGGCACGGACCGCAGCCGCCGGACCGGCCGCGGCGGGAGGTTGTCGCGGCACCACCGCTCGCAGTCGGCCAGGAGGTGGCCGGTGGAGAGGGGACCGGGGACGCCCCGGACGGACTCGAGCCGGGTGCGGGGGAGCATGCGGTCCTCTCTGCAGGGGCGTGGTCGCGCCCGTTCCCTCTGGCTATCGGCAGGCGCGGCGCGTGTCGGAACCTCCGCCGCCGCGGAAGTCGTTCATCGCCTCGTTGCCGGTCCTGACGGCGTGTCCGTGCGTGTCGGCGGCAAGAACGCGATGGTCGACCGGTGTCAGCGCGGCACGACCGTGACGGCACAGCGGATGCCGGGCGCACGCGCCAACCGACCGTCGGCGGTGACGACCGCGCAGTCGAGCGCCTCGGCCAGGGCGACGTAGGTGGCGTCGTAGGCGGTCAGGTTGTCGCGCAGTTGCCACACCCGGTCGAGCAGCCCGGACGCGGGATGGCGTGTGACCCCGAGCCGCCGCCAGGTGTCCAGTGCAGCCCATCCCTCGTCCGCCGTCACGGTGCCGGCGGCCACGGTTCGCCGCAGTGCGCTGGCCACCTCGATGTCGACCAGGTGGGGCACCTGGATCCGCTCGCGAGCGAGCAGGTCGCGGGCGGCGCCGGCGTTCAGCAGGGCGGACACGACTGCCGAGGCGTCGGCGACGATCACCGCCCGGCGCGCTCGGCGTCCACGGCGGCGACGAGGTCCTCGGGTGGCACGCCGAGATCGGGCAGTGCGCCGAGCAGGGCGGGGTTGTCGGCGCGGCGCGATGCCTCGGACAGCTCGCGGACGGCGAGGGCTCCCACGGACGTCGCCTCGCGGGCGGCCAGCCGCTCCAGCCGGTCGACGACGTCGTCCGGGACGTTCCGCAGGTACAGCGTCCTCATGTCGCAGGATGCTAGCAGCCTGCAAGCACCATTGAACTCAGGCGAGCAGCCTGAGACCCGGGCAGTGTGTGCGCAGGTGCTCGCGGTGGTGGCGCATCCACACGACGGTCTCGATCGCGCGCAGGTCGCCCGTCGTCACGAGTCCTGCCTCGGCGCGGGCCGCGGCGACGACGTCGCCCAGTACGCCGCCGTCCGCCGAGAAGGCGTCCAGCGCCCAGCCCCACGGGTCGTCGCTCCAGTCCAGCGCGCACAGCACCACCGGGTCGGGCACCGGCACGAGCAGCGGCCGCTTGCGGGCGAGCAGCGTCCCCGCCGTCCGGAGGTCCATGCCCGCCGGCTCCTCGAGCAGGTCCCGCGCGAGAGCGAGGGGTCGGAGCAGGTCGGCGGCGAGCGGTGAGGTGATCGGCACGTCGGCGGGGACCTGGCGCAGCAGGTCGGCGACGTCGAGCCCGAGGTCGCCCTCCAGCAGGTCGAGCGCGACGCCCGCCGGGACGCAGACGCCGACCAGCGTGAGCGCCACGAGGTCGCCGGCGGTGACGCGGAGCGGGTCGACGTCGCCGACGAACTCGAAGCGCCGTCGCGGGTAGACCGGCGAGTCGGAGCGGCGCAGGTCGGCCACGGCGAGCGGGTCGTCGACGAGACGGAGCAGGTCCTCGAGCACGGCGTCACCGTGCCGGAGGGGTCCGACGAACCTAGGCCGGGAGCAGCGCCTCGAGGCCCTGCTCCGAGTCGGCGGCCAGGGCCCGGCCGACGGCGACCGCGTGCGTCATCCGCAGCGACCCGGACAGCCACAGCAGGACGTCGTGCAGCCGCAGCCGGGTGAGCGAGCGGCCGAGCAGCGTCGCCGCCGCCGTCTCGAGCACCTCGAACGCCGCGGCGTTGGCGACCAGCTCGCGGTGGACGACCGCCTCCGGCCCGCTGTCGCCCTCGCGCAGGTGGCCCCACAGCTGGCGCCGCGTGACGCCGTCGAGCAGCGGGACCAGCGCCGGGTGCCGGTGGTGCAGCGCGGCGACGACGTGCCGCGCGTCCGGTCCCTCGGCCAGCGACCGCAGCGCCGCGCCTACGGTGCCGGGCTCGGCGAGGACGGAGAACTCGTCGTCGGGGAGCTCCCAGAACGTCCGGACGCCGGCGCGCTCGAGAGCCATCTCCATGAGGGGCCAGGCGGAGACCAGGCGCGCGCGGACGGCCGACCACGCCGCCGGGTCGAGCCGGCCGTGCAGGCCCTCGGCGAGCAGGACGTCGCGGTCGGTGGGGCCGTCGGCGGTCTCGGGCGGCTGGCCGTCGAAGCGGTCCATCGCGTAGGCGAGCACCTGCACCCACCGGCCCTGCGGCGAGCTGGGGGAGCGGAAGAACAGCGGCCGGCGCCCGCGCGCGTAGCCGAGGACGGCGGCCAGCGCGGTGGCCAGCGGGATCGGGTCGGGCCCCGCGCTCGGGAGCACGAGGGCAGCGGCCTGCGGTCCCCCCATCACGACCCCATTCAACTCCGTCTCGCGAGGGCGGCGACGCGCTGACGCGGGTGGCGCTCACGGGGCCACTCGGGAGCGACGATGACCGCATGACCGCGGGGGAGATCGTCGAGACGCACAGGTCCTGGAAGGACCAGCACGCGAAGGAGCTCTTCGAGTACGAGCGGTTGATGCAGCGGGTACTGGCTCAGAACGCTCTCGTCTGGCAGACGCCGAGTCTCGGCCTGGCGGCCCAGGCGTTCGTGCTGACGACGTCCCTCAACGGCCGCACGGACACGGTTCCGCGGTGCCTGGCGAGTGTCCTCGGCGTCCTGCTGGCGCTGATGACCATGCAGCTCATGGCCAAGCACCGCTACCTGCTCCAGCTCGACCAGGCCCGCATGCGGCAGATCGAGACCGCTGTCGGCATCGACAACCTCGCCGACCACCACCGCGAGACCCCGGTCGACGACCTGGTGGACAAGCGCTTCTACACGCGGATCAGGAGCTCCCAGGTCTGGCAGGTGGGCCTGTTCACCCTGATGCTCGTCCACGTCGCGGTCCTCGTCCTGGCACTCGTCGCGCCGTCCGTCCTGACGACGCCGTGACGGGCGCCGGCGACCGCTGAGTCCCGGGGCCGGCGGGAGTCCTACCCCCATGACGACCGACCTGGGACCAGCGGCCGCCGCCACCGCGACGGTGGTCGCCGGCATCCGCGACGAGCAGCTGACCGAGCCCACCCCCTGCGAGGGCACACCGGTGGCGGGGGTCCTCGCCCACCTCGCCGGCCTGGCCTACGCCTTCCGCATGGCCGGGGAGAAGACGCCGGTCGACGGCCAGGCCTCCGCCGACCCGGGGATGCTGCCCGCCGACTGGCGCACCCGGATCCCCGCGGAGCTCGACGCGCTGGCCGCCGCCTGGCGCGACCCGGCCGCGCACGAGGGCGTCACCGCGGCCGGCGGGGTGGAGATGCCGGGGAGGGTGGCCGCCGTCGTCGCGCTCGACGAGGTGGTGGTGCACGGCTGGGACCTCGCCGTCGCCACCGGCCAGCCCTACGACGTCGACCCGGCCGACGCCGACGCCTGCCGCGCGTTCGCCGACTCCTTCGGCGACGAGCGCCCGCCGGACCTCTACGGCCCGCGCGTGCCGGTGCCCGAGGACGCGCCCGCGCTCGACCGGCTGCTCGGCGCCACCGGCCGCGACCCCGGGTGGAAGCCGCCGGTCTAGCCGAACCGCCACAGCGTCGGCTCGCCTCGGCAGTCGCTGACGACCGATCCGCGGCCCGCGTCGTCGACGTCGGCCCCCGCGACGGCGCCGCTGTCGCACAGCTCCACCTCGCCGGTCACCTCGTCGGCGGAGAGGTCGACGGTCCGCTGCAGCACGCGCGGCACCTCGCTGTCGGCCACCGTGTCGACGAGGGTGACCTCCTCACCGGCCGGGTCGACGGCGAGGGCGGCGGGCAGGTCGCCGGGCACCGTGGCGAGCACCTCGGCGCCCCGGGCGATCGAGACCTCGCCGTTCCCGCCGACGGTCGCGTACACCTCGCCGCCGGCGACGGTCACCGGTCCGGCCGCTCCCGGGCCGAGCGGCACCTCGCTCACGGTGCCCGATGCGTCGACGGTGACGGCCGCGGCGGCACGGCCGGTGTCCGTGGCGACGACGACGCCGCCGTCCCCGGTCGTCGTGAGGTCGCGAGGCGTACCGGGCAGCGCCACCTCGGTGCGGACGGCACCGGTGGCGGGGTCGACGGCGAGCAGCCGGTCGGTGCCGTCGATGCCGGTGAGCGCAAGCCACAGCACGCCGTCGGCGGCGGTGACGTGCAGCGCGGCGACGTCGGCGCCCCCGAGCGTGCCGACCGGCTGCGGCGCGCCGGCGCCCTGGGGCCCGGCGGGGACGAGGGCCACCCGCCCGGCCGCGAACCCGACGACGACCACGCCCTCGCCGGTCGCCGCGATGCGGGTGAGCCCGGGCCGCTCGGCGTCGAGGCCGGGGACGGGCACGGCGGTGGCCGAGCCGTCGGCGGTGACGTCGGCGAGGGTGAGCGGCCCGCCGGGTGGGGCCAGCAGGACGACGGACCGGCCGTCGTGGGTGGCGGCTACGTCGAGCACGCCGGCGTCAGCTCCCGCGACCTCGGCCAGGGGGATCGGCTCCGCCCCGGGGGACGCCGTGTCCTCGACGGCTGCCCCGCCGCACCCCGTCAGCAGGAGGGCGGCGAGCAGGAGCCCGCGGCGGCGACGCACGTCGAGGGACTCTGTCAGGTCCGGCGGGCGGGGACGAGGGGTCGCGGCGCGGTCGCCGGCGCGGCATCGTCGCGGGCATGCGACCGCTGAGCGAGCAGACAGTGCTGATCACCGGCGCCACCGACGGCCTCGGCCGCGCGCTGGCCCTCGACCTCGCCGGCCGCGGCATGACCGTGCTCGTCCACGGCCGGAACGAGGAGCGGCTGCAGGCGCTGCTCGCCGAGCTGGGGCCGACGGCACGGTCGTACCGGGCCGACCTGTCGTCGCTGGCGGAGGTCCGCGCGATGGCAGAGGCGGTGGAGGCCGACGTCGACCGGCTCGACGTGCTGGTCAGCAACGCCGGCATCGGCCGCGAGGTGCCGGGCGGGCCGGAGCGGCAGGAGAGCGCCGACGGCCTCGAGCTGCGGTTCGCCGTCAACTACCTGGCCGGCTACCTGCTGACCCGCGAGCTGCTGCCGCTGCTCAAGGCGGCCGGCGAGGCGCGGATCGTCAACGTCTCCTCGGCGGCGCAGATGCCGATCGACTTCGACGACGTCCAGCTCACGCAGGGCTACAGCGGCACCCGCGCCTACAGCCAGAGCAAGCTCGCGCAGATCCTGTCGACCGTCGACCTCGCCGAGGAGCTGGCCGGCACGGGCGTCACGGTGAACGCGCTGCACCCGGCCACGTTCATGCCGACGAAGATCGTCGCCAACCCGACGTCGACGATCGAGGAGGGCGTCGAGGCGACCGCGCGGCTCGTCGTCGACCCGGAGCTTGCCGGCGTCACCGGGCGCTACTTCGACGGCCTCCGCGAGACCCGCGCGCACGAGCAGACCTACGACGCCTCCGCGCGCGAGAGGCTGCGGAGGCTGTCCGACGAGCTGGTCGGGTGACGGCGCCGCCGCCACCCGACCGACGTCGTCAGCTCTGGCCGGCCTTCTCCTTCTCGTAGCGCTCGGTCATCGTGGCCACGGCCGCCATCTGCGCGGCGGCGTAGTCCTCGCGCTTGCCCATCGCGTACTCCTTGGCGCCGAGCGTCGCCTGCGCGTGGCTGACCTCCCCGCCCTGGAAGTGCGGCATGACGTGCTGGGCGATGAGCTCCCACGAGCGCTTGGTCGCCTGCGGGTTGGCCCACTCGTGGCCGAGCAGCAGCATCGCGCCGAAGCCGCCGGACTGGTCCCACAGCCGCTGCACCTGCGCGCGGGCGTCCTCGACGGTGCCGATCGCGCCGATGCCGGCCTCGTTGATGAAGTCGATCATCTCCGTGGCGTCGCCGCCCTCGACCGCCATCTGCGGGAACGCCGCCGTCTTCTGGAAGTAGCGGAACCAGGTCTCGATGCCGAACTGCACGTCGGCGTAGGCCTGCTCCTTGGTCTCCGCGATGTGCATGAGCCCGACCAGCCGCCAGTCCCGCCGCGACGCGGTCTGGCCGTGCTTCTGCGCCTGCTCCTCGACGACGTTCCAGTGGTGGGCGAGCGCGTCGAAGCCGTCCTTGCTCAGCGTGGCGCCGATGCTCAGCAGTCCGACACCGTGCCGGCCGGCCATGCGCGGCCCGGTCGGGGAGGCGACGGCCGCGACGGCCATCTCGAAGCACGGCTGCGTGTAGGGGCGCAGGTGCAGCCGGGCGTTGACGAGGTTGTGGGTCCTGGTCTGCTGGGTGACCGTCTCGCCGCGCAGCAGCCGCATGATGATGTCGAGGTCGACCTCGAGCAGCTCGCGGGTGTCGGTGGGGGTGAGGCCCAGCATCATCGAGTCGGTGGGCAGCGAGCCGGGGCCGCAGCCGAGCATCGCGCGCCCGCGGGTGAGGTGGTCGAGCAGCACCATGCGCTCGGCCACCCAGAGCGGGTTGTGGTACGCGATCGAGGTGACGCCGGTGCCCAGCTTGATGTGCTTGGTGCGCTCGGCGGCCGCGGCGATGAAGATCTCCGGCGAGGCGATGATCTCGGTGCCGGCCGAGTGGTGCTCACCGATCCAGGCCTCGTCGTAGCCCAGCCGGTCGAGGTGCTCGACGAGCTCGAGGTCGCGCTGCAGCGCGAGCGTCGGGTTCTCGCCGGCGGGGTGGAAGGGTGCCAGGAAGGTGCCGAAGCGCAGCCGGTCCATGAGGGCCTCCTTGTCGGGGAAGGCGCCATAGTGGTCCAGGTCACACCCTGTTGGCCATGGTCAGCCGACGAGGAAGGCGGTCGTCGACGCCGCTTCGCTGCCGATGCACGAGCCGACCACCGTCAGCCGGTCGCCGCTGAGGGCCACCCGGCCGAAGGTGCCCTGCCCCTCGCACAGCCGGGCGGTGCCGAGCTGTTCGCCGCCGGCCAGGTCGAGGGTGATGACGCCGGACTCCACCTCGAAGCCGGCCACCGGCAGGTAGGCCACGCGCCCGTCGGGGGAGACGGCGAGGTCGGCGGGGATGCGGTCGGTGCCGGGGACGGCGTGGCTCGCGGTCACCTCGCCGTCCCTCACCACGACGACGCGGAACGGATCGTCGCCGGAGCCCGCGGTGAGCGTGACGACGGCGGTGCCGTCGTCGGCCAGGCGCAGCGCGGACGGGATGCTGGCCGGCCGGTCGGGGGCGAGCTCGACGGTCCCCGGCTGCCGCAGGTCCTCGTCCCACGTGCCCAGGACGGCGACGTCCGCCAGGTCGGCGGCGCGCGCGTCGCTCATCAGCGCGACCGGCCCGTCGGGACCCGCCTCGAGCTCCGCCACGGTGAGCCCCTCGCCGAGGTCCGTCTCGGCGGTGGTCTCCCCGGTCCGCGGGTCGAGGCCGACCAGCCGACCGGGGGTGGCGGCGTACAACCTGGTGCCGTCGGGGGAGAGGGCGGCGGCGGCGAGCTCCTTGAGCACGACCTCGGTGACCGTCGGATCGCCGTCCGTCGGGACCGTGGTGATCCGGTCGGGGCCGACGACGAGCGCGGTGCCGTCGTCCGCGACGAGGAGCTCCGTGCCGACGCCGTCGATCCGCCGGACCTCGCCGAGCCCGTCGGCGGTGAGCGTCGCGAGGTAGCCGACCGCGGGATCGGCGGTGCCGCCGAGGAGGACCAGTGCGCCGTCGCCGGTGGGCTCGAGGCCGAGGACGTCGACGCCGCCGGGCGCCACGGCGTCGAGGTCGACGGTGCCCGCCAGCTCGGTGAACTCCCGCGGCGGCGGGGCTTCCTCGTTCCCGCCGGTGCACCCCGCGGCCACCATCGCGACGACGGCGAGGGCGGCGCGGCGGGCGGGCATGCGGGCTCCGGGAGGTCGGTGCGGCGAGTGTGGAGCCGGGCCACCCGGGGCGGCAACCGCGCGCCGTGGTCTGATGCCCGGGATGGTCCCCGGGCCCGCGGGCCCCCAGATCCGGAGGTGCGCTCGTGGCTGACGCCGAGGTCCTGCTCGAGGTCGACGGCGGCGTGGCGGTGGTGACGCTCAACGCGCCCGACCGCCGCAACGCGCTGACGCCGGCGATGGCGTCGGAGCTGATCGGCGTGTTCGACCAGGTGGACGCCCAGCCCGAGGTCGGCGCGCTGGTGCTCCGGGCGGTGGGCAAGTCGTTCTGCGCCGGCGGCGACGTCGCGACGCTCACCAACGCCGGCAAGGACCCGGCCGCGCCCGAGAACTACGACGGCATGGGCCGCATCTACGACTCCTTCTACCGGCTCGGCCAGGTGAAGGTGCCGACCATCGCCGCCGTCCGCGGGTCCGCCGTGGGCGCCGGGATGAACATGCTGCTGGCGACCGACCTGCGGATCGTCGCCAACGACGCCCGGCTGCTGGCCGGCTTCCTCAAGCGCGGGCTGCACCCCGGCGGCGGGCACTTCGTCATCCTGTCCCGGCTGATCGGCCGCGAGGCCGCCGCGGCGATGGCGCTGTTCGGCGAGGAGATCAACGGGACCAAGGCCGTCGAGCTCGGGCTGGCGTGGGAGTCGGTGGACGAGGCCGCCGTCGAGGACCGTGCGCTGGAGCTGGCCCGCCGCGTCGCCGCCGACCCCGAGCTCGCCCGCGTGGCCGTGGGCAACTTCCGGCGCGAGGTCGTCAACGGCGCGGTGAGCTGGGAGGTCGCCACCCAGTTCGAGCGCCCCGCGCAGATGTGGTCGATGCGCCGCTCCGCCCAGGGCTGACGTCCGGCGGTTCCTCACGGCTGTCCGCAGGCTCGGTACTCGCCGTCCTCCTCGACCACGAGGAGTGTGTCGAAGTAGACCGCGGAACCCAGGTCGTGCTCGAGGTCGATGACGTAGGAGGGGCGTGCGGAGCGCTCGTTGGGTCGGACGTCCTCGACGGTGACGGTCTCGCCCTCCAGCGCGGGGCTGCGGATCTCGACTCGCAGGTCCTGCACGTCGCTCCACATCGCGAACGACTCGTGCCGTAGCTGCTCACTGCGACAGAGCAGTTCCCAGGAGGCCGCCCAGTCGTGACGCTCGTTGGCGGTGAGGAAGGCCTCGGCCACCGCGCGCGGTGAGCGGTGGGCGTCCGTGAACGTCAGCCAGGCGGCGACACCGGCGGTCACCAGGACCACCGCGACGACCGCCGCACCGGCGATGCGGATGCGGCGTCGCCTTCTGGGATGAACAGGAGGCGGTGCCACCGCGACGTCGTCATGGTCCTCGCGAGACCAGCCGTAGCGCACCGTCACCGCGGACCGTCCGTCGACCGCGCGACCCGGCCGAGGAAGTACTGCGCCTCGACCAGTGGCTCGACCCGCCCTCCGGCGGCGAGGTGCAGGCTCCAGGCCTGGTCCAGCGCGTCGCCGAGGACGTCGTGGAATGCCATCAGCCAGTCGGTGTCGTCCGCGGTCTCGACCGGCTCGCCGGGACGGCAGAGCGCCATCGCGAGCAGGACGTCGTTGGACCCGTGGGAGGCGGCCACCTCGTCGTGGACGCCGAGCAGGCCGCTGACCAGGCTCAGGTCGGGCCGGTCGGGGAGGTCCTCGACGGGCAGGAGGACGGGGGACTGCCGGCCGTCCGGGCCGAACCAGGCCAGCCAGAGACTGCGGGTGTCGAAGAGCAGTGGCTGCAGCAGGCTCGCCCAGCGGCGGGTGAGCGCGAGCGGTGAGCGGACGGGGACGTCGGCGAGGAGTGGAGTCGTCACGCGGCACACCGTGGCAGCGCGAGACGACCGGCCCGGGAGTTTTCCACAGGCCGACGGAGTCGGTCTGTCAGACGGGAATGACGCGGAGGTCGCTGATCTCGGCGAGCGCCCGGTAGTCGGCGTCCTGGGTGACCACGGGGACGTCGTGCGCCAGCGCGGTGGCGGCGATCCAGGTGTCGTTGACGTGTACCCGTTGACCGGCCGTGGCCAGGAGGAGTCGCAGCCGGGCCCACTCGTCGGCCACGGCTGTGTCGATGGGCAGGGGATTGAGGTCGGCCACGGTCTGCAGGGTGGACAGCCGGCGGGACCGGACGGAGACGTCCGTGGCGGCGAGGACGCCGGCGCGCAACTCGCCGTAGGTCACGACGGAGACGGCGACCTCGTCCGGCAGTGCCGAGACGTCGAGCCCCCGCCCCTCACGGGCGATGAAGACGCTGGTGTCCAGGAGCCCGCGACTCACGGGATGGGGCCGAGCTCGTCGGTGTCCCCGGTGAGTGGGCGCAGGTCTTCTCTCAGTCCCGGATCGGCCTGCGCCCTCGCCAGCCGCGCGGCGAACACAGCCTTCGGCGTCCAGGAGGACCGGTGCTCGTGGAGCGGGCCCAGCTCGGCGACGGGCTCGCCGTTCACGGTCACCTGCACGACCTCGCCCGCGGCGGCCCGCCGGAGGACGCCGGCCGTGTCGTTGCGCAGCTCTCTGGATGCCACCCGCATGGCTACGACTGTAGGCCAGATGTAGCACCCGGAGGAGGGGATGCGAGGTCAAGGTGCGGCGTGCCGGGGAGGGGAACAGGAGGTCGGAACCGAGCAGGCGGTGCACGGGCGCGGCTGTCACACGGCCTCGGGGACGTGCAGGTGGGCGAGGACGAGGTCCATCTCGGCGACGTCCACGATCTTGGCGCCCATGGCCTGCGCGAACTGGTCGCGCAGTGACCGGGCGTGCTTGCGCACCAGCCCGGCGGCATCGCGGTTCTCGAAGCTGGTGACGCTGACCGTCCGGCCGAGGCGCCGGTCGACCAGCATGCTGACGCTGCAGAAGCCGGGCAGTTCCTGCAGGCGCGGCAGGAGGTTGCTGCGGTAGGCCTCGAGCAGGTCGTCGAGGTGGTTCGGTGCGATGCGGGCCCAGGTGACCTGTGCGCCGGCGCCGTCCCCGGCCGGACGGTCCCGGTGGAGGACCGCGATGTCCCACTCCTGGACGTCGGCGTGCGCGCCGCCGAGGATGTGCGCGAGGCGGTGCTGGACGGTGCGGTCCTCGGCGGCGGTGGCGCGCATGGCCTGCTCGTCCCTCCACGCGGTCGCGACGATGCAGCGGCCGCCGTCGCGGTCGGTGAGCATGGAGAGGCCGATGCAGCCGTCGGTCCCCTGCACCGTCGGGAGCACGTCGTCGCGCACGTAGGCGATGGCGGCGTCGATGTCGGCCGCGTTGCCGCGGATGCTCGTGGACCGTGCGTGCATGCGCCGCTCTCCTCCTTGTCGGGCAACTCGTCAGTGGACGGCGCGCTCCTGTCCGGCCCAGTACGGCTCGCGCAGCTCGCGCTTGAGCACCTTGCCGGCCGCGGACAGGGGCAGCCCGTCGGCGACCTCCATCGACCGCGGCGTCTTGTAGCCGGCGAGCCGGCCGGCGCAGAACGCGTGCAGCTCCTCCAGGGTGACGGTGGCGCCGGCGGCCGGGACGACGACGGCGTGGACGCGCTCGCCCCAGGTCTCGTCGGGGACGCCGATGACCGCGCAGGTGGCCACCGCCGGGTGCTGGGCGAGGACGCTCTCCACCTCGACCGAGTACACGTTCTCCCCGCCGGAGATGATCATGTCCTTGAGGCGGTCGGTGAGGGAGACGTACCCCTCGTCGTCCATCCAGCCGGCGTCGCCGGTGTGCATCCAGCCGCCGCGCAGGGCCTCGGCGGTGGCCTCGGGCCGGTCCCAGTAGCCGAGCATGACGTTGCCGCCGCGGACGAGGATCTCGCCGACCTCCCGGCGGGGGAGCTCGGCGTCGTCCGGCCCGACGACGCGCACCTCGGTGCAGGGAGCGGCGCGGCCGACCGAGCGCCGGTGGACCGGGTCCTCGTGGTCCTCCGGGGTGAGCAGGGTCGCGACGGGTGCGAGCTCGGTCATCCCGTAGGCCTGGACGAAGCTGGCGTTGGGGAGACCCTTCACCGCACGGCCCAGCAGGGCGTCGGACATCGGAGAGGCGCCGTAGAGGACACGCCGGAGGCTGGTCAGGTCGAAGTCGTCGACCCGTGGGGAGTCGACCGTCAGCTGGATCATCGTGGGCACCAGCAGGACGTCGGTGACCCGGTGCTCCTGGACGGCGGCCAGGACCGCGACCGGGTCGAACGCCGGGATCATCACCTGGGTGCCGCCGACGATCCCTCCGGTGACCCAGGCGGAGAAGTCGGCGAGGTGGAACATCGGCGCGGCGTGCAGGTACACCCGGTCCGGCGGTGTGGCCACGCCCGCGAGGTACCCCATGGACGACGTCAGCAGGTTGTCGTGGCTGAGCATGACGCCCTTGGACCGGCCGGTGGTGCCGCCGGTGTAGAAGACGCCGGCGAGCTGGTCGCCGCCGCGGCGGGCGTCCTCGACGGGCTCGTGCGTCCCGACCAGATCCTCGAAGGCGAGCATCCCGTCGGGGGTGGGGCCGTCGCCCGCGTGCACGACGTGCTGCAGGCCGTCGTGAGCGGCCCTGATGCCCTCGACGCAGCCGGCGAGGGCGTCGTCGACGACGAGGACCCGCGCACCGACCTCGGCGAGCGACTCGGCCATCTCCGGGACGCTCCAGCGGAAGTTGACCGGGACGACGACGCCGCCGGCCCACAGCGTCGCGGCGAGGAACTCGTGGTAGCGGTCGGAGTTCAGGGACAGGATGGCGGCGCGCTCGCCGTCGGCCACCCCCAGGCCCTGGAGGGCGGCCGCCAGCCGGGCGATCCGGTCGACCGACTCGGCATGCGTCCTGGTGCGGCCGGCGCAGACGGTGGCGACCTCGTGCGGGCGTTGCTGGACGTGGCGGTGCAGACCCTGGGTGACATACACGGTGCCGACCTCCCGTTTCCGGTGAGGCCCCGGATCGTGGCGCCGGCGACGTCCGCGGAGACAGAGGCGGACGGCCCGGGGCCACCCGCACGGCTACGACTGTGCGCCATCCGGAGCACGCCGCTCGAGGGTCGCCATCAGCTCGGCGACGACGTCGGCGGCCGGCCGGACGGCGGTCACCGCGCCGACGCCGGCGCCCGCGTACATGGCCATCGCGTCGAGGTGGCCCTCGGCGCCGGCCACGGGCGGGAGGCCGGACCCGCGCGGCACGGGCACCCGGGTGCCGCCCATCGACACCGTCCCGACGACGTCGCCGTCCAGCTCGGCGAGCCGCTCCACGGCGGCGCGCAGCACCCGGGCCCGCGGGCTGGTGGCGCAGAGCGGGCAGACGGCGAACGCGTCGGTGACGACGGTGCTGTCGCCGGCGGCGTCGACGACGGCCTGCCTGTACGCCGGGGAGGCGCCGGACTCGGTCGTCGCGAGGAACCGTGTGCCGATCCGGGCGCCGGCCGCGCCGGCCGCCATGACCTCGGCGAAGGAGCGCCCGTCGGTGATGCCGCCGGCCGCGAGGACGGGGACGTCGACGGCGTCGAGCACCTCGCGCAGCAGGGGGAGGAGCGGCTCGGAGCCCCGCACGTGCCCGCCGGCCTCGACGCCCTGGACGGTGACGACGTCGCAGCCGGCGTCCACCGCCGCGCGCGCCTCGGCGACCGATCCGACCTGCCAGTTGACCAGCGCCCCGGCCCGGTGGGCGAGCTCCACGAGCCGCGGCGAGGGGTCGAACCAGAAGAAGTCGACGAGCCGCACCCGCTCGGCGATGTCCTCGACCACCTGCTCGTCGACGTCCGGGGTGAGGACGTTGGCGGACAGCACGCCGGACGTGCGCCGGCGCATCCCGTCCAGGAGCCGGAGCAGGACCTCCGGTGGCACGCCGAGCGCGCTGACCGTGCCGACCCCGCCGGCGTCGGCGACCGCCACGGCCAGGTCCGGCGAGGAGACCGCCCCCATCGGGGCCTGCTGGATGGGAACGGAACAGCCGACCAGCGCGGTGAAGGACGTCTCCACGACCGGCCTCCTCTCGGTGCGGGATCAGACCTGCGTGTCGTAGCCGGGCAGCCACCGGCGGATCTCGGCGTCGACGGCGACGGTGGCACCCAGGGAGCAGAGGACGCCGGTCATCCCGACGGCCACGCGCTGGAGCAGCAGGTGCCGCGGCGGGATGGTGAGCCGGCGCTGGGTGCGGGCGGGAGCGCTGAACGGGTCGGAGGCGAGCCGGGTCTGCTCCTGGATCCAGGCCCGGGTGAACGTGTAGGTGGGGCTGCGCAGCGGCTCCAGGTAGCGGTCGAGCAGGGCCATCAGGGCGTCCGGGGTCACGGCCTTCGGCTGCAGCAGCCCGGCGGTGGCGGCGATGCGGTGCAGGGCGGCGGCGTCGCGGTCCCGGCCGGCGGCGAGCAGCGGCCCGAGCTTCACCGGCCAGCCGGACGGCAGGGCATCGGTGGCGCCGAAGTCGAGGACGCCGAGCCGGCCGTCGGGCAGCAGCCGGAAGTTGCCGGGGTGCGGATCGCCGTGCAGCCGGCGGGCGCGCACGGGCGCGGAGGCGAACAGCCGCACCAGCAGAGACCCGGCGCGGTCCCGGTCGTCCTGTCTGCCGTCGGCGATGACCCGGGACAGCGGCGTGCCGTCGATCCACCGGCTCACCAGCACGCGATCCTCGACGGCGAACACGTCGGGGACGGCGATGTCGGGGTCGTCGCGGTAGGCGTCGGCGAAGGCCATCTGCGTGTCGGCCTCGAGGACGTAGTCGACCTCCTCGACCAGCCGCGCGCGCAGCTCCGCGAGCAGTTGCCGCGCGTCGAGACCGGGCACGGCCGCCTGCACGACCGGCGCGACCGTCTGCATCATCCCGAGGTCGGCGACGAGCGCCTCGCCGGCGCCCGGGTACTGGATCTTCACGGCCACCGGGGTGCCGTCGGACCAGGTGGCGCGGTGCACCTGCCCGACGCTGGCCGCGGCGACCGGCCGGTCGTCGAAGTCGCGGAGGAGCTGCCGCCAGCCGGCCGGGAACGCCTCGTCGAGCTGCTGGTGCACCATCGCGGTGGGCATGGCCGGCGCCGCGTCCTGCAGCCGGACGAGCGCCTCGCGGTAGGGGCCGGCCAGCTGCTCGGGCAGCGCGGCCTCCATCGCCGACATCGCCTGGCCGACCTTCATGGCGCCGCCCTTGAGCTGGCCGAGGGTGGCGAACAGCTGCTCGGCGGTGCGCTGCTGCACCTGTGCGGCGACCGCCTCGGCGGGCCGGCCGCCGATGCGCTTGCCGATCCCGACGGCGGTGCGGCCGGCGAACGCCGCGGGCAGCGCGGCGAGCCGGGCGGTGCGGGCGAGGCGGCTGTGCGTCGGCCCGCCGGTGCCGGGCTGGTCCACCGGCGGACGGTAGCGCCGGTCGGCTGCGCCGCGGTGCCGGTCGTGCGCGGCTCAGCCCGGCAGGTGCACCAGCTCCAGCTGGAGGTTGTCCGGATCCCGGAACACCAGGACCGAGTACGGCATGGGGTCGGTCGTGTCGGTCACGCCGGCGTGCTCCACGCCCTGCTCGTCGAGCCACGAGGCCCAGGCATCGAGATCCTCCCGGGAGGACACCGCCCACGCGAAGTGGTCCAGACCCGTCGCCGCCTCACTGGCCGGCGTCCCTGGGTTGGAGACGTGGCGGTGGATCCCGATCGCCCACCCCTGGGCCGGTTCGAGGAGGAGGACGGCGTGCCCGGACTCCTCCGCGCCGTGGTGCGGGAACGTCATCGGGAGCGGCTGGAGCCCCAGCACGCGCTGGTACCACGCGACGCTCGCGTCGAGGTCCGTGGCTGTGATCCCGATGTGGTGGTAACCCGTGATGGCCGGTCGGGCCTGAGTGGGAGCGGTCACGTCGCCCTCCTGACTGACTGCCTGGACCGGTGTCCGGCTGGCGGGTTTCCTGGCCGGTGAGGTCCGGAGCGTGGTGCCGGCGACGTCCGTGGCGACAGAGGCGGACGGCCCGGGGGGCCGAGCAGGCGACGTCCTGACACCGTGGCGTGACCCGCCGGTGCCACCGGGTGAGCACGCGCAGGTCGGGGGACAGGACGCGGGCCGTCGGGGGTTGGCCTGCCGTCCCGCGTCCCCCGAGGCTCGCGGGCGGAGCCGCGGCGACGCGGCGCCCGCCAGCCGGGGACCCGGTGGCGCGGAGCGGAAGGGTCCGCCGTGGCCATCTACCAGTACCGGTGCGCCGAACACGGCCTGCTGGAGGTCGCCCGCCCGATCGGCACCGCGGCCGACTCCGAGCCCTGCCCCGACTGCGCGACCCCCGCGCCCCGCGTCTTCACCGCTCCGCGCCTGGCGCTCGGGTCGGCCCGCAACCGGGCGCTGATCGACCGCACCGCGCGCACTGCCGACCAGCCCGCGGTGGTCTCCGCCCCGCCGTCCCGGCGGGCCGTGCCACAGGCGCACGACCCGGCGCTCGCCCGCCTGCCCCGTCCCTGACCCGTCCCCGCCCGGAGGTCCGCCGTGCCCGAGGTCGTCTTCCCCCTCGACTCCAGCAGGTCGTTCACCGACCAGGAGCTGGTCGGCCACAACCGCTGGCACCCCGACATCCCGCCGGCGGTCACCGTGCGCCCGGGCGACGTCTTCCGGGTGCACTGCCGCGAGTGGTTCGACGGCGCCATCCACAACGACGACTCCGCCGACGACGTCCGGGACGCGCCGCTGTCCCGGGTGCACGCGCTGTCCGGGCCGATCGCGGTGGAGGGAGCCGAGCCCGGGGACCTGCTGCTCGTCGACATCCTCGACCTGGGCCCGATCCCGCAGGAGGACGCCGGCCCGCTGGCCGGGCAGGGCTGGGGTTACACCGGCATCTTCACGAGGACGAACGGCGGCGGGTTCCTCACCGACCAGTTCCCCGACGCCTACAAGGCCATCTGGGACTTCCGCGGGCAGACGGCGACGTCGCGGCACGTGCCGGGGGTGTCCTACACCGGGATCACCCATCCCGGGCTGATGGGCACCGCGCCGTCGGCGGACCTGCTGGCGCGCTGGAACCGGCGGGAGGGCGCGCTGATCGCCACCGACCCGGACCGCAACCCGCCGCTGGCCCTGCCGCCGCTGCCGGACGACGCGATCCTGGGCTCCCTGTCCGGCGAGGACTTCGACCGGGTGGCGGCGGAGGCCGCGCGGACGGCGCCGCCTCGGGAGAACGGCGGCAACCAGGACATCAAGAACTTCACGCGCGGCAGCCGGGTGTTCTACCCGGTGTTCGTGCCGGGGGCGAACCTGTCGGTGGGCGACCTGCACTTCTCCCAGGGCGACGGCGAGATCACCTTCTGCGGCGCCATCGAGATGGGCGGCTTCATCGACCTCCACGTCGACCTGCTCAAGGGCGGCATGCAGACCTACGGGGTGGCGGAGAACGCGATCTTCCTGCCCGGCAACGTCGAGCCCCGCTACGACCGGTGGCTGGCCTTCTCGGGCACCTCGGTGACGCTGGACGACGAGCAGCACTACCTCGACTCCGACCTGGCCTATCAGCGGGCCTGCCTGCACGCGATCGACTATCTGACGAAGTTCGGCTACAGCCCCGAGCAGGCGTACCTCCTGCTCGGCTCGGCGCCGATCGAGGGCCGGCTGTCCGGCGTCGTCGACATCCCCAACTCCTGCGCGACCGTCTACATCCCCACCGGGATCTTCGAGTTCGACGTCGAGCCGTCGGCCTCCGGGCCGGTGCGCATCGACCCGGGGATGGGCGCGCCCAGGTCGTCCGCCTGAGCGATCCGGGTGCGGCGCCGTGCCGCAGCGTGTTCCTTCGGTGACACCCCGCAGCTAGGGTGCGCGCCCGTGAGCGCCGCCGTCCCGACGCCCCGCCTGCCCGAGTCCGTCCTGCCCAGCCCGCGGTCCGCCGTCGCCGATCCGGCCCGGCTGGCCGCGATCGCCAGCTACCGGCTGCCGGGGCACGCGGGGGTGTCCGACCTCGACGCCGTCGTCGCGTACATGGCGCGGACGGTGGAGGCGCCGATCGCGATGATCAACCTGGTCGGGCCGGACGAGCAGTGCTACCCAGCCGAGCGGGGCGCGGGCGCGCCGTACTCGCACGTGCCCGACGAGCTGTCGTTCTGCGCGTACGTGGTGGCGCTGCGGGCGCGGCTGCACGTGGCCGACGCGCTCGAGCACCTGATCTTCCGTGACAAGCCGGCCGTGGCGGCCGGCGCGATCCGCTCCTACCTCGGCGTGCCGCTGATCGACGAGGACGGCTTCGTCCTCGGCTCGCTCGGCGTCTTCGACGACGAGCCGCGGGCGTTCTCCCGGGCGGAGGAGGAACTGCTCGAGAACCAGGTCCGGCTGGTGCGCAGCGTGCTGTCGCTGCGGCGGCAGGTGACCGCGCACCGGTGGGACGCCGGTCTGCTGGCGGCGCAGGGCCGGACGCTGGAGGCGGTGGCGGCCGGGCTGCCGCTGGAGTCGGTGCTCGAGACGTTGACCTCGTCGACGGCGGGGCTGAGCGTGGACGCGGACGTCGACCAGGCCGTGCGGCTGCAGGAGACGGTGGACCGGCTGACCGCGGTGGCGACCAAGGCCGACGGGTGGAAGCAGGCGCTGCTGCGGTCGGCGCGTCAGGACCCGCTGACCGGCCTGGCCAACCGCAGCCACCTGCTCGACACCGGCCGGGCGGCGCTGGCCGTCGGGGGAGCGGTGCTGTTCGTGGACGTCGACCGGTTCAAGGAGGTCAACGACCGCGGCGGGCACGCGGTGGGGGACCAGCTGCTCGTCCGGCTCGCCGACCGGCTGCGCCGGCACGTGGAGAGGGAGCTGCCGGGCGCCGTGGTCGGCCGGCTGGGTGGGGACGAGTTCGTGGCGGTGCTACCCGGGGTGGACGCGGCTACTGCGGAGGCCATCGGGCACGGGCTCGCCGCCGCCCTGGTGGACGAGGTCGAGGTGGGACGCCGGACCGTGCGGGTCTCGGCCTCCATCGGGCTGGCGATGGCTGCGCCCGGGACGACGCTGGACGAGGTCCTCTCACTGGCGGACCGGGCGATGTACGGCGCCAAGGAACGCGGCCGCGGCGTCCTGCACGTGGTTGAGGACCCGCCGGCGTAGGTCTCTCGCGCGTTAGATCGCGACGCCTCGGCAGTTATCGGATGTCTCATTCGAGGTGACCTGCGGTGCGTCGAGGGCTCATCTGGTCGTGTGGTTGTTAGTCCTCTGTTGATCGGGACGAGATCCACCGTCCCCTGCGGAGGACGAGCGTGATGACCAGCCCTGTCGACGCGGACACCACCCCTGTGGTGAAGAGCCCGCCGCCTCCTCGGCGACGCCGGTTTGGGCTCGTCCTCCTGAGCTGCATCAGCGTCGCGATGACCGCTCTCGCAGTACTCGCCTTCATCTCTGGGCGGGGGGATGCGGACGCTACTGCCGACCTCGTCGAGCAGGCGAGGTCCGAGGGAGTTGCGGAAGGCAGCTCTGCGGGCGTCACCGCCGGCAGGAGCCAGGCAGAGGCGTCACCCAGACAGCAGCACGCCCGGGAGCTGGCCGAGGCGACACTGAGCGCGTACAACGCGGGAGCAGAGTTCGCCTACCCGTCAGGGGTCGCCGACGGTCACAGCGCGGGCTACGAGGAGGGCCACGCGGCTGGCCTCAGCGAGGGCTACGCGGAAGGCCAGCTCGACGGCCAGGCGGTTGGCGAGGCGGTTGGCTACAACGACGGCTACCGAGCCGGAGAAGCCGCCGGTTACGACGAGGGGTACGACGACGGCCTGGACGCCGGCGCTTCGCGCTACGCGTACTGCCAAACCCGCAGCATCAGCGTCTACTGCTAGGCGCCAACCGGCGGCACCTTCGCGAGGGCGGACAGCCGACGTCAACAGATCAAGCTCCGCCCGCAGGGAGCGTGTCTGGGGCCTCCATCACTCGATTGCGGCACGACATGGTCCGCTTCCTCTGGATCGCCGGTCGTGCATGCGAGCCTTTGGCGTCCGTTTTCTTGAAGACAGGAGAGTCCTCCGTGCGGCTGTTCCCGATGTTCGATGCAAAGAGCCTCGCGGAGGAGAACCAGAAGGCACACGAGGAACTCCTGGCCGCCAAGGAGAAGGCGGAGCAGCAGGCAGCCGGAGCCCAGATGAGGCTGGACGCGGCCTACGCGAAAGGGTTCGACACCTACCTCAGCCCCTTCGCCACACAATTCGCGCGTCTGCGGAACGTCGAGCTGAGCGATCTCCCGACCATCACGGCGGTGCCCGAGCTGCGGGCCATGGACGTCAAGCTGCGCGATGTCGGCTTCAAGGCCGTGGACGGACTGGCTGCCCTGGCGGGCGGCACCGCCGCCGGTGCGGCGGCCGGAGGACTGACCTTCGCCGCCGTCGGGGCCCTGGCAGCTGCCTCGACAGGCACTGCCATCTCTGCGTTGAGTGGAGCTGCGGCAACCAGTGCGACGCTGGCCTGGCTCGGCGGAGGATCACTCGCGGCCGGAGGCCTCGGTGTCGCGGGCGGAACTGCGGTGCTCGCCGGTGTGGTGGCTGCGCCGGCGGTCCTTCTCGCCTACGGATTCCTGTGGTGGAAGGGCGAGGCTGCGTACCAGGAGCAGGTCAAGGCCCAGCAGGAGCTGGAGGTAGCCAAGAGCGAGATGACCGTCCAGGTGGCGAAGGTCGATGCCGCCGTCAAGCGCATCAGGGACACGGCCCGCGTGGTCCGTGCGCTCGGGGCCTGCGGTCGCCCGCGGCTCAAGAAGCTCACAGCGCTGATCGACACCAACGATGACTACGCCACCTACACGCCGGCCCAGCGGGCGCTCGTCGCTGAGCTCGCCGGCGTGGCGCAGGCCATGGCCGCCGTCATCGCCTGCCCGATCATCGACGAAGACGGGCGAGTGACGGCGATGTCCGACAGGACCTTCACCGCCGCCAACAGGCTCGCCGACCGCCTGGCCGCATGAGCGGATCACCTTTCGATGGGCGTCCAGCACTCGCGGACGCAACCCAGGAGGCAGCCGCTCGAGCCGCTGCTCACGCGGCTACCCACGTGGGTCGGCAGCAGCTCGCCATGCTGCTGCAACAGCGTGAGGTCGCAGCACGGATGGCCGAGCGGTTCGGCAAGCTCGGCCAGGAGCAGCGACAGGGACACGTCTTCGAGTGGATGCATGAGCTCTCGTACAACCTCAAGGCGGTAGCGCAGGACGAAGAGGCGCGGCTCCGTGTCACCACGTGGCTCGGTGAGCCGCATGCTGCTGCAGACCTCCGCGTGTATGGCGCCTCGGGCGACGTGCTGAGTGAGGTCCAGGCGAAGGTTGTCAGTGGAGCCGCACGACGGCTGGCCCCGACGGACGGACTCTCCGCACACAAGTACGAGGGGATGCAGCTCCTCGTACCGAGCGACCACCTGACCGGGACGCAGGAGCTGATCGACCAGCGACTGGGGATGCCAGAGGGGCCTTTCCATGCGCGATACGCGGACGTCCGCGAGCGGCTCACCGACCGGATTGTCAGCGGGGAGGTCTCCTCGACCCCGGTGAGCACGAGCGACGTCGCAGGGGCGGCGTGTGACCCGCAGGCGTACCTGCAGTCGTTGATCAGGTCACAACAGCTCCGCGACATCGCGCGCGCCGGCGGTGCGGCAGCACTAACGGCCGGGCTCACGACCGGCTTGGTCGAAGTCGCGACTTCCTACGTCCAGGCGGGAACACGCGAGGGCATCCCTTGGCCGGAAGTCGCCCGCCGAGCGGCGCAGAGCGCGCTCAAGGCCGGAACCATCGCCTGCCTCAGTGAGGGCATCGCCGGCGCTGCGCAGCACGCCGCGGAGGCGGGAGCCGGGTCCTGGGTCGGCGCGGTGGTCGAGGGCGGCTTTGACCACGTCCTCGGCAGAGCGGTGTTCGGGTTGGCAGGCATCGCGCACGGGGTCGCCACCGGTCGGCTGACTGCCGACGCGGCAGCGTGGGCAGCGGCTGAGACCCTCACCAAGGGCGTCGCCGGATGGGCATGTGCCGCAGTGGGCCAGGCGGTGATCCCCGTCCCGATTGTGGGGGCGGTGATCGGCCAGGTGGTCGGCCAGTACGGAGCTGTCATGTTGGTCCAAGGACTGCGGATGGCGGTCACGGCTCGTGACAGGTCGGCCGCATGGGACGCGGAGTACGAGGCGCTGCTGCGCCACACCGCCGAGGTCCAGGCTGCTGCCGCAGAGGAGCTCCGCGAAGTGGAGGCGGCTCTGGCGGCCTATGACGTTGGCTTCCGCCGGTTGGTGCTGCCTCGGCTGGACGCGATCCAGGCTGCCCTGGGCACGGGCAGACCGGACGACGTCTTGGCCGACCTGGCGGACCTCACTCACACGTACTTGGGGACGCCGGTGTTTGCCTCGATCGCGGAGTTCGACGCGTTGATGCAGGACCGGGACTTCACCCTCGTTCTAGACCTGGGTGGCGTCTGACCGCCTCGGGCTGACGCGCGACGTGATGGCCCGGCCTGATGCGCGTGTTTCACCCCAGGCCTGGGGCCGGTGAGCAGCCATGTGCCCGCAGTGCGGTTGCTCGTGCCTCGGCGCGTCCCCGTGCGAGCGGGCCTTTCCTTCGCCGCTCGAGACCTGGAGCCTCCACGTGCATCGGCGAGGAGGACGCCATGAGATGTTGACCAGGGCGGGTCGTATGGGAGCGCGACTTGGTGGAGTGGGTGCAGGTCCGGTGAGAGCCGCTCGGCCGCAGAGGCCGAGACCCGTCTCCAGCAACGTCGGCACTCACGGGCCCGATCCGCCCACACCGGTACACGTGTCACTGGCGCCGAGGCTGGATGTCCAGCTCGGCTGTTTCGGCCAGGTGCCGAGTGAGCCTCAAGCGGTCCGCGGACCGCAAGGTGACCAACCTGCCGTCCCCCAACGGCAAGACAGCCAAGATCGCCAACAGCTTCGGTCTACCCGCCGGACGCGGCTACTCCTGTCCCGGAGCAACGGAGACCTGCCAGCGCGTCTGCTACGCCGGCAAGCTCGAGAACCTCTACAAGGGCCTCCGCGAAGTGCTCACCGCGAACCTGGCAGAGCTCGTCGCGCTCGACCGCGCCGGCATGGCGCGCTTGCTGGGCGACATGATCGCCGACTTCCGGGCCGACTGTGAGCGCGCCGAGGCCAGAGGAGCGAGAGTCCCGAGGGACTTCCGCATCCACTGGGACGGCGACTTCTTCTCCTGGGAGTACGCGCAGGCATGGGCGGACGTGGTCCGAGACAACGCTGACGTCCGCTTCTGGGTGTACACGCGCAGCTTTGACCCTCGTTCGCTCGACGTCCTACCGGCCTTGGCCGATCTCACAAATCTGTCCGTCTACCTGTCTGTGGATCCCGACAATCTCGAGGCCGCTGCAGCTGCGCGGAAGCGACACCCGTGGGTTCGATGGGCTTATCTGGCCGAGACATTCGCCGACGGTCGAGCGGACCTCGACGGCCTCCCGGGCAAGCGTTACCCGTGCCCCGAGAACGGAAGGCGGATCCCCCTGATCAGCGCCAAGGGGTCCGCCTGCATCCGGTGTGGCATCTGTCCCAGCGGCCGAGGCGACGTCGTCTTCTCCGTGGCGAAGCGGTAGCGCTGCTGGCTCACCACGGTGACGCACGTCTGGACTGGCCGCGCTACATCGCTGGCTGTCGACGGACAACCCGAGGACGTCCCCGGATGGGCGGTGAGTCACGGTCGGCTCAACTGCCCGTGTCGCGTCTTCACCGACCGATCAGGACCCATAGCATCCCCGAGCCAGGCCTTGCCGTCGGACATCGGAGTATCAGTGGCGTTCCAGACACCTGTCACCGTGCAGGAGGTCCTCGCGGGGATCCATGAGAAGCGGTATCTCCTCCCGGCCATCCAGCGGGAGTTCGTCTGGGGCACCGATCAGATCCGTCAGCTGGTGGACAGCCTGATGCGGGGCTATCCCATCGGGTCGTTCCTGCTGTGGAACGTCGAGCCCGATACGGCGAGTCACTACGCCTTCTACGACTTCCTGACCGACTTCCACGAGCGGGACCACCCGTACGCCACGAAGGCCACAGTGCCGAGCGGCCGATCCGCCGTGGCGATCCTTGACGGACAGCAGCGCCTGACGTCGCTCAACATCGCGGTGTACGGCAGCCACGCCGAGAAGAAGAAGTACGCCTGGTGGAACAGCCCCGACGCCTTCCCGAGGAAGCGGCTGTACCTGAACCTGTTGGAGGATCCCGACCACGAGGAGCTGTCACTCCGGTACGACCTGCGCTTCCTCACCGATTCCGAGGCGCAGCCCCAGCCCGGTGAGCCGGCCAAGTGGTTCCGTGTCGGTGATGTGCTGAAGCTGGAGAACTCGGGGCCCGCGCTGATGAAGGCGCTCAAGGACCGGGGCGTCGACCTCAACGAAGTCGACGCTCACCAGCGGCTGTACGACCTGTACGAGGCGATCCGGGTCACCAAGCCGATCAACTACTACCTCGAGGGCTCGCAGGACCCGGACAAGGTGCTCGACATCTTCGTCCGGGTGAACAGCGGTGGTACGACCCTGTCCTACTCGGACCTCCTGCTGTCGATGGCGACGAACCAGTGGGAGGAGTACGACGCACGGGAAGAGGTCCGGGCGCTCGTCCAGGAGCTCAACACCGGCGGCTCACGGGAGTTCTCCTTCTCCAAGGACGTGGTCCTCAAGACGGCGCTGATGGTGGCCGGCGTCGACCTCCGGTTCCGCGTCACCAACTTCACGCAAGACAACATGAAGAAGGTCGAGAAGGTCTGGAGCACCACCAGGGCCGCTCTCCTGCGTGCCGCCACTCTGTTGAGCCGATTCGGACTCTCGACCCGGAGCCTGACTGCTCACAGCGTGGTCATCCCGATCGCCTACCTCCTCGCCTCCAAGGGGCTCGACGACTCGTACCTCGACTCGACGGCCAGCGCCGAGGACCGGGTGCGCCTGCAGAAGTGGGTGAACCGGTCGCTCATGAAGCGAGGGATCTGGGGCTCTGGCTTGGACACGACCCTGAGCCGCATTCGTCAGGCGATCGACGCGCATGGCGCATCTGGCTTCCCCGTCGAGGCTGTCCAGGCCGAGATGGCAGCGATCGGGAAGTCGCTGGAGTTCGAGGCGACCGAGGTCGACGAGCTGCTGGAGCTGAAGTACGGCGGACAACGGACGTTCCCCGTGCTGGCGATGCTGTACCCGGGTCTGGACCTCAGCAAGGTCTTCCACGAGGACCACGTCTTCCCACGGTCTCGGTTCACCAGGAAGCGGTTGGCCGAGGCCGGGGTGGCCGTACCGGACATCGACGTCTTCGTGGCCGCTGTGGATCGGCTGCCGAACCTCCAGCTGCTGCAGGGGCAGGCGAACGTCGAGAAGCAGGCCGTCCTGCCGGCCAAGTGGCTCGACAAGGCCTTCGTGTCGGAGGAGCAGCGAGCGACCTACGTCGAGCAGAACGACCTCGATGTCCTGCCGGAGGACATCAAGGAGTTCATGGACTTCTACGAGGCCAGGAAGGCTTGCTTGCGGGATCGGCTGCAGCAGCGGCTGGGCGTCAAGGCGTCAACGGCGGCGGATACACCCTGACGATCGGAGGTGGGTCGACGTCGCAGGGCGTCGACCCACCTCGACTCGGGGGCTTCAGACTGGTCGGAAGAGCCGGTAACGCTCCGCGAGGCGATCGGCGTCCGGGTGATCGGCTCGACGGACGGGGAGCCGCATCAGTCGCCTGCCGTGGTGCCCCTGCAAGCCGTGGCGCAGCATCGGCCCATCACTCACCTCGAGGAGACTTCCGGCGATCTCCACGGTGAGGTCCGGGCGGATACCGAGGATGTTCGCGTCGTAGGCCGCGTGGTGCAGCTTGCACAGCGCTAGCCCGTTGGTGACGACGGCGTCCCCGCTCGGATGCGTGTCCGGGATGATGTGTGCAGCGTCGATCAGCTCCCGCTGGTTGAGGTTGCACACGGCGCATCGCATGTCGTAGGCCGTCTTCACCTGGCTCGCGAAGACGGCCTGGTGCAGGCGCCGCTTGGTCTGCGCGAAGTTCCAACGACGGAGCGCGGCCTCGATGGGACTGTCCGGACGAACGAGCCGCTGCTCCTCGGTCAGCGCCATGACGAACTGCGACTCCGCGGGCTCCTCCCACAGCAGGTACACGGGGAAGATCGCCTGGAAGACGCTCGGCTGGATCCCGTAGAACCAGATCAGCGGGACCTGCTTCTGCATGGCGACGCGTAGAGCCTCGTTCTCGCCCTCGCCGCCCTTGTCGCGGCGCAGCTTGTAGCGATGGAGGCCGTCGGCTCCCTCCGAGTCGTCGTAGGGCCGCCAACGAGCGCCCTTGGGAGCAGCCGTCAGGATGCTCAGCGCCGACGACCAGCCCTGCGGCCTGCGAATACCTCGGCCGCGGTCCACCAGGGGGAAGCGCTCGCCATCGACGAAGAAGTCGTTGGCGAGCTGAGCGCGGGTGATGGGGACCGTCCCATCGAGCGTCGTCCTGGCGAGCCAGTCGATCGCCGCAGCCCTGACGTACTCCTCCGAAACTGCCCCGTCCACATGTGGAGCCTGCCTGGCGACTGTCCGGAGCACAACGAGTCCTGCGTGTCGGTCAGCTCGTGTCGTCGCACAGGTCACGGCTGACGCGCAGCCTGACCTCACGAGCGACGTCTCACCGGTCTGGCACGCTCCGGGACGTGCGCTCTCACTCGGTCCTGGGTCTGTTCGCAGGGATCGGAGGGCTGGAGCTCGGGCTGCACCAGGCGGGCCTCACCGGACCGACACAGCTGTACGAGTGCTGGTCCTCCGCCCAATCCGTCCTGGTTGAGTGGTTCCCACAGGCTGAGCTCCACGACGACGTCCTCGCGCTCGAGGACCTCGGTGATGCGGACGTCGTCACCGCCGGCTTCCCCTGCACGGACTTGTCGCAGGCAGGACGCACTGCTGGGTTGCAGGGGAGTGCCTCCGGGCTCATCCGGCACGTCCTGGAGCTGCTGCAGTCCTCGCGGCCCGAGTGGCTCCTCGTCGAGAACGTCCCGAACATGCTCCGGCTCGGCCGGGGCAGTGCCATCCGCGAGATCACCCGTGCTCTCGAAGCGGTGGGGTACGACTGGGCCTACCGGACCATCGATTCCCGCTCCTTCGGCTTGCCGCAGCGACGCAAGCGCGTCTATCTGCTCGCATCAGCGGTACACGACCCGGCCGCGGTGCTCTTCCGCGAGGACGACCCGTCCGAGGAACCGGACGGAGGGGCGGAGGGCGCCTCGCACGACAGCGCCTACGGCTTCTACTGGACGGAGGGAAACCGGGGTGTGGGCTGGGCGCGCGATGCGGTGCCGACGCTGAAGGGTTCGACGACGGTCAGCATCCCCAGCCCGCCTGCCATCTGGGTGGTGGACGACGAACCGGGACGACGGATCGTCCGACCGTCGATCGAGGCAGCTGAGGTCCTGCAGGGCTTCCCGGCCGGCTGGACCGCGAAGGCGCCGACGCGCGACCGCTGGAAGCTCGTCGGTAACGCCGTCAGCGTCCCTGTCGCGAAGTGGATCGGCGAGGGACTTCTGACCGGCGACGACTTCCCCGCTGACGGATATGCGAAGGCTCCTCGCCTGACCGGGACCGTGTGGCCGCAAGCGGCATGTCATGTGGACGGCAAGTCCTGGGACGTCGCTGTCTCGGAGTGGCCCAGGTCCCCCACCACGAGTTACGTCCACCTGGTTAACGTGCTTGAACAGCACGGGAGCGAGGCCTTGTCGCATCGGGCGACGAGGGGCTTCAGGGACCGGCTGCGACGCAGCTCGCTCAAGTACGAGCCGGCGTTCATGGCTGCCCTCGACGAACACGTGAGCCTCACCAGATCATGACGCCTGATCAGGCTGGGGGCTCACCCTCTCGTAGGTGACCGAGGATCCGGGCCGCTACCTCGTCCGGCTTCTCGTGTTCCCAGAAGCGCATGACGGTCCAGCCGAGGCCCTGGAGCTGAGTCGTCACGTCTGCGTCCCGGGCACGGTTGGCGGCGATCTTGTCAGCCCACCACTTGCTGTTCGCCTTGGGCGAGGTGGCATGGACCGGGCAGCCGTGCCAGAAGCACCCGTCGATGTAGACCGCCAAGTGCGCCCTGGTGAAGGCGATGTCGATGGTGCGTCGGCGCTGACCGGGGACCGGCCAGGAGACTCGGTAACGGAGTCCCGCCCCGTGGAGCAGCCGGCGGACGGCCATCTCGGGGCCGTTGTCGCGCCTCCGCAGGACGCTCATGCGTCGGGCGATCTCCGGGGAGGAGGCCCCGGGGTGGGGACCCGGATCGCGGGGTGCTGCGCGCTCCACGACAACAGCCTGCCACCGGCCTCGTACGCCTCGCGCCAGCAGCACCAGGCCTCAGGGCGAGTAGTCGACCAAGAACTCGCTTTCGCGGAGCAGGTCCAGGTGCGACTTGATGGCCGACGCCACCGACGCATCGCGGAGGAGCACCCCGCACTCGAGGTTGGTCTCCGCCGCCGCTGTCGAGAAGTTCGCGCTGGTCACCAGAGCGGCGAGGCTGTCGATCATGACGATCTTGGCGTGCTGGACGGCGTACCCACCCCCCTCGGGTTTGCGCAGCGTCCAGATGCGAGCGCCGGCGAGCATCCCGGCGAGCAGAGCCGCCCTCTGCTCCTGCTTCGCCCGGTCCAGGATCAATGTCACCTTGACGCCCCGGCGGAGCGCCTCCCGGAGCGCCGTCACGTAGGACGAGTCCATCGTGGCGGAGTAGGTAGCGGCGTAGACGTACGTCTGTGCCTCGTTGATCAGCTGCGACACGGCCAGGGTCGTGTGGCCCTCGGACTTCGGCAGGCTCGGTGAGGTCCAGACCAGTTGCGGTCGCGCGGCCTGCGGGACTCCGCTGATCGCCTCCAGGACGGCTGACAGCGCACCGACGTTTCCGTCCAGTTCCGCCAGGACGGCGTCCAGGATTCGTTCGACCTGTTCGCGACGGGACGGGTGGATGCCGGCAATGGCCTGGTGCAGCAGCCCGTGGCCGAGCACCAAGCCAGCCTTCAGCCGTTTGGCCTCCTCCTTGGTGACAAATCCACCCAGCTCGGCAGCAGCGCTCACCAGCTGCCTTCTGGCAGGAGACCGTGGAAGAGGCCGGGCGTCCGGACGCTCTCATCAACCAGGAGCTCCATGACCATCCGTCGGTCCAGAAAGCGGTTGGTCCGCTCGCAGCTGGTCTCGCTCACGAAGAGGCAAAAGTGGCAGGCGGCCCCATGGAGGAAGTCCTCCTTGTCCTGCGGCGCCCGGTGCGAACAGATGGGGTCGGACGAACAGCGCCTACCGCGTTCCAGCGCATGCACGATGACGTCCCGCAGCTTGCCGGGCTTGGCGAGCTCCACCAGACCGCCGAGCGTCCCCTCGCTGTCGGAGGATGTCGTGCTGATCAGCAGCCCTGCCGCCGGCTGGACGTCGTCACCTGCGGGCCACGCAAAGATGCGTTCGGTGAGGCTGGCCGAGCCGTAGCCACTTGACATCGCCATCTCGCGGATCAGCAGGTGCGAGAGCGTGTGGATGGCCCAGTAGCGCGGAGACGGGAAGCGCTCGTGCGGATCGATGTCCGCGGCCGTACGGCTGGTTCGACGCAGGAAGTTGAGCCGGTGGGCCTCCCGGTAGCGCCGCCAGACCTCCAGTTGCAGGACGACGGCCTCCCACTTCGCCACCCGCTGCTCGTCGAACTGGATGAAGACCCCCTCGCCGCGGTCCTCCGTGGCGGGAACCCATGTCGGGGACCCGTTGCGGGTGAGGGGCGCGACCCGGTCGGAGGCGTCGTCGATGCGGTCGAAGGCATCGATGCGCGTGAAACCGATGAAGGCGTTGACCTTCTTCAGCCGTTCGACAGCAACGACACCTGTCACGAGCGGGTCGAGTTCATCGGCCACCTTGCGCGACTCCGCCCTAAAGTCGACGGAGCCGCTGTACTTGGTGAACTTCGACCGGTCGCTGAGGACGTTCCACTCCGGTGCCAGCAGGGTCCGCGGGTCCCGCCGCGCCACGACCTGCTCGCCGTCGTCCGTGCTGGTCGGGTGACCGATCGCGATCTGGAAGGCCTCCCAGAGGACAGCGTTGTCCACGTCGTCCAGGCCGGGGATCCCGTTGACGCCTGCCAGAAGCTTCAGGGAGTCCATGCCTTCCGGCCCGTGGATGGCCTCCAGCACCTTCTTGGGCAGGCCCTTGATGGCTGCAGCAAGCTCAGATGCCGACGCCTGGTCCTCACGCGGCAGTGCAAGGGCGCTCACGGTGTTCGAGAACCACTGGTTGGCGGCGCCCAGGAGCATCAGCCGGCCCTGCTCCTTGCACGGGAAGAAGGCATCCAGGTGCGCGTGCCGTCCCCGGCAGCGCGGGAGCTTCGTGTCCGCGCCGCGCGCCGTCGCCTCGAGCATGCCGCGCTGCTTCTTGCACACCTGGCAGATGATCTGGACGTCCGGACCGATGTTGCTCTTCCACTCCCGCATGCGCAGGCGCGGCCTGGGCACCGTGCACTTCTCGCCCCGGTGGACCCATGCCACGTAGGGGAACTCGTCGAGGTGCCCCTTCCGGCAGGCGATGAGGTAGCGGGCCGGCACCGCCGTCCGGTCCTTCGGCGGACGCTTCTTCGCGCCGTCCTCCGACCATCCGGTGCACTTGACGTGCACGAACTCCGCCTTATCGGGCCGGAACGGATTCGTGTTGCGATACTCGAAGCTCACGCCGTCCGAGACCTGGCCGAGCAGGCCGCAGCCGGTGCAGCGGAGCCACTGCGGAAAGATCCGTCCCGGGATGCCCAGGTCCGTGGCGGAGTCCTTCTGTCCGATCTCCGCGGACGCCCACGGCGGCTTGCGGAGCTCCTCCACGTTCCTGCCCAGGTGCGCCTGGACGACCTGGAGCAGACGAGGCTCGACGATCGTCTCCGGCGGAGTGGGTCGGCGCCGGTAGATGCGCTCCCAGTCGTCGAGACCGTGCGGCATGACCGACAGGTGTGGTAGGTCGACCGTCGAGCCGATGCCCTGCGTGTAGAGCAGAGCCGACGGTCGGATGGCGCCGACCTTCGCCCGGTTCTTGGGCTTGTTCGTCTCGACGTCGGCGAGAGGGTCGAGGCTCGGCTCGACAGTCGCGATCGCCGACTCGGTGGCGTCGAGGCCAACCTCGGTGACGTCGGTCGCGTCGTCCGACACGGCCGTCATGCGTCCTCCTCAGCAGGGGGTGAGAAGTCCCAGCCGGGAGCGTCGACGGGCTCCTTGGCCGCCAGGTAGCTGGGACTGGGGCTGACCAGCAGGTTGATTTCCGGCTGCACCTCGCGCATCGAGTTGGCGACGACGAAGACCTTCTGCTCCGGAGTGGTGGTTCGGACCTCGGGACTGATCAGCAGCGGTCGCGTGATCTGGTTCTTGTCCGGTGACCGCTCGTAGACGAGTCCGCCGCCCTCCTCGAGAGCGCGACCGAGCCAGCGGTCCTTGCGCTGGAGAAGCTTGGCCCTGACCCGCTCGTCGAAGTCCGGCTCGAGGTACGCGCGGGACGCGCGCTCGGTCAGTCGCTCGATGATCTGGTCCAGACGGGGCGACCCGCTGATGACCCGGCCCGCACCGAGCTCGGGGGAGAGCGAGTTCGCCCGACCGACGTCCATCACCCGCGCAGCGCTCACGAGGACGCCCATGAGCCCTCGTTCGAGCGCGGCCTCCGAGAACGGCGTCACGCTGAGCGCCTCGACCTGGGCGTAGAATGTCTCGTGATAGTGGCGGAATTGCTCGAAGTGAGCCATGTCCCGCGGCCTCGCCCAGTTGGCCAGCGACACCACGAGGCCGGGCCGGGCCGCGTCCCGTCCCACTCGGGAGGACGCCTGGATGTACTCCGCGGTGTTCTTCGGCTGGCCCACGACGAGCATCAGGCCGAGGCGTGGGACGTCGACGCCCACCTGGAGCATCGACGTGGCCAGGACGAAGTCGTACGGCCGGTCGTAGTTGCCTCCCAGCTTCCCGTTCGACTTTTGCAGGGCCTCGCTGAACGCCCTTTTGCCCTTCGTGCTCCACCGGTCCGGGTCGAACTCCAGGGCGAGCTTGTCGAGCGTGGCCCCGATCTCCGACGACGAGATGCGGGAGGTGAGCTCACCGATCGCGAGGCGTGCGAAGTCCGTCGTCCGGCGCGGGAAGGGCTCGGTCTTCCCGGACACACGGGTGGTGACGTCATCGTCGAGGTAACGCCGCATGCCGGCCAGCTCGCGGGTCGCGCTGAAGTAGGCGACCGACGTCATGTACGGGTCGGCCGCCTTGCCGTGCTCGTCGAGGAGCTTCTGCCCGGCGAGCAGGAGGACCTCGGCGATCCGGATCTCGGCGAGCGTCAGCCGAATACCGTGCGCGCAGACGCCGATGTACTTCCGCCCGGGCTGGTCGGGCGTGACCTCCAGCTCCCTCGAGAAGTACGTCTGACGGACGTCGAGGACCTGCGGGGGAAAGACGTCGACGCCTCGCCCGTAAAGGTTCCGGACCTGCTCCTCCGCCTTTCGGACCGTCGCCGTGGACGCCACGATGAGCGGCCGGACCAGCTGGTCGTCGCGCGACCAGGAGCACAGTACGTCGACGGCGTTCTCGAAGACGCCGACCGCCGTGCCCAGTGCGCCGGTGATCAGGTGGAGCTCGTCCTGGATGATCAGGTCCGGAGGCCGTAGGCGCGGGACCGGCCGGACATCGACGGCCTGGTACGTGACGCCGCCCTTGGTGACCGCGTTGTGTTTCTGCCCCTTGCAGAAGTCGCCACGTGCGTCGGGGTGGCGGTAGCCGTGACGCGGGCAGGACTCGCTGACGTAGCCGAAGAGGCTCGCTGCTTCGCCCTCGCGGGCGAGCCGGGCGAACTTGTCGACGGTGGCGAGGAGGAACGTCGGCGGATGCCGGTAGATCTCCTCGTCGACCGTGAGGATGGGCAACCCCTCGTCCTGCGGACCACGTTCGGAGAAGGGGCATTCCTCGTCGCGGTCACCGCAGTAGACGTGGATGCGCTGGGTCGTGGCCACGGCATCGACGTCGCGCTTGGGGTCGATCGGCGTCCCGCACCACGGGCAGCGCTTGATTTGCAGCACCGTGAGTCCGTGGGCCCGGCCGTCCTCGGACTTGGCCAGCTGGACCTGGCTCTGGGCCTCGGTGAAGCGCTTCGGGCTGACGCTGCTGCCGACCCAGAGTCCGATGCGGAAGGGCTCGGTGCCCCAGGTCGCCTCGTCCTCCTGGCGGATGAGCTCCGCCGCGCAGACCAGGGCCGCCGCGCGCTGGAACTGCTGCGAGGTGAGCAGGCGGAGCGTGTAGCGCATCAGGACGGCAACACCGTCACCGCCGTCGAGCTCGCCGTCGTCCCCGCTGACCGTTCGCTGGAGACGTCGGATGGCGAACGTGAAGGCCGCCAGCCCCAGGTAGGCCTCGGTCTTCCCACCACCGGTGGGGAAGAACAGGAGCTCGACACGGGAGTCGTCGCTGCTCCGGTACGGGTCGGCGGGATCCACCAGCGCCGGTAGCTGCATGAGGATGAAGGCGAGCTGAAACGGCCGCCAGGAGGCAGCCCTGTCCCCGTCCGCCTCGACCTCGGCCAACGCTTGCTCCAGGGTCACGCCGGCTTTGGCAGCACGCTTGGCGGCGACCTGTGAGCGGATGCGCTGGTCTCGCATCGCCCGGTTCATGAATCGGAACGCTCGGAGGGTGTTCGCATCGCTGGCCAGCAGCTGCAGGCCGGCCTCGAGGCGCGTGGCCGCAACCTTGGCGTCGCCGATGGCCCTGTTGGCGGTCTTCCGCAGGTGATCGGGGAGCTCAGCGGCCGCCGTTTCCTGCTCGGCCAGCCACTGGCTGTAGCCCGCGACCATCGGCTCCAGCGCCCCACGTACCTCATCCGCCTGGATGTCGGCGAGGACACGCATCGACGTGACGGTGTCGCCAGCAGCGCCGGCGACGGTCTGCGGGACATCCGCCGTCGGAAGCCAGGTGGTCAGGACCTTCCCCGCGCGGCGAGTGCCCGGGACCTCGTCCCAGTCGACCGAACAGGTCCGGCCGACCGCGAACTCGAGCTTGTGCTTGTACTGGAGATCGAGGCGTCGGCGCTCCTCGTCCTTCTCCAAGTACTGCGGCTCGTAGACGTCGCGGCTTGGCAGGAAGCACGCCGACCCGTTTACAGATTCCACGCTCAGCTCCGTCTGGAAGAGCCAGTCGCCGGGTGGAGCCTCGACACCGGTGACACGGTCGTTGCTCAGTGCCAGCTCGACGATCAGGCGGTCACCTAGCGGGAAGACCTCAACCCGCAGGCTGACGTCCTGGCCGAGCTCGATAACCTCGCTGCGGCGCGCTGTGGTCCCCGCAAGGTCGAGCGGCTTGGAGATCTCGTAGGGCGTCCGCCGGAAGCAGGTCCGATTCTTCCCGGTTTCCTCGTTCAGGCGCTGAAAGCTCTCGTAGCGGCCCCACTTCGCTGTCACGAGAAGCGTGCCGACCCCGGCGGGCACCTGAAACCGCAGGCCCATGGATGAGGGATGGGTCAGCGCGCCCTTCGGGCCGGTGTCCTCTTCATCATCGGACTCGGCCGTGGACACCTCTTCGTCGGAGGGGACAGGAACGCCCGGCTGACCGTCGCGCTCCGGGTCGAAATCGCTGAGGGCCTGTAACGGTTCTCCCTCAACTCCCTGGCTCTCTACCTCCTCCGGGTCGGTCTGGAGTCGCGCGAGGTTGGGGTCAATGGTGACTGGAGCCAGACCACCCACTGCAAACATCGCCCGGGGACTCGCAGGGATCTCCTCGTCAAGTTCGCCTCTCGGGCCGAGGAGCTCCTGTTGAAGGATATCGATAAGCTCTGCACGAACTACCATCGTTTGGCCGTCTGACATCAGACAAGTTCCAACCGTCCGGGCGCAGACGGCCCTTCGTTGGCTGCCCGCCTGTGATTCTCTCGTAGCAGTCGATCCAATATCTCTGTACGCGCTTCAGCGTTGACCATAAACCGGGTGACACCCTTGTATACGTGAAACCCGTGGGCTAGTGGCACGTCTGACCATCCGTAGGAAGCCATTGTGGCTTCGTCGATCTCTACATGAAGCTGCCGCAGGTGCAGGATGTCCCTGTCAGCCTGACAGGCTGAATCGTTGACTAGATTGTAGAGAGCGGTAAGTCCAAGTTGCCGCCTCATCATAATTTCGCGGCGGTCTTCGTCTAGTTGTGCTCCTGCCTGTCCAAGCCGCTCGGTGTTGGTCGCTCGAGGGAAGGGGTCGAAGCACGACCGCGCGGAATATCTGGCATCAGTGCGCATGGTAGTCCCGTAGCGAAGGGCCCACAGTCGGTGGGGGCTCGAGGAGAGGACTGCCAACGTGGCAGGGTCGTCAAACGGAAAGATCACCAGCATCTGGTCGAGGACGATGTTGGTAGGCACGAATGCAGGCATCAGCGTCTTGCTCACCGAGGTGATGGCGATGGCTCGATCTAGCCCGTTGAGCGCCCGGTAGAGTCCAGGGCGAGTCTCGTTATAGCGCCACCAGCGCTCACGAGCAGACTTCCGATTGAGTCCCGCGCGCTCGGGGCGCACGAGTCGTTCTACGCGCTCGAATGGCGCGCTGTAGGTGCGGGCCTGACTCTCCTCCCAGTCGAAGAAGTTTATGGCGTGCCGACTGGGAGATTGATCGGGGCGGGAGTTGAAATCTGCGCCGTTCAGGTATGGGAAGATCACCTCGGCATTGCGCGGGTCGGCTGCTATGAGCTGTTCGGCTTCCCGATCCGTTAGAATGAAGCCCATCCCGAGTATGTACGAACCCAAGAAGGATAAATTGGCATTCTCGTCCAGCCGCGTTGCTTCGGCAAGCGAATCGGTCATTGGCTCTAGGGTCGTCGAAATCATCGATGAGCAAACCCCGTCCGCCCAGCGATGAATATCGGACGGAACTTCGGCGTTGGTGCCCCACACTGCCGCATACTCAAGGTTTGCGTTCGCAGTGGGCCAAGGGTTGCTTCGAATGGCGCGCGTGATCGTGAACCCATTCTTGTCCATCTGAAGGAGGCCCACGACTCGCGTGTCACCCTGGGCCACGCTGTTCGTAGCAATAAGTCCGAGGGATCCTGATCCTCGCAGTAGTTCGTGGGCCCTCAGGAAGAAGTAGGCCACGAGGTCGGAGCGACCCCGTGCATTATTCGCGACTTCCCTCGCGAGATACTCGCGAAACTCGTCGCCGAGGGCGCCCTTGAGGCTTTTGTCACCGAGGAAGGGGGGGTTGCCAATGATCGCGTCGAAACCACCGTGTTCGACGAAGACATCGGGGGCTTCGATGACCCAGTGAAGGGGCTGCCAGCGTTCGTAGTCGGTCGCGACGGTGGGAGTGAGACCCCGAGCAATGATTCGGTTCAGGACTGACATATCGCCGGCACTGCCGTCAGCGGGGAAGGCGGCGATGAGTGCGCCTTCGAGTGCAGCGAGAGCGTCGTCAAGGGCCGCTCCGGGCTTGCCGCCGAGGCGTAGGGCGGTAGCGATAATCCCGTCGGCGGTCAGTCGGAGCTTCTCCGTGACCCGTCCGGACTGCTCGATGAGGCGACGCTTGCCGTTGCCGGATCGCTGTGGATCCGCCTCGTCAACCGGAGAAGCCAACTGATGACGGATGCGAGTGGCCTCAGCGACCGTCGCGTCTACGTCTACGTAGGCGTTGAGCTGCCTGACCTTCCCGAGTTTTGGGGCGATGTGCAGGTAGCGGAGCTGATCCAGTGTGGTGAGCCCAAGAAGTGCGTTTCCCTGGAAGATCTTGTCGTCGACGAAGGAAAAGGGCTTATTGGGGTCGAGGGAGACCAGCCAGAGTGAGAGCTTGCACATCTCGACGGCCATGCCGTTGATGTCAGCGCCGTAGAGGCAGTGCGCGATGACCTCGCGGATCGCCCGAGTACGGAGACCGGCGTCGACGCGGTCGCCGTCGACGATGCCTTCCGCCGTCCAGGCCTCGACGAGTCGGTCGGCGAGGTAGCGCGCGGCGGCCACGAGGAAGGCGCCGGAGCCGGCGGCGATGTCGGCGACCTTGAGGTCGAGGATTGCGGAGCTGGACTTTAACCGCCAAGCATCCTCGTCGTTGGTTTGCAGGGGCCCGGGTTCGTAGACCAGCGGCTGGAGGGCGTGGAGGACGACCTCCTCTGCCAGCGCCCGCGGCGTGTAGTGGGCGCCGGCGTTTTTCCGTGATGGGGTCTCTGCGACGACGAGACCGCCACGCGGGACGACGTAGGGCAGGTTGCGCAGGTCGCGACGGATGAACGGCGACCACGAGATCAGCGCGCTCAGCAGATCGGGGTCATCGCCGGCGACGGGCCTGAGGAGGCGGTTTATCTCCGCCTCGTCGACCTTCTCGTCGTACAGCTTGACCAGCTTCGCGGCCGAGACAAGCTTGGCCGCGGACTGGTTCTCCTTGACCCAGGCAGTCAGCCGTGCGGCGAAGTCCTTGGTGCCCATGGATCCGTTGTAGATCTCGTCGAGCGTGTCGAGGTCGATCTCCGGCTCCTGCCCGTCGGTGCCGACCAGGCCGAGGAGGACCTCGACCTCGACCTCGCGGCAGGTGTAGCCGAGCAGGCCCTCGTAGATGTAGCCGATCTGCTCGACGTCGACGTCCCGGAAGGAGATGCGCCGTGCCTGCCCGCTGACCTTGGCGACCTGCACCGACTCGAGCACGTGCAGCATGACCCGGTCCGAGACGCGCAGCTGGAGCCCGCCGTCGGGGCGCTCGGCGGCCAGCCACGGGAAGCGCTTCGGCTCGAAAAGCGAGCCGCCGTAGGCCGGCATGCGGACCTCGTCGAAGTTCGCCCCGCCATAGAGCGCGGTGCTGACGGCGAGCAGGCGGTGCCAGACGTCGGAGGAGTGCTCGAGGTTCTCCTCGCCCTCCTGTTGCGCCCGCTCCTGGAGATGGTCCAGCAGCGTGCTGACCCCGTAGGCGGCTCGGTACAGCTCAGGCTTGGGCAGCATGTCCCGCTCCTCGGCGAAGAGGAGGAAGACAACCCGCATCATGACGGTGACCGCAGCCTGGTAGATCTCGTCCGGGTTCTCGCACAGCGGGTCGTCCAACCCCTTGGCCCGCGCGGTCAACCGGGCTTCGGAGAACGCCTGCACCAGCAGCTCGACCGACTTGCGGACCTGGACGCCGAGCGCCTCGGTGATCTCCTCGGCCTCGAGCACGCTGCGCTCGAAGAGGCGAGGGAGCCGTCGCTCGGCGTTCTTGTGCCGCAGCGTGCCGGCGTGGGCGAGCGTGAGGAACGCGTCCCGCAGCTGAGGTTCCTCACGCCAGGTCAGGGCGTCGACCACGCCGGAACCGGTGGTGGTGCCCTCCCCGGCCCACACCAGCGCCCACCAGCGCCCGTCGGTGACGATCCCGACCGCGACGTCGGCCTTGCGCAGAAGTGCGGCCATGCGGTCGATCTCGCTCGCGGACCAACCATCCGCGCCCACCGTCCGCAGGCTCTCGATCGGCGGAACGATGCGGAGAAGGCAGGCGAGCTTACCGTCGCGTCCGCGCAGGGCGCCGTCCGGGCGCACCGTGATGGTCTCGCCGGGGGAGCGGACCAGCAGGTCCTCGGGCAGCTCCTCCGCGCTGACCCGATGCCCCTGCCACTCGGCCAGGTCGTCGAGCACCACGTCGACCCAGGTCCGCGCCACGTCGGCGTAGTCCTGGCCCGACCCGTCCCGGGACCGGTCGAACGCCTGCTCCCAGAGGGCGTGGCTCTCCTTGAACGCGACGAGCCGCTCGTCGGCGTCGCTGAGCGGGTCCATCCCGTTGGGCCAGATGTCCTTCAGGACGGGCAGGGACAGGAAAGGGCCGTCGGTCTCGACCTGGGCGAGCCAGTCCTGGTGCAGTCGGGACACGCTCGGCGGACGTCGCCTCATCGGATCGTCACTCCTCGCTCGGCGTCGGTAGGGCTGATGGCGAACAGGACGGCGGCGGGGAACGGCCAGGGCCTCACGTCCTCGTAGCGGGTCTCGACCGCGCGCCGTTCGCGACGGCGCTCCTCGTCGAGTTCCTCGAGCCGGGCGCGCATCTGGCGCAGGTCCCGTTCCGACTGGCGCTGCTCGACGACGTCGAACAACATCCCCTCCGACTCCTGTCGCAGCCTCTCGGCCTCGGCGATCGACTCGCGCAGCGTGCTGGCGAAGCGCGCGAAGATGGCGTCCACCCGTGCGAGGTCCTCGTCGCGCCGGTTCGCCAGCCGGGCCTCGATCTCCCTGGTGCGCTTCTCCACCCGGGTCCGGATGGCCTCCTCGACGCGGGACCGCAGTCCCGTTGCGGCGTCGTCCCACGCCGCGGCGAGATGGTGCAGCAGCGCCTCGGGCGCGCCGGTCAGCTCGTCGCCGTCTAGGGCCCGCGCCAGCAGCTCCTCGGCTCGTTCGACCCCCACCTGCTGGCGGCGGGTCAGCCGGGTGCCGGCGAGGAAGACCTCCTCGTGCAGCCGGATGCCGCCCCGACCGACGAGGACCAGTCGGACGACGGCCGCGGCGAAGGACTCGTCGAGTCCCGGGACGACGACGGCGCTGACCCGGTTGAGGTCGGACTCCCCGCCCCACAGCGCGGAACGGAGCAGCCGCGTGGAGCGCTGCAGCAGCGGGTGGCCGAGATGCGCGTGGACGACGTCCGTGCTGCCGCGCGCGAACTGCTGGTCGAAGGTGATCGGCCGCAGGCGGTCCGGCTCCAACCGGCTGGCCAGTCCCCGGGTGACCGGCTCCCAGGAGCGGGCGAGGTCGGGCAGCTCGAAGACGAGGGACTCGTTCTCGGGACCTCCGACGTCGATGAGCGAGGGCTGCATGTCGAGGTCGAGCGCCGTCTCCACGACCCGCCGGAGGTTCGCCGGCCGGAGGTGCAGGCTCTCGCGGTCCGCCTCCAGCTGCGTCTCCAGAGCCGTCAGCTCGGCGTTCACCTGGCGCTCGCCGAGCAGCATCTCGTTGACCGCCTGGTCGGCCTTGCGGGCCTTCCCGCTCAGATCCGCCTCGAGCCGCCGACCGGCCAACTGACGCTGGATGTCCGGCGCGATGATCTCGTTGGCGGAGCCCAGGTCGAGTTCGACCCGGGCGATCTTCGTCGCGACGCGGGCGAGGAAGTCGACGTCCGACGCCAGACCGGAGCGTCCTGCCACCGGCGTGAAGTGCCGGATGTCCGGCTGGTGGGCCTGGCCGTAGCGGTCGACCCGGCCGATGCGCTGCTCCAGCCGGTTGGGGTTGAACGGGATGTCGTAGTTGAATAGGCGGTGGCAGTGCGCCTGCAGGTCGATGCCCTCCCCGGCGGCGTCGGTGGCGAGCAGGATGCGGACATCGGTCCTGTCCGGCGGCTCGTTGAACTCCGCGCGAGTGAGCTCCCGCGTCACGGCGTCCGTGCTGCCGTCGATGACGGCGATCCGGTCGGCGTCGTAGCCGTGCTGGAGCAGGTTGTCCCGGATCCAGTACAGAGTGTCGACGTATTCGGTGAAGACGACGATCCGCTCGTTCAGCCAGTGGCCGTCCGCGCGCAGGACGCCGTCGAGGTGATGGATGAGTGCGGCGAGTCGGGAGTCGACGGTGCCGTCGAATCCGTGCCCCCAGCGGCTGAGCCACTGCAGGTCCTGGACGTCTTGGTCCGACAGGGGCGGCAGCTTCCGTCGGGTGCCGGCGAGGGTGAGGAGCTCCGTCTGGTCGGCCTTGCCCTCCTCCAGGTCGTCGGCGTCGATCCCGAGGACGTCGTCGTAGTCGATGGTGAGGTCTGCGTCGACGCCGCGGCGTCGGGTCTCCAGGTAGACGTCGACGGTCCTGGCGAACGCGACGGGGGAGGAGAAGAAGCGCTTTTTTAGCAGGAGAGTCGCCATGTCGCGGGCCTGCTTGGCGGCACCGTCGTCCTTGGCCACTGCCTTGTCGCGGCGGTTCGTGAAGGCGAGGAGGCGCTCGTAGGCCTCCTCCTCGGAGGCGGTGGGCTCAAAGGGCAGGGCGGTGACCTGGCGCTCCTGGAAGCCCTTCGCCTCCTTGAGGTCCCGCTTGAGCCGGCGGACGGCGACCTCACGGAGTGCTGACCGGTCGATGTGCGTGCCGCGGACGAAGCGCTGCGGGTCGACCATCTCCAGCAGTGCGGTGAACGATTCGACGTAGCCGTTGTGGGGAGTGGCGCTGAGGAAGAGGCGGTGCTCGCACTTCTCGGCGAGCTCGCGGACGGCCCGCGTGCGGTCGGAGTCGACGGCGTAGCCGCGCCGGGTGATGTTGAGCTTGTCGACACGCTGCGGGCTCGACGGCGCGACGTGGTGTGCCTCGTCGACGACGAGGATGTCGAAGGCGAAGCGGCGAGCGCCGTTCTGTTTTGCCGTCTGGGCGTAGACGTCTCGAAGCAACCGCTGTGCCCGCTGCCCGGGCAGCCACGACATCGAGACGATGGTCCGCGGGAAGAGGGTGAACGGGTTCGCGTGCAGGCCGTGGGTGCGCCGGACCTCGCGCATCGTCTCGGAGTTGATGATCGTGAAGTCGAGGCCGAACTTCTCGAGCATCTCGTCCTGCCACTTCAGGGCGAGACCAGCCGGGCAGACGATGATCGCGGTGCGGGCGCGGTGGCGGAGGAAGAGCTCCTGAGCGACCAGGCCGGCCTCGATCGTCTTGCCGAGGCCCACGTCATCGGCCAGGAGCAGGTTGGCGCGTGACTCGCGGAGTGCGCGGCGCAGCGGCTCGAGCTGGTAGGCCTCGACGTTCGCCCCGCTGCGGAACGGCGCCTGGACGACCTGGGAGTCGGCCGAGGTGATGGCGCCCCAGCGGAGGGCGTCGATGAAGGCGGCGAGCCGGCTCGGCTCGTCGAACCGCTGCGGGTCGATGCTGTTCGGCAGGCCGGTCGCCGGGCGGAGCGAGCGCCCGAGCTCCAGCTCCCAGACGACCTGGAGCTCCTCGCCGAGGCGGTCCTCCTCGAGCGACTGCAGGGTCACGGCGTGCTGGAGACCGGTGACGGCGTCGTCCGCTCCGCTGCGCGGCAGTGACTGAGCTCGGACGTCCGTGACCGCCCAGGTCGAGCCGCGGACCACGGCGATCTGACCCTGTTCGGGCACGGATCGCGTGTCCGGAAGGACTCCTGTCGAGAGTTGATCGCTTCCGACATGATCCTGTTCTGCAACGGACACGGTCCGGAACGATAGGTGCGGAGCGTGCAACTGTCGTCACACAACGGGGTTGGGTGTGGTCGTCTTGTCGCGTGGGACTCAGGGGACCAATGAGGCGCACCGAACAGGGGAGTTCGCCCGAGCGACTCAGTTGTCCTCACCTGTCGAGGCGTGAGACCCGACGTTCCAGCATCTGACCCGCACGAGGGCGACACGGCCACTGATGATCCGGCACCGGCCGAACGGTGGCCTAGTCTCGCCCGGCTTTGACACGTCGCCCTCAGGAGCCAGTGCGAGACCTGTCGCGGCCCGGGCGAGTCCGTGTCCCTGAGAGAGGGGCTCCATGAACTACGTCAAGGTTTTGTTCACGTTTCTCGGGTTGTACGTCGCTGCGAGAATCCTGAGTTCATTGCTCGAGGGAGGGCTTCCTGGCGGCACGACAGTGGTCACCTTCTATGCCTTCGCAGGGACCGTGGCTGTCCACATGTGGCGCAGGAGGCACAGGTGGTTGGTCGGTTGGCGACATGTGCCTGCACCGGTCGTCGAGGAGTCCTCGGCGGGTGCTCAGCAGGTACCGGTCGCCTACGTTGCTGATCCGAACAAGGGAGACAGGGACGACTGGTACCACTTGCGCTCCATGGGCCCGGGAGGAATCCGTCCGCAGAAGCGACTGCCTATGGTGACCTTGTGTAACCGGCGCCTGAATTCCGGTTACGACCTGGTGGTTCCGTTCGACCTCGAGCAGGCGCACAGTTGGTCACGCATGGGCAATTTTGAGGAGCCTGCCTGGACTATGCTGTGCCGGCGTTGCTATGAGTGCTACGTCACGGCTTCCGCCGAGACGACTTCGAGTTCCGGTGCTCAGGAACGCTGAGTCTATGACGTGGCAGCAGCAGGCGCTGGGTCGCCTTGTTGGATTTGGCGGCGTACGGCAATTTTGGGCTCTCTGGGCCTCGGGCACCAAGGTCGGGCTTAGCAGTACATATTGAGTACGCTAGGTAGTGGTAGTGGCAGAGGGGTCGGTCTACGTCCTCATGGATCCGTCGGCGCCGAACCTGGTGCAGTTCGGAATGACCGAGAACGCCTCCAGGCGTGGAGCCGCAGGGCTGTCCATGCCCTCGGGAATACCAAGTAGTTGTGTTGTCGTATACGACGAACTTGTGTCCGATCCTCGGGAGGTGGAGCGGCGGATCCATGAGCGATTCAAGGCGTATCGCGTCGAGGATCGCCGGGGTTTCTTCAGGATCCCTGTGAAGGCCGCTGTTGTGGCGCTGCAGTATGGGGCCCGCGACTTCCCTGTCGCTCCCGACGAAGGGGAGCGCGCAGAGATCCTCTCACAACTGCACATCCGATACCGTTATTGGATCAAGTACGGCATCGTGAGTGTTGCGATTGTGCAACTCGCTGGTGCTGTTCTATTGGAAGTCGTCAGCGCTTATCCTCCTGGCAGGGGCAGGACGGTCGAGCGGGTCGACATGGATGTGATGGGCGACCACTTCGACCCCGATGATCCGATTGAAGTCAACGGCGCAAAGTTTTTGGAGTTCGATGAGATCGATATCATCAATGTCGCACCGCTTTTTGAAGAGGAGGTCGCTCGCAAGATCGACGAGGCTCATCGTCAGGATCTTGAATCGATCGAGCAGGCAACGCTTCATCCCAAGCGTCGGTGCCGTAAGACCTCGTCGGCTCTGCCCGTTCGCAGCTTCAACTGCCGGGCGCGATGTCTATCGTCCCGGAGGGAGTCACGTCCTTCGCGTGGGCTGACGGCATCGAGTCGGAGCAGGATCTCAGAATCACGCCTCCACCGCGTCGAACTGAGCGTGGGTGAGCCCCCGGCCAGGTCCGGCGCGACCGCCAGCACGTGCGCGTTCACGGCCAGCCAGTCGCCGGTGTCGTCCGCCTGCTCGGCGAGATCGTCGATCCACACGATCCACACGATCCACACGATCCACCGGTCCGGCTCCGCCTCGGCCCCCGACGGGCGGCGGTCATCATTCACCAGCCCAAACTCGCCCCAGAGCGGCCCGAGGAACCCGGTCGGCGCGGCGTCGGCCTGGGCCTGGGTCCGCAGCCGGCAGGGGCGGGAATCCTTGCTCGCCGTCGTGCTGTAGCCCTCGTCGTGAGCTGTCGATCACGGCGGAAGTGCAGATCGAAGCGGAACTCTTGTGCTGGGCGCCGCTGAGGTCGAGGCCGGTCAGGCAGGCCTTGTCCTCGGCCAGGCGAAGTCCCCGGCCCAATTGCTGGAGGAACACCGTCGCGCTCTCGGTGGGGCGGAGGAACAGCATCGTGTCGACGGGCGGGATGTCGAGGCCCTCCTTGAACAGGTCGACGGTGACGAGGACCTCGACCGTCCGGTCGCGCAGTGCGACCAGCGCGGCAGTCCGCTCCTCCTCGCTCGACGTCGACGTCACAGCACGGCTCGGGATGCCGGCCCTCGTGAACCGGTGGGCCATGTACTGCGCGTGCTGGACGCTCACGGAGGAGCCGAGTGCCCGTATCCGGCCGAGTCCTCGACCTTGTCCTTGACCACCTGCAGGACGAGCCGGACACGGTGGTGTCATTGCCGATGTAGACGTTGTTCAGCCCCGCGGCGTCGTAGCCGCGACCGCGCTCCCACCTCCACTGGTGCAGGGCGACATCGTCGTGGATGCCGAACTAATGAAACGGCGCGAACAGATTCCGCTCGAGTACCTCCCACAGTCGCTAGCGGTGAGGTCGTAAGCCGATGAAGGCCCCGGCGCGGTGCGTTGGCTGAGCGGAACACCCCCGCTGGGGGGATAGAGGCGACCGCAGCCCTGCCGAAGACTGTTGCAGCTCCGGTGACATGTGCCGGTGTCGTGAGGAGAGGTGATGATCGCCCATTCGGCCGACCAGGTGGCGGGCACGTACGGATACCGCCCGGACGTGGCTGTGCTCGGGGCGTTCCTGGAGACCACCGCCATTGCCCAGATGCTCCTCGTCGGGCGAACCGGTGTGGACCTGCGCGATCGGGTGGATGCGATGCGGCACGCGTCCGCCGACGGGGTCGACCTGCCGGAGGGCCTGTACTGGTTTTCGTCCGCTGGTGGCGTGCGAGTGCTTGCGGTCTCCGAAGGATCCGCTCCGGCCAGCAGCGACACCGTCGCGCGCGAACACCTGACCGAGGACCACCCGCTCACCGTGGCCGAGGAATGGATGGATGCGCTGTGGCCCGACGCGACCGTGGTGCCGGTGCCCCGCTTCGGCGTCGGGGAGGACGTCATCGTTAGGGCCACCGGCCGCGACCACCCCGTCCGGAGCCGGCGGTACAGCAGCGGCCGATGGGTCTACATGCTGCGGGCCGACGGGCAGACTTCGACCTACGGCGAGGACATGGTTGCCCCGCTGGAGGCCTCCGACGACGTCCACACCTGGGCGCATGGGCCCCGGGACTCGGCGCGTCGGCTCAGCGCCACACTCACCCGGGCTAAACTCGCTGGTTCGTTCTCGGACACGATCTTCTCGTTCCGCGCCACCAGGACCCTCTTCCGCGGCTATCAGTTCCGCCCGGTCATCCGCATGCTGGAGTCGGGGAAGTCGCGGATCCTCATCGCGGACGAGGTCGGTCTCGGGAAGACGATCGAGGCCGGGCTCGTGTGGACCGAGCTCGAAGCACGTAGCGATGCCGATCGCGTCTTGGTTGTGTGCCCGGCCTCCCTAGTCGCCAAGTGGCGCAGCGAGATGGAGGTGCACTTTGGGTTCCAGTTGACGGAGCTCGCCGGCCCGGCGCTGGCGGAGTTCGAGCAGCGCCTGCAGGAGAACCGGCTGCCCGCGCGCTTCGCCCACGTCATCAGCATCGAACGGCTGCGCACGTGGGAGGCGCTGACCGAGCTCGCGGAGTTCGCAGAACCACTCGACCTTGCGATCGTCGACGAAGCGCACATCATGCGGAACAGCGGGACCCGCTCGTACGCCGCAGGCAGTCTGTTGAGCGAGTGGGCGAAGGCGCTGGTCCTGTTGACCGCGACACCCATCAACCTCAGCAACCAGGACCTCTTCACGCTGCTCGAGCTCTTGGCGCCCGAGGACTTCCGGGACGATGTCGCGCTCGAGGCTCAGCTCGAACCGAACGCAGTGCTTAACCGCCTGGCCGGTCTCCTCACGCGTCCCGACGTCGACGGTGCAGCCCGCACGGCCGTGCTCGGCGAGCTCGGACGTCTGACTTTCGGGAAGCCGCTGCTCCGGCGGCCCGAGCTGTCGTTCCTCCGGGAGCTCGTCGCCCACGACCGCCTGAGTCCACGCCAGGTTGTGGACGCCCGTCGCTACATCGGTGATCTCAACATGCTGTCGTCGGTCCTCACTCGCACTCGACGCGTCGAGGTCGACGAGAAGAAGGCGGTGCGCAACTCGCACGACGTCCGCGTCCAGTGGACCGAGCGCGAGGAGCGCTTCTACGCCGCCTACGTCGACTGGTGCCGGGCGCGCGCCGATGCGGCGGGTGTCCCGGTCGGCTTCGCGATGCAGATGCCGCTCCGCCTGGCCAGCGCATGCTTGCCCGCCGCTCGCGAACAGGTCCTCGCGTGGGACGCGGACGGCGGGCTCTCACTCGCCGATGGAGACGGCGACGGAGCGCTCGGCGCCCCGCCGACCGTGCCCCGCATCCGGCCGCATGTCGAGCTCCTGGCCGCGGCACGAGCCCTCGAAGACGTCGACAGCAAGTTCACGCAGTTCGAGTCCCTGCTGCAGAAGGCCCTCGCGGGGACCCGGCAGGCGCTGGTCTTCACGTTCTCCCGGCCGACGCTGGCCTACCTCGCCCGCAGGCTGGCGGACAGGTACCGCGTCGCCGTCCTCCACGGCGGGGTCCCCCGGGACCGGCGCAACGAGATCATCGCCGACTTCCGCGCCGGCGCCTACGACGTCGTGCTGGCCAACCGGGTTGCGAGCGAGGGCCTCGACTTCGAGTTCTGCTCGGTCGTCGTCAACTACGACCTGCCGTGGAACCCGATGGAGGTCGAGCAGCGCATCGGTCGCATCGACCGCATCGGGCAGCAGGAGGAGAAGATCAACGTCTTCAACGTCTGGTGTCCTGCTGCCCTCGACGAACAGATCAAGGAGCGTCTGCTGACACGAATTGGTGTCTTCCAGGGCAGCATCGGCGCCCTCGAGCCGATCGTCACCGAGCACCTGTCCGAGTTGCGCGATGCTGTCTTCGACTTCCGGCTGAGCCCGTCCGAGCGACGGCAGAAGGCCGACGCCACCCTCGCCGCGATTGAAGCGCAGCGCACCAGCCTGGAAGACCTGGCGACAGCCTCGCCCTTCCTGCTCGCCGCGACCACCACTGACGTCGCCGACCTCGAGCAGGACATCGTCAGCACCGGACGCTACGTCGGCAGCGCGGAGTTGCTCCATGTACTCGCTGACTGGGCTCACACCTGCGATGCCCCGGCGCCGGTGGTCTCCGCGGACGGTCGAGTCCTCCGACTCCGGGGCAACTCCGAGATGTCCGACCGGTTGAACCGCCTCGTGTCCTCAGGACGCCTCGGCAAGCACGAGGTGCAGGCCTACCAGAACTCGCTGCGCAACGAGGCCGAGTGGCACCTGACCCTCGACCACGAGGCGGCGCGCACATCGCGCTCCGCCGACCTGCTGTCCGCCCGCCACCCCCTCGTCCTCGCCGCCACCCAGGTATCCGAGCACCGGAAGGCTCGATTTGCCTCCGTATCGGTCGACTCTCGCGGAGCGGTTGCTCCCGGCCGCATCGCCGTCCTCCTCGCTGTGGCGCGCTGGGGCTCTGTCCGCCCCGGTCAAGAACTCTGGGGTACGGCGGTCACCTGGGACGGGCGCCCGGTTGCCCAGGACTACGTGGATCTGCTGCTCGCTCGGCTCGCGACCGGGGAACTGGCCGAGGGTTCGCCCGATGGTCCACGCGACCTGGCGGCCGTGGTCGACCGGCTCCAAGAACTGATGGACGACCGCTATCTGAGCGAGAACGACCGGCGTGCACACGAAGCGGAGGCGCTCCTGCAGTCGCGGCGCGCGGTGCTCGACGAGCAGCACAAGCGACGGCGGGAGGTGATCGCCCGTCGCCGGAGGACCGCCGCTGAGCGCGGGCGGGACCGCGGTGTCGCCCTCTTCGACCGCCAGCTGCAGAGAGCCGAGGAGAATCACCGTCAGCTACTCGACGCGCTGGACGGCGAGGGCGCGCCGAACCTCTCCACGACGCCACTGGCCCTCTGCCTCGTCGAGGTGGGGGGATGAGTCAGGACCGCGCGAACGTCATCGCTGACGAGCAATCCCGCAACCAGCGCTACCTGAGATGGCTAGCGACCAAGACGCGGGTCACGGTTCCCATCGCGGTGCCGCGCAGCAGCCGGTGGACGCACACCGTCCGCCCGCAACTGACCCGTCCGACCGTGCAACCGATCATCGGCAGGGTGGGGCTTGCTCAGCCCTACGACGGACTTGGGAGCGACTCCTTCTACATCGGTCCGTGGCGGTGCAGCGACGGCGACATCCAGGTGGTCAGCTGGGCGGCTCCGATCGCCGACGCCTACTACGGGCACGGGGAGCACGCCGATATCGCCGGGCAGGTCCAGGTGACCCGAGCCTTCCAACACCGAGTCGATGACATCGTCGACTACGACGACGAACGTCATGACGGCCGTGACGGCGCCACCGTCTTCGACCGCAAGGTCCCGCTTCGGATCAGCCGGCCGCCCGGTCGCAAGTCCAGTGCACCGGCTCGCACATCGGCTCCGGATGACAGCTCTGCGGCGACGCCGCAGACGAGGACTTCCGTTCGGACGGTCCGGCCGCCCCAGCGAGTAGCTCAGGACGTGGATGCCCTCCGGCACGCTGCGCTGCTACGCAGGACCCTCCGGGCTCCGCGCACGGTGGGCCTGCGCCAGGTGTTGTCCACCTTGCAGCCTCGGCAACTGTCGCTGGTCAAATGGGCACCGCACCACCCTCTCGTCGTCCAGGGTCACCCGGGTGCCGGCAAGACAATCGTCGCGGTGCACCGCGCCGCCTACCTGACGCACGAGGAGGGGCCTGAGCAGGCCCTGGGCGGCCGCGTCCTGCTGCTGGGTCCCACTGGGAACTACGTCGCCCACACGACACGGGCTCTCGGGAGCCTCACCGAGCCGGGGGACGTGACGCTCGCGAGCACCCACGACCTCCTGCGGCGGCTGCTGCCCGACCTCAGTGAGGTCCCGGTCCCCGGTAGCGAGGACTACCGCGACGACGACGACGAACTCGCCGGCTTCGTCGACCGGATCGCGGCCAAGCTGCGTGCCCAGGGGACGCTCCTGCCGCACGTCGTGCCAGCTGCTGGAGCCAGGACGATCTACGAGACGATGCGCTCCAACGTCTCCACCGCACCTCCCGAGTGGCGTGGCTATCTCCGGGCACTGCCCACCTGGGCCTCTGCGCTGCGGCTCGAGCGGTTTGCGCCTCTCCTGGCGTACTGCGCTGTCCGCGCGAGCACCACGATCCTGGTCACCTACAGACATGTCGTCGTCGACGAGGCGCAGGACGTCCGGCCGATGGAGTGGCGCATCCTGCGTTCACTCAACGAGGGGCGGGGCTGGACACTCGTCGGCGACATGAACCAACGCCGGTCCGATTGCTGTTACGGCTCCTGGGAGCTGATCGCTGCAGCCCTCGGTATCCGTGACCAGGTACATGTCGAGGACTACCGGAGCGTCTACCGGTCGACCTCGGCCATACACCAGTTCGCCGGTCGGCTGCTGCCGTCGCGTGAACGGACAGGTCTGGCCGTCCAGGGCGGCGGGGGGCGACCGAAGGTGGTCCGCACGAAAGCAGATGCGATCGGTGACGAGCTCGTCGCGTGCGTGTCCGACCTCGTCGGACGGCACACCGGCGGCACCCTAGCCGCTATCGGTATGGACGTTCTGGAGCTCCGCCGTGCCCTGGCCAGGCGAGGCTGGCGGGCGAGGGTGGCCGGTGGTGACACCTACGAGCGAAACGGCAGGAGCGTCCGCGTGCTGTCGGCGACGGACGCTCGTGGCCTCGAGTTCGACGCCGTCATCGTCGTCGAGCCGGCGGACTTCCCCATGAACCTCGGTAGGCACGGACTGCTGTACACGAGTCTCACCCGAGCCAACCGGGAGCTCGTCGTCCTCCACTCCAAGCCGATGCCGAAGGAATTGCAGCGTGCGACGCGATAGCGGTGCGCGCGATAGCGTCTCGTCCTGAGGCGCGTGCGCACTGAGGTGGTCACGTCGCCTCGCCGACGGACAGGCCTCACCGACCCATGTGACGGAACCCTGTCAGTCCAGCTCCGCGGCGACGACGCGGGCGGCCTCGGCGATCACGGCTTCGTCATCAAATCCTTGAGCGCGTGCTCGATGCAACGCTCGGGGGTGCGCTCAAGTGGCGACCTCGTGGAGTGCGCGAGTAGTCGTATGAAGTTGATCTTCCCAGTGGCAACATTGAGATTGGGGCGCAGGTCGATGATGGCTTTGCGCCGTACGACCTCCGCATATATGCACCGAGTCCGCACTACGACCTGCTCTACTCCATCTCCAGCGAGTCTCGCCCCCAATTGCGTCGAGAACTTGAGCGATTGTGGAAGACGGCCGGGTTGGAGTCCCCGATCGCTGAGGAAGTGCTCGATGGTCTGCTGAGCGATCTCGGCGGTGACCCGGGGACTTCCTGGCGCAGGTAGGCCACTGGAGATGCTGACAGGTTACGAGGTCGTCCTGGCATCGCGAATCAGTTCGCTCGCGGGAGCGGAGGCTCTGATCTCCTTGGGATCCGACATGTCGATGGCCTAAGAAGACGTTGCATTAGTTCGTCGGTAGGCGTCGAGCGCAGATGAGGGTGACGGCCAGGCGGGCCAGCGCGGTGATGGTCGCGGCGGTGCGGTCGTAGCGCAGGGCCAGGCGTTTGTAGGACAGCAGCCAGCCGAGGGTGCGTTCGACGACCCAGCGGTGACGGCCGAGCCGGGTGCTGGAGTCGCGGCCGATGCGGGCGATCCGGGCGGTGATGCCGCGGCGGCGGAGATAGCGGCGAACGCGAGGGATGTCGTAGCCCTTGTCGGCGTGCAGCTTGATCAGCCGGCGTAGGGGGTGCCCGCGTCCGCCGCGCCTGATCGCCGGCATCGAGTCCAGGATCGGTTCGACCAGCATGCTGTCGTTGCGGTTGGCGCCGGAGACGGCGACGTTGAGCGGCAGCCCGGCGGCGTCGACGAGCAGGTGGTACTTGGTGCCGCGTTTGGCCCGTTCGGTGGGGTTGGGGCCGGTCAGCTCACCCCCCTTTTCGCCCGGACGCTGACCGAGTCCAAAGACGCCCGCGACCAGTCCAGCTCGCCGCGCTCGCCGAGCCGGTTGAGCACGGCGACGTGCAGCCGGTCGAACACGCCGGCCTCGGCCCATTCGTGCAGGCGCCGCCAGCAGGTCCAGCCCGAGCCGTAGCCGAGCTCGGCCGGCAGCTTGGCCCAGCCGATGCCGGTGGACAGCACGAAGGCGATGCCCTCGAACACGTCGCGGTCGGAGACCCGGGGCCGGCCGGTACGGCCGTGCACGGCCGGCTTGCGCGGTGGGATCAGCGGCTCGACCAGCGCCCACAACTCGTCACTGATCAGCCGCGGCGGCGGGGAAGACGCCGACGACGACATGCCCGGCACCCTGCGCCGATGACCCAGCGGCCGGCAGCGCCCGACGACCTACTTCCGCAACGTCTTCTAAGCGCGGTAGTCCCGAACGGCGCTCAGTGCGGCGCGAAGGAGGGACGCCGAGCCTGCTCCGTCCGCCTCACGGATCGACGCTGCGCCTCGGGCGTGCTGGCGGATGAAGCCTGTAGCCGCATGCTTGGCGCAGCGGATTGCGAGAGCGATGGCGTCCGCGCCGCGAGCATACGAACGGAGTTGATCCGACCCCACCTTGCTCGACGACGTGTGGATCCGCGCATGCGGCGCTACGGCCGACAAGCCCTCCTGCGCGCGTCGGAGCGCTCCTGCATCCAGCGAGTACAGCAGGACGACCGAGGCACCAAGATGCGCCTCAGCCGCCTCGTCGTCCTCCTCCGGCAGCGTCCAGTCGAGATCGAGTTGCAACTCCTGGCTGATTCGAGCGGCCAGCCAGAGGAGCTCGGGCGCGAGTCGCAGCCGATGGCGGTTGATCGGTTCCAGAGCCTGGAGGCAGAACCGCAGGCGTGCATCGGTGTCGGCAGCAGCGGATCGCGCCAGCACATCGACCATGTCGAGCGCCGGGAGAGCATTCGCAACAGAGGCCCAACGTGCTGTTGAGCCGCCGATGACGTCGAGTGTGTCGCGGTAGTCCTTCGCTGGTGGCGCCCCCCGAGTGAAGACCTCGAGGAGAGCCTGGACGCCAGCGAGGTCGGCAGGCGACCACCGGTCGTAGGCGGCAGCCAAGAGCAGCAAAGAGCGCGCGGACTGCCACGCCGGCCTGCCCATGTCATCAGCATCGATGAACGGACCCACCATCGACCACGCGCGCTCTGCGCCTGCATCACCCACTGCTTCCAGGGATTTCGCGAGGTCCTCATCCTCGGTGTGCGGCGGCGGCCACGCGGCCCACACCTCATCGGTCAGCGTCCACGAAACGTCGTTCTCAGAGATCCGCCGTCCCCATTCAGTCCAGGTCTGGGGCGGGTGAGCGGGAGCACCTTCAGTGGGGTTGGCTTCGTCGTCGGCAGTGTCGACAACTCCCGCTGTCGGCGTCGTCGTCGCTACCGGAATCAGGTCGTGCAGGGTTTGCTGCAACGCCTGGGGAAGGCGATCCGTGGCGAGCAGTGCAGCGCCGGTACGGATGTCCCGGCTGAGGAAGCTCAAGACAGCGGCAGCCCGCAGAGCGTCGTCGCTGGCCTCGAGTGGGTCAAGGTCGTCGATCAGGCGTCGCACGCGGCCGGCGTTCGGCAGTTCGCGGTGGTTCAGGGAAGATTTGGGGGCCGGCACCGTCCAGTCGACGTCGGCCAGGTCGTAGCGCGCCCAGGCGGCGAGGATCTCCTCCCCGACGACGCGTGGCGGCCGAGATGCGATGACGTCGTCCAGTTCGGAGAGGCGCAGCAGTTCACCGTCCCGCCCGAGACGGGCCAGACGGTGCACACGGAGGTAGGCCAGGTTCAGCGGTGAGAACCCACCAAGGATCGCCAACTCATCGAGCAGTTCGGCCGATGTCGAGGCGGCCCCGCCGGCCAGTGCGGCGTTGAAGTCCGCCAGCACGCGTCCCGGTGGGCGCGGGATGGGTTGCTCGCGTTCTGGCCGAGTTGCGAGCAGATCGCGAAGTACGGCCAACTTCCGCCACAGTTCCTGCTGGTCATCTCTCGACGCTGGCCGGAGTACGAACGTGGTGTTCGCCCCGACGAGACCGAGGACCGCCGCGTCGACGGGGTCGTCCGGCTGGAGTCGGGCGACCCGTCCGTCAAAGGGGACGATTGAGTGCGCGACGAAGGCCTCGAGCATGGCCCGCACAGAGGCGGCCTGCGCGACATGCCAGCTGATCACGTAGGCGTCCGTCCGGCCGTTGTCCTCCTGACGAGGCAGGAAGACCGGCCGGCGCACCCCTTCCCGTAGAGGGGCGACGAACTGGGCGACATAGTCCCCTCGCGCGTGGGAGAAGTCAGCGCCCGGCAGGACGGAGTTTCCGGGACCGAAGAACTGCTCGAGGAAGTCGTCGACGGCGATGGTCATGCGGACCACCGGTGCTCCAGGTCGAGTCGCGCCTGAGCCGCGGCCGCCGGATCCACGGCGTAGGTGACCGCCTCGTCGTTCATCTCGAGACCCCGCCAGGTGAAGTTCATCGATCCGGTGATCAGCCAGTCGTGACCGCAGAGGGTCTTCTCGTGGAGGTCAGGGCCCTCGTACAGGTCGAACGACCCACCACCCACCAGGCGATGGAGGCCGTTGACGAACTGGTGGTTGTGCTCGTCGGGGCGGACAGCTACGTGGAGCGCGGAGCCGGCCGTGACGAGCCTGGCCAGGACCTCGGACAGGCGTGTCTCCCGTGCGTGCGTCTCGTCGAGGACGCCGAGCAGGCGCTCGTCCCGGTTGTCCAACACGACGATGTCGCTGACCCAGGGAGACACGAGCCAGAGGTGCGGGCTCGGGTCGAGCAATTCGGACACCAGTGCCGCGCTCAGCACGTCGTTGATCCTCACCCCGGCCCGCGGGTTGCTCCGGATCATCCGGCGCCACATGGTCACTGGTGGGCCTCCGCGATGCTCACTCTGGCCGCCAGTCGAGGGCCGCCCGCTTGGACTCGGCTCAGGCGGGCGAACACCCGCAGCGCTCCTCTGTCGATCGGGATGGCAGGAACTCGCCGTACCGCAGCAGCCAGGGCGTCTCGTCGACCACTGGGCACGACGAGGTCGACCTCGTCGGTGTCTCTGAGGGCCGATTGCAATCGGTCCGGCCAGTCGTCCACCGACACGTCGATCTCCGGTATCGGGCGCTCGACGACCGCGGTGAGCACGAGTCGGTCGATCAACTGGCCCTCCGCGAAAGGTTGCCAGTGCTGGAGGTGGTGATTCCGGGCCCCGTCACCACGCGGCCACAGGAGGCTGAAGATCTGATCGGCTGTCATGCGTTGCGGCAGTTCGACGCCTTCGAGGACTCCGCGCGCGGCGGCGTATGCGATCACGCGCGCATCGACCTCCGCGCCGATGGTGTCCTCAAGGTCGTCCCAGGCCTCCAGCAGCAATTGTGCTGCGACGTCGGTGTCCGGACCGGCGCCGGGACGGAGGAAGCGCGAGGCGAAGGCCGAGACGGCGAGGTGACGAGGCGGCCCGTCGAGAGCCGTCCATGCGGCGATGAGGTCCTGCAGGGCTCGATCGGCCGAGGACGCGTCCTCGGCCTCTCTGAACGCCTGGACCGCCTGCCCGCAGTCCCCGTCGGGCCGTTCCACGAGATCGCGCAGCAGTCGACGGACGGAGGCATCCACCCACTCGTAGTCGGACGCGCGGATGCCGGCCGCCACGGCGGACCAGAACGCCGAGGGATCACTCGCATAAGCCAGTCGCAGGTCCTCCACCAGCCCCAGTCCGCCGATCGAGGTCTCACTCACGATGACCCGGATCGCTTCGGCCTCGCCGGGGACGACATCGACGATCAGGTCGGTGTCGTCGGCGTCGGGGACCGTCGACAGGACCGCCTGACGCAGAGCCGCCGCCCATGTGTCGGCGTGAGCCCGCTCGGCGAGATCCCAGGTCGCCTCGGACACGTCCGCCGTGCCCAGCAGTCCGGCATGGCGTTCGACGACATCGACGACCGTCGGGTTCGCCGTCAGATCCTGCAGTCGCTGGACCAGACGGTCCGGGGCGATCTGTGCAGGATCATCCGGGTTCTGCGCGCGGTACAGGACGCCGAGCGTCCGTTGCAGGTCGGCCAGCCACCTTCCGCCGTGTAACGCCTGACGGACGTCCGCTCCGCTGCCCGCAGAGGCGGCCTCGACTGCGTAGGCCGTGAGGTAGAGGAGCGCGAGCCAACCCCGCTGGAAGTCGTTGGCCAGTCCGTCCAGCGCCGGGTCCTCGGCCACCCGGGTGGTGAAGGCCCGCGCGCGCCACCCCGGGGAAGCGAGGTGGCGGTGGATCGCAGCACGATCGGGCGGCGCGACGTCGACGACAAGTGCGTCCACCGTCAGCGAGTAGCCCATGGCCGCCGGCGCTCCGTCGACGGTGTAGGACACCTGGAACGGCGACCGGGTCCCGTCCTTGTAAGCGACTTCGCCCTCGGCTCCGGTCGTGAAACGGCGGACCTCGAGGGGATCCCCAGTCAGATGGAGGGCGAACCGAAGGCCGACGACCAGGTCGTTCCAGGGGGCGTTGTGCGGCAGCGGCAGAGGTGGGGTTGCTGACGGCGACAAGACGAAGTCGCTCTGCCAGATCTGGCGGGCATTGCTCGAGTCCAGGACCTCTGGATCTGGTTGCGCGAGTACGAGTTCCAATGGCCGTATGACCTCGACTGGTCCGTCGACGTGCCCCCACGTTCCCATGCGGTGGCCCCTACCGATGACGTCGGACAGTTCGAGGAGCCCACCCGTCGGGACGGGCAGCCAGGTCCGGTGCTCGTCACGCACTACTCCGAAGCGTCGGCTGACTCGGCCAGGTACGGCTTCCCGGAGCGCCGACAGGACTGGCATGGACTCTGGTTCGTCACCTGACGCGTGAGGAAGCCGCAGGGCGACGTCCGGCAAGTTCAGTGGCTCGAAGAGGCTCTTGGTGACGTGCTCGGGCAGGATCTGCTTCGGACGGAAGCCCGGATCGGTGTCCACCGACCGCCACTGCGCCTGCAGACGACGGAGAGCGGTCGGCACGGTCGACAACAGCAGTGACCGCGGTTCTTCCCACAGCACCGCCTGGGCATCCCCAGCAGGGATGTCGAGTGCCAACTCTAGGTGTCGAGCCAGGTCATCCTGTAGTTGCTCGTCGGTGAGCAGAGCACGGAGGACCCGCACGACGGCCTCACTCGAGGCGTGCGACTGCCCTGGCTGAGCAGGGGTCTTGAGCACTGCTCGGGCGTCCACCCATCGACCGTCGGAGGCCCGCCGGGAGATCCAGTCCAGCAGCGCTTGAGCGGCCTGGATCTTCAAGACATAGCGGTTGCGGACGGGTAGGCGACGTGCCGAGATCTCGGGGTCGAGGAGTTGCTCGTAACCCTGGTAGACGGCTCGGTCGCGGCCGTAGTCCGACAGGACGACGACGGTCCAGGGCCTCATCTGTGTCGTTCGCCCAGCGCGGCCCCTCCGTTGGAGGAAGGCTGCCGTGTCGCGCGGGGCCTTGTGCTGGATGACGAGCCCGACCCGAGGATCGTTGAACCCGACCTCGAGTGAGGCCGTGGCGACAATGAGGTCGGCGCTGCTGTCGACGCCGGCGTCCTGGGACGACGTCCGCCCGATCCGCAGGGCTCCGGTCTTCAGGTCCCCAGAGAGAGGGCGGCCGATCTCACGGACCATCGGCCAAGCCTGACCGTCCCGATAACGGTCGTCATATGAGGTTCCTCGGCCGCGGTCGGGCGTGTAGTCCGGACTCCGGAGCTGCGCGAGGACCGGCTTGTGCGCCGTCCCGGGGGAGGCGCGCCGTTGCCCTCCCTCGGCATCGCGCAGGTCGTTGTAGAAGCGGTTGGTGACATCGAGGTCGTCGGTGAAGATGAAACCCGACGAGCCGAAGAGCGTCTCCTGCCCGGCGGGATCCAGTAGTCGTCCCATGAGCATGGCTGTCTGCAGGCTGGTCGACAGCAGGCTGGCACCGGACACCGGATCCCCTCGGAGGATCAGCGAGTACTGACGCCCGCTCGGGACGAGGTCCTCGGACCGCGGCGTGACGTACTCGATCGCCTCGTCCTTGAGGCCGGTCAGGCTGGCGAAGAAGGTCACCGCATCGCGCAGCGTGGCTGAGAGGCCGACGAACACGGGCGGCCGAGCACCGCGCCGGCGCAGATCGTGTCGCCAACGCCGGATGGTGAGCCCGACCTGGGCTCCGTGCACGCCCGTGTAGGTGTGCACCTCGTCCAGGAGCACGAGTCGGGGCGCTGACCGTCCGGACCACCCCAGAACCCCACCCAGTCGCTGGTCCGTCGCATTGCGGCTCAGCATCTCGGTGGTCGTGAAGACGACATCGGCAGGCGATGAGGTGAGCGATGCGCGGGTGAGCGCAACGGAGTCAGGACGGAGGGACGTGCCGCACGACGAGCACGAGAGCCGCTCCGTGCCCTTCTTCCGGTCCGTGTCGTCCCAGATCAGGTCGCCGTTGCAGTCGGGTTCGGGACATCCGAAGTAGGGGCAGCGAACTCCTGAGCCCACGCGTCGCCACGGAGAGTCCGTCGCACCGAGCCGACGGTCGCCGGCGTCGTAGGGAGTGTCTCCGTACAGCACACCAATGCGGACGGGGCGTGCTCCTGTGTGCGTCAGGACGCCCTCCAGGCGTCGGGCCGTGCCGAGGGCCTCCTGCGCCTGATCGCGGAGTAGTTCCTTGCGCGGGTAGAGCGCCAGGATGCTCGGTCGCACCGCCTGGCGCGCCAGGGCGGGAGCGAGGGCCAGGAAGGCAGGCAGATAGAACGCCAGCGTCTTGCCGCTACCGGTACCGGCCCCGACGACGACGCCGCGGCTCCGGTCATGCGTGAGACCGGTCAGCACGCTTCGGGTTGCATCGAGTTGGAAGCGAGCCATCTGCCGTCCACCCAGCATCGCCTCGGCCAGTGCCTCCTGAAGAGAGGACCAGTCGCCCATCTGGGAGAGGGCGGCCAGTGTCTCTGACCATTCGACGTCACGCCGGGGGTAGCGACGTGGCTCCACGTGCAGTCGGTAGTCGGCCACGAGTGGGACACCGGTCTGCCACCAGTTCGCCGGAGCGTTCTGACGGGGCGGGAAGAGTTGCCGGTTGGCACGGAGGAGACGGACGCCTTCGCCGAGTCGTGTCCGGTACTGCGGCGGACTGCTGGCCGGGATCCGGTGGAGCAGTCCATGACGAAGTAGTTCAGCCAGGTAGTCGGATTCAGTCGGACCGTCGTACCTGCCCGACGCGAAGTCCTCGTCCACCGCGGCCTGGAGTACCGACGAGACCTCGGTCTCGCTGAGCGCGACCCCCGTCACCCCCCATGCGAGCGTCGGGAGTTCTAGGTCCTCCAGTGCGGTGAGGATGGCAGGCAGGCGATGCCAGCGATCCTGCGTCACGCCAACCTCACACTGACCTGCGATGACGCCTCGGGATCCGAGCGGAGGAGATCCACCTCGTCGTCCGTCAGGTCCGCCAAGGTCAAGCGTCCCGAGCGGATGCGGTTGAAGACGATGACGAACGGGTCATCGGCTTCGATGCTCGCAAGGGCCTTCCTCAGTTCCTCGAGGTCTCGGCGGAACTGTCCGAGGAGGGAACTGCTGATCTGTGAGGCATTGGCAGCCGTCCGCAGGCGCCGCACCGACTCCTCGGCGCGTAGTCGATGCTGCGGCCCAAGACGCTTGACCCTGTCCACATGCAGGGCAGCGAGTTGCTCCTGGGTCCACGGCTCCCAGGCCGTGGCAACGGCCGATTCGACGGCTTCTCGACCTCGGCGAGCCTTGTCCCTCGCACTTCTGAGGGCCTGCTGGGTGGGTAGGCCCTGCTCGGCCCTCGTCTTGAGCGCGTCTAAGCCGTCCGCGACGACAGGACCCACGTCTTCGACGGGTAGTCCGAGTGTGCGGGCCGTACTGTGGAGATCCACCGCTGTGCGGAGCAGGGCGACCTCCCTCTCCAGTTGCGTCAGCATGACGCCGATCTGTTGTCGCTGAGCCTGCTTGTCCGCGCCCTCCGCGTATGTCCGGGCGACTGCTGCGAGGGTCTGAGCCTTCTCGAGCACGCTCACGAGCCACTCTCCCGTGCTGACACCAGAAGGCTCCAATCGCTCACGACGGCGCCGAGTCGGCGCAGGAGTTCGGACGCCTCCGACGACTCGTCACCGGTCGGCATCGCCAAGCCGGCGTCCAGCCATGCCTCGTTCTCTTCCAGATAGTCCAGGAGTCGCGTCAAGGAATTGCCGCGATCCGCAGCAGCCACCCTCAGGCGCGTCTCGAACGACGACGAGGTATCCAGTGAAGAGAGGTCGGACTCGAGAACCTCGAGGGCTCGAGTGGAGAGATCCTCCGCAGCCCCGTTGCGGGCGCGGAGAAGGCGCAGGTCCGTGTGCCTGACGAACCCATGCCTTTCCCCAGCGTCGATGGCCGCGCTCACGGCTTTGAAGGTTTGGGAGAGGCTGGTGCCGATGGGCAGTCGGAGTCGAATGGCCGCCACGAGTTCGGTCAGTCTCCTCAGTTCCTCCGTGACCGCGTCGTCGACTGTCAACAGGGGCGTGTAGCCCGGCCTCGCCCACTCCGGCATCTCGTCGTCGGTGGATACCCGCCACTTCGTTGACGCCTCTCGAACCAGAGGAAGGAGTCGACGGGCGTCCACGGCGTGCACCTCCCCCGAGACACCCTGCGACACGCCAGTGGCCTCGCGCAGGGCACGCACCAGAGCGCTGCGCACCGACAGATGGCGCTCCAAGGCTCGCTTCCACAGGGGGGATCGCGTCGCGTCGTCAGTGCGTACGAAGCCGGTCAGGTCCACCAATGCTGCATTGAGCAAGGCTTGGTCGCTTGCTCCGGGCACGACGACGCCGGCGAGCGATGCCCCCACGATCGAGACCCGAAGCGCTGAGACGAGTTCTGCGTCGCCGCTCTGCAGCACCGAGACCACGGCTCGGCGGGCGGTGGGCGCGTGCAGCTCGGCCAGGCGGTCCAGTCGCAGCCGCGTTTGCAGTGTGCCCTCGACGATGCCGGCCCTGAGCCTGACCAGATCGGCGAAGAACACGGCATTCTCCGGCGTCCTGTCGAACCGGATCGGCGGCTGCACGTTCCTGGCGATCGCCTCGGCTGCCCCCTCGATGGACACCGTTCGAGCGCTGCGCGGCCAGGCCTTGTCGAGGATCGCCGTGGACGGTTCTTTCATGACCGGATCAGTCCAGGACGCGCGTGACAGCACCGCCGTCCGAATTATCTGTCTGATCTCGCGAGCTAAGTCCTCAGGGAAACTCTCCCCTCTCAAGGACCAGTGCTCAATCTGGTCCAAACGACGTTGGACCGATGCGGGCAGTAGTTCGCGGTCCGACAGCTTTCCTGCCGGTTCGGGCTCTTGGGTCCGTGACGGCAGCGCCGTGGGCGCATCGATGACGTCAGTCGGCAACTGGGGAATACGGAAAGCGTCGTGAATCTGAGGGGCCAGATTGATGAGTTCTGACGGGCCGTCGCCCCAATATTGAAGGAGGGCCTGGCGCCGGCCGCCGGCGCCAGGATCGAGTTCATTAATCCGCGCTCGAACGGCGTCAGGCAGGACGGTCTCCATGCGGGATGGCGGGAACTTGCTTGCGAAGTGCTCGTTCGGGAAACGGCCAGACCTTACATCGTCCTCGTGATCCTGAAGAACAGTGCGGACCACACGGGCGAGGGCGCCCCGAGGGTTGAAGACGTCGGGCCTTTCCGGTGAGGCGGAGGCGCGCACCGCGCGCAGCAATGCAGACTCATTGTAAGGGTAGAGGCCGTGGCCTGCCGACGAGGTGCCAAACCCTGAGTGGCAAGGTTCCTGAACTAGACACGTCGCGCATGCGTTTGGGGTGCTGGCCTCGTCCTCCACGCCCAGCATGTCGAGGCGTTCTCGTCCGATGCGGGCCGCGTTCAGGTACCTGCCGATCATGTCGACGACTCGACTTTCGGCACGAGTGTTCCTAGCGCCATCGTCGCTCAGGGTCACGCGCAGTTCGTAGCGGTATGGACTGCAGGAGTCGACTCGGGTCCGCACGGTGTCCGGCAAGGCGCCGAAGTAGCCGGTCGTTACGGCCATCAATGTGCGGACAGGAGCGAGTACTTGTGTTCCCGCTCGTTCCCCTGTCTCAGTGATGGCGTCAAGCAAATCCCTTTGCACGCCTTGCACGAGGGCGAAGTCCTCGACCAGAAGCACAATCTCCTTCTTGCCGGCCAGTGCACGACGAATTTCAAGGAAGGCGTCGTAAACACGTCCTACCCCTAGACTCGTGGCCTGCATCACTGCGACGTCCAGATGCTTCTGCAGTAGGTCCGCAGCAACGACCTGCAACTGAGGGTCGGAGGCTAGGCGTCCATACAGGCGTCGCGACACCAGTGCCGCCTCGTCGATGTCGGTCAAGTCAAGGGGGAGGTCCTCGACCGTAAATTGCAGTGGGACATCTCCGTCCTCGGTGTCGCGGCCATTTATCGCATGAGCCGCCCTTCTGGGGATCAGGGATCCCGGACGAAGCAGCTTCTCCCGGAAGAACGGGTCGTGGAGAAGGACGTACAGTCCCTGTTTTCCAAGCAGGGCCCGCTCCTGCGGCGGACCGGGAGTTGCCTCGAGTAGAGCTGCAGCCAACTGATCCAACAGGCTGCGCTCGAGTGCCGTCTGCGAAATCTCCCGACCGATTCGGGCCATGTCCGCCCGAATTTCATCGAAGGGTGAACCATGGTTGTCGGCCAGGAGGAGGTTGATTACGCCGGCCAGACTGGTGTTGTCCTTCGGTAGGTAGATTACCTGCCGATCGCTGGTTGATCCCGTCCGCGCGGCAACCCAGCGAACCAAGTGAGACTTACCGGCGCCCGAATCGCCGAGCACTGGCATGATGAGGACGCCGTTGTTCGTCGGTCGGGTTAGGAAGTCGCGCAGTACATCCTGTTCGCTCACCACCCGAGGGACGCCCGAGCGTCCCCCAGTCACGGGCGTCCGGTGGATGTCCAGTGGCGCATGAGTGGCCAGGAAGACGCTTCTACTTGGACTGACCGCCTCGGTTGCGATGGTCGCTGTGACGGTGCTCTTGTCCCAACAAACGAAACCGGCGAAGTCAGACATCGATCAGGTCCTTAACGATCACGTGCGTGACTGACCGATGCCTTCCCGTCCGACTCAGGTCTGCCAGCAGGACGGACCTATCGGCATCGGCTCGCGTCTCCAATCGGAGCCAACCCCTGAGCGCTCCTGCCTCAAGTGCATAAGAGGTGGCCGGGTCAAGAAAGTCATCCGAGGTTGACCAGTTAAGCGCTTGAGCTATAGCGCCGCCCGGCAGTACGGGCAACCGCTCGCGCAGATCGTCCAAAAGTTGATTCACCGGGACCTCGTTGCCCTTCCTGTAGATTCCCAGGATTGTGTCTCTCACGGCTCGAGTAGGGGCGGGGGTGAGAGCACCGGGGCGGTCGCTGAAGACTGCCTCCGACTCTCCCAGGCCCAGGGCCTCGACCCAGTAGCGGAAACCGTTCCATCGGATCTCGTTCACGAAGACGCGTGTGTTGTCGTCGGTTCCGGCGTTGGGATCCTGAAAGACCTCGCGCCATGTCCAGGGGCGTCCCGTGGGATCCTTGGTGAGGAACCAAGTAAGTCCGCGTAGTAAGTCTCTGGAACCTTTGGCGTTCCTTCTGTCTGCCACGTCGGTAAAGTTCTCGGAGGCGAAGATGGCGTTGCGCAACTGTTGGCTGAACTCTGAATACCGATTAGGCGTGGCGCCAATCCACGCGAGGCGACCCTCGGCGTCCCTGACCATGCCTAAGTCGCGCAGGGCGCGCAGGGCTACCAGGCAATGTGGGGTGGTTGCAGCCGACTCGTCGGTCGGCACCTGGTCTTTGGCCGCTCGTTGGAGGGACACGGGGCTGACTTGCCTGAGCAATTCTTCCTCGGTGCACCGACCGTTGGCCGTGATCGCCCGAGTTAATGCCCACATGGTCGTCGGAAGGGCGTAGGTCGGGCTGAGGTTCAGCAAGGCCACTAGAGGCTCTCCAATGCCGTACGGATGTTCATGGACGCGTCAGCTCCGTCCCGCCACATCCACTGGTCCCGCCCTGGTGTGGTCAGCGAGGCGGATCCCACCACGTAGGTGGGCATGCGGGACTTGAGGCGTGCGAGTACCGCATCGGGTACGTGAGAGACCGTCGGCGGGACGAAGGCCACCACCGGCTGCTGGTGCGCCTCGAGCAGATCTCCGTCGTCGGCGATCAGGACAGAGTGCGGTGAACGACGCTGTGCTTCGGTGAGGACGTGGGTGGGTGCCCCGAAGGCGACGGGAATCCCGCGTGATGCGAGCCTTGCTAGCAGTTCGGGAGCCAGGTCCGCGTACTCTCGGTCGTCCTCGACCCAGAGGAACAAGAGCGGTTGATCTGGTCGCAGAACCAGAAGTGGATCCCACAAACCGTTCTCGGCGTGGAAGTAGTCCGGCACGGGCGGCACCGGTTCCAGTGGCCGCGGAACACGCCGATCCTCCGGATCGGCGAACTTCGCGACACGACAGGCGGGGCAGCCTCGGCAGAAGGGGAGCGTGCGCAGGGTGGCGCCGCCGTCGTGCGCGCGGTAGTGGAGCGCGAGGATGTTTCCCATGCAATGTCTGGCCGAGGCGACCTGGTACATGGCTTCCAGCGCTGACCGTTGAGCGTTCGCCACGACGTCACGGACCTGCGTGACGCGGCGCGCCCAGCCTTCTTCGTCCAGTGCGGAACCATCGATGAGTTCGATGTCGACGAAGTTCCTCACCTCGTCATGGAAGGTGCGTCGTCTGGCCTGCCACGACTCGAGGTCCTCGTCCGGCAGACGAGCAGGTTCCCGAGGTGCCAGTAGCTTGATCAGCCCTGCCTGTGCCATCAAGGTCAGCGTGCGGACGTTCCACTGGGCGCTGCGGCCGTAGCCCTCCGTCAGGTGGTGCGGCAGAGACGTGATGTCGACACGATAGAGGCCGTCTGGTTGCCGCTGCGCGCGGGCACGCAGGGCGTTCCAGCGACTCCAACCCTTGTCCACCCCGATGTGAACGACGCTGTTCAGACTGCGCGCCACGTCGTCATCCGAGGGCGCGGTGAGAAGGACCGAGACGGTGGGCAGACCGTCTCGGCCGGCGCGACCGACTTCCTGGTAGAAGCGGTCGATCGTCTCGGGAACACACACGTGCAGGACGCTGCGCACGTTGCTGACGTCCACGCCCAGTCCGAATGCGGATGTCCCCACCACGACGTCGATCTCGGTCGGGACGGTCGACCCTTCCGTGCTGCTGCCCCTCCACCGTTGGACGACGGTCCGGCGGTCCTCTTCCGAGGAGTCTCCGGTGATCGCGGCGACCCGCCGCAGGCCGGCGTCCCGCAGCCTCTGCGCGAAGTCCTTGGCGTCCTTCACCTTGGCCGCGTACACGACCAACGGTCGGGGCAGACGCAGGGCGACCTCCACGGCGGCCGCCGTGCGTTCCTCCAGTGACGTGTAACGGTGGGAGAAGTAGGCCGGCTCTGACCTCAGCGACGAACCCCAGACCAGATAGGTGCCCGTGGGTGAGTGGAAGGTCTGGCGGAAGAGTTCGAGGTGCCGATTGGTGATGGTCGCGCTCATGAGCACTGTGATCGGCCGGTTGTCCGGAGGCGAGAGTTCGACGGTCTGGTCCCGGAGTCCGGCCATCGTGAGGAACTCGGGCCGGAAGTCCTGTCCCCACTGGTCGATCAGGTGAGCCTCGTCGACGACGAACTGCCGGAGGAATCCAGAACGGGCGCATTCGAGCAAGGACTCGCTGAGCCCGGTGACAAGTGCCTCGGGCGAGGTGTACAGGATGCGTTGCTGGCCGGAGCGGACCGCCTGACGCAGGGCCTGCTTGGTGTCGTCGGAGAGGCTCCCGACGTACGCGTAACGGTCGACGGGACTGAGGACCTGCTGCGTGCTGGCGGCGATCTCCCGAGTTCGGCGCTCCATGTCGAGGGCCAGCACCACGGTCGGCACGACGACCACGGTGACTCCACTGTCGCGCAGGAGGGCAGGTGCCCATACGACAGCGGTCTTGCCGCGCCCCGTGGGAAGGCTTACCACGATCGTCGAGCCGGCGGGACTCAGTGCGACTGCCCGGGCGGCTTGGCGCTGAGCCACGCTGAAGTAGTGCTCGTAGCCGAGTGCGTGCCGCCAGAAGGGATCCGCGTCGACCGCGTCCAACTTCCGCGCGTACGGCGACTGCTGGCCTCGATAGACCTCGCGCAACTGTTCCGCGGCGAGGTCCGGGCGGTCGCTGGGACCCAGTTCGGGGAGCCAGGCTTCCGCGCGGACGGTGAAGCGGTTCTGCGCGATGCTCACGGAGCATCCGACGCTCGTCCACGTGTCCTCGTCCGGCCACGGGGCGCTTCCCGGGACGGTGAGGGACGGCCGGCCCCCGTAACGCGCCTCGTCCTCGAGGAGGACCTGTCGCAGAAGCGCGGCGAGGTCCGACCGCCCGGCGTGGGGCCCACCGATGTCCGACATGGCATCGAGGGCACGCCTGGCCGCATCAGAGCCCACGAGCGCCCGGTGAGTTGCCTCAGGGAACCGGTCGATGGCGTGTTGCAGCAGTTGGACGTCGCTGCGCGTCATGCTCCCGGCCACCGCTGTCCGCTCCGCACCAGGCAGGTCACGGCAACAAGGCTCACCTTGGGGGCGCCGATGCCCTGCAGCAGAGCTTGGGTGAGGGCCCGATCGAACGCCGCACTGTGGTCGTCCGTCAGGATGGCTGCCGCGGCTCGGCGGGCCTCCGCCTGGGCGGACAGGACGGCCAGTTCCTCCCTCACCGCAGCCTGGGCGAAGCCCCTGCGAGCAGGGAGATCGGTCATGCGCGCGAGCTCTGTCCGGGCGCTCGACTCCGCGTCATGGGCAGCCTCCTCGAATCCGTCGACCCCGCCGAAGAGCCGATGGAGGCTGGCGATGCGTTGTGCGTTCAGGTTCACGTCGCTGGCGTTGTTCCGGTATGGGGCGTCGAGCCAGGCGAGCAACTTCTCGTCGTCCACGGCCACGGCCTCGTTGCTGGGGATCCAGAGACGCCGGTGGAATGGCTCGAAGAAGCGGTCGGCTCGCCGGCGAAGCGCGAGCAGGTCTCCGGCGCCCTCGCGTCGAGCCACCTCGATCGCCGGCGTTAGATCGACCTCCACGAGGTAGTCGAACGCGAAGTAGGGGAGCGGCTCCAACCTCCACGACGGGTCCACGCGCCAGTGCGCGGAGGCACGACCCCGGTCGTCCAATTGCAGGATTCGGCCAACAGCATCGATCAGCGGGTTCCCGATCCTGAAGAGGCGACCCCCGTTCCTCAGGGCGTCCCAGCGATCCGTCCAGCCGGTTCGACTCTTCTCCGGCACGGTTCGCAGCTCGGCCAGCAGTTGGGGACCGAGGAGCGGCGGACGGGATCCGCTCGAGATGGTGACCTCCCCACGCTGGCGGCGACGTAGCTGGAAACGGAAGCCCTCGTCCCCTTCGAGGAGGCGCAGGAGCGGGGAATCGTCTGCTCGACTGAGTTCCCACTCCGCCAGGCCGTGCGCGATGTCGCGGGCGGGACTGGCGGATTCGTAGCTCGTCTCCAGGACGTCCAACTGTGCGAGGACCTTCGTCTCGTCCTCGAGCGATTTCGCGACGGCGGGAGCCGTGGCTGCGAGTCCGGTGGCTCCGTCTTCCAGGGCGGCCAGCCACAGGCCCTGCAGCTCACGATCCACAGCGTCCTGGAGCGCCGAGATGGACCGGGTGAAGACCTGGTGGCCGTTGAGGAGCACCTCACGCCAGGCGGCGGTCAGGCCGGTGTCGGACGCATCGCCGAAGACGACCTGCTGAGCGGATCGGGTGGATCCGTAGCGGTCCACGCGACCTATCCGTTGCTCGAGCTCGTTGGGGTTGCCCGGTAGGCGGAGGTGGAGAACGAGGTCCGCGAGTTGCAGGTTGCGGCCGTCCTCAGCGCTCGCGTCGCAGATCAGCAGGCCACCCTGCTCACGCCACTCTCTGACTGCATCTTCCGCAGCAGCGGCGCCGGCCTGGCGGGTGTGTTCCCTCACCCGGGTCGCCCCCTGCTGCATGAGGGTTGAGTGGAGGGAGGAAGCGAGCTGTCCCCGGCCGGCGAAGACGACCGCCCGACGTGCGGCCAGGGCGGGTCGCAGCCGCTCGACCAGTTCCGTCATACCGTCGGAGGGCCGCCTGGCGTCGAGGTCGCGCAGGATGTCGGCTTCGAACGGCAGCCGTGGCGCCTCCCGCAGGAATCGCCTCTCCTGAGCACTGAGGTCGGCGCGCTTGCCGGCAGCCTGGTCGTGGCGCACCCGGAACGACATCGCGTCCCGGAGGTCGTCGAGGGGGCCCCCGACCCTTGACGTGAGCACGCTGAGGACCTCTGCGTAGGGCGCGAGATCGCCTGCCGTGTCGAGGAGGTGGTCCCGCGTCCTGACCTGCCAGTCCTCCAGGACTTCCCGGCCACGTTGGTGCTCATGGGCGCGGAGGACGACGAGTTGAGGACTGCGACGCCCCGTCACCTCGAAGGGCGCCATGACTCCTGCATCGTCCAACCGGGCGTTCAGGACCGACACCCGACGGTTGCGCAACACCCGCCGGTGGAGCCGATACGTCTCGGCCACGTGGCCACGGAGGGCCGCTACGGCAGTCGCCAGGTCATCGGCGGTCGCGTCCGGCCGGAGGTCCCCGTCGTCATCGAGTCGCGCGACCACGTCCTCGGCGAGGGTGTCGAACCGTGAATCCTCGGGCAGCAGGTTCCGCACCTGGTCGATCGCGTCGGCCAGCAGATAGCTGAAGAGGGGATCGAGCGAGTAGACCGCCGTCGCGAGTTCGCGACGGACGGACAACCGCTGGCGGAACGAGTCGAAGTGCTCCCAGGAGTAGACCTGCGGATCGAGCAGGTGGAGAAGCCCGAGGTGGGTCGTCTCCTTCTGCAGGACCGGCGTCGCGGACAGCAGGAGTAGTCGAGGTACCGCGTGACACAGTCGGCGCAATTCGACATAAGGACTGGCCGTCGGCTCCCCCATGCCGGCCAACAGATGCGCCTCGTCCACCACCGCTAGATCGAAGTCGTGGTACTGCGACCACTTCTCGGGCGAGTCGTGTGAACTGACCACCAACTCCGCGTGAGGGAAGTCGTCCACGAAGAACCGCTCAAGCAGTTCCTCCAGCCACTGACGGCGCAGTGGCTCCGGCGCGACGACGACCACTTTCGCCCTCGGATCCTCGAGGAACCGTTGACGGATGACAAAGCCGGCTTCGATCGTCTTGCCGAGTCCGACCTCGTCTGCCAGGAGGTACCGCTGCACCGGGTCCGACAGCACCTTCAGGGCCGCGCTGATCTGGTGACCGTGGATCTGGACCCGTGATGACGGGAGGGCCGGGACCGACGCACACGCAGCACGCTGCGCCGTCAACTCCTCGAGGGCCGGCAGTCGGCTGTCTCGGAAGTAGGGCGACTCCTGGCCTCCTGAGAGGAGCACCGCGAGTGGGTCCTCGAGTGGACGATTCCACCTGACCCGGATCTCGCTCTCCGGGATCCGGAGGTCCAGATCGGCATTTGGGCGCCGGACGAAGTACTCCTCCGGGCCGCCACCGACGACGCGGCCTGCAGTCCATCGTCCGGAGGTCGAGTCCTGCCAGAAGACCCGGGTCTGGACGCCGACCTGACAGCGGCGGATGTCTGCCCGATCGACCCACTGCTGAGCGGCTACCGGCCGGGCCGCGGAGTCGAATAACTCAAGTTGAACTTCAGAGCCCCGAGTCGCCGACACACGGGCGACTCCGGGGATGGCTGGATGTACGACGAGCATGCCGACATCGACGCGTAGCCCCGTAGGCATCGTCGCCTCCACGTTCCGCAACTGGTACTTCCAGAACGTAACCGGCCCGATCCTCTGAGGGGTACCTGCCCGGTCAGAACTCGCTCCGCCGAGTCACTGCTGTCTCATCCGTCGCGGTGGTCGACCTCCGGGGCATCCGTGACGGGTGATCCGACTCTGGGTCAGGCTGAGAGTTGCGCCCTGAGGTGGTCGGTCAACAAGCGGATGTCGTTGGGCGTGTTCTGGATCTGATTCCATCGGCGAGGACCCGTCGCGAACTGCCACTCGCCGGTCGTCCAGGCGACATCGGTCAACTTGCCGATCTTGCTGCTCGCCTGGCCCACCTCAGCCAGTGGGACCCCGTCGGTGAGGTGGTCCATGACGTAGCCGAGAGCGGCGATGCCGGCCCCATGAGTGAGCCTCGAACTGCGGGGTGGCAGCCTCCACGCGTCGGGGAACGTGACCTCCACAGTCTTCCAGAAGGTCTTGAGGTGACTGACCATCGCCCCGACATTGCCTTCGCCGGTGTCCGCATAGCGATAGGCGTAGAGAGCGCCGTTGTAGACGCTGTTCTCCACCATCCGCAGGACAGCGTTGTCCTTGATGATCCCCTTGGGCTGCGTCGGCGTGGCGATCATCTCGTGGAACGGTGAATCCGGGTCCACGTTGAGTCGGTAGACGACCTCGGCGGCCAGTCGACGACGCATCAAGGGCAGGGGCAGTTCATCCTGTGTTGCCGGCAGGAGTTCGTGGATCAACCCCTTGGGCAGTGGGCGGGTGTTGTTGACCAGGATGAACTGCGCGCGCTGTTCTTCCTCGTTGGCGACGAAGGAGACGACGCACACCGGGAACTCGTCAAGTTCCGACTCCCGGATCGCAGCGGTCCGCTGTTGACCGTCGACGATCCAGCCGGGCTTGTGTCCGTCGTCCTGCGATTCGTCCACCGGGATGACGAGGGTCCCCATAGCCGCGTAGGTGACATCGGAGGAGTCCGCGTCGATCGCCTCGAAGCGCACGCTGTCGTCGAATGCGACGACGATCGCGTTCGGCAGCAGGGCGCCGGGCTTCTCCAGGTACCTCTGGATGCCCCGGATGTGCTTGAGGACCTCGGGGCGTTGGTAGCCCTGAAGTCCCGCGTCCTCGTCGCGTCCGACGCGAGCCACCGCGGCGAAGTCTCCGAGTCGCTTGCCGTCGACGGCGAACGAGTACAGGGCGCGTTCCCCCTGCATCAGCCTGATGCAGGGGAGTCGGAGGTCGTAACGATCGGCCATCACACGGCCTCCTTCGTCTTCTGTGGCAACTCGTGCACCTGTGAGCAGAGGACGGCCAGGTTGTGGAACCCGCGACTTTTGTTGCGTTCTGTTCCGCGGAAGATGGCGATCTGTATGCCGTGCTCGCGGCAGAGACTGCACGGGCACTTCTCCCAGGGGCGTTCGGCGAGAGTGCGTCGGTACTCCTGGAGGTAGCTGCGCTTCACGCCGAGCAGGCGTTCGTACTCGTCCAGCGCTGCGAGGGCCTCGTCGGTGTGCTGGGGGTCCTCGCCGACGGCGCGAAGCACCTTGAGGCACTGGCGCTCCGCCCGTACGAGTGTGCGCTGGTCCAACTCGCCGGCCAGGACGCGTCGCTTGACCGTCGGGTTGGCGTCGACCTGAGGTACGCGGATCGCGACGTAGTGATCACCGCCCGGGACCTGGTAGTTGTCGCGGTCGTCCATGAAGGCCTGCCGGAATGGCGCAGTGCTGTCGAAGCTGGTGACTCCGTACTCGGCGAAGCGTGTCATCGCGTCCAGTCGGCTGATCCCCAGGAGGTGCAACTCAACGTCTGGCATGCGGATCTCATTGACTGCAGCCAGCGACGACAGGATGTCCGGCGTCTTGAGAGGCACCATCCCGCCGAGAGCGATCCGCTTGTAGCCCATGTCCTGTAACTGCTTGACGCTGTCTGCATAGCTGGTGGGATCCCAGCCCTGCGCGGCGCCGAGGGGCTCGAATGGGGTGCCGCGATCGATGCACTCCCCGAGAAAGCGCTCGGCGTAGTCCAAGGAGATGTCGCGTCTGCGCACCCACTCCTCCGGGGCGTTGTCCAGGCCGACCTTGCGGTCGTAGGCGAGGACGACGTGGTCCACGGACACTCCCGCGTCGAAACCCACTGACTCGTAGTAGTCGGCGACCTGCGACACGCTGTACGGCGGGACCGTCTCGTTGACGTAGTTGAATGAACCGCAGTCGCCGAGCAGGCTCACGGCATCCGGCAGGCGGAAGAACTTGCGGGCGCCATATCGATACAGGCGCGAGCGTTGGGCTTCGGAGTACTTGCCGGCCCCTCGTGTGCTGCCATCGACGATCGCCTTGCTGACGAGGAGGCCGTCGTACGGCAGAGGGTCGAGCACCTCGTGCGCATAGCGGTCGTCCCGTTGCCGGACCCGGAACGGCGAGTACTCCTCCGTGCGAAAGTCGAAGGACGGACTGATCTGGTCCTGGCTGTCAGGAAAGAAGAACCTCACGCCCGTGCCTTCTGGGACTCCTGGATGTACAGGCGGACGAGGTAGTTGCTCAGCATGCGGATGTCTCTCTGGATGTTCTGGAGGGCGTCCCAGGCGACGCCGAGGTCGTCCCACTCTCCCGCGGTCCACCGACAGTACGGAGCGACCTTCTTGAGCTCCCGGCGGACCGCATCCTCGGCGTCCTTGTGGGTGGGGTCGATGGTCAGCATGACCCGGTCCATCAGTCGCGCCATGGCCCGCAGGCCGGTGCCGTGCATGAGCCTGGACTGCGTGGGGGGAAGGCCCCAGGCGTCGGGGAAGGTCGCGCGGACCGCCCGCCAATAGCACAGGAGCAGGCGGTAGATCCCGTCGATGTCGGTCTCGGCCGTCGCCATGTTGCGGTACGGGTACAGGGCGCCGGCGGAGGAGTTCAGGCTCTCCTCGATCGCGCTGACCAGGACGGTGTCGGTGACGACGGCCTGGGTCTTCTCGGTGTCCGGCGTCGAGGCCCGCTTGATCAGCCCGTGGAACGGGGAGGCCGGCTGCCTGTTCAGTAGATCGACCAGGGCGCTGGGTATGCGCTTCGCGCTCATCTTGGGCGAGAGGGAGGTCCAGACCTCGGGCAGCAGTTCAGTCACGAGTCCGCGGGGGAGTGGCTGCACGTTGTTCACGCGGAGGAACTGATCCCGCTGGACCTCGATGTCGTCGGCGATGAAGGCGGTGACCGGAACGGGGAGGTCCTGTCGCTTCGTCCGTGCCAGCGCAAGCGCGCGCTGCTGGCCGTCCACGAGCCAGCCGGGCCGGGGCTCGCCGGGCTTGGGCAGCGGGATCTCGAGAGTCCCCGCCGCGGCCAGTCCGTCATGTGTCCCGGGGCCCCGGCTCTGGCGGAACTTGACCGTCGACGGCAACGCGACGATGACTGCGTGGGGGAAGAGCACGGAGTCCCCGTCGAGGTACTCGACGATCTGGTTGACGTGCCGGCGGACCTCGGGGCGCTGGTAGCCGATGAGCTGGCCTTCTTCGTCGCGTGAGATGCGACTGATGTCCGCGACCTCGAGCAATTCCGCCGCCGTGACGGTGAAGAGGAAGACGGGCGTCCCCGACGGCTGCAGCACGGAGAGTGCGCGTCGCTGGAGGACGTTTTCCGGGACCGTCACTGTTCCTCCTGGACTTCTCGATACAGCCGTGCGAAGCGAGCCTGCTCGCACGCCGATCCCGACCGGCGCAGTTCGACCAACAAGGGGGTCCGAGCCGTCGGGCGGACCTGCAGGCCCTCGCGGATGAAGGTGCGCACCTCGTCGTCGGTCAACGGCGGACGAGGTGCCGCCTCCGACAGTCGGTTGCCGGCCGCCCACTCCTCCCAGCGCTGGTGCGCGGTCGAACTCCCGATGGGGGTCCCACCCGCCAACTCGAGGTACTTGGCAGCGGCACGGGCGTTCAAGGTGACCTGCGTCCCGCCCAGCCTCTGCCGGAGTCCGTAACTGGAGACGGGGGACTGCCGCGTCGGCCGATGGCTCGAGACGACTGCCACGCCCTCGTCGTCGGCGATGGAGTGGAGTTCCTCACCGAGCGGCTGGAGGTAACTGGGCGACAGGGCGAGCAGGACCTGGTCTGCTTCCTCGCGCACGAGACGCAGGTCGGCCGCAGTGCGACCGAGGAAGGTCCTCGTCCGTAGACCGAGCCACCAGGAACGACGACCATGGCGATCCTCCGCGACCTGATCCGGGCCGGCCGAGAAGCTGGCCTCATAGGCCGGAGCGCTGCTGTCCACCGGAGCCAGGCCCAGGCCGGCTGACGCGACCCACAGATCGACTGCGTAGCCGAGATGTCGAGCCCGCGACTCGAGGTCGAGTGCGGACTGCCACATCGGGCCGCCGTACAGGCTTCGCAGGGGGACGCGGTGGGTCTCTGGCTGACCGTCCAGTCGCTCGACCCACTGGTGCACCCTGTCCGGACCGCCGTCCAGGTGGCGGATCATGGCGTCATCCGCGGCAGCCACTCGCTTCGTGGCCGTACAGGAGACGATGATCGCGAGGCGTCCCTTGGCTCGCGTCTCGCACAGTTGCCGCACGTGAGCAATCTAAGCCCAGCTGCAGTTGTGGAGCGCATCCAGCACCCCTTCTGGCGTGTCAACTGCAGTGGGCTGCATGCTGTCCACCTAGGGTCGCTGCGACCAAGGAGGTGGGCATGAGCAAGCCGGCGGTGGTCCTGCTCAGCGGAGGACTCGACTCGACGACGGTCCTGGCGATCGCCAGGGATCGAGGCTTCGAGCCATGCGCGTTGAGCTTCGACTATGGGCAGAAGCACGAGGTGGAGTTGCGATCGGCCTCCGCTGTCGCTGCAGCGATGGGCGTGAAGCGGCACGAGGTGCTCCACGTCGGGCTGAGCGAGTTCGGTGGAAGCTCCTTGACCGACGACGCGATGGAGGTCCCGGTCGGCCGGACGCACGACGACATCGGCGAGGGCATCCCGTCGACGTACGTTCCCGCCCGCAACACGGTGTTCCTCGCCTGCGCCCTGGGTTACGCCGAGGTGCTGGGCGCCGAGCACATCTTCATCGGGGTCAACGCCCTCGACTACAGCGGCTACCCGGACTGCCGGCCCGAGTTCATCGAGGCTTTCGAGCGCCTGGCCAACCTGGCCACTGCTGCTGCGGTCGAGGGGCGCCAGCACATCTCCGTGCACGCACCCCTGATGACCATGACCAAGGCGGACATCGTCCGGGAGGGCACTCGGCTGGGTGTCGACTACTCCATGACGGTCAGCTGCTACCGAGCCGACGAGCGCGGGTCCTGCGGTGAGTGCGACTCCTGCACCCTGCGCCTGCGCGGCTTCGCCGAAGCCGGCCTGGTGGATCCCACGCCCTACTGGCCCCGATGAAGACGTACTTCATCAAGGAGATCTTCTACACGCTGCAGGGAGAGGGCGCGCACGCTGGACGTCCCGCCGTCTTCTGCCGCTTCTCCCGTTGCAACCTGTGGACCGGCTTGGAACGGGACAGGCACCGGGCCGTGTGTCAGTTCTGCGATACCGACTTCGTCGGAGTCGATGGCGAAGGCGGAGGTAAGTACGTCGGCGCGGACGCACTGGCGGAGGCAGTCGCCCGACGGTGGCCCGGTGGCGGACGCCCCTTCGTCGTCTGCACCGGTGGCGAACCGCTGCTGCAGCTCGACGAGACTGCCGTCGACGCACTGCACGACCGCGGCTTCGAGATCGCTGTGGAGACCAACGGAACGCAGCGCCCTCCTCGGGGGCTCGACTGGATCTGTGTCAGCCCCAAGGCAGGCGCTGAGTTGGTTGTCACGAGCGGGGACGAACTAAAACTGGTCTTCCCTCAACCCGAGGCGCTACCCGAGACCTTCGAGTTGCTCGACTTCCGCTCGTTCCGTCTGCAGCCGCTCGATGACCAGCGCGTCGAGGAGAACACAGCCCAAGCGGTCGCCTACTGCCTGAGCAACCCCCAGTGGTCCCTGAGCCTGCAAACTCACAAGTACCTGAGGATCCCATGACCGAGTTGTGGCGCACGTTCTCCTTCGATGCCGCGCACTACCTTCCTAAGGTCCCGGCCGGCCACAAGTGCGGCAACATGCACGGGCACACCTACACGGTCGAGATCCGTCTCCGCGGAGAGGTGGACCCTGTCGCGGGCTGGGTCCGCGACTTCGGGGACATCAAGGAGGCGTTCCGTCCCCTCGAGGCGGAACTCGACCACAAGGTGCTCAACGATGTCCCCGGGCTCGACAACCCGACGAGTGAGTTGCTCGCTCAGTGGCTCTGGGAGCGTCTGATCGATGTCCTGCCCGACCTCTACAGCGTCAGTGTGAGTGAGACGGCGAACTCCGGAGTGGTCTACCGGGGAGCGCCCTCGGTCTGAGCGGAGCCGCTGGGGGCAAACCGCTCGCTCCGTCGTTCACCACCCGCCGCCGGGATGTGTCCGGCAGCCGCAACGGCGCGCCGGGCGATCTCCACGACGACCAGGATGCTCGCCGTCACGTAGACGGCCTTGACCAGGATCTGGCCCCCGACGTTGGTCATGGTCAGCGGTATGCCAGCCAGGGGGAGGAAGACGCACGTGTCGACGACTGCTCCGACCGTGTTCGAGGCAACGAGCGCTCGACGCCAGCCAGACCGTCGCAGGCGACGCCAAACGAACAGGTCGGTCAACTCCCCGAGTGCAAACGCCGCGGCTGACGCAACCGCGATGCCGGGGCTGGCGAGCAGCGCGGACAGGACGACGCCCAAGGCAATGGTGGGCAGGACCCATGTGAATCCGCCGAGGCGGTCCAGCCCGTCGCGAAGCCCGAGAGCAAGGCCTGCCGCGTAGGTGCCGGCGGGCACCATGAGGCCGAAGCCGGCGGGGATGACGCCGAACGTGGACACGAGCCAGTTGGCGCCGACGACAGTGCTCAGCAATCCCATCGCCAGCACCAGACTGAGCGCACGCCTGTTACCTCGACGACTGACGAACCGTGATGCTGAGGACACGGCCAGAGCGTCTCACCTGGTTCGGACGATCTACCCGCGGGCGGGTCCGTGGCGTCGCTGTCGCTCTGCGCCGTGACGGAGATCCCTGAGCGCAACCCGTCCACGGTTGCCCCGCTCCTTCGCCGCCTTCGTGAGGCGGACGTGCCGCGTGGTGCGGCCGGAAACTCGCCCATCCGGCGAGGGCACCACGGCGTCGGTCGACCGCATGACAGGGTCGGGCCACGCCGTACCACCAACACTCGGAGTCGCCGTGTTCATGACCTGTCCCGCTTGCTTCTCCGCGGACGACGTCAGCTACCAGCGGCTGCCCGACCAGCAGGTGGCCTACTACTGCGCGCGGAAGCACGAGGACGGCAAGCCGCGCGAGTGGGTGCGGCCGCTGGACGCGATGACGGGCTCGTGGTCGGCTGCGGAGGGTGTGACCGACGAACTGCTCGAGCCGATACTCAGCTGCGTGTCTCCCGAGGACCCGCTGCTCGAGTTCGGTGTCGTCGAGTACCGCTTCCGGAAGAGGTATCCCGACCTCTTCCGTGCGCACGTTGCGGAGCGCGGTCACGTCCTCGTCGGCTGGACGCAGACAACGGCCTCCGCCGTCCGTTTCGGGGTCGCTCTCGGCAGGCTCGCTCGGGCAGGGGACCTGGCATACGTGTACGGACCCGCGACCGGTGCATGGAGCTACAACGGTCAGGTCGCCTACTGGAGCCGCCCGCCCGCCCAAGGGCGCTCCATGCTCTCGTGGGAGCAGTTCTGCGCCGCCGAGGGGCGGCCGGCCGAGTGGACCGACGAGGACCGTCGGGCTGCGTCGGGGTCCTGAGTTCTACTCCGCACTCGTGGGTCCGGTCGTGTCGAGGGGATGACGTGGACGTCCAACTGCCCGAGCACCTGAACCGCTTGCAGTTGCCGTTCTCCTGGCACATCGCTGCAGAGCTGTGCTGGCGCGTCCCCGGCCACCGCGTCTACGAGACCGCGCCGATGGCCGGGCACTACGACTGCCTGTCCATCCGGGGGCCGCAGCTCCGCGTCGACATCAACCGCGGAGGATCGGTGCACGCACATGGCTCGCAGAGCAGAGACGACGAGCCGCCGGTCCCCCTTTCCCTGGTGCGGGAGCTCTCGCTCGCGCCGGACGGCGTCGACCGTGCGGTGGCCGCGGTCCTGGCGCGGTACGGCATGAGCGCCTCGTCCAAGCGGCCGGTGACGACCGCGGAGCCGCTGACCTACCGGGTCATCGCCGCTGCTCTCTCGATGCACTTCTTCCGGAACGTCTGGGACTGCCGTGCGCTCATCCCCGCAGAGGAGTCCGCCGAGCCGCCCGCTCTGGCACCGGCTTGGGACCTGGCGGGTGTGCCCGCCAACCGCATCTGGATGCTGCAGCGCAACCACGAGACCGTGGCCCACCTTGCCGACGGCTGGGCCGTCAGGGAGGACGGGGAACGGCTGAACCTCCTGGCGGCCTACGACCGTGGTGTCACGGTCGAGGAGATCGCGGCCCGGGTATCCATGCCGCCGGGGTCCCGTGCCTCCGACGTCGCGGTCGTCGCGAGGCCGGAGCTCCCGCAACGGTCACCGGAGTGGCCTCCCGACCTCTGAGGCCGTCGTCGACTCACGCCGACTGCTCCGCCTCGCACCTCCGGATGACGCATCGTCCGCTCGGTCCGGCCAAGATGCCCTTCGTGAACGGCCACGTCTTCGTCGTCCCCGGCACCCTCGAGCACCTGAAGTACGACGACGTGCTCCTGTCGACCGACTACGGCGGCGGTGTCGGTCGTCCGTTCTGGCCTGTCTTCGGCTGGGACGAGGACACCGGCGCGGCGCGTCAGTACTCGCTTCCTCGGCTGTCCCCCGAGCGACGCGTGGCCGCCGTTCCGCCCATCACGGGGGAGGAGGACGAGCCACGCCGCTGGCTGGTGGCCGTGGGGGCCACGCCGTCCACGCCGGTCGAGTGGCTGCTCGAGGGGGTCCGGACGGCGTTCCACACGGTCGCCTCCGATGGCAACACGCCGGCGGGGGGACCCCCGAGGCGGGTGGCCATGCCGGTCATGGGCGTCGGCCGGGGAGGCTTCAACGGACGGCGCGGCGAGGTGATCCACGGCCTCTTCCGCGAGGCCCAGGCCGCAGCTGACCAACTGTTCCTGGACGTGGTCATCGTCGCGGCCGATCCCTCCGACTACTCCGCGCTGCAGGCGCTGCGGGCACAAGCGCACGCCCGGCCACTTGCGCCGACCCTCGAGAAGCGCGCTCGACGGGTGGCCTCACTCGCCCGTGCCGGTCGTCTTGCACTCTTCATGGGAGCCGGCACCGGGATGGCGGCCGGGCTCCCGTCCTGGTCGGGCCTGTTGAAGGACTTGGGCCAGCGTGTGGGGATCGACGACGCCACCGGTTGGGGAGGGCTCAACTCCCTGGACGCCGCTGAGATCCTCCGTCGAGCGGCGGAGGAGACCGAGGCCGCCAAGCCGGTCGACGAGCGCCGTCCCAACCCGCTGGGTGCGCACGTCTCCGAGATCATCCGGCCTACGGATCGCTATGCGCTCGGCCACGTCCTGCTCGCCGCGCTCGACGTCGACCAGGTGGTCACGACGAACTTCGACCGGTTGTTCGAGCGCGCTGTGTCGGCCATCGGAGGGGAGCAGCCGCTCGTCGTGCTGCCCGACGGCGAGCCCGTCGACCTCGAGCGATGGGGTGGACGGCGACCGTGGCTCCTGAAGTTGCACGGCGACGTCGAGGCGCCCGAGTCGATCGTCCTCGACCGGCGGTCCTTCGTCCGCTACGACGCCCGACGGCGGCCACTCGGGGGAGTCCTGCAGACCACCCTCCTCACCAAGCACCTGCTCGTCGTCGGCGCCTCGATGACCGACGACAACGTCATCCGCCTCGTGCACGAGGTCGCCGAGCTCACGGAGAGGCCGGGCGGTGGACGTACCTTCGGGACGGTGCTGAGCCTGGGGGCCGACCCGCTCCGTGAGCGGCTGTGGCGGCCGGAGTTCGAGTACGTGGACCTGTCGGACGGGTCGCAGGATAAGAAGGCGGCTGCACGCAACCTCGAGGTCTTCCTCGACCGGGTGGCCATGCTCGCGGCGCCCCGCAGCCGGCACCTCCTCGATCCTCGTTATCGCGAACTGCTCGGCTCGGACCTCGAGCGTGACCTCGCCGAGCGGTTGTCCGCACTCGGCGTCGAGGTGGCCGGTCTACCGGCTTCCGCCACCAGTGGCTGGCGGGACGTCGTCGAGGCACTGAGTCGGGTGGGCGCACCCGTCGCCGCCGCCACGACACCGGATCGCCGCCGGGTTCCGGTACCGCCGACCACCAGCGACGAGGGGACCATCTGGACCTTCGCCCTGACCTACAACGGTTACCGCCGACATGGGGGCTTCGGGCCGACGGCCGATCTCGCGAACGCCGCTCTCGCGTCCTGGGAGCAGGACCGGCGGTTGCCGGACGACCTCGCTTCCGCCCGCGCGGCGCTGTTCTTCGAGCAGCGCCGGTGGCGGCACTTCGGGACCGACCCGCGTCCGCACGACCTCGAGTACCTCCGGGCGCTCCTCGGACGGATCGCAACGCTGTCCGGCGGCTACGTCGAGGTCAAGTCGCCGCACCGGTGAGGGTGTGACCTCCCGGTCCGTCCGGTCATGCCGCCCGAGGCGCCAGCACCCGGACCTCGCCGTCGGGCCGCCGCACCAACTCGAGAACCTGCCGGTTCCGCTCGGTGAGGAGGGCCGGCGCCTCCGGGAGACGGCTGATGCCGTTGGCCATGGAGGACAGCATCCGGTCCAGGGCCATCGCCTCCGACCCCTCCCAGGGAAAGGTGTACGTGATCGGTGGGGCTGCCAGATCCCACATGAGCTGCTTGAGTCGGTCCTGAATCGCTGCGTTCCTCTGCAACCCCCTCGCCAGTTCCTCGTGCAGGTGCGGGAGCGAGTGGTCGCCGTTCTCGAGGGCCGCCTCGGCGCCGGTGACGACGAGAGCGCGACTGTCGAGGGTCAGCGCCCGGTAGAGCATCGCGATCCGGTGCGGGAACTGGCGGTGGTCGTCACGGGGGCCTCCTGCGGCGAGGATGTCCTGCATCCTCCCGGTGTCGACTCCTCCCGTGTCGGGCAACTGTCGGGCCGCCTCCTCCCACCTCTCGAGCCACATGAGCGTGCGCTCCTTGACCTCCCGCAGGTTGGTCCGCGCGGCGCCCAGTCCGATGGACGACGGGATCGAGACCCGGTCGAGCATCGCGGCGCTGGCCTCACCGAGAGCCGCCTCGACACTGCCGAGACGGGCCTCCATGTCGTCCTCGCGAGCCTGCCGGAGGGCGGCGACGCTCTCAGCGATGTAGGTGAGCTTCCGCTCCTGCTGGTGGCGGGCCAGCATCTCGGTGCCGACCTGGACGGCGAGGAGCCCCAGCAGCGGCGCGAACCCGACGCCGGCCGCCGCCCGTCCGGTGTGCACGTGCAACCTGGCATGCCCGTTGATGCCCCGGCTGTCCCGGACCAGACCCCGGTAGCCACCGCCGACGGCGGGAACGAGGTCCCGCAGCGTCGATCCGGTGGGCAGTTCGAGGCGGCACAGCAACCCCGAGGAGGCGTCGACGGCGCCGCCGGCCTGCGAGAGGACGGCGCCCAGTTGCTGTGACAGCGCGCTGGTGCCCCGCAGTGCCGTACCCCAGGCGTCCCCTGTGGAGTGGGGCGCCTTCGTCCACGTCAGCAGGAGTCCCCGGTCCTCGAACAGCAGTCGCCACGCGTCGTCCCCGACGAGGCTCCGGGCTCCGGGTTCCGTCGGGATGACGACACCGTCGATGGGCTCGCGTTCAATCACCGGACGACTGTCACCCACGCTCGGTCGGTAACGCGGCACCGCCGCGGTCCGCCCGCCACACACGCCTCGCGGTTCGCAGGTCTCACGGCCGAGCGGGCATGGTGTCCGGTACGTCCGCACGGCCGACGCCGGCTGCTGCGATCAGTTCGTCGACCGCACGCTGGAGAGCCGCGGAGATCGAGGAGTCGGGCAACCGCTCGGCGACAGCCCGCTCGACGCTCGTGTAGTACCAGAGCAGCTCGTCGCGCGAGGCGTTGAACGTCGACCAGAAGTCCTGCCCGTACCGACGCACGTCGGCGGCGATGCAGAGCCCGTTGTGGGTCTTGTCCGCCGCGGTCACCAGCAGGGCGTCGAGCGGCTTGTCGCTCAGCCCGGCGACGTACGGCCGCTTGCGCTCGGCCCAGGTCCCGCTGCGGTTACCCTCGGCGTCCAGCCCGTCCGAGCACGCGCGCACGATGTCGGCGACGTCGTCGCCGAAGCGCGACCGGATCTCGGCCAGGACGACGCCGCCGGTGCCGGCCGGCGCGTCCTCGACGGCGTCGTGCAGCAGGCCGGCGATGGCCTGGTCCTCGCTGCCGCCGTGCTCCAGCACCAGCGCGCTGACGCTCATCAGGTGCGTCATGTAGGGAACCCGCGAGCCCTTGCGCAGCTGCGGCCGGTGGTGCTCCGACGCGTACGCCAGCGCCTCGTCGTAGCGGGTCGACAGCGGCCCGCTACCCATCCCCTTGCGCTCCTCGAGTGTCGTCATCCGTCCCGTCCTCTCATCACCGCGGCGACGATCGCCTCGACCGTCGCCTCTTCCGTCGTCGTCCGTGAGGCCGCCCGCATGGCAGCCCACTGGCTGTCGGGGTGGTCGCCCTTCGCGCCCACCCCGGGGCCGGCAGCCAGTAGCGCACGACCCGCACCTCGGTGGCGTCCTGCACACGGATGACGTTGACCGAGTCCTCCGCACCGAGCCGAACTCAAGCGTTCCCTTGCCGGTCGACCGGTCAGCGCGGGGAAGCGCGATGAGAAGGCGTGGGGCGGGCCTAACTCGAACGGCGCGCCCAGGGCGTCACCGACGGCCGAGCCGACGAGGGCGCCCGCAACGCGGTGCCGGCGGGACAGGGGAGTGTTCATGTCAGGCCTCCTGGGCGATCGCGGTGAGGTGGACGGTGCGGTCCGACCTGCGGAGTGCGGTCGTGCCGACCCGGCCGCCGCCGCGGACCCGCTGCCCTAGACCCGCAGGACCGTCGGCAAGGAGTCGGGTGTTCTCGACCTTCTCGGCGAAGGACCGAGCGAGGGCGGCAGGTGTGCGGACGGCCGGGCGACCCAGCGCGTCGAGCGTCGCGGCGTGCAGCAGCCCCCGCCAGTGGGCCTTCAGGGTGCGGGCGCTGTCGGTGACCTCCATCCAGACCGGTCGGCCGGCGATGCCCACCAGCAGGCCGCGTTGGCCGGCGAGCGGCCGCAGTCCCCGGGTCATGTCACGGGCGGTCGCGTCCGTGCGGTCGAGGCGGTCGGCCAGGGACTCGGTGGCCGACGGGCCCGCCACCGACTCAAGACCGTGGACCCGGTCCCAGACCACCTGCTGGGCGTGGCCCCCGTCCATCGCGGACAGGACGGTGAAGGGGGTGCGGCGAGCCCGCCGGGTGTGGGCGGTGGGGCCACCCCACCGGCCCTGCTCCACGCACACCACCTTCTCCACGGTCGGCCGGCCGGGCGCGAGCAGCGTGGACGCCGTGAGGGCGCGCGTCTGCCACCCTCCCTCGAGCAGTTCCCCGGCCAGCAGCAGCACCGGACGGTCGGCGCGGTTGGTGACGACGAGCTGGTCGATGGCGGGGGAGCCCGCGCGCTCGGACACCTCGACCGGGACACCGGCGCCGGTGAGGTAGCTCGGCGGCAGCGTCGGGGCGTCGGTCCAGACGGGGAAGACCGTCAGCGGTCCGCGAGTGGCTCCCTGGCCGACGTGTAGTCGGACCTCGAGGTTGGTCATGGCGTCCGCCTCCCGTATATTACGCTCATCCGCGCAAACTCAAGTTAGGCGGGATCCGCGTTAATGTCAACCACCGCGTACCGCGACGCCTCCGGCCGGAGGTTGGTCGATTACCCCCGTCCATCGGTCGCCGTCGACACGGCCGTCCTGACGCCCAACCCGTCGGAGGGCCTCCAGGTCCTGTTGGTCCGTCGCGACAGCGCCCAGCGCAAGGACGCCTGGGCGCTCCCGGGCACCTTCCTGCACGAGGGCGAGACGCTCGCCGACGCCGTCCTGCGCTCCCTCGAGCAGAAGGCCGGCCTACGCGGGCAGGCGCCGCGGCAGTTGCACGTCTTCGACGCCCCGGAGCGAGACGACCGCGGCTGGGTCCTGTCCGTGGCCCACGTGGTCCTGCTGGCCGCCGATGTCGTCCGTCCGGTCGTCGCCGCTCGACCCGACGACGTCCGGCTGCGTCCCGTCGAGGATGCGACCGGTCTGCCGTTCGACCACGACGACATCGTGCGGATGGCCGTGGCCGAGGTCAGGAGCTCGTACGCCGAACGTCCGGATCCCGACCGGTTGCTCCTGGAGCCGTTCACGCTGCGCGACCTGCGCAGGCTGCACGAGGCGGTCGCGGGGGAGCGGCTCCAACCCGACGTCTTCCGGCGGCACGTGAAGGACCACCTGGTGAGCACCGGGGAGATGACGCGTGGCTCGGTCGGCCGGCCTGCCGAACTCTTCCGCCATACCTGACGACGGTCACGCCGCGCTGAGACTCCTCGGCGACACCCAGCTCGCCGTGGCTATGCGGAGTCCGAGCCCGTCGACGAAGTGCGGGTGCCTGTCTCGGAGCCGGGTGAACATCTTGCGCATGTCCACGCTGTCGAGCAGTTCGGGCAGCAGAGTCAGGTCGAAGGCGGCGGATTCGCTCCACGAGACGTTCCCGACGTAGCCGACGACCGCGCGGACGCCGGTGCGTGCAACGAAGTCGGCGAGCTCATCGTCCGACGCGGCCAACGTCCCGCACGAGCCGAAGTAGATGACGCGCTTGCTGAGTGGGCGCTCGACCATGTCCGCGATCTCGGCCAGGGAGAGCTCGTCGCCGCCGAGCCAGACCCGGCCACGTCGCCCGTGACAGGACAGGTAGGCCAGTGGAAAGGCGTCGTACCGGTGCGACGTCCACTTCGTGAAGTAGTGCTTGAACTCCGCTGATGTCGCGGCGTTGCGATGGATGAGACGGTCCTCGCGGATGGTCATCAGCATGTCCAAGCCGGGGCGGACGCTGAGCTTATCGGTCAGCCGGTCCTCCCACTCGCCCTCGAGACAGAAGATCCCCTTGCTCGGCATGTGCTCCAGGGTGGGTTCGCGCCGGCTGTTCGCGCGGGACATCGCCCGGCCGGTGGGACGGATGCGGTCCCTGGGGGACGCGGCGCCTCACGAGCCGCCTGCCGCTCCGTCCGCACCGAGGAGGCCTTCAGGCCGTGAAGTGGCACACGGTTCCTTGAGTCCCGAAGTCGCCGCCTGACCCGAACGGGTAAGCGCACCCTGCCTTCCGTCGGTCCCGCCCGGTACGACTTCCGAGGGCTCCGATCCGATCGAGTTCCGTTGGTCCGAGGGTGTGCTGACAGCGGGGACGTCCCGCAGGCGGGGGAGACGTGTTCCGGGAGCCGCTGCGCCGTGATCCGCTCGTCGTCGGCTGGGCGGCGGTCATGCTCCTGGCCGGATTCGTCGCGCTCAGCAACAACACCGAGTGGAGCGGCTCGCTCGAAGCCGATCGCGTCGCCGGCTTCCTCAAGGACCTCGCTGAGGCCTTCCTCTGGTCCTTCTTCCTCCTCCTGCTCCTCGCCTGGCTGCGCGCCAAGGCGTGGCGGGACACCGGCGGCGCCCGCGGTCCCGGGTACGGGCCGCGCCCGCCTCAGCGGCCGGCGTCGTCGCTGCCGTGGACCGACCGCTGGATCCGCGACTGGCGGGAGGAGGCCGCCCACGGCAGGACGGCGACCGAGGCGGAGCCGCAGCTGCTCGCCTGCCGGCACGGGATCGCAGCCGACGCCGGCGCCTCCGACACCCAGGTGCCCGTCCTGCGCGCCCTCTCGGTGAGCCACACGATCGTCCGGCCGGGCTCGGCCGTCCTCGTCACCTGGTGCTTCGAGCACGCCCGCGACGTCGTCGTCGACGGCCGCGGCGGCCACCCGCCCTGCGGCGAGGCGCTCGTGCACGTGCAGACCAGCCGCCGCATCGAGGTCACCGGCCGCAACCGCTTCTCGACGACCCCCGCGGCCACCCCCGTCGTCGTCGCGATGGCCGTCCCGCAGCTCGACCTGCCCACCGTCGCCGCGCCCCCGCCGGTGTCCCTGCACGCCGACGTCGCCGCCACCGTCGGCGCACCCTCGCCCGTCACCCAGCGGCTCGACGCCTTCTGGGCCACCCAGGACGCACTGCACCCGCGGATCGAGGTGTCGCCGCGGCTCGTCGGCGTGCCCGGATCCCTCGTCGACAGCCTGCGCCGCGCCACCCGGAAGGACCCCCGGTGAAGCTCCTCAGCCGTGCCGCCCTCAGCGAGCACCTGCTCACCGTCGCCGGCGCCAACCGCGAGGTCCTGCGCGAGGCCCCGAAGGAGCGTGGCAAGCAGGTCGCGATGGGCGCGGTGCTGCTCTCCACCGCCGGCCTCGCGATGGTGTCGGCGAGCTACGCGCTCCACATCGCCCTGCACCTGTGGGTGCCGGTCGCCATCCTCGGCGGTCTCGTGTGGGGGCTCGTCATCCTCAACCTCGACCGCTGGCTGGTCGTCTCCTCACCGCGCCTCAAGCACTGGTGGAGCACGCTGTTCATGGCGATGCCACGCGTGGTGCTCGCCGTCCTCATCGGCGCCGTCGTCTCCACCCCGCTGACGCTCGCCGTCTTCAGCGCCGAGATCGGCACCGAGGTGCGGGTCATGGCCGCCGAGGCCGAGGACGAGTTCAACCAGCGCATGCAGGACGACAGCCGCACCGCCGAGCTCGAGGCGGGGCAGGCGCGGATCGCCGAGTTGGAGGCAGACCTCGCCGACGGCGTCACCCAGGACGACGTCAACGAGGCCCCCGCCGTCGTGGACATGCAGCGCCGGCTCGACGAGGTGACCACGCGGTACGAGGCCGCGGAGGCGGCCTACAACGCCGAGATCGACGGCACCGGTGGGACCGGCGATCAGGGCTTCGGGCCGGCCACCGACGCCCGCCGGGCGGACCGCGACCGGCTCCGCGCCGAGCGCGACGACCTGGCCCTGCAGCTCGAGGCCCTGAAGGCGGAGACGTACGAGCAACTCCTCGCCGAGGAGTCGCAGAAGACGATCGACCAGGAGAACGAGCTCGCCGACCTGCGCGCCGACGTCGCCTCTCTCCAGCAGCGGCTCGACGCCGAAGCCGCGGCGCACGAGGCGGCCGTCGACGGCAGCGACGGCATCCTCGCCCGGCTGACCGCGATGTCCCGCCTCGAGGACGGCAACCCGACCCTGGGGACGGCGCACCGGTTGCTGTTCTGGTTCATGACGGCGCTCGAGTGCCTGCCGATCCTGTTCAAGACGATGCTCGCGCTCGGCCCGCCATCCCTCTACGAGCGACTGCTCGCGCTGGGCGACGAGAAGGTCGAGGAGCGGGTCAAGCTGCGCATGCAGACCGAGTACGAGGAGGCGGAGGTGCTGGCGAAGGCGGCGCTGGGCGCAGCCGAGGCGCGGGCGGCGCGCACGCTGGAAGCGGAGTCGCGGGCCACCGGGATGGTCCTCGACGCCCAGCTCGAGGTGACCCGTCAGGGCGTTGAGCGCTGGCGCGACGAGCAGTTGCTGGATGCCGACGCCGGGCCGAGCTTCGTCAAGCAGCCGGTCTGACCCGGCCGCGGCTCACAACCACGCCTCGACCGCGTCGAGCTGGGAGTGGGTGAGTCCGACGGCCAGGTCCGGGGCGACCACCAGCACGTGCGGGTTCGCAGCCAGCCAGTCGCCGGTGTCGTCCGCCTGCTCGGCGAGGTCGTCGTCGATCCACACGATCCGCCGGTCCGGCTCTGACTCGGCGACCTCCTGGGCGACGGCCAGCTTCCACCAGCCCGAGGCGCCGTCGAGCGACCCGAGGAAGCCGGTCGGCGCGGTGTCGGCGCGGGCGTGGGTCTTGAGCCCCCGCGGCAGGCCCATCGGCTCGGCCAGCAGCCGGTCGGCGTCGGTGGTCCACGTGGTCAGCCACTGGATCTCCACCCGGCCCGACTCGTGCAGCTCCCGCAGGCGGGCGGTGATGGTCGGGTCCCAGGACAGCCGGAAGCCGTTGAACGTGCCCTGCCGCCAGCCCTCGGGCAGCTGCCGGCGTGGCGCGTTGAGCACGCCGTCGACGTCGAGCAGCAGGATCGGACGGTCCCCGGTCGCACCCATGTGCGGTCACTACCCGCGACCACACGCGCCGCTCCGTGGTGATCCGAGCCGGCATCGGGCAGCATCAGCGGGCCGCGTCCGGACCCCACAGGAGGAGCACCATGTCCGTCGTCCTCACCAAGGGCGGGAACGTCTCGCTGTCCAAGGAGGCGCCCGGCCTCAAGGCCGTCAACGTCGGCCTCGGCTGGGACGTGGCCACCTTCTCCACCGCCGAGTACGACCTCGACGCCTCGGCGATCATGGTCGACGCCAACGGCAGGGTGACCCCGGGCGACGAGGGCTTCGTCTTCTTCAACAACCTGCGCAGCCCCGACGGCTCGGTCGTGCACACCGGCGACAACCTGACCGGTGAGGGGGAGGGCGACGACGAGGTCATCCAGGTCGACCTGGCCGCCGTCCCGCCGTTCGTGCAGAAGATCGTCTTCGCGGTGTCCATCTACGACGCCGACAGCCGCCGGCAGAACTTCGGCGGCGTCCGCAACGCCTTCATCCGCGTTGTCGACCAGGTCTCGCACCGCGAGATCACCCGCTTCGACCTCACCGAGGACGCCTCCATGGAGACCGCGATGGTCTTCGGTGAGCTCTACCGCCGCGACGCCGACTGGAAGTTCCGCGCCGTCGGCCAGGGCTACGCCTCCGGCCTGCGCGGCATCGCCCAGGACTTCGGCGTCAGCGTCGGCTGAACCCATGGGTGCCCCGGCCGCCCGCGCGGGCGGGGCACCGGCGACTTCAGCCGACGAGGACGACGAGGTCGGCGTAGCCGTCCACCTCCAGGCACGCCGCGCCGGCGGCCAGCGTCCGCCCGTCCGCGGACAGCGCCGGCGGGGTCGCGCTCCCGGACTCGCACAGCGGGACGTCGGCCACGACCGCGCCGGTCGCCAGGTCCACCGTGGCCACGCCCGCACCGCCGCCGGGCCACGAGTGGGACAGGTACACGTGGCTCCCGCCCGGCTCGGGGACGAGACCGTGGGCCGTGCCGGCGAGGACCGTGCTGGCCTCCACGGCGCCGTCCCGCACGGTCACCAGCCGCGGCGAGCCGGTCTCCCACCCGCCGTCGAGCACGGAGGCCAGGACGGTCCCGTCCGGCAGCACCGCCACCGCGAAGCCGATGCCCGGGTCCTGCTCGAGGACGTCAAACGGCTCGCCGACCGGCTGCAGGTCGGCGTCGTACCGGGCCAGGACGACCTCGTCCCCGCCGCCCGCGGGGTCGCGGTCGACCGTCACCAGCGCGACCAGCCCGCCGTCCGGGTGCGCGGCCACCTGCACCTCGACCGCCTGACCGGGCTCGTCCACCCCCAGCGGCGCGCTCGCCTCGACCTCCCCGGTGGCCACGTCGACCCGCGCTAGGCGGCTGGTCAGGTGCCCGTCGACGGACCACTGCAGGACGCCGTGCAGCGTCTCGCCGTCGGGGGAGAGGACGGCGCTGAAGGCGTCCGGCGTGTCCATCTCGGGATCGGCCTCGACGGGCACGACCTCCGGCTCGTCGGCGCCGGGCGTGAGCACCGCGAGGACGACGTCCTGGCCGTAGGGGTCCTCGCGCCGGCGCGGGTCCCCGGGCTCGATGAGGACGACGCCGGTCGTGACCACCGTGCCGTCGGCCGCGACCTGCACGTCCTCGGCGACGGCGAACGGACCGCCCTCGGTGGCGGTGCCCGCGGTGAGACCGCCGCCGTCGCCGGGGGCGAGCTCGAGCAGCACGCTGGAGTGCTCGAGGGGGTCCTCGCTGGTGAACAGGACGACGAACCCTCCGTCCGGGGTCGCCGCGACGTCCTGGGCCTCCAGTCCGGAGCCCAGCTCGGCGTCGGCGTCCACCCGCCCGACCTCCTGGGCGAGCGGGCCGGCCGCCGTGGGCACCACCCGCCCGACGACGGTGGACGAGCAGCCGGCCAGCAGCACGGCGGAGCTGAGCAGCGCGGCGGTGCCGGTGCGCACGGGGGACTCCTTGGGTGAGGGGTGGTCAGCCGACGAGGAGGGCGAGCTCGGCGGTGTCGTCGTCGCCGTGGCAGGCGGCGGTGGCGGCCAGCGTCCGGCCGTCCGCGGCGAGGGCGAGCGGGTCGGCGGAGCCGGCGGTGCAGGTGGCGACGTCGGCGACGGTCTCTCCGGTGGTCAGGTCGACCGTGGCGACGCCGGTGCCGGCTCCGGGGCGTCCATGCGACAGGTACGCGTGCTGCCCGCCCGGCTCGACGACGAGGTCGACGCCCGTGCCGGGCAGGACCGTGGTCGCCTGCACCGCGCCGTCCCGCACGGTCACCAGCCGCGGCTCGCCGGTGTCCCACTCGCCGGCCACGACGGAGACGACGACGGCGCCGTCGGGCAGCACGGCGAGCGCGTAGCCGGTGCTCTCCTCCTCGTCGACCACCTCGACCGGGTCGCCGAGCGGCTGCAGGTCGGCGTCGTACTGGGCGAGGACGGTGCCGTCGACGTCGCCCTCGGCGTCCCGGTCGGTGGTCACGAGCGCGGCCAGGCCACCGTCCGGGCGCAGTGCGACGTCGTACGCGACTGTGCTCCCCGGCGACTCGACGCCCAGCGGCGCGCTCGCGGTGACCTCGCCGGTGGCGACGTCGACGGCGGCCAGCCGGTTGACGGTGTCGCCGTCGACGGACCAGCGCAGGCTTGCGTACAGCGTGGCGCCGTCGGGGGAGAGGACGCCGGTGCCGAGGTCAGGGGTGCCCAGCTCGGCGTCGGCGGCGATGCGGCGGAGGTCCGGCTCGTCGCTGCCCGGCTCGAGGACGATCACGGCGAGGTCCTGCTCGCGGCCCTCGCCGCTGGTGTCCGCGGGGAAGACGGGCGCGAGGGCGACCACGGTGCCGTCGGGGGCGACGTGCACCTCGCCGAGGTCGACGGCCGGCGGACCCTCGATCACCTCGCCGACGGCCAGGCCGCCGTCCTCCTGGACGAGATCGACGAGGACGCTGCGGTGGTTGCTGGCGACGTCGCCGGTGAGCAGGACGACGAAGCCGCCGTCGGGGGTGGCGGCCACGTCGGAGATGCGGACGTGTCCGTCCACCTCCGCGTCGACCTCGACCTGCGCGAGGAGCTCGGTGAGCGGCCCCGCGGCGGCCGGGCCGGCGGGCTCGGCGGTGCCGACGACGGAGGACGAGCAGCCGGCCACGAGGACGGCGGTACCGAGCAGCGCGGCGGCGCCGATCCGGGGCGAGCGCATGGGTACGGACTCCTGGGGTGCGTGGGCTGGTGCTCGCACCCTGGGTGGTCGGCCTTGCGGCGTCCTTGTCGCCCGCCTGCACCAATGCTTGCCCGTGCTGCAACGCCCTCTGCGACACGCCGCGGGCACCAAGCGGTATCCGGAACTCGCCCGTGTCGTGCGGTATGCACGCGAAGTAGTCACTCGAGAGCGGGGTACACGTGCGTGCCGTCAAGTCCGGACAGTCCTTCGTGCGACGGATCGCTGGCCTCGCTCCGATCGGAGTGGTGCTGACGGTGGGTGCGACGGCATGCACTCACGCGATTCCGGGTGTCGGCTCGCCCGCCATCGACAGTGATCGGGCTTCCGCGGTGCTGGACCGGTCGGTGGCAGAGAACGACATCGCCGCGCAGTTGGAGGACACGTTCGGTGTCGCCGCCGACGTGTACTGCGACGACGACATGCACGTCATCACGGGCGCTCACTACCGATGCACCGCGCACACCGAGGACGGTCTCTCGGCTGAACTCGAGATCGTGATCACTGACGCGCAGTCGGCGGCTTACACCTGGGAAGTCGCGAGCTGAGGTCTCACTCCGACGCCCGAGACCTGCCGGGCGACTCCGGCGTCAGGTGGGAGTTCCAGAGCTTCGAGGATCCGCCTGCGGACGATGAGCAGCAGGCGCAGCGCAGGGCCGCGGCACCCCTCGTGCAACTGGGCAGGGCGGATAAGCGCGTCAGTCGAGGTCGTCGAGCGGGGTCCGGGCGGCGCGCTCGGCCAGAGCATCCAGGTCGTCGGCCCTGGAGTCCGCGGTCAGGATGGCTGCGTCATGGGCTGCGATCTGCCGGCGCCGTTCGCGCTGGAGTGCCTGGCTGACCACCGCGGCGCGGGACGCCGCTCGGCCGTCGGGCACCAGCTGATCGACGAACGCTACGAGTTCGTCAGGCAAGCGGACGGCGATCCGAGTGCTCACCCTTTGCATGATCCCCCGTCGGGATGCACGGGGGACTCGAGCAGTCAGCGGCGGCAAACCTTCCGGTGCCGCCTCATCTCCGCGCAAGCTGCTCGCGGTGCTGCCACTGTGCATGCATGCCGGTGTCGATGACCATCCGCGACGTCCCGGACGAGACGCGCGACGAGCTCGCCGCACGCGCCGCCCGAGCCGGTCAGTCGCTGCAGGAGTACGTGCGCGCCCAGCTGATCGAGCTGGCCCGGCGTCCGAGCCCCATGGACCTCTGGGACCGAGTCGAGCGCCGGGTCCGGGCGAGCGGAGGCCGGCCGGCGGCCCGGGAGATCCTCGACCTCCGCGACGAGGACCGTCGGTGACGGCCTTCCACGTCGAGTTCCGGACTCCCTGACCGGACGACGAGGGCCGCCCCGCTGCGGCAGTGAGCCACGGCGGGACGGCCCCGTCTGCAGTGCGTCAGAGGGTGACGCGATCGATCTCGCCGGCTTCGTCGCCGGCGCTCTCGAGGATGAAGGCGATGACGTCGTCGGTGTCTGTCCGGTAGGCGAAGCCGGTGCCGGCGCAGGCGCCGTTCATCACGAACGAGTTGACCGCCGTCACCGTGTCGCCGATGAGGATCGGACCACCGGAGTCGCCGAAGCACGTGCCGCCGCGGCCGCCGCCCGGGTTGGTCGACAGCTTCACGTTGTAGCCGCCGGCGTTGGTGCCGTTGAGCCCGATGATGAAGCTCTCGGCGGTCAGCCGCTCCCGGTAGGCGACCTGCTTGGTCTGGCTGCCGTTGCTCTCCTGTACGCCGTAGCCGGAGATCGTCACCGTGGCCGAGTTGCCCGGGTGCGCGTCCTTGTAGCTGTCGAGCGAGCCGGCTGTGGCCAGCGAGGCGTACTCGTCGATCTCCGGGTAGGCGGTCTGCACCGGGGCGTCGAGCACGATCACCCCGACGTCCTTCGTCTCCGGGATGTTGCCCAGGCCCGTGTAGCCGTACGAGTAGAGCTCGTCCGATGTCACGCCACCGCCGGTCGGGTACTCCGATACCTCGGCCTGGACGTCCTGCTCGAAGTAGACCCGCGCGGTCGGAGCCACGGTGCCTTGGTCGTCGAGCGTCACGCAGTGCCCCGCCGTCAGGAAGACGCGGTCGGTGAGCAGCGTGCCGGAGCAGCGGTGCGACGCCGTGCCGTCCGGGTTGTAGAAGACGGCGAGGCCGACGTACTCGTGCTCGTGGTCGTCGGTGAAGTTGCCCGTGATCGCCTGCGCGGCGGTCCCGCCGGCCAGCACCAGCGCCGATGCCAGTGCCACCGTGGTGACGGTCTTCCGCATCCGGTTCCCCCTCGAATCCGTACCGGTCCAGTACCGGTGCGCGGAGGTTAGTGAGCAGAACTCAGGACACGCCAGTCCGGAGTCGGAACGTTCCGTTCGGTGACGTGGGACGGATGTGACGACGGCGTCCCGACCCGCACCGCGACTGCCGATGGCTCAGGAGAGCGGCGGACGAACCACGACCCCCGGCGCTCGGGGAGTGCATCGCACATGGCTGGACGACGACGGCTCCAGGACCGCCTCGCGGTCCTCGGTGGCGCGCGGCCCGACCTGCTCGAGGCGGCGCCCGGCGCACGCCCGCGCTTCGCCGCGCTGGGTGGTGTCCTGCTCAGCACCGGCGGTCTCGCCGTCGCCTCGGCGTCGTTCGCGCTGCACATGGCCCTCGGCGTCTGGTGGCCGTTCGCGCTGGTGCTCGGTCTCGGCTGGGGCGCGGTGGTGGTCAACCTCGACCGGATGCTGCTGGTCGGCATGGCGCACGACGCCTCGCTCAAGCGCAACCTCGCGCTCGCCGTCCCGCGCGTGGGGTTGGCGCTGATCCTGGGCGTCGTCGTCGCCACGCCCCTCACGCTGCAGGTGTTCCACAAGGAGATCGACGCCGAGATCACCGTCATGCAGGCCGAGGCCGCGGACGCGTACCGGCAGTCGCTGGAGTCCGACGCGCGCTTCGCCGGCCTCACCGACCTGCAGGAGCGGGTGACGCAGGGGCAGGACGTCGTCGCCACCGGCGGGCAGAGCGACCCTGCGCTGGCCCTGGTGCAGGCCGACGTCACCACCAAGCAGGCCGCGTACGACGCCGCCCTGGCCACCCAGCGCGACCTCGAGGCGCGCGCCCAGTGCGAGCTCGACGGCACCTGCGGCACGGGCGACGCCGGCACGGGTGAGGCCTACGTCCAGGCCCGCGCCGCCGCCGACGCGCAGGCCGCCGTCGTGGCTTCGGCCCGTGCGGCTCTCGACGACGCGCAGGAGACGGCGTCCGACGCCGAGTCGCGCAGTGCCGACCTCGCCGCCGCCTCGCTGACGACCGACCAGGCCGAGCTGGCCCGGCTGACCGCCGAACTCGACCGGCTGCAGGCCGCGTTCGACTCCACCAACGAGGGCTCCGGCGGCATCCTGCTGCGGCTCGAGGCGCTCGACCGGCTGAGCGACAGCAACGCCACGCTGGCCGTCGCGAAGTTCATGCTGTCGCTGCTGTTCATGTGCGTCGAGATCCTGCCGGTGCTCATGAAGGTGCTGCTCAACTTCGGCCCGCCGACCGCCTACGACAAGCTCGCGGCGCTGCGCGACAGCGGCGACGTCGAGATCGAGGAGCTGCAGCAGCAGTCGCGGCGCACCGTGGCCGAGGCCAAGGAGGAACTCCTGGTCATGGCCGAGCAGGAGCGCCTCGACCGGCAGAAGGCCGTCATCCGCGCCCGCCACCTCGCCGCGCTGGCGCAGGCCCAGGTCGAGGCCGAGGAGGCAGCCCGCCCGGCGCCGCAGCCGGCTCCGGCCGCCGTTGATGAGCCCGCCCGGCAGCTCTGGGACACCGGCCCGATCCGCCTGGCCCGCTCGGCCGCACGGACGATCCGCCCGTCCCGCCGCCCGGGCGGTCGGGTTCCCACCGGTGTCTGACGCCGTCACGACGGCCTGGGGCCCGCTGTCCGAGGCGCGCATCCTCACCGGTGACGAGCGGATCGGCGGTGCGGACGCACGGCTCCGGGACTTCTGGGCCTGGACCCTCTCGGACCTGCGGACCAACACCGTGCGCCCGATGCTCGCCGAGTACCTGGTCGCCCGGGCGGTGGGTGTAGACCATCGCCCGCGGATCGAGTGGGACTCCTACGACGTGCTGACCCCGGACGGGCTGCGGCTGGAGGTCAAGTCCAGCGCCTACCTGCAGGCGTGGGAGCAGACCCGGCTGTCGACCATCGAGTTCGGCGGACTCAACGCACGTACCTGGTCGTCGACCGAGGGCTACAGCACGAGCGGCTCGTACAACGCCGACGGCTACGTCTTTGCCGTCCACACGGCGAAGGAGCACGCCACCTACGACGCGCTCGACCTCGACCAGTGGTCGTTCTGGGTCCTGCCGGTCAGCGCGATCGCGGCCACCGGCCAGCGCAACATCCGGCTGTCCGTCGTCGAGCGGATGGCCGGTCCGCCGGTGACCTACGCCGGGCTTGCCGACCGCATTCGCGAGGTCGTCGTCCCCACGGCCTGAGTCACTCGAACGGATCCTCGTCGAGGGTCGGCGGCTCGGGGACCAGCTCGTCCCACTCGTCGGCCGGCATGCCCAGGGCCCGGCGGACCCGTCCCCGGGACACCAGCAGGTGGGCGGCCTGGCGCAGCACCTGGTCCTCCGAGGCGTCGTCGCCGTCGATCACGTCGTCCAGCGACCGCCGGACCCCCAGCGTCAACCAGCGGTGCGCCTCGCGCAGATCGCCGTGCACCTCGTAGTCCTCGCCGAGGAGCAGGTAGACGTCGACGTCGGACGGGCGCTCCCGGCGCAACTGCCCGGCCAGCTCCCGGGCGGCGTCCACGTCCCCCACCTCGAGCAGGGCGTGGTGCAGGAAGCAGCGCACGTCGGGGTCGACCGGCTCACCCGTCGCGACGGCCCGGCGGAGCACCCGCAGTGCCTCCTGCACGTCACCGACCCGGCTGAGCTGGCTCCCGGCGAACACCAGCAGCTCGGCGGCGTTGACCTCGTCGCCGGGCCGGGTGCCCTCGGCGGCCCACGCCTCCAGCTGCCGCGCCACGGCGCGGCTCTGCTCCGGCGTCTGGCCGGGGGAGTACGTCGCGTCGAGGTCGTCCTGCGTGCGCGGCCTCCGCATGGCCCGAACCTACGACCCGAATGCGACGCGGGGTTCTCGACGATGTGCGCTGACGGCGCATTCTTGACCGGGGAATGCGCCGTGAGCGCACATCGTCCGGCGGAGGGGGAGGTCAGCCGCGGTCCCAGGCGGTGGTCGGCTGCAGCACGGCCTCGGTCAGTGCCTCCGTGCGGAAGTGCGTGACCTGCTGGTACTCCTGATCGGCGACCATGCGGCTGAACGCCTCCCGCGAGGGATAGCGCACGAGCAGTACCGCGTCCCAGTCCTGGCCCTGCTCGGCCACGAGCGGGGTGCCGCCCTCGCCGGCGTAGAGCACCTCGCCGCCGTAGCGGGGGAGGAACGTCTCGCGTAGAGCCTGCGCGTAGCGCGCGTAGGACTCACGGCCACCCTCGGCGAACCGGAGCAGGTTGAGCATCACCACCGGCCCGCCCGGGTCCTCCTGGAGAAAGCGCTTCAGGTCTGCACCACGGGGGTCGACGGCCATGCTCGCGACGCTAACAAGGCAGACCTGGGATGTATGTGCGCGCACAGGTGCACAGAGGGACACCGGTCCGTTCCGCCGTCGAGCGCCGCCGCACGGATCATCCGCCCGTCTCGTCGGCCAGACTCGTTGCATGACGACCGTGCCGCTCCATGAGGCGAGACAGAAATTGTCGGCGCTGGTCGAAGCGGTCGAGAGGACCCACGAGGTCATCACGATCACCCGCTGTGGAAGAGAGGCCGCCGTCCTCGTTGCCAAGGAGGACCTCGACTCGTTGCACGAGACCCTCTTCTGGCTCTCGCAGCAGGACGTTCGTGCAGACGTCGGGAAGGCCCGTGCTGAGGACCAGCGCGGAGAGATCGCCCGCGGTGAGGAACTGAGGGCCGCGTTCGGCCTGGGCAGATGACCGCCCCTCGAGGTCCGCGTCTTCTCGGCGGCACCGCGTCAGCTCGAACGCTCCTCGCGGAGCGCCGTCCAGCACGGAACAGGGTGAGTCGATGGCGCACGACCCTCAGCGGGAGGCCAGGCGATCCAGGGCCGTGGTGAAGCTGGCGTTCCACAGGCCGAGGTGCGGCCAGCGCTCCGCGACGTGCGCCGTCGCCTCCTCGACCGACATCCCCCGCTCGCGCACCAGCCAGCCGCGCAGCACCAGCCCGGTCCGCGACGCCCCGCCGTGGCAGTGCACGAGCACCCGGTGTCCCTCGGCGTGCAGCGCGGTGAGGTCGTCGAGGACGTCGGTGAGCATGACGTCGAGGTCGACGTTGTGGTCGTTGTCGGCGATGTAGGCCATCCGGTGGTTGGTGTGCGGGAACGGCTCGCCCAGCCGGCACAGCGAGATGACCGCGAAGTCCTCGTCGGAGTACCGCGCGCCGTCGAGGTTGCCCGCCCAGATCCCCGGCAGGACCTCCACCGGGCCGATCCGCGGGATGACGCCGGGGTCGTACGACGGCACCGGCTTGCCGTCGAGCGCCGCGGCGAGCTGCTGCAGGTCGGGCAGCCGCCACACGGGTCCAGGAAAACCGGGGACGACGCCGTGCACTGCCGACGACCACCGCATCGGGATGCCGCCCATCCCGTACACCGCGCCGGCCAGGCCGCCGGCCACGCACGCGACCGTGTCGGTGTCGCCGCCCAGGTCGATCACCAGCCGCAGCACCTCGGCGAAGTCACGCCCCCGCCGCAGCGCCCAGACCGCCTGCCCGAGCGTCGGCCACACCGCGCCGTTCGACTCGGTCGCCATCGACGGCTCCCAGTCGGGGGCCAGCACGGCCGCCCACCGGTCCCGGTGCTCGGGCGTCACCAGCGACAGGGCATCGGGGACGGCGGCCAGCGGGTCGCCGCCGTCGAGCGCCACCCGCAGCAGCTCGTGGAAGACGGCGCAGCCCTCGCCGGCGGACGCGTCCCCGTGGGTCAGCGCGGAGATCCGGCGCGCGGCGTCCACGGTCGCGTCGGTGCTGAAGCGGGAGAACCAGATCGCCGCCGGCGTCGTCCGCATCAGCGAGCCGTTCCCCGCCGCGTGCCCCGACCGCGCGAAGTGCTCGGCGGCAGCGCGATCCCACGGCAGGCCGGACGACAGCACCGCCCGCGTCTGGTTGCCGATGTCCGGCGGCTCGGCCTCCGCCCAGGTGACGAACCGCGCGAACAGGTCCGGTTCGGACAGCCCGCCGCGTTCCACCAGCGACTGCGCCACCAGCAGCGCCATCTGGGTGTCGTCGGTGAACTCGCCCGGCTCCCACCCCAGTGACCCGCCGCCGCACATCTCTGTCGACGACCCGCGGGCGGGGGAGGGGAAGCGGGCGGAAAACGCCCCGGGCGGGCCGAACTCGAACGGCGCACCCAGCGCGTCACCCACCGCCGAGCCGACGAGGGCACCCGCCACCCGGTGCGAGCGGTGCAGTCCAGCAGTCACGCGCGTCAGTCTGCGTGACGCGGTCCGGCGCGGAGCACGCCGATCACGGTCCTCGCATGAGACCGTCCCGTCTCGATGTACCGCACCGACGGCTCGCTGCTCCTGAGCCCCACCGACCTGACCCGCCACCAGGCGTGCCCGCACGTGACGACGCTCGACCTCGCCGTCGCCGACGGCCGGCTCAAGCCGCTCGCCGAGGGCCCGACCGACCACGCCGCGCTCATCGCCGACCTCGGCACCGAGCACGAGATGCGCTACCTCGACGCGCTCGAGGCCGAGGGCCGCACCGTCGTCCGCATCCCGGCGCGGTTCGACGCCGCTGGCCGCCGCGAGGCCGAGGCGCTGACGCTGCAGGCCATGCGCGACGGCGTCGACGTCATCTCGCAGGCCCAGTTCTTCGACGGCGTCTGGGGCGGTGCCGCCGACTTCCTGCTCAAGGTCGCGACGCCGTCCGACCTGGGGAACTGGTCCTACGAGGTCGCCGACGCCAAGCTCGCCCGCCGCGTCAAGGTGCCGGCGCTGCTGCAGATGGCCACCTACGCCGAGCGCCTGGCCGTCCTCCAGGGCCGCCACCCCGACCGCGTCTGCGTGGTCACCGGCGACGGCGTCACCAACCCCTGGCGGCTGGTCGACGTCGCCGCGTACGCCCGCCGCGCCCGGCGCAATCTGACCGCCTTCGTCGCCGATCCGCCGGCCACCGAGCCGGTCCCGACGTCCTACTGCAACCAGTGCACGTGGAAGCCGCGCTGCGACGCCGAGCTGCTGGCCGCCGACGACCTCAGCCTGGTCGCCGGCATGCGCCGCGACACCCGCGAGGCCCTGCGCGCCGCCGGCATCGCCACGCTCGAGCAGTTGGCCCACGCGGACCCGGAGACGCTCAAGGCCGCCCGCATCGGCGCGGCCACCCGCACCCGGCTGCAGGAGCAGGCGCGCCAGCAGCTCGACGAGCGCCGCACCGGCGTCCCGAGCCGCACGCTGCTGCCCCCGTCGGGATTCACCGGCCTGCTCCGGCTCCCCGAGCCCAGCCACGGCGACCTCTACCTCGACTTCGAGGGCGACCCCCACTCCGCCGACGGCGCGGGGCTGGAGTACCTCGCCGGCATCGGCGACCGGCAGGGGAGCTTCACCGCGCTGTGGGCGCACGACCCGGTCGCCGAGAGGCAGATGGTCGCCGACCTCGTCGACCTGATCGTGGAGGCCTGGCGCAACGACCCGGGCATGCACGTCTACCACTACGCCGCCTACGAGGTCAGCGCGCTCAAGCGGCTCACCGGCCGGTACGGGGTCCGCGAGGCCGAGCTCGACCAGCTGCTGCGCGCCGAGCGGTTCGTCGACCTCTATCCCGTGGTCAAGCAGTCGATGCGGATCAGCAAGGGCTCGTACTCGATCAAGAAGGTCGAGGCGTTCTATGGCCGGCAGCACACCGGCGACGTCGCCGACGCCATGAGCAGCGTCATCGCCTACGAGCAGTGGCTCGCCGACCGCGACCCCAAGCGCCTCGAGGCGATCGAGCTCTACAACAAGGACGACGTCGACTCGACCCGCGAGCTGCACGACTGGCTGGAGACGCAGCGCGAGGAGTTGGTCCGCCAGTACGGTGACCAGCCGCGCCCGCTGCTGCCCGAGGCCACCGGCCCGGCGCCGCGGTCGGAGGCCGAGGTCGAGGAACTCGCCCTGGTCGAGCGGCTCCAGGAGGCCGGGCACGACCTGCTCGGCGACCTCGTGCAGTGGCACCGCCGTGAGGCCCGCCCCGGCTGGTGGGAGTTCTTCGCCCGCGCCGACCTCGACGACGCCGCGCTCGTCGAGGACGGCACCGCGCTCGGCCAGCTGACCGCGCCGGTCGAGATCGGCCAGGAGAAGCGCTCGAAGCTCTACGAGTACCGGTTCCCGCCGCAGGACACGAAGCTCTCGGCCGGGTCCACGGCGGTCGACGTCGACCAGCGGGTCAGTGTGGGCACCGTCGTCGCGCTGGACGCTGTCGCGGGGCGGCTCGTCGTCAAGACCGCCAAGCCGGCCGTGGCCGCGCGCGGGCTCGGGCCGAGCGGACCGCTCGACGACAAGGGCATGCGGGCAGCCATCGCCGCGACCGCCGACGACGTCCTCGCCGGCCGCGACTGCCTCGGTCAGGCGCTGCTCGAGCGGCGGGTGCCCGCGGACTGCCGCCGTCGCCCCGACGAGCAGGCCGGCGACGCCGTCGTCCGGCTCGGGCTGCGGCTCGACGGCGAGGTGCTCGCCGTGCAGGGCCCGCCCGGCAGCGGCAAGACGCGCGCCGCCTCGCACCTGATCCGCGCGCTGCTCGACGCCGGCAAGAAGGTCGGCGTCACGGCCACCTCGCACGCCGTGATCGGCAACGTGCTGTCGGCCGTGAGCCGACCCGCGCTGCAGAAGTGCGAGGAGAAGCAGGCCTGCGGTGCGCCGGGCGTGGAGTGGTCGAAGAACGGCAAGGAGGTCGCCTCCCGGCTGCTCGACGGCGACGTGTCGCTGGTCGGCGGGACCGCGTGGTTCTGGACGCAGCCGGACCTGGCCGAGGCCGTCGACGTGCTCGTCGTCGACGAGGCGGGGCAGTTCTCACTGGCCAACGCGGTGGCGGTGGCGCGGTCGGCCCGCTCGCTGGTCCTCCTGGGCGACCCGCAGCAGCTGGCGCAGCCGACGCAGGGCGTGCACCCGGGGGAGTCCGGGCTCTCGGCGCTCGAGCACCTGCTCGAGGGGCACCCGACCGTGCCGGAGGGTCGCGGGATCTTCCTCGACACGACCTACCGGATGCACCCGGCGCTGACCGCGTTCGTGTCCGACCTGGCGTACGAGGGCCGGCTGGAGTCGGCGCCGCTGCGCGAGCGGATCACCGTGCGGCCGGGCGGGCTGGTGTCGGGGTCGGGGCTCGCGGTGCGGGAGGTCCGGCACACGGTGGCGTGCTCGGCGTCGTCTGCGGAGGAGGCGGCCGAGGTGGCCGCTGTCTGGCAGTCGCTGCAGGGCGTCGGCTGGGTGGACGCCGAGGGCGCCGAGCGGCCGATCGGTCCCGACGACGTGCTCGTCGTGGCGCCGTACAACAACCAGGTGGCGCTGATCCGCTCGCTGCTGCCCGACGGCGCGCGGGTGGGCACCGTCGACCGGTTCCAGGGCCAGGAGGCGCCGGTGGTCGTCTACTCGACGACGTCGACGTCGGCCGAGGAGGCGCCGCGCGGGGTGTCGTTCCTGTACGACCTCAACCGCCTCAACGTGGCGGTGTCGCGGGCGAAGGCGCTGGCCGTGGTGGTGATGAGCCCGCTGCTGCTCGACGCCGCCGTGCGGACGCCGGAGCAGCTGCGCCAGGTCAACGCGATGTGCCGGCTGGCCGAGATGGCCGGTGTCTGACACCGCGGAGCTCGCCGCCTTGGTCGGCGTCGCGCCCGACGTGCTGGTGCGGGCGCTGGGCGACGCCTGGACGGAGGTCCGCGGGCCCGAGCACGAGCGGTGGTTCGTGAGCGGCCGGCCGGCACAGGTGGCGGTCGGCTGGGACGGCTTCGGGTTCACGCTGGCCCGCCCCGAGCCGCGGTGGTCGGGTCCGGCGGAGCTGGTGTGGGAGTTCGTGGCCGACCGCCGGTTCTCCTCCGACGAGGTGCTCTACGAGCGGGCGGCTCTGGCCGAGGCGGGCGAGGAGGTCGCCCGCAAGCGGCGCCGCACCTTCCGCTGGTGCCCGGTGTGCCGGCAGGTCAACGCCCGCGAGCACGTCCACGACAACACCGGCCTCTGCATGGCCTGCGCCGAGCGCTACATCGGCATCCAGCACTGACCTGCGCTCAGTCGTCTAGCGCCAGGACCGCGTCGTAGACGGCGACGGGTAGGGGCACTTCGTAGTAGTGGCGCTCTCTCGCCTTCGCCATGAGTTGCTGCAGTTGCTCGCCGCCGACTCGGAGGAGTCGGAAGTGCGCGGGATCTCCTTGGCGGACGTTCTCGACGAGGTAGAGCCAGAAGCGGTCCGGATCGGCTCTGGCCGCCTGCACCTGACGTGTCTCGAGCCAGAGGTCCTGCCCGCGGAAGCTGGTACCGGCAGCCTTCACCTCGATGATCCGGTCACCACTGACGAGATCCGCGACGGCGCCCTGGTAGCGAGTGTCGATGGCTTCTCGCCCTGCGAGCTTCTCCTGCTGGACGACGAAGCTGATCGCTGCGTCCTCGACCTGCTTCGGTGACCTCAACTCGGATGTCGCCACGCCGCCACTCCTCGAAGTCGTCGTCACAGTGAGCCGACGCGTACCCAAGCCCGGCATGTGCTCAAGGGCAACCAGGACGCGGAGCAGCAGCTGTCGGGATCTCAGGCGACAGGAGCGAGGAGCGGTGACGGCGTGGTGATCTCGGTGCCGTCGGGTCGCCAGGTGTGCCATCGGCCGTCGGGTTGTCGCTCGACCCGGAACCCGTGGTGCACCTTGGTGTGGTGGCGTTCGCACAGCAGCGCTGAGTTCTCGAGGCTGGTCTCGCCGTCGTCGATCCAGTGCACGAGGTGGTGCACGTCGGCCCACCAGGTGGGGGCGGCGCAGCCGGCGAAGACGCAGCCGCCGTCGCGGAGCTCGACCGCGCGGCGCAGGTGCCGGTCGGCGAGGCGGTGCTCGCGGCCGAGGTCGAGAGGGACGCCGTCGGGCCCGAAGACCACTCGGCTAACGGCGCCGTCGCAGGCCAGCCAGCGGGCTCTGGCGGCGGAGATGACCGCACCCGACCCGAGGATGGCAGCACCCTTGCCGGGGGCGGGGTCGGCGAGGTCGTCGAGGTCGATGCGGGCCGCCACGTGCGGCTTGACCGTCCGCAGCGTCGGCAGGCCGCCGGAGGCCAGCGCGTTGTCGCACAACTGCACCAAGGCGTCGGCCTGCCGCTGCGCCCGGGTCCGCTCGTCCCCGGCCGGGCGGTCGGCCTGGGTGAAGGACTCCAGGGCGACGGCGAACTTCTCCCCGCCGACGGCGTCCAGGCAGCCGTGGAACGTGCGAGACCCGTCGGCGTGCTTGACCACCGTCAACGAGCGACCCTCGGTGGGATCGGGCTCGGGACCGTCGGGGTCGAGGTCGTCGCGGTAGCGCTGCACGACCTGCACCAGATCGCCGTGCGGTTGGTCGATGGCGACCTGGGTGAACACCGCGTCGATCACGGCCAGGCCGACGCCCTGAGCGGCAGCTGAGGCCAGCCGCTGCGGTGTCACCGCCCGCGCCGCCTCGGCCACCTGCGCCGCGGACACCAGACCAGCGTCGTGCGCCTCGGCCAGCGCCGGTAGGTGCTCCAGCGCCCGCCCGTTGCGCACCAGCCGCGACGCCTCGGCCGGTGACAGGCGGCAGTGCCCGCGCAGCCAGGAGGCCATCGACTTCTGTCCGTCGCGCTCGGGTGCCTGCGACAGCTCCGCCGCCCGCACACAGCGGGCCAGCGCGGCGTCGATCCGGTTGCGCTCGGCGACCAGCGCGGCGACGTCGTCGAGGACGTCACCGCCGCCCAGATCACCCGAACACATGTACGAAGTCTAGCCGACTATGCCGGGTCGATCAACGTGAAAGCCCAGGTCAGGCCGCTGTCGACACGTCCGCAGGCTGTTCGGGAAGTGCTCGATGCGGGGCGCGACGGCGCCCCGGCCGAGAGGGCCGGGGCGCCGTCGGAGCGTGCGTCAGGCGACGCGGCGGGCGCCCGCGTAGCTCGGCATCGAGTCCAGGTTCACCACGGCCACCGGCTTGCCGGCGGTCGAGGCGTGGACCATCTGGCCGTTGCCGATGTACATGCCCACGTGCGAGACCGGGCTGTAGAAGAACACCAGGTCGCCGGGCTTGAGATCCGCCTTCGCCACCGGGGTGCCGAACGTCGACTGCAGCTTGGAGGTCCGCGGGATCGTGATGCCGGCGGCCTTGTAGGCGTAGCTGGTCAGCCCGGAGCAGTCGAAGGAGTTCGGGCCGGTGGCGCCGTAGACGTACGGGTCGCCGACCTGGGCGAGGGCGGTGTCGACGGCGACCTGCGCCGCGCCGTTGGGAGCGGGCGCCGGCGCGGCGGCGGCCACGGCCACGGTGCCGGGGTCACCCGCAGCAGCCGAGGCCGGGAGGGGCGTGAGGGCGATGCCGGCTCCGGCGACGGCCGCGACGGCGATGCCGCGGAACGAGCGACGGGCGAGGGACGTGCGTGCAGTCGTCATCGACGACGGTTCTCCTGTTCTCCACGACCGCCTACCGGGTTAGCTGACGGGTTCGGACGGGGGAGTCGCCCGGCGCGACGAGTCGCGCTTCACCCCAGAACTGCGGTGGGTCCCCGGTCCGGGTACCGGCTCGGTGCCGGCATCCGGTTCGGCGGCGTCCGGCGGGTGTCACACGGGAGGTGACGGGAGGCCCGGCCAAACCGCGACGACGGTAGGGACGCCGTCTTGAGCGCTCAACCGGTGCGACCCCTCGCCACGCCCGACCGCATCGCCGTGACTTGACCCGCGGCCCGGATCCGACACGCCTGCGCCACCAGGACCGATCAGGTCCTCCGACGTGTCCGGCCGCCGACTCGCCGGGCGCCGACACGCCGTGAAGTACGAAAACGGGCGGGGCGGTGCGTCCGCACGCGCAGTCAACGACCGGCCACGCCCCATGCGCGGTGAGAGCCCGCCGGGATCACGACGGTTGACCCGCCCGTTGTCGGGGCACCCGTTGGAGCAGTCGAGAGGAGGGAGTACCCCATGGGCATGCTGAGGAAAGTGATCGCCTCGGGCGTCGCCGCAAAGGTCGTCCAGGAGCTCCAGAAGCCGCAGAACCAGGCGAAGATCAAGCAGTTCATCCGGGACTACCAGGCGAAGAACAAGGGTGGCGGCAAGCGACCGACCGGTCGCGGCTACTGATCCCGCACGGCTGACCGCGGCCCCCGTCCCTCCCCGGGACGGGGGCCGCGGTGCGTCCGGGGTGGCTGGGGCGCCCCGTGACCGGTTCGGGACGACGCCGTGCCGGATGTCCCGGACGACGGCGTGCCGGCGTGTGAGGCTCCCGCCGTCCTCGCGTGACACCGACGTCGCGGCCCGTCGTGGCCGGCCGGTGCGCGCTCCGCACGACCACCACGGGGTGTCCCATGACCCAGCCGCCTCCCGGCCACCCGACCGGCCCGCCGAACGGCCAGATCTGGTCCGTTCCGCAGGGCCCGACGCCCGGCTTCCCCCCGCCCGTCCCGCCGAAGCAGACGCCGGTCTACCTGCGTCCCTGGTTCGCCGTCCTCGCCTTGGTCCTCGTCGTGGGGGCCATCGGCTCGGCGCTCGGGGGCGGGGACGACGAGGAGACGGCGCCCGCGGCCGCCGCCACCACCACGGTCACGCAGACCGTGACGGCCACCCCGAGCGCGCAGCCGGTCGTGCCGCCCGTCGCCAGCACCCCGCCGCCCGCGGTCGCCCCGAGCACCACGACCGCCCCGGCCCCGCCGCCGGCGCCGGTCGTCGACTTCGCCATGCCGTCCGTCGTCGGCATGAACCTGCAGGACGCCCAGAACCTGATCCAGACCCACGGCGTCTTCCTCAGCCTGTCCCACGACCTGCTCGGCACCCGCAACCAGCTCGTCGACTCGAACTGGAAGGTGTGCGACCAGAACGTCCCGGCCGGCCAGCGGGTCAGCGGTGACGCCGAGGGCGCCATCGACCTCGGCGTCGTCAAGCTCGAGGAGTCCTGCCCCTGATCGAGGCGCCGTGCCGGCCGCGGCGCTCAGCCCCCGGCCAGCACGGCTCCCACCGTCTCCTCGCTGGTCTCGTACTTCGCCGCGAGCGCCGGCACCGACAGGGTGTCCCGCTCCTGCCGGATCGCGGTGACCTGGCCGTTGGTCAGGTCAGGCCACTCCAGGCTGTCCTCGGCCATGAAGGCGTCCACCCGCCGCAGCTCGGCCTCCAGCTCGGCGGCCACGCGCGCGTCCTCCTCGGCCTCGATGCGGGCCTCCTCGGCGGGCGTGAGCACCCGGCGCACCTCCACCCGCGAGCGGCCCTCGCCCTGCGCCCACAGCAGCTCGCTGTGCTCGTGGGCCTCGGCCACGACCGGCAGCGCGTTCTCGGCGACGTCGATCGACCACACCAGGTAGTCGATGCCCCGGTAGTCCCCGCCGAGGCGGTCGGCCACCGCGGCATCGGCGTCGGCCTTGTAGAACCAGACGGCGTCCTCGACCGACCAGCCGGCGTCGACCAGGTCGTTCCAGTAGGAGTTGTCCGCGACGACGACGGCGTCCCGCGGCAGCGCGCCCGCCACGTACTCCACCGTCGTGGCGTGCACGTCGTTGGTGTCCTCGGTCCAGGCGGCCTCGTAGTTGTAGCGCCAGTCTCCGAGCTGCATGACCCCGCCGATCAGCAGCGCTGCCACAACGGTCCCCAGCCCGGCGCGCAGCGCGACGTCGCGACGGCGCATCACCCACCGGCCGACGACGTCGAGCAGCCCGACGCAGGCCAGCGCGCAGAACGGCAGGACGGCGACCGGGTACATGTGCGGCAGGTAGCCCGACGGCCGCAGCGCCACCGCCGCGGCGATGAGCACCGCGAGCGCCACCGGCCGCAGCCGCCGCACGAACAGCGCGGGCAGCGCCGCGCCCACCCCGCCGAGCAGCAGCACCCCGCCGTCGTGCTGCAGCCACGAGTGGAAGGTGTCGTAGGCGCCGCCCTCGGGGCTGTCCGGGTCGAGGATCCACCCCGACCCCTCCCGCTCGAGGAACTGGAAGCTCACCGCGTCCCACAGCGACACGTGGCCGGGCCCGGGGAACAGCTCGCTGCGGACCAGCGCGAACAGCAGGTACATCGACCCCATCGCCGCGACCAGCAGGGACATGCCCATCACCGAGAACGCCCGCGTGGGGCGGTAGGCCGACTGCCACAGCGCCACCAGCAGCGCCGGGGCGAACATGAGCGTCGTCTCCTTGCTCAGCACCGCCATCCCGAAGCAGAGCCCCGCCGCCATGTGGGAGCCCAGGTGCCGCTCCCGGCTCAGCGCGAGGACGAACGCGCCGAGCAGCCACGGCAGCGCGACGTTGTCCAGCAGCACCTGGCGGCCCTCGTAGAGCACCAGCGGGTCGACCGCCCAGAAGAGCATCGCCAGCAGCGCCCAGCCCCGCGTGAGGCCGAGGCGCTTGGCCAGCAGGTAGGTCAGCAGCGCGGTGGCCAGCGTGCACACGACCATGACGACGCGCCCCGCCAGCACCGCCGAGGTGGACCCGTCGAGCACCGCGTCCGGCAGCCAGGAGACCAGCGCCAGCTGCAGCCAGCCGACCGGCGGGTGGTCGTACCAGTAGGTGTAGGGCGACAGCGAGCCCAGGTGCTGCACCGACCAGGCCTGGGAGTAGTAGGTGCCCTCGTCGTCCCAGTACTGCGGCCAGCCGGCCAGGTTGACCGAGTGCATCACGCCGACCAGGAGGAGCCCGAGGCCGACGGCCAGCCGCTCGTTGCGCGGCCGGGGCCGGGCGACGACGCGGGGGTGGACCGGCGCGGGCGCGACGACGTCGACCCGGTCGAGGACGGCGCTCACGCGGCCCGCTCCTCGTCGCCGACCAGCGTGAGCCGCGGCGGCAGGTGCGACCCGACGTGCGCGGTCTTCTCCCACGCGAAGTCGCCGGTGAGGTACTTGCCGATCGCCCGCAGCACCGCGACCGCCAGCAGCAGCTGGTAGAAGGGCAGCGAGACGACCAGCCGCACGTAGTCGCGCAGCCGGACGTCGAGGCGCATCTCCCGGCCCCACTCGCGCAGGATCAGCATCTCGAAGCCGAGCATCGTCAGGGTCGGCGCGAGCGGCAGGAAGGTGACCAGCACGACCACCGTCGGCACACTGGCCACCAGCCCGGTCAGCACCGCCAGGGGCAGCACGACGCCGGAGAACGCGACCGCGTGCTGCTGCACGAGCGTCCACCACGCGTGGAACCGCTGGGACCGGGTCGGGAGCTTCTTCCACTCGCCCTTCGCGAGTACCTGCATGAAGCCCAGCGCCCACCGCGTCCGCTGCTTGATCAGCTGCGGGATGCGCTCGGGGGTCTCCTCCTGCGTCGCCAGCCGCGAGTCGTAGCCGACGACGATCTTCTTGCCCAGGCACGACAGTCGGACGCCGATCTCGCAGTCCTCGGCCAGGCACTCGCCGTCCCAGCCGCCGACCTCCTCCAGCAGCGCGCGCCGGGTGAACACCGTGTTCCCGCCGAGGGGGATGAACCCCGACAGGGCGTGGCCGTGCAGCCGCGACCGGAACCAGATCCGGTACTCCATGCAGTTGCGCAGCGCGAACCACGAGTCGCGGTAGTTCATGAGGTGCACCGCGCCCTGGACGACGTCGGCGTCCGTGCTGCGGAAGGTCGCGTCGACGTGGGCGAGCAGGCCGGGCTGGGTCAGCGACTCGGCGTCGACGATCCCGACGATCTCCTTGGTGCAGTCCCGCAGCGCCGTGTTCAGCTGCCGCGGCTTGTTCTTGACGGCGTCGTAGTTCACCGACACCCGCACCTGCGCCGGCCACCGCCGGGCCAGCTTCTCCGCGATCTGCACCGTCGACAGGCCGCCGCTCATCGGCTTGGCGTCGTCGTGCCCGACGGAGAACACCACCTCGAAGTCCGGGTGCTCCTGCGCGAGCAGCCGCTCGACGGTCGAGCGCATGACCTCCTCGGTCTCCTCGCGGCACGGGACGATGAGGCTGAAGGAGGTGGTCGGCCGCCCCGCCCGGGGGAAGCCGACCGACCGGTAGGACCGCGGCGAGGACCAGGCGTGCATCTGCCACCACAGGGTCGTCCCGGCCACGACGAGCAGGACGAGCGCGACGACGACGAGCGCGACGGAGAGCAGCAGCACGGTCAGACCTCCGCGTGCTGCCGCGTCGTCCGGGCGGCCCAGCGCGGCCGGCGCGGCCGGTAGACGACCCGGGAGACGAACAGGAAGCGGGCCACGAAGGCGACGGCGAGCGTGACGGCCTGGGCCAGCAGCGCCCACACGTGCCACGTCTCCACGAGCAGCACGAGGAAGGGCAGGCGGACCAGCGCCTCGGCGTTGTTGAACGCCAGGTGCTGCGCCAGCCGGCGTGACCACGAGTTGGGCCCGTCCCGCACGTCCCGGAACACGAACCGCTCCTGCAGCAGGAAGTTGTGCAGGATCGACACCTCGGCGGCTCCCACCGCGGCCGCCACGTAGCCCGCGCCGGAGCGCACGAGCAGCGCCATCACCGCCAGGTTCACCAGCGTGCCGAGGGCGCCGACCGCCGCGAAGCGTGTCATCCGGCCCATCCGCAGACCCAGCATCTGATAGGCGAACTGGACGCCGTTGCGCCACGACGCCTTGCTCTCTCCGGCCACCCGGTCGGCGAAGGTGAACGGCAGCTCGCGCACCCGCAGGTCGTGGCGGGCCAGGATCTCCAGGAGGATCTTGAAACCGCGCGGCCGCAGCCGGGAGGGATCGACGGCCGAGCGGCGGAAGCAGAAGAAGCCGGTCATCGGGTCGGTGCACACCCGCCCGACCCGCCGCGGGAAGCAGGCCTGCGCCAGCGCCGTGCTGCCGCTGGACACCCACCGCCGGTAGACGCTGCTCAGCCCCGAGGAGTCGCCGCCCCCGCCGTAGCGGGAGGCCACGGCCAGGTCGACGTCATCGGCGGCGTCGCGCAGCTCCGGCACCATCTCCGGCGGGTGCTGCAGGTCGCCGTCCATGACGAGCACGAAGTCGCTGTCCGAGGCCGCGATCCCGGCGCTGACCGCGCCCGCCAGGCCGCCGACCCGCTCGTCGCCCTCCCGGTGCAGCACCCGCACCGGCAGGTCGGCCGTCGCCGCCACCCGCGCGACCTCCGCCGGCGTGCCGTCGGTGCTGTCGTCGACGAACAGCACCTCGGCGGACCTCCCGCGCAGGGCCACGCCCAGGCGCTCGACCAGCGGGGCCACGTTCGCGCTCTCGTTGAACGTCGGGACCACGACCGTCGTGTCGACGGCGGTGGGGGCGACCCGGTTGCCGGTGACGACGACGCGCCGGGGTTGGGGCGCGGACGGGAGGTGCTGGGCAGGGCGGTTCTGGGCAGGGCGGTACCGGGCAGGGCGTGCGGCCATGGAGGTCCTCGGGTCGGGGGCGCGTGCGCGGCGAGGGCTCCGCCGGCGCACGCGGACCGGTGCCGCCCCCGTCCGGGGGCACGGGTGTCGGGGACGGCACCGGCCCACGGGGGAGAAGAGGCGCGCGGGCCCCGCGCATGACGCAGCGCGGGGACCGGGCGCCCGGACCGCACCCGCGGCGGGCCGGGCACCCCGGGGCGGCCGCGGCGCAGGGCCCCGCGTCATGCACCGGGGCCGCCCGCGTCAGCGCTCGCCCGGCCACCCTGCGTGACCGCCGACCCGTCGACGGCGGACGTCCCGGCGCGCCGCGTCATCCCCGACCCGCCACGGCGTCGTCACGGGTGCGGGGCATCGAGGGAGGCCAGGACGGCATGACCACAGGCGGGACGACGACCAGGACGAGCACCGACCCGGCGGGAACCCCCGCGGTCCCGCCTCCGCGGCGGCCGCAGGAGCGGCTCGAGCACGTGGAGGCGCTCCGCCGGGCGGCGACCCACCTGGCGACGGCGCAGTTTCTCGAGGGCCGCGCCGACCGCTCGGACAACCCCGTGCTGGCGGCACTGCTGCGCGACCGGGCCCGGGAGCGCCGGCGGCGGGCGGAGCGGATCCTCGTGCGGCTCGGGGTGCGTCCCGTCCGCCGCGGGCCGCCCGGGCAGCGGTGCTGAGCAGGCGGTTCCCCGCCGGCGACGGGAACGGGAGGGGAGACGCGGCGGGGACGCGCGGCGTAGCTTTCCGCCATGGCCGCCGCGGGGCGGGCCGGCCCGGCCGGGGACCGGCCGTCGCCCGCCGAGATCACGGCGCTGATCCCGCTCGTCCGGCGGGTCGTCGCCGCCCGGGTCCCCGACCGGGCGACCGCCGACGACCTCGTGCAGGAGACGCTCGCCCGGGTGCTCGCCGCGTCGGCGCGGGTGGAGCCGGGGATGCTCGAGCCCTACGCCATCGTGACGGCCCGCAACGTCGTCGCCTCCCTCTGGCGGGACCAGGACCGCCAGCGGCGCCACCAGCACCGCGTCGTCGACCTCCGCCCACCCGAGGCGCCCGACGAGGACGTCCTCGTGCAGGAGGACCGCGAGGCGGTCACCGCGGCCCTGGCCCGGCTGACCGACCGGGAGCGCGCGACGCTGCTCGCCCACGAGGTGGCCGGGCAGGACACCCGGTCGCTGGCCGCCGAGCTGGGGTCCACGGCGGGCGCGGTGGCCGCCCAGCTCAACCGGACCCGCGCGCGGCTGCGGGTGGAGTACCTGCTCGCCCTCGAGAACGCCGAGCCCCCGACCGACCGGTGCCGGCCGGTGCTGCTGGCCCTCTCCAGCGGCGACCGGCGCCGGCAGCGCGAGGTCGACGCGGCCCGGCACCTGCTCGAGTGCGACGTCTGCGCGCGGCTCAGCGAGCCGCTCATGGGGCGGGGCCGGACCCGGGACGCCGACGTCCGCGTCCCCGTGCAGTCCGACGCCGACGTCGTGGCCGCGCGCTCGGCCGCCCGCGAGGTCGCGGCCGGTGTCGGCTTCCCCCCGACCGACCTGACCGCGATCGCCACCGCCGTGTCCGAGGTGACCCGCAACATCGTGAAGTTCGCCGACTCCGGTGAGGTCGTGATCGAGGCCGTGGAGGAGCCGCGGGGGATCCGCATCGTCGCGCGCGACGTCGGCCCCGGCATCCCCGACGTCGACCGCGCCCTGGACGACGGCTACAGCACCTACGACGGGCTGGGCCTCGGACTCCCCGGCGCCCGGCGGCTGATGGACGAGTTCGCGATCGTGTCCGAGGTGGGCCGCGGCACGACCGTGACCATGACGAAGTGGTGGGGAGAGCGATGACCGGCACGCAGGACGACGGCAGCCGTACAGGAGCCCGGACCGAGGAGCCGCGGACGACGGGTTCCGACGACGAGGCGCTGCTCCCCGAGCTCGTGGCGCACCTGCGCGAGCACCGCACGAAGCTGCGCCAGCAGTGGGTCTCCCGCATCCGCGAGGAGAACCTGCTGCAGGCCATGACGAGCCAGGAGATGGCGGCCGAGACCACGTCGGTCTACGACAACTACGTGGAGGTGCTCGAGACCGGCAGCGTGGCGGCGCTGCAGCAGTACGCCCGCGACCTCTCCGAGCGGATCATCCCGCGGGGCGTGGAGACCCACGAGGTCGTCGGCATCGTGCTGCTGCTGCGCGACGTGCTCGCCCGCTCGCTGTTCGAGAAGTACCAGCGCGACTTCGGCATGCTCAACCGGGTCCTCGACGCCTACGAGCCGGCCGCCAACCGCATCGCCAACACCGTGGCGGTCAGCTTCGTCGACGAGCGCGAGCGGGTCATCCGCCAGCAGCAGGACTCCATCCGGGAGCTGTCGACGCCGGTGCTGCCCGTGCGGGAGCGGCTGCTGATCCTGCCGATCATCGGGGTCCTCGACAGCGAGCGCGCCCGCCAGCTCACCGTCCAGCTGCTCGGCGGGATCCGCACGCACCGCGCCAAGGTCGTCGTCATCGACATCACCGGTGTCCCCGGGATGGACGAGACGGTGGCCAACCACCTCGTGCAGACCGTCGACGCGTCCCGGCTGATGGGCGCCAGCGTCATCATCACCGGGCTCTCGCCGGACATCGCCCAGACCCTGGTCACCATCGGCGTCGACCTGAGCAAGATGGCCACGATCGGCGACCTGCAGGGCGGTCTGGAGGAGGCCGAGCGGATGCTCGGGTACGCGCCGTCCCGTCCCGAGGGAGCGCCGGCGCCATGACGTCCGGGCCACGGCTGTTCTCGATCCTGCGCCAGGGCGCCATCCTGATCGCCTCCATCCACACCGCCCTGGACGACACGCAGCTGGAGCGCTTCCGCGCGGACCTCATCGACCGGATCGGTCACGACCGCGCGAAGGGCGTGATCATCGACGTCGCGGCGCTCGACGTCATCGACTCCTTCGCCACCCGCACCCTGCGCGGGGTCGCGGACATGGCGCGGCTGCGGGGCGCGCGGACGGTGATCGTCGGCATCCAGCCCGACGTCGCGTTCGTCATCGTCCAGCTCGGCATGGACACCGGGTCCCTGGTGACGGCGCTGGACCTGGAGGAGGGCCTGGCCCACCTGGCCGCCGTGACCGGCGCGCCGATCGGCCCGGGCCGGTGACCACGATCGCCGACCTGCACCGGGACCACCGGGCGGCGTTCCTGCGCCACCTCGGCCGCCGCGAGGAGTCGGCGCTGGCCGCCGGCTACCAGCTCGGGCGCTCGGCGCTCGCCGCGGACATCAGCCTGCTGGAGGTGGTCCGTGTGCACCACGACGTCCTCATCGAGGTGCTGCGCGACACCCCCGCCGACGAGGTCCCGGCCGTGGCGCAGGCGGCGTCGGACTTCCTGCTCGAGCTGGTCGCCAGCTACGACATGTCGCAGCGGCGTTCCCCCGGCGGGCGCGGCCGCCCGGGCTGACCCCGCCACCCCGGCCCACCGTGTCCCGGGCCGCACGGTGGGGTACCCGCGGTCCGACCGGGGGTGAGCCGAACCGCCCGGTCCGTGCACGACTCCGGAGGTCCGCGATGACCGAGGGCTCGATGACCGGCCGCCCCTACGGCGGCACGAACGACCGCTCCGGCGAGGACGGCGTCCTGCCCGGCGAGCGCCCGCTGCACGACGACGAGGACGGCCGGGTCGGCGCCGCCCCCGAGCAGGAACCGCGGGCCGGCCAGGGCGGCATGGGCACCGGGGACCGCCCCGGCTTCCCCGGCAGCGGCAACGGGCCGGGGTGATCCGGCGGGTCCTCGTGCTCTGCCCACGATCGGGGGCAGAGCACGAGGACCGGGCGGTCAGGGCAGGCCGGCGTGGGGGACGTCGACCTCGGTGGCCAGCAGCACCGCCTCGCGCACCGGCGCGCGGTTGTGCTCGTAGAAGTCCGGCGCGGCGCACAGGAGCAGCGTCCGGCCGTCGTCGCCGCCGAGCATGCAGGCGTACACGCCGAGGCCCTCGGGCGCGGCGACGGCGTCCACGATCCCGCCGCCCTCCGCCACCCGCACGACCCGGCCGCCCACGGCGTCGGCCACCCAGATGCAGCCGTCGGCGTCGAGCGCGCAGCCGTCCGGGGCGACGGCGAGCTGGCCGAGCACCTCCTCGGTCGTCGCCCCCGTGACCTCCGGCCCGAGCGAGGCCCACACGCGGCGGTTCGTCAGCGACCCGTCGGCCGCCAGGTCGAAGGCGGTGTAGCGGTTGCCGAGGGTCTCGCCGACGACGAGCGTGCCGCCGTCGGGGGTGATGACGGCGCCGTTGGGGAACTGCAGCCCGTCGGCGGCCACCGACACCGTGCCGTCGGGGTCGATCCGCTTGAGCGACGCCGTCGCGACCGCCCCGCCGCCCATGAGGTCGTAGCCGAAGTCGCCGGCGAACACGTGCCCGGCCGCGTCGACGACGAGGTCGTTGAGGTGCCCGCCGCAGTGCGCCGACAGGTCGGCGTGCGTCGACAGCGACGACCCGTCCCAGCGCAGCACCGCGTGGGTCTTCATCGACACGACCACCAGCGACCCGTCGGGCAGCCAGCCCATGCCCGAGGGCTGCCCGGGCACCTCGAACTGCACCGTCTCCCGCCCGTCGGCGCTCACCCGGCTGACCGTGTGCCGGTAGAAGTCCGACACCCACCACGTGCCGTCGTGCCAGCGCGGGCCCTCGAAGAACCCGCCGCCGGTGAGCACCGTCCTGACCACCCGCTCCGCCATGGCGCCGACCCTAGGGCCCGGTGACCTGTGTCACCGCGCCACCGGCTGCGGGCGGTTGGCCTGGAACAGCGGCTCCATGAGGTCCCATCCGTTCTCGGGCGTGCCGGGCAGGGTCTGGCCGTTGTCGGCCACCCGCTGCAGCACGTCCTCGCACGCGGTCTCGGCCTGCCGGGTGAGCGCGCGCAGGTCGTGGTCGACGAGCACGCCGTCGCGCTTGACCACCCGGCCGTCCACCAGGACCGTCCGCACGTCCGCGACCGTCGTCTGGAAGACCAGCGAGCCGACGACGTCGGGACGCGGCGCCATCTCGAACGAGGGGCCGCCCACCAGGACGAGGTCGGCGCGCTTGCCGGGGGTGAGCGAGCCGATGCGGTCGCCCATGCCCATCGCCTCGGCCGCGTTGACCGTCGTCCAGGTGAGCGCGTCGCGCGCGGTGGAGGTCACCGTCTCGGGCATGCGGCCGGCCAGGTTGACCGCGTGCGTGGCGTCCCAGCGGTCGAAGCCGAGGCCGAAGCGCATCTGGTGCCACAGGTCGCCGCTGTTGAGCGAGATGACGTCGGCCGACAGCGTCGGCGCCAGCCCGTGCCGGCGGCACCGCTCGAACACCGGCCGGCCCATGCCCATGTTCAGCTCGGTCTCCACCGAGATCGACACCTTGCCGCCGCTGCGGGCCAGCGCCGCCCACTCGTCGTCGTCCAGGGCGTTGCAGTGCACGTGCACGATGTCCGGGCCGAGCAGCCCGGCGGCGTCGAGCTCCCGGATGCCGCCGGTCACGCAGCTGCCCCACACGCAGCCGGTGTGGGTGACCACCAGCGCGCCGTGCTCGCGCGCCAGCGTCAGCTCGTCGACCGTCTGCTGCCACGGCTGGCCGAACACCTCGCTCAGCGAGACGCCGAGGGTCACCAGTCCTCCGCCGCCCTCGACGGACCGCGCCAGCCGGGCGAAGTCGCGCACCCGGTCGGCGTGGCTGCCGAACTGCGGATCGGCCGGGCGGCTCTCGAAGAAGCCGTGGCAGTGCGCCGCGCGCACCCCGGACTCGCGGATGCCGCTGATCGCGGCGTCGGAGTGGTCGGGGGTGTTGTTCGTGTGCGAGAAGTCCAGCAGCGTCGTCACCCCGGCGTTGAGCGCGTCCGCGCCGCCGACGACCTGGCCGAGCCGCACGTCCTCGGGGGTCATCGCCGGCGAGATCGCCAGCCGGATGCCGAAGTAGTAGTCGCCGAGCGTCCAGTCGGCGCAGATGCCGCGGACGATCGACTGCCAGGTGTGCCGGTGGGTGTCGATCAGCCCGGGCAGCACGACGTGCCCGGTCGCGTCGATCACCTCGGCGTCGCCGGCCGGGACCGACGGGGCGACGGCGACGATCGCGCCGTCCTCGACGAGCACGTCCCCGACCGGCAGGTCGCCGATCGCCGGGTCCATCGAGACGACGTGCCCGCCGGTGATCAGAGTGCGCTGCTGGGCCATGACCGGACCTCCGCGACGTCGGGGACCGGCCTCGCTGCCGGCTCCTCGGGGCCACCCCACCACCGGGAGGGGCGCCGGATCATCCGCCGGATCGGCAACGATCAGCTTGCGACCGCGGTGGCCGCCTCCCGGAAGGCCGCCACCTCCGGGCGGCAGTCCGCGGCCCGGGTGACGACGGCGACCTCCACCGGCGGCCCGTCGAAGGGCACGAACCGGACGTCGGGCCGGGGGAAGAACCTCGCCGCGGCGGCGCCGTGCAGGCCGAGCAGGCCGGTGGTCGCCACCGCCGTGGGGATCGCGGCCGGGTGGCGGATGGCGGTGCCGGAGCCGCCGACGCCGGCCGGGCCGATCCAGTCGCGGAAGCGCGGGTGGGCGGCGGACAGCCGCAGCCACGCCTGGTCGGCGACGTCGTCGGCGGTCAGCGCCGGGGCGTCGGCCAGCGGCGAGTCCGCCGGCGCCACGACCACCGCGGGGGTGCGCAGGACGGTCCGGAAGTCGAGCCCGTCGACGCCGCCGAAGTGCTGCACCAGCCCGACGTCGAGGTCGCCGCGGCGGACGGCGTCGTACTGGTCGTCCATGTCGAGCTCGGCGTGCACCAGCCGCACGCCGGGCGCGGCCGCGGTGACGACGTCGCGCAGCGCCGGCCACCGGTCGGCGACGCCGAAGCCGAGGACGCCCACGCGCAGGACGCCGTCCGCGCCGTCGCGGGCGGTGGCGACCTCGGGCAGCCGGTCGAGCGCGGCGAGCACCGTGCGGGCGTGGGCGACGACCCGCTCGCCGGCGGCCGTGAGGGTCACCCGTCGGCTGGTGCGGTCGAACAGCCGGGCGCCGAGGTCGTGCTCGAGCCGCTGGACGCGCCGGGAGAACGCGCCCGCGTCGAGGAAGTGGCGCCGCGCGGACCGGCCGAAGTGCAGCTCCTCGGCGAGGGTGAGGACGTAGCGCAGCGACTCGACGTCCACGGTGCACCTCCCGCGCCCGGCGCCGACGCCGCGCGCGTGCCGACTGTCCTCCCCGACCCGCCCACCGGGGAAGCGGTCCGGCGCGCTCGTGCTCTGCCCACGACTGTGGGCAGAGCACGAGCGCGCGGCGGGGATCTAGTCGCCCTTGACGTTCACCACCTGGCGCAGCGTGTGCCGCACCTCCACCAGGTCGGCGGCTGCGGTGAACCACGTGCGCCTACGAGCGGGGGACGCTGTCTCAGCGGTGCGTGCGGCTCGCCTGCCGCAGGCGGGACCGACGGATGTTCACGGCCTTCTCGGTGCGGCTGAGTCGAGCTGCAGCCTCGCGGAGGGTTCCGTTGAACACCGCGGCGTCCTCCTCGGCGGTCCACCGTCGTGCACCGGCCAGCGGCCGGGCTCGCATCGACGCTGGCCTCGTCCACGCGGCCACGAGTGCGGCCGCGGCGCGCTTCCGCTCGAGCGCGAGGCATCCCGCGGGGTACAGCCACGCAGCGAGAGAAGCGGCGGGATCGCTCGTCACGAGCGGGTTGTAGATGTCGTCGCGCCTGTTCCGGCTGGGCGTCCGGCACGCTCCTGCGATCTCACGCGCCTGCGTACAGAAGAACTCGGCCAACGGCCGGCTTGCGGTGACGAAGCTGACGAAGGGCCGTCCCGTGCGGGTGAAGCCGACGCTCCCGTCTCCGTCGACCAGGCCGCGGAGGTAGTCCCGGACGCTGAACGCGGTCGTCGGTGGTGCCACGCTCGTCGACTTGCGCCCGGTCGGCAGTCCGAGCTCGACCAGCTCCTGACGGAACGTGCGGTCGCACAGTGTCCAGACAACGGAACGGTGCGGCCCGAAGTTGGTGGTGCGCTCGCGGTAGGTCACCCGCGAAGGGACCGTGAAGAGGGCAGTGAAGGAGTGCAGTACGTCCTCGTCCCGCTGCGACAGCTCGATCGTGAGGCGACCTCTCCGGCCCGTACCGGCGTAGAGGCTCCCGTCGGTCTGGGCGAATCCGAAGAAGTAGGCATGAGCCGGGTCGGTGAGGTCGAGATGCGGCACCAGGCAGGCGTACCTGGAGGTGACGACGGAATCCCCGTGCCCTGCACAGCCGGCGCGGGGACCCCGGCGTGCCGTTTCCGTTCCGCGGGCCCCGGGCAGCCCCGGTCCGACCGCCGGAACCCAGCAGTGAGGACGCACGCGATGCAGGTCGGACTGAAGCTCGCCACCGAGGCCTTCCCGCCGGAGGAGATCGTCCGGCAGACGGTCCGCGCCGAGGAGGCCGGCTTCGACTTCGTCGAGCTCAGCGACCACTACCACCCGTGGCTGGAGACCCAGGGCCACAGCGGGTTCACCTGGTCAATGCTCGGCGCGATGGCCGCGAAGACCGAGCGGATCGGCCTGGTCACCGGCGTGACCTGCCCGATCATCCGGTACCACCCGGCGATCGTCGCCCAGGCCGCGGCGACGGTGCAGATCCTCTCCGGCGGCCGCTTCACCCTCGGCATCGGCGCCGGTGAGCGGCTCAACGAGCACGTCGTGGGCACCGGCTGGCCGGCCGTGCACGTGCGCCACGAGATGCTGCGCGAGGCGCTGCAGATCATCAAGCAGCTGTGGCAGGGCGGGTACCAGACCTTCGAGGGCAAGTACCTGCAGCTGGAGGACGCGCGCGTCTTCGACCTGCCCGAGCAGCTGCCGGTGATCGCCGTGGCCAGCGGCGGGCACAACGCCTCCGCGCTCGCCGCCGAGTACGGCGACGGGCTGTTCGCCACCGAGCCGCGCGAGGACCTCGTCAGCGCCTTCCGCGACGCCGGCGGCTCCGGCCCGCTCTACGCCGAGGTGCCGATGGCCTGGGCCACCGACGAGGAGGCCGCCGTCCAGGAGGCGCTGGAGACCAGCCGCTGGGCGCTGACCGGCTGGAAGGTGATGAGCGAGCTGCCCAACCCGGTCAACTTCGACGCCGCCAGCCAGACGGTGAAGCCCGACGACATCCGCCAGCAGTTCTCCTGCGGCCCCGACCCCGAGAAGCACCTGCAGCAGGTGCAGCCCTACGTCGACGCGGGCTTCGACCACATCGTGCTGCAGAACGCCGGACCCGACCCCGACGGCTTCATCGACGCCTGCACCGGCGGCGACGGGCTCATCGCGCGGGTCAAGGAGCTCAAGGCGTCCTGACCGGCGTCGTCCCTGCCGGGTTCCGCAACGGACCTGCCAGGACGCGCGGCGTCCCCGGGGAACGGTCCCGGACGGCGGCACACTCCCCGTCCGTGACCGTCTCCCTACCCGCGCTGCCCGACACCGCCGCCTGCCGCCTCGCCGCCGAGGTGGTGGCCGAGTTCAGCTCCCCGGCGCTGGTCAACCACTGCCTGCGCTCCTACCTGTGGGCCGCCGACCACGCGGCCCGGCACGGCATCGCCTTCGACGCCGAGCTGCTGTTCGTGTCGGCGATGGTCCACGACCTCGGCCTGACACCGGTGTTCGACAGCGCCACGCTGCCGTTCGAGGACGCCGGCGGTGCGGTCGGCTGGGTGTTCGCCGCGGGCGCGGGCTGGCCGGTCGAGCGCCGCCGGCGGGTGGCGGAGATCGTCGTCGCGCACATGGCCCCGGAGGTCGACGTCGCGGCCGATCCCGAGGGGCACCTGCTGGAGCTGGCCACCGGGCTGGACATCTCCGGGCGCGACCCGGACGCCTGGCCCGCGGAGCTGCGCGCCGAGGTCCTCAGCCGGTATCCGCGGCTCGGGCTGATCGACGAGTTCGTCGCCTGCTTCACCGACCAGGCCCGCCGCAAGCCCGACTCCCTCGCGGGCCGGTTCACAGCGAGCGGCTTCGCCGACCGGGCGCGCGCGAACCCGCTGGACGCCTGAGGCGTCAGCCGCGGTCGAGCAGGCGCAGCGAGGGGCGGGTGGTCAGCCGCTTCTCCAGGCGGACGCAGTGCCGGCCGTCGGGGTCGCGGCGGAAGTCCAGCCGGTCGGCCAGCGCCTGCATGAGGGTCAGCCCCGCGCCGCGCTCGCCGTCGACCCCCGGCCGGGTGACCGCCTCGTCGGGGTCGAAGCCGGCGCCGTCGTCGACCACGGTGATCCGGCACAGCCCGCTGTCGATCTCCACCGACACCTGGTAATCGCCGTGGTCGCCGGCGTGCTGCACGACGTTCGCGCAGGCCTCGGTGAGCGCCAGCGTCGTCTCGTCGACGACCGTGCGCTCGATGCGCAGGTGCTCCAGCGCCTGCCGGCACAGGCCGCGGACGAAGGGCACGCTGCCGACGTCGACGGGGAGCCGGACGGTGAACGAGATGTCCATGCCGAGCCCCTCCCCGTGACGCCGCGTTACGCTCCTCGGGTCTGTTCCGAGCACCGAGGGAGCCTGATCGTGCAGTTCGCCGTCGACCGCGTGGCGGTGCACGGTCGGCCGGGGCTGAGGGTACGCGGAGAACTGGACATCGCGACGGTGGCGCAGCTGGCCTCCTCCGTGGCGGCCGAGCTGGCCGCGTCCCCCCGCACACTGGTCGTCGACCTGACCGAGACGACGTTCCTGGACTCCTCCGGCGCCCGCCAGCTCGCCCGCACCGCGAAGGACGCCGCGGCCGCCGGCACCGCCCTGCAGGTGGTGTGCCCGCGGGAGAACGCCCCGGTCCGGCTGGTCATCGACCTGCTGGAGCTGCAGCGCCTGGTGCCCGTGGTGGAGTCGGCGAGCCTCAGCGGCGGGGAGGTCGGGTCGTAGGGTCGGCCGCGATGACCGCGCTCCCGACGACACCGACCGGACACCCGCCGTCCCCGGCTCCCGACCCGCTCCGTCGGCTGGTCGACGACGAGGTCCTCGCCCGCTGCGCCGACGAGCCGATCGCCGTCCCGGGGGCTGTCCAGCCGCACGGCGCGCTGCTCGCCGTCACGGAGCGCGACCTCGCCGTCGTCGTCGCCTCGGCGAACGCCGCCGACGTCCTCGGGACCACCCCGGCCACGCTCGCCGACCTGCTGACCCCCGCCGAACTCGACCGGCTGGGCGAGGCCCTGGCCGGCGACCTCGTCGAGGCCGGGCCTATGCGGGTGGCGCCCGGCGGCGCCGAGCTGGACCTGGTGCTCTCCCGCAGCGGCGGCCTGCTGGTGACCGAGTGGGAGCCGGTGGCCGGCGCCGGCCAGGCGGGCGCGGCCTGGCACCGGCGGCTGCCGACCGTGCTGCAGCGGCTGTCGGCGCCCACCACGCTCGAGGGGCTGACCGCCGTCCTGGCCCGCGAGGTGCGCGCGCTGACCGGCTTCGACCGGGTGATGGTCTACCGCTTCGACGCCGAGTGGAACGGCGAGGTGGTCGCCGAGGACCGGCGCGCGGACCTCGAGCCGTTCCTCGGCCTGCACTACCCGGCCGGCGACATCCCCGCCCAGGCCCGCGCGCTCTACGCGACCAACTGGATGCGGCTCATCCCCGACGCCACGTACACGCCGGTGCCGCTCGAGCCGCCGCTGGTCCCCGGCACCGGCCGGCCGCTGGACCTGTCCGGCGCGATGCTGCGCAGCGTCTCGCCGGTGCACCTGGAGTACCTGGCCAACATGGGCGTCACCGCGTCGATGTCGGTCTCGCTCATCGACCGCGGCCGGCTCTGGGGCCTCATCTCCTGCCACGGCTACAGCGGCGCGCACCGCCCCTCCTACGCCGACCGCACCGCCGCGGAGTTCCTCGGGCGCACCGCCTCGCTGCTGCTGCACACCGTCGTCGGGGCCGCCGAGCGCGACGGCATGGTCGCCGTCGCGCAGCGGGAGGCCGAGCTGGTCGCCGCGATCGGCCGCACGCCGCGCACCCCGGCGGCCGCGCTCGTCGACGGCGACCGCACCGTGCTCGACCTGCTGCCCGCGGCCGGCGCCGCGGTCCGCCTCGACGGCCGGCTGCACCTGCTCGGCGCGACCCCGCCGGCCGAGCGCGTGGCGGCGGTCGTGCCCGCGGTGCTGCGGGCCGGCGGCGTCACCGACCGGCTGACCCTGGCGCTGCCCGGCTTCGACGACGTCGCCGACGACGCCAGCGGCGTGCTCGCCGTCGAGGTCGGCGGCCGGCGCGGGGACTTCCTCGCCTGGTTCCGTCCCGAGACGCCGCGGGAGGTCAGCTGGGGCGGCGACCCGCGCACCTCGAAGGTCACCGACGGCCGGCTCTCGCCGCGGCGCTCGTTCGCCCGCTGGACCGAGACCGTCCGCGGCACCGCGCGCCCGTGGCGGGAGCACGAGGTGACCGCCGCCCGCGCCCTGGCCGCCCACCTCGGCGAGGCCGTGCTCGCCCGTGCCGGCGAGGACGACCGGCTCGCCGCCGCGCTGCAGCGCACCCTGCTGCTGGAGGAGCTGCCGAAGGTCCCCGGCGTCGTGCTCGGCGCGCGGTACCGGCCCAGCGAGGCCGACGTCGTCGGCGGCGACTGGTACGACCTCGTGCCCCTGCCCAGCGGCCGGCTCGCCGTGGTGCTCGGCGACGCCGCCGGGCACGGGCTGACCGCCGCCTCGGTCACCGCCCAGCTGCGGCACGCCCTGCGCGCGGCGCTGCTGCGCGACGAGGGGCCGGCCGCGGCGCTGGCCGAGCTCAACCGGCTGGTCGCCGCGCTGCTGCCCGGCGAGATGGCCACCGCCGTCGTCGTGCAGCTGGACCCCGCGAGCGGCGAGCTGGCGCTGGCCAGCGCCGGGCACCTGCCGGCGGTGCACGCCGGCGACGGCGCCGCCCGGCTCGTCACCGACGGCCGCGGACCGGCGCTCGGCCTCCTCGACGACGCCGGCTACCCGCAGGCCACGCTGCGGCTCGAGTCCGGCGACCGGCTGCTGCTCTACAGCGACGGCCTGGTCGAGCGGCGCGACCGGCCGCTGCCGGACGGGCTGGAGGCCGTGCGCGCGGTGGTGGCCGGGGCGGTCGGCACGCCGCAGGAGGTCGTGGACGCGGTGGTCGACGCGCTCGACCCGGCCGGCACCGACGACGTCACCGTGGTCGGGCTGGCGCGCGTCTAGCCCGGGGCGCCGCTCAGGAGCTCGCGCAGCGCTCCCGCAGGGTGGGCAGGCCCGGGCCGGTCAGCTCGTCGCAGTAGGCGACGCGGCCGGCCATCGCCATGGTCAGCGCCAGGGTCGTACCGCTGACCAGCGGACCCGTGCCGGTGGCGAAGGGCCCGTCGGTGGCCTCCAGTCGCAGGCCCGCGACGGTGCTGCGGCTGGGAACGGTGAAGTCGCGCCGGGCGTAGGAGCGGGCGACCTCGGTGACGCTCGCGACCGCCGGTGTGCGGGTGATGCCCAGAGGGCGGCGGACGTCCTGGGCGTGCACCACGACCTCACCGAGCCAGGCGGCGGTGTCCCCGGACGGGCCGGTGCTGGTGCCGACGACGCGGCGGAACCGGTCGAGGGTCTCGGCCGGTGTCGTGCCGCGGTGCTCGGCCAGGCGCCGGGCGTTGTGCAGGTCGGGGTCGAAGCGCGCGCCGAGGACGCTGACCAGCCACCGCAACCGGCCGGTGCTCGCTGCTGCGGTCAGGTGGGCCACGACCTCCTCGACGGTCCAGCGCCCGCACAGCGACGGCTGCGCCCACTGGGCGTCATCGAGGCCGGCGAGGTCCTCGGCGAGGGCGGCGCGCTCGGCGTGGGCGGCCGCCCAGAGCGTGTCGCGGGGAACGGTGGCATCGACCACGGGAGGCCTCCGGTGCTGGTGGACTGCGGACTCCACGTCGACTCCGCGGGACCGCCGGAGTCATCGCTGCGGTTCCACTCCTAGCCCGGGGCGCCGCCGCGGACGAGGTACCGGTAGGCCGGTGAGTCCGGATCGAGGTGCTGGATGCGCAGCGGGCTGGCCGCGGTGCGCTCCAGCAGGCCGGGGAGGCTGGCGGCGTTGCCGAGCTCGATGCCGGTGAGGGCGGCGCCGGTCTCGCGGTTGTCCCGCTTCACGTACTCGAACAGCACGATGTCGTCGTCCGGGCCGAGCACGTCGTCGAGGAAGCGGCGCAGCGCGCCGGGCTCCTGGGGGAACTCGACGAGGAAGTAGTGCTTGAGCCCCTGGTGCACCAGCGAGCGCTCGATGACCTCGGCGTAGCGGCTGACGTCGTTGTTGCCGCCCGAGAGCAGGCAGACCACCGTCGAGCCGGGCTCGACCCGCACGGTGCCGCCGGTGAGCGCCGCGGTCGCCAGCGCCCCGGCGGGCTCGGCGATGATCCCGTCGACCTGGTAGAGCTCGAGCATCTCGGTGCAGATCTGGCCCTCGGGCACGGCCAGCACCTCGGCGCCGGAGTCGCGCACCAGGGGGAGCGTCACCGCGCCGGCCCGGCGCACCGCGGCGCCGTCGACGAACGTGTCGATCACCGGCAGCTCCACCGGGTGCCCCGCGGCCAGCGCCGCGGCCATGCTCGCCGCGCCGGCCGGCTCCACGCCGACCAGCCGGGTGCCCGGGCTGGCCTGCGCCAGCCAGGTGCCGCACCCGGCGAGGAGCCCGCCGCCGCCGAGCGGCAGGACGACGACGTCGGGCGTGCGGCCGCCGAGCTGCTCGAGCACCTCGACGGCGACCGTGGCCTGGCCGACGACGACCGGCCACGCGTCGAACGCGGGCACGAGCGTGGCGCCGCTGCTCGCGGCGTGCACGGCGGCCGCGGCCGCGGCGTCGTCGTAGGTGTCGCCGGTGACGACGAGCTCGACCATGTCGCCGCCGAGGGCCTGGATGCGGGCGCGCTTCTGCCGCGGCGTCGTCCCGGGCACGAACACCGCCCCGCGCACGCCGAGCGCCCGGCACGCGTACGCGACCCCCTGGCCGTGGTTGCCGGCGCTCGCGCAGACGACCCCGGCCGCGCGGGCGGCGTCGTCGAGGCGGCTGATCGTGTTGTAGGCGCCGCGGACCTTGTACGAGCGCCCCACCTGCAGGTCCTCGCGCTTGAGCCACACGTCGGCGCCGGTGAGGTCGGACAGCCGCTGGCTGCGCTGCAGCGGCGTGCGCTCGGCGACCCCGGCCAGCCGGCCCACGGCGTCGCGGACGTCGGCGGCGAAGGAGGTGAGGTCGGGCGTCAGGGCGGTGCTCACGGTGCTCCATCCTCCCCGGGCGGCAGAGATGGCCATCTCTGCCGCCCTCAGGCGGTGAGCCGGCCGTCGTCGGCGACGGTGACCCGGCCGGCGGCGGTGACCCGGGCCAGCGCCTGCGCCAGCAGCGGGGCCAGCGACGGCGTGCGGCGGCGGTAGCCGAACACCTCGGCGGTGCGCAGGAACAGCTCGTCCTGCGTCAGCGGACCGCCCGCGCGACAGAGGGCGACCATCGCGTTGCCGACCTCCTGCACGGGCACCTGCTCCAGCGGCCGCGTGGTGCTGGTGGCCTGGCGGCGGTAGGCGGTCCAGGTCTCCCGGTCCAGCGTCTCGGGCCAGACGACCTCGCCGTCGACGACGCCCTCGGGCAGCAGCGCCAGCAGCGCGTCGCGCCGGGCCTCGCTGACCCGGCTGAGCCCGAAGGCGCCGGCGGCGAGGCGGACCAGGCGGTCGCGGTGCACCGGGCCCTCCGCCTTGAGCCCGGCGGTCAGCACCCGCTTGACCAGGCGGGCGTTGCGCGGGTCGGCGAGGGCGTCGAGGACCTTGCGGTCACCGGCGGGCTTCGGCGCCCACGCGCGGAAGCGCAGCTCGGCCGCGGGCTCCTCGGCCGGCTCCTCGGGCAGCGCGGGGACGACGGTCAGCGGCACCGGGGTCACCGGCGTGGTCACCACCGGCGCCTCGACGGGCCGGTGCCGCGGCACCGGCAGCGCGGTGACGGCGGCCGACACCATCGACCGCAGCGTCGGCAGGCCCCGGGGAGCCTCCTCGGCGGGCTCGGCGACGACCGGCTCCGGCGCCACGACGGGGGCGAGCTCGACGACGGGCGCCGGGGCAGCGGGGGCCGGGGGAGCGGTGGACGCCGCGGCCACCGCGGCGGTCAGGCGGTCGAGGACGGCGTCGCGGTCGCGCAGCCACGAGGGCAGCCACACCCGCTCCACCACCGGCCAGCCGAGCATCCCGGAGAGCACCTCGACGGGCAGCCCGTCGCGGTCGCCGACGGTGCGCCGCCGTGCCCAGTCCGGACCGTCGAGCAGCACGGCCATGACCGGCGTCCCCGGCTCGTCCGCGCGGGCGACGGACAGGTCGACGCGGAACTCCGAGAGGCCGACGTCGGTGCGCACGGCCAGCCCGCGCTCGCGCAGCGCGGCGGCGATCTCCTCGCGGTGCCGGTCGGGCACGGTCGAGCGGCGCGCCTCGCGGGGGAGCGCGTCGGTGCCGAGGGCGGCCAGGTCGAGGTAGGCGCGCAGGTGCTTGATCCCCAGCGACGACGTCTGCTCGGCCCGCAGCGCCGACGGGTCGAAGGAGGAGAAGACGACGACCTGCCGGCGGGCGCGGGTGATCGCCACGTTGAGCCGGCGCTCGCCGCCCACCCGGTTGAGCGGGCCGAAGTTCAGCGGCAGCACGCCGCGGTCGTCGGCGCTGAAGCCGGTGGAGAACAGCACGACGTCGCGCTCGTCGCCCTGCACGTTCTCCAGGTTCTTGACGAACAGGCCCTCGCCGTCGGTGCGGTCCAGCGCCTCGGCCAGCCGCTCGTCGCCGGCGTCGCGCAGCAGCGACTCGATGTAGGCCCGCTGCTGGGCGTTGAAGGTGACCACGCCGATGGAGGGCACCGCTGTGGGGTCCCCGCCCGCAACCGCGTCGAAGCGGCGGCGGACCTCCGCGACGACGGCCTTGGCCTCCAGCGGGTTGGTGCGCAGCAGCCGGCCGGCGCCGGCGCGGTGGAAGGTGCCCTGCACCCGCACCAGCGAGATGCCGCGGCCGTCGACGTCGGCCGAGGGCCGTCCGTGCGTGGGCGCCGGGAACGACGACAGCCGGTTCTCGTAGTAGTGGGCGTTGCTGAAGGCGATCAGCGACTCGTCCTGGCTGCGGTAGTGCCACGACAGCCAGTGCCGCGGCACCCGCGCCTGCACGCACTCGCTGAGGATCGACTCCTCGTCCTCGACGGCGGTGCCGAGCAGCTCGGCGAGCTCGTCGTCGACGGCGGTGGCCGGCTCGGCGAACGACGTCGGCGGCATCTGCTCGCTGTCGCCGACCACCACGGCGGCCCGCGCCCGGCCCAGGGCGCCGACGGCGTCGGCCACGCGGATCTGCGAGGCCTCGTCGAAGACGACGAGGTCGAACTGCCCGGCCCGCGCGGGGAAGAACCGCGCCACCGAGTCGGGGCTGACCAGCACGCAGGGCATGACCGCGGTGACCAGGTCGCCGTACTCCGCCAGCAGCGCGCGCACGCTCAGGCCCTTGCGGGGGCGGCCCAGCTCGCGCTGCAGCGCCCCCAGCCGGTCTCCGTCGCCCCCGCTGGCCTCGTCCAGCCGGCGGCCGGCCAGCACCGAGGCGGGCAGCGCCGCGGTGAGGTGCCGGCGCACCGCGCGGGAGGCGGCGGTGAAGCGGGTGATCGCCCGGCCATGCGCGGCCTCGTCGAAGCCGTCGAGGCCCGTGGCGGCGCGGCGCTCGGCGGCGGAGGTGGCGGCCAGGCCGTGCTCGAAGGCGCGCGGGGCGTCCTCGGCCGGCAGCCGCCCGGAGACCAGCGCGGCGCGCGCCTCGGTCAGCCCGGCGGCGCGCAGCGGCTCGAGGGTGTCGAGGAACTCCGCCCAGCGGCGCAGCGAGATGAGCCCGCCGTGCTCGACGCCGCGCTCGGGCCGGGTCAGCGCCCAGCGCAGCACCACGCCGTCGCCGCCGCACCAGTCGGCCAGCGCGGCCGGGGTGCTGCGGCAGACGCGCAGCAGCTCGTCGAGCCCGTCGCGCAGCCGGGCGACCGCCCGGGCGGCGCCGGCGTCCGGCCCGGGACCGGCGACGACGTAGCGGCGCAGCGCGACGGCGAACTCCCGCGCGCTGTCGACGACGGTGCCGGCGCGGCGCAGCCAGGCGACCTGCCCGTCGAGCAGCGTGGGGTCCAGCAGCGGGTTCCAGTCCTGGGGCACCGACAGGCCGGGGATGACCGCGGCGCGGGCGGCGAGGCCGGCGGCGGCGGTCTGCAGCCGCCACAGCGCGGCGGTGAGCTCCGGGACGTCGCGCAGCTTGACCGTCACCCCCGGGCGCAGCACCGGCGCCAGCTGCGCCCGCACTGCGCGCAGCCCCTGCCGGCGGGCCCACCAGCGGGCGGCCTGCGCGGTCTGCGCGGCGACGTAGAGGTCGGCCAGCGGCAGCGCGAGGGCCTCGGGGGTCGCCAGCTCCAGGCCGGGGTGGACGGTGGCGGCGAACGCCGCGACCTCGCCGAGCACCGTCGCCGTCGCGGTCGTCCAGCGCTCGGTGGGCACCTCGTCGAGGACGTCGAGGCCGACGGCGGGACCGGCCAGCAGGTGGGCGAGGTCGTCGAGGTCGCCGGGGGTGCGCACCTCGCGCAGCGCCCGCGCGAGGTGCTCCTCGGCCGGCAGGGCGCGCATGGCGGCGTCGACCTCGGCCGCGGCCGACTGGGCGGCGGGCAGGTCCACCCGCGCGGTGTCGACGAAGGCCCACGGGTGCCGCGGCGAGGGGCGGACCAGGTCGGCGACGTCGGGCAGCAGCGCCAGCGCGCGGCGCACGTCGGCCAGCGTCTCCGCGGGCGCGGCGGCGGCGAAGGTCTGCGGCACCGGCAGCTGCGGGACGTCCTCGCCCAGCGCCAGCTGCGCCGTCCGCGCGGAGTAGTAGGACAGGCCCGCGGCGTTCTGGGCGTGCAGCCGGTCGGCGTAGCGGGCCAGCGTGCGGCGGGCGGCGCGCAGGTCGTCGCCGTCGGCGGCCAGGCCCTGCTCGTCGACGGCGACCGCGTGGTCCAGCGCCGCGCGCACCCGGGCGCGCACCTCGGCGGCGCGGGCGCCGCGGTCGTGCAGGTCGAGGGCGAACGGGCCCATGCCGACCGCCTCGAGCCGCCGGGCGACGACGTCGAGCGCGGCCCGCTTCTCGGCCACGAACAGCACCCGCTGGCCGTCGGCGACCGCGCGGGTGAGCAGGTTGGTGATGGTCTGCGACTTGCCGGTGCCGGGCGGGCCCTCGAGCACGAACGTGCGGCCGGCGACGCCCTCGGCCACGGCGCGCAGCTGCGAGGCGTCGGCCGGGACGGGGCAGCGGGCGGCCAGCTCGTCGAGGTCCACGTCGGCGGCCGCGGCCGGCACCGGGTCTGTGAAGGCCTCGGTCGGGGCGTGCACGAGGTGGGACACCAGCGGGTTGGCGGTGAGCTCGGCCCAGTGCTCGTCGAGGTCGCGCCACAGCCGGTACTTGGCGAACTGCAGGACGGCGAGGTCGGCGGTGGCCTCGACGCGGAAGGGCAGCCCGGCGTCGGCCAGCGCCTGACGCACGGCGGTGAGCGCGGTGTCGACGTCGGTGCCCTCGCCGTCGAGGCCCGGGACGGTCAGGCCGTGCACCTGGCGCAGCTTCTCCAGCAGGCACCAGTTGGGGCTGACGGCGGCGGCGTCGTCGGCGGTCAGGCGGTAGGCGCCGGTGCGGCCGGCGGGGGAGAGGACGACGGGCAGCAGCACCAGCGGCGAGCGCAGCGGCCGGCCGTCGAGCTCCCAGGCGAGGCTGCCGATCGCGACGTAGAGGTTGTTGGCGCCGGTCTCCTCGCGGACGGTGCGGGCGCGGTGCGCCAGCCCGCGCAGGCGCGGCAGGTAGCCGCCCTCGGTGACGTCGGCGTGCACCGCCCGGCGGTCGACCAGCGTCTCGCCGAGCAGGCCGACCGGCAGCTCGCGCGCCGAGCGCAGGCCGCGCTCGACCTGGACGGCGGCCAGCCGGTCGCTGGGCAGCAGGGTGACCGCGACGTCGCCGGTGAGGGCGTCGGCGAGCGAGGCGAGGTAGGCGTCGGGGACGACCAGCGGCAGGCCGGCGCCCTCGGTGTAGTTGATCAGCCGGTTGCGCAGGCTCAGGTCGAGCAGGCTGTTCTTCCACTGCTGCACGCGCGGCGGGACGCCGGGGCGGCTGCCGGGAACCGGGGCGGCGTGCCGGCCGGCCGGGCGCGCGGCGGGGTCGTGGTCGGCGGGGCGGTACTCCACGACCTGCACCGAGCCGTCCGGACCGCGGGTGCGCGCGGGCAGCGGCAGGATCCCGTCGCGCCGGGCGCGGTGGACGTCGGTCACGCCGACCACCCGCTCCAGCGCGCCGGGCAGCCACGCGTCGTAGGCGGCGCGGTGCAGCCGCTCGGCGTCGGGCTCCTCGGCCGCGCGGCTGGTGAGCAGCGTCGTCTCCACGAGCCGCACCAGGCCGAGGTCGACGAGGTTGACCAGCGGGGCGACGTCGGTGGTGGCCGCGCTCTCCGCGCTGCGCTCCTCGCGCCAGTAGCCGAGGAAGGCGTGGTTCGTCCCCACCCCCCCGCCGATGCCGTCGGCGACCCACAGCAGCGGGCGGACGCCGGCGGCCTCGAGCGCGGCGGCCAGCACGACGACGGTGTCCAGGCAGGTGCCGACCCGGCCGTCGAGGACGTCGCCGGGGGTGCGCACCTTCTGGCCGATGTCGGCCCAGCTGGCCGGGGGCTCGCTGTAGCGGATGGCGCGGGCGCGCATCGCCCCGGCGACCGCGGCGACGATCTCGTCGACCCGCTCGGGACCGGCCTGGTAGCCCTGCACCGACGGGTCGTCGGTGCGCTCCTCGAGCAGCGCGGCGGCCTCGGCCAGCAGCGCGGTCACGGCCGGGTGGTTGGGCTGGACGTGCGCGGCGAGCATCTCCAGCGCCAGCGGCACGGGGGTGGCCAGCCACTGGCTGGCGGCGAGCACCTGCACCGGGAGGGCGGTGCCGGCGACGTCCACGCCGTCGACGGCGACGTCGATCTCGATCGAGCCGGGGCGCTGCTCCTCGATCTGCAGCATCGCGGCGGGGTCCATGACCAGGCCGACGTCGCTGAGCACGGTGGTGGCGCCGGCGTCGAGGTCGACCAGCAGCTCGACCGGGCTGCCGATGGGGCCCTCGGCGTCCTGCACGCCGAGGCGCACGCAGGCGCCGCGGACGGCCGCGCCGTGGTTGGTGAACGCCAGCCGCGACACGACCGGGACGCGGTTGTGCGCGAGGGCGTAGGAGAGCACCGGCGTGCCGGTGGCCGAGATCGCCACGGCCGCCCGGACACCGTCGTGCGGATGCGGGCGGGTGTCCGTGGTGCTCATGCCGTCGTGTCTACCGGTCCGGACGGACCGGTCCGGTCATCCCCGCGAGCGTCTGGGACGGGTGTGACAGGAGGGCCGAGACGTTGTCCGGCGGCCTCCCGCGGCTGCCGATGAGGGTCGCCCGCGGGTGTCCTCAGCCCGCGAAGCGCTGCTCCAGGTCCTGCGTCTCGGGCAGGCCGACGAGGTCGGTGAACTCGCCGAAGGACGGCAGCCCGTCCAGCGGCGGGACCCCCTGCTCGCGCAGCGCCGACAGCAGCGAGCGGATCCCCGCCGTCGCCGCCAGCAGCGTGCCGATCGGGTAGATGACCAGCGCGAAGCCCAGCTCGGTCATCCGCTGCAGCGACACGGGAGGCGTCCGCCCGCCCTCGGCCCAGTTGAACACCAGCGGCGCGACGCCGGCGAGCTCGCCGGCGATCCGCTCGACGTCGGCCTCGCTGGTCGGCGCCTCGACGAAGAGCAGGTCGGCGCCGGCGGCGGCGTAGGCCCGCGCCCGCTCGAGCGCGTCGTCCACGCCGGTGACCGCGACCGCGTCGGTGCGGGCGATGAGCACCAGGTCGGGATCGCGCCGGGCGGCCACGGCCGCGCGCAGCTTGCCGGTCATCTCGTCGGTGCCCACGAGGGCCTTGCCGCTCATGTGCCCGCACTTCTTGGGCATGACCTGGTCCTCGAGCTGGATCCCGGCCACCCCCGCCTGCTCGTACAGCTGCACGGTGCGGACGACGTTGAGCGCGTTGCCGTACCCGGTGTCGGCGTCGGCGATGACCGGGACGTCGACGGCGGCGGCGATCCGGCGGGCGTTGTCGACCATCTCCGCGCCGGAGAGCAGGCCGACGTCGGGGCGGCCGATCAGCGACGCCGTCGTCCCGAAGCCGGTCATGTAGACGGCGTCGAAGCCGGCCTGCTCGACCAGCCGGGCCGACAGCGCGTCATAGGCGCCGGGTGCGACCAGCGGCCCCGGGCCGCCGAGCAGCTCGCGCAGCCGGGCGCGCGGAGCCCGGGCGCCTCCCAGGAGATCCCCCACGGTGCCTCCTCGTGTGTGTCCGGCACGGACCACGGTTGCATACAGGACGCGTCCGGGCCGCCGCCGGTGGTGAGCAGTCTGCACCGGTCCCGACGTGCTCGGCAACGCTCTGCGACGGATCGGCGGGGTTCCCCGGACCCCCTTGTGCGGGGTGGTGGGGACCCCTAACTTGCATGCAATCACCCGGGAGGTGTGAGCGGTGACACGTCCACCGACGTCCGCGGAGCGGACCCGCGACACGCTGCGCGGGCTGATCCTGCAGGGCGACCTCGCGCCGGGCGCCCGGCTGGGCGAGGTGGAGCTGGCCGCGCGGCTCGGGGTGAGCCGGACGCCGGTGCGCGAGGCGCTGTCCCGCCTGGCCGCCGAGGGACTGGTGGAGGTCGCGCCGAACCGCGGCGCCCGCGTGGCCACCTGGACCGTCGCCGAGCTCGAGGGCGTGTTCGACCTGCGGTCGGTCCTCGAGCCGCAGCTCACCGCGCACGCCGTCCCCCGGGCTCGCCCCGCCGACGTCGAGGAGCTCGACGCGCTCGCCCGGCGGATGCACGAGGTCGGCGGCCCGGGACCGCGGCAGGACCTCGACGCCCTCGTCCCGCTCAACCGGGCCTTCCACGACCGGCTGGTGGCCCTGGCCGCGCACCCGACGCTGGCCGCCGCGCTCGCCGCCGCCATCCACCCGCCGATCGTGCGGCGCAACTTCCTGACCTACGACGAGGAGTCGCTGCGCCGCAGCCTGGCGCACCACAGCGAGATCGTCGCCGCCCTGCGCGCCGGCGATCCCGACTGGGCCCGCGCCGTCATGACCGCCCACATCGCCAACGCCCGGGCCGTGATGGTCCGGGCGGCCCGGCGGACCACCGGCACCGCGACCCGGGAAGGGGAGACCGCATGAGCTACCGGCTCGGAGTCGACGTCGGGGGGACCTTCACCGACGTCCTGCTCGTCGACGAGGACAGCGGCGCGACGTGGCGGGCCAAGACCGCCTCCACCCCGGCCGACCAGGCCGTGGGGGTGCTCACCGGCATCGGGCGGGTGTGCGCCGACGCGGGCATCGCCCTGAGCGAGGTCGCCTCGGTGCTGCACGGGACCACGGTCGCCACCAACGCGATCCTCGAGGGCAAGGGGGCGCGGGTCGGGCTGGTCACCACCCGCGGCTTCCGGCAGGTGCTGCAGATCGCCCGCTCGTTCGTGCCCGGCGGGCTGGCCGGCTGGATCATCTGGCCCAAGCCCGAGCCGCTGGCCGACCTGGAGGACACCGTCGAGGTCGAGGGGCGGATCGCCAGCGACGGGTCGGAGGTGCGCCCGCTCGACGAGGCCGACGTCCGGGCGCAGCTGGCCCGGCTCGCGGGCCGTGCCACAGGGGGAGAGGGCGTCCGGGCGCTGGCCGTCAGCCTGGTCAACTCCTTCGCCGACGCCTCCCACGAGCGCCGCATCCGCGAGCTCGCCGCCGAGGTGCTGCCCGGGGTGCCGGTGTCGCTGTCCTCCGACGTGCTGCCGGAGCTGCGCGAGTACGAGCGCACGCTGACCACCGTCGCCAACGGCTACGTCCAGCCGCAGGTGGACCGGTACGTGCGGCACCTCTCCGAGGGGCTGCGCGACGGCGGGGTGGCCGGCGACCTGGCGATCCTGCGCAGCGACGGCGGGCTGCAGTCGGCCGAGGCCGCGGTCGCCGCGCCGGTGACGATGCTCCTGTCCGGCCCGGCGGGCGGGGTGACGGGTGCGGTGTGGGTGGCCGAGCAGTGCGGCTTCCGCGACCTGATCACCTTCGACATGGGCGGCACCTCCACCGACGTCGCGCTGGTGCGCGACCTCTCCCCGCGGATCGGCCGGGAGACGAAGGTCGGCGACCTCACGGTGCGCGCCTCCAGCGTCGACGTCCGGACCGTCGGCGCCGGCGGCGGCTCCATCGCGCACGTGCCCGAGCTGACCCGCGCCCTGCGGGTGGGCCCCCAGTCGGCCGGCGCCGACCCGGGCCCGGCGGCCTACGGCAAGGGCGGCGTCGAGCCGACCGTCACCGACGCCGACGTCGTCCTCGGCTACCTGCCCTCGGCGCTGGCCGGCGGCGAGATCACCCTCGACGTCGAGGCGTCCCGGGCCGCGGTCGGCAAGGTCGCCGAGGCGATGGGGCTGGACTCCCCGGAGGCCGCGGCCGCGGGCATCGTCGACATCGTCAACGAGAACATGCTCGGCGGGCTGCGGCTGGTGTCGGTGCAGCAGGGCTTCGACCCCCGCGACTTCGCCCTGGTGGCCTTCGGCGGCGCCGGCCCGCTGCACGCCAACGCCCTGGGGAAGCTGACCGGGGCGTGGCCGGTGATCGTCCCGCCGTCCCCCGGGGTGCTGTGCGCCCTCGGCGACGCCACCACCAGCCGGCGCGACGAGTCCGCGCGGACCGTCCTGCGCCGCCTCGGGCAGCTCACCGACGCCGAGCTGGCGCAGATCCTGCGCGAGCTGGCCGAGGAGGCCGGGCAGCGGCTGGCCGCCCAGGGGCTGGCGCCGGAGGACCAGACGGTCGGCTACCAGGTCGACGTCCGCTACCACGGGCAGGGCTTCGAGATCCCCGTGACCGTCGACCCGGACTGGCTCGGCGGCGGCTCGGCGCTGACCGAGCTGGGCAGGGCCTTCGACGCCGAGCACGACCGGCTGTTCTCCTTCCTGCTCGACGTCGACCACGAGCTGGTCAACGCCCGCGCGACGGTCACCGGCCCGCGCCCCGACGTCGCACCGGTGCACCTGGAACCCGGCGACGGCGACCCGGCAGGCGCGCTGGTGACCGAGCACCCGGTCCACGTCGGCGGGCAGCGGGTGACCGCCTCGGTCTACGACCGGGCGCGGCTGCGGGCCGGCGACGTCGTCCCCGGTCCGGCGATCGTCACCGAGATGGACTCCACGACCCTCGTCCTGCCCGGGCACGTCGCCACCGTGCACCCCTCGGGCTCCCTGCTGATCACCCCCTCGGAGAACTGACCATGGCGCAGATCGTCGAGACCGCGACCGGGGACGTGGAGCGGGTCGACGTCGACCCGGTCACCCTCGACCTCATCGAGAACGGGCTGCGCAACGCCCGCTACGAGATGGACGAGGTGCTCTTCCGCACCGCGCTGTCGCCGGGCATCCGCGAGCAGCACGACGAGTTCCCGCTCATCGCCGACCGCGACGGGAAGATGGTCGTCGGCCAGTTCGGCCTGTCCATCCCCGACTTCCTCGACGGCTTCGACGGGACCATCGAGGAGGGCGACGTCCTCCTGACCAGCGACCCCTACGCCTGCGGCGCGGCGATCAGCCACGCCAACGACTGGCTGCTGGTCGTGCCGATCTTCAAGGACGGCCGGGTCGTCGGCTGGGCGTCGATGTTCGGGCACATGTCCGACGTGGGCGGGAAGACGCCGTCGTCCATGCCGACCGACGCGCGCACCATCTACGAGGAGGGGGTGGTCATCCCGCCCTTCAAGCTCTACCGCCGCGGTGAGCTCAACGAGGACGCGCTGCGGATCATCCTCAACCAGGTCCGCATGCCCGACTGGAACCGCGCCGACCTCAACGGGCTGGTCGCCGCCTGCCGGACCGCCGCCCGCCGGGTGGTGGAGATGTGCGACCGGTTCGGCACCGCCACCTACCTCTCGGCGCTCGACGCGCTCCTGCAGCGCAACCACGACGCCATGAAGGTGCTGCTGTCGATGGTCTTCGAGGAGGGCCGCACGCTCTCCTTCACCGACTACATCTGCGACGACGGCGTCGGCAACGGGCCGTACGAGCTGAAGCTGTCGCTGACCCGGACCGGCGACAAGGTGCACCTGGACTTCACCGGGTCCTCGCCCCAGGCGGCCGGGCCGATCAACTACTACATCAACGAGAACCTGACCCGGATGTTCTTCGGGATCTACATGATCACCGTCGCCGATCCGCAGATCCTCTGGAACGACGGCTTCTACCCGCTGGTCGACGTCACCATCCCGGACGGGTCGTACTGGAAGCCGAGGCACCCGGCGGCGCTGTCGGGCCGCAACCACGGCATCGGGCGGGTGTTCGACCTCTTCGGCGGGCTGCTCGGGCAGACCAACCCGGCGCTGCTCAACGCCGCCGGGTTCTCCTCCTCGCCGCACTTCATGTACTCCGGCCACTACTCGACCGGGGAGCGGACGGGGGAGTGGTTCCAGCTCTACTCGATCGGCTTCGGCGGCATCCCCGGCCGGCCGCTCGGCGACGGGCCCGACGGGCACTCGCTGTGGCCGAGCTTCGTCAACATCCCCTGCGAGTACCTGGAGTCCTACTACCCGCTGCGCATCGAGAAGTGGGAGACCGTCCCCGACACCGGCGGGGCCGGCCTGCACCGCGGCGGAAACGGCGTCGACGTGGCCTACGTCTTCGAGGAGCCCGGTGAGATCGCCATCCACGACGACCGGTGGCTCACCTACCCGTGGGGCGTGAACGGCGGCACCCCCGGCGCCCGCGGCCGCAAGTGGATCGACCGCGCCGACGGCACCCGCGAGGTGCTGCCCTCCAAGTGCCACGGCGTGCCGGTGCGGCCCGGCGACGTCCTGCACTTCGTCACCTGGGGCGGCGGGGGCTGGGGCGACCCGCTCGCGCGCGACCCCGAGCTGGTGGCGCGCGAGGTGCGGCGCGGACTGGTCACGCAGGACGGCGCGCAGCGCTACGGCGTCGTCGTGTGCGACGGCGGGGAGGTCGACGCCGAGGCCACCGACACCCTCCGCGACCAGCTGCGCGCCGACCGCCCCGCGGAGCTGCCCGTCTTCGACATGGGCCCACCGGTCGAGGAGCTGCTCGCGCGCTGCGAGGAGGAGACCGGCCTGCCCGCACCCCGGCGTCCGGTGTGGACGGCGAGCTGACCGTGACCGCAGCCGGGCCGCACGGGTCGGCGTTCTCCGGCCGGGTGGGGTGGGGGAGCTCCCCGGCCGTGGTCGTGATCGACCTGTGCCGGGCCTACACCGAGCCCGACGGGCCGTTCGCGCTGCCCGATCCCGGCCCGGCGGTGGCGGCGGCCGGCGCGCTGGTCGACGCCGCCCGGTCGGCCGGGCACCCGGTGCTGTGGACGGCGGTCCGCTACGCGCCCGGCCTGGCCGACGGCGGCCTGTTCGTCCGCAAGGTGCCGGCGCTGGCCTGCTTCGCCGCGGACGCGCCGGGGGAGTGGGGGCGGCTCACCCTGACGCCGGCGCCGGGCGAGCCGGTGGTGGTCAAGCAGTACGCCTCGGGGTTCTTCGGCACGACGCTGGGGCCGACGCTGCTCGGGTTGGGCGTGGACACGGTCGTGCTCGCCGGGGTCTCGACGTCGGGCTGCGTCCGGGCCACCGCGATGGACGCGCTCAACTGCGGCTTCCGCCCGCAGGTGGTGCGCCAGGGCTGCGCCGACCGCACGCCGGCGCTGCACGGGAACAACCTCGCCGACCTCGACGCCAAGTACGCCGACGTCGTCGACCAGGCCGAGGCGCTGGAGCGGCTCCAGCGCCTCGCGTAGACGGCGGCGCCTCCCGGGTGTCCCCCCTCGGGAGGCGCCGCCCCACCGCGTGGCCGGTGTGGCGGGTGGGGGCCGGCGGCGGGTCGCGCTCCGGCCGCGGCCGGTCGGCTCCGTACGTTCGCACCCGATGCACACCGCGACCGAGCCGCTGCCCGACGGCCTCCTGCCCGACGGGCTCGACACGGAGCGGCTGCCCGTCCGGTCGCGGCACCGGGCCGGACGGCCGGGAGTCCGTCGCCGCCTGGCATGGGTGCTCGGCGCCCTCGCGCTGCTGCTCGCCGTCGGCGGCCTGGCGGTGCTGGTCGCGCCGGCGGTGACCGGTCCCGTGGGCGGTGCCGCGCCGGCCCTGCCGACCGCGGCCGTGCCGACCGACCCGGTGGCGCGGCCGGCGTCCCCGCACCCGTCGACGTCGGCGCCGGTGACGTCGACGACGGTCCCCGCGCCGGTGACCGTCGAGCCCGAGCCGGTGGCCGAGGTGCCCGTCGCCGTCCCGTCGGGAGCCCCGGTCCCGCCGCCGCCGGCGGCCGCGCCGACCCCCGCGGCGCCCGAGCCCCCTGTGGCGTGCGACGAGCGGCCCGGCCGCGGACACGGGCGCGGGCACGGCGACCGGGAGCCGCGCTGCCCGTGACAGGCTGACCCCGTGCCGAGGCGGAGCGCGGGGGTGCTGCTGTACCGGCGCTCACCGGACCTGCAGGTGCTGCTCGGGCACATGGGCGGGCCGTTCTGGGCCCGCAAGGACGACGGCGCCTGGTCGGTCCCGAAGGGCGAGTACGGCGACGGCGAGGACCCGCTCGCGGTCGCGCACCGGGAGTTCGAGGAAGAGTTGGGCAGCCCCGTGCCGGCGTCGGACCTGGTCCCGCTCGGCGAGCTGCGGGCGGGGTCGAAGGTGCTCACCGTGTGGGCCGCCGAGGGCGACCTCGACGCGGACGCCACCGTGAGCAACACCTTCTCCCTCGAGTGGCCGCCGCGGTCGGGGCGCGTGCAGGAGTTCCCCGAGATCGACCGCGCCGCCTGGCTGGGCCTCGACGAGGCGCGGGTCAAGCTCGTGAAGGGCCAGGTCCCGTTCCTCGACCGGCTGGTCGCGGTCCTCGCCGGCTGACCCCGCGCCCGGTGTCGACGTGGTGCTGTCTCCGCGGCCCGGAGACAGCAGCAGGTCGACACCCGGCGCGCCGTGGGGCGTCCGTGAGGCGGACGGGGGAACGCGGTGGGTCGAACGCGTGACGTCTCGTCCCAGCGGGGCGCGGGGCCTCGCGCCGCGCCCTCGGTGGTGTCACCCTCGGCGGCCACCGACCCCGGGAGGTCCCCGTGAGCACCGCCCACCGCTGTTCCGCCCCGTCCTGCACCTGCACCGCGTCGGCCCGCCCCGCGGCCACGACCGTGGTGGCACGGACCGTGGTGCGCCGCCGTCCCCGGTGGTCCGCCGCCCCCGCGCAGATGACGGATCGCTGACGAGGCGTCACACCCGTCCCATCCGCGACGGCGACGTCGCAGGTGGGTGACAGGGTCTGGCTCCCGAGTCCTGACGGACTCCCGAGCGAGGAGACCCGCGTGCTGTGTGACACCTGCGCCGCCGAGACCCACCCGGGCCCGGTGTGCGCCCGCTGCGCCGCGCTGGCGCAGCTGACCCAGCCGGTGCTGCGGCTGGAGACCCGCCGCCGGCCGCCGGTGCCCCCGGCGGCTCCGCGGGGCTGAGACCGGTCGCCGTGTCGGCCCGTCGAGGTGTCGACGGGTCGACACGGCGTGACCGAGCTCACTGCTAGCAATCCGCTTGCAGGAGTTAGCAGACGCGTCGGGCGGGGCATGCAGAGGACGTCAGGTCATCCCCGATCTCTGGAGTCCCCCCATCGTGACCGACACCACCCACGCCAAGGTCGTCAACCAGCTCCGCGCGCTCGTGCTGCTCACGCAGACCGAGGAGCAGATCGCCCGTACGCGCGTCTCCCAGGCCCGGACCGACGCCGTCCGCCGCGAGCTGACGCAGAACGCCGACAACGCCATGGAGCGCACGCGCCTCATCACCGCCGAGCTGCGCGAGCTCGGTGGCGTGCCCGACGTCGTGACCCCGGCCCTCGGCCGGCTGGCCGCCGTCCTCAAGGCCACCTTCGAGCAGGCCGAGCCGATCGAGGAGGCCCTGCTGCAGGACCTCTCGCTCGAGCACCAGCTGCTCGACCGCGCCACCTACCTCAAGGTCCTGGGCCAGCGGGCCGGTCTCGCCAAGGTCGAGCGCCTCGCCGAAGGCCTCATCCGGGCCCACGAGGCCACCGTCGAGTGGCTGACCGTCGTCCTGGCCGAGGAGGCGCTGGGCGGCCCCGCCGCGCTGCAGCCCACCCCGTTCCAGACGGTCGCCGGCGTCACCACGCGTGCCGCCATCGCGCCGTACCGCTTCGTCGCCAACCGGGTGAACGAGGCGCTGGACACCGCCCAGCAGCGGCGCCAGCGGGTCGGCGAGGAGCTCGGCCAGGTCGCGGACCGCGCCAGCACCCTCACCGACGCCGTCCGCGAGACCCTGACGGTCGGCCGCAGCGCCGCGCTGCGCCGGGCCGAGCGGATCGCGCGCCGCGAGGGCAACCGCGAGGCCGCGGACACCGCCAAGGCCGCCCGCGAGGAGCTCGGCGACGTCTCCGCCGACGAGCTGCCGATCAAGGGCTTCGACTCGCTGTCGACGTCGGACGCCGCCAAGGCCGCCAAGGCCCTGCGCAGCCCGCACGACATCCGCGTGCTGATCCGCTACGAGGAGACCCACAAGAACCGCTCGAGCGTCATCAGCGCCGCCCAGGCCGCCCTCGCCGAGGTCGCCAAGGAGGCCGTGGGCGTCGACAGCTGACGCCTGCACTCTCCGGAGGGCCCGCACCCACATCGGGTGCGGGCCCTCCGCATGCCGAGGAGATCACGTCCCAACGGGTCGCCGCCGTCCGGTACCTCGGGGAAGGTGGAGACATGCAGATCACTCCCCAGGCCCTGGAGCAGGAGTTCTCCCTCCAGACGGCCGCCACCCGCCTGGACTTCCTGAGCCGGCGGGACTCCGGGGCGACGACCCTCAACACCGTCTCCGACCGCGACGACGACGACTGGAGCTCGCTGCTGGAGGACGACACGTCCCTCGACGTGCCCGAGTCCCTCGAGCTGCTCGCGCTCGGCGAGGTCATCTCCCGCAAGGCCCACGACAGCCAGCTGGTCGGCTTCCGCGCCGCCCTGCGCGGCGGGGCGACCTGGGAGCAGATCGCCGCCGCCCTCGACGTCACGCCGGACGAGGCCTGGGCGGCCTACCACCGCGCGATCGAGCGTCAGGAGCGCACCGCCGAGCTCGCGCCCGACGAGGCGGCCTCCGCCCGCGAGCTGGCCGGCGCCCGCCCGGGCGCCTGAGTCCTCCAGCCCTCCCGGGCCCGGCCGCCGCGGCGGCCGGGCCCGCTGCGTTCAGCGGACCTCGACGCCCCTCCAGAAGGCGACCCGGTCGGTGATCTCCTTGGCCGCGTCCTTGGGGGCGGGGTAGTACCAGGCCGCGTCGGGGTTGGTCTGCCCGTCGACCTCGAGCGAGAAGTAGGACGCCTCGCCCTTCCACGGGCAGGTGGTGTGCGTCGACGACGGGCGCAGCACGTCCTCGCGCACCGACGCGCGCGGGAAGTAGGCGTTGCCCTCGACGGTGACGATGTCGTCGGACTCGGCGATGACGGTCCCGTTCCAGGTGGCAGTGGTCATGCGGCCGATCGTCCCCCCGGCGCTCCCGCGCGGCACCCCGTCGCGTGCCATCCGGGTGCCCACCGCAGGCGTACCGCGGGGACGGCTGGGCATGAGTCGGAGGAGCGCCGCGCGCGCCGACCATGCCGCTGATCCCGAGGAGTCCGCCGTGTCCCAGGCTGCCCGTCCGCCCGACCCCGACGACCCGCGGCGCGGGATGCGGGTCCGGCCACAACGCGGCCGCGCGCTGTTCCTCGGCACCTTCGTCGGTCTCATCGTCCTGGTCTTCGCGATCATCCTGCTGGTCAGCCAGTGCGCCCCGGAGGACGACGACGAGGGCGGCGACGACGACGCCACCGGCGTCACGGTGGTCGTCGAGCAGCCCGGATCCGTCCTGATCGCCACCTGACCCACGCGGGGGACGACGCGGCGCGTCGCCCTGACCTGCGGGGACGTCGTGTGTGAAGGTGCCCGCCGGACCGGATGCCGCCCTGGCGCCGGTCGGAGCACCGAGGAGCACCGACATGACCGACCCGGGACAGCCCGGCGCCCAGCCGCCCGCCGGGGGCCCGCAGCCCGGCCAGTCCGTCCCGCCGCAGGGTGCGCCGTACCCCGGCGCGACTCCCGCGGGTGGCACTCCCGCGGGTGCCACTCCCACGGGCGCATGGCAGCCGCCGGCCGGCGCCTCGCCCCAGGGCGGTCAGGCCGGCGCCTGGGGTCAGCCGCAGCCCGGCCAGCCCCAGCCGTTCGGCCAGCCCCAGCACCACGTGCAGCCCGGTCCGTTCGGTCCTGGCCAGCCGGGCCAGCCCGGCCCCTTCGGTGGTCCGGCCCCGGCACCGGCGGGCAAGCCCGGGAAGGGCCGGAAGATCGGCAGCATCGTCGCGGCGGTCGCGATCGCCGGCGGCGTCGCCGCCTTCCGGCTCGTCGACTTCGGCGCCCCCGACGTCGGTGACTGCGTGCAGCGCGCCGGGGTCTCCGACGTCGACATCGTCGACTGCGGCGACTCCGAGGCCGAGCTCCGCGTCGTCGGCATCGAGGACGAGAAGCTGACGGAGGACGAGTACTTCGCCGACCCCGACACCTGCAGCGAGTTCCCCTCGGCCACCGACGCCCTGTGGCGCGAGGGGAAGATCGGCAGCGACGGCACCGTGTACTGCCTCGAGCCGGTCAGCTGACCTGCTCCGCACCTCGAGCGCCCCGCCGGTCCGACCGGCGGGGCGCTCGTGCTTCCGGGGGCTAGCGGTCGAGGAGGGCGAAGGTCGCGACGGCGTGCGCGATGCCCCTGCCCTCCTGCTCGACGTCGGCCTCGCAGATGGTCAGGTGCTCCCCGCGGGTCCGCACCCGCCCGCGCACCTCGAGCCGGCCCGGCTTCCCGGGGCGCAGGTAGGTCACGGTGAGCTGGCTGGTCGCGGGCACCTCGCCGTCGCCGGTGGTCGTGCGCACGGCCTGCCCCATGACGGTGTCGACCAGGGTGGCGACGACGCCGCCGTGCAGGGTTCCCGCCGGGTTGAGGTGCTCGCCGCGGACCTCGAACCCCAGCGTCGCCTCGCCGTCACCGGTGCCCTCGACCGTCACCCCGAGCCGCCCGGCGAACCCGCCGGGGACCGCGTCGTCTGCCATGCGGCGGGCGGTACCCGGCTCCGGAGCACCCACGCCCGGGAAACCCCACGGCCGGCGGCACCGCGGCTATGGTCCGCCGCCGTGGCGACGCGACGGAGGACGTGGATCTGGTCGGCAGCGGCGGTCGTGGTGGTGGCGCTGGCCGCCGTCACGCTCATCTGGTTCCAGCCGCAGAAGCTGTTCTACGACGACCGGGTCGACGAGAGCCTGCCCTCGGCCGCCGCGGAGGAGACCCCGGTGGGCGACGGCGGGGGAGCGGTCATCACCGTGGCGCCCTCCGGCCCGGTCGACCTCGCCAGTGGCACGTTCGTCTCCCGCGAGCACGAGACCGTGGGCACCGCCCGGGTGGTCCGGCTGCCCGACGGGCAGGTCGTCGTGCGGCTCGAGGGGTTCGAGACCTCCAACGGCCCGGCGCTCTACGTCTACCTCTCGCAGAACCCGGCCGCCGGCGAGGAGGCGGCCTTCGACGAGGAGTTCGTCGACCTGGGTCCGCTCAAGGGCAACGTCGGCGACCAGAACTACGTCGTGCCCGAGGGCGTCGACGCCACGGGCTTCACCAGCGTCGTCATCTGGTGCGACCGCTTCGACGCCGCGTTCGGCGCTGCCGACCTGGGCCCCGCGGCGATGGCCTGAGGAGCAGGTGGCCTGACGTCAGGCCGGCTCGCGGCGCATCGGCACGTGCGGGATGCCGTCCTCGACGTAGCCCGGGCCGCTGAGCCGGAAGCCGAAGCGCTCGTACCAGCCCTGCAGGTGCGCCTGGGCGCCGAGCGTGATCGGCCGCCCCTCGCAGAGCCGGATCCCCTCCTCGACCAGCCGGGCGGCCAGGCCGCGGCCGCGCGCGGGGGCGGCGGTGGCCACCCGCCCGATCGCGCGGGTCGCGCCGTCGTCGAGGACCCGGATGGTGGCGAGGACCTCGCCGTCCTCCTCGAACCACAGGTGCAGCGTGCCCGGCTCGGGATCGCGGCCGTCGAGCTCGGGATACGGGCACTCCTGCTCGACCACGAAGACGTCGACCCGCAGCCGGCACAGGGCGTAGACCTCGAACGGGGTGAGCTCGGCGAAGCGGGCGGTGCGCAGGGTCGGCTGGTCGGCAGGCACCCGTCCGTTCTAGCCGACGTCAGGTGCGGGTGCGGTAGCGGTCCACTGCGAGCGGGCCCTGCGGCCGCGGGCGCTCCGCCGACCCGAGGGCGGCGAGGACCGCGTCGGTGTCCGGGGCGGTCGTCGCGGGGACGGTCTGCAGGACGGTCATCGCGGGTCCTCCGGGTCGGGGGTGCCGGTGCTGTCGGCGGGCCGGCCGGTCAGGGCGAGGACGACCTCGTCGAGGCTCGGCTGGCCGAGGGCGAACTGCGCCAGCGGGATGCCGGCGGTCTCCAGGGCGGTGAGCGCCCGGGCCGCGGGTGCGGCGTCGGCCATGGCGGCGGTGAGAGCCGCCGGGTCGCCGTCCTCGGTGACCGGGACGGCCAGGACGCGCTCGAGCAGCGCCCGGGCCGCGCCGCGGTCGTCCGGGTCGGACACCCGCACGTGCAGCGTGCCCGAGCCCACCGACGCCTTCAGCTGCCCGGGCGTGCCCTCGGTGATCACCCGGCCGGCGTCGATGACGGAGATGCGGTCGGCGAGCTGGTCGGCCTCGTCGAGGTACCGGGTGGTCAGCAGCACCGTCGTCCCGCCGCGGACGAGCGCGCGGATCACGTCCCACACCTGGTTGCGGCTGCGGGGGTCCAGGCCGGTGGTCGGCTCGTCGAGGAAGACCAGGTCGGGCCGGACGACGATGCTGGCGGCGATGTCGATGCGCCGCCGCATCCCGCCGGAGTAGCTCCTCACCTGCTTGCCGGCCGCCTCGGTGAGGCCGAAGGCGGCGAGCAGCTGGTCGGTGCGCTGGCGCGCGGCGGCCCGCGAGTAGCCCAGCAGCCGGGTGAGCAGCAGCAGGTTCTCCGCGCCGCTGAGCATCTCGTCGAGGGAGGCGAACTGGCCGGTCAGGCTGACCCGCGCGCGGACGGCGTCGGCGTCGGTGACGACGTCGTGGCCGAAGACCCGCGCCGACCCGCCGTCGGGCGGCAGCAGGGTGGCCAGCATCCGGATCGTCGTCGTCTTGCCCGCGCCGTCGGGGCCGAGCAAGCCGTGCACGCCGCCCCGGGGGACCTGCAGGTCGACGCCGTCCACCGCGGTCGTGGCGCCGAAGCGCTTGACCAGGCCCGCGGCCTCGATCGCCAGGACCCCGCCGTCTCCGCCGGTCGCCTGTCCACCGGCCGGCGCCGCGTCGCCGACGTGCGCCGTCACGTGCCCCACCCCCTGCCTCCTGAGTCGAGCGCCCGCACGGGGCCGCACGGGTCCGACAGGACAGACCGGCCGGGGTTCCGGGACTCATCGACGTCGGTGGCCGCGCCTACCGTGCCGCGTGTGCAGGGACCGGGTCGCGCACCGCCGCCGTCGGTAAGGACCACCGTGTCCCCCACCGCTCGCACGCTCGCGGCGGGCCCCTGCACGGTGGCCGGCCTCGGCTGCACGCCCGCGGTGTGCGCTACCGGGTGGACGTCGCTGGTCGGCCCCGTCCGGAGGCTCGCCCCGAGCCTGCGAGGGGTGAGGGGGACGGGGTCCTTACCGGGTGTTTCTGGCACGGCTGTCCCACCTGCGGGCACCTGCCGAAGGCCAACCGGGCGTGGTGGGCGGCGAAGCTGGCGGGGAACACGGCGCGCGACCGGCGGGCCGACGCCATCCTCACCGGGCTGGGCTGGCGGGTGCTGCGCTTCTGGGAGCACGAGGACCCCGACGACGTCGTCGACGCGATCTGCGCCGCCCTCGGCCGCTGACCCGGCCCGTGGCCGCCGTCAGTTCCCGGTGCGGGAGCCGCGGGCGCGCTGCAGGGCCGGGCTGCCGATCCACAGCCAGCCGAGCAGCGCCGCGACGAGGCCGCCGGTGACGAGCGCCTGGGGGAGGGCGAAGAGGAAGTCGACCACCAGGACCACCGCGGCCACGATCGCCACGGCCAGCACGCACAGGCCGAGGAAGGCCAGGCGGTTGCTGCGCCGGAGCAGCTCCTCCTTGTCGTGCTGCCGGAAGAGCGCGCGGTGCTGGGCGGCCGGTGCGATGAGGAGGGCGGTGGCCACGACGGCGGCCACGAGGGTCACGAAGTAGACGTCGCGCTGGAACTCGGTGGCCCGCTCCGTCGCCTGCTGGAACGGCACGACCAGCAGGAACGCGAAGAGGAACTGCACGCCCGGCAGCGCGATCCGCAGCTCGTTGAGCAGCTCCATGAGCTCCCGGTCGATCCGCTCGGCGTGCGTCTCGTCCCGGCCGTCGGCCCCGCGGCGCCGGTCGGTGTCCGCGCTGCCGTCCCGGGGCTCCGGGGTGGGTCGCACACCGTGTCGTGCCCGCTCTCCAGAGCCCGTCGTCGCCATGTCCGTGGTGCTCCTTCCGGGTCGCGGCTTCCCCCGGGGTCGCACGATCCCGGCCGTTCGGAAGTCGTATACCCGCCGGACACCCGGTGATCACCCGCGGGCCACCCGTCGCCGGGTAGGGGGCGTGTCATGTCGATGTGGGAGCCGATGACCCCGAACCGCTACCGCCCGGACGACGAGATCGCCGCCGCGGACCCCGGTACGGGCGCGCCGCCGCCGGCCGAGGGCTTCGGCGTCGGCGGCGAGGAGCCCGACCGTCCGGAGCAGGCCGAGGGGTCGCCGGCCGCGCCCGACGGTCCGGAGACCGTCTTCCGCACGCCGGACCCCGCCGACGTCCGGCGCGAGCCAGGCACCTGAGTCAGATCAGCACCTGAGTCAGATCAGCGGACTGGGCGCCGTCGCGGGGCCCTCGTCGGGCTGGTCGGCCTCGCGCAGGTCGTGCGCCATGCGCACCCGGGCGGCCGGGTAGACGTCGACGGCGCCGTCGGGACCCTCGAGGTAGCACCAGCCGTCGGCGAAGAGCACGTGGCAGTCCTCGTACACCTCGCGCGCCGTCGGGAGGCCGCCGGGCTCGGCGATCTCGATGCGACGCACCCTCTGCCACTGGCCGGGCCTGACCCTGCGGAAGTCCATGGCGGCCACCGTGGCACCACCGGCCTGTGCGAGGCCAGTCCACGGCGCCCCGGGGCGCCGGGCGTCTCGTACCGTCGACGGCGTGGACCTGACCGTTCTCCCGCCGCGCACCACCGACGAACTCGACGCCATGCGCGCCGCCGGTCGCGTGGTGGCGCAGACGCTCGCGGCGGTGCGGGCGGCGGCGGTCCCCGGGGTCAAGCTGCGCGAGCTCGACGACCTCGCCAAGACGACGATGTACGAGGCCGGCGCGACGTCGTCGTTCCTCGGCTACAAGCCGTCGTGGGCGCCGACGGCCTACAACGGCGTCCTGTGCCTGTCGCCCAACGAGGTCGTCGTGCACGGCCGGCCGAGCGGACAGCGGCTCAAGGACGGTGACCTGCTCAGCGTCGACTGCGGCGCGGTCGTCGACGGATGGAACGGCGACGCCGCGTTCTCGGTGCTGGTGGGGGAGCACGCCTCCGCCGACGACGCCCGGCTGGTCGCCGCGACCGAGGAGGCGCTCGCCGCGGGCATCGCCGCCGCGGTGCCGGGCGCGACGCTGCTCGACGTCGCCCGCGCCGTCGACGCCGTCGCCCGCCGGTACGGCTACGCGCACCTGCCCGACCACGGCGGGCACGGCATCGGCCGCGCGATGCACGAGCCGCCGTTCGTGCCCAACCAGCCGCTGGCCGGGCTGGACCGCGTGCGCCTGCACGCCGGCAGCACCCTGGCGATCGAGCCGATGCTCCTGGCCGGTGACGGGTGCTACCGGCACAAGAAGGACGGCTGGGCGGTGGTGACCGCCGACGGCCGCCGGGCCGCGCACGTCGAGCACACCGTGGCCGTCACCGACGACGGGCCGGTCGTCCTCACCGCCGCCTGAGCCGGCTCACCGGCGCCGACGCCGGGTCACCGCCCGGCGCAGTGCGCGCCGCTGCGCCCCGGCCAGCGGCGGCGGCGCCCACGACGTCGACGGCGGGTGCAGCGCGGTGCCCAGCTCCACGCGCAGCAGGTCCACCGCGTCGAGCAGGCTGCCGTGCTGCGACCAGCCGGCGGGGTCGGTGCGGGGATCGACCAGCAGGGCGTCCGCGAGCCGGGCGCGCAGCTCGAGCAGTTCGCCCAGGCGGTCGGCGTCGACGTCGGAGGGCGGCGCGGTGCCGGCGGCCACCGCCCCGGCGTCGTGCAGGGTCCTCGCGACGGCGCGCAGCACGTCGGCCAGCGCCTCCCGTGCCGGCCGCGACCACGCCGCGGCGGCGTCGTCCTCGGGCAGGAAGTAGGTGCGGTCCAGCAGCACGCGGGTGAGGGTGCGCAGGCTGACGTGGACGCGCTCGAGGGCGTTGAGCGTGTTGCGCAGCCGCGGCTGCGCAACACGGGCCACCCGCCCGCGGGGGTTGAGCCGGGCGCTCTCCTCGGTGCGGGCCAGGCGGCGGTCGGCGCGGGCCACCTCCGTCCCCAGGCCGCGGGCGCGCTCCAGCAGGGAGTCGGCGACGCGGCGCGACCACGGGCCGCCCAGGGCGGTCGCGACGTCCTCGCAGTAGCCGGCCATGCGCTCGGCCAGCTCCGCGATCGCCTCGCTGGCCGGCTGCACGTAGAGCGGCGGTGCGACGAGCAGGTTCACCAGGACGCCGACGCCGGCGCCGATCAGCGTCTCGGTGATGCGGCCCAGCGCCGCGTTCTCGGCTCCGCCCACGGCCAGCACGAGCATCGCGCTGATGGGCACCTCGGCCAGGTGCGGTCCCAGCCGCAGCAGCCGGCCGACCACCAGCGAGATGCCCACGACGAGGCCGAGGCTCCACCAGGTGAGCCCGACGACCGAGGCGAACAGCACCGCGATGAGGACGCCGGAGGTGACGCTGGCAACGCGCTCCCAGCCGGTGGCCAGGGTCTCGTACAACGTGAGCTGCACGACCAGCAGCGCGGTCAGCGGGGCGAGGATCGGCGAGCTGGTGGTGTCCAGCCAGGTGGCGATCTGGAAGGCCACCACCGCGGCGAGCACCGTCTTGGCGGTGCGCAGACCGGGGGCGCGCCCGCGCCGCACCAGCCGCGCGGCCAGCGCACGCGGTCCGGCCACGGCTGCCAGTCTCCCCGGCACCCGGCCCCGGACGCGCGCCGGCCGCCGTCCGCGGGTGCGGACGGCGGCCGGGGGAGTGCCGATCTGCCGGGCCTCAGCCGAGGCCGAGTGCGGCGGTCGCGCGGTCGACCAGCTGGAAGTGGCCGACCGCCCAGAACGCCAGCCCGGCGGCCGCGAGCCCGCCCACGGTGATCGCCAGCGAGCTGACCGGGTGCTGCTTCGCGTGCCGCCAGGCGGCGACCGCCTTGCGGCGGAAGGCGGCGAAGAACCGCCGCGCCCACCCGAACTCCGTGGACCAGACCCACAGCCCGACCAGGACCGGCGGGATGGTGAGCGGCCCCGGCAGCACCGTGAGGGCCACGCCGAGCACCACGAACAGCAGTCCGACGACGAAGACGCCGACCCGGTACGCCAGGTGCAGGGGCGGGTTCTGCCGGATGCGGTCGCGCCACGAACCGGGCTCGACCGGTGCCGGCTTCCCGAGCCCGTCCGTGCAGTCGGGACACCGGGTGGCGCCTCCGGGAGCGCCGGCGTGCTGGTCGCACACCGTGTTGCCGGTGAACGTCGTACTGCGGGTGTCGGTGCGGGACACGGTTCCCCCAGGGGAGCTCGGTGCGGGCGGTGCGGGGAGCTCAGCGACGGGAGACGCCCTTGATGACCTCGCTGGCCCGCTGCTGCTCACCGGCGTAGGAGCTGACGACGACGAGCGCGCCGGTCAGGGCCGGGATGACCCACTGCAGCGAGTCGAGCTGCTCCTGGGCGGCGGCGATCTCGGCCTTGGTGCGCTTGGTGGGCTTCGTGCCCGACCGCGACGAGGGGTTGGCCGCGCCGCTGCCGGTGCCGTTGACGACCTGACCCAGCGAGCGGCTGTAGGCGGTGACGCCGAGCGCGGCGGCGGTGAGCAGCGTCTTGAGCGCGGACATGCCCGCCACGCCCTCCTGCTGGGCGACCCGGCCGCGGTTGCCGATGAGCTGGCCGACGCTGCCCACGAGGTGGGCGCCGATCGCCACGGCGTTGACCGGCGTCCACCGGTTCCAGCCGACGTTGGCGACCTTGCCGGTGTCCTTGCCGGCCTCGCCGGCGGCGGGGTTCAGGGCGACGGCGTTGGCGAGCGTGCCGCCGAACCAGGCGGACAGGCCGAGGTCGTGCAGGGCGCGGGACACGGTGTTGCGGGCCATCGGGGACTCTCCTGGGGGAAGTGGACGGGAGTCCGCCCCCTACCCGCTGGATCCCCCGCCATGCCCACCGACGGCAAGTGGATCGCGCGCAACGGGCCGCCGTCAGCGGGCGAAGCGCAGCGCCGACCGGGCCTTCGCCTTCTCCGCCTCGACGGCGCGGTCCTTCGGCGGTGCCGTCGTGACGAGCGCGTCGAGCAGCCGGGCGGAGGCGGCGGCCACCTCGGCGACGGCGCGGTCGAAGGCCTCGGCGTTGGCCCGCGACGGGTGCGTGGCGCCGCTGATCTTGCGGACGTACTGCAGCGCCGCGGCCTGGACCTCGTCCTCGGTCGCCGGCGGCTCGAAGTTCGACAGCGGGCGGATGTTCCGGCACATGGGCGGCAGCGTAGGGCCGGGGGACGACGGTGGGGCCCCGTCCGCCACGGGGCCCCACCAGGTGCTCAGACGCCGAAGCCGGCGCGGTCGACCCTGCGGTGGTACCGGGTGCCGAGCTTGCCGCCGAGCAGGGCGCCGACCAGTGTGGCCACCAGGATCGCGGCCAGCGTGATGATCCCGGCGGTGGTCGCGGTGCCCTCGTCGACCGGGATGCGCGGCAGGTCCAGCTGCCGGAGGACGTTGTACTGCGCGCCGAGCACGGTGCCCGCCAGCGCCAGCAGGACGACGACGAGCAGGCCGACCAGCCAGACCGCCAGGCCCTGCCGGACGCCGTCGAAACGCGCCATCCGCCCGGCCACGTAGCCGCCGGCGAGGTAGGCGAGGAACAGCACGACCAGCACGGCGATCGCGCCGCCGAGCCCGATGCCGGCGGCCTGGTCCGTGGCCTCCCCGACGGTGTCGACGCCCTGGGCCAGCCCGAGGCCGACCCCGGCCGCCGAGACCAGCGCGACCAGGAGGACCGCCAGCCCGTTGGCCGACAGCCACCCGAAGAACGCGGCTCCCCACTTGATCCCGCCGAAGCGGGCGCGCTGGGCCGAGACGGCGTCGCGGTCGCGGCCGCGGGTGACGTGCGAGCCCTCCGTCGTCGCGGTCACGCCGGGGTCGTGCTGGGTACGGTCGCTGCTCGCCATGGGACCTCCTCGTCGCTGGAGTGCTGGTCACGGCGGTACCCACCCGCCGCGCGACCATGGCCGGGTCACCCGGGAGGAGGACACGTGACCGTCCTGCTCGTCGACGCCGCCAACGTCGTGGGCGCCCGCCCGGACGGCTGGTGGCGCGACCGCGCCGGGGCCACCACCCGGCTGCTGCACCGCCTGGCCGCGCCGCTCGAGGGCGACGACGTGCCCGAGGTCGACGAGGTCGTGGTCGTCGTCGAGGGTGCGGCGCGCGACGTGCCGGCCCCCGACGGCGTCCGGCTGGTGCGCGCCCCTCGCAGCGGCGACGACGCCCTGGCCGCCGAGGCGGCCGCCCTCGCCGCCGCCGGCCGGGCGGTGCTCGCGGTGACCGCCGACCGCGGACTGCGCGCCCGGCTGCCCGCGGGGACCGACGTGCGCGGGCCGGGCTGGCTGCTGGGTGTCCTCGATCGCATGGCGGGCAACCGACCGGGGTAGCCGGGGAGCGACCCCCGAGACCGAGGAGACCTCCCCGCATGCCGCAGACCGTGCTCATCACCGGTGCCTCCAGCGGCATCGGCCGCGCCACCGCCCGCCTGTTCGCCCAGCGCGGGGCGGTCCTCGTGCTGCTCGCGCGCGGCCGCGAGGCCCTGGAGGCGACCGCCGCCGAGGTCCGGGCGGAGGGCGCGGCCGACGTCGTCGTCTGCCCGGCCGACGTGCTCGACGAGGACGCGCTGCGCACCGCCGTCGAGGGGACCGTGCAGCGCTTCGGCAGCCTGGACGTCGTCGTGCACGCCGCGCAGGTGGTCGCCTACGGGCGCATCGAGGAGGTGCCCAGGGAGGTGTTCGAGCGGGTGGTCGACACCGCGCTGCACGGCACGGCCAACCTCGCCCGCGTGGTCCTGCCGCAGTTCCGCCGCCAGGGCGAGGGCCACCTGGTGATCGTGAGCTCCCTGCTGGCCTCGGTGACCACCCCGCTGATGGGCAGCTACATCACCGCCAAGTGGGGCCAGCTCGGCCTGATCCGGGTGCTGCAGCAGGAGACCCGCGACGTGCCGGGCATCCACGTCTCGGCGGTCGCGCCCGGCGGCGTGAACACCCCGATCTACTCGCAGGCCGGCAGCTACATCGGCCTCAAGGGCCGCCCGCCGATCCCGATCTACTCGCCGGAGCGGGTGGCCCGCTCGGTCGTCGCGCGCCTGGACCGGCCGCGGCGGCTGGTCCAGTCCGGCTTCGCCAACCCGGTCGTCATCCTCGGCTTCCGGCTGTTCCCGGCGGTGTACGACGCCCTGGTCGGGCCGCTGCTGCGGGTGTTCGCCCTCGCCGACGACCAGCGGACGCCGCCCACCGAGGGCAACGTCTTCGAGTCGAGGCCGGCCGGGAACGCCGAGAAGGGGCGCTGGCACGGCATCCCCTGAGTCGGCGGTGTGAACGGGCCGTTGCCGCTGGTGCAGGCCGTTGACCTGCGGCGCGGCACGGGACCAGGCTGGCCCTCCCGCCGTCGGCGGGCCGACCCCGGAGGCGCCCGTGACCGCCGACCCGACCGCCCGTTCCACACCGACCCGCTCGGCCCACGCAGGCGTGGAGGCCGAGCGGGCCGCGGAGGGGTACCTCGAGAAGCGCCGGCTGCGCACCGGGACGGCGGGCTGGCTGCTGCTCGCCGGCCTCGGCGTCTCCGCGGTCATCTCCGGTGACTACGCGGGGTGGAACTTCGGCCTGGCCGAGGGGGGCTTCGGCGGCCTGCTCATCGCCACCGTCCTCATGGCGGTCATGTACACGGCGATGGTGTTCGGGCTGGCCGAGCTCGGCTCCGCGCTGCCGACCGCGGGCGGCGGCTACACCTTCGCCCGGCGCGCGCTCGGCCCGTGGGGCGGCTACGCCACCGGCGTCGCCGTCCTCATCGAGTACGCCATCGCGCCGGCCGCGATCGCCACGTTCATCGGCGCGTACGTGGAGTCCCTCGGGCTGTTCGGCATCACCGACGGCTGGTGGGTCTACCTCGCGGTGTACGCGCTGTTCATCGGCATCCACCTCATGGGCGTCGGCGAGGCGCTCAAGGCGATGTTCGCCGTCACCGTGGTCGCCGTGGCCGGCCTGGTGGTCTTCCTCGTCGGCGCCGTTCCGCAGTTCGACTCCGGGAACCTGCTCGACATCGCGCCCACCGACGCCGCCGGCGCGTCGTCGTTCCTGCCCTACGGGCTGATCGGGGTCTGGGCGGCGTTCCCGTTCGCGATCTGGTTCTTCCTCGCCGTGGAGAGCGTGCCGCTGGCCGCCGAGGAGGCCCGCGACCCGGCCCGGTCGATGCCGCGCGGGATCGTCGCGGCGATGGGCGTGCTCGTCGTCCTCGCCGTCCTCATGCTCGTGTTCACCCCCGGCGCGGCCGGGTCCGCGGCCATCGCCGAGTCGGGCAACCCCCCGGTCGACGCGCTGGCCGGCGCCGGCGTCTCCGACGGCCTGACCCGGGTGGTCAACTACGCCGGCCTGTTCGGGCTGGTGGCCAGCTTCTTCTCGATCATCTACGCCTACTCCCGGCAGACCTTCGCGCTCTCCCGCGCCGGCTACCTGCCGCGCGCCCTGTCGGTGACCAACGCCCGCAAGGCGCCGGTGCTCGCGCTGCTCGTCCCCGGCGCGATCGGCTTCGCGCTCTCGCTGACCGGCCAGGGCGCGATGCTGCTCAACATGGCCGTCTTCGGGGCGACGGTGTCCTACGTGCTGATGATGGTCAGCCACATCGTGCTGCGCCGCCGCGAGCCCGACCTGCCGCGCCCGTACCGGACCCCGGGCGGGACCGCGACCACCGGGATCGCCCTGGTCCTCGCCGCGGCCGCGGTCGTGGCCACCTTCCTCGTCGACGTCACCGCCGCGCTGTGGACGCTCGCGGCCTACGTCGTCTTCCTCGCCTGGTTCGCCCTCTACAGCCGCCACCACCTCGTGGCCTCCGCGCCGGAGGAGGAGTTCGAACTGCTCGCCGCCGCCGAGGACGACGTCCGCTGAGACGGCGCACGCGCGCCCGACCCGACGCAGAGGAGTCCCCGTGGCCGAGCAGGAGTTCGTCGTCGAGGGTCTGCGCGAGGACGTCGAGATCCTCGTCGACGTCTGGGGCGTCCCGCACCTCTACGCCGGCTCGCGCGACGACGTCCACCTCGCGCAGGGGTTCAACGCCGCCCGCGACCGGCTCTGGCAGATCGACCTGTGGCGCCGCCGGGGCAACGGGCTGCTCAGCGAGGTCCTCGGCGAGGCCTTCGTCGAGCAGGACCGGGCCAACCGGCTGCTCCGCTACCGCGGCGACATGCGCGCCGAGTGGCTGGCCTACGGCACCGCGACGCGGGCGGTGGTCGCGGCCTTCACCCGCGGGGTGAACGCCTACGTCCGCTGGGTGCTCGACCACCCCGAGCACCTGCCGCCGGAGTTCCGGGTCCACGGGTACCTCCCGGCGGAGTGGGACCCGGAGGACGTCGTCCGGTTCCGCACCCACGGCCTCTTCTACAACGTCGAGCAGGAGCTGGCCCGGGCGCTGACCCTGCGCGACGCCGGCCGGGAGGTGGAGGAGGTCCGGCACGCCCGGGAGCCCGCCGACCCGCTCGTGCTCCCCGACGGCACCGACCTCGGGGTGCTCGCGGACGAGGTGCTGCGGGTCTACCGCCTGGCCTTCTCCCCGGTCGACCTCAGCGGCCGACCGGCACCGGGGGAGTGGCAGCACGCGTCGGCCGGCAGCAACAACTGGGTGGTGTCGGGCTCCCGGACGGCGACCGGCCGGCCGCTGCTGGCCAACGACCCGCACCGCGCGGTCGGACTGCCCTCGCTGCGCTACCTCGCCCACCTCGACGCCCCGGGCATGAGCGTCATCGGCGCGGGCGAGCCGGGGCTGCCGGGCATCTCCATCGGCCACAACGGCACCGTCGCGTTCGGGCTGACGATCTGGCCGGCCGACTCCGAGGACCTCTACGTCTACGAGCTCGACCCCGCCGACCCCGGCCGGTACCGCTACGGCGACGGGTGGGAGGCGTTCACCCGCGAGACCGACCGCATCGCCGTCGCCGGTTCCGACCCGGTCGACGTCGAGCTCGTGTACACGCGGCACGGGCCGGTCGTGCACACCGACCCGGAGCGCGGCTTCGCCGTCGCGGTGCGGGCGGTGTGGCTGCAGCCGGGGATGTCGCCCTACCTCGCCAGCGTCGAGTACCAGACCGCGGCCGACGCGGACGGCTTCGTCGAGGCGCTGTCGCGCTGGGGCGCGCCGGGGGTCAACCAGGTCTACGCCACCGTCGACGGCGACATCGGCTGGCAGGCGTGCGCACTCGTGCCGCGGCGGGTCGGCTGGGACGGATCGCTGCCGGTGCCCGGCGACGGCCGCTACGAGTGGGACGGGTTCGCGCTGGCCGAGGAGCTGCCCGGCGTCCGCAACCCCGACGCCGGCTGGTTCGCCACCGCCAACCAGGAGAACCTGCCCGCCGGCCACGACCCGGCGCTGGCGATCACCCACGACTGGTACTCCCCGGCGCGCTACGAGCGGCTCGCGGAGTGGCTGGCGCGCGACGACGCGGTGAGTGTCGAGGCGAGCCTGCGCATGCAGTGGGACGCGGTCAGCGTGCACGCCCTGCGGGTCTGCGCCGCTCTCGCGCCGGTCGACGGCGGGAAGGTGCGCGACCGCGACGTGCTGGACCGGCTGCGGTCCTGGGACGGCGAGGAGTCGGCCGGCTCGTTCGAGGCGCTGGTGTTCGAGGTGTGGCTGCGCCGGCACCTGCGGCCGTGGCTGCTCGAGGAGCTGCTCGACCGCGAGGGGGTCGAGGACCGCGCGACCGCCCGGCGGACGGTGCTGCGGGACGAGTCCATGGACTCCGACCTCCGGGGTGACCTGCGGATGCTCGCCGCGTACGGGGACGACGGCGACCGGCTCACCGCGGGAGTCGACGCGACCCTGCGCCCGGCACTGGAGGAGATCGAGGGGCTGCTGGGCCCCGACCGCTCGGGATGGTCGTGGGGCCGGTTGCACCACACCCGGCTGGTGAACACCGCGCTGGCCGCGGCCGACGGCGTGCCCGCGGAGTGGGTCCAGGTGGGGCCGGTGCCGCGGGCCGGCAGCGGTGACACGGTCGGGATGACCGGCTACGGTCCGGACTTCCGGCAGACGATGGGGTCGACCTTCCGCATGGTGCTCGACGTCGGGGAGTGGGACAGCAGCCGGGCGATCAACGCGCCCGGGCAGTCCGGGGACCCACGCTCGCCCCACTACGCGGACCTGTTCGAGCCGTGGGCGGCGGGCGGGAGTTTCCCGCTCGTCTACAGCCGGGAGGCGGTGGAGGCCCACCTCGGCATCCGGATCCGTCTGCGGGCAACGCGGGAGGATGCACCATGACCGTCCGCCGCACGACGCTCGGGGGCCACACCTACGAGTTCCCGACGCTCGTGGAACTCATGGCGAGGGCGACGCCGCTGCGCTCCGGTGACGTCCTCGCCGGGTGCGCCGCGGAGTCCGCCGCCGAGCGGGTCGCCGCCCAGACGGTGCTCGCCGACCTGCCGCTGGCCACCTTCCTCGACGAGCAGGTGGTCGGCTACGACGAGGACGACGTCACCCGGCTGGTGCTCGACACCCACGACGCGGCCGCCTTCGCGCCGGTCGCCTCGCTGACGGTGGGGGAGTTCCGCGACCGGCTGCTGGCGTGGGCGGCGGCCGGCGACGAGGCGTCGATCAGCGCGCTGGCGCCGGGGCTGACGCCGGAGATGGTCGCGGCGACGTCGAAGCTCATGCGCAACGCCGACCTGGTCGCCGTCGGCCGGCGGACGCGGGTGGTGACCGGGCTGCGCAGCACGCTCGGCCTGCCCGGGACGCTGGCCTCGCGGCTGCAGCCCAACCACCCCACCGACGACCCGGTCGGCGTCACCGCCTCGATCCTCGACGGCCTGCTGCACGGGTCCGGCGACGCCGTCATCGGCATCAACCCGGCCACCGACTCCCCGGTGCGCACGGTGGCGCTGCTCGAGCTCCTCGACGCCGTCATCAGCCGGTACGAGATCCCCACGCAGTCGTGCGTGCTCGCCCACGTGACGACGACGCTGCGGGCGCTGGAGCAGGGCGCCCCGGTGGACCTCGTCTTCCAGTCGGTGGCCGGCACCCAGGAGGGCAACCGCGGCTTCGGCGTCACCCTCGACCTGCTCGCCGAGGCCCGCGCGGGGGCGCTGGCGCTGGGCCGCGGCACGGTCGGCGACAACGTGACGTACTTCGAGACCGGGCAGGGGTCGGCGCTGTCGGCCGGCGCGCACCTCGGCATCGGCGGCCGGCCGGTGGACCAGCAGACGCTCGAGGCGCGCGCCTACGGGGTGGCCCGGCACTTCGAGCCGCTGCTGGTCAACACCGTCGTCGGGTTCATCGGGCCGGAGTACCTCTACGACGGCAAGCAGGTGCTGCGCGCCGGGCTGGAGGACCACTTCTGCGGCAAGCTGCTCGGCCTGCCCATGGGCGTGGACGTCTGCTACACCAACCACGCGGAGGTCGACGGCGACGACACCGACTCGCTCATGCTGCTGCTCGGCGCGGCGGGCTGCTCGTTCGTCATCGCCGTCCCGGGGTCGGACGACGTGATGCTGCACTACCAGTCGCTGTCGTTCTCCGACGTCCTCACCACCCGCTCGGTGCTCGGCCTGCGACCGGCGCCGGAGTTCGAGGCGTGGCTGGCCCGGATGGACCTGCTCGGCGACGACGGCCGGGTGCGCGAGGTCTCCGCCGACGCGCCCGCGGCGAAGGCCCTCCTCGCGGCGGCGCGGTCGTGACCGCCCCCGACGACGCGGCAGAGATGGCCATTTCTGCCGCTGGGGACGACCCGTGGGCGGTGCTGCGGTCGGCCACGCGGGCGCGGGTGGCGCTCGGGCGGGCCGGGGACGCGCTGCCCACGGCCCGCGAGCTGGAGTTCCGCGCCGCGCACGCCGCCGCCCGCGACGCCGTCCACTCGCCGCTCGACGTCGACCGGCTGCGCGCCGACCTCGACGGCGAGGTGCTGGTCGTCGCCTCCGCCGCGCCCGACCGCGCCACCTACCTGCAGCGCCCCGACCTCGGACGGCAGCTCGCCGAGGGGACGACGCTGCCCGACACCGGCGCCGACCTCGCCGTCGTGCTGGCCGACGGGCTCTCGCCGCGGGCGGTGCACGCGCACGGTCCCGGGCTCGCGGCCGCGCTGATCGAGCGGCTGCCCGGCTGGTCGGTGGCGCCGCTGGTGGTCGCCACGCAGGCGCGGGTGGCGCTCGGCGACGCGATCGGCGCCGCCCTGGGCGTCCGCGCCGTGGTGGTGCTGATCGGCGAGCGGCCGGGCCTGTCGTCGGCGGACTCCCTCGGCGTCTACCTCACCTGGGACCCGCGGCCGGGGCGGGTGGACTCCGAGCGCAACTGCGTGTCCAACGTCCGCCCGCCGCACGGGCTGTCCTACGCGCAGGCCGCCGACACCGTCGCCACGCTGCTGGGCGCCGCCCGCGAGCTCGGCGCCTCGGGCGTGGCGCTCAAGGACGAGGGCCCGGCGCTGCCGGCCGGCTGACGCTCAGGCGAAGAGCTCGTCGATCGTGTCCTGGTCGGTGTGGGCGTTCCAGGCCTCGGCGATGCGACCGCCGGCGAAGCGCACGATCTGGGCGCTCATGACCTCCAGCGGGCGCACGCCCCGTGACCCGGAGAGCTGCACGAGCGCCATGCCGTGGGCGTCGTCGGCGAAGACCACCTGCGGGTCGGCCCGGAAGCTGCCCTCGGTGATCTCGAAGACCCGCCGGAACAGGTCGTAGACGGCCGCCCGCCCGTCGTGGGTACCCGAGATCTGGTTGTGCCCGGGCTCGTGCCAGCGGGCGTCCTCGGCGAACGCCGCGTCCAGCGCGGGGAAGTCCCCCTTGGCGAAGGCGTCGTACGCCTCGCGCAGCAGCTGGACGTGGGGGTGGCCGGTGCCGGTCATGTCCGCCTCCTTCGGGTGGACGGGGTTCAGGCGAGGAACGCCTGCAGGGCCTCGGGCTCGGTGGGTGCGTTCCAGAACTCGGCCACCCGGCCGTCCCGGAAGCGGTAGACCTGCGCGACGAGGGTGTCGAGGTGCCGGTCGCCTCGGTGGGCGGTGAACCGGACCAGGGCGGTGCCGTGCTCGTCGTCGGCGCACAGCTGGACCGGCTCGACCCGGAGGCTGTTCTCGGTCAGCTCCATGCTGCGGCCGAACATCCCGAAGACGGCCTGCGGGCCCTCGTAGGTCCCCGACAGCGGGCCGTCGCCGGGCTCGTGCCAGCGGATGTCCTCGTGCATCAACTCGGTCAGGGTGGCGAGGTCGCCCTTGCCGAAGGCGTCGTAGCCCTCGCGCATCCGGCCGAGGTTGGGGTGATCGGACACGGTGTGCTCCTCCCGGGTCGGGATCCCCGTGGACGGCGCGGCCAGTGTCGACCCGGCGGGGGAGCGGCGGCGGGAGTCCGTGCGCGGCCCGGTGTGGCGGTGGCGCTCCGTCGGCCCGGGGGACCGCGCAGTCGCTACCGGATGCCCTCCTCGGTCGGGGGGAGCGCCTCGGGGATGTCCGGGTCGAGCTCGTCCTCGCGCGGCGGGGCCTTCCACTCCAGGAGCAGCAGGGAGGCGTCGTCGCTGGTCCGTCCCGCGCGCGCGGCCATCAGCGCGTGGGAGAGCCGGCGCACCGACTCCGCCGCGGGCAGTCCCTCGCGGGTGGTCTCCTCCAGCAGTTGCCGCAACCGCCCCTCGCCGAACTGCTCGCCGCCCTCCAGCCGCTCCTCGACGACGCCGTCGGTGAAGAACAGCAGCCGGTCCCCGGGCTCGAGCCGCACCGTGTGCACGTGCGGAGCGGCGCCGCCGAAGCCGATCGGCCGGGTGACCGGACCGGTCAGCTCGCCGAGGACCCGGCCCTCGCGCACCCACAGTGCCGGCGGGTGGCCGGCGTTGACCCAGCTGAGCTCCCCGGTCTCGGTGTCGAGCCGGCCGATCTGGCCGGTGGCGAACCGGCCGGGGAAGGACCCGGCGACCACCCGGTCCATCTCGCCGTACAGGCCGGCCAGTGGACGGTTCCGGAGCCGGCCGTGCCGGTAGGCGGCGAGCACCACCGTGGACATGGTGGCCGCCTGCAGCCCGTGGCCCATGGCGTCGAACAGGGCGACCGACAGGACGTGCTCGTCGAGGGAGTAGTCGAAGACGTCGCCGCCGACCTCGTAGGCCGGCTCCAGGATTCCGGACAGGTCGACGTCGGGCGTGGTCATGGACAGGGGCCGGAGGCTCTGCCGCTGCAGCTGGGCGGCCAGGCCCAGCGGTCGCGCCGTGCGGACGCGCGCGATGGTGTCGGTGTACTCGTCCTTGGTGACCACCAGGTCGGCGACCAGGGCGGCCACCCGATGGGCCAGCCGGCGGTCGTGCTCGTCGACGCCGGAGAGCACGAACGACAGCACCCCGACGCGGTCGGAGCCGTCGAGCATGGGCACGTGCAGGCAGATCCGCCCGTCGGTCAGGAGCACCTCCTGCAGGGTGTCGGTGGCGAACGCCCGGCCCACCGCGCTGCCGGAGATCGGCACGGACCCGCCGACCAGCCCGGGGCCCTCCATCGGCCTCAGGACGACCTGGTCGAGGTCCTGCAGGTGGATCGCGACCTCGTCGGCTCCCGCCGCGCGCAGCTGCTGCGCGGCCAGCGGGCCCACCAGGCGCGGCGGGACGAGGTGCGCCCGGTCGAGCAGCGTGCCCAGCAGCCACTCACCGACGCTCTCGTCCGGCGGGCACCGTCCGGTGACGTCGTGGAAGCCGGGGCGCGCGTGGCCCCCGGGGTCGGTCGGCACGTCCGTGCCATGGGCGCGTTCCCCGCCGCTCAAACGCCCGGCGGGGAACGCGACCGGTCAGGCGTAGAACGCGTCCACCGCCGGCTGGTCGGTGTGCGCCTCCCAGAACTCGGCGACGAGGCCGTCCTCGTAGCGGAACAGGTGGGCGGCGACCACGTCGATGTCGCGGTCGCCGCGGTGGGCGGTGAGCCGGACGACCGCGACGCCGTCGGTGTCGTCGGCGAAGGTGGCCCGGACCTCTGCCCGGAAGCTGCCCTCGGTGAGCTCGAACAGGCGGCGGAAGAGGTCGAAGACCTCGTCGGTGCCGGTGTAGTGGCCGCTGAGCTGGTTGCCCCCCGGCTCGTGCCAGCGGATGTCCGGGCGCCACAGGTCCCGGAGGCGGTCGAGGTCGCCCTTGCCGAAGGCCTCGTAACCCTCGCGCATGCGCATCACGTTGGGGTGCTCGGACATCGTGCGCTCCCTCCCGAGGACGGATCCCCCGTGGACGGCGCGAGCAGTGTCGACCCGGCGTCCGCAGCGGGGGAGGACGCCGTGCGCGGCCCGGTGTGGCGGTCGCCGTCCGTCCCCGCCGAGGTGTCCCGCGTCAGCGGCGACGGCGCAGCCGCGACCGGAGGTCCCGCCGCACCGGGCCGGGCGGCTCGTCCCCGGCTGCGGGCTCCGGGACGGCGGCCGTGGCGGCGACGTGCCGCTCGTGCAGCCGGGCACGGACGTCGTCGGGCGTGTAGGCGCGCCGCTGCCGCTCGCCGCGGACCAGCACCGCCCCGGTGGCCGCGACGCCGGCCAGCCCGGCCAGGCCGAGCAGCTTCCACACCCGCTCCGGTACCCGCACGGTCGCCTACCGTAGCCGCGTGATCCCGCCGCGCACCCTCCCGCTGGACGAGGCGGTCGAGCTGACCCGCACCGGCGACGTCTGGGTGTTCCGCGGCGCCTCGCTCGCCGACCGCGCGATCCGGGCGGTGACCAACGCGCCGGTCAACCACGTGGGCATGGCCGTCGTCCTCGAGGACCTCCCGCCGCTGCTGTGGCACGCCGAGCTGGGCCGCTCGCTGCCCGACGCCTGGACCGGCGAGCACCAGCGCGGCGTCCAGCTGCACGACCTGCGCGACGCCGTCGTCACCTGGCGGCAGCGCTACGGGCAGCGCGCGTGGCTGCGCCAGCTGGTCGGCCCCGCCGACGACGGCGGGGTAACGCCGGCGATGGAGGACGCCGTCCTGCGCACCGTCGCCCGGTTCGACGGCCGGCCCTTCCCGACCACCCGCGGGCTGGTGCGCGGCTGGCTCACCGGGCGGCTGCGGCGCGGCACCGCGGCCGAGACGGTGTTCTGCGCGGAGCTGGTGGCGGCCACGTACACCGCGATGGGCCTGCTCCCGGCCGACCGGCCGCGCAACTGGTACGACCCCGGCAGCTTCTGGTCCGGCGACGACCTGCGGCTCTTGCAGGGCGCCACGCTCGGCCCGGAGGTGCCGGTCGACGTCCCCGCGGCCGGGGACTGACCCGGCCGGGACTGTCGTACCCCGGCGGTAGACAGGGCGCAGAGCACGGGGGATCCGCCCAGGAGGCCGGACATGTCCACTCTCGCGATCGACCGCACCGCCACCGCGACCACCAGCGCCGTCGCCCACCGCCCGCTGACGTCCCTCGCGAGGGACCTCCTCGCCGTCGCCTGGGAGCCCGGCGCCGCTCCGCCCCGCGAGGTCCGCGTCCGCCCGGAGCTGGCCGACCGCCTCTGCGCGCAGCTCGGCTGGGACGGGACCGCGCACCGCCTGCTCGGCGAGCCGGCCGGGGTGCCGCTGGTCGTCGACCCGCAGCTGCCGCGCAGCCCCGGCTTCGAGGTGCGCCGGGTCCCGCCCGGTGCCCGGGCCCACCCGCTCGCCGCGACGGCCGCCTGAACTCCCCCCGCGCGGCGGAGCGGGTTCCCCCGCGCGGGGGAGCTGTCCGGGCGCCCGCGCTCCCAGGCTGGACGGCGTCCGCCCGGGAGCCGCCCGGGCAGCACTCCGGAGGCCCACCGTGTCCCTCGCCGCGTCCCCACCCATCCGGACCGGACGGGCGGCGCTGCCCCGCACGGTCCTCGGGACCGCGGCCGCCTGGAGCGCCCTGCACCTCGGGCTCGCCGCGTGGTGGCTGCTCGACCCCGGTAGCCGGCCCGGCCTGGAGGGGAGCGAGGAGAACGGCGGCTCGGGACTGCTGACCGTGCTGCCGCCCACGACCACCGCCTGGCTGGTGCTGGCCCTGGCCGCCGTCGGGCTCGCGGCGACGGCGGCGGCCGCCCTCCGCCGCCCGTCCACCGGGACCGCCGTCGCGGCGTTGGTGGTGGCCGCCGGCCTCGGCGTGCTCGCCGCCGACATGCGGGCGCTGGTGCTGCTCGGCTACCTGTGCGCGGTCGTCGCGCCGGCCGCGTTCCTCGTCGTCTTCACCGTCGGGGCGGTGCGCAGCCGGAGGGCGCGGCCGTGGCTGGGCGCCGTCGCCCTCGTCGTCGGTGCGGGGCTGGTCAGCGGGGTGCTGCGGCCCGGCACGATCGCCCGCCTCGCCGGGGAGCTGCGGGAGCCGCTGGCCCGCGAGCTGCCCTCCCGCGGGCACCTCGCGCTGCTCATCGCCGGCGCCGTCCTGTTCGCCGCCCTCGGCGTGCTGGTCCTGCGGGCCGCCCGCGGTGCCTGCGCGTCCTGCGGCCGTCCCGGCGCCGCCTGGACCCGGCCCGAGGCGGCCGCCCGCTGGGGACGGGTCGCCACGCTCGTGGCCGCCGCCGGCCCGCTGCCGTATGGCCTGCTGCGCATGACGTGGCTGACGCCGTGGCCGGTGGGGCTGCCCGACGGGTCCGACCTCGCGCTGCGGCTGTTCGGGCTCTCCCTCGGCGTCGCGGCGCTCGGAGGTGCGGTGCTCACCATCGGGCTGATCCGGCCGTGGGGCGAGATCTGGCCGTCGTGGGTGCCGGTGCTGCGCGGCCGGCCGGTGCCGGTGCGGGTGCCCGTGGTCGCCGGCGGGCTGGTGGCCGTCGTCCTGCTGGCGGCCAGCCCCGGGATGGTCGCGATCGGCGTCGCGGGGCTGGCCTCCGGCGACTGGTTCGAGGCGGCGTTCCTCGTGATCTTCCCGACGCTGCCGTGGGGACTCGCGCTCGCGGCCGCGGTCACCGCCTACGCGCTGCGCCGCCGGGGTGCGTGCGCCGTGTGCGGCCGCCCGTGACCGCCATCCGCTCGTGACCGCCATGACCTGCCAGGATGGCGCCGTGGTGCGCGCCGCCTCGACGTCGCCGGTGCTCCGTCGGGAGCTGCACCGCTGGGTGTACCTGCTCCTGGGCGGCGCGTTCGCCCTCGCGGTCGGCGTCGTGCTGGCCTGGCCGGTCGAGCTGCTGCGCACCTCGGGGCTGCCGCTGGTGCTCGCGGTCCCGCTCGCCGCCGTCGTCGTGACCGCACCCCTCGCGGCCGTCGGCGCCCTCGCCGAGACGCGCTCGGTCGAGGGCGCCGCGGTCGGGGCGCTGCTCACCGGCCGCGCGGAGGAGCGGGTCGGCCCGTCGACGACGCCGGCGCAGCGGGCGCGCACCGGCCTGCTGCTCGTGCTGCACGTGCTGGCCGGGGGAGTGGCCGGCGCCCTGCTCGTCGTCGGGCTGCCCACGGCCGTGCTGCTGGCCGCGACGCCGGACGCGGGCGGGCTGTTCGGCGGTGCGACGGTCCCCGGCGGCTGGGGCGTGCGGCTGGCGCTGGGCGTCCTCCTCGCCGTCGCCGTCGTGGCGGGCGGCGACCTGCTCGGCCGCGGCCTGGCCGTCCTGGCGCCGCGGCTGCTGGCCGGGTCCACGGCCGAGCGGCTGGCCGCGGCCGAGGCGTCGGTGACGCTGCTGGCCGGGCGCGACCGGCTGGCCCGCGAGCTGCACGACAGCGTCGGCCACTCGCTGAGCCTGGTCACCGTGCAGGCCGGCGCCGCCCGCCGCCTGCTGACCCGCGACCCCGCGGCGGCGGAGACGGCCCTGCGGGCCACCGAGGACGCCGCCCGCCGCGCGCTGGTCGACCTCGACCACGTGCTCGGCCTGCTGCGGGAGGACTCCGGCGGCCCGTCCGACACCGGGCCGGCGCCGGACCTGCGCGACCTCGACGCGCTGGTCGGCGCCGCCCGCGACGCCGGCGCCCGCGTGGAGGTGTCGGTGACCGGCCGGGTCGACGCGCTGCCGGCGGTGGTGTCGCGGGAGGCCTACCGGATCGTGCAGGAGGGCCTGACCAACGCGCTGCGGCACGCCCCCGACGCGGCCTGCCGGCTGGAGCTGGCGGCCGGCGGCGACCTGCGGATCCGCCTGGCCGACGACGCTCCCGGCACCGTGCCCGGGGCCTCCGGCGGCGGTCGCGGCCTGCGCGGCCTGCGGGAGCGGGTGCGCGACCTGCGCGGGGACGTCGACGCCGGGCCGGGCGACGACGGCCGGTGGGTGCTGGCCGTGCGGCTGCCGGTGCACGCCCGGTGAGCGGGACCGTGCGCGTCGCGCTGGTCGACGACGAGCCGCTCATCCGCTCCGGCCTGGCCGCGGTCATCGGCACGGAGCCGGACCTCGAGGTGGTCGGGCAGGCCGGCGACGGGTCGGAGGTGCTCGACCTCGTCGGGCGCACCGCACCGCACGTCGTCCTCATGGACGTGCGGATGCCCGGCGTCGACGGCATCGCGGCGACCCGGGCGCTGGTGCGGGCCGGCTCCGCCGCGCGCGTGCTGGTCCTCACCACGTTCGCCAACGACGACCACGTCGTCGACGCCCTCGCCGCCGGCGCCGACGGCTTCCTGCTCAAGCGCGCGTCGCCGGAGGAGGTGCTGCACGGCATCCGGACCGTGGCCCGCGGGGAGTCGCTGCTGTTCCCCGACGCGGTGCGCGAGCTGGCCCGGCGGCACGTGCGGTCGGCCGGCCCGGCGGGGGTGCCGGAGCTGGCGCGGCTGACCGCGCGGGAGGGCGAGGTGCTGCGGCTGATGGCCGACGGGCTCAGCAACGCCGAGATCGCCGCCGCGCTGGTGCTCGGGGTCGAGACGGTGCGCAGCCACGTGGCGTCGGTGCTGGCCAAGACCGGCGTCCGCGACCGCACGCAGGCCGTGGTGCTGGCCTACCGGTCGGGCTTCGTCAGGTAGCGCTCCGTCAGGTGGTGCTCAGCGCCCCGGCCCGCGTCCCGAGCCGGACGACGGTGTCGCCGGGCTGCTCGAGGGCGTCGTCGTGGGTCACGCACACGACCACCCGGCCGGCCAGCGCGGCGCGCAGGTCGCGAACCAGCGCGGCGGCGGTCGGCGGGTCGAGGTGCGCGGTCGGCTCGTCGAGCAGGACGACGTCGCGGTCGGCCAGGAGCGCGCGGGCCGCGGCCAGCCGCCGCCGCTCACCGCCGGACAGCGCGGTGCCGCCGGCGCCGACGGGGGTGTCCAGGCCCTCGGGCAGCCCGGCCAGCAGCGGGCCGAGCCCGGCGGCGGTGAGCGCCGAGGTCATCCGCGCCTCGCCGTCGGGCCCGGCCAGCTCGCCGCGCGGCGCGGCCAGCGCCAGGTTCGCGCGGATGGTGGAGGCGAACACGTGCGCGTCCTGCGGCAGCCACGCGGTGCGCGACCGGACCGCCTCGCCGGTGGTCCGGGCGGTGTCGGTGCCGCCGAGCAGGTAGCGGCCGGCCCGCGGGCGGAGGGCGGCCAGCAGCAGGGCGAGGAACGTCGACTTGCCGGCGCCGGACGGGCCGCGCACGACCAGCCAGCCGCCGTCGGCGCCCGCCTGCGCGTCCAGGCCGCGCAGCACGTCGGGGCCGCCGGGCCAGCCGGCGGTCACGTCGGTGACGGCGAGGTCGCGGACGGCCGCCGGGGCGGGGAGCGGGTCGGCCGGGTCGGCGGGCACCGGGGCGGTGAGGACGGCGCCGAGGCGGGCGCGGGCGTCGGCCAGGGCGCCGCGGCGCTGCAGCGCGGAGACCAGGCCGCCCAGCGGCTCGGCCAGCGCGAGCGGCGCGAGGCCGAGCACCGCGACCTCCGGGCCGCCCAGGCCGGTGGCGGCGCCGACCGCGGTGGCGGCCACGGCGGCCAGGCCGGTGCCGAGCACGACGAGGCCGGTGCCGAGCGCGCCGGCCCGTGCACCGGTGGTGGCGACGGCGGAGCGGCGGTCGGCGACGTCGGCGAGGTCCGTGGCGGTGGCCGCGGCCAGGCCGTGGGCGCGCAGGTCGGCGGCGCCGTCGAGGGCCGTGGTGACGTCGCGCAGCGCGGACACCCGCAGCGACCCCTCGGCGCGCGCGGCGCCGGCGTCGACCCGGCGGTGCGCGAGCAGCACGAGCGCCACGGTGACCGCGAGGACGGCTGCGGCGGCACCGGCGGCGGCGGGGGAGAGCAGCGCCAGCGCGGCGAGGGTCAGCGCCGGGACCGTGGCCGCGACCGCGGCGGGCGGCACCACGCGCACCGAGAGGTCCTGCACCAGGCCGACGTCGCCCACCACGCGGGCCAGCGCGCCGCCCGGCGTCCGGTCGGCGGCCACGCCCTGCGCGGCCAGCGCCCGCCAGACGCGCACCCGCAGGTCGGCGGCCGTGCGCAGGGCGGCGTCGTGCGCGGCGAGCCGCTCGACCCAGCGCAGCGCCGCCCGGCCGAGGCCGAAGGCGCGCACGCCGACGATGGCGACCATCAGCGTGAGGATCGGCGGCATCTCGGCGGCCCGGACGATCAGCCAGCCGCTGACCGCGGTGAGCGCGACGCCCGCGCCGGCCGACGCGGTGCCGGCCGCGACCGGGCGGACCAGGGCGCGGCGCGGCCAGCCGAGCCCGACCGCCGTCGCGGTGGGGGTGGTCGCCGGAGGCGCGGCCGGGACGTCGAGACCTGCGATCTCGGGGCGATCGGCCGCCGATGGCCACGAGATCGCAGGAGTCGGTGCGGGAAGGGCGGGTGCGGTCAGGTCGACCGTGCGGTCGGCGAGCGCCGCCAGGGCCGGGTCGTGGGTGACCAGCAGGACCGTGACCGTGCCGCGCAGCGAGGCCAGCACGGCGGCGACCCGGGCGGCCGAGACGCCGTCGAGGTGGGCGGTCGGCTCGTCGAGCAGCAGCAGCCGGGCGCCGCGGCGCACGCGCACCAGCGCCCGCGCCACCGCAACGCGCTGCAGCTCGCCGGGGGACAGCGTGGTGCAGTCGCGCCCGGCCAGCTCCTCGGCGCCGACCCGCTGCAGCGCCTCGACGACGAACGCCTCGGCCACGACGGCGTCCACCCCGCGCGAGGCCGCGGCGTGCCGGCGCAGCTCGTCGGCCACCGTGGGCGCCGTCGTCCGCGGGTGCTGCGGCACGAGCGCGACCGCGCCGGCGGGCACGCCGGTGACGGTGCCGTCGACCTCGGCGGCCGGGCCGAGCGCGCCGGTCAAGGCCGCCAGCAGCGTCGACTTGCCCGAGCCGCTGGCACCGCGCAGCGCGACGAACTCGCCGGGGCGCAGCGCCAGGTCGGTCGGGGGCAGCGCGGGCAGCGTGCGGCCGGGGTGGCGCACGGTGAGGCCGCGGACGGCGACGTCGGCACCGCGCGGGTCGTCGTCGTCCCCGGCCGGGGCGGGGACGGGCACCGGCGCGGCGAGCACGGCGCGTGCCTCGGCGGCGGCGAGGGTGGCGGCCTCGCCGGCGTGGTGGGCGGTGCCCAGCGCGCGCAGCGGGGCGAAGGCCTCGGGCGCGAGCAGCAGCGCGGTGAGCCCGACGGCGAGGTCGAGCTCGCCGTGGACCAGCCGCAGGCCGACGGTGACCGCGACCAGCGCCACGGACAGCGTGGCGATCAGCTCGAGCACCAGCGCGGAGAGGAACGCCAGCCGCAGGGTGGCCAGCGTGCGGCGGCGGGTGGCCTCGCCGAGCTCGGCGAGCGCGGCGACCTGGTCGGCGGCGCGGCCGAGGCCGACCAGCACGGGCAGGCCGCGGACCAGCTCGGCGACGTGCGCGGCCAGCCGGTCCAGCGCGCGGGCGGCGCCGGTGGTGCCGTCGCGGGTGGCGAGGCCGACCAGCGCCAGGAAGAGCGGCACCAGCGGCAGTGTGACCGCCACGAGGCCGGTCGACAGCAGGTCGGTGGCGGCCAGCACCACGAGCAGCACCGGCGGGACGACGAGCGTCTGCGCCAGCGCCGGCAGGTAGGTGGCCAGCGCGGGCGCGAGGTCGGCCAGGCGGGTGGTGGCCAGCACCGCGGCCGGTGCCGGGCCGCCCGCCGCGGCGACGGCGGCGGGGGAGGCGGCGAGCCGGCCGAGCAGGGCGCGGCGCAGCCCGTCCTCGGCACGACGGGCGTCGCGGGCGGCGGCCCGCTCGCCGAGGGTGCCGGCGAGTGCGCGGAGCCCGGCACCGGCGGCGGCGAGCGCGAGCGGGGCCAGCACCTCGCCGTCGGCCGTGCCCGCCGCCCGCGCGACGGCGTGCGCGAGGCCGGCGGCGAGCAGCACCAGCCCCGCCGTCGACCCCAGCGCCGCGGCCGCGGCCCGGGCCAGCGCCCCGGGCACGCCCGGCACCCCGGCCAGCGGCGCCAGCGGCCCCCGGCCGGGGGCGGCAGAAATGGCCATGTCTGTCGTCACGCCGCCACTCGGGTCTCGTGCTCGGGCTCGGCGGTGAGCCGGCGGCGGAACACCCAGTAGGTCCAGGCCTGGTAGGCGAGCACGACCGGCAGGCCGACGGCGGCCACCCAGGTCATGACGGTGAGCGTGTAGTCGCTGACCGAGGCCTGCGCGATCGTGACGTCGAAGGCCGGGTCGATCGTCGAGGGGACGACCACCGGGAACGCCGAGCCGAACAGCGTGGCCGCCGAGGCGAGCAGCACGGTGGCCCAGCCGGCGAAGGCCTGGCCCTCGCGGTCCAGCCGCACCCGGGTCCAGGTGACGACGACGGCGAGCGCGGCCACCAGCCACAGCACCGCGGTGACCGCCGTGCCCGAGCGCAGCTGCACCAGGCCGGCCCACGCCAGCAGCGGCAGCGCGGCCACCGGCGACCAGCGCAGCGCGAACGCCCGCGCCCGCAGCCGCAGCGGGCCGTCGGTCTTCAGGGCCAGGAACAGCGCGCCGTGCACCAGCGAGAAGCCGAGCACCGCGGCCGCGCCGAGCACCGAGGCCCAGCCCAGGCCGGCGAACGCGCCCCCGACCCGGGTGCCGTCGCCGTCGATCGGCAGGCCGAGCGTGGTCGCGCCCAGCGCCGCGCCGACGCCGGCCGCCGCCACCAGCGAGCCGCCGGTGATGACGCGGGTCCAGGTGGCGTCCCAGCGCGGGTCGTGCGAGCTGTGCCGCCACTCGAAGGCGACCGCCCGCACGATCAGGCCGAGCAGCACCAGCACGAAGGGCAGGTACAGCGCCGGAAGCCAGGTGGCGTACCAGCCGGGGAAGGCGGCGAACACCGCGCCGGCGGCGGTGATCAGCCAGACCTCGTTGCCGTCCCACACCGGGCCGATGGTGCGGAGCATGAGGTGCCGGTCGGCCCGCTGCCGGCCGAGCACCGGCAGCAGCGCCGCGACGCCGAAGTCGAAGCCCTCCAGCAGCAGGAAGCCGGTCCACAGCACCGCGACGGCGGCGAACCACAGGGTCTGCAGGTCCATGGGGATGAGCTCCTAGTACGCGAAGGAGAGGACGTCGTCGTCGGCCCGGTCGTCGCCGGGACGCGGGTCCTCGTCGTCGTCCCGGCGCGAGCCGCCCACCGCCGGCGGGGTCGGCGAGGTGTCGCCGGTGGTGACGCCGCGGCGGACCAGCCGGACGAGCAGGAACAGCTCCACCACCGCCAGCGCGCCGTAGAGCAGGCCGAGGCTGATCAGCGAGGTCCACACCTCGGCGGCGGTGACGCCGGGGGAGACGGCCTGGGCGGTGAAGAAGTACACCTGCTCGCCGACCGGGACGTCGGGGTTGGGGTAGACGACGAAGGGCTGGCGGCCCATCTCGGTGAACACCCACCCGGTCGCGTTGGCCACGAACGGCGCGCCGACGGCGAGCAGCGACCCGTAGACGCCGATCCGCGACGTCGGCACCCGGCCCCGCCGGGTCGACCAGAGCGCGTAGGCCGCGACCCCGGCCGAGACCGCGCCCATGCCGATCATGAGCCGGAAGCTCCAGTAGGTCACCGCCAGCACCGGCGTGTAGTCGATCGGCTGGCCGGCGCGGTCGCCGAAGGACGGGTCGTCGGGGTAGGTGGCGCCGTAGACCTCGGAGTACTCCTCCTGCAGCTCGTTGACGCCGGGGACGGCGGTCGAGAAGTCGCTGTGGGCGAGGAAGGAGAGCAGGCCCGGGACGGTGTAGCTGTGCACCTCGTCGCACTCGTTGGAGCCGAGCTTGCCCCAGGCGAAGATGGAGAACGGCGCCGGCGCCTCGGTCTCGCAGAGCGCCTCGGCCGAGCTCATCTTCAGCGGCTGCTGCTGGTACATGAGCTTGCCCTGCCAGTCCCCGGTGACGGCGACGAGCACGAACGCGGCCAGCGAGACGAACCCGCCGAGCCGGACCGAGCGGCGCCACACCGTGTGGTCGACGTCGGTGTCCGGCCGCCCGGCCAGCTTCCGCTTCCGGAGCTGGTAGAGGCCGATGCCGACCAGCAGGGCGCCGGCGACCATGAGCGCCGCGACGATCGCGTGGCTGAAGGCGGCCAGGGCCGTGTTGTTGGTCAGGACGGCGAGGAAGTCGACCTGCTGCGGGCGGCCGTCGTCGCCGACGGTGACGCCGACCGGGTGCTGCATCCAGGAGTTGGCCGCGATGATGAAGTACGCGCTGACGATCGAGCCGATGACCGCGGCCCACAGCGCGGCCAGGTGCAGCTTCTTCGGGATCCGGCCCCAGCCGAAGATCCACAGGCCGAGGAAGGTCGACTCCAGGAAGAAGGCGAGCAGCGCCTCCATCGCCAGCAGCGAGCCGAAGACGTCGCCGACGAAGCGCGAGTACTCGCTCCACGCCAGGCCGAACTGGAACTCCTGTACCAGGCCGGTGGCCACGCCGAGCACGAAGTTGACCAGGTAGACCCGGCCCCAGAAGCGGGTCATCCGCAGGTACTCGGGCTTGCCGGTGCGCACCCACTGGGTGTGCATCACGGCGACCAGGATCCCCAGGCCGATGGTCAGCGGGACCATCAGGAAGTGGTAGACGGTCGTGATGCCGAACTGCCAGCGGGCGATGTCCAGGACGTCCACGGCACCTGCTCCTCACCTGCCGGCGCGACCGGCCGACGACTCCTTTCTACGCCTCGTAGAACGACTCCTCTACGTCTCGTAGAACGGGTCGGGGTGACGTGTGCGACAGGGTCCGTGCGCTCCCGGCGGTGGTCGTTCTACGCTGGGTAGAACCGATCGGCAGGAGGAACCGTGGCGTCGCTGGGAGACCTGGAGCGCACCGTCATGGACGTGCTGTGGGGAGCCGACGGGCCGGTGGCCGCCACCGAGCTGCGCGACGCCCTGGCCGACCGCGACCTCGCGCTGACCACCGTGCACACCGTGCTGTCCCGGCTGGAGGGCAAGGGCTTCGTCGAGCACGACGACGCCCGCCCGCGCCGGTTCCGCCCGCGCGCCAGCCGCGCCGAGCACGCCGCCGAGCTCATGCACGAGGTCCTCGGCCAGGCCGGCGACCGGCAGGCGGTGCTCGCCCGGTTCGTCGGCGGCGTCGACCCGGAGGAGGCCCGCCTCCTGCGGCAGCTGCTGGAGGGGAGCGCGCCGGACGCCCGCGCCCGCTGACGTGCTGCCCGCGACCGCCGCGGCGCTCGCGGTCCTCGCGGCGCTGCTCGCCTGGCCGGTGCCGGCGCTGCTCGGCCGTGCCCGCTGGCCGCGGCGCGACCCGCTCGTCGCGCTGGTCTGCTGGCAGGCCATCGGGCTGGCCGGCGGTCTGTCGATCATCGGCGCGCTGCTGGTGCACGGGCTGGCGCCGTGGGGCCACTCGCTGCCCGAGGCCGGCTGGGCGGTGCTCACCGGGCACCCGGCCCGCGATCCCGTCCGCGGCGACCACTGGGTCACGCTGACGCTGGCCGCCGTCCTCGCCGCCGAGCTGCTCGGCGTGCTGGCGCTGTCGTGGGTGCGCACCGCCCGCACCCGCCGCCGGCACCGGGAGCTGCTCGAGCTCGTCGTCCAGCCCTCGGCCGCCGCTCCGGACGCCCGCCTGCTCGAGCACCCCGCGCCGGTGGCGTTCTGCATCCCCGGCGCGCGCCCGCTGCTGGTGCTGTCCTCGGGCATGGTCGCCGAGCTCGACGACGGGCAGCTGGCCGCCGTCGTGGCGCACGAGCGGGCGCACCTGGCCGAGCACCACCACCTCTACCTGCTGCCGTTCGTGGCGTGGGAGGCGGCGCTGCCGGTGCTGCCCGCGGCCGGCCGGGCGCACGCCGCGGTGCGCGAGCTGGTGGAGATGCGCGCCGACGACCGCGCGCTGGCCTCGCTGGCCGTGCCCGACCCGCGGCGCACGCTGGCGCAGGCGATCGTCGTCGCCGCCGGGGGAGCTAGCGGTGGCGTGCCCGACGGCGCGCTGGCGGTGGGCGGCAGCGCGGTCGGCGTCCGGGTCCTCCGGCTGCTCGACCCGCCCGCGCCGCTGCCCGCGCCCGCCCGGGCCGCCGCCCTGCTCACCGCCGGGCTGCTCCTGCTGGTCCCGACCGTCCTGCTCCTGGCCCCGGCCCTCTGACGGTGCATCTCCGCGGAGGTGCGCGGTGCATCTCCGCGGAAGTGCTCAGTCGGGGACGGCGGAGGTCGCGTTGCCGGGCAGGGGCGCGAACCGGCGCAGGCGCAGGCTGTTGGTGACGACGAAGACGGAGCTGAACGCCATCGCGGCGCCGGCGATCATCGGGTTGAGCAGCCCGGCCATCGCCAGCGGCAGCGCGGCGACGTTGTAGGCGAACGCCCAGAACAGGTTGCCCTTGATGACCGCGAGCGTGCGGCGGGCCAGCCGGACGGCGTCGGCGGCCGCGCGCAGGTCGCCGCGCACGAGGGTGAGGTCGCTGGCCTGGATGGCGACGTCGGTGCCGGTGCCCATCGCCAGCCCGAGGTCGGCCTGGGCGAGCGCGGCCGCGTCGTTGACGCCGTCGCCGACCATCGCGACGGTGCGGCCCTCGGTCTGCAGCCGCCGGACGACGTCGACCTTGTCCTGCGGCAGCACCTCGGCCACGACGTCGTCGATGCCGACCTCGGCGGCCACGGCCCGGGCGGTGGCCGCGGAGTCGCCGGTGAGCAGCACCGGCCGCAGCCCCAGGTCGCGCAGCTGCCGGACGGCGTCGGCGGACGTCGGCTTGACCGTGTCGGCGACGACGAGCACGCCGCGCACCGTGCCGTCCCAGCCGACGGCGACCGCGGTGCGCCCGGCGGCGTCGGCGTCGGCCACCGCCGCGGCGAGCTCCGGGGGCAGCGTGCCCACCAGCGACGGCCGGCCGACCACGACCGGCACGCCCTCGACGGTGCCGCGCACGCCCAGCCCGGCCTCGCTGGAGAACCCGGTGACGGTGGGCAGCTGCCCGCAGCGCTCGCGGGCGGCGGCGGCCACGGCCGCGGCGATCGGGTGCTCGGAGGCGTCCTCGAGCGCGCCCGCGCGGCGCAGCACCTCGCCGGCGTCCTCGCCGTCGGCGGCGGTGACCCCGGTCAGGCCCATCCGGCCGCTGGTGACCGTGCCGGTCTTGTCGAGCACGACGGTGTCGACCCGCCGCGTGGACTCCAGCACCTCCGGGCCGCGCACGAGGATGCCGAGCTGCGCGCCGCGGCCGGTGCCGACCATGAGCGCGGTCGGCGTGGCCAGCCCGAGCGCGCACGGGCAGGCGATGATCAGCACGGCGACGGCGGCGGGGAACGCCCCGGCCACCCCGGCGCCGGTGCCGATCCAGAAGCCGAGCGTGGCCAGGGCGAGCGCGAGCACGACCGGCACGAAGACGCCCGACACCCGGTCGGCCAGCCGCTGCACCTGCGCCTTGCCGTTCTGCGCCTCCTCGACCAGCCGCGCCATCTGCGCCAGCTGGGTGTCCGCGCCCACCCGGGTGGCCCGCACGAGGAGCCGGCCGCCGGCGTTGACCGTCGCGCCGACGACGGTGTCGCCGGGGCCGACCTCCACGGGCACCGACTCGCCGGTGAGCATCGAGGCGTCGACCGCCGAGGAGCCCTCGACGACCTCGCCGTCGGTGGCCACCCGCTCGCCGGGCCGGACGACGAACACGTCGCCGACGTGCAGCTGCTCCACCGGCACGCGCACCTCGGCGCCGCCGCGCAGCACCGACACCTCGCGGGCGCCGAGCTCCAGCAGCGCCCGCAGCGCCGACCCGGCCCGCCGCTTGGCGCGCGCCTCGGCGTAGCGGCCGGCCAGCAGGAACGTGGTCACGCCGGCGGCGGCCTCGAGATAGACGTCGCCGCTGCCGTCGCCGCGGGAGACCGCCAGCGAGAAGGGGTGCGTCATGCCCGGCTCCCCGGCCGTGCCGAGGAACAGTGCGTACAGCGACCACAGGAACGCGGCCAGGGTCCCGAGCGAGACGAGGGTGTCCATCGTGGCCGCGCCGTGGCGCAGGTTGGTCCAGGCGGCGCGGTGGAACGGCGCACCGCCCCAGACGACGACCGGCGCGGCCAGGGTCAGCGACAGCCACTGCCAGTACTCGAACTGCAGCGCCGGGACCATGCCGAGCACGACCACCGGCAGGCTGAGCACGGCGGAGACCAGCAGCCGGTGCCGCAGCCCGGCGTCCGGATCGGCCTCGGGGACGGCGTCCTGCGCGGGCGGCGCGGGCAGCGCGGCGGTGTAGCCGGCCTTCTCCACGGTGGCGACGAGGTCCTCGGGGACGACGCCGTCGCCGAAGCTCACGCGCGCCTTCTCGGTCGCGTAGTTGACCGTGGCGGTGACGCCGTCGAGCCGGTTGAGCTTCTTCTCGATGCGGGCCGCGCAGGACGCGCAGGTCATGCCGCCGATCGACAGCTCGATCTGCGTGGGGGTGGTCACGGGGCGCTCCGGGCGGTCAGGGAGAAGGCGGCCGTGCGGACGACGTCGCCGTGGCGGAAGTCGAGGAACAGGCGGTGGTCACCGGCCGCGGGCACCCGCACGGCGAACCGGACCTCCGCGCCGGAGCCGCCGGTCGGGTGCACGTGCAGGTAGCCGAGGTCCCCGGCACGCAGCGCGACCAGGTGGCCGCGGGCGCCGAGGTAGGGCTGCAGGTCCGTCACCGGGACGCCGTCGCGGGTCACGGTGACGACCACTTCGGACTCCTCGCCGGCCACCAGGTCGCCGTCGAGGGCGACCGTGTAGCCGTCGACCTCGGCGCTCGCCGACGGCGCGGGCGGCGGGACCGGCTCCCACGCGCCGCCGACGGCGAGGTCGGCGCCGAGCACGAGGCCGGAGCCGAGGTCGGTGGGCGTGCTGTCGGCCAGCACCCGCCACGAGCCGGGCTCCAGCGCCACCGTCGTCGTCCAGGTGCCGTCGGGCGCGAGGGTCGGGTGCACGTGCTGGTAGCCGGTGAGGTCACGCCGGACGACGACCAGGTGCAGGTCCTGCTCGTGCACGGTGTCGTAGGCGGTCACCGGGGAGCCGTCGGGGCCCAGCACGCGGAAGGACAGCGGGACGGCGGCGCCGGCGGGCAGCGCGTCGTCGGCGAGGTCGAGGGTGTGCCCCTCGGCGGAGACGGCGAGCCCCGCGGGCAGGTCGGGGACCGCCGCCGCCTCGTGACCGCCGTCGTCGCCGTGGTCCTGCTCCTCGTCGGCGTGGTCGGCCATCGCCGGTGCCGGCGGCTCCCCGACCGGGCCGGCGAGCGCGCCGGCGCCCCAGCCCGCGCCGAGGACGGCGGCGGCGCCCACGAGCGTGGCGGCGACCCGGGTGGCGGTGCGCACGGCGTCCTCCCTCGGAACCGGCCGCGTCAGCGGCCGGCGACCTCGTAGCCGGCCTCCTCGACGGCGGCGCGCACGGCGTCGTCGTCGAGGGGGGCGTCGCTGGTGACGGTCACGCCGCCGCTGGGCAGGTCGACCCGGACGTCGGTGACGCCGGGCAGGCCGCTGACCTCCTCGGTGACCGCGGTGACGCAGTGCGAGCAGGTCATGCCGGTGACGGTGTAGGTGGCGGTGCTCATGGGGGTCCTCCGGAACGGGTGCGGGTCAGGAACGGACGAGCCGGGCGATCGCGGCGGAGGCCTCGCGGACCTTCGCGTCGGCCTCCGGGCCGCCGGTGGCGACGGCCTCGGCGACGCAGTGCGACAGGTGCTCCTCGAGCAGGCTCAGCGCGACCGACTGCAGGGCGGACGTCATCGCCGAGACCTGGGTGAGGATGTCGATGCAGTACTTCTCGTCCTCGACCATGCGCTGCAGCCCGCGGGCCTGACCCTCGATGCGGCGCAGCCGCTTGAGGTGGTCGTCCTTGCGGTGCAGATAGCCGTGGACGTGGCCGGGAGCGTTCTCGGGATCGGTCACGCAACTGACTGTACCCCTACCCCCCAGGGGTGTCACTCAGGGCCGAGGTCGCTGTCCTGCCCGGCGCGGAGCCGGTCGACGGCGTCGCGCAGCCGCGCGGTGGTGGCGCGGGCGTCGGCGAGCTCGTCCTGCAGGCCGAGGATCACCTCGGCGGAGGCGAGCGTGTGCCCCTCGTCGAGCAGGCCGCGCAGGCGGGCGGCGAGCACCAGCTGGTGACGCGAGTAGCGGCGGTGGCCGCCGGGGGAGCGGTGCGGCTGGAGGACGCCGGAGCCGTCGAGGCTGCGGAGGAAGGCGGCCTGCACGCCCAGCAGGGCGGCGGCCTGGCTCATGGTCAGCGCGGGGAAGTCCGGGTCGTCGAGTCGCCGGACGGCGTCGGCCGGCTCGTGGGCGCCGTCGGTCGTCACGGGACCTCCTCCTCGCCGGGACGGGATGCAGATGCGGCGCGGGGCCGGGCCACCCGGGCCCGGCCCCGCGCGCGGTCGCCGATCAGCTCGCCGGTCAGCTCTCGACGGCCTTCTTCCCGCCCTGGGCGGACGACGACTCGCCCTCGATGGTCCGGCTCTCCACCGCGGCCGGCACGTCGGCGCGGGTCACGGTGATCTTGCGGGCGCGGGCCTTCTCCGCCACGGGGATGCTCACGGTGAGCACGCCGTCGTGGTAGCTCGCCTCCAGCCGGTCGGTGTCGAGACTGCGACCGAGCACCAGCTGGCGGGTGTAGGCGCCGTAGGGACGCTCGGCGACGGCCCACTCCACACCCTCGAGCTGCGGGACCGAGCGCTCGGCCGTGACGGTGAGCGTCGTGCCCTCGACCGACAGGTCGATCGACCCCGGGTCGACGCCCGGCAGGTCGAAGTGGGCCACGAACTTGTCGCCGACGCGGTAGGCGTCCATCGGCATGCCCGACAGCGGGCGGGCGGTGCCGGTGCGGCCGGTGAGCTGGTCCAGCGCGCGCAAGGCGGCGGACGTGGCGGCGAACGGGTCGTAAGCGGTCAGCATCATGGCTGGTGAACCTCCTGGGAGATCCGGTGCGTGTTCGCTGCCCGAGGATGAACCTCTAGTGGCAACTGGAGATTACCTCGGTCGCGCACCGGTGTAAACATCCCTTGTGCGGAGTTGTTCCGGCTCGCGCATGGACGGGTGGCAACGCGGGCAGTCCCCGGGCATGGACGAGCACCGAGAGACCGGTGGACCGGCCGACCCCGACACCGGGCAGCACGACCACGAGCCCGAGGTGGTGGCCACCCTCGACGGCGACGTCAGCACGATCACCGTCCGCGGCGAGCTGACCGAGGCCGCGCGCCGGCCGCTCGTCCGCGCCGTCACCGACCAGATGCTCTCGGTCGCCACGCTGTCCCGGGTGGAGCTGCACCTGGGCGGGGTGTCCTACATGAACTCCGCCGGCATGGCCGTGCTGGTGCAGCTGCAGCGCATGACCTCGCCGCGGGCGGTGACCGTCGCGCTGGTCGACCCGCCGGCCGCCGTCGCGCGCCCGCTGCAGCTCACCGGACTCTGGCGACGCTTCGAGGTCGTGGAGGAGGGGGCCGGCCCGGCCGACGCCGGCGGCGCCCCGACGTCCGGCGCGCAGTCGCGGCGCCCCGACGGGCCCGACGGCCGCAGCGCCTGACCGTCAGGCGCGACCCAGGACCAGCCAGGCCCGCGCGACGAGCGGGATCGAGCCGTCGGGCCGGTGGTGCAGCCGCCGGGCCACCAGCGCGCGCAGCTCCTCGCGCGCGTCCGGCGCGAGGCCCGTGACGTAGGCCGGCGCCGGGCCGGTCCCGCCGAGGAGGGGCTGCCAGAAGTCGTCGAGGTCGCGGAAGACGGTCGGGACGTCGACGGCGCCGACGTCGACCGCCTCGAAGCCGGCGGACTCGGCCAGCCGCCGCAGCGGGCCGGGCCGGCACCACACCGACCGCCGGCCCTCGTCGAGGTCGGCGGCCGCCGGGTCGAGCTCGGCGGCCGCGTCCCAGAGGACGCGCATGAGCTGCATGCCCTCGGCGTAGTCCCACACGTAGAGCCCCAGCGCACCGCCGGGGCGCAGGACGCGGCGCCACTCGGCGAGCGCGGCCCGCGGGTCGGGCAGGAAGTTCAGCACCAGGCCGGAGACCACCGCGTCCGCCGTCGCGTCCCCGACGGGCAGCGCCGCCGCGTCGCCGGCCACGAAGGCGGCGCGGGGGTCCCGGACCCGGTCGGCCGCCGCGGCCAGGAAGGCCGCCGAGGAGTCGACGCCGACCAGCAGCCGCGGCGCGGCCTCCTCCAGCACGGCCCCCGAGACGACGCCGGTGCCGCAGCCCACGTCGACCCAGCGGCTCCCCGGGGGCACCTCGAGCGCGGGGACGGCGAGGGCGGCCACCGCGCGGCTCCACCGGCCCACGTACTCCTCGTAGGCGCGGGCGCTGGCCCAGGTCCCCGCCGGCTGCGTCACCGCCGCACCTCCGCAGCGCCGTCCCCGTGCTGTCGTCCCGTGGTGTCGTCCCGTGGTGTCGTCCCCGTCCGGGAGCGCAGCGTGGCCGCACCGCGCGCCCCGGTCAACGGGACCTGCCCGGGCTCCTAGCCTTGCCGGGTGCCGCCCCACTCCCACAGCCACGGGCCCGACCCCGACGCGCCCCCGCCGAGCCCGGAGACGCTGACCCGGCGACGCCGCGCGGTCTGGCTGATGCTCATGCTGCTGGTGCCCGTGGGCCTGGCCACGGTCGTCGGGCTCGTCGTGCTCTGGCCCGGCGACGAGCCCACCCGCGCGGAGGAGGTCGCCGCCACCTTCCTGCCGGCGGGCACCACCTACGCCGACGCCCGGGTGGTCTCGCTGCAGACGCTGCCGTGCGGCGGCGAGGGCACCGCCCAGGCAACCTGCGCGACCGCCGTCGTCGAGGTGCTCGAGGGCGAGGGCGCGGGGGAGTACCAGCAGGTGGACCTGTCGGCCGAGGTCGTGGCCAACGGCGTGGCCGACGGCGACACGATCGTGCTCACCCGCGACCCCGGCGCCGAGGGCGGCCCGAACTACCAGTTCTCCGACTTCGAGCGCACCACGCCGATGGTCGTGCTCGCGGTGGTCTTCGCCGTCGTCGTCGGGGTGGTGGCCCGGCTGCGCGGGCTCGCGGCGCTGGTCGGCCTGGCGTTCGCGTTCTTCGTCCTGCTGCAGTTCGTGCTGCCCGCGCTGCTCGCCGGGTCCTCGCCGACGCTGGTCAGCCTGGTCGGGTCGTCGGCGATCATGTTCGTCGTCCTCTACCTGGCGCACGGTCTGTCGGCCCGGACGACGACGGCGCTGGTGGGCACCCTGTTCGGCCTGGCGCTGGTGACCGTGCTCGGCTCCGTGGCGGTCGACGTCGCGAAGCTGACCGGGCTGACCAGCGAGGAGACCGTGCAGCTCGCGACCTTCGACCCGACGCTGGACTTCTCCGGCCTGGTGATCGCCGGGGTCGTCGTCGCCGGCCTCGGCGTGCTCAACGACGTCACCATCACCCAGGCCTCGGCGATCTGGCAGCTGCACGAGGTGGACACCGCGATGGGATGGCGGGAGCTCTACCGCCGCGGCATGGCCGTGGGCCGCGACCACATCGCCTCGACCGTCTACACGATCGTCTTCGCCTACGCCGGCGCCGCGCTGCCCCTGCTGCTGCTCTTCGAGGTCTACACGCGCCCGGTCGGCGTCACGCTGACCAGCGCGGTGGTGGCCGAGGAGGTCCTCCGGACCCTCGCCGGCGCGATCGCCCTCGTGCTCGCGGTCCCGGTGACGACGGCGGTCGGCGCGTTCTTCGCCACCGCGGCCGGGACGGCGGCCGGCGCCGCCCCGGAGCGGAGCCTGTCGTCCCTGCGTGCGAGATTCGCTCGATGAACACGAGCACTTCCCGGCCCCGTCCAGAGGCTCGCGCCGAGCTCGCGAGGCGGGAGGGGGACGGGGTCCTTCGACTGCTGGCCGCCGCCCGCTCCGCCCCCGGCTTCATGCCCGACGACGAGGGCCGCGCCCTGTACGAGGCCGCCCGCACGGTCGGCGTGCCCGGCCCGCTGCTGGAGATCGGCTCGTGGATGGGCAAGTCGGCGCTCTACCTCGCCGCGGCGGCGCGCGAGACCGGCCGGCGGGTGGTCACCGTCGACCACCACCGCGGCTCCGAGGAGCACCAGCCCGGCTGGGAGTACCACGACCCGTCGCTGGTCGACCCCGCCGTCGGGCTGCTCGACACCCTGCCGCGGTTCCGCCGCACGATCGCCGACGCCGGCGCCGAGGACGTCGTCGTCGCCGTCGTCACGCGCTCGGAGGTGCTCGCGCCGCTGTGGTCGACGCCGCTGGCGCTGCTGTTCCTCGACGGCAGCCACACCGAGGAGTCCGCCCGCCGCGACCAGGACGCGTGGGTGGCCAAGCTCGCCGTCGGCGGCACGCTGGCCATCCACGACGTCTTCCCCGACCCCGCCGACGGCGGCCAGGCACCCTTCGGCGTCTACCGGCGGGTGCTGGACTCCGGCGACTTCACCGAGCTGCCCGGCACCGGGTCGCTGCGGCTGCTGCGCCGTGGACGCTGACCGGCTCGGCGCCGAGCGGGCGGCCGCGCAGGCCCAGATCGAGGCGCTGACCAGCGAGTTCGACGCCATCGTCGCCGCGTCGCAGGCCTCGAACGCCGACGACGAGCACGACCCGGAGGGCGCCACGATCGCCTTCGAGCGCCAGCAGGTGGCCGCGCTGCTCGAGCAGGCGCGCCGTCGGCTGGCCGACGTCGACGCCGCGGTCACCGCCGTCGAGGCCGGCACCTACGGCCGCTGCGAGTCCTGCGGCCGGCCGATCGCCCCCGAGCGCCTCGACGCCCGCCCGACCGCCCGCACTTGCATCTCCTGCGCCACCTGACCCGGCGCGGGGCGGCAGAAATGGCCATTTCCGCCGCTCCTCCAGGGAGCGAGCGCGCCGGATGTCGACCTGGCATCGTCTCGACGACGCCGAGACCGCACCAGGTCGACAACGGGCGCGCCCTCAGCTGACGTAGCGGCGGGCTGTGGAGCGGCGCTGAACGGCGTCGAGCGCGGCGAATCGCGCCTCGGCGGAGGCGGGGAGCACCCGCCGCTCGCGCACCACCCACGGGATCCCGCGGACGGCGGCCCACAGCCCCTGCGCGGTGACCCGGTCGCGCGGCAGCGTGGTCAGCAGGTGCAGCGTGCGGCGCAGCGCGGGGCGCAGCGGCCGCCGCAGCCACGTCGTCCAGAGGGTGTTGCGGATGCCGTCGCGCCGGCGGCGGTGCGAGTCGCGGGCCTTCGACGCCTGGTGGTGCACGGTGAGCGCGGGCAGGTAGCACAGCTCCCAGCCGGCGGCGGCGAGGTCGCCGGCCATGAGCTCCTCCTCGCCGCCCAGCCACAGCCGCTCGCTGAAGCCGCCGACCTCGAGGAACGCCTCGCGGCGGACCACGCTCGCGCCGGCGAGGAACGAGCCCAGCGCCGGCCCGGGCAGCCAGTCCGCGCCGGGGACGGGGGAGTCGCGCAGCTCCGGCACGATCGGGTCCTCGCGGCCACCCGGTTCGACGAGGATCCGCGCGGTCACCACGGCCAGCCGCGGGTGCGCGTCGAGGACGTCGGCCGCGGTGCGCAGCGACCCCGGCTCCCACCACGTGTCGTCGTCGCAGAAGGCCACGTACGGCGTCGACAGCCGGCCGATCCCCACGTTGCGGCCGATCGCGCCCAGGTTCTCCGGGCTGGCCACCAGCTCCGCCGCGGGGAAGCGCTCGCGGACGGCCTCCGCGGTGCCGTCGGTGGACCCGTTGTCGACCACCACCACGTGCGGCCGCTCGGGCAGCTCCAGCAGCCGGGCGAGCGCCACCAGCACCTCGTCGCGCCGCTGGTGGGTGATGACGACGACGGCGACCCGCGGGTCCGGCCCCGTCCCGGTCGCCTGCGGGGTGGCCTCGGTCGCGGTCACCGGGCGTCCCCGGCGAGCAGCCGCAGGTCGGCCAGCACGTGCGCGGGCAGCCGCCGCCGGAGGCGCAGCGCGGCGGGCAGGTCCGGCAGTGCCCCCCACAGCCCGCGGCGCTCCGCCCCGCCCGCCCGCAGCGCCGCGGTGACCGTGCGGACGACGTCGCCCGCGGGCAGCCGCATGACCGCGGTGAGCAACCGCGACCGCCAGATCGCCGTGCGCCGGGTCGCGGGGTCGTGCCGGCGAGGGGAGGGGTGGTGGTGCACGGTCACCGAGTCGACGTAGGCGATGTCCCACCCGGTGGCGGCGAGGTCGAGGGACAGCCGCTCCTCCTCGCCGGGGAAGCGCACCACCGGGTCGAACCCGCCGACGGCGAGGAACGCCTCGGTGCGCACCATCGCCGCGCAGCCGATGAAGCCGAGCAGCCGCGGGCCGGGCAGGTGCGGCGGCGTGCCGAGCGGGCTGGTGGCCAGCTCCGCGCACAGCGGGTCGAGCCGCTCCTCGGGGCCGACGAGCACGCGCGCGTTGAGCACCGCCAGGCGCGGGTGGGCGCGCATGACCGCCGCCGCGCGGGCGAGGTCACCGGGCGCCCACCAGGAGTCGTCGTCGGCGAACGCGACGAACTCGGTGCCGGCGTGCCCGGCGCCGATCGTGCGGGCGCGGGCGCCGACGTTCTCCGCGAGCGGCAGGACCGTCACCTGCGGCAGCGCGGCCCGGACGGCCTCGACGGTGCCGTCGGTCGAGCCGTTGTCCACCAGCACGACGGGCGCCTCGTGCCGGGGCAGCGTGGCCAGCAGGTCCTGGCGCCGGTCGCGGCTCATCACCACGACGGTGACGCCGTCGGCGGTGGGTGGTCGGGAGGTCGTGGGCTGGGCGGTGGTGCTGGTCACCCCTGGACCCTGCCCGTGATCGGCGGCAGCGAACCGGTGTCGGCGGTCCCGGGTGCGGGCAGCGCCGAGGGGTCGGCGAACAGCCCGGAGGCCGGCGTCGCGCCGGAGAGGGCGTCGGCGGCGAGCACGACCGCGGCCGCCGTCCAGGTGGTCCGCTCCACCGGCCAGCGGGCGTCGTCGGGATAGACGAACCCCGTCCAGTACGAGCCGTCGTCGTGGCGCAGGTGCTGCATCGCCGCCACCTGCTCCACCGCGGCGTCGCGCTGCCCCGCCACGACGAGCGCCAGCGCCAGCTCGCAGGTCTCCGCGCCGGTCACCCAGGGGCGGTCGGCGACGCACCGCGCCCCGAGCCCGGGGACGACGAAGCGGTCCCAGTCGGCGCCGAGGCGGGCGCGGGCGGCGTCACCGGTGACCGCACCGGCGAGCACCGGGTAGTACCAGTCCATCGACCAGCGCGACCGGTCGGCGAAGGCGTCGGGATCGCTCCGCAGCGCCGTCCCGAGGCCGGTGACGGCCAGCTCCCAGTCCGGCTGCGTCTGCCCGGCCAGCCCGGCCAGCGCGATGCCGCAGCGAAGCGCCTGGAACAGGCTGGCGTTGCCGGTGAGCAGCGCGGTGTCGTCCGGCGTCCCGTCGGGCCGCAGCGCCCAGCTGACCGCACCCGAGTCCAGCTGCATGTCCACGACGAGGTCCAGGCCGCGGCGCACCGCCGGCCACAGCTCGGTGACCAGCCGCTCGTCCCCGCTGGCCAGCCAGGTGTGCCACGCGCCGACGGCGAGGTAGCCGGCGTGGTTGCTCTCGACGGCCGGCTGGGTCTCGGCGCCGTCGCGGTACTCGGCGGCCCAGGAGCCGTCGGCGCGCTGCCGGGCGGCCAGCCAGCGGTAGGCCGCCGCCGCCCGCCCGTGCTCCCCGCCGACGTCGAGGGCCATGGCCGCCTCGATCGAGTCCCACGGGTCGAGCTGCCCGCCGCGGAACCACGGCAGCGACCCGTCGGCGCCCTGCTCGGCGGCGATGGCCGCGACCGTCCGCCGCACGGCCGCCCCGTCGAGGACGCCGGGCAGCTCGGGCAGCTCAGCGCGCGGCAGCGGTCTTCTCCCGCTCCGGGGCGGCCGCCGCCTGCGGGACGGCCGGCTTGTCCGCGTAGACGACGAGGCTCTTGCCGAACAGCGGGTCCAGCACCCTCTCGGCCGCCCGCGTGAGCAGCGGCCGCTTCGTCAGGTCCCAGACCAGCAGCCGGTGGTAGGCGCGGACGACGGCGGTGTCGCGGTCCACCCCGACGGCGCACTTGAGCCACCAGAACGGCGCGTGCAGCGCGTGGGCGTGGTGCTGCCGCCCGGGCACCAGGCCGGCGACCGACAACCGGGTGCGCAGTACGTCGCCGCGGTAGATGCGGATGTGCCCGCCCTCGTTGGCGTGGTAGGCGTCCGACAGCGCCCAGCAGATCCGCTCGGGGCCGTACCGCGGCACCGTGACGACGGCCTTCCCGCCGGGCTTGAGCACCCGCGCGATCTCGGCCATCGCGGGAACGTCGTCGGGGATGTGCTCGAGCACCTCGGAGGCGATGACCCGGTCGACGCTGGCGTCGGGGAAGGGCAGGTGCCGCAGGTCGCCGCGCAGCACCTCGAAGCGGGCACCGGCCGGGGCCTCGCCGGCCTCGGCGATCGCGCCCAGCCACCGCTTCGTCGTCTCCACCTCGGACACGCCCCAGTCGACGGCGACCACGTGCGCGCCGCGGCGGTAGGCCTCGAAGGCGTGCCGGCCCTCGCCGCAGCCGAGGTCCAGCACGGTCATGCCGGGGCGCAGGTCGAGCAGGTCGTAGTCGACGGTCAGCACGCAGCGCCCTTCCGTTCCAGCACCTCGGCGTACCAGGCGGCCGTGCGCTCGGCCGTCGAGCGCCACGTGTAGGAGGCCAGCACCCGGCGGCGCCCGGCCCGGCCCAGCTGCTCCTGCAGCGAGGGCTTCTCGAGCACCAGCTTGAGCGCCGCGGTCAGCTCGTCGACGTCACCGGCCCGCACCCGCAGGCCGGCCTGGGTGCCGACCACCTCGGGCAGCGCGCCGGCGTCGGTGGTCACCAGCGGCGTCCCGCAGGCCATCGCCTCGACCGCGGGCAGCGAGAAGCCCTCGTACAGCGACGGGATGGCCGCCACGGTCGCCGTCTGCAGCAGCCGCACCAGGTCGGCCTCGGGCAGCGGGCCGGTGAAGCGGACGGCGTCGCGCAGGCCGAGGCGGTCCAGCGCCGACTCCGCCGGCCCACCGGGCCGCGCGGTGCCGACGACCGTGAGCCGCACCGGCCGCTCGGTGCGCAGCTTGGCGACCGCCTCCAGCAGGTGCACCAGGCCCTTGAGCGGGACGTCGGCGCTGGTGGTGACGACGATCGAGTCGGCGTCGCGCGGCTGTCCGGCCGGCGGCGGCGTGAAGACGCCGGGGTCGATGCCCACCGGGATGACCTCGACGCCGGAGGCGGGGACGCGCAGGTGCGTCTCGATGTCGCGCCGGGAGTTCTCCGACACGGTGGTGACGGCGTCGAGGCGGGGGGCGACCCGGGCCTGCATGGCGGTGAAGCCGTACCAGCGGTGCAGGGTCAGCCGGCGGCGCAGCGTGGGTGCCGCGGCGATCTCCAGCTGCCGGTCGATGGCGACCGGGTGGTGCACGGTGGCCACGGTCGGGACGCCGGCGCGCAGCAGCCGCAGCAGCCCGTAGCCGAGGGACTGGTTGTCGTGCACGACGTCGAACTCGGCCGCGCGGGGGAGCAGCAGGCGGGCGGCGCGCAGCGTGAAGGTGAGCGGTTCGGGGAAGCCGGCGGTGCACATCGCGGCCCACTCGGCGACGTCGATCCAGTCGCGGAACTCCGAGGGCCGCGGCGTGCGGAACGGATCGGGCTCGCGGTAGAGGTCGAGGCTGGGCACCCGGGTGAGCGGGACGCCGTCGTCGAGCTCGGGATAGGGCTGGCCGCTGAACACCTCGACGGAGTGGCCGAGCGCGGTCAGCTCCCGCGACAGCGCCCGCACGTACACGCCCTGCCCGCCGCCGTGCGGCTTGCTCCGGTACGACAGCAGTGCGATCCGCAGCCGTCGTCCCATGCGCCGGACCCTACCGACCCCGCCCGGTCCGCCCGCCTGACAGGGTGGCGGGCGTGATCCGACACGTCGTGCACTTCACCTGGTCCGACGCCGCCGACGACGCCCGCCGCGCGCAGACCGTCGCGGCGCTGCGGCGGCTGCCCGAGCAGGTGCCCGGCTCGCTGGCGTTCACCGTCGCGCCCGACGCGGGCCTGGTCGAGGGCAACGCGCACACCGTCCTGGTCGCCGACTTCCCCGACGCCGAGACCTTCCGCCGCTACGCCACCGACCCGGTGCACCTCGAGGTCATCGCCGAGCACGTCCGCCCGTTCCTGGCCGCCCGGAGTGCCGTCCAGTACGAGCTCTGACCCGATCGGGCGGCCGGCCTGCGCCCTCGTCCCGCCCTGGCTAGCGTCCGGGCGTGATCATCCGCCGTCGCCCCGTCCTCGCCGTCGCCGCGGGCCTGCTCGCCGTCCCGCTGCTCGCCGCCTGCGGTGGCGACGACGTCGAGGGCACGGCCTCGCCGGCGTCCTCGTCGTCCGAGTCGTCGTCCGAGTCGTCGTCCTCGGCCTCTCGGTCGCCGTCGTCGGGGACGGACCTGACGCCCGGCCTGCTGCCCGCGGAGGCGTTCGGGGCCGGCGCGCAGGTGACCCCGGTGACCGAGGCGCAGCTCGCGCAGGGGGCGGCGGTCGCCGGCGGTTCCGCCGCCGACCTGCAGGTCACGCCGCCGGAGTGCCAGGCGGCCGTGCAGGGCACCCAGCCGTCGTTCGACGAGTACGACGACGTCGCCGCGCAGGTCGCCGTCGCCGGGACGACGACCACGGTGCAGGCACTGGCCTCCGGCGGCCCCGCCGAGGACGCGCTCGACGGCTTCGGCGACCGGCTCGACGGCTGCTCGGAGGTGCAGGTCAGCTCCCCGCAGATCGGCACCGCGACCGTCAGCCTGGAGGAGATCGGCGTCCCCGACCTCGGCGACGGCTCGGCCGGTCTGACCTTCACGACGACGGTGACCGGCCCCGACGGCCAGCAGGTGACCGTGCCGGCGCTCATCGGGGTCGTGCAGGACGGTGAGCGGGTGGTGGTCCTGCTCCGCACCGACGCCTCCGGCGGGCAGCTGGACCCGACGGCGTTCGCCGACCTGCTCGAGCAGGCCTACGACACCCAGGCCGACGTCCTCGACTAGCGACAGTCCCGTCCGGAGCATCCACAGGAGCCGCCGGGTCCACAGGTGGCCGCGGACGCCGTGATGGAACCTCGTCCGGCCCCAGGGTCGGCCGGGTGGACGACTCCCCGATCCCCGTCATCCGGCTCGGCGACACCGGCGAGGTCGCCGCCGCCCTGCCGCTCCTGCTCGGTTTCCACCCGGCCGAGTCCGTCGTGCTGGTCAGCCTCCGCGGAACCGGCGGCAGCCGCGTCGGCCTCACGGTGCGTGCCGACCTGCCCCCGCCCGCCGCGGCGCGGTCGCTGGCGCACACGCTCGCCGCCAAGGTGGCCACCGACGAGCCCGAGGCCGTCCTGCTGGCCGTCGTCTCCGATGCACCTGACGTCATGGCCCCCGACGCGGCGGGCCTCGCGGTGCTGCCCGGCGTCGGCCCGTTCCCGCCGGCGCCCGAGCTGCCGCACCGGGACCTCGTGCACGAGGTCGTGCTCGCGCTCGACGCCCGGGACGTGCCGGTGCGCGAGGCGCTGCTCGTGCGGTCGGGCCGCTGGTGGGACTACGACTGCCCGTACCCGTGCTGCGAGCCCGGCGCGGGGACGCCGCTGCCCGGCGGGGCCAGCCCGCTGGCCGCCGCGGCCGTGGCCGGCGGGGCGGTGCTCGCCCCCGGCCGGGACGCGCTGGTCGCGCGGATCACGCCGTCCGGCGACGGCCCGGGCGCGGCGGCGATGGCGGCCGCCTGCGTGTCCGCCGGACGGGAGCACGCCGCCCGCCTCCGGTCGCTCGGGCCCGCCGCGGTCGCCGCGGAGGCCGGGGCCGCGATCGCCGCGGCCGTGGCCGACTGCCGGCCGGGTCCGGCCACCGCGGCCACCCGGCTGGCCGACGCCCGGGTGGCCCGGGTGCTGTGGGGGCTGACCCTGATCGAGGTGCGCGACCGCGCGCTCGCCCTGGCGCTGGGCGAGGACGCCGCGGCCGCCGAGGTGCTCTGGACCGAGTGCACCCGCCGCGCGCCGGTGCCCCTGGACGGTCCGCCGGCCACCCTGCTCGCGGTCAGCGCCTGGCTGCGCGGCGACGGCGCGATGGCCAACGTGGCGCTGGACCGTGCGCTGGCTGCCGACCCCGGCGCCACCCTGCCGCGGCTGCTGGCCGACGGCCTGGCCGCCTGCCTCCCGCCGTCGGCGCTGCGCGCGCTCATCGGCCGCACGCTCGAGCAGGACGCCGCCGGATGAGCTTCAGACCAGTTCGGGCCGCTGCCACTCCTCCCCGAGGACGTGCTCGGCGAGGAACGCGATCACCGTCTCGTACCAGACCGTCGCGTTGCCGGGGGTGAGCACCCAGTGGTTCTCGTCCGGGAAGTACAGGAACCTCGAGGGGACGCCGCGCTTCTGCAGGTCGTACCAGAGCCGCAGCGCCTCGCCGATCGGCACGCGGTAGTCCTTGTCGCCGTGGATCACCAGCATCGGCGTGCGGATGGCGTCGGCGAACCGGTGCGGGGAGTTCTGCTCGTAGCGCTTGGGGGTGGCCAGCGGGTCGCCCCACTCCTTCTCCCAGTAGTAGGCGGCGTCGGTGGTGCCCACGAACGAGTCGAGGTCCCACAGGCTCGCGTGCGTGACGATCGCCCGGAAGCGGTCGGTCTGGGTGGCCACCCAGTTGGCCATGTAGCCGCCGAACGAGCCGCCCATCGCCGCGGTGCGCTCCGCGTCGACGTCGGGCCGCTCGAGCGCGGCGTCGACGGCGGTCATGAGGTCGGTGTAGGGCGCGCCGCCCCACTCGCCCCAGCCCCGGCGGACGAAGTCCTGGCCGAAGCCCTGCGACAGCGCCGGGTTGGGCAGCAGGACGGCGTAGCCGCGGGCCGCCAGCACCCACGGGCACCAGCGCCACGACCAGGAGTTCCAGCTCATCAGCGGCCCGCCGTGGATCCACAGCAGCAGCGGCGCCGGCGCGTCGGCGGAGGTGCCCTCGGGGAGGACCAGCCAGGACTGCACCTCCGCGCCGTCGGCGGCGGTCGCGCGCACCTCGTGCAGCGTGCCCGGCAGCGGCCCGAGGGCGCCCGGGGACGGCAGCGGGGCGGGGTTCTGGCCGGTCGCGCGCGGGTCCAGGCGCACCGGCGCCGGTGGCTCGTCGTAGGCCGAGCGCAGGGCGAACAGGGCGCTGCCGTCGCGGGCCACCTGCAGGTCGCTGTAGGCGCCGTCGGTGGTCAGCCGGACCGGGTCGCCGCCGGAGAGCTCCACGCGGAACAGCGCGTGCCGGCCGTCCTCGTCGGCCAGGAAGTACACGGCGTCGCCCTCGGCGCTGAACTGCGGGGCGCTGGGCCAGCGGTCGAACCCGGCGGTGAGCTCGCGCGTCTCGGCGGAGGCCACGTCGACCAGCAGGAGGGTGTAGTCCGGGGGCTCGGCGTAGGTGGTGAGCGTCTCGCGCACGCACACCACCGCGGTGCCGTCGGGGGAGAAGGCGGCGGAGTGCAGCTCGGCGAGCGGGTCGTCGACCAGCACCCGGCTCTCGCCGGTCGCCGTCTCGACCAGGACGAGCCGCTCGCGGCGGCCGGCCGGGCCGTCGGGGACGGACTCCTCGCGCAGCAGCAGCCGGCCGTCGGGAGAGAGGACGGCCGACTCCCCGGCGCCGGTGGGCGGGACGGCGTCGGGCGTCAGGTCGCGCAGCTGCACCGGCTCGGGCCGCTCCCCGGCGGGGTCCTCGGCGGGCAGGGCGCCGGCCCAGAACAGGTGCGGCGCCGCGGGTCCGAGGTCGGCGTCCCAGTGGCGGACCGGATAGGCCTCGTGCAGGACCGCCGACACCCCGGCGTCACTGCGGGCCTTCCGGCGCTGCTCCTCCTCGGCGGCGTCGGCGGCGCCGGGCATGGCCGGGGCGGCGACGACCACGTCGCCGCTGTCGGCGGCCACGGCGAACCCGCCCACGCCGCCGGGGCGGGTGACCACCGGCCGCGCCTCGCCGCCGCCGGGCGGCAGTGCCCACAGCGCGGCCTTCGGGTCGTCGCCGTCCTTGCCGGCGCCCGGGTCGGGGCGGGCGGAGACGAACAGCAGCGTGCCGTCGGGGGCGAAGGCCGGCGCGGACTCGCCGGGCGCGCTGCGGGTCAGGCGGCGCGGCGGGCGCTGCCCCTCCGGGTCGACGTCCCACAGCGCCGAGACCCACTTCTTCCGGTCGGCGTCGAGGGTCTGCACCGAGACGGCGAGCCGGCCGTCGGGGGCCAGCGCGAGACCGCTCACCCGCGGGATCGCGACGAAGTCGGCCAGCCGCGCGAACGGGTGCGCCGGATCGGGGTCGGGAGCGGTCTCGGGCCGGCTGTCGGACACGGCGTCGGGCTGGCTCACCGGGGCTCCTCGCGACGGGGACGGGACGGTGCCGCCCACCGTAACGAGCAGCGCCCGGTCCTCCGCCGGAGCGGTGGACCGGGCGCCGGGCCGGGTGACGTGCTGGAACGGCCCCGCAGCAGGGTCCCGCGCCGAGCCTGCGAGGCGTGGGGGGCGGCGGGGTCCTTCGTCAGAGCTGGGCGGCGGCCTCGACCGGGGTGAGGTCCTCGTCCAGCGCCGAGACGAACAGGTGCTGGGCCACGCCCGGCGGGACCGGGTGCCCGTCGAGGGTGACGGTGCCGTTCACCGACTGCGCGACCATCGTGGCGCCGGGGCGGATCCCCTGGTCGGCGAGCGCGCGCAGCAGCGCGGCGTCCTCCTGCAGCTGCTCGCTGATCCGCCGGACGGTCACCCGCCGGCCCTCGGCGGTCGCCGTGGTGGACAGCAGGGTCAGCGCGTCGAGGACCGCCGAGGTCTCCCCGCCGAGCGCGTCGAGGCCCGGGATGGGGTTGCCGAAGGGCGAGACCGTGGGGTTGCCGAGCAGGGACAGCAGCTTGCGCTCCACCGCCTCGCTCATCACGTGCTCCCAGCGGCAGGCCTCCTCGTGGACGTCGGCGTAGTCGAGGCCGATGACGTCCACGAGCAGGCACTCGGCCAGCCGGTGCTTGCGCATGACGGCCGTGGCGAGCTCCCGCCCGGTCTCCGACAGCTGCAGGTGGCGGTCGCCCTCGACGGTCAGCAGGCCGTCGCGCTCCATGCGCGCCACGGTCTGGCTCACCGTCGGGCCGCTCTGGTGCAGCCGCTCGGCGATGCGCGCCCGCAGCGGGACGATGCCCTCCTCCTCCAGTTCGAAGATCGTGCGGAGGTACATCTCGGTCGTGTCGATGAGGTCGTTCACTGGCACTCCTCCGTGTCGCCGTCGATCCTACGGCGCGCGGGCGACCGGACCGGGTTCCGCGCAGGGGGCCCGCCGGGCAGGTGCCGGGTCCGCGGGCGCGGCGCCCGGTGGGGCGCGGCGGTAGCGTCCGGACGAGGGCGCGTCGGGGGCTCCGCGGCGACGGCGACAGGGGAGGGCTCGTGAGCGACTCGGTGGCCGTGGTCTGGGACGAGGCGCTGCTCGGCTACACGATGGGCGGCGAGCACCCGCTGCACCCGGTGCGGCTGGACCTCACCATGCGCCTGGCCGACGGCCTGGGCGTGCTCGCGCCGAGCCGGGTCGAGGTGGTCCGCCCGACACCGGCCGGTGAGGACCTGCTCACCCTCGTGCACGACCCCGCCTACCTCGAGGCGGTGCGGCGGGCGCCGACGCACCCGGACGAGGCGTACGGGCTGGGCACCGCCGACAACCCGGTGTTCGAGGGCATGTACGACGCGGCCGCGCTCATCACCGGCGGCAGCCTGCTCGCCGCCGAACTGGTGCACACCGGCCGCGCGCAGCACGCGGTCAACATCTCCGGCGGCCTGCACCACGCCATGCGCGACCGCGCCTCGGGCTTCTGCGTGTTCAACGACGCCGCGGTCGCCATCGCCTGGCTGCTGGGCCAGGGCTACGAGCGGATCGCCTACGTCGACCTCGACGTCCACCACGGCGACGGCGTCCAGGCGGCCTTCTACGACGACCCGCGGGTGCTCACCGTGAGCGTCCACCAGACCCCGCTCACGCTGTTCCCCGGCACCGGCTTCCCCGAGGAGACCGGTCACCCGGAGAAGGCGCTGGGCAGCGCGGTCAACCTCGCGCTGCCGAACGGCACCGACGACTCCGGCTGGCTGCGCGCCTTCACCGCGGTCGTCCCCAGCGTGGTGCGTGCCTTCGCCCCGCAGATCCTGGTCACCCAGTGCGGCTGCGACGCCCACCACGAGGACCCGCTCGCCGACCTCGCGCTCACCGTCGACGGGCAGCGGGCCAGCTACCGCGCGGTGCACGACCTCGCGCACGAGGTCTGCGACGGCCGGTGGATCGCCCTCGGCGGCGGCGGGTACGGGCTGGTGCGCTGCGTGCCGCGGGCCTGGACGCACCTGCTCGCCGAGGCGTCCGGCGAGCGGCTGGACCCGGTGACGGCGATCCCGCAGTCGTGGCGCGACGACGTCGTCGCCCGGGGACTGAAGGCCCGGCCGCCCACGCACATGACCGAGGGCGGCTACACCGGCTTCTCGGCGTGGGATCCCTACACCGAGTCCCGCGTGGACCGGGCGGTGTCGCGCACCCGCAAGGCGTCCTTCCCCTACTTCGGTCTGGACCCGGACGACCCCCGTGACTGAGCAGCAGACCACCGCGGCGCCCCCGGACGAGGAGGCGCCGCAGCCCCCCGCGCACTGGCAGGCCGACATCGTCGCCGCCGACGGCGGCACCGTGCACCTGCGCCCGATCTGTCCCGAGGACGCCGAGGGGCTGACCGGGCTGATGGAGCGCAGCTCCGACCAGACCCGCTACTACCGGTTCTTCGGGCCGATGAAGCGGCTCTCGGACCGGGACCTGTACCGGTTCACCCACGTCGACCACACCGACCGCGTGGCCTTCGTGCTGCTGCTCGGGGACCAGTTGATCGGCGTCGGCCGCTACGACCGCTATCCCGGCACCAGCGACGCCGAGGTCGCCTTCCTCGTCGAGGACGCCCACCAGGGGCGGGGCCTGGGCTCGGTGCTGCTCGAGCACCTGGCCGCCGCGGCCCGCGAGCGCGGGATCACCAACTTCGTCGCCGAGGTGCTCACCCAGAACGCCCGGATGGTGCGGGTCTTCCTCGACGCCGGCTACCAGGCCACGCGCTCCTACGAGGAGGGCGTGGTCCACCTGACCTTCCCGATCGCGCCCACCGAGACCTCGCTCGCGGTGGCCTACGAGCGGGAGCAGCGCAGCGAGTCCCGCTCCATCGCCCGCCTGCTCACGCCGCGGTCGGTCGCGGTGGTCGGCGCCAGCAACGACGAGACCAAGATCGGCAACCTCGTGTTGCGCAACCTGCTCGACTACGGCTTCGAGGGGCCGGTGTACCCGGTCAACCCCGGCGTCCGGCACGTCCGCGGCGTCCCCGCCTACGCCTCGATCGAGGCCATCCCCGACGACGTCGACCTGGCGGTGGTCGCGGTGCCCGCCGACGAGGTCGCGGGCGTGGTCGAGGCCTGCCGGCGCAAGCGGGTCCGCGGCCTGGTGGTCATCTCCGGCGGCTTCGGCGAGACCGGCCCGGCCGGCCGCGAGGCGGAGCGGCAGCTGGTGGCCTCCGCCCGCGCCTCGGGCATGCGGGTCGTCGGCCCCAACTGCCTGGGCATCGTCAACACCGACCCGGCCATCCGCCTGGACGCCAGCCTCGCCCCGCGGGTGCCGGCGCGCGGGCGGGTCGGCTTCTTCGCCCAGTCCGGCGCCCTCGGCGTCGCGCTGCTGGAGCGGGCGCGCAGCCGCAACATCGGCCTGTCCAGCTTCGTCTCGGCCGGCAACCGCGCCGACGTCAGCGGCAACGACCTGCTGCAGTACTGGGCCACCGACCCCGGCACCGAGGTCGTGCTGCTGCACCTGGAGAGCTTCGGCAACCCGCGCAAGTTCGCCCGGCTGGCCCGCACCGTGGCCCGCACCAAACCGGTGGTCGCGGTGAAGAGCGGCCGGCACGGCGGGCTCACCCCGGGCCTGGCCGGCACGTCGGTGGCGGTGCCCGAGCAGTCGGTGGCGGCGCTGTTCGCCTCGGCGGGGGTCATCCGCGTGGAGACCGTCGCCCAGCTCTTCGAGGTCGGCCTGCTCCTGGCCCACCAGCCGCTGCCCGCCGGCGACCGGGTCGCCGTCGTCGGCAACTCGACGGCGATGGGGGTCCTCGTCGCCGACGCCGTCCTCGACCAGGGGCTGGCCCTCGCGCACGCGGCGCCGGTCGACATCGGCACCAACGGCAGTCCGGAGGCCTTCCGCGCCGCGCTGCAGGCCGCCGTGGAGGACGACGGCGTCGACTCCGTCGTCGCGGTGTTCCTGCCGCCGCTGGTGCGCACGCCGCCGGGCGAGTTCGGGCGAGTGCTGCGCGAGGTGGCCGGCGGCTCGGCCAAGCCCGTGGTGGCGACGTTCCTCTCCGCCGAGGGCATCCCGCCGGAGCTCACGGTCCCCGACGACGCCGGCATGCCCGCCCGCGGCTCGGTGCCGTCCTACTCGTCCCCGGAGCGGGCGGTGATCGCGCTGGCGCGGGTCACCGAGTACGCCCGGTGGCGCCGGCGGCCGATGGGCACGGTGCCCGAGCTGCCCGACGTCGACGCCGCCCGCGCCCGGTCGGTGGTGCTCGGCGCGATGGCGGAGTCGCCCGGCGGCCGCCCGCTCACCGACGACGAGATCCTCGAGCTGCTGGCCGCCTACGGGGTGCCGCTGCTCGGCACGCGGACGGCGACCACCGCCGACGAGGCCGTCGCCGCGGCCGACGCGGTCGGCTACCCGGTGGTGCTGAAGTCCACGGCGCCGTGGCTGCGGCACCGCACCGACCTCGGCGGCGTGCGGCTCGACCTGCCCGACGCCGCCGCCGTCCGCGCCGCGTTCGCCGCCATCCCGGCCGGCGACCCGGTGATCGTGCAGGAGATGGCCGCGCCGGGCGTGGCCACCGTGGTGGAGGTCGTCGACGACCCCTCGTTCGGCGCGCTGGTCAGCTTCGGCGTCGGGGGAGTGGCCACCGAGCTGCTCGGCGACCGCGCCTACCGCACCCTGCCGCTCACCGACCTCGACGCCGCCGAGCTGGTGCGCGCGCCGCGGGCGTGGCCGCTGCTGGACGGGTGGCGCGGGGCCGAGCGGGTCGACGTCGCGGCGCTGGAGGACCTGCTGCTGCGCGTGGCGCGGCTGGCCGACGACCTGCCCGAGGTGCTCGGGCTGACCCTGTCGCCGGTCATCGTGGGGCCGGCCGACCCGTGGCACGGCGGGCGGTCCCTGGTCGTCGCCGGCGGCACGGTGCGGGTGGGTCCGCCCACCGCCCGCGTGGAGCCCGGCCCCCGCCGCATGCGCGACTGAGCGCCCGGCTCACCGCCGCCAGAAGAGGTGGTGGGTGACGCCGCTCGGGCTCGGGACGACGTCGCGGTGGAAGCGGTCGAGCAGCTCGTCGGGGGACGTCCACAGCCGGGAGCCGGCGCCCAGCTCGAGCGGGGCGACGGCGACGTGCAGCGTGTCGACCAGGTCGGCGTCGAGGAACTGCCGGATCACCGTGGCGCCGCCCCCGAGCCGGACGTCGGCGCCGCCGGCCGCCGCGCGGGCCCGCTCCAGCACCGTGGCGGGGTCGGCGTCGACGAAGTGGAACGTCGTGTCCGACAGCGTGAACGCGGGCCGCACGTGGTGGGTCATCACGAAGACGGGCGTGTGGAACGGCGGCTCGTCGCCCCACCAGCCCTGCCACTCGAGGTCCTCCCAGGGGCCGCGGGAGGGCGAGAACTTGTTCCGGCCCATGATCTCGGCGCCGATGCCGTGCGCGAAGTCGCGGATCAGGAGGTCGTCGAGACCGCGGCTGCCGCCCGGCTCGGTGCGGCCGGGGAAGCCCGCGGTGGCGAGGGCCCAGGACATCAGCTCCCGGGGGTCGGCGTGCCCGAACGGGCGCTCCAGGCTCTGGCCCTCGCCCGCGCCGTACCCGTCGCTGGAGACGGTGAAGTTCTGGACCCTCAGCAGCTGACCCACGGTTCCCTCCTCGGTGTCGACGACGGGGTGACCGCCGCCGGCACCGGAACTCATCGCGGGCGGGCGGTCCGGGTCAGGGACGGCGGCCGGTGAAGGCCAGCAGCCTGGTCATGCCGTCGGCGTCGTCGGGGACGGGGACCCGCGGGCCGTAGTGTCCGCTGCTGCGCAGCGCGGCGTCCCAGGGCTCGATCCCGGCGAGGAAGGCCGACGCCTCCTCGGCGTCGACGTCCTCGTCCTGGCCGGTGGCGCGGGCGAGGTCCCACGCGTGCACCAGCAGGTCCATGAGGCCGGTCATCGCGACCAGCGCCTCCAGCGTCATGTCCCCGGCGCGGGTGCTCGTGGGGCTCGCGGCGAGGACGGGGTCGTCGAGCAGAGCGGTGATCGCGGCGTCGGCGGCCCGCCAGGCACCGGCCGGGTCGTCGTCGACCGAGGGGATCTCGGGCACCTCCAGGCCGACGGCGCCCAGGTAGAGCGGGGGCATCCACTCCACGACGTGCCGGACGACATCGCGCGCCACCCAGCCCTCGCACGGTGCCGGGTCGTCCCACCGGCCGGCGGGGACGCCGTCGACCCGCCGTCCGAACTCGTCGGCCAGGTGCCGCCACCGCTGCGCCGTCGTCCGCTGGGTCGTCGTCATCGCGATCTCCTCAACCGTTTGGTTGAGTACGAGCCTGGCCCGGCCGGACGGCCCTGTCAATGCCGAGAGCCGGCTCCCCGTACGGGGAACCGGCTCTCGGGTGCTGGCTGCTAGCCCAGGTAGTCGCGCAGGGCGTCGGCGCGCTGCGGGTCGCGCAGCTTGGCCATCGTCTCGCGCTCGATCTGGCGCACCCGCTCGCGGGAGAGACCGAACTGCTTGCCGATCTGCTCGAGCGTGCGGGGCTGGCCGCCGTCGAGGCCGAAGCGGAGCACGACCACGTCGCGCTCGCGCTCCTCCAGCGTGGAGAGGACGGTGCGGACGTCGCCCTTCATCATCTGGAAGGCGACGGCGTCCTCGGCGACCGCGGCGTCGGCGTCCTCGATGAAGTCGCCGAGGCGGGACTCCTCGTCGGCGCCGACGGTCTGGTCGAGGCTGACCAGGTCGCGGCTGTACTCGAGCAGCTCGGTGACCCGCTCGGGCGTCATGTCGAGCTCGAGACCGAGCTCCTCGGCGGTGGGCTCTCGCTCGAGCTCCTGGTGCACCCGCCGGCGGGTCCGCACGACCTTGTTGACCTGCTCGGCCAGGTGCACGGGCAGCCGGATGGTGCGGCCGGAGTCGGCCATCGCGCGGGTGATCGCCTGGCGGATCCACCACGTCGCGTAGGTCGAGAACTTGAAGCCCTTGGTGTAGTCGAACTTCTCGACCGCGCGGATGAGGCCGACGTTGCCCTCCTGGATGAGGTCCAGGAACGTCATGCCGTGGCCGGTGTAGCGCTTGGCCACCGAGACGACGAGGCGCAGGTTGGCCTCGAGCAGGTGCCGCTTGGCGGCCTTGCCGTCGACGGCCAGCGCCTTGTAGTCGCGCTGCAGGGCCGGGGTGAGCTGGCGCTCGGTGAGCAGCCGCTCGGCGTAGAGACCGGCCTCGATGCGCTTGGCCAGCTCCACCTCCTGCTCGGCGGTCAGCAGGGCGGTCTTGCCGATCGTGTTGAGGTACACGCGCACCAGGTCGGTCGACACCAGGCCACTGGTGTCCGGCTCGCGTCGCGGCGAGCGGACCTCGAGAGCGTCACTGGGGGAAGACTGGAGGAGCGTCACGGGATGTCTTCGTCCTTGCCTGGAGTTCGGATGCATGCACCGGCCTCGTAGCCGGTGGGACACCCGCGTCTGGGGTGGGGCTCCGCTGTCCGGGCGGTGCCCCGCGGTTCGTCCGTTGTGGTCCGTTGTGTTACGCCCCGTACAACGGTCCCGACGGGGCCAGGTGTTCCACACGACCGGGGTTCACAGGGAACGCACAGGTGGTGTGTTCGGTCACCCCACGTACCCGGCTCGCCGTCCGCTCAGACCTCCAGCAGCAAGGTCATCGGTCCCTCGTTGACCGACGACACCAGCATGCGCGCCCCGAACACCCCCGTGGCCACCGTGCTGCCTCGCCGCCGCAGATCCTCGACGACGGCGCTGACCAGCGGTTCGGCGACCTCCCCGGGTGCGGCGGCGTCCCAGGAGGGGCGCCGGCCCTTCCGCGTGTCGGCCAGCAGTGTGAACTGGCTCACCACGAGCACCGGCAGGCCCAGGTCGCCCACCGAGCGGGCGCCGTCCTCGGTGGGGAACACCCGCAGCCCGTGGATCTTCCCCGCGAGCGCCCGGGCGCGCCCGGCGTCGTCGTCCCGGCCGACGCCGACCAGCGCGAGCAGGCCCGCGCCGATCTCCCCGACGACGGCGCCGTCCACGGTCACCGAGGCCGAGGTCACCCTGCTCACCACCGCGCGCACCGGCCCATCCTGCGGAGTGCGGCCGGGCCGCCCGGCGTCCGGGTACCGGGTGCTCATCGAGCGCTCCCGTTCCGGAGTTACCGTGGTGTCGCCGGCCGCCCGGGCGCCGGTGTACCGGTGACCATCTCGGGAGACCCCACGTTGCAGTCGGACCACGGTGCCGCGGTGGCCGCCGTCCCCGTCGTCGGCCCCGGTGCCGGTCCCGGCAGCGACACCGCGCACGACGCGCTGGTCTACGACACCCCCGAGCAGGTCGCCGAGGTCGCCGCGCCGTGGCTGCTCGAGGGCCTGGCCGCCGGGGACGCCGCGGTCATCGCCACCGGCCCCGAGACCGCCGGGCCGCTGCGCGAGGCCGTCGGCGAGGACCCGCGGGTGTTCGTGGTCGAGCGGCACGACCTCTACCGCTCCCGGACGCCCACCGCCGTCACCGCGTTCCGCCGGTTCGCCGCCGAGCACGCCGCGCCGGGTCGCCGGGTGCGCGCGGTCGGCGAGGTGGACTTCGGGGCCACCGTCGCCGACTGGCGCGAGTGGCAGGCCTACGAGTCGGTCATCAACGCCGCCTTCGCCCCCTTCCCGCTGTGGGGGCTGTGCGTGTTCAGCGCCACCCTCCCCGAGCCGCTGCTGGCCACCGCGCGGCACACCCACCCGGGCCTGGTCACCGCGGACGGGTGGACGGCCAACCGCGACTACGTCGACCCCGCCACCTACCTGCGCACCCTCCCGGTCCCCGACGAGCCGCTCGAGGCGACCCCGCCCGCGCTCGCGGATGACGCCATCGCCGACTACACCGGCCTGCGGCACGCCGTCCGTGCGCTGCTGGAGACCGTCGACGGCCCCCGCGACGTGCTGGAGGACTTCCTCATGGCCGTCGACGAGATGGCCTCCAACGCCGTCCGGCACGGGGCGCCGCCGGCCGGGCTGCGGCTGTGGACCGCGCCGGGGCGCCTGGTCTGCACCGTGCGCGACTCCGGACGGGGCTGGGACGACCCCTTCGCCGGGTACGGGCCGGCCCACGGCGCGGACCTGTCCCACGGCGGGATGGGCCTGTGGCTGGCCCGCCAGCTGTGCGACCACGTCGCCATCCGCCGCGACGAGCACGGCGTGAGCGTGCGGCTGTCCACCGCCTGGACCTGACGGCGTCGCCCGCCTTCGCCCTCCGTGGGTGAGGCGCCCGGGGGACTCCCCCTCGACAGTGGGAGCCCCGGAAGCCGAGCGCTGAGAGGTCCGCCATGGCCCAGCACGACGTGGACACCCTGTACGTGATCGCTGCCGCATACGACGACCTCGATGCCGCCGCGGCCGACTACGAGGCGATCAAGCAGCTCTACCGCGAGGTCAAGAGCTCCGACGACTTCGACGCGGCTGTCATCGCCAAGGACGAGCACGGCAAGGTCCGGATCGTGCGCAAGCACGAGCAGCCGACACGCCACGGCGCGGCCGTCGGGCTCGGCTGGGGCCTGGCCGTCGGCGTCGTCGCGACCCTGTTCCCGCCGGTCGGCATCGGGATCATCGCCGCCGGTGGCGCCGGTGCGGCCATCGGCGGGGTGACCGGGCACGTCACCGGCGGCATGTCGCGCGGGGACCTCAAGGAGCTCGGGGACACCCTCGACGCCGGCCAGGCAGGACTGATCGCGGTCTACGCCACCAACCTCGCCGACCAGGTCGTCGCCAGCGTCAAGGCCGCCGACCGGAGGATCTCCCGGGCCACCGAGATGGGTGCCGACCAGCTCGCGGCGGACCTGCGCCGGGCCGAGCAGGAGGCGGCGGTCCCGCAGCCGCGCACCGCGCCGGCCGATGCACCGGCGAGCACGACGGGAGGCTGAGGTCCGGCGCCCTCGCCTGCCACCGTCTTCACCTGCTTCGGACGAGGTCGGCGGAGCCGGGCCGGACCAGTCTCGTGGGGACCGTGCCGACGTGGCAGGAGGTGGTCGCCGTGTCCGAGGTGACCGATGAGCGCAGGCAGCGCATCCAGAGGTTCATCGAGCCGCTCCGGGTCCGGCCGGGGGCCACCGTCCACCTGGGCGAGGACTTCGACCCCGGCTACCGCTCCGACATGCTGCGGAAGAAGGACGGCCGGGAGCTCCTGCGATCCGGCATCGCCCTCCTGGCGGAGTACCAGACCCGGCTCGCCGCCGCCGGCACGCACGGTGTGCTCGTCTGCCTGCAGTCCCTGGACGCGGGTGGCAAGGACGGCACGATCCGCCACGTCATGAGCGGGGTGAACCCGCAGGGGGTGCGCGTCAGCAGCTTCAAGGTCCCGTCGGCGGGCGAGCTCGACCACGACTACCTGTGGCGCTACGCCCGCCGCCTGCCGGCGCGAGGCGAGATCGGCATCTTCAACCGGTCGCACTACGAGGAGGTCCTCGTCGTGCGGGTCCACCCCGAGGTCCTGGCGCGGCAGCGGCTGCCGGAAGCGGACGGCGGCATCTGGGACCGCCGGTACCGGGAGATCAACGACTGGGAGCGCTACCTCGTCGACAACGGGATCGTGGTGGTCAAGCTCTTCCTGAACCTGTCGAAGGAGGAGCAGCGGACCCGCTTCCTCAAGCGCATCGACGTCCCGGAGCGGAACTGGAAGTTCTCCGCCGCCGACGTGCGCGAGCGGCGACGCTGGGACGACTACCAGGACGCCTTCTCGCGGATGCTGTCGGCGACCAGCACGGAGCGCGCCCCCTGGTACGTCGTCCCGGCCGACCGCAAGTGGTTCGCCCGCATCTGCGCTGGGGCGGTGCTGGCGCACGCATTGATCGAGATCGATCCGCACTTCCCGGTCGTCGGTCCCGACGCCCGGCGCGACCTCGCCGAGGCGGGGCGCGACCTCGTGGCAGAGGCCCCGGAGGGGGCCGCTCCCGACCCCTGGGCGGCGGCGCACGACGGCCACGGGCACGACGGCCACGGGCATCGGCACGCCCGCAGCCGGGCGGCCCGCGCCACGACGAAGCCCCGGACGTAGCGCGATGGCCACGCCAGGGGGAACGGTGCACACGGGGGGCGCCCACCGTGCGGACGGAACCGGCGACGGCGCCTGGTACGCCCGGTCGCCTGCCGACGTCGCCCGGGCCCTCGGGGTCGACCCCGACGTCGGGCTCAGCGCGGCCGCGGCCGCGCAGCGGCTGGCCGCGGACGGCCCGAACGCGCTCCCCGAGGAGAAGCCGCGGCCGGGGTGGCTGCGCTTCCTCGAGCAGTACCGCAGCTACATGCAGGTCATCCTGGTGGCCGCCGCGGTGGTGTCCCTGCTCATCGCCGAGTGGGGCACCGCCGTCCTCCTCCTGGTGCTCACCGTCCTGAACGCGGTCATCGGCCTGCGCCAGGAGGGCAAGGCGGAGAGCGCGATGAACGCGCTCAGGTCGATGCTCGTGGCCACGGCGCGGGTCCGCCGCGACGGCGACACCGCCGAGATCCCCGCCGACCAGCTCGTCGTCGGCGACGTCGTGCTGCTCGCCGCCGGCGACCAGGTGCCGGCCGACGGCCGCATCGTCGCGGCCAGCTCGCTGCAGATCGACGAGTCGGCGCTCACCGGCGAGAGCGTGCCCGCCGGCAAGGACACCTCGGCCCTCGCGGGATCCGGGCTCGGCCCGGGCGACCAGAGCGACATGGCCTTCATGAACACGCCGGTGACGCACGGCAGCGGCACCGTGATCGTGACCGCCACGGGTGCCGGCACCGAGCTCGGGAAGATCTCGGCCATGCTCTCGGCCGGGGGCAGGGAGAAGACGCCGCTCACCGCCGAGCTCGACCGGCTCACCCTGTGGATCGCGGCCGCGGCCGGGCTGACGATGGTCGTGATGTTCGCCCTCGGCCGCACCCGTGGTGAGGCCTGGGACGTCCTGTTCGTCAGTGCCGTGACCCTGGCCATCGCCGCCGTCCCCGAGGCGCTGCCGACGGTGACCCAGATGATCCTGTCGCTCGGCGGGGTGGACCTGGCGAAGCGCAACGCGATCGTCAAGGAGCTGCCGTCCGTCGAGACGCTCGGCTTCACGTCCGCGATCAACTCGGACAAGACCGGCACGCTCACGATGAACCAGATGACGGTCGTCGAGGTGGTGGACGCCGGTGACCGCTACACCGTCTCCGGCAGCGGCTACGAGCTCGAGGGACACGTCCACCACGCCGCGGGGGCCTCGCCGTCGATCGAGGCGGCGATCCTGGCCTACGTCGTCGCCAACGACGCGGAGCTCGTCGACGGCCGCGTCGTCGGCGACCCCACCGAGGGCGCCCTGCTCGTGCTGGCCCACAAGGCCGGCCTCGACGTCGACGCCACCCGCGAGCGGCTGCCCCGGCTGGCCACCCTGCCGTTCGACCCGACGATCAAGCTGATGGCGACGTTCCACGCGACCACCGCACCGGACGGGCGGCCGGTCGTGCGGTGCTTCGTCAAGGGCGCGGCGCCGGCGGTCATGGCGCGCGCGGCCAGCGCACTGTCCCCGACCGGGCCGGTGCCCTGGGACCGGGCGGCGCAGGAACGGGCCGACGCGCACGTCGAGCGCATGGGGCGGGCCGGGCGGCGGGTCATGGCTGCGGCGTTCCGCGACCTCGACCCGGCCGGCTTCGACCCGGCCGGCGACCTCGCCGCGTACGTCACCGACCTCGAGCTGACCAGCCTGGTCGGGATGGTCGACCCGCCACGGGCAGAGGCCAAGCGGGCCGTCGAGCGCGCCCAGGCCGCGCACATCCGGGTGCGCATGATCACCGGTGACGACGTGGTCACCGGCGCGGCCGTCGCCGAGCAGCTGGGCATCCCGGGTGAGGCGGTCCTCGGCGAGGACTTCGCCGCCCTGCCGGAGGACGAGCGGCTGTTCCGGATCGAGCGCATCGGTGTCGTCGGCCGGGTCGCACCCGAGCACAAGGTGCTGCTGGTCGACACGCTGAAGAAGAGAGGCGACGTCGTCGCGATGACCGGCGACGGCGTCAACGACGCCCCGGCGATCAAGGCCGCCGACATCGGCATCGCGATGGGCAGCGGGACCGACGTGGCCAAGAACGCCGGCCGGATGATCCTGTCCGACGACGACTTCGCCACGATCGTGTTCGCGGTCGAGCAGGGCCGGAAGATCTACGACAACCTGACGAAGTACATCCGCTTCGTCCTCGTCCTGCTCGTCGTCTTCGTGCTCACCTTCCTCGGTGCCAGCCTGTTCAACATCGCCGCCGGGGAGCCGTTCACGCCGGCGCAGGTGCTGTGGATCCACTTCTTCGTCAACGCCGCGTTCGGGCTGGCGCTCGGCTTCGACCGCGAGACACCGGGTCTGATGGAGGCCCGTCCGCGCCCCCGGGGCGACACGCTGCTGACCCCGCGGCTGATCGCCACCGTGGCGCTCACCGGCACGGTGATCACCGTCGGGCTGCTCCTGCTCATCTGGCTCGGGACGACGCACTTCGGCGGGCTCGAGGTCGCCCGGTCGGTGGCGTTCACGTCGTTCGCGCTGTGCCTGGTCGTGGGCGCCCTGGAGTGCCGGAGCGAGACGCAGACGGTGCTGACCACCGCGACGTTCGACAGCAAGCAGCTCAACTGGACGCTGCTGGGCGAGTTCGTCCTCGCGGTGCTGGTGACCCAGATGGACGTCTTCAACCGGCTGCTGGACACGACGCCCATCACGCTGGCCCAGTTCGGGTGGGCGCTGGTGCCCGCCCTCGTGCTGCTGGTCGTCTGGGAGCTGGGCAAGCTCGTCATCCGGGAGACCGAGGCGCGTCGCCGGCGACCGACCGAGCAGCCCCCGGCGGTCCGGCGGTCGCGACCGGCGCTCCCGGTGCCGCGGCAGCCCGTGTCCTCCCGCGACGTGTCCGTCCCCGGTCCGGCGGTGGGCGAACAGTGAGCGCCGGTCGCCGTGACCCGTGGGGTGGGGACCGTGCGGGCGGTCGTGCAGGACCCGCTACGGCAGCGGGCGGACCGGTTCGGCGCCGTCCGGCACCTCGTCCCCGGCGAGGAGCACGCGGACGTCGGTGACGCCGCCGACGGTCCGGGCCAGCGC
>NZ_FXTJ01000005.1 GCF_900182545.1 Geodermatophilus aquaeductus | reverse complement strand
AGCAGGGTTCTGCCCGAGGCCTCGCAGCTGAACGGCGGCAAGCTGAAGAAGCGCGTCCTGGAACTCCTGCTCGAGCTGGACGCCGAGGCGGCCGATCGGCGGCGGGCGCAGGCCAGGCGAGGGTCCGATGTGCGGGTCTACCCGTCCCCGCAGGAGGGCATGGCCACCCTCGCCGCCGATCTGCCCGCCGACGTCGCCGCGGCGTGTCATGCGCTGGTCGACGAGCTGGCGCGGATGCTGAAGGCCGACGGCGACGAGCGGCCGATCGGGGAGATCCGCACCGCGGTGTTCGCCGACCTGCTGCAGCGGCCGTGGGACGACTCCCGGCCGCCGGTGACCGCGCACCTGCAGATCATCGCCACGCTGGCGTCCCTGGCCGGCCGCTCGGACGAGGCGGGCGAGGTCAACGGCCTGCCGATCACCGCGGCCCAGCTCCGGGAGTTGCTCGAACAGCTCGACGCGCTCGGTGTGCACACGCCCGAGGGCGGGTCGGTGACCCTCGCTCTCACCGACGAGGACGGCACGCTGCGGGCCACCAGCACGCCGGACCAGCTGCGCCGCATCGCCGGTCGCGGCTGCCCCGAGCATCCGGCCGTCGACTGCGGGTGTGCGGTGCTCGACCGGCCCGAGGCCGTCGACCGCTACACGCCCGCGGCCGCGCAGGAGCGGTTCGTGCGCACCCGGGACCGCGCCTGCCGCTTCCCCACCTGCGGACAGCGGGTGGGCTGGGCCGACGCCGACCACGTCGTCCCGCACGCGCACGGCGGCGCCACCGACTGCGGAAACCTGTGCTGTCTGTGCCGCAGCCACCATCGGCTGAAGACCTTCGCCAGAGGCTGGCGCTTCCAGATGAGCTCCGACGGCGTCCTCACCGTCACCACGCCGTCCGGGATCACCCGCACCACGCGGCCACCGGGCCTGCGGCCACCACTCACCGCTGACACCGGGCCGCCACCGCCGGATCGAGTGGCCGCCCCGGACGACGACCCGCCGCCGTTCTGAGCCGGCCGGTGGGGGAGGGCTCAGCCGGTCGGGTCGATCTCCTCCGGGTCGCGGCCGAGCAGCACCGCGACCTGGTCGACGACGACGTCGCGCACGAGGTCGGCGAGGTCGTCGCGGTCGTGCGCGCGGATCTCCAGCGGCCGCCGGTAGACGACGATCCGCGCCGGCACCTCGCGGCCGTCCTCGCGGTGTGGCGGCAGCACGCGCGCCAGCGGCACGGTGCCGTCGTCGAGCACGTCGGGGTCGAGGACGACCTCGTCGGGACTGGTGTGGTCGACCCACGGCACGTCCTCGACGGCGAACTCCACCCCGGCCAGCTCCCGCTCCCAGCGGCGCTCGAGGTCCTCGACGACGTCGAGGACGAGGTCGTCGAACTGCTCCGCGCGGCTGCGCGCGAGGGGGACCTCGTCGGGCACCAGACGCCCGCGCAGGCCCCGGCCGTGCCGGTCGCGGCGGGACCGGGGAGGCCGGGAACGGTCGGGGCGGACGGGTCGGCTCATGGCGGGGCGAGCGTACGGCGCGCCGGGAGCCGCGGTCAGCGGAACTCCCGGGGCACGCTGTCCGTCACCCCGGTGGCGGGGCGCGCGGGGACGTCGGGTTGGATGAGGAGCGAGGGACTCCCGCTCGGTGAGTCTGTCGCCGACTCCCGGGGTACGCGGCTACTGTGCCCAGCGTGAGGAACCGGTGGTGAGGCAGTCACGTCGCTGCAGTCGCAGCGGCTGCGCGCAACCGGCGGCGGCGACACTGACCTACGTCTACGCCGAGTCGACCGCTGTCGTCGGCCCGTTGGCCACGTTCTCCGAGCCGCACAGCTACGACCTCTGCGAGTTCCACGCCGAGCGGCTCACCGTGCCGCGCGGCTGGGAGGTCGTCCGGCACGAGATCGACGTCGAGGACTCCGGCCCGACCGGCGACGACCTGCTCGCGCTCGCCGACGCCGTCCGCGAGGCGGCCCGTCCCGAGCCGCCGCGGCCCCCGGCCGACGACGGTCGCGGCACGCGCCGCGGGCACCTGCGCGTCCTCCCCGACCTGGAGTAGCGCCTCCCCGGGAGCCGGCTCCCGAGCCCGCCGATAGGGTCGTCCGGACCGGGGGACCGCCTCCGGCCAGTCCAGGCGAGGGTGGCAATGACGGACCTGTCGGCGATCATCAAGGCCTACGACGTCCGGGGCGTGGTCCCCGACCAGTGGGACGAGGACGTCGCGCGGCGCATCGGCGCCGCCTTCGCGGAGTTCGTGCACGCCGAGAGCGGCGCCACCGCGGTCGTCACGGCGCACGACATGCGCCCCTCCTCGGTGCCCCTGTCCCGCGCCTTCGCCGAGGGCGTCCTCTCCCGCGGCGTCGACGTCGTCGAGGCGGGGCTGGGCTCCACCGACCTGCTCTACTTCGCCGCCGGCTCGCTGGACGTGCCCGGCGCGATGTTCACCGCCAGCCACAACCCGGCGCAGTACAACGGCATCAAGCTCTGCCGCGCCGGCGCCGCCCCCGTGGGGCAGGAGTCCGGGCTGGTCACCATCCGCGAGTGGGCCGAGCGCGACAGCTACGAGCGCGTCCCCGACCGGGTCGCCGAGGTCGGGCAGCGCGACCTGCTGTCGGCCTACGCCGCCCACCTGCGCGCGCTGGTCGACCTGTCGGGGATCCGCCGGCTGCGGGTCGTCGTCGACGCCGGCAACGGCATGGGCGGGCACACCGTCCCGGTCGTGCTCGACGGCCTCCCGCTCGACGTCGTCCCGCTGTACTTCGAGCTCGACGGCACGTTCCCCAACCACGAGGCCAACCCGCTGGACCCGGCCAACCTGGTCGACCTGCAGGAGGCGGTCCGCCGCGAGGGCGCCGACATCGGCCTGGCCTTCGACGGCGACGCCGACCGCGTGTTCGTCGTCGACGAGCGCGGGGAGCCGGTGAGCCCCTCGGCGATCACCGCCCTGGTCGCCGTCCGCGAGCTGGCCAAGGGCCGGGGGACGACGGTCATCCACAACCTGATCACCTCGCGGGCGGTGCCCGAGATCGTGCGCGAGCACGGCGGGCAGCCGGTGCGCACCCGGGTCGGGCACTCGTTCATCAAGGCCGAGATGGCCCGCACCGACGCCGTCTTCGGCGGCGAGCACTCGGCGCACTACTACTTCCGCGACTTCTGGCGCGCCGACACCGGCATGCTCGCCGCGATGCACGTGCTGGCCGCCCTCGGCGAGCAGAGCCGCACCCTGTCGGAGCTGACGGCCGCCTACAGCCGCTACGCCGCCTCCGGGGAGGTCAACTCCACGGTGACCGACGCCGCCGCGAGCACCGCCGCGGTCCGCGAGGCCTTCGACGCCGAGGGGGCGACGTTCGACGAGCTCGACGGGCTGACCGTCGACCTGCCCGACGGGTCGTGGTTCAACCTGCGGGCCAGCAACACCGAGCCGCTGCTGCGGCTCAACGTGGAGGCGCCCGACCGGGCGCGGATGGAACAGCTCAGGGACCGGGTGCTGGGGATGGTGCGCGCATGACGCAGGGGACGACGCCGGGGCCGCTGGGACTGGACCCGCTGCTGCTGGAGGTCCTCGCCTGCCCCGACACCCACCACAGCCCGCTCACCGTCGACGAGGCGGCGAGCGAGCTGCTGTGCACCACCTGCGACCGGGCGTTCCCCGTGCGCAACGGCATCCCGGTGCTGCTGCTCGACGAGGCGCGGCGGCGCGGCGGAACGGGAACGGACACCCCGTGACCTCGCCCGAGCTGGCCGAGGAGGTCCTCGACGACCTCGACGTGCTGCGCGCCCGCGACCCGCGCGGCCTGCTGCCCGCCGTCGCCGGCGCCGGTGCGCAGGTGCGCGAGACCGCCCGGCTGACCGAGGAGGCGGGGCTGGAGCGGGTCACCGGCGGCGGCCGCCCGCGCGGCCTGGTCATCGTCGCCCGGCGGGAGGGCGCGGTGGCGGCCTCGGTGCTGCGCGCGCTGCTCGGCCCGTCGAGCCCGGTCACCGTCGACGTCGTCCCGGGCCCGGACCTGCCGGTGTGGACCGGCCCCACCGACATCGCCGTCGTCGCCACCCGCACCGGCGCCGGCCGCTACGCGGTCACCCCGGCCTACGAGGCGGCCCGCCGCGGCGTGACCCTGCTCGGCATCGGCGCCGAGGACGCGCCGCTGCGGGCGGCCTGCTCCACCGCGCGGATGCCCTACGTCCCGCTGCCGCGCTCGCGGGTGCGGCACACCACGCTGTGGTCGCTGCTCACCCCGCTGCTGCGGCTGGCCACCGACCTCGGCCTGCTGCGTCCCGAGGCCGCCGACCTCGAGGCGGTCGCCACAGCCCTCGACGAGGTCGCCGAGGAGTGCGGGCCGGCCCGCGAGTCGTTCACCAACCCGGCCAAGACGCTGGCGCTCGAGCTGCTCGACGCCTTCCCGGTCATCGCCGCCGAGGGACCGCTGGCCGACACGGCGGCGGCCCGCTTCGCCGACCAGCTCGCCACCCTCGCCGGCCTGCCCACCAGCGGCTTCCGGCTGCCCGACCAGCGGGTGGCCGCCTGCGCCGTCCTCGGTGGCCCGCTTGCGCCGCGCGACGCCGACGACTTCTTCCGCGACCGCGCCGAGGACGAGGGCCGCCGGCTGCGGCTGCTCACCATCCGCGACACCGACGCCGCCCACCACGACGGCGCCGGCGAGCGCGAGCCCCGCTCGGCACAGGAGGCGATGGCCGAGGTGCTGCGCACCGCGGTGGCCGGCAACGTGCCGGTCAGCGGGCTGGCCGAGCACGGCGACCCCGACCGGTACGGCCGGCTGCCCCGCCTCGCGCGGCAGCTGGCGGTGGCCGACTTCAGCGCCGTCTACCTGGCGCTGGCCCTCGACCAGGAACGGGCACTGCGGCGGTGACCCGGCGACCGGTGTCCGATCCGCCGGCCCGGGGTACCGCTCCCGGACGCGCCCGGCCCGACCGGGCGCTCGACGACTGCTGACCGACCGGAAGGACCTCCCGTGGCCGGTGGACTCGTAGCCCTCTTCGACGACGTGGCGCTCATCGCCCGCGCCGCCGCCGCCTCCATCGACGACGTCGGGGCGGCCGCGGGCAAGGCGAGCATCAAGGCCGCCGGCGTGGTCGTGGACGACACCGCCGTCACCCCGCAGTACGTGCAGGGCCTCAGCGCCGAGCGCGAGATCCCGATCATCCGCCGCATCGCCGTCGGGTCGCTGCGCAACAAGCTGCTGGTCATCCTCCCGGTGATCCTGCTGCTCAGCGAGTTCCTGCCCTGGCTGCTCACGCCGATCCTCATGCTCGGCGGCGCCTACCTCTGCTACGAGGGCGCGGAGAAGGTGTGGCACCGGCTCACCGGCCACTCCGCCGCGCACGGGGACGCGGAGGGGCAGCCCCCGGACGAGGACGCCCTCGTGCGCGGAGCCGTGCGCACCGACCTCATCCTGTCGGCCGAGATCATGGTCATCTCGCTCAACGAGGTGGCGAGCGAGAGCTTCTGGTCCCGGCTGGCGATCCTCGCCGTCGTCGGCGTGCTCATCACCGTCCTCGTCTACGGCGTCGTCGCCCTCATCGTGAAGATGGACGACGCCGGGGTGCGCCTGTCGCGGTCGGACAAGAAGGGCATCGCCGGGCTCGGCCGCGGGCTGGTCAAGGGCATGCCGAGGCTCCTCACCGCCCTCACCGTGATCGGCACCGCCGCGATGCTGTGGGTCGGCGGCCACATCCTGCTGGTGGGCAGCGACGAGCTCGGGCTGCACGCCGTCTACGGCCTGGTGCACCACCTGGAGGAGGCGGCCCACGAGGCCACCGGTGCCCTGGGCGGGGTCGTGGGCTGGCTGGTCAACACGTTCGCCAGCGCGCTCGTGGGCCTCGCCGTCGGCGCGCTCGTCGTGCTCGTGCTCAACCTCACGGTGCACCGCCGCAAGGGCGGGGCGGAGGCCCACGAGTCGGCCGCCGGCGGCCACTGACGCCGGTGCCTGCCACCCCGGCCGGGTGACGAGCTGCTCGGGCGGCCGGGTCCGCGCCGGTAGCCTCGGGGGCGATGTGGCAGATGAGCAACGCCGTCCGGCACTACCCCTGGGGCTCCCGGACGGTCATCCCCGACCTGCTGGGTGAACCGGTCCCGGCCGACCGGCCCTACGCCGAGCTGTGGATGGGCGGCCACCCCGACGAGCCCAGCGTCCTGTCCACCGGACTCGCGCTGGACAAGGCGATCGCCGAGCGGCCTGCCGAGCTGCTCGGGCCGGACGTGGTCGAGACCTTCGGCGCGCGGCTGCCCTTCCTCATGAAGGTGCTGGCCGCCGACGCGCCGCTGTCGCTGCAAGCGCACCCCACCATGGCGCAGGCCCGGGCCGGGTTCGCCGCCGAGGAGGCCGCCGGCGTCCCCAGGGACGACCCCACGCGGACGTTCAAGGACCCGTGGCACAAGCCGGAGCTGCTGCTGGCGCTGACCACCTTCGAGGCGCTGTGCGGGTTCCGGCCGGTGGAGGAGTCGCTGCACTGCCTGGCCAAGCTGCAGCTGCCCGAGCTCAAGCCGACCATCGCCGCGCTGGCCCGCGGCGGCCTGCAGGCGGCCATCCCGCAGCTGCTGGCGCTGTCGGGCAAGCGGCGCACGCACCTGGTCGAGGTCGTCGCGCAGAAGGCGGCGTCCTTCGTCGCCGCGCACGACCCGGAGTTCATCAACACCTACCGCTGGGCGACGACGCTGGCCGAGGCCTACCCGGGCGACCCCGGCGTCGTCATCTCGTTGATGTGCAACCACCTCAAGCTGGCCCCCGGCGAGGCGGTGTTCCTGCCGGCCGGGAACCTGCACGCCTACCTGTCCGGTGCCGGCGTCGAGGTCATGGCCAGCTCGGACAACGTGCTGCGCGGCGGGCTGACCAGGAAGCACGTCGACCTCGCCGCGCTCATCGAGGTGCTGGACTTCTCCGACGGCAAGGTCCCGGTGCTGCACCCGGTGCTCGGTCCCGGCGGACTGCGCTACCCGGTGCCGGTCGACGACTTCGACCTCACCCGCTGCCAGCTCGACGAGCTGGCCGGCTCCCTCGGCACGCGCGGCCCGCAGGTCCTGCTGTGCACCGAGGGCGAGGCGGTCCTCGAGTCCGCCGAGGGGGAGGTCCGGCTGCGCAGGGGCCAGTCGGCCTTCGTGCCGGCCGGGGCCCCGGTCAGCGCCCGCGGCCCCGCGGTGCTCTACCGGGCCACCACGAACCTGCGCTGACCCCGGGCCGCGTGTCGCGGCGGAGGAGGGCGCGACGGCGGACGTAGCGTCGGTCGTGCTCCTCCGCCCGGCCCCGCTGCGCGCCGCGCTGGCCCTGGCGGTGGCGGCCGCGCTGACCGCCGGGTGCGCCGAGCTGCTCGGGGACGCCCCCGCCGTCCCGCCGGCCGGCAGCGCGCTGGAGGCGCTGGACTCCGTGCCGGTCCGCGGCCGCGCGCCGCAGACCGGCTACTCCCGCGAGGAGTTCGGCGACGGGTGGGTCGACACCGACCGCAACGGCTGCGACACCCGCAACGACGTCCTCGCGCGCGACCTCACCGGCGAGGTGTTCGAGCCGGGCACCCGCGACTGCGTCGTCGCCAGCGGCACCCTCGCCGACCCCTACTCCGGCCGCACCGTCGCCTTCCGCCGCGGCGAGGGGACCAGCGAGGCGGTGCAGATCGACCACGTCGTCGCCCTGTCCGACGCGTGGCAGAAGGGCGCGCAGCAGTGGGACGACGCCCGCCGCACCGAGTTCGCCAACGACCCGCTCAACCTGCTCGCCGTCGACGGGCCGCTCAACCAGTCCAAGGGCGACTCCGACGCCGCCACCTGGCTGCCCCCGACGCGGTCCTACCGCTGCGCCTACGTGGCCCGTCAGGTCGCGGTCAAGGTGGCCTACGGGCTGTGGATGACCCGCGCCGAGCACGACGCCGTCGCCGGTGTCCTGGGCACCTGCCCGGACCAGCCGCTGCCCTCACGGGACCCGCTGGAGGCCCCGCAGCTGCCCGCCTCGGTTCCGCCCGCTCCGGCGACGCCGTTCCCGGACTGCGCGGCGGCGCGCGCCGCGGACGCCGCCCCGGTCCGGGAGGGCGACCCCGGCTGGAACCCGGCACTGGACGGCGACGGCGACGGCGTGGGCTGCGAGGGCTGATCCCCGGCCGGCCGCCGGGCCGGACCCCCGGGGTGGACCGTCCGGCTATCCTGGACGACGGCACGAGCCCCGCCGAAGCCTCGGCATGCTCGCTCATCTCAGAGACCCCGAGCCCCTCGCCGCCCGCGGCTGGGGCATCGACCCTGGAGCGACATGACCGCCTCTACCGGCACCCGTCCCCTGACCACCCCGAACGGCGAGGCCGACTTCAAGGTCGCCGACCTCGCGCTGGCGCCCTTCGGCCGCAAGGAGATCCAGCTCGCCGAGCACGAGATGCCCGGCCTGATGGCGCTGCGCGAGGAGTACGGCGACGAGCAGCCGCTGGCCGGCGCCCGCATCGCCGGCTCGCTGCACATGACCGTGCAGACCGCCGTCCTCATCGAGACCCTCGTCGCGCTCGGCGCCGACGTCCGCTGGGTCTCCTGCAACATCTTCTCCACCCAGGACCACGCCGCCGCGGCGATCGTCGTCGGCCCCGAGGGCACCGCCGAGGAGCCCGCCGGCGTCCCGGTCTTCGCCTGGAAGGGCGAGTCCCTCGAGGACTACTGGTGGTGCACCCAGCGCCTGTTCGAGTTCCGCGACGAGAACGGCGACGTCGTCGGCCCGAACATGCTGCTCGACGACGGCGGCGACGCCACCCTGCTCGTGCACCTGGGCACCCGGTTCGAGGCCGACGGCGCCGTCCCGGACACCACCGAGGCCGACTCCGAGGAGTACGGCGTCATCCTCGACGTCCTGCGCGGCTCGCTGGCCGCCGACGCCGGCTACTGGACCCGCATCGGCCAGGGCATCAAGGGCGTCACCGAGGAGACGACCACCGGCGTCATGCGCCTCTACGAGCTCGCCCGCGACGGCCGGCTGCTGTTCCCGGCGATCAACGTCAACGACTCGGTGACCAAGAGCAAGTTCGACAACCTCTACGGCTGCCGCCACTCGCTCATCGACGGCATCAACCGCGCCACCGACGTGATGATCGGCGGCAAGGTCGCCGTCGTCTGCGGCTACGGCGACGTCGGCAAGGGCTGCGCGGAGTCGCTGCGCGGCCAGGGCGCCCGGGTCATCGTCACCGAGATCGACCCCATCAACGCCCTGCAGGCGGCGATGCACGGCTACGAGGTGACCACGCTCGACGAGGTCATCGGCAAGGCCGACATCATCATCACCGCCACCGGCAACCGCGACATCATCTCCGCCGAGCAGCTCGGGCAGACCAAGCACCAGGCCATCGTCGGCAACATCGGCCACTTCGACAACGAGATCGACGTGGCCGGCCTGGCCCGCACGCCCGGCATCACGCGGACGACGATCAAGCCGCAGGTCGACGAGTGGCGCTTCGCCGACGGCCACACGATCATCCTGCTCTCCGAGGGCCGGCTGCTGAACCTGGGCAACGCCACCGGGCACCCGAGCTTCGTCATGAGCGCCTCGTTCTCCAACCAGGTGCTCGCCCAGATCGAGCTGTGGAGCAACCGCGCGGCCTACGAGGGTCAGACGCCCTCGGTCACCGTGCTGCCCAAGAAGCTCGACGAGCACGTGGCCCGGCTGCACCTCGACGCGCTCGGCGTGAAGCTCACGACCCTCAGCAAGGTGCAGGCCGACTACATCGGCGTGCCGGTCGAGGGTCCGTACAAGAGCGAGCACTACCGGTACTAGAAGGACCTCCTCGCCCCCCACCGCTCGCTCCGCTCGCGGTGGGCCCCTGCGAGGAGGCCTGTTCCAGCACGTTCTGATGGCGCCGGACCGGATCCACCGGTCCGGCGCCACCGTTATCCGGCCGTGACGTCGCAGAATGGTCACGTGCCTCCGACCGCAGCGAACAACGGGCCCAGTCGCGGCCGTGTCCTGGTCGTCGACGACGACGCCGCCCTCGCCGAGATGCTCGGCATCGTGCTGCGGCGGGAGGGCTACGACCCGGCCTTCGTCTCCGACGGCAACCGGGCGGTGTCGGTCTTCCAGCAGACCCGCCCCGACATCGTGCTGCTCGACCTCATGCTGCCCGGCCGCAACGGCCTGCAGATCTGCCAGGACATCCGCAACCAGTCGGCCGTCCCGATCGTCATGCTCACCGCCAAGGGCGACACCATCGACGTCGTCCAGGGGCTCGAGGCCGGCGCCGACGACTACGTCACCAAGCCGTTCAAGCCCGTCGAGCTCGTCGCCCGGGTGCGCGCCCAGCTGCGCCGCGGCGAGACCGGGCAGGCCGAGACGCTGGCCATCGGCGACGTGCAGATCGACGTCCCCGCCCACCAGGTCACCCGCGACGGCACGCCCATCCCGCTGACTCCGCTGGAGTTCGACCTGCTGGTCGCCCTGGCCCGCAAGCCGCGGCAGGTGTTCACCCGCGAACTGCTGCTTGAGCAGGTGTGGGGCTACCGGCACGCCGCCGACACCCGGCTGGTCAACGTCCACGTGCAGCGGCTGCGCGCCAAGATCGAGCGCGACCCGGAGAAGCCCGAGATCGTGCTGACCGTCCGCGGGGTCGGCTACAAGGCCGGCCCGCCGTGACCGGCGGAGGGCGCGGGTGAGCACCACCCACCCGGCGCCGCCGGCCGCCGCGGCGGGTGGGACGGGCACCGCGCCCGTCCCGGCCCGCCCCCGGCCGCGCCCGCGGGACCTGCGCACCGTGCGGCGCGGCCTGCGCCGGCGCGCGGTCCGGGCGCGGATCCGCACCCGCAGGCTGGTCGGCCGGGGGATCTCGGCCTGGCGCAAGTCGCTGCACGTGCGCATCGGCGCCATCACGATGGTGGTGGCCGGCACGGTCGTCGTCATCGTCAGCCTGGTGCTGTTCAGCCAGATCCGCACGCAGCTGCTGTCGGTCAAGGAGCAGGCGGCGATCGACCAGGCGCAGGCCGGCGTCGTCTACGCCCGCTCGGAGGTCGTGGGCATCGCCGCGGGCGACGCCGCCAGTGTGCGCGCCACCCTGGGCCGCACGGTCAACGGGCTGCTCACCCGCGGCGGATCGGCCGGCGACTTCGACGTCGTCATGGTCTACCGGACGGGCAACACCGAGCGGCCGCCCGCCATCAGCCGGCAGGGGGTCTACCCGGCGCTGCCGCCCGAGCTGCGTGCCGGCGTGCAGGGCGGCGGGCAGTACACGCAGTACGCCCTGGTGCCCGACGACGCCGGCGAGCCGCGGCCCACGCTGCTGGTCGGCGTCCCCGTCCCCGGCGACGTCTCCTCGCCGGAGGAGATCGAGCTGTACTACGCCTTCCCCCTCGACCAGGAGGAGGAGACGCTCTCGCTGATCCGCAGCACCGTGGCGATCAGCGGCATCGCGCTCACCCTCTTCGTCGCCGGGATCGGCGTGCTCGTCACCCGGCTGGTCGTCGACCCGGTGCGCCGCGCGGCGGGCACCGCCCAGCGGCTGGCCGAGGGGCAGCTCGAGGAACGGATGGCCGTCCGCGGCGAGGACGACCTGGCCCGGCTGGCCACCAGCTTCAACGCGATGGCCGACAGCCTGCAGCGGCAGATCACCCAGCTCGAGGGGCTGTCCCAGCTGCAGCAACGGTTCACCTCCGACGTCAGCCACGAGCTGCGCACCCCGCTGACGACGGTGCAGATGGCCGCCGACGTCCTGCACGAGTCGCGCGGGGACTTCCCGCCGCACGTGGCCCGCTCGGCCGAGCTGCTGCACGAGGAGCTCGACCGCTTCGAGCGGCTGCTGTCGGACCTGCTCGAGATCAGCCGCTACGACGCCGGCGCCGCCGTCCTCGACTGGGCGCCCACCGACCTCGGCTCGCTGGTCGGGCGCGTGGTCGACGGGATGGGTTCCCTGGCCGAGCGGCACGGCTGCGAGCTGCGGGTGACCGGCCCGGCCGACCCGGTGATCGCCGAGGTCGACGCGCGGCGGGTCGAGCGGATCCTGCGCAACCTGGTCGGCAACGCCGTCGAGCACGGCAGCGGCCGGCCGATCGAGGTCACCCTGGCCGCCAACCGGACGGCGGCCGCGGTCACCGTCCGCGACCACGGCGTCGGGCTGTCCTCCGCCGAGGCGCAGCACGTCTTCGACCGGTTCTGGCGGGCCGACCCGTCGCGGGTGCGCACCGTCGGCGGCAGCGGCCTGGGCCTGTCGATCAGCCTGGAGGACGCGCGGCTGCACGGCGGCTGGCTGCAGGTGTGGGGCCAGCCCGGGCTCGGCGCGCAGTTCCGGCTCACCGTCCCCCTCGTGGCCGGCACCGACCTCACCAGCTCGCCGCTGCCGCTGCGGCCGACGATCGTGCGCCGTCCCGGGGTGCGCCCGTGAGGCGGCTGCCCGCGGCGCTGGCCGCGCTCCTGCTGGCCCTGGTGGCCGCCTGCTCGACGGTGCCCACCGGCTCGGCGCCGCAGGCGATCACCGACGCCGAGGCCCGGCCCACCGGGGACGTCGGGATCGAGCCGCTCGGCCCGCGCGCCGGCGCGACGCCGGAGGAGATCGTCCGCGGGTTCGTCGACGCCGCTGCCAGCTCGGTCAACGGCCACCCCGTCGCCGTCGAGCACCTGACCCCCGAGGCGGGCGTGACCTGGAGCGACGAGGCCGGCATCACCCTCGTCGGCCCGGACTACGCCACGGTGACCACCAGCTCCGGCACGGTGGTCATGACCGGCGACCAGGTCGGCACCGTGGACCCGCGCGGCGTGTTCACCGCCGCCAGCGACACGGTGTTCACCCACGAGTTCACGCTCGCCGAGGTCGACGGTGAGTGGCGGATCGTCAACCCGCCCGACGGGCTGGTCATGCTCGTGCCCGACTTCGAGCGCCTCTACGACGACCTCGCCGTCTACTTCGTCGACCCGACGGCGACGCGCGTGGTGCCCGACCCGCGCTACCTCATCTCCGGGGAGGCTCAGCCGACGACGCTGGTGCAGCGGCTGGTCGAGGGCCCCTCGCCGGCCCTGGCCGCCGGCGTCGGCAACGCCCTCGGCGGCGTCACGCTCACCCGGGCGGTCACCGTCTCCGGGTCCACGGCCGTCGTCGACCTCGCCGGCCTCGACGACCTCTCCCCGCAGCAGCTCGGGCAGCTGTCAGCGCAGCTGGTGTTCACCCTCGACCAGGTCGAGGGCACCAACTCGGTGGAGGTCCGCACCAACGGCGAGCCGGTGACCATCGACGGCGTCCCCACCGCTCAGCGCACCGACGACTGGGCGTCCTTCAGCCCCGACTCCGTCCCCGCCGACGCCGCCGGCCACTACCTCGACGGCGGCCGGCTCATGACCGTCGACGGGCAGCCGGCGCCGGGGCCCGCGGGCTCCGGCGCCTACGGGCTGACCAGCGCGGCGGTCTCGGCGGACCCGCGGACCAGCGCGCTGACGACGATGGCGGGCGTCTCGGTCGCCGGGGGCACCGCGTCGCTGCTGCTCGGCCCCTACGGCGGCGACCTCGCCCCGGTGGTGACGGCGAGCCGGCTCTCGGTCCCGACGGTCGCGGCGACCCGCCCGGAGTTCTGGGTGGTCCGCGACGAGGGCACTGTCGTCCGGGTGCCCGCCTCCGGCTCTCCGCAGCCGGTCAACGCCCCGACGCTGGCCGGTCAGGGCCGGACGACGGCGCTGCAGCTCTCGCCCGACGGAGTCCGCGCGGCGGTGGTGGTCACCCGGGGGGACGACGCGGTGCTGCTCGTGGGCACGGTGGTCCGCTCCGACGAGGGACCGGTGGCGCTGCGCGACCTGCGGGAGGTGGCGCCGGCGCTGGCCTCGGTCGTGGACGTCGGCTGGCGCACGGCCGGCAGCCTCGTGGTGCTGGCCGACGGCGGCGAGGACGGCGTGGTGCCCTACGTCGTCGGTGTCGACGGGTGGGGGCTGTCCACGGTGCCCACCTCCGGCCTGCCCAGCCCACCGACCTCGCTGGCCGCCGCGCCCGGACAGCGGGCGCTGGTCAGCGCCGGCGGGACGGTGTGGGAGCTGGCCGGCGGCACGTGGGTGACGCTCATCCGCGGCCAGGCGCCGGTGCCCGGCACCGAGCCCTTCTATCCCGCGTAGGGAAGGACCCCTCCGCCCCCGCCACTCGCAGGCTCGCGGCGGGCCCCTGCGGAGGGGCCGACCGAGCAGGAAGGTGACCGGCTCTCCACAGATCCGGCCGCGGCCGGACGGAGGCGGCGGGCCGGCCGCAGGCTGGGGCGGTGGGCGGACTGGGCGCGGCGCTGGCCGACCTCGTCCTCCCGCGCACCTGCGCCGGGTGCGGCGTCCCCGGACCGGCGCTGTGCCGGCGCTGCACGGCCGCGCTCGCTGCCCCGCGCGAGGCGACGCCGCGCCGGCCGCCGCCGGGGATGCCGCCCACCGTGGCCGCCGGCGCCTACGCCGGGCCGGTGCGGCCGGCGGTGGCCGCCTTCAAGGAGCACGGCCGCGCGGAACTCGCCGGCCCGCTCGGGGCGGCCCTGGCCCTGGCTGCCGGGGTGCACGCCGTGCTGCTGCCCGGGCGGCCGGTGCTGCTCGTCCCGGTGCCGCCGTCGCGGGCGGCGCTGCGGGCGCGGGGGCGCGACTGCGTGCGGGAGCTGGCCACGGCTGCCGTCGCCGACCTGCGCGCGGCCGGCGTCGACGCGGGCTGCGCGCGGCTGCTGACCCGCGCCGGGCGCGTGCGCGACTCGGCGGGGCTGTCGGTGGCGCAGCGGCGGGCCAACCTCGCCGGCACCTTCGCCGTCCGCCCGGGGACGCTGCCCGCCGGAGCGCTGCTCGTGGTCGTCGACGACGTCGTGACCAGCGGCGCGACGCTCACCGAGGCGGCCGCCGCCCTCCGGGCGGGACGCCGGGACGACGACGTGCCGGTGGTGGCCGCGGTGGTCGCGGCGACACCCCGTCCGGGTGCCTCCGAGGCGCCGTCTCGATCGACTGTCCGGTCCACGTGACAGCGACTAGCGTGCCATTGGTCACACCAGACGACCGGGAGGTCCTATGGAGATCGTTGTCCGTGGCAGGAACGTCGAAGTGCCGGACCACTACCGGCAGCACGTCGAGGACAAGGTCGGCCAGCTCGAACGGTTCGACGGCAAGTTGTCCCGCATCGACGTCGAGTTGTTCCACGAGAAGAACCCCCGACAGTCCGCCAACTGCCAGCGCGTGGAGATCACCCTCCGCGGCAAGGGCCCCGTGGTCCGAGCCGAGGCCAGCGCGCCCGACTTCCACGCCGCGCTCGACCTGGCCTGCGGCAAGCTCGACAACCGGCTGCGGCGGGCCAACGACCGCCGCCGCGTGCACCACGGCCGCCGGACCCCAGCCACCGTCCGGGTGTCCGGCTCACCCGCCGCGCCGCTGGAGACCCCGGCGCTGGGCATCCCCGACGTCGAGCAGCAGTTCGCCGGGGAGCCACCGTTCACTGACCTCGACGAGCACCTGCCCGGCCGCGTGGTGCGGGAGAAGCACCACCCGGCCGTGCCCATGACCGTCGACCAGGCCCTGCACGAGATGGAACTCGTGGGGCACGACTTCTTCCTCTTCCAGTGCGCCGACACCGGCAAGCCGACCGTCGTCTACCGGCGGCACGCCTTCGACTACGGCCTCATCCGGTTGGTGGAGCCGCCGCTGGGGACGGCGCACGCGCACAGCGAGGTGCCGGCCGAGCCCGCCGCCGTCCCGCGCTGACCCGCACCGGGGGAGGGGCCGTGCCGCACCGGCGCGGCCCCTCCGTCGCGTCCGGGGGTCCCTCAGTCGGTGGGGAGCCGGCCGAAGAGGACGGCGTCGCCGCGGGTGCCGTCCCGCCGGGGCAGCGCCGAGCGGGCGACGCCCTCGCGGGTGAACCCGGCCCGGGCGGCGACCTCCTGCGAGGCGGCGTTGTCCACGTCCACCACCAGGTGCACCCGCGGCGCCCCGTGCGCGAACGCCCAGCGCGCGAGGCCGTCGGCGATCTCGGTGGCGTAGCCGCGGCGCCGGGCCCACGGCGCCACCGAGTAGCCGATCTCGGGGCCGAGGTGCCGCCCGCCCAGGAGCAGCCCGCCGGTGCCGACGAGCCCGCCGCCGGCGTCGGCCACCACCGACAGGCCGGTGCCCTCGGCGCGCTGCCGGACGACGGTGTCGACGAAGGCGCGGGCGTCGGCGAGCGTGTAGGGCACGGGCGCGCCGGTGATCCAGCGCTGCGCCTCGGGGTCCTGGGTGGCCCGGTGCACGGCCTCGACGTCGTCGTCGGTGAACGGCCGCAGGACCAGGTGGGCCGTGCGGACCGTCTCGGTGGTCAGGTCGGTGCCGGAGAACTCCACGGGGAGATGGTCGGCCATGGTCCGGTGGCGTGTCTCGGCCCCGTCCCGGGTCCCGGCCTGAGCCTGCGGAGGTCGGGGAGGACGGGGTCCTTCGTCACGGGTTTCCGAGCACCCGGTCGACCGAGATCTCCACGACCACCCGCGCCGGGTTCTCCCGCGGCGTGCGGTAGCGCCGCGCGTAGCGCGCCTCGGCGTCGGCCACCGACGCGGCGTCGTCGCGCACCACCGCCGTCCCCTCCAGGGTCAGCCAGCGGCGGCCGTCGACCTGGCAGACCGCGACCCGGCTCTGCCCGGCGCGGACGTGGCGGGCCTTGGCCGAGCCCCCGGAGGTGATGACGCGGGCGGTGGCCGTCTCCTCGTCGTAGGTGACGCCGACGGGGACCACGTGCGGCGAGCCGTCGGCGCGCAGGGTGGTCAGCGTAGCCAGGTGCCGCTCCGTGAGGAAGACGAGCAGTTCCGGCGCGAGGTCGTGCGGATCGTGGGCCACGTGGAGGAGGTTAGGTCGCTCCCGCGGCGGGCACCGGCCCCGCGTGGAGCTGGCGGGGGCGCGGGTGCTGGTCGCGGGCGCGACGGGCGTGCTGGGCGGGGCATTGGCCCGCGCGCTCACCGGGGCAGGGGCGCGGGTGGCGCTGTCCGGCCGCGACGACGCCCGGCTGCATGCGCTGGCCGGCGAGCTCGGCGGCGCACCCGCGCTGGCGGCGGACGCGGTCGACGTCGACTCCGTCGGGGCCGCGGTCGACGCCGCCGCCGCGGCGCTGGGCGGGCTCGACGCCGTCGTCGTCGCGTGGGGCGTGGTGGCCTTCGGCCCGGCGGCCGACGCCGACGACGCGGTCACCGAGGAGCTGTTCGCCGTCAACACGCTGGCGCCGATGAGCCTGGTCCGCGCCGCGCTGCCGCACCTGGCCGACGGCGGCGCGGTCGTGCTGCTGTCGGCGGTCGTGGCCGACGCCCCGACGCTGGGCATGGCCGAGTACTCGGCGAGCAAGGCGGCGCTGTCGGCGTGGGCCTCGGTGCTGCGCCGCGAGCTGCGCGGGCGGTCGGTGACGGTGCTCGACGTCCGGCCGCCGCACGTCGACACCGGCCTGGTCGACCGCGCGCTCGCCGGCACCCCGCCGCGGCTGCCCGCCGGACACGACCTCGACGAGGTGGTGGGCGCGGTGCTCGACGGCATGCGGCAGGGCGCGCGCGAGGTCGTGGTCGACCCGCGGGAACGGCGGCTCGTCGTCCGCTGAGCCCGGTCCGGCCCGCCGCGGCCGCGTGCGGCGTCCCCGGGGTGGGGGACACGCCGCCTACGCTGGTGTCGTGGTGTTCTCCAGAATCCTCCGGGCCGGTGAGGGAAAGATCCTCCGACGACTGGACCGGATCGCCGACGCGATCGAGTCCCTCGAGGACGACGTCTCCCCCCTCACCGACGCCGAGCTCCGGGCGAAGACCGACGAGTTCCGCGAGCGGTACTCCGACGGCGAGTCGCTCGACGCGCTCCTGCCGGAGGCCTTCGCCGTCGTCCGCGAGGCGGCCACCCGCACGCTCGGCCAGCGGCACTTCCGGGTGCAGCTCATGGGCGGTGCCGCGCTGCACCTGGGCAACATCGCCGAGATGCGCACCGGTGAGGGCAAGACCCTGACCGGCGTGCTGCCGGCCTACCTCAACGCCCTGAGCGGCGAGGGCGTGCACGTGGTCACCGTCAACGACTACCTGGCCAAGCGCGACGCCGAGTGGATGGGCCGGGTGCACCGCTTCCTCGGCCTGTCGGTCGGCACGATCCTCTCCGGCGAGAAGCCCGCGCACCGCCGCGAGCAGTACGCCGCCGACATCACCTACGGCACGAACAACGAGTTCGGCTTCGACTACCTGCGCGACAACATGGCCTGGAGCAAGGCCGACCTCGTGCAGCGAGGCCACCACTACGCGATCGTCGACGAGGTCGACTCGATCCTCATCGACGAGGCCCGCACCCCGCTGATCATCAGCGGCCCGGCCGAGTCGGCGGGCAAGTGGTACGTCGAGTTCGCCCGGATCGTGCCGCTGATGAAGCGCGACACCCACTACGAGGTGGAGGAGGCCAAGCGCACGGTCGCCGTCACCGAGGAGGGCGTGGAGTTCGTCGAGGACCAGCTCGGCATCGACAACCTCTACGAGGCGGTCAACACCCCGCTGATCGGCTACCTCAACAACGCGCTGAAGGCCAAGGAGCTCTTCCACCGCGACCAGCAGTACATCGTCAGCAACGGCGAGGTGCTCATCGTCGACGAGTTCACCGGCCGCGTGCTGGCCGGCCGCCGCTACAACGAGGGCATGCACCAGGCCATCGAGGCCAAGGAGAAAGTGCAGATCAAGGACGAGAACCAGACGCTCGCCACGATCACCCTGCAGAACTACTTCCGGCTCTACGAGAAGCTCTCCGGGATGACCGGTACCGCCCAGACCGAGGCGGCCGAGCTCTCCCAGACCTACAAGCTGGGCGTCGTCCCGATCCCGACCAACCGGCCGATGGTCCGCGAGGACCGCTCCGACGTCATCTACAAGACGGAGAAGGCCAAGTTCGACTCGGTCATCGACGACATCGCCGAGCGGCACGAGGCCGGCCAGCCGATCCTCGTGGGCACCGCGAGCGTCGAGAAGTCCGAGCTGCTGTCCAAGCTGCTGCTGCGCCGCGGCATCCCGCACGAGGTGCTCAACGCGAAGAACCACGCGCGGGAGGCGTCGATCGTCGCCCAGGCCGGCCGGCTCGGCGCGGTCACCGTGGCCACCAACATGGCCGGCCGCGGCACCGACATCCAGCTCGGCGGCAACCCGGAGTTCATCGCCGACGAGGAGCTGCGCGCCCGCGGCCTGTCGCCGTCGGAGACGCCGGAGGAGTACGAGGCCGCCTGGGACGAGGCGCTCGCCGCGGCCAAGGACCAGGTCAAGGCCGAACACGAGCAGGTCGCCGAGGCCGGCGGGCTCTACGTGCTCGGCACCGAGCGGCACGAGAGCCGCCGGATCGACAACCAGCTGCGCGGCCGCTCCGGCCGGCAGGGCGACCCGGGGGAGTCGCGGTTCTACCTCTCCCTCGGCGACGACCTGATGCGCCGGTTCAACGGCCCGATGCTCGAGTCGATGATGACCACGCTGCGCGTCCCCGACGACCAGCCGATCGAGTCGAAGATGGTCTCCCGGGCCATCCGCTCGGCGCAGACGCAGGTCGAGCAGCAGAACTTCGAGGTCCGCAAGGACGTCCTCAAGTACGACGAGGTCCTCAACCGGCAGCGCACGGTCATCTACGACGAGCGCCGCAAGGTCCTCGACGGGGAGGACCTGCACGAGCAGGTGCAGCACATGCTCGACGACGTCGTCGCCGCCTACGTCGACGGCGCCACCGAGACCGGCTACGCCGAGGACTGGGACCTCGAGGTGCTGTGGAACGGCCTCAAGGCGCTCTACCCGGTGGGCCTGGACCGCACCGAGCTGCTCGACCGGGTGGCCGACGGCGAGCAGGCCGCGCTGACCGCGGAGGTGCTCAAGCAGGAGCTCCTCGACGACGTGCACCGCGCCTACGACGAGCGGGAGACGGCGCTGGGCTCGGAGGTCATGCGCGAACTCGAGCGGCGGGTGCTGCTCAGCGTGCTCGACCGCAAGTGGCGCGAGCACCTCTACGAGATGGACTACCTGCGGGCCGGCATCCACCTGCGCGCGATGGCCAACCGCGACCCGGTCGTGGAGTACCAGCGCGAGGGCTACGACATGTTCAACGCGATGCTCGACGGCATCAAGGAGGAGTCGGTCGGCTTCCTGTTCAACCTGGAGGTCAAGACCAAGGAGCAGCAGGAGGCCGAGGCGCGGGCCCAGCAGGCCGAGGCCGAGGCCAAGGCGCTGGCCGCCGCGCAGGAGGGCACCGCGCGGGTGCTCGCCCGGCAGCGGGCGCAGGAGGCCGCTGCCCGCCAGGCCGCCGCTGCCGCTCCGGCCGCCGACGCTCCTGCCGCCCCGGCTCCCGCTCCCGCCGTCTCCGCCGACGGCGACGGTCCCGCGCCGGTGTCGACGGTCAAGCCCGCGGGCGGTCCCGGAGCCCGGCCCTCGACCGGCGCCCCGGCCGGGCGGCCGACGGCCCGCAAGACCGGCCCGCGTCACGCGGCGCCGGCCGCGGAGCTGGAGACGCCGACCCCGTCGGGCACCGGGCCGCAGCTGGCGGTCAAGGGCCTCGACGAGCCGCACCGGCCGGCGGAGCAGCTGAGCTACTCGGCGCCCTCGCTGGACGCCTCCCCGAAGGAGAGCGGCCCGGCGAAGGCGGCGAAGACCGCGACGGTCACCGGGACCAAGGAGCCCTCGCGCAACGCCCCGTGCCCCTGCGGCTCGGGCAAGAAGTACAAGGCCTGTCACGGGGCGCCCTCGCGCTGACCTGGGCAGCCACGTCTCCTCGGGCCGCCGTGCACACCCGTGCACGGCGGCCCGAGGTGTCCGTGGGACGACGTCAGGCCGACCGGGGGCCGTCCGCGGCCAGGCCGACCGCGGCCGCGCCGGTCCCGCCGTCGTCAGGGAACGGCACGCCCGTCAGCTCCTCCGACAGCCGCCAGACGCGCTGGGCGTCCTCGGGGCTGCGCAGCCGCCGGTAGGGCCGCTGCTCGGCCGGCGGGCCGCTGATGTGACCGAACCGGCGCGGGCCGTAGAACCGGCCGCCGGCGTCCGGCGACGTCGCGGCGAGCAGGGCGGGCAGCGCGGCGGTCTCGGGCGTCCCCGCGACGCCCAGCGCCGACAGCCGTCGGATCAGGCGGATCTCGCGCGACTCCCCGGGCCGGCCGATCTCGGGCCGGGCCGCGAGCAGGTTCGTCGGGGCCACGCCGGGGTGCGAGAGGGTGCTCGTGATGCCCCAGCCGTGGACCCTGCTGCGCCGGTCGAGCTCGAGGCCGAACAGTCCGACGGCGATCTTCGACTGGCTGTAGGCGCCGAACGCGTCGTAGGAGCGCTCCCACTGCAGGTCGTCCCAGTTGATCGCGTTGCGGTTCGCGGCCACGCTCACCTGCGAGGTCACGCGCGCCCGGCCGGCGCGCAGCAGCGGCATCAGGTGCGCCACGAGAGCGGCGTGGCCGAGGTGGTTGGTCCCGAGCTGCAGCTCGTACCCGTCCGCCGTCGTCCGCCGCTCCGGCGGCGTCATGACGCCGGCGTTGTTCACCAGGACGTCGATCGGCCGGCCCTCGGTGAGCAGGGCGGCGGCGAAGGCGGCGACCGACCCGAGCGAGGCCAGGTCGAGCTCGTGGAGGGTGACGGTCGCCCGGGGGACGCGTGCCCGGATCCCGGTGGCCGCCGCCTCGCCCTTGCCGCGGTCGCGGACCGGGAGGACCAGGTCGGCCCCGGCCGCGGCCAGCCGGCGGGCGAGGACCAGGCCGATGCCGTCGCTGCCTCCGGTGAGGACCACCCGCCTCCCCGACAGGTCGGGGACGGGGACGTCGATCGTCGTGCGGGCCATCGTGGGACTCCTGTCCTCGTGGGTGCGCTGCTCGCGCCGTGGCCCCACCGTCCTGCCTCGCGCCGCGGCGAGGCAGGGCCTGCCGATCCCCCCGTCCCGGCCCGCGAGAGGGGGACCGGCAGGCCGTGGCTCCGCCGACGTCGACCCGGTAGGAACGGCTCCGCCGCCCTCGCAGGTCCGGCGCACCGCACACCCAGGGGAGATCCGTGACCATCGACCGAGCCGGACTGGCGGACTTCCTCCGGCGCCGCCGGGAGTCGCTGCAGCCCGAGGACGTCGGCCTGCCGCGGGGTCCGCGCCGCCGGACCACCGGGTTGCGGCGGGAGGAGGTCGCCGCCCTCTGCCACATGTCGACGGACTACTACTCGCGCCTCGAGCGGGAGCGCGGCCCGCACCCGTCGGAGCAGATGACGGCCTCCATCGCGCAGGGGCTGCACCTGTCCCTGGACGAGCGCGACCACCTGTTCCGGCTGGCCGGGCACCAGCCGCCGCCGCGCGGCGCGGGCAGCGAGCACGTCAGCCCCGGCCTGCTGCGGATCCTCGACCGCCTCGGCGACACCCCCGCCGAGATCGTCACCGAGCTCGGCGAGACCCTGCGCCAGACGCCCCTGGCCGTCGCCCTCACCGGTGACACGACGCGATTCACCGGCCCGGCCCGCAGCAGGGGGTACCGGTGGTTCACCGACCCCGCGGCCCGCGAGCGGCACGTGCCGGAGGACCACGCCTTCCTCTCGCGGCTGTACGCCGCCGGGCTCCGCAGCATCGTCACGATGCGCGGACCGGGATCGCGGGCGGCGCAGCTGGCCGACCTCCTGCTGCAGCGCAGCGCCGAGTTCCGCACCCTGTGGGACGCGCACGAGGTCGGCATCCACCCGGACGACGTCAAGCGGTACCGGCATCCCGAGGTCGGCCGGATCGAGGTCAACTGCCAGACGCTCGTCGACCCGGACCAGGCCCACCGCCTGATGGTCTACACGGCCGTGCCCGGCACCGAGGACCACGACAAGCTGCAGATGCTCGCGGTGATCGGCGCCCAGTCCCTCTCCGGCCCGAGCACCGTGGGCGCGGCTCCGGACTGAGACGGGTCGCCTGCACCGCGCCGTCCAACGGGCGCCGCCGTCTCACCCGATCACCCGATGGACAGCGCCGTGCAGCGCCACCGCCCGTCGACGCCCTCGAGCCGGGCGGCCACCGCGTGCGCCCGGCCGTCGCGGCGTGCCACCGCGCTGACCTCCGCGACGCCGTCGACCGGCTCGCACACGTGCACCGGCCCGACCAGCAGCGGCGTCGTGCTCCTGGCGCACCAGGCGGGCCGCCGCCCGGACACCAGCGCGGCGTAGACGCCGGGGGAGGTCAGCCGCTGCACCTGGGTCAGCGGCCGGCGGCCCGCCAGCGCCTCGAGCGCGGTGGTGAACAGCAGCCGGCCCGCGGTGCGGGGGTCGGGCAGGTCGTCCCGCACCGACCAGGCGGGGCCGAAGAGGTCCTGCGACCGGCTGCGCCGCCCCTCGGGGGTGGGCCGCGGCCCGGGGCGGTGCGGCGGCCGCGGCGGCGGGGTCGCCGGGTCGACCAGCGCGACCGCCGGTCCGGTCAGGGGCGGGTGCAGCGCCGGGACGATGCTCAGTCGCAGCGTCCGCAGGGGGACGGCCGGCGTGGGTTCGGCGGGCTGGGGGGACGCGGTCACGGGAGCTCCCGGGGTCGGGTCGGTGGCGGGGACGACGCGGGCCGGGGGAGCGGCCGGACGGTGGGGTGGCGGAGGTCAGGGCAGGTGTCAGGGCGGGGTGTCAGATCGGCGGGCGCAGGACCTGGCCCGGCAGCAGCAGGTCGGGATCGGGGCCGATGACGGCCGCGTTGGCCGACCACCAGCGCCCGACGGCGGTGGCGACCTCGGCGTCGGCGGGCTCGGCGCCGGTGCGGGCGCGCAGGTCGGCGGCGGCGATCGTCCACAGGCACTCACCGCGCAGGACGACGTGGTCGCCGGGCGCGGGAGCCGGCCAGTCGGGCAGCGCGGGTGCCGGGTCCGCCGGTGCGGCCCAGTCCGGGAGCCGTGCCACCGCCGGCGCGGGCGTCTCCGCCGCGACGGTCACGACGACGGCCGGCGGCGCAGCCGCGGTCGTGCAGCCGGTGAGGGCCGGTGCCGCGGCGAGGCCGAGCCCGAGGGCCAGCGCGGCGGCCCGCCGCCCGGACGCGGGGACGACGCAGCGCAGCACCAGGCGCGCCGCGTCGCCGGCGAGGCCGGGCAGCGCCGACAGCGCGGTGAGCGCCAGGCCGAGGGCACCCCAGGCCCAGACCGCCCAGGCGACGGCGGCGACCCCGGCGAGCAGCAGCGCCTCGGGCCCGGCGGTGTCGACCAGGGACTGCAGGTCCCCGCCGGTGCGCAGGAGCGCCGCGAGATCCGGGGTCAGCGCACGCAGGACGCCGGCCAGGGCGGCCATGACCGCCGTCGTGACGACGAGTCGACGTGCCGACACGTGCCCTCCTCTCGTTGACGTCGCCGTACTGAAGCAAGCAAACGCAACCAAACGCAAGCGTCCTTGTGGATCTAGGCTCGCGGCATGCGCTGGCAGCAGCTGTTCGCCGACCTAGAGGCGGAGTTCGAGGAGTCCGCGGCGGGCGAGGAGCGCGCGCAGCTCCCGTCCCGGTCCCGGGCGGAGGTCGGCATCCTTCGGCTGGCCGACCGGCTCGGCGGCGCGGTCGGCGGACGGGTCTCGCTGCGTTGCCGCGGCGCGGGGGAGGTGGCCGGCGTCCTGACCGACGTCGGCCCGGACTGGGTGCTGCTCGACGACGGCCAGGGCCGGGAGGTGCTGGTGGCGCTACCGGCCGTCGTCGCGGTGACCGGGCTGGTGCGGGCGACCGCGCCGGCGGAGCCGGCCTCGGCGGTGCGGGCGGCTCTGGACCTGCGCCGCGCGCTACGCGGACTGGCGCGCGACCGGAGTGCGGTGGCCCTCGTCCTGGACGACGGCGGGGTGCTGACCGGGACGGTCGACCGTGTCGGCGCCGACTTCGTCGAGCTCGCCGAGCACGCGGCCGACGACTTCCGCCGGGCGGGCTCGGTGCGGGGCGTGCGGGCGGTGGTGCTGTCGGCGGTCGCCGTGGTGCGGACGCTGGTGCCCGGCGCCGCCTGAGGTCAGCGGCTGCGTCGCCGTCCGCGGGGAGCGGTGCCGGCGGGAGCGGTCTCGACGGGCGCGTCGTCGCGGGTGTCGGGTCCGGGAGGGACCTCCGCCGGCTCCTCGGGGAGGGGTGCCGTGCCAGCGCGGGCCTCGGCGTACTTCTGCTGGATGAAGCGCTCGAGCTCGTCGACCTCGACCCGCCATTGACCGCGGCCGCCGATCTGGATGGCGATCAGCTCCCGCCGCCGCACCAGGGCGTAGGCCTGCGACCACGAGACGTTGAGGATCTCGGCGACGTCGTCGAGGGTCAGGAAGCGTGGCGTGGGCATGGGCTCTCCGTCCGGTCCCCGCCAGTGTGTCAGGACGCACTCACCCGCACGCCTCCCGTCCACACCCGAACGTGTGGACAACCGGTGCACGCATCCGCACCCGTACCGCATCATCTGCGTCCGACCGCGCCGCGCCGCGCGGTTCGGACAGGACGCCCGCCGCATCGGCGGGCCGCCGGGGCGCGCCCCGGCCGGCGGAGGGGGAGCACTGCGGTGAGCGTTGCGGTGAGCGCTGGGACGCGCACGGCGACGGCGGCTCCGACCGGGGAGACGCCGGCCGGCCCGGTCCCGCGACGGGTGCGCCCACCGCGGTGGCTGGACCTGCGCCTGGTGCTCGGCGTCCTCCTCGTCCTGGGCTCGGTCCTGCTGGGCGCGCGGGTGCTCGCCGGCGCCGACGCGACGGTTCCGGTGTGGTCGGTGACCGCCGACCTCGCCGCCGGCACGGTGCTCGGCCCCGAGGACCTCGCCGCCGTCGACGTGCGGCTCGGCGATGCCGCGGGCGCCTACCTCTCCACCGGCACCGACCCCGCGGGCCGCACGCTGGCCCGGGCGGTGCGGGCCGGCGAGCTGCTGCCGCGCACCGTCCTCGAGGAGCCCGCGGACCTGGTGCAGGTGGCGTTGCCCGTGCAGGCCGGGTACGTGCCTCCGGGCTTGGCCCGCGGATCGGTCGTCGACGTCTACGGCGTCACCGACCCGGCGGGCACCGCGACCGGCGAGGGCGTCGTGCTCGTGGTCGGGGCGGCACCGGTGCAGGCGGTCAGCGGCCGCGCCGAGGGCGTGCTGTCGACGGCGACCACGACCGTGCAGGTGGTGGTCGCGGTGCCCGCGGCCGACGCGCCGGGCGTGCTGGCCGCGATCGGCGGCCGGCCACTCGTGGTGGTCGTGCACGGGTCGGTCGACAGCGCCGCGTCGACGCCGGCACCGCGGTCCGGAGCCGCGTCCGCGTCCCCGACCCGCTCCACCGCCTCCCCGTCGCCGTCCTCGTCGCCGTCCTCGTCGCCGTCCTCGGCGCCCTCCGCGCCGCCGGTGCCGAGCACCGCACCGTCCCCTCCGCCCGTCGAGCCGGTGCCGCCCGTGGCCCTCGACCCCGCTGTCCCGCCGGTCGCCGTCGACCCGGCGGCTCCGCCCGCGGCCGCGCCCGTCGACCCGGCGGCGGGCGTGCCCGCCGTCCCCGCTGCCTGATGGCGCTGCAGGTCGTCACCGCGGTCACCGGCGCGGCGTGGGAGGCGGCGCTGGTCGGCGCGCTCGACCGCGCCGACCACGGCGTCACGGTCGTGCGGCGGTGCGTCGACGCCTCGGACTTGCTGGCCACCGCGGCCACCGGCACCGCCCAGGCCGCGTTGCTGTCGGCGGACCTGCACCGGCTCGACGGCGACGCCGTCGCCCGGCTCACCGCCGCGGGCGTGGCGGTCGTCGGGCTGGCCGACCCGGCCGACGAGCGCGCCGGCGACCGGCTGCGCGCGATCGGCGTGCCCACCGTCCTGCCGGCCGACGCCTCGGCCGAGGACGTGGTCCGTGCGCTGCGCGACGCCGTCGACGGCGTCCCGGCGAGCGGGCACGACGTCGCCGACCCCCGGGCGGCGCTGCCCGCCCCGTCGTCCACGCCGGTCCTGCCACCCGGGGAACGCCGACCTCCGCGCGGGCGGGTCGTGGCGGTGTGGGGCCCGACCGGCGCTCCCGGGCGGACGACGGTCGCCGTCGGCCTGGCCGACGAGGCCGCCCGTCTCGGCGTGCCCACGCTGCTCGTCGACGCCGACGTGTACGGGGGCGTCGTCGCGCAGGTGCTGGGGCTGCTCGACGAGTCGCCGGGGCTGGCGGGCGCGGCGCGGCAGGCGGCGGCCGGGACCCTCGACGAGGCCGCGCTGACCCGGCTGGCCTGGTCGGTCCGCCCGCACCTGGCCGTGCTCACCGGGCTGGCGCGCGCCGACCGCTGGCCGGAGCTGCGGCCCAGCGCGGTCGCCGCGGTGCTCACCGAGGCCCGCCGGACCGCCGACCTCGTCGTCGTCGACTGCGCCTTCAACCTCGAGGAGGACGAGGAGCTGTCCTTCGACACGGCCGCGCCCCGGCGCAACGGCGCCACCGTGACCGTCCTCGAGCAGGCCGACGACGTCCTGTGCGTCAGCGGCGCCGACCCCGTCGCGCTGCAGCGCACCATCCGCGCCCTCGGCCAGATGCGCGACCTGCTGCCGGAGGTCGAGCCGGCGGTCGTGGTCAACCAGGTCCGCCGTGGGCCGGTGCCCGGTGATCCGCGGGAGGAGATCGCAAGCGCGCTCGAGCGGTTCGCCGGACGCCAGGTCCGCAGCTTCCTGCCGGCCGACCGCCGCGCCACCGACGCCGCGCTCGCCTCCGGGCGGACGCTGGCGGAGGTGGCGCCCGGCTCCCCGCTGCGCACGGCCCTCCGGTCGCTGGCCGCGGAGCTCGCGCGGGTGCCCGAGCCGGCCGCCGGCCGCCGGGGCCGAGCGCGCCGCAGGGCGGGATGAGGCCCGCACCGGGGGCGGGCGGCCCCTCCCCGCGCGAGTGCACCCGTTCCGCCGCGCGACGTACGGTGGGCCACCGATCCGGAGGAGGACGATGGCCGAGCGGCTGAGCACCCTGGACGCGTCGTTCCTCTACCTCGAGGAGGCCGGGGCGCCGACGCACGTGTCCGGCGTGCTGGTCCTCGAGCCGGTCGAGGGCGGACTCGACGCCCTCGCCGAGCTGGTGGAGGCCCGGCTGCCGCTGGTGCCGCGCTACCGGCAGCGGGTCGTGCCGGTGCCCGGGCACCTGGCCAACCCGGTGTGGGCCGACGACCCCGACTTCGACGTCAACTACCACGTCCGGCGCTCGGCGGTCCCGCGGCCGGGCACGGAGGCGCAGCTGCTCGACCTGGTGTCCCGGGTGACCTCGCGTCCCCTCGACCGCAGCCGGCCGCTGTGGGAGGTCTACCTGGTCGAGGGGCTGTCCGGCGGCCGCGTCGCGGTGGTCACCAAGACCCACCCGGCGCTGGTCGACGGCCTGGGCACCGTCGACATCGCGCAGGTCCTGCTCGACGCCTCCCCGGAGGCGCCGGTGCCGCCGGCCGACCGGTGGGCTCCGGGCCGCGTCCCGGGCCGCGTCGAGCTGGTCGCCGAGGCGCTGGGCGAGTACGTGCAGCGGCCGACGGCGGTGCTGGAGACGGCCCGCTCGGCGGTCGGGGACCTGCGCTCCACCGCGTCCCGCGTCCTCGGGGTGGCCGAGGGGCTGGTCCGCGCGGCGCGGTCGGCGGTCGTCCCCGCACCGCACGGCCCGCTCACCCGCAGCGTCGGCGACCAGCGGCGGGTCGCCGTCGCCCGGGCCGACCTCGAGGACCTCAAGGCCATCCGCAAGGCCCACGGCGGCACGGTCACCGACGTCCTGCTCACCGTGCTCACCGGCGCCCTGCGCGACTGGCTGCTCTCCCGCGGCGAGCCGGTCCTCGGCTCGACCGCGGTCCGGGCGCTGGTGCCGGTGTCGGTGCAGGGGGAGGAGCAGGAGGCGCCGGGCAGCAGCGTCGCCGCCTACCTGGTCGACCTGCCCGTGGGGGAGCCCAACCCGTGGGTGCGGCTGGCTCGGCTCAGCTACGCCATGCGCGGGGTGACCCGATCCGGCCGTTCGGTGCGCGCGGACACGCTGATCGCGCTGACCGGGTTCGCCCCGCCGACGCTGCACGCGCTCGGCGCCCGCGCGGCCCGGGGCCTGTCGCGGCGGATGTTCACCCTCGTCGTCACCAACGTCCCGGGCCCGCAGGCGCCGCTGTACGCCGCGGGGAGCCGGATGCTCAAGGTGTTCCCCGTCGTGCCGCTGGTCGGCGGCCAGGGGCTGGCGGTCGGGATGACCAGCTACGACGGCCACGTGTACGTCGGGCTCAACGCCGACCGGGACGGCGTCGGCGACGTGGACGTCCTGGCCGACCTCGTCGAGCAGGAGGTCGAGGCGCTCGCCGAGTCCGTGCGCTGACCCGGCGGCGGCCCCGGGGCCGCACGCGCGGGATACGGTCGCCCTTCGCGACGGGAGAGGAGCGGCCGGGTGCGGATCTACCTGCCGGCGACGACGAGCGTCCTGCGGACGCTGGTGGACGAGGGCCGGCTGCACGGGCCGCACACCGGCTTCGCCGTCACCCCGCAGCTGCGCGAGCACTACGCGGTCAGCGACGCGGCGGCCGACGTCGAGGAGCTCGAGTACGCGGCGCTGCTCGCGGCCGCCCGCGCCAGCCTGCGGCTCGTCGACGTCGACCCCACCGCCGCCCGCCGCCGGGTCGTGCTCGCCGCCGATGTGCCGGACGCGGCGGTGAGCCCGGTCGACGACACCGACACCGACCCCGGGGCGGTGCGGGTGACCGCCGACGTCCCGCTCGCCGACGTCGCCAGCGCCCACGTCGACGGCGCCGAGGCCGAGGACGACGTGCGGGCCGCCGTGGCGGTGGTGCTCGAGGCCGACCTCGGCAGCGAGGAGGCGCAGTTCCTCGTCGACCAGGCCGAGGGCCACGAGCTGGCCTGGTACGCGACGCAGGAGATCGGCCCGGCGCTCGACCTGCTCTGACCCGGCGCTCACGGCGCCGCCCGCCGGGCGACCTGCACCCGCTGCGGTGCTCCCGCGGTGACCAGCCAGCCCGAGCCCGGCCGAACCGGCACCGGTGTGCGGGGCAGCCGGATGCCGAGCAGGTCGGCGTCCCCGGGACCGGGTGACAGCAGCACTCCGCTGCGGCTGCGGCGCAGCTCGGCGACCGGGCCGCGGAAGGCCGTGCCCAGCTCACCCGCCGTCCCTGCGGCGAGGACGAGCACCTCGCCGTCGCCGCGGTCCCCGGCCGCCAGGGCGGTGCCGACGGGTGAGTCGGCGAGGAAGCTCGCGTCGTCGAGCAGGACCGCTCCGGGACGCTCAGCCAGGTCCGCGCACCACACCCGCCAGCCGGCGACGTCGTCGGCGGGCAGCGCCGGGAGGTCGCCGCCGGTGGAGCGGCTCGAGCGGACCACGCGCAGCACCGGGATGCCCGCGGCGGCGAGCGTCGCCCCGAGGGTCTCCAGCGTGGTGGTGCGGCCGCTGCGCGGCGGGCCGACGACGAGCAGCCCCCCGGCGCGGGCCAGGTCCACGGTGAGCACGCCGGCCTCGTCGCCGCCGGGACCGAGCGGCACCGCACGCAACAGATCGGCGATCCCGGTCCCGGTCGGGAGCGGGGGGAGGACCGGATCCGCGGGCAGCTCGGGGATGGTCAGTGGCCCGGCCCCCGGCGCGGCGGCGGGTGCGGTGTGCCGCAGCGGCCGGGGCAGGGCGAGCTGGCACTCACGCGCCTCCTCGCCCAGCAGCGCCCGGCCCGGCGGGCGGGAGCCGGGGACCGCGCGGACCGGGACCCCGGCGACGGCGTAGTCGGCGCGGTCGGGCAGGGGGAGGACCAGGCGGGTCCCCGCCGCCGCGGCCAGCCGCCCTCCGGGGACGGCCCGGTCGGCGGTCATGACGCAGGTCAGGCCGGCCGCGCCGCCGTCGCGGACCAGCCGCAGGAGGTCGGCGGACCCGGAGCCGGGCACCGCCTCGTCGAGCTGGGCGAGCAGGGCGTCCACGCCGTCGACGAGCAGGAGGACCGCCGCGCCCTCCGCGTGCGGCCCGGCCCGTCGCGCGCCCACCTGCTCGGCCAGCCGGGACAGCAGACGGACGGTGCGCAGCGCGTCGGCCGCACCGACGACCGTGCCGGTGTGCGCCAGCCCGCCGGCCTCCGCGGCCAGGGCGCCACCGCCGTGGTCGAGGACGTGCACGTGCAGCCGCTCCGCGGGCAGCTGCTCGACGGCCTCGGCCAGCACCGTGCGCAGCAGGGTGGTGCGGCCGCTGCGGGGCCCGCCGACGGCCAGCCAGCCACCCCCGCGGGAGAGGTCGAGCACCAGCGGCTCGCGCGCCTGCCGATCGGGGCGGTCGACCAGCCCGAGCAGCAGCCGGGTCGGTGGCCGGTCCTCCCCGGTGGCCAGGCTCGGGGCGGGGAGCCGGTCGGGCAGGGGCGGCTGCCACGGGCGGTGCGGACGGGGGACGCCTGCCGCGTCCGCGCGGGCGGTGGTGGCCGCGGTGACCCGGGCGAGATCGGTCGGACCCGCAGTGGCCCTCGCGCCGGCCGGGGCCGACGTCCCCGGCCACGACCAGCGGGCCACCGTCGGGCCGGGCGCTGCTCCGTCCGGGCCGAGGGCCACGCGCGCCGCCTGGAAGGACACCGGCGCACCGCCGCCGATGCGGAGGTACCCGCGTCCCGGACGGTCCGCCGGCACGGTCGCGGCGACCGCGCTGCCGAGCACGTCGCGCGAGTCGGCCTCGTCAGTGGTGCGCAGGCACAGCCGCAGCGAGCAGTTGGCCCGGATCTCGGGGGACACCACGCCGCCCGGCCGCTGCGTGGCGAGGACGAGGTGCACGCCGAGGGAGCGGCCGCGCTGGGCGATGCCGACCAGCCCGCTGACGAACTCCGGCAGCTCCTCGGCGAGGCCGGCGAACTCGTCGACGACGATCACCAGCCGCGCGAGCGCGACCTCGGCCGGCAGCGCCGCCACGTCCGGGACGCCGGCCCCCGCCAGTAGCGCCTCCCGGCGGGACAGCTCCGCGGTCAGCGACCGCAGCGCCCGCGCGGTGGCCGCGCCGTCCAGGTCGGTCACCAGCCCGACGGTGTGCGGCAGCGCCACGGCCTCGGCGAAGGCGGCTCCGCCCTTGTAGTCGACCAGCAGGAAGGAGCATCGGTCCGGCGGGTGCGCCAGCGCGAGCCCGGCCACCAGCGTCTGCAGCAGCTCCGACTTCCCCGACCCGGTCGTGCCGGCCACCAGCGCGTGCGGGCCGTCGCGCACCAGGTCGACCTCGGCGACGCCGTCCGCGGTCACGCCCAGTGGCGCGCGCAGCGACGACCTCGTGCCCGACCACGCCTGCGGGACGTCCGCCGCTCCCTCCCCGAGGAGGTCGAGCAGGCGGACCGTGGCCGGCAGCCCCGCGACCTGCCGGGCCGGTGCCAGCGGGGCCAGGTCGCGGGCCAGCCGGGCGGCGACGGCCGGCGGCAGGCGGTCGACGACGACCTCGTCCGGCGCCGCGCCGTCGCCGAGGGCGAGCAGCCCGGTGTCCCCGGTCTCGCCGCCGACGTCGAGGACCGCGCGGACGCAGCCGCCGAGGTCCTCGCGGCGGCGGGTGAGCGCCAGCAGCACCACGCCCCGGGCGCGGCAGGCGCGCAGGAGCTCGCCGAGCGTCCCGTCGACCGGCCGGTCGACGACGAGGACGAGCACCCCCGCGGCCGGATCGGACGCCGCCCGCCGCTCGGCCAGCCCCGTCAACCAGGCCGCCAGCGCCGCGTCCACCGCGGCCGCGGCCGGTCCCTGCGGCGGCCGGACGGAGACGGCACCGGCCGGCAGGTGCGGCAGCCAGCGCGCCCAGGCCCAGTCCGCGCGGCGCTCGGCGGTGGTGAGCACGGCGAGGTCCACCTCGCCGGGGGCGGCCAGTCCGGCCAGCTGCGCGAGCAGGGCGCGCGCGACGCCGAGCACCGGCTCGCGCGGACCGGTCACGCCCAGCCCTCCGGTGCGGCGCAGGTCCACGGTCACCGGCAGGTCGGCCGCGGGCTCCGGCGCCCTCCGGCCCTCCTCGACGCGGACCACCCGGGTCGTCCCCGCGCCGGTGCCCAGGCGGACGGTCGCCACCGCCGGGTCCCCGCCGCGGCGCGACCACAGCAGCGTGGTGCCCCGGCGCGCCGCGGCGGTCACGGCCGCGAGGTCGGGGGCCTCCGCCCGGGCCGCCCGCACGTCGGACCGCACGGCGTCGGCCAGTCGAGCGTGGACCACCCGGAGCTCCTGCGCGTGGGCAGCGGCCGCCCGCCGCCCGGTGCGCGATCCGCTCCACCGGTCCGACGCCCACGACCCGACCGCCACCAGCGGGCCCAGCAGGGCGAAGAACAGGAAGGTCGGCGTGGCCAGCAGCACGGCGAGCGCCACCCCGGCGACGGCGGGCAGCACGACGGCCACCCAGCCCAGCCGGCGGCGAGGCGGCGGCGCGGGCGGGTCGGGGAGCACGACCTCCACCTCCGGGCGGTGCACAGGGGGAGGGGCGCCGGGCCGCACCAGCCGGCGACCCCCGGGCGCGGGCCGCGACCCGGCCCGGCCGTCCCGCGGGCCGGTGACGGTCACCGAGCTCGCGCCCAGCCGGAGCACGGCGCCGGGGCGCCAGTCCTGCGGGGTGCGGCCGAGGTCGGCGTCGTCGAGCCGGCTGCCGTTGGTCGAGCCGAGATCGGACACGGTGATCCCGCCGGCACCGACCTCGAGCGCGACGTGCCGGCGCGAGACGCCGGGGTCGGAGAGGGACAGCGTGGCGTCGGTCCCGCGGCCGAGGACGTGCCGGCCGGTGGCCAGCGGCACGGTGGTCCCCGCGGCCGGGCCGCCCACGACGTGCAGCTCCAGGGGGCTGGCGGCCTGCTCGCCGGAGCGGGGGACCGGCCGGCCCAGGCCGAGGACCGCGCCGTGCAGCAGCCGGTCGTCGTGCAGCGGCAGGTCGCCGGGCAGCCGGGTGGTGCCGGACCACAGCCCGCCCGGCGGGGTGCCCAGGACGGCGGCCAGCCCGGTCACGACGGCGTCGAGCCGGGCGTCGTCGGCGGCCCGGACCTCGACGTCGACGGCGCCCTCGGCACCGACGACGGTCCAGCAGCGGATCCCGGCGCCGGCGGGGAGGGGAGCGGACACGGGCGCGACGCTCCCGTCCGCGGTCCCGGCCCGCGGGCCGCTGCGCCCGGTTGTGGACGGGCGGCGGTGCTGTGGACGGCGCGGGGCTCCGGGAGCGGCTGCGGCCTAGCGTCCGCAGCAACCCGGGAGGTGCCCGGGTCGGACAGGAGGAGCCATGAAGGTCGACATCGCCACGCTGCAGTCGATGGCCGGACGATGCCAGGCCGAGGCGGCCGACACCGCCTCCCGGCACGCGACGCTGTCGAGCACCGTCACGGGCTCGGTGCTCGACGGCTGGACCGACAGCCAGGCCGCCGTGCAGTTCACCGCGCTCTACGAGCAGTGGCGGATCTCGGCGCAGGGCGTGAGCGACGCGCTGACCGGGATGGGGGCCCTGCTGACGGCCGTCGCGGCCTCCTACCAGCAGCACGAGGCCGAGATGGCCGCGCGCATCGGTGCGCTGGTCTGAGCCGCCGTCGGTCCGTGGCGTCAGCCGGGCGGTGCCGCGGCCAGCGCGGCGGCCCGCCCCGGCTGCAGCCGCCGGCGGACGGCGGCGAGCGCCTCGGGCGCCCGCTCCCACGGCAGGATCGACAGGATCGCCACGCAGTGCGGCAGGAAGATGATCCGCAGGCCGCCGAACACCATGAGGTGGAAGCCGAGCAGGAAGACCACGAGCGCCACGCGGGCCCGGTCGGACCGGACGAGCAGCATCAGCGGGGCGGCGAACTCGAGCACGAGCATCGCCCACTGGGAGGCCACGAGCAGGCCGGGCACGTCGAGCGTCCACTCCGAGAGCCACGTCCCGCGCCGGACGACCGCCCGGGTGATGGTCGAGCCGGTCGCCCAGTCCCAGCCGCCGAAGCGCATCTTGGCCCAGGCGGCCAGGAAGTAGGTGAGCATCACGGTGACCATCACCGCCGCCATCGCCCAGCCGGCCGCCTCGGACCGGCGGGGGTCGCGCCACCGCACCCGGCCGATGGTGGGCAGCACCGCGAGCGCGACGAGGTAGGCGATGCGGTCGTGGTCGACCTTGCCGTAGCTCATCGCGATGACCATCCACTCGAGGTACAGCACGAAGACCGCGCTCCCGAGCAGTCGGGGCGCGCGGCCGGTGGCCGCGGCCAGGGCAGCGGCCACCAGTGCCCACTGCACGACGTGGACGACGGTGGACGTCGGGGTGGGCAGGTGCAGCACCCGGGCGATCTCGAGCGGCTGGTACCAGACGGTGGGGACCTCGGCGTGGGCACGCACCCACGCGGTGGTGAGGAAGACGTCGACCGGCACGAACAGGTAGGCGATGGTGCGGAACACCGCGATCCGCGCCAGCGGGACCGGACGCGTCCAGAAGCCGCGCAGGCCGCGGACGGCGGAGACGAGGGAGGCGCTGCCAGCGGAGGCGCTCACGAGCCGGCCTCCAGGTCCTGGTCGACGAGCACGCGGTCGAACCAGTCGCCGGTCGGCAGGCCGTCGGCCAGCTCGAAGTGCCGCTGCACCACCTGGACCTCGACGAGGGCAGTCGCCTCGGGGTGGCGCCGCGCGTAGGTCTCGGCCAGCGTCACGAGCAGCGTGGGGTCGTCGACCAGGCGGGGGAGCTGCCCCTCGAACTCGGCGCGGCGCAGGCCGACCTCGCCGCCGGACAGCCGCACCTCCTCACCGGCGTCGGTCAGGCCGACCACCCGGGTGGAGACGACCGGCGCGTTGGCGTCGGCGCGGGTCGAGTACATCTTGAACGGCCCGAAGGGGAACGAGGCGTCGGTGCCCCACAGCGTCCCGGCGAGGACGAGTGCGAGGACGACCGCGGTGGCGGCGAGGCGGGCGCGGCGCCCGCCGGGGGAGAGCGTGACGACGTCCGCCTCGGCGGGCTCGCCGACGCGGGACGGCTGGACCACGCGGGCATCGTAGGATCGGCGGCCGTCCAGATGGGTCACCGACGCCGCGTGGTGGGCAACTGGCCTGCCCGGCCCGGGACGGCCCCGCCTGCGCACGGCGCCGCGCCCGTCCACCCCACGACGACGTCGGGAGATCAACCGTGCAGTTCGGTCGGTACTACGAGGAGTTCGAGGTCGGGGCGGTCTACAAGCACTGGCCCGGGAAGACCGTCACCGAGTACGACGACCACCTGTTCTGCCTCATCACGATGAACCACCACCCGCTGCACCTGGACACGCACTACGCGGCGGAGACCACGGACTTCGGGAAGAACGTCGTCGTCGGCAACTACGTCTACTCGCTGCTGCTCGGGATGAGCGTGCCCGACGTGTCGGGCAAGGCCATCGCCAACCTGGAGATCGAGTCGCTGCGCCATGTGGCGCCGACCTTCCACGGCGACACCATCTACGGCGAGACCACCGTGCTGGACAAGACGGAGTCGAGGTCGAAGGACGACCGCGGCGTCGTGTACGTCGAGACGATCGGCTACAAGCAGGACGGCACCGTCGTCTGCGTCTTCCGGCGCAAGGTCATGGTGCCCAAGCGCTCCTACGGCGAGGCCCGCGGCGGCGAGCAGCCCGGCCGCCCGGAGCCGAGGCCGCGCTCCTGACGACGACGGGCGCGCTGCCGGCGCGGGGTCAGGCCGGCAGCGCGCCCCAGCCGCGCAGCGTTGCCACCAGCCCCGGCGTGCACGACAGCCGGTCGAGATCGGCGGCGTCGGCGAAGGTGACGGCGTCGGCGTCGTCGCCCGCCACGGGCACCGCGGACGACTCGGCCAGCGTGCAGGCGAAGTCCGCGACGTCGTAGACGACGCCGTCGCCGGGGATGGTCACCCGCCCGACCTCCGCGCCGACCCGGACCTCCAGCCCGGTCTCCTCCCGGACCTCGCGCGCCACCGCCGCGGTCAGCGTCTCGCCCGGCTCCACCCGCCCGCCCGGCACCGACCACAGCCCGCGGCCGGGGGCGTTGCGGCGCCGGACGAGCAGCAGGCGCCCCCGCGCGTCGAGCACCACCGCGCCCACGCAGGCCTGCACCGGCAGGGGTCCGCCGGGGGAGTCGGGCGCCACGGCCGCAGGGTACGGTGACGCGGCCCGGCACCGTCCGACTGCGCTTGACGTCGGCCCCGTGTGACAGGACGGTGTCATCCGATGAGCGCCTCCCCGGTCTGTCCCCGCTGCGGCGAGCCACTGGCCGTGCGCCCGGGGGACTCGGCGGTGGCCTGGTGCCACGTGCACGGCGCGGTCACCCCGCTGCACCACACGACGCTCATCGCGCACGACGCGATCGCCGCGGTCACCGCCGACGCCCGGGTGCCCGCGTGGGTGCCCGACCCCGTGCCCTCGGGCTGGTCGGTCACCGGCCTGGCCTGGGGCGGGGAGCCGGGGGCGCGGGCGATCGTGGTCGGCTGCGCCGGCCCGGCGCCGCTGGGCGGGTCGGCCGAGCTGGTGCTCGTGGCCGAGGAGCCCGGGATGGGGGTGGGCTGCGGTTACGCGGGACTGCCCGGGCTCGACCCCGGCGACGTCATCACCGGGCCCTCCTCGGCGGCGGTCGAGGCGGCCGGTCAGCGCGCACCCCTGTGGGCGGTGCCCACCTCCGACGACCGGGCGGCCTTCGTCGGCGAGGCCTACGGCGTGTGGCTGTGGCTGGTCATGTGGCCGATGTCGGCGGGCTGGCTGCTCGCCGAGGAGCTGCGCCTGCTCGACCTGCGCGACCGCCTCTACCCCGACCTCCCGCTCGGCCCGCCGAGCGAGCACTTCCTGCCGGGGGAGTGAACGGTCCGGTTCCGCCCCGGCGTGTCCGGCCGGGCGGTGCTGGGGCCTGTGTTACCCATGGGACCGGCCTCCGGGCCGACCCGCGCGGGTGTCGTGCCCGCCGGTCCGAGCGGAACTCCCGGAGGTGGCTGTGAACGTGAAGAAGATCCTCGTCTGGCTGGCCGTCGCCTTCGTCCTCTTCTACGTCATCCAGAAGCCCGAGGCGTCCGCGGAGATGGTGAAGAGCGCCGGTCAGGCGCTCGGTGACGCCGCGTCGTCCATCGCGGCCTTCGTCGGCTCGCTCGTCTAGGCCGGCGTGAGCGGCCCGGCCGGCGGCCGCCCGCCGCGGTGGGCCAAGGACGCCGCCAAGTACCTGCTCCCCGGCGAGCAGGCGGTGGTGGCCACCCGTCGGCACTGGGCGGTGCTCCTGTGGCCCGGCGCCAAGGCGCTGCTCGTCCTCCTCGTGGGCCTGTGGGTGCTCACCCTCGACCCGGACAACCGGTTCAGCTCCAGCCTCGGCCTGCTCGTCGTCGTCGGGGCGCTCGGCTGGTTCGCGCTCCGGGCCGGCGAGTGGTGGATGCGGCACTTCATCGTCACCCGGCGCCGCGTGCTGCTGACCTCGGGCATCGTGGCGCGCACGGTCACCCTGCTGCCGCTGCGCCGGATCACCGACCTGACCTGGAAGGAGACCGTGCTGGGGCAGGTCCTCGGCTACGGCACGTTCCGCTTCGAGTCGGCCGGGCAGCAGCAGGCGCTGTCCCAGATCACCTTCCTGCCGCGCGCGGACCTGCTCTACCGCGAGGTGAGCGAGCTGCTGTTCGGCAGCGACTGGGGCGGGGCCGCGGGCGGCGACGACGAGGGCAACCCGGAGGCGCAGCCCGAGCCCACGGGGCAGCGGCGTGACACGCAGCCGATCCCGCGCCTGCCGGAGGGACCCGGCGGGGCCTGAGGCGCGGCACCGCCCGCTGGGGGAGGCTGGGCGCCGATGCGCATCGACCTGCACACCCACTCGTCGGTCTCCGACGGCACCGACAGCCCGGCCGCCGTCGTGGCCGCCGCGCACGCCGCCGGTCTCGACGTCGTCGCCCTCACCGACCACGACACCACCGACGGCTGGGCGGCCGCCGCCGCGGCCCGGCCGGAGGGGCTGACCGTCGTCCCGGGCATGGAGCTGTCGGCCCGCTGGTTCCCCGCCGAGGGGCGGCCGGTGAGCGTCCACCTGCTCGCCTACCTGTTCGACCCCGACTCCCCGGAGCTCGCCGAGGAACGCCGGCGGCTGCGGGAGGAGCGGCTGACCCGCGGGCAGCGGATCGTCGCCGGGCTCGCCGCGGCCGGCTACCCGGTCGAGTGGCAGCGGGTCCTCGACGCCAGCGGCGGCGCGGTGGTGGGCCGCCCGCACGTGGCCCGCGTCCTCGTCGAGGCCGGCGTCGTCGAGTCGGTGGAGCACGCCTTCGCCACCCTGCTGTCCCAGGGCAGCCCCTTCCACGTCACCAAGGCCGACACCGACGTCCTCGAGGGCATCCGCATGGTGCGCGCCGCCGGCGGCGTGCCGGTCTTCGCGCACGGCCTGGCCACCCGGCGCGGCCGGGTCGTCGACGACGACGCGATCGCGGCGATGGCCGGCGCCGGGCTCGTCGGCCTGGAGGTCGACCACCCCGACCACAGCCCGGCCGAGCGCGCGCACCTGCGCGGTCTGGCCGCCGACCTCGGCCTGCTGGTCACCGGGTCCAGCGACTACCACGGCGCCAACAAGGCGACGCCGATCGGCGCGTGCGCCACCGACCCCGCGCAGTACGAGGCGCTGGTGGCTGCATCCACCGGCAGCGTGCCCCTGGCCGGCTGAGGCGGTCCTGCCGGTTAGCGTGGTCCGATGAGGCAGTCCGACGGCGCGCAGCTGGAGATGCCCGGCATGCCGCGCCGGCTCTTCCCCGCGACGCCGAGCAAGCTGGCCACCTTCGCCGACTGCCCGCGCCGCTACCGCCACGCCTACGTCGACCGCCCGACGCCGCCCAAGGGGCCGCCGTGGGCGCACAACTCGGTCGGCTCGGCGGTGCACGCCGCGCTGCGCTCCTGGTGGGACCTGCCGAGGGCGCGGCGAACGGCCCAGGCGGCCCGGCAGCTGCTCTACGGCGTCTGGACGGCCAACGGGTTCCGCGACGACGAGCAGGCCGCCCGGTGGCGCGCCACGGCGGCCGGCTGGATCACCGGCTACGTCGAGTCGCTGGATCCCGACGAGGAGCCGGTCGGGCTGGAGCGGCAGGTCTCGTGCACCACCGAGCGGCTCGCGCTGACCGGCCGGGTGGACCGCATCGACCAGCGCGGCGAGGAGTTGGTCGTCGTCGACTACAAGACCGGCCGGGTGCCCAGCACCGACGACGAGGCGCGCGGGTCGGCCGCGCTGGCCGCCTACGTGCTCGGTGTGCGGCGCACGCTGCGCCGCCCGTGCAGCCGCGTCGAGCTGCACCACCTGCCCAGCGGCACGGTGGCCTCCTTCGAGCACACCGAGCGGTCGCTGGCCAACCACGTGCGCCGCGCCGAGGACATCGCCGAGGACATCGCCGTCGCCACCCGGGCGGTCGAGGACGGCGTGCCGCCGGACGAGGCGTTCCCTCCCGTCACCGGCCGGCAGTGCGGCTGGTGCGACTTCCGGCCCAGCTGCCCGGCCGGACAGGCGGCGACCCCGGCCCGCGAGACGTGGAGCTTCCTGCCCGCCGAGGACGCGCCTGCAGAGTGACCGGGGGACGGAGGGTCCCCAGAGGATCGCCGCGAGTCACGAGCGGGTGCATCGATGGGGTGAACGCCCAGCCTTCTCCCAGGAACCGTTGCGCCGCGTGAGGTCGACGTTCCACAGTCGGCCCATGTCGACCACGAGCGCCGATGTCGTGGGCGCGCTGACCCCTCTCGTGATGCCCGGGCACTGGACCGACGTGCGCCAGCGCCTCGAGGAGGTCATCGCTGCCTCCGGCGACAGCCCCGCCATCGAGTCGGCCGAGGGGTCGCTCAGCTACCGCGAGCTCGGTGGCCGCATCCGCGCCCTCGTCGCCGAACTGCCCGACCCCGATCCCGACGGGCCACCGCGTCCCGTCGCCGTCCTGTCCGAGCAGACCACCGACAGCATCGCGGCCTTCGCCGCCGTCCTCGTCTCCGGCCGGCCCGCGGTCTTCCTCGACGTCGCGCTGCCCGAGGAGCGCATCGCGGTCATCGCCGAGCGGGCCGGCGTCGAGGTCGTCCTGGCCGACGACGCCCGCTCCGCGCTCGCCGCACGGTTGCCCGGGGTCAAGTCGGTGCGCGGCCTGCTGCCCGGCGCGGGAAGGGGCGACACCGCAGACCCGCCCGCTGCCGGCCTGGACGCGCCGGCGTCCATCATCTTCACCTCGGGCACCACCGGCGTGCCCAAGGGCGTGGTCTACACGCAGCGCACCGTGCTCGGCATCGGTCACAGCTGCCGTGAGGCCCTGGAACTGGTGCCGGGGGACCGCGTCTCGCTCGTGCTGCCGGCGTCGTTCGCGGCCGGCCAGATCCTGGTCTTCGCGGCGCTGCTCAACGGCGCCACGGTGGTCACCCGCGACCCCCGGATCCACGGCCTGCGCGACCTCGTCGACTGGCTGACCACCAGCCGTGTCACCACCCTGCACTGCACCCCGTCGCTGCTGCGGTCCATCGGCGAGGCCCTGCCCGAGGGCGCCGTCCTCGACTCGGTGCGCATCGTCACCACGGCCGGCGAGAAGGTCTACGGCGCCGACGTCGCCGAATTCCGTCCCCGGCTCCGGGAGGACGCGGTCTTCGCCAACTGGCTGGGCTCCTCGGAGAGCTGTGATCTCACCATCCACCGGATCGGCTCGGCCGACCCGCTGCCCGACGGCGTGGTCCCGGCGGGGCGGGTGGTGCCCCTGCGCGAGCTCGTCGTCCTGGATCCCGGCGGAGAGCCGGTCCCGGAGGGCGAGGTGGGCGTCCTGCACGTGGTGTCGGAGTACATGTCCGCCGGCTACTGGGAGGACCCCGAGACGACCGCGGCCGTGTTCACCCGGCTGTCCGACGGCCGGACGCGCTTCCGCACCGGCGACCGGGCTCGCCTCGGTGCCGACGGCGTGCTGCACCTGGTCGGGCGCGCCGATGACGCCGTGAAGGTGCGCGGCTACCTCGTCGAGCCCGCAGAGGTCGAAGCGGTGCTCCGCTCGTTGCCCGAGGTCGCCGACGCCGTCGTCCGAGGCCGCGCCGAGGGGGAGGGGCAGGTCCGGCTGATCGCCTGGGTGGTGCCCGACCCGGCGCGGCGGACGCCGTCCCCGGCGGCGCTGCGCAGCGCGGTCGCCCGCGTGCTGCCCGACTACATGGTCCCGCGCGACGTGGTCCTGCTGCCGGCGCTGCCGCGCAGCGAGCGCGGCAAGGTCGACGTCCGCGGGCTGCCCGAGCCCCCGCCGCGGCCGGAACCGGTGCCTCCGACGGACGCGGCGGAGCGGCAGGTGGCCCAGATCTGGGGCGCGGTGTTGCGCCTGGACGTCGTCGGGCGGGACGAGAGCTTCACCGCCCTCGGCGGGGACTCGTTGGCCGTCGAGGAGATGCTGGCTCGGCTGCAGTCCGAGCTCGGTGTCGCCCTGGTCGCCGGCGACCTCGCCGAGCACCCGACGCTGGCCGACTTCACCGGGCGGGTCGTCCTCGCGCGGCGCGGGGGCAGCACCGACCGGGTCCCCAACCTGGTGCGGCTGCGGACCACCGGGACGCGCGCACCGATGTTCTGCCTGGCCGGAGCGGGCGGCGAGGCGGCCTACTTCGAGGCCTTCGCCGCGGCCCTCGGGCCCGACCAGCCGGTGTACGCGCTGCAGGCGCACGGATTCGACGAGCGCGGGATCCCCGACTGGACGGTGGGCCGCGCCGCACGCCGTCACCTGCGGGTGGTCGAGCGGATCGCGCCCGAGGGACCGGTGCAGCTCGTCGGCCACTCGATGGGCGGCCTGGTGGTCATGGCACTGGCCCACCTGTTGTCCGCACGCGGCCGGCGGGTCGAGCTGCTCACGCTGCTCGACACCTACCTGCCGGGGGAGACCGCCGGACCGGGGATGGCTCCCATGGGTCCGCAGTTCCCGCCGCAGGACCGGCGGCAGCTGTGGCGCACCAGGCTGCGCATCCTCGGGGCGGGCCTGGTGGCCTACTCGGCCGAGGAGCGCAAGGACGTCTTCCACCAGCTCGGCGCCCGGGTGGCCCGCTTCCACCGTCCGACGCCGTGGCCGGGGCGCGCACTCGCCGTGTTGTCCAACGAGAACCCCGACGACCCCGGTCGCTGGGACCGGCTGCTCACGGGGGAGCACGACGTGGTGGCGGTCGACTGCGACCACAACGCGTTGCTGAAGGTCCCGTACGTGACCACCGTCGTCGACCACCTCCTGGCGGCGGCACCCCCGGCCTGAGGAGGTCCCCCGGGGGACCCGCTCAGGCGCCGACCGCCACCGCGGACGCGGTCCGCTCGAACCCGGCGCGCCGGACGGGCGAGTGCCGCGCCCGCTCGGGCAGCGTCAGCATCCCGGTGCGGAAGGCCCGCAGCGCCGCCGTCGCCGCCGCGTCGGTCAGCGTCAGGCCGGGCAGAGAGGCGAGCCTCCGCGCCCACGGCGGCAGCGTGGCCACGCCCAGGGAGGCCAGCGAGCCCCACGCCGGCCGGGCCGGGGTCAGGAACTGCACCCAGCGCGGCATCGGCGGGACGACGAGGAAGCGCCAGGCCTCGCGCCCGGCCGGGGTGAGCGCCAGCTGCGGGCGGATCCGCTCGAAGTAGTCCGCCAGCTCGGCCACCGAGGCCGGGACGTCGGCGCCGTCGACGCCGATCAGCTCGGCGGCGGTCACCTGCTCGGCCACGTAGCGGTCGGCCTCGGCGTCGGTGACCACGCCGACCCGCCGGGCGACGTCGAGCAGCGAGTCGACCTCGCAGTTGTGCACCCAGAGCAGCAGGTCGGGGTCGTCGACGCGGTAGCTGCGCCCGGTGGTTCCCTCGGTGCCGCCCAGCCGCCGGTGCAGCCCGCGGACCCGCCGGACGGCGCGCACGGCCTCCCGCCGGGTACCGAAGGTCAGCACGTCCACGTACTCGGCGGTGCGCACCAGCCGCTGCCACGGTGACTCGCGGAACGTCGAGTTGCGGGCGACGCCGTCCATCGCGACCGGGTGCAGTGCCTGCAGCAGCAGCGCGCGCAGCCCGCCGACGCTGTAGACCGGGTCGGCGTGCACCTTCCAGGTGACGCTGTCGGGACCGAAGAAGCCCCGCAGGTCCTCCTCGGCCGACCAGTCGCGGGCCGAGGGCCGGACACCGGTCACCGGGCGTCGTCCGACAGTGACGACCAGAACGTCGTGAGCACCTCGAGCGTGCGGGGCGGGTTCTCGACGGCGGGGGAGTGGATGGCGCCGGCGATGACCTCGTGGCGGGCGCCCAGGCGGCGGGCCATCTCCGTCTGGGCGGCCGGCGTCCAGGCGTCGTCGGCGGCGCCGTGGGCGACCAGCACCGGGACCCCGGTGGCGGCCAGCTCGCCGACGCGGTCGGGTTCGGAGGTCATCGCGTCGGCCATGCCGCGCAGCCCGGCCGCGGTGTTGGCGAGGAACCGGCGGGCGTAGAAGGCGCGGGTGGCCTCGGGCACCACCTGGGCGCGCTCGTCGGTCATGGCCAGCTGCTCGAGCGTGGCGTGCACCAGCTCGACGCCGCCCTGCTCGAGCAGCGGGCCGAGGTGGTCGAGCAGGTCGGCGCGCGGGCCGACGAGCCGGGCCGGACCCGACCCCAGCAGGGTCAGCGACCGGAAGGCGTCGGGGTCGGCCAGGACGGCGGCCCGGCTGACCAGCCCGCCGAAGCTGTGCCCGAGCAGGTGCGGGGTGCCGGTCTCCCCGCGCAGCACGTGCGCGACGTCGACGACGTCGGCGGCGAGTTCGGCGACGGAGTAGGCGGCCGGGTCGTCGGGGCCGGGGGACTCGTACTGCCCGCGCTGGTCGATCGCGACCACCCGGTAGCCGTCCGCGGCCAGCGGCGCGAGCAGCGGGGCGAAGTCCTCCTTGCTGCCCGTGTAGCCGGCGACCATCAGCACCGTGCCGCTGGGCCCGTCGCCGCCGGTGTCCAGCGCGGCCAGCGGCCCGGCCCGGCCCGGCAGGGTCCGCGGCGAGGCGTCGTGGTCGGCCAGCTGACGCAGGTCGTCGGGGGCGATGGCGAGGTCGGGGCTGTCGGAGGTGCCGGGCAGGACCATGGTCCCCAGTGAACCCCGCCGTCCGGGACCGCGCCGCCGCGGCCCGGCGATCAGGAGTACCCGGCCACCCGGTCGGGGAGGGCGTAGACCAGGACGGACCCGACGACGGCGGCCCGCCCGCCGGGCCCGGATGCGTCCCCGACCGCCGCCCGGGCGGTCTCCTGGCCGGTGGCCGGGTCGCGCAGGACGAGACCGTCGGACTCGGGGACCCACACGCCGGCCGGTCCGCCCGGGCCCTTGCCCACGGCCGCCGCGGTGGGCAGACCGAGGGCGGGCACCTGCCACAGCTGCGCCCCGGTGGTGCTGTCGAGCGCCGAGACGGTGCCGCGCGCCCACACCAGGGCGACGTCGCCGACGCCGGCCTGCAGCACGGGGTCGCCCTCCGCGCCGCCGTCGGTGGCGGCCGGGAGCGCGAGCTCCTGCAGCTGCGCGCCGTCGTCGGGACGGTGGACGAGCAGGGCCTCGCCGACGACGACGCCGACGAGCCGGTCGACGCCGGCCAGCCGCACGCCGGTGCCGTCGGGGACGGTGAGGTCGCGGGTCCAGCGGGCCTGGCCGGAGAAGGAGTCGAACAGCCGCAGCTGGACGGCGCCGGTGCCGTCGCAGCGCTGCAGGACGGCGACCCCGGCGCTGCCGACGGCGGTGTCGAGGAGCGTGCACCCCGGCTCGGCGGCCGAGCGCCAGCGGACGTTGTCCCCCACGGGGTCGAGGACGACGATCCCGGTGTCGCTGCTGGCGAGGACCACCTGGTCGGTGCCGGTGATCGTGGCATCCCCGCGCAGGCTGAGGTTGCGGGTCCAGGCGCGCACGCCGGTGGCCGCGGTGAGCGCCAGCGCCTCGTCGCAGCGGTCGCCGGCGCGGAAGACGGCGACCACCAGGCCGTTGCTGGCGCTCAGGCCGCACAGCGCGGCGTCGTCGCGCCGGTAGTGCCACGCCTCCTCGCCGGTGGCGGGGTCGAGCGCCGTCACGCCGTCGGGGGTGGGCACGACCACCCGCCCGCCCTCGACGACGCCGGGCGGCAGCGGGACGTCGACGTCGAGCGACCAGGCCCGCGTCAGGTCGTCGTCAGGGACGCCCGTGGCGGCGTCCGGCGCGGCCGCGGTGGTGCTGTCGGTGGCCGCGACGCTCGACCCCCGCCACAGCAGGGTGCCGACGACGGCCAGCGCGAGCGCGGCCGCCGTCCAGACCCACACCCGCAGCGGCGGGGGACCCAGCGTCACTCGTGGTCAGGCGGCGGACTCGGAGCCGCCGTCGCCCGAACCGTCGGAGTCACCCCGGCCGGAGCCGGCCGACTCGGAGCCGTCGGAGCGACCCCGGCCGCCCCGACGACGGCGGCGCCGGCGGGGCGCGCCCTCACCGGACTCGGCGGCGTCGCCGGCAGGAGCCTCCGCGGTGTCCGCGGTGCCCTCGGCGTGCGGGGCGGCGACCGCCTCGGCCGCGGCTCCGTTGCCGCGGGTGCGGCGACGGGGCCGGGAGGACCGGGCCGGGCGCTCGGCGTCACTGCGGGCCTCGGCAGCAGAGCCGTTGCGGGCTTCGGCAGCGGAGCCGTTGCGGGCCTCGGCAGCAGAGCCACTGCGGGACTCGGCGGCGGGGCCGCGGCCGGCGCTCTTGGTCCGCTTGCCGGTCTCGCCGAGGTCCTCGAGCACCTCGGCGTCGAGACCCTCGCGCGTGCGCTGGGCGCGCGGCAGCCGGCCCCTGGCGCCCTCGGGCACGTCGAGGTCGCTGTAGACCCACGGCGAGGTGGAGTAGGTCTCCGGCGGGTCGGCGAACGGCAGGTCGAGCGCCTTGTTGATCAGCTGCCAGCGCGGGATGTCGTCCCAGTCGACCAGCGTGACGGCGACACCCTCGCGGCCGGCGCGGCCGGTGCGGCCGATCCGGTGCACGTAGGTCTTCTCGTCCTCGGGGCACTGGTAGTTCACGACGTGGCTGACGCCGGTGACGTCGATGCCGCGCGCGGCGACGTCGGTGGCCACCAGGACGTCGACCTTGCCGCTGCGGAAGGCGCGCAGCGCCTGCTCGCGGGCGCCCTGGCCGAGGTCGCCGTGCACGGCGGCGGCCGCGAAGCCGCGGTCGACCAGCTCGTCGGCGACCTTCTGGGCGGTGCGCTTGGTGCGGCAGAAGACCATCGCCAGGCCGCGGCCGCGGGCCTGCAGCACGCGGGAGAGCAGCTCGGGCTTGTCGAGATTGTGCGCCCGGTAGACGAACTGCGTGGTCTGCGGGACGGTCGAGCCCTCGTCGTTGCCGTGCGCCCGGATGTGGGTCGGCTGGGTCATGAACGACCGCGACAGCGTGACGATCGGGCCCGGCATCGTGGCCGAGAACAGCATCGTCTGACGCTGCGTCGGGACCATCGCGAGGATCCGCTCGATGTCGGGCAGGAAGCCCAGGTCGAGCATCTCGTCGGCCTCGTCGAGGACCAGGACGCGGACCTTGCCCAGGATCAGGTGGCCCTGCTGGGCGAGGTCGAGCAGCCGGCCGGGGGTGCCGACGACGATCTCGACGCCGGCCTGCAGCGCGGCGACCTGCGGCTCGAACGCGCGGCCGCCGTAGATGGCCTGCACGCGGGTGCCGCGCTTGGCGCCGGCGGTGCCGAGGTCACGGGCGACCTGCACGCACAGCTCGCGGGTGGGGACGACGACCAGCGCCTGCGGGACGCCGTCGCCACCCTCGCTCGGCGGGACGACGCGCTGCAGCATCGGGACGCCGAAGCCGAGGGTCTTGCCGGTGCCGGTGCGCGCCTGGCCGATGAGGTCGTGGCCGGCCAGCGCCAGCGGGAGGGTGAGCTCCTGGATGGCGAAGGTGCGGGTGATGCCCGCCTCGGCGAGCGCCGCGACGACGTCGGGGTGGACGTCGAAGTCGCTGAACAGCGGCGCGGTCTCCTCGACCGGCGCGCCGCCGAGCTGCTCGACGGTCTGCTCGACCTGCTCCGGAGCGGGCGCGCCGGTCTCGGCGTGCTCCAGCTCGGGGGTGGTGGGGACGTTCTCGGTGGTGGGGGTGTTCTCGGTGGAGGTCAGTGCTCTCGCCTCTGGTCGGCTGGGGGAGCGGCCAGGGGCGACGGCGTCGTCGCCCGGGCGCTCCGCGGTCGGGTGTCGCGGGATGCGTTTCCAGCGCCGACACGGCCAGCGGACCGGGAGGATCCGGGAGACGCACCCGGTGCCGGTGGGGCTCCTCGGGGCGTCGTCCGACGTTCGTCAGCGCACAGATACCAGCGAACCTGGCGGCTCGCCTGTTCCCATGCTAGCGCGGACAGCGGTTAGCCTCGGTCGCCGCGCGGGCCGCCCCGCCCCGACTACCACCCGGAGGTGGCACGTGACCTCGGTCGACACCCGAGCCGTCGTCGACCTGCTCGGCGTGCTGGCCTACGCGGAGCTGACGGCGTTCGACCGGCTCGCCGAGGACGCGCGGATGGCGCCGACCCTCGCCGGCCGCGCCGCGCTGGCGCGCATGGCCGCGGCCGAGATGGGCCACCACGACCGGCTGGCGCAGCGGCTGACCGAGCTGGGCGCCGACCCCACCGAGGCCATGCGCCCGTTCGTCGCCGCCCTCGACGGCTTCCACGAGGGCACCCGCCCGCGCACGTGGCTGGAGGGCCTGGTCAAGGCCTACGTCGGTGACGGGCTGGCCGCCGACTTCTACCGCGAGATCGCCGGCTTCCTCCCCGAGCCCGATCGCTCGCTCATCCTCGAGACGCTCGCCGACACCGGGCACGCCGACTTCGCCGTCCGCGAGGTGCGGGCCGCGATCGCCGCGCAGCGGACGCTGGCCGGCCGGCTGGCGCTGTGGGGCCGCCGGCTGGTGGGGGAGGCGATCTCGCAGTCGCAGGCGGTCATCGCCGAGCGCGACGGCCTGGCCCGGCTGATCATCGGCGGCACCGGCGACCTCACCGGCGTCGTCCGCCTCCAGGACCGCATCACCGCCGCGCACACCGAGCGCATGAAGACGCTCGGCCTGAACCCCTAGAGACGGCGAGGGGGCGCCCCCGCGGATGCGGGGACGCCCCCTCGGGACGTGCCGGGCGCTAGTTGCCCGCGACGAAGCCCACCCGGCGCTGGTCGGCCTGGGCGATCTCGACGTAGGCGATCCGGTCGACCGGGACGAGGACGCGGCGGCCCCGCTCGTCCTCCAGGGTCAACAGCCCGTCCTTCGTGCCACCGGACATGGCGGAGGCCACGGCGGCGGCGATCTCTTCGGGGGTGTTCGGGCTGTCGACGACCAGCTCCCGGGGGGAGTGCTGGACACCGATCTTGACTTCCACTCGGGATGCCTCCTCGGGTTGCACGGCTGCCGACCACGCTAGTCCAGCGCCGGGCACCGGGCCCCCGTGCAGGACTGCGCCGTCAGCGAACGCCGGGATCGACGGGTCAGGCGGGGGCGTCGCCCTCGACCCGCGGGAAGCGCGAGATGCCCCGCCAGGCCAGCGCCGACATCAGCGACACGGCCTCGTCGCGCGAGACGGTGCCCTTCTGCGCCAGCCACCACCGGGCGCTGGTCTCGGCCAGGCCGGTGAGGCCCGAGGCGAGCAGGTGCGCCTGCTCCGGGGAGCTGCCGGTGTCGCCCGCGATCACCTCGGCGATCGCCTCGACGCACGCCCGGTTGCCGCGGTCGACCAGCGTGCGGACGTCGTCGTCGTTGCGGAGGTCGGACTCGAAGACCAGGCGGAAGGCCCCGCCCTCGGCGTCGACGAACTCGAAGTAGGCCCCTACCGCGCCGTGGACCCGCTGCCGGTTGTCCTCGGTGCCGGCCATCGCCTCGCGGACCCGGTCGGTCAGCTCGGTGACCTGTTGCTCGAGCAGTGCCAGGTAGAGCTCCCGCTTGCCCGGGAAGTGCTGGTAGAGCACGGGCTTGCTGACGCCGGCGCGGTCGGCGATGTCGTCCATGGCGGCGGCGTGGAAGCCGTGTGCGACGAAGACCTCCTGCGCGGCCTGCAGCAGCTGCAGCCGCCGGGCACCACGCGGCAGCCGCGAGGTGCGGCGGACGGGGACCGGGCGCGAGGACTGCATGGCGCGGGGGATGTTACCGGCGGGTCACCCGCCGCACGCGTCCCGGCGGGCTGGCATACCGTCGCCGGGTGCCCGAGGCCCGCCGCGCGCGCACCCGCCGTCTGCCGCAGCCCCCGTCGGTCGCCCCGTCGTCCACCGCCCGGGCGTCGTCGGCCGCCCTGCCGAGCACCGACCCGCCGCCGGACGCCTGGCCGGGGGAGGACGTGCCCGTCGAGGGCGGCTCCGTCTATGTGCGCACCACGCCCTGGGCCGGGACGCCCGGCGGCCCGCACGAGCGCGCCCTCTACGTCCACGGGCTCGGTGGCGCCTCCACCAACTGGACCGACCTGGCCGCGCTGCTCGCCGTCCGCTGCGCCGGCTGGGCGGTCGACCTGCCGGGCTTCGGCCGCTCGCAGCCGCTCCCCCGGGGGTCCTGGTCCATCCGCGGGCACGTGCGGGCGGTGGTCGACGTCCTCGAGCACGTGCGCGACCAGCCGGGGGAGGCCCGGGGACGTCCGGTGCACCTGCTGGGCAACAGCCTCGGTGGGCTGGCCAGCCTGCTGGCGGCGGCGCGGCGGCCGGACCTCGTCGCGTCGCTGACGCTGGTCTCGCCGGCCATGCCCGTCTACCGGGTGCCGCCGGCGTTCGGCCGGGCGCTGCTGCTGCTCCTGCTGCCCGGCGTCCCCGCGATCGCCGAGCGCCGGCTGGCCGGCGTGACGCCGGAGCAGTCGGTGCGCGGGATGCTGCAGATGTGCTTCGGCGAGCCCGCGCGGGTGCCGCCGGAGCGGATCGAGGCCGCCGTCGAGGAGACCCGCGAGCGGGCGGCGCAGGAGTGGGCCAACCGCGCGCTGACCCGCAGCATGCGCGGCCTGATCACCTCCTACCTGCGGGTCGGACGGGCCAACGCCTGGCGGATGGCCCGGTCGCTGCGGGTGCCGACCCTCGTGGTGTGGGGCGACCGCGACCGGCTCGTCGACCCCCGGTTGGCCCCGCGGCTGGCCGCCGTCGTGCCGGGTGCGCGGCTGCTGGTCCTCGAGACCGTCGGGCACGTGGCGATGCTCGAGGCGCCGGAGGAGACCGCCCGTGCGGTGCTCGGGCTGCTGGAGGACCTCGACGACGCCGGCGACGCCGGCGTAGCGGCTCCCGACCTCGACGGGGACGAGGCGCGCGCCGGCTGACGCGCCGACGGTGTGTCCGGCGTGTCGGGTGGGGCGCGTGAGAACCTGACCTGGACGCGCGGTGACGCTGCCCACGACACTGCGTGACCGCAGGGACGACGGAACCGGCAGGAGGACCGGCGGCCGCACGGCTGCGGGACCCGACGCGGCGAGGAGGCGGCACCGTGGCAGCTCCTCCGTCCGGCCGCCCCCCGCAGGTCCGGTCCGGCCGGGAGCCGGCGCGCGGCCTGCCCCCGCTCCCGCCGCTGCCCGCCCGTCCGCCGGCGCGCTCCCGTACCCCCGGCACGCTCGCCCCCCGCCCCGCGCCGCCCGGCCCGCGCGGCCCGGTGGAGCCCCGGCGGACCCGGCGTCCCCGGGGGCGGCTGCGCCGGTTCGCGGCCCGCTGGGGCTGGCGTGCCTACGCGATCCCGCTGCTGACGGTGGCGACCGTCCTGGCGCTGGCCGACCTGCTCGGCCCGGCGGCGGGGTCCCCGGCGCGGGTCGGCGCGACGGCGGGCGACGCGACGCCGGCCGCCCGCTCTCCCGAGGCCGCCCCTCCGGCGAGCACGGCACCCCCGACGACGGCGCCCCCTCCGGCCGAGGGCGACGCCGGCCCGGCCGAGGTCCCCGGGGCGCCCGCGACCGGCACCTACGTGGAGCAGGGTGCCGGCAGCGTGTCGGTCGTCCCGGGCGTCTCGGCGGTGTACGGCAGCGGTCCGCTGCAGCGCTTCGTCGTCGAGGTCGAGGACGGCATCGGCGTCGACGGCGCGGCCTTCGCCGCCGCCGTGGAGGCCACGCTGGGCGACCCGCGCTCGTGGGGCAGCGGCGGCCGGATGTCCTTCCAGCGCGTCGACGCCACCGACGCGGGCGCCTACGAGTTCCGGGTGAGCCTGGTCAGCCCCGGGAGCATGGAGCGGTACTGCCCGGGCGTGGGCACCGGCGGTTACACCTCCTGCCGCTACGGCGAGCGCGCCGTCATCAACCTGGCCCGCTGGGAGACCGCCGTCCCGCACTACGACGGCGACATCGCCACCTACCGCCAGTACGTCGTCAACCACGAGGTCGGGCACGCGCTGGGCAACGGCCACCAGCCCTGCCCGGGCGCCGGCCAGGTCGCGCCCGTGATGCAGCAGCAGACCCTGGGCCTGGACGGCTGCGTCAAGAACGCCTGGCCGTACCCCTGAGCCGGTGTCCCCGGGCCCGGGCGGGAACAGAGCCGCGTGCCACCCTGTTGCGACCGTCGAACGCAGGCCCCGCCGGTCGGGGCCGCTGGTCGAGACCCGAGGAGCAAGCGTGTCCCTGCCACCCCTGGTGGAGCCCGCCGCCGACCTGTCGATCGACGAGGTCCGCCGCTACAGCCGCCACCTGATCATCCCGGACGTCGGGATGGACGGGCAGAAGCGGCTCAAGAACGCCAAGGTGCTCGCCGTCGGGGCCGGTGGCCTCGGCTCGCCGGTGCTCATGTACCTGGCCGCCGCCGGCGTCGGCACGATCGGCATCGTCGAGTTCGACACCGTCGACGAGTCCAACCTGCAGCGCCAGATCATCCACGGGGTGTCCGACGTCGGCCGCTCGAAGGCCGAGAGCGCCCGGGACTCGATCAGGGAGATCAACCCGTACGTCGACGTCCGGCTGCACGAGACGCGCCTGGACAGCGACAACGTGTTAGGGATCTTCGAGCAGTACGACCTCATCGTCGATGGCACCGACAACTTCGCCACGCGCTACCTGGTCAACGACGCGTGCGTGCTGCTCGGCAAGCCCTACGTCTGGGGCTCGATCTACCGCTTCGACGGCCAGGTGTCGGTCTTCTGGGCCGAGCACGGCCCGAACTACCGCGACCTCTACCCCGTGCCCCCGCCGCCCGGGATGGTCCCCTCCTGCGCCGAGGGCGGCGTGCTGGGCGTGCTGTGCGCGACCATCGGCGCCATCCAGGCCACCGAGGCGGTCAAGCTCATCACCGGCATCGGCGAGACGCTGCTGGGCCGCCTGATGGTCTACGACGCCCTGGAGATGACCTTCCGCACGATCAAGGTGCGCAAGGACCCCGAGGCCGAGCCGATCACCGGGCTCATCGACTACGAGGCCTTCTGCGGCGTCGTCTCGGTCGAGGCCCAGGAGGCGGCCGCCGGCTCGACGATCACCGTCGACGAGCTCAAGGACATGATGGACGCGGGCAAGGACTTCGAGCTCATCGACGTCCGCGAGCCCAACGAGTACGAGATCGTCTCCATCCCGGGCGCGACGCTCATCCCCAAGGACGAGATCCTCTCCGGCCGGGCGCTGGCGCAGCTGCCGCAGGACAGGCCGATCGTGCTGCACTGCAAGACCGGCGTCCGCTCGGCCGAGGCGCTGGCCGCGGTCAAGAACGCCGGCTTCAAGGACGCCGTGCACGTCCAGGGCGGCGTGACGGCGTGGGCGACGCGGATCGACAAGACGCTGCCCACCTACTGAGCTCAGTACCTCCTGAGCTCCGTACCGAGCGAGCCCACCGAGGGCCCGGCACCCGTCGCGGGTGCCGGGCCCTCGGCGTCCGTGTTGACTGGTCGAGTGCCCGAGTCGACGCCGTCCCCGACCGAGCTGCTCGAGCTGTTCCAGCGCGCGCAGGCCGCCTTCACCGACCGCGTCGACGCCGTCGAGCCCGGGCAGTGGGACCTCGAGGCGTTGCCCGGCTGGACGGTGGCCGACCTCGTCGCCCACCTCGTCGGCGAGGCGCACTGGGTGCCCGGCCTGCTGGCGGGCGAGCCGCTCGACGACGTCGCGGCGCGGGTCCCGGCCGGCACCGACGCCCTGCTCGGCGAGGACCCGCTCACCGCGTGGGAGACCGTGGCCGACGAGGCGCTGGCCGCCGTCGCCGCCGCTGACCTGCGCTCGGGCACGGTGCACCTGTCCCGCGGCCCGACGCCCGCGTGGGAGTACGTCGACGAGCTGACCGCCGACCTGACGGTGCACTCCTGGGACCTCGCCCGCGCGACCGGCGGGGACGAGGAGCTGGACCCGGCCCTGGTGCGCGCCGCCGAGGGGCTGGCCGCCCGGCTGCCCGGCGACGGCGTCCCCGGCCTGTTCGCGCCGCCGGTCGAGCTGCCCGACGGCGCCTCCCCGCAGCAGCGGCTGCTGGCCAGGCTGGGCCGCCGGGCCTGACCCGGTCGGGGTGCCCGCGCCGTGGCGGACCCCGCCGGGGGCCTGCCGGTTCGTATCCTGCGACCTCACGTCAGCAGGAGGTCTCCATGAGCCAGCCGCCCCCCGGGCAGTACCCCGGCGGTCCCGGTGAGCCGCCCTACGGCCAGCAGCCGGGGCAGTACGGCCAGCCGGGTCAGCCCGGTCAGTACGGCCAGCCGGGTCCGTACGGCCAGCCGGGCCAGCAGCCCGGTCCGTACGGCCAGCAGCCGGGGCAGTACGGCCAGCCCGGTCAGTACGGGCAGCCGCCGTTCGGGCAGCCGGGCGGGCCCGGGCAGCAGCCGCCCCGCAAGCGCGGCCCGGTCGTCGCCCTGATCGCGGGCCTGGTCGCGCTGGTCGTCGCCGCCGCCGTCGTCCTGTTCTTCGTCCTGCGCGACGACGACCCCGAGCCGGCGGCCACGTCGTCGAGCTCGTCGTCCAGCTCCTCGAGCAGCAGCAGCTCGTCGTCCCGCCCGTCGTCGAGCTCCTCGTCGTCGACCAGCGCGTCGCCGTCCACGGGCGCTCCGGGATCCGGCGGGGATCTGCTGGCGATCGTGCCGGCAGACTTCCCGGACTGCACCGAGGCCGAGCTCGCCGGCGACGGCGACGTCGCGCACGCCTCCTGCGGCGCCAGCGCCACGCAGCCGGGCCCGCAGCAGAGCGAGTTCTTCCAGTACCCCGACCAGGCGACGATGGACGCGGTGTTCACCAACGACGCCTCGGCGCAGGGCCTGTCGGAGGTGCCCGAGGGCCAGGACTGCACCACCACGACCGGCATCGGCTCGTGGAGCGGTGGGACCAGTTCCGGCCTGGTGGCGTGCGCCATCGACACCGAGAACGGCGCGGTGGTCATCACCTGGACCGACGACGCGGCGCTCGTCGAGGGCATCGTGGCCGCCCCCGGGACCACGCAGGCCGACCTCGCCGGCCTGTACGCCTGGTGGACGGCGAACAGCGACTACCGGCTGTGAGCGCGCGGGCGCCCGGGGAGCCGCGGCCCCCGGGCGCCCGCCCGCCCGCGACCGACCCCGCCGACGTCGACGAGGCGGTCTACGACGTCGTCGAGTCCATCCCGCCGGGCCGGGTGAGCACCTACGGGGCGATCGGCCGGCTGGTCGGGGTGGGTCCGCGACGGGTCGCCCGGGCGCTGTCCGGCGGCGGGGGAGCGGTGCCCTGGTTCCGGGTGGTCCGCGCCGACGGGACCTGTGCCGAGCCGGTGCGGGTGCGGCAGCTGGAGCTGTTGGCCGGCGAGGGCGTGCCCGTGCGCGACGGCCGGGTGGACCTGGCCGCCGTCGCCTGGCCCTGAGCCCTCAGGTCTCCAGCAGGAACTCGCCGACGAGGTCGGCGACCACCGCCGCGCTGCGCTCGGTCAGGTGGACGTGGTCGCTGAGCACGGCCAGGCCGTTGCGCCGGCCGATCTCGTCGAGGGACCGTCGCAGCAGCAGGTGGGTGACCGTGGCCCGCAGCAGCACGGCGACGCCACCGGTCCAGGGCGGCGGCCGGTGGCCGGGCGGCAGCATCGCCACGAGCCGCTCGTGCAGCGGCAGGACGGGCACCGCGTGCGCGGCGGCCACCTCCCGCAGCACCGCGGCGTGGGCATCGACGCGCCGGTTCGCCTCGCTGGCGAGGTCCTCGCCCAGCGGCGGGAGGTCGAGCACCGCGAGCCGGGCCGGGGTCCCGGCCCGCAGCCGCCCGAGCACGGCGTCGAGGCACTCGCGGTACCAGTCGAGGGTCGGCGTCCGCGGGACGCGCTTGCGACGGCGGGCGAGGGCCGCGTGCCGCGGGTCGAGGGCGGCGAGGACGTCGTTGGTGCCGACCTGCAGCGTGACGACGTCCGGCCGGCGGGCGACGATCCCGTCCAGCCGCTGCAGCACGTTCCAGGCGAGGTCCCCGTCGACCCCGGCGTTGACGAAGCGGGTCCCGCCCGGGCCGAAGCGGCGCTCCAGCTCGGCCACGTAGTCCCCGCTGGACTGCCCGCGGGTGATGCTGTCGCCCGCGCAGACGACGAGCCGCGGCGCGGCAGGAGCCACGTCGTCCTCCCCTCGCCCGTGCGTCCCGGCCAGACTCGCAGGGACCGCCGCGCAGCGCTGCCGCTGCCTGCCGAGGAGAGCTCCCGTGGCCACGCTGCTGTACTCCGCCACCGCGTCGCTGGACGGCTTCATCGCCGGTCCCGGTGGCGACATGTCGTGGCTGACCCCGCACCTGGCCGGCCCGAACCCGACCGCCGAGCGGCTGCTGTCCCGGGTGGGCGCGCTCCTCGCCGGCGCCACCACCTTCGGCGGCGACGACCCGAACCGGGGCACCGAGCAGGAGGGCGCCTTCGGCGGTCAGTACCACGGCCCCGTGGTGGTGCTGACCCACCGCCCTGCGGACACGGCACCGGCAGACGTCACCTTCACCGGCGACCTGCACCAGGCCGTCGCCCTGGCCTCGGAGGCCGCCGGGGACGGCGTGGTGAACGTGCTGGGGGCCGACGTCGCCCGGCAGTGCCTGCAGGCGCGGCTGCTGGACGAGGTGCTGCTGTTCTTCGCGCCGGTCCTGCTCGGCGACGGCGTGCGGGTCCTCGACGTCCCCGGCGGGATGCAGGTGCTGCTCGACCGCGTCCCCGGCGAGACGGAGCACTGGTACCGCGTCAGGTACTGACCCGCGCGCGGAGCCGGTGCTCGCGCGGGCTGACCCCGTGCTCGCGGGTGAAGGCCGCCGACAGCGCGTAGGGGCTGCCGTAGCCCACCTCCCGCGCCACCGCGGCCACCGTGGTCGCCGGGTCGAGCAGCAGGTCGGCGGCCAGCGCCAGCCGCCACGACGTCAGGTGCGCCATGGGCGGCTCGCCGACCAGGTCGGTGAACCGCCGGGCCAGCGCCGCCCGCGAGACCCCGGCCTCGGCGGCGAGGGCGGCCACCGTCCACGGCCGGGCCGGGGAGGACTGCAGCGCCCGCAGCGCCGGGCCGACGACGGGGTCGGCGGCCGCCCGGTACCAGCCCGGCGGCTCACCGTCCGGCCGGTCGAACCAGGCCCGGAGCGTGGCGACCAGCAGCAGGTCGAGCAGCCGGTCGAGCACCGCGGCCTGCCCGGGCCCGTCGCGGCCGGCCTCCTGCGCCAGCCAGGCCCCGGCCGGCCCCTCGACGGTGCCGGCGCGCTGCACGAGCAGCGGCGGCAGGGCGGCCAGCAGCGGCCGGCTGACCTCGCCGTGCGCCTGGTAGGTCCCGGTGACCAGGACGTCGCCGCCCTCGGCGTGGTTGCCCCAGGTCCGCACGCCGAGGTCGGTCATCGGCGGTGCGCCGGAGCCGGGGACGGGCGTGCACACCTGCCCCGGCCCGATCACCACCTGCGGCCGGGTCCCGGGGGCGTCGGCGACGGTGTAGCCGTCCGGCCCGCGCAGCACCGCGACGTCGCCGGCGGTCAGCGTCGCCTCCCCGCCGTCGTCGCAGCGCAGGTGCGCCCGCCCCCGGACGACGGTGACGAGGGTGAGCGGCGCCCGGTCCTCGATCCGCAGCGACCACGGCGGCGCGAGCAGCGAGCGCAGCACGAACGCCCCGCGCGCCCGTGGGCCGTCGAGGAGTGCGGCGACGGCGTCCACGACCGCGGAGCGTAGACGCTCACGCATGTACGCGAGCGTCTCGGCCATTCCGCGTCTCGCCGGCCGGCGGTTGGCTCGGGGCATGACAGATCCCGAGCGTCCCGTCCTCGTCCTCGGCGGCACCGGCCGGACCGGCCGCCGCGTCGCCGCCCGGCTGCGCGCCCGCGGCACCGCCGTCCGCATCGCGTCCCGCGCCGGCTCCCCGCCCTTCGACTGGGCCGACCGGTCCACCTGGCCGGCCGCCGTCGACGGCGTCCGCGCCGTGTACCTGTGCTTCGCGCCCGACCTGGCCGTCCCGGGAGCGCCGGCCACCGTGGCCGACCTCGCGGCGGCCGCCGTGGCCGCGGGCGCCGAGCGGCTCGTGCTGCTGTCCGGGCGCGGCGAGCCCGAGGCCGAGGACACCGAGGCGCGGGTGCGCGCCGCCGCGGAGTCCGGCGGGGCGGCGTGGACCGTCGTCCGGGCGTCGTGGTTCGTGCAGAACCTCACCGAGGGCGCCTTCCGCGACGCCGTCGCCGACGGCCTGCTGGCCCTGCCCGCGGGCGACGTGGCGGAACCCTTCGTCGACGCCGGTGACGTGGCCGACGTCGCCGCGGCGGCGCTGGCGGACGACGGCCACGCCGGGCGGGTGTACGAGGTCACCGGGCCGCGGGCGCTGACCTTCGCCGAACTGGCGGCGGAGGTCGCGCGGGCCGGCGGGCCGCCGGTGCGCTACGAGCGGGTGCCCGCGGACGCCTGGGCCGCGGAGCTGCGCGAGCTCGGTGTCCCGGACGACGAGGTCGCGCTGATGACGTACCTCTTCACCACCGTGCTCGACGGCCGCAACAGCGCGGTCGGCGACGGCGTGGCCCGCGCGCTGGGCCGCCCGCCGGCCGACGTGGCCGGGCACCTGCGGGCCGTCGCGCTCTCCGGCGCCCTGGACCGGGAGCCGGTCGGGTGACGACGGCGCTCGTGCTGGCCGCCGCCCTCGGCAGCGCGGTCGTGGCCGGCGTGTTCGCGGCGTTCTCCGGCTTCGTCGTCCGCGGGCTGGCGGCGCTGCCCCCGGCGACGGGCGCCGCGGCGATGCGGGCGGTCAACGTCACGGCGTTGCGCCCGCCGCTGATGACCGCCCTGTTCGGCACCGCCGCGCTGTGCGTGGCGGCGGTCGTGGCGGTCCTGGCCGGCGAGGGGCCGGTGCTCCCGGTCCTCGCCGGGGCCGTGGCCTACCTCGCGGGTGCGGTCCTGGTCACCGCGGCCGCCAACGTGCCGCTCAACGAGGAGCTGCGGCGGTCGGTACCGGGCACGCCGGACGGCGACGCGGTCTGGGCCCGCTACCTGCGCGTCTGGACCCGGTGGAACACGGTGCGCGCGCTCGCGTGCACCGGGGCGGCCGCCGCGCTGGGGCTCGCGCCGCTCCTCTGAGGGTCCCGCCGCTGTCGGTGGATCGTGGTGTCATCGGAGGGTGGCAGTTCGGGGGGACGAGTCGGGGCCGGTCTACCGGCTGGTGCAGCCGCACGCCGAGCCTGTCCGGCCGCCGCTGCTGGACCCCACCCAGCAGGCCGTCGTCGACCACGCGGGCGGCCCGCTGCTCGTCCTCGCCGGGCCCGGCACCGGCAAGACGACGACGATCGTCGAGGCCGTCGCCGCCCGCATCGACCGCGGCGTCGACCCGGAGCAGATCCTGGTCCTGACCTTCAGCCGCAAGGCCGCCGCCGAGCTGCGCACCCGCATCACCGCCCGGGTGGCCCGCACCATCCGCGAACCGCTGGCCCGCACCTTCCACTCCTACGCCTACGGCGTGCTCCGGCGGGCGGCGCTGCTGCGCGGGGAGGCACCGCCCCGGCTGCTCACCGCCGCCGAGCAGGACGCCGTCGTCGCCGAGCTGCTGCGCGGTGACCTGGCCGGGGAGAGCGGCGTGCGGTGGCCGGCGTCGCTGCTGCCGGCGCTGTCCACCGCCGGGTTCCGCGGCGAGCTGCGCGAGCTGCTGCTGCGGGCCACCGAGCGCGGCGTCGACCCCGACCTGCTCGCCGCGTGGGCCCGGGAGACCGGCAACGAGGCGTGGCTGCACGCCGCGGCCTTCCAGGAGCAGTACGAGGCGGTGACCGCGTTCTCCACCGCCGGCGGCGGCGACGCCTCCGGCTACGACCCCGCCGAGCTGGTCCGGGCGGCGATGGCCGAGCTCGAGGACGACCCCGAGCTGCTGCGCCAGGAGCGCGCGCGGGCCCGCTGGCTGTTCGTCGACGAGTACCAGGACACCGACCCCGCGCAGGTCGAGCTGCTGGAGCTGCTCGCCGGCGGCGGTGGCGACCTGGTCGTCGTGGGCGACCCCGACCAGGCCATCTACGCCTTCCGCGGCGCCGAGCCGCGCGGGATCGTCGAGTTCCCCGACCGCTTCCGCACCGTCGACGGCCGGCCCGCCCAGCGCCTGTCGCTCGGGGTCTGCCGCCGCTCGGGCCCGGCGCTGCTCGAGGTGAGCCGCCGGGTGGCCGAGGCGCTGCCCGGGCCGTGGGAGCACCGCCGGCTGCAGCCGGCCGAGGGGATCGACGAGGGCCGCGCCGAGGTGCACGTGTTCGGCTCGGCCGCCGTCGAGGCCGCCTACGTCGCCGACACGCTGCGCCGGGCGCACCTGGTCGACGGCGTCCCGTGGTCGCAGATGGCCGTCGTCGTCCGCACCGTGCTGGCCATCGGCCCGCTGCGCCGCGCGCTGACCTCGGCGGGCGTGCCGGTCGAGGTCTCCGCCGACGACCTCCCGCTCGCCGCGCAGCCGGCCGTCGCGCCGCTGCTCGCCTCGCTGAGCGCGCTGCTGCCGCAGCCGGGCGCCGAGCCGGGCACCCTCGCACTCGACGAGGCCGGCGCGGAGGCGCTGCTGGCCTCCCCGCTCGGCGGCGCCACGGTGCTCGACCTGCGCCGGCTGCGTCGGGCGGTGCGCATCGCCCAGGCCCAGCGCGGCGTCGACGCCGACGAGCGGGGCGCGCCGCTGGCCACCGCGCTGGCCGACGAGGCGCTGCTCGAGGAACTCCCGCCCGCGGTGGCCGGGCCGGCCCACCGGGTCGCCGGGGTGCTGGCCGCCGGCCGGGTCGCGCTGGCCCGCGACGGCTCGGCCGAGGACGTGCTGTGGGCGATGTGGCAGCGCAGCGGGCTGGCCGGGAAGTGGGCCCGCGCCAGCGCCGCCGGGGGAGCCGCCGGCGCCGCTGCCGACCGTGACCTCGACGCCGTCGTCGCGCTGTTCGACGCCGCCGCCGGGTTCGTCGACCGGCTGCCCTCGGCCACCGTGGCCGCGTTCGTCGAGCACCTGTCGGCGCAGGAGCTGCCCGGCCTCACCGGCATGGAGCGCGACGGCGCCACCGACGCCGTCCGGCTGCTCACCGCGCACGCGTCCAAGGGCCTGGAGTGGGACGTCGTCTGCGTGGCCGGCGTGCAGGACGGCATCTGGCCCGACCTGCGCGACCGCGGCACGCTGCTGGGCACCGAGCTGCTGGTGGAGCGGGTCGCCGGCATCGACGGCACCTCGGTCGACCGGCGCACCCAGATGCTGGCCGAGGAGCGGCGGCTGTTCTACGTCGCCTGCACCCGCGCCCGGCGCCGGCTCGTGGTCACCGCCGTCGAGGGGGCGCTGGACGGTCCCGACGCCGGGGCCACCGCCTCGCGCTTCCTCGACCTCGTCGTCCCGCCGCCGGACGAGGGCCGCCCGCTGACGCCGCTGCCGCGCTCCCTGCGGCTCCCGGCGCTGGTGGCCGACCTGCGCCGCGCGGTCAGCGACCCGCAGACCGACCCCGCCCGGCGCTCCGCGGCCGCCGCGGTGCTGCACCGGCTGGCCGCCGAGGGCGTCCCCGGCGCCTCGCCCGACGACTGGTGGGGGCTGGCGCCGCTGTCCGACGACGCCCCGCTGGTGCCCGGCGACGAGGCGGTGCGGGTGCGCCCCTCGGCGATCGAGACCTTCCAGCGCTGCCCGCTGAAGTGGGTGCTCGGCGCGGTGGGCGCCGAGGCCTCGCCGGACACCACCCGCACGGTCGGCTCGGCGGTGCACGCGGTCGCCCAGCGGGTGGCCGAGGGGCTGGCGCCGGCGGAGGCGCCGGCCGCGCTGGCCGAGGAGCTCGACGCCCTCGACCTCGGTCCCGGCTGGGCCGACCAGCGGCAGCGGATCGCCGCGCGGGACATGCTCGACCGGTTCCTGCGCTGGCACACCGCCAACGGCCGCGAGCTGCTCGCCGCCGAGGCCGACTTCGACGTCACGGTGGGCCGGGCGCGCATCCGCGGCCAGGTCGACCGGCTCGAGCGCGACGGCGCCGGGCGGCTGGTCGTCGTCGACCTCAAGACCGGCCGCACGCACGCCAAGGACGTCGACACCCACGGGCAGCTCGCCGCCTACCAGGTGGCCGTCGCCGCCGGCGCGTTCGGCGACCACGGCAGTGCGCCCGGCGGCGCCGCGCTCCTGCAGGTCGGCACCGGGACCAGGGCCAAGGAGCAGGCGCAGGACGCGCTGCCGCCGGAGGTGCCGGTCGGCGAGACGTGGGCCGGCCAGCTGGTCGCCGAGGTGGGCGAGGGCATGGGCGCGGCCACCTTCGAGGTGCGCACCGGCAGCCACTGCGCGCGCTGCCCGGCGCGGCGCAGCTGCCCGCTGCACGAGCGCGGCCGGCAGGTCACCGCGTGAGTCGTCGGACGCCCACGCCGGCGGAGGACCAGCTCTCCTTCGACGACGACCTGTTCGGCGGCACGCCCGAGCCGGTGCGCGAGCGCCGGCTGCTCGACCCCGCCGAGGTCGCCGCGCGCTGCGGGCTGTCCTACGCGCCCTCGCCCGAGCAGGCCGGTGTGGTGTCCGCGCCGGCCGACCGGCCGCTGGTCGTCGTCGCCGGGGCCGGGTCGGGCAAGACCGAGACCATGGCCGCCCGCGTCTGCTGGCTGGTGGCCAACGAGCTGGTCGCCCCCGACGAGATCCTCGGCCTGACCTTCACCCGCAAGGCCGCCAGCGAGCTCAACGAGCGGATCCGGCTGCGGCTGGGCGCGCTGGCCCGCCACCCCGAGACCGACGAGCGGCTGCGCGAGCGCCTGGCCGTCGCGATGCCCACCGTGTCGACCTACCACGGCTACGCCGCGTCGCTGGTGGCCGAGCACGGGCTGCGGATCGGCGTCGAGCCCGGCGCCGGGGTGCTCGGCCCGGCCATGTGCTGGGGGCAGGCGGCCGCCGTCGTCACCGGCTGGACCGGCGACATGGACGACGTCCCGCTGACGCCGCTGACCACCACCGAGGACGTGCTGGCGCTGGCCGCCGAGCTCGGCGAGCACGACGTCAGCCCGGCGGCGCTGCGGTCCTGGACCGCGCGGCTGGAGGCGCAGGTCGCCGGCTACCCCGACGCGAAGGGCAAGCGCGGCCCCTACAAGCCGGTACTCGACATGCTCGCCCGGCAGCGGGCACGGGTGGCGCTGCTGCCGCTGGTCGAGGCCTTCGAGGCGCGCAAGCGGGCCGCCGGGGCGATCGACTACTCCGACCAGGTCGCGCACGCCGCCCGGATCGCCGTCTCGGCGCCCGAGGTGGGCCGCCGGGAGCGGGCGCGCTGGCGGATCGTGCTGCTCGACGAGTACCAGGACACCAGCGTCGGCCAGCTGCGGATGCTCGAGGCGCTGTTCGGCCGGTCCGGCAGCCACCCGGTGCTCGCCGTCGGCGACCCGCGCCAGTCGATCTACGGCTGGCGCGGCGCCTCCTCCGGCACGATCGAGCGCTTCGACCGCACCTTCCCCGGCGCCCGCGCCAAGGAGGCCCAGCGGCTGACGCTGGCCACCAGCTGGCGCAACGACGCCGCGGTGCTCGACGTCGCCAACGCCGTCGCCGGCCTGCTGCCCGCGCCGGTCGTCCGGCTGCCCGACCTCACCCCCCGCCCGGGCGCCGGCCGGGGGACCGTCCTCGCAGGGCTCTACCCGACGGTCGCCGAGGAGACCGAGGTGCTCGCCGACCGGCTGGCCGCGTGCTGGCGCGGCGAGGAGCCGCTGCTGCCGCCCCGGCCCGACGGCCGTCCCCCGACGACGGCGGTGCTCGTGCGCACGCGCAAGCAGCTGCCCGGCATCGCGGCCGCGCTGCGTGCCCGCGGGCTGCCGGTCACCGTCGTCGGCCTCGGCGGGCTGCTCGAGGTGCCCGAGGTGTCCGACGTCGTCGCCACGCTCACCGTGCTCGTCGACCCCTCCGCCGGCGACGCGCTCGGCCGGCTGCTCACCGGTGCCCGCTGGCGGATCGGCCCCCGCGACCTCGCCGCGCTGGAGGCCCGCGCCCGTGCGCTCGTCCACTCGCGGAAGCCCGCGCGCGAGGACGGCGACGAGGCGACCCGTCCCTCCGAGCGCGGCAGCATCGTGGAGGCGCTCGACGACCTCGGTGACCCCGGTGCCTACTCGGCGGTGGCCTCCCGCCGGCTGCGGCGCCTGGCCGGCGAGCTGGCGCACCTGCGCGCGCGGCTGGGGGAGTCCCTGCCCGACCTGGTCGACGAGGTCGCCCGCACCCTGGGCCTGGAGACCGAGCTGGCCAGCGCGCCCGGCGTCAGCCCCGGCGCGGCCCGGGCGCACCTCGACGCGCTGTATTCGGTCGCGGCCGAGTTCACCGAGCTGGCCGAGCTGCCCTCGCTGCCGGCCTTCCTCGGCTACCTGCGCGACGCCGAGGAGCGCGAGCGCGGGCTGGAGCCCGGCGAGGTCGCGGTCGACCCCGAGTCGGTCCAGCTGCTCACCGTGCACTCGGCCAAGGGCCTGGAGTGGGACGTCGTCGCCGTCCCCGGCATGACCGCCGACCAGTTCCCCTCGCGCACCGACACCAGCGACTCCTGGGTCAAGGACCCCGGCGCCGTCCCGGTCGACCTGCGGCTCACCGACCGCGAGGAGCTCCCGCGGCTGCGGCTGCCGGTGCCCGGTTCGGGGGACCAGGCCGTGGTGCGCGCCGCGCTCGAGGACTACGTGCAGGAGTGGAAGGACTTCGGCGAGGCCGAGGAGATCCGCCTGGGCTACGTCGCGGTCACCCGCGCCAAGTCCCTGCTGCTGTGCTCGGGCAGTTGGTGGCGGGAGGGCGTGAAGCCCAACGGCCCCTCGGTGCTGCTCGACACCGTCCGCCGGGCGTGCACCGCCGGGGCCGGCGTCGTCGTGGCGTGGGCCGAGCGGCCCGAGGAGGGCGCCACCAACCCCGCGCTGGAGGACTGGCCGGTCGGTGTGTGGCCGGCCGACCCGCTGTCCGCGCCGCGCCGCCGCGCGCTCACCGCCGCCGCCGAGCTGGTCGCCAACTCCGCGCCGCACCCCCTCGACGCCGCCACCGCGCTCGGCGCCGGCGACCCGGTGGTCGAGGACTGGGTCCGCGACGCCGACCTGCTGCTGCGCGAGCGCCGGCGCACCGCCCGGCCGAGCGTGGAGGTGCCGCTGCCCAGCCACCTGTCGGTGTCGGAGCTGGTGGCCCTGCGCCGCGACCCGGCCGAGCTGGCCCGCCGGCTGCGCCGGCCGATGCCGGCCGCGCCCGCGCCGCTGGCCCGCCGCGGCACCGCGTTCCACGCCTGGCTGGAGGAGCGCTTCGGCGCCTCCCGGCTGCTGGACCTCGACGAGCTGCCCGGCTCCGGCGACGAGTCCGCACCTCCCGACAGCGCGCTGTCGGCCCTGCAGGCGGCGTTCCTCGCCAGCCCGTGGGCCGACCGGCAGCCGGTCGAGGTCGAGGTGCCGTTCGAGACGCCGTTGGGCCCGCTCACCCTGCGCGGCCGGATCGACGCCGTCTTCGGCGACGACGCCGGCGGCTTCGAGGTGGTCGACTGGAAGACCGGCCCGCCGCCCTCGGGCCGGGAGCTGGCCGCGGCCGCCGTGCAGCTGGCCGCCTACCGGCTCGGCTGGTCGCGGCTGGCCGGGGTGCCGGTCGAGCGGGTCAGCGCGGGCTTCCACCACGTGTCCGCCGGCGTCACCGTGCGCCCCGTCGACCTGCTCGACGAGGCCGGCCTGCTCGCCCTGGTCACCGGCCAGACCACGCACGACGAGACCGCCGCCTACGACGAGCTGCCGCTCCCGCCCGAGCCGGACGACGAGCTGCCCCCGCCGCCGGAGGACGACTCCGGACCTCTGTGAGCCCGCGCTGCCCGGCGGCCTCCCGCGGCGGTCAGGTCGAGGCGACGCGGTCCAGGATCGCGGTGGCGAGCCGGTCGGGCGCCTGCTCGGGCACCCAGTGGCTGATGCCGGCCAGCTCCACGAAGCGGTAGTCGCCGGTCACGTACGCCGCGCACCCCTCGGCGGCGATCCGGCCGATCGCCATGTCGGCGTCGCTCCACACGTAGGTGGTCGGCACCGTCACGTCCTCCACCGGCGTCGCCGAGCTCATCGCCCGGTACCAGTTCAGCGCGGCGGTCAGCGCCCCCGGCGACGACAGCACCGCCACGTACTCGTCGATCGCCTCGGGGTCGACGGCGTCGCCGTACATGCGGCGCAGCCGCCGGGCGTCGTCGGCGAGCAGCACCTCCTCGGCCTTGCCCGCCTGCCAGAACAGCCGGATGTAGGCCGAGCGCTCCTTCTGCTCGGGGTCGCTGCGGTAGGCGGCGGTGAACGCCGTCGGGTGCGGCACCGAGACGGCGGTCAGCGAGCGCACCCGGTCGGGGTGCCAGGCGGCCAGCGCCCAGGCGACGTTGGCGCCCCAGTCGTGCCCGACGACGTCGGCGACCGGCACCTCCATCGCCGTCATCAGGTCGGCGGTGACCTGCGCGAGGTTGGTCAGCGCGTAGGCCTCCACCTCCTGCGGCCGGGCGCCGGGGGAGTAGCCGAGCTGGTCGACGGCGTACGTGCGCAGCCCCGCTTCGGCGAGCCGCGGCGTGACCGCCGCCCACGACGCCGACGTCTCCGGGAAGCCGTGCAGCAGCACCACCGGCCGCCCGTCCTCGGGGCCGTCGGCCCGCACGTCGAAGGTCAGGTCACCGACGTCGACCCGCAGCAGTTCTCCGGCCATGTCACCGAACCTAGTGGCCGGGGCGGACCCGGCACCTGCGCGCCACTACCGTCGGCGCTCGTGACCAGCCCGGAACGCGCCTTCGTGCAGGCCCATCTCGACGACCTCCACGCCGACCTCGACGCCTGGCTGCGCATCCCGTCGATCTCGGCCGACCCCGCGCACGCCGGCGACGTCGCCGCGAGCGCCGAGTGGCTGGCCGGGGCGCTGCGGCGCACCGGCTTCCCCGTCGTCGAGATCTGGCCGACCCCGGGCGCGCCGGCCGTCTACGCCGAGTGGCCCAGCGCCGACGACGGCGCGCCGGTCGCGCTGGTCTACGGCCACCACGACGTGCAGCCGGTCGACCCGCTGGAGCTGTGGGAGTACCCGCCGTTCGAGCCGACCCGCGTCGAGACCCCGGACGGCCCGGAGCTGCACGCCCGCGGCGCCATCGACGACAAGGGCAACGTCGCCTTCCACCTGCTCGGCATCCGCGCGCACCTGGCCGCCACCGGCCGCGACACCCCCGCCGTCACGGTGAAGCTGCTCGTCGAGGGCGAGGAGGAGTCCGGCTCGCCGCACTTCGCCGACCTGCTGCGCGAGCGCGCCGACCGGCTCGCCTGCGACGTCGTCGTCGTCAGCGACACCGGCATGGCCGCCCCCGACGTGCCCAGCGCCGTCGTCGCCATGCGCGGCCTGGCCGACGCCGAGATCGCGCTGCGCGGCCCCGCCGTCGACCTGCACTCGGGCTCCTTCGGCGGCGGCGTGCCCAACCCGCTGCACGCGATGGCCGAGCTGCTCGCCGCCCTGCACGACGACCAGGGCCGGGTCACGCTCCCCGGCTTCTACGAGAAGGTGCGGCCGCTCACCGACCGCGAGCGCGAGCTCATGGCCCGGGTGCCCTTCGACGAGGCCGCCTGGCTGGCCGGCCCGGCCGCCTCGCGCGCCACCGCGGGGGAGGCGGGCTTCAGCACGCTGGAGCGGATCGGTGCCCGGCCGACCGCCGAGGTCAACGGCATGTGGGGCGGCTACACCGGCCCCGGCCACAAGACGATCGTCCCGGCCGAGGCGCACGCCAAGCTCACCTTCCGGCTGGTGGCCGACCAGCGCCCGGAGGACGTCGGCCCGCTGCTGCGGCAGTGGGTCGACGAGCGCGTGCCCGAGGGCATCGTGGCCGAGGTGCACACCCCGCCCGGCGGCGTCTCCCCGTGCGCCAGCGACCTCGACTCCCCGCACATGGGCGCGCTGCTGCGGGCCATCGGGCAGGCCTTCGACACCGCACCGGACGACGTCCTGTTCACCCGCGAGGGCGGCAGCGGCCCCGAGGCCGACCTGGTCGAGGTGCTCGGCGCCCCGCTGGTGTTCCTCGGCGCGGGGCTGCCCACCGACCGCATCCACTCGCCGAACGAGCGCGTGCTGCTGCCGATGCTGTACCGCGGCGCCGAGGCGGCGGCCCACCTGTGGCGGGAGCTGGCGGCCCGGTGACCGCCCCGGAGCCCGGCGGGCGCTTCGGTCCCTACCGCGTCCTCGGCGTGCTCGGCACCGGCGGCATGGGGTCGGTGCTGCGGGCGCACGACGACGAGCACGAGCGCGACGTCGCGCTGAAGGTCCTGCACCAGCAGTGGGCCACCGACGAGGGCTACCGCGAGCGGTTCCGCCGTGAGGCCCGCATCGCCGCCCGCCTCAACGAGCCGCACGTCGTCCCGATCCACCGCTTCGGCGAGATCGACGGGCAGCTGTTCCTCGACATGCGGCTGGTCGAGGGGGAGGACCTCGCCTCGCTGCTGCGCCGCTCGGGTCGGCTGGCCCCGGCGCGCGCCGTCGACGTCGTCGGCCAGGTGGCCCGCGCGCTCGACGCGGCGCACGCCGGCGGCCTGGTGCACCGCGACGTCAAGCCCTCCAACGTGCTGCTGGTCGCCCGGAGCGACGGCGGCGACCTCGCCGGCTCCACGCCCGGCGAGGACTTCTGCTACCTCGCCGACTTCGGCATCGCGCGCACCTCCGAGGACGCCGGCCCGGCCCTCACCGGCACCGGGATGGCCGTGGGCAGCACCGAGTACATGGCGCCCGAGCGGTTCGGCTCGACGCCGCTCGACGCCCGCGTCGACGTCTACTCCCTCGCCTGCGTGCTCTTCGAGGCGCTCACCGGCCGGCGGGTGTTCCCCGCCAACGAGCCGGTCGCCCTGATGGCCGCGCACATGCACTCCCCGCCGTCCCCGCCGTCGGCGCTGGCGCCCGGCATCCCGCCGGCGCTGGACGCCGTGGTGCTGCGCGGGCTGGCCAAGGACCGCGAGGAGCGCTGGCCGACCGCCGGCGCCATGGCCGCGGCCGCGCGCGCCGCGCTGGCCGACAGCGGCGTCCCGGTGCCCAGCCCCGACGCGGGGACGGCAGTGGGCCCGGGGGCCGGGAACGGCCGGGCGGCCACGCGCCGGCAGCAGGCCGCGCCCCGCCCGTTCGCGCCGCCCACGACCGTCGGACCGCGACCGCCGGCGGTGCCCGCCGAGCCGCGCCCCGCCCGCCTGCCGTGGGTGCTCGCCGCGCTCGGCGCGGTCCTGTCCCTGGCCCTCGCCGTCGCCCTCGTGGTGGTCGCCGTCCGGTCCGACGACGCCGGCGACGCCGCTGCCGGAGCCGGGCAGCGGCTCCTGGCGGCCACCCTGCCGGCCGGTCTGGACCCCGCCGACTGCTCCGTCGAGGAGCCCGCCGACGGCGTGCTGCGGGAGCTCAGCTGCCCGGCCGACCCCGAGGGTGTGCCCACCAGCAGCACCTTCACCGCCCACGAGGGCGACGGCGCGGCGCGGTCACTGGCCGCCGTCGTCGAGGGCCAGCAGCTCGCCGAGCTCGAGGACCGCTACGACTGCGGGTCGAGCAGCAGCGGCCCCGCCGGGTGGTTCGCCGTCGTCGACGGGGACCTCGACGACGGCGGGTCCGAGGTCGGCCGCGTGGCCTGCTGGGTCGACGGCGACGGTGACGCGGTGCTCGCCTGGGCCTGGAACGACCTGGGCACGTACGCGGAGGCCGAGGTCCGCGGCGGCGGCGAGTCGGCCCTGGCCGACCTGCGCACCTGGTGGGACAGCGGAGCCGACCGCGGCCACACCTGAGCGCCGGCGCCGCGGGAACCCGGATCGGGGCGCCGCCCGTCCTACGCTGCCCCCCGTGACCGGACCTGGGCTGACGACCGCGCCCGCGGGGTGGTACCCCGACCCCGACGGTGCCGCCGGGATGGTGCGCTGGTGGAACGGGGAGACCTGGTCGGACGTCACGACGCCGGCCGGCCCGGGTGTCGCCGTCCAGGCGCCCCCGGTGTCCGCCCCGCCGCGCCCGCCGGCGCCGTCGACGTGGGCGAGCGACGCCTGGCAGCCCGGCCCGGCGTCGGAGCCCCGCCCGCGCAGCCGCACGGCCTGGTGGATCGGCGGCTCGGTGCTGGCCGTGGTCGCCGTCGTCGTCCTCGCGCTCGTCGTCGGGCTCTCCGGCGGCGGCCCCGCCGGACCGGGCGCGGTCACCGACCCGCCCGTGGCGAGCTCCCCGCCGGCCGGCAGCACCTTCCCGCCGGGCACCGTGCGGATCATCGACGAGGACGCGGGCATCTCCTACCCGTTCCTCGGCAACGGCTGGTACGAGTACGACCGCGGCCTGATGCCCGAGACCCGCACCATCGCCGGGCAGTACTTCATCACCCAGGAGCAGACGCCCGACGGCGGCAACTTCATCGCCCAGTGCACGTCCGGACCGGTGGCCGACGGCTACGGCTGGGCCGGCCCGGGCAGCGAGCAGGCCACGGTGACCGCGCTGGCCGACAGCGTGCGCGCGGCCTACTACCCGTACCCGAACGAGCGGGAGGTGCTGCGCGACGAGGCCCTCACCGTCGACGGCCACGCCGCGCACCTCATCGAGTTCCAGCTGACCTGGGACGTCGAGGGCTACGACTCGACCGGTGAGCGCGCGGCGCTGCTGGTCGTCGACGTCGGCCGGCCCGACCCCGCGCTGCTCTACGTCTCGATCCCGAACACGCACGCCGAGCTCTACGGGACCATCGACCGGGTCATCGCCGACATCGACGTGCTCTGACATCGTCGGCCTACCGGCCGACACCGCCACCACGAGCTGTCCCCGGCCCGCGCTGAGCCGTTCCGCCGCACCCGGCGAGGACCCTCCGGGCCCGTCCCCGGGCACGGCCCCCGCAGGGCGGCTCACCCCTGCGGCGCGGCCACGAGCCGTCCCGGCCTGCGCTGAGCCGTTCCGCCGCACCCGGCGAGGACTCTCCGGGCCCGTCCCCGGGCACGGCCCCCGCAGGGCGGCTCACCCCTGCGGCGCGGCCAGGTGCCGTCCCCGGCCTGCGCTGAGCCGCTGCGGCCGCGTCCCTCCTCGGGGACCCTCCGGGCCCCGCTCGTCGGTCGCACACGACGGTTAGGGTCGGTGCGTGACAGCAGCGACTGGGGCCGACCTGACACTGCGGCACCCGGTGGAGCGCTTCACGCTCGACAACGGGCTGCGGGTCGTCCTCGCGCCCGACCGCAGCGTGCCGGTCGTCGCCGTGACCGTCTTCTACGACGTGGGCATGCGCAACGAGCCGGAGGGCCGCACCGGGTTCGCCCACCTCTTCGAGCACGTGATGTTCCAGGGCTCGGCGCACGTGCCGAAGATGGAGCACGCCCGCCTGGTGCAGGCCGCCGGCGGCACGTTCAACGGCTCGACCCACCAGGACTTCACGAACTACTACGAGGCGCTGCCGTCCGAGGCACTCGAGCGCGCGCTGTTCCTCGAGGCCGACCGGATGGCCGCCCCGGCCATCACCGAGGAGAACCTCCGCAACCAGATCGACGTGGTGAAGGAGGAGATCCGGGTCAACGTGCTCAACCGGCCCTACGGCGCCTTTCCCTGGCTGCAGTTGCCGCAGGTCGCGTTCGAGAGCTTCGCCAACACCCACGACGGCTACGGCTCCTTCGTCGACCTGGAGAGCTCCACCGTCGAGGACGCCACGGACTTCTTCTCCCGCTACTACGCGCCGGGCAACGCGGTCCTGTGCATCGGCGGGGACCTCGACGTCGGTGAGACCGAGCGGCTGGTCCGTCGCTGGTTCGGCCAGGTCGACGCCCGCGAGGTGCCGCCGACGCCGAACACCGGCGAGCCCTCGCCCACGACCGTGCGCCGCGACGTCGTCGAGGACCGGCTGGCCCCCGCGCCCGCCGTCGCCCTGGGCTGGCGGGTACCCGATCCGGTCGGTGATCTCGACACCTACCTCGGCACCGTGCTGCTCGCCGAGCTGCTCAGCGAGGGCGACGCCTCCCGCCTTGAGCGCCGGTTGGTGCACGACGACCGGCTGGCCGTGGCGCAGAGCAGCTACGTCGGGCTGTTCGGTGACCCCTTCGACGTCCGGGACGCCACGCTGCTCACCACCCAGGTCCACCACCCGGCCGCCGTCGGTGTCGACGACGTGATCGCCGCCGTGCACGACGAGATCGGCCGGGTCGCCACCGAGGGCGTGAGCGCCGAGGAGCTGGCCCGCGTGCAGGCCCGCACCAGCGCGCAGCTGCTGCGCCAGGCCGACTCCGTGCTCGGCCGCACGCTCGCCTTCGCCGGCGCCGAGCTGGTCCACGGCCGCGCCGAGCTGGCCGGTGAGCTCGCCGCCCGGCTGGCCGCCGTCACCCCGGACGCCGTGCAGGTCGCCGCCAAGGGACTCGATCCCGGCACCGCCGCCGTGCTGGAGCTGCGCGCCACCGGAGGAGCCAAGTGAGCGCCGCCGTGCTCGACCTCGACCTCGTCCCGCCGCTGGGTGAGCCGCGGCCGCACCCGGTCCCGGAGGTGGCGACGACGACGCTGCCCAGCGGGCTGTCCGTCGTCGTGGTCCCACGGCCCGGCGTCCCGCTCGTGGAGCTGCGGCTGCGCGTGCCGTTCGCCGCCACCTCCCCGCGCGGCGCGCTCCAGCACGTCGCCCGCGCCTCGGTGCTCTCCGGCGCGGTGCTCCTGGGCACCGCGCAGCGCGATGCGATCGGCATCGCCGAGGCACTGCAGGGCCACGGCGCCGAGCTGTCGGTCGCCGCCGACCCCGACCGGCTGCTGGTCTCCACCACGTTGCTGGCCGAGGGGCTGGCGCCGGTCCTCGGCGTGCTGGCCGAGGTGCTCATCTCCGCCGCCTACCCGGGCGACCAGGTCGAGGCCGAGCGCGACCGGGTGGCCGAGCGGATCGCCATCGCCCGCTCGCAGCCGGGCGTCATCGCCCGCAACGCGCTGGCCGCCCGCCGCTACGGCACCCACCCCTACGCCGCCCAGCTGCCCGCACCCGACCTGGTCGGCAAGGTCACCGCCGCCGCGCTGCGCAAGCTGCACCGCGAGCGGCTGCTGCCCGCCGGCAGCACGCTGGTCCTCGTCGGCGACCTCGACGCCGCCGCGGCCACCGACGCCGTCGCCGCCGCCCTCGGCGGGTGGACGGGAGAGGGGACCGCCGCCGGCGCCCCGCCCGCACCGACGCTCGCCCCTGGCCACCTGGAGGTCGTCGACCGGCCGGGCGCGGTGCAGTCCAACATCCGCCTCGGCGGCCCCGCGCCGGCCCGCACCGACCCCGACCTGCCCGCCGTCCGGCTGGCCAGCATGGTCTTCGGCGGCTACTTCTCCTCGCGGCTGGTCGAGAACATCCGCGAGAAGCGCGGCTACTCCTACAGCCCGCGCAGCGCCGTCGACCACCTGGCCGCCGCCTCGTCGTTCCTCGTCGAGGCCGACGTCGCCACCGAGGTGACCGGCGCGGCGTTCCTCGAGACCTGGGCCGAGCTCGGCCGGATGGCGCTCGCCCCGGTCACCGAGGCCGAGCTCGACGCCGCCCGCCGCTACGTGCTCGGCAGCATGGCGCTGTCGACCGCCACCCACGCCGGGCTGGCCAGCACGCTGTCGGCGCTGGCCGGGTCGGGGCTGTCGGCGGAGTGGCTCGCCGAGCACCAGCGGGCGCTGGCCGAGGTCACCGTCGAGCAGGTCCAGGAGGCCTCCCGCCGCTACCTGGCGCCGGCCGCGCTGACCGCCGTCGTCGTCGGCGACGCCGAGAAGGTGACCGACGCGCTGCGGGCCCTCGGCCCGGTCGACGTCACCGCCAGCGCCGCCGCCGTGCCGGACCCCGCGTGAGCGTCCCGCCGGGCGGCAGCACCGCGGCCGACAACCCGCCGGAGGCCGTGCGCGGGTTCTGGCCGGCCGGCACGCCCGACACCACCGGCACGGTGCCGGTGCTGTCCCGCTCGGCGCACGACCGCGACCACCTCGGCCGCTCGCTCGAGGACCCCACCCGCGGCCGCCCGGTGCGGGTGCTCACCGTCGACGAGCGCCGCGCCGTCCCCGTGCGCGAGACCGAGGGCGGTCCCGAGCTGGTCTGGGACGAGCAGCCGACCCTGCCGCTGGGCGCGGTCTACCTCGGCGAGGCCGGCGGGGTGCCCTACGCCGCCGTCCGCGGGGAGCGGGCGCTCACGGTCAACGGCCGGCCGGTGGACCTGTGGACCGGGCTGCGCGAGGTCGGCAGCGAGCTGGGCGACCTCGACGCCGGCCTGCTCGCCGAGGCCGTCGGCATCCTGGAGTGGCACGAGCGGGCCCGCTTCAGCCCGCTGTCCGGCGCCCCGACGACGATCGAGCGGGCCGGCTGGGTGCAGCGCGACCCGGTCACCGGTGCCGAGCTGTTCCCCCGCACCGACCCTGCGGTGATCATGCTGGTCCACGACGGCGGCGACCGCTGCGTGCTGGGCCGGCAGGCGGTGTGGCCGCCCGGGCGCTTCTCGATCCTCGCCGGGTTCGTCGAGCCGGGGGAGTCCGCCGAGGGAGCGGTGGCCCGCGAGGTCGCCGAGGAGGTCGGGCTGCAGGTCACCGACGTCCGCTACGTGAGCAGCCAGCCGTGGCCGTTCCCGCAGTCGCTGATGCTCGGCTTCACCGCCCGCCTCGACGGCGACGACACCCTCCGGCTGGACCCCACGGAGATCGAGGAGGCCCGCTGGTGGACCCGCGACGAGCTCCGCTCGGGCCGCGGTCCCGAGGCGCTGCCGCCGCCGGTGTCGATCGCCCGGCACATCATCGACCGCTGGGTGGCCGGCGAGCTCAGCTGAAGCGGCCCTGCAGCACCAGCGCCGGGTGCTCGGGGCGGTCGGCGAGCACGACGGCGTCGGCCAGCGCGACGGGGTCGACCTCGTCGTCGTAGCGGTCGAAGACGGGAAGCTCCCACGCCTGCTCGGCGGGGAAGCGCCGCCGACGGGCGGCCGGCGCCACCCGCAGGTGCACGACGACGTCGAAGGCCAGCCCCACGCCCTGCAGCAGCGGGCCGGGGACGAGCAGCACCCCGCGCGGCGGCATCGGGCGGTAGGCGGCCCGGGCGGCGCGGTCGCGGGCGACGTCCCACAGCACCGGCAGGTACTCCGCCGGCCCGCCGGGACCCACCCGGTCGAGGACCTCGCGGGCCAGCGCGCCGGCGTCGAGCCAGTCGGTGTACCGGGCGTCGGGATCGGTGCGGCCGTGCTCGAGCCGCACCGACGCCGGGCGCAGGAAACCGCCGGCCAGCACGACGACGGCCGGCCGGCCCAGGGCGGGCAGCCGCTCGGCGACCGCCGCGGCCAGGTCGCCCGGTGCCGCGACGTCGGGACCGTCGACGGCGACCCGCACCGCGGCCGCCCCCGGCACGGGTTCGACGTCGGAAAGGAGGGCGGCCAGCCGGTCGGCCAGCGCGCCCGGGGTCAGCGGCTCCGGACCGCTCAGCGGCGGCCCTCCGCCGGGACCGACGAGCCGTGCCGGGCGGCGCCGCGCTCGACACGGCGGCCCGGCGGGCGGCGGGGGACCGGCGGCAGCGACGCGACCGGCTCGGCGGGCGACGCCGCGGCCGCCCGGTCGAGCGCGGTGAGGACCTCGCGGGCCAGCTCGTGCACCGGCCGCCCGAGCGAGCGGGCCTGACCGCGCAGCGCCTCGAACGCCGCCCGCGGCGACGTGGTGTTCCGCTCGGCGAGCACGCCGATGGCCCGCTCGGTCGCGACCCGGGAGGCGAGCGCGTGCTCGAGCTGGGCGACGGTCCGCTCGAGCGCGGCGATCCGGGCGTCCCGCGGGTCGCCCGCGGCCTCGTCCTCCGCGGTGCCGCGGGCGGCGCGGCGGGTGGCGCGGTCGGGATCGGCGGGGCCGTCGAGCTCCTCGGTCACGAGGTCGGCCAGCGAGAGGCCCTCGAGCAGGTCGGCGACGTCGTCGGCCCGGCCGGGGGAGAGCAGGCTCCACCCCCGGCCGGTGCGCGCGAGCACGACGGAGGGCTGGTCGGCGGGGACCTCCTCCGCGGCCGGTCCGGGCGCGGGGAGGTGCACGGCGTCCGAGGTCACGTCAGCGGCTCCCGCGGGTGCTCCGGCCGGTGGCCGGGGGACGGTCGGCGCGTCACGGTCGCGACCCGCCGGGGGACGATGATGCACCGCCGGTGTCCGCGCCGTGTGAAGCACCCGCCGGTCAGGCCCCCGGCTGCTGCGCGAGCTGGGCCTTCACCTGGTCGATGCTCGGGTTGGTGAGGGCGCTGCCGTCGGCGAAGACCAGGGTCGGGACGGTGCGGTTGCCCCCGTTGGCCTGCATCACGACGTCGGCCGCGGTGGCGTCGCGCTCGATGTCGACCTCGGCGTAGTCGATGCCCTCGACCTGCATGAGCTTCTTGAGTCGCACGCAGTACCCGCACCAGGTGGTGGTGTACATGGTCACGGCGGCGGGTGCGGCAGTCACTCGGGGTCCTCCCAGGGACGGGTCGGTCGGGGCGGGACGGACGACGTCCCGGGGGAGCCAACGCCCGGGCGGCGTCCCCTCTTCCCCAGGTGTCCCCGCCGTCCACCGGTGCGGGGTGTCCCCGCCGTCTGTCGCTGCCGGCTGGGACACTCGCGGGTGCGGCCGGCCGGCCGCCGCTCGACCCCCGCCCGTGGAGGACGCACCGCATGCTCCGGACAGCCGACGCGCGCCCCGTGGCCCCGGGGACCCCCGCCGGCGCCGAGGCGGTACTGGCCGGCCTGGACGAGGAGCAGCGCACCGCGGCGTCGGCGGTCTCCGGCCCCGTGTGCATCCTGGCCGGCGCCGGCACGGGCAAGACGCGCACGATCACCCACCGCATCGCCTACGGCGTGCACACCGGCGCGTTCGTCCCCGAGCAGGTGCTCGCGGTGACCTTCACCGCCCGCGCGGCCGGGGAGCTGCGCACCCGGCTGGCCGGTCTCGGCGTCGGCGGGGTGCAGGCGCGCACCTTCCACGCCGCGGCGATGCGCCAGCTGCGCTACTTCGCCCCGCGGGTGCTCGGCGGGCCGCTGCCGCCCCTGGTGGAGAACAAGCTGCGGGTGGTCGCCTCCGCGGCCACGCGCAACCGGCTGACCACCGACCGCACCAGCCTGCGCGACCTCGCCAGCGAGATCGAGTGGGCCAAGACCACGCTGGCCACCCCCGACGACTACCCCGTCCGCGCCGCGGCCGCCGGGCGCGAGCCGCCGTTCGACGCCGAGACCGTCGCGCGGGTGTACGCCTCCTACGAGTCGGCCAAGCAGCGCGACGGCGCCCTCGACTTCGAGGACCTGCTGCTGGTCACCGCGTACGCGCTCGAGGAGCACCCCGATGTCGCCCGGCAGGTGCGCGGGCAGTACCGCCACTTCGTCGTCGACGAGTACCAGGACGTCAACCCGCTGCAGCAGCGCCTGCTCGACGCGTGGCTCGGCGGCCGGGCCGACGTCTGCGTCGTCGGCGACCCGAACCAGACGATCTACTCCTTCACCGGGGCCGACCCCGACCACCTGCTCGGCTTCGCCGACCGCTATCCCGACGCCGCGGTGGTCAAGCTGGAGCGGGACTACCGGTCGACGCCGCAGGTCGTGGCGCTGGCCAACAAGCTCATCGGCCAGGCGCCGCCGCGCAAGGGGCTGCCCGGGCTCCGGCTGCTCGGCCAGCGCGCCGAGGGCCCGGCGCCGCGGTTCTTCGAGCACGCCGACGAGCCGGCCGAGGCCGCCGCCGTCGCCCAGGCGTGCCGGGCGCTGATCGAGGCGGGCACCCCGGCGTCGGAGATCGCCGTCCTGTTCCGCATCAACGCCCAGTCGCAGGTCTACGAGTCGGCGCTGGCCGACGTCGGTGTGCCCTACGTGCTCAAGGGCGGCGAGCGGTTCTTCGAGCGGCCCGAGGTCCGCGAGGCCATCGTCCTGCTGCGCGGCGCGGCCGCCGGCGGGAGCGACCCCGGCGCGCTGGTGCCCACGGTGCGCGACGTGCTGGCCTCGACCGGCTGGGTCGAGCACCGCCCGCCGGCCGGGGGAGCCGCGCGCGACCGCTGGCAGTCGCTGGCCGCGCTGGTCGACCTCGCCGTCGACCTGGTGGCCGAGGACCCGACCACCGACCTCCCGCGGTTCGTCGCCCACCTCGCCGAGCGGGCCGACGCCCAGCACGCGCCGACCGTCCAGGGCGTCACGCTGGCGTCGATGCACGCGGCCAAGGGCCTGGAGTGGGACGCCGTCTTCGTCGTCGGCCTCGTCGACGGCGTGCTGCCGATATCGCAGTCCCTGTCCCGTCCCGAGGCGGTCGAGGAGGAGCGCCGGCTGCTCTACGTGGCCGTCACCCGGGCCCGCGAGCAGCTCACCCTGTCCTGGTCGCTGGCGCGCAACCCCGGTGCCAAGCGGGCCCGGCCGCGCAGCCGGTTCCTCGACGGGCTGGTGCCCGGGTCGACGCCCACGGCACCGCCGCCGCAGCGGAAGGCGAAGAAGGCCAAGGTCGTCCTCGAGGGCGAGGCCGGCGAGATCTTCGAGCGCCTGCGGGCCTGGCGCAGCACGACGGCGCAGGCCGCCTCCGTGCCCGCCTACGTCGTGTTCAGCGACGCCGTCCTGCAGGCCATCGCCGAGGCCAAGCCCACGAGCGTCCGCGAGCTCTCCGGCCTGCCGGGCATCGGCGCCCGCAAACTGGAGATGTACGGCGAGGACGTCCTCGCCACCGTCAGCGGCTGACCCGTCACGGGCCGTGCAGACCGCACGGCCGCTCCGGCGTGTTCCCCGACACGGGGGAACGCGCCCGTTAAATGCGTTGCGCCGCTCGCGTGACCTTCCCTACTGTCCTCATCGCGCCCGACGGACGACCGCGGGCGCGCCAGACCGAGACCGGCCCGACCGCCGGACTCCGACCCCGGGAGGAGGGGGAACGATGATCGACATGCGCTGCGCCTTCGCCCCCGCCGGGGTCTCCGCCTGGGGCGCCCTCGTCGTGCGTCCGGCTGCCGGCGGCGCCGTCCTGACGGCACGCCCGCGCTACGCCGTGGTCCGGACCCTGACGCCGTTCGACCTGACCGGCACGGCCACTGCTGCGCCCACCGCTCCGTTCCAGGGGACCGGTCTGCCCGCTGCCGGCCAGTTCGGCATCGGCACCGGCGTCCTCGGCACCGATGCGCCCACCACCGACATCTCCCACACGCGCCACACCCTCGGGATCCACTCCCCGGGGAGACCGCAGAGCTAACCGCTCGACCGGTCCTCCTCGAGGCCGCGGAACCCGAACCCCGGGATCCGCGGCCTTCGTCTTTCTCCGCGGCACCCGGCCCCGACCACCCGGTCGGCGGGCCCCCGCCGGCCGCGCAGACGACGAGTACGAGGAGGAGCGGCAGTGCAGCAGACGATCGACCGCCCGACGTCCCACCGCCGACCCGGGCTCCCCCGGACCGGTGGTGCCACCCCGAGGGCACCGCACACCCCCCTGGCTCCGGCCCCGATCCGGCGTCCCCTGCCGTGCCGCGGGACCGACGACCCGGACCTGTGGTTCGCCGAGAGCCCCGCGCTGCTCGAGCAGGCCAAGGTCCTGTGCGGGGAGTGCCCGGTCCGCGACGCCTGCCTGGCCGGCGCCATGGACCGCGGCGAGCCGTGGGGCGTGTGGGGCGGCGAGATCTTCGAGCGGGGTGTGGTCATCCCGCGCAAGCGCCCGCGGGGCCGTCCCCGCAAGGTCGTCGCGGCGTGACCGCGACGGCGACGACCCGGACCACCGACATCCGACACCGATCCCCATCCGATCGGGCACCGACGCCCGGCGAACACCGAGGACCAGTCATGAACACCCACGAGTACGACCTGGCCACCACGCGGCTGCGCGAGCTGCGCGCCGAGGCCGACACCGCCGGCCGCGTGCGCCGGCTGCGGGCCGCCCGCCGGTGGGCCCGTCGCGCGGAGTACGCCTCCCGGCGTGCCGCACGCGCCAGCGCCGCCGTCCGGTAAGGGCGGGGCCATCCCTGGTCCGGCCCTGCGCCGGACCCCTCCGGTCGAGGCCGGGCTCCCGACGCTCCCGGTGCGTCGGGGGCCCGGCCTCCTGTCGTCGGGGTCCCTCCGGCTCCCCGGAGGAACTCCTCAGGCCTTGAAGCCGGGCAGCCACTCCTCGAGGACGCCGCGGTAGCCGGCGGCGGCGTCGAGCTGGCAGAGCACGCCGATGGAGCCGACCGTCACCCGGTGGATGAGCAGGTAGGCCGGGGGCAGGTTGAGTAGGCGGCCCAGCTTGTTGGCCTCGCTGCGGGGGTCGGCGAGGCGGGCGGCCTGCTCCTGCATCCAGGCGCGGGTGAAGCGGAAGGTCGCGCTCTCGATCGGCTCGAGCATCGGCCGCAGGTAGTCGAGCACGGCCTGGGCGTCGACCTGGATCCCCGGCCGGACGAACCCCTCGGCGCGCAGGTCGGTCAGCACCTCCTCGGCGCGGCCCTCGAGGGCCCACCGGACCAGGCGGCCGATCGGCTCGGGCAGCCCGTCGGGGAGCCGCGCGGTGGCGCCGAAGTCGATGACGCCGAGCCGGTCGCCGTCGACGAGCCGGAAGTTGCCCGGGTGCGGGTCGGCGTGCAGCAGCCCGGCCCGGCTCGGCGCGGAGAAGTGCAGCTGCGCCATGAGGTGGCCGGCGCGGTCGCGCTGCTCGCGGGTGCCGTCGGTGATGACCCGGGACAGCGGCAGGCCCTCCAGCCACTCGGAGACGATCACCTTGGGCGCGCTGGCCACCACGCGCGGGACGACGATCTCCGGGTCGCCCGCGTAGGCGGCGGAGAACTGCCGTTGCGCGTCGGCCTCCAGCCCGTAGTCGAGCTCCTCGACCACCCGGGCCTTGAGCTCGGCGATGAGCGGCTTGACGTCCATGCCGGGGAACACCGCGGCGAACAGGCGGGCGAAGCGGGCCAGTTGGTTGAGGTCGGCCATCAGCGCGGTGGCCGCACCCGGGTACTGGATCTTGACGGCGACGTCGCGGCCGTCGCGCCAGGTGGCGCGGTGCACCTGGCCGATGCTCGCCGCCGCGGCCGGCTGGTCGTCGAACTCGCGGAACCGGGTGCGCCACGTCCCGCCGAGCTGCTGGGCGAGCACCGCGTGCACGGTGCGCACCGGCATCGGGGGCGCCTCCTCCTGGAGCTTGACCAGCGCCTGCCGGTAGGGCGCGGCCACCTCCTCGGGGACCGCGGCCTCGAACACCGACAGCGTCTGGCCGAGCTTCATCGCGCCGCCCTTGAGCTGGCCGAGGACGGCGAACAGCTGCTCGGCGGTGCGCTGCTGCAGCTCGGCGGTCACGGCGTCGGGCGACTGGCCCGACAGCCGCTTGCCGATGCCGAGCGTCGCGCGGCCCGCCGCACCGAGGGGCAGCGAGGCCAGCCGCGCGGTGCGCGAGATCGAGCCCCTGGGGATCCCCCGTGCGTCGTCGGTCACGCTCCCATTGTCCCCGACGCGGTGCCCGGACCGCTGGTGGAGCGTGTCCGCCGTCACCCGGAGGGACTGGTGGCGCCCGTGCACCCGCAGGAGGGGTGCGCCGGCCGGCGCCGCAGCCGCGGCACCAGCCCCGGCGGGCACAGCTCCACCGACGCCGAGAGCGCCGCCGGGCTGCCGCTGCCGTCGAGGTAGGCCAGGGCCTGCTGCGCCGCGACCACCGCCGTCGCCCAGCAGGTGAGGGTGGCCCCGCCCGGCGCGCCGGCCGCGGTGAGCTGGGCGGCGAGCACCGGCCAGTGCGGGTCGGCGTCGCGGCGGTGCAGGTCGGCGCAGCGCAGGCAGCTGGTGACCCCCGGGACCACCAGCGGGCCGACGACGCCGGTGTCCCCGCGGACGGTGGCCACCAGGTGCGCGACGCCGGCGTCCTGCAGGCCGGCGAGCAGGGGGTCGGAGGCCGCCCACGGGCGGGCGAGGACCACGAGGTCGGGGGCGGTGCCCGGCGGCAGGGGGCGCAGGTCGGTCAGCGGGCTGGCGCGGCGGACGGCGTCGGCGGCGGCGAGCGCCCGCGGCCGGCCCTCGTCGGAGGCGGCCAGTCCGCCGGCGACGGCGTCGCCCGCGGTGGCCACGCCGTCGTCGCGGACGCCGACCCGGCCCACGCCGCTGGCGGCCAGCAGCGTGGCCAGCGGGACGCCGACCCGGGTGGCGCCCTCGACCACGACTGACGCCCGGCGCCGGACGTGCCAGCGCACCGCGCCGTCGGGATCGCGGGCGGCGGGCAGTTCGGCGGCGGTGCGGGCCGCGGCGGCCGGCCCGGCGTCGGAGGCCAGCAGGTCGGCGGCGTCGAGGTCGACCAACGCCCCGGTGACGCGGAGGTGGTCGAGGAGGGCAGCGACCGAGCGGGGTTCCAGACCGGCGTCGGCGGCGTCGGCGACGACGGCCCCCTGGGTGCGCCGGCCGTCGAGGCCGCGCAGCAGTGCGGTGACCGCGGCGGGGGCCGAGCCCACGAGGACGCCGTCCCCGCCGTCGACCCCGCCGACCTGGACGGCGTCGGCGGAGCGCCGCAGCAGCGGCGTGCCCGGGGGCAGGAGGGGGTGGGCGGTGTCGGACACCCGGGCAGGGTCGCAGCCGCGGGCCCGGTCGCGCCGGCGTCGTCCACAGGCGGGACCGGAGACGACGACGGCGGCGCCCGCCGTGCGGGACGCCGCCGTCTCGACAGCCGGGAGGCTCTTACGCCTTGCCGAGGATCCGGTTCATCTTGGTGCCGCAGACCGGGCAGGTGCCCTGGGCCATCCGGCGACCGGACTCGCTGACCTTGACCTCGCCGTCGAAGTCCCGCTTCTCCTTGCACTTCACGCAGTAGCCGTTGTAGCTCTCCGCCACGGTGCCCCCTCCCTCAGCTGCTCGGCCCCCGTCCGGGCGCCGTCCTCCGCGAAACGCTACCCGGACGATCCCGTCCGTCCGGCGCGGCCGGGGGAGTCGGGACGACGCGGTTCCCACAGCCTGTGGACAGACCTGTGGAGACGGTGGGGACCCGTCGGCGTGTCCCTGTGTGCAGCCGGGGGAGGGGCCGGTGGCCACCCGGTGGTCCCGCGCCGGCCATGCGACCGTCACCTGCGGGGATGCCCTCCGGACGGTTGTGGACGGACGGCATCCCGGAGCGGGCGCCGGCTGTCCACCGTCCGTGCGACTCGTACCCGAGCGGGTGGCGCCCCCGGGCGCATCGACGTCCGGCGGTGGCTACGGTCCTCCCGTGCCCGGTTCCACCTCCGACCCCTCGCGCGGCCCCCTCTCGACGAGCGGGCCGGTCGAGGTGCGCCGCAGCGCGCGCCGCCGTCGGACGGTGACCGCCTACCAGGAGTCCGGGCGGACGGTCGTGCTCATCCCGGCGGCCTTCACCCCCGCCGAGGAGCGGCGCTGGGTGGCGCAGATGGTGGCCAAGCTGCAGACCCGCGAGGAGCGCCGGCGGAGGTCGCTGGGCGGCGACGAGGAGCTCATGGTCCGTGCGCGGGCGCTGTCGGCCGCGCACCTCGACGGCGTCCCGCAGCCTGCCAGCGTCCGGTGGGTGGACAACCAGCAGCGCCGCTGGGGCTCGTGCACGCCGGCCGACGGCAGCATCCGGCTGTCGAGCCGGCTGCGGTCGATGCCGGAGTACGTCGTCGACTACGTGCTCGTCCACGAGCTCGCGCACCTGATCGAGCCCAGCCACGATGCCCGCTTCTGGGCGCTGGTGACCCGCTACCCGCGCGCCGAGCGGGCCCGCGGCTTCCTCGAGGGCGTGGAGTCCGTCCGGGCCGACGGCGGCGGCGGGGACGACGACCTCGTGGATTGAGGTGCCAGGCACCTCGTCGGCCTACCGGCCGACACTGCGGCCAGGTGCCGTCCCCGACGTGCGTGGAGCCGCTTCCGCCACTCGATCGCGGGAGCCTCCGGCCCCCACTCCTCGCGGCGCCTCGCAGGGCGTCCTCAGCGAGCCGGGGAGTCGTCGTCCGGCGGGGTGGTGTCGGTGTCCGTGTCGTTGTCGGTGCCGGCGTCCTCGGCGCTGAAGGCGCGCAGCTCGTCGTCGATCCCCTGACGGGCCACGAAGTCCAGCGGCTCGTCGAGGTCGTCGGACGTGGGCAGCAGGTCCGGGTGCGACCAGAGGCGGTCCCGCTCGGCCGTGCCGTACCGCTGCGCCATCGCGCCCCACACGGTGGCGGCGTCGCGCAGCCGGCGCGGGCGCAGCTGCAGGCCGACCAGCGTGGCGAAGGTCTGCTCGGCCGGCCCGCCGGAGGCGCGACGGCGGCGCATCGTCTCGGCCAGCGCCCCGTGCCCGGGCAGCCGCTCACCGGCGGCCGCGGCCACGACGGCGTCCACCCAGCCCTCGACCAGCGCGAGCAGGGTCTCCAGCCGGCGCAGCGCCATCTGCTGCTCCGGCGTCTCCTCCGGCTCCAGCAGGCCGCTGCCGAGCAGCTCCTGGATGGCCTCGGGGTTGGACGGGTCGAAGCCACCCTCCATCGATCCCATCGCCTCGGTGAGGCCGCGCTCGATCGCCTCGCGGTCGATGGTGATGCCGCGGGCGTAGGCGTGGACGGCGTCGTGCAGCTGCTGGCGCAGCCACGGCACGTGGGCGAACAGCCGCAGGGAGGCGGCCTCGCGCAGCGCCAGGAAGAGGCGGACCTCGTCGGCGGGGCGGTCGAGACCCTCGGCGAACGCGGCCACGTTCTGGGGGACGAGCACCGCCGACCCGGCGGGCGCCAGCGGCAGCCCGACCTCGGTGCCGGTGACCACCTCACCGGCCAGCCGGCCGAGGGCCTGGCCGACCTGGGCGCCGAACATCAGGCCGCCCATCTGGCCCATGATCCCGGCGAGCGGGCCGGCCATCGCCATGGCCTCCTGCGGCAGCGCGGCGGTCATCGCGGCCACGACCTTCTCGGCGAGCGGGTCGATGAGCGCGCTCCACGCCGGCAGGGTCTGCTCGACCCACTCGACCCGCGACCAGGCCAGCGGCCGGTCGGCGCCCGAGGGGAGGTCGGTGACCTGGTCGAGCCACAGGTCGGCCAGGCGCACGGCCTCGGCGACGGCGGCCCGCTCGGCCTCCGACGTCGGCTGGGTACCGGTGGCCAGCGAGCTGATCGCCCCCTGGCGGGCGAGGTCCCAGTTGACCGGCCCGCCCGACCAGTTCATGAGCTTCTGCAGCTCGGCGAACAGCGGCATCTTGCCCAGGAGGTCCTCCGGGCTGCCGCCGCCCGCACCGCCCGGGCCGCCGAACCCGAACAGCGCCCCGAAACCGAACGGGTCGCCCGAGCCCGGCTGGTCCCGGCGCTCCGGGTCGCGGTCGGGAGGTCCGAAGCCGAACGGCACGTCGCTCATGCCCCCCACGGTAGACGCGTGATCACGCCGGAGCGGACGGATCGGGGCCGCTCCTGTCCGCTCTCGGCGGACGGGCCGGACAGGGACGGCACCTAAGCTGGCCGGTCGTGACCCGTCGGATCGCCGTCCTCGCCGTCGGTGTGGTGCTGCTGCTCGTCGCCGGGGTCCTCGGCGCGGCCCTGCCCGTGCCCTACGTCGCGCAGGTCCCCGGCCCCACCTTCAACACCCTCGGCGACATCGACGGCGACCCGGTCATCACCGTCCGCGGCCGCGACCGCAACGACGTCGACGGGAACCTCAACCTGACCACCGTCGGCGTCGGCCGGGCGGGGCTGAGCCTGGTCGAGGCGGTCCGCGGCTGGTTCGACGACGAGGTCAGCGTGGTGCCCGAGGAGTCGGTGTACCCGCCCGACCAGACCCCGGACGAGATCGAGCGGGCCAACCGGCAGGCCTTCCTCACCTCCGAGGAGTCGGCCGAGGCCGCGGCGCTCGGCGAGCTCGGCTTCCCGGTGAAGGTCGTCGTCCGCAGCATCTCCGGCGAGGACTCGCCCTCCGACGGGCTGCTCGAGGAGAACGACGCGATCGAGTCGGTGGACGGACAGGCCACGCCGGACTCCGCCACGCTGGCCACCGTCCTCACCGCGATCCCGGCCGGCTCGACCGTGCAGGTGGCCTACACCCGGCTCGGGCAGCCGGGCACGGCCACGGTCACCACGGGGGAGGCGCCGGACCGGGAGGGCTCGGTGCTCGGCGTCACCGTCCGCGAGCAGCCCTCGGCGCCCTTCGACGTCGACATCGACGTGGCCGACGTCGGCGGCCCCTCGGCGGGGCTCATGCTCACGCTGGGCATCCTCGACCTCGTCGGCGACACCGACCTCACCGAGGGCGCGGTGGTGGCCGGCAGCGGCACGATCGACCCCGAGGGCACCGTCGGCCCGATCGGCGGGATCCAGCTGAAGATGGTCGCCGCGCAGGAGATCGGCGCCGAGCTCTTCCTCGTCCCGGCCGACAACTGCGCCGACGCCCTCGGTTCCCCGGCCACCGGGCTGACCCTGGCCCGGATCGGCACCCTCGACGACGCCCTGACTGCGCTGGAGGACGTGCGGGAGGGCCGCACCCCCGTCGGCTGCTGACCGGACGGGGGACCGTGCGGGCGCACACCCCGGTGCGTGGGGGAAGCTGTCGGCCAGCACGGGGGCCGCGGGGAACCCGGTGCCGCGCCGAGCGTTGGCTAGGGCGTCACCGGATGGTCCTGCGCCGGCCCGGCGCCCGTGCCGACGCAGTCCGTCCCGCACACGTACGACCGCCCGCGGTCGCCCCACCGCGGCGGTGCACCCCCGGTGCTCGCCGCGCCTGCAACTGAAGGAGACCGCTCGTGGCCATGAGGCCCCCCGTGTCCGTGCCGACGCTGTCGCGGCGCGCGAAGGTGGTCATCGGGTCCATCGCCGTGCTGCTGGTGCTGTTCACGGCCATCGGGACGTTGACCAACGTCTACGTCGACTACCTCTGGTTCGACGAGACCGGCTACACCGAGGTCTTCTGGACCGAGCTCCAGACGCGCGCGCTGCTGTTCGCGGTGGCCGGCGTGGCCACCGGCGGCCTGACCGCGCTGGCGATCTACCTGGCCTACCGCTTCCGCCCGGCGTTCCGGCCGATGTCGCTGGAGCAGCAGAACCTGGAGCGCTACCGGCAGTCGCTGGAGCCGCGCCGCACGCTCGTGCTCAGCGCCGTCGCCGTCGTCGTCGGCCTGTTCGCCGGCTTCACCGCGCAGGGCAGCTGGCAGACGTGGCTGACCTTCCGGCACGCGGTGCCCTTCGGGGACACCGATCCGGAGTTCGGCCTGGACCTGTCGTTCTTCGTCTTCGAGTACCCCTTCTACCGGCTGCTGCTGAGCTTCGGCTTCGCGATCGTGCTGCTGGCGCTGATCGGCTCGCTGCTCACCCACTACGTGTTCGGCGGGCTGCGGCTGCAGACGCCGGGGCAGAAGCTCACCGGCGCGGCGATGGTCCAGCTGTCGGTGCTGCTCGGCCTGTTCGTGGCGCTCAAGGCGCTGGCCTACTGGTTCGACCGCTACGGGCTGGTCTACTCCGACCGCGGTGAGCTGTTCAGCGGCGCGAGCTACACCGACGTCAACGCGCTGCTGCCGGCCAAGACGATCCTGGTGTTCGCGGCGGCCTTCTGCGCGGTCGCGTTCTTCGCCAACGTCGTCGTGCGCAACTTCCGGCTGCCGGCCGCGGCGCTGGTCCTGCTGCTGCTGTCGAGCCTGGTGATCGGCGTGGCCTACCCGGCGATCGTCCAGCAGTTCGTGGTCCGCCCGAGCGCCAACGAGCGCGAGGCCGACTACATCGAGCGGGCCATCGCCTCCACCCGCCAGGCCTACGGCCTGACCGACGAGGACGTCGAGTACCGGGACTTCGCCCAGGAGGCCACCGGCGACGACGTCGACACCGACGCCGCGCTCGCCCAGCTGCGGGCCGACGACGCGACGATCCCCAACGCCCGCCTGCTCGACCCCAACGTGCTGGCCGGGACGTTCACCGCTCGCCAGCAGATCCGCAACGTGTACGGCTTCCCCGAGAAGCTCGACATCGACCGGTACACGATCGACGGCGAGACCCGCGACTACGTCGTCGCCGTCCGCGAGCTCGACAGCGACAGCCTGTCGGAGAACCAGGACACCTGGATCAACCGGCACACCGTCTACACGCACGGCAACGGCTTCGTGGCCGCGCCGGCCAACCAGGTGGTCACCGGTGCCGAGGGCGGCGAGCCGAACTTCACCAGCCGCGACCTGCCCACCACCGGCGACATCGAGGTCGAGCAGGGCCGCATCTACTACGGCGAGCTGATCGGCAACGACAACTACTCCGTCGTCGGTGCGCCCGAGGGCGCCGACGCGCGCGAGTTCGACCGTCCCGAGGACGGCTCCGAGGGCGAGGTGAACAACACCTACGACGGCGAGGGCGGCGTCGCGATCGGCAGCTTCTTCCGGCAGCTGACGTTCGCCATCTACTACCGCGAGCGCAACTTCCTGCTCTCCGGCGCGGTCAACGACGCCTCGAAGGTGCTCTACGTCCGCGACCCCCGCGAGCGGGTGGAGAAGGCCGCGCCGTTCCTCGAGGTCGACGGCGACCCGTACCCGGCGGTCATCGACGGGCGGGTCACCTGGATCCTCGACGGCTACACGACGTCGGACGCCTACCCCTACAGCGAGCGGATGGAGCTCGGCGAGGCCGCGGCCGACGCCCTCACCGGCCAGGGCACGTCGGCACTGCCGAACGAGCAGTTCAACTACATCCGCAACTCGGTCAAGGCCACGGTCGACGCGGAGAACGGCACCGTGACCCTCTACGAGTGGGACCCCGAGGACCCGGTCCTGCAGGCCTACGAGGCCGCGTTCCCCGGCACCATCCAGCCCCGGGGGGACATGAGCGACGAGCTCGTCGCCCACGTGCGCTACCCCGAGGACCTGTTCAAGCTGCAGCGCGACATCCTCACCCGCTACCACGTGACCAACCCCAGCGACTTCTACAGCCAGAACGACCGCTGGGCGGTGCCGTCGGACCCGACGCAGGACACGCAGACCGAGGAGGCGCAGCCGCCGTACTACATCCTCGCCGCGCGTCCGGACGAGCCGGGGGCGACCTTCCAGCTGACCAGCGCGCTCAACGCGTTCCGCCGGCAGAACCTCTCGGCGTTCATCTCCGCGTCGAGCGACCCGGAGACCTACGGGAAGATCCAGGTGCTGCGGCTGCCGGGCAACACGCCCTTCCGCGGACCGCAGCAGGTCCAGCAGTCGTTCAACACCGACGACGAGGTCGCGCAGGACCTGACGCTGTTCAACAGCCGCGACTCCCGCGCGGTGTTCGGCAACCTGCTGACCCTGCCGATCGGCGGCAACGGCCTGCTCTACGTCCAGCCGCTGTACGTGCAGGGGACGGGGGAGAACTCCTTCCCGCTGCTGCGCAAGGTGCTGGTCAACTACGGCGGCCGGGTCGGCTACGCCGACACGCTGTCCGAGGCGCTGGACCAGGTGTTCGGCGCCGGGGCGGGGGACACCGCCGCCGACTCCGACGACGCCGGCACCACGCCGGACAGCCAGGAGCCGACGACGCCCACCGAGCCGACGACGCCCACCGAGCCGACCCCGCCGCCGGCCGACGACGGCAGCGGGTCCAGCCCGGCGCTGGACCAGGCGGTGGCCGACCTCGACGCCGCCCTGCAGCGGCTGGAGGACGCACAGCGCAACGGCGACTTCGCCGCGCAGGGGCAGGCGCTGGAGGACCTGCAGCGGGCCGCGGAGGCCTACGAGGCCGCCCAGGGCGGCGCCGCGGCGCCGGCGACACCCACCGGCTAACCCCGCGCGGGCACGGCAGTCCGGACCCCGGTCCTCCCTGGAGGACCGGGGTCCGCTGCGTCTCGGGGACGGGGGACCGCCGGCTTCCGTGGCCGGGGAGCCGCCCGTGCGCAAGGGTGGGGACGACGGACGCGCGCGCAGGAGGACAGATGCGGATCAGCGAGACCCCGGAGTGGCAGGCCCTGACCGAGCACCACCGCGAGATCGGGGACCGCCACCTCCGCGACCTCTTCGCGGAGGAGCCGGAGCGGGGCACCGACCTGGTGGTCACCGCCGGCGACCTCCGCCTCGACTACTCGAAGAACCGGCTGACCCGCGAGACGGTCCGGCTGCTGGCCGCGCTGGCCGACGCCGCCGGGCTTCGCGAGCGCACCAAGGCGATGTTCCGCGGGGAGCACGTCAACACCACGGAGGACCGCGCGGTCCTGCACGTCGCGCTGCGCGACCCGGCCCCGAGCGGGCTGGTCGTCGACGGCCGCGACGTCAACACCGAGGCGCACGAGGTGCTGGGCCGGATGGCCTCCTTCGCCGAGCGGGTCCGCAGCGGCGAGTGGACCGGGCACACCGGCGAGCGGATCCGCGCGGTGGTCAACATCGGCATCGGCGGCTCCGACCTCGGCCCGGCGATGGCCTACCAGGCGCTGCGCGACTACTCCGAGCGGTCGATCACCTTCCGGTTCGTCTCCAACATCGACCCGACCGACCTCGCCGAGGCGACCCGCGACCTCGACCCGGCCAGCACGCTGTTCATCGTCGCGTCGAAGACCTTCACCACCCAGGAGACCCTCACCAACGCCCGCGAGGCCCGGCGGTGGCTGCTCGAGGGACTCGGCGGCGACGAGGCCGCGGTCGCGAAGCACTTCGCCGCTGTCTCGACCAACGCGGAGAAGGTCGCCGACTTCGGCATCGACACCGACAACATGTTCGGGTTCTGGGACTGGGTGGGCGGGCGGTACTCGTTCACCTCCGCGATCGGCCTGTCCCTGATGGTCGCCATCGGGCCCGAGCGGTACCGCGAGCTGCTCGACGGGTTCCACGCGATGGACCAGCACTTCCGGACCGCGCCGTGGGAGGAGAACCTGCCGGCGCTGCTCGGGCTGATCAGCGTCTGGTACATCGACTTCTTCGGCACCCGCACCCAGGCGGTGCTGCCCTACGCGCAGTACCTGGCCCGCTTCCCGGCCTACCTGCAGCAGCTCTGCATGGAGTCCAACGGCAAGTCGGTGCGCCTGGACGGGTCGCCGGTCGACGTCGCGACGGGCGAGATCGTCTGGGGCGAGCCGGGCACCAACGGTCAGCACGCCTTCTACCAGCTGCTGCACCAGGGCACGGTGCTCTGCCCGGCAGACTTCATCGCCTTCGCCCAGCCCAACCACGACCTCGACGGGATGCACGACCTGTTCCTGTCGAACTTCCTCGCCCAGCCCCGGGCACTGGCCTTCGGGCGCACGGCCGAGGAGGTGGCCGCCGACGGGACGGCGCCGGACGTGGTGCCGCACAAGGTCATGCCCGGCAACCACCCGTCCAGCGCGATCGTGGCGCCGAAGCTGACGCCGTCGACACTGGGCCAGCTGGTCGCCGCCTACGAGCACCGCGTCTTCACCCAGGGCGTGGTCTGGGGCATCAACAGCTTCGACCAGTGGGGCGTGGAGCTGGGCAAGGTGATGGCCAACGAGCTGGCGCCGAAGCTGCAGAGCGAGGGCCCGCCGGACTACGACTCGGACTCCTCGACCAACGCGCTGGTGCGGGTGCTGCGCGAGGGCCGCGGCAGACCGGCCTAGCGAGGGAGGGGGCGGACCCGGGTCCGCCCCCGGCGGCGGGGCCCCGCGCGGGCGTGTAGAGTGGTGACTACCGACGCGGGGTGGAGCAGCTCGGTAGCTCGCTGGGCTCATAACCCAGAGGTCGCAGGTTCGAATCCTGCCCCCGCTACCACACGACGACGGCCCCCACAGGTTCCTGTGGGGGCCGTCGTCGTCTGCGCGGGTGGTCGACCGGTTCGACCCGCGCGTCAGAACAACCGGCGGTCGCGCTGCTCCAGGTCGAGCAGGAAGCGCTTGCGGGCCAGCCCGCCGCCGAAGCCGACCAGGCTGCCGTCGGCGCCGATCACCCGGTGGCAGGGGACGACGATCGCCAGCGGGTTGCGCCCGTTGGCGGCACCGACCGCCTGCGCGCCGCCGGGCTCGCCGACCGCCGCGGCCACGTGGCCGTAGGAGCGGGTCTCGCCGTAGGGGATCCGGGTCAGCTGCTCCCAGACGGCCAGCTCGAAGTCGCTGCCGACCGGCCGCAGCGGCAGGTCGAAGTCGGTCCGTTCGCCGGCGAAGTACTCACCCAACTGCCGGACGACGTCGTCGAACCCCTCGTCGGACCGCTCGCCGATCTCGGGGTCCACGAGGCGCCCCGGTGGGGACATGGCCAGCCGGACCAGGACCCCGTCCTCACGGACGACGGTCAGCGGTCCGATCGGCGAGGGCACCACGGTGTGCGTCCTGCTCATCGTTTCGCGTCTCCCCATCGGGTGGACGTCCCGGACGCCGCGATTGTGAGGTCGGGGGACGACATCTCCTGCCACGGTGGACCCGCCCGGTCCGCGGGGCGGCGGGGTGCTCATCCCGCGAACGCGGCGACCAGCGCGGCCATGAGCGCGGAGTGGTCGTACGCGCGGGTGGTGTTGGCCATGACCACCACGCCGAGGCCCAGGTCGGGGTAGAGACGCATCGCGTTCCAGAAGCCGCCCCCGGTGCCCCAGTGCTCGACGAAGCCCGGCCGGGCGCCGCGGTCGGCGGGGCGGCGGAACCACCCCAGGCCCAGGTCGAACGGCCGCCCCGGCATGACGATGGTGCGCATCGCCCGCGTGCTCTCCGGGAAGAGGATCCGGGTGCCGTCGACCACGCCGTCGGACAGGTGCAGCCGCAGCAGCCGGGCGGCGTCGGGTGCGCTGCCGATGAGACCGCCGTAGCCGGCACCGGCCACCCGGAACGGGCGCAGTGCGACGTGTCCGCCGTGCCGGTCACCGACGATCCCGGCCGGCAGTGCGGCCCGCAGCGCCGGAGCCAGCGGTCGCGGCAGGCGCACGTAGCCGGTGGCGGAGGCGGCGTCGTCCCGGTGGCCGTAGCCGGTGCCGGTCATGCCGGCCGGCGCCAGCAGCGCCCGTCGCACGTGGTCGGGGAACGGCGCACCGGCGGCCCGGCTCACCGCCTCGGCGAGGACGAGGTATCCGAGGTTGGAGTAGCGCGCCGGCCCGCCGGCGGGCCGTGTCGGCCGGCCGTGGCGGGCCAGCACCCGTCGGGCGAAGGCGTCGACCTCGGCGTCGTCGGCGTCGGCGGGGAGCACCCAGCGGACCGGCAGCGGGTTCGGGGCGCCGGCGGTGTGGTCGAGCAGCTGGCGCACCCGGGGCTGCGGACCGGAGCGGGCCGCGTACGCCGGCACCAGCTCCTCGACCGGGGCGTCGAGGTCGAGCCGGCCCTCGTCGGCGAGCCGCATCGCCACGGTGGCGGTGGCGATCTTCGACATGGAGAACCACAGGTAGGCGGTGTCGGCGGTGGCCGGCCGCCGGGCGGCGAGGTCGGCGTTGCCGAAGCCCTCGGCGTACAGCAGCCGGTCGGGGCCGGTGACGGCGACGGTCAGACCGGGCACGGAGTGACGGGCCATCAGGCCGGTGACGGTGGCGCGGGCGGCGGCGAGCAGGTCGGGGTCGGCGGGCGGGGTGGACGGGGTCGGGGACATCGCGGGTCACCCCACCGGCACGCCGTCCAGGGCGGCGGTGACCGCCGCCTCGACGTGCAGCCTCGTGGTCGGGAAGACCGGGACGGGACTGTCCCCGGCACCGACGAGCAGCTCGATCTCGGTGCAGCCGAGGACCACGCCCTCCGCGCCGGCGTCCACGAGCCGCCCGATGACCTGCCGGTACGCCTCGCGGGACTCCTCGCGCACGACGCCGAGACACAGCTCGTCGTAGATGACCCGGTGCACCTCGGCCCGGTCGGCCGCGCCGGGCACCAGCACGTGCAGCCCGTGCCCCGCCAGCCGGTCTCGGTAGAACGCCTGCTCCATCGTGAACGCGGTGCCCAGCAGCCCGACCGTGGACAGCCCCGCGGCGCGGACCGCGGCGGCGGTCGCGTCGGCCAGGTGCAGCAGCGGGACGTCCACGGCGGCCTGCACCTGGTCGGCCACGCGGTGCATGGTGTTGGTGCACAGCACCAGCAGCTCGGCGCCGGCCGCCTCCAACCGGGCCGCCTCCCCGGCCAGGAGCTCCCCGGCTCGGTCCCACTCGCCGGCGACCTGCAGGCGCTCGATCTCGGCGAAGTCGACCGAGGCGAGCAGCAGACGGGCCGAGTGCAGCCCGCCGAGGCGCTCGCGGACCAGCTCGTTGGCCAGCCGGTAGTACTCGGCGGTCGACTCCCAGCTCATCCCGCCGAGCATGCCGACCACCCGTTGGCGGGCGGCCTGTGTGCTGCGGTCCGGACGGGGGCCGGCGGGCGGTGCGGGCACGAGACGTCCTCCAGGGAGTGCGGGGGCCGGTCGGCGCCGGCGATCATCGGTCCCCGCGGGCCGGAGGTCGAGGGGTGCCGCCCTCAGGTGTTCTTCGACCGGCCGGTCAGGGCGTCGCGGAGGCGGTCGACCATCCCGACGCCGGGTCCCAGCGTCTTGTGGAACAGCGCGCTGTGCGGCGCGGACGGGTGGGGGCGGGTCGGTGCGGCCTTCTTCGCCGTCTCCACCTTCCGGCCGAGCCCCAGCAGCTGCCCGCGAGGCAGCCGGGCCCGCAGCTGGGGGAACTGCTCGGTCTCCTCGTCGGAGACGTGGTGGCGCAGCACCCCCTCGAGCCGGCCGAGGACCTCGAGGAAGCGGGGGTCGGCGGAGTCGACGCCCTCGAGCTCCTTCATCACCTCCACGAGCTGCTGGTGCTCCTGGATGTCGTCCTGGACGGCGGCGTCGCCGTCGGGCAGGTGCTCGCGCATGGCCGGGTAGACGTACATCTCCTCGGCCACGGAGTGCCGCATCAGCTCGGCGATGACGGTGTCGGCCATGTCGCGCCGCTCGGCGGGGTCGGCGGTCGGGATCCGGCCGACCAGGTCGAGGACCTCGTGGTGGTCGGTGGTCAGGACGTCGACGACGTCGCGGTCGTCGGTGCTCGCGGTCATCGGTCGCTCCCGGGGGTGCGGGTGCCGCCGGGCGTTGCTCCCCGGCGCGCCCGTCCTACCCGGGCGCCCGCCCCTCCACCCCCGCGGCGGCCGCCCGGAGGGGTGTGTACAGTGGGATCTACCGACGCGGGGTGGAGCAGCTCGGTAGCTCGCTGGGCTCATAACCCAGAGGTCACAGGTTCGAATCCTGTCCCCGCTACTGGCACGAGGGCCCCGGAGCACCTGCTCCGGGGCCCTCGTCGTGTCGGTGGAACAGTCCGGCGTCCGCCGCCGTTGGGCGACGTCATGGAGCCGACCGTGCAGGACGCCCCCGAGGCCGCGCGCTACGAGATCCGCGACGGCGACCGCCTCCTGGGGCTGGCCGCCTACGACCGCCGCGGAGACCGGGTGGTGTTCACCCACACCGAGATCGATCCCGACGCCGGGGGTTCCGGGCTGGGCGGCAAGCTCGTCCGCGCCGCTCTGGACGACGTCCGGTCGCGCGGTGAGCGGGTCGTGCCGCGCTGCTCGTTCGTGCGGGGCTGGATCGAGCGCCACCCCGAGTACGGCGACCTGGTCGACCGCACCGACGCCTGAGCCGCACCGGAACGGGTCAGTCCGCGCGCCGCCCGGCGGGTGCTGCGAGCCTCGAGCGTGTGCGTGTCCTCCTGGCCGGCTGGTTCAGCTTCGACGAGGTGATCGCCACCGTCGGCGACGAACTGGGGGCCGGCACCGTCGCCCGCTGGCTCGCCGAGGCGGGCGTGGACTTCGACGTCGCCGAGGCACCGTTCCTCGAGCGCGGGGTGAACTGGCGCGACGTCGACCCGGCCGACTACACGCACCTGCTGTTCGTCAGCGGCCCGATCCGGGACGCCCCGCTGCTGCGTGACCTGACGTCGGCGTTCGCGGGGGCGGCGCGCTGGGCGGTCAACGTCTCGGTGGTCGAGGAGGCCGGCCGGGCGCTGTTCGACGAGGTCTGGGAGCGCGACGCCGACGACGTCGCCCGGCCCGACCTGGCGATCGAGGGTCCGGTGCCGGACGTCCCCGTCGTCGCGGTGGCCTACACCCCGGCGCAGGGCGAGTACGGCGAGCGCAGCCGGGCCGAGCGGGTGCGCGGCGTCATCGAGGAGTGGCTGGCCACCCGGCGGCTGCCGTGGTTCGAGCTGGACATGGACCAGTTCGAGAAGCCGCACCCCCGCCGGCCGGCGCAGGTCGAGGCGCTGATCGGCCGGGCCGACGTCGTCGTGAGCATGCGGCTGCACGCGCTGGTCCTCGGCCTCAAGCACGGCCGCCCGGTGGTGGCCTGCGACCCGATCGCCGGCGGCGCGAAGGTGACCCGCCAGGCCGGCGCCCTCGGCTGGCCGCTGGTGCTGCCGGCCGAGGAGCTCACCGCCGACGGTCTCGACGCCGCCCTGGACCGCTGCCTGTCCGGCGAGTTCGGCGCGGCGGTCGAGGAGGCGCGCGGACGCGGCCGCGCGGGCAACGCCCACGCCCGGGAGTGGCTGCACGGGCGGCTCGCGCACTGACACACCGAGGTGTGTTGCTGATCACAGGGCGCGCTCTCTAGGTTGACGGTCACTGCTGACCGTTCGACGAGGAGGTCGTCCGTGAGCGTCGAGGCCCCGATCCCGCCGGCGGAGGTCGATCTGGCGACCGTGGACCTGTCCGACCGCGAGTGGTGGGTGCGCCCGCCGGCCGAGCGGCACGCGGCGCTGGACCGGCTGCGCGCCGAGCGCCCCTTCGCCTTCTTCGCCGAGCCCGAGATCCCCGGCATCCCGTCCGGACCCGGCTACCACGCGGTCACCCGCTACGCCGACCTGGAGGCGATCAGTTCGCAGCCGGCGGTGTTCTGCTCCGGCAAGGGCGCGGTGTCCATGCAGGACGTCCCGGCCGAGCTGCACGAGTTCTACGGCTCGCTGATCAGCATGGACGACCCGCGGCACGCCAAGATCCGCCGGATCGTGTCGAAGACGTTCACCCCGCGCATGCTCGAGCGCACGCTGGACTCGGTGCGCACGATCGTCGACGACGTCCTGGCGCGGGCCCGGGCGACGGCGGAGGCGAACGACGGCGTGATCGACGTCGTCGCCGACATCGCCGCGCCGATCCCGCTGCGCGTCATCTGCGACATGATGGGCGTCCCCGAGGCCGACCGGCCGGGCGTGCTGGCCAACTCCAACATCATCCTGAGCGGCGGGGACCCGGAGCTCATCGAGAACGACGACCCGCTCACCGCCTTCCTCACCGCCGGCATGGAGATGGCCGCGCTCATGGAGCGGCTGGCGGGCGAGCGGCTGGCCGATCCCCGGGACGACCTGACCACGGCGCTGGTCCGCTCCGAGGTCGACGGCGAGCGGCTCTCGCACCAGGAGATCGCGTCGTTCTTCATCCTGCTGCTGGTGGCCGGCAACGAGACCACCCGCAACGCCATCTCCCAGGGCCTGCTGGCGCTCTCGGAGTGGCCGCAGGAGCGGGCGCGGTGGGCCGCCGACCCGTCCCTGGACCGCACCGGCGTCGAGGAGGTCGTGCGCTGGGTCAGCCCGGTGACCTGGATGCGCCGCACCGCCACGCAGGACGGCGAGGTCGGCGGCCACCGCTTCACCGCGGGGGAGAAGTTCCTGCTGTTCTACAACGCCGCCAACCGCGACCCCGAGGTCTTCGCCGACCCGCAGCGCTTCGACGTCGGCCGCGACCCCAACCCGCACGTCGGCTTCGGGTCCAAGGGCCCGCACTTCTGCCTGGGCGCGCACCTGGCCCGCCGCGAGCTGCAGGTCACCTTCCGGGCGATCTTCGACCAGCTGCCCGACCTCGAGGTGACCGGCCCGCCGCACCGGCTGGCGTCGTCGTTCGTCAACGGGCTCAAGCGGCTGCCGGCCCGGCTCGGCGGGACCCGCTGATGCGGGTCACCGCCGACCGCGAGCTGTGCGTGGGCTCGGGTGCCTGCGAGATGCTCGCCCCCGACGTCTTCGAGGTCTCCGACGACGGCGTGGTGCACGTGCTGCAGGACCGGCCGGACGACGAGGAGTCCGTCCGGCAGGCCGCGCAGCAGTGCCCCACCCGGGCCCTGACGGTCACCGACTGATGTGAGGACCCCGTCCTCCCCACCCCTCGCGAGCTCGGGGCGGGACCCTGGACGGGGCCGGGTCAGCGGAGCGCCTGCTCCAGGTCGGCGAGCAGGTCGTCGACGTCCTCGATGCCCACCGAGAGCCGGACCAGGTCGGCCGGCACCTCCAGCGGCGAGCCCGCGGCGCTGGCGTGGGTCATCCGGTGCGGGTGCTCCACCAGCGACTCGACGCCGCCCAGGGACTCGGCCAGCGTGAACAGCCCGAACCGCTCGCACGCCCGCAGTGCCTCCTCCTCGCCGCCGGCCAGCCGGAACGACAGCATCCCGCCGAAGCCGGACATCTGCTTCGCGGCGATGTCGTGGCCGGGGTGGTCGGGCAGGCCCGGGTAGAGGACGCGCGAGACCGCGGCGTGCTGCAGCAGGTACTCGGCGATCCGCGCGGCGTTGGCCTGGTGGCGGTCCATCCGCACGCCGAGGGTCTTGATGCCGCGCACCACCAGCCAGTCCGACAGCGGCCCGGAGACGGCCCCCATCGCGTTCTGGTGGTAGGCCAGCTGCTCGGCGAGGTCCCCGTCGCGGACGACGAGCGCCCCGCCGACGACGTCGGAGTGCCCGCCGAGGTACTTCGTCGTCGAGTGCACCACGACGTCGGCGCCCAGGGTCAGCGGCCGCTGCAGGTAGGGCGAGGCGAAGGTGTTGTCGACGACGAGCAGCGCGCCGGCCTCGTGCGCGATCTCGGCGGTGCGCGTGATGTCGGCGATGTTGAGCAGCGGGTTGGTCGGCGTCTCGCACCAGACCACCCGCGTCTCCGGCCGGATCGCCGCGCGCAGGGCGTCGGCGTCGTTGAGGTCGGCCGGGGTGTGCTCGACGCCCCAGCGCGAGGCCACCCGCGAGATGAGCCGGAACGTGCCGCCGTAGGCGTCCCCGCCGAGCACCACGTGGCTGCCCGGCTGGCACACGGTGCGCAGCAGCGTGTCCTCGGCGGCGAGCCCGGAGGCGAAGGCGAGGCCCGCGGTGCCCTCCTCGAGCGAGGCGAGCAGGTCCTGCAGCGCGGTGCGCGTCGGGTTGCCGCTGCGGGCGTACTCGTAGCCGTCGCGCAGCCCGCCGACGCCGTCCTGCTTGAACGTCGTGGCCAGGTGCAGCGGGACGACGACGTCGCCGGTGGCCGGGTTCGGGTCCTGCCCGGCGTGGATCGCCCGGGTGTCGAAGCCGGAGCCGCTCACTTGGCCACCCCCGCGAGGTGGCCGAGGACGTCCTGGCGGGTGACGACGCCGGCGGGCTTGCCGTCGACGTGCACCACGAGGGCGTCGGCCTCGCCGAACTCGGCGACCGCGGCGCTGACCGGCTCGCCGGAGCCGATGATCGGCAGCGGCGCGGACATGTGCTTCTCCACCCGGTCCGACAGCGAGGCCCGCCCGGCGAACAGCGCGTCGAGCAGCACCTTCTCGTCGACCGACCCGACCACCTCGCCGGCGGTCACCGGGGGCTCGGCGCGGACGACGGGCAGCTGGCTCACCCCGTACTCGCGCAGGATGTCGATCGCGTCGCGGACGGTCTCGTTGGGGTGGGTGTGCACGAGGACCGGCGTCGCGCCGTCCTTGGCCTCGAGCAGCTCGCCCACGGTCTCGCCGGACGCGACGTCGAGGAAGCCGTAGTCGGCCATCCAGCGGTCGTTGAAGATCTTGTTGAGGTAGCCGCGGCCGCCGTCGGGCAGCAGCACCACGACGACGTCGTCGGGACCGAGCTGCTCGGCCGCCCGCAGCGCGCCGACGACGGCCATCCCGCACGAGCCGCCCACCAGCAGGCCCTCCTCGCGGGCCAGCCGCCGGGTCATCCGGAAGGAGTCGGCGTCGGTGACGGCGACGATGTCGTCGGCGATCGAGCGGTCGTAGGCGTCGGGCCAGAAGTCCTCGCCGACACCCTCGACGAGGTAGGGCCGGCCGGTGCCGCCGGAGTAGACCGAGCCCTCCGGGTCGACGCCGACCACGCGCACGCGGCCGTCGCTGACCTCCTTGAGGTAGCGGCCGATGCCGCTGATCGTCCCGCCGGTGCCGACGCCGGTGACGAAGCAGGTCACCCGGCCCTCGGTCTGCTCCCAGATCTCCGGGCCGGTGGTCTCGTAGTGCGAGCGCGGGTTGGCCGGGTTGGCGTACTGGTCGGGCTTCCAGCCGCCCGGGGTCTCCCGCGCCAGCCGGTCGGACACCGAGTAGTACGACCGCGGGTCGGACGGGTCGACGGCGGTGGGGCAGACCACGACCTCGGCGCCGTAGGCCCGCAGCGTGTTGACCTTGTCCTGGCTGACCTTGTCGGGGCACACGAAGATGCACCTGTACCCGCGCTGCTGGGCGACCAGCGCCAGGCCGATGCCGGTGTTGCCGCTGGTCGGCTCCACGATCGTCCCGCCCGGCTTCAGCTCCCCGCTGGCCTCGGCGGCGTCGACCATGCGCACGGCGATGCGGTCCTTCACCGACCCGCCGGGGTTCATGTACTCGACCTTGGCCAGCACCAGCGGCGCGTCCGGGCCGAGGTCGGCGGTGACCCTCGACAGCCGGACCAGCGGGGTGCCGCCGATCAGGTCGACGACGGACTCGGCGTACTGCACGCGGACCTCCTCGCCGGCGCCCGGGGTGGGCGCCGCATTCGCTCCCCATCCCACCACCACCGGTGAGTTCCGGTCGCCCGTGCCGTCCCACCGGCATGACGACGACGGGCCTGCGGGCCGACGAGGGGTACGCACCGGTCACCGGCGGCGTGCGGATGTACTGGCGGAGCCTGGACGAGGGCGGCACGCCGCTGGTCGTCGTCCACGGCGGGTTCGGCGTGGTGGACGTGTTCGGCGACGTCCTCGAGCGGCTGGCCGCGCACCGGCGGGTGGTCGCCGTCGAGCTGCAGGGCCACGGGCACACCGCCGACGTCGACCGGCCGTTCACCTGGGACGACCTCGCCGACGACGTGGCCGCGCTGGTGCGCGGGCTCGACCTCGGCCCGGCCGACCTGATGGGCTACTCGCTCGGCGGCGGCGTCGTGCTGCGCGTGGCGATCCGGCACCCGGAGGTCGTGCGCCGGCTGGTCGTCGTCTCGGCACCCTGCCGCCGGGACGGCTGGTTCCCCGACGTCCTGGAGGGGATGGCCGCCGTGAGCGCCGCCGGCATCGAGGGGATGCGGCAGACGCCGATGTACGCCGCCTACGCCGCCGTCGCGCCCGACGTCGACGCGTTCGGCACGCTCATGGACAAGACCGGCGACCTGCTCCGCACGCCCTACGACTGGAGTGCGGAGGTGCGGGCGATCACCGCGCCGGTCCTGCTGGTCTACGGCGACGCCGACGGCATCCCGCCGGCGCACGCGGCGGAGTTCTTCGCGCTGCTGGGCGGCGGGTTGCGCGACGCCGGCTGGGACGGGTCGGGGCGCCCCGCCTCGCGGCTGGCGATCCTGCCCGGGCGCACCCACTACGACGTCTTCTCCGCCCCGGAGCTGGCGACCGTCGTGGACGGCTTCCTGACCGTCAGCTGACGGCGGGTCCGCCCGGCGCGCCGGCGGGGGCCTGCGTCGGGGTGCCCGTCGTCAGGGCGTCCGACGCCCGCACGTCCGAGGCCTGCGCCTTCGCCGCCGGCACGACCGGCCGGCGGGGCTCGCCGGCCAGCGCCGGGCGGACGTCGACCAGCGGGGCGACCAGGCCGGTGCCGCCGGGGCGCGTGTCGGCCGACGGGACCGGGTTCCGCCGCCGCCCCCGCGAGCGCAGCGCCGTCAGCAGGTCGAGCGCGGCGAGGACGGAGGCGCCGACGAGGACGTTGCGCAGCTGCCGCTCGCGGGCACCGCGGCGGTTGGACAGCGCGACGCCCATGGCGGTGAGGTCGACGGCGTCGCCGAGGACCCGCGTCCACGCCCAGCCGGGCCGGCCGGCGAGCAGCCCGGCGGCGTGCGCCAGCTCCCGCGCGCCGACGGCGGTGATGACCGGCACGGCCACCGGGGAGTCGTCGACCCCCGCGAAGCGGGCGACCCCGGTGGGGGACACCAGCATCGAGGTGCCGAGGCCCAGGCTGGTCAGGCCGAGCAGTCGGGCCGTGCGGCGGGCGGGGCGCGCGCTCATGGGTCCTCCCGGGGAGTCGTCGCCCGGGGCGGCTACCCGTGCCGCCGGACCGGAAACGGCCGGTGGCGGGTCCGCGCCCGCCGGGACGAGGATGCGGGCATGACCTCCCCCGCCGCTCCCCGCACGCTCGGCCGGGACGGCCTGACCGTCTCCGCGCTCGGCCTGGGCTGCATGGGCATGAGCCAGATGTACGGCGCCGCCGACCGCGACGAGTCGATCGCCACCGTGCACCGGGCGCTCGACCTGGGCGTGACCTTCCTCGACACCTCCGACGTCTACGGGGACGGGCACAACGAGGAGCTCGTCGGCGAGGCGATCCGCGGCCGGCGCGACGAGGTGCAACTCGCGACCAAGTTCTCGCTGCGGAGGAACGACCGCGGGGGCATGGACATCGACGGCCGGCCCGAGAACGTGCGCGCCTGCGCCGAGGCCAGCCTGCGCCGGCTCGGGGTCGACGTCGTCGACCTCTACTACCAGCACCGGGTCGACCCGCGGGTGCCGATCGAGGACACCGTCGGCGCGATGGCCGAGCTCGTGCAGCAGGGGAAGGTCCGGTACCTCGGGCTGTCGGAGGCCTCGGCCGCCTCGGTCCGGCGGGCGGTGGCCGTGCACCCGATCGCGGCGCTGCAGAGCGAGTGGTCGCTGTGGACGCGCGATCTCGAGACCGAGGTACTGGGCGTCGCCCGCGAGGCGGGGATCGGCATCGTGCCGTTCAGCCCGCTGGGCCGTGGCTTCCTCACCGGCGCGATCACCAGTCCCGACGACTTCGCCGAGGACGACTGGCGGCGCACCCACCCCCGCTTCACCGGCGAGGCGTTCGCGGCCAACCTGCGCCTGGTCGACGCCGTCCGCGACCTGGCGACGGAGAAGGGCTGCACGCCCGGGCAGCTCGCGCTGGCCTGGGTGCTCGCGCAGGGCGACGACGTCGTCCCGATCCCGGGCACCAAGCGGCGCTCCTACCTGGAGGAGAACGCCGGCGCCCTGGCCGTCGAGCTCAGCGCCGGGGACCTGGCCCGCCTCGGCGAGATCGCCCCGCCCGGCGTCGCCGTCGGCGGCCGGTACGCCGACGCCGGCTACGCCTACGGCGACAGCCCCGAGCGCGCCGCGTGACGGCGGTGCTGGCGACCCTGCGGGTGCCCGGCGCCGACGGCGTCGCGGTCGCCGTGCATCGGTGGGGGGACCCCGGCCCGCTCCCGCCGGTCTACCTGCAGCACGGCTTCGTCGCCGACACCCGGCTCAACTGGGTCGGCACCGGGACGGTCGCGGTCCTGGTGGCGGCCGGGCGGGAGGTCGTCGGCGTCGACGCCCGCGGGCACGGACGGTCGGACAAGCCGCACGACCCGGCCGCCTACGGCGAGCTCCGCATGGCCGACGACCTGCGGCGGGTGGCCGACGCGCTCGACCACGACTCGTTCGACCTGGCCGGCTACTCGATGGGGGCGACGGTCGCGGTGCTGGTCGCGGTCGCCGACCGGCGGGTGCGCCGGCTGGTGGTCGGCGGAACCGGCGCCGCGTTCGTGGAGCCCGCCGGTGCGCGGGCCCACGCCGTCCTGATGGCCGAGCTGGCCGACGCGCTGGAGGCGCCCGACGTCGCCGCCGTGCGTTCTCCCGCCACCCTGCCCTTCTGCCGGATGGCCGATGCCCTCGGCGCCGACCGGCGGGCCCTCGCCGCGCACGCCCGGGCGGTGCACACCCGGAGTGCCGACCTGGCCGCGATCACCGCGCCCACCCTCGTCCTCGCCGGCGACGCCGATCCGCTCGCGGCCCGCCCCGGCACGCTCGCCGCCGCCATCCCGGGCGCCCGGGTGGCCGTCGTCCCTGGCGACCACGCCACCGCGCTCCGGGCGCCGGCCTTCGCCGCGGCGCTCACTGACTTCCTGGGGGAGCCGTGACCGACCGGGTGCTGGTGGCGGTGTTCGACTCGCCGGTGGCCGAGGTGCTGCTGCGCTGGGCGCCCGAGCTCGGCTTCCGCACCGTGCTGCTCGACCCCGACCCCGCCCGCGGGGCCGGCGTCCTCGGGTTCGCCGACCTCCCCGAGGACCTGTCCGACGCCGACGTCGTGGTCACCGACCACCACCGGCCCGAGCTCGGCGAGGTGCTGCGCGACGCGCTGGCCCGGCCGGTCCGCTGGGTGGGCGTCATGGGCAACCCGCGGCACGAGGGCCCGCACGTGGCAGCGCTGGCCACGCTCGGCGTGCCGCCGCAGGAGGTGGCCAGGGTGCACCGGCCGATCGGGCTCGACATCGGCTCGCGCGCCCCGGCCGAGATCGCGCTGAGCACGCTCGCCGGGCTGCTGGCCGACCGCAACGGCCGCTCCGGCGCCCCGCACGGCCGCTGACGGTGTCCGGCGTGCTGCTCGGCGCGGACCTGGGCACCAGCGGGCTCAAGCTCGTCGCGCTCGGGGAGGACGGCGGCACGGTCGCAGAGACAGAGGCGGGCTACGCGGTGGACAGCCCCCGGGAGGGCTGGGCCGAGTGCGCGGTCGGCACCTGGCGCGCCGCGTTCGACGACGCGCTGGCCCGGCTGCTGCCCGCGCTGGGCGGCCGGCCGGTGGCCGGGCTCGGCCTGTCGGGCCAGATGCACGGCACGGTGCTCGTCGACGACGCCGGCGCCGCTCTGGCCCCCGCGGTGCTCTGGCCCGACCGGCGCGCCGCCGCGGAGGTCGCCCGGTGGCGGGCGCTGCCGGCCGCCGACCGCGCCGCGCTGGCCAACCCGCTGGTGCCGGGGATGACCGGGCCGGTGCTGGCCTGGCTGGCCGCCCACCGCCCCGACCTCGTCGACCGCGCCGCCGCGGCGCTGCTGCCCAAGGACGCGTTCCGGGCGACCCTGCTCCCCGGCGCCGACCCGCGGGTCACCGACCGCAGCGACGCCTCGGCCACGCTGCTCTGGGACGTCGTCGCCGACGGCTGGTCCGGCGCCGCGCGGGCCGCGGCCGGGGTGCCGGCGGAGCTGCTGCCCGCGGTGCGGCCCTCGGCGGAGGTGGCGGGAACGGCGGTGGTCGGCGGCGCCGAGGTGCCGGTCGTCGTCGGCGGCGGGGACACCCCGCTGGCGCTGCTCGCGGCCGGGACGACCGGGGGGCTGCAGGTCAACCTCGGCACCGGGGCGCAGGTCCTGCGGCCCGGGTGGACGCCGGCGCCCGCCGACGACCCGCCCGTGCACGGCTACGCCGACGCCGCGGACGGCTGGTACGCCATGGCCGCGCTGCAGAACGGCGGCTCGGCGTGGACCTGGGTGGCCGGCGTGCTCGGCGTCCCGTCGGGGGAGCTGCTCGAGCTGGCCGCCACGTCGCCGCCCGGGGCCGGGGGAGCGGTGTTCCGGCCGTTCCTCACCGGCGAGCGCGGCGGGGTGGCCGGGCCCGACGACCGCGGCGGGTGGAGCGGCCTCGGTGCCGGTACGACCCGCGCCGACCTCGCCCGCGCCGCCGTCGAGGGCGTGATGTCGGCCGTCGCCGCCGCGGCCGGGCTCCTGGGCGAGGCGCCCGGCGGGCCGGTCGTCCTGACCGGGGGCGGCGGGCGCTCGCGGCTGGTGCGGCAGGTGCTCGCCGACTCCCTCGGCCGGCCGGTCGCGTACCTGCCGCTGCGCAGCGCGTCCGCCGTCGGGGCGGCGGTGCTGGCCGGCCGGGGCGTGGGCCTGGCCGTGGAGCCGCGGCGGGTGTCCGGGCCGCCGGTGCCGCCGCGGGCCTGACCTGCTCCGGCGCGGGGAACGGCGCCCGTGCGGGATCCGTTGATCGTGGTGAGGGACCCAGGACGGGTCCCCGGCGAGAGGAGGCGCACGAGATGGCGTCGGTGTTCGACAAGGTCGCCCAGTTCGCACGCAGCGGGAAGGGCCAGCAGGCACTGAAGCAGGCGTCCGCGAAGGCGCAGCAGGTGGCCAGGGACCCGAAGACGAAGGCGCGGATCGACGACGCCCGCCGCCGGCTCTCCGGAGGCCGCGGCACGGGCTCCGGTGGAGGCACCACCCCCACCGTCTGACTCCGCACCGCACGACGGCGGCCCTACCCGTTCCCCGGGGAGGGTCGCCGTCGCCGGTTCATCGCCGGTTCAGGCCGCCGGGTCGGGCAGCCGCAGGTGTCCCAGCGCCGCGTCGTGCAGCGCACCGTTCGTGGCCAGCGCGCTGCCACCGGCCGGGCCGTCGGCGCCGGTGAGGTCGGTGAAGCGCCCGCCGGCCTCGCGCACGATGACGTCGAGCGCGGCGAGGTCCCACAGCGACACCTCCGGCTCGCACGCGACGTCGACGGCCCCCTCGGCCAGGAGCACGTAGCTCCAGAAGTCGCCGTAGGCGCGGGTGCGCCACACCGACCGGGTCAGGTCGAGGAAGCCTTCGAGCAGCCCGCGCTCCTCCCAGCCGGACAGGCTGGAGTAGGACAGGCTCGCGTCGGCCAGGTCGGTGACGCCGGAGACGCGGCAGCGGGCGGCCGACTCCAGGCGCCGGCCGGTCCAGGCCCCGACGTCCTTCGCCGCCCACCAGCGCCGGTTGAGCGCTGGCGCGGAGACCAGGCCGACCACGGCCTCGTCGCCGTCGAACAGGGCGATGAGCGTGGCCCAGACCGGCACGCCGCGGACGAAGTTCTTCGTCCCGTCGATCGGGTCGAGCACCCAGCGGCGCGGGCCGTGGCCGGTCACCCCGAACTCCTCACCGAGGACGGCGTCGCGCGTGCGGGCACGGGCGAGGGTGATCCGCAGTTGCTCCTCGACGGCGCGGTCGGCGTCGGTGACCGGCGTGAGGTCCGGCTTGGTCTCGACGGTGAGGTCGAGGGCCCGGAAGCGCTCCATGCTGATCGAGTCCGCCTGGTCGGCGAGCACGTGCGCGAGGTGCATGTCCCCCGTGAAGTCCCGGCCCGGTGTCATGGGCACCGAACCTAGCCGGGCGTCAGTTGAAGACGGCGGCACTCACGCCGCTGGGCCCCTCGTACTCGCGGTCGTCGATCTTCTGCAGCGCGTCGAGGACGTCCTTGTCGCCGCCCTTGGCGTGCTCGAGGATCTGCTCCTTCGTCGCCGGGTAGTCCATGCCCTTGAGGGCCTTCTGGATGTCGATGGGGCTCACCATGACGTCCCGCTACCCCCGCCCACGTGCTCCGATGCGCGGATACCGTCGCTCCCGTGGAGGCGGGAACGATCGTGGGGCTGCTGGCCGACCCCACCCGGCTGAAGGTGGTGGCGGCCCTGGCCCTGGGCGCGGGGACGATCGAGGAGGTCGCCGGCGCCTCGGGTCTCGCGCTCAAGGACGTGGCCCTGGCCGCCCGGCGGCTCGCCCGCGCCGGGCTGGTGCGCCGCGACGGGCACGTCCTCGAGCTGCTGACCGACCGCTTCGGTGCCGCCGCCCGGGCCGCGGCCGCCTCCGCGCCGCCGCCGGAGCCGCTGTCGGACGACCCCGCCGAGTCCGCGGTCCTCGCCGCGTTCATCCGCGACGGCCGGCTGACCACGATCCCGGCCCAGCAGAGCAAGCGGCGCGTGGTGCTCGAGCACGTGGTGCGGGTGTTCGAGGTCGGCGTCCGCTATCCCGAGCGCGAGGTCAACGCCCTGCTCGGCGTCTGGCACCCCGACACCGCGGCGCTGCGCCGCTACCTGGTCGACGAGGGACTGCTCTCCCGCGAGGCGGGGCTGTACTGGCGCTCCGGCGGCTGGGTCGACGTCGACCGCTAGTCCTCCTCCGGCCGGCGCTCGTGCTCTGCCCCCGATACGGACCAGAGCACGAGTACTCGCACGACAGGTGCCCGGCCGCGGCCCACACTGCGCACGTGCCCACCGCCGACGACCTCCGCGCGTTGGCCCGCTCCTCGGCCAAGCGGTGGACGACGCTGCGGTTCACCGAGCGCCGGCGACACGCCACGACGTGGTCCGCGCCGGTCCGCGCGTGGCTGCGCCGGCCTGACCTGCTCCGTGTGGAGGACGCCGAGGGACGGCTGCTCGACGTCATCCGGGAGGTCGGCGCCGACGACGACCCGATGTGGCAGGACTACCGCTGGGTGGCCGCGCTACGGCCGCTCGAGCTCGCCGAGGGCTTGGACCAGGAGACCCGGTTTCCCGTGCCCGGGGCGGCGCTGGACGTCGACGGGCTGCGCGAGGTCGAGCACGCCGGCCGCCCGGCCTGGGAGGCGCTCGTCGTGCCGACCGACCGCTACGAGCCGCGCTGCTCCTGCTGCCCGCTGCTGCGAAGCCGGCGGATCGACGAGCTGGAGTGGGGGAGCGTCGACGAGGCCGCCGTGTACCCGACCGTCCACCTGGTGCGGCTCGACGTGCAGACCGGGGTGTGCGTGTGGGCCGAGGCGCTCGACGGGACCTTCGCCGGGGACACCCACGACCTGCGCATCGAGGCGGTCGACGAGCCGATGGGCGACGACCTGTTCCCCCGGCCGCGCCACCAGGGCGCGGTCGGCTAGGACAGCCGCACGGTCCCGTCGGGGGCGACCGACCAGCCGGGGTTGTGCCCGATCTCCCAGACGACGCCGTTCGGGTCGCGCACCAGCGCGTGGAACACGCCGCCGAACGCGCCCTCCTCCGGAGCGGTCAGCACCGTGCCGCCGGCGGCGGCCATGCGGTCGGTCAGCGCGCGGACCGCGTCGCGGTCGCCGACGTTGTGCGCCAGCGTCAGGCCCGACACCTCCGGCCGCGCCGGGCCGGTGCCGAGGTCCTGCGCGAACTGTGCCGCCTCGAAGAACGCGAGCACGGTGCCGGGCGCGATCTGGAAGAACACGATCTCGCCGGGCACGTCGAGCAGCGGCGTCCAGCCGAGGCCCTCGACGTAGAACCGCCGCGCCGCGTCGAGGTCGGCGGTGGCCAGGGTGAGGAAGTGGACCTGCTGCTCCATCGGGCGCCTCCTAGTGGGTGGGGCCGGTCTGGCCGACGGCGTCGAGCAGCCGCCGCACGCTGGCCAGCCGCTCGGCGCGGCCGGGCGGTCCGGCGGCGGCCCAGGCGTCGAGCGCGCAGTCGGGGTCGTCGGCCGAGTGCCCGCAGCCGGGCGGGCAGTCGACGGCGGCCTCGGCGAGGTCCTCGAACGCCCCGACGACGTCGTCGGCCGTGACGTGCGCCAGCCCGAGCGAGCGGATGCCGGGGGTGTCGACGATCGTGCCGCCGCCGGGCAGGTCGAACAGCACCGCCGACGACGACGTGTGCCGGCCCTTCCCGATCTTGCTCACGTCGCCGATGGCCCGGTCGGCGTCGGGCACCAGCCGGTTGACCAGCGTCGACTTGCCCACCCCGGACTGGCCCACGAACACGCTGGTGCGGTCGGTCAGGCGCTCAAGCAGCGGGTCCAGCGGCGTCTCGCGCGACACCGGCACGGCGCCGACGTCCAGGCCGGCGTAGCGGTCCAGCAGCGGTTGCGGGCTGGCCAGGTCGGTCTTGGTCAGGCAGAACAGCGGCTCCAGGCCGCCGGCGTAGGCAGCCACCAGGCACCGGTCGAGGAAGCCCAGCGCCGGGTCGGGGTCGGTCACCGAGGTGACGACGACGAGCTGCTCGGCGTTGGCGACGACCACCCGCTCGGTCGGGTCGGTGTCGTCGGCGGTGCGCCGCAGCGACGTCGTGCGGTCCTCGATGACCACGATCCGGGCCAGCGTGTCCGGGCGGCCGGTGGTGTCGCCGACCAGCCGCACCCGGTCCCCGACGACGACGCCGTGCCTGCCGAGCTCCCGGGCACGCATCGCGGTCACCTCGACGGGCCCGCCGCCGGGGTCCTCGACCCGCACCGTCATCCGGCCGCGGTCGACCGCGACCACCAGGCCCGGGACGGCGTCGCTGTGCGCCGGGCGGGTGCGGGTGCGCGGCCGCGAGCCGCGCCGGTTGGGCCGGACCCGGACGTCGTCCTCGTCCGACCGGCTGTCGTGCCGGCGGCTCAGGAGGCCACCTCCGCCGCGGCCGAGAGCATCCCGGCCCAGCGCTCGCGGAAGTCCGGCAGGGTCTTGGTGACCGCCTCGGGCCCGGACACCCGGACGCCGTCGACGGCCAGCCCGAGGATCGCGGCGGCGTGCACCATGCGGTGGTCGGCGTAGGAGTCCACCAGCGCCGGCCGCAGCGGCCCCGGCTCGATCTCCAGCCCGTCGGGCAGCTGCCGCACCCGGGCACCGACCGCGGTGAGCACCTCGTCGAGGGCCTGCAGCCGGTCGGTCTCGTGGCCGCGCAGGTGCCCGATGCCGGTCAGCCGGGAGGGGCCGTCGGCCAGGGCGCACAGCGCGGCGAGCACCGGCGTCAGCTCCCCGACGTCGCCGAGGTCGGCGACCAGCGGGGCGACGCGGCCGGTGCCGGTCACCTGCAGGCCGTCGGGCGTCCGCTGGACCTCGGCGCCCATCGCGGCCAGCAGCCGGTCGAGCTGGGCGCCGGGCTGGGTGGTGACGGCGGGCCAGTCGGGCACCGTCACCCGGCCGCCGGTGACCAGCGCCGCGGCGAGGAACGGGGCGGCGTTGGACAGGTCGGGCTCGACGACGCGGTCGAGCGCGGCGACGGGCCCGGGGGAGACCCGCCACCCGCGGTCGGTGGCGGCCACTGCGACGCCGTGCTCGCGCAGCGCGACGACGGTCATCTCGACGTGCGGCATCGACGGCACCCCGCCGGCCAGGGCCAGGTCGATCCCGTCGGTGAACCGCGCGGCGGCCAGCAGCAGGCCCGAGACGATCTGCGAGGACTCGCTCGCGTCGACCGTCACCGCTCCGCCGCGCACCGCGCCGCTGCCGTGCACGGTGAACGGCGCCCGGCCGCGGCCGTCGTCGTCGACCGGCACGCCGAGGTCGCGCAGGGCCGTGATCAGCCCCGCGTTGGGGCGCTCGCGCAGCCGCGGGTCGCCGTCGAGCCGGACCGGGCCGTCGGCCAGCGCGGCCACCGGCGGGAGGAAGCGCAGCACGGTGCCGGCGAGACCGGCGTCGACGTCGGCCGGCCCGCGCAGCCGCCCGGGGGTGACCAGCCAGGCGTCGCCGTCGTCGGTGATCCCGACGCCGAGCGCACGCAGGCCGGCGGCCATCAGGTCGGTGTCGCGGGCGCGCAGCGGGCGCACGATGCGGCTCGGACCGTCGGCCAGCGCCGCGAGGACCAGCGCCCGCGCGGTGATCGACTTCGACCCGGGCAGCGGGACGTGCGCCGCCACGGGCGTCGGGCGGTGCGGCGTCGTCCAGACCTGGCTCACGGGGCCATCCTGCCCGGTCCGGGACGCCGCACCGCCCACGCCTCAGCCGCCGACCGGCCGGTCGGCCTTCTTCACCGGCACCGTGCGGACCAGCCGCCGGTTGGCGAACTCGAACATGGCCAGCTCGGAGAGCTCGCGCCCGTAGCCGGAGCGCTTCACGCCGCCGAAGGGCAGCTCGGGGGAGGAGCCGGTGGGCTGGTTGATCCACACCATGCCGGCCTCGAGCCGCTCGGCCACCGACCGGGCGCGGTCGAGGTCGCTGCTCATGACGGTGGCGCCGAGGCCGAAGTCGCTGTCGTTGGCCAGCGCGACCGCCTCGTCGGCGTCCTTGACCTTGTAGACGACGGCCGCGGGGCCGAACAGCTCCTCGCGGAAGGCCCGCATCTCCGGCGTGACGTCGGTGAGGATGGTGGCCTCGACGAACGCGCCCGGGTGCTCGGGCCGCGTGCCGCCGGCGACGACGGTGGCGCCCTTGTCGATCGCGTCCTGGATCTGCGCGTGCAGGTCCTGCGCGGCCCGCTCGCTCGACAGCGGCGCCAGCGACGTCGACGGGTCGGCCGGGTCGCCGGGGGAGAAGGTGGAGAACGCCTGCTTGAGGCCCTCGACGAAGGGCTCGTAGAGCTCCTCGGTGACGATCAGCCGCTTGGAGGCGGTGCAGGCCTGGCCGGTGTTCTGCATCCGGCCCATGGTCGCGGCCTTCACGGTGGCGCCGAGGTCCTCGGCGTCGAGCACGATGAACGGGTCGCTGCCGCCGAGCTCGAGCACCGACTTCTTCAGGTGCTTGCCCGCCAGGGCCCCGACGGCGCTGCCGGCCCGCTCGCTGCCGGTGAGGGTCACGCCCTGGATGCGCGGATCGGCGATGACCTGCTCGACGTCTTCGATGCGCAGGAAGGTGTTGGTGAAGACGCCCTCGGGTGCGCCGGCGTCGGTGAACAGCTGCTCGATCGCCTCGGCGCACTGCGGGGTGATCTCGGCGTGCTTGAGGATGACGGTGTTGCCCAGCACCAGGTTCGGGCCGGCCACGCGGACCACCTGGTAGAAGGGGTAGTTCCACGGCTCGATGGCCAGCAGGACGCCGACCGGCTTGGTCTCGATGACCGCCTCGCCCTTGCCCATCAGCGGCTGGATCGACTGCGGCTGCAGGAAGCCGGGGCCGTTGTCGGCGTAGTACTTGAGGATCATCGAGCAGAGGTAGAGCTCGCCGGTGGCCTCCTCCTTGCGCTTGCCCATCTCCGTGGTGACGAGGGCGGCGAGGGCGTCGCGGCGCTCGTCCATGAGCTCGGCGGCCCGCCGGACGACGGCGGCGCGGTCCTCGACCGGGCGCTCCCGCCACTCCTGGTAGGCGGCGTGCGCGCGCTCGACGATCCCGTCGATCGCCTCGGTGGGCGTGAAGTCGTACTCCTTCTCGACCTGCCCGGTGAAGGGGTTGACCGTCGCGTAGCGCCGCTCGGCGGACTCGCTCGCGGTCTTCGGCTGCTCGTGCGGGGGGTTCTGGGTCGCGGTCACGGGAGTGATCCTCGTCTCTGCTCGTCGTGGACTCCACCCCGGGCGTACCCGGCGTCGTGAGGCACAGTCGCGCTGTCGGCGGTCCCGCCTAGAGTCGGTCCCGCGGGCCCGTCCGGGGCCGGCCCGACTGCAGCCGGGAGGACCAGCCATGTGCGGTCGCTACGCCGCCAGCCGCCGTCCCGAGGACCTCGTCGTCGAGTTCGAGGCGGTCCCCGCCGAGGGGCAGCAGCCGCTGCCGGCCGACTACAACGTCGCGCCGACCAAGGACGTCTACGTCGTCCGGACCAAGCGCGAGCGCGACCCCGAGGGCAGCCCCACCGGCGCCGGGCACCGCGAGCTGCGCGCCGTCCGCTGGGGGCTGGTGCCCTCCTGGGCCAAGGACGTCTCGGTGGGCAACCGGCTGCTCAACGCCCGCGTCGAGTCGCTGACCGAGAAGCCGGCGTTCCGGTCGGCCGCCCGGTCCCGCCGCTGCCTGGTGCCGGCCGACGGCTGGTACGAGTGGCAGAAGAAGCTCGACTCCCCGGGCAAGCAGCCGTTCTTCATCACGCCGGCCGACGGGTCGGTGCTCGCCATGGCCGGCCTCTACGAGGTGTGGGGGAAGGGCGAGGACCGCCTCTACACCTGCACCGTGGTGACCGCGCCCGCCGTCGGGGCGCTCACCGAGATCCACGACCGCATGCCGCTGGTCCTGCCGCGCGAGCGGTGGGCCGACTGGCTCGACCCGGCCCGCGACGACGTCGAGGCGCTGACCGAGCCCACCCCGCCGTCGGTGGTCGAGGGCTTGGAGCTGCGCCCCGTCGCCACCGCGGTCAACAACGTCCGCAACAACGGCGCCGAGCTGGTCACCCGCGTCGAGGGCACCAGCGCCCCGGCCGACCAGCCCGCGCTCTTCTGAGGAGCCGTCCCCTGAGCGAGCGCGCCCCCGCCGTCGCACCTCCCGTCCCCGCCGGCGGTGGCGCGCTGCCCGGCTGGGTCGCCGCCGGCGTCACCTTCCTGGCCTCCGGCGCCGTGCTGGTGCTCGAGATCGTGGGGCTGCGGCTGATCGCGCCGTACGTCGGCATCACGCTGCAGACCAACACCGCCGTCATCGGGTTCGCGCTCGCCGCGATCGCGATCGGCGCGTGGTCCGGGGGTGCGGCCGCCGACCGCCGGGACCCGCGCGGGCTGATCGCGCCGCTGCTGGTCGCCGGCGGCGCGCTGGTGGTCGCCGTCCTGCCGCTGGTGCGCTTCGCCGGCTCGTTCCTCACCGGCGCCGACGCGGGGGCCGTGCTGCTGCTGGCCGCCGTCGCGGTCGTCGTGCCCGCGGCGCTGCTGTCGGCGGTGCCCCCGATGGTGGTCAAGCTGCAGCTGGCCAGCCTGGCCGACACCGGCTCGGTCGTCGGGAAGCTGTCGGGCATCGGCACCCTCGGCGGCATCGCGGCCACCTTCGTCACCGGGTTCCTGCTCATCGCGGTCTTCCCCAGCAGCGGCATCCTCGTCGGCACCGGGCTGGTCACCGCCGTCGCCGGGGTCGCCGTCTTCCTGCTGCTGCGCCGGTCGTCCGGCGGTGCGGGGCGGGTGCCCGTCGCGCTGCTGCTGCTCGCCGTCGTGGGCTCGCTGCTGGCCGCCGTCGCGCCGACGCCGTGCGAGGAGGAGACCGCCTACCACTGCGCCCGGGTCGTGGCCGACCCCGAGCGGGACACCGGCCGGGTGCTGGTCCTCGACACCCTGCGGCACAGCTACGTCGACCTCGCCGACCCCACGTACCTGGAGTTCGAGTACGTCCGGGCGATCGCCGCGGTCACCGACGTCCTCGCGCCGCCCGGTGAGCCGCTGTCGGCGCTGCACCTCGGCGGCGGTGGCGCCACCGTGCCGCGCTACCTCGCGGAGGTGCGCCCCGGCACCGAGAGCCTCGTGCTGGAGGTCGACCCCGGCGTGGTGGCCATCGACCGCGAGCAGCTGGGCCTGGAGACGTCGGAGGACCTGCGGGTGCGGGTCGGTGACGCCCGCGTCGGGCTGGGCGCGGAGCCGGCGGGCACCCGCGACCTCGTCGTCGGCGACGCCTTCGGCGGGTTGTCGGTGCCCTGGCAGCTGACCACCGTGGAGGCGCTGCGGCTGGTCGACCGCGCGCTCACCGACGACGGTGTGTACGTCGCCAACCTCATCGACCACCCGCCGCTGGCCTTCGTCCGCGCGGAGCTGGCCACGATGCGTGAGGTGTGGCCGCACGTGCTGCTGCTCGCCCGCGCCCCCGTGCTGGCCGGGGAGGACGGCGGCAACCTGGTCGCCGTCGCGTCCTCGCGGCCGCTGGACGAGGCGCTCCTCGCCGACGCGCTGCTCGCGCAGGACTCGACCTGGCAGGTCGCCTCCGCCGACGAGGTGGCCGCCCTCGCCGGCGACGCGGAGGTCCTCACCGACGACGCCGCGCCGGTCGACCAGCTGCTCACCCCCTACGGCGCTCCGGAGTAGCTGAGGGAGATCCTTCCGGTTCCAGCGGCCTCCCTGCAGGGTCCCGGCGCGAGCCTGCGAGTGGCGGGGGGCAGGGAGGTCCTTCAGCAGCGGCCGATGGGGGCGGTGCGGGCGCGGGTCAGGCGGACCAGGTCGGCCGGCGGCAGCTCCACCTGCAGCCCGCGCCGGCCGGCGCTGACCATCACCGTCGCGAAGCCCAGCGCGGACTCGTCGACCACCGTCGGCAGCGCCCTGCGCTGACCCAGCGGGCTGATCCCGCCGAGGACGTAGCCGGTCGTGCGCTCGGCGTCGGCCGGGTCGGCCATCGCCGCCTTCCGCCCGCCGGCCGCGGCGGCCAGGGCCTTGAGGTCCAGCGTGCCGCTCACCGGGACGACGGCCACGGTCAGCGCGCCGTCGACGCGGGCGACCAGTGTCTTGAACACCTGCCGCGGGTCGGCGCCGAGCGCGGCCACCGCGGCCTCGCCGTGCCCCTGGTCGCTGGGGTGCTCGGGGTCGTAGGGGTGGAGGGTGTGCGCCACCCTCGCCTTCTCCAGGGCCCGCACCGCGGGGGTCGCCGCCACGGCCGGGCACTGTAGCGACGGCTCCCGGTCGACGCCGTCGACTTCCGGGCACGGGGAATGACCGCGCGGGGCTCTCCCGTTGCAGGGACCGTGAGCAGCACCGTCTCCAGCGCCCGTACACGGGCCCCGCGCCGGCGGCCCCCGGGCCGGCCCGACGCCGCGCGACTAGGATCGTCCGTTGTGGTCGCCCGCTCCCGGGCGCCGCAGAGAGGACGGCTGGTGCCTGAGGAGTCCGCAGGCGGGAACCCCGCTGTCGAGCCGGTCGTCGGTGCGCCGGTGGAGGTGCCCGAGGCCCGCGAGGGCGGCAGTCGCACTGAGGTCGCCGAGACGCGCGCCGAGCGCGACGCGCGCTTCGAGCGCGACGCGCTGCCCTACCTCGACCAGCTCTACCCGGCGGCTCTGCGGATGACCCGCAACCCCGCCGACGCCGAGGACCTGGTCCAGGAGACGTTCGTCAAGGCCTACTCCGCGTTCCACCAGTTCGCCGAGGGGACCAACCTCAAGGCCTGGCTGTACCGGATCCTGACGAACACCTACATCAACAGCTACCGCAAGAAGCAGCGGCAGCCGCAGCAGTACCCCACCGACCAGGTGCAGGACTGGCAGCTGTACGCCGCCGAGGAGCACAGCTCCAGCGGACTGCGCTCGGCCGAGATCGAGGCGCTGGACCACCTGCCGGACTCCGACATCAAGGAGGCCCTGCAGCAGCTGCCCGAGGACTTCCGGCTGGCGGTGTACCTGGCCGACGTCGAGGGCTTCGCCTACAAGGAGATCGCCGAGATCATGGGCACGCCCATCGGCACGGTGATGTCCCGGCTGCACCGCGGCCGGCGGGGCCTGCAGAAGCTGCTGGCCGACTACGCCCGCGAGCGCGGCTTCGTCCGCGCCGGAGCCGGGGAGGAGGGCCGGTCGTGAGCACCGACCACGAGCACGCCTCCTCCTGCGACGACGTCCTGTCGCACGTCTTCGAGTTCCTCGACCACGAGACCGACGACGCCCGCCGCGCGGTCATCGCCGAGCACCTCGAGGACTGCTCCCCGTGCCTGCGGCAGTTCGGCATCGAGCAGGAGTTCAAGGCGCTGGTCCGGCGCCGCTGCGGCGGTGACCCCACGCCGCTGGGCCTGCGGGACCGGATCAAGATGCAGCTGACCACCGTCTCCTTCGACGAGGACGGCACCCGCGTCAGCGTCGAGCAGGTCAGCGTCGAGCAGGTCACCACCGACTGGTCCGACCAGAGCTAGCGCACACCCCCGACACACGACGGCGCCCCGCACCCGGTCTCCGGGGGCGGGGCGCCGTCGTGTCGTTCAGGCGTTGGGGCGCTTGCCGTGGTTGGCCTTGCTCCCCTTGCGGGAGCGCCGCTTGCGTCCACGCTTGGACATCGCTGCCCTCCTCTCGTCGTCGTGTCCGTGGTGCTCGAGGTCGTACCCAGGGTCCCACAGCGGGGGAGTCGGTCCCCGGCCGGTGGCGTGGGTGTCGGCCCGGGAGGGCACCATGCAGGGGAGACCGGGCCCGCGGGGTCCGGCACGGGGACGGGAGGCCGGGGAGCGTGGCCCAGCACGGGATCGAGAGCGTGCTCGTGGCGGGGCGGGGGCCCGCGGCGTGCGCGGTGATCGCGGCCTGCTCCCGGCTCGACGTGAAGTCGGTGGCCGTCTACTCCGAGGCCGAGCGCTCCGCGCGGCACGTGCGGCTGGCCGACGACGCCGTGCTGCTCGGGCCGGCGCCGGCCACCGAGTCCTACCTCGCCGTCGACCGGATCGTGGAGGCCGCCCGCCGCAGCGGCGCCCGCGCCGTCCTGCCGGTGCCCCCGGCGCTGGCCGGGAACGCCGCCCTGGCCGGTGAGGTCGCCGCCGCCGGACTGACCTGGGTCGGCCCGCCGGCCGAGGTGCTCGAGCGGCTCGGCGGCGACGGCGTGGAGCCGGCCAGCGAGCACGGCCTGCTCGCCGTCGTCACCGAGGACGGCCTGCGCTTCCCCACGGCGGTCGCCCGCGACCGTGCGGCCGGCATCGCCCGGGTGTCCTGGACGCCCGAGCCGGCCGGCGACGTGCCGCCCGGCGCCAAGCGCCTGGCCGAGGTCGGCTGGCGCGGGCTGGTCACCGTCGGTGTCTCCGACGACGGCGAGCTGGGCGAGGTCGCGGCCGGGTTCTCCCTCGACATGGCCGTGCTGGAGCGGGCCCACCGGGTCGACGCGGTCGACCTCGCGCTCGCCGCGGCGGCGGGACGCCGGGCCCCGCGCCGCCGCACGGCCGACGAGCACCCGCCGCGGGCCGCCGTCGTCGTGCAGCTGCGCGCGACGCTGCCGCCGGGGAGGGCCGGCCGGGTGTCCGGTGCGCTGCCGTCGGCGGACCGGCTGCGCGGCACGACCGGGCAGACCGAGGTGGTCGCGGTCAGCGGCTACGACCCCGGCGACCGGCTCGACGGCTGGTACGACGCCCTGCTGGCCACCGTCAGCGCCGGCGCGGCCGACACGGCCACCGCGGCCCGGGCCGCCGCCTCGGCGCTGTCCGGGCTCCCCGAGACCGGCGTGCCCCACGACGGCGAGGAGGTCTGCGCGGTGCTGCAGCAGCTGGCCGACGGGGATCCCGCGCCGGGCGCCTGAGCTGCGGTCCGACGACGCGCCCACCTGGTTGGATGGGGGTTCCGAGTCGAGGGAGGTGCCGCGTGGCGGTCGAGGAGATCCACGCCGAGATGGTCTCCAGCGTCTGGAAGGTGCTGGTGGCCCCGGGCAGCGAGGTCTCCGCGGGGGACACCCTGGTGATCCTCGAGTCGATGAAGATGGAGATCCCCGTCCTCACCGAGCGCACCGGCGTCGTGCAGGAGCTGCACGTCGTCGAGGGCGAGGTGCTGCAGGAGGGCGACCTGATCGCCACCGTCGCGGACGGCTGAGGCTCAGCCCACCCCGACCAGGGCGGGCAGCCGCTCGCCGAGCAGCCGGTAGACCTCCGGGTGCACGCTCATGCCGACGTGGCTGGAGTCGATCTCGACGTTGTCGGCGGCCGGGTCGAGGCAGGCACGCCAGTCGACCACCCAGTCGCTGCGCGAGTGCACCGACAGGTACGGGACGTGCGCGGGGAACGGCCGGTCCAGCTCCTCGGCGAGCTCCCCGGCGCACTCTCCCTGCAGGCAGTCGTCGAGGAACATGCCGGGCACGCCCGCGGTCCCCAGCGCGGCGACCAGCCGCACCTGGGCGGCGACCACCGGGTTGATGGCCATGTGGTCGACGTTCGGGCTGCCCAGCGTGACGATCCCGGCGACGCGGTCGGGCCGGCGCATGGCCACGAGCTTGGCGAACAGGCCCCCGCGGCTCTGCCCGACGACCGCCGCGGGCCGTCCGGTCCGGTCGGTGAACTCGACCAGGCGGCGCTCCAGGCGTTCGACCGCCCGGCGGGTGCAGTCGACGTTGACGCGGATCTGCGAGGTGCAGGTCCGGTAGCCCCGGGCCCGCAGCCAGCGCTCCATCACCGCCAGCGACGGGTCGCCGGCCAGGAAGCCCGGCACGAGCAGGACCGGCAGGCCGCTGCCGTCCGGGACACCGCGGCCGCGCCACACGGGGGAGCGGAGCAGGGCCGCCGCCTCGAGCCACGGCCGCTGCGCGGCGCGCACCGCGGCGACCGGTGACGCGCCGACCCACGGGGGTGCTCCCTCGTCCGCTGCCCGGTGCAGCGACGTCGTCATCGCCATGTCCCCGTCCTCCTCTCCGCCGTCGCCCGGGCGGACCGGTCGTGGGCCGACCCGCCCCCTGCGCAGCAGTGTGACGCCTGCCACACTGCTGCCACACCCGGGGGCGCACGAGAACCGGCTCAGGAGGGCAGGCGATGAAGCAGCTGTCAGGACTGGACGCGACGTTCCTCCACCTCGAGACCTCCGCGCAGTTCGGCCACGTCTCGAGCCTGTCGATCTACACGCGTCCCGACTCACCGGACTACCGGCCCTACGACGCATGGAAGGGGCAGCTGCAGCAGCGGCTGCACCTGCTCGAGCCGCTGCGCCGGCGGCTGGCCGAGGTGCCCCTGGGCCTCGACCACCCGTACTGGATCGCCGACCCCGCGTTCGACATCGACTTCCACGTCCGCCACACGGCCGTCCCGCCGCCCGGCACCGACGACCAGCTCGCGAAGCTGGTCGGGCGTCTGGTCTCCCGCCCCCTGGACCGCCGCAAGCCGCTGTGGCTCTCCTACGTCATCGAGGGCCTGCCCGACGACCGGTTCGCCGTCCTCACGATCGTCCACCACGCCACGATCGACGGGGCCTCCGGCGTCGAGCTGATGACGCTGATGCTCGACGACAGCCCCGAGGGCTCCACCGCGCCGTCCGAGCCCGACCGGTGGACGCCCGAGCGGCCACCCGGCGACCTGGAGATGCTCGCCCGCGGAGCGCTCGGTCTGGCCCGCAAGCCGGGCCGCGGGGTGCTGCTCGCCGCCTGGTCTGCCCGGGAGATCGGCCGGGCCACGCGCAACCCCGTGCTGGTCCGCGCCGCCAACGACGTCCGCCGCAGCCTGCGCGGACCGCTCGGCACCGTGCTCAACCTCGGCCGGCAGCGCCCCGAGGAGCCCGACCAGCCGCCCGCCATGCCCAGCGTCCGGCCGCCTCGTACGCCGTTCAACGGGCCGATCACCCCGCACCGGAAGCTGGCCATCCGGTCGACGTCGCTCGACGTGGTCAGGCAGGTGAAGTCGGCGCTCGGCGTCACGGTCAACGACGTCGTCATGGCCGCGTGCGCCGGTGGCCTGCGCACCTTCCTCGAGCGGCGCGGCGCGCTGCCCTCGGACCCGCTGGTGGCGCTGGTCCCCGTCTCGGTGCGGACGGGCGAGGAGACCGAGCGCTGGACCAACCGGGTGTCGATGCTCTCGGCCGTCCTGCCCACCGACGAGCCCGACCCCGTCCGGCGGCTGCGGCGGGTGCACGAGTCGATGGCCAGCAGCAAGGAGCTGTTCTCGGCGCTGCCCGCCGACCGGCTCACCGACTTCGCCGAGTTCCCGCCGCCGGCCGTCTTCGCCCGGGCGATGCGGCTGAGCGCCCGGCTGCGGCTGGGCTCGCGGCTGAGCCCGGGCAACCTCGTCATCTCCAACGTGCCCGGCCCGCGCGCGCCGCTGTACGCCGCGGGCGCGCGGCTGGAGCACTACTTCCCGGTCTCGACGATCGTGGAGGGGCAGGGCCTCAACATCACGGTGCAGAGCTACCTCGACCGCCTCGACTGGGGTCTGGTCTCGTGCGCGGAGCTGCTGCCCGACGTCGACGTGCTGCTCGCCGACATCCTCGACGAGCTGGACCGGCTCGCCGCGGCGGCTGGCGTCGCGACGCCGCGGCCGGAGCCGGAGCCGGCCGCGGCCCCGGCTGCTCCCGCGCCCCGCCGTCCGGCGCGGTCGGGCGGCACCCGGGCGCGGACCCGGGGGTGACCGCGCGGCTCAGAGATCCCGCGCGTACACCAGCAGGTCGATGCCCGGCCGCGGCGCCCAGTCGCGCTCGGGCAGCCGGGTGAACCCCAGCCGACCGTAGAGCCGGTGCGCGCTGGTCATCACCGGGTCGGTGGAGAGCACCATCCGGCGTTTGCCCGCCGCGCGCGCCCGCTCCAGGCACTCGGTGACCAGCAGCTCCCCGACGCCCTGCCCGCGCACCGCGGGGTCGACGACGAGCATCCGGAACGCTGCCTCGTCCGGGGACTCGGTGATCTCGCCGAAGTCGCCGTCGAGCACGAGCGCCACCGACCCCACCACCCGGCCGCCCTCCCGCGCGACGATCAGCTGCGAGCGCCCCGCCCGCCCCTCGACGTCGGCCAGTTGCGGCAGGTACGCGTCGGAGGCCAGCTCCTCGTCGCGGTAGACCCCGACGGTCAGCTCGGCGATGGCCGGGAAGTCGGCGGGGACGGCGTCGTCGACGGTCACGGGCAGGGGAGCGGGGGACGGTGCGGCCACGGGTGACCAGCCTAGGACGGCGCCGGCCATACGCTCGGGGGCGATGAGCACCCTCTCCGAGCGTCTGCACCGCGGTGCGGCGACCGCCCCGTCCCAGGTCGACCACGCCCGCCGGCTGGTGGCCGACTGGCAGCTGCTGGCCGACCTGGCGTTCGCCGACCTCACCCTGTGGGTCCCCCTGCGCACCGGCGCGTGGTGGTGCGTGGCGCAGGTCCGCCCGCTCACCGCGCCGACCAGTCAGCCCGAGGACCTGGTCGGCAGCGAGGTCCAGGGGCCCGACGCCGACCCGTTCCGGCTGGCGCACCGCGAGGGCCGGCCGGTCACCGAGGGCGAGCCGGACTGGTCGGGCACCAGCCCCCGGCGGCGCGAGGTCATCCCCGTCCGGCACGACGGCGTCGTCGTCGCGGTCCTGGCGAAGGACACCAACCTCGCGGTGACCCGGTCGCCGTCGACGCTGGAGCTGACCTACCTCGACATCGCCGCCGACCTCTGCCTCATGGTCTCGGCCGGCACCTTCCCGCCGGAGAAGCTGCTCGACGCCGAGATGAGCCCGCGGGTGGGCGACGGGCTGGTGCGCCTGGACGCCGCCGGCCGGGCCGTCTACGCCAGCCCCAACGCCCTGTCGGCCTACCGGCGGCTCGGGGTGAACGGCGACCTCGTCGGGGCCGACCTGGCCCGCGTGACCCGTGGCGCGGCGGTCGACGGCGTGGCGGGGGAGGCGGTGGCCGCCGGGATCGCCGCGGCGGTGGCCGGACGGTTCCCCGACCCGATGGACGTCGAGGCCCCCTCGGCGACGCTGCTGGTGCGCGCGCTGCCGCTGCAGGCGCCCGGCGCGGAGGAGGGGGCGCTGGTGCTGGTCCGCGACGTCACCGACGTCCGGCGCCGGGACCGGGCGCTGCTCACCAAGGACGCGACCATCCGCGAGATCCACCACCGCGTGAAGAACAACCTGCAGACGGTGGCGGCGCTGCTGCGGCTGCAGGCCCGGCGGATGACCGAGCCGGCCGCGCGGGCGGCGCTGGAGGAGTCGGTGCGGCGGGTGGCCTCGATCGCCGTCGTCCACGAGACGCTCGCCGGCAGCCGGGAGGACGTCGTCGACGTCGACGACGTGCTCGACCAGGTGCTGCCGATGCTCGGCGACCTCACCTCGATCGGCCCGGCCGCGCGGACCCGCCGCGTGGGCGGCTTCGGCGAGCTCCCGGCCGCCACCGCGACGCCGCTGGTCATGGCGGTCACCGAGCTGCTGCACAACGCCGCCGAGCACGCGTTCCCGGCCGACGGGCCGCCGGGGTCGATCGAGCTGGTCGCCGAGCGGGACGGCGACGACCTGGTGGTGCGCGTCCGCGACGACGGCCAGGGGCTGCCCGACGGCTTCGACCCGGCGCTCAGCGACGGCCTCGGGCTGCAGATCGTGCGGACGCTGGTGACCAGCGAGCTCGGCGGGTCGCTGCTCATGCGGACCCCGGAGGACCCGCCGGGGCCGGGCCGACCGGGCACCGAGGTCGTCCTCGACATCCCCGGCGCCGCCAGGCCCCGCCGGTAGGCGGTGGCTGCGATGAGTGGGGGCCGGAGGCCTCCGCGAGGAGTGGCCGGGTGGGCTCGGCGCGGCCGGGGGACGGCACCTGGCCGCGGTGTCGTCCGGTAGGACGACGGTGAAACGGCGTGAGGCCGGTCCCCGGGCGGGGACCGGCCTCACGCCGGTGTTCTGCCGGCGGGTGCCGGCGGTCCGTCAGGCGCGGACGCGGGTGCGGGACTGACGGCGCTTGAGCGCGCGCCGCTCGTCCTCGGAGAGCCCGCCCCAGACGCCGGAGTCCTGGCCGGAGCGCAGGGCCCAGTCCAGGCAGGACTCGACGACCGAGCAACGGCGGCAGACCGCCTTGGCCTGCTCGATCTGTACCGTGGCCGGGCCGGTCGTCCCGATGGGGAAGAACAGCTCAGGGTCCTCGTCCCGGCAGAGGGCGCGGTGGCGCCAGTCCATGTCGGTGCACTCCTCGGTGTCGACTACATTGCTTGCGGAATTCGCTGACATCGGGCCGCTCGCGCAGGCGCGACACCGGTTGCCCAGCGCCTCGTTCAGCGACCGCCTACCGCTTTGTTACCGGCAGGTTGCGTTCCTCTCGCGATGTTTTCACCTGAGGACTGCGTGTCAAGCGCGCGGAGGCCCTGGGTCGACCCCGCGTGAGCAAGCTCACCACGGGCGTGCTAGGGCCGCCACTCGGGTGTGCGGTGGTGCTTGACACAGCCTCTCGGGCGTGTCCTGTGGACCCGGCGTGGCGGGCACCGACCTCACCGTGCGGTGCCCGTCCCCACGCTGCGGGGCGGGGTCGGGCGCCGCGGGTTGAGGCCGGTCGTGAGCAGGGCCGATCGCGCGCAGGGCGAGGCCGGCCGCGAGCGGCGCCGGCCGATCAGGCGACGACGCGCAGCGCTGCCGGCACCGAGCGCACGCGCAGCCCGGTCGCCGTCCCGAGGTGGTCGCCGTCGAGCTGCCAGCCCTGCGGGCGCGTGGCCCGCAGTTCCAGCGCGTCCAGGTCGTGCAGGCGGTGCACGCCCCGGCCGCGGGCGTCGGGACGGCGGGCCAGCACCTGTCGCGTGTGGTGCAGCATCCGCAGCACGCCCATCCGGCCCAGCGCGAAGACGTCGAGGCCGGCGTCGAAGGAGGCCTCGGGGCTGGGGTTGACCGGCCGGGTGCCCAGGTAGGTCCACGGGCTGACGTTGGAGACCAGGCAGAGGAACAGCCCGTCGAGGTCGTCGGCGCCGGGGACCGACAGCGTCATCGCCGGGCGCCGGCGCTCGCGGCCCAGGACGAACGCCCGGGTGGCCTCGCGGACGTAGAGCGCGCCGGTCGAGCGGCGCCCGCGCGCCCGCTGCGCCTCGACGCGGGCGATCACGTCCGCGTCGAAGCCCAGGCCCGCGGCGAAGGCGAACCAGCGCGGGTCGGTCCACCCGTCGTCGGCCGCGGCGTCGGCCTCGGCGACGGCCGCCGCGGTGCCGGGGTCGGTCCCGCGCAGCGCCGCGGTGCTGGTGCCCGTGGCGCTCGCGGTGCCGAGCGAGACCCGGCGGGTGCGGCCGGAGCGGAGCGCGTCGAGGATCTCCCCGGTGGCCTCCACGGGGTCGCGCGAGCGGCCCAGGGCCCGGGAGAAGACGTTGGTCGAGCCGCCGGGGACGACGGCCAGCGTGGGCACCTGCGCGCCGGGGCCGTCGGTCAGCAGGCCGTTGACGACCTCGTTGACGGTGCCGTCGCCCCCGAGCGCCACGACGACGTCGAACCCGTCGGCCAGCGCCTGCCGGCCGAGCTCGCGGGCGTGCCCGCGGTGGGTGGTCTCGGCGAGGTCCACCTTCAGCTCACTGGCCAGTGCCCCGACCAGGACGTCGCGCACCCGCCCCGTCGTCGTCGTCGCCGCGGGGTTGGCCACCACGAGCGCACGCATGCGGTCAGGCTATCCAGCCGACCGCCTGCTGACCGGCACGGACGGGGTCCTGGCGTGACCGGTGACGCGTAGCCTCGCTGGTGTGACGGACGAGGACGGGAGCCGCCGCCCCAGCCGGGCCGAGCGGCTCCTCGGCGGCGCCGCGCAGCCCACCGCACGCGCACCCCGGCCCCCGCGGCCCGAGGCGCCGGCCGCGGTCGTGCGGGCGGCGCTGGTGGCCGCCGTCGAGGCGGCGCTGCTCATCGGCGGCGCCCTGGTGATCCTGTGGCTGACCCTCACCAGCGACCCCGACAGCGTCGGCCGCGCGCTGGCCGAGGTGGTCTACGTCGGGATCTTCGGCGTCGCCCTGGCCGCGGCCGCCGTCGGGCTGCGGCGGGTGTCGGCGTGGGCGCGCGGGCCGGTCGTCGTCCTGCAGATCCTGCTGGGCCTGTTCGGCTACAGCACCGCGTTCCCGGGTGGCCAGCCGCTGCTGGGCGTCCCGCTGATCGTCCTGGCGGTCGCCGAGCTGTACCTGCTGGCCACGCCCGAGGCGCGGCTGGCCTTCTACGAGCGCTAGACGAGGCCGACGACGTCGGCGATCGAGTCGAGCACCCGGCTGGGCCGGAACGGGAAGCGGGCGACGTCGGCGGCGGCGGTCGAGCCGGTGAGCACGAGGATCGTCTCCAGGCCCGCCTCGATGCCGGCGACGACGTCGGTGTCCATGCGGTCGCCGATCATGACCGTGCTCTCCGAGTGCGCCTCGATGCGGTTCATGGCGCTGCGGAACATCATCGGGTTGGGCTTGCCGACGAAGTAGGGCTTGGCGCCGGTGGCCTCGGTGATCATCGCGGCGACCGACCCGGTGGCCGGCAGCGGGCCCTCCGGCGAGGGCCCGGTGACGTCGGGGTTGGTGGCGATGAAGCGCGCGCCGGCCCCGATCAGCCGGATCGCCCGGGTGATGGCCTCGAAGGAGTAGGTGCGGGTCTCGCCCAGGACGACGTAGTCCGGGTCGGTGTCGGTGAGCGTGTAGCCGGCCTCGTGCAGCGCCGTGGTCAGGCCCGCCTCGCCGATGACGTAGGCGGAGCCGCCGGGCAGCTGGTTGGCGAGGAAGTCCGCCGTCGCCAGGGCCGAGGTCCAGATCGACTCCTCGGGCACCTGCAGGCCGGAGCGGGACAGCCGCGCGGCGAGGTCCCGGGGCGTGAAGATCGAGTTGTTGGTGAGCACGAGGAAGCGCCGGCCGGTGTCGACCAGGCGGGCGAGGAAGTCGGCGGCCCCCGGGAGGGCCTGGCCCTCGTGCACGAGGACGCCGTCCATGTCGGTCAGCCAGCACTCCGCAGGGCCGCGCTCGAGGGTCATGATCGTCAGCCTGCCGTACCGCGCCGGTCGGCCGCGAAGCCGGTCAGTGCGTCGTCGGTGAGCCGGAAGACGGTCCACTCGTCCAGGGGAACGGCGCCGGCGGCCCGGTAGAAGGCGATCGAGGGCTCGTTCCAGTCGAGCACCGACCACTCCAGCCGGTCGTAGCCGCGCTCCACGCAGGTGGCGGCCAGCGTGCGCAGCAGCTCCCGGCCGAGGCCCGCGCCGCGGTGCTCGGGTTGCACGTAGAGGTCCTCGAGGTAGATGCCGTGGGTGCCGCGCCAGGTGGAGAAGTTGAGGAACCACAGCGCCGTGCCGACGACGGCGCCGTCGGCGAGGGCGACGTGGCCGAACAGCGCGGGGGAGTCGCCGAACAGCGCGGTCCGCAGCTGCTCCTCGGTCAGCCGCACCTCGTGCGCGGCCTTCTCGTACTCGGCGAGCTCGCGCACCAGGCCCACCACGGCCGGGACGTCGTCGGGCCGGATCGGGCGCACGCTCATGTCAGGACCTCACGGAGGCGGGCCGGCACCAGCCGGGCCAGGGGCGAGAGCAGCGGCACCAGCACCGGCGCCAGCAGGTAGCCGTAGGCCAGCACGCAGCCGGTGACCACGGGGACGGTGGCGAAGCCCACGACCAGGGCGACCGCGGCGGCGACCAGCCCGTAGGGGCGCCCGCTCTTCGGGCTCACCAGCGAGCGGAACGACCGGAAGCGGATGGTGCTGACCATGAGCAGGGCCGGGACGGCGACGATGAGCAGCACCCACAGCCGGTCGCGGCCCTGCATCTGGTCGCCGAAGGCGAAGACCGAGGCCAGCACGACGCCGGCCGCGCCCGGACTGGGCATGCCGGTGAAGTACCGCTTGTCCGCCGTCGGGTCGATGGTGGTGTTGAAGCGGGCGAGCCGGATGGCGGCGCAGGCCACCCACAGGAAGCAGACCACCCAGCCCAGCGGGTCCCACTCGTCGCGGCCTTCGGAGAACAGCGTGAAGGCCAGCAGGGCGGGGGCCAGGCCGAAGGAGACCAGGTCGGCCAACGAGTCGAACTGCAGGCCGAAGGAGCTCACCGCCCCGACGAGCCGGGCGACCGCGCCGTCGGTGATGTCGAAGAGCACCGACAGGCCGATGAGCACCGCGGCGAGCGTGTACTGCCCGCGGATGGACACCAGGATCGCGGCGAAGCCGCACAGCATGTTGCCGAGCGTGAACAGGCTGGGCAGGGTCGCGAGCGCACGACGGCGGCTGCCGCGCACCGAGCCGCGGACGAACTCGACCGTGGCCGTGCGCCGCGTCGGGGCCGGCCGCCCCTCACCCGAGGCCGAACTGGGCACCGGGGCTCCTCAGCCGGCGTCGGGCCAGCGGGCGATGACGGTCTCCCCGCCGCGCACCCGCTGCCCCTTCCGGACCGTCAGCGTGCACTCGGCCGGCAGGAAGACGTCCATGCGCGAGCCGAACTTCATGAGGCCGAACCGCTCGCCGGTGGCCAGCCGCCGGCCGACGCCGGTGCGCGTGACGATGCGGCGGGCCAGCACGCCGACCAGCTGCCGGAAGACGACGGTGCGCTCGCCGTCGCGCAGCCACAGCTCGCTGCGCTCGTTGCGGTGCGCCGACTCCGCGCGGTAGGCGGCCAGGAAGCTGCCCGGGCGGTAGGAGCTCTCCGCGACCTCGCCGCGGTAGGGCGAGCGGTTGACGTGCACGTCCACCACGGACAGGAAGACGCTGACCTGCTGCCAGCCGCCCTCGGGCGCCGGCTCCGGGGCCACGCCCTCCTGTGGCTCCCCGGCGACCATCACCATGCCGTCGGCGGGGGAGACGACGACGTCGGCCGGTGGCTCGACGCGGTCGCAGGCGCGTTCGGGGTCGCGGAAGAACAGCACCATGTAGGCCGACAGGGCGAGGAACGGCCAGGCGGCGATCCGCGCCCAGCGGCGGCCGGCGCCGGCGCCGGCCGCGGCCAGCAGGGCGGCCGGCGCGAGGGGTCCGGTGATGAAGGGCCACCCGGCCCGGTCGATGCGCATCGAGGCCCGACGGTACCGGGGACGGCCGGCGTCCCGGCCCACCCGCCGGGAGCGGCCCGGCGGGTCGCCTACACGGCGGGGGTGGCCACGTTGACCAGCCACCGGATGCCGAAGCGGTCGGTCACCTGACCGAAGGTGTCGCCCCACACCTGCTTCTCCAGCGGGACGTCGACCTTCCCCCCGTCGGCGGCCAGCGCCTCGAACCAGCCCGACAGCGTCGCCAGGTCGTCGCCGGACAGCGACAGCGACACCTTGTCCGGGCCGCCGGCGTCGGGGTCGTGGCCGTCGGAGGCCATGAGCTCCAGGCCGTGCTCGGTGCGCAGGAAGCCGTGCATGACGTCGTCGTCGGGGTACTCGCCGCCGCCCCCGCCCACGTCGCCGAAGGTCATGACCTCCAGGTGCCCGCCGAGGACGGAGCGGTAGAGCTCCAGCGCCTCGCGCGCGTTGCCGGAGAAGTGCAGGTAGGGGGTGAGCCGGACGGCCATCGGGTCTCCTCGGGTCGGGTGTCGGGGATCAGACCGGCGGGGGCGCCCGGACTCATCGGTGCCCGGGGACGACGACGGCCGGCGGGCGAGGTGCCCACCGGCCGTCGGGGTCGTTCAGGGAACCGCTTACGCGGCGGCCTTGGTCTCCCAGAAGATCTTGTCGATCTGGGCGATGTAGTCGAGCAGCTTCTGGCCCTCGGCGGGGTCCATGCTGCCCTTGCCGCCGGCCGCGCCGGCCTGCTTGGTGGCCTTGTTGAACAGCTCGTGCAGCTGCGGGTACTTCTCGAAGTGCGGGGGCTTGAAGTAGTCGGTCCACAGCACCCACAGGTGGTGCTTGACCAGGTCGGAGCGCTGCTCCTTGATCAGCACGCAGCGCTGCTTGAAGACCTCGTCGTCGCTGCCCTGGTACTTCTCCTGGATGGCCTTGACGGACTCCGCCTCGATGCGGGCCTGGGCCGGGTCGTACACGCCGCACGGGAGGTCGCAGTGCGCGGTTGCCTCCACGGCGGCGAACAGGCGGCTGAGCAGCATGTCCCTACCTCCGGATGTCGCGGGATCTGGTCGTCTGCGACCCTACTCGCGGTGATCACCCCCCACACCGGCGAGCGCCCCGTCCCGCCGCTGCCCACGGTGTGGGTCCTCGCGCGGGTCACCGGGCCGTCGATGACGCCGACCGTGCGCCACGGCGACCGGCTGCTGGTGCGCCGGCTGCGCCCCGGCCGGGCCCGGGTGGGCGACGTCGTCCTGGCCCGGTTCCCGGCCCGCCCGGACCTGCTGGTGGTCAAGCGCGTGCACCGGCTGCTCGACGGCGGCACCGTCGACGTCCGCGGGGACAACGGGCTGGTCACCGACGACAGCCGGGCGTACGGGCCGGCGGTGGCCGTGGGCCGCGTGGTGGCCCGGCTGCGGCCGCGCCCCGGCCGGCTGGCGCCGCCGCCCGCCTAGGGCCTGTCCTGCGGATGATGTGCGGCACGACTGCCGCCGGTGTCCCTGAGCGGCCCATTCCGTGACAGTCCGGGTGATCTCAGACGGTGGCCCGTCGGCACGACCAGCGGACGCTCGTCCTCGTCCTGCTGCCCGCAACGCCGAAGGCGGCCGGCTCCACGTCGTGATCGCACGCGCTTCGGGTGCCATTACACGTCTTCGCGATCACGGAGGGTGCCGCCACGCAGGAAAAGGTCCTCCGACCCTGGCGTCAATTCGAGGTCCGAGAACTGTGGAAATCGCCCCCGGTTTGCGTTGACCGCGCCGGTGGCGCTGGTTCGGGGCTACTGCGTCACGCCCGGTCTCCGGGGCTTCCCCGTAGGTCTCGAAATCGAGAGGCAGACCCAGCCATGACTGCAGTTGCAGAACAGACGGCACGTGGGATTCGCCCGTTCACGATCCAAGTCCCCGAGGCGGACCTCGAGGACCTACGTGCTCGCATCGTGGCCACGCACTGGCCCGAGAAGGAGACAGTTCCTGATCAGTCGCAGGGGCCACGGCTCGCCACCATGCGGGCGCTCGCGGGCTACTGGGCCACCGAGTACGACTGGCGCAGGTGCGAGGCGCGGATGAACTCCTTTCCGCAGTTCCTCACCGAGATCGACGGACTGGACATCCACTTCCTCCACGTGCGGTCGAAGCACGAGGATGCACTGCCACTCCTCGTCTGCCACGGCTGGCCGGGTTCGATCGTGGAGCAACTGAAGATCATCGAGCCGTTGACCGACCCCACTGCTCATGGTGGGCAGGCATCGGACGCGTTCCACCTGGTGGTCCCCTCCATGCCCGGCTACGGATACTCCGGCAAGCCGTCCACCCCCGGCTGGGGCCCCGAGCACATCGCGCGTGCCTGGGCCGAGCTCATGAAGCGCCTCGGATACGACCGCTACGCCGCCCAGGGCGGCGATTGGGGCGGGCAGATAGTCGATCTGATGGGTGCCCAGGCACCTGAGGGGTTGATCGGCATCCACACCAACTTCCCTGGCGCTGTTCGAGACGACGTGACAGCGGCGGTCGTGTCGGGCGGCCCGCCGCCGTCCGATCTCGATGACGAGGGAACACGGCTCTACGAGAAGCTGAGGGACTTCTGGGCGACGGATGTGGCCTATGCACTCGAGATGGGAACCCACCCGCAGTCGCTGTACGGAATTGCGGACTCACCCGTCGGCCTGGCCGCGTGGATGCTCGACCACGATTCGGCCAGTCTGGCACTGATCGCCCGCGTCTTCGACGGTCAGTCCGAGGGCCTCAGCCGAGACGACGTACTCGACAACATCACCCACTACTGGCTGACGACCACGGGGGTCTCTTCGGGCCGCCTCTATTGGGAGAACAAGTTGTCCTTCTTCGGCCCGAAGGGCGTCTCCATCCCGGTAGCGGTCAGCGTCTTTCCTGACGAGCTCTATCAGGTGCCGCGGAGCTGGGCAGAACGGGCCTATCCCAAGCTCATCCATTACAACCGGCTGCCCGTGGGTGGGCACTTCGCAGCCTGGGAGCAGCCGGACCTCTTCACAGAAGAGGTGCGCGCGGGCCTGAGGTCTCTGCGCAAGGTCCAGGTGCCTGAACCGCGCAGCTCCTGACGGAACCGCGGCTCCAGGGACATGGATGTTGTCCCTGAGGCCGCCTCCAGGGACACGGATGGCGGCGCGCGAGATCCGCAGGACAGGCCCTAGGCCCGGGCCCCGGCGCGGAGCTCGGCGTAGCGGGCGGAGCACTGCTCCATCGTCGGCAGGATCCCCTGCTCGCGGGCCTGCGCCAGCGTGGGCGCGGCGCGGTCCTTGTCCGACAGCCGCACCTCGACGTCGGACGGCCACGGCAGGTCCAGCTCGGGGTCCAGCGGCGAGACGCCGAACTCCCGGCCGGGCGAGTAGCCCGAGGAGACCAGGTAGGTGACCGACGAGCCGTCCTCGAGCGACAGGAAGGCGTGGCCGAGCCCCTCGGCGAGGAAGACCGCGCGCGGCTGCGCGGAGTCGAGCAGGACGGCCTCGGAGACGCCGAACGTGGGGGAGCCGACCCGGACGTCGACGACGACGTCGAGCACCCGCCCGGCCGGGCAGTAGACGTACTTGGCCTGCCCCGGGGGCACCAGTGCGAAGTGCACCCCGCGCAGGACGCCGCGGGCCGAGACGCTGTGGTTGGCCTGGGCCAGCGGCAGCGCCCACCCGGTGGCCGAGGCGAGCACGTCGGCGCGGTACCACTCGGTGAAGCGGCCGCGGTCGTCGCCGTGCGGAACCAGGTCCAGGACGTAGCCGTCCGGGACGGCGAGCTCGCGGATCTCCACGGCGGCACGGTAGCGAGGGCGCGCGCCCCCGGCGTCGCCCTGTGGGGGTGCACGCCGCGGCGACCTCGGTCACAGCACTACCCTGCTGGGTCCATGGGCGCAGAGACGGGTTCCGTCGAGGCCGGTGGCGACCGCTTCTCCCAGGACCCGGCGTTCGCGGTCCACGAGGGCGGCAAGCTGGCGGTACGCCCGACCCGCCCGATCGAGACCCGCGAGGACCTCGCGCTCACCTACACGCCGGGCGTGGCCCGCGTCTCCAGCGCGATCGCCGCGGAGCCGGCGCTGGCCCGGCGGTTCACCTGGGCGCCGCGCGTGGTGGCGGTCGTCTCCGACGGCACCGCCGTCCTCGGCCTGGGCGACATCGGCCCGGCCGCCGCGCTGCCCGTGATGGAGGGCAAGGCCTGCCTGTTCAGCGAGTTCGCCGGGCTGTCGTCGGTGCCGGTCGTGCTCTCGACCACCGACGTCGACACGATCGTCGAGACCGTCGTCGCGATCGCGCCGTCCTTCGGCGGGATCAACCTCGAGGACATCAGCGCGCCGCGCTGCTTCGAGATCGAGGAGCGGCTGCGGGCGCGGCTGGACATCCCGGTCATGCACGACGACCAGCACGGGACGGCGATCGTCGTCCTCGCCGCGCTGCGCAACGCGGCGCGGGTGACCGGCCGCGGCCTCGGCGACCTGCGGGTCGTCGTCGCGGGGGCGGGGGCGGCCGGCATCGCGTGCACGAAGATCCTGCTCGAGGCGGGCGTCGGCGACATCGCCGTCGCCGACTCGCGCGGGGTGCTGCACCTGGGCCGCGAGGACCTCAACCCCGTCAAGCGCTGGGTCGCCGAGCACACCAACCGGGCCGGCTACGCGGGCACGATGACCGGTGCGCTCGAGGGCGCCGACGTCTACCTGGGGCTGTCCGGCGGCTCGGTGCCCGAGGCCGCGATCGCCTCGATGGCGCCGGGCTGCATCGTGTTCTCGCTGGCCAACCCCATCCCCGAGGTGGACCCGGAGATGGCGGCCCGGTACGCGGCGGTGGTCGCCACCGGGCGCAGCGACCTGCCCAACCAGATCAACAACGTGCTGGCCTTCCCCGGGGTCTTCCGCGGCGCCATCGACGCGGGCGCCACGGCGATCACCGAGCGGATGAAGCTCGCGGCGGCCGAGGCCATCGCCGGGGTCGTCGGCGAGGACCTCGCGCCGGGCCACGTCGTCCCGAGCCCGCTGGACCGCCGGGTGGCCACCGCGGTCGCCGAGGCGGTGGCGGCCTGCGCCCGCGACGAGGGCGTCACCCGCTGACGGCGGACTCCCGCCGCGGGCGGTAGACCAGGTCGAGGACGCCGGCGAGCAGCCGCTCGGCCACCGGGCGGGGCAGCGCGGCGACCAGCGCGTGCACCGGCGCCATGCGCTCGGGCAGCGTCCCGCCGCCGACGCCGGCCAGTTCCAGCAGCGCGTCGACCTCGGCCACGGTGAGCGCCGCCGGGTCGATCGTCGCGGCCGCCGCCACCAGGCCGGGGTCGGCCACCGGCGGGGGGAGGGCCGCGGCGGCGCAGGCGGCGTCGGCGAGGTCGGCGAGCAGCGCGTCGACCCGAACGGCCGTGGCGCCGGTGACCGTGAGGTGCAGCGTGGCCGGCAGGTCCGCGCCGCCGGGCTGGGCGAACGGTGGCTGGGGCTGCAGCAGCCAGCCGCGGGCGGTGGCCTCGTCGGCGAGGTGGAGCACGTCGACGCCGTCCGGCCCGTCCTGCGCGATCGCGACCAGCGTGGCCACCGGCGTGCCGACCACCCGCAGCCCGGGGATCGCCGCCGCGCCCTCGGCCAGCGCCACCGTGGCCGCCCGGGTGGCCCGCGCGAGTTCGGCGTAGCCGTCGCGCCCGAGCCATCGGTGCACCGCCCAGGCTGCGGCCATCGGCCCGGCCGGGCGGGTGCCGGCCAGCGTCGGGTTGACCACCGGGTAGCCCGGCCAGCCGGCGGTGCTGAACCAGTGGCCCTGCCGCAGCTCGGGCTCGGCGGTGAGCAGCACGGAGACGCCCTTGGGCGCGTAGCCGTACTTGTGCAGGTCCACCGACAGCGAGGTCACGCCGGGCACCGACAGGTCGAAGGGCTCCGGGACGTCGTCGAGGAAGGGCAGCACCCACCCGCCGATGCAGGCGTCCACGTGGCAGGGGACGCCGGCGGCGGCGGCCAGCGCGGCCACCTCGCCGACCGGGTCCAGCACGCCGTGCGGATAGGACGGCGCGCTGACGACGACCAGCGCCGCGCGGGCGTCGAGGGCCTCGGCCACCGCCGAGGGCAGCGCGCGGCAGGTGACCGGGTCGACGGCGACGTCGACGACCTCGAGATCGAACAGGTGCGCGGCCTTGCGGAACGCGGCGTGCGCGGTCACCGGCAGGACCAGCCGCGGCCGCCCGGTGCCGCCGCGTGCCCGCCACCGCTCGCGCGCGGCCAGCACCGCCAGCAGGCAGCTCTCGGTGCCGCCGCTGGTGACCGTGCCGACCGTGGCCGGGCCACCGCCGAGCAGGTCGGCCGCCGCGCCCACCAGGTCGTCCTCGATGCGGGCGACGCTGGGGAAGGCGGTCGGGTCCAGCGCGTTGGTCCACTGGAAGGCGGCCTGGGCGGCGGCGGCGAGATGGTCGATCCCGACGCGGCCGGAGTCGTAGACGTAGGCCATCGTCGAGCCCCCGTGGGTGGGCACGTCGCCGGCCTGCAGCGCGGTGAGCTCGGCCAGCACCTCCTGCGGCGTCACGCGGGGACCTCCTGGGTCGGGGTGGGAACGGGGTCGAGCCGGTAGCGGGCCAGCACCGGCAGGCTGGCCAGCACGAACAGGGCGGGGAGGACCGAGAAGCCCAGCCGCACGGCGAGCACCGCGCCGGAGGACTGGACGGCGTCGCCCCCGCTGGAGGACACGTAGCCGGCCGCGCCGAGCAGCAGCCCGAGCAGGCCGGGGCCGACGGCGAGCCCGAGCGTCTCGGCCGCCGTCCAGACGCCGGTGAAGACGCCGGCCCGCCGCTGCCCGGACGCCGCCTCGTCGGCGGCGACGACGTCGGGCAGCATCGCCAGCGGGAACATCTGCATGCCGGCGTAGCCCACGCCGACGAGCACGACGAGCACGACGGCGAGCCCGGTGCCGCCGGCGTCCACGAGGGCCAGCCCGGCCGCCGCGACGGCGAACAGCGCCGAGGAGGCCAGCAGGCCGGTGCGCTTGCCGAGCCGCCGGCTGACCCGCAGCCACAGCGGCATGACCAGGATCGCCGGGCCGACCAGCGCGGCGAACAGCAGCGAGCCGGCCGCGGGGTCGCCGAGCACCTGCTCGGAGTAGTACGGGACGCCGGCGAGCATCACGCCGATGCCCAGCGCCTGGACGACGAAGCCGGTGAGCAGCACCCGGAACGGCCGGGACCGCCAGGTCAGCGCCAGCGTGGCGCCGAGCCGGCCCTCGCTGCTGACCCGCGACAGCGTGGGCGCCGAGCGGGTGCCGACGACCGCGCCGAGCATGCCGCCGGCCAGCAGCAGCGCCACGAACACCGCCATCGCCAGGTGCCCGCCGCGCCCGCCGCCGAACGCGTCGACCACCGCCGGGGCGCCGGCACCGGCGAGCAGGATGCCCAGGGCCAGCGCGGCCACCCGCCACGACATGAGCGTGGCCCGCTCGCCGGGGTCGTCGGTGATCTCGGCCGGCTGCGCGACGTAGGGCACCTGGAAGCAGCCGTAGGCGGTCGCGGCGAGCAGGAAGGTGACCGCCACCCACGTCGCCGCCAGCGCGGGCGGGGCGCCCGGGCCGGCGAAGACCAGGACGAACAGCGGCGGCAGCGCCAGCCCGCCGGCCAGCATCCAGGGCCGGCGTGGTCCCCAGCGGCCGGTGGTGCGGTCCGAGCGGCTGCCGATCCACGGGTTGAGCAGCACGTCCCAGGCCTTGGGCGCGAAGACGACCAGCCCGGCGAGGCCGGCGGCGATGCCCAGCACGTCGGTCAGGTAGTAGAGCAGCAGCAGGCCGGGCACGGTCCCGAAGGCCGCCGTCCCGATCGAGCCGGCGGCGTAGCCGAGGTGGGTGCCCCGGCCGAGGCGGGGGGCGACGGCGGTCACAGCGGGGGACCGTAACCGTCGCCGGTCCCGATCGGCCCCGCGTGTCCACCGATGAGGCGGCGCCCGCCGGCCGGTCTCCCCGGTGAGCCCCGCGACGGCGCCGGGCCCGGCCCGCAGGAGGACGCCATGACCAGCACCAGCCCGGACGCCCGCACGGCGGCGCTGCGCAGCCTCGACCGCCTCGTCGGCACCTGGACCGTCGCCAACCCCGACGGCCTCAGCGGCGAGGTCCGCTACGAGTGGATGGAGGGCGGGAACTGGCTCGTGCAGACCGTGGACCTGCGCGGCGAGGAGCCCACCCGCGGCGTGGAGTACGTCGGCTGGGACGCCGACGCCGGTGAGCTGCGCTCGCACTTCTTCGGCGCCGGCGGCGAGCACCTCGAGTACACCTACCGGATCGAGGGCGACCTGCTCACCATCTGGTTCGGCGGCACCGACTCCCCGGCGCGCTTCGAGGGGCGGTTCAGCGCCGACGGCACGGTCAACGACGGCGCGTGGCAGTGGCCCGGCGGCGGGTACGCGTCGACCATGACCCGCGTTGCATGACCCGCGCCGGATGACCCGCGTCCGCTGACTCAGCCGAGGACCGTCTCGGTGCAGTTCCCGAGGTCGTCGGGCGAGGTGGCGCCGGGGCAGTCCAGGCGCAGCCAGTCGCCGGTGCCGAAGCGGTCGCGGCTGCCGTCGACGAACACCTCCAGGCCCGGGACGCCGGGCCGGGCGCGGAACCAGGAGGCGACCGGGTCGCCCTCGGTGGTCGGCCGGGTGACCGCGAGCTCCGCCCCACCGGCGGCGAGACACGCCAGGGCCTCGGCGGCGACCCGGTCCCCCTGGCCGAGGTCCTGCGCGGGGCAGGCCGCCAGCGGGTCCCGGGCGGTGAACTCCGCGGGCGCCGCCACCGGCGCCGGGTCTGCCGTGCCGCAGCCGGCGCAGACGAGCGCCACCAGCAGGAGACGCAGCCGGGCCACGGCCGGACGCTAACGCCGTCCCGCCTCCCGCGGAGCCGGCCGGAGCACCCGGGACAGCACGAGCGCGAGGAGGGCGGCCCAGCCGGCCCGGGCCAGCAGCCAGCCGGGGCCGTCCGGGGCGTCGTGCAGGCCCGGCAGCGGCCCGAGCGGCAGCGTGCCCAGCCACAGCAGGACGAACAGCGGCTGGTGCAGCAGGAACACCGGCAGGGCCGCCCGGCCGAGCCCGATCGCCGCGTCGGACAGCGGACCGGCACCCCGCCGCAGCAGGGGCAGCAGCAGGCCCGCGGCACCGGCCTGCGCCAGGCCGAGGGCCAGCGTCGCGGCCGAGGGCGGGTCGAGGTTGGACGCCGCCGCCCCCGGCACCCCGACCGCGGTCGCGGGCAGCCCGGCGACCTCCACCAGCAGCAGCACCGCCGCCGTGCCCCCGGCGAGCAGCGCGACGCAGGTCCCGCGTCCCAGCGGCCGGCGGGCCGTCGCGACGCCGAGCTGCCACGGCACCCACCAGGCGCACACGGTGGTCCCCACGGTGGCCCAGACGCCGCCCGGCAGCAGCGGACCGGCCAGCGCGAGGCCCAGCGGCAGCGCCGCGGCCCCGGGGCCGGACCGGGCGTCGAGCCGCACGAGCAGCGGCGTGGCCAGCGAGAGCACCAGGTACACGCCGAGGAACCACAGCGGCCGCAGCGACAGGACGACGACCGTCCGGACGACGCCCTGCGGCGCCCCGGACACCGCCAGCGCCGTCGCCACCGCCGCCACCCCGGCGACCAGCGCGCCGACCGGGACGGCCAGGCGCCGCAGCTGCGCCGTCCACGGCGCCCCGCCGTCGCTCCGGGCGGCCGCCCAGCCGGCGACGAGGAAGAACAGCGCCAGCGTCTGCAGCAGCCAGCTCGCGGGCGCCAGCGCCGGCATCTCCCGCAGCGGGCTGCCGGTGGCCACCCGCCCGTCCACGGCACCGGGGACGCCGGGCGCGGTGACCAGCCAGTGCCCGGCGACGACGCCGGCCAGCGCCAGCCCGCGCAGCGCGTCGACGCCGCGGTCACGGCTCACGCCGCCACCGCCCCGCCGCGGCCGGTCGCGACGGCGGCGACGGCGGTCAGGGAGGCCGTGCCGGGGGAGAGGTAGCCGTCGTGCCCCGCGACGCCGTCGACCGGGACGGGCCGCGCGCCGAAGTCCGGGTCGGCGGGGTCGGCGCCGTGCCCGAGGTCGCCGACGCGCACGTTCGGCACCCGGCCGATCCAGTCGTCCTCGGCCCGCCCGGCCCACACCCGGGCCGTGGTGCCGAGCTCCGCCACCGAGTCCGCCCGGGCACCGGGGCTGGCGAGGAGCACGAGGTCGTCGGCGGCCAGGTCGCGGGCCGCCAGCGCGGTCACCACCGCGCCGTAGCTGTGCCCCACCACGGTGACGTGCGCGCCGGTGCCCAGGTCGTCGACGAAACGGACCAGCGCGGCCGCCCCGGCCCGGGCCAGCCGCCCGCCCGCCGCGTCGACCCCGAGCCCGTTCGGCGTCACGTACCCGACCCACACGACGACGGCGAGCCCGGGACCGCCCGCGCCGGCCAGCGCCTGCGCCCAGCCGAACGGCCGCCGCTGCGGGTGCTCCGGATCGGACAGCCGGGCCAGGTCGGCGTCGGCCCCGGGCACCAGGACGGCCACGTGCGCGGCCGTACCGAGGTCGCCGAGGACGACGACGGCGAGGCCGCGGCCGGCCGGGTCGCAGCCGAGCACGGTGCCCTCCCCGAGCCGTGCGGCGAGGTCCGCGGCGCACGCGGCGTCCAGCCGCACCGGCCCCGGCACGGCGGCCTCCGACGGCTGCGCCGACGCCGCCCACAGGGCGGTGACCAGCAGGAACACGGCTCCGAGGCGGTTTCTCACGCTGCCCGACGCTAGGCAGATCGGCGCTCCGGATCGTCACACCGGGGAGCCGTCCTGCGGGTGCTACCCGGGTACTCAGGAGCCCGGTGCGACCAGCCCGGTCTCGTACGCCAGTACCACCGCCTGCGCCCGGTCGCGCAGCCCGAGCTTGGTGAGCACCCGGCTCACGTGGGTCTTCACCGTCTGCTCGGCGAGCACCAGGGACGCGGCGATCTCGGTGTTCGACAGCCCCCGGGCCACCAGCCCGAGCACCTCGGCCTCCCGCTCGGTGAGCGCCGCGAGCACCTGCGGCCGGGTGGGGGCCGGGGCCACCGGGCGGGCGGCGACGAAGTCGGCGATCAGCCGGCGGGTGACGGCCGGCGCGAGCAGCGCGTCCCCGGCCGCGACCACGCGGACGGCGTGCAGCAGCTCCGCGGCGGGGGCGTGCTTGAGCAGGAAGCCGCTCGCCCCGGCGCGCAGCGCGTCGTAGACGTAGTCGTCGAGGTCGAAGGTGGTGAGGACCAGCACCCGCGGGTGCGGCCCGTCGCCGGCCAGGAGGGTGCGCGTGGCCTCCAGCCCGTCGAGCACCGGCATCCGCACGTCCATGAGGACGACGTCGGGCGTGCGGCCCGCGGCGACCAGCTCGGCGTGGGTGCGCAGCGCGGCGGCGCCGTCGCCGGCCGTGCCGACCACCTCGATGTCGGGCTGGGCGCCGAGCAGCGCGGCGAAGCCCTCGCGGACCATCTCCTGGTCGTCGACCAGCACCACCCGGATCACCGCGCGACCTCCGCCAGCGGCAGCTCGGCGAGGACCCGGAACCCGGCGTCGGGGGTCGGGCCCGCGGTCAGCCGGCCACCGTGCAGCTCGGCACGCTCGCGCATCCCGGCCAGCCCGGCCCCGGCGCCGGGGGTGCCCGGGGCCCGGCCGGCGCCGTTGACCACCTCGACCCGCAGGACGCCGTCCGCGCGGGCCACCGTCACCCGCACCGGCGCGCCGGGCGCGTGCTGGGCGGCGTTGGACACCGCCTGCTGCACGATCCGGTAGACGGTCAGGCCGAGGATGTCGGGCAGGTCGACGTCCTCGACGGAGACCTCCAGGTCGGTGCCCGCCGCCCGGACACCGGCGAACAGCTCGGCCAGGTCGGCGGTGCCCGGCTGCGGTGCCCGCTCGGCGGACTCGTCCTCGGTGCGCAGCACGCCCAGCAGCCGCTGCAGCTCGGTCAGCGCCGAGCGCGCGGTGCCGGCCACCTCGGCGAGCTCGGTCCCGGCGCGCTCGTCGAGCGGCGCGAGCCGGTAGGGCGCGGTCTCGCAGCGCACGGCGATCAGCGACAGGTGGTGGGCGACGACGTCGTGCATCTCCCGGGCGATCCGGGCCCGCTCGGCCAGCGCGCCGCGGGCGGCCTGCGCCTCCGCCGTCCGGGCCTGCTCGGCCTCCAGCGCGCGGCGGGCGTCCCACCGGGCGCCGAGGCTGCCGCCCACGACCAGCGGTGCCAGGACACCGACGTAGGCGATCGGCAGCGTCAGCCGCAGGTCGACCGGCCAGGGGGTGGTCGCGCCCAGCACGGTCACGAGCACCAGCGAGACGACGGCCACGCCGACGCTGACCCGCCGTGCCGAGGCCCATGCCGCGGCGAGCAGCAGCGGGCACCAGAGCAGCCACTGCCAGCCCTCCAGGACCGGCGCCGGCGCCGGGGGAGGGGGCAGCACGTAGCCGGTGAGGACCAGGCCCAGCAGCGACAGCCGCCAGCCGTCCAGCGGCCGCCGCACCGCGAGGACGAGGCCCAGCAGCAGCGGCGCGGCGCACAGGGGGAACAGACCGCCGCTGAGCCGCTCCTCGCCGGACCCCGAGGTCGTCGTCGCGACGACGAAGGCGTAGACGACGGCCACCAGCAGCAGCGCGCGGTCCCACCGCCGCCGGCGGGGCCGCCACGGGGGCCGGCCGGTGTCGACGGCGGTCCACAGCGCGGCGGCCACCACGCGCGGGAGGGCGCGCAGCAGCGGCAGCCACCAGCGCTGCGCGGAGCGGACGTCGGTCATCGTCCGGGCACGCTAGCGCCGTCGGGCGTCATCCGAGGCTGAGCAGGCCCTGCAGGTAGGGGTCCAGCGCCTCGCGCGCGCCGGTGTTGGCGTAGACGAACCACACCGCGACGCCGAGGAACAGCGGCGCGAGCACCGCCTTCTCCAGCGTGGTCCCGGTGCGCATGGGCGTGAGCGCGATCCGCTTGCGCTTGGCCAGCCACAGCACCGGCAGCGGCACGCCCTGCTTGGTGATCAGGTCCCCGGCGATGTGCGTGAGGACGCCGAGCCCCACCGCGGCCGGCAGCCACATCGGCTGGGGGGAGTGCGCGAGCAGCAGCCAGGCGCCGCCGAAGGACAGCACCAGGTTGCCGACGACGGTGTTCTCCGCGCGGCCGGGGATGACGAAGTGCAGTGCCCGCAGTGCCAGCCCGATCGCCAGCGCCATCACCACGAGGCTCGACCAGAACAGGTTGGCCGCCGCGAGCGCCAGCGCCCCGAAGGCCAGCGGTGCGAGGAGCGCGTCGTGGGTGCCCCAGCGGTGCCCGCCGGCCAGCCGGCCGACCGCCCCGGAGGGGACGTCGGTCACCGGGCCCCACATGTCCGAGACCGTGGAGCCGCTGTGGTCGAGGTCGGGCAGCATGGCGAACCCGCCGGCGGCGGCGACCCAGGCGACCTGGGCGACGGTGCCCTCGACGGGGGCCCAGGGGAGGGTCGCCGCGCCCGCGGCGAGGCCGGAGAGGGCGTGCGAGTGACCGAGCACGTGCGCAGCGTCCCGCCCACCGGGCCGGGAGCGGGGGAGGCGCTCCGGACGGGGGCCGAACGCCGACGGGGGCGCCCCGCGGGACCTGCTGGTCCAGCGGGGCGCCCCCGTTCCGCGCGGTGCCCGGTGCCCGGTCGTTCAGTCCAGGTCGTCGTCGACGTCGTCGGTGCCGCCGCGGGCCAGCCAGGTGGCCAGCCGCTCGATCGGCACCTCGAAGTCGGGGTGCTGGTCGACGAAGGCCTGCAGCTGGTCGGCCAGCCAGGCGAGGGTGACCTGCTCCCCGCCCCGCCGGTCGGCCAGCTCCTCCAGGCCCCGATCAGTGAAGTACACGGGCCACCCTCAGCCGGCGAGGGCCTGGGCGACGAGCTCCTTCTGCTCGACCTCGTGCACCTTGGCCGAGCCGACCGCCGGGCTGGCCGAGGCCTTCCGGCTGACCCGCCGCAGCGTCCGGCCGTCGAGGTGCTCGGGCAGGTTGAGCGCCATGAACGACCAGCCGCCCATGTTCGCCGGCTCCTCCTGCACCCAGACCAGGTCCTCGGCGTTCGGGTACCGGTCGAGGGCGGTGCGGATCTGCTCGGCCGGCAGCGGGTAGAGCTGCTCGACCCGCAGCACGGCGGTGTCGGCGCGGCCCTCGGCCTCCCGCGCGGCGAGCAGGTCGTAGGCGACCTTGCCGCTGCACAGCAGGACCCGGCGCACCGCGGCGTCGTCGAGCGGCTCGCCGCCCACGCCCGGGTCGCCGAGCACCGGGCGGAAGCCCTCGTCGGTGAAGTCCGAGACCGGGCTGACCGCGACCTTCGCCCGCAGCAGCGACTTCGGCGTGAACACGACCAGCGGCCGGTGCACGTCGGAGAGCGCCTGGCGGCGCAGCAGGTGGAAGTAGTTGCCCGGCGTCGAGCAGTTGGCGACGGTGATGTTGTTCTCCGCCGACAGCTGCAGGAACCGCTCGATGCGGCCGCTGGAGTGGTCCGGGCCCTGGCCCTCGAGGCCGTGCGGCAGGAGCAGCACCACGCCCGAGCGCTGGCCCCACTTGGCCTCGCCGGAGGAGATGTACTCGTCGATGACCATCTGCGCGCCGTCGACGAAGTCGCCGAACTGCGCCTCCCAGAGCACCAGCGCCTTCGGGTTGGCCACCGAGTAGCCGTACTCGAAGCCGAGCGCGGCGTACTCGCTGAGCAGCGAGTCGTAGACGAAGAACTTCGCCTGCTCCTCGGACAGGTGGGACAGCGGCGTGTACTCGCCGGCGGTCTCCCGGTCGATGAGCACCGCGTGCCGCTGCACGAAGGTGCCGCGGCGCGAGTCCTGGCCGGCCAGGCGCACCGGCACGCCCTGCATGAGCAGCGAGCCGAAGGCGAGCAGCTCGCCCATCGCCCAGTCGATGCCGCCCTCGCTGACCATCGCCGCGCGCCGCTCGAGCATCCGCTTGAGCTTCGGGTGCGCGGAGAAGTCCTGCGGCAGCGAGACGTGCGCGTCGCCGATCGCCTTCATCACCTCGGCCGAGATGGCGGTGGCGACGGTGGAGACCTGCTGGGCCGGCTGGTCCATCGCCGGCTGCGGCTTCGGCGTCTCGGTGGCGTCGTGGGTCTCGGCGAACGCCCGCTCGAGCTGGCCGCGGTAGTCCTTGAGAGCCTCCTCGGCCTCCTGCAGCGTGATGTCGCCGCGGCCGACCAGCGCCTCGGTGTAGAGCTTCCGGACCGAGCGCTTGCGGTCGATGATGTCGTACATCAGCGGCTGGGTCATCGACGGGTCGTCGCCCTCGTTGTGCCCGCGGCGGCGGTAGCAGACGAGGTCGATGACGACGTCCTTCTTGAACGCCTGCCGGTACTCGACGGCCAGCCGCGCCACCCGCACGCACGCCTCGGGGTCGTCGCCGTTGACGTGGAAGACCGGCGCGTTGACCATCCGCGCGACGTCGGTCGAGTAGAGGCTCGAACGCGCCGCGGCCGGGCTGGTGGTGAAGCCGACCTGGTTGTTGATGACCACGTGCACGGTGCCGCCGGTGCGGTAGCCGCGCAGTTGGGACAGGTTCAGGGTCTCCTGGACGACGCCCTGGCCGGCGAAGGCAGAGTCGCCGTGCAGCAGCACCGGCAGGACGGTGAAGCCGTGCTCGCCCTTGTCGATCATGTCCTGCTTGGCGCGCACGACGCCCTCGAGGACGGGGTTGACCGTCTCCAGGTGCGAGGGGTTGCTGGCCAGCGTGACGTCGATCTGCGCGCCGGAGCGGAAGGGGTTCTCGAACGTGCCCTCGGCGCCGAGGTGGTACTTCACGTCGCCGGAGCCCTGGACGGTGCCGGGGTCGATGTTGCCCTCGAACTCGCCGAAGATCTTGGCGTAGCTCTTGCCGAGCACGTTGGCCAGCACGTTGAGCCGGCCGCGGTGGGCCATGCCGATCGCGACCTCGTCGAGGTCGTGGTCGGTCCCGGCGATGAGGACCTCGTCGAGGATCGGGATGACCGACTCGCCACCCTCGAGGCTGAACCGCTTCTGCCCGACGTACTTGGTCTGCAGGAAGGTCTCGAAGGCCTCGGCGGCGTTGAGCCGGCCCAGGATGTGCTTCTGCTTCTCGCGGTCGGGCTGCTCGGCCTTGACCTCGATGCGCTTCTGGAGCCAGTCGCGCTCCTCGGGGTCGGTGATGTGCATGTACTCCACGCCGACCGTGCGGCAGTAGGAGTTGCGCAGCACGCCCAGGATGTCGCGCAGGGCCATGACCTTCTCGCCGGCGAAGCCGCCCACGGGGAAGGTGCGGTCGAGGTCCCACAGCGTCAGACCGTGCTGGAGGATGTCCAGGTCGGGGTGGCTGCGGACCTTGAACTCGAGCGGGTCGGTGTCGGCCAGCAGGTGGCCGTTGCGCCGGTAGGCCTCGATGACCTCGATGACCCGGGCTTCCTTGTCGATCTCGCCCTCGCGGCTGACCCGCACGTCCGGCATCCAGCGCACCGGCTCGTAGGGGCAGCGCAGCGACCGGAAGACGTCGTCGTAGAAGCCGTCCTCGCCCAGCAGCAGCGCGTGCAGCCGGCGCAGGAAGTCGCCGGACTCGGCGCCCTGGATGATCCGGTGGTCGTAGGTCGAGGTCAGCGTGATGATCTTGGAGATGCCGAGCTCGGTCAGCGCCTCGGGGCTCATCCCCTGGAACTCGGCCGGGTACTCCATGGCCCCGACGCCGATGATCGCGCCCTGCCCGGCGGTCAGCCGCGGCACCGAGTGGACGGTGCCGATGGTGCCGGGGTTGGTGAGGCTGATCGTGGTGCCCTGGAAGTCCTCGAGGGTCAGCTTGCCGGCGCGGGCGCGGCGGATGACGTCCTCGTAGGCGCCCCAGAACTGGGCGAAGTCCATCTGCTCGGCGCCCTTGATCGAGGCGACGACGAGCGAGCGGGAGCCGTCGGACTTGGGCAGGTCGATGGCCAGGCCGAAGTTGACGTGCTCGGGCTGCACGAGGGTCGGCTTGCCGTCGACCTCGGCGAACGCGGCGTTCATGTTCGGGAAGTCGTCGAGCGCCCGGACCAGCGCGTAGCCGATCAGGTGGGTGAACGAGACCTTCCCGCCGCGCGAGCGCTTCAGGTGGTTGTTCAGGACGATGCGGTTGTCGGCCAGCAGCTTGGCCGGCACCGCGCGCACGCTCGTCGCCGTCGGGACGGTGAGCGAGGCGTTCATGTTCTTGACGACGCTCGCCGCGGCACCGCGCAGCGGCGTCCGCTTCGGCCCGTCGGAGGCCCCGGCGGCCGGCGCCGGGGCGGGCTTGGGCGCCGGGGCGGCGGGGGCCTTCTGGTCGGCGCGGTCGGCGGCCCGGTCGACGACGGTCGCCTCGGTGCGCTCGGGCACGCGGGTCGAGCGCGGCGTGGGCTCCGGCGCGCCGGGGGCGACGGCGGGGCTGCTGGGCCGGGTGGCCGAGCCCTCGGCGTCGGCCACGGCCGGGCGCTCGGGGGAGGTGGCGGCGGCCACGGGGGCCGGCGTGGCCTTCGCGGCGGACCCGTTGCCGGCGGTGCCGTCGCCCGCCGGGGCGGCGGCGGGGGCCTGCTCGCGGTCGTCGCTGGCGGCGACCGGGCTGCCCGGCCGGTAGTCGGCGAAGAACTCGTGCCAGGCCTGGTCCACGCTGGACGGGTCGGCGAGGTACTGCTGGTACATCTCCTCGACCAGCCACTCGTTGGTGCCGAAGCCCGCCACCGCGGAGGAGGACGAGGTGGTGGACGGCCGGGATGAGTTGTCGCGTGACACGGGGCGAGTGCCTTCTTCGTCGTCGGTGGACGTCGCTGGACCGGGGTCGGAGTCTACGCCCGTCCGTTTCCCCGGAACCGCGCGGAGCAGGCCGTCCGCGCCCGTGGCCTGCCGGGTCAGTCGGTGGCGCCGGAGGCGACGAGCAGGTCGACCAGCGCGTCGCGCGCGCCCGCCTGACCTGCGTCGCGCCGGTGGCGGGCCGCGGCGACCCGGCCGATGTCGAGGGCGCTCGCGCCGTCGCTGGTGGTGGCGTTGACGTCGGCGCCGGCGGCCACCAGGAGCCGCACCACCTCGGGCGCGTCGCCGCCCGGACCGGCCGCGACGGCCTCGTGCAGCGCGGTGCGGCCGGTGTCGGGGTCCCGGCGGCCGACGGTGGCGCCGGCGTCCAGCAGCACCCGCACCAGGTCCGGCCGGCAGGCCCCGGCCGCGGCGGCCAGCGCCCCGCCGTCGGGGTCGGCGCCGCGGTCGAGCAGCAGGCGCAGCGTGCGCGCGGCACCGCCGGCCGCGGCGACGGTCAGCAGGTCCCAGCCGCCGGCGGCATCGTGCAGCGGCGCGCCGCCGTCGAGCTCGGCGGCGAGCCGGTCGGCGTCGTCGAGGTAGGCGGCGGCCGCCGCGTCGACGTCGGCGCCCAGGCCGGTGAGGACGCCGACGAGGTGCGGGGCGTACTCGACCGCCACGTGCAGCGGTGTCCGGCCCGACCCGGTGCGGGCGCCGGGGTCCGCGCCGGCGTCCACGAGCACGCGGACGACGTCCTCGCGGCCCTGCGCAACGGCGAGGTGCAGGGGCGTCCAGCCGTCGTCCCCGGCGCGCTCGGCGGTGGCGGCCAGCAGACGGGGGCTGTCGGCGACGGCGGCGCGCACGGCGTCGGCGTCGCCGTCGGCCACGAGCCGGCCGAGTCGCGAGGCGGTCATGCGCGTGGGCAGGGGTGTGCTCATGCGGGAGCCTCCCAGGGCGGGGGAGTCGTGCCGGCGTGCCGGCGTGGGCTCAGCCGACGTCGCGGCGGACCGCGAGGAAGGTGCCGAGCAGCGCCGCGAGCAGACCGTAGCCGAGCAGCAGCAGACCGCCCTGCCAGGGCTCCAGGAGGTCCGGCGCCTGGAAGTCCGACGTGATCGCCTGCACCGCCCCGCCGGGCAGCCACTTGTAGGCGCCCTGGATGGCGCCGATCGAGGAGATGATCGGCTCGGCCACGTACAGGTAGACCAGCGCGCCGACGATCGCGCCGACCTGGTTGCGCAGCAGCGCGCCGATGCCCACGCCGATGACGGCGAACACGACGAGCACCAGCCCGGCCGCGCCCAGCGTCCGCAGGTTGTCGGCGTCCAGCGACGGCGCCGCCCCGCGCGCCCCGGCGTAGACCAGCACCACCCCGACGACGACGGCGAGCACGAGCAGCGCGAACGGCACGGCCGCGGCGCCGTAGGCGAGCAGCTTGCCGGCGACCACGCGGCCGCGGCGCGGGGTGGTGAGGAAGGTGGGCGTCGCCGTGCGGTGCCGGTACTCCTGGGTCATCCCGATGATGCCGAGGATCAGGAACAGCACGCTGGCGTTGGCCGCGACGGAGAAGACGACCTCCTCGTACTGCGGCGTGCCCACCGCCGGCAGCCCGGGCTGGCCACCGTCCGGCTCGGCGCCGGCCAGGCCGGTGAACAGCGCGGCGAAGCCGCCGGCCATGAGGCAGGCGCCCAGCAGCAGGCCGATCCAGACGCGGGTGGTGAACAGCTTGGTCCACTCGGCGCGGACGAGCGCGGTCATCGGAGGGCCCCCTCGGCGGTCGCGGCGGTCGCACCCGGGGCAGTCGCGCCCGGCGCGGTCGTGCCCGCGGCGAACTGCTCCTGGCCGGCGGTGAGCCGGAAGTAGAGGTCCTCGAGGCCGGTGGCCTCGGCGCGCAGCTCGTGCAGCTCGATCCCGGCGGCGAACGCGCGGGCGCCGACGTCGGCCGGCGTCGTGCCGGTGGAGGTGACCAGGCCGTCCTCGCTGCGGGTGGCGGCGATGCCGGCCTCGACGAGGACGGCGGCCAGCCGGTCGGCGTCGGGGCTGCGGGCCAGCACGCTGCCGCCGGTGGCGCCCTCGCGCAGCTCGGCGATCGAGCCCTGCCGCACCAGCCGGCCGGCGCCGACGATGACGACGCGGTCGGCGGTCTGCTCGACCTCCGACAGCAGGTGGCTGGAGACCAGGATCGTGCGGCCCTCGTCGTGGGCCAGGTGCCGCAGGAAGCCGCGCAGCCAGAGGATGCCCTCGGGGTCCAGGCCGTTGGCCGGCTCGTCGAGGACCAGCACCGGCGGGTCGCCGAGCAGCGCGGTGGCCAGCGCCAGCCGCTGCCGCATGCCGAGGGAGTAGCCGCCGGCGCGGCGCCGGCCGGCCGCGGTGAGCCCCACGCGGTCGAGCACCTCGTCGGCGCGGGTCACCGGCAGGCCCGCGGCGCGGCAGTACACGCGCAGGTGGTCGCGGCCGGAGCGGGCGGGGTGGAACGCGGTCTCGAGGACCGCGCCGACGGTGCGCACCGGCTCGCGCAGGGCCGCGTAGGGGACGCCGTCGAAGGTCGCGCGGCCGGCGTCGGGGGCGATGAGCCCGAGGACCATCCGCAGGGTCGTGGTCTTGCCCGCGCCGTTGGGGCCCAGGAAGCCGGTCACCGAGCCGGGCTCCACGGTGAAGCCGAGGTCGGAGACCGCCTTCACCGTCCCGAACGTCTTGCTCAGACCGGACACCTCGACCCGCACGGGCCTCGGGTGCCCGGCAGTCGCGCTGGTCATCGGTCCTCCTCGTCCTCGGTCCCCGTGCAGCCGCCATCCTGGCCCACGGCGGCCCGATCACCGAGGGGCGGGCGCGACGGCGCGTCGCCTGTCGCCGCCCGGCAACCCGCCGTCCACCAGCCGTTTCCCCGTACAACCACGGGGTGACCCGCGGCACAGGCCGGCGGTGCGCTCACTACAGTGCGCGCCGTGAGCGCCTATCGGACGGTGGTGGTCGGGACCGACGGCTCGGAGTCCTCGCTGCGGGCGGTCGCGCGGGCCGGTGCCCTCGCCGGCGCCTGCGGGGCGACCCTCGTGGTGGCCTGCGCCCACCTCCCCGCCGAGGTCGACGAGCGGGAGCTGTCGCGGGCCCGGGACGTGCTGCGCGACGAGGCCTACCAGGTGGTCGGCTCGCACCCCGCCGAGGACACCGTCCGGCAGGCGGGGGACGTCGCCCGGGCCGCCGGCGCCGGCGAGGTCCGCACGGTCGCCGTCGTCGGCTCGCCGGTGGAGGCGCTGCTCGACGTCGTCCGCCGCGAGGACGCCGACCTGCTCGTCGTGGGCAACCGCGGGCTCAACAGCGTCAAGGGCCGGCTGCTGGGCTCGGTGCCCGCCGACGCCACGCGCCGCTCGGACTGCGACGTGCTCGTCGTCCACACGACGGGCTGACCCGGGACCCGTCGTGGACCCCGCCGGACCCCAGCCGGGCGACGCCGACCGCGCCGCCGTGCACGATGCGCTCGAGCGGCTGCTGCTCGGCGGGCAGCGCCGGCTGACCCGGCTGGAGGTGGCCGCGGCGGCCGGCATGCCGCCGGAGCGCACGCAGCGGCTGTGGCGCGCGCTGGGCTTCCCCGACGTCGCCGACGACGACCCCGCCTTCACCCTCGCCGACGTCGGGGCGCTGGGCACCCTCTCGGCGCTCATCGACTCCGGCTTCGTCGACCCCGACACCGAGGCCTCGATCGCCCGCGCGACCGGGCAGGCGCTGTCCCGGCTGGCCGACTGGCAGACCGACCTGCTCGCCGACACCCTCGTCCGGCAGGCCCGCGAGCACGGCCCCGACGCCGTCGACCCGGTCGCCGCGGCCGAGGTCCTGCTGCCGCTGCTGGCCCGCACGCAGGACTACGTGTGGCGCCGGCACCTGGCGGCCAACATCGACCGCCTCCTGGGTGCCGGGGAGCCCGGTGACCGCCGCGAGCTCGCCGTCGGCTTCGCCGACCTGGTCGGCTACACCACTCGCTCGCGCGGCATGGCCGGCCGCGAGCTCGGCGCGATGGTCGAGGCGTTCGAGGCGACGGCGACCGAGGTCATCGCCCGCTCGCACGGCCGGGTGGTCAAGACCGTCGGCGACGGCGTGCTGTTCACCGCGGCCTCGGCCGTCGACGCCGTCGAGATCGGGCTGACCCTGCCCGAGGCCTGGGACGCCCCCGACCGGCCGCCGCTGCGGGTGGGCGCGGCCTACGGCACGGTGCTCACCCGGCTCGGCGACGTCTACTCGCCGGTGGTCAACCTGGCCAGCCGGCTGACGTCGGTCGCGCACGCCGGCACGGTGCTGGTCGACCGCGAGCTCGCCCGGCGCCTGCGCGGCGTGCCGGGGTACCGGGTGCGGCCGCTGCGGCGGGTGTCGGTGCGCGGCTACGACCACCTGCAGCCGTGGCTGGTCCGCCGACGGCCCGGGGACGACGAGGACATCGCGCTCGAGGAGATGCTCGACGAGATGGCCGACGAGGTGCTGGCCGCCGAGGACGACCCCGACGACGACCCGCTGGGCGGGAACGCGCGCGACGCCTGACCGTGCCGCGCGCTACCGTGGCCACGTGCTGTGAGCCGGAGACGACGTCGACCGCTGACCGTTCCGTCCTCCCGGGAGCACCTCCATGAGCGCCACCCTCGTCGCGCGCGGCCTGGCCGCCGGCCACGGCGCCCGCGTCCTCTTCTCCGGCCTCGACCTCGTCGTCGCGCCCGGTGACGTCGTCGGCCTGGTCGGCGTCAACGGCGCCGGCAAGTCCACCCTGCTGCGCACGCTGGCCGGCGAGCTGCCCGCCGGCTCCGGCTCGATCACGCTGAGCCCGCCCACGGCGACCGTCGGCGCCCTGCCGCAGGAGCGCGAGCGGCGCGAGGGCGAGACGGTGGCCGCCGCGCTCGCCCGGCGCACCGGCGTGACCGCCGCGCAGGCGGCCCTCGACGCCGCCACCGCCGACCTCACCGAGGGCCGCCCCGGTGCCGACGACGCCTACGCCGAGGCGCTGGAGCGCTGGCTGGCCCTGGGCGGCGCCGACCTCGACGAGCGGCTCGAGCAGGTGCTGGCCGAGGTCGCGCCCGGCGTGGCGCCGGACGCGGCGATGCCCGCGCTGTCCGGCGGGCAGGCGGCGCGGGTCGGGCTGGCCGCGCTGCTGCTGTCCCGCTACGACCTGCTGCTGCTCGACGAGCCCACCAACGACCTCGACCTCACCGGGCTCGAGCAACTGGAGGCCTTCGTCGCCGGCACGCGCAGCGGCATCGTGCTGGTCAGCCACGACCGCGAGTTCCTCGCCCGCACGGTCACCCGCGTCGTCGAGCTCGACCTGGCCCAGCAGCTGGTGCGCGTCGTCGACGGCGGCTACGAGGCCTACCTGGCCGAGCGCGAGGTGGCCCGCCGGCACGCGCGCGAGGAGTACGAGGAGTTCGCCGAGACGAAGGCCGAGCTGGAGGCCCGCGCCCGGATGCAGCGCAACTGGCTGGCCAAGGGCGTCCGGGACGCGGTGAAGAAGCAGAAGGACCCCGACAAGCACATCAAGGCGCACAACCGGTCGACGGCGGAGAAGCAGGGCGCCAAGGCCAAGCAGACCGAGCGGCGGATCGAGCGGCTGGAGGTGGTCGAGGAGCCCCGCAAGGAGTGGGAGCTGCGGATGACCATCGCCGCCGCGCCGCGCGCCGGGGCCGTCGTCGCCACCCTGCGCGACGCCGTCGTGCGGCGCGGGCACTTCACCCTCGGGCCGGTGAGCCTGCAGGTCGACTGGGGCGACCGGCTGGCGATCACCGGGCCGAACGGGTCGGGGAAGACGACGCTGCTCGGCGCGCTGCTGGGCCGGGTGCCGCTGGACGCCGGCGCCGCCTCGCTGGGACCCGCGGTGCGGCTGGGCGAGGTCGACCAGGCCCGCGGGCTGTTCACCGGTGACCGGCGGCTGCTCGACGCCTTCGGCGCGGAGGTGCCCGACTGGCCCACCGCCGAGGTGCGCACGCTGCTGGCCAAGTTCGGCCTGACCGCCGAGCACGTGCTGCGGACCGCGGCCACGCTCTCGCCGGGCGAGCGCACCCGCGCGGCGCTGGCGCTGCTGCAGGCCCGCGGGGTGAACGTGCTGGTCCTCGACGAGCCGACCAACCACCTCGACCTGCCGGCCATCGAGCAGCTGGAGTCGGCGCTGGCGGCCTACCCGGGCACGCTGCTCCTGGTCACCCACGACCGCCGGATGCTCGAGGCGGTGGCCACCACCCGGCGCATCGCCGTCGACGGCGGCCGGGTCACCGAGCTCCTCAGCTGAGGTCCTGGCCGAGTGCCTCGTCGAGGCCGACGGTGGCCATGCCGGCCCAGGTCTCGTCGACGTGGTGGGCCAGCACCATGAGGTCGCGCAGGTTGCCCTCGCGGTCGCGGATGTGGTCGCGCAGCAGCGCCTCCCCGGTGAAGCCCAGGGCGGTGAACAGCGCGAGGGCCGCGCCCTGCTCGGCGACGACCTCCACGACCAGCTTGGTCAGCCCGTCGCCGACCGCCGTCACCAGCGCCTGGCGGGCCAGCTGCCGGCCCAGGCCCGAACCGCGGCTGGCGGGGGAGACGACCAGCCGGACCTCGCCGACGTGCGAGGACCAGCCCGGCAGCGGGCGCACCGCCACGTAGCCGGCGATCTCCGGGGCGTCAGGTGAGCCGTCGAGGGCCACGAACCGGCGTCCCCCGGAGGCGCCCGACGCCCACGACCGGACGACGTCGGGGTCGGTGACCGCCTCCTCGATGAAGGTCAGGTCGCCCTCCGGCAGGCTGCCGAAGAAGCGCAGCAGGGCGTCGCAGTGCGCCGACTCGAGCTCGACGATCTCCACGGTCCGGTCCACGCTCAGTCCTCCCCGACCTCGTCGCTGCGCTTCCGGAGGAAGCCGATGATCTCCGGCACCGTGGTCTTGGCCGCCGTCCGGCCGACGACCAGGCCCATGTGTCCGGCGTGCAGCCGCAGTTCGTGCTTGTCCTCGGACCCGACCAGGTCGATCAGCGCCTCGGTCGCCTCCGGCGGGACGATGTGGTCGCGGTCGGCGCGCACGGTGAGGAACGGCAGCCGGATGTCGGACAGGTGCACGGGGTCACCGCCCACGGAGAGCCGGTCGGTGACCATCGCGTTGTCGCGCACCAGCATCTGCACCGTCTCGCGGGCGGCCGCGCCGGGGAACGGGATGTGGTCGTCGGACCAGCCGGTCATCGCCTGGTAGGCCGACACGTACTCGTCGCTCCAGAGCCGCTCCCACAGCGTCACGTACCGGGTGACGTCGGCGGTGGGGGTGAGCGTCTTGAACCCCTGGACGACGACCCGCGGCGGCACGTTGCCGTCCTCGTCGACGACGTCGTCGACCTCCAGGCCGCTGTTGCGGAAGATGTCCGACATCGGGCCCATCTTCGTGAAGTCCACCGGGGTGGCCAGCACGGTGAGGCTGCGCACCGGGGCGTCGGGGTGGTGCGCGGCGTAGAGCAGGGTCAGGTCGCCGCCGAAGCAGTAGCCGAAGAGGTTCACCTCGTCGGCGCCCGACAGCTCCCGCACCCGGTCGACGGCGGCGGGGATGTAGTCGTCGACGTAGTCCTCGAGCCGGTTCTGCGCGTCCCGCTCGTCGGGCTCGCCCCAGTCGACCATGTAGACGTCGAAGCCGGCGTCGAGCAGTTGCTCGATGAAGCTGTTGCCCGGCGTCAGGTCGAGGATGTAGCTGCGGCTGATCAGGCTGAACACGATGAGCAGCGGCGGCGAGTACTTCACCTTGTCGCTGCGGTAGTGCCACAGCTGGGTGCGGCCGCGCTCCCAGACGACGTCCTTGGGCGTGAGCCCGACGCCGGGCCGGTCGACGCCGGCGACGAGCTTGATGCCGTTACGAGCGCGGAGGGCGTTGCGCTCCACGTCGCGCCGGACGCGGTCGAGGACTGCCTGTGGGCTGGGCACCGTGGGCATCGGGTTCCTCCGAGGTCGCTGTGGTCGGGACGTCGGACGTCAGGGGGCGGCGGCGCTCGTTCTCCAGTTGCACGGTCAGCCGCCGGACCTCGCGGTCGAGCGCGCCGAGCTGGGCGCGCAGCCGGGCGAGGTCGGTCCCCGCAGGCAGGTTGACCAGGTGCCAGGCGCGCGCGGACACGCCGCGGGCGGTGTCCTTGGCGATGTTCTGCGCGCGACGCAGCAGGCCGACCCCGGTGGCGAAGTACGGCGTGCGCACCAGTTCCTCGGCGTGCGGGGTCACCCGCTTCTCGGCGGCGTCGAACGCCTGCCGCCACAGGGGCGTGCCCGGTGGTGTCTGCGCCGTCATCGACGTACCTCCTCCGCGTGGACCGGCCGTCCGCCGGGATCCCCTACCCGCCCGCCCGGTGATCTACCGCGCAACGCCGATACGGTCGCGGGGACGGTTCGGGCACGTGAGAGGAGACCACGGTGGCGGACAGGACGATCCTGGACATGTTCCGGCTCGAGGGGAAGGTCGCGGTCGTCACAGGCGCCTCGTCCGGGTTGGGCGTGGTGTTCGCCCGGGCGCTGGCCGAGGCCGGCGCCGACCTGGCGCTGGGCGCCCGGCGCGAGGACCGGATGGCCGCCACCAGGGAGGCCGTCGAGGCCGCCGGGCGGCGGGCGATCACGGTGCGCACCGACGTCGCGAAGGTCGAGGACTGCCAGGCGCTGGTCGACGCCGCCATGGCCGAGTTCGGCCGGGTCGACGTCCTGGTGAACAACGCCGGCATCGGCACCGCGGCCCCGGCCACCCGCGAGAAGCCCGAGGAGTTCCGGGCGGTCATCGACGTCAACCTCAACGGCTGCTACTGGATGGCCCAGGCCTGCGGGCGGGTCATGAAGCCGGGCAGCTCGATCGTCAACATCTCCAGCGTGCTGGGGCTGACCACCGCCGGGCTGCCGCAGGCCGCCTACGCCGCGAGCAAGGCCGGCCTGATCGGGCTGACCCGCGACCTCGCCCAGCAGTGGACCGGCCGCAAGGGGATCCGCGTCAACGCGCTGGCGCCGGGCTTCTTCGCCTCGGAGATGACCGACCAGTACCCCGAGGGCTACCTCGACGCGCAGATGGGCCGGGTGCTCGTCGGCCGGGCCGGTGACCCGATGGAGCTGGCCGCGGCGCTGGTCTTCCTGGTCAGCGACGCCGGCGGTTACGTCACCGGGACGACGATCCCGGTCGAGGGCGGCATGCTCACCAGCTGACCGCTGCCCGGGCCCCGCGCACTCCGCGCGGGGCCCGGGCGCGTTCAGCGGCCGTCGGCGCGGTCGGCCAGCGCGGCGATCCGGTCGACGAGCTGCGGCCACACCTCGCGCGGCAGATCGTGGCCCATGCCCTCGACGACGAGCAGTTCGGCGCCCGGGATCGCGGCCGCGGTGGCCCGCCCGCCCGAGACGTTCACCAGCGCGTCCTGCTCGCCGTGCACGACCAGCGTCGGGACGGCCACCTTCCCCAGGTCGGCGGTGCGGTCGGGGCTGGCCAGGATCGCGGCGAGCTGGCGGGCGACGCCGGCGGGGTTGTACCGGCGGTCGTAGGAGAGCCCGGCGCGCTCGCGGAGGCTCGCCTCGTCGAACTCGAAGCCGGGGGAGCCGATCACCCGGTAGGTGTCGATGGCCCGCTGCACGGCCGAGTCGCGGTCGGTGGCCGGCGGGGCGAGCAGGACGCCGATCGCCGCCTCCGCGGGCGCGCCGACCGCCGGGTCGCCCGTCGTCGACATGATCGAGGTCAGGCTGCGCACCTTCTCCGGGTGCCGGATCGCCAGCAGCTGGGCGATCATCCCGCCCATCGAGGCGCCCACCACGTGGGCGCTCCCGATGCCGAGGGCGTCGAGCAGGCCGGCGGTGTCGTCGGCCATCTCGGGCAGGCGGTAGGCGACGCCCGAGTGGTCGCCGCCCATCACGGCGAGCACGTCGGGCGCGCCGGCGTCGTCGAGGTGGGTGGACAGGCCGATGTCGCGGTTGTCGAAGCGGACGACGAAGTGGCCGCGGTCGGCCAGCATGCGGCAGAACTCGTCGGGCCAGCCGATCATCTGCGTGGCCAGGCCCATGACCAGCAGCAGCGGCGTGTCCTCCGCCGAGCCGAAGGTCTCGTAGGCCAGCTCGACGTCCCCGGCGCGGGTGGTCTGCACCCCGGTGGTCTCCATGCCCGCACGCTAGTTCGGCTCTCCGCCGGCCACCGAGGCGCCCGTCACGGGACCGGCCCGCACGAGCACCCGGGACCGGTTCGTGGGTGCAGCCGGTGCCGCTAGGCTCCGCCGCCACGTGCGGGCGGACGGGGAGCGGGGGAGTGCCGTGGCGGCCGAGGCAGCGGAGCCGGAGGTCCGGGAGTTCGCGGCGGGGCTGCGCGCCCTGCTCGACTGGCTGCACGTCCCAGGGCAGGGGGCGCGCAACGACGTCGTCGCGCTGGTGCGGGAGGTACTCGGCCCCGAGGGCCGCGAGCAGTCGGTGGTGGGCCGCGACCTGCCGCCCTTCGAGCACGTCAACCTGCAGACCGCCCTCGACGCGTGGAGCGCGGCGCCGGGGCGCACCGTGGAAGTCCGCGGCGTCGCCCTCCCGCCGCACTACGGCGGCATCGACCTGCAGCAGCTGATGACCGGCGAGGCGCTGCCCCCGGTGCGGTTGAGCGCCCCCGCGGTGGCCGACCTGCCCAACGGCCCGGGGTCGACGCTGGCCTGCCTGCGCCTCGCGCTGCTGCTGGTCACCGACGACGACGGCCGCTACGTGGTCCTCGTGCAGGGGCCGGGCGAGCACCGGGAGACCCTCGGCGTGGAGGTGGCCGGGCTGCCGGTGCACCGGGCGCAGGCCGTCCTGGCCGAGCTCGACCGGCTGCGGCGGGAGCTCAACGTGTACCGCGGCCGGCTCGTCGAGGTCACCCCGACGCCGATGGGCGGCGTCGCGCTGGTCTTCCTCGACCCGCCGGACCTCGCCCGCGACGACGTCGTGCTGCCCGCGGCCGTGCTCGAGCGCGTCGAGCGGCACGCCCTCGGGGTGGCCGAGCACCGGGCGGGCCTGCGCGCCGCCGGGCAGCACCTCAAGCGCGGGCTGCTGCTCTACGGGCCGCCGGGGACCGGCAAGACGCACACCGTCCGCTACCTCCTGGGCCGGATGGGCGACTACACCCGCCTGCTGCTCACCGGCCGCTCGCTGGGCCTGGTCGGCTCCGTCGCCGACCTCGCGCGCGACCTGCAGCCGGCCGTGGTGGTGCTCGAGGACGTCGACCTCGTCGCCGCCGACCGCTCCTTCGGCCCCGGCGGCAGCCCGGTGCTGTTCGACCTGCTCGACGCCATGGACGGCGCGGCGCCCGACGCCGATCTGCTCTTCGTCCTCACCACCAACCGCGCCGACCTGCTCGAGCCGGCGCTGGCCGCGCGGCCCGGCCGCATCGACGTCGCCGTGGAGGTCGACCTGCCCGACGCCGCGGCCCGCCGCGAGCTGTTGCGGCTCTACGGCCGCGACGTGCCGCTGCGCCTGACCGACGACGACGTGACGCGGGCCGTGGAGCGCACCGACGGCGTGACGGCGTCGTTCCTCAAGGAGCTGCTGCGCCGGGCCGTCCTCGAGTCACTGCACGAGCAGGACCCGGTCGTCGCCGTCACCGGCGCGCACCTCGACCGCGCCCTCGACGACCTGCTCGACAGCGCCCAGCAGATCACCCGCACCCTGCTCGGCGTGGGCGCCGAGGACGTCGTCGCGTCGGGCGACGGGGCGCAGCCCGGCCTCGCGCCGGCCGTGCACCCCTCCGGTGGCTGGCGCCCCCACCGGCTGCGCTGACCAGGGCTCCCGCGCGTCGTCGTTCCCGGGTGCACGGACGGGTTCCGGTATGCCCGGGGTGACCGCTACCGTCCGTCGGGCCGCCGGGACGGCCGGTGGCGCGGGCACGGGGGCTGTGTGTTGGGGGACCTCGTGGGCGCTGCTGGTGATGTCCTGTGTCAGAACTGAGCCGACGGGCGCTGCTCGGCTGGGCGGGGGCCTCCGTGCTCGCCGCCGCCGGGTGTGGCGTCGCCGACCGTTCGTTCACGACGGCTGCGGCGGTGACGGCCGCGCCCGCGACGACCTCGTCCGTACCGCCTCCTGAGCCCCCTCCGCCGCCGGCACCCGCGGTGCGGCTGATCGGTGACGGCTCGACGGCCGACACCGGCCTGCAGCCCCACCAGCCCGTCCCGCAGCGGCTGCTCCCCGGGCAGCGCCCGCCCCAGTTCGTGGTCTTCTCGTGGGACGGCGCGGCGAACCTGTCCACCGGTCAGTTCCCCCGGTTCCGGACGCTGGCCCAGGAGCTCGGCGCGTCGATGACCTTCTTCTTCACCGGTCTGTACGCGCTGCCGGAGGACCAGCGGATGCAGTACGCCCCGCCGCGGCACCCGGTCGGCGCCTCCGACATCGGCTTCCTGTCGACGCAGGAGGTGCTCGACACCGTGGCGGAGGTCCGCCTCGCCTGGCTGGACGGGCACGAGATCGGCACCCACTTCAACGGCCACTTCTGCGGCGAGAACGGGGTCCGGCTCTGGTCGCCGGAGGACTGGACCAGCGAGATCGCCCAGGCGACGCGGTTCGTGCAGACCTGGAAGACGACCACCGGCCGCAGCGACCTGCCGCCGCTGCCCTTCGACTACGACGTCGAGCTGATCGGGGGCCGCACCCCGTGCCTCGAGGGCCAGGACGGCCTGCTGCCCGCCGCCGCCGCGCTGGGGTGGCGGTACGACGCCAGTTCACCGGGCGGCCGGCAGGTCTGGCCCGCGAAGAAGCTCGGCCTGTGGGACTTCCCGCTGCCGTCGGTGCCCTTCCCGACGACCGACCCCGGCGTCAGCGCCAGCGTGCTCGCCATGGACTACAACCTCATGTACAAGCAGACCCAGGGCGACACGTCCGGCGATCCGGCGATGTACGGCACCTGGCGAGCGCAGGCCCGCGACGCCTACCTGGCCGGGTTCGAACGGGCCTACACCACCAACCGGGCACCGCTGTTCGTCGGCAACCACTTCGAGCAGTGGAACGGCGGGATCTACATGGACGCCGTGGAGGACGCCCTGCGGGCCATCGCCGGGCAGCCCGAGGTGCAGCTGGTGTCCTTCCGTCAGCTGGTGGCGTGGCTGGACGTGCAGGACCCCGCCGTCCTCGACCGGCTCCGGACCCTGCCGGTGGGTACGCCCCCGGCCGCCGGCTGGGAGTCCTTCCTGGCCTGATCCCGCCCGGCCGCGGTCAGCGCTGCCGGGGCCGGCGGAGGGTCCGCACGCCGAGGACCACCGCGCCGAGGGCCAGCAGGACCCCCAGGCCCTGCAGGCCCGGTGAGTCGTCGGCCTCCCCGAGCACGACGCCGGCGATCCCGAGGGCGACCACGACGAGGACCGCGAGGACGACGACAGCGGACCGGATGGCAGGAGTCATACACCGAGTATCGGTACATCCCTATCGAATATCAATAGGCGCCACCCCGGCGGCGCGCGTCCCGGGGAGGACGCGGAGCACGGTCGGCGATGAGTTCCGCGGGCCGGTGGGGTCTGCACGACCATGACCATGGTGATCGCCACCCGCATGCTCGACACGCCTGAGGCATCGCTGGCCTACGACGTCCGCGGTCCCCTGCCGACGGCGGACGGACGGCCGCCGCTGTTCCTCATCGGGGCACCGATGGACGCCAGCGGCTTCGGCACGCTCGCGGGGCACTTCACCGACCGCACCCTGGTCACCTACGACCCGCGCGGCCTGGGCCGCAGCACGCGGACCGACGGGCGGACCACGCACACGCCGCAGCAGCACGCCGACGACGTCCACCGCATCATCGAGGCGGTCGGGGGGCCGGTGGAGATGTTCGCCAGCAGCGGGGGAGCGGTCACGGCGCTGGCCCTGGTCGCCGCGCATCCGGACGACGTGACGACGCTCGTCGCCCACGAACCCCCGCTGCTGCCCGTCCTCCCTGACGCCGAGCGTGCGATCGCCGCCACCCGCGCGGTGCAGGCGGTCTACGAGGCCAAGGGCTGGGGACACGGCATGGCGGCCTTCATCGCGCTCAGCTCCTGGCAGGGCGAGTTCACCGACGACTTCTCGGTCACCACCGCCCCGGACCCGGCGGCCTTCGGGCTCCCGGCCGAGGACGACGGTTCGCGCGGCGATCCTCTGCTGTCGCACGACTCCGACGCGATCACCGCCTTCCGGCCCGACGTCCCAGCCCTGAGGGCGGCACCGAGCCGGATCGTCGTTGCTGCCGGCATCGAGTCGCAGGACACCCTGACCTGGCGCACCGCGGTCGCGACCGCCCAGGAGCTGGGCCAGGAGATCACCGTCTTCCCGAGCGACCACGGTGGGTTCCTCGGCGGCGAGTTCGGCCAGCACGGCCGGCCGGAGGCGTTCGCCGCACGGCTGCGCCAGGTCCTCGACGCGCGCTGACGCGTTCGCTCAACGCTCCGGCAGCTCGACGGGCCCGGTCAGGTGGCTGCACGGCTGCGGCCGACCGCCGGCAGACTCCCGGCTCCCAGCTGAGGCTCTCCCCGTGAAGGGGAGGCGGCGCCACCGGCTGGACGAGGCGGCCGAGCGCATGGCGGTCGCGCGCGCCGCTGCTGTGCCCGGGTGTTGCCCGAGGCCCTCTCCCTGTATGCAGAGAGTGCTGGCCCGCGGGGCTCGTTGCCGCGCTGACCAGCACTCTCAGGTTGTGCCCCCGGCAGGATTCGAACCTGCGCACCCGCCTCCGGAGGGCCCTCCCAGTCAGCGCGATTGATTTTGGCAGGCGCTGAATACGCAGGTCAGCCTGTTAGTAGCACGATGGTCAGCGTTGGTAGGTGTCGCCTCCGTACGGACCTGTTGTGTACCGGGTGTGTACCGGTCGGACGGTCGAAGTACTCAGGCTGCAACTGCACTCGGGATCATGGGCAGCCTGCTGTGTGCGACGACGGCAGGCAGTCCTCCCCCATCGAGGTCCGCAGCGTCACGGGCCGCAGCCGGGGCCGGTGCGGGTCCAGTAGCGGTACAGGACAGCTCTCGGCCGCGTAGCAGCGGTGCTGGCCGTGCGGGGTGGTGAGTCCGAATCCGTGAGGGCATCTGGGACGGTAGTAGCGGCATGTCGGAAGGTCTCGACGGTCGGCTCACCAGGGGGGCGTTGATTCGACTTCCCCTCCCGCGCCAAAAAGGCTGACCGGCACTGTGTTCTCGTCGATGGTCGTCCATGGGCCGGCGGCGGCCACACGGTAGTCCAGGTCGGACGCGCGGTGACGCCAACGAGTCCACTGGTCGTCGTCACGGAGGCCGACACCTGAGCAGAGCAGCACCGCGTCGAAGGCTGCGCCGACGGCGTCGGACACCGCCTGCGCATCGTCAACTGCGGTGAAGGTGAAGCCGACGTGCCATGGGTTGTCGGCGAGCAGGTGGACCAGCAGTGGCTGGATGTCGGCCACCGCGCTGTCGTGCCACAGGCGGCGCAGGTCGATGGTGCGTTCACGCATGTAGAAGTCGGCGTGCCACAGCAGGCCAGGGGCGTCGGCCAGGTCCTGGGGCCACCTGGCGCAGGGGCGCTTGCTAATCCCGATGCGTAGGCGGGTCTCGTATTGGCGCTGGGCGTGAGCGATGAGCCGCTGCGCGGTGGGATGTCGGCGTCGGACCCATCCGGTGGTGACTGGGTCGGCATGCTCCGATGGGTCGGGGACCTGCCGTCGGTTGTAGGAGGCGTAGCTGATGAATCTGCCGCGCTCGAGGTCGCGCAGGGTCTGCTCCAGCCGGCCCAGGTCGTCGCGATGGGCAGACCGGACGTGACCGATTCGGTGACGGATGCGGGCCAGCTCAATCTGCCGCCCTGCCCAGGCCTGTCGCTCGATGAGCGCGTATCCGCACTGGTCCCAGTGATCGTCGATTAAGGACACGAGCTGGCGGTAGTCCAGGTAGGCGAGGGGATTGTCGGTGTCGGCGCTGCTCATGTGAGTGAAGGCGGCGTCTTGGGCTTGTCGCCCGGTGGCGGTCTTCAGTGCGTCGATCCAGGAGACGCCGCGTAGGGCGCGCAGTTCGACATAGGCCAAGTCGCGCAGCCAGGTCTCCAGCTGCCACCAACGCGCGTACAGCTCCAGGGACCGTCTGGGCATGCCGGCGCCGACGGCTGCATGCAGGGCGTCGTGGATTGGCTGATCAGTTGCCGGCGGAGGGCCATGGCGCGGGATCTCGCGCGTGGGGGTGGGGTTAGAGGACATCGGTCAGGCTGAATTCGTCGGGCGGGCAGCTGTCACTCGTTCGACGGGCGGCGGCCCCGCGCTGCGGCACCGAGCCGCCACCCGCCGTGGTCGTTCCGTCCTGACCTGGCTAGATCTCATCGCGGACAACCCGCAGGCGAGGTGCCTGCGGCCGCCGGGGATCGGCGGGCAGCTGGGTCCACAGCTGGTCGTCGGTGCTGCGGACGGGCCGTTCGTGGTCGGGAAGCCGGTCCATGAACAGCACCAGGGTTTCACCGGCCTGGGTCGCCGAGGGCGCTAGGATGCCATGGCGTCCCAGCTGATGAGCCACCTGGGCGACCTCCTGGCAGCGGGCGTAGGCCTCCCGGTCGTGGGTCGCCGACGTCAGGTCGGGCATGGTCAAGCCGGTGTGCATCCGGCCGACTGCCGTACGCAGGTCGACGATGTCGGTGACCGACACTGACGCGGTCACCAGCACCCGGGGCGCCAGCGCCGTGGTCGGCAGCTCGTCGAGGACGGGATCGACCAGGTGCCGGTAAGCCTCGATGATCACCGAGTCGGTGGGCCGCCCCAGATAGAGCACGGCAAAGCCGTGACTGGTCCCCCACCTGCCGTGACCGCGCCGCCCCTCCAATGCCTGCTCGGAGAAGCGTGCGGAGACGTGGCGCTGCCAGGTGCCGGACACCGAGGTCAGGGGTGCTGCGGCGACTTGAGCGGCCATGGACGCCATCGGCTACATCGCTCCCGAGATGCGTTCGGCCTCTTCCAGGACCTCGTCGAGGTGACCTGCCACGATCAGGTCGATGGGGCGTTGCTTGTCGAGGTTGCGGTTGCGTGAGTGCAACCAGATACCGATCCCCTCCTCGGTGTAGGCAGACTTCAGCTGCTCGATGAGATAGCCGAGATCCAGCAGCCGGGTGACCTTCGCCCCCTTCGGCGTGGCCTCACCCTTCGCCCAGTTCTGTACCGTGCGCACGCTGGCACCGACGGCCTCTCCCAGCTCGGCCTGGGTGATGCCCGAGCCGGTGACGACCTCCACGATGCGCGGATAGGTCAGTGAGTTGCCAGCCCGACCGGTTCCTTCAGCGGCAGTTCCTCCTCTCAGGCCCCGATCGGTACGGGTCGCCCTGCTCATGCATGTCTCCCCTCCGTTGTGAACATTGCACACGCTACAGCGCCGCGAACTGCAGGCACAGTTGCGTACCCAACTTCGCGTCGTGTTACCGTTTCGATGCGGGGAGAGACGGAGGATTGTGATGGCTGACCTCTTGGCGCGGTTCGGCGCAGGGGATGTGGCGCTGCTCGAGCGCCTGATGGGGCCTGCTGCCCGCGAAGGTGCAGCGGTCGCGCCGGACCGAGTGGTGCTCGACGCTCCGGTGGCTGCCGCCCAGCCGCGCTACGTGGAGCTGACCCGGCACGCGGGCGTGCCGCTGCTCATCGACCCACAGACCCACTACCTGCAGGACGTCCAGCACGTCGGGGACCCCTGGGCGCGGCTGCCCTACGCCAGCGCCTCCGCACACACTCCGGCCGACCTGACTTCGCCGGCGCGGCAAGACGAATTGGTGGCCGGCTGCCTGGAGTACCAGCTTGAGCATGGCGCCAGCGCGCTGCTGCCGCCCTATGTCCACATCGAGCGAGACGACGACGGGTGGATCGAGGTGCAGACCGCCCTGTGGCGGCGCACCCGCCGCTACCTCGACCGGCACCACCTCGTCCTGCCCGTGGTCGCCGTCACCGCGGTCGGATGGCGGCTGCTGGACCGTACGCGATGGCCCGGCGGGATCGACCGGCTGGCTGCCGTCCTCGACGATCTGGGTGCCGACGAGATCGCTCTCGCGGCTTCCAGGGTCGACCAGGGTGCCCGGCCCGACGACCGCCTGGTCGGCCTGGTCGCGACCGTCCGGCGTCTGCGCGGCCAGGCGCCCGTACTGGCCTGGCAGCAGGGTCTGCTCGGTGAGGCCGCGGTCGCCGCCGGAGCCGCCGGGTACGAGACCGGCATCGGCTGGCGGGAGCGCTGCGACCTGCGCACCGCCGCAGCCGCCCACCGCCGCCCACCGGTCGATGGCGCCCGCTTCGGAGCACGCCCGGTCTACATCCCCGCGCTCGGCCGCAGCATCCCCAAGAGCACGCTGCAAACCCTGCTGGGCACCCGGCTTTCGGCGCAGCTGCTCTGCATGGACCACCGGTGCTGCCCCGAGGGCCCGGCATCCCTACTCAGCGACGCAAGAGGGCACGCCCTGACCAGCCGAGCCCGCTCCCTCCATACCCTCGACCGGATCTCCCGACACGCCTGGCGCTGGCATCACCTGGCCGACACGAACACTGAAGCGCTTCAGCTGGCCGAGCGCATCAACACCCTGGCATCGCGCCGCCCTGACATCACCAGGGTCAACACCAACGCCCTGCGGGCCGTTCAAGTCGTCGCCGACAACCGCCGTCAGACGCTAGGCCGCCGTCGCGCCGCGTGACGACGCTTAGCGCATCACTCCGCGGGGCGCAGCGACCCGTCGAAGCGACGTGGTCGTCGACAGTTGGCGGTGCATCCGCGGATCTGACGGACCGCAAGGCCGTCAGGTGTCTCCGATCAGCGCCCCGGATAGAGAACCCGCCACCGCGACCGCCGTGCGGTCGTGCAAGTGCGGCGCCGACGTCCTGCAGGGATCTCGCTACGGCGACGTCCCAGTGGGCCACCGCAACCACACCGCCGGTGTCACGTAAGGATCCTCGCGTGCGGCGGTTGGACTTCGGTGCGCTGCCCGCGCCACTCATGCCGTTCCCGCTGATAGGAAACGGCGTGCACGGACTGGTGAGGTTGATGCGCTTCCGGTGTGGACTTGCTCGGGCGTTACCCACCGTCCTCGGCATAACCTCCCGGCGGCTCGTCCTGGCTCGTTTCACGCGGCACCGACACCCTGTCGGGCTTTTCTCTGGCCGAGACGGCAGTGCTCGGGGCTCCTCCGGAGTCATCTAGTTCGACGTTACGGTGACGTGGTGCCCAGTGGCGCGGTTTGTCTCAAGGACGTCAGCGCCGTCTTCGGCGATATTGATGCCTTGCGCGGGGGAATCGACCGCAGCTTCTCCGATCAAGGGATCGGTTGGAGCCGAGGCGTCCTCGCCTTTTCGCCCTTCCTCATCCATCTGGTTGCGCGCGGGGTCGTCCCGCTCAGCGGTGACTCGCCGGCGGCGGGCAAGCGCGGCAGCTAGCTGTCCCTGATTGAGCCGCTATGGGCAACTCGCTTTCCGGATGATTCTCGACTAACCGCGACCCTGTCCCGCAAGGGGAACCTGCTGCGGCGACGTCCACGCGGTCCGGCAGTCAGTGTGCCGGCATTTCGCAGGAGATCCTTGCGGGCACGGCGACTCCGTCGTGACGTCGGCGACCTAGAGCTGCAGATTGGTGCGCGACCGAGGGATGCGTGCAGGACTCCCTCACGGCAGGCGCTGTCGTAGTCCGCCATGAGCTCGAGCCACATCAGGGTTCTTAGCGCTGCAAGCGGCGATCGACCTATTCGGCGGCGCCTAGTGCAGGTTCATCAGGCACTCCAAGGTCCCTGCGCATCGTCTCCTGAAGCAGGCCGTACTTCTGCATGAGAACTGCGTTGAGATCCTCCGCGTCCTCGTAGTGCTCGCCTTGGTGGGGCGGCAGCCGATCAAACCTCTGCAGGGTCCTCACCGCGTTGTCAGCAATCCGAGTAACCGCCGTGGATGCGAAGAGCCGCAGGGTCCGGAGCTCCTCAGTGAGCTCCACGTAGGTCTGGTCGCCTTCCGGGACCGGTTGCGGCCAGTGCCCAGGCAAGTAGTACCGGCCGGCCACCAGTTCCCACACCTGATCGAATAGCGTGACGAACCTGAGATATGCGTCCCGACGCTGCTCGTAGCTGCGGGCCGCGTCCTCCCTGGCCCACTGATCACGCTGCTGCCGCTCCTGTCGATCCCACTGCTCCTGCTCGCGCTGGCGTGCCTCGTCTCGGGTGCGCTGCTCGCGGATATCGGAACGCCACTGCGTGTAGAGCACTCCGAGTAGACCCAGGAAACCCACAAGAAGCGGGACCCAGAGCGGCACGCCACTGCTGGTCGGCACTACTCCTCCTGCGGACCTCGACAGGCGCCATGCACAGCAGGACGAGCACCCGGTGGCGCCCTGTGCGCGGAGCCCGACTGGGAAGACTGCAGGACAGCAGTCTGTCCGGGTCCATGTTCCCGTAGGACCCGCCAAGTGAACCTGCCCGCTCGGGGAAAGCCCTCCCGGGGAGGATGATTGAGGTTGCCAGGCGCTGTATGCGCAAGGCAGCTCCCCGCACCACGTTGGTCAACGTTGGTAGGTTTCGCCTCCGTACGGACTTGTCGTTTCCTGGGTGTGTGCCGTTCGAGGCGGCCCGCAGGGCCATGGGTTCTGTGAGGCTGCAGCTTTGCTAGTACGAAGTTTCGTTGTGACGTGATTGAGGTGGTCCGCAAGAGCGAGGCGGCGGTTGCTCAGGTCGCCGAGGACGTCAGCATTCCGAGACCGGAGGTGCCGGCGACCGCAGCGGCTCGGTGTCGACGCTCGAATGCTGCCGGTCGTTGTCCTCCCATGTGCCCAGGCGCAGCAGTACTTCCTCCAGGGCGCGCAGCGGCGCCAGCGGCTCGCCGTCGAGGTCGACGACGAACTCGGTGCGCTGCCCCGGCCGCGTCTCCTCGGCCGGGCCGGGGTGGCCGGTCAGCTGCTCAGTCACGGGCGGACCACCGCTGGGTGGCCGACCGGCCGGTCATGCCGGCGGCCCGGCCGATGTCGGCCCACGAGACTCCAGCGGCGAGAGCGCGCACGCCAGGTTCAGCGCGCGGGCGGCGGCGGCCTGCCGGGCGGCGGCCGCCTCGACATCTTCGAGGGCTTGCCATCCGGCGATGTGCGGTGCCATTCGGCTATCGCCCGGTGCTCGTCGGCGGCCTCCAGATTGGCCCACGGGCCCGCTACGGCCAGCCGCCGCACCGCCGGGTCGGCCAGCTCCCATGCAGGCACGCGGGCCCAGGGGGGTGCCGCGCCAGCCGCAGGTGCGGCCGGCGGCCCGGCCGACGACCTCCGCGCCCGGACGCCACTCCTCGGCCTGCTCGATCACCTCGCAGTGCACCGGGCCGCCGGCGTCGGCGCGCACGATCCCGTCGCCGCGGAGGAGCGTGCCGTCGGACCAGCGACCCTCGGCGGTGAAGCCGTCGCCATAGGTCAGCCGCACCCGGTCGCCGTCGCCCGGCCCGTCATTGGGCCGGCGTGCTATCGGCAGACCGCGGGCGCTGCTGGTGCCGGGCCCTTGCGCGCCGTCGGTGAACAGCGGCACCACCCAGCCCTCGTGCTCCTGGCCGTCCACGACCGGGCCCATCCATCCCATCGCTCCTCCTCCCGCCCGTATGCAGCGTCGTGGTTCCGGCCCAGCCGCAGGCTGTCCTGGTCGGCCGCTGTGGACGGCCGACGTTGTCCACAGCCGGGGCTGGCCACGGACCGCACCGTGTACCCGGGAGTCCGAAGCGGCCCCGTGCCCCGGTGCAGCCGCGTCCCGCCAGGTGAAGGGGCCATCGGCGGTCTATCGGGGCAGGGACGGGTCTGCTTGTGCGTCGATCCAGGCGCGCAGGTCCGCGCGCCGGTAGAGAACGCGCCGGCCGAGTCGGAAGCTGTTCGGGCCGGTGCCGAGCTGTCGCCAGTACCGGAGGGTGGCGACGGGGGTGCGGAGCACGTCCGCGGCCTCGGTGATGGTGAGCAGTTCGGGCTCGTGGTCCGCGGTGAGGTCGGGCATGGCTGGCTCCGGAGGTCGTCGGTGGTGGGGGTGCCGTCACCACAGAAGGCGCCATTTCGGGCTCGGTGGTGACACCTCACAGCCAGCTTTCTCGACCGGTCTCCGGTTGTTCCCCTGTTGCGGCTGGCGCTGTTTCGTCACCTGGCAGCGACGGAGGCCCGGCAGCCGTCGATGCCGGTGGATCGGGCGCCCAGGACAGCCGATGGCAAGCCCCCGGTCCTGCGGCCGAGTCCACCTCCGTCCCGATCAGGGCAGTGGTCTGCCGGAACCGCGTGCGGGTCGTCTCCCGCCGGTGCCCGGTCGTCCTTCGTGGCGTCGTCGCTCTCCGGCCTCGTGCCGCTCGCGCTCGGGTGGCACGTTCTCCGGTCCGCCGCCGAGTGCCGGGGGACCCGTGCGCCCATGGGGACTCGAGAACCGCTGAAGGTCCGCGGCCGACCTGGGGTCCCTCCCGTTGTCCTCCTGCCGTCCTCCAGTCGGCCCGTGCACATCGTTGGCATCGGGGCGCGGCAGGAGCACCCTTCGGGCCACGCTGCGCGTAGCGCCGGCTGCGCCGTTGTCACGGTCCGCCTGCGGCGGGCTGTCCTTGCTGGTCCCCCGGCCCGTCCGGCAGCTCGGCGTAGGGGCCTCCCGCGCCGTCTCCTCCCGACCGGACCAAGATCCTTCCGCCCTTCGGGCGCTTCGCTGCGGAAGCAGTCTTGGTCCGGTCGTCCCCCGCCGTCGTTCCCGGCCCCTGAGCAGAGCTCTTGCCGGACGGGCCGGGGGAGTGGGTGGCAGGACACCGGTTCCGCAGTTCCTCCCGTACCGGTGTCGGCCCCAGTTCCGGGAGGGTCCAGATGACCAGCACCACAGCCAAGGGCAGCAGTCGGATCGGCAGGGAAGCCGGCGACCGCAGCTGAGCCCGGCGCAGCGGGAGGCGGCCGACGGCGCGCGAGCGGCGAGGATCGCCGCCCTGCACGAGCAGATCGGCGAGCGCGTCGAGCAGTTGACCGCCGATCCGCAGTGGCGGGCGATGCTCGATGCCGCCGCGAAGTTCCACACCTACAGCCCGAGCAGCCAGCTGCTGATCGAGCTGCAGTCTGGCCGTTCTCCAGGTCGCTGACCGTCTGTCGGCGCAGACCTGCCCAGCGGGCGACAGTGTGCGCCGACAGGCGCGCTCCCTCGCGCCGCCTGCGCAGCGTCACCGCTGCGCCTGGATGGGGAAGGGGTGGGCTGGCTCGACAGCGGCAGGAGTCGCGACCGGCTGCACGAGCGGCGCCGCATGCCGCCCGGCGGGGACGGGCAGCTGGTGGCTCACGGCGCGGACACCACGCGGGCGTCGTCGACCCAGCGGGCCAGCACGTTGACGGCGGCCAGCTGCTCGAGGGCGCGCTGCTCGTCGGCCTGGTTCTCGGCCACGGTGTGGGAGACGACGTTGCGGATGCCGGCGAACAGGCCCTCGGCCAGCGACCACGCGTCACGGTGCGCGTTCCCAGAGGTCTTGCTGCCGTCGTCGTCCCGCAGCCGCAGCCGCGGCATGCCGGGCTTGGTCTCGTCCAGGGAGAACAGCTGCTTGAACAGGTTGGTCTCGGTGATGTCGTACCGGCCGGTCTTGTTCTACGCCTCGGCGTTCACCGTCTTCAGCGCAGCCTCGACCGCCTCGCGGTAGTGGTGGCGTTGCCACAGCGACCGGGCGCCGTCCCACGCCCAGGGGTGCAGGCGGCTGGCGTCGAGCGTAGGGGCGTTGTCACCGAGCTTCTCGCGGAGCTCCGCCTGGCGTTGTAGCAGGGTCACGGCACGTTGGGCAGCCTCCCGGCGCTGGCTCCAGCGGTTATAGGAATCCTTGGGGACTGCGGTCTGCCAATCGGGTATGACACGGGCGAGAATCATCTCGACTACCGGCGCGGCCGCCTTGATGGCCTCTTCTACGCCCTCAGTGTGAATGTCATTGGCGCTCGGTTTGTCCGGGCGGATTCGTCGTAGAAGCTGTAGTTCAAGTCCTCCTGTGTCATCGCCAGGATCGCCCGAAGCTCGCCGATGGCCCACGGGACGTGCTCACTGTCGATCGCCACGGGTACAACACAACGTCCTTTGTGTTGTATATCGCGAGGTGTGGAGAGGTCGGCAGACGGACGGCGACGATCGACCGGCACCCAGCTCACGGCGGTGGTGGGGGCCGCCGTGTTTGACATCGACAACGGTTGGTCATAGCCACAGCCACCAGGCGTTGAGATTGCGAGACATCTATGGAGAGTGTTGCCATCACGCTGGCATTGCTATGCCTTGAGTCGAACGGTAAGCCTACTCAATCCCTCTGGGCGGATTACGCCATCCGAAGTGGACTCCTGGCTGACCTGTCGCTGACAGGTCAGCTAATCGAGCAGGAGCGGCACATAATACTGACCGATCCAATTCAAGGGCCAAAACCGCATCAGGAGTTGGCACTTGAAATCCTGAAGCGCCCTGACCGATCCCTTACCGACCACATAAAATCTAGCAAGGTCGGATTATCGCAGATGTGCGAACAGCTTCTGGAGCTAGGGCACTGGAGAACCGCTGCTGGCCGGTGGCCGGTCTTACGTCGTCGTTACCGCGCTACCTCGGACGATTACTCCCGCAAATCTGTTGAGACGGTGCTGGTGTCCCTGACTGGAACTGGGGTCCAGGATCCGCGCAGAGCAGCCGCTGCGGCTATCGCTCGCGCAGCCGGCCTGTTGACTGGACAGTTCCTGCCGGTCGACGAGAGCCTGATCGCAGCCTGCGGCGTGGGGGAATGGATCGTTAGAGTCGGGGTTGGCTATATCGAGTCGGCACGGATTTGGCATCGAACGGTGAGTCGCGCGACGGTGCGGGATTTGGGAAGCCCCGGATAACTTCATACGAGCAAGGCCCGCACCTCCGCGCGTGACGGCTTGGCAGCGCTCAGTCGTCGTATGTGGCGTCGTCATGTCAGCTTGGGTCCGAGACTTGGAAGCGGTCCAGGATGCCTCACAGTATCCTGGACCGCTTCTAAGTCTTGTGGCGGATCAGACAAGGCCTAAGCGGGGCCGAAAGACCTTGCGAGTAGCGGGCGGCTCATTTCGCTTGCGATTTGCTCTTTCAGTCGACCACCTGATTCCGACGATGCGTCGCCATCGACAGCGCCAGCGAGGACCGCAAGACGGTCGAGGTGACAAGCGCCCAAAGGGGCGAATGGCGAGTACCCACGACGGTCCTTTGGCTCAGCGAGCAGACCAGAGGGACCACGAACTCTGCGCACAGCATGCCTTGCCGAATGCGCCCCGTGTGGGCCCGCCCCATGCGCCTGTCGCGGTACAATAATGAGCGCGTGAGAAGAGCGACAAGGACAGCTCCTAGGGACGGTCCTATTTGTACGCCTCGCTTCCCCCGTAGTGATCGGACAGCTACCACGAGTAGCTCTGGCAGGGCCGCCACCGGCCCGACGAGGAAGACGGCATACATTGTCTCACTGTCAACCTCGGCGATCCAGCTGTCTGCATCAGAAGCTGAGTTGTTCATCGTCTCTCCCGCAGCTTAGCAGTTGGCCTGCAGATTCTGGATTCCCGTCAGCGTCTTGATCAGATCAAATCCCGCCTCTGCGAAGTCGGTCGCGTCGATCTCGTTATTTCCAAGCGCTCGAAGGAACTTCCTAATTCCGCCCTGAATTTGCGCCAAGCGGTAGAGCTTGCCCAGAGGAATGAGATTCTCCGCGGCAAAGGCCGCGATAGCCAAAGCGCAGCCTAGCGATATCTGCCCCGTGGGATCGACGTAGTTCGTGGGGTTGCCATCGGCGTATTCATAGCGGTTGGCCCGCGACGGGTCGGCAAGGGTCTCGAGGCTGTCCTCCTGGGTCCAGCGTCCCGAAGCCGGGTCGTACCAGCGTTGACCGAAGTGGACCAGGCTGCTGCGGCGATCGGTGAGGCCGCCGGCGTAGCCGTAGATCTGGACGTTGGTGACGCCGCTGCCGCCCAGCGGGGTGGCGGTGCTCTGGCCGTAGGGGGTGTAGGCGTAGGCGGCGGTCTGGGTGCCGCTGTGGTTGACCAGTGCGACCGGGGAGCCCAACCCGTCGAGGGCGAGGTAGTGGCTGTTGGCGCCCTCCAGTGCCAGCGGGGTGCCCTGGGGGTCGTAGGTGTAGGAGTAGGTGACCCCGCTGCTGGTGTAGGACTCCAGGATCGGCAGGCCGGCGGTGTTCGTGCGGCCGTAGGTGTAGTCGAACCCACCGGACTGGGCGATGAGCTCGGTCTGGTCGGTGCCGGCGTAGGTGTAGGTAGCGCTGCCGCCGCTGCTGTAGCCGTCGCTGGCGGCGGTGCGGGTAGTCATCTGCTCGGCGCCGTTGTAGCCAACCGAGCTGCCGACGCTGGGGGCGGCGGTGGTGTTGCCCGAGGCGTCGAAGGAGTAGCCGTTGCCGGTTATTTGGTCGCCGGGGTTGACGTCCAGGGACTGGACGACCGCGCCATTCTTGGTCGTCTGGGTGCGGTTGCCGTTGCCGTCGTAGGTGTAGGTCCAGGAATCGGCGCCGGAGGTGGTGGCCGAGATCAGCCGGTTGGCCCGGTCGTAGCAGTAGCTGGTGACCTTGCCGGTGCGGTGGTCGGTCTGGGTCCAGCGCAGGCCGGTGTCGGTGCCGGTGGCGGGGGCGTTCGGGCAGGCGGCGGGGCCGGGAGAGGCGTAGGTGTAAGACAGGTCGGTGACCCGGTCGGTGTCGTTGCCGGCCTGGGCGGTCCAGGTCTGGGTGATGCGGCCGGCGGCGTCGTAGTCGGTGTGGGTGTGCGCAGCGAAGCTCGTCGGGGTGCTGTACCCGTCGTAGGAGAAGCCAGCGGTGGGGTGGAAGACGGTGTCGGTGCGCCGGCCCGAGGGGTCGTGGGTGAACTCGATCGCCCGCCCGGAGGGGGTGACCGCGCGGATGACCAGGTTGCGGCTGTCGTAGCTGTAGCGGGTGGTGCCGGCGGCGTTGGTCGCGGTCGCGAGGTTGCCGGCCTTGTCGTAGCTGTAGGACACCGGACCGCTGGCGTTGGCGGTGTGGCTGCGGGAGGTCAGCCGGCCCAGCGGGTCGTAGCCGTAGTCGGTGGTCCCGGAGGCGTCGCTGCGTGTGTCGATGGTTCCGGCGTCGTCGTAGGCGTAGGCGACGGTTGGGGTGGTGTCGGAGTAGTCGACCTCGAGGACCCGGTCGAGGTCGTCGTAGGTGTAAGTCTCGGTGACCCCGCGGCCGGTGGTGGAGGTGGCCACCCGCCCGTAGTTGTCGTAGCTGTAGGTGCGCTGACCGAGGGTGGTGCCGGCCGGCGGGGTGATGGAGGTCAGCTGCCCCACGCTGTCGTAGCCGTAGGAGGTCACCGCGCCCGAGGGGCTGGTGGAGGTAGCCACCGTGCCGTCGGCGTTGTAGGTGACGGCGGCCTGGGCGCTGCCGGCGTCGATGGCCGACAGCCGGTTGCCCGCCCCGTTGTAGGTGTAGGTCGAGGTGCGGCCCTGTGCGTCGGTGCCGGAGGTGGGCTGGTAGCGGGTGGCCGCGGCGGTGTTGGCGTAGGCGAACGCCGTTCCGGCGCCGGTGGTGCTGCGGGTGGAGGTCAGCGACTCACCGCCGTTGACCGCCGGGTCGTAGCCGAAGGAGCTGGTGCCGGCCGGGTCGGTGGCCGTGGCGACGTCGAACTGCGGGGTGTAGGTCACCGAGCGTTCGTGGCCGGCCGGGTCGGTGGCCCGCTCCACCAGCAGCCAGCCGTCGTCGGTGAGCTGGTAGGTGGTGTGCGCGGCGGTGCCCACTGGCTGATCCTGGTCGCTGTTCGGGTCGGCGACCAGCGTCTGCCCGTCCGGGTAGCTGAACCGGGTGACCGCCTGGACACCGGCCTGTCCGGTCGGCTGGGTGACCGTCTGCACCCGACCGTGATCGTCGTAGGTGAACGACGTCTGCGCGTCGCCAGGGGCGGTAATCCGGTTGAGGTTGCCGTTGGCCCCGTGCGTGAACTCGGTGGTGCGGCCCTCCTGGTCGGTCAGACTGGAGAGGTAGCCGGTGGCCGGGTCGTAGGACAGGTTCACCGACCGGCTCGCCCCGCCGGCGGTCTGGGTGATGGTGGTGATCCGGCCGCGGCCCTCGCCCTCGGTGGCCACCGTCAGTGTGCTGGCCCCGGCGCTGCCCTGGTCAGCGCGGATCTGGTTCAGCGAGCCGTCGGCGTCGTAGCCGAATGTGGAGGCGTTGCCGTTGCGGTCGGTCAGCTTCGTTAGCTGGCCCTCGGTGGTGAACTGGCGGACCTCGCCGCTGCCGTGATCGGTCAGCGTCCAGCCGCCGCCTGAGGCTGCGGCCAGGGTGCTCTTGAAGCCGGCCGGCGCGGCGAAGCCGCTGGATTCTGGTGTGAAGGTGCCGGTCAGCCCGTTGGGGCCGTGGTAGACGACCGAGCCGTCACCCGGGAAGCGCAGCCGCACGTCCGCCCCAGTCGACAGCCGCCAGCCAGAAGCAGCGTCACCTACCGAGCCGGGGAACTGCGCGCCCACGTTGCGGGTGCGGCTGTTGTAGGCCAGCCCCACTTCCAGCGGCGCACCCGAGCGCCGCGGCAGGCTGAACAGCGCCGAGGTGACCAGCAGGTTGCCCGACCCGGCGTCGACCTGGGCCCCGAGCCGGTCGCCGACGGTGAACGGCAGCCGCGTTCCTCCCGGCCGCTCGCCGGCGGCCAGCGCCGCCGACACCTGCCCGGTTTGCACCGCCGAGCTGGTACAGCCGGTGGTGTCGCAGTGCGCGACCTGGTACTCGAAGGCCTGCCCGATGCCGAGTCGGCCGGCCGGCAGAGGCAGGTACCCCCGGGTGCCGGACACGCTGACCCCATCCAGCAGGTCCCAGCCCGTCGCTCCCTTGGTGCGGGCCGAGAAGCGCAGCGACTGAGTCCCCGACCCCGGTGCGGTCGCCTCACCGACAAGCACCGGCGCGAGCGACCAGCTGTTGGCCACCTCCGCTGTCGGTGCGCTGTAGGGGGCGGCCAGCACGCCGGTCGCCGACCCGGCGACCACCGCCGTCGTCACCGCCCCGACCGTCAGGGAGCGCCTGAGCGCACGCCTCGGCGTCGGCCTCCGCCGACGGCTCACGGCCGCTTGCAGCGTTCGTGATGTCACAGCACACCTCACCGGGAAGACACGGGACGGACCGGACCTGCGACCTGCTCGACCACCCAGCGGACCGGGTGGCGGCGGCGAGGCTGGTGGCGGCCAATAGCCGAACGCAACGGGTCGATTGCGCGTCGTTACACGACCGTGATAACTCGCTGTAGACACGCCGTAGACGCTGCGTGACGAACCGTTTCGGCCACGTTGTCCGTGGTGACTGCCTCGCCCAGGATCTCGCCGCCACGATGGCCGTTCGGCTTGTACGTCCTGCCCCGGTCGCTGCTCGGACGTCTACAGGGGCCGCAAGACCGGCCATTTCTTGACGTGCTCAGCGCTGGAGCGACGCAACCTCAGCAGCGTTCGAGTGGTCACCGGCTTTTCACCAAGGCGACGGCACGCATGCTACCTTCGGAGGTGGATCGGGCCCCGCTTCGCGGGGCCCATTACCGTTTCTAGGGGTGACTTGTTGGTCATTGTCGGGTGGCGTTGAAGAATGCATGGCGGAATGAAGGTCTACGCCGGCGCGCCGGCGGCTGCCCGGCACTACGTGGAGGCCGACCGGGGCCGGGCCGATGACTACTACCTCACCGAGGGCACCGGCCTCGCCCGCCGGTTCAGCGTCACCGAGGGGCGGGTGGCCGAGCTGGCGCCGCTGACCGGGGAGGCCTACGAGACGTGGGTGGCCGGCCGTGATCCGGGCACCGGGCAGCCGCGGGGCCAGCTGCGCGGTGACGGGCGTGCGGTGCGGTTCGTCGAGGTGGTGGTCAACGGCCCGAAGACGTGGTCGCTGGCCGCGGCGCTGCATCCAGACATCGCGACGGCATACGACGCGGCCCAGGCGCGGGCGGCCGAGCAGATCATCGGCTGGCACGGGCAGCACGCCACCACCCGGGTCGGCCCGCGCGGGGGGCAGCTGCAGGTGCCGGTCGAGGTGGCCGAGGCGGTGACGGTGGCGCACCACACGTCGCGGGCCGGCGACCCGCACCGCCATCTGCACCTCCAAATCAACGCCCGAGTCTTCGCCGCCGGGAAATGGCGCGGCCTGCACACCGTCGGCGTCCGCGACTCCCTCGCCGCCATTAACGGGATCGGGCACGCCGCGGTCGCCTGCGACCCGCCATTCCGGGCCGCACTCGCCGCTCACGGGTACGCGTTGAATGCCGATGGCGAGATCCAGCAGCTGGCGGATTTCGTGGGCGCATTCAGCGCGCGAGCCGCACAGATCGCCCGCAACATCGACACCTGCGAGCGGGAATGGACCGCGGCGCATCCCGGTGAATTTCCCGGCCCGGCGCTGCGCCGCTCCTGGGACGCGCGAGCGTGGGCAGCGGGCCGCCCGGACAAGGTGCGGCCCCAGCCCGGCGAGGACCTCACCGCCCGGTGGGCGGCCGAGCTGGCCGGCCTGGGCTACCGCGACCGCGACGTTCCGGTCAGCCTGACCCCCACCCCGGTCGGCGGCCTGGACCGGGATCAGGCGGCCGACCGGGTGCTGGCCCGGCTGGGCGCCGCCCGCTCGGCGTGGAACGCCGCCGACGTGCGCGGGGAGGTCGAACAGTTGCTCGCCGCCGCCGGTGTCGTCACTGACCCGGCGGTGCGCCTCGAAGTCGCCGAAGACCTCACCGCCCGCACCCTGTCCCGCTGCCGGCCGCTGCTCGACCGCCATAGTCCTGCCGGTGGGGTGCCCGAGCACATCCGGGCCTGGACCTCGAGCTCGGTGCTCGCCGTCGAGGCCGACCTAAGCGCCCGTCTCGCCGCCCGCGCCACCGAGCGCCCGGCCGGCGCCCCGGACACCGACCCGATCCCACCGGTCGACGTCGCCGCCGGTTCTCCGAGACTGGACCCGGAGCAGGCCGCGGCGGTCGCAGCGCTCACCGGCCCGTGGCGCCTGGTCGTGGTCGAGGGCGCGGCCGGCGCGGGCAAGACCACCACCCTGGCCGCCACCCGGTCCCGGCTGGCTGAGCAGGGGCGCCGGCTGGTGGTCGTCACCCCGACGCTGAAGGCGGCCCGGGTCGCCGCCGCCGAGGTCGAGACCGCCGCGTCGTCGGCGGCCCGGCTGGTTTTCGAGTACGGCTGGCGTTGGACCGACGACGGCGTCTGGACCCGGTTGTCCTCCGGCCAGGCCGACCCGGTCACCGGAGCGCTCTACCCCGGCCCCCGGGACGCCGCGCGACTGGCCGCGGGCGACCTCCTCGTCGTCGACGAGGCCGGGATGCTCGATCAGGACACCGCCCAGGCCCTGCTGACCGTCGCCGACGAGTGCCGGGTGCAGCTCGCCCTGCTCGGTGACCGGCACCAGCTCGCGGCGGTCGGCCGCGGTGGCGTCCTCGACCTTGCTGCGGCCCAGGTCGCCCCGGCCGGGCACCTGACCCTGGTCGGAGTGCACCGCTTCACCCGCACCGACGCCACCGGCCGCAGCGCACCGGACGGCGACTACGCCGAGCTGACCCTGGCGATGCGCGCCGGCACCGACCCCGGGGCGGTGTTCGACGCGCTGCTGGCCCGCGGGCAGCTCCGGCTGCACTCCGACGTGCAGGCGCTGCGGGAGGCGCTCGCCGCCGGCGCGGCGGAGGACTCCGCCGCGGGCGAGCGGGTGGCCGTGGTGGTCGCCACCCGTGAGCAGGCCGCCGCCCTCAGCGCTGCCGTCCGGGACCGGCTGGTCACCGAGGGCCGGGTCGACAACCGGCGGGTGGTGATTACCGGGGCGGGGGAGCGGATCGGCGTCGGCGACCGGATCGCCACACGCCGCAACGACCGCGACCTCGACGTGGCCAACCGGGACACCTGGGTCGTCACCGCGGTCGGCCGCAACGGCGGACTGCTGGTCACCCCCGACGGCCCACCGCACGTCACCCCGGCCGGCGACGGGCAGGCCGCCGTCACCCCCGCTGTTCCCCCGGCCGGGACAGCGGCGCGGGTGCTGCCCGCCGACTACGTCACCGCGCATGTGGAACTGGCCTACGCCACCACCGCCCACGGCACCCAAGGCGACACCGTGACCGCCGCGCACCTGGTGGTCGGCGAGGACACCGGCGCCGCGGCGGCCTACGTCGGGATGACCCGCGGCCGTACCGCCAACACCGCCCACCTGATGGCGACCGACCCCGACCAGGCGCGCGAGCAGTGGCTGGCGGTCTTCGCCCGCGACCGCGCCGACCTCGGCCCCGCCCACGCCGCCCGGCTGGCCGCCACGGAGGCCGCCCCCTACGCCCCGCCCCGACCGCTGGAGCAGACGCTGGCCGACCTGCACTCCGCGTGGACGGACGAGCAGCGCTGCCTGGACCGGCTCGCCCGCGACCTGCCGCGCCGGGACGCGCTACGCGAGATCGTCGCGCTCGAGTCCGCCCACGCCGAAGAGGCCGCCGCCCTGGCCGAGGCAGTCCGGCAGGCCGGGATCGACGCCCGCCGCGCCGCGGCGCGGGCCGAGAACAGTGAAACGCTCATCGCCGCCGACACTGACCGGATCCGCGACGCACTGCTCCACAGCTGGGACACCGGACGGAGCGCTGCCCGCGACGCCGCGCAGGTCGTGCTCGACGGCCCCGGCCGGCTCCGGCTTCGACGGGCAGCGGTGCACCGGGCCGGCGAACAGCTACTCGACTGGGCGGACGCCTGGCGGCCCTACCTGCCGGCCATGCCCGCCGACCCGCAGCAGATCGCCTGCCTGGCTGACCGAGCCGACGACCGGCCCCGGCTGTGGACCGCCTTCGACTCCTACGCCCGCCGCCACGCCGACCACGCCCACCCGCAGCACGCGCAGCTCGGCGCGACAGCAGCCACCGCCCAGGAGGCCCACCAGCACGCCGAGGTCGCGCTGGCCCACGCCCGCCGTCAGCACGAGCACCGGGTCACCCTCTTCGGATCCCTCGGCTGGACCCCCGACCCGGCGGAGCGACTGGCCAACACCGACCGGCACATTGCCGCCGACCACACCGAACTGGCCGCCGTCCGAGATCGCATCGCGCGCCTGACGGCCGAGCCGGCTCTGCTCACCCAGCCAGTCGGCTGGCTCGGCGCCGAACGCGACGCCTGGCGGGCGCAGCACACCGCCGACGCCCGGGAGCGTCCGAGAACACCGCAGCCGACCGCCTTCGGCCTCGAGCCTCCCCATCCGCAGCAGTTCTCCTTCTCCGCCGGCCGGTGCAAAGCCGAGCCGTCGCTCGGGCGATGACGTGGACCCCGCCGTCGGCCCGAATGGCTCCGGACCAGGACAACAGGAGGGATGCAGGAGGACGACGCAAGGTCCACGGGAGAGCTGCTGCAGGCCGGCAGCATGCCGACCCGGCTGAGGAGAAAAGGACCATGACCGAGCGCCATCCGCGACCACCGAGCACCCCGCCGTCGATTACCACGAGTACATCGATCGGTCCAGACGTCAACCTCGACGCCGACGACATCCGGCTGACCGACGGCACCCGATTGACCGAGCAGCGCGCGGCCGAGGTCACGGAGGAGGTCCGCCACCGCAGCGGCCGGCTCGCGCTGAGCGGCGAGGCAACGGCATCCCCGCGCACCGCCTTCCGTGTCTCTTCAGTGGATGGCGAGACAGCTGTGGATGGCCAGCGCCGACGTGACAGTAGTTCCTGCTAGGAGGTCGGCATGGCGAGCATCGAGAAGCGTCAGCGCTCTGGACAGACCCGGTGGTACGCCCGCTATCGCGACCCCACAGGGCGGCAGCGGGTCAAGGTGCTCGACCGGCGGATCGACGCCGAGCGCTACCTGACGACCGTCGAGTCGGCGAAGTTGGTCGGCTCCTACGTCGACCCCGCCCTCGCACGGCTGACCGTGGGGGAGTGGACCGACCGGTGGCTCGCCGGGCAGGCGCACCTCAAGGCCTCCACCCTGGAGCGCTACGCCGGAATCGTGCGGCGTCACATCACACCGACCTGGGGCACGGTCAAGCTCGCCGACGTCTCCCATGCCGAGGTGCAGCGGTGGGTGACGCGATTGGCGGCACAGGGTGAACCGGCCACGGTGCGCAAGGTCCACCGCGTGCTCTCCCTGATCCTGGACCTGGCCGTACGCGACGGTCGGCTGGCGAGGAACCCCGCCGCCGGCATCAGGCTGCCGCGGGCCGTCGACCGGGAACGGCGCTACCTGACCCATCGGCAGGTCGACCAGCTCGCGACGGCCTGCGCCCGGCCGGCAGTGATCAGCAAGCACCGGCGGCTCAGCGAGCGCGAGAACGACACCTACCGGTTGGTGGTCCTCTTCCTCGCCTACACCGGCGTCCGGTTCGGCGAGCTGGCAGCGCTGAAGGTGGGCCGGCTGGACCTCACCCGCCGTCGCGCGGTCATCGCGGAGTCCGTCACCACCGTCCACCGCGCCGGTCAGGTGTGGGGCTCCCCCAAGGGCCACACTCGACGGGAGGTGCCCATCCCGGGCTTCCTCGTCGAGGAACTGGGCACGCTCGTCGAGGGCAGGGGCGACGACGAGCTGGTCTTCAGCGGCGTGCGCGGCGGCGGAGCCCTCCGGGCGACGGTGTTCCGGCGGGCCGCCTTCGACGAGGCCGCAGCCTCCATCGGGCTCGCGGGGCTGCATCCCCACGAGCTGCGGCACACGGCGGCGTCGCTGGCGATCGCGGCGGGTGCGGACGTGAAGGTCGTCCAACAGATGCTCGGCCACGCGTCGGCCGCGATGACGCTCGACCAGTACGGGCACCTGTTCGGAGATCGCCTCGACCACGTGGCCGAGGCGATGGAGGCCGCGCGAGCAGCTGCCGTGTACCGGATGTGTACCGCGGCCGACCTGCGTAACGAGGATTAGGTTCTCATGGCGCAGAAAGACCCGGCTGACCAGGCCTGTTACAAAGTGCCCCCGGCAGGATTCGAACCTGCGCACCCGCCTCCGGAGGGCGGTGCTCTATCCCCTGAGCTACGGGGGCTCGGGGCAGAGGAGAAGTTACCAGTCCTCCCCGGGTGCCCCGGCGGGCGGGTCGCTCCGGATCAGGGAGCCGGCAGCGGCGTCCCGCCCCGCGCGGTGAGCATGCCGACCATCGTCGTCACCTCGGCGGTCTGCGTCTCGGCGATCGAGGTGGCCAGCCTCCGCACCGCCGTCTGGGTGCCGTTGGCCGCCTCGTACTGCGCCATCTCCAGGCCGCCCTGGTGGTGGCGGATCATCAGCCGCAGGAACTCGACGTCGAAGTCCGTCCCCGTCAGCGTCCGCAAGTTCGCCAGCTCGGCCTCGGTGGCCATCCCGGGCATGAGCGCGCCGGCGGTGTCGCCCGACATCGAGGACGTGTCGTGCCCGCCGTGTTCGCCGCCCATCCAGGCCATGTGGTCACCGCCGGAGCGGGGCACGCCCCACAGCGCCAGCCAGCCCTCCATCTGCCCGGCTTGGTTGGTCTGGGTGCTGGAGATGTCGAAGGCCAGCTGCCGGACCTCGGGGTCGGTGCTCCGCTCGAGCGCCAGGTTCGCCATCTCCACGCCCTGCCGGTGGTGGACCGCCATGTCGCGGGAGAAGCCGGCGTCGACCGAGTCGGCCGTCGGCGTCGCGTCCCGCCCGATGCCCAGCCCCACCGCCAGCGCGCCGCCGAGCACCACGAGCGCGACGGCGATGACGGCGAGCAGCGCGGCACGCAGGCCGCGCCCGCGGGGGGCCGGCGCCGGTGCCTCCTGCTCCGGGCGGGCGACGGTGGCGGTCATCGCGGGCTCACTCCGTGGTCGTCTCGGTGGAACCGTCGGCGCCCATGGTCGGCGTGGTCGGGGCGTCGGTGGTGGCGTCCGCGCCGCGGCTGCCGTCACCGGCGACCAGCGGGTCGGCCACGAACGTCGGGTTCTCGCAGCTGGCGCCGATCTCGGGGTAGGCGCCCTCGACCTCGCCGTTGAAGGTGAGGAAGTCGGCGAACTGCTCGATCCGCGGGTCGTCGACCGAGTCGACCTTCAGCTGGTGGTTCCAGGACTGCAGGCTCACCGCGGAGTCCAGGCCGGCGTAGGGGGACAGCAGCCGCCCGGAGACGCCGTCGACCAGCTCGGCGAGCTTCGCGACGTCGTCGCCGGTGACCTCGTCCGGGTTGTAGGCGATCCACACGGCGCCGTGCTCCATCGAGTGGACGGCGTTCTCGTGCCGGACGTCGACGTCGTAGACGGTGCCGGTGCAGTCGGCCCACTCGCCGTCGTGCGGCCCGCCGACTGGCGGCGTCTGGTCGTACTCGACCGGGGTGGTGACGTGCTCCTGTCCGGCGGCGTAGTCGAAGCTCTCGATGCCCGCGATCTCGTCGAGGGCGTCGACCCGCTCGGCGTCGGCCGCCCGCACCTGGACGACGGCGTAGGTGATGGCCGCGGCGGCGAACACCACGACGGCGACGGCAGCGGCGATCAGCCCCCACGGCCGCGAGTGGGTGACCACCTGCGTCGGCGGGCGGGTGCGGCCGCGGCCGCCGGTGCGCGGAGCCGGGCCCCGGCTCGACGACCCCTTGGTCGTCGACACCGGACGTGCGCCGGAACCGGACCGGCTCGACCCGCCCCCGGCGCGGCCGGCATCGGGCTTGGGGTCCTTGGCCACGTGCTTCTCCTCAGTGCTCGTCGAGTGGTGCGTCCGCCGGTCGTGGCGCAGCATGGGTGCGCGCCGGCGCGCGGCAGGACCTGCGCCCGCCCTCGCCCGCGAGTCTAGGTCGCCTCCCTGTGCACACCCTGGTGAGCGGGGACGGCGGGGAACCGGGTCGCACCCGCTGCGTACGATCACGCGGTGACACCCGAGCAGTTGCGCGACCTCGTCCGGACCGCGGTCGCGGCGGTCGTCGAGCGCGGAACGCTCGCCGTCGCCGTCCCTGACGACGTCCTCGTCGAGCGTCCGAAGAACCCCGAGCACGGCGACTACGCGACCAACGTCGCCCTGCGCCTGGCCAAGCCGGCCGGCATGCCGCCGCGCGCCGTCGCCGACCTGCTGGCCGAGGAGCTGCGGGCCCAGCCGGGGGTCGCGCGGGTCGACGTCGCCGGTCCCGGCTTCCTCAACGTGACCCTCGCCCAGGGCGCGCTGGGGCAGATCGCCGTCCGCGCGGTCACCGCAGGCGAGGGATACGGCCGCACCGACACCCTGGCCGGGCAGCGGCTGAACCTCGAGTTCGTCTCGGCCAACCCCACCGGCCCGGTCACCCTCGGCTCCACCCGGTGGGCCGCGGTCGGCGACGCGCTGGCCCGGCTGCTGGAGTCCAGCGGCGCCGAGGTCAGCCGCGAGTACTACGTCAACGACGCCGGCGCGCAGATCGAGCGGTTCGCCCGCAGCCTGCAGGCCGTGGCGCTGGGCCGGCCGGTGCCCGAGGACGGCTACCAGGGCGACTACGTCGGCGAGGTGGCCGCCCGCGTCGTCGCCGACGAGCCCGGGCTGCTCGAGCGGCCCGAGGACGAGCAGGTGGCGGTGTTCGCCGAGCGCGGCGTGGCCGCGATGGTGGCCGACATCCGGTCCACCCTCGAGGGCTTCGGCGTCCGCTACGACACCTTCTTCTCCGAGCGCACGCTGCACGAGTCCGGCGCGCTGGAGAAGGCGGTGGCCACGCTGCGGGAGCAGGGGCACGTCTTCGAGGCCGACGGCGCGGTGTGGCTGCGGACGACGGTCTTCGGCGACGACAAGGACCGCGTGCTGGTCAAGGCCGACGGCGAGCCGACCTACTTCGCCGCCGACTGCGCCTACTACCTCGACAAGCGGGCGCGGGGCTTCGACCGGGTCGTGATCATGCTCGGCGCCGACCACTCCGGCTACGTCGGCCGGTACAAGGCGCTGGTGGCCGCCTCCGGCGACGACCCCGACACCCACCTCGAGATCCTCATCGGCCAGCTGGTCAACCTGGTGCGCGACGGCGAGCCGGTCCGGATGAGCAAGCGCAAGGGCAACTTCGTGCTGCTCACCGACCTCGTCGACGCCGTCGGCACCGACGCCGCCCGCTACGCGCTGGCGCGGGCCTCGGTGGACCAGACGATCGACATCGACGCCGACCTGTGGAGCCGGCGCACCAACGACAACCCGGTCTTCTACGTCCAGTACGCGCACGCCCGGATCTCCTCGGTGCTGCGCAACGCCGCCGACCTCGGCCTGGCGCTGGGCGAGGCCGGCGACGTCGACGCCGGGCTGCTCGTCCACGAGCGGGAGAACGACCTGCTCCGGGCGATCGGCGAGTTCCCGCGCGTGGTCACCTCGGCCGCGGAGCTGCGCGCGCCGCACCGGGTGGCCCGCTACCTCGAGGAGCTGGCCGGCACCTACCACCGCTTCTACGACGCCTGCCGGGTGCTGCCCCGCGGCGACGAGGAGGCGACCCCGCTGACCACCGCCCGGCTGTGGCTGTGCGCGGCCACCGCGGTGGTGCTGCGCAACGGCCTGGGCGTGCTCGGCGTCTCCGCCCCGGAGCGGATGTGAGGGCGCACCCGGCGGGGCCGCTGCACGGCGCGTTCGCCCCGCCGCCCTCGGCCGGCATGCCGCCGGCCGACCTCGGCGCGCTCGACCCGCAGGTCTGGCCGCGCTCGGCCCGCCGGGTCGACGGCGAGCTGCACCTGGGCGGCAAGTCGGTCACCGAGCTGGCCCGCACGCACGGCACCCCGCTGTTCGTGCTCGACGAGGACGACTTCCGCAGCCGCGCCGCCGACTTCGCCACCGCGTTCGCCGGCGCCGACGTGCACTACGCGTCCAAGGCCTTCCTCTGCGGCCAGGTGGCCCGCTGGATCGCCGACGACGGCCTGCACCTGGACGCCTGCAGCGGCAACGAGCTCGCCGTCGCGCTGGCCGCGGGCTTCCCCGCCGAGCGGATCGCGCTGCACGGCAACAACAAGTCGCTGGTGGAGCTGCAGCTGGCCGTCGACGCCGGCATCGGTCACGTCGTCGTCGACTCCTTCGACGAGATCGACCGGCTGGTGCCGCTGGCCGAGGCCAAGGGCAGCCCGGTCTCGGTGCTGATCCGCACCACGGTCGGCATCGAGGCGCACACCCACGAGTTCATCGCCACCGCGCACGAGGACCAGAAGTTCGGCTTCTCGCTGGCCACCGGCGACGCGCTGACCGCCGCCGTCCGGGTCATCCGCGAGCCCGCCCTGCACCTGGCCGGGCTGCACAGCCACATCGGCTCCCAGATCTTCGACACCGCCGGCTTCGAGGCCGCCGCGCACCGGGTGGTCGGCCTGCTCGGCCAGGTGCACCAGGCCACCGGCGAGCTGCTCGAGGAGCTCAACCTCGGCGGCGGCTTCGGCATCGCCTACCTCCCCGACGACGACCCGGTCACCCCCGACGACGTCGCCCGCCGGCTGCGCACCGTCGTCGCCATGGAGTGCGCCGCGCTGGACCTGCCGGTGCCGCGGCTGGCCATCGAGCCCGGCCGCGCCATCGCCGGGCCGGGCACGGTCACCCTCTACGAGATCGGCACGATCAAGCCGGTCCGGCTGGGCAGCGGCGGGCAGGGCGCGCCGCAGGTGCGCAACTACGTCTCCGTCGACGGCGGGATGAGCGACAACATCCGCACCGCCCTCTACGACGCCGACTACACCTGCGTGCTGGCCAACCGCACCTCCGACGCCCCGCCGGCGCTGTGCCGCGTCGTCGGCAAGCACTGCGAGAGCGGCGACGTGCTGGTCCGCGACCTGTGGCTGCCCTCGGACGTGCAGCCCGGCGACCTGCTCGCCGTCGCCGCCACCGGCGCCTACTGCTGGTCGATGGCCAGCAACTACAACTACCTGCTCAAGCCGCCGGTGGTGGCCGTGCGGGACGGCGCCGCCACCGAGATCGTGCGGCGTCAGACACTGTCGGACGTGTTCGCCCTCGACGCGGTCCTCGCCGGCCGCCCGGCGCCGTCCCCGGCGATCGACCAGCCCGCGCCCGAGCACCCGGTCGGAGCGCGGTCGTGACCGCCCCGCTGCGCGTCGCGCTGCTGGGCTGCGGCACCGTCGGCGGCGCCGTGCTCCGCCTGCTCGACGAGCAGGCCGCCGACCTCACCGCCCGCATCGGCCGCCCGGTGCAGGTCGCCGGGGTCGCCGTCCGCCGGCCCGACCGGCACCCGGACGTCCCCGCGGACCTGCTCACGACCGACGCGCTGGGCCTGGTCGCCCGCGACGACGTCGACCTGGTCGTCGAGGTCATCGGCGGGATCGAGCCGGCCCGCTCGCTCATCCTGGCCGCCGTCGAGGCCGGGAAGTCCGTGGTCAGCGCCAACAAGGCGCTGCTGGCCGAGGACGGCGTCGCGCTGCACGCCGCGGCCGCGAAGGCCGGCGTCGACCTGTACTACGAGGCGTCGGTGGCCGGGGCGATCCCGCTGCTGCGCCCGCTGCGCGAGTCGCTGGCCGGCGACCAGATCCGCCGCGTCGTCGGCATCGTCAACGGCACCACCAACTACATCCTGTCGCGCATGGCCGAGACCGGCGCCGGGTTCAGCGAGGCGCTGGCCGAGGCCACCGAGCTCGGCTACGCCGAGGCCGACCCGACCGCCGACGTCGACGGGTTCGACGCCGCCGCCAAGGCCGCGATCCTCGCCTCGCTGTCCTTCCACACCGCGGTCACCGCCGCCGACGTGCACCGCGAGGGCATCTCCTCGGTCAGCGCCACCGACGTCGCGCGCGCCGCCGAGATCGGCTGCACGGTCAAGCTGCTGGCCATCTGCGAGCGGGTGGCGGGGGAGGAGGGCGACACCGTCGCCGTCCGCGTGCACCCGGCGATGATCCCGACGACGCACCCGCTGGCCGCCGTCGGCGGGGCGTTCAACGCCGTCTTCGTCGAGGCCGAGGCCGCCGGGCAGCTGATGTTCTACGGCCAGGGGGCCGGCGGTGAACCCACCGCCAGCGCCGTCCTCGGCGACCTCGTCGCCGTCGCGCGCAACCGGGTGGCCGGTGCCGCCGGTGCCGGGCCCACCGCCTACGCCGACCTGCCGGCCCGGCCGATCGCCGAGACGCCCACGCGGTACCACGTCAGCCTCGACGTGGCCGACGTCCCGGGCGTCCTCGCGACGGTGGCCACCGCCTTCGCCGAGCACGGGGTGAGCATCGCCACCGTCCGCCAGGACGGGCACGGCGACGCCGCCACGCTGGTCATCGTCACGCACAGCGCCCCGGACGCCGCGCTGTCGTCGACGATCGCCGCGCTGCGGGAGCTCTCCGCCGTCCGCGGGGTCACGAGCGTGCTGAGGGTGGAGGGTCTGTCATGACCGGAACGGTGCGCGGTGCCGTCTCGCCGTTCTGGCCGGGGCTGATCGAGGCCTACCGGTCGCGGCTGCCGGTCAGCGAGTCGACGCCGGTGGTGACCCTGCACGAGGGCGCCACGCCGCTGGTGCCCGCCGTCGAGCTGTCGCGGCGGACCGGCTGCGAGGTGTTCCTCAAGGTCGAGGGCGCCAACCCGACCGGGTCGTTCAAGGACCGCGGCATGACCATGGCCATCACGAAGGCCGCCGAGGAGGGCGCGCAGGCGGTCATCTGCGCCTCCACCGGCAACACCAGCGCCAGCGCCGCCGCCTACGCCGCGCGCGCCGGTCTCGTCTGCGCCGTCCTCGTGCCCACGGGCAAGATCGCGCTGGGCAAGCTCGCCCAGGCGCTGGTGCACGGCGCGAAGCTGCTGCAGGTCGAGGGGAACTTCGACGACTGCCTGGCGCTGGCCAGCAAGCTGTCCATCGACTACCCGGTCAGCCTGGTCAACAGCGTCAACCAGTACCGGATCGAGGGGCAGAAGACCGCCTCGTTCGAGATCGTCGACGTCCTCGGGGACGCCCCCGACGTGCACTGCCTGCCGGTCGGCAACGCCGGCAACATCACCGCCTACTGGCAGGGCTACCGCGAGTACTCCGAGGACGGCCCGGCCACCAAGCGGCCGCGGATGTGGGGCTTCCAGGCCGCCGGTGCCGCGCCGATCGTCACCGGCAAGGTGGTCGAGCAGCCGAGCACCATCGCCACGGCCATCCGCATCGGCAACCCCGCGTCGTGGACCAAGGCGCTCACCGCCCGCGACGACTCCGGCGGCCGCATCGACGCCGTCACCGACCGGGAGATCCTCTCGGCCTACCGGCTGCTGGCGCGCACCGAGGCCGTCTTCGTCGAGCCGGCGTCGGCCGCCTCGGTCGCCGGGCTGCTCAAGGTGGCCGCGGCCGGCGAGCTCGAGCCGGGGCAGCGCGTGGTGTGCACCGTGACCGGCAACGGGCTCAAGGACCCCGACTGGGCCATCTCCGGTGCGCCCGCGCCGGTGACGATCCCGGTCGACGCCGCCGCGGCCGCCGCGCAGCTGGGTCTCTGAGTGGGGGAGTCCGCCGTCCGGGTCCGCGTGCCCGCGACCAGCGCCAACCTCGGTCCCGCCTTCGACTGCGCCGGCCTCGCGCTGACGCTGCACGACGTCGTCGAGTTCGCCGTCCGCGACGGCGGGCTCACCGTCGAGGTGTCCGGCGTCGGGGCGCGAGAGTTGCCCACCGACGAGTCGCACCTGGTCGTGCGTGCCTTCCGCGCCGCGTGCGAACAGCTCGGGTGGGCCCCGCCCGGGCTGTGCGTGCGCGCCGAGAACGCGATCCCGCAGGGGCGGGGGATGGGGTCGTCAGCGGCCGCCGTCGTCGCCGGCGTGATGGGCGCCTGGGCGCTGTGTCCCGACGTCGAGGCGGTCGACGCCGACGCCGTCCTGCGGCTGGTCAGCGACATCGAGGGCCACCCCGACAACGTGGCCGCCTGCCTGCTCGGCGGCGCGACGCTGTCGTGGACGACGCCGGAGGGCGCTCGGGCCGACCGGCTGCCGGTCAGCGACGAGGTGCTGCCGGTGGTGCTCGTGCCCGAGGCCACGCTGTCGACCCACCTGGCGCGCACGCTGCTGCCGGCCGCGGTGCCGCACGCCGACGCCGCCTTCAACGCCGCCCGCGCGGCGCTGCTCGTGCACGCCCTCGTGGCCGAGCCCGCGCAGCTGCTCGAGGCCACCGAGGACCGGCTGCACCAGCGGCAGCGCGCGGACGCGATGCCGGGCACGATCGCGCTGGTCGACCGGCTGCGCGCCGCCGGCCACGCCGCCGTGGTGTCGGGCGCGGGCCCCAGCGTCCTGGTCCTGGCGCGGCGGACCCCGGACGGCCCCGATCCCGTGCGGGAGGTGACCGGCCTCACCCCGGACGGGTGGCGGGTGTACCCCCTGGAGGTGGACTCCCACGGCGCCCGGGTGACCCGTGTGGCGCCTGGGGTATCGTCTTCGTAACGAGGAACACTCCGCTGGACAGCGGTGTTGTCCCGTCCGTGGCGCGAGTCTAGTCTTCGGACACAGCCGCTCTCTCGGGCGAGCCTCGCGCGGGGCGTTGCAGACGTTCTCTCCGTCGGCGCTGATCCGTCTCGCACCCACTCGATCCGCCGCGTCCTCCCGTCCCGCTCCGGCCGGACGGGCGAGGCGCCGGGTCACCTCCTGCGCTGGTAGGCGCAGGCCACCGCAGGGAAGGACCTGTACGTGAGCGAAACCACCGACCTCGCGACCGCCGGCGCCCCCGAGGGCACCGCGGGCGAGGCTCCTGCTGCCTCCGGCGCCGCGGGCCGGTCCCGCCGCCGTGGCAGCGGGCTGGCCGGCATGCTGCTCCCCGAGCTGCAGCGGCTGGCGGCCGAGCTGGGCATCCCCGGCACCGGCCGCATGCGCAAGGGCGACCTCGTCGCCGCCATCTCCGCCCGTCAGGTCGGCAGCGGCGCCCCGGGCAACGGTGTCCCGGCGCCCAGCGCCCCGGCCGACCCGGCGCCCGCCACCGAGGCGCCGGCCGCCGTCGAGACGCCCGCCGCGGCTCCCGAGGCGCGCGGCGTCGCCGCGACCGCCGCGCCGCTCGAGGCCCCCGTCAGCGGGGGTGCCAACGGCGGTCCGCTGACCGCCACCCCCGACGCCGGCACCGAGGCCAAGGCGCCCGCCGAGAGCGCTCCGCGCCGCCGCCGGGCCGCCAGCCGCCCGGCCGGCGCCCCGGTCGGCACGCAGGCCGAGGCCCCGGCCGCCGCCGAGGAGTCCGCCGCCGCCCAGGCACCGGTCGCCGAGGCGCCCGCCACCGAGGCGCCGACCGCCCCGCCCGCGGAGCGGACCGAGGACGACCGCCCCAGCGGTGAGCGCACCGACGGCGACCGCGCCGAGGGTGACCGCCCGGCCCGCAACCGGGACCGCAACCGCAACCGGGACGGCCGCGACAACGGCCGCGACGGCAACCGGGACGGCGCCGAGCGCACCCCCCGCGACGGCGACCGCGCACCCCGCGACGGCGACCGCAACCAGCGGGACGGCCAGCGCGACGGCCGTGGCCCCGACCGCGGGGACCGCGGCGAGCGCAGCGGCCGGCCGGACCGCAACGAGCGGCCCGACACCCGCCAGGACAGCCGGACCGACACCCGTCCGGACTCGCGTCCCGACACCCGCGGCGACGCCCGCAACGACGAGGACGACGACGACTTCGAGGGCGGCCGCGGCCGCCGCGGGCGCCGGTACCGCGACCGCAACCGCCGCAACGGGCGCGAGCGCTTCGACCAGCCCACCGAGCCCACGGTCAGCGAGGACGACGTCCTGCTGCCGGTCGCCGGCATCCTCGACGTCCTGGACAACTACGCGTTCGTCCGGACCTCGGGCTACCTGACCGGCCCCAACGACGTCTACGTCTCGCTGTCGCAGGTGCGCCGGCACGGCCTGCGCCGCGGTGACGCCATCACCGGCGCGGTCCGCCAGCCGCGCGAGGGCGAGCGCAAGGACAAGTACAACGCCCTGGTCCGGCTCGACTCGGTCAACGGCCTGGACCCCGAGCAGGCGCGCAACCGCCCGGAGTTCACCAAGCTGACGCCGCTCTACCCGCAGGAGCGCCTGCGGCTGGAGACTGATGCCCACCAGCTGACCACCCGGGTCATCGACCTGGTCATGCCGATCGGCAAGGGGCAGCGCGCCCTCATCGTGTCGCCGCCCAAGGCCGGCAAGACGATGGTGCTGCAGGCGATCGCCAACGCGATCACCACGAACAACCCCGAGTGCCACCTCATGGTCGTCCTCGTCGACGAGCGGCCCGAGGAGGTCACCGACATGCAGCGCTCGGTGAAGGGCGAGGTCATCGCCTCGACCTTCGACCGGCCGCCGTCGGACCACACCACGGTCGCGGAGCTGTCGATCGAGCGCGCCAAGCGCCTGGTCGAGATGGGCCACGACGTCGTCGTCCTCCTGGACTCGATCACCCGCCTGGGCCGCGCCTACAACCTGGCCGCCCCGGCCAGCGGGCGCATCCTGTCCGGTGGCGTGGACTCCACGGCGCTCTACCCGCCCAAGCGCTTCCTCGGCGCCGCCCGCAACATCGAGAACGGCGGCTCGCTGACCATCCTGGCCTCGGCGCTGGTCGAGACCGGCTCGACGATGGACACGGTCATCTTCGAGGAGTTCAAGGGCACGGGGAACGCGGAGATCAAGCTCGACCGCCGGCTGGCGGACAAGCGGGTCTTCCCGGCCGTCGACGTCAACGCGTCGGGCACCCGCAAGGAGGAGATCCTCCTCGCGCCCGACGAGCTGGCCATCGTCATCAAGCTGCGCCGGGTGCTCTCCGCGCTCGAGCCGCAGCAGGCCCTGGAACTGCTGCTCGACAAGCTGCGCAAGACGCGCAACAACATCGAGTTCCTCATGCAGATCCAGAAGACGACGCTCGGCCCCGAGAGGGACTGAGCACCCCCGAGCCACCCGTCCGGCGGCGGGGCCCGGCCACCAGGGATACTGGTCGGCCGAGCCCCGCGCTGGCGGCCGGAATGACCGGCCGGCCGCCGGCGTTCAGCCAGACAGCACCGAGACGTCCCCGGAAGAGGCCCCGCATCATGAAGCCCGGTATCCACCCCGAGTACCACACCACCACGGTCACCTGTGGGTGTGGGAACACCTTCACCACCCGCAGCACCGCCCCCGGCGGCACGCTGACCGTGGAGACCTGCTCCGCCTGCCACCCGTTCTACACGGGCAAGCAGCGGATCCTCGACACCGGTGGCCGCGTGGCCCGCTTCGAGAAGCGGTTCGGCAAGCGCGGCGCGACCGCCGGCAAGTAGCACCCCCGACGGCGCCCGTCCCACCTCGCGTGGGACGGGCGCCGTCGTCGTGTCCGGACCCACCCCGGCGGAAATGGCCATTTCTGCCGCGCACGCCAGGAGGCAGCGATGACGAGCAGCGACGCCGCTCCCGACCGGCTGAGCGGGCTGCTCGAGGAGCACGCCGCGCTCGAGACCGAGCTGGCCGACCCCGCGGTGCACACCGACACCGCCCGCGCCCGCCGGCTCGGCCGCCGCTACGCCCAACTCGCGCCGGTGGTCGAGACCGCCCGCGCCCTCGACGCCGCCCGGGACGACCTCGCCGCCGCCCGCGAGCTCGCCGCCGAGGACGCGTCCTTCGCCGAGGAGGCGCGCGGGCTCGAGACGCGGATCGACGAGCTCAGCGACCGCCTGCACGAGCAGCTGCTGCCCAAGGACCCCGACGACGACAAGGACGTCATCCTCGAGATCAAGGCGGGGGAGGGCGGCGCGGAGTCGGCGCTGTTCGCCGGCGACCTGCTGCGCATGTACCTGCGCTACGCCGAGCGCCGCGGCTGGGCCACCGAGGTGCTCGACGCCGTCCCCGCGGAGCTCGGCGGCTACAAGGACGTGTCGATCGCGGTGAAGTCGCGCACCGACGAGGGCATCTGGTCGCGGCTGAAGTTCGAGGGCGGCGTGCACCGCGTCCAGCGCGTGCCGGTCACCGAGTCGCAGGGCCGCATCCACACCTCCGCCGTCGGCGTCCTGGTGCTGCCCGAGGCCGAGGACGTCGACGTCACCGTCGACCCGAACGACCTGCGCATCGACGTCTTCCGCTCCAGCGGCCCCGGCGGGCAGAGCGTGAACACCACCGACTCCGCCGTCCGCATCACCCACCTGCCCACCGGCATCGTGGTCAGCTCGCAGAACGAGAAGAGCCAGCTGCAGAACCGCGAGTCGGCGCTGCGCGTGCTGCGCTCCCGGCTGCTGGCCGCCGCCCGCGAGGAGGCCGCGGCCACCGCCAGCGACCAGCGGCGCAGCCAGGTCCGCACCGTCGACCGCAGCGAGCGGGTGCGCACCTACAACTTCCCGGAGAGCCGCATCTCCGACCACCGGGTCGGCTTCAAGGCGCACAACCTCGACGCCGTCCTCGACGGCGAGCTCGACCCGGTCCTCGACGCGCTCACCCGCGCGCACACCGCCGAGCTGCTGGCGGCCGGCTCCTGAACACCCGCACGCTGCTCGCCGGCGCGGCCCGCCGGCTCGCCGAGGCCGGCGTCGAGTCACCGCGGGTCGACGCCGAGCTGCTGCTCGCCCACGTGCTCGGCGTCGCGCGCACGGCCCTGCTCACCCGCGACGACGTCGACGACGCGGCCGCGGACCGCTTCGCCGCGCTGCTCGACCAGCGCGCCGAGCGGGTCCCGCTGCAGCACCTCACCGGCCGGGCGCCGTTCCGCCACCTCGAGCTGGCGGTCGGCCCGGGCGTGTTCGTGCCCCGGCCGGAGACCGAGCAGCTCGTCGAGTGGGCGCTGGCGCAGCTGACCGGCGTCGACGAGCCGGTCGTCGTCGACCTGGGTGCCGGGTCGGGCGCGATCGCGTTGTCCCTGGCGCACGAGCACCCCGGCGCCCGGGTCACCGCCGTCGAGCGCGACCCGCAGGCCGTCGAGTGGACGCGGCACAACGCCGCCCTCCGCGCGGCCGCCGGCGACCGCGCGGTGACGGTGCTGACCGGCGACATGACCGACCCCGCGCTGCTGCGCGACCTCGACGGCACCGTCGACCTCGTCGTCTCCAACCCGCCCTACGTCCCCGACGGCGCCCGGGTGCCGCGCGAGGTCGCCGACCACGACCCGCCGCTCGCGCTCTGGGGCGGTCCCGACGGCCTCGACGTCGTCCGCGGGCTGCTGACGACGGCGGCCCGGCTGCTGCGCCCCGGCGGTGCGCTCGGCATCGAGCACGCCGACCAGCAGGGCAGCGCGCTGCCCGCACTGGTGCGCGGCACCGGGGACTTCACCGACGTCGCCGACCACCCGGACCTCGTCGGGCGCCCCCGCTTCACGACCGCCCGCCGGAGCGCGCGAGACTGACCGGCCGTGGCCGACCTCTACGACTGCACCGACCCCGAGCAGCTGGCGGCGGGTCTCGCCGCCGCCGCCGCGGCGATCTCCCGCGGCGAGCTCGTGCTCCTCCCCACCGACACCGTCTACGGCGTGGCCGCCGACGCCTTCTCGCCCGCGGCCGTCGCCGGGCTGCTGGCGGCGAAGAACCGCGGCCGCGCGATGCCGGTGCCCGTGCTCGTCGGCGAGGCCTCCACGCTGGCCGGCCTGACGATGAGCGTGCCGCGGGTGGCGCAGCGGCTGGCCGAGGCCTTCTGGCCCGGCGGCCTCACCCTCGTCATCGAGCACGCGCCGTCGCTGGCCTGGGACCTCGGCGACGCCGAGGGGACCGTCGCCGTCCGCCTCCCCGACGACGACGTCGCCCGGGCCCTGCTGCGCCGCACCGGCCCGCTGGCGGTCAGCAGCGCAAACCGCTCCGGGCGGCCCGCCGCCACCAGCGCGGAGGAGGCGAGCGCGCAGCTCGGCGAGCACGCCGCGGTGGTCCTCGACGGCGGCGCGCGGGCCGGATCGGCGGCCAGCACGATCGTCGACTGCACCGGCCCGGTGCCCCGGGTGCTGCGCGTGGGCGCCGTCCCCGTGGAGCGGCTGCGCGAGGTCGTCCCCGAGACGACCGACTAGGGGAGCCGTCCAGGTCCCGCTGCCCCGGGGGACTGCGGGATACCGTGGGGGGTACCGCCAGCCCCGTCCGCCCTGTCGTCTCGCCTCCCGGGAGCACCGCGATGAGCACGCCTGCCGCGCGCCCGGCCGGCACCCGGCGCGGTCCCCACCAGGGCTGAGCCGTGCGCGAGTACGCCGTCGTCCTGCTCACCGCGGCCCTGGTCACCTTCCTGGCCACCCCGGTCGTGCGGATCGCGGCGGTGCGGCTGCGCATGATGGCCGCGCCCCGCGAGCGCGACGTGCACGTCATCCCCACACCTCGCGGTGGGGGCGTGGCGATGTACCTCGGGGTGGCGGCGGCCGTGATGGTGGCCACCCGCCTGCCGGCGCTGCAGCGCACCTTCGACGACTCGCAGACCGCCGCGGTGCTGGTCGCCGGCGGCCTGATCTGCCTGCTCGGCGTCCTCGACGACAAGTTCGGCCTCGACGCGCTCACCAAGCTCACCGGCCAGATCGCCGCGGCCGGCGTCATGGTGCTGCTCGGCGTCCAGTTGGCGTTCCTCTTCCTGCCCTTCGCCGACATCGGGACCATCTCCTTCGGCCCGGACGTCGGCGTGCCGCTGACCATCCTGCTGACCGTGCTGGTGGTCAACGCGCTCAACTTCATCGACGGCCTCGACGGCCTGGCCGCGGGCGTCTCGGCCATCGCCGCACTGGCCTTCTTCGCCTACAGCTACAACCTCAGTCGCGTCGGCTACGACGAGGTGGCCAGCGCCCCGGCCCTGATCACCGCCGTGCTCGCCGGGGCCTGCCTCGGCTTCCTGCCGCACAACTTCAGCCCGGCGCGGATCTTCATGGGTGACTCGGGGTCGATGCTCGTGGGCCTCATGCTGTCGGCCGCCGCGGTGAGCGCCACCGGCCGTGTCGACGCCCAGTCCTTCGACTCCGCCGCCAGCCTGCTGCCCCTCGCACTGCCGCTGCTGGTGCCGATCGCGGTGCTCTTCATCCCGTTCGTCGACCTGCTCCTGGCGGTGATCCGGCGGACCCGCCGTGGGCAGTCGCCGTTCTCACCGGACAAGATGCACCTGCACCACCGGCTGCTGTCCATCGGGCACTCGCACCGCCGGGCGGTGCTGACCATGTACTTCTGGGCGGCTCTCCTGTCCTTCGGTGCGGTGGCCCTCTCGGTCACCGGCGGGACGGTCGAGCTGCTCGTCGTGATCGGGGTGCTGCTCGTCGTGGGTGTCGTCGTCGTCCTGGGGCCGCACGCCCGTCGTGCCGCCCGTGAGGCCCGCGCGGCCGAGATCGCCGCGCAGCGCCGGCGCAGCCGCGCCGCCCACCCGACCGCCCGGGCCCACCGCTCGACCGGCCGCCCCGCGGGGGCGACGGCGGCCACCGTGCCGGCGAGCGCCCCCGTGCCGTCGGCGCCGGCGTCCGGAACGGCCACCCCGCGCGCGGCCGGCGTCGGCCGGGGGCTGCAGTGAGCGCCCCGCAGCCGGGGACGCAGGTCCCCTGGGACCTGTCCTTCCTCAGGGTCGGCGCGCTGGTCACCGGCACCGTGGCCGTCGTCGCCGCTCTCGTCGCCGGGCTGGTGGCCGGCTGGGCCGACGCCGTGGGCGTCCTGGTCGGCGCTCTGGTGGTGACGGCGTTCTTCGTCGTCTCCGGCGTGGTCATCGCCTGGGCGGGGCGGATCAACGACACCTTCACCCTGCCTGCGGCTCTGGGCACCTTCTTCGTCAAGGCCGTCGTGCTCTTCGGCATCCTCAACGCCCTGCCGGAGGACGCCTGGCTCGACCGGCTGACCCTCGCCTGGTCGGTGATCGTCGGCGCCCTGCTGTGGAGCGGCGTCCAGCTGCGGTGGGTGTGGACCCGCCCGATCTACTACGTGACCCCGCCCTCACCACCCGGTCAGGCGACGGTCCCCCCGGCACCGGGCGGGACCGCGACACGCGGCTGATAGTGTCGCCGCGATGGCCGAGGACGACCCCATCCGTGGGGAGCCCCGGCCCCGACCTGCGCGGGCAGCCCCTCAGGGCAGTGGTGCCGAGACCGGCTACGCGGTCATCGGCACGATGATCTCCGGGATGGCCGTGTGGGGCGGAGCCGGGTGGTTGCTGGACCGGTGGCTGGACACGCGGGTGTTCCTGCCGGTCGGGATCCTCCTGGGCATCTCGGTGGCGATCTACCTGGTCGTCAAGCGGTACGGCGGTCTGCCCCCAGCACCGGGGGCACAGGACAACGGCAAGACCCCGGGCGGACGACGGAGCCGGCCCAGGACGCAGAAGGGACAACGGTGACCTCCAGCGCCCTCGCGCTCGTGGACGTGCTCGCCGCCGAGGGTGGTGGCGCCGGAGACGGCTTCCAGGCCCCCGGCCTGAGCGAGTTCTACCCCGAGCCGATCGCCGAGTTCTCCCTGCTGGGCGTCGACTTCGCCATCACCCGCATCACGCTGGGCCTGTGGTTCGCCACGCTCGCGATGCTGGTCTTCATGGTCATGACGGTCCGCAAGCCGCAGATCGTCCCGGGCAAGCTGCAGTTCGTCGGCGAGAGCGGCTACTCCCTCGTCCGCGACGGCATCGCCCGCGACGTCGTCGGCCCGAGGGGCCTGCCCTTCGCGCCGTTCCTCGCGTCGCTGTTCTTCTTCATCCTCGCGAACAACTTCATGTCGATCCTGCCGCTGGCGCAGATCTCGCCCATGTCGAAGTTCGCGTTCCCGCTGGTCCTCGCAGCGATCTGCTGGGTGCTCTACATCTACATCGGCATCCGCGAGCAGGGCGCCGGCCGCTACTTCAAGGACATCCTGTTCCTGCCCGGCGTGCCCAAGCCGATGTACATCCTCGTCACGCCCATCGAGATCCTGCAGAACTTCATCGTCCGGCCGTTCACCCTGGCCGTCCGACTCTTCGCCAACATGTTCGCCGGCCACATGCTGCTGGTGGTCTTCTCCCTCGGCGCGGTCTACCTCTTCAGCCGGGACAACTTCTCGATCGTCTTCGGGCCCATCTCGGCGCTCATGGCCATCGTCATGACCTTCTTCGAGCTGCTGGTCATCTTCCTGCAGGCCTACGTCTTCACCGTACTGATGGGGACCTACCTCAACGGCTCGATCGAGGCCGAGCACTGACGGCCTGACCGCGCAGCACCCGGATCGCACCACCCCAAGACCCCCGCAAGCCGCCCGGAGGACACCGGGCGACGACACAGGAGGAACACCCCGTCATGGATCTTCTCGCTGAGCTCACCGGCAGCATCGGCTCCGTGGGCTACGGCCTGGCCGCCATCGGCCCGGGCATCGGCGTCGGCATCGTGTGGGCGGCCTACATCCAGGCCACCGCGCGCCAGCCCGAGTCGGCCGGCCTGACCCGGACCTACGCCTTCCTCGGGTTCGCCCTCTCCGAGGCGCTGGCGCTGATCGGCTTCGTCGTCCCCTTCGTCTTCGGCACCTGATCCGGGCCTCCGGCCGCGGGTTCCCGACTGAGACAGGGACACTGAGAGCATGAGCATCCTCGCAGCGGAGAGCGCCAACCCGCTCCTCCCGCCGCTCGGTGAGATCATCATCGGCTTCATCGCGTTCGCGATCGTCATGGTGGTCTTCTTCCGGTTCATCGCGCCGCGCTTCGAGCAGGTCTTCCGGGCCCGCCGCGAGGCCATCGAGGGCGGGATCGAGCGGGCGGAGGCCATGCAGGCCGAGGCCAAGGCGGCGCTGGAGCAGTACCGCGCCCAGCTGGCCGAGGCCCGCACCGAGGCGGCGCAGATCCGGGACCAGGCCCGTGCCGAGGGGCAGCAGATCCTCGAGGAGCTGCGGACCCAGGCGCAGGAGGAGTCGGCTCGCATCGTCGCCCGCGGCGAGGAGCAGCTGGCGGCCAACCGGCAGTCGGTCATCAACGAGCTGCGCGGCCAGATCGGCGCACTCGCCGTCGACCTCGCCGGCCGGGTGGTGGGGGAGTCCCTCGAGGACGAGTCCCGCCGTCGCGGCACCGTCGACCGGTTCCTCGACCAGCTCGACGGCATGTCCGGGGGCGGTGCCTCCGACGGCCGCACCGGCAGCACGGTGTTCGTCCCCGGCGGCGACCGCTGATGGACGCCTCCAGCCGGGCGGCGCTCGTGGCCAGCCGCGAGCGCCTGGCGGAGACCACCAGCGGCGCCGCGGGTCCGGGGCTGCTGGCGCTGGCCGACGAGCTGTTCGCCGTCGCGCGGCTGCTCGACGGGCAGATCTCGCTGCGCCGGGCGCTGTCGGACCCGGCGGGTAAGCCCGCCGACCGGGCCGGCCTCGCCCGCCGCATCCTCGGCAGCCGCGTCTCCGCCGCCGCCGTCGACCTCGTCGAGACCGTCGCCCGGCAGCGCTGGTCGCGGCCGCTCGACCTGGTCGAGGCGGTCGAGACGCTCGCCACCGACACGTCCCTGGACGCCGCGGAGGCACGCGGCGAGCTCGAGGGCGTCGAGGACGAGCTGTTCCGCTTCGGCCGGATCGTCGGCGGCGACCCGCAGCTGTCCCGGATCCTGTCCGACGACGCGGCCCCGGCCGAGGGCCGGGCGGCGCTGCTCGACCGGCTGCTGTCGGGGCGGGTCAGCCCGGTCACCGAGCAGCTGGTGCGGAACTCGCTGACCGCCCGGCACGTCGGTAACGCGGAGGTCCGTGTCGAGCGGCTGTCCGAGGCGGCCTCCGCCCGGCGTGGCCGGTCGGTCGCCCACGTGACGACGGCGGTCGCGCTGACCGCGGCGCAGGAGCAGCGGCTGCGCGACGTGCTCGGCCGGATCTACGGACGGACGATCGGTCTGCAGGTGACCGTCGACCCCGGGGTCCTCGGCGGGCTCGTCGTGCGCGTCGGCGACGAGGTCATCGACGGCAGCATCGCCAACCGGCTCGAGGTCGCGAGCCGCCGGCTCGCCGGCTGACGCGACCACCCCAGAACCACAGACTCACGACCCAGCAGGGAAGAGGACGCGCGCCATGGCCGAGCTGACGATCTCCGCAGACGAGATCCGCAGTGCCATCCAGAACTACGTCACCGAGTACTCCCCGGACGTCTCCCGGGAAGAGGTCGGGATCGTCACCGAGGCCGGCGACGGCATCGCCCGGGTCGAGGGCCTGCCCTCGGTCATGACCAACGAGCTGCTCGAGTTCGAGAGCGGCGTCCGCGGCCTGGCCCTGAACCTCGACGTCCGCGAGGTCGGTGTCGTCATCCTCGGTGACTTCGCCGGCATCGAGGAGGGCCAGCAGGTCCGCCGCACCGGCGAGGTCCTGTCGGTGCCGGTCGGTGACGGCTACCTCGGCCGCGTCGTCGACCCGCTGGGCAACCCGATCGACGGTGCCGGCGAGATCGCCACCACCGGCCGTCGCGCCCTCGAGCTGCAGGCGCCCACCGTGGTGCAGCGCCAGTCGGTGCACGAGCCGCTGCAGACCGGCATCAAGGCCATCGACGCCATGACGCCGATCGGCCGCGGCCAGCGCCAGCTGGTCATCGGTGACCGGCAGACCGGCAAGACCGCGATCGTCACCGACACGATCATCAACCAGAAGCAGGCCTGGGAGACCGGTGACCCGGCCCAGCAGGTGCGCTGCATCTACGTCGCCGTCGGCCAGAAGGGCTCGACGATCGCGGCGATCCGCGCCTCCCTCGAGGAGGCCGGCGCGATGGAGTACACGACGATCGTCGCCGCCCCGGCGTCGGAGTCGGCCGGCTTCAAGTACATCGCCCCCTACACCGGCTCGGCCATCGGCCAGCACTGGATGTACGAGGGCAAGCACGTCCTCATCGTGTTCGACGACCTGTCCAAGCAGGCCGAGGCCTACCGCGCCGTCTCGCTGCTGCTGCGCCGCCCGCCGGGCCGCGAGGCCTACCCCGGCGACGTGTTCTACCTCCACTCCCGCCTGCTGGAGCGCTGCGCCAAGCTCTCCGACGACCTGGGCGCCGGCTCGATGACGGGTCTCCCGCTCATCGAGACCAAGGGCAACGACGTGTCGGCCTACATCCCGACGAACGTCATCTCGATCACCGACGGGCAGATCTTCCTCGAGACCGGTCTGTTCAACTCCGGTGTCCGCCCCGCCATCAACGTCGGCATCTCGGTGTCCCGCGTCGGCGGCTCCGCACAGATCAAGGCCATGAAGTCGGTGGCCGGCCGGCTGCGGCTGGACCTGGCGCAGTACCGCGAGCTCGAGGCCTTCGCCTCCTTCTCGTCGGACCTCGACGCCTCCAGCCGCGCGACCCTCGACCGCGGCCAGCGGCTGGTGGAGCTGCTCAAGCAGGGCCAGTACCAGCCCTACCCGGTCGAGCGCGAGGTCGTCTCGCTGTGGCTGGGCACCACCGGCAAGCTCGACCGCGTCCCGGTCGGCGACGTGCGGCGCTTCGAGTCGGAGTTCCTCGACCACATCGCGCGGGCCGAGCCCGGCGTCTACGACGAGATCCGCACCTCGCGGACCCTCGGCGACGACGCCGTCAGCAGCCTCGGGCGCGCCGTCGAGGGCTTCTACCGCCAGTTCACGACGTCGGACGGCAGCTCGCTGACCGACGACGACGACGAGGCGGGCGCCACCGCCCAGGGCGTCTCGACGGCGAAGAGCGCCTGACGTGGCCGGTTCCCTCCGCGCGCTGCGGCGCCGCATCCGCTCCACGCAGTCGACGAAGAAGATCTTCTCGGCCCAGGAGCTGATCGCCGGCGCCCGCATCGTGCGTGCCCAGGCGCGGGTGGAGGCCTCCAAGCCCTACGCCCGCGAGATCACCCGCGTGCTCTCCGCGCTCGCGGCGTCGGCGTCCCTGGAGCACCCGCTGCTCAACGAGCGGACCGAGACGGGCCGGGCGGCGGTGCTCGTGGTCACCTCCGACCGCGGCTTCGCCGGCTCGTACAACGTCAACGTCCTGCGGCGGACCGAGGAGCTGCTCGGCACGCTGCGGCAGCAGGGCAAGGAGCCGGTGCTCTACGTCGTCGGGCGCAAGGGGGAGACGTACTACTCCTTCCGCGACCGCGCCGTGGAGCAGACCTTCACCGGGTTCTCCGAGCAGCCGGCCTACTCCGACGCGCAGGAGGTCGGCCGGGCGCTGATCGACGTCTTCACCCCGGGTGAGGACGCCGACCGCAGTGGCGCCGTGGACGAGGTGCACATCGTCTACACCGAGTTCAAGTCGCTGCTGGCCCAGGTGCCCACCGCCCGCCGGCTGGCGCCGATGGACACCAGCGAGCTCGAGGACCGCGCCGAGGAGGGCGAGGAGACGGGCACCGGTGACTCCGGCGTCCCCACCTCCTACGAGTTCGAGCCCTCGCCCGAGGCCCTGCTCGACGCACTGCTGCCGAAGTACGTCACCACCCGCATCTACGCGGCGCTGCTCGAGGCCGCGGCCTCCGAGTCGGCCTCGCGCCGGCGGGCGATGAAGTCGGCGTCGGACAACGCCGAGGAACTGGCGAAGAACCTGTCCCGCCAGGCCAACCAGGCCCGGCAGGCGGAGATCACCCAGGAGATCAGCGAGATCGTCGGCGGCGCCGACGCGCTGGTGTCCGCCGGCGCCGACGACTGACCCCTCCACCCCGCCTGCCCGGCGGGGACACTGGACCTGAGATCCACCTGAGCCCAGGAGCACCCATGACCGTCACCGAGGACCGTCCGACCACCCAGACGACCGGCCGCGTCGTCCGGGTCACCGGGCCGGTCGTCGACGTCGAGTTCCCGCGCGACGCGATGCCCGACCTGTTCAACGCCCTGCACGTCGACGTGACCCTCGCCGACCTGGGCAAGACGCTGACCCTCGAGGTCGCCCAGCACCTGGGCGACAACGTGGTCCGCACCATCTCCATGGCACCGACCGACGGCCTGGTCCGCGGCGCCGAGGTCACCGACCTGGGTACGCCGATCAACGTCCCGGTGGGCCCGGGCGTCACCGGCCACGTGTTCAACGCGCTCGGCGAGTGCCTCGACACCCCTGGCTACGGCCGCGACCTGCCGCGCTGGTCGATCCACCGGCACGCGCCGCGCTTCGACCAGCTCGAGGGCCGCACCGAGCTGCTCGAGACCGGCATCAAGGTCATCGACCTGCTGACCCCCTACGTGGCCGGCGGGAAGATCGGCCTGTTCGGCGGGGCCGGCGTGGGCAAGACGGTGCTCATCCAGGAGATGATCCGCCGCGTCGCCCAGGAGTTCGGTGGCGTGTCGGTGTTCGCCGGCGTCGGCGAGCGCACCCGTGAGGGCAACGACCTCATCACCGAGATGACCGAGTCCGGCGTCATCGACTCGACCGCGCTGGTCTTCGGTCAGATGGACGAGCCGCCGGGCACCCGGCTGCGGGTCGCGCTCTCGGCGCTGACGATGGCGGAGTACTTCCGCGACGAGCAGAACCAGGACGTGCTGCTCTTCATCGACAACATCTTCCGGTTCACCCAGGCTGGGTCCGAGGTCTCCACGCTGCTGGGCCGCATGCCCTCCGCCGTGGGTTACCAGCCGACCCTCGCCGACGAGATGGGCGAGCTGCAGGAGCGGATCACCTCGACGCGCGGTCACTCGATCACCTCGCTGCAGGCGATCTACGTGCCCGCCGACGACATCACCGACCCGGCGCCGCACACCACCTTCGCCCACCTCGACGCGACGACCGTGCTCTCGCGGCCGATCTCGGAGAAGGGCATCTACCCGGCCGTCGACCCGCTGGACTCCACCAGCCGGATCCTCGACCCGCAGTACGTCGGGCAGGAGCACTACCAGGTCGCGCAGACGGTCAAGCAGATCCTCCAGCGCTACCAGGAGCTGCAGGACATCATCGCGATCCTCGGCATCGACGAGCTCTCCGAGGAGGACAAGGTCACCGTGCAGCGCGCGCGGCGGATCGAGCGCTTCCTCTCGCAGAACATGTTCGTGGCCGAGGCCTTCACCGGTCAGCCCGGCTCCTACGTGCCGCTGTCGGAGACCCTCGAGGCGTTCAAGGCGCTCACCGAGGGTCGCTACGACCACGTGCCGGAGCAGGCCTTCTTCATGTGCGGTGGCCTCGAGGACCTCGAGCGCAACGCGGAGAAGCTCAAGCGCGGCTGAGCCCCACCGGACCGCCACGACGGCCGGGTGCCCCTCCGGGGGTGCCCGGCCGTCGTGCGTCCCGGGGATCGTCGTCCGCGGCTGGCACGATGCCCCGGCCGGTCGCAGGAGCCGGGAGCGGGGGAGCGTGTCAGTGCACGAGCAGGAGGTCGTCCGCGAGGACGACGCGACGCCGGCGGTCGGCGGGCCGGAGTCCGACGGTGGAGCCGGGGCCACGGGGAGCACGACGGTGCTCGAGCGCCTGCCCGGGGTGGGACCGGCGGTGCCCGGGCTGCTGTCGACGGAGGAGGTGCCACCGTCGTCGCGGCGGCCGCGCCGATGGGTGGCGCCGGTCGCCGCCGGTGCCGCGGCACTGCTCGTCGGTGCGGCCGTGGGCGGGTGGATCGGAGCCGACGCGGCCGACGACCAGGTCCGCGTCGACGCCCTGAGCGGCCAGATCGACGATCTGCAGGGACAGGTGGACGCGCTCGAGACCGAGGTCGCCGACACCCGCGAGCAGGCGGAGGCCGACGTCGCCGGCGCCCGCGCGGAGGCCGAGTCGGCTGCGGCCGCGGAGTACGCGGCGCGGCAGGCCGAACTCGACGCGCGCTCGGCCGGCCTGGACGGGCGGGAGGCCGACCTGGCCACCCGCGAGGCCGCCGTCACCGTCCTGGAGCAGCAGGCCGCCGACGGTCGGATCGCCGGCAGTGGCGTGCACCTCGTCGGCACGGAGGTGGCTCCGGGCACCTACCGCGCCACCGACCCGGAGGACTGCTACTGGGAGCGCCGGTCGGGGCTGTCCGGTGACTTCGACGAGATCATCGCCAACGGCATCGGTGCCGGGGACGCCACGGTCACCATCCGCGCCGGGGACGTCGCCTTCTCCTCCGAGCGGTGCGGCTCCTGGGAGCGCATCGGCTGAGGTCAGCGCCGCGAGGACGGCCGGGTGCCCCTCCGGGGGGTGCCCGACCGTCGTGCATTGCGGGCTGCGCCTGCGTGCGCGGACGGTGACGCAGGGTCGGGACGGGGCCGGGGATGACACCCGGAGGGGTTGACCTGGCCCTCTGCGTGGGCAGTTCCCTTCCCGACGCGCCCTCAAGAGCGGGAGCCTCACTGCCGATCGTGCAGATGGCGCCCGGAGGGACCGGACGTGCAGCGCAGGAGACGACGATGGACTGGCTGGATGCGACCAGCACCGACGGCACGGTGACCCGCCTGCCGCCGGGTACCGCCGACCCCGGCTGGACCTGGCCGCCGTCGGCCGTGGTGTCCTCCGTCCAGGACATCTCCTACGACACCGAGGACTGGGCGCCGGCGTCCACCGTCCGCCACCCGTGGGTGCGCGTCGGGCGCTGGACGCTGCTCTACCGCCGCGCCGCCTGAGGACCGCCGCCCGGCCGGGTGAGCGCCGGGCCACCCGCGCCGGACACGCCCGGACGCGCGGCTAGAGTGGGGACGACCGTCGCCGTGCCCGCCCGGCCGGCGTCCCAGCACCGCTCGTCGGTGGATCCGGAGGAGTGTCGTGGCGACCCTGCAGGTCGAGTTGGTGGCCGTTGAGCGGACCATCTGGTCCGGTGAGGCCAGCATGGTCATCGCCCGCACGACCGAGGGCGAGATCGGCGTCCTGCCCAGCCACGCGCCGCTGCTCGGCGAGCTCGCGCCCGGCGGTGTCGTCACCATCCGCACGACCGAGGGCGAGGACGTCGTCGCCGCCGCCCACGGGGGCTTCCTGTCGGTGACGCCGCAGGGGGTGTCCATCCTCGCCGAGACGGCCGAGATCGCCTCCGAGATCGACGTCGAGCGCGCCCGCGAGGCGCTGCGCCGCGCCGAGCAGGCCGGGGACGACCCCGACGCCCTCGCCGCCGCCCGCCGCGCGCAGTCCCGGCTGCGCGCCGCCGGACAGGCCGACTGACCCGACCGGACCGCGACCGCCCGACGACCCGGTGACCACCGCCCTCCTCGTCCTCGCCGGGGTGCTGGTCGTCGTCCTGGTGGTCGCCTTCCTGATCCGCCGCCGGTTCCTCCTGTCCGGGCTCGGCGCGGTGACCATGTGGCTGCGTCCGGCCGGGAGCTCCCGGTGGTCGGTGGGCGTCGCCTGGTACGGCGGGGACGCGCTGCTGTGGTACCGCGCGGTGTCCCTGTCGGTGCGCCCGCAGCAGCGGCTGTGCCGTACCGAGGTGCACGTCGCGAGCCGGCGGGGACCGGGCCGCGAGGACGTCGCGCTGCCCGACGACGCCGTCGTCCTGCGCTGCGACACCAACCGCGGGCCCACCGAGCTGGCCATGGACCGCTCGACGGTGACCGGCTTCCTGTCTTGGGTGGAGTCCGCCCCACCCGTCCACTGAGGGTCAGGTGCGCGCGGCCCGCTGGGCGTGCACGCCGCTGTGCGCCCCGGGCTCCCAGAGCACGTCGCCGTCCGGGTTGGCCTCGCGGGCGAGGATGAACAGCAGGTCCGACAGCCGGTTGAGGTAGCGCGCGGTCTCGGGGTTGGTGCGCTCGCCGTCGGCCTCGAGCAGCGCCCACACGCTGCGCTCGGCCCGTCGGACGACCACCCGCGCCTGGTGCAGCAGCGCGGCCAGCGCCGTCCCGCCGGGCAGCACGAAGCTGGTCAGCTTCGGCAGGGCCTCGTTGTGCTCGTCGCAGGCCGCCTCGAGCCGCTCGGTGTAGGCCGCGGTCACCCGCAGCGGCGGGTGCGCGGGGTCGGGCAGCACGGGGGTGGACAGGTCGGCGCCGACGTCGAAGAGGTCGTTCTGCACGCTGCGGACGAGCTCGACCATCCCGGGCGACGGCGACCCGAGCGCCAGCGCCAGGCCGAGCACGCTGTTGGCCTCGTCGACGTCGGCGTAGGCGATCAGCCGCGGGGCGGTCTTGGACACCCGGCTCATGTCGCCGAGGTGCGTCTGCCCGGCGTCACCGGTCTTCGTGTAGATGCGGGTGAGCCGGACCGTCATGACCGCAGCCTAGGACGCTGCCGGGAGCCGTCCGCGTGGCCGCCGTAGGGTGGCCCGGTGCAGTGCTTCGAGGTGACCGGCGGCACGGCCCTGACCGGACGGGTGCGGGTCACGGGGGCGAAGAACAGCGCGCTCAAGCTCATGGCCGCCGCGCTGCTGGCCGCCGGGCGGACGACGATCGACGAGGTCCCCGACATCCTCGACGTCGCGATCATGAGCGAGGTGCTGCGCCGCCTGGGCTGCGGCGTCACCTACGAGCGCTCGGGCAGGCCCGGCGGCGGGGGACGGGTCGTCGTCGACGTGCCGGAGGACCCCGACACCGAGACCGACTACGACCTCGTGCGCAAGATGCGCGCCTCCATCAGCGTGCTCGGCCCCCTGGTCGCCCGGCGCGGCAGCGCCCGGGTCGCCCTGCCCGGCGGCGACGCCATCGGCTCGCGCGGGCTGGACATGCACATCTCCGGCCTCGAGCGGCTCGGCGCCTCGATCCACAGCGAGCACGGCTTCCTCGTCGCGAGTGCCCCGAAGCTCAAGGGGACGTCGATCTGGCTGGACTTCCCGTCGGTCGGCGCCACCGAGAACCTGCTCATGGCCGCCGTCCTCGCCGAGGGCTCGACGGTCATCGACAACGCCGCCCGCGAGCCGGAGATCGTCGACATCTGCTCGATGCTCACCGCGATGGGCGCCCGCATCGACGGCGCCGGCACCTCCACGCTCAGCATCGAGGGCGTCGACTCCCTCGCCCCGGTCGCCTGCGCGACGGTGCCCGACCGGATCGTGGCCGGGACCTGGGCGATCGGGGCGGTCATGACCCGCGGCGACGTCGTCGTCGAGCGGGCCGTGCCCGAGCACCTCGCCGTCCCGCTGGACAAGCTGGTGAGCGCCGGCGCCACCGTCGAGGTGGTCGAGGACGGCATCCGGGTCGCGATGGACGAGCGCCCGCGCGGGGTCGACGTCGTCACGCTGCCCTTCCCGGGGTTCCCCACCGACCTGCAGCCGATGGCGGTCGCGCTGGCCGCGGTGTCGACCGGCACGGCGCTGATCACCGAGAACGTCTTCGAGGGCCGGTTCATGTTCGTCAACGAGCTGGTCCGGCTCGGTGCCGACGTGCGCATCGACGGCCACCACGCCGTCGTCCGCGGCCGCGAGCGGCTGTCGTCGGCCCCGGTGCTGGCCACCGACATCCGCGCCGGCGCCGGGCTGGTGCTCGCCGGGCTGCTCACCGACGGCGTGACCGAGGTGCAGGACGTGCACCACGTCGACCGCGGCTACCCCGACTTCGTCGACCTGCTGCGCGGCCTCGGCGCCGACATCAAGCGGATCGAGCGCCCCGACTAGGCAGCGGGGAACGAGGCGGCCAGCTCCCGGGCTCGGGCGGCGTCCTCCGGAAAGACCAGGACGTCGGCGCGGTGGGCCTCGGGGAAGCGGATCGTCGAGCGGATCCCGGCGTCGGAGAGGACTGCGCGCAGCGCCAGGGCCGACTCCCGCCGCGACAGCGTGGCCACGCGGGTGAGCAGGCCGTCGTCGGACGGCATCGGGCGGCCACGGCGCATGCCGCCGGTCGAATTGCCCCCGAAGGCCCACCGCATGAACAGCACGAGCAGGACCATGACGACGATCGCGACGACCGGCCCGACGATGTAGCTCAGACTGCCCGGCTGCAGCATCCCGGCCTCCCTCGACGAGCGGCGGACGGGCCGTCCGACCCGGTCGCACACGATCGAGTGTGCCACCGCCGGGGCTCCCGGACCGGTGCTCCTACTCGCCAGTAGCGCCCCTACACTCCGCTGGCATGCCGTTCCCTTCATCGCCGAAGGACCGCGACCGCCCCTGGGTGATGCGCACCTACGCGGGGCACTCCTCGCCGGCCGAGTCCAACGCGCTCTACCGCCGGAACCTGGCGAAGGGGCAGACCGGCCTGTCGGTGGCCTTCGACCTGCCGACGCAGACCGGCTACGACCCCGACGACGAGCTCGCCGTCGGTGAGGTGGGCAAGGTCGGCGTCCCCGTCACGCACATCGGCGACATGCGGGCGCTCTTCGACGGCATCCCGCTCGACGAGATGAACACGTCGATGACGATCAACGCCACCGCGATGTGGCTGCTCGCGCTCTACCAGGCGGTCGCCGAGGAGCACGGGCACGACGTCTCCACGCTCGCCGGCACGACGCAGAACGACATCATCAAGGAGTACCTGTCGCGGGGGACCTACGTCTTCCCGCCGGGGCCCTCGATGCGGCTGATCACCGACATGGTCGCCTACACCGTCACGGCGATGCCGAAGTGGAACCCGATCAACATCTGCAGCTACCACCTGCAGGAGGCCGGGGCGACGCCGGTGCAGGAGATCGCCTACGCGATGAGCACCGCGATCGCCGTCCTGGACTCGGTGCGCGACTCCGGCCAGGTGCCGCAGGAGCGCTTCGGCGAGGTCGTCGCCCGCATCTCCTTCTTCGTCAACGCGGGCGTCCGCTTCGTCGAGGAGATGTGCAAGATGCGCGCCTTCACCCAGCTCTGGGACGAGCTGACGCAGGAGCGCTACGGCGTGCAGGACCCCAAGCACCGGAGGTTCCGCTACGGCGTCCAGGTCAACTCCCTCGGCCTGACCGAGGCGCAGCCGGAGAACAACGTCCAGCGCATCGTGCTGGAGATGCTCGCGGTCACGCTGTCCAAGGACGCCCGCGCCCGCGCGGTGCAGCTGCCGGCCTGGAACGAGGCGCTGGGCCTGCCCCGGCCGTGGGACCAGCAGTGGTCGCTGCGGCTGCAGCAGGTGCTGGCCTACGAGACCGACCTGCTCGAGTACGACGACCTGTTCACCGGGTCGGTCGTGGTGGAGAAGAAGGTCGCCGAGCTCGTCGAGGGCGCCCGCGCCGAGATCGCCCGCGTGCAGGAGATGGGCGGGGCCGTGGCCGCCGTCGAGTCCGGGTACATGAAGGGCCAGCTCGTCGGCTCGCTCGCCGAGCGGCGCCGCCGGATGGAGAGCGGTGACGACGTCGTCGTCGGCGTGAACCGGTTCGACACCACCGAGCCCAACCCGCTCACCGCCGACCTCGACACCGCGATCATGGTGGTCGACCCCGCCGTCGAGGCCGCCGCCCAGCGGGCCGTGCAGGAGTGGCGGGCCGCCCGCGACCCGGAGCCGGTCGAGCGGGCGCTGGCCGCGCTGCGCGAGGCCGCCGGCAGCGACGTCAACCTGATGGAGGCCACCCTGCAGTGCGCCCGCGCGGGCGTCACGACGGGGGAGTGGGCCGGCGTGCTGCGCGAGGTGTTCGGCGAGTACCGGGCCCCCACGGGCGTCGCCGCGGCCGCCGGCAGCGGCGAGGCCGACGAGACGCTGGTGCGGGTGCGCGAGCGGGTGCGCGCCACGGGCGAGGAGCTCGGCGGCCGGCTGCGGTTCCTGGTCGGCAAGCCCGGCCTCGACGGGCACTCCAACGGCGCCGAGCAGATCGCCGTCCGGGCCCGCGACGCCGGCTTCGAGGTCGTCTACCAGGGCATCCGGCTCACGCCCGCGCAGATCGTGTCGGCCGCCGTCGAGGAGGACGTGCACGTGGTCGGGCTGTCGGTGCTGTCCGGGTCGCACCTGCAGGTGGTCCCGGCGGTGCTGCAGGGCCTGCGCGAGGCCGGCCTGGACGACGTCCCCGTGGTCGTCGGCGGGATCATCCCCGACAGTGACGCCCGCCGGCTGCGCGAGCAGGGCGTGGCCCGGGTGTTCACGCCCAAGGACTTCGGGCTCAACGACATCATGGGCCAGGTCGTCGACGTCGTCCGCGAGGCCAACGGGCTGGACGAGCGGGTCCCGGCCCCGGCCTAGTCGAAGGACCCCCTGCTCCCCACCCCTCGCAGGCTCGGGGCGGTGCCCGGCAGGGGGCCACAGGGAACCGGAATGATCACCCCACTGGCGCCGGGCGGCCGAACAGGTGGCCCTGGCCGTAGCGGACGCCCCGGGCGACGAGGGCGTCGCGCTCGGCCGGGGTCTCGATGCCCTCGGCCACCAGCCGGGCGCCGGTCTCGGCGGCGAAGGCCACCATCGCGGCGGTCATCGCCTGCCGTGCCGGGTCGGTGTCGACGCCGCTGACCAGCGCGATGTCGAGCTTGATGGTGTCCGGGCACAACCGCAGGATGTGCCGGAGGCTGGCGTAGCCGGCGCCGGCGTCGTCGATGCTCAGGCGGATGCCGGCCGCGCGCAGCGGCTCGAGCGCGGTGAGGACCGGGCCGTAGTCCTCGATGGGCGAGTGCTCGGTGATCTCCACGGTGAGCGCCGTCGAGCGGGCGCCGTCGAGGAGCGCGGCGGCCACCGCGGAGGACAGCAGCGCGGAGGGGGACAGGTTGACCGCCAGGCGCAGCCCCTGGGGCAGCCGGGCGGCGGCCGCGAGCGCCGACCGCACGGCCAGCAGCTCCAGCTCCACCCCCAGGCCCACGGCGGCGGCGTCGGCGAACAGCCCGGCTGGTCCCCCGTCGTGCCCCGGGAAGCGGGACAGCGCCTCGTGGGCGACCACCGTGCCGGTGTGCATGTCCACGACCGGCTGCACGTGCACGGTGACGGCGCCCCGGTCGAGGACCTGGCGGACGCGGGTCCGGCGGGCGGCCAGCTCGGCCTCGGCGAACTCCTCGGCGGCCATCCGGTCGCCGATCAGCTCGGCGAGCATCTCCACCGTTCGCGCCGACGAGCCGTCGAGCTGCTCGCCGGCGTCCCGGCTGATGCAGCACAGCATCCCGACCGGGCGCCGGTCGGGACTGCGGACCGGCGCCCCCACGTAGGAACCGATCCCCAGCTGCCCGGTGACGGCGAGGTCGCGGGTGAGCGGGTTGCGGTCGGCGGCGGTGACCACCGGCGGCAGCTGCCCGGACAGCACCCGCACGCAGAACGACTCCTCCAGCGGCATCGACATGCCCTCGGAGACGCCCATGGCGTCCAAATCACCGGTGGCCGAGGCGATCTCCTGGCGGTCCTCGGTGAACACCGACAGCCACGCCACGTCCATCCCGAGCCGGTCGCGCGCGAGGTCCAGGAGGCGGTGCACCCAGTCGTCGGCGCGGTCGGGGGTTCCCATGACGGCGGTCGCGGCGGACCGTGGTGCTGCCACGGGGACATCCTCGCCGCTGCCGGCCCACTTGCCCAGCGCTACCGGAACGTGTCCGTACGGCTACAGGCGGGGGCCGAAGCGGACGTCGACGCCGGGGGAGAACAGCACGCTGTCGGGCGGCCCGCCGATCCCGGGCAGGCCGGCCGCGGCCAGCAGGTCGCCGTCCCAGGTCAGCAGCTCGGCGGAGTGCAGCGGCCAGGCCGGGTGCTCGTTGGGCCAGTAGCGGGTCCGGCCGAAGGCGGTCTGGTGCAGTCCCCAGCGGCCGGTGAGGAACCGCTCGACCGGGCCGGGGTCGGTCAGCGGCGGGCCCACCCGCAGCTCCACGCGGCCGCCGGCGCCCCGCGGTCCGGGCCAGCGCCGGCGGGAGGTGTAGGTCAGCCGGTCGCCGTCGCGGTCGAACCGCATCCGCGACCACAGGTAGGGCAGCCCCGCGGCCCGGGCGACCAGCACCGGCAGCAGCCGGTCGGCGTCCAGGGACCGGAAGACGACGCCGCGGCGGCCGGAGGCGTCCACGGAGTAGAGCCGCACATTGGTCTCGAGGAAGGAGCCGACCCAGGGCAGGCCGGGGGAGCCGAGGACGCCGATGCGGCGCATGCGGAAGGGCACCAGGCCCACCCAGGTGCGCCCGTCCGGCGTCGTGTCCGGCCGGGTGCCCGGCGGCAGCAGCGGCGCGACGACGGCGGGGTCGGCCGCCCAGTGCACGAACGCGACGTCGCGCCAGCCCTGGCTGAACAGCGTCCGGCCGGCGGGGCGCGGCGCGGTGTCGGTGACCTCCTCGACGTCCATCACCCCAGCGTCCCAGCGACGTTGCCGCCGGACCGCCGGGCGTGGTGAGGTCGGCCACATGACCGCAGAGGGTGCGCCCCGCGTCGAGCGGGACGGCGACGTCGTCCGCATCACCATGTGCCGCCCGCAGCGGCGCAACGCGCTGTCCCGCGAGCACCTCGGCCAGCTGCTGGCCGCCGTCACCGAGGCGGGGGAGAGCGACGCGACCGGCATCGTCCTCGGGGCGGAGGGGCCGGTGTTCAGCGCCGGGCACGACTTCGCCGACGTCCTCGACGCACCGATCGCCGACGTGCGCAGCCTGCTGGCGCTGTGCACCGAGCTGATGGGGACGCTGCAGGAGGTGCCGCAGGTCGTCGTCGCGCGGGTGCACGCCCTGGCCACCGCGGCCGGGTGCCAGCTGGTCGCCTCCTGCGACCTCGCGGTGGCCGCGGAGTCGGCCGGGTTCGCCGCCCCGGGCGGCAAGGGCGGCTGGTTCTGCCACACGCCGATGGTCGCGATCGCGCGCAACGTCGGCCGCAAGCGCGCCATGGAGCTGGCGCTCACCGGCGACGTCATCGACGCGCGGACCGCGCTGGACTGGGGGCTGGTCAACCGCGTCGTGCCCGACGACGAGCTCGACGCAGCCGTCGACGAGCTGATGGCCCGTGCCACGCGCGGCTCGCGGGCCAGCAAGGCGTGGGGCAAGCAGACGATGTACACCCAGCTCGACCGGCCCGAGCGCGACGCCTACGCCGTCGCCGTCGAGGTGATGGCCGGCGCCAGCCAGCTCGACGGCGCCCGCGAGGGCATGCGCTCCTTCCTGGAGAAGCGCCCGCCCGTCTGGACCGATTAACCGCCGAGGTCCGCGCAGCCGGACTCGTGGGGGAGGACCGGCCGGAACGTGACCGACCAGCGGGCGCCGTCGGGGGTGGTCCACGGCGTCAGGGCGTTGGCCGAGGCGGCCGTGGCCAGGACGTCGGCCGCCTGCTGCCCGGTGGCGCTCACGCAGCTGATGCCCGGGCCGATCGGCGTGCCCGGCAGCGCCGGCCCGGGCCAGGCGACGTCGGGCTGCGGCAGCTCGGGATCGCCGCCGCGGTGGGGCGCGACGACCGCGGCCACCGTCTGCGGCACGTAGGGCTCGGCGGGCCCGGCGGTCAGGCCGGTCAGCTCGTCCTGCAGGTCGCGCAGCCGCGCCCGCGCCTCGGCCTGCTCCGCGGTCAGGGTGTCGTCGGGGGTCTCGGCCAGCGCGTACACCTCGCGGACCGTGGTGCCCTCGTCGGTGGTCAGCGTGAAGCGGGTGGTGGGCGCGTCGGCCACCGGCGGCTCGCCGAGGTCGCCGTCCTCGGCCACGCCGGCCTCGACGGCGCGGCCGACCAGGTCACGCACGGTGGCCTCGTCGACCCGCTGCACCTGCACGTTGGGCAGCGCCGGCGACGGCCAGATCTCGATCTGCGGGCCCTGGGTCAGCACCCGCCCGTCGCCGTAGACGCTGACCAGGGGCAGCCGGGTGGCCAGCTCCTCCGGGGAGGTGAACCCGCCGGTGTAGGCGACCTGCAGCACGAGGCCGGAGGGCAGCGGAGCGGACGAGGACGACGGCGAGCCCGCGTCCGCTCCCTCCTGCGCGCACGCGGCCAGCACCAGGGCGCAGCCCAGCAGGGCGGCCGCGCGCACCGTCGACGTCGTCGTCACGGTCCTGCGACGCGTGACCGGGCTCGGCGGTTCCCGTCGTGACCCGACCGGTACCGTCGGCGCCCGTGCGCCTGGTCATCGCCCGTTGCTCGGTCGACTACATCGGTCGGTTGACCGCCCACCTGCCCATGGCCCCGCGGCTGCTGCTGGTCAAGGCCGACGGCTCGGTGTCGGTGCACGCCGACGACCGGGCGTACAAACCGCTGAACTGGATGAGCCCGCCGTGCTCCCTGAAGGACGAGCTGGTCGACGGCGCAGGCACCTGGACGGTCACCAACAAGGCCGGTGAGCAGCTGGTCATCACCATCGAGTCGGTCGAGCACGACTCCGCGCACGAGCTGGGCGTCGACCCCGGTCTGCAGAAGGACGGCGTCGAGGCCGAGCTGCAGCGGCTGCTCGCGCTGCACGTGGAGACCTTCGGGCAGGGGTGGCAGCTCGTCCGCCGCGAGTACCCGACGGCGATCGGCCCGGTCGACCTGCTCTGCCGCGACGCCGACGGCCGCACCGTGGCGGTGGAGATCAAGCGGCGCGGGGAGATCGACGGCGTCGAGCAGCTGACCCGCTACCTCGAGCTGCTCAACCGCGACCCGCTGCTCGCGCCGGTGAAGGGCGTGTTCGCCGCGCAGGAGATCAAGCCGCAGGCGCGGGTGCTGGCCACCGACCGCGGGATCGACTGCGTGACCGTCGACTACGCCGTCCTCAAGGGGACCGACGACCCGACGCAGCGGCTGTTCTAGCGATCTCCACCAGACGGTCGGCCACCTCGGCCACCGGGGCGCGGGGGTCGATCTCCACGTCCGCCGTGGCGCGCAGCAGCGGCTCCACCGCCGCGACGTCGGCGAGGACCCACTCCCGCTCGGCCCCGCTGCGGCCGAAGCCGTTCGTCGTCCGGGTGGCCAGCCGCTCGAGCAGCACGACGGTGTCCTCGCGCCACAGCTGCTCGTGCCGGGACTCCGTGGCGGACCACACCTCGACGCTGTAGCCGCCGTGGTCGGTGTCGACGACCCCCGGTGGCCCCGCCGGGCCAGCTCGGCCAGCGCCGTCGAGGTGCCGGACCCGGACATGCCGGTGACCAGGACGGCGACCACCCCCGGACCGTACCGGCGGAGCCGGGGACCGGCGGGAGGACCGGGCGGTCCGGGTGGGAGACTGCGCGGGTCCAACGGACGGGAGGAGATGGCAGCGTGGCCAGAGAACTGACCGAGGTCGGCGTGGTGGGGCTGGGCACCATGGGTGCGGGCATCGCCGAGGTGCTGGCGCGCGCGGGCCTGTCGGTGACCGCCGTGGAGATCAGCGACGACGCGCTCGAGCGCGGCCGCGGGCACGTGGTGCAGTCCACGGACAAGGCGGTGGCGCGCGGCAAGCTGGAGTCGGCCGACCGCGACGCCATCCTCGGGCGGATCCGGTTCAGCACCTCGCTGGAGGACCTGGCCGCCGCCGAGCTGGTCATCGAGGCCGTCCCGGAGCGGATGGAGCTCAAGACCGACCTGTTCGCGAAGCTGGACAAGATCTGCCCGCCGGACACGATCCTGGCCACCAACACCTCGAGCCTGTCGGTGACCGAGCTGTCGGTGGCCACCGGCCGGCCGAGCAAGGTCATCGGGATGCACTTCTTCAACCCGGCGCCGGTCATGAAGCTGGTCGAGGTCGTGCGGACCGTCGTCACCGAGCCCTCGGTCATCGCCGACGTCGAGGCGCTGGCCGAACGGCTGGGCAAGGTCGACGTGACGATCGGTGACAAGGCCGGCTTCATCGCCAACGCGCTGCTGTTCGGCTACCTCAACCACGCGGTGTCGATGTTCGAGAACCGCTACGCCAGCCGCGAGGACATCGACGCGGCCATGCGGCTGGGCTGCGGCCTGCCGATGGGCCCGCTGGCGCTCATGGACCTCATCGGCATCGACACCGCCTACGAGATCCTCGACACGATGTACAAGCAGTCGCGCAACCGGCTGCACGCGCCCAGCCCGGTCATCAAGCAGATGATGACCGCGGGCCTGCTGGGCCGGAAGTCCGGCCGCGGCTTCTACACCTACGCCGAGGAGGGCTCGGCCGAGGTCGTCGCCGACGAGCACACCCCGTCGGCCGGCGGTGCCGCCTCCGGCGCCCGCCCGGTCTCGCTGGTCGGCGTCGTCGGCTCCGGCACGATGGCCACCGGCATCATCGAGGTCGTCGCCAAGGGCGGCTACGACGTGCTGTTCCAGGCCCGCTCGCCGGAGAAGGTCGAGGCGGTCACCGCGGCGCTGCGCAAGTCGCTGGACAAGCAGGTGGCCCGCGGACGGCTCGACGAGGCCGGCCGCGACGAGGTCCTGGGCCGCGTGCGCGGCACGACGTCGCTGGACGACCTCGCCGACCGCGACCTGGTCATCGAGGCCGTCGTCGAGTCGCTGCCGGTCAAGCAGGCGCTGTTCGCCGCCCTCGGGGAGATCACCAGGCCCGGCGCCGTCCTGGCGACGACGACGTCGAGCCTGCCGGTCATCGAGTGCGCCAAGGCCAGCGAGCGCCCGGCCGACGTCGTCGGCCTGCACTTCTTCAACCCCGCGCCGGTGATGAAGCTGGTCGAGGTGGTCAGCACCATCGCCACCGCGCCCGACGTGGCCGCCACCGCGCACGCGGTCTGCGCGCAGCTGGGCAAGCACGCGGTTTCCTGCACCGACCGCGCCGGGTTCATCGTCAACGCGCTGCTGTTCCCGTACCTCAACGACGCGGTGAAGATGCTCGAGGCGCACTACGCGACCGCCGACGACATCGACGCCGCCATGAAGGTCGGCTGCGGGTACCCGATGGGCCCCTTCGAGCTGCTCGACGTCGTCGGCCTGGACGTGTCGCTGGCGATCGAGCGGGAGCTCTACACCGAGTTCCGCGAGCCCGGCTTCGCGCCGGCGCCGCTGCTCGAGCACCTGGTCACCGCCGGCTACCTCGGCCGCAAGACCGGCCGCGGGTTCCGGGACTACTCCCGCCGCTGAGGCAGTGCCTCGGCGGGGACGACGCAGCAGCGGGGGGCGGCCGGGGAGCCGCCCCCCGCTGTCGCGTCCCGATCCGGTCGAGGAGGCCTCCGACGGCGACTGGGTCGTCCGCCGGGTGACCGGGGCGGCCACCGGCAAGACCTACCGCTGCCCGGGCTGCGACCAGGAGATCCGCCCCGGCACGCCGCACGTGGTCAGCTGGCCGGCCTACGCCCGCGACTCCGACCTCGAGCCGTGGGACACCGACTCCGCCGCCGACTGGCGCCGCCACTGGCACACCGCCTGCTGGGCGGCCCGCGACCGCCGCCGCTAGCTGAAGGACCACCCTGCCCCCCACCGCTCGCAGGCTCGCGGCGGGTCCCTGCAGGGAGGCCATTGACCGGAACGACTACGCCATCTGCGCGAACACCACGACGTTGTCCTCGTAGCTGCGCGCGGGGCGGTCGAAGTCGCCGCCGCAGGTGACCAGTCGCAGCTGCGCGTCCGCCGTCGGCCCGTAGACGGCGTCGGTGGGGAAGGCGTCCTTGGGGTGCCGCTCGACCCGGCTCACGGTGAAGGTCACGGTGCTGCCGTCGGCGCGCTCGACGAGCACCTCGTCCCCGGCGGTGAGCTCGCGCAGGCGGGCGAAGACCGCCGGTCCCCGGGAGGAGTCCACGTGCCCGGCGAGCACCGCGGGGCCGACGTCGCCGGGTGCCGGGCCGCCGGCGTACCAGCCGGCCGTCGCGAAGTCCGCCGGTGCCGCCAGCGCCCCGGTGGTGTCGAGGCCGAGACCGACCAGGCCGCTGTCGAGGCCGATGGCCGGGACCCGCACGCGCGTGGGTGGCACCGCGGCCGCGGCCGGCTGCTGGGCCACCTCGATCGGTCCCGGGACGGTCGCCGTCGCGGCGGCGGCCTGCGGCGGAGGGGCCGGCCGGGCCAGGGCGACCGCCCCCGCCGCCAGGACGAGGACGGCGAGGACCAGCCGCAGGACGCCGAGATGGGGCCAGCGGGGGGCGCGGTGCCGCGACCGGCTCCGGGCGGCGCGGTGGCGGGCCGCCCGCGTCACCGGCGTCGGCGGCCGGCGGCGTGCCGCCCCGGGTCCCGGGCCGCCGTGGTCCGTGTGGTGAGCAGGAACAGCCCGGCCCCGCCGGTGAGGACGACGCCCGCGGCCGTGGCGACCAGCGGCAGGGACGAGGAGCCCGCCGTGCCGCCCGCGCCCGCCTCGACGCCGCCGGCCGGGACCACGCCGGGGCTCGCGGCGTCCAGCGCGGTCCGGACGGTCAGCCCGCCGCCGGGCCGGTCGAGCACCAGCACGCTGTACACCGACCCGGCGGCCACCTCCACGGGCAACTCGGTGGCCTCGCCGCCCTCCGGCGTCACGGTCACCGACGTGCCGCCCGCGGGGACGTCGACGTAGCCGGTCGTGTCGGCGAAGGCCAGGTCGGTGGCGACGGCCGGCCCGCCCGGGACCGCGACGTCGAGGGTGTGCGCCCCGGCCGCCGCGGCGATGACCCGCAGCCGTGCGCTGCCCGCGGGCGGCGGGGTCAGGTCGTCCTCGAGCACCTCCAGGGCGAGGTCGGCGAAGGGACCGACACCGGCGACCGTGCGGGCGCTGTCCGCGCCGACCTGCACCGTCGTGGACAGCACCGGCGGGCTGGCCGGGTCGGCGCCGGCTCCGCGCATGCTGATCGCATAGGTGCCGGGCGGCACCGACTGGTACTCCGACACCGTGCCGTAGCCCACCGCGGGGAACACCTGGCCGGCGGCGGGGTCGGCCACCGAGTCGACGTAGACGTCGACGGCGGGGGTGTCGGGGGACAGGTGCGCCAGCCGGAGCAGGCCGCCCTCGGCCGCGCCGGCCGTCGTCAGGGGCAGCCCGGCGACGGCCGCCGTCATGGCCACCACCGTGAGGACCCGGCTCGTCCTGGTCACGCGCACCTCCGTGCAGGTCGGATCCGCGGCGGGGTGCCGCAGGGTCGTCGGGGGATCACCCAACGTCTACCCCGTGCGCGCCGGACCCGCACCCGCGGGGTGCCGCCGGGCGCGCCGTCAGCGGGTGGCGGCGCCGACCAGGGCGTCGGGGCCGCTGACGTAGCGGAAGGACACCAGGACGCCGGTGTCGGTCACCTCGACGTCGTCGGGCGCGAAGGGCGGCAGCTGCGCGGCCAGCCAGGCCCGCAGCCGCTCGGTGGCCGTGGGGTCGCCGGGCACCGGCGCGCCCCCGACTGAGTCGACCAGGACCCGGCGGGCCGGCAGCGCGGTGCCCTCCTCCCCGGGCAGAGAGCGGAAGGCCGCGATGCCGACGCCGTCGGAGGCCGTCACGGCGGCCAGCACGCCCAGCAGCCGCGGGTCGACGGCGGCCTCCCGCAGCACCTCTCCGGCCGCGCCGTCGGCCCGGGTGGTGGGGTTGGCGAGCAGCGCCTGCGCCAGCGACCGCCGCCGGTCCAGCTCCTCGGCGGTCGGCTCGGCGGGCGCGGGGTCGACGACCAGCAGCCGGCTGCCGTCGCCGGGCCGGTCGAAGGCGGCGACGACCCGCGCCCCCTCCGGAGCGGTCCCGACGACGGCGAGCAGCGTGCCCGCCGGGACGCCGCCCTCGGCCGGCCGGAGCCGATCCGCCGGGACGCCGGTGCCGGTGAGCTCCCGCCGGACCGCGGTCGAGGCGGCCAGGTCGGTCGCCTCCGGCAGGGCCGCGTCGAGCCACGCGGTCACCGGGCCGCCGGCCGGGGCCGGAGCCGACGACGTCGCCACCGGCGCCGGGTCGGCCGCCCGCGGGGCGTCGTCCCCGAGGGCGGCCGGCAGCAGGCCCGCGCCACCCACGAGGGCGGCGAGCCCCAGGCCGAGCAGGGACCCGCGCACGGCGGGGCGTCGCAGGCCGGACGGCTCGGCGCGGTGCCGGTGCCGGCGTCGCCGGGGGCTCCGTGCCCGTGGGACGTCCGGACCGGCGGGATCCGGTCCGGCGTCGTCTGGCACGTGTCCTCCCTACCGCGCTCCGGCCCGCGGCGCGCGGGAAGGGCGGGGGAGCGGGAGGTCAGCGACGCCCGGGGACCGCGGGCTGGCCGCCGGTGTCGTTGGGACGGCCGGCACCCACGGCGGGCTGCACGGCGGTCGGGGGACCCTCGGGCTCCGGCGCGGTCTCGGACGGCTGCGGCAGGCGGGAGGACCCGCCGGCGTGCCGGCCATCGTCCTGGCCCGCGCTGTGCACCGGCCGGATCTGCTGCGTCTCGGTGGGGGAGGGACCCTCGGGCCGCGACTGCGCCGGCTGTTGCTGCACGGCCGGCTGGGTCGGCGGCGCCGTCGGCCGGGTGGGCTGCCGGGCGGCCGCGGCTTCCCCGGCGGGGGCGTCGGCGGGACGGGCGTCGGCGGGACGGGCATGCGGCGTCGGGCGCGGCGGCACGGCCTGCCCGCCGGTCTGCGGACCGACCGCGCGCTGCATCCCGGTCTGCGGCCCGATGGCGGGCTGCACCAGCGTCTGCGGCTCCCCGGAGGGGCGGCCGACGGGCGGCTGCACCGCCGTGGGCGGCTCCTGGGCGTCGCGGCGCGCCGGGACCTGGTCCTGCGGGGCATCGGCCGGCTGCTGCGGCGCGGCCGGCGGGCGCGGGGCCTGCTGTTGAGCCGGCTGCTGGGGGCCCTGCTGCTGCGGAGCCTGCTGCTGGGGGCGCTGCTGCTGCGGGGCCGACTGCTGCGGCTGCGGGCGGTCGGCCAGGTCGGGCAGCGCGGACAGCACGCGCCGGGCCTCGGTGAGCCGGGCGGTGAGCTCGTCGCGCACCCGGCGGACGGCGGCGGCGCGCGCCTCGGCCTCCCCGACGACGGCGGCCGCGTGCGCCTCGGCGGCGGCGACGCGCTCCTGCGCGGCACGCACCGACTGCTGGTCGCGCTCCTCCTCGATGCGGGCGGCCTCGGCGCGGCGGGCCCGCTGCGCGATCTCGAAGTCCTCCTCGATCTTGGCGCGGCGGGCCTGCGACTCGGCGTCGAGCCGGGCGACCTTCTCCTGCGCCTTGGCCACCAGCTCGTCGGCGCGGATCTGGGCCTTGCTGGCGATCTGCTCGGCGTTCTGGCGGGCCTCGGCGAGCATCCGCTCGACCTCGGCCTGGCCGGCGGCGTGCCGCTCGAGCATCGCCCGCTCCTCGGCGGCGGTCTGCTCGCGCAGCGCGCGGGCCTCCTGCTCGGCGGTCGCGCGGATGTCGGCGGCCTCCTCCTCGGCCAGCCGGAGCATGTGCGAGATGCGCTCGCTCATGTTCTCGAAGGTGGCCGGGCCCTGGTTGGCGGCCTTGCGACGCAGCTGGTCGATCTCCGCGTGCATCGACGAGAGCTGGCCGGCGAGGTCGGCGGACCGGGTGACCGCCGCGTCCCGGTCGGCCAGGGCCACCCGGATGTCGGCCTCGAGGCGCTCGATGGTCTCGGCCACCTGGTGGCGGTCGTAACCCCGCAGCACCACGTCGAACGAGTGCTGCGCCTCGCGCATCGGCAGGAGGTCGCGGCGGGGATCGGTCATGCGGTCATCCTCGCAGAGTCGGGGGAGGGTCGTCACCGTGTCGGGACCGGTCCGGCCGTGCGCCGTGCGTCGTCCGGGATGGTGCCCGTGCGCCCCGGACCGCGCCCCGTCGCTCAACGAGGCGGTCCCCCCGGGGTGCCCGGGCGCCGTGGCCGGCGCCCGGGCAGCGGCGTTGCTACACGCCGCGGAAGCGGTTGATCGCGGGCAGCAGCCGCTCCCGCTTCTCGGTGTCCTTGACGCCGAGGCCCTCCTCGGGGGAGAGGGTCAGCACGCCGACCTTGCCCTGGTGCAGGTTGTGGTGGACGTCGTAGGCGGCCTGCCCGACCTCGTCCATGGCGTAGGTCTTGGACAGGGTGGGGTGGATGAGGCCCTTGTCGATGAGCCGGTTGGCCTCCCACGCCTCCTTGTAGTTGGCGAAGTGCGACCCGACGATCCGCTTGAGGTTCATCCACAGGTAGCGGTTGTCGTAGGAGTGCATGTAGCCGCTGGTGGAGGCGCAGGTGACGATCGTGCCGCCCTTCTTGGCGACGTAGACGCTCGCGCCGAAGGTCTCCCGGCCGGGGTGCTCGAAGACGATGTCGACGTCGTCGCCGCCGGTCAGCTCGCGGATCTTCTTGCCGAAGCGCTGCCACTCCTTGGGGTCCTGGGTGTCCTCGTCCTTCCAGAACCGGTAGCCCTCCGCGGAGCGGTCGATGACCAGCTCGGCACCCATCGAGCGCACGATCGCGGCCTTCTCCGGGCTCGAGACCACGCAGACGGGGATGGCGCCGCCGTTGAGGGCCATCTGGGTGGCGTAGGAGCCCAGCCCGCCCGAGGCGCCCCAGATCAGGACGACGTCGCCCTGCTTCATGCCCGCACCGTTGCGGGAGACCAGCTGGCGGTAGGCGGTGGAGTTGACCAGCCCGGGGGCGGCCGCCTCCTCCCAGCTCAGGTGCGCGGGCTTGGGCATGAGCTGGTTGCTCTTGACCAGCGCGAGCTCGGCCAGGCCGCCGAAGTTGGTCTCGAAGCCCCAGATCCGCTGCTGCGGGTCCATCATCGTGTCGTCGTGCCCGGCCGGGTCCTCCAGCTCCACCGACAGACAGTGCGCCACGACCTCGTCGCCGGGCTTCCACTTGTTCACCCCCGGGCCGACCTTGAGCACGACGCCGGCCAGGTCGGAGCCGACCACGTGGTAGGGCAGGTCGTGCCGCTTGGTGAGGTCGTTCTGCCGGCCGTAGCGCTCGAGGAACCCGAACGTGGACACCGGCTCGAAGATCGACGTCCAGACGGTGTTGTAGTTCACCGAGGAGGCCATCACGGCCACGATCGCCTCACCCGGGCCGAGCTCCGGCGTCGCCACCTCCTCCACGTGCAGCGACTTGCGCGGGTCCTTCTCCTTGGCCGGCATGCCGGCGAACATGTCCTGCTCGTCCTTGCGGACGAGGACCGCCCGGTAGGACTCCGGCACCGGCAGGCCGCCGATGTCGGCCAGCTGGTCGGCGAGGATGGCGTCCCTGATCTCGTTCACGCGGTCTCCCGGGTCTTCGTCGGCTCGGAGGGCGGAGGGGTGCGGCGCAGGTTACCGACCGGTAACCGGCGGGGGTCGGGGTGGTCCGGGGAGGCTCCCCGGACCGTCAGTGCGCGGCGCGGGCGGGCTCGACGAGCTCGACCAGGACGCCGCCGGCGTCCTTGGGGTGCACGAAGTTGACCCGGCTGCCGGAGGTGCCTCGCCTCGGGACGTCGTAGAGCAGTCGCAGGCCGCGCTCGCGGAGGGTCGCGCTGACCGCCTCGACGTCGTCGACGCGGAAGGCCAACTGCTGCAGGCCGGGGCCCGAGCGGCCGATGAACTTGGCGATCGTCGACTCCGGCGTCAGCGGCGCCAGGAGCTGGATGCGGGTGTCCCCGGAGCCGACGGCGAGCATCGCCTCGCGGACGCCCTGCTCCTCGTTGGTCTCCTCGTGCACCGACCGCACGCCGAAGGCCTGCGCGTAGAAGGCGATCGCCTCGTCGAGGTCGGGGACGGCGATGCCCACGTGGTCGATCGTGGTGAACAGCTCGGCGGGCAGGCCCGCGGGCGCGTCAGCGGTCACCGCGCCATCCTGACGCAAGACGTCTGAGACGACTCCTGCGGGTGGCGGTTCTCACACCCACGGGCCGCCGCGGCGGTCCGACCGGTGGGGGTGCCACCGGGCCCGTCGACCCGGTTGGAGAACCGATCTATCCTGGCCTGCAGCCCTACAGCCGTGGCCCTCGCGGCTGCGGCCCGACCCGTGGTCGCCAGCGTCGGCGACGCGCTCCTGGAGGCAGCATGTCCCGCTCGGTCATCGTCGGCGGCGCCCGGACCCCCATGGGCCGGCTCCTCGGCTCGCTCAAGGACTTCTCCGCCGCCGACCTCGGTGGCGTCGCGATCAAGGCGGCGCTGGAGCGCGCGGGCATCACCGGCGACCAGGTCGACTACGTGATCATGGGCCAGGTCATCCAGGCCGGCGCCGGGCAGAACCCCGCCCGCCCGGCCGCGGTCGCCGGCGGCATCCCGATGACCGTGCCGTCCTTCACCCTCAACAAGGTCTGCCTGTCCGGCCTCGACGCCATCGCGCTGGCCGACCAGCTCATCCGCGCCGGCGAGTTCGACGTCGTCGTCGCCGGGGGCATGGAGTCCATGACCCAGGCGCCGCACCTGCTGCCGAGCTCGCGCACCGGCACGAAGTACGGCGACGCCACGCTGGTCGACTCGATGGCCCACGACGGGCTGAGCGACACCTTCGACCAGGTCGCCATGGGCGTCCTCACCGAGCAGGCGAACGCGAAGTACCAGCTGACCCGCGAGGAGCAGGACGCCTTCGCCGCCGAGAGCCACCAGAAGGCGGCGCGCGCGGCCAAGAACGGGGTCTTCGACGAGGAGATCACCCCCGTCCTCATCCCGCAGCGCAAGGGCGACCCCATCGAGTTCCGCGAGGACGAGGGCATCCGCGCCGACACGACGGTGGAGACCCTCGCCAAGCTCCGGCCGGCCTTCGCCAAGGACGGCACCATCACCGCCGGCACCGCCTCGCAGATCTCCGACGGCGCCTGCGCGGTCGTCGTCATGTCCGCGGAGAAGGCCGCCGAGCTGGGGCTGACGCCGATCGCCGAGATCGGCGCGCACGGCGTCGTCGCCGGGCCCGACGCCACGCTGCAGAGCCAGCCGTCGCGGGCGATCCAGAAGGCCTGCGCCCGCGAGGGCATCGACCCGAAGGACCTCGACCTCGTCGAGCTCAACGAGGCCTTCGCCGCCGTCGGCATCGTCTCCACCCGCGAGCTCGGCATCGACCCGGAGAAGGTCAACCCCAACGGCGGGGCCATCGCGCTGGGCCACCCGGTCGGCATGAGCGGTGCCCGCATCGTGCTCGACCTGGCGCTGGAGCTGCGCCGCCGCGGCGGCGGCGTCGGTGCCGCCGCGCTGTGCGGCGGTGGCGGCCAGGGTGACGCGCTGATCCTGCACGTGCCCGCCTCCGCGTGACCTCCGACGGCCTGGCCGTCCAGACGTCCGGCCCCGTCGCCCCTCGCGGGCAACGACTCTCCCGCCGCGCCCGGCGCGCTGTCGACGTCCCCGACCTGGTCGCCCGCGCCCGCGACGGCGAGGCCCGCGCGGTGGCGCGGCTGGTCTCGCTGGTCGAGGACGCCAGCCCCGTGCTGCGCGAGGTGGCCGCGGCGCTGGCCCCGCACACCGGCCACGCCCAGGTGCTCGGCCTGACCGGCTCGCCGGGCGTCGGCAAGTCCACGACGACGACGGCGCTGGTGCGGGCGCTGCGGGCCGCCGGCAAGCGCGTCGGGGTGCTCGCCGTCGACCCGTCCTCGCCGTTCTCCGGCGGGGCGCTGCTCGGCGACCGGGTGCGGATGCAGGACCACGCCGGCGACCCCGGGGTCTACATCCGCTCCATGGCCTCCCGCGGGCACCTCGGCGGGCTGGCGTGGGCGACCCCGCAGGCGCTGCGCGTCCTCGACGCCGCCGGCTGCGACGTCGTGCTGGTGGAGACCGTCGGCGTCGGGCAGTCGGAGCTGGAGATCGCCTCGCTGGCCGACACGACGCTGGTGCTCGTGGCGCCGGGGATGGGCGACGGCATCCAGGCGGCGAAGGCCGGCATCCTCGAGGTCGCCGACGTCTTCGTCGTCAACAAGGCCGACCGCGACGGCGCCGACTCCACCGTGCGCGACCTGCGGTACATGCAGTCCCTGGGCGGGCGGCACGCCGGGCCGGGCGCGTGGCGGCCGCCGATCTGCCGGACGGTGGCCTCCCGCGACGAGGGCATCGACCGCGTGCTCGAGCGGATCGAGGAGCACCGCCGGTGGCTCGCCGAGACCGGCGAGGGCGCCCGCCGCCGCGCCGAGCGGGCCGCCCGCGAGATCGAGGCCATCGCGCTGGCCGGACTGCGGGCGCGCATGGGCGAGGTGCGCGGCTCGGCGGCGCTCGCCGCACTGGCCGGCGAGGTGGTGGCGGGGGAGACCGATCCCTACCGCGCGGCGGACCGGCTCCTCGCGCAGCTCTGATCTTCCCCGGGCAGACTGGCCCGGGTGAACGGGCTATCGCAGTGAACGGCAAGGCGGACGCCGTCGTCGTCGGAGCGGGACCCAACGGCCTGGCCGCCGCCCTCCGGCTGGCCGCCGCAGGCCTGCGGGTGCAGGTCGTCGAGGCGGCGGGGAAGCCGGGCGGCGGCATGCGCACCGAGGAGCTGATGCGGCCGGGGTACCGGCACGACGTCTGCTCGATCGTGCAGCCGATGGCCGCGGCGTCCCCGTTCTTCCGCGAGTTCGACCTGCCCAGCCGCGGCGTCCGCCTCGTGCAGCCGGAGGTCAACTTCGCGCACCCGCTCGACGGCGGGCGTGCCGCGGTGCAGTACCGGTCGCTGGAGGCGACGGCGGCCGCGCTGGGCCCCGACGGCGATGCCTACCGCCGCCTGTTCGAGCCGCTCGTCGAGCACGGGCAGGACGTCGTCGACTTCTTCCTCATGTCGGCGCTGCGCCGGCCGCCGACGCGCAGCGTGGCCGAGGTCGTGAAGTTCGGGCTCAACGGCCTGCCCAACGTGCGGTGGCTGGCCAACCGGTTCTTCGAGACCGAGGGCGCCCGCGCGATGCTGGCCGGGGCCGCCGCGCACGGCATGCTCGACCTCAGCCAGCCGCTCACCTCCGCGCTCGGGATGCTGCTGACGATGCTGGGCCACCACGTCGGCTGGCCGCTCGTCGAGGGCGGGTCGCAGAACCTCGCCGACGCGATGGTGACCGCGCTCGAGCAGCAGGGCGGCGAGGTGGTCACCGGGCACCACATCACCGACCTGCGCGAGTTCGACGGCGTGCCGGCGGTGCTGCTCGACACCGCGCCCGAGGCGTTCGTGACGATGGCCGGCGACCGGCTGAACGAGGGCTACCGCCGATGGGTGCGGCGGTACAAGCACGGTGCCGGCGTGTTCAAGGTCGACTGGATCCTGTCCGAGCCGGTGCCGTGGACCAACCCCGAGGTCCGCCGCGCCGGGACGCTGCACATCGCCGGGACGCTGGAGGAGACCCTCGCGGGGGAGCGGGCGCCCAACCGGAACGAGATCACCGACCGGCCGTACGTGCTCGCCGTCCAGCCGACCGTGCCCGACCCGACCCGCGCGCCCGACGGCGGCCACGTCTTCTGGGCCTACGTGCACGTGCCGCACGGCTCCGACGTCGACATGACCGCGGCCATCGAGGACCAGATAGAGCGCTTCGCGCCGGGCTTCAAGGACACCGTCGTCGACCGGGCCACGAAGAACGCCGTCCAGATGGAGGCGTGGAACCCCGCCTACATCGGCGGCGACATCTCCAACGGCCAGGCGACCCTGCGGCAGATGCTCTTCCGCCCGGTGCCCCGCTGGAACACGTACAAGACGCCGGTGCCGGGCGTCTACATGGCCTCGTCGGCCACCCCGCCCGGGCCCGCTGTGCACGGCGCCTGCGGGGACAACGCCGCCCGCGTGGCGCTGCGCGAGGTGTTCGGCGTCCGCGAGGTGCCCCGCCTCCGCCCCGCCGCCTGAAGCTGCCGCGTCGCATCTCGGCGCCGAGATGCGTCTGGTCGCGGTCACTCAGGGCGCATGGCCGCATTCAGGCGGATCTCGGTGCGTCGAGGAGCCGTCGCAGGCGCGCGACGAGGGCGTCGGGCCGGTGCAGGTCGGTGGCGGTGACGAAGACGACACGCCATCCGGCCGCGGTGAGCCGGTTGAGGCGCCGGCGGTCGGCACGGAACTGTGCGGGGTCGCCGTGCCACGCGCCGTCGTACTCGATCGCGATGCGGTGCTCGGGCCACGCCAGGTCGACCCGCGCGACGAACCGGCCGCCGTCGCGCACCACGTGCTGCGCCACAGGAGCGGGGAGTCCCGAGCGGACGAGCAGCAGGCGCAGGCGGGTCTCCTGCGGCGACTCGGCCAACCCGTCGGCGACCGCGGCCACCTGCCGGACCTGGCGGCAGTCCCGTCCGGTCAGTCCGGCGGCCGCAGCGCGGACGGCCGCGAGGTCGACCCTGCCTGACCGCACGAACCGGTCGAGGTCGGCCACCGCGTCCTCGACCGGACGGCGGCGAGCGAGGTCCAGCGCCGTGCGCACCGGCGTGGTCACCCGCGTCCCGTGGCGGACGGTGGTCTGGTCCGCCGCGAGGGCCCTGCGGGTGAGCGAGACGCCGGCGACCGCGCCCGCGCGGCAGGAGACGGGGACGGTGAGGGTGACGACGTCGTCGCGGTCGGCGAGGTCGACGCCCCGGAGGACCGCGGCGCTGCGACCGCTGACCACCGCACCGGGCAGGAGGAGGCGCGCCGCCGCGTGCGCACGTAGGCCGTGGTCGACGTCGGCCGTGGTGCAGGCGTAGACGTCAGGGAACAGTCGCCGCCAGGCGGAGGTCCGCAGCTGCGCCGGTGTCAGGAGCCCCGCCCTCACGACGAGCGACCCGCGGAACACCTTGCCGTTCAGCTCAGGCGGGCGCGTGGGTGGGCGGGACACGGGTGGGGATGGTGCCGCGACCGGCTCGGCAACCGCTCCGGTTGTCCACAGCCGCGGACCGAGATGCGGCTCCTGGTGGTCATGGACGCTCGATGGCCGCGACGAGCCGTATCTCGGTGAGTGGAGGGGATGTGGGACACGCGGGAGGTAGCGTCGGGCGCATGGTCCGGGCGCTGGGGCTGCCGTTCGACCCGATCGAGCGCGCGGGTGAGACCTGGGAGCACCGCTTCGGGCCGGCGTCGGCGATGCGCGCGGCGACGTCGGTGTTCCGGGTCCAGCAGATCCTGCTCGCCCGCTTCGACGAGGTGCTGCGCCCGCACGGGCTGACCTTCGCCCGCTACGAGGTCCTCGTCCTGCTGACCTTCAGCCGCACCGGCCAGCTGCCGCTCAAGGTCATCGGCAGCCGCCTGATGGTGCACCCGACCAGCGTCACCAACGCCATCGACCGGCTGGTGGCCGCCGGGTTCGTCGACCGCCGGCCCAACCCCGCCGACGGCCGCGGCGTGCTGGCCGGCATCACCGACCGCGGGCGGGCGGTGGTCGACGTCGCCACCGACCAGCTCATGGCGCTGGACTTCGGTCTCGGCGACCTGCCGGAGGCCGAGCGGGCGACCCTGTTCGACCTCCTCAAGCGCGTCCGCATCGGCGCCGGCGACGTCGCCGATGTCGATCCCGCCCCGTCCGCCGAGGGCTGACACCGCACCCGCCGGCCGGTGGGATCATGGGGGCATGCAGCCCACCCGTCCCGGACGCCCCGACCCGCGCGCGCAGGCCCAGCAGGCACAGCTGGCCGCCTCCCTGGCCGGCGCGGTCGACCTCGCCGCCGTCAAGGCGCGCTCCGAGGCCGCCGCGCGGGCCCAGGCCGCTCCGCCGCCGAGCGCCGCGGCCCCCGCGGGCGCGCCCGGCTCGGCCGTCGTCGACGTCACCGAGGCCACCTTCCAGACCGAGGTCCTCGACCGCTCGTTCCAGGTGCCGGTCGTCCTCGACCTGTGGGCCGAGTGGTGCGGCCCGTGCAAGCAGCTGTCCCCGGTCCTCGAGCGGCTGGCCGCGGAGGGCGGCGGCTCGTGGGTGCTGGCCAAGGTCGACGTCGACGCCAACCCGGCGCTGGCCCAGGGGCTGCGCGTTCAGGGCATCCCGGCGGTCAAGGCCGTCTGGCAGGGCCAGCTGGTCGCCGAGTTCACCGGCGCCATCCCCGAGGAGCAGGCCCGCCAGTTCGTCACCGAGCTGGTGCGCGCCACCACCGGCGGTGCCGTCCCCGGGGCGGAGGAGGGCGAGGACGAGGGCCTCGAGGACCCCCGCCTGGACGCCGCCGAGGCCGCGCTCGAGCGCGGTGACCTGGAGGCCGCCGAGGCCGCCTACGCCTCGATCCTCGAGACCGAGCCCGAGCACCCGGTCGCCGGGCTCGCGCTGCGCCAGGTGCAGCTGTTCCGCCGCGCCGACGCCGCCGGCCCCGACGCGCTGGCCCGCGCCGACGCCGCCCCCGACGACGTCGCCGCCCAGACCCGCGCCGCGGACTTCCTGCTCGGCACCGGCGACGTCGAGGGCGCCTTCACCCGCCTGGTCGACGTCGTGCGCCGCACCGCCGGCGAGGACCGCGAGCAGGCCCGCAAGCACCTCGTCGAGCTCTTCGGCGTGGTCGGCGACGCCGACCCCCGCGTCGTCGCCGCCCGCCGCCAGCTGATGCTCGCGCTGTACTGAGGCTCAGACCCCGACGTCGCAGCTGGCCGCGCCGTTGAGGAAGCCGGCGCGGAACAGGTCCACCAGGCGGAAGCCGGTGAGCTCGGTGTCGGCCAGCACGTCGGGGTCGTTGCCGTACTCGAGCAGGAACTGCACGCTCTCGTCGATGTCACCCGGAGAGATGGTGACCGACTCGAGCTGGCCGTTGTAGACCTGCGCGGAGTACCAGCCGGTCAGGCACACCGCCGACTGCAGCGCGGCCGTGTCGTCGGTGGACAGGTCGAGCTGGTCGCGGGCCGACAGCGCGTACGGGATCGCCACCCCGGTGACGACGGCGTAGTCGCCGATCTCGTACGCCTGCCGCGCGAAGTCCCCGTCATAGGCGACCAGCGGGTCGCCGCCGTCCCCGCCGTCGGGGCAGTAGACGAGCGCGACGTCGGAGGGGGCGCAGTCGGGCGGGCTGCCGGTGCTCTCCAGCTGCGGCGCGGTGAAGCTGCCGCCGAGCACCTGCTCGAAGGCGCGGGTCCAGAACTCCGGCAGCGAGTTGGCGATGATGCTCTCGGTGTCGGGGAACGGGGCGTTGCCGCCGCTCTCGAAGTCGGCGTCGGACGTGAACTCGCCCTGGGTGAAGACCCGGTCGGGACCGTAGTTGTCGCGACAGGCCCCGGCGCCGTCGTCGAAGCCCTCCTGGAAGCCCGAGACGCGGTCGAAGTACGAGCCGTGCGCCTGCTGCTCGCCGGTGCCGGTGCCCACCGGGTCGCGCAGCAGGAAGTAGCCGGCCAGCAGCTGGTCGAGGTCACCGGTGTCGACGGAGGAGAACTCGGCGTTGCCGTCGGCCACCCACGCCGTCCACGCGCCGGCCAGGCAGTCGGCCTGGGTCTCGGTGGCGATCGAGGTCTCCGGGTAGCCCACGCGCGCCTGCACGGCGTGGCCGAACTCGTGGGCCATCACCAGCTGCGGCAGCACCTCGCCGTACCGGGAGGCCAGCTCGCCGAGGAAGGCGCGGTCGTAGCTGATCGAGTCGGAGTTCGGCACGCCACCCTGCGAGCAGTAGAAGGCGTTGTTCTCCAGGTCCCGCGGATCGGTGCCGCAGCCGATGCCGTCGGGGTAGAGCGACGGGTCGACGTCGTCGGGGTCGACGCTGAAGAACCCGCCGGTCAGCGGCGGGAAGGTCTGCCCGAAGACGTCGGGGAAGGTGTCCGACCAGAAGGTCTCCAGGTCGGCCAGCGCGTTGCGCGCGAGGGTGTCGATGGGCCCGTCGGTGGCGCCGACGACGGTCACCGTCCCGTCGTCGACCGACGCCGACGGCGCGCCCCGGGAGCTGGGCTGGCCGATCACGACGTAGGAGCACGCCGACGTCAGCAGGACGCCGAGTGCCAGGAGCGCGGTCAGCGCGCCCCGCGAGCGCGGGAGGGTGTCCATCGCAGGCCCCGTACCCGGGACCGGCCTGCGTGAACGCCGACGGCGCCCGCCCCACGCCGGGGCGGGCGCAGCCCGGGACTACAGGCCGATCTCGCAGCCGGCGCCGCCGTTGAGGAAGCCGTCGCGGAAGGCGTCGACCATCTCGAAGCCGGACAGCTCGGTGTTCGGGAAGACGCCGTCCTCCTGGCCGTAGGTCAGCAGGAAGACCGCCGCCTCGTCGACGTCACCGGGGGAGAGCTGGCCGACGTCGGTGAAGTCGCCGGTCCAGAACCGGCCCGCGTACCAGCCGGTCAGGCACACCGCGGAGCTGGCGGCGGCGGCGTCGTCGATGGACAGGCCGAGCTGGGCCCGCGCCGCCTGGGCGTAGGCGAGGGAGACCGCGGTGGCGACGGCGAAGTCGCCGATGCCCTCGTAGGCCGGGCCGAGCAGGTCGGCCTCGTCGACGTAGACGGTGCCGTCGGCCTCGCAGTAGCCGAGGTCGCGGTCCTCGGCGCCCATGTCGCCGCAGTCGGGGGCGGTGCCGTCGAAGACCTCGATGGTCGGCTCGGTGAAGTCCGCGCTCAGACCCGGGAAGACCTGGTCGTAGAACAGCGGCAGCGTCGCCGCCACCAGGCCGGAGATGTCCTCGTAGGGGGCGTTGCCCTCGTTGTCGAAGTCGGCCTGGGTGGTGAACTCGGTGGCGGTGAACAGCCGCTGCTCGGTGAAGTCGTCGCGGCAGGTGCCCACGCCGCCCTCGAACCCGGCGTAGAAGCCCGACAGCCGGTCGAAGCCCGACCCGTGGGCGCGGTCGTCGTCGGGCGCGAGACCCACGGGGTCGCGCAGGCCGATGAAGCCGAGGACCACCTGGTCGAGCTCGGAGACGCGCAGGGCGATGTGCTCGGCGTTGCCGCCGACGACCCAGCGGGTGAAGGCGCCGGCCAGGCAGTCGGCCTGGGTCTCCACGACGATCGTCGAGTCGGCGAAGCCGAACCGGCCCTGCATCGCGTGGCCGATCTCGTGCGCCATGACCGCCGGGCCGAGGTAGGGCCCGTTCTCCGCGCTGAGCTGCTCGAGCAGCGCCCGGTCGTAGGCGACGACGTCGCAGTTGGGGTCGTAGTGCGCGTTGTTCGCCACGCCCTCGGGGTCCTCCGGCGCCCGCGCGCAGCCGATGCCGGTCTCCGGGTAGGCGGACTCGTCGATGTTCGTGGAGTCGACGGAGAAGTAGCCGCCGCTGATCGGCTCGTACGGCTCGCCGAAGTACTCCGGGTAGGCCTGGCTCCAGAACGTGTCGAGGTCGGCCAGGGCGTTGCGCGCCAGCCGGTCGGTCTCGGTGTCCGCGGCACCGGTGATCGGGAACGCGTCGGCGGTGACGTCGACCGGCACGCTCGGCCCGCGCGACGCGGCGCCGACGACGGTGCTCGAGCACCCGGTGAGCAGCACACTGCCCACCGCTGCCGCGACTGTCACGCGGCGCAGACCATGCCTCATCGGAGCTGGGGTTCCTTCTCTGCCGGGGTCCCTCGGGACCGGTCCGCGCCCTGGGGCGGCGCGGAGCCGGGCCATGATGCACGGGCAGAGGGGAGTGCGGAACAGGTCCGCGCACGGCAGCGGCCGGACCACTCCCCGGGAGGAGCGGCCCGGCCGCGGGGCCGTCAGAGGGGCCGGTCAGCCCTCGTGCAACAGCCAGAGGGTGCCCAGCGGCGGCGCGGAGACGGTGGCCGAGAACGGCTGGCCGTGCCAGGGCTCCTCGACCGCGTCGACGCCGCCGTAGTTGCCGACCCCGGAGCCGCCGTAGCCCTCGGCGTCGGTGTTGAGCACCTCGCGCCAGCGCCCGCCGCGGGGCAGGCCGATCCGGTAGCCGTGGTGCGGGCTGCCGGAGAAGTTGCAGACGACGGCGAGCGTCTGGCCCGGCGTCTGCCCGCCGCCCTCGGCGACCACGGCGTCCTCGCCGGACTCGGCGGCCTGGGTCGGCGTCGGGACGTCGGCCACCTTCGGCCGGCCGTAGCGCAGGAAGGTGATGACGTTGCCCGAGGCGTCGTTGGCGTCGATCCACTGGAAGCCGGCCGGGTCGACGTCGAGCGACCACAGCGCCTCGGTCTCGCGGTAGCGCGCGTTGAGATCGGTGACCAGTGCCAGCACGCCGCGGTGCGCGGGGTCGTCGAGGTGCCACCAGTCCAGCGAGCGGCTCTCGGCCCACTCGGCGTCCTGCGCGAACTCCGAGCCCATGAACAGCAGCTGCTTGCCCGGGTGCGCCCACATGTAGGCCAGGTAGCCGCGGACGCCGGCCAGCTGCTGCCACCGGTCACCGGGCATCTTCCGCAGCAGCGAGCCCTTGCCGTAGACGACCTCGTCGTGACTGATCGGGAGCACGTAGTTCTCGGAGTAGGCGTACATCATCGAGAACGTCAGCTGGTTGTGGTGGTAGCTGCGGTGCACCGGCTGGCGGGCCACGTAGGCCAGCGAGTCGTGCATCCAGCCCATGTTCCACTTGAAGCCGAAGCCCAGGCCGCCGAGGTAGGTGGGCCGGGTGACGCCGGGCCAGGCGGTCGACTCCTCGGCGATGGTCATCACGCCCGGCACCTCGCGGTAGATGGTGGCGTTGACCTCCTGGAGGAACGACACCGCCTCGAGGTTCTCCCGGCCGCCGTACTGGTTGGGGATCCACTCGCCGTCCTCGCGCGAGTAGTCCAGGTAGAGCATCGAGGCGACGGCGTCGACCCGCAGCCCGTCGATGTGGAACTCCTCGGCCCAGAACAGCGCGTTGGCGACGAGGAAGTTGCGCACCTCGGTGCGGCCGAAGTTGAACACGAACGTGCCCCAGTCCGGCTGCTCGCCGCGGCGGGGGTCGGCGTGCTCGTAGAGCGCGGTGCCGTCGAAGCGGCCCAGGGCCCAGGCGTCCTTGGGGAAGTGCGCCGGCACCCAGTCGACGATGATGCCCAGGCCCGCCTGGTGGGCGCGGTCGACGAGGTAGCGGAAGTCGTCGGGGCTGCCGAAGCGCGACGTCGGCGCGTAGTAGCTGGTGACCTGGTAGCCCCACGAGCCGCCGAAGGGGTGCTCGGCGACCGGCAGGAACTCCAGGTGGGTGAACCCCGCGCCCACGGCGTAGTCGACGAGCTCCTCGGCCAGCTCGCGGTAGGACAGCCCCTGCCGCCACGAGCCGAGGTGCACCTCGTAGACGCTCATCGGCCGCTCGTGCCAGTTGCCGCGCTCGCGCTCGGCCAGCCACGCGTCGTCGTGCCACTCGTGGGTGGACTGGACGACGACGGAGGCGTTGGCCGGCGGCACCTCGGTGGCGAAGGCCATCGGGTCGGCCTTCTCCCGCCAGACGCCGTCGGCACCGAGCACGTGGTAGCGGTAGCGGGTGCCCGCCTGCACGCCCGGGAGGTAGATCTCCCAGACGCCGATCGACCCGAGCTGGCGCATCGGGTGGGCGCGGGCCTCCCAGTAGTCGAAGTCGCCGGTGACCTTCACGCCCTGGGCGTTGGGCGCCCAGACGGCGAAGGAGACGCCCTCGACGGTGCCGCGCGGGGTCTCGTAGCGCCGCACGTGCGCACCGAGCACCTCCCACAGCCGCTCGTGCCGGCCCTCGCCGATGAGGTACTGGTCGAGCTCACCGAGCGTGGGCATCCAGCGGTAGGGGTCGTCGACGAGGAAGGTGTCCTCGCCGTAGGTTACCTCGACCCGGTAGTCGCCGGGCTGCTGGGGGAGGGTGGCCTCGAAGATCCCGCCGGGGTGCACCTGCCGGGCCTCGTAGCGGGAGTCGTCCTGGTCGACGACGACGACGGCGGACGCGTCGGGCCGCAGCGTGCGCACCACCCAGCCCTCGCCGGCGGCGTGCGCGCCGAGCACCCGGTGCGGGTCGCGGGACCAGCCGTCGACGATCGCGCGGAGGTCCTCCTCGGTGACCTCCTCGGGCCCGTCGTGCGCACCGCCGCCACCGGCGCCGGAGGTCAGGCCGCCCTCGCCGCCCGCCGTCGACGGCACCTCCGGGGTGACGACGTCGGTCCGGGACACCGGCGCGGTGTCCTCCCCGGGCGCCTGCGGGGTCATGGGCTCCGACGGGTCGGGGTCCGGCGGCTCGGGCTGCGGCGCCGGCGCCCCGGAGGGGGAGCCCGGCTCGGCGATCGGCGCGGGCGCCACGACCGGCGTGGCGGTGCCGCCCTGCTCGGCGACCACCTCGGCGGCGGGCTCGAGAGCGGCGGTCTTCCGCGGTGCCCGCTTGCGGGTCGCCTTGACCGGCGCCTCGCCGTCGGGGGCCGCCGTGGCCTTCTTCGTCGTCCGCTTCTTCCGGGGCGCGGCCGGCTCGGCGGCACCGTCGCCCTCGACGGCGGCCGCGGCCGCCTTCTTGGCCGGTGCCTTCTTCGCGGCGGCCTTCTTGGCCGGTGCGCGCTTGCGGGCCGGGGCCGCGTTCACGATCGGCTCGCTCTCGGCCTCCTCGGCCTGGCGGGCCCGCTCCTCGACCACCCGCTGCAGCTCGTCCTTGGTGGCCGGCGCGTCAGCGGTCTCGGCGGCCGTCCCGCTCCCGGGTGTCTGGTCGCTCGTCGTCATGGTCGCGATGCCGTCCTCTGTCGTCGTCTGCGTCGTCTGCGTCGTCTGCTGCGTCGTGCTGTCTCGGGCGGTCGCTCAGCCTGCCCCGGCGGCCAGCCGGGAGAGCGACTGCAGCGGGATCATCAGCCAGTTCGGCCGGTTGCGCGCCTCGTAGACGCACTCGTAGACCGCCTTGTCCGCCTCGAACGCCCGCAGGAGAGGGGAGTCCCCACACGGGTCGATGCCGCTCGACGCCGAGTAGCCGGCGCAGAAGGCACCGCGGTTGCGCACTGCCCACTCCTGCGCGCGGTACGCGCGCTGGGGGTCGTCGGGCTGCTCCACGAGCATGTGCCGTGCGGCGTAGTCGAAGCTGCGCAGCATCCCGGCGACGTCACGCAGCGGGCTGTCGAGCTGCCGGCGCTCGGCCAGCGGCCGGGCCGGCTCGCCCTCGAAGTCGAGCACCACCCAGCCGGTGGCCGTGCGCAGCACCTGGCCGAGGTGGAAGTCGCCGTGCACCCGCTGGCGCACGACCTGCTCGGGGCTGTCGGCCACCGCGGCGTACACCGCGCGCAGGCCGGCGAGGTGCTCCTCCAGCTGCGGGACGACGGCCAGCGCGGCCTCCAGCCGGTCGGTCATCGCGCGCGCGGTCGCGGCGAACCACCCGCGGTCGGCCGGCTCGGTGTCGAGCACCCGCGCGAGGTCGGCGTGCACCGAGGCGGTCGCCGCGCCCAGCCGCTCGCTGTCGGCGGCGAAGTCCCCGCCCACCTCGTCGGCGTGCAGGTCGCCCTCGGCGTAGAGGTCGCGGACGCTGGCCGTGGCCAGCCGCCATCCGTCGCTGGCGCCGCGGACGAAGGTCTGCAGCATCGCCGCCGTGGCGGGCTCGGCGCCGTCGGGGTCGTCGATCTCGATGTGGCCGAGCAGCGGCGCGATGTGCGGGTTCTCGGTCCGGCGCAGCGCCTCGCCGATCTCGACGTCGGGGTTGAGCCCGGGCTCGAGCCGGCGGAACAGCTTGAAGATGGCGTCCTGGCCGTAGACCAGCGAGGTGTTGCTCTGCTCGGTGGAGACGACGTCGCCGGGCACGCCCTCGGGGATGGTCGCGACGCCCGCCGGGTGGAAGTGCATCGGCCCCACCGTGGAGGCGGCCACCAGGTGCACCAGCCACGGCGGGGTGGCGTCGCGGTCGCGCATCGCGTCGTAGCAGTAGTTCTCGCGGTCCTCGCCGTCGGCGCCCTTGGCCGGGACGGCGCCCACGAACGCCGTCGACAGCTCCTCCTCGGGGTGCGCCCGCCACGACAGCGGCACCAGGTAGGTCTCGCCGGCGCCGTCGGCGTAGGTCACCCGGACCCGGTGCACCGACAGGACCGGCTCCGAGCGGGAGAGGAAGAAGCCGTCCTCGGAGACGTCGGCCCACTCCCGGCCCTTGCCCCCGAACCAGCGCTGGTGCGGCATCCACTCGCGCAGGACGTCGGTCAGGGCCTTGCTCATGCGGGTCCTCCGGTGCTCGGCGGGACGTCGTCGCCCGTCCTGGTGTCGCTGCCCCCGGGGATCTCCTCGGCCTCGCTGACCAGGCCGGCGGCCAGCAGCGAGTCGGCGACCGGGCTGGTGGCGGCGGTGTCCGGCTCAGCGGGCTCCTCGACCGGCTCGACCGGCCGGGACAGCTCGAACCAGTAGAAGCCGTGCCCGGCCAGGGTGAGCATGTAGGGCAGCACGCCGATCTGCGGGAACTCCACCCGGCCGGTCAGCTCGATGGGCGTGTAGCCCTCGAAGCGGCGCAGGTCGAGCTCCACCGGCTGGGGGAAGCGGGAGAGGTTGTTGACGCACAGCACGATGTCGTCGCCGAACTCGCGGACGAACGACAGCACCGTGGGGTTGCGCGAGCCGATCTCCTCGTAGGTCCCGAGGCCGAAGGTCGGGTGCTCCTTGCGGACGGCGATCATCCGGCGGATCCACTGCAGCATCGAGTTGGTGTTGCGCAGCTGCGCCTCGACGTTGGTGGTCTGGTAGCCGTAGACCGGGTCCTGGTTGAGCGGCAGGTACATCCGCTGCGGGTCGGCGGTGGAGAAGCCGCCGTTGCGGTCCGGCGTCCACTGCATCGGGGTGCGCACGCCGTCGCGGTCGCCGAGCCAGATGTTGTCGCCCATCCCGATCTCGTCGCCGTAGTACAGGACCGGCGACCCGGGCAGGCTGAACAGCAGCGCGTTGAACAGCTCGAGGGTGTTGAGGTCGTTGTCCAGCAGCGGCGCCAGCCGGCGGCGGATGCCGATGTTGGCCTTCATGCGGGGGTCCTTGGCGTACTCCGCCCACATGTAGTCGCGTTCCTCGTCGGTGACCATCTCGAGGGTCAGCTCGTCGTGGTTGCGCAGGAAGATGCCCCACTGGCAGTTGTCGGGGATCGGCGGCGTCTGCGCCATGATCTCCGAGATCGGGAACCGCTGCTCCCGGCGGGCGGCCATGAACAGACGCGGCATCACCGGGAAGTGGAAGGCCATCTGGCACTCGTCGCCGTCCTCGCCGAAGTACTCGACGACGTCGGCCGGCCACTGGTTGGCCTCGCACAGCAGCACGCGGTCGGGGTAGTCGGCGTCGACCACCTTGCGGACGTGCTTGAGGAACTCGTGGGTCCTCGGCAGGTTCTCGCCGTTGGTCCCCTCCTCCTCGAACAGGTAGGGGACGGCGTCGAGGCGGAAGCCGTCGATGCCCAGGTCCAGCCAGTAGCGCAGGGCGTCGATGACCGCCTCCTGCACCGCCGGGTTCTCGAAGTTGAGGTCGGGCTGGTGGGAGAAGAAGCGGTGCCAGAAGTACTGCTTGCGCACCGGGTCGAACGTCCAGTTCGAGCTCTCCGTGTCGACGAAGATGATCCGCGCGTCGGCGTAGCCGGTGTCGTCGTCGGCCCACACGTAGAAGTCGCCGTAGGGGCCCTCGGGGTCGCTGCGGCTGGCCTGGAACCAGGGGTGCTGGTCCGAGGTGTGGTTCATGACGAAGTCGATGATCACGCGGATGCCCCGGTCGTGGGCCGCGGCCAGGAACTCCTTGAAGTCCTGGATGTCACCGAACTCCGGCAGGACGGCGGTGTAGTCGCTGACGTCGTAGCCGCCGTCGCGCAGCGGCGAGGCGAAGAACGGCGGCAGCCACAGGCAGTCGACGCCGAGCCACTGCAGGTAGTCGAGCTTGTCCATCATCCCGCGCAGGTCGCCGACGCCGTCGGCGTTGCTGTCGGCGAAGCCGCGGACCAGGACCTCGTAGAAGACGGCGCGCTTGAACCACAGGGGGTCGGTGCCCCGCGCTGGCAGCGCGGAGCCCCCGTCGGGGGAGTGGGGCACGGGGAGCGTCATCGGTGCGGGGAGCCCTCGCGAGTCGTCGGGACGTGGGGGAGAGGGGTCAGCGGACCGGCGGCGGCCAGGTCACCGGCCGGGGCAGGTGGACCGAGAACACGTGCGCCGGCTCCCAGTAGGGGTCGAGCTCGACGTAGTTGAACTGGCCCCAGTCGTAGCGGGCGCCGGTGATCTCGTCGGTGACGGCGAACCGCTCGTGCCAGTCCAGCCCGAGGGTCGGCATGTCCAGCGCCGTCGTCCCGATCTGCCGGTTGGCGCTGTCCAGCGCGCAGACGACGAGGACGGCGTCCTGCGAGCCCGGGTCGGTCTTGGAGAAGCAGATCAGGTTCGGGTTGTCGATCGGGTGGAAGCGCAGCGTGCGCAGCTGCTGCAGCGCCGGGTGCGCCCGCCGGACCTCGTTGAGCCGGCGCAGGTAGGGCGCGAGGCTGCGGCCGGCCGCCTCGGCGCCGGCCCAGTCGCGCGGGCGCAGCCGGTACTTCTCGCTGTCGAGGTACTCCTCGCTGCCCGGGCGCACCGCCACGTGCTCGTAGAGCTCGTACCCGGAGTACACGCCCCAGGTCGGGCTCATCATCGACGCCAGCACCGCGCGGATCTTGAACATCGGCGGGCCGCCGTACTGCAGGCTCGCGTGCAGGATGTCCGGGGTGTTCACGAAGAAGTTCGGCCGCATGTAGTGCGCGTTGGTGGCCAGCTCGCGGCCGTACTCCTCGATCTCCTCGCGCGCGGTCCGCCAGGTGAAGTACGTGTAGGACTGGGTGAACCCGATCCGCGCGAGCTGGTGCATCATCGCCGGCCGGGTGAAGGCCTCGGCGAGGAAGAGCACGTCCGGGTCGGTCTCCTTGATCTTCCAGATCAGCCAGTGCCAGAAGTCCAGCGGCTTGGTGTGCGGGTTGTCGACGCGGAAGATCCGCACCCCGGCGTCCATCCAGACGCGCACCACCCGCAGCACCTCGGCGTAGAGGCCCTCGGGGTCGTTGTCGAAGTTGACCGGGTAGATGTCCTGGTACTTCTTCGGCGGGTTCTCCGCGTAGGCGATCGTGCCGTCGGGCTTGGTGGTGAACCACTCCGGGTGCTCGGCCACCCACGGGTGGTCGGGTGCGGCCTGCAGCGCGAGGTCGAGCGCCACCTCCATGCCCAGGCCCCGGGTGCGCGCGACGAAGGCGCGGAAGTCCTCCATCGTGCCCAGCTGCGGGTGGACGGCGTCGTGGCCGCCCTCGGCGCTGCCGATGGCCCACGGCGAGCCGACGTCGTCGGGGCCGATCTCGTGCGGGTTGCCGCCGGGGTACTGCGCGGTGTTCGGGCCCTTGCGGTTCACCGTGCCGATCGGGTGGACCGGCGGCAGGTAGACGACGTCGAAGCCCATCTCGGCCACCGCGGGCAGCCGGTCGGACGCGGTCTGGAACGTGCCGTGCGTCGGGACGCCGCCCACGACCGGGCCCTCGGAGCGGGGGAAGAACTCGTACCAGGAGCCGTAGAGCGCGCGGGGGCGGTCGACCCACACCTCGTACTCCGGCGTCGGCGTGACCAGCTCGCGCACCGGGTGCTCGTCGAGGTAGCGCTGCAGGCCCGCCGACAGCGCGGGCGCGACCCGGTCGTGCAGCGTGCGGGAGGTGTCGCGCAGCGCGCCCACGGCCTCGGTGAGGCGGTCGCGCGACTCCGCGTCGGCGTCGGCGGCGACCCGCTCGAGCAGGCGGGCGCCCTCCTCGAGGTCGTTGGCCAGCTCCCCGGGGCCCTGGCCGGCCTCGATCTTCACCTCGACGGCGTGGTGCCAGGTGGCCAGCGGGTCGCTCCACGCCTCGACGCGGAAGGTCCAGCGCCCCTCCCGGTCGGGCACGACGGTGGTGAGCCAGCGGTCGGGCTCCTCGCCGTAGCGGCGCATCCGGTTGAGCGGGCCGCGGGTGCCGTCCGGAGCGGTCCAGACGACGTCGGCGGCGACGGCGTCGTGGCCCTCGCGGAACACGGTGGCGGTGACCGGCAGGTGCTCGCCGACCACGGCGCGGGCCGAGAAGGACCCGCAGGACACGACGGGGGCGACATCGGTGATGCCGAGGCGGAGGTCAGCGCGGCGAGTCATCCCGGCAACGCTATCCAGGTCGGGGACGGGCCACACCTCGGCCGCCGGGCGCCTCCCGACCGGGTGGGCACAGCCGGCGGGGGTGTCCCGCCCGACCTGTCCCGGCGGCGTCCGCTGACTAGGCTCTCCGCGTGCGAGCACTCCGCAGGTTCACCGTCCGGGCGGCCCTCCCCGAGAGCCTCACGCCGCTGTCCCAGCTGGTGATGAACCTCCGCTGGTCGTGGCACGCCGAGACCCGCGACCTGTTCGAGGCGCTGGACCCGGAGCTGTGGCGCGCCTGCGGCAACGACCCGGTCAAGGTCCTGGGCGAGGTGTCGGCCGAGCGGCTGGCCACCCTGTCCAACGACCGCCGGTTCCTGCGCCGGCTGCAGGACGTCGTCGACGATCTCGACGACTACCTGTCCTCCCCGCACTGGTACCAGTCGCTGGGGCCGGACGCGCCGGGCAGCATCGCCTACTTCTCCGCCGAGTTCGGCATCACCGAGGTGCTGCCGCAGTACTCCGGCGGCCTGGGCATCCTCGCCGGGGACCACCTCAAGGCCGCCTCCGACCTCGGCGTCCCGCTCATCGGCGTCGGGCTTCTCTACCGGGCCGGCTACTTCGAGCAGGGGCTGTCGGCCGACGGGTGGCAGCTGGAGCACTACCCCTCGCTGGACCCGCACGGTCTGCCGGTCAAGCTGCTGCGCCAGGCCGACGGGTCGGCGGTCGTCATCACCGTGCCGCTGCCCGAGGGCCGCACCCTGCACGCCCACGTGTGGCGGGCCCAGGTGGGCCGGGTCTCGCTGCTGCTGCTCGACAGCGACATCGAGGAGAACGCCCCGGCCGAGCGCGGCGTCACCGACCGGCTCTACGGCGGCGACGAGGACCACCGCCTGCGCCAGGAGATGCTGCTCGGCATCGGCGGCGTCCGGGCGGTGCGCGCCTACTGCCAGCTCACCGGCACCCCGCAGCCGGAGGTGTTCCACGCCAACGAGGGCCACGCCGGCTTCCAGGGCGTCGAGCGGATCCGCGAGCTCACCGAGTCGCACGGTCTGACCTTCGCCGAGGCGCTGCAGGCCGTCCGCGCCGGCACCGTGTTCACCACGCACACGCCGGTCCCGGCCGGCATCGACCGGTTCCCGCGGGCGCTCATCGAGCGCTACTTCGCCGGCTTCGGCGTCCCGCTGGAGCACCTCATCCCGCTCGGCGGGGAGGACGACCCGACGAAGTTCAACATGGCGCACATGGGCCTGCGGCTGGGCCAGCGCGCCAACGGCGTGAGCCGGCTGCACGGGCGCGTCAGCCGGTCGATGTTCAGCGACCTGTGGCCCGGGTTCGACGAGGGCGACGTCCCGATCAGCTCGATCACCAACGGCGTGCACGCGCCCACCTGGACCGCCCGGGAGCTCGTGGAGCTGGGCACCCAGACCTCCAGCAACGGTGACCCGTTCGAGGGCACCGGCCCGTCGTCCTTCGACGGCGTCGACCGCATCCCGGCCCTGGAGCTGTGGAACACCCGCCGGATGCTGCGCGGCCGGCTCGTCGAGGAGGTCCGCCGCCGGCTGCGGGAGACGGCGCTCTCCCGCGGCGCGGCCGAGGCCGAGGTCGGCTGGACCGACTCCGCCTTCGACCCCGACGTCCTCACCATCGGCTTCGCCCGCCGGGTGCCGTCCTACAAGCGGCTCACGCTCATGCTGCGCGATCCCGAGCGGCTGCGGGCGCTGCTGCTCGACCCCGACCGGCCGGTCCAGCTGGTCATCGCCGGCAAGAGCCACCCGGCCGACGACGGCGGCAAGCAGCTGATCCAGCAGATGGTGAAGTTCGCCGACGACCCCGCCATCCGGCACCGGATCGCCTTCCTCCCCGGCTACGACATCGGGATGGCGCGCTACCTCTACTGGGGCTGCGACGTCTGGCTCAACAACCCGCTGCGGCCGCTGGAGGCGTGCGGCACCTCGGGCATGAAGGCCGCCCTCAACGGCGGGCTCAACCTCTCCATCCGCGACGGCTGGTGGGACGAGTGGTTCGACGGCCAGAACGGCTGGGCGATCCCGACCGCCGACGGCGTCACCGACCCCGACCGCCGCGACGACGTCGAGGCGCGGGCCATCTACGACCTGCTCTCCACCCAGGTGCTGCCGCGGTTCTACGAGACCGACCGTGACGGCATCCCCACCCGCTGGGTCGAGATGGTGCGGCACACGCTGCGCGAGACCGGCCCGAAGGTGCTGGCCACCCGGATGGTGCGCGACTACGTCGAGCAGCTGTACGTGCCGGCGGCGGGCTCGGCGCGGTCGATGGCCGACGGCGGCTACGCGCCGGCGCGCGACGAGGCGCAGTGGCGAGCGCACCTGCTGGAGAACTGGTCGGGCGTGCGGGTCGCGCACGTCGAGGCCACCGGTGCCGGCGACACCCCCGAGATCGGCTCGACCCTCGCGCTGCGCGCGGAGGTGGAGCTGCCGCACCTCACCCCGGCCGACGTCGAGGTGCAGGCGGCCTACGGGCGGGTCGACGACGCCGACGGCCTGCACGAGGTGACCACGGTCCCGATGCGGCACGAGCACACCGAGGGCTCGCGGCACTGGTTCACCGCGACCCTGCCGCTCGAGCGCACCGGCGCCTTCGGCTACACCGTCCGCGTGCTGCCGCACTCCCAGCACCTCGCCGACCCCGCCGAGCTGGGCCTGGTCCGCTCCGCGTAGCCGGGACACCACCCGTCACGCGGGTCGCAGCGACCCCACGGGACGCGGGAACCGCGTGGCGGTGCAGCAGGACCGTGCACATCGGCGCGCGGTCACTAGGCTGGCGCGCATGCCCGACCGCTGTGAAGTCCTGCCCGGAGACGCCCTCGTGGCCCGTCGCGGCGGGGGACTGCTGTGGGTCGACGCTCCCGGCTCGCCGGCTCTGGTCGCCGCGCTCCACGCCTGCCTCGGTGTGTCCGGCCCCGGCGCCGACCGCGTCCTGGGGGCCGTGGCTGCGCAGGCCGCCGCGCTGGGTGGCGGCTCGGCCTCCTTCGCGCTCGTCCTGACCGACACCTCCGGCGGGTCGGGCACCGGCGTCGCGCTGTGGTCCGGCAAGGGCCAGCCGGCCGTCGACGGCGTCCCGGTCTCCGGCCAGCCGGCCGACGGCTGCAGCCTCGCCGCCGGGTTCACGCTGGGGTCCACCCTCTACGTCGGCCCCGGCCAGGCCACACCGCAGATGCCACCGGGCGTCGCCTACGACCTCGTCGAGGGCGCGGTCCCCGGCTCCGGCGCGCTGCTGCAGCTGGCCGCCGCCTCCTCCTCCGCCTCCGCGGCGGTCCCGCCGGCCACCCACACGCCGCCCTCGTCGTTCAGCGCGGGCTCCGACGCCGGCTTCGCCGCGGCGCCGTCCTACAGCCCGCCCGCCGGCTCCTCGCCCTCCGGTCAGGGGTCGACCCGCCTCGACGACGGCGGCGAGGAGACGGCGTTCTGGAAGCCCGACACCGCCTCCGCGCCGGTGCTGCGCTTCGACGACGGCCTGGTCGTCACCGTCGACGAGGACCTCGTGCTCGGCCGCCGTCCCGACAGCCACGAGCTGGTGACCGCCGGCAACGCCCGCCCGGTGCCGATCGCCGACACGCAGAACGTGCTGTCCTCGGCCCACGCGGCCATCCAGCGCCAGGGCCGCGAGGTCACGCTGACCGACCTCGGCTCGCTCAACGGCACGCACGTCGCCGGGCCGGAGGCCACCGAGTGGACCCAGCTCGAGCCCGGCGTCGCCCACCCGCTCTCCGACGGCGACCGCCTCCTGCTCGGCTGGACGGTCATCACCTACGAGCAGCCCGCCGACTGAGCACGAAGCGCACGCCGGGCCCGGACCCCCTCGGGGGACCGGGCCCGGTGCCGTCTCAGGGGCTCGCGTTTCAGGGCCGCCGCAGGACGCGCAGCAGCCAGACGGTGCGCGGGGGCACCGCCACCGGCCCGGGCGCGACGACGGCCGGCCGCGGCGGCGCCCCGGTCGGGTACTCGGTGCTGAGCGCGAACTCGTAGCCGTCGGCCCACGGCGGCCCGGGCAGCACGGCGTCCACCGGCTCGGCCCCGGCGTGCAGCAGCACGAGGTAGGAGTCGTCGACCACCGGGCGGCCGCGCTCGTCGCGGTGCCGGATACCGCGGCCGTCGAGGTACATGCCGACGGTCTGCAGGCCGGTGTCGAACCAGTCCGCGGTGGTCAGCTGGCCGCCGCCGGGGGCGAACCAGGCGACGTCGCGGGTGCCGCCGGTCCCCGGGATCTCGTGGCCCTCGAAGAAGGCCTCCTGGCGCAGCACCGGCGCGTCGTGGCGCAGCCGCAGCAGCCGGCGGACGAAGGCCAGCAGGTCGCCGTCGGCGCCGTCCCAGTCGATCCAGGACACCTCGTTGTCCTGGCAGTAGGCGTTGTTGTTGCCGCCCTGGGTGCGCCCGAGCTCGTCGCCGGCGGTGAGCATCGGCACGCCGGTCGACAGCAGCAGCGTGGCCAGCAGGTTGCGCTGCTGGCGGGCGCGCAGGGCCTGCACCTGCGGGTCGTCGGTCGGGCCCTCGACGCCGCAGTTCCAGTTGCGGTTGTGGCTCTCGCCGTCGCGGTTGTCCTCGCCGTTGGCCTCGTTGCGTTTGCGCTCGTAGGTGACCAGGTCGGCCAGCGGGAAGCCGTCGTGCGCGGTCACGAAGTTGACGCTGGCGAACGGGCGCCGGCCGTCGGAGCGGTAGAGGTCGGAGGAGCCGGTGAGCCGGTAGGCCAGATCGCGGACGCCGACCCGCGCGCCGGACCACACGTCGCGCACGGTGTCGCGGTAGCGGCCGTTCCACTCGGTCCACAGCGGCGGGAAGTTGCCCACCTGGTAGCCGCCCTCGCCGATGTCCCACGGCTCGGCGATCAGCTTGACCTGGCTGACCACGGGGTCCTGGTGGACGACGTCGAAGAACGCCGAGAGCCGGTCGACGTCGTGGAAGGACCGGGCCAGCGCGGCGGCGAGGTCGAACCGGAAGCCGTCGACGTGCATCTCGGTGACCCAGTAGCGCAGCGAGTCCATGAGCATCGCCAGCACCTGGGGGCGCCGGACGTCGAGGGTGTTCCCGCAGCCGGTGTAGTCGGTGTAGCGGGCCCGGTTCTCCCCGTGCAGGCGGTAGTAGCCGGGGTTGTCGATGCCCTTGAGCGACAGCGACGGCCCGGTGTGGTCGCCCTCGGCGGTGTGGTTGTAGACGACGTCGAGGACCACCTCGATGCCCGCGTCGTGCAGCGCCTTGACCATCGCCTTGAACTCGGTGACCTGCGCGCCGCCGGAGCCGGCCGCGCTGTAGGCGGCGTGCGGGGCGAAGTAGCCGAGGGTGTTGTAGCCCCAGTAGTTGGTCAGGCCGCGGCGCAGCAGGTGCGGCTCGCTGACGAAGTGGTGCACCGGCAGCAGCTCGACGGTGGTGACGCCGAGGGACAGCAGGTGCTCGACGAACGCCGGGTGGGCCAGCCCCGCGTAGGTGCCGCGCAGCGCCGGCGGGACGCCCGGGTGGCGCATCGTCGCGCCCTTCACGTGCAGCTCGTAGACGACGGTGTCCGACCACGAGGTCGCCGGCCGCCGGTCGCCGCCCCAGGGGAAGGAGTCGTGGACGACGACGCCCCGCGGCACGAACGGCGCGGAGTCGCGCGGGTCGGCCGGGCCGGTGTCGGGGCCGTCGGCGCGGTACCCGAACAGCGCCGGGTCCAGCGTCAGGTCGCCGTCGACGGCGCGGGCGTAGGGGTCCAGCAGCAGCTTCGCCGGGTTCCAGCGGTTGCCGGCGCCGGGGTCCCAGGGGCCGTGCACGCGGTAGCCGTAGCGCTGGCCGGGCCCGACGCCGGGCAGCCGGCCGTGCCACACCTGGTGGGTCGTCTCCTGCAGCCGGTGCCGGTGCTCGGTCCCGTCGGGGTCGAACAGGCACAGGTCGACCGCGGTGGCGCCGGCCGACCACAGCGCGAAGTTGGTGCCCGTGCCGTCCCAGTGCGCCCCCAGGGGAGCGGGGGAGCCCGGCCAGACCTCGACGTCCTCGCTGCTGGTCCTCACGCAGCGGATCCTGCCAACAGATCCTCCGGTCGGCTGGCAGGGCAGCGGGTTGGTTGGATGGGGTCGTGTCGAGCAGTCCCGCGGTCAGCGGAGCCGAGGCCGTCGTCGAGATGCGCGGGGTGGACGTCGTCCGCGGGCAGTCGCACCTGCTGCGGGGGGTGGACTGGACGATCACACCCGAGCAGCGCTGGGTGGTGCTCGGGCCCAACGGGGCGGGGAAGACGACGCTGCTGCAGCTGGCCGGGGCGCTCATGCACCCGACCCGCGGCGAGGTGCAGCTGCTCGGCGAGACGATGGGCGCCGTCGACGTCTTCGAGCTGCGCCCGCGGATCGGCCTGACCAGCGCGGCGCTGGCCCAGCGGATCGAGCCGGGGGAGCGCACCGGCGACGTCGTCCTGTCCGCCGGGTACGCGATCGTCGGGCGGGCGCGGGAGCGCTACGACATCCACGACCTCACCCGCGCCGCGCTGCTCATGCAGCAGTGGGGCGTGCAGTCGATCGCGCACCGGGCCTTCGGCACGCTGAGCGAGGGCGAGCGCAAGCGGGTGCAGATCGCCCGGGCGCTCATGCCCGACCCCGAGCTGCTGCTGCTCGACGAGCCCGGCGCCGGGCTGGACCTCGCCGGCCGCGAGGACCTGGTCAGCCGCCTGACCGACCTCGCCAGCTACCTCTACGCCCCGGCGCAGGTGCTGGTGACCCACCACGTCGAGGAGATCCCGCCGGGCTACACGCACGCGCTGCTGCTGCGCGAGGGCGCGGTGGTGGCCTCCGGGCCGCTGTCGCAGGTGGTCACGGCCGAGGCGCTGTCGGAGACCTTCGGCCTGCCCCTGGCGCTTGAGCGCACCGACGGCCGCTACACCGCCCGCCGCCGGACCTGACGCCGGCCGCCTGGCTAGGGTGCGCGGCATGGCAGCAGCACCCGAGTTCGTGACCCTGTCGGTGGAGGACGGGGTGGGCACCATCCGCCTCGACCGGCCCAAGATGAACGCCATCGACGAGCAGTTGCACACCGAGGTGCGGGCCGCGGCGCTCGAGGCCACCGAGCGGGCCGACGTGCGCGCCGTGGTCATCTACGGCGGAGAGCGGGTGTTCGCCGCCGGCGCCGACATCAAGGCGATGTCCCAGCTGACCGGCAGCTCGATGGTCGCGTGGGGGCGGGAGCTGACGCACAGCTTCACCACCGTGGCGCGCATCCCCAAGCCGGTCATCGCCGCCATCACCGGCTACGCCCTCGGCGGCGGCTACGAGCTGGCCCTGTGCGCCGACTTCCGGGTCATGGGCGCCGGGGCGAAGGTCGGCCAGCCCGAGATCCTGCTCGGCGTCATCCCCGGCGCCGGCGGCACCCAGCGGCTGGCCCGGCTGGTCGGGCCGGCCAAGGCCAAGGACCTCGTCTTCACCGGCCGGCACGTCGGCGCCGAGGAGGCCCTCGAGATGGGCCTGGCCGACGCCGTCGTCCCCGACGCCGAGGTGTACGACACCGCCGTCGCCATGGCGCGCAAGTTCGCCGCCGGGCCGCCGCTGGCGCTGGCCGCGGCCAAGCAGGCGATCGACGAGGGCCTCGACGGGTCGATGGAGCACGGCCTGGCGCTGGAGAGCCGGCTGTTCGCCGGGCTCTTCGACACCGAGGACCAGGCGGCCGGGATGCGCTCGTTCCTCGAGAGCGGCCCGGGCAAGGCGACGTTCACCGGGCGCTGACCGGTCCCGTCGCCGACTGTTCCCGCGACCGTCACCGGATCCGGGCCCCGGGACGGTCCGGTTCTGCCACCATCCGCAGGGCCCGTCGGGCCGACCCGAACCGCTCAACCTGGAGGACCCGTGCGATCCACTCCCACCCTGAGGACCGCGACCGTGCTGGCGGCCGCGACCCTCGTGCTGACCGCCTGCGGCGGCGGCAGCGACGACGGCGGCTCGGGAGGAGGCGGCGGTTCCGACGCGGCCGGTGCGCGCTCGGCCGAGGACCTCGGCGGCATGGACGCCCTCGTCGAGGCCGCGCAGGCCGAGGGGGAGCTCAACGTCATCGCGCTGCCCCCGGACTGGGCGAACTACGGCGAGATCATCTCCGCCTTCGAGGAGGAGTACGGGATCACCGTCAACAGCGCCTCGCCCGACGGCACCAGTCAGGACGAGCTCAACGCCGTCGAGAGCCAGCGCGGCCAGGACCGCGCGCCCGACGTCCTCGACCTGGGCACCGCCTTCGCCCGCCAGGCGCAGGCCCAGGACTTCCTCGCCCCCTACCAGGTGGAGACCTGGGACGAGATCCCCGAGGGCCAGAAGGACCCCGACGGCCACTGGTACAACGACTACGGCGGCTACATCTCCATCGGCTGCAACGCCACGGTGATCGCCGAGTGCCCGACCAGCTTCGCCGACCTGCTCGACCCGCAGTACGCCGGCCAGGTCGCGCTCAACGGCAACCCGACGCAGGCCGCGGCCGCCTTCTCCGGTGTCTGGGCCGCCTCGCTGGCCACCGGCGGCAGCCTCGACGACATCGGCCCGGGCATCGACTTCTTCGCCCAGGTCAAGGAGGTCGGGAACTTCAACCCGGTCGAGATCACCCCGGCCACCGTCCAGAGCGGCGAGACGCCGCTGTCGATCGACTGGGACTACCTCAACGCCGGGCTGACCCCCACGCTGGCCGAGCAGGGCGTCGACTGGCAGGTCAACGTCCCCTCCGACGGCCTGTTCGGCGGCTACTACAGCCAGGCGATCAGCGCCTACGCCCCGCACCCGGCCGCCGCGCGGCTGTGGCAGGAGTTCCTCTACAGCGACCGCGGCCAGAACCTGTACCTGGCCGGCGGCGCCCGGCCGGTCCGGCTGCCCGCGATGCAGGAGGCCGGGACCGCCGACCCCGAGGCGCTGGCCGCCCTGCCGCCGGTCGAGGGCACCGCGGAGTTCCCGACGCAGGAGCAGGAGAGCGCTGCCCAGCAGGTGGTCGCCACCCGGTGGAACCAGGAGATCTCCGGCTGAGCACCGCGACCGCCACCGCTGCGCCGGCGTCCCGCAGGGGGCGCCGGCGCGGCGGTCTGCTGCCCGCCCTGGGGCTGCTGCCGTTCCTGCTCTACGTCGCGGTCTTCCTGTTGCTGCCGGTCGGCGTGCTGGCCGTGGAGGCCTTCCGCGCGGTCGACCCGGTCACCTTCGAGGAGAGCTGGTCGACGGCGAACATCGGCACCGTCACCGGCGGCGCCTACGCCCGGTCCTACGTCGGCAGCCTGCAGCTGTCGGCGATCACCGCCGTCCTGGGCGCCGTCCTCGGCCTGGCCCTCGCCTTCGCCGTCGTGGGCAGCCGCCGCGGCCGGAGGCTGCGCCGCCTGGTGCTCACCGCCTCCGGCGTGCTGGCCAACTTCGGCGGCATCCCGCTGGCCTTCGCCTTCATCGCCACGATCGGCAACGCCGGCGTGGTCACCGCACTGCTCACCGACACCCTCGGTCTCGGCGGCTTCTCGCTGTACTCGATGGCCGGACTCGTGGTGGTCTACCTGTACTTCCTGATCCCGCTGATGGTGCTGACGATCATCCCGGCCGTGGAGGCGCTGCGGCCGCAGTGGCGGGAGGCCTCCGACGTCCTCGGCGCCGGCGGGTGGCAGTACTGGCGCTACGTGGGCGGCCCGGTGCTCGCCCCGCCGGTCCTCGGCGCCACGATGCTGCTGTTCGCCTCGTCGTTCGCCGCCTACGCCACGGCCCGGGCGCTGGTCGGCAGCAGCCTCCCGCTGGTGACGCTGCAGATCGCCGACTCGCTGTCGAGCAACGTGATCGTCGGCGCGGAGAACCTCGGCAAGGCGCTGGCGCTCGGGATGGTCGTCCTCGTCGGCCTGGTGATGGTCTTCTACACCTGGGTCCAGCGGCGCACGTCGCGGTGGCTGTCGTGAGCGCCACCACCACGGGGCTGTCCACCGCGGCGGTCGCCGGCGCCGCCGGCGTCGAGCCGGAGACGCCGGCCCGTCCCGCCCGCCGGGGCCGCGGCTGGTGGCGCTGGGCCGTCGCCGCCGTCCTCGGCCTGTACTTCCTCGTTCCGCTGGCCGCGTCGGTGTGGTTCACCGTCCGCAGCCGCGACGGGGTCAGTGCCGACGTCTACGCGGGCATCCCGACGGCCGAGGGGTTCGCCGAGAACTTCGGCCGCTCGCTGGCCCTCGGCGCGCTCACCGTGCTCCTCTCGCTGCTGCTCATGGTGCCCACCGTGGTGCTCGTGGAGCTGCGGCTGCCGCGACTGCGCCCGCTGGTCGAGCTGCTCACCCTCGTGCCGCTGCTGCTGCCGCCGATCGCGCTGGTCGTCGGCGTGCGCAGCGTGCTGGCCTGGGCGCCGGAGTACTTCTTCGGGACGCCGCTGGCCGAGGCGTTCTTCGCCCTCCAGGAGCCGGCGCTGCCGTGGATCCTGGTGCTCGTCTACGTCGTCCTCGCACTGCCGTTCGTGTACCGCGCGCTGGACGCCGGCGTCCGCGGTGCCCAGCTGCGCACGCTCACCGAGGCCGCGCGGGTGCTCGGCGCCTCGTGGCCGCGGGTGATGCTCACCGTGGTCCTGCCCGTGCTGCGGACCTCGGTGCTCAACGCCGCCTTCCTCACCCTCGCCCTGGTGCTGGGGGAGTTCACCGTCGCCAACATCCTCGGCTTCGAGACCTTCCCCACCTGGATCGTGCGCATCTCCGGGTCGCAGCCGCGGCTGTCGGTCGCCGTCTCGGTGCTCTCCCTGCTCCTGACCTGGGCGCTGCTGCTGCTCATCTCCGCGCTGGACCGCCGGCGCCGCGAGGAGGACCCCGCATGACCGCCGCTCCCGAGCCCGGGACCGTGACCGCCGAGATGCCCGGCCGGGCGCCGGCCCGGGCCGCCGCGCCCGCCGACCTGCGCGAGCAGCCGCCGGTGGGGGTCCGCCTCGAGGGGCTGACCCGCCGCTACGGCGGGGTGCTCGCCCTCGACGGGTTCGACCTCGACATCGCCGGCGGGGAGTTCCTCGCGCTGCTCGGACCGTCGGGCTGCGGCAAGACGACGGCGCTGCGCGCGATCGCCGGCTTCGAGGTCCCCGACGCCGGCCGGGTGTGGTTCGACCGCCGCGACGTCACCGCGGTGCCACCGAGCAGGCGCGACGTCGGGATGGTGTTCCAGGCCTACAGCCTCTTCCCGAACATGACCGTCGCCGAGAACGTCGCCTACGGGCTGCGGGTGCGCCGCCGGGACAAGGCGGAGCGCGCCGGGCGGGCCGCGGAGCTGCTGGAGCTGGTCGGGCTCGCCGACCGCGGGCAGCGCTATCCGCACCAGCTCTCCGGCGGCCAGCAGCAGCGGGTGGCGCTGGCCCGCGCCCTGGCCGTGGCGCCGCAGGTGCTGCTGCTCGACGAGCCGCTGTCGGCGCTGGACGCGCAGGTGCGGCTGCAGCTGCGCGACGAGATCCGCCGCATCCAGCTCGAGCTCGGCATCACCACGGTGTTCGTCACGCACGACCAGGCCGAGGCGCTGTCGGTGGCCGACCGGGTCGGCGTCATGCGGGCCGGCCGGCTGGAGCAGGTGGCCTCGCCCGACGACCTCTACGAGCGCCCGGCGACGGCGTTCGTGGCCGGCTTCGTCGGCACGATGAACCGCATCCCCGCCGTCCTCGGCGACGGCGACGTGGAGTTCCTCGGCGTCCGCCGCGAGGTGCTCGGCGCCGCGCCCGCGGCCGGGCCGGCGTTCGCGCTGGTGCGGCCGGAGTCGCTGGAGGTCGAGGCCGACCCGCGCGGTGCCGGCCGGGTGGTCACGCGCACGTTCTCCGGTGCCGTCACGCGGCTGACCGTCGCGCTGCCCGACGGCGTCGAGGTGCAGGCCGACGTCCCCAGCGCCGGCAGCCAGGGCCTCACGCCCGGGACGGCGGTCACCGTCACCCCCGCCGAGCGCCCCGCCCTCGTCGAGCCGGCCGAGGTCACGCCGTGAGCTGGTAGACGACCACGGTGGCGTCGTCCCGGTTGGTCACGTAGGCCCGTTCCCCGTCCTCCGACACGGCCACGCTCGTCGGCGCGCTGCCCGGCCTGGGGCTGGCGGTCACGTCGAGGGTCGCGGCGTCCACCACCGACATCGTGTCCCCGTCGACGTCGGTGGTGTACAGGTGCCGCCCGTCCGGCGCCCAGGCCACGTCCTGCGGGCTCTGGCCGATGGGTCCGGTGTCCAGGACGACGTCGGTCGCGGTGTCGAGCAGGCGGATCTCGCTGCTGCCGAACGAGACGACGGCGACCCGGCTGCCGTCCGGTGAGATCGCGACGCTGTGCGGGGCGACGCCGGCGGGGACCTCCGCCAGGACCCGGCCGCCGTCGCCCAGGTCGAGCACGGAGAGCACGCCGGACTCGTGGTTGGCGGTGTAGCCGCGCCCGCCGTCGGCGGAGACGGCGATCCAGTGCGGATTCTCCCGGACCGGGTAGGAGCCGACCTGCTCGCCGCTGGTCGTGTCGAGGACCTGGACCCGGGCCTCGTTGTGCAGGGGGACGTACAACCGGGTGCCGTCGGGGGAGACCTCCGGGGCGTAGGGGCGCAGCCCCACGTCGACCGTCTGCAGCACCTCCGTGGTCGCCGTGTCGACGAAGGCGACGGCGTGCACGGTGTTCTCGTCGTCGTAGACGGTGACGTAGGCCCGGCTGCCGTCGGGGGAGAAGGTGACGAACTGCGGCGGCCCTGCCTCGATCGGGATCTCGGCGCTGACGCTCAGGGAGGCCAGGTCCAGGACGCTGACGACGCCCGCGGTCCGGTGCGCGATGTAGGCGTAGCGGTCGTTGGGGGCGATCGCGAGGTAGCCCGGTGTCGGTGGGACGGCGATCGGGTCCCCCAGCTGGGTCGGCACCGCGAGGCTGGCCGGCGGAGGCGTGGTCGGGGCGGGCGGTTCCGCGCTCTCGGGTGCGAGGGTGCCGGCCGGTGTGCCGGCAGCCGCGTCCCCTCCGTCGTCGCGGGGCCACAGGAGGAACCCGAGCCCGGCGGCGACCAGGACGAGCACGAGCGCGCCGGCCAGCGCGATCCGCCGGCGCCGGGTGCGCGGGGCGCGTCCGGCGCCACCGGGCGCCGCGGTCAGCTGCTCCACGGAGCTGTGCGCGCCGTCGCCCGAGCGCACGCCCAGCACGGTCGGCGGGGGAGCGGCGGCTGCGCTCGCCGGCACGGTCGCCGGCGTCGACGTCGGCCCACCGGGTGCGGGTGGCGCAGCCGGCTCCAGGGCCAGACGGGCGGCGTCGACCAGTGCGCGCGGGGTGGGGAAGCGGTCCTCGGGACGCTTGGCCATGCCCCGGGCGATCACCGCGTCCAGCGCCGGGGGCACCCCCTCGACCAGCTCGCTGGGCCGGGGCGGGTCCACGTAGAGGTGGGCGTAGAGCAGCGCCGGCAGGTCCTCGCCGCGGAACGGACGGCGCCCGGTCAGGCACTGGGCCAGCACGCAGGCGAGGGAGTAGACGTCGACCCGTCCGTCGATCGGCTGGTCGGTGAAGCGCTCGGGCGCCATGTAGTCGAGCGTCCCGACCGTCGCGCCGGTGATCGTCAGCGACGTCCGGGTGCTGCCGACGGACCGGGCGATGCCGAAGTCGACGACGTACACGAAGTCGGTGGGCGTCACCAGGATGTTGCTCGGCTTGATGTCGCGGTGCACCAGGGAGTCGGCGTGCGCGGCCTCCAGGGCGTCGGCGACCTGGGACAGCAGCGTCACCGTCCGTCCCGGCGGCAGGGGCCCGTCGGTGAGCAGGTCGCCGAGGTCGCGGCCGTCGACCAGGCGCATGTCGATGAACATGCGGCCGTCGATCTCGCCGTAGTCGTGGATCGGGATGACGTGCGGCTCGCGCAGCCGGGCGGCGACGTGCGACTCGCGCCGGAAGCGGCTGGCGAACTCGGGGTCGCCGTTGAGGGTCTCCGGCAGGAGCTTGAGGGCGACCAGCCGTTCGCGGCGGGTGTCCCGTGCGCGCCAGACCTCACCCATCCCGCCGACGCCGAGGACCTCGTCGAGCAGGTACGGGCCGAACTGTCGCGGACACATGGCGGCTCCTCGGCCGGCCGGCGTCGCGCGAGCCGGCCGCACGGACGCGGATGGCGCCGGGAGGGTATGCAGCCCGGTGCCCGGGTGGCCCGGCCGCCGGCCGCGCGCGTCCCCGTCCGCGGTCCCCGCCGCCGCGCCTCATCGGGGTGCAGTCCCGCAGCGACACAGCGTGCGCGGCCGGCACGGGCGGTGCACGAGGATGGCGGGGTGAGCGAGACCCCGACCCCCGACGACGACGTCACCGACGTCGACCGGTCCGACCGCGCCGGGCGCGCGTGGGTGGAGCGGGCGATCGCCGCGGTCGAGGCCGACGCGGTGCGCAGCGCCGACACGCACCTGCTCGTCTACCCGCTGCCGCCGGAGTGGGGCGTCGACCTCTACCTCAAGGACGAGTCGACCCACCCGACCGGCAGCCTCAAGCACCGGCTGGCCCGCTCGCTGTTCCTGCACGCGCTGTGCTCGGGCTGGATCACCGAGGGCAGCACCGTCGTCGAGGCCTCCAGCGGGTCGACGGCGGTCAGCGAGGCGTACTTCGCGCGGATGCTCGGCCTGCCCTTCGTCGCGGTCATGCCCGCCTCGACCAGCCCCGAGAAGGTGGCGCTCATCGAGTTCCACGGCGGGCGGTGCCACTTCGTGGAGAAGGCGCCGGAGATGTACGACGAGGCGCGCCGGCTGGCCGCCGAGACCGGCGGGCACTACCTCGACCAGTTCACCCACGCCGAGCGGGCCACCGACTGGCGCGGCAACAACACCATCGCCGAGTCGGTGTTCGAGCAGATGGCGCTGGAGCGCCACCCGGTGCCCGAGTGGGTCGTCGTCGGCGCGGGCACCGGCGGCACGAGCGCGACCTTCGGCCGCTACCTGCGCTACCGGCGGCACCCCACCCGGCTGGCCGTCGTCGACCCGGAGAACTCCGCGTTCTTCCCCGGCTGGGTCGAGGACGAGCCGGCGTGGACCACCGGTACGCCCTCGCGCATCGAGGGGATCGGCCGGCCGCGGGTGGAGCCGTCGTTCCTGCCCTCGGTGGTCGACCGGATGATCCGCGTGCCCGACGCCGCCTCGCTGGCGGCGGTGCGGCACCTGGAGCGGGCGACCGGACGGCGGGCCGGCGGCTCGACCGGCACCAACCTGTGGGGTGCCTTCCGGCTGGTCGCCGAGATGGTCGCCGCCGGGCGCAGCGGCAGCGTCGTCACCCTGCTCTGCGACGGCGGCAAGCGGTACGCGCACACCTACCACTCCGACGCCTGGGTGGCCGGGTGCGGCCTGGACCTGGCGCCCCACACCGCGGTCCTCGAGGAGTTCGCGGCCACCGGCCGCTGGACGGCGTGACCGGGCTCACCGGCACCCCGGCGCGGTGCGCCGTTACCCCGCAGTAACCTCCACTATCGGAGCCAGGCGGGCCGCGGCCCGCGTCCCCCATGACCGATCGCGGAGGTAGGTCTGGCGATGAACATCGTCGTTCTGGTCAAGCAGGTCCCCGACTCCGGCACCCAGCGTTCGCTGGACCCGTCGGACAACACCGTCGCCCGCGCCACCGCGGACAACGTCATCAACGAGATCGACGAGTACGCGATCGAGGAAGCACTGCAGGTCCGCGATCGCGAAGGTGGCGAGGTCACCATCCTGACCGTCGGCCCCAGCAGCGCCACCGACGCCATCCGCAAGGCCCTGTCCATGGGCGCGGACAAGGCGGTGCACGTGCAGGACGACGCCATCCACGGCTCGTGCGCGATCCAGACCTCGGCGGTCCTCGCCGCGGCGCTGCAGCAGATGGAGTACGACCTCGTCCTCATGGGCGCCACGTCGACCGACGGCCAGGTCGCGGTCATGCCGGCGCTGCTGAGCGAGCGGCTGGGCATCCCGCAGCTGTCGGGGGCGCAGAAGCTGACCGTGGAGGGCTCCACGGTGAAGGTCGAGCGGCAGACCGACGGCGGCTTCTGGGCCCTGGAGGCCCCGCTCCCGGCGATCGTGTCCACCTGGGACACCATCAACGAGCCGCGGTACCCCTCCTTCAAGGGGATCATGGCCGCCAAGAAGAAGCCGGTCGAGAGCAAGTCGCTGGCCGACCTCGGCATCGATCCCTCCACCGTCGGCCTGGCCACCGCGACCAGCGCGGTCGTGGACTTCACCGGCCGCCCGCCGAAGGGCGAGGGCGTCAAGGTCACCGACGAGGGCAACGGCGCGCAGGAGCTCGTGGGCTTCCTCGCCGCCCAGAAGCTCGTCTGACCCGGCCCGGATCCGAAGCGAAGAGAGGCGAACAGTCATGGCAGAGGTCCTGGTCCTCGTCGAGCTGAACCCGGCCGACGGCACCGTCCGCAAGGGCACCCTCGAGGCGCTCACCGCCGCCCGCGCGCTCGGTGAGGTCTCGGCAGTCGTCGCCGGCGGGCCCGGCGTCGCCGCCGGCGTCCGCGAGCAGCTGGCCGAGTACGGCGCGGCGAAGGTCTACGTCGCCGAGTCCCCGGAGATCGACGAGTACCTCGTCGCCCCGAAGGCCGAGGTGCTGGCCCAGCTCGTGCAGCAGGCGTCCCCGGCCGCCGTCGTCATCCCGTCCTCCCCGGAGGGCCGCGAGGTCGCCGGCCGGCTGGCGCTGAAGACCGGCAGCGGCTTCCTCACCGACGTCACCGAGATCGCCGCCGACGGCACCGCCACCCAGGTGGTCTTCGCCGGCGCGCAGATCGTGCACTCCAAGGTGACGACCGGCATCCCGATCTACACGCTGCGCGGCAACTCCGTGACCCCGGAGGCGGCCCCCGCCGCCGGCGAGGAGGTCCCGGTGCAGGTCAGCCTGTCCGAGCAGGCCAAGCAGACCCGCGTCGTGGACAAGGTCGTCGAGCAGAAGAGCAACCGCCCCGAGCTCACCGAGGCCTCGATCGTCGTCTCCGGTGGCCGCGGTGTGGCCAGCGCCGAGAACTTCTCGATCATCGAGGGCCTGGCCGACTCGCTCGGCGCCGCCGTGGGCGCCTCGCGCGCCGCGGTCGACTCCGGCTTCTACCCGCACAGCTTCCAGGTCGGGCAGACCGGCAAGACCGTCTCGCCGCAGCTCTACATCGCCGTCGGCATCTCCGGTGCCATCCAGCACCGGGCCGGCATGCAGACCAGCAAGACCATCGTGGCCGTCAACAAGGACCCCGAGGCCCCGATCTTCGAGCTGGCCGACTTCGGCGTCGTCGGCGACCTGTTCCAGGTCGTCCCCGCCGCCACCGAGCAGATCGCCGCTCGGAAGTAGCGCACCCACCTGCACCGTCCGACGGGCGCCGATCCCTCCTGGGGTCGGCGCCCGTCGGCGTGTGAGCGGCGTCCCCGGCGTCCCCCGGTCGGGTCCGTCGTGCGCGACTAACCTGGGCCGGTGACCTACCTCGACCACGCGGCCACCACGCCGGTGCTCCCCGAGGTGCTGTCCGCCATGACCGAGCAGTGGGCCCGGGTCGGCAACGCCTCGTCGCTGCACGCCAGCGGCCGCGCCGCGCGCCGGGACGCCGAGCAGTCCCGCGAGCGGCTCGCCGAGGCGCTGGGCGCCCGCCCGTCGGAGGTGCTCTTCACCGGCGGCGGCACCGAGAGCGACAACCTCGCGGTCAAGGGCCTGTTCTGGGCGCGGCGGGAGGCCGACTCGCGCCGGCGGCGGCTCGTGGTGAGCCCCGCGGAGCACCACGCCGTCCTCGACAGCGCCGAGTGGCTCGCCAAGCACGAGGGCGCCGAGGTCACCTGGCTGCACCTCGAGCCCACCGGCCGCGTGACGCCCGAGGCGCTCGCCGACGCGCTCGGCGACGGCTCCGACGTCGCCATGGCCAGCGTGATGTGGGCCAACAACGAGATCGGCACGGTGAGCGACGTCGCCGCGCTGGCCGACGTCGCGCACGCGGTCGGGGTGCCGCTGCACACCGACGCGGTGCAGGCCGTCGGCCAGGTGCCGGTCGACTTCTCCGCCAGCGGCGTGGACGCGCTCACCATGACCGGGCACAAGCTCGGCGGCCCGATGGGCGCCGGCGCGCTGCTGCTGCGCCGCGACGCCGAGTGCACGCCGCTGCTGCACGGCGGTGGCCAGGAGCGCGACGTCCGGTCGGGGACCCTCGACGTCCCGGCCATCGTGGGCCTCGCCGTCGCCGCCACCACCGCCGTCGCCTCGCGCGTCGAGCGGGCCGCGCGGCTGGCGGCCCTGCGCGACCGGCTGGTGGCCGGCGTGCTTGAGCAGGTGCCCGACGCGCAGCTCAACGGCGCGCCGCTCGACGACGTCCTGGCCGGTGGGCCCGGGCGGCTGCCGGGCAACGCGCACCTGTCCTTCCCGGGGGCCGAGGGCGACGCCCTGCTCATGCTGCTCGACGCCCGCGGCATCGAGTGCTCCACCGGCTCGGCCTGCAGCGCCGGCGTCGCGCGGCCCAGCCACGTGCTCACCGCCGTCGGCGCCGAGGCCGACCGGGCGCGCAGCTCGCTGCGGTTCAGCCTGGGGTCCACGAGCACCGACGCCGACGTCGACGCCCTGCTGGCCGTGATCGCCCCCGTGGTCGAGCGCGCCCGCCGCGCGGGGAGGGGGCGCTAGTGCGCGTCCTCGCCGCCATGAGCGGGGGAGTGGACTCCGCGGTCGCCGCCGCGCTCGCCGTCGACGCCGGGCACGACGTCACCGGCGTGCACCTGGCGCTCTCGCCGGACCGGCAGACCCTGCGCAGCGGCGCCCGCGGCTGCTGCAGCGTCGAGGACGCCCACGACGCGCGGCGGGTCGCCGACGAGCTGGGCATCCCGTTCTACGTCTGGGACCTCGCCGAGCGGTTCACCGAGGACGTCGTCGACGACTTCGTGGCCGAGTACGCGGCCGGCCGCACGCCCAACCCGTGCCTGCGGTGCAACGAGAAGATCAAGTTCACCGCGGTGCTCGACCGGGCGCTGGCGCTGGGCTTCGACGCCGTCGTCACCGGTCACCACGCGCGGCTGGCCGACGGGGAGCTGCGCCGGTCGGTGGATGCCGCCAAGGACCAGTCCTACGTCCTGGGCGTGCTGACCGCCGAGCAGCTGGCCGGGGCGCGGTTCCCGCTGGGGTCGATGACCAAGGAGCGGGTGCGCGCGATCGCCGCCGAGCGCGGCTTCGCCGTCGCCACCAAGCCCGACTCGCACGACATCTGCTTCATCCCCGACGGCGACACCCGCGGTTTCCTCACCCGCCGCCTCGGCGCGCAGCCGGGGCCGGTCGTCGACGCCGCCACCGGTGCCACGGTCGGCACGCACGAGGGCACGCACGGGTTCACCGTCGGCCAGCGCCGCGGGCTGGGCATCGCCGTCGGCGACCAGCGGCCGCGCTACGTCCTGTCGATCGAGCCGGTCACCCGCACCGTCACCGTCGGGACCGCCGAGCTGACCGGCGTCGCCCGCGTGCGCACCGCACCGCCCACCTGGACCGGTCCGGTGCCGGAGCTCCCGCTGCGGGCGCAGGTGCAGCTGCGGGCGCACTCGGCCGCGGTCGCGTGCACGGTGACCGCCGGTGCGGACGGCGGGCTGGTCGTCGACCTCGACGAGGCGCAGCGCGGCGTGGCCCCCGGGCAGTCGGCGGTCCTCTACGCGCCCGACCGGGCGCGCGGCGACCTGGTGCTCGGACAGGGGACCGTCGCCGGCTGACGGCGTATTCCCCAGACGTCACCTGGCGGGTCTGGTGCCGGACTGGTACGTCACCTAACGTGTCCGGCGAGCCACTCCCTGAGCACGGCTACATAGACCGGCTCACGATCCTCGCTCCCGGCCACCGTCCCGGTGACCCGGCCGCCCGTCCCCGGAGGACTCCTTGCGCAGAACGCGCCTCTCCCTCGCCGCCGCTGCCGCGGTGGCGACCACGGCCGGCCTGCTGGCCGTGCCCACCGTGGCGCAGGCAGCGCCGAAGGACGTGACCGTCCAGCTGCTGGCCATGAACGACTTCCACGGGCGGATCACCCCGCAGTCCGGCGCCGACGGCACCCTGGCGACCTCGCCGGGCGCCGACGGCACCTACGGCACGGCCGACGACAGCAGCGTCCCGGTCGGTGGCGCGGCGCAGATCGCCGCCACTGTCCAGCGGCTCGAGACCGCCTTCCAGGACACCACCCAGGGTCCGTCGACGTCGTTCTTCGTCGGGGCCGGCGACCTGGTCAGCGCCTCGCCGTTCGAGTCCAGCGTCTACAAGGACGAGCCGACCATCGAGGCCCTCAACGCCATGGGCCTGGACGTGTCCTCCGTGGGCAACCACGAGTTCGACCGCGGCACCGAGGAGCTGCGCCGCATCTCCGCCGCCACCGACGGCACCTACAGCGACGACGTCACCGCGTGCGAGGGCATCACCCCGGGTGTCGACGGCTGCTTCGGCACCGGTGAGCACGCCTTCCACGGCGCGGAGTTCCCCTACCTGGCCGCCAACGTCATCGACAAGGCGACCGGCCAGCCGATGCTGCCGCCGTACCAGGTGTTCCGGACCCCGGCCAACCAGCGCTTCGCGGTCATCGGCGTGGTCACCGAGACCACCCCGAGCATCGTCTCCCCGGCCGGTATCCAGGACGTCACGTTCATCGACGAGGCCGAGGCCGTCAACCGCTGGGTGCCGGTGCTGCAGCGCCAGGGCATCCAGGCCATCGGCGTCCTCATCCACGAGGGCGGCGCGGTCACCGACGCGAACGCCGCGCCCACGGCGAACGACTGCACCGGGCTCAACGGCCCGATCGTCGACATCAACGCCCGCACCTCGGCCGCCGTCGACCTGATCGTCAGCGCCCACAGCCACAACGCCTACAACTGCCGCCTGACCGACCCGAGCGGCAAGCCGCGCCTGGTCACCCAGGCCGGCTACTACGGCCGGCTGATCACCGACATCCGGCTGCCCATCGACCGCAGCACCGGTGAGGTCAACCGGACGTCGGCGGCCTACGGCGCCACCAACGTGCCGGTGACCCGCGAGGCCGCCGACCCCGAGGTGCAGTCGATCGTCGACTACTGGAACGGCCGCTCGGCCGAGGCCCGCAACCGGGTCGTCGGCAGCGCGACGGCGACCATCGGGGCCTCCGGCTCGGCCAACCGGGCCACCGAGCAGCCGATCGTGAACCTGGTCGCCCAGGCCCAGCTCGAGGCCCTCAGCGGCGCGGTGTTCGGCAGCCCGGTCATCGGCTTCACCAACCCCGGCGGCGTTCGCACCAACATCGCCGCCGGCGAGGTGACCTACGGCGAGCTGTTCGACGTGCAGCCGTTCGGCAACACGGCCAACGCCCTCACGCTGACCGGCGCGCAGATCGACGACGTCCTGGAGCAGCAGTTCCAGCTCAACGGCGGCCCGCGCAACACCCAGCTGGTCCTGGGGACGTCGCAGGGGTTCACCTACACCTACGACCTCGACCGGCCCTACGGCGACCGCGTGCTCGACGAGACCATCGCCCTCGACGGGACGACCCTCGTCGCGACCCAGCCGTACCGGGTGGTGGCCAACTCGTTCCTCGTCGGCGGCGGTGACGGCTTCGCCGCGTTCACCGGCGGGACGAACGTGGCGACCGGCCCGTTCGACGTCGACGCCCTGGTCGCCTACTTCGCGACGCGGTCCCCGGTCAGCCCGCCGCCCGCGAACCACGGCACGGCCATCTGACCCACCGCACCACCCCGGGCCGGTCGGCCCACGGCGGCGGCGGTACTACCGTCGCCGCCGTGGCCACCCCGACCGAGCCCGAGACCAGTCCCGACCCGAGGCCGGCCCCCGCAGCGTGGGGGCCGGCCTCGGGCGTCGGGTCGGTGCCCGGCACCGACCCGGCCGAGGCGTTGCGCGTCGTGCTGGGCGAGCTGCCCGGCCTGCCGCACCTGCCCGAGCTGCCCGCCCGCGGTGCCGGCGCCGACCTGATCGGGCGCAGCGCCGCGCTGCTCGTCGACCTCGCCGTCGACCTCACCCCCGCCGGCTGGCGCCTCGTGCCGCGCGCCGGGCGGGACCTGCGCCGCGCCCAGGAGTTCCTCGCCCGCGACCTCGACGCGCTGCACGACGTCGCCGAGCGGCACCGGGGGCCGTTCAAGGTCCAGGTCGCGGGGCCGTGGACGCTGGCCGCCGGCCTCGAGCGCGAGCGCGGGGAGCGGGCCGTCGTCGACCCGGGTGCCCGCCGCGACCTCGGGCAGTCGCTCGCCGAGGGCATCGCCGCGCACGTCGCCGCCGTCGCCGCGCGCGTGCCGGAGGCGCAGGTCGTCGTCCAGCTCGACGAGCCGTCCCTGCCCGCGGTCCTGCAGGGCGCGCTGCCGACGGTGAGCGGCTTCGGCCGGCTGCCCGCCGTCGCCGCGCCCGACGTCGAGGCGGAGCTGGCCGCGGTCGTCGCCGCCGTCCCCGCGCCGGTGGTCGTGCACTGCTGTGCCGACCGGGCGCCGCTGGACCTGCTGCGCGCAGCCGGCGCCGCCGGGCTGTCGTTCGACCTGGGGCTGGTCCAGGACCTCGACGCCGTCGGGTCCGCGGTCGACGCCGGCGTCCACCTGCTGCCCGGCGTCGTCCCCGGGACCGACGCGGCCCTGCCGGCGCCGAAGGCCACCGCCTCGCGGCTGCAGGCGTGGTGGCGCGAGCTCGGGTTCCCCGCCGACGACCTGCACGAGGCGGTGACGCTCACCCCGGCCTGCGGGCTGGCCGGCGCGAGCCCGGCCTACGCGCGGGCCGCCATGACCCACGTCAGCGAGGCGGCGCGGTACCTCCTGCCGGAGTGACACCCCGGCAGGGGGAACGGCGGGTTGGGCGTCGTAGCCGCCGGATACCGTCGTCGCCGTGAGCACGGACGCGGAAGTCGATGCCCCGCAGGTCGCCGCGGTCGCCGACCGGGAGGACCTCACCGAGGTCCCCGACGGGGCGCGCACCCGCCACCGCGACCTGTCCGAGGAGCTGGACCGCTACGCCTTCGCGTACTACGTGCGCGACGAGCCGCTGGTCAGCGACGGGCAGTACGACGAGCTCATGGCCGAGCTCAAGGCCGTCGAGGCCGAGCACCCGGCGCTGGTGACCCCGGAGTCGCCGAGCCAGAAGGTCAACGGCGGCTTCACCGCCACGTTCGCGCCCGTGCAGCACCTCGAGCGCATGCAGAGCCTCGACAACGTCTTCAGCCGTGAGGAGCTGGAGGGCTGGGCCGCCCGCGTCGAGCGCGACGCCGGCAGCGGCGTCAGCTGGCTGTGCGAGCTGAAGATCGACGGTCTGGCCGTCGCGCTGCTCTACGAGAGGGGTCGGCTGGTCCGCGCCGCCACCCGGGGCGACGGCGTCACCGGCGAGGACGTGACGGCCAACGTCCGCACGATGCAGGACGTCCCGCAGCGGCTGCCGGGGGAGGACCTGCCCGAGCGGCTGGAGGTGCGCGGGGAGATCTACTTCCCGGTCGCCGCGTTCGCCGACCTGAACGCGTCCATGGTCGAGCAGGGCAAGCCGCCCTTCGCCAACCCGCGCAACGCCGCCGCCGGCTCGCTGCGGCAGAAGGACCCCCGGATCACCGCCTCCCGGCGGCTGCGGCTGATCGTGCACGGGATCGGGGCCCACGACGGCTGGCAGCCGGAGCGGCAGTCGGACGCCTACGTCCGGCTGCGCGAGCTCGGCCTGCCCACCAGCGACCGGTACCGGGTGGTCGAGGACCTCGCCGGCGTGTGGGACTTCGTCGAGGAGTACCGGGAGAACCGGCACTCGGTCGAGCACGAGATCGACGGCGTCGTCGTGAAGGTCGACCAGGTGGCGCTGCAGCGGCGGCTGGGCTCGACCTCGCGGGCGCCGCGCTGGGCGATCGCCTTCAAGTACCCGCCGGAGGAGGCCACCACCAAGCTGCTCGACATCCGGGTCAACGTCGGGCGCACCGGGCGGGTCACCCCCTTCGCCTACATGGAGCCGGTCAAGGTCGCCGGCTCCACGGTGCAGCTGGCCACGCTGCACAACGCCAGCGAGGTGCAGCGCAAGGGCGTGCTCATCGGCGACACGGTCGTCATCCGCAAGGCCGGGGACGTCATCCCCGAGGTCCTCGGCCCGGTGGTCGCCGCGCGCACCGGTGACGAGCGTCCCTTCGTCATGCCGACGCGCTGCCCCGAGTGCGGCACGGAGCTGCGGCACGAGAAGGAGGGCGACGCCGACATCCGCTGCCCCAACGCGCGGTCGTGCCCGGCGCAGCTGCGGGAGCGCGTCTTCCACGTCGCCGGCCGCGGCGCCTTCGACATCGAGAACCTCGGCTACGAGGCGGCGATCGCCCTGCTGGCCGAGCACCTGCTCGAGGACGAGGGCGACCTCTTCTTCCTCGACTCCGGGAAGCTGGAGCAGTCGGCGTTCTTCACCAAGAAGGACGGCACGCTCTCGGCCAACGGGCAGAAGCTGCTGGCCAACCTCGAGACGCGCAAGGACGTCCCGCTGTGGCGGGTGCTGGTCGCGCTGTCGATCCGGCACGTGGGCCCCACGGCCGCCCAGGCGCTGGCCCGTGACTTCCGGTCCCTCGACCGGATCGCCGAGGCGTCGGAGGAGGAGCTGGCCGCCGCCGACGGCGTGGGCCCGACCATCGCGCGCTCGCTGCGTGACTGGTTCGCCGTCGACTGGCACCGCGAGGTCGTGGAGAAGTGGCGGCGGGCCGGGGTGAGCCTGGCCGACGCCGGTGAGGACGCCCCGCCCGGACCGCTGACCGGCGTCACCGTGGTGGTCACCGGGTCGCTGCGCGACCACAGCCGCGACCAGGCGATCGCTGCCATCCAGGAGCGCGGCGGCAAGGTGACCGGCTCGGTGTCGAAGAAGACCGGCTTCGTGGTGGTCGGCGCCGACCCCGGCAGCAAGTACGACAAGGCCGTGCAGGTGAAGGCGCCGATCCTCGACGACGACGGCCTGCGGGTGCTGCTCGAGGAGGGGCCCGAGGCCGCCCGCGCCGTGGCGACCATCGGCGACGGGAGCGAACCGCCGGCGGAGTGACGCCGGTGGTCGCGGGTAGGGGCGGAGTCCACCCCTCCGGAAGGACCTCCGCGTGTCACTGCCCGACGCCCTGCTCGACCTGCTCCGCCGTCCCAGCCCCTGCTTCCTGTCGACCCTCATGCCCGACGGCTCGCCGCAGATGACGCAGACCTGGGTGGACACCGACGGGCGGAACGTCCTGATCAACACCGTCCGGGGGCACCAGAAGGTCCGCAACGTCGAGCGCGACCCGCGGGTGGCCCTCAACGTGGCCGACCCCGACGACCCGAGCCGCTACTTCGAGGTGCGCGGCCGCGTCACCGAGGTCACCGAGGACGGCGCCCGCGAGCACATCGACGAGCTGTCCCACCGCTACATCGGCCGCCCGTACCCGTGGTTCGGCGGCCGGGACCAGGTCCGCCTGCTGGTCCGGATCTCCCCGGAGAAGGTGACCTCGCCGCGCGGCTGAGGACCGCCCGCCGTCAGGCCGGTCCCCGCCAGACGGAGACGTGCGCGCGGCTGTCGCCGGCGAAGGGCCGGCGCCGCCAGTCCTCCCACCGGTCCTCCGACACGAGGCCGGCCAGCCGGGCCATGAGGTCCAGCTCGGCGGGCCAGACGTAGCGGAACGGGACGGACACGACCTCCAGGCGGCCGTCGGTGACCGTGTAGTGGTGGGAGACGAGTCCCTGTCGTGCGACGTCGTACTCGTCGAACCCGAGCCGGGTGGGTGACAGCGCGAACGGACGGGCACGCTCGCCCGGCGGGAGCCGCTGCAGGTCCGGGACGCCGACCTCGACGACGAAGCGCCCGCCGGGGCGCAGGTGCCCGGCGGCGTTGGCGAAGCAGGCGACCTGATCCTCCTGGCTGGTCAGGTTCATCACCGTGTTGAAGACCAGGTACACGACGGCGAACGTGCCCTCGACCCGCGTTCTGGCGAAGTCGCCGATGCGCACCGGGATGCGCGCGCCGCCGGGCTTGGCCCGCAGCCTGGCGACCATGTCCGGCGAGAGGTCGATGCCGTGCACGGGCACGCCGCGCTCGCTGAGCGGCAGGGCCAGCCGGCCGGTGCCGATGCCGAGTTCGAGGGCGGCGCCGCCGTCGGCGAGCTCGGCGAGCAGGTCGACCGCCGGTCCGACCACGGCGGGGTCGAACATCTCGGCCGACGACTCGTCGTAGTGCTCGGCGACGCGTCCGGCGAAGTGGTCGGCGGTCATGTCCCGGCACCGTGCCCGACGTCCCGGCCGGAGGCGAACGCTTTCCGGGACCGTTCGACTGGGCTCAGTACGGCGGTGGCTCGGTGGTCGCGGTCAGGCCGCTCGGGGTGGTGACGGTGAGGGTGCCGTCGGGGGCGAGGGTGTGTCGCCAGCTGGGTGCCTGGTGCTTGCCGCGGTGGTGGCCGGTGCAGTAGCCGGTGAGGTTGCCCGCGGCGGTGGGTCCGGCCGGCCAGGGGACGGCGTGGTCGAGTTCGCCGCTGCGCGGGACGCGGCGGCGGCAGCCGGGGAAGCGGCAGCGGCGGTCGCGGGCGCGGACGTGTCGGTCGAGGGCGACGCCGGGCCGGTAGCCGGCGGTGACCCCGGGGACGCGCAGGCCCACGCCGGTGGTCGCGGCGCGACGCAGGGCGGGCAGGTCGGTGAGGGCGAGCAACGCGCCGGTCAGCGCGTCGGTGAGCACCAGGCGCGGCCGGTCGGCCAGCCCACCGCCGCCCGTTGACGCCAGCAGGCCGGCGAGCGCCCGGCGGGCCTGATCGGTGGCGGCCCCGAGCGCGGTGAGGGCGTCGGGGGCGGCGGTGACCCGCCCGGCGGCGCTGTGCGCCCAGGCGGCCTCGTCGGCGGCGTCGGCCCGGGCGGCGGTGGACACGAGGCGGTGGGCGTGGCCGAGGGCCTGCTGGGCGGCGAGGACCGCATCCCCGGCATCGTCGACCGCGCGGTCGGCCCGCGCCCACCAGCCATCCGGGGGACCGGCTGGGTGCGGAGGTGGTGCGGAGTGGGGCCGTGCCGGGAGGTCGGGTGGCCCGTCCTCGTCGATGAACTGCGGTGGCGGCTCGGCATCGAACTCCCCGGCCAGCACCCGACGCTCCATCTCGGCCCACCACGCCGCCAGTTCTCCGGCCTCGGCCTCGTAACGCGCCGCCTCAGCGGCGGTGACGCCGAGCAGCGCCTGATCGCCCAGCGGGGAGTCATCGCCGGCGGCGCCCTGCCCTCCACGGCCACTGCCGCTGTCGGTTTTGGCGATGTTGGCGGTGTCGGCCGGAGCGGTGTCGGCCGGAGCGGTGTCGGCCGGGGCGGCGGTGGTGACCAGCGGATGGCCGGTCAGCGCGGCCAGCAGCGCGCGGACCGTCTCGGCGGGCACCACCTGCCCGTCGATCTCGCACGGCTGGTCCCCACCCAGCAGCGCGCCCAGCGGCGCGATCACCGACAGGACCACCTGCACCGGCGGCAGGCCGGTCTCACTGGGGCGCAGCACCAGGTCGAGCAGGCAGTCGGCCATCGTCTGCCCGCGGCTGCGCCCGTCGGCGGGCAGCGCGTCGGCGTAGGCGCCGAGTGCGGCCACCAGGGCCGCGGCCTCCGGGGTGGTCAGCAGCGCCGAGACCACGCTCATGCCCTCGCACCGGTCGGGCCGGGCCGTCACGCCGCGGCGGCGGATCGCGTCGGTGAGGTGGCGGGCGGCGTCGCGGGCGTTGTGCCGGGCCACCACGCGGCGCACCCGGTCGCCGAGTTGGGCGGGGTGGTGACCCGGTGCCGGGCGCCCATCCAGTCCAGCAGCTCGTTCTGCACGCGGGTGCGCAGCGCGTCGTCGGCGATGGGGGCGACGTGTTCGAGCAGGCACCACAGGTGCCCGGGGTGCAGCACGCCCGCTTCCAGGGCGTCGAGGACGAGGGGCAGTCGCTGGTCGAGCAGCAGCGCGCGCTCGAGTTCGTCCTCGGCCCGCTGGCTGCTGACGTCGAGTGCGATGGCCAGCTCCGGGGTGGCCCACTCGCTCACCGGTCGCAGCACCGCCGCCCGTGCCGCCCACCGCTCGGCCGACATCGCGCCCGGCTCGCCCTGTGCCCGGTCGGCCGAGGCCGGGCGGGTGGCGGCGAACGCGGCGATCGCGCGGTACCGCCGTGCCGTCTGACGCGAGATCTCCCGGCTGGCGGCCTGCACCTCACCCAGTGGACCGGACGCCCAGCCCACGCCCGGAGGCGTCGCGGCCGGCGGGTCGAGCACCGCCGTCGAGGATCCCGTCACGTACTCGATCATACGTTCGAACAGAACGTCGCACAACAGACTGTGGACACAGAACCCGCAGGTCAGAGCGGGGACAGGTCGGCCTGGGTGCGCGGGCCATGCGCGAGAGAACGAGGCGGAGGGCTGTGACGGAACCGGTGCGATGGCAATGCCATGCGGCGCCCGTCGGCGTCGGGCTGGTGGAACGGCCCGGCCCCGTGGGGGGAGGCGGCGTCAGGCCGGTGGCAGGTGGGCGACGCCGGCGGCGATGCCGGTGAGGTGGGTCAGCCGCAGGAGCTCCGAACGCCGGTAGACCGGCCCGCCGGAGCGGCCCAGGACGACGGCGGTGCGGGGGTCGCCGAACGGCGCCGCCATCATCTCCACGGCCATCTCCCGCCAGCGCTCGGGCAGCCAGTCGTCCTCGCTCGGCAGGAGCAGCGGCGAGGACAGGGGCAGCCACGGCAGCGGCATGCCGTCGAAGGCCGGGGCCGCGTCGGAGGCGGCCAGCACGGAGCAGCCGTCGTCGCCGGCCTGCAGCACCGCCGCCCAGCCGCTGTGGAAGACCCGCGGCAGCTCGACGGCCAGCAGCTTGACCGCGGTGCCCTCGGCGGCACGGGCCAGCTCCTCGAGCAGGTCGAGCTCGCGGTGGGTGTCCAGCGGGCCGGCGAAGGGCCGCAGGGTCTCCACCTGCACGCCCGGCACCGCCTGGGCGGCGGTGATCAGGCTGTCGGGCAGCCGGTCGGGTGGCAGGTCCACCACGATGTCGTCGACGGCGACGCCGCCGCCGCGCTCGAGCACGTCGACCGAGACGATGTCGATGCCGGCGGCGCCCAGCGCGGTCGCGACCGCGCCCAGCAGACCGGGGCGGTCGGGCACGACAAGACGCAGGAGATAGGACACGGGTGCCTCCGCAGGCGACGAGGTGCGAGCCGATCTCCGTCGATCGTGGTCCCGAGCAGCTTCCCGCACGGGCGGCCGGGGGTCGAGCACCGGACGGCGCCGGACCGGGCCCACGTACAGTGGCCAGGTTGCGTCCCTGGCGCCGGCCGGCGCCGACGACAGGAGTCCTCCCTCTTCATGAGCACCCAGCCCGAGCCCGATCCCGGCGCGCACCCGGCCCTCGACCGCCAGGACATCGCGCACCTCGCACGGCTGGCGCGGCTGGCCGTCACCGACGAGGAGCTGGACCGCTTCGCCGGTCAGCTGGGCGCGGTCCTCGACGCGGTGGCCCGGGTGCAGCGCGCCGACGCCGGCGACGTCGTCCCCACGACGCACGCCGTCCCGCTGACCAACGTGCTGCGCCCCGACGTCGTCACCCCGTGCCTGCCCCGCGACGTCGTCCTGGCCGGCGCCCCCGCCGCCGAGGACGGCCGTTTCCGCGTGCCGCGCATCCTGGGGGAGGAGGAGTGAGCGACCTCACCGCCCTCCCGGTCACCGCGCTGCAGGCCGCGCTGGCCTCCGGCGAGACCTCCGCCGTCGAGGTCACCCGCGCCCACCTCGACCGGATCGCGGCCGAGGACGGCGACCTCGGCGCCTACCTCCACGTCGACGCCGACGCCGCACTCCAGCGGGCCGGCGAGATCGACGCGAGCGGCACCGCCGGCACCGGCCTGGCCGGCATCCCGGTGGCGCTCAAGGACGTGTTCGTCACCGAGGGCGTGCCCACCACCAGCGGCTCGCGCATCCTCGAGGGCTGGCGCCCGCCGTACTCGGCCACGGTCGCCAGCCGGCTGCACGACGCCGGCACCGTCCTGCTCGGCAAGACCAACATGGACGAGTTCGCGATGGGCTCCTCCACCGAGAACTCCGCCTACAAGGTCACCCGCAACCCGTGGGACCGCGACCGCATCCCCGGCGGGTCCTCGGGCGGCTCCAGCGCCGCGGTGGCCGGCCGGCTCGCGCCGTTCGCGCTGGGCACCGACACCGGCGGGTCGATCCGCCAGCCCGCCGCCGTCACCGGCCTGGTCGGGCACAAGCCCACCTACGGCTCGGTGTCGCGCTATGGCCTGATCGCCTTCTCCTCGAGCCTGGACCAGGCCGGTCCGATGGCCCGCACGGTCATGGACGCCGCCCTGCTGCACGAGGCGATCGGCGGCCACGACCCGCGCGACTCCACGTCCATCGACGCTCCGGTCCCCACGGTCGTCGAGGCCGCCCGCCGCGGTGCCGGCGGCGACCTGTCGGGCCTCCGGGTCGGCGTCGTCCGGGAGCTCGGCGGCGAGGGTGCCCGCGACGGCTACGACCCCGGCGTGCTCGAGCGGTTCACCGAGGCGGTGGCGCTTCTCGAGGCGGCCGGCGCCGAGGTGCGGGAGGTGTCCTGCCCGGCGTTCGACCTCGCGCTGCCGGCGTACTACCTGATCGCGCCGAGCGAGGCGTCGTCGAACCTGGCGCGCTTCGAGGGCATGCGGTTCGGCATCCGGGTCGGCGACGACGGCAGCCGTGACATCGACGAGGTCATGGCGCTCACCCGCGAGCAGGGCTTCGGCCCCGAGGTGAAGCGGCGGATCATCCTCGGCACGTACGCGCTGTCGGCGGGCTACTACGACGCCTACTACGGGCAGGCCCAGAAGGTCCGCACGCTCATCAACCGCGACTTCCTCGCCGCCTTCGACGACGTCGACGTGCTGGTCAGCCCGACCAGTCCCACGGTGGCCTGGCCGATCGGCGCGCGCGTCGACGACCCACTGGCCATGTACGCCGCCGACCTGTGCACGCTGCCGGCCAGCCTGGCCGGCGTCCCGGCCATCTCGGTGCCGTGCGGGCTGTCCGAGGGGCTGCCGGTCGGCCTGCAGGTGATGGCCCCGGCGCTGTCCGACGACCGCTGCTACCGGGTCGCCGCCGCCGTCGAGGCCGCGCAGGGCGCCCCGCTCGCCGACCGGCTCGCGGAGCGTGCCGCGTGACCGGCCCGCTCAAGGCCGCCTGGGGCCTGACCGCCTTCGTCGTCCTGGCCGGCCTGGTGCTCTGGCTGGTCACCGGCGAGGCCGTCTTCGCCGTCTTCATCGTCCTGGGCGTGCTGACCGGCATCGGAGCCTGGGTCACCGGCCGCAGCACCGCCCCGAAGGGAGGGCCCACCCCGTGAGCGAGACCCTCGTCGACCTCGACGACGTCCTCACCCGCTACGAGCCGGTCATCGGCCTGGAGACCCACGTCGAGCTGGGCACCGAGTCGAAGATGTTCTGCGGCTGCTCGACGACGTTCGGCGCCGAGCCCAACACCCAGACCTGCCCGGTCTGCCTGGGCCTGCCCGGCTCGCTGCCGGTGGCCAACGCCGCGGCCATCGAGTCGACCATCCGCATCGGGCTGGCCCTGGGCTGCCGGATCGCCGCCTGGTCGCGGTTCGCCCGGAAGAACTACTTCTACCCGGACATCCCCAAGGGCTTCCAGACCAGCCAGTACGACGAGCCGCTGTGCACCGCGGGGCACCTCGACGTCGAGGTCGACGGGCAGACCTACCGCGTGGAGATCGAGCGGGTGCACCTCGAGGAGGACACCGGCAAGAACCTGCACGTCGGCGGGGCCACCGGCCGCATCCACGGCGCCGACCACTCGCTGGTCGACTTCAACCGCGCCGGCATCCCGCTGGTCGAGATCGTCACCCGCCCGGTGCCCGGTACCGGCGCCAAGGCCCCCGAGGTCGCCCGCGCCTACGTCACCGAGCTGCGCGAGATCATCCAGACGCTCGGCGCCTCCGACGTCCGCATGGAGCAGGGCAGCCTGCGCTGCGACGTGAACACCTCGCTGGCCCCGGTCGGCAGCCTGGAGTGGGGCACCCGCACCGAGACGAAGAACGTCAACTCGCTGCGGTCGGTGGAGCGGGCGGTGCGCTACGAGATGCGCCGGCAGGCCGCCGTCCTCGACGCCGGCGGCCGGGTGGTGCAGGAGACCCGGCACTTCCACGAGGACACCGGCAGCACGTCGCCGGGCCGCAGCAAGGAGGAGGCGACCGACTACCGGTACTTCCCCGAGCCCGACCTCGTGCCGCTCGCCCCGGACGCCGAGTGGGTGGAGAAGCTCGCCGCCGACCTGCCCGAGCTGCCCGCCGCCCGGCGCACCCGCCTGCAGCAGGAGTGGGGCCTGTCGGGCACCGAGATGACCTGGCTGGTCAACGCCGGGGCGCTCGGGCTGGTCGAGCAGACCGTCGCCGCGGGTGCCTCCCCGGCCGAGGCCCGCAAGTGGTGGCTCGGCGAGCTGGCCCGGCGCGCGAACGACGCCGGCGTCGAGCTGGCCGACCTCGCCGTCACCCCGGCGCAGGTGGCCGAGCTGACCGCGCTGGTCGCCGAGGGCACGATCAACGACAAGCTCGCCCGGCAGGCCCTCGACGGCGTGCTGGCCGGCGAGGGCGACCCGCGCGCCGTCGTCGCGGCCCGCGGCCTGGCGGTGATGGGGGAGTCCGACGAGCTCGTCGCCGCCGTCGACGCCGCGATCGCCGGCGCGCCCGACGTCGTCGAGAAGGTGCGCGGCGGCAAGGTCCAGGCGCTCGGCGCGCTGGTGGGTGCGGTCATGAAGACCACCCGCGGCCAGGCCGACGCGGCCACCGTCCGCCGGATGCTCGAGGAGCGCGTCCTCAGCAGCTGACGACGTGCACTTCCGCGGATCTGCACCGTGCAGATCCGCGGAAGTGCGCGGTCAGAGCGGCGAGGAGCCGGTCGACGACGGCGGCAGGATCCGCAGCACCTTGTCGTCGTCCTCGGCGGGCGTGCCGATGCCGTCCCTGTTGGACGTGGTGACCCACAGCCCGCCCTCGCTGTCGAGGACCACCGTGCGCAGCCGGCCGTAGCGCCCGCCCAGCAGCTCGGTCGGGTCCTCGGCCACCCCGCCGTTGCCGTCGACCTGGACGACGGTCACCCGCTGGCCGTCGAGCGCGCCGAGGAACACCGTGGTGCCGGCCGCGGCGCAGCCGCCCAGCCCACCTTCGGCGTTGCCGATCTCGAGCAGGGGCGTGATCGTCCCGGCGCCCGCGGCCGGCCAGCCGTGGTCGCTGCCCTCGACGAGCTCGTTGAGCTCGTCGGGCCCGGCGCTGGACTCGTCGACGGCGTAGAACGTGCCCGCCTCGTCGCCGGAGGGGCAGACGGCGGTGACGTCGGAGAAGCCGCGGCTGAACACCGGGCCGGCGCCGCTGACGGGCTGCCCGAAGACGTCGACGTGCAGCACCTTGCCGCCGAGCGAGGCCGGGTCCTGCGCCAGCGCCGGGTTGCCGGTGTCGCCGGTGCCGACGAACAGGGTGCCGTCGGGCGCGAACGCCAGCCCGCCGCCGTTGTGGACCTCGCCGCGGGGGAGCCCGGTGAGCACCGGGTTGGGCGTGCCGCCGATCGGGAAGCGGACGACGCGGTTGTCGGTGGCCGTCGACACGTAGGCGTAGAACAGCCCGTCCTCGTCGAACGTCGGCGACAGCGCCAGCCCGAGCAGGCCGCCGTCGCCGGCGGTGTCGACGCCGGGGAGGACCATCAGCTCCTGCGCCGGCGAACGGTCGGGGAAGACCTGCAGCAGCCGGCCGGTCTCGCGCTCGCCCACGACCGCGCTGCCGTCGGGCAGCACGACCAGGCCGGTGGGCACCGTCAGGCCGGTGGCGACGACGTTGGGGTCCCCGCCGGTGGTGCCGGAGCCGGGGTCGGCGGGGTCGCCCGGCGCGGGTGCGGGGGAGGACTCGGTGGGCGGCCCGACCTCGGGCGGCGGGCCCTGGGGCAGCGGCCGGAACGGACCCGCCGGCTCGTAGCCGTCCTCGCCGCAGCCGGCGAGCACGAGGGTGAGCGCCACCGCGCACGCGGCGCCGGCCGCCCGTCCCCGCCTCACCCGCTCCACAGTACGGGCGGACGCCGTCCGGGCGGTGCGCGCCGAGCGGGACCCCGGACGCCCCGGGCCCGGTACGTTCCCCGCACTCACCTGTCCGGTACCGCGGAGGTCGGGAGGCGCGACGTGGCGGTCGGCAGCAGCGCGGCGGGCAGGCCGGGTACGCGACCGCAGGTGGTCGTGGTCGGGGGCGGGTTCGCCGGCCTGGCCGCTCTCCAGCGCCTGCAACGCAGCCTCCCGCCCGAGGCCGCCGACCTCGTCCTCGTCACGCCCACCGACTACCTGCTCTACAGCCCGCTGCTGCCCGAGGTGGCCACCGGCGTGGTGGAGGCCCGGCACATAGCGGTGTCGCTGCGGCGGCTGCTCCCGCGGGTGCGGCTGGTCCTCGGCCGGGTCGAGGACGTCGACCTGCCCGGCCGCACGGTCACCCTCCGCCCGGCGCACGGGGAGCCGGCGACGCTGCGGTGGGACCGGCTGGTCCTCACGCCCGGCTCGGTGACCCGCCAGCTGCCGGTGCCGGGCGTGCCCGAGCACGGCCGGGCGCTCAAGACGCTCGTGGAGGCGGTGTTCCTCCGCGACCACCTGCTCGAGCAGCTCGACCTCGCCGACGCGCTCCCCGACACCCCGGAGGGCCGCGCCGAGCGGGCCGCGCGGCTCACCGTCGTGGCGGTCGGTGCCGGGTACACCGGCACCGAGGTCGTGGCCCAGACGCAGCGGTGGCTGCGCCGCATCGAGAGCCGGTGGGACCGCACCCGGGCCGGCGATGTGCGGTGGGTGCTCGTCGACCTCGCCCCCGCGGTCCTGCCCGAGCTCGGCCCCGAGCTCGGGCGCCGCGCGCTGGACCTGCTCGCCCGCCGCGGCGTCGAGGTCCGCCTGCGGACGTCGGTGGTGTCGGCCGACGAGGAGGCCGTCGTCCTGACCGACGGCGAGACGGTCCCGACCCGCACTCTCGTCTGGGGCGCCGGGGTGGTCGCCTCCCCGCTGGTCGGGCGGCTGGGGCTGCCGCTGCGCCGCGGCCGGCTCGTCGTGGACGCCGACCTGTCGGTGCCCGGGGCTCCCGGCGTGTGGGCGGCCGGCGACGCGGCCGCGGTGCCCGACCTCGCCGCCCACCACGACGGGGGCGCGCTCCCGGACACCCCGCCGACGGCCCAGCACGCGCAGCGCCAGGGCGCCGGCCTCGGCCGCAACGTGGCCGCCGACCTCGGGGTGGGCCGGCCGCGCCGCTACCGGCACCGCGACCTGGGCCTGGTCGCCGACCTCGGCGGGTGGGACGCCGTCGCCCGCCCGCTCGGGATCCCGCTCACCGGCCCGGTGGCCAAGGTGGTCACCCGCGGCTACCACCTCTACGCGCTGCCGGCGATGGCCAACCGGGTGCGGGTGGCCGCCGACTGGCTGTTCCAGACGCTGCTGCCGCCGGAGTCCACGCAGCTGTCCGTGGTCCGCCCGGAGGACGCCCGCACCGCCACCGCCCAGGGGATCGGCGCGGTGGAGCCGTCCGTCCCCTCCTAGTCTCGGCGTCCGTGGCCCCCGAGATCCGCGGCACCGACGTCGTCGGCCCCGACGAGACGCTGACCGTCCTCGTGCCCTCCGGCGCGATGGCCGACGCGGTGGCGGCGCTGTCGCCGCGGGTGCGCGCCCTCCGCGCCGACCCCGGCCACCGCCCACCGGCGGGGGAGGCCGCGCAGGCGCAGGTCTGGGTGCCGCGCAGCGGCGCCGAGAGCCCGACCGAGGAGTTCCTCGGCGCGCTCCCGCGGCTGCGGCTGGTGCAGCTGCTCAGCGCCGGCGCCGAGCGCTTCGTCGGCCGGCTCCCCGAGGGCGTCGTCCTGTGCAACGCCCGCGGCGCGCACACGCCGTCGACGGCCGAGTGGGTGCTGGCCGCCACGCTCGCCGCCCAGCGCGGCCTGCCCGAGCTGGTCCGCGAGCAGGCCGCCGGCCGCTGGACGCCGGGCACGTACTCCTCGCTGGTCGGCGCGCGGGTGCTCGTCGTCGGCGCCGGGGACATCGGCCGCCGGGTCGCGGCGATGATGACGCCCTTCGACGTCGACCTCACGTTCGTCGCGCGCACCGCCCGCGACGGGGTCCGCGGCACCGACGAGCTGCCGCGGCTGCTGCCGGAGGCCGACGTCGTCGTGGTGATCGTGCCGGTGACGCCCGAGACCACCGGCCTGGTCGACGCCGCCTTCCTCGCCGCGATGAAGGACGGTGCGCTGCTGGTCAACGCCGCCCGCGGGGTCGTCGTCGACACCGGTGCGCTGCTCGCCGAGCTGACCGCCGGCCGGCTCCGGGCCGCGCTCGACGTCACCGACCCCGAGCCGCTGCCCGAGGGCCACCCGCTGTGGTCGGCGCCCGGGCTGCTGCTCACCCCGCACGTGGCCGGGGCGGTGCCCGGGACCGCCGCCCGCGCGGAGGCCACCGTCGTCGCGCAGCTGCGCCGGGTCCTGGCCGGGGAGCCACTGGCCGACGTGGTCGCCGACTACTGACGGATCATGGGCGGGTGGCATCCCTCGCGCGCATGCGCCTGAGCCGGGTCGCGCTGCTCCCCGTCGTCTTCCTCGCCGTCTGCGTGCTCCCGTTCGCCGCGGCCTCCCCGTGGGCCGCGCTGGTCCTGCTGCTGCCGCTGGGAGCGGCGGTCTGGGTGCTGCGCGTCGGGGTCGACGTCGACGACGCCGCCATCACCACCCACGGCCTGCTCGGGCAGCGCCGGGTGGCCTGGGACGACCTGGCCGGCATCCGCGTGGGCCGCAACGCCCGGCTGCGGCTGGTCACCACCGGCGGCCGCGAGGTGCAGCTGCCGGTGCTGCGCGCCCGCGACCTGCCGCGCCTGGCGGGGTGGTCCGGCGGCCGGATCGACGTCCCTCAGCCCCCGGCGGGCTGACCGGCCAGCCGCAGCAGCCGCCGCGCGCTCTCGCTGCCGTCGGCCGCGGTGTAGACGACGAGCTGCAGCCCGGGGGCGTCGGCGGGCGTGAGCTGGTGGTGCTCGAGCAGCAGGCTGCCCACCTCCGGGTGCTCGAAGCGCCGCTCGGCGGAGCTGAAGCGGTCGACGTCGTGGCTGGCCCAGCCGGCGCGGAAGTGCGGGCTGGCCGCCTCGAGCCGGGTGACGAGGTCGACGACCGCCGGGTCGGCCAGCCGGTGGCCCACCTCGGCGCGGAACTGGGTGAGGAACCGCTGGCTGTCGCCCGGCCAGTCGGCGAGCAGCGCGCGGACGGCGGGGTCGGTGAAGACCAGCCAGAGCAGGTTGCGCCCGGCCGCGGGCACGGCGGCCACCCCGGGGTAGAAGCGCTCGTAGGCGCGGTTCCAGCCGGCGATCGACCAGTCCGCGGTGATGGCGTAGGCGGGGCAGTGGCCCAGCGCGTCGAGCAGCCGCTGCACGTGCCCGGGCATCCCGGCGGCCGCGCCGGCCGGTGCCGTGCCCCGGTGCCCGGTCAGCCGCAGCACGTACTCCGACTCCGCCGGCGACATCCGCAGGGTGCGGGCCAGCGCCTCGACGACCTGGCGCGACGGGCGGATGTCGCGGCCCTGCTCCAGCCACGTGTACCAGGTGGCGCTCACGCCGGAGAGCAGCGCGACCTCCTCCCGGCGCAGCCCCGGCGTCCGCCGCGGGCCGCCCGGCGGCAGGCCGGAGTCGCGCGGGTCGAGCTGCGCGCGGCGGGAGCGCAGGAACTCGGCGAGCTCCCGACGGGCGGTGGCGGACACGGTGGCTCCTGGGGTGGTGTCGGTACCAGTATCAGCCGCCCCTGGGGCGGGACCGAGGACGCGCCTACCCTCGGCGTCCGTGACGACCGTGGACGACCCCCGCACCACCGCCGACGTCAAGCCCCGCAGCCGCGAGGTGACCGACGGCATCACCCGCGCCCCGGCCCGGGCGATGCTGCGCGCCGTCGGCATGGGCGACGACGACTGGGAGAAGCCGCAGATCGGCGTGGCGTCGTCGTGGAACGAGATCACCCCGTGCAACCTCTCGCTCGACCGGCTGGCCAAGCGGGCCAAGGAGGGCGTGCACGCCGCCGGCGGGTTCCCGCTGGAGTTCGGCACCATCTCCGTCTCCGACGGCATCTCCATGGGCCACGAGGGCATGCGCGCCTCGCTGGTCAGCCGCGAGGTCATCGCCGACTCGGTGGAGACGGTCATGTTCGCCGAGCGGCTCGACGGCTCGGTGCTGCTCGCCGGTTGCGACAAGTCGCTGCCCGGCATGCTCATGGCCGCGGCGCGGCTCGACCTCGCCAGCGTCTTCCTCTACTCCGGCTCCACGCTGCCGGGGAAGCTCGGCGACCGCGACGACCTCACGATCATCGACGTCTTCGAGGCCGTCGGCGCCTGCGCCCGCGGGCTGATCACCCAGGACGAGCTGGCCGCCGTCGAGCGCGCCGCCTGCCCGGGCATGGGCTCCTGCGGCGGCATGTACACCGCCAACACCATGGCCAGCGTGGCCGAGGCGCTCGGCATGGCCCTGCCCGGCAGCGCCGCCCCGCCGGCCCCCGACAGCCGCCGCGACGCCTTCGCCGTCGCCTCCGGCGAGGCCGTGGTGAACCTGCTGCGCAAGGGCATCACCGCCCGCCAGATCATGACCAAGGAGGCGTTCGAGAACGCGATCACCGTGGTGATGGCGCTCGGCGGCTCGACCAACGCCGTCCTGCACCTGCTGGCGATCGCGCACGAGGCGCAGGTCGACCTCACGCTCGACGACTTCAACCGGATCGGCGACCGCACGCCGCACCTGGCCGACGTCAAGCCCTTCGGCCGGTTCGTGATGACCGACATCGACCGCGTGGGCGGCGTCCCGGTCGTGATGCGGGCGCTGCTCGACGCCGGGCTGCTGCACGGCGACACGCTCACCGTGACCGGGCGGACGATGGCCGAGAACCTGGCCGAGATCGCCCCGCCGGACCTCGACGGCACGATCGTCCACGCGATGAACGACCCGATCCACAAGACCGGCGGCCTGACGATCCTGCGCGGCTCGCTGTCGCCGGAGGGCGCGGTCGTGAAGTCGGCCGGGTTCGACGCCGACGTCTTCGAGGGCACCGCGCGCGTCTTCGACGGCGAGCAGGGCGCCATGGACGCCGTCACCGAGGGCACGCTGCAGCCCGGCGACGTCGTCGTCATCCGCTACGAGGGCCCCCGCGGCGGGCCGGGTATGCGCGAGATGCTCGCCGTCACCGGCGCGATCAAGGGCGCGGGCCTGGGCAAGGACGTCCTGCTGCTCACCGACGGCCGGTTCTCCGGCGGGACGACGGGGCTGTGCGTCGGCCACGTCGCCCCCGAGGCCACCGACGGCGGCCCGATCGCGTTCGTGCGCGACGGCGACCGCATCCGGCTCGACCTGGCCGCCCGGACGCTGGACCTCCTGGTCGACGACGACGAGCTGGCCCGGCGCCGGCAGGACTGGGCGCCGCTGCCGCCGCGCTACACCACGGGGGTGCTCGGCAAGTACGCCAAGCTGGTCGGCTCCGCGGCCCAGGGCGCCATCTGCGGATGACGGAAGGACCCCGCTGCCCCCCACCACGCGCTCCGCTCGTGGCGGGCCCCTGCAGCGGGGCCGTTCCAGCACCTCACCAGGAAGGGTGACGGCGCTCCCCGGGGACTGTCGCCGGGGAACGCCGCTGCCGACACCCCCGGTGTGGACAGGCGGATCGGGTGGCTGCTGGCGTGCGCCGTGCCGGCCGCGGCGGCGTGCGTCCTGGCCGCCGCCGAGCCCTCGCTGTACTGGCTCGGCGACGCCGTCACGGGCCTGGCCGGGCTGCTCACCTGCCTGGCGCTGCTCGCCCTGAGCCGCTCCGGCGACCCCTCCGCGCCGCCCTGGCGGCTCATGGCCGCCGCGGCGCTGTTCCCCGTCGTCGGCCTGGTCCTCAGCACCGCGGTGGCGCCGGAGTCGGCGCTGTCCGCGGTGGTGCTGCGATGGGTGCCCACCGTCCCCGGCTACGTCCTCGTGGTCGTCGCCTCGCTCGGCATGGTCGAGCGCTCCAGCCTGCGCCGCACCTGCCGGCGGACGCTCCTCGAGCTCGCCCTCTTCGGCGCCGCCGCCCTGGTCGCCATGCAGCTGCTGCTGGTCGGCCCCGGCAACAGCTGGACGGCGCTGTCGCTCGGCGCCCAGCTCGTGCTCGGCGCCGCCGTCGTGGCCTGCGCGGCCGCCATGGCCGCCGGGCTCACCGTCCTCGGTGCCGTCGAGGCGCACCGCCAGCGCATGGCCACGGTGCTGCTCGGCGCTCTCGTCGTGCTCTGCGCCGCCCGCGGGACCGGCACCGCCGCCGCGCTCCTCGGCGCGTACGACGCCGTCCCGCTGACCCGCGTCGCCGTCGTCGTCGGCCTCGCGCTGCTCGTCCTGGCCCGCCTGCTCGACCCGGGCACCGGCCCGGACGTGCGGCGCCGCGCTGCCGGCGGCCGCGCCGACCAGCTGCGCTCGGTGCTGCCGCACCTGGCCCTGGTGGTCGTCGTCGCGCTGGTGGTCGTGCCGCTGGCGCTCGGGACGACGCCGACCTGGGTGACCCTCGCCGGGGCGTTCGGGTGCGTGGCGCTGTCGGCGGCTCACCGCTGGGTCACCGCCCGCGAGGACTCCCTGCGCGGTGCCCGGCTGCGCCGCGACGAGGCGTACTTCCGCAACCTGCTGCACGCCGGCCGCGACGCCGTCCTCGTGCTGGACGGGCGGCTGCGGGTCGGCTTCGCCTCGCCCGCCATGGCCGCGCTGCTGGGCACGACGCCGGCCGAGCTGACCGGCCGGGACGTCCTCTCCGGCGCCGCCGGCCGGCCGGGCACCCTCGACCCCGGGGACGCCGCCGAGCTGCGCCGTGTCCTCGACACCGGCGCCGGCGGCCTGGTGACCCTGCACGCCCGCGACGCCGGCGGCAGCCGCCGCTGCCTGGAGGTCAGCGTCTCGGACCTGCGCACCGACCCCGCCGTCGGCTCGGTGCTGCTGCACTGCCGCGACGTGACCGAGCGGGTGGCCCGCGAGCGGGCCCTCGAGCAGGTCGCGTTCACCGACGCGCTCACCGGCCTGCCCAACCGGGCCGGCTGGGACGCCGCCCTGGCGCCGACCACGGAGCGGGCCGGCTCCTGCGTCCTCCTGGTCGAGGTCGCCGGGCTCGACGAGGTCCGCGAGCACGCCGGCCGCGACGCCGTCGCCACCGTCCTGGTCGAGCTCGGCCGGCGGCTGCGCTCGGCCGTGCGCGGCGACGAGGTGGTCGCCCGGCTCGTCGGCGGCACGTTCGCCGTCCTCGCCGAGGGCGACGCCGACACCGCCGCCCTGCTCGGCGACCGCTGCCTGGCGGTGCTGGAGCAGCCGGTCACCACCCCCGCAGGCGTCTTCGACCTCACCGCGGCCATCGGCGTCGTCGTCGTGGAGCCGGGGACCGACGTCGCGGAGGTCGGCGCCCGCGCGGAGCTCGCGGTCGCGGCCGCCCGCACGTCCGGCTCGGCGCGCGCCACCTGCTGGACGCCGGCGCTCGGCGCGGCCGCCGCCCGCCGGGCCCGCCTGCGCGACGACGTGCCCGGCGCGGCCGACCGCGGCGAGCTGTGGCTGGCCTTCCAGCCGCTGGTGCGCATGAGCGACAAGCAGGTCGTCGGCGTCGAGGCGCTGATGCGCTGGCGGCACCCGGAGCTCGGGGAGGTCCCGCCACGCGAGTTCGTGCCGATCGCCGAGCGCGCCGGGGTCATCGGCGCGCTGCAGCGGTGGGTGCTGCGCGAGGCCACCGCGGCCGTCCTCGCCCTGCCGCAGACCGGCGACGCGCCGCTGCGGCTGGGCGTGAACGTCTCCGCGGCGCACGTGGCCGACCGGACCCTCGTCGAGGACGTCGCCTGCGCGCTGCGCACCTCCGGCCTGGCGCCCGAGCGGCTGGTCCTGGAGATCACCGAGGCGACCGTGCTGGCCGAGGGCGACTCGGTCGCCGTCGACATCGAGGCGCTGCGGCTCATGGGCGTGCACGTCGCCCTCGACGACTTCGGCACCGGCTCCTCCTCGCTGGCCCACCTCACCCGGCTACCGGTCGACGTGCTCAAGCTCGACCGGTCCTTCGTCTCCCGCGTCGACCGCGACCGGCAGAGCCGCGCGCTGTGCGAGGCGGTCCTCACCGTCGGCCGCTCGCTCGGGCTGCAGGTCGTCGCCGAGGGCGTCGAGACGCCGGCCCAGCTCGGCGTGCTGTGCGGCCTGGGCCTCGACCACGCGCAGGGCTTCCTGCTGTCCCGCCCGCTGCCGCTGGCCGACCTCGTGCGCCTGCTGCGCGACGGCGGGGGCCTGCTGTGGCCCGGCCTGGTCGGGTCCTCGGCCGACGGCGGGGCCGCTGCCGCCGACGTCCCCGCCGTCCGGGCCGGCCGCCGTGGCTGAGCGCCGTGCCGCCAGGGCCGCGGTGGGAGCGCAGGTGCTGCTCGCCGTCCTCGGTGTCGTCACGACCGTGGCGCAGCTGAGCGGGGCAGCGGTGTCGGCCTGGCTCCTGCCCGCCGCCCTCGGCCTCGCCTCCGCGACCGCCGCCGTCGTGCTCGCCCGCTGCGCTGCCCGGCTGCCCGGGCGCGCCGGCCGGCCGTGGCGGGCGCTGGCCGCCACCGGGGCGCTGCTGGCACTCGGCCAGGCGATGGCCCTCGCCCGGCCCGGCCGCGACCTGTCCTCCGGCGGCGTCGAGGACCTGCCCGTGCTGCTCGCCGTCCCCGTGGCCGTGTCCGCCGCGGTGCTCCTGCTGCCACCGCGGTCCTCCCGGCGGCTGGGCACCCGGGTGCTCCTCGACGGCGTGGTCGTCACCGTCGCCGTCGCCCTGTCCGGCGGCGTCCTCGTCGGCGAGCTGGTCGCCGGGACGTCGGACCCGCGGCCGGGCCTGATCTCGGTCGGCTACCCGCTGGTCGGCGCGGTGCTGTGCGGCATCGGCCTGGTCACCCTGACCGCCGTCGCCGAGGGCCGCCGCCGGGCCGCCGGTTGGCTGCTCGTCTCCTTCGTCGCGATGGCGCTCGTCGCCCTCGCCGGCGCGCTCGGCCGCACGTCCGCCGGCTCGGCGTCCCCGGCGTGGGACGTGGTCACCGTGCTCGCCTGGCTGGTCATGCTGGGCGCCGGCCTGCGCGGCGCCCTGGCCGACGTCGGCGCGCACGAGGAGCCCGGCCGCCGCGCGCTGCCCCTGCGCGGCGGCGTCCTCGCCCACGGCGCGGCCACCGCGGCGCTGCTCGCGGTCACCGGCGGCGCGGTCACCGGCCGTCCCGTGACGGTGGGCGAGGCCGTCGCGGCCGCCGTCCTCGTCGTCCTGACCTCGGCCCGGACGCTCTACTGGGCGGTCGACGCCGCGGCGCTCACCCGCCGCCTGGAGCGGACCGAGGGCTGGTTCCGCGCGCTGGTGCACAGCGGCGACGCCGTCACCCTCGTCCTCGACGGCCCCGGCCGGGTCACCTCGGTGTCCGGTCCCGTAGCCGACCGGCTGGGCCGCGCGGAAGCCGACCTGCTCGGCCACGTCCTGGTCGACCTGCTGCACCCCGAGGACCGCGACCTGCTCGACCGCGTCGGCGCCGCTCTCCGCGACGGCACGCCCGACGGCCTGCCCGCCACCGGTCGGCTGCACGCCACCGACGGCACGTGGCGCGACGTCGAGGTCTCCGGCGCCGCCCCGGCCGCCGGCCGCCGCGCCGGCGACGGCCTGGTGCTGCACCTGCGCGACGTCACCGAGCGCCGCGCCGGTCACCGCGAGCTCGAGAGGCTGGCCTACACCGACTCGCTCACCGGCCTACCCAACCGCGCGCGCTTCATGGCCGCGCTCGACGACGCCCTCGCCGGTGCCGCCCGCGGCCGCCGCTCGTGCGTGCTGCTGGTCGACCTCGACGGCTTCAAGGCGGTCAACGACGTCGCCGGCCACGACGCGGGGGACCGGCTGCTGTGCGAGGTGGCCGACTCGCTGCGCGCCGAGGCCCGCGGCGGTGACCTGGTCGCCCGCCTCGGCGGCGACGAGTTCGCCCTCGTCGTCGACGCCGGCCCCGACGAGGCGCTGGCGCTGGCCGAGCGGCTGGTCGCGCGGCTCGACCGCACCCACCGCTACGCCGCGCCCGGCGACCCCGAGGGCGCCGGACCGGTCCTGCGCACGTCGGCGAGCGTCGGCGTCACCGAGGTGGTCGCCGGCGCCGACGCCTCGGCCACCGTCCGCGAGGCCGACCTGGCGCTGCGCACGGTCAAGGCCCAGGGCAAGAACGGCGTCCGCGCGTCGGGGGAGGCCCTCGTCGAGGAGTCCGCCCGGCGCAGCCGGCTGGCCCGCGACCTGCCCGGCGCCATCGCCCGGGGCCAGCTGCGGCTGGTGCACCAGCCGGTGGCCGGCACGGCCGAGCGCCGCATCCTCGGCGTCGAGGCGCTGGTGCGCTGGGACCATCCGGTGCACGGGCCGGTGTCGCCGGAGGAGTTCATCGGCCTGGCCGAGGACGACGGGCTGATCGTGCCGCTGCAGCGGTGGGTGCTGGAGACGGCGACCGCCGAGCACGCGCGGCTGGTGGCCGGCGGCCGCGACCTCAAGCTGGGCGTCAACATCTCGGTGCGCCACCTGCAGGCCCGCTGCCTGGTGGAGGACGTCACCCGCGCGCTCGAGCGCTCCGGCCTGCCGGCGCACCTGCTGATGATCGAGGTGACCGAGAGCGTCCTCATGGACGACGACGAGCGGCTGCTGGCCGAGCTCGCCGAGCTCTCCGCGCTGGGCTGCGTCGTCTCCCTCGACGACTTCGGCAAGGGCTACTCGTCGCTGGCCTACCTCGCCCGGCTGCCCGTGCAGGTGCTGAAGATGGACCGCGGGTTCGTCTCGGGCATCGACACCGACCCGCGCGGCGCCGCCCTGGTCGGCAGCGTCGTCGACCTCGGCCGCACCCTGGGCATGGACGTCGTCGCCGAGGGCGTGGAGACGCCGGAGCAGATGGCGGTCCTCACCGCGCTCGGGTGCCGGTTCCTGCAGGGCTGGCTCATCGGCCGCCCGGTGCCCGCCACGGAGCTGCCCGCGGTCGTCGACGGCTTCGACGCCGCGCGGCTGGGAGCGCCCGAGCCGGTCGCCGTCCCATGAACGAGACGACACGGTCTCACGGTGTGGGACGTCCTGGTTGACGTCCGGGCGGGCGAGGCGCACAGTGTGCCCGTGCCCTCCGCCTGCCTGCTCCTCGTAGTCGCCTAGCGCGCCGGTCGCCCGACCGACGCGCTACGCCCCTCTGTGCCCGCGGCACGAGGGGTTTTTTGTTGGCACGAGGCCCGGGGCGGGGCCGGCCCGGCGGACCGCCGGGACCCCTCCCGCCCGGAGCAGACACCCGAACCGCACGTCCGCCCGCTCGTCCGGCCCAGGAGACAGCCCGCATGACGACCACCCCGAGCGAGTCCGCCACCCGAGAGGCCGCAGCCGCCCTCACCGGTGTCGAGACGACGGCCCGCTCCATCGCCGAGTCCGCTCACCTGCCCGCGACCGGCATCACCGGCGCGCAGAGCCTGGTCCGCTCGCTCGAGGCCGTGGGCGTCGAGGTGGTCTTCGGCATCCCGGGCGGGGCGATCCTCCCGGCCTACGACCCGCTGTTCGACTCGCACGTGCGGCACGTCCTCGTCCGCCACGAGCAGGGCGCCGGGCACGCGGCCACCGGGTACGCGCAGGCCACCGGCCGGGTCGGCGTCTGCATGGCCACGTCCGGCCCGGGCGCGACCAACCTGGTGACGCCGCTGGCCGACGCCTACATGGACTCGGTCCCGATCGTGGCCATCACCGGCCAGGTGCCCAGCGCCGCGATCGGCACGGACGCGTTCCAGGAGGCCGACATCCGCGGCATCACGATGCCGATCACCAAGCACAACTTCCTGGTCACCGACGCCGCGGAGATCCCGCAGCGGATCGCCGAGGCCTTCCACCTGGCCGCCACCGGCCGCCCCGGACCGGTCCTGGTCGACATCCCCAAGGACGTCCTGCAGGCCACCACCGACTTCTCGTGGCCCCCGCGGCTGGACCTGCCCGGCTACAAGCCGACCACCCGCCCGCACGGCAAGCAGGTGCGCGAGGCCGCGGCGATGATCGCCGGCGCGCGCCGGCCGGTCCTCTACGTGGGCGGCGGCGTGCTCAAGGCCGGTGCCACCGAGGAGCTCGCCGAGCTCGCCGCGCTCACCGGCGCGCCCGTCGTCACCACCCTCATGGCCCGCGGTGCCTTTCCCGACAGCTCGCCGCAGCACCTGGGGATGCCCGGCATGCACGGCACCGTCGCCGCGGTGACCGCGCTGCAGAAGGCCGACGTCCTCGTCGCCCTCGGCGCCCGCTTCGACGACCGGGTCACCGGCCAGCTGTCGACCTTCGCGCCCGGCGCGCTGGTCGTGCACGCCGACATCGACCCCGCCGAGATCGGCAAGAACCGCAAGGCCGACGTGCCGATCGTCGGCGACGCCAAGGAGACGATCGCCGAGCTGGTGACCGCGCTGCGCGCCGAGCACGCCGCCGGCCGCACGCCCGACCTCGCCGCCTGGTGGGAGCAGCTCGACGACTGGCGCACCCGCTACCCGCTCGGCTACGAGTGGCCCGAGGACGGCTCGCTGTCGCCGCAGTACGTCATCGAGCGGATCGGCGCCATCGCCGGCCCCGACGCGATCTACACCTCCGGCGTCGGCCAGCACCAGATGTGGGCCGCGCAGTTCATCCGGTACGAGAAGCCGGGCACCTGGCTCAACAGCGGCGGCGCCGGGACGATGGGCTACGCCGTCCCCGCGGCCATGGGCGCCAAGTACGGCCGCCCGGACACCACGGTGTGGGCCATCGACGGTGACGGCTGCTTCCAGATGACCAACCAGGAGCTGGCCACCTGCGCCATCGAGGGCATCCCGGTCAAGGTCGCCGTCATCAACAACGGCAACCTCGGCATGGTCCGGCAGTGGCAGACCCTGTTCTACGAGGGTCGCTACTCCAACACCCGGCTGCACGCGAGCAACGCCGACGGGACGCCGAAGCCGGTGCGCATCCCCGACTTCGTCGCGCTGGCCGAGGCCCTGGGCTGCGTGGGCCTGCGCTGCGAGTCCAAGGACGACGTCGACGCCGTCATCGAGAAGGCCATGGCGATCACCGACGCCCCGGTGGTCATCGACTTCGTCGTCGGCGCCGACGCCCAGGTGTGGCCGATGGTCGCCGCGGGCTCGAGCAACGACGACATCCTCGCCGCGCGCGACCTGCGCCCGGTCTTCGGCGACAACCAGGTCTAGGGGGACCGAGATGACCCGCCACACCCTGTCGGTCCTGGTCGAGAACAAGTCGGGTGTCCTGGCCCGCGTCTCGGCGCTGTTCAGCCGGCGCGCGTTCAACATCGAGTCGCTGGCCGTCGGCCCGACCGAGAACCCCGACCTCTCGCGCATGACGATCGTCGTCGACGCGGAGTCCGCTCCGCTGGAGCAGGTGACCAAGCAGCTGAACAAGCTGGTCGAGGTCATCAAGATCGTCGAGCTCGACGGCGGCTCCGCGGTCCAGCGCGAGCTGCTGATGGTGAAGGTGCGCGCGCCGATGGCCGAGCGCACCACCGTGCTGCAGACCGCCGAGCTGTTCCGCGCCCGCGTGGTCGACGTCAACACCGACACCGTGACCCTCGAGGCCACCGGCACCCCGGACAAGCTGCAGGCCCTGCTCGCCGTCCTCGCCCCGCTGGGGATCAAGGAGATGGCGCAGTCGGGCACCGTCGCCCTCGGCCGGGGTCCGCGCTCGATGAGCGGCGCCGGTACCTTGCGCCCGGTCGACCGCAGCGCCTGATCCCGCAGCGCCTGAAGACCCAGAACCCCCTACGAGAACCCACCGAAGGAGCACCACCGCATGGCCGCCGAGATCTTCTACGACGACGACGCCGACCTGTCGATCATCCAGGGGCGCACCGTCGCCGTCATCGGCTACGGCAGCCAGGGGCACGCGCACGCCCTGTCGCTGCGCGACTCGGGCGTGGACGTCCGGGTCGGCCTGCCCGAGGGCTCGAAGAGCCGGGCCAAGGCCGAGGCCGAGGGCCTGCGGGTGGTCACCCCCGCCGAGGCGGCCGCCGAGGCCGACCTGGTGATGGTCCTGGCGCCCGACCACGTGCAGCGGACGCTCTACAGCGAGTCGATCGAGCCCAACCTGCAGGACGGCGACGCGCTGTTCTTCGGCCACGGCTTCAACATCCGGTTCGGCTACATCAAGCCCCCGGCCGGCGTCGACGTCGCCATGGTCGCCCCCAAGGGCCCCGGCCACCTCGTGCGCCGCGAGTTCGAGAACGGCAAGGGCGTGCCCTGCCTGGTCGCCGTCGAGCAGGACGCCAGCGGCGGCGCGCTGCAGCTCGCCCTGTCCTACGCCAAGGCCATCGGCGGCTCGCGGGCCGGCGTCATCAAGACGACCTTCGCCGAGGAGACCGAGACCGACCTGTTCGGCGAGCAGGCCGTCCTCTGCGGTGGCGCCAGCGCGCTGATCACCGCCGGGTTCGAGACGCTCACCGAGGCCGGCTACCAGCCCGAGGTCGCCTACTTCGAGTGCCTGCACGAGCTCAAGCTGATCGTCGACCTCATGTACGAGGGCGGCATCGCCAAGCAGCGCTGGTCGGTGTCCGACACCGCCGAGTACGGCGACTACACCTCCGGCCCGAAGGTCATCGACGCCCGCGTCAAGGAGTCGATGAAGGACGTCCTCGCCGCGATCAAGGACGGTTCCTGGGCGGCGGCCTTCATCGCCGACCAGGACGCCGGCGCCCCCGACTTCAAGCGCCGTCGCGCCGAGGCCGAGGCGCACCCGATCGAGGAGACCGGCCGCCGGCTCCGCGGCCTGATGAGCTGGGTGTCGGCGTCCGACGACTACACCGGCACCGCCGCCCGCAACTGAACGAACGAAACGGCCCCCGCTGCCTGCAGGCAGCGGGGGCCGTTCTCGTCGGTGCAGGTCAGTACGAGAGCCCCCGCGACGCGAAGTACTGCTTGGCCTGCGGCTGCTGCAGCAGGAACACGATCAGGCCGGGCAGGACGAAGCCGAGCAGGGCCGAGAACTCGAAGCCGCCGCCGACGGCCAGCGAGATGACCAGCGTCAGCAACTGGATGCCGATGGAGGCGTAGCTGCCCAGGAGCAGCAGCCGGGGGCCCTTGCCGGTGAGGACCTGGATGCCGCCGACCAGCACGACCACGGCCGTGGCGACCGCCAGCAGGGTGAACAGCCCGAGCAGGGGGCTCAGCGCGAAGAGCAGACCGATACCCAGGATGGCCAGCAGGCCGAACAGCGAGCCCAGGCCACCGATGACGACACCGATGACCGCGGCTGCGGTCACCTGGCCGGGACGCTGACCCGCCGGAGCGCCACCGTAGGGGGAGGGGCCGCCGAAGCCGCCGCCGTAGGGCGCCGGGGGCTGCTGGCCGTACGGCTGGCCGTGGGGCTGCTGCTGACCGTAGGGCTGCTGGCCGGGCGCGCCGTAGGGCTGACCACCCTGCGGGGAGTTCTTGTCGAAGCTGGGGTTGGTCATGCTCTGCTTTCCTCCTGGGGTGGCGGGCGCCCGGTCGGCGACCGGCGGCGGACCATAGCCGCTGCGAGACGTCCGTGGGGGCCCGCCGGTGTCGGCGGACCCCCACGGGGTGAACGCGGTCAGCGGCCGCGGCGTGCCCGGTGCGCGGCGAAGAACGCGGCGGCCGGCTTCATCGCCAGCAGGACGACGATCGCCAGCGCGGCGAGGAAGAACAGCAGGCTGGTGATGATCCCGCCCGCGCCGGCGGTGTCGGCGTCGGAGAGGTTGCCGATCAGCCCGAAGAGCGTGAAGGCCAGGGCGATCGAGCCGCCGACCAGCAGCATCACGCGGCTGCGCCCGGTCAGCGCCCACACCGAGCCCCAGATCATGACGACGGTCCAGATCAGGGCGAGCAGGCCGAAGACCAGGATGACGCCGCCGACGGCACCGGCGACGGCGCCGAAGCCGGGGATCTCGTTGTCCAGGTCGTCACCGGCACCGCTGGCCAGCGCGCCGGCGAAGATCGCCACGAGGCTGATCAGCACGCCGATCGCGCCGAAGACGAAGCCGAGCACGGCCGCCGTCACGACGCCGCCGGGCTTGGCCGGGACGCCGCCCTGGCCGTACTGCTGGCCGTACTGCTGGGCGTAGCCCTGCTCGCCGTAGCCCTGCTGGCCGTAGGGCTGGGCCTGGCCGTACCCCTGCTGGCCGTATCCCTGCTGGCCGTATCCCTGCTGGCCGTAGGGCTGGGTCTGGCCGTAGCCCGGCTGGGGGTACTGCTGGCCGTATCCCTGCTGGCCGTACCCCTGCTGCTGGTCCTGGCCCTGCTGGCCGTACTGCTGGTCCGAGGGCTGACCCTGGCCGGAGGCCGATGCCCCGCCCTGGTCCTTGCCGAAGTCAGTCATGGTTCTCCCTTGCGGGCGCCTCCTGGTGCGGCGCGTCGCGCGCCAGGATGCGGGCGCGGTCGGGCACGGGCAAGCAGCCCACTCCCACCGGGGCGGGACTGTGACCTCTGGGGCGCGCCGTTCCCGCCCCGTGACCGCGCCGCGAGCAGGCGGACGCGGGAACAGCACGCCGCGTCCCCGCGCTGGAGACCGCGTGACCGAGACCGCGCCCGTCGTCCTGATCGCCGAGGAACTCGCCCCCAGCGTGCTGGAGGTCCTGGGCGCCGACGTCGAGATCCGCTCCGTCGACGGCGCCGACCGCTCCGCGCTGCTGCCCGCGCTGGCCGACGCGGCGGCGGTCATGATCCGCAGCGCCACGCGGATCGACGCCGAGGCCCTCGCCGCCGCACCGAACCTCAAGGTCGTCGCCCGCGCCGGCATCGGCCTGGACAACGTCGACGTCGCCGCCGCCACCGAGCGCGGCGTCCTGGTGGTCAACGCCCCGACGTCGAACATCGTCAGCGCCGCCGAGCACGCCGTCGCGCTGCTCCTGGCCGCCGCCCGCCAGATCCCGGCCGCCGACGCGTCGCTGCGCGAGGGCGCCTGGAAGCGGTCGCAGTTCATGGGCGTCGAGGTCACCGGCAAGGTGGTCGGCGTCGTCGGCCTCGGCCGCATCGGCCAGCTGGTGGCCCAGCGCATGGCCGCCTTCGGCACCACGCTGATCGCCTACGACCCCTACATCCAGCCCGGCCGCGCCGCGCAGCTCGGGGTGCGAATGGTGTCGCTGGAGGAGCTGCTCCGCGAGGCGGACTTCATCACCGTCCACCTGCCGAGGACGCCGGAGACGCTCGGGCTGATCGGCGCCGAGGAGCTGGCCACCACCAAGCGCGGCGTCATCGTCGTCAACGCCGCCCGCGGCGGGCTGGTCGACGAGGCCGCCCTGGCCGACGCGCTGCGCACGGGCCAGGTCGGTGCGGCCGGGATCGACGTCTTCGCCACCGAGCCCACCACCGACAGCCCGCTGTTCGGCCTGCCCAACACCGTCGTCACCCCGCACCTGGGCGCCTCGACGACGGAGGCGCAGGACAAGGCCGGCACCGCCGTCGCCCACTCCGTCCGGCTGGCGCTGCAGGGCGAGTTCGTGCCCGACGCGGTCAACGTGCAGGCCGGCGGCGTCGTCGCCGAGGACGTGCGGCCCGGGCTGCCGCTGGCCGAGAAGCTCGGCACGGTGTTCACCGCCGTCGCCGGCGGGCTGGCCCAGTCGGTCACCGTCGACGTGCGCGGCAAGCTCGCCGAGTTCGACGCCTCGGTCCTGCAGCTGGCGGTGCTGCGGGGCGTGTTCGCCGACGTCGTCGAGGAGCAGGTCACCTACGTCAACGCGCCGCTGCTGGCCGGGCAGCGCGGGCTCGAGGTGACGCTCACCAGCGACGTCGAGAGCCCCGACTACCGCAACCTGGTGCGGGTGCACGGCGCGATGGCCGACGGCCGCGAGGTCGCCGTCTCCGGGACGCTGTTCGGCAAGAACCAGGTGCCTAAGCTGGTCGAGGTCGACGGCTTCGACATGGACCTCGACCTGTCGGGCCACCTGCTGTTCTTCGTCTACACGGACCGGCCCGGCGTCGTCGGCACGGTCGGGGCGGCGCTGGGGGAGGCCGGTGTGAACATCGCCGGGGCGCAGGTCAGCCGCACCACCCGCGGCGGCGAGGCGCTCATGGCCGTCGTCGTCGACAGCCCGGTCGGTGCCGACCTGCTGGCCGACATCGCCGGCCGGATCGGCGCGCGCGAGGCCCGCTCGGCCGACCTCGACCCGCGCTGACCTAGGGTCGTCGCCATGCGCCTGGCTGTGATCGCGGGAGACGGCATCGGTCCCGAGGTGGTCGCCGAGGGCCTCAAGGTCCTCCGGTCGGTCGCCCCCGACCTGGAGACGACGGACTACGACCTGGGCGCCACCCGGTGGCAGCGGACCGGTGAGCTGCTGCCCGACTCGGTGCTCGACGAGCTGCGCGGGCACGACGCGATCCTGCTCGGTGCCATCGGCGACCCGGGCGTGCCGCCCGGCATCCTCGAGCGCGGGCTGCTGCTGCGGCTGCGCTTCGAGCTCGACCACCACGTCAACCTGCGCCCGGCCAAGCTCTACGACGGCGTCCGCAGCCCGCTGGCCGACCCCGGCAGCATCGACATGCTCTGCGTCCGCGAGGGCACCGAGGGCCCGTACGTGGGCAACGGGGGCGTCCTGCGCCGCGACACCCCGCACGAGATCGCCACCGAGGTCAGCATCAACACCGCCTTCGGGGTGGAGCGCGTCGTCCGCTACGCGTTCGAGCGGGCGCAGGCACGGCCGCGCCGGCACCTGACGCTGATCCACAAGACCAACGTGCTCACCCACGCCGGCTCGCTGTGGTCGCGGACGGTCGAGGAGGTGGGCGCGGAGTTCCCCGATGTCACCGTGGCCTACCAGCACGTGGACGCGGCCTCGATGTTCTTCATCACCGACCCGGGCCGCTACGACGTCATCGTCACCGACAACCTCTTCGGCGACATCGTCACCGACGTCGCGGCGGCGGTGACCGGTGGCATCGGCCTGGCCGCCAGCGGCAACCTCGACGCCTCGGGCACCAACCCGAGCATGTTCGAGCCGGTGCACGGATCGGCGCCCGACATCGCCGGGCAGGGCATCGCCGACCCGACGGCCACCGTGCTCTCGGTGGGCCTGCTGCTCGACCACCTCGGCCACGCCGACCTGGCGCGCCGGGTCAACGCCGCCGTCGCCTTCGACCTGTCCACCCGCGAGCCGCAGGCGCAGGTCCGCACCGCCGAGGTCGGCGACCGCCTGGCCGCCCTCGCCGGCGGCTGAGGCGCGGGGTCCCGGGGCTACACTCCGGGGCGATGCACCTGCTCGGCACCACCCTCATCATCGGCTAGCGCGCGGTCAGCACCCCCGACCGCGCGCAGACCTCCCGTTCCCGGGGGGTCTTCTTCGTGTCAGGGGCCTGGTCGCCGCCGAACCCCCCGGGAGCACCCGTGGACACCCTCGACTTCCACGTCTTCGACACCACGCTGCGCGACGGCGCGCAGCGCGAGGGGATCAGCTTCTCCGTGGCCGACAAGCTGGCCACGGCGCGGCTGCTCGACGAGATCGGCGTCGGCTACATCGAGGGCGGCTGGCCGGGGGCGCTGCCCAAGGACACCGAGTTCTTCGCCCGCGCGCGCACCGAGCTCAAGCTGCGGCACGCGGTGCTGGTGGCCTTCGGTGCCACCCGCAAGGCCGGCGTCCGCGTCGAGGACGACCCGCAGGTGCGCGCGCTGCTCGACGCCGAGACGCCGGTGGTCTGCCTGGTCGCCAAGTCCGACGTCCGCCACGTGCGCGAGGCGCTGCGCACCACGCTCGAGGAGAACCTCGCGATGGTGGCCGACACCGTCGCCTTCCTCGTGGCGCACGGCCGGCGGGTGTTCGTCGACTGCGAGCACTTCTTCGACGGGTACGCCGCCGACCCCGACTACGGCGTGCAGGTGCTGCGCGCCGCCTTCGCCGCCGGCGCCGAGGTCGGCGTCCTGTGCGACACCAACGGCGGCATGCTGCCGATGGGCGTGGGCCGGGTGGTCGCCGACGTCCGCTCGCGGGTCGAGGGACGCCTCGGCATCCACTGCCAGGACGACACCGGGTGCGCCGTCGCCAACTCGCTGGCCGCCGTCGAGGCCGGCGTGACCCACGTGCAGGGCACCGCCAACGGCTACGGCGAGCGGGCTGGCAACGCCGACACCTTCGCGCTGGTGGCCAACCTGGTCACCAAGATGGGCCTGCCGGTCGTGCCCGCGGACTGCCTGGCCGAGCTGCAGCGGGTCAGCCACGCGATCGCCGAGCTCGCCAACATCGCCCCCGACGACCACCAGCCCTTCGTCGGGACGTCGGCCTTCGCGCACAAGGCCGGCCTGCACGCCAGCGCGATCAAGGTCAGCCCCGAGCTCTACAACCACCTCGACCCGGCCGTCGTCGGCAATGACATGCGCATCCTCGTGACCGAGATGGCCGGCCGCGCCTCGGTCGAGCTCAAGGGCCGCGAGCTCGGCGTCGACCTCGACGGGCACGCCGACGTCGTGGGCGCGGTCGTCGACCGGGTCAAGGCGCTCGAGGCCGGCGGCTGGTCGTTCGAGGCCGCCGACGCCTCCTTCGAGCTGCTCCTGCGCTCGCAGCTCCCGGGCGCGCCCGAGCCGCTGTTCGAGCTGGAGAGCTACCGGACGACGGTCGAGCACTGGGGCAACGGCGTCGTCGTCAGCGAGGCGACGGTGAAGATCCACGTCGACGGCGAGCGGATCATCAGCACCGGCGAGGGCAACGGCCCCGTCAACGCCCTCGACAACGCGCTGCGCCAGGCCCTGGTCAGCCGCCACCCGCAGCTGGCCGACGTCTCGCTGGCCGACTACAAGGTCCGCATCCTCGGCTGGAAGGGCGGCACCAGCGCCACCACCCGGGTGCTCATCGACACCACCGACGGCGTGGGGGAGTGGACCACCGTCGGCGTCCACGACAACATCGTCGAGGCCTCCTGGCACGCCCTGGTCGACGCCCTCACCTACGCCGTCCGCCACCGCTGAGGCGACTACACCGTCGGCCTACCGGCCGACACCGCGGCCAGGTGCGGTCCCCCAGGTGCGTTGAGCCCAGCCACGGCGTCCCGGCCGGGAGCCTCCGGCCCCGCGACCGGTCCGACGTCCTGCGCAGGGCGGCTCGCGGTCAGTGGTGGGCGTACTCGTCCACCCGCCACCACATGGCCAGGGCCATGGCCGGGAGCATCAGGACGTGGCCGGCGGTCATCAGCACGCCGCCGGACACCGCGCCCAGCCAGAACGGCACCAGCAGGAGCGCGAACGGCACGTACATCGCCGCCGACATCTCCGTGATCGCCGGCCACGAGTGGCCGCGGAAGCGCATCCAGGCGGCCATGCCGATCGCCATGTCGGTCGCCATGACCAGCGCGGCGACGTCGGCCCGGTCGTCCAGCCCGGGCCAGAGGAACCCGTGCACCGGGCCGAGCACGACCATCCCGGCGAGCATGGCGACCACCATCTCGAGGTAGTGGCGGACGAGGTGCCGGGTGCGCCGGCTGCGGGGGGACTGCGTCGTCGTCATGACGGGGAGCGTCGGGCGCGGCGCCGTCCCTGCCAGGTGCCGGAGGTCACGGTCGCCGGTCACGGTCCGGCGTGACCGGCCTCAGATCAGCTCGAGGGCGCGGGCGTGCAGCGCGGCCTGCGTGCGGTCCCGGGCGCCGAGCTTGCCGAGCACGCTGGTCACGTGGTTCTTGACCGTGCCCTCCGCGAGGAACAGCGCGGCCGCGATCTCCCGGTTGCTGCGGCCGTCGGCGAGCAGCCGGAGGACGTCGAGCTCGCGGTCGGACAGCGGCACGACCAGCGGCTGCGGCCGCCTCCGCGGGGCGTCGAGCTGCGCGGCGTCGAGCTGGGCGAAGCGGGCCACGACCTTCGCCGCGACCGAGGGCTGCAGCACCGACTCGCCCCGCGCGGCCGACAGCACCGCCTCGACCAGGCGCTCGGAGGACACGTCCTTGAGCAGGTAGCCCAGCGCCCCGGCGCGCAGCGCGGCGAAGACGTCCTCGTCGTCGTCGAAGGTGGTCAGCGCCAGGACGCGGACGCCGGGCTGCTCCACGCGCAGCCGGCGGGTGGCGCCGATCCCGTCGAGCACCGGCATGTGCAGGTCCATGAGCACGACGTCGGGGCGCAGCGCGGCCGACCGCTCCAGCGCCTGGTGCCCGTCGGCGGCCTCGCCGACCACCTCGACCTCGGGCCGGGCGCCCAGCAGGGTCACCAGTGCCTCGCGGAACAGCGCCTGGTCGTCGACGACGAGCACGCGCACGGGGCTCACCCGGGCACCTCCACCAGCAGCTCGGTGCCCGCGCCGGGCGCCGGCCCCACGGTCACGCGCCCGCCGACCCGCGCCGCCCGTTCGCGCAGGCCCACGAGGCCGAAGGTGCGGCGGTCGGCGTCGGGGGCGCAGAGGCCGCGGCCGTCGTCGCGGACGGCCAGTCGCACGGTGCCGTCCGCGCCGTAGGCCAGCGTCACCCGCGCGCACGTGGCGCCGGCGTGCTTGCGGACGTTGGTCAACCCCTCCTGGGCCGACCGGAACAGCGACTCCTCGGCCTCCTGCGGCAGCGGACGCTCGGGGCCGGTGACCTCGAGCGTGGCGTCCAGGCCCGCGGCCGCCGCCTCGCCGGTCAGCGCCTCCAGCGCCGCCCGAAGCGGCGGGCGGGCGGCCGGCTCGCGCAGCGTGGCCACCGACCGGCGCACCTCCGCCAGTGCCTCGCTCGCCTGGTGCTGCGCCTTGGCGAGGACGGCGTCGGCGCGCGCGGGATCGGCGCCCATCACCGCGCGGGCGGCCTGCACCTGCATCTGGACGACGGTGAGGTGGTGGCCCAGGCCGTCGTGGATGTCGCGGGCCAGCCGGTTGCGCTCGCGCGTGGTGGCGAGCTCGGCGGCCTGTGCGGCGTACCCGCGCAGCAGGTCGTTGGCCTCGGCGAGCTCGGCACGCGCCCGCTGCGCCTGCTGGAGCAGGGCGGTGACGACGGCGGTGAACACCGCGGCGCCGAGCAGCCCGAGGGCGTTGCGGGCGAAGTCGGCCCATCCCATGCCCAGGTGCACCAGCGGCACGACCGCCGTCACCGCGGCCGCCGCGGGCAGCGGGAGCAGCAGCACGCACTGGCTGACCAGCACGAGCAGCAGCAGCGTCGCCCCGACCGCGCCGTGCGCCGCGGCGAACAGCAGCACGCCGAGCGGCAGCTGCAGGCCCACGTGCGCGGCCGTGAGCCAGTACCGGCGGGGCGCCGGCTGGCGGGGGAGCCACCACAGCGAGGCCAGCGCGTGCGCGGCGTACGTCGTCCCGAGGGCGACCGCGAGCAGCGGGTGCGGATGGGCGGTCGCCTCGACGGCGACGGTGAGCAGCGCGAGGCACGTCAGCACCGCGAGGGCGCGGGTCACCGGCCCACTGTCGCGCCGACGCCCGCTCCCGGTCAACGACCCGGACGGGTCACCGCCGCGGCTGCACCTCGCCCATCGGGCCGAAGCCGCTGACGTCGGGGGTGTCGACGTAGATGATCTGCGGCTGCTCGGCGACCAGGTCCGACATCCAGTCGAACGCGGCCTTGGCGTGCGGGGTGGCCACGTGCGAGGCGCCGGCGTCGGAGTCCCGGAAGCCCTCGATGCAGACGAAGGTGTTCGGGTCGAGCACGCTGCGGGACCACTCGAAGAACAGGCTGCCCTCCTCCGCGTTCACCGCCGCGGCGTACTCGTCGGCCTTGGCGCGGAACTCGTCGATCGCGTCGGGCCGGACGGGGAACTTGATGACGATCAGGATCACGGGGACTCCTCTGGTGTCACAACGGGTGGAGCCGGCGGCGCAGCAGGCAGAACGGGTTGCCCTCGGGGTCGGCGAGCACGTGCCAGCTCTCCTCCCCGGTCTGCCCGACGTCGGCGCGGGTGGCGCCGAGGTCCAGCAGCCGCTGCAGCTCGGCGTCCTGGTCGCGGTCGGTGGCGTTGAGGTCGACGTGCAGGCGCGACTTGGCCGTCTCGTACTCACCGACCGGCGTGAAGACCAGCGTCGGGGCCGCGCCGCCGAACCCGGCCTCCGGGCCGATCTCGACCGCGCCGTCCTCGTCGCGGCCGAGCACCCGGTAGCCGAGCACCTCCGCCCACCACGCGGCCAGCGCCTCGGGGTCGCGGCTGTCGATCACGAGCTCACTGAACCGGGCGGCCACCCGGTCACCGTAGGGCGGGCGGCGGGGACGCGCGGGGTCAGTAGCCTCGACGGCGTGCGCATCGTCCGCTTCGCCTCGCCCTCGGGCATGTCCTTCGGAGTCCTCGACGGCGACGGCCAGGTCGCCCAGATCGAGGGCCACCCGTTCGGCACCATCTCCTTCACCGGCCAGCGCTTCGCGCAGGCCGACGTCCGGCTGCTCTCACCGATCCTGCCGAGCAAGGTCGTCTGCGTCGGCAAGAACTACGCCGACCACGTCAAGGAGATGAACACCGGCGACGCGCCCGAGCGCCCGCTGCTGTTCCTCAAGCCGTCGACGTCGGTCATCGGCCCGGGTGACGCCATCCGCATCCCCGCCGGCAGCACCAACGTCCACCACGAGGTCGAGCTCGCCGTGGTCATCGGGGCCCGCGGCGCGCGCAACCTGACGCCCGAGCAGGTCCCGGGCAGCGTCTTCGGCTACACGATCGGCAACGACGTCACCGAGCGGGACATGCAGAAGTCCGACGGGCAGTGGACCCGCGCCAAGGGCTTCGACTCGTTCTGCCCGCTGGGCCCGTGGATCGAGACCGACCTGCGCGGCCTGGGCAAGGACCCCGCCGACCTGGAGATCACCTGCACCGTCGACGGCGAGCCACGCCAGGCCGGGCGCACCAGCCAGCTGCTGTTCGACGTCCCGACGCTCGTCTCCTACATCTCGCAGGTGATGACGCTGCTGCCCGGCGACGTCGTCCTCACCGGCACCCCGGCCGGCGTCGGCCCGATCCGGCCCGGCCAGCGGGTGGAGTGCGCCATCGAGGCGCTGGGCTCGCTGACCAACTCGGTGAGCGGTGCCGACACCGCCTCCACCGCCGGGAGCGCCCGATGAGCACGGTGCGCACCCGCTTCTGCCCCTCGCCGACGGGCATGGTGCACGTCGGCCTGCTGCGCACCGCGCTGTTCAACTGGGCCCACGCGCGGCACACCGGCGGCGCGTTCGTCTTCCGCATCGAGGACACCGACGCCGCGCGCGACTCCGAGGAGTCCTACGGCCACCTGCTCGACTGCCTGCGCTGGCTGGGCCTGGACTGGGACGAGGGCCCCGAGGTCGGCGGCCCCCACGGGCCCTACCGGCAGTCCGAGCGCGCCGAGGTCTACCGCGACGTCGCGGCCCGGCTGCTCGAGGCCGGGCACGCCTACGAGTCGTTCTCGACCAACGAGGAGGTCGAGGCGCGGCGCCGGGCCGCCGGGCAGGACCCCAAGCTCGGCTACGACAACGCCGACCGCTTCCTCACCGACGCGCAGAAGGCCGCCTTCCGCGCCGAGGGCCGCGACCCGGTGCTGCGGCTGCGGATGCCCGACGAGGACCTCGTGTGGACCGACCTGGTCCGCGGTGAGGTCCGCTTCGCCGCGGGCTCGGTGCCCGACTTCGTCCTGGTGCGCGGCAACGGCGCGCCGCTGTACCCCTTCGTCAACCCCGTCGACGACGCGCTCATGGGCATCACCGACGTCCTGCGCGGCGAGGACCTGCTGCCCTCCACGCCCCGCCAGCTCGCCCTCTACGCGGCGCTGCAGGACGTCGGCGTCGCCAGCCGGACGCCGCGCTTCGGCCACCTGCCCTACGTCACCGGCGAGGGCAGCAAGAAGCTGTCCAAGCGCGATCCGCAGTCCAACGTCGACGTCTACCGCGAGCGCGGCTTCCTGCCCGAGGGGTTCGCCAACTACCTGGCGCTGCTGGGCTGGTCGATCGCCGAGGACCGCGACGTGTTCTCGATGGCGGAGATGGTCGAGGCCTTCGACGTCACCCGGGTCAGCGCCAACCCCGCCCGCTTCGACCTGAAGAAGGCCGAGGCCATCAACGCCACCCACGTGCGCGAGCTGCCGGTCGAGGAGTACGTCGACCGCGTGTTGCCCTTCCTCGCCGGCGCCGGCCTGGTGTCCGACCCGCCGTCGCCGGAGCAGGACCGCGTGCTGCGCGCGATCGCGCCGCTGGCGCAGGAGCGCACGGTGGTCCTGTCCGACGCCGTCGGCCTGCTCGGCTTCCTCTTCACCGACGACGTCGCCATCGACCCCGCGGCCGCCGCGAAGAACCTGCGGCCCGAGGACGGCGAGGTGCTCGACGCCGCCGCGGACGCGCTGCGCGACCTGGCCGACTGGAGCGCCGCCGGCATCGAGCAGGCGCTCAAGGCCGCGCTGGTCGACGGGCTGGGGCGCAAGCCCCGGCAGGCGTTCGGGCCGGTGCGGGTGGCGGTGAGCGGGCGCACGGTGTCCCCGCCGCTGTACGAGTCGATCGAGCTGCTCGGCCGCGAGCGCACGCTGGCGCGGTTCGCGGCGGCCCGGGCCTCGACGACGGGCACGCCGGGGTGACCGTCCCGCCCTGGGGCGGCCCGCCCCCGGCCGGCCCCGCCGGCTGGGACGGGGAGCCCTACACCGGCCCGCCGCCCACCGGTCCCTACGGGGCGCCGCCGCTCGTGCCCGGCACGCCGTACGGGCCCGGGGGAGGGCCGTGGGCGCCGGCCGGGGGCGGAGGACCGGGCCCGGTGCCGTGGCCGCTGGGGCCGGTGTCGCTGCCTCCCGGCCCGCACGGCCCGGCCGGCCCCGCGCTGCTCCCGCCCGGCCTCAAGCTCGCCCCGCCGCCCGGCACGCCCCCGCACGACGAGCCGGTGCCCTTCCTGCGGGCCATGCGGGCGCGGGACTGGGCGTGGTGGCGGCCGCTGCTGGGCCTGCTGCTGTTCGGTGTCGCCTACGGCGTCGCGGCGTTCGTCGTCGTCCTGCTGGTCGTGCTGACCGGCGTCTCCCCGGACCTGCAGCTGCTCGACCTGGTCGACCCCGGCGTGCTGCTGCTGACCAACCTCTCGCTCATCGTCGCGATCCCGATCGTCTGGCTGGTCTGGGTGGCCGCGCACGGCATGCGGCCGGGGTGGTCGTCGTCGGTGCTGGCCCGGCTGCGCTGGCGGCTGATCGCGCCGTTCACCCTGCTCGCCCTGGGCACGCTCGGCGTGGGCATCGTCGCGTCGGTGGTCCTGGGCTTCCTGCTGGGTGACTCGGGGGTCACCGGCCCGGTCGACGACGTGGGCTGGCTGCTGCTGGTCGTGGTCCTCACCACGCCGCTGCAGTCGGCGGCCGAGGAGTACGTCTTCCGCGGCTACCTCAGCCAGGCGATCTCGGGCTGGATCCGCAGCCCGCGGGCCGGCGCGATCACGGCCGCGGTCGTCACCGCGGCGCTGTTCTCGCTGGCGCACGCACCCGGCGACGTCGTCACGTTCCTCGACCGGTTCGCCTTCGGCCTGGCCGCCTCCGCCGTGGTGTGGCTCACCGGCGGCCTGGAGGCGGCGATCGTCCTGCACGCGGTGAACAACGTGCTGGTGTTCGTCCTGGCCGGGTTCCTCGGCGACGAGGTCGCCACCGAGGAGGTCCCGGCCGGCGTCGGGGTGCTGTACCTGCTGCTCACGCTGGCGTCGATGGGGGCCTACGTCGCGCTGGTGGCGGCGTCGCGCCGGCGGCTGCACCCGGAGGTGCTGACGGAGGCCCGCGACCTGCGGATCCCGGCGGGCGACCCGCGGACCCGGGGGTGGTGACACGTCGCCGTCAGGCGTCGGGTATCGTTCTCCCCGGCGCCGCGAGGTGCCGGCCAAGCCTTGGGGTATGGGGTAATTGGCAGCCCGACGGATTCTGGCTCCGTTAGTCTAGGTTCGAGTCCTGGTACCCCAGCGAGGAAGCACCACCTCCTCAGCACCACCGCACGACCAGCACCACAGCACCACCGCACGGCCCCGTCGTCTAGCGGCCCAGGACGCCGCCCTCTCACGGCGGTAGCGAGGGTTCGAATCCCTTCGGGGCTACAGCGCAGCGAGAGCCCCCGGTCACCGACCGGGGGCTCTCGCCGTTCCGTGACCGATCGCACGGTCGCCGGGAGCCGGCCCCCGTCGGGCCGCCGCCGGCGCCATGGCAAAATGGAGCACGTCCGGCCCCGTCGTCTAGCGGCCCAGGACGCCGCCCTCTCACGGCGGTAGCGAGGGTTCGAATCCCTTCGGGGCTACAGCACAGCAGGGCCCCCGGCCACCCGGCCGGGGGCCCTGCTGCGTTCCGTGCCCCGGACGGCGGACCCCGAGTGGCCCATGATCGCCAGCGGGCATAGCGTTCCCAGGGCCCCTCCCCAGGGCCGGGAACGGAGGCAGAACTGGTGATCCGGACGAGTCGCCGGCTGGCGGACGGCCGCGAGATCCTCTACTTCGACGCCGACGGCACACCCGCCCGCACGGCCGAGGACACCCGCGACCTCCCGCCGGTGGGCACCCGCTCCCAGCTGCGCTGGGACGCCCTGCTCGGTGAGTGGGTGGTGATCGCCGCCCACCGGCAGACCCGCACCTTCCTGCCCCCGGCCGACCAGTGCCCGCTGGACCCCTCCCGGCCCGGCCGGCCCACGGAGGTGCCGGAGAGCGACTACCAGGTCGTCGTCTTCGAGAACCGCTTCCCGTCCCTGGCCACCGGCGTCGACACCGACGTGGCACCCACCGCGCCCGGCGCCGCGCTCGCCGAGCTGCGCCCGGGGTTCGGCCGGTGCGAGGTGGTGCTGTTCACCAGCGAGCACGACCAGCACTTCGCCGGGCTGGGCCGCGAGCGCGCCCGCCTGGTCGTCGACGTCTGGGCCGACCGCACCGCCGAGCTCGGCGCCCTCGACGGCGTCGAGCAGGTCTTCTGCTTCGAGAACTCCGGCGAGGAGATCGGGGTGACGCTGTCGCACCCGCACGGGCAGATCTACGCCTACCCGTTCGTGACGCCGCGGGTGGAGAAGGTGCTCGCCTCGGTCCGCCGCCACCGGGAGGCCACCGGCGGGGACCTGTTCGCCGAGGTCGTGGAGTCCGAGCGCACCGGCCCGCGGGTGGTGGCCGCCAACGAGCACTGGGTCGCCTTCGTCCCGGCCGCGGCGCGCTGGCCCTACGAGGTCCAGCTGTTCCCCACCCGCCGGGTGCCCGACCTGCCGGCCCTCGACGACGCCGAGCGGGACGCGCTGGCCGAGGTCTACCTCGACGTCCTCGGCCGCTTCGCGCACCGCATGGACACCCCGATGCCCTACATCGCGGCGTGGAACCAGGCGCCGGTGCGCACCGGCCGCGAGGACTGGTGGCTGCACCTGCAGCTGTTCTCGCTGCGCCGCGCACCGGGCAAGCTGAAGTACCTCGCCGGCTCGGAGTCGGGCATGGGGGCGTTCATCACCGACACCAACCCCGAGGACGTCGCCGAGCAGCTGCGCACCGTGGTGGTCCCGTGAGCGAGCTGCCGACGGACGAGGAGGCGGCCGCCCGCGCCGCCGAGGCGTTCACGACGCGGTTCGGCGGCGCCCCCGAGGGCGTCTGGGCCGCGCCGGGCCGGGTCAACGTGATCGGCGAGCACACCGACTACAACGGCGGTCACGTGCTGCCGGTCGCGCTGCCGCACACCACGCGCGCCGCGCTCGCCCGCCGCGACGACGGCCGCGTCGTCCTCGTCTCGGCCCAGCACGCCGACGCCGACGCGGACGTCGCCGTCGTCGACCTCACGCCGGGCACCCCCGGCGGCTGGGCCGGCTACCCGGCCGGCGTCCTCCACCAGCTGCGCGAGCACCTGCCCGGCGGGCTGAGCCTGCTCGTCGACGGCGACGTCCCGGCCGGGGCCGGGCTGTCCTCCTCCGCCGCGCTGGAGTGCGCCGTCGCGCTGGCGCTGCGCGACCTGCTCGGCCTGGACCTCGGCCCCGGCGACCTCGTCGACGTCGCCCGGCGGGCCGAGAACGACTTCGTCGGCGCGCCCACCGGCATCCTCGACCAGTCCGCGTCGGTGCTGTGCACCGCCGGGCACGCGCTGTACCTCGACACCCGCGACCGCAGCAGCGAGCAGGTGCCCCTCGACCTCGAGGCGGCCGGGCTGGCGCTGCTGGTGGTCGACTCGGGCACCACCCACGACCACGCCGCCAGCGGCTACGGCGACCGCCGCCGCGAGTGCGAGGAGGCCGCCCGCCGGCTCGGCGTCGGCCTGCTGTGCGACGTCCGGGACGTCGCCGACCTCGCGTCCCTGGACGACGGCAGCCCCGAGGGCGCGGTGCTGCTGCGCCGGGCCCGCCACGTGGTCAGCGAGGACGCCCGCGTCGAGGAGGTCGTCGGCCTGCTGCGCGCCGGCGGCGACCCGCGGGAGGTCGGCCCGGTGCTCACCGCCGGGCACGCCTCGCTGCGCGACGACTTCGAGGTGTCGGTGCCCGAGCTCGACGCCGTCGTGGAGGTGGCGCTGGCCGCCGGTGCGCACGGCGCCCGCATGGTCGGCGGCGGCTTCGGCGGCAGCGCCGTCGCCCTCGTCGACGCCGCTGCCGTGGACGACGTCGCCGCCGCCGTGAGCGAGCGCGCCGGCGCCCCCCGTTCCTACGTCGTCGTCCCCGCCGCGGGGGCCCGGCGCCTGTCGTGACCCGACCCGAGTGGAGGCCTGAGTGGACGATCTGAGACTGGACGCGACGTTCGTCGACTACCTGCTGGTGGCCGCCTACTTCGGCGTCGTGCTGCTGATCGGTGCCGCCGCGCGGCGGCGGGTGTCCGACAGCCTGGACTTCTTCCTGTCGGGCCGCTCGCTGCCCGCGTGGGTCACCGGGCTGGCGTTCATCTCGGCCAACCTCGGGGCCGTCGAGATCGTCGGCATGTCGGCCAACGGCGCGCAGTACGGCATGAGCACCATGCACTACTTCTGGATCGGCGCGGTCCCGGCCATGCTGTTCCTCGGCATCGTGATGATGCCCTTCTACTACGGGTCGAAGGTCCGCAGCGTCCCGGAGTTCATGCGCCGCCGGTTCGGCACCGGCGCCCACCTGGTCAACGCGCTCAGTTTCGCCGTCGCCCAGATCCTCATCGCCGGCATCAACCTCTACCTGCTCGCCACCATCGTCGAGGCGCTGCTGGGCTGGCCGCTGTGGCTGTCCCTGATCGTCGCGGCGGCCGTGGTGCTCAGCTACATCACCCTCGGCGGGCTGTCGGCGGCGATCTACAACGAGGTCCTGCAGTTCTTCGTCATCGTCGCCGCGCTGCTGCCGCTCACGCTCATCGGCCTGCACCGGGTCGGCGGCGTCGGCGGGCTGGTCGACAAGGTCACCGACGCCGGCCGCGCCGAGGAGCTCACCTCCTGGCCGGCCACGGAGCTGTCCGGGATCGACAGCCCGGTCCTGTCGGTGATCGGCATCGTGTTCGGCCTCGGCTTCGTGCTGTCCTTCGGCTACTGGACGACGAACTTCGTCGAGGTCCAGCGGGCCATGGCGACCAAGACCATGTCGGCCGCGCGGGCGACGCCGGTCATCGGCTCGTTCCCGAAGATGTTCGTCCCGTTCATCGTCGTGATCCCGGGCATCATCGCCACGGTCCTGGTCCCGGAGGTGATCGAGGCCCGGGCGGCGTCGGACACCGAGTTCGACTACAACAACTCGATCCTGCTGCTCATCCGCGACGTCCTGCCCAACGGCCTGCTCGGCGTCGCCCTCGCCGGCCTGCTGGCGGCGTTCATGGCCGGCATGGCGGCCAACATCTCCGCCTTCAACACCGTCTTCAGCTACGACCTGTGGCAGCAGTACGTGAAGAAGGACCGGCCCGACGGCTACTACCTCGCCGTCGGCCGGTGGGCCACCGTCGGCGCCACCGTGGCCGCCATCGGGACGGCGATCATCGCGTCCGGCTACACGAACCTGATGGACTACCTGCAGACGCTGTTCGGGTTCTTCAACGCCCCGCTGTTCGCCACCTTCATCCTCGGCATGTTCTGGAAGCGGATGACGCCGACGGCGGGCTGGATGGGCCTGGTGTCCGGGACGCTGGCCGCGGTCGCCGTCGCCTTCCTCAGCGAGGACGCGTTCGGGACGGCGTCGCTGGGCGTGCTCCCGATCGGCGGTCAGGGTGCGAGCTTCGTCGCCGCGAGCGCCGCGTTCGTCGTCGACATCGTGGTGAGCGTCGTGGTGAGCACGATGACCGCGCCCAAGCCGGTCGCGCAGCTCGCCGGCCTCGTCTACTCCGAGACGCCCAAGGAGCAGCGGACCGACCCCGACGCGCACCGGCTGCCCTGGTACCAGTCGCCGACCAAGCTGGCCGGTATCTCGCTGGTCATGGTCATCATCCTCAACGTGATCTTCCGCTGACGTCAGGAGCACGGTCATGAGCAGCAGCAGCAACCGCTCGGCACCGGCCAAGCAGGCGGCCGGGGCCTTCGACGTCCGCAACGTCATCGCCGCCCTCATCGGCTTCTACGGCGTGGTGCTCGTCCTCGCGGGCATCTTCGGGAACTCGCCGGAGGAGCAGGCCAAGACCGGCGACGTCAACGCCAACCTGTGGGCCGGCCTCGCGATGGTCGTCTTCGCCGCGGCGTTCGCGCTGTGGTCACGGCTGCGCCCGATCGTCGTCGAGACCCCGCCGGACCGGCAGGACCCCGAGGACGACGGCAGCGGCACGACGGCCGGCCCGTCCGTGCGCAAGGACTGAGGGCCGGCCGCCGTCGCGCGGGTCAGCAGGTCGGGAGGAAGGACATCTGGATCGTCATCACGCCGCCGCAGCCGCTGCGGTCCCAGTCCGAGCCGGTGCCCGGCGTGTTCGTCGTCGCCCCGTCGCCGAGCACCACGGCGAGCGCGACGGCCGCGGCGGCGGCCAGGACGACGGTGACGGCGACGATCGCGAGCAGCATGCGGTGGGCGGCGGCCCAGGCGACGGCGGGGGAGTGGACGGCGGTGGTCATCGGGAGCCTCTCCGGGCGCGGCGCGGGACCGCCCCTGGTGGTGCCGGACCCGGGCGGGACGACCCGGTAGCGGCGACGTTCCGCCCCGGCGGGGCGTGGCGGAATACGTCGACGTGCGTATCCCGGAGGCACCCGCGTCCGCCCTAGCGTCGCTCCCACCGGCCGACGGGGGGTGCTGGCCCATGGGCACCGGTCACCTGCACGCGCACGACGCCGACGACCTGCTGACCCTGCTCCGGGCCGCCCGGTCCGAGGACCCCGGACCCGTGCTGCCCTGGGGGCTGCTCGAGGGGCTGGTGCACCTGGTGCCCTGTGCCCTCGTCGTGACCTGCCGGCTGCTCGACCACCGGGACCGCCGGACCGTCGTCGTCCAGGGGGTGCTGGCCGACGGGACGCGGGGTGTCGAGCACGCCGACGCCCGGGCGCTGGAGGGTCCGCACGGCCGGCTGCGCTCGCCGCTGACCGGAGGACCGCGGTGCGTCCGCGCCCTGCGCCGCGCGCTGACCTCCCCGTTCCCCCACCCGGCGAACGGAGGAGGGCCGGCGCACGCGGCGGTGCGGACCGACGTGCCCGGGGAGCTGGTGGTGACCATGCGGTCGCCGGCGGGTCCGGTGGCGCACCTGCTCCTCCTCCGGACCGACGGCGAGCCGTTCCCCGACCGGGACCCCGCGCTCCTGGAGCTGGCCCGCCCGCACCTGGTGGAGGCGTGGACGGCCGCCGAGCGGCGCCGGGCCGGGATCCCGCCGCTGACCGCGCGGGAGTGGGAGGTGCTCGCGCTCGCCGGGGCCGGACTGGTCCCCGAGGAGATCGCCGCGGCCCTGTGCATCGCCGTCGGCACGGCGCGCAAGCACGCCGAGCACGTCCGGGAGAAGTGCGGCGCGCACACCCTGGCCGAGGCGGCCGCGCGGTGCCTGCCCCAGGGCCCGGGGCCCCTGTTCCCGGCCGCCCGGGACGGGCTCAGCTCTCCAGGACTCAGCGCTCCAGGACGGTGACCGGCACCCGCTGCACCAGGTTGTTCGCCATCCCCTGGCGGTTCCACGGCTGCTCGACCGGCTGCAGGCCCTCGGCGTCGGCGGCCCGGACGACGACCTCGTACCTGCCGGGCACGGCGTCCCACGGACACGTCCACGCCCGCCAGGCCCAGGGGTGCGCGGGGTCGGCCGGCGCCAGGTCGGCCGGCGTCCAGCTGTCCCCGCCGTCGGTGCTCACCTCGACCGCGGTCAGCGCGGCGCGGCCGGACCACGCGCGGCCGGTCAGCGTCACCGTGCCGGGGGACACGAAGCGCTCGCGGGTCATGAAGTCGGGGTAGCCCGGCGGGGCCAGCAGCGCCCGCGGCGCGATGCGGGTGACCGGGGCGCCGGCCTCGTGCGCCTCGGTCTTCACCCGATAGGCCGTGGCGTTCTGGAACCCCTCGAAGGGATGCTCGAGCACCTCGACGCGGGTCAGCCACTTCACGTGCGCCATGCCGTACCAGCCGGGGACGAGCAGCCGCAGCGGCGCGCCGTGCTGCGGCGGCAGGGGAGCGCCGTTCACCGCCCACACGAGCAGCACGTCGGGGCGCATCGCCTCGGCCACCGGCAGGCCGCGGGCGTAGTCCTGCTCGACGCCGCGCTCGACGCCGTGGTCGGCGCCGGTGAAGACGACGTCGACGGCCCCGGGGGACACCCCGGCCTCCTCCAGCAGCGGCGCCAGCGGCGTCCCGGTCCACTCGGCGTTGCCCACCGCCTCGAGCAGCCACGGCTGGCTGACCGGGCGCGGCTCGAGCCGGGCGCGGCCGTTGCCCGCGCACTCCAGCAGCACCCGCGCGGTGACGGCCGGGCGGCGGCGCAGGTCGTCGAGGTCCAGTCGCAGCGGCCGCCCGACCGCGCCGGTCACCTCCAGCCGCCACTGGTCGGGGTCGACGGCGGGGATGTCGTAGTGCGTGAGCACGTAGTGCAGGCCCGGCGGCGTGACGTCGTAGCGCAGCGCCTCCAGGGGCAGGCCGTGGTTGCGGGTGGCCAGGGCGAGCTCGTCCAGCCCGATGCCCTCGCCGGGGCCGGCGATCCGGGCGCGCCCGCGGGTGGTCGGCTCCGTCGTCGTCATGCGGGCAGTCTCCGCCCGCGCCCGGACGGGGTGAACCCCTCCGGCGGCGGGTCTCCCGCCCGGCGCCGCGGCGGCCTACCGTCGACGGACACGGGCCGACGGCGGGAGCACCCCATGGGCACCGGTCAGCTGCGCGAGGGCGACGCCGACGCCCTGTCCGACCTGCTGCGGGCCGCCCGGGGCGAGGACCAGGGGCCGGTGCTGCCGTGGGTGCTGCTCGAGGGCCTGCTGCGGCTGGTCCCGTGCGACCTCGACGTCACCTACCAGGCGCACGACCACCGGCACCGGCAGTCCCTGCTGGTCCAGGGGGTGATGCCCGACGGCACCCGGGGGGTCGAGCAGCCGGAGCCGACGGCTCCCGACGACCGCTTCTGGCAGCTGTGGTGGTCGTCGATGTGCAGCTGGCCCCAGCGCACCGGCGACCTCGCCAGCGTGGTCCACACCGGGGACTTCCACCCGACCGAGCGGGCCCGCCGGGCCGACCCCATGCACGCCCAGGTGCAGACCGACGTCACCGCGGAGCTGATGGTGTCGCTGCCCGCGCCACCGGGGGAGGCCCGGCGGCTGCTCTTCATGCGGTCGTGCGGCACGCCGTTCGACGAGCGGGACCGGCGGCTGCTCGAGCTGGCCCGCCCGCACCTGCACGAGGTGTTCCTGCTGGCCGAGCGCCGCCGGGCGGGTGTGCCGCGGCTGACCCGCCGGGAGTGGGAGGTGCTGGCGCTGGCCGGGGCGGGCCTGTCCACCGAGGACATCGCGGCCGCCCTGTGGATCTCCCGCGGCACCGTGCGCAAGCACGCCGAGCACATCCGCGAGCGGTGCAGGACGCACACGCTCGCCGAGGCCGCCGCCCGCGCCCTGCCGCACGCGCCGGCGGCCGTGGCGCAGGGGTGACGACGTGCGCTCAGCAAGCCGCTCGCGCGATGGCGGCCGCCGTCTCCAGCACCGCCCCCACCACCTCGGGGCTCGGGCGGCGGCCCAGCCGCTCGACCGGCCCGGAGATCGACACCGCGCCGAGCACCGCGCCCGCCGGGTCGCGCACCGGCGCCGACAGCGAGGCGACGCCGGGCTCGCGCTCGGCCACGCTGTGCGCCCACCCGCGACGGCGGACGTCGAGCAGCGTGCGGGCGGTGAAGCTGGCCTGCGGCAGCAGCGGCGTCACCTCCTCCGGCGGGGCGAAGGCCAGCAGCGCGTGCGCCGCCGAGCCCGCCGTCATGGGCAGCCGCGCGCCGACCGGGACGGTGTCGCGCAGGCCGTGCGCCCGCTCCGCAGCCGCGACGCACACCCGCGAGCCGCCCTCGCGCACGTAGAACTGGGCGCTCTCCCCGCTGGCGTCGCGCAGCGTGGCCAGGTGCCGCCCGGCGACCCGCGCGAGGTCGGCGCTGCCGTGGCTGAGCTCGGTCAGCGCCGGCCCGGGCGCCCAGGTGCCCGCCGGCGTGCGCCGCAGCAGCCGGTGCCCCTCCAGCGCGACGGCCAGCCGGTGGGCCGTCGCGCGCGGCAGGTCGGTGCGCGCGACGAGGTCGGCGAGCGACGCCGGCTCCTGCGCGACGGCGCGCAGGATGGCCACTGCTTTGTCCAGCACGGCAACGGGGTTAGGCTGTCCCACACAGCGATACTCCCATCCCACGTGATGAGACACCACCGTGGGATGACCCGAACCCGGGAGGGACCCCGTGCCGAAGACCCTGGCGGAGAAGGTCTACGACGCCCACGTCGTGCGCAGCGCCGCGGGTGAGCCCGACCTGCTCTACATCGACCTGCACCTCGTGCACGAGGTCACCAGCCCGCAGGCCTTCGACGGGCTGCGCGCCGCCGGCCGCCGGGTCCGCCGCCCCGACCTGACGATGGCCACGGAGGACCACAACGTCCCGACGCTGGAGGTCCTCAAGCCGATCGCCGACCCGGTCAGCCGGGCGCAGGTCGAGGCGCTGCGCCGCAACGCCGCGGAGTTCGGCATCCGGCTCGCGCCCATGGGCGACCGCGACCAGGGCATCGTGCACGTCATCGGCCCGCAGCTCGGGCTCACCCAGCCCGGGCTGACCATCGTCTGCGGTGACAGCCACACCTCCACCCACGGCGCCTTCGGCGCGCTGGCGTTCGGCATCGGCACCAGCGAGGTCGAGCACGTGCTGGCCACCCAGACGCTGCCGCAGTACCGGCCGAAGCAGATGGCCGTCACCGTCGAGGGCGAGCTGCCCGAGGGCGTCTCGTCCAAGGACGTCATCCTCGCCGTCATCGCCAAGATCGGGACCAACGGCGCCGCGGGCCACGTCATCGAGTACCGCGGCAGCGCCATCGAGGCGCTGTCGATGGAGGCCCGGATGACGATCTGCAACATGTCGATCGAGGCCGGCGCCCGCGCCGGGATGATCGCCCCCGACGAGACGACGTTCGCCTACCTGCAGGGCCGCCCGCACGCCCCGCAGGGCGCCGACTGGGACGCCGCCGTCGCGTACTGGCGGACGCTGCGCACCGACGAGGGCGCGGTCTTCGACACCGAGGTCGTCATCGACGCCACCGAGCTCTCGCCCTTCGTCACCTGGGGCACCAACCCGGGCCAGGGCCTGCCGCTGACCGAGCGGGTGCCCGACCCGGCCGACCTCGCCGACGACAACGAGCGCCGCGCCGCCGAGCAGGCGCTGGCCTACATGGGCCTGACGCCGGGCACCCCGCTGCGCGAGATCGAGGTGGACACCGTCTTCCTCGGCTCCTGCACCAACGGCCGGATCGAGGACCTGCGCACCGCCGCCGAGCTGCTGCGCGGCAAGCGGATCGACGCCAACACCCGGATGCTCGTCGTCCCCGGCTCGATCGGCGTCAAGGCGCAGGCCGAGGCCGAGGGCCTGGACCGCGTGTTCACCGAGGCCGGCGCCGAGTGGCGGGGCGCGGGGTGCTCGATGTGCCTGGGCATGAACCCCGACCAGCTCAAGCCGGGCGAGCGGTCGGCGTCGACCAGCAACCGCAACTTCCAGGGCCGGCAGGGCAAGGGCGGGCGCACCCACCTGGTGTCGCCGTCCGTGGCCGCCGCGACGGCCCTCACCGGCCGCCTCACCGCCCCCGCCGACCTCGCCGAGACCGTGCTGGCCACCCGCCCCACCACCCCGACGGGAGTCTGAGCCCGATGGACGCCTTCACCACACACACCGGCACCGCCGCCCCGCTGCGCCGCAGCGCCGTCGACACCGACCAGATCATCCCGGCCGAGTACCTCAAGCGGATCACCCGCACCGGGTTCGAGGACGGCCTGTTCGTCGCCTGGCGCACCAACGAGCCGGACTTCGTGCTCAACCAGCCGCAGTACGCCGACGCCACGGTCCTCGTGGCCGGCCCCGACTTCGGCACCGGCTCCTCGCGCGAGCACGCCTGCTGGGCGCTGCTCGACGGCGGGTTCCGCGTGGTCATCAGCTCGCGGTTCGCCGACATCTTCAAGAACAACTCGACCAAGTCCGGCCTGCTCACCGTCGTCCTCCCGCAGGCCGACGTCGAGGCGCTGTGGCAGGCGGTCGAGGCCGACCCGACGACGCCGGTGACGGTGGACCTGCAGGCCCGCACGGTCACCTACGGCGACACCACGGTGCCGTTCGAGGTCGACGAGTACACCCGCTGGCGGCTGCTCGAGGGGCTCGACGACGTCGGCCTCACCGAGCGGCACCTCGCCGACATCGAGACCTTCGAGGCGCAGCGCCCGTCCTGGCTGCCGCGGGCGCTGCCCGCCCTCCCTGCCTGACCGACGACCCCGGCGCGCCTACGTGGGCGCGTCGGGGTCGGGGCCGAGGTCGCGGTAGTAGTCGGCGAGCAGCGCGCCGGGACGGCCGCCGAGGGCCCACACGCTGCCCTTCGCCGCCGGCGGGTGCAGCCGCCCGGCGACCCCCTCCCAGCGGACGCCCAGGCTCATCAGCACCGACGGGATCGCCCCGCCCTGGCTGCAGACCACCGCGACACCGGGCTGCTCGCGCGGCTCCAGCAGCCGCTCGATCGCGGCCAGGCCGGCCTGCGGGTCGGCGCTGAACTCCTCCTCGCCCAGCTCCGGCAGGGAGCGGACCGGCAGGCCGGTGCGCTCGGCCAGCGGCTCGAGGGTCTGCCGGCAGCGGACGCGCTCGGCGCTCAGGAGCTCGCACGGGCCGAACACCGGCAGGACGTCGGCGAGCTGCCGCGCCTGCCGCCAGCCCCGGGTCTCCAGCGGCCGCTCGTCGTCGGGGCCGTCCCAGTCGCTGCGGCTGCCGGCCTTGGCGTGGCGCACCAGCAGCAGCGTCGGCGTCGGCGGGACGTCGTCGCGGACGAGGTCGGTGACCACCCGCCGGTCGTGCTCGTGGGTGACCAGCGCCGCGGCCTCCTCGACCGGCAGCCAGCGCAGCTCGTCGACCTCGTGGTTGGGCACGAACGGCTGCTCGGTGCCGACCGCGCGCATGAGCCAGTAGTCCACCTGCTTGGGCCCGGTGGCGACCTCGTAGCGCGTGCGCAGGCTGCGCCGGCCGGCCACCACCTGCAGGCCGGTCTCCTCGACGACCTCCCGCACCGCGGCGGTCAGCGCGTTCTCCCCGGCGTCGAGCTTGCCCTTGGGCAGCGACCAGTCGTCGTAGCGCGGGCGGTGCACGACCACGGTCTCGACCCCGCCGCCGGCGGCCGGCCGCCACACCACCCCGCCTGCGGCCGCGACGACCGCGCCGCGCTCAGTCGGCATGCTCGGTGACCAGGCGCATGAGCCGTGCCTGGTGGTCCCGGGTCCCGGTGCGGGTCCAGCGGCCCTCGGGGCCCAGCTCCCAGCAGCGCACGCCGGGGGCCATGGCGTCGTCGAACATCGCCTGCAGCTGGCGCTGGGCGGTGTCGTCGCAGACCCGCAGCAGCACCTCCACCCGGCGGTCGAGGTTGCGGTGCATGAGGTCGGCGCTGCCCAGCCAGAACTCCGGCTCGCCGTCGTTGGTGAAGGCCATGACCCGCGAGTGCTCGAGGAACCGGCCCACGATCGAGCGCACCCGGATCGTCTCCGACAGGCCGGGGACGCCGGGCCGCAGCGCGCAGATGCCGCGGATGAACAGCTCCACGGGCACGCCGGCCCGGGAGGCCTCGTAGAGGGCGTCGATGACCCGCTCGTCGACCAGCGAGTTCACCTTGATCCGGATGCCCGCCGGCCGGCCCTCGGCGGCGTGCCGCGCCTCCCGGCGGATCTTCTCGACCAGGCCGCTGCGGACGCCGTGCGGCGCCACCATCAGCTGCCGGTAGGCCGTCTGGCGCGAGTAGCCGGTGAGCACGTTGAACAGGTCGGTGAGGTCGGCGCCCACCCGCGGGTCGGCGGTGAGGATGCCGAGGTCCTCGTAGAGCCGCGCCGTCTTCGGGTTGTAGTTGCCGGTGCCGATGTGCACGTAGCGGCGCAGCACGCCGTTCTCCCGGCGCACCACCAGCGCCGTCTTGCAGTGGGTCTTGAGCCCGACCAGGCCGTAGACGACGTGGCAGCCGGCCCGCTCCAGCGACCGGGCCCAGGTGATGTTGGCCTGCTCGTCGAAGCGCGCCTTGATCTCGACGAGGACGACGACCTGCTTGCCCGCCTCGGCGGCGCTGATGAGCGCGTTGACGATCGGCGAGTCCCCGGAGGTCCGGTAGAGCGTCTGCTTGATCGCCAGCACGTGCGGGTCGGCGGCGGCCTGCTCGATGAACCGCTGCACGCTGGTGGCGAACGAGTGGTACGGGTGGTGGACGAGCACGTCGCCCTCGCGCAGCGTCGCGAAGACGCTCTTGGGCGTCTCGCCCTCGGACAGGCGCGGGTGGGTGGCCGGCACGAACGGCTCGTCCTTGAGCTCCGGGCGGTCGATGTCGTACAGCGCCCACAGCGACGAGAGGTCCAGCAGCCCGGGCACCGTGACGACGTCCTGCGGGCTCATCTCCAGCTCGGAGACCAGCACGTCGAGGATCTGCGGGTCCATCGTCTCGGTGACCTCGAGGCGCACCGCCGGGCCGAAGCGCCGGCGTGCGAGCTCGCGCTCGAGGGCCTGCAGGAGGTCCTCGTCGCGGTCCTCCTCCACCTCGAGGTCGGCGTTGCGGGTCACCCGGAACAGGTGGTGGTCGAGGACGTCGAGGCCCGGGAACAGCTGCGGCAGGTGCGCGGCGATGAGGTCCTCGAGCGGCAGGAACGTCGCCTCGGAGTCCACCGGCCCCACGGGCACGAACCGCGGCACGTTGTTGGGCACCTTGAGCCGGGCGAAGCGCGGGCCGCCGGTCTCGGGGTCGCGGACGACGACGGCGAGGTTGAGCGACAGGCCGCTGATGTAGGGGAACGGGTGCGCCGGGTCCACGGCCAGCGGCGTGAGCACCGGGAAGACCTGGTCGCGGAAGTACTCGCGCAGCCGCCGCGTCTGGGTCTCGGCGAGATCCTCCCAGTGCACGATCCGGATGCCCTCGGCCTCCAGCCGCGGGGTGACGTCCTGCTGGAAGCAGACCGCGTGCCGGTGCACGAGCTCCTGGGTGCGCTGGGTGACCCGGGCCAGCTGCTCGCGGATGGTCAGCCCGTCGGGGGAGCGCACGGTCAGCCCGGTGCTCTGCCGGCGCTTCAGCCCCGCGATGCGCACCATGTAGAACTCGTCGAGGTTGCCCGCGAAGATCGCCAGGAACTTCGCCCGCTCCAGCAGCGGCAACGAGGTGTCCTCGGCCAGCTCCAGCACCCGCGCGTTGAAGTCCAGCCACGACAGCTCCCGGTTGAGGAAGCGGTCCGCCGGGAGGGCGGGCGGCTCCTCGGGGGACCGTGCGGGGACCTCGGGCGACGTCGTCTCGGCTGCCACGGCCTCATCGTGCCCCACCGAGGTGAACGGCGAGGAGCGCGCGGGGGACTCAGGCAGCCGGCCGCGGCAGGCGCGGCAGCAGCGCCGCCGTCGCGGTGCCGACGCCGAGGCGCACGGCGGCGGCGAGGTCGGCGGGGGTGTCGACGTCGCGGCGCAGGCCCGGCCACCCGCCGGCCAGCGGCAGCGCGCCGGCGGCGGCGTGCGCGGCGGCCGAGCCCCGTCCGAAGCGCGGGTCCAGCGGCACGCCCGCCGCGGTCAGCAGCGTGGTCCCCGTGCCCGCGGCGTCGGCGACGAAGCAGCGCGGGGCGCCGGCGGCGGCGGCCAGCGCGGCGGCGAGCTCGTCGGGCCGCAGTGCGGGCAGGTCTGAGGACAGGGCGGCCACGGCGTCGCCGCCGCTGGCCCGGGCGCCGTGGGCCAGCGCCGGGTTGAGGCCGCGGTCCGGCTCGTCGGGGACGGTGCGCGCGCCGAGGGCCCGCACGGTGGCGGCGGCGCGCTCGTCGTCGGTGACGACGACGACGTCGGCGACCGCGGCGCAGTCCCGGGCCGCGGCGACGGTGTCGGCCAGCAGCGCGAGCACGAGGTCCGCGTGCACCCCGGGACCGCCGCCGGTCAGCGGGACCAGGCGGGTCTTGGCCGCGCCGAGCCGCTTCGCCGGGACGACCAGGGACCACCGCACGGCGTCCATGTGAGCACACGCGCCCGCCCGCGCGCCGACGCCGGCGACCCCCGGTGCGCACGCCGACCCGGGGGAGGGTCGATCATGTGCCGGTCGTCACGACGAGCGGAGGGGTGCCGGTGACCGAGGAGCAGTCCTCCGGGGCCACGGCTGGGGGTGCGGCGCTCGGGCGCCGCGAACTGCACGTGCGCGGCCGGCTGCCGTGGTCGCTGAAGCTGGCGGTCGTGGTCATCTACCCGATCGCCTCGCTGCTGTTCCGGCTCCGCTACCGCCACGGTGACCGGCTGCCGCGCACCGGTCCGGTGCTGCTCGTGGCCAACCACGTCTCGGTCCTCGACCCGCTGGCCTGCGCGCGCCTGGTCTACGACAACGGGCGGGTCCCGCACTTCCTCGCCAAGGAGGCGGTGTTCAAGGGCCTGGCGGGGAAGATCCTCCGGCACGCCGGGCAGATCCCGGTCTCCCGCGGTTCCGCCGAGGCCCGCGGCTCCCTCGCCGCCGCGGCGGCCGACCTCGAGGCGGGCAACGTCGTCGTGATCTACCCCGAGGGCTCGGTGACCCGCGATCCCGGCTGGTGGCCCATGCAGGCCCGCACCGGCGTCGCGCGGCTGGCGCTGACCACGGACGCCGTCGTCGTGCCGGTGGCGCAGTGGGGTCCGCAGCGGGTGCACGACTACCACACCAAGAAGCTGCACCTGCGGTTCCGGACGCCGACCGAGTACTCCCTCGGCGAGCCGGTCGACCTCGCGGCGCTGCGCGCGGAGGTGCGGGCGGGGAAGGCGCTCACCCCCGACCTGCTGCGGGAGACCACCGACCTGATCATGGGCCGGGTGCGCGACCTGCTGTCCGAGGTGCGGGGCGAGCCCGCGCCGCCGGCCTTCGCCCCCCGCCCGCGGCGCGCGCTGCCGGGGGACGCCGCGTGAGCGCCCGCGCCGCCGTCCTCGGTGCCGGCTCCTGGGGCACCACCTTCGCCAAGGTCCTCGCCGACGCCGGCTGCACGGTGTCCCTGCACGCCCGCCGGCCGGAGCTGGCGAAGGCGATCGCCGAGTCGGGGGAGAACGCCGAGTACCTGCCCGGGGTGGCGCTGCCCGGTGCGCTGACGGCCACCCCCGACGCCGCGGAGGCCCTCGACGGCGCCGACGTCGTCGTCCTCGCCGTCCCCTCGCAGTCGCTGCGGGCCAACCTGCTCGAGTGGACGCCGCTGCTGCCGCCCGACGCGACGCTGCTGTCGCTGATGAAGGGCGTCGAGCTCGGCACGACCAAGCGGATGAGCGAGGTCATCCGCGAGGTCACCGGCGCCGGGCCCGACCGGGTGGCCGCGCTGTCGGGCCCGAACCTCGCCCGCGAGATCGCCGAGGAGCAGCCGGCGGCCACCGTCATCGCCTGCCCGGACCCCGACCGCGCCGCCCGCCTGCAGGCCGCCTGCCTCACGCCCTACTTCCGGCCCTACACCAACGCCGACCTGGTGGGCTGCGAGCTGGGCGGTGCGGTGAAGAACGTCATCGCGCTGGCCTGCGGCATCGCCGAGGGCATGGGCTTCGGCGACAACACCCGCGCCTCGCTGATCACCCGCGGCCTGGCCGAGACCACCCGCCTGGGCGTGGCGCTGGGTGCCGAGCCCGCCACCTTCGCCGGCCTGGCCGGGCTGGGCGACCTCGTGGCCACCTGCAGCTCGCCGCTGTCGCGGAACCGGACCTTCGGGGAGAAGCTGGGCCGCGGCCTGTCGCTGGAGGAGGTGCAGGCCACCACCCGGCAGACCGCCGAGGGCGTCAAGAGCTGCCGCCCGGTGCTCGACCTGGCCCGCGCCCACGGCGTCGACGTGCCGGTGACCGAGGCGGTCGTGCGGGTGTGCCACGAGGACGTCCCGGCCGCGCAGATGGTGAAGGAGATCATGTCCCGCGAAGCGAAGCCGGAGTGAGCGACGCACCTGCAGGCGGAGCCGGAGTGACGGACCTGCCCGCCGGGTGGGGGGACGGGACCCGGTCGGTCCACGCGGGTGACGCGCCGCCGGTGCCGGGCACCCCGCTGCGCCCCTCGCCGGTGTTCGCCGCGCCCTTCCACCTCGGCGACCGGCCGCCGCGCGCCGGCGGCGTCGACGCCTACGCCCGCACCGAGCACCCGACGTCGCGCGCCTTCGAGACCGCGGTCGGCGAGCTCGACGGCGGCCGGTGCCTGTCGTTCGGCACTGGCATGGCCGCGATCACCGCGGCGGTGCTGGCGCTGGTGTCGGCCGGCGACCGGCTGGTGCTGCCCGCCGACGGCTACTACACGACCCGGCTGCTGGCGCGCGACGAGCTCGAGCGGCTCGGGGTGCGGGTCGAGTACGTGCCGACCGTCGAGATCGCCGACGTCGCCGCCCGCGGGGACCTCGACGGCGCGCGGATGGTCTTCCTCGAGACGCCGAGCAACCCCCAGCTCGACGTCTGCGACATCGCCGCCGTGGCCGCCGCGACCCGCGCCGCCGGGGCGCTGCTCACCGTCGACAACACCACCGCCACCCCGCTGGGCCAGCGGCCCCTGGAGCTGGGCGCCGACCTCACCGTGGGCGCCGACACCAAGGCGCTGACCGGGCACAGCGACCTGCTGCTCGGCCACGTGAGCACCACCTCCGAGGAGGTGTTCGACCGGGTGAAGGGCTGGCGCGACCACACCGGCAGCACGCCCGGCGCCTTCGACGCCTGGCTCGGGCACCGCTCGATGAGCACGCTGGACCTGCGGCTGACCCGCCAGGGCGAGACGGCCGCGGCCGTGGCCGAGGTGCTGGCCGGGCACCCGGCCGTGACCGGCGTGCGCTGGCCGTGGCTGCCCTCGGACCCCTCGCACGCGCTGGCGACCCGGCAGATGCTGCGGCCGTTGGGCGTGGTCTCCGCCGAGCTCGCCGACGAGGCGGCGGTGTCCCGGTTCCTCGCCGCGAGCAGGCTGTGGACCGCGGCCACGAGCTTCGGCGGCGTGCACAGCACCGTGGACCGGCGGGCGCAGTGGGGCGGGGACGCCGTCCCCGCGGGGTTCCTGCGCTTCTCCTGCGGCATCGAGGACACCGGCGACGTCGTCGCCGACCTCACCGCGGCGCTCGACGCCGCCGCCTGACCCGCGTGAGCCGCACGACCCTCGACCGCGTCCTGGCCGCCGGCCCGGTGCTGCACCGCGGCCGCGACAGCGACTACCGGGCGCTGGCCTGGGCGGGCGGGGAGCCGCACCGGGTGCGCCGCGAGCTGGTCTGGCCCACCTGGGAACCGCCGCGGCACGGGACGCGGGCGGTGGCCTGCCTCGCGCACGTCACCGACCTGCAGCTGGCCGACGTGTGCTCGCCGGCCCGCTTCGAGTTCTTCCACCGCTTCGAGGCCGATCCGCGGATGCGCGCGCTGGTGCCCATGCACCGTCCGCAGGAGGCGCTCACCGCGCACGCCGTCGACGCGCTCGTGCGCACCCTCAACGGCCTGGCCGGCGGGCCGCGGACGGGGCAGCCGCTGCAGGTCGTCGTCACCACCGGCGACGCGATCGACAACGCGCAGTGGAACGAGCTGGAGCTCTACCTCGCCGTGCTGCGCGGGGGAGTGGTCTCACCCGGCGCCGGGCTGACCGCCTACGACGGCGTGCAGGCCTCCGGCTGGCCGCACGACCTGTTCTGGCGGCCCGACGACGACGGCGGCCTCCACCACCAGCGCTTCGGCTTCCCCGCCCGCCCCGGGCTGCTGGAGGCGGCGTTCGCGGCCTTCGCCGCCGAGGGGCTGCGGCTGCCGTGGCTGGGCTGCCACGGCAACCACGAGGCGCTCATCCAGGGCGTCGGCGTCCCCACGCCCGCGCTGGCCGCGCTGCTCGGCTCCGGGCGCAAGCCGGTCGACGTCGACCCCGCCCTGCCGCTGGACGACGCCCTGCACCTGTTCACGCACTCCTCGGAGGTCTTCACCACCGCCACCTCCCGCGCGGTGACCTCGGTGGCCGACCGCCGGTTCATCGACCGCCGGGCGTTCGTGGCGGCGCACCTCGCCGACGGAGGGGCGCCCACCGGGCACGGGTTCACCGAGGACAACCTGCGCGAGGGCACCGCCTACTACGCGTGGGACGGGCTGCCGGGCGTCCGCGTGGTCTGCCTGGACACCACGCGGGTCACCGGCGGCACCGCGGGCTCGGTCGACGCCGAGCAGGCGCGGTGGCTGGAGGAGCGGCTGCGCGAGGTGTCGTCGTCGGCGCCCGGTCCCGACGGCGGGCGGGTGGCCACCGGCAACGCCGACCGGTTTGTGGTGCTGCTGTCCCACCACGGGTCGAGCACGCTGACCCGCGCCGACGCCCTCGGGCGCCGGCCCGCGGCCGGGGACGACGCCCTCGGCGCCCCCGAGCTGCTGGCGCTGCTGCACCGCTACCCGAACGTCGTCCTCTGGCTCAACGGGCACACGCACGTCAGCGAGGTGCGGCCCTGGGCGCACCCGCACGAGCCCGGCCGCGGCCTGTGGGAGGTCACCACCTGCGCCGTCGTCGACTGGCCCGGGCAGGCCCGGCTGGTGGAGCTGCTCGACAACGGGGACGACACGCTGTCGATGGTCTGCACGATGGTCGACCACGACAGCCCCGCCCGCCCGCCGGCCGCCGAGGACCCGGCCGCGCGCGACCCCGCCGCGCTGGCCGCCCTGCACCGGGAGCTCGCCGCCAACGTGCCGTGGGCCGGGCTCGGGTCGGGGCTGGCCGGCACCCCCGCCGACCGCAACGTCGAGCTGGTCCTGCGAGCCCCCTTCTGAGCCGGCGACGGTGTGCGCTGGCGCCGCGTTCCGGGCCGCGGGATGCCGCGTCCGCGCACACGCTCCGGTCAGGCCGAGGTGATGTGCGTCCGTGGCGCGTTCTCAGGCCCGGATGCGCCACCGACGCACATCACCGGGCCGCGAGCCGGCGACGGTGTGCGCTGGCGCCGCGTTCCGGGCCGCGGGATGCCGCGTCCGCGCACACGCTCCCCGGCGCCGGTGGGCTAGGCGGTGCGGGCGGCCCGGCGGCGGCGGTGGGCGGCGCGGGCGGTGAGCCAGCCGCTGAAGGCGAGGTAGTAGACGACGTAGGCGAACGACAGCACCACCACGACCGGGTGCGGGTCGGGGTACTGCAGCAGCAGCACCGCGTAGGTCACCAGCCAGACGACGGTCAGCGAGAGGCTGACCTGCCACAGCGCCTCGGTGCGCGACGGGTACAGGTAGCGCACCGGCACGAACACCAGCACCGAGCACACGACCAGCACGACGGCGACGACGACCTGCGAGAGGTCGAGCACCACCGCGTAGAAGGCGACGACGTTCCAGTAGCTGGGGAAGCCGAGGAAGGTGTGGTCGTCGGTCTTCGCGTCGACCCGGCAGAACTGGTAGCTCGAGGCCAGCAGCGGCAGCGCGGCCAGCAGCCAGCCGATCCACGAGTGCGACAGCGCGCCGGTGGTCCACAGCAGGACGACGGGCGCGAAGACGTAGGTCAGGTAGTCGACGATGTTGTCCAGCAGCGAGCCGTCGAACCAGGGGATCGTCTCCTTGACCCGCGCGCGGCGGGCCAGCATCCCGTCGGTGCCGTCGATCCACAGCGCCGCCAGCCCGAGCCACAGCGCGGTGACCGCCTCGCCCTCGAACGCGGCGAGCACCACGAGGAGCGCCAGCACCGAGCCCAGCGCGGTGTAGGCGTGCACCGCAGCACCCGCCAGCCGCAGCCAGAGCGGGAAACGGCGCGCCGGGGCGTCCCCGTGCTCGTCCCCCTGGTGCGCCGTCGTCGCCGGAGGCCGGGGGTCCACCGGAGGGGCCGCGTTCTCCCGCATCGCCGACGAGGTTCCCACACCGCGCGGGCGTCAGCCCCGCGGGAGACGCGGAACGCGTGTGGGGCGTCGACTAGGGTCGGCCGCGATGAGCGGGTCAGGCAGGGTGCGTGTCGCGGTCGTGTTCGGGGGGCGCAGCGCGGAGCACGCCATCTCCTGCGTCTCCGCCGGGAGCGTGATGGCGGCGCTGGACCCGGAGCGCTACGAGGTGGTCCCGGTCGGCATCGCCCGCGACGGCCGGTGGGTGCTCGCCGACGCCGGCCAGCGGCTGGCCATCGACGGCGGCCGGCTGCCCGAGGTCACCGGCGGGACGGCGGTGTCCCTGGTCGGCGACCCCGCCGGCCGCGGCCTGGCCGTCCTCGACGCCGCGACCGCGATCGGTCCCGCGCTCACCGAGGTCGACGTCGTCTTCCCGGTGCTGCACGGCGCCTACGGCGAGGACGGGACCATCCAGGGCCTGCTGGAGATGAGCGGCCTGCCCTACGTGGGCTCCGGGGTGTTCGCCAGCGCCGCCTCGATGGACAAGGAGTTCACCAAGAAGCTCCTGGCCGCGGCGGGGCTGCCGCAGGGCGACCACGTCGTCCTCCGCGACGCCGAGGGCGCGCTGACGGCCGACCCCGACGCGCTCTCGGCCGCCGACCGCGAGCGGCTGGGGCTGCCGGTCTTCGTCAAGCCCTCGCGCGCGGGGTCGAGCATCGGCATCACCAAGGTCACCGACTGGGCGCAGTTCCCCGAGGCCGTGGCCACCGCGGCCGCCGTCGACCCGAAGGTCGTCGTCGAGGCCTCCGTGCCGGGCCGGGAGATCGAGTGCGGGGTGCTGGCCGGCCGCGACGGCGGGCCGCCCGAGGCCAGCCTGCCCGCCGAGATCCGGCTCAAGCCGGGCACCGACTGGTACGACTTCGACGCCAAGTACCTCGACGACGCCGTCGAGTTCGACGTCCCGGCCGACCTCACGCCCGAGCAGACGCGCAGGGTGCAGGAGGCCTCCCGCCGCGCCTACCTCGCGATGGACTGCGAGGGGCTGGCCCGGGTGGACTTCTTCCTCGGCGCCGGGCCCGACGGCCGCGAGCGGCTCGTGATCAACGAGGTCAACACGATGCCGGGCTTCACGCCGATCTCGATGTTCCCGCGGATGTGGGCGGCCAGCGGGGTGTCCTACGCCGAGCTGGTCGACCGGCTGGTCGCCTCGGCGCTGGCGCGCGCGGGCCGGCCGGGGGACCTGCGGACCCCCCGGTGACCCCGGGCCGCCGCGCGGCCGTGCTCGCCGGGCTGCTCGCGCTCGGCCCCACCACCGGCTGCACGCCCACCAGCGCCACCCCGGCGGAGGTGGACGCGGCGCCCGCCACCCCGGAGACCGTGGAGGACCTCGGGGAGCTGCTGCTCGAGGAGGTGCCCTCCGGGCTGCCCCGGATTCCCGACGCCGACCTCCGGCCGCCGGCCGGCGCGAAGACCGTCGACGACGTCGCCACGTACGCCGACGACCCCGCCCGCGAGCGCGCGGTGCTGCGGGAGTACGGCTACCGGCACGGCTGGGAGCGCTTCTGGGGGTCGACGACCGGCCCGCTCACCAGCGTCTTCCTCGACCAGTTCGACGACGCCACCGGCGCGGCCACCTACGCCGAGGACCTCGCCGGCAACGACGCCGAGGTCTACGACGGCGTGCTGCGGCGCGGCCCGTCCTCGCTGCCCGACGGCTGCAGCCTGCTCACCGTGGCGCAGGCCGACCCCGCGACGGGGCTGTCCGGCCCGGCGGCCTTCGCCTGGTGCGCGCACGGGGTGTTCAGCGTCGCGGTGACCGCCGTGGCCGGGAACGAGCAGGCCGCCTCCGACGAGGTGCACGCCGCCGTGCGGGCCCAGCTCGACCGGCTGCCGGCCGGCTGAGCGGGCCTCAGCGCGGCGGGAGGGTGTCGCCGATGACGCCGCTGAGCACGGTGACCGGCGCGCTGTCGACGTCGGGCGGCAGCGTCACCTGCACGTAGACGGGGCGGTCGACCGCGGTCCAGGTGGTGGCCTCGTCGGACTGCTCCACGTACCAGGTGACCTGGTCGATCTGCAGCAGGCCCTCGCCGGCGACCAGGCCCTCCGGCTGCGGCACCCCGCACACCAGCACGACCGCCGGGTCGCCCCAGGCGGCGGCGTAAGGGGTGTCGGAGTCGACCAGCCGCGCCGGCTCCCCGGTCAGGTCCAGGGGCAGCGCGCCCAGGAGCGCCGGGCAGTTCGCGTCGGCCTCCGGCGTCGGCGGGGGGACCTCGACCGGCAGCACCGGCAGGTCCTCCGCGCGCTGCGGCGCCGTGGTGCCGCTCACGTCCGCCGCCGGGGTCCCGTCGTCTCCGTCACTGTTGCCGCTCCCGCCGCGGACGTTGACCAGGACGACCAGGACGACCAGCACCGGCACGACGACCGCGGTCGCGACCAGCGCCAGCCGGCGCAGGGGGTCGGGACGTCGGGCGGGTGCCGGAGGGGCCTCGGCGGGGGTGTCCTCGCTCAGCGGCTCAGATGTTGACGACGGGGCAGGTCAGCGTGCGCGTGATGCCGTCGACGGACTGCACGCGGGCGACCACCAGGCGGCCGAGCTCGTCGACCGACTGCGCCTCGGCGGTGACGATGACGTCGTACGGGCCGGTGACGTCCTCCGCCTTGGTCACGCCGGCGATCTCACTGATCGTCGACGCCACCTGGGCGGCCTTGCCGACCTCGGTCTGGATCAGGATGTAGGCGTGGACCACGGGACGACCTTCCTCGGGCGACGCAGCCGGCGGCACTCCGCCGCCGGCAGCCGGACTGGAGCGCAACCTACCCCAGCGACCCGGTGTGCCCGGTGACACGGCCCCGACCCCTGGGCCCCCGCGACGACCTCGCCGACAGCGTGCGGGTCGTCGGCGAGTTCGGCGTCATCGCCCGGGTGCTCGCCCGCTCGGGCTCCGCGCGGGTGGCCGAGGTCGGCCCCGGTGACGACGCCGCGGTGCTGCGGGTGCCCGACGGGCGGGTCGTGGCCACCACCGACGTCCTCGTCGAGGGGCGGCACTTCCGCCGCGACTGGTCCTCGGCCGAGGACGTCGGGCACAAGGCCGCCGCCGCGAACCTGGCCGACGTCGCCGCGATGGGCGGGGTGGCCACCGCGCTGCTGGTCGGGCTGGCCTGCCCCGCCGACACCCCCACCAGCTGGCTCGAGGGCGTCGCCGCCGGCATGGCCGCCGAGTGCGCGCCGCTGGGCGCCGCGGTCGTCGGCGGCGACACGGTGGCCTCGGCGCCCGACAGCGGGTCGATCGTCCTGTCGGTGACGGCGCTCGGCGACCTCGGCGGGCGCGCGCCGGTCCTGCGCTCGGGGGCCCGGCCGGGCGACGTCCTCGCCGTCACGGGGCGGCTGGGCTGGTCGGCGTGCGGGCTGGCGGTGCTGCGCCGCGGCTTCAGCAGCCCGCTCGCCGTCGTCACCGCGCACCGCCGGCCGACCCCGCCGTACGCCGCCGGGCCGGTCGCGGCCGACGCGGGGGCCACCGCGATGTGCGACGTCAGCGACGGGCTGCTCGCCGACGCCGGGCACCTGGCCGCCGACAGCGGCGTCGTCGTGGACGTCGACCGGGCCGCGCTGGTGCGTGCGACCCTGGAACCGCCGGGTCCGCTGCAGCAGGTGGCGGCGGCCCTCGGCGCCGATCCGCTGGCCTGGGTGCTCACCGGCGGCGAGGACCACGCCCTGCTGGCGACCTTCCCGCCGTCCGGAACGCTGCCGCACGGGTGGGCGGCCATCGGACGGGTCGAGGAGGGGGAACCGGGGGTGACCGTGAGCGGGGAGCCGGCGGCCGACGTCGCCGTCGCGGTCGGGGCGGGGAGGACCGGGCATGTCCACTTCGGCTGACGTGCGGCTGCGCGACGGGTCGGTCGCCCGCCTGCGCGCGGTGCCCTACGACGACCCGGTCGCCCGCGACCTCGTGGCCCGGGTGCAGCAGGAGTACGTCGCCCGCTACGGCGGCCCCGACGAGGCCGCCGTCGACCCGGCCGAGTTCGTGCCCCCGGCGGGGGTGTTCCTCGTCGCCGAGGTCGGCGGGCAGCCGGCCGCGTGCGGCGCGTGGCGGCGGCACGTCGAGGGCGACGACCCGACGGCGGTCGAGGTCAAGCGCGTGTACGTGGACCCCGCCTTCCGACGGCGCGGGCTGGCGCAGGTCGTCGTCGCCGCGCTCGAGGAGTCCGCCCGCCGCGCGGGGTACCGCTCCGTCGTGCTCAACTCCGGCGACCGGCAGCCCGAGGCGCTCGCGCTGTACGGGGCCCTCGGCTACACGCCCGTGCCGGGGTACGGCATCTACGCCGGGGGTGCGGGCGCGGTGTTCCTCGGCAAGGAGCTCGAGAGCGCGGAGGAGGAGCGGCCGTGGGCGTCGTGACGATCTCCGCGTCCTACGGCGCGGGCGGCCCGGAGGTCGGGCCGGCCGTCGCCGAGCGGCTGGGCCTGGTCTTCCACGACCGCGCGATCCCGGCGCAGGTGGCCGGCCGTCTCGGCGTCTCGCAGGACGACGCCGAGGCCAACGACGAGCGGGTGGTCCGCGGCCTGTGGCGGCTGGTGGCCTCGCTGGGCGCCATGCCCGACCCGGTCGGCGGCGTCCTCCCCACGACCGACCAGCCCGACGAGCGGGCCTACCGCGAGCACACCGAGCGGGTCCTGCGCGAGATCGCCGACGGCGCCGGCGGGGTCGTCCTCGGGCGCGGCGGGGCGATGGTGCTGCGCGACCGGCCCGACGCCCTGCACGTGCGCCTCGACGGCCCGCGCGAGGCCCGGCTGCGGGCGGCGGTGCGGCGCTACGGCCGCCCGATGGACGAGCTGCGGCGCGAGCTCGAGGCCAACGACACCACCCGCGAGACCTACGTCCGGCACTTCTACCGGGCCGACCCGGCAGCGGCGCGGCACTACCACCTGGTCGTCGACGGGACGGCGCTGCCGCTGGAGACCGTGGTGGACCTGGTGGTGGCCGCGGCGCGGGCGCGGGGGATCGGCACGGCCTGAGCCGGCCCGCCCGCGGTGCGCGCGCGCGAAGGACCCCGGAGGCCGTCGACCTCCGGGGTCCGCCCGGGCGGGGCCGGGGCGTGCTCAGGGGCGGGGGTCCCGCCCGGGCGCACTACGCGCGGGCGACCTTGCCGGCGCGGATGCACGAGGTGCAGGCGTTGATGCGCTTGCGGTTGCCGGGGGCGACGAGCGCCCGCACCGACTGGATGTTCGGGTTCCAACGGCGCGGCGTGCGGCGGTGCGAGTGCGACACCGACATACCGAAACCGGGCCCCTTGCCACAGACATCGCACACGGCAGCCACGGTGGATCACTCCCAGAGAATCGTTCGAAAGACGGCGGCGCACAGACGGCCACCGGAAGACCGTCGACCAGTCTAACCGCTCGCCGGGGAGACCGTCGCCGAGGTCGCCGGTGGCCGGGCGCCGTCGGTTCCCGCAGGTACCCTCCGGCCGTGCTCCAGGCGCTCGACGACGCCGCGGTCGGCCAGTGGTGCCGCGCCGCGGTCACGGCGCTGTCCGGAGCCCGCGGCCGCCTCGACGACCTCAACGTGTTCCCCGTGCCCGACGGCGACACCGGCACCAACCTGCTGCTCACCGCGCAGGCCGCCGTCGCCGAGCTCGACGCGGCCGACGGCGAGTCGGCCTGGACCGCGCTGACCCGCGGCGCCGTCCTCGGGGCCCGGGGCAACAGCGGCACGATCCTCGCCCAGCTCCTGCGCGGCCTGTCCGACCAGCTCGCCGGCCGCGAGCCCGCCGACGGCCCCGACCTCGCCGCGGCGCTGCAGAAGGCCGCCGACACCGCCTACTCCGCGGTCGCCGACCCGGAGGAGGGGACGCTGCTCACCGTCGCCCGCGCCGGGGCCGAGGCCGCCGTCACCGCCGTCGCCGACGGGCGCACCGCCCTGGCCGACGTCGTCACCGCCGCGGCCGACGGCGCGCGCACCGCGCTGGAGGCCACGCCCGGCCAGCTCGACGCGCTGCGCACCGCCGGGGTGGTCGACGCCGGCGGCGCCGGGTTCTGCGTGGTCCTCGACGCGCTCGTGGCCACCGTCACCGGCGTCGAGCCGGCCCGTCCGCCGCTCGTGCCGCGCCGCACCCGCCCGGCCGACCCCGCGGCGGTGCCGCACCAGCCCCCGCCCGGCCCCGGCAGCGAGGTGCAGTACCTGCTCGCCGACGCCGACGAGGCCTCCGTCGCCGTCCTGCACGGCCGGCTGGCCGCTCTCGGCGACAGCCTGGTGGTCGTCGGCGTCGACACCCCGGCGGGCCGGCAGTGGAACGTGCACGTGCACACCAACGACGTCGGCGGCGCCATCGAGGCCGGCATCGAGGCCGGCCGGCCGCACGCCATCGCGGTGACCCCGCTGGCGCCGGTCCGCCCGGCCGCCCCGGTGCCCGGGCTGCGCGCCGTCGTCGCGGTCGTCCCCGGCGAGGGCCTGGCGCAGCTGTTCTCCGGCGAGGGCGTGCGGGTGGTCCCGTGCGGTCCCGGCGGGGTCGACGAGGACGAGATCCTGGCCGAGCTCCTCGCCTCCGGGGCCGGCGACGTCGTCGTGCTGCCCAACGACCCCGCGCTGACGCCGGTGGCCGCCCGCGCCGCCGACCGCGCCCGCGAGGCCGGCCGCGACGTCGCCGTCGTCCCCACCCGGTCCCCGGTGCAGGGGCTGGCCGCGATCGCCGTCGCCGACCCCGCCCGCCGCTTCGGCGACGACGTCATCGCGATGGCCGAGGCCGCCGCCGCGACGCGCTGGGCCGAGGTCACCGTCGCCGAGCAGGAGGCGCTCACCATGGCCGGGCCCTGCCGGCCCGGCGACGCGCTGGGCTCGGCCGAGGGCGACGTCGTGGTGGTGGGCCAGGGCCTCGCGGCGGTGGCCTGCGAGCTGCTCGACCGGCTGCTGTCGGCCGGCGGGGAGATGGCGACGCTCGTCGTCGGCCCCGACCCCGCGCTCGGCGACACGGTCTGCGCGCACCTGGCCGGCGCCCACCCGACGGTCGAGGTCGTCCGGTACGACGCCGGCGCGGTGATCCCGCTGCAGGTGGGGGTGGAGTAGTCGTGGCGGTGACCCTGGACACCGACCTGGCGCGCGTGCTGGGCGCCAAGACGGCCAAGGCGATGGCCGAGTCCCTCGAGCTGCGGACCGTCCGCGACCTGCTGCGCCACTACCCGCGGCGCTACGCCACGCGCGGTGAGATGACCCGCCTCGACGACCTGCAGGTCGGGGACCGCGTCACCGTGCTGGCCCAGGTGCGCCGGGTGGTCAGCCGCAAGATGCGCAGCCGGCCCGGCACGCTCACCGAGGTCACCGTGGGCGACGGCGCCGGTGAGATGCAGCTGGTGTTCTTCAACCGGCGGCACGGCCAGCTCCAGCAGGGCGCCTGGGGGCTGTTCGCCGGCACGGTCGGCCAGTACCGCAACAGCAAGCAGTTCGCCCACCCCGACTTCCACCTCATCACCGGTGACGACGACGAGGACTGGGCCCGCGCGCTCATCCCGATCTACCCGGCCAGCAAGGACGTCTCCAGCTGGGTGATCCAGAAGTCGGTCCGCCTGCTGCTCGACGCCTCCGGCGGGTTCGGCTTCGTCGAGGACCCGCTGCCGGAGGACCTGCGCACCCGCCACGGCCTGCTGAGCCTCCCCGCCGCCCTCCTCGACATCCACCGGCCCACCACCGCCGACGACGTCGAGCGCGCCGCGGAGCGGCTGAAGTGGGACGAGGCGCTGATCCTGCAGCTGGTGCTCGCCGCCCGCCGCCGCGCCGCCGCCCTGGAGCCGGGCACCGCCCGCCCGCGCAGCAGCGGCGGCCTGCTCGACGCCGTCGACGCCGCGCTGCCCTTCGCCCTGACCGAGGGCCAGCGCGACGTGGGGGAGGAGCTCGCCGCCGAGCTGTCCCGCGACCACCCCATGCACCGGCTGCTGCAGGGCGAGGTCGGCTCGGGCAAGACCGTCGTCGCGCTGCGGGCGATGGCGCAGGTCGTCGACGCCGGCGGGCAGGCCGCGCTGCTGGCGCCCACCGAGGTGCTCGCCGCGCAGCACGCCCGCAGCATCTCGGCGATGCTCGGCCCGCTGGCCCGCGCCGGCGAGCTCGACGGCGACCCCGCGGGGACGAAGGTCGTGCTGCTCACCGGCTCGCTCAAGGCCGCCGCCCGCCGGGCCGCGCGCGCCGCCGTGGCCGACGGCAGCGCCGGGATCGTCGTCGGCACCCACGCGCTCCTGCAGGAGGGCGTCGACTTCGCCGACCTCGGCCTGGTCGTCGTCGACGAGCAGCACCGCTTCGGCGTCGAGCAGCGTGACGCCCTGCGCGCCAAGGGCACCCGCCCGCCGCACGTGCTGGTCATGACCGCCACGCCGATCCCGCGCACGGTCGCCATGACCGTCTACGGCGACCTGGAGACCTCGGTGCTGCGCCAGCTGCCCAGCGGCCGCGGCGGCGTGGCCAGCTCGGTGGTCCCGGTCAGCGACAAGCCGGCCTGGCTCGACCGCGCCTGGGAGCGGCTGCGGGAGGAGGTCGACGCCGGCCGGCAGGCCTACGTCGTCTGCCCGCGGATCGGCGACGACGACACCGGCACCGACGACACCGAGGCCCCCGACGACGCCGACGGCGCCCCGGAGAAGGGAGCGGGTGACGACGACCGGCGCCCGCCGCTGGCCGTGCTCGACGTCGCCGAGGCGCTGCGCGAGGGCCCGCTGGCCGGCCTGCGCATCGACGTCCTGCACGGACGCCTGACGCCCGAGGACAAGGAGGCGCGCATGCGTGCCTTCGCGTCCGGAGGAACGCAGGTCCTCGTCGCGACGACGGTCGTCGAGGTCGGCGTCGACGTGCCCAACGCCACCGTGATGGTCGTCATGGACGCCGACCGCTTCGGCGTCAGCCAGCTGCACCAGCTGCGTGGCCGGGTGGCCCGCGGGAAGCACCGGGGCCTGTGCCTGCTGGTCACCGAGGCCCGCCAGACGACGGCGACCGGGCAGCGGCTGGCCGCGGTGGCCGGCACCTCCGACGGCTTCGAGCTGGCCCGCCTGGACCTCGAGACCCGCCGCGAGGGCGACGTGCTCGGCGCCGCCCAGTCCGGCAAGCGCTCGACGCTGCGGCTGCTGTCGCTGCTCGAGGACGAGGAGCTCATCGCCACCGCCCGCGCCGAGGCGACCGGGCTGCTGGCCACCGGCGGCGGGCTGGCCGACCACCCGGGCCTGGCCGCCGAGGTCGCCGCGCTGGCCACCGACGAGCGCGCGACGTACCTCGAGAAGGCCTGAGGGAGGCGGGCGGGTGACACGGCTGATCTCCGGCGTCGCCGGGGGACGGCGGCTCAAGGTGCCGCCCAGCGGTGTGCGGCCCACCGGGGACCGCGCCCGCGAGGCCCTGTTCAACAGCCTGTGCACGCTGCTCGACCTCGAGGGCGCCCGCGTCCTCGACCTCTACGCCGGCTCCGGGGCGCTCGGCCTCGAGGCGCTCTCCCGTGGCGCGGCTGAGGTTGTGCTCGTCGAGAACGGGCAGCGGGTGCTGCCGGTGCTGCGCGCCAACGTCGCCGCCGTCGGCCTGCCCGGCGCGCGCGTGGTCTCCGGGTCGGTGCCCACCGTCGTCGGCGGCGCGCCGCCGGCCCGCTTCGACCTCGTGCTCGCCGACCCGCCCTACGCCGTCCCCGACGAGGAGGTGCGCGGCGTGCTCGCCGCGCTGGTCACGGGCGGGTGGCTCGCCCCGGACGCGGTCGTCGTCGTCGAGCGGTCCTCCCGCGGGGAGCCGTTCGGGTGGCCGACACCCCTCACCGGGATCCGCGACCGCCGCTACGGAGAGGCCCTGCTCCGGTACGGTCGCCTCCCGTGAGGCGAGCGGTGTGTCCCGGGTCCTTCGACCCGGTGACCAACGGCCACGTCGACGTCATCGCCCGGGCCGCCGCGCTCTACGACGAACTCGTGGTCGCCGTGCTGGTCAACCCCGGCAAGGCCGGGCTGTTCACCGTCGACGAGCGCATGGAACTGCTGCGCGAGGCGGTCGCCGACCTGCCGAACGTCGTCGTCGACAGCTTCAGCGGCCTGCTGGTCGACTACTGCCTGGCCCACGACATCCCGGTGGTGGTCAAGGGCCTGCGGGCGGTCGGCGACTTCGAGTACGAGCTGCAGATGGCGCAGATGAACCGCGAGCTGGCCGGCATCGAGACGCTGTTCGTGCCCACCGCCCCGCAGGTCGGGCACCTGTCCTCCAGCCTGGTCAAGCAGATCGCGACCTTCGGCGGCGACGTCTCCCGCCTGGTGCCCAAGGGCGTCCTCGACCGGCTCCTGGCCAAGCGGGCAGAGTCGTGACCGAGGTCGTGTACCGGCTCTACGAGACCGTCGACGAGCTCAGCCGGGTCATCGAGAACGCCCGCAGCGTGCCCATGTCGGGCTCGTGCATGGTGCCGCGCGACCACCTGCTCGACCTGCTCGACGACCTGCGGGAGAACCTGCCCGACGAGGTGCACGCCGCCGGCGCGATCGTCGAGCAGCGCACCGAGATCCTCGAGCAGGCGCAGGCCGAGGCCGAGCAGCTCACCGGCCGCACGCGCGAGGAGGCCGACCGGCTGGTCGCCGCCGCGCGCCGCCAGCGCGAGGAGGTCCTGGGCACCGCCCGCCGGCAGCGCGACGAGATCCTCGCCCGCGCCCAGGCCGAGGCCGAGGGCCTGCTGGCCCAGGCCGAGGCGGAGGCCGACCGGCTGGTCGCCGAGGCGCAGGCCCACCACGAGGCGGTGCTCGCCGACGCGCAGGCGCAGCAGGCGGAGATGCTCGCCGCCGCGCAGGCCGAGCACGAGCGGCTGGTCACCGAGACCGAGGTCTACCGCGGCGCGGTGAGCCGCTCCGACGAGCTCGGCGCGCAGACCGTCGCCGAGGTCAACCGGATGCGCGCCGAGGTCGACGAGTACGTCGACACCCGGCTGGCCGACTTCGGCACCACCCTCGAGCGGATGCTGCGCTCGGTCGAGAAGGCGCGCGAGACCCTCCGCGAGCCCTAGAAGGACCCCGCTGCCCCCCACGCCTCGCTGACGCTCGGCGCGGGACCCTGCAGCGGGGCCGCCTCCGGTCCCTCACCGGGGCGGACGGCGACTGGCGCGGATCGGGTAGTCTCGGTTGCTGGTCCACCGGTGACCTCCCCGGACCGGATCCCCTCCCACTGACGACCGCGAGTACCGACATGTCTGCCGCACCGCACCGCTCAGGCGCCGCGTCCCCGGACGCCCGGCGTCCCGCCGTCAATCCCTGGGCCGTGGAACTGCGCGAGCTCGGCCGCCGCGCCGGCTCGATGCAGGAGCTCGACCGCACCCTGCCCGCGCCCGCGGGCTGGCGGCTCGAGCTGATCGGCGTGCCCGAGGGCGCACCGGTGCACCTGCGGCTGCGCCTGGAGTCGGTCATGGAGGGCGTGCTCGTCTCCGGCGACGTCGAGGTGCCCGTCGAGGGCCAGTGCGCGCGCTGCCTGGACCCGGTCGAGGACACCCTCGAGCTCGACGTCCAGGAGCTCTACGCCTACTCGGGCAGCACCACGGAGGCCACCAGCGAGGAGGACGAGGTCCGCCTCGTCGAGGGTGAGCGCATCGACCTCGAGCCGATGGTCCGCGACACCGTCGTCCTGGCCCTGCCCCTCTCGCCCACCTGCTCCGAGGACTGTGCCGGCCTGTGCTCCGGCTGCGGCCAGCGCCTCGACGACCTGCCGGACGACCACTCCCACGAGCTGGTCGACCCCCGCTGGGCCGGCCTCGCCGGCCGTTTCACCACCGGAGCGGTCACCGACCGTCCGGGCGACCCTGAGGAGAACTGACCGTGGCCGTCCCGAAGCGGAAGATGTCCCGCGCCAACACCCGCGCCCGCCGGTCGCAGTGGAAGGCGACCGCCCCCACGCTCTCGCCGTGCCCGAACCGCGCCTGCGGCCAGCTCAAGCCGCCGCACCAGGCCTGCCCGAACTGCGGCCAGCACGCCGGCCGTCAGGTCCTGTCGGTCTGACCCGGCACTGACCCGGACACCTGGGGTGGGCAGCGGTACCCGCACGCCGGTGATCCCCGACGGCGGCTCGCCGGCGGGGCAGGCCCACGCCGACCGCGCGGCCGCCTGGCTGCTCGACGCCCTCGGCGTCGAGCTGCCCGGCGGCCTGCTGGCGTTGGCGCTGACCCACCGCTCGTACGCGTACGAGAACGGTGGCCTGCCGACGAACGAGCGCCTGGAGTTCCTGGGTGACGCGGTCCTCGGCCTGGTCGTCACCGACGAGCTCTACCGCAGCCAGCCCGACCTCCCCGAGGGGCGGCTGGCCAAGCTGCGCGCCTCGGTGGTCAACATGACCTCGCTGGCCGGCGTCGCCCGGCGGCTGGGTGCCGGGGGCCTCGGCCCGCACCTGCTGCTCGGCCGCGGCGAGGAGACCACCGGGGGCCGGGAGAAGGACTCGATCCTCGCCGACGCCCTCGAGGCGCTCATCGGCGCGTGCCACCTGGGCCTGGGGCTCCCCGCGGCCGGCGCGATCGTGCACCGCCTGTTCGACCCGCTGCTGGTGGAGTCCGCAACCCGCGGCGCCGGCCTGGACTGGAAGACCAGCCTCCAGGAGCTCGGCGCCGCCCACGGCCTGGGCGCGCCCGTCTACGACGTCACCGACGAGGGCCCGCCGCACGCCAAGACCTTCACCGCCGCCGTGTCGCTGGCCGGCGTCGTGCGCGGCCGCGGCAGCGGGCGCACGAAGAAGGCCGCCGAGCAGGAGGCCGCCGAGGCCGCGTGGCACGCCGTCTCCGCCGGCGGGCCGTCCGCCGGCCGGACCCCCGCCGGGGGCTGAGCCGTGCCCGAGCTGCCCGAGGTCGAGGTGGTGCGGCGCGGCCTGGAGCGCTGGGTCGCCGGGCGCACCGTGGCCGCCGTCGAGGTGCACCACCCGCGTGCGGTCCGCCGGCACCTCGAGGGGACCGACCACTTCGTCGCCGCGCTCACCGGCCGCACCCTCACCGCCGCGCACCGCCGCGGCAAGTACCTGTGGCTGCCGCTGGCCGAGCCCGACGGCACGCCCGCGGGCCGGGCGCTCGTCGGTCACCTCGGCATGAGCGGGCAGCTGCTGGTGGAGAAGCCGTCCCAGCCCGACGAGACCCACCTGCGCGCCCGGTTCACCTTCACCGACGGCGGCCGCGAGCTGCGCTTCGTCGACCAGCGCACCTTCGGCGGGCTGGCGGTCGAGGAGGCCGACGGCGAGCGCATCCCGCAGCGCCTGGCGCACATCGCCATCGACCCGCTGGACCCCTCCTTCGACGAGGCGGCCTTCACCGCGGCGCTGCGGCGGCGGCGCACCGAGGTCAAGCGGGCGCTGCTGGACCAGACGCTGATCGGCGGCGTCGGCAACATCTACGCCGACGAGTCGCTGTGGCGGGCCCGCCTGCACGGCACCCGGCCCACCGACAGGCTGGCCAGCGCCCAGGTCGCCGACCTGCTCGACGGCGTGCGCAGCGTGCTGGGGGAGGCGCTGGCGCAGGGCGGCACCTCGTTCGACTCCCTCTACGTCGACGTCAACGGTCAGAGCGGCTACTTCTCCCGGTTCCTCGCCGTCTACGGCCAGGCCGATCGCCCCTGCCCCCGCTGCGGGACGCCGATCGTCCGCGAGTCGTTCATGAACCGGTCGAGCTACAGCTGCCCGACCTGCCAGCCCCGGCCGAGGAGCCGCAGGTCGTGACCGATGTCCGGGTGTCCGTATCGGTCTCCGGGCACGTGCAGGGCGTCGGCTACCGCTGGTTCGTCCGCGGCCTGGCCGAGGACGCCGGACTGGCCGGATCGGCGCGCAACCTGCCCGACGGCCGCGTCGAGGTCGAGCTCGAGGGACCGGCCGACGACGTCCGCGCCGTCGTCGCCGCGCTCGACGGACCGGGCGCCCCCGGCCGGGTGACCGGCGTGGTGACGGAGGACCGCCCGGTACAGGGGGGACACGGCTTCACCACCGCGTGACGAAGACGACATCCCCCCGACACGGCGACGCCCTGCTCCTGCCGTTGACCTGCGTGTCCGGGGGTGTCACCCTGGGGACACCGAGCCCGCGCCGACCGACCTCCCGGGGCGGCGGGCACCCCCTCTCGCTGTCGGAAAGGCCGTTTTCGCCATGGCCAAGGCCCTCTTCGGTTCCGTCGTATCGCCCGCGGAGCTCCGCGTGATGGACGAGAACGCGGCCCTGCGCGCCAAGGTGCGCCGCCTGGAGCAGGAGCTGACCGAGCTGCGGGCCCAGCGCGACGCCGTCATCGCCCACGAGCTGCTCAGCCTGACCCACGACAAGGCCGAGCCGGCCCTGGCGTAAGCGCCCCGCCCGTCCTCCCCGCCTCGTCCGTCCCGGCCTCCTGCGCCGGCGGGGCTAGGCTGCTGTCCCCGTGCACCTGTCGAGCCTGACGCTCAAGGGCTTCAAGTCCTTCGCGTCCCCGACGACGCTCCGTCTGGAGCCGGGCATCACCGCCGTCGTCGGCCCCAACGGCTCGGGCAAGTCCAACGTCGTCGACGCCATCGCCTGGGTCCTGGGCGAGCAGGGCGCCAAGTCGCTGCGCGGCGGCAAGATGGAGGACGTCATCTTCGCCGGCACCGCCGGCCGCCCGGCCCTCGGCCGGGCCGAGGTCACCCTCACCATCGACAACGCCGACGGCGCGCTGCCGATCGACTACACCGAGGTCTCGGTCACCCGCCGGATGTACCGCTCCGGCGAGAGCGAGTACGAGATCAACGGCGACAAGGTCCGCCTGCTCGACGTGCAGGAGCTGCTCAGCGACGCCGGCATCGGCCGCGAGATGCACGTCATCGTCGGCCAGGGCCAGCTCGACGCCGTCCTGTCCGGCCGCCCCGAGGACCGCCGCGCCTTCGTCGAGGAGGCCGCCGGCGTCCTCAAGCACCGCAAGCGCAAGGAGAAGGCGCTCCGCAAGCTCGACGCGATGCAGGCCAACCTCGACCGGCTGGCCGACCTCACCGCGGAGCTGCGCCGTCAGCTCAAGCCGCTGGGCCGCCAGGCCGAGGTGGCCCGCCGCGCCGCGGGCGTGCAGGCCGACCTGCGCGACGCCCGCCTCCGGCTGCTCGCCGACGACCTGGTCGCGCTGCGTGACGCGCTGGCCAAGGACGTCGCCGACGAGACCGCCGCCCGCGAGCGGCGCGCCGTCGTCGAGGCGGAGCTGGCCGGGGTGGCGCGGCGGGAGAGCGCGCTGGAGTCGGCGATGGCCGCCGACGCGCCCCGGCTGGGCGCCGCGCAGGACACCTGGTACCGGCTGTCGGCGCTCACCGAGCGGTTCCGCGGCATCGCCCAGCTCGCCGCCGAGCGGCACCGCCACCTCCTCGCCACCGCGCCCGCCGCGACCGGCGGCCGCGACCCCGAGCAGCTCGAGGCCGAGGCCGACCGGGTCGCCGCCACCGAGGCCGAGCTCGCCGCCGGGCTGGAGGCCGAGCGCGGCCGGCTGGCCACCGCCGTCGCCGCCCGTGCCGGGCTCGACGAGGCGCTGGCCGCCGAGGAGCGCGCCTGGGTGGCCGCCACCCGCGCGCTGGCCGACCGCCGCGAGGGGCTGGCCCGGCTGTCGGGGAAGGTCGCCGCCGCGCGTTCCCGCGCCGCCGCCGGGCAGGCAGAGGCCGAGCGGCTGGGCCAGGCGGCCGCGGAGGCCACCGCGCGGGCCGAGGCCGCCGAGGCCCGGCTCACCGAGCGGCGGGCCGGCGTGGCCGACGCCGACGACGAGGACACCGCGCTGGTCACCGCGCACACCGACGCCGTCGCCGCGCACGCCGCGGCCGCGCGCACGGTCACCGAGCTGGCCGACGCCGAGCGGGCCGCCGAGCGCGACCGCGCCTCCTGGGCCGCCCGGCGCGACACCCTCGCCCAGGGCCTGGCCCCCGTCGACGGCGCGGCCGCGGTGCTGTCCGCCGGGGCGTCGGGCGGGCTGGCCGGTGTCCTCGGGCCGGTCGCCGAGCGGATCACCGTCGCACCGGGGGCGGAGGTGGCGCTGGCCGCGGCGCTGGGCGGGCTGGCCGAGGCCGTCGTCGTCACCGGGGTCACCGCCGCCGTCGACGCGCTGGCGCACCTGCGCGACGTCGGCGGCGGGCGGGCCGGGCTGCTGGTCACCGGCGGCCCGGGCACGCTGCCGCGCGAGGACCGGCCGGAGCTGCCCGAGGGCGTGCGCTGGGCCCTGGACCTGGTCGAGGCCCCGGAGGAGCTGCGCGCGGCGCTGGCGCGGGTGCTCGACCGCGTCGCCGTCGTCCCGACCCTGGGCGCCGCCGCCGCCCTGGTCGCCGCGCACCCCGAGGTCCGCGCGGTCACCGCCGACGGCGACCTCGTCGGCGCCGACCGCGCCACGGGCGGTGCCTCCAACGCGCCCTCCGGCCTCGAGGTGCGCGCCCGCGTGGACGAGGCCGAGCGCGAGCTCGCCGACGCCAGCGCCCGCGCCGCCGACCTCGCCGGCCGGCTCGCCGCCGCCCGCGAGACCGTCCGCGCGCGCTCGGCCGACGTCGACACCGCGCTGGCCGCCCGGCAGGCCGCCGACCGCAGCCGCTCGAAGCTGGCCACCGAGCTGGCCGAGCTCGGTGCCGCGGCCCGCTCGGCCACGGCCGAGGCCGAGCGCACGGCCGCCGCGCAGCGCCGGGCGGAGCGGGCGCTGGAGGAGTCGCAGGCGGCGCTGGCCGAGCTGGAGGCCCGGCTGGCCGAGGCCGAGGCCGCACCGGTAGAGCAGGAGCCCGACCCCGCGCAGCGCGACCGGCTGCGGCTGGAGGTCGCCGCGGCCCGGCAGGCCGAGACCGAGGCCCGGCTGGCGGTGCGGACGGCGGAGGAGCGGGCGCGCGCCCTGTCCGGGCGGGCCGAGGCGCTGCGCCGCCAGGCCCGGCAGGAGCGCGCCGCCCGCGAGCGGGCCGAGGCCGCCCGGCTGGCCCGCCGCCGGGGCGCGGAGGTGGCCGCCCGGGTGCGCGCCGGCGCCGAGGTGGCGCTCACCGCGCTGGCCGGGTCGCTGGAGCGGGCCGCCGCCGAGCGCGACGAGCTGGCCCGCCAGCGCACCGCCCGCGAGGCCGAGCTGCTCGACGTCCGCACCCGGGTCCGCGCCGCGACCGCCGAGCTCGAGCGGCTCACCAGCGAGGTGCACCGCGACGAGGTGGCCCGCGCCGAGCAGCGGCTGCGCATCGAGGCGCTGGAGGAGCGGGCGGCCGAGGAGTTCGGCGTCGACCTGCCCACGCTGGTGGCCGAGTACGGGCCGGCCGCACCGGTGCCGCCCACGCCCGCGCAGCTGGCCGCCGCCGAGGCCGCGGGGGAGCCCGAGCCTGTCCCGGAGCCCTACGACCGCGCCGCCCAGGAGCGCCGCGCGGCCCGGGCCGAGCGCGACCTCGCCACGCTCGGCAAGGTCAACCCGCTGGCGCTGGAGGAGTTCGCGGCGCTGGAGGAGCGGCACACCTTCCTCGCCACCCAGCTGGAGGACCTGCGGGCCACCCGGCGCGACCTGCTGACCGTCGTCCGCGAGGTCGACGGGCGCATCCACGACGTCTTCGCCGCCGCGTTCGCCGACGTCGCGCGGGAGTTCGAGGGCGTGTTCGCCACGCTGTTCCCCGGCGGCCAGGGCCGGCTGGTGCTCACCGACCCCGAGGACATGCTCACCACCGGCGTGGAGATCGAGGCCCGCCCGCCGGGCAAGAAGGTCAAGCGGCTGTCGCTGCTGTCCGGCGGGGAGCGGTCGCTGACCGCCGTCGCGCTGCTGGTGGCGATCTTCCGGGCCCGGCCCTCGCCGTTCTACGTGCTCGACGAGGTGGAGGCGGCCCTCGACGACGTCAACCTCGGCCGGCTGCTCACCCTCGTCGAGCAGCTCCGGGCGACGTCGCAGCTGATCGTCATCACCCACCAGAAGCGCACGATGGAGATCGCCGACGCCCTCTACGGCGTGAGCATGCGCGGCGACGGCATCACCGGCGTCATCAGCCAGCGCCTCCGCGAGCCCGACCCGGTCTGACCCTCAGGCGGCAGAGATGGCCATTTCTGCCGCCTACACGCCGGAGGGGACGAGCAGGTCGACGGCGAGCGGCAGGTGGTCCGACGCGCCGGCGCCGTCGAGCACCCGCGCGCCGCCCACGCCGATGCCCTCGGTCACCCACACCTGGTCGATGCGCACGTGCGGGGAGCGCGCCGGGTGGGTGAGGCCCTCGTCGCGCTGCCAGAACCGCCAGCGGGCCTGGTCGTCGCGGTCGGGGGCCAGCTCCCAGGCGTCGCGGAAGCCCTCCCGCAGCGCGGCGAGCTCCGGGGCGTCGGGCGCGGCGTTCAGGTCGCCGACCACCACGCCGGTGGCCATCGGGTCCTCGAACAGGCCGCGCAGCAGGGCGACCTGCTCGGCGCGCTCGGCCGCCGACCGGGTGGTCAGGTGGGTGGTGGTCACCCACAGCGCGCCGCCGTCGAGCTCGACCAGGGTCCGCAGCGCGCTGCGCGGCTCGCCGCTGCCGGGCAGCGGGTGCACGTCGCTGATGAGGATCGGCAGCCGGGACAGCAGCGCGTTGCCGTACTGGCGACGCCGCCCCTCACCCGGGCGCGGCTCGTCGATGGCCGGGCCCCACGCCAACTGCATGTCCAGCGCGCGCGAGAGCAGCAGCGCCTGGTCGACGTCCTCGCTGCGGTCGCCGAAGTGCCGGTCGACCTCCTGCAGGCAGATGACGTCGGCCTCGGCGGCCGCGAGCACCTTCGCCAGGCGGGGGAGGTCGTGCCGGCGGTCGTCGCCCACGCCGTGGTGGGTGTTGAAGGTGACCAGCCGCACCGGGATCGGCGGCTGGTCGGGACCGGGGGCCGGCTTGACGCCGTGGGGATCGGTCACCCCGTCAGCCTGTCACCCCCGCGGTCGGGGCCGCAGTGGGCACCGGGTCGGCCAGCGGCAGGTCGAGCACCTGCTGCAGGCACTCCTCGCCGTCGGGCCGGTGGTCGCTGACGTGCAGCACGAACCGCGCCTCCCGCCCGTCGAGGACCAGCTCGCCCACCTGGTTGCCGAAGAACGGCCCGGCCGCCTTCGCCCACTCGACCGAGGCGGGGCGCACCCGCGCCGCCCGGGCGATCGCGCCGGTGAACCGCCGCGCCCAGCGGCTCCAGCCGATGCGGAACCCGACGCGGATCGGGTGCGGCGCCTGGTTGTGCAGCGGCGAGACGGTGAGCTGGTGCACGCGCGCGGACAGCCCGCCGGGGGAGACCACCTCGGCGGCGTAGGCGTGGTGGACGTCGCCGGAGAGCACCACCGCCGTCGCCGGCGCCCGGCCGTGCTCGCCGCGGGCCACGGACAGCAGCGCGGCGCCCAGCCGGTCGAAGGAGGCGCCGAAGGCCGCCCAGTGCTCGAGGTCGGCGGCCTGCCGCAGCTTCTCGGCGGCGCGCCCCAGCAGCCGGCCCTCGTGCCGGACCGCCAGCGCCTCGTCCCACCGCTCGATCGAGTCGATGGCGTGGGGGAGCAGCCACGGCAGCGAGGTCCCCACCAGCAGGTGGCTCACGCCGTCCTCGACGGCCTGCCGCATCTGGTCCTCGACCCAGGCGAACTCCAGGTCGTCGACCATCCGGCGGCCCTGCTCCTCGAGCACCCGCCCGGCGCGGCTGTCGACCATCAGCAGCCGCGCGTCGCCCCAGTGCCGCACGTAGCTCCAGCGCACCGTGTGCGGGTCGCGGTCGGCGGCGAGGGCCATCTCGCGCAGCAGCGGCTCGGCGTCGGCACCCTCGGGCAGCGCGCGCACGGCCTGCCACGTCGCGTTGTCCGCGAGCTCGGCGGGGGAGAGGTTGCCCAGGTGCTGGTAGACCCAGTAACTGGCCAGCCCGCCGGCGATCCGGTCGTCCCACCAGTCGGTCGTGGTCACCTCGCGGCGCCAGGCCGCCGAGGTGTTCCAGTCGTCGATCATCTCGTGGTCGTCGAACACCATCGACGACGGGATCGTCGACAGCAGCCAGCGCACCTGCGGGTCGTTCCAGGACTCGGCGTAGAGGCGGGTGTACTCCTCGAAGTCGCGGGTCTGCCCGTCCTCGGGGACCGGCTCACCCCGGCGCAGGCCCAGCCAGGTGCGCGTCGCGGTGGTCAGCTCGTCGGCGTAGACCTGGTCGCCGAGCATCACCAGCGCGTCGGGCCACCGGTCCTCCGGCAGTGACGCCACCCGCTCGGCGTAGGCGTCGAGCGCGTCGGGCGGGATGCCCTCGTCGAGGTCGACGGTGCTCGGCGCGGCGTAGCGGCAGGAGCCGAAGGCCAGCCGGAAGGGCCCCGGCCGCCCGGGCGTGCGGATCCGGCTCGCCGGGAACGGCGAGCTCTCCTCGGGCCACACCCGCGCGCCGTCGAGGCGCACCTCGTAGGGCGTCGTGCTCCCGGGCTCGAGCCCCTCGACGACGACCAGGGCGTAGTGGTGCCCGCCCGCGCGGAAGGTGCGGACGGTCCGCCCGAGGACGTCGACGGTGCACGGGCGGTCGGTCTCCACCCACACGGTGGCCGACACGGGGTCGACGTGCCGCAGGAGCGGACCGATCAGGAGGGTCGGGGTGTCCCCCTCGGGCAGCGGCATGCCGTCAGCGTGGCCCACCGACCTGCCTTCCGCCCAGAGCCCGCTGTGCGCGGGCTGGGAAGATGACGGCCATGGAGTTCGTGCTGATCGCGATCGCGATCGTCCTCGTGGCCCTGGTCGCCGGGGTCAGCCTGCTCGTCGGCCGCGGCCGCCGCACCACCCGCCTGGACGACGACGCGGTCTCGGGCACCACGCTCACCCGCCCGCGCCCGCCGGCCGCCCCGCCGGAGACCGACCGGCCCGCGGGCGCCACCGCCTCCGGCCAGGGGCTCGCCCCCGTCGAGCCGGTCTCGCCGGAGGCCCCGCCCGCCGTCGAGCTGCCGCCGGCCGAGCCCGAGCCGGGTCTCGCGTTCGAGACGCCGCCGCCGTCGGCCGGCCGCCTGGTGCGGCTGCGCTCCCGGCTGGCCCGTTCGCAGTCCTCGCTGGGCCGCGGCCTGCTCACCGTGCTCGCCCGCGAGCGGCTGACCGAGGACGACTGGGAGGAGGTCGAGGAGACGCTCCTGGCCGCCGACGTCGGCGTCGCGGCCACCACGCAGATCGTCGAGCGGCTGCGCACCCAGTCGATGGTGCTGGCCACCGCCACGCCGGCCGACCTGCGCGCGCTGCTGGTCCGCGAGCTCACCGCCGTCCTCGGTCCCGACCTCGACCGCCGCCTGGGCACCGACCGGCACGAGGGCCGGCCCGGGGTCGTCCTCGTCGTCGGCGTCAACGGCGCGGGCAAGACGACGACGGTCGGCAAGATCGCCCGCGTCCTCGTCGGCGACGGGAAGAGCGTCGTCCTCGGTGCCGCCGACACCTTCCGCGCCGCGGCCGCCGACCAGCTCGAGACCTGGGGCGAGCGGGTGGGCGTGCTCACCGTGCGCGGCCGGGAGGGCGGCGACCCCGCGTCGGTGGCGTTCGAGGCGGTGCGCACCGGGGTGGAGGCCGAGGTCGACACCGTCGTCGTCGACACCGCCGGGCGGCTGCACACCAAGTCCGGCCTCATGGACGAGCTGGGCAAGATCAAGCGGGTCGTGGAGAAGCAGAGCCCGGTCACCGAGGTGCTGCTCGTCCTCGACGCGACCACCGGCCAGAACGGCATCGTCCAGGCGCGTGTGTTCACGCAGGCCGTCGACGTCACCGGCGTGGTGCTGACCAAGCTCGACGGCACGGCCAAGGGCGGGATCGTCGTGTCGGTGCAGCGCGAGCTCGGCATCCCGGTGAAGCTGATCGGCCTGGGGGAGGGCGCCGACGACCTGGCGCCGTTCGAGCCCGAGGCCTTCGCCGAGGGCCTCGTCGGCGCAGGGGACTAGCGGACCTCGGCCGACCAGCGCTGCTCGATCCGGCCGAACCGCCAGATCGCCGCGGCGACCGCCCAGGTCACCACGAACAGCCCCACGATCGCGAAGCCGACGTACTCCAGGTCCAGCGAGGCCAGCCAGGCCAGCGGGCCGCCGTCGACGTGCAGCCGCTCGGCGAGCAGGCCGGCCAGCACGAGGACGCCGATGACGAGCGCGACGGTCACCGACAGCACCGTGATGGTCAGGTTGTAGAAGACCTTGCGGACCGGCTTGAGGAACGCCCAGCCGTAGGCCCGCGACATGAGGACGCCGTCGGCGGTGTCGAACAGGCTCATCCCGGCCGCGAACAGGACCGGCAGCACCAGGATCGCGTACCAGGGCAGCACGAACGCGGCCGAGCCCGCGGCCAGCACGAGCAGGGCGACCTGCGTGGCGGTGTCGAACCCCAGCCCCATGAGCAGGCCGACGGGGTAGAGGTGCCACGCGCGGCTGACCCGGCGGGTGACCCGGTTCAGCAGCCGGGCGAGGAAGCCGCGGTTGTGCAGGTGGTGCTCGAGCTCGGCCTCGTCGTACTCGCCGCGGCGCATCCGGCGGAACACGCGGGCGATGCCCACGGCCGAGCCCAGGTTCATCAGGCCGATGAGCAGCAGGAAGGCGCCGGCCACGAGCGTGCCGACCAGCGCCAGCGTCTCGCCGACCGCGTTGCCCTCGTCCTGGACGACGCCGGCGACCGAGCGGACCCCGGCCACCAGCAGCAGGCTCGCCACGAACACGACCGACGAGTGGCCGAGGGAGAACCAGAAGCCCGTGCTCACCGACGGGCGGCCGTCCTCGACCAGCTTGCGGGTGGTGTTGTCGATCGAGGCGATGTGGTCGGCGTCGAAGGCGTGCCGCACGCCGAGCATGTAGGCGGTCAGGCCCACGCCGACGCCGAGCACCCCGGTGGTGCCCAGCCGGTACTCCTGCGGCGCGACGGCGAGGACGAGCACGCCCCAGCCCACGACGTGCAGCAGCAGCACGAACGCCGACATGCCGGCGATGGAGCGCCACTCGCGGGGGGAGAAGGAGCCCCGGAGCCGGCCCGGGCGGAGCGGCGCGGCCGGCGGTGCGGCGGCGGCTCGGGCGGGGACGCTCACGGTTCCTCCAGGAGGGCGGTCGATCGGACGCCGAGGACCTTATTGCAGACAGTTTGCAACTGCATGGGCCTCGCAGCAAGAACGCCCACCCGGACGTGACGGCGGACACGTCCCGGGGCGCCGGCAACACGGCCGACACACGCCCCCGGGACACGCGGCGCGGAGTTCACCGTCCGGAAACAGGTCGACGACGCCTCCGGAAACACCCGCCCGGCACCGTGAACGCCGCGTCGCCGCCAGGGAGGGCTGCGACCGCGACCCGTCCGACCCCGGCCTGCCGGGGCCCGTTCCCTCGTTGCGGCCCTCGGCCCACGACCCACCTCAGGAGGTTGCCGTGGTCAACACCGGCGACACCGCCTGGATCCTCACCAGCGCGGCGCTCGTGCTGCTGATGACGCCAGGCCTGGCGCTCTTCTACGGCGGCATGGTCCGCGCGAAGAGCGTGCTCAACATGATGATGATGAGCTTCGGGGCCCTCGCACTGATCACCGTGCTCTGGGTGCTCTACGGCTACTCCGTCGCCTTCGGCGACGACGTCGGTGCCGGCCTGCTCGGCAACCCCGGTGAGTTCTTCGGCCTCGCGGGCCTCATGGAGGACACCACCAGCGAGGCCGGCGGCCTGCCGTCCATGGCCTTCGTCGGCTTCCAGGCCGTGTTCGCGATCATCACCGTCGCGCTGATCTCCGGCGCGATCGCCGACCGCGCCAAGTTCGGCTCCTGGATGGTCTTCGCCGGACTGTGGGCGACGGTCGTCTACTTCCCGGTCGCCCACTGGGTCTTCGACTTCACCCTCACCGGCGACGACGGCGTCGTGACCCACACCGGTGGCTGGATCGCGAACAACCTGGCGGCGATCGACTTCGCCGGCGGGACCGCGGTGCACATCAACGCCGGTGCCGCGGGCCTGGCGCTCGCGCTGGTGCTCGGCAAGCGCCGCGGCTTCGGCCGCGAGGCGATGCGGCCGCACAACCTGCCGCTGGTCATGCTCGGCGCGGGCCTGCTGTGGTTCGGCTGGTTCGGCTTCAACGCCGGCTCGGCGCTGGCGGCCAACAACACCGCCGCCGTCGTCTGGGTCAACACCCTGGCCGCCACCGCCGCCGCGATCCTCGGCTGGCTGCTCACGGAGAAGCTGCGCGACGGGCACGCCACCTCGCTGGGTGCCGCATCCGGCGCGGTCGCCGGCCTGGTCGCCATCACCCCGGCCTGCTCATCGGTCTCGCCGATCGGCGCGATCGTCCTGGGGATCGTCGCCGGTGTCCTCTGCGCCCTCGCCGTCGGCCTGAAGTACCGCTTCGGCTACGACGACTCGCTCGACGTCGTCGGCGTGCACCTCGTCGGTGGCCTCTGGGGCACCCTCGCCATCGGCTTCCTGGCCACGGCCGACGCGCCGGCCGGCGTCGACGGCCTGTTCTACGGAGGCGGCGTCGACCAGCTCTGGCGGCAGGCCGTCGGTGCGGTCGCCGTCCTGGTCTTCTCCTTCGTCCTTACGCTGGTCATCGGCTTCGTGATCCAGAAGACGATCGGCTTCCGGATCGCCGAGGAGGACGAGGTCACCGGGATCGACAACGTCGTGCACGCGGAGTCCGCCTACGACTTCGCCTCGCTCGGCAGCAGCGGCTCCACCGCCCCACTGGCCGGCCAGGCGCGCGCCGAGGCCCGCAACACCGAGAGGACGCTGGCATGAAGCTCGTCACCGCGATCATCAAGCCCTTCAAGCTCGACGACGTGAAGAACGCCCTCGAGCTGATCGGGATCACGGGACTGACCGTGAGCGAGGTCCAGGGCTTCGGCCGCCAGCGCGGCCACACCGAGGTCTACCGCGGTGCGGAGTACCAGGTGGACTTCGTGCCCAAGGTCCGCATCGAGGTCGTCGTCGGTGAGATCGACGCCGCCCGCGTGGTGGACGCCGTCGTCGAGTCGGCCTCGACCGGCCAGATCGGCGACGGGAAGGTGTGGGTCACCACGATCGACGAGATCGTGCGGGTCCGCACCGGCGAGCGCGGCGAGGACGCGCTCTAGGCCCGGTAACGCCGGAGATCGACCGTCGGCCGGGGTGGTGGGAGGCCCCCACCGCCCCGGCCGACGCCGTCCCGCCCGCCACCACCCAGGGGGATCCCGTGCCCGACCTCGGGTCGTTGCCCGACCTGCCCCGCGCCGAGCGGGTGCGGCTGCTCGACGCCTGGCTCGGCGGCCTGCTGGCCGACGCCGTCGCCGGGACGCCGCCGCCCCGGCAGTCCCGCGGTGCCACCGCGCCGCGGACGGGCACCGACGGCATCGCGCTGGTGGCCGTCGGCAGCCTCGGCCGGCGCGAACCCCCGCCGCACGGGGACCTCGACCTCGTGCTCGTCCACGACGGCCGGCCGGAGGTGGCCGCCCTCGCCGACGCCGTCTGGTACCCGATCTGGGACGCCGGTGCCCGGCTGGACCACTCGGTGCGGTCGGTGTCCGAGGCGGTGTCGGTGGCCTCGACCGACGTCAAGGCGGGACTGGGCCTGCTCGACGCCCGGCTGGTCGCCGGCGACGCCGCGCTCGCCGCGTCGCTGCGCACCGCCACCCTGGCCAGCTGGCGGCAGTCGGCGTCGAGGCTGCTGCCGCAGCTGCGCGACCTGCGCCGCGGCCGGGCCCGCCAGGTCGGGGAGCTGGCGTTCCTCCTCGAACCCGACCTCAAGGAGGCCTACGGCGGCCTGCGCGAGGGACAGGTGCTGCGCGCGGTGGCCGCCGCCCAGCTGGTCGACGAGCCCTCCGCCGAGGTGGAGGCGGCCTACTCCTTCCTGCTCGACGTCCGCGACGAGCTCCGGCGCCGCTCGGGCCGGTCCACCGACGTCCTCGTCCGGCAGGAGCAGCGGCCGGTCGCGGTGGCGCTCGGGCTGGCCGACGAGGACGTGCTGCTGCGCGAGGTGAGCCTCGCCGGGCGCCGGCTGGCCTTCGTCGCCGACGACACCTGGCGGCGGGTGGAGGCCGCGCTGGTCCGCCGCCCCCGCGCGCGCTACCGCCGGGTGCGGCGCGAGCCGCTGGCCGACGGTGTGGTGCGCCAGGGCGACGAGGTGGTGCTCGCCCGCGACGCCCGCCCGGCCGCCGATCCCGGGCTGGTCCTGCGCGGCGCCGCCGCGGCCGCCCGCGCCGACCTGCTGCTCTCGCCCTACACGCTCAAGGTGCTCGCCGTGCACTCCCCGCCGGTGCCCGAGCCGTGGCCGGCCGAGGTCCGCTGGTCGTTCCTGCGGCTGCTGGCCAGCGGGCGCTCGGCGGTGCCGGTCCTCGAGCAGCTCGACCAGGAGGGCCTGCTGTCGCGGCTGCTGCCCGAGTGGGACCGCGTGCGGTCGCTGCCGCAGCGCCACCCGTGGCACCGGTTCACCGTCGACCGTCATCTCGTCGAGGCCGCCACGGCCGCCGCCGAGCTCACCCACGACGTCGACCGCCCCGACCTGCTGCTCGTCGCGGCCCTCCTGCACGACGTCGGCAAGGGCTGGCCCGGCGACCACAGCGTCGTCGGGGAGCCGATCGCCGCCGCCGTCGCCGAGCGCATGGGCTTCGCGCCGGCCGACGTCGCCGTCCTCGGCACCCTGGTGCGCCACCACCTGCTGCTGCCCGACACCGCCACCCGCCGCGACATCGACGACCCCGCGACCATCGAGCGGGTCGCCGACACCATCGGCCGCGACGCGCAGGTGCTGCAGCTGTTGCACGCCCTCGCCCAGGCCGACGGCGCGGCCACGAGCGTCTCGGCGTGGTCGCCGTGGAAGGCCCACCTGGTCGCGCACCTGGTGGCCCGCGTGCAGGCTCACCTCGGCGGGACGCCGGTGGCCGAGCCCGACCCCGTCCTGCACCCGACCGAGCCCTCGGCGGCCCAGGCGGCCGAGGACGGGACGGTGACCGTCGGGGTCGAGGACGTCGCCGACGGCCAGCAGGTCACCATCGGCGCCCCCGACGCGCCCGGCCTGTTCAGCCGGCTGGCCGGGGTCCTGGCGCTCAACCAGCTCGACGTCCGCGCCGCGAAGGTCAACGTCGCCGGGCACCGGGCGACCGCGGTGTTCGCCGTCCGGCCCCGCTTCGGCCGCGCCCCGCAGCCGACGATCCTCGTCGACGCCGTCCGCGCGGCCCTGGAGGGGACGCTGCCGCTGGCCGAGCGGCTGCGTCAGCGCGAGGCCGACTACCGGCAGGACGCCGCCCGCTCGGCGCCGCCGCGGATCTCCTGGCACGACTCGGAGGTCAGCGGGGAGGCGACCAGCATCGTGGAGGTGCGCGCCGGGGACCGGGCGGGGCTGCTGTACCGGCTGACCGCCGCGCTGGCCGCCGAGGGGCTCGACGTCACCTCCGCGCGGATCGAGACGCTCGGGGCCGACGCCGCGGACTACTTCTACGTGTGCAACGCGGCCGGCTGCCCGATCGACGCCGAGCAGCGGGGCCGCGTCGAGACCGCCCTCGCCGCCGCCACGCGCGGTGCCGTACCCGACCCGGCGCACAGCGGGCGGTCCGACACGCCGGACTGAGGAACGCCGGAACTGTCGGTGCCGCGTGCGACCGTCGGGCTGACGCGGGACGGACCGGTCCCGCGACCGACGACGCCGAGGGGGAGCACCCGTGACCGCTCAGACGTGGCCCTGCCCGACCTGCGGCGAGGACCGGCTGTTCGAGCAGCCGCCCTGCGCCGACGGGCACACCGACGACGACGGCGAGTGCCCCGAGTGGGCGTGCACCGACTGCGGCGGCGCGTTCCTGCTCGGCGGCCTGGAGACGGTGGTCGCGGCGGCGGTGCGGCGCGCGGCCTGAGCGGCGCGCACGGCCGGGGGCGGTCGCCCGGGTCGATACCCTGGGGTCAGGTGGCGCGGCCCGTCCGCGCCCGTGACTGCTGAGGACTGCTCGTGTTCGAGACACTCTCCGACCGCCTCGACAAGGTCTTCGCCGGCCTGCGCGGCAAGGGCCGGCTGACCGACGCCGACATCGACGCCACCGCGCGCGAGATCCGCATCGCGCTGCTGGAGGCCGACGTGGCGCTGCCGGTGGTGCGCGCCTTCATCGCCGCGCTCAAGGAGCGGGCCCGCGGCGCCGCGGTCTCGCAGGCGCTCAACCCGGCCCAGCAGGTCATCAAGATCGTCAACGAGGAGCTCGTCGAGATCCTCGGCGGCGAGACCCGCAGGCTGCGCTACGCCAAGCAGTCGCCCACGGTGATCATGCTCGCCGGTCTGCAGGGCTCCGGTAAGACGACGCTGGCCGGCAAGCTCGGCCGCTGGCTCAAGGGGCAGGGCCACGCGCCGCTCCTCGTGGCCTGCGACCTGCAGCGCCCCAACGCGGTCAACCAGCTCTCGATCGTCGCCCAGCAGGCCGGCGTCGACGTCTACGCGCCCGAGCCCGGCAACGGCGTCGGCGACCCGATCCGCGTGGCCGCCGACTCGATCGAGCACGCCCGCCGCACCATGCACGACGTCGTCGTCGTCGACACCGCCGGCCGGCTGGGCATCGACGCCGAGCTGATGGCGCAGGCCGCCGGCATCCGCGACGCCGTGCAGCCCGACGAGACGCTGTTCGTCGTCGACGCGATGATCGGCCAGGACGCCGTCACCACCGCCGAGGCCTTCCGCGACGGCGTCGGCTTCTCCGGCGTCGTCCTCACCAAGCTCGACGGCGACGCCCGCGGTGGTGCCGCGCTCTCGGTGCGCTACGTGACCGGGCAGCCGATCATGTTCGCCTCCACCGGCGAGAAGCTCACCGACTTCGACGTCTTCCACCCCGAGCGGATGGCCTCGCGCATCCTCGGCATGGGCGACGTGCTCACCCTCATCGAGCAGGCCGAGCAGGCCTTCGACGCCGACCAGGCCGAGAAGATGGCCGGCAAGCTCGTCAGCCGCGAGGGCTTCACGCTCGAGGACTTCCTCGAGCAGATGATGGCCATCCGCAAGATGGGCCCGATCGCCAACCTGCTCGGCATGCTGCCCGGCGCGGGCGCGATGAAGGAGCAGCTCAAGCAGGTCGACGACCGCGACCTCGACCGCACCGCGGCGATCATCCGGTCGATGACGCCGCAGGAGCGCGTCGACTCGAAGATCATCAACGCGTCGCGCCGGGTGCGCATCGCCAACGGCTCGGGCGTGACCGTCACCGAGGTCAACCAGCTGCTGGAGCGCTTCGCGCAGGCCCAGAAGATGATGGGCCAGATGGCCGGCAGCATGGGCCTGCCCGGCATGGGCCCGATGTCGAAGAAGGCCCGCGGCCGGCAGATGCAGGCCCAGTCGGCGAAGGGCAAGAAGGGCAAGAAGGGGAAGGGCAAGGCGCCCGCCCGCCGTCCGATGGGCGCTCCCGGCCTGCCGCCGGGCGCCGGCTTCCCCGGTGGTGGCCTGCCCGGCGGGATGCCCGCGCTGCCCCCGGGCCAGGCGCTGCCCGACCTCAGCAAGCTCGACTTCAGCAAGTTCGGGGACGAGCGGCCCGGGCGGTGAGCGCGCCGGCCCTCCACGTCTCCGGGGTCGTCCTCCCCGAGGGCGAGCACCGCGACCTGTGGATCCGCGACGGCCGGGTGACGTTCGACCCGGTGCCGGGCGCGGAGACCGTGTCCCGCGGCGGATGGCTGCTGCCGGGTCTGGTCGACGCGCACTGCCACGTGGGCATCGGCCACGGCGGGGTGCCGGTGGAGGACCGGGCCGGGCTGCGGGAGCAGGCGCTGGCCGAGCGGGCCGCCGGCGTGCTCGCGCTGCGCGACTGCGGCTCGCCGGTGGACACCCGGGCGCTGGACGACGAACCCGACCTGCCCCGGATCGTCCGGGCCGGCCGGCACCTCGCCCGCACCCGCCGCTACATCCCGGGCCTGGCCGTCGAGCTCGAGCCCGCGGACCTCGTCGCCGAGGTGCGGGTGCAGGCCCGCCGCGGCGACGGGTGGGTCAAGCTCGTCGGCGACTGGATCGACCGCTCGGTGGGCGACCTCGCGCCGGAGTGGCCGGCCGACGTCGTGGTCGAGGCGATCGCCGCGGCGCACGAGGAGGGTGCGCGGGTCACCGCGCACACCTTCGGCACCGACGCGCTGCCCGGCCTGGTCCGCGCCGGCATCGACTGCATCGAGCACGGCACCGGGCTGACCGAGGACCTCGTCGGCGAGATGGCCGCGCGGGGGACCGCCGTCGTCCCGACGCTGGTCAACGTGGAGAACTTCCCCGGCTTCGCCGCGGCGGGGGAGGCGAGGTTCCCCACGTACGCGAGCACGATGCGGCGGCTGTACGCGCAGTCGGGTGCCGTCGTCCGGGCGGCGTACGAGGCCGGGGTGCCGGTGTTCGCCGGCACCGACGCCGGCGGCGGCATCGAGCACGGCCGCATCGCCGACGAGGTCCGTGCACTGTGCCGGGCCGGGCTGCCCGCCGAGGCCGCGCTGGCCGCCGCGTCGTGGTCCGCGCGCGCCTGGCTGGGGCTGTCCGGCATCGAGGAGGGGGCGCCGGCCGACCTCGTCGTCTACGAGGCCGACCCGCGCGCCGACCTCGACACGCTGACCCGGCCGGTCCTCACCGTGCTGCGCGGCCGGGTCGTCTGAGCCCGGTCAGACGGCGACGCCGGCGCTCGTGCAGGCGGCGCCGAAGTCGGTGACCGGCCCGGTCAGCGTCTCGAAGGCGGTGAACACGTCGGTGCCCGACCCGAGCTGGCCGATCACCTCGTCGGTGACCCCGGAGACGTCGTCGGCGGCGGCGAGCAGCGGCGCGCTGGCGTCCTGGTGGTCGGCGGGGGCGTCGCGCAGCGCCTCGAGCAGCGGGACGACGGAGGCGGGGTCGACGTAGCCGTTCTCGTCGACGGAGATCAGCGACAGGCCGGCGTAGCCGTACCAGCCGACGACCGCCTGGCACAGGCCCAGGTCGCCGGGCACGCCGGCGCCGGGGACGGGGAGGTCGTCGTCGGTGCCCGTCCCGGTGCCGCCCGTCCCGGGGGAGGTCTGCGGCGCGGGGCTCGGGACGGGGTCGGTGTCGCCGGCCTCCTCCACGGGCGGGGCGGCGGGGTCGGTCGAGGCCTCCTGGCCCTGGGAGACCGGGGTGGCCGTGCCGCTGACCGGGGACGAGCAGGCGGCGAGGGCCGCGCTCGCGGAGACGGCGAGGACGAGGGTGGCCAGTCGGCGGGGCGTGCGCACGGGGGGAGCTCCAGGGGTTCTCGGCGGGTTCGAGCCCGCCGGTCGGCGGCTCGCTGGGGACGACGGTCGCCGCCGGCACTTGCGACCCCCTTGCGAGCTGCTGACCGCGCGGCACAACCGGCTCGCGCGCCCTGGGAGACTCTGTCCGTGCTGTTGCGGATGTCCTCCCTGTTCCTGCGCACCCTGCGCGACGACCCGGCCGACGCCGAGGTGCCCAGCCACCGCCTCCTCGTGCGCGGCGGCTACATCCGGCGGGCCGCGCCGGGCGGGTTCACCTGGCTGCCGCTGGGCTGGCGGGTCTTCCGCAACGTCGAGCGCGTCGTCCGCGAGGAGATGGACCGGATGGGCGCCCAGGAGGTGCACTTCCCGGCGCTGTTGCCGCGCGAGGCCTACGAGGCGACCAACCGGTGGACCGAGTACGGCCCCAACCTCTTCCGCCTGCAGGACCGCCGCGGCGCGGACTTCCTGCTCGGCCCCACGCACGAGGAGATGTTCACGCTCCTGGTGAAGGACCTGTACTCGTCCTACAAGGACCTGCCGCTGTCGCTGTACCAGATCCAGACCAAGTACCGGGACGAGGCGCGGCCTCGGGCCGGGCTGTTCCGCGGCCGCGAGTTCACGATGAAGGACAGCTACTCCTTCGACGTCGACGACGCCGGCCTGGACGCCTCCTACGCCGCGCACCGCGCCGCCTACATCCGGATCTTCGACCGGCTGGGCCTGGAGTACGTGATCGTCTCGGCGATGTCGGGCGCGATGGGCGGCTCCAGGAGCGAGGAGTTCCTGCACCCCACCGAGATCGGCGAGGACACCTTCGTGCGCTCGGCCGGCGGCTACGCGGCCAACGTCGAGGCGGTCGCCAGCGTCGTCCCCGAGCCGATCCCGCTCGACGGGCTGCCCGAGGCGCACGTCGAGGACACCCCCGACACCCCGACCATCGAGACGCTGGTCGCCGTCGCCCGGGAGCTGTTCCCCGACGCCGGGTACACGGCGGCCTCGACCCTGAAGAACGTCGTCGTCACGCTGGTGCACCCCGACGGCACCCGCGAGCCGCTCGTCGTCGGCGTCCCCGGCGACCGCGAGGTCGACGCCAAGCGGCTCGAGGCGCAGATGGCGCCCGCCGAGGTGGAGCCGTTCGCGGACTTCGAGAAGCACCCGGCGCTGGTCAAGGGCTACATCGGGCCGCAGGTGCTCGGGAAGGACAGCGCGTCGGGCATCCGCTACCTCGTCGACCCGCGCGTGGTCCCCGGCACCCGGTGGGTGACCGGCGCCAACGAGCCGGGCAAGCACGTGTTCGACCTGGTGGCCGGCCGCGACTTCTCCTGGGACGGCACCGTCGAGGCCGCCGAGGTGCTGCCCGGCGACCCCGCGCCCGACGGCTCCGGCCCGCTGGAGCTGGCCCGCGGCGTGGAGATCGGGCACATCTTCCAGCTCGGCCGCAAGTACGCCGACGCGCTGGGCCTGCAGGTGCTCGACGAGAACGGCAAGCTCGTCACGGTCACGATGGGCTCCTACGGCATCGGCGTCTCCCGCGCGGTGGCCGCGATCGCCGAGTCCACGCACGACGAGCTGGGCCTGGTCTGGCCGCGCGAGATCGCCCCGGCCGACGTGCACCTGGTCGCCACCGGCAAGGACGCCGCGGTGTTCGAGGCCGCCGAGCGGCTGGCCGACGAGCTGGTGGCCGCCGGCCTGACCGTCCTCTACGACGACCGGCCGAAGGTGTCGCCCGGCGTGAAGTTCAAGGACGCCGAGCTGCTCGGGATGCCGACGATCGTCACGGTGGGCCGCGGCCTGGCGCAGGGCGTCGTCGAGGTGCGCGACCGGGCGACGGGGGAGCGGACGGAGGTCCCGGTGGCCGACGCCGCGGCCGCCGTCCTCACCGCGGCCCGGGGCTAGCTCTCCGCCACGAGCTCGACCTCGTAGCCGTCGGGGTCCTCGAGGTAGGCGGCGCGGTGGTCCGGGCCGCCGGCGAACGGGTGGCGGTCGGCGAACATCAGCCGCCACCCGTGCGCCGGCGCCGCGGCCACCAGGGCGTCGAGGTCCGCGGGCGTCCCCGCCCAGAACGCGAGGTGGTTGAGGCCCGGCCGCCGGCGCTCGTGGATGTCCGCGGACAGGTCCGGCGAGCGCTCGACCACGACGTAGACCTCGTCCAGCCGCCACGACCGGCCGCGCTCCCAGGACTGGTACGGCTGCGCGCCCAGGGCGGTCAGCAGCCAGCCCCACGACCGCTCGGCCCGGTCGAGGTCGGGCACCCACAGCTCCACGTGGTGGAGCAGACCCCGGCTGGTCATCACGTGCCTCCCGGCATCTGGCATCATGGACGGTCGAACACGGCGGTGCGCGGCCCTCTCACCGACGCCGGCCGTGTCCCTGGCTCCGCCCCGGCGTAACCCCACGCGTCCGTCCGGCGAGCACCGACGAACAGCGTTCGAGGAGAATCCGAGCCACCGTGGCCACCAAGATCAAGCTCATGCGTCTGGGCAAGATGCGTGCTCCGTACTACCGCATCGTCGTCGCCGACTCGCGCACCAAGCGCGAGGGCCGCGTCATCGAGACGATCGGCAAGTACCACCCGAAGGAGGACCCCTCCTTCATCGAGGTCGACACCGAGCGGGCGCAGTACTGGCTCGGCGTGGGCGCCCAGCCCACCGAGCCGGTCGCAGCCATCTTCCGCGTCACCGGTGACTGGCAGAAGTTCAAGGGCGAGCCGGCCCCGCCGCCCATGAAGGTCGCCGCCCCGAAGCCCGACCGCAAGGCCCTCTACGAGGAGGCCGTCCGCGGCAACGGCGACGAGCCGGCCGCCGGCGCGACCACCCCGAAGAAGAAGGCCGCGCCCAAGGCCGACGACGCCCCCGCCGCCGTCGCCGAGGCCGCCGGTGCCGCTGGCGAGGGCCCGGCCGCCGGCGCCACCTCGACGCCCGCCGAGTAAGACGTGCTCGAAGAGGCGCTCGAGCACCTGGTCAAGGGCATCGTCGACCACCCGCGCGACGTCACCGTCGACATGGTCGGCGGCCGTCGCGGCAAGACCCTCGAGGTCCGGGTCCACCCCGACGATCTCGGCAAGGTGATCGGCCGAGGCGGGCGCACCGCCAAGGCGCTGCGCACGGTCATGACCGGCGTCGGCGGCCGCGGCCTGCGGGTCGACGTCGTCGACACCGACGGGCGCTGAGCCCTCGCGTCCCGGACGTGGGACCCACTCCTGACGACACCGTGGTGGTCGGCCGCATCGGCCGGCCCCACGGTGTCCGTGGTGAAGCGACCATCGAGGTCCGCACCGACGACCCCGACGACCGGTTCGTCCCCGGTGCCGTCCTCCGCACCGTCCCCGCCGACCGCGGTCCGCTGACCGTCGCCGGCGCCCGCTGGCACCGCGAGGTGCTGCTGCTCGCGTTCGAGGGCTACGACTCCCGCGAGGAGGTCGAGGCCCTCCGCGACACCCTGCTCGAGGTCCCCGTCGCCGACCTGCCGGCACTGGAGGACCCCGACGCCTACTACGACCACCAGCTGCACGGCCTGGGCGTGCAGCTGCCCGACGGCACGCCGCTGGGCGAGGTGACCGCCGTCCGCCACGAGGGCGCCGACCTGCTGGTCGTGGCCCGCGTCGACGGCGGGGAGCTGCTGGTGCCCTTCGTCTCGGCGATCGTGCCGACCGTCGACGTCGCCGGCGGGATCGTGGTCGTCGACCCGCCCGAGGGGCTGCTCGACCTGTGACCTTCCGCATCGACGTCGTCACGATCTTCCCCGAGTACCTCGCCCCGCTGCGCCAGTCGCTGCTGGGGAAGGCCGCGGAGCGCGGCCTGCTCGCCGTCGGCGTGCACGACCTGCGGCAGTGGACCGACGACGTCCACCGCACCGTCGACGACGCCCCCTACGGCGGCGGCCCCGGCATGGTGATGCGCCCCGAGCCGTGGGCGCGGGCCCTGGAGGCCGTCCGGCCGCCCGGCACGCGGCTGGTCGTGCCGACGCCCGCCGGGCGCCCGTTCACCCAGGCCGTCGCCGCCGAGTGGTCCACCGAGCCCGGCCTGGTCTTCGCCTGCGGCCGCTACGAGGGCATCGACCAGCGCGTGGCCGACTGGGCCGCGGAGTCCGGGCCGGTGTCGGAGGTCTCCATCGGCGACTACGTCCTCGCCGGCGGTGAGTCCGCGGTGCTGGTGATGGTCGAGGCGGTCACCCGGCTGCTGCCCGGCGTCGTGGGCAACCGCGACTCGGTGGAGTTCGACTCGCACGCCGACGGGCTGCTCGAGGGCCCTTCCTACACCCGCCCGGCGTCCTGGCGTGGGCTCGACGTGCCGCCCGTGCTGCTCTCCGGCGACCACGCGGCCATCGCCCGGTGGCGGCGCGCGGAGTCCCTGCGGCGCACCGCGACCCGGCGTCCGGACCTGCTGGCCGCGCTGCCCGAGGACGCGCTCACCCCGGCCGACCGGGCGGCCCTCGACGGTGCCTGAGCGCGCGGTGGTGCGGCCGACGGCGCGGGTCGTCGTGCTCGACCCCGACGGGCGGGTGCTGCTGCTCGGCGCCCGGCTGACCGACCCGGCGGTCCCGCCCGGTGACGTGCTGTTCTGGTACACGCCCGGCGGGGGAGTGGAGGACGGCGAGACCGTCCGCCAGGCCGCCGCCCGCGAGCTCGCCGAGGAGATCGGCCTGGTGGTCGACCCGGCGGCGCTGGAGGGCCCCGTCTGGCTGCGCCGGCACGTGGGTCCCTTCGCCGGCGTCGACGTCGACTCCCGGGAGACGTTCTTCGTCCTGCGCGACGTCGTCCACGAGGTGGACGCCGCCGGCCGCACCGAGTTGGAGCTGCTGGGGGAGGAGCCGCACCGCTGGTGGACGCCAGCCGAGATCGCCGCCGCGGACGTGGAGTTCGCGCCGCGCGAGCTCGCCGACGTGCTGCCCGAGCTGCTCGCCGGAGCGTGGCGTCGGCCACCCCGGGTCGTCGACTGACGCCCGTTCCGCGGGGCCGCACTCGGCAGGCCGGCGCGGATGTGGCACAGTAGAGAGTCGCTGCAGACCGGAGGCGCCCGCCGACGGGTCCCCGGAGTCGCAGCCCCCTGGTCCGGAGCGCGGGGTGTCCCGCTGCCCGGACCGACGACGAGCCACTGCTGAGACCGAGGAATGCCGCGATGAACACCCTGGACGTACTCGACGCCGACTCGCTGCGCGACGACATCCCCGAGTTCCGCCCCGGGGACACCGTCAAGGTGCACGTGCGCGTCGTCGAGGGCAACCGCTCGCGCATCCAGGTCTTCCAGGGCGTCGTCATCCGGCGCCAGGGCGGCGGGATCCGCGAGACCTTCACCGTCCGCAAGGTCAGCTTCGGCGTGGGTGTCGAGCGCACCTTCCCGGTGCACACCCCGGTCGTCGAGAAGATCGAGGTCGTGACCCGCGGTGACGTCCGCCGCGCCAAGCTGTACTACCTGCGCGAGCTGCGCGGCAAGGCCGCCAAGATCAAGGAGCGCCGCGAGACCGTCGCGCGCTGACCGCGCCCGGCTCGCCCCGGACGACTCCGGGCCGGAACGACCCGGCCTGACCACGGCGGGTCCTCCGCGGCCGTACGCTGGCTCCCGATGAGCAGCGACCGGTCCGGAGGGCCCGCCGACGTCGTCCCGGGGGACGACCCCACGCCCGAGGAACCGGCCACCGGACGGCACCGCGCCTGGCGGAGGCCGAAGGGCGCCCCGGAGAAGAAGAGCTCGCTGCTGCGCGAGCTGCCGGTGCTGCTGCTCGTGGCCTTCGTGCTGGCGCTGCTGGTCAAGACGTTCCTCGCCCAGGCGTTCTTCATCCCCTCCGGATCGATGGAGCAGACGCTGCACGGCTGCACCGGCTGCACCGGTGACCGGGTGCTGGTCAACAAGATCCCGTACTGGTTCGGCGAACCCGAGCCCGGCGACATCGTCGTCTTCGAGGGTCCGGACACGTGGACACCCGAGGTCGAGGTGTCCGAGCCGTCGAACTGGTTCACCGGCGCCCTGCTCTGGCTCGGCCGCGCGGTCGGCGTCGCGCCGCCCAGCGAGGACGACTACGTCAAGCGGGTCATCGCCACCGGCGGGCAGACCGTGCAGTGCTGTGACGCCGAGGGGCGGGTGACCGTCGACGGCCAGCCGCTCGACGAGCCCTACATCTTCGAGAACACCCCGCTGGAGAGCCGCGCGTTCGACCCCGTGATCGTGCCCGAGGGCCGGCTGTGGGTCATGGGCGACCACCGGTCGGCGTCGGCCGACTCGCGGTCCCACGTCGGCGACCGCTACAGCGGCACCATCGCCGTCGACGACGTCATCGGCAAGGCCGCGCTCATCGTCTGGCCGGTCTCGCGCTTCGGCACCCTCGACGACCCGGACATCCAGGGCACCGAGGCGGCCGGCCTCTCCGGCACGGTCGGCCAGTACCTGCCGCTGGGTGCGGGTCTGGTCGGCGCGCTGCCGGTCGCGGCGTGGAACCGCAGGCGCCGGCTGCGCCCGCCACCGGGCTGAGCACCTCCGCCTCCCGACGGCGCCGTCCCTCCCCGAGGGGCGGCGCCGTCGTCGTTCCCGCGCCATTCCCGGAAATTGCGTCCCCATGTCGACAATCCGGAGTCGGTCACCACTCGGTGTTTCCCCTGTGACGGCGACTACCAATACGGGCCGCAGAAAAAATCCCCAGGAAGTGTTCAAGGTGTGCGCCATTCATCCCGATGGAGTAGTCGAGAGTCACCTGGTCCACTGAATTGGAGAAAGTCGTGTCCGCACCCCTGGCGAGCGCTACCCGAGGCGTCACCCGCGTGCTCCTCCTCGCCGACGCCCCCGTCCTGCGGCGCGGCCTGGTCAGCATGATCAACGAGACGGCCGGCATGCAGTCGGTCGGCACCCCCGGCGAGCTGCGCCGCGCCCTGACCCTCGTCGAGACCGCCCGGCCCGACGCCGTGGTCGTCGAGATGGGCGCCGGTCGCGCCGCCACCCTCAACGTCGTCCGCGACCTGCGCCGCCGCTTCCCGCGGGTGGCCGTCGTCGCCCTGGCCACCTCCGAGGACCCCGCCGTGGTCAACGAGGCGGTCGCCGCCGGTGTTCGCGGCTACCTGATGCTCAACACCTCGCCGACCCTGCTCGGCTGGGCGATCCTGGCCGCCCGTGCCGGCCGCACCGTCGTCGACCCGCAGATCCGCCGCGTCGAGGGCGCCACCGCTCCCGTCGCCAAGCCGCTGACCCCCGAGGTCCCCCTGACCCGCCGCGAGCAGGACGTCCTCGACGAGCTGCTGCAGGGCCAGTCCAACCGGCAGATCGGCCGCAACCTGTTCATCAGCGAGGACACCGTCAAGTCCCACGTCAAGGCCATCCTGCGCAAGCTGGGTGCCCGCGACCGGGCGCACGCGGTCTCCCTGGTGCTCTCCTCGCGCGGCTCGGCCTCCTGCACCTGCGGTGCCCACGCCGTGACCGCCGCCCCGGCCCCCGTGGAGGTCTGACCCCCTCCCTCCTCCGTCCGGACCGTCCGCCTCCTCGGCGGTCCGGCCCACGGACCCCCGGGTCCGCTCCGGTCCACGGGCCGGTCCCCTCTGACCCCGGGGACCGGCCCGTGGTCGTTGCCGCCGCCCCGCGGGCCCCGACGTCGCCGACGGTCCGTCGGGAGGGCGTCGTAGTGTCGGTCGGCGATGGCCGGACGTCTTCCCCCCGCCCACCGGGTCGCCGCTGCGCCGGCGGCCCGCTCCCGTCGTCCCGACGTCGCCGACGGCGACGCGCTGTGGGACATGGAACGGTCGCTGCGCCGGCGTGGCTTCGCCTCCGTGGCCGGTGCCGACGAGGCCGGGCGCGGCGCCTGCGCCGGACCGCTGGTCGCCGCCGCCTGCGTGCTCCCCGCCGGACGCCGCGGCCGCGTCCCCGGGCTCGCCGACTCCAAGCTGCTCACCGCCGCCGCCCGCAACCGGGTCTACGACGAGGTCGTCGAGCGCGCGGTGGCCTGGTCGGTCGTGGTGATCCCGGTCTCCGAGCTCGACGCGCGCGGCATGCACGTCACCAACCTCGAGGCGCTGCGCCGCGCGGTGACCGCGCTGGACCCGCCGGCCGACTACGTCCTCACCGACGGCTTCGCGGTGCCCGGGCTGGGCGTGCCCAGCCTCGCGGTGTGGAAGGGCGACCGCGTCGCCGCCTGCGTGGCCGCCGCGTCGGTGCTGGCCAAGGTCACCCGCGACCGCATCATGCTCGACCTGCACGAGCGCTTCCCCGAGTACGACTTCGCGGTGCACAAGGGCTACACGACCGAGGCGCACGGCGCCGCCCTCGAGCGTCACGGGCCCTGTCCCGAGCACCGCTCGCGGTTCGTCAACGTCGTCCGCGCGCGCGACGCACACGCCGTCCGGGAACTCCAGCTCACCGGTCCCGGCGGCATGGTCGATGATGGGGGCATGTGCACCGTCTCCGGAGAGCCGCGATGAGTACCGAGGACCTGGAGAAGTACGAGACCGAGATGGAGCTGCAGCTCTATCGCGAGTACCGGGACATCGTCCGGCAGTTCACCTACGTGGTGGAGACCGAGCGGCGCTTCTACCTGGCCAACTCCGTCGACCTGCAGGTCCGCGAGGCCGGCGGCGAGGTGTTCTTCGAGCTCAAGCTCTCCGACGCCTGGGTCTGGGACATGTACCGGCCGGCGCGCTTCGTCCGCAACGTCCGCGTGCTGACGTTCAAGGACGTCAACGTCGAGGAACTGGACAAGCCCGACCTCGAGCTGCCCGACGGGCCCCGGCTCAGCTGATCTGCACTCCACGCCCGGGAGGCTGACCGCCCGGGCCGACGGGAGCGTCCGCGCCGTCCACAGCCCGGGACGCCGTCCACAGACCGCCCTCCCGGGCCGTGGGCGGTGTCGCCGCGGGTCACGGTCGGCGGGTGTCCACGACCACCGAACTCGGCAGCCGCGGGGAGACCATCGCCGCGGTCTACCTGACAGACGCCGGACTGTCCGTCCTCGACCGCAACTGGCGCTGCCGCGACGGCGAGCTCGACATCGTCGCCCGCGAGGGGACGGCGATCGTCTTCTGCGAGGTCAAGACCCGCCGGGCGACCGGCTTCGGCCACCCCGTGGAGGCGGTGACCCCGGTCAAGCAGCGGCGGCTGCGCCTGCTGGCCCAGCGGTGGCTGGCCGCCCACGACGAGCACGCCCCCGACCTGCGCTTCGACGTCGTCGGCGTCCTCGTGCGGCCGGCCGCGCCGGCGCTGGTGACCCACCTGCGCGGGGCGTTCTCGTGACGCTGGCGCGCACCTGGTCGGTCGGCCTGGCCGGGGTGTCCGGGGAGATGGTCGAGGTCGAGGTGGACATGTCCGCCGGCGTCCCCGGGGTGGTGCTCGTCGGCCTGCCCGACGCCGTGGTGCGCCAGTCGGTCGACCGCGTCCGCGCCGCCGTCGTGAACACCGGCGCCTCGTGGCCGATGCGCCGCATCACCATCGGCCTGTCACCGGCCGCCATGCCCAAGCAGGGGAGCGGCTTCGACCTCGCCCTGGCCGCCGCGGTCCTCGCCGCGGCCGGCACGCTGCCGGCCGACAGCGCCGACGGGCTGGTCCTGCTCGGCGAGCTGGGACTCGACGGCTCGGTGCGTGCCGTCCGCGGTGTCCTGCCCGCGGTGCTGGCCGCCGCGCGGGCCGGCCACGCCACCGTCGTGGTCCCGGCCGGCAACGCCGAGGAGGCCGCCCTCGTCGGCGGCGTCGAGGTGCTCGCCGCGCGGACGCTCGGCGACCTCGTCGGCCACCTGTCCGGCCGCAGCCGCCTCCTGGCGCACCGGCGCGGTCCGCTGCCCCCACCGGCGCCGGCGCCGGACCTCGGCGACGTGGTCGGCCAGGCCGCGGGCCGGCGCGCGGTCGAGGTGGCCGCGGCCGGCGGTCACCACCTGTTCCTGACCGGCCCGCCCGGTGCGGGCAAGACGATGCTCGCCGAGCGGCTGCCCGGGCTGCTGCCGGTGCTCGACGAGCGGGCCGCGCTCGAGGTCACCGCCATCCACTCGGTGGCCGGCACGCTCCCGCCGGGAGCGCCGCTGCTGAGCCGGCCGCCCTTCGAGGCGCCGCACCACACGGCCACCATGGCCGCCCTCGTCGGAGGCGGCTCCGGCGCCATCCGCCCCGGGGCCCTCTGCCGCGCCCACCGCGGTGTGCTCTTCCTCGACGAGGCGCCCGAGTTCCCCCGGGCGACGCTGGACACGCTGCGCCAGCCCCTGGAACGCGGGCAGGTCACGATCAGCCGGGCCGCGGGCTCGGCGACCTTCCCGTGCCGCGCCCAGCTGGTGCTGGCGGCCAACCCGTGCCCGTGCGCCAGCGCGGCCGGCGACGCCGCGTGCACGTGCAGCCCGCTGGAGCGGCGCCGCTACCAGTCGCGCCTGTCCGGCCCGCTGCTCGACCGCATCGACCTGCGCGTCGAGCTCCCGCCGGTCACCCGGGCCGCCTGGATGGACGCGGGCTCGGCCCCGGAGCCGACCGCCGCGGTGGCGGCGCGGGTGGCCGCCGCACGGTCGGCCGCGGCCGACCGGCTGGCCGGCACCGGGCTCGTCCTGAACAGCCAGGTGCCCGGACGGCTGCTGCGCGAGCGCTGGCCGGTCCCGCGCCCGGCACTGGCGCTGGCCGAGCGGGCGCTGGACCGCGGCCTGCTCTCGGTCCGCGGCCTGGACCGCGTGCTGCGGGTCTCCTGGACGCTGGCCGACCTGTCGGGGCGGACGGTGCCCGACAGCGACGACGTCGCCGAGGCGCTGGGCATGCGGCTGCAGCGGGTGGCGGCGTGACCGCGCCGACCCTCGACGAGGACCTCGAGGACGCCCTCGCCGGCCCGGCCGCGGTCGGGGGCGTCGCCGCGGCCGGCCTGCGGCGGGCCCGGGCCTGGCTGACCCGTGCCGCCGAGCCGGGCTCGGTGGACCTGTGGCGGTGGATCGACGAGGTCGGACCGGTCGCCGCGGTGCGCGCGCTACGCGCCGGGGTGGCGCCGGAGAAGGCCCGGGCCCTCGTCGGTCCGCGGGCCGGGGAGGACGCCAGCCTCGCCGACCTGCGCCGCGCCGAGCGCTGCGGCGCCCGTCTGGTGGTGCCCGAGGACGACGAGTGGCCCGCCCTGGCGCTGCACCCGCTGACCGTCGCCGCGCACGACGGCGGGGACGCGGGCCAGAGCGACCGGACCACCGCGCTGGTGCCCCCGGTGGGCCTGTGGGTGCGCGGGGACCCGCCGCTGGACGCGACCGTCGACCGCTCGGTGGCCGTGGTGGGGGCGCGCGCCTCCACGGCCTACGGCGAGCACGTGGCCGTCGACCTCGGCGCGCAGCTGGGGGAGCGGGGCTGGACGGTCGTCTCGGGCGGGGCCTACGGCATCGACGTCGCCGCCCACCGCGGCGCGCTGGCCGCCGGCGCGCCCACCGTGGTGGTGCTCGCCTGCGGCGTCGACCGGGCCTATCCCGCGGCCCACTCGGCGGTGTTCTCGCGCATCGTCGACGCCGGGGGCCTGCTGGTCAGCGAGTGGCCGCCGGGCGCAGCACCGCACCGGCACCGCTTCCTCGTCCGCAACCGGATCATCGCCGGGCTCACCCGCGGCACCGTGGTGGTCGAGGCCGCGGCCCGCTCCGGCGCCCAGGCCACCGCCCGGCGGGCGCGCGGGCTGGGCAAGCAGGTGCTGGTCGTGCCCGGCCCGGTCACCAGCGCGATGTCGGTCGGCTGCCACGAGCTGCTGCGCGAGCCGGAGGGTGGCGCGCAGCTGGTGGGCAACGCCGCCCAGGTGATCGAGGCGGTCGGCAGCCTCGGCGACGACCTCGTGGCCCCGGCGGCGCGGCCCGCGTCCCCGCGCGACGGCCTGTCCGACATCGCCCGCCGGGTGCTCGACGCCTGCCCGGTCCGGACCGGCGTCAGCGCCGAGCGGCTGGCCGCCGTGGCCGGGTGCGACCCGCTGGAGGCCCTGCGCGTCCTGCCGGCGCTGGAGCTGGCCGACCTCGTGCAGCGGACCGGCACCGGCTGGCGGCTGGCACCGCCGCCGCGGAAGCGCGGGTGACGCCCGTCGGTGCATCCGTGGTGGGCAACCGACCGGCGCGGCGCCTTGACCGGCGGTCGGCGCCGTCGGACGGTCAGGACCGTGACCGCCCGGACCGCCGACGCCCGCGCCGCGCTGCCGCCCGCGCTGGGTGCCGCGCTCGAGGGCTACGAGCGGGCGCTGCTCGACGAGCGGGACCTGTCGGCGCACACCGTCCGCGGGTACGTCACCGACGCCGTCTGGCTGCTCGACCACCTGGCCCGGCGCGGCGGCACGCAGGTGGACGAGCTCGACCTCGGGGTCCTGCGCAGCTGGCTGGCCCAGGGCCGCACCCGGGGTGCGAGCCGCGCGACCACCGCCCGCCGCGCCGCGGCCGCGCGGTCGTTCACCGCCTGGCTGCGCCGCTCGGGGCTCATCCCGGAGGACGTCGGCCAGCGGCTGGTCAGCCCCAAGGCGCACCGCACGCTGCCCGACGTGCTCGCCCCCGACCAGGCGCGCGCGGTCGTCGAGTCGACCGCCGGCGCCGAGGAGCCGGTGGGCCTGCGCGACGCCGTCGTCCTCGAGCTGCTCTACGCCAGCGGCATCCGGGTCAGCGAGCTGGTCGGCCTCGACGTCGACGACGTCGACCGCGGCCGGCGACTGCTGCGCGTCCTGGGCAAGGGCCGTAAGGAGCGCAGCGTCCCCTACGGCGCCCCGGCCGAGCAGGCGCTCGACGCCTGGCTGACCCGCGGCCGCCCGGCGCTGGCCACCCCGGACTCCGGCCCGGCGCTGCTGCTCGGCGCCCGCGGCCGGCGGCTGGACCCGCGCGAGGCCCGCCGGACGGTGCACGCCGCGGTGGCCCGCGCGCCCGGCGCCCCCGACGTCGGCCCGCACGGGCTGCGCCACTCCGCGGCCACGCACGTCCTCGAGGGCGGCGCCGACCTGAGGTCCGTCCAGGAGCTGCTCGGCCACGCTAGCCTCGCGACGACGCAGATCTACACGCACGTGACCGTCGAGCGACTGCGTGCGGTGCACGCGCAGGCGCACCCGCGGGCCTGAGCCCACCACCCACCAGCCCGACAGTCCGAGGGGTCCCGCGGGACCCGAGCCACCACGAAGCGGGGAGAGCCGACGTGCCCGAGGCGACCATCCACCGGATCGGCGGCGACTCCGAGGAGGACGCCGACGCAGCGCTGACCGAGCTCTGGGCGCAGTACGTCGCCGACCGCGCCCCCGAGCTGCGCGACCGGCTGATCCTCCACTACGCGCCGCTGGTCAAGTACGTCGCCGGCCGGGTCGGCAGCGGTCTGCCGGCGCACGTCGAGCAGGCCGACCTGGTCTCCTACGGCACCTTCGGGCTCATCGACGCGATCACCCGCTACCAGCCCTCGCGCGAGGTCAAGTTCGAGAGCTACGCGATGGCCCGCATCCGCGGCGCGATCATCGACGAGCTGCGCAGCACCGACTGGATCCCCCGGTCGGTCCGCATGCGCGCCCGCCAGTTCGAGCGGACGGTCGCCGCGCTGGAGAGCCAGCTGCGGCGCAGCCCGACCGACGAGGAGATCGCCGCGGCGATGGAGATGGACGTCGAGGACGTCCGCAAGTTCCTCGGCCAGCTCTCCCTGGTCAACGTCGTCGCCCTCGACGAGCTGCTCACCGACGACGACGGCGGCGCCCCCCGCCTGGTCGACACGCTGCAGGACGCCAACGCCCTCGACCCGCAGGCGATGGCCGAGCACGGCGAGGCCCGCCAGTTGCTCGCGCGCGCCGTCGAGCAGCTGCCCGAGCGCGAGAAGGTCGTCGTCAGCCTCTACTACTTCGAGGGCCTCACCCTGGCCGACATCGGCCGCGTCCTCGGCGTCACCGAGAGCCGGATCTGCCAGCTGCACACCAAGGCGGTCCTGCACCTCCGCACCAAGCTCGCCGACATCGCGTGAGCGCGGGCGTCCTCGAGCACGCCCTCCTGCCGGTCCGGCCCGGGGAGGAGGACGCGTTCGAGGCGGCCTTCGCGCGGGCCCGGCCGCTCATCGCGGCCGCCCCGGGGTTCCGGTCGCTGCGGCTGTCGCGCTGCCTCGAGCGCGGCAACGTCTACCTGCTGCTCGTCGAGTGGGACAGCCTGGAGGACCACACCGAGGGCTTCCGGGGCTCGCCGGCCTATCAGCAGTGGCGCGCGCTGCTGCACGCCTTCTACGACCCGTTCCCGACCGTCGAGCACTTCACCGAGGTGCTCACGGCCTCACCCGAGCGGTAGCAGCCGGACTCGCGGCGGGCGCAGCAGCGACAGCGGGTCGAGGTAGACCTCGCCGCGGCGCAGCCCCCAGTGCAGGCACGCGGCGGCCGGGCACCCCTCGTGCCCGGCCAGGAGCGTCCCGAGCGGAGCGCCGCGGGACACCGCCTGCCCGGCCGCGACGGCGGGGTCGACCGGCTCGTACGTCGTCCGCAGCCCGCCGGCGTGGTCGACGCTGACCACCGGCCGCCCCGCCACCATCCCGGCGAAGACGACGACGCCGTCCCCGGCCGCCGCGACGACGGCACCCGGGACGCCGGCCAGATCGGCGCCGCGGTGCCCGGGGCCGTAGGGCGAGGGCGGGGGAGCGAACGGGCGGGAAACCCGCGGCGGATCGCCGAGCGGCGACGTCCACGCCGCGGCGCCCGGGACGGCGGGCTCGGCGACCGCGGGGGCCGGCGCGAGCACGGCGGCGCAGGTCAGCAGGACCACGAGCAGCAGGCGGGCGGGCACGCCGCCGAGCCTCGACGCCGTCGCGCGCGGACCGACCGCGGACGGCGGACCTGTGGACGGGCCCGACGGCGGGGGAGGAGCACACCGGGCACCGCGTATGCTGAATGGTGCGACCCGTCTGCACGGGTCGACTCCGCGCGTCCTCCTCCCGCCCCAGCGGCGGGGCAGCCCCACCTCGGTCCCGGTCCTGCCGGGTCGGTGGCGCCGCGGGACGCCAGGGCGGGACACCACCCGGTGCCCGCGTCAACCGAGGAGCGCGGCCGCCGTGCGGTCGCGCGTGAGCACGAGAGGCTGCGCCCCACATGGCAGTCGTCAGCATGAAGCAGCTGCTCGACAGCGGCGTCCACTTCGGGCACCAGACCCGTCGCTGGAACCCGAAGATGAAGCGGTTCATCTTCACCGAGCGCAACGGCATCTACATCATCGACCTGCAGCAGACGCTCGGGTACATCGACCAGGCCTACGAGTTCGTCAAGCAGACCGTGGCCCACGGCGGCTCGATCCTGTTCGTCGGCACCAAGCGCCAGGCGCAGGAGGTCGTGGCCGAGCAGGCCCAGCGCGTGGGCATGCCCTACGTCAACCAGCGCTGGCTGGGCGGCATGCTCACCAACTTCCAGACCGTGCACAAGCGGCTCCAGCGCCTCAAGGAGCTCGAGGACATGGAGCAGACCGGCGTGCTGGTCAGCCTGTCCAAGAAGGAGCAGCTGGTCCTCAGCCGCGAGAAGGCCAAGCTCGAGCGCAGCCTCGGCGGTATCCGCGACATGCAGAAGGTGCCCAGCGCCGTCTGGATCGTGGACACCAAGAAGGAGCACATCGCCGTCGGCGAGGCGCGCAAGCTGAACATCCCGGTCGTCGCGATCCTGGACACCAACTGCGACCCCGACGAGGTCGACTACAAGATCCCGGGCAACGACGACGCCATCCGCAGCGCCGCCCTGCTGACCCGCGTGATCGCCGACGCGGTCGCCGAGGGCCTCATGGCCCGCTCGGCCGCCCAGGCCAACGCCGGCCGCGAGGACGGCGGCGAGCCGGTCATCGGCGACGCCGAGCCGCTGCCGGACTGGGAGCGCGAGCTGCTGACCGGCCAGGCCGACGCTGCCGCGACCGAGGCCGCCCCGCTGCCGGAGACCCCGGCCGCCCCGCCCGCCGTGACCGCCGAGGAGATCGCGCCGGTCGAGGGCGTGCCCGCCACCGGCGACACCGCCACCGGTACCCAGGGCGCCCAGAACGGCTGACCCGACGGCGCCGCCGCTCCGGACCCGTGGGGACCGGGCGGCGGCGCCGCGGCACGTCCGCACCACCCACTCCAGACCCGTGAGGAAGTGACATGCCCGCCTTCACCGCTGCCGACGTCAAGCGCCTCCGCGACGCCACCGGCGCCGGCATGATGGACGCCAAGAAGGCCCTGACCGAGGCCGACGGCGAGTACGACAAGGCCATCGAGCTGCTGCGCATCAAGGGTGCCAAGGACGTCGGCAAGCGCCTCGAGCGCTCCACGACCAACGGCATCGTCGTCAGCAAGCACGGCGCCCTGCTCGAGCTCGACTGCGAGACCGACTTCGTCGCCAAGAACGCCGACTTCGTCGCGCTCGCCGAGCGCCTCATCGAGATCGTCCTCGAGCAGTCCCCCGCGACCCTCGAGGACCTCATGGCCACCGAGGTCGACGGCCAGACCGTCGCCAAGCTGATCGAGTCCGAGTCCGCCCGCATCGGCGAGAAGCTCGTCCTCTCCCGCTTCGCCACCTTCGAGGGCCCGACCGCGGTCTACCTGCACAAGCGGGCCACCGACCTGCCCCCGGCCATCGGGGTCGCCGTCCAGTACCAGGGCGGCGACGAGGAGGCCGCGCGCTCGCTGGCGATGCACATCGCCGCCGCGCGCCCGCGCTACCTGTCCCGCGAGGAGGTCCCGGCCGAGGCCGTCGAGACCGAGCGCCGCGTCGCCGAGCAGACGGCCAAGGAGGAGGGCAAGCCCGAGCAGGCGATCGTCAAGATCGTCGAGGGCCGGGTCAACGCCTACTACAAGGACTTCGTCCTGCTCGAGCAGCCGTCGATCACCGAGCCCAAGCGCACGGTGAAGCAGATCGTCGACGAGGCCGGCCTGACCGTGCAGCGGTTCGCCCGCTTCGAGGTCGGCCAGGCCTGAGGCCGCACCGCACCGCGCACCGGCCCCGTCCCGCCCAGGGACGGGGCCGGTGGCGTCTCCGGGCCCGGCTGACGCGCCGGGCGCCGTTTGGCAGGATCAGCGCAACGACGTCGAGCGAGGGATGAGCTGTTGACCGAGACCGCCACGACGCAGACCCCGGCCGCAGCGCACCCACCGCTGTCGGCCCCCAGCGCCTTCCAGCCCGCCGACGGCAACGGCTACCAGCGGGTGCTGCTCAAGCTCTCCGGTGAGGCCTTCGGCGGCGGCAGCGTCGGTGTCGACGGCGGCATCGTGCACAGCATCGCCGAGCAGCTCGCCGGGGTCGTCCACGGCGGCACCCAGGTCGCCGTGGTCGTCGGGGGCGGCAACTTCTTCCGCGGCGCGGAGCTCGCCGAGGCCGGGATGGACCGCCGGCACGCCGACTACATGGGCATGCTCGGCACGGTCATGAACGCCCTGGCGCTGCAGGCGTTCTGCGAGCAGGTGGGCCTGGAGACCCGGGTGCAGACGGCGATCACCATGGGCCAGGTCGCCGAGCCCTACATCCCGCGCAAGGCGGTCCGGCACATGGAGAAGGGCCGGCTGGTCATCTTCGGCGCCGGCGCCGGCATGCCCTACTTCTCCACCGACACCGTCGCCGCCCAGCGCGCCCTGGAGATCGGCTGCCAGGTGCTGCTCATGGCCAAGAACGGCGTCGACGGCGTCTACGACGACGACCCGCGCACCAACCCCGCCGCCACCATGTACGACGACCTCGAGTACGCCACCGTCCTCGCCGACCAGCTCAAGGTCGCCGACGCCACGGCCATCAGCCTGTGCATGGACAACCGGATGCCGATCGTGGTGTTCAACCTGCTGCGCGACGGCAACATCGCCCGTGCCGCGGCGGGTGAGAGGATCGGCACGCTGATCAGCTGAGCGCGCGCCCGCACGCGAGCCGCACCGCAAGACGACGGCGGGGACGATCCCGCTGCAGGAGGAGAGACCCGTGATCGACGACACCCTGCTCGACGCCGAGGAGCGGATGGACAAGGCCCTGTCGGTCGCGCGGGAGGACCTCGGCTCGGTGCGCACCGGCCGCGCCGCCCCCTCGATGTTCAACAAGGTCCTGGTCGACTACTACGGCGCCCCGACGCCGGTGCCGCAGATGTCGTCGATCACCGTGCCCGAGGCGCGCATGGCGGTCATCAAGCCCTACGACATCAGCCAGCTCTCGGCGATCGAGAAGGCCATCCGCGACAGCGACCTCGGCGTCAACCCGACCAACGACGGCCAGATCATCCGCGTGGTCTTCCCGCAGCTCACCGAGGAGCGCCGCCGCGACCTGGTCAAGCAGGCCCGCTCCAAGGGCGAGGACGCCAAGGTCGCCATCCGCAACGTCCGCCGCCGCAGCAAGGAGGAGCTCGACCGCATCGCCAAGGACGGCGAGGCCGGCGAGGACGACGTGCGCCGCGCGGAGAAGGAGCTCGACGACCTCACCGCCCAGCACGTCTCGGCGATCGACGAGGCCGTGAAGAACAAGGAGTCCGAGCTCCTCGAGGTCTGAGCCGCTCGCCCGACCCCAGCCATGACCTCCCGTCCCGACGCCACCGGGGCCGGCCCGTCCGGGGACGCCGACACCGGGCCGATCCCGGTCGTCCGGCGTCCCTCGCCGCCGCCACCGCCCCCGTCATCGTCGCGCTCCGACGCCACGACCGGGCCGGTGCGGCCGGTGGCGCCGCCCACCAGCCCGATCGACGTCCCGGGCACCCAGGAGATCGCCGTCCCGGCGGCGGCGCGCGCCGAGCCCCGCACCACCGAGCCCGAGCCGGGACGCACCGGACCGGACGTCGGGCCGGTGCCCGGACCCGATCCCGAGCCGGACCTCGTCCCGCCCTCGAGCAGCCGGGCGGGGCGGAACCTGGTCGCCGCCATCGGGGTCGGTCTCGGCCTCGGCGCGGTCATCATCGCCTCGCTGGTGGTCTACCGGCCGGCGTTCCTGCTGGTCATCGCGGTGGCCATCCTGGTCGGCGTCGTCGAGCTGGTCCGTGCCCTGGAGTCCGGCAGCGTGCGTGCCCCCCTGCTGCCGCTGCTGGTCGGCACCGTCGCCATGCTCGCGCTGGCCTGGACCCGCGGCCCCGACGGGCTCGTCGTCGGCTTCCTGCTGACCGTCGTCGCGGTGCTGCTCTGGCGGCTCGGGGACGGGCCGGACGACTACCTGCGCGACGCCTCCGCCGGCGTCCTGGTCGCCCTCTACGTGCCGCTGCTGGCCGGCTTCGCGGTCCTGCTGCTCGTCCCCGACGACGGCGTCGCGCGGGTGCTGGCGTTCATCGCCACCGTGGTCGGCAACGACGTCGGCGGCTACACGGCGGGCGTGCTCTTCGGCCGGCACCCCATGGCGCCGACGGTGAGCCCGAAGAAGTCTTGGGAGGGCATGGCCGGGTCGGTCGTGGCCTGCGTCCTCGTCGCCACGCCGATCGTCGTCCTCGCCCTCGACGGCCCGTGGTGGGGCGGGGTGCTCGTCGGCGTCGCGCTGGCGGTCACGGCCACGCTGGGCGACCTGGGGGAGTCGCTGATCAAGCGCGACCTCGGCATCAAGGACATGGGCACGCTGCTGCCCGGCCACGGCGGGATCATGGACCGGCTCGACAGCCTGCTGCCGTCGGCGGCGGTGGCCTACCTGCTGCTGTCCTGGGTCGCGCCCCCGCTCTGACCCGGGACCACCTCCCAGGTCGACCCGGCCACGGTGAAGCCGCGGCGGGCGTACCAGTCCCGCGGCCAGTCGCGGGCGTCGGCGTCGAGGACGACGAGGTCGCAGCCGGCGTCGGCGGCGAGCTGCAGCAGCCGGGCGAGGACGGCGTCGGCGTGCCCGCGCCCGCGGGCGGCCGGCTCGGTCATCACCGACTCGACCACCGCCGTCGCGCCGTCGACCCGCAGCTGGCCGGCCGCCACCACCCGGCCGTCCTCGCGCGCGGCCACGTCGGTGACCGCGACGACGGCGTCGTTGCGGTGCTCGCGGCCCACCAGCTGGCGCACCACCTCGTCGAGGTCGGGCAGCCCCGCCAGGCCGCGCCGCCACGAGGCCTCCCACAGCGGGTGCACCTCCGCCTGCGCGACGACCTCCGCCCGCTCCGCGCCCGGCAGGGAGGGGACGGGGGAGCGGGCCATGACGACCAGCTCCTCGGCCTCCCACCCGGCCGCGGCCAGCTCGGCGGCGGCCGCGTCGGCGCCGGGCCAGCGGAGCGTGGCCGGCAGGACCTGCCCCTCGAGCACGTCGGCGGCGACCCGGGCCACCGTGCCGGCGTCGGCCGGGTCGTCGAGCAGCAGCCGGTTGTCGTCCCGCGAGTGCGGGAAGCGCCGGTCGAGGACGGCCACGCCGCCGGGGACGTCGCGCACCTCGGCGGCCCGCCGCGTCCGCAGCGACAGCTGGTGCGCCAGCGCCCGGCCCAGCGCGTCGCCGGGGGCGGGCAGCACCGGCTCGACCGGCGGCCGGTACGGCACGACGGCGACCACCGCGGCGGCCGGCAGCGGGCCGTACAGGTGCGGGAAGCGCATGCCCACCGGGTCGCCGGGGACGCCGGGCTCCTCGACCACCGGGTCGGTCAGGCGCGCCGGGTCGACGACGAGCAGCACCAGGTCCCGCCGGCCCGGGAACAGCCGGCCCGCCGGGAGGGACACCTGGCCGGGGGAGGAGAGGTGCACGAAGGGCCCGCCGGACGGCCGCAGCGCCCCGGCGGAGAGCGCCGCCCGCCAGTCCGCGGGCGTGCAGAGGTGGACGAGGACGCTCACCCCGCGGGCACGGCGTCGGGGTCGATCCCGCGGGCGGCCAGGGCGGACTCGATCGCCTCGCACACGGTGCGGACGACGGCCACCCGCGCCCACCGCTTGTCGTCACCGGCCACCAGCGTCCAGCGGCCGGCGGGGTGGTCGGTGCGCGCCAGCATGTCCTCGACGGCGGCCTCGTAGGCCGGGCGCTTCTCGCGGTTGCGCCAGTCCTCGTCGGTCAGCTTCCACGCGCGGTAGGGGTCGGTCGAGCGCGACTCGAAGCGGCTCAGCTGCTCCTCGGGCGAGACGTGCAGCCAGAACTTGACCAGCACCATGCCCTCGGCGGCGAGCGTGGTCTCCAGGTCCACGATCTCGCCGTAGGCCCGCTGCCACGCCTCCTCGGGTGCGAACCCCTCGACCCGCTCGACCAGGACACGGCCGTACCAGGTGCGGTCGAGCACGGCCATGCCGCCCCAGCCGGGCAGCACCGGCCAGAACCGCCACAGGAAGTGGTGCCGCTTCTCGTCGGACGTCGGGGCGGCGAACTGGGACACCCGGACGTGGCGGGGGTCGAGCTCGTCGACCAGCCGCTTGATCGCGCCGCCCTTGCCGGAGGCGTCCCAGCCCTCGAAGAGCACACACACCGGTGGCCCGAGCGGTGTCCCCAGCTGGCCGCCGAGGAACAGCCGCAGGTGCACCAGCCGCTGCTGGGCCGCGGCCAGCTGTTCCTTGGCCTCGCGCTTGCCGAGCCGCTGGGTCAGGTCCACGTCGTCGAGTCGCCCCACCCCGCCGAGCCTGGCGCACCGGCTCCCGGCTGTCAGCCCGGAGCGCTCAGGTCGGCGTGCTGGCGGACCCAGGCGTGCATGGCGATGCCCGCCGCGACACCGGCGTTGATCGACCGCGTCGAGCCGAACTGGGCGATCGACAGGACGTCGCCGGCCACCGCCCGCGCCTCGGCCGTCAGCCCGCTGCCCTCCTGGCCGAACAGGAACACGCAGGCCCGCGGGAGGACGGCGGTCTCCAGCGGCCGCGCGCCGGGCAGGTTGTCGACGGCGAGCACGGGCAGCTCCCGCTCGCGCGCCCAGGCACCCAGCGCGGCCGCGTCGGGGTGGTGCCGCACGGACAGGTACCGGTCGGTCACCATCGCGCCCCGGCGGTTCCACCGCTTCCGGCCGACGACGTGCACCTCGGCGGCGAGGAAGGCGTTGGCCGTGCGCACGACGGTCCCGATGTTCAGGTCGTGCCGCCAGTTCTCGATGGCGACGTGGAAGGCGTGCCGGCGCGGGTCGAGGTCGGCCACGATCGCCTCGACCGTCCAGTAGCGGTACCGGTCGACGACGTTGCGGCGGTCCCCGGCGGCGAGCAGCTCGGGGTCGTAGCGCGGGTCCTCCGGCCACGGTCCCTCCCACGGCCCCACGCCGACCGGATCGAGCGGGCTGGGGTCGCGTTCCGCCTCGGCCACCCGGCCGACGCTAGCGGGCTCCCCACCCCCGCCCGGCCGCGCCTCCGGCACGCGGCCGGATCCGTCCGGCACGATGACCACTCCACGGGGTGAGCACAACATGACGGTCGGTTACTGCGAGGTGGGATGACGGCGCAGCAGGACGACGAGGCGCGCGACGACCTCGGCACAGCCGGGAGCCCGGTGGACCCGGTGGAGCAGGCGGAGGACGCGGCCGCGCCGGCGTCCGCCCTGTGGCGGGACTGGCTGCCGGAGTGGGTGAACCAGCCGGAGCCCGTGCCGGCCCCGGACGGCGCCCCCGTGGACGACGCAGTCCAGGACGAGGCGCCCGAGGCCGAGGCGCCCGAGGCCGAGGCACCGGACGACGAGGCGTCCGAAGCCGAGGTGCCCGAAGCCGAGGCGCCCGAGGCGGTGACCCGCGAGGACGCCGCTCCCGAGGACGCGGCCTCCGAGGACCCGGCCTCCGAGGACCCGGCCTCCGAGGACCCGGCCTCCCAGGACCCGGCCTCCCAGGACACGGCGCCCGAGGTGCCGGAGGAGCCCGTCCTCGGAGCGGACGACGCCGCGGACCACGGGACGCCACCGCCGTCGCCCGGCCCCTACGCGGTGCCCGAGGCCCGGGCGCTGGAGACGGTGTTCGCGGTCGCCGGTCCGGCGGAGGCCGTGCGGCCGCAGGTCCTCGTCGGCCCCCGCCGCCGGCCCCGGCGCCGGCTGGGGATCACGCTCGTGGCGGTGCTGATGGCCGTCGGCGCGGTGGCGGGCGCGGCTCTGGCGGCGACCTCGTCGTCCGACGCGGTCCCGACCGCGGCCGTGCAGTCCTCGCCGACCGCGGCCCCCTCGACCTCCCGCACCGCGACGCCGACCCGGCCCCATGCGGTCGTCGCCGTCCCGGCCGCACCGACCACCCCCGAGCCGGTGCCGGTCGAGCCCGCCCCGGCGACCGGTACGGACCCCGCGCCGGTCGCCGTCGTCGCCCCCGCGGCCCCACCGGCCGTCGCGCCGGCACCGGACCCGCAACCGGCGGCGCCGGCCGTCGTCGCGCCGGCACCGGTGACGCTCCCGGCGGCCCCTCCCGTCGACCAGCCCGTCGCGCCCCCGGTCACGGTCCCGACCCCGGTCGAGCCGGCGCCGACGAGCACGCCGACCGCGACGCCGACGACGGACCCGGGCGTGGAGGAGACACCGCCCCCGACGCCACCGACGGCCACACCCGAGACGACGACGACGACGCCGCCGCCGACCGACGAGCCCGAGACGGACACGGACGAGGCCGAGGAGACCGCCGACCCGACCACGACGCCCCAGCCGACGACGGCACCGGAGCCCGCGGTGGCCGGGGGCCGGCGGTCCTGAGCGAGGGACCTCACCCGCAGCGCGGCCCACGCGCCGCGCACGGGTGGGACCATGGACACGCCATGACTGTCCTGCCGCTCGTCCTCGACGCCCCCCGCCGGGGCAAGCCGCCGCGCCACCTCGCCGACCTGACCCGCGAGGAGGCGCGCACCGCCGTCGCCGGGATCGGGCAGCCGGCCTTCCGCGCCGACCAGCTCGCCCGGCACTTCTTCCGCGGCACCACCGACCCGGCGCAGATGACCGACGTGCCCGCCGCGGTGCGCGAGGCGCTGGCCGAGGCGCTGCTGCCGGGGCTGCTCACGCCGGTCCGGCACCAGTCGGCCGACGGCGGCCGCACCCGCAAGACGCTCTGGCGGCTGCACGACGGCGCGCTGGTCGAGAGCGTGCTCATGCGCTATCCCGACCGCGCCACCGTGTGCATCTCCAGCCAGGCCGGCTGCGGCATGGCCTGCCCCTTCTGCGCCACCGGGCAGCAGGGGCTGACCCGCAACCTCTCCGCGGCCGAGATCATCGGGCAGGCGGTCGCGGCCGCCGCGGCCATGGCCTCCGGCGAGATCCCCGGCGGCCCGGGCCGGCTGTCGAACGTGGTCTTCATGGGCATGGGCGAGCCGCTGGCGAACTACGCCCGCGTCCGCCGCACCCTCGACGCGCTGCTGACGCCGGCCCCCTGGGGCCTGGGCCTGTCGCAGCGCTCGGTCACCGTCTCCACCGTGGGCCTGGTGCCGGCGATCCGGCGGCTCACCGAGGAGGGCCTCAACGTCACCCTCGCGGTGAGCCTGCACGCCCCCGACGACGAGCTGCGCGACACCCTCGTGCCGATCAACACCCGCCACAAGGTGGCCGAGGTCGTCGACGCCGCCGACGCCTACGCCGCGCGCACCGGCCGCCGGTACTCGGTGGAGTACGCGCTCATCCGCGACGTCAACGACCAGCCCGAGCGCGCCGACCTGCTCGGCCGGCTGCTGGCGAAGCGGCTCGCGCACGTCAACCTGATCCCGCTCAACCCGACGCCGGGCAGCCCCTGGGACGCCAGCCCCCTGCCCGCGCAGCGGGAGTTCGTGGCCCGGCTGCGCGCGCACGGGGTGCCGACGACGGTCCGCGACACCCGCGGCCAGGACATCGACGGCGCCTGCGGCCAGCTCGCCGCCGCCGACCGCGCCGACGGCGTCCCCACGGTCGCCACGCCGACCCCGGCGGTCGAGACCCCGGTGGCCCTGGGGGCGGAGACGGACGCGTGACGTCCGAGGCGCCTACCGCCGAGGCGCACGAGCACAGCCACGCGGACGTCTCCGGCGGCTGGCTGCGCGCCGCCGTCTTCGGCGCCATGGACGGGCTGGTGACCAACACCGCGCTGGTCTCCGGTGTCGGCGGCGGCGGGGCGTCCTCCCGCGCGATCGTGCTCGCCGGCACGGCCAGCCTGGTCGCCGGCGCCCTCTCGATGGCGCTGGGCGAGTACACGTCGGTGAAGACGCAGAACGAGCAGCTCGACCTCGAGGTCGAGAAGGAACGCCGCGAGCTGGAGCGCAATCCGGCCGGGGAGCTCGCCGAGCTGGTGCAGATGCTGCGGGTCCGCGGGGTCGACGGCGACCTCGCCCGGCAGGTGGCCGTCCAGCTGCACCGCGACCCCGACACCGCGCTGCGGCTGCACGTGGTCGCCGAGCTGGGGCTCAACCCAGCCGACAAGCCGTCCCCGATGACGGCCGCGGTCTCCTCGCTGCTCACCTTCGCCGTCGGCGCGGTGGTCCCGCTGCTGCCCTACCTGTTCGGGCTCTCGCTGCTGTGGGTGGCGCTGCTGTGCGGCGGCGTGGGCCTGGTGGTGGCCGGCGCGCTGTCCTCGCGCTTTACGCCGCGGCCGTGGTGGTCCGCGGGCCTGCGGCAGCTGCTCTTCGGGGCGGTCGCGGCCGGGGCCACCTACGCCATCGGCGCGGCGATCGGCGTCACCGCCGCCTGATCTGTCCTAGGGGCGCCAGGCGGTGCGCTTGCGGCGCAGGTCCCACAGCAGCAGGACGACGAGCCCCGCGGCGATGGCGAAGAGGAACACGTCCTCCATGCGGCCCTCGTGGTTGCCCCACGTGTAGGACAGCATCGCCACCACGGTGAGCCAGCCGGCGACCTGGGGCGCCGTGCGCATGCGGTGGTGCCAGCCCCAGTCCTCGGGGCGCTCGTGCTCGACCGGGTGCTCCCCGGCGCGGACCACGCCCTCCTCGCGGTTGGGCTGGTTGACGCGCGTGGTCAGCGGGTTGTGCTGGCGGACCCCGGGGCCGTGCTGCTCGCTCACGCCCCCATCCTGCCAGCCCGCCCCACTGGGCACCGGTCGAGGTGGCGGCGGGTCGTCAGGCGTCGCAGTGCATCCCGGCCGCGGCCACGGCGGCGGTGGTGTCCGACGTGGGCAGACGCGGCAGCGTGCCGGCCACCGGCTCGGCCGCCGGGAGCACGTCCACCGCACCGATGTCGGCCCTCGCCAGCGCGAGCAGGTCGGCGACCGACGTACCGGGGTCGACCGTGAGGGCGCCCGAGGCCGCCCAGGCCATCGACTGCAGCCGCCAGGGGAGCAGCGACGAGCGCTGCACCTGCGCGACCAGCGCGGACAGGACGGTGCCCGCCGCCGTCGCCCGGCCGTCCGGGTCGACCGGCGCAGGCACCCACGCGCCGTCGACGCGGTGCTCGGGGTGCCGGGAGCGGACCAGGGCGAGTGCGGTGGCGCCGTCGACGTGCTGCCGTCCGGCGCGCTCCAGCAGCAGGCCGGCGGGCCGGTCGCGGACGGGCTCGGGGACGTCGACGTCCAGCCCGCCGGCGGCGTCGACCACCGCGGCGAAGCCGGCCAGGTCGACGGTGACCAGGTGGTCGGTGGGGATCCCCAGCCGGCAGAGCGCGCCGACGGTGGCAGAGGGTCCGTCGAGCCAGCTCAGGGCCAGTCGGTCGGGACTGCGTCCACTGACGACCAGGAGGTCGCGGGGGACCGACAGCACGCTGGTGCCGGCGTCGGTCTGGTGGACGACGAGCACGACGTCGGCCCGCGTGCCGGGCACGGTTTCGGGGGTGCCGAAGTCGGCGGGGTCGGCGCCCGCGGGCAGGTGCTCGCGCGAGTCGAGGCCCACCAGGAGCCACGTGCGCCCGTCGGAGTCGTCGGCGGTCAGGGCGACGTCGACCTCGCCGACGCGGTCGGACAGCACGGCGGCGTCGGCCAGGAGCAGCAGCACCGCCAGCAGGCCGGCGGCGAGGGTGGCCCGCCGGCGCCGCGAACGCGGCCGACGCCGGCCAGGCGGTGCCTGGCCGGCGTCGGGGTCGTGCGGAGGGGTCACGCTCAGGCCTGCGGGGCCCCCGCGGACCGGCGGCGGGAGAGGACCACCAGGCCGCCGCCCAGCGCGAGGGCCCCGGCGCCCAGGCCCAGCGGCAGGGCGACGCTCGCGCCGGTGTAGGCCAGGGCGGCGCCGGAGCCGGCAGCCGCGGTCACCGTGAACGCCTCCTGGAAGTAGGTGCCCTGGCTGCCCTCGTAGACCAGCGTGTGCGCGCCGGCCGGGGTGCCCGCCGGGAGGGTGAACTCGATGCGGACGGTGCCCGAGGCGTCGGCGGTCGCACTGGCCACCCGCTGCGGGGTCGAGTGCAGGGTCACCGTGACGACCTCACCGGGCTTGAAGCCGGTGAGGACCTTGACGACCTTCTGGCCAGGGGTCGAGCGGTCGCCGGTCGCGGCGCCGGTGTCGGGGCTGGCCACGCCGGGGCTGTTCGCCGAGGTGCCGCGGATCTGGCCGGTGGCCGAGGTGGTGGGAGCGGCGCTGGTGGTGGAGGCGGTCGGCGTCGACGGCGTGCCGGTCGAGGGGGTGCCCACGGTGACGGTGACGACGGGGTACTCGGTGGCCTCCTCGCCGTAGTAGGAGCCGCAGGCCGCACGGATCTCGTGCCTGCCGGTGGTGCCGGCGGGGAACACGACCGTCGCGGTCCAGGAGCCGTCGTCGTGCGGGATGGCGCCGAAGAGGTCGTCCTCCGGGTCCTGGGTCGGGACGTCGGTCACGATCCCGACGACGGCCCAGTTGAAGGGCTCCTCGATCACGCAGCCGGTGCCGGTGACCTGGAACCCCACGCCGGCCTCGACGGTCGCCGGAGCCGTGGGAGCGGGCAGGCCGGCGGCGAGGGCGGTCGGCGCGAGCGCGACACCGGCAGCGACCGTGCCGGCGGCGAGCCCTGCGACGGTGCAGAGGCGGAGCGGGGACACGCGGGACATGGGCCCTCCGGGGCGTCTGTGGCCCGGACACCCCGGGCCGTCAGCACCCTCATCGGCACGATCCTGTTCCGATGTAGCCCGGATGATCATTTCGGGTCAGGAGTGACCGGAGGGGTGCATGGGGCCCGCGGTGCGCGAATGGCAGCGGCGGGGTTGGCAGGATGCGCGACATGAGCGAGCCGCGCGAGGTCACCGTGCTGGGCTCCACCGGCTCGATCGGCCGGCAGGCGATCGCCGTCGCCGAGCAGAACCCCGGCCGGCTGCGGATCACCGCGCTGGCCGCCGGAGGGGGCGACGTCGCCCGGCTGGCCGAGCAGGCGCTGACCCTCGGCGTGCGCACCGTGGCGGTCGCCCGCGCCACGGCGGCCCAGGACCTGCAGCTGGCCTTCTACGCGGCGGCCTCGCAGCGCGGCTGGGCCAAGGGGGAGTACGCGCTGCCGGAGATCCTCGCCGGGCCGCGCGCCGCCGAGGAGCTGGCCGCGCGGCGCACCGACGTCGTCCTCAACGGGATCACCGGCTCGATCGGGCTCGGACCCACGCTGGCCGCCCTGCGGGCCGGCAACGTCGTCGCCCTGGCCAACAAGGAGTCCCTCGTCGCCGGCGGCGACCTGGTCACCGCCGCCGCCGCGCCCGGCCAGCTCGTGCCGGTGGACTCCGAGCACTCGGCGCTGGCGCAGTGCCTGCGCGGCGGTGCCCGGGGCGAGGTGGCCCGGCTGGTGCTCACCGCCAGCGGCGGCCCGTTCCGCGGGCGCGCCGCCGCCGACCTCGCCGACGTCACCCCTGAGCAGGCGCTGGCGCACCCCACCTGGGCCATGGGGCCGGTGGTGACGATCAACTCCGCCACCCTGGTCAACAAGGGCCTGGAGCTGATCGAGGCGCACCTGCTCTTCGGCGTGCCCTACGCCGACATCGACGTCGTCGTGCACCCGCAGTCGATCGTGCACTCGATGGTCACCTTCGCCGACGGCGCGACGATCGCCCAGGCCAGCCCGCCCGACATGCGGCTGCCCATCGCGCTGGCGCTGGCCTGGCCCGACCGGCTGCCGCACGTGCAGCCGGCCCTCGACTGGTCGACGGCGAGCACCTGGGAGTTCGCGCCCCTGGACTCCGACGCCTTCCCGGCGGTGCGGCTCGCGCGCGCGGCGGGGGAGGCCGGCGGCGTCGTCCCGGCGGTGTACAACGCGGCCAACGAGGAGGCGGTCGCGGCCTTCCTCGCCGGGCGGCTGCGTTTCCCGGACGTCGTCGGGCTCGTCGCGCGTACCCTCGACGACGCGCCGGACCTCGGCGCGCCCACCTGCGTGGACGACGTGCTGGCCGCCGAGCGCTGGGCCCGGCAGCACGCCCGCGCCGCCCTTGCCGGAGGCCCCAGCTGAGCATCCTGCTGACCGTCCTCGGGATCGTCGCGTTCGCGATCGGCCTGCTGTTCAGCATCGGCTTCCACGAGTTCGGCCACTTCTTCTGGGCGCGGAAGTTCGGCATGCGGGTCCCGCAGTTCATGGTCGGCTTCGGGCCCACCGTGTTCTCCCGCCGCCGCGGCGAGACCGAGTACGGCATCAAGGCCATCCCGCTCGGCGGCTACATCCGCATCGTCGGCATGATCCCGCCGGCCGAGGAGGGCGAGAGCGAGCGCGCCACCCGCATGCGGAGGTTCATCGCCGAGGTCCGCGGCCAGGCCCTCGACGACGTCCGGCCCAGCGACGCCGGCCGGGTCTTCTACGCCAAGCCCTGGTGGCAGCGCGTGATCGTCATGTTCGCCGGGCCGTTCCACAACCTGGTGCTCGCGGTCCTGTTCTTCGGCATCGCGCTCACCGCGATCGGCACCAACGTCGTCACCACCCAGCTCGACACCGTGCCGGCCTGCGTCGTCCCGGCGGGCGCGGAGAGCATCGCCGTCGCCGAGGAGCAGGACACCGACGTCTGCGGCATCCCGATCGTCACCAGCGGCGCGGAGGCCGGGCAGCTGTGCGAGGCGGGCAGCGCCGACTGCGCCGAGCCGGTGCCGAGCCCGGCTGCCGAGGCCGGCCTGCGGCCCGGCGACACGATCGTCGCCATCGGCGGGCAGCAGGTCGATCCGACCGCGTACGACAGCTGGACGACGGTGCAGCAGGCGATCCGCGCCTCGGCCGGCCAGCCGCTGCAGCTCACCGTCGAGCGCGACGGCGCCCGGCGGGAGCTCACGGTCACGCCGATCGAGAACGTCGTCGCCACCGACGACGGCGAGGGCACCATGACCGCCGGCTACCTCGGCGTCAGCCCGGTGTTCGGCTTCGCCCGCCAGTCGGTCGGCGAGCTGCCCGGCTACTTCGGCATGGTCGTGTCGCAGTCGGTGCAGCGGCTGCTGGAGATCCCCGAGCGGGTGCCGCAGCTGTTCCGGGCGGCGTTCCTCGGCGAGGAGCGCGACGTCAACGGGCCGATCGGCGTCGTCGGCGTCGGCCGGATCTCCGGCGAGGTGTTCGCCATCCAGGAGTTCAGCGGCGCCGAGAAGGTGAGCTTCTTCCTCAGCCTGCTGGCCAGCGTGAACATGGTGCTGTTCCTGTTCAACCTGGTGCCGATCTACCCGCTCGACGGCGGGCACGTGGCCGGGGCGCTGTACGAGAAGGCCCGGTCGGTGGTCGCCCGCTGGCGCGGCCGCCCCGACCCCGGGCCGTTCGACATCGCCCGGCTGATGCCCGTGGCCTACGTCGTCGCCGGGTTGTTCATCGCGCTGTCGGGGCTGCTGCTCGTCGCCGACGTCGTCAACCCGATCACACTCCAGTAGCCCACGGCGCCGACCCCGCGAGTGCGGGGATACTCGCTGGCATGGCCATCCCCGTCGCTCTCGGCATGCCCGCCGCGCCCCCGCCCGTCCTGGCACCGCGCCGGAAGACGCGGCAGCTGGACGTCGGCGGCGTGGGCGTCGGCAGCGACTTCCCGGTCAGCGTGCAGTCGATGACGACGACCAAGACCGCGGACGTCAACGCGACCCTGCAGCAGATCGCCGAGCTCACCGCCTCGGGCTGCCAGATCGTGCGGGTCGCCGTCCCCGACACCGACGACGCCGAGGCGCTGCCGATCATCGCGAGGAAGTCGCAGATCCCGGTCATCGCCGACATCCACTTCCAGCCGCGGTACGTCTTCGCCGCGATCGACGCCGGCTGCGCGGCGGTCCGCGTGAACCCCGGCAACATCAAGAAGTTCGACGACAAGGTCGGGGAGATCGCCCGGGCGGCCAAGGGCGCCGGCATCCCGATCCGCATCGGCGTCAACGCCGGGTCGCTCGACAAGCGGCTGCTCGCCAAGTACGGCAAGGCCACCCCCGAGGCGCTGGTCGAGTCGGCGCTGTGGGAGTGCTCGCTGTTCGAGGAGCACGACTTCCGCGACATCAAGATCTCGGTCAAGCACAACGACCCGGTGGTCATGGTGCGCGCCTACGAGCTGCTGGCCGCCCAGTGCGACTACCCGCTGCACCTCGGCGTCACCGAGGCCGGTCCCGCCTTCCAGGGCACGATCAAGTCCGCCGTCGCCTTCGGGGCGCTGCTGTCCCAGGGCATCGGCGACACCATCCGCGTCTCCCTGTCGGCCCCGCCGGTCGAGGAGGTCAAGGTCGGCACCCAGATCCTGGAGTCGCTGAACCTGCGCCAGCGCGGCCTGGAGATCGTCAGCTGCCCGTCGTGCGGGCGCGCCCAGGTCGACGTCTACAAGCTCGCCAACGAGGTCACCGCCGGCCTCGACGGCCTGGAGGTCCCGCTGCGGGTCGCCGTCATGGGCTGCGTCGTCAACGGCCCCGGCGAGGCCCGCGAGGCCGACCTCGGCGTGGCCTCGGGCAACGGCAAGGGCCAGATCTTCGTCAAGGGCGAGGTCGTCAAGACCGTCCCCGAGTCCCAGATCGTCGAGACGCTGATCGAGGAGGCCATGAGGATCGCCGGCGAGCACACCGCCGACGACGTCCCCTCCGGCCCGCCCGTCGTCACCGTCGGCTGACCCGGCACCCCTGCACCCAGGTCCGACCGTGCTCCGCTCGCCGACCGCCCGCGTCCTCGACGAGACCGACGAGCCGGCCGTGCGCCGGCTGCTGGCCGCCGACCCCGTCGCGGCCTGCGTGCTCGCCGGACGGGTCGAGGCGGCGGGCACCGCACCGGCCTCCCTCGGCGCGCCGCTGTGGGGGATCGGCAGCGGGCGCGCCCTCGACGCGGTCTGCCTGGCCGGCGCCAACCTCATCCCGTTCGCCGTCCCCGGCGCGGAGCGGGCCGCGGCGGTCGCCTTCGCCGAGCGGGCCCGCCGGGCCGGCCGCCGCTGCTCGACGATCGTCGGACCGGCCGCGGCGGTGGACCCGCTGTGGGAGCTGCTCGAGCCCGCGTGGGGCCCGGCCCGCGACCACCGCCCCCGGCAGCCCCTGATGGCCATCGACGGCCCGCCGGCGGTCGCCCCGGAGCCCCGGGTCCGGCCGGTACGGCCGCGCGAGGTCGACGTGCTGCTGCCCGCCGCGGTGGCGATGTTCACCGAGGAGGTCGGCGTCAGCCCGCTGCGGGTCGACGGCGGCGCCGGCTACCGGGCGCGGGTCGAGGACCTCGTGCGCGCCGGGCAGTCGCTGGCGTGGATCGAGGACGGCCGGGTGCTGTTCAAGGCCGAGATCGGGGCGGTCTCGCGTGCCGTCTGCCAGGTGCAGGGCGTGTGGACCGCGCCCGAGTGGCGCGGGCGCGGCATCGGCGCCGCCGGGATGGCCGCCGTCGTCGAGTACGCGCGCACGACCATCGCCCCGGTCGTCAGCCTCTACGTCAACGACTACAACGCCCCGGCGCGCGCGGTGTACACCCGGGTCGGGTTCCGCGAGGTCGGCCGCTACGCCAGCGTCCTCTTCTGACCTGCCTCCCCGAGATCGGAGGCACCGTCTGACAGGGTGTCCCGACGTGGCAGCACGACGCACGGCGGTCCTCGGCACGGTCCTGACCCTCCTGTCCGCACCCGTCCTCGCGGCCTGCTCCGGCAGCTCCGAGGACGACGTCCGCGTCGCCGCGCAGAACTTCCTCGACGACTGGTCGGGCGGGGACACCGACGCCGCGGCCGACGCCACCACCGACCCCGGGGCCGCCCGCACCCTGCTCGGGCAGACCGCCACCGACCTGCCCGGGGCCACGCTCACCGCCGAGCTGGGCGACGTCACCGTCGAGGACGGCACGGCCACCGCCGCGTGGAGCGCCACCTGGGACCTCGCCGCCGCGCCCGACTGGACCTACGACGCCACCCTCGAGCTGCGCGAGGGGGAGGACGCCTGGCAGGTGGTCGCCGAGCCTCCCGTCGTCCACCCGGAGCTGGGGGAGGGCCAGCACCTGCTGCTGAGCCGGTCGCTGCCTGAGCGCGCCGCCGTCACCGACGCCGGCGGCACCCCGCTGTTCACGCCCACCGAGGTCGTCAACGTCGGCGTCGACACCGCCCAGGTCACCGACCTGCCCGCGCTCGCCGCCGCGCTGTCGGCGGCCACCGGCGTCGCGGCCGAGGAGATCACCGCCGACGTCCAGGCCGCGCCGGCCGGCCAGTTCGTGCCGGTCATCACGCTGCGCCGCCCCGACTTCGAGGCCATCCGCGCGCAGGTCTTCGACCTGCCCGGCGCCGTCTTCCCCACCGACACGCGGCTGCTCGCGCCGTCCTCCCGGTTCGCCTCCGCGCTGCTCGGCCGGGTCGGGGCGGCCACCGCCGAGGTGATCGAGGAGACGACCACCGACGGCGTGGCCGCCTACGCCGCCGGCGACCAGCTCGGCCTGTCGGGCCTGCAGCGCGCCTTCCAGGAGCAGCTCACCGGCACCCCGGGCTTCACCGTCTCGGTGGTCAGCGCCGACGAGTCCACCGGCGACGCCGGGCAGCAGGTCGCCGCCGTCGACCCCGTCCCCGGGCAGCCGATCCGGACACCGCTGGTCCGCGCGCTGCAGGACGCCGCCGACGGCGCGGTGGCCACCCAGCCGCTGCCCACGCACCTGGTCGTCGTCCGGCCCGGCACCGGCGAGATCCTGGCCGTCTCCTCCAACGAGGCCGCCGCGGCCGGCAACGCGCTGACCGGCCAGTACCCGCCGGGCTCGAGCATGAAGACGATCACGGCGACGGCGCTGCTCTCCACCGGCCAGCTCACCCCGGACACCCCGGTCGCCTGCCCCGGGACGACCCTCGTCGAGGGCCGCGAGTTCGAGAACCAGGACCAGTTCGACCTCGGCACCGTGCCCTTCACCGAGGCCTTCGCCCAGTCCTGCAACACCACCTTCATCCAGGCCGGCCTGCAGCTGCCCGACGACGCCCTCGCCGCCGCGGCCGCCTCCTACGGGGTGGGCAGCGACTGGCAGCTGCCGGTCGACGTGTTCAGCGGCAGCGTCCCGGCCGACTCCACCGGCACCACCAAGGCCGCCGACGCGATCGGCCAGGGGCAGGTGCTCATGAGCCCGGTGCAGCTCGCGCTGGTGGCGGCCGGCATCGCCAGCGGCACGCCCGCCGTCCCCGTCGAGGTGGTGGGCGGCGACCCGGCCGGGCCGGCGCCGGCCGGACCGGGCCAGGCGGTGCTCGACCAGCTGCGGCCGCTCATGCGCCAGGTCGTCCTCACCGGCACCGCCGAGGCGCTGGCCGACCGCGGCGAGGTGTACGGCAAGACGGGGACCGCCGAGTTCGGCAGCAACACCCCGCCGGACGCGCACGGGTGGTTCATGGGCTACCGGCTCGGCGGCCCGCAGGGCGACCTCGCCTTCGCGGTGCTCGTCGAGGGCGGTCGGTCCAGCAGCGCCGCCGTCGCCGTCACCGACGCGTTCCTCGGCGCCGTCGGCTAGTCCGGGAGGCCCGGGAGGGCCGTCGTGACCGGCGTGCGGCCGGCCGCGGTCCGCCAGGCCACGGCACGCTCCTCGGCGGCGCCCAGGGAGTCCACGGCGAGCTGCCGCACCTCGGCGTCCGCCGCGGCGTCGAGCAGCGCCACCCAGGCCGCCGAGACGCCCTCCTCGAGCACGACCGCCAGCGCCGCGGCGTCGGCCGCCGACAGCACCGGGAAGGGCAGCTCGTAGCCGGCCCCGGCCGGGACCGGGTCGGCGTCGCGCTCGTCCAGGAGCTCCGCGAGCCGGTCGCGGGAGTCGCGGTGGGCCCGCTCGCCGTCGGCGGCCGGCCCCCGGCCCTCCGGCGGCAGCGCCGCGCCGACGACCCCGTAGCCCCACACGGCGGCGTGCTCGGCGGCGAGGACGTCGTCCAGGGCGGCGTCCTCCGTGCTCCCGGTGCTCCCGTCGTCAGCCACGTCCCGCCTCCCTCGTGCCGGCGCTCCCGCCGGACCTCACGCCAGGGCCGCCACGTGCCCGCGCAGCCCCGCCGCCAGCGACCCCAGGAGCGCCGCCGCCGCGCCGGAGACCTCGACGCAGGCGGCCGCGTGCGCGGCGGCCGCGGCGCCCACCTGGTCGCGCAGCCAGGCGCGCAGGTCCCCTCCGGCCGGCGGCCCGGGCGGGGCGGACGACGACGAGGCGGTCGCTCCCGGAGCGGCCGCGCGCAGCCGGTCCAGCTGCTCCTGCGCCTGGCCGGCGAGCGCGGCGACCGACTCCCCGACGGCGGCGTCGGCCACGCCCACGGCGCCGTACGCGGCCACCACCGCCTCCTGCACGGGCACCTGCGCGGCCAGCCGGTCCTCCTGCGCCCTGGCCTCCCGGTTCCCGGCCTCCTGCGCCGCCTGACCGGACCCGCCGGACGTGCACCCGGCCAGCAGCAGCGCCAGCCCGGCGCTCCCGGCGAGCAGGCGGCGGCGCGGGAAACCGGCGGGAGCGGGGGAGGCGGACATCACCGCCAGTCTCCCAGGAGCCGCCCGGTCCGCCGGGCAGGGACCGGGCGCGTCGGGACGGCGGGAGCGTCCCCCGTCCGAGCGGCCGGGGCCGCGCACCCCGGGGAGCGGTAGCCTGACGACTCCCCGGGTACGCCGCGGCCGGAGCCGCGCGAGTCCGCGCCACCGGGCGCGGCCCCGGGCGGTGCGGTCCGCCGAGCACGAGCTCCGACCGGTTGCAGAGGAGGGAGCCCGTGTCCGCGAGGTCACGGCAGGACCAGGCCGCCAGGTCACGGCAGGAGGACCCGGCGGCCACCCGGCTGGCCGGGTGGATCGAGCCCGTGGTCGGCGACGCCGGCTACGACCTCGAGGAGCTGGTGGTCACGCCCGCCGGCCGGCGCAGCGTCGTCCGCGTGGTCGTCGACCGCGACCAGGGCGTCTCGCTCGACGACGTCGCGGAGGTCAGCCGGGCCATCTCGGCGGTGCTCGACCACAAGGACGGCGAGCTGGGCCGCGCCCCCTACGTGCTGGAGGTGACCAGCCCCGGCGTCGACCGGCCGCTGACCGAGCCCCGGCACTGGCGGCGCAACACCGGCCGGTTGGTCACCGTGACCGTCGGCCCGTCGGGGGCGACCGAGCAGGTCACCGGACGGGTCACCGAGGTCGACGACCGGGGCGTGACCCTGGCGGTCGAGCCGAAGGCCAAGCCGGGCGCGCGCAAGCGCCCGCCGACGCCCCGGCAGGTGCCCTGGGCCGAGCTCGGGGCCGGCCGGGTGCAGGTCGAGTTCGGCCGCCCGGGCAGGGACGAGCCCGCGCCCGACGACGACCTGCACGACGACGACCTGCACGACGACCTGATCGACGACACGGACGACGACCTGCTCGACGACGCACCGGACGACGAGGGCGACGACGACGGAGGAGGACAGTGAACATCGACGTGACCGCCCTCAAGGCGGTCGAGCGGGAGAAGGGCATCCCCGCCGACACGGTCATCGAGGCCATCGAGACGGCGCTGGTGACCGCCTACCGCCACGCCGACGGCGCGGCGAAGCACGTGCGGGTGCACGTCGACCGGCGGTCCGGCGAGGTCGCGGTGCTGGCCCAGGAGCTCGGCGCCGACGGCGAGGTCGTGCGCGAGTGGGACGACACCCCCGGTGACTTCGGCCGGATCGCGGCCAGCACCGCCAAGCAGGTCATCGTCCAGCGGCTGCGCGACGCCGAGCACGAGCAGACCTTCGGCGAGTACGCGGGCAAGGAGGGCGACATCGTCAGCGGCGTCGTCCAGGCCGACGCCCGCCGCAACGCGCAGGGCTCGGTGCTGGTCGACATCGGCAAGGTGGAGGCGGTCCTGCCCGCCGCCGAGCAGGTGCCCGGGGAGCGGTACCCGCACGGCAGCCGGCTGCGCGCCTACGTCGTGTCGGTCGCCCGCACCCACCGCGGCCCGCAGGTCACGGTCTCGCGGACCCACCCGAACCTGGTGCGCAAGCTGTTCGCGCTGGAGGTCCCCGAGATCGCCGACGGCAGCGTCGAGATCGTCGCGGTCGCGCGCGAGGCCGGGCACCGCTCGAAGATCGCCGTCCGCACCTCGGTGCCCGGGCTCAACGCCAAGGGCGCCTGCATCGGGCCGATGGGCCAGCGCGTGCGCAACGTCATGAGCGAGCTGCACGGCGAGAAGATCGACATCGTCGACTGGTCGGACGACCCCGCGACCTTCGTGGCCTCCGCGCTCAGCCCCGCCCGGGTCAACAGCGCGACGCTGGTCGACCCCAAGGCCAAGGCGGTGCGGGTCGTCGTCCCGGACTTCCAGCTGTCGCTGGCCATCGGCAAGGAGGGGCAGAACGCCCGCCTCGCCGCCCGGCTCACCGGCTGCCGGATCGACATCCGCAGCGACGCCCAGCCCGACGACGCCAGCCCCTCGCCGGGCGTCGGCCGGCCGCCGCTGCGCTCGGGCCCGCCGCCGGTGCGCGCCGGTGCCCCGGGGGGCCGGACGTCCCCCGGCGGGGGTGCCCTGCGCTCCGGTCCCCGGCGCCCGGAACAACGGGGTCCCTCAGCGCGCTAGAGTGACGGGTGGCCGAAACGTCGATCCCGGTGCGCACCTGTGTGGGCTGCCGGAACCGCGCTCCGGTCACCGACCTGCTGCGTGTCGTCCTCCGGTCCGGGACCCTCGTGCCCGATCCCCGGCGGAGGCTCCCCGGCCGGGGAGCGTCCCTGCACCCCACTCCGGAGTGCCTGCACGCAGCGGAGCGACGCCGGGCCTTCCCCCGTGCGCTGCGCCTCCCGGGCGGAGCCGCGGTGGAGGCCGGTCCGCTCCGGGCCCACGTCCTCGGCGCCGACGCGCCGGAGGGCCGGACCCCGGGGCGGGCGACCGCGAACGAACGACAGACCGCACTTCCCACAGACGGACCGGCACCCCGCCGGTCCGCACGTCGAGAGCAGGACGTCGTCGGATGAGTCAGCCGTGAAGTCCCCACGATGACAAGCCAGACCATGCACCACTGACGACGAGGTCGCGCGGGCGAGCCGCCGGCCTCACCAGAGGAGATCCGTGCCAGGCAAAGCCCGTGTCCACGAACTCGCCAAGGAGTTCGGGGTCGACAGCAAGACCGTCCTCGCCAAGCTCAAGGAGCAGGGCGAGTTCGTGAAGTCCGCCTCCTCGACCGTCGAGGCCCCCGTGGCCCGGCGGCTCCGGGAGGCCCTCGGTGCGTCCACCGGCGGCAACGGTCGCGGCGCTCCCGCCGCCCGTCCCGCCGCCCCGTCCGCACCCCGTCCGGCCGCTCCGGCGCCCGCCCCGGCTCCCGCCGCGCGCGCTCCGCAGGCCCCGGCCGCCCCGTCGGCGCCCGCGCCGTCGGCCGGTGTCCCGTCCGGCCCGCGCCCCGGTGCCCCGCGTCCGGGTGCTCCGATGCCCGGCCCGCGTCCGGCCCAGCAGCCCGCCGCGCCCCAGGCGCCGGCGGCCAGTGCCCCCGCGGCCAGTGCCCCCGCGGCCAGCGCCCCGGCGGCCAGTGCGCCGACCCAGCAGCCGACCGCGCCGCAGGGTCCGCGTCCGGCCGCGCCCGGCGCTCCGCGTCCCGGTGCGTCCGCGCCGCGTCCCGCCGGTGGTTCCGTCCCCGGTGCGGCGCGTCCCGGCTCCCCGCGTCCGGCGGCTCCCGGCGCGCCCCGTCCCGGTGGCGCCGCTCCCGGTGCCCCTGGTGCCGGTCCGCGGCCGGGTCCCCGTCCGGCTCCGCGGCCGGGCAACAACCCCTTCAGCAGCGCTCCGCGTCCGGGTCCCGCGGCCGGCCCGCGTCCGGGCCCGGCTGCCGGTGGCCCGCGCCCCGGTCCCGGTGCCGGCGGTCCCCGCCCGGCTCCCGGTGCCGGCGGTCCGCGTCCGGCGCCCGGCGCGGGTGGTCCCCGTCCCGGTGGCCCGCGTCCCGCGGCCGGTCCGGGTGGTCCCCGGCCGAACCCGGGCATGATGCCGCAGCGCCCCTCGCCGGGCATGATGCCGCCGCGTCCGGCCGGTGCCGGTCGTCCCGGTGGCGGCCCCGGTGGTCCCGGTGGCCGTGGCCGCCCGGGTGGCCCCGGTGGCGGCGGCGGTGGCGGCGGCTTCCGTCCCGGTGGCGGTGGCCCCGGTGGCGGTGGCGGTGGCGCTCCCGCGGGTGGCGGTTTCCGTGGCGGCGGCGGTGGCCGCGGTCGCGGTCGCGGTGGCTCCGGTGCGGGTACCGCGGGTGCCTTCGGGCGTCCCGGTGGCCGTGGTCCGGTCCGCGGGCGCAAGAGCAAGAAGCAGCGGCGTCAGGAGTTCGACTCCATGGCGGCGCCCAGCATGGGCGGCGTCAGCCTGCCGCGTGGCCACGGGCAGACCGTCCGGCTGCCCCGCGGCGCCTCGCTGACCGACCTCGCCGAGAAGATCGGCGCCCAGCCGTCCGCGCTGGTCACCGCCCTGTTCCACCTGGGCGAGATGGTCACCGCGACGCAGTCGGTCAACGACGAGACGCTGCAGCTGCTCGGTGCCGAGATCGAGTGGGACATCCAGGTCGTCAGCCCCGAGGACGAGGACCGCGAGCTCCTCGAGACCTTCGACCTCACCTTCGGCGACGAGGGTGACGAGGAGGACTGGGTCGCGCGTCCGCCGGTCGTCACGGTCATGGGTCACGTCGACCACGGCAAGACGAAGCTGCTCGACGCCATCCGCAACAGCAACGTGGTGGCGCGCGAGGCCGGCGGCATCACCCAGCACATCGGCGCCTACCAGATCGTCACCGAGCTGGAGGACTACGAGCGGCCGATCACCTTCATCGACACCCCGGGTCACGAGTCGTTCACCGCGATGCGTGCACGGGGCGCGAAGGTCACCGACATCGTCGTGCTGGTCGTGGCGGCCGACGACGGCGTCATGCCGCAGACGGTCGAGGCGCTCAACCACGCCCAGGCCGCCGAGGTGCCGATCGTGGTCGCGGTCAACAAGATCGACAAGGAGGGGGCCAACCCCGCCAAGATCCGTCAGCAGCTCACCGAGTACGGGCTGGTGGCCGAGGAGTACGGCGGCGACACGATGTTCGTCGACGTCTCCGCGACCACCCGCCAGGGCCTCGACGAGCTGCTCACGGCGATCCTGCTGACCGCCGACGCCTCGCTGGACCTGCGCGCGAACGCCGAGCAGGACCCGCAGGGCGTGGTCATCGAGGGCAAGCTGGACAAGGGCCGCGGCCCCGTCGCGACCGTCCTCGTCCAGCGCGGCACGCTGCGCCAGGGCGACTCGATCGTCGCCGGCGACGCCTACGGCCGCGTGCGGTCGCTGCTCGACGAGCACGGCAACAAGCTCAAGGAGGCCCTGCCGGCCCGCCCCGTGCAGGTCGTCGGGCTCACCTCCGTGCCGCGTGCCGGTGACACGTTCCTCGTCGTCGAGGAGGACCGCGTCGCCCGGCAGATCGCCGACCGTCGTCAGGCCCGCATCCGCAACGCGCAGAACGCCTCCATGCGCAAGCGGATCAGCCTCGAGGACCTCGACGCGGCGCTCAAGGAGAACCGCCAGCTCAACCTGATCATCAAGGGCGACAACTCGGGCACCGTCGAGGCGCTCGAGGAGGCCCTGATGAAGATCGAGGTGAGCGACGACATCTCGCTGCGGGTCATCCACCGCGGCGTCGGCGGCATCACCAAGAGCGACATCGACCTGGCGCTGGCCGACGACGTCATCGTCCTGGGCTTCAACGTCCGGGCCGAGGGCCAGGCCACCGAGCTCGCCAACCGCGAGGGTGTCGACGTCCGGTACTACTCGGTCATCTACCAGGCGATCGAGGAGATCGAGGCGGCCCTCAAGGGCATGCTCAAGCCGGAGTACGAGGAGGTCGCGCTCGGCACGGCGGAGGTCCGCGAGGTCTTCCGGGTGCCGCGCATCGGCAACGTCGCCGGCTCGATCGTCCGCAGCGGGGTCATCACCCGGAACTCGAAGGCCCGGTTGGTCCGGGACGGGGTCGTCGTCGCCGACAACCTCACCGTCGAGTCGCTGCGCCGCTTCAAGGACGACGTGACCGAGGTCCGCGACGGCTACGAGTGCGGTATCGGGCTCGGGTCGTTCAACGACATCAAGATCGAGGACGTCATCGAGACGTTCGAGATGCGTGAGAAGCCGCGCGCGTAACGCACGCAGGACGTCGCCCGGCAGCAGGGAGGAAGGGAGCATCCGGTGTTCACCGGGTCGCTGACCGCTGACCTGCTGCTGGGCGACGTCCACTCGCTCAAGGGCAAGCGCGCCGTGGTGCGGCCGATCGTGGCCGAGCTGCGGCGTCGCTTCGCCGTGGCCGCGGCCGAGGTGGGCGACCTCGACCTGCACCGCCGTGTCCAGGTCGGGGTCGCCACCGTCGCGGGCGACGCCGGCCAGGTGACCGACGTCCTCGACTCCTGCGAGCGGTTGCTGGCCGAGCGGCCGGAGGTGACGCTGCTGTCGACGCACCGGCAGCTGTTCTCCGACGAAGACTGAGGACCCCACCCCGGGTGGGCCGCCGCCCGTCCGACCGTCCACCCGGCGTCCTGCGGACGCCCCGACTCCCGGAGGTCTGCCGTGGCCGACCCCGCCCGCGCCCGCAAGCTCGCGGTGCGCATCCGCCAGATCGTGTCCGCCGCGATCGAGTCGCAGGTCAAGGACCCGCGGCTGGGCATGGTCACCGTGACCGACGCCCGGGTCACCAGTGACCTGCGCGAGGCCACGGTCTTCTACACCGTCTACGGCGACGCCACCGCGGCCGCCGACTCGGCCAAGGCACTGGCCAGCGCCACCGGTGTGCTGCGCTCCACCGTCGGCCGGCAGACCGGCATCAAGTTCGTGCCGACGCTGACCTTCGTCGCCGACGCCGTCCCGGACACCGCCCGCGAGCTCGACGAGGCCCTCGAGCGCGTCCGCTCGGCCGACGCGGAGCTCGCCCGGCTGCGCGAGCACGCCACCTACGCCGGCGACGCCGATCCCTACCGGCACCCGGAGGCGGACGACGACGAGTCCGGTGCCGAGGAGTCCGACGACGCCCCGACCCAGACCAGGAGCGCCTCATGAGCGAGAACGACCCGGATCCGCACCTGCCCGACGAGGGGCAGGGCCGCTCGGAGCTGGGCGGGCGCGCCGAGCCGAACGCCGGCGACCCGACCGACGGCGGCCGCACGGGCCAGATCGGGACGGCGCCCTCCATCGCGTCCGACCTGCCCGACGACGGCGGGCCGGCGCTGGCGCCCGGTGGCGGCACCGTGTCCGAGGACGAGGACGCCGTCCCGGTGGCCGATCCCGGCCCCGACGCCTGACCCGGTGAGCGCGCCGACCGCCGGGGTACCCGTCCGCACCCCGGCCGCCGTGCTGGGCGCGGCCGCCGACGCGGGGGCCACCGTGGTCCTCAGCGGGCACGTGCAGCCCGACGCCGACGCCCTGGGCAGCACCCTGGCCCTCGCGGAGGGGCTGCGCCGCCGCGGCGCCCGGGTGACCGCCACGTTCCCCGGCCGCCCGGTGCTGCCGGAGTCCCTCGGCTGGCTGCCCGGCGCCGAGGGCCTGGTGCCGTCGACCGCCGTGCCCGCGTCCCCTGACGTCTTCGTCAGCCTCGACGCCGCCTCACCGGGCCGGCTCGGCGAGCTGGCCGCCCTGCTCGAGGGCGCCGGCACCTCGGTCGTCCTCGACCACCACGCCAGCAACCCCGGCTTCGGCGACGTCTCGCTGGTCGACCCCGCCGCCCCCGCCACCATCGTGCTCGTGGCCGGGCTGCTCGACGCGCTCGGCGTCGACCTCGACGCTGACCTGGCCACGCTGCTGTACGCGGGCCTGACCGCCGACACCGGCTCCTTCCGCTTCGGCAGCACCCGGCCCGCCACGCACGTGCTCGCCGCGCGGCTGCTGTCCACGGGCATCGACCACGCGGCGATCAGTCGGCGGCTGTTCGACACTGCGCCGTTCGGCTGGCTGCGGCTGCTGTCGGCGGTCACCGGCCGGGCGGTCCTCGAGACCGGGGTCGGCGCGGGCCTGGTGTGGACCTGGTCGAGCACCGCCGAGGCCGCGGAGCACGGGCTGCCCGGCGAGCAGCTCGAGGCCCTGGTCGACGTCGTCCGGACCACCGCCGAGGCCGACGTCGCCTGCGTGCTCAAGGGCCAGGACGACGGCTCGTGGTCGGTGTCGCTGCGCTCCCGCGGCGCCACCGACGTCGCCCGGGTCGCCATGGCCCTCGGCGGCGGCGGGCACCGGGCCGCGGCGGGGTTCACCTCGCACCTCGACCGCGAGGGCACCGTCGCCCGGCTGCGCGGCCTGCTCGGGGCGTGAGCGCGCGTCAGCCCTCGGTGCCGGGGCTCGCCGTCCCGGCGCTCGTGGTGCTGGCGGCCGAGCCGCTGTACCTGCTCGTCGACACCGCCGTGGTGGGCAACCTGGGCACCGTCGCGCTCGGCGGCCTGGCCGTCGGCGGCGGGCTGCTGGCCTGGGCCGCCGCGCTGCTGAACTTCCTCGCCTACGGCACCACCGCCCGCGCCGCCCGCCGCGCCGGGGCGGGGGACCGCCCGGGGGCGGTCGCCGAGGGCGTGCAGGCCACCTGGCTGGCGCTGCTGCTCGGGGCCGCCGTCGTGCTGCTGTTCCAGGTCCTGGCCGGCCCGCTGACCCGCCTCCTGGCCGGCGGCCCCGGCGAGGTGGCCGCGGCGGGGGAGCAGTGGCTGCGGATTGCCGGCTGCGGCGCGCCGCTGCTGCTCGTCTCGCTGGCCGGCAACGGCTGGCTGCGCGGGGTGCAGGACCTGCGCCGGCCGGTGCGCTTCGTGCTGGCCGGGAGCCTGCTGAGCCTCGTCCTGTGCCCGCTGCTGGTGTACCCGGCCGGCCTGGGGCTGCCGGGCTCCGCCGTCGCCAACCTCGCCGGGCAGTCGCTGACGGCGGCGCTGTTCGTGCGGGCGCTGCTGCGCGAGGACGCCGACTGGCGGTTCCGGCCGGCCGCCGTCCGGGCCCAGCTCGTCCTCGGCCGCGACCTGCTGCTGCGCGCCACCGTGCTGCAGCTGTCCTTCCTCGTCGCCGCGGGGGTCGCCGCTCGCGCCGGGCAGGCACAGCTCGGCGCCCACCAGATCGCGCTGCAGCTGTTCCTCTTCCTCGCGCTCGTCCTCGACGCCTACGCCATCGCCGCGCAGACCCTCGTCGGCCACGCCCTCGGCGCCGGCCGGCCCGACGACGCCCGCGCCACCGCCCGCCGGGTCACGCTGTGGGGCCTGGGCACCGGCGTGCTGGTCGCGGCGCTGCTGCTGGCCGGCCGCGACCTGCTGGTCCCGCTGTTCACCGACGACCCCGCGGTGCGCGCCCAGGCCGAGCTCGTCTGGTGGTTCCTGGCCGGGTTCCAGCCGCTGGCCGGCGTCGTGTTCGCCCTCGACGGCGTGCTCATGGGCGCCGGCGACGTCGGCTACCTGCGCACGGTCACCGTCGGCGCCGCGCTCGTCGGCTTCCTCCCGCTGTCGCTGCTGTCCGGCCCGCTGGGCTGGGGCCTGGCCGGCGTCTGGACGGGGCTGACGGCGTTCATCGTGCTGCGGCTGGTCGCCGTCCTGGCCCGGGTGGCGGGGGACCGGTGGCTCACGGCACCTGCGACGGTGGGGACGTGAGCTCACCCCACGAAGACGCTCCGCTGGCGCTCCACGTCTCCGCGGGGACCCCAGCATGAGCCGCCGCCGCGCCGCCGACGCCGACGTGACCCCGGGGATCCTGCTGGTCGACAAGCCCGGCGGGATGACCTCGCACGACGTCGTGGCCCGGGCCCGCCGGGTGCTGTCGGTCCGTCGGGTCGGGCACGCCGGCACCCTCGACCCGATGGCCACCGGCCTGCTCGTGCTCGGCGTCGGGACGGCGACCCGGCTGCTGGGCCACCTCGGCGGCTCGGACAAGGTCTACGAGGCCACCGTCCGCCTCGGGCAGACGACGGTCACCGACGACCGCGAGGGCGAGGTCCTCACCACCACCTCCGCCGGCGGCCTCGACGACGACGCCGTGCGCGCCGCGCTCGCGGCCCAGACCGGCCCGCTGCTGCAGGTGCCCTCCTCGGTCAGCGCGGTCAAGGTCGGTGGCCGCCGCTCCTACGACCGCGTCCGGGCCGGTGAAGAGGTCGTCCTCGAGCCCCGCGCGGTCACCGTGCACCGCCTCGACGTGCACTGGATCACCCGGCCCACGCCCGATCTGGTCGACGTCGAGGTCACCGTCGCCTGCACCGCGGGCACCTACGTGCGCGCCATCGCCCGCGACGCCGGCGCGGCCCTCGGCGTCGGCGGGCACCTGACCGCGCTGCGCCGCACCGCGTCGGGCCCGTTCACCACCGACCGGGCCGCCCCGGTCGAGGAGGCCGCGGCCGCGCTCGCCGACGGCGGGGGAGCGGGGGTGCTCGGCCTGACCGAGGCGGCCACCGCCATCTACCCCGAGCGGCGGCTGTCCGAGGAGGAGGCCCGCGCGGTGGGGTACGGCCAGCGGATCGCGGCCACCGGGCGGCCGGGACTCACCGCGGCCGTCGACCCCGCGGGCCGGCTGGTCGCGCTGCTCGAGGACACCGGCTCCGGCGCCCGGGTCGCCGTCGGCTTCCCGCCCGGCTGAGCTAGCTGCCGGCGACCTTGCCGACGAGCGACTCGTCGAGGTGCGCGAGCAGGTCGGCCGGGTCGTCGTAGACCTCGTCGGCCCCCTCCTCGAGCAGCTCCTGCCGGGAGATCCCGCCGCAGGTCAGCGCGATCACGGGCAGGCCGGCGTCGCGGGCGGCCCGCACGTCCCAGATCGTGTCGCCCACCGCGACCGTCCGGTCGGGGTCGAGCCCGTGGGCGTCGACGGCGGTCTGCAGCAGGTCCGGCGCCGGCTTGGCCGACTCGACGTCGGCCGAGCTCGTGGCCCCGTCGACGACGTCCTCCCCGCCGATCGCCGGCACCATCCACTCCAGGTCGGACTCCTTGCCGCTGGTGGCCAGCACCACGGCCAGGCCGCGCTCCCGGCAGGCCGCCAGGAGCTCGTCGACGCGGGGGAAGGGCGTGACCAGCTCGCGCAGCGGCTCGTAGCGGCCGGTCTTGGCCTCCGAGACCGCCTCGGCGTCGTCGGCGTCGTCGCCGAGCAGGTGGGTGACGAGCTCCTCGCTGGCGATGCCGATCGCGCGGTGGCAGTCGGCCATGGAGACCTCGGGGTGCCCGGTGTCGCGGAAGGCCTGCCACCAGGCGAGGACCTGCAGGTAGTTGGTGTCCAGCAGGGTGCCGTCGACGTCGAACAGGACGCCGGGACGGGAGGCCTCGGTCATCGGGTCATCCTCGCCGGGCGCGGCGGACGGCGCAGGGGTTGACGGCCGTCCGCGCCGGGAAGGGGATTCCCATGAGCGTCGTGAAGATCAACGCGATCGTGGTGCCGCCGCACGCCCAGGAGCGCTTCGAGGAGCGCTTCCGCGGCCGGGGCGGAGCGGTCGAGAAGACCCCGGGTTTTGAGTGGTTCGAGCTGCTGCGCCCGATCGAGGGCACCGACCAGTACCTGGTCTACACCCGATGGGAGAGCGAGGAGGCCTACCGCAGCTGGGAGGGCAGCCAGGACTTCGCGCGCGCCCACCAGGGCGGCGGCGACGAGCTCGCCCCGGCGGCCAGCGACTCGCACCACCTGTGGTCCTACGAGGTCGTCGAGAGCTCCGCGCCCGACCGGCCCTGAGCCCGGTCGGGTCCGGCGGCGGCGGTCGGCTCCCGGCCGCCGCCGGCCCCGGCGCTACTGTGGTCGGCGGGCCGGTCGTCCGCCGGTCCGCGCCCCGAGCACGCCCAGGTGGGAGACATGACCGACACGCTCGCCGACAGCCGCACCTCCTCCCGGGTCTTCTCCGAGGGCGTGCCGGTGACCGTGGAGGGCGTGACCCGCCGGCCGGCCGCCGAGCGCGCGGCCGTGCTGGCCGACCCGGGCTTCGGCCGGCACTTCACCGACTCGATGTTCGTGGCCCGCTACGAGGCCGGCCGCGGCTGGTACGACGCGCGGCTGACGCAGTACGCGCCGCTGCAGGTCGACCCCGCCACCGCCGCGCTGCACTACGCACAGTCGATCTTCGAGGGGCTCAAGGCCTACGCCCAGCCCGACGGCAGCGTGGCCACCTTCCGGCCCGAGGCCAACGCCGCCCGCTTCGCCCGCAGCGCCCGCCGGCTGGCGATGCCGCCGGTGCCCGAGGAGGCCTTCATCGCCGCCGTCGATGCGCTCGTCGACGCCGACCGCGACTGGGTGCCCACCGGGCCCGACCAGACCCTCTACATCCGGCCCTACCAGCTGGCCACCGAGCCGTTCCTCGGCGTGCGGCCGGCCAACGAGTACCTGTTCCTGGTCATCGCCAGCCCGGCCGGGGCGTACTTCCCGCGCGGCGTGCACCCGGTGTCGGTCTACCTGTCGGAGGACTACATCCGGGCCGCGCCCGGCGGCACCGGCGACGTCAAGTGCGCCGGCAACTACGCCGCCAGCCTGCTCGCCCAGGAGCAGGCCATCGCCGCCGGCTGCGACCAGGTGGTCTGGCTCGACGCGGTGGAGAAGCGCTACGTCGAGGAGATGGGCGGGATGAACCTGTTCTTCGTCCTCGGCTCCGGCGACGACGCCGAGCTGGTCACCCCCGAGCTCACCGGCACGCTCCTGCCCGGCATCACCCGCGATTCGCTCATCGAGGTCGCCCGCGCACGCGGCATGCGGGTCACCGAGCGCCGCTTCAGCGTCGACGAGTGGCGCTCCGGCGTGGCCGACGGCACGGTCACCGAGACCTTCGCCTGCGGCACCGCCGCGGTGATCACCCCGGTCGGCGAGGTCAAGGCGCGCACCGGCGACTTCACCGTCGGCGACGGCACCCCCGGCCCGGTCACCATGGGCCTGCGCGAGCACCTGCTCGACATCCAGCACGGCCGGGTGCCCGACACCCGCGGCTGGCTGCACCGGGTCGCCTGAGCGACCCGGCGACGACACGGGGAGCGGAGGCGTGCAGCGCTGGCGCGGGCAGGCCCAGACCCCGGCCGACCTCGGCCGGACCGTGGTCACCGTGGGCATGTACGACGGCGTCCACCGCGGCCACCAGTCGCTGATCGGCACCGCCGTCGGCCGCGCGCGGGCCCTGGGCCGCCCGTGCGTGCTGGTCACCTTCGACCCGCACCCCACCGAGGTCGTCCGGCCCGGCTCGCACCCGGCGATCCTCACCTCGCTGGACCGCAAGGCCGAGCTGGTCGCCGGGCTCGGGGTCGACGGCATGTGCGTGCTGCCCTTCACCCCGGAGTTCAGCCGGCTGACCCCCGAGGAGTTCGCCCACGGCGTGCTCGTCGAGCACCTGCACGCCGCGATGGTCGTCGTCGGCGAGAACTTCACCTACGGGCACAAGGCCGCCGGCAACGTGACCACGCTCACCCAGGAGGGGCGCCGGTTCGGCTTCGCCGTCGAGGGCGTCCCGCTGGCCGGCGATGCCTCCGCCGACGGCGAGGTCACCATCTCCTCGACCTACATCCGCGCCTGCGTCGCCGCCGGGGACATGGAGAGCGCGGCGCGGGCGCTGGGCCGGCCGCACCGGGTCGACGGCGTCGTCGTGCGCGGCGACCGGCGCGGCCGCGAGCTGGGCTACCCCACGGCGAACGTCGAGTGCCCGCCCTTCACCGCCATCCCCGCCGACGGGGTCTACGCCGGCGCGCTGGTCACCCGCGACCCCGCCGGCCGCACCCTCGACAGCCGGCCCGCCGCGGTCTCGGTGGGCACCAACCCCACCTTCCAGGGCTCGCGGCGCACCGTCGAGGCGTTCGTCCTCGACTGGTCCGGCGACCTCTACGGCGAGCACGTCGGCGTCGAGTTCGTCTCGCGGCTGCGTCCGATGGCCGCCTTCGCCGGCGTCGACGAGCTGGTCGCGGCCATGGCCGACGACGTCACCCGCACCCGCGCCGTGCTGGGCCTGCCCCCCGCCGGGTGATCACCGCCGCGGCCGCCCCGGGCCGCGCTGGTAATGTCGACGGCGCCGTGTATCACGCGGCGATGTGTGCCACCTGCCCCCGTGAGTCAGACCGGGGGCCACACGTGACCTGGCCCGGAGGCCCTCCATGGCGCTCGACAGCGCGACGAAGCAGCAGATCATGACCGAGTACGCGACGGTCGAGAAGGACACGGGCTCGCCCGAGGTCCAGGTCGCGATGCTCACCCGCCGGATCAGTGACCTGACCGAGCACCTCAAGCAGCACAAGCACGACCACCACAGCCGGCGGGGCCTGCTCCTGCTGGTCGGCCGTCGCCGGCGGCTGCTGAACTACCTGGCCAAGACGGACATCAACCGCTACCGCTCGCTGATCGAGCGGCTCGGTCTGCGCCGCTGACCTCAGAGGGGACCGTCCCGCCGGGACGGTCCCCTCTCTCGTGGGGCACCCGCTCCGCGAGAACCACGGCACCGCGCCGCGCACCCCGACGCTGGTCGGTCCTCGGTGGTGGCCCCCGGGCATGTCCCCCCTCCGGAGGGGGAACGACCCCCGTGGGCTTCGATCGAAGACCGGTCATCCCGGAGCAGTCCGGCACGGGACGCCACGAAGAGGACGTCGCCGCATGCGACGTAGGAAGAGGACACAGTGTCCGCACCCACCACCCAGGGCAGCATCGCTGCCGAGTACGACCCCGAGGACGGGGTCACCACCGCCACCGCGGTCATCGACAACGGCAGCCGCGGCAGCCGCAGCATCACCTTCGAGACCGGGCGGCTGGCCAAGCAGGCCGCCGGCTCGGTCGTCGTCAGCATGGGCGACACCATGCTCCTGTCGGCCACCACGGCCGGCCGCCAGCCCAAGGAGCACTTCGACTTCTTCCCGCTGACGGTCGACGTCGAGGAGCGGATGTACGCCGCCGGGCGCATCCCCGGCTCGTTCTTCCGCCGTGAGGGCCGGCCGGGCGAGGACGCGATCCTCACCTGCCGGCTGATCGACCGCCCGCTGCGCCCGACCTTCGCCAAGGGCCTGCGCAACGAGGTCCAGGTCGTCATCACCGTCCTGTCGCTGGACCCCGACCACGTCTACGACGTGCTCGCCATCAACGGCGCGTCGGCCTCCACCCAGCTGTCGGGCCTGCCGTTCTCCGGCCCGGTCGGCGGCACCCGCGTCGCGCTGGTCGACGGCCAGTGGATCGGCTTCCCCACCCACGCCGAGCTCGAGGACGCCGTCTTCGACATGGTCGTGGCCGGGCGCCTCCTGCCCGACGGCGACGTCGCGATCATGATGGTCGAGGCCGAGGCCACCGAGAAGACCGTCGAGCTCGTCCGCGGCGGCGCCACCGCGCCGACCGAGGAGGTCGTCGCCCAGGGCCTCGAGGCCGCCAAGCCCTTCATCCGGCAGCTGTGCGAGGCCCAGGCCGCGCTCGCGGAGAAGGCCGCCAAGCCGGTCGCCGACTTCCCCCGCTTCCTCGACTACCAGGACGACGTCTACGCCGCCGTGGAGTCCGCCGCCCTCGACCGCCTCACCGAGGCCCAGTCGATCGCCGGCAAGCAGGAGCGCAACGACGCCACCGACGCGCTCAAGGACGAGGTCGTCGCCTCCCTGGCCGAGCAGTTCGCCGGCCGCGAGAAGGAGGTGTCGGCCGCCTTCCGCGCCGTCACCAAGAAGGTCGTCCGGCAGCGCATCCTGCGCGACAAGGTCCGCATCGACGGCCGCGGCCTGACCGACATCCGGCCGCTGTCGGCCGAGGTCGAGGTCCTCCCGCGGGTGCACGGCTCGGCGCTGTTCGAGCGCGGCGAGACCCAGATCCTGGGCGTCACCACGCTGAACATGCTCCGCATGGAGCAGCAGCTCGACACGCTCTCGCCGGTCACGCGCAAGCGGTACATGCACAACTACAACTTCCCGCCGTACTCCACCGGGGAGACCGGGCGCGTGGGCTCGCCCAAGCGCCGCGAGATCGGCCACGGCGCGCTCGCCGAGCGGGCGCTGCTGCCGGTGCTGCCCGACCGCGAGGAGTTCCCCTACGCGATCCGGCAGGTGTCCGAGGCGCTGGGCTCCAACGGCTCGACGTCGATGGGCTCGGTCTGCGCCTCCACCCTGTCGCTGCTCAACGCCGGTGTGCCGCTGCGCGCCCCGGTCGCCGGCATCGCCATGGGCCTGGTGTCCGACGAGGTCGACGGCAAGACGCAGTACGTCGCGCTGACCGACATCCTCGGTGCCGAGGACGCCTTCGGTGACATGGACTTCAAGGTCGCCGGCACCAAGGACTTCGTCACGGCCCTGCAGCTGGACACCAAGCTCGACGGGATCCCGTCCGACGTGCTCGCCCAGGCGCTGACCCAGGCCCGCGCCGCCCGCCTGCACATCCTCGACGTGATGAACGAGGCCATCGACGCCCCCGACGAGATGAGCCCGTACGCCCCGCGCGTGACCACGGTGCGCATCCCGGTCGACAAGATCGGCGCGGTCATCGGCCCCAAGGGCCAGATGATCAACTCGATCCAGGACGAGACCGGCGCCGACATCACCATCGAGGACGACGGCACCATCTACGTGGGCGCCTCCGACGGCCCCTCGGCCCAGGCGGCGGTCGACCGCATCAACGCGATCGCCAACCCGCAGATGCCGAAGGTCGGGGAGCGCTTCCTCGGCACCGTCGTCAAGACGACGCCGTTCGGCGCCTTCGTCTCGCTGCTGCCGGGCAAGGACGGCCTGGTCCACATCAGCAAGCTGGGCGGCGGCAAGCGCATCGGCAAGGTCGAGGACGTCGTCAACGTCGGCGACAAGCTGCAGGTCGAGATCACCGACATCGACGCCCGCGGCAAGATCAGCCTCGTCCCGGTGGCCGCCGAGGGCGGCGACGCCCCGGCCGGCGATGCTCCGGCCGGCGACGCGGCCCCGTCCGACGCCTCCGCTCCCGCGGAGGCCTGACACGGTCGCCGACCCGACTCCGTCCGGGGCCGGGGCTGGCGTGGGGTCCACCGACCTCGCGTCCGCCCCGGCCCCGGTCGGTGTCACCCGAGTCATCGACGTCGACGAGGTCGGCGGCCGGGTGGAGCGCACGGTGCTGCCCGGCGGGCTGCGCGTGCTCACCGAGACGATGCCCGGCGTCCACTCGGCCACCCTCGGCATCTGGGTGGGCGTGGGCTCGCGGGACGAGGACGACCGGGTCGCCGGCGCCTCGCACTTCCTCGAGCACCTGCTGTTCAAGGGCACCCGCAGCCGCAACGCCCTGGAGATCGCGACGGCCATGGACGCCGTCGGCGGTGAGATGAACGCCTTCACCGCCAAGGAGCACACCTGCTACTACGCCAACGTGCTCGCCAGCGACCTCCCGCTGGCCGTCACGCTGCTCGGCGACCTGGTGACCGACGCGCTCAACACCGCCGAGGACCTGGAGTCCGAGCGGACGGTGGTGCTCGAGGAGATCGCCATGCGCGACGACGAGCCCTCCGACCTGGTGCACGACCTGTTCGCCGAGACGCTCTTCGGCGGCACCCCGCTCGGGCGCTCGGTGCTCGGCACCGTCGAGTCGATCGAGGGGCTCACCCGCGACGACGTCGACGGCTGGTACCGGTCGCGCTACGCCGTCCCCTCGATGGTGGTCACCGCCGCCGGGCGGGTGGACCACCAGCAGGTGGTCGACCTGGTGACGGCGGTCTTCGGCGAACGGCTCTCCGGCCCGGTGTCCCCGGCACCGCTGCGCCGCGGGGCGGACCTCGCCCCCGACGGCCCCGCGTCCCCGGCCGGGCTGGTGAACAGGAAGACCGAGCAGACCCACCTGCTGCTCGGCAACCTGGGTCTGAGCCGCTTCGACGAGCGGCGCTACGCCGCCGCGGTCCTGGAGACGGCGGTCGGCGGCGGGATGAGCTCGCGGCTGTTCCAGGAGATCCGGGAGAAGCGCGGTCTGGTCTACAGCGTGGGGTCCGCGCTGACCTCCTATGCGGGCACCGGCGCCTTCTCCGTCTACGCCGGGTGCGCCAAGAAGCGGGTGCCGGAGGTCCTGCGCCTCATCCGCGAGGAGCTGGCCCGCGTGGCCGCCGACGGGCTGACGCCGGAGGAGGTGGCCCGCGGTCGCGGGCAGCTGCGCGGCGGGACGGTGCTCGGCCTCGAGGACACCGGTTCGCGGATGAGCCGGCTGGGCAAGAGCGAGCTGTCGCACGGGGAGTACGTGCCGGTGCGCGAGGTGCTCGACCGGATCGCCGCCGTGGACGAGGACCAGGTGCGCGCCGTCGCCGCCGACCTGCTGGGCCGGGAGACCTGCCTGGCCGTCGTCGGCCCCTACCGCGAGTCCGACCTCGACCGGCTCTGACCCACCCCGCACCGCCCCACCCGCACCGCCCCGGACCCACGGAGACCGATGACCGACCCGCGTCCGCACCCGGTGTTCCGCGTGCACGGCGCCCTGTCCCGCGGGGCCTTCGCGGTGACGGTGCTCGTCTCGCTCGCCGTGCTGTTCGCGCCGGCCTCCGACGTGCCCTCCGCACCCCCGGGGGTGGACAAGGTCGTGCACCTGCTGCTGTTCACCGCGCTCGCCGTCGCCGGGCGGTGGGCCGGCACGCGACCCGGTCCGCTGGCGGTGCTGCTGCTCGCCTACGGCGCGGTCAGCGAGGTGGTCCAGGCGCTCTCGGCGCTGCAGCGCTCGGGTTCGGTCGTCGACTGGCTGGCCGACGCGGCCGGCGTGGGACTCGGCTTGCTGCTCTGGGCGGGAGGGGAGCGCCGGTCCACCCGGGCCGTCTTGCGTCGGGACGGACCGCCGGGAAACCTGACCGCGTGACCACGAGCGCCCCCGGACCCGGCCAGCAGACCACCCCCGGCGAGCCGCCCCGCATCTCGGTCGGCGTCCTCGGGGCGCGGGGGCGGATGGGCACCGAGGTCGTGCGTGCGGTCAACGCCGCCGAGGACCTCGAGCTCGTCGCGATGGTCGACGAGGGCGACTGGCTGTTCAACGTGGCCGACGCCGGTGCGCAGGTGGTCGTGGACTTCACCCGCCCGGACGTCGTCATGGACAACATCCGCTTCTGCATCGACCAGAACATCTCCTGCGTCGTGGGGACGACGGGCTTCGACGAGCAGCGACTGGCCACCGTGGCCGAGTGGCTCGAGCCCAAGCCCGACGTGGGCGTCGTCATCGCGCCCAACTTCGGCATCGGCGCGGTGCTGCTCATGCGCTTCGCCCAGGAGGCCGCGCGCTTCTTCCCCTCCACCGAGATCGTCGAGCTGCACCACCCGAACAAGGTGGACGCCCCCTCGGGGACCGCCGTCCGCACCGCCCGGCTGGTGGCCGCGGCGCGCCGGGCCGCCGGCCTCCCGCTGTCACCCGACGCCACGACCGACTCGCTGCCCGGCGCCCGCGGTGCCGAGGTCGAGGGGATCGCCGTGCACGCGGTGCGGCTGACCGGTCTGGTCGCGCACCAGGAGGTCCTCATGGGGTCGGCGGGGGAGACGCTGACCCTCCGGCACGACTCCTACGACCGCGCGTCCTTCATGCCCGGCGTGCTCCTCGCTGTCCGGGAGATCGGCCGCCGGCCCGGGCTCACCGTGGGGATCGAGTCCTTCCTGGGGCTCTGACCCGGACCTCCCGGGGGCCCGCGGGTGTGACCGAGACCCCCGTGCACGCCCTCTGAGAGTCGTGTATGGTTCTTTCTGCGCCGGACGGAGCCCGAGAGGGCCACGGAGGAGCACCCCAGCGGTGCAGGACTCCGGAAGTCGGCGTAAGGTAGGACAAGCAGCCACCGAGGAAGCCCGAGAGGGTCGAGTTGGTGTGCGTCCGCTCCTTGAGAACTCAACAGCGTGCCGAAAGTCAGTGCCAAGTAATAACCCCGTGGCCTGGCCGC
>NZ_FXTJ01000004.1 GCF_900182545.1 Geodermatophilus aquaeductus | reverse complement strand
AACGGCGGACGCAGGCGGCGGTGCTGGCCACCGAGCTGCGTTCCGGCGGCTCCCGCCAGGGCTGACCGGCCCGGTCAGGGCAGGGGCGCCCACCAGCGCAGCCTCGTCCCCCCATCGGCGAGGGCCTCGACGCCGATCCCCCCACCACGGCCGGTGGCGCGCTCCTCGAGGTTGCGCAGGCCGCTGCGCGCGGCCCGGGCGTCGATGCCACACCCGTCGTCGACCACCTCGAGGACCAACTCGTCCCCGGCGTCGAGGGTGACGGTCACGTGCCGGGCCCCGGAGTGGCGGACGGCGTTGCTCACCGCTTCCCTGACGACGGCCACCACGTCGGTGGCCAGCTCACCGGTGATCAGGGTGTCGACGGCGCCGGACGTGCGGACGGTGGACTGCAGGTCGCCAGCGGTGCCCGCGACCGTGTCCAGGACGCGCCGGCGCAGCCCGTCGTCGGACTGTTCGGAGGTGTGCAGGTCGAAGATGCTCGTGCGGATGTCGCGGACGGTGTCGTCGAGGTGACGGACGACGTCGCGGATCCGGCTCCGCACCTGCGGGTCGGCGATCCGCGGAGCGACCGACTGCAGCGTGAGCCCGGCGGCGAAGACCCGCTGGATGACGTGGTCGTGCAGGTCGCGGGCGATGCGGTCGCGGTCCTCGTAGACGTCGAGCTGGCGGGCGAGGCGCTGCTGGGCGGCCAGGTCCAGGGCGACCGCGACCTGGTCGGCGAACGAGGCGACCAGCGGGCTCAGCGAGGGGTCGAACGGCGCACTGCCGGCCCGGCGGGCGGCGACGACGACCGCGGACTCCGCCTGCGCGCCGTGGAGGGGGACGGCGAGGCAGTGCCCCCAGTCGACGTGCGCGTTGGGCCCGTCGTAGGCCATGCCGGTCATGTCCAGGGTGACGACCTGCCCGGCTGCCGCAGCGACGGCCTGCAGCACCGGGCTCTGGGCGGTGGCCAGCCTCGTCCCGGTGAGGTCGTCGAGCCCGTCGCCGACCTGCACCCGGACCTCGAAGCAGCCCGAGTCGTCCGGGCCGACCATGATCCACGCGGCCGCGGCACCGGTGCGGGCGGCCACCCGGTCGGCGATCAGCGTGAGCGCCCGTTCGGACGAGTCGGGATCGAGGAGGCTGGCCCGGACGTCGGACAGCGCGGTGGCCCACCGGCGTCGCTCCTCGCCCTCCTCGTACAGCCGGGCGTTGTCCACCGCGACGCCCGCGGCGCCGGCGAGCGCGGTCAGCACCGCCTCGTCCTCGGCGGTGAACATCCCGTGCCGCTTCTCGGTCATGTAGAGGTTGCCGAAGACCGTGCCGCGGACGAGGACGGGCACCCCGAGGAAGCTGTGCATCTCCGGGTGTCCCGGAGGGAAGCCGACCGAGGCGGGGTGCCGGCCCAGGTCCGGGATCCGCAGCGGGTACGGCTCGGTGATCAGCTGGCCGAGCACGCCCTTGCCCTCCGGCAGGTGTCCCATGGCGGCGGCCTGCTCGGCTCCGATGCCGACGTGGATGAACGCCGCCAGGCCGCCCTGCGGTGCCAGGACGCCGAGGGCTCCGTAGCGGGCGTCGACCAGGTCGCAGGCGCTCTCCACGATCCGCCGGAGCGTCGTCTCCAGGTCCAGTCCGGAGGAGACGGCGAGGAAGGCGTCGAGCAGCTGTTGCACGCGGGCCTGACTGCGGGCCACCGCGGTGAGGCGCTCCTGCACCTCGCCGATCAGCTCGGTCAGCCGCATCCCGGCCAGCGAGGGAACGCCGGGCGGCTCGGGTGCGGGCCGGGGCTCCGGAACGCTCATCGCCCTGCTCCCTCCGGGGACGGGACGGGTCCGCCTCCCGAGCCTGGCACGGAAGCCCTCCGAGTAGTAGGCGCCGGGAGCGCCGTCCCCGTGACCCTCGGGCTGCGTCACGCCGGACGCCGCGACGACGGACCCGGTACCCGCGTCGTCCGCCAGCCGCGGAGGACCCCGATGGTCAGGACGACGAACCGGCGGCCGTCCGCGGTGATCGACCGCCCCGTCCAGTCCAGTGCCTGCAACGCACCCACGCTCGCGACGTCGGCGACGGTCCTGGCGGGCCCGACGATGGTCACGGCCCACTCGTCGTCGCCGGAGCAGCCGTCCGCGCCGAGGACGACGACGGCACCGCCGGCGGGCGGCAGGTGGTCGCTGTCGGGACGCGCCGGGATGACGACGCGGTCGCCGTCGAGCGCGTAGTGCACGGGGGAGATCGCCGGCAGGGCGTCTCGGGTGAAGGCGAGGTGCCCCCGTGACGTACTGCCCAGCAACGCACGGCACTCCTCCTCGCTCAGGTGTCTGCGAGTGGTCCCCGCCTCGGTCACATCCGGCTCCTCTTCCTTTGCGTCTCGGTCGTCGGCGTCGAGGCTCAGGACACGTCGGGCGTCACGAGTGGCTCGGCTGCAGCGGCCGCGGAACTCACGGCCACGGCACCGGCGATCTCGCCGGCCCACGCCCGGACGGCGTCCCAGTCCCGGAAGTCCCCGAGGGGTGCCCGCATCGCGGTCACCACCGCCCGCTCGGCGAAGCCGAGCAGGGCCTTGTCCAGCCGGCCCGGGAAGACACGGTGACCGCGAGGAGCGACCAGCGCCGCGATCGCCGGAGCGTCCTGGGCCTCGTCCGTCGGGTACGGCGGGTCCCCGATCGGGCCGCTGGAGAACAGCCAGACCGGTCGCCGGCGGAGGGCTCCGGCCCGCTGGGTGGCGAGGTCGCGGGCGGCGGGCAGCCACCGGCCGGCGTAGACCGCACTGCCGAGCACCACCGCGTCCCAGCTGCTCGGGTCGGGGCGGGACTCGGCAGCGACGGCCGCTGCGTACAGGCCGACCTCGCGGCCGGCGTCGGACGCCACCAGGTCCCGTGCCAGGGCCTCGGCGAGCTCCCGGGTGGCTCCGTGCCTGCTGGCGTAGGTGACGAGGACACGTGGCCCGCTCATCGGTGGCCTCCTCGGGAGTCGTCGACCGGGACCACGACGATCGGGCAGGGAGCCCGGTGCGCCACGGCGTGGGTCGTCGAGCCGAGCCGGCCGAGCCCCCGGTGTCGGCGACCACCGACGACCAGGAGCTCCGCGGTGAGGCCGGCGGCCAGGAGCGCACGGGCAGGTCGCTCGCGGACGACGGCCTCGCGGACCGTCACGTCCGGCTCCTTCTCCCGCCAGCCCGCCAGCGCCTCGGCGAGCACCCGCTGCTCGTCGGCGAGCACGCCGGCCCAGTCCACGAGCGGTCCCGCCGACAGGAGAGCGGTCTCGAGGGCCACGTCCTGCCAGGCGTGCACGGCGAGCAGGTCGGTCCCGCGCATCGCGGCCTCGGTGAAGGCGACGGCGAGGACGGCGTCGTCACCGGGGCGGCCCTCGACCGCCGCCACGACCGTGGCGCGCGGCCGGACCACCGCCGTCGTGGGGTCGGGCAGGACCAGCACCGGACACGGGGGCGCGGTGAGCACCGCGGTGACGGTCGAGCCGATCACCAGGCCGACGACCCCGCCGACGCCGCGGCTGCCCAGCACCAGGAGGTCGGCACCTCTCGCCGCGTCGGCGAGGGCGTCCGCCGGATCCCCCGGGACCACCGACCAGCTGACCCGGTCGGGACCGAGCACGTCGGCAGCATCGCCGGAGGCCGTCCGCAGCACGGTCTCCGCTGCTGCGTGCAGCAGGCCGCCCAGTTCCGGGAGGGCCGACGCACCGGTCCCGTGCGACGACGTGGCAGCGGCGGGCCAGGACAGCGCGTGCACCAGCAAGAGCGCTGCACCGCGCCGGGCCGCCTCCTCGACGGCGGTGGCCGCGGCCTCCTGTGCGGACTCGGAGCCGTCGACACCCACGACGACGGTCCGCTGGTGCTGCGGCCCGGTCACGGCCGGCTCCCCGGCACCCCGGCCGTCGCCGGCTGGTCCGGACGCGGCGTCCTCTGGTGGGCCGGGGGGAGTACCCGGACCCTCTCGACCCCGCCGACGGTCCGGGCGAGGGCGCCGAGCGCGCGCTCCTCCGTCGACACCGAGACCTGCGGGGCGCCTCGCAGACGCCGGATGGTCGCCCGGCCGTCGTCGACGCTCACCTCCCAGGCATCGAGATCGCCGGTGTACTCCTCCACCAGGCGCAGCACGTCGCGCCGGACGTCGTCGTCGGACCGCACGAGCAGCTGCAGGAGGTCGCGGCGGCTGACGATCCCGACCAGCCGTCCCCCGTCGGTCACCGGCATGCTGCGCAGGCCCGCCTCGACGAAGATGTGGGCGACCTCGGCCGCGTCGGCAGTGACGTCGACGGCCCGCACCTCGCGGGTCATGACGTCGTGCACCAGGACCGGTGGCAGCTCGACCCCCGGGTCACCGCCCCGGCGCAGGTGCAGCCGGGGGTCCGCGGGGATGCGGTCGCGGAGCAGGTCGGCCTCGGCGACGATGCCGACGAGCCGGTCGTCGTCGTCCACCACCGGTAGGGCGGCGAAGCCCCGCGCGGCCATCACCTCCGCCGCGTAGCGGGCCGCGGTGTGCGGTCCCACGGTGACCACGTCGCGTGTCATGACGTCTCTCACCTGCACGGCTCCTCCTCCGGTCGATGCCCTGGACGCTAGGGAGACCGGTGGTTGCCGCCCCAGGGTCGGCCGCCGTGAGAGGCAGGGACGGAGGTCCCGGGACGGCGGGTCCCTCGCCCCGCGCAGGCGGCACCGCCCGGCGCGCATCGTCGGGGCGCCGCCCGGGACGGACCCGGGCCCGACGTGAGGACCGCAGATGGACACCCTCTCGGCACAGCAGTCCGTCAGCGACGAGCCCGTCGTCGTCGGCGTCGACGGCTCGCCCCAGGCACGTGCCGCTCTGCGTGCGGCCCTGGCGGCGGCGGCCGGGCGGTCGACCGGCCTCGTCGCGCTGAGCAGCTACTCCGCCGACCTGTACTGGCTGGGCGGCGACGGCGTCCTGGCGTCCGTCGTCGACGGCGTCCGCGAGTCCACCCGGCGGCTGACCGAGGAGCTGGTGGCCTCAGTCCGCGCCGAGGTGAGGGGCGCCGGCGACGTGCCGGTGTCCGTGGAGGTCACGTCGGAAGGGCCTGCGTCCGGGCTGGTGGCACGGTCGGCCGGGGCGCAACTGGTGGTGGTGGGCAACCGCGGCCGCGGAGCGGTGCGCAGCGCCCTGCTGGGTTCGGTCGCTCTGCACACCGTCACACACGCCCACTGCCCGGTCCTGGTGGTGCACCCGTCCGCCGGCCGGCCCGAGGGCAACCGTCCTCGCGTGGTCGTGGGCGTGGACGGGTCCGAGACGGCTCGCGCAGCCCTGGCCACCGCGGTCGAGGAGGCCGTCCGGGCCGGAGCGGCCCTCGACGTGCTCGCCGTCTACGCGCTCACCGACTACTGGACCGACCTGGCCACCATGATCCTGCCGTCGCGGGAAGCCATCCGCGAGCAGCTGCGCGAGCACACGACGGCCGTCGTCGAGGGGGTCCTCACCGGCCGTCCCCCGGAGGCGCCGGTCCCGCCGGTGGAGGTGCACGTGGTGGAGGGTGCGGCGTCCGACGTCCTGGTCGACCGTGCCCGGGACGCCGACCTGCTGGTCGTCGGGAGCTCGGGCCGCGGCTCCTTTCGTGGCCTGGTCATGGGCTCGGTCGCGCTGCACTGCGCCATGCACGCGCCCTGCCCCGTCCTGGTGGTCCACCCGGTGGGACGGCACGCCCGGACCTCCGCGGGGGTGGCAGCCTCCGCGCAGGCCTGATCGTGGGCACCCCCTCCGCACCGGACGTCGTCGTGAACACGACCGGGCTGACCAAGCGGTTCGGCTCCACGGTCGCCCTCTCGGACGTCGACCTGGAGGTGCGGCGAGGTGAGGTCTTCGGATGGCTGGGCCCCAACGGGGCCGGGAAGACGACGACGCTGCGCCTGCTCATGGGCTTCGCCCGCCCGACAGCGGGCGCGATCCGGGTGCACGGCCGTGACCCGTGGCGGCAGCCGGCGGCCGTGCACCGGGAGGTCGGGTGGCTCCCCGGCGACCCCGCCTTCCACGACCGGCTGACCGGCCGGGCCCACGTGCGCATGGCTGCCCGGCTGCGTCGGTCTCCTGACGACGACAAGACCGCCGATGCGGTCACCGAGCGCCTCGGCCTGGACCTCGACCGCCCGGTGGGGACCCTGTCGAGGGGCAACCGGCAGAAGCTCGCCGTCGTCCTCGCTCTCCTGGGCGGACCGCAGCTCCTGGTGCTCGACGAGCCGACCAGCGGCTTCGACCCGCTGGTGCAGCAGGAGTTCCAGGCACTGGTCCGGGAGCACGCCGCCGCGGGAGGCACCGTGCTCCTGTCCTCCCACGTGCTGGGTGAGGTACAGCGGACCGCCGACCGCATCGGCGTGCTGCGCGCCGGACGGCTGGTCGCCGTCGAGGAGATGTCCGTCCTGCGTGGCCGGTCCCTGCACCGGGTGCAGGCTCGTTTCGACGCCCCGGTGAGGGCGGCCGACTTCGCCGGGGTCCCCGGTCTGCGCGACGTGCAGGTCACCGCCTCGACGCTGCGCTGCGCGGCCCCGGCAGCGGCGCTGGACGCGCTGGTCGGCCGGCTGGCGCGGCACCGGCTCACCGATCTCGAGTGCACCGAGGCGGACCTCGAGGAGACCTTCCTCGCCTACTACGGAGGAGAACCCGGTGGCCGCTGAGGTGCTCCGGCAGACGGTCACGCTGCGGTGGCGCGGCACGGTGACCTGGGCCGTCGGCCTGGCCGCGCTGGTGCTGCTCTACGGCGCCCTGTGGCCGAGCATCCGCGACCAGCCCTCCCTGACCGACCTCCTCGACGCGATGCCCGAGGTCCTCCGCTCCCTGCTGGCGACGACCGACCTGTCCACGCCAGTCGGGTACGTCCAGGCGGAGGTGCTCGGACTGACCGGGCCGCTGCTGGTGGTCCTGTACGCCATCGTGTCCGGCTCCGCGTCGATCGCCGGTGAGGAGGGCCGGCACCGGCTCGGTCTGCTGCTGGCCGCGCCGGTGGGCCGGGCCCGGGTGGTGCTCGAGCAGTCCGGCGCGGTGGTCCTCGGGTCGCTCGTCGTCGCGGCCTCGCTCACCCTCGCGCTGCTGACCTCCAGCGTGCTGTTCGGGCTCGACCTGGCCGTGGGGCACGTGGTCGCGGCAGGACTGCACCTCGGCCTGCTCGGTGCGGTGTTCGGCGTGCTCGCGGTCGGGGTCGGTGCGGCCACGGGTAGCCGGGTTCTCGCCCGCGCCGTCCCGGCGGTCCTCGCGGTCCTCGCCTACCTGCTCAACGGGCTGGCGCCGCTGGTCGGGTGGCTGGAGCCGCTGCGGCCGCTGTCGCCGTTCTGGCAGTCGCTCGGGCACCAGCCGCTGCTCACGGGGGTGTCGGTGCGTGGCGTCGTGGTCTGCGTCGCCGCAGTCGCCGTCCTCGCCGCGACGGCCGTCCCGGCCTTCGGCCGGCGGGACGTGATGGCGTGAGCCCAAGGTCCCCCGGGGGCGGGACGTCCGGCGGCGGCACCCGGTCCGGGGCCTGCCGGAGGGTGACGCGAGACCCCGGCGACCGGCCGGGCGGTCGACGGGAGCGCAGCGATGACCGAGCGGACGCCACCGAGGGAGCCCGGTGGCCGGGTGGTCGCCGCCTTCGACGGGTCGCCGGGCGGCCGGGCAGCCGTGGTGTGGGCCCTGGCGGCGGCGGCGCGCGCCGGGACCGGTCTCGAGGTGGTCGTCGTCCTCCCGGTCGAGGACTCCTGGGGTGATGCCGAACTGCTCGACCCCGGCCGGGTGGACCTCGTGCGCTCCGACGTCGCCGTGCACGTCCGGGAACTGCTCGACGAGTACCGCGGGGACGGACCGGACGCGGCACGGGTCCGCGTCACCACCACCGTGGTCCCGGGCCGTCCGGCCGACGAGCTGGTGCGGCGCTCGGCCGACGCGGGCCTGCTCGTCGTCGGCAGCAGGGGCCGCGGAACCACACGCAGCGTGCTGCTCGGCTCGGTCGCGCTGAGCTGCGTTCCCCGTGCTCCCTGTCCGGTGGTCGTCGTGCACCCGTCGGTCCCGAATCCGGGTCGCCCACGGGTGGTCGTCGGGCTCGATGACACCGACGAGGCCCGCGAGGTGCTGTGGCGCGCCGCGGCCGAGGCCCACCGGATGGAGGCCGGCCTCGACGTCGTCGTCGCCGTCCGGGCTCCCGAGCCCTGGAGCGACCTCTCGACGGCGGCCCCGACGTTCGGCAGGCGGACGATCGCGGACGCCACCAGCCGCGCCGAGGCGCTCGTGCGCGAGGAGCTCGGTGCCCGGCCCGACGTGTGGGTGGCGGTGGAACCGGGCCCGCCCGCCGAGGTCCTGGTCCGGCACGCGCAGGGCGCGGCGCTCCTCGTCGTGGGCAGTCACAGCCGCGGACGCCTGAGCGGGATGCTCCTCGGTTCCACGGCGCTGCACTGCGTGGTGGCGGCACCCTGCCCCGTCCTGGTGCTGCACCCGGAGCCGGTGCCTGCCGACGTCCCGACGGTCTGAGGCGGCGCGCGTGCGGGCGTGGGCGGTCGGGACGCCGGCACCGGCCGACGAGGGGCCGCTGCTGCGGGTGGAGCGCGAGGTGCCCGAGCCCGGCCCGGGGCAGGTGCGGGTGGCGGTCACCTGCTGCGGGGTGTGCCGCACCGACCTGCACCTGGCCGAGGGAGACCTCCCGCCGCGGCGGCCGGGTGTCGTCCCCGGGCACGAGGTGGTCGGCCGCGTCGACGCCCTCGGTCCCGGGACGACCCGCTTCGCCCTCGGGGACCGGGTCGGCGTCCCCTGGCTTGGCGGCACCGACGGCAGCTGCCGGTTCTGCCGCCGTGGCGACGAGAACCTGTGCACCGCCCCCCGCTTCACCGGATGGGATGTCGACGGCGGCTACGCCGAGGCATGCCTGGTCGACGAGCGCTTCGCCCACCGGCTCCCCGAGGGAGTCGACGACGAGCAGGCCGCACCGCTGCTGTGCGCCGGGATCATCGGCTACCGCGCGCTGCGTCTCGCGGAGGTCCCGCCCGGCGGCCGACTGGGCATCTACGGCTTCGGCGGCAGCGCCCACCTCACCGCGCAGGTCGCACTCGCCCAGGGGCTGCGCGTGCACGTGCTCACCCGTGGCGCCGCCAACCGCCGGCTGGCCGCGGAGCTCGGCGTGGACTCCGTCGGCGGGACCACCGACGTCCCACCGGAGCTCCTGGACGGCGCGGTGCTGTTCGCGCCGGCCGGCGCGCTCGTCCCGGTCGCGCTCCGGGCCCTCGACCGCAGCGGCACCCTCGCCGTCGCCGGTATCTGGCTGTCCGACGTGCCCGTGCTCTCCTACGCCGCCGAGCTGTTCCAGGAGCGGCGGCTGCGCAGCGTCACCGCCAACACCCGCCGCGACGCCGAGGAGTTCCTCGCGCTCGCCGGGCGGCTGGGCGTGCGGGCCACGACGACCGCCTACCCCCTGGACGACGCCCCGCGGGCACTCTCCGACCTGGCCCACGGCCGGTTCTCCGGCGCAGCCGTGCTGCACGTGTGACGAACGGGCCGTAGGTCCCGGGGTCCGGGACCCTCGCCCCCTCCTGGGGAGGCCGCCCCGCCGCGACGGTGGAGGAGCACCGACCACGTCCTCCAGGAGGCCCCCATGCCCGCGTCCGACGCCCCGGTCCCCGACGAACAGCCCCGCCGGGAGATGTCCCCCGACGAGAAGCTGATCGCCCAGTGGGAGGCCCGTCACGACGCGGCAGCCCGGGGGCACCGGCCCGACCCGATGGCCGTCCAGCACTACCTCAGCCACGCCCACGCCGACGAGCGCGCCCACGCCGGCCGGCCGGTGGCGCCTGCCGCACCCGAGGCCGCCCGGCCGGCGCCGCACCAGGAGGTGGCGCAGGGGGAGGCGAAGCGTCCGTGGTGGCGGCGGCTGTTCCGCCGCTCCTGACGGACGACGAGGGGCCGGGACGCGACGGCGTCCCGGCCCTCGTCGCGTCCGCGGCTCAGCGCAGCCGGTACCGAGCCGCCCAGAGCGGTTCGACCTCCGCCCACTCCCGGGTCCACGCCCGCTGCCGCCCCCGCTCCAGCAGGGCGCAGACCGCGGTGTGTGCCAGGGCGACCGTGGCCAGGCCCAGCAGCAGGGTCAGGACGCCGGCGGTGACGGTCACGACGACGACGTCGCCGTGCTCCAGCGGCCGGCCCGCGTACTCCCCGTCGGCGCCGATCCACACCGGCACCGTGTCCCCGGCGTCCGTCCCCACCGGTACCGGGACGGTGTCCCCGTGCCCGGCGCCGTCGGTCGCCGTCCAGCCCACGGGTGCGGTGGCGCGCAGTGACGACGTCCCGGACAGGACCTCGGCGTCGGCCAGGACGACGGCCGGGACCTCCTGGCGCTCGGCGGCCTCGCGGGCGGCCTGCGCGCGGCCGTCGGCGGCGACCACGCTCGCGACCGCGAGGGCCAGCGGCACGACCGCGACGGCGAGCAGGACGCAGGTCAGCCAGGACAGCAGCTCCACCCGGTCGCTCGTCCGGGCCCCCGCGGCGAGTCCGCGCCGCAGCCTCCCGCGTGCCTGCTGCGGGGCCGGGTCGGTCGCTGCGGTCACGGTCACCTCCCCAGGGCGACGGCGGTGCGTCGGCCGGTCCCGGTGGGAGCGGGGGAGGGCGGCGGCACGACCAGCACGGGGCAGTGCGCTCCTGCCGCCACCCGCTCGACGAGGTCCGGGCCGCCCGCCGCCTGCGCGCTCCCGAGGATGAGCAGCGCGGCGTCCCTCGAGAGGTCGAGGAGGGCCCGGGCGGGGTCGCCCTCCCGGACGTCGACGGTGACGGGGACGGCGGGCCATCCCTCCCGCACGCGGGCGGCGTGCGCCTCGGCCAGTCGGCGCTCGGCCTCGGCGACCGCGGAGGGAACGGCTCCCGACCAGCGCGGGTCGGGACCGGACGCGCCCGGGCGGCGGTGCCACGTGTGGAGGACGCGCAGCGGACTGCCGCGCGTCCCGGCCTCCCGGGCTGCCGCGGCCAGCACCGCCGTCGTGCCCGCGGATCCGTCCACGCCGGCGACCACGTCAGCACCGTCGCCGCCCCGCGGGACGAGCAGCACCGGGCAGCCCGCGGCGCGGAGCAGGTCCCGGGCGACGGGTCCGAGCCCGCCCCGGGCGGCACCGGTGCCGATCACCAGCACGGCCGCGCGGGAGGACTCCTCGCGCAGCACCTGGGCCGCCGCTCCGGCACGCACGAGGGTCCGCACCGGGAGGGCGGGCAGACGGAGGAGCAGGTCCTGGCGCAGCGTGTCGAGCCGGGACAGTGCCCGGTGCCACGGCCCGTCGTGTGCGCGCCCGGCGTCGCGCGCGTCCTCCACCGCGGCCACCAGCAGCAGGGGACGGAGCTCGCGGTGCGCCCGGTCGGCGGCGACCTCTACCACCTCCGGCACGGAGGGACTGCCGTCGATCCCGGTGACGATCGGCGCCAGGGTGGCGGTCACACCCACGTCGTCCCCCCGCGGCCGTCGGAGACGGGACGGGCGGGCGGCCGGGGCCAGCCGGTGGGCTGCGGTCGACCGTGCACCTGGCGCTCGGCGGCGGTGACGCCGTTCTCGACGACCGTGGCCCGGGGGCGACGCGGTGTCGGGGACGTGGCCGGCGCCCGGCCGACGCGGAGCACCGACTGCGGGTGGGAGTCCCACGTGAGGGCCGAGCGCAGCTGCGTGCGGGTGACCGGGACCTCGACGGCCTGGGTGAGCGGCCCGACGACCCAGCCGCGAGCGGTGAGCTCCAGCAGCACCCGCTCGAGGGCCTCGCCGCACCGCAGCCACGCCAGCGGGTCGTCGGAGGCGGTCGCCAGCACGACGATGGTCTGCTCGGTGCCCGAGTCGGTGTCCGGGGGGAGCCGGCCGGCGCCGGCGGTGTCGAAGTCGCGGACGGGCAGCGCGTCGTGCTGGCGTCCGTCGACGTGGGGGACCACGGACACCGGGATGCCGTCGCCGGTGGCGGGGTCCCGGTTGGTCCAGCGGCGCAGCTCGGCCCGGTAGGCGGCATCGGCGTTCTGGACGGCGTCGGCCTGCTGGGTGAGCCGGGCGAGGAGCCGCAGGTGCTCGTCCCGGCTGACCGGGACGAGCGTGGTGTCCTCGGCGGCGGCCGCCGCGACCATGAGTTGGAGGAGGTCCTCGGGCAGGCGTTCGGCCGTGTAGCGCCGCCGGTTGGTCCGGCGCCTGCGCACGGCGGGGGCGAGCGCGGCCAGCGCCGGGTCCGGCGGGCCCTCGACGAGCCGGAGGACGGCCATCAGGCCCGGATCGTCGGGGTCGGGCAGGCGGTCGACGCGCGCGGCGCGTCCCGTGGCGGCTACCGCGACCCGGGCGTTGAACAGCGCCGCGCCGACGCTCTGCGCGAGGGCCCGGCCGACGGGGTCCAGGACGGTCAGCTGCCGGGTGCGGTCGGCGAACAGGTCCATCCGGTCGGGGTGCAGCACGATCCGCCACGGCTGGGTGTTGTGCACCGAGGGCGCCCGCACGGCGGCGTCGGCTGCCGCCTCCAGCGGTGACTGGGGTGGGATCCGCGTGGGCTGCCACTCGGGCGGCGGGACGGGCGGCACGGTGGGTCGGGTCATGGCGCGACTCCTCGGGCTGGTGCGTGCCCCGAGCCTCGTCCGCGGAGGCGTCCTCGTCCGGGGCCTGCGGTCACCGGTGGCAGCGACCAACGTCCCCGGCAGGACCCGCCTTCGACCGTGTCTCCGACACGGCCGAGGTCGCGAGGCTCGGGTGGGCCGCCGGGCCGGGGAGACGCCCCGGGTCTCCTGCGGCGGCAGGAGGAGGTGTGCCGTGAGCGAGCACGCGTCGTCGACGGCCCCACCGGAGGACCGACCGTCGTATCCGCTCCGGGTCGACGGGGTGCTGGACGAACCCCTCTCCCGCGGGCTCTGGCTGGTCAAGTGGTTGCTGCTCGTCCCGCACTACCTGGTCCTGGCGCTCCTGTGGGCCGCGGTCACCGTCGTCACCGTCGTCGCCTTCGTCGCGATCCTGGTGACCGGTCGCTACCCGCGGTCGCTGTTCGACTTCACCGTCGGGGTGCTGCGGTGGACGTGGCGCGTGCAGCACTACGGCTACGCCGCGCTGGGCACCGACCGGTACCCGCCGTTCACGCTGGCCGACGTGCCGGGTCATCCCGCGCGGCTGCAGGTGCCCTACCCCGAGCGGCTGTCCCGCGGCCTGGTCCTGGTGAAGTGGCTGCTGGCCTTGCCGCACTACCTCGTGCTCGCGGTCTTCGTGGGCGGGGGCCTCTGGCTCGGCACCGGCACCGGGGACGACGGGGTCTGGGATGACGGCTGGGCCGCCGGCGGGCTGGTGGCGCTGCTGGTGTTCGTGGCCGGCGTCGTCCTGCTGTTCCGCGGGCGCTACCCGCTGCCCCTGTACGACTTCGTTCTCGGCATGGACCGCTGGGCGCTGCGGGTGTCGGCGTACGTGCTGCTCCTGACCGACGCCTATCCGCCCTTCCGGATGGACATGGGAGGTGTCGAGCCCCTGGCGACGGGTCAGACTCACGCTGCTGTGCAGCCTGCCGCCGGGGCGCCGGTCCGCGCCGGCACGTGGGGGACCAGCCGCTGGACGGCCGGTCCCGTCACGGCCGTGGTGGTGGGCGCGCTGCTCGTGTTCGCTGCCACCGGTCTGCTGACGGGGGGTGGCAGCCTGCTGTGGGCCGACGCCACCCAGCGCGACGAGGGCTTCGTGACCTCGCCGTCGCGTGCGGTCGACGCCGCGGGCCACGCCGTCGTCGGACAGGGGGTCCTGCTCGAGGGCGAGGGTGTCGACTGGGTGGTCGACGAGCTGCTGGGGACCGCGCGGGTGGAGGTCACCGCGACCGGCCCCGACGACGACCTGTTCGTCGGCGTGGCCCGCACCGCCGACGCCGACCGGTACCTGCGCGGTGTCGCACGCGCCGAGGTCGAGCCGGCGGAGCCGACCTGGTGGTCCACGGAGGAGTGGTCGTGGATCGTGGAATCCGAGGCTGGGGGGCGGCCACCGGTGGTGCCGGAGGAGGCCGACATCTGGGCGGCGTCTGCGACCGGCCGGGGCACCGTCACGCTGGACTGGCGACCGGACGAGGGCGACTGGACGGTCGTGCTCATGCGAGTCGACGGCGGCGCCGGCATCGAGAGTGACGTCCGGGTCGGCGCCACGCTCCCCGGCCTGACCTGGTTCTCCGTCGCGCTCCTCGCGGCCGGCGTGGTGCTGCTGACTGTCGGCGTGCTCCTGGTGGCGCTCGGAGCGCGCCGTGCGCAAGGACAGCCGCCGTCCGGCCCGCTGCCGGCGACTCTCCCTCCGGTCCCGCCGGGCCCGCGCAGCGCGGAGCCGGAGCTGGCGCCCTCCACGGGTCCGCGGACCTGACCCGCTCACGACGACGCCCCCGCTGGGACCCCGGCGGGGGCGTCGTCACGGGGTGGGGTCAGTCGTGGGTGTGGTCAGTGGCAGACCCGGCGGCAGAGCCGCACCGGCAGGCGAATGGGCGGGCGGCCCTCGCGTGGGAGCGAGGGGTGCACGGTGGTGCCGCGGCCCGCTGCGGTGCGCGTCAGGCGTTGCAGGGCCTCACCGATCCGCACCCAGGCGTGGGGGTCGTCCTTGTCGGCGGACAGGACGAGGGACGTGGGGCGTCCGGCGGTGCATGTCGTCTGGATCCCGTCCCCGGCGGCCGTGACGGCGAGCTGCCGGACGTCGTCGGCGGAGACATCAAGGGTGCGGTCGTCCGCTCCCTCGTCGGGCAGGGCGGGTGGGAGCGCGGCCAGGAACAGGTCGGGGAGGCCGGGCACGGGTCGCAGGACCGCCAGGGGGCCGCCGGACTCGACGGGCCGCTCGACGACCGACCGCCAGCCTGCACGCGCCAGCGCAGCTCCGAGGTCGAGCACGAGCCCACCGGCGGCCAGCAGGGACGCGGGCGCGGCCTCGCCGCAGGGCAGGTGGACCTCCAGCCGATCGGGGTGCAGGACGACGCTCGCGGACGGTCCCGGCCGGCCCGATCGGCAGCGGACGACGCTGGTCGCCGCGTCCTCGAGCGCGGTCATGAGCGACGTCAGCCGCGGCTGGTCCCCGGGCGTGGCCGCCGGACGGTGTCGGGGACGGGCACCGGGAGGGGCATCGAGGCCCCCGTTCAGGGCTGCGCTCGCCCGGAGGGCCGGGCGGGCGCAGCGAGTCGCCTAGCGCCTGACGGCGCCGGAGAAGAGCCGCTCACCGAGGGCGCGGCCCCAGGCCCGGGCGCGCTCCTCCTCGCCCGCGGCCAGGGGCCCTCTCGTGCCGGTGACGGCGAAGTGCTCGGCGGGCGCGACGATCTCGGCGCCCAGGCGGCCCAGGAGCTTCTCCTCGGTACGGGAGGCGTGGTCCATCCGCGTGAGCGTCGGGTGCCGGGTGTCGCGGGTGTCGAACGCGGCGGCGCGGAGGCCCGGAGAGGCGGCCCGCACCGACCTCAGCCACTCGCGGAGACCGGCACGGAGGTCGGGGACGTCCGCGCCGTGGTCCTCCACCGCACTGCCGCGTGTCGTCGGGCGAGGCATGCCGAAGGCGTGGTTGGGACCGCCGGCCACGAGCAGTGCGATCTCGGGACCGATCTCGGCAGGGGCGTCGGACGCGGCCACGACGTCTGCCGGGACGATCTCGGACAGGCCGGCGGCGATCGCGTGGGCGATGGCCGCGGCGTCGCCGAACAGGGACTCGTAGACCACCAGTGCACGGGTCATCAGGCTTCCTCTCCGGTTTCGGGTGCTCGACGTGTCCACCATGGGAGCCGCCGAGGACTCGAGATCACGGGCGGAGGACCCCCGCGGGGAGGGCGGAGGTCGATGCGGGCGGGGCGGATCAGGGGCGCCGGCCCCACCGGAACCAGGCCAGGGGACCGACCCAGTTCACGGCGATGACTGCAGCCCAGACCGCCCTGCGCCCCCGCATCTGGTCGGGGCGACGCCGCGCCAGGTCGGTCCAGGCGGCGACCGCCAGCGACAGTTGGGCCGCCCCGAGCACCGTCAGCAGTCTCCGCTGCCGACGGCTCAGGTCCGCCCACCGGAGCAGCCTCCCGCGGGGCGGGAGGTCGCCGGGGGACCGCCAGAGGGTCGGCATCAGCGCATGGCCAGCGGCCGGCCGGCGTGCTCGGCGGTGCGGGTGGCCGCGATCTCGCCGAGCACCCAGGTCAAGGCGATGGCCGCGATGAAGACGGCGAGCAGGGTCTCGCTCGTCTCCACCCAGACGGTCGCGATCCCGAGGGCCAGGGCGGCGACGCCGGAGGTGAGAGCCGCCCGGTGGGCCGGACCTGAGTCGAAGGCCGCGCGGCCGACGACGGCCGCCGCTGCCAGCCCCAGGATCAAGCCGGTGGCACCCATCCCCCGGGGATCCTTAAGGAAGGGCATCTCGCCCCAGATCAGGTAGCCGATGTAGGGGACGACGATCGCCGCGACCAGGACGGTGGCGATCGCGTTGCGGACCGTGGACGACATGGCGAGCTCCTCAGCGCCTGGACCCGGGCTCGTGCGGCTCGGTGCCGTCGAGCGTCGTCCGGTCCGTTGTTCGTGGGAGGGGGCGGGAGACCTCTGCGGACGGGGACCGGGGACCCCGACACGTTGGTGCCGGAGGGCCCGTGCGGGCACGTGCGCAGGCGGACCGGGGCGGCGGTCCCTGCCGCGCGGGACGTTCGGCACTCCGGCCGTTCGCGTGCCCACCGTTGGACTGGGTCCTCCGACAGCGGGAGGAGAGGTCATGGAGGCGCTCGTCTACCACGGTCCCGGCAAGCGGTCGTGGGAGGTCGTCCCTGATCCGCGCATCGAGGACCCCGAGGACGCCGTCGTGCGGGTCGACGGCTTCACCATCTGCGGCACCGATCTGCACATCCTCAAGGGGGACGTGCCGGAGGTGTCCCCGGGCACGGTCCTCGGGCACGAGGCTGTCGGCACCGTGACGGAGGTGGGTCCCGGCGTACGGACCGTCCGACCCGGCGACCGGGTGCTGATCTCGTGCATCACCGCGTGCGGCCGCTGCCGGTACTGCCGAGAGGCCCGGTACGGGCAGTGCCAGGCTGCCGGCTGGATCCTCGGGCACACCACGCACGGCGTGCAGGCCGAGGCGGTGCGCGTGCCGTTCGCCGACGGCTCGGTCCACCGCCTGCCGGAGGGCGTGTCCGACGAGGCGGCGCTGATGCTCGCCGACATCCTGCCCACCTCCTACGAGGTCGGCGCGCTCAACGGCGGGGTGCGGCCGGGCGACACCGTGGTGATCGTCGGCGCGGGCCCGATCGGTCTGGCCGCGGTGATGACCGCCGGCCTCTACACCCCGGAGCGGATCGTCGTCGTCGACCCGGTGGAGGCGCGGCGGGCCGCGGCGACCGCGCTGGGTGCCGACCTCGTGCTGTCGTCCGACGACGACGTCGTCGGCACCGTGCGGCAGCTGACCGACGGACTGGGGGCCGACGTCGGCATCGAGGCGGTCGGCATCCCGGCGACGTTCGACCTCGCCGTGGACGTGGTCCGGCCGGGCGGCCGGGTGGCCAACATCGGCGTGCACGGCAAGCCGACGACGCTGCACCTCGAGGACCTGTGGATCCGCGACCTCACCATCACCACCGGCCTGGTCGACACGTGGACCACGCCGATGCTGCTGCGGATGCTGCAGGCCGGGAAGCTCGACGCCGGCCGGATCGTCACCCACCGGTTCGGCTTCGACGAGGTGCCCGCGGCCTACGACCTGTTCGCGGACCCGGTGGCCTCCGGCGCGCTCAAGGTCGCCGTCCTGCGCTGACAACCCCGCGCGGGACCCGCTCGTCCGGACGGGTCCCGCACGGCCGGACGAGGGAGGAGCGGACATGACCGACACACGGAGCACGGGTGGGCACTGGCGGCGCCGGCTGTACGAGGGGAGACGGCCGCACGGGACGGCCAGGGCACTCAACCGCGCGCAGGCGGCCCTGGCCGCACGCGGCATCGGCCCGTCTCGGGTCGTCGTCCTGGAGGTCGCCGGCCGGCGGACCGGCCGCACGGTGACCCTCCCCGTGGTGGTCGCCGACCTCGACGGCGAGCGCTACCTGGTCTCGATGCTCGGGGAGGACACCAACTGGGTGCGCAACGTCCGGGCCGCCGGGGGCCGGGCCGCGCTCCGGCACCGGGGTCGGGAGGAGGTCGTCCTCGAGGAGGTCGAGCCGGCCCACCGGGCGCCGGTCCTGCGCCGCTACCTCGAGCTCGCCCCGGGCGCCCGGGCGCACCTCCCGGTCGACCGGCGGGCCCCGCTCGTGGAGTTCGAGCGGATCGCGGCGTCCTACCCCGTCTTCCGGATCGGCGCGCGCCGGCCGCCGGATGCCACGGCCGCGGGCGGGGACGGACGTTCGTACGGGATGTCGGTGGAGGTCGGCCTCCCCTTCGAGGAGGCGCTGACGCGGACCCGTGCCGCGTTGGCGGCGCAGGGCTTCGGCGTGCTGACCGAGATCGACGTCGCGGCCACCCTACGGGCGAAGATCGGGGTGGAGGTGCCCCCGCAGGTCATCCTGGGCGCCTGCAACCCGCCGCTGGCGCACCGGGCGCTGCAGGCCGAGCCCGACATCGGCCTGCTGCTGCCCTGCAACGTCGTCGTCCGGGTCGACGCGGACGGCGTCACCCGGATCTCCGCGATGGATCCCGACGTGATGGTCACGCTGACCCGGCAGGCCGCGCTGCGTCCCGTCGCCGCCGAGGCGCGGGACCGGCTCGCGAGCGCGCTCGGCGAGGTCGCGGACGGGACGCCGGGTGGCTGAGCCCGATGGGGAGCAGGTCCCGGGGGCGCCGGCGGTCACCGGTCCCGAGGGCGGGACCGGTGACGGCCGGCGTGGGGGTCAGACCCGTGTCGTCCGGTGGCCGACGCCGGCCCGGACGGGGCCGAGGGCAACGGCCAGGCCGACCGCGGCACTGATGGCGTGCAGCCAGTTGACCGCCGCGTCGAGGGACGGCCTCGTCGAACGACGCGGTACCACTCTCGACGGAAGCCTCCAGCGGCTGTGCATGGAGCTCGCGCGCGCCCCAGACCGGCTCGACGATCTCTGTGACCACGTACTCGCGACGATGCTCGGGATCTACCGCGCCTGGGCCGACGACCTCCGCAGAGACCTCGTCCGCTGAGGTGCGTCCCCGGGCTGCGGGCCGGAGGAGGACCGGCGCGTGGACGGACCCCTCCCTGCGCAACGTGCAGCACCGCATGGACCGTCGGGAGTGCCGGCAGTGGCGACGTCACGGGGCGCCCGAACCGCTGCGCCGGTCCAGCGGGGCGGCCGCCGCGGGCTTGCTCTCGACGGCGAGCCGGCGACGCGCCGGAGACCGAGCGGTTGTGACAGGACCGGCCCGAGCGGCTGACGGCCCGGCTCGCGGCGATCGAGGAGCAGCCCGACGCGTAGCAGGCTCTCCCTGTCCCCGGGGGTGCAGCCGCGGGGATCAGAGGCCGAGGTACCGGGTGACAGTGAGCTCTACCTCCTCCAGTTCGTCGCGATGGAGGAAGTAGGCGGGCTCTCCGTGGATGAACCGCACGTCGATGCTGCGTAGCTGATCGACGAGAAACCGGGTGGGCACTCCGCCCAACTCGATCTCGGGCCGGAAGACCGTCGGCTGTGCCTGCGTCGACGTCGGAACGATGGTGGCGACGCTCCAGGCCATCTCGGTCGGGCTCAGGACCAGGCCGTAGCGCCGGCCGCGTTGTTCGGACCCACGACGTGCCTCGCCGAGGTCGACCCGGTAGACGGCCCCGCGGATCACCAGGCGTCGGCCTCGCCGGACAAGTCTTCGTCCGCCAGCCGCTCGGCGTCGGCCCGCGCTCGCGCCAGCCACGCCTCACGGTCCAGGAGGCGGAGCGCGCGGCGGATGACGTCGGCCGTTCGCTCGTCGTCCCGCATCGCCTCGCGGATGATCCGCTCGTCCTCATCGGTCGGACGGAACCCGATGGTCCTGGTCACGCTCCGACGCTATACAACTGCTTGACGACTGTGCAACAGGTGGTGGCGGGCAGATCGACCGACGCAGCGGCCGCTGGGTGCCGCGGCCCGGCGAGCGCCAAGGACGTGCTGGACGGCAGCATCTCCGGTGTGCCGATCCTGACCCTCAGCCAGGATGCCGCCACCGACGAGATGCTCGGCCGCCACCCGCTCGCCTACTGCTCGGGATGCTGCTGGATCAGCACATGGGTCACCGAAGCAGTGGGGAACGTCGCGGAGGGGACTGTCACGTCACCTGCGTGTGCGTGATCGGTCGTCGCACTCGACCGGTTCGGTCGCCGTCGGCGCCAGGCGTCCGCACGTCTGGATCGCGAGTCTGACGGTCCTGGCCGATGTATCAGCCTGGCGCCCGGCGGGTTCCGTGCATGCGGCTCTTCGGAGGGCGGTACGGAACGAGGGTGGGACATCCCAGGTCCCACAGGCGCTCGTTGAGCACCTGAGCGAGGACGTTGTGCTCGACGGCCGGCCATCGTGCGGTCCCGGCCAGGTAGTCGGCGAGCGCGTCGGGGACGAGGTTCCCGCCCAGACCGATGTATCGCCACCACAGCTCGGGTGATGTCAGGTCCGCCATCCGCCAGGCCACGAGGGTGAGCCCGCAGGCGGGTGCGGCTGAGGCGGGCACCGTGGCTCCTTCGGAACGGTGCCTGCGTCGAGGGCTGTCGGTGCGGTCCATCCGGCACTGAGCCCGCCGGCGGGAGGGCCGTCCCTGGCTTCTGCTCGGCCCCGGCCCTCGACCGCGCCTCCGCTGCCAGAGGCGAAGCGGCAGAGTCCACTATCCCCGTCCTGGCGGCCCGCGGCCGCATCGGGGCTGCGGCCGCCCTCGACCGGCTGCTGCGGGCGGCGGGCGTGGACGTCGCGGTCCGCCCCGGGCACCGCATCGGCGAGTAGCGTCGAAGCCGACCAGTCGGTCCCACGCATTCGGTGAGTTGGCGCCGTTCCCGACGACCGGCTCCGGGCGGGCGCAGCAGCCCCTTCCCGGTTCTCGTCGCGGCCCTTCGCTCGTGATCGGCCGACGGCGCCGTCTTCCAGGACTGTCGCGAGGTCGGACCCCGCAGCCCTCCCCGCAGCGGGAGCCCACCATGTCCACCGCCCACACCGGCGGATCCGATCCACCGCTGGACCCACGGGTCGCCTTCGCCGAGCTGAGCAAGATCATGCTCAGTGAGCAGCAGCTGTCCGAGACCCTCGGCCGGGTGGCCGAGCTGGCCAAACAGACGATCACCGGCGCCGCCGATGTCTCGGTCACCCTGATGGACGACGGGCACGTCACCAGCGTGGCCTTCACAGGGGCACTGTCCGCTCAGCTGGACGAGCGCCAGTACGAGGCCGGGTTCGGCCCGTGCATGGACGCCGCGCTCTCCGGCGCCACCGTCACCATCGAGGACACCGCCGCGGATCCGACCTATCCCGATTTCAGCCGGGTCGCCGCCCGGCGCGGGATCACCCACACCATGTCGATCGGGCTGCCGGTGGCCCGCCAGACGATCGGCGCGCTGAACATCTACGGCACCGCCGACGGCTCTTTCGACGCCGCGACGCAGGAACTCGCCACGGCCTTCGCCAGCTACGCGGCGGTCGCCGTCGCGAACGCCGGCGTCTACGCCAGCACCGCCACCCTGGCGGCCAACCTGCAGCGCGCGCTGCAGTCCCGGGCCGTCATCGACCAGGCGAAGGGCATCCTGATGGGCCGGCACCGGATCACGGCCGACGCCGCCTTCGACATGCTGTCCGCGCAGTCCCAGGACACCAACCGGAAGCTGCGCGAGATCGCCGGGGACCTCGTCGACGAGGTTCAGCACACGGACTCGGCCTGAACCCGACGATCTCCGGCCTGACGATCCCGTCGACGGCGACATGGCCGCCGCGGAGGGGGTCACGTCGATCCGCGACGCGCCCGCATTCAGGCATGACCGCTGCTGACCAGCAGAACACGGGTCTGGATGGCCTCGCGACCGGCGGCCTTCGGATCACACCCAGGCCGCCCACGTGCGGGCACACTGCCCGGATGCCGCAGCTCCGCATCGTCCAGGAGCCCGGCGGCTGACGAGCTGCTCGGCCGCGACCCGCTCGCACTGCTGCTGGGCATGCTGTTCGACCAGCAGTTCCCGATGGAGCGGGCCTTCGCCGGCCCGCGGCTGGCTCCCCCCACGACGGCCGCGCCGAGCAGGAACCCGGCGCGCCCGCGGGAAGACGGCAGGACGAGCTGCGGGGCCAGGTGCCAGACGGTGAAGCCGGTCAGCGGCCACAGCGCCCCACGGAGCAGGTCGCCGCGGAACTGGTCGAGGAAGGTGCCGCGCCACAGCAGTTCCTCGCCGACGGCGTTGACCGCGGCGGTGCCGAGCATGACCGCAGCGACTCGTAGGTCGACCAGGCGGCGGTGCGGCAGCAGCTCCGCGCCGACCGCGCCGGCCACCGGGAACGCCAACAGCGCGACGTCGACCGGACCCGGCAGGCGGCCGCTGCGGAGTGCCCGGCGCACCCCCTGCGGTCCGAGCACCCACAGCGGGAAGGCGGCGCACCAGCAGGCCCAGTAGACGGCGAAGCCGGCTGCGTAGGCGACCCGCGGTGACAGCCGTCGGCCCAGCCGCGCGAAGACCGCCGTCATGGTCAGCGGAACGGCAGCCGGCGCGGCGAGCGTTGCCCGTCGTCGCGCGGCGGAGGACCTCATCGGGGATCGTCCGGGCTCGCGGTCACGGGGCCCTCAGCGAGCTCTCGGTGGTCGGGCACCTTGCGGGTGTGGAGGCCACCGATGGGCGTTCTCGCTCAGGGTGTCAGCGGTCGGGAGGCGACGAGCTCGGCGAGGGTCCGACCCCAGGCGCGCGCCCGGTCCTCCTCGCCGTCGACGAGCGGACCCTTCGTGTCGACGACGAAGAAGTGCTCGGCCGGCGCGACGACGCGTGCCCCGAGACGGGTGAGGAGCTTCTCCTCGGTCCGGGAGGCGTGGTCCATCTTGGCCAGCATTCTGTGGCCACTGCCGCGGGTGTCGAACGCGGCCGCCACGAGCCCGTCGGCCGGCATCCGCACGGTCCCCAGCCACTCGTGCAGTCCGGCGCCGGTGTCGGGGATGTCGGCGCCGTACTGCTTCGCCGCGCCTTCACGGGTGGACGGCCGGGGCATGCCGAACGCGTGGTTGGGGCCGCCGACCACGAGCAACCCCACGTCCGGACCGATCTCGGACGGGGCCTCGGCCGCGGCGACGACGTCAGCGGAGATCGAGGACGACAGTCCCTCGGCGATCGCGTGAGCGATCGCGCGGCCGTCGCCGAACACGGACTCGTAGACGACCAGGGCGCGGATCACGAGCTCACCACCTCGCATGCAGGGGCTCTGACACCGGCGACGCTACGGAGCCGTGGCGCGGGACCCCACCGGCGAAGTACCCGCACAGAGGGGGCGAAGGTCAGGGACCGCCCGAACCAGCGTCGCCGGCGCAGACGGCCGGGCGGCTACCGCAGGATCGCGGTCCCATGCGGAGTGGCGGTGTTCTTGGCGGCCGAGCGTACGCGCGGGAACTGCACGGGGAGGCCGGCTGGTCAGCTCGGCGTCCCTGCCGGCACGACGCGGAAGACGGGGAACCGGTCAGCCGTCGCGGCGATCTCGGCGAGGTCGAGGTCCGAGCCGACGCCGAAGTTCGCTCGTGCCTCACGACTGACGGCGGCGGTGCCGGGGCGCCGCCGCGCCCGCAGCAGCCAGGACCGGATCACCGGTGCCCGGTCCTGGGGCGCCACCTCGACCAGCGTGGCCGCCCGTCGCTGCCCACGGCGGCCCAGCACGACCCGGCCTCCGGCGGCTCGTACGTTGCGGACCCACTCGGACTCCCCGGTGAGGGAGACCAGGTAGCCGGCGCCGTCGTGTTCGGCCAGCACGACGCTGGTCCGCCTGATCACACCGCTTCGGCGTCCCGGCACCTCGAGAGTGACCACGTAGCGAGGGCTGAGCCCCAGTCGCGTGAGGGCGAACCCCAGCCACTGCAGACGTGCGTACAGCCGGGGCGGCGGCCTGTACCGGGCGGCGCCGGGGTCGCCCAGGGGCACCAGGAGACGGTCGACAGTCCGCCGTCCGCCGCGGCCAGTGCCGGCGCGCGCGAGGGCGTGCAGTGCCTCGGCTGTCCCGTGGGCGAGCGGATCGCCGTGCCCGGGGGCGATGACCCGGGTTTCCAGCTCGGCCAGGGCGGAGATGGAGCGCTGGGCCGCCTGCCGGTTCCAGGTGGTGTACCACGGCGGGCCGGCGAGTCCCTGCCGGCCGAGCAGCACGCCCGAGAGCGAGTTGAGGTCCACGGTCAGGACGGCGTCTCCGGAGACGAGGACGCCGTCGTCGGCGCGCAGGTACGCGACCGAGCCGGGGGTGTGCCCGGGCATGGGCACGACCTGCCAACCCGGCAGTCCCGGCACGCCGGCCGTCGGGTCCAGGGCGCGGGCGACGTCGGTGATGTCGCCGGCTGCGGTGATCCGCCGTCGCGTCGACCGGGGGAGCAGGCGCATGAGCGGGACGACGAGCCACCGGTCCAGCGGCATGCCGTACCCGGGCAGGTACTCGCCCCGCGCCATCGGCAGCTCGGCGGCGTGCACGTACACCGGCACCTGCCACGAGCGGCCGAGGTCGCCGGCCGAGCCCGAGTGGTCGGGGTGAATGTGGGTGAGCAGGATCGCCGCCGGGCGGGTGTCCGGCCCGAACAGCGACTCCGCAGCGCTCCTGATCGCCGTGGCGCTGCCGGCCCATGCGCAGTCGATCAGCACCCAGCCCGGTTCGGAGCGGACCAGGTAGGCATTCGAGGCGAGGGCGCCCCGGCCCATGCGCAGCAGGTGGACGCCCGGGGCGATCTCCCGCGCAACGGGCACCCTCATGTCGCCTCCTGTCGGCCGCCGTCGCCTTCAGCCTCGATCGAGCCACTGGTCGCGCTGCAGGGCCGTGGGTCCCGGACGAGGAGTCGTCCGACCCTGCCGCGGATGACCACCAGCCCTGGGCCGCCCCGGCCCCGCACTCCAGGCTGCTCGGGGAGAGGCGGTGTTCCCATGACCTCGTCGACGGTCTCCTTCCGGCCACGTTTCCTGCCGAGCGTCCGGCTCGCACGACTGCGGTCCGCGGCGGTGGAAGGCGCCGCGTCGATGCGTCGTGCGGTGCGCACCTCCGTGGCCCGCGTGGCCGACGCAGTCCGACGGATCCGCCGCCGCCCGGACGACCCCGTCGCGGGGACCGGACCGCACCCGGACCTGACGGACGGTGGCAGGACGACGACGCTCGGCACGGGGACGACGCAGGTGGCCGCGCGGCGCCTCTCCGTCGCGGTCGCCGGGCTGATGCCGGCAGCCTCGGCGGTCGGGCTGGCCTGGCGGGGGCTGTACCGCGATGCACCCGCCAACGCGGCGACCTTCCGCGCCTACGACCTGGGATCCCTGACAGTCGCCACGCCCCTGTTGGCCGGCGCGCTGGTGCGCGCCCGGCAGGGGTCGCTCCGGGCCGAGCTGCTGTGGGCGGGGATGCTCGCCTACGTCGTCTACATGTATGCGTACTACGTCTTCGGTGCGGCGTTCAACGCGCTGTTCCTCGCCCACGTGGCGCTGTTCGTGCTGGCGGCCGTGGCGCTGGCGCTGCTGCTGCGGTCCCTCGACGTGGCGTCCATCGCCGAGCGGATCCGGCCGCGGACGCCGGTGCGCGCGGTGAGCGCCGTCCTGGGGCTGCTCGCCGCGTCACTGGGCGGGATGTGGACCTGGTTCTCGCTGCGGTTCGCGGTCACCGGTGCCGCACCGGAGGAGGGGCTGCTGCTCCAGCCCGCCCCGATCGGTCACCTGGGCTACGCCATGGACCTGAGCACGCTCGTGCCGGGCTACGCCACCGCATCCGTGCTGCTCTGGCGGCGGCGGCCGTGGGGGTACGTGCTCGGGGCCGTGCTGCTCGTCGCCAGCGCCGTCGTCCAGGTGGACTACGTGCTGGCTCTCGCCTTCCAGTCGGCGGCCCGCATCCCCGGTGCGACGGCGTTCGATCCGCAGGAGCCCTACATCGCCGCCGTGATCACCGGGGCCGCCGCCGTGCTGTTGGCCGGGCTGCGGCGGGGGCCGGCGGTCAGGGGCGGGCCGGCGCACCGACCGGCCCGTACGCCGACAGGAGGACGCCGGTGAGTGCCGGCCCGGCGGGACCGGACGCGCTGCTGGAAGCGGCCCTGAACCTGTCCCGGTTCCACAGGGAGCACGAGCGGTTCTACGCCGCGTCTCCGCTGGAGACGGCGGTGCGGCTCCAACGGCACGCCCGCGCCCTGCTCGCACTGGCCGACCGGTGTCCCACCGCCGAGCCGTCCATGCACCCCGCGCCGAGCCCCTACGCCGGTGCCGAGGACCTCAACAGCGAGGCGGCGACGGCGCTCGATGGCGTGCTCTTCCTCGAGGGTGAGGGGCGCCCGATCGAGCTCACCGCGATGATCGCTGAGCTGAAGGCCGATGCCGAGGGCTTCGCCGGCGGTGGCGACTGGCTGGCGACGGCGATGCAGGCGTCGTGGAACGTGGCCGCCACGCTGCTGGAGGTCGACGGTCTGGCCGACGTGATGGGGGAGCGGCACCGGATCATCGCCAACGACTGGCTCGCCGCTCACCTCCAGTCGCTGATCGCGACCGTCCTGGGTCGCGCCGCCGACATGCTCGACCGGGTCGACTTCACTCCGGCTGGGCTGCGTGCCGACCTGGGCGGCGCGCGTGTGGCGCCACAGCGGCTGTACTCCGCCGCGGAGGTCGTCTCCCGGGCGGCCGATCTCTGCTGCGAGTCCGCGCAACTGGTGCACGACAACGAGCGCCGCTGGCGGGTCACCCACACCCGGATCGAACAGGTCGTGTCGGCCTTGCGTGCCGATACCGGGCCGCCGGGGCCCACCGGCACTGGGGACACACCGGGTCACGATTAGTGCCGTGCGTCGGAGGCCGGCCGTCACCGACCTCGCTGCTGCTGTGACGCGTCCCCCGCCTGTGGGGCCGCCGCCCGCTCCGCTGGCCGGAAGCGACGAAGGGATGGGTGCGGACGAACTCGCGCACTGTGCCGTCGTCGCGCAGGTCGCCCCGGTGGAGGACGCGGCTGAACGGGCGGAGCCGGTGCGGGTGGTCACGCCGGAAGCCGGGTGCGACGTCGATCGCCTCCTTGTGGGTGGGAACCGTTGCTGTGGCGTGAACGTCGTCCCGCCCAGCTGCACCCTCGTCGCGGGGGCTTGCCAGCAGGTTGCGGTACCAGTCGGTCTGCGGCCCCAGGCGGCGCAGATGAATATGCCGTCAAAGCTGCGATGACGAACTTCGGTGTACTCACTCGAACACGCCTCGTGTGACTGGGGGTCTTCGGGTGCCACTTGGTTGCTGCTGTGAGCGCGTGGGTCCGTTCCTCGGCAGAGGCCCTTTCGGAAACCACGCCGAGATCCGAGCCCTTTCGACCTCATCGTCAGCTGTCGACCGAGATGGCGGTAATGCGTCCTTCGCCTGAACTCGTCAGCGGTTCTGCTACAGGCACTCCATCGCTAGGGCCGCGTGCTTTACCCACCTGACCAGCGCGAATCCCGGGCGACGCCCCGACGCCCCGACGCGCTCCTTCAACGTCACCCTTTCACAGGTGCGTGTCCCTCTTGATCTTGCGCATCTCCTTCGTCGGCAGGTGCGGCCACTACTTGTGCTGTGCAGCGGGTCGCCGGGGCCGCTTGCCGGACGGGACTCCCTCCAGGCCGCCCACGACGGCATGGGGCTCCGTCAAACCTGCCGGAGAGACGGGTCGAACGCGGCGTCCTCGAGCAACATGTGAGCGCCCTGCGTGGCCCGCTCGACGGCGGGGTGCTCCAGGGCCTTGGACGGCGGAGGTCCTACGCCGATGAGCGGGTACCGATCCGGTGCCGTGCTGGTGGGCCACGGTGCAACGGGGAGCCATCACCTGCAGGCGGACCACCGCATCGCCGGGACCGCTTGGCTAGGTGTCGATCGGATGAGCGGCGAGTTCGACCCGAGAGGTGATGCCGAGCTTTGCGAAGCAGCCGCGCAGGTGGAAGTCGACGGTGCGGGGGCTGATGAACAGCTGCGCGGCGACGTCCCGGTTCGACAGCCCCTGCCGGACCAGGGTGGCGACCTGGCGTTCCTGTGGGGTCAGATCGGTGGCGGTGGACACGTCGCGGCGGCGGGCGGTCTCTCCGGAGGCGCGCAGCTCGGCGGCGGCGCGGTCGGCCCACGTCGTGGCGCCGAGCTCCTCGAACAACGCCAGGGCCGCGCGCAGGTGCTCGCGGGCGTCGACGCGGCGGCGAGCGCGGCGCAGGTACTGGCCGTAGGCCAGCTCGGTGCGCGCCCGATCGGGCCGGCGCGGCGAGTCGACGTGTGCGGCGAGGGCACGCCGGAAGTGCTCCCCGGTCGCGGGACCGTCGGCCAGCAGGGCGCGGCCGTGCTCGACGACGGCCACTTCGGCGGGAGCGCCGGTGCCGGAGGCGAACTCCGCCAGCTCCGCCAGCCACGCGCGGGCGAGGTCGTCCCGGCCGACCTGGACGGCCGTCTCCAGACGGTCGATCGCCGCCAGCCGGCTCACCCCGGACTCGGTGATCTGCGTCAGGTAGTGCAGGGCCGTCGCCGGCTGGCGGGCAGCGCGCAGGCCCCGCGCCCAGTGCAGCAGGTCGACCACGACGACGTCGGTGACCCCGCCGGCGTGCCCTGCCCGGATGCCGGCTGCCTCGTCGATGAGACGCTCGGCATCGTCGTCGCCGCGCCGGGCCGCCAGCAGGGCGAGCTGCGCGGTCGGGAGCGCGACCATCCCGGGGTGGCCGGTGCTGGCCGCCAGCGGCACCGCCTCGGTCGCCGCGCCGGCCGCGTGCGCCCAGGCACCGACGGCGATCAGGATCTGCACGCCGCGGGTCAGTGCGTACTCGACGGTGGCGAGCGCTCCGGCGCGGCGGGCGGCGGTCAGCAGCTGCTCCTGCAGCCGCAGCCCGCGCTCGTCGTCGCCGATGACCAGGGCGGCGATGACGAGGTTGCGCTGCACGTGGTCATCCCGGACGTCGGTGTCGGTCAGCGCGAACGCGTCGCGGAAGGAGTCCGCCGCGGATGCCCAGTCCCGGCGGGCCGCGGCCGTGAATCCGCGCAGCAGGGCCGCCGCGGCCCGCACCCGGGGCGGGGCGTCCGGTGCGGGGGCGGCCACCAGCTCGGCCGGGTCCACCGCGTGGGGTGAGCGGGCGCCGTACACGGCCAGGGCCGCGGCGATCACCGCGAGCTGCTGCGTCAGCGCCGGGTCGATGTCGCCGGCGGCCTGCGCGGCCTGTACGACGAGGTCGTAGCCGTCGTTCAGCGACCCGGTGTTCCAGGCGATCTGGCCCTGCAGTGCCAGCAGCTGGGCGCGCAGCAGCGGCTCGGTCGCCTCGGCCGCGGCGGCGGCCGCGAGCGCCGCCGCTCGGGACGGGTGTGCGCCCTGCCAGGCCGAGGCTGCGGCCAGGTACAGCCGGCGGGCGCGGGCCGGCCCGGCGGCGGTCAGTTCCGCGGCGCGGGCCCAGGCGGCGCCGGCGGCCTCGTGGCCACCGCGACCCGAGGCGCGCGCGGCGACGTCGTCGAGCGCGGCCACGACCTGCTCGTCGGGGCGGTCGGCGGCCGCGGCCAGGTGCCACGCTCGGCGGTCCGGGTCGGTGGCCAGCGCGTCGGCCAGCGCGCGGTGCACGGCCCGCCGTTGCGTGCTGCTCGCCGCCTGGTAGACCGCGGAGCGCACCAACGGGTGGAACAGGGTGACCGCGTCCCCGTCGGCTCGGAGCAGCCCGGCCCGCTCGACCTCGTCCAGCGCGTCGTCGCCAGCCTCGAGGCGGTCGGCGGCGTCTCGGACGACGGTCAACCTGCCGGTGTCGTCGGCCGCGGCGAGCAGCAGCAGCCGCTGCGCCGGCCCGCCGAGTCGCCGGTAACGGTCGAGGAACCCGCGCTCGACCCCGCCGGTAAGGGGCAGCTGCGCCGGCAGCGGCAGCCGGCCGACCAGCTGGTCGCCGGTGAGGGCGTCGGCGAGCTCGCCGAGCGCGAGCGGATTGCCTGCGGTGGCGGCGACCAGCTGGTCGCGGACCGCCGGGTCGACCGCGCGGCCAGCGCGGGCGGCCAGCAGCGCGGCGGCCGCCTCCCCGGTCACGCCGGTGAGGACGAGGCCGGGCAGGTCGGGCGCGTCGAAGGCGTGCGCCTCGCCGTCGCGAGCGGCGAACAGCAGGACCACCCGTTCGGCCTGCAGCCGGCGGGCGCAGAACAGCAGCGCCGCTGCGGAGGCGTCGTCGAGCCAGTGCGCGTCGTCGACGACGGCGAGCACGGGAGCCTCCTCGGCGGCGTCGGCGAACAGGCTCAGCGTGCCGAGGAAGGTCAGGAACCGGTCGCCATCGCCCTCGGCCTCACCGAGCGCCGCCCGCAGCGCCGCCCGTTGCGGCACCGGCAGGGCGCCGATCTTGCCACGCAGCGGCCACAGCAGCCGCTGCAGCGCGGCAAAGGCCAGCGGCGACTCCGACTCGACGCCGGACGTCCGCAGCACCCGAAACCCTGACTGTGCGGACCCCGCCGCCGCGACGACGGCGTCGGCGAGCAGGGCCGACTTGCCCGACCCGGCCACGCCGCGCACCAGGAGGGCGCCCCCGGTTCCCGCGCGGGCGGCATCGAGCAGCGCGGCGATCTCGGCGCGCTCGGCGTCCCGCCCGACCAGCACGACGCGGACGGTACCGATCTCGCGGGCGAGGCTCCGGGGATTCGATCCCGCGGCGAACCTGGCGGTGAACCCGGCGGTTCGCGTGGTGGGAGCGGTTCCCGGTGTGACGAGTCTGCTCATCGACGGGTGCACCACCCAGCTGTCCCGGGAGTGCTCATGTTCTCCGGCACGCCGCGCACCTTCATCGGCTCGACCACCTTCTCCGTCCCCGGTATGACCGGTGCTCAGCGCCGGCGCGCGCTCACAGCGGCGATCGCCGACCTCGCCGGCGTCGCGTCGATCACCGTCGACCCGGCCAGCGGCACCGTCACGGTCACCGCTTCCCGGCCGGTCGACCGCGCGGACATCGCCGCTGCCGTCGAGAAGGCCGGCTTCACCCTCCGCCCCTGAGCCCGCTGCAACCTGCGCCGTCGAGGGCGCGGCCGCAGCGCTCAGCGGCCGCTACGGGGCTGCCAGAACCCGGCGACGGCCATCGGTCCGAGGCCTGCGCGGCGACCTCTGATCCGTGCTCAGCCGAGCTCCACTGCCCCTCAGGAGTGCCACGACCACCGCGGCCCCGGCGACGACCACCAAGGCGGCCGCGACGGCCGTCTCCACGGGCTGATCGTCGCCGGGCTGGCCGGCCACGGCATCAAGGACCTGGGGCAGCACCGCACCGATCTCGTGACCGGCACCCGCCGGTGGCCGCCGTTCTGCGGCGCCGTCGGCCTCCTCGCCGTCGCGATCATGGCTGGCTCGCCCTTCTCGCTCCGAGCAGACCTGGCGAGATGACCGGGTCGAGCCGCTCGGCGGCCGCCGACGCTCATCCGCACACGTCCACCTCACCCGACCAGGAGAGCCGCACGATGGTCACCACCGCATCAAGTGCCGCAACGGCCGTGTCCACCGCCGGCCACTGGTGCCGCCCCGGCCCCTGCCGAGATCGCCCTGCGGTGGCCGGTGACGGCGAGATCCGTCTCGCGGCTACCGGCCGGCGCGTGCTGCCCTGGTCAGCGCTTCGACAGCGCCGCGACAGCGGAGTGCAGCAGCGTTCCCGGTGCCGCACCACCGGGTCCGACAGCCGTCTGAGCCGGGGCCCTCGCCGCGACGGAGCCGTCATGGACGCCACCACGTACGACCGGTCCCACCCGGGTCCGACGCCGGCCCGGCGCGGCGACCCCGCTGTCGCAGACCTCGGGACCCGCGGCTGGGTAGACCGCACCGGTGGTCAGCTGTCGGGTGCCGAACGCCGTTCGCTGCTGGGTCCCGTGGCCCGGACCCACGCGGTCAACGCGGCCGGTCGCCTGTCGATGCTGGTCGGGCTGAACTCCGGCCGCCGCGCCCGGGTCGCACCCTCAATGCTGGTTCCGCCGACGTCGGCGCTGACCCGGGCCGCCGTCGAGCAGGCGGAGCGCCGACTCAGTCCCGCGCTGCTCAACCACTCTTACCGGACCTACGCCTTCGGTGCCGCCCTCGGCGCGCTGGAGGGGCTCACCGTCGACGCGGGGCTGCTGTTCGCTGCGGCGCTGCTGCACGACACCGGCCTGCCCACCAGCGATCAGGACGTCGACTTCACCCGCAGCAGTGCACGCATCGCGCGGGATGTCGCCGAGGACGTCGGCCTGTCCTCGGTCGCCACCGAGACGATGCGCACCGCGATCACGCTGCACATCAGCCCGAACGTCCCGCTGGCGCGTGGCCCCGTGGCCTACCTGCTGGCCGCCGGCGCGGGTGTCGACGTCGTCGGCGTGCGCTCCTGGCGGCTGCCCCCGGACCTGCTCGCCGCGGTGGTGGAACAGCATCCCCGGCTGGGGTTCAAGGGCGAGTTCAGCGCCGCCTGCCGCACCGAGGCCGCCCGTGTGCCCCGCGGGCGAGTGCGGTTCCTGCGCCGCTACGGCGCCTTCGATCTCGCCATCAGGCTCGCACCGTTCCGCGGCTGACCCGCCGCTGCGCCGCGATTGCGCCGGCCGCGCGCGGCCGAGGACTGCCGTCGATCCCACCGAGCGTGCGATCCCGGTGGGTCCACCGGGGTGATGACCCGGCGTCGCCAACAGGCTGAACACCTGCTCCCACCACACTCCTCCCGGAAGAGGCACCGTCATGGCCACCGCCACGCATCCCACCCCCCGACCCCCGACCGCCGCTGGCGGGCCGTCCGCCACCGACCCGCGGCCACGCACCGGCCCCATCCGCCGGGTCATCGTCGGATCGCTGCTCATCGGGACGGTGCTCGCCGTCGTCCTTCCTCTGCTGGTGTTCGGCAGCGGATCCGAGGCCGTGATCACCGGGTCGGCGCTGGTCGGTTTCGCGGCCGGCTGGGCGATGCTGGCTCTCCTGTCGACCCGGATGACCACGCAGCCGCAGCGGTGGGCCTGGGTTCCGGCCGCCGCGCTGGGAGTCACCGGTGTGGGGCTGCTGGTGACGGCTCCGGACGACCCAGCTCTGACCGCCGCGGGTTGGGTGTGGCCGCCGCTGCTGCTGGCGCTCGCCGTGTGGATGGGGATCCGGGTGCGCCGCTGCCTGGCCGCCGGCCGCGGCCGCTGGCTGCTGTACCCCGTCGTGGCGGTGACGGCCGCCGCGGCCGTCGGCGGTGCGGTCGAGACCATCGGCCTGGCCTCCGATCAGCACAGCTCCGCGATGCCCGGCCGGCTCTACGACGTCGGCGGCCACCGGCTGCACCTGGACTGCACCGGCTCCGGCGGCCCGACCGTCGTGTTGTTGAGCGGATTGGGTGGTTTCTCCGCCAGTTGGGCGCGGATTGCCCCGGCCGTCGCCGATACCGCCCGCGTCTGTGCCTACGACCGCGCCGGGCAGGGCTGGAGCGAGGACGCGCCCGGCCCGCAGGACGGGGTGGCTGCCGCCACCGATCTGCACGCCCTGCTGGACGCCGCCGGCGAGCGGGGTCCGTACGTGCTGGTCGGGCACTCCATCGGAGGCGACCACGCGATGGTCTACGCCGACCGCTATCCGGAGCAGGTCGCCGGGATGGTCCTGCTCGACACCACCAGCCCCTACCGGACCGCCGCCGGCACGTCCCACGCGGGCCCGCCCGGCCCGGTCGCCCTGGTGCCCAGCCTCGCCCGCCTCGGCGTCGGGCGCCTGCTCCCGACGTCCTTCTGGTCGGCCCTGCCCGAGCCGGCGGCGAGCCAGTACGAGGCGTTCGCCGCCAGCCCCCGCGGCTGGCGCAACACCGTGGACGAGACCGCCACCATGCCGGCGCTGCTCAGCCAGGCGCAGGAGCTGTCCACCCTCGGCGGCATGCCGCTGGTGGTCCTCACCGCCGCCGGGCCGCACGCCGATGCCGCCTGGGCGGAGGCACAGAACCGGATGGCCGCGCTGTCCACGAACAGCAGCCACCGCCAGGCGGCCGCCACCCATGTCGGCCTGCTCGACGAGGCCTCCGGCGCGCAGCAGTCGGCGCACGCCGTCGACGACGTCGTCCGGGCCGTGCGCACGGGCACGGACCTCCCGCCGGACTGACGGGGCCGCAGTCGCCGGCCGAGGTCGCCCCGTGGGTGGCCGGTAGCCGTGGAATCCCTTCCACGGCTACCGGCCACGGCTGTCTGCCGTGGTCAGCGCATCGACAGCGCCGCGACAGCGGGCTCCAGCAGCGTTCCCGGCGCCGCACCACCGGTTCCGGACAGCGTCGGGAGCCGGAGTCCTCGCCGTGAAGGAGCCGTCATGAACACGACCACGTACGACCGGTCCCACCCGAGTCCGGCGCCGGCCGGGCTTGGTGGCAACGCCGTGGCCCGCTTCGTCCGCCGCCGGCCGCTGACCGCGTTCCTGGTGTGGTTCTTCACCGTCGGTCAGGCGCTGGTGTTCGCCCCGCTCGTCGCGCGCGGCCACGGCGTCGAGCTGCCGGCGCAGGTGTTCGTCGTCGCCAGCACCCTGATCGGGCTGCTGCTGCCGGCCGTCGTGATCACCCGGGTCGTCGACGGGCCGGCCGGGTTGCGTCAGTTGTGGCGCCGGGCGGTCGAGGTGTGGGTCTCGGCGCGCTGGTACGCCCTCGCCCTGGCCGGGATGCCCGCCCTGGCCACCGGTCTGGCGCTCGCGTTCTTCGGCGCACCGACCGCAGCCCTGAGCACCGGGGCGCTGGTGTCGGCGCTGGTGTTCGGGCTGCTGATGCAGACGGTGGTGTCCCTGGTGCCGAACAACTGGGCCGAGGAGGTGGCCTGGATGGGCTTCGTCCAGGCCCGGCTGCAGGTCCGCACCACCCCGATGCGCGCCGCGGCGCTGACCGCCCCGCTGTTCGCGCTGCAGCACGTGGCCCTGGTGGTCGGCAGCCCCCTGCCGATGGCGGTGGCGTTGATGGCGTTCCTGATCGTGGTCAACATCCCGATCCGGGCGCTGATGGGGTTCGCCTACAACCGCACCGGCAGCCTGCTCCTCGTCGGCCTGCTGCACGCGGCCGGCAACGGCGTCGCCGGGGGCAGCGGCTTCGGCGCCGGGTTCTTCGCCCGGCTCTACCCCGACCAGCCGTTCGCTTCGCTCATGCACCTGCTGGCCCTCGCCGTGATCGGCCTGGTCGCCATCACGGGAACCCGCGCCCGGCTCGGTGCGTCCCACCGCCGGCCCACGCAGGCCACCGTCTCGATGCCCGGCTCCGCGGCCTGACCGCACCCGACGTCCTGGAGCAGTGGTGATCGAGATCTGCGACCCGGGCCTGTTCACCGCCCGTCGTCGGAGCGCTGGTCAGCGCCGCGCGGGCACGCGGTCGGCGTCGTCGAGGACGGCATCGGGCTCGGCGTGGCCCGCCCGGTACGCCGCGTCGAACCCCTCGTCGCCCAGGGCCGCGCGGGCCCTCTGCTCGGCCCGGCCGGCATCGGCCCGCTCGAGCCGACCGGCGGGCCGGTGCCGACGCCGCCGCCAGGCCGCGGCCGCGCCGAGCAGCCGGGCCCCGGCCTCGGCGTCGTCGCGCGCGGCGGCCACGCAGGCCAGCCCCTCCAGCGCGGCGGCGTGCCCGGGCGCGGTCTGCCACGCCCGGCGGTGGGAGAACTCGGCGCTGTCCAGGTCGCCGTCGGCCTCGGCGACGTGAGCGAGGGCGACCAGGGCCGTGGCGGTCCACTCCGGTTCGGTCAGGCCGGTCAGCAGCAGCTGCGCGAAGGCGAGGCGCTCCCGGGCAGCGGCAGGGTCGCCGCGCTCGCGGGCCAGCAGTCCCTCGCCGACCGCGGCCCGCGGGTTGCCGTGGGCGCCGAGTTGGCGGGCGACCGCGTGGGACTCGGCGAACAGTGCGGCGGCCCGCTCGGCGTCGCCGAGCAGCAGGGTGACGTGCCCGGCGCCGGCCAGGGCGTACTGGACGGTGTTCGCCGGGCCGACGCCGCGCACGCTGGCCAGCGCCCCCTCGTACATCTCCAGGGCCTCCGCCAGCCGGCCGGCGCGGTGCAGCGCCATGCCGAGGTGGAACTGGATGGCCGACACGCCCCACTGGTCGCCCAGCGCCCGGAAAGCCAGCAGCGCCCGGTGACCGACCGCGGTGGCCGCGTCCAGGTCACCGGTGCCGGCGTGCAGCTCCAGCCGGACGAAGTCGGCCAGCGCCGCGCACCAGGCGTCGCCGTCCCGGGTGAACTCCCGCTCGGCCGCGGCCAGGACGGTGAAGGCCGCGGCCGGGTCGTCGCTGCCGATGGCCTCGACGGCGAGCAGGGTGTCCGACAGCGCGGCGCGAGACGCGTCGCCGAGCTCGGCGAACAGGACCCGGCTCTGCCTGGCGGCGGCGGCGCACGCGGGGTCGGGGTGCACGATGCACGCGCCGGGGCGGGCGGCGACGGCCAGCGCCTGCAGCGCCCGCGCCCGCGCCTCCGGTGAGCCGCCGAGCGCGGCGTCGAGCACGGCGGCGACCCGCCGGCCGCCGTCGGGATGGGTCGCGAAGTACCAGTACCAGCCCAACGGCGCGACCAGTCGCAGCCCGGCGTCCGGTTCGGTGTCCGTGTGCGCGGTGCACCAGGCGAGTGCGGCGTCGATGTCGTCGCGCTCGGCGGCCAGCCGCGGCAGCCAGCGTGCTTGCCCGTCGCCGCGCAGCTCCACCTCTGCCCGCTCGGCCAGGGCGGTGAGGTAGCCGACGTGCGCCCGGGCGACCGCGTCGGTCTCGCCGGCCTCGGCCAGCCGCTCGGCGGCGTACTGCCGGATCGTCTCCAGCAGCTGGTAGCGCGGCCCACCGGCCCGGTCATCCCGGGCGCGGTCGAGCACGACCAGCGACCGGTCGACCAGCCGGCCGAGCAGGTCCACGGCCGCCGGCGGGTCCAGCGGCTCCTCCGCGGCGACGGCCTGCATCGCCTGCAGGGTCCAGCTGCCGCGGAACACCGACAGCCGCCGCAGCAGGACGCGTTCTGAGTCGGTGAGCAGCTGAAAGCTCCAGTCGACGGTGGCCCGCAGCGTGCGCTGCCGGGCCTCCGCGGTACGGGGACCGGTGGTGAGCAGCGTGAAGCGGTCACCCATCCGGGCGGCGAGCTCGCCCACCGGCAGCGCCGCCACCCGGGCGGCGGCCAGCTCGAGGGCCAGGGGCATCCCGTCCAGATGACGGCAGACGTCGGTGACGGCCGCGGCGTCCGCCTGGTCGCGCACGGCGAAGTCGGGCCGGGCGGCGCGGGCCCGGTCGAGGAAGAGTGCGGCGGCGGCGCTGCCGGCCAGCGCGGCCGCGTCGGCGGCCTCCGGCGGCACGGGCAGCGGGTCGATGGCGTACTGCACCTCGCCGCGGGCGGCCAGCGGCTCGCGGCTGGTGGCCAGCAGCCGCACGTCGGGGCAGCACTCCAGCAGGGTCTCGGCGAGCAGCGCGCAGACGTCGGCCAGGTGCTCGCAGTTGTCCAGCACCAGCAGCACGCTGCGGGCCCGCAGGTGGCCGAGCAGCTGGTCCTCCGCAGTCGCCGTGGCCACGTCCCGGATCCCCAGCCCAGCCAGCACGGCCGAGGACACCTGTGCCGGGTCGGTGACGCCGGCCAGCCGGACGAAGGCGACACCGTCGCCGAAGCGCGCGGTGGCGGCCCGGGCGGCCTCCAGGGCGAGACTGGTCTTGCCCACGCCACCGGGTCCGGTGACGGTGACCAGCCGGGCGGTCCGCAGCAGCTCGTCCACCCGCTGCAGGTCGGCCCCGCGGCCGAGGAACGAGGTCAGCCGCGCCGGCAGCCGGGGCCGGGCCGGCGCCGCGCTCGCGTCCGGGGCGGGCGCGATCGCGGCCCGCGCGGGCGCCGCGAGGTCCGGCCGCTGCTGCAGGATCGCCTCCTGCAGGCCACGCAGCTCCGCGCTCGGTTCCAGGCCGAGTTCGGCGTCGAGCACGGCGCGGGCACGCTGGTAGGCCGCAAGCGCGTCGGCCTGCCGGCCGGCCCGGTAGAGGGCGAGCATCAGCCGGCCGTGCAGCCGCTCGCGCAGCGGGTGCGCGGCGGTGAGTTGCTCGAGCTCGCCGAGCACCTCGGTGTGCCGGCCGGCGGCCAGCTCCAGGTCGATCAGCTCTTCCCGGGCGGCCAACTGCAGCTCGCTCAACCGGACGGCCTCCGGCCCAGCCCACGTCGCGCCGGCGAACTCGGCGAGCGCCGGGCCGCGCCAGGCCGCCAGTGCCTCCCGGTATCGCCGGGCCGCGACCCCGGGGTCGGCGGCGGCCTCTGCGCGGGCGGCGGTCACCAGGTCGGTGAACCGCAGCGCGTCGACGCGGTCGCGGTCGACGTCGAGCAGGTAGCCGGGCGGGCGGGTCACCACGAGCTCGCTCGGCGCGCCGGCCGTGGTCAGCGCGCGGCGCAGCTTGGAGACACGCACCTGCAGTGCGTTGCCCGGATTCGCCGGCAGCGCCTCGCCCCACAGCGCGTCGACCAGAGTGGTGACGGGGACCACCCGACCGGCCGACAGCGCCAGCAGCGCGAGCAGCTCCCGCTCGCCACCGCCGGGCATGGATCGGACCCGACCGTCGACGGCCAGCCCGACCGGCCCGAGGACGCGGATCTCCATGCGGCGTCCCTCCCCGGAACGAGTCCGTCTGGTCGCGGCGCCGATTGTCGACCGCACCGGGCACGCACACAACGAGCCCAGGCCTGCGGATCGACCTCCCGGTCAGCGGATCGACAGCGCCCGGACAGCGCCCCCGGCCACGGTGAGGGCAGCCCACCCGCCGAGGGAGACGCCATGATCACGGTCCAGGTGCCCGCGATGACCGCGCGGGCGGACGTCCGGGCGATCAGCGCCGTCATCAGCGACGTCCCGGGCGTGGAGACCCTCCGGGCCGACCTGGCCACCGGCACCGTGCAGGTGACCGGCTCAGCCGATCCCGGCGCGATCACCACGGCCATCACCGCCGCCGGCTACACCGCCGCCGACTACACCGCCGCCCCGGCCACCGACTTCCCCCCGCCTCCCGGCACCACCCGAACAGGGCCATCTGGTGCGCAAACCCGGCGACATCACCGGTCCGAGGAGGTCCGGTCCACCCCGACCCTCGGCCACAGCCCCGAGACCCACTACCGCCCCAGCCGGAGGTCCTGATGATCAGCACCACCGCCGTCCCGGCCAGTTCCGAGCGCGGCAGCCTGCGCTCACCGGTGGCGTGGGGCGTCGTCGTCGGCGTGTTGCAGGCCGCCTCGCCGTTGGCCTTCTTCTGGGTGGACTCCGCGACCGTCTACGCCCTCGGGCTCGCCGTGATCGCCGCGGTCTACATCGGCTTCGCCGTCGCCGATGGGCGCCGGCACGTCCTCGCCGTGGAGATGGTCGTCGCGGCGACCTTCGTGGTCGTCGCCGCGGCCGCGGTCAGCGGTCCGGCGTGGCTGATCGTCGCCGGCCTGGCCGGCCACGGCGTCAAGGACATGTGGCAGCACCGCACCGGCTTCGTGTCCGGCACCCGCTGGTGGCCGCCGTTCTGTGCCGCCGTCGACTTCGTCGCCGCCGCGCTCATCGCCGTCGCGATCGTGGCCGGCGTCCCGTTCCTGTCGTGAGCACCCGGTGAGACCACCGGGTCGAGCAACGCGGCCACGCCCACGCGAGATCCAAACCGCCCGGTGGCGGGGGAGGGAGTCGACTGCGGATGGACGACGCCCCCACAGGACCGACAGCTGTCTCAGCAACCTGACCAGGAGGTCACCGTGGACACCACGTTCTTCTCCAACGACATCACTGACCTGCCCGAGGCCACCAGGCCCGAGGTGCTCGAGCTCGCCGACGGCGAGGAGCTGCACGTGGAGCCCGGCCCGGTCGCCAAGCGGCTGGGCGACACCACGGTGCGGATGCTCGGCTACAACGGCTCCATCCCCGGCCCCACGCTGAAGGTGCGGCAGGGCTCGGAGGTCGTCGTGCACGTCAGCAACGACACCGACCTGGACACCACCGTGCACTGGCACGGGCTGCGCCTGGAGAACCGCTACGACGGGGTGCCGCACGAGACCCAGGCGCCGATCCCGCCGGGCGGGGAGTTCACCTACCGCATCCAGTTCCCAGACCCGGGCCTGTACTGGTACCACCCGCACATCCGCGAGGACGTCACCCAGGAGCTGGGCCTCTACGGCAGCATCCTGGTCGAGCCGGCCGAGCCGGACTACTGGCCACCGGCGCACCGCGACCTGGTGCTGACCCTCGACGACCTGCTCTCGAGGACGGCGTCATCGCCCCGTTCAGCCGCACCGAGACCAACTACGCGGCGATGGGCCGCTACGGCAACCTGATGCTCACCGGCGGCGAGACCGACCCGGCGTTCACCGCGAGGACCGGCGAGGTCGTCCGGCTGTGGCTGACCAACACCGCCAACAGCCGCGTCTTCCGGGCTAGCGTGCCCGGCGCCCGGATGAAGCTCATCGGCGGGGACAGCGGCCGGGTGGAGCACGAGCAGTTCGTCGACGACGTGGTGCAGGCCCCGTCGGAGCGGGCGGTCGTCGACGTGCTGTTCGACCGGGCGGGTGAGTACGCCCTCGAGCACCGCACCCCGAACCGGACCTACCGGTTGGCGGCGATCACCGTCACCGCAGACGTTGCAGAGCCGCCGCTCGCCGAGCAGTTCGAGACGCTGCGCACCGCACCGGAGCTGGCCGCCGAGCGGGAACAGATGGAGACGTGGCTGGCCGCGCCGCCGGACAAGGTCCTCGGCATCGTCGCGGAGATGGACGACCCGAACGCGACCGCGGCGGCCGGACCGGTGACCTACGCCTGCCCGATGCACCCGGAGGTGGTCAGTGATCAGCCCGGGCGCTGCCCGACGTGCGGCATGAAGCTCATGGCCACAGCACCTGCGGTGACGTACGCCTGCCCGATGCACCCGGAGGTGGTCAGTGATCAGCCCGGGCGCTGCCCGACGTGCGGCATGAAGCTGATGGCCACCGGCCCGGCCGGCGCCGCCAACCATGACATGACCCACGACGGCCACGGCATGGGCCACGACATGGCCCACGACGGCGACGGCATGGACCCCGGCATGGGCCACGACATGAGCCACGACATGGGCCACGGTTCCGCCGCCCAGGAGGTGTCAGCGAGCGACCGCGACGCCGCGCACGGGCACGCCCACCACCACGGTCCCGCCACCGCCGACGGGATCGAGTGGGAGGACGAGATGGCCGAGATGAACCGGACCACGACCACCGAGACGATGCGGTGGAAGCTGCTCGACCGCACCACCGGCCGCGACGGGCTGCCCGTCGACTGGCGGTTCACCGTCGGGCAGCGCGTCAAGATCCGGCTGGTCAACGAGATGGACTCCGACCACCCGATGCACCACCCGTTCCACATCCACGGCGCCGGCCGCTTCCTTGTGCTGGCCCGCGACGGGATGCCCGAGCCCAACTTGGTGTGGAAGGACACCGTGCTCATCCGGACCGGGCAAACCGTCGACATCCTGCTCGACGTCACGAACCCGGGCCTGTGGATGGCGCACTGTCACATCGCCGAGCACATGCACTCCGGGATGATGTTCAGCTTCACCGTGGACCGGGCGGCGACGTCGTGAGCGCCCCGGTCGAGCCGTTCGACGTCGTCGTGGTGGGCGGCGGGCAGGCCGGCCTGGCCGCCGCCTGGCACCTGCGCCGGCAGGGGCTGCGGTTCCTGGTCCTGGAGGCGGCAGCAGAACTCGGGCACACCTGGCGCACGCGGTGGGAGTCGTTGCGGCTGTTCACCCCGGCCGAGCACGACGCGCTGCCCGGCCTGCCGTTCCCGGCCCCGGCCGGCACCTACCCGGGCAAGGAGGCGGTCGCTGAGTACCTGCGCGGCTACGCCGCCGCCCTCGATCTGCCGGTGGAGCTGGGCGCACGGGTCACCGGGCTGCAGCGCACCGACGGCGGGTTCCGGCTCAGCACCGCCGACCGGACGTACACCGCCCGGCAGGTCATCGTGGCCACCGGGCCGTTCCAGACGCCGTTCGTGCCGCCGCTGGCCGCCGGGCTGGACGACTCGGTCACCCAGCTGCACAGCGCCGCCTACCGCAGCCCCGATGCCCTGCCCGCGGGGCCTGCGCTGGTCGTCGGCGGCGGCAACTCCGGCTTCCAGATCGCCGCGGAGCTGGCCGCGGCCCGGCCGGTGGAGCTGTCGGTCGGTGCGGCCTACCCGGCGCTGCCGCAGCGGCTGCTCGGCCGCGACCTGTTCTGGTGGCTGACCCGGCTGGGCCTGATGCGGGTCACCGCGAACTCCCGGCTCGGCCGCCGGATGCGGAGCCAGGAGACTCTCATCGGCAGCAGCCGCCGCGGCCTGCAGCGGACCGGCGTCCGGTTCCGGCCGCGGCTGGTCGAGGCCGCCGGCCGCACCGTGCGGTTCGCCGACGGCACCAGCCGCGAGGTGGGCGTCGTGGTCTGGGCGACCGGCTACCGGCCCGACCACTCCTGGATCGACGTCCCCGGTGTGCTGCGCGACGGCCGTGTCGTCCACGCCCGCGGGATCAGCGACGTCCCGGGGCTGTACTTCCTCGGCCTGCCGTGGCAGCACACCCGCGGCTCGGCGCTGCTGGGCTTCGTCGCCGACGACGCCGCCCACGTCGCTGCGCAGGTGGGCCGAACGGCCGCCGTGATCAACAGCGGCCGAGTGCCCGGGCCGCGCGGTGCGCCCGACGCGCAGGTGGCCCCGCACCAGGTCCGGAAGTGACCACGCAGCACCGGAAGGAGACCGCCATGCCCGCCAGCGAGAAGGTCCTCGCCTTCCCGGTCTACCCCGGCGTGACCCCGCTGGACCTGATCGGCCCGCTCACCGTGCTGAAGACCCCCGGCATCGGGGGCACGCGGTACCGCACCGTCGTGGTCGGCGAGCGCGCCGAGCCGTTGGCCACCGACACGCCGCTCGGGCTGCAGCCGGCCGCCACATTCGCCGAGATGCCGAACCCGTGGGCGGTGATCGTGCCCGGCGGCGGCGCGGCCACCCTGGCCGCGGCGGAGGACGGAGCGCTGCTGTCCTACGTCCGCTCGGCCACCGCCGAGGCGCAGGTCGTCGGCGCCACCGGCAATGGAGCGCTGGTACTGGCCGCCGCCGACCTGCTGCGGGGCCAGCGGTCGGCGATCCACTGGGCCTTCCGCGAGCCGCTGGAGGAGCTCGGCGTGATTCCCGCCGACCAGCGGTGGCGAGCCGACGGCCGGCTGCACACCGCCGCCGGTGGCACGGCCGGCATCGACATGGCGCTGCCCCTGCTGGCCCGGCTACGCAGCAAGGCCATCGCCCGGTTCGGGCAGCTGTCCGCGGAGTACGACCCTCAGCCGCCGTTCGGCCGGGTGGACCCGGACCCCGCCGACGCCGCCCTCGCCCGCACGCTGCGGGATCCCGGCAGCGCGCCAATCGCCGCTCCTGCGGCAAGCGACGAGCGGCTCATCGCCCTCGTGCTCTACCCGGGGCTGACCGTGCTGGACGTGGTCGGCCCACTGCAGGTGCTGACCATGCTGCAGCGGTTCGCGCCGGGCTACCGCTGCGTGACCGTGTGGGCCCGCCGCGAGCCGGTGCCCACCGACGTCGGCGTGGCGGTGGTCCCGGACCGGACGTTCGAGGAGGTCCCGCACCCGGCGATCGTGCTCGTGCCCGGTGGTGCGTTGCCCACCATCCGAGCGATGAGCGACCCGCGGGTCCGCGACTACGTGCGGGCCACAGCTGCGTCCGCGGACTTGGTCACGTCGGTGTGCACCGGTTCGCTGATCCTCGGCGCCGTTGGCCTCTTGGAGGGGCGGGACGCGACGACCAACTGGTTCTACTCCGGGATCCTCGAGGACCTGGGGGCCACGTACCACCAACGCCGATGGGTCGAGGACGGCAACCTGCTCATGTCCGCCGGAGTCTCCGCCGGCATCGACATGGCCCTGCACCTCGCCGCCCGGCTGACCGACGAGGCCACCGCCCGCCGGGTGCAACGGGCCATCGACTACGACCCGCAACCGCCCTGGGGCGGCATCGACTACGACCGGATCCCGCGGCTGCCGCGCGCCATCCGGGGAGCGATCAGCTTGGCTGCACCCGCGGTCGCGGCGAGGGCCAAGCGGCTCACCCGAGCCGAGCGCAGCAAGGCTGCGGACACCCAGTCGGTGGTCCGTCCCTGAGCCCCGGCAATCGCCGAGAACGGAGCCGGACACCGTCGACACCTCCGCCGCGCCGTCGAACGACGGGTCGGGGGGCGGTGTCCTGAGTCGGCACGGTCACGGACGCCTGGGCGACCGCGGCAGGTGGGCAGGACACCAGCAGTCACCGGCGGCTCGGGAGGCGCGTGCGGCGCAATCGCTGCGGCTCAGTCCCGGCGGAGTGACTCGCCCGGGAGGCGGACCTTCCCCGGCGGGACGCTGGTGAGGTGCCGGCCCCAGCCGTAGTCGTGCAACTGCCGCCACGTCACCGCGGCCCGCCAGCCGAAGCCGTCGTCGCACAGCCGCCAAGCGCTCTGCTCACCGGGCCACCACCGTCCGTCGTTCTCGACGAGGACGCTGCGCAGGGGGTCGAAGCGGCGTTCGTCGAGCAGGCGGATGGAGACGGTCGCGGCGTCGGTGTAACCGACCGACCCGCACCGCCACGCCGACGACCCGCCGGAGTGGCGAGACGTGACCGGCCCGTGCCAGAGGCGTGGTCAGCAGGCCAGCATGGGGCGTGGCCCTGCACTCGGCGTCGAGCGCGCTGCCCTTCGAGCACCTCATGCGGGCCACCGCCGGGCTGCGCGCACAGTTGCGCCAGGAGGTGCTCGCGGCCGAGGGGCCGGCGGTGCTGCCGGCCTGGTCGACCCTGCAGGTGACTGGGCCACATCCGGTGGCCGACGGCCGGGGACGGGCGTGGTTCGGCTACCGGGCCACCATCGACGTCGCACCTGGGGTGCCGGGGGAGGGGAGCGGCTGAGCGGCAGCGACCGTCCGGATCTCGACGGGCGCCGTGTCACCACGACGGCCGGTAGGGCACCGCAGCAGGTGGCGACCCACGTGACGGGGTGGCCGGTGCCATCGGATCAGGTGACCGTCTCTCCGCCCCGCGGATGGGAGGTGCCTGTCGTGTGCATGTGGTTCTTGTGGGGGGATCGGGGGACGGCGAGGGCTCGGGATCGTCGCTGTCCCTGGTGGAGCCCACTTGTTCCGAGCCTCCGAGTGCACGACCTGGCGACCATGTGACGCGCCCGAGCGCGGGAGAGCTTTACAGCGACCGGTACAGCAACGCGGGCCGAGCCGTGGCGAACCAGGGCGGACGCGGACGACTAGTGCAGCGCGCTCACCTGCACGAACGGGATGCGGGCGAACCACACCGAACCCCTCGAACGTGACTGGGGGTCAAGGGGTCGCAGGTTCACATCCTGTCAGCCCGACAGAGCACGGAAGGGGCCGTTCCGGAGAGATCCGGAACGGCCCCTGACTGTTTCCCGACCACCGCTGTGACCACCATCGGCGGCCCGCACCCGGGCCTGACGACTGTGCCGCCGGGGTGGGCCCGCTCGCCCGCAGTGTGGTGCCTGCTTGCCAAGACGGACGTGGGGGGTCGACAGTCGGCTGACACGACAGCTCGGCAGCACCCGCCGCTGACGGTGACCGGGAGGACGGATGGCCGACTTCACCGCGACCGCCATCAGCGAGGGTGACCACTGGGTGATCGACGTGCCGGGTGTCGGTGCGACTGCGGCCGGCAGCGTCGAGGACATCGAAGAGATGACCATCGAGCTGGTCGTCGCCATGACCCACGCCGCCCGCGAGGACGTGCACGTCGATCTGCGCATCGTCTGACCGGCCCTCGGCGAGTGCGTCGCCGTGGCTGGCCCGGGGATCCCGACGTCGTCCTGCAACTCCCCGGATGCGAGTGGACGTGACGGGCCTCCGGCCGCGACGCGGGGAGCCGCGGCTCAGGGTCGGAGCCATCCCCACCTGCTACTGCGGCCGGTGGCCGCACGTCCACGTCGAGGTCTGTCCCGACCAGGTCGTCAGCGCAGCACGACGCCGGCGTCGACGCGCATCTCCAGACCGGTGACGTAGCGCGCGTCGTCCGAGGCGAGGAAGCGCAGCGCGGCCGACGTGTCCCTCGTCTCCATCCAGCCGATGGGGATCACGTGCTGCGGCCGGGAGGCCATCTCGTACTCCTCGTCGGTCGGGGCGGGGTTGTCCGGCAGGAACAGCCGCTTGTTGGTCTCGGTCATGTAGATCGCCGTGTTGACGTTGGTCGGGGACAAGGCGTTGACGCGGATGAAGTGCGGGCCGAGCTCGGCGGCCATCGGCTTGAGCATGCCGACCAGCGCGGTCTTGGCCGCCACGTAGTGGGTGATGTTCTGGAAGCCCTTCGTGGCACCCGCCGAGGTGATCATGATGATCGCCCCGCCGCGACCACCCTCGATCAGGGCCGGGGTGGCCGCGCGGACCGTGTGCCACACCCCGGTGAGGTCGGTCTCGACGGTGTCCTTCCACTGCTGGAGGCTGATCTCCCAGAACGGCCCGGCGCCGCAGCAGATGCCGGCGTTGGCCACCACGACGTCGACCCGGCCGAACTCCGCCAGACCCTTGGCCAGCACGGCCTCGACCGCGGCGTAGTCCCGCACGTCGGCCCGTTCGGCCACCATCCGCCGTCCGGTGGCCTCGACCAGGGCCCGGGTCTCCTCGAGGTCGGCCTCGGTGGCCATCGCCGTGCTGGCGCCCGGGATGTCCTCGCAGATGTCGAAGCCGATGACGTCGGCGCCCTCCTTGGCCAGGTCGACGGCGAACTGCCGGCCCTGCCCGCGGGCGACCCCGCTGATGAAGGCGACCCTGCCCGCGAAGCGGCTGGGGTCGAACGACGGTCCGGTCATGTCCGTGTCCCTGTCCCTGGTGTGCGAGTCGGAGTGCGGGAGGACGACCGGCGCCGGCGGAGACGGGTCCCGCCGGCGCCGGTCGGTGTCAGGCGTTCTGCGGGAAGCCGAGGTTCAGGCCGCCGTGGCTGGGGTCCAGCCAGCGGGAGGTGACCACCTTGCCGCGGGTGTAGAAGTGCACGCCCTCGGCGCCGTGGGCGTGGGAGTCGCCGAAGAGGCTGTTCTTCCAGCCGCCGAAGGAGTAGTAGGCCATCGGGACCGGGATCGGCACGTTGATGCCGATCATCCCGACCTCCACCTCGTGCTGGAAGCGCCGCGCGGCGCCGCCGTCGTTGGTGAAGATGGCGGTCCCGTTGCCGTACTCGTTGCGGTTGATCAGCCCGACGGCGTCGTCGTAGGTGTCCACCCGGAGCACCGACAGGACCGGACCGAAGATCTCGTCGGTGTAGACGCTCATGTGCGGCTCGACGTGGTCGACGAGCGTCGGGCCGAGCCAGAAGCCGTCCTCGGCGCCGTCGGGCTGCACCTGCCGGCCGTCGACGACGACCTTCGCGCCCTCCTGCTCGCCGGCCTCGACGTAGGACTCGACCCGGTCGCGGTGCTTCCGGCTGATGAGCGGGCCCATGTCGCAGCCCTTGCGGCCGTCGCCGGTGCGCAGCGTCCGGGTGCGCTCGGCGATGCGGGCGACCAGGTCGTCGCCGACGCCGCCCACCGCGAGCACCGCGCTGATGGCCATGCACCGCTCGCCGGCCGAGCCGAAGCCGGAGTTGACCGCCTGGTCCGCGGCGAGGTCGAGGTCGGCGTCGGGGAGCACGACCATGTGGTTCTTGGCGCCGCCGAGGGCCTGCACGCGCTTACCGTGGCGGGTGCCGGTCTCGTAGACGTAGCGGGCGATGGCCGTGGACCCCACGAAGGAGACGGCCTTGACGTCGGGGTGCTCGAGCAGCCGGTCGACGGCGACCTTGTCGCCCTGGGCGACGTTGAAGACGCCGTCGGGCAGACCGGCCTCCTTCCACAGCTCGGCCATCCAGAGCGCGGCGGAGGGGTCCTGCTCGCTGGGCTTGAGGACGACGGTGTTGCCGGTGGCGATCGCGATGGGGAAGAACCACATCGGGACCATGGCCGGGAAGTTGAACGGGCTGATCACGGCCACCGGGCCCAGCGGCTGGCGGATGGAGAACACGTCGACGTTGGTCGAGGCGTTCTCGGTGAACCCGCCGCGGACCAGCGAGGGCACGCCGCACGCGTACTCGACGACCTCCTGGCCGCGGGACACCTCGCCGAGCGCGTCGTCGAGGACCTTGCCGTGCTCGGCGGTGATGATCGCGGCGAGCTCGGGCTTGCGGGCGTTGAGCAGCTCGCGGAAGCGGAACAGCACGGCGGTGCGCTTGGCCAGCGAGGTGTCCCGCCAGCGCGGGAAGGCGGCGGTGGCGGCGGCGACGGCGGCGTCGACCTCCTCGACCGACGCGAGTGCGACCTCGCCGACGACCTCCCCGGTCGCGGAGTCGGTGACCTCGGCGGTGCGGCCGCTGGTGCCGTCGCGGCGGTCGCCGTCGATCCAGTGCGGGATGTGCTGGGCCATGGGAGGTGCCTCTCAGGTCGGGGTGCCGTGGGGGAAGTGCTTGGTGACCAGCTCGCGGATGGCGGCGAGCATCCGGGTGCCCGACTCGCGGGCCTCGTCGTCCCAGCCGAAGACGCAGGTGGTCAGGACGCCGTCGAAGCCGATCCCGGCCAGGGCGGTGAACGCCTCGTCGAAGTCGACGTCCCCGCGGCCGATCTCCGCGTGCTGGTGGACGCGGACGGGGTTGCCGGGCGGGTTGGTGATGTAGCGCAGGCCGTCGGAGGCGGTGTGGTCCATCGAGTCGGCGACGTGCACGTGGGTGAGCAGGTCGCCGGCGTGGGCGATGATGCCCGGCGCGTCGTCGCCCTGGTGGAACGTGTGCGGCAGGCAGTACAGGAACGACACGTTCGGGGAGTCGATGCCGCGGACCATGTCGACCGCGGGGGAGCCGAGCTCGATGAAGTCGTCCGGGTGCGGCTCGAGGGCCAGCCTGATGCCCTCGCGCTCGAAGACCGGCAGCAGCTCGTCCATGGACCGCCAGAACATGGCCTCGGCCAGCTCGGGTGCCTCCGGGCGGCCGTTGAACTCGCTGTTCATCGTGTCCACGCCCAGTTCGGCGCAGATCTCGATGGCGCGCCGCCAGTACCGGACCGCCGCCTGCCGCTCCACCTCGCCGGGCCCCGACCAGCGCATGACGGGCAGCAGCGAGGTGACCCCGACGCCGGCGTCGGCCAGCCGGGACTTGAACGCGCGGACGGTGGCGGTGTCGACCCGGGGGTGCTTGAAGAAGGGGATGAAGTCCTCCCGCGGGGAGAGCTCGATCCACTCGTAGCCCATCGCGGCGACGACGTCGGGCAGTTCCAGCAGCGGGGTCGTCCGCAGCATCTGCGGGTCCAGGGCGATCCTCACCGCTGCTCCATCCGGACCTCGGTGCGACGGCCGCACAGCAGGGCCTCCACGCCGGCGGCGCACACGGCCTGGGCGGCGTAGCCGTCCCAGGCGCCGGGGCCGTCGACGGTGCCGCGGCGGGCCGCGTCCACCCAGCGCTGCAGCTCCAGGTCGTAGGCCGTGGCGAAGCGCTCGCGGAAGCCCGCGGGAACGGTGGTGCCGCGGACGGCGCCGCCCGGGCCGGCGGACTGCCGGACCAGCCCCTGGGGGATCCCGATCATCGCGCTGCCGTCCTCGCCGACGACCTCGGTGCGCACCTCGTAGGCCAGGCCGGTGCTCACGAAGACCTCGACGTCGACCACCCGGCCGCCGGTCGTCTCGAGGAGGACCAGCAGCGGGTCCGACAGCTCCTCGGCCGCGTGGCGCGTCGACCGGGGCCGCAGGACGGTGACCGCCGCGATCTCCTCGCCGAGGAGGAACCGCGCGACGTCGACCTCGTGGACCACGGAGTCGTTGACCACCGACTCGGTCGTGACGCCCGGCGGCACCGCGGGGTTGCGGTGCGCGCAGTGCACGACCAGCGGCTCGCCGATCCCGCCGGAGGCGATCAACTCCCGCAGCTGGGCGTACTCGGGGTCGAAGCGGCGCATGAACCCCACCTGGACCAGCCGCCCCCCGGTACGGGCGGCATACGCGTCCTCGGCGCGGACGACGGCCAGCGAGCTCGCGGCCTCCAGGGTCAGCGGCTTCTCGCAGAGCACCGGGATGCCGCGATCGATGCAGGCGAGCACCTGCTCCTCGTGGAACCGGCCCGGGCTGGCGACGACGACCGCGTCGATCTCGGGGTCGGCGACGGCGGCCAGCGGGTCGGGGACCACGCGGCACCCGGGGACCTCGGCGGCGACCTGGTCGGCCCGGTCGGTGGCCGCGTCGCTGACGGCGGCCACGCGGGCGCCGGAGACCCGGCGGTGCAGCCGGGCGACGTGGTCGGCGCCCATCAGCCCGACGCCGAGGACGGCGACGCGCAGGTCCGCGGTGCCCGGCTCGGCCGCCGGGACGAGGGGCGGTGCATCGGTGGCGGTCATGCCCGTCCCTCCGCGACGGTCGTGCGGGGACGGCCGATCTCGAGGGAGCGCAGCCCGCAGGAGCCGATGAGCCGGTGGGTGCGCTGGGCGATGGGGAGGGGCACGTCGGGCGGGCAGGGGTAGAGGTCGTGCTCGACGATGGCGAACACGTCGAGTCCGAGCCGCTCGACCTCCGCCAGCAGCGGCGGCAGGTCCGGCACGCCGGCGGGCGGCTCGATCATGGCGCCGAGCTGCACGGCCTGCGGGAAGGGGATGTCCTCGGCGTGCACCCGCTCGATCACGGCCGGGTCGACCTGCTTGAGGTGCAGGTAGCCGATCCGCTCGGGGAAGCGGCGGATGAGGTCGAGGTTGTCGCCGCCGTAGTAGCTGACGTGCCCGGTGTCGAGGCACAGCGGGACGTAGCGCGGGTCGGTCTCGGCGAGGAAGCGCTCGATCTCGTGCTGGCGGCCGACGTGGCTGTCGGCGTGCGGGTGGAAGGCGATGTCGAGGCCGTACTCCTCCTGCACGGCCCGGCCGAGCCGGTCCATCCCGGAGGCCAGGCGCGTCCACCCCTCCTCCGGCAGGTCGCGGGGCTCGATGGCCTCGCCGGTCTTGTGGTCGCGCCAGACGTCGGGGATGACCACCACGTGGGTGCCGCCCATCGCGGCGGTGAGCGTGGCGACGTCCCCGACCTGCCGCCACACGTCGTCCCACGAGTCGGGGCGGTGCAGGTGCTCGAACACCGTCCCCGCCGAGACGCGCAGCCCGCGGGCGGCCAGCTCGTCGCCCAGCCGGGCGGGGTCGGTGGGCAGGTAGCCGTGGGGACCCAGCTCGATCCACTCGTAGCCGGCGGCGCTGACCTCGTCGAGGAAGCGCTGCCAGGGGACCTGCTCGGGGTCGTCGGGGAACCACACGCCCCACGAGTCGGGGGCCGACCCGACCCGGATGCGGGCCGTACCGGTCGACTGCGGGCCGGTCGACTGCTGCACGCTCATGTCTTCCTCTCCTCGGGGACGGTGCTCAGGACCGCGCGCTGCCGCGCTCGGACGGGGTCAGGTAGGGGTGCTGGCGCGCCTTCCACTGCTCGTAGACCACGCGGGCGTCCTGGGTGCTCGGGAGGGTGGACACCTCGCTGACCGGCACGTCCCACCAGGACTCGCTGGAGGGGGCGTCGACGAGCGGATCGGTCTCGACGTGGACGACGGTGGTGCGGTCACTGGCCTTGGCCTTGCGCAGCGCCGCCTCCAGGCCCGGGCCGTCCTGGGCGGTGAGGACGTCGACGCCGAGGCTGGCGGCGTTGGCGGCGAGGTCGACCGGGAGCACGTCCCCCTCGAGGCGGCCGTTGCCCGCGCGGGACCGGTAGCGGGTGCCGAACCGCTGGGAGCCCAGCTGCTCCGACAGCGCACCGATCGAGGCGAAGCCGTGGTTCTGCACCAGGACGACGATGATCTTGACGTTCTCCTGGACGGCGGTGACCAGCTCGGTCGGCATCATCAGGTAGGAGCCGTCGCCGATCATGACGAAGACGTCGCGGTCGGGATCGGCCATCGCGATGCCCAGGCCGCCGGGGATCTCGTAGCCCATGCACGAGTAGCCGTACTCGACGTGGTAGCCCTTCGGATCGCGGACCCGCCACATCTTGTGCAGGTCCCCGGGCATCGACCCGGCCGCGCAGACGACGACGTCCCGGGGTGCCGAGACCTCGTTGACCAGGCCGATGACCTCGTTCTGGGTGAGCCGGCCGCCCTCGCCCGCGCTGGGCACCTCCGGGTGGTAGGCGGCCTCGACGGTCGCCTCCCACGCCGCGGCGAGCTCGGCGGTGCGCGACAGGTGTGCGTCGTCGGCCGACCAGCCGGCCAGCGCCGCGGTGAGCGCGGTGAGCGCCTCGCGGGCGTCGGCCTGCACCGCGACGCCGGCGTGCTTCACCACGTCGGGCGAGGCCACGTTGACGTTGACGAAGCGCACGGCCGGGTCGCTGAACGCGGTGCGGGAGGCGGTGGTGAAGTCCTGGTAGCGGGTGCCGATGCCGATGACGACGTCGGCGTCGCGGGCCAGGGCGTTGGCCGCCGTCGTCCCGGTGGAGCCGATGGCGCCCACCGACCGCGGGTGGTCGAAGGGCAGCGCGCCCTTGCCGGCCTGGGTCTGCGCGACCGGGATGCCGGTGGCGGTGGCGAACGCGTCGAGGGCCTCGGTGGCGTGCGCGTAGATGACGCCCCCGCCGGCGACGACGAGCGGCCGGCGGGCCGAGCGGATGACCTCCACCGCGCGGGCCAGCGCGGCCGGTTCGGGCAGCGGGCGGCCCACGTGCCAGGTGCGCTCGGCGAACAGCTCGACCGGCCAGTCGAAGGCCTCGGCCTGCACGTCCTGCGGGAAGCACAGCGTGACCGCGCCGGTCTCGGCCGGGTCGGTGAGCACCCGCATCGCGGACAGCAGGGCACCGGGCAGCTGCTCAGGCCGCCAGATGCGGTCGAAGTACCGCGACACCGGGCGGAAGGCGTCGTTGACGGTCACGTCGCCGGACGCGGGCAGTTCCAGCTCCTGCAGCAGCGACCCGGCCGCCCGGGTGGCGAAGGTGTCCGCCGGCAGCAGCAGCACCGGCAGCCGGTTGATCGTCGCGAGCGCGGCACCGGTCAGCATGTTGGTCGAGCCGGGCCCGACGCTGGTGGACAGCGCCCAGGTCTGCAGCCGGTCCTTCGCCCGGGCGTAGGCCACGGCGGTGTGCACCATGGCCTGCTCGTTGCGGCCGAGCACGTAGGGCAGTGCGCCGGGCTCGTCGATCTCGGCCTGCAGCAGTGCCTGGCCGAGGCCGGCCACGTTGCCGTGACCGAAGATGCCCAGGCAGCCGGCGAACAGCCGCTGCCGGACGCCGTCGCGCTCGGTGTGCTGCCGGGCCAGGAAGCGGACGACGGCCTGGGAGACGGTCAGCCGGACGGTGTCGGTCCGGACCGGGGGGTGGGTCGGCGCGCTCACGGTCGGGTCGCTCCGTTCTGGGGGAGTCGGGCGGGGGCGTGCAGGGGCAGGCGCGGGTCGACGTCCTCGTGCGCCCAGGAGTCGCGGACCCAGGCGTGCGCAGGGTCGTCGACGATGCGCCAGGCGCGCTCCGGGCCGGGGCCGGCCATGACGTTGAGGTAGTAGAGGTCGTGCCCGGGGGTGGCGATCGACGGGCCGTGCCAGCCGTGGGGGACCAGGACGACGTCGCGGTCGCGCACCTCGGCGAGCACGTCGATCGGCCGCTCGGGGGTGCCGTAGACCCGGTGGTAGGCCAGGCCGGGCTGGCCCTGCGGGCCCGGCGCGACCTCGAAGTAGTAGATCTCCTCGAGCTCGCTCTCCACCTCGGAGGTCGCGTCGTGCTTGTGCGGCGGATAGCTCGACCAGTTGCCACCGGGGGTGATCACCTCGCAGGCGATGATCGAGTCGGCCTCGAAGACGCCGGCGGTGGCGAAGTTGTTGACCTGCCGGCTGCAGGAGCCGGTCCCGCGCAGCTCGACGGGCACGTCGGCTGCGGGGCCGTACCGGACCGGCAGCCGCCGGCCGGCCCGGGCGCTGCAGAGGGCGAACCGGCCGCCGGCGTCGCTGGAGAGCTCCGCGGTGGCCTCCCGCGGCAGGTAGGCGAAGTCGGTGGGGCCCGCGAAGACGTGCGGCCTGCCGGTGAGCTCGAGGACCTCCCCGTCGCAGGCGACCGACAGGGCGCCGGACAGCGGGACGACGACGACCTCGTCCTCCCCGGTGCCGAGGACGTGCGTGCCGCCGGGAGCCAGGTCGAGGACGCGCAGGCCGGAGGAGCCCCAGCCGGCCGACTCGGGGGTGACCTCGAGGGCGTAGTCCCCGGTGGCGGCGCTGCCGGCGGGCAGGTGCAGCGCGTGGGTGGTCGCGGTCATGACTGCTCCCGGGCAGGTCGGTCCTCTAGTGGACGAGGGAGACCGCGGTGTCCACCGCGGCGGTGACGTCGTCGTCGGGGGGGTAGAGCAGCGTCCGGCCGACCACCAGGCCGCGCACGGACGGCAGCGTCAGGGCGTCGCGCCACTGCGCGTAGGTCTCCTCCGGCCGCCGCGACGGGTCGCCGCCGAGCAGCAGGGTGGGCAGCGTGGTCGCGTCCATGACGCGCTCCATCTCGTCGACCACCGGGAGCTTGAGCCAGGTGTAGGCCGAGGTGGCGCCCAGGCCCTGGGCGATGTGCACGCTCTTGACGACCGCGTCGGGGGACAGGTCGTTGACCACCCGGCCGTCCGCGCGGCGGGACAGGAAGGGCTCGAGCATGGCGATCACCCCGGCGCGGGCGAGGTCCGTCACGGCCCGGCCGGCCGCCTCCATCGACACCACGGTGCCGGGATCGTCGAGGTCGAAGCGGTTGAGCATCTTGGCGGCGTCGAAGCGGGCCTCCACGACGCCCTGCACGTCGTAGGCGGTCATCCGGTCGTCCATCTCGAAGACCGAGCCGGCCAGGCCGCCGCGGTTCATCGAGGCGACGACGACCTTGTCCTCCAGCGCGCCGAGCAGCAGCAGGTCCTCGGCGATGTCGGCGGTGGCCAGCAGGCCGTCGACCCCGGGCCGGGCCAGCGCGGTGCGCAGCCGGTCGAGCATGTCGGTGCGACTGTTCATCGCCGTCGCCCGGCCCTGCGCGGCCAGCGCGCCGCGCGCCGGGTGGTCGGCGGCGACCAGCATCAGGCGGCCGTCCTCGGGGAGGAACGACGGACGTCGCCGCCGGGTGGCCAGTGCCTGCGCGATGGCCTCGGGGTGCCGGCTGCGCAGCTCGGTGACCTCGGCGTAGGTGGCGCACACCGGCGTGCCCGTCGCGATGTCGGGCAGGTCGAGAGCGGTGTCAGACACGGGTGTCCTCCAGGCGAGGGGCGGGGTGGACGGCGACGTGGGCCTCGACCTCGTCGGCCGTCGGCATCGCGGTGGAGCACTCGAGACGGGAGGCGACGATCGCCCCGGCCGCGTTGGCGTTGCGGAGCACCTGCTCCAGCGGCAGGCCGGTGAGCAGGCCGTGGACCAGCGAGCCGCCGAACGCGTCGCCGGCGCCCAGGCCGTTGACCACGTCGACCGGCGTCGGGGGGACGACGACGCGTTCGCTGCGTGTCTTGCCCAGGACGCCCCGCGGGCCCTGCTTGACGACGGCCAGCTCCACGCCGGCCTCGAGCAGGGCGTCGGCGGCCCGGTCGGGTTCGGTCTCCCCGACGGCGATCTCGCACTCCTCCCGGTTGCCGACGGCGACCGTGACGTGCGGGAGGGCGGCCCGGACCTGGGCCGAGGCCTCCTGCGGCGAGGACCAGAACACCGGCCGGTAGTCGAGGTCGAGCACCGTGTGCCGGCGCCGGCCGCGTGCCTGCCAGGCGGCGTGGTGCGCCGAGCGGCTGGGCTCCTCGGACAGCCCGGTGACCGTGGCCCAGAACAGCTGCGCGCCGCGGATGGCGTCGAGGTCGAGGTCCTCGGGCCGGACCTGCAGGTCCGGCGCGCTGGGCCGGCGGTAGAACCAGATGGGGAAGTCGTCGGGCGGGAAGATCTCGCAGAACGTCACCGGCGTCAGGTGCTCGCGGTCCACGACGACGAAGCGGTCGTCGACCCCCAGGTCGCGCAGCGCCCGGCGGACGAAGCGGCCGAAGGGGTCGTCGCCCACCCCGGTGACCAGGGCGGGGGAGTGGCCCATCCGCGCGGCGGCCACGGCGACGTTGGCCGCGCTGCCACCGAGGAACTTGCCGAAGGTGGTGACGTCCTCGAGACCGACGCCGACCTGCAGCGGGTAGAGGTCGACCCCGCTGCGGCCCATGGCCACCACGTCAGGTGCGTTCTGCACGGTGCGCTCCGTCCCTGTGCGTCGTCCTGCGGTGCCTGCAGACTGTGCGCCACGGCACACGGCGGCGTCAAGACTTTGTCAGGACATAAGGACAGCAGCACGTCGGGACGTGTTGATGCCCCGACGTGGTGAGGCCGGACCGGGCCGCCGGGTGCGAGGATGCCGGTGGCGCCGCCGCTGGGCGGCGTCGCGCCGGGCCCGGACGAGGAGGACCAGGTGGCCGTCACGCCGGCCTTCGACATCGACCGCTCCAGCCCGACCCCGCTGTACTTCCAGCTCTCGCAGGCCATGGAGCGGGCCATCGCCGACGGCACCCTGCCCGCCGGGTCGAAGCTCGAGAACGAGCTGCTCCTCGCCCAGCACTACGGTCTGTCCCGCCCCACGGTCCGCCGCGCCGTCCAGGAGCTCGTCGACAAGGGCCTGCTCGTGCGCAAGCGCGGTGTGGGGACCCAGGTCATCCAGCCCCACGTCCGACGGTCGGTCGAGCTGACCAGCCTCTACGACGACCTCGCGCGCGGCGGCGAGGCGCCGTCGACGGAGGTCCTCTCCCTCGAGCGGATCCCGGCGGCCGCCGACGTCGCGCTGGAGCTGGACGTCCCCGCGGGGGAGGAGGTCGTCGCCCTCCGGCGACTGCGCCGCACCCGGGGCGAGCCGCTGGCCATCCTGACCAACTACCTGCCCGGGCGGTTCGAGCCGACGCTCGACCAGCTCACCGAGCGCGGGCTCTACCAGTACCTGCGCAGCCAGGGCGTCCACCTGCGTGTGGCGCACCAGCGGATCGGGGCGCGGCTGGCCCGCGCCGACGAGGCGCGCCTGCTCGACGAGAGCCCGCGCTCGGCGCTCCTGACGATGCAGCGCACGGCGTTCGACGACAAGGGCGCCCCCGTGGAGCACGGCCGGCACGTCTACCGCGCCTCCCGCTACGACTTCGAGACGACGCTCGTCGGTCGCTGACGCGCCGAGCCCCTCGTCGCCGTCCTGCCCCTCCAGGCCCGCCAACCCCCCTGTCCGGGGCGCCCGGGTGGCCGGGACCGCTGCTGCCTGGGCGTTCCGTCACGGCTCTTCACAAAGTCCTAATGTCCTGACATAGTCCTCGGCCATGTGGTCGGCGTCACGCCGGCGACACCACGCCGAGGGAGGCCCCCGTGCCTTTGGTCCGCATCGACGTCGTCGAGGGACGGCGCAGTCCCGAGGAGCTCCGACTGCTGGCCGACACGGTCCAGGAGGTCCTGCTCGACGTCTTCGCCGCTCCACCCCGGGACCGCTACCAGGTGATCACCGAGCACCGGCCCGGGCACCTGATCTGCGAGGACACCGGGCTGGGCATCGAGCGCAGCGACGACCTGGTCGTGCTCCAGGTCGTCCAGCAGGGGCGCTCCGACGAGCAGAAGCGCGCCCTCTACGCGGGACTGTGCCGGCGGCTGGGCGAGGTCACGGCCCTGGCGCCCGGCGACCTCGTCGTCTCCGTCGTCGGCAACACCCGGGCGGACTGGTCCTTCGGACTCGGCCGGGCCCAGTTCCTCGACGGCGACCTCTGACCCGGGTCCCCCGGGACCCGTACCGCTCGCGTCCGATAGGAGGGAAGACGTGCACCCACGGACCCCGGTCCTCGCCGACCGCGACCCCGCGGCGTCAGGACGGACGGCGGCCCAGGCGCATCCGGTGCGCCGACCTCGGCGCCCGGTCCTCGACGAGGACTGCCGGGGCCTCCACCGACGGCCCGGGACCGAGCTCGTCGACCATGCGGTCGACGGTGGTGAGCAGTGCGGAGTTCAGCTCCCACAGCCCCGTCCTGCTGCGCGGGTCGCCGATGAGGAGGTCCGCCACGAGCGCCCTACCGCTGGCCATGGCCGTGAGCGACGCGGCCAGCCGCGCCTGCCCGGTGCGCCGGGCCTCTCCGGGCTCGGCAGTCAGGACCCCGCCGAACTCTCGGACCACGCTCCCCATCCGCGCGAGCAGGCTGGCCGTGGTGCGCCGGACGGTGTCGGCGTAGTCGGCGTCCTCCTGGACCCCGGTCCGCTCACGGGTGGCGTCGTCGATCGCGCGGAACAGCGTGCGCACGGACACCGACGTGTACTCCAGGGCGTCGAGGCCGGTGCGCACCCCGGCGGTGCCCCAGGGGGACCGCAGCGCCCGGACGTTGAGGCGGCGGCTCTCCTCGGCGTGGGCGAGCGCCCGGTCCAGCCGCGGGACGTGCCGGTTGAGTCGCCGCGCGTCCTGCAGCCACCGTGTGGACTGCTCCGGGGTGACCGGCCCGGCCACGAGGGTGGCCGCGGCGTCGTCGAGCAGCGCGGCGATCTCGCCGGCGAACCGCTCGACCGACCGGACCGCGTGCCGGGTCTGCACGGCCGGCGGGAACAGCACGTTGACGAGCATCCCGACGGCCGCGCCGATGAGCGTCTCGAGGACCCGGTCGCCGCCGACGGACCCCGCGCCCACGGCGCCCACCCCGAGCACCAGCATGGCGCTGATCGGCACCTCCACCAGGTGCGGCCCCAGCCGGAGGACCTGGCCCACGAGGATGGCGGCGGCGACCAGCGCCCCCAGGCTCCACCAGGTGAGGCCGACGACGGCGACGAAGGCCACCGCCAGGGCCACACCCGCCACCACGCTGAGCACCCGCTGGACACCGTTGACCAGGGTGCTGGTGAGCGTCGCCTGCACGACCAGCAGAGCGGTGAGCGCCGCGATCAGCGGCGGGGGCTCGTGGAGCCCGGCCAGCTGTGCGACGAGGAAGGCGGCCACGGTCGCCCCGGTCATCCGCAGCGCGCGGAACGCCGCGGTGCGGCCGCGCCGGCGGACCAGGCGCACCGAACCCGCCACGAGTCCGCGGACGGACGTCGGTCCGCTCCGGCGCCAGGCAGCCACGTACCGATCCTCCGGGACGCCGGCCCAGGGCGTCGTCCGGCTCGCCGACCACCGCCCCGCGCCCTGACCCCGCGCGTCCCACGGGTCCGCTCCGCACCCGCCGGTGCCCCGGCCTCCCGGCCGTGGACCCAGGTCCGCCGACGCGCCCCGTGCGGTCGGCCGCGCGGCCGGGATCCCGCTCCCGTGCCGCCCCGACCTCCCGACCCGTGCGCGCGGACCCGGCGTCCGCAGGACCGGCACCCCCGTCCCGAGGGGGAGCCGCGACCACCCACATGCCACCTCCACCCGGGGCCCTGACGGCCTCCTCCCCGAAAGAGCGGCACATGTCGATCCACTCGTCCTCCGGGACGCCCAGCACGGTGCAGCGATCACCCGCCCACAACCGGTTCCTGGTCAAGCTGACGGTGATCTCCACGCTCGGAGGTCTGCTGTTCGGGTACGACACCGGGGTCATCTCCGGTGCGCTGCTGTACATGAAGGACGACCTCGCCCTCACCACCTTCACCGAGGCCGTGGTCGTCAGCTCGCTGCTGTTCCCCGGCGCGGCGTTCGGCGCCCTGCTCGGCGGCAAGCTGGCCGACAAGCTCGGCCGCAAGGGCAGCCTGCTCGTCTGCGCCGGCCTGTTCCTCTTCGGCGCCCTCATCTGCGCGCTGGCGCCGAACGTGGCGGTCATGACCACGGGGCGGATCCTGCTGGGCTTCGGCGTCGGTGCCGCGGCGGTGACGTGCCCGCTCTACCTCGCCGAGATGGCACCGGCCGACCGCCGCGGCCGCATGGTCACCATCAACGAGCTGATGATCGTGACCGGCCAGTTCCTCGCCTTCGCGATGAACGCGGCGCTGGACGCCGTCATCGAGGACGCCAACGTCTGGCGGTGGATGCTGGGCATCGCCACGATCCCCGCGATCGCCCTGTTCGTCGGGATGTTCTTCCTGCCGGACTCGCCGCGCTGGTACGCCGTGCGCGGGCGGTACGAGGAGACCCGGCGCGTGCTCAACCTGAGCAGGGACCCGGCCGAGGCGGCCGAGGAGTACAACGTCATCGCCGAGCACGCCAAGCGGGACACCTCCGAGGACAAGGGAGCGGCCCTGCGCGACCTGCGGGCCTTCCCCTGGATGCGGCGGATCCTGTGGCTGGGGTGCGGGCTGGCGACGGTGCAGCAGGCGACCGGCATCAACACGGTCAACTACTACGCACCGACCATCCTCGAGTCGACCGGCCTGGGGGCGAGCGCGTCGCTCATCCTCACGATCACCGTCGGCGTCGTCGCCATCATCGGCACGATCCTGGGGATCGTCCTCATCGGCCGGCACAACCGCCGGCCGCTCCTGATCACCGGGTTCACCGGGGTCGCGGCCGGGCACGCCGTGCTCGGCCTGTCCTTCCTGCTCCCGGAGTCGTCGTTCCGGAGCTACCTGATCCTGGCCGCGATGCTGCTCGTCGTCTTCTTCGTGCAGACCTTCATCGGCACGCTGGTCTGGCTGCTGCTGTCGGAGATCTTCCCGATGACGATCCGCGGGTTCGCCATGGGCATCGCGGTCTTCGTGCTGTGGACGGTGAACGCGGCCATCTCCTTCGCGTTCCCGCCGCTGGTGGCCGCGCTGGGTGCCAGCCTGACCTTCGGGCTCTTCGCCCTGATCAACGTCGGCTCCCTGGTCTTCGTCACGAGGTTCGCGCCGGAGACCCGGGGTCGTTCGCTCGAGGAGCTCGAGGACGACTTCCGGACGCACGACCTGACCGAGGTCGCCCGGGAGGCCCCCGTCAGCGTCCGCGGCGGCTGAACCGCCTCAGCAACGGCCTCAGCAACGACGGTGCCCGCCACCCTGTCCGCCGGGGTGGCGGGCACCGTCGTCGGCCGGCTCAGAGCAGCCGGGGGAGCGGCCGGACGACCAGCCGCTCCTCGACCGGCCGGCCGTCGAGGACCAGGCGCGCCCGCCAGACACCGGAGGTCCGCAGCGGGGTGATCGGATCCCCCTGCGCGAGACGGCGGAAGGTGTCCCGGGCCTCCTCGGCCGTGGCGTAGGCCTCCCACCGCGGGACCCGCTGCAGCGGCCCCAGGGCCTCGATGCGATGCGGCTGCCGGGCGTCGTCCGGTGGGGAAGCGGGCTCCTCCGGGACGACGGCGGACAGCCGCGGCCGGCCCAGCACGTACTTGCCGTTGCGCCGCACGCCGAGCCAGTCGTAGTGGCCCGTGGCGAGCTTGGCCCACAGCACCTCGGGCTTCCGGCACTGCTCGAGCACGGCGTACAGCTGCTGGCCGAGAGCGGCCTGGGCGTGCGAGCGGTGAGGCATCGCGCCGATCGTAGGCTCCCGGCCGGCGCCCGGCCGGGGTCACGCGGAGACGGCCGACTCCGCTTCCCGGCCACCCCGGCGGCCGCCGTCGGGTTGTCGACGGTCCTGGGACGAGCGTGCCCTTCCCCGCGCCGGTCAGCCGAGCCGGTGGGTGCCGAGCCGGCTGACGACGGCGGGGTCGCGGTGGTCGAAGAACAGCGAGGCGCCGGTGTCCAGGGTCGCGATGCGGGCCATCTCGTCGTCGGTCAGCGCGAAGTCGAAGACGTCGATGTTCTCGCGCATCCGCTCGGGCCGGACGGACTTGGGGATGACGACGACGCCGCGCTGGACCAGCCAGCGCAGGACGACCTGGGCGACGGACCGGCCGTGTGCGGCGCCGATCCCGCTGAGCGTCGGGTCGGTGAACAGGCCGTTGCGGCCCTCGGCGAAGGGGCCCCAGGACTCGATCTGCACGCCCCGTTCGCGCATGAGCTCCTGGTAGTCCGCGCGCTGGAAGAAGGGATGGGTCTCGATCTGGTTGACGGCCGGGGGAACCTCGTTGTGGTCGATGAGGTCCACCAGCCGGTCGGGGTGGAAGTTCGACACCCCGATGGCCCGGACGAGGCCCTCGCGCTGGAGCCGCTCCATCGCGCGCCAGGAGCCGTAGTAGTCGCCGAACGGCTGGTGGATCAGGTAGAGGTCGAGGTGGTCGAGGCCGAGGCGCTGCAGCGACGTCTCGAACGCGCGGCGGGCGGCGTTCTCGCCTGCGTCGGAGACCCACAGCTTGGTGGTGACGAACAGTTCGTCGCGCGGGATGCCGCCGGCGGCGAGGGCGCGGCCGACGGCCTCCTCGTTGCCGTAGGCGGCGGCGGTGTCGATGTGGCGGTAGCCGGCGGCGAGGGCGTCGGTGACGGCCTGCTCGGTCTGCTCGGGCGGGATCTGGTAGACGCCGAAGCCGATGATCGGCATCGGCACGCCGTTGTCCAGGGTGACCTGGGGGATCTGCGGGGACATGGGCGGAGCCTTCTCCTGGAGTGGCGGCGGCGGGGGGGTGGGCAGGGTCGGCCGGGGATCAGACGCCGAACTGCCAGCGGCCGGCGCGCAGGGCGGCGATGACGCCGCCGTCGATGAGCAGGTCGGTGCCGGTGATGAACCCGGCGTCGGGGCTCAGCAGGAACGCGGCGGCGGTGGCGACCTCGTCGGCGGTGCCCACCCGGCCGGCGGCGGATACCTCGATCATCCTGCGGTAGCCCTCGGCGCCCGGGCCGGACATCTCGTCGCGGGCGAGCGGGGTGAGGATGATCCCGGGGCTGAGGCAGTTGACCCGGGCGCCGCGGTCGCCCCAGGTCACGGCGGCGGCCTGCACGCGCAGGTGGTTCGCCTGCTTGGAGATGGCGTAGGCGGCGCCGGAGTCCGGCACCGCGTCGGGTGCGAGGACCGGCAGCGCGAGCAGCTCCTCGACCGGGGTGGAGGCGAGGGCGTGCGCGGTCTCGGGGTCCAGCGGCGGGGGCATGTGGCCGGCCATGCTGGAGACGTGCACGCCGGCGCCGCCGGGGGCGATGACCTCGCCGAACTCCTCCAGGACGACGGCGGTGCCGTAGAGGTCGACGGCCAGCACCGCCTCGGCCGGGGCCTGCACCGGGGAGACGCCGGCGGTACTGATCACCTGGACGACGTCGCCGAGACCGGCGGCGGTCCGCGCCAGGGCCCGCACCGACGCGGCGTCGGACACGTCGACCACCTGGGTGGTCACGGTGTGGCCGGCGTCCTCCAGCGCGGTCTTGGCGTTCTGCAGGTTGGTCTCGTTGGAGTCGGCGAGCAGCACGTGCTTGCCGGCGCCGGTGCGGCGGGCGATGGCCTGCCCGATGCTGCCGGCGCCGATGACGACCTGGACGGCGGTGTTCATGGGGTCTCCGTCGTGTGCGGGGAGGCGGACGACGTCGAGACAACCCCTGCGCCCGCGGGCGTGGCAGGACCTGTCGTCGGGTGTACTGACAGGGCACCCCACCCGGGTCGCGCCCGGCCTACCGTCGGATCCGTGGACGCCGACCAGCTGCGCGCCGAGGTGCGCGACTTCCTCGTCACGCGCCGCGGCCGGATCACGCCGGCCGAGGCGGGCCTGCCCGTCCACGGCGGGCTGCGGCGGGTCCCCGGCCTGCGCCGCGAGGAGCTGGCGATGCTCGCCGGCCTCAGCGTCGAGTACTACTCCCGGCTCGAGCGGGGCGGTCTGCGCGGGGTGTCCGAGGCCGTGCTCGAGTCGCTGGCACGGGCGCTGCGGCTGAGCGAGGCCGAGCGCGCCCACCTCTACGACCTGGCGCGGGCCGCCAACGCGAGCGCCGGCGGCCGTCGGCCGGTGGTGCCGCAGCAGATCCGCCCCGGGGTGCAGCGCATCCTCGACTCGATGACCGCCCCCGCGCTGGTCAGCAACGCCCGCATGGACTACCTGGCGGCCAACCGGCTCGGCCGCGCGCTGTACGCGCCGCTGTTCGACTCGCCGGTCGGCACCAACGCCGCCCGCTTCCTGCTGCTGGACCCGCGCGGCGCCGACTTCTACCCGGACTGGGACCGGGCGGTCGACGACGTCGTCGCGCTCATGCGCACCGAGGTCGGCCGCAGCCCGTTCGACAAGGTGCTCACCGACCTCATCGGCGAGCTGTCCACGCGCAGCGAGACGTTCCGGGCGCGCTGGGCGCGGCACGACGTCCGCCTGCACCTGACCGGGACCAAGCGGCTGCGCCACCCCGTCGTCGGCGACCTGGACCTGCGGTTCGAGACGATGGAGTTGCCCGCCGACCCGGGTCTGGCACTGCTGCTCTACACCGCCGAGCCCGGCTCGGCCTCCGAGCAGGCGCTGACCTTCCTCGCCAGCTGGGCGGACACCCGGGACCGCTCGGCCCCCGCTCCCGACGGCGTGCGCTGACCGCATCGGGTCCGCCCGGAGCAGGATGACCCGGTGGAGCAGAGCACGAGGATCGACGTCGCGGCCCCGGTCGGGCGGGTCTGGGAGGTGCTGCGCGAGGTCGAGCGGTGGCCGGAGTGGGCGCCGACGGTGACCTCGGTGCGCCGCCTCGACGACGGGCCGCTCGCCGTCGGGTCCCGGGTCCGGGTGGAGCAGCCCCGGATCCCCCCGACCGAGTACGTGGTGACCGAGTTCGAGCCGGGCCGCTCCTTCACCTGGGTGGCCACCGGCCCGGGCGTCCGCACCACCGCCCGGCACCTGCTCGAGGAGCTCGGCGCCGGCGGCACGCGCGTGACGCTGGCGGTGGAGCAGGCCGGGCCCGTGGGCCGGGTGATGGGGCGGTTCTACCGCGGCCTCACCGACCGCTACCTGACGGCGGAGGCCGAGGGGATCAGGGCGAGGAGCGAGGGGCGGGTCTGACGTCCGGCCGCGCGTCGTCCACGGCCGGCCGCCTCATCGGGCCGGCAGGACTTCTCCGCCGGATCGGGCACCGGGGTCGTCGAGGGCGACGGCGCGCACCGGCTGCCGCGGCCGGCTGGGGCAGACTGGGCCTGCCGATCGTCGGCAACGACGTGAGGAGGGGACATGACCGCCAGCCGGCCCGGGTCGCGTCCCGGCCGGCCGGGGACGCCGTCGGCCTCCGACGACTGGCTGGCCCCGGTCGCGGCCTCCGCGGCGAAGGCCTGCCACGCGCCGGCGGACCTGCTCGGCGAGTACCTGCCGCTGCTGGCCGACGCCGCGATCAACGGTCGGCGCCCGGACGCCTGGGAACTCGACGCCGTCCACGAGATGGGCCGCCGCGCGGCCGCGCAGGGGATCGGCGCCCGCCGGGCGGTGGACCTCTACCTGTCCGCGGCCTGGCGGCTGTGGCGGCAGCTGCCGGTGGTGGCGCGCTCCTCGGACCCGGAGAAGGTCCGCCGTGCCGCCGAGGCGGTGCTGCGGGTGCTCGACGACGCCGTCGGCGTGCTCGTCGACGGGCACCAGTCCGAGCGGCGGGACATGATCCGCCGCGAGGAGGCGCAGCGGGCCGAGTTCGTCGACGACCTGCTGCGCGGTGACGCCGACGTCGCGTCGCTGGTGGAGCGCGCCGAGCCGTTCGGCGTCGACCTGGGCAAGCCCCACCACGTCGCGCTGGTCGCACCGCGCGACGGCGGCGGCGCGGTCGATCGTGTGGCGATCGCCCTGGAGCGTGCGGTGGTCGAGCGCTTCGGCGACCGGGAGGTGCTGGTGGCCACCAAGGACGGCCGCGTGGTCGTCGTCGTCCCGGGCGGATCCGCCCCGGGTGCCCCGCGCGACGGCGTCGACGTGGGCACGGCGCTCCAGCAGGCACTGGAGCGGCGCCGGCTCGCCGGCCGCTGGCGTGTGGCGGCCGGACGCGCCTTCCCCGGCGCCTACGGCGTCGCCCGCTCCTACGAGGAGGCCCTCGAGGCGCTCACCGTCGCCGACCGGCTCGGCCTCGACGCCGACGTCGTCCACTCCCGCGACCTGCTCGTCCACCGGGTGCTGGGCCGTGACCAGGCGGCCATCGTCGACCTGGTGCGCGACGTGCTCACGCCGCTGGACCAGGTGCGCGGCGGCGCGGAGGTGCTGCTGGAGACCCTGCAGGCGTACTTCGACGCCGGGGAGGTGGCCACCGAGGCCGCCCGCGGGCTGCACGTCTCGGTCCGCACGGTCACCTACCGCCTGGCACGGGTCGCCCAGCTGACCGGACACCGCGTCTCCCGGCCCGACCAGCGATTCGCGCTGCACGCGGCGGTGCTGGGCGCCCGGCTGCTCGACTGGCCCGCCACGCCGCTGCCCCCCGAACCCTGAGCGGTCCGGGGAGTCCGGGACGGGACGGGACGGGGTCCTGCGGGCCGGGGTCCTGCGGGCCGGGGTCCGCGGAGGTCCGGACGGCGCCGGACGGCCAGTCCCAGCGCCACGCCGACGACCAGGGCGGCCAGGCCCACGCCCACCGCGGTGGCGCCCACCGCACTCACCGCTCGGCCCCCGACCGGGCCGGGGACCGCATCGGCGGTCCTCCCCACCCGTCCGACGTGGCCAGTCCCGCCAGGTGCCAGAGGGTGACGAGGCCGGCCAGCCGCCCGTCGTGGTCGACCACGGGCACCGCGTCGGCCCCCGCACCGAGCATCGTCCGGGCCACCGTCGCCGCGTCGTCGGCCCCGCGCACCCGGGGCCGGGTACGTCCGCGCACCAGGGCGTGCACCGGCGTGCGGTGCGCGCCCAGTGGTCCCGGCGGCCACTCGAGGGCGATCGTGCGGTCGTCGAGCACCCCGACCGGGCGGCGGCGGTCGTCGACCACGACCAGGTGCCGGGTGCCCGTGGCCTGCAGCAGGTCCCAGGCGGTCCACAGGGAGGCGTTCTGCTGCACCGTCGCGGGGGAGCGGGTCATCAGGTCGGCGGCGGTCCTGGCGCGGCGCTCGGGTGCCCGGGCAGGAGCCGGGCCGCCGCGTGCAGCCTCCCGCTCCCCGGGCGCTGCGCCTGCTCGGGGGATGGCCGTCGGGGCACGGTGGGCCAGGGTGGTCATCGCGTCGTCCTCTCCGCTGTCGGGTTCCTCGAGCCCTGACGGTGCGCCGGGGACGCCGGCTTCTCGACGCCCTCCGCAGGACGAGTCGTGCGGCGGCCGGTTGCCGGGCACCGGCAGCCACCACGCCTCCGGATCGGCCGGGCGGAGCCGTGGGCGGCGTCGACGACCCCGAGCACCCTGGGAGGTGCATCCGGAGTGGATGCCCGACCAGTGAGAGGGAGACCGACGTGCAGATCACGCTCCTCCAGAGACCCGTACCGGCGCCGCCCCTCGTGGTGGTGGACCTCCCGGCCGTCCCCGGCGACGGGCCCGCGCCCCGCGCGGCCGCACCGGACCGCCGGTCGGTCGACGTCGTCGAGGAGTGGGGGCTGCAGTCCTTCCCCGCCAGCGATCCGCCGGCCAACTGGTGACGCACTCACCCCACCCGTCCGGACCACCCGCGACTCCTGCCCCGACCAGCCCGAGGAGGGCCCGTGCCCGTCCCGACGACGACCGCTGCCCGCCCCGGCCGACCGGAACGGCCGGCGGGGGCCACCGCTCCGTCCGTGGACGACCCGGCGTGCGGCGTGTGCCCGCACCGAGTCGACGACCACGACGCGATCGCGCTGCGCTTCTGCCGGGCCACCCTGGCCGGGGCGCTCGACCGGGGCTGCGTCTGCCGCGCCGGGTGAGCACTGACGGGGGAACGCCGCTCGCCCTCCCGGGCCCCCGTCCCCGCTCTTGCCGGTCGTCGGCAGGGGAACCCGGTCCCGGTTCGCCGGTGGCCGACCTGTCCGGGCCCTGGCGGGACGGACAGGGTGGCGGTGAGCGGGATGCGCCTCCCCGTGCCGGTCGCGGCACGTCCGCGCCCTCGCCGATGACCGGCGGGGTGCTGCCGCGGAGGCGCTGACCCACGACCGAGCCGACCGACCTGCGGGGACGTCTCACCGACCGGTGAGCAGGGTCCCTGCGTTCCCGGAGGAGTGCACCATGTCCGTCACCATCCCCTCGCCGGCCGCGACCCCTGCGGGTCCCGCGACGACGTGGGACGCGTTCCGGGCCCTGCTCGAGCAGCAGCGCGCCGACTGCGTCCGCCAGCGGGAGCTCGCCCTCGCCGAGGCGGCCACGTCGGTGCCGGACCCGGTGGCGATGCGGCGTGCGGCCGCCCTGCTCCTGGTCGTCGACGAGATCGACGCGGCGCTGGACCGGATCGCCGAGGGCACCTACGGGGTGTGCGTGCACTGCGGCGTCGACATCCCCGCCGAGCGGCTGGAGTTGCGGCCGTTCGCGGCCGGCTGCGTCACCTGTCAGGCGTCGGCGCGCTGAGCGGCCGATCCGTTCCGCGGCTGCGGCCGTGGGGGGAGGAGGGGGCATGGCCGTCGAGGGCTCCGGATCCGGGCCGGCGTCCGTCGCCGGTGCACCGCGGCAGGTGGCCGTCGTCGGCGCCGGCATGGTCGGGCTGTCGTGCGCCTGGTTCCTCCAGGAGGCCGGCGTCCAGGTCACCGTCTACGACCGCGACGGCGTGGCCGCGGGTGCCTCGTGGGGCAACGCCGGCTGGCTGACGCCGGCGCTGACCGCGCCGCTGCCCGAGCCGGCGGTGCTGCGCTACGGGCTGCGGGCGGTGCTCAGCCCCCGCTCGCCGGTGTACCTGCCCCTGCGTGCCGATCCGACGCTGGCCCGGTTCCTCGCCGGGTTCGTCGCGCACAGCACCGCGCGGGCGTGGCGGCGCGGCATGGCCGCCCTCGTGCCGCTCAACGCGCGGGCGCTGGAGGCGTTCGACGCCCTCGCCGCCGGCGGGGTGCCGGTCCCCACCCAGCGGGCGGAGCCGTTCCTGGCCTGCTTCCGGACCGCACGCGAGGCCGAGCGGATGTGCGCCGAGCTCGGGCACGTCCGCGACGCCGGGCAGACAGCGGGCTCCCACCTGCTGACCGGTCAGCAGGTGCGCGCGATGGAGCCGACGGTGACCGACCGGGTGGGCGCCGCGGTGCACATCTCCGGCCAGAGGTACCTGCACCCGCCGGCGTTCCTCGCCGGCCTCGCCGCCGCGGTGCAGGCCCGCGGCGGCCGGGTCGCGCAGGCCGCCGACGTGGTCGACCTGCGGCTGCGCGCCGGCGGGGTCACCGTCGTGACCGCCGACGGCGAGCGGTCGCACCACGACGCCGCCGTGCTGGCGACCGGCGCCGAGCTCGGCCGGCTGGCGAAGCGGTTCGGGGTGCGACGCCCGGTGCAGGCCGGCCGCGGCTACAGCTTCAGCGTGCCGGTGCGGCGCATGCCCCGGGGCCCGCTCTACCTCCCCACCCAGCGGGTGGCGCTCACGCCGCTGGGCGAGCGCCTGCGGGTGGCCGGGATGATGGAGTTCCGCCGCCCCGGCGACCCGCTCGACCCCCGCCGCGTCACCGCGATCGTCGAGGCCGTCCGGCCGTTCCTGGACGGGGTGGACCTCGACGACCGCCACGACGAGTGGGTCGGCTCCCGCCCCTGCACCCCCGACGGGCTGCCGCTGCTGGGGCCCACCGCCTCCCCCCGGGTGTTCGTCGCCGGCGGCCACGGCATGTGGGGCATCGCGCTCGGCCCGGTCAGCGGGCAGCTGATCGCCCGGGCCGTGCTCGAGCGGGAGGTCCCGCCCGAGCTGGCCCCCTTCGACCCGCTGCGCTGAACCCGTGCTCCCGTCCGTCGACGGACGGGTTCCTCCCTCCCCTGGAGCTCCCCGTGCCGCACACCTCCCGTCTCCGGTCCGATCCCGGGCCGGAGCACCTGCTGTCGGTCACCGCCGTTCCCGACCCCCGCCCCGGCCGCGTGGTCGTCGAGGTCGTCGGCGAGGTGGACGCCTGCACCGCCCCGGTGCTGGACGCCTGCCTGCAGTCGCAGGCGGGCCGGACCGGTGTCCGAGAGCTCGTCGTGTTCCTCGGGCAGGTGACGTTCCTCGGCGGCGCCGGCGCCGGCGTCGCGGCGCTGGCCGAGGCCGACCGCCGCTGCCGGACACGGGGCGCCCGGCTGGTCGTCCGCACCGGTGGACGCCGCGCCGTGCTGCGTCCGCTGCAGCTGACGGGGCTGGCCGGCCGGGTCGCCGTCGATCCGGCCGGAGGCGAGCCGGCGCGGCCGCGCGGCCCGCGGACCGGAGCGCGCCGGGGGACGCGGACGCGCCACTCGCCGGCGTGGCGCTCCCGTCGGGTGTGCCGCTGAGCCCGGCCGGCCGCCGTCGGGCCGCCGTGCGGGAGGGCTCAGGAGCGCCCGGTTGCCGGGGACGGGCACCGGAGGCCGATGCTCACCACTCGCCGTCCCGGAGCGGCACGCTCCGCTGCCGGGACGTCGCCCACTGCACGCTCCCCGTCGACGACGGGCGCTCGGCGGGGGGAGCCTGACCGGTGAGCTCCGGCCAGTAGCGCCACAGCGCCCAGCCGAGGACGGTGGCGGCGCCGAGGGCCAGCCCGGCGACCGTCGCGCCGAACAGCACCAGGAAGATCGCGATCCAGGCACTCGCGGCCACCCAGCCGGGCGCGTCCCCCTGCGCACGCCGGGCGCGTGCCCGCACGTAGGCCGCGGCCCGTCGCTCGGCGGCGGTCTCCTCGGCGGTCTCCGCCCAGAACCGCTGGACGTCGTCCCAGACCCGCTGTTCCTGGTCGTTCCGCACCCTGCACCTCCTGTGGTCGCCTCGACCATCCCGCTTGCCGGCGGCATCCCGCCACGGGGCCGATCGGCCGAGTGCGGCGCACCGGAGTTGCCGACCGCCGGCAACGAGCTCCGAGAGGGTCCGCGGCCCACCGTCCGCACCCGTCAGATGTTCGAGCCGTCCGGCGGGGTGCCGGCCGGTGGCTGCGGAGCGCCGCCGCCGGCGGTGCCGACCGGGCACGTGAGACCGAGGGTGTACGCCGTCATCGACAGCGACCCGTAGGCGTAGCCGTCGACGAGCACGTCGGTGGAGTCGTTCTCGGCGGCACCGGCCAGACCGGCCAGGTACAGGGCGGGGATGAAGTGGTCGGGGGTGGGGACGGCGTTGCGGTAGTCGGCGTGCGCGTCGAGCGTGGCGAACTCGGTGGGGTCGGTGAGCATCCGCTCCTTGGCGTCCTGGTCGAAACGGTGCGCCCAGTCGTAGCCGTGGTCGGTGAGCTCCCAGTCCATCCCGCGCAGGTTGTGCACGACGTTGCCGCTGGCCACGATCAGCACCCCGCGCTCGCGCAGCGGCGCCAGCCTGCGGCCCAGCTCCAGGTGGTGGTCGAAGTCCTTGAAGGCGTTGATCGACAGCTGCACGACGGGGATGGAGGCGTCGGGGAAGGCGTGCACGAGCACCGACCAGGTGCCGTGGTCGATCCCCCAGCTGTCGACGTCGGCGCCGACCCAGGTCGGGTGCACCACGTCGCTGACCTCGTCGGCGAGCGCGGGCAGACCGGGGGCGGGGTACTGCACGTCGAACAGGGGCCGGGGGAAGCCGTAGAAGTCGTGGATGGTCCGGGGCCGCGGCATCGCGGTCACGGCGGTGGCGTTGGTGTACCAGTGCGCGCTGATCACGAGGATGGCGCGCGGCCGGGGCACCGCCTGGCCGAACGCCCGCCACGCCGAGGTGTAGCGGTTGACCTCGAGGGCGTTCATCGGGTTGCCGTGTCCGAAGAACGCGGCCGGCATCACGTCACCCGGTGGGGTCGGAGCCTGCGTCATGTCGCCTCCTGGCGCCCGGTCGTGGCGGGTCGCTCCTCCTCCAGCCGTCGGGGTCCGACGAGCCAGGGACGCCGCCATCGTGCCGCCGGCACCGTCCCAGGGACAGCAGTCCCGCCCCGGGACGCCGACCTGGGCGAAGCCGATCGACACCGGGAGGAGCGCCGGCGCGCCTGGCCTCCGCGAGCCGGCGGCAGTGAGTTCGACATCTGGACGGACCCACCGCGGCCGGGCTACTGTGCGTCCGGATTCCAAACCGACTGCGGAGGCCCGTCCATGGCACCAGGCACGAGGTCGTCCGCGTCCGCCGTCACCGGGCCCGAGCCGGGCGGGAGGACGGCGGCCGTCGTGGCGGTCCTGGCCATCGCGGTGTTCATGTCGAGCCTCGACCTGTTCATCGTCAACCTCGCGTTCCCCTCGATCGGGGAGGAGTACCCCGAGGCGGACCTGAGCTCGCTGTCGTGGGTGCTCAACGCGTACACGATCGTCTTCGCGGCGGTGCTGGTCCCCGCCGGCCGGTGGGCCGACCGGGTCGGGCGCCGGCGCGCCCTCGTCGCGGGGCTGGCCGTCTTCACGGCCGGGTCGCTGCTCTGCGGCCTGGCGCCGGGGGTGGGCTGGCTGGTCGCGGCCAGGACGGTGCAGGCGGTCGGGGCCGGCGTCATGGTCCCCGCGTCGCTGTCGCTCCTGCTGGCCGTGGTCCCGCAGGACCGGCGCGCCCGCGCGCTCGGGTCCTGGTCGGCGCTCGGCGCGCTGGGTGCGGCCCTGGGGCCGGTGATCGGCGGTGCCCTGGTCGAGATCGGCTGGCGCTGGGTCTTCTGGGTGAACCTGCCGGTGGGGGTCGTGGCGATCCTGCTCACCGTGCGCCTGGTGCCCGAGAGCCGCGACGAGGCGCGGGGGAGCCGCCCCGACCTGCTCGGCGCGCTGTTCCTCGCGCTGGCCGTCGGCCTGGTGGCCGGGGCGCTGGTCGAGGCGGCGGACCGGGGCTGGGCCTCGGGTGCGGTCCTGGGCCTGCTGCTGGCGTCGGTCCTGTGCGCGGCAGCGGTCGTGGTGCGCTCGCGCCGTCACCCGGCGCCGGTCCTGGAGCCGGCCCTGTTCCGGTCGCGGGCGTTCTCCGGGGCCGGCGCGGCGTCGGTGCTGTACTACGCGGCCTTCGGCGCCTTCCTCCTCAACACCGTCGAGTTCCTCACCGGGGTCTGGCGCTTCACGCCGCTGGAGGCGGGGCTGGCCATCGCGCCGGGGCCGCTGATGGTGCTGCCGTTCGCGCGGCTCGTCGCGCCCCGGCTGATCCCGCTGCTGGGCGGGGTCGGGCGGGTCGCCGCCCTGGGCTGCGGGGTCGGGGCCCTCGCCCAGGTGCTGTGGCTGGTGCTCCTCCAGACCGAGCCGGCCTACGCCACGCACCTGCTCCCGGCGCAGCTGCTCGGCGGGGCCGGGGTGGGGCTGGCCATCCCCTCGCTGTTGGGAGCCGGGAGCGCCGGCCTGCCGATGGCGAGCCTGGGCACCGGCAGCGGGATCCTGAACACGGCCCGGCAGGTCGGCACGGTGCTGGGCGTGGCCGCGCTCGTCGCGGCGCTGGCGGTCCCCGGCCCCGATCCGCTCACCGTGTTCCGGCACGGCATCGCCCTGACCATCGCCTTCTTCGTCGCGGCCGGCGTCGTCTGCGTCGCCGTCCTGGCCCGGCGCAGCCCACCGGCGGCCGCGGTCGCCGCGCCCCTCCCGGCACCGCCGGCCGCGGGAGCGGCCTGACCGGGTGTCTGCTCTCCCGTCGCGACCGGCCGGAGACGGACGAGACCTCGATCGGCTCTGTCGGAGCCCTCACCGGGAGGAGTCCGCAGTCCCAGCCCGAGTCCGGGCCGGGATCCGGAGCCGGTCGAGGCCGACGGCGAGGAGGAGGAGCGGAACGGCGAGGTAGGCCACGAGACCCGCGGCGCGCTTCGCCACGGTGGCGGCGCCTCCGAGGTGTGCGGGCAGGTCCGCGACGGCGGGCCACGTCGACAGGATGTTCCAGACGACCGCGTTCTCGCCGTAGTCGAGCACGGTCATCGCGATCGCGGGGATCAGCAGGAGGCGCCACCTCCGGCCCGGCAGGCGCCGGATCACCAGGGACGACACGAGCAGCAGGGCCAGGCCGCAGAGCAGCGGGTACACGAGGTCGAGCAGTTCCAGTCGGAGATAGGCCGCCCGTCCCTCGGTACCGCAGGCGGCGACCAGGTCGCGTGCATCCGCGGCGGTCCAGTGGCTGCGTACATCCAGGGCACTCCGCCCGTGGCAGGCCCGGGAGACCGCGCCGGTCAGGCCGGGCCAGCCGAACATGGCCAGTGCGCTGATCCCGTAGAGGACCCAGACAGCCAGGACCACCCGGCCCCGACCCATCGCGCGCCACGCCTCCACCACGACCTCCGATGCTACGATCTCGCAATACTTCTCTGGAGGAGATAGTGCGAAGTCGCAGCAGCTCTGTCAAGGACGACGATCTGTCGAACGTGCTCTTCGACACCTGGCTCACGGCCCGCGCCGCCATCGCGCTGCTGGACGGCGCGCTGGCAGGCACCGATCTGGACGCCGAGGACTTCGCCGTCTACTCCGTACTGCGCCAGGCCGGCGAGATCAGCCCAGGCGAACTCGCCCGGTGGATGTCCGCCCCGGCAACCACGGTCTCCAGCCACGTCAAGCGGCTGGTCGCGCGCGGGCACGTCCGGCAGGTTCCACACCCGGAGGACCGCCGGTCCTACCGCATCACGCTCACCGACGCAGGCCGGCGCGCTCACACCACGGCAGGCCGGGACTTCCTGTCCGCGCTGGCCACTGTCGAGGCCGCCCTCCCACGGCCCGCCAGAGACGTGCAGCAGGCGCTACGGGACCTGCACGCCGCGATCGGCGCGGCCGCCCAGCAGGCATGATCGCCCACGGAGAGCAGGTCGACAGAGCACCCCGGTCTGCCGCTGAGCACGCGGTGGTGGCGTCCACGCTGCGGTGAGGGCCGGCCGGGGTACGTCGGCGACGGCGGACAGGTGCCGAAAGGTGGTCGCGGTGCAAGCGACTCACGCCCTGGCCGGCCAGCTGCTCCGGCACCAGTTCGGTGGTGCGGTTCTCGTGCGTGGACGCGGGCACCACCCACCTGGTGGGACCGCTGGCCGGACGACCCGTCGGTGTCGCACACGGGGCGCCGCGGACGCCGAGGTGGTGGACTCGGCGCGACGGGCGGCTCCGGCGCGGTGCCACCCGCGGGCGGAGGTTGGGATCGTGCAGGTGCGGCCGCGGGTGCTGGTCCTGCTGGTGGCGCTCGCCTCCGCCGTCGCCCAGGCCTTCGGCCGCTTCACCTACGCGCTGCTGCTGCCGGCGATCGACCGCGACCTGCTGGGCTCCTACGCCGTCGCGGGGCTGGTCGCCACGGCCAACGTGCTCGCCTACCTCGCCGGGACCGTCGCGGTCAGCGCGCTGTCGCGCCGTGCCCGCCCGGCGCTGCTCATCCAGGCGGGCCTGGCCTGCAGCGCGGTCGGCCTGGGGCTGCTCACCCGCGCGCAGGGCGCCGCGGGCCTGGCCGTCGGGCTGACGCTGACCGGCGTGGGCGGCGCGTTCATCTGGGTGCCGGCGCCCGGGCTGGCCGGCTCCGTCGTGCGCCCCTCGCGCCGCGGCGCGGCGATCGGCGTCGCGGGGTCGGGCATCGGCGTGGGGATCGTGCTCGCCAGCGCCCTGACCTGGACCCTGCGGTCCTGGGGAGGCGACGCCTCCTGGCGCACGGTCTACCTCGTGGAGACGGGAGCCGCCGTCCTCGTGCTCGTGCTGTGCGTGGTCCTGCTGCGGCCGGCGCGGCACCGCGACGACGACGTCCCGGTGCGCGCCGGCGCCCTGCGGCGGGTGCCCGGCTGGATCGGCCTGACCGGCGGCTACGCCGCCTACGGCCTGGCCTACTCCGTCTACACCAGCTACCTGGTGACCGCGCTGGAGGACGACGCGGGCTTCTCGCCCGGTCACGCCTCGGCGGTCTACACGCTGGTCGGCATCGGCCTGGTCGCGGGCGGGGTCGTGCTCGGGCCGCTGTCGGACCGGTGGGGGCGCGGGCCCACGCTGGTCGGCGGCTACCTGGCCATGGCGGCGGCCATCCTGCTCGTGCCGCTGGGCGTCGAGCCCCTGGCGACGGTGTCGGCGCTGGGCTTCGGCCTGATGATGTCCGGCCTGCCGGCCGTCATCGCCGCCCACCTCTCGGACTCCCTGACCCCGCGCGAGTTCGCCGGGGCCTTCGGGCGCTGCACGCTGGCCTTCGGCCTGGCGCAGCTGTGCGGGCCGCCGCTGGGCGGACTGCTCGCCGAGACGTCGGGCTCGTTCCTCGTGCCCTTCCTCCTCGCCGGGCTCGTCGCGGCGGTCGGCGCCGCGCTCAGCGTCGACGTCCTCCGCGCGACGGCCGCGGGGGTGCACGATCGGGGCCTGCGCAGCCGACGAGGAGGAACCCCGTGATCGACGACGTCATCGCCCGCTGGCACCGGTACATGGAGGGCGGGGACCCGGCCGCCCTCGACGACCTGCTCGCCGACGACGTCGTCTTCTACTCACCGGTCGTCTTCACCCCGCAGCGCGGCAGGGAGGTCACCGCGCGGTACCTCGCCGCCGCGGCCGTCGCCCTGGCCGGCGACGCCACCGCCGACGGCCCGGGCGGGGCGTTCCGGTACACGAAGGAGGTCCTCGCCGGGGACACCGCGGTCCTGGAGTTCGAGACGAGCGTCGAGGGCAAGTACGTCAACGGCGTCGACATCGTCCGCTGCGACGAGGCCGGGCGGATCGTGGAGTTCCGGGTGATGGTGCGTCCCCTGCAGGCGATCCAGACCGTCCACGAGCAGATGGGCCGGCGGCTGGCCGCGGGCGCCTGACCGGCGCGCTCAGTCGGTCATCAGCGCGAGCTGCCGGTTGATCTCGCGCGGGTTGCTGTCGCCGGCGACCTTCTGCAGGAACGGCGTGTGGTCGAAGACCAGGTCGCGCAGCGGCCGCAGCGGTGCCGGCGCGTGGTGGAAGACCTTGCCCAGCAGGTAGGCCTGCTGGACCTGGCGGGCGGTGTGCGGCTTGCGCGGGTCCTCGTAGGACTGCAGGGCCCGGGAGACGGCGGCGGCGTCGGGAAGGTCGACGCCGGTGAGCGCCCGGCCGAGGAAGTAGCCGTCCTCGATCGACATGCCGGCCCCGTAGGCCGCGTACGGCGACGTCGGGTGCGCGGCGTCGCCGACGAGGGTGGCGCGCCCCCTCGACCACTGCCGCAGCGCGGGGCGGTCGCGCAGCACCCAGCGCTGCACGTCCCCGGGGTCGGTGGCCGCGATCAGGCCCGGCAGCGGCGCCGGGAACCCCGCGGCGAGCGCGGTGGCGGCGGCCTTCAGGTCGGCCGGCGCGGGGGCGTCGGGGTCGGTGGCGGTGAGCACCCACCACTGGTGGCCGTCGCGCCCCCGGTTGCGGATCGACGTCCAGGAACCCTGGACCGTCGCGCTGTGGGTGAGGACGCACCGGTTGGGCTCTGTCCCGGGGACGTCGGCGAAGGTGAACCCGCCGAAGATGTGCAGCCGGTGCTCGCGCTTGGGCGCGTCGCCCCAGAGGGTCCGGCGCACCAGGGAGTCGATGCCGTCGGCGCCGACGAGGACGTCGTGCTCGGCGGTGCTGCCGTCGGCGAAGTGCAGCGTGACCGCGCGGTCGTCCTGCTCGATCCGCTCGACCTGTACGCCGAAGCGGATGGTGCCCGGCGGGATGGCGGCGAGCATCCGCTCGTAGAGCTCGGGCCGCAGCAGTCCGATGAAGCCGCCGCCGTACTCGCGCTTGACGTCCTCGTCGAGCTTCACCCGGACCCGCACCCGCCCGCGGAGGTTGCGGAACTCCGAGTCGGTGGGGGCGCCGAGATCCTCGGTGTCGACGCCGAGCGCGCGCAGCGCCTTCAGCGGCGGTGGCCACAGGTTGAGGATGTTCCCGGCCGGCCGGGCCTCGCGGTAGCGCTCGTACACGACGACGTCGTGGCCGGCACCGATCGCGCCGAGGGCGGCGGCCATGCCGGCCGGGCCGGCGCCGAGCACGGCGACACGACCGGCGACACGGCCGCGCGGGGGAGTGGTCATCGCAGATCTCCTGGTGTCCGAACCGTAGTGAGCACTACGCTCTGTGGGAGAGGATGTGGTCCGGCTCACCGCCGTGTCAAGGACCGCGTCCGCCGGCCGGCCGGGGAGGGCGGGAGCATGGGTCCGTGAGTGCCGCCGCGGAGACGTCGCTGGAGGTCCGGCCGCCGCTGCAGCGGCGCAGCCGGGAGGCCTGGAACCGGGTGCTCGACGCCGGGGTCGCGCTGCTCGAGGACGGCGGCTACGACGCGTTCACCATCGCGGCGGTCTGCGAGCGCGCCGGCGTGGCGCCGCGCGCCCTGTACGCGCGGGTCGACACCAAGGACGCGCTGTTCCTGGCCGTGTACGAGCACGGCATCGCCCGGCTGCGGGCCGGCCAGGAGGTCTTCGCCGACGACGCGCGCTGGGACGGGCTCGCCGCGGCGGACCTGGTGCGCGGCGCGGTCGCGGAGATGGTGGGCGTCTCCCTGCGCCACGCGCGCTTCCTGCAGGCGGTCGTGCTGGTGTCGGCGGCCCACGAGGAGGTCCGGCGCCGGGGGTCGCGGTACGGCGAGGAGCTCGGGGAGGGCTTCGCGCGGGTGGTGCTGCGGGCGCGTGCCGAGATCGGGCACGAGGACCCGGAGGCCGCCGTCCGCTCGGTCTTCGGCACGGTGTTCGCCACGTCGGTCATCCGGGTCGCCTACGGCCCCGCCTTCGCCACGCCGGTCCCGGTGGACGACGAGCGGTTCGTCGCCGACCTGGGCGAGACGGCGGTGCGCTACCTGCTGGGCGCCGCCCCCGGCTGACCGGGCTCCGCGGCCACGGCGGCGACACGCCCCGCGACCACGCCGGCGACCGCGTCGGGGCGGGTGGCCAGCGGACTGTGGCCGCACACCCACTCCACGGTGCGCGTGGCGCGCGCGGCCATCGCCCGCTGACGCTCCGGGTGCACGACCTCGTCGGCGGTGCAGACGACGGAGGTCGAGGGCACGCTGCGCCAGGCGATCGCCTCCGGGACGCCGCGGAACACCCGCCGGCCGACCGGGCGCAGGCGTGCCACGGCCGCCGCGGTGACGTCGGCCGGGGCGTCGCCGTAGAGCAGCCGCGCGCCGAGCACCGGGTCCAGCCCGACCTCGTCGCCGTCGACCACCATCGCCTCGGCCAGGCGGGTGTCGGGCAGGTCGGCGAACCGGGTGCGGCTCACCGACTCGCCGTCGTCGAGCTGGAAGGCGGCGACGTAGACCAGCTCGCGGACCAGCGGGTGCGCGCCGGCCGCGGTGACCACCGCGCCGCCGTAGGAGTGCCCGACCAGCACGGCGGGCCGGCCGGCGGCGTCCAGCGCGGCGCGCACGGCCGCGGTGTCGGCGGCGAGGTCGGTGAGGGGCAGGTCGACGGCGACGCTGTCGACGCCGCGGGCCGACAGCGCGGCCCGGACGTCGTCCCAGCACCAGGCGCCGTGCCAGAGGCCGTGCACGAGGACGGCGAGGGGAGGGGTCATCGCGTCCAGGATGGCACCGTCCGCCCGACGGGCCGGGCCGCTCCGACGGGCTCGGGAACGGCGCCGGTCCCCAGCGGGGGTCAGACGGTCTCGGGTACCCGCAGGTGGGCGAGGACGACCTCCATCTCGGCGACGTCGAGGACGTCGATGCCCATGATCCTGACTGCCTCCTCGCGCAGGGTGCGCGCCTGTTCGCGCGTCTCCTCCAGGTGCGTGCGGCCGTCGAGGACGACGGTGCCGACGGCGCGCCCGTTCTCGCGGTCGATCAGCAGGCTGAGGCTGCAGAACCCGGGCATCTCCTGGATCCGCGGCATCAGGCTGGTGCGGTACATGTCGAGCACCTGGTCGACCGTCGTCGGGTCGGCGCGGGTCCAGGTGATCCGGGCGCAGGCGCCGTCCCCAGCCGCGTGCTCGCGGTGCAGGACGGCGATCTCCCACTCCTGCACCTCGAGGTCCTCGCCGGCCCCGAAGGTGTCCATCAGGCGCTGGCGCATCGGCGCGACGCGATCGGCGCTGGCCCGCATCGACTGCTGGTCCTCCCAGGCCGACGTCGCGATGCACCGGCCGCTCTCGCGGTCGCACATCATCGACAGGCCGACGCAGCCGTCCATGTCCCGCACGGCCGGCCAGACCTCGTCCCGCACGTAGGCGATGGCGTCGTCGAGGGAGCCGGGGGTCCCGGCGATGGTGGTGGATCGGGCGTACATGACGCCCTCCTCTCGGACCGGCGGCGACGCCCCTGCGGCACCGCCGCACCGGTCGAGCCTCCTCCCTGGCGGGACGCCGGACAACGGCCCTCCGCGCGGGGCCGCAGGCTCCCTGACGCGGCGCCGGAACCGCACGCCGCGGTCAGCCGGGCAGGGACGGGACCACGGCCGCCCGCACCGGGAGCAGGACGGCGGCGGATGCGGGGGACTGCATCCGCAGGCAGACGACCACGACGTCGTCGCGCAGCCGTTGTCCGGCGGTCAGCTCGTGCAGCACGGTGTCGCACCAGACCCGGGGGTCGGCACCGTCGAGCCCGGAGGCGACCGCCGCCAGCCGGTCGAGCCCGGCGTCGAGGTCGTCGTCGCGGCGCTCGACGAGCCCGTCGGAGTACCAGACCAGCATCGACCCGGGCGGGACGTCGACCGTGGCCTGCGGGCGGGGTCCCGTGGCGGTGGCGAGCGGCCGGGACCGGCCGCCGGCGAGGTACCCGGCGGAGGAGCCGGTGACCAGCAGCGGCGGCGGGTGGCCGGCGCAGGCGTAGCAGAGCCGGCCGGTGACCGGGTCGTACTCGCCGTAGCCGATGGTGGCCAGCGCCGCGCCGGGGATCGCCGACGACGCCCGGTCCAGCGCCTCGAGGACCGCGGCCGGCCCCTCGTGCAGCTCGCAGGCCAGGACGCGCAGCGCCGCGTGCAGCCGCCCCATCGCGGCCGCGGCCCGCAGGTCGTGCCCGACGACGTCGCCGACGGCGAACCCGACCCGGCCGCCGGGCAGCGGGAAGGCGTCGTACCAGTCACCGCCGATGTCGTGCTGCTGGTCGGCCGGGAGGTAGCAGCCGGCGAACCCCACCCCGGGCAGCTCGTCGGGCACGGCCGGCAGGAACGCCCGCTGCAGCTGGTGGGCCGCCTCCCGCTCCTCCTCGTACAGCCGCGCCCGGTGCAGCGCCGGCGCCATGAGCTCGGCCAGCGTGCGGGCCATCGCGGCTCCGTCGTCGTCGACCGCGGCCTCGTCGGCGAACCGGAACTCCAGGGCCCCGAACGTCCGGCCGGCGGCCCGGGCCGGCACCGCCAGCGCGGAGGGCGACCAGGACCGCACCGGGGCGTGGCGTCGCGCGGCGGTCGCCAGTGCCGAGAGGTCGTCCAGCGGCAGGTCGCCCACCTGCCCGGACGTCGTCCAGACGCGCAGCCGGGTGCCGTCGGCGGTGGTGATCCCGACGGCGCCGGCGTCGGCGAGCAGGCCGATGCCGGAGCGGACCAGCACCTCGGCGATCGCGTCGGTGGTCGCCGCGGTGGCCAGGCCGGCGGTCACCTCCTGCAGTGCCTCCACCCGGCGCCGGGCGGCGGTCTCCCGCCGGGACGCCCCCCGGGCGCGCTCGCGCTCGGCGATCTCCACGGCCAGCAGCCAGGCGCCGAGGACCGCCACGGCGATGAACACCTGCAGGACGGCGGCCTCCATGCGCGGCGAGTCGCTGAGCCGGGCCCACGGGCCGCGCCCCAGCACGGTCATCACGTTGGCGGTGACCGCGACCACCAGCCCGGCCTCGGTGACGACGGCGACCCCGTACCGGACGGCCAGCCAGAACAGCCACGGCAGCGTCAGGTAGGCCAGGGGGACGGCGTCCGGCCAGAAGACGGCCGCGGTCACCACGGCGGTCAGCAGCAGGAGCACCGCCCGCAGGAGCGGGCCGGGGGCGCCGGACCGGCCGCGGTCGAGCCGCCAGGTCAGCACGGCGCCGCCCACGGTGAGCGCGCCGAGACCGTCACCCGCCCAGAACGGCAGGAGACCGTCGAGGACGTCCGGGCCCTGCGACACGTGGATGGTCACCGAGCCGACGAGCGCGCCCACGAGCGGGCCGGCCAGCACGCCGCAGAGCAGGAAGGCGCCCAGGTCCCGGCGGCGGCTGAGGTCGGGGGAGGGGGCGAACCGGCGCAGCAGGCTCGCGCCGACCAGGGGCTCGGCCGTGTTGGCCAGGACGAACCCCCACACCGCGACGGGGCCGATGCCCTGGCTGCGGTCGACGACCAGCTCGACGAGCGCGGCGGTGGCCAGGATCCACGGCCACCTGCGCCGGTCGGTGAGGACCAGCGCGGAGAGGGTGACCCCGGCCGGCAGGAACAGGACCGCGCCCGTGCTCGAGGAGGCGAAGAGTAGGAAGGAGGACAGCGACCCCGCGGCGTAGCAGGCGGCCACCACGAGGACCAGCCGCCAGGGCACGGGCAGGCGTGTCATCGGGGCCTCCGCCACGGACGAGGGTCCCGCGCCTGCTCGACGGGAGCACCTCTGCCCAACCATGCCAGGCGCCTCCCTGCCGGGACAGTGGCCGACGGCAGCGCGCCGGGGCGACGGTGCGGGGGATCCGTGCCGCCTGTGGCAGCACGGGGGCGCGGGGACCGGCGATCCCGCCCGGCGGGGTGACCCGTCGGGACGATCCGGTGGCGTGGGGGTCGCGCGCTGCCGCCGCCGCAGGATGATGGTGGTCGACACCGGCCTGAAGGAGACCCAGACGTGCCGATCGATCGCTATGCGGGGCTCGCGGCTGTGCTCGGCGCCATCCGCGGCTCGGCGGACACCACCCAGCCGATGATCGTCGAGCGGGTGGGCCTCGGCCGGAGTGTGGTGGCGCAGCGCGTGGCTGAGCTGGAGGCGGCCGGCCTGGTCGTCTCGGACGGGTTCGGGCCCTCCACCGGGGGCCGGGCGCCGCGCCGGCTGCGGCTCCACGCCGAGGCCGGGTACGTGCTGGGGGCCGACATCGCCACCAACGAGCTCGTGGTCGGGGTGGCGGACCTCGCGGGGAACCTGTTGGACACCCGCCACCGGGAGATCGACGTCGTCGACGGGCCGGACGCCGTGGTGGGCGCGGTCGAGGAGCTGGCCGGCGAGCTCGTCGAGGGGGTCGGCGCCCACCGGAGCCTGTGGTCGTTCGGGATCGGCATGCCGGGACCGGTGGCCTACGCCGACGGCGGTCCCGCCGCCCTGCCGACCATGCCCGAGTGGAGTCGTCATCCGACCCGCCAGCGGCTGACCGACCGCTTCGGGGTCCCCGTGTGGATGGACAACCGCACGAACCTCTCGGCCCTGGGGGAGCGGAGGGTGAACCCGGTTGCCGCGCGGTCCCAGCACATGGTCTACCTGGGCGGGGGCTACGGCATCGGCGCGGCGGTGGTCGTGGGCGGCCGCATCCACCGGGGGGCGCACGGTCTCGCGGGCGCCATCGACCACGTCCCCGTACCGGGCGCGGGTGACGTCGTCTGCCGCTGCGGCAAGACCGGCTGCCTCGATGCGGTTGCCGGTGGCGCGGCGCTGGCGCGGGACGGGCGGCTGCTCGCCGAGACCGGGCAGAGCCCGGCACTCGCCGACGTCCTCGAACGAACGGGTCGGATCCGTCCGAGCGACGTCACCGAGGCAGCCGGTTTCGGCGACGCGGCCGCCCGGGCCCTGCTGCACCGGGCGGCGGTGCTGCTGGGGCGCAGCCTGGCGACGCTGGTCAACGTGTTCGACCCTGATCTGGTGGTCGTCGGCGGCGGCATCGCCCGGGCGCGCGCCCACGTGCTGGCGGCGATCCGCGAGGAGATCTACCGGTCGGCGCTGCCGGCGGTGACCCGGGACCTGCGCGTCGAGCCGTCGGCGTTCGACCAGGAGATCGCCGGGATCACCGGAGCCGTGGAGTTCGCACTCGGCGAGCTCTTCAGTCCCGAGCACCTGCCGAGGGTGCTCGACGCCCGGGCGGTCGGGGCGGCGCAGTCATTGGTCGAGGAGCAGGGCCTGCCGGCCTGAGCCGGCGCCGTCCTGCACTCCGGCGACTTCTTCCGCGAACCGACCAAAGTCGGTCTACTCTCCGTACCGGAGCGCGCACGGCGCGATGGAGGTGCGGCGGGCCATGGCCGGTGAGCGGACGGACGGACTGGTCGCGGTCCTGGAGGCCATCCGCGCCGGCGCCGGCGTGACCCAGACGCAGATCGCGCGGCGGCTGGGACTCGGCAGGACGGTGGTCGCCCAGCGGGTGGCCCGGCTGGAAGGGGCCGGGCTCGTCGTCCAGGACGGGCGCGCGCCGTCCAACGGCGGGCGGGCCCCACGCCTGCTGCGTCTGCGGGCCGCCGCGGGGCTCGTCGCCGGAGTCGACATCGGGGCGACCGGCATGGCGGTGGGCCTGGCCGATCTCACCGGCGCGGTGCTGACGGAGGTCCGCGAGCCGATCGACGTCTCCGACGGGCCCGATGTCGTGCTCGGGCGGGCCGAGCACCTGCTCACCGTGCTCCTCGACGCTCTGGACGACCCGCCTCCGGTGTGGGGCGTCGGGATCGGCGTCCCCGGTCCCGTGGAGTTCGCCACCTCCCGCCCCGTCGCCCCGCCGATCATGCCCGGCTGGGACGGCCACCCGATCCGTGAGCGGCTGTCCGCCCGTTTCGGTGCGCCGGTGTGGGTGGACAACGACGTCAACGTGCTGGCCCTCGGGGAGCTGCGCGCCAACCCGGCCGCCGCCGCGGTGGGTGACCTGCTCTACGTCAAGATCGGCACCGGCATCGGCGCGGGCCTGGTCTCCGGGGGGCGGGTCCACCGCGGGGTGAACGGGTGCGCCGGCGACGTCGGACACGTCGCGGTCGCCGAGGCCGACACGGTCGTCTGCCGGTGCGGCAACGTCGGCTGCCTGGAGGCCGTGGCCGGCGGTGACGCACTCGCCCGGGAGGGGCGTCGGCTGGCCGAGGGCGGGAGCAGCCCGGTCCTGGCCGAGTTGCTCGCCGCCCGCGGGAGTCTGACGGCAGCCGACGTGACGGCCGCGGCGGAGCGCGGCGACCCGGCGGCACGGGCCGTGCTGGCCCGGGCAGGACGTCTGGTGGGCGCCACGCTGGCCACCCTCGTGAGCTTCTACAACCCCGGACTCGTCGTCCTCGGGGGCGGTGTCGTCCACGCCGGGGACCACGTCCTCGCGGCGATCCGGGAGTCGGTCTACCGGCGCTCTCTGCCGCTGGCCACCCGCACGCTGCGCATCGAGCCGTCGACGCTGGGGGAGGCCGCCGGTCTCGCCGGCGCGGTCCACCTGGTGCTCGACAACGTCTTCTCACCCGCCCGGCTGCCGCTGTGGCTGGCGCACGGGTCCCCCTCGGGGCTCCCCGAGGTCGCGTCCGCCGAGGTGCGTCTCCCCGCCTGACCCGGACCCCGTCGCCCCGGAATTCGGCCGGCCGCAGTGTGGTCCAGGTCATCAGCAGGGCTGATGCCGCGCATCAGCGAGGTTGCGTCCCGGTTGCATTGACTTCTTCCGCAGACTGGCAGAAGTATGTGGTTGCCATCACGTGAACGGATCACAGGCCGGACGTGGTGCTCGGACCCACCGTCGCAGTCGTCGTCCGGTCGCCGGACCCGCTCCGAAAGGCATCCACATGACCCAGCACCGCCACCGGGGGCTCCGCCGCATCGGCGTCCTCGCCGCCGTTCCGGCACTGAGCGCGCTGACGCTCGCCGCCTGTGGCGGTGGGGACGAGGCCAGCGGCTCGGACGGCTCCAGCGGATCCGCGGACAGCTTCACGTTCGCCTTCGAGAACGCCTCCGGCGGACAGCAGAACCCCTGGCAGCTCCTGGCCGACGAGTACGCCGAGGAGTCCGGCGTCCAGATCGAGACGCAGGGCCTGCCCCCGGACAGCTACGGCCTGACGATGCGCACGCAGCTGCAGGGCGGCAACGCCCCCGACGTCATGATGTTCTCGCCCGGTGCCGGCAACGCCAACGCCGTGCTACCGCTGGCCGAGGCCGGCTACATCGAGGAGCTCGGCGACGAGTCGGCGTCCCTCATCCCCGAGGGCAACGAGTCGCTGTTCCAGATCGACGGCAAGACCTACGCCCAGCCGACCGACATCATCCCCGTCGGCGTGGTCTGGAACACCGGTGCCGCGTCCGACACCGGCGTGGACGTCCCCGCCGACGAGTCCGCCATGCTCGACGCCTGCGGCACCCTCGCCGAGGACGGGAAGTCCTTCCTGGCCGTCGCGGGGTCCGCGCCGCCGAACATGGGCCTCATGGCGATGGCCATCTCGGCCACCCGGGTCTACGCCGAGACGCCGGACTGGAACGAGCAGCGGACGGCCGGTGACGTCAGCTTCGCCGACAGCGAGGGCTGGCAGGCCACGCTGCAGACCATCGTCGACATGAACGAGGCCGGCTGCTTCCAGCAGGGCGCGGCCGGCGGCGGGTTCGACGCCATCACCCAGGGCCTCACCCAGGGCACCTCGCTGGGCGCCTTCGTCCCCGGTGCCGCGGCCACCGAGCTGGCCAAGGCCACCCCGGGCCTCGAGCTGCAGGTGCAGCCGTTCCCCCCGGCCGACGGCGGTGAGTCGTACCTGCTCGCCAGCCCGAACTACGCGCTGTCGATCAACGCCTCGTCCGACGAGGGCGCCAAGGAGGCCGCGCAGGACTTCCTCGCCTGGATGGCCGAGCCGGAGAACGCCGCCCGCTTCACCGAGCTGCAGGGCGGGGTCGCCATCACCGGCCCGGACGAGAACCTCTCGCCGGTCTACGAGCCGGTCGCCGACCTGCTCGAGAACGGCGACTACGCGCCGCTGCCGAACCTGGCGTGGCCCAACCCGGGCGTCTACGACGCGCTGTCGACCGGCGTCCAGGGCCTGCTCGCCGGCCAGGGCGACGTCCAGTCGGTGCTCGAGGGCATCGATCAGGCCTGGGACCAGTGACCCGGGCCGGCTGAGCCCGGACACGATCTCCCCACCGCACCTCCGGACCGCACCGAGGGACTGACGATGACCGCAACCATGGGCACTCCGCAGGACACCGGTGCGCTGGTCCGGGGGACGGCCCCGGCCGCCGGGGGCGGGCAGCCCGCCCGCCCCCGGCGCAGCCGGCCCCTGATCTCCTACGGGCGCTGGTGGTGGGCGCTGCCGGCCGTCCTGGCCGTGCTCCTCATCCACTACGTCGCGACGGCCGGCGGGGCGTTCTACGCCTTCACGAACTGGACGGGGATCGGCGACTTCGACTTCGTCGGCCTCGACAACTTCCGCCGCATCCTCGAGGACCCGGCGCTGATCGGGTCCCTGAAGAACACCCTGTTCCTCGCCTTCGGCTTCCTGATCGCCACGAACGTCTTCGGCCTCCTCCTGGCCCTGGCGCTCAACCGGTCGCTGAAGACGCGCTACGTGCTCCGGGTGCTGTTCTTCATGCCGGTGGTGCTGAGTCCGCTGGCGGTCTCCTACATCTGGAAGTTCATCTTCGACTTCAACGGCCCGCTCAACGGCGTGCTCGCCTGGTTCGGCGCGGAGCCGAGGACGTGGCTGGCCGACCCGACGCTGGCGCTGTGGGCGGTGCTCGTCGTCATGTCCTGGCAGACGACCGGGATGGTCATGGTGATCTACCTGGCCGGGCTGGCCACCGTGCCCATGGAGATCGAGGAGGCCGCGGCCCTCGACGGCGCCAGCACGTGGCGGCGCTTCCGCCACATCACGCTGCCCTCGATCCGCCCGTCGGTGGCGATCGCGTCGACGCTCATGCTCATCCAGGGACTGCGGGTGTTCGACCAGGTCATGGCCCTCACCGGCGGCGGTCCGGCCGGAGCCACCGAGACCCTCGCCACACAGGTCTACAAGGAGACCTTCGCGCTGAGCAACTTCGGCTTCGGTGCCGCGCTCGCGCTGCTCCTGACCCTCATCATGCTCGTCTTCTCGGTGCTGCAGCAGGCTGCCACCAAGGACCGGTCGTAAGGGATCCGTGCCATGTTCCGATACACCAAGGCGACCGCGCTGCGCGAGGCGCTGGTCTGGGCCGTCGCGCTGCTGACCCTGCTGCCGTTCTACTTCCTCGTCATCAACGCGCTCAAGCCGGACGAGGAACTGCTCACCACCGGATCCTCGACCCCGCCGAGCCGGCCGACGATCGAGAACTTCACCGAGGTGCTGACCGCCGGCGGTGACTCGAACATCCTGATGGGCCTGTTCCACAGCGTGGTCATCACCGTGGGCAGCATCGCCGGCCTGGTCGCCTTCGGCTCGCTGGCCGCCTACGTGCTGGCCCGTACGACGGCGCGCTGGGGGAGCGTCGCGTTCTACCTGTTCCTCGTCGCGATCGTCCTGCCGACCCAGCTCGGGCTCATCCCGCTCTACATCGGCGCCCGCCAGCTCGGCCTGGTCGGCTCGGTCTGGGGGATGATCGTCCTCTACGTCGGGACCCTCATGCCGCTGGCGGTCTTCCTCTACGCGGGCTTCTTCCGCAACCTGCCCCGGGACTACGAGGAGGCGGCGGCGCTGGACGGCGCGAGCCCGGCCCGGGTGTTCTTCCGCGTCGTCCTGCCGCTCATGGCCCCGGCTACAGGGACCGTCGCGATCCTCACCGGCCTGATCGTCTGGAACGACTTCTTCTCCGCACTGATCTTCCTCGGCGGCTCGGACAGTCAGACGCTGACGGTCTCGATGTACTACTACGTCGGGTCGCTGGTCTCCGCCTGGAACAAGATCTTCGCCATCGTGATCATCTCGATGATCCCGATCCTGGCCTTCTACCTCTTCGCGCAGAAGCGATTCATCCAGGGCTTCGCCGGCGGCATCAAGTAGCCGGCGAGCTCTCCCTGCCGGAAACGGCGGAGGAGGCCGGCCCCACCCATCCGCGCGGCTGATGCGTGGCATCAGCCGGAACAGGCACCGCACGATTGACTTCCTCCGCTCTTCGGAAGAAGTATGTGGTGCAAGCCACCAACCACTCGGCAGAGGAGGATCCCGTGCTCGAGCAGGACCACACCCGCGTCGGCACCGGGCGGCTGACGGTGGGGAACCCGGCACCGCGGTTCACCCTCCCGGACACCGACGGGTCGCCGATCGGCCTGCAGCCCGCGGCGCACGAGGCCACCGTCGTCGTGTTCACGTCGAGCGGCTGCCCCTTCGCCCTGGCGTGGCACGATCGCCTCCAGGCCGTGGCCCGGGACCACGCCTCCCGCGACGTCGCCTTCCTGCAGGTCGTCAGCAACGACGACGCCGACCACCCCGAGGACTCGCTCGAGGGCATGCGCCGGCGCGTCGCCGCCGGCGAGCTCGCCGGTCCCTTCCTGCGCGACGCCGACCAGGCCGTCGGGCAGGCCTACGGGGCGACGGCCACCCCGGAGGTCTTCGTCGTCGACCGGGCCGGGCTCGTCCGCTACCACGGCGCCCCCGACGCCGACCACGACGACCCCGCCCAGGACGCCGCGTGGCTGCGGGAAGCCCTGGAGGACGTCCTCGCCGGACGGGACGTGGCCCGGCCGCTGACCTCTCCTGCCGGCTGCTCGGTCACGTGGCGCGTGGAGCTGCTCTGGTGGGCGGGCTGCCCGACCCACGACCGGGCGGCCGACCTGCTCCGCCAGACCCTCGCCGGCCTCGGCCGGGACGAGGTGCGCGTCGTGGAGCGGGAGGTCCGCACCCGCGAGGAGGCCACCCAGCTCGCCTTCCCCGGGTCGCCGACGTTCCAGGTCGGCCGGCGCGACCTGTTCCCCGTCGCCACCCCGCCGGCCCTCACCTGCCGCGTCTACGCCCGCGAGGACGGGCGCAGCTCACCCCTGCCGGACGGCGCCGAGCTCGCCGGCCGGCTCCGCGCGGCCCTCGCCCGGCCCTGGGACCTCCCGCACTGGGTGGACCCACGGAAGCCCGCCCCCGCCGACAGCCCGTCCTGACCCCCCGACCCCGCAGCAGGAGCAGTCATGGCATCGATCACGTACGACCGCATCACCAAGCGGTACCCGGACGGGACGCAGGCCGTCTCCGAGCTCGACCTGTCCATCCAGGACGGGGAGTTCCTCGTCCTCGTCGGCCCCTCGGGGTGCGGCAAGACGACGGCGCTGCGCATGGCCGCCGGCCTGGAGGAGATCTCCGACGGACGGCTCCTGATCGGCGACCGGGTGGTCAACGAGGTGCACCCCTCGCAGCGCGACATCGCCATGGTCTTCCAGAACTACGCGCTCTACCCGCACATGTCGGTGCGGGAGAACATCGCCTTCCCGCTGCTGTGCGCCAACGTCGCGAAGAGCGAGGTCAAGGAGCGGGTGGACCGGGCGGCCGAGTCGCTCGGCCTCACGGAGCTGCTGCACCGCAAGCCGAAGGCGCTCTCGGGCGGCCAGCGGCAGCGGGTGGCGATGGGGCGGGCCATCGTGCGCCAGCCGCAGGCCTTCCTCATGGACGAGCCGCTGTCCAACCTCGACGCCAAGCTGCGCGGTCAGATGCGCGCGGAGATCCGCAGCCTGCAGCGCGAGTACCGCACCACCACCCTCTACGTCACCCACGACCAGGTCGAGGCCATGACGATGGGCGACCGCATCGCCATCCTGCGCAAGGGCGTGCTGCAGCAGCTCGGGACCCCGGACGAGCTGTACGAGGCCCCGGCCAACCTCTTCGTCGCCGAGTTCATCGGCGCCCCGCCGATGAACGTCCTGAGCGCCACGGTCACCCGGACTCCGGCCGGTCACACGCTCGTCCTCGGCTCCCAGCGGCTGGCGCTCCCGGCCGGCGCTCTCGACACCTACCCGGCCCTGGCCGGCGCCGACGCGACGCCGGTGGCCCTCGGCCTCCGGCCGGAGGCACTGCGCGACGTCGCCACCGCCGACCCGTCCTGGCCGCGCCTGATCGCCGACGTCGACCTCGTGGAGAACCTGCCGCCGGAGAAGCTCGTCCACCTCCGCGTCGACGCCGACCCCGTGGTCACCGAGGCGACGCTGGAGATCGCCGCCGACATCGACCAGGCGGCCGCCGAGGAGCTGCGCACGCTGGGCCGCGGCTCGGTGCTGCACGCGCGGCTGCCCGGCAGCACGGCCGTGCGCGAGGGCGGCCGCGCGGAGTTCGCGATCCCGCCGTCGGCCCTGCACTTCTTCGACCTGTCCACCGGACAGGCCATCGCCCCGCAGTCGCCGCGCCTGGTCGCGGCGACCGCCTGACCGGGAGGACCCCGTGAGCGCACCGGCACACCAGATCAAGCGGGGCGTGAGCCTCTACTCGTTCCAGGAGGAGTACTTCCTCCGCACCATGTCCGTCGAGGACTGCATCCGCGTGGCCGGCGAGATCGGCGCCACGGGGATCGAGCTCATCCCCGAGCAGATGATCCCGGGCTTCCCGCACGTCAGCGACGAGTTCCTCGCGGACTGGTCGGCCTGGATGGAGAAGTACGGCACGACGCCGGTCGCCACCGACCTGTTCCTCGACACCAAGCTGCACCCCGACCGCTGGCTCAGCCAGGAGGAGCAGGTCGCCTCGGTCTGCCGCGACGTCGACATCGCCGTCCGGCTGGGGGCGACCGTGGTCCGGGCGATCATCAACACCCCGCCGGAGGTCATGGAGGAGGCGGCCCCCTACGCGGAGGAGCAGGGCGTCCGGCTCCTGCTCGAGGTGCACGCGCCCTTCCACTACGGGCACCCGTGGATCCTCGAGCACCTCGAGGTCATGTACCGCACCGGGTCGCCGGCGCTGGGCCTCATGCCCGACATGGGCACCTACGTCGAGCGCTTCCCGCGGGTGGTCAGCGAGCGGGCGCTGCGCGACGGCGCCAAGCCCGAGCTCGTCGACTACATCGTCAAGACCTACGACGACCACGGCGACACGCACGCGCTCACGGACGTCGTCAACTACCGCGGCGGCGGCCCGGTGGACTTCGGCCTGGCCCGCCAGGCGACGCACTACATCTGGTCCGAGCCCAAGGCGATGCTCGAGCACATGCCCCTCATCGGGCACGTCCAGGCGAAGTTCTACGAGATGACCCTGGACGAGGCGACGGGGGCCGAGGTCGAGTACTCGATCCCCTACGACCGGATCGTCCCGGTGTTCGTCGAGGGCGGCTTCGACGGCTACCTGTCCAGCGAGTACGAGGGCAACCGTCACATCCAGGACGCCTTCCCCGTGGACAGCGTCGAGCAGGTCCGCCGCCAGCACGCCATGTTCGCCCGCCTGCTCGGCGAGACCACCGGAGAGGACGCCTGATGTTCGACCGCTACATCGTCTGCGAGGAGGGCTTCCGCGCCCTCGACGACGGCCGCACCGGCGGCGTCGTGGAGGTACGGATGCCCTACTACCGCGGCCTGACGCTGTCGATGGTCGAGGCCGTCGACCTCGTCCTCGACGGCCGGCCCGTGCCGCCGGCACGCACCACGTTCACGGTGCACGGCCGCACCTACCGCTTCGACCAGCTGCCGCACACCACCGACGACCGCTGGGAGATGGGGGAGCGGGCGCAGCTCGCGTTCGAGACCGACGAGCCGCTCACGCCCGGCGAGCACGAGGTCGCCGTCGCCGTGCGGCTGCGGATCTCCTACATGCCGGTGCCCGGCGGCGGCCGCGACACCAAGCGCCTGACGCTCGCCGCCTGAGAGGACACGCCATGGGACCCCTCGACGACCAGGTCGTCCGCGCCGACTCGCTCACCGCCACGGCCGACGGCCTCGACATCGCCGTCTACTCGCACTGGTACCGCGCGCTGCCGCTGCCCTCGCTGGCCCGCGTCGACCTCACCGTCGACGGACGCCGGATCGACCCGGCGGAGCTGTCGGTCACGGTCAACGGCACCCGCCACCCCTTCTCCGGGCTGGCAGAGGCCGGCGACGAGTACTGGTTCACCACCGACCCGCTCGTGCTGCACGTCCCCGTCGAGACGGCGCCCGGCCGCGAGCACCGGGTCCAGTTGCTGCTGGGCCTGTCGATCCCCTACATCCTCACCGGCCCGGACCGGGTGCCCCTGGTGGCGCCCAGTGCCACCGACAAGACCCTGACCGCGGCGGGAGCACGCACGTGACGGACACCGCGCCGGGGCTGCCCCGCCTCGGCACCACCCTGTTCAGCCTCACCCTCGAGCAGCGCAGGCCCGGCCGGGACCTCGCCAGCCTGGTCGCCGAGGTCGCCGCCCGCGACCTCGGTCCCGGGCTGGAGATGGTCGCCTTCCAGAGCCTGCGCGGCTGGCCGCGCCTCGACGACGACGCCGTCCGCGAGGTCCGCGGCGTGATCGACGCCTCCGGGCTCACCCCGTCCTGCCTGGCGATCAACCTCGACCTGGGGCTCTACCCCGGCCGGCTGCTGTCCGACGACGAGGCGTACGAGTACGTCGCCGTCCAGGTGCGCGGCGCCGCGGCGCTCGGCTTCCCCGCCGTCCGGGTGGGCATCGAGTGCGGCCCGGAGATCATGACCCGGCTGCTGCCGCTCGCCGAGCAGCTCGGCGTCAAGGTCGGCGTGGAGATCCACGCCCCGCTGACCATCGAGGCGCCGCCGGTCGCCGCGCTCAAGGAGCTGTTCACCCGGCTGGACACCCCGTGGCTGGGCTTCATCCCCGACATGAGCGCGAGCATGCGGGCGGTCCCCGACGCCGTCGACGACGCCCACCGCGTCGCCGGCATCTCCCCGGAGCTCACCGCGCTGACCAAGGAGCTGTGGGCCGAGCCCGGGCCGACGATGGCGAAGTTCCCCGAGCTCGAGCGGCGCGCCGCCGAGGCCGGCGCGACCCCGGCGCAGCTGGGCAACCTCCGGATGCTGTTCACGATGCACGGGCGGATGGCGCCCGAGCGGTGGGCCGAGTTCTTCCCCCACGTCGTGCACGTGCACGGCAAGTTCTACGGGATCGTCGACGGCCCGGACGGCCTCACCGACCCGTCGATCGACTGGCCGGCCGTCGCGCGCGTCCTGCGCGAGCAGGGCTACACCGGGTTCGTCTCCAGCGAGTACGAGGCGCACGCCTACAGCGACCGGTACAGCGCCTTCGACCAGATCCGGTCGCAGCACGACATGCTCAAGCGGCTGCTCGAGGCCGAACCAGCGGTGGCCGCCCGATGAGCGCCTCGTACGACGTCGTCGTGGTGGGCTCGGGACCCGTCGGCACCGCCGTCGCCCGGGAGCTCACCGACCTCGATCCCTCCCTGCAGGTCCTCGTCGTGGAGGCCGGCGCGGTCGTCGGCGAGGTGCCCGGCGGCCACGTCAAGAACATCGCCGACGTCGCGGCCCGCGACGCCGCCCTGGCAGCGCTGGCCGGGGGCCCGGCAGCGCTGCCCGGCGGCACGGCGGCGCGGCCGGGCACCGTCCTGGTGGGGTCCGCGGACATGCCCAACGCCGCGATCTCCACCAACGTCGGCGGGATGGGCGCCCACTGGACGGCGGCCTGCCCGCGGCCCGCCGACGACGAGGTCCCCGACTGCGTCGACCCGGCGGTGCTCGACGCCGCGCTCACCCGGGCCGAGGAGCTGCTCGCCGTCACCACGCACGCCTTCGACCGGGCGCCATTGACCGGCGCGGTCCAGCGGGTGCTCGGCGAGCTGTTCGACCGGCCCGGGCGCCGCCCCGTCGGCGCCATGCCGGTCGCGGTGAGCGTGGGGGAGGACGGCGCGCTGCACTGGACCGGCCCGGCGGTCGTCGCCGGTGACCTGTGGGACCGGCCGCAGGTCACCCTCCGCACGCGCACGCTGGTGCGCCGCGTCCTGCTCGACGGCGACCGGGCCACCGGCGTGGAGGTCGTCGCCCTGGCCACCGGTGCCCGGGACACGGTCGCCGCCCGCGCCGTCGTCGTCGCCGCCGACGCCTTCCGCACGCCGCAGCTGCTGTGGGCCTCCGGCATCCGGCCGACGGCGCTCGGCCGCTATCTCACCGAGCACCCACAGGTCATGGCCGCGTCCGTGCTCGACGAGCGGTACGTGGCCGCCGGCGCGCCCGTCGACGTGGACCTGCCGCGCTCGTCCGCCGCGGCGCCGGGCGGCGGTGCGATCGTGCCGGTCTCCGGGGTCTCCTGGGTGCCCTACGCGGCCGACCGTCCCTTCCACGGCCAGGTCATGCAGATGGACGCCTCCCCGGTGCCGCTCGACCCGGGCGTGACGGTGCGGCCCGGGCAGGTCGTCGGGCTGGGCTGGTTCTGCCGCAAGGAGCTCTCACCCGACAACCGCGTGTGGTTCGACGACACCGCGACCGACGAGCACGGCCTCCCGGCGATCCGGATCGACTACCGCCTCTCGGACGCCGACCGCGCGACCATCGCGCAGGCCACGGCCGAGATCCGCGGCGCCGCCGAGGCGCTGGGCCGGCCGCTGGGCGAGCCGTTCCTCATGCCGGCCGGCAGCTCCCTGCACTACCTCGGCACCACCCGGATGGGCACGTCCGACGACGGCAGCAGCGTCTGCGACCCCACCGGACGGGTGTGGGGGACGGCGAACCTGCACGTCGGGGGCAACAACGTCATCCCGACCGCGACCGCCTGCAACCCCACCCTCACCGCCGTCGCGTTCGGCGTGCTCACCGCCCGGGCCCTGGTCGCCCAGATGGCCCCCGTCGCCGAGGAGGCGCACGCATGACCCCCCGGATCCTCGTGATCGGCAGCGGACCCACCGGCGCCACCCATGCCCGGGTCCTGCTCGAGCACCTGGCCGACGTCTCGGTCCTCATGGTCGAGGCCGGGCCCGTGGTCAGCCGCCCGGCCGGCATGAACGTGAAGAACATCCCCGACCCCGCGGAGCAGGCGGCCGCCCGGCTGGCGTCCCAGGGACCCTCCACCGAGAGCGGGGTGTCGGGCATCCCCGGCGGCGTCGTCGTCGAGGGCACCATCACCGCGCGGCAGGGCACCCACCTGATCGGCACGGCCGCCGAGGGCTCCCCGGGTATGCCCGCGGCCGCGGGCGCCACGTGCGTCGGCGGCCAGGGGGTGCACTGGACCTGCGCCACCCCGCGGCCGGTCGGCAGCGAGCGGATCCCGTTCCTCGACGAGGCCGAGTGGGAGGAACTGGTCACCGAGGCCGAGGGGGTGCTGCACGTCCACCGGCCGAGCTTCGAGGGAGCGCCGCAGGCCTCGGCCATCCTGGAGGCGGTCCGCGCCGAGCTCGCCCCCGACGGCATCACCGTGCGACCGCTGCCGGTGGCGGCCGATCCGCGACCGGACGGCTCACTGCGCTGGAGCGGCACCGACGTCGTCCTCGACGGCGTCCCCGACGACGAGCGGTTCACCCTCCGGTCGCAGACCCTGTGCGTCCGGCTGGTGCGCGAGGGTGACCGGGTCGTGGGTGCCGTGCTCCGCGACCTGCGCACCGGGGACGAGGAGGAGGTGCGCGCCGACGCGGTGGTGGTCGCCGCCGACGCCCTCCGCACGCCGCAGCTGCTCTGGGCCTCCGGCATCCGGCCCGCCGCGCTCGGCCGCTATCTCACCGAGCACCCGCTGCTGTTCGGCGTGGTCGCCGTGCGGCCCGACCTGGTGCCTGAGCGGGAGGACCCGACGGCGCCGGTCGACCCGATCCGGGCCATCGTGTCCGTCGGCTTCGACGAGGAGCGGCACCCCTACCACGCCCAGCTGATGTGGAACCCGGTCTCGCCGGCGCCCCTGCGCGAGGGCAGCCGGTTCCGGGACAACCCGGCCGGCTACGTGGGCATGGGCTGGGGAATCCGCAAGTGGCCCCGTCCCGAGGACCGGTTGACCTTCGAGGACGACCGGCCCGACGAGCACGGGCTGCCGGGCATCCGCATCGCCTACGCGCTCACCGAGCGCGAGGATGCCGAGTTCGCCCGCGCCCGCGTGCACCAGGCCCGGGTGGCCGCCGCGCTCGGCGAGTTCCTCGACGGGATGCCGAAGGTGATGCCGGCCGGCAGTTCGCTGCACTACATGGGCACGGTCCGCATGGGCCCGGTCGACGACGGCACGAGCGTCTGCGACCCGTTCTCCCGGGTCTGGGGCGTCCCCGGCCTCGTGCTGGCCGGCAACGGGCTCATCCCCACGGCCAACTCGTGCAACCCGACGCTCACCAGCGTCGCGCTGGCGATCCGGGCGGCCCGGGCGCTGGCGGCCGACCTCGCCGGGACCCCGGCGGTGGCCGGCGTGGCGAGCCAGTGACGACCTCCGGATCGACCCACCTGAGCAGACAGGAGCTGACATGACCACCACGGAGATCTCCGTCGAGGCCCTCGCGCGCCGCGTCGAGGAGCTGCAGCAGCAGCTGGAGCAGACGCGCCGGGAGGCCACCCGCGCGGCCGACCGCGGCGCGGTGGACAACGTCTTCAACCGCTACATGCACTACCACAACGCCTACGAGGACGAGCGGATCATCGCCGAGCTCTGGGCGCAGCCGGGCACGCCGGGCATGTGGTCGCGCTACAACAACGTCGGCCGCTACACGACCTACGAGTCGGTGACCGCCTACCACCGGGGCCGTCCCCGCCCGATCGGCAAGCTGCTCTTCCACTACGCGAGCACTCCGGTCATCGAGGTCGGCGCGGACGGGCAGACCGCGAAGGGCATCTGGATCATGGCCGGCCTCGAGTCCGGCCTCATGGACCCCGAGGTCGCGCGGAACGTCCCCCCGTGGGTCCTCTCCGGCGGGGACGTCGACGGCAAGCCGGTCTGGGCGCACTGGGTCTGGTGCAAGTACGGCGTCGACTTCGTCAAGCAGGACGGCGAGTGGCGGATCTGGCACTTCCGCTGCTACGAGGTCGCCCGGGCGCCGTTCAACCGCGACTGGATCTCCTTCGCCGCGGACAACCAGGAGAGCCACGACTCGCAGCTGGCCTGGTTCGGCGACGACGGGGTCCCGGTCTTCCTGCCGCAGGTCGACGAGCCGGTGGAGACCGAGTACCACCCGTACGCCAACGACAGGGCACAGACGCTCGACCCGGTGCCGCCGCTGCCGTACACCGACTTCGAGGACACGTTCAAGTAGTGAGCGCGGCCATCCCGCAGCAGGAGGACCTCGCCGAGTCCCCCGCTCCCGGCGGCACGCGCACCGGCGAGGTGCGGCGTCCGGCGCTGGTCCTCGCGGTGGCGTGCGCGGCGCAGTTCATCTGCGTCCTCGACACCTCGATCGTCAACGTCGCGCTCCCGTCGATGCAGACGAGTCTCGGGCTCTCCGCGACCGGCCTGCAGTGGGTGGTGAGCAGCTACACCCTCACCTTCGCCGGGTTCCTGCTGCTCGGCGGCCGGGTCGGGGACCTCTGGGGCCGTCGGCGGGCGTTCCTCGCCGGGCTGGTGCTCTTCTCCGTGGCCAGCCTGGCCGGCGGCCTGGCCCAGGAGGGCTGGCAGCTGGTCGCGGCCCGCTTCGTGCAGGGCGTCGGGGGAGCGGTGCTCGTGCCGACGACGCTGAGCCTGGTCACCACGGGCTTCCCTGATCCGCGGGCGAAGGCCCGCGCCCTCGGGCTGCTGACCGCGGCAGCCGCCACAGGCGGGGCCCTGGGTGGCGTCATCGGCGGTGTCCTGACCGGTCTGCTGAGCTGGCGGTGGGTGCTGTTCGTCAACATCCCCCTGGGTGCGGTCCTCGTGGTCGCGGCGGCCGGTGCACTGGCCGCCCGCCCGGCGGGGCACGTCCGCGGCCGACTGGACCTGCCGGGTTCGGTGTCGGTGACCGCCGCGACGGCGCTGCTCGTCTCGGCGGTGATCCTGGGGGAGGAGCGGGGCTGGCTCTCGGTGCCGGCCCTGGCCTGCCTCGGTGGGGCCGGTGCGGCGCTCGTCGTCTTCGTCGTGGTGGAGCGGCGGGTCCCGGAACCGGTCGTCCCCCTGGCGGTCCTGCGCGTCCGGCCGGTGACGGTGGCCAACGGGCTCGCGGCACTCGTCGGCGGCGTCCTCCCCGCGATGATGTTCTTCCTCGTCCTCTACCTGCAGCAGGTGCAGGGCCTCGACCCACTCACCGCCGGGCTCGCCCTCGCGCCGACCGGGCTCGGCATCGCCGTCGGCGCGCAACTGGCCCCGCGCCTCATGGACCGGCTCGGTCCCCGAGGGGTCTTCGTGGCGGGCACCCTGCTGTCGGCGGTCGCTCTCGCCTGGCTGTCCCGCATCGACGTCGAGGGCTCATACGCGTCCGACGTCCTGCTCCCGATGGTGCTGGCGATGACGGGGTTCGGCGTCGCCGGCCTGCCCCTGACCATCACGGCCACCTCGGGGCTGGGTGTGGAGCGGGCCGGACTCGCCTCGGGCCTGCTCAGCACCGCCAGGCAGGTGGGCAGCGCGGTGGGCCTGGCCGCACTGGTCGCCGTGGCCAGCTCGTGGACGGCCAGCGCACCCGGGCCGGCGGAGGAGGCACTGACCCGGGGTTTCGCCGTCGGCCTGACCGGTGGCGTGGTCCTCCTCCTGGTCGCCGCCGTCCTGGGTTCAGCGCTGCCGGGCCGGCGCCGGGGACGGCACCAGCCCGGCTGACCGCGGCGCGCCGATCTCCATCTCTGCACGGAACACGCACACACGACCCGCCGGACAACGGCAGAGGGGAACCGATCGTGACTTGGACCAAGTGGTCCTACATGGACCACTGGGTGACGGAGACACCGCAGGGGCCGCAGCCCCCGTCGTTCAACCGCGCCTACATGGACCGGTACGTCAAGCAGCTGTCGGCTCTGGGCTTCACGGGCTTCGACACCTTCTTCTTCTACCTGCACATGCTCGGCGGGATGTACGGCTCGGTGCCGGGCTTCGAGCGCTTCCTGCAGGACAACGGGTTCGAGAAGATCACCGGGATCTTCTCCGCGTACCCCTCGGCGACGAGGTACACGGCGCCCCACGTCCGGGAGACGCACGACCGGATCGTCGCCGACTGCACGAACACCCTGCGCACCTGCGAGGGCCTGACCGGCGTCGAGAACTTCATCGTCATGCCGACGTCGACCTACTGGCAGACCGAACCGGTCACCGACGACACCATCAAGGTCGTGGCCGACCTGTGGAACCGGGTCGGCAAGCTGACCCTCGAGCACGGGATGACGACGACCTGTCACTTCGAGTTCTGGGGCGCGATCCGCACCCGCCCGCAACTCGAGCTGTTCTTCGAGTACACCGACCCGGAGTACGTCTACTTCTTCTGCGACACCGCGCAGCACACGATCGCCGGCGTCGACCCGATCCAGATGTTCCGCGACTACCGGGACCGTTGCACCGGGTTCCACTTCAAGGACACCAAGAACGTCGACGAGCACGAGGCCTACCGCACGCCGCCGGACCCGGAGCTCATGGCGCCGCACGTGACGCGCTGGTTCTACGAGATGGGCGAGGGCGGCCTCGTCGACTTCCCGGCGCTCATGAAGGAGATCGTCGCCAGCGGCTACGACGGCTGGCTGACCGTCGAGCACGACAAGGCCGAGCTCGGCGGCGGCAGCTACGCCGAGGCCACCGCCGTGGCCAAGTGGTACATCGACAACGTGCTCGCCGAGGCCGAGGCCGAGGCGCGCCGCGGACTGGAGAGCGTGCGATGAAGGACACCCTGCGCTGGGCCTACGCCCTCAACCAGTGGAACGTCCGGCTGGACGTCTTCGTCCGGCACGAGGACCAGCAGCGTGCGCTGAAGACCGTCTCCGCCTGCGGTTTCGACACCATCGAGCTGGCGTCGGGGACCGGTCGCTGGGACAACATCAGCCGCCCCGAGGTCATCCTGCTCAACCACGGCAGCCACTCCGGCTTCCTGGACTTCCTGCGCCGGGCGAGGGTGCAGGGCGTCTCCAGCATGTTCTGGGACCCGCAGGCTCCCGCGGAGGAGGAGGAGGGGTACGCCTTCCGCTCCACGGCGAACCCCGACGACCACGACGCGATCGTCGAGTGGGCCAAGCCGTTCGTGGACTTCCTCGCCGGCGTCGGTGCGGAGCAGTTGGTGGTCCGGCCGGTCGGCTCCGCCTGGATGAGCCCGCCGCTCGGCGCCGATGGCATCAAGGTGATCGGCGACGTCTGGAACCGGATCGGTGAGCTGACGTCAGCGGCCGGTCTCGGGCTGGCGCTGCACTACGACTGCCTGGGCGCCGTGCACACGACCGAGGAGCTCACCGGCCTGCTCGAGGCGACCGACCCGGCCACCGTCGGGCTGGCCCTGGACACCGCCGAGTTCACGATCGGCGGCATCGACCCGGTCGCCTACTACCGGGAGCACGCCGACCGGGTCACCCACGTGCACCTCAAGGACACCCGGTACGCCGACACCGGCGAGGAGTACCGCATGCCCGGCGCGGAGTCGACGATGCTCAAGGGCGGCGCCGGACGGCGGATCGAGCGCTGGTTCTACGAGCTCGGTACCGAGGACGGGCTGGTCGACGTCCCGGGCTTCGTCGCGGCCCTGCGCGAGCGGGACTTCCCCGGCTGGGTCGTCATCGAGAGCGACCACGGCGGCAACCCGGCCGAGCTGGCCATGCTCAACAGCTGGTACCTGCAGCACGAGCTGGGGGTGGCCAAGTGACCTCGGCGGAGCGCGCCATCAGGTGGTCCTACATGGACCACTGGCGGAGCAACGGGCCGGCCGGGCCGGTCGACCAGTGGCACTCGCACAGGACCATGTCGGCTTTCCTCAAGCAGATCAAGGCGACCGGGTTCGACGCGATCGACACCTTCGACTTCCGCATCTGGCAGATGTACGGCGACTACGGCGGCCCGGCGAAGTACCAGGAGATGGTCCGAGACCACGGGCTGGAGCGGATCGTGAACACCTTCCACGCCGCCGACTACGACGTCCGCAACTACGCGCCGCACCTGCCGGAGACGCACGAGAACATCCTCGAGGACTTCCGGGTCACGATGGGCCGCTGGTCGGAGATCGAGCTGGACAACATCATCGTGATGCCGGCGACGCTCTACTACGACATGGAGCCGATCACCGAGGACAAGATCAAGTACACCGCGGAGTGCTGGAACAAGGTCGGGGAGATCACCGCCGGCTTCGGCGTGCGGCTCACCTGCCACCACGAGTTCTTCTGCGGCATCCAGAGCGAGCCGGACCTGGAGACCTTCTACAGCCACACCGACGACCGGTACGTGTCGCTGTTCGTGGACACCGCCCAGCACTGCATCGCATCGGTCGACCCGGTGGCGTTCTACCGGCGGCACGCCCACCGGGTCAGCGGCTTCCACTTCAAGGACACCCGCGACGTCGCGACCGGCGACGACCACCGGCACCGGCCCGACTCCGAGATCATGGCGCCGACCACCGGGAAGTGGTTCCACGAGATGGGTACCCCGCACGGGCTCGTCGACTTCGAGGCCATGATGACCGCGGTCCGCGACAACGGGTACCGCGGCTGGATCTCCGTCGAGCACGACAAGGCCAACAAGGAGGGCGGCGACTACTCCGAGAGCACCGCGATCTCCCGCTGGTACGCGAAGAACGTCCTCGAGGAGATCTACCGGTGAGCGCCATCCGTTGGTCGTACGCCATCAACCAGTGGAAGCCGCAGTTCGACGACTTCGTCCGCCGGGAGCAGCACGAGCGGGCGCTGAAGACCCTGTCGATCGCCGGCTTCGAGGGCGTCGAGCTGACCTACGGCACCGGGCGGTGGGAGCCGCTGGGCAACCCGCAGCAGCTCGCTGCCAACTTCGGCTCGGTCGCGGGCTTCGGGGACTTCCTGCGCAGCTGCGCCGTCGACGCGGTCAGCAGCTGGTACTGGGACCCGGCGGAGCGCTCGATGGAGGACCTCACCGGGCCGCTGTCCCCGCTGGCGGAGGCCGACGCCCCCGCCATCGCACAGCGGGCCGGCGTGCTCGCAGGGGCGCTGGCCGAGCTCGGTGGGTCCGTGCTGCTCGTGCGCCCCGTACCGGGCGCCGGGGACGTCGAGCCGCTGGACGACGACGCCCTCGACCGGGTCGCCGCCTGCTGGGACGCCGCCGGCCGTGCCACAGCGGAGCACGGCGTCCGCCTGGCGCTGCACGTGGACTTCCTCTCGGCGCTGCGCCGGGACCACGTACCCCGGCTGGTCGACCGCACCGACCCGGCGCTCGTCGGCCTCGCCCTCGACACCGGCGAGCTGACCGCCGGGGGCATCGACCCGCTCGGGGTGATCGCCGCATACGGCGACCGGATCGCGCACGTGCAGTTCAAGGACGCCCTCGCCGTCGACGACGCCGAGGAGTACCTGCAGCCGCACGCCCACTGGACCGTCCGCGTGCGCGGCGGCGCCCGGGAGGTCCCGCGCTGGTTCGCCGAGCCCGGTGCCGACGGCGGGCTCGTGGACTTCCCGGCGGTCACCCGCGCCCTGCTCGACGCCGGCTACTCCGGCTGGATCGTCGTCGAGAGCGATCAGAGCCCGCACCCGGCCGCCAGCGCCCTGCTCGCCGGCTACCTCGTCCAGCGCGAGCTCGCGCCGCTCGTGGCGGAGGCCGTCCGTGCCTGACCCCGCCCGTCGACGCGGCCGCTGAGCCGCTCCGCCACCCAGTCACCGACACCCTCAGGAAGAGGTCCCCGTGTACCAGCTGTCCGCCAACATCGAACTGCTCTTCACCGAGGCCGGCACCGACGCCGGCGACCGGGTCCGCGCCGCCGCGGCCGCCGGCTTCGACGCGGTCGAGATGTGGTTCTCCACCGACAAGGACCTCGACTCGCTGGAGAAGGCGCTCGCCGACACCGGTGTGCAGTTGACCTCCCTGCTCGCGGGGCCGCGGATGGGCTTCACCTTCCCGGGCACCGACCTCACCCCGGCCCACGAGGGACTGGACGTCGCCGTCGAGCACGCCCGCCGGCTCGGGTGCCCGCGGATCGTGCTCGCCTCGGGCGTCGGCTTCCCGGGCATGAACCGGCAGCGGAACCACCAGGTGGTCATCGACCTGTACGGGGAGGCGGTGGCGCGGCACCGCGACTCCGGTGTCGACTTCTGCCTCGAGCCGGTGAACTCGCGGGTGGACCACCCCGGCGCGCTCACCGACCGCACCGAGGACGCCGTGTACGTGGCCCGTGCCATCGGCTCGGAGCGGTTCGGCATCCTCTACGACCTCTACCACTCGATCGTCCAGGGGGAGGACCCGGCGACCGAGCTGGCCAACGCGGCCGGCTTCGTCAAGTACGTGCAGCTCGCCGACGCCCCCGGCCGGCACGAGCCCGGGAGTGGCGACGTCGACTGGCCCGCGCAGCTGGCCGTGGTGCGCGCCTCCGGCTACGACGGCCCCATCGGCCTGGAGTACTTCCCGGCCGTCGAGACGACGACGTCGGTGGAGTACATCCGGTCGGTCGCGGCCGACGCGTGACGGCCGGCAAGCTCGACGTCCTGATCGCGACCGGGCGCGTCAGCGTCGAGCACGACAACGAGCACCGCAGCTTCCGCCTGCACACCTCGATGCTCACGACGCTCCTGGAGTCGACCGGCCGGTTCCGGGTGCGGGTGCTCGAGGAGTTCCGGGGGATCGGCGACGAGCTGCTCGACCGGTTCGACGCGGTCCTCGTCATGTACGAGGGGCGCGACGACTACCACTCGGTCGCCGAGCGCCTGGGCGAGACGACCGAGCAGGCGCTCATCCGGTTCGTGCGCGAGAAGGGCCGGGGGGTGCTGTGGTTCCACGGCTCGTCGGTGCAGGAGCCGGAGTGGGGCTTCCCCGAGGAGTTCGACCGGATGCGCGGCGCCACCCTCAGCCGGACCACGGGCCTGCGCCCCCGGCCTCAGGCGGAGGTGACGGTGCGGTTCCCCGAGCCGCGCCACCCGATCACCGAGGGGCTGCCCGCCGAGTGGGCCGTGGTGAACGACGACGTGCTGACCGGCGCCCGGATGGACCCGTCGGCGACGGTCCTGCTCACCGTGTTCGACGATGTCGAGACCTACCGGCGGGCCGGGTGGCCCAACGCCCACACCCCGGTGGACGTCCCTCCCGGCGGGATCGGGGAGTTGCCCGGGATGGACACCGACCAGCCGCTGGCCTGGGCGAACGAGTGGGGAGCGGGGCGCAGCGTCTGCGTCGTCCTCGGGCACGACTGGGACACCTTCCGCAAGGTCCCGTTCATGACCCTGCTCGTGCGCGGCGTCGAGTGGGCGGCCACCGGGCACGTCACGCTCGGGCCGCCCGAGCGCAGCGGCGCCGCGCGGTGGCGGGTCTGGCCGTACTACGACGGCGACCCGTCGCGGTTCGACCGCGCGACGCCCGCGGCCGCGGCCGCGGCACGCCACTGACCACGTCACCAGGAGGACCCGTGACCCCGCACCCGCAGGTGGCGACGTGAGGGTCCTGGTCGTCGGCGCCGGTCCCGCCGGGTGCACCGCCGCGGTGGCCCTCGGCGCCCGGGGGCACGAGGTGACGGTCGTGGAGGTCGGGGCGAGAATCCGCCCGTCCGGCCCGGGGCTGGTCCTGCAGAGCGCGCCGATGCGGGCACTGGACTCCCTCGGCCTCCTCGGGGCCTGCCTCGAGCGCGGATACGCCCACGACGAGATCGACCTGTGCGACGCCCGCGGCGCCGTCCGGACGACGCTCCGGCCGCCGTCCCTGCTCCCGGGCCGCCCGGCGTCGATCGCGGTCTCGCGCGTGGCGCTGGCCGAGGTCCTCCTCGGCGCGGTGACCGCCTCGGGGAGCGAGCTGCGGCTGGGGACGACCGTGACCGCCCTGGCCGACCACGGCGACCGGGTCGAGGTGGGGCTGTCCGGCGGGACGACCCGGACGGTGGACGTCGTCGTCGGGGCCGACGGGCTGCACTCGCAGACCCGGCGGTCGGTCCTCCCTGACGCTCCTGCGCCCCGGGCGACCGGGCAGCTGGTCTGGCGGGCGCCGGCGCCCCGCCCCGCCGGGGTGTCGCGGTACTCGATGCTCGACGGCGGCCCGGAGCTGGGCAAGGTCGGCGTCGTCCCCGTGTCCGACGACGCCCTCTACGTCTGGCTGCTCGAGCCCGACCGCGGTGCCCCGAGGCCGGCGCCGGAGCGGCTCGCGGAGGCGTTCCGCGACCGGCTGCGCTCCTTCGGGGGCCCCGTGCCGCTCGTCGCGGGGTCGCCGCTCGGCGAGGTGGACGTGCGCTCCCTGCAGTCGCTGCTGGTCCCGCTGCCGTGGTCGCGTGGCCGGACGGTCCTGGTCGGGGACGCCGTGCACACCACCACCCCGCAGATGGCCTACGGCGTGGGCATGGCCATCGAGGACGCCGTCGTCCTCGCCGAGGTGCTCGCGGAGGACGACGACGTCCCGGCCGCGCTGCGGCGCTTCGGCGAGCGGCGGTTCGACCGCTGCCGGCTGGTGGTCGAGACCTCGGTGCGGCTGGGGGAGTGGGAGCAGTACCCACCCGGGGACCCCTCGCTGCCGGGACGGCTCACCGGCGAGGTCCTGGCCGAGCTCGCCCGGCCCGCGTGACCAGGGGTGAGGCGCACGTCAGCGGCGCGCGGTCAGGCCGGTGAGCGCCTCCTCGACGGCGGCCAGCGCGGCGGGGTCGGCGAACAGCAGCGCGGTGCGCAGCGTCGAGCCGGCCTCGTAGCGGAGGCCGCCGTCGAAGGCGCGGGCGCGGCCGGGGTCGTGCACGGCGAGCACCTCCCGCACCCGCGCCAGCGCCGCGGGGTCGTCCACCAGGTGGGCGAGGTCGGTGTCCAGCCCGGCGAGCACGGTCCGCGGCCGCGGCGGGGACCAGCGCGACGTCCACACGTGCTCACCGGAGCCCACGGAGTCCGTCGAGCCGTCGGGGAGGACGACGTCGGCGGTGGTCCCCGGGGGGACGACGGCGCGGACGGTCACCTCGTCGCCGTCGAGGACCCAGCCGGCCGCGGCCGGGCCGTACGGGGTGAGCAGCTCGCTGCGCGCCGCCGTCAGCCCGTCGAGGACCGTGGGAGCGACCGCGATCCGCCGGTAGCCCGGCTCGGCCGGCGCCAGGCCGGCCAGCCCGCGGTGCAGCCAGTCGACGACGGCGCCGAAGGCGTAGTGGTTGAACGACGTCATCTCGTGCGGGTTCACCGTGCCGTCGGGCAGCAGCGCGTCCCACCGCTCCCACACCGTCGTCGCCCCGACCGTCACCGGGTACAGCCACGACGGCGACTCCGTCTGCTGCAGCAGCCGCCCGGCGGCGGAGGTCTGCCCCGTGGCGCACAGGGCGTCCATGACCAGCGGCGTCCCGACGAAGCCGGTGCCGATGCGGTAGCCGTCCTCGCGGACGATCTCCGCCAGCCGCCGCCCGAGCGCCGCCCGCAGGTCCGGGTCGGGAGCCAGGCCGAACACCAGCGCCAGGGCGTAGGTCGTCGGCCCCTCCGACACCATCCGCCCGCGCGGGGTGACATAGGTGCCGAGGAAGGCGGTGCGCGTCCGCTCGGCCAGGCCGGCGTACCGCCGCGCGTCCTCGTCGCGGCCGAGCACGGCGGCGGTGCGGGCCACGAGGTCGAGGGAGCGGAACAGGTAGGCCGAGGCCACCAGCGAGGGGTGCGTGCGGCCCTCGCGCGGGCGGTCGGCCGGCGCCCGCGGGTCGAGCCAGTCGCCGAGCTGGTAGCCGCGGGTCCAGAGGCCGTCGTCGTCGGCCTGCGCCAGCTCGACGTCGGCCCAGGAACGCATGGACGGGTACTGCCGCGCCAGCAGGTCGCGGTCGCCGAAGCGCTCGTACAGCGTCCACGGGACGACGGTCGCCGCGTCGCCCCACGCCGCCACGACGCCGTCGGTGTCCTCGGCCATCGCCGTCGGCACGATGATCGGGACGACGCCGCCGTTGCGGCGCTGCTCGAGCGCCAGGTCGGCGAGCCAGGACGCGAGGAACGCGTCGCAGTCGACCAGCGTGGCCGCCGCGCCCGCGAAGACCTGCAGGTCGCCGGTCCAGCCCAGCCGCTCGTCGCGCTGCGGGCAGTCGGTGGGCAGGGACAGGAAGTTGCCGCGGGTGCTCCACACGACGTTCTCGTGCAGCCGGTCGAGCAGCGGCGAGGAGCTGGTGAACCGGCCGGTGCGCCGCGTGTCCGAGGAACAGACGACGGCGGTGACGTCGGCCGGGTCGAGCGCGCCCGGCCAGTCGTCGACCTGCACGTAGCGGAAGCCGTGGAAGGTGAACCGCGGCTCCCACGTCTCCTCGCCGTCGCCGGCCAGCGTGTACCGGTCGACCGACCACGCGTACCGCAGCTGCCGGATGGCGAGCTCGCCGTCCTCGAGCACCTCGGCGTGCCGCAGCGTCACCGTGTGCCCCCGCGGGCCGCGGACCCGGATGCGCACCCGGCCGACCAGGTTCTGCCCGAAGTCGACGACGGTCGCCCCGGACGGCGAGGAGGTGACCGCGACCGGGGCGACCTCCTGCACCCGGCGGACCGGCTCGGCGGCGGCGGGGGAGAGGACCGCGGGGTCGAGATCGGTGACGACGGCCGGGGCCCATCCGCCGGCCCGGCCGGACGGCGTCGACCAGGCGGGGTCGTGCCGCGTGGCGTCGAACTCCTCCCCGGCGTAGATGCCGCTGGACCGCAGCGGGCCGGCGGTGCTGCCCTCCCAGCCCGGTCCGGTGGCGACCACCTGGCGCCTGCCGTCGGCGTACGTCAGCTCGAGCTGGGCCAGGAACGCGGCCGGGCCCTCGTAGGCGCGGGTGGCCCGGCCGAAGAAGCCGTAGCGCTCGGTGAACCAGGCGCCGGCCAGCCAGGCACCGACCGTGTTGGCGCCCGGGCGGAGCAGGCCGGTGACGTCGTGGGTCTGCACCAGCACGCGGTCGCGGTAGCTCGTCCAGCCCGGCGCCAGCACCTCGTCGCCGACGCGGACGCCGTTGACCTCCACCTCGTAGGAGCCGAGGGCGGTGACGTACAACCGCGCGCGGACGGGCACCTCCTCGACCGTGAGGTGCGTGCGCAGCTGCCCGGGGGTGTCGTCGGCCGCGGCGGGCAGGGAGATCGACCGGGCCGACCAGTCCGCGCCGTCGAGCAGCGGCGCCTCCACCTCGACCCGGGCCGGCGCGGCGGGGACCCCGTCGGTGCCGGTGGTGGCCACCTCGAGCAGCACGCGCTCGCGGGAGCGCAGCGGCGCGAAGGGCCAGGGCACGCAGACGCAGTCCGGCCCGGACAGCTCGACGGACTCCGGGGCGCCGTCGCGGTCGGGCCGGGTCACGGTGAGCGTCGCCGAGGCCTGGTCCCAGCCGGGTGCCGTCGTCGCCGTCCGCCAGGACAGGACGGGGGTCGCCGAGTCGGCCCAGGGCGCGCCGTCGCGGCGGCGGCCGGCGCGCAGGTCGGTGACGGCGGGCGGGACCTCGGCAGGGGGCACGGCGGGGGTCACGGCGGGCTCGGGCACGGGGGCTCCCCGGAGGAGGGGCCGGACACGGGCCGGACCGGTGCGCCGGTGCGGGGGGAACGGCCGGGAGGATGTCGTCCGGCGACGCGGTTCCCTGACGTGCCGGCACGACGTAGTTTTGTTCCGCCGGAGCATATGCCTCCCGGCGCGCAGGTCTCCAGGAGGTCGCCCATGAGCAGCTCGTCGCCGTCGCCCCAGGACGCCTACGTCCACGGGCGGCTGGTCAACCTCGTCCGGACCGGCCGTGCGCTGACCCGTCCCGCGCTGGAGCAGGAGACCGGCCTCGGCCGCAAGGTCGTGACCCAGCGCGTGCAGCAGGCCATCGACGTCGGCCTCCTCGAGGACGGCGACCTCGCGCCCTCCGGCGGCGGGCGCCCGTCCCGGCTGCTGCGGTTCCGCTCGGACGCCGGGCACGTGTACGCCGGCATGGTCGGCGCCACCGAGATGACCGCGGCGGTCGCCACGCTCGACGGCACGCTGCTCGGCTCGCTGCACGAGGACTGGGATGCCGCGCACCGCCCGGAGGAGACGCTCGAGGTCCTCGACGGCCTGTTCGCCCGCCTGGCCCGGCGCACCCGCACCGAGCCCTGGGCCTTCGGCATCGGCGTGGCCGGGCCGGTCGACTTCGGCACCGGCCGGCTGGTCGACCCGCCGATCATGCCCGGCTGGGACGGGTTCAGCGTCCGCTCGTGGTTCCGCGAGCGCTACGACGCGCCGGTCTGGGTCGACAACGACGTCAACCTCATGGCCCTGGGCGAGTGGCACCGCGGCGAGCCCCGGGACGGCCGGGACCTGCTCTACATCCTGGCCGACGAGGGCGTGGGTGCCGGGCTGGTGTCGAGGGGCGCGGTCTTCCGCGGGGACACCGGCGCGGCCGGCGACATCGGGCACGTCCAGGTCACCGACGACCCGTCGGTGCTGTGCCGGTGCGGGCAGACCGGCTGCCTGGAGGCGGTGACCGGCGGGTGGGGCCTGGTGCGGCAGGCCACCGCGCGGGCCGCGGAGAGCCCGCGGCTCGCCGCGCGGCTGGCCGAGCGGGGCAGCCTGACCGCCCAGGACGTCGGCCTGGCGGCCCGCGACGGCGACCCGCTCGCCTCCGGGCTCGTGCAGCACGGCGCCCGGGTCATCGGCACCACGGTCGCCAACCTCGTCAACTTCGTGAACCCGGGCACGGTCGTCGTGGGCGGGGGCGTGCTCCGGGTGGGCGACACGGTGGTGCGCACGCTGGAGGAGACCGTCCGCGGGCGCACCACGCGGCTGGCCCGGCAGCGCCTCACCGTGCGGCCGGCGTCGCTGGACTTCCGCGAGGGCGTCACGGGCGCGGCGATCCTCGCCATCGAGCACCTCTTCGACCCGTCGTCGGTCGGGCTCTGGATCGAGAACGGGTCGCCCGTGGGCCACGCCGCACCGCTGCAGCGCACCGCGGCCATGTGAGGGTTGACATATGTGCCAACGGCACTAAAGTCTGCGGTAGGGCGTGACCCGCCCCACAGCCTGTCCCGGCGCCTCACCGGACCGCCGTCCTCCCTGCCGCTCCGGCCCTCCGGCCGCCCGGGACCCCCGGTCCCGCCCTCCCAGGAGTCCACATGCGTAGGTCCCTCGTCGCGGCCACGGCCGCGTCCGTCCTGCTCCTCACCGCCGCCTGCGGCGGGTCCTCCGGCGAGAGCTCCGGCTCCGGCGACAGCACGGAGCTCACCCTCGCGGCCGTGACGCCGCCGAGCTCCTTCGCGGTCGGCGAGATGGCGCAGAGCGGGCCGGAGGACCACTACTACCAGGCGGTCTACGACACGCTGCTCGAGCTGGACGAGGACGGCCAGCCGGTCGCCAACCTCGTCACCGAGTGGTCCTACGACGAGACCAACACCCGGCTGAGCCTGACCCTGCGCGACGACGTCACCTTCAGCGACGGCACGGCCTTCGACGCCGAGGCGGTCAAGGCCAACCTCGAGGCCGCGAAGGGCAGGTCCGGCGAGGCCGGGTCGGCGCTGGGCGCGATCTCCTCGGTCGAGGTGGTCGACGCCACCCACGCCGACGTGGTGCTCAGCCGGCCCGACCCCGCCCTGCTGCAGAGCCTGTCCCGCAGCTCCGGCTACGTGGCCAGCCCCGCGGCGCTCGCGAGCCCCGACCTGGCCACCGCCCCGGTCGGCTCCGGGCCCTACGTGCTCGACGCCGACGCCTCGACGGCGGGCAGCACCTACGTCTACACGCGCAACGAGGACTACTGGAACGCCGAGGACTTCCCCTACGACTCCCTCGAGATCCGCTACCTCGACGACACCACCGCGATCCTCAACGGCCTGCGCTCCGGCGAGATCAACGGCGTCGCCGGCGGGACCAGCGACGTCACCACCGGCGCCGAGAACGCCGGGCTGACCGTGACCACCTACACCAACGGCGGCATCGAGGGCGTGTACCTCTGGGACCGCGCCGGCGCGCTGGTCCCGGCGCTGGCCGACGTGCGCGTGCGGCAGGCCATCAACTTCGCCATGGACCGCGAGACGATCGTCGAGACCGTCAAGGGCGGGCTCGGCGAGCCCACCGTGCAGGTCTTCGGCCCGAACTCGCCGGCCTACGACGAGTCGCTCGAGGACACCTACGAGTTCGACGTCGACCGGGCGAAGGAGCTCATGGCCGAGGCCGGCTACGCCGACGGCTTCTCGATGACGCTGCCGGACTTCTCGCCGGTCTACCCCGACGAGCAGGCGGCGATGACCGAGGCGTTCGCCTCCCTCGGCATCGAGGTGACCTACTCGCCGATCACCGGTGACCAGGTCGTCGGCAGCATCATCGGCGGCCAGTGGCCGGCCAACTTCTTCAACCTCACCGCCGGGTCGCCGTTCGAGATGATCGGCCTGACGCTGACCCAGCAGTCGCCGTTCAACCCCTTCAAGAACGCCGACCCCGAGGTCGACCGCCTCGTGCAGCAGGCCCAGACGACCAGCGGCGACGAGCAGACGGCGGCGCTGCAGGAGCTCAACCGCTACCTCGTCGACCAGGCGTGGTTCGCCCCCTGGGATGCCGCGGAGGGCACCTTCATCACCACGACCGACGTCGCGGTCACCGCGGTGCCCGGCGTGAGCGTCCCCCCGCTGACCGGCTTCGAGCCCGCCGGCAGCTGACCGAGAGCCCGTGCCGGCGGGGGAGACCACCCCGCCGGCACGGGCCGCCCGGCACCGATCCCGCCCCGGAGGCCGACCGTGCTCCTCTTCCTGCTCCGCCGCCTCGGCGCCGGTGTGGCGCTGGTCTGGGTCATCGCGACGCTGACCTTCTTCCTGACCAGCCTCACCGGCTCCGACCCGGCCCGCCGCATCCTCGGCCCCACGGCCGGCCTCGACCAGGTGGCCGCCAAGTCCGCCGAGCTCGGTCTGGACCGGCCCGTCCTCGAGCGCTACTGGGACTGGCTGACCGGCGCGCTGCGCGGTGACCTCGGCACGTCGTGGTTCACCAACGAGCAGATCGGCGGGCTCATCGGAGACGCCCTCCCGGTGTCCCTGTCGCTGGTGGTCGCGGCCACCGTGCTCACCGCCGCGGTGAGCATCGTGCTGGGCGTGGTCGCCGCGGTGCGCGGCGGCTGGCTCGACGGCCTGCTGCAGGGGATCTCGACGGTGGCCTTCGCCGTGCCGAACTTCCTCGTCGGGCTGGTGCTCTCCCTCGTCTTCGCCGTCGAGCTGGGGCTCTTCCCGGCCCTCGGCTACACCGCGTTCACCGACGACCCGGGCGCCTGGCTGGCCTCGATCACCCTCCCGGCGATCGCCCTGGCCATCGGCGCCATCGCCACCGTGGCCACCCAGACCCGCGGCTCGATGATCGACGTGCTGCAGCAGGACTACGTCCGGACGCTGCGCAGCCGGGGCCTGCCCACGCGCAGCGTGCTGCTCAAGCACGCGCTGCGGAACGCCGCCCCCGCGTCGCTCACCGTCCTGTCCCTCCAGTTCATCGCGCTCATCAGCGGCGCGGTCGTCATCGAGAAGGTGTTCGGCCTCAACGGCCTCGGCGAGCGCGCCACGTCCGCGGCGGGCCAGGGCGACGTGCCGCTGGTCCTCGGGATCGTCGTGGTCGCCGTGGTCGTCGTCGTCCTGGTCAACCTGCTGGTCGACGTCGTGCTGGGCTGGCTCAACCCGAAGGTGCGGATCGCATGAGCATCCTGTCCGACGCCGGCCCGGCCGGCCCCGCGCCCGTCGACGCCGTCGCCGCGCCCGCCCGTGCCGGGGCGGTGCGCCGGCTGCTGCGCAACCCCGTCGCCGTCGTCGCGCTGGTCTGGCTGGTCGCCGTCGCCGTGCTGGCCCTCCTGGCCCCGCTGCTCACCTCGCAGAGCCCGACGGCGTCGAAGATCACCGAGGCGCTCGCGCCGATGGGCGGGGACCACCCGCTCGGCACCGACGGCGTCGGCCGCGACGTCTGGGCGCAGCTGCTCTACGGCGCGCGGACCAGCCTGATCGGGTCGCTGATCGTCGTCGCGGTCTCGCTGCTGCTCGGCCTGCCGGCCGGCGTGCTCGCCGGCTACCGCCGCGGCCGGTTCGACGCCGTCGCCAGCTGGGTGGCGAACCTGCTCATGGCGCTGCCGGCGATCATCGTGCTGCTGGTGGTGCTGGCCCAGTTCGGCCGCAGCACCGCGCTGGCGATGGCAGTCTTCGGCGTGATCATCGCCCCGGGCGTCTTCCGGCTGGTCCGCTCGTCGGTGATCGCCGTCCGCGAGGAGCTCTACGTCGACGCCGCCCGGGTGGCCGGGCTGTCCGACGCGCGGATCATGCGCCGCCACGTGCTCCCGGTCGTCGTCCCGCCGACGGTCATCCAGGTCTCGCAGCTGCTCGGCATCGCGATCGTCATCCAGGCCGGGCTGGAGTTCCTCGGCCTGGGCTCGGCCAACCAGGCCAGCTGGGGCGGGATGCTCAGCGACGCCTTCCAGAACATCTACGCCCAACCGCGGCTGCTGCTGTGGCCGGCGCTGGCGATCGTCCTCACCGTCACCGCGTTCAGCCTGCTGGGCAACGCGCTGCGCGACGCGCTCGGCGTCTCCGGCCGGGTCCCGCGGGTCCGCCGCCGGCAGCGGACGGACGCACCGCCGGTCGTCGCGGCCGGCGGGGAGGTCCCGGCGGCCCCCGACGTCCCGGACGCGCTGCTGGTCCTCGACGGCCTGCGGGTGGCCTACCCGACGCCGGAGGGCACCGAGCGCGAGGTCGTCCACGGGGTGTCGCTGACCGTCCGGCGCGGCGAGGTGCTCGGCCTGGTCGGCGAGTCCGGCTCGGGCAAGTCCCAGACCGCCTTCGCCGTCCTCGGCCTGCTGCCGCCGCAGGCGCGCACCTCCGCGGCGCGGATGACCTTCGACGGCACCGACCTGCGGGGGCTGTCCCCGGCGGCGATGAACCGGCTGCGCGGCCGCCGGATCGGCTACATCCCGCAGGAGCCGATGAGCAACCTCGACCCCTCGTTCACGATCGGCTCCCAGCTCACCGAGCCGATGCGCCACCACCTCGGGCTGTCGAAGGACGAGGCGCGCACCCGGGCCCTGCAGCTGCTCGACCGGGTGGGCATCCCCGACCCGGCCCGCGTCTTCGCCTCCTACCCCCACCAGGTCTCCGGCGGGATGGCCCAGCGGGTCCTCATCGCCGGCGCCGTCTCCTGCGACCCCGACCTGCTCATCGCCGACGAGCCGACGACGGCCCTCGACGTCACCGTGCAGGCCGAGGTGCTCGACCTCGTCCGCGAGCTGCAGGCCGAGCGGCAGATGGGCGTGGTCCTGGTGACCCACGACTTCGGCGTCGTCGCCGACGTCTGCGACACCGTCGCCGTCATGCGCGACGGGCGGATCGTCGAGTCCGCCCCGGCGGAGCGGCTGTTCGCCGACCCGCAGCACGAGTACACGCGGATGCTGCTCGGCTCCACGCTCGAGGACACCCCGGCCCGGGGCGCCCTCGCCGGGGCCGGCCTGCACCCCGAGGAGATCGCGCCCGCCCCGCTGACCTCCGGAGGTCCCCGATGAGCGCCCAGCCGATGAGTGCCGAGTCGACGAGCACCGTGTCCGCCCCCCTCCTGACCGTCGACCGGCTGGTCGTCGACTACCCGGTCACGGGCTGGCGCCGCCCGCCGGTGCGGGTCCTCAAGGGCATCTCGCTGGAGATCGGCGCCGGGGAGACCCTCGGCCTGGTCGGGGAGTCCGGCTCGGGCAAGACCACGCTCGGCCGGGCGATCCTCGGGCTCGCGCCGGTCACCGGGGGCGAGATCCGGCTCGGCGGCCGCGTCGTGTCGAACCTGGGCAGGCGCGAGCGCCGGGCGCTCAGCCGCGACGTCCAGGTGGTCTTCCAGGACCCGTACACGTCGCTGAACCCCGCGATGACCGTCGGCGACATCCTCACCGAGCCGCTGCTGGTGACCGGCTCGTCGCGGTCCGACGCGCAGCGGCGGGTGCGTGAGCTGCTCGACCAGGTGCACCTGCCGGCCGACGCCGTGAGCCGGCTGCCGCGGGAGTTCTCCGGCGGCCAGCGGCAGCGCATCGCCATCGCCCGCGCGCTGACCCGTGACCCGAAGCTCGTCGTCTGCGACGAGCCGGTGAGCGCCCTGGACCTGTCCACCCAGGCCCGCGTCCTCGACCTGTTCATCGAGATCCAGGAGCGGACCGGCGTCGCCTACCTCTTCGTCACCCACGACCTGTCGGTCGTGCGGCACATCAGCCACCGGGTCGCGGTCATGTACCGCGGCGAGCTCGTCGAGACCGGCGACGCCGCCGCGGTGACCACCGCCCCCGACCACCCCTACACCCGGCGCCTGCTCCTGGCGGCGCCGGTGCCCGACCCGCGGCGGCAGGCCGAGCGCCGCGCGGAACGGCACCGCTTCGCCGCCGCGCAGGCGGCCGGCTGACCCCGCCCGACCCACCCCCGGCGCAGCGCGGCGCCACCCCCACGGACCAGGCGAGCGGCCGGAGGCCGCCCGCACGACCCCTCGCGCCCTCTTCCCGGGCGCACCGCACACAGGAGGACCGCCACGTGACCGATCGCATCCGGGCCGGCATCGTCGGGACCGGCTTCATGGGCACCGTGCACGCCCGCGCGGTCCGCCGCAGCGGGGGAGTGGTCGCCCGCGTGGCCGGCTCGACGCCGGAGTCCTCGCGCGCCGGCCGCGAGCGGATCGGCGCGGAGTCGGCCACCGACACCGTCGAGGAGCTGCTGGCCGCCGACGACGTCGACGTCGTCCACGTGTGCACGCCGAACGCCACGCACGCGCCGCTGGTGCGCGCGGCGGTCGCGGCCGGCAAGTCCGTCGTGTGCGAGAAGCCGCTGGCCGTCGACGCCGCCGAGGCGCAGGAGCTGCACGACCTGGCCACCGCGGCCGGGGTGACCGCGACCGTGCCGTTCGTCTACCGCTTCTACCCGACGGTGCGCGAGGCGCGGGCGCGGGTCGCCGACGGCAGCGCCGGCCCGGTGCGGCTGCTGCACGGCTCCTACCTGCAGGACTGGCTGGCCGCCGACACCGACGACGACTGGCGGGTCGACGCCGCCACCGGCGGTGCCTCGCGGGCCTTCGCCGACATCGGCGTGCACTGGTGCGACCTCGTCGAGTTCGTCTCCGGCCACCGGATCACCCGCCTGGCCGCGCGCACCCTCACCGTCCACCCGGAGCGCGGCGGCCGGCCGGTCACCACCGAGGACGCCGCCGTCGTGCTGTTCGAGACCGACCGCGGCGCGGTGGGCAACCTGACGGTCAGCCAGGTGACGCCGGGCCGCAAGAACCGGCTGTGGTTCTCCGTCGACGGCGCGGCCGAGAGCCTCTGCTTCGACCAGGAGAACCCCGACTCGCTGTGGATCGGCGGCCGCGAGGTCAACCGGCAGCTGCTGCGCGGCGCGTCCGGTGGCCCGGCCGGCGCCCGCTACTCCGTCGTCCCCGCCGGCCACCCGCAGGGCTACCAGGACTGCTTCGACGCCTTCGTCGCCGACACCCATGCCGCCGTCGCCGGCTCCGCGCCCGACGGCCTGCCCACCTTCGCCGACGGCGTCCGCGCCGCCCGCGTCACCGCCGCCGTCCTCGAGTCCGCCGCGTCCGCGCGGTGGGTCGACGTCCCCGCCTGACCGCACCACGAGAGAGAGCAGCCATGACCAGGACCCTCCCCGCGCGCGTCGACGTGGCCATCGTCGGCAGCGGCCCCTGCGGGGCGGCGTACGCGCGGGTGCTCAGCGAGCAGTGCCCGGACGCGACGATCGCCGTCTTCGAGGTCGGGCCGCTGCTGGCCGACCCGCCCGGCACGCACGTCAAGAACATCGTCGACCCCGACGAGCGGGCCCGCGCGCAGCGCCGCAGCGAGGGTCCGGCGCCGCTGCCGGCCGGCACCCCCACCGACACCAACGAGGGCTACGCCACCGAGGCGCCCCGGCTGGTGCGCCCCGGCACGTTCCTCCTCGCCTCGGGCTACCGGCAGCCGGGCCAGGACGGGCTGCCCGGTGCGGCCATGTCGAGCAACGTCGGCGGGATGGGCGCGCACTGGACCGGCGCGTGCCCGCGCCCGGGCGGCCGCGAGCGGATCGGCTTCCTGCCCGAGCTCGACGACCTGCTCGCCGAGGGCGAGCGGCTGCTCAGCGTGGACGCCCACGCCTTCGACGACGCCCCCTTCGCCGGCGAGGTCCGCAAGCGCCTGTCCGGCGCCCTCGACGACGAGCGGGCCGAGGACCGCCGGGTGGCGCCGATGCCGCTGGCCGTCGTCCGGCACGACGACGGGCGGGTCACCTGGTCCGGCTCCGACGTCGTCTTCGGCGAGCCCACCCGCGCCAACCCCCGGTTCACCCTGGTGCCCGAGGCGCTGGTGACCGAGGTCGTCGTCGCCGACGGCCGGGCGCGCGGCGTGCGGGTGCGCGACCTGCAGGACGGCGGCGAGCACGTGGTCGCCGCGCGGTTCGTCGTCGTGGCCGCCGACGCCCTGCGCACCCCCCAGCTGCTGTGGGCCTCAGGCGTGCGCCCGCGGGCGCTGGGCCGCTGGCTCAACGACCAGCCGCAGACGGTCTACGCCGTCCGGCTCCGCGACGTCGACACCGGCCCCGAGGCCGACGTCGACCCCCGCGAGCAGCCGCGCATCGTCGCGCAGAGCGGCGTGAGCTGGGTGCCCTACACCGACGAGGACCCCTTCCACGGGCAGGTCATGCAGCTCGACGCCTCGCCGGTGCCGCTGGCCGACGCCGACGAGCCGGAGCCGGGCACGATCGTCGGGCTGGGCTGGTTCTGCGCCAAGGACCTGCAGGAGTCCGACCGGGTCGAGTTCTCCGACACCGAGACCGACCCCTACGGGATGCCGGCGATGCGGATCCACTACCGGCTCACCGAGGCCGACTCCGCCTCGATCGCGGCCGCCCGCGACGCCGTCCGGCGCGCCGCCGCCGCGCTCGGCGAGCCGCTCGACGACCGCGACCCGCTGACCTTCCCGCCCGGCGCCTCGCTGCACTACCAGGGCACCGTCCGGATGGGGGAGACCGACGACGGCACCTCGGTGTGCTCGCCGACCTCGCGGGTGTGGGACGTCGCGGGCCTCTACGTCGCCGGCAACGGCGTCATCCCGACCCCCATCGCCTGCAACCCGACCCTCACCGCGGTCGCCCTCGCCGTCGGCGGGGCCCGGGACATCGCCGCCGCGCTCACCCCAGAGGAGAACTGACCGTGCTCGACCGCAACGTCATCCAGGGCCGCGGCTTCCGCAACGTCGTCGAGGACGGCCGCGTCACCGGCTTCCAGCTCGTGCTGCGCAACCCCAACTACCGTGGCGTCGCCGCCAGCCTGCTCGACGGCGTCGAGGTCGTCGTCGACGGCGAGCGGGTGCCTGACTCCGTCCCGCTGTGGACGCTGCAGGGCCGCACGTTCACCCTCGACGAGCTGCGCGCCACCACCGACGTCCGCTGGCAGCTCGACGAGCCGGCGACGATCACCGTCCCGCGGCCGGGCGGGCTGGCCACCGGCGTGCACGACGTCGAGGTCCTCGTGTACCTGCGCCGGCCCTACTTCCCGCCGATGGTGTCGCGGACGACGTTCACCGCCTCGGCGAAGGCCGTCCTGGTGCCGCCGGCGCCGGAGGGCGGCCTGCGCTACGGCGTCTCCACCTACAGCTACACCGCCGACGTCTACACGCTGATGACGCTCGAGGACGTGCTGGCCGACGTCGCCGACCTCGGCGCCACCGGGATCGAGATCCTCGGCGAGGGCAACGTGCCCGGCTACCCCTCGCCCGACCCGGCGTGGATCGACACCTGGCACGGGCTGCTGCAGCGCTACGGGCTGACCGCCACCAACTACGGGTCGTGGGTGGACACCGAGATGTGGCGCGACCGGGCGCTGACCGGCGAGGAGGCCGCCGCGCAGCTGCAGCTGGACCTGCGGCTGGCGCACCGCCTCGGCTTCACGTCCGTCCGGCCGAAGTTCGGCGTCACCTCCTGGCAGCTCGACCCGCACCCGGTGTGGGAGGAGGCGGTGCTGCGCTCCCTCGACCTGGCCGCGGACCTCGACGTCGTCATCTGCCCGGAGATCCACGCTCCGACGCCGATCCGGCACCCGGTGACCCAGGGCTACGTGGACCTGATCGAGCGCACCGGCAGCAAGCACTTCAAGCTGCTCATCGACACCGGCATCTTCAACACCGCGCCGGTGCTCGAGCTCTCGGAGGAGATCGAGGTCGGCGACGACGGGGAGGTGCCGGAGCACCTGCGGCCGCTGGCCGTGCCGATGGCCGACCTGGTCGAGGTGCTGCCGCACGTGCACTTCATCCAGGCGAAGTTCGCCGAGGTCGACGACGACCTGCACGACCTGCACGTGCCGTGGGGGGAGATCGTGCCGACGCTGCTCGAGCACGGCTGGTCGGGCTGGCTGTCGAGCGAGTACGAGGGCCGGCGCGAGCCCTACCGCGGTGCCGACCAGGTCCGCCGCCAGCACGCCCTGCTGCGCAGCCTCGCAGGCGCACGGTGACCGGGGCCCGGCCGCTGCCGTTCCTGCGCACCACCGGCCGCGCGACCCAGCTGGTCGTCGACGGCGCACCGACGCTCCTGCTCGGCGGCCAGCTGCACAACTCGGCGACCTCCGACGGGGGGCACCTGCGCCGGGTGCTCGACCGCGTGGCGGCCGCGCACGCGGACACCGTGATCGGCGGCGTCAGCTGGGCGCTCCTGGAGCCCGTCGAGGGCACGTTCGACTTCGCGCACGTCGACGCCCAGGTCGAGGCGGCGCGGGAGCGCGGGCTGCGCCTGGTGCTCCTCTGGTTCGGTGCGTTCAAGAACGCCGCCTCGACGTACGCCCCCCGGTGGGTGCGGTCGGATCCCGGCCGGTTCCCCCGCGCCGTCGTCACCCGGGGCCGCCCGGTGGCGTTCAGCTACCCGGGGGCCATGCCGAAGCCGGTCCTGTCGGTCTTCTCCCCGGAGCTGCTCGCCGCCGACCGCGCCGCCTTCGTCGCGCTCATGCGTCACCTGGCGGAGACCGACCCCGGGCACGTCGTCGTGATGGTCCAGGTCGAGAACGAGGTCGGCCTCCTCGGCGACAGCCGGGACCGCTCGCCCGCGGCCGACGAGGCCTGGCACGGCGAGGTGCCCAAGGAGCTCGTGGCCCACCTCGAGGAGCACCCCGACCGGCTGCGCCCCGAGCTCGCGGAGCTGTGGGAGCGCCACGGCCGGCGCACCGCCGGCACGTGGGAGGAGGTGTTCGGCACCGGCGAGGAGGCCGAGGAGGTCTTCATGGCCTGGGCGTTCGCCGGCCACGTCGAGGAGCTGGCCGCGGCGGGCAGGGCCGTGAAGCCGCTCCCGATGTACGTCAACGCCTGGCTGGGACCGCAGCCGGGCCAGGCCCGGGCGGGGGAGTACCCCAGCGGCGGGCCGACGTCCCGGGTGCTCGACGTGTGGAAGGCGGGCGCGCCGTCGCTCGACCTGCTCGCACCCGACGTCTACGTCGACGACGCGGCGGCCGCGATGGCCGACTACGACCGCCCGGACAACCCGCTGTTCGTCCCGGAGACGCGGTTCCGCACGGGCAGCCTGTTCTGGGCGCTCGGGCACCACCGGGCCATCGGCTTCTCCGTCTTCGGCATCGAGGACGGCCGCACGGACAGCCAGCTCGCCCGCGCCTACGCCCTCCTGCGCCCGCTGGCGACGGCCATCACCGCGGCGCAGGGCGAGGACCGGATCGCCGGCATCCTGCTCGACGACGGCGCGCCGGACTCCTCCTTCCGGCTCGGCGGCCTCGACGTGACCGCACGGGACTCGCGCGCCCTCCTCGGCCGCATGCTGCTCGACGCCGGGGTCCAGCCCCCGCCCCCGCCGCCTCCGCCACCCAGCGAGACGGAGGGGTCGGCGGGGCCACCGGCGCCGCGGGACACCCGGCCGTTCGGCCTCCTCATGGCCGAGGGCGACGACACCTTCCTGCTGGTCGGCCAGGGCGTGACCGTCGACTTCAGCGCGCCCGGGGAGACGGTCGAGGTCGACCGGGTCGAGGAGCTCCTCCTCGAGGGCGGCCGCTGGACCCGGGGCCGCCTGCTCAACGGCGACGAGCGGCTGCACGTCGTCCCCCTCGACGACCTCGGCGTCGCCCGGATCACCCTCCTGCGCATCCCTCCCGGAGACCCCCGATGACGCAGCGACCGGTCGTGCCCGGCTTCCACCCCGACCCGTCGGTCTGCCGGGTGGGGGACACCTACTGGCTGGTGACCTCCAGCTTCGAGTACGCCCCCGGCGTCCCGCTGTTCCGCTCGACCGACCTGCGGTCCTGGGACCAGGTCGGGCACGTGCTGGACCGCCCGTCCCAGCTGGACGTCTCGCCGGCCGGCCCGTCCGGGGGGATCTTCGCGCCGACCCTGCGGTACCACGACGGCCGGTTCTGGATGGTCACGACCAACTGGTCCGACGGGGGCGGGCAGCTCCTGGCGTGGGCCGACGACCCGGCCGGCCCCTGGTCGGACCCCGTGCGCATCCCGGGCGCCATCGGCATCGACCCGGACCTCGCCTGGGACGACGACGGCACCTGCCTGATGACCTACGCCGGCTTCGGCCCGAACGGCGGCGAGGGCATCGTGCAGTCGGCGATCGACCCGCTCACCGGCGAGCTCCTCACCGAGCGCCGCTGGATCTGGTCGGGCACGGGCGGCAAGTTCCCCGAGGGCCCGCACCTGTACCGCATCGGCGAGGAGTGGTACCTGCTCATCGCGGAGGGCGGCACCGAGCGCGGCCACGCCGTCACCATCGCCCGCGGGCCCTCGCCGCAGGGGCCGTTCGAGGGCTCCCCGTCCAACCCGCTGGTCACGCACCGCGGCACCGACCTGCCGGTGCAGAACACCGGCCACGCCGACCTGGTGCAGCGCCCGGACGGCAGCTGGGCGCTCGTCTACCACGGGGTGCGTCCCCGGGGGTCGAGCCCCGAGTGGCACGTCCTCGGCCGCGAGACCTTCGCCGACGACGTCGAGTGGCGCGACGGGTGGCCGGTGGTGACCGGGCACCTGGAGCCGGCCGCGCCCGCGGACGCGGTGGCGCGCGAGGAGCTGGCCGGGACCGCGCTCCCGCCGTCATGGGTGGCGGCGTCGGCGTTCCCGGGGGAGGTCGTCTCCCGCACCGAGGGCGGCTGGCTCGTCCGGCCCGCCGGGGACCGTCCCGCCTTCGTCGGGCGGCGCCAGGAGCACCTCTACGCCCGGGTGCGGGCGCGCATGGTTGCCGAGGGGACCGGAGGGCTGTCGGTCCGCGTCGACCCGCGGCACGCGCTCGACCTCGAGGTGGCCGACGGGGTCGTGCGGGCGGTGTGGGCGGTGGGCGACGTCCGGACCGTGCTCGGCGAGCGTGCCCTCCACGGCGAGGCCGGCCTGGGCTTCCGCATGGCCCCCACCCAGGGGCACGAGTTCTCCACCGCCCGCGGACCGGACCGGGTCCTCGCCGGCGTGGAGGGGCCCGACGGGTTCGAGGTGCTCGGGGAGGTCGACGGCCGCTACCTGTCCACGGAGGTGGCCGGTGGCATGACCGGCCGCCTGGTCGGGGCCTGGTGCACCGACGGCAGCGTGGTGCTGCGGTCCTTCGAGTACGAGGGCTCCGACGACCCGGCCGTGGTCGGCGGCGGACCCGCGGGACCCGAGCCCTGGGCCCGGTGACGCTGCGGGTGGGGCTGGTCGGCGCGGGGCCGTGGGCCTCGATGTCGACCGGCCCGATGCTCGCCGCCGGCCCGGACACCACGCTCGCCGGGATCTGGGCCCGCCGGCCGGAGGCGGTCCGGGAGCTGGCCGGCCGGCTGGGCGTGCCCGCCGTCGACCGGTTCGAGGCGCTGCTGGACGCCTGCGACGCCGTCGCCTTCGCCGTGCCGCCCGACGTGCAGGCCCAGCTCGCCCCGGTCGCGGCGGCGGCCGGCCGGCACCTGCTCCTGGAGAAGCCGCTGGCGTCCACCGTCGAGGACGCCGAGCGCATCGCCGCCGCGGCAGACGCCGCCGGCGTCGTCACCCAGCTGCAGCTGACCAACCGCTGGACGGCGGCCGTGGACCGCTTCCTCGCCGACGTCCGCGGGAGCCGGCCGCGGGTGCTGACGGCGGACTTCGTCGGCAGCGCGGCCCTCCCGGGGTCACCGTTCGCCACGCCCTGGCGGCGTCCGGACCGGGCGCTGTACGACGTCGGGCCGCACGTCCTCGACCTGCTCGAGGCCGCGGCCGGCCCGGCGACCGTCGTGCACGCCCGCACGTCCGGTGCGGTGACGGCGGTGACGCTCGAGCACGAGGGCGGCGCGGTCAGCACCGCGACGCTGTCGGTGGCGACCCCCGGGGCACGCGGGCCGCTGCGGTGCGAGGCGGTCACCGACGACGGCCGGGTGGTCCTCGCCGACCCCGGCGCGGAGGACCGCACGGCGGTGCGGCGCCGGGTCACCGGCGACCTCGCCGCGGCCGTGGCCGCCGGTCGCTCCCCGGCGATCGACGTGCGGCACGGCCTCCGCCTGCAGCGCCTGCTCGCCGCCGTCGAGCGGCGCACCCGAGAGGACCCCCGATGACCGAGCTGCCCGCCGACCCCTTCCTCGCCCCGTCGCTGCCCCCGCCCGCGCCGTGGGTCCGCGACGACGGCACGCGCCACCACCCCGGAGCCGTCTACGCGGCCGTGTCCGGGTACCGCGCCCTGGAGCTGGACCTCTGGGTGCCGGCCGTCCCGGCGCTCCCCGCGGTGGTCGTGTGGGTCCACGGCGGTGCGTGGATGGTCGGCAACCGCCACCTGCTGCCGGGGTCCCTGCGGCCTGGCCTGCTGTTCGAGGAGCTGCTGGCGGCCGGGCTGGCCGTGGCGACCGTCGAGTACCGGCACGCCCGGGAGGCTCCCTTCCCCGCCCAGCTGCACGACGTCAAGGCCGCGGTCCGCTGGCTGCGCCACCACGCCGCCGGGCTCGGGATCGACGGCGGGCGGGTCGGGATCGCCGGTGAGTCGGCCGGCGGCCACCTGGCCGCGCTGGTCGCCCTGACCGCCGACCGCCCCGACCTCGAGGGCGCCGTCGGGGTGCGGGGACCCTCCAGCGCCGTCGACGCGGTCGTCGACTGGTACGGCGTGGCCGACGCGGCCACGATGCCGGAGACGGAGCTGCCCCCCGAGGTCGCGGCCGCGCTGCCGCCCGAGGACCTCGTCCCGCCGCTGGAGGTGCTCCTCGACGGGGTCGACGACGCCACCCGGGAGCTGGCCAGCCCGGTCGTGCACGCGCACGCCGGCGCGCCGCCGTTCCTGCTCGTGCACGGCACCGCCGACCGCGTCGTCCCGCACGCGCAGAGCGAGCTGCTGGCCCGCGCGCTCCGGGACGCCGGCGCCGACGTGCGGCTGGAGAGCGTCCCCGGCGCCGGCCACCGGCTGGGACGGGTACGACGACGCCGACGCGGTCGTCGGCCTCACCGTCCGGTACCTGGCCGACGCGCTGCGCGGGACGCCCGCCCGGTGAGCCGGCCGCGCCTGCCCCTGCGGCCGAGGACCCGCGTGGTCGTCGACAACGACTGGTCCGGCGACCCCGACGGGCTCGTCGCGCTCGCCCACCACCTGCTCTCACCCACCAACCGGGTCGAGGCCGTCACCAGCACGCCGCTCGACCCCCGCTTCCCCGTCGCGAGGCCGCGGGCCGCCGACGGGGCTGCGCTGGCCGAGGAGCTGCTCGACGTCGTCGGCGGGCACACCCGGCCCCCGGTCGCCGCCGGCCGGGAGGGCACCTTCGACCCGTCGCGGCCGGGGACGTCGGCCGCCGCGGAGGTCGTCGTCGAGGCGGCGAGGCGGGCGGACCCGCTCCCGCTGTACGTCGTCTGCGGCGGTCCGCTCACCAACGTCGCCGACGCGCTGCGGCAGGCGCCCGACGTCGCCGCCCGCACGACCCTGGTGTGGGTCGGCGGGGCGGTGGAGGAGGGGCGGTTCGAGTACAACCGGGAGGCCGACGCGGAGGCGGCACGGTACGTCCTCGGGCACCCGGGGCTGACCGTGCACCAGTTCCCCGTGGAGGCCTACCGGCAGTGCGCGTACTCCGTCGCCGAGCTGGAGGAGGACCTCGCCGGCTCCGGTGCGCTGGGCGAGTGGCTGTGGTCGCACTTCGTGGACCCGCCGGAGTGGCTCGACGTCGAGGGGGTGTGGCCGCTGGGCGACAGCCCGCCGGTCCTCGTCACCGCGCTGTCGGTCGAGTCCAGCCGGGCCACCGTGACCCCGGGACAGGGACAGGGCGAGCGGCGGGTCTACACCGACGTCGACACCCGGCTGCTGTTCGGGGACATGCTGGCCCGCTTCCGCCGGCACGGCCGCACGTCGCGGACCACCGCGGACTGACTCCTCGGAGCAGGTGGCCGGGGTCGAACCGACGCGGGACTCCGACCTGCCCCTTCCACTTCTGGCATCGGGTGCCATAACGTGTGGCCGACATCACACCGCGAGACGGGAGGGGCCGGTCATGGGTCGTGTGGAGGGCAAGGTCGCGTTCGTCACGGGCGCCGCCCGCGGTCAGGGGCGCAGCCACACCGGCGTGACCCTGCCGGTCGACGCCGGCTCGACCCAGAAGTGAGGGGAGCACGCTGAGCGCGCCGGCCGCCATCGCGGACGTGCGGGCGCGGGTCGCCGCGCGGATCGTCGGCCGCGAGGACGAGCTGGACCTCGTCCTCGCGGCCGTCGCCGCCGGGCGCGACCTCGTGCTCGAGGGGCCGCCGGGCACCAGCAAGACGACGATCCTCAAGGCGATCACCGCGGAGTGGGGCATCCCGCTGCTGTTCGTCGAGGGCAACGCCGACCTGACCCCCGCGAAGATCGTCGGCCACCACAACCCGGCGCGCGTGCTGCGCGAGGACTACAGCGCCGACAACTTCGTGCCGGGTCCGCTGGTCGAGGCGATGGAACGGGGCGGCTTCCTCTACATCGAGGAGTTCAACCGGGCGCCCGAGGACACCCTCAACACCCTGCTGACGGCGATCGCCGACCGGACCATCGCCGTTCCCCGGGTCGGTACGGTCACCGCCGCGCCGACGTTCCGGGTGATCGCCTCGATGAACCCCTACGACAACGTCGGGACGACGCGGCTGTCGACCAGCGTCCACGACCGGCTGTGCCGCCTGGCGATCGGCTACCAGGACGAGCCGGCCGAGCGGGACATCGTCGCGCTGCGGGCCGGCGGGGCGGAGGGGGAGCTGCGGACGGCGCTGGTGGCCGACGGCGTCGCGGTGACCCGGGCGACGCGGGCACACCCCGACGTCCGGCAGGGCAGCAGCGTCCGCGGCGCGATCGACACGGTGCTGGTGGCTCTGCAACTGGCCGAGCTGCGCGGGATCGCCGGCCCGGGCGACGACCGCTACGCGCCGACCGTCCACGACGCGATGGTCGTGGCCCTGTCCGGGCGGATCCACCTCGACGAGGCGGCCGAGACCACGCCCGAGCGGGTGCTGCGCGAGATCTGGGAGGACCGCTTCGTCCTGACGCCGGCGGCAGCCGCGCCCGGTTGAAGAGCCGTCGAGGCCGACTCGCCGCTCCGCCGGCCGGGCCCGCCCCGCCCGTCGGCCCGGCCGCCGCTGCGGCGCAGGCCCAAGGAGCTGTCGGAGGAGCCGACCCTGTTCGACCGGACCCCGGCGGGCGGGGGTGGCAGCGTGCTCACCGCGCTGCCCGGCGGACGGCGGCGCGGGGGTCCGCCACCGGCCGGCGGCAGCGCCCCGGGGACCACCGACGAGCCCGCCGAGCTGGTGACCCTGCCCGCCGAGGGACCGGGCCCCGACCCGGCGGTGCGTGCCCGGGCGCGGCAGATCGCCACCCGGCTGTCGGTGCCCCGCCCGCGCCACGACACGCTGTCGCGGCGCGGCGCCGGCGACCTGGCCAGCGTCCCGTACCGCGGGGGCGGGGACGACATCGACCTCGACCGGACGATCGAGGTGCTGGCCGAGCGCCCGCTGCCCGAGGACGAGGACGTCGTCGTCCGCGAGCGGGTGCGCACCCGGCGGTCGGTCGTCCTGGCCGTCGACGTCTCGGGGTCGATGCGCGGCGAACGGATCCGCACGGCGGCGGCCACCGTGGCGGCCCTGGCCGGCGAGCTGTCCCGCGACGACCTGGCCGTGCTCGCCTTCTGGTCCGACGCCGCCTTCCTCCTGCGCCTCGGGCAGCCGGTCGCGCCGCTGGTGCTGCTCGACCAGCTGCTGGCGATCCCGGCGCGGGGTCTCACCAACGTCGCCTTCCCGCTGCAGCAGGCGGCGCGCGAGCTCGCGCGGGTGCCGGCCCGCGACGCCCGCGTGGTGCTGCTGTCCGACTGCGTGCACAACGCCGGACCCGACCCGCGGCCGTCGGCGGCCCGCCTGCCCCGGCTCGACGTCCTGCTCGACGTCTCCGGTGAGCAGGACGTGCACCTGGCCCGGGAGCTGGCGCAGGCCGGGCGCGGCCGGCTCGCGCGGATCCGCACCCACCGCGACGTCGCCCCGGCGCTGGGCCGGGCGTTCGCGGGCTGAGCCCGCGGGGACCGGGCGGGCCTCAGGGACCGGGCGGCAGCAGGAGGTCGAGGCAGCGGGTGAGCACCTCGAAGAGGTCGGCCTCCGGACGGGCCAGCCAGTGCTCGTGGGCGGTCAGGGTCGCGGCGAGCACGGCCTGCCCCACCGCGAGCGGGAAGAGCGCGTCGGGCGCCTGCCCGGAGTGGTCGGCGGCGAACCTCGCGGCGGCGGCGCGCCAGGCGGTGTACCGCGACATGGCGTGTGCCTGGACCGCGGGCACCGTGAGCAGCAGCTGGGCGCGCTGCCGGGCCCACTCGCGCTCCTCCTCCGGGAACCGCAGGGCGGCGACCACCGAACGGGCCAGGACGTCCTGGTAGCGCTCGGTGCGGCCGCCCCCGGCGAGGTGCTCCTCGAGCCGGCGCAGCTCGGCGTCGGACTCGACGAACAGGACGTCGGCCTTGGTCGGGAAGTACCGGAAGAACGTGCGGCGGCCGATGCCGGCCGCCAGCGCGATGTCGTCGACGCTGGTGGCGTCGAACCCGCGCTCGAGGAACAGCCGTTGGGCCACCGCCGCGAGCTGGTGGGGCGTGGTCGCCGCCGGCCGGCCGCCACGGTCCCCGCGCAGCCGCGCCGGTTCGGTCCCCACGCCGGCGATGGTGCCCCATCGGCTCCGCCCGGTCCGGCTCCGGCCCGGGTGCCGGTGCCGGCCACCGGTCCGGCCAGGCGGCGGGGGCGCCATCCCGGAGCCCGTCGGGCCGCGGCATGGACAGATCGGCCCTCGCCCCGGGGGTGCGGTGTCCAGCAGATTCGGGACCTGCCCGCACGTCCCGAGGAGGACCCCATGGCCCCGTCCCCTGCGCCCTACTGGGTCGCCGGCCGGCCCCGTACCGGCACCGACGTCGTCGCGGTGCGCTCGCCGTTCGACGGTGCCGAGGCCGGGCGGACGACGAACGCCACCGCCGACGACGTCGAGGCCGCGGTGTCGGCCGCCGCGGGGGCCCGGACCGTGTGCGCCGCGCTGCCCGCCCACGTGCGGGCGGCCGCCCTCGACCACGTCTCCCGGCGGCTCGCCGAGCGCAGCGAGGAGGTGGCCGCGCTGATCACCGCCGAGTCGGGCAAGCCGCTGAAGTGGTCGCGCCTGGAGGTGACCCGCGCCGTCTCGACGTTCCGCTGGGGCGCCGAGGAGGCCCGCCGCTGGTCGGGCAGCCTGCAGCGGCTGGACACCGACCCCGCCGCGACCGGGCGGATGGCGCTCGTGCGGCGCGTCCCCCGCGGCCCCGTCCTCGGCATCGCCCCGTTCAACTTCCCGCTCAACCTCGTGGCCCACAAGGTCGCGCCGGCGATTGCGGTCGGGGCGCCGATCGTGCTCAAGCCCGCGCCTGCCACGCCGCTGACCGCGCTGCTCCTGGGCGAGATCCTGGCCGAGACGGACCTGCCCGCCGGGGCGTGGTCGGTGCTCCCGGTGCCCAACGAGGTCGCCGCACGGCTGGTGCAGGACCCGCGGCTGCCGGTCGTCTCCTTCACCGGATCGGTGCCGGTCGGCTGGTCGATCCGCGAGTCGGTGCCGCGCAAGCACGTGACCCTCGAGCTCGGCGGCAACGCCGCGGCCGTCGTCGCGCCCGACCAGGACGAGGCGGCGCTGGACTGGGCGGCCTCCCGCATCGCCACCTTCGCGATGTACCAGGCCGGGCAGTCCTGCATCTCGGTGCAGCGGGTCTTCGCCCACCGCGACGTCGCCGCCGCGCTCACCGACCGGGTGGTCGAGGCGGTCGGCAAGCTGGTCACCGGCGACCCCACGGACGACGCCACCGACGTCGGCCCGCTGATCGACGAGCAGGCCGCCCGCCGGGTGGAGAGCTGGGTGGCCGACGCGGTGGCCGCGGGCGCGCGCGTCCTCACCGGCGGCACCCGGAACGGCGCCTCGTACGCGCCCACCGTGCTCACCGGCGTGCCGGCGGACGCGCGGGTCTCGTGCGAGGAGGTCTTCGGGCCGGTCGTCGTCCTCGACACGGTGGACTCCGTGGACGAGGCCTTCGCGCGGGTCAACGACAGCCGGTTCGGGCTGCAGGCCGGCGTCTTCACCCGCGACCTGCAGGTGGCCTTCCGCGCGGCCCGGGTGCTCGAGGTCGGGGGAGTGGTGGTCGGTGACGTCCCGAGCTTCCGCGCCGACCAGATGCCCTACGGCGGGGTGAAGGACTCCGGCACCGGCCGCGAGGGTGTGCACGCGGCCATGGAGGACCTCACCGAGGAGCGGGTCCTCGTCCTCACCGGCATCGACGTCTGACGCGGCCGGGATGCAGCGAGGCCCCGGTCCGATCGGACCGGGGCCTCGTCGCGTGCCGTCAGGACTCGATGCGCCTCAGGACTCGATGTTGGCCATGACGTGCTTGATGCGGGTGTAGTCCTCCAGGCCGTACAGCGAGAGGTCCTTGCCGTAGCCGGAGTGCTTGAACCCGCCGTGCGGCATCTCGGCGACGAGCGGGATGTGGGTGTTGATCCACACGCAGCCGAAGTCCAGCCGCTTGCTCATCCGCATCGCGCGGCCGAAGTCCCGCGTCCACACGCTGGAGGCCAGCCCCAGCTCCACGCCGTTGGCCCAGCGCACCGCCTCGTCCTCGTCGGTGAAGCGCTGGACGGTGATGACCGGGCCGAAGATCTCCCGCTGCACCATCTCGTCGTCCTGCCGGAGGCCGGCCACCACGGTCGGCTCGACGAAGAAGCCGCGGTCGCCCTGCCGGTGCCCGCCGACGGTGACCTCGGCGTGGTCGGGCGCCCGGTCGAGGAAGCCGGTGACGTGCGCCAGCTGGTTGACGTTGTTCACCGGCGGGACGAGGGCGTCCTCGTCCTCGGCGCCCTTCTCGTACGTGGTGGCGGTGTTGCGGGCCTGCTCCGTGAGCGCGGCGACGAAGTCGTCGTGGATGCCGGGGCCGGCCAGCACGCGGGAGGCCGCGGTGCAGTCCTGCCCGGCGTTGAAGTACCCGGCGACGGCGATCGCCTCGGCCGCGGCCTCGAGGTCGGCGTCGTCGAAGACGACCACCGGCGCCTTGCCGCCGAGCTCCAGGTGGACGCGCTTGACGTCCTTGGCCGCCGCCCCGGCGACCTCCATGCCGGCCCGCACCGACCCGGTGATCGCCACCAGCTGCGGGATCCGGTGCTCCACCAGGGCGCGGCCGGTGTCCCGGTCGCCGCAGACGACGTTGAGCACGCCCGGGGGCAGGATGTCCGCGGCCAGCTCGGCCAGCCGCAGCGTGCTCACCGGGGTGGTGTCGGAGGGCTTGAGGACGACGGTGTTGCCCGCGGCCAGGGCCGGGGCGATCTTCCAGACCGCCATCATCATCGGGTAGTTCCAGGGCGTGACCTGCCCGACGACGCCGATCGGCTCCCGCCGGACGAAGCTGGTGTGCCCCTTCATGTACTCCGTGGCGGCCCGGCCCTCGAGGGTCCGGGCGGCGCCGGCGAAGAACCGGATCTGGTCGACCATCGGGGGGATCTCCTCCGAGGCGGTCAGCCCGATCGGCTTGCCGGTGTTGCGGCTCTCCAGCGCCACCAGCTCCTCGGCGTGCTCCTCCACCGCGTCGGCCAGCCGCAGCAGCGCCTGCTGCCGCTCCGACGGCGTGGTGTCCCGCCACGTCTCGAACGCGTCGGCGGCCACCCGGTAGGCGCGGTCGACGTCCTCGGGACCCGACACGGGCGCGGAGGCGAACACCTCGCCGGTGGACGGGTCGACCAGGTCCATCCGGTGGCCGTCCGCGGTGTCGGCGTGCTCGCCGCCGACGACGTTGCGCAGCTCGAGCTTCTCGCTCACTGCCAGTCCCTCCCGTTCGACTCCACTGCTGATCCGGTGGTCATCGTGCACCGGGGCCGCTGATCGATCCAGTGTCGGCGGTCGACTGCTGCGGATCCCGCACGTCGGTCGCCTCGGCCTCGATCTCCGCGAGCAGCTCGGACCCGGTCACCACCTTCTCGGCGAAGTGCCGGTGCATCCACGCCAGGTGGTCGTGCCGGCTGCGCATGATCCGCAGCGTGTCCCAGTTGGGGAACACCTGCTGGAGGACGTGGGTCTGCATGAGGCGGGGGTCGACCTCGTAGACGTGCTCGAAGGTCGTCTGGGCCACCTCGCTGACGCGCTGCGCCGCCGGCGGGGTGTGCTGCTCAGCGAAGCGGTAGGGCGCGGTGGCCGCCGGGCCGGTGGGCTGGTCATCGGTTCTCATCGGTGGTGTCCCTCCCGTACGCCCGGTCCAGCAGGTACTTGCCCGGGTTCATGACGTTGTTCGGGTCCAGCGCCCGCTTGACCTCGAGCATCACGTCGAAGCCCTTGCCCAGTTCCTGCGGCAGCAGGTCGACCTCGCCCTCGCGGCAGGAGCCGTGGCAGGCGCTCATCGACCCGCCGTGCGCGAGCGCCACGGCGGCGATGTCCCGCTTGGCCTGCACCCACGCGGCCCAGGCGGCGTCGTCGAGGCGCTGCTCCCAGATGCCGACGTCGATCTCGGTGAGGTAGTCGACGCCGGTGGCGGCCGAGGTGTAGGCGAACATGCCCCAGTCGTCGAAGACGTCGGTCTTGCGGCGCAGGTCGGCCAGGATCTCGTGCCACGCCCGGCTGACCGCCGGGACGTTGGAGAAGTTGACCGCGGCGTCCTCGCAGTGCCAGGACATCGGGATCACCTGGCCGTCCTTGGTGCGGCCGTGCAGGGGAGTGGCGTACCGGTCGTGCCGCGCCGCCCAGTCGCCCTCGGAGATCTCGTCGCCCAGGTAGCGGGCGCCGTGCTCCCTGGCGATCCGGAACAGCCGCCGGCCGCCGGCCCGGACCTCGTCCTCGTAGCCGTACATGACGGCGCAGACCAGGGCCCGGACGTCGGTGGGCTGCGGGATGTAGGCCTCGTCGTCGCGGCGCAGGTAGGCGACCTTGTGCTCGTCGAAGAGGACGGCGCCGGCGAAGGTGGCCACCCCCGCGCGGGCGAGCGCGCCGGTGCAGGCGTGCGCGTCGTCGTAGTTGTCGAACGCCCAGAACGGCGAGAGCTCGGCCTCCGGCTTGGGGAACAACTTGAGCGTCGCCCTCGTCGCGATGCCGAGCGTGCCCTGGTGCCCCATGAACAGGTGCTTGAGCTGGTAGCCGCTGGAGCTCTTGCTGATCTTCTGCCCGATGCCGTCGCCGACGTGCAACACCTCGCCGGTGGGCAGCACATGGTCGAAGCTCAGCACCAGGTCGCGGGTGTGCCCGTAGCGGGAGCCGATGAGCGACCAGCCGCTGGTGCCGATCCGGCCGCCCACCAGCGAGCACGGGTAGGACGCCGGGTCGTCCGGGTAGAACAGCCCGTGCTGGGCGAGCCGCTCGTTGAGCTTGAGCATGCTGATGCCGGTCCCGACCGTGACGGTGCGGTTGACCAGGTCCAGCTCGTGGATCTGGTTCATCTTCTTGACGTCGACGACGATCCCGCGGCGGTGCGGGACGGCGCCGTCGGTGAGCCCGGTGCCGCCGTCGCGGGGGACGACGGGGATCCGCAGCTCGTTGGCCACCCGCACCACCGCGGCCACCTGCTCGGTGGAGGTGGGCATGACGACCACGTCGGGCACCCGCTCGGACCAGCGGTGCACCGGGAACGGCGCCGGCACGCGGGCGCGGTTGTAGCGGTCGGTCTTGGCCAGCAGGATCTGGTCGTCGGCCAGGACCGGCCGCAGCGCGGCCACCAGCTGGGCGAGCCGGTCGTCGCTGAGCGGCTCGGTGGTGAACGCGGCGGTGCCGATGGGGTCGGTCCCTGTCGGTTCGGTGATCGTCATGGTCAGTGCCCCCCGCACCCGCAGCCGCCGGAACCGTTCCCGCACCCGCCGCCGCCGCAGCCGCCGCCCCCGCAGCCGCCGCGCGAGCTCCCGTGCGCCCGCCGGGCCCGGCCCGGGACGCCGGTGCGCTCCTGCGCCAGTCGCCGGTCACCGACGTCGCCGCGGGAGCCGCCCACGGTGATGCCGAGCGACTGCGCGAACAGCTCGTGCAGGTCGACGACGTCGATGTCCTCCGCGTCGCCGGCCTCCGACAGCGGGCGCTCGGACCACGGGCAGGCGCTGACGAGGGTGTCGACGTCGAGCTCGGCGGCCCGCTCCAGCCGCATCGCGCTGATCTTCGCGGTGAGCTCCGGCTTCTCGATCGGCAGCCCGCCGCCCCCGCCGGAGCAGTAGGACCACTGGGTCACCCGGTCGACGTCCTCGAAGCGCAGGCCGGGGATGGCGCGCAGCAGCTCGCGCGGCTCCTGCCAGATCCCCTTGCGCTTGTTCAGCCGGCACGGGTCGTGGTAGGTGATCGCCCGGTCCACCGGCACCGACGGGGTCAGGCGTCCCTCACGCAGCAGCTGGGCGAGCACCTCGATGACGAGGACGACCTCGACGTCGAACTCCTCACCGAAGTACTTCGGGTAGTCCTCGGTGAAGCTGATGTAGTCGTGCGGGTCGAGCACGAGCACCCGCTTGGTCCCGGTGGCCCGCCAGTTGTCGAGGTTGTGGCGCGCGAAGCGCTGCGCCTGCTCGGCGTAGCCCATCTCCGCGGCCGGGCCGCCGCAGCACCACTGCTCGCCCATGAGGCCGAACTCGTAGCCGGCCATCTGCAGCATCTGCGCGACCGCGCGGGGCACCGACGTCCGGTAGAAGGCGGCCTCGCAGTCGACGAACAGCACCGTCTCGCCGCCGATGGGGATGTCGAGGCCCTCGGCCCAGTCCCGCACCCTCTCCTGGCTGACCGGCGTCTCGCCGAGCACGGGCTCGTGGGTGCGCAGGTCGGTGCGCTCGTTCCAGATCTGCCAGCTCGGCTGGTGCACGCCGCTCTCGACGGCCAGGGAGCGCACCGCCTTGACGACGTCGACCGTGCGCGTGCGGAACCGGTAGAAGTCGCCGGTGAACAGCGTGTTGGGACAGCGCAGCTCGCAGGCCCCGCACTGGGTGCAGTTGACGTAGTCGGCGGCGATGTCGGCGATGTCGAGCTCGCCGCGCTCCATCGCCACGACGTTGGCGTGGAAGGCCGTCGGCGTCCACGACTCGTTGCGCTCGACCTGGGTGACCGGGCAGACCTCGCGGCAGAACTTGTGGCCCGACGAGTAGCAGTTGTACGAGGTGTTGCGCCACTGCTCGACGAACGCCGCCGTCTTCGGGTCGCTGCGCGGCGGGGGGACCGGGCCGGCGAGCGTCTCCGGGTAGGCCGCGAGCTCCGGGGGGTTGGAGGGCGCCCCCGGGGTGAAGGGCTGGGAGAGCGCGTCCGCGTCGCGGGTGCGCTCCGGCTCGACCTGTGTCACTGGTGCTCCTCGTCACAGGGGGCTGGGGTGGAGGTCACGCTAACGAGGAAAACCTATGGAATCAACGGTTAAGTGGGGGCTTCCTCGGTGTAACACTCCTGGGCACCCCGATTCCAGGAGGCGAGCGTGCAACTGCTCAGCGGTGACGCCCGGCGCGCCGTCTTCGCCCCGCTCGACGACGGCGCCCTGCGCAGCGAGGCCGTCGTCCGCCGGGTGGGCAGCGCGATCGGGCTGGGTCTCCTGGGGGACGGCGAGCAGCTGCCGACCGAGGCCGACCTCGCCACCATGCTCAACGTCTCGACGGTGACCCTGCGCGAGGCGCTGGCCGAGCTGCGCAAGCTCGGGCTGGTGGAGACCCGCCGCGGTCGCGGCGGCGGCAGCTTCGTCCGGTCCCGGGACGACGTGCTCGCCGAGCTCGCCGACGCCCGCCTGGCGGAGCTCGGGACCACGGACCTGCGCGAGCTCGGCGACGTGCACAGCGCGATCGCCGCGGCCGCGGCCCGCCTCGCCGCGTCCCGGGCCTCGCGCACCGAGATCGCCCGTCTCCGCGACATCGTCGACCGGCTGGCCTCGGCGGAGACAGTGACCGGCCAGCGGCGCAGCGACGGGCGGTACTACATCGAGCTCGCCGCCTGCGCCCAGTCCGTGCGGCTGACGATGCAGGAGATGGACCTCCACCTGGAGCTCGGCCAGCTGCCGTGGCCGCCCGAGCACGCCCCCGGGCTGCTGGACGTCATCGTGGCCGGCCACCGCGCCGTCGTGGACGCGATCGAGGACCGTGACGCGGCACGGGCCCGGGCGCTGGCCGAGTCGCACGTGGAGACCCGGACGCTGTGGGCGATCGAGCTGCGGCTGCAGCGCCTCGGGGGAGCCGCCGGGACCGGCGACGACCAGCGGGCGGTCTCGTGAACCGCGGGCCCGAGGGCGAGGCGGTGCACGTCGGCGAGGCGGTGCACGTCGGCGAGGCGGCGCGCGTCGGCGCGGCGGTGTCCGCCGTCGTCGAGCAGGTGTTCGCCACCGTCGCGCGGGTGCACGACACGGCGCTGCGCGCCCTGGAGCGCGAGGGGCGGCGGGCCTCCCGCGCGGTGCTGCCGCCCGGGACGCAGGACCTCCTGCACGAGCCCGGGCAGCTGGCCGTCGGCTTGGGGCTGGTCGTGGCGCCGCGGCCGGAGGAGGGGCTGCCGCTGCGGCTGGAGTGGTGGCAGGTCGACCCCGGCGACGGCTCCCTGCGCACCCTGGAGCCGGACCTGCGGCCGACCAGCCTCGGCTACTACGACTACACCGCCGCCGAGTGGTTCGACGTCCCGCGGCGGACCGGGCGGCGGCACGTCGTCGGGCCCTACGTCGACGTCCACGGCACCGGCCGCTACCTGCTCACGTTGACCGAGCCGGTCCTGGCCGGGACGCGGTTCGTCGGGGTCGCGGGCGCGGACGTCCCGGTGCGCCGGTTCGAGACCCACCTGCTGCGCGTCCTCGGGCCGCTGCCGGCGCCGTTCGTGCTGCTCAACGACGAGGGGCGGGTGGTCCTCTCGACCGCGCCCCGCCTCCTCGTCGGCAGCCTGCTGCCGCCGGACGCCGGCCCGCCGGAGGAGGGGACGCCGGTCGCGGGCACCCCGTGGCGCCTGCTCCTCGTGCGCGACGGGCACCGCCTCGCCGGCTGACCGGCACCGGCGGGCGCGCAACGCGAACGCAACGAGAAGACAACACGGCCCGTCTTGTCCTGTGAACTCTGCCTCTATAGGTTTTCGCCGACCTCTGTGGCCCGGGGCACACCGACGTCCGTCCCGTGCCCTTTCACGCGGCCCCCCATCGAGCCGAGGAGACCCGGTGACACCACCCGGAGACCGCACCGCCGGCACCACCGACGACGCCCAGCTCGCCGCACTCGGCTACACCGGCCAGTTCGAGCGCAGCATGGGCCTGTGGGCCAACATGGCCCTGGGCTTCACGTACCTGTCGCCGCTGGTGGGCGTGTACTCGCTGTTCGCCTACAGCCTGTCCATCGGCGGCCCGCCGGCGATCTGGTGGATCGTCATCGTCGGCGTCGGCCAGTTCCTCGTCTCGCTGGTCTTCGGCGAGGTCGTCTCGCAGTACCCGCTGGCCGGCGGCATCTACCCGTGGACTCGGCGGCTGTGGAACCGGCGCTACGCCTGGATCGTCTCCTGGGTCTACATCTGGGCGATCATCGTCACCGTCACGTCGGTGGCCGAGTTCGGCGGTGGCTTCGTCGCCGCGCTCCTCGGCATCGAGGCGACCCCGGGCGTGGCCCTGGCGACCGCGGTGGGGCTGCTGGTCCTCGCGTTCCTCGTCAACTACAGCGGCACCCGGACGCTGGCCCGCATCGCCAAGATCGGCCTGGCCGCGGAGCTGGTCGGCGTCATCGCCCTCGGCCTGTTCCTGCTCCTGTTCCGCCGCGAGCAGCCGTTCTCCATCTTCTTCGACACCCTCGGCGCCGGCGGCGACGCCGCCTACGTCGGCACCTTCCTCGCCGCGGCCCTCTCGGGCCTGTTCCTCTTCTACGGCTTCGAGGCCTGCGGCGACGTCGCCGAGGAGGTCGCCGACCCGACCCGGCGGATCCCGCGGGCGATGATGCTGACCATCCTCGTCGGCGGCGTCTCCGGCCTGCTGTCCTACGCCGGCTACGTGCTGGCCGCCCCGGACGCGCAGCTGCAGGCGATCATGGCCGGGGAGGACACCGACCCGATCCCCACCATCCTCGAGAACGCGCTGGGCACCGTCGGGTCGAAGGTGTTCCTCGTCGTCACCGTCGTCGCCTTCATCTCGTGCGTGCTCTCGCTGCAGGCGGCGGGCAGCCGGCTGCTCTACGCCTTCGCCCGGGACCGCATGCTCCCGGCCAGCGGCTGGCTGGCGCACGTGTCCGAGCGGCACGCCGTCCCCACCAACGCGCTGCTCGTCGTCTGCGTCGTCCCGGCCCTGATCTGCCTGTTCGTGTTCTGGCAGCCCGACTCCCTCGCCCGGGTCACCGCGTTCGCGGTGCTCGGCATCTACATCGCCTTCCAGGCGGTCGTGCTGGCGGCGCTGCGGCAGCGGGTGCGGGGCTGGCGGCCCGCGGGCCTGTGGAACCTCGGCTCGGCCGGGCTGGTGGTCAACGTCCTCGCCCTGGCCTACGGCGTCTTCGCGATCGTCCTGCTGATCAAGCCGGCGCCGGGCACCGAGACCTTCCTCGACCGCTGGATCGTCGCCATCGGCCTGGCGATCGTCGCGGGCACCGGGCTGCTCTACCTGTTCCTGGCCCGGCCGGACCGGCACTCTGCCCACATCCCCGAGGGCGACGCCCGCGAGGTGGCCGCACAGCTCCAGCAGATCCGGCGGGACGCCGCTGTCCCGGTGAGTGAGGAGATCCGATGAAGTTCAGCTACGCGATGCTGCCCGACTACTCCCTGGAGGAGTCGCTGCGGGCCATCGAGCTCGCCGACGAGCTCGGCTTCCACGCCGTCTACGCCGCCGACGAGACCTGGCACAAGGACCTCTGGCTGCTCTTCGCCGCGGCCGCGGCGCGGACGTCGCGGGTGCGCATGGGGCCGAGCGTGTCGTCGGTGACCCTGCGCGAGCCCACGCTCATCGCGCAGGCCGCCGCCACGCTCGACGAGCTCACCGGCGGCCGGGCCGAGGTCGTGCTCTCCAGCGGCAACTTCGGCCTGCTCGCCGAGTACAAGATCGACTGGAGCAAGACCAAGCCGCTGTCCCGCGTCATCGAGGGGGTGCACGTCGTCCGGACGCTCCTCGACGAGGGCGCGATCACCTTCGACGGCGAGTTCTTCCGCTACGACGGGCTGTTCACCTTCGCGCGGCCGGTGCAGGAGCGGGTGCCGGTGAAGATGGGGGCGATGCGCGGTCCCCGCTCGTTCGAGGCCGCGGCCGAGCACTCCGACGGCTGCCACCACGCGCTGAGCTACACCCGGGAGGCCTACGAGTACGCGGCCGAGCACCTCCGGGTGGGCGCCGAGAAGGCCGGGAAGGACTGGACGACGCTGGACTTCGGGGCCTGGGTCGTCGTGGCCGTCGGCCGGGACTCCGCGGCCGCCAAGGACGCCGCGCGCAGCATGGTGGGCATCTACGCCTCCTCGATGCCGGCCGAGCAGCTCGAGCGCAACGGGGTCGACCCCGACCAGCTCAAGCCGATCATCGACGCCATCGGCGGCGGGGACCTGGCCAGGGGGATCGAGCTGACGACCCCGGAGATCGCGGAGAAGCTCTCCTTCGCGGGCACACCCGAGGAGGTCACGGCGAAGATCAAGGAGATCGAGCCGGCCGGGGTCAACCACCTCATCGCCGCCATCACCGACGCGTCGATGGTCAAGGCGTTCACCGGCCGCGAGCTCTCGGGCGTCGCCACGGTGGAGGAGCAGCTGCGGCTGCTGCACGACGAGGTGATGCCCGCCTTCTCCTGACGGCACCTCCCGTGCACTTCCGCGGACGTGCTCCGTGCACGTCCGCGGAAGTGCACCTGGGCCGTCAGAGGGCCGTCACCCGGGAGGCGGGTGCAGCGCCAGCCAGAGCTCGGCCCGGACGCCGGGGGAGTCGAGGTCGCGGCCGAGCAGCTCCTCGGCCCGCCGGATCCGCTTGCGCAGCGTGTGCCGGTGGACGCCCAGGCGGGCCGCGGCCGGCTCCCACTGCCCGTGGGCGGCCAGCCAGACGCGCAGCGACTCGACGAGGTCCCCGGGGCCGGCCCGGTCGGCGGCGACGAGCGGGGCGAGCGCGGCCTCGGCGAAGGCGGCGGTGGCCGCCGGGTCGAGCAGGCCCGACAGGCCCCGGCCCGCGAGGTCGGGGAAGGCGGTGACCGGCCGTCCGGCGGCCCGGCCGGAACCGGCCGCCTGCCGCGCCTGCCGGACACCGTCGGCGAGCCGGTCCCACGGCACCGGCGACGCGGTCCCGAGCACGGCGCCGGGCACCCGCTCGGGGAGCACGTCCAGCCGCCGGGCCAGCGGACCGCCGGCGGTGACCAGGACGACGAGGGCGTCGTCGAGCTCGGCCGACAGCACCGGCTCGGAGGCGGAGGCGGCCGCGTCGGCGACCACGTCGACGGCGGCGGCCCGCTGCTCCGCGCTGCCGAGCACGGCCAGTGCCAGCACCGGCTCGGCCGGCAACCGCTCACCCAGCGCCTCCACCACCGGTCCGGCCGCGGCGGTCTGCCCGGCGAGCAGCAGCCGCAGGATCGCCGCCCGCAGCGCCGCGGTGCCGCTGGTCAACGCCCGGGACTGCTCGAGCCGCAGCGTGAGCAGCAGCGCGGCCGCGTTGACCACGTGCCGGTCGCCCGCCGGGAAGGGCCCCGGCCGCCCGACGGCGAGGAAGCCGCGGACCCGCGAGCCGGTGCCCAGCGACTGCAGCAGCACCGTCTCGCCGGGCCGGGTGAGCGAGGCCGCGGCCGGCGGGCGGGTCGTCCGCAGCCGGTCGACCGCCGCCGTCAGGTCACCGGCGCGGTCCCGCGCGGACGCCGGCGCGACCTCCAGCGCCGTCCCCGCGGCGTCGGCCAGCAGCGCCCAGCCGTCGAGGTGCCGGGCCAGGCGGTCGACGACGGTCCCCGGGGCGCCGGGCGCGACCGCGGCACGGGTCAGCTCCCGCTGCACCGTCGACGTCCGGGTGACCGCCGCGTACTCCTCGGCCGCCAGCGCGCTGGAGACCGTCCGCGACAGGGCGATGAACGGCGTCCGCCGCGGCACCTCGAGGACCGCCAGGCCGTGCTCGTCGGCGGCGGCCACCAGCTCCGGGGGGACCTCCGCGTGGCTCAGGCCGGTGCCCAGGCCGAGGCCGACCACGCCGGCCTCGGCCAGCCGGCGGACGTACCCGGCGGTCCCCCCGGGCGCCAGGGCCAGGCCGGTGGTGAGCAGCAGCTCGCCGCCCTCGAGGAACGGCGTGGGGTCGGCCAGCTCGCTGACGTGCACCCAGGAGACGGCACGGTCCACCGGCGCGCTGCGGGTGTGCAGCGTGAGCCCGAGCGACGTGGTGCCCAGCAGGGTCGCCACGGTGACCGGCACGGCTGACCTCTCGACGAAGTGGACACCCCGACGTCACGGTGGTGCCGATCCGGACGGTACCGGCGGAGACGCACGTCACGGACCCTGGGCGGGAGGACCTCCTCCGTCGGGGGAGGCCGGCCCTGCGAGGAGACAGTGATGACCGATCTGCTGCCCGGCCCCGTCGCCGTCGCCCAGGAGCGGCGCCTGGTCACCGAGGTGCCCGGTCCCCGCTCCCGCGAGCTGGCCGCCCGCCGGGCCGCCGCGGTCACCTCCGCCGTCGGCAGCGTCCTGCCGGTCTACGTCGAGCGCGCCGCGGGCTCCGTGGTGGTCGACGTCGACGGCAACTCGTTCATCGACCTGGGCTCGGGCATCGCGGTGACCAGCGTCGGCCACGCCGCGCCCGAGGTCGTGGCCGCCGTCTCGGCGCAGGCCGCCGCCTTCACCCACACCTGCTTCATGGTCGGGCCCTACGAGGGCTACGTCGCCGTCGCCGAGGAGCTCGACCGGCTCACCCCGGGGAACCACGAGAAGCGCTCGGCGCTGTTCACCTCCGGTGCCGAGGCCGTGGAGAACGCCGTCAAGGTGGCCCGGGTGGCCACCGGCCGCTCGGCCGTCGTCGTGTTCGACCACGCCTACCACGGCCGCACCAACCTCACGATGGCGCTGACGGCGAAGAACATGCCCTACAAGAACGGCTTCGGGCCCTTCGCCGGCGAGGTGTACCGGGTGCCGATGTCCTATCCGTTCCGCGACGAGCCGGGGATGACCGGCGAGCAGGCCGCCGCGCGGGCGCTCGCGCTCGTCGAGTCCCAGATCGGCGCGGACAACGTCGCCGCGGTCCTCATCGAGCCGATCCAGGGCGAGGGCGGCTTCGTCGTCCCGGCGCCGGGCTTCCTCCCGGCCCTGGCCGACTGGTGCCGCCGCTCGGGTGCGGTGTTCGTCGCCGACGAGGTGCAGACCGGCTTCTGCCGCACCGGCGCCTGGTTCGCCTCGGAGCACGAGGGCGTCGTCCCCGACCTGGTCGCCACCGCCAAGGGCATCGCCGGGGGGATGCCGCTGGCCGGGCTCACCGGCCGCGCCGAGCTGATGGACGCCGTCCACACCGGCGGCCTGGGCGGCACCTACGGCGGCAACCCGGTGGCCTGCGCGGCCGCGATCGCCAGCATCCGCACCATGCGGGAGATGGACCTCGCCGGCGCGGCCCGCGGCATCGAGGCGACCATGCTGCCGCGGCTGCGCGCGCTGCAGGAGCGCTCCGGTGTCGTCGGCGACGTCCGCGGCCGCGGCGCGATGCTCGCCGTCGAGCTGGTCCGGCCGGGCACGAACGAGCCGGACGCCGCGCTGACCAACGCCATCTCGAAGGCCTGTCACGCCGAGGGGGTCATCACCCTCACCGCCGGCACGTTCGGCAACGTCCTGCGCTTCCTGCCCCCGCTGGTCATCGGGCAGGACCTGCTCACCGAGGCCCTCGACGTCCTCGACGCCGCCTTCGACGCCCACGCGCCGGCCCGGTGAGCGGCGGCTGAGGAGGTCCTCCCTCAGCCCCCCTCGCGCATCCCCCACGGCGTGCCGTAGTCGGTCAGCAGGTCGAGGAACGGAACGGCGTCGAAGGCCTCGGGGCCGAGCACCCCGCTGCCCTGCCACCGTCCGGTGGCCAGGAGCTCCAGGGCCACCACCGGGTTGACCGCGGTCTGCCAGACCACCGCCTGGGACCCGTACTCGGCCATCGACCAGGCGTTGTCCACCACGTGGTACAGGTAGACCTGCCGCGGCCGGCCGTCGGTGCCCGTGCCGCTCACCCACAGGCCCGCGCAGGTCCTCCCGGTCATCAGCTCACCGAGCGAGGCGGGGTCGGGGAGGGCCGCGGCGACCAGGTCCCGCGGCGCGACCTCGATCTCGCCGACCCGGACGGGTGCGGTGGAGTCCAGCCCCGTCTCGTGCAGCACCCGGAGCACCTCGATGACGTGCGAGCCGAGGCCGTACTTGAAGGTGACCCGGCGGGCGTCGATCCAGCGCGGCATGAGGAGCACCTCCTCGTGCTCCACGTTGACGCACTCCACCGGGCCGATGCCCTCGGGGAAGTCGAAGACCTCGGGGTCGCTGAACGGCTCCGTCGTGTACCAGCCCCGGTCCCGCTCCCACACGACCGGCGGGTTCAGGCACTCCTCGATCGTGGTCCAGATGTTGAACGACGGCGCGAACGCGTGGCCCCGCACGGTCAGGTCGGCCCCGTCCCGGACGCCGAGCTCGTCGATCGAGGAGAACAGGTGGTCGGCGGCGTAGCGGGCGAACACGTCGGACAGGCCCGGCTCCACGCCCATGCCGACCAGGGCCAGCCGCCCCGCCGCCTCCCACGCGGCGGCCAGCGCGAACTGCTCGTCACCGAGCTTGACCCCGGTCTGCTCGTACGGGCGTTCCGGATGCGGGCGCGACAGCGACATCGCCATGTCCAGGTAGTCGACGCCGGCCGCGAGGGACGCCCGGAACAGCGGCATGACGAAGCGCGGGTCGGTCGCGTTGAGCAGCACGTCGCAGCCGTGCTCGCCGAGCAGGGCCCGGACGCCGGCCTCGTCGGAGGCGTCGACCTGCGCGGCGAGGAACCGGGGGTCGCCCGCCGCGGCGACCGCCTTCTCGGCGCGGGCGGGGTCGAAGTCGGCGACGACGAGTCGCTCGACGAAGTCGCGGCGCGCCGCGATGGCCGTCACGGCACTGCCGACACCGCCGGCGCCCACCAGCAGGATGCGCATGTCCACCTCCACGGGAGGCGGCCACCCTAGCGACGACTTCCGTGGTCAGGGCAGGTCTGCGAACACAGAACCCTTGTCCAACGGCCGATCTACTGCCATAACCGTCGCATGACGCCCGACCCACCCGACGCCGCGGTCCGTCCCGGGGACGAGGCCACCCTGCGTCCGGGGGCGATCGGGTTCCTCGACGCCCTCGTGATCGGCCTGGCCTCCACCTCGCCGGCCTACTCGCTCGCCGCGATCCTCGGCGCACTGGTGGCGCTCACCGGGGTCAACGCGCCCGGCGTGCTGCTCGCCTCGTTCGTGCCGATGCTGCTCATCGCCTCGGCGTTCGCCGCGCTCAACCGGGTCGACCCCGACTGCGGGACGACGTTCTCGTGGGTCACCCGGGCGATGGGGCCGTGGGCCGGCTGGATCGGCGGCTGGGCGATCACGATGACCGGCGTCCTCATCATCGGGTCGCTGGCCAACGTCGGCGTCGTCTTCACGCTGCGGACGCTCAACCTGGACTCGCTGGCCGAGAACACCGTGCTCGTGCTCGTGCTGACCGTCGGGCTGATCCTGCTGATGACCTGGATCTGCGTGCTCGGCACGGAACTGTCGGCCCACCTGCAGAACGGGCTGATCATCGCCCAGACCGTCGCCCTGTTGGTCTTCGCCGCGGTGGCGATCGTCCGAGGGGTCACCGGGGACAGCCCGCTCGGCGGCCTGGACCCGAGCTGGAGCTGGCTCAACCCGTTCGGCGCCGGCGGGGCGGCGCTCTCCGGCGGGCTGCTGCTCGGCGTGTTCGCGTACTGGGGCTGGGAGTCGGCGGTCAACCTCACCGAGGAGACCCGCGACTCCACGAAGACGCCGGGCCGCGCCGCGATCGTCTCGACCATCGTCCTGCTGGTCACCTACGTCGGGGTGGCGGTCGCCGTCCTGGCCTTCGCCGGCACCGACTACCTCGCCGACAACGCCGACGAGGAGGAGGCGATCTTCGCGCTGCTGTCGACCGAGGTGATGGGCGGCTGGGACTGGGTGGTCCTGCTGGCGGTCGCGACGGCGGCCATCGCGTCGACCCAGACCACGATCCTCCCCGCGTCGCGGACGGGCCTGTCGATGGCCCGGCGGCACGCGCTGCCCCGCCGGTTCGGGCACGTCTCCCCGCGCCACCGCACCCCCGACGTCTCCACCTGGTGGGTCGGCGTCATCGCCAGCATCTGGTTCGTCCTGGTGAGCCTGGTCAGCGAGAACGCGCTGTTCGACTCGATCACCGCGCTGTCGCTGCTCATCGCCTTCTACTACGCGCTGACCGGCATCGCCTGCGCCGTCTACCACCGGCGGCGGCTGACCCACAGCGTGTCGGCGTTCCTGCTCATCGGGGTCGGGCCGCTGGTGGGGGCGGGGCTGCTCATCTGGCTGCTGGCGCTCTCGATCCGCGACCTCGCCGACCCCGAGAACTCCTACACCGGCCAGGCGTGGCTGGGGGTCGGCCCGCCGCTGGTGATCGGCGTCGGGATCTTCGCGCTCGGGCTGGTGCTGATGTTCGTGTGGCGCGCCCGGGACAGCAGGTACTGGCAGGAACGGCCGGGGGTCGCCGGCGACCGCATCGACGTCGACGAGGACCTGCGATGAGCATCGTGCTGGGCTACGACGAGTCGCCGGGGTCGCGCCCGGCGCTGGCCATGGCGATCTCGCTGGCCGCGCGGTTCGACGAGCCGCTCGTCCTCGTGTACGGCGTCGAGCCGCCCGGGGGGCTGGGGGAGGAGTTCCAGGCCCACCAGCGGGCGCTCACCGAGATGGGCCGCACGGCGGTGTCGCACGCGGTCGCCGCGGCCGAGGCGGCGGGCGTCGCGACGGTGGTCGAGGTGCTGTCGCAGAAGCCGGCCCAAGCGCTCATCGAGGCCGCGCACCGGCACGACGGCCGGGTGATCGTCGTCGGCACCCGCGGGGAGAGCCCGCTGCGGGGCGCCGTCCTCGGCTCGGTGTCGCACAAGCTGCTGCACCTGTCCGACCGCCCGGTGCTCTGCGTGCCGGCCGGGGAGGACGAGGCATAGGAAGCTCTCCCCCCGTCCTGGGGTCCGGGACGTGGGGATCGCCTGCTATGCCTGCGGGGTCACAGCCGGGCCCAGGCCTCCGTCAGCACGCTGCGGAGGATCTGCTCCATCTCGTCGAACTCCGCCTGGCCGCAGATCAGCGGGGGAGCGAGCTGGATGACCGGGTCCCCGCGGTCGTCGGCCCGGCAGTAGAGGCCGGCCTCGAAGAGCGCGCCGGAGAGGAACCCGCGCAGCAGCCGCTCGGACTCGGCGGCGTCGAAGGTCTCCCGGGTGGCCCGGTCCTTGACCAGCTCGATGCCGTAGAAGTACCCGTCGCCGCGCACGTCACCGACGATCGGCAGGTCCAGCAGCCGCTCCAGGGTGGCGCGGAAGGCGCCCTCGTTCTCGAGCACCCGCCGGTTCAGGCCCTCCTCGTCGATGACGTCGAGGTTGGCCAGGGCCACCGCACAGCTGACCGGGTGCCCGCCGAACGTGTAGCCGTGCGCGAAGGACGCCGTCCCGCGGAGGAAGGGCTCGACGACGCGCGCGGAGGCGATCATCGCGCCGATGGGGGAGTAGCCCGAGGTCATCCCCTTCGCGCAGGTGATCATGTCGGGGACGTACCCGAACTTCTCGCAGGCGAAGGTCGTGCCGAGCCGGCCGAAGGCGCAGATCACCTCGTCGCTGACCAGCAGCACGTCGTGCCGGTCGCAGATCTCGCGGACCCGCGCGAAGTAGCCCGGCGGTGGCGGGAAGCAGCCGCCGGCGTTCTGCACCGGCTCGAGGAACACCGCGGCGACGGTGTCCGGGCCCTCGAAGAGGATCGCCTGCTCGATCTGGTCGGCGGCCCACCGGCCGAACGCCTCGGGGTCGTCGCCGAACAGCGGCGCCCGGTAGAGGTTGGTGTTGGGCACGCGGATGCTGCCCGGGACCAGCGGCTCGAAGGCCTCCTTGAGCGCGGGGATGCCGGTGATGGACAGGGCCCCGTGCGTCGTCCCGTGGTAGGCGACCGCCCGGCTGATCACCTTGGTCTTCTGCGGCCTGCCGGTCAGCTTGAAGTACTGCTTGGCCACCTTCCACGCCGTCTCGACCGCCTCGCTGCCGCCGGTCGTGAAGAACACCCGGTCGAGGTCGCCGGGGGCGGCGGCCGCCAGCCGCTGGGACAGCTCGATCGCGGCCGGGTGGGCGTAGGACCACAGGGGGAAGAACGCGAGCTCCTCGGCCTGCCGCGCGGCGGCCTCGGCCAGCGCGCGGCGCCCGTGCCCGGCCTGGACGACGAACAGGCCGGCCAGCCCGTCGAGGTAGCGGCGGCCGCGGTCGTCGTAGATGGACGCGCCCTCGCCGCGGACGATGACCGGCGGCGGGGTGTCGCGGTAGGCGCCCATGCGGGAGAAGTGCAGCCAGAGGTTGGCGGTGGCGTCCGCGCCGACGGGCCGGCCGGTCGCTGTGACGTCCTGCTCGGTTGTGGTCATCGCTTCGGATCCCGTCGTCAGCAGAGTGTCTGGCGACCCGAATCGTAGTTGCGGGTCACCCCGACGGGCCAGGCCGACAACGCCGGCGCTGGCTACCATCCGGGGGCCCGGGTCCGCCGGGACGACGTGGGGGAGGGCCGGTATGACCATCCGTCGGCAGTTCGTGCTCGACGACGTCTCGCGGGCGATCATCGAGCAGCTGCAGGAGGACGGCCGCCGTCCCTACGCCCGGATCGCCACGGCGGTGGGGCTCTCCGAGGCCGCCGTCCGGCAGCGGGTGCAGCGGCTGCTCGACGCCGGCGTCATGCAGATCGTCGGCGTCACCGACCCGCTGCAGGTCGGCTTCTCGCGGCAGGCGATGGTCGGCGTGCGCACCGGCGGCGACCCCCGCACCACGGCCGACCGCATCGCCGCCTTCGCCGAGGTCGACTACGTCGTCATCACGGCCGGGTCGGTGGACCTGCTCGTCGAGGTGGTCTGCGAGGACGACGACCAGCTGCTCGACGTGGTCGCCCGCATCCGCGCCGTCGAGGGCGTGGAGTCCACCGAGACCCACCTCTACCTGGGCCTGGCCAAGCAGACCTACGCGTGGGGGACCCGCGGCCCCCGGAGCCCGTCGACCGGCGACGCCGGGCTCTGAGGCGCGGGCGCCGTCGCGGCCGACCGGACCGCGACGATGCCCCGGACCGCCACGATGCCCCGGACCGCGGCCAGCAGCAGCGCCACCACCGCCAGCAGTCCCGCGACCGGCCCGGCCCAGGCGGCCAGGCCGCCCGCGGCCGGGCCCACCGGCACGTGGTGGGCCAGGACGTGGTGGGCATGGTCGCCGGGCGCCGGCAGGTGGGCGGTGAGCATCGCCGCGGTCAGGACGACGTGCGCGCCCCAGGCCGCCCGCCCGGGCCGGCGCCACAGGTGCGCCGAGCACAGCAGGCAGGCCGCGAGGAGGGCCGCGGTGCCGGCGGACGGGACGGCGGCCGGCGCGAGCCCGTGGACCAGGGCGCACCCCGCCGCGGCCCCCGCCGCGCTGTGCGCGAGGAACCGCGGCAGGGCCGCCGTGCCGAGCGGCCGCGGACCGCCGTCCGCCGGGCTCAGTGGCACCTCCCGGGGGCCGGCGGGACGTCGAGCCCCGGATTGCGGTCGAAGAAGCCGGCCGGCTTGAGCTCGAAGGACACGACGTCGACCGGCATGACCGGCCAGTCCTCGGGCCGCGGCACGTGGTGGATGCCGAAGACGTGCCACAGCACGAGGTCGGTGTCCAGGAGCGGCCGGTCGGCCTCCTGCCAGACCGGCAGCCCGGCGTCGCGGCGGCTCTGGTTGCAGAACTCGCCCGACGGCCAGCGCTCCTCCTCGTCGAACCGGCTGACCCACACCGGGTGGTCGATGACCTGGGCCCGCTGCCGGAACGGCGCGTCCGCGTGCGCGAGGGAGGGCAGCGCCGCGTTGACGTAGAGCTTGTAGCCGGGTGCGGTCCCCAGCCGGGTGGGCTTCGTCCGGTTGACCACCTTGACGGAGCGCTGGGTGGCGAAGTCGACGTCCAGGCGCCCCCCGGACTCGCTCTCCACCGGCCGGCTGCGCGTCACCACGGCCAGGCCGTACGGGTTGTCGTCCGACACCGGCAGGGCCTCGCTCTCGGTGACGACGACGGTGTTCTCCGGGCCGTCGACCTCCATGTCGAGGCGCGCGACGATGAAGTGCTGGTGGATCGGCGCGTAGGTGCGCTCGTCGACGACGGTGCCGTACGGCGGCGGGGTGTCCTCGTAGGCGCTGGTCACCATGATCCCGGTGGCCCGCACCTCGCACTGGATGGTGCCGTCCTGGTAGAAGCGCCAGTAGACGAGGTACTCGTAGTTGGCCACCGTGGCGTGGAACGAGACGACCATCCGCCGTGACCGCCGGACCTCGGCGCCGGCCTTCTCGTCGACGTGCTTCCACAGCACGCCGTCGTCCTCCTCGTGCAGGCAGATGGCGTTGGGGATCGTGTAGGGCTCGCCGCGGGTGTCGTGCAGGACGGCGTCGACGTAGGTGATGTCGCCCAGGCAGTCGCAGCCCAGCTCCAGCGACGTCGTCATGAAGCCCAGGCCCCACTCGCCGATGTCGAAGGCGGTGCGGCGGTGGTGGTCGGGGCTCGGGTCGCGGTAGGGGACGACCATCTCGGCGAAGGACATCCGGTGCGCGACCGGCCGCCCGTCGTAGGCGACCCGGTGGATCACCAGGCCCTCGCGGTGGTTGAAGCCCAGCCGCATCGTCCACTTCTGCCAGCGCAGCTCGGAGCCGTCGAGGGCGAAGGAGACGCCCTCGGGCTGGATGATCTCCAGCGCCCGCACGTCGGTGCGCTGCTGCAGGCCGGGGACCAGGGCCGGCACGTACTCGCCCATGACGTCGGGCTGCGCCGGCGGCGGGGTGTCCTCGATCCGCAGCAGCTCCATCGTGTTGAGGTCGACGACGAAGTGCAGGCCCATGACCGGGTTGGCGTAGGGGTTGCCGTTCGGCGCCGAGCGGCGCCAGACGTCGGTCCAGCCGACCCGGCGGTCCTGCAGTCCCTGCGGGATCAGCGAGTGGCCGTAGGCCCAGGTGTCGATGAGCACGAGGTCGAGGTCGGTGATGCCGCGCCCCGCGAGCGCCGCGACGACGTCGGGGTGCCGGATGAGCACCTCGTGGGCCTCGTGCCACTCGTCGAGGGTCATGTTCGCCTGCTGGCCGGGCACCGCCTCCCAGGAGAGGACGGCGTCGTCGGTGAGCGAGACGACCGCCTTGTACGGCGTCCCCTCGTCCCGGCTCCAGGCGGTGACCCGGGCCTCGCGGCGGATCGGGTCGCCGGGCCGGAAGGCGCGGACGACGTCCTTGGCCGGCTCGCGCAGCTCGATGGAGGCGAACCGCCAGCGCTCGTCGACGCCCCGGTCCCGGCGCAGGATCGCCGCGGCGGCGCGGAACTCGTCGGCGGTCAGCGGGTCGAGGGGGTGCGGGGCGCCGGCGGCCGCGGGCCGGGGAGCCGTGCCGGTGCTGTGGCACGACGACGCGGGCTCGGTCATGACGGGTCCTCCGGGGTGGTGTCGGGCGGGGTGGTGTCGGGCGGGGTGGTGTCGGGACGGTGGGCGAGCAGGGGGAGCGCGGGGTCCCAGCGGGTGCCGTCGCGGGCGTCGCGGCGCCGCCGGGCGATGGCCGACAGCGCCTCGAGCACGACCCGGTTGGCCAGTGCGGCGGTGATGTCGGCGTGGTCGTAGGGCGGGCTTACCTCGACGACGTCGATCCCCACGACCGGGAGCTCCAGGCAGATGCGGCGCACCGCGTCCAGCAGCTGCCGCGCGGTCAGCCCGCCCGGCTCGGGGGTGCCGGTGCCGGGGGCGTGCCCGGGGTCGCAGACGTCGATGTCGACGGAGAGGAAGACGCCCTCGCACTCGTCGGTGGCGATGCCGAAGGCCTCGGTGAGGCACGCCTCGAGCCCGCGGGAGCCGATCTCGGTCATCTCGTAGGAGCGCATCCGCTGCGCCGCCATCCAGTCCAGCGTCTCCGGCGGCGGCCAGTAGCCACGCAGGCCGATCTGCAGGAACCGGTCGCCGCGGAGCGCGCCGGACTCGATCAGCCGGCGCATCGGCTGGCCGTGGCCCCACAGGGAGCCGAACTCGATGTCACCGGTGTCGGCGTGGGCGTCGAAGTGCAGCATCGACACCCGGCCGTGGCCGAGCACGTTCGCCACGCCCTTCGCGTCGGCGAAGGCGATGGAGTGGTCACCGCCGAGGACGACCGGGATGGCGCCGGACCGGGTCACCGTCTCGACGGCGGCCTCGAGCGCCGGGAGGGCCGTCTCGATGTCGCCGGAGTACATCTCGACGTCACCGGCGTCGAGCACCCGCAGGTCGCGCAGCCCGTCGGTCCGCAGCGCCAGGCTCGGCCGCGACCCGTCGTGCGCGAGGTAGTCGGTCATCCGGATGGCCTGCGGGCCGAAGCGGGTGCCCGGGCGGTGCGAGGTGCCGCCGTCGAAGGGGGCGCCGAGGACCACGACGTCCGCGCCGGCGAAGGACGCCGGGTCGCCGAGGTCGCAGCGGTCGATGCCGAGGAAGGTGATGTCGGGCCCGTACTGGGCGCCATAGCGCGTCATCGCGTCGGAGGTCCGATCAGTCGTGCGGTGCAGGTGGCCGCAGGGTACGGCCCCATCGTCACGACGGGATCCGTGGTGTCACGGCGCGTCGACAACGGTTTCGCGTGTCAACCGGGATTGTCCCGCGTGATCGGCGCGCGGAGCCGGTTGCCGACGTCGCCTCCGGTCCGCGGCCGCTCCGCCAGGCGTCGCGCCCCGCCCGCCACGGAAAGCGGGTGGTGCCGACCGTCACGTGCGCGAAACAGTCGTCGTGCATCCTCTGCGCGCCGGGATCCGTCGACCAGCCCGTGCCGGACCGTCGTCCCGGCACGCCGTGGGTGTACGCGGCGGACTCTTCCCCCGGTCGAACGGCCACTCGATGGTCTCCGTTGTGACCCGGCGCACTCGCCGGGCCCGGCTGCGCCACGCGGCGCGACGAGGAGGACGTGCATGACCCTGGACGAGCGATCGGCGGTCGGGAGCGCCGACCTGCGGGCGAAGGGCCTGTCGAGCAACTCGGTGGGCCTGCTCGCCAGCGTGGTCCTCGGGATCTCCAGCATCGCGCCGGTCTACGCGCTGACCGCGACGCTCGGCCCGACGGTGACCGAGGTCGGGCTGCAGATGCCGGCCGTCTTCCTCGTGGGCTTCGTGCCGATGCTGCTGGTGGCCTACGGCTACCGGGAGCTCAACCGCGTCGCGCCGGACTGCGGCACCTCGTTCACCTGGGCGACCAAGGCCTTCAACCCCTACGTCGGCTGGCTGTGCGGCTGGGGTGCGCTGCTGGCGACGATCATCGTGCTGTCCAACCTGGCCGGCGTCGCCGTCTCCTTCTTCTACCTCCTGCTCGGCGAGATCACCGGGTCGGAGGACGTCGGTGCGCTCGGGGACGACCGGGTCGTGAACGTGCTGACCTGCGTGGTCTTCGTCGCCCTGGCCACCTGGGTCACCTACCGCGGCGTCGAGACGACCAAGCGGCTGCAGTACACCCTCGTGGGCTTCCAGATGCTCGTGCTGGCGGTCTTCGTCGTCCTCGCGCTGGTCAAGTCCGGATCGGCGCCCGGCGGCATCCCCTTCGAGCTCACCTGGCTGGACCCGACGGCGATCACCTCGTTCAGCGCCTTCACCGCGGGGCTGTCCCTGTCGCTGTTCATCTACTGGGGCTGGGACACCTGCCTGACGGTCAACGAGGAGACGACCGGCTCCGCGCGAACCCCCGGCCGGGCGGCGCTGCTGACGATCGCCGTCATCGTGCTGACGTACCTGGCGGCGGCCATCGCGGTGCAGATGTACGCCGGCGTCGGCACCGAGGGCACGGGCCTGGGGAACCCGGAGACCGAGGACAACGTGTTCGCCGCCCTCGCCGGGCCGGTGATGGGCCCGGGACTGGCCTTCCTGCTCTTCCTCGCGGTCGTCGCGAGCTCGGCGTCGTCCCTGCAGACGACGTTCCTCCCGCCGACGCGCACGCTGCTCGCCATGGCGACCTACGGCGCCCTGCCCCAGCGGCTGGCCGACGTGCACCCGCGGTTCCGGGGCCCGTCGACGGCCACCCTGGTCTCCGGCGGGGCCACCGCGGTGTTCTACGTGGGGATGACGCTGATCAGCGAGAACGTGCTGATCGACACCATCTACGCGCTCGGCCTGATGATCTGCTTCTACTACGGGCTGACCGCCTACGCCTGCGTCTGGTACTTCCGCCACGAGCTTCGCCGCAGCGCCAAGGACCTCCTGGTCAAGGGCGTCATGCCCCTGCTGGGCGCACTGATGCTGACCGCGGTGTTCCTCCAGACGGCCGTCGACACCCTCGACCCCGCCTACGGCAGCGGCTCGTCGGTGTTCGGGGTGGGCAGCGTGTTCGTCATCGGCATCGGCCTGCTGCTGCTCGGCGCGGTGCTCATGCTCGCCTGGCGGGCCCGCCACCCGGCGTTCTTCCGCGGCGAGACGCTGCGCCAGGACACCCCGGCGCTGGTCTTCGACGAGTGACCGGCTGACGGCGCCGGCCGCGGGGCGAGCGACGTCACTCGGCGCGCGTCGCCCGCATGCCCTCGATGCGGTCCTTGAGTGCTCGGGGCATGGGGGTCAGGGCCGGGGCCCGGTCGCGGTTCAGGGAGCGCATCAGCGGCCGGAACAGCAGGCCCCGGAACCGCATCTCCAGCCACAGCCGCACCCCGCCGTCGTGGTCGGTGATCGTCATGCCGTGCTCGGTGTCGAGGAGGCCGGGCACGCCCAGCCTCCCGAACCGCAACTGGTACCGCAGCCGCCGGCGGGGTGTCACCTCGAGCACCCGCACCGGCACCGTCGTCCGGAGCAGGGCGTTCAGGGGCCGGAAGCCGAGCACCACCCGACCCCCCGGGGCGAACGTGCCCTCCGCACGGGTGAGGAGCGGGCTCCACTCCGGGAAGGCGGGCACGTCGGTCAACACCTCCCACACGAGCTCCGGGTCGGCGTCGATGTCGACGGACGTCCTCATCTGGCCGGTCATCGGGACCACCTCCGGGTGGCGAGCGCTCCGGGCACGGCCACCGTAGGACCGCCTCCGTCGGGCAGGGGCCGGTCGGCGCGCGGGCGTCCCGGGGCGGTGCGCGGAGCACCCGCTCTCGGTGCGCCCCACGTGGTCAGTGCACGAGCGACTTCAGGAGGATGAGCCCGGCGCCGATGAGCGCGACGAGCGCGCCCTTGACCAGCGAGCCGAGGGGCGTCGCGCCGGAGAAGCGGGCCGCCCAGTACCCGTAGAAGCCGATCAGGCCCAACCCCGACCACTTCGCGACGGTGAACGCGGTGTCCACCTCGAGCACCCCGAGCGCGGAGAGCAGGAAGAACACGGCGGGGAAGGCGACGCCGACCCCCACCGCCACGGCGTCCTCCGCCATGTGCCCGACCTGGGCACGGGTGACCTGGTGCCGCGTCCTCGTCTCGACCCCCACGACCTCGCTGTACACCTCGGCCAGGGCCACCGCCAGCGCCGTCCCGGCCAGCCACACGGCCATGACGCCCGGCCGCGGAGGATGGCTCTCGATCGCCACGACCAGCGCCAGCCCGATGATCGAGCCGTAGACCACCCTGCCGACCTGCCGCGACCCGAGGTGCGCTTCCAGACCCGTCCGCATGCGCGCGAGCCTCCCCGGGCGGGCCCCGCGGGACACCCTCCGGGGAGGAGGAGGTGCGACCGGTCAGGCGACCGCCCCCGGGACGACGGCGAACAGCCGCTCGCGCACGCTCTCGCGGACCTGCAGGACCTCCTCGATCCGGACGAGCTGTTCCTCGGACGCGGGCAGCTCGAAGACGTCGGAGAGGAAGCGGGGCAGGTCCGCGCGGTAGTCGTGCTGGTAGGCGCCGAACGGTCCGGACGTCTGGGCGTTCTTCATGTCGACGAGGCTCTGGAAGAACGTCGTCAGCGGGCGCCACCGCATCGCCGGGGGGATGCCGCGCGGGCTCCCGGCGGGGTCCGGCTCGTGGCGGGGCCGGGACGGGCCCAGCCAGTCGGGGCGGTACCACAGCAGGTCCTGGCCGAACTTGGTCACGCCGTCGTTGTCGTGGCTGACCAGGACGAAGCGCGGCGGACGGGCGCGCTCCGCGGCGAGGGCGGCGTACTGGGCGTGGTCGTTCACCAGGGCGACGGCGTCGGGGTCGACGTCGGGCCGCTCCCCGCGGGTGACCTGGCGCATCCACCCGCTGCCGTAGGGCGTCCCGATCCACAGCGCGCGGTCGATGCCCATCGCGTCGGGACCGAGCGTCCCCCAGTGCAGGAACACGTCCTGGCTGGTGTGCGCCCCGAGGCTCTCTCCGAAGAGCACGACGCGCGGCCGGGGGCCCGAGCGGTCGCGGAGGCGCTGCAGGATCCGCAGCCACAGCAGCCGGTTCTGCTCGCGGGCCCCGGCGACCATGCCGAGCGACAGGGGCGAGGGGCGCCGCGAGTACTGCAGGGTCACCGTGGCGACGTCGCCGAGCGCGAGGTACTGCAGCGCGGCGACGGCGACGTAGTTGACGTAGCCGGTCCCGGTGGGCGAGACCAGGACCAGCAGCGACCGGTCGAGGGCACCGGTCCGCTCCAGCTCGGCCATCGCCAGGTCCACCCGCGCGCGGGCGGTGGGCGCGTTGTCCAGCCCGACGTACACCTGCACGGGCGTGGCGCGCGCGGGCGTGCCCATCACGGTCTCGACCGACAGGTCCGGCACGCCGGCCGGGAGGGACGGGAGCGGGCGCGGGCGGACCGTGGCCAGGGCGTGCAGCCGCCCGTCCCGGCCCATCCCCGCCCAGGACACGAGGCTGCCGGGGCCGCCACTCACCGTCGCCGGCACCCACCGCTCGGCCTCGTCGGGCTCGATCACGGGGACGTCGGCCGACGTCCGCGCCTCGATCCGCCGCATCGCCCGGTGCCAGACCGCCGACACGCCGGCCCCCAGCGCCGCGAGGACACCCGCGTGCCCGGCCAGTCGCCAGAGGCCGGCCGGCCCGGGCAGCGCGGCGGCCAGCCGGCGGGCGGCGAGCCCGGTCAGGGCGTGCTCCCCGTAGGCGACGCCGCTCAGGCAGCCGACGACGCCGGCCGCGACGCCCATCGACGTCAGCGGCGGCGGAGCCCCGGCCCCGCCGGTGTCCTCCGCCTGCTCCCCGGCGCGCAGCCGGTCCAGGACGTAGGCGGTCCCCAGGCCGACGGGCACCGCCAGCGGGACGGCGGCGAGGCGCCCCTGCAGCCCCAGCCGGTCGTCGAGCAGCCGCGCACCGGTGCCGGCCCCGCCGAGCAGCGCGCTGCCGAGGCCCGTGCCGCCGAGCCGCCAGGCCGCCTGCCGCACGGCTCCGCGGAGCGGGTCCTCGGCCCGGGGCGGGAAGGCCCGGAGCAGCGCCAGCCCGATCGGGACGGCCGCGCAGTCGACCGCGATCGTGGCGGTGCGCCGCGTCGACGCCGTCGACGTCCTCCCCGCGAGCAACCGCGCGGTGGACTCCAGCACGTCCTGCGTCCCGGCGGAGAGCAGGTAGTGCAGGCCCGTGGCCAGGCCGGTCACCACGCCCTGGTCCACCGCGCTGCGGGGGGACAGCGACGGGGCGAACGTGCCGGGTGCCATCGCGGCGGCCACGACCAGCCCGACGTCGGGCGCGGTACCGGCGCCGTGCGGCCGTCGCTCGCTCGACCGTCCCGGACGGGGTCCTGTGCGTCGCATGCCCGCATGGTGGGCCGCTCCCGGCGGCCGCGGTTCATCCTCCCGGTACGAGTCGGGTGCCCCGGACGGCTCCTAGCGTCCGGCCCCGACGAGCGGAGCACGACATGACGGCGGAACCGACGGCGAGGCCCGCACCGGCCGCGCCGGAGCCGGAGCGGACGCGACCGGCGCGCTCCGGCCGGTGGCGCCGGTGGCTGCCCCGCTACACCTGGAGCGGCACGGTGGGTGCCCTGCTGCTGGGCTGCAGCGCGCTCACCCCCTCCCTGCTGCCGCGGGGCTGGGTGCTGCAGGGCCTGATCACCGGCATCACCGCGGCCATCGGCTACGGCCTCGGCGTCACCGTCGCCTGGTTCGTCGCCGAGGCCACCGAGGGCCGTGTCCGGGCCGGGGTCCGCCGACGGGCCTGGCAGGTGCTCGCCGTGGCGGGCCCCCTGCTCTGCCTGGCCGCGCTGTGGCTGGGCGCGGGCTGGCAGCGGGAGGTCCACGAGCTCATGGGCCTGGACCCGCCGGAGGGCTGGTCGTCGATCGGCGTCGTCGTCGTGGCGGTCCCGGTCCTCGTGGCGCTGGTCGCCGTCGGCCGCGGGATCCGGGTGCTCGCACGCTGGCTCGTGCGGGCCCTGGGCCGGCTCCTGCCGCGGCGCGTCGCCCGCCCGCTCGGGGTCGCCGCCGTGACCGTGCTCGTGGTCTTCCTGCTCAACGGCGTGCTGTTCCAGGGCCTGGTCGAGGCGATGAACTCCGCGTTCAGCGTCAAGGACGACGGAACCGAGGAGGGGGCGACGCAGCCCACCGCACCCGAGCGGTCGGGGAGCCCGGACTCCCTCGTGCCCTGGGCGGACCTCGGCCTGCAGGGCCGCAACTTCACCGGCACCGGGCCGACGCCGCGGGAGCTCGCCGCCTTCTCGGGCCGGCCGGCCCGGGAGCCCGTCCGCGCCTACGTCGGGCTGGCTTCGGCCGACGACGTGCGGGACCGCGCCGCCCTCGCCGTCCTCGAGCTGCAGCGGGCCGGCGGCTTCGACCGCGCCGTCCTCGTGGTGGTGACGACGACCGGCACCGGCTGGGTCGACCCGGCGGCCAGCGACTCCCTGGAGTACGAGTTCGGCGGCGACACCGCGATGGTGGCGATGCAGTACTCCTACCTGCCGAGCTGGCTGTCCTTCCTGGTCGACCAGGTGAAGGCGCGCGATGCCGGCCGCGCCCTCTTCGACGCGGTCTACGGCGCCTGGGCGCAGCTGCCCGAGCGCAGTCGGCCACAGCTCCACGTCTTCGGCGAGAGCCTCGGCACCTTCGGCGGGGAGGCCGCCTTCAGCGGGCTGGCGGACGTGGAGAACCGCACGGACGGCGTGCTCTGGGCGGGGCCGCCCAACGTCAACGAGCTGTGGAGGGGGCTGGTCGCCGACCGGGAGCCCGGCTCGCCGGAGTGGCTGCCGGTGTACGAGGACGGCCGGACGGTGCGCTTCGCCGACGAGGCCCCGGACCTCGGCGCCCCGCCGGGTCCCTGGGACGATCCGCGGGTCGTCTACCTGCAGAACGCCTCCGACCCGATCGTGTGGTGGTCGCCGCGGCTGCTCCTGGGCCGCCCGGACTGGCTGGAGGGCGACCGGGGACCCGACGTCTCCGGCAGCACGGTGTGGCTGCCGTTCGTCACCTTCTGGCAGGTGACCGCGGACATGGTGTTCTCGACCGGCGTCCCCGACGGGCACGGGCACCGGTACCGGGCCGACTACGTGGACGGCTGGGCGGAGGTCGCGCAGCCGCCGGGCTGGACCGGCGCCGACACCGTCCGGCTGCGGGAGCTGATCGGCGCGGGCTGACCCGGCGGCGGCCCGACGGCCGGGCCGGTCCCGCCGACGGCGTCCCCGGCGGGGCCGCCCGGGACCGTCATCCGGCGCGGATGAGGACCCCCGCCCGGGATGCCGCCACACTCGGCGGCCCGGAGGGCGCCGGAGGGCGACGGCGGGAGGAGACGCGAGATGACCGCGACCGCCACGGTGGTCCCCGCCCGGCGCCGTCCCCGGTGAGCGGGTCCGTGCGCGTGCTGCCGCCCGGGGTCCGGGAGCTGCGCGGCTACCGCCGGTCCTGGCTCGGCAGGGACCTGGCGGCCGGTGCGGTGCTGACCGCGCTGCTGGTGCCGCAGGGGATGGCCTACGCGGAGCTGGCCGGCCTGCCGGCGATCACCGGCCTGTACACCTCGATCACCTGCCTGCTCGCCTACGCGGTGTTCGGCCCCTCGAGGATCCTCGTGCTGGGGCCGGACTCCTCGCTCGGGCCGATGATCGCCGCGACCGTGCTGCCCCTGGTGGCGGCCGGCGGCGACCCCGAGCGGGCGGTCGCGCTCGCCTCCATGCTCGCGCTGCTGGTGGGCGTGGTGATGGTGGTGGCCGCGTGGGCCGGGCTCGGCTTCGTGGCGGACCTGCTGTCCAAGCCCACGATGGTCGGCTACATCAACGGGCTCGCGCTCACCATCCTGATCGGCCAGCTGCCCAAGCTCCTCGGCTTCTCCGTCGACGCCGACGGCCTGCTGCAGGAGGTCGCCGGCTTCGTGCGGGGCGTCGCCGACGGGGAGGTCGTGCCCGCCGCGGCGACGGTCGGGATCGGCGGCGTCGTGCTGGTCCTCGTGCTGCAGCGCTGGCTGCCCAAGGTGCCCGCCGTCCTGGTCATGGTGGTGCTCGCGATCGCCGCCACGACGCTGTTCGACCTCGGCTCCCGCGGGGTGGGCCTGGTGGGGGAGCTGCCGCAGGGCTTCCCGCCGCTGACCTTCCCGGGCGTCGCCTGGTCCGACCTCGGCCTGCTGGTGGGCGGGGCACTGGCGATCGCGCTGGTCGCCCTGGCGGACACCATCTCGACCGCGTCGGCCTTCGCCGAGCGCACCGGGCAGGAGGTCAGGGGCAACCAGGAGATGTCGGGGATCGGTGCGGCCAACATCGCCGCGGGCCTCTTCCAGGGGTTCCCGGTCAGCACCAGCGCGTCCCGGACGGCGGTGGCCGAACGCGCCGGGGCCCGCTCGCAGCTCACCGGGGTCACCGGTGCGGTGCTCATCCTGCTGATGATCCTGCTGCTGCCCGGGCTGTTCCGGAACCTGCCCGACGCGGCGCTGGCCGCGGTGGTCGTCACCGCCGCGCTCTCACTGGCCGACCTGCCGGCGATGGCCCGCCTGTGGCGCCAGCGCAAGGTCGAGTTCGCGCTGTCGGTCGCCGCGCTGGCCGGGGTCGCGCTGCTCGGCGTGCTGCCCGGGATCGCGATCGCGGTCGGCCTGTCGATCCTCAACGTCTTCCGCCACGCGTGGTTGCCGTACCAGACGACGCTCGGGCTGGTCGACGGCGTGGCCGGGTACCACGACGTCCGCTCCTACCCCGCGGCGCGCCGGCTGCCGGGGCTGGTCATCTACCGCTTCGACGCGCCGCTGCTGTTCGCCAACGCCAAGACGTTCCGGGACGAGATCAGGACGCTGGCCCGCAGCGAGCCGGCTCCGCACTGGATCGTGGTCGCCGCCGAGCCCGTCACCGACGTCGACACCACGGCGGCCGACATGCTCCTCGACCTCGACCGGCTGCTCGACGAGCACGGGCAGGCGCTGGTGTTCGCCGAGCTCAAGGACCCGGTGCGGCGCAAGCTCGAGCGCTACGGGCTGACCCGCGTGATCGAGCCGCGGCACTTCTTCCCGACCGTCGAGGCCGCCGTCGAGACCTTCCGCGCGCGGACCGGCGCGGAGTGGACCGAGCGGGTCCCCGCCACGGCGCCGCAGGGTCCCGCTCCTCCGGGGGTCCCGCCGCCCCGGCCCCCCGGGTGAGCCGCGGCGCCCGGGTCCGCCGGCGGCACCCTGCGCCCGCTCGCCCACCACGGGTGAGGTGCGCAGGCCGCGGTCGGCGCCATGCTGCCCCGAGCGCCCGCCCTGCCGGGCCGTCCTCGCCGGAGCGCAGGAGGGACGACCGTGGCAGCCGATCCCGCGGAGACGACGTCCGCCGGGCCGTCCGTCGTCCGTCCCGGGCCGGGCCCCGTCCCGGGACCGGACCGACCGCGCCGCCTCCCGGCGGCCCGCCGCAGGGGAGCGGGGGAGAGCGCGCGCCCGTCCCGGGGCCGCCCTCGTCCGGTGACCGGAGCCGCCGCCGGGGCGGTGGAGTCCGTGGTGCACCTCGACCTGGTCACCGGCCGGCTGACCCTGACCGGGCCGCTGGACGCCCGCGCCACCTCCGCGCTCCACGACGCCGTCTCGGCGATCCTGCGCGCCCCCCACCCGAGCTGGACCGTCGACGTCAGCGGGCTGACCGGCATCGACGAGGCGGGGCTGCGCGGCCTGCTCGCCGCCTACCACCGGACGCTGCGCCACGGCCGCCGGATCACCCTGCACGGGGCCTCGCCCCCGCTCCGGCGCGTGCTCGTCCGGCTGCGCCTGGACCGCCACCTGCTGCAGGAGGGGAGCGCGCCGCCCGACCCCGGCTGAGCGGTGCCCCCTCCCGTGCCCGGCGTCAGGTCCCGTGCCCGCCCCCGGCGGCCGGCACGGGACCGGCCGCCTCCGTGCGGGTGGCCCGGAGGTCGTCCACGGCCCGTTCGTAGCACTCGTGCAGGACCGACAGCCGCTCGAGCAGCCGCAGGACGAACTCCCGGGACGTCGCCGGTGCGGCGGGCTCGCCCATCGAGTCCCAGAACACCTGCGCGAGTTCCCCGCGCCGCCCGGACCAGGCCCGCGGGGCCCGTGGGGGCGGGCCGCCCAGCGACGCCACGAAGCGGTGCGTCACGTCCCGGCACAGGCGGGCCGCGGCGCGCTGGTAGGGGGCGGCCACCTCGCGGCGGTAGCGGGCCGCGGCGCGTCCCAGGCCCCTCGGGCCCGGCGGCGGCCGCCCGATCCCGAGGCCGATCGCGCGCCCGAGCAGCGGCACCAGGAGGGGACGGTCGGCGTCGGACAGCCGGTCGTTGGCGCCGCGGAGGACGGCGGCCAGCTCCTCGTCGACGCAGCGCGGCGCGTCGGTGAACCGCTCACCGGCCAGGAGGGCCGTGTACTCCATGAAGCAGGCACCCTGAGCCGGGGTCCGGTGCCTGCCGCGAGCCAGGACGGGCATCTCATCGGGCACCGGCGTCGCCGGGATGTCATCGCGGATGGACCGGGACATGGTCTCTGCTCCTCGGGGACGGACGGTTCCAGCCCGTCCGCGAGGACCGCGGCCGGGGGCACCGGACCCACGAGGGTGACGCCCACCGGCGGCTGCGGGATCGTCCCGGGCGGACGAGCGGGAGCCGGCTGCGGACCTCCCTCACCCGGTACGGGTGGGGTGCCGCCGTCCTCCCGGGAGGACGCTCGTCAGCGGCCTCCGGGCGGGAGCGTGTCCCGGCGGCCGGCGGCCGGCGGGAGCGGTACCGGTCCGCGCCGTCGACAGCAGGGAGTGACCGATGATGAGGTCCCCGGCGCCAGGACGGCCTCCCGCGCCGGTCCGGCCGGCGGGGACGGCCGGGCGCGGGGGACCGCCCCTGCTGGAGACCAAGCTCGCGCCACCCGTGCGGGCGGCGGCCACCGTCCTGCGGCGGCGCCCGACGGACCTGCTGACGGCGGAGGTGCAGCGTTCCCCGCTCACCCTGCTCAGTGGTCCCGCGGGTTCGGGCAAGACCGTGCTGGCCTCCTCCTGGCGGCAGGACCAGGGCCCGGGACGGCCGGTCGCCTGGCTGACCCTGGACGGCTACGACGACGACCCCGCCGTGTTCTGGAGCTACGTCGTCGAGGCACTGGCCCGCGTCGGCGTGCCCGTGTCGGACGTCCCCGCCCCGGTCCCGGGCGAGCCGCCGGGCGCCTCGCTGGTGCCGCGCCTGGTGGCCGACGTCGCCGCGTGCGCCCGCCCCGTCGTCCTGGTCCTCGACGACGCCGACCACCTCACCGACCGGTCCATCGCGGCGGGCCTCGACCTGCTCCTCCGGCACGCGGGCAGCCGGCTGCGGCTGGTGGTGTGCGGCCGGGCCGACCCGCCGCTGCCCCTGCACCGCTACCGGCTCGACGGCACGATGTCCGAGATCCGCGGCGACCAGCTGGCCTTCACCGCCGAGGAGACCCGGGACCTGTTCGCCGCGACGGGCGTCCCGGTGACCGACGAGGCCGCGCGGGCCCTGTGCGCGGAGGCCGAGGGCTGGGCGGTCGGCCTGCGGCTCGCCGCCGCGCGCCTGAAGCAGGGCACGCCGCCCGAGCGGCTGGTCACGTCGCTGGCGCACGACGACGGCAGCGTCGCCCAGTACCTGTTCGCGGAGGTCCTCGAGGGTCAGCCGGCCGGTGTCCGGCGGGTCCTGCTGCGCACGAGCGTGACCCCAGAGCTGTGGCCCGACCTCGTGGACCGGCTGAGCGGCCGCCGCAACACCCGGCGCGTCCTGACGGGCCTGGCGCACGCCAACGCGTTCGTCGAGCTGTCGCCGGGCGCGCCCGGCGGTCTGCGCGTCCACCCGCTCTTCCGCGAGATGCTGCAGGCGCAGCTCGCCTACGAGCACCCGGCGGACCTGGCCGCCCTGCACCGGACGTGCGCCGCCTGGTACGCCGCGGAGGGGCGGCCCCGGACGGCGGTGGCGCACGCGGTCGCCGCGGAGGACTGGGGGTCCGTCAGCCGGCTGCTCGTCGACGACCTGCTCGTCCCGCGCCTGCTCGTGCACGGGACCGACGCCGCGCTGCACGGGCTGCGGTCCCTGCCGCCCGGCGTGCACGGTCCCGAGGCCGCGGTGGTCCGGACGGTCGTGGCCCTCGCCGCGGGCGACGGCCCGGACCCGGCCGACCTCGCGGCGGCGGGGAGGGCCGCCGCAGAGGGCGGCCGGCTGCCCCTGCGCCTGTCGGCCGGCCTCGCCTGCCTGGTCGCCGACGCGCGGACCGGGGTCCCGCCGGCCACGCTGCGCGACCGGGCCGAGGACGCCACCGCCCTGGTCGCCGGGCTGCCCGAGGAGGAGCACCGGGCGCGCAGCGAGAGCACCGCGGTGCTGGCCCACGTGCGCTCGGCCGCCGTCCTCCGGACCGACGCGCCCACGCGGCAGCTGCTCCCCGTGCTGCGGGCGGCGGCCGCGACGGCGCACACCGCGGGCTCCCGCCGCCTGCGGAGGCGCGCACTCGGCACCCTCGCCCTGCTCGAGGCGCTCGAGGGACACCTGACCCGGGCCACCCAGCTCGTCCGGACCGCCGAGGCGCTGGCCACCGAGGACGGCGCCGAGGAGACGGCGCGCGACCCCGACGCCGCGACCGCGCAGGCCTGGGTCCACCTCCGCCGCTACGCGCCGGCCGAGTCGCGGGACTGGCTGGGCCGGGCCCGGGCGCGGACGCGCGCGGCCGCACCGGGAGCGGCGGGCCCGGACCCGCTGCAGGCCGTGCTGCAGGCCCAGCACCACCGTCTGCGACACGAGTTCGAGCGCGCCGAGCAGGCCCTGCGCCCCCACCTGGAGGGCGACCTCCTGCCGCGGTGGACGGCCGAGCAGGTCGTCACCGAGGTGGTGCGGCTGGCAGTCGCCCGCGGGCACGTGGAGGACGGACTCGCGATCCTCCGGGACCGGGGCCGCGACGAGCCCTGGAGCCGGAGCCTGCAGGCGTTCCTCGGTCCGCCCGGCGGGCCGGTGGAGGTCGGCGGGCGGTCAGCGGGGTCGCTGTCGGAGGTGGTCGAGTCGGCGGTCGTGCGGGCCTGGCAGCTCCTGGGGCGCGGTGACGTGCCCGCGGCGGCGGAGCAGCTCGCCGGAGCGCTGGACCGCGCGCGCCCGGAGCTGCTGCGCTGGCCGTTCGTCGACACCCCGCCGGAGGTGCGGCGGCTCCTGCGCACCCACCCCCGGCTGCGGGGCCCCGGGGCGTGGGTCGACCCGTCGAGCGGTGCCGTGCCGGCGGTCCCGGGTGAGCGGACCGCGGCGTCGGCGGCCGAGGTGGTGCAGCAGCTGAGCGACCGCGAGACGGAGGTGCTGAGCCACCTGGCGGAGGTGCTCTCCACCGGCGAGATCGCGGCGGCCATGTCCATCTCGGTGAACACGGTGCGCACGCACATCCGGAGCATCCTGCGCAAGCTCGCCGTGAGCCGCCGCCACCAGGCGGTCCGGAGGGCACGCGAGCGCGGGCTGCTCTGAGTCCGCGGGCTCTCCTCCCCGCAGGAGGAGGCGCGCTCCCCGTCCTCCCCTCCAGGCTCGGGGCGCAGCTGGCGGGGAGGACCCCGCCCGCCGGCCCGTGGGCAGGGAGGTCCGAGGACGTGGCATCGGAGGACGTGGCAGCGGCGCGCATCCGGTACGAGCTCCGCGTGGGGACCCACGTGGGCGCCGCGGCGCTGTCCACCTTCCGCGTTCCCGTCAGGCCCACCGTCGTGCCGCGCCGGGCGGTGTACCGGTTGCGGGTCCCCGCCGACCGCGACCTCGCCGAGGTGCTCGTCCGGCTGACCGAGCGCGACGTGCAGGTGCTGGAGATCCGCCGGTGCCCGGACGGACGGCACCGGGACGGCGGCTCCCCGCCCGCGGGACCGGACGCGTCCCCCGGGACGTCCGGGGACCCGCCGCCGGGCGGGGACGGCGTCGTCGTTCCGTTCCGGGCGGCACCGCGGGGACCCCGCGCGGCCCGCCCCTGGACCCGGTGAGCCCGGGCACGACACCGGCGGTCTCCCGCTGCCGCGTCTCATGCAGGGCGGACGATGCCCCGCCGCGGCCCGGGTCCCACGCTGTCGTCGCACGCCATCGGAACCCCCGCCCGACCGCCCTCCCGGGACGGCCGGAGCCGGGGGCGGACCTCGGAGGACAGCCAGATGACGGACACCTCGCACCGCGATCCCACGGAGACCGGCGTCCCGAACCGCGAGCCCATGTCGGGCTGGGCGGGCTGGGTCGTCTTCGCCGGCGTCATGCTCATCACGCTGGGCGCCTTCCAGATCGTCGAGGGGCTGGTGGCCCTCTTCGACGACGGCTTCTACGCGGTCACCTCGGGCGGTCTCGTGGTGGACGTGGACTACAACACCTGGGGCTGGATCCACCTCGCGATCGGCGTCATCGGCGTCCTCGCCGGCCTGGGACTGCTCGCCGGCAACATGGTCGCCCGCGTCGTCGGCGTCGGGATCGCCCTGGTCAGCGCGCTGGCGAACCTGGTGTTCATCTCCGCCTACCCGCTGTGGTCGGTCATCATGATCACCATCGACGTCATCGTGATCTTCGCGATCATCGTCCACGGCCGGGAGGTCAAGAGCTACCGCTGAGCGCCACCCCCGGGTGCCGCCGTCGGCGGCCCCGGCATCGGGGCTCGTGGTCACCCTCCGGAGCACGCCTGTCGTCCCGCGAGGGTCGGCGGACCGCTGGCCGGCCGGGTCGGCTCCGGCCGGAGCCGACCCGGGGGAGGGTGCCCGCGGAACGCCGGTCCGGACCGATCACCAGGAGGGCGCACGATGGGACGTCAGGTGTACGAGCTCCGGGTGCGCGGCCCGGTCCCGGCCGACCTGCTCGAGGAGATCGGCGCCGAGGACCTCGGCGAGGAACCGGCCCTGACCGTCCTGCGGACGGCGGCGACCGACCAGTCGGGGCTGCACGGCGTGCTGCAACGACTGCGCAGCCTGGGCCTGGACCTGCTGGAGGTCCGCGTGGCCGGGCCCGACCCGCTCGACCCCGGCGCCCCCTGAGCGGCGGGGTCCCCGGGGGACACGCTCGCGCCGACCTCATCCCGCCGGGATGAGCCTCCCCGGCGGCGTCCCGCCCACGATCGGGCCAGCCCACCGCTCCCGAGGAGGACCCATGCCCCTGCTCGACCTGTTCTGGACCACGCTGATCCTCTTCGGCTGGATCCTGTGGTTCCTGCTGCTGTTCCGCGTGTACGGGGACCTGTTCTCGCGGCGCGACATCGGCGGCTGGGCGAAGACGGCCTGGGTCGTCGTCACCCTGGTGCTGCCCATGCTCGGGGTGTTCGCCTACCTCGTGGGGCAGGGCCACGGGATGGCCGAGCGGTCCGCCGCCGCGCTCGAGCGGCGGCGGCTGGCGACCGACGACCACATCCGGTCGGTGGCGGCCGCCGCGGACGCCCAGCAGGGCGCCAAGGCCCGCGAGCTGCTGCAGAAGGGGACCATCACGCCCGCCGAGTACGAGCAGCTGGTCCCGTCCGCGCGCAGCTGACCCCGGCCCCTCCGTCCCCGGGGGGAGTCGTCCCCGTGATCGTCAGCGCACGGCACCGGTCCTGCCCCGGGACTCCCCGGAGCAGGACCGGTGCCGTGCGGCCGGGCCTACCGCGAGCGCTGCTCGGGGATCGAGTCGGCGATCGCAGCCGCACCCATCACCCCGCGCAGGATGTTGCCGGCCGCCGCGGTCACCCGGGCGCTGCCGACGACGGGGGCGATCGCGACCAGGACCGCCTGCGCCTGCTCGACGGTCATGCCGGTCTCCGCGGCGGCCCCGAGGGTGATCAGGTAGGACATCGGTGGCGCGTCCATCGCCACCAGGGCGGCCAGCCGGACGAGCAGGTAGGTCTCGTCGTCGAGGCCCGAACGCTCCAGCGCGTCGAGGTTCATCGACAGCAGGGTCTCGAGGACCGGGGCGTCTCCCTGGGCGATGCGGCCGAGGGCGTTGTCCGGGGCGGTCTGGGTCATGGCTCCTCCTGAGGACGGGGACTGCGCGTCCACCCTCGGGAAGGGAGCGCCTGCGGTCCTCATCCGATGCGGACGAAGAACGCGCGCGTTCCTCAGCAGCCGGAGCCGGCCTCGTCGACGAGGCCGCCGGCCGACTGCACGAAGGCGCTGACGGCGGTGGCCGTGGTCGCCAGCGTGCCGGCGGACGGGTCGGCCTGGGCGGCGTCGAGGGCCTGCCCGACGGCGTCGGCCTGGGCCTGGACGCCCTCGACCTGGTCGCCGTACTCGGCGCGGGCGGCGTCGGCGAACTGTCCCCAGTCGTCCTGGACCGTCGTCCACGCCGTCCCGAGCGCGGCGGTGCCCTCCTGGACCACCGGGACGTCCCCCAGTGCCGCCAGCGACGTGCGGAGGTCGCCGGCGGCGTCGCACACCTCGGCGCCGCCGGACGATGCCGCGGACGATGCGGCGGACGATGCCGCGGTGCTCGCCGCGGGGGTCCCGGAGTCCGATCCCGAGGAGCAGGCGGCGAGTCCCACCCCGACGGCGAGGGTCAGCACCGCGGCCACGCGCTTCGACATGCCCGAACGGTGCCGCGCGCCGGCGGGTCGGGGCGTCATCCCCGGGGGATGAGGTCGGCCGGCACCGACGGCGACAGGGTCGTTCGGCACGGACCCGACCGGGGAGGAGCCGGCATGACCGCGAACGTCTCGGGCCAGCACGTGCGGGCCACCCCGGACCGGCACACCGGCGTGCGCGTCGTCGTCGGTCTGCTCGGCCTGTCCGCCGTCGTGCTGGGCGTCGTCCTGCTCTTCTCGCCGGTCGCCGCGGCGCGCACCCTGGCCCTGCTGGTCGGGCTCTCCTTCGTCGTCGGCGGGCTGCTGGAGCTCTCCCTCGGGTGGGCCGGCGCCGGGCACCGGCGCTGGGCCTCGGTGCTCCTCGGTGCCGTCCTGGCCGTCGGGGGCGTCCTCGCCATCGCGTGGCCCGGCATCACCCTGGTGGCGCTGGCCGTGATCACCGGCCTGACGCTGATCACCCACGGCGCCACCCGGGTCGGCGTCGCCGTGGTCGCCCGCGACGAGGTCCCCGGCTGGGGGTGGCTGGCGCTCGCCGGCGCGGTGAACGTGCTCATCGGCGTGATCGCGATCGTCTGGCCCCAGGCCACCGTGCTCGTCCTCTCCCTCGTGCTCGGCGCGCAGATCGCCGCCTTCGGCGTGCTGCTGCTGGTCGCCGCGTTCTGGCACCCCGCCGGCGCCCGCCCGGCCGGACCGGGCGCCGGCTGATCCGCGCCCGCCGGAGCCGCTCCGGCCCGGCCGCGGTTCAGCCGGCTGCCAGGCCCTCGGCCGTGTTCGCCGGGACGGGATCGGGCAGCCGCGCCATCCGGGAGGAGGTGGCCAGGCCGAGGAGGCCCGCGAGGATCGGGATCACCAGGGCCACCTGCAGCGCCACCGGCCGGCTCTCGGTGTTGATGCGGACGATCTCCTCGCGGGTGGCCGCAGGCTGGTCGGCGAGCAGCTCCTCGAGTCCGGTGGTGCTCAGCAGCTGGGCGTCGTCCTCCAGGACGTCGGCCACCTGCTGCTGCTCGGCGGGCGACAGGACGTCGCTGTCGTCGGCGCGGGTGGTGAAGGTGACGGCGAGCGCGGCGAGCATGATCGCGCCGGCGAAGGCCAGCCCGAAGGACAGCCCGAAGGACCCGGCCGCGGAGTTCACCCCGGCGGCCTCGCTGACCCGCTCGTCGGAGACCGGGCTGAGCGTGTAGTTGTTCAGCTGCGACACCAGCAGCCCGAGTCCCGAGCCCGCGACGAGCAGGGGCGGCAGGAGCCACCAGCCGGAGTCGGCCCGCGGCACGAGCGGGACCAGGACCACCAGCCCGGCGGTGAACAGCCCGAACCCCCAGCGGACGATCGTCGACGGGCGGTGCCGGCCCGCTCGCCGGCCGGCCAGCAGCGCGACGGCGAACATGCTCAGCGACAGCGGGGCGATGGACAGGCCGGCCTGCAGCGCGTCGTACTCCAGCACCATCTGCAGGTAGAGCGGCAGCACGATCATGGTGCCGCCCAGGGCGATCTGCTGGAGCAGCTGGGAGGAGACGCCCAGCCGGAAGTACCGGGACGCGAACAGCCCGGGGTCGAGCAGCGTCGACGCTCCGGAGCGCTTGCGGCGCCGCAGCCACCAGACCAGGGCGCCCATCGCCACCAGGCCGATCGCCATCAGCGCCGCGACGGACTCCCCGCCCTCCTGCCAGACCAGGATGCTCAGCACGGTGCCGCCCATGGCGAGGACCGACAGCACGGCACCGACGGCGTCGACCTGCCGCGGCCCGGTGTAGGGCACGTCGTGGACCAGCCGGATGCCCGAGAGCACGACGGCGATGACGACGGCCTCGAGCGCGAAGCCGACCCGCCAGGACAGGAACGTGGTGATGACGCCGCCGAGCAGCGGGCCGACCGCCGCGGCGATGGCCGCCGCGGCACCCACGAGGGCGTAGACCCGCGTCCGGGCCGGCCCCTCGAAGTTGCCGTGCACGAGGGACTGCATGGCCGGGAGCAGCAGGGACGCGCCCAGACCGCCGACCACCGCCCAGAACACGATGATCGCGACCAGGCTCTGGGCCATCGTCATGGCCACCGCGCCGACGGCGTAGCCCAGCAGGCCCAGCACGTAGGCCCGCCTGCGGCCGAACAGGTCGCCGACCTTGCCGCCGATGAGGATGAACGCCGCGGACACCAGCGCCTCGAGCGCGATCGCGGACTGCACGCCGGAGACCGTCGTGCCGAGGTCCTCCACGACCGCCGAGATCGACACGTTCATCAGCGAGGTGTCGACGACGAGCACGAACATCGCCATCGCCAGCAGCAGGGCGAGCAGGGTGTTCCCCGTCGCGGCCGGGGGAGTCGGCGGGTCCGCGCGGTCGGTCGCCATCCGGCCATCGTCGGCCGGACGGGCGTCCGGGGGCCTCATCCGCCCGAGGTGAGGCCGCCGCCGGGAGGAGGGTGCGGCGGGTCGCCGGGCTCAGCCGGCGGGCGGGAGGTCGGTGACCTCGACGGTGAGCTCGCCACCGCCCTCGTGGCGGGCGGTCATCCGGCCCACCCGGCCCAGCATCCGCAGCGAGGCGCGGTTCTCCGCCGCGACGACGGTGCGCAGCCGGACGACGCCGCGGGGACGGCGGGCGAGCAGCGCGTCCATCAGCGCCCGGCCCACCCCGCGGCCCTGCCAGGCGTCCGCGACGGTGACCGCGACGTCGGCCGCCTCCGGGTCGTCCGGGTAGCGCACCAGGCGGGCGACGCCGACCTGCCGGGCACCCCCCTCGTCGGGGAACACGGTGAGGAGGACGGCGACGTGGTCGACGCCGTCCACCCCGTCGACGAGCAGCCGCAGCATCGAGTCCGACAGCTCCGGCAGTTCGGTGAGGAAGCGCAGGCGCCGCGACTCCGGGGACAGCTCGGCGTAGGCCAGCCGCAGGGCCTCGCCGTCGGTGTCGAGCAGCGGCCAGATCATGGCCGGCGTCCCGTCGGCGAGGACGGCCTCCGTGAGCGGCCCGGCCGGGGCGGGCGCGCGCCGGGCGGTCGTGCCGATGGTCTCCACGATCGGTGCAACGCCCGCGCGCGGCGGATGCCTCCGGGATGTGCCCGATCGCACGGTGCGCGCCCTCGTTGCCCCCGGGCCCGGCGGCGCGCAGCCTGGTCGCATGAGCCGTAGCGGGACGTCGGTGGGCACGGTCGTGCGCTGGGACGAGCAGGCGCACGGCGCGGTGATCGAGGTGCCGGACCTGTCCGGCGACGTCTGGGCCGACGCCACCGCCGTCGACACCGCCGAGGGCACGCTGCGCGCCGGGCAGGTGGTCTCCGTCGAGTGGACCGAGACGCAGGAGCACGGCCGGCCGTTCCGGGCGGTGCGGGTGCGGCGGCGGCAGGACCTGCAGGCGACGCCGGGCGCCTGAGCCGGCCCTGCGAGACTCGCCGCACCGTCTCCCAGTGTCGTCTCCCCGTTTCCAGGAGGACCCGTGCGCGCCGCCCAGATCACCCGCCTCGACGGCCCCTCGGCCATCTCCGTCGTCGACGTCCCCGAGCCCGACGGCGCCGGCAAGGTGGTCGTCGACGTGCACGTCGCCGGCGTCACCTTCCCCGAGGTGCTGCTCAGCCGCGGCGAGTACCAGCTCAAGCCGCAGCCGCCGTTCGTGCCCGGCAGCGAGGTGGCCGGCGTGGTCCGCAGCGCCCCCGAGCGCAGCGGCCTCACCGCCGGCCAGCGGGTGGCCGCCTTCCCCGGCTTCGGCGGGTTCGCGGAGGTCGCCGTGGCCGACCCGGGCTTCGTCTTCCCGCTGCCCGACTCCGTCTCCTTCGAGCAGGGCGCCGCGTTGCCCATGAACTACCTGACGATGCACTTCGCGCTGCGCCGGCGCGGGCAGCTGCGCGAGGGCGAGACGGTGCTCGTGCACGGCGCCGCCGGCGGTCTCGGGACGGCGGGCGTGCAGCTGGCCAAGGCCTACGGCGCGCGGGTGTTCGCCGTCGTCTCCAGCGAGGCCAAGGGCGAGGCGGCACGCGCCGCCGGCGCCGACGAGGTCGTCCTCGCCGACGGGTTCCGCGAGCGGGTCACGGAGCTCACCGGCGGCCGCGGCGTCGACGTCGTCGCCGACCCCGTCGGCGGGGACCGCTTCACCGACTCCCTGCGCAGCCTCGGCCGCGAGGGCCGGCTGCTCGTCCTCGGCTTCACCGGCGGCGAGATCCCGACCGTGAAGGTCAACCGGCTGCTGCTCAACAACGTCTCGGTGGTCGGCGTCGGCTGGGGCGCGTTCTGGTCGGGGGAGCCCACCTTCGTCCAGGAGCAGTGGACCGACCTGCTGCCGCTGCTCGAGCAGGGCCGCCTGCAGCCGGTGCTCGGCACGGTGCACGACCTGGCCGACGCCGCCGCCGCGGTGACCGAGCTCGACGAGCGCCGGGCCACCGGCAAGGTGCTCCTGCGCGTGCGCGGCTGACCGGCGGGCACGGGTCCCCGCCACACCCCGCAGGCCGGCGGGGTGTGGCGGCGGCCCGGGAGGCCGGGGAGCGGCGCGCGGCCTAGCAGAGAGCGCCGTGGCGCGCCAGGTGCGCGCATCCCACAGCCCGCCGACGACCCTGTGGCGAGACCGGCCGGAGCCGTATCACCGCGAGGTCACGGCTTGCCCGGCCTGCAGGGCTTTCCTTGACGGCGCCCCTATCGTTCCGCCGCATGTGGGCAACATCACCACCGACCGCGACGGCGCCGTGCTGAGCGTCGACTCGCTGCAGGTGACCTACGGCGGCGCCGTCGAGGCCGTCCGCGGCGTCTCGATGGAGGTGCCCGACGGCGCCGTGGTGGCGGTCCTCGGCAGCAACGGGGCGGGCAAGAGCACGCTGCTGCGCACCATCTCGGGCACCCTGCGGCTGCACCGCGGCCGGGTCGACGCCGGCACGGTCCGCTTCGGCGACCTCGACCTGACCCGCCGCGACCCCGGCCAGATCGTCCGCGCCGGCGTGGTCCAGGTGCCGGAGGGACGGCGGATCTTCGGCCGGCTCACCGTGGAGGAGAACCTGCGCGCCGGCGGCATGGGCAACCGCGACCGCGCCGCCAAGGCCACCGCCCTCACCCGGGTGCACGACCTGTTCCCCGTGCTGCAGGAGCGCAGCGGCCAGCGGGCGGGCCTGCTGTCGGGCGGTGAGCAGCAGATGCTGGCCATCGGCCGCGCCCTCATGGCCAGCCCGAGGCTGCTGCTGCTCGACGAGCCGTCCCTGGGCCTGGCACCGCGGGTCATCGGCCAGATCGGCGAGGTGATCGCCGAGATCAACCGGCAGGGCACCTCGGTGCTGCTGGTCGAGCAGAACGCGACCATGGCGCTGGGGGTGGCCAGCGCCGCCTACGTCCTCGACGTCGGCCGGGTGTCCCTGTCCGGTGACGCCCGCGAGCTGGCGCAGTCCGACGAGGTGCAGCGGCTCTACCTCGGCCACACCGGCGCCTCGCCGGAGCAGCGCACCGAGCGCGCGCCCCGCCGCACCCTGTCGCGGTGGACGGCGTGAGCGCCGCGCCGGCCGCCGCGGCGGCCATCCGCGACGACGTCCCGCCGGTCGAGGTCGAGTCTGTGAGCGTCGCCTTCGGTGCGATCAAGGCGCTCAACGACGTCTCCTTCACCGTCGCGCCGGGCTCGATCCACGCCGTCATCGGGCCCAACGGCGCCGGCAAGTCGACGCTGTTCAACGTCCTCTCCGGCGTCTACCAGGCCACCGAGGGCCGGGTCCGCTTCGGCGACGCCGTGCTCAGCGCCATGCGGCCGTTCCAGATCGCCGGCGTCGGCGTGGCCCGTGCCTTCCAGAACATCGCGCTGTCGGGCACGCAGACCGTCGCCGAGAACCTCATGCTCGGCCGCCACCACCTGACGAAGGCCGGGTTCCTCTCCTCCGGGCTGCGCCTGCCGCGGGCCACCCGCGAGGGGAAGCGGCACGGCGAGCGGATCCGGGAGATCGCCGAGTTCCTCGACCTCGGGGACAAGCTGCACACCCCGGTGGGCGTGCTGTCCTACGGCGACCAGAAGCGGGTCGAGGTGGCCCGGGCGCTGTGCATCGAGCCGCGGCTGCTGCTGCTCGACGAGCCGGTGGCCGGCATGAACGCCCAGGAGACCGCCCGCATGGCCGACGCCATCCGGGAGATCCGCTCGGCCCTGGGGATCACCGTGATCCTCGTCGAGCACGACATGGGGATGGTCATGTCGCTGGCCGACCGGGTGACCGTCCTGGACTTCGGCCGCCGGATCGCCGACGGCACCCCGGCCGAGGTGCAGTCCGACCCCGAGGTCATCCGCGCCTACCTGGGCTCGGGCACCGAGGACAACCCCGCCGACGCCGTCGCCGCCGCTCACCACACCGAGACCCCGGGGAGCCGGTCGTGACCCAGTTCCTGTCCCTGCTGCTCAACGGGATCTCGCTGGGCGCGATCTACGCGCTCATCGCCCTGGGCTTCGTGATCATCTTCAAGGCCAGCGAGGTCGTCAGCTTCACCCACGGCTCGCTGCTGCTGCTCGGCGCCTACACCGTCGCCCGGCTGTCGGACCCGCTCGGCTTCCTGCCCGCGGTGCTCATCGGCCTCGCGTTCACCGCCCTGGCGGCGTTCCTCGTCGAGCGGCTGATCATCAACCAGCTGCGCGGGGCCCCGGTGATCAGCCTGGCGATCGTCACGATCGGCGTCGACATCATCATCCTCACCGAGCTGATCCGGCAGATCGGCCCGGACATCCTCAACGTCCCGCACCCGTGGGGCGGCGACTCCGTCCGCATCGGCAGCGTCGGCATCAGCGAGAACCGGCTGATCGCCATGGGCGTCGCCGGCGTGCTGATCATCGCGTTCTTCGCGGCCTTCAAGTACTCCAGCTGGGGCGTGGCGATGCGCGCCTCGGCCGAGGACGGCGAGGCCGCGGCGCTCATGGGCATCCGGCAGGGCCGGGTGTCGGCGCTGGCCTGGATCGTCGCCGGCGTGCTGGCCGCGGTCGCGGCGTTGTTCCTCGTCGGCGCCCCCACGCCGGGGGTCAGCGCGGCCGCCTACACCGTCGCGCTGCGGGCGTTCCCGGCGGCGATCCTCGGCGGGCTGGACTCCACCGGCGGCGCGCTGGTCGGCGGGCTGCTCATCGGCATCACCGAGGCGCTCGCCGCCGGCTACCAGGACCAGCTGTCGTTCCTGGGCCGTGGCTTCGGCGAGGTCGCGCCCTACGTCGTGATGATCATCGTGCTGCTGGTCCGGCCCTCCGGCCTGTTCGGGACCAAGGAGCTGACACGTGTCTGACACCCTGTCCGCGCCGGCCGGCGCCACCCGCCGCACCCCGGCGGCGAACGGGACGGCTGCCCGGCGGTCCCCGGCCCGCTTCCTCAAGCCGCTGGTGCTGCTCGCCCTGCTCGTCGTGCTGCTGGTCCTCCCGCTGTACGTGGAGGAGTTCTGGCTGCGCACGGGCTTCGCCGTCGCCGGCGCGATCGTGGGCGCCATCGGCCTGAACCTGCTGGTCGGCACCACCGGGCAGCTGTCGCTGGCGCACGCGTTCTTCCTCGCGGTCGGCGCGGTCAGCTACACGTTCGTCTCCGGCGAGTCCGGGGGCCTGGGCACCCGGGCGGCGCTGCGCGGCCTGGAACTCCCGCCGATCGTGGGTCTGGTCGTCGGCGTCCTGCTCGCCGGCCTGGCCGGGTTGGTCTTCAGCCCGATCGCCGCCCGGCTGCGCGGGATCTACCTCGGCGTCGCCTCGCTCGGGCTAGTGTTCATCGGCGTCCACGTGCTCAACACCTGGACGCCGGTGACCGGCGGGTTCAACGGCCGCTCGGTGCCGGAGTTCTCCTTGTTCGGGTTCTCCTTCGGCAACGACGACCCGCAGCTGTTCGTCCTCGGCGTCCCCTTCCGGGAGGCCGAGCGGCTCTGGTACCTGGGCATCGTCCTGGCGCTGGCCGCCTACCTGTTCGCCCGCAACCTGCTGCGCAGCCGCCCCGGCCGGGCGCTGCAGACGCTGCGCGACAGCGAGGTCGCCGCCTCGGTCATGGGCGTCAACGTGCAGGCCTACAAGGCGCGGGTCTTCCTGGTCAGCTCGATGTACGCCGGGCTGTCCGGGGTGATGTACGCGCTGTCGATCGGCAGCATCGCGCCGGAGTCCTTCGGCCTGACCGTGTCGATCCTCTTCCTGGCGATGATCGTGCTGGGCGGCCTCGGGTCGGTGGCCGGCGCGGCGTGGGGCGCGGCGTTCGTCACCGCGCTGCCGCTGGTGTTCCAGCAGTTCGCCGACGTGCTGCCGCTGGTCAGCGCGCCCGGCGAGGGCGGCGTCGCGGCCGGCATCGCCGCCCGCTACCTGTTCGGCCTGGCGATCATCCTCGTCGTCCTCTTCGAGCCCGGAGGCCTGGCCGGGATCGCCAACCGCTTCCGCCATCGGGGCCGCAGGTCCGCCCGCAGTCCCGCCCGTGGAGCCCCGGGCGCCCCCGCGGACCCGGCGTCCGGCACCACCGACCCCGCACCGCCCGGTGCACCGTCCGATCCACCATCCGATCCACCGTCACGAGGGAGCAGCAGCAGATGAGAGCTGGAACGCGTCTACGGGGGGCCACCGTCCTGGCCGCCGCCGCCGTCGTGGCGGTGAGCGGCTGCAGCACGAAGGCGCCGGAGAGCAGCGGCGGTGGCGGCGGCGGGAGCGAGGGCGGCGACGTCACCACCGACGTCGGCGTCGAGGGCACCACGATCCGGCTCGGCGTGCTCACCGACTTCACCGGCGTCTTCGCCGCCCTGGGCACCGACATCACCAACGGCAACACGCTGTACTGGGAGGACAACCAGGTCTGCGACACCTACGACGTCGAGCTGGAGGTCCAGGACACCGGCTACGTGCCGCAGACGGGCGTGCAGCTCTACAGCGCGATGGAGCCCAACGTCCTGGCGATGCAGCAGACGATCGGCTCGCCGATCAACACCGCCCTGGCCGGCGACTACGAGAGCGACTCGATCGTCAACTTCCCGTCGGCCTGGGCGCGGACCCTCACCGAGATCCCGGGCACCGGCGTCCTCGGCGCCACCTACGACGTCGAGATCGCCAACGGCTACCAGTACCTGTTCGACCAGGGCCTGCTGCAGGACGGCGCGACCGTCGGGCACATCTACTTCGAGGGCGAGTACGGCGAGAACGGCCTGGCCGGCTCCCGCGCCGTCGCCGAGGCCCGGGGCCTGAACCTCGTCGAGGCGCAGATCAAGTCCACCGACCAGGACATGTCCGCGCAGGTCACCCAGTTCGCCGCGGAGGGCGTGGAGGCGATCGTGCTGACCGTCGCGCCGGGGCAGACCGCCTCGGTGGCCGCGGTGGCGCAGTCGGCCGGCCTGGACGTGCCGATCCTGGGCAGCAACCCCGTGTTCGCGCCCGGCCTGCTCGACGGCCCCTCGGCGCAGTGGCTCAAGGACCACCTGTACGTGGCCGCCCCGTTCAGCAGCTGGGCCGCCCAGCCCGAGCTGCTCGAGCAGTACCAGGCGGCCTACCCGGGCACCACGCCCAGCCCCGGCGGCATCTTCGGGTACGCGATGGGTGAGGTGATGAACCAGGTGCTCGACGCGGCGTGCGAGAGCGGTGACCTGACCCGTGAGGGCGTCATCACCGCGTTCAACGAGCTGACCGACGTCGACACCGGCGGGCTGATCGTGCCGATCGACGCGTTCGAGACCGGCGTGTCGCCGAGCACGCAGAGCTTCATCGTCCGCCCGGCCGACGTGCCCGGCGGTGCCGAGGTCGTCCAGGAGGCCTTCGAGGGCGAGCTGGCCGCCGACCTCGCGGGGTAGCGCACACCAGCACCCATCACCGGCGCCCTCTCCCGCGGGAGGGGGCGCCGGTGGCGTGCTCAGCGCAGGACCGGCAGCTCCAGACGGGACGGGTGCGCCGCGTCGTGGTGGACCTCGAACCGGCACGGCCGGCCGGTGGCCGCCGAGGCGAACGGCTCGCCGGTGCCCAGGTTGCGGGCGAAGCGCGGGAAGGCCCCGCCGGACACCTGCACGCGCAGCCGGTGCCCGGCTCGGAAGCGGTAGGCGGTGGGGAACAGCTCGACGTCGACGGCGAGGACGCCGTCGGGACCCACGGTGACGTCGTCGGCCGGCACGGTGCGCGGGTCCAGCCGCCGGATGCCGTCGACGACGTTGCGCGACACCCCCGCGGCGTCGACGTCGCAGAGCCGGACGAACAGGTCGGCGTGGTCCCGCTCGGTGCGCACGTGCACGCGGGCGCGGACGTGCCCCACGACGTCGAGGTCGCGGGGGAGCGCCGGGCCGGTGAAGACGAGGACGTCGTCGCGGGCCTCCACCGCGGCGTTGTCGGCCTGCTTGCCGGGGCGCTCGAGCAGCGGGCCGCCGACGGTGGGCGTGGGGTCGGCGGGGTCGTAGGTGAACCGGCTGGGCGCGGCGTCGCCGTCCTCCGCCTGCTCGGTGAGCGTGCCGTCGGCGCGCAGGTGGTGGGCGACGGGGGAGCTGCCCGGCGGCGGCCAGGCCGGCGACTCCAGCCACGTGCCGGCCTGCTGCAGGTACAGCCGCACCGGCGCGCCGGTGGGCGCTGGGCCGCCCTGCAGGTGGTGGCGCAGCCAGCGCACGTCGCTGCGGACGATCTCCCGGAGCTCCCCGGGGTCGCCGTGCAGCCACGGGCCGACGGTGATCCGGGCGGGGACCCCGGCGGCGCGCAGGCGCGCGTAGTCGGTGAGCTGGGCGGCGGCGAACAGGTCCCACCAGCCGGTGACCATGCTGGCCGGCGGGAAGCGGGCCAGGTCGGCGTCGTCGTGGTCGGTGGCGTTCCAGAACGGGTCGCCGGGCCCGGCGTGGCCGGTGAAGTCGCGCCAGAAGGGCACCGGTGCGCCGACGGCGGCGGTGTCGGCGGCCTGCAGCGGCAGCATCCGCAGCGCCCGGTGGACCCGCGCCCGCAGGCCCGGGGGCGACAGGGGTGCCGGCAGCCCGCCGGCCTCCTGGCGGCCGATGGCCACCGACCAGCGCAGCGCGTTCTCCAGCCCCGGGGTGCCGTGGTCGTAGAAGGCGGTGGTGATCCGGGCGCCGGTGATGTGCGGCGAGACGGCGACCAGCGGCGGGTCGGCGTAGGGGGCGACGGCCCACTGGGTGTGCCCGAAGTAGCTGCCGCCGGTCATCGCCACCCGGCCGTCGCACCACGGCTGCGCCCGCACCCAGGCGAGGGTGGCCAGGCCGTCCTCGTGCTCGGTGGTGAACGGCCGGAAGTGCCCCCCGGAGCCGAAGGTGCCGCGGGTGGACTGGACGAACACCTGCAGGCCCCGGCGGGCATAGGGGGCGGCGAAGGCGTGCGCGAACAGCCCGGCCCGGCCGTAGGGCAGGCGGATGAGCACGACCGGCTGCGGGCCGCCGGCGCCGGACGGGCGGTAGTGGTCGCCGAGCAGTGTGACGCCGTCGGGCATGGGGACGGCGACGTCCCGCTCCACGGTGTAGGGCCGCGCGCGCAGCGGCAGCCCCAGCGCCGCGTCCGCGAGCAGCCCGCCCAGCCTGGTCAGCACCGGCACGTCTGGTCCTCCCGACTCCGCTGCGGCACCCTGCCCGCGGTCCGGGTCATCGTGGTGCCGCCGGCGGCGCGCCGCCAGGCGTGCGCGGGGTTCCCGCGGCCGCCGGGGGAGGGCCACCATCGGCGGATGGACCTCGACGCGCGACTGACCGACCTGGGCATCGAGCTGCCGGTGCCGAGGAGCCCCGCCGGGAACTACGTGGCCGCCCGCCGGGCGGGGGACGTGCTGTACCTCTCCGGGGCGGGGCCGGTCCGGCCCGACGGGAGCCTGGTCACCGGCAAGGTCGGGGACGGCGGGCTGGACCTCGGGACCGCCCGGGAGGCGGCGCGGCTGACCGGGCTGCAGCTGCTGGGGACCCTGCGGCAGGAGCTCGGCGACCTCGACCGGGTCCGCGCCGTGGTCAAGCTGTTCGGGATGGTCAACTGCGCCCCCGGGTTCACCCGCACCCCCGCCGTCGTCGACGGGTGCTCGGACCTGTTCGTCGAGGTCCTCGGCGAGCGCGGCCGCGCCGCCCGCTCTGCGGTCGGCATGGCCGAGCTGCCCTTCGACATCGCCGTGGAGATCGAGGCGGTCGTGCAGGTCGCCTGAGCCTCCGGCGGGCTCCTGACGCCGGGGTCCCGGGCGAGTAGGTTCGCGGGTGTGACCGTCCCGCAGGGTCTGGACGCGGTCGACCAGCTCGGGCCGGGCGACCACGCGTGCCGGTCCTTCACCGGCGCCGCCGACCTCGCCGCCGCGGTCGTGCCCTTCCTCGACCAGGGGCGCCGCCGCGACGAGCAGCTGCTGCTCGTCGGGCCCGCGCGGTCGGCCCTGCTCACCGCCCTGGCGGCCCTGCCGCACCGCGACGAGCTGCTCGCCGACGGCCGGCTGGACCTGCAGGTGACCGGGGACAGCTACTCGGCCGGCGGCGTGCTCGCCCCCCACGAGCAGGTGGAGCGCTACCGCCGCGCCACGCAGGCGGCGCTCGACGGCGGCCGCACCGGCCTGCGGGTCGCCGCGGACGTCACCGAGCTGCTCCGCGGCGGCCGATCCGGCCGCCGCCTGCTGCACGCCTACGAGCAGCTCGCCGACGAGCTGATGGGAACCCTCCCCCTGACCGCGCTGTGCCTCTACGACGCCTCGGTGGGCCCGGACGCCCTCGGGCCGGTGGCCGTCCTCCACCCGCTGCAGTCCCTCGGGGACCGGCCGGCGCTGGCCCACCTGTCCGGGCGGGGACCGGTGCTGTCGCTGCACGGGGAGGTGGACCTCACCGAGGCCGCGTACGTGGCCACCGCCCTCGTCGACGTCGCCGGAGAGGTGCCCGGCGAGGTCGTCCTCGACCTGTCCGACCTCGCCTTCCTCGACGTCGCGGGCGCCCGTGCCCTCGCCGGTGCGGCACGCGAGCTGGCCGGCCGGGGGACGTCCCTGCGGCTGACGGGCGCGTCCCACGGCGTGCGCCGGTGCCTGGACCTCTTCGGACTCGACCCCTCCGGCCCGGGTGGGGAGCGGGCATGACCCGGATGCGCCCGACCGGCGACTGGGACGGCACCCGCCTCGCGCACGAGGGCTTCGTCTTCTCCGCCGACGCCCAGGTCGTCGAGCGGGTGGTGCCCTTCGTGCTCGAGGGGTTCCGCCGGGACGAGCCGGTGCTCGTCGTCGCCGGGGAGCGCGTGCGGTGGCTGCTGGCCGAGCACCTGGGGACCGACCTCGGGCGGCTGACCGTCTTCGCCGCCGCGGAGACCTGGTGGCGCGGTGGGCACGGCACCCTGCAGGCCTACGACCGCGACCTGCGCGCCCTGCGGGCCACCACCCCCAGCTGGCGGCTGGCCGCCGAGCCGACCTGGCTGGCGCGCGAGGACGGCCGGGAGTGGAGCCGGTTCGAGGCGGTCGCCAACCGCTGCTACGACGCGATGCCCTACTACAGCCTGTGCCTGCACGACGCCCGCCGGCTCCCGGCCGACGTCCTCGCGGCCGTGGACCGGTCGCACCCGCTCACCTGGAGCGGCACCGCGCCGGCGCCCGGCCCGGCCTACGAGGACCCGGCCGCCTTCCTGCGCTCGGTGCAGCCGGCCTGGACCGCGCGTCCCGCGCACGCCGGCGTCGCCACCGTGACCGCACCGGTGCAGGGACGGCGCGCCATCAGTGCCGCGGTGCCCGCCGACCGGCGGGCCCGGCTCGGCGACGTCGTCCTGGCCACGCACGAGCTGCTGGCCAACGCGCTGCGCGTCGCGGCCTTCGCCGAGCTCGCGACCTGGATGGACGGGGACACCTTCGTCGTCGAGGTGTCCGACGGCGGGCCCGGCCTGCCGGACGAGACGCTCGGCTACGTGCCGCCCGACCCCGAGCGCGGGTCCGGCGGGATGTGGCTGGCGTGGAGCCTGGCCGACGACGCCGCCGTCCGCAGCGGCCCGGCGGGCACGGCCGTGCGGCTGTACTTCGGCGCCCCGTTCCGGCCCTGACCGGAGGCCGGGTCAGCGCGCGTCGACGTCAGGGCGCGTCGAAGAGGGTGACCCGGTCGGGCCCGGCCACGGTGAACGGGTTGGCCCACTCCGAGGGCGTGCCGGTGATCGGCTGGGCGTCGGTGACCACGAGGTAGGGCGTGCCCGGGTAGACGGCGAGCACCCGGGCGGTCGAGGTGAGCTCCTCGGTGTGCTCGAGCAGCTCGCCGCGGCGCAGCGTGGTCGTCGTCCGCTGCCCGTGCAGCTCGCGGCCCACCTCGGCCACCCACTCCGCGCCGTCCTGGCGGAAGACGATGGCCTGCACCCGCCGGCCCGGGGGAGCGGGCTCGCAGCCGGCGAACTCGGCGAGGGCCTCGTAGAGCCGCTCGGCCTGGTCGTCGTCGCTCGCGCGCGGGAGGAAGAAGGCAGCCACGCGCCGATCCTCCCCTCGGCCACCGACGTCCTCGGGATGCGGACCGGGCCGCGGGCGTGCACCCTGGGGATGTGCTCCGCTCCGGCGAGTAGAGGGGGAACTCCTCGCCGGCGCACCGGGCCAGGTTCCGAGCTCCCGCTCCCTGGCCCGGCTCCGCCGAGGCCGGTCGTGCACGACGGGGTGCCGCGCCTCGGGTCCGGTCAGTTCCGGCTCACCGTCGCCCGCAGCACCCGCCCGAACACCACGGTGGCCAGCCCGGCGGCGACGACGAGGAGCAGGCCGACCCGCAGGCTCGAGGCGTCGGCGATCGCGCCGACCAGCGGCGGGGAGGCGAGGAAGCCGATCCGCAGCAGCCAGTTGACCAGCGTCAGCCCGACGCCGTGCCGCAGCCCGGGCAGGTCGTCGGCCGCGGCGTAGACGGCGGGGACGAGGGTGGCCACGCCGAGCCCGGCGAGCCCGAACCCGACCAGCGTCGTCGGCAGCGAGGGGACGGCGAGGGCCAGCCCCATGCCGGCGGCGACGACGGCACCCCCCACGCGGGCCACCCGGCGCTGGCCGAAGCGGTCGACGACGCGGTCGCCGGTCAGCCGCCCGACGGTCATGGCCACCGACAGCGCCACGAAGCCCAGCCCGGCGGTCGCGGCGCCGGTGCCGATCTCGCCGCGCAGGTACAGCGCGCTCCACGAGGACCCGGCGTCCTCGACGAACGCCCCGCAGACGGCGAGCACGCCGAGGGCGGCCAGCGCGGGGAGGACGGCCCGCAGCGCGCCGCTGCCCCCGAGGGGCACCGCGTCGGCGGCGGGCTCGTCCTGGTCGGGCCCCGGCAGCATCGAGCGGTACGTGACCAGGGCGAGGACGGCGAACACGCCCGCGACCACGCCGAGGTGCAGGCCCAGCGGGACGCCCAGCCCGGCCGCGGCGGAGCCGATCAGCCCGCCGGTGACCGCGCCGATGCTCCAGATGCCGTGGAAGCCGTTGAGGATCGACCGGTCGTAGGCCCGCTGCACGCGCAGGCCGTGGGCGTTCTGCGCGACGTCGACGACGGCGTCGAGCGCCCCGGCCACGAACAGCGCCCCCGCCAGCAGCCACCACGACGGCGCGACCGCCGCGCCCCAGACGGCCGCGGCGAGCGCCACCAGGCCGAAGGAGGCCACCCGCGCCGAGCCGAACCGGCGCATGAGCGCGGCCGAGGCCAGCGCGGAGACCAGCGCGCCGAGCGGCAGGGCGGCCAGCGCCGCGCCGAGGGAGGCGTTGGTGAGGTCGAGGCGGTCCTTGATCTCCGGCAGCCGCGGCACCAGGTCGGCGTAGAGGACGGCGTTGATGAAGAAGCACGCGGCGACGGCGGTGCGGGCGGCGCGCAGCCGGGGCGGTGCGGCAGCCGGGAGGGTGTCCGACACGGAGGTCCTGTCCTGTGTGGGGTGTGCGGGGGGTCGGCCGGCGGGTCAGCCGGCGAGGCGGAGCAGGGCCGTGCGGATCCGGTCGGGGTCCATCGGGTCGGTCGACAGCGCGCTGTGCAGCACCAGGCCGGTGACCAGGGCGTCGAGCTCGGCGGCGGTGACCGGGTCGAGGTGGCGTTCCAGGCTGCGCCGGCTGCGCTGCATCCAGTCCTGGGTGACCGCGCGCAGCGCCGGCCGGCGGGCGGCGGCCGCGTAGAGCTCGACGGTGAGCACCAGGTCGCGGCCGGAGACGAGCAGGTCGCCGGTGAGGTGCTCGACCAGGGCGGCCAACGCCGACGCGCGGTCCGGTGCGGTGCGCATGCGCTCGTCGAAGCGGCCGGCGACGTCCTCGACCAGCAGGGTGAACGCCGCGGCGTGCAGCTCGTCGAGGGAGGCGAAGTGGTACGTCGTCGACCCCAGGGGGACGTCGGCGGCGCGGGCGATCGCCCGGTGCGTGGCGCCGCCGACCCCGACGTCGGCGATGACGTCGAGCGCGGTGACCACCAGCCGGTCGCGCCGTCCGGGGTCGTGCCGCCGCGGGCGCCTGTGGGCCGGTGCGGCGGTCATCCCCGCTCCAGCGTCCGGACCACCCGGGCCGGGTTGCCGACGGCGACCACGCCGGCCGGCAGGTCCCGGGTGACCACCGACCCCGCGCCGACGACGGTGTCCGCGCCGATGGTCACGCCGGGCAGCACGATCACGCCGCCGCCGAGCCACACGTTGTCGCCGATGGTGATCGGCTGGGCGGCCTCCCACTTCTGCCGCCGTGGCTCCGGCTCCACCGGGTGCGTCGGGGTCAGCAGTTGAACGTTCGGCCCGATCTGGACGTCGTCGCCGATGGTGATGGCCGCGACGTCGAGGGCGACCAGGCCGAAGTTGGCGAAGGAGCGGGCGCCGATGCGCAGGTTGCTGCCGTAGTCGACGTACAGCGGCGGGCGGATCTCGGTGTCCTCGCCGACGGCGCCCAGCAGCTGCTCGAGCAGGTGCCGGCGCAGCGGGCGCTGGCGCACCGAGGTGGCGTTGTAGGCCGCCACCAGGTCGAGCGCCGCGGCGCTCGCCTCGCCGATCTCCGGGTCGTCGGCGATGTAGGGGTCACCGGCGAGCATCCGCTCGCGCATGGTCCGGTCGTCGTCGGCGGCGGGCAGCGCGGTCATGCGGACGACCGTACACAACGATGCGGACGTCCGTACGCAACGGCGCGGTGCGGGGACCGATGAGTCCGTCGGCACCCGGGTGTCTACTCCGCAGACCACCCATCCCCGGAGGCCCCGATGACCAGCACGCCGACCGAGCTCGACACCCGCACCCTCGAGGTGGCCGGCGCCGTCCTCACCTACGACGTCCGCCCCGGCCCGGACGGCGCGCCGGTCCTGCTGCTGGTCGGCTCGCCCATGGGCGCCGAGGGCTTCGGCACGCTGGCCGGGTACTTCCCCGACCGCACGGTGGTCACCTACGACGTGCGCGGCGCCGGGCGCAGCCGCCGCACCGACGGCGCGCCCACGAACACGCCCGAGGAGCACGCCGGCGACCTGTCCGCCGTCATCGACGCGGTCGGCGGCGGGCCGGTGGACCTGTTCGCCACCAGCGGCGGGGCCATCAACGCCCTGACGCTCGTGGTGCGCCGGCCCGGGCAGGTGCGCACGCTGGTGGCGCACGAGCCGCCGTCGCTGCGGTACCTGCCCGACGCCGAGGAGGCCTCGGCCGCCACGCACGCCGTCGCCGAGGCCTACCGGCAGGGCGGCCGGGGCCCCGGGATGGCCGCCTTCATCCGGCTGGTCGGCCACCGCGGCCCGGTGACCGCCGAGCTCGCCGGCCCGGCGCCCGACCCGGCGGTGTTCGGCCTCCCCACCGAGGACGACGGCGCGCGCGACGACGCGCTGCTCGCCCAGAACATGCTCTCCAGCACGCACGCGGAGTTCGACGTCGCGGCGCTGCGGGCGGCGCCCACCCGGGTCGTCATCGCCGTGGGGGAGGCCTCGGAGGGGCAGCTGGCCCGCCGCGGCGGTGAGGGCGTGGCCGCCGCGCTCGGAACGACGCCGGTGCTCTTCCCCGGTGACCACGGCGGGTTCATGGGCGGCGAGTTCGGCCAGGCGGGGGAGCCGGAGGCCTTCGCCGCCCGGCTGCGCTCGGTCCTCGACGGCACGGCCTGAGGCCCTTGCCCGGCCGCGCGCCGCGGCGGGAGGCTGGTCCCGGCAGGACAGCGCCGTCAACGCCGGGAGGTCGCCGTGGAAGCACGCGTGGGGGACAGGATCGTCGTCCGCTCGACCCACCAGGGGGAGCCGGACCGCACGGGGCGGGTGACGGAGGTCCGGGGGGAGGCCGGCGGCCCGCCCTACGTCGTCCGCTGGGACGCCGACGGGCACACCGGCGTCTTCTTCCCGGCCGGCTCCTGCACCGTCGAACACGAGCCCGCCGGGGCCTGACGCACCCGATCCTGAGGGCGCGGTGTGCCCGCAGCGCGCCGGGGAGCGCCTCCCCACCGCGCTGCGTGCACACCGCGACGTCCCGAACGACGGCGCGCCTCGAACCGTTATCCCCAACTTAACCGCCAGCCTGGCCGGCCGACCCGCCCGCTGAACGGCAGAAATGGCCATCTCTGTCGCCCGGTCCGGGAGCCGGGGACGACAACGCCCCCGCCGCGTCGGATGCGGCGGGGGCGTCGTCGTCGGCTCAGGCCTGCGGGTCCTCCGGCGGATCCTGGCCGGCCGGGCCCGCGGTGCCCTCGGGGCCGTCGGCGAGGAGCAGGTACAGCGCGCGGCGGGCCTCGGCGAGGACCCCGACCGCGGCGGCGAACTGTGCCTCGGTGCCGGTGCGCGCCACCTGGCGCACCGCGCCGTGCAGCTGCTCGAGCAGGCCGCGGAGGTCGGCGGGGGGAGCGCCGTCGGCGGCGCCAGCGAACGGGTCGTTCCCGGTGCCGCGCAGGCCGTCGGCGGCGCTGCGGCCGGTGTCGGTGAGCGTGGCGAGCTTGCGGCCGGCCTCGGCGGTGACCGTGACCAGGCCCTCGTCCTCGAGCTGGCTCAGCGTCGGGTAGATGGCCCCCGGGCTGGGCGTCCAGCGACCGCCGCTGCGCTCGGCGATCGCCTGCATGAGCTGGTAGCCGTGCATGGGCTGCTCGGCGAGCAGCAGCAGGACCGCGGCGCGCACGTCACCGCGTGGCGCCCGCCCGCGGCCCCGGCGACGGAAGCCCGCCGCGGGGTCGAACCCGGGGCCGAACCCCGGCCCGAAGCCCGGACCGAAGCCGGGGCCGCCGAAGCCGAAGCCCCCGGGACCCCCGGCCTCGGCGGGCCCACCGGGGCCGCCGAAGCCGAAGCCGTGCGGACGCCGGCCGTGGCCGTGCCCGCCGTGCTGACCGTGCCCGCCCTGCTGGCCCCAGGGGCCGTGGTGGGGACGGCGGCCGGGCCGCCAGCCCTCGGAGCGTGGATAGAACTCCATGACCGTCCTCCTGACGTATCGGATGACAGTAACGATATGTCGCTACATGTCGGAGCGCAAGGAGTCGAGGGAGGACGCGGCGATCGCCAGGACCGCCGCCTCGCCGAGCGCGTCCACCTCCCGCGCCAGGACGCGGAGCGCGACCGGCCGCCCCGAGCGGAGCAGGACGGTGAGGCGGGCGGCGACCCGGTCGATCCGCTGCGCCGGAGGGACGTCGGCCGCCGCGGGTTCCGGCGGCAGGACCGACCAGGGCTGGGCGATCTCGGCACTGAGGGCCGGCAGCCGCCGCAGGAGGGCGGCGCAGCCGGCGGCGAGCCGCCACCAGGTGCCCGCGCGCAGGCCCGGCGGCCCGGAGGCACCCGCGGCCGCCCAGCGCAGCAGCCGGACCACGTCGCCCCAGACGACGTCGGAGACGACGTCCTCGACCGGCCGGCCGCCGGGGGGGCGCTGCGCGAGCACGAGGGCGCGGGTGGTGGAGGGGTCGAACAACCACGGGCCAGGATCGGCGTCCATGGCGGCACGCTCGTCGCCCCGCCTCGGCGCGACCTGAGCGCGACCTGGCAGGGAGCTGGCAGCCTCGGAAGGGCGGACTCAGCCCAGGGCGCCGAGCACCGCCGCGGCGGCCGCGTCGAGGGCGCCGCGCGCGCGTCCCCACGACGTCGCGGCGGGGAAGTCCCCGAGCAGCACGACCACCCGCCCGTCGGGGAGCACGCCGGCCGAGTGCACCTGCCGGCGGCCGTCCACGCAGCACATCCAGCCCTGCTTGGCCGCCACGCCCGCCGTCCCCTGGAGCAGGCCGAAGGTCTGGTCGAAGCCGTCGGCCGCGCTCGCCGAGGTGGCCCGCAGCCAGCCGAGCAGCGTCGCGGCCGGCTGCCGCCCGGGAGCGGCGGCCAGCCCGGCCAGCACCACGGCGACGTCGGACGCGCTCGTCGTCGCCTCGCCCCACTGGCCGGCCACGTCCGGCGGTGCGGTCGCGGTCAGCCCCGCCTCGGCCGCGGCGGCGGTGACCAGCGCGGCGCCGCCCCACCGGTCCCAGAGGGTGCTCATCGCGCCGTCGTCGGACCGCACGATCGCGCGCTCCATGAGCGCGAGGTCGCCCTCGCCCAGGTCGAGCGCGCCGGCAGCCTCGAGGGCGAGCAGCCGGCCGACCACGAGCAGCTTCACCAGCGAGGCGGTGTAGCGGACCTCGCCGGCGGAGGCGCCGGTCACCAGCGGCCGCCCGGCGGCGTCCAGGACGACGACGTCCACCGTGCCGCGCGCCCCGGCGGCCGCTGCGTCCACGGCGGCGAGCACCGCGGCGGCGTCCACCGGCGGGGGCGGGGGCGCGGTCGGGGACGGGCGGACCGGGGGCGGAGGCGCCTCGGACCGGCCCAACGGCTGCAGGCCGGGGACCGGCACGGTGTCGACGGTCCCGCCCATCGATCCCCCCGGCACGGACCCCTCCGACCCTCCCCGGACCAGGAGCACGACCACCAGGCCGGTCGTGGTCACCACCAGCACCGAGGCGAGCACGACGGTGAGCGCGGCGGCCACGAGGCGGCGCAGCGGACCCCGGCGCGGACGCGGGGACGGCGGTCGGACGACGCTCACGCCCCCAGCGTGGACCACTTTCCGGCCGAGGCGGTGAACAGCGTGTTTCCGCAGTCCACAGTCCCGCCACGGCCGCCTGCCAGGCCCGCCACAGGAAGCGGTCCGAGGGTCGCAGACGACGGCCGGACCTGCCGGCCGCCCGAACGAGGAGAACTCCCGTGCGCAAGAAGATCGTGCTCGCCACCACGGCCGGCGTCCTGGCCGTCGGCGGCCTGGCGTTCGCCGTCCCGGCCGTGGCCGACGACGACACGACCACCGCGACCTCGGCCCCCTCGGCCGAGGAGCGCATCCGCGACGCCCTCGCCGGCCTGGTCGACGACGGCTCGCTCACCTCCGAGCAGGCCGACGAGGTGGCCACCACGCTCGGCGACGCCGGCCTCGGCGGCGGCCACGGGCACGGCGGCCCCGGCCGGGGCCTGGACCTCTCCGTCGCCGCCGACACCCTCGGTCTGTCCGAGGACGACCTGCGCACCGCGCTCGAGGCCGACGACGCCAGCCTCGCCACGGTGGCCGGGGACCGGGGGGTGGCCGTCGACGACCTCGTCGCCGCGCTGCTGCAGGCCGCCCAGGAGCGCCTCGACGACGCCGTCGCCGACGGCCGGCTCACCCAGGAGGAGGCCGACGAGCGCGCCGCCGACCTTGAGACCCGGCTGACCGACCTGGTCGAGAGCACCGACGTCGACCTCGACGGCCCCCGCGGCGGCCGCGGCGGTCCCGACGGGGACTGACCGTCCCGGCACTCCGCGGCGCCGTCCTCCGTTGGGGAGGGCGGCGCCGCAGTGCATCCCGGCCCGCGCCCGCGGACCGGCCAGGCGGGGAACCGTGCGGGTAGCGTCCGCCGCCCCGCCCCGACAGGAGGACCCCGTGACCAGCACGCTGCCGACGACCGCGCCCGACGGGCGGGGTGCCGTCCCGGCGCGCTCGCTGGTCGTCGTCGGCGGGCTCCCGGGCAGCGGCAAGACCACGATGGTGCGCCGGCTGCTCGGCGACGGCGTCCCGGGCGTGACCGCCGTCGACTCCGAGGACGTCGCCGCCCGCTGGCGCACCTCCGCCTCCGTGCCCTACCGGTTCGTGCGCCCGTTCGTGCACGCCCGGCACCGGTTCCGGGTGCTGCGGGCGACCGCCGGCACGGCGCCGGTGGTCGTGCTCGCCGACCCGTGGACCAGCCGCTGGTGGCGCCCCGTGGTGCTCGGCACCGCCCGCCTGGCCGGCCGCGCCGTCCGCGTCGTGCTCATCGACGTGAGCGCCGGCGACGCCGCCGAGGGCCAGCGGATCCGCGGCCGCCGCATCCCCGAGAACCGCATGCGCCGCCACGCCGGCCGCTGGGACCGCTACCTGGCCGCCGGGCCGCCGCCGGACGCCGCGCTCGTCCTGGACCGCCCGGCCGCCGCCCGGCTCACCCTCGCGGAGCTGCTGGGGTCCGCTCCGCCGGGGTCGGCGGCGGGCTGAGGGCGCCGGTCAGGCCGAGCGCCCGCTCCAGCAGCCGCAGCCGGTAGACCGCCGTCAGCACGGCGAACCACAGCACGAGCGCCGGCAGCACGGTGGCGAACACCGGCTCGGCGGCCTCGGTGAGGCCGAAGTAGTCGGTGAACGTCGGCCACATCAGCCCGGCGGAGAACACCACGACGAGCGCGACCACCAGGAGCGCGGGGCGGCGGTCGCCGTCGGGCCGGGTCCACGCCGCGAACCACCGGTTGGGCGGCTTGAGGAAGAGGATCAGCAGGAACGCCGCGTAGGACACGAACGTCGACAGGCCGGTCTGCGCGCCGATGGTGGCCGCCGCCTCGGCGAACCCGACGTCGTCGGAGGACAGGCCGGTGTAGTCCTCGAACTCGGTGCGCACGAACGGGGGGAGGTCCGCGTCGCTCAGGCCCTCCAGCAGGCCGGTGTAGAGCCGGGTGTAGACCGCGACGCCGGCGGCCGCGGTGACCAGCATCGCCGGGACGACGAACCGCCACAGCGTGGTGAGCAGGTGCGGGTCGGGTGCCTGCGGGCGGGCCCAGGCGGTGAGGAACAGCGTCGGGACGCCGACGGTGAGCAGCGTGAGCCCGACCTGCGCCGGCGAGTAGGGGAAGCCCAGCCCCAGCATGGTGACGGCGAGGATGACCAGCCCCTGCGTGCCCACCCGCGCCAGGAACACCTGCATCGAGGTGCTGATGCCGGTGATGATCCGGCGGCCCTCGTGCGCGGCGGGCAGCAGCGCGCCCAGGGAGTCGCCGGTCAGCACGATGTCGGCGACGTCGCGGGTGACCGCGCTGCCGCTGGCCATCGCCACGCCGACGTGCGCCCGCTTGAGCGCCCGGGCGTCGTTGACGCCGTCGCCGACCATGGCGACGTAGCGGCCCTGCCGGCGCAGCGCGTCGACCAGGCGCTCCTTCTGCTCCGGGGCGATGCGCCCGAAGACCGTCGTCCGGTCCACCAGGGCGTCGAGCTCCGGCTCCGGCAGCCCCTCCAGCGCCGGGCCGGCCACCGGATCGCCGGGCTCGAGCCCGGCCTGGCGGGCCAGCGCGGCCACGGTGGCCGGGTCGTCGCCGGAGACGACCTTGACCGCGATCCCGTCGGCGGTGAGCCGGGCGAGGGTCTCCACGACGTCGGGGCGCAGCTCGTCGGCCAGCGCCACGACGGCGAGCGGCTCCAGCGCGGGCAGCCGGGCGCGGCCGGCGCCGTCGCGCAGCGGCGCGTCGCGGTCGGCGCGGGCGAGGACGAGCACCCGCAGCCCCCGCGCGGTCAGCTCGCGGACCGGGGCGCCCAGCGGCGGGCCGGCCAGGCGCGGCGCGAGCGTGTCGGGGGCGCCGAGGACCAGCACGGCGTCGGGGGTGCGCAGCGCGCTCCAGCGCAGCGCGGAGGAGAACGGCACCTCCTCGGCCACCGGCACCGCCTCCCCGGGCAGCGCCTGCGCCAGCGCCGCCGTCGTCAGGTTGCCCGCGGCGGTGCTGCGGGCCATCGACCCGAGCAGCCGCTCCACCACCCCGGCCGGGAGGTCCCCGGCCGGGCGCACCTCGGCCAGCGACAGCCGCCCGGTGGTCAGCGTGCCGGTCTTGTCGGTGCAGACGGCGTCGACGTTGATCACCGACTCCACCGCGTTCACCTGCTGCACCAGCGCCCCGCGCCCGGCGCTCTTGGCCGCGCCCACCGTGTAGGCGACAGCGACGAGGAAGAACAGCCCGTAGGGCACCAGACCCGAGAGCACCGCGGTGGTCTGCACCGTCCGCACGAGCGTGAACCCCTCGAGCGCGGCCTGCGCCAGGATCGTCACGCTCATCAGCAGGACCAGCAGCATGACCAGCCGGACGACGAAGTCGATCCGCCGCTGCAGCGGCGTCCTGTCGGTGGTGACCCGCCGCGCCTCGGCGGTCAGCCGCCCCGCGTAGGACGCCGCGCCCACGTCGCGGGCCAGCTGGGTGCCCCGGCCGCCGACGACGAACGAGCCCGACAGCAGGTCGTCGCCGGGCGCCTTCGGCAGCGCCTCGGACTCGCCGGTGAGCAGGGACTCGTCGACCTCGACCCGCCCGTCGAGCACCGGCCCGTCGACGACGACCTGCGCTCCGGGGGCCAGCCGCAGCACGTCGCCGCGCACCACCTCCTCCGGCGGCACCTCGGTGTCGGCGCCGTCGCGCACCACCGTCACCGTGCCGCGCGCCAGCAGCTGCAGCCGGTCGAGCTTGCGTTTCGCGCGGATCTCCTGCACCGCGCTGATGGCGGCGTTCACCAGGCCCAGCCCCACGCTGGTGAACGCGTCGCTGTAGCGGCCCAGCGCCAGCAGCGCGGCGCCGATGGTGAACAGGATGACGTTGAAGAAGGAGAAGACGTTGGTGCGCAGGATGACGCCGTAGCTGCGCGAGCCGGCGCTGACCGCGACGTTGCCCTCCCCGCGGCGGTGCCGCGCCCGCGCCTCGGCCGCGGTCAGGCCGCCGGCGTCCGCCGTGCGGGGCGCGGGAGGAGGGGACTGCGTCTTCACCGGCACGACGATGACAGGCGCGGCGGCGTCCAGCAGCGCGCGCCGCGCGTTCCCCAGCCGACTCCCGCCCGGCGTCCAGGCAACGGCCAGCCTCGCCGCCCACCGTGACGGCATGAGCACGCGGGCCCGGGCGGGGCGAGGCGGACCCCGCTCGCTGCGGGGACGGCTGCTGTGGGTCTTCCTGGTGCCGCTGGCCGTCGTCCTCGCCGTCGTGGGGACCGCCGCCACCGCCGCGGTCCGCGGGGAGCTGCTCGGCCAGGTCGACGAGCGGCTGGCCGGCGCCGTGGACCGGTCGGCGCACGCCGACGGCGGGCCCGAGGGCGATCCCGGCAGCGATCTCGGCGACGATCTCGGCGATGGCCCGGACTTCCTGCTGGTCCCGGGCCAGGGCGACGGGACGCTGGGCGCCCGGGTGGTCGACGGCGCCGTCGTGGAGGCCGCCGTCATCGGGACCGGGGGCGACGGCGAGGCGCTCAGCGGGCAGCAGGCCGCCGCGCTGGCCGACGTCCCCGCCGACGGCGGTGCCCGGACCGTCGACCTCGGGCCGCTCGGCGACTACCGGGTGGTCGCGACGGCGGCCGGCGACGGCGGGCGGATCGTGACCGGCCTCCCGCTGGCCTCGGCCGAGTCGGCGCTGGCGCGGCTGGTCGCCGTCGAGGCGGTCGCCGGCCTGCTCGGGCTGCTGGCGGCCGGCGCCGTCGGGTCGCTGGTCGTGGGCCGCACGCTGCGCCCGCTGCACCGGGTGGCGGCCACCGCCGGGCGGGTCGCCGAGCTGCCGCTGTCCAGCGGCGAGGTGCGGCTGGCCGAGCGGGTGCCGGCCGCCGACACCGACCCGCGGACCGAGGTCGGCCGGGTCGGCGCCGCGCTCAACCGGCTGCTGGACTCCGTGGAGTCCGGCATCGCCGCCCGCCAGGCCTCGGAGACCCGGCTGCGCCGCTTCGTCGCCGACGCCAGCCACGAGCTGCGCACCCCGGTGACCTCCATCCGCGGCTACACCGAGCTGGTGCGCCGGCGCGGCGGGCTGCCCGAGGACGCCGATGCCTCGCTGCGCCGGGTGGAGGCCGAGGCGGTGCGGATGTCCGGCCTGGTCGACGACCTGCTGCTGCTCGCCCGCCTCGACGCCGGCCGCGAGCTGGCGGTGGACACCGTGGACCTCACCGGCCTGGTCATGGACGCCGTCAGCGACGCCCACGCCGCCGGGCCGGAGCACGGCTGGCGGGTGGACCTGCCCGCCGCCGCCGTCGTGGTCCCCGGCGACGCCGCCCGGCTGCACCAGGTGCTGGCCAACCTGCTGGCCAACGTCCGCACGCACACCCCGCCGGGCACCACCGCGACCACCCGGCTGCGCGCCGAGCACGGCACCGCGGTCCTCGAGGTCGCCGACGACGGCCCCGGCATCCCCGCCGACCTGCAGCCCGGCGTGTTCGAGCGGTTCGCCCGCGGCGACGCCTCCCGCTCGCGGGCCAGCGGCAGCACCGGCCTGGGCCTGGCGATCGTGGCCGCCGTCGTCACCGGCCACGGCGGCACGGTGGGCGTGGACAGCCGGCCCGGGCGGACGGTGGTCACGGTGCGGCTGCCCGGCGCCACGGTCGCCGAACTCGACGACGACACCGAGGACGACACCGAGGACGACACCGAGGACGACACCGAGGACGACGACGCCGAGGCCCCCGCGGTGCCCCGCGCACGATCAGGTGACCTGATCGTGCTGCGTCCTGGCTCGGCGTCGACGGGAAGCCAGGACGCTCCACGGTGAGCCAGGACGGGCGCGGCTACGCCGGCACCAGGCGGCGGCACTCCGGGCAGACGTCGTCGGCGCCCAGTCCGCGGCGGCCGTTCCACGCCCCCTGGACGACGGCGACCGGCGTGCCGCACGCGGCCACCCACGGCGGCGGCCCGTCGGCGGCCTCGCGGGGGACGGCGTGCGCCCGGCTGGTCTCCTGGTCGCGGCCGGCCGCGTGCCCGTTCCCTGTGCTCGTCACCGCACCAGTCTCCCCGCGCCAGTCTCCCCGCACCCGGCTCGACGGCCCGCGGCGGAGACCGGCAGGCTGCGCCGCGTGAGGACGACGGAGCACCGGGTGAGCGTGGCCGAGGGGATCGACCTGTGGGTGGAGGAGCGCGGGAACCCCGCCGCGCCCCCGCTGCTGCTGGTGATGGGCGCCAACGCCGGCGCGCTGGGCTGGCCGGAGGAGCTCGTCGACCTGCTCGCCGCCCGGCACCGGGTGATCCGCTACGACCACCGCGACACCGGGCGCAGCACGGCGGCGTACGACCGGGCGCCCTACGCGATCCGCGACCTCGCCGCCGACGCCGTCGCGGTGCTCGACGGCCTGGGGATCGACCGCGCGCACGTCGTCGGGATGTCGATGGGCGGCACGCTGGTGCAGCTGCTGCTCCTCGACGCGCCGTACCGGCTGCGCAGCGCCACGGTCCTGGCCACCTCCGCGCTCGGCGCCGGCCTGGCCGACGTCGCGGGCACCGGCGCGCTGCCCGGCCCCGCGCCCGAGCTGCTGGCCTACTGGCAGACGATGGGGGCCGACCGCGACCGCGAGGCGGAGCTGGACTGGCGCGTCGAGCACTGGCGGCTGCTGTCGGGGAGCGCGCTGCCCTTCGACGCCGCCTGGTACCGCGCCCAGGAGGAACGGGCGATGGCGCACGCCGGCACCGTCGCGAGCCCGGTCGCGCACGCCCTCGCCGACCAGTCGGGCCTCGACCGGGGCGCCGAGCTGGCCGGGGTGCGGGTGCCCACCCTGGTCGTCGAGGCGCCCGAGGACCCGGTCAACCCGCCGCCGCACGCCGAGCACCTCGCGGCGACCATCGGCGGCGCCCGCCTGGTGACCGTGCCGGGCATGGGGCACGCGCTGCCGCCGGTGGTGCACGGACAGCTCGCCGCGGCGGTCACCGCGCACACCGCCGCCGCCGACGCCGGGACGACGGTCGGCTGAGTCCGGCCCGCGCCCCGGTGCGTTCCCGCCCGGCCCGGCGCGGGCCAGGATGTCGCCCGTGACCGCCCCGTCGACGCCGCTGCCGTGGTTCCCCGCGGCCGAGGCACCCGGCGGCCGGCCGGCCCGCGCCCGTGCCGGGGGCGGGCTCGACCGGCTGGTCCTCGACCCCGCTGCGGTCTCCCTCGCCGGCCCCCGCGGGCAGGACCAGGACGCCGGGTACGCCGGCCCCGGGCTGCTCGTGGTCGCCGACGGCGTGGGCGGCAACCGGGGCGGGGCCACCGCGGCCCGCCTCGCCGTCGCCGAGGTCACCCGCCGCGCGGCCGCCGCCCGCGCCGACGGCACCGAGGCCGGCCCCGACGCCGGCCTCGCCGGGGCACTGGCCGCCGCCGACGCCGCCGTCCGCGCGGCAGCCGCAGACCCCGCGCTGGCCGGCATGGCCACCACCTGCACCGCCGCCGTGCTCGCCCGCGACGGACGGGTCGTCGTCGCCCACGTCGGCGACAGCCGCGCCCTGCTGCTGCGCGCCGGCGTCCTCACCCGGCTGACCACCGACCACTCGCTGGTGCAGGCCCTCGTCGCCTCCGGGGACCTCACCCCCGAGGAGGCCGCCGTCTCGCCCATGCGCTCGGTGCTGCTGCGCGCCCTCGGCGGCTCGGCCGACCCCGGCCCGGCCGACCTGATCGCCGTGGCCGCCGAGCCCGGCGACCGCCTGCTGCTGTGCTCCGACGGCCTGTCCGGCGTGGTGCCGGCCGGGACGCTGCAGCGGGTCCTGGGCGCCGAGCGCCGTCCCGCGGCCGCGGCCGCCCGGCTGGTCATGGCCGCCCTGGCCGCCGGCACCCGCGACGACGTCACCGTGGTGGTCGCCGACGTCGCCCCGGCGGGGTGGTCGGGCAGCCCGGGGGAGGTCCTCGTGGGCTCGGCCGCCGACATCCCGGACGACTGAGTCCCGGGGGCTTGCCCAGCCCGCGCGTCCAGGGGCAGGGTGTGAGGCACACCACATCCCGTTCGGCCCGGGAGGTCCCCGTGCGCATCCCCAGCCAGGCCAGCGACCGGCCCGGCGGCCGCCGTGGGTAGGGACGTCGTCCCGGCACCGGAGCCGCGGGAGCCGGCCCGGGTGCGCAACGTGGCGCTGGTCGGCCACGCCGGCGCCGGCAAGACGACCCTCGCCGAGGCGCTGCTCGTGGCCACCGGCGCCCTCCCGCGCGCCGGCCGCGTCGAGGACGGCACCACCTGCCTCGACAGCGACGACGTCGAGGCGCGCCAGCAGCGGTCGGTGACCCTCGGCGTGGCCACCGTCGAGCACGAGGGCACCCGGATCACGCTGCTCGACACCCCCGGCAGCCCCGACTTCGTCGGCGAGCTGCGCGCCGGGCTGCGCGCCGCCGACGCCGCGCTGTTCGTCGTCTCCGCCGTCAGCGGCGTCGACGCCTCCACCGTGCAGCTGTGGGAGGAGTGCGCCGCGGTCGGCATGCCGCGCGCCGTCGTCGTCACCCAGCTCGACCGCGCCCGGGCCGACGTCGAGGAGACCGTCCGGCTGTGCCGGACGGCGCTGGGCGCGGGCGTCTACCCCGTGCACCTGGTCGACCGCGCCCCCGACGGCACCGTGCGCGGGGTGGTCAACCTGCTCGAGCCGGGTGCGGCGGCCGAGGACGCCGACCGGCTCCGCAGCGAGCTGATCGAGGGGATCATCGGCGAGAGCGAGGACGAGGCGCTGATGGAGCGCTACCTCGCCGGCGACGAGCTCGTGCAGGGCGACCTCATGAGCGACCTCGGGACCGCCGTCGCCCGCGGGCACTTCCACCCCGTCCTGTGCGCCGCCCCGCTGCTGGGCGTCGGCCTGGACTCGCTGCTCTACCTGCTGGTCAACGGCTTCCCGTCCCCGCAGGAGCACGGCTGCCCGCCGGTCACCCGCCCCGACGGCGCCCCGGCGCCGCCGCTGGCCTGCGACCCCGACGGCCCGCTGGTCGCCGAGGTGGTCAAGACGACGACCGACCCCTACCTCGGCCGGGTCTCCCTGCTGCGGGTGTTCTCCGGCACCCTGCGCCCGGACACCCCGGTGCACGTCTCCGGGCACGGCGGCGCCGAGCGCGGCCACCCCGACCACGACGCCGACGAGCGCATCGGCGCGGTCTCCTCCCCGCTGGGGTCGGCGCTGCGGCCGGTCGCGGCCTGCCCGGCCGGGGACGTCTGCGCGGTCGCCCGGCTGACCTCCGCCGAGACCGGCGACACCCTCTCCTCGCCCGGCGACCCGCGGCTGGTGCCGCCCTGGGACCTGCCGGTGCCCCAGCACCCGGTGGCGGTGGAGGCCGCCTCCCGCGCCGACGAGGACCGGCTCGGCCCGGCGCTGACCCGGCTGGCCGCCGAGGACCCCACCGTCCGCGTCGAGCGCTCCCGCGACACCGGGCAGCTGCTGCTGTGGTGCGTCGGGGAGGCCCACGGCGAGGTGCTGCTCGAGCGGCTGCGCACCCGCCACGGCGTCGCGGTGACGACGGTGCCGGTGCGGGTGCCCATGGTGGAGACGCTCGCCGGGCCCGCGCGCGCCACCGGCCGGCTGGTCAAGCAGTCCGGCGGCCACGGGCAGTACGCCGTCGTCGTGGTCGAGGCCGAGCCCGGGCCGCCCGGGTCCGGCGTCACCTTCGCCCAGCGCGTCGTCGGCGGGGCGGTGCCCACGAACTACCACGGCAGCGTGGAGAAGGGCGTCCGCGCCCAGTGCGCCAAGGGCGTCCACGACGACCGGCCGCTGGTCGACGTCGCCTTCGTCCTCGTCGACGGCAAGGCGCACTCGGTGGACTCCTCCGACGCCGCCTTCCAGTCCGCCGGGGCGCTGGCCGTCCGCGAGCTGGCCGCGGCCGCGGGCACCCGCGTGCTCGAGCCGTGGTGCGAGGTGGAGGTGGTCGTGCCCGCCGAGCACGTGGGCGCGGTCATGAGCGACCTGTCCTCCCGCCGTGCCCGGGTCACCGGCAGCGACGCCGACCCCGACCGGGACCGCACCACCGTGCGCGCCGAGGTCCCCGAGATGGAGCTGCTCGGCTACGCCGGCGCGCTGCGCTCGGTCAGCCACGGCACCGGGTCGTTCAGCCGGCGCCCGCTCGGCCACGAGCCGGCCCCGCCGTCACTGCTCGTCCCCGCCTGACGGCGGCCCCCGGTGAGGGGCCCGCCACGGGCCTCCGAGTGGCGGGGAGCGACGGGGTCCGTCGACTAGCCTCGGGCACGGTGTGCAGCGGGGTGGAGGAGCAGTGACGTCGTCGCAGGGGCCGTCGGCCGCGGTTCCGGTGTCCCCGGTGGTGGGGGAGCCCCGGGTCACCGACCGCAACGAGCTGCCCGACCGGGTGTGGACGGTGCCCAACGCGCTGTCGGTGCTGCGGCTGCTCGGCGTGCCGCTGTTCCTGTGGCTGCTGCTGGGGCCGCACGAGGACGGCTGGGCCGTCGCCGTGCTCATGGTCTCCGGCGTCACCGACTGGGCCGACGGCAAGCTCGCCCGGGTCCTCGGCCAGTCCAGCCGGCTCGGCGCGCTGCTCGACCCCGCCGCCGACCGCCTCTACATCATCGCGACGCTGATCGCCTTCGTGCTGCGCGACGTCGTCCCGCTGTGGGTGGTGGTCGTGCTCGTGGGCCGCGAGGTCGTGCTCGGGGTGATGCTGCTCGTCCTGCGCCACTACCGCTACGAGCCCCTGCAGGTGCACTACCTGGGCAAGGCGGCCACGTTCAACCTGCTCTACGCCTTCCCGCTGCTGCTCCTGGCCGACGACGCGACCGGCGCCTGGCTGGCGTGGGTCCAGCCGGCGGCCTGGGCGTTCACCATCTGGGGCGGCGCGCTCTACGTGCTGTCGGGCCTGTTCTACGTCGTCCAGGTCGCCGGGATCGTGCGCGCCGAGCGGACCGGGACGCCGGGAGGGACCCGGCCCGGGGCGGGTGCGGAGGCCCGCCCGGCGCCGTGACGGCCACCGGGCCGGCCGCACCCCCGCGCGGCGGCGGGGTGCGCTCCATGGGCGCGTCCCTGCTCGACCAGGTGCTCGCCGAGACCCTCGACCCCGCCTACGCCCGCGCCGCCGAGGAGAAGGCCCGCGCCGCCGGCGACCCGCCCGCGGCCGGCCGGCGCCGCCCGGGCGCGCTGGCGGTCGCGCTGACGATGGCCCTCGCCGGGCTGCTGTTCGCCGTCACCTACGCGCAGGCCGCCTCCGGCGAGGCCGGGCGCGAGGCGGTGCGCGGCGCGCTGGTCGAGGACATCGGCGCCCAGTCGGCCACCACCGACGACCTCTCCGCCGAGCTCGAGGACCTGCGCGGGCAGGTCGCCGAGGCCCGCGACGGCGCCCTGGCCGCCAGCGCCGTCGGCCAGCGGGCGATCGAGGACCTCGAGGCCGCGGAGCTCGCCGCCGGCCTGGACACCGTCACCGGCCCCGGCCTGCTGGTCACCCTGGCCGACGCCGAGCCCGACGCCGACGCCGACCCGGTGGGCGGCACCGGCGACGACGGCAGCGGCGACGTCCGCGACGGCGACCTGCAGCTGGTGGTCAACGCGCTGTGGGCCGCCGGCGCGGAGGCGGTCTCGATCAACGACCAGCGGCTGGGCCCCACCACCGCGATCCGCTTCGCCGGGGAGGCGGTCCTCGTGGACTTCCGCCCGGTCACCAACCCGTACCTGATCAGCGCCATCGGCGACCCGGACGAGCTCCGGTCGCGGTTCCTGGCCAGCCCCGAGGTCAACGCCCTGGCCGTCATCTCGGAGTCCTACGGCCTGCGTTTCGAGTTCGCCCAGGAGGACGAGCTGTCCGTTCCCGCCGGGGGAGTCCCCGAGCTGCGATCCGCCGTCCCCTTCACCGGCCAGCCGGCCGAGGCCGCCGCCGGCGGGGCGGGGGACTGAGCGGTGATCCCCGTCATCGGCCTGGCCGTGGGCATCGCCCTCGGCCTGTTCCTCGACCCCACCGTCCCGCTGTGGCTGCAGCCCTACCTGCCGATCGCCGTGGTGGCCGCCCTCGACGCGGTGTTCGGGGGTGCCCGCGCGCGCCTCGACGGGATCTTCGACGCCAAGGTGTTCGTCATCTCGTTCGTGTCGAACGTCGTCGTCGCCGCGCTGATCGTGTTCCTCGGCGACCAGCTCGGCGTCGGCGCGCAGCTGTCCACGGCGGTCGTCGTCGTCCTCGGCATCCGCATCTTCGGCAACGCCGCGGCCATCCGCCGGCACCTGTTCCGGGCATGAGCGACACCCCGCGTCCCGACGACGAGCCGCCGCGCCGGGACGACGAGCCGCCGCGCCGGGACGACGAGCCGCCGCGCCGGGACGACGAGCCGCCGCGCCGGGACGACGTGGCGCCGCCGGACCCGCCCGCCGAGGAGGTCGCCGAGGCGCCGCCGGAGGAGCCCGCTCCCGCGCCCGTCCCGGCGCCCGCCTCGCGGGGGCGTCAGGGGCTCGTGGCGGCCTCGCTGATCGCCGTCCTCACCGTCCTGCTCGGCTTCGCCATCGCCGTGCAGGTGCGCAGCACCGACACCGGCCAGGCGCTCGAGGGCGCCCGCGAGGAGGAGCTCGTCGCCATCCTCGACGACCTCGACCTCGAGGAGGAGCGGCTGCGCGCCCAGATCGCCGACCAGCGCGGCGCGCTGCGCGAGCTGTCCGACACCGACAGCCGCGCGGACGCCGCGCTCGAGGACGCCCGGGAGCGCGCCGACGCCCTGGCCATCCTCAACGGCACCGTCGCCGCCGAGGGCCCCGGCCTGGTGATGACCATCCGCGACCCCGACGGGCAGGTGCGGGTGGCCGACCTGCTCGACGCGATCCAGGAGCTGCGCGGCGCGGGCGCGGAGACGATGCAGATCGACGGCGTGCGCATCGGCGTCTCCACCGCCGTCACCGGCACCCCGGGCGACCTGCAGATCGACGGCCGGGCGGTGACGGCGCCCTACGAGGTCGTCGTCATCGGCTCCCCGCAGGACCTGCAGACGGCCATGAGCATCCCGGGCGGCGTGGTCGACCGGGTGGGACGCCAGGGCGGCAGCGTCGAGATCGAGCAGCGCGACCGCGTCGTGGTGGACGCGTTGCGGCCGCTCGACGAGCCTCAATACGCTCGGCCCGACTCCGGCGACTGACCGCCCGACGCGGCGCCGGCCCGAGACATCCCCCCGAGACCCTGGAGACGACGCCGCATGAGCACCCCGGACGACCGCCGCTACACCGACCAGCACGAGTGGGCGCTCGTGCAGGGGAGCGGGGGGTCGGGCACGGTCGTGCGGATCGGCATCACCGACCACGCGCAGGACGCGCTCGGCGACATCGTGTTCGTGCAGCTGCCGGCGGTCGGCGAGGAGGTCGGCCCCGGCAACGCGATCGGCGAGGTCGAGTCGACCAAGTCGGTGTCCGACGTCTACTCGCCGGTGGCCGGCACGGTCTCGGCGGTGAACGAGGCGCTCTCCGACGCCCCGGAGACCATCAACGCCGATCCCTACGGCGACGGCTGGCTGGTGGAGGTCACCGTGGCCGGCGACGGCGGGGACCCCACCGCCGACCTGCTCGACGCCGCCGCGTACGAGGCACTGGTCGACGCGTCCTGACCGCACCCCCCGGGCCGGTCGGGGACCCCGGGCCGATCACTATGCTCGCCTCGGGACCGGCGCCGACCGGCCCCCGAGCGGCCTCGTGGGACTGCTGTGACGCCACCCCGGCGTCCGGTTGACCCTCGGGACCACCGCTGGTTCCATGACCAACGGCCCGCCGTGCCCCGCACGGCGGCCGACCCGCGACGGCACCGTCCGGTTCCGTCGTCCGCCGGCCGCCCGCGGCAGACCCCCTCGCCCGCGGCGGTGCCCCCTGCACCGGAGGAGACAGACGTGCACTGCACTCGTTGTGGCCACGACAACCCCGAGGGCAGTCGCTTCTGCGCGCAGTGCGGCGCCGCCCTCTCCCAGGAGCGCGTGGGTGAGTCGACCAGCGTGATCCCCAAGGTCGGCGGCGAGGACACCGGTGACGTCCCCGAGGCGGCCGAGCCGTCCGCCGACGCCCACGCCGGCGCGGTCGAGTCCCTGCCCGCCGGGTCGGCCCTGCTCGTGGTGAAGCGCGGCCCCAACGCCGGCAGCCGCTTCCTGCTCGACCAGGACGTCACCACCGCCGGCCGGCACCCCGACAGCGACATCTTCCTCGACGACGTGACCGTCAGCCGCCGGCACGTCGAGTTCCACCGCGAGGGCGGCGGCTTCTCGGTGCACGACGTCGGCAGCCTCAACGGCACCTACGTCAACCGCGAGCCGGTCGACGTCGCGACCCTCGCCGGGGGTGACGAGGTGCAGATCGGCAAGTTCCGCCTCGTCTACCTCACCGGCCCGCGCACCGGCGAGCCCGCCACCCGCTGACCGGGGGCGCTGGTCCCTTGCCTGGTGCGCCCGCCGGCGCGTCCGGGGACGGCGCCGCCGACGCCCGCACCCCCCGACTGACCATCGGGGCGGTGCTGGCGGCGCTGCGCGGCGACTTCCCGGACGTGACCATCAGCAAGATCCGGTTCCTCGAGGGGGAGGGGCTGGTCGCTCCGCAGCGGACGCCGTCGGGGTACCGGAAGTTCTCCCGGGCCGACGTCGACCGGCTGCGGTACGTGCTCACCGCCCAGCGGGACCACTACCTGCCGCTGCGGGTCATCAAGGAGCACCTCGACGCCCTCGACCGGGGGCAGCCGGTGCCCGGCGGGCCGGCGGCCCCCACAGAGGCCCCCACAGAGGCCCCCACGGAGGCCCCCACGGAGGCCCCGGAGGACGTCCCGGCCGCCGTCGCGGGGCCCATGGAGGCCGGTGAGTTCGCCCGCGCGGCGGGGCTGACGCCGGCCCAGCTGGCCGACTGCGTCCAGTTCGGCGTGCTCGCCCCCGACGCCGACGGGCGGCACCCCGCCGCCGACCTGCCGATCGCCCAGGCGGCCGCCGGGCTGGCCCGCCACGGCATCGAGCCGCGGCACCTGCGGGTGTTCCGCAACGGCGCCGAGCGCGAGGCGGCGCTGGTGGAGTCCCTGCTGGCGCCGGTCCTGCGGTCGCGCTCGGAGGACGCCCGCACGCGGGCCGGGGAGCAGCTGGCCGAGCTCGCCGCGCTGTCGGCGCAACTGCACCGGGCGCTGCTGGAGGCACGCCTCCGGGACCTGTTGCGCCCGTGACTCCGGCGTACGGTGGACCCAGCCGCCGGACCGGTCGCCCGCCGCGCACCGGCGCCCACCCGTACCGCCGCAGCTGAGGGAGCAACACCGTGCAGGAACTCAGAGTCGTCGGGGTCCGGGTCGAACTGCCCGGCAACCAGCCGATCCTGCTGCTCAAGGAGACGCAGGGGGAGCGGTACCTGCCGATCTGGATCGGGGCGGTCGAGGCCGCGGCCATCGCCTTCGAGCAGCAGGGCGTGCGCCCGGCGCGGCCGATGACCCACGACCTGCTGCGCGAGGTCGTGCGCACCCTGGGGGCCACCCTCGAGGCGGTCAACATCACCGAGATGCGCGACGGCATCTACATCGCCGAGCTCGTGTTCGGCGACGACCGCGTCGTCAGCGCCCGGCCGTCGGACGCCGTCGCCCTGGCCGTGCGCACCGGCGCGCCGATCTACGGCGCGGAGGACCTGCTCGACGAGGTCGGGATCGAGATCCCCGACGAGCAGGAGGACGAGGTCGAGAAGTTCCGCGAGTTCCTCGACCAGATCTCGCCCGAGGACTTCGGCGCCGGCTCGGGCTCCGGCGGCGCCTGAACGCGCGGGACGCGTGTGACCACTCCCGTCCCGGTCGTCACACGCGTCCCGGATCGCTGGAGTCCGGCGCGGACCTGCCGATACCACCCTCTCGGGGTGGATGGGGCGACACGCCGCCCTCGTCAGTTGACCGCCCTGGGGGCCCGGCTTACGGTCGCGGACAACACCGGTGTGACCCGTGGGGAAGCGGGAGCACTCCGGGACGCTCCGCCGCGCCCGTGGCGGGACTCGAAGGAGGACGCTGACGTGAGCGACCAGAGCGAGGGCTCCCAGGGTCAGCTCTTCAGCGACGCCGCCGTGGGGGCGACGGACTTCGACGAGGTCGACAGCGACCTCGTCGGGTACCGCGGCCCTACGGCGTGTGCCGCCGCCGGGATCACCTACCGGCAGTTGGACTACTGGGCCCGTACCGGACTGGTGGCGCCGTCCGTGCGCAGTGCCACCGGCTCGGGGACACAGCGGCTGTACTCGTTCCGCGACATCCTCGTGCTCAAGGTGGTCAAGCGACTGCTGGACACCGGGGTGTCGCTGCAGAACATCCGCAAGGCCGTCGACCACCTGCGCAACCGGGGCATCAAGGACCTCGCCAACGTCACGCTGTTCAGTGACGGGGCGACGGTCTACGAGTGCACCTCGGCCGAGGAGGTCGTCGACCTGCTGGCCGGCGGCCAGGGGGTCTTCGGCATCGCGGTGTCCGGCGCGCTGCGCGAGCTGTCCGGCGAGCTGGCCGAGCTGCCCGCCGAGCGGCTCGACGGCGCGCCGCTGCACACCGCCGACGACGAGCTGGCGATGCGCCGACGGCGCCGCGCCCAGCCCGCCTGAGTTCGAGCTGATCCGTCCCGAGGGGGCGTCCCGCATCCGCGGGGCGCCCCCTCGGTGCGTGCGGGCCCACCGCCGGTGCCTCCTGGGGTCGTCCTCGCGCTCCTGGGGTCCTGCAGCACCCCAGGAGTACGTGGAAGACCCCAGCGGACGCCACAGACGCCGATCTCCGCTCCCGAGGCCGTCCCACCGTGCGGGATGGCCGCCGCGCCGCTGGTAGCGTCGCGGCAATGCCGGATGCTGCTGGCCCCCTCCCGTCACTGCGCTCGCTGAGCCCCGCGGGCTCCTTCGCCGGCCGGCACATCGGCCCGCGCGGCGACGAGGTCACCGCGATGCTCGAGGTCGTCGGGTACGACTCGCTGCAGTCACTGGTCGACGCGACCGTGCCCGAGGCGGTGCGCGACCGCGACGAGCTCTCGCTGCCCCCGGCCGCCGACGAGGCCACCGTGCTCGCCGAGCTGCGCGAGCGGGCCGCCGCCAACGAGGTGAGCGTCCCGATGATCGGGCTGGGCTACTCCGGCACGGTCACCCCGGCGGTCATCCAGCGCACCATCCTCGAGAACCCGGCCTGGTACACCGCCTACACGCCCTACCAGCCCGAGATCAGCCAGGGCCGGCTCGAGGCGCTGATCAACTTCCAGACGATGGTCGCCGACCTCACCGGCCTGCCGGTCGCCGGCGCGTCGATGCTCGACGAGGCCACCGCCGCCGCCGAGGCGATGACGCTGGTACGCCGCGCCGGCCGGGCCAAGCCCGACGCCGTCTTCGTCGTCGACGCCGACACGCTGCCGCAGACCCTCGCGGTGCTGCGGACCCGCGCCGAGCCGCTGGGCATCCGGCTGCACGTCACCGACCTGTCCGGCGGGTGGCCCACCGACCTGCCCGAGGCCGGCGCGTTCGGCGTCCTGGTGTCCTACCCGGGGGCAAGCGGTGCGGTGCGCGACCACCGGGCGCTGGCCGAGGCCGCACACGCCGCCGGGGCGTCGGTCGTCGTCGCCGCCGACGTCCTCGCCCTCACGCTGCTCGAGGCGCCCGGGGAGTGGGGCGCCGACGTCGCCTGCGGCAGCACCCAGCGCTTCGGCGTCCCCCTGGGCTACGGCGGGCCGCACGCCGGCTACCTGTCGGTGCGCGAGGGCCTGGCCCGGCAGCTGCCCGGCCGGCTGGTCGGGGTGTCGGTCGACGCCGACGGCGACGTCGCCTACCGGCTGGCGCTGCAGACCCGCGAGCAGCACATCCGCCGCGAGAAGGCGACCAGCAACATCTGCACCGCGCAGGTGCTGCTCGCCGTCATGGCCGGCGCCTACGCCGTCTACCACGGGCCCGAGGGCCTGGCCGCCATCGCCGCCCGCGTGCACCGCAGCGCCCTGGCGCTGGCCGGGTGGCTGCGCGCCGGCGGGGTCGACGTCGTCCACGGGTCGTTCTTCGACACGGTGCAGGCGCGGGTGCCCGGCCGGGCCGACGAGGTGGTCGCCGCCGCCGCGCAGCGGCGCATCGACCTGCGGCGGGTCGACGCCGACACCGTCGCGGCGGCCTGCGACGAGACGACGACGCCGGAGATCCTGCGGCAGGTGGCCGAGGCGTTCGGCGTGGCCGCCGACGAGGCCCTCCTCGACGACGACGGCCCCGACGCGCTGCCGGACGGGCTGCGCCGCCGCACGCCCTACCTGACCCACCCGGTCTTCTCCGCGCACCGCTCGGAGACGGCGATGATGCGCTACCTGCGCGCGCTGTCGGACAAGGACCTGGCACTGGACCGCACGATGATCCCGCTGGGCTCGTGCACGATGAAGCTCAACTCCGCCGTCGAGATGGCCGCGATCACCTGGCCGGAGTTCGCCGGGCTGCACCCCTTCGCTCCCGCCGACCGGGCCCGCGGCTACCGGCAGCTCATCGACGAGCTGTGCACCTGGCTGGCCGAGATCACCGGGTACGCGGCGGTGAGCGTGCAGCCCAACGCCGGCTCGCAGGGCGAGTTCGCCGGGCTGCTGGCCATCCGCGGGTACCACGCCTCCCGCGGCGAGACGCACCGCGACGTCTGCCTCATCCCGAGCTCGGCGCACGGCACCAACGCCGCCAGCGCGGTCATGGCCGGCATGCGGGTGGTCGTGGTGGCCTGCGACGAGGCCGGCAACGTCGACCTCGCCGACCTGCGCGCGAAGGTGGAGAAGCACGCCGACCGGCTGGCCGCGATCATGATCACCTACCCGTCGACGCACGGGGTGTTCGAGACCGACATCCGCGACATCTGCGCCGCGGTGCACGACGCCGGCGGGCAGGTCTACGTCGACGGCGCCAACCTCAACGCGATGGTCGGGCTGGCCCGCCCGGGGCGGTTCGGTTCCGACGTCAGCCACCTCAACCTGCACAAGACGTTCTGCATCCCGCACGGCGGCGGCGGCCCCGGCGTCGGCCCGATCGGCGTCCGCGAGCACCTGGTGCCCTTCCTGCCCGGCCACCCGCTGGTCGAGACCGGCGGGCAGGGGCCGGCGGTGTCGGGGGCGCCGTTCGGCTCGGCCGGCATCCTGCCGATCTCCTGGGCCTACCTGCGGCTGATGGGCCCCGACGGGCTCACCCGCGCCACCGAGCACGCGGTGCTGGGCGCCAACTACCTCGCCGCCCGGCTGCGCGAGCACTTCCCGGTGCTCTACACCGGCGCGGGCGGCCTGGTCGCCCACGAGTGCATCCTCGACCTCCGGCCGCTGACCAAGGCCACCGGCATCACCAACGACGACGTCGCCAAGCGGCTGGTCGACTTCGGCTTCCACGCCCCGACGATGAGCTTCCCGGTGGCCGGCACGCTGATGGTCGAGCCCACCGAGAGCGAGGACCGGGCCGAGCTCGACCGGTTCGTCGAGGCGATGGTCACCATCCGCGGCGAGATCGCGAAGGTGGCGAGCGGCGAGTACGACCGCGAGGACAACCCGCTGCGCAACGCCCCCCACACGCTGAAGATGCTGGCCGGCGAGTGGGAGCGGCCCTATCCGCGGTCGACGGCGGTCTTCCCGGTCTCCCGGCTGACCACCCGGGGCTACCTGTCGCCGGTGCGCCGCATCGACCAGGCCTTCGGCGACCGCAACCTGGTCTGCTCGTGCCCGCCGCCGGAGGCCTTCGCCGATCCGGAGCCCGCGCACGAGCCGCGGACGCACGTGCCCGACCGCGGCGAGGGCGCCCCCGACGACCTGGGCACCGCCGCGGACGTGGTCGGCGCCCCCGCGTAGCCGCCCGCGGGATCTGCACACCCGAGGTGTTCGGCGCCACGAGAGGCCCGGGTGTGCAGATCCCGCGCGTCAGGAGAGCGGCGTGCGGCCGGCGGCGGAGGCGATGCCCAGCCAGGTGTGCCGGTTGCCCGCCCAGCACCAGCCGACCTTCGCCGCGCCGCGTCGCTCGCGGCCGTCGCGGCCGGTGCCGTTGCTGATCCACAGCGCCGGCGTCCGCGCGTCCAGGGAGCCGTTGGCCCGCCGCAGCCGGGAGCCGACGGTCATCGTGCAGGCGTTGCGCTCGAGCAGGTCCGGGCACTGCAGCAGCCAGGTCAGGCCCTCGGTCACCGTCAGCGGCGTCCGCCCGGCCGCGCGGATCCGCGGCAGCGACTCGTCGGGCGTGCAGTTGCGGTACGCGTCGCCGCGGTCGGGGGCGGACAGGGCGTAGGCCGGCGCGGGCGGGACGGCGTCGGCGAGCGGCGCGAAGTCGTCGAGGTCGGTCATGTCCACGACCACGAACACCGGCCGGTCCCGCCAGGTCAGCAGGCCGGCGAGCGCCGAGGCCGGCAGCAGCGACGGCGCCAGGACCAGCAGGCCGTCGTCGGGTGCGCTGGCCGCGAGACCGCGCAGCTCGGCGGCGGAGAACCCCGCGCGCTCGTGGGCGCCGGCGGCGACGAGCCGCTCGGCCTGGGCGGCGGGGGACGGGAGGGTCAGCAGGGCGGTGGGCACGGGGCACCTCCGGCGACGGCGACGGCGGACCGCCGACCAACGCCCGGGGTCGTGGTCCGGTTCCGACCTCTGGCCCGTCGACGCCGTCACGGCCGGGGGAGGAGCATCGCCGCATGGCGCTGAGGAGAACGCGGGATCGGGTGCGGCAGGGCGCGTGCGCGGCGCTGCTGGCGAGCGGCGCGGTGCTGCTCGCCGCGTGCGGCGGCTCCGACGGGGGCGCGGACGACCAGGCGGCCGGGCCGGGCGCGGTCAGCCCCGCGGCCGCCACCGAGGAGGCCCCCGAGCCGACCCCGGCGCCCACCCCGACCGAGGACCCCGCTCCCGACGACGGCGCGGCCGCCGACCTGGCCGGCCGGCTGCTGCCCGCCGAGGCGTTCGGCCCCGACGCCGAGGTCGTCCGCCTCGACGGCGACCACGATCACGACGGCGACCACGACGGCTGGCACGACGGCTGGCACGGCGGCTGGGGCTGGGGCTGGGGCGGCTGGCACCACGACGGTGACGGGGATGGCGACGGCGACCACGACGCCTGGCTCGACGACGTCGCCGTGACGCCCTCCTCGTGCGCGGACTTCGTGGAGTCGCTGCCGATGCCGGCCGAGGACGCCGCCGACCCGGCGGTCGCCGCGCAGGCCGCGCACACCGATGCGGTGCACACCTACCAGGTCATCGCCGAGGCCCCCGAGCTCGAGGGGCTGGCGCTGCCGGTCGAGGAGCTCGTCGCCGCCTGCTCCTCGGTCACCGTGGACGGCCCGGGCGGGTGGGACGCCACCGTCGCGCTCACGCAGGTGCAGGTGCCGGCCGTCGGGGCCGACAGCGGCGCGGTGCAGGTGACGGTCTCGGGCGGGGGCATGGAGATGACCGCGCTGGTCGGCATCGCCGTCGAGGGCCCGCGCGCGGTGGTGCTGAGCCAGACCGCGGGGCCCGGCGACGCGGCGCCCGACGCCGCGGCCTTCGCCGGCCTGCTCGAGCAGGCGGGGGCCGCGGCCTTCGCCTGAGCCCCGGCACACCGCGGCGCCCGTCCCGGGGCAGGGGACGGGCGCCGTGCCGTGGCCTGCCCGCGGGGTCCCACCGCGAGTGGTGGGGGGCTCCTCGTCTCAGGCGGGGACGAGGCCGGGGGCGCGCCACTCGTGGTGGTCGGCGACGGCGCTGCCGTCGGGGAGCAGCTCGCCGTCGTCGTCGAAGAGGACGACGCCGTTGCACAGCAGGCTCCAGCCCTGCTCGGGGTGACTGCTCACGACGGCCGCGAGGTCACGCGCGTCGCTGGTGGAGTCGGGGCACGGGGTGGTGTGTACGCACATCAGGAGGACTCCCGATCGGGTCGGCGGGGAAGGCCGAGATGTCACTGGCGGTGAACGTCCGGTTACCGGACGTCTCCGAGTGTGCGCGCACGACTCCGCACCTGTCAGGTGACGAAACTCACCAGCTGACCCCTTCGGGTCGTCACACCTCGCCATATCCCTCCGCCGGGGAGGGCCGCGCCGGGCTCAGCGCACGAGCATGCCGGCGTCCACCGGCAGGGCCACCCCGGTGACGTAGCGCGCCTCGTCGGAGGCGAGGAAGGCCACCGCCGCGCTCACGTCCCCGGGGTCGACCAGCGTCACGTCGAGCAGGTTGGCGACGTCGTCGGGGTCCTTGCCGCCGCCGCCGCCGTCTCCGTCCTCGGTCAGGGGGCCGCCGAACAGCGCCTCGACGGCGGGGTTGAGCACCATCGGCGTGGCCACACCCGAGGGGTTCACGCAGTTGACCCGGATGCCGTGCGGCGCCAGCCAGGTGGCGAAGGTGCGCATCAGCCCGACGACGCCGTGCTTGCTCGCCACGTACCCGTCACCCCCGCCGCTGCCGTCGCCGCCGCGGCCGGTCAGGCCGAAGGCGGAGCTGGTGAGCACGACGGCGCCGCCGCGGCCCTGCTCGACCAGGACCGGCACGGCGGCGTGCACGGTGTTCCAGACGCCGACGAGGTTGACGTCGAGCTGGTCGCGGAAGGCCTGCCGGGGGTCGGCGGCCGGGTCCATGAGCCCGATGCCGGCGTTGGCGAGCACGACGTCGAGACCACCCAGGCGCGCGACGCCGTCGGCCACCGCGGCTCCCAGGGCGTCGGCGTCGCGGACGTCGGCCTGCGCGGGAACCACCCGGCGGCCCTCGGCCTCGACCAGGCGGGCGGTCTCGGCGAGGTCGGCCGGGGTGGCGAGCGGATAGGCGACGGTGCCGAGGGGCGCGCAGACGTCGACCGCCAGCACGTCGGCGCCCTCGCGGGCCAGCCGGACGGCGTGCGACCGGCCCTGGCCGCGGGCGGCCCCGGTGACGAACACGGTCCTGCCCTCGAACCTGCGCATGGAGGGGTGACCGGCACCGGCCGCGGGACTCACCGGTCGGCCACCTCCCGGTAGACCGCCCGGGCGCGTTCGACGACGTCGACCAGCGCGCCGAGCTGCGCCTCGCGGCGGGCCGGGTCGAAGCGGCCCTCGGCGGTTCCGAGCGCCTCCAGCGCGTCGAGGGCGGCCAGGCACCAGCGGGCCGACGCCGGCACCGCCACCCGCCGGCCGCCGACGTCGACGAACACCGGCCCGGTGTGCGCGAACACCGGCGCTCCGAGGGTGTGCTCGTCGTCCCCGCCGTAGGCCGCCGCGGCCAGCCAGGTGCCGGCCGCCACGGGCACCTGCGCCCGCAGCTCGGTCCCGGGAGTCTCGGCGAGCACCGCGCCGCCGGCCCCGTGCAGCACCAGCCGGTCCACCCCGCCGCCGGTGACGGTGGCGCGGACGGCGAGCCGGTCGCCGGGGGAGCGGTCGAGCACAGCGCCGGGCCCCGCGCCGTCGACGTCGAGGGTGAGCCAGGGGCCGTTGGTGACCACGGTGCGCCCGGCGGCCACCGCCGACCGGAACGCGGCGGCGGTGAGCGGCTCGTCGCCGAGGTGCGCGTAGACCCGGCCCCAGCCCGGCGGGTTGGACGCGACGCCGGGACCGTGGGCGAAGGAGAGGAAGACGTCGGTGCCGGCGACCGCGGCCGGCCGCAGCCCGCAGTCGAGCAGCCGGTGCCAGAGCACCACGGCGCCGCGGTCGTCGAAGCAGGACACCACCTCGACGGCGTCGACCAGGCCGAGCGCGGCGTCGGCGACCAGTTCGCGGGCCTCGACGGTGCGCGCCGGGGCGTAGAGCTGGGCGACGTCGGTGAGCGCGGAGTAGACGGGGTGGGCGTAGGTGGCCAGCCCGCCGCGGTCGCGCAGGGCCGCGCAGGCGGCGGCGTTGGGCGGCCAGTCCCAGGGCGCCGCGGTGCCTTCGTGGCCGGTGTGCAGGACCTCCGGCACGCCGGCCAGGCCCAGGGCGTGCACGTGGCCGAGCAGGTCGTTGCGGTGCTCCAGGCCGGCCACCCCGACCCGGTCGCCGGACCACAGCTCGGTGCCGGCGGTGGTCTCGAGCAGCTCGCGGTCGTAGACCAGCGCCCCGCCGAGGTTGCCGGCCACCAGCTGCACCAGGTGCAGGCCCTCGCCGGCCTGCATGCGGGCGGCGTCGGCGGGCTCGAGGACGGTGTCGCCGGAGTAGTTGAGGTGCACGTGCAGGTCCCCGCCGTACCAGCCGGCGGCCGCGGGGTCGAAGCGCCGCCGCGGCTCCCAGGTGACCTCGGCGGTCTCCCCGGGGCCGGGCTGCACCGTCAGCGTCGTGCGCCGGTACTCCAGCCCGCGGGCGACCACCACCTCCAGCGGGCCGGCGGGGACGTCGAACTCCGCCTCGCGGGCGTGCCAGTAGGGCCGGTGCGTGGCGTCCCACTTGGCGGGCAGGCCGGGCGGACCCCACCCGCCGCCGGTGGCGTCGGTGACCGACCAGCGGGCGCACACCGGCGCCGACACGCGCAGCCGGGCCGCCGGCACCTCGCGCACCGCTACGACGCCGGCCCGCGCCGCGCCGCAGGCGACGGGCACCTCGGGGGAGGCGGGGTCGACGTCGACCACCGCCAGCCCCGCCCCGCCGGCCGCCACGGGGACCGGGGTCCCGCCGACCGTCACCGTCCGGTCGTCCGGGGCGTCGGAGAGCACGACGACGTCGACCGGCAGGGACGCGCCCGCCGGGCCCGGCCGCGGCGGGCCGGTGCGCACGGCCAGGTCCCCGCCCGGGCCGAGGGTGACGACGGCGACCCCGGCGGGCGGGTCGCCGTCCCCGAGCGCGGCGCGGACGGCCGCGGGCCAGTCGCCGGTGGCGGCGACGGCGTCGAAGGCCGGGCCGAGCAGGGAGAAGCGGGCCCAGCGGAACAGGTCGGGCAGCGCCGCCTCGCCCCAGCCCCAGCCGTGCGCGTCGCGCATCCGGCGGTACCCGGCCATCGCCTCCAGCACTGGCGCCGGCAGCCCGAGCACCGCGTCCTCGCCACAGCACATGCCGGCGACCCTGGCACGGCCGTCCTGCCGCTGCGTCCGTTATCCCCAACTTAGCTGCCGATGCCGGCGCGGACGGGAAGACACGGTGAGGGGAGGGGTCAGAGCTTGCGCAGCAGCACCCGGCGCACCGAGTGGTCGGCCGACTTCTGCAGCACCAGGCGGGCGCGCGAGCGGGTCGGGGCGATGTTCTGCCGCAGGTTGGGCCCGTTGACCGCGGCCCAGATCGAGAGCGCGGTGGCCCGGGCGTCGTCGTCGCTGAGGTCGGCGTAGCGGTGGAAGTAGGCCGAGGTGTCGGCGAAGGCCGTGCGGCGCAGCGCGAGGAAGCGCTCGACGTACCACTGCTGGATGTCGCTCTCGGCGGCGTCGACGTAGACGGAGAAGTCGAAGAAGTCCGAGAGGAAGACCTCGGGCACGCGGCCGTCGTCGCGGCGGCCGGCCTGCAGCACGTTGAGCCCCTCGACGACGAGGACGTCGGGGCGGTCCACCACCTGCCGCTGCCCGCCGAGCACGTCGTAGGACTGGTGGGAGTACACCGGCGCGCGCACCTCGCCGCGGCCGGACTTCACGTCGGCGAGGAAGCGGATGAGCGCCCGCCGGTCGTAGCTCTCGGGGAAGCCCTTGCGGGCCATGAGCCCGCGGGCCTCGAGGACGGCGTTGGGCCACAGGAACCCGTCGGTGGTGACCAGGTCGACCCGCGGGGAGCCGGGGGCGGCGGCCAGCAGCGTCTGCAGCAGACGGGCGGTGGTGCTCTTGCCGACGGCGACGCTGCCGGCGACGGCGATGACGTAGGGCACCTTGGCGGTGGTGTCGCCGAGGAAGCGGTTCTGCGCGGCCCACAGCCGCTGGCTGGCGGTGACGTGCAGGTTGAGCAGCTCGGCCAGGGGCAGGTAGACGGTGGCGACCTCGTCGAGGTCGATGCGGTCGCCGAGGCTGCGCAGCGCGCGCAGGTCGGCCTCGTCCAGCGGCAGCGTGCGCACGGCGGCCAGCGCCCGCCACGCGTCGCGGTCGAAGGCCGCGTAGGGCGAGATGGAGGGGCGGGTCCCGGCCGTCACGGTGTCCATCGTGCCGCCCGGGCCCGCACGGCCACGTCGCCGGGGTCACCCGCGGGGGTGGGGCGCCGCCGCGGACCGGGCTTCCCCGGCGCTCCCGCGCCCGGGCGCGTCTAGGGTGCCGGTGTGCCGACCCGCCCCGGGCTGCTCGACCGCGTCGAGCAGTACGCCGTCGCCGCGTCGCTGCCCGACGCGCCGCCGGTCACCGCCGGCACCCTGGCCGTCCCCATCGGGCCGCCCGCCTGGCCGTTCCCCGCCCGGCCGCTGCCCGGCACCCGCACGGTCCCCGCCGACGACGTCCGGGCCGCGGTGGCGCTGCAGGAGGAGGCGGAGCTGCCGGCCGCCGTGGAGTGGGTGGTCGACCGGACGCCGACCCTCGCCGCCGCCGCCCGCGCGGCCGGGCTGGTGGTCACCGAGTTCCCGCTGCTGGTCGCCGACGAGCCGGTCGAGCTGCTGCTCCCGCACGGCGTGCGGCTGTACCTCGTCGGCGGCGACGACCCGGCGCTGCCGCACTACCAGCACCTGCTGGAGAGCGGGTTCGCCCCGCACGCGGAGGACGACACCGACGACCCCGGCCCGCCCGACGAGGCGCGCACCGCCGTCCTGCGCGAGCGGGTCGCCAGCGGCCGCACGGTGGTGATGGTCGCCGTCGAGGACGGCACGCCGGTCGCCGTCGGCGCGCACCAGCCGGTCGACGTCGACGGCACCGAGATCAGCGAGGTCGTCGGGGTGGCCAGCTCGCCGCGCCGGCGCGGCCGGGGGGTCGGCGCCGCGCTGGCCTCGGCGCTGGTCGCCCAGGCCCGCGAGACCGCCGACCTGGTCTTCCTCACCGCCGGGGACGACGACGTCGCACGGGTCTACGAGCGGGTCGGCTTCGCCTGGCTGGGCTCGACCGGGGTCGCCGCCCGCCCGGCGGGCTGAGCCCGGCGTCGGGCACCGGGGCGGCGGGGCACCCGGGGCGTCATGGTCCCCGGGTACCCCGTGCCGGCCCCGCCTCCCGCCGCGGGGAGGACGGAGCGGCTCCGTTCAGTCCTGGACGTACACCGGCACGAGGACGGCCCGGGCCAGCGTGTGGCCGAAGAGGTTGAAGCCGTGGAAGGCGGGGCTGGCGTCGGCGGGCACGCCCATGTCCTCGACGTCGAGGGCGTGCACCACCGTGAAGTACCGGTGCGGGCCGTGCCCGGCCGGCGGAGCGGCCCCGACGTAACCGGCGAAGCCGGCGTCGTTGCGCAGCTGCCGCGCGCCGGCGGGCAGGGCGGCGCCGTCCTGCGACCCGGCGCCCGACGGCAGCTCGATGACGTCGCCGGGGATGCCGGTGACCACCCAGTGCCAGAACCCGGACACCGTGGGGGCGTCGGGGTCGAACACGGTGACGGCGAAGCCCCTCGTGCCCTCGGGGAAGCCCGACCAGGACAGCTGGGGAGAGCGGTCGTCGCCGCCGGCGCCCATGACACCGCTGACGTGCGGCATCGGCAGCACCTCGCCGTCGCGGACGTCGGTGCTGGTCACCGTGAACGACGGGACGGGCGGCAGGAAGTCGTACGGGCTCGGCGGGACAGGCCGGTCGGCCATGGCGGTCCTCTCCTCGGATCGGCGGGGCGGCCGCTGCCGCCCGGGCCGACCCTAGGCAGCCGGCCTGCGCCGCGCGCCCCGGCGGCGGGGAGGAGCCCCGGGCGGGGGTCTCCGGCTCTCGGGAGGTGGCCGCGCGCCGCGCGCCGTAGCGTGGGGGATCGTGCTCGGACTCCCCGACGGCATCCGCGTCTGCCTCTTCGACATGGACGGCGTGCTCACCCGCACCGCCACCGTGCACATGGCGGCGTGGAAACGGACCTTCGACGAGTTCCTCCGCGCCCGGGACCCGCAGGCGCCGGAGTTCACCCAGCTCGACTACAACCGCTTCGTCGACGGCAAGCCGCGCGCCGACGGCGTCCGCGACTTCCTCGCCAGCCGCGGCATCAGGCTGCCCGAGGGCACGCCCGACGACCCGCCGGGCGCGCAGACGGTGCACGGCGTCGGCCGCCGCAAGAACGAGCTGCTGCTCACCGAGCTCGAGGAGAACGGCGTCGAGGTCTACCCCGGGTCGATGAGCTACCTGCGCGCGGCCAAGGAGGCCGGGCTGGGCACCGCGGTGGTCACCGCCTCGGCCAACGGCGAGCAGGTCATCACCGCCGGCGGCTTCGCCGACCTCATCGACGCCCGCGTCGACGGCGTGGTGACCGCCCGCGAGGGCCTGCGCGGCAAGCCCGCCCCCGACACCTTCCTCGCCGGCGCCCGCGCGCTGGGCGTGGAGCCCTCGGCCGCGGCGGTGTTCGAGGACGCCCTCGCCGGCGTCGCGGCCGGCCGGGCGGGGGACTTCGGGTTCGTCGTCGGCGTGGACCGGGTGGGGCAGGCCGACGCGCTCAAGGAGAACGGGGCCGACGTCGTCGTCACCGACCTCGACCAGCTGCTGGAGGCGGGTCGGTGACGGAGGGGCGCGCCACCTTCCCGGTCGAGCCGTGGGCGCTGACCGAGATCGGCCTGGACCACCACTCGCTCGGGGTGCACGAGTCGGTGTTCGCCCTCGCCAACGGCCACGTGGGCATGCGCGGGTCGTTCGAGGAGGGCGAGCCGATCGTCGTCCCCGGCACCTACCTCAACGGCTTCTTCGAGGAGCGGCCGCTGCCCTACGCCGAGGCCGGCTACGGCTTCCCCGAGCAGGGGCAGACGGTCGTCAACGTCACCGACGGCAAGCTGATCCGGCTGCTGGTCGGCGACACCCCGCTGGACCTCGACTACGGCGAGGTGATCGAGCACCGCCGCACCCTCGACCTGCGCCGGGGCGTGCTGCGCCGGGTCACCGAGTGGCGCTCGCCCAACGGCCGCACCGTGCGGGTGACCAGCACCCGGCTGGTGTCGCTGCGCCGGCGGTCGATCGCCGCCATCGAGTACCAGGTCGAGTGCACCGACGACCGCGGTGACCTCTACATCGCGCTGCAGTCGGACCTGCTGGCCAACGAGCCGGTCGACAGCGGCAGCGAGGGCGACGATCCCCGCGCCGCGGCGGCGCTGCGCCGGCCGCTGGTCAGCGAGCTCGCCGTCGGCCGCGGCCACCGCGCCGTCCTGGTGCACCGGACCAAGCGCAGCCACCTGCGCATGGCCGCCGGGATGGAGCACGTCATCGACGTCCCCGACCAGGTCACCGAGGACATGGAGGCCGGCGAGGACCTCGCCCGCTACACGCTGGCCGCGCGGCTGCCCGGCAGGGGCTCGGGCGTGAAGCTGGTCAAGTACCTGGCCTACGGCTGGTCGTCGCGGCGGTCGGCGGCGGCGCTGCGCGACCAGGTGGAGGGGGCGCTGGCCACGGCCAAGCTGGCCGGCTTCGCCCGGCTGGCCGAGGAGCAGCGGTCCGTCCTCGACGAGTTCTGGGCGCGGGCCGACGTCGAGATCGAGGGCGACGACGAGCTGCAGCAGGCCGTGCGGGTCGGCGTCTTCCACGTGCTGCAGGCCGGCCTGCGCGCCGAGCGGCAGCCGATCCCGGCCAAGGGGCTCACCGGCCCCGGCTACGACGGGCACACCTTCTGGGACACCGAGACCTACGTGCTGCCCGTGCTCACCTACATCGCGCCGGAGGCCGCCCGCGACGCGCTGCGGTGGCGGCACTCGACGCTGGACCTCGCCCGCTCCCGGGCGCGCGAGCTCGGCCTGCACGGCGCGGCCTTCCCGTGGCGGACCATCCGGGGCGAGGAGACGTCGGGGTACTGGCCGGCGGGGACGGCGGCCTTCCACATCAACGCCGACATCGCCGACGCCGTCGTCCGCTACCTGCACGCCACCGAGGACGAGGAGTTCGACCGCGACTTCGGCACGGAGCTGCTCGTCGAGACCGCCCGGCTGTGGGCCTCGCTCGGCCACTTCGACGAGGAGCACGGCTTCCGCATCGACGGCGTCACCGGGCCCGACGAGTACACGGCCGTGGTGGACAACAACGTCTACACGAACCTGATGGCGCAGCGGAACCTGCGCGAGGCGGCCGCCGCGGTCGAGCGGCAGCCCGACGTCGCCGGCCGGCTGCAGGTCACCGAGGACGAGGCCGCGACCTGGCAGCGGGCCGCCCGCCTCATGGCCGTGCCCTACGACACGCGGCTGGGCGTGCACATGCAGTCCGACGCGTTCACCCACCACGAGGAGTGGGACTTCGCGAACACGCCGCGGGAGTGCTACCCGCTGCTGCTGCACTTCCCGTACTTCGACATCTACCGCAAGCAGGTGGTCAAGCAGGCCGACCTGGTCATGGCGCTGCACCTGCGCGGGGACGCGTTCACCTTCGAGGAGAAGGTCGCCGACTTCGCCTACTACGAGGCCCGCACGGTGCGCGACTCGTCGCTGTCGGCGGCCCAGCAGGCGGTGGTGGCCGCCGAGACCGGGCACCTGGAGCTGGCCTACGACTACTGGGCCGAGGCCACGCTCACCGACCTGCAGAACCTGCACGGCAACTCCGGCCACGGCCTGCACATCGCCTCGATGGCCGGCGGCTGGACGGTCGCCGTCGCGGGGTTCGGCGGCATGCGCGACCACGACGGGCACCTGCTGTTCGCGCCGCGGCTGCCCGAGCGCATCAGCCGGCTGCGCTTCCGGCTAGCCTACCAGGGCCGCGCCCTGCAGGTGACGGTCACCAAGGAGCAGGCCACCTACCGGCTGCTCGACGGCGAGGCGCTCGACGTGCACCACCACGGCCGCCGGCTGACCGTCGACCACGACGACCTGGTGGTCGACATCCCCCCGGCGCCCGACACCGGCAAGGTCACCCAGCCGCACGGGGCCGAGCCGCGCCGGCGCAGCCGCTACGGGGCGGAGTGACGCTCAGGGTGACGCTCCGGGTCGTCCTCAGGGCACCAGCAGCCACCTGACCGCGAGCGCCAGCGCGGCGACGTCGACCAGCAGGAACACGCCCACCCACAGCAGCGCGGGCACCCGGGTGAGGCGGGCCAGCTGGTCGGCGTCGGAGTCCGGGGCCGCCCGCCGCCGGCGCGCCGCCTGCAGCTCCAGCACGGTGCGCGGCGCGGCCAGCAGCAGGAACCAGGTCACGGCCGCGGCGACGGCGGCCTGGCCGGCCGGCGGCAGCCACGCGGTGACGGCGGCCAGGCCCGCGGCGGTGACCAGCACCGCCCACAGCCCGTAGAGGTTGCGGATCTGCACCAGCAGGAGCGCGAGCAGGGCCAGCAGCGCCCACAGCACCCCGACGGCGTGCCCGGCCGCGAGCAGCGCCGCCGCGCCCAGGCCGAACAGGGCCGGGCCCACGTAGCCCGCCGCGCAGGTGAGCACCATGCCGATCCCGCTGGGGCGGCCCCGCGAGACGGTGAGCCCGGAGGTGTCCGAGTGCAGCCGGATCCCGGCCAGGCTCCGGCCGGTGGCCAGCGCGGCGAGCCCGTGGGCGCCCTCGTGGGCGATGGTCACCACCGTCCGCGCCGGCCGCCACAGCGCGGGGGTGGCGACGACGAGCAGCGCCACGGCGGCGGCCGCGGCCAGGACCTCGAGGGGAAGCGGGGCCGCGGCGCTCACGCGGGTCCAGAGGCGGTCGACGGCGTCCATCGCGGCGAGTCAACCGCACCGGCCTGGGAGCTCCCCGGAGGCGCGTCCGCCTGCCGTGTCGTCCGTTATCCCCAACTCCTGGACACAGGAGACGGTGGTCACGTCAGCGAGGGGGAGGAGCAGCGAGAGCGGGGGAGATCACGCTCCTCCGACCTGCGCCGGGGGCCGCGGCTCGCCCATCCTGGAACGGTGACGTCGCTCCCGGTCGCCGCCCGGCACCTGCCGGTCACCGTCTCCTTCACCCGCCGCGCCGATCCCGCGCACACGCGCGAGATGACCGCCTGGATCCGGGCCGGTCTGACGATGGCCGAGTCCTTCCCGGGCTTCCTCGGCGCCGGCTGGGTGCGCTCGCACGACGGCTCCGACGAGTGGCACATGCTGTGCCGCTTCGCCGACCAGGAGGCGCTCGAGGCGTGGGAGGCGTCGACGGAGCGGGCCTGGTGGCTGCGCTCGGCCGAGGGACTGGCCGAGGTCACCCGCACCGAGCGGCGCACCGGCATCGAGGGCTGGTTCGACTCCCCGGTGAGCACCGAGGTGGTCACCCCCGCGGCCCCGCCGGCTCCGCCGCGGTGGAAGCAGGCGACGACGATCTGGCTGGTGTTCTACCCGCTCAACCTGCTGGCCACGGTGACCCTGGGCGCGGCGCTCGCCGACGTGCCCGTGGCCCTGCGGGTGCTGGTCGTGACCCTGACGCTCACCCCGCTGATGACGTACCTGCTGCTGCCGTGGATCACCCGCCGGCTCTCGTGGTGGCTGCACGGCCGGCCGTGGCGGGAGCGGCGCGCCCGCTGACCGGTTCCCGGACGGGGCACGGGGCCGGGGAGCGCTCGCTCCCCGGCCCCGTGTCGTCGGTCGGTGGTGCTCAGGCGTGGGCGTGCTCGCCGGCGGGCTCGGTCGTCCGCTCCAGCGCGGCGAGCTCCCGGGCCACCCTCTCCTCGTGCTCCCGTTCGTCCTGGCGGGCGCGGCGCGGGCTCCACCGGCCGGCCATCACGAAGACGAACGGCAGGAAGAGCACCTGCCCGGCGACGCAGACCCACCACCAGCGCTGCCACTGGCCGGGGTTGCCCTCGGCGGCCTGGGCCACCTCGGCGCCGTTGGCGGACAGGAAGGCCAGGTCCTCGGCCGGGATCGCCGCGTTGGCCTCCTCGAGCACCGCCCCGTAGCGCTGCACGAGCGCGAGGTCGGCCTGCACCGCCGGGTCGCCGAGGCTGACCAGCAGCTGGGTGGCGGTGCCGGCGTCGACGCCGAGGGCCTGCGCGATCTGCCCGACGGCGGCGGCACCGGCCGCGGCGTCGGCGGGGTCGGCCTGCAGCGCCGCCAGGGTGGCCGGGTCGACCGCCTGCGCGGCGGCCAGCTGCGGCGCCCGGGTGCGCACCGCGTCGGACACCGCGGCCGCCTCGTCGGCACCGGCGCCCTGCTGGGCGGCCACCGAGCCCAGGGCGGTGGCCAGGGCGTCGACGTCGGCCGGGTCCTCGGCGAGCGCCGCCGAGGTGGCCGGGTCGATCGCCGAGAGGACGGCGACCTCCTCCGGGTGCGCCTCGACGATCTCGGTGACCCGCGAGCCCTGGTCGACCAGCACCGAGGTCGCCGGGACGACCAGGGTGAAGACCGCCAGCGAGACCGTCACGACGAGCCGCAGCAGCCAGCCCCAGATGGCCAGGCCGGTGGCCGTGGCCGCGGGGTTGTGCCGCTCGACGGTCTCGGTGAAGGAGGCCATCCACGCCACGTAGGCCATGCCGCCGCCGGCCGCGGAGAGGATGAAGTACACCGCGAGGGTGTAGTAGCCGGTCTCCGGCCGCGTCGCCGACAGGGTGAACAGCACCGAGCCCACCAGGCCGATGAGCGTGCCGGCGATCATGAACGGCTTGCGCACCCGGAACCGGTCGGTGAGGACGCCGGTGACCACCAGGGCGATCGCGTTGGTCACCCAGTACCAGTTGGCCAGGGCGTTGGCGCGCTGCTCGGAGTAGCCGAACACGGTGGCGAAGTAGACGACGGCGAAGCCGACGAGGATGTAGTAGAGCAGCAGGAAGATGCTGATGGCGAAGGCCGACCCGACGACGTCGAAGCGCAGCATCTGCCGCCAGTGGCCCTGCAGCGCCTGCTCGGTGTCCAGACCGCGGGCGCGGGCCTCGACCAGCGCGCGGTCGCGCATGCTGACCATGAGCTGGTCGCGCAGGGCGGGGGAGAGCTCGCGCAGCCCGACCAGCGCGATCACGAACACGACCAGGCCGGCGATGCCGCAGACGTAGAACTGCCAGCGCCAGTCGGGGTGGTCGTCGAGGGTGTTGCTCGACACCGTCGTCACCACGAGGCTGCCGAGCACCGGGCCGAGGGTCCAGAAGCCCATGGCGACGCCGCGGCCGACCTGCGGCGAGAAGTCGCGGATCAGCGCCGGTGTGGCCACCAGCACGACGCCCTCGACGAAGCTCAGGACGGCGAACAGCACGGTGAAGACCGTCTTGTTCGGCGCCTGCGGCAGGCCCACCAGGAGGATCAGGCCGGTGATGAGCAGCCCGCCGACCACCAGGTTGGCCCGGCCCCAGCGGTCGGCCAGGCCGGCGAAGAGCGAGGCGAAGGCGCCGACCAGGTTGCCGATCACGGAGACGAACACGTAGCCGGTGAAGGTGTAGCCGAGCTCGGCGATGATCTGCGTCGCGACGGCGCCGCCCACGTAGAGCTCGTAGTAGAGGACCACCGTCGCGAGCACGGTGATGCCGAGGTACAGCGACCGGGGGCCGGTCTCGGGGTAGCGGTGCAGCGTGCGGTCCCAGAGCCGGCGGAGGCCCCCGCTGTCGGGGGGTGCCGGCATCTCGTTCGGACGTACAGCGGTTGCGGCCACGGTGGTCCCTTCCCGGCGCAGCGCCGAGCACGGGTGGGAGGGCGGCCCGGCCTCACGACCGGTCCACCGGTGTGGCGCGGACCACACCGGCGCGCAACGTAGCGACGCATTGTTGCAGCGGTCAACGGCACCGGCTCGTTCCGACGCCGGACCGTGACCATTCCTCCCTCGCCCGTTATCCCCAACTAACCATCGCCATTTGAGAAAGACAGAACAACAGCCTCGAGAAGGCACCCACCATGACGCGGGTGCCCCTCGGGGCGGCGGGTCAGGTGCGGCCGCGCCGCCGGTACGCCCAACCCGCCGCGGTGACCGCGACGGCGAGGATGCCGCCGCACCAGAGGACCGCGAGCCACCCGGAGGACCCGATCGGGGTGCCGGTCAGCAGGCCGCGGACCGTCTCGATGACGGGGGTGATCGGCTGGTGCTCGGCCACCGCGCGCAGCGCCGTCGGGAGGGTCTCCGGCGGGACGAACGCGCTGCTCAGGTAGGGCAGGAAGAGCATGAGGAAGCTCAGCGCGCTGGCCGACTCGACGCCGGAGGCGAGGACGCCGAGCAGGGCGGCCAGCCACGACAGCGCGAGGACGTAGAGCAGGAGCACGCCCGCGGTGGCCAGCCACTCGAGCGGGCCGGCGTCGGGCCGGAAGCCCATGAGCAGGGCGGCGCCGACGACCACCGCCGTCGACAGGGCGTTGCGGGCGACGCTGGCCACGACGTGGCCGGTGAGGACGGCCGAGCTGCGCACCGGCAGGGAGCGCAGCCGGTCGACCATGCCGCTGGTGGTGTCGGCAGCGACGACCATCGCGGTGGAGGCGGCGCCGTAGCCGGCGCAGAGCAGCACGATGCCGGGGACGACGTAGTCGACGTACTCGGCCCGGCCGCTGATGGCCCCGCCGAAGACGTAGACGAACAGCGCCATGAGCAGCACGGGCAGCACGATCGACATGACCAGGGTGTCGGCGTCGCGGCTGGTCAGCCGGAGGCTGCGCGCGCTCATGGTGAGCCGGTCGGAGAGGGCGGCGCGGGCTCCGGTGTGCCGGACGGCCGGAGCGGCGAGGGCGGTGGTCACGGAGGGCCTCCGGGCGGGTCAGGCGGCCGTGCCGGCGGCGACCGGCTGCGGCGCGGAGGGAGACGCGGGTCGGGTCAGGGCGAGGAAGACGTCGTCGAGGGTCGGGCGGGCCGAGCGCACCCCGTCGACGGCGACGCCCGCGGCCCGCAGCTCGTCGAGGACGGCGTGCAGGTGCGCCGCACCGCCGTCCGAGGGCAGGGTGACCGTGCGGCCCTCACGGTCGACCACCGCGGCCGGGTGGAGGTCGGCGACGCGCCGCAGCCCGGCGGCGTCGGCCACCCGGATCTCGAGCCGGTCCCCGCCGACCAGCGTCTTGAGCGCCTCCGGCGTGCCCGAGGCCGTCACCCGGCCGCCGTCCACCAGGACCACCCGGTCGGCGAGGCGGTCGGCCTCCTCGAGGTGCTGGGTGGTGAGGACGAGCGTCGTCCCGCCGCGGACCAGGTCGCCGATGGTGTCCCACATCGTGGCCCGGCCGGCCGGGTCCAGGCCGGTGGTCGGCTCGTCGAGGAACAGGACGCGCGGCCCGCCGACGAGGCTCATCGCCAGGTCGATGCGCCGGCGCATCCCGCCCGACCACGTCTGCACCCGCCGGTCGGCGGCGTGCGTGAGGTCGAAGCGCTCGAGCAGGTCGTCGGCCCGCCGGCGGGACTCGCGGCGCCCGAGGTGGGCCAGATGGCCCATCATGACGAGGTTCTCCCGCCCGGTCTGCCGGTCGTCGACGGCGGAGGCCTGGCCGGTGAGGCTGAACAGCGCCCGGGCCCGGGCGGGCTCCCGGACGGCGTCGACGCCGGCGATGCGCACGGTCCCGGCGTCGGGCCGGGTGAGCGTGCTGAGGATGCGGACGATGGTGGTCTTGCCGGCGCCGTTGGGTCCGAGCAGGGCGAGGACCTCGCCCTCGGCCGCGGACAGGTCGACACCGTCGAGCACGCGGGTGGCCCCGAACGACTTGCACAGGCCGGTCGCCTCGACGAGCACGGCTCCTCCTCTACGGTGGGATCGCTGGTGCGTACGCCGTACGCGAAACAGCGTATGACGTACGCTGAACGCGGCACAAGCCCCCGGCTACGCTCGCCGGGTCCGCGGGGGAGGGGAGGCCGTGCGCATGGACGCCGAACGGCCCGAGCTGCCGCCGCAGGTCGCGCTGCTCTGGGGACGGCGCGGCCCGGCCCGCCGCGGGCGCACCTCCGGCCTGAGCGTCGAGGCCATCACCCAGGCGGCCATCCGCATCGCCGACGCCGAGGGGCTGGGCGCCGTCTCGATGGCCCGGGTCGCGGCCGAGCTGCACAGCGCGCCGATGTCCCTGTACCGCCACGTGGACAGCAAGGACGAGCTGCTGCTGCTCATGTCCGACGCCGCCCTCGAGGGCGCACCCGAGTTGGCCGGCGCCGACTGGCGCGAGCGGCTGACCTCCTGGGCGTACGCGGTGCTGGCCTGCTTCCGGCGGCACCCGTGGTACCGGGAGATCCCCATCAGCGGGCCGCCGGTGGGGCCGCGCAACCTCGAGTGGTTCGACCGCGCCCTGGCCGCCCTGGCCGACACCGGCCTGCCCGAGGGCGAGAAGGTCCTCGTCGTCACCGGCCTCATGCCCGTCGTGCACGGCCAGGCCCGGCTGTCGATCGACCTCGCCGCGGGCTACGAGGCCGATCCGGAGGCCTTCGGCGCCGGCTTCGCGCACGCCCTGGCCACGGTGGTCGACCCGGCCCGCTACCCGGCGTTGAGCAGGGTGATCGCCTCGGGCGTCTTCGGTCCGGGCGGCCCGGGCGGTGAGGACACCCCGCCCGAGGGGTACGACGACTTCGGGCCCGAGTTCGCCTTCGCGCTGAGCTGCTACCTCGACGGTGTGGCGGCGTTCATCGCGCGGACCACCTCGCAGCGCTGACGGAGCCCCTCCCTCCTCCGTTATCCCTAACGAGAGTCGATGCAGACCCGTGGTCCCGTTCCGCGGTGGGGAAGGAGCAGTTACCGGGTGGTCGTCAGGTTCACCGGGTTGCCGTCGGGATCCCGGACGTGGGCGACGCGCTGGCCCCAGGGCATGTCGGTGGGCGGGCCCTGGATCTCGCCGCCGAGCTCGGCGACGCGGGGGAGTGCGGCGTCGACGTCGGCGACCTCGATGCTGACCAGCACGCGACCGGGGGAGCCGGGCGTTCCGTCGGCGTCGGCGACGACGCCGAGGTCGGAGTCCCCGATGCGCAGGCCCTGGAAGAACACCGGGCCGTCGTCGGGGACGCGCTGGGTCGGCGCGGCGCCGGCCACGCCGGTGTAGAAGCGCACGAGGCGCTCCACGTCAGGGGTCACCAGGATCGCCTGGACGCTGCTGGGCACGGGACCTCCTCGGGGTCGTCACGGGGAGGACGGCCGGGAGGGGCCGGACTCATCGGTGGGCCGTGGTCCGGCCGGCGCTGCGCAGCCCCTCGCCGAGGAGCACGAGGGCGGCCACCGCGACGACCAGCACGAGGCTCGGCGCGACCAGCGCGTGCGGCCGTCCTGGGCGCGATCCGGGCGCACGACAAGGCGCTGCTCATCGGGCTCACCACGGTGGTCATCGCGACGGTGATGGTCGCCAACGCGGCGACCTGATCTCCAGCTGCGGGAGACCACCAGGACGCCGGGAACGGGTGCCCGGAGGGTCCCTCCAGGTTGAGGTGAGCCCCCATGTCCGTCCTGGAACCATTCTGGGATCTCGCGACTGAGCGCTGACCGGGTGGGCCTCCGCTGACTGTCTCCATTCCTCGCCGGGGGAGGAGCAGGGCGGGGCGCCCCTCCCCTCAGCCGGGCTGACGGCGGCTGAGGTGTCCGGGCGCCGTTGGTGACGACTTGGTGACGCGAAGATGATGAGGCCCCACGATGCTCGTACGGAGTGCAGGTCGGCTGAGCGGAGCTCCTCATGGCCGAGCCCTCTCCGAACCGAGGGACGGGTCCACCTCGGGCGGGACCACAGATGGAGGCTCGTGAGCAGGTCGTGGTGGGTCTACTGCTCTCGGTGGCAGGCTCGCTACTCGGCACCTGGGTGGGGAAGTCCGTCTACGGCAGTCCGGAACTCAACCTGCTCGCCGCCATTCTCGGTGCCCTCGTTCCGGCGATGCTCCCGCAGGTGCTGCCCAAGGGCAGATCGCGCCCTCTCATCGTGGTGGTCGTCGTTGTCGTGGCAGTGCTCGTGACTTACACGACCGTGACCACGGCGAACTTCGCGGAAAGCAGTGCAGCGACGTTTCCGATACCGCCCGGCGTGTCGGCCCCGGATGCTGGGGCACCGGGCATCGAGGTCACTCCCGATCCGGTCGTCTGCGCCGGTGTCGGCAGTTGCGGGTTGGTGATCATTCGCAGTACGGGGTCTGAGGCGCTGAGAGTGGATGCCATCGAGTTCGCCGATCCCGGCGAAGAGCGTTTCTCGTTCGATGACCGTTGTGCGGATCAGACGTTGGTACCGGCAGCGGAGTGCTCCTTCGAGGTGATGCTCACAGCCGCCGACCCAGAGGGGGCCGGAGTGGCCGAACTCCTCATCAACCAGAACCTGCCGGGCGGACCCACTTCCGTCACGCTCCGCGGCGAGGTCCCTGCAGGGCCTGGCATCGTGGTCACTCCCAACCCGGTCGTCTGCGCCGGTCTCGGCAGTTGCGGGTCGGTGACCATTCGCAGCACGGGCTTCGAGGCGCTGAGAGTGGATGCCATCGAGTTCGCCGATCCCGGCGAAGAGCGCTTCTCGTTCGATGACCGTTGTGCGAATCAGACGCTTGCACCGGCAGCGACGAGCGCACCGGCAGCGGAGTGCTCCTTCGAGGTGACCTACGAAAGAGCCGGCCCGCAGGGGAGCGCCGAGACCGAACTCCTCATCAACCAGAACCTGCCGGGCGGACCCACTTCCGTCACGCTCCGCGGCGAGGTCCCTGCAGGGCCTGGCATCGTGGTCACTCCCAACCCGGTCGTCTGCGCCGGTCTCGGCAGTTGCGGGTCGGTGACCATTCGCAGCACGGGCTTCGAGGCGCTGAGAGTGGATGCCATCGAGTTCGCCGATCCCGGCGAAGAGCGCTTCTCGTTCGATGACCGTTGTGCGAATCAGACGCTTGCACCGGCAGCGACGAGCGCACCGGCAGCGGAGTGCTCCTTCGAGGTGACCTACGAAAGAGCCGGCCCGCAGGGGAGCGCCGAGACCGAACTCCTCATCAACCAGAACCTGCCGGGCGGACCCACTCGCGTCGTGCTCCGCGGCTCTGCATGAACCCGTGTGGACCGTTGCTCGTCGAGCGGTGTTCCAGCGGGTCGACGTCCTGCAGCTGCCGCCGCGGCCGGTGTGGGGAGCCGATCCGCTCCAGTCGAGTTGACATAATGCGCATTATCGGCGGACCGCTGACGGGCGCCGGAAGGGGCTCGGGGCGCCGCCGGTACGCCATCCGGGTCCACCTCGAGCACCCGACCGTCCCGACGCCCGACGACGTGTCCCCGACGATGTGCCGTCGACGTCCGGCTGCACGCGCCTCCAGGTCGCCGGCGGATCGCGTGGCCGCGCAGCGCCGGTCGCCGCCGCGCCCGTGGCGCCCGCGGATCTCCGTCGGACCGACCGATCCCCGGCCGACGCCCGTCGCCGCTCCGCCCGAGCCCTCGGCCACCTGGCTCTCCGGCCACCCGGCTCTCCGGGTCCGTCCTATGGCCCTCCGAACCCGTCGGTGACCTCCGTCCCGACACCCGGTCCGGCCGCCTCGACCACGCCGGTGCCCCCTCGCCCCCATGCACGGACACCTCCGTCGATACGTCACAGTGACGTATTGACGGAGGTGTCCGTGGCTTCGACGGGCGGCCCGCCGGGTGCCTACGTAGGGTCGAGAACATGCAACTCCGACGTCCGATCGCTGCTCTGATGACCGCGCTGGCGCTCTTCGGCGGCGGCGCCACGCTCACTGCCTGCGGCGACCCGGCGGGGCTGGACCGCAACGACGGGACCACCGACGACAGCGAGAACACCAGCGGCGACGACCCGTCCGAGGACTCGCAGGACAACCTGCCGGACAACAGCAACGAGGACCCGGGCGCGCCCGAGGACCAGGACGACGACACGCAGGACCCGGACTGACCGGTCGCTGACCGGCCGGCGCAGCCGCAGGACTCAGCCGGCGGCGCGCTCGGAGACCCAGAGCTTGTCGAGCCGGCCGGTCGAGTGCACCAGGTCGGCGAGCATGCGCTCGAGCTCGGCCTTGGTGTGCCGCTCACCGAGCAGCGTCTGCACGTCCTCGAGGGCGCAGCGCAGCTGGTACAGCCGGTCCTGCAGGCCGTCGAGCTCGGCGCGCCGCACGAGGACGACGTCCTCGGACAGGCCGGCCTTGGCCGTCGCCGTGCGCTGCTCGTACGCCCGTTGCCGGCAGGCCTGGCCGCAGTACATCCGTGGCCGGCCGACCGAGCCGGCCTGGGGCAGCACCCGCCGGCACCACCCGCACCGCCGTTCGGCGCCACTCCCCTGCCGTGCCGTCGTCCCCGTCGCCTTCCCGTCCGTCGTCCCGACCGCTGCGTCGATCACCCGGTCGACCTGCTGCTTGCCCACGGCGGGCACGCTAGACGGCCCCACCGACAGTCCCGACGGACACGCCCGACGGCCCGGAAGAAGGGGCTGGTGAGCGCGTCGGAGCGTCCGGTTAGCGTGTCGGCCGTGCCCCCCGCCCGGTTCGCCTTCCTCGACGGGCCGGTCCCGTTGGCCGTGGCCCACCGCGGTGGCGCGATCGAGCACCTGGAGAACACCATGCCGGCCTTCCAGGCCTGCGTGGACCTGGGCTACCGGTACCTGGAGACCGACGTCCGGGTGACCGCCGACGGCGTCGTCGTCGTCTTCCACGACCCGAGCCTGGACCGGGTCACCGACCGCACCGGCCGGATCGAGCAGCTGCCGTGGGCCGAGGTCGCCGGCGCGCGCATCGGCGGCCGGGAGCCGATCCTGCGGCTGGAGGAGCTGCTGGGCGCCTGGCCCGACGTCCGGTTCAACCTCGACATCAAGGCCGCCGGCGTGCTCGCGCCGCTGGTCCGCGTGCTGCGGCGGATGGACGTGCTCGACCGCGTGTGCCTCGCGTCGTTCTCCGACGCCCGCGTCGCGGCCGCCCGCCGGCTGCTGGGGCCCACGGTGTGCACGTCGCTGGGCCCGCGGGGCGTGGCGGCGCTGCGGCTGTCGTCCTACTCCCCCCGCGCGGCGGGGCTGGTGCGGATGCAGGCCGGCTGCGCCCAGGTGCCGCTGCAGCTCGGCGGCCGAGCGCTGGTCGACGAGCGGTTCGTCGCCGCCGCGCACGCCCGCGGCCTGCAGGTCCACGTGTGGACCGTCGACACCGAGGAGGAGGCGACGACGATGCTCGACCTCGGCGTCGACGGGATCATGACCGACCGCCCGGCCATGCTGAAGGAGCTGCTGGAGAAGCGCGGCCAGTGGAGCGGCCGGTGAGCGCCCTGTCCGAGCGGCTGCGCACGGGGTTGCGGGAGTGGCGGCCGACGCCGCCGCCGCTGCCCGACCACCTCGAGGCCATCCTGCGCGACGGCGACCCCGAGTGGTTCGTCCGCGAGCTGGCGATCGCCGCGGCGCCGCCGTGGTGGTTCTGGCGGTTCGTGCTGCGCAACTTCTCCTGGCTGGTCGACCTGTTCGGCCGGGTGGAGATCACCGGCACCATCCCCGAGGAGCTGCGCCGCGGGCCGCTGCTGCTGGCCGCCAACCACGTCGGCGACTTCGATCCCTTCCTCGTCGCCGTCGCGCTGCACCGCCTGGGCGTCGTGCCGCGGATCATGGCCACCGGCGGGATCATCTCCGCGCCGGTCGCCGGGCCGCTGCTCGAACGCGCCGGCGGCATCCGGGTGCAGCGCGGCACCGAGGACGCCCGGCACGCGGCCAGGGTCACCGAGGTGGCGCTGGTGCACGGCGGGCACGTCGTCGCCTATCCCGAGGGCCGGGTCGGCCTGGCACCGGACGGGTGGCCCGAGCGCGGCCGCACCGGCATGGCGCGGCTGGCCCTCGGCGTCCGCGTGCCGGTGATCCCGGTCAGCCAGTGGGGCGCCCAGGAGGTCCTGCAGTACGGCAACGACTGGGGGAAGCTGCGCACCCTGGCGCGCTCGCTGGTGCAGCGGCCGGTGCTGCGGGTGCACGTCGGGCCGCCGGTGTTCATGGAGGACCTCGAGGTGGGCCGGGTGGGCGACGCCAACCGCGCGCGGATGCGGATCGCCGCCGCGATCACCCGCGGCCTCGTGCCGCTGCGCGCGGCCGGCCGGCCGTTGCACCCCGACCCCACCCGGCCGACGACGGGCGCGGCGGCGTTCCCCGGTGGCGTGGTGCCCGAGGACATCCCGTGACCGGGCGGTGCTGGAATCGGCGCCACGCGGCTGGCACCCTGCGCCGGTGACCGTCCCCGACGTCGACGCCGTGCAACCCGTCGACCGCGCCCTGCGCCGTGAACGCTTCGGCTGGTACTCCTACGACTGGGCGATGTCGGTGTTCAACACCAGCGTCACCACGGTCTTCCTGGGCCCGTACCTGACCACCGTGGCCGAGGACGCCGTCGGCGCCGACGGCCGGCTGCCCTTCCTCGGGCTGTCCATCCCGCCCGGCAGCTGGTTCTCCTACGTCCTGTCCTTCTCCGTGGTGCTGCAGGTGCTCGTCCTGCCGCTCACCGGTGCCGTCGCCGACCGGTCGGGGCGCAAGCGGCGGCTGCTCGGGGGTCTGGCGGCGGTGGGTGCGCTGGCCGCGACCTGCCTGTTCTTCGTCGCCGACGGGCGCTACCTGCTCGGCGCGGCGCTGTTCGTCGTCGCCAACGTCGCCTTCGGCGCGGCGACGGTCGTCTACTACTCCTGGCTGCCCGATCTGGCCGGCCCCGACGAGCGCGACGCGGTGTCCAGCCGCGGGTGGGCGTTCGGCTACGTCGGCGGCGCGCTGCTGCTCGCCGTGCACCTGGGGCTGTTCCTCGGCGCGGACTCCCTCGGGCTAACCGAGGGTGAGGCGGTGCGGATCTGCCTGGCGACGGCGGGACTGTGGTGGGGCCTGTTCACGCTGGTCACCGTCTCGCTGCTGCGCGACCGGCCGCCCGTGGCCGCCGCGCACGGCGCGGCCACCAACGGCTTCCGGCAGCTGGCCGCGACGCTGAAGGGCATGCGGGCGTTCCCGCTGACGCTGTGGTTCCTCGGCGCCTACCTGCTGTTCAACGACGGCGTGCAGACGGTGATCTCGCTGTCGGCCACGTACGCCAGCGAGGAGCTGGGGCTGTCGCAGTCGGTGCTCACCGGCGCGATCCTCATGGTCCAGGTGGTGGCGGTGTTCGGGGCGCTGGGCCTGGGCCGGGTGGCCGCCCGCTACGGCGCCAAGCGCACGGTGCTCGGCTGCCTGGTGGCCTGGACGGCGGTGCTGGTGGCCGCGTACACGCTGCAGGAGGGCGCGGTCGCGCAGTTCTACGCGCTGGCCGCCGTCATCGGGCTGGTGCAGGGCGGCACCCAGGCGCTGTCGCGGTCGCTGTTCAGCCACCTGATCCCGGCCGGCCGGGAGGCGGAGTACTACAGCTTCTACGAGATCAGCGACCGCGGGACCAGCTGGCTGGGGCCGCTGGCCTTCGGCCTGACCTACCAGCTGACCGGCTCCTACCGGTACGCCATCATCAGCCTGGTCGTGTTCTTCGTCGCCGGGTTCCTGCTGCTGCTGCGGCTGCCGATGCGCCGGGCCGTGCTGGCCGCCGGCAACACTCCACCGGAGCGGCTGTGAGCGATCCGTCCGTGCCGCTCACGGCGGTCCCGGCCGCGGGTGACCGGCGGCGCGCCCTCGCCCCGGCGCACCTGCGGTTCTTCCACGGGCCGATGGACTGCGGCAAGTCCACCCTGGCCCTGCAGGTCGACCACAACCAGAGCCGGCAGGGCCGCTCGGGGCTGCTGGTGACCCAGGGCGACCGCTCGGCGCAGCCGCGGATCAGCTCCCGGGTGGGGCTCTCGCGCGACGCCGTCGAGGTCGACCCCGGCACCGACCTGACGCTGCTGGTGCGCAGCCACTGGGCCGACGGGCGGCGGGTGGACTACCTGATCGTCGACGAGGCGCAGTTCCTCACCCCCGAGCAGGTCGACCAGCTCGCCGAGCTCGTCGACGCCTCGCACGTCGACGTCTACGCCTTCGGGCTGACCACCGACTTCCGCACCCGGCTGTTCCCCGGCACGCAGCGGCTGCTCGAGGTCGCCGACGACGTGCAGCGCATCCAGGTCGAGGTGCTGTGCTGGTGCGGCCTGCCGGGGCTGCTCAACGCCCGCGTCGTCGACGGCGCGATGGTGCGCTCCGGCGCCACCGTGGTCGTGGCCGACACCGCGCCCACCCCGGCGCCGGAGGAGACCGACGACCCGGCCACCGGCACCGACGTGCACTACCAGGTGCTGTGCCGGCGCCACCACGTCCTCGGCCAGCTCGGCCCCACCGCGGCCGGGCCGGGGCAGCTCGCCCTCCCGTGAGGAGGGGCGTCCTCCCCCGTCCGAGGGGCGGTGTGGGCGCCAATACCACCCCATGCGATGATGGGGAACCGACTCAGCGGAATCTCTCCGCGAAATCCGCCGTTGGTCTCCATGACACCCTCCCGCAGTGGGTATCCCCTGCTGCGCCGGAGAGTCCTGACCGACACCACCAGCACGAGAGGACGGTGTGCCATGGGCGAGCGTTCCCTGCGGGGCAGCCGACTGGGCAGCGTGAGCTACGAGACCGAGCGGAACACCGCCCCGATCGAGCGGCAGTACGTCGAGTACAAGTGCCCCTCGGGTCACCAGTTCACGGTTCCCCTCGCCGACGACGCCGAGGTGCCCGACACCTGGGAGTGCAAGTTCGACGGCGGATCGGCCAAGCTGGTCGGCGGCTCCGAGCCGGCGCCCAAGAAGGTCAAGCCGCCGCGGACGCACTGGGACATGCTGCTCGAGCGTCGCTCCGTGGAGGACCTCGAGGAGGTCCTCGCCGAGCGGCTCGAGGTGCTGCGCGGCCGGCGGACCCGCGCCAGCTGAGCTCGGCTCTTCGTAGGAACGGCCCCGGTGGGACTCCCCACCGGGGCCGTTCCGCGTCCGGAACACGGTGGAAGGGCACGGTGGAGGGGACCGCTGAGTTCCCGCTCCCCCGCCGGTCCTCCTCCCAGGAACCGGACCGAGGAGGACCTCCGTGGCGCACCTGATCGCCGGCATGACCATGTCCCTGGACGGCTACCTCGCCGACGAGCGCGGGGAGTTCGGCATGCTCTACGCCGACCTCGGCAGCCCGGCCGGCGAGCGGTACCTGGCGGCGTCGCAGGCCGAGACCGGCGCGGTGCTGATGGGCCGGCGCACCTTCGACCTGGCCGACCCCGACAGCTACGCCGTCGACTACGAGTACCAGGTGCCGATCGTCGTCCTGACCTCGCGCCCGCCGGAGGTCGCGCCGCGGCGCAACGACCGGCTGTGGGTCACCTTCGCCGGCGACGTCGGCGAGGCGGCGGCCACCGCCCGCGAGCTGGCCGGCGAGCGGGCGGTCACCGTCGTCGGCGGAGCGCAGCTCAACCGGCAGCTGATCGACGCCGGCCTGGCCGACGAGCTGCGGGTCGACGTCGTGCCGGTGCTGCTGGGCGGTGGGATGCCGCTGTTCGACGCGGTCGGCCCGGCGCGGCTGGAGAAGTTCGCCGTCGACGACGTCGGGCAGCGGACCGGCCTGCGGTTCCGGGTCCTCCCCCGCGAACAGGCTTAGAGGAGCTCTAGCGGATCAGGTGGCTCTCTCCCGCCACCTCTCCCTCGATGACCCGTACCGGGCCCTCGGGGCGCGGGAACGTCTCCACCCGGGTGCTGCGCACCCGCACCGGCCCGGCGACGCCCAGCTTGGCGGCCAGCCCGCGGCCGACGGCGGCGCGCACCAGGGGCCGGGTGGGCGGCAGCAGGCACAGCAGCCCGACGACGTCGCCGAGGAACCCCGGCAGCACCATGAGCACGCCGCCGGCGGCGACCAGCCCGGCGTCGGTCGCCGCCCGGCTCCGCTGCAGGGTCCCGCCGCGGGCCTGCGCGCGGAGGGGGGCGGTGACGTCCCTCATCTGGCGGGCCACGAGCGTCCAGCCCAGGACGGTGGTGGCCAGCGCGGCCAGCAGCGTCCAGCCCACGCCGATCCAGGCGGCGACGAGCGCGAAGACGACGATCTCGGCGAGGGCCCACAGCCCTGCCAGCACGCGTACCCGGGATGCCACGGCACTCCTCGGTCCGGCCACGCGGGCGGTCCGGGTCCGCCTACCGGACCTCGCTGGACCGCCCGCCGTCGCGGACCCGTCCCGGCACGGGCGGAGGGACCCGGCCCGGCAGGCGATCGGCCAGCCGGTCCTGCAGGCCCCATCCGGTGACCCGTGCCAACGCCTCTACAACGATCGAGGACGTCATCTTGCTCCTGCCGGACTTCCGTTCGCTGAAGGTGATCGGCACCTCCACCACGCGGGCGCCCTCCCGCCAGGCCCGCCAGGCCCAGTCGACCTGGAAGCAGTAGCCCTGGCTGGCCACCCGGTCGAAGGGCAGCCGGTCCACCAGCTCGCCGCGGACGGCGCGGAAGCCGCCGGTGGCGTCGGCCAGCGGCAGCCGCAGGACGCGACGGGTGTAGACGTTGCCCAGCCGCGACAGCAGTAGCCGCCGGCGCGGCCAGTCCTCCACGCTCCCGCCCGGGACGTAGCGCGAGCCCAGCGCCAGGTCGGCGTCGTCGAGGGCGGCCAGCAGCGCCGGCAGCTGCTCGGGGTGGTGGGAGCCGTCGGCGTCCATCTCGACCAGCACGTCGTAGCCGCGCTCGCGGCCCCACCGGAAGCCCGCGACGTAGGCCGGCCCCAGTCCGGCCTTCTCGGTGCGCCGCAGCACGTGCACCCGCGCGTCCCGCGCGGCGAGCTCCTCGGCCAGCTCCCCGGTGCCGTCGGGCGAGCCGTCGTCGACGACGAGGGCGTGCGCGCCGGGGACGGCGGCGTGCAGCCGGCCGAGGACCGGCTCGAGGTTGTCCACCTCGTCGTAGGTGGGGATGACGACGAGGACCCGCGGCGCGCTCACGCGGCGGCCCGGCGGCGGCGCGCGGCGGGGACGGCGACGGCGAGCACGGCGCCCGCGCCCAGCGCCGTCAGCACCCACTCCGGCGCGGCGCCCAGCCGCTCGGCGACGGTGGTGGAGTCGCGCTGGGCGACGTCCTCGACGAAGACCGCGGGGGTGAACAGCTCCGAGCGGCGGGCCAGCGACCCGTCGGGGGCGACCACGGCGGAGATGCCGCTGGTGGCCGCGACGAGGACGGTGCGGCCGAACTCGACCGCGCGCAGCCGGCTGGCCGCCAGCTGCTGCTCGCTCTCGTCGGTGTAGCCGAAGGTGGCGTTGTTGGTCTGGACGACGAGCATGCCCGCGCCGGCCTCCACGGTGTCGGCCACCAGGGAGTCGTAGACCACCTCGAAGCAGATGACGTCCCCGACCCGCGCGCCGCCCATCTCCAGGACGCCGACCTCGGTGCCGTGCACGAAGTCGCGGCGGACCAGGTCGACCTTGTCGCTGAAGAGGCGGAAGAAGTCCCGCGCGGGCACGTACTCGGCGAGCGGGACCGGGTGCCGCTTGACGTAGGTGTCGCCGGGCCCGGTGTCGGGGTCCCAGACGATGCCGGTGTTGCTGATGAACCGGCCCGGTCCCTCGACGACCGCGCCGACCAGGATCGGCGCGCCGACGGCCTCGGCGGCCCGGCTGATCTGCCGGGCGGCGTCGGCGTTGAGGTAGGGGTCGATGTCGGAGCTGTTCTCCGGCCACACCACGAGGTCGGGCTGCGCCTCGTCACCGGCCTGCACGGCCGCGGCGAGGTCGAGCGTCTGCTGCACGTGGTTGTCCAGGACAGCGCGGCGGCGGGCGTTGAAGTCCAGGCCGGGCTCGGGGACGTCGCCCTGGACGACCGCGACGGTCCGGGTGGGGCCGCCCTCGGTGAGGGAGGGACCGGGCAGGGGCAGCCAGGCGAGCGCGCCGAGCAGGGGGACGGCGAGGGCGGCGGCCAGCGCGGCGGCCGCCGTCCGCAGCGCCGGCCCGCGGGTCGCCGTCGCCCGCCCGGCGGCGCGCCGGGCCCGGACCAGCGCCAGGACGGCGGCGGCCAGCAGGGTGCCGGTGAGCGCGACGGCGAAGGAGACCAGCGGCACCCCGCCGTAGGCGGCGAGGGAGAGGAAGGGCCCGTCGGTCTGGCTCAGCCCCAGCCGGCCCCAGGGGAACCCGCCGAAGGGGACGCGGCCGCGCAGGGCCTCCTGGGCCACCCACAGCGCCGCGGTCCACAGCGGCCACAGCCGGGAGCGGGAGACCGCCGCCGTCGCCGCCCCCAGCAGCGCCACGAACAGCGCCTGGGAGACCGCGAGCGCCAGCCACGGGAAGGAGCCGACGTAGATGCCGCTCCACGACAGCAGCGGCACGAAGAACGCCAGGCCGAGGACCAGGCCCAGCCACGCCCCGGAGCGGGCGCGGCGGCCGTGGACGGCCAGCGCGAGCGCCGCGGGGCCCAGCACGGCCAGCGGCGGGAGGGAGTACCCCGGGAAGGCGAGCAGCAGCGCGAGGCCACCGGCGGCGGCCAGCAGGGTGCGCCACGGGAGGCGGCGGCGTCCGCCGCGCGCGGAACCGCCGGAGCCGGTGGCGACCGCCTCGGTCACGGCTGCTGGCGGCACTCCCGACCTCCCCGCGAGGACTGTCCGCGGGCGGCGCCCGCGGCACGGCCACGGTCGTGGCCCGTCGACCAGCATCCCACCCCGCGGTGCGCGTCCTCCGGCGCGACCTGCGCGGTGCCCCCGGGTGTGCGGTCACCGGACCGGGTGGTTACAGCGGCTGCAGCGGGGCCCCGGCGACGACGAGCCGGCGGCAGGCGGGCCGCAGGCGGTGGTCGAGGACGGCCGAGAGGGTGGCGTCGGTGCCCCACAGCGCCAGGTCGGCGGGCGCGCCGGGCGCGAGCGGGCCGGCCGCGGTCTCGGCGCGGACGGCGTGCCAGCCGCCGTGGGTGGCCGCGTCGAAGGCGTCGAACGGGCGCAGGCCGGCGCCCGGGGTGCGGTGGTCGACCGCCGCGTGCACGCCGCCCCAGGGGTCCATGGGCGTCACCGGGGCGTCGCTGCCCAGCGCGAGGGCGACGCCGGCGTCGGCGAGGTCGGCGAAGGGGTTGCACGCCGCGGCCCGGTCGGCGCCCAGGCGCTCGGCGTACATCCCCGACGGTCCGCCCCATGCGGCGTCGAAGGCCGGCTGCACGCTGGCGACCATCCCCCACGCCCGCATGCGCTCCACCGCCTCCGGCGCGGCCATCTCCACGTGCTCGAGCCGGTGCCGGCAGGCGCGCACCGCCGCCGGGCCCAGCTCCTCGACCACCGCGCCGACGGCGTCGAGGACCTGGCCGACGGCGGCGTCGCCGATGCAGTGGAAGCCGGCCTGCACCCCGGCGACGGTGCACGCGCGCACGTGCTCGACCAGCTGCCCGGTCGCGAAGCGCAGCGCGCCCGCGGTCCCGGGGCGGTCGCGGTAGGGAGCGCTCAGCGCCGCGGTGTGCGAGCCGAACGCGCCGTCGCAGAACAGGTCGCCCCCGGCGCCGGCCAGGCCGAGCTCGCGCACCAGGTCCAGCCCGCCGCGCTCGGCCAGCTCCCCCCAGTAGCCGGTGACCCGCGGTCCGGGACGCTCCCCGGCGAGGGCCAGCAGCGCGCGCAGGTCCTCGGCGCTGGACACCTCGGGGCCGGCCATCTCGTGCAGGCTGCCGATGCCCAGCCGGGCCGCCTCGGCGAGCGTGGCGGCCTGCGCGGCGGCGCGCTGCTGGGCCGTCACGGCTCCGTAGGCGGCCTGGCGGGCGGCGTGGTGGGCGTCGAGGCGCAGCTGCCCGTCGGGGAGGAAGCCGGGCAGGTCGCGGATGCCGGGCACGAGGTCGAGCAGCGCCGTGGAGACGGTGGCGGAGTGGACGTCGACCCGGGCGAGGTAGGCCGGGCGGTCCCCGACGACGGCGTCGAGGTCGGCGCGGGTCAGCCCGCGGCCCTCGGGCCAGCCGGTCTCGTCCCACCCGGTGCCGAGCACGATGCCCGGCGGTGCGGTGCGCACCGCCTGCGCGACCGCCGCCACGGCCTCCCCGAGGCTCGACCTCGAGTGGAGGTCGAGACCGGTGAGCGCCAGGCCGGTCGCCGTGGCGTGCACGTGCGCGTCCACGAACGCCGGCGTGAGCAGCGCGCCCTCCCCCGCGAGCACCTGCCCGGCCGGGGGCGCGTCGGCGGCGGCGCCCACCCAGGCGATCCGCCCGCCGGCGACGTGCACGGCCCGGCCGGGACGGTCGCCGACGGTCACGTCGGTGAGCAGCAGGTCGGGCGGCGCGTCGGGGGGCGGGGTCACGGCGCCGAGCATGACGGCGCGCCCGGACCGCTCCGGCGGCGGGTCCGGGGACGGGTGCCGGGGATAGCGCGGGGCGTGCCGGGTAGGCAGCCGCGGTGCCGGACGGGGAACTGCTCACCGACCGGCTGCGGCTGCGCCCGTGGACCACCCGCCGCGACGACCTCGCCCGGCTGACCGACATCTACTGCCGCGAGGAGGTCACCCGCTGGCTGGGCGGCACCCCCTCGGTGGGCCCGGTCGAGCTGGTCTGCCGCTGGGCGCAGATCCGCCGCGCCGACCCCCTGCACGGCACCTGGGCGATCGAGGTCCGCGACGAGAGCCCCGCGGGGTCCGCGCCGGTGGTCGCCGGCACGGTGCTGCTCAAGCCGCTGCCCGGCGGCGTCGGGGAGGTCGAGGTGGGCTGGCACCTGCACCCGGACTGCTGGGGCCGCGGCTACGCCACCGAGGCGGCGCGCGCGGTGGTCGCGCACGCCTTCGGCGCCGGGCTGCCGGAGGTCTACGCCGTCGTGCGGCCCGGCAACGAGGCGTCCCTGGCGGTCTGCCGGCGCCTGGGCATGGCGTCGCTGGGGCGGCTGCGCCGCTGGTACGACGTCGAGCTGGAGGTCTTCCGGCTGATGGCGCCGGTTGTGGTGGAGTAGCCGAGCGTCAGGCGGCATCGCGGCGGCGGGTCAGGGCGCGCAGGCGGGCGCGGCGGGAGGTCCGCGGCTTGACCCGGGTGCCGTTGGCGTCGTCGCGGTCGCGCCGGGCGGCCTCCTCCAGCGTGGGTGCGGTGCCGCCGAGGTGCCGGGGGACCCACCACAGGTCGTCGGGGCCCTCGGGCTGCTGCGGATAGCTGCGCTGGGCCTCGTCGAGGAGCGCCACCATGGCCTCACGGGTGCGGGCCAGCAGCTCCGCGGGCGTCTCGCCGGGCGCGGGGGTGATGGGCTCGCCGAGGAGCACGGTCACCGCGCGGCCGCGGGTGAGGTCCACGGGGTGCTTCTTGGTGGCCACCCGGTGCCCGCCCCACACCGCGGCCGGGATGATCGGCACGCCGGCATTGAAGGCCATGCGGGCCGCGCCGGCCTTGAGGTCCTTGACGGTGAAGGACTGGCTGATCGTCGCCTCGGGGAAGACGCCGACCAGCTCGCCGTCCTTCAGGGCCCGGACGGCGGCGTCGAAGGCGGCCGCGCCGGCCTTGCGGTCGACCGGGATGTGCTTCATGGCCCGCATGAACGGCCCGGCGAACCAGTGGCCGAACACGGAGGCCTTGGCCATGAACCGCACCAGGCGGTGCCGGGGCAGCGCGCCCAGGCCCAGGAAGGTGAAGTCCAGGTAGCTGACGTGGTTGCTGCAGATCACCGCGCCGCCGGAGGTCGGCACGTGCTCGGAGCCGCGGACGTCGAACCGCAGGCGCAGCAGCCGGAAGACCACCAGCGCGACCCGGATGACCAGCCGGTAGGGCCCGTCCCCGCGGCCCGGCCGCCGTCCGAACAGGTCGCGCCGCACCACGTCGTGCCAGCTGGCGGTGTACATGACGGGACGATATCCGGCTCTCCTGGGGACGTCCTGTGTGGTCACTCCCCGATCGTCGTGAGATCCCCGGCCGTGAGGTGCACGGCCGCGCGCACCACCGCGGTCAGGTCCCCGGTCTCGCGGTGCACCCGCCGCTGCAGGTCCGCGCCGGTCCCGCGGTCCAGGACCGCCGCCACGCCGTCGGCAACCCGCCGCCGGTCGCCGGTGGCCTCCAGGGCCGGTCCCACGTGCTCCAGCAGCGCCGCGACGACGTCGGCGGCCGGGGCGGGGCGGCCCGTCCGCGGGTGCACCAGGTCGCCGGTGGTCCCCGAGCGGCCGGCCCGCCAGGCGGCCACCCGCAGCAGCTCGCTGCGCACCTGCGGCGCCGGGACGCCCTCGCGCCACTCGCGGGCGGCGGTCTCCACCAGGCCGCGGGCCAGCCCGGCGTGGGTGACGGCGTCCTCCACCCGCAGCGCGACGTCGGCGATGCGCACTTCGACCGTCGGCCAGGTCCGCGAGAGCCGGGCGTCGAAGTAGACCATCCCGGCGTCGACGATCGTGCCCGTGGCGACGAGGTCGGCGACCACGCGGTGGTAGGTGGCGGCGTCGCCGAAGGTCTCGGTGGCGCCCGAGGAGGGCCAGCGGTTCCACGCCTGCGACCGGAAGCTGGCGTACCCGGAGTCCGCGCCCAGCCAGAACGGCGAGTTCGCGGTCAGCGCGGTGAGCACCGGCAGCCACACGCGGATCCGGTCGAGGACGGCCACGCCCTCCTCGTCGTCGGCCACCGAGACGTGCACGTGACACCCGCAGGTCAGCTGGTCGCGGGCGATGAGCCCGAAGGTGTCGGTCATGTCGCCGTAGCGCTCACCGGGCGTCGTCTCCGGCTGCACCGCGACCGGCGAGGTGGCCAGCGCCGCCACCCGGGCCCCCACGGCGCGGGCGGCGGCGTCGGCCCGCCCGCGCCAGTACCGCAGCTCGCCGGTCACCTCGGCCAGGTCGGTGCACACCCGCGTGCCGAGCTCGAGCTGCTCCTGCTTGAGCTCGGGCACCAGGTGCCCGGGGGACTCCCCTCCCCCGTCGCCGGCCCGCTCGTGCTGCTCCGGGGTCTCGCCCTCCCCGCGCCGGGCGGCTACCGCCAGGGCCTCCGGGCCCCGTGGCACCGGCGTCCCCGACGGGTCGACGACGAGCAGCTCCTCCTCGACCCCGACCGTGCGCACCGGCACATCGTTCACCGCCGTTCCCGGGGACCGCAGGACGGGTCAGTGCACGAGCTGCGGCAGGACCTCCTGCACGGCCGCCCGCAGCGACGGCGCCGCCTGCGGGTCCCCGGCGAGCTGGCGCAGCAGGGCCTGCTGGAAGAGCCCGTCGAGGACGGCGTAGAAGGCCGCCGAGGACGCCCGCGGGCGGGTGCCGGACAGCTCGGCGTAGCGGCTGACCACCCGCCACACCATCCGCTCGAGCAGCAGGTCGATCTCGGCGACGTCGGCGCGGAAGGCGGGCTCGAACATCGACTGGTTGCGCAGGTCGTACCAGAGCCGGTGCATCTGCGGCTCGCCGGTGAGGGTCGCGGTCTGCTCCCGCAGGAATCCCGCGACCAGCTCCTCGGCGGTGCGCGCCGTGGCCACCGCCTCGTCGTAGCGGGTCGCGCAGCGCGCCTTGTACTCGCGCACGCAGTGGGTGATCAGCTCCACCTTGTCGCGGAAGTAGTAGTGCAGGACCCCGTGGGAGAACTCCGAGCGGGCGGCGATGTCGCGCAGGCCGGTGCGGGCGTAGCCGAGCTCGGCGAGCGTCTCCAGCGCGGCCGCGGCGAGCTCGCTGCGGCGCTGGGCCACCTTGTCCACGGCGCGCCCCTCGACTGCGGGACCCACGGCTCTCCTCCGGTGCAGGGGGCGGGCAGCGGTCCTGCGCCCGGACGGAGCGTAGCCGCGCGACCGCTGTCTTGACGAGTGTCCAGGAAAGTCTTGACGGTCGTCCAGAGACGGGTCGAGCATGACCCGCGTCACACCGGCGGCCCAGCCCTGCGCCCCCGGACGCCTCGACGACGAGGAGAGACCCATGACGGTCCCCGCACTGCACGGCCGCAAGGCGCTGGTCACCGGAGGTGCCCGCGGCCTCGGCCAGGGCATGGCCCAGGCCCTGGCCCGCGCCGGCGCCTCGGTGGTCGTCGCCGACGTCCTCGACGAGGAGGCCGCCGAGACCGCCCGGGTCCTCGCCAAGGAGGGCGTGACCGCCGGCGCGGTGCACCTCGACGTCACCGACGAGGCCGGCTGGGAGGCTGCGGTCGCCGCCACGGTGGAGCAGCTCGGCGGGCTCGACGTCCTGGTCAACAACGCCGGGGTGGAGATCACCGCCCTGGTCACCGAGATCGACCCGGCCGACCTGCGCCGCATGCTCGACGTCAACGTCGTCGGCACCGCCCTGGGCCTCAAGCACGGGCTGCGCGCGATGCGCCCCGGCGGCGCGGCGGGCACCGGCGGCTCGATCGTCAACGTCTCCTCGGTGGCGGCGACCATCGCCTTCCCGGGGATCGCCGGCTACTCCGCCACCAAGTCCGCCGTCGACCGGATGACCCGCATCGCGGCCGCCGAGGCCGGGAAGCTCGGCTACGGCGTCCGCGTCAACTGCGTCTACCCCGGCCTGGTGCCCACCGCGATGGGCATGCAGCTCGCCGTCGACTGCGCCGAGATCGGCCTGTTCGACGACCCCCAGGCCGCCGTCGAGGCCGTCGTGGCCCAGACCCCCTCCGGACGGCTCGGCGAGGTGGCCGACATGGCCGACGCCGTCGTCTTCCTCGCCTCCGACGCCGCCCGCTTCGTCAACGGCACCGGGCTCGCCGTCGACGGCGGCATGGGCTCCTGACCCCCATCCCCACGAGGAGACCCGCCATGAGCACCAAGCCCGTCGTCGTCTACGGCGCCTCCGGCTACACCGGCCGGCTGATCTGCGAGTACCTGCGCGAGCTCAACGTCCCCTTCGTCGCCGCCGGCCGGGACAAGGACCGCGTGCAGGACGTCGTCGGGAGGATCCCCGGCATCGAGACCGCCGACCACGACGTCGTCGAGGTCGAGCACACCGTCGAGGCGCTCACCGACCTGTTCACCGGCGCGAGCGTCGTGTGCAACACCGTCGGGCCCTTCATCAAGTACGGGCCCGAGGTGGCCGAGGCGTGCCTGGCCACCGGCGCCCACTACCTGGACACCACCGGCGAGCAGGACTGGGTCCTCGACGCCCAGCAGCGCTTCGGGACGGCGTTCGCCGAGAAGGGGCTGCTGCTGGCCCCCGGCATCGCGCAGATGTACACGACCGGGGAGATCGCGGCCAACATCGCGCTGGAGACCCCCGGCCTGGACACCCTCGACGTCCTGGTCCTGTGGAAGGGGTTCCCGACCGCCGCCTCCACCGAGACGATCTTCACCATCCTCAAGGCGGAGTGGTTCCACCTGGCCGAGAACCAGTACGTGAAGGTCGACCCCCTGGCGAAGTGGGACGTCGTCGTCCCCGGGCAGCACGAGCTCGGCCTGGCCGTGCCGTGGGGCGGCACCGCGCACCCGGTGTGGTTCAAGGACGATCCGCGGGTGTCCAGCGTCAAGGTGGCCGGCGGGGTGATGAACCGCCCGGTGATGGAGGCCGTCGTGGCGACCACCGCGATGGTGGAGAGCGACATCAAGACGCTGCCGCGCGAGCAGTGGGACGACAAGCTGGCCGAGATCGCCGCGGCGTGGTCCTCGGGCATGCCGCCCCGGGAGAACCCGCGACTGAACACCTCGGTGGACTCGGTGCACGCCTCGGGCCCGCTGGGCCGCAAGCACGTCGTCATCCACGGCAACTCGAACTACAAGCAGACCGGGCTGCTGCAGGCGTGGGCGGCCATGTCGCTGCTGCAGCAGCCGCCGCTGCGCACCGGGCTGGCCTCCGGCTGCCAGGCCTTCGGGCACCGGCAACTGCTCGGGGTGCTGCGCCAGTTCGGCCTCGTGCTCGACCCGGTGGTGACCGAGCACCGATGAGCCTCACCGCGTACCTCGACAAGGGGGCCTCGATCGGCCCGGACGCCGCGTGCCTGACCTGCGGGGACCGCACGATGACCTACGCCGAGGTACAGCGGCACAGCCGGCGGGTCGCCGGGGCGCTCGCGCGCTCCGGCGTCCTGCCGGGCGACCCGGTGGCGGTGCTGTCGGGCAACGACCCCACCGCCTTCGCCTCCGTGTTCGGCATCGCCCGGGCCGGCGCGGTGTGGTGCCCGGTCAACCCGCGCAACGAGGCCGGGGAGAACCGCGAGCTGCTCGACCTGTTCGGGTGCACCGCGCTGCTCTACCAGCGCTCCTACGCGCCGCTCGTGGCCGCGATCCGCGACTCCCTGCCGCGGCTGGCCACGCTGGTCTGCCTCGACGGCGAGGGCGACCGCGACGACCCGTCCCTGGCCGACTGGCTCGAGGGCGCCCCCGACGGCGACGACACCTGGGCCGCGGACGCCGAACCGCCCGGCGGCCTGGTGATGCTGGTCGGCACCGGCGGCACCACCGGCCGGCCCAAGGGCGTCCGGCTCACCGACCGCAACGTCGAGACCATGTCGGCGCTGACGCTGATGAGCTACCCGTTCGACGGGCGGCCCACCTACCTGGCGCTCGCCCCGCTCACCCACGCCGCCGGCGTCCTGTGCTTCCCGGTGATGGCCCTCGGCGGCGAGATCGTCGTCATGCCCGCGCCCGACCTCGGGGAGTTCCTGGCGCTGACGCAACGCCACCGGGTCACCCACGCCTTCCTGCCGCCGACGCTGGTCTACATGCTCCTGGACCACCCCGACCTCGAGGGCACGGACCTGTCCTCGCTGCAGTGCCTCTGGTACGGCGCCGCGCCCATGTCCCCGCACCGCCTCGAGGAGGCCATCCGGCGCATCGGCCCCGTGCTCGGGCAGCTGTTCGGGCAGTCGGAGGCGCCGATGATGATCTCGACGATGTCGCCGGCCGAGCACCTGCACCCCGACGGCACCCCGGCGCGCGAGCGGTTCTCCTCCGCCGGCCGGCCGACCCCGCTGACCACCGTGGCCGTCATGGACGACGAGGGGCGGCTGCTCCCGGCCGGCGAGCGCGGGGAGATCGTCGTCCGCGGGTCGCTGGTGATGGACGGCTACCACCGCGCCCCCGCGGCCACCGCCGAGTCGAGCCGCTTCGGCTGGCACCACACCGGCGACGTCGGCTACCTCGACGAGGAGGGCTGGCTGTACCTCGTCGACCGCGCGAAGGACATGATCATCAGCGGCGGCTTCAACGTGTACTCCGCCGAGGTCGAGCAGGCGCTGATGGCCCATCCCGGCGTCCAGGACTGCGCCGTCGTCGGGCTGCCCGACGAGAAGTGGGGCGAGCGGGTGGTCGCCGTCGTGCAGGCCCGTGTCGGCGCGGCGCTCGATCCCGCCGACGTCCGGGCCTTCGCCCGCGCGCGCGTCGGCGGCGTCAAGGCGCCCAAGGAGGTGCTCGTCTGGCCCGACCTCCCCCGCTCGAAGGTCGGCAAGGTGCTCAAGCCCGACATCCGCGCACGCCTGGTACTCGCCGACGGGACCTAGCAGGCCGCGACCCCTCCCCCGCGGGCCCGCGGGCGTGGTACCCATCCGCGCCCGCACCCCCAGGAGGACCCCGTGACGCTCGGCCGCATCCTCGGCATCGCCCTCCTGCCCGTCGGCGGTCTCGCCGTGTTCCTGGGCTGGTACCTGGCCGACCAGCGGCCCGACCAGGCCGCGGGCGGCTGGGTGGTCGCGGGGATCGGCGTCCTCCTGGTGCTGGTGACGGCGGGCATGGCGGTCACCGGCCGGCCGCGGGTGCCGGTCTCCCCCGGCGGCCGGCCGGCTGCGGGCGCCGCCGCGTCCGCGGCCGGCATCGGGACGGCCCTGGCCGGGCTCCCCGACCTCGGCGCCTCCGCGGACGGCGGATCCGGGCTGCTCGACGCCCTCGACCTCCTCTGACCCACGGAGGGAGCCCCCCGTGGCGTCGTTGTCGGGTGTTGTTCTTGGTCGTGAAAAATTGACGGTTAGTTGGGGATAACGGGTAAGGTACCGTCATGGCGAAGGGGTGGCAGGGACCGCTGCCGGCGATGCCGGCACTGCCCGCGGCGCGCGCATGGGCCAGGCTCGCGGCACCCGAGGGCTACGCCGTGCAGTGGCGCCGGCTCGTCGACGCCGCCCTGGAGCTCGGCCTCGGTCCCGAGGAGCTCGCCGAGGGCGGGATGGACGACGTCGCCGCGGCCCGGGGCTGGAAGCCGGCCACCGTCACCCTCTACAGCAAGGTCGCCCGCTACGGCGGCGTCCCCCTGCCCACGCCCCCGACGCCCGAGCCCGACCCGCGGACGCTGGACCTGCGGCCGCTCACCGAGGTCCGCAGCGAGGACCCCGAGCACCTGCGCACGGTCGTCTGGTGCGCGATCGCGCTGCGCTGGCCGGCGCCCGTGGGCAGCTTCCGGGACCTGCGCCGCGAGCAGGTGCACGCCACGGCCAGGCGCCTGGTCGTCACCACCGACGACGGCGAGTGGTCGGTGCCCGGGGCGCTGACCGCGTGGCACGCCTGGGAGGCGGTGCGCAACCGCTTCCCCGCCCTGGCCGACAGCCCGTGGGTGCTGCCCGCGCTGCGTCGCGGTCCGGGCTACACCTCACACGTGGGCGGGCGGCTGTCCAGCCAGGCGCTGCAGGTGACGTTCACCAAGCACGCGGTGCGGACGGCGCTGTACCTGCGGGCCACGACGGCGGGCGCACGCCGCGCGCGGGCCGAGGCGCTGGCCGCCGTCTACGAGACGTTGTCCTACGACTCCTACCGCCGGCTGGCCCTCGCCGCCGGCGCCGAGCCGGTGGCCGCCCGCGGCGCCGTCCGCGCCGAGCGGGCGACCCGGGCGAACAGGGCCGCGGCCGCACCGCCGGCCTGAGCCCCTCCCCTCCCCCGCACAGCACGACGGCCCGGGCGGGTGCCCGGGCCGTGCGTAGAGGTGCGGTGGAGCGTCAGGCGGGAGAGAAGGTCAGGCAGTGGGCGGTGTCGTGGTCGAGGCCCACCCGGATGCCGTCGGCACGGCACTCGAGGGCGTCGTTGTGCCGGCAGTCGGTGCGCTGGCAGGCACCGACCTGGGCCTCGGCCCGCGGCAGCCCGCCGCGGACGGTCAGGGGGATGAAGGTGCCGCAGTCCGCGCTGCCGTCGTGACCGCTCACGGTGATCGCGAAAGCGTGACAGCCGTGGTCGTGGTCGTTGTAGGAGCAGCCGCTGACGGTGCACTCACTGACGGGGGGCATGACGGTGGTCATCTCTGGTCCTCCGGAGTCGGATGGATCGGCTGACCAGAGTGTGCCGCAGAATGGCTCAGAGAACGAGCCGAGGACCATTCCGCGTGTCGAATCCCCGCCATTCCTGAGGGTAGCCTTGCCTGCGCAACAACAGGTCAGCGGCCCGATGGCGTCTCGTTTCAGGGAAGGCTACCCTCGCCTGGGCGGCCATTTCGGTTGCGGTCCGCAATGGTCAGGACAGCCTTCCCTGACCATTTCCGGGGCCTCAGACGAGGGCGAGCTGGCCGGGGACGTCGTCGGCCCGGGCCCTCCGCGACCGGGCTCCCCGCGGGCGGTCGGTGGCGGCGTCGCGGGCCGGCGGCAGGCTGCCGGCCGGGAAGGCCGCCTCGTCGTCGCCGGGGACGCCCGAGGGCGCCTCGGCACCCCGTGCCGCTCCCCCGGAGCGGCCGTCGAGCCCGTGCCGGCGCAGCAGCGGCGTGACCCGCTCGGCGAGCCACGCCCGGTACTCCGCCGGCACGTAGGCACCCCCGCGGTAGAGCTGCCGGTAGCGCCCGACGAGGGAGGGGTGCTCGCGGGCCAGCCAGGCGGAGAACCACTCCCGGGCGCCGGGGCGCAGGTGCAGCGGCACCACGGTGACGCCGGTGGCGCCGGCCTCGGCGATCGCCCCGAGCGCCGCGTCGAGGTCGGACTGCCGGTCGGTGAGGCCCGGCAGCACCGGGGCGAGGAAGACACCGCAGGGCAGGCCGGCGTCGGTGACCGCGCGCACCAGGTCCAGCCGGGCGCGAGGCGAGGGCACGCCCGGCTCGAGGCTCGCGTGCAGGTCGTCGTCCCAGATGGCCAGGGAGACGCCGAAGCCGACCGGGACGTCCCGCGCGGCGTCGGCGAGCAGCGGGAGGTCGCGGCGGGCCAGCGTGCCCTTGGTGAGGATGGAGAACGGCGTCCCGGAGTCGGCCAACGCCCGGATGACCCCGGGCATCAGCCGGTAGCGCCCCTCGGCGCGCTGGTAGGGATCGGTGTTCGTGCCCAGCGCCACGTGCCGGCGCTTCGCCGACGGCCTGGCCAGCTCGCGGCGCAGCACCTCGACGAGATTGGTCTTCACGACGATCTGCGTGTCGAAGTCCCGACCGGCGTCCAGGTCGAGCCACTCGTGCGTCGAGCGAGCGAAGCAGTTGTGGCTGATGACCCCGTTGGCCACGAAGTCACCGGTCCCGGTGGTGATGTCGAACATCGGCATCTCGAGACCGAGCGCCTGCAGGTCGGCGACCTCGAGAGCCGCATCGCCCGTGACGGCGGCGCCCACGACCGGGACCGCCCCCGACTGTCCGCATCCGAGCAATCGGTCACCGGTCGTCAGGGAGGGGCCGGCCGGGGACGGCGTGACGTACGCCCATCCGCCCGTGGCGAGGAACCGGTGGTCGCCACTGGCGACGAGCTCCGTGCCGTCGGCCAGGGTGACGCGGTGGGCGGGCTTGACGGTGCCCCAGTGGGCCAGGACCTCGGTCGGCACGTAGTGCCGGTAGGTGCCACGGCGCTCCGTGCCGACGATGCGGTCCCCCACCCGGAGGTCCGAGATCGGCCGCTGGCTGCCGTCGGCCATGAGGATCCGTGTGTCACCGGCTACGCAGTACACGCACTGGTGGAGGCAACCCCGATAGGGGTTGATCGTGTGCGAGAACGGCATCCGGGAGCCCTCGGGCACCGGGTTGAGCGCCGACCGGCACAGCACCTCGTGCATCGTCACACCGGGGAACTCGGGCACCTCGACGCTGCGCAGCAGCCCGCGCAGGCTCGGCATGCCCGGCAGCAGCGACTCGTCGTCGGCGTCGAGCCGCTGGGCGTCCCACCTCATGCTGCTGATGCGAACACGTGTTCGACGCCGTGTCCAGTCGCACCGCCGTTGCTGCTCTTCCCCACTTCTGACGTGCCCACCGAGTGCGTTCGGCGCGTAGTTGGGGATAACGGTCATGTGGTCCGCGGGACGAGGACCGGGCGCAGGTCAGCCGCGGACCGCGGTCCCCGCCGGCTCCGGCGCCTGCCCGCCGCTGCGGGTGAGCAGGACGACGCCGACCACGGCGACGAGCGCGGCGCAGCCCCACACCCCCGCCCGCCCGGGCTCCAGGTGCTCGTCGAGCAGCAGCCGGGCTGCCGGCACGGCGGTGAGCGGGTCGAACACCACGAGCGCGGGCAGCGACCAGTTGAGCGAGCCGCGCCCGTAGGCCTGCTGGGCGCCCACCTGGGACGCCACGGAGGCCACCACCGCGCCCCAGAGCGCGGGACGGACCAGCGTGCCGGTCACGCCCGCGGTCTCCAGCCCGGTGAGTGCCGCCGAGACCAGCACCGCGGCCACGCCGGCGGCCAGGCCCCCGGTGACGCCGCAGGCCAGGGCGGGACCGGGGCCCGTGCCGAGCCGCGCCGTGGCCGCCACCGCGAGCACGACCAGCGCGACGGCGACCACGGGAGCCCAGCCGGACGGCGGCCCGTCGGGCATCCCCCGGCCCGGGCGGGCGGCCACCACGAAGACGACGAGCCCGCCCACCGTCAGCACGGCCCCGGCCCACTCCGTTCGGCTCGGCAGCTGCCGCGCACGGACGGCGCGCACCCCGAGCGCGGCGACCAGCGCGCCGGCGAGCAGCGGCTGCACGAGGGCCACCGGCGCCAGCGCGAGCGCGGCCACCTGCGCCCCGGTGCCGGTCGTGGTGGCCACCTGCCCCAGCAGCCAGGTGCGCTGGCGCACCAGCGTCCGCATCCGCAGCCGCCCGCCGGCGGCCGCGCGGGCGGCCGCCTCGTGCTGGAGGACCGAGCCGAGACCGAAGAGCAGCGCCGCCACCAGGGCCAGCACCGTGCCGGGCAGGTGCTCGCCCGCCCCGCGGGGCAGGTCCTGGGCGGACGCGGACGCTGCGGCGGCCCAGGCGGTCACCGCACCACTCTGCCGGGCCGGGCGCGGCTCACACGGGTGGACGGTCCTCGTAGAAGGTCGAGAGGACGACGGTGGTGCGGGTGGCCACGTTGGCGGTGGTGCGGATCTCGCGCAGCAGCGCCTCGAGCGCCTCCGGCGAGGCCACCCGCACCTTGAGCAGGTAGCTCTCCACCCCGGCCACCGAGTAGCAGGCCTCGATGGCGTCGAGGTGCGTGAGCTTGGCGGGGGCGTCGTCGGCCTGTGCCTGGTCCAGCGGGGTGATCGACACGAACGCCGTCAGCCCCGCGCCCACCTGGCGGGCGTCGATCGTCGCCCGGTAGCCGGTGATCAGGCCGCGCTGCTCGAGTCGGCGCACCCGCTGGTGCACCGCCGACACCGACAGGCCCACCCGCTCGGCGAGCTCGGTGTAGCTGGCCCGCCCGTCCCGCGCCAGGGCGGCCAGCAGCGCCCGGTCGACGTCGGCGGTGTGCTCAGCCGGGGAGGACGACGAGCTCACGGGGACCCTCGTTCAGCGTGCGGACGCCGTCGTCGGTGCAGACCACGATGTCCTCGATGCGCGCGCCGCAGCGCCCGGCGAGGTAGATGCCCGGCTCCACGGAGAAGGCCATGCCCGGCTCCAGGGGCAGGGTGTTGCCCGCGACGATGTAGGGCGCCTCGTGGGTGTCGAGGCCGATGCCGTGGCCGGTGCGGTGGATGAAGTGCCCGCCCCACCCGGCGGCGGTGATCCGGTCGCGGGCGACGGCGTCGACCTCCTCGGCGCTCACCCCGGGGCGGACGGCGGCGACGGCGGCCTCCTGCGCGTCCTGCAGGACCGCGTACCACTCGGCCACCTCGGCGTCGGGCTCGCCGCCGACGACGTAGGTGCGGGTGCAGTCGGAGCGGTAGCCGGTGGCCGTCTCCCCGCCGATGTCGACGACGACGAGGTCGCCGGCCTCCACCACCCGGCCGGAGAGCTCGTGGTGCGGGCTGGCGCCGTTGGGGCCGGACCCGACGATGGTGAAGTCCACGCCCACGTGCCCCTCGGCGAGGATGGCCGCGGCGATGTCGGCGCCCACCTCCGCCTCGGTGCGGCCCACGCGCAGCCACTCCCCCATCCGGGCGTGCACCCGGTCGATGGCGGCACCGGCGAGGGCGAGCTCCTCCACCTCGGCCGGCGTCTTGACCATCCGCAGCCGGTCGAGCACCGGGGTGGCCAGCTCCAGCGCCGACCCCGGCAGCGCCCGGTGCACGCCGAGCGCGTGCTCGGCCCAGGTGCGCGCCCCCACCGCGACCCGCGTCGGCGCGCCGCCCAGCCGGGCGGTCACCTCCCGCGCCAGGACGGCGAAGGCGTCGTCGGTCTCGTCCCAGGCGAGCAACTCCAGCCCGAGCGAGCCGGCCGGGCTCGCGTCGACCATCGGCGCCTCGAGCCGCGGGACGACGAGCAGCGGCTCCCCGGCCCGGGGCACCACGAGTGCGGTCAGCCGCTCCATCGCGTGGGCGTCGTAGCCGCACAGGTAGCGCAGGTCCGAACCCGGTGTGAGGACCAGGACGTCGACGCCGAGCTCGGCGGCGACGCTGCGCGCGGCGTGCACGCGGTCGATGCTGACGAGGGCCCCCGTGCTGCTTGCCACCCCGGGACACTAACCCCGGGGACCGACCGCTCCCGCCGGGGTTTCCCGGACCGTTACCGTCCCCGCCCGTGACGACGATGCTGCTCGACGCCGCGAGCCTCTACTTCCGGGCCTTCTACGGCGTCCCGACCAGCGTGACCTCGCCCGACGGCCGGCCGGTGAACGCCGTCCGCGGGTTCCTCGACATGACCGCCCGGCTGCTCACCGCCCACTCCCCCGACCGGCTGGTGGCCTGCTGGGACGACGACTGGCGCCCGGCCTTCCGCGTCGAGGCGCTGCCGTCGTACAAGGCGCACCGGCTCTCCCCCGATGGCGGGGAGGAGACGCCCGACGAGCTGGGGCCGCAGGTGCCGGTGCTCGTCGACGTGCTGGCCGCGGCCGGGATCACGCGGGTCGGGGCGCCGGGCTTCGAGGCCGACGACGTCATCGGCACGCTGGCCACCCGGGCGCGCGGGCCGGTCGACGTCGTCACCGGGGACCGGGACCTCTTCCAGCTCGTCGACGACGCCCGCGGCGTGCGGGTGCTCTACACCAACCGGGGCATCGCCGACATCGAGGTGGTCGACGAGGCGGCGGTGGCGGCGAAGTACGGGATCCCCGGGCGGTCCTACGCCGACTTCGCGGTGCTGCGCGGCGACCCCAGCGACGGCCTGCCCGGCGTCGCCGGCATCGGCGCGAAGACGGCGGCGGCGCTGATCACGGAGTTCGGCGACCTGGCCGGCATCCGCGCGGCCGCGGCCCGCACCGTGGTGCCGAAGGCGCCGCTGACCGCGGCGGTGCTCAAGCGGCTGCACGCCGGCGGGGAGTACCTCGACGCCGCGCCCGTGGTCGTCGCCGTGGCGCGCGACATCGACATGCCGGCGGTCGAGGGGGCGCTGCCCCGCCGCCCGGCCGACGCCGACGCGCTGGCCGCGCTGGCCGACGCGCACGGGCTGCGGTCGTCGCTGGGCCGGCTGGGCGCGGCCCTCGGGTGGCCGGCCGACGCGCTGGGGTGAGCGCCGGCCGGCCCCGTCCTCGGGGACGCCCCGCTAGGAGGCGACCTCCCAGGTGTAGGCCGCCGCGTCGGCGTCGGTGATCGCGACCTGCAGGGTCACGTCCTCGCCGTCGCCGGTCGTGCCGGTGCACTCGTAGGTGGCGCCGTTCTCCACGACCATCTCGTCGTCGCAGGTCACGTCGACGGACACGCCGAAGGTCTCCTCGAACTGGGTGGCGATGTCGTCCTCGGCCCGCGCCTGGTCCAGGACGTCCTTGCCCAGCACGATCGGCAGGATGATCGCCGCGGCGATCACGACGACGGCCAGCGCCACCAGGCCGATGACCAGCCCCGTGCGCGACTTCTTGGGCGGCTGCTGGCCGTAGGGCTGGCCGTAGGGCCCCGGCTGCTGGCCGTACCCGGGCTGGCCGTACTGGCCGGGCTGCTGCCCGTACTGCCCCGGCTGCCCGAACTGGCCCGGCTGCTGGCCGTAGCCGGGCTGGCCGTACTGGCCCGGCTGCTGGCCCGGCTGGCCGTACCCGCCGGGCTGCTGGCCGAACTGGCCCGGCTGCCCGTACTGCCCACCACCCGGCTGGCCGTACTGCCCCGGCTGCCCGTACTGGCCGGGCTGCTGGCCGAACTGGCCCGGCTGCCCGTACTGCCCCGGCTGGCCACCCTGCGGTGGGTTGGTCATCGTCGCTCCTGCTCGTTCCGTTCGACCCGGACGGGTCCTCCCGGGACACCGCGTCCCGGGAGCGGGGGGATTGTGCACCACCGGAGGCCTCCGGCAGCCCGTGCGCGCCGTGGTCGCCCTCCGCGTCGGGAGCCGTTCCCCCGGCCGGGTCAGCCGCTGACCGCGACCGCGACCACGCCGCGCCGGACCCGGCCGACCGCGGCGCGGGCCACCCCGGCCACCGTCTCGTCGGCCACCTTGGCCAGCTGGTCGAGCAGGTCGACCAGCTGCCGCGCCCAGCGGACGAAGTCGCCGCCGGAGAGCTCGGTGCCGGCCTGCTCGGCGCCGGCGAGCACCCGGTCGAGGCTCTGCCCGTCGGCCCACCGGTAGGCCGCCCAGGCGAAGCCGAGGTCGAGGTCACGGGTGGCCGGCAGGCCGCGGTCGAGCTCGACGTCCTGCAGCCGGGCCCGGATGCCACGCATCTCGGCGATCGCGCCGGCCACCTTCCCGGCCGGGACCGCGGGCTGGCCGGGCATCTCCCGGCGGGCCTCGAACACCAGCGTCGACACCGCCGCGGCCAGCTCCGCCGGGCCCAGCCCGCGCCACGTCCCGGCGCGCAAGCACTCGGCGACCAGGAGGTCGGCCTCCGACCAGATCCGCGCCAGGCGCCGTCCCTCCTCGGTCACCCGCGGGATGTCGTCGACGGGGGTGGGCTCCTCGGTGTCGGCCGGGACCAGCGGCACCACCTCGGGCACCAGGTAGCCCAGCTCCTCCAGGACGTCGCAGATGCGGTCGAACTGCCGGGTCAGCGAACCGGTCCGCTCGGCCATCCTCCGGTGGGTGGCCTCGGCGTCGGCGACCGCGCGCAGGTACCGCTCGGCGAAGCGCACCCGCTCCTCGCGGTCGGGCAGCGCGTGCACCGGGTGGTGACGCACCGCGCGGCGCAGGTCGTGCAGCACGGGGTCGTCGGCGGCCGCGGAGCGGTTCTTCACCCGCCGCGCGCCGAGGTCGTTCTCCAGCCGTGCCGAGCGCAGCGTGGAGGCGAGGTCGCGGCGGGCGTGCGGGCTGCGGTGGTTGAAGTTCTTCGGCACCCGGACCCGGGCCAGCGCGGTGACCGGCGTCGGGAAGTCGACGCTGCCCAGCCGCCCGGCCCACTTGTCCTCGGTGAGCACCAGCGGCCGCGGGTCGGACAGGTCGGTGACGCCGGGGTCGAGGACGACGGCCAGGCCCTGCCGGCGGCCCGAGGGCACCCGGATGACGTCGCCGGGGCGCAGCGCGGCCAGCGCGTCGGCGGCCTCGATGCGGCGCTTGGCCTGCGAGTCGCGGGACAGCTCCTTCTCCCGGTCGGCGATCTCCCGCCGCAGCCGGGCGTAGGCCAGCACGTCGCCGCCCTCGCTGCTCATCTCGGCGGCGAACTTCTCCGCGTCGCGCTCGGAGCGGGCCGCCTGCCGGGCCAGGCCCACCACCGAGCGGTCGGCCTGGAACTGGGCGAAGGAGGAGGCCAGCAGCTCCCGGGCGCGGGCGCGGCCGAAGGAGCCGACCAGGTTGACGGCCATGTTGTAGCTGGGCCGGAACGACGAGCGCAGCGGATAGGTGCGGGTGCTGGCCAGCCCGGCGACGACGGAGGGGTCCATGCCCGGCGCCCAGACGACGACGGCGTGCCCCTCGACGTCGATGCCGCGGCGCCCGGCGCGCCCGGTGAGCTGCGTGTACTCCCCCGGCGTGACGTCGACGTGCGCCTCGCCGTTCCACTTGACCAGCCGCTCGAGCACCACGGTGCGCGCCGGCATGTTGATGCCCAGCGCGAGGGTCTCGGTGGCGAACACGGCCTTGACCAGGCCGCGGACGAAGCACTCCTCGACGGTCTCCTTGAACGCCGGGACCAGGCCGGCGTGGTGGGCGGCGATCCCGGCGAGCAGCCCCTCGCGCCACTCCCAGAAGCCGAGGACGTGCAGGTCCTCGTCGGGCAGGCCGCCGGTGCGCTCGTCGACGATCCGGGCGATCTCGGCGCGCTCGGACTCGTCGGTCAGCCGCAGGCCCGACTGCAGGCACTGGGCGACGGCGGCGTCGCAGCCGTTGCGGCTGAAGATGAAGGTGATCGCCGGCAGCAACCCGGCGCGGTCGAGCCGCTCGACCACCTCCGGGCGGGCCGGCGGGCGGTAGCGGGGCTTGTGCCAGTCGCGGTCCCGGTCACGCCGCGACCCGCCGCCGCCTCCGCCCCAGGTGTCCAGCCGGCGCTCGTACTCGCGCACGAACCGCACCAGCTCGGGGTCGACGACGCTGGCGCCGCGGTCGCGGGTGGACAGCGTCCGCGGCGTCTCCCCCTGCTCGGCGGCGTGCGCCGCGGGGCGCAGGCTGAACAGGTCGAACACCCGGTTGCCGACGAGCATGTGCTGCCACAGCGGGATCGGCCGCACCTCGCTGACGACGACCCGCGTGTGCCCGCGCACGGTGACCAGCCAGTCGGCGAACTCCTCGGCGTTGCTCACCGTGGCCGACAGCGACACCAGGGTCACCGACGCCGGCAGGTGGATGATCACCTCCTCCCACACGGCGCCGCGGAATCGGTCGGCGAGGTAGTGCACCTCGTCCATGACCACGTAACCGAGACCGTCGATGGCCGGGGACTCCGCGTAGAGCATGTTGCGCAGCACCTCGGTGGTCATCACCACCACCGGGGCGTCGCCGTTGACGGCGTTGTCGCCGGTCAGCAGGCCGACCCGGTCGGCGCCGTAGCGGTCGACGAGGTCGTTGTACTTCTGGTTGGACAGCGCCTTGATCGGCGTCGTGTAGAACGCCTTGCGGCCCTCGGCCAGCGCCTTGTGCACCGCGAACTCGCCGACGACGGTCTTGCCGGCCCCGGTGGGCGCGCACACCAGCACCCCGGCGCCCTCGTCGAGCGCCTCGCAGGCCTCCACCTGGAACGGGTCGAGGGAGAACCCGAGGTCGGACGTGAAGTCGGCCAGGGTCGGGTGCGCGCTGCGCCGCCGGGCAGCCGCGTACCGCTCGGCGGGGCTGGACATGCGCTCCACGTTAGGCGCTCGCCGGGATGTCCTCAGCGCGGGCGGGACGCCGCCGATCGCGCGAGCCGCTCCCCTCGTCGTCGCCGGGCCTTCCCTCGCGTCGTTCGGCGCCTGAGTTGGGGATAACGGTCCACACGGGGGTGTGACGAGTCCGCTTCGGCACGTCCTGGCTCACCGCCGCGCGTCCTGGCTCACCGCCGACGTAGAGCCAGGACGCGGCACGATCAGGTCACCTGATCACGCGGGACGCGCCGAGCCCACCACCCGCAGCGCGCCGGGCACCGCCTCGGCGACCACCGGCAGGGCGGCCACCGGCTCGCCGTCGGCGTAGGTGGTCAGCCCCGCCCCGGCCAGCTCCACCCGCGCGGCGCGGTGCACGGTGACGGCGGGGTGCGCCACGTGCGTGCCGTCGGTGAGCCGCGGCCGGGTGCGCACCAGCTCGCGGCGGGTCACCGGCCCGACCACGGTGACGTCGAGGCGCCCGTCGGCGGGGTCGGCGTCGGGGCACACCCGCATGCCGCCGCCGTACCAGGCGGTGTTGCCGACGGCGACCAGCGTGACCGGCAGGGTCCGCGCCGCGCCGTCGAGGGTGAGCGTGACCTCCCGGGGCCGCAGCCGGGCCAGCTCGGCGAGGATCGCGACGTCGTAGCGGCGCGGCCCGCGCGGCCAGCGCAGCCGGTTGGCCCGGTCGGTGACCGCGGAGTCGAAGCCGCAGCACAGCACGGTGGCCCACCAGCGGTCGCCGGTGCGCCCGGCGTCGAGGGTGCGGACGGCGCCCTCGCGCAGGTCGGTGGCCGCCGCCGTCGCCGCGGCCACCGGCTCGGGCGGCACGTGGAGGGCCAGCGCGAGGTCGTTGCCGGTGCCGGCCGGGACGACGGCCAGCGGCGTGCCGGTCCCGGCGACCGCCTGCAGCGCGGCGTGCGCGGTGCCGTCCCCGCCGACGGCGACCACGGCGGCGGTGCCGGCGGCGACGGCGGCGGCCGCCGCCTGCTCGGCCTCCGCGCGGGTGGTGGCGGTCAGCACGGTGGGGGTGAGCCCGCCGCGGCGCAGCGCCTCCAGGACGGTCGCCGACACGGTGCGCGCCCGGCCGCGGCCGGCGGCGGCGCTGACCAGGACGGCGACGTCGACGCCCATCCGGTCCTCCTCCCCTGCGCGGCTGCGGCCGGCCCACGTTACGGCTCGGCAACGATCTCCGGTGGGCCTCCTACCTCCGACGCGGGAGCCCATCGCCCCAGGTCGGAGCCCCGGAGCCCGCCCGCCACGCCTCAGGCCGCACTCTTCGTCGCCACACCGTCACGGTGTTGACACCCGCCGTCGCCCGGTGGGTCCATGAGCCGGCTCACCCAGTCGGTGCCCAGCGCAACCACCGGGCGTCCGCGCTGGTCAGGTCCGGGTCCTCGGGAGGTCGTCGTGCAGGTCGTCGTCGCTGGTGCCGGGATCTCGGGCCTCACCGCCGCCCTGGCCCTCGCCCGGCAGGGGCACCGGGTGCGGGTCGTGGACCGCGACGGCACGGCACGGCCCGCCGGGGTGGACGCGGCGGCGGCCTGGGAGCGCCGGGGCGTGGCGCAGTTCCACCAGCCGCACGCCTTCCTCGCCCGGCTGCACGCCGAGCTCGACGCCGGCCTGCCCGACGTGCTGGCCTCGCTGGTCGCGCACGGCGCCGCCCCGGTCGACCTCCCCGACGGGCTGCGCGCGCTGTGGTGCCGGCGCAGCACGCTGGAGTGGGTGCTGCAGGCCGCGGCGGAGGCCGAGCCCGGCGTGGAGCTGCGGCACGCCGCCGTGGCCGACGTCGAGACCGCCGGCGGCGCGGTCGCCGGGGTGCGGCTGGTCGACGGCGCGGTGCTGCCCGCCGACCTCGTCGTCGACGCGACCGGCCGGCGCGGCCGGCTGTCGCGCCGCTGGTCCGGCGACACCGTCGACGTCCCCACCGACGAGGTGTACGTCTCCCGCCGCTACCGGCTGCTGCCCGGGGCGGAGTTCGGGCCCGTGGAGCGCGGCGTGGTCTCGGTGGCCGAGGGCGACGGGTACGCGGTGCTCGTCTTCCCCCACGACGCCGGCACGTTCTCGGTCTGCCTCACCCGGCTTCCCGACGACGAGGACCTCGCCTGCCTGCGGGAGCTGTCCAGCTTCGAGGCGGCCACCCGGGCGGTGCCGCTGGCCGCCCTGTGGACCGATCCGGCGCGCGCCGTGCCGATCTCGCCGGTCATGGTCATGGGCGGCCTGCGCAGCACCTTCCGGCTACTGGACGACGCCGCGCCGCTGGGCCTGCACCCCCTCGCCGACGCGGTGAGCACCAGCAACCCGCACTTCGGCCGCGGCTCGGCGCTGGCGGTCGCGCACGCGCTGCGGCTGGCCGGCGCGGTGGCCGACGCACCCGGCGACGCCCGGTCCTGGCGCGCGCAGGTCGACGACTGGGTCCGCGGCGAGCTGCACGACTGGTTCGAGGACGGCTGCCGCACCGACGCCGCCCGCGCGGCGGCCTGGCGGGCGGCCCGCGACGGCGCCGGGTGGGGCGGCGGGCCCCCGGCGTTCGGCCCCGGGACGCCGCTGCCGGGCTGGCTGGTGATGGCCGCCGCGGGCGCCGACCCGGTGGTGGGCCGGGCCGTGCTGCGCCACGCGCACCTGGTCGACCCGCCGTCGGCGCTGACCGCGGTGCACCCCCGGGTGGCCGCGATGCTGGCCGAGGGGTGGCGGCCCGGGCGCCCGCCCGCCGACCAGGCCGGCGAGGGCCGGCCGGCCGGCCCGCCGCAGGCCCCGCCGCGGCAGGTGCTGCTGGCGGCGCTGGCGGCGGCCTGAGTCAGCGGCGGGAGCGCTCCGCCGGCGGGCCGGCCACGAGGTCCTCGGGGCCGGTCGGCTCCCGGTCCAGCGGGGAGGGCCGGGCGTCGAGCGGGGACGCCTCTCCGTCGGGGACGTCGTGGAAGGACTCGATCGCCTCCCGGCGGGCCCGCCGCTTGTCGACGACGCGGGCGACCTGGATGGCCAGCTCGAAGAGCACCACCATCGGCAGCGCCATCGCGAGCATCGTGAACGGGTCCTGGGTGGGCGTGACGAACGCGGCGAAGACGATGGTGAGGAAGAAGATCCACCGCCGGCTGCGGGCCAGCGCCGCGTGGGACAGGACGCCGACGAGGTTGAGCGCGACGGCCACCAGCGGCAGCTCGAAGCTCAGCCCGAAGGCCACCAGCAGACTGACGACGAAGCCGAGGTAGTCCGCCGCGGTCAGCTGGAAGGCGACCTCGTCACCGGCGAGGGAGAGCAGCAGCTCCAGGCCCTTGTAGAGGGTGACGTAGGCCAGGACCGCGCCCAGGGCGAACAGCGACGTGGAGACGGCGACGAAGGAGACCGCGTAGCGCTTCTCGTTGCGCTTGAGCCCCGGGGTGATGAACGCCCACAGCTGCCACAGCCAGAACGGCGAGGACAGCACCGCGCCGGCGATGAGGCCGATCTTCAGCCGCAGCAGCACCCCGCCGAAGACGTCGAGGACGACGAGCTGGCAGTCCTCGGCGCCCTGGTAGCGCAGCTCCGGCGGCACCGAGCAGTAGGGCTCGGACAGGAAGGTCAGCAGCCCGTGGTCGTACCAGAGGAAGCCGGCGACGGTGCCCAGCGCCAGCGCCAGCAGGGCCTTGGCGACCCGGTTGCGCAGCTCGGTGAGGTGCGCGATGAGGCTCATCGTCGCCTCGGGGTCGCGCGGCGGCCGGCGCCGGCGGCGCCGCAGCGACGGACCGCTCACGGTGCGCTCCTGCGGCGGTGTCAGCGTGCGTCGGCGGCGCCGGGCTGCGCGGCGCGGGCCCGCAGCTCCGCGGCGCGCGCCTCGGCGGCGGCCGCCTCGGCCTCGAGCTGCGCGCGCCGGTCGGCGTCGGCGGCCTGCAGCGCGGCGGGCGAGGCCGGGGACGGCGGCACGGCGCGCGCGTCGTCGTCCTTCATGCCCTTCATCTCGCCCTTGAAGATGCGCATCGAGCGGCCCAGCGAGCGCGAGGCGTCGGGCAGCTTCTTGTAGCCGAACAGCAGCAGGACGGCCAGGATGATCAGGCCGATCTCGAGCGGGCCGAGGTTCATGCGTCCTCCAGGTCGCGGGGGGCGGGGCTGATGCTACGCCGAGGAGTGTTCGTCCCCGGGGCCTCGAGCGGTCGTGCGGGCGGCGTTCAGCCCGCGTCCGCCCGCCGTTCGCCGGCCCGCCCCTCCCCCGCCTGCACAGCCCCCGCCTGCACAGCCGCCGCCCGGGCGGCGGTCGCCTGCGCCTGCTCGAGGACCGGCCGCACGTCCCGCTCGGCGGCCGCCAGCTCCCGGCCCAGCCGCTGGAACGCCCCCAGCAGCCCGTACGCCAGGGCGCCCAGGACGACCAGGCACAGGACGGGGACGGCGATCCAGACGACGAGCATCAGCACGGGGAGACCCTAGGCGCCGTACCGGGCGAGGGCGGCGCGCGCGTCGGCGGTCACGGCCTCGGCCAGCTCCGCCGGCTCGTCGACGGTCGCCGCGCCGCCCAGGGAGGCCACCAGCCGGCGGGCCCAGGCCAGGTCGTGCGTGCGCAGCGCCACGGCGAGGCCGCCCGGCGGGTCGTCGACCTCGCGGGCGTCCTCGACCGGGTAGTACTCGGCCACCCAGCGGGCGGTGCGGGCCAGCCGCAGCCGCACCACGGGCGCGTCCGGAGCGGGCTGGTAGACGCCGGCCTCGATGTCGCGCGGGGCGGCCTGCGGCGGCGGGGCGGCCGGCTCGTCGAGCACCCGGACGTCGTCGATGCGGTCGAGGCGGAACAGCCGCACCCCGGCGACCTCCCGGGACCACGCCTCCAGGTACCAGCGGCCGTCGACCAGGTGCAGCCGCATCGGGTCGACGGTGCGCTCGGTGCGCTCGTCGCGGGTGGGGACGTAGTAGTGCAGGTGCAGCGCCCGTCCCCGCTCCAGCCCCTGCCGGACGACGGCGAGGGCCTGCTCGCGGGCGTCGACGCTCAGCGCCACCGGGGTGACGCCCTCGGCGGCGTGCCCGGCGGCGGCCGAGACCTTGGCCAGCGCCCGGCTGACCGCCTCCTGCTCGGCCAGGCCGGGCAGGTCCAGCAGCGTCCGCAGCGCGACGACCAGGGCGACCGCCTCGTCGGTGGTCAGCCGCAGCGGGCGGACCATCCCGGCGGTGAAGGTGACCCGCACCCGGTCGCCCTCGAAGGACAGGTCGATGAGGTCGCCGGGGCCGTAGCCGGGCAGCCCGCACATCCACAGCAGCTCGAGGTCGCGGCGCAGCTGCCGCTCGGGGACGCCGAAGTCGCGCGCCACCTCCGGCAGCGGCACGCCCTCGGGCCGGGCAGTGAGGTACGGGACGAGGGACAGCAGCCGCGTCATCCGCTCGTTGGTGGCCGGGCTGGTCACGGGTTCGCCCCCGTCGCCGCGAGCCGGGTGAGCCGCTCCACGACGGCGTCGCGCACGGACGCCGGGGACTCCACGAGCACGTCGGGACCGTAGGCGGCCAGCTGGTCGGCCAGCCGCCAGGGCTCGGTGGTGCGCAGCTGCAGCCGGTCGTCGCCGTCGGGACCGGCGCCCAGCGGCGTCGCCCACCGGCGCAGCCCCACCGCGGCGCCCGGGCGGGCACGCACCACCACCAGCTGCTCCTCTCCCCGGCCGCCGAAGGCCCCGGCGACCAGCCCGGCGAGGTCGACGTCGGCCGGCGGCTCGAAGGCGTGCTCGGGCCCGCTGGCCCGCGGCGTGCCCACGACGCGGGAGAGCCGGAACACCCGCGGCGCCTGCCGGTCGAGGTCCAGGCCCACCAGGTACCAGCGGCCGTGCCACGCGACGACGCCCCAGGGCTGCACCCGGCGGCGGGCCGGGGCGTCCTCGTCGGGACGGCGGTAGTCGAACTGCAGCACCCGCCGGTCACGCGCGGCGGCGTAGCAGGGCTCGAAGGCCGGCTCGTCGGAGTCCAGCCGCGGCGAGATCGGCGCCCGGGCCGGGTCGACGTCGACCCCGGCGGCGCGCAGCTTCACCAGCGCGCTCTGCGCGGCCCCGGCGAGCTGGGCGGACTCCCACAGCCGCAGCGCCAGGCCGACGGCGGCGGCCTCCTCGCCGGTCAGCGTGATCTCGGGCAGCTCGTAGTCGGCGCGGGCGATCCGGTAGCCGTCCTCGGTGTCGAAGACGCTGGTGCGGCCGGTCTCCAGCGGGACGCCCATCTCCCGCAGCTCGGCCTTGTCCCGCTCGAACATCCGCTTGAACGCCTCGTCGGCGCGGGCGGAGCCGTCGTCGGGCTCGTACCCGGGGACGATCGCGCGGATCCGGGCGGCCGTCACGTACTGGCGCGTCCCGAGCAGGGCGATGACCAGGTTGACCAGCCGCTCCGCCCGCTTCGCCGACACGCGCCCCAGGCTAGTCAGCCCGGGGCCGGAGCACCCGTCCCGGGCCGCGGACCGCCGCTCGGAGCGGCCCCGGTGCAGGGGCCCGCACCGAGCTGGCGAGGCGCGGGGGGCACCGGGGTCCTTACTCTCCCCCCGTGGGGGAGAACGGAACGACCGTGCGACGGATCCGCTGGCGACGCGGGACGGTGACCGCGATCGGCAGGAGCTGGCGCGACGCCCTGGAGCTGACCGTGGAGGTGCCCGGCGACGGCGAGGTGCGCTCGCTGGCGCACCCGTCGCTGGTGGGCGTCCCCGAGGTCGGCGACGCGGTGCTGCTCAACACCACCGCGTGGGCGCAGCGGCTGGGCACCGGCGGGTACGCCCTCGTCGTCGCCGTCCCCGACCGGCTGCCCCCCGACCCCACCGGCCCCGGCCACCTGGTCAAGGCGCGCTACACGCCGCTGCAGGTGAGCGTGCAGGGCGTCGACGAGCAGGACACCGAGCACCACGACACCATCGCCGCGGCCGAGGACCTCGGCGGGATGCCGGTCGTCGTCGCCGACCTGCACTCGGCGCTGCCGGCCGTGCTCATCGGCCTGTTCGCCACCGACCCCGACCTGAAGGTCGCCTACGTCATGACCGACGGCGGCGCGCTGGTCGCCGGGTTCTCCCGCACGCTGCACACGCTGGCGCCGTCGCTGGCCGGCGTCGTCACCGTCGGGCAGGCCTTCGGCGGCGACCTGGAGGCCGTCACCCTGCACACCGGCCTGCTGGCCGCCCGGCACGTGCTCGGCGCCGACGTCACCGTGGTCACCCAGGGACCGGGCAACCTGGGCACCGGCACGCCGTGGGGCTTCTCCGGCGTGGCCGCCGGCGAGGCGTGCAACGCCGTCAGCGTGCTCGGCGGCGAGCCGATCGGCGCGCTGCGGATCTCCGACGCCGACCCCCGCCCCCGGCACCGCGGCGTCTCCCACCACTCGCTCACCGCGTTCGGGCGGGTGGCGATGGCCGGCGTGACGCTGGTGGCCCCGCGCGGGCTGGGCTCGGAGCTCGGCCAGCAGGTCGAGGAGGACCTGGCCGGGCAGCCCGAGCGCAACCGGGTGGTGTGGGTCGACGTCGACGGCCTCGACGAGGCGCTGCAGCTCTCGCCGGTCACCCTGTCGACGATGGGCCGCGGCTGGCCGGAGGAGCGCGCCTACTTCCTCGCCGCCGCGGCCGCCGGCCGCTACGCCGCCGTCCGCGTGCCCCTCCCCGACGAGGCCTGACCGGGCACTTCCGCGGATCTGCACCGTGCAGATCCGCGGAGGTGCACGGACTACATGGACGCGATGAGCTTCTCCACGCGCTCGTCGACGCTCTTGAACGGGTCCTTGCACAGCACGGTGCGCTGCGCCTGGTCGTTGAGCTTGAGGTGCACCCAGTCGACGGTGAAGTCGCGGCGCTTCTCCTGGGCCTTGCGGATGAACTCGCCGCGCAGCTTGGCCCGGGTGGTCTGCGGGGGCACGTTCTTGGCCTCGAAGACCTGCGGCTCGTGCGCCACCCGCTCCACCTGGCCGCGGCGCTCGAGCAGGTAGTACAGCCCGCGCTTGCGGCTGATGTCGTGGTAGGCGAGGTCCATCTGCGCGATCCGCGGCGAGGACAGCGACAGGTCGTGCTTGGCGCGGTAGCGCTCGATGAGCGAGAGCTTGGTGGCCCAGTCGATCTCGCGGTCGATCAGGGAGAGGTCGCCGCTGTCGACGGCCTTGAGCACCCGCCCCCACAGCTCGAGCATCTGCCGGTGCACCGGGCCGAAGCCCTCGCGGTCGACGAACTCCGCCGCGCGCGAGTGGTACTCCGCCTGGATCTCCAGCGCGCTCATCTCCCGGCCGTTGGCCAGGCGGACCTTGCGGCGGCCGGTGATGTCGTGGCTGATCTCGCGGATGGCCCGGATCGGGTTCTCCAGCGTCATGTCCTTGATCGGGACGCCGGCCTCGATCATCCGCAGCACGAGGTCGGTGATCGCGACCTTGAGCAGCGTCGTCGTCTCGTTCATGTTCGAGTCCCCGACGATGACGTGCAGCCGCCGGTAGCGCTCGGCGTCGGCGTGCGGCTCGTCGCGGGTGTTGATGATCGGCCGCGAGCGGGTGGTGGCGCTGGAGACGCCCTCCCAGATGTGCTCGGCGCGCTGGCTGACGCAGTAGATCGCCCCGCGCGGGGTCTGCAGCACCTTGCCCGCGCCCACGACCAGCTGCCGGCTGACCAGGAACGGGATGAGGACGTCGGCCAGCCGGCTGAACTCCCCGTGCCGGCCGACGCAGTAGTTCTCGTGGCAGCCGTAGCTGTTGCCGGCCGAGTCGGTGTTGTTCTTGAACAGGTAGATGTCGCCGGTGACACCCTCCTCGGCCAGCCGCTGCTCGGCGTCGACCAGCAGGCCCTCGAGGATCCGCTCACCGGCCTTGTCGTGGACGACGAGTTCGGTGAGGTCGTCGCACTCGGCGGTGGCGTACTCGGGGTGGCTGCCGACGTCGAGGTAGAGCCGGGAGCCGTTGCGCAGGAACACGTTGGAGCTGCGACCCCACGAGACCACCCGCCGGAACAGGTAGCGGGCCACCTCGTCCGGGGACAGCCGCCGCTGCCCCCGGAAGGTGCACGTGACGCCGTACTCGGTCTCGATCCCGAAGATCCGTCGGTCCACGGACCGAGCCTAGGCGCCGGATGCGACTCAGGCCGGTTCCCGCCGCGGCCCGCCGCTGATCAGGACGCGGTGCCCCCGTCGGTGCCGCCGCCCACGCCGTCCGCCGGGACCGGCTGGGGGCCGCTGCCCTCCCCCGACCCGCCGGTGCCCCCGGCGGTGTCGGGCGCGGCCGGGTCGCCCAGGCCCGCCGGGGTGCCCGGCTGCGGCGCGCTCGGCGTGTGCGCGTGCGTGGTCCCCTCCGGGGCCTGCCCGCCCGCCGACCGGTCGCCCAGCAGCGTCCCCAGCGCCGCGCCCACGACCCGGCGGAAGGCCCGCTTGGGCCGCCGGCGGTCCAGGACGGCCACCTCGAGCTGCCCGGCCGGCAGCAGGCCGCGGTCGCCGTTGCCCGACAGCGCCGGGCTGGACGCCGACAGCGCGCGCACGCCGACCATCAGCGCGTCCGACAGCGACAGGCCGGTGCGGAAGTTCTCCCGCAGCTGCCCGGTGACGGCGTCGGCCTGCCCGCCCATGACGACGAAGTCCGGCTCGTCGACGACCGACCCGTCGAAGGTCAGCCGGTACAGCTGGTCCTGCTCCGGGGTCTCCCCCACCTCGGCCACGCACAGCTCGACCTCATAGGGCTTCATCTGCTCGGTGAAGATCGCGCCGAGGGTCTGCGCGTAGGCGTTGGCGATGACCCGGCCGGTGACGTCGCGGCGGTTGTAGGAGTAGCCGCGGACGTCGGCCAGGCGCACGCCGGCCACCCGCAGGCTCTCGAACTCGCTGTAGCGGCCCACGGCGGCGAAGCCGATCCGGTCGTAGATCTCGCCGACCTTGTGCAGCGTGGAGCTGGGGTTCTCGGCGATGAACAGCACGCCGTCGGCGTAGGTGAGGACGGCGACGCTGCGGCCGCGGGAGATGCCCTTGCGGGCGTACTCCGAGCGGTCACGCATGACCTGCTCGGCCGAGGCGTAGTACGGCATCGTCATGACCGGCTCCCCCGCTGCGTGGCCTCCGTGAGGTCCTGGCGCTCGGCCGCGGCCCGCTCGCCGATGATCGTGTCGGCGACCTCGGCCACCTCGGCGTCGGTCAGGCGCACCGCGCCCTCGGCGTCGACGCGGTACACGATCGGGTACAGCCGCCGCACCGGGTCGGGGCCGCCGGTGGCCGAGTCGTCGTCGGCGGCGTCGTAGAGCGCCTCGACGACGGTGCGCGTGGCGGCGCCGGCGTCCAGGCCCGACCGCCAGGTCTTCTTCAGCGAGTTCTTGGCGAACAGCGAGCCGGAGCCGACGGCGGCGTATCCGCGCTCCTCGTAGTTCCCACCGGTGACGTCGTAGCTGAAGATCCGGCCCGGGGTGGCGCCCTCGGCGGCGTCGAGGTCGAAGCCGGCGAACATCGGGACGACCGCCAGGCCCTGCAGGGCGGCGCCGAGGTTGCCGCGGATCATCTGGGCCAGGCGGTTGGCCTTGCCGTCGAGGCTGAGGGTCAGGCCCTCGATCTTCTCGTAGTGCTCCAGCTCGACCTGGTAGAGCCGGACCATCTCGATGGCGATGCCCGCGGCGCCGGCGATGCCGATCACCGACCACGAGTCGGCCGGGTAGACCTTCTCGATGTCGCGGCTGGAGATGAGGTTGCCCATGGTGGCCCGCCGGTCACCACCCATGAGGACGCCGCCGGCGTAGGTGACGGCCACGATCGTGGTGCCGTGCGGCGTGAGGTCGCCGGCCTGCACGCTCGGCACCGGCCGCCGGCTGGGCAGCAGGTCCGGCGCCGCCTGCGCGAGGAAGTCGGTGAACGAGGAGCCCACCCGGTCCAGGTAGGCGGGCGGGAAGCCGCTCCGGCCGGTGTGCGACTGGGTCAACCCGTCCACCCTCTCCGCGCCCCACCGGGGTGCTCCTCGACGTGCCGCGGGTGCTCCGCGGCGCTCGCAGTCGACCCTACCGGCGCGGCTGTCGGCCCACCCGGGACGCGGGCAGGCCTGGTCCGGCGGACCCGTCGGCCCTACGGTGCGCCGTCGCACACCGACCGGAGGGGGCTGGCATGGCCGACGGGGGACGCACGACCGGCACGGGGACGGCACCGCTCGTGCCACGGGTACCGGCCGGCCGGCGCCACGCGGTCCTGGCCGGAGCGGGCCTGCTGCTGGCCGTGCTGTGCGGGCTGTTCGCGGCCTGGGGCCGGGCGGCCCTGGACAGCGCCGCCATGTGGCCGGCGGCCCTGGGCCCCGCGGTGGCGCTCCCGGCCGCATGGAGCCTGTTCTCCGGCATCCGGCACGACCTGCCCCGGCGGCTGCGCCTGGACGGGACGGTGCTCGTCGGGCGGACCCCGCTCGGGGAGCACGGGGTGGACCTCGCCCGGGTCACGGCGGTGTCCGCCGGCTCCGACCCGGAGCTCGGCCGGATCGTGGCGGTACGGCTGGTCACCGACGACGGGCACCTGGTGGTCCCCTGGTCGGGTCTGCGCGGCCTGCCGGAGGTGTGCGCGCTGCTCGCCGAGCGGCACCGGCGGCGTGCGCTGGTGCTGCCGCGGGCCCTGTGCGAGGCCTGGGACCTCCCCGCGCCGCTCGAGGACCCTCCCGCCGCGGGCCCGCCGCGCGACGGGGTGGCGCGCGCCATCACCGCGCTGACCGTCGTCGGCTCGGTCGCGGCCGGAGCAGCCGGCGTCCTGCTCGTGTGACACCGCGGGCTCGGATGCGGAGCCGGCCGGAGGACGACAACGGCGAGGATCGGGAGGGCTGCTCGCCGGCGCGGTGGCCATGCTCGCCGCCCTGAGGTGGCATCCGAGAGCTCAGTCCTCCGTCGACGACGGGGCAGGCGCAGCGGGCTGCAGGCCACGGTGGTGGAGCACGTACTCGGCGGCCGCCCGCAGCACCTCGGGATCGTCCTTGAACTGACCGAGACCGCCGTTGCAGTTGAAGCACAGCAACGCCCGGACCCTGCCGGTCGTGTGGCAGTGATCCACGTGCTCCGCGGGCGCCTTGCCGCAGATCGCGCAGAGGCCAGCCTGCTCCGCGAGCATGGCGTCGGCCTCCGCGGCCGTGATCCCGTAGCGCCGCTTGAGGTGGTAGGTCCGCGACCCACCCATCTTGTCCTTCGACGCCTTGCCGCGGGCGTTGTGGCACGGCTTGCAGTACGGCTGCCGCCCGGACGGCTGGCTCCTGTTGCGCACGAAGTCGTCGATCGGCTTCACGGTGGCGCAGTCCGGGCACCACTTGTGACCGTCCGGGACGACAACCTCGCGGCGGTGCCTGCTCTTGGGCGGCCCTTGACGTGCGTCCTTGGCGCGCAGGAGCCGGCGACGGGCGTGCACACGGCAGTAGAAGCTCAGGCCGTCCCGTCGCGACCGGTCGGAGGTGAACTCCCCGACCGGTCGCTCCTCACCACAATCCCGACAATACTTGGTATTGTTTGATGCACGAGAAGTGCTGTCGGGAGAATGGTCTATTGGCCGCCCTTCTGCACATAGCTGCGCACAAATTCCTCGGCGTTTTCCTCGAGCACGTCGTCGATCTCATCCAGAATGGCGTCGACGTCCTCGGACATCTCCTTGTGGCGCTCGGCGACCTCGGTGTCGACCGAGGCCTCGACCTCCTCGGTCTCCTCCTTGGTCCGCGTCGCCCGCTGCTGCCCGCCGGTGTCCCTGGTGGCCATGTGCCCTCCCCTGGTGCGCGCCGAGTGCGTGCTGGTGCCGAAACTACCCGCAGGTACCGACACCCGGCGGGCTCAGCCGACCGCGCCGAGCCGCGTCATGAGCGACGTCCGGATCGCCGGCCGGGAACCGAAGACCAGCAGGAACAGCGCCTCGCGCGCCGTCCGCTCCGCCACGCTGCCCGCGTGCACGGCGGCGCTGCCGGTGGCGACCACCAGCGCCCCGGCCGCCCGGTGCGCGAGCGCCGCGGCCTCCGCCCGCGCGTCCGGCAGCTCCCCGGGACCTGCGGCGTCGAGCCGGGCCCGTGCCGCGCCCAGGTCGTCGTCCAGGGGCGAGGGACCGAGCAGCCGGGTGCAGCGCAGGACCAGGCCCAGCGCCAGCGACCCGTTGAGCCGCAGCCCGGCGGCGTCCCCGGCGCGGACCTCGTCCAGCGGCGTCCGCCCCAGCAGTCGCGCGGCCGGCACGCGGTGGCCGGTCAGCCGCAGCTCCACCGTGGCGCTGGCCTGCACGGCCACCAGCGTCTGCGGGACCACCGCCAGCGTCGGCCCCTCGACGGCGTCCACCAGGACGAACACGACGTCGTCGCCGTCGCGGGCGGCCACCAGCAGCACGTCGACCAGTCCCCAGCCGGTCACCCACGGCACCGCGCCGTCGAGCACGAGGTCCCCGCTCTCCTGCCGGACGGTCACCGGTGCGGCGTCGGGACGGGTGGCCGCCTGCAGCGCGATCCCGGCCCGCACCCGGCCGCGGCAGAGCCCGGCCAGCAGGCCGGGGTCCGAGCCGGTGGCCGCCGCGCGGCCGACCACGCCGTGGTGCTGCAGCCAGACGAACGCGGTGGCGAGGTCGCCGGCGGCCAGCTCCTCGACGACGGCGGCGAAGGTGCCGAGGTCGGCGTCCAGGCCGCCGGCGTCGGCCGGGCCTATGACGCCGTAGAGCCCGGCGTCGGCCAGCGCGTCGAGGTGGCCCCGCGGGAGGACCCCGCTGCGGTCCACCTCGGCGGCCGCGGGCGCGAGCACGGAGGCGGCCAGCCCCCGGGCGACCTCGGCCGGCGGGGTCATCAGCCGCCGGTGATGGTGTCGACGAGCTCCTGCGCGCTCGACGTCGACTCGAACAGCAGCCCCACGTGGTCGCGGGTGCCGCGCAGCGGCTCCATCGTCGGGATCCGCACCAGGTTCTCCCGGCCGAGGTCGAAGACCACCGAGTCCCACGACGCCGCGGCCACCTGGGCCGGGAAGCGCCGCAGGCACTCGCCGCGGAAGAAGGCCCGGGTGTCGGCCGGCGGGGTGACCATCGCGCGGGTCACCTCGTCGTCGGTGAGCAGCCGCTGCATGGAGCCGCGCGCCACCAGCCGGTGGTAGAGCCCCTTGTCCGGCCGCACGTCGGAGTACTGCAGGTCCACCAGCTGCAGCCGCGAGTCGCCCCACGACAGGCCGTCGCGCGAGCGGTAGCCCTCGAGCAGGCGCAGCTTGGCCGGCCAGTCCAGCCGGTCGGCCAGCCGCATCGGGTCGGCGGCGAGGTCGTCGAGCACCTCGGCCCAGCGGCGCAGCACGTCGGCGGTCTGCTCGTCGGCCTCGCCGCCGCGGTCGACGAAGCGCTCGGCCTGGTCGAGGTAGGCCCGCTGGACGTCGATCGCGGTCATCCGCCGCCCGTCGCGCAGCCGCACCAGCGTGGTCAGCGACGGGTCGTGGCTGACCGCCTGCAGCGTGGCCACCGGCTCCTCGATCGCCAGGTCCTGGGTCAGCGCCCGCGCCTCGATCATCGCCAGCACCAGCGACGTCGTCCCGACCTTGAGGTAGGTCGACAGCTCGGCGAGGTTGGCGTCGCCGATGATCACGTGCAGCCGGCGGTACTCGTCGGGATTGGCGTGCGGCTCGTCGCGGGTGTTGATGATCGGCCGCTTGAGCGTCGTCTCCAGGCCGACCTCGACCTCGAAGAAGTCCGCGCGCGAGGAGAGCTGGAAGCCCTGGGTGCGGCCCTCGGGGCCGATGCCCACGCGCCCGGCGCCGGCGAAGACCTGGCGGGTGACGAAGAACGGGATCAGCCCGCGGATGATGTCGATGAACGGCGTGCGCCGGTCCATCAGGTAGTTCTCGTGGGCGCCGTAGCTGGCGCCCTTGCCGTCGGTGTTGTTCTTGTACAGCTGGATCGGCTGGGTGCCGGGGATGCGGGCGGCCCGGCGGGCGGCCTCGGCCATCACCCGCTCGCCGGCCTTGTCCCACAGGACGACGTCGCGCGGGTTGGTGACCTCCGGCGTCGAGTACTCCGGGTGCGCGTGGTCGACGTAGAGCCGCGCGCCGTTGGTGAGGATGACGTTGGCCATCCCCGAGTCCTCGTCGAGGTCGGTGTGGTCCAGGGCGTTGGCCGGGGAGAGGTCGAAGCCGCGGGCGTCGCGCAGCGGCGACTCCTCCTCGAAGTCCCAGCGCGGCCGCCGGCGGGTGGGTGCGTCGGCCACCGCCCAGGCGTTGACCACCTGGCTGGACAGGGTCGTCGGGTTGGCGGTGGGCTGCCCGGGCACCGATATGCCGTACTCGACCTCGGTCCCCATGACCCGGCGCGCGCTCATGGGACCGAGCCTAGGCGTCCCGCGCCCGAGGTCCCGGGGCGCCGGGCCGGGCCTCAGGGACGCACCGACGTCGTCGTCCGGCCGCCCCCGGCGGGGACGAGCGCGCAGCGGGCGAACGCGGCGTCGGCCCACTCGCCGGGGGTGTCGACCCACACGTCGACGACGTAGCCGTTGGGGACCTCCCCGCCGCCGTAGTCCTGCGCCGGCGCGGTGCAGCTGTCGACGAGGGACCGGCGGGCCGGCTCGTCGGGGTAGGGCGGGTCCTCGGGCAGCGGGGCGACCTCGGTGCCCACCGGCTCGGCCTCGTGCGGCTGCGAGCACGGCACCACCGCGTAGTCGGTGACGGTCCCGGCGAAGCAGGCGCGGAACGCGTCGTCGCCGGCACCGAGGGCGCCCTGCAGGACGCGGGGTGCGGTCTCGGGGGCGTCGTAGCCGTAGTAGACGTCGCACCGGGCCCAGCGGGCGCCGGCGGCCCACTGCTCCTCGTCGGGCAGGTAGCCGGCGACGTAGGCGTAGGGGTCGTCGAGGTCGTCGCCGCCGAGGTACTCGCGGACGACGTCGAGGCCGCACAGGTCGTCCAGCGCCCGGCTCACCGGGCTGTCGGGGTCGTCGAGGTCGGCCTCGGTGGGCCGCGGGTCGCCCTCGGCCAGGCCGCTGTCGCCCACGACGGCGGTCTCGGCGTCGTGGTCCCCGGAGCACTCCACCTGCTGCGGCGACTGCAGCGGCGTCTCCTCCTGACCGTCCGCGAGCAGCCAGCAGGTGCCGGTCAGCGGCGGGGCGGCCGGGTCGGTGCTGCCCAGTGGGGCCGGCGGCACGGTGGGCTTGGCCTGCTCGAGACCGGCGTAGTAGGCCTCGCCGCCGACGGTGGTGCTGCACCCGGACAGGACGACGGCGACGGAGACGGCCGCGAGCGCCCGGGAACGCCGGGGCCCGCGTCCCCGTGCTGTCGGCATGCCGTGGCTCCTCCGGACCTGCGCCGCGCGCCCCGGCACCCGGCCGCCCCGCGCGTGCGGGGCGGCCGGGGTGGGGGTCAGAGGTACTGGCCGGTGTTGGTGGCCGTGTCGATCGCGCGGCCGGACTCGCTGCCCTTGCCGCTGATGAGCGTGCGGATGTAGACGATCCGCTCGCCCTTCTTCCCCGAGATGCGCGCCCAGTCGTCGGGGTTGGTGGTGTTGGGCAGGTCCTCGTTCTCCTTGAACTCGTCGACGCAGGCCTGCATGAGGTGGCTGACCCGCAGACCGCTGACGCCGGTCTCCAGGCGCTCCTTGATCGCCATCTTCTTGGCCCGGTCGACGATGTTCTGCAGCATCGCCCCGGAGTTGAAGTCCTTGAAGTACAGGACCTCCTTGTCACCGTTGGCGTAGGTCACCTCGAGGAAGCGGTTCTCCTCGCTCTCGGTGTACATCCGCTCGACGGTGCGCTGGATCATCGCCGCGATGGTGGCCTCGCGGTTGCCGCCGTTCTCGGCGAGGTCGTCGGCGCTGATCGGCAGCGAGGGCCGCAGGTACTTGCTGAAGATGTCGCGGGCGGCCTCGGCGTCGGGCCGCTCGATCTTGATCTTCACGTCGAGCCGGCCGGGCCGCAGGATCGCCGGGTCGATCATGTCCTCGCGGTTGGAGGCGCCGATGACGATGACGTTCTCGAGGCCCTCGACGCCGTCGATCTCGCTGAGCAGCTGCGGGACGATCGTGGACTCGACGTCGCTGGACACCCCCGACCCGCGGGTGCGGAAGATCGAGTCCATCTCGTCGAAGAACACGATGACCGGCGTGCCCTCGCTGGCCTTCTCGCGGGCGCGCTGGAACACCAGCCGGATGTGCCGCTCGGTCTCGCCGACGTACTTGTTGAGCAGCTCCGGGCCCTTGATGTTCAGGAAGTAGCTCTTGGCCTGGTTGACGCCCTCGCCCTTGACCGCGGCGACCTTCTTGGCCAGCGAGTTGGCGACCGCCTTGGCGATCAGCGTCTTCCCGCACCCGGGCGGGCCGTAGAGCAGGATCCCCTTGGGCGGGCGCAGCTCGTACTCGCGGAAGAGGTCCGCGTGCAGGAACGGCAGCTCGACGGCGTCGCGGATCTGCTCGATCTGCCGGGCCAGCCCACCGATGTCGGTGTAGTCGATGTCGGGGACCTCCTCGAGGACGAGCTCCTCGACCTCGCTCTTGGGGATCCGCTCGTAGACGTAGCCCGACCGCGACTCCAGCAGCAGCGAGTCGCCGACCCGCAGCGGCTGGTCGGTCAGCGAGTCGGCCAGGTAGACGACCCGCTCCTCGTCGGTGTGGCCGATGACCAGCGCGCGCTGGGTGACGCCGTCGACCGGCTCGAGCAGCTCCTTGAGCATGACGACGTCGCCCTGCTTCTCGAAGCCGAGCGCCTCGACGACGTTCATGGCCTCGTTGAGCATGACCTCCTGGCCGGGGCGCAGGGTCTCGGACTCAACCGCCGGGGACACCGAGACGCGCAGCTTGCGCCCGCCGGTGAAGACGTCGACCGTGCCGTCGTCGTGGCGGCCGAGGAAGACGCCGTAGCCCGACGGCGGCTGGCCGAGCCGGTCGATCTCCTCCTTGAGCGTGACCAGCTGCTCGCGCGCGTCGCGCAGCGTGCCGGCCAGCTTGTCGTTGCGCTCGGAGAGGAAGGCCGCGCGGCCCTCCGCCTCGGCGATCCGCTCCTCCAGCGCGCGCACGTGCCGGGGGCTGTCGGCCACCTTGCGGCGCAGCAGACCGATCTCCTCCTCGAGGTAGGAGATCTGGGAGAGCAGGGCCGAGACGTCACGCTCGCGCCGCGCTCGGAACTCGTCGGGACCACTGACAGGACCGGGGCCCATCGCGCACCTCCGCACTTCGGGGGGAGCCAGGAGGCAAATCTATACACGCCGACCGACAGCGTGCCGGGGGCTCGCGTGGACCGTGACACCCCCGTTGCCGCCGCCTCGCGGGACCGTCCGCGGTGCGGTAGAGGGCCCGCTGCGCTACTTCTGGGGACGGCGCTGGCGCATGGGGGCGACGGTCCCCTCGGCCAGCCGCCGGGCCGTCACCAGGAACGCGGTGTGGGCGACCATCCGGTGCTCGGGGCGCACGGCCAGGCCCACGGCGTGCCACGGCCGGACCAGCGACTCCCAGGCGTAGGGCTCGGTCCACACGCCCTGCGCCCGCAGCGCCTCGACGTAGGTGGACAGCTGTGTGACGGTCGCCACGTACCCGACGAGCACGCCGCCCGGGCGCAGCGCCGCGGCCACCGTGGGGAGCACCGCCCACGGCTCGAGCATGTCGAGGACGACGCGGTCGACCACCTCCTCGGCGGGGTGGTCGGCGAGGTCGCCGAGGCGCAGGTCCCAGTTGGCGGGCACGCCGCCGAAGAAGGCGCCCACGTTGGCGCGGGCGACGTCGGCGAAGTCCTCGCGCCGCTCGTAGCTGGTGACGCTGCCGGACTCCCCGACGGCGCGCAGCAGCGAGCAGGTGAGCGCGCCGGAGCCGGCGCCGGCCTCCAGCACCCGCATGCCGGGCCCGACGTCGCCGCTGCCGACGATCTGGGCGGCGTCCTTGGGGTAGATGACCTGCGCGCCGCGGGGCATGGAGAGCACGAAGTCGGCCAGCAGCGGGCGGAAGGCCAGGTATCCGGTGTTGGCGGTGGAGTGGACGACCGAGCCCTCGGGGGCGCCGATGAGGTCGTCGTGGGCGATGGCGCCGCGGTGGGTGTGGAACTGCTTGCCGGGCTCGAGCACGACGGTGTGCAGCCGGCCCTTGGGGTCGGTGAGCTGCACCCGGTCGCCGACGGTGAAGGCGCCCGGCACAGGGGCGGCGGGAGGGCCGTCGGCGGGGACCGGGTCGACGGCGGGCGCGGGTGCGGCGCTGTCGGCGGTCTGGCTGGGCTCGGGCTGCGGGTCCACGGGCGGCCACCCTAGGCGAGGGCCCGGGCGGTCCCGCGCGGCGCGGGCACTCGGAACCGTCGGTACCGCGACCTAGCCTCGAGGGCATGACGACGGCGACCACCGGGCAGCCCGTGCACGCGGCTGCCGCTTCCCCGGCCTCCCCCGTCGACGCACCCGCGCCGAACGCGCCGCGCCGGCCCTCGCTGTCCCCGAGCCGGGCGGCCGACTTCAAGACCTGCCCGCTGCTCTACCGCTTCCGCACCATCGACCGGCTGCCGGAGAAGAAGAGCGCCGCGGCGGTGCGGGGCACGCTGGTGCACTCGGTCCTGGAGCGGCTCTACGACCTGCCGCCGGCGGAGCGGACGGTCGAGGCGGCCCGCGAGCTGGTGACCCCGGCGTGGGACGAGCTGCGCGCCGACCCGGAGGTCGAGGCGCTGTTCACCGCGGCCGAGGAGGGGCAGGAGCCGCCGTCGCTGGAGTCGTGGCTGGCCTCGGCCGGGAAGCTGGTGGAGACCTACTTCCGCCTGGAGGACCCGACCCGCATCCAGCCGGAGGGCCGCGAGCAGCTCGTCGAGGTGACCCTGCCCGACGGGCTGCTGCTGCGCGGGTACGTCGACCGGCTCGACGTCGCCCGCAACGGCGCGCTGCGGGTGGTCGACTACAAGACCGGGTCGATGCCGCGCGAGGCGTTCGAGTCCAAGGCGCTGTTCCAGATGAAGTTCTACGCGCTGGTGCTGTGGCGCACCCGCGGCGTGGTGGCCAGCCAGCTCAAGCTCATCTACCTCGGCGACGGCGACGCGCTGACCTACGCCCCGGAGGAGGGCGAGCTGGTCCGGTTCGAGCGGACGCTGCTGGCCATCTGGGCGGCGATCGAGCGGGCCGTGGCCACCGGCGACTTCCGGCCCAACCGCACCCGGCTGTGCGACTGGTGCGACCACCAGGCGCTGTGCCCCTCCTTCGGCGGCACTCCTCCGCCGTTCCCGGCCGAGGCCGCGGCCGCGGCGGGCTGGGCGACGCTGCCGATCGTCGAGCGGGACTGACGATCCCGCCGGGTCACGCGCCGAGCGTCGCGGTGCGGGCGTCCACCTCCGCGTAGGGCGTGGCCGCCGGCGCGGGCTCGCCGTCGCGCAGGCGGGCGGCGACGGCGACCGCGGCGTCCAGGGCGGCCCGGAACAGCAGTGAGCCGGTGCTCACCCGGCGCACGCCGAGCCCGGCCAGCCGCGGCAGCGGGAGGGTCCCGGCCAGGACGTTGAGCGGGACCGGCAGCTCGGCGACCAGGGCGGCGACCTCCGCCTCGCCCAGCGGGCCGGGCACGAAGACGCCGTCGGCGCCGGCGGCCACGTAGCGGCGTGCCCGGTCGAGGGTGGTGTCGAGGTCGGCCTCCTCCTCCAGCCAGTACGTGTCCACCCGCGCGTTGAGGAAGACGCCGGGCGCCGCCGCGGCGACGGCGGCCACCTTCGCCGCGTGCCGCTCCGGGTCGACCAGGCGCCCGCCGGTGCTGTCCTCCAGGTTCACCCCGGCCGCCGGCAGCCCGGCCACCAGCGCGGCGACCTCGGCAGGATTGTCGGAGAAGCCGTCGGCGAGGTCGACCGTGACCGGCACCGGCAGCCGCGCCAGCGCCCGGGCCAGGCCGACGGTGGCGGCCCGCCCCGCCCGGGAGGTGTCCGGGATCCCCGCGGCCGCCGCCACGCCGAGGCTGGTCGTCCCGACGGCGGGGTGGCCGTCGGCGACCAGGGCCAGCGCCGAGGCGACGTCCCAGGCGTTGGGCAGCAGCAGCGGCCGCGGGCCCCGGTGCAGGTCGGCGAAGCTCACGCGAGCACCTCCGCCCACGCCTCGGCGAGCGCCCGGCCCGGGCAGGCGTGCGGCCCGCGGCCGAACGGCGCATCGGCGAGGTCCACCTCCACCGTCGTCCCGTCCGGCGCCACCCGCCGCGTCACCGGCACCGGCGGCCCGGCCGCGCCGGTGCGCAGCTGCGCGACCAGCGCCTCCATCGCCGCGTGCGCCTGCACCAGCAGGCACAGCCGCGCCGCCGTCGTCCTCCCGCGCCCGCCGCAGGCGGCTACCAGCCGTTCGAGCGCGGCGTCGGCGTCCGGCGACTGCGGCGCGTGCGGCTGGTACGCCGCCGCCACGAGCGCGACGTCGTCCCGGCAACCGGCCGGGAGGCCGCAGGCCTCCAGCAGGGCGACCGTCGGGTCGGCGGCTAAGTTGGGGATAACGGTCACGGCGGTGAGCAGCGCGTCGACCGCCCCGCGGCGCCGGGTGTGCTCCGGACCGTCGCAGAAGCGCGGCACCTGCGACCGCAGCCAGGCCAGGCCGGTGTCGGCGGGCGACGCGGCGGGAACCCGGTATCGCGGGTCCTCGAGGACGGCGGAGGGCAGCGGTGGCATGCGCCCAGCCTGGCCGGGGCGGTGTTCGGCGGGGACCGAACCGTCGGCGGGCTGCGCCAGGATGCCCGGGTGCCCCTGTCCCCCGACTCGATCGCCCGCGTCGCCGGGCTGGTGGCCGACCGCACCCGCGCGTCGATGTGCCTGGCGCTGCTCGACGGCCGGGCGTGGACGGCGGCGGAGCTGGCCCGGCACGCCGGCGTCGCACGGTCCACCGCGAGCGAGCACCTGACGTCCCTGGTGGCCGCCGGGGTGCTGGCCGAGCGGCGGCAGGGCCGGTCGCGGTACGTGCAGTTGGCCGGGCCGGAGGTGGCCGCGGCGCTGGAGGACCTCGGCGCGCTCGCCGGCGAGCGGGCGCGGCCGGCGTCGCTGCGCTCGGTGCGGGCCGAGGCCCGGCTGGCCGAGGCGCGCACCTGCTACGACCACCTGGCCGGGCGCCTCGGCGTCACCGTCTTCGACAGCCTGGTCGGGCGCGGCCTGCTCGCCACCCGCGACGGGCTCATCGTGACCCCCGCCGGGCGGCGCTGGTTCGCGGAGGTGTGCGGCGGCGAGGTGTGCGGCGGCGAGGAGCCCCCGGGCCGCCGTCCCCTGGTCAGGACCTGCCTGGACTGGACCGAGCGGCGCAGCCACCTCGGCGGGGCCCTGGGCGCGGCGCTGCTCCGGGCGGCCCTGGCCGAGGGCTGGGTGGCGCGCGTGGCGGCCCTCCCCCGCGCGCTCACCGTGTCCGCGGCCGGCGCGCGGGTGCTCACCGGAGCCGGCTGACCCACCGGTACGCGCCGGGTCCCCTCGACCGGGCGGCGCCCGCGCCCCAGCATCGGGCTCCTCCCCCGGCACCGAGGAGGCCGACGTGCGCGCCTACCGGGCCGACCGCGCCTTCGACGGGGACCGCGTCCTGCGCGACGGCGCGCTCGTCCTCGTCGACGGCGGCCGCATCCTCGCGGTGGAGCCGGCCTCGGCCGCGCCGCCCGCGGACGTGCCGGTCACGCACCTGCGCGGCACCACGCTGCTCCCCGGGCTGGTCGACGCGCACGTGCACCTGTGCGGGGACGCCGGGCCGCGGGCGCTCGACCAGCTCGCCGAGCTGTCCCGGGAGCAGGTCGACGCCGTCGTGAGCGCGTCGCTCGCCCGGCACCTGGCCGCCGGGGTCACGGCGGTGCGGGACCTCGGGGACGTCGGCTGGGCGGTCGTCCGGCGCGCGCCGGGCCCCGGCCCGACCGTGGTCGCCTCCGGGCCGCCGATCACCTCGCCCGGCGGCCACTGCGCCGCGATGGGCGGGGCGGCCACCGGCGCCGACGCCCTGCGGGCCGCCGTGCGCGAGCGCGCCGAGCGCGGCGCCGGGGTGGTCAAGCTGATGGCCAGCGGCGGGGCGATGACGGCAGGCACGGACATGGCCGCCTGCCAGTTCACCTCGGCCGAGGTGCGCGCCGTGGTCGACGAGGCGCACCGGCTCGGCCTGCCGGTCACCGCGCACGCGCACGCCCTCGGCGCCGTCCGGCAGGTGCTGACGGCGGGGGTGGACGGCATCGAGCACTGCAGCGGCATGACCGCCACCGGCTGGGGCGTCCCGCCGGCGCTGGCCGGGCAGCTCGCCCGCGCGGGCACCGTCGTCTGCCCGACCCTGGGCCTGGCGCCGGGGATCGAGCCACCACCGCGGGTCCGGGCGGTCATCGACCGGCTGGGCATGACCGAGCAGGCGCGCGCCGAGGAGGCCGCCCGGCTGCACCGCGCCGGCGTGCGGCTGGTCAGCGGCGTCGACGCCGGCATCGCCCCGGGCAAGCCGCACGGGCTGCTGCCGGAGGCCGTGCGGTCGCTCGTGGCCGGCGGGGTGCCCGTGGTCGACGCCCTGCGGACGGCGACCGGCGGCGCGGCGGACGCGTGCGGCCTCGCCGGCCGCACCGGCCGGCTGGCACCGGGCCGCGACGCCGACCTGCTGCTCGTCGACGGCGACCCCACGGCCGACGTCGCGGCGCTGCCGCGGGTGCGGCTGGTGGTGTCCCGCGGCCGGGAGGTCGGGGCCTGAGCCCTCAGGCGCGCGGCGCGGCGGCCTGCCGGTCGAGGACCAGCCGCTCGAGGTCGGCGACGCCGATCCCGGTGAGCGTGTCGCGCAGGACCAGGCCCGGCGCCGGGGCGAGCGGCTGCAGCGACGGCACGCCCAGGACGGCGCAGCCCGCGGCCAGCCCCGCCGCCACCCCGGCCGCGGAGTCCTCGACCACGACGCAGTCCGCCGGGTCGACGCCCAGCGCCGCGGTGGCCTGCAGGTAGGGCGCGGGGTCGGGCTTGCGCGCGGGCACCTCGTCGCCGCAGACGGTGAGGTCGAACGGCGGCACGTCGGGGAAGGCCGCCTCGACCTGCGCGATGACCAGCTCGGCCAGCCGGCGCGGCGTCGTCGTCACCAGGGCCGTGGGCAGCACCGCGGCGCGGACCCCGGCCAGCAGCTCCCGCGCGCCGGGCCGCCAGTGCAGCTCGGTGGCGAGCAGGCCGGCCACCGCGTCCTCCACCCAGGCGATGTCGGCTGCGGTCTCCTCGGGCGTGCGCGCGATGCCGAGGTCGGCCTGCAGGATGCGCATGGAGGTGGCCATGCTGGTGCCGACGGTGGCCTCGCGCGCGGCCTCGCTGAGCTCGCCGCCCAGCCGGCGGGCCAGGCCGAAGAGCGCCTCGCCCCAGTGCTGCTCGGACTCGACGAGGGTGCCGTCCATGTCGAAGAGGACTGCGGCGAGGTGGTTCGGCATCTGAGCTGCGGTCTTCCCTACGGACTCGGCTCCCGGGTGCCCCACGGGCACACGCCGGGATTGATCTCGGACAGGATCTCGGCCATCGCCGCGAGCTCGTCGTCGGGCCCGGGCCGGCGTACACGCGATGGGTGGTCTCCGGTCCCGAGTGTCCCAGCCCCCGGGAGACGGCGTCGCCGGGACACGAGGCCGTCCTCCCGGGGGTGCCGCCGGCCCGCGCGGCCGGTTCAGTGGGAGGTGTCCAGGCTGCCGCGCTGGGCCAGCACGAACAGCAGCGCCATGGCGGGCACCACGATGGCCAGGGCGGCCGCCGCGACGATCGTGAGCGCCCAGAGGGTCGGCGCGGGTGCGGCGGCCTCGGCGATGGTGGTGTGCGTGCCGAGCAGGTCCGGGTACTGGGCGACGCCCCAGCCACCGACCACGGCCGCGACGGCCCCCACCGCCAGGATCTGGACGACCCGGGGGGCGGCCCGGCGCAGCAGCAGGAGCGCGGTCAGGCCGCAGACGCCGGAGAGCACGACCAGCGGCAGGGCACGGGACAGCAGCCCGTCCAGCAGCCTGGGCGCGTCGGCCCGCAGGACGAACAGGCCGGCCAGCGCGACCGCCCCCGTGACGACCGCCGTGGCCAGCGACCGCCGGCGGAACCAGGCCTCGAGGTCGGCGTCTTCGTGCCGCCGGGCCTCCGCCGTGAGGAACACGGCCGCGGTGTAGGCGCACACGAGGACGGCGAGCACGCCGCCGAGCACCGAGGTCGGGTTCACCCAGCTGGTGAGGGGGTCGCCCTGCCCGCCGGGCGGGACCCGCCCGGACGCGATCCCCCCGGCGACCGCCCCCAGGAAGTACGGGACCACCACCGAGGACAGCGCGAAGGCCGCGCCCGTGACCCGCTGCTGGTCGGTGCGCACCATGACCTTGCGGAAGGCGAAGCCCGCACCGCGCAGGACGATGCCCAGCGCCGCCAGCCCGAGCGGGACGTAGAGCGTGGTCATGATCGCGGCGAAGGCCGCGGGGAAGCCGGTCCACAGCATCACGAGGCAGAAGACGAGCCAGACGTGGTTGGCCTCCCACACCGGCGCCAGCGACTCGTCGACCAGGTGGCGCGGACGACGGCCCCGCTGCGCTCCCCCGGCGGTGAGGTCCCAGAAGCCCGCGCCATAGTCGGCTCCCCCCAGGACGGCGTAGGCGATCACCCCGGTGAACAGGACGACGGCGGCGACGGTGCTCACGCCGGGGTGCCCGACCGTGCCCGGGACGGCCCGTAGGGCACGTCGCCCTCCCCACCCGGATCGTCGTCCTCGGCGAGCTCGCCGGCCTCGCGCCAGCGGTGCCGGAGGAGCCGGAGGACGAAGAAGGTGCCCAGCGCCAGGGCTGCGTACAGCGCGACGGTGGCCCCGCAGAAGAGCCAGACGTTGCCGGTGGTCGTCACGGCCTCGGCGGTGCGCAGGTACCCGACGACGATCCACGGCTGCCGGCCCACCTCGGTCACGACCCAGCCGGCCTCCAGGGCGATGATCGCCAGCACGCCGCTCAGGGCCACGCAGCGCAGGAACCAGCGGTTGTCCGGCACCCGGTCCGGTTGCCGGCGCCGGCGCCACCAGAGCCAGGCGTACCAGGCCGACAGGGCCAGCAGCACCATCCCGATGCCGACCATCACCTGGAAGGCGATGTGCACGGTGTTCACCAGCCGGTCCGCCGGCCGGTACTCCTCGGGGATGGCGTCCAGTCCCTGGATCTCGGTGTCGGGATCCAGCCCGGCCAGCAGGGACGCGCCGAGCGGGATCCCGATGCCGTAGCGGACCTCCCCGTCGACGAGCACCCCGCCGAGCACCTCGGGCACCCGGGTGCCGGTCTCGGGCAGCGCCTCGATCATGGCGAACTTGGCCGGCTCGTTCTCGAACACCTCCCGGGCCGCGATGTCCCCGACCAGAACCTGGACCGGGGTGGCGATCGCCGCGACGGTGAGCGGGATGACCAGGCCCAGACGGTGCAGCCGGTCGCGCCGTCCGCGGAGCATGCCCACCGCGTAGACCCCGGCGATGGTGAAGCCGGCGACCATGTAGGCGGCGAGCAGCATGTGGACGGCCTCGTAGCCGAACGCGTCGTTGAAGACGACGTCCAGCGGCCGGACGTCCACCACCTGCCCCTCGTCGTCCAGCGTGAACCCGTCCGGCTGGTTCATCCACGCGTTGGCGGCGACCACCGCCGACGTGCCGCCGATCCCGGACAGGACCACGGGGACGCCGGTCCAGAAGTGCGGCCAGGGCCGCATGCGCCGCCACCCGTAGATGTAGATCGCCACGAAGACGGCCTCGAGGAAGAAGAACAGGCCCTCGACGGCGAACGGGATCCCGAAGGCCGCCCCGAACCGGCCCATGAGCCCCGGCCAGAGCAGCCCGAGCTCGAAGGAGAGCACCGTGCCGGAGACCGCGCCCACGGCGAACAGCACGCCGGCCACCTGCGACCACCGTCGCGCCAGCACGAGGGCCGCCTCGTCGTCCCGCCGGAGACCGCGCCAGTTCGCGATCAGCATCATCGCGGTGAAAGCCACGCCGAAGGGCACCAGGATGATGTGGAAGCCGAGGGTGAACGCCATCATCTGCCGCGCCGGGAGGAGCTGCTCCGGATCGGCCGCCAGCACGCCGGCGACCCCGGTCAGGTCGGCCATGCCCCAGCTTCCCCCTCCCCTCACGCCCGCGGCCATGCCGGGGCCGGGACCGGGGCAGAGATCGGTCGATCGACCGATGCCCACGCGCCGGGACCGGCCCTAGCGTCCGAGGCGGCGGGCGGACCTGGGGATCCCCACGACCGGCGCCGGACGGCGTCTCCGGGAGCGGACACCGATCACGCACCGAACACGCGGACGACGGCGGAGCGGGCCGGCGTGCCCGAGGGGACGGCGGGACGGGTGACGGGACGTCACCAGTCAGGAGGAGTCCGGTGATCCAGTACGCGACGTTCGTCCAGGCCGCGGGAGCGCAGGCCGGCGCGGCCGACACCCAAGAGGCCCGGCGGGCGGTGGAGGCGGTCATCGCCGCCGTGGCCGCGGCGCTGGACGAGTCCGACCGCGACCGGCTGGCCGCGGTCCTGCCCGGCTCCCTCCGGGGTGCCGCCGAGATCCGGGGCCAGGGGATGCACCCCGACAGCGGCGCCGCCCTGGTCTCCGCGGTGAGCGCCGGGGCCGACTGCCCGGCCGAGCGGGCCCGCTTCTACACCCAGGCGGTCCTGTCGACCCTGGCCGACTCCGAACCGGACGTGGCCAGGGTCCTCGCCCAGCAGCTGCCGGACGGAGAGGAACTGTTCGCACCGATCGACGAGGGCGTGCCGCCGCGCGGTTCCGGGGTGCCGATCGGGCTGACCCCGCGACTGCTCGAGCGGCGGGAGATCGACCGTGCTCTGGCCGCCCTGCAGGGCTGGGAGGGCGACGAACGCCGGCTGCGGCGCACCGTCGTGCTCCCGGCCGAGCGCCAGCGACCCCTGCGGGACGCCGTCGCCCGCGCCGAGCAGGACATGACCCACCACGCGCGCGTCGAGCGGTGGCCGGACGCGATCACCTTCGAGGTGTGGACGCGGTCGCTCGACCGCGTGACCGACATGGACGTCGAGCTCGCCCGCCGGATCGACGCGGCGGTCGCCGCGGTCGGGTCCCACGGCTGACCCGCGCACGGCGCGCCGGACACCGGCGGCCGCGGCCGGGGAGGCGGGCCCGTGCCCGGTGCGCACGCCCCCGCCGGGGTCCTGCGGTCCCGCCGGAACGGCGGGCTCAGGTCCGCGGCGCCAGTTCGTAGGTCGGCCCCAGGTCGGTGGGCCCGGAGTCGGGCACCTCGTGCAGGATCTTGGGCTCGCTGTGCAGCAGACGGTGGACGGCGGCCCGCGCCCGCTCGAGGTCCAGGCCCGCCCCGCGGGCGATGTCCTGCAGGTGCGGAGCCCCGGCACCGGTCTCCGCCTCGGCCACGGCCCGGTAGACCGCGGCGTCCTCCCCCGACAGGTCCTCGACTCGCATGGTGGCCCTCCCCAGGACGGCAGCCCGACACCGCGTCCGGCGTCGCGGGAGCCGTACCCGGCTCCCGCGTCCACCACCCGGACGGCGGGCGCACATCGGCAGGTCTGCCGATGGCCTCCCCCGGCGGCATCCCCCAGGTTGGGGACACCGGGCGCGGTCCGACGCGTCCGGTCTCCGGAGGGACCGCGAGGAGGAGCAGTGCAGTACGAGGACTTCGTCTCGTCCGTGCAGGCCCGCGGCGGGCGCCCCCGCGACGAGACCGAGACGCTCGTCCACGCGACGTTGCGCGTGCTGGCCGAGCGGCTTCCCGCCGGGGAGGCCAACGACCTGCGCGCCCAGCTGCCCGAGGACCTGAAGGCCGACCTCATCCCGCCGGAGCCGGAGGCACAGCCCTTCGGGCCCGACGAGTTCGCCCGACGGGTCGCGCGGATGGCGCGCCTGCCCGAGGCGGAGGCCCGGGAGGGGATGGTCGCCGTGCTCGCCACGACCCGCGACGCGGTCGAGCCGGGCGAGTTCGACGACGTGCTGTCCCAACTGGGCGAGGAGTTCGCCCGGCTCGTGTCCGGGACGAGCTAGGTCCGGCGGTGGCACCGGCCACCCCGTGGTCGTGGCCCCCTGGTCGCCCGCCGGCACCCCTTTCGCGCGGACCCCGACCGTGCCGGCTCGCCGGCGGTCACCGGTCGGTCCGCCGTCCCGCGAGCCTCCGGAGCCCTGCAGCCCACTGCGTGACCACCGGCACCGAACGAACAGGATGGAGGAGTCGTGAGCGAGTCAGGACTCGAGGAGACCGGGACCGGAGAGGCCGCCAAGCGCATCGGTCAGGCGCCGACGACCACTGACGTGACCGATCCGGAGCGGTCGTCCCGGAACACCGCCGCCGGCTCCGGTTCCGAGCCGGGCGAGGGCCCCGTCCGGCCGGATGCCGACGAGGGGGTGGATCCCACGGCGAGCATCGAGCCCCACAACGAGGGGCTCGTCTGACCGCGACGGCCCCGCAGCCACCGGCTGCGGGGCCGTCGCCCTGACCAGCGGGGGACGGAGCACCCCGGCGAGGCCGCCGCGCACGCCGGGGACGACCGCTCACGCCGACGCCGACGCGGCCTCCCGCACGTCCTGCACCTCGAGGTCGAGGTCGCCGTCCCGGACCACGACACGCACCCGGTGGCCGCTGCGCACCCGGCCGTCGAGCATCAACCGGGAGAGCCGGTTGTCGACCTCCCGCTGGATCGCCCGGCGCAGCGGGCGGGCACCGAACTGGGGCTCGAACCCGCGCTCGGCGAGCCACCTCACCGCCTCGGGGGTGAACTCGACCTCGATGCCCTGGGCCCGGAGCCGCCGGCGGGTCTCGTCGAGGAGCAGGTCGGTGATCCGCTCCAGCTGGGTGTCGTCGAGCTGCTGGAACACCACGATCTCGTCGATCCGGTTGAGGAACTCGGGCCGGAACGACTCCCGCAGCCGCCGCATCACCTGGTCGCGCAGATCGGCGCCGGACCCGTCCCCGGCGGTGAACCCGAGCGGGCCGCGCCGCCCGACGATCAGCTCCGACCCCAGGTTGCTGGTCATGATGATCACGGTGTTGCGGAAGTCCACGGTCCGGCCCTGGGAGTCGGTGAGCCGGCCGTCGTCGAGCACCTGCAGCAGCGTGTTGAACACGTCGGGGTGGGCCTTCTCGATCTCGTCGAGCAGCACCACCGAGTACGGCCGGCGGCGCACCGCCTCGGTCAGCTGCCCGGCGTCCTCGTAGCCGACGTAGCCGGGCGGAGACCCGACCAGCCGGCTGACGGTGTGCCGCTCCTGGAACTCGCTCATGTCCAGCCGGATCATCCGGTCGGAGTCGCCGAACAGCGCCTCGGCCAGCGCGCGGGCCAGCTCGGTCTTGCCCACCCCGGTGGGACCGAGGAACAGGAAGCTGCCGATCGGCCGATCCGGGTCACCCAGGCCCACGCGGGAGCGGCGCACCGCCTCCGCGACGACCTCGACCGCCTCCTCCTGCCCGACCACCCGCTCGTGCAGCCGCTCCTCCAGCTGCAGCAGCCGAGCCATCTCCTCCTGGGTGAGCTGGCTGACCGGGATGCCGGTGGCCCGGGACACCACCTCGGCGATGTCCTCCACGCCCACCTCCGGCACGCCCGGCTGGGCACCGCCGCCGCGGGCCTCCTCCAGCCGCTGCTGCGCGCCGGTGAGCTGGTCGCGCAGCTCCGAGGCCCGCTCGTACTGCTCGGCCGCGACGGCCTGGTCCTTCTCCCGCTGCAGCCGCTCGACCTCCTGCTCCAGGCCGCGCAGGTCCGTGGGCGGGGTCTTCACCCGCCGGCGCACCCGCGCCCCGGCCTGGTCGATCAGGTCGATCGCCTTGTCCGGCAGGTGCCGGTCGGTGATGTAGCGATCCGACAGCTCGACGGCGGCCCGGACGGCGTCGTCGGTGAAGCGCACCTGGTGGTGGGCCTCGTAGCGGTCACGCAGCCCGCACAGGATCTGCACGGTGTCCTCCACGCTGGGCTCGGCCACCAGGATCGGCTGGAACCGGCGCTCCAGCGCGGCGTCCTTCTCGATGTTGCGCCGGTACTCCTCCAGGGTGGTGGCGCCGATGACGTGCAGCTCGCCGCGGGCCAGCGCCGGCTTGAGCATGTTGCCCGCCCCGCCGGAGCCCTCCGAGGCGCCCGCGCCGACGACGGTGTGCAGCTCGTCGATGAAGACGATCACCTCATCGCTGTGCTCGCGGATCTCGTCGATGACCTTCTTCAGCCGCTCCTCGAAGTCGCCGCGGTAGCGCGTCCCGGCGACCAGGCCGGTGAGGTCGAGCTCGATGAGGCGCCGCCCGCGCAGCGTCTCCGGGACGTCGCCCTCCACGATCTGCGCGGCGATGCCCTCCACGATCGCGGTCTTGCCGACGCCGGCCTCACCGATCAGCACCGGGTTGTTCTTGCGGCGCCGGGAGAGCACCTCCACGGTCTGCTCGATCTCGGACTCCCGGCCGATCACCGGGTCGATCTCCCCGTTGCGGGCCATCGCCGTGAGGTCGCGGCCGAACTCGTCCAGCGTCGGGGTGCTCGACGCGGGCCGGCCGGCCCCGCCCTGCCCGCCGCCGGCGCCGCCGCCGGCCGCCGCCTGCTGCAGCGCCTCCGGCGTGACACCCCGCTGGCGCAGGAGCCGCCCGCCGGGCGAGTCGGGGTTGATCGCCAGCGCGAACAGCAGGTGCTCGGGACCGATGTAGGTCGAGCCCAGCGCGCGCGAGATCTGGTGGGCGTCGAGCAGCGCCCGCTTGGCCGCGGGGGTCAGCGCCGGCGTCTGCGCGCGCGGCTCGCCGCGACGAGGGAGGCCGTCGAGCTCCTCGCGCAGGTGCGCCGGGTCGGCGCCCGCACGGCCGATCAGGTGCCGGGTGGACTCCTCCTCGGTCATCGCCCAGAGCAGGTGGTCGGTGTCGAGGTCCGGGCTGCCCACCTCGGCGGCCCGGCGCGCGGCCGCGTTCACCAGTTCCCGGGCCTGCTCGCTGAGGAACTGGGTGATGTCGACGCGCTGGCGGGGCTGGCGGGCGCCGCCCGTGTAGCGGGCGAAGAAGTCGTCGAAGGGGCTGCCCTGGGGGCCTGGGAAGTATCCGCTGGTCATCGCTCGTCCGTCCCGGGAGTGGCCTGGTCCCCTACTGCCCTACTCGTCCCCGGCCGGGATCTCCATCGGTCATCCTGCCGAGGCGGCCTCCCGGTCTCCGGCGGAGCACGCACGCACCGGGTGCACGCGCCCCTGGTCACCGGCCGGGCCGGCGGCACGGAGCCGGGCCGGCCCGACCGGGGGACTGGACGTCGGTCCGCGGCGGCTCAGGACCGCCGGGGCCCGACGAGCGATCTGGCGCCGGAGAACGCCGGGCGGCGTCCCACCGGCTCGCCGCCTGGGTACCCACGCCGCATCCGTCTCCGTATCGGCAGGACGACCGATTTCGGAGGCGGCACGGGCTCCCGCACCCGTCGCCGGTTCGACACGGTCCCGGGCGGAGGGTGAGATGGAGGGGACGCCGGCCCCCGTGGGCGGCCGGCCACGGCGGAGAACACGCCCGCGCGACCACACCGGCCGGCCCGCCGGTCGCCGCCCCCGGGGGGCCCGATGCGCCTCACCCGCTTCCTGTACGCCGTACGGACCAGCCTGTGGCTCGTTCCCCTGCTGTGCGTCCTGGCCGGCGTGCTGATCGCCCTCGGCACGCTCTGGCTCGACCGCCGGTCGGGCTACACCCTGGTCCCGCAGAGCGTGACGGGAACGCCCAGCGACGCGCAGACGACCCTGTCGGTGTTCGCCACCGCGACGGCCTCGCTGACCAGCCTGGTGCTCACCGTGACGCTGGTGGTGGTGCAGCTGGCGATGGGCCAGTTCTCCCCGCGGATCGTGGGCGCGCTGCTGTCCGACCGGTCCAGCCAGCTGGCGATCGGCCTGTTCGGGGCGACGTTCGTCGTCGCCGTGCTCACCCTCCGGGAGGTCCGCGGTTCGGACACCGGCACCGTGCCCGGGCTGTCGGTGGTGCTGGCCCACCTGCTGATGGTCGCCAGCCTCGTGACGCTGGTCCTCTTCGTGCACCACTCCGGGCAGACCATGCGGGCGACCGGCCTGATCGACCTGGTCGGCGACCGCACCCGCGACCTCATCGCGTCGTCCTTCCCGGCGGCACCCCATGCGGCGGCCGACCCCGCCGTGGTCCTCGCGCGGGAGCCGGGCAGCGTCGTCCGCGTCGACCGCGCCGGACTGGTCGCCGCCGCGCGCCGCGCCGACTGCGTCCTCGAACTGGTGCCCGTCGTCGGCGACTTCGTGCCGGGCGGGGCACCGCTGTTCCGGGTGCACCCCGGTCCCGGGCGGGCGGGGGACGGCGCCGGGCCGGCCGCGCGGGTTCGGCCCGAGGAGGTCGCGCGGCTGGTCCTCGTGGGCGCCGAGCGCGTGCACGCGGAGGACCCTCCCTACGGGCTGCGCAAGCTGGTCGACGTCGCGGAGCGGTCGATCGCCCAACCGTTCGACGACCCGACGACGACCTTGCAGGCGCTGCACCGGCTGCACGACCTGCTGCGCCAGCTCGCCGCGCGCCCGCTCCCCCCGGGCGAGCACCGGGACGAGGACGGCGTGGTCCGGCTGGTCGAGCGCAGGCTGTCCTGGGACGGCTACGTGCGGCTCGCCTTCGACGAGATCCGGCTGGCCGGCGCGTCCACGCCGCAGGTGACCCGCCGGCTGTGCGCGGCGCTGCAGGACCTCAAGAGCGTCGCCCCGCCGGACCGGCAGGCCCCGCTCGACCGCCAGTTGCGGCTGCTGACCGCCGCCGTCCACCGGGCCTACGAGGACGAGGAGGACGTCGCCGCCGCGCTCACACCCGACGCGGAGGGCATCGGGTCCGGAGCCGACGTCACCACCGCCGTGCGACTGGACAGCATCACGTCGGACGCCGGCGTCCGGCCCGGCGCGCGTCTCCGGGGGTAGCGGACCGACCCCGACCTCGTGCCGGCGCGCTCACCGCCTCGTCGACGACGCGGTCGTGCCCGGGACCCGCGCCACGGCGGGGTGCAGGCCGGTCCGCCAGCGGAAGGACGCCTCGGTGGGGATCGTCAGCGGCAGGTGCCCGGGCGCGGACGGCCGGGCGAGCAGGTACCCGCTGGCGGAGTCCACCCCGAGGGCGCTGAGCGCGGTGAGCTGCGGCAGGGTCTCGACGCCCTCCGCGATGACGTGCGCGCCGATGGCCCGCGCCAGCGTCACGATGCCGGCCACCAACGCCTCGCCGCGAGGCGTCCCGAGGTCGTGCACGAAGGACCTGTCCACCTTGATGACGTCGACCGGGAACTCCCCCAGGCGGGCCAGCGAGCTGTAGCCGGTCCCGAAGTCGTCGATGGCGATCGCCACCCCCAGGGCGCGGATGCCCTCCAGCACCTCGCCCGCCGGGGAACAGGCGACCAGCGCCGACTCGGTCACCTCGATCCCGAGGCGGTGCGCGGGCAGCCCGGCACGGTCCAGCCGGGCAGCGAGCCGGGCGGGGAACTCACGGTCGACCAGCTGCTGGGGTGCCACGTTGACCCACACCCGGAGGTCCGGCACGTGGGCCCACCGGCCGGCCTGCTCGACGGCCCGGGCCAGGACCAGCTCGCCGATCCGGTGGATGAGCCCCGTCTCCTCGGCGACCGGGATGAACTCCTGCGGGCCGACGAGTCCACGGACGGGGTGCCGCCAGCGGACCAGCGCCTCCACGTGGCAGATCCGCTCGACCCGGAGGTCGAAGGCAGGCTGGTACTCGACCAGCAACTCGTCGCGGTCGAGGGCATGGCGCAGGTCGTTCTCGATCGCGACCCGGTTCACCGAGTCCACGTGCATCTGCTCGTCGAACCAGACGGCCCGCTCCCGTCCGGTGTCCTTGGCGCGGTAGAGCGCCGCGTCGGCCTCCCGGAGCAGGACGTCGAGGTCGGCCGGCCCGGGCGCCGTGGCCAGGCCGACGCTGACGGGAACGAGCAGGCGCGCACCCACCTCGACCGGCTCCCGGCTCGCCTCGATGACCTCCTGGGCGAACCGGCCGGCCTCCTCGGCGGAGCGGTCCACCAGGACGACCACGAACTCGTCGCCCCCGAAGCGGGCCACCGGATCGGCGGGGCCGGCCAGAGCGGCGAGACGTCGCGCGAACTCGCTCAGCAGCCGGTCCCCCGCGCCGTGCCCCAGGCTGTCGTTGACCAGCTTGAACCGGTCCAGGTCGAGGAAGGCGACGGTGAGCCGCGCCTCCGGACGTCCGGCGAGGACCCGGTCCACCTCCTGCAGCAGCCCGGCGCGGCTGAGCAGACCGGTCAGCTCGTCGTGCGTGGCCCGGTGGGCCAGGTCGCGCTGCGCCCGTTCCGCTGCCGCGCGGGCCGCCCGCTCGGCGGTCAACAGGCGTTCCCGCTCCTGCTCGCTGGCCCGCCGCTCGGAGATGTCCCGGAAGTAGACGGCGATCCCGCCGCGGCGCAGCGGGTACACGCGGGCCTCGCACCACAGGTCCGCCTCGTCGTAGCGCGCCTCCAGGGTGGCGGACCGTCCGGTGCGCGCGACCTGGCGGTAGGTCTGCTCGAACGGAGTGCCGACCAGTGCGGGGAAGCGGGCCCAGATGTCCTCGCCCACGACCTCGTCGCGGGCGAGGCCCAGCCGGGCCTCGGCCTGCGCGTTGATGTAGGTCATCCGCCAGTCGGCGTCGACGCCGATGTACATGTCGCTGATGGCCTCGAGGCTGTCGATCACCTCGGCCGCCGTCCGCGTGGTCGCCTCCGCCCGCGCGGCCTCGGCCTCCGCCGTGCTCACGTCCCGGAAGGACACGTACGCCCGTGGCGAGCCCCCGTCGGCGAAGGGAGCGGTGGTGACCTCGGCGGGGAACGTGGACCCGTCGCCGCGGCGCAGCCGGAGCACACCGCGGAACGCCCCGTCCCGGGCCCGGATCCCGAGCGCCTCCCTCCACCGGGGATCGCGCCGGTCGACGACCCCGTCCGGGCCGAGCCCGACCAGCTCGACCTCCGTCCGGCCGAGCAGCTCGCAGGCCCGCCCGTTCGCGCCGAGGACGCACCCGTAGGCCGAGGTGATCAGCACCCCGTCCAGACCGTGGACGAACAGCGCGTCGTAGACGCTGCTGTGCAACGACGAGGGAGCCGACCCGAGGACCACGTCGGCGTATCGGCGGATCGACCTCTCCGGTTGACCCTGTTCCGCAATCCGGGTGACGCGGCCGTGGACGGGAGCGCCGTGGCTCGGAGCGGCGATCACGGCCTCCAGGATCGTCGTGCGGTGGCCGGACGGGAGCGGCCGGCGCGTCGTGCGGCGACCTCTCGAGTATCGGTCGCCGCAGGGGGGTGTCCCACCCGACGACGGCACGCGGCGTCGATGGGGCCGATCGGCCCGGGCGATGGCCGCCGGTGGCCGGCAGCGGGCCCGGGCGGCGGATCAGTCCCCGACGCGCACCCGGCACTGATCCCGGTAGGCGTTGAGGAACGCGCGACCGGCAGCCCCCCGGAGCGCCTCCTCCCTGGTCGCGATGCCGACCTGCCACGTCGGCGCACCGCCGAGGGTGGCGACGGCGACGTCCCCGGACAGGGTCTCGTCGACACAGGCCAGCGGGCCGCAGGCGATGCCCATCCCGCGGCGCACCAGCGTCAGGACGCCGAACCACTCGTCCACCTCGAGCCGGACGCGGCGGGGCAGGCCGCGCTCGGCGAACATCCGGTCGAACAGCTCGCGGACCCACCACCCGCGCGGCAGGTCGATCAGCTTCTCGTCGACCACGTCACCGAGGTCCACGTCCCGGGCTCCCGCGAGCCGGTGCGTCGGTGGACAGAGCAGGACCAGCGGCGTGCTGAGCAGGGGGTCGAAGCGCAGGGCGGGCGTCGTCCGGTGTGTCAGCGGCGTGATGGCGAAGTCCGCGTCGCCGTCGGCGACCAGGCCGAGGAGGTCGCGCGCGCCGTCGTGGAGCACGGTGATCGCCACCCCGGGATGCCGCTCGTGGAAGGGCCCGATCGTCTCGAACACGTCGACGTCCCTGGGCACGGCCACCGTCGCGACGCGGACGGACCCGCGGAGCAGGCCGGCGACCTCGGCGACGGCGTCACGGGCCCGCTCGGCGTCGTGCAGCGCCGCGCGGGCGGGTTCGAGGAGGGCCCGGCCCGCGTCGGTCAGCTCGGCCCCCTTGCGACCGCGGATGAACAGGTCGGTACCGAGCTCCCTCTCCAGTCCCAGCAGGGACGCCGACAGGCTCGACTGGACCATGAACAACCGCGCCGCGGCGCGGGTGAACGAGCCCTCCTCGACCACCGCCAGGAAGTACTCCAGCTGCCTGAGCTCCACTCGCGACCACCTCCGTCCACCGGCTCGGAACGTCCAGCACCCCCCGGGGGTGCCCGACCCGGCCGCGAGCGAAAATCGGCCGAGTTGCCGATGGGTCGGCACGCCGGCGCCTGCCAGACTGGGAGGCCCATCGCCCGGGTGGAGCCGGTGCCCGGGCGGGCACGTCGCCGTGCCGGAGGTCGCTCATGCCGGAGAACGCGGTCGCGCGTCCGGACGTGGCGGGGATCGACGCGTCGTCGCTCGCCCCGGGGGAGGAACGGTGACCGACTGCGACCCGGCCCTGGTGCGCCTGCAGGAGGAGCTGGCCGACGTCGGCACGATGGCGGCGGGCCTGACCCGGCGCGCCGAGGAGGTCCTCGGGGCCCTGGGCCGGATCCTGTCCTTCGACGCCGGCTGGCTCGCCGTCCGCGATCCCGAACGCCGTCGGCACGTCCCTCTGGCCACCACGGGCCCGGCCGAACCCCTGCACCGCTACTTCCGGTCCCCCGGGGCCGACGCCGAGCTCGAGCACCTCGGGCTCAACCGCCTGCAGGACCCGGTGCTGGCCAGCGAGCTGCCCGCGCCCCTGCCCGAGATCTCCGCGTGGGGTGAGTACCTGCTCCCGGCCGGGTTCCGTGGCGGCGTGGCCGGGGCGCTGTTCGCCTCCACCGGGCGGCACGTGGGTTTCCTCAGCCTCCTCGCCGAGGACCCGGCGTGCCCCGGCCCGGCCGGCCGGCGGGTCCTCGCCGGCGTCACCAAGGTGATCGCGGACGACCTGGACCGGGCGCAGGAGATCGCCGCGACCGCCAGGATCGTGCGGGCCGCCGCGGCCGGCGTGGTGCTCACCCGCGGCGGGGACGTCCTGCCCCTGCCCGGGCTGCCCGACGACCGCCTGCTGGCCCGCCACTCGCCGGTCCTCACCGCGGCCGCGGACGAGCTGTCCGCCGGTGGCTCCCACACCGCCTTCCTCGCCCCGGTGGCGGGCCCGGACGGCGAACGGCTGGCCCGGGTCACCGCCCTCGAGTGCGCGCTCCCCGACCTCGACCACCTGTCGGCCGCGGTGCTGCTGTCCTCCCCCGGGGACCTGCGCGGCCTGACCCCCCTCGACCTCCGGGTCCTGGGACACCTGGTGGTCGGCACGACGCAGGTCCCCGCGCTCGCCGCGGCTCTCCACGTCGACCCGGGCACCGCGGTCGAGGCCCTCCGCCGGGCCCGGGTCGCCCTGGACGCCCCGGATCTCCCCGCCGCTGCCACGCGCGCCCTGCGCACCGGGCTGCGCATCCCGCCGGCGTTGGGCCGTCCGGCAGGGACCGGGCTCCGGTGAGCGCGCAGGGCGCCTCCGGTCCCCGGCTGCGCGGGCCGGCCGCGGCACCTATCCCGACTGCCCCAGGTTGGTGACGAGGTTGACCGCCACGGCGATGACGACGGTCCCGAACAGGTAGGACAGCAGGGCCTGCCCGAGGGCGACCTTGCGGATGGACGTGTCCGCGATCTGCGTGTCCGGGACCGCGAAGCTCATCCCCACGGTGAACGCGACGTAGGCGAAGTCGCTGTAGGCAGGCGGTTCCCGCTGCCCGAAGTCGATGCCGCCGTCCCCGCCGGAGTAGTACCCGCGCGCGTACTTGAGGGCGAAGACCGTGTTGACCAGCGCCCACGACAGGATCACCACCAGGACGCCGAGCACCACGGTGGCGACACCGACGGCGTCCTGCGTGCCGGACCGGACGAGCGCCTCCGCCACGGCGGCCAGGCTGGCCACCGCGGCGACGAGGACGACCGTGTCGGTGACGTGGGTCCGGCCCTCCTCCTCGGCCAGCTGCTTGGTCCCCCTCGGGTCGCGCGGCCAGCTGATCCGCCAGACCCAGAACAGCAGGCTGGCGGCGGCGACGGCCCAGCCGACGAGGACCGCCAGCTCGGGGACGCCGGCGAACACGACCACCCCGGCCGCGAGGAGGCCTGCGCCGAGACAGACCAGCAGGCGGCGCCACGACAGGATCGTCGTCCGCGGCGCCGCCGCCACCGCCGTCCTGTCGCCTGCCGCCGTCACCTGCCGGCCCGGCACCGGAACGGCCGGGGCCCGGCCCCGGCGCCGGGGCGGCGCCGGGGCCGGGACCGGTGGGCCCGCAGGCCCCTCATGCACCCGGGCGGAACACGGCCCGGACGCACCCGTCCTCCTTGTTCTTGAACATCCGGTAGCCCCTCGGCCCGTCGTCGAGCGACATCACGTGGGTGGCGAGGTGCTCGGTCCTCACCTCGTCCCGGGCCATCAGGTCGAGGATCTCCGGGATGTAGCGGTGCCCGTGCTGCTGGGCGCCGCGCAGGGTCAGCGCCTTGTTCATCACCGCCCCCATCGGGAACTTGTCCACCAGGCCGCCGAACACGCCGAGGGCGAAGACCGTGCCGCCCTTGCGGCAGGCGTAGATGGCCTCCCGGAGGGCGGTCGGCCGGTCCGACTGCAGCCGCAACTGCTGCTTGACCTGGTCGTAGAGGTACTGCGGGCCGTTGCCGTGCGCCTCCATGCCCACCGCCTCGATGCACACGTCCGGTCCGCGCCCGCCGGACATCTCCCGCAGCTCGGCGGGGACGTCGACCTCCTCGTAGTCCAGGGTCTCCGCCCCGATGTGGGTACGGACCTGGGCGAGCCGGTTGTCGAACCGGTCGATGACGACGACCCGCTCGGCGCCCATGAGCATCGCCTTGCGCGCGGCCATCTGCCCGACGCCGCCGGCGCCCCACACCGCGACGACGTCACCGGGCTTCACCTCCGCCTGGTGCGCTCCGGTCCAGCCGGTCGGAGCCGCGTCGGAGGCGAACAGGGCACGCTCGTCGGAGACGCCGTCCGGGATCGGAAAGGCCCCCTGGTCGGCGTAGGGCACCCGCATGTAGCGGGCGTGGCTGCCCGCGTAGCCGCCCAGCGCGTGGGAGTACCCGTAGCAGCCGCCGATCCCCTGACCCCACAGCGCCTCGGTGATCCCCGGGTTGGGATTGCCGTTGTCGCACAGGGACCACAGCTCCTGCTTGCAGTACCAGCACTGCCCGCAGCTGGTGAAGGAGACCACCACGACCCGGTCGCCGACCTTGTGCTTCGTGACGTTCCTGCCGACCTCGGCCACCGTGCCCATGAACTCGTGGCCGAGCACGTCACCCGCGCGCATCGCGGGGATGTAGCCGCCCAGCAGGTGCAGGTCCGAGCCGCAGGTCACCGACAGGCCGACCTCGAGGATGATGTCGTGGTCGTTGAGGATCTTCGGCTCCGGGACGTCCTCCACCCCGACCTCGTTGACGCCCCGCCAGGTCACCGCCTTCATCGCACACCTGCCTTGGGAGCCACCTTGGTCCAGGCCTCCAGCAGCGCGCCGCCGGGGGTCGCCGTCCGTCTGCCGTGCGGTGCGGGGTCGACCGCGAGGACCTCGCCCACCTCGATGAGCTGCTTGGCGCGGCGCAGCGCGGACCGCAGGTCGGCCTGCGGGTCACTGCCGGTGAGCCGGCTCGCGGCGGTGCCCGACGGCCGGTCGCGCAGCCGGACCGCCAGCTCGGTGCCCTTGCCGCCGGGGGCCGGGCGGACGCGGACCTCGATCCGGTCGCCGAACTCGGCCAGCGGGGCGGGCAGCGCCGCGGTGTCGACGTCGGACGGCTCCCGGAACACGGTCACCGAGAGCCACCCGGACGCCGGCTGACCCGCGCCGGCCGGCCGGGCGGCGGACGGGTCGATGGCCGACCGCACCTGGCGGACGACGCTCCCGCCGGCGCGGGCGGCGACGGACGCCACGTTCCCGATCGAGGTGGTCATGCCCGGCCTCCGGCGGTGGCGGGCTGTGGGGCCCGGGCGAACTCCTGGACGATGCGTTCGCAGAAGGCCGGTAGGTCGTCCGGTGACCGGCTCGTCGTGATGTTGCCGTCGGTGACGACCTCCTCGTCGACCACCTCGGCCCCGGCGTTGCGCAGGTCGGTGCGCACGCTGGGCCAGGAGGTCAGCCGGCGGCCGCGTGCGCGGTCGGCCTCCACGAGGTTCCACGGCCCGTGGCAGATGGAGGCCACCGGTTTGCCGGAGTCCACGAAGTCGCGCACGAAGCCCACGGCGGCCGGGTTCATGCGCAGCTGGTCGGGGTTGACCGTGCCGCCCGGGAGCAGCAGCGCGTCGTAGTCGTCGACCGACGCCGCCCCGACCAGCCTGTCCACGCCGAAGGTGCCGGCGTCCTCGAGGTCGTGGTCGCGTGCCGCGATCTCCCCGTCGTGGATCGACAGCAGGTCCGTCCGCGCCCCTGAGTCCTCCAGGGCCTGACGGGGCCGCTCGAGCTCCACGCGTTCGACCCCGTCGGCCGCCAGGATCGCGACTCGCCGTCCGTTCAGTTCGCCTGCCATGTCACGCTCCTGCCATCGCCGGGTGGAGGACGACCTTCGTCCAGCCCTCGTCGCGCTTGTCGAAGTGCTCGTAGGCCTCTGGTGCGCGGTCCAGCGGCAGCTCGTGGCTCACGATGAACGACGGCTCGGCCTTGCCCGCGGCGATGAGGTCGCGCAGCTGCCGGTTGTACTTCTTGACCGGCGCCTGGCCGCTGCCGATGTGCTGGCCCTTGAACCAGAACATGCCGTAGTCGAAGGCGAGCTTGCCCTGCTTCGCCAGCTCGTCGCTGGCCCCGGGGTCCTGGGGCACGAAGACGCCGACGTTGCCGATCTTCCCGGTGAAGCGCACCGAGGCGACCAGCCGGTTCATCGTCAGGTTGGCCTGCTCCTGCCCGTCGGGCTCGTGCGCCTGGTAGCCGACGCACTCGCAGCCGTTGTCCGCGCCGAGCCCCATCGTCTCGTCGAGGACGGCCTGCACCGGGTCGACCTTCGAGTCGTCGATGGCGATCGCGCCGATCGACTCGGCCAGCCGGAGCCGGTCGGGGTGCCGGTCGACGACCATCACCTTGCTGGCCCCGCGGATGGTGGCCGAGAGGGCGGCCATCAGCCCGACCGGTCCGGCGCCGTAGATGACCGTCTGGTCACCGGGCTGCACACCGGCCATCTCCGTGGCGTGGTACCCGGTCGGGAAGATGTCGGCGAGCATCACGTAGTCGGTCTGCCGCTGCTCGGCGTCCTCCCCGAGCCGCAGGCAGTTGAAGTCACCCCAGGGCACGCGCAGCAGCTCGGCCTGGCCCCCGCCGTAGGGGCCCATGTCGGCGAAGCCGTACGCGGCGCCGGCCCACTCCTTCTTGGGTTGCGCGGTCAGGCAGTAGTTCGTGAGCTGGCGCTCGCAGTTCTTGCAGTGTCCGCACGAGATGTTGAACGGCAGGACGACGTACTCCCCCACCTGCACCTTGTCGACCCCGTCGCCGACCTCGACCACCTGGCCCAGGTTCTCGTGCCCGAACCAGCGGCCGGGCTCGAAGTCGGTCCGCCCCTCGTACATGTGCAGGTCCGAGCCGCAGATGTTCGCCGAGGTGATCCGCACCAGGACGTCGGTGGGCCGCTCGATCCGCGCGTCCGGTACGTCCTTGACGCTGACCTGCCGCGGCCCCTCGTAGACCACTGCCTTCACGCTGCCTCCCTCGTCGCGGTGCGTCCACCGCACCGGGCCCGGGCGGGGTCTCCATTGCACGCGGGAGGGAGGACTGACCGGTATCGGCAGACATGCCGATACCGGCCCCGGGGTCATCGGCTCCGTCGATGGCCCCCCTCGACGACGCGTGCTGGACCTCGGGGGCGGGTCGTCCGAGGCTGGCGGGGACGGGTCGGGGACCCCGGCGCACGCGGGTCGTGCAGCACGCGGGCGGACCGGCCGCCCGACCGGCGGCGGTGGAGGAGTGCGGATCGTGAGCGAACGGGTGACCTGGGAGACCTGCCCGGGGTGCCGGAGGCCGGCCGCCGTCGGCTGGCTGGACGGCGACCCCGTGGAGTTCGACTGCCCCCGGGAGTGCCCGGTCCCGGCAGGTGGGCTGCGCGCCGCCTTCGGGCCGGGACACGGAGGGAGCCACCACCCGGGGCGGTGAGGGGAGCGGCCGGCCGGGGCGCGGGAATGGGTCGCTCTGCCGATGGCCGGAACGGTCGCCGGGCGGCTGCCATGGGGGCCGCATCCGTTCCGCCGTGAGCCGCGGCCCGCCCCACCTCCCGAGGACGTCCCCATGCAGATCGGTCTCATCGCCCCTCCGGCCGTTCCCGTGCCCCCTCCCGCCTACGGCGGCACGGAGTCGGTCATCGACCGGCTGGCCCGCGGGCTGGTCCGCGCAGGTCACGACGTGCTGCTCGCCGCCGCGGCCAACAGCGCCTGCCCGGTGCCGCGGGTGGCCGGCACCGACGAGGCCGCCGAGGCCGGGTCCGTCTGCGCCGACTCGGCCACCGAGCTGCGCCACGTCATCACGAGCTACGCCGCCATGAGCGACGTGGACGTCGTCCACGACCACACGCTGACCGGTCCGCTGTACCGGCACACCCCGTCCGGTCCGCCCGTGGTGACCACCGCCCACGGCCCCTTCGACGCGACGCTGGGCCCGGTCTACCGCGCGATGCGGGGGGTCGCGGTCCTCGCCATCTCCCACCACCAGGCGGCCACCGCCGACGGGGTCCGGCTGGCCGGTGTGGTCCACCACGGCCTGGACGTGGAGTCGGTCCCGGTGGGACGCGGGGACGGCGGGTACGCGAGCTTCCTGGGACGCATGTGTCCGGAGAAGGGACCTCGCGAGGCCGCTCTCGTGGCCCGGGCGGCGGGCGTTCCGCTGCGCATGGCCGCCAAGCTCCGGGAGCCGGCCGAGCGCGAGTACTTCCGCGCGGAGGTCGAGCCGCTGCTGTGCTCGGACGTCGAGTTCGTCGGGGAGCTGGGCTGGGCGGAGAAGCTGGAGCTCGTCGGGGGCTCCTTCGCCCTCCTCAACCCCATCCAGTGGGCGGAACCGTTCGGTCTGGTGATGATCGAGGCACTGGCCACCGGCACCCCCGTCGTGGCCACGCCGGTCGGTTCCGCCCCGGAGATCGTGGACGACGGCGTCACCGGCCACCTGCGCCCGGGCCGCCTCCCGCTCGCCGCGGCCCTCCTCGACGCCGCACGACTCGACCGCGGGGCCTGCCGGGCGGCCGTCGTGCGCCGCTTCAGCACGGAGCGGATGGTCGCCGAGCACGTCCGGCTCTACGAGGAGCTCCTCGCCGATCCGACGCCGCGCCGCCGGGTGCTCAGCCGACCGCCCGTGCCCGCCTCCTGACGTCCGGCGACCCGGGGGCGCGCCACCCGGTCAGGCCCGGGTGGCGCCCCCGCGGTCCCGGTACCGCTCGTGCCGCACGTCCACGCCGGAGGGTGCGCCTTCCACCACCGCCCCGTCCGCCGAGACCGCGAGGTCGATCCGGGCGTCCCCGAGCGCGACGCCCTCCACGCGCAGCGGGGTGAAGGCGGGAGGGAGCACGGGGTCGACGAACAGCTCACCGCGGGGCAGCTGGGGATCGAACCGCAGCAGCGTGCGGATCAGGTGGACGGGTGCGGCGGCCGCCCATGCCTGCGGCGAGCACGAGGTCGGGTACGGCACCGGCTCGGGGTACTCGTCCCGGTCGAAGCCGCAGAACAGCTCCGGCAGCCGGCCGCCGAAGTGCTGGGCCGCCTCGAGCAGCGCCTCGGCGACGCGCTGGGCCTCGTGCACGAAGCCGTAGCGCACGAGGCCCGCGACGACGAAGGCGTTGTCGTGCGGCCAGACCGAGCCGTTGTGGTAGCTGACCGGGTCGTAGGCGCCCATGGCGCTGCTGAGCGTGCGCACGCCCCAGCCGCTGAACATCGCCGGTGACAGGAGGTGCGCGGCGACCAGCGGCGCCTTGTCCTCGTCGACGATGCCGCTCCACAGGCAGTGCCCCATGTTCGACGCGCAGGCGTCGACCGGGCGCTCGTCGCGGTCCAGCGCGAGGGCGAACCAGCCGCGGTCGGGCAGCCAGAACCGCTCGTTGAACGCCTCCTTGAGCGCCGCGGCGCGGTCGTCCCACTCCCGCGCCACGTCCTCCTCCCCCACCGTCCGGGCGAGTTCGGCACGCGTGCGGTAGGCGTCGTAGACGTAACCCTGGACCTCGCACAGCGCGATCGGCGCGTCGGCCGGCCGGCCGTCGGCGGAGGTGATCCCGTCCCAGGAGTCCTTCCACCCCTGGTTCACCAGCCCCCGGTCGGTGGCCCGCTGGTACTCCACGAACCCGTCGCCGTCGCGGTCGCCGTGCCTGCGGATCCACTCCAGCGCCCGGTCCGCGTGCGGCAGGAGCTCCGCGACCTGCTGCGGCTCGGCACCCCAGCGGGCCAGCTCCCCGAGGAGCACGACGAACAGCGGCGTGGCGTCGACCGTCCCGTAGTAGGTGCTGCCACCGCCCAGGGACAGCCCCGACTCCACGCCGAGCCGGACCTCGTGCAGGATCCGGCCCGGCTCCTCCTCCGTCAGCGGATCGGTGGTGCGGCCCTGGTGCCGCGCCAGGGTCCGCAGGGTGCCCAGCGCCAGGCTGCGGTCCACGGGCAGCGCCATGTAGGCGGTGAGCAGCGAGTCGCGGCCGAACAGGGCCATGAACCACGGCGCGCCGGCGGCGACCGCGGCGAGGGAGGGGTCCACGGGGTCGAAGACGCGCAGTGCCCCCAGGTCCTGCTGGCTGCGCCGCAGGACACGTTGCAGCCCCTCGTGCCCGGTCGTCGCGATCGGCGTGGTCTCCTGCCACCGCTGCAGGCGCCGGGCGGGCAGCGACTCGCGCAGCGGACGGTCCAGCGGGAACGACGGCTCGACGTCCTCGCCGTCGACCACCGGCTGCACCAGCAGCGAGGCCGTCCACTCGCCCCGGGCGGGGACGACGACCTCGTACCGGATGCTGCCGGCGCTGTGGGCGACGCTCGGGACGACGTCGAGGGACGCGCCGGGGGCCAGGACGACGGCACCCCGGCGGGTGTCGCGCCAGCGCTGGTCGAACACCAGCCGCTCACCCTGCCCCTGGACGCGCCGCTCGCCGCGCACCTGGACCCGGCCCTCCTTCACCTCGAAGAGGTCGGCGAAGTCGGCCTCGACGGCGACCGTGACCGTGACCGCCGCCGGCTCCCCGGCGGAGTTGCGGATGACGACGTCCTCCCGCAGGCCGTTGCCCACCCGCCGGTCGCGCTGCACCAGCAGGTTCGTGTCGGTCCGGCCGGACCGGCGGGACAACCGGCCCAGGAAGGTCCCGCGGTAGGGCTCCGGCGTCATGGCCGCGAGCGGTTCGGGGGTCTCGCCGTCGACCTGCAGGTCCCACCGCGACAGGATGCGGGTGTCGCGGAAGAACACCCCGTGCGGCCCGGCGCCGGTGAGGTCCCCGCCCGGCGTGCAGATGCAGAACGACGACCCCTCGACCAGGGTCACCGCACCGCCGCCGGCGCCGGCCGGTTCGGCCTCCGGGGTCCAGGCACCCATGTCCGCCGTCCTCCTGGTCGTCGCTGCGGCCTCCGGGGGCCTCCGGCCTGCTGCCCGCCGGTGCGCGTGGACCCGCCTCCCGGGCGTGCGGCCGCCCCACGCTCCTGGGCGCGCGGCCCGCGACGCAATCGGTCGTCCTGCCGATGGAGGTCGCCCCGCCGCCGGGCTTCGCTGGAGGGACCCGACCGCCTTCCCCCAGGAGCACGCCGATGGAGCTGACCTCGACGACGACCGTCCTCGCGCCTCCCCAGGAGGTGTACGGCTTCTGGCACCGACTGGAGAACCTGGCCACGTTCATGGCGCACCTGGACGACGTGCGGGTGACCGGACCGAGCTCCAGCCACTGGGTGGCCAGCGCACCGTTCGACACCGTCGTCGAGTGGGACGCCGTGACCACCGGCGACGCCCCGGAACGCATCGCCTGGGCCTCCGTCGAGGGCGCCGACGTCGACACCTCCGGCGAGGTCCTGTTCGTGCCGGCACCGGGCGGGCGGGGCACCGAGGTACGCGTCCGGCTGCGCTACGACGTGCCCGCCGGCGCGCTGGGCAGGGCGGCCGCCAGGTACTTCGGCGACGACCCGTCCCAGGCGCTCGACGACGACCTGCGGCGCTTCAAGCAGGTGGTGGAGACCGGTGAGGTGGTGCGCTCCGAGGGCGCCCCGTGGGGCAAGCGGGCCCGCAGGGAGTTCCCGCAGCGCCCGGCCCGGCCGTTGAGCGACGGGGAACTGCAGGAGCTCCGGGGCCGCAGGGAGGTGCTGGCGTGAAGGCGAACTGCTGGACCGGCCCGAACCGGGTCGAGGTGCAGGACGTCCCCGATCCGGCGATCCTCAACAGCCGTGACGCCGTCGTGCGGATCACGTCGACGGCGATCTGCGGCTCCGACCTGCACCTGCTCGACGGCTACGTGCCGACGATGGAGTCGGGCGACGTGCTGGGCCACGAGTTCATGGGTGAGGTGGTCGAGGTCGGTCCCGGCGTCGACGGGTCGAGGCTGCGGGTCGGTGACCGCGTCGTCGTCCCCTTCCCGATCGCCTGCGGGGCCTGCCTGGCCTGCCGCGCCGAGCTGTACTCCTGCTGCGAGAACACCAACCCCAACGCCGGCGTGGCCGAGAAGATGTTCGGCCACCCGGTGGCCGGCATCTACGGCTACTCGCACCTCACCGGCGGCTTCGCCGGCGGCCAGGCCGAGTACGCCCGCGTGGCGCTCGCCGACGTCAACCCGCTGAGGATCGAGTCCGACCTCTCCGACGAGCAGGTGCTCTTCCTCTCCGACATCCTGCCCACCGGCTACATGGGCGCGGAGATGTGCGACATCCAGGACGGCGACGTCGTCGCGGTCTGGGGTGCGGGCCCCGTGGGGCAGTTCGCGATGGACAGCGCCCGCGTGCTCGGCGCGGAGAAGGTGATCGCCATCGACGACGTCCCGTACCGGCTGGAGATGGCCGCCTCCCAGGGCTACCAGACGATCGACCACTCGGCCACCGACGTCCGCTCCGCCCTGCTGGAGCAGACCGGTGGACGCGGCCCGGACAAGTGCATCGACGCCGTCGGCATGGAGGCCACTCACGGGGCTGCGCACGTGCACCTCTACGACCGGGTCAAGCAGGCCGTCCGATCGGAGACCGACCGGCCGCACGCCCTGCGCCAGGCGATCCTGTCCTGCCGCAGCGGCGGGATCGTCTCGGTGATCGGGGTCTACGGCGGGCTGGTCGACAAGTTCCCGGCCGGCGCCTGGATGAACCGGTCACTCACCCTGCGCACCGGCCAGTGCCACGTGCAGCGGTACATGCGCCCGCTGCTCGAGCGCATCGAGCGCGGCGAGCTCGACCCGACCCGGGTCATCACCCACCGGCTGCCCCTGGCCGAGGCCCCGCACGGCTACGACATCTTCAAGAACAAGGCGGACGGTTGCGAGAAGGTCGTCCTGAAGCCCTGACCGCCCCCTCCCGAAGGGGGACGACGGGGAGCCGAGACGAGGACCTCCGGGTCGTCGACCGCCGCGACGAGGAAGTCGACGAGCCGGCGGACGGCGGGGCGGGCCGGCCGGCGCCAGACGACCTCCAGGTCGAGGGACAAGGGGGGATCGAGCGGCAGCACGACGATCCCGCCCACGCCCATGTGCTCGACGACGCCGAGGATCCCCGGAGCGACGCCGGACCCCGCCGCGACCGCCCGCAGCATCGCCTCGGGGCTGTTGATGAGGTCCGGCTCGACGACGACCTGCCCCAGCCGCGCTCCCCCCGGCAGCAGGTGGTCCACGGTGCGCTGCCAGATGCCGGCGAAGGGGGACAACGGGAACATCACCGTGGACTCGGAACCGAGACCGGCGACCGGGATCTCCGCCCGGTCGGCGAGCGGGTGCCCCAGCGGCAGGACGATCCCGAACAGCACCGAGCCGAGGACGATCCCGTCGAGGTCACGGTGCGCCTGCGGCCGGCTCCAGACGACCGCTGCATCGGCCCGCGCCTGCCGGACCGCCTCGACGGCGTCGTCCCCCGGGCTGGACGTCACGAAGACCTCGAGGCCGGGGATGGCGAGGCCCACCGTCCGCAGCGGGCCGTCGAGGACCCGGTCGGCCATCGTGCAGACGCGCAGGGTCACCTGCTCCCGGCTCGAGACCCCTGCGGACCGCACGTCCTCGCGTGCCCGGTCGACCTCGGCCAGGATCACCCGCGCCCGCTCCGCGAGCACGCGCCCGGCAGGCGTCAGCTCGGCTCCGCGGGGCGTGCGGTCGAAGAGCGTGACGCGCAGGTCCCGCTCCAGCGCACGGATCTGCTGCGAGAGCGACGGGGCGGCGACGTGCAACCGGCGCGCGGCGGAGGAGAAGCGCCGCTCCTCGGCCACGGTCAGGAAGTACCTGAGCTGGCGCAGGTCCACAGGTCAGGCTACCGCCGGAGGCAGGGACGGAGCGGTCGGGTGTTAGGTCAGGACTTCTACCCCTGTGGTTCTACGTCACGGTCCACGCGGTGGACCGCCGCGTACCGCGGTATGAGTACCTGAACCGTGCCCCCCCCCCCCGACCGGTCGAGCAGCCGGTGCGGTCGTGGCTGGGATCGGCCCGCTCCAGCTGAGCTCCCAGGGGGACACATGCGCTCGCACCAGGCCGGTGAACTGCTGCTGGCCGAGACCGCCGCCGCGGCCGGCACCACGTCCGAGCGCGCGCACGCCATGCTCGAGGTCCTCCGCCGGGTCGTCCCGTTCGACTGCGCGTTCCTGGCTCTCGCCGACCCGCTGGGTCACCGCTACCACTCCCTGGTGAGCCTCGACCTGGACGGCGCGACCGTGGAGTTCCTCTCCGGCCCGCAGGTGGCGCGCGACATCGAGGCGACCGGCACCGACCGGGATCGTCCGCCGGTGGGCCCGTCGGACCTGCCCTACCCGGCCGAGGAGCTCCCGACCTGGGCCGAGTGCCTGATCCCGTCCGGTCTCCACGAGGGGCTGGGCGTCGGCCTGTTCGCCCCCGGGGGGCGGCACGTCGGCCATCTCGCGGTGCTGTCCGGCAGCCGGCAGCCACCGTCCCCGGCCATCCGCCGTCGGCTCGGGCGGCTCGCGCCGGTGCTCGCGCACGGCATCGACCCGATGCGTTCCCTGCTCGCTGCCGCCCGCCTGGTCCGGGGCGCCACGGCCGGCGTGGTGCTCCGCGCCGACGGCGGCTGCCAGGCGCTGCCGGGCCTGCCGGCGGATGCCCTGCTGGTCCTCCGCTCACCCGTCCTGGCCGCCGCACGGGAGCGGATCGGCGACGGGCAGGTCTACTCCTCCTTCCTCTGGCCGGTGGGCGGCTCGCACGCCCCCGGCGGGCACGTGCGCGTGACCGTCCTGGCGGCGCCCGAGGACGCGCCGCCGGGGCTGACCGCCGTGGCCCTGCTCTCAGCGGCGAACGACCTGCGCGGACTGACCCCGAGGGAACTGGAGGTGCTGGGCTTCCTGGTCGAGGGGTGCTCCAACCACGAGATCGCCCGCGCGCTGGTGGTGGCGCCGCGGACCGTGGCCGCACACCTCGAGCACGTCCTCGCGAAGCTCGGCGCCCCGACGAGGACACTCGCCGCGGTCCGCGCCGAGCGGGACGGTCTCTACGTGCCGCCCCTCCGCGGCTGCGGCCGCGCGTGACCCGGAGCCCACGGCCAGCAGGATGCATCGACCTCTCGCGGGTCGCGAGCGGAAGCCGACCGGCGTGGGGTCGTGGCAGAGGGCACCGAGGGCGATCCCGGTTGATCGACCGGTGTCCACGCGTTGTGAGAGTCCCGGCGTCCGGCCCACGGGGTCCCCACGACCGACCCCGGACGGCACCTCAGGGTCCGGACGTGAAGCGCGCGACGGTCACGTCGGGTCTGTGGGGTCTCTTCCGACGCGAGCACCGGCTCCGACCGGAACCGGTCGGCGCAGCGCGGCTCAGTCGTCGACGCGGAAGCCGATCTTCAGGCGGACCTGGAAGTGGGCCACGCCGCCGTCGACGACCTGACCACGGATCTCCTCGGTCTGGAACCACTCGATGTTGTGCACCGTCCGGGCGGCCTTGGCGATCGCCGTGCGGATCGCGTCGTCGACGCTGTCCGGGCTGCTGCCGACGATCTCGCTGAGCCGGTACACGTGGTTGCTCACGACTGACCTCCCGGGTCGGCGTCGCCCGGTGGCGACCCGACCCACCCTGGCACGTCAGCGACGTGGGTTGCGCCCGCACAGCGGCGTCCGCTCGATGTCCACGCCGGGGCCGAGGACGACGTGCACGCCCAGCGCCCGGGCCTCCCGGCCGACCGCGGCGCCGACCCGCTCGGCCACCGTCGGGTCCCAGCTCGCCCCCACGGCCACGGCCGGCGGGAAGCAGGTCGCCGGCACGCTGTCGTGGAGGCCCAGGTGATCGCTCGCCCCGGCCTGCAGGCGCACACCGTGCGGGCCGTCGGTGAGCACCAGCGACGGCACACCGGCCTCCGGCACCGGGGTGGTGGACCAGGAGTCCCGGCCGATGGGCAGCGCGGCCTCCTGCTCCAAGGTCACCGGCGCCACGGCCCGGGGCCGCGCCAGCGGCGGCGGAGGGCCGACGCGGCCGCCTTCGGCCTGCGGTCGCGGGTGAAGACGCCCTTCTTGTTGCCGTCGACCCGGATGATCCCGGCCTTGGTCGCGAAGTCGGCGAAGTTCCAGACGTGCTCCCCGATCACGGCGTCGACCTGGTCGAAGGCGCGGTGGTACGTGTCGAGGAACTCGACCTGGTACTCCTCGCTCCAGGGCTGCGGCAGCGCGGAGTGCAGACCGGCGACGGTGTCGGCGCCGTACTCGGTGACGATGATCGGCTTGCCGTGCCGCGCCCACGCCTGCAGCTCCGCGAGCAGCGCCGGGCCGGCGGCGGCGAGGTCGCCGGTCTGCGTGTACCAGCCGTAGTAGCGGTTGACCATCAGCACGTCGGCGAACTGGCTGAGCTGGTCGCCGTCGGCCGAGGCCAGGATCTGGTTGACGTACCCCACCGGCCGGGTGGGGTCGAGGTCGCGGGTGAGGGTGAACAGCGGCTCGAAGTAGGCCCGCGCGGAGTCGGTGTGGGCCTCCGGCTCGTTCGCGATGCTCCACAGGACGACGCAGGGGTGGTTCTTGTCGCGCGCCACCAGCTCCCGGATCGCCTGGGCGTGGACCTCGCGGCCGGCGTCGCCGATGGCCTCCGCCGAGAAGGTCGGCGGGTAGGACCGGCCGGTGATCCCGCCGATCATCCCGAGGTTCTGCCCCACCGCGGCCGTCTCGTCGATGACCACGATGCCGTGCCGGTCGGCGTACTCGAGGACCTCCTCGGCGTACGGGTAGTGCGAGGTGCGGAACGAGTTGGCGCCGATCCAGTCCAGGAGCGCGAAGTCGTGGACGAGGTGGACGTCGTCGTGGCCCTTGCCGCGCACCGGCAGGTCCTCGTGCTTGCCGAACCCGGTGAAGTAGAAGGGCTCGCCGTTGATCAGGAACTCCGTGCCGCGGACCTCGACGGTGCGGATGCCGACGGGGAGCACGTAGGCGTCGACGACGTCCGCCCCGTCCACCAGCTCCACGCGCAGGTCGTGGAGGTGGCCCTCACCGGGACGCCACGGGTGGACGTCGGGCACCTCCAGGGTCCCCGTCGCACCCCGGCCGGACGCCACCTCCTCCCCGGTCGCGTCGCTCAGCACGACGCGGCACTCCAGTCCGTCCGCGCCCTCGGCCTCCACGCGGTAGTCGACGGTGCCGGTGCTCCCGGACAGGCCGGTGACGACGGTGACGTCGCTGACGTGCGCCGCCGGGGTGCTGTACAGCCAGACCGGCCGGTGCAGTCCCGCGTAGTTGAAGAAGTCGTGGAAGTAGTCCTGCCTCGGCCCGCCCGGCCCGTCGCTCACGATGCCCGGGGGCACCGACTCCCACGTGAGCCGGTTGTCGACGACCGCCGTGACGCGGACCTCCTCGCCGGGCCGGACGTGCGCGGTGACGTCGGCCTCGAACGGCGTGTACCCGCCCTCGTGCCGGACGACCTCCTCGTCGCCGACCCACACGACCGCGCGGTGGGTGGCGGCGTCGAAGCGCAGGACCACCCGCTGGCCGGCCCAGCCCCGGGGCACCCGGACGGTGGTCTGGTACCAGACGTCACCGACGTGGTCGCGGACCGCCGCGTCGACGAGGACGTCGTTGTAGCTGGCCGGTACGGGCATCTCCACCGACTGCGCCAGCGGGGCCCGCCACCAGCCGGCGTCGCGCCCCTCCCCGGTGGGGTCGGTGCGGAAGCGCCACAGTCCGTCGAGGCGCCTCCGCTCGCGGGTGGGACCGTCCTGGGGACGCAGCACAGTGGTTCCTCCTCCGACCGGGCACGGTCGATCGGCGTGGGTGACGGGTGGTCCGGGGGCGGACGGCGGGTGGCGCCGCCGGTCCGGGGAGCGGTCAGGCGGCGGAGGACACCGGGGACGGGTCGTCGGGCAGCCCCTGGCGGGCCTCCCGCCGCGCGGCCTGGCGGTCCGGGTCGGGCACGGGCGAGGCCAGCAGCAGCCGCGGCGTGTAGAGGTGTCGGGTTCTGCGTCACCTGGGCGGCAGGGCCCTGCTCTACGGTGCGCCCCCGGTACACGACGGCCTCCCCTCATCCCATCCCAGCGGCAGCGGTCCGGCAACCGATTGCCTCTTGTTGCCGGGTCGCTACGGCGTGATCCCAGGTTCACGGGGCTCCCTCCGCGGAGGTCACGGGTCAGGCCGGCGGGGCGGGCGGGGCGCCACCGGGGCCTCCGCCGGGCGCACCCGAGGGAGCGCCGTCGCCGCCGGGGGCCGTGCCGCCGCCGGTCGGGGTCGTGGTGGTGTCCACGCCGACGGCGAGGGTGACGATGTAGCCGCCGCGGACGTCGCCGGTGACGGTGGCCAGCTGGCTCGCGCCGGAGTCGTCGCCGAAGACGTTGTCGCCGTCGAGGCTCACCCGGGCGAGGTTGGACACCGACGCCTCGTAGCCGGGAGTGGCGTACACGGTGTCGCAGACCTCCTGCGGCAGCGCGACCTGGGAGGTGGCGATCGCGTTCGCCGAGTCGGTGATGGACGCCTGGTCGGGATGGACCTCGACATGGACGTGCGGCCACCGCCCGGAGTAGCAGGCCGGGAAGACGCTGGTGAAGGTGACCGTGCCGGCGGCGTCCGCCACCTGGACGCCGCGCAGGTAGTTCTGGTCGGTGATCCCCTCGGAGTACAGCGAGTAGCCGCCCTCGCGGGTGCAGTGCCACACGTACACCGCGACCCCCTCGAACGGTGCGCCCCCGTTCGCCAGGTCGCTGATCGTCAACTGCAGCGTCATCGGCACGCCCTCGGCGGTGCCGCTGAGGTCCCCGAAGCTCGAGCGGATGTCGCTGCGCACGATCCCGGACTGCTCGAGGACGTCGGGGCCGTTGGAGCCGTCCCCGGGATAGGGGCCGGCGGTCTCATCGGGGATCTCCCCCGCCACCGCGAGAGCCGCAGACGACGAGCTCGAGGCCACCGTGGAGGTGCCCGACCCGCCGCCGCACGCCGCCAGGCCGAGGCCGGCGGCGCCCAGGCCGAACAGGCCCAGCAACCGCCGCCGGCTCACCAGTGTGTCGAGGTCGAAGCCGAGCCCCTGGTCGACGACCTCCTCCCCGGGCCGGGGCAGACGGCGGCCCTCGAAGGTCGGGCCGGACGGGAGGTGCTGGGACACGCGTGCTCCTCGGACTCGGTGGCTCGTGCTCGACCACCGTCGGCCGCGGAGTTGGTCCACCGCTGTTGCTCGGCTGTGAGGAGGCTGGGGCGCGCCACCCGTCAGGAGCGCGCGGCGGTCCCGACCGCCGGGGAGTGCTCAGCGGGCCTCGGCGAGGCCCTTGGCGATCAGCCACACCCCGACGCCGGCGAAGCAGACCGTGAGGATCGTGTCCTGGTGCGCCCGCCCCCAGGCCACGGCGCGGGCCGGCCGGTCCCCGGAGGGGATCGACCCGGACACCGCCATCGCGAGGGCGACGATCGCCGGGGCGAACCACACCAGGTTGTAGACGACCACCTGCACGACGGCCCCGGTCCTGGCGGCGGCGCTCGCGCTGATGGCGCTCAGCGCGGCGAGGTAGAAGACGCCGGGCAGGTGGGTGAGGACGCCGGCGGCCGCCGCGCCGGCCGGTGACAGCCGGCGCGGGCGGGAGCTCGCGGCCGGTGCGTCCGGCCGGGACCGGCGCAGCCACCCGAGCCGGGCCGCGACCGCCGCGAGCAGGGCGACCACCCCCAGGAGGACGAGGACCCGCGCGCGCAGCTCGAAGGCCGTCCGCGCCGACAGCGTGTCGCCCACCGCGAGGACCACCGCGACGCCGATCGTGAGGCTGACGGCCAGGCCCGCGAGGAGGTAGACGGCGAGCAGCCGCCGGGGCCGGGTGCCCACCAGCATCGCCCAGACGACGGCGGCGGCCGTCGGCCGGACGATGCTGACCACCGCGAGGACCAGCGCCTCGCTGCTCACCGCCGGGCCGTCGCGTGCGGAGGGGTCACGGCACCGGGGTCGCGGCACCGGCCGCGGCGACGTCGGGGGACGGCTCGTGCCCCCGGCGCCGGCGGTCGCGCGCCGGGCGTGGCGGTCGTTCCAGGCTGCCGGCCAGGGCGATGGCCCACCGCGCGGTCGGGTCGACGTCGACGAGCAGGGCCTTGGCCAGCAGGGTCAGGGGGATGGCCAGCAGGGCACCGATCGGGCCGATCAGCCACGTCCAGAAGACCAGCGCCACGAACGTCGTCGTCATCGCCAGCCCGACCGAGTCCCCCACGAAGCGGGGCTGGATCAGCGACTGGATCACGAAGTTCAGGACGCTGTACACGCCGATGACCAGGAGCATCTCCTGCACCCCGCCGGTGAGCAGGGCCAGCAGCGCCGGCGGGACGAGGCCGATGACGAACCCGATGTTGGGGACGAAGTTGGTGAGGAAGCTCAGCAGCGCCCACAGCAACGGGAGCGGCACGCCGATGATCCACAGCGCGACGCCGTCCAGGACGCCGACGATCAACCCGAAGACCGCCGTCACCACGAGGTAGTTGCGGGTGCCCGCCGCGAAGGAGCGCAGCGCCGTCTCCAGCTGGGGCCGGTCGGCGGCGGTGGCCGCGAGCCGCTGGTCGATGCCGCCGGCCTCGACGCTCAGGAAGAGCATGAGGCAGAGCAGGAACACCAGGAACGACGCCAGGCCCGACAGCCCGGCGAGGACGGTGCCGATCAGCGCCACCAGCTTCGCCGGGTCGATGGCCTTGACCGCATCGTCCAGCTGACCGGGTTGCACGCCGAGGCCCTGCAGGCTGCTCGCCACGGACGCCAGCGTCTGGTCCGCCTGGTCGGCGTACTGCGGCAGGAGGGCGGCGAGCCGGGCGATCGACACCACGAAGACGAGGGCGAAGACGGCCAGCACCCCGACGACCAGCAGGACCAGCACGAGGGTGGCCAGCCACGCGGGCCACCCGTGCCGGAGCAGCGCTCCCTGCACGGGGCTGATCGCGATGACGATCATCAGCGCGAGGAAGACGGGCCCGACGAGCCAGGCCACGGCGTGGACGCCGGCCAGCACGAGGACGGCCGAGCCGGCGCCCAGCAGCATGACCAGCGACCGCGGCAGGACCGGCCGCTCCGCCGGGTGCCCGGCGGGCACGGGTCCCCCGGGCGGCGGCCCGTCCGGGGTGATCCCGTCCCGCGGCCGGGGCGCCGCCGGAGCCCCGGCCGCGGATCCGTCGACGGGCGCAGCGGGCGGACCGTCCGGCGCGGGTGTCCTCATGGGCCGACGCTAGGAGCGCGACACGCCGCCGGGCTCACCCCGTTGAGGTGGGACGACGGCACCGGTCTGCCCGTCCTCGCCCCGGGCGGGCGCGGCCGGGGCGGGGGCCGCGGTCGGGGTGCCGTCGACGGGACCGGTCTGCCAGTCCTCGCCCAGCGTCCCCTGGGCGGCGTCACGGCCGCTGTGACCGCCACCGGCACCCCGCAGCACGAAGGCGAAGCCCACGGCGACCATCGCGCCGAGGACGGGACCGAGCAGGTAGGCCCACCACGCGGTCCAGTCCCCGAGGACGAACGCCGGGCCCAGCGACCGGGCGGGGTTCATGGAGGCGCCGCTCACCGGCGACCCCCACAGCCCGGCCAGGGCGATGTAGCTGCCGACGCCGATCGCGGCGATCGGTCCCAGCTGCTGCGCCCCGGAGGACACGCCGAGGATGGTGCTGACCAGCCCCGCCGTCAGGACGACCTCCCACAGCATCGCCGTCGTGGTCGAGATCCCCGCGCCGGGCAGGGTGAGCCCGGCGCTGCCCTGCTGACCGAGGAGCGCCCACAGCAGCAGGGTCGCGAGGACGGCACCGAGGAGCTGCGCCACGACGTAGGCGGGCACCCGCCGCCAGGGGAAGTCGCCCCGCAGCGCGAACGCGATGCTCACGGCCGGGTTGAGGTGGGCACCGGAGACGGCGCCCATGAACAGGATGATCGCCGCGACCATGAGGGCCGGTGCGACGACCAGGGCCCCGTAGGGCACGGCCGACCCGCCGAAGCGGGCGCTGACCATCCCCCCGCCGACGGCGACGAGGACCAGGAAGAACGTCCCGAGCAGCTCGGAGAACAGCCGCCGTCCCTCGTAGCGGCGGTCCCAGAAGTCGAACTCGTGCAGCATCGAGTTGGGCGTGCCCTGCGAGCGCAGCAGCTGCTGCCTGCTCGCGCGGGCCCGCGCGGCCGCGGATCCGTCGTCGGTCATCGCCACCTCCGGGCATCGGTTCCCGCGGCGACCGTTTCAGCGCCCGCGCCGGGCGCGCCCCACCCCTCCCGGGTGAGGCGCGCGCCCGCCGGCGGTCCCTAGCGTCCGGGGCCTGCGGAGGAGGCGGTCATGGTCCAGCAGGGTTCCGCTAGCACGACCGGCCCGGCGGAGGCGCCCGCCGGTGGACGTCTCAGCGGCGGGCTGGTCGCCACGCTCGCCGGCGGTGGGCTGCTCGGCGCGTTCATCGCCCAGAACACCCAGGACGTCACGCTGCAGTTCCTCTTCTGGAGCTTCACCTGGCCGCTGTGGCTGTTCACCGTCGTCGTCGCGGTCCTCGGGGCGGTCCTGTGGATCGGGCTGGGCGTGCTGCGCCGGCACCGGCGCCGGGTCGCCCGGCGGGCCGCACGCGACGACTGACCCCGCGACGACCGACCCGCGACGTCCCGGCTCAGGCGACGATCAGGTACAGCCCGTAGCAGACGAGCAGCCCGGCGGCGAGCAGGCAGAGCGCGGCCAGCGCCGTGCCCGCGGCCGAGCGCGTGCCCGGGGCGCCGTCGCCGCCGGACCCCCGTGCCGGGGAGCCGGACAGCCCGAGGACGGCGAACGCGACCAGCAGGACGACGGTCACGGAGGCGGCGGCCGCGACGACCGCGATGGCGGCGAGCGTCGCCCAGTCCACGTGCACGGCAGGTTCCTCCCCGGGGGCTCTCGCGGGCTCAGGCGGCCGTGCCGACGGGCACGTCGGCGGCGGCCGGCCGCGGGACGTCGTTGACGTTGGCCGCCGTCACCGGGTTGCGGCGGGACACGGCGTAGATCCCCGCGGCCAGGGCGGCCGCGCCCACCGCGACGACGACCACCCCGGCGGTGCCGGTCGCCGCGAGCCACGAGGCCGCCGCGCCGACCAGCGCCGCCGACGGGAGGGTGAAGCTCCAGGCGAGCACGATCCGCCCGGCCACCCCCCAGTGCACGGACGCCAGCCGGCGGCCCGCTCCCGCTCCGAAGATCGAGCCCGTGCACACCTGCGTGGTCGACAGCGGCAGCCCGAGGTGGGTCGAGGACAGGATGACCGCGGTGCTGGTGGTCTCGGCGGTGAAGCCCTGGGCCGACTCGATGTCGCTCACCCGCCGGCCGAGGGTGCGGATGATCCGCCAGCCGCCCATGTAGGTGCCCAGCCCGATCGCCAGCCCGGCCGCGAGGACGACCCAGAAGGGCGGCGGCGACCCCGGTGCCAGCAGCCCCGCGGTGATGAGGGTCAGCGTGATCACGCCCATGGTCTTCTGCGCGTCGTTGGTGCCGTGGGCCAGGGCGACCATCGACGCCGAGACCCGCTGGCCGGCGGTGAAGCCCCGCGCGACGACCTCCGGCCGGGCCCGCGCGGTGGTCCGGTAGGCCAGGTAGGTCGCGACGACGGCGATCAGCGCGGCCACCACGGGCGCCAGCAGGGCGGGCAGCACGATCTTGTTCAGCACCGCCTCGAAGTCGATCGCGCCGACCCCGCCCGCCACCCAGGTGGCGCCGATCAGGCCGCCGAACAGCGCGTGCGAGGAGCTGGAGGGCAGCCCGAGCAGCCAGGTGAGCAGGTTCCACAGGATCGCCCCGGTCAGCCCGGCGAAGACCACGACCGGGTCGATGAGCGTCTCGTCGACCAGCCCGCCGGAGACCGTCCGCGCCACCTCGACCGACAGGAAGGCCCCGGCCACGTTCAGGCAGGCGGCGATCGTGACGGCGGTCCGGGGCGTGAACGCGCCGGTGGCGATCGAGGTGGCCATGGCGTTGGCGGTGTCGTGGAAGCCGTTCGTGAAGTCGAAGGCCAGCGCGGTCACCACGACCAGGACCACGATCAGCGACACGTCCATGGACCGCGCCCCTCCCCCGGCCGCGCCGCCCGCGCCGCACCGGAGGGTGCTGCGGCGGCGAGGGGGCAGCGTGCGGGCCGCCGGACCGGGGCCGCATCACCCCCCGAGGACGAGGGGCCGCTCCCGGCGCCCGCGCCGCCGGAGCCCCGTCCCCGGGCCGGATCCGGACCGCGCCCGGGCCGGCCGGCGCGGCTCATCCCTCCCGGGGGACCCGGAACCCGGCGCACCCGGCGAGGCTCCGGAGGGCCGGCACCCCCGCACGGCGGGCGCCGGCCGCCGCCTCCAGCCGACCGGACCCGGGAGCCCGCTCATGGACAGGACAGGCTCGTGAACAGGACGGACCGCCCCGTCGTCCCCGACGGGCTCCCCCGGCTCCAGGCGGGGTTCCACCCGGACCCGGAGCAGGGGGCCTGCCTGATGGAGTACGTCTCCGTCCTCGCCGGGACGACGTTCTCCGACCACCCCCGCTGCACCGACCCCACCCTGGCCGAGCTGGCCCGGCTCGTGAACGACGCCTCCACCGACGAGGGCCGGCCGCTGCTGGCCGCCTTCGCCCCCGCCCTCGTCGCCACCGGCCCCCTCGGCGACCCGTCCCGGACGGCGGCCGTCGTCCGCGCCACGGTGCGGACGGCCGCCGCGGCACTGGACGACCCCGCCGGCCTCGACCGGCACCTCGCGCGCGCCGAGCGGCGGTGCACCCGCGTCACCGGCACCGGCTTCCTCGCCGGCCTCGCCCGGTGGCTGGAGCCGCTGCACCGGCAGGGACCGGGCCGCCACCGGCTGGACACCGCGGTCACCGCGCTGACGGCGCTCCCCGGGCCGCGGCGGGACGCCGCGCTGCGCGGCACCCTGGCCGCGGCGGTCGCCGCCGCCACCCCGCTCGTCCCGCAGCGGCAGGCGCCTCCCGGTGTCGATGCCGGCGCCGGGGGTGGGGACCCCGGGCCGCTCGCCCGCCGGGGCTGAGGACCGGGTGCCCGTCCAGGAGGTCCCGCCCCCCGGACCCGGCGGGGCGGTGGCGGGCGGCCTCCTGGACGCCACCCCGGCGGTCCGCGCGGCCGAGTCGCGGGGCGAGACCGTCGACCAGGTGCTCGACCGCAACCTCGTCGAGCTGCTGCAGGAGCTCCGGGTCGCCTTCACCGGCGTGCAGATCCTCTTCGCGTTCCTGCTCGGCCTGGCCTTCACCCAGCGCTTCACGGAGGTCGACGGCGTCGGCCTGGCCGCCTACACGACGGCGCTGATGACCGCCGCGCTGGCGACCCTGGTCCTCATCGCCCCGGTCTCCTTCCACCGGCTGGTGTTCCGCCGACGCCAGAAGGCCGCCCTCGTCGCCGTCGCCGACCGGCTGCTCATGGTCGGCCTGGCCCTGCTCATCCCGGCGATCAGCAGCTCCGTCCTGCTGATCCTCGACATCGCGCTCGGCCGCTGGCAGGCGATCGTGGGCAGCTCCCTCACGGTCGTGGTGGCGGTCCTCACCTGGTACGTCCTCCCGCTGGTCGTGCGCCGCACCGGCCACGGCGTCATCCCGCACCGGCACCACGGCGCCCGGGAGGACGCATGAGCCGCCCGGTGGCCCGGGACCTGACCCGGCGCGGCCCAGGGAGCGCAGCGTGTCCTTCTTCGGACTGAGCACCTGGGTCCTGGTCGCCGTCCTGGGCGGGATCGTGCTGGGCGCGACCGTCGCCGGCCTGCTCGTCGGCCGCTCGCTGTCGGCCCGCTCCGACCGCCTGCGTGAGCCGGTCGGGGTCCTGCAGGCCGCACTGGTCGGCTTCATGGGCCTGGTGCTGGCCTTCGGGCTGAGCCTCGCGGTCGGGCGCTACGAGTCCCGCCGGGCCGACGTCGTCGCCGAGGCCAACGCCATCGGGACGACGTACCTGCGCGCGCAGACGCTGGCCGAGCCGGTGCGCAGCGAGTCGCTGGCGCTGCTCCGGGAGTACACGCGGACCAGCGTCGCGATCTCCGGCGTGGTCCCCGGCACCCCGGCCCACGAGCGCACCGTCGCCGCCAGCGCGGCGTACCAGGACCGCCTGTGGGCCCTGGCCGGGCAGGCCCTGGAGGCGGCTCCGGCCGACAGCGCACCGCGGCTCTACGTCGAGACGCTCAACGAGATGTTCGACGCGCAGGCCGACCGGGTGTACGGGCTCACCAACCGCGTACCGACCGCCATCCTGGTCCTGGAGGTGGCCGGCGCCGCCGTCGCCATGGCGGTCCTGGCCCTGCACCTGGCCACCCTCGGCCAGGGGGTCCCGACGGTGCTGATCGCGTCCGCGCTGGTCACCGTCCTGCTCGTCGTCACCTTCGACCTCGACCGCTCCACCCGCGGCCTGATCCGCGTGCCGCCCACACCGCTCGTCGACGTGGGCACCTCGATGACCGGGCCACCCGCCGCGACCGCACCCGGACCGCCCTGACGGGTGCCCGCGTCAGGTGAGCAGCGGCGGTTCCCCGATCGCCAGGGCCTGGGCCACCCAGAGCCGCACCGGGGGCGACATGGGCAGACCCGCGATCTCGGCCTCGGGCACCCACGCGGCCTCGCTGGTCTCGTGCTGGTCTCCGTGCGGCAGGCCACCCAGCGCGCGGGCCCGGAAGAGCAGCGCGAACTGCTGGCGGACCTCGCCGTCGACGGCGCGGACCACGTGCCCGGGGTCGGTGAACAGGCCGGCGAGCCCGGTGACCTCGATCCGCACCCCCGTCTCCTCGGCGGTCTCCCGGACGGCGGCCTCGACGGCGGTCTCGCCGACGTCGACGCGGCCGCCCGGAAGCTCCCAGGTGCCGCTGTCGCACCGGCGGACGAGCAGCAGGGTCCCGTGGTGCCAGCGCACCGCGACGAAGACCGAGGGGGCGACCAGGCTCGCGGGCGGCGCCAGGGGGTCGTGGAAGTACACCTGCCGGGTGAGGACCGCGCGGTCGATCGTCGTCATGGCCGTAGCCCCCTGGGTGCTCCGGGAGTCCCTCGCCCGAGCCTCCCGCGTCCCGGGCCTGGCGACCATCGTCCGGACGGGGTGAACCGTGCGCGCCACTGCGCGTGTCGCCCGGTCCGCCGGGTCCCGCGCGGCCACCGGACGCGGGCGGCAGGGTCGGAGGACCCAGCGCGGTCGGGTCGTCCGACCCTGGCCGCCCCGTCCGGGCGCGGGAGGGTGGACCTGCACCCGGGGCCCCGTCCCGGGGTCACGACGCGCCCCTCCTCCCCCGGGTCGAGGCGGACCGGACGGGCGAGCGACCCGTCCGGCACCGGCCCGTGACCGCGGAACGGGTCCGGGTGGCACCAGGCAGGGACGGGGCCGCGAGGAAGGGGACCGACGCAGCGCCGTCCGACGTCCGGACGGCCGGTGGGCAGGCGCCGCCACGCCCGGGCTCCGGCCACGGGCCACCGCTCCGAGGAGAGGAGGGGACATGAGCCGCGTGGCCCGGTCCAAGACGACCGTCCCCCACCTCCCCCCGGAGTTCGTCCGCCGTCCCGACCTGGTGACCGTTCTGGACCAGGGCGCGGACCGGACGCTCACCCTCGTCTGCGCACCCCCGGGGTACGGGAAGACCCTCCTGCTGGCCGACTGGGCCCGGAGCCGGGACGTCCCCTGCGCGTGGGTGGCCCTCGACGAGGACGACGACGCGCCGCCGCGGCTCTGGGCGTCGGTCCTCGCCGCCCTGGTCACCTGTCCCGCGGTGCCGGCGACGAGCCGGCTGCACCGGCTCGTGGTCCCCCGGACGACGGTGGGCGCGGACTTCCTCGCCGACCTGCTGTGGGCCCTCGCGGCCGTGCCGACGCCGATCCGGCTCGTCCTCGACGACGCCCACCTCCTGCGCAGCCGGGAGGTGCTGCACGGCCTGCACCTCGTGCTCCGCCACTGTCCCGGGAACGTCCAGGTGGTGCTCGCCAGCCGGTCCGACCCGGCGCTGCCGGTGGCGCGGCTGCGCCTGGAGGAGCAGCTGTGGGAACTGCGGACCGGCCAGCTCGCCTTCTCCCCCGCCGAGACGGCGGCCCTGGCCCGGCGCTGCGGGCTGCAGCTCACCCGCGGGCAGGCCGACGCGCTCCGGTCCCGGACCGGCGGGTGGGTCGCCGGCATCCGGCTCGCCGCCCTCCGGCTGCGGGAGCACCCCGAACCCGACGCCTTCCTCGCCGCCTTCTCCGGGGACGACCGCCCCGTGGCCGACTACCTGGCCGGCGAGGTGCTCGCGAACATCCCGGACGAGCAGCGCGACCTGCTCCGGCGGACCAGCATCGCCGACCCCGTGCCGGCCGCCCTCGCCGTCGAGCTGACCGGCCGCGCCGACGCCGCCGACGCGCTCACCGCCCTGACGCGCACCACGGGACTGGTCGTCGCCTCCGGTCCGCACCGCACCGAGTTCCGCGTCCACGGGCTGATGCGGTCGTACCTGGCCGCCGACCTCCACCGCCACGGACCCGCCCTGACCGCGCAGCTGCACCGGCAGGCGGCCCTGTGGTGGGCGGCCTCCGACCGGCCCGTGGAGGCCCTGCGGCACGCGGCCGAGGCGGCCGACGCCTCCCTGGTGACCGCGCTGCTGCACCACTGGGCGCCGGAGCTCGTGGCGCGCGGGGAGCTGGCCGAGCTCGGCCGTGCGCTGGTAGCGGCCGGGGACGACGCGACCGACGCCTGGCTCCCCCTCGTGGCGGCGCAGATCGACCTCGGGACGGGCGGCCTGCGGGCGGCGCGGACCCGGGTCCGGGCAGCCGCGGCCCGGACTCCGCACCCCGGCGACGGGGACCTCACCGCGTTCCGGGACGCCACCGCCGGCATGGCGGGCCTGCCGGCTCCCCGCACGGCCGCGCCCACGCCCGGCGACCCGGCCCTGGCGGCCCTCCTGCTGGCCGGCCGGGCCGCCGCCGGCATCCTCTCCGGGTCCGACGACGGACCGGCCGCCGCGGCCGGCCTCCTCGACGACCTCGAGGCCGCCCTCGCGATCGCGCGGGACCGGCGGCTGGAGCTCCTCGAGCTGCAGTGCCTCTGCCTCATCGGGGGGGCCGCCGCGGTGTCCGGGGAGAACGCGCGGGCCGCGGCTGCCGCCGGCGCGGCCGTCGCGACGGCGACCGCCCACGGGTGGCACGAGACGGCGTGGACGTCGGCTGCCTGCGCCGTGCTGGCACACGCCTCCCTGGGGCGCGCCTCGCCGCAGGGAGCGCTCGACGCCGCCGCCGAGGGACTGCGGATTGCATCGGACGACCAGGACCCGGCCGTCCGGTTCGCGCTGCGCAGCGCGCGGGGCGGCGCGCTGTTCGACGTCGGCGACCGGATCGGCGGCCTGCTCGAGCTCCAGGAGGCCCACGCCCAGCTCGGCGGGCTGCCCGTCCCCGCGGCGCTGGCGGCCTCGGCGGTGCTGCTCGAGCACCGCGCGGCCCTGCTGATGGGCTCGTCGACCGCCGCCGCCACGTCGGCCGGCCGACTCCTCCGGGGCGGGTGCGCCGACGGCGAGCGGACCCTGCTGCGGGCCTGGTCCGAGGCGGCCGCGGGGTCCCCCCGGGCGGCCCGGGCGTCGGTGGTGCCGCTGCTCGACGGCAACCTGGCGCCGCTCCTGCCGTCGACCCTGGTGGAGGCGTGGCTCGTCGAGGTCTGGGCCGCCCTGCGCCTCGACGACCGTCCGGGCGCGCGGCAGGGGCTGCAGGCGGCCCTCGACACGGCCGAGCCGCTCGACGCGCTGCGCCCCTTCGCGCTCGCCGGTCAGGGCCTGCGGGTCCTGCTGGTGGACCAGCTCGGCGGGGTCCGCGACCCGTCCGCGTTCGCCTTCCGCTGCCTGTCGGCCCGGCAGCGGGTGCGCCGGCCGTCGGACCCGCGGCTGAGCGCGCGGGAGCAGGACGTCCTCGTCGAGCTCCTCTCGCTGAGCAACCTCGGGGAGATCGCCGAGGACCTCGACGTGTCGGTCAACACGGTCAAGAGCCACGTCCGTGCCATCTACGGCAAGCTGGGCGTGACCAACCGGCGGACCGCGGTCCTCACGGCGGTCGAGCGGGGGCTGCTGACATGACCCCCGGAGCGCTCCGGGCCCGTCCCGTCCCGCGTCGGAGCGGGACCCGGATCCGCACCCGGTGACCTCCGCCGACGACGACGAGGAGCCCGCCATGGCCCTCCCCCGCGACGCACCACTGCGGTTCCCCGCACGCAAGGGCGTCGTCCCCTCGCTGCCCGCCGGGTTCGTGCCCCGCCCCCGGCTCCTCGAGCGGCTGGACGAGGCCGGTCCCGACCAGGTGGTGGTGGTCAGCGCTCCCGCCGGATCGGGCAAGACCCTGCTGCTGGCCGAGTGGGTCCGCGACCGGGAGCAGCTCGAGACGGCGTGGGTGCGGCTGGACTCCGACGACAACGACCCCCGCCGCCTGTGGTCGGCGGTGGTGGCCTCGCTGCTCGCCGTCCCCTCGGCGGGCCGGGACGACCGCCTCCGGCGCCTGGCCGGGGTGACACGGTCCGACGGGGTGGACGTCGCCGAGGAGCTCGCCGACGTGCTGGACACCCTCGGCACGCCGGTCCGCCTCGTCCTCGACGACGTGCACGAGCTGACCGGGCGCGAGGTGCTCCACGACCTCACCCGGGTGGTCCGCCAGCGGCCCGCGGGCGTGCGGCTCGTGCTCGCCAGCCGGGCGGACCCGCCCGTCTCCATCCCCCGGCTCCGGCTGGAGGGCCGGGTGCACGAGCTGCGGGCCGACGCCCTCGCCTTCACCCTCCCCGAGACCACCGCACTGCTGGAGACGACGGGGCTCGCGCTGACCCCACCGCAGGTGGCCACGCTGCAGGCGCGCACCGAGGGCTGGGCCGCCGGACTCCGGCTCGCCGTGCTCGCGCTGCGCCGCACCGAGGACGCGGCGGGCTTCCTCACGAGCTTCTCCGGCGACGAGCGCTCGGTCGCCGAGTACCTGACCGGCGAGATCCTCGACGGCCTCGACCCGGACACCCAGGACTTCCTCGGGCTGGTCAGCGTGTGCTCGCCCCTGCCGGCCGCCCTCGCCGTCGCTCTGTCGCAGCGCGGCGACGCCGAGCGGGTGCTCGACGACCTCCGCCAGGAGACGGCCCTCGTGGAGCGGACGCCGCGCGGCAGCTACCGCATCCAGCCCCTCCTGCGCTCCTACCTCGTCGCCGACCTGGCGCGGCAGCGGCCCCGGGCCCACCGCCAGGCGCAGGCGACCGCCGCGCGGTGGTGGTCGGCGAACGGGCAGCACGTGCACGCCCTGCGGCACGCCGAGCGGTCCGGCGACGGGGACCTGACCGGCTCCCTGGTCCGGGGGGCGGGCGTGCCCCTGCTGCTGGGCGGGGACCTGGGACCGCTGCGTCGTGCGCTCGCGGCCGTGGGTCCGGGTGCGCGCACGGCCGATCCCTGGCTGGCGCTCACCGCGGCGATCACCCACCTCGACGCCCGCGCGCCGGCCGCCGCGGCGGCGGAGCTGGAGAACGCCCGGCGGGCGTGGCCCGACACCCCGGACGCCGGGCTGGTGGCGCTGCGGGCCAGCGCCGAGCTGCTGGCCTCGGGCCTGGGCCTCGACGTCGGACAGTCCCGCCCGTCCCCCGACGCCGCGGACCAGGACCGGTCCGACCTGGCGGCGCTGCTGCACGCCAGCCGCGGGGCCGCCGAGTTCGGCAACCCGGGAGGCACCGACGTCGACCACGCCCGCGCCGAGCTCAAGCAGGCCCTCGACCTGGCCCGTGCGCTCGACCTCGGCTACCTCGAGGTCCAGTCGCTGTCCATGCTGGCGACGCTCGCCGCGATGCGCGGCGACCTGCGGGAGATGACGGAGACGGCGCAGCGGGCCGTGACCGCGGCGGCGACCCGGGGCCGGCACCCCTCGGAGTGGTCGGCGGCACCCGTGGGGATGCTCGCCTACGGCTGCCTCCTCCGCGGGGACCCGGAGGCCGCGTCCGCCCACGCGCAGGAGGTGCTCGGGCTCGGGGACCAGCTCCCGCCGGAGGCCGCGTACACCCTGCACGCCGTGCACGGCGCCGCCCTCGCCGACCGCGGGCACCGGGCGGCCGGCCTCGCGGAGGTGCAGGCGGCACGCGAGGCCTTCGGGGCGACCCCCGCACCGCCGTCGATGGCGGCGGCCCTGGCGCTCCTCGAGCACGGGGTGGCGCTGCTGAGCGGGAACCCCTCCGCCGCGGCCGAGGTGGCGGCCTGGCTGGCCGCACGGGTCTCCCGGACCGGGGAGACGCTGCTCCTGCGGGCCCGGGAGGAGATGGCCGCCGGGCGGTTCGCAGCCGCGCAGGCATCCGTGACCCCGGTGCACGACCCGGCGACGCCGCTGCTCCTGCCGCAGACCGCGGTGGAGGCGCACCTGGTGGACGCCGAGTGCGCGCTGCAGGCCGGCGACCTGCCGGCCGGGCGCGCGTCGCTGGAGGCAGCGCTCGTGCGGGCGGAGTCCGTCGGCGTGGCGCGGCCCCTCGCCCTCGCGGGACCGCTCACGCAGGAGCTCCTCGACGCCGGGCCGGCCCGCCGGGGACGGGCGCGGTTCGACGCCGAGGTGGCCGCCGCCCGCGCGGCGCTCGTCTCCCGCCCGGCCGTTCGGCTCAGCGAGCGCGAGCTCGCGGTGCTCGCGCTGCTGCCCTCGCTGCTCAACGCCCGGGAGATCGCCGAGGAGTTCACCGTCTCGGTGAACACGGTGAAGACCCACATCCGCTCCATCTACGCGAAGCTGGGCGTCTCGTCCCGGCGGGCGGCCGTGCGGCGGGCCCAGGACAGCGGGCTGCTGCCGTGAGGCGTTCACCTGGGCCGGGTGAGGCGCCTCCCGGCCACCGGCGCGACGGTGGGGCAGTCATGGGTCCGCCCAGGGACGACGCGACGGAGGCCCGACATGCCGGATCGGACGTACGAGGTCCGGGTGACGGGACGCCTGTCCCGGCGCGCACGTGACGCCTTCGCCGGCATGGACGTCGCCGAGGTGACGGCCGAGACGGTCATCTCCGGCCTGGTGCACCAGGACGAGGACCTGCACCAGCTGCTCGCGAGGATCCAGTCACTGGGCCTGCACGTCGTGTCCGTCCAGCAGGTGGCGCCCTGAGCCGGCCGCCGGGGTACCGGGCGCGGCCCACCCCGCGCGACCTCCCGGTCGAGGTCCTCGAGTCGAAGCTGTTCGTGCCGGCCACCCGGCGCGGGGTCGTCCCCCGGCCGGGGCTGCTCGCCCGTCTCCAGCGCGCCCGCGGTACGCCGGTCGTCGCCGTGGTCGCCCCCGCCGGGTACGGGAAGACCACGCTGCTGGTCCAGTGGTCGGAGGCCGACGACCGCCCCGTCGCCTGGGTGTCGCTGGACCCCCAGGACGACGACCCCGTCGTCCTGCTGACCCACCTCGCCGTGGCCCTCGACCGCGTCAGCACGCTGCCTGCCGGGACGTTCGAGGCGCTGCGGTCGCCGGGGACCTCCGTCCAGGCCACCGTGGTCCCCCGCCTCGGGGCGGCCCTCGCGCGCCCGCCCCGGCCGCTCGTCCTGGTCGTCGACGACGTGCACCACCTCCGGGAGGGGCCGTCCCTCGACGCGCTGGTGACGCTCGCCGGCCACGCCCGCGGGACGACGCAGATCGCCCTCGCCGGGCGCGGGATGCCGGTGCCGCTCGCCCGCCTCCGCGCCCAGGGCCGTGTGGTCGACGTCGGGACGCACGACCTGGCCTTCTCGGACGGAGCGGCCCGTTCCCTGCTGCGGGCCGCCGGAGCCGACCTCCCCGACGACGAGGTGGCCGCGCTGGCCCGCCGCACCGAGGGATGGGCAGCCGGGCTCTACCTCGCCGCACGCGCGCGCACGGCCTCCCGGCGGCCCGGCGCGGACGGTGGGGAGCGGCTGGCCGGCGAGTACCTGCAGGCGGAGCTGCTCACCGGCCTCGCGCCGCAGGACCTCGACCTCCTGACCCGCACGTCGGTCCTCGACCGTCTCTGCGGCGCCCTCTGCGACGCGGTGCTCGACCGGTCGGGATCGGCCGCGGAGCTGGAGCGCCTGCAGGGGGACAACCTCTTCCTGGTGCCGCTCGACGGCCAGGGGACCTGGTACCGCTACCACCCGATCCTCCGCGACCTGCTGCGGGCGCGGCTGGACCGCACCGGAGGCGACGCGGCCGGCGGCCTGCTGCGGCGGGCCGCCGCATGGTGCGAGGCCGACGGCCGGCCGGAGGCGGCCCTCCGCTACGCCCAGGAGGCCGGGGACGTCGACCGCGTCGCGCGGATCGCCGTCGCCCTCGGCCAGCCGATGTACGCGGCGGGCCGGTCGGCCACCCTCCTGGACTGGTTCACCTGGGTCGACGAGCGGGGCGCGGTGGAACGGCACCCGGCGATGGCGGCGCTGGCGGCCTACCTGTGCGCGCTCACCGGCCGGCCGGCCGCGGCCGACCGCTGGGCGGACCTGGCCGAGCGCTGGGCGGACCGGCGGCCGGCGGCCGACGACCCGGAGCGCACCGCCATGTGGCTCACCGCGGCGCGGGTGGTCATGTGCCGCGGTGGTCCCGAGCAGATGCGGCGCGACCTCGAGGAGGCCGGCCGCCGCCCCGGTGCCGGTTCGGCCGCCGACGTGGACTACCCGATGCGCCTCTTCCTGCACGGCGTGGCCGCCCTGCTCCTCGGGGACGACGACGGCGCGGCCGCGTGGTTCGACGACGCGGCCGAGATCGTCGACGGGACCCAGCGGCCGCCCCTGCTCACGGCGGTCCTCTCCTACCGGGCCCTGCTGCAGCTGCGGCAGGGCGACTGGCGCGCCGCGGAGGCGCTGGTCGAGCGGGCGCGGTCGGTCGTCCGCCGCGCGCACACCGAGTCGCACGTCACCAGCGTCCTGGTCTTCACCCTCGCCGCCCGTGTGGCGCGGCACCGGGGGGACCCCGCCGGGGCCCGCGCCTGTCTCGGCGAGGCCCAGCGGCTGCGCCCGCTGCTGTCGCACGCGCTGCCCTGGGTGGCGGTCGAGGCGCTGCTCGAGATGGCCGAGGTCGCCCTCGGCCTGGGCGATGCGGGCGGGTCCCGGGTCTTCGTCCGCGACGCCGAGGCCGTGCTCCGGCGCCGCCCCGACCTCGGGGTGCTCGGCAAGCGGACCGACGAGGTGCGCGGACGGCTGGGCTCGCTGCAGGCGGGCACGGCGACCCTGACGACGGCGGAGCTGCGGGTCCTCCCCCTCCTGCTGACGCACCTCACGCTGGAGGGCATCGCCGACCGGCTCTCCCTGTCCCGGCACACCGTGAAGGCCCAGGTCTGGTCGGCCTACCGGAAGCTCGGCGTCCACACCCGCGGCGACGCCGTCGCCCGGGCCCAGGAGCTCGGCCTCCTCGAGACCTGACCCACCTGCCCGACACCGCCCGCGGATGGGCCACATCGTCCGATGTGGTGGCGGCGGGCGTCCCCCAGGCTGGGTCGGCGGTGCCCTCCGGGAGTGCAGGCGTACGACGCCACCACGGGGCACCCCGGACGCGCCGGAGGCGATCGCCGTGGAGGACCTGTCGACGGACGTCCTGGGAACCCGGTCGCCCGGAGTCCCTCCGCTCCGGGCGGACCTCCTCCCGGGGGGAACGGTGCCCACTGACGACGAGCGCCTCGAGCGCAGCCTCGCGTTCTCCCGGACCCACGTGTCCGACGACGGGCAGGTGACGATCCGGCGCGCGCCCGCGCCACCCGGGTACTCCGGCGCCCGGTTCACCGGCACCTGCGCCATCTGCGTGCGCGCGGGCCTCCTCGCGCCTGGAGGTGAGGCTCTGGCCGACGTCCGCGCCGCCGTCCGGTTCCTGGCCACGCACGACCACGGCGAGGCCGACTGACCCGGCGCGGCGTCCCCACCCCTCCGGGGTGGGGACGCGACGACGCTCCCGGAGGACGGTGCCGTCCATGGACGACGCAGCGGAGCAGACGACGTCGGTCCCCCGGTCGGGAGTCCGCACCGGCCGGCCGGCCGCCCACCACGGCGACCTCGCGAGCGCCCGATGGCACCGCGACGGCGCGTGGTTCCTCGCCGGGTGCATCGGCACCGGAGCCGTGCTGGGCGCCGCGGTCGCCGCCGTGCGGGGCCCCCAGCACTGACCCGGTTCGCCCGGCGCGGGTGATCCGCCGTCGCGGTCCGGCACGGAGGCTCGCCGCCATGCCCTCGCCCCGTGCCGTGCCCCAGCGTGCCGTGCCGTCCCCGCGCGCGGTGCCCGCGCCTCCCGCGGGAGCCTCCTCCCGGGACGCCGTGCGTCTCACGGCCTCCGACGGGGTGCTGCCGAGCTGGCGCCCCGGACCCGCCCGCGACGCGGTCCTCGCCTTCGTCGACCGGGTCCGGGGAGCCGGCGACGCGGCACCGGTCCCGGTGGAGCAGCGGGTCGCCGTGTTCGACAACGACGGCACGCTGTGGTGCGAGAAGCCGATGCCGGTCCAGCTCGACTTCGTCCTGCGGCGCCTGGTCGAGATGGCGCAGGCCGATCCCTCCCTGGCCGGCCGGCAGCCGTGGAAGGCCGCCGTCGAGCGGGACGCGGCGTGGCTGGAGAGCGTCATCACCGACCACTACGCCGGCGACGACCGCAAGGCGCACGTCCTCATGGCCGGGGTCCTGGCGGCCCACGACGGCGTCGACGTCGAGGACTTCGAGCAGCTCGCCGGGACCTTCCTGCGGACGACGTCGAACCCGGTCCTGCACCGGAGCTACCTCGAGTGCACCTACCGGCCGATGGTCGAGCTGCTCGACCACCTCGCGGCCCACGGGTTCACCAGCTACATCGCCTCCGGCGGCGGCCGCGACTTCGTGCGCCCGGTCAGCGACGAGCTCTACGGCATCCCGCGGGAGCGGGTCATCGGCAGCACCGCCGCCCTGGCCTGGACCGGCGGCCCGGACGGCGGCACGGTCACGCACACGCCCGTGCCCGAGTACCTCGACGACGGCCCCGAGAAGCCGGTCCGGATCTGGAGCCGCGTGGGCCGCCGGCCGCTGCTCGCCGCCGGCAACAGCAACGGCGACGGCCCGATGCTGGACTTCGCCCGGCACGACGGCCTGCCCTCCCTGCGCCTGCTCCTCCGCCACGACGACGCCGACCGCGAGTTCGCCTACACCGGCGGCGCCGAGGAGGCGCTGGCCGGCGCCGGGGACCGGGGCTGGACCGTCGTGAGCATGCGGGACGACTGGGCCACCGTCTTCTGACCGGCGACCTCCTGACCGGCGACCCCGTCCCGCACCGGCGGTCACCCGCCGCGGGCGAGGTGGTCCCCCACGGGAGACACGACGCTCCGGGTGCCGGTCCCCGCGCGCGAGGTGCGCGGGCCCGGTCCCCGAGGAAGTGGAGACGAGAATGGCCATCGGACCTGTACAGCTCATCGTGCTCGGGTTCCCGCAGCCCGACTTCCACGGCGAGATCATCGACGAGCTCGAGCGCCTGCGGCAGAGCGACACCGTGCGCGTGATCGACGCCCTGGCGGTCTACAAGGACCCCGACGGCGGGCTCGAGGCGATGCACCTGAGCAACCTCTCCGACGACGAGGCGATCGAGGTCGGCAGCATGGTCGGCGCCCTCGTCGGCCTGGGCTTCGACGGGGAGGCGGGCGTGGAGCCGGGCGCACAGGCCGGCGCCGAGGCGGCGGCCGACGGGATCTCCGCCTTCTCCGACGAGGACGCCTGGGACGTGCTCGAGGACATCCCGAACGGCTCGGCCGCCGCACTGATCCTGCTCGAGCACCACTGGGCGGTCGGGCTGCGCGACGCGATCGCCCGCGCCGGCGGCTTCCGGGTGAGCGACGGGTTCATCAGTCCGCTCGACCTGATCGGGATCGGGCTGCTGACCGCCGAGGAGGCGGCCGACCTGCACCGCGTCGAGACGTCGTCCGTGCCCACCTGAGCGGGCTGGGTCGCCCGACACGGACCGCTGCACACCGGCACCGGAGAGGAGGACACGATGTTCGCTTCACGCAGGGTCGCCCGGCGCACCGCCCGGCGCACCGCCCGGCGGGTCAGCCACCGTCATGACCGCAGGGACTGATCCCGACCGCAGGACCCGTCCCGCCGATCGGCCCCCGGGCCCGGTCGGCGGGACGGCGCACGTCCGGGCCGCCGCCGCGCGTCGGGGGGCCCTCTCGGGAGGCCGGATCCGGGCGGCCCCGGGTTCAGGACGCCTCGGAGGAGACCCGGTTGGCGGACACGATCACCAGGCCCAGCGTCCGGCACTGGGCCATGATGCCCAGCAGGTGCGCCTCGTCGATGACCTCGCCGTAGAGCCTGGCCCCGGTGGGCGTCTCCACGATGCGCATGTCGCAGAAGGCCTCGCGGGCCTGGTCGGTGAGCAGCCCGTCCACGCGGATCTCGTACAGGTTCGTCCTCATGGCGAGCCTCCTCTCCTCGGTCCCGACCGCCCGGCACCGGCTGTCTGCGGTACCGGCGGACGGGTGTCCCCCGGCGGCACGGCCCGCGCCGGGGAGGGCGCGGCCGCGGTCCGGTCAGGTGCCGGCAGAGCCCTTGGCGGAGGCGCCCTTCGCCGCCGTCCGGGCGGTGGACCAGGTGAACTCGAGCTCCAGCTCGACCTCGTCCCCGTCGACCTCCACCTCGACCTCGCACCGGATGCGGTCGGGGACCTCGAGCTCCACCGTGCTGTCGGCCAGGCGCAGGGAGACGCTCCCCTCCCCCTCCATGGACTTCGCCAACTCGGCCAGCAACTGCGCCACCTCGGCGCGGCTCCTGACGACCTTCTGCTCGATCTTGACGTCGGACACGACGGGCTCCGTTCTCGTGCTCTCGGTTCTCGTGCTCTCGGTTGGCGTGTTCTCGGTGACGGCGGCCGGATCCCCGGCCGATCAGACGCGGGACCGGGACGGCCCGACGGCGGCGGCGACCAGCAGGAGGACGCCGAACAGCAGGACCTCGACGCCCAGGACCACCGCCAGGACCACGACCGTCGCCTCGGGCCAGGCCAGCGCCAGGACGCCGACGACGACGTTGAGGACGCCGGCCAGCGCGAGCCAGCCCCAGCCCGGGACCTGCGCCCGCGCGGCCACCGCGAGCGCCGTCCGGGCGATCCCGTGGAGGACCAGCGAGAGGCCGGTGACCAGCGCGATGGTCCACAGCGTGACGTCGGGCCAGACGGCGGCGAGCACGCCGCCCACGACCAGGACCGCCCCCAGCAGGAGCGCCGGGCCGCGGCGGCCGGTCTCCCAGCCCACGGCGATCTCGAGGAGCCCCGCGACGACGAGCCCGAGCCCGGCGATCAGGGCCAGCGTCCGGGCCGCGGCGAAGGGGTTGGCCACCAGCACGACGCCGACGACGACGGCGGCGATCCCGAGCACGACCATCCCCGTCCGCACCGGGCCGGAGCGGACGGGGGTGACCCCCGGGTGCGGACCGGTCACGTCGGTGCTCATGGTCGTCCCTCCTCCACCGTCGACGGCGCGTCCGGGGTCTTCGGCGCCGGACGGGCCGAGCCTCGTCCCCGCGCGGCCGGAGGACCTCATCTGCGACGTGTGACCGCGCCGCTCACCCGTCCCCCGGCGGCCCCCCGGACACCGTCGGCCGGCCGGCCGGAGCGGGGACGCCGGCCCGCCCGGAGGCCCCGGAACCGTCCGGACGGGGTGACGTCGCGGCCGTTCCGGGCCGCGACGATCGCTCGTGGCACCGGGCGTCGGCGCCGGGAGGTGCGAGATGGACGCGTTGCGCGCGCGGATCTGGGAGGCGCGGGCCTCCCTGGCACTGGCGGTGCTGGCGGCGGCCCTGCTGCTGTCCTTCGCCGGCGAGGGCGGCGGGTGGCTGGTGGTGCTGACCGCCACGGCCGTCGTCGTCGTGCTGGCTGCCGGGTTCTGGTTCCTGCAGCAGCGGGGGGTGCTGCGCTGGCTGGCGCTGGCCCTGGTGGTCGCCGTCCCGGTGGCCGTGCTCGTGCTCTTCGTCGTGGAGGGCCTGCTGTGGGTCGCATTGCTGGCCGCCGCGCTGCTGGCCGCCGCGGTGCTGGCCGCGCGCACCGCGCTGCGTCCGGACCGCTCCGCGTGGGAGCTGCCGGTCGTGGACGCGGCCGCGCCGCTGCGGCCCTTCGTCGTCATGAACCCGCGCTCGGGTGGCGGCAAGGTGACCCGGTTCGGCCTGCAGGAGAAGGCGGAGGCGATGGGTGCGGAGGTGGCGCTGCTCGACCGTCCGCACGTCGACGTGCAGCAGCTGGCCCGCGACGCTCTCGCCCGGGGCGCCGACCTGCTCGGCGTGGCCGGCGGGGACGGCACCCAGGCGCTGGTGGCGCAGGTGGCCGCCGACGCCGACGTGCCGTTCCTGGTCATCAGCGCCGGCACCCGGAACCACTTCGCCCTCGACCTCGGCCTGGACCGCGAGGACCCGGCCCGCTGTCTCGACGCGCTGCGCGACGGCGTGGAGGCCCGGATCGACCTCGGCGAGATCAACGGGCGGCCGTTCGTCAACAACGCCTCGTTCGGGGCCTACGCCGAGATCGTCGACGACCCGGCCTACCGCGACGACAAGCGCGGCACCACGCTGGCCACGCTGCCGGACCTGCTGGGCGGCCGGCGGGGCGCGCACCTGGTCGCCGACGCGGACGGGGTCGTCGTCGACGGGCCGCAGGCCCTCCTGGTCAGCAACGACCCCTACGAGGCCTCCGACCTCGCCGGGATGGGGCGCCGGTCCCGGCTCGACCGCGGGGTGCTGGGCGTGGTCGCCGTCCGGGTGGGCTCGGCGCGGCAGGCCGTGGGGCTGCTGCAGGGCGCCCACCGGCGGGGACTGCTCCGGCTCGAGGCGCGCGAGGTGGTCGTGAGCTCTCCGGAGCCCGCCGTCCCGGTCGGCATCGACGGCGAGTCGGTGCACCTGTCCACCCCCGTGCACTGCACCGTCCGCCCCCTGGCGCTGCGGGTGCGGCTGCCCCGGGACCGGCCCGGGATCCGGCCGCCGCGGGGCCGGCTGGACTGGGCGTCGCTGTGGCGGCTGGCGCTCGGCCGGCCGCCGGCCTCCACGCCCGCCCGCGGCGGTCCGGAACAGCGGGCGCCGCTGTCGGCCGGCGCGTCCGTCCCGCCGTCCGGCGACCGCCCCTGAGCCGTCACGGACGCGGGCCGCCGGCCGCCGGGAGCGGCACCGGCCGCCCGTCCGGCGCCGCTGCCTGCCTTCCCGCGGCGAGCAGGGCCGTCACCCGCCCGCGGAGCAGGAGGAGCGGCGGGTGACGGGATGCCGGGGACGCCTCCAGCAGATCGCCCAGGAGTCGGTCCAGTCGCCGCAGGACCATCGGGACGGGTGCCGCTGGAGGGAGCAGGTCCTCGATCGCGGTGCGCAGGTAGTCCTCCCACGACGGCAGGACGAGGCGGACCCGGGACTCCCCGGCGGCGTCGGTGACGTCGGCGACCTGCAGGCTCCGGCCGGCCAGCGCGCGGAGCAGGCCCTCGGCCGCGTCGATGGCGTCCACGGCGGTGGCAGGGTCGTTGACAGCCGGGGACAGCGCCCGCAGTCCGATGTCGGCCAGCAGCCTCACCGCCAGCATCGGGTCCTGGTCGGAGGACCGCTCCCTGCCACGGAACACCGCCGCCTGTACGACCCGGTCGGGGACGTCGCCGCCGTGGACGTCCGCCAGTGCGACGGCCTCGTCCAACCGGTCGCCGACCCCGATGCGGAAGACCACCAGGGCGTCGGTGCGGCTCGCTGCCTCCACCAGGTGCCGCAGCGCCAGCTGCTGGACCACTCCCGGCCCGCCGCCCCAGCGGACGGTACGGCGGATCGGCGGGACGGGCGGTGCCACGGGGACCGCCTCCCCGGCTGCCGGCCCGGGCCGGTAGAGGTCACCGATCACCACGCGACCGCGGGCGGACACCACCTCCAGCACCTCGGCCAGCTGCAGGGACAGGAAGGCGCGGTTCTGCAGCGCGCGGATCAGCGCGAGCGCGGCGAGCAACCCCAGGACCGCGGTGACGGGCACCGCCAGCGAGACCCGGTCCCCGTTGCCGCTCACCAGTCCGGCGGTCGTGCAGAAGACGAACAGTCCCACGGAGAACGCGTAGGTCCGCCACACCAGGGGATCGCCTCGGAACAGGCCCAGCCGGGGGCTGAAACTGGTGGCCGACCACTGCACCACACCGAACAGCAGCGCGAAGACGACGCTCACCAGGCCGGTCACCCCGATGCCCAGCGTGAACAGGAGCTCGGCGAGCCGGCCGCTGTCGACCGTGGGTCCCCTCCGGAGGCGAGGCAGGGTCAGCCCGAGCCCCAGCCCGGCCGCCGCGCACAGAAGCTGCAGGAGTCCGGCGCGGAGCCGGCGCCGGCTGCGCAGCAGGCGCCGCGGCCGCGGTCGCCCGGCCGCGGAGGGGGAGCCGGCCGTCGCGGCCCGGTGCAGGAGCGGGGACACGCGCGGCACCTCCTCCGGGACCATCGGTTCGGATCGACCGCGGGTTCACGGCCTCCCGGGAGGCGGGACGTCGCTGACGCAGCGGAAGCCGACGTGTCCCGTGGTGCTGCGCACCTCCTGGCCCTGGCGGGCGGCCGGCCGGTAGCGCAGGCAGTACGACGGCGCGCAGAGGTGCGAGCCGCCCTTGATCACCCGGCGGGCGTGCTCGGTCAGCGCCGGCGCGGTGGGGCCGCAGCAGCCGTGGCCGGCCCCCGCCGGGTCGTCGGGAGCCGGTGCGTCGCCGCCCTCCGGCCAGGCGGTCGCCGTCCACTCCCACACGTTGCCGGTGACGTCGGAGAGGCCGTACCCGTTGGGCGGGAACCGCCCGACCGCTGAGGTGCGCGCGAAGCCGTGCGGGCGCAGGGCCTCCCAGGGGAAGCGGCCGTACCAGCGGTTGGCCATCACCCGGCCGCGGGGCTCGGGGTCGTCGCCCCAGGCGTAGACGGCCTGGTCGAGCCCACCGCGGGCGGCGTGCTCCCACTCCGCCTCGGTGGGCAGCCGCCGGCCGGCCCAGGCCGCGTAGGCCGTGGCGTCCTCGTGGCCGACGTGCACGACCGGGTGCCGCTCGCGGCCGTGCAGCGTCGACCCCGGCCCCTCGGGGTGCCGCCAGTCGGCTCCGGGGACCCAGTGCCACCAGCGCGTCCAGTCGTCCAGCGGCACCGGTCCCGCGGTCTCGCGGAACACCAGCGACCCCGGGACGAGGTCGGCGGCCTCGGCGCCCGAGAAGTCCCGGGGGTCCGGCGGCCGCTCGGCCACCGTGACGTGCCCGGTGGCGGCGACGAAGCGCCGGAACTGCGCGTTGGTCACCGGGTGCTGGTCCACCCACAGGTCGGGCACCGTCACCGTCCGGACGGGCGCCTCCTCCGGGTAGAACCGGTCGCTGCCCATCCGGAACGCCCCGCCCGGCACGAGGACGGCCCCGTGCCGGACGGACTGCACCGTGGTGGTCATCTCGCGGTGGTCATTCCCGGGAGAGCATCGCGACGGCCTCGCGCTCCAGGTCGACGTACGGGGTGCCCGAGACGTCGATGGCGACCTGGTGCAGCGTCCCGCCGGTGAACCGCCAGGGCGCCTGCCCCGGGTAGTCGTCCGTGACCGCCTCCCCGCTGTCGCGGCCGACGGTCAGCCCCTCCCCGGCCAGGGAGAACAGGCCCGGCTGGGTGCGGATCTCGCCGTGCCCGACCTCGCGGTCCCCGTGGTAGAGCGTCAGCGTCCCGGAGGCGGTGCCGGGCGGGTCCTCGCCGGTCTTGTCGAAGCTCGCCGACAGGATCAGCCCCTCCCCGGTCGGCAGGTCCTCGGTGGCGTCCACCCGCTGCTCGGTGACGCCGACGAAGTTGTTCACGTAGTGCAGCCGGCCGTCCCGGAGGTAGAGGGCGTGCCCGCCGAAGCGGCTCCCGTGGGCGAACAGGACGCCCTGCGCGCCGGGTGCCGGGAGGTCCACGAGTGCGCCGATGGAGAAGGAGCGGTTGCGGACGTTGACCGCGATGTGCTCCGGGATCTCCGCGGCACCGGGCCGGTAGACGTACCGGTCGCGGGGCGGGATGAGCTGCGGCCGGGGCGTCAGGATGATCTCCAGCGCCGAGCGGTCGTCGAGCGGGAACGCGTGGTTGGCCCCCGCCTCGTAGAACCACAGCCCGACCAGCTCGGCGAGCCGCTCGGGTTCCTGCGCGGCCAGGTCGTGCAGCTCGGAGCGGTCGGTGTCGACGTGGTAGAGCTCCCAGGTGTCGCGCTCGTAGTGGCCCCAGCCGCCGAGCGCCGGGTGGGTGGTGACCGCCTTCCAGCCCTCGTGCCAGATCCCGCGGGTGCCCAGCATCGAGAAGAACTGCGTCTTGCGCGCCGACGGCGCGTCGGCGGCGGTGAAGCCGGAGACCATGCTGACGCCCTGGATCGGCACCTGGGTCACCCCGCGGACGACGGCGGGCTCGGCGATGCCGAGGCAGTCGAGCACGGTCGGCACGAGGTCGATGGCGTGGTGGTACTGGTCCCGCACCTCACCGCGGGCGGCGATCCCGGCCGGCCAGGAGACGATGCACGGGTCGCACGTCCCGCCGTTGAACGAGTAGCGCTTCCACATCTTGAAGGGCGTGTTGAACGCCATCGCCCAGCCGGTCGGGTAGTGGTTGTAGGTCTTCGGGCCGCCGAGCTCGTCGAGCATCGCCAGGTTGTCGGCCAGGTCGTCGGGGATGCCGTTGAAGAACTTGTTCTCGTTGACCGAGCCGTCCGGTCCGCCCTCACCGCTGGCGCCGTTGTCGGAGACGACGAAGACCAGCGTGTTCTCCAGCTGGCCGATGGACTCGAGGTGGTCCATCAGCCGGCCGATCTGGGCGTCGGCGTGGGAGAGGAAGCCGGCGTAGACCTCGGCCATGCGGGCGAACAGCCGCCGCTCGTCCTCGCCCAGGCCGTCCCACGGCTTGGTGTAGTCGAGTGGGGGGAACGGTTCGCCGTCGGGCCCGGTGCGCGACTCCGGTGTGCCGATGGGGTTGATCGGTGGCAGCTCGGTGGTGGGCGGCACGATGCCCATCTCGATCTGCCGGGCGAGGATCTGCTCGCGGGCGGCCTCGTAGCCCGCGTCGAAGCGACCGCGGTACCGGTCGGCCCACTCCTGCGGCACGTGGTGCGGCGCGTGCGCGGCCCCCAGGGCGTAGTAGAGGAACACCGGCCGGTCCGGGGAGATCGTCTTGACGTCGTCGACGAACTCGATCGCCCTGTCGGTCAGGTCGACGCTGAGGTGGTAGCCCTCCGCCGGCGTCGCGGGCGCGTCGACCGGGTGGTTGTCGTGGACGAGGTCCGGATACCACTGGTTGGTCTCCGCGCCGAGGAACCCGTAGAACCGCTCGAACCCGCGCCCCAGCGGCCAGTTGCGCTTCGACGCGGCCAGGTTCATCTCGTCCTGCGCGCACAGGTGCCACTTGCCCACCATCGCCGTGCTGACCCCGCGCTCGACCAGCACCTCCGGCAGCGTGGCGCACTCCGCCGGCACGTGCCCGTTGCCGTTCGGGAAGCCGGTGGCCGCCTCGGTGATGCAGGCCATGCCGTTGGTCGTGTGGTTGCGGCCGGTCAGCAGGCAGGAACGCGTGGGTGAGCACAGCGCCGTGGTGTGCCACTGGGTGTAGCGGACCCCGGCGTCGGCGATCCGGTCGATGTTGGGGGTGTCGATGAGCCCGCCGTAGCAGCCCAGCGCGCCGAACCCGACGTCGTCAAGGACCACGTAGACCACGTTCGGTGTCCCGGGTGGGGCGATCGGCTGGGAGAAGGGTGCCCAGTCGGGCGTCGAGTCACGGATGTCGAGGTTCTCCACACCACGGAACGGCTCTGACATGTCGGCACTCCCCACCTCGGACGGAGTGCCGAGCGTGGAGGGGGACCGCCGGGCGGTCCTCACCCGGCGCGGGTGAGCGGCCCGCCGCCCCGGCGGCGGCCGTGCCCTTCACCCGCCGCGGGTGAGGGCAGGCGGAGCGGCGCGCCCGAGCCTGACCGGGTGGAGGGAAACCGACGGCCCGATCGCGCGGCGACCACGTGAGCGCCTGGGCGGCAGCCGCCGCCGCGGCGGCCGTCGCCGGCGTGGCGGTGACGTCGCGGCGGCTCGCGCCCACGCCGGTGTCGGGACCCATGCTCCTGGTCGCCGCCGGGCTGGCCTGCGGCCCCGTCGGACTGGACCTCGTCGACCTCACCCGGGACTCGGAGGCGGTGACGCTCCTCCTCGAGGCGGCGCTGGTGGCGGTCCTGTTCACCGACGCGAGCACCGTGCGGTGGTCGGCCCTGCGCCGCGACGACTCCCTCCCCCTGCGGCTGCTCGGCCTCGGGCTGCCCCTCACGATGGTCCTGGGGACGCTGGCCGCCTGGCTGCTGCTGCCCGGCCTGTCGTGGGCCGAGCTCGCCCTGGTCGCCGTCGTCCTGGCACCGACGGACGCGGCCCTCGGGCAACCCGCGATCGCCGACCCGCGCGTCCCGGCGACCGTCCGGCGCGGGCTCAACGTCGAGAGCGGCCTCAACGACGGGATCGCGCTGCCGTTCTTCGTGGTGCTGCTCGCCGCGGCGACGGGCGACACCGGCGGTGCGGGGGCCGGGGAGGTCTTCCTCCGGGCCCTGGTGCTGAGCACCGCGGTCGGCGTCGTCGTCGGCTGGGGCGGCGCCCGCGTGCTGGCCTGGGCGACGGCGCGCGGGTGGGTGGCCGAGCAGTGGCGCCTGGTGCCCGCACTCGCCGTCGCGGTCGCCGGCTACAGCATCACCGTGTCGCTGGAGGGCAGCGGCTTCATCACCGCGTGGGTGACGGGCCTGGTCTTCGGCGTGGTCTGGCGCCACTCGGCACCCCGACCGGCGGCGACCCAGGAGGGCCCGGCCGGCGTGGTCGGCCTGGTCGAGCAGGTGGGCGACGTACTGGCGTCCGCGGCCTTCTTCGTGTTCGGCGCCGTCCTGCTCGGCCCGGCGCTGTCCGCGATCGACTGGCGGACGGCGCTGTACGCCGTCCTCAGCCTGACCGTGGTGCGGATGCTGCCGGTGGCGGCGGCGCTGGCCGGCAGCCGGCTCCGGTGGCCCACGGTGCTCTACGTCGGCTGGTTCGGGCCGCGCGGGCTCGCCTCGATCGTCTTCGCGCTGCTGCTGCTCGAGGGCGGCCCGCCGTCGGCGGACCTCGTCGTGGACGTCGTCGCGCTGACCGTCGGGCTCAGCGTCCTGCTGCACGGAGCGAGCGCCGCCCGGGCCGCCGGCGCCTACGGCGCGTGGCACGCCGGCGCCGTCGCGGCCGACCCGGCGCTGCGGGAGGGCCCGGCGGACCCGGCTCCCCCGGCGCGGCCGCCGGTCCCGAGAACGCCGGACGGGCCCGCCCCGCGCGTCCCCGGATGAGCGACGGCGCGCCGGCCCGGGCCCCGGCCCTCCTCGGCCGGCTGCTGCCCGGTGCCGCCCGGCTGCGGGACTACCGCCTCGGGTGGCTGCCCGCGGACCTGCTGGCCGGGCTCGCCGTCTGGGCGGTGCTCGTGCCGCAGGGACTGGCCTACGGCGAGCTGGCCGGACTCTCCCCCGTCACCGGGCTGTACACCGCCCTGGGCGCGCTGCTGCTGTACGGCCTGGTCGGCAGCAGCAGGTACCTGCACGTCGGGCCCGAGTCCTCCGTGTCGATCGTGACGGCCGCCTACGTCGGGGGGCTCGTGGCCGACGACCCGGACCGCGCGGCGGCGCTGGCCTCACTGCTAGCCCTGGTCACGGCCGGCTTCCTGCTCGCGGGAGCGGTGCTGCGGCTCGGCGTCGTCGCCCGGCTGCTGTCCACGCCCGTGCTCGCCGGCTACCTGGCCGGCTCGGCGGTGGTCATCGCCGCCGGCCAGCTCGGCAAGGCCCTGGCCATCCCGACGTCCGGGGACCGGTGGTGGCAGCGGGCGGGTGTCGTCGTCGCACACCTCGGCGACGCCAACCCGTACGCGACGGCGTTCGCCGCGGGGAGCCTGCTGGTCGTCGTCGTGCTGATGCGGTGGGCGCCGCGCGTGCCCGCGATCCTGGTGGCCATCACCGCGGCCACCGCCGTCGTCGGGCTGGCGGGCTGGCAGGACGAGCTGCCCGTGGTCGGGGAGGTGCCGGCCGGCATCCCCGCGCCGTCCCTGCCGGGGATCCGCTCCGGGGACGTGGTGGACCTGCTCGGCGCGGGAGCCAGCGTCGCCGTCCTGGTCTTCGCCGGCAGCATGCTCACCGCCACGGCGCTGGCCCGCCGCGACCGCGAGCCGGTGTCCGCGCGCCAGGAGTTCCTCGGGCTGGCGGCCGCGTCCGTGGGCTCGGGCGTGCTGCAGGGCTACCCCGCCAACGGCAGCGACAGCCGCAGCTTCGTCGTCGCCGACGGGCGGGCCCGCTCGCAGGTGGCCAACATCGCGGCGGCCGGGCTGGTCGCCGTCACGCTGCTGGTCCTCACGCCGGTCTTCCGCTACCTCCCGCAGGCCGCCCTCGGCGCCGTCGTGCTGGTGGCGGCGGTCCGGATGGTCGACGTGGCGGCGCTGCGCCGGCTGTGGCGGGTGCGCCGCAGCGACTTCGTCATGGCCGCCGTCACCGCCGCCGGCGTGCTGGCCCTCGGGGTGCTGCCGGGCATCGGGGTGGGCGTGGCGGTGTCGCTGCTCGAGGTCCTGCGGCGGGCACTGCTGCCGCCCACCGCCGTGCTCGGGCGCGTGGCCGGGCACCAGACCTGGCGGGCCACCGACGACGAGCACGGGGACCTGCACCGGATCCCGGGGCTCCTGGTCTACCGCTTCGACGCCCCGCTGTTCTTCGCCAACGCCGACGTGCTGCGCGACCAGGTGGTCCGGCTGGTCGACGGGTCCGACCCGCCGGTGCGGACGGTGGTGCTCGACGCCGAGGGCATGGTCGACATGGACGTCACGGGAGCGGAGACGCTCGTGGCGCTCCTCGACGACCTCGACGAGCGCGGGATCCGGCTGGTGCTCGCCCGCGTCCGCACGTCACTGCGCACCACGCTGCGCCGGCTCGGCGTCGAGGACCGGCTGGGGGCCGACAACGTGCACCTCAGCGTGCGGGGCGCGGTGCACAGCGCGGGCGACCAGGTGCCGGGCGGCTGACGCGGGGCGGGCGGCTCATCCCGTCGGGGCGACGTGCGCCGACGGCCGGGCTGGTCGTGTGGACGGGTCGAGCCCCCCGAGACCGGAGACCACCATGGCGCTGCACGAGTACCCGGCCGGGGCGGCGTTCCCCGGCGTCATCGGCCGCACCACCGACGAGTCGAGTCCCGCGTGGCCCCGGCCCGTCCGTGCCGTCCCCGGGACACCCAACGTGCTCATGATCGTCCTCGACGACGTCGGATTCGGGCAGCTCGGCTGCTACGGCAGCCCGATCGCGACGCCGAACCTCGACGCGCTCGCGGCCGACGGCCTGCGCTACAGCAACATGCACACCACGGCGCTGTGCTCGCCCAGCCGGTCCTGCATCGTGACCGGGCGCAACCACCACAGCAACGGCATGGCGGCGATCACCGAGCTGTCCTCGGGCTATCCCGGCTACAACGGCGTCATCCCGTTCGAGAACGGGTTCCTCTCCGAGATGCTCCTGGAGCACGGCTACAACACGTACATGGTCGGCAAGTGGCACCTGACGCCGAGCAACCACGAGACCGCGGCCGGACCGTACGACCGCTGGCCGCTGGCCCGCGGGTTCCAGCGGTTCTACGGCTTCCTCGGGGGCGACACCAGCCAGTGGTATCCGGACCTGGTCCACGACAACCACCAGGTGGAGCCACCGGCGACGCCGGAGGAGGGCTACCACCTCAGCGAGGACCTGGTCGACCGGTCGATCCAGTTCATCGCCGACTCCCGGCAGGTCGACCCCGACAAGCCCTTCTACCTGCACCTGTGCTTCGGGGCCATGCACGCCCCCCACCACGTGGCCAAGGAGTGGGCCGACCGGTACGCGGGGCAGTTCGACGACGGGTGGGACGCCTACCGGGAACGGGTTTTCGCCGCGCAGCAGGACATGGGGATCGTCCCCCCGGGCACGGTGCTGTCCCGGCACGACCCGGACGTCCCCGAGTGGGACTCGCTGCCCGCACCCGCGCGCCGACTGTTCAGCCGGTTCATGGAGGTCTTCGCGGGGTTCCTCAGCCACACCGATGCACAGGTCGGCCGGCTGCTGGACTTCCTGCGCGAGCGGGGGGACCTCGAGAACACCGTCGTCATGGTGGTCTCCGACAACGGCGCGAGCGCCGAGGGCGGTCCCACCGGCACCACGAACGAGGCGCAGTTCTTCAACAACGCCCAGGAGTCCCTTGAGGACAGCCTCGCGCTGATCGACGAGATCGGCGGCCCCCGGACCTTCAACCACTACCCGTGGGGCTGGACGTGGGCCGGCAACACGCCGTTCCGGCGGTGGAAGCGGGAGACCTACCGCGGCGGCGCCTCGGATCCGTTCATCGTCTCCTGGCCGGCGGGCATCGAGGCCAGGGGCGAGGTCCGGACGCAGTACGCGCACGTCATCGACATGGTGCCGACCGTCCTCGACGTGCTGGGCATCGAGCCGCCGACCGCGATCCGCGGCGTGACGCAGGCCCCGCTGCAGGGCGTCAGCTTCGCGAAGAGCTTCGAGGACGCCGGTGCCGCCAGCGACCACCACACCCAGTACTTCGAGATGCTCGGCCACCGGGCCATCTACCACGACGGCTGGCGGGCCGTCTGCCCCTGGCCGGGACCCTCGTTCGCGGAGGCGGGCATCCCGTTCGGACAGCCCATCTCCTCCGCGAGGCTCTCGGAGCTCGACAGCCAGGGATGGGAGCTGTACCACATCGACGAGGACTTCGCGGAGAACGACGACGTCGCGGCGGCGAACCGCGACCGGCTGATCGCGCTCATCGCGACGTGGTACGTGGAGGCGGGCAAGTACGGCGTCATGCCGATCGACGGCAGTGCCCTGCAGCGCATGATCGCCGAGAAGCCCCAGGCGGCCCCGGCCCGGAACAGCTACACCTACATCCCCGACACCCAGTCCGTTCCCTTCTTCGCCGGCCCGCGGGTGCTCAACCGGCCGCACAGCATCACGGCCCGCGTCGAGATCCCCGACGGCGGCGCGGAGGGCGTCCTGCTCTCCCAGGGCACGGCGGCCGGCGGCTACTCGTTCTTCGTGCAGGACGGCCGGCTCCACTACGTCCACAACTACGTGGGACGCAGCCTGCACCGGGTCTCGTCCCCCGGGCCGGTCCCGGCCGGCGCGCACGAGCTCCGCTTCGAGTTCGAGCCCACGGGCGAGCCGGACCTCCCGAACGGGCGCGGTACACCCGGACGGCTGCAGCTCTACGTCGACCGGCAGCTCGTCGCCGCCGCGGACGCCCCGGTGACCACGCCCTTCATCATTAACCCGGGAGCGCTGACCTGCGGGGCCAACCCCGGTTCGCCGGTCACCCCGGAGTACCCCTCACCGTTCCGGTTCACCGGCACGTTGCACGCCGTGACCGTGGACGTCTCGGGCGACCTCATCGAGGACAGCGAGAGCGAGATGCGCATGGCGATGGCCCGGCAGTAGCGGCTCGGGAGCGGGCCCGGCGGACGCGCCAGGGTCAGCGCTCTCCCGAGGGCCGGCGCAGGTCGCGGTCGGACGTGCCCCGCCCCGCCTGCCACGCGTCCAGCGCCGCGAACAGGTCGGTGACCAGCCGGTCGAGCGTGAGCCCGCGCCAGGGCCGGTCCGCCAGCACCCGCAGCAGCACCTCGACCCGCGGGTCGTCGGGCCCGGTCGGCTCCGCGGCACCGGCCGGTCCCGGGTCCGTCCCGGGCAGCGACGCGAGGAAGGCGGTGACGCCGTGCCGGTCGGCCGCGCCCACGACCAGCCGGGCGAGCATGCGGTCGGTGAGGTCGCGCCAGGCGTAGGGGGTCAGCGCGGCAGCCGTCGCCGCCGTCCGCGCGTCGCCGGACCATCGGGCCACGTGGGGAGCCTCCGTGCCGTCCGTGGCGGGCCCGCGGCGTGGCTGACCGGGCGTCGTCCGCACTCGGCCGGAGGTTCTACCCGGGTGCCTCCGGGCGCATGCGCGAGGCGCCGGCAGCCGGTTCCGACCTCCCCACCACCGGGGAGTCGTCCGCGCCGCGCGTGGGGGTGGGCCCCGCGCCGGCCGGGTCGTCCACGGCGGGCCCGATCCGCAGCCTCCGCCGGGTCCGGCGCGCCCAGGGGTCCGGCGCGCGGTCGAACTCGGCGGCCACCGTGGTGGCGACGACGACGATGACGGCGACGGCCAGCAGCCACCCGACGAGGGCCAGTGTCACCCCGAACAGGCCATACCGGTCGCTGTAGGTCTCCAGCAGGCGGGGCATGTAGACCGTCGAGACGATCCCGTAGAGGGTCGTGCCGACGGCCGTCAGCGCGCCCGTGGGGACCAGCCGCCGCCAGGCGACGCGCCGGTCCAGCAGCAGCCACGGCAGGCAGGTCCACAGCAGGAACCCGGCTCCCGCGGAGAGCACCACCGCCAGGATCCCGGCACGGGGCAGCGACGCGACGAGCGCCCGCGCGGAGTAGGTCAGCCCGATCCCCAGCAGCAGGGCGGTCAACCCCAGCACCGCGTGCACCGCGTGCCCGATCCCGGGCGGCCGGGTGAGCCCCCAGGCCTGCAGGTACATGCGCTGCATCCGCCGGGTGAGCGAGACGCCCGAGAAGACGAGCAGGAAGCCGCTGAGCAGCCCCACCGCACTGCCGGCGGGGTGCGCGAAGAGGGTGCTCACCGCGTCGGCCGCGTCGTCAGTGAGCCGGAACCGGCGGATGAGGCCGGAGGACACCAGGTCCCGCCGGTCGGCGGGCGCCAGCGCGGCCGCGAGCAGCACCAGCGGGATCAGGGCGGTGAACGCCTGGGAGGCGAGGACGAGGGCGCGGTCGATGCCCTGCAGGGCGACGAACGAGCGGGCGCACCGGCCGGCGAAGGTCGCCTCGAGCCGGTGGACCGACGCACGGAGCCCGTGGACCGTCAGCGCCCTCCTCCCCCTCCCTCCCCGGGGGCCCCGCCGGACCGGCGCGGCCGGGTGCGCGGACGGGTCAGATCCCCGCCTCGGCGGCGATCCGCCCGGACGAGATGGCGTCCACCAGCGTCTGGTGGTCGCGCTCGGTCTGGTCCGCGTAGGACGCGGCGAACTCCCGGACGGCGACGTCGAAGGCGGCGCTGCCGCCGAGGTACGCCGCGATGGCGACGCGGTCACCGGACCTCGCGTGGGCGCGGGCCAGGGTCCAGCCGCAGACCTCCCCGTAGGCGAGCATCCCCTCGGGGATCAGCGACTCGGGATCGAGGGACCCCTTCCAGTCGCGGAGCTGCCGCACGTAGAAGTCCCGCGTCTGGCCGTCGATGCCCTTCACGCGCACCCAGCCGAGGAAGATGTCGCTGACCGCCTGCATGAGCCGCTGCCCGACGACGACGCGCTGTCCGCAGTTGTCGTACTCGCTGGCGCCGACGAAGGCCTCCAGCACCGAGGGCCCGGCCTCCTTCGCCTGCAGGAACAGCGGGTTGTGCCCGTCCTCGAGCAGCAGCAGCATCCACGAGCGCGTCCCCACGCTGCCGACGCCGACGACCTTGCGCGCGATGTCGACCTGCTTGAAGCGGTCGAGCAGGACCCGCCGCTCGGGCTCGAGGCTCGCCCCGTAGGCGCGGACCAGCTCGTGCAGCCCGCGCTCTGTCTTCTCGGCCTCCACCGGGTCGACGACGAGGTCCCGGAGCGGGACGACGAGCGGCGGTTCGGCGTTGAGCCGGGCCACCCCGTCGTGCACGGTGGCGAAGCGGGTGAGCGAGCCGAGGTTGTCCTTGGTCTCGGCCTTGGCGCTCGCCTGGGCCAGCAGCTTGCGCTGGCGGCCGCGCAGCGACACCGAGGTGAGCGACTGGACCCGGTCGGCGTCGGCGCGCGCGTACCAGACCTGCAGGGCGTCCATGTCGGCGAAGGCGCGCATCGCCCGCCGGTAGGCGGCCACCGCCGCGAGCACGATGCGGGTCCGGCTCTTGTCCGGGTAGCCGTTGGCCCGCCCGGCGATCTCCAGGCTGGTGGCCAGGCGCTTGACGTCCCACTCCCAGGGGCCGGGCAGGGTCTCGTCGAAGTCGTTGACGTCGAACACGAGCGTGCGCATCGGTGAGGCGAACAGGCCGAAGTTCGCCAGGTGCGCGTCCCCGCAGGCCTGCACGGTCAGGCCGGACCGCGGGGTCCGCGCCAGGTCGCTGGCCATCGGCAGCGCCGCGCCGCGGAAGAAGGCGAACGCCGAGGAGGCCATGCGCCCGTAGCGGATCGGCAGCAGCTCGGGGACCCGGGTGAGCCCCTGGCCCTCCAGCAGGGTGAGCGGATCGGTGCGGTCCGCGCCGGCGGTGAACTCGCTGTGGCTCGCGCGGGGCACCTCCGCCCGCGCCGCCTTGCCCCGGGCGACGCGCTGCCCACGGGTCGTACCGAGCGTGGGCCGGGGGGTGTGCTTCCGCCGTGCCGTGGTCGTGTGCGTCATCGGGTGTCCCTCGTCGGAGAACGGGCAGCTCGGGCCCCCGACCGTGGCCGCCCGGCCGGCGGACGCCATCGCCCACCGTGGATGAGTGCGGTCCGTGCTCGCCGCGACGGGGGCGGATCGGGGTCCCTCTGCCCCGGCCCGCCCCCGTCGCGGTGTGGAGTGCCTACTCGGCCTCGGCGAACGCCTCGCGCAGCTTCGCCTCCTGCTCCTTCGAGAGGTTCGTCGACAGCAGCGTGGCGCCGCTGTCCTTGAACTCGTCCAGCACCCGGTCGACGACGACGTTCGACGTCATGACGAACAGCGCCGACGTGCCCGGCGTGACGTGGTCCCGGACGCCGCGGATGAAGTCGTCGTCGATGCCCACGTCGGCCATCGACCCGGACAGGGCGCCCATGGCCGCACCGACCGCCATGCCGAGCAGCGGGACGAAGAAGATCAGCCCGAACAGCAGGCCCCAGAAGCTGCCCCCGAGCGCCCCGGCGCCCTTGAGGTTGCTCAGCTGCTGGGTCTTCGGCTTCTTCTTGCCCTCCGGCCAGTAGACGTAGGCGCCGTCGTCGATGTGGAGCAGCTCCTCCTTCTGCATCCGCTCGAGCAGGCCGAGGGCGTTCTCCGCTCCGCCCGGTGTGTCGAACTTCCATGCGGTCAAGGTGGCCATGCCAGCTCCTCAGCTCGTCGGTCGATCCCCGCGACCACCCGGTCCCCGCCGCCGACTCCCGGTGGCGGTCCGGCGAGCGGTCACACCCCGGAGTCTCGGGAGCGGTCCGGCCGCCGCCATCACCCGGAGCAGGTGAGGGCCGACGTCCTGGTCTGCCCGAACCTGACCGGGTGGACGACGACCAGTGGTGGCAGCGCCTCGCGGTGGACCTCGCCGTGGCCGCCGGGGACCGTGCGGCGGACGTCGCGCGGTCCGCGGCCCTGACGGGGACGTCGACGGCGACCGGGGCGTTCCGCCTGGGCCGGCGCGTGCTGCTCGGCGGACCCGCCCGGCTGCTCCCCCCGGGCCTGGCGGCGCGCGGCGAGCTCGCGCGGGCCCGCGCGGAGCGGGCGGCGGCCGAGGCCGGCCGCGCCCTCCTGCGCCGGGCGGTGGAGTGGGCGGTCGCCTCGCTGGACCTCACCGAGCTGGTCCGCGGGCACGTCGACCTCGACGCGCTCGCCGCGACCATCGACGTCGACGCCGTGGTCGCCCGCGCCGACGTCGACGCCGTGGTGGCCCGCGCCGACGTGGCCGCCGTGCTGGACCGGGTCGACATCGCCGCCGTGGTGGACCGGGTCGACATCGCCGCCGTGGTGGACCGGGTCGACGTCGCCGTCGTGGTGAACCGGGTCGACATCGACACGGTGGTCACCCGGGTGGACCTCGACGCCGCGGTGGCGCGGCTGGACCTGGACGCGGTGCTGGCCCGCGTGGACCTCGAGGCGATCCTGTCCCGGGTCGACCTCGACGCGGTCCTGTCCCGCGTCGACTTCGACGCCGTGCTCGCCCGGCTGGGCCTCGACGCGGTGCTCGCCCGGGTCGACCTCGACGCCCTCGTGGCGGCCCTCGACCTCGACGCGATCCTGGCCCGGGTCGACCTCGACGCGATCCTGGCCGGAGTCGACGTGGACGCCGTCCTGTCCCGCGTCGACCTCGACGCCGTCCTCGCGCGCGTGGACCTCGACGCGATCCTCGCCGGCGTGGACCTCGACGCCGTCCTGGCCAGGGTCGACCTCGACGCCCTCGTGGCGGCCCTCGACCTGGACGCGGCCCTCGCCGGCGTCGACGTGGACCGGATCGCGTCCCGCGTCGACCTCGACGCCGTCCTCGCCCGGGTCGAGCCCGACGCGATCCTCGCCCGCGTGCGGCCCGACCCCGTGATCGCGCGGGTCGACCTCGACGCCGTCGTCGCCCGGCTCGACCTCCCGGAGCTCGCCCGTCAGGTCATCGACGCCATCGACCTGCCGGCGATCCTGCGGCAGTCGAGCGGCGCGGTCTCTTCTCAGGCGGCGCGCACGGTGCGCACGGAGGGGATGCACGCCGACGACTCGGTGGCCCGCTTCGTCGACCGGGTCCTCCGCCGCCCGCGCGGTGCGGTGACCTGAGGTCAGGGCGGGTCGTACCGCACGACCGACCCGACCAGGACGTCCTGCAGGGAGCGGCGGGTGACGCTGATCCCGCACCAGAACAGCCCGATCGGGAACACCACGCAGGCCACCGCCCGCAGGACCGACCGGAACCAGCCCAGCGGAGCGCCCCGGGCGGACAGGACGCGCAGCCCGAGCAGGCGCGCGCCGTAGGTGCGTCCGGTCGTGGCCCAGGCCACCGTCAGGTAGCCGACCGCGACCACCAGCAGCGCCGCCGTGCCCCAGAGCGCCAGCCGGGGCCAGCTGAAGGACGCCGGGGCCCAGGCGAACCGGATGCCCGCGGCCGCCAGGTCCACCAGGAGCACCGCGCCGGCGACGGCGGCCAGGTCGACGCCGGCGGCCAGGACCCGGGTCACCACCCCGGCGGACGTCGTCGACGGCGCCCCCGGCGCAGGAGCGGACACCGGGGTCGCCGTCGCGTGGGACCGGCTCATGACCTCGTGGCCCCGGCGGGCGGGATCGTGACCTCCGACTCCGGTGGGGTGGCGGGGGCCGGCACGGTGCCCGGGGGCAGCGCGGCGCCCGGCGAGGTCGGTTCGGCCGGCGGCAGGTCGTCCGCCGGGGGTGCGGGAGCCGGCGACGGCGGGGTGCCCGGGCGCCCGAGGAACTCGATGACGGCGAGCACGACGAGCAGGACGGCGGCGATGACCAGGATGGCGGCCCCGGAGGGCTCGGTCAGGAACACGAAGACCAGCACGGCGGCCGCCACGGCGCCGATCCGCAGGCCCCGGACGTGCCGGTGCACCCAGGTGGCCACCGGGCTCCCGGCGGACGGCCCACCCCGGAGCCCGTGCAGGCGCCGGGCCGTCCCCCGGCGGATGCGCACCGCGGTCTCCGACCGGCCGGCCAGGAAGCCGGCCAGGGCGAGCACCAGCCCCAGCACGAGCAGCGTGCGCAGGCCCAGCCGCAGGTAGGTGACGACGATGTCGAACCCGGACGCCGTCGCCGGCGCCGCCGCCGCCGGCACCTCGCCGACCAGCAGGCCGCGGGCGACCAGCAGGCCCGCGGCGAGGACCACCATGGACAGCGCCAGACCGAGCCCGGTGCCCACCAGCGCGCGCCACCGGTTGCGGGCGAGGTAGATCCCCACGACCAGGAGCATCAGGACGACCCAGGGCAGCACGTCGGCGACGGTGTCCATCGCGGAGTAGGCCGACTGGGCGCGCACGAGCGTGTCGGCCTGGGCCAGCGCCACGGTCGGGTGGACCTCCGGCACCAGGTCGACGGCGGTGAGCCCCGCGTCGCTGAGCCGCTCCTTGACCACGTCGATGAAGGGCGCGAGGTCCAGGTACACCGTGTCGCCGCGGACGACGATGCTCTCGGCGTCGCCGGAGAGCACCGCGTCCATCTGGCGGTGGGCCACCCGGATCGCCTGGTCCCACGCCGACTCGAACCGCTCGCTGGCCACCACCTCGGCGATCTTGTCGCGCACGAAGCCCTGGACCGCCGAGGTGAGGGTCGGCGTCAGGGTGCTCAGGCGGGCCACCAGTTCGGGCGGCAGTCCCAGCCCGCTCAGCTCGGTCACCGCGTCGTCGGCGAGCTGCTGCACGTCGACGTACTCGAAGACGGTGGCCGTCAGCCGGTTGGTGAGGGCGTTCTGCACGTCCGGGTCGTCGACGAGCGGGCTGACGCTGCGCACGAAGCGGTCGGTGTCCGACAGCTGGTTGTTCGTCCACACGGCGAGGCCGGCCACGGGAGCGAGCACGCACCCGAGGACGACCAGCACCACGGACAGCAGCGACCGCCACCGGAACCGGCGCCGCGCCGGGCGCCCGCCGTCCCGCAGGACCTGGACCTCCCGGCGCAGGCGGTCCAGCTCGGCGCGCTCGTCGGCGGTCACCCCCGGCGACGGGACCGGTCCGACCTCCGGCTTGTCGAGCTGGGTCATCGCCACCACCTCCGTGCACGAGCGCATCCCCGCGGACCGGGACGCCCGTCTCGCGCCGCAGCGTGGGACCGATCCGCCCCGTTCCGCCTCGCCCCTCCGGGGTGAGCAGGGGCCGGCGCGCACACCGGGACGGCTCACCCGGCCCGGGCGATCCGCCCGCCGGGCGGAGGGCCGACGGTCCCCGGAGGCACCGCGACCGACCCGAGGGAGCACGGATGACGAGGACGACCCCGGCCGGGAGCGCGGCGCTGGCCTCCGCCGGCGCGGTGGTGCTGCCGCTCGCGCTCGCGCAGTTCATCGCCAGCTACGCCGGCTCCAACATGAACGTGGCGATCACCACGATCGCCGACGACCTGGACACCGAGGTCGCCGGGATCCAGACGACGATCACCCTGTTCACGCTCACGATGGCCGCGCTGATGATCCCGGGCAGCAAGCTCACCGACATCTGGGGGCGCAAGGTCTGCTTCGTCGTCGGGCTCGTGGTCTACGGGACCGGCGCGCTGCTCGCGTCCTTCGCCCAGGGCCTCGGGCTGCTGATCGTCGGCTACTCGGTCCTGGAGGGGATCGGGTCGGCGCTGCTCATCCCGCCCATCTACATCCTGGTCACCGTGCTGTTCCAGGAGCGCACCGCCCGGGCGAGGTTCTTCGGCGTGGTGAGCGGCGCGGCCGGCCTCGGCGCCGCCGCGGGACCGCTGATCGGCGGCCTCGTGACCAGCACCGTCAGCTGGCGGGCCTCGTTCTGGCTGCAGGTGCTCGTCGTGGCGGCAATTGCGCTGCTCGCGCGGCGCATCGTCGACCCGCCGCTGCCGGCGCAACGACCCCGCTTCGACGGCCTCGGCGCGGTCCTCTCCGCGCTGGGCATGTTCTTCGTCGTCTTCGGCGTCCTGCAGTCGGGCACGTACGGGTGGCTCGGCGCCAAGCAGGACGTCACCGTCGCCGGCACCGTGCTCATCCCCGAGGGCGGCGTCTCACCGGTCTGGCCGCTCATGGGGATCGGCGTCGTCTTCCTCGGCGCCTTCGTGCTGCACGTCCGGAGCCGGGAGCGGGCGGGCCGGGCGCCGCTGGTGTCGTTGAGCCTGTTCGCCAACAAGGTGTCGAACCTCGGCCTCACGACGCAGACCCTGCAGTGGCTGGTCCTGCAGGGCGCCTTCTTCGTCATCTCGGTGTTCCTGCAGCAGGTCCGCGGCTACTCGGCCATCGAGACCGGCCTCGTGCTGCTGCCGGCCACGGTCGGCGTCCTGGCCACCTCGGCGATCGCCGCACGGATGGCACAGCGGCACTCCGCGCGCCGGCTGATCCGCGGCGGCTTCGGGCTCACGGTGATCGGCCTCGGCCTGATCCTGGCGCTGGGCCGCGAGCAGTCGGCCGTCTGGACCCTCGTGCCGGGGCTGTTCCTCCTGGGCGCCGGGATCGGCATCATGCTCACCGCATCGGTGAACCTGGTGCAGTCCAGCTGGCCCGAGGCGGTCCAGGGCGACATCTCCGGGGTCTCGCGCAGCGTGTCCAACCTCGGGTCCTCGTTGGGCGTGGCGATCGCCGGCTCGATCCTCGTCGTCGCGGCCGTGCCGGGCGGCACCCCGTTCGCCGCCGGGATCATCGTCCTGGGCGGCTTCGCCCTCGTCGGCGTCGTCGTCGCCCTCCTCATCCCCCGGCCTGCGCCGGTCCCGGACGAGCAGACGGCCTGACGCCGCGCGGCCCCGCCTCCCGGTGGGACCGGGAGGCGGGGCCGGGAGGACCGATCAGGCGCCGGCCGCGGTCACGTCCCCGTGCCGCCCCCGCTCCAGCGCCCGGTCGAGGGCCCGGTCGAGGCCGACGGCCGCGTCGATCAGGGACAGGTGGGTGAAGGCCTGTGGGAAGTTGCCGATCTGCTCGCCGGTCAGGGCGATCTCCTCGGAGTAGAGCCCCACGTGGTTGCCGTAGGTCAGCATCTTCTCGAACGCCATGCGGGCGTCGTCGAGGCGGCCGGCGCGGGTGAGCGCGTCCACGTAGGCGAAGCTGCACAGCGAGAAGGTGCCCTCCGACCCCTGCAGCCCGTCGGGCGAGGCGGCGGGGTCGTAGCGGTAGACCAGGCTGTCGGTGACGAGCTCGGCGTCCATCGCCGCCAGGGTCGAGGTCCACATCGGGTCGCGGCCGTCGATGAAGCCGACCATCGGCATCCGCAGCAGCGAGGCGTCCAGGACGTCGGTGTCGTAGTGCTGGACGAACGCCTGCCGGGAGGTGTGGAAGCCCCGGTCCACGACCTGCCGGTAGACCTCGTCGCGGGCCTCCGTCCAGCGGGCGACCGGCGCGGGGAGGCCCCGCTTGGCCGCCATGCGGATCCCCCGGTCGAGGGCCACCCAGCACATGACCCGGCCGTAGGTGAAGGACTGCCGGCCGCCGCGGGTCTCCCAGATGCCCTCCTCCGGCTGGTCCCAGTTGGCCGCGACCCAGTCCAGCACCGAGGTGATCGCCGACCAGCCGCGGACGGGGATCGGCAGGCCCGACAGCTCGGCGTCGTAGATGCTGTCCATCGCCTCGCCGTAGATGTCGAGCTGCAGTTGCCCGGCGGCGCCGTTGCCGATGCGGACCGGCGCCGAGCCGCGGTAGCCGCCCCAGTGGTCGAGCACGTCCTCCTTGAGGTCGGAGGAGCCGTCGATGCGGTACATGATGTTCAGCGGGCCGCTGTCGCTGCCCACGTGCTCCCGGACCCGGTCGCCCAGCCACCGCAGGAAGTAGGCGGCCTCCTCGACCATGCCGAGCCGCAGCAGCGCGTGCACCGAGAAGGAGGCGTCGCGCACCCAGGTGTAGCGGTAGTCCCAGTTGCGCTCGCCCCCGACCTGCTCGGGCAGCGCCGCCGTCGGAGCGGCCACCAGGCCACCGGTCGGGGCGTAGGTCATCAGCTTGAGCGTGATCGCCGAGCGGCCGACGGACTCCCGCCACCGGCCGGTGTAGGTGGAGCGGCCCAGCCACGACTGCCAGTGGTGCACCGTCCGGTCGAGCAGGTCACGGACCTCGGCGACCCGGACGGCCCGCGGCGGCCCGTCGGTCCCCCAGCCCAGGACGATGCCCCGGACGTCGCCCGCGACCAGCTCGAGCGACGCGCGCAGGTCCTCGCCCCAGAGCTCGACGCGGGCCTTGCGGTCGTCCTCCGGCTCGCGCACCACGCTCAGGGTCAGCGCCGACCCGTTGGACGTGAAGACGGCGCCGTGCTCGGAGAGGTGCATCTCGTGGGGAGCCCGGCCGTAGTCGAAGCGGGGCGCCACCTCGACGTCGAAGCTCATGGCCCCGCGGATGCAGCGGACCATGCGCACGATCCGGTGCTCGTTCGTGGCCGTCGTCCCCGCCGGCGGCATGAAGTCGACGACCTCGCCCGCGCCGGCCTCGGTGGAGAAGCGGGTCACCAGCACCGCGGTGTCGGGGAGGTACATCTGCCGGGTCGTGTAGTCGACGCCGGCCGGGCGGATCCGGAACAGCCCGCCGCGGGCCTCGTCCAGCAGCGCCCCGAACACGCTGGGTGAGTCGAACCGCGGGCAGCAGAACCAGTCGATCGACCCGTCGGTGGAGACGAGGGCGGCGGTCTGCAGGTCACCGATGATGCCGTGCTCGGCGATCGCGGTCTCGGTCATGGTCATCTCCGGGGAGGTCGGGCGGGACGCCCGTGCGGACGTGTGCGGACGTCCCACGCTCGCGACCGCCCGGGGACGCGGCATCACCCACGGGGGACGAGGGGACCGGCCCATCCGTCCCGGGGGATGCGCGGGCGGGCCCGCCGCCCCACGGTCGGCGGGCAGCGGCGAGTGGCGAGGAGGTGCGTGGTGGCCGGTGGGCCGGACGGCTTCGGGGCGGGTGCGCGGGAGATCGCCACGACGCTGCTGCACTCGGTGGGGGCGACGGCCGTACTGCTGCTCGCCTACTACCAGGCGCCGCTGGACCGGCCTCTCAACTGGGCCACCGGAGTGCTGTTCGTCGTGTCCCTGGCGGTGTTCGGGCTGTTCATGGCGCTGCAGATCCGGGACATCATCCGGTCACCCAGGCCGCGGTTGCGGGCGATCCGTGCGCTGGGCGTGGGCGTGCCCCTGCTGCTCCTGGTCTTCGCCTCGACGTACATCGTCATCGCCGGCCAGCAGCCCGGGGCGTTCAGCGAGCCCCTCGACCGCACCGACGGCATCTACTTCACCGTCACGGTCTTCGCCACGGTCGGCCTCGGGGACATCGCTCCGGTCACCGAGCTGGCCCGCGTCCTGGTGACGATCCAGATGCTCGTCGGCCTCGTCGTCGTCGGCCTCATCGCGAAGCTCGTCTTCGGTGCGGTGCAGCTGAGCGAGGCCCGGCGCGCCGGGACGCCGGCGCCTCCCGCGGTCGTCCCGGCGGAGTCGCCCGGACGACCGCAGGGCCTCACCCGGAACGAGTGACGCCGCGCGCCCGGGACAGCGGGACGGTGGGCCGGATCCGGGCACCGGACCCGGCTCGCCGATCCGAGGAGCACCGATGACCGACGTGGGCTCGTCCCGTCCCGACGTGGACACCACCCGTCCCGCCTACGGCAGAGACCCGGCCCCGACCGCCTGGACGGGCTGGGTGGTGTTCGGCAGCTTCATGCTGATCATGGTCGGCTCGTTCCAGGCCATCGAGGGCCTGGTGGCCATCTTCGACGAGGGCTTCTACGGCGTCACCGAGGCCGGCCTCGTGGTGAACGTCGACTACACCGTCTGGGGCTGGACCCACCTGCTCCTGGGCGTGCTCCTGGTCGCCTCCGGCGTCGGCGTGCTCGCCGGGAACACAGCCGCCCGGACCGTCGCGGTGGTCCTCGCCGGGCTCAGCGCGCTGGTGAACCTGGTGTTCATCACGGCCTACCCGGTGTGGAGCGTCCTGATCATCACGATCGACGTCCTCGTGATCTACGCGATCGTCGTCCACGGCCGGGAGCTGCGGGACTCGTCCCTCTGATGTCGACGGCCCACCGGCGGCCGCGCCCGCATCCGCGGGCCGGCCGCCGGTGCGACCGTGAGGAGGCAGCCGTGCCCGCCTACCGACCGACCCCCGAGGACCTCGTGCGGCGGTTCACGCTGGGGTCCGGGCCGATGAAGCGGGGCTCCGACCACGTCGAGTTCCTGTCCCGCCTCCTGCTCGTCTCGGGGATCTCGACCACCGCGCCGGTCGGGCTCGCCGTCGCCGCGGTGACCCGGGCCCGCGCGCGGGCCCGGGCGACCGCGCAGGCCGCGGACCGCCACGTCGTCGCGGGCCTGCTGCTGGCGGACCCGCACGTCCCCGCCCGCGGGGCCCCGCGGCCCGCCCGGCGACCGGCCACCGCCGTCTGGACCGGTCCCGGCGGGGTCGAGCACCGGGGGCCCGTGTGGGTCCCCGCCGGATCGACGGCGGGCGCCGCGGTCGCGGTCTGGCTCGACGGGGCCGGCAACCGCGCCCTCCCCCCGCTCAGCCCCGGCGAGGTCACCGGGCGGGCCGTCGGGCGCGGCCTGGGGACCTCCACCGCGCTGGCGGTCGCCGCGGTCGGTGCCCACCTCGCCGTCCGCGCCCTGCTCGACCGGAGCCGGTCCCGCCGCTGGGCGGCCGAGTGGGCGGCCGTCGAGCCCGTGTGGACGGGGACCGGACCCTGACGCCGCCGGCGCGGCGTCCCTCAGCCTCCGGACAGCTGCCTGCGGACGTCGCGCTCGATCAGGATGGGCAGGAACGTCCGGACCGTCGCCGCCTCGAACCGGGCCCGGGACAGCGCCATGAGCCGCCGCGCCTCGAGCTCCCTCGCGGGGTCCCCGCCGGCCTCGGCGACCAGCCGTGCCTCCAGCCGGCGCAGCTGCTCCTCGACCCCGTGCAGGCCGCCCAGCAGAGCGGCGCACGACCGCCCCGCGCCTTCCCCCGGCAGCGTCCCGGACCCGAGGCCGGTCGGGCGGACGGCGCCCAGGAAGCCGGGCAACGCCGTGTCCTCCTCCACATCGAGGGGTGCGGTCGCCAGCGTTCCGGGCTCGTCCATGGGCGCAGTGTCGGGGGACGGCCGCGGCCCCGGGCCACCCGGCGCGGATGACCTCGACCGCGCCGGGGGCTGCCCTTCACCACTCCCTGGCGATGCCGAGCCGCGTGTGCCGGCGGGAAGGTGGCCCCGGTCGGGGTCGGCGCGCGCCTCCCCTGCGCAGCCGAGACGCCGCACCGGGGTGGTCCGGTGACCGACGACCGCCACGACGACGAGGAGGTGGACCGGCATGGTGAGCGAGCGAGTGGACGCGCTGGTGGTCTTCGGGGCGACCGGCGACCTGGCCAAGCTGGAGACCTTCCCCGCCCTGGTCGGGCTGGTCGACCGCGGGGTCCTGGACGTGCCGGTGGTCGGCGTCGCGAAGAGCGGGTGGGACCTGGACCGGTTCCGCGGGTACGCGGCGGCGTCCCTGCGGGACAACGGGCTCGATCCGGACTCCGGGCCGGGGAAGCGGATGCTGGGCCTGCTGCGCTACGTCGACGGCGACCTGGACGACGACGCCACCTACGCCGCTATGGCGCGGGAGATGGGCGACGGCAAGCGCGCGCTGTTCTACCTCGAGGTGCCGCCGTTCCTGTTCGGGCGGATCGCACGGGGCATCTCGACCGCCGGCCGCGCCGAGGGCGCCCGGGTCATGGTGGAGAAGCCGTTCGGCCACGACCTCGACAGTGCCCGGGAGCTCAACGACACGATCCACCGGTACTTCCCCGAGGAGTCGGTGTACCGCGTCGACCACTGGCTGGGCCTCGACCCGCTCGAGGACGTGATGGCCGCCCGCTTCGCCAACTCGGTGTTCGAGCCGCTGCTCAACCGCGACCACGTGGCCAGCGTGGAGATCACGATGGCCGAGGCCTTCGACGTCGCCCACCGCGGCCGCTTCTACGACGCCACCGGCGCCGTGCGCGACGTCGTGCAGAACCACATGCTGCAGGTGCTCGCCACCGTGCTCGCCGATCCGCCGGACGGGTCGGGCATCGACTCGTGGCTGGACGCCAAGGCGCGGGTCGTCGCGGCGATCCGGCCGCTGGCGCCCGAGGACGTGGTCCGCGGTCAGTACGAGGGCTACCTCGACGTCGACGGCGTCGCCCCGGACTCCACGACGGAGAGCTTCGTGGCCATGCGGCTGGCCGTGGACTCGTGGCGATGGGCCGGGGTCCCGCTGCTCATCCGTGCGGGCAAGACCATGCCGGTCACCGCCACCGAGATCACCATCCGCTTCACACCGGTGCCCGTCGACGTGTTCGGCGTCGGTCCGAGCGGGATCCGGAACCAGCTCCGCTTCCGCATCTGGCCCGAGACGGAGCTCGGCCTCAGCCTCGTCGGGAAGCTCCCCGGTGCGGGCGCGCGGGCGGAGTCGCAGGAGATGGTGTTCGCGCAGCAGGCCGGGTCGGACATGCGCCCCTACGACCGCCTCATCGGTGCCGCGCTCGACGGGCGGCGTGGGCTGTTCGCCCGGCAGGACACCGTCGAGGCGGCCTGGCGGGTCGTCGACCCGATCCTCGGCGACGCCGTGCCGCTGCATCCCTATCCGCGGGGCAGCTGGGGGCCCGAAGAGGCCCAGCGGCTGCTGCCGGAGGGCGCGACGTGGCACGCCCCGGCCGCGTGACGTCCCGGATGGGTGCGGTGGCCCCGCGGGCACCGGGTCGTCACCTCTCTCCGCGACACCTGCCGGGAGCGGACGTCCACCACCCGGCAGATCGCGTCGCTGTGCGGCCGGCCGCCGGTGCCGCTGCCGAACTGCCGCTGACGACGCCGGTGCACGAGCGCACGGTGGTGCCGTCCGCCGCTGACGAGAGCGAGAGGTCAGAGGGATGACACCGTCCGCCACCGACGGACCCGCCGCACCGGCCGCACCCGCCGCACCCGCCGACCCGGCCACCATGCTGCGCAGCCCGCAGTACCTGCGGCTGCTGGTCGTCGCCGCCGTGCTGGGGGTGCCGATCTCGGCCGTGGCGTACTGGTTCCTCGTGCTCACCGGCGCCCTCGGGGACTGGCTCTACACCGGTCTGCCCGCGGCCCTGTCGTTCGACCCCGTCCCCGTGTGGTGGCCGCTGCCGCTGCTCGGGCTCGCCGGTCTGCTGGTCGGGCTCGTCGTCCGCTCCGTCCCGGGCCGCGGCGGGGAGTCCCCGCTGGACGGCTTCCACCCCGGAGGTGGAGCGCCTGCTCCCCTGCCGCTGCTCGGGATCGCGGTCGCCGCGGTCGTCAGCCTGGGCCTCGGTGCCGTGGTCGGCCCGGAGGCGCCGCTGATCGCGATCGGCGGCGGCCTGGCCGCGGCGGCCGTCCGGCTGGCCCGCCGGCCGGTGCCCGCGCAGGCGCTCGCGCTCGTCGCCGCGACCGGCAGCTTCGCGGCGATCAGCGCCCTGTTCGGCTCACCGCTGGCCGGCGCGTTCCTGCTCATGGAAGCCGCGGGCATCGGGGGTCCGATGCTGCGGCCCCTGCTGGTGCCGGGGCTGCTCGCCTCCGGCATCGGCTCGCTGGTGTTCGTCGGCCTGGACGCCTGGACCGGGGAGGGCGTCTTCTCCTTCGCGCTGCCCGGCCTGCCGTCGTTCGACCGGCCGGACCTCGCCCAGTTCGCCTGGGCCGTGGCCATCGGGCTCGCCGCGGCCCTCCTGGTCACCGGGATCCGCCGGCTGGCGACGTGGCTGCGGGCACCGGTCGAGCGCCGCGTGCTCGTCGCCGCACCGGTGGTCGGCCTGGCGGTCGCCGGGCTGGCCATCGGCTACGCGCAGGTCTCCGGCCACGACGTCACCGACGTGTTGTTCTCGGGCGAGGAGCAGCTGCCCGGGCTGGTCGACGCCCGCGCGGACTACACCGTGGGCGCCCTGCTCCTGCTGCTGCTGTGCAAGTCGCTGGCCTACGCCGGCTCGCTGGTCGCCTTCCGCGGCGGGCCCACGTTCCCGGCCGTCTTCCTCGGAGCGGCCGGTGGGATCGCGCTGTCGCACCTGCCGGGCCTGCCGGTGACTCCCGCCGTCGCCATGGGGCTGGCCGCCACCTGCGCGGCGATGCTGCAGCTGCCGCTCACCTCGGTGCTGCTGGCGACCCTCATGCTGGGCGCCGACGGGCTGGCCGTCATGCCGCTGGTCATCGTGGCCGTGACGGTGTCCTACGTCGCCTCCGCGCGGCTGGCGCCCCGACCGGCCGCGCCGGGGGACGCCGCGGCCGACCCGGCACCCGACACCCCGGTCCCGGTCCCCCGGCCGGCCGCGGCCGACGGGATCGCGGCCGTCCCCGGTGGCTCATCCCGCCCGGGTGAGCCGCACGGGCCGTGAGGCACCCCATGCTCGACGGGAGGTCGCAGCACCGCGGGGCCCGGGACCCGGTCCCGTCGGGAGACCTCGGTGTCCGACGCCGTCCGCGCCGGAGCCACGCGTCAGAGCGGAGGCCTGACCATGACCGCGCCGTCTCGGACACTCCCCGACTTCCCGACCCTCGACCGGTCCATCTCCGCCGCCCTCGCCGCGCTCCGGCTCGCCCGGGCGGTGAGCACCCGGTCCCGCGACGACGACTCCGCCCGTGCCGCGGAGGACGCCGAATCCCGGCTCAACGGCCTGCTCGAGTGCCGGCTCGCCGCCCAGCGCCGGTGACCGCCGGTCGTCGTCAGATCAGGCCGCCCAGCCCCTGACCGACGAGGACGACGCCGAGCAGGAGCAGCAGTCCGACCGTCACCGCCGTGCCGTGCGCGACCAGCCAGCCGCGCAGCGCCTCCAGCGGCCCGGCCATCCGCCGGCGCCCCACCGAGTGGACGAGCACCGGCACCGCGACCGTGCTGGCGGCGGCCGCCGTGAAGACGGTCACGGACCAGGCGTCCTGGGCGCCGGGGGCACCGCCGTCGGCGATGGCCAGGCCCGCGGCGACGCACACGAGCAGGACCTTCGGGTTCGCCGCGGACACCACCAGGCCGAGGACACCGGCCCGCACCGCGGTGAACCGGTCGACCGCCGCCAGCCACGCCGGCGGGCGCCGCGCCGTCCCGGGCCCCGGCCGCGTCCGGTACCCGCGCGCGGCCAGCGCGAGCAGCAGCACGCCGAGTGCCAGCTCGGTCCACGACGCCGCGGAGGAGTCGCCGGCACCGCCCGGCGCGCGGTCGCCGGCCAGCACGGCGAACAGGCCGGTGACCCCCGCGATGCCGGCGACCCACCCGGCGAGGAACCCCGGGCCGGTCACGCCCGCCCGCGGCGTCAGCAGCATCGCGACGACGGCGAGGACCGGGAGCGGGGACACCGCCACGACGACCGCCAGGGGCAGCACCGCCGGGGCGACGTCTCCCACGGGCCGACCTCCGTCCGACGGTGCCGGGGACGCGGCACGCGCCCGGCCGATCGTGGTGCCCGGCTGGCGCACCGGACACGGCGCACTCAGGCGGGCAGGATGTTGACCACCCGGGCGAGGACCACCACGAGGACGCCCAGGGAGATCAGCGACTGCAGCGCCATCAGCGCCTTGACCCGCAGGGTCAGCGGCAGCGTGTCGGTCGGGCTGAAGGCGACCAGGTTGGTGAACGCCAGGTAGAGGTGGTCCCCGAAGTGCGGGCGCCAGCCCGGTGCCGCCAGGCCCGTCGTCTGGGTCTGCGGGAACTGGAAGTCGGGGAAGGGCGCAGGCTCCGCGAGCCGGCCGGCCGGTCCCCCGCCGTCCAGCTGCCAGTAGAGCAGCGCGAACGTGACCACGTTGACGACCAGGACCAGGACCCCTGCGACCATCAGTCGCTGCACGGTGAGTGCCTCGCCGTCGACGTCGCCGTTCTCGAGCACGAGGCTCACGAGCCGCACGGCGGCGACGGCGTTCGCGACCGCCAGGATCCCGAACAGGACGAGCACGAGCGACCGGGCGCTGCGCGGGACCGGACCGGGCCGGGCCGCGATCCCCAGCAGCACCAGCAGCGCGATCCCCTCGACCACCGGCACGACCAGCGGCGGCCCGACGCGGAGCCCGGGCGGGATGAGCACCTGCGCCAGGATGACCAGCACGACCGTCAGCAGCGGCCAGGTGTAGCTCTCCGGGGCGCGCTGCGGGCTCCGGCCGACTGCGCCGTCCACGGCACCACCCTGTCCCTCCTCCGGGAGCCGACCCGGGAGGCGGAGCTCGTCGAGCGCCCGGCGGCCCCCGGCGGCGAGCCGTCAGGACGCGAGGACCCGCTGCTTCTCCGCGTCGAACTCCGCCTGCGTCAGCACGCCCGAGTCCAGCAGCTCCTTGAGCTTCACCAGGTCGCCGTAGCGGTCCTCGGGAGGAGCCGGCGCGGCCGCGGGGACAGGCGGCGGCGGCGCCTCCTGGACCGGCGCCTCCTCCGCGGCTCTCCGCTCACCCCGTTTCGCCGCCACGTGGGCCGTGGCCCCCAGCACCGCCGCTCGTCGCAAGAACCTGGGCATCCCGCTCTCCTCCACTCGCAGCGTCCCCCGCGGTCGTCGTTCCGCGACCCCACCGGGGGCAGGGTCGGACAGACACCGCCCCGGTGCGCCACCCCGATGAGGTGACTGCGCCCGCCGGCCGTCCCCCCGCCCCTCCGACGGCGGCGGTCCGGGCGGCCGGCGGGTGTAGGTTCGGCCCACGGCGCCACTGCGGCGCCCAGCCCCTCCGCTCCCGGAGGGAGATCGGCGGTCCCAGCCATGGGACTCACCCCGCACGCGTCCTCCCCCCGCACGACCGCGAGCCGGTCGTGACCACCATCCGCGTGACCCGCCGGTCCTCCGGCGACGCCGGGGACGCGCAGGCCCCCACGGTCCGTCCGGGGGCGGTCCGGCTCGAGCTCATCGACCCGGTGTCGGCCCGCACCACCCTCGACGGCGCCTGGTGGCCCCGGACGAGGGACCTGAACGCCGAGCTGGCCCCGCTGCTCGAGGAGCTGGGCCGCCGCGGGATCCGGGCCACCCGGGTGGCGTTCAACCCCGACTCCTGGGCCGCGGCGCCCCGCCGGCTGCGGGTCGGCGACCGCACCGTCCGCCTCGGCTGGTTCCGCCACCTGGACCCGCAACTGCTCAACCTCACCGGCGACCTCCGGCGCGGCCGGCTGGACCTGCTCGTCGTGCCGCCGGACACCTCCGAGGCCGACGCCCAGCGCGCCTTCGCCGCGGCCACCGACCGCGCCAACGGCGACGAGCCGACCGTCCTGCTGTCCGGGCTCGACCGTCCCGGGCTCGATCCCGACCGCGGGCAGCCCGCCCCCTGACCCCCGGTCACACCGGTCCCGGGGCGGCGCCCGCCGGCCCCGGGCACCCCGCCGGCCGACCGGCCGGCCCGACGGAGGAGCCCTCCATGGCCGACAAGTCCCCGCGCCACTCGATGTCGAAGAAGTCCGGCAAGACCCTCAAGGAGAAGCGCAAGGAACACAAGGCCAAGGTCGACGACCGCTCGCAGATGGAGCGCCTGACCGCCACGGCCGACAAGAAGCACTGACCGCGGCGCTCACCCGCCCGGCGTCGTCCCCTCGAGCAGGAGCGCCTGCGTCCCGGACAGGGCGGCGAACCGGGCGTCGAGCGCGCGGTACGCCCCGGCCTCCCGCGCGAGGAACGCCGTCCAGTCCGCCTCGTCACGCCAGCGGTCGACCGTGACGAAGCGGGCTCCCCCGCCCGCGTCGCGGTACAGCTCCGTGCCGAGGAAGCCCGGGGACCGGGCGAACAGCCGCGCCCAGTCCCCGTCCGGCCCGTAGGCGACGGCGAAGCGGTCCACCGCGCCCGGGGCGACGTCGTAGCTCCAGATGCGCAGGAACACGACGCCGTCCCGGCCGCCTACTCGAAGCGGACGGGCTGACCGGTCGCCTCGAGCACCGACATCCACAGGTCGCCCAGCGGGTCGACGTGGTTGCGGCGGCTGACCGCCAGCGCCATCGGGATGTGCACGAACCGCCGGCGCCGGCGCGCCACGATCACCTCGGTGCGCCCGGCCATCGCCGCGTGCACCGCCGCGTGCGCCAGCCGCAGGCAGTACGCGCTGTCGTAGGGGTTGGCCGGCACGCTGCGGATGGCGTAGCTCGGGTCGAAGTAGCGGACGTTGTTCTCGACCTTAGCGTCGTCGAGGTGCTCGGTGATCAGCCGGCGCAGCAGCCGGCCGATGTCGCCGAGGCGGACGTTGCCCGAGGCGTCGCGGCCGGGCTCGTGCTCCTCGATGTGCTCCTGCCCGGCACCCTCCGCCACCACCACGACGGCGTGGCCGCGGTCCTCGACCCGGCGGCGCAGGTGCTCGAGGAAGCCGCGCTCGCCGTGCAGCGCGAAGGGCACCTCGGGGATGAGCACGTAGTCGGCGTCGTCCTTGGCCAGCGTCGAGTAGCAGGCGATGAACCCCGAGTGCCGGCCCATGAGCTTGACCAGGCCCACGCCGCCGGGGGCCGAGCGGGCCTCGACGCTGGCGGCGTGGATGGACTTGGTCGCCTCCGACATCGCCGTCTGGAAGCCGAAGCTCTGGTCGATGTAGGGGATGTCGTTGTCGATCGTCTTCGGGACCCCGACGACGGCGATCTTCAGGCCGCGCTCGCCGATGACCCGCACGACCTCCATCGCGCCGCGGATCGACCCGTCGCCGCCGATGACGAACAGGATGTTGATCGCCAGCCGCTCCAGGGCGTCGACGATCTCCTCGGGGTCCTGCATCCCGCGGGAGGTGCCGAGGATGGTGCCGCCCTCGTCGTCGATGTGCTGCACGACCTCGGGCGAGAGGTCGACGACGTCCTCGCCGTAGTGCGGGATGAAGCCGCGGTAGCCGTTGCGGAACCCGACGATCCGGCGGACCCCGTAGTGCCGGCACAGCTCCAGCACCAGGCCGCGGATGACGTCGTTGAGGCCGGGGCACAGCCCGCCGCAGGTGACGATGCCGACCCGCGTCTTGGCCGGGTCGAAGTAGATGCGCTGGCGCGGGCCGCCGGGCTCGAGGCTGGGCAGCTGCTCGACCGGGACGCCGCGCACACCGGCCATCGAGATCGTGTCGTCGAAGAGGATGCGGTCGTCCTCCACCACCGAGTGCTGCGTCGTCTCGCGGGCGGCCAGCCGATCGGCCAGGGGCGAGTCGATGCGGCAGGGCCCCAGCGTCCGCACGGTGAGGTCCTCGTGTCCGATCACGGGGAGAACGCTCCCACACGGGCACCCCGCCGCTGCGCGCGGCACCCCGGTCGTCAGGTCGTCATGTCGAGTGGGATTCCGGGACGGCCGGGTCCGCGACCGTCCGCGCCGTGCGGTGCCCGACCCCGCGCTGCAGGGTGAGGTCGGGCACCACACGCCGAGGGTGGCGGGCGGGGTGCGGGTGGGGCCGGCGGGCGGGGTCAGTCGACGAGGTCGAGCGCCGCGCCGACCAGCGAGTCGACGTCGAGACCGTGGTACCGGTACACGCTGTCGAGGTCGCCGGACTGCCCGAAGCGGGTGACGCCGAGGTGTGTGGCTGGCACCCCGCGGACGCCGGCGAGGAAGGCCAGCGTGTGCGGGTGACCGTCGAGGACGGTGACCAGCGGCGTCGCGCGGTCGGCGGGCAGCGCGGCGTCGAGCACCCACGCCGCGGCCTCGTCGAGACCGCGGCGGGCCTGCACCGCCCGGAACAGCAGCCCGGGGCTGGTCACGACGACGACGTCGGCGGGGAACCCGAGCCCGTCGAGCCGCTCGGCGGCGGCCAGCGCCTCCGGGACGAGCGCGCCCATCGCCGCGAGGGTGACCGCCGGGCGCGGCACCCGGCGCAGCGGATAGGCGCCGGCCACCACCTGGCGACGGCGCCGCTCGCGGGCGGCCGGGTCGGCGGGGACGGCGGCCAGCGCCTGGTCGACCGGCCGGGTGGACAGCCGCACGTAGGCCGACTGCCCGCCGGGGCGGCCCATCTGGCCGAGCGCGGCGAGCAGCACCCACTCGGTGTCGAGGGCGAACGCCGGCTCGTAGGACAGGCAGCCGGGCTGCTCCAGCCCGATCGACGGCGTGGTGATCGACTGGTGCGCCCCGCCCTCGGGCGCCAGCGTCACGCCCGACGGCGTCCCCACCAGCAGCGACTGCCCGCCGGCGTAGATCGTGAACGACCACGGCTCCAGCGCCCGCTCCACGAACGGGTCGTAGAGCACCCCGATCGGCAGCAGCGGCTGGCCCCACCGCGACCACGTGGCGCCCAGCTCGCCGATGGCGCCGACCAGGTTGGTCTCGGCGATGCCGAGCTCCACGTGCTGCCCGGAGGGCCGCTCGCGCCAGTGCAGGATCGTCTCGGCGTCGTCGGCGAACCAGTCGCGCCGGTCCTCGTGGGACCAGACGCCGACCTTGTTCACCCAGCCGCCGAGGTTGGTCGAGCTGGACACGTCGGGGCTGACGGTGACCACCCGCCGGCCCACCTCGGGCGCGGCGCGGTTGAGGTCGAGCAGCGTGCGCCCCAGCGCCGCCTGCGTGGTGGCGGTGCCCGACGGGGTACGGCCGAGGTCGGCGGGCACGGCCGGTGGCGCGGCGGGCTCGGCCGGAGGGCGGGCGAGGCGCGCGGCGGCCGCGGCCAGCAGCTCCGCGGGCCGGCTGCCGGCCGGGAAGCCGGCCCACGGCTGCGCGGGGTCGACGCCGACGCGCGCGGCCAGCTCGTGCAGCTGCGCCTCGGTGAGCAGCGCGGAGTGGTTCTGCGGGTGGCCCTCGGTGGCCAGCCCGTAGCCCTTGAGCGTGTAGGCGATCACCACGGTGGGGCGGGTGTCGTCGATCCGGGAGAACGCCTCGCGCAGCGCGGCGAGGTCGTGGCCGCCGAGGTTGCGCACCGCGGCGAGCAGCTCGGCGTCGGGCACGCCGGCGACCAGCCCGGCGATCGCCGCGGCACCCGGCGCCTCCCCCGGCAGCTCGCGGCGGACCTCCTCGGCCGTGCGCCGCAGCAGCCGCTGGTACTCGGCGTTGCCCATCCCGTCGATGCGGTCGCGCAGCTCCGCGCCGCCGGGCCGGGTGAACAGCTCCTCCAGCAGGGCGCCGTACTTGACGGTGAGCACCTGCCAGCCGGCGGCGGTGAACATGCCCTGCAGCCGGGTGGCGCCCATGGTGGGGACGACGCGGTCCAGCGACTGGCGGTTGAGGTCGACGATCCAGTTCACCTCACCGAGCTCGGCGACCATCGGGTCGAGCACGGCCTCCCAGACGGCGCCCTCGTCGAGCTCGGCGTCGCCGACCAGCGACCACTGCCGCCCCGTTCCGCCGGTGCCGAACTGGGTGTTGACGTAGCGGCGGGCCAGCGCGCCCCAGATCGGGGCGGTCGCGCCGATGCCGACCGACCCGGTCGAGTAGTCCGCCGGCACCGGGTCCTTCAGCCGCGAGGGATAGGACTGCAGCCCGCCGAACTCCCGCAGCGTGGTCAGCCAGGAGGCGTCGAGCTGGCCGAGCAGGAACTCCAGCGCGTGCAGGACCGGCGAGGCGTGCGGCTTCACCGACACCCGGTCGTCGGCGCGCAGCTGCTCGAGCCACAGCGCCGTCATGATCGTCACCATCGACGCGCTGGAGGCCTGGTGGCCGCCGACCTTGAGCCCGCTGGGGTTGGGGCGCACCCGGTTGGCGTGGTCGACGACCGCCGTGGCCAGCCACAGCACGCGCTGCTCGATCTCGCGCAGCGCGGCGTCGTCGGCGGCGGTGGCGGGGTGCCGCGGGGCGGCGAGCGTCATGGTCTCTCCTGTCGGGCGGATGGGGCACCAGGATGACGGGGAACCGGACCGTCGTCGCGAGAGGACCCGCCCCATGACCGCACCGGACCGCGCCGAGCGGCTGCGCTCCCTGTACCGGGCGTTCACCGCCCGCGACCTCGACGCGGTGCTGGCCGCCATGGCCCCGGACGTCGACTGGCCCAACGGCTGGGAGGGCGGGCGGGTCTCCGGCCACGAGGAGGTCCGCGGCTACTGGGAGCGCCAGTGGGCGCAGATCCGCCCGTTGCTGCGGCCGACCGGGATCGAGGAGCGCCCGGACGGCTCGGTCGCCGTCACCGTCGCCATGACCGTCCGCGACCCGTCGGGCGCGGTCCTGTCGCGGGAGACCGTCCGGCACGTCTACCGGTTCAGCGGCGACCTGGTGCAGCGGATGGACATCGAGAAGGTGGGCACCGAGAGGTAGGCGCCCCCGACCGTGAGGCCGGGGGCGCCCACCCGGCCTCACGGCACGAGGATGGCGCGGCCCCGGACCTTCCCGGCGTCGAGGTCGCGGATGGCGTCCACGGCCCGGTCGAGCGGGTACTGCTGGGTGTGCAGGGTGACCTTCCCGGCCTGCGCGAGCACCATCAGCTCGGCCAGGTCGGTGTAGGTGCCGACGATGTTGCCGACGATGTTCTTCTCCCCGGCCACGAACTCCAGCGTCGGGATGCGCAGCTCGCCGCCGTAGCCGATGACGTAGAGCGAGCCGGCCGGGCCGGTCATGCGCCAGCCGTCCATCTCCGCGCCCTGCTCGGCCACGAAGTCGAAGACGACGTCCGCGCCGCCGCCGGTCAGGTCCTGCACCGCCTGCACCTGGTCGCCGTCGGCGAGGACCGTCTCGTCCGCGCCGATCCGGCGGGCGAGCTCCAGCGCCTCGGGGTTGCGGTCGACGACGACCACCCGGGTGCCCGACAGCGCGGCCAGGCACTGGACGCCGATGTGGCCGAGGCCGCCGGCCCCCTGCACGACCGCCGTCGTGCCCGGGTGCAGCAGCGGCAGGGCCTTGCGCACGGCGTGGTAGGCGGTGATGCCGGCATCGGCCAGCGCCGCGACGTCGGCCGGGTTGGTCGACGGGTCGAGCTTGACGCAGGCGCGGGCGGTGGTGCGCAGGTACTCCGCCATGCCGCCGTCGTCGTTGGAGAGCCCGGGGAAGAAGGCGTTCTCGCACTGCATGTCCCGGCCGGCACGGCACGCCGTGCACAGGCCGCAGCTGGGCTGCGGGTGCAGGATCACCGTGTCGCCGACGGCGACGTTGGTGACGCCCTCCCCGACGGCGTGCACCCATCCGGCGTTCTCGTGCCCGATCACGTAGGGCAGGTCCGGGTTCTGCAGCTCGGCCCACTGGCCCTCGAGGATGTGCAGGTCGGTCCGGCAGACGCCGGCACCGCCGATCTTCACCACGACGTCGAGGGGACCCCGGATCTCCGGTTCCGGGATGTCGTCGATCGTCGGGTCGGAGTGGTAGGCGTGCACGCGCACGGCCTTCATGGCAGGACCTCCAGGGGCAGGACGGGACGGTCGTCGGGGCGGGGCACCTGGTCGGCCTCCGACCCGGGATAGCGGGTGGTGAGCAGCCCGCGGCAGAAGTGGGCGTTGCCGTCGACGGAGATCCGCACCGACCGGGCGCGGCGCAGCACCATCGCGGCGTCGTCCGGGCCGGGGCGGGTGCCGTCGTCGCGGACGAGCACGGGCGCGCCGTCGTCGACGGGGAGGCCGACGGCGGACCGCCGGCGCCGCAGCGCCGCGGCGGCGTCGTCCGGGAGGTCGCCGAGGGTGACCTCCCGGACGTCGGCCGACGGGTCGGCGCGCAGCAGGGCGGTGAGCGCCCGCTCCATCGCCGCGGTGTGCGCCTTGCGGGTGAAGGTGGCCCGCAGCTCGTCGAGGGAGTCCTCCGCCTCGGAGCCGAAGGTGCCGCGGTAGCCGAGGCCGGCGGCCAGGCCGGCGTTGATGAGGTCGGAGTCGTGGTGGTCGTCGAGCTCGACGACCACCCGCTGCACTCCCGGGACGGCGGCGACCGCGTCGTGGGCGTCGGACACCATCAGCCAGGCGAAGTTGGGCGCGCAGAACGACGTCGGCAGGCGCAGGTGCACCTCCACCGCCCCGCCGTCGACGGCGACCGAGCGGACGAAGCCGAGGTCGGTGACCGGCTCGTCGAGCTCGGGGTCGACGACGGTGCCCAGGGCGCGGCGGACCTCGTGCGCGAGGTCGGGGAGGACCGCCGTCATCACACGGCCGCCAGGTCGGCCGCGGCCGGCTCGCGCGGGCCGGTCTGCGTCTCGTCGGCCTCCGGCAGCCGCAGGTGCTCCGGGACGTCGAGGCCGTAGAGCCGGGCGGCGTTGAGGCCGAGCACCTTCTTCTTCACCTCGGTGGTGAGCGGCGCGTACTCGGTCAGGTCCTCGGGGATCTGGAAGTCCACGAACCGCTCGACCAGCCACTTCGGCGTCCAGAGCGCGTAGTCGCTGGAGAACAGGATCCGGTCCTCGCCGAGCCAGTAGACGAGCTCGCCCATGATCTGGGCGAAGTAGCGCGGCCGGGTGTGGATGAACGGGATCGCGACCGCCAGGCCGGCCACCACGTTGGGCTCCTGGGTGGCGATCCAGCAGAAGTCCTCCAGCCGCGGCAGGCCGCAGTGCTCCACCACGAAGGTCAGGTCGGTGAAGTCGGTGGCCACGTGGTCGACGTCGGCGACGTCGAAGGCGTCACGGTCCAGCGGCCGGATGGTGGGGCCCTTGTGGATGTGGATGTTGCGGATGCCCAGCTCGCGGCACAGCTCGAGGTAGCGGTAGGCCATCGGGTCGGTGAGCTTCCAGCCGCGGGACTCCCCGTGCCAGTCGGCGGTGTAGAGCTTCACGCCCTGCAGGTGCATCCGCTCGGCGGCGGCGCGCAGCGCGTCGAGGCCGTTCTCGCCGTCGCGCGGGTCCCAGTAGTGGTTGTAGGTCAGCTTGTCCGGGTGGGCCTGCGCGAGCGCGAACGCCTCCTCGGTCTGCCCGAACCCGCGGTGGTAGAACTCCGCGAGCCGCGCCGGCTGGAAGATCGCGTGGTCGACGATCCCGTCGGCGAAGACGTCGCGCATCAGCCGCTCGCCGCCCTGGTAGAGGTACTCCTCGTAGTCCCAGACCTCGGACTCCGGGCTGAGGTTGCGGTGGTAGTCGTAGAAGCAGTCGATGAACTGCTTGCCGTGCACGTTGCGCTGGTTCTCGGGGCGGGCGTCCCACAGGGCGATGTGGGCGTCCACGACGTAGTACTGCTCGCCGTCCTTGGTGTACATCCGTCGGCCTCCGTCGGCTCCGGTGTGAGGCGGGTCACCTCTCCGGGCCGACGCTAGGACCGCGGGAGCCCGGCGGGACCCCGCTCGGTGTCTCACCTTGAGACGCCGACCGCCCTCCCCCGCCGCGTACATTGCCGTGACACAGGCCACACCCGGGAGGCGACCGTGGAGGAACTGGTCCCCCGGCCGGAGCCGCTGCCCGCGTCCGCTCCGGCCACCCGGGGCGCCGCTCCGCGCGTCCGCGCCTCGTGGCGGCGCAGCCAGGGCTACGGCGTCCCGGCCGACGAGGTCGTGCCCGTGTTCACCGGCACGCCGGACACCGGATCACTGCTCTACGAGTGCGCGCACCGGGTGCTCACCGACCTGCAGTCGACGATCGCCAACGAGCCGGTGAGCCTGATGGTCGCCGACCACGCCGGTTTCGTCCTCGCCCGCCTCGGCGACGACGTGTCCATCCACCGCGCGCTCGACCGCGTGCACCTGGCGCCCGGGTTCTCCTACAGCGAGCGCAACGCCGGCACCAACGGCCTGGGGCTGTCGCTGGCCGACCGCGCGCCGTCGCTGGTGCGCGCCGCCGACCACTGGTGCACCGACCTGCGCGGCTACACGTGCGCGGCCGCGCCGGTGCTCGAGCCGGTCACCGGCGAGCTGGCCGGCAGCATCAACCTCACCACCTGGTCGGACTCCTCCTCCGAGCTGCTGCTGGGCCTGGCCCAGACGGCGGCCAGCGCCACCAGCGCGCTCATGGCGGTGCGCACCGGTGGCCGGGTCGTGCGCCCGGCGCCGCGCGGCGAGGTGTTCCGGGTGGTCGGCGGGTCACTGGCGCCCGACGACGGCGACCCCTGCGTTGCGCCCGCCTGGCGCACGGCGGTCGACCAGGCGGCGGTCGCGGTCTCCGGGGGCCGGGTGACCGTCGTCGTCGGCGAGGAGGGGGCGGGCAAGGCCACCCTGGCCGCGCTGGCCCGGCGGCGGCTGCCCGGCCGCCAGCGGCTGCTGCACGCGCGCGCCCCCGAGGCCGGGGACGTCGCCCCGTGGCTGGAGCTGTGGACGCCGGAGCTGCGCGCCGACGACACCTGCGTGATCGTCTCCGGGCTGCACCGCCTGCCCGCGTGGGCCGCCGGGGAGCTGGCGCAGGTGCTGGCCACGGTCCGGCGCACCGGCCGGCCGCAGCCGTTCGTGCTCACCGCGCCGGAGTACGCGGCGCTGCCCGACCCGATCGCCCGGCTCGTCGACGCCGTCGTCGAGGTCCCGCCGCTGCGCGACCGCGCCGACGACGTGCTGCCCCTGGCCGCCTGGACCGCCCGCCAGGAGCGGCACCGCGAGGTCGCGTTCACCCCGCGCGCGGCCCGGGCACTGACCGGCTACGGCTGGCCGGGCAACGTCGCCCAGCTGCGCCGCGTGGTGCGCGAGGCCGCCGCCCGCGCCGACGTCGTCGACGTCCACCACCTCGCGCCCGAGGTCCTCGACGGCGGCACCCGAGCGCTGTCCCGCCTGGAGCGGCTCGAGCGCGACGAGATCGTGCGGTGCCTGACCGAGCCGGGCACCACGATGACCCACGTCGCCGAGGAGCTCGGCATCGGCCGCGCCACGCTCTACCGCAAGATCGCCCAGTACAAGATCACCGTCCCCGACCGCTGACGGCAGCCCGGCGAGGACCGTCTCGCGCGCTCGGTTCGTGCACGCATCGCGCTCCCGGGCCGGCGGGCACCGCGCTGTGTGCACACGGCGCGGTGCCCGGGTCCTTCACTCGTCGTCGGTGCGGTAGCCCAGGTTGGGGGCCAGCCAGCGCTCGGCCTCGCGCAGCGTCCAGCCCTTGCGGCGGGCGTAGTCCTCGACCTGGTCGCGCGCGACCCGGCCCAGGTTGAAGTAGCGCGCCTCGGGGTGGGAGAAGTACAGCCCGCTGACCGCGGCGCCCGGCCACATGGCCATCGACTCGGTGAGCTGCAGGCCGGTGGCCGCCTCGACGTCGAGCAGGTCCCAGATCGCCTGCTTCTCGGTGTGCTCGGGGCAGGCGGGGTAGCCCGGGGCGGGGCGGATGCCGCGGTAGCGCTCGGCGATGAGCGCGTCGGCGTCGAGCCGCTCGTCGGCGGCGTAGCCCCAGAACTCCCGGCGCACCCGCTCGTGCAGTCGCTCGGCGAACGCCTCGGCCAGCCGGTCGGCGAGCGCCTCGAGCAGGATCGCCGAGTAGTCGTCGTGGTCGGCCTTGAACGCGGCCACCCGCTCGGCCGAGCCCAGCCCCGCGGTGACGGCGAAGGCGCCCACGTGGTCGCGCAGCCCGGTCTCCTTCGGCGCCACGAAGTCGGCGAGGGACTTGCGCGGGGCGCCGTCGCGGCCCTCGGTCTGCTGCCGCAGCTGGTGCAGCACGGCCCGCACCTGCGTGCGCGACTCGTCGGTGTAGACCTCGATGTCCTCGCCGTCGACCCGGGCGGCGGGGAACAGCCCGAGCACGCCGTTGGCGGTCAGCCAGCGCTCGGCGACGATCCGGTCGAGCATCTCCTGCGCGTCGGCGTAGAGCCGCCGCGCCGCCTCGCCGGAGGCCGGGTTGTGCAGGATGTCGGGGAACCGGCCGCGCATCTCCCACGCGGTGAAGAACGGCTGCCAGTCGATGTAGCCGCGCAGCTCCTCGAGGGGGTAGTCGCGGAACACCCGCACGTGCTCGACCGCGCCGTGCCGGTGGTCGCAGCCCGGGCCGGAGCACACGTCGCGGGCCTGCTGCGCCAGCATCCGCGGCCGCGGCGGGCTGTAGTCCGACCAGTCGATGGCCGGCGCGGCGGCGCGGGCGGCGGCCAGCGGCAGGAGCGTGCGGGTGTCCTGACGGGCGGCGTGCCGCTCGCGCAGCGTCTCGTACTCGGTCTCGGTCGCCGACAGCAGGCCGGGGCGCTGCTCGTCGCTGAGCAGCGCGGCCACGACCGGCACCGACCGCGAGGCGTCCTTCACCCAGATCACCGGGCCGTGGTAGCGCGGCGCCACCTTGACCGCGGTGTGCGCGCGCGACGTCGTCGCCCCGCCGATCAGCAGCGGCACCTCGAAGCCCTGCCGCTCCATCTCGCTCGCCAGGTTGACCATCTCGTCCAGGGACGGGGTGATCAGCCCGGACAGGCCAATGACGTCGGCGCCGATCTCCTTGGCGGTGTCGAGCACCTTCTGCGCCGGCACCATGACGCCGAGGTCGACGACCTCGTAGTTGTTGCACTGCAGGACGACGCCGACGATGTTCTTGCCGATGTCGTGGACGTCGCCCTTCACGGTGGCCATGACGACGCGGCCGTTGGTGCGCTCGGCGTCACCGGGCTGCTTCTCCGCCTCGATGAAGGGGATGAGGTAGGCGACGGCCTTCTTCATGACCCGCGCGGACTTCACGACCTGCGGCAGGAACATCTTCCCGGCGCCGAACAGGTCGCCGACGACGTTCATGCCGGCCATCAGCGGGCCCTCGATGACCTCGATCGGCCGGCCACCGCGGGCGGAGATCTCCGCGCGCAGCTCCTCGGTGTCGGCCTCGACGAACTCGTCGACGCCCTTGACCAGCGCGTGGGTGATCCGCTCCCCCACCGGCAGCGCGCGCCACTCCTCGGTGGCGGCCTCCTTGGCGGCGCCGTCGCCGGCGTAGTCCCCGGCGATCTCCAGCAGCCGCTCGGTGGCGTCGGGGCGGCGGGCGAGGACGACGTCCTCGATGCGGTCGCGCAGCTCCCGCGGGACCTCCTCGTACACCTCCAGGGCGCCGGCGTTGACGATGCCCATGTCCATGCCGGCGGCGATGGCGTGGAAGAGGAACACCGCGTGGATGGCCTCGCGCACCGGGTTGTTGCCGCGGAAGGAGAACGAGACGTTGGAGACGCCGCCGGAGACCAGCGCGCCGGGCAGGTTCTCCTTGATCCAGCGGGTGGCCTCGATGAAGTCCAGGCCGTAGCGGGCGTGCTCCTCGATGCCGGTGGCGACGGCGAAGACGTTGGGGTCGAAGATCACGTCCTCGGCGGGGAAGCCGACCTGGTCGACCAGGATGTCGTAGGCGCGGCGACAGATCCGCTGCCGGCGCTCGAGGGTGTCGGCCTGCCCGTCCTCGTCGAAGGCCATGACGACGACGGCCGCGCCGTACTTGCGGCACAGCCGCGCCTGCTCGACGAACTCCGCCTCGCCGTTCTTCAGCGAGATGGAGTTGACGATCGACTTGCCCTGCAGCTGCTGCAGGCCGGCCTCGATAACCTCCCACTTGGAGGAGTCGACCATCACCGGCACGCGGCAGATGTCGGGCTCGGCGGCGACCAGGCGGGTGAAGCGGGTCATCGCCGCCACGCCGTCGATCATGCCCTCGTCCATGTTGATGTCGATCGCCTGCGCGCCGGCCTCGACCTGCTGGCGGGCCACGGCCAGCGCCGTCGGGTAGTCGCCGTCGCGGATCAGCCGGCGGAAGCGGGCCGAGCCGGTGATGTTGGTGCGCTCGCCGACGTTGACGAACAGCGAGTCGGCGTCGACGTTCAGGGCCTCCAGGCCCGACAGCCGCATCGCGGGGCGCGTCGCGACCGGAGTCCGCGGCGGCAGGTCCCCGACGGCCGCGGCGACGGCGGCGATGTGCGCCGGCGTGGTGCCGCAGCAGCCGCCGACCATGTTGACGAAGCCGTCCTCGGCGAAGGAGCGCAGCACCGCGGCGGTGTCCTCGGGCGCCTCGTCGTACTCGCCGAAGGCGTTGGGCAGCCCTGCGTTGGGATAGGCGGAGACGAAGGTGTCGGCCAGCCGCGCGAGCTCGGCGACGTAGGGCCGCAGCTCCTTGGCGCCGAGCGCGCAGTTGAGCCCGACCAGCAGCGGCCGCACGTGGCGCACGGAGTTCCAGAACGCCTCGGTGGTCTGGCCCGACAGCGTGCGGCCCGAGGCGTCGGTGATCGTGCCCGAGATCATCACCGGCCAGCGCCGGCCGCGCTGCTCGAAGAGCGTCTCCAAGGCGAAGACCGCCGCCTTGGCGTTGAGCGTGTCGAAGATCGTCTCCACGAGCAGCAGGTCGGCGCCGCCGTCGACCAGGCCGCCGGCCTGCTCGACGTAGGCGTCCACCAGCTCCGGCCACGTGACATTGCGGGCGCCGGGGTCGTTGACGTCGGGTGAGATCGACGCCGTGCGGGTGGTCGGGCCCAGGGCACCGGCGACGTAGCGCGGCCGGTGCGGCGTGCGGGCGGTCATCGCGTCGGCCTCGCGGCGGGCGAGCCGGGCGGCGGCCACGTTGATCTCGCGGGCGAGCGAGCTCATGCCGTAGTCGGCCAGCGAGACGGCGTTGGCGTTGAAGGTGTTGGTCTCGATGACGTCGGCGCCGGCGTCGAGGTACTCGCGGTGGATGCCGGCGACGAGCTCCGGCTGGGTGAGCACCAGCAGGTCGTTGTTGCCCTGGACGTCGGACGGCCAGTCGGCGAAGCGCTCACCGCGGTAGCCGGCCTCGCTCGGGCGGTCGCGCTGGATGGCCGTCCCCATGGCGCCGTCGAGCACGAGGATGCGCTGCTCGAGCAGGGCGGTGAGCTCCGCGGTGGCGTCGGGACGGAGCTGCGGGGCGTCGGTCACGGGCGTCCTCAGGGGTCGGTGGGCGGAGGTGCGCGTAGCACCAGCAGCGACCGCGGACCCGGCCGCATTTCCACGGCTGCGCCATCCTCGCATCCCGCACCACCCTGGTGGGGCGCTCGACCGACGTAGGCTCGCAGGGGTGATCGACCCGAAGTCCGCTCCCGAGGACCTGCCCCAGCTGAACCAGCCGGTGGCGGTGGTCGCCTTCGAGGGCTGGAACGACGCCGGGGACGCCGCCACCGGGGCGCTCGAGCACCTCGAGCTCATCTGGGACGCCACGCCCCTGGCGGCGCTCGACCCCGAGGACTACTACGACTTCCAGGTCAACCGGCCCACCGTCTCCCTCGTCGGCGGGGTCAGCCGGCGCATCGAGTGGCCCACCACCCGCATCTCCGTCGCCCGCCCGCCGGACAGCGACCGCGACGTCGTCCTGATCCGCGGCATCGAGCCCAACATGCGCTGGCGCGGGTTCTGCCAGGAGCTCATCGAGCTGTGCCAGGAGCTCGACGTCCAGACCGTCGTCGCGCTCGGTGCCCTGCTCGCCGACACCCCGCACACCCGGCCCACCCCCGTGTCCGGCACGGCCTACGACGTCGAGTCCGCGCAGGCGTGGGGCCTGGAGACCTCCCGCTACGAGGGCCCGACCGGGATCCTCGGCGTCTTCCAGGACGCCTGCGTGCAGGCCGGCCTCCCGGCGGTCAGCTTCTGGGCCGCGGTACCGCACTACGTCTCCCAGCCGCCCTCGCCGCGGGCCACCGTGGCACTGCTGCAGCGCGTCGAGGAGGTGCTGGAGCTGACCGTGCCGCTCGGCGCGCTCCCCCAGCAGGCCGACGAGTGGGTCAAGACCGTCGACGAGATGGCCCAGGAGGACGCCGAGGTCGTCGAGTACGTGCGCTCGCTCGAGGAGCGGGCCACCGAGAGCGACCTGTCCCAGGCCAACGGCGACCAGATCGCCCGCGAGTTCGAGCGCTACCTCCGCCGCCGGGGCTCCTCCCCCAGCTGAGCCGTTCCCCGCCCTCCGCTCCGGCGGCGGGCGTGGATCCGCGCGGCCGAGTTGGGGATAACGGTCGAGTCGCGGCGCCCCTGGGGTGTTGCTCGTCCCGGTGGGGCTCTGCAGGACCCCACGAGGACGGGGAACACCCCAGGAGACGGGTCAGCCCCGGCGCAGCAGCGGGGCCATGCGGGCGGCGGCGTCGTCCCCGAAGAGCCGGTCGTGGGTGGCCAGCGCGAACCGGTCGGTCATGCCCGAGACGTGGTCGACCACCTGGGTGACCGGGTCGGCGGCGGTGTCGCGGTAGGTGGCGGGGATCAGCCCGGGGTGCTCGAGGTGGTGGTCGACCAGCCGGCGGATGACGTCGACGGCGAGCTGCTTCTGCCCCGCGGCGGTCTCGGACATGTAGACCCGCTGGAACATGAACGCCCGCAGCTCGTGCATCGCGGCCAGCGGCTCGGGCGCCATCACCACCGCTCCGCCGTCGGCCAGCGAGCCCCGCACGACGGCGTCGATCATCGCCCCCACCATCGCGCTGCCCGGCTCGCCGAACACCTCCCGCGCACCGACCGGCAGGTCGCCGACCTGCAGCACCCCGGCGCGGACGGCGTCGAGCGCGTCGTGCGAGAGGTAGGCGATCCGGTCGGCGTAGCGGACGCACTCCCCCTCGCGCGTGGCCGGCGGCGGCGTGATCTTCCAGCTGTGCGCGCGGATGCCGTCGCGCACCTCCCAGGTGAGGTTGAGGTGCTCGAGCACCTCGACGATCCGCACGCCCTGCGCCGCGTGGTGCCAGCCGCCGGGCACGTAGGGGGCGAAGGCGTCCTCGCCGATGTGGCCGAACGGCGAGTGGCCGACGTCGTGCCCGAGCGCGATCGCCTCGGCCAGCGTCTCGTTGAGCCCGAGCGCGCGGGCGATGGCGCGGGCCACCTGGGTGACCTGCAGCGTGTGGGTCAGCCGGGTGACGAAGTGGTCGCCGTCGGGGTTGAGGAAGACCTGCGTCTTGTGCTTGAGCCGGCGGAAGGCCTTGGCGTGCAGGATCCGGTCGCGGTCGCGCTCGAAGGCGGTGCGCAGCGCGTCCTCGGGCTCGTCGACGGCGCGGCCGCGGGTGGCCGCCGCGCGCGTGGCGGCCGGGGCGAGCGCGTCCTCCTCCCGTTCGCGGGCGGCGCGGTCGGTGGAGCGGAACCCCCCGCCACCGGCCATCAGGCCTCCTGGAGGCCGACGCCCAGGAGCGCGTCGACGGCGTCGGCGACCACGGCGGGCGCGCCGTCCTCGGCCTCCCCGTCGCCGGCGAGCGTCGCCGCGGCCCACGCGTCGACGGCGGCGATCGCGCCCGGGCTGTCCAGGTCGTCGGACAGCCGCTCGCGCAGCGCGGCCAGCACCGGCGCGGCCGGGGCGCCGGCGTCGTGTGCCACGGCGCGCCGCCAGGTGGCCAGCCGCTCCTCGGCGGTGGTGAGCAGGTCCGGCGTCCAGGCGCGGTCGGTGCGGTAGTGGCCCGACAGCAGCGCCAGCCGGATGGCCATCGGGTCGACGCCCTCCCCGCGCAGCTTGGAGACGAACACCAGGTTGCCGCGGCTCTTGCTCATCTTCTCGCCGTCGAGGCCGATCATCGCCGCGTGCACGTAGGCCTGCGCGAAGGGCTTCGTGGCGGTCAGCGCCTCGGCGTGGACGGCGGAGTACTCGTGGTGCGGGAAGACCAGGTCGCTGCCGCCGCCCTGCACGTCGAAGCCCATGCCGATGGTGTCCAGCGCGATGGCGGCGCACTCGATGTGCCAGCCCGGCCGGCCCTCGATGCCGCGCGGCCCGGGCCAGGACGGCTCGCCCTCGCGGCGGCCGCGCCACAGCAGCGGGTCCAGGCGGTTGCGCTTGCCCGGGCGGTCGGGGTCGCCGCCGCGCTCGGCCGACAGCGCCAGCATCGTCGCCTCGTCGTAGCCGGACTCCTCGCCGAAGCCGGGCGCCTGCGACACGTCGTGGTAGACGTCGTCGGTGCCGTCGTCGAGGACGTAGGCCAGGCCCTCGTCGAGCAGCGTCTCCACGTGCGCCACGATCCGCGGGATGGCCGCGACGGCGCCCACGTAGTCCTCGGGCGGCAGCACCCGCAGCGCGGTCATGTCCTCGCGGAACAGCGCGGTCTCCCGCATGGCGAGCACGACCCAGTCCTCGCCGTCGCGCTCGGCCCGCTCGAGCAGCGGGTCGTCGATGTCGGTCACGTTCTGCACGTAGTGGACGGGGTGCCCCGCGTCGCGCCACAGCCGGTTGACCAGGTCGAAGGCCAGATAGGTGGCGGCGTGGCCGAGGTGGGTGGCGTCGTAGGGGGTGATCCCGCAGACGTACATGCGGGCCACCGGCCCCGGCTCGGTGTCCACGACCTGGCCGCGCGCGGTGTCGAACAGCCGCAGGACCAGGCCGGGGCCCGGGAGGGTCGGCAGGAGCGGGGCAGGCCAGGCGAGCACGGCGACGAGCCTAGTTGCGGGCCGTGGACCGCCGCGGGCGCCGTCCCCGGCCTGGGGACGGCGCCCGCAGCGTCACTCACTCCTCGTCGTCGTCGTCCACCCAGTCGAGGGTGCGCTGGACCGCCTTCGTCCACTTGCGGTAGTACCGGTCGCGCACGGCCGCGTCCATGTCCGGGCTCCACCGCTTGTCCTCGGCCCACTGGCTGGTCAGCTCGTCCTCGTCGGCCCAGAAGCCGACCGCGAGGCCCGCCGCGTACGCCGCGCCGAGCGCCGTCGTCTCGGCGATCTTGGGCCGGACGACGTCGACGCCGAGGATGTCGGCCTGGAACTGCATGAGCAGCTCGTTGCCCACCATGCCGCCGTCGACCCGCAGCTCGGTGAGGTCGACACCGGAGTCGGCGTTCATCGCCTCGACCACCTCGCGGGTCTGGTAGGCCGTGGCCTCCAGCACCGCCCGGGCCAGGTGCCCGCGGTTGACGTAGCGGGTCAGCCCGACCAGCGCACCGCGGGCGTCGGAGCGCCAGTGCGGGGCGAACAGGCCGGAGAACGCCGGGACGAAGTAGGCGCCGCCGTTGTCGTCCACCGAGCGGGCCACCGCCTCGATCTCCGGCGCACCGCCGATGAGCCGCAGGTTGTCGCGCACCCACTGCACCAGCGAGCCGGTGACGGCGATCGACCCCTCGAGCGCGTAGATCGGCTTGCGGTCGCCGATCTTGTAGCAGACCGTCGTCAGCAGGCCGTTCTTCGACGCCACCGCCTCCTCGCCGGTGTTGAGGAGGAGGAAGTTGCCGGTGCCGTAGGTGTTCTTGGCCATGCCCGGCGAGAAGCAGACCTGCCCGAAGGTGGCCGCCTGCTGGTCGCCCAGCGACCCGGCGATCTTCACGCCGGCCAGGGCGCCGGCCCGGCGGCCCTCGCCGTAGACCTCGGAGTTCGACCGGATCTCCGGCAGCATCGACATCGGGATGCGCATGTCCGCGGCGATGGACTCGTCCCACTTGAGGGTCTTGTAGTCCATGAGCATCGTGCGGGAGGCGTTGCTGACGTCGGTGAGGTGCTGGCCGCCGTCGGTGCCGCCGGTCATGTTCCACAGCATCCAGCTGTCGATCGTGCCCATGAGCAGGTCGCCGCGCTCGGCCCGCTCGCGGGCGCCCTCGACGTTGTCGAGGATCCAGGTGACCTTGGGCCCGGCGAAGTAGGTGGCCAGCGGCAGGCCGACCTTGTCCTTGTAGCGCTCGGCTCCGCCGCCGAGCTCGCCGAGCTCGGTGACGATCCGGTCGGTCCGGGTGTCCTGCCAGACGATGGCGTTGTACACCGGCTCGCCGGTGTTCTTGTCCCAGACGACGGTGGTCTCGCGCTGGTTGGTCAGCCCGACGGCGGCGAGGTCGGTGCTGACGAGGTCGGCGCGGCCCAGCGCCTGGCCGACGACCTCGCGGACGTTGGTCCAGATCTCCTGCGCGTCGTGCTCGACCCACCCGGCCCGCGGGAAGATCTGGCGGTGCTCCTTCTGGGCGACGGCCACGACGGCGCCCGCGTGGTCGAAGACCATGCAGCGGGTGCTGGTGGTGCCCTGGTCGATGGCGGCGATGTAGGTGGTCACTGCTTCCTCCTGTGCGTCGTTGCGGGGAGTACGGGTCAGAAGACCTGGGAGAACAGGCCGGCGGCGATCCCGCCGACGATCGGGCCCACGATCGGCACCCACGCGTAGCCCCAGTCGCTGCTGCCCTTGTGCCGGATGGGCAGGACGGCGTGCGCGATGCGGGGCCCGAGGTCACGTGCCGGGTTGATGGCGTAGCCGGTCGGCCCGCCGAGCGAGGCGCCGATGCCGACGACGAGCAGGGCGACGGCGAGCGGCCCGATCTCCGACGGCGTGTTCCCGAACTGCAGGATGATGTACACCAGCACGAACGTGCCGATCGCCTCGGTGAGCGCGTTCCACGGCAGTGCCCGGATGGCCGGGCCGGTGGAGAAGGTGCCCAGGATCTCCCCGCCGTCGGGGTGCAGGTCGTAGTGCTTCTTGTAGGCCAGCCAGGCGAAGACCGCGCCGAGGATGGCGCCCACGAGCTCGCCGGCGAAGTACACCAGCGTGCTGCCGAAGGTGACGGCGACGCCGGGGGCGTACTCGTCGGCGCCGGAGGACCACAGCCCGACGGTGACCGCCGGGTTGAGGTGCGCACCGCTGCGGTAGGCGCCGTAGACGCCGACGAAGACCGCCAGGCCCCAGCCGAAGTTGATCAGCAGCCAGTCGGCGCCGCGGCCCTTGGAGTCGGTGAGCAGCACGTTGGCGACGACGCCGACGCCGAGCAGGATCAGCAGCCCGGTCCCGAGTACCTCGGAGAAGAAGACGGAGGTCAGTGACACTCGAAGACACCTCTCTGTGTCCGGTTGTGCCTTGGTGGGGGTCCCGCCCGGCTCGGGCGGGTCGTGCGGGATCCCTGCCGTGCTCCTCCTCTCGCCGGGATCGTCGTCGGGGTGCCGGGCCGGCGGGGACTCCCCGCCGGCCCGGGCGGGTCAGGACGCCGAGGCGAAGGGCCGGATCTCCGGCGCCCGCAGGCGGGCGGCCTCGGCGGAGCTGTCGTCGGGCATCGCCTCGGCGGCGTGCTCGGCCTCCACGCGCGCGAGGTAGGTGGAGATCTCCCGCTCGCGCTGCTCGTCGTCCCAGCCGAGCAGGCCGGCCATGAGCTCGGCCGCCGGGCGGGCCGACGCCGTCCCGCGGTCGGCCTGCTCGTAGGACAGCCGGGTGCGGCGGGTGAGCACGTCCTCCAGGTGCAGGGCGCCCTCGGCGGTGACGGCGTAGACGACCTCGGCGCGCAGGTAGTCCGGCGCGCCCTCGAGCGGGCGGCCGAGGTCGGGGTCGGCGTCGACCAGCGCGAGGACCTCGTCGACGAGGCTGCCGTAGCGGTCGAGCAGGTGCTCCACGCGCGTCTCGGTCCAGCCGTGCGCCTCCGCCAGGTGGGCCTTGCGGTTCCAGCGGACCCGGTAGCCGTCGGCGCCGGCCAGCGGCAGCTCCTCGGTCAGCGAGGCGGGGATCGGCGCCTCGGGGTCCTCGCCGGGCGCGCGGTCCTCCAGGGCCATGTCGACGACGTCGCGGGCCATGACGCGGTAGGTCGTGTACTTGCCGCCGGCGATCATGGTCAGGCCGGGCCGGACGGTGGCCACGGTGTGCTCGCGCGAGACCCGCGTCGTGCCGCCGGCCTCGACGTCGATGGGCTGCAGCAGGGGCCGCAGGCCGGTGTAGACGCCGAGGACGTCGTCGCGGGTGAGCGGGCGGGCGAGGACGGCGTTGGCGTGCTCGAGCAGGTAGTCGACGTCGGCGGCCGAGGCGACCGGGTGGTCCTTGGCGAGGTCCCACGGGGTGTCGGTCGTGCCGATCACCCAGTGCGTCGGCCACGGGATGATGAACAGCACGCTCTTCTCGGTGCGCAGGATGAAGCCGTCGTCGCCGGCGATGACCTCGCGCGGGACGGCGATGTGCACGCCCTTGGAGGCGCGCACGGTCAGGCCCTGGGCGGCGAAGAGCTCCTGCACGTGGTCGGTCCACACGCCGGTGGCGCCGACGACGTGGCGGGCGCGGATGGTGAGCTCGCGGCCGGTCTCGAGGTCGACGGCGCGCACGCCCGCGACCCGGCCGTCCTCCTCGTGGTAGCCGGTGACCTGGGTGCGACTGGCGGCCAGCGCGCCGTGGCCGACGGCGGTGCGTACGAGCACCTGCACGAGACGGGCGTCGTCGACCTTGGCGTCCCAGTAGCGGATGGCGCCGATGGCGACGTCGTCGCGCAGCGAGGGGGCCACGCGGCGCAGCGCCTTCTTCGACAGGTGGCGGTGCAGCGGGACGCCGCGGCCGCCGACCCGGCCGAGCAGGCCGCCGAGGGTGTCGTAGAGCGCGATGCCGGCGCCGGTGTAGACGCGCTCCCACACGCGGTGGCGCAGCGGGTAGAGGAACGGCACGGGGTGGACCAGGTGCGGCGCGAGCCGGCCGACGAGCAGGCCGCGCTCGTGCAGCGCCTCATGGACGAGGGCGAAGTCGAGCATCTCCAGGTAACGCAGGCCGCCGTGCACGAGCTTGCTGGCCCGGCTGGAGGTGCCCGAGGCCCAGTCGCGCTGCTCGAGCAGACCGACCGACAGGCCGCGGCTGGCGGCGTCGAGGGCGGCGCCGGCACCGGTCACGCCGCCGCCGATGACCAGGACGTCGAGGACCTCGCGGGACATGCGGTCGAGAGCGGTCGTGCGGACCTCGGGTGAGAGTGCAGTGGGCACCGGGGACTCCTGGGTGGTGCGGGGGTGGTGCGGGGCGGCGGCGGGGTGCCGGCGCCCGTGGACACCGTGCAACCTGCTCCTTTGCGGCTCCGGCGGCAACCATCTGCACATCCGTGCACATCTGTGCACCGCGCGGCTACGGTGGCCTCGTCGCCCGCGTCCGTGCGGGCGGAGAGGGGCACGGCATGGCATCCGACGAGGACCTGGAGCGGGTGGCTCGCCGCTACTGGCTCGATCGCGTGCGGATGGAGGACATCGCCGTCGAGGAGGGGATCTCCCGCTCCACGGTGTCCCGGATGCTCGACGCGGCACGCTCGCTGGGCATCGTGACGGTGTCCGTCAACGCCGTGCACGGACGTGCAGCGTCGATGGCCGGCGAGCTCGGGCACCGGTACGGCGTGACCGCCCGCGTCGTCGCGGTGCCCGAGGACGCCCCCGACGTGGCCCGGCTGCAGCTCGTGGCCGACCGCACGGCGGCGGTCCTGGACGAGGCGATGGGCGACGGGATGACCCTCGGGCTGGCGTGGGGCACCACCACCAGCGCGGTCGGGCAGCACCTGCGGGCCCGGCCGCTGCGCGACGCGCACGTCGTCCAGCTCAACGGCGCGATGAACACCCACAGCAGCGGCGTGGGCTACGGCAGCGACGTCCTCGGCCGGTTCGGCACCGCCTGGGACGCGCAGGTGCACCACTTCCCGGTGCCGGCGTTCTTCGACCGGCCCGAGACCCGCCAGGCCATGTGGCGGGAGCGCAGCGTCCGGCGGGTGCTCGGCATCCAGCAGTCGGCCGACGTCGCGCTGTTCGGCGTCGGCGCGGTGGCCGGCGCCGTCCCCAGCCGGGTCTGGGCCGAGGGCTACCTGACCCACGCCGACCGCGCCGACCTCGCCGCGGCCTCCGTGGTCGGCGACGTGTGCACCGTGTTCCTGCGCGGCGACGGGTCGTGGGAGGGCATCCCCATCAACGCGCGCACCAGCGGGCTGGTCCCTCCGGCGCTGCGCCGCATCCCGCGGCGGGTGTGCGCGGTGTCCGGCGTCAACAAGGTCACGGCGCTGGCCGCGGCGCTGGCCGGCGGGCTGGTCACCGACCTCGTCCTCGACGAGGCGACCGCCTCGGCGCTGCTGCTGCGCCGCACCGCGCCGAGGCCCGTGCCGGCCCTCTGGAGCCGCTAGCGTCGGGCCGCACCCGTGCCGCGAGGAGGCCGCGATGGAGCTGTCGGGCTACCTGCCGGAGCTGCGGCGGGTCGACGCCCGCTTCGCCGACGTCGCCGCCGAGGCGGTGCTCGCCCGCGGGTGGGCCGCCCCGGTGGCCGGCTGCCCGGGGTGGGCGCTGTCCGACCTGGTCTGGCACCTCGCCTCGGTGCAGCACTTCTGGGCGTGGATCGTGCGCACCCGCGCCGCCGACCCGGGCGGGTACGCCGACCCCGCCCGCCGTCCCGACGACGAGCTGCTGGGCTGGGCGGTCGCGCAGTCCGCGGAGCTGGAGACCGTGCTGGCCGACGCCGACCCCGCCGAGCGGGTGTGGACCTGGGCGCCGCGCCAGGACGTCGGCTTCGTACTGCGGCGGCAGGTGCAGGAGGCCGTCGTCCACACCGTCGACGCCGAGCAGGTCCTCGGCGACGTGCGGCCCGTCCCTCCCCACGTCGGCCTCGACGGCCTCGACGAGTGGCTGGAGGTCATGGTGCCCGGCGCGCTGCCCGACGGCCCGCCCGACGGCGCGCACCCGGTGGTGCTGCACGCGATCGACGCGGGGGTGGAGCGCACGCTGTTCGCCGGGTCGCGGCCGCAGCCGGTGGCCACGCTGCGCGGCACGGCCGGCGACCTGCTGCTCGCCTGCTGGCGGCGGGTGCCGCTGGAGGTGCTCACCGTCGACGGCGACGGGCTGCAGGCCGCGGCGATGATCGCCGCCGTCGACCTGTCCTGAGCGCCCTCAGGGCCAGGTGACCGCGTGGCGCTCGAACGCCTCGCCGGTCTGCACGCCGACCACGCAGAACACCAGGCCCGCCGGGTCGGTCATCTGCCAGAACGAGCCCATGTCGGCCTTCCTCTGCGCGCCCAGGGCCTCGAGCCGGGCGACCTCGGCCGGGATGTCGTCGGTCTCGACGTCGACGTGCCAGCGCGGCGGCGTCCCCTCCCCCGTGCGCTGGACCTCGAAGGACAGCCCGCCGCCGAGGAACCCGAGGCGGTGCCAGGCGGGGTCGGTCATGTCCGGCTCGACGGGGTTGCCGGTCGCGGCCGACCAGAAGTCCGTGCCGGCGGCGTGCACCTCCGGCGGCAGGTCGAGCAGCAGGACGGCGACGCGCGATCGGTGCGGCATACCGGTGAGCCTCCCCCGGTGATGTGCACCGACGGTGCATCCCGCGGCCCAGAAGCGCCGTGGCCGCACATCACCGCCCGAGCGTGTGGCTCAGGGCGGGTTCCGGGACCCGGAGTGCGGCGTCAGCGCACACCCTCGCGGGCCGGTCGGCTCAGAAGGGGGGCCAGGGCAGGGCGGGCCAGTCCCCCGAGGGCTCCGGGTGCAGCTGCGTGCGCAGCAGCTCGGCCACCCGCTGCTGCGTGCAGCGGACCTCGCGGCGGGTGAGGTGCTCGTGCAGCGCCTCGCCGAGGTCGCCGCGCAGGTCGTCGGCGAGCCGCTCGAGCACCGCGAGGGTCTCCAGCGGCAGCGGCTTGCCCGCCCAGCGCCACAGCAGCGTGCGCAGCTTCGGGTCCGGCGAGAAGCAGATGCCGTGGTCGACGCCGTACACGTGCCCCGACGTCGTCGGGATGATGTGCCCGCCCTTGCGGTCGGCGTTGTTGACGACGGCGTCGAACACCGCCATGCGGCGCAGCCCGGGGTGGTCGGAGCGGACGAAGCGGGCCAGGTCGACGTCGGGGTCGCCGTCGATCCACAGCTGCACCATGCCCGGGCCGAACGGGCCCTCGCGCAGCACCGTGGGAGGCACCACCGACCACCCGGTGGCCTCGCTGACGAGCGCCGCGGAGATCTCGCGGCCGGCCAGCGTGCCGTCGGGGAAGTCCCACAGCGGCCGCTCGCCGGCGACCGGCTTGTAGACGCACTCCGCCTCGAGCGGACCGGCGCGCAGCGTGCCGAACAGCGTCACGTTGCTGGCGTCGACCATCCGGCCCTCGAGGTCGATCTCGCCCTCGAGCAGCAGCGTCCGGGCCTCGGCGTCGGTGGCCGGGGCGCGCGTCTCCTCCACGGGCTCGCTCATCGCCGGCAGCCGGGGATCAGCGGCGGTAGCCGTTCTGCCGCGGGCAGACGTGCCCGGTGGGGTCCAGGGGCAGCGAGCACAGCGGGCAGGAGGGGCGTCCGGCGGCGACGACGCGGCGGGCGCGGGCCACGAACGAACGGGCGGCGCCGGGGGTGATGGTCACCCGCAGCGCGTCGGGGCCCTCCTCGGCGTCGGAGAGGATGGCCTCCTCGTCGACCGGCTCGTCGGTGGCGGCCACGGCCTCGACGACGACGGCCTGCGCCTCGCCGTCCCAGGCCAGGCCCATGGCCGCGACGCGGAACTCCTCGTCGACGGGGGCGGTCAGCGGCTCGAGGTCGTCGACGTCGGCGGTGGTGGGGACGACGGTCCCGGGGCGCGTGGCGATCTCGTCGAGGAGCTCGTCCATGCGCTCGGCGAGCACCTGCACCTGCGACTTCTCCAGCGCGACGCTGACCACGCGGCCCTCGGCGTCGGAGGCCTGCAGGTAGAAGGTGCGGTCCCCGGGCTGTCCGACCGTGCCGGCGACGAACCGGGACGGGCTGTCGAATCGATGGACCTGGCGGGGCACGCGATAGAGGTTACGCGGGCGCCCGGACCGGTGCGTTCAGGTCGCGGCCGCCCCGGAGCCGCCGCCCACGACGGCGTCGGAGTCCCTGCCGCGCCGCCGCCGCGGGCGCTTCTTCGGCGGGACGAGGGCGGAGACGTCGCCGCCGGTGTCGTTCACCCGGACGACGAACGGGCGGGTCTCGGTGTAGGTGACCACCGAGATCGACGCCGGGTCGACGACGATCCGCTGGAAGGCGTCCAGGTGCAGGCCGAGGGCATCGGCGAGGACGGCCTTGATGACGTCGCCGTGGCTGCAGGCGAGCCACACCGCGTCGGGGCCGAGGCGGGCGTTCCACTCGCGGACGGCGGCCACCGCGCGGGCCTGGGTCTGCGCCAGCCCCTCCCCCTCGGGGCCGGGGAAGACCGCCGCGGAGGGGTGCTGCTGCACGACCTTCCACATCGGGTCCTTGACCAGCTCCTCGAGCTTCCGGCCGGTCCAGTCGCCGTAGCGGGCCTCGCCGAGCCGGTCGTCGGTCTGCAGCTCCAGCTCCCGGCCGTCGAGCACCGCTCCCGCCGTCTGCCGGCAGCGCTCCAGGGGGCTGCTGACCACGGCGGCCAGAGGCACCGGCGCCAGTCGCTGGCCGACCGCGGCCACCTGCGCCTGCCCGGTCTCGTCGAGCTGCACGCCCGGGGTCCAACCGGCCAGCACGCCACCGGCGTTGGCCGTCGTCCGGCCGTGGCGCAGCAGGATCACCGTGGTCACCCGGCCGAGACTAGGGCGTGTCTGACGGACCCATGCCGAAGGGAGCGCCGTCCAGGCGGATGCTCCGCAAGGCCGAGGAGTCGTCGGATACCGGGGTCGTATCCCACGACTCCTCGAACGCAGTGGAGCGCCGCCTGGGCGGTGCTACCGAGGCTGGAGGTCCGTCAGACACACCCTGGGCGCGGGCGGGCTCACGCCGGGGCGAGCACCCCGACGCCGACCAGCGCGAGCAGCGCCAGGCCCAGCACCACGCGGTAGACGACGAACGGCGTGAACGTGCCGCGGTCGAGGTAGCGCAGCAGCCACGCGATCACCGACAGCCCGACGCCGAAGGCGATGACGGTGGCCAGCAGCGTCGGCCCCCAGGTGATCGTCTCGCCGGCGACGTCGCCGGTGAGCACCTCGTAGACCTGGAAGAAGCCCGAGCCGAGCACGGCGGGGATGGCCAGCAGGAAGGAGTACCGGGCCGCGGCGGCGCGGGTGTAGCCCAGGAAGAGCCCCATGGTGATCGTGCCGCCCGAGCGGGACACGCCCGGCACCAGCGCCATCGCCTGCGCGATGCCGAAGAGCAGGCCGTCGCGGACGGTGAGCTGCCGCAGCTCCCGCCGCTTGCGGCCCACCCGGTCGGCCCAGTAGAGGACCAGCGAGAAGGCGACCAGGGAGATGGCCACGATCCGCAGGTCGCGGAAGGTCGTCTCGATGTCGTCCTGGAACAGCAGGCCGAGGACGACGATCGGGATGCTGCCGATGATGATCAGCCAGCCCATGCGGGCGTCGGGGTCCGACCGCTTCGAGCGGTCGGCCAGCGCCCGCAGCCAGGCGACGACGATCCGCGCGATGTCCTTGCGGAAGTACAGGAGCACGGCGGCCTCGGTGCCGATCTGCGTGATCGCCGTGAACGCCGCGCCCGGGTCACCCCAGCCGGCGGCCTCGCCGACGACCCGCAGGTGCGCGCTGGAGGAGATCGGCAGGAACTCCGTCAGGCCCTGCACCAGCCCCAGGACGACGGCCTCGAACCACCCCACGGCCGCTCAGCCCCGGAGGTGCGTCGTCGGGCGGGCAGGCGGGCACGGGCGGAACAGGAGCACGGGAGGACAGCCTAGGTCGGCTCCCCGGGTGCGGCCGGAGCCACACCGGCGCGCCGTCCACACTCCGCCGCGCCCACCGGCCGGTGTCGTCCCGCGGCGGTAGGTTGGCCGGTCGTGGAACAACGGGCGCTGGGACGCAGCGGCCTGGTCGTCTCCCGGCTCGCGCTGGGCACCATGACCTGGGGCCGGGACACCGACGAGGACGAGGCGGCGCTGCAGCTCACCGCCTTCGTCGACGCCGGGGGCACCCTCGTCGACACCGCCGACGTCTACTGCGACGGCGACAGCGAGCGGACGCTGGGCCGACTGCTGGCCGACGTCGTCCCGCGGTCGGACGTGCTGGTGGCCACGAAGGCGGTGGGCCGCACCGGGCGCGGGCCGCTGGGCCGGGGCGCCTCCCGCGGGCACCTGCTGGCGGCGCTCGACGCGTCGCTGGCCCGCCTGGGTGTCGACCACGTCGACCTGTGGCAGCTGCACGCCTGGGACGAGCACACCCCGGTCGAGGAGACCCTCGCCGCGTGCGACACCGCCGTCGCCAGCGGCCGCGTGCGCTACGTCGGTGTGAGCAACTACACCGGCTGGCAGACCGCGCAGGCCGCCACGTGGCAGCGCGCCTGGCCCGGCCGCACGCCGCTGGTGAGCACGCAGGTCGAGTACTCGCTGCTGCAGCGCGGCGTCGAGCGGGAGGTCGTGCCCGCCGCGGAGGCGCTCGGGCTCGGCGTGCTCGCGTGGTCGCCGCTGGGCCGTGGGCTGCTCACCGGCAAGTACCGCACCGGCACCCCGCCGGAGTCCCGCGGCGCCTCGCCGCAGTGGGCCGGCTTCGTCGACGACCTGCGCTCGGCCACCGCCGACCGCATCGTGGAGGCCGTGGTCACCGCCGCCGACGGCCTGGGCACCTCGCCGCTCGCCGTCGCGCTGGCCTGGGTCCGCGACCGGCCCGGCGTCGTCGCGCCCGTCGTCGGCGCGCGCACCGCGGCGCAGCTGCAGGCCTCCCTGGACGCCGACGCCGTCCGGCTGCCCGCGGCCATCCGCACGGCGCTCGAGGACGTCTCGGCGCCGCACTTCTCCTACCCCGACCAGCGGGCCGCCCGGTGAGCACTCCCTCGACCAACACCGTTCCCAAGCCGGTCTGGCCGGACCCCGTCTTCGGCGCCTTCTGCACCGCCGGGCTGTGGCCGGGCCTGGGCAAGCGGGCCGTCGCCGAGCTGCCCGGCGCCGGCATCACCACCCCCGACGACGTCACCGTGGCGAAGCTGCTGAAGATGCCGCGGGTCGGCAAGCAGCGCGCCGAGCGGCTGTTCTCCTCCTTCCTGTCGGCGGCGCCCACCTACGACGTCGTCGAGCTGCTGGCGAAGGCCGGGCTGGAGGCCAAGCTGGCGTCCTCGGCCGCCGACGCGCTGGGCGAGGACGCCGCGCGCCGGCTGCGCGACGACCCGTGGGCGCTGCTGGGCCTGAACAACGTCAAGCTGGCCGACGCCGACCGGCTGGCGATCTCGCTGCTGCCCGGCGCCGACCGGCAGGACTCCCGCCGCGGCCGGGCGATCGTCGTCATGACGCTGCGCACCGCCGCCCGCGACGGGCACACCGTGCTGCCAGCCGACCTCGTCGTCGCCGCGCTGCGCGCCGAGGGCCTGGCCGACCCGGCGACGGCGATCGTCGCGGCTGTCGAGTCCGGCGACGTGCTCGACCACGAGCCGCCGGAGCCGGAGTTCGACGAGGACTCCGACGAGGAGCCGCCCGAGCCCGACCCCGCGCTGCGGACGCTCTCGCTGGCCCGCTACGGCATGGCCGAGGAGGAGGTCGCCGAGGCCGTGGCCCGGCTGGCCGCCACCGCCGAGCGGATCGCCGACCCCGCCGCCGTCCGGTCGGTGTCCAAGGGCCTGGACGAGGCGCAGAAGCAGGCCGTCGCGCAGGTGCTCGGCGCCGGCGTCTCGCTGCTCACCGGCGGCCCGGGCACCGGCAAGAGCCGCACCGTGGCCGCCGTCGTCCGGCTGCTCAAGGCCAAGGGCACCGAGGTCGCGCTCGCCGCGCCCACCGGCCGGGCGGCCAAGCGGCTGGAGGAGCTCACCGACCACCCGGCGGTCACCGTGCACCGGCTGCTGGGGTCACAGGGCTTCGGCGGCGGGTTCACCCGCAACGAGGAGTGGCCGCTCGACGCCGACGTCGTCGTCGTGGACGAGGCCTCGATGCTCGACGTCGAGCTCACCGCGGCGCTGGTCGAGGCCTGCTCCGACGGCACCCACCTGCTGCTGGTGGGCGACCCCGCGCAGCTGCCCTCGATCGGCCCCGGGCACGTGCTCGGCGACCTCATCGACTCCGGCGTCGTCCCGGTGACCGAGCTGACCACGCTGTACCGGCAGGCCGAGGGCGGCGCGATCGCCCGGCTGGCGAGCGCGGTGCGCACCGGGGAGCTGCCGCCGGTCGACTCCCCCGACCGCGAGGTCGTCGTCGTCCCGGCCTCCGGGAGCGGCGAGGCCGCGCGGCGCGTGGTGCAGCTGGTCACCGACTCGATCCCGCGGGCGCTGGGGATCGAGCCGCGCAACGTGCAGGTGGTGACGCCGGTGCACCGCGGGCCGGCCGGCACGATCGAGCTGAACCGGGCGCTGAAGGAGAAGCTGAACCCCGGCGACGGCACGGTGTTCGGCTTCGACGTCGGCGACCGCGTGGTGGCCACCGCCAACCACCTCGACCTCGAGCCGATCGGGTTCGCCAACGGCGAGGTCGGCGTGGTGACCAAGACCGGCGAGGGCACCCTCGACGTCGCGTTCGCCTCCGGGCCGGTGACGGTGCCCGGCGACGCGCTGCCCGACCTCAAGCACGGCTGGGCGATCACCGTGCACCGCGCGCAGGGCTCGGAGTGGCCGGGTGTGGTCGTGGTGCTGCCGCCGGAGGCGGGCGGGATGCTGTCGCGGCCGCTGGTCTACACCGCGCTCACGCGGGCGCAGCAGCACCTGTCGGTCGTGCACGCCTCGGGCGCGGCGCTGGCGCGGGCGGTGCGGGAGGTCGACGTCCGGCCCCGTCGCACCCGCCTGGCACAGCTCCTCCGCGAGAACCTGGGCTGACGGGGGCGGCAGAAATGGCCATTCCTGCCGCCTGCACCGTCAGTCGCGGCGGGTGAGGCCGGCGCGGAGGGCGCAGAGCAGCTGCGACGTCGCGGCGCGCAGCTGCCCGGGGCAGGTGAGCGGGCGGGCGAAGGGCACCCGGACGTCGCGGTGCCCGCCCGGCCGCTCCACCCGCAGCCGGTAGCCGAAGCGGTCGATGCCGAGGGGGCGCACCGTCTCCCCCGGCGCGGTGGGCACGCGGCTGCGGAGGACGGCGAGGACGTCGGGGTGGTCGCGGTCGAGGTGCTGCAGCATCCCCTCCTCGATCGGGGCGACCGGGTCGGGCCGGGCGGCGGCGAAGTCGGCCGGCGAGACCTCGGCGCAGGCGGTGCCCTCGCGCAGCACGACCTCGGCGAGGTCCAGGCGCAGCAGCAGGGCGCTCGTGCCGACGTCGAGCAGCGCCTCCTCGGGCCGCACCTCGGCGAAGGCGACGGCGGCGGCGCGCCGGTCGGCCGCGGCCACCGGCGTGAGCCAGCCGGACAGCCACAGGGTGGCCCGCACCGGGTCACGCAGCGGAACGGGTGCGCGGTCGCTGACCATGAGCAGCGCCGACACGTCCCGGTCGGGGGCGGCGCCCAGGACGCCGGCGACCTCGCCGTCGGCGGGGACGAGCACCAGCACCTGCCCGGCGGCGGTGGTGGCGTGCGCCAGCGGGCGGCTCGGCTCGCGGCCCGCGACGCACAGCGCGGCGGGGCTGCGCGTGGCGGCGGTGCGGGCACGCTCGGGCACACCGGCGACGGAGAGCGCTGGAGAACCGGGGCAGGTGGTCAAGGCTCCCCCTCGGGACGACGACTCAGGTTAGCCTAACCTGAGCTGATCCCCTCGGGAAGCGGGAGCGTCACCCTCCGTTGGCCGCGACCGCCCGTCGCAGGTTGCGCCGGACCAGGACCGGGAGCAGCGCCAGGTTGGCGATCGCGCCGCCGGCGAGGAGGACGACCAGGTACACCAGCGCCCCGGCGTCGAGCACCACCGCGAGCACCAGCGCGGCCAGCAGGCAGAGGCCGGCCAGGCCGAGGACGACGGCGGCCGCGCGTTCGCGCCCCGCGTGCCGCGCGCGCTGCTCGTCGAGCACGGTGAGCGTGGTGCCGGCCCAGTCCGCGGCCGCGGGGTGCAGCCGCGACTCCCCCACCGGCCGGCCGCGGGTCACCGCCGTCTGCACGGCGTCGGCGTCGCCGCCGCTGAGCCGGTGCCGCGCGACGACCTCCGCGCGCAGGTCGCGCGTGCCGGGCCCGCGCAGGTCCGCCCAGAACCGGCGGCCGGCGATCGACCAGGACAGCAGCGGGAGCGCGAGGGCCAGGAGGAGCAGGAGCACGAGCAGGAGGGGCACCCGCCGAGCATGCCCGGCGAGGGCCCGCCCGCGGACGCGGCCACCCCGGACGGGGGACGCACCGGGTCAGGCGGCCAGCAGCGGGCGCAGGTGCTCGTGCGCCCAGGCGGCGAGCGTCGTCGGCGTGGTGGTCACGACCGTGCGCCGGTCCTCGGGGTCGTGGTCGCGCAGGCCCGCGGCCATGCCGACGACCGCCTCGACCTGCCGGTCGGTCAGCCCGGCCGCCGTCAGCGAAGCGCGCAGGTCGTCGTCGCTGATCCGCTCGGCGAGCACCGGCCGCCCGGTGACGTCGGCGACGACCGCGGCGACCTGGCGCCAGGTGAGGTCGGCCGGGCCGTGCACCGCCTGCACCTGCCGGCCGGTCCAGTCGGCGGCGAGCAGACGCGCGGCGGCGACGTCGCCGACGTCGCGCGGGTCGACCCACGGCATCGGGGCGTCGAGGTCCCACGGCGTGCGCAGCACCCCGGCACGCAGGGCGTCGACGTCCATGAGCAGGTTGGTCGTGAAGTAGCCGCAGCGCAGGTGGCAGACGCCGGCGCCGGTGGTGGCGGCCGCCGCCGCGTCGAGCGCCTCCTCCGTGCGCGCCAGCCCGTCGATGTCCCCGGTGCCCGAGCGCTTCTCCGCCCCGACGCTGCTTTGGAACACCGTGCGCCCGATGCCGTGCGTGGTGACGGCGAGCGCCGCGGTCTGCCCCAGCTCGGCCGCCGCGGCGACCGGGTCGTCGGCGCCGGTGGGCGGGCTGACCCAGTACAGCGCGGTGGCGCCCTCGGTGGCGCGCAGGACGGCGTCGCGCTCGGTGAGGTCCACGGGGACGGCGTCGACGTGGGCGCGCAGGCCCTCCTCGAGGCGCGCGGGGTCGCGCAGCAGCACCCGCGGCCGGACCCCGGCCTGCACGAGCAGCCGCGTCACCCGCGAGCCGACGTTCCCGGTGGGCGTGGTCACCACGATCGTCATGCCCGGGGTCCTACCGGTCGGCACCGACAGATCAGGCGGGCGGCCCGCTGTTGAGCTCGACGGCGCGGCGCAGCCGGCGCCGGAACACCAGGGTCGCCACGACGGCCGCGGCGAGGACGGCGACGACGCCCCAGCTGACGTCCTCGGGCTCCCCCGCGGCGAGCTGCACGACGACGCCCGCGACCTGCAGGAGGAGCCAGAGCGCCACCAGGACGAGCAGCAGCCGCCGGCCCCGGGTCGCCTCCCGCCACTGCAGCCCGGACAGCGCCTGCCGCGCGTGCGCCACCGCGGCCCGCCGCAGCCGTTCGTCGTCGAGCCGCCGTCCGCGAGCGACCGCGGCGTTCACGGCGGCGGCCTCGCCGGCGTCCAGGCCGTGCGTCCGGACCAGATCGCCCCAGGGGTCGGCGCCCCGTCCCGGGCGCAGCCGCGACCAGAACCGCCGCCCGGCCAGCCAGAACGCCAGCAGCGGCAGGCCGACGAGCAGCAGCACGATCGAGACGACGGCGGCGGTCACGCCCGGGATCGTCGGTGCCGCGGTTCCTCAGCGCGAGGCGCTCCCCCGATCGGGTGCCGCGCTCCACCGCCGCAGCTGACCGCGCCAGTACCGCCGCCACGGCACCTCGAGCACGCGCGCCAGCACACCGCCGACGCCTCCCCGGGCGGCCCGCGCCTCGGCGCGGTCGAGCTCCCACCGCAGCCAGTCGGCCCCGGCCGCGCGCAGGACCGGGTCGTCGGGCGGCCGGGCCCAGGGCCACTGCTGAGTCCGCCCGAGGTGCATCGCCAACTCGTGCATCTGCAGGCCGGTCAGTCCGTGGCGCTCCATCACCTCGGTCCACGGCTCGCCGACCCGTCCCGGCCGCAGCCGCGACCACCCCCGCCAGCGGCTCGCCGCGACGGCGGCCAGCGGCACGCCGACGGCCAGCACCGCGACGGCGACCAGCGCGATCGTCGTCGGCACGGGTCAGGAGGTGCGGTCGTCCTCGTCGTAGGGGACGTCGGCCTCCTGCTCGAGGACGTCGGCCTCGTTGGCGTCGACGTCGCCGATCGGGCGCAGCGGGCCGGCCGAGCCCGGCGCGGCGGCGAGCTGCTGCTCGAGTGCGTCGGCCTCGTCCGCGCCGTCGGCGATCGGGCCCGCCTCCCCGGCGAGGGCCGGCGCCGAGGGCTCGAGGAGGGCCTCCTGCTCGGCGCGGTCGGCGTCGCTGGCGGAACCGGGATCGGTCACGTCGTGCTCCCTCGGGTGCGGCTGGCAGGTCGTCGTCCATCCTGCCGTCCGGGCTCCCGGGCGGCAGCCCCGCGGACGACGAGCGGGTGACCGGCCGGTGTCGGCCGTGGCAACATCGCTGGGGTGAGCACGGCCGACGACTACGAGTACGCGCCGCTGCGGATCCCGCCGGGCACGTCCCGGACCGCAGCGGCGACCATGCTGAGCCTGCAGGTCGACGTCGGCGGCTGGGAGCTCGCGCGCCTCCAGCTGCACGCCGACGGCACCCGCAAGGCCATCCTCCGCCGCCGCGCGCGGCTGTCCTACCTCCCGATGCCGGTCACCTGAACCGTCAGGGGACGAGCACGACCTTGCCGACCGTGCCACGGTCGGCGAGCGCGGCCAGCGCGCGCGGCGCCTGGTCCAGCGGCAGCACCTGACCGACCAGCGGGTCGATCTGCCCGGCGGTGACCAGCCGCACGAGCTCGTCGTGGGTCTGGCCGATCACGGCCGGGTCCTTCTTCTTGTACAGCCCCCAGTGCAGGCCGACGACGCTGTAGTTCTTCACCAGCGCGTGGTTGGCCGGCGCCTCGGGGATCCGCCCGCTGGTGAAGCCGACCACGAGCAGCCGGCCCTCGAAGGCGATGCACCTCCGGGACCCGTCGAAGACGTCGCCGCCGACCGGGTCGTAGACGACGTCGGCCCCCTCGCCGCCGGTGAGCTCCTTGACGACCGGGACGAAGTCCTCGGCCGTGTAGTCGATGACGTGGTCGGCGCCGAGCTCGCGGCAGACCTCGGTCTTGTGCGCGCCGCCGGCCGTGGCGATGACCTTCGCGCCGGCCGCCTTGCCGAGCTGGATGGCCGCCGACCCGACGCCGCCGGCGCCGGCGTGCACGAGCAACCACTCCCCCGCCTGCAGGTGCGCGCGGCGGTGCAGGCCGACGTGCCCGGTCTGGTAGGTCAGGTAGAGCGCGGCGGCCTTCTCGTCGGACAGCGAGTCGGGCACCGGCCAGGCGTCGCGGGCGTTCATGAGCGCGTACTCGGCGAAGGCGCCGGGGCCGCCGGCCGGCCCGCCGATGACCCGGCGGCCGTCCTCGGTCTCCCCGCACAGCTCGACGCCGGGCGTGAACGGCAGCGGCGGGCGCTCCTGGTACTTCCCCTGGGCCATGAGCACGTCGGGGAAGTTGAGCGCGGCGGTCCGCACCCGGACCTTGATCTGGCCCTCGGCCGGGACCGGCTCCGCGACGTCCTCGAACCTCATGACCTCCGAGGGGTCGCCGAGCTCGTGGACCCGCCATGCGCGCATGTTCCCGACCCTGCCAGAGCCCCGGTGACGCCGGTCACCGGGGCTCCGGGACGCCTCAGAGCATCGACGGCGGCCGCAGCGCCTCGGGGACGACGGCGGTCTCGCCGGTCGCCGTCTTCGCGCTGGGCACGCCCTTGAACCGGTAGGGCACGGTGCCGACGCCGGGCTGGATGACGTAGGCCGCGCCCGGCTCCCCGGACTCCCACGCCATGACCATCGCGTCGGCGACCTCGGAGGCCGGGATCACCGGGAAGTTCGCGGCCTGGAACTCGTGCCGGATGCGGTCGATGATCGCGGTGTCGGCGAAGCCGGGGCAGATGGCGGAGATGGTGATGCCCTCGCGGGTCAGCCGCGGCGCCATCGACCGGACGAAGGCGATCGCGCCGCCCTTGGCCACGCTGTAGCCCGGGTCGGTGGGCATCGGCGAGAGGCCGGCCAGCGAGGCGGTCACCACGATCGCGCCCCCGCCGGCCCGCTTGATCGCCGGACGGGCGGCCTGCACGCCGTAGACGACGCCGAACAGGTCGATCTCCACCACGCGCATGAACTCGTCGAGGTCGAGGGCGTCGTCGCTCTTGGCCGCGGAGATGCCGGCGTTGAGGTAGGCGGCGTCGAGCCGGCCGTGCTCGGCCTCCACCTGCGCGACGACGGCCTCGTTCGCGGCGAGGTCGGTGACGTCGAGGGCGACGAAGTGCGCGCCGAGCTCGGCGGCGACCGACCGGTTGCGCTCGCTGTCGAGGTCGGCGGCGACGACGGTGACGTCCCGCTGGCGCAGCGTCGTCGTGAGGGCGCGGCCGAAGCCGCCGGTCCCTCCGGTGATGAGCGCGACGGAACCGGGGCCGGGAGGTGTGGGAGAGGTCACCCCCGCATCACACCACGGGCGTCAGACGGCGCGGAGGAACCGGTCGAGCACCCGGACGCCGAAGCGCAGTGACTCCACCGGAACCCGCTCGTCGATGCCGTGGAACAGCGAGGCGAAGTCCAGGTCGGCGGGCAGCCGGAGCGGGGAGAAGCCGAAGCAGCGGATGCCGAGGCGCTCGAAGCTCTTGGCGTCGGTGCCGCCGCTCATGGTGAACGGCACCGGGCGGGCGCCGTCGTCCTCGCTCTTCAGGGCGGCGACCATCGAGTCGACGAGCGGGCCGTCGAACGTCGTCTCCACGGCCTGGTCGTGGACGATCCACTCCCGCTGGATGCCCTCGCCGATGAGCGAGGCCAGCTGCCGCTCGAACTCCTCGGCCTGCCCGTGCAGGAAGCGGCCGTCGACGGTGGCGCTGGCCGTGCCGGGGATGACGTTGGTCTTGTAGCCGGCCTGCAGCATCGTGGGGTTGGCGGTGTTGCGCAGGGCCGCGCCGAGCATCCGGCTGATGCTGCCGAGGCGGGCCAGCGCCTCCTCGGGCTCGTCGGGGTCGATCTCGATGCCGTAGGCCTCCTCGACGGCGGCGAGGAACTGGCGCATCGGCGGGGTGAGCACGGTGGGCAGGCGGGTCGAGCCGAGCCGCGCGACGGCCTGGCACAGCCGGGTGACGGCGTTGTCGTCGTGGACGAACGAGCCGTGCCCGGGCCTGCCGCCGGCGGTGAGGCGCATCCAGGCCAGGCCCTTCTCCGCCGTCTGCACGAGGTAGAGGCGCAGGTCGTCGCGGACGGTGATGCTGAAGCCACCGACCTCGCTGATCGCCTCCGAGCAGCCCTCGAACAGGTCGGGGTGCTCGTCGACCAGCCAGCGGGCGCCGAGCTTGCCGCCGGCCTCCTCGTCGGCGACGTAGGCCAGCACGATGTCGCGCGGGGGCCGCACGCCGGTGCGGGCCCACTCGCGCACCAGCGCCAGGACCATGGCGTCCATGTCCTTCATGTCGACGGCGCCGCGGCCCCAGACGTAGCCGTCGCGCTCCTCGCCGGAGAAGGGGTGCACGCTCCACTCGGCGGGGTCGGCCGGGACGACGTCGAGGTGCCCGTGCACGAGCAGTGCGGGGCGGCTGCGGTCGGCGCCGGGGATGCGCGCGACCAGGCTGGCGCGGCCGCGCTCGGACTCGTGGATCACCGAGTCGATGCCGACCTCGTCGAGCTTGCCGGCCACCCACTCGGCGGCGACCCGCTCCCCGGCGCTGGTGGCGGTGTCGCCGGTGTTGGTCGTGTCGATCCGGATCAGCTCGCTGAGCAGCTCGGCGACCTCGGACTGGGCCTGGACGGGTCCTCGCTCCACCCCGCGAGCCTACGGGCCCGTCTCAGCGGCTGAGCAGGTCGAACAGCCGGCTTCCGGCTTCCGCGATGCGACACGACGGGGTACCCGTGCCGGACGGCGATCGGCGTCCGGTAGTCTTGGCGACGCACTCGTCCGGGTGGCGGAATGGCAGACGCGCTAGCTTGAGGTGCTAGTGCCCTTTATCGGGCGTGGGGGTTCAAGTCCCCCCTCGGACACAGCATCGCCCCGGTGTTCCTGCAGGTCAGGAGCCCGGGGCGCTTCCGTGTCCGGGCCTCGAGGGTCCTCGTGATACCGCTTTGATACTTCGCGGCTGGATCAGCCGTCGAGCAACGCGGCGAAGCGCTCGGCGGCCTCGCGGCCCATGCCGGGGTGCACGTGCTGGTACACGGTGAGCGTGATGGTGGCGTTCGCATGCCCGAGGCGCTCGGAGACGACCTTCACCGGCACGCCGTCGGCCAGCAGCAGTGTGGCGTGGGTATGGCGGAGGTCGTGCAACCGGATCCATGGCAGCAGCTCCTCCCCCAGCGCCTTCCGTGCCCGCACCACCTGGGCGCCGAAGCGACGAGAGAACCGGTCCGGATGCCGGTGAGCGCCATCCACCCCGCCCAGCACCAGCGCGGAGTCCCGGACGAGATCCCCGGACACCTGTGCGCGAGCGGCTCTGTAGGCGCGCAGGGCCACGACGGTTCCCGCATCGAGGTCGACCACCCGGGACTGGCCGGTCTTGGTCGGGCCCTCGACCAGCTGCTGGCCGGCGTCCTTCTCCTTCACCACCCCGACACTGCGCCGCACCGCGATCCGGGCAGCGTCCAGATCGACGTCGCGCCACCGCAGCGCGAGGGCCTCACCCCGGCGCATCCCCGAAGCCGCCAGCAGCCGCCAGCACATGGCCAGGTCCCGGTCATCGGCGTCCGCCCAGCGGAGGAACCGGGCGAGCTCCGGAGCGGTCCAGGCCTGCATCTCCGGCGGCCGGGCATCCGACGGGCTCGGTGGAGTCGCTCGATCGGTCGGGTTCACGGACAGTCGTCCCTGTCTGACCGCGTCACTGAGGGCCGCTCGCAGGATGGTAAACACGTAGCGGACAGTCCGTGCTGACAGTCCACCTGTTCCGTCAGCCCTCCCGGACACCTCGAGCTCGCGCATCCAGGCGTCGACCATCGGCCCGGTCAGGCGAGCGAACGGCTGCACCCCCAGGTAGGGGTTGATGTGCAGCCGGATGTTCTTCCGGTAGGAGGACACCGTCGAGGGGCTCAGCCGCTGGGTCGCGATCCACTCGGCCAGATAGGCGTCGAGACGCTGCTTGGACGGCTCGACCCACTCCCCCATCTCGGTCTTGCGGATCTCCGCGCGCAGTACCGCAGCAGCCTCCCGGCGGGTGCGGAACCCGCGCTTGAGGACGACACGCTTGGTGCCGTCGGCGCGTTGAGCGGCGTACTTGATAAGGAAGCGTGGCCCGGCCTTCGTTTGGTACTCGCTGATCCCGCCTTCGCCCGCCTGACGTCGTCGCGCACCCGCCATTGACTGCCTCCACGTCCTCGTGCGTCGAGGGTCCCGGCGTGCCGCAGCTGCCGGCCCCATGACGGACTACCGCCGACGGCGGGCGCTCGACTGCCGGATTACCAATCTGTGGACGCACAACAGCCTGTGGAGCACCAATTGAGGAAGAGTGCAGCCCGGCAACCCCTGCTGGAGCGTCGTCTGCGTTCTCCAGTTCGTCTCCGGTGATCCTCCAGCCCGGTCGCCCGCCGTGATGAGCCCCAGCGGAGGCCAGACGGCCGTGCCCGCGACGCACCCGGAGGTTTGACGACGCCGGGGACTCCTCGGCCCCGGAACCCAGACCTGCGCAGCGTCTCGGCTGCGAGTCGCAGGAGTACGTGCCTGCAGGTCAACCGACATAAGGGGCTTCAGCGGACCACGTAGACGAGCCCGAACAGGGAACAATGGCGGCCAAGGGGTTGTAGCGACGACCACCGCTTGCGCTGGTTCAGCCGAGGAACGGGGTGGAGCGGCGCGAGGGCCTTGCGCCCGCGTGGCACCTCAACCATCGGGCCGATGGCGCTCATCGATGCCTCCCACCGCAGGGACGCCTCCGACGCAATCTGCTGCCCACCCGAGTATCGATGTGGTCGTCGAATGTTGAGAACCACTCTCCACCGCCGGCTTCGACTACATCACCAGCCACGTGATCCGCAAGACGACCGCGACGATGCTCGACCACGCCGGCCTGTCCGCCCGTGCCATCGCCGACCAATTGGGTCACGCCAACCCGAGCCTCACCCAAGACGTCTACCTCGGCCGCCAGGTCACCTCCACCCACGCCGCGGCGGCGCTGGAGACGCTGCGACCCACTGTCCCCGGCCACCGCCGGGTCGGCGGTCCAGGGTGAACGGATCGGGCCGCCACCTCGTCCGAACGCGTCACGTCTCCTCCGACTGAGACGGCCCGTGGTGACGAGACGACAGTTCCGCTGCGGTGGTCATTCAGTACCGACCCAGTCGTGCCATGGGTGAATCGGACGGACGCGCACCGCGTCGCCTAGGGCGTGTCCTGCCGGTCTTGACCGGCGCGCGCGCCAGGAGTCCACATGCCGGTGCGGGCGAGGTCCTCGGCGACCGCGGACAGCTTGCGGTTGGTGTCCTGGCTGACCTTGGCCAGCACGGCGAACGCCTGGTCCGAGGTGATCCTCAGCCGCTCCATCAGGATGCCCTTGGCCTGGCCGATGATGTCCCGGTTCACCAGGGCGCTGGTCACGTTCTCCAGCTGCTGGGCGTCCGCTGCGGCGATGGCGGCGTGGCTGGCCAGCAGCAGACCGACGTGCTCGGACTCGTCGGTGAAGGCGGACGTCGAGTGGGCCAGCAGGTCCAGCGCGCCGAGGGTGTCCCGGTGCACGAACAGCTGGATGCACAGCATGCTGCGCACGCCGCGTTCCGCGGCCCGGGGACCGAGGACCGGCCAGCGCGGATCGCCGGCCAGGTCGTCCACCCGGACGGTCTGCTGCTGCCAGATGGCGTCCAGGCACGGACCCTGACCGGTCTCGTCCTGCAGGACGTCGAAGTCGCTGGCCCACGTACTGGTGGCCGCCGCCGAGTAGCAGTGGCGGTCCTTGCCGACCATGGTGATCGTCGCCGCGTCGGCGCCGGGCACCAGCGCCACCGCCAGGTGCACGACGCCGTCCAGCACCTGCTGGGGCGAGGTCTGCCGCTGCAGGCTGCGGGCGGCCTCGGCCAGTCGCCGGGCCAGCGCGTCCAGACCGGTCGCCGTACCGGTGTCCTGCGAGGAGGGCTGTCCCCACTGGCGCGGACCCTCACCGCCCGCGGTGCTCATGAACCAGCGTGGCACGGCCGGAACCGCCGAGGTAGCCCTCTGCACGGAGCGGCCCCACGGGCGGGCGGTTCCACAAGCGGGCCTGACCCGCCTCCGCTCCATGGCGTGGAGGCGGGCTACGGCAAGCACAGCGCACAAGCCCATCTCGGCGCCGGTCAACGGTCGGCCCCACCTGGGTCCCGGCCGCCAGATGGCGCTCGGCGTCCACCTTGCGGTCGAAGACCTTCACCACCTGCGCACCGGAAGGATCCCGGAAGCGCGCGTACCGACGCCCGGACGTTCCGACTACGCCGGTCGAGGCTCGTCTCGGTCCCCTCCCGGAAGATGGGCGTCCGGTCACCCTCCCACCCAGCGCGGACATCCCCCAGTACGGCTGTGGAAGTCCCGCAGTCCTTCTCCAGTCAGCTGACCGCACGGCCGATGTGTCACTGAGAACTGAACGCCCGCCAGCGGAGTGGAAGGGCTGGACAGCTCGTCCCCCAGCCGTCGGCCGCCACTCCGCGACGGTTCCTCCGGGGGTCCAGGCGGATGGGACTGCCGACGCCGGGCTGGGAGCCGATAGAGAGAGCGCCCCCACCACGGTGCGCTCGGCTGGCTCGGTCAACGTCGGGGCGACCCGAGTCTCCAGGAGGCCGTCGACGGCACCGGCGAGACGGCCGCTCGTTGCCCGTCCGATGCTGCTGTGCACCCGGTCCCACCCGCTTCCACGCGGCTCTTGGCGCTCCAGGAAGCCGAACTGCAGTTGCTCCCCATGGCCCTACTGCTACCTCCTGCAGTTCGGCGCGCTGCTCATCGGTACTGCTCACAGCCACGGGAGGAGGACCGGAGACCGCGGCCGCACGGTTGGCGCCCACGGAGAGCGGGAGCACGTCCACAACGTCGCTGAGATCCCCAGATCCCAGGACGTCGCCCTGATCCCTCGGCAGGTGATCAACGCTGGCAGGTCAGGCCGGGCCCGCAGGTCCGTGCGCCGCAGGACGAGCCAGGAGGGCCAGCATGGGACGGCCTCCGCTGGTCGTGGGGACCTTCGGGCGGATCAACTTCCTGGTCCTGGGCAAGGGTCACGTCCGGGCACAGACCCGCTTCCGGGACTTCGACGGCCGGGTCCGGACGGTGACCCGCTACGGCCGCTCCCGCGCCGAGGCCGAGCGCCGGCTGCGAACGGCGCTACGCGACCGCGCCGGATCCGTCGAGGACTCCGCCACCGCCGACAGCCGCCTGTGCACGGTGGCCACCGCCTGGCTCGCCCAGATCGACGGGAGTGACCTGGCGGCGGGCACCAAGCGGCTCTACCGCTTCGCCGTCACCAGCTACGTGCTGCCCGGCCTCGGCGAGCTGCGGCTGCGCGAGGTCACGGTGCCGGCCATCGACCGGCTGCTGAGCACGGTGCGCAGCACGCACGGCGCCGGAGCGGCCAAGGCGACCCGCAGCGTGCTGTCGGGGATCCTCAGCGAGGCCGTCCGCCGCGGCGCGCTGCCCAGCAATCCGGTCCGCGACACCCCGGGCCGGCGCACCCGCCGCGGCACACCGGGGCCGCGGGCACTGACCGCCGCAGAGGTGCGCCAGCTGCGCGCACGGCTGGCCGCCGATCCCGACGCCGTCCGGCTGGACCTGCCCGACCTGGTCGACTTCATGCTCGGCACCGGCGTGCGCATCGGCGAGGCCTGCGGGCTGCGCTGGTCGGCGGTCGACCTGCCCGCCGGCACCGTCCGCATCGAGGCGACGCTCATCCGGGTGCCCGGGCAGGGCCTGGCCGTCCAGGAGGTGCCGAAGACCACAGCCGGGCGGCGCACCCTGGCCCTGCCCGGTTTCGTCCTCGACCTGCTGCGGCGGCGCACGCAGGTCTCGCTCACCGGCGCCGCCGAGGTGGTCTTCCCCAGCCCCAAGGGCCTGCTGCGCGATCCGTTCAACACCAGCAGCGACCTGCGCCGCGCACTGGACCGCGCCGGCTTCGACTGGGTGACCTCGCACGCGTTCCGCAAGACGGTGGCCACCCGCCTGGACGAGGCGGGACTGTCGGCCCGGCAGATCGCCGACCACCTCGGGCACACCCGGCCCAGCCTCACCCAGGACGTCTACCTGGGGCGCGGAGTGGCCAGCCCCGAGGCCGCCGCGGCGCTGCGGCGCCTGCGCTGATCACCGGAACACACGACGTCCGAACGCGGCTCGACACGGCCCTCGATGGGACCCGAAGCTCCTGAGTTTTTGCGTCGTACCTGCGTCGCAGCGACGCCTGCGCCGGACCCGACCGACGCCTGACCTGCGGTTTTGCTCCCCCGATTAGACTCGAACCAATAACCCTGCGAAGTGATCATGCCTTGTCGGCGGTGCTGTGTCAGCGCTGGAAATGCAGGTCAGCGGCTTGCGAGTAGTTGGTTGCCCGGGACGACCGATCGCCCACCGGGACAGCGCTCGACACCTTTGGGGCTTCGGAAGGGCCCATCTCCGCCTCATCGAATGCTCGTCATGCCCGATGACCGGTAGCTCGACAGCGTTGCACAACACCACTGGGACGAGTCGTCCGCCAACACCCTTCCAGCCGCTGTAGGCAGACCAGACATCGAGGTGTGCGGCGCCCCGAGCGACCCATCCAGGGACAGGTCACGGCACGGCCGTTCCGCTGGGCCCGCCCCCGGAGGGACGGGGACGGGGACCGGCCGTCCGAACTGTTGCCCTCCAGCGGCGACTGCCCAGGTGACTCCGGTGGTCGCACCACCACACAGGCTTAACCACGCTCACCGTCACCAACAAGTCCTTCCGGACGGGCGCGGTTCCGGCTTGGTCCACGAGAGTCAGGTCGGGAGCACACTGACCCGTGCCGCGCGGGTCCCGACCCGAGGAAGGCGACATGGCTACCTCGCACCGGGAAGCAACGAGCCGACGACTCGACCGTTGGTCGGGAGGCTGCCTGGTGGTGGCCGGCGTGCTGATCATCCCCGTGGTCGGCCACCCCGACATCTTCGAGGCGACGTTGGCGCATGCCGCGCTCGGCACCGGTCTCTGGGTGCCGATGCACGCGGGTCTGGTCGTGGCCGTGATCCTGTCGCTGGTCGGGCTCCTGGGCCTGTACGCAGGGCATGCTGACCGGCTGGGGCGAGTGGGTGCCGTCGGGTTCGCACTTGCTGTTCCTGGGTTGGTCCTGGCGGCATGCGCCTTTTACTGGGAGGCCTTCCTCTTGCCGGTGATCGCCCGGCACGCACCCGGGACCTTCGCCTGGAACGGTCCCGTCGTCGGTTCGTGGGCCGTTGTCGCCAGCGGGTCTCTGGCCGCCCTGTGGTTCATCGGGCTGGCTCTGCTCGGCCTCGCGCTGTGGCGCTCGGGCCTGGTGCCGGCGGGGGCGGCGCTCACCCTCGCAGTGGGTGCGGTTGCGTTTGCGCTGCTCGCGGGACCGTTTGTGCCCGTACTCGGGCCGCTGTCGGTGGTGGCCTTCGCGGCTGGTCATGTCTGGGTCGGTGCCGCCTTGCGTGCCGGTGCTGCGCGGCAGGCTGCTGACCCGAGGCCAGGACGCCGTGGGCCGTCGGACGAGGTTCCGAGACAGCCCGGATGAGGGTGGGCCACTGGTGCACCCGCCATGGGCCGGTCACGGGGTCACGTGGCGCCCAGTGTGTCGGGCGATGACCCGGGGAGTGCGGGACGTGGGCCCATGCGGACGGGACGCTTCGGCCGACAGGCTCGATCCCTCATCGTTCGATGGAGGTGTCGAGGTGTCCGTACCCGGTGATGGAAGAAGAGTCGACGACAGCGGCAGGCGGATCCCGGCCGGTGCAGCGCTGGTTACGCTGGGGACATCGCTCGGTGCGTTGGTCGTTGCCCGCATCGAGGACGTGACGACGCAGGCCGAGTTGGCGGACTACCTGGAGCGCGCCGGCGGCCGGTTGCTCGTCGCATGGTTCCTGTTCGTCCTGTCCGGACTCGCCTGGCTGGTCTTCGCCGTGGGGGTGCGCAGGCTGCTGCCGGCCGGTGGCGCTCGGGACCTGTTCCTAGCCGCGGTCGTCGCCGGTCAGGCAGCGTCCTGGGCCGGTGCCAGCCTGGCCACCGCAGCGGCTCCTGCCGAGGCGCACGACATGCCCCTGTCGGTGTACAACGCGTTCGGCGAGGCCGCGCACCTCGCTCAGGCCGCGGGGACGGCGGCTGTGGGAGTGGCTCTCGTCGCCGCGGCGACGGCCACGAGGCGCAGCGCCGCGCCGGCACTGCTGCCGGGGTGGCTCGGGCTGGTGACGCTGGTGGTCGGCGTGATCCTCGTGCCCGCTTCGGTCATCGGGCCCGTCGCTCTGCCGTTGACGTGGGTCTGGCTGATCGTTGTGGCGGTCCTGCTGATCCGCCGATCACGGCAGGACGATCGCCCGTTGCGCGCGGGTCGGCCGGCGGCCGTTCACGACACCGAGCTGCCGACCGGCTGACTGCGTCCGGTGCCAGACTGCCACTGAGGTGATCGTCATCGCTGTCACCGAGATCGACACAGACGTCCAGGCCACGCGCTGGCGCGCCCGGTCGCTGCTGGCCGGGGCGGGATGGCTGGTCGTCGTGGTGGCCGGGGCGCTGTGGACGGCGAGCATCGCCTCCGCCGAACCCGTCTGGCATGCCGCCGTCATCGCGCTCGTCGTCCTCACGCCGGCGACGGTGGGCGCGGTGTTGGCAGCCCGGGTCGGGGTGCCGGTGGGTTGGCTGCTGCTGGGCTCGAGTGCGGCAACGGCTGTGGCCGGCGCGGCGGGGCACGTCGCGGAGAACCAGCCGTCCGCTCCTGCAGCTGTCTGGGGCGCCTGGGTCGCCGCGGTGCTGTGGGCGTTCGGTCCTCCGCTGTTGCCTCTCATGGCGCTCGTGTTCCCAGATGGTCGCGAGCTCGGCCACCTCGGAACGTGGGGCCTCCGAGCGGGCATCGCCGGGGTCACGCTGGTCGCTCTCGCTTCGGCGTTCATGCCCGGGCCACTCGCCGGGCTCAGCGACACGCCGGGCCCGGCCAATCCCCTGGGCGTCCCGGCGCTCCGCTCACTCCAGCCGGTGCTGCTGAGTGGGACAGCCCTCCTGCTGCTCGTGGCCGCGGTGCTGGCGCTCCTCACGCTGGGGCGCCGGTGGCGACGGGGACGCCGCTCCGACCGGCTCGCCCTGGCCGCGGCCGGGACTCCCTTGGCGGTGGCGATCGCGCTGGCCCTGGCGGTCCACGCGGTCGGGGTCGGTGGCGAAGGTGTCGCCCTCGTAGGAGCTCTCGTCGCGGCCCTCGGAATGCCTGCTGGCCTTTGGCTCGCTGTGACCCGGTATCGGCTGTACGAACTGGATCTCCTCGTCGCGCGCACCCTCGCGTACGCCGCGACGGTCGCGGGTCTGGCGCTGTTGTTCGTCGTCGTCGCGGCCGTCGTCGGTCTCCTGATCGGAGGTCATTCGCGCGTCGCTGTGGCGGCAGCCGCCGCGATCACCGCCACCGCGGCCGGATCCGTCCGAACTCGGGTCGTCGGCCACGTCCAGCGCTCGGTGCTCGGACTGGCCGGCGACCCAAAGCGCGCCGCCGAGCTGGTCGAGCAGCGACTGGCGACCGTGAGGGACCCAGACCTCATCCCCGAAGCAGCCGCCCAGGCGGTCACTGACGCGCTACGGCTGCCCGGCGTCCGGGTCGTGCTGCCCGACTTCCCCGACGACCCCGCCGCCGAGCCAGGAGTGACGCTTCCGCTGTCGCACCATGGAATCCGGCTGGGCGCGCTGACCGCGCCTCGACCGGTGAGCACCGCCGAGCGGCGGGCGTTGGTCGTCGTCGCCGTGCCCGTGGCGGCCGGCCTGCATTCAGCGAGTCTCAGCAGAGCGGTCCGTCAGTCTCGTGCGGAGCTCCTCGCGGCCGTTGAGGAGGAACGCCGCAGACTGCGTCGCGACCTCCACGACGGCCTCGGCCCGAAGCTCGCGATCCTGGCCATGGGCTTGGACGCAGCCCAGAACCTCGCCGCGGGCACACCGGCCGAGACCAGCCTCGCCGCGGTCTTCGACCGCCTGCGGGGGCAGGCCGACGCCATGCTCGGCAGCCTGCGGCACATCGTTTCCGGTCTCCGTCCGCCGGCGCTGGACGAGTGTGGGCTCGCGGAGGCGCTGCGGCGCTACGCCTCGGAGGTTGCCGAGCCGGCCGGGCTGAGCGTCGAACTCGACTCGGACGAACTCGGGCCGCTCACCGCGGCCGTCGAGGTCGCGGCCTACCGCATCGCCGTCGAGGCCGTGCTCAACGCCGCTCGCCACTCCCGCGGCCAGCACTGCCGCCTGGTCCTGCGCAGGCAGGACGGACTGCGGCTCAGCGTCACTGATGACGGCCGGGGCATCCCGGAACTGGTGCCGACGGGTGTGGGCACGCAGTCGATGCGCGAGCGCGCTGCCGCACTTGGCGGATGGGTGGCCATCGGCCCTGCCGACCGGTGCGGCACCGAGGTCCGCGCGTGGCTTCCGGGTGTCCCGACATGAGCAGAGTCAGCCTGCTGCTCGTCGACGACCACGCCCTCTTCACCGAGGGACTACGTGAACTGCTGTCGTTCCACCGAGACCTCGAGGTCGTGGGAACGGCGGCTTCGGCCGAGGAGGCTCTGTCCGAGGTGCGACGACTGACACCTGACGTGGTGCTGATGGACCTGCACCTGCCCGGCCTCGATGGAGCCACCGCCACTCGACGCATCACAGGCCAGCATCCCGCCACGGCGGTGCTCGTCCTCACCATGCTGGAGGACGACGCGTCCGTGTTCGCCGTACTCCGCGCCGGTGCCCGCGGCTATGTGCTCAAGGGCGCGCATCAGGCCGAGTTGGTCGAGGCAATCCGGGCCGTCGCCCGCGGCGAGGCGGTGTTCGGCGCTCAGGTGGCCGACCGTGTCCTTGCGCACTTCTCCCACCCGCAGCCTCACCGCGCCGTACTCCCTGAACTGACCGACCGCGAGCGCCAGGTTCTGCGTCTGCTGTCCACCGGCCGACCCACGCAGGACATCGCCAGTCAACTCGGCCTCTCACCCAAGACCGTGCGCAACCATCTGTCGAACGTCTTCACGAAGCTTTGTGTTGCGGACCGAGCCCAGGCGGTACTGCTGGCGCGCGACGCCGGGCTCACTGAAGACTGAACCGCGAGCCAGCTTTCGCGACTTCGATGGTCATCGCCGCTTGGTCACCCGGTACGGACGCACCCGCGCCGAAGCCGAACGCCGTCTCCGCGCCGCCCTGCGTGACCGCGACGGCTCCGTCGACGAGGGGCGGACCGCCGACAGCCCGCTGGCCACCGTTGCGGCGGAGTGGCTGGCCGAGATCGACGACAGCGACCTGGCCACCGGCACCGAACGGCTCTATCGCTTTGCGCTGAACAACTACGTCCTGCCCGGCGTTGGCCGGCTGCGCCTCCGGGAGATCACAGTGCCTGCCGTCGACCGGCTGCTGACGGCGGTCCGCCCGCGCTGCTTGGGGTTGGTCGCTACTGGAGATGCACCAAGATCATGTGCCACACACCTCATGCATTCGGCGTCCCGGAACTCGTTGTGACGGGATTCCTGCAGGTCGCCTCGGACGCTGGGGACATGGGGAGAGGGAGCAGCGCCAGCTACCGGGCGCGCCGTCAGGAGCGCGAGCGTCAGCGTCGGGAGCGCGCTGCACAGGCGGACGCCAAGGAGATCCCGGCCCGGCGCACCTGGTCCGCTAACGGGGCGGCGAGTGGCGATGCCCGACGGGCAGCCGCCTCGTCCTGCGCCTGGTGCGGCGGTGTGATCCAGCCGCGATCGCGAGGACCGATCCCGAAGTGGTGCTCGGCCACCTGTCGCCACCGGGCGTGGGAGCAGACACGGGCCGCAGCGTCCGGCCGCGCAGCTCTTCAGGTCGTCGAGCGGCGGGTCGAGGTTCCGACCGATTTCTCACCGAGCCGACAGGCCTGGCCCCAGATCCTCCGCGAGCTCACCAGGCAGCTCCATGACGGCCGCGTTTACGACCGTGACCTCGGCGCACTGTCCGTCGAGCTCGGGTCGCTACTGGAGGCATACCGGCACCTACAGCGCCTCCGTGGTGCTCCCGACCTGCGCTGACGTGAGTCCTCGTGCGCTTCTTCAGTAGCTCTCCTGGGCAACTGGAGGATGAGCAGGGACGGGGGCGCAGCACCACGGGCGGACCGGCGCTGGAGAGCGCCGGCGACCGGAGGTGCCCTGCAGACCTGTCCCCCACCCTCGGTGACTCTCGCTCGTCGCCGTGAGCCGGCGACTTCGACGCACGCACCCAGGAGCTGCCGTGGATCTCGACGACCTACGGATCAGCCGAGCCGCGGTCGTGACGGTCGCGCAGGCCGCCTCGGTCTTCGGTGTCGACGTGCGAACGGTGAGCCGTGCCATCGAGAACGGCGAGCTGCCGGCACTCCGCCTCGGCAGGCGCGTGCTGATCCCCCGCCTGCCCCTGCTGGCCGCTCTGGGCGTCAGCGTCGATGAAGGTCCTGGAGTCCCCGACGCCGGCTCCGGCGACCGGTAGGCACGCGTCCCGACTGGAGGCCCTCGGCCGGTCCGCTCGCCTCAGCCCTGACGGCGAGACACCCGACGGCCCGCGGCCGCTCTTCCGCGATCGGTACAGCGGCATGCTGGCATGGGGAAGCCTGCCCCCGCCCAAATCCCACCCCTGGCGGAGCCTGCTCGTGATACCCACCGTGATACCGATGACGGCGTATTTGGCGGTATCAGGATGCCTCCTGAGGTCCAACCGCACTCCCCCGAACTCACGAAAGCGCAGCTCAGGGCAGTAGGGCGCATCTAGATGCTTAGCCTTGGCTAGGAGTTCAAGTCCCCCCTCGGACACACACTCACCCGGTGTTCCTGCAGCTCAGTGACTCGGATCGACGTGGCACGACGAGCGCTGGCTCCGGTCCAGCGCGCGGCTCGTCCACCGCATCGCGCTGCCGGAGGACTACGGCCCGGCGCACGGTCCCCGGTGACCGCGCTGCCCGCCTGGAAGCGGCAGCGGACCACCGAGGTCGTGGCCGCACCACTCCTGTCCGGCTCGCCCGCCCGCGGCCTCCTCCTCTCCCCCGCGTCCCAACTCGACCCCGGGGGTCCTCGAGCCTGCGCCTGACTGCCTCGCTCGCGACGACCTCTCGGCGCGGCCGGCCGACCCGGGCGTCACGGTCCAAGCTTCCGGGCCGTGAACCGGCTGCCGTTGTGCGTGAAGGTGAGGTCGGTCAGGTCCAGGTCGGGCGCTGTACTGCGCGTGTCACCGACGGCGATGACGCCGACCTGGCTGCCGTCCGGCAGGACGGCCCAGCCGATCCGGGCCGGGGTGCCGTTGACCTGGATCCTCGCCTCGTACACCCCGGCGGGTTCGGTGGCCACCGTGGCCGTGAACGGTGTGTCGAACGTGGGGGTCCGGAGTTCGCCGGAGATGGCGCCGTCCCCGAGATCGCCCGTCAGGCTCGCCCCGCTCGGCGAGCTCAGGTCCAGCCGGCCGTCGACGAAGGACCCCTGCAACCAGGCCTCCAACTGCCGCCCGTCGCAGACGTACGCGATGGCCCGGTCCGCGTCGATGACGATGGCCAGGCTGGCACTACCGTCCAGCGTGTCACCTCCGAAGACGCCCTGCGTGGCGTTCGCGGGTGGCGAGGGAGTGGGCGTCGCCGAGGTCGAGCCGGGCGACGGCGCCGGTGTGGGCGTCGGCACCTCCGACGCAGTCGGCGGAGTGCCCGCGTCCTCGCCGCCCGGCTCGACAGCCACGCCGCCTCGGACTAGTCCCACAAAGGTGACAGCCAGCAGGAGCGCTGCCAGGACGACGACCGTCAGCTGCAACGCCAGGCGGGGCTCGCGGCGTCCGGAGGCCGACGTGGTCCCACCCTGCGCCTCCGGGACGAAGGGAATGCCGGCCAGGATGTCCCGGTACTCCTGTGCAGCCTCCTGGATGGCGAGCCCGCCGTACTCAAGCCGCGCCTGCAACCCAGCGAGCATCACCCCTGCCGCCTCTGCGGCGCCCACCCGCGCTCTCAGGTCACTCGTCTTCTCCAGGTGCGCCGACACGGCCGCCGTCATCGACACCACCAGCGCGGCGAAGCACAGCCCCTGCCACACCGTCCGCGATGCGTCGAGCGACAGCCCCTGCTGGACCCTCTCCGCGAAGCTGGGGCCGCCCAGGGCAGGGCCCGCGGTCAGCGCGGCGATGACGGCACTGCTGACGATGCTCACGGTCGACAGCCGCCTGCTCACCGGAGCCTTCCTCCGGACGTAGGTCTCGATGCCGACTCGTCTGGCCCGGATGGTGTCGAGCAGTCCTGCTCGCGGGTCGGGCGCCTCCGCGGGTTCCAGGGTGATCACCTGCCCTCGGTCACTCGTGGCCGGGGGTGGCGCGGCGTCACCGGCGCCATCGCCTGCGTCCCTCGACGTGGCTGCATCACAGGCCCAGGGCGGCGCACCATCGCCGCGCGGGTGTTCGGACCGACGATGCCGTCGACGGCCACTTCTTGGGCGGACTGGAAGTCACGCGTCGCCTGCTCGGTCGCGGGTCCGAACGCCTCGTAGACCGCGAAGGTCCGGCCCAGCGCCTGAACCAGTCGCCACTGCCAGGTGGCCACCGCGGCACCGCTGGCCGAGCGCAGGCTGCCGTGCGCCTGATCCTCGCGCACGTCGGGCCACCGCTGACCGGCGACAGCGGCGGGCGCCGGGCGGTGCGCCAGGCCCAGGTAGGGCGACCAGGCGCTGCACCCCGCGCGGCAGGTCGACCACCGCCTCGTCCCGCAGGCCCAGCCCGAACCCCCTGAGCAGAGCCACACGCGCCGGTCCGACGTCCACGGGTCGTCTCCCCGGTGCCTGGGTGCTGTGTGCATGCAGCACCTCCCGGGCTACGTGAGGGCCGCGCGGCCCGGTTGATACCGATCGAGCGGACCTGGTGGCTGCCGCACCGCTGGAACCCGTGCGGCGCCGTCAGCGCGGCGCAGCCCCGGTCGCACGAGGGCGGTCGCCGTACCGGTTCCGGTCCTCGTCGCGGTACCGGTCGTCCTTCCCGTGGTCGCGTTCGTCCGGTCGGCGGTACCGGTCCCGTTCCCGGTCCCCGCCGTACCGGTCACTCCCGCCTCGGTCCCCGTACGGTTCCGGCCGCTCGTCCCCGTCCTGCTCGGCCGGCTGGTCGCCGTACGGCGCCGGTCGCTGGTCGACGTACTCCCCCGGCCCTCCGCCGTCGTCCGGGCCGTACTCGTCCTGGAGCCTCAGGTACTCGGCCATGACCTCGTCGACCGTGTTGGTACGCAGCAGCGTGCAGGCGGCCACGCCGGCGTCCTCGTGGCACTTGGCCACTGCCTCTCGTCGCTTGAGCTCGGCGATGGCCGCGTGCCCCTTCAACATGCACGCGAGGACCTCGCAGATGCAGTCGACGTAGGCGTTCACATCGACGAACCCCCGCCGGACGGCCGACGAGTGCCGGCGCGCCACGAGAGCGGCAGCGTACAGCCGGCGGAAGTCCGTCGTCTCCGGGTTGCCACTGGTCTTCGTGGCGATGTCGGCGATCTCGGCCTGGACGGCCGTGACGCGCTCGGTCAACTTGGTCGGCTCCTGGATGAGGTCGGCGAAGCAGGCCTCCGCCTCCTTGGTCCGCCACTCGATGTCGGCGATCCGTGCCGCGAGCTCCTGGGGTGGGCAATCCGTGAGCTGGTCGTCGAAGTCGCAGTCCGTGTCGCAGTAACAGCCGCTCTGATCGCCGCAGCGCTCGAGGCGGTCCTCGACGCGGTCGAACGCACGGTCAAGCTTCCGGACCGTCCCGGAGTGGTCGATGAGGCACTGCAGCTGCTCGATCAGCTTGCCGAGCTGCTTCCCGGCCTCCTTGGCCAGCGGCGCGGCCGCATCCCATGCCGCGCCGTACGCCTTCCGGATGCCCTTGTACTGGGTCCGGGCTGTGTCGAGCGCCTGGAGATGGGCAGCGTTGTACGCGGCCTGAGCCTCGATCCCCTTGGCCGCACATGTGTAGTCGTCCAGCATGTCGCCACCGCAGTTCGGATCCGGCGGCGGAGGGTCCTCCGGCCGGTAGTCGCCAGGGTCGCTGGGCTCGGTGGGGATGTTCATGGGTCCTCCCTCTCCGGGGTGCGTGGCGATCCTGCAGGGCGTCTGTCACCCGGCCGTCACTCGTGCGCATCCCGCTGCACGTGACGGAGCAGTGACGCTGGACGGCCAGCCTGTTGGGCATGCAGGCGCTGCCAGGAGTTCTTCGGTGACGGGTTTCGCGGGGTCACCCCGTACCGCTCGGGGTGCCCTCATCGGGCTGGACCCGGCGAACCCGCTCGCCAGCGTCGTGCTCTTCCAGTACAACCCCGATGAGATGACCCGCACGTTGCAGGCCAGGGCGGCCACCGGCGGCGGGCTCTCCGGGGGAGCGCGCAGCGAGGCCCTGCGCCTCACCGGGGCACCCATCGAGAACATCTCGCTGGCGATCGAGGTGGATGCGGCCGATCAGTTGGACAGCGGTGACCCACTCGCCTCGGAACTCGGCATCTACCCGCAGCTGTCGTCGCTCGAGATGCTGCTCTACCCGAAGAGCTCGGTCGTCATCGCGAACACCGCACTGGCCCTGGCCGGGTCGATCGAGCTGGTGCCGGCCGAGGCGCCGCTGACCCTGCTCGTCTGGGGGATCAAGCGGGTGCTGCCGGTACGGCTCACCCAGTTCTCGATCACCGAGCAGGCGTACGACCCCGGGCTCAACCCGATCCGGGCCCGGGTGTCGCTCGGCCTGCGGGTGCTCTCCTACAGCGACCTGGACGTGACCAATCCCGGCTACCACGTCTTCCTGGCCCACCAGGTGGCCAAGGAGGTCATGGCGACGATCGCGAGCGCCTCGGCGGTCGCCACCGTGGGGACCGGCGCCGCCGGCTCGCTGCCGTTGGGGGTGTGACGTGGTCGATCCGACGAGTCGGTACGCCCTCATGCCGATCGCCACCACGACGGTGCCGGACGGTGTCGGTGGATCCCGCACGGTGCGCTACCTGGGCCGACGCTTCCCGCCGCAGCCCTCGACCCTGGCGACGCTGGCCGAGCACCCCGTCACCCGCGGCGACCGCCTGGACGTGGTGACGGCCAGGTACCTCGGCGACCCCACGCAGTTCTGGCGCATCTGCGACGCCGGCCTCGTCATCCACCCCGACGAGCTCACCGCTGCGGATCGCATCGGCGAGCTCCTGCGCATCCCGGTCCCCCAGGTGTGAGGGGAGGACGCGATGGCGGTGCTCAACACGACCCTGACCCTGCTGACCGGGCCCCAGCTGGCGGTACCCGCGCCTCCGCTGCTGGTGGACGCGCTGGAACGGGTCGAGGTCACCACGTCGGACACCGCCCGCTCCGGCTTCCAGCTCGTGCTCGCCGCTGGGCGCACCGGGCCGGCCGACCTGCTGGACTTCCCGCTGCTGCGGCTGCCCCTCCTCCGCCCGTTCCACCGAGTCGTCCTGGTGGTCACGTTCGCGGGGACCCCGAGGGTCCTGATGGACGGCGTCATCACCCACCGCGAGGTGACGCCGGGCTCGACCCCCGGAGCCACACGGCTGACGGTCACCGGCGAGGACGTCAGCGTGCTCATGGACCTGGAGGAGAAGACGGTCGAGCACCCGGCGCAGGACGAGACCGCGATCGCGACCCGGATCATCCTCTCGTACCCGTCCCTGGGCCTCGTCCCGCAGGTCGTGCCGCCACCGTCGCTGGACCCGCCCGTCCCCGTCGAACGGATCCCCGTGCAGCAGGGCACCGACCTGGGGCACCTGACCGAGATGGCCCGCCGCTTCGGCTTCGTCTTCTTCGTCGTCGCCGGACCCGCGCCCATGACGAACACGGCCTACTGGGGGCCGCCCGTGCGCACCGGACGGCCGCAGCGCGCCCTGTCGGTCGACCTCGGCGCGGAGACCAACGTGCAGCAGATCACCTTCCGCGCGGACGGGCTCGCACCGACCCAGGTCGTCGGCGAGATCCAGGACCGGCTGACGAACCGCGCGATGCCCGTCCGCAGCGCGGGCAGCCTGCGCCCGCCGCTCGCGGCGCTGCCGGACTGGCTGGTCAACCTGCCGAACGTGCGTACGACGGTCTTCCGGGACAGCGGCCTCAGCACGGCCCAGGCGCTGGCCCGGGCGCAGGGGATGGCAGAGGCATCCACCGACTCGCTGACCGCGACCGGGAGCCTGGACGCCCTGCGCTACGGGGACGTCCTCACCGCCCGCGGCCTGGTGGGACTGCGCGGGGCCGGTTGGCAGCACGACGGGCTCTACTACGTGCAGCGGGTCACCCACACCATCCAGCGCGGCGAGTACACCCAGGCCTTCACCCTGACCCGGGAGGGCGTCGGCTCGACGACGGCGGTGGTGGCGCCATGAGGCAGTACTTCGGCAAGCACCGGGGCAAGGTGGTCAGCAACACCGACCCCTACCAGCAGGGCCGGGTGCAGGTGAGCTGCCCGGACGTCCTCGGGCCCGGCCGGTCCAGCTGGGCCATGCCGAGCGTCCCGTACGCCGGCGACGGCGTCGGCTTCTTCGCCATCCCGCCGAACGGCGCGAACGTGTGGGTCGAGTTCGAGGCCGGCAACCCGGACCACCCGATCTGGGCCGGGTGCTTCTGGGAGCCCGGTCAGGCGCCGGTGACGCCGGCCGTCGCGCAGACGAAGGTGTTCAAGACCGACGGCCTGACCCTGACCGTGAACGACCTGCCGGGGTCTGGCGGGGTCACGGTCGAGGTGTCCCCGCCCGTGGTGGCGACCGCGCTGAAGATCGCCCTGGACTCCTCGGGCATCTTGCTGTCGAACGGTTCCGCGAGCGTCAAGCTGAGCCCGGTCTCGGTGTCGCTCAACAACGGCGCGCTCGAGGTGCTGTGATGCCGGGCCTGATGGTGCACCTCGGCGCGACGGTGCTCTGCGCCCACGGTGGCCAGGCACAGCCGACGTCGCCCGCCCCGCGGGTCCTGGTGAGCGGCCAGCCCGTCGCCACGCAGCCGGTGCCCTACGTGGTGGCGGGCTGCCCGTTCGTCCCCCCGGGCGGCAACGGCCCGTGCGTGACCGCCCAGTGGGTCGTGGCCGCGACCCGCGTCCTGGTCGGCGGCGTGCCCGCCGTGCTGCAGGACAGCCAGGCGGTGTGCGTGCCGACCGGCACGCCGCTGACCGTGGTGGTCACCCAGCTGCGGGTCAGGGGGACCTGACATGCACCTCGACTTCCCGTTCCGCGTGGACGACGGCGGCCGCACCGCGGGGACCACCTCCGACGACCATGTCCGGGACCTCGTGGAGCAGGTCCTCTTCACCGCCCCCGGGGAGCGGGTGAACCGTCCGACGTTCGGCAGCGGTGTGCTCCGGCTCGTCTTCGAGCCGAACGGAGCGGAGGTGGCGACGGCGACGGAGTTCCTCGTCCAGAGCGCCCTGCAGCAGTGGCTGGCCGACGTGGTCGAGGTGCAGGCGGTCGAGGTCACGACCGCGGACGCCACGCTCCAGGTGGCTGTCCGCTACCGGGTCCTCCCCTCGCCGCAGCCGCAGACCGTGGTCCTCACGAGGCGGGTGTGACCGGGATGCACGAGCACCGGTACGCGAAGGCCGGGCCCCGGCTCGACGAGACCCGCGGGGGCGGGTGGCTCAACGGCATCGACCACCTCGAGGTGGACGCGGGGCACCCGCCGGACGTCCCCGCGCAACGCACGCTCCTCGTCCGCTGCCTTCTCCCGGTGCCCGCCGATCTCGGCTCCGCTGATCTCGAGGTGCAGGGCGGCGTTCGGGCGGACCCGGCGGTCAACCCGGTCCGGGTGCAGTGGGCGGTCGTCGCCAGCGGCCTGGCAGCCGCGCGGGACACGGGCCTGGTGACCGCCCAGGACGCCGAGGCCTTCTGCGCGCTGCCGGACCCAGAGACCCTGCTGGTGGTGCGGACGAGCTCGTCGGGTGACTTCTCCGGGTACCGGCTCGTGGTGGTCGAGCCGGACCGGTACGAGTTCGATCCGCGGCTGGCCGCCGCCGACTTCGGTTTCAAGGTCGACTGTCCGACCGACTTCGACTGCCCGGTCCCGGCTCCGTGCCCGCCCGAGCGGCTGCCGGAGCCGACGATCGACTACCTCAACCGCGACTTCACCGGACTGCGCCAGCTGCTGCTCGACCGGCTCTCCCTCGTGCTCCCGCGCTGGGCCGACCGCAACGTCGCCGATCTTGGTGTGACGCTCGTCGAGCTGTTCGCCTACCTCGGGGACCACCTCGCGTACGCCCAGGACGCGGTCTCCGCCGAGGCCTACCTGGGCACCGCCCGGCGGCGGGTGTCGGTGGCGCGGCACGCGCGGCTGCTCGACTACCGGATGCACAACGGCGCGGCGTCCCGGACGTGGCTGGTGGTGGAGGCGGACGAGGCCGCGGACGGCACCACCCTCGTCAGAGGCACCGAGGTGCACGCCGCCGACGGGTCCGTCGTCTTCCACACCCTGCACGACCTCACGGTGCGGGCCTCCCGGTCGGCGATCGACTTCTACACCTGGGGCGAGCCGGACAGCTGCCTGCCGCGCGGGGCCACGCGGGCGACCCTGCGCGGCACCTGCTCCGAGCTGGACCTCCACGCGGGGGACGTGCTGCTCCTCGAAGAGGTGCTCGACGGCGACGGCGCTGCGGCCGGCGCTGACAGGTCGCACCGGTGGGCCGTGCGGCTCGTGGCGGACCCGCGTGACCGTCGCGACCCCCTCACCGGCGCGGACCTGGTGGACGTGGCCTGGCGGGCCGAGGACGAACTGCCGTTCCCGCTGTGCCTGCGGCTGTTCCCGCGTGGCCGCTGCGAGGAGCCGCTCGGCGCGTCGGTGGCCAGGGGCAACGTCGTCCTCGTCGAGCACGGACGCCTCGTCGGGCCCGAGCCCCTGGTCCCGGAGCAGGTCCCCGACCGCGGGGACTACCGCCCCACGGTCGACCAGCCGGGACTGGCGCACGCGGTCCCGTACGACCACGACCGGGCCCGCGCGGCTCCGGCCGTCGACGCTCTCCTCGCGCGTCCCGAGGAGGCTGTGCCCCAGGTCGTCCGGCTCAGCGATGGCAGGGACGACTGGACGGTGCGCCCGGACCTGCTGGGCAGCGACCGCTTCGAGCCGGAGTTCGTGGTCGAGATGGAGGACGACGGCCGGGCGCACCTGCGTTTCGGCGACGACGTCCTCGGCCGGCGACCGCTGTCGGGCGACAGCTTCCGCGTCAGCTACCGGGTCGGCGGTGGCCGGGCCGGGAACGTCGGCCCTGACGTCCTCACCGTGCTCGCCACGCAGGTGCCGGGCCTGTGGGTGCGCAACCCGCTGCCGGCCCAGGGCGGGGAGGACCCGGAGCCGGTGGAGCAGGTGCGGCAGTGGGCGCCGCAGGCCTTCCGGGTGCAGCAGCGCGCGGTCACCGACGCCGACTACGGAACCGTCGCCGGGCGGCACCCGCAGGTCCAGCGGGCTGCGGCCACCCGGCGCTGGACGGGGTCCTGGTACACCGAGTTCGTGACCGTGGACCGGCGTCGCGGCGACCCGGTGGACCCCGGCTTCCGGAGCGAGCTGGCCGCGTTCCTCGAGCCGTTCCGAATGGCGGGGCTTGACGTGGCGGTGGACGCCCCGGTCGCGGTGTCGCTGGACATCGTGCTCACCGTCTGCGTGGTGGAGGGGCACTTCCGCGCCGGCGTGAGACGTGCTCTGGTCGACCGCTTCTCCGCGGGTGACCTGCCCGGCGGCGGCCGCGGCTTCTTCCACCCGGACAACTTCACCTTCGGCCAGCCGGTCTTCCTGAGCGAGGTCGTGGCAGCCGTGATGTCCGTCGACGGGGTCCGCTGGGTGGAGACCGAGGAGGGACCGGGCAGTCCCAACCGGTTCCGGCGCTGGGGTCGGCCGGCGGCGGGCGAGCGGACGTCGGGCCGCATCTCGATGGACCGGCTCGAGATCGCCCGGTGCGACAGCGATCCCAACGAGCCGGAGAACGGCCGGATCGAGTTCGTCATGGTGGGGGGGCTGTGACCATGAGCGGAACGACCTCCGACGACTGCGGTTGCTGCGGCGCGGCCCCGGTCGACAGTGCGCTCACCAACCGCTCGGGGCTCTCGGCGCTGGCCTACCGCAGCGGCACCCAGGTGACGGTGCTGCGACGCATGCTGGCGCGGCTCGCGACCGTCCTGCCGACGTTGACCACGCGCGACCCGGAGGACCCGTCGGTGGCGCTGCTGGACGCCTGGGCCACGGTCGCGGACGTGGTCACCTTCTACCAGGAACGCATCGTCAACGAGGGGTTCCTCCGTACGGCGACCGAGCGCCGCTCGGTGCTCGAGCTCGCCCGGGCCATCGGCTACGAGCTGCGCCCGGGCGTCGCGGCGACGACGGACCTCGTGTTCACCGTCGACGCCGCGCCGGGCGCCCCGACCAGCGCGGTCGTGCCCGAGCGCACCAAGGTGCTCAGCGTCCCCGGGCAGGGCCAGCGGTCACAGACGTTCGAGACCTCCGGGGCGCTGCCCGCGCTGGTCGAGCTGAACGAGGTGGGGCTGCCTCTGCGGCAACCACAGGGGGTCCGCGCCGGACAGAAGAGCCTGTACCTCGCCGGCGTGACGACCGGCCTTCGACCCGGTGACGCCGTCCTCGTCGTCCGGGAGGTGGCCGATGCTCCGGTAGCCGACAGGTGCCGCGAGTTCCGGGTCCTGCGGGCGGTCGACCCACAGCCCTCGGCTCGTCCGGACCAGCCGTCGACGACCCTCGTCTCCTGGGACGAGCCCCTCGACGAAGCCCCGGCCGGCCAGGCCACGACCGTGGTGCATGCCTTCCGGCTACGAGCCTCGATCTTCGGCCAGAACGCCGCCGACTGGCGCAGCATGCCCACGATCATCCGTCGGCGCTACGCCCTTCCCGGCAGGCAGGGCGACTTCGTCACCTGGCCGAGGTTCGGTCTCCCTGGCGCGAACGAGCCCGCCGTGATCGACCTGGACGCCGCCTATCCAGCCGTGGCTCCGGGCTCCTGGCTGGTGCTCACCCAGCCCGGCCAGGCCCCGGCGGTGTACACGGTCGAGGATGCCGAGCTTGCAGCGGGGGCGGACTTCGGCATCACGGCCCGGACGACACGGGTCGAGTTGGACCGGGTGGACGGCCTGGCCGCCTTCGACCGACGGCAGGCCGTCGTGCACACCCAGACGGAACCGCTCGGGCTCGCCGAAGAGCCCCTGCCGGAGCTGGTCCCGGCGGGTAAGGCCGTGGAAGTCGACGGGCAGCCGCCACTCATCGAGCGGGCCACGGTGCTCGTGAGAGGCACGACGAAGGCCGATCTCCCCGTCGTCCGTCGGGCGACCGTCAGTGAAGGCCCGGGGGTGGAGACGACGTTCGCCCCGGCGCTGCCGGAGCTGCGTCGGGAGTCGGTCCGCATCCTGGGCAACGTCGTCCCCGCGACCCACGGGGAGACGGTGGAGGACGAGGTGCTGGGCAGCGGCGACGGCACGGCCACCTACCAGACCTTCGTGCTGCGCAAGCCCGACCTGACCCACGTCTCGGCGGCGACGACCAACGGGGTGGCCAGCACGCTGGAGGTCCGGGTCGACGGGGTGCTGTGGGCGGAGGTGCCGTCGCTGTTCCTCGCCGGCCCCCACGACCAGGTGTACGTGGTCCGCATCGACGACGAGTCCCGGGCCACCGTCCTCTTCGGCGACGGGGTCCGAGGTTCCCGGCTGCCGACCGGCCAGGAGAACGTCCGCGCGCGGTACCGCAGCGGCATCGGTCCGGACGGCGACGTGGCGGCGGACGCCCTGACGCTGCTGCCGCAGCGCCCGCTGGGCATCGCCTCGGTGACCAACCCGCTGCCGGCCGCCGGCGGGTTGGCCCCGGAGGGCCTGGACGACGCCCGGGCCAACGCGCCGCTCACCGTGCTGACCCTCGACCGGGTCGTCTCGGTGCGGGACCACGAGGACTTCGCGCGTGCCTTCATCGGCATCGGGAAGGCGCGGGCGGTGGCGCTGCGGGTGCGGACCAGCCTCCTCGTGCACCTGACCGTGGCAACCGCCGACGGATCGGCGGTCGACGCGACGACGGTCGGCAACCTGCGCGACGCGATCACGGGCTTCGGGGGTGACGCGGACCGGCTGCGGATCGACAGCGTGGACTTGCAGCCGTTCCGGGTGGCCGCGGCGCTGCTCACCGACCCGGCGCGGGTCCGGTCCGACGTCGAGGCTGCGGTAGAGGCCGCCGTGCGCGCGGCCTTCGGAGCCGACCGGCGCTCGTTCGGGCAGCCCGTCAGCGCCGCGGAGGTGGTGACGTCGATCCAGTCCGTGCCAGGAGTCGTCGCCGTCGTCCTGACCGCGCTGCACCTGGCGCACGAGGCGCCCACCGTCCACGAGGTGCTCCTCGCCCGTGACGCCCACTTCTACCCGTGTCCCGGCGCGCGGGACCGGGTCTGCCCGGCTCAGCTGCTGCTCCTCGACGCGGCCGAGATCGAGCTGGAGGAGATGTCACCATGACCGGCGGATCCCCCGTGTACGACCTGCTGCCGGCGATCCACCGCATCCGGGACACCGAGCGGGGCGGACCGCTGGAGGCGCTGCTCGGCATCGTGGAGGAGGAGTGGCGCCGGCTCGTCGACGACGTCGACGGGATGTACGACGACTGGTTCATCGAGACCTGCGACGAGTGGGTGGTGCCCTACATCGCCGACCTGCTGGGCGTGCAGGGACTGAGCTCCGTCGTCGGCGGGGGTCTCAGCCGGCGTGCGCTGGTCGCCAACACGCTCGCCTACCGACGGCGCAAGGGCACCCCGGCGGTGCTCGAGCAGGTGGCCCGGGACGCGACCGGGTGGCCCGCGCGCGTGGTCGAGTACTTCCAACTGCTCGGCACGACGCAGCACCTCGACCACATCCGGCCGGCGAACGTGCGGACGCCGGATCTGCGCGACTCCGCACCGCTGGAGCTCATCGGCACGCCGTTCGACCGGACCGCGCACACGGTCGACGTCCGGCACATCGACACCGGACGCGGCAGGCACGGCATCCCGCACGTCGGTCTCCACCTCTGGCGTCTTGGCGCCTACGCCGTCGCCGGCGCCGACGCGCGGGCGGTCGACCAGGACCTCGGGCAGTGGACCTTCGACCCGGCCGGGCGGGACGTGCCGCTGTTCAACCGGCCCAGGACCGAGCCGGCGCTGACCCATCTCGCCGAGGAGGTCGACGTGCCCGGGCAGCTCCGGCGACGCGCCCTGCACGACGAGCTGACGGCACTGCGGACGGACCCGGACGCGACGCCGGTCTTCTTCGCCGAGCCGACACCCGCCCTCCGGGTCCAGGTGGACGGGCGACCGGTCGATCCGCGCTCGCTGATCTGCGCGGACCTGAGCACCTGGAGCCGGCCGGCCGCGGGGGGCACCGTCGCGGTGGACCCCGTGCTCGGCCGCCTCACCCTTCCGCCGGGCGTTCCCCCGCGCCGGGTGCTGGTCGACTACGCCTACGGCTTCCCGGGCGACCTCGGCGCCGGACCGTACGAGCGCCGGGCGACCCTCGCTGACGGCCTGACCGTCGCCGGGCGGCCGTGGCCGGACCAGGCGACCTGGCAGCACGAGGGAGGCTGGCAGGTCGGCGTCGGCCGTGACCTCGAGCCGGTCCCCGGTCGGATCGTCCGCACCATCGGGGACGCAGTGCGGCTGTGGAACGCCCGCCCACGCCGGGCCGGCGGCCAGGTCGGCATCATCGCGGTGACCGACAGCGCCACGTACACCGAGGACGTCAGCATCGAGGTGGAGGCCGGTGACCGGCTGCTCCTCGTGGCCGCCTACTGGCCGGAGCGCGAGAGCCCCGACGTGCCGGGGATGCGCGCCCGTCGACCCGGCAGCTTCGTGGCAAGCCGGGTGTGGCCGCACCTGATCGGCAGCATCCACGTCACCGGCACGGGCAGCGACGAGGAGTCCCCGTGCGGGTTCGTGCTCAGCGGCTTCTCGGTGGAGGGCGGGCTGACCGTCGCTCGGGGGAACCTCGGCAGCCTCGTCGTCACCAACTGCACCTTCCTCGCTGCCCAGCGGGAGTACGGGCCGGACGGCGGCGTGGTCGACGCCACCGACGACCCTCGGCTGACCGTGCGCCTGCTGCGGACGATCTGCGCCCAGGTCCGGCTGACGGGGGTTCCGGGGCTGGGGCTGACCGACTGCATCGTGCACGCCGACTGCGAGCTCGACGCACCCGCCGTCGATGCGGCCTCGGCGCACGTGGAGGTGCAGGCCTGCACGATCCTGGGCCGCACGCGCGCCCGGAGCCTCGCGGGCAGCGACTCGATCCTGCGGGGCCTGGTCGACGTCCAGGTCCGCCAGCAGGGCTGCCTGCGCTTCTCCTACCTGCCACTGGAGTCGCGGTCACCGCGCCGGTACCGGTGCCAGCCCGTGGACCTGGCGGGCGCCTCGAGGATCGCGCCGACCTTCACCTCCGTGCAGCCGGCGGACCCCGCGTTGGGTCAGTTGGCGGCCGACTGCCCACCCGAGATCCTGACCGGCGCCGAGGACGAGGGCGAGATGGGCGCGTTCGGGTTCCTCGGACAGCACCGACGGAAGGCGAACCTGACCTCGCAGCTGGACACCTACCTGCGCTTCGGGCTCGAAGCCGGGCTCTTCTTCAGAACGTGAGGTGCAGTGATGAAGGGCGACTTCACCCGGCGGACGTTCCGCGAGCGGAACCACTACCGCAGCGTCCTGATGCAGCAGGGGCGGGTCCAGCTGGACGCTGACTGGAACGAGCAGGCCGAGATCCAGGATCACCTGGACCGGACGACGACCCGGGACACGATCGGTCGGCACGGCGCCCCGATCGGGTGCGCGGGGATGGAGATCGTCTGCTCGACCGGGGACGTCACGACGGGGTGCGCCGGAGCCGACCTGAGGATCTCGGCGGGCCGGTACTACGTCGACGGCATCCTGTGCGAGAACGACGCGGACGTGCCGCTCGTTGCCCAACCGGATCTGCCCCGTGTGAAGCTTCCGGACGACGCCGGCCGCTACGTCGCCTACCTCGACGTGTGGGCCGAGCACGTGACGGCCCTCGAGCGGCCCGAGCTCCGCGAGGTGGCTCTCGGAGGTCCGGACACGGCGACCCGCAGCAGGACGATCTGGCAGGTGCGTCTGTGCAGGGAGGACCGCGAGACGTGCCCGGCACCCGATGAGGAGTGGACACCCCCCGAGGGGACCGGGGAGCCCGGGCAGCTGCGGGCTCGAGCACAGGCGCCGCAGACGGACGAGGGGCCGTGCGTCGTCCCGGCGACCGCGGGCTACCGCCGGCTGGAGAACCAGCTCTACCGGGTGGAGATCCGCGACGGCTCGCCTCCCCTGCGGCAGGAGGGCGGCGCTCTCACCGACGACCACTACGGCTACCCGTCCCCGGACGTGGAGGACGCTGCCGACGCCCCGGCTGACGTCCCTGCCGAGAAGGCCTACGACTCCCCCGCGGCGGACGACGAGTCCAGCGCCGTGACGTTCGTCTGGTCGCGGGAGAACGGGTCGGTCACCGCCCGACTGGTCGACATCCAGGGACCCACGTTGATCATCGCGGCGCCGGGGCGGGACACGGACCTCGGCTTCGCCAAGAACGACTGGGTCGAGGCCATCAGCTCCGATCACACCCGACGCGGCGAACCGGGCCTCCTCGTGCAGCTGGAAGAAGCCACCGGGACCAAGCTGACCGTGCGCGGCTGGGACGAGGGGGCCCCCACGCTGGACAGCCTCGGCGCGGATCCTGTGGTACGCCGGTGGGACTCCGACGGCGCGGTGACGTTGGTGGTGCCGACAGATCCGGGTCAGTGGACCGACCTGGAGGACGGCGTCCAGGTGCAGTTCGAGGCGGGCTCCTTCCGCACCGGTGACTACTGGCTCATCCCGGCCCGGTCGGCGAACCTCACCGGAGAGGTGGTGGACCCCGCCCTCGCCGGCGACGTGGAGTGGCCACGCGACGATGGAGAGCCGCTCTTCCGGCCCCCGGTCGGGATCGAGCACCACTACGCCCCGCTCGCGCTGCTGGATCGCGTCGACGGCAGGTGGACGCGCTGCGCCGACTGCCGGAACCTGTTCCCGCCGCTCGGCGGCCTCCTGGACATGGAGTACGCCGGTGGCGACGGGCAGGAGACCCTGCCGGGTCAGCCGTTGCCGCAGCCGCTCGAGGTGTCGGTGACCGATGGGGCACGTCCCGTGGCGGGGGTGGCAGTCCGCTTCGAGGCCGCAGACGCCGATGGCCGCCTGGCCGAGGAGGCCGAGCAGCTGCCCGACTCCACGGCGTGGGCGATCACGGCCACCACGGATTCGGATGGCGTGGCGAGCTGCTACTGGCGCCCCGTCGGCGATCCGGCGAGGCCGAGCCAGCGCGTGACCGCCAGCCTGGTCGGCTCCGACGGCAAGGCCCATGGCAGCCCGATCCGCTTCTCGGCCAGCCTGAGCCTCGCCGACCGAGTCTGGTTCGAAGCCGGGGACTGTGGCGGCTTGACCGATGTGACGACCGTGCAGGGCGCGCTCGACCAGCTGGTGACCGCCCGGTCGGTCGCCGTCGTCGGCGGGAACGGACAGTCCGGCGCGCCGGGCAGCGACCTGCCGCTGCCCGCGGAGGTGCTGGTCCGCACCGACTGTGGGCCCGTGGCCGGCGCAGAGGTGCGGTTCACGGTCGCCTCCGGCGCAGTCGCCGCGGAGACCGCCGACCTGGGCACAGCGACGACGACGGTGGACCTCACGACCGGCGCCGACGGAGTGGCTCCCTGCTGGTGGCGGCTGGGGGCGGATGAGCAGGTCCAACCGCTCGTCGCCGAGCTCCTGCCCGACGACGCGCCCGTCGAGCAGCCCACGACGGTGGCCTTCACCGCCAGCCTCGAGCGGGGCCGGGACGACTGGCCCGGGCTGCGAGTGACGGACGTGGTGACCCTCGGGGAGCCCCCGCAGCCGCTGCTGAACGACGGGATGATCACCGGCGAGACCCTGACCCTCGGCGTCGGCGTGGTCCTCGACGGCAGCCCGCTCCCGGCGACGGTCAACGGCAAGCCGGTCCTCACGGTCACCGCCGACCTGCCCTACCCGTTCTCAGACTCGGACCGGAACTTGTGGTTCCCGGACGGGGACGCGGATGTCATCGGCACGACACCCCTCACGCTCGCCGGGAACGTCGCGCTCGGCCAGGTGGGCGACGACCCGGCGATCACGTGGACACCCACCGACGGGAGCGCCCACTTCCTGCCGAGGCTGCTCGGCAAGATGTCCGAGCTCGACCGTGGCGACCGGGTGCTCTGCCACCTCACCCTCACCGGGCGGGCCGTCGCCGACTCCGCCGACGGTGACCGCCGGGTGGTCAACGGGCTGGCTCTCGGACGGCCCGGCAGCGCCAACCGCACGGATCTCGAGCTGCCCACCGTCGACCACGTGCACGGTGCGGACTTCACCCTGTGGTTCTGGCTGGTGACGGAGGTGACCGACCTGGTGGTCGTGCCAACCCGAGCTGGGCTCCTGCGGCGGAAGACCGTCCGGGACGCCATCGACCTCAGCCTGCCCAGGGACGAGATGCGTGCCCGGCTCACGGCAGGTGTCCGTGTGCTCCACGGCCGGGAGCCGGACCTGGGAGCCGCTGAGCGGGCTGCGGCTCTCGGCTTCCGCAACGGCAACGGCAACGGCCGTCGGCTCGTGGTGGTCGTCGACGAGCGGTACGCCGAGGCGGCAGCCATCGCCCGCGACGGGCTCCAGCAAGCGGGCGTCGAGCTGGAGCTGATCCCGACGACCGACCTCGTCGCCGCCGTCCAGGCACGGACGGCCGCCGACCAGCAGCTGGACGGCGTCGTCACCGATGACGCCAGCATCCGGCCGCTCACCGACCTCGGTGGGTTCACGAAGGCGATCAGACTGTGACGGCATCCGCGCGACCATCTGTCGTATCGGCTCAAGTGGCCACCGCGCCCGTCCGGCCGATGTCCGTACGGCCGCACATCCAACGCTGCGGCGGCGTGCAGTGCCCCCCAGGCACCTGCGACCACGACGACGGGGGGACCATCCAACGGTGGGCCCGCCACCCCGCTCGCCCAGCTGCGGCGCCGCCGATCGTGGCGCGCGTGCTGCAGAGCCCCGGTCAGCCACTGGAGGCCCCCGTCAGGGAGCAGATGGGACGGACGCTCGGTCACGACTTCAGTCGGATCCGAGTCCACACGGATGCGGAGGCTGCCGAGTCCGCTCGCGCCATCGATGCTCGTGCCTTCACACTCGGCCAGCACATCGTGATGGGTCGCCACGAGTACAGCCCACACACCCGATCCGGTGGCCGGCTCCTGGCCCACGAGCTCGTCCACACACTGCAGCAGCATGTCGCGACGCCCCATACGGACTCGGTGATCTCGTCACCGTCCGATGTCGCTGACCTGGAGGCAGATCGGCCGGCCACGGATGCGCTCGGCGCAAACACGGCTGCCGAGGATTTCTCGCGCACGTCGGGCCGAGACGGGATGGATGCCGGCCGGTCTCGCCGCCTTGCCGGGGATGCCCTGGCCAGAACCCCTCCGCGTACCGCTGGCCTCCCAATCGGCGTGTCCAGTGCGGACGGCGGGGGTTCATCGCAGGCCCACCTGTCCCGGCAAGCCGAGGACGCCGGTGACTCGCCTCGTTGGACACTGTTCGGTGAGACCGAGGGCGAACGGGGCGACACCGGGGCGTCACCGGGAGCCGTGTGGCGATGGCTCAGCTGGGCAGGCATCGGCCTGGCCGACCTCGTCAACGGGGCAGTCGCTTGGTTCGGCTATGAAGATCTGAACTACGACGTCTCAGCGGACCTGCTACGTCACTACATGAGCGGCCGAGGTGCTCCTTACGCGCTCGACATGCCTCGCGAGTGGGCGATGAAGATCGCAAGCGCCTACAAGAGACCGGGCAGGTACAAAGAGGTCAAACGAGCCTATGCCTGGGGGATTCCCGACATGCGCAACTCTCTGGGGACCTTCGACTTGGAGATCACCGGAGATGGAAGTGGCGGGAAGGTCTACACCGTCACCGACAGATACTCATTCCCCTACATGGAGAACGACAAGTGGCAGAGGGGGAGGCACGGTTTCCAGGTCTCGTTCTTCGGTTCCCTTCCTGCGCTTGCCCAGCGCAGCACAAACGCAGCCCTGGCGGCGCTCGGGACCTGGCAGAATCCTGGAGGCTTCTCCGAGAAGTTCGAAGTGAAGAAACTCACGGGCGACTGGACGCTGCTCATCCCTCAGCAGTTCTTGGCCGACAGTGGAGTCGACTTCGCCGTTCACTCCACCTTCCGGGTTTCGGGCGAGGGAAACGTTGAACAAGACGGCGAGGGCTTGTCCCATGAGTAGTGATAGGTGGCGATGCGGTCTCTGCTGGTACGGGCTGGTCCCGAGCAGACTCACCTACTTGATCGGAGAGATCGAGAACGCAGGTCGTCGGGGTTGCGAAGGTCTTCCAACACCAGAGGGTGCCGCCACCGAGAGATGAGGACGTGAACGAGGATGTGCAGGCAATACGCGCCACAGCGAGTCCGACGCGATCTGCAGGGCTCCCGACCGCCGGACTCTCACCGCCAGACGCAGCGAATACCGGGATTCGCCGGACAGCTCACCGTGAGCTCTCCCGGGGATCCCGAGGAGTTGGAGGCTGATCGAATCGCAGCGGTGGTCGCGATGATGCCGGACTCCGCCGCCGTCGGCCAGGCTCACGGCGAGGACGTCGGCAGCAGATGTGGCTGTGCCGGCGCCGGCCAACGTCAGTCAGCAGCGCCCGGCATCGAGGAATCGCTCACCCGGGACTTAGATGAAGGCATCGCGCCGGCAAGCGGAGAACTGGAGCTGGAGGACGGTGGCGACCAGGCGACCACTGGCAACGAGGCTGTGCCGCTTGGTTCACCCGGTATCGCAGCCCCGGCGACCCAGTCCATCGGCCGGACCAGCAGCCCACATGTGAGCGGCTCTATGCCGTCGATGGGACAGGGGGCGCCCCTCTCCTCGGCCGATCGGGCCTTCTTCGAATCGAGGTTCGACTTCGACTTCGGTCAGGTCCGCGTCCACCACGGACCGCAGGCAGCGACATCAGCGGCATCCGTCGGTGCGCTTGCCTACACCGTGGGAAACGATGTGGTGCTCGGCGCCGGTGCACGTCCACAGAGCACCGCTGAAGGCCGACGCTTTTTAGGGCATGAACTTGCCCATGTCGTGCAGCAGAGCTGGGTCGGCGGCGCCCGCTATGTCATTCAACGTCAGCCAACCACGAGCAAGGGAGACGTCGGGTGCCCAGTGCCCGAATTGCAGGAAGCCCTCAACGCAACCGGCTCCGCTCTACCCGTGAATGGCCGTTTCGGCCCGCTGACACAGACTGAAGTGAGGAACTTCCAAACGAGCCGAGTCCCTCCCCTCCTCGGCACCGGAGTCTGCGACGCGTCGACCTGGGCAGCGCTGCACGTCGCCGCTCCCGGCAACCACGGGCTTCCCGTAAGCGAGACGACGACGTCGAGGGGATGGGGGGCAGGAAACATGGCAACCGTTCACCAGTGGCGACAGCGGCTGACTCCCACGACGCGGTCATTCCAAGGGTGCTCGGTCACCGAGGCTGACCCGGGCGGGGGTTCCGATACGTGCCACTTCCCGGGATCGACCTTTGCCCCCTTCACAGGTGTCACTGGCGGTACCTGGGGGGTGGACTCCCACAACCGGTGGGGCAACGACTTCGTCGGGTGGTTCTCGCCGGCCGTCACGTATTACCGGGCTCAGGGCCGAGCACCGTGTACCGCCTCGTTCCCACAGTCGATGCGTGTGGTCCGGCCAAGCGGCGACGTCCAGTACAAGAACCACACTCTGACGATGACGATCGGTGCCACCACAGTGAGTAGCACACGCGACGGTCAGAGCAAATCGCGGACCTGGCCCTGATGTCCTCGGTATCGAAGGGGCGCGTTGAGTTGTCGGTCACCGGGCCGCGGCCGCTGGCAGCCGCAGCTCTCGTGCTGGAAGAGCGCTTCCAGCGAGCCATCACCTATGAGGAGCCGCCGTACATCGATCCCGCTGGCTTAGGTCCAGGACCAGGCTCGATGTCAATCCCTCGTTCAGGGTCGATCAGGATCGAATACGCGGAAGGTGAGACAGCTGGGGCAGTGCTGGGCCGCGTGGTGCAGGCTCACGAACGAGCGGGCAATGCTGGGAAGTTCAGCGTCGTCGTGGTGGGCGCTCGAGTCGATCTCGTGCCTCGGGCCTACCGGTCGGCCGCCGGCGGCCTAGTGGAATGGACGCCGCTACTCGACACTGTGGTCACCCTTCCCCGAGGGCGGATGAACGGGCTGCAGTTCATCGAACGGCTCACCACCGCCTTGCACGCGGATCGAGGTCATGTTGTGCAGATCGGCACTGTTCCGGTCAACCTGCTGGCTCAGGACAGCGCCGCCGACAGCGAAGGCCCGACGGAAGCACGTCGACTTCTCGGCGTGCGCCTGGGGCGACTCGCGCGGCATCTGTCCTGGCAGCTGCTGGCTGGTCCGGGGTCTGAAGACTTCGTACTGAACATCCACCAGGTTCGTGGCCGTCCCGCTCTCTCCAACTCCTCTAACGAGCACGTCTGATCGCTGAGATGGGTGCCCCGTGTCGCGCTCTTCCGGTGCCGCGAGGCCTGCTGTGCGACTCGGGCGGAGGCCGCGTCGTCACAGGAGCGATCCTCGCGGTCGACCCGCCTGATCGTTCCCCGACTCCCGTCGCAGCCGACCGGCTCAGCAACTACAGCCGAAGCACGTGCACTCAAGCCGACGCGCTCGGCCCTCGGTGTACAGCTGAGTGTGTGACGCCTCGTGCGCGATCGTGGACGCCAGCTCACAGCAGGTGGCCGGGTCGAATGCCTGCTTGCCGATCTCGATGTACCAGGCCCCAGGGAAGGTCCAACCGCACAGACCCAACTGGGGCACGTAGTCGAATCGCATGTCATTGATCGCGAGGGGGATGCTGCGCCGGCCCCACCAGCTGATGCCGGAGCATGATCTGACCTTGGCGATGGCCCTGGGGACTGCCGCCTTCATCGCCGTCTCCTCGGCCGGCGGGAAGCCCTTCAGCGAGTAGCGCTGGACCTGCGCCGGCGAAGGGCGTTGGACGACCGCGTCCCCTACGGCGTGCGCCCTCGCCGGTGGTGCGGCGCCCTGCTGCACGACATGCGTCAGTTCATGCGCCAACAGCCTTCGGCCGGCGTCCGTGTCGGGTGCATACCTGCCGGGCCCGAAGTAGATGTGGCCGCCGACCGTGAAGGCCGCGGCTCCCAGGGAGGCCGCCGAGCGGGAGACCTCGTCGCCGGCATGTACCCGTACGCGCCCGAAGTCGTGGCCGAAGCGAGCTTCGAAGAACGCCCGAGCAGGGTCCTCCAGCGCCGCACCCCCGTCCCCCACCGGCAGGGGTACCGACGCAGTGGCGTCCAACCGATCTGCGCCGTCCCCCTTTGCTTGTAGGACCGGCGTCACGTCACCCACGCCGGTCCCAGCGCCCGCCTGGTCCTCGTCGTCCTCGACCACCGCGCCGGGGGCGGAGTCGCACGACCCGCCTTCGAGTCCCTTCCGGGAGACCGTTGATCCGGGCGGTGAGCGCCAGGACGCGGGCGGTGACGCCGGCCGAACGGTTCCCACCACCTGGTCCGCAACCCGGTCTGCCTCCTGCTCCGCCGCGTCCGATGGGTCACTCACCCTGTACCGGTGCAGCGATCGTGTGAGTCGGTCGACACCCCGGTGTAGACCGACCGACGGGACCGGCGCCGAACGGTGTACCGGCCCAGCCACACCGATGCTCGTCCTGTCGGCCAACGTCCTCATGGTGCCGCCTCCGCCGCCTAGCCACAGCCGGACGTTCGGGCCTGCTGAGTGGCTTGATGCCGGGCTGTGTACGCCGCGGCGTCGTTCACGTTGAGCCCGTCATCGACGTGCACGGGGTCCTTGATCGTGAAGTCGCCACCCCATCGCAGGCCAGCGTCGCCCCGGACGGCTGCGATGAACTCCTTGACACCGGCCGGCGGAGAACCACCGAGGCACGTCGAGTTGCACCACGATGTCTTCCCTGCCCCGTACTTGACGTTCATGTCGATCGCGTGCCCGGCCAGGTGGTTCGACATCGTGGCCGGGGTCACGACCGCACCGGGTACGACGGTGCTGGTCCGAAATGAACTCGTGACGTAGACGTAGACGTCGACGTCGTTCGCCGCGGCGTGGGTGTTGATCGCAGCGAGGGAGTCCGCGAACTCGACGTCCGCGGTGACCGCATCCCCCACGAAGTTGGACCCGGTGTACGTGGTGAGTGCGCACGCGCCAGTGGTGCCGGCATCAGCGGTGAGCGTGCCCGCATCGGCGGCAGCCGTGCCTGCATCGGCAGGAGCCGTGCCCGCATCGGCAGGAGCCGTGCCCGCATCGGCAGGAGCGCGATGGATGCTGGCAGTGGCATGGGTGGTCGCGGTCGGAAAAGACCGGGTGTCTCCGGCCGCCCCCGCGGAGCGGACAGCCGGGCCCCATGCCTGCGCTGCTGTCCGGGCCTCCCGTTCGGCCGCCGGGTCGTCGTCGATGACCAGACCGACGGATCGCCCACCAGCACCTCGTTGCTGGGCCACGTGGGTGAGCTCGTGGGCGAGCAGCCGACCACCCGCTTCGGTGTCCGGGGCGTATTGCCCACCGGCGAAGACCACGTGCGAGCCCGCGGTCCACGCGTGGGCGGCCAGCATGCTCGCCGACCGGTCGGCTCGGTGCCCGTCGTGTACCCGGACGCTGCCGAAGTCGTGGCCCAGTGTGTCGCCGAAGCGGCCAGCGGTCTCAGGGTCCAGTGGGCGACCCGGCTCCGCCAACACGTCGTCGACCATCTCGCCGACAGCCCCAGCGGGGACTGCCGCACCAGCGGACCGTCTGACGGCCGTCCGCTCTTCATCGGTACACGGGCAGCCTGGCTGTCCGCACCGCTGGACGCGCCTGGCAGGTGGGACAGAACCGCCGGCGGCAGGCAGTCGGACGTCCTGGGCCGCCCTCATCGCGGATGCTCGGGCATCGAGGCGAGCACCGATCCGGTGACGGCACTGGCTGCTGCCTCCACCAGGTCCGGCTCGACCCCCGAGCCCATCTGACCCCGCAGGGCGGCGGTGAGAGCCATCGCGTCGGGCGGCGTGGGACCGTCCAGGACGAGGTCGTCGATGTGGATCGTCACGTCGTCCATCCCGCCACCTCCGCGTCGGTGAGTGGTCGTTCCAGCTTGGCGTACTCCGTACGAGCCGCCAACAGCACGTGGGACATCCGCACCGGCTCACCGGCCTCAGCAGCCAGGAAGGCGGCGGACAGCGCGATGTTGCGGATGGTCCCGCCGGCCACCGTGAGCCGAGCCAGCCGCGCGGCGTCGAGTCCCTCGGTCGGCAGCTCTGCCGGGAAGACCCGCCGCCAGATGTCCGCACGGCCGGCAGCGTCGGGGAACGGGAACTGGACAATGAACCGCAGCCGACGGAGGAATGCCGAGTCCAGCGCGCTCTTCAGGTTGGTGGTCAGGACGGCCAACCCGCGGTAGGTCTCCATCCGCTGCAGCAGGTAGCTGACCTCGATGTTGGCGTAGCGATCGTGGCTGTCCTTGACCTCGCTGCGCTTGCCGAACAACGCGTCAGCCTCGTCGAAGAGCAATACCACGCCGCCGGCCTCAGCGGCGTCGAAGATCCGGCGCAGGTTCTTCTCCGTCTCGCCGATGTACTTGCTGACGACCTGGCTCAGGTCCACCCGGTAGAGATCAAGCGCGAGGTCGGCGGCGAGCACCTCGGCGGCGAAGGTCTTACCGGTGCCGCTCGGCCCGCTGAAGAGCGCGGCCACGCCGGTGCCCCGGGCGGATCGGGCGGCGAAGCCCCAGTCCTCGAAGACCGTCAGGCGGTGCCGGACGTGCAAAGCGATCTCACGCAGCAGCTGGGACTGGCCGGCCGGGAGGACCAGGTCTGCCCAGGTCGCCCGCGGCTCGATCCGCTGGGCGAGGTCGTCCAGTGCCGGTCGCGCCTGCCGGCGGCACGCGTCCCACAACCGGGGGCCGGCGTCGGCCCGGTCCAGCACGTCCCGCACCTCCTCGGTGGCGGCGTCGACTCCGGTAGGCCCGACGTCGAACTGTCCGACGAGTCGGTCGACCCACGACTCCAGCGACGGCGCGGTGACACCCAGGGCGGCGCGCCAGGCCGTGCGCCGCTCCTGCGCGTCGGACGGCGACACATCGATCGCCGTGAGACGGCGGCCCGGGTCAGCCGCAGGCGGGAGCCCCACCACCGCCACCGGCGCCTGCACCCGGACGGCGAAGTCGAGCGTCGACCGGCCCGCCTCGGGCCCCTGGTCTTCGACGTCCACGAGCCACGACCTGCTGCTCAGGACCGTCTCGCGCTCGCACAACCGGACGAGCAGGTCGCGTTCCCCCGCCGTTGCCGGGAGGTCCGCCGCCCGGAGACGCACAGGTTGCAGACCCAGGCCGGAAGACGCCGCGGACACGAGGGCGCGCAGGTCGGCCGGCTGCCGGCCGGAGATCCGCGCCCGCCGGGCCGTCGGTGACGCCCAACAGGACGTCAGACGGTCCGCCGCCGCACGCAGGGGGCGCGTGAGCAGGGGTGCAGGCGGCAGCGTCTCGGCCAGCACCTCGATCCTCGGGTCGAGGTACGAGATCCCGGTGAGGGCGTGCAGCAGTCGCTCGTCGATGCGCAGTGGACTGGCGGTGGGCACCTCGGGGTGGTCCAGCTCGACCAGGTGCCAGCGGCGCAGCGGCGCCGCCGGCGTCGTCGCGCTCCAGTGGGAGTCCGGCAGCGCGGCCATCGTCAGGCTGAAGGTCGCACACGGTCGCCCAGGATCGCCGTGCGCCGCCGCGCAGGCCCGCGCCACCGCGGCGTCAAGCTCGACACCGGCGCAGAGCAGGAGCACGTCCCGCTCGAACCCCGAGAGGCCGAACGCGTCCGCGATCCCGTCCAGAGCCGGCGGCGAGAGCATCGCGGACCGGAGCGCGTCGCGACGGCACACGGCGCCCTCCGTCTCCTCACCGGCGAGCCGGCGGCGCACGACGTCGAGCGCAGCGGTGAGGTAGCGGTGGTTCGCCTCGACCCAGTCGTCCATCCGCTCGATGACGGGTCCGATGACCGTGGTCACGGGATGCTCACCCTCGGCTGGTCGTAGCGGCCGTCGGCCCCTGGGGTCAGGATGCTCTCCGCACCGTCGACCTGGACGCGCACCAGGTACTCCCCCGCTGTCACACCGGTCACCGGCACGGTCACGGCATCGGCTGTCGCGGGCCCCGCCGGATCGAGCGGCGGTGCGACGAACGCGTACGCCCGCCCCGTCTCCCCGTCGGGCGGGTGGTGCTCGTTGAGCGTGAGGACGACGTGCTGGCGGACCCCCACCGGTGGGATGAGCGGGACCGTGACCTCGACGACGTCCGGACCGCCGGGTGCGGTGGTCACGGGGCCGGCGACCACCGGCCGGACCAGGATGGGCGCCGCCTGGGAGGCAGCACCTCCCCGCTCCACGGGCGGGGTGCCCACCATCCGGGGATGGACCACCTGGACGCCGCGGACGCCTGCGGTGACGCCGGCCGGCAGCGGGACGACCAGCCGGGTGCCGGTCGCCTGGTCCTCCGGGACGAGGACCTCCACGCCGTCCAGTCGCACCCGCGTGACGAACGGCCCACGCAGCCGCCTGCCCTCGATACGCAGCGTCGTTCCCGGCAGGAGGGGATCGGTCGCTGCCGCGTCCGCGATGACCCGGGTGATGGACGGGATGTTCAGCGCCGCCACGTCGACCCCCCGGTTCAGCACCGGCAGCGCCGGCGCCGGCGCCAGGTCGTCCTCGAGCAGCACGACCGCCGCGTGGAAGGCCACCGACAGCCGGTAGGGCGCCTGGAAGAAGGTCGACCACAGCTTCGACAGCTCCTCCAGGTTCAACGGCAGCAGGGTGAAGCGGACGACGTCGACCTGGTCGGCCAGGTCGGAGAACCGCTCCCACGTGGTCGGGTCGGCCTGGGTCGCCCGCTCGATGAGGTCGCGGACCAGCTCGCGGCTGAGGACGGGTCGGGCCGTCAGGGTGGTGATCGCGACCCCGAGCATCCGCTGCGGCTCGAGAGCGCTCTCGTCACCGGAGAACGTCAGCAGGTAGTGCAGGTCCAGCGCCTGCTGCGGCCGCGCCAGGACCGTGCCGTCGGGCCGACGTGTCGGCAGGTTGGCCGCGGTCCACGAACCGTTCGAGACGACCTCGTAGAGGAAGACGTTGATGCCACGGGCCTCGCCGTCGACGCTCGCCAGCATGTCGGGGCGCAGCGTCGTCACCCGCGCGTTTTCCACTCCTCCGCCCGGGACCAGCGGCAGCGCCTCGCTCAGGATCCGGCTCAGGGCGGCGGTCACCATCGCGACCGACAGCGAGTTGCTCATCGTGGCCAGCTGTTCCGACGGCCCAAGTACGCGTCGAGCGACAGCTGTCGGGGCCTCGGATACGGATCGGGCGCCACAGGCGGCGGTACGGGCGGTGTGCGGACCTCCACCCGCCCGATGGTCACGGTCACCCGTGGTGCAGGTGCATCGGGCGTCCTGCCCTCGGTCGGGTGCTCGCCGCTGGACCGGTGCGCGGGTGCGGCCACCGGCGGCCCCGGCGTGGCGGCCGGCGCCGCGGCCGGCTGTGCGGTGGGCGCGGTGGGCGCGGGGGCCGGGACCTCGGCGCCGGGCCTAGAGTCCCCTGACCCCGGACGCTGGCCGGCACGTGGAACGGGAGGCGGGCCGACGTGCGTCGGCGGGGCACCGCGCGCCGCTGCCATCGGGACAAGGTTGGCCACGGCCTCCAGCAGCCCTGGAGGTGCGAATGCGGCGCCGAGGGACGCCGTCGGACCGGAGGCGGGGGCACCACCCCGGATCGGGAGCCGGTCGGGTGTCGGCGGCACGTCGTCGGTCCAGACCTCCGGCGCTCCCGGGGACGCACTCGAACGGGACCCGGGCTGGCGGATGGCCGCCGATTGGGCGATCCGCGCCGGCTCGGCGGCGACCTCCTGAGCTGCGGGACCCGTGGCGGAGGGGGCGTCAACGGCCGCCTCCGCCGGGCCGATCGGGACCACCGGACCTCGGCCGGCGGTCTCACGACGATGCACGAACGCGCTCGGTGTGTCGGCGGCCGGGGACCCGTGTTCGACCACGCCGCCCGCTCGTCGAGGGCCCGACGCCGTCGAGCGGGGAGCGGCTGCCACGGTGGTGTCGCGTGGTGAGCGGACGTCCCCGCGACCGGAGTCCGTCCCCTCGCCGAACCTGCTCCGACTCGGGCCGGCCGGCAGCGGCGGCCCAGCTCCACCGGCCATCGCCCGTCTGACGGAAGGCGTCCGGGCCCCGTCTGGGTGAGGCGTCGGCCCAGGACGCCCCCGCAGGTCCGTGAGCGAGGACGAGACACCCGGAACGGCGATGTCACCGGCGGGAGCTCGGACGGGGACTGCCTCCACGGCGTCCGGGCTCGTCGAGCCTCCCTGCGGTCGCGGCCACGGGGACCAGTTCGCGGCAGTGCCTGCGTGGGCCGTGTCCGCACGCCGAGGACTGTCGGGCCACGGTCCGCCGTCATCCCGGTCGCCGTCCTGCCCCAGGGGCGCTGCAGCCGCCGGGATCGCCGACTGCCGAGGACCCGATCGGTCCGCCGGCCGGCCGGGGTCCGACCACGTCGGGCCCTGCGCCTGCCCGGTCGCGTCCTGCTCGACGGCGGACTCGAGGACGTCGGTGCCCGTCCAGGCCGAGGGCTCGAACCGCGACCTCGGCCGCGGTCGCAGCGTCGGCAGCAGGCCGAGCGTGCGACCGACCATCCGGTCCAGGTACTCACTCATCCGCGCACCAGCTCCAGGTAGGCCGCCCGCCGGCGAGCACTCAGTCGCAGCACCTCCGCCTCGCTCCACCCGTAGGCGGCGGCGAGGGCGTGCACGTCCTCGACCAGGGCGGCCGCTTCGGCCTCCACCTCCGCCCACAGCAGCGCCGGGACGTCGAGCACCGCCGCTGTCTCGGCTCCGCAGCCGGTGCACCGGACGGCGACGTCGACCGCCCCGCCCGGCGCCACGACCTCCATGGCGGCCTCCACGGCCTGCCCGACCAGGTCGGGCAGCTCGTCGCCGGTGCACCCGATGCAACGATCGAGCAGCGATCGACGGGCCGCGACCGGGTCCTCGGGGGGCAGCGCCGCGAGGTCCGCGGTCGTCGGCAGGCGGAAGGAGACCGTGGAGTCGCCGACCCGGGTCTGGAACACCTCGCCCGGCTCGTGCGCGGGGAACCGGGCGACGGCCGCGATGTCGACCGGTACGTCGAGCCGCTCCCCGCAGGAACCGCACTCAACCGCCGCCCACGCCGTGCTGCCGACGATGCGGACGAGCACTGTCGCGAGGCGCGCGTCCCGGCTCCCGACGTCCAGCGCCGCTGCCTCCTGCACCGACCGTCCGGTGTCGACGGCCAGCAGGGTCAGCGCCCGGTCCAGTGCGGGTTCCGCGCGTCCCCGTTCCCAGGCCACCAGCAGCGACGCGGGGTCGAGCAGACTCACGCCCCCGGCTCCAGGAAGGTCGGCTCGGTCGGCTCCGCCACCTCGTAGTCGCGCTCCCAGCCCTCGTTCTCCAGCTTGATGTGCTGGATGGCGACCGCGTTGGCGTTGGCGTCCAGATCGGGCAGCGCCTGGAACTCCGACACCCAGCAGCGGAAGACCTTGTAGGCGATGGCGAGCTGCCCCGCCTCGTTGTAGACCTCGATGATCACGTTCTTCCGGAAGTCGAGCAGGGAAACCTCCGACCCGAGCCCGGAGCCGAGGTTCCACACCTTGTTGGCCCACTGCTCGAAGTCGACGTCGTGGGTGACCCCCCGCTCGAGGGTGATCGCGTCGTACTCGGTGCGGCCGGGCGACTTCCGGCTGGTGCTCGGGTCGCCGCCGTCCCGGTGCTTCACGACCTCCGTCGTGCGCTTCAGCGTGCCCACCTTGCTCACGCCGGCCACGAACCGGCCGTCCCACCTCACCCGGAACTTGAAGTTCTTGTACGGGTCGAAGCGCTCGGCGTTGACGGTGAACTGGGCCACGAGTCACCCCTCCTAGGCCTGTGCCCGTGCGATCTGCTGGATCTGCAGGATCACGAACTCGGCCGGCCGCAACGGGGCGAAGCCGACGAGGATGTTGACCCGCCCGAGGTTCTGGTCGTTCGGGGTCGTGGTCTCCCGGTCGCACTTGACGAAGTACGCATCGCGCGGGCTCGTGCCCTCGAACGCGCCCTGCCGGAACAGGTTCTGCATGAAGGCGCCCAGGTTGAGCCGGATCTGGCCCCACAGCGGCTCGTCGTTCGGCTCGAACACCACCCACTGCGTCCCCCGGTAGAGGCTCTCCTCGATGTAGAGCGCCAGCCGCCGCACCGGCACGTACTTGTACTCGTCGGCGAGGATGTCGGCCCCCCGCAGCGTGCGGGCACCCCAGACCACCCGGCCGATGATCGGGAACGACCGCAGGCAGTTGACCCCGATCGGGTTGAGCCGGTCCTGCTCGGCGTCTGTGAGGTTGTGTTCCAGGTCGGCGGTCCCCGCCACCCCGGCGTCGATCCCGGCCGGTGCCTTCCACACGCCGCGGGCCGAGTCGGTGCGCGCCATGACACCGGCCACCGCGCCGCAGGGCACGAACGTCCTGATCCGGTTCTGCGCGGTCGGGTCCGGTTGACGGAGCCGGGGGAAGTACAGCGCGGCGTTGCGGGCGTCCGTCCCGTTGAGGCCGAGCTGTCCGAGCTGGGCGCCGGCGGTGTCCACCGTCATCGCCGCGGGCGGGTCGACGACGAGCATCGCTCGGCGCTCCCTGCAGTACGCGAGCGCCTCGACGTAGACGGCAGGAGGCGTGTCGTCGTCCAGGGAGGGCGGGGGGATGCAGAGCAGGTTGAATAGGTCCACCGTGTCGAGTGCGCGCAGTCCCTCACGGGGGCCGATGCCCGGGCCGATGTAGCTCGCCGTGTCCGGGGCATCCCCGTCGCTGCCTCCGCCGGCCTTGACGCCGGCCGGGACCCCGGGTGCCGGGGCGCCGGTGGCCGCCGGTGGGGCGGCCGGAAGTGCACCGACGACCCGTACGAGATCCGACTCGGCCTCCAGCACGTCCCGGATGTTGCGGGGGCTGGGGACGACGGTCAGGTTCCGGAACACCTCCACGCTGAGGTCGCCGCCCCGGTTCTCCGGGACGCTGTAGGTCACCGTCAGGTTGAACAGGCCGGCGACCGGAACTCCGAGCCGGTCTGCGACATCTGCCGAGACGTTGGTGTCCACGGCGGCGTAGAGGTCGTCCCCCCACACCCCTCCACCCGAGGCCTCCAGGTGGAGGTCGCCGATGTCGATGGTGGATGCGGCGGCATTGCGGGTGAGGCGCACGATGATGGCCCGGCCCCCACCGTTGAGGAAGAAGCTCCGGACGGCGAAGCTGACCGGGCTCTGAGGCCAGAGCCCGCCGAAGAGCCGCGTGAAGTCGGTGAAGCCGTTGACCTCCTTCGCCTCGTTCGCCGGACCCCGACGGGTCCGGCCGATGAAGGCGGTGATCGACGTGGCGACACCGGTGATCGCCCGCACGCCGCTGGGGATCTCCTGGACGTAGACGCCGGGGTGCAAGGTCGGGATCGTCATGTCGCCCTCTCTCCGGGCTCAGTGCGGACCGGTGTCCGACTGCTGCACCAGGAACGCTAGGTCGGCGCTGTCACCCGTCCGTCACCCGGCGACCGCCGCGGGCGGGTTATCCACCGGTCAGCGCAGGAACGACCGCCCGTGGTGCTTGGTCCACCGTGACACCGCGTCGCGGGCGCGAGGCTGGACACAGGTGGTCCCGATCAGCCGTTGCGCGACGAGGTGACCGGACGCCCCACTGAGACCAGCACCCGGCCGAGTGCTGGCACCGATGTGCCACAGGTTCCGCACGGCGGTCCGGTGACCACTCCCCGGCAGTGGTCGCCAACCGAAGGACTGGTCGAGCTGGGGGTCCCCACCGTACGGATCGCCCCGGACCGCGTTGACGTTGTGGTCCCACAAGCTCGGAGGACTGATCGCGTCCACCCTCAGCACGGCCCGCCTCAAGCCGTGCACGTGCCGGGAGAGGCAGTCCAACGCACGGTAGGCGCACGCATAGGTGAGGTCAGCCGTCCAGCCACCGGAGACGTCGAGCTCGCCTCGTGCGTCCCCGAGCGGCACGAAGGGCACCTCGGGGAGCTGTATCCAGAGCGCTCCGCCGCCGGGCGGCACTCGTGTGGAGTCGAGGACGTGCTGTTGACCCACGACGACGGTCGGCCGGTCAGGCAACAACCCGGCCTCCGCTTGAGCGCAGGCGATTCCGGTGCTGGAACTGCCGTCGGAGAGGTGCACGACCGGAGTCGTGTCCAGTCGGCTGTCATCCCATCGCAGCGGAGCGCGCAGGGCCACGTGCAGCTGCATGGCCGCACGCCCGTGACGGAAGCGTCGCGCCTCACGCGCGAGCTGCTCGCCGACGACCTCGGGCGGTAGGAGTTCGCAGTACAACGCGCTGGGTGTGACTGAAGCCAGGACAGCGACCTCCGCGTCGACGACCTCGCCCCCGCTGGTCACAACGCCTGCAGCCCGGCCGTCGCGGAGCACGACGCGCTCGACGGTGACTCCGGTGATCGTCTCGACGGCGAGCGATCCGAGGAGGCCTTCGAAGGCCTCGACGAGACGGGCAGCGCCTCCGACGACCACCGGGACCCCGTCCTCATGGAGGGAGGCCGCGATGGCCGGCAGCCGGACCCCTCCGGAGGCGTGGTCAGGCGACAGCCCGGCCTGCAGCAGCCACGGGACCCAGAGACGGTCCACGTCGGGGCCGTCGAACTCACGGCGACACCATGAGCGGCCGCTCGTGACGAGGTCCCTCAACAGCCGTTCGCAACCGGCGAGCCCGTTGCTCCGCAGCAATGACAGTGCGGCTCGTGCAGCCGCGAGGGACTTCAGGTCACCGGCGGTGAGCGCGCTGAGGTCGGCAGCGTCCCGGGTCATCCGCTCGATGCACCTGCGGTACGTGCGGCCGTCCTCGGGACTGCCCACGAGCGCAGCCGTCTGTCGGAGGCTCCGGTACGCCAGGGTGACCTCGCCGTCGTACGAGACGGTGGCACACAGCTCCTGGTCGGTGTTGCTGTACTCGAGACCGTGGCGGCGCAGGTCCTCGCCGAGCGCTGCGTGGGCACGACTAGCGACGAACTGCGTGTGCCAGGACGAGTACGTGTCATGCCGATAGCCCGGCTTCGTACGTTCTTCGGTGGCGATGAATCCACCGATCCTCTGGTTGCGTTCGATGACGGCGACGCTCCAGCCGGCGAGCGCCAGTTCAGCAGCGGCGACCATGCCGTTGATGCCCGCACCGACCACGACCGCGTCGAACCGTCGCCTCATGCTCGTCCATCCCGTCCGACGGTCAGCCGGTGGCGACCGCAGCGGGCCTCAACCGCCACACCTCCGGGGCTCGGGTCCCCGACGAGTCGGGGTGCACCAGGGCGGTCAGTTCGGGTGCCGGTTCTGCTCCCAGATCGCGGCGGAGGACTTCCCGGTAAGCGTCGAAGCAGCGCTGGCCCTCCACACGGTTCCCCTCAGCGAGATGGGCGGTGACCAGTGCCCGCTGGGCACTCTCTCTGAGCGGCTCGACCGAGACAGCCACCATCGCCGCTTCGACAGCCTCGGCGAAGCGTCCCTCCCTGACGAGCTGGCGACTCAACGCCTCCAGTCCGTGCAGCATCCGCTGCCTCAGCCGTTCGCGTTCCATGATCACCCAGTCGTCGTACCAACCGGGGAGCAGATCGAGCGCATCGAACCAGGACGGGGTGATGGTGAGCTCATCGGCGGGTGTCGTGCCGCTGATGAGGCCGGTGGCCCAGTCGCGGGCGAGTTCGACGTCCACCGCGACGTCCTCGCGCAGACGCAGCGAACACTTGTCAACGCTCATGAGGTCGATGTCCGCCCCGCGGAGTCGCCACAACGCCGAGCGCAAGTTCCCCGCCGCACGGTCGTCACTGCCGAGAGGCCACAGCAAGCCGGCCGCGTACCGCCGCTCCACGCGCCGGCGCCGCAGAGCGACGAAGACGAGCAGTCGCTTGCCGCCCTCAGGGACCTCTCGGCGAGATCCGTCGACACAGACATGAGGACCGTCGAGCAGGTGCAGCACCGGTCCCGTCGGGACCCGCTCCGGCAGCGCCTTGTGATCGGACAACGGCTGAGCTGGCATGTCTCCCCCTCCGTTTCGATCGCGGACGAGGATAGGAGGCGGGGCGTCACCGTTTTGTCACGTCGACGGCGGCCACCCGCTCGAGGAGGGTGGCCGCCCCGAACCGGGGCCGCAGCTCAGCGTCCCGGGGCAGCTCCGAGAGATGCGTAGACCACCACGACGCTCAGGTACGTCCGCCGCTCCCGGTCGAACGTCCCGCCGCAGGTCAGCAGCCGCAGCACCGGTTCGGCGGACGGGCCGTACACGGCCTCGGACGGGAACTCCGTCTTGGCGTACGTGTGCACGGCATCGACGACGAAGTCGACGAAACGGCCGTCGGCTCGCTGGACCTCGATCGCGTCACCGGACCGCAGCTCGTGGACCCGGTGGAACACCGCAGGTCCGCGGTAGGTGTCGACGTGCCCGAGCAGGACGGCGGGGCCGGGATCCCCGGGCGAGGCGAGATACTGGTACCAGGCGGCCGGGGCTCCCGGGACCAGCGGTGGGACGACGACCGTGCCGTCCGGGTTCAGGCCCACGGGGACCAGGTCCGTGCGCAGCTCGATGCGCGGGATGTCGAGGTGGACGGGTCGGGACTGCTGCGGAGCCGACGTCGGGGTGGCGGTGCCCGTCCCACCGGCACCCGCAACCGGATCGACCATCAGGTCCTGGGCGCTGGGTGGCGCCGCGGCTCGCGGAAGCGCGGCCTCCGGCGAGCGGGGCAGACCCCAGAGGAGCAGCACCAGGCCCGCCGCGCCCAGCAGGGCGCTGGCCCAGCGACCCCGGCGGCGCAGGCCGACGCCGAGCGCCGCGGGCCAGCCGCGCCGGCCGCCTGCGAGGCCGGTCACGGGCCTCCCGGGCCGGTCCCGGTCGGTCCGTGCTCAACACCGTCGTCGCGCCGCCGCACCACGCACCCGGCCACGAAGGCGGCACCGACCAGTGCCGTCACCCCTGCGGCGACGAGGACGACGTCTGCGGACGACGACGTGCCGCCCCCGCCCGTGTCCGGGGAGCCGACAGGCGTCACAGCCGCCGGCGTGCCCCCCGAGCCGGGGCACCACCTGCGGCGGACCCGCTGCTCGTGCCTGGCCCGTCGGTGGACCCGGGGAGCACTGCAGAGGCGCTGGACCCGGGCGGGCCGCTCGGCCCGGCGGACCCCGTCGGCCCGGGCGTGGAGCTGACTGTGGTCGTCCCCCGGTCGTTGACGGGGAGGAACAGCCCCGCGAGCGCGACGAGGGCGATCAGCACCAGCGGGACGAGCAGCCAGGGCGGACGTCGACGGCCCTGCCCGGCCCCGGTCGTTGACGGGGAGGAACAGCCCCGCGAGCGCGACGAGGGCGATCAGCACCAGCGGGACGAGCAGCCAGGGCGGACGTCGACGGCCCTGCCCGGCCCCGGTCGTTGACGGGGAGGAACAGCCCCGCGAGCGCGACGAGGGCGATCAGCACCAGCGGGACGAGCAGCCAGGGCGGACGTCGACGGCCCTGCCCGGGGTCCGGTCGGTCGGGCCCGTCGCCGGGCCGGTCATCTCCGTAGGACGACATGGCGGCTTCCCCTCGCGCGGGACCGGGTGATGCCCCGCCGTGGCACAGGCTGAGGAGTTCGATCTCCTCCGGTCAGCGTGCCCAGCCCCCGTCACGTCGGCGTCACCCCGGGTGGGAGCCGGAGACCGCTTCCTCCTCCTCCATGTCCTCCTCCAGCCGCCGGTCATCCCGGTACACGGCGAGCCGCAGCGTGGTGAAGCTGAGTGCATCGGTGACCTCGGGTCCCGTCTCGCCGGGCACGACCGGCACCACCGTGACGGTGACCTGGCTGACCGGCCCGAGCCGGCGCAGCGCCTCGGTGACGGTCACGACCTTGGTCTGCGGGAGCAGCGGGTGCGGCATGCGCAGGTCGAAGTCGTCGACGGTCCGGGCCTTCGGGTTGCAGTGGTCGTCGTCGGTACCCACGCAGCCGCCGTGCCCGAAGATGGTGAAGCAGCCGGCGTAACCGGCCTCGGCGGTCGTCGGGGTGGCGGCGTCGGCCTCGGGGTGGGCGAGGTACACCCGTGCGGTGAACGATGGCCCGGAGTGGTCCACGCCGTGGAAGATCAGGTCCGCTCGGTCGAAGACGGCGACCGTGGCCCCGCCGGCCGCGCCCGGGGCGGCGACGTCGAGGGGCGGTGACGTGTAAATCTCCATGGCTGCCTTCAGGGGGTCGGTGCCGAGCTCGTGGACACGGCGTAGTCGTAGCCGAGTGCTGTCGTGTCCAGTGTCTGCTCCACCGTCATCGGGAAGGGTGGCAGCGCGGTCCGCAGGATGGAAGAGGGCGGTCGCGCCCCGGGGTGCTCCAACTGCCACAACCGCCACAGCCGGTCGACCATCGCGTGGTGCGCCCAGAAGATGGGGTCGAAGCTCGAGTACTCGACCAGCCGCATGTGACCGAACCGACCGCCGGTCCACAGGTGCACCCGGTTGTGCAGTTCTTCCAGCGCGTCGGTGAACGAAAAGTAGTCGTTCTGCTCGAGAGCGTTCTGCACGTCCTGAGCGGTCGGGAGCGGAGGGGTGCCCGGTGCTCCCGGGTCCCGCTCGGTCCACCTCCTCGCCAGGACCGGCGGCCGAGCAGCCTCCCCTTGCTGGAGGGCGACCGGGTCTACGGGCGCCGAGTGGAGCGGGTTCGGTCGGCCGTCGGGTGACCGCTCGGCGGCGAAGATCGCCGGGACGGTCGGCGTCCGCCAGTCCCACCAGGTCAGCGTGGCCTCCGGGACCTGGTCGCGGAGTGCTCGTTCGAAAAAGTACAGGTACGCGCGGTGCCACGGCAGGAAGAACGGCCGACCGTGGGCCACGGTGCAGTCCATCGGGCGCGGGAGGCCGTGCAGGCCGGCGAAGTAGTTGTAGCCCCGCTCGTCGCCGATGGCCATCGTCGCGCTGAAGGCCTCGCGCAGCAGCGTGACCTGCCCGGGGGTGAGCCGGCGAGCGCTCCGCCGCCACCGCACCGGTGAGGCCGCCATGTGGAACGAGGTCGTTCCGACCGCCATGGACTGCCCTCTCTGCCTCCGGGCCCCGATCCTCACGGAGCGGTCGCGTACGACTGGCTGCCGCCACGGCCGCCGACAGCAGCCTGCGCAGTGGCACGACACGCCACGACCCGGGCCGGGGACGACGCTAGGCGCGGGCCGTCACAGCAGCGTCACGCGCCCTCGGGCACTGCGGTTTTCCGCTGTTTCGTGCACGTGGGGTTCGCCGCCACCCTTAGAACTCACTTCAGAACGACGGGTAGCTGTCGGTAGCAGATAAGGGCGCAGGCCAGCTGGAGTAGCCCGAGGTGGATGTCGGCGCGGCGCTCGTAGCGGATGCGCAGCCGCTTGAAGGCGTGCAGCCAGGCGAAGCCGCGCTCGACCACCCAGCGGTGGCGGCCCAGGCCGGAGCCGTGCGCGACGCCGCGGCGGGCGATCCGCGGCGTGATCCCGCGCCGGCGCAGCCGGCGGCGGTAGACGTCGTGGTCGTAGCCGCGGTCGGCGAACAGCTCCCGCGGTCGGCGGCGGGGCCGCCCGCGCCGGCCGCGGATCGGCGGGATGGCGTCGACCAGCGGAATCAGCTGGGTGATGTCGTTGCGGTTGCCGCCGGTCAGGGTGACCGCCAGCGGAATGCCGCCGGCGTCGACGATCAGGTGGTGCTTGGAGCCGGGCCGGCCGCGGTTGACCGGGGAGGGGCCGACGTGGTCCCCCCTTTGAGGGCGCGGATGTGGGAGCCGTCGACCGCACACCGGTCCAGGTCCAGCTCGCCGAGGGCGCGCAGCTGGTCCAGCAGCTGTGCGTGCAGGGCCGGCCAGACGCCGGCCTCGGTCCAGTCCCGCAGTCGCCGCCAGCAGGTCACCCCCGGAGCAGCCGACCAGGGAGGTGGGCAGCTGGTTCCAGGTGATCCCGCTCTTGAGCACGAACACGATCCCGGCGAGTGCGGCCCGGTCATCGACCGGCCGCCGACCCGGATGCCGGTAGCGACGTGGCTTGGGCGGGGGCCAGCAGCGGCGCGATCCGCTCCCACAGCCCGTCAGGGACGAGCTCCTCGATCACCCGCACCAGGCTGCTCGGGACCGGCGCCAACCCCGGCTGCCACGCCGGAGTCATTCAGAAACGATCTCTTAGCGGCGACCCCGACGACCCGCGGCCGTTCTTCCGCGATCGGTGCGGCGGCATGCTGGCGTGGAAAGCCCGTCCCGCCCAAGTCCCACCCCCAGGCGGAGCCGGCCCGTGATACCCAACGTGATACTGACGACGGCGTATCTGGCGGTATCAGGATGCCTCCTGAGGTCCGACCACACGCCACCGAACTCACGAACGCGCAGCTCAGGGCACTAGGGCGCATCTAGATGCTTAGCCGGGGCTAGGAGTTCAAGTCCCCCCTCGGACACCGAGTTGAACCCACATCGCTGCAAGCGGTGGGCATTCGTCATCGACAGTGCCCGCGGGCTCGAACGACCGGGACGGCGCGGCCTCTGCTCCTGCACCGGACGCTGTGCTTCATCACGGAGCACGAGGATGCCGCCGACCGCGTGGCAATCCTCGCCGCCCCGCAAGCGCCGAGAGTGTCGCCGACGTCGTCCCCGTCGACTTCGGCGCCATCGTCACCGACCGCTTCGGGGACGTGCACCTGACGTCCAGCGACGCCTACCCGGCAGCACTGTCAGTCGCCGACCAGGACACCGTCAGGCGTCCGATAGACGCCGACCGAGTCGGGGACGTCACCCTCGCAGATCGGGATGCCGTCCACGCCCATGTCGCAACTGAAGGGCGGAAACTCGACCTCGTCGTCCGGGGGCACCTGACTGGCCAGGTTGATGCGAAATGCCACCAGGACCTCCCCGTCCGGGTCGACGTAGGAGATCAGCACCTCGCCCTCCGGGACGTCGAACGCGATCCCGCCCTCCGCCGGACGACCGATCACGCCGTTCCCGGGGTCGACGGAGGAACCCTCCACGGTCTGCGCCCGAAAGCGCAGCGGATCCACGGACACTGCACCGCCAGCGGCGGTGACGGTGACGTCGGCGATGAGCTGGGAACTGTCCGCCCGATCGGTGCGGAAGACCCCGTCGAGGGTGATGGTGGCCGTCCCGCCCACCCGGTCGGTGAACGCAACGGTGTCCCCCACGTCCGCGACGGGCGCCGGCGTGCTGGTACTGGCGGCGCCCTCGCCCGGCGCGGCGTCATCACCTCCGGAACCACAACCGGCGAGCACGGTGAGGCAGGAAGCGAGCAGAACGGTGCGGCGCATGGCGATCCCCCGGACAGCGGTGTCCCACGCTAGCCGCGGGCCGGGCTCCGGTGGCGGCTCCCGGCGTGGCAGCCCCGTGACGGCCGGCGTGGCGCCGGATCTCCGCGGCGGGGCCGACCGCTGCACCGCCGTCCCAGCGACGTCGCTATCCCAACCGGCATGCCTCGGCCGCCAAGGTGTTCTGCTGCTTCTGGCGTCGGCACGTCCGGCGGTCGCCCGTAGCCTCGACGTCCCGTGACGGCGGACAGCACGCGCACCCGGCCCCGCTCGGAGGGGCCAGCATCGGCCTCATGACACTCCCCCGCCGCGCTCTCGCGAGGGCCCAGCCGGCGGCGGTCGCGCTCGCGGGCTGCGGCGTCCTCGCGCTCGGCTGCGCGGCGGCGGTGGCGGGCTACGGTGAGCTCCATCCGGGCTCGCT
>NZ_FXTJ01000003.1 GCF_900182545.1 Geodermatophilus aquaeductus | reverse complement strand
TGCTTGGCTACACGCCTACAACCACCATCGGCCCCACACCGGCATCGGCGGCCACCCACCCATCAGCCGCTTGACCAACCTGCCCGGTCAGTACAGCTAGCGCCGTCCGCGGAAGCGGCCGAGCAGGTCCCCGGCGCCCCCGACGGTCCGTGCCGCCAGCGCGAGGATCGGCCCGCCGGGGATGCCCGGCGCCGACTCCACGATCGGCGCGAGCCGCATCAGCTCCGGCAGGTCGCGCACGCGCAGCCGCCGGCGCACCAGGGCCGCGGCGGGGTTGGTCCGTCCCGACGCCGCCTCCAGCAGCACGTCGGCCGCCGCCTCGACGACGGCGCCCCGCGGCCGCCCGCCCGACACCCGGCGCACCGTCCACCCGCGCGGGTCGGCGGCGAAGGCCCAGCCGCCGTCCGGCGTGACCAGGGCGGCGCCGCCGGTGATATCGGAGGAGGCGGCCAGCGCACCGGTCACGTCGGCCAGCGCGGCCAGCCCGGCGTCGAGCACCGACGGCGGGGGAGGGGGTGCCCCCAGCGGCACGAGGTCCAGGCCGTGGACGGCGAGCTCGTAGGCCTGACCCAGCACCACCGACAGCATCGGCAGCCGCCCGACGGTGGAGACGGCGGGTGCGGTGTCGAGCTCCGCCGGCTCGTCGGCCAGGTACCGGACGGTGGCCTCCCGGTTGCGGCGCAGCGCGGCCAGGACCTCCTCGCGGGAGGCGTCGCGGTGGGCGGCGGTTACCCGGGCGTTGGTCGCGTCGACGTCCGGCGGTGTCCCCGTGCCGCCCGCGCGCGCCGAGGCGACCAGGTCGTCCAGCGCGGCGTGGTCGGGCCAGGCGCCCAGGTGCACGCACAGCTCGTGGGCCCGCCAGCCGGGCAGCCGGGTCGGCCGGTCGAGGTCGACGGCGGCCGCCCGCTCCAGGAACGCGTCCCAGGCGCCGAGCACCATCGGCCCCACCACGTCCCGGCCTTCGCCGGCCATCCCGTACCGCGTCGCGTCGTCATGGCGTGCGTCGTCGTCCCGTTCCATGCCATGCCCCTACCCACCCCGTCGGGGGAGCGCTCGGGGATCCGGATCGAGATCGGAACGGATCCGGCCGATGCACCGACCGTGGACGACGCAGCAGCCGCGGGACCGGCCCCGGTCCGGCGCCTGCGCCGACGCGCTGCGCCGGCCTGGCTGGGCGCCGGGCTCTCCCGGCCGCTGGCCGAGGACGACGAGCGCGCCCGCTTCTGGGTGCGGCACGTGCACACCGGCGTGCTGCTCAGCGAGATCGCCGGCCTCGCCTGCCTCGTCTACACCCTGACCACGCCGACCCCCGGCCACCGGCACCCGGTGCTGCTGGCGCTGGCCGGCGCGGTCGTCGTCGGCACGCCCCTGCTGCTCCTGCTGCCCCTGGACCGGATCGTCCGCGACCTGCGCGGGCCGCTGCTGTTCTACGGCTGGACGGTCGCCACCACGGCGATCGTGACCGCGGCGTCGGCCTTCGACGGCGGGGCCGACAGCCCGCTGCCCGTGCTGTTCTTCCTCGTCCTCGTCTACATGGCTGTGGCCTTCCCGCCGGCCGGCGTGGTGCTCACCGGTGGGCTGATGACCGCCGCCCACACGGCGCTCGTCGCCGGGCCGCCGGACCCGCAGTCGCTGCTGGTGACCACCGTGCTGGCGACGACCACGCTCATCTGCACGATGACCTCGGCCAACCAGTGGGCCGCCCACGACCGCCAGGTGCTGCTCCTGCGCACCCAGGAGGCGCTGGCCACCACCGACCCGCTCACCGGTGTCCCCAACCGCCGCGTGTTCCTCGACCGCGTCGGCCGCGCCGTGGGCCGCGCCGGCCGGGGCGAGCGGGCCGTCGTCTGCATCGTCGACCTCGACGGCTTCAAGGCGGTCAACGACCTGCAGGGCCACGCCGCCGGCGACGACGTCCTGCGGGCGGTGGCCGCCGCGCTGGGCCGGGTGGTCCGCGAGACCGACACGGTCGCCCGCCTGGGCGGCGACGAGTTCGCCGTCGTCGCCGGCTCCCTCCTGCCCGCCGACGACGCCGCGCTGGCCGACCGACTGCGCGCCGCCGTCGCCGAGGTGGGCGCCGGCTGCGGCGTCACCGCCAGCGTCGGGTGCGCCCTCGTCCACCCCGGCGACGACGTCGCGGACGTGCTGCACCGGGCCGACGCGGCCATGTACCGGGCCAAGGCCGCAGGTGGGGACCGGGTCGCCGACCTCGCAGGGTGACGGGTCGATCCGCGCGCCGCTCACCCAGCGTCACCGGGGACCGGTCGAGTTCCGCATGTGACACCCCCGGTCGCAACGGGCCGTGACGGGGGTGACCGTGTACCGTCAGGCAGCCCACCCCTGGGTTGGACGCCTGCCGCGTGGTCGTGGTACGGCCGTTGACCAGCACTTCCGTGACCGCTGAGACGGATGGGGTCACTTCCGGCACAGTCGCCGCATCCGCACTGGCGCGACCGGTGCCTCATCGTGCACACTGTCCCCGGGACCCCTGGTCCGACGCCGCCGAACACAGCCTGTCACCGAACCGATCGTCCGTTGGGGAAGACGAGACCGATCGAGTCGATGGAGGTGCCTCGTGCAGCGACGGTCTACCCAGGGTGTCGTCTTCGTGCACTCCTGCCCGAAGGCGCTCTGCCAGCACGTCGAGTGGGCGCTCGAGCGCGTCATCGGCGCGCCGGTCTCCCTGTCGTGGGCCGACCAGCCCGCGGCGCACGGTGCCTACCGTGCCGAGGTCGCCTGGACCGGCTCTCCCGGGACGGGCGCCAAGCTGGTCGCCGCGCTCCGCGCGTGGCCGATGCTGCGCTTCGAGGTCACCGAAGAGGCCAGCCACGGCAACGACGGCGAGCGCATGTCCTACGTGCCCGGGCACGGCGTCTTCCGCGCTCCCACGAGCGCCAACGGCGACATCGTGGTGACCGAGCAGCAGCTGCGCACCCTCGCGGCGACCGCCACGTCGGTCGAGGCGTTCCGCCACGGGGTCGACCAGCTCCTCGGCGCGGCCTGGGACGCCGACCTCGAGGTCTACCGCTACGCCGGTGACGGCAGCCAGACGACCTGGCTGCACCAGGTGGTGTGAGGCCCGTCCCGGTCGAATCCCCAGGTCACGATCAGGGCACGACGGCGTGAGGCACCCCGGTCCGTCGTCGTAGGCTGCAGACCAGGTCGTCCGGACGCCGTCGGGGAAGCGGCGTCCGGGCGGCCTCAGCACGAGAGGCCCGTTCCCTCCAGGGAACGGGCCTCTCGTCGTCTGGACGACTTCTTCCGGTGAGCAGTCGGCCCCGCTGCAGGGTCCCGTCGCGAGCTTGCGAGTGGCGGGAGGCAGGGGGGTCCTTCTCCTACAGCGGGATGTTGCCGTGGGCGCCACGGCCGGCCGGTGCGGCGGCGAGGGCGGCCACCAGCCGGCCCCGGGTGCGGGCGGGCTCGACGACCTCGTCGACGACGCCGATCTGCAGCGCCCGGTTCACCCCGCCGGCGATGCGCTCGTGCTCGGCGGCCAGCTGGGCGTGCAGGGCCTCCCGCTCGCCGGGGGGCACGGCGGCCAGCTTCTTGCGGTGCAGGATCCCCACGGCGGCCTTGGCGCCCATGACGGCCACCTCGGCCCCCGGCCAGGCGAAGACGGCCGTGGCGCCCAGGGACCGGGCGTTCATGGCGATGTAGGCCCCGCCGTAGGACTTGCGGGTCACCAGCGTCACCCGGGGCACGACCGCCTCGGCGAAGGCGTGCAGCAGCTTCGCGCCGCGCCGCACCACGCCGTCCCACTCCTGGCCGACGCCGGGCAGGTAGCCGGGGACGTCGACCAGCACCACCAGCGGGACACCGAACGCGTCGCACATCCGCACGAAGCGGGCGGCCTTCTCCGCCGACGCCGAGTCCAGGCAGCCGCCCAGCCGCAGCGGGTTGTTCGCGATGACGCCGACCGTGCGCCCGGCCAGCCGGCCCAGCGTGGTGACGACGTTGGGCGCCCAGCGCGGGTGCAGCTCCAGGCCCGGCCCGTCGAGCACCGCGGCCACGAGCGGCTTGACGTCGTAGGCGCGGTTGGTCTGCTCGGGCAGCAGGGCGCGCAGGTCGACCTCGGGCTCGCCGGCGGCCGGGGCGAAGGAGCCCTGCGCGGCCAGCAGGTCCACCGCCTGCCGGGCGGTCGCGAGCGCCGCGGCCTCGGAGTCGGTGACCACGTGCACGACGCCGCTGCGCCGGCCGTGGGTGTCGGGCCCGCCGAGGCTCTCCATGTCGACGTCCTCGCCGGTCACCGAGCGGACGACGTCGGGTCCGGTGACGAACACGCGGCCGGCCGGGCCCATGATCACCAGGTCGGTGAGCGCCGGGCCGTAGGCGGCGCCGCCGGCGGCCGGCCCGAGGACGACCGAGATCTGCGGGATCCGGCCCGAGGCCCGCACCATCGCCGCGAACACCTCGCCGACGGCGTGCAGTGCGGTGACGCCCTCGGCCAGCCGGGCGCCGCCGGAGTGCCAGATGCCGACCACCGGCACGCGCTCGCGCAGCGCGGTGTCGATGGCGTCCACGATGTGCCGGCAGCCGTCGATGCCCATGGCGCCGCCCATCACGGTGGCGTCGGTGCAGAAGGCGACGGCGGGGGTGCCCCCGACGGTCCCGCGCGCGGCCATGACCCCGGAGGTGTCGCGGGGGACGAGCAGCGTGGTCGACCCGGCGTCGAAGAACCGCTGGAGGCGGTCCTCGGGGTCGCGCGGGTCGGGGCTGGGCAGGGTCGGGACGGCGTGGACGGTGGTCACCGGGCCTCCAGGGGCACGTGCGTCAAGCGGTCGTGAAGACCAGCGCGATGTTGTGGCCGCCGAAGCCGAAGGAGTCGTTGACCGCGGCGGACAGCGACGCCTTCCGCGGCTCGCGGCGGACGATGTCGAGGGCCTGCACGGCCGGGTCGTCGTCGGGGTCGTCGAGGTTGGCGGTGGCCGGCACGATCTGCTCGCGCAGCGCGAGGATGGTGAACACCGACTCCAGCGCGCCCGCGGCACCGAGCAGGTGACCGGTCTGGCTCTTGGTGGCCGACACCAGCGCGTGCTCGCCGACGGCGCTGCGGATGGCCGCGGCCTCGGCGGTGTCGCCGACCGGCGTCGAGGTGGCGTGCGCGTTGACGTGGCCGATGTCGCTGGGGGACAGGCCGGCGTCGCGCAGCGCGGCACCGATGGCGCGGGCGGCGCCCTCGCCCTCGGGGTGGGGCGCGACGAGGTCGTAGCCGTCGGCGGTGGCGCCGGCCCCGGCCAGCCGGGCGTGCACGCGGGCGCCGCGGGCGGCGGCGGAGTCGGCCCGCTCGAGGACCAGCGCGGCCGAGCCCTCGCCGAGGACGAAACCGTCGCGGCCCTTGTCGAACGGCCGCGAGGCGCGCTCGGGCTCGTCGTTGCGGGTGCTCATCGCCCGCATCGCGGCGAAGCCGGCCATGGGCAGCGGGTGCACGCAGGCCTCGGTGCCGCCGACGAGGACGACGTCGGCGCGGTCGAAGCGCAGCAGGTCCAGACCCCAGCGGATCGCCTCGGCGCCGGAGGCGCAGGCGCTGACCGGGGCGTGCACGCCGCCGCGGGCGCCGATCGCCAGGCCCACGGCCGCGGCGGGGCCGTTGGGCATGAGCATCGGGATGGTGAAGGGGGAGACCCGCTTGGGCCCCTTCTGCTCCAGGACGTCGTCCTGGCCGAGCAGGGTCAGCGCCCCGCCGATGCCGGTGCCGAAGACGACGGCGATGCGCTCGGGCGCGACGCCGGCGTCCGCGGCGCCGGACTCCGCCCAGGCCTGCTCGGCGGCGATGACAGCGACCTGCTGGCTGCGGTCGAGCCGCCGGGCGCGGACCCGGTCGATCTGCGTGGCCGGGTCACTGGCCAGCGCGGCGACGAGCTGGGCGGGGAACTCCTTCGCCCAGTCGTCGGTGAGCCGGCTGATCCCCGACCGCCCGGCCAGCAGGGCCTCCCAGGTGCTCGCGACGTCGCCGCCGAGCGGCGTGGTGGCACCGAGACCGGTGACGACGACGTCGCGGTCGGACGTGCTCATGACGTGTTCCTCCTGGGATGGGCGGCCGGGGGCCGGGGAGAGCGGGGCGGGTCAGCCCTGGTTCTTCTGGATGAAGCTGATGGCGTCGCCGACGGTCTTGATGTTGCCGAGCTCGTCGTCGGGGATGGCCACGCCGAACTTGTCCTCGACGGCCGTGGCGATCTCGACCATCGACAGTGAGTCGACGTCGAGGTCCTCCGTGAACGACTTCTCCGGGGTGGCGTCAGCGGGGGCGACCCCGGCGACCTCCTCCAGGATCTCGGCCAGACCTGCCTGGATGTCCTCGCTCACGCGGGGGTCCTCTCTCTCGGTGGGGACGGGCGGTGCCCGCCGTCGGGCCCGGGGGATCCGGGGGCTGGGGTGCCGGTCAGGGCAGGACGAGCACCTGGCCGGCGAAGGTGAGGCCGGCGCCGTAGCCGAGGACCAGCGTGAGGTCCCCGCTCTTGGCCTCGCCGGACTCCATGAGCGCGGTGAGGGCCAGCGGGATGGAGGCGGCGGAGGTGTTGCCCGAGTGCACGACGTCGCGGGCGACGACGGTCTCCTTGCCGAAGCCCAGCCGCTTGGTCATCGACTCGACGATGCGCAGGTTGGCCTGGTGCGGGGCGAACACGTCGATGTCCTCGGGGCCGACGCCGGCGGCCTCCATGGCCTGGATCAGCGTGTCGGTGAGCCGGGTGGTGGCCCAGCGGTACACGGCCTGGCCGGCCATCGAGATGCCGTTGCTGCCGGCCACGATCTCGATCGCGGAGTACTGGTCGCCGTCGCTGCCCCACGCGACCGGACCGATGCCCGGCTCGTCGGAGGCGCCGACCACGGCCGCCCCCGCGCCGTCGGCGAAGATCACCGCGGTCGAGCGGTCGGTCTGGTCGACGACGTCGGTGAGCCGTTCGACGCCGACCACGAGCGCGTTGCGCGCCGAGCCCGCGCGGATGGAGGCCGAGGCCATCTCCAGCGCGTAGCAGAAGCCGGCGCACCCGGCGTTGAGGTCGAAGGCGCCCGGGCGGGGGATGCCGAGGCGGTGGGCGACCTGCGGGCCGATGCCCGGGATCGGCTCCTTGAGGCTGGCGCTGGCCAGGATCACCAGGTCGACCTCGTCGGGGGACAGGCCGCTGGCGGCGAGCGCCTTGCCACCGGCGGCGACGGCCATCTCCTGCAGCGTCTCGTCCTCCGACGCCCAGCGGCGCTCGGCGATGCCGACCCGCGTCTGGATCCACTCGTCGTTGGTGTCCATCACCTGGGCGAGCTCGTCGTTGGTGACCCGCCGGCGCGGGCGGTAGGCGCCCAGGCCGAGGATGCGCGCCCCGGGGGCGCCCTCGGGCAGTCGGATGCTCACGCGGGGACCTCCGGGTAGAGACGGGCGAGGGGGTCGCCGGCGTCGACCAGGTCGCCGTCGTGCACCAGCCACTCGGCGAGGACGCCGTCGTACCCGGCGGAGACGTTGACCTCCTCGCGGCGGCTGCGCACGCAGCCGAGCGGGGTGCCGGCGGGCAGGCGGGTGCCCTCGGGGACGTCGGCGGGGCTGACCGTGCCACGGACGGGGGAGACGACGACGCGCCAGTCGGGCTGGTGCTCGGCCTCGGGCTGGACGCGGGCGGCGTCGATGAGGGCGCGGGCGCGGTCGAGGTCGGCGGGGCCGGCCAGGGCCAGCACCTCGACGTCGGCGCCCTTCCACTCCCGCTTGGCCAGGCCGGCCAGCGCGCCGGCCGGCGGCAGCTCGATGGCCGCGGTGACGCCGAGCTCGCGCAGGGTGGCCAGGCAGGCGTCGAAGTGGACCGGGCTGGTGACCTGGCTGACCAGGCGGGAGAGCGCCTCGGTGCCGGTCGAGACCGCGGCGCCGTCGGCGTTGGACAGCAGCAGGCGGCTCGGGTCGGCCGGGCGCAGGCCGCCGACGAGGCCCTCGAGCTCCTCGCGGGCCGGGCCCATGTAGGAGGTGTGGAACGCGCCGGCCACCGACAGCGGCACGACGCGCGCCTTGGCCGGCGGCTCGGCCTTGAGCGCCGCGAGCCCCTCGAGCGGGCCGGCGACGACGACCTGGCCGCCGCCGTTGAGGTTGGCCGCGGTCAGCCCGTGCCGCTCCAGCGCCTTCTCGAGCTCGTCGGGGTCGCCGCCGAGGACGGCGGACATCCCGGTCGGGGTGAGGCTGCACGCGCGGGCCATCGCCCGGCCGCGGACGGCGGTCAGCGCGATCGCCGCCTCGACCGACAGGACGCCGGCCAGCGCGGCCGCGGTGAGCTCCCCGACGCTGTGGCCGGCGATGACGACCTCGCGGCCGGTGTGCGGCGTGTGCGCCACCGGGCCGGGCAGGCCGCCGAGCTCGCGGGCCACGAACAGGCTCATCGCGACGACCAGCGGCTGCGTGACGGCGGTGTCGCGGATGGCCTCCGCGTCGCCGGTGGTGCCGAGGGTCAGCAGGTCGGCGTCGGCGATCGCCCCGGCCCAGCGGAAGAAGGACTCGGCGCCGGGGAGCTCCAACCAGGGGGTGAGCATCCCGGGCTTCTGCGCACCCTGCCCGGGTGCGAGGACGGCCAGCACCTCCTCACCGTCTCATTGCTCACGTGGTCCCGCGCGCTCGTCCGGAACGAAAGGACACCACATCCCTTTGGAGGGTCTCCACAAACGGGAGGCGCAGACGAGCCGTCGCGGGGCCGTTCCGTGGTGGACAACACACGGAGTGGCGGCCGTCAGTGCCAGAGGGAGCGCTCGCCGTCGAGGTCGGCCAGCGCCAGCGCCACCTGGAGGGTCCAGGCGCCGCGGGGGTCGGTCACCACCAGGCCGGTGAGCTCCGCGGCCCGCTTGAGCCGGTACCGCACGGTGTTGGGGTGGACGAACAGCGCCCGCGCGCTGGCCTCCAGGTTGCCGCCGGCGGCGAGCACCGCGCGCACCGTCTCCAGCACCTCACCGCCGGCGGTGCGCAGCGGCAGCACGGCCCGCCCGGTGAGCGCCGCGCGGGCCAGCGGGTCGCCGTCGAGGGCCCGCTCGGGCAGCAGCGCGTCGGCGGGCACCGGGCGCGGGGCGCCGGGCCAGGCCCGCGCGGCCCGCAGGCCGGCCAGCGCCGCGGCGGCCGACCCTCCGGCCGCGCTGAGCCGGTCGACGACGGGGCCCAGGACGACCGGTCCCGGCCCGAACTCCTCGGCCACCCGCACGGCCGCCGTCGGCACGTCCTCGGCGCCGCCCAGCACCACCACCAGCTGCTCGGCGTGCACGCCGACGAGCACCTCGCAGCGATGCGAGCGGGCGGCGCGGCGGACGCCGGTGTGCGCGTCGCCGTCGGCGGGGGCGGCCCCGACCAGCACGGCCACCGGGCCGGTGCCGGCCCAGCCGAGCGCGGCGGCGCGGCCGGGCAGCTCCTCGGTGCGCTCGCCGCGGACCAGCGCGTCGACGACGAGGGCCTCCAGCCGCGCGTCCCAGGCGCCGCGGTTCTCGGCGAAGCTGGCGTAGACGTGCGCGGTGGCGAAGGCGACCTCGCGGCTGAACTGCAGCACCGCCATGCGCAGGGTGTCGGCGTCGCCGGGCTCGGCCACCGACTCGACGTGGTCGTCCATCACCTCGACGGTGAGCTTGACCAGGTCGACGGTCTGCTTGAGCGGCACGGCGCGGACGAGGTCGCGCGGGGCGGCGCCGAACACCTCGCCGGTCAGCCGGGGCGGGCGGCCGGGCGCGCGGCACCACTCGACGAGCGAGGCGATGCCGGCCTGGGCCACGAGCATCACCCACGAGCGCTGGTCGGCCGGCATGGTGCGGAACCACGGCAGGTCCTCGTCCATGCGGGCGACGGCGCGGGTGGCGATGGCCCCGGACGCGCGCTCGAGCCGCCGCAGCGTCGCCGCCGTCGGCGGGTGGTCGATCACCCGGTGGGCCACCTGGTCAGCGTGTCACGGCGGGGCCCTTCGGGGAGAGTGGGGGAGTGAGCGCCCCGACCTCCCCGCGGTCCCGGCTGCGTCCGCGGGTGCGCCGCCGGGTGCACGCCGCGGTGGGCACCGGGGTCGCCGTCCTCGCCGTCCTCGGCACCGGGGTGGCGGCCCGGTTCGGCCCGCAGGTGCGCCTCGACGGCGCGGTGAGCCGCGCGCTCTACGCCGGCGACGACCGCTCGCCCCTGCGCGGCGGGTTCCTGGAGGTCCTCACCACGCCGGGGGTCACCTGGTTCCGTGTGCTCGTCTTCCTGCCCGTGCTCGTCTGGCTGGTCCGCCTCCGCGCCTGGCGCACGGTCGTGTGGGTCGTCGTCGCGATCACCGCCGTCGGGCCCCTGACCACCGCGATCAAGGAGCTGGTCGGCCGCGCCCGGCCGGCGTTCGAGAACGGCGGCCTGGTCTACGAGGGGCTCAGCTACCCGAGCGGGCACTCCTCGGGCATCGCCACGCTGGTCACCGTCGGGCTCGTGCTGGCCTGGCCGCGGCTGGACCCGGCCCGGCGCCGGGCCGCCGTCGCGGGCGGGGTCGCGCTCGCCGTCCTGGTCGCACTGACCCGCATGTGGCTGGGTGTGCACTACCTGTCCGACGTCGTCGGCGGGCTGTGCCTCGGGGTCGCCTGGTCGCTGCTCGTGGCGCGGGTGGCCGGCGGCCTCCCCGGTGGTCCCGGGGCGCTGCCCGGGCGGGACGCCGCGTCGTGACCGGGCCCGAGGGCGCGACGCTGCTCGAGCCGGGCGACGGCTCGCTGGGGCCGCTGCTGCGGGTCACCGACGACCGGCTCCCGCCCGGGGCCGGCTACGGCGTGCACGCCCACCGCGCGGTCGACGTCGTCGCCGTGGTCCTGTCCGGGTCGGTGACGCACCGGTGGGGCGCGGGCGCGGTGGTCGGCGCCGGCGACGTGGGGGTGCTGCGGGCCGGGACCGGCCTCGAGCACGACGAGGTCGCCGGCCCCGACGGCGCGCGGGTGCTGCAGTGCCACCTCCGCCCGGCCGGGACGGTCGCGGCGCCGGCGCACGAGGTGGTGCGCGCCCCGCGCGGCTGGGTCGACCTCGGCCGCGCCGACGCCCGGCTGTGGATCGGGGAGGACGGTGCCGACGTCCCCGACGGCGTCGTGCTGCGCCAAGGCGGCGGGGTCGTCGTCGTGTGGCGGGTCGACGCCACCCGCCCCGACTGGGCCCGGTGACCGGGGGCCCTCCGGAGAGGCCCCCCGGCCGTCGGCGTCAGGGGGTGCAGATCCCCGGCGGGAAGCTCGCCGCGCAGGTGTTGTCGGCGAACTCGACCGCGCCGACCTCGCCGAGGAACGGGCTGAGCTGCGGGGAGCTCAGCAGGACGTCGACGGGGACGTTGCCGGTGAGCGCGTTCTCCTCCACGACGACGTCCTCGGCGGGGCCGGGGTCGATGCCCGGGGCGTTGTTGAACGGCGGCAGCGTGACCAGGACGAGCCCCCCGGCGGGGAACTGCAGCGACGCGGGGTCGACCGACGGCGCGTTGTCGTGGACGTCGTTGTGCCGCACGCTCACGGAGTCGGCGTTGACGATGCCGATCCCCGTGCCGGACACCCGCAGCGACGCCTCGACCTCACCCACGCCGGCGAGGCAGAACCGGTCGTTGCCCGTCACCTCGTTCCACCGCAACTGCCAGTCCCCGCCCTCGACCTGCCGGCTGTCGTCCGGGATCTCGGTGAGGGCGTCGTCGAAGAGCAGGATCCCGACGCAGTTGCCGGACACGTAGTTGTTCCGGATGGCCCCGCTGCGCGACTCGCGGGCGAAGACGCCGATGTTGTGGCCCTGCACGTCGTTGGCCACGACGTCGGCGTAGGAGGCGTCGGAGTCGGTGACCCCGATGCCGGCCGTGCCGCTGTTCGGCGCGTCGGGCGTGCCGCGGTCGGTTCCCTGCACGATGTTCCGGGAGATCCGGGTGTGGGTGGAGTCCGCGGCGAGGATGCCGAAGCGCTCGTGCCCGTGCGCCCGCGTCTTCGTCACCCGGAAGCCGTCGGCGCCCCAGGCAGCGATGCCGTTGGCCGGGTGGTCCTGCGTGGACAGGTTCCGCACCCGCACCGGGCCGTCGGGGTCGAGGAAGAACAGGCCGGAGACGTCGTCGGCCAGCGTGTCGGGGTCCGACTCCGGATCGGCGCCGTTCTGCGCCTCCCAGCAGGGGTTCGGGTCCACCGCCGGCAGGTCCGCGGGGGTGGTCCACTCCGGCCAGCGGATCCGCGTCCCGTCCTCGCCGCGACCGGCGCCGACGATGGTCAGGCCCTTGCCGACGACGCAGACCGCCTCGTCGTACGTGCCCGCCTCGATCCTGATGGTGTCGCCCGAGCGGGCCTCGTCGACGGCGGCCTGGATCGACTCGCCGGGGTGCACCACCCAGGTGGTGCCTCCCGTCGCCGCGGCGACGCCGGCGGGCAGGGCGGTGACGACGAGGGCCGCCGTCGCGGTGACCGTCAGCCCGCGGGACAGGCGGGACGCCCGGAGGCGTCCTGCCGTGCTGCCGTGCTGCATGTGTCCTCCCGGTTGTGCACGCACCGGGGACCCGGCGCGTGCGGCAACCATGGGGAGGATGTGACGGAAGGGTCCGGTGACACGACGAGGGGCGTCGAACCTCATACCCGGGTCGTGCGCGCACCTCCTCCTTCGGGCGTGCTCCCTGCGACTAGGCGGAGGCGCGCACCACCAGGCGGGTCGGGCAGACGCGGGCCTGCACCTCGGCATCGCCCTCGACCTGGCGCAGCAGCAGGTCGGTCATCAGCCGGGTCATCTCGTCCAGCGGCTGGGCCACCGTGGTCAGCGGCGGGTCGCTGGTGGCGGCCACCGCGGCGTCGTCGAAGCCCACGACGGCGACGTCGCCGGGCACCGAGCGGCCGGACTCCCGCAGCGTGCGCAGCGCCCCCACCGCCATCGGGTCGGAGGCCACGAACACCGCGTCGATGTCCGGCGCCCGCTCGAGCAGCAGGGCCATCGCCCGGGCCCCGCCCGCCTCGGTGAAGTCACCCGTGGCGACCAGGTCGGCGTCCGGCGCGATGCCGGCGGCCTCCAGCGCCGCGCGGTACCCGGCGTGCCGGTCGATGCCGGCGATCATGTCCTGCGGCCCGCTCACGGTGGCGATCCGCCGCCGCCCGCCCGCCAGGAGGTGCTCGGTGGCCTCGCGGGCGCCGCCGGCGTTGTCGGCGTCGACGTAGCAGACCGTGCGCCCGTCCAGCGGCCGGCCGGAGAGCACCAGGGGGACCTGCGCCTCGGCGAGGACGGCGGGCAGCGTGTCCTGGCTGTGCAGCGACATCAGGATGACGCCGTCGACGTGGCCCTGGCGCACGTAGCGGGCGACCTTCTCCTGCTCGCGCTCCCCGCGGGCGGCCAGCAGCACCAGGTTCATCTCGGTGTCGGCCAGCGCGGCCGAGAGCTCCCGGACCACGCGGGCGAAGAACGGGTCGCTGAAGACCTGCGTGTCGGACTCCGACAGGACCAGCGCGATGGTGTCGGTCCGCCGGGTGACCAGGCTCCGGGCGGCCGGGTTGGGCACGTAGCGCAGCCGCGCGACGGCCTCCTCGACGGCCCGGCGGGCCTCCGGGCGCACCTTCGGCGAGCCGTTGACCACGCGCGACACCGTCGCCCGGGACACCCCGGCGAGCTCGGCGACCTCGTCGAGCGTGGGGGACGAGGCGCGTCCGGCGAGCGTCGTCACGAGGCCTCCTGAGGTCGCGGTCGGGGTCCATGGTGCACGGTCCGGGCCGCCGCGCGACTCGTCCGAACTCGTACTTGACAGGTGACTGTGGTGCCCATCACTCTCCTCCCAGCCGGTCGTGAGAGCGCTTTCACACCGGACACACTAGCCCGGACGAGGTCGTTCGGGAACCGATCCAGGAGGACCGATGACCGTTCCCCCGAGACGTAGGGCGGCACTGGGCGCCGCGCTCGTCGCCTCGCTCCTGGCCGCCGGCTGCGGGGGCTCCAGCTCCGCCGACGACGGCACCATCACGCTCGACGTGGGTCTGTTCGGGACCTTCGGGTTCGAGCAGGCCGGGCTCTACGACGAGTACATGCGACTGCACCCGGAGATCCGCATCGAGGAGACGTCGGTCGAGCGGTCGGCCGACTACTACCGGGCCCTGCAGACCCGGCTGGCGGCCGGGTCCGGCCTCGCCGACATCCAGGGCATCGAGATCGGCTTCGTCGCCGACGTCGTCGAGAACCACGCCGACGCGTTCGTGGACTTCGCGGCGGAGGGCAACGCCGACGAGCTCCTCGGCCACTACTACGACTGGAAGGTCGAGGAGGCCACCACCTCCGACGGCCGGGTCATCGGCCTGGGCACCGACGCCGGCCCGGAGGCCATGTGCTTCCGCCGCGACCTGTTCGAGCAGGCCGGCCTGCCCACCGACCGCGCCCAGCTCGCGCAGCTGTGGTCCACGTGGGAGGGCTACCTCGAGGTCGGCCGGCAGTACGAGGGCTCGGCGACCAAGCCGGAGGGCACCTCGTTCGTCGACAGCCCGGCCAGCGTGTTCTCGGCCGCCGTCTACCAGGGCGAGACCGCCTACGACGACGCGGACGGCAACCCGATCCCCGAGTCCAGCGACGGCGTGGCGTCGGCGTGGGAGAACGCCAGCGTCGCGGCCGCCGAGGACATGACGGCCAACCTCATCCAGTTCGGCGACGAGTGGAACGCCGCGTTCGCCAGCGGTGCCTTCGCCACCATCTCCTGCCCGGCCTGGATGCTCGGCTACATCAGCGAGCAGGCCGGCGAGGACGCCTCCGGCGCCTGGGACGTCGCGCCGCTGCCCGGCGGTGCCGGCAACTGGGGCGGCTCGTGGCTCGGCGTGACCGAGTCCAGCGAGCACAAGGAGGAGGCCATCGCCCTCGTCGAGTGGCTGACCGCCCCCGAGCAGCAGATCACGATGTTCACCGAGGAGGCGCACTTCCCCTCCAGCCAGGAGGCGGCCGAGGACCCGCAGGTGGCCGACGCCGCCAACGAGTACTTCAGCGGCGCGCCGGTCGGGCAGATCTTCGGGGACTCCGCCGCGGCGCTGCAGTTCACGCCGATCGGCCCGTACGACACGCAGATCCAGGAGGCGTTCACCAACGCCCTGAGCACGGTCGCCCAGGGGACCGCTCCGGACGACGCCTTCCAGGCAGCCCTCGCCGAGATCGAGCAGATCACCGGAGGCTGACAGACCCCGGCCGGTGCCCGAGCGCGTCCACCCGCCCGGGCACCGGCCGGTTCCACCCCGTCCGAGGGACCGAGCCCGAGAACCCCTGGAAGGCCCCGCATGACCATCGCCAGCGACGACCCCCGGGTCGCGGCGGCCGCCGCACCACCGCCGTCCGCTCCGCCCGCGCCCGCAACGGCCGCCCGCCGGCGGCGGTCCCGGCTCACCCGCAACCGCTGGGGTTACGCCTACGTCGCCCCGTTCTTCGTCCTCTTCGCCGCCTTCAGCCTCTACCCGTTCCTCTACACCGCCTACATCTCGCTGCACGAGGTGCGGCTGTCCGACATCGACGGCGCGGTGTTCGTCGGCTTCGGGAACTACACCGAGCTGCTGCAGAACGAGTTCTTCTGGAACGCCGCACGCAACACCCTCACCATCGGGATCCTCTCGACGGTGCCCCAGCTGGCCATCGCCCTCGGCCTGGCCCACCTGCTGAACTACCGGCTCCGCGGCCGCACCTTCTTCCGCGTCGCGATGCTCATGCCCTACGCGACCAGCATCGCCGCCGCCACGCTCGTCTTCGCCCAGCTCTTCGGCCACGACTACGGGCTGATCAACACGCTCCTCGAGGCGGTCGGCTTCGACCGGATCGACTGGGAGAGCGGCACCTGGACCAGCCAGATCGCCATCTCGGTGATCGTCACCTGGCGCTGGACCGGTTACAACGCGCTGATCTACCTGGCCGCGATGCAGGCCATCCCGAACGACCTCTACGAGGCCGCGACCCTCGACGGCGCCAGCCGCTGGCAGCAGTTCCTGCACGTGACCGTCCCGGCGCTGAAGCCCACGATCCTGTTCACGATCGTGGTCTCGACCATCGGCGCGGTGCAGCTGTTCGGCGAGCCGCTGCTGTTCAGCGGCAACGGCATGACCAGCGGCGGCGTCTCCAACCAGTACCAGACGCTCGGCCTGCTGATGTACGACCAGGGCTGGACGAACTTCCGCCTCGGCCAGGCGGCCGCGACCGCCTGGACCATGTTCCTGATCATCCTCGTCGTCGTCGGCATCGCCGGGCTGATCGCCCGCCGGCGCGCCCGGGCCGAGCGGTAGGAGCCGGTCATGACCACCCTCACCTCCGCGCCGGAGCAGGCCGTGCCCGCGCCGGCCTCCGCCTCGGCACCGCGCCGCCGCGGCCGCCGGGCCCGGAAGGTCACCTCCGCCGGGCCGCTGACCCACGTGCTGCTCGGGCTGACCGCCCTCCTGTCGGTCTTCCCGCTGTACTGGACCGCGGTCGCGGCGTCGAAGACCAACGCCGAGCTCGCCGGCACCCCGCCGCCGTTCCTCCCGGACGCCGACCTGTTCACCAACATCGGCCGGGCCATGGAGGAGGCGCCGATCGGGCTGGCGATCGTCAACTCGGTGATCGTCGCCGGCTGCATCACCGTGGGCACCGTCCTGTGCAGCACGCTGGCCGGCTTCGCCTTCGCCAAGCTGCGGTTCCGCGGCAACAAGGCGCTGCTGGGCCTCGTCGTCGGCACGATGATGGTGCCCACCCAGCTGGCGATCATCCCGCTGTTCATCCTCATCGCCCAGCTGCAGTGGGTCGACCACCTGCAGGCGGTCGTGCTGCCCACGCTGGTCAGCGCGTTCGGCGTCTTCTTCATGCGGCAGTTCCTGTCGCAGGCGCTGCCCGACGAGCTGCTCGAGGCCGCCCGCATGGACGGCGCCTCGACGCTGCGGACCTTCTGGTCGGTCGTCGTCCCGGTCGCGCGGCCGGCGATGGCGGTGCTGGCGATGCTCACGTTCCTCACCGCCTGGAACGACTTCTTCTGGCCGATCATCGCGCTGACCACAGAGAACCCGACCGTGCAGGTGGCGCTGGCCGGCCTGGGCGGCGGCTACGTCCCCGACACCGCGGTGATCATGGCCGGCACGCTCGTCGGCACCCTCCCGGTGCTCGTGGTCTTCGTCGTCCTCGGCAAGCAGATCGTCGGCGGCATCATGCAGGGCGCGGTGAAGGGATGAGGCGCCCGAGCACCCCCACCCCCAGCTCCCCGAGAGGCGCCTGACCCATGGCCACCGTCACCTTCGACGCCGCGACCCGCATCTACCCGAAGTCCGACCGGCCGGCGGTCGACACCCTCGACCTGGAGATCGGCGACGGCGAGTTCCTCGTCCTCGTCGGCCCCTCCGGCTGCGGCAAGTCCACCTCGCTGCGCATGCTCGCCGGCCTCGAGGAGATCGACGCCGGCAGCATCCGCATCGGCGACCGCGACGTCACCGAGGCGCCGCCCAAGGACCGCGACATCGCGATGGTCTTCCAGAACTACGCGCTCTACCCGCACATGACCGTCGAGCAGAACATGGGCTTCGCGCTGAAGATCGCCGGCGTGGCCAAGGACGAGATCGGCCGCCGGGTGGCCGAGGCCGCGAAGATCCTCGACCTCGAGGACTACCTGGGCCGCCGCCCCAAGGCGCTCTCGGGCGGCCAGCGGCAGCGGGTGGCCATGGGCCGCGCCATCGTGCGCAACCCGCAGGTCTTCCTCATGGACGAGCCGCTGTCCAACCTCGACGCCAAGCTGCGCGTGCAGACCCGCACCCAGATCGCGGCGCTGCAGCGGCGGCTGGCCGTCACCACCGTCTACGTCACCCACGACCAGGTCGAGGCGATGACGATGGGCGACCGGGTGGCGGTGCTCAAGGACGGCGTCCTGCAGCAGTGCGACACCCCCGGCGCCCTCTACGACCGGCCGGCCAACACCTTCGTCGCCGGCTTCATCGGCTCGCCGGCGATGAACGTCGTCACCGGACCGGCGGTCGACGGCGGCATCCGGCTCGCCGGCGCGGTGCTGCCGGTGCCGCGCGAGAAGCTCGCCCGCGCCGCGGCCGGCACCGGGAAGGTCACCGTCGGCTTCCGCCCCGAGTCGCTGGAGGTCGCCCCGGCCGGCGAGGGCGTGCCCGTGGTGGTCAACGTCGTCGAGCAGCTCGGCTCGGACGCCTTCCTCTACGCCACCCTCGGCGCCGACGACGACGGCGACGTCCTGCACACCGCCGACGTCGTGGTGCGGACCGAGCCCCGCACGGCGGCCGCGGTGGGGCAGACGGTGCACCTGCGGGTGCGCGAGGAGTGCCTGCACGTCTTCGACCCGGTGACGCAGCTGCGCGTCGACTGAACCCCCGCTCCACCCCCGGCGGTCCCGGTGCCGCCGCGCTGCCCCCTGCCCTGACCTCCCGCCCGTGCTCCCTCCTGCCCTGAGGAGAACCCTGCCGTGACCAGCACCGACATCCGCGAGGACGCCCTCGCCGGCCTCACCTTCCCGCCCGGCTTCGTCTTCGGCGCCGCTACCGCCGCCTACCAGATCGAGGGCGCCGTCACCGAGGACGGCCGCGGCCCCTCGATCTGGGACACCTACAGCCACACGCCCGGCCGCACCTACCAGGGCCACACCGGCGACGTCGCCGTCGACCACTACCACCGCTACCGCGACGACGTCGCGCTGATGGCCGGCCTCGGGCTGTCGGCCTACCGGTTCTCCGTCGCCTGGCCGCGGGTGGTGCCCGAGGGCGGCGCCCGGGTCGAGCAGCGCGGGCTGGACTTCTACCGGCGGCTGGTCGACGAGCTGCTCGCCGTCGGGGTGCAGCCCTGGCTGACGCTCTACCACTGGGACCTGCCGCAGGCGCTGCAGGACCGCGGCGGCTGGGCCGACCGCGACACCGCCGAGCGGTTCGCCGAGTACGCCTCCGTCGTCGTCGACGCGCTCGGCGACCGGGTGAGGCACTGGTCGACGCTCAACGAGCCGATGTGCAGCGCGCTGCTCGGCCACGTGTCCGGAGCCCACGCGCCGGGGCTGCAGGACCCGGTGGCCGGCGCCCGCGCCACCCACCACCTGCTGCTCGGCCACGGCCTGGCCGCGGCCCGGCTGCGGGAGGCCGGTGTCGAGTCCCTCGGCGTCACGCTCAACTTCACGCCGATGAGCCCGGCCAGCCAGGACCCGGCCGACGTCGACGCCGCCCGCCGTCTCGACGGCCAGCAGAACCGGATGTTCCTCGAGCCGGTCGTGAACGGCGCCTATCCGGCCGACGTCGTCGCCGACCTCGAGGCCGCCGGCGCCCCGCTGCCCGTCCGCGACGGCGACCTGGAGGTCATCGCGGCACCCCTGGACTGGCTGGGCGTGAACTACTACTTCGAGCAGACCGTGCGCGCCGGCGCCCGGCCGCCCGGCAAGCCGCCGACGTCGTTCATCGGCGGGGAGACCGTCGTCGAGCTCGACCCCGAGGGCCCGACGACGACGATGGGCTGGGGCATCAGCCCGCAGGCGTTCACCGACCTGCTGCTGTGGATCGGCGGGCGCGCGCCCGGGCTGCCGCTCGTCGTCACGGAGAACGGCTCGGCCTGGGACGACGAGGTCGACGCCGAGGGCGCGGTGCACGACCCCGAGGGCGCGGTGCACGACCCCGAGCGGACCGACTTCCTGGTGCGCCACCTCACGGCGATGGCCACGGCGATGGAGCGCGGTGCCGACGTGCGCGGCTACTTCGCCTGGTCGCTGCTGGACAACTACGAGTGGGCCCGCGGGTACGCCCAGCGCTTCGGGCTGGTGCACGTGGACTACGAGACGCAGCGGCGCACCGTGAAGGACAGCGGCCTGGCCTACGCCGAGCTGCTGCGCCGCCACCGCGACGCGTCCTGAGCGCCGGCCGGCGGGTCCCGTGCTCGACGACGGGACCCGCCGGCGGGTGCTCACCGCCCTGCTCGTGGGCCAGCGGCACTCCTGGGACCAGGGCCTGACCGCCGCGGTCCTCGACGGGACGGGCGAGGCCGGCGCGCTGCGCGCGCTCGTCGACGACGCCGTGGCCCGGCAGCTGCCCGACGGCCGGCTGGCCGAGCTCGACCCCGCGTGCAGCGTCAACGGCGGCGTCGTCGGTGAGTACGTGGACCTGGTGGCGCACCGCACGGGCGACGACGCGCTGGCCGCCGCGGCCGCCCGCCAGTGGGACTGGCTGCTGCGCGTGGCGCCCCGCGCGGCCGACGGCACCCTGTTCCACCTCGTCGGTCCGCGTGAGGTGTGGGCCGACACCGTGTTCATGGTCGTCCCGCCGCTGGCCGCGGCGGGGTATCCCTACGCCGCGCTCGCCCAGCTGGAGGGGCACCGGTCCCGGCTGCGGCGGCCCGACGGCCTGTGGCGCGCCCGGTGGGACGACGCCGCCGGGCGACCGGCCGACGCCGGCGCGTGGGGGACCGGCAACGGCTGGGTGGCCGCCGGCCTGGCGCGGACGGTGGGCCGGCTGCCGGCCGGGGTGGGCGCCGCCGTGGCCGGCGAGGTCCGCGCGCTGCTCGACGCCTGCCTGGCGCACCGGCGCCCCGACGGCACCCTCGGTGACGTGCTCGACGACGACGCGTCGCGCCCCGACCCCGCGGTCGCCGCGATGCTGTCCTATGCGGCCTCGACCGGCGCCGCCGAGGGCTGGCTGCCCGCGGCGTACGGCGGGGCCGGGCGGTCGCTGCTCGGCACGGCCGGCGCGTGCCTCGACGCGCTGGGGCGGGTCTCCGGCGTCCCGGCCGCGCCCCGGTTCGACCGCCCCGGGCACTCACCCGAGGCCCAGGCCCTCCTGCTGCTCGCCGACGCGGCCGCGGTCACACCAGGGCCGCGACGTCGGCCGCGCAGCCCCAGGAGAGGGTGACGCCGGCGCCGCCGTGCCCGTAGCAGGCGACGACGGGCCGCCCGCCGACCTCCAGGCGTTCCAGCCGCACCGTGGGCCGGGCCGGCCGCAGCCCGACCGCCCGCGACAGCACTGGCCGGCCCCGCAGTTCGGGCGCCAGCACGCAGGCCCGCTCCAGGATCGCGGCCTCCACGTCCGGATCGGGGTCCCGGCCGGTGGCCCCCTCCACCGCCGTGCCGCCGACGACGACGTCCCGCCCGCGGGGGACGACGTAGGTCAACCCGGCGGGGCCGTCCTCGTCGAGCACCCAGCCGGTCAGGCCCGGGTCGGCCAGGCGGACCACCTGCCCCTGCACGGGCACGCAGGTGTCGTCGTCGAGGAGGTGCCCGGCGCCGAGCCCCGCGGCGACCACGACGACGTCCCCGGCCACCTCGTCGAGCGCGCCGACCCGGCCCGGCACGGTGACCACCCCGGCCGCGGCGCACGCGGCGGCCAGCCACGGCAGGTAGGCACCCGTGTCGACCACCGGCAGGGTGCAGCGGGTACCGGCGGGAGCGCCGGGCGGGAGCTCGTCCGCGGACGCGGGCCGGACCCCGGGCACCCCCGGCGTCCACCACGGGTCGGGCTCGGGGGTGCGGTGCACGTAGGTGCCCGGGAGGAGCCGCACCCCGGTCGCCGGGTCGGCGGCGAGCCGGGTGAGGACCTCGAGCGAGGTGGCGCCCCACCGCAGGACGGCGTCCGCGGGCGCCGCCCGGTACGGGAACCAGATGGCGGCGGCCACCGCGGAGGTGGTCGCCTCCCACGGGTCGGCCGTGTGCACCCGCACCCGGTGCCCGGACCGCGTGAGTTCCAGCGCGCAGGTCAGTCCGACCACCCCGCCGCCGACGACGGCGACCCGGAGGCCCGGGCCGCCGTCGCCGGCGGTGCTCACCGTGCCGACGTCACGTCGCGGGGCTGGGGTCGGACCGCTCCTCCGGCGGCGCGGCCTGCACGTCGCGGATCCGGTACTTCTCCACCGCCTCGCGGACCGTCGAGCGGTCCAGCACGCCGCGGTCGGCCAGCGAGGCGAGCGTCCGGACGACGATCGACTCGGCGTCGACGTGGAAGTGCCGGCGCAGCGCCGGGCGGGTGTCGGACAGGCCGAACCCGTCGGTGCCCAGCGTCGACATGCCGCCCGGGACGTAGGGCGCGAGCAGGTCGGGGACCGCCCGCATCCAGTCCGACACCGCCACGACCGGACCCTCGGCGTCCTGCAGCCGCTGGGTCACGTACGGCACCTGCGGGTCCTCCTCGGGGTGCAGGAGGTTGTGCTCGGCCACCGCGTCGGCCTGCCGGCGCAGCTCCGTCCACGAGGTCACCGACCACACGTCGGCCGACACGCCCCAGTCCTCGCGCAGCAGCTCCTGCGCCCGCAGCGCCCACGGCACCGCGACGCCGCTGGCCAGCACCTGCGCCTTGTGGCCCTCGCCCTGGCCCGGCGCGTACAGGTACATGCCGGCGAGCAGCCCCTGCACGTCCAGGCCCTCGGGCTCGGCCGGCTGGTGGAACGGCTCGTTGTAGACCGTCAGGTAGTACATGACGTCGGGGCTGCGGTGCCCGCCGAGCGGGGCGCCCGGGTCCTCGCCGTACATGCGCAGCAGCGCGTCCCGGGTGATGTGCCCGACCTCGTAGGAGAAGGCCGGGTCGTAGGACACGACCGCCGGGTTGGTGTGCGCCATCAGCAGCGAGTGGCCGTCCTCGTGCTGCAGACCCTCACCGTTGAGCGTCGTCCGCCCGGCGGTGGCGCCGAGCAGGAAGCCGCGGGTCATCTGGTCGGCGGCCGCCCAGATCGAGTCGGCGGTCCGCTGGAACCCGAACATCGAGTAGAAGATGTAGATCGGGATCATCGGCTCGCCGTGGGTGGCGTAGGACGTCCCGACGGCGGTGAACGACGCCGTCGACCCCGCCTCGTTGATGCCCTCGTGCAGGATCTGGCCCTGCTCGGACTCCTTGTAGGCCAGCATCAGCTCGCGGTCGACCGAGGTGTAGCGCTGGCCGGCCGGGTTGTAGATCTTCTGCGACGGGAACAGCGAGTCCATCCCGAAGGTGCGCGCCTCGTCGGGGATGACGGGCACGAACCGCGGGCCGAGCTCCTTGTCCTTGAGCAGCTCCTTGAGCAGGCGGACGAACGCCATCGTCGTCGCCACCTCCTGCTTGCCCGAGCCGCGGCGCAGGACGTCGAAGGCCTTGTCGTCGGGGGCCTTGAGCGTCTTGAACTCCGCCCGCCGGCGGGGGACCGCACCGCCCAGGGCCCGGCGCCGCTCGAGCATGTACTGCATCTCGTCGGAGTCGGGGTCCGGCCGGTAGTAGGGCGGCAGGGTCTTGTCGAGCTGCTCGTCGGGGATGGGCAGGTAGAGCCGGTCGCGGAAGGCGGCGAGGTCCTCGGCGGTCAACTTCTTCATCTGGTGCGTGGAGTTGCGGCCCTCGAAGTGGCTGCCCAGCGTCCAGCCCTTGATGGTCTTGGCGAGGATGACCGTCGGCTGGCCCTTGTGCTCCACCGCGGCCTTGAAGGCCGCGTAGACCTTGCGGTAGTCGTGCCCGCCGCGGGACAGACCCCAGATGTCCTTGTCGCTCATGTCCTCCACGAGCTTGCGGGTGCGGGGGTCGCGGCCGAAGAAGTGCTCGCGGACGAACGCGCCGTCCTCGGCCTTGTAGGTCTGGTAGTCGCCGTCGGGCGTCTGGTTCATGAGGTTGACCAGCGCGCCGTCGCGGTCGGCGGACAGCAGCGGGTCCCACTCGCGGCCCCAGATCACCTTGATGACGTTCCAGCCGGCGCCGCGGAAGAACGACTCGAGCTCCTGGATGACCTTGCCGTTGCCGCGCACCGGCCCGTCGAGCCGCTGCAGGTTGCAGTTGACGACGAAGGTGAGGTTGTCCAGCTCCTCGCGAGCGGCCAGGCCGATCATGCCGAGCGACTCGGGCTCGTCCATCTCGCCGTCGCCGAGGAAGGCCCACACGTGCTGGTCGGAGGTGTCCTTGACACCGCGGGCGTGCAGGTAGCGGTTGAACCGCGCCTGGTAGATCGCGTTCATCGGGCCCAGGCCCATGGAGACGCTGGGGAACTCCCAGAAGTCGGGCATGAGCCGCGGGTGCGGGTAGGACGACAGCCCGCCGCCGGGGTGGCTGACCTCCTGGCGGAACCCGTCGAGCTGCTGCTCGCTGAGCCGGCCCTCGAGGAAGGCGCGGGCGTAGATGCCGGGGGAGGCGTGGCCCTGGAACCAGATCTGGTCGCCACCGCCGGGGTGGTCCTTGCCGCGGAAGAAGTGGTTGAAGCCGACCTCGTAGAGCGAGGCGGAGGAGGCGTAGGAGGAGATGTGGCCGCCGACGCCGATGCCGGGCCGCTGGGCCCGGTGGACCATGATCGCGGCGTTCCAGCGGATGTAGGCCCGGATGCGCCGCTCGGTGTCCTCGTCGCCGGGGAAGTACGGCTCGCGCTCGGGCGGGATCGTGTTGATGTAGTCGGTGCTGCGGAGGGCCGGTACCCCGACCTGCTGCTCACGGCTGCGCTGCAGCATCTTGAGCATGAGGTAGCGGGCCCGCCCGCGGCCTGCGTGCTCGACGACGCTGTCGAGCGACTCGACCCACTCCTGGGTCTCGTCGGGATCGGTGTCGACCAGCTGGCTGGGGAGCCCGTCGGTGATGACCGCACGGGGCCGGCCGGCGTCGCGGGTGGGGTCGCCACCCTGCTGCGGAGCGCTCATGGGTCCATCGTCGCGCGCCGGGATGGTCCGCGTCACGCCCGACCTCCCGGCCAGCGGTGGGGAGGGCCCGCCGGGCGCGTCGTCGGCGAGCGCTTGCGCGTGACCAGGCATGCCCTACGCTCCTGCCCACGCGGACCGACGCCGTCGGTACAGCGCTTTCCGGGCACGAGAGGGGTGACATGACCAGGCAGCGGGTGGACTCCCCGCCGGTCGTGTCCGCCGTCGGCCCCCACGACCTCACCGCGCCCGTCAGGCGCCTCGTGCCCGCCGGTGTGACGCCGGCGGCTTGCCACACCTCGGAGGAACAGCAGGGATGAGCGTCGACTCGGGCAGCGCCGGCATGGCGGCCCGGCTGGGCATCAAGCCGGGCATGGTCGTGCAGGAGCTCGGCTGGGACGAGGACGCCGACGAGGACCTGCGCGACTCGATCGTCGACCTCTCGGGCAGCGAGATGGTCGACGAGGACACCGACGAGGTCGCCGACGTCGTCCTCCTCTGGTGGCGCGAGGACGACGGCGACCTGGTCGACGCGCTCGTCGACGCGATCGCCTCCCTCGCCGACGACGGCGTCGTGTGGCTGCTGGTGCCCAAGTCGGGGCGTCCGGGCCACGTGGAGCCGGGCGACGTCACCGAGGCGGCCCCCACCGCGGGGCTGGCCCAGACGAGCAGCATCTCGGCGGCCAAGGACTGGTCGGGGATCCGGCTGGTCACCCCCAAGACCGCGCGCACCCGCCGCTGAACCCGTCCCGCTGGTAGGGCGCCCGGGTGCGTGCGGCACGATCGGTCGCATGAGCCTCTCCGTCGGTGACGTCGCGCCCGAGTTCAGCCTGCCCGACCAGGACCGCCAGGTCGTCTCCCTCGCCGACCTGCGGGGGACGCCGGTGCTCGTCGTCTTCTACCCGTTCGCGTTCTCCGGCATCTGCACCGGTGAGCTGTGCCAGCTGCGCGACGAGCTGGCCACCTACACCGAGGCCGGCGTGAAGGTCGTCGCCATCAGCACCGACCCGGTGTTCAGCCTCAAGGCGTTCAAGGCGCAGGAGGGCTTCGACTTCCCGCTGCTGAGCGACTTCTGGCCGCACGGCGCGACCGCGCAGGCCTACGGCGTGTTCAACGAGAAGGCCGGCATGGCCCTGCGCGGCACGTTCCTCGTCGACGCCGAGGGCAAGGTCGCCTTCGCCGAGGTCAACCAGCCCGGTGACGCGCGCGAGCAGTCCGGCTGGAAGGACGCCGTCGCGAAGATCGCGGCGTAGCCGCCGGACCGCCGCCCGGGGTCCTTACCCTGGGCGGGCGGGGCGCGTAGCTCAGCGGGAGAGCTCTCGCCTTACAAGCGAGCGGTCGCAGGTTCGATCCCTGCCGCGCCCACAAGACCCGGTGGAGACCGGCCGTAGGAGCGCGGGTGCCGGTCGGGTCCTTCGGTCGGGACCCGCCGTACCGGGTCGGCGACAGCGCCGGAGCCACCTGGGAGCCGAGCTGCCCCGGCACGACTGAGGCGGACCTCCCGGCGCTTTCAGGCCGTCAACGGTGACGACCGGGGTCTAGCGGCGCTCAGTGGCGGACTCTCACGAGACTGCTCCCAAGAAGGCACCAATCAGGAGATTGAGGCCGACCAGCACGAGCAGGACGATCGCCGCCACCCTGGTCGCCGCGGTGTTGTCCGCGATGCGCCGGAGCTGTCGGGTCTGGGCGTCGGCCTGCTCAGCCATGTAGCGGCGAAACAGCTCCTCGTTCTGGGTGGTGGTCACGGGGTCTCCTTCAGTCTCGGACCGGGCGCGGCGGCCACTGCCGCATTCTCAGGGGAAGTCGACCTGCACCGGCGGCCAACGGGAAGTCGGTGGCCACTGCGGTGATCCCATTGGGGTAGTGCCACGCAGGCCCTGGGTGATGACCGCCCCTGTCCGCGTGAGGGACAAGCAACGAGGCCTGCGCCCTTGCGCGGGAGCTTGGGCAGCGGGGTCGAGAACCTGCTGGCCCGCGACGTGGCTCAGATCGCCTCCGACACCCTCGGTGGACGGCTGGGACCTCGTGCTGGTCGTGCCAGGCCTCGCCGACGTGCTGGAAGACGGCGGAGCCTCGCCGGAGTAGGTCCACTCCGGCGAGGCTCCGCCCACAACGGGTTCGTCCGTGTGGCCGCAGGGACGGCTGCCTCCATGAGGGACTGCTGAGGCCCTTCACGGGGATCACGCAGCAGCCGGAGTCAAGTGCCACCCCTTTGCCGCCGATGTGGTCGGCGACGTTCCGGATTATCGGCAGGGAGAAAATCGCAATGAGCAACACGGAGACCGTCGTCCCCAAGGGCTACGAGCTGAAGAAGAAGAAGCCGATCTTCAAGAAGGTCTGGTTCTGGCTGCTGGTCATCGTCGCCATCGCGATCATCGCTACGGTCGCCGGAGGTGGCGGCGGCGAGAGTGCATCGGCACCGGGCACGTCCGAGAGTGCGCCTGCCGATGGCTCGACGGCTGAGGCTCCGGCCCAGGACGACCCGCTGTCGGACGGCGGCTGGACGGCCTCGGACATCCAGTTGGAGCGGACGCAGTTCGGCGACTCGATCACCGCCCGGGTGACCAACAACGAGGACTCTGCGGCCACCGGCATCTTCACTCTCACGGTCTTCGGGCCGGACGGTGCTCGCATCGGCGAGGTCACCGGCTCGGCCAACGAGGTCGAGCCCGGCCAGGCGGCCACGGTCACCTTCATCGGCACCACCGAGAACCTGCCTGGAGACCCGGCCACCTACACCTACGAGTTCCAGAACGACCTGTGATGTCTGTTCGCTGACCCGGACCGCAACGGCCCCCAGCCTCACAACGCCGAGGCTGGGGGCCGTTGCGCATCCATGCCACCTTGCGGGTAACGGTGTCCGGGCTGCTCGTCGTCCTGTGTGTCCCCAAGCGGCTCGCACATCCGCCGCGGCGGGTCCGGGAGCGGCGGCGGAGCTCCTACGGAGCAGCGAGCGAGGGGCCTTCGACTCTGGAGACCGGAGGTCGTGAGACGTAGCGTCCCGCCCCATGGCTCGGAGGCCCGTGGTATGCCGACTCGGGATCCATTCTTATGTGTACGCGCATCCTCGCGACGAGCACCAGGGGCCGGATCAACATCGAGATCAGGTGTGCCGTCGCTGCGGAAAGGGTCGCGACGACCACCTCATCTCCCTTCCGCCCAACTTTCCGATCTCTGGCTGACCGTGCGAGGGCTCTGAGACAGCCGCGAGCCCCGCCGTCGTCGTGAACTGGCGGGGAGCCGCCCACGGGGACTTCGATGACGTGGCTGAGCAGAAGGCACCCCGAAGCCGCCTTCCAGAAGTGCACCCGTCCACCTGACGTTCTCGGACCTGAGGGCGGTCATGGGTCCCCGGCTGGACCCCGGCGGACGGTCTGCTAGGTGGCACGCGTCCACGTCTCAAGACCCATTGTCGTCGCGGCGAAGGCCGAGCAGCCTTGTGTTCGTGGCCGACCCGCTGCGTCAAGTGTCCACCGACGAACTCTTCGGTGAGCTCCGGCGACGCAAGCCGGAGATCGACGACCTCGTGCTCAGACAGCAGCTCGGACTCGACAAGGACCACCGCGATGCAGCAGCGTCCCTGCGCACGTTGGCGTTGATCGTCCTCACGGTGATCTCACTCGTACTCATCGCGTTCATCGTGTGGCTGACGATGGATGGAACCGACATCCCGGACTTGATCTCTGGGTTGGCCGGTAGCGCCATTGGCGCAATCGTGGGGATCTTGTCCGGTGGTCCGGGGGCAGGAGACAGTCAGCGCCCCACATAGACCCCGATGCGGGCGTACACCTGTCCAGCTGACGGTGTCTGGGCTGACCGCCGTCAGGTGGGAGCCCGCCCTCGGAACGAGCGTCGCCTGCGGGGGCGGACGGTCACCTGATCGGGTCGATGCCTCGAGGCGCGGACACCGCCGTGACACCCGCACAGTCGGACTCTGCCGACGTGCTCGAGCGCAGCTCAGCACAGCGTCCACGCTCTGACCGCTCACAGCGAGCGGTCGCAGGTCCGAGCACTGCCGCGCCCACGAGACCGTCCCCGACCTCGGTGTCGTCCGTGCGCGACGCCGTGCGTTGATGGGACGCCGCTGACCCGCGATGCTGCGCGGGTGCAGCCCGGACGGCGGACCAGTGAGCCGGCGAGACCCACGGGTGAAGGGCTCCCGGTGACGAGCGTCGACCAGCGGCCCGGGGTGCCTCTCCTCCATGCGGCACGCGGTGTCCGGCTGCTCGCCACGCTCCTGCTGCTGTCCGCCCTCCCGTATGTGCTGTTCGTCGTGGTGGCGTACTTCGTGAACGACCTCGACCGGTTCCCCCTGGAGGAGGTGGCCGCCGGGTACCACGACCCCAAGGACATGTGGCCGACGACCGTCCCCCACATCGGCGGGTGGCTGCACACGCTCGGTGTCCTGTCGCTCGCCGCCGTCCCGCTCGTGTCGGCGGGTGCGCTCGTCATCAGCGCGTGGAGCGTGGTGTCTCTCGTCCGCAGCCGGTCACGCGCCTGGGGCGTCGTCCTCGGGCACCTCGCCGTCGTGGTCGCCTGCGTGACCACCACGGCGTACTTCCTGAGCCCGGTGTCGCAGCAGCTCGCCGGATGGCAGATGGACTGAGAGGCCCGATGGTGATCCGCTGGTTCAGCGACGCAGACCGCCAGGACATGGCCGACGCCCGCGAGGAGCGCCGCGTGCTCGCTGCCTTGGACGAGGAGTACACGACGTATCAGGAGGACCCGGGGATCCCGGTGACGGAGTGGTTGGTGCGCTGGATGGCCGGGCCGGGCATCGATCCCGGGCGGCGCCGGGACGAGTGACGCCGGACGAAGCTCCGTCGCGGTGGCGTCGCCCGGCATCCAGGCAGGGCGACGTCCCGCCCCGTCCTGCCCGTCGGGTCCGATGCGCCCGTTGTCGACCTGGGGTCGTCTCGACGCGGTCGAGACGACCCCAGGTCGACGTGCGGTGGGGCTCAGGCGGCCGCGGCGGGGCGGAAGTCGTGCAGCGGGACGTCGGGGCGCGGGAACATCGGACGCAGCGCCAGCGGGGTGCGGAACGGCCGCCAGGTGCCCTCGCGCTGGGCGAGCCGGTCGGCGACGGCGTAGATGACCGCCGGGTGGTGGCCCATGCCCAGGTGGCTGGCGTGGACGGCGATGTTCTCCGACTGCGGACCCAGTCGGTCCAGGCAGGCCTGCCAGGCGACGATGCCGTCGTAGTGGGAGTAGATCGACGTCGCCGGCATCGCCAGCGGCTCGCACTCGCTCTCCAGCGGCAGGGTGCGCTTCTCCACGTGCAGGTGCGAGTACCGCTCGAACACCTTGTGTGCCCGGGACTGGCTGTCCGACTGCAGGCCGAAGGGGCTGCCGAGGGTGATCACCTGGCGCACCGAGTCGGGCGTCTTGCGGGCGAGGTCGCGGGCGAAGATGCCGCCCAGGCTCTGCCCGATGAGGCTGATCGGCCGGCCGTAGCGGTCGCTGAGGTCCTCGATCCGCCGGGCCATGCCCTCCACGCACTCGGCGGTCGGGCCGATGTTGCGGCCCAGGCGCCAGCCGTGCACGCGGTACCCGAGCCGCCGCAGCACGCGGCGCAGCGTCACCGTGGACATGTCGTCGGCCATCAGTCCGGGCAGGACGAGCACCGGGTGTCCGTCACCGGCCGGGAGCCGGGACAGGAGCGGCCGCGCCGCGAGAAACAGGCCGTAGTCGGCGAACGCCCTGCTCACCTCGGTCGCGTACAGGGGCAGGCCCGGCCCCTCGAACTGCTGTCGTGCCACGTGGTCCTCCTTGCTGGCGGTCCGCGGCCTCTGCTCGACCCGTGACCCCTGACCGGTGCGGTACCACCCTGGCGCTCCGGTCACACCTGACTGCGGCGGCACGCGGCAGGAACTGTGGTCCACACCACAGCAGCCGCAGCGGTCCCAGGGGTACGGCGAGCGCACTGCCGGAGGCCGTGGAACCCTCCGGACGGCGGCGCGACGGGCGTGCCGGCACGCAGGAGGGACCGCGGGTGGACGAGGCACGGGTGCCGGGCACGAGCAGGACCGTCGACCTGGGGGGACCGGTGCACGTCGTCGACTACGGCGGTGCCGACGGCGGCCCCGCGGTGGTCCTGGTGCACGGCCTGGGCGGCTCGCACGGCAACTGGGACCTGCTCGCGCCGCTGCTGACGCCGACGTGCCGGGTGTGGGCGCTGGACCTCCCCGGGTTCGGCCGCAGCGAGCCGGGGGAGCGCCGCGCCACGGTGCCGGCCAACGTCGAGGTGCTGCAGCGGTTCCTGCGCGAGGTCGTGGGCGAGCCGGTGGTGCTGGTCGGCAACTCGATGGGCGGGATGATCTCGTTGTTCACCGCGTCGGGCGCGCCCGACCTGGTGCACGGCCTGGTGCTGCTGGACCCCGCGCTGCCCGGCGGTCGGCGTCGGCTGGACCCGCTGGTGGCGGCCACGTTCGCGCTGTACGCGCTGCCCGGGCTGGGGGAGCGGTTCCTCGCGCTGCGGCGGGCCCGCTCGACGCCGCTGACCCGCGTGCGGGCGATGCTCGAGCTGGTCGGCGTCGACCCCGACGAGCTGCCGGCCCCGGTGGTCGACCGCGCCGTCACCCTCCTGGAGCAGCGCGAGGACGTCGCCGGGATGGACCGTGCCTTCCTCACGGCAGCGCGCTCCCTGCTGCGGCTGCTGCTCGACCCGCGCCGCTACCGCTCGGCCATGGACCGGGTGGCCGCGCCGGTGCTCCTGGTGCAGGGCGACCGCGACCGGCTGGTCCCCGTCTCCGCGGCGCGCGAGGTCGCCGCGGCGCACCCCGGCTGGCGCTACGAGGAGCTGGCGGCGGTCGGGCACGTGCCGCAGCTGCAGGTGCCCGACCGCCTGGCCGACCTGGTCCTCTCCTGGATGGGCGAGAGCGTCAGCGGGCCCGCAGTTCGGTCTTGAGGACCTTGCCGCTGGGCCCCTTGGGGAGCTCGTCGATGACGACGACCTCGCGCGGGTACTTGTAGGCCGCCAGCCGCTCCTTGCAGAACCCGATGACCTCGTCGGGCTCGGCCGACGTGCCGGGCTTCAGGCTGACGTAGGCGATGACCTCCTCGCCGAGGCGGTCGTCGGGCCGGCCGATGACGGCGGCCTCGAGCACCGACGGGTGGGCGTGCAGGACCTCCTCGATCTCGCGCGGGTAGACGTTGAAGCCGCCGCGGATGACCAGGTCCTTCTTCCGGTCGACGATGTAGAAGAAGCCGTCGTCGTCCTGGTAGCCGAGGTCGCCGGTGTGGAACCAGCCGCCCTTGATCGCCTCGGCGGTGGCCTCGGGCCGGCCGAGGTAGCCCTTCATGAGGTTGTGGCCGCGCAGCACGATCTCCCCGACGTGGTCCGGGCCGTGCGGCAGCTCGTTGTCGTCGGTGTCGACGACGCGCACCTCGCAGCCCCACAGCGGCTTGCCGATCGACATGACGCGGCGCTCCTCGGCGCTGCGGTTGAACGTGGCCACGGCGCAGGTCTCCGACAGCCCGTAGCCCTCGAGCACCGTGGCGTCGTAGGCGGCCTCGAAGCCCTTGATGACCTCGCCGGGGATGGAGGCGCCGCCGGACACGCAGATGCGCAGCGCGGAGACGTCGCGGCCGGTGAGGTCGGCGTGCATGAGCGCCACGAACATCGTCGGGACGCCGCAGAACACGGTGACCCGGTGCTGCTCCATCGCGTCGAGGACCGCGCCGACGTCGAAGCGCGGCACGAGCACCAGCGTGGCCCCCGCGCGCACGGCGCAGTTCATGACGCTGGACAGGCCGAAGACGTGGAACAGCGGCAGCACCGCCATGGCGACGTCGTCGTCGCGGTAGGCGAAGGTCTCGGCCGCGACGGAGGCCGCCATGTAGGCCTGGAAGTGGGTGAGCTCGGCGCCCTTCGGCTTGCCGGTCGTGCCGCTGGTGTAGATGACCACCGCGGTGTCCTCCGAGGACATCTGCTCGACGTCGGAGGGGTCGGCGCCCTGCCCGGCGGCGAGCAGCGCGTCGAACGGCGTGGTGTCCGGCGGCGCCTCGGGCCCGCCGGGGGAGGGCACCACGTAGACCCGGACGTCGCCGGCGGAGGCGGCGCCCTTGACCGCCTCCTCGGCGAACGCGTCGAAGGTGATCAGGACGCGCGCCCCGCTGTCGGACAGGTGGTAGCTGACCTCGGGCGCCTTGAGCAGCGGGTTCAGCGGCACGAGGGTCATGCCGGCCTTGAGCGCGCCGAAGTAGGCCAGGACGAACTGCGGCACGTTGGGCAGCTGCAGGGCCACGCTGTCGCCCCGGCGCAGCCCCGCCTCCTTGAGGCCGGCCGCGACCTGGCCCGACAGCTGGTCCACCTGGCCGTAGGTCAGGGTCAGCGGGCCGAGGCGCAGCATCGGCTTGTCCGGCTTGGCTGCGGCGGACTCCCGCAGGATGGTGGCGAGGTTGAAGCTCATGGCCGCTCCCTGGGCTGTGACGCGGGTAACACCCGGGTCCTGTACCGCACCAGGGACCCGCTACACCTCACCGGCGGCCGAGCGCGACCACCTCGTCCAGTCCCGCCTGCAGGTCGGCGACCAGGCCCTCCGGGTCGCTCACCGCGGCGGAGTCGAGGTTGATGCCGATGCAGCACAGGTCCTCGTGCGAGAGCAGCGTGACCATCGCCGCGCAGCCCGGCAGCGGGCCGAAGGGGAACATCCGCAGGATCCGCGACCCGGCGATCCACACCGGGTGCGTGACGCCGGGCATGTTGCTCACCTGGACGTCGTTGGCGCCGGTCAGCCGGCCCGAGACCGCCCCGACGACCGAGGCGGGGATCCAGTGGAGCGCCGGGCCGAGCAGGTCGTCGGTGACGCCGCTGGTGCTGGTCTCGCGCGCGGACAGGACGAACTCGCGGATCGTGGAGATCCGGGCGGCGGGGTCGGCCTCGTCCAGCGGCGCGGTGAACCGGGCGCCGGTGAAGCGGTTGCCGCCCTGGGCGTCGTCGCGGGCCCGCAGGCTGATCGGGATGCCGACGGTCATCGTCTCCAGCGGCGCGCCGGAGCGCTCGTGGTACCGCCGGAAGCCACCGAGCACCGCGGCGAGGAACCCGTCGTTGAGGCTGCCGCCGGCCGCCTTCGACCCCGCCTTGAGGTCGGCGAGGGGCACCTCGAGCACCTCGAAGCGCCAGTCCCCGCCGCGGGGGGCCAGCAGCGGCGAGCTGCCGCGGGGCGGTGCCAGGGTCTTCGTGGCCGAGCGGGCGGCGTCGAGCGCCTGCGCCGCCACCTCGCGCGGGTGGCGCAGCGTGCCCAGCGCCTCCACGCCGCGCCGCAGCGCCGCCAGCGGCACCGACCGCGCCGTCCCCACGAGCTGCTCGGTGAGGGCACCCACGCGGGAGACGTCCCCGGGGACGGGGGTCGGCGGCTCGGGGCGGGCGGGGTCGGTCTCGGGGCCGCGGCGGTGCAGCAGGCCCATGAGCTGGACGGCGCCGAGCCCGTCGGTGGTGCTGTGGTGGGTCTTGACGACGTAGCCGGCGCGCCCGTCGGCCAGCCCCTCGACGAGCATGACCTCCCACAGCGGGCGGTCGCGGTCGAGCTGGCCGGAGGAGAACTCCCCGACGACGTCGAGCAGCTGGCGCATCGACCCGGGCTCCTCCAGCCGGACGCGGTGCACGTGCCGGTCCAGGTCGAGCTCCTCGACGGTCACCCAGCGCGGGGCGCCGACGCCGAGCGCGGGCTCGACCACCCGCTGGCGCATCCGCGGCACCATCCGGGAGGCCCACTCGTGCGCGCCGCGGAAGCGGTCCCAGTCCGGCGCGGTCTCCAGGACCTCCAGCAGCGTGACGTTGGCGCGCAACCGCGGGTCGGCGGCCTCGGCGCGCCACATCGCCGTCTCGATGGGGTTCATCTCCGGCGAGGTGCCCCAGTCCAGCGGCGCGGCCGGGACGGCGGGGAGGGGCGCGGCGTCGTCGGCGGTGGGCGACTCGGCGACCACCGGACGCGAGGTACGGCCCGACCAGTTGGCGAGGGTGGCGAGGTAGGAGTCCCGGACCTCGGCCACGTGCCGGTCGATGTCGGCGACGTCCCAGTCCGCCGTCGGCACCGGGGGCAGGACCCGCACCTGCACGGTGCCCGCGGTGACCACCGTGGCGCCGCGCCACATGAGCTCGCCGGCGTTGCGGATGACCACCGGCACGATCGGCACGCCGGCCTGCATCGCGACGTGGAAGGCGCCCTTCTTGAACGGGCCGAGGGTCGGGGTGGCCGAGCGGGTGCCCTCGGGCGCGATGACGAGTGAGATGCCCTCCTGCAGCCGCTGGACGGCCGGCTCGAGCGCGCGGCGGGCCTGGGTGGGGTCGCTGCGGTCGACGAAGGCGACGTCGGCCAGCCGGAACGCCAGCCCGAACCCGGGCGTGTTCGCCAGCTCCTTCTTGGCCACGCCGGTGAACCCGCCGCGCAGCAGCTTGGCGAGGATGAGGACGTCGAGCTGGCTCTGGTGGTTGAACAGGAAGACCGCCGGGCGGGTGGCCAGGTGCTCGGCGCCCTGGACGTCGAGCCGGACGCCGGCCAGGGCGCTGCCGAGTTCACCCGCGAGGGTGAGACCGAGGTCGACCGCCTCCCGCCGTGAGCCGCTCAGCGCGCCGACGGCCAGGCCGGTGGTGAAGCCGCCGAACATGCCGCCGATGCCGGCGACGGTGCGGACGACGTCGGCCGGCCCGGTGCGGCCGCGCCGGCGGAACCGGGCGACGGGCCACGAGTAGTGCCGGGCCGCGGCGGTGAGCCCCTTCCCCGGGTTGAGCGCGCGGGCGCGGCCCACGGTGCGCAGGAAGGGGACGTCCTCGTCGCCGTTGGAGTAGGCGTAGCTCTGCAGCAGGTCGATGCCGTGCTCCTCGGCGAAGGTCCGCACGGCGGCGGCCTTGCCCGCCCGCCACAGCAGCGGGCCGCCGGGGCGCCCGGTGCAGACGCCGTCGACCATCTCCACGGGCGAGACCAGCACGTGCTCCACGCCGAGGGCGCGGGCGGCCGGCTCCACCTGGAAGCGGGTGGCCGAGGAGGCCAGGACGACGGTGTGCCCGGCCTGCAGGTGGGCCGTGACCAGGCGCCACGCCTCCGGGTACAGCGAGCCGGCGATGCCCTGGACGAACAGCCGCTCGCCGAGCTCGGCCAGCTCGTCCTCGCTGCGGCCGGCCCAGGCGCGCATGCCCGAGATCGTGAACCGCTCGAAGTCCTCCTCGGTGGTGACCCCGCGCAGGCCGTTGAGCAGCAGCTGGCCCAGGTCGGTCGGCGTCACCTCCAGCGAGCGCAGGTGGTGGCGGGCGAAGGCGGCCAGCGAGTAGCCGTCGATCACCGTGCCGTCGAAGTCGAAGAACGCGCCCACCCGCGGGCCGGGCGGCGCCGCCTCGACGTCGGCGATCAGTTGCTCCTCGGTCCAGACGTCGGTCCGGGCCATCGCGGCCGCCTGCTCGCGCAGTCCACCTCCGGGCGGCGTCTCGGCCGTCACGGTTCCACCCCCACGTTCTCCCGCCGCGCCGCGGCGTCCAACTCGTCGATCACCACTACTCGGCCGACGACGTCCCGGACTTGAGCGGCCCACTCCTGCCGCCGCCGGGCCAGCTCCTCGCGGCCGGGGTCGACGAGGTCGAGATTCGCCGCCAGCCGCAGCGCCCCGGAGAACAGCTCGCGGGACAGCGACTCCGGCCCGTGCAGCCGGCCCTGCAGCAGCATCTGCTGGCCCACGCCGCCGCACTCGGCGAGGAACTCCGGCTCGGTCACCGGGGTGCGGGGGTCGCGGGCGGCGAGCCGCTCGGCGACGACGAGCTGGGCGTCGACGAAGGACCGCAGCACCCGGTGGGCGACCAGCAGGTCGGCGCGGCAGAGGACGTCGCGGCCGTCGGCGGTGGCCCAGTCGGGGTCCAGCCGCTCGAGCTCGGCCGACAGCCGCTCGCGGAACGCGTCGCGCTCGGGGAAGAAGAACTCGAACTTCAGCTGGTCGCGGAGGCGGTAGGCCTCGTCCCAGCGGTCGGCGGGGTCGTGCAGCATGACGAGCTCGGCGATCGCCCGGTCCACGAAGTGGTGGATGGCGTTGTTGCGGTAGAAGGCGGCCACCAGGTGCTGGCCGCGCTCGATGGCGTAGACCGGCTCCTCGCCGCCCTCGTAGACGGTGACCACGCCCTGCCCGGCCAGCGCGCCGAGCACCCGGCGCACGCCGCGGGCGGTCTGCAGCGCCGCGCCGGAGTGCGGCAGGTCCCGCTCGGTGAGGTAGCGCAGCAGCGGCTCGAGCACCCGCTGCACCTGCGCCAGCGTCAGCGCGCGGTCCCGGACGCCGAGCAGCGCCGTGGTCACCAGCGCCGTCGCCGTGGCCGGGGTGGCGGAGTTGATGCCGACGGCGACCTGGAAGGCCACCTTCTGCAGGGTGAGCCGGCGGGCGTCGGGGTCGTCGGGGTCGGCGCCGTTGCGCAGCGCGGTGGCCAGCGACAGCGGCTCGGCGAAGCCGACGTGCACGGTGCCCAGCGGGGTGCGCACCTGCTCGCGGATGTAGGACGCCATCCACGACAGGCCCTCCCCGCGCTTGGCCGCGCCGCCCTGCTCGGCGGCCATCCCGGAGACCTCGCGCAGCTGGTCGTAGGTGATGGAGACCGGGACGAGGTAGACGTCCTCCACCCGCTTGCGCTCGACGGCGTCGGCGACGAAGCGCAGCAGGCCGTGCCGCGGGGGACGCAGCTTGCCGGTGCGGGAGCGGCCGCCCTCCATGTACCACTCGAGGTTGAACCGCTTGGCCAGCAGGAAGGCCAGGTACTCGCGGACGGCGGTCTTGTAGACCTGGTCGTCGCCGAAGGTGCGGCGGATGAACACCAGGCCGGCGCGCTTGGCGATCGGCCCGACCGGCCAGAAGCGCAGGTTCTCCCCGCCGAGCACGTGGTTGCGCGGGAAGTCGTGCTGGGTGAGGACGTCGGCGAGCACCAGCGGGTCGACGTAGGAGCGGTGGCTGGGCAGGAACACCAGCGGGTGGGTGCGGTTGAGCTCGCGCAGGCCGGTGAGCCGGGCGGTGTCGGCCTGCACGTCCCAGGCGCGGGCGTGCACCGGCCGCAGCAGCCCGGTGAACACCTCGACGGCGGCCGGGTCCATCGCCGCGACCAGCTCGTCGAGGTCGGCGGCGGCCTCGGCGGCCACCTCCTCCTCCGGCGTCTCCAGCCGCTCGGCGAGCCGGGCGATCTCCGAGCGCCACTCGGGGCTGTAGCGGATCGCCTCGGCCACGTGCCGCGGCACCTTCGCCCGGTCGCCGACGACCTGCCGCTCGGCCCGGTCGAGGGCCAGCGCCGCCTGGTGGGCGACGAAGCCGGCCAGCGTGCCGGTGCCGTCCCAGCGCGCGGTCAGCTCGGCCACGGTGGCGGGCTCGGCGACGACCACCCGGGCCCGGTCGGGGTCGCGGCGCACCGCGGCGGCCTGCAGCGGGCGCGGCGGGCGCCGTCGGAACGCGGGCCGGGCGGCCGACCACCGCTGCCGCCGTCCCCGCCGTCCGGTGCCCTGCCGGGTGACCTCGGACCCGCCGCCGGGCGCCCAGGCCACGCGGGTGGCGGTCACCACCGTGGCGGGGTCGGCGTCGGCCAGCGGCCCGGCCAGCGCCGAGCCCCTCAGCGGCAGGACGGTGCCGCCCAGCGGCAGGGCGCCGGCCACCAGCCGGCGCTCCACCTCGCTCGAGACGTCGACCAGCACGATGCGGGGGACGTCGGTGTCCGCTCCGGGGCTCATGCGCACTCCTCCACAGCACTCGTCGGGCGCGTCGGCGCCGGGTTCAACGGGCGGGACCTCCCGCGGGTCACGGGCACGTGCCGCGAGGGGACAGATCCTGCCCCCTCACGGCGCCGTGCGGGCCGGCCCGGGTGTCAGCTCTGGTCCAACGTGGCGCGCAGCGCCTCCAGGCCCGTGTAGCGCGGCTGCCAGCCCAGTTCCCGCTTGGCCTTGCTCGTGTCCATGATCGCCGGGTGGCTGGCGGCCTCCACCCACTCGGCGACCGGCGGCAGGAACGGCAGCCGGGACACCGCGCGGGCGGCGAGCTGGGCCGGCCCGGCCGGCAGCGGCAGCGGGACGGCGCCGTACTCGCGGGCGACGTCGGCGGCGGTCAGGACGCCGTCGCCGGCGATGTTGTAGGCGCCGGGCGGGCCGGCGGCGACGACGCACTGCAGCAGCGCCTGACCGACGTCGTCCTCGTGGATGAACTGCAGCGGCAGCGCGGGGACCAGCGCGGGCACCGGGACCGGCAGCCGCCGGGTGCTCTGCTCGGCCAGCCGCCGGCCCAGGGGGGCGAGCGGGCCGGGCAGCACGTCCTTGGCGCCGACCGTGTGCGGGCCGAGCACCACCGGCGGGCGCAGCAGGTACAGGTCGGTCTCCGGGTGCGCGTCGGCCTCGGCCTGCAGCAACTGCTCGAGCTCGGCCTTCTCCTGCGCGTAGAACAGCTTCGCCGCCGGGCGCACCGGCCACTCCTCGGTCATGCCGACCGGGTTGTCGGCGTGGAAGCCGTAGGCGGCCACGGAGGAGGCGTAGACGAAGCGGCGCGCGCCGGCGGCGGCCGCGGCCCGGAAGGCGTTGAGGGTGCCGTCGACGTTGATCGCCCGGGTCGTCTGCCGGGAGGCGTTGCCGGTGATGAGGAAGGCCAGGTGGACGACGACGTCGGCGCCGGCGAAGGCCTCGCGCAGCGCGTCGGCGTCGCGGACGTCGCCCCGCCGGTACTCCATCTTCGTCCAGCCGCGGGCGGCCGGGTCGAAGGGACGGCGGGCGATGCCGACGACGCGGCCGATCCGGTCGTCGGCCTGCAGCAGCGGGACCAGGCCCTCGCCGAAGGTGCCGGTGGGGCCGGTGACGGCGACGGTGAGGTCGGTGTCGGGAGCGGTCACCCCGGACCGCTACCCGCGGCCGCCGGGCGTGAACCCGTCACGCCCGGCGGCCGGGGGGTCAGCGCGAGGCCGCCGCCGGCTGCTTCTCGGCGGCCAGCCCGACGAGCTCGGCGATGCCGCGGCAGATGCCCTCGGACAGCACGTCGACGTCGGGGAAGGCGTCGAAGTCGGCGTTGATGCCGAAGGTCATCTCGTTGAGGTAGCTGAAGATCCCGATCGACACCCGCGTGCCGCCGGCGATGGGCACGTAGGGGTGCGCCGACACCATCCGCGAGCCGAGGACGTAGAGCGGCACCCGCGGGCCGGGCACGTTCGTCGTCACGGCCTGGCACCACATCTGCCCGGTCTGCGCGGCCGCCCGGACCCCCATGGCCAGCAGCGTGGGCGCCACGTAGTCGCCCATCCCGATGATCGAGCGGGCGTCGACGGCCTGCATCGTCCGCTTGTACTCGTCCATCTGGCTGCGGATGGACGCCAGCCGGGCCAGCGGGTCGGCCTCGCCGACGGGCAGGTCGACGAAGACGGCGGTGACCCGGTTGTCCAGCGATCCGCGCTCGCCCTCCTTGCGCACCGAGATCGGCACCATCGTGCGCACCACCGTGTCCGCGCCGAGCGCGCCGCGGCCCTTGAGCAGGTCGCGGAAGCCGCGGGTGATCGCGGTGAGCACGATGTCGTTGACGGTCCCGCCGAGCGCCGTGCGGGCGGTGCGGAGGTCCTCGAACTGGGCGTCGGACCACGCCCAGCGCCGGTGCGGTCCGATCGGCCCGGTCAGCGTGCGGGCCAGGGGGGTGAGCGCCTGGCGGGCCAGCGCGGGGACCGTCGACACCGCCGCGCGGGCGCTGCCCACCAGGCCCTTGGCGCCGGTGGTGAGCGCGTCGGGGCTGTGCACGAGCGAGCGCAGGGGAGCGGTGGCGGTCTCGGTGAGCGCGCCGGCGATCATCGCGAGGCTCGAGGGGGTGCGCTGCGGCGACCAGTCGCGCGGCGGCGTGTGCTCGGCGTTGGGGTCGAGGTCGAACATGATCTGCATGAGGTCGGTGCCGGCGACGCCGTCGACCATGCAGTGGTGGACCTTGGAGATGAGGGCCCACCGGTCGTTCTCCAGGCCCTCGACCAGCCAGACCTCCCACAGCGGCTTGGCCATGTCCAGGCGCTGCCCGAGCACCCGGCCGGCGAGGTTGCGCAGCTGCTCGGCGCCGCCCGGCTTGGGCACCGCGGTGTGCCGCACGTGGTAGAGGATCTGGAAGTGCGGGTCGTCGACCCACACCGGGCGGCCGAGGCTGAAGGGCACCTCGCGCACCCGCTGCCGGTAGCGCGGCACCTGCGGCAGCTTGCTCAGCAGCAGTCGGACGAGGTCGCCGTAGGACGGCGCGGGCCCCTCGAACACGGCCACCGAGCCCACGTGCAGCGGCGCGTTCTCGGTCTCCGCGTAGTAGAACCCGGCATCGGTCGCACTCAAGCGGTCCACGGTCGCTCCTCTGCTCGTCGAGACGGTGTCGGCCGGTTCCCTATCCAGCGACCGGTACGTCGGAACACGGTCCTGTGGTGCGGGACACAGTAGGCCTGCCGATCAGCCTGCCTGCCGGGCCGAGCCGGGTCCAGCCGCGGCCACCCGGTCGAGCAGGTCGGTGAGCGCCCGGTCGACGACGGCGGTGCGGGTCATGTTGACGCTGTGCCCGGCCCCGGGGACGACGACGAGCTCGGCGCTGTCCCCGATGCCCTCGGCCAGCCGGCGGCCGTGCGCGGCAGGTGTCAGCCGGTCGTACTGCGCGGCGACGACGGTGCACGGCACCCGTCCCAGCACCGGCAGCGACGCGGTCTCGTCGTGGTCGAGGAAGGTGCCGTAGAAGGCCAGCGTCACCGTCAGCGGCGTCTCCTCGAGCATCGCCTGCACGACCCGGACCGCCTCGCGGGTGGCGTCGTCGCGGCCGAACAGGAAGCGGCGGGTGAACCGCGCGCCGAGCCAGGTGCCGCGGCGGCGCAGCCGCTCCAGGCCGGGCGCGAGCAGCCGCAGCCACCACAGGTACAGCCCCAGCAGGTGGAGCTTCCGCATGAGCTTCACGGCCGCGCCGAGCGGTCCGCTCGCCACCAGGCCGCCGGCCGAGGTGGCCAGCAGGAACGCCCCGACGACGCGGCTGCCGAACAGCTCCGGCCGCTGCCGCGCCAGCGCCATGACCGTCATGCCGCCCATCGAGTGCCCGGCCAGGACCACCGGCCCGGAGGGGACGACGGCGTCGAGGACCTGGCCGAGGTCGCGGCCGGTGCGGTCGATGGTCGCCGTCCGCGGGTCGACCCATCGGGACCGGCCGTGGCCGCGCTGGTCCCACAGCACGATGCGGGCGCGGTCGCGGATGGCCTGGCGCTGCAGCTCGAACTCGCCGAGCCGGGCGGTGAAGCCGTGGGAGAAGACCACGGTCACCGGGGCGTCCTCGGGGCCGTCGAACTCCACGTGCAGGTCGACGCCGTCGTCGGTGCGGACGGTGCGCGAGCCCGGCGGCGGGGGACCGTCGATGCCCGGCACGACCGGGACGCGGGGCGGTGCGGGGACGGGACGTCGTCGTCGGAGCGGCACCCGTCCATGACAGCGCAGCTCCGCACACCCGGCGACTCAGCTCCCCGGGGCCGCGGTCTCGGGGCGGCGACCCGGTGCGGCGTCGCGGACCAGCCGGCGGGCGGCGTCCACCTCGCGTGCGACGGGGGCGAGCACGCCCTCGGCGTGGATCTCGGCGTCGTCGGGCGTCCGGTGCGCCCGGACGTCGTCCTCCAGCTCGCGCAGCGCGCGGCGCAGCACCGACACCTGGCCGGGGTCGGGGGCCTCCCCGCCGTGCCGGACAGCGATGACCGCCTCGGTGACGGCGTCGGCCGTGCGCTCGAGCTGGACGATCACCGGCCACCAGGCCGCGGCACGGGTGCTGATCGGCGGCGGCTCGGCCAGCCGGCGCTGCAGCTGCGTGGTCAGCTCGGTGAGCGCGCGGTAGGTGGCCCGGCGGGCGCGGCGGCGGGCGGTGGGGTCGCCCCCGAAGGCGGCGCCGACGAAGCCGTCGAGGGCCAGGGCGGCCGCGCGCAGGGCGTCCTCCAGCGGCGCCCGCCAGGTCTGCGGCCACAGCAGGTAGCCGAACACCAGCACGATCGCGCAGCCGATGAGGGTGTCGGCGAGCCGGGCACCGACCAGTCCCGGGCCACCCGGGACCGCGAGGTCGAGCAGCAGGATGATCACCGGCGTCTGGAACACCGAGAACAGGCCGAAGTTGGCGCCGCGCGCCCACGGCAGCAGCCCGGCCGCGACGGCCATGGCCACCACCACCCAGCCGTCGCGCGGCAGGACCGACAGCAGCAGCGAGCCGATGAGGACGCCGAGCAGCGTGCCCGCGCCGCGCTGCACCGCCCGGGTGAACACCGAGCCGAAGTCGGGCTTGAGCACGATCGCGACCGTGAGCAGCACCCAGTAGGGCCGCTCGATGGGCAGCAGCTGGCGGGCGATCTCGGCGACGGTCATGCACAGCGCCAGCCGGACGGCGAAGTCGCGGGTGTCGGGGCTGCCGAGGGTGCGGTCGGCGAGGTCGCGCAGCCGGGCGGGGAGCGGCTGGCGCGGCAGCGCGACCGCCGCGCCCGCGCGCTCCTCCGGGTCGCCCACGACGGCCCAGACCAGGCGCACGCCGTGGCGCACCGCGCGGCGGGCGGCGGGGCCCTCCTCCAGCGTCGGCGGGCGCTCGGCGGGCAGCTCCCGCTCGCCCAGGACGGCGGCGGCCAGCGCGTGCACCGCCGTCACGTCGTGCGGGTCGGCGTGCACCCCCGTCCGGGCCGCGGCGACCGCGGCCTCCACCAGGGGCGCCGCGGCGTTGAGGACCCCGGCCAGCTCCGACAGCTGCCGGTTGCGGCCGGCGGCGATGCTGCGGGTGCGGATGACGCGGTCGTAGGCCGCGTTGAGCGCGGTGGTGAGGTCGCGGCGCGCGTCGTCGGTGCGCTCGGTGCCGACGGCGGTGAGCAGTCCGGCGATGCGGGTGAACACCGCCGCGACCGCCGTCCGGTCGGGGTCGCTCGGTTCGGTGGCGGCCTGCACCACCGTCGCGAGGGTCGCCCAGGCCGCGCCGGCGGCGAAGAACGACACCTCCGCCCACTGCGGCAGCGGCGTGACCAGCCCGGAGGCGAGCGCGGTGTACACGAGCAGCTGCAGCGCGCCCAGCGACATCGCCGCGTTCACCGAGCTGATCACCGCCGCGGCCACCGACAGGAGCGCCACCAGGACCACCGGCAGCACCCCGCCGCCGCTGGCGAACTGCCCTGCGACCAGCCCGACCGCGCCGAAGCCGACGGCGGCCGCGGTGCGCCGCAGCCGGTCCCGCAGCGGCCCGGCCTGCGGCGCGAGGGTCGCCGCGAGCGCGCCGGTGGTGGCGAAGACGCCGGCGCCGAGCGCCTCGGTGCCGCCGACGACGAGGGCGACCGCGAGCGGCGCGGGGATCACGACGGCGAAGCGGGCGACGTCGCGCCAGGGCACCGGCGGGGGAGTGGTGCGGACCAGTTCCTCGAGCCACGCCGGTGCGCGCAGCGACCTGTCCGCCACGCCCCGCAGCCTGCCATCCGCCCCTGACCTAGGGTCGGCGGCCGTGACCGCCACCCTGGGCGAGGTCGTCGCCGCGCTGGAGGCCCGCTACGACCCCGCGCTGGCCGAGGCCTGGGACGCCGTCGGGCTGGTGTGCGGCGACCCGGCCGACCCGGTGGAGCGCGTGCTCGTCGCCGTCGACCCGGTCGCCGCCGTCGTCGACGAGGCGGTCGAGACCGGCGCGCAGCTGCTGGTCACCCACCACCCGCTGTTCCTCACCGCGGTGCACGGCGTCCCGGCCGACGACCCGAAGGGGCGCCTGGTGCACCGGCTGGTCCGGGCCGGGTGCGGGCTGTTCGTCGCGCACACCAACGCCGACCGCGCCGCCGACGTCGGGGTCAACGACGCGCTGGCCGCCGTCCTCGGGCTGACCGCCACCCGCCCGCTGCAGCCGGTCGCCCCCGGCTCGCGGGAGGGCCTCGGCCGGGTCGGGGAGCTCGCGGAGCCGACGACGCTCGCCGCGTTCGCCGCGCACGCCGCCGCGGTCCTCCCCGGCACGGCGGGCGGCGTCCGGGCGGCCGGCGACCCGGACCGGCCGGTGCGCACGGTCGCCGTCTGCGGGGGCAGCGGCGGCTCGCTGCTGTCCGACGCGGCCGCGGCCGGTGCCGACGTCCTCCTCACCAGCGACCTGCGGCACCACCCGGTCTCGGAGGCCCGCGAGGTGCCCGGGCCGGCCTTGTGTGACGTGGCACACTTCGCCTCCGAGTGGCCCTGGGTGCCCGTGGTCGCCGACGTGCTGACCACGGACCTCTCCGGCAGGGTCGAGGCGGTCGCCTCCCGGCGCCGCACCGACCCGTGGACGGTGCACGTCGGGGCCGAGGGGGACCGGGCCGCACCGTCGGCCGGCTGAGGGAGGGGACGGGGATGGCCAGCGCAGTGACACCGCCCGCGGGGACACCGCGGAGCACCGACGGAGCGCCCGTGCGCAGCGACCGCAGTCCGTGGAACTGGCTGCTGCTGGTCCCGATCGTGGTCCCGCTGCTGGTCCCGATCTACAACCGCGTCGAGCCGACGCTTTTCGGCTGGCCGTTCTTCTACTGGGTGCAGCTGCTGTTCGTCGGGCTCGGTGTGCTGACCACGGTGCTCGTCTACCGCGCCACGCGGCGCAGCCCGGCCGACCAGGCCGCCGCCCGCGCCGCCGTCACCCGGGACGCCGCGGCCCGGACCACCGACGACCGCACCGGGGGGCACTGAGCCGTGGACGGGGTCAACGTCGTCGAGCTGACGATCGTCATCGTCTTCTTCCTCATCGTCACGGTGATGGGCTTCGTCGCCTCGCGCTGGCGGCGCGCGGAGAGCCTCATGCACCTCGACGAGTGGGGTCTGGGCGGGCGCAACTTCGGCACCTGGGTCACCTGGTTCCTGCTCGGCGGTGACCTCTACACCGCCTACACGTTCGTCGCCGTCCCCGCGCTGATGTTCGGCGCGGGCGCCGCGGGGTTCTTCGCCGTCCCGTACACCGTGGTGATCTACCCGCTGGTGTTCCTCGTGGTGATCCGGCTGTGGTCGGTCAGCCACGTGCGCGGCTACGTCACCCCGGCCGACTTCGTGCGTGCCCGGTTCGACTCCCCGGGGATGGCGCTGCTGGTCGCGCTCACCGGGATCGTCGCGACGATGCCCTACATCGCCCTCCAGCTGGTCGGCATCGAGGCGATCCTCAAGGCGATGGGCGTCGAGGGCGAGCTGCCGCTCATCGTCGCGTTCGTGATCCTGGCGCTCTACACGTACAACTCGGGGCTGCGGGCACCGGCGCTGATCGCGTTCGTCAAGGACACGCTGATCTACCTGACGATCATCGTCGCGGTCATCGTCATCCCGGTGAAGCTCGGCGGGTGGGACGCGATCTTCGGTGCCGCCGAGGAGAAGTTCTCCGCCGGGACCGGAGCGGGCGTGCTGCTGCCGGCGACCGGTCAGCTGGGCTACGCGACCCTGGCGCTGGGCTCGGCGCTGGCGCTGTTCCTGTACCCGCACTCGATCACCGGCGTGCTGGCCGCGAGCAACCGCGACGTGCTCAAGCGCAACATGAGCGCGCTGCCGGTCTACAGCCTCGCGCTCGGCTTCATCGCCCTGCTGGGCTTCATGGCCATCGCCGCCGGCGTCACGCCGATCGGCGAGGACGGCAACACGATCGTCCCGGTGCTGTTCCAGGAGATGTTCCCGAGCTGGTTCGCCGGCATCGCCTTCGCCGCCATCGGCATCGGCGCGCTGGTGCCGGCGGCGATCATGTCCATCGCCGCGGCCAACCTGTTCACCCGCAACATCTACAAGGAGTTCCTGAAGAAGGACGCCACGCCCAAGCAGGAGGCGCAGGTCGCCAAGATCGTCTCGCTGGTGGTCAAGTTCGGCGCGGTCGCGGCGATCCTCTTCATCGACCCGCAGTTCTCCATCGACCTGCAGCTCATCGGCGGCGTGATCATCCTGCAGACGCTGCCCGCGGTGGCGCTGGGCCTCTACACCCGCTGGCTGCACCGCGGTGGGCTCATCGCCGGCTGGTTCGCCGGCATGCTCGCGGGCCTGGTGATGCTCTACAACATCCCGCGCCTCGGACCGGACGGCACCGTCGTCCGTGAGCACTTCGGCGGCTCGTCGTTCGCGCTGTCCAAGCTCGGCCTCGACGTCGCCTCCAGCGTGTACACGGGACTGCTCGCGCTCCTGGCCAACCTGGTGGTCGCCGTGCTCGTCACGGTGCTGCTGCGGGCCATGAAGGTGTCCGACGGCGTCGACGCGACGGCGGAGTCCGACTACACCGCCGAGCGGGAGGACCCGACCTTCCGCGACCTGCCCGACCCGCTGGAGTCGGCGCCCCCCGGAGTGGCGGGGGAGCGCGCGACCCGCAGGTAGTGGAAGGACCCCCGTGCCCCCCGCCGCTCGCAGGCTCGCGGCGGGACCCTGCACGGGGGCCGGGGAGCGGACGGTGCCCCGGTAGGTTGGTCTGGTGAAGGCCGACCACTTCGAGCAGCAGAAGTTGCTGGCCCTGGCCGACGAGGACGTCGCGCTCACCCAGCTCGCCCACCGGCAGCGCACGCTGCCCGAGGTCGCCGCGGTCGAGGCCGCGGCGGAGTCCGAGCGCGGCTTCGCCGAGGCGGAGGTCCGCGCGGAGACCGAGGTGCGCGACCTCGACCGGGAGCAGAAGCGGCTCGAGGCCGACGTCGACACCGTCCGGCAGCGCGCCACCCGCGACCAGGGGCGGATCGACTCCGGCGCCGCGACGCCGAAGGAGATCACCTCGCTGCAGTCGGAGCTGCAGTCGCTGGCCCGGCGGCAGTCCGACCTCGAGGACCAGGTGCTCGAGCTCATGGAGCGCCGCGAGGTCGCCGACGCCGCACTGGCCGACGCCCGGACCGGCCGGGCCTCGGCGGCCGCCGACCGCGAGCGGGCCGAGCAGCTGCGCGACGACGCCCTGGCCGACATCGCCGACTCCACCTCCCGGCACCAGGCGAAGCGGGCCGAGATCGCCGGCGGCCTCTCCGCTCCGCTGCTGTCGCTGTACGACCGCATCCGCACCCAGACCGGCACCACCGGCGCGGCGATGCTGCGGGCGCGGGCGTGCCAGGGCTGCCGCATCGAGCTCAACGGGCGGGAGCTGGCCGCGGTCCGCAACGCCGATCCGCACGAGGTGGTCCGCTGCGAGAACTGCGGCCGGATCCTGGTGCGCACCGCCGAGTCCGGACTGTGAGCCGCCGGTTCGTCGTCGAGGCGGACGGGGGATCGCGGGGGAACCCGGGCCCGGCCGGCTACGGCGCGCTCGTGCGGGACGCGCAGACCGGGAAGGTGCTCGCCGAGCGGGCCGCCTCGGTCGGCCGCGCCACCAACAACGTCGCCGAGTACGGCGGGCTGGTGGCCGGGCTGCAGGCGGCGCTTGATCTGGACGCCTCGGCCGACGTCGAGGTGCGGATGGACTCCAAGCTCGTCGTCGAGCAGATGTCGGGACGCTGGAAGATCAAGCACCCGGACATGCAGAAGCTCGCCGTCCAGGCCCGCGCCATCGCCCGGCAGCTGGGCAGCGTCCGCTACACCTGGGTGCCGCGCGCGCAGAACGGCGCCGCCGACGCGCTGGCCAACAGCGCCATGGACGGCCGGCCCGTGCACCGCGACGCCGCGTCCGAGCCGTCGGTGGCCGAGGACGACGTCCAGCCGGCCGAGCCCGCCCCCGTCGTCACCACGGTCACGCACCTGCTGCGGCACGGGCGCACCGAGCACACGCCCGAGCGTCGCTACAGCGGCCGCAACGACCTGCCGCTGTCGGCCACCGGCCGGGCGGAGGTCGAGGCGGCCGCGGTGCGCGCCAAGGAGCTGGGCATCGACGTCGTCGTCGCCTCGCCGCTGCGGCGCACGCGGGAGACGGCCGAGGCGGTGGCCGGCGCCCTGGGGCTGCAGGTGCAGATCGACGACGACCTGGTGGAGCTCGACTTCGGCGACCTCGAAGGGCTCACCGCCACCGAGGCCCGCGAGCGGCACCCCCTGGCCGCCCGCCGGTTCATGTCCGACGTCACCGTCCCCGCGCCGAACGGCGAGTCGATCGCCGACGTCTCCACGCGCGTGGCCCGGGCACGGCGGCGGCTGCTCGAGCGGTACGCCGGGAGGACGGTGCTCGTGGTCAGCCACGTGACGCCGATCAAGCTGCTGCTGGCCGCGGGGCTCGGGGTGGACGACGAGGTCGTGCACCGGGTGTTCCTCGAGGCGGCCTCACTGTCGACGGTCGCGTGGAGCTCCGACGGCCGCACGTCCGTCCGCCTGGTGAACGACACCGCCCACCTGCGCTGAGAGCCCCGGCGAGATCACGTGATCTCGCACGTCCGAGGTGCCCCTCGCGTGCGAGATCGCGTGATCTCGGCCGGGGGCTACAGCCGGCCGGCGTCGATCACGCGGGCCAGGAACTGCCGCGTGCGCGCGTGCTGCGGTTCGCCGAGCACCTGCGCCGGCGGGCCGGACTCCAGCAGCACCCCGCCGTCGAGGAAGGCCACCGTGTCGGCCACCTGGCGGGCGAAGCCCATCTCGTGGGTGGCCATCACGATCGTCATGCCCTGCGCCGCCACCTCGCGCACGAGCGCGAGCACCTCGCCGACGAGTTCGGGGTCCAGCGCGCTGGTGACCTCGTCGAGCAGCAGCACCCGCGGGCGGACGGCGAGCGCGCGCACGATCGCCACCCGCTGCTGCTGCCCGCCGGAGAGCCGGTCGGGGTACTCGCCGGCCTTGTCGGCCAGGCCGATGCGCGCCAGCAGCCCCCGCGCCTCCTCGACCGCCTCGGCGCGCGGCCGGCCGTGCACCGCGGTGGGCGCGAGCGTCACGTTGTCGAGCACGGACAGGTGCGGGAAGAGGTTGTAGGCCTGGAAGACGACGCCCATCCGGCGGCGCACCCGGTCGGCGTCGACCCGCGGGTCGGTGACGTCCTCGCCGTCGAGGAGCACCTGCCCGTCGTCGACGGTCTCCAGCAGCGCGGCGCAGCGCAGCAGCGTCGACTTGCCCGAGCCCGAGCCGCCGATCAGCGCGACCACCCGGTGCTCGTCGACGGCGAGGTCCACCCCGCGCAGCACCACGTTGTCGCCGAACGCCTTCACGATCCCGCGCAGCTCGAGAACGTTCACAGCAGGCTCCCGCTCTGCTGGCGCCGGCGGGCGCGGGCGGTGACGGCGTCGGCCAGGCGGGCCGAGGGGACGGCGAGCAGCACGAACAGCAGCCCGGCGACGACGTAGGGCGTGAAGTTGAAGCTCTGCCCGACCTGGATCTGCGCCGAGCGCACCGCGTCGACGGCGCCCAGCACCGAGATCAGCCCGACGTCCTTCTGCAGCGCGACGAAGTCGTTGAGCAGCGCCGGCGTGACCGTGCGCAGCGCCTGCGGCAGCACGACGATCCGCATCGTCTGGCGGTGGGTGAGCCCCAGCGAGCGGGCCGCGGCGCGCTGGCTGGGGTGCACCGACTCGATGCCGGCGCGGAACACCTCGGCCACGTACGCGGAGTAGACGAGCACGATCGCCGCCGTCCCCAGGACGAACGGCGACGTCGGCACGCCCTGCAGGCCCAGCGCCGGGAACCCGAAGCCGACCAGGTACAGCACGATGATCAGCGGCATCCCGCGGAACAGGTCGACGTAGGCCGTGGCCAGGAAGCGCAGCGGCGCGAGGGCCGGCCCGCGCAGAGTGCGCAGCGCCGCGATGCCCAGGCCGACCACGAGCACCAGCAGCCCGCCCACGACGAGCACCTGCAGGTTGACCAGCAGCCCGCGGGCGATCTCCGGCAGCGACTCCAGCGCCACCGACGCCGAGAAGAACGTGGTCTGCACCCGGGGCCAGCCCGGCGACCGGGTGACCGCCAGGTAGGCGACGACGGCGAACAGCAGCGTGGAGGCGAGCGCGACCAGCGTCGAGCGCCGGGCCCGGCTGCGGCGCCAGGCCCGGCGGGAGAGCTCGAGCTCGCTGGGCGGCGGCAGTGCGCCGCCGGTGACGACGGTGCTCAGGACAGGACGGGCGCGTCGGCGACGTCGGAGAGCCACTGCTGCTCGAGCTCGTCGAGCGTGCCGTCCTCGCGCAGCGCGTCGACGGCCTGGCTGACGCAGTCGGTGAGCGGGCTGTCCTTGGCCAGCAGCAGGCCGAACTGGTCGCCACCCTCCCCGGAGTCCTCGACCTGGCCGACGATCACGCCGTTGTCCAGCTCGGCCGCGGTGATGAAGAAGGCCGTCGGCAGGTCGACGACGATCCCATCGACCTGGCCGTTCTGCAGCGCGAGCTTGGCGTCGTCGTTGGTGTTGAACACGACCGGCTGCTCCTCGGGCGCGATGACGTCGGTGAGGACGTCGAGGCTCGTCGTCGCCACCTGGGCGCCCAGACGCAGGTTCTGCAGGTCCGCGATGCTGGTGGCGCCGTCGGCCGCCGAGCCCGCGGTGGTGATGACCGCCTGGCTCACCGTGTAGTACGGCGAGGAGAAGTCGACGGCCTGCCGCCGCTCCTCGGTGATGGAGAACTGGTTGACGTCGAAGTCGAAGGGCCGGGCGCCGGGCTGGATGGCGGCGTTGAACGGCACCCGCGTCCAGGTGACGTCGTCCTCGGCGTAGCCCAGCTGCTCGGCGACGGCGTAGGCGACGGCGGACTCGAAGCCCTCGCCGTTCTCGGGGGCGTCGTCGACGAACCACGGCTCGTAGGCCGGCTCGTCGGTGGCGATGGTGAGCGTGCCCGGCTCGAGGGTGTCGAGCTCGTCGGGCGTGCAGGCGCCGGTGGCCGAGGAACCGCCGCCGGTGGTGGAGCCGGCGTCGGTCGACTCCTCCTGCGGCGCGCAGGCCGTGAGGGCCAGGGCGGCGGTGGCGGCGAGGACGAGGGGGAGCGGACGACGGCGCATCGAGGAGTCCCTTGCTGGGTCGGATCGGCGCGGAGATCGTAGTGCCGGGCCCGGTGTGTCCGGCCTCACGCGCGGTGTTCAACCGGTGAGTTGAGCACGCGGGGCCGGTCTCTCCTGGCGGACGGTTCCACCGGGGAGCCGGCATCGAGGAGGTGCGCCATGGGCGCTGTGGTGGTGTTCGCGGCGGTGTCGCTGGACGGGTACGTGGGCCGGGACGACGACATGCCGGGACCGCTGTTCGACTGGTACGGCAACGGCGACGTCGAGATGTCGTTCAGCGACCGCGACCGGCCCTTCCGCGTCACGCAGGCGACTGCGGACTTCATGCGGCCCTTCGCCGAGCGGGCCGGCGTCATGGTGTGCGGGCGCCGGCTGTTCGACCTCACCAACGGCTGGGAGGGCGTGCCGCCCAACGGCGAGCACGTCGTCGTCGTGACCCACCGGCCGGCCGACGACTGGCCGCACCGGGGGACCGCGCCGTTCAGCTTCGCGCCCGACGTCCGCACCGGGATCGAGCGGGCGAGGGAGCTCGCCGGAGACCGGGACGTCACGGTGAGTGCCGGGGACGTCGGCGGGCAGGCGCTGCGGGCCGGATTGGTCGACCGGGTCGTGCTGGCGCTGGTGCCGGTCGTGCTGGGCTCGGGGAAGCCGTTCTTCGGCGCCGGCGGGCCGCCGGAGATCGCGTTCGAGGACCCGCAGGTGGTCCAGGGCAGCCGGGTGACGCACCTGGTCTACGACGTGCGTCGCTAGACCGCGGCGCGGTCCTCCGCGCGCGCCCACAGCCGGTGCAGCGCCCGGGCCACACGGGCGGGTTCGGCGACGTGCGACGTGCGCAGGTGGTGCACGCCCTCGAAGCACTCGACCTCGACGTCGGGCAGGCGGGCCGCCAGCCGGGCGGCCATCGCCTCCCAGCGGGCGTTGCTCAGGCTCCCGTAGCTGACGTACACGGGGCCGGGGAACCGCGCCAGGGCCGCCTGGTCGACGCGGTGGTCGCTGATCGCGGTTGCGAACGCCGCGAGCCCCGCCGGACGCGACTCCATGCCCGGTGGTGGCGGCCCCGCGGGCGGTAGGGGCAGCTCGACCCCCGGGCGGACCAGCGAGCGGGCGAACACCTGCATGCGCTGCGGTGGCGGCAGGTCGGCGAGGTCGCCGTCCCACTGGGCGTCCAGCAGCTCCCGGTCCTCGTCGGTGAAGTCGGTGGCGGGCTCGTCGAGGGCGAGGCTGAGCACCCGGTCGGGGGCCCGGGCGGCGAGGGCGAGGGCGATCGACCCGCCGGCCGAGTGCCCGTACACGTGGAAGCGGTCGAGGCCGCGTGCGTCGGCGAGGGCCAGCACCCCGGCCACCTCGGTGTCCACGCCGTAACCCGCCGGGACGTCGGGGCCCGCGTAGACCTCGAGGTCCTTCGGCCAGGCGGGCCGGCGGTCGATCGCCTGCAGGAGCGGCGCGTAGCGCGCACCGGCCGGCTGGAGGATCCCGGGGAGGAGGACGACGGGAGCCGGCTGTGCGCACATCGCGACGCCTCTCGACGCGGGCCCGGTCAGCGGCCACGCTAGCGACGGCGACCGCTCCCGGGAAGGGCGAGGACGGGGACGGCGTTGTACCGGGCACCCTGCTCCCGCCGTGCCCGGCGGAGCGGGGACGATGAGCCTCCCGCCTGTCCCCGAGGAGCCCCGTGACCGCGACCATCGCGCCCGCCACCCCCGCCGTCGTCGGCGACGAGCGCACCCTGTCGCCCGCCGAGTACGAGACCTGGGCCGCCGAGGTCCGCCGGCTGGCCGAGGAGCGGGGCGCGGTCGTGCTCGCGCACAACTACCAGGTGCCCGAGATCCAGGACGTCGCCCACTTCACCGGCGACTCGCTCTACCTGTCGCGGGTCGCCGCGCAGACCGACGCCCGCGAGATCGTCTTCTGCGGCGTCCACTTCATGGCCGAGACGGCGAAGATCCTCTCGCCGGACAAGACCGTGCTGCTGCCCGACCACGCCGCCGGCTGCTCGCTGGCCGACTCGATCACCGCCGAGCAGCTGCGCGAGTGGAAGGCCGAGCACCCGGGCGCCGTCGTCGTCAGCTACGTGAACACCACCGCCGCGGTGAAGGCCGAGACCGACATCTGTTGCACGTCGTCGAACGCCGCCGATGTCATCCGCTCCATCCCGGCCGACCGCGAGATCCTCTTCTGTCCGGACCAGTTCCTCGGCGCGCACGTCAAGCGCGTGACCGGCCGGGAGAACATCCACGTGTGGGCGGGGGAGTGCCACGTGCACGCCGGCATCAGCCCGGCCGACGTCCGCGCCCAGGTGGCCGCGCACCCGGACGCGGAGATCCTCGTGCACCCCGAGTGCGGCTGCACCACCTCGGTGCTCGACCTGGTCAGCCACGGCGACCTGCCCGCCGACCGCACCCGTGTGCTGTCCACCGGCGGGATGGTCGAGGAGGCGGCGCGGACGACGTCGGGCCAGGTCCTGGTGGCCACCGAGATCGGCATCCTGCACCAGCTGCGGTCGCTGAACTCCGGGACGGCGTTCATCCCGATGAACGAGCGGGCGGCCTGCCGCTACATGAAGATGATCACCCCGGCCAAGCTGCTGCACACGCTGCGCACCGGCGAGGGCGCGATCGACGTCGACCCCGAGACCGCCACCCGCGCCCGCCGCGCCGTGGAGGCGATGGTCGCCATCGGCGAGCCCGGCCGCGGCGGCGAGTGAGGCGCCGCTAGACCTGGAGTGAGATCCAGAGGGCGACGGTGGCCGCGAGCAGCGTGAGCGGCACCGTCGCCAGGCCGACGGCGCTGAACCGCGCCGCCGTCGGTGCCTGCGTGCCGAGCGCCCGCCGCCACAGCAGGTTGGCCAGCGACCCGACGTAGGTCAGGTTCGGGCCGATGTTCACGCCGACCAGCACGGCCAGCACCGCGCCGGGCCCGACGGCGACGGCCACCGGCAGCAGCGCCAGCGTGGCCGGCAGGTTGTTCACGACGTTGGCGAGCACCGCGGCGACGACGGCCACGGTCAGCAGCGCGAGCAGGCCCTCGCCGTCGGGCAGCAGCCGGGCCAGCCCGGTCTCGAGCCCGGCGTCGAGCACCGCCGACACCACCACCGCCAGGCCGCAGACGAACGCCGCGAACGGCAGGTCCGCGGCGGTGACCAGCTCGCCGCCGCGCACGCGTCCGGTGGCCAGCTGCCGCCCGGCGAGGACCGCGGTGCCCGCTGCCACGGCCCACACCGGCGAGAGCCCGGCGGACGAGGCCAGCGCCGCGCCCGCCGCGCTCAGCCCGACCACCGCCAGGCCCAGCCGCGGCGGCGGGGGCACCTCGGTGACCGGCGCGGGCACCGGCCGGTCGAGGTCGGCGCGGAACACCCGGCGCAGCACCAGGTACTCGACGGCCACCGCGGCCACCTGCGGGAGCAGCATCAGGCCGGCGAAGTGCAGGAAGGTCAGCCCGGTGGCGGCGAAGGCCAGCAGGTTGGTCAGGTTGGAGATCGGCAGCAGCAGCGACGCCGAGTTGGCCAGGTGCCCGGTGACGACGGCGTGCGGCCGGGCCGGGACCCGCATCCGCGCCGCGGTGGCGAGCACGACCGGGGTGAGCAGGACGGCGGTGGCGTCGATGCTCAGCACCGCCGTCACCCCGGCCGCCAGGACGACCACCCGCCGCAGCAGCGCGTGCGGGGACCGGCCGGCCCGCCGCGCGGTGGCCGCGGCCGCCCAGCGGAACACGCCCTCGCGCGCGGCGCAGTCGGCGAGCACCAGGACGACGACGAGGAAGGCCACCGTGGGCAGCACCTCGCGCACCGCCGTCTCGGCCGCGGGGAAGCCCACCGCGCCGACCAGCACGAGGTAGACCGCGCCGGTCAGCGCCACCGCCGACGGCGGGACCCGGTGGCCGGTCGCCGTCGCGGAGACCAGCGTCGCCCCGAGCACGACGGCCGAGACGCCGAGCGCGAGCGGGTCGACCACCCGCTCAGATCCGGGTGAACAGGTAGATCGACACCGCGACGCCGAAGACGACGATGAGCACCCGCAGCGGCGTCGCGGGGATGCGGCTGGCGATCCGGGCGCCGGCGAACCCGCCGACCAGGCTGGCCGGCGCCGCGACGGCGACCACCTGCCAGTCGACCGGCCCGAAGAAGCCGAAGACGACCAGCGTCACCGTCGCCGTCACCGCGGACAGCGCCGACTTCAGCGCGTTGGCCAGCTGCAGCCGGTGCAGCGCGGTGCCGAGGACGCCGACCAGGATCACGCCGAGCGCCCCGCCGAAGTAGCCGCCGTAGACGGTGGCGAGGAACAGCGCGAGGTAGAGCCACCAGGGATCGCGGGCGGTGGCGTCGTCGCGGTCGCGCAGCCGGCGGGTCAGCAGCGGCTGGAGGGCCAGCAGGAGGCTGGCCAGCAGCACGAGCACCGGGACGACGACGTCGAAGGCCTCGCTCGGCGTGGTCAGCAGCAGCACGCTGCCGGCGGTGCCGCCGAGGACGGCCACCGCGCCGAGGCGCGCCATCCGCCCGCCCTGCCCGACGTACTCGCGGCGGAACCCGGCCATCCCGCCGAGGTAGCCGGGCCACTGCGCCACCGAGTTCGTGACGTTGGCCGCCACCGTCGGCAGGCCCAGCGCGACGAGGGTGGGGAAGAGGATCAGCGACCCGCCGCCGGCGATGGAGTTGATGACGCCCGCGCCCAGCGACACCGCGGCCGCGATGAGCAGGTCGGCGGCTGACACGGAGCGGCAGCCTACGGTGACGCCATGCGCCTCCCCGCCCCGGCGACCTGGCTGGCCGCCGCCCTCGGCGGCTCCGGCGTGCTGCACCTCGTGCGGCCGCGGACCTTCGAGTGGCTGGTCCCGCCCGAGCTCGGCGACGCCCGGACGTGGGTCCTGGGCAGCGGCGTGGCCGAGGTCGCCACGGCCGCGCTGCTGAGCGCGCCGCCGACGCGGCGGGCCGGGGGATGGGCGGCCGCCGGGCTACTGACGTCGTTCGTGCCGGCGCACCTGCACCAGTTCCGCGTGGCCCGCGGGAACCCGGTGGCGACGGCCGTGGCGGTGCTGCGGCTGCCGATGCAGGCGCCGATGATCGCCGCCGCGCTGCGGGTGGCCCGCGGGCGCTGAGGGGTCGGCGACTGCGCGTCCCGAGCCCGCCGCCGCGCGCCGACGCCGGGCACACTGCCGGCATGGCCGAACCGCTGCCCGACGACTGGGAGCGCGCGCTGGTCGTCGTCGCCCACCCCGACGACGTGGAGTACGGGTGCGCGGCCGCCGTCGCCGCCTGGACCGCGGCCGGGCGCGACGTCCGGTACGTGCTGGCCACCAGCGGCGAGGCCGGCATCGCCGGGCTGCCGCCGGAGGAGGCCGGGCCGCTGCGCGAGCGCGAGCAGCGCGCCGCGGCCGCGGAGGTGGGCGTCTCGGTGGTCGAGTTCCTCGGCCACCCCGACGGCCGGCTCGTCGAGGGGCTGGACCTGCGCCGGTCGCTCGCGGCGGCGATCCGGCGGCACCGGCCGCAGCTGGTCGTGACCATGCACCACGGGGACACGTGGACGCCGCCGGGCTCGGCGGTCGGCTACTGGAACAGCGCCGACCACCGGGCGCTGGGCCGCTGCACGATCGACGCCGTCGGCGACGCCGCCAACGAGTGGATCTTCCCCGAGCTCGCCGCCCAGGAGCCGTGGCGGGGCGTGCGCTGGACCGCCGTCTCCACGCCGGTGGGCGTGACGCACACCGTCGACGTCACCGACGTCGTGGACCGTGCGGTGGCCTCCCTGGCCGAGCACCGCCGTTACCTCGAGGCGCTGTCGGACGACCCGGTCGAGCAGCAGGCACGCCGGCAGGTCGACATGGCGACCCCCGAGGTGGACGGCCGGCGGGTGACCGGCTTCGCCCTCTACGTGGGCTGAGGGGACGCGGCCCCGGGGACCGGGGCCGCGTCCCGGTCGATCAGGGGTTGAAGCTGACGTGCACGTGGTCGTAGTGGTTGGCGGTGACCGACCCGCGGTCCTCCATCGCGCGCCAGCCGGAGCCGCCGATGATGAAGATCCGCTGCTTCCAGATGACGTACTCGACGTTCAGCCGCGCGGCGTTGTCGATGACGTACTGGGCGACGGCGTCGCCCTTGGCGGAGTCGGCGTAGACCATGAAGTCCGCGGCCAGCTGCTGGGTGGGCGAGTGCCCGGGCCGGGTGAGGACCGTGGACACCCCGAAGGTCTGCGTGACCTCCGCGACGACCGGGCGGACGTGGGCGGCCCAGGCGCTGTAGGCGGTCGAGGTCGACGTCGGCTTGCCGGTGAGGTCGGTGGACACCGCGACCACCGCGGTGGCGGCCGCCGCCGCCGGAGCCGCCGCTGCCGGGGCCGCCGCTGCGGCCGGAGCCGCGGCTGCCGGGGCCGCATCCCCGCCGCCGTTGGACCAGCCGTTCGACCGGTCGTGGCGGGGGCCGTCCCAGCGGCCCTCGGCCTGGGCGACCGACTGCCCGGCGAGACCGAAGGTGAGGGCGAGGACGCCGACCGTGGCGGTGCGGCGGAGGGTGCGGGATGAGCTGTACGAAGGCATGACGAGGAGAGCTCCTGACGTCGGTTCCGCGCGGCGCCGCCGTGTGCTCGGCGGTCACCGTCACGTGAGTGGGGCGCGAGCCCCCGGGTGGGTGGCCGGACAGGGGACGACCGGGCGGCGGGCACCTGCTGGAGGGCAGGCCGACGCGGGAACGGTCGCGGTCCGGCACGGGATGCGCGGCGACCGGCGTACGTGCGCGGGTCGCGGCGTCCGTCTCTGAGGGGGTGCGGGCGCGCCAGGGCAAGCGCCTACGGCGCACCCCGTTGCGGTTCTCCGTTCTCCCATGGCCGCCTACCGGGTCAGCTGACGGGTTCGGGCGGGGAATCGCCCTACCCGCTCCCTCGGGAGCGGGACTCACCCCAGTGGTTCGGTGGGTCCCCGGCTCGGGGCCACGGATGGCCTCGACTCGGCGGCATCCGGCGCGGCTCCCCCCGGGTGGAGGCGGTGACGACCGACCGGACGCGGCAACCGTAGGTGGGTTGTGGACGCCTCACAACGCGGACCGGATAGTTCCGCAGGAAAGGACCCGTAGACTGCGGGTACGACGGACGAGTCGGCTGGGCGGTCGCGTCGGCGGGGGAGACCCCGTCGCCGAGGAACGTCCGGGCTCCACAGGGCAGGGTGGTCGCTAACAGCGACCCGGGGTGACCCGCGGGACAGTGCCACAGAGAACAGACCGCCGGCGGTGCCTCTCCGGAGACACGGCCGGTGAGGGTGAAACGGTGGTGTAAGAGACCACCAGCGCACCGGGTGACCGGTGCGGCTCGGTAAACCCCACCCGGAGCAAGGTCGAGAAGGGACGGCGGGAACGTCGTCCTGCGCAGGCGTTCGAGGGCTGCCCGCCCGAGCCTGCGGGTGGACCGCTCGAGCCCGCCGGCAACGGCGGGCCTAGATGGATGACCGCCCATCGGGAGGCCGCGAGGCGCCCGAGGACAGAACCCGGCGTACAGGCCGACTCGTCCGTCGCCTCACCACACTCCGGTCAGGGCACGACCCACCTCGGCTGGCAGAGACCCCCTGTCGAGAGGTCCCCCTGCGCAAGGCCAGGGAGCGGCCAGGAAGATCCCCAGGCTCGACTCCTGCGGCGGAGACCACCCGCCAGCCGACCGTCCGGCGCACGACGTCGGCCAGCAGGGCGCTCGTGCCCACCCCGGCTCCCCCACGCAGCACGAGGACCCGGCTGCTACCGGTGACGACGTCGGTCACGAGCCGGTCGAGGACCTTGCGCTCCCGGCGGCGGCCCAGCAGCGGCCCGGCCTGCCTTCGACTGCCATCGACGACCTCCCCGGGTGCGCCACATCGTCGATGGCGGGCGACGCGCCGGGCGAGTGTCGGATGACGCAACTGCGATGAGCGCGTCGTTCAGGGACGACGCGCGCGGGGGAGGAGCGCTCAGACGCGCCGACCGCCACCGTCCACGTCGTAGGTGGCGCCGGTGACCGGAACGCACATGAGGTGTACCGCCAGGGGGGCGACGTCGGCGGGCCGGACCACCCGGGCGACCTGCCGGGTCGCCCCGGGATCGCTCGGGTGCTCGGCCAGCGTCGTGCCGAGCAGACGTGCCGACAGCGGTCGGTCGACGTCCAGACCGGAACCGATGAGGTTGACCCGGATCGGCGCGACCTCGAGCGCGAGACCGGTGATCAGGGCGTGCCGGGCCGCAGCCAGGGCGCTGGTGAGGGTGAGTCCCGGCCCCGGCCTGCCGGCAGCGGAGCCACCGACGAACAGGAGCGTCCCTCCCGGCCGGACCCTGCCGACGGCGGAGCGGGCGACACGGATCGGCAGCCACAGGTGCTCCTGGACGTCCCGCTCCGCCCGGGTGAAGTCGAACTCGGCCAACGGTGCCAGGTAGGGGTCCGTCCCGGTGACCAGCACGTGGTCGATCGGCAGAGGGAGAGCATCGAAGACGCGGTCCAGCTCGGCGGGATCGACGCCCTCCAAGCCGGGGTGGACGACGCGTGCGCCCGCGGCTCGGACGCGCTGCTCGATCGCCCGGCCGGTGGCCGAGTCCTCGCCGATGAGGAGGACGGTCTGGCCGTCCAGGTCCGGGCGGCTCGGGGTCCCGGCGGGGGCCGGCTGCACCATCACGGGTCACCGCCCCCCGATCCGCGGGCCCCCGCGGCCCGGCTCCCGGCGTTGGCGGCGGCCTGGGCCGGGGTGCGGCCTTCCTCGCGGGCGACGATGTAGAGGGCGTACCAGTCCGCCCAGTGGTGAGGCGGCGCCGTGGCCTCGTATGCCCCGTGGTGCTCCTCGGCCTCCCGGAGCAGGCCGGCCAGGGTCGTGACCTCCATCGGATCCTCCCGACTGGGGCGAAGCCGGACCGACGTCACTGTGCCAGCACGATGCCCGCCGGGTAAGGGTCGCGCCCGCCGCGGGGCGGTCGCACCCGTGAATCGCCCCGGCCGGCCCCGGGTCCCACGAGGACCCCGCACGGCCCGGCCCTCGCCCCGGTGGCGCCCGGCAGCGGCACCGGTCGCCTCTCGGCGTGCACTCCTCCCAGGTACCCGGACCGGGGCGCGACCCCGGGCGCGACGGGCACCGGGGACCAGCACCCTCGACCGTGTTCCCCCGACGGACAGCCGTGTGACGACCCGACGACGGTCTGGATCGTCCAGCCGGCGCCGGGCGCGGCAACCGGGCTACTTCGCCATCGTCAACGCCGCGACCGGCGACTCCGACCGTCCCTTCGCGATGCACCTGACGCGCAACGACGTCGTCCGCGGCGATCCCGAGCTGCAGATGCAGCTCCGCCGGCTGCAGTACCGCACCTCCGACGGGACGCTGCCGGCGAGGCAGGTCTGGGGCGCGGTCTTCAAGCCGTAGGGCACGACGCCCTGGCCCGCGCAGCGGCTCTCCGCAGGTACACCCAACGGCTGTGCACCAGGCACGGGTCGTGATGCAACGAGGTCATCGGCAGCTCCTCGACGCCCCCCTCACCGCACTCGGACCGGCGCAGCTCCACGCCGCGTTGCGCAAGGACCCGGTGGTCTGGCCCTGGCCGGGGGCCGCACTGCACGGGCAGGCAGGCACAGGCGTCCTCCTGACCGAGGGCGACGGCCACGCCTCCGGGCGGCGGGGCAGCCCGGACGTGACGACAGCGCCGTGGCGGTTGTGTGTCGTCAGCCGGTGGACGAGCCTGTCCTCGCGCGGCGGCGCGCGGGAGGCTCGGATGCGCACGCTCTCGGCAGCAGGCACGACGGCGCTGTTCTTCGCCGCGGCACCCGGCGTCGTCGCCGGGGTGGTGCCGTGGGCCCTGACCGGCTGGCGCCTGGCCGGCGACGTGCCCACCGGGCTGCGCTGGGTCGGCGGCGCGGTGACGGGCGTGGCCGCGGTGCTGCTCGTCTCCTCCTTCGCCCGCTTCGTCGTCGAGGGCTCGGGCACGCCGGCACCGGCGGCGCCGACCGAACGCCTGGTCGTCGGTGGCCTCTACCGCTACGTGCGCAACCCGATGTACCTGGCCGTGCTCTCGGCCATCCTCGGCCAGGCACTGCTCCTCGGGCAGGCGGTCCTCGTGCCGTACGCCGCCGTCGTCTGGGTCGCCGTCGCGTCCTTCGTCCGCTGGTACGAGGAGCCGACGCTGCGCGAGCGCTTCGGTCCGGCCTACGACGACTACCGGGCATCGGTGCCGGGATGGCTCCCGCGGCTCCCGTCGCGGTCCGGGCCGCTCGGACACGGCAGCCGCTGAGGCCCGGGTGCGGGACCTACTGTCCCGGCGTGCGACGGAGCATCGACCGGCCCGCGGACCTCGACGTCGTCCGGGCCTCCTACGACCGGGTCGCCGACGGCTACGTCGCGATGGGAGCCGGCCGGCTCGACGCCCACCCGTGGCTGCGGGCCGCCCTGGGCGCCTTCGCCGAGGACGTGCGGGAGCGGGGCCCGGTGCTGGACGTGGGCTGCGGGCCCGGCCACGTGACGGCCCACCTGGCGCAGCTCGGAGTCGACGTCGCGGGCGTCGACCTGTCGCCGGCGATGGTGGCGCAGGCGCGCCGGCTGCACCCGGGGCTGCGGTTCGACGTCGCCTCGGCCACCGAGCTGGCGCTGGAGGACGCGTCGCTGGGCGGCGTGCTGGGCTGGTGGTCGCTGTTCAACCTCCCGCGCGACGTGCTGCCCGACGTGCTGCGGTCCTTCGCCGACGCGCTAGTGCCCGGTGGTCAGGTACTGGTCGGCACGCACGTGGGGGAGGGGGACCTGGTGCGCACCGAGGCCTACGGCGGCGTGCCGGTGACCTGGACGACGCACCTCTGGCTGCCCGAGCAGGTCGCCGGGATGCTGACCGACGCGGGTCTCGAGCCCGTCGCCGAGCTGAGGCTGCCAGCGGGGGTGTCCGCCCACCCGCAAGTACTGCTCGCCGCGCGGCGACCGGGCTGACTCGCGACAGGGGGGCGCGGTGCCCGCATGCTCAGGACTTCTTCCCGCCCTTCTTCCCGCCCTTCTTGCCCAGCTCGCTCTGCGCGGCCGAGCTCTTCCGGGGGTTCTTCTTCCCCTCCTTCTCCGCCTTGGCGTTCGCCTTCTTCGCGGTGGCGCTGCCCTTGCCGCTCTTCTCCGCCATGCCGACCTCCCGCTCGAGGGTCGCCGTCCGGGGCCGGACGGCCGGGCGCTGCCACTACCCCGGGCAGGCCGGCCGGAACGTCGCGGTACCGGAAGCCCGCCGATCGGACGGCGATGAGTCCCGCCGCGGTCACCGGTCTCAAGGTCAGCCGACCGAGCACCCCGAGGAGAGCGCCGTGACCGCGACCTACACCTTCGACGTCTTCTGCAGCCTCGACGGCTTCGGCTCCTACGGCGAGGGCGGCGACTGGGGCGGGTACTGGGGCAAGCAGGGCCCCGAGTTCCTCGAGCGCCGCCTCGCCTCGTACGACCACGAGCAGCGGATGGTCCTCGGCGCGAACACGTTCCGGGACTTCGTGCAGATGCTCGACCCGCTCACCGAGGACTCCGCGGTCACCGACCCGGTCAACACCCGCATGAGGACCATGCCGACGACGGTGGTGTCGACGACGCTCGAGGGCCCCCTCGACTGGCCCAACGCGACGCTGGAGCACGGCGACGCCGTCGACGTCGTCGCCCGCCTCAAGGCAGAGTCCGACGTGCCGCTGCGCTCGCACGGCAGCCTGTCGATGAACCGGGCGCTGATGGCCGCCGGGCTGGTCGACCGCGTCCAGGTGTCGGTCTTCCCCGTCATCACCGGCCGCACCGGCGTGGACCCGATCTTCGCGGGCGCGGCCGACTTCGACCTGGAGCTGCTCGAGGCCCGGACGCTCGACGGCCGCATCCAGGAGCTCGTCTACCGGCCCACCCTGCACGGCTGAGCCGGACGGACGGGGGAGCGCGTGCAGGTCGGACTGGAGAGCCTGGTCCCCGAGGGGCTGGCGCAGCACGTGCCGGAGAGCCGGGCGTTCTACGCCGCGCGCGGCGAGCGACGAGGGCCCGCGTCCCTCGAGGAGCTCCGGGAGGCACGCGCCCAGCAGGTCCCGCCTGCGCTCCCCGCGGAGGTCGTCGTCGACCCGTCCGGACGAGAGGTCCCGGTGCGGATCTCGCTGCCCGGCAGCTCGGCGGTGCGCGGCGTGTACCTCGACGTCCCCGGTGGCGGCTTCTCCCTCGGGGCCACGGCGGGCGGGGACGCGCGCGACGCGGCCCTCGCCGAGGCACTCGGGATCGCCGTCGTCGGCGTGGAGCACCGGCTCGCGCCCGAGGACCCCTGGCCGGCCGCGCCCGACGACTGCGAGGCCGCCGCGCTCTGGCTCCTCGACGCCGCCGGGGCCCGGTTCGGCACCACCGCGCTGGCGATCGGCGGCACGTCGGCCGGCGCCACGCTCGCGGTGACCACGCTGCTCCGGCTCCGGGACCGGGGCCTGGCCGACCGCTTCGCCGGCGCCGTCCTGCAGTTCGGGACCTACGACCTGAGCGGCCGGACCCCGGCGGGCCGGCGGATCGCCGACGAGTACTTCCTCGAGGCCTACGTCGGACACGTGGCCGACCGCACCGTCCCCGACGTGTCGCCCGTCTTCGGCGACCTGCACGGTCTGCCGCCGGCACTGCTCGTCGTGGGGGCGCTGGACGTCCTGCTCGAGGACAATCTGGTCATGGCGGCCCGGCTCGCCGCGGCGGGAGTCGACGTCGACCTCCGCGTCTACCCGGAGTCGCCGCACGGCTTCACCGGCCACCCGACCGGCATGGCACGGGCCGCGCTCGACGACCGGGACGCCTGGCTCGCCGAGCGCCTCGGTGCCGCCCGGCCGACGACCGGAACCGCGTTGCACCCCGCTCCGCGGACGCCCTAGCGTCGCTGCGCTGCCCGCGCCCCGGGACAGCGGACCGGAGATGGGGAGCCCATGGCCTGTGACCTCGCCGCCCTCACCGTCGCCGCGCTCGACCCGCAGCGGCTCGCGCGCTTCTGGGCCGGCGTCCTGGGCTGGGATCCCGCCGACGGCGCGACGCTCGTGCCGACCGACGACACCGGCTTCCGGCTCCGGTTCGTGCAGGCGCAGGAGCCGAAGACCGGCCAGAACCGCATGCACTTCGACCTGACCAGCACGTCGCTGGAGGACCAGGAGCGGACGGTGGCGCAGGCGCTGGACCTGGGCGGCCGGCACGTCGACGTCGGTCAGCTCCCCGAGGAGGACCACGTGGTGCTCGGCGACCCGGAGGGCAACGAGTTCTGCGTCGTCGGGCCCGACAACAGCTTCCTCGCCGACTGCGGCTTCGTCGGCGCGCTGGCGTGCGACGGGTCGCAGGCGGTCGGGTACTTCTGGAGCCGGGCGCTGGGCTGGCCGCTGGTGTGGGACCAGGACGAGGAGACGGCGATCCGCTCGCCGCACGGCGGCCCGAAGGTCACCTGGGGCGGGCCGCCCTTTCCCCCGTCGTCGGACACGGACCGCTGGCGCTTCGACCTCGCGGCCGACGGCGACCCGGAGGCCGAGGTGGAGCGGCTGGTCGCGCTCGGGGCGACCCGGGTGGGCACCGACGGCGACGGGCGGGTGCTGATGACCGATCCCGACGGCACCGGGTACGCACTGTCCAGCCGCTGATCCCCGGGAGGACCCCGTGCCGGCACGCACGCACCTGCCCGTCGCCGCCCGGTGCCGGGTGGTCGTCGACAACGACTGGGCGGGGGACCCCGACGGTCTCGTCGCGCTGGCCCACCACCTGCTGTCCCCGGCCAACCGGGTGACGGCGGTGACGAGTTCCTTCCTCAACCCGGTGTTCGGCGAGGTCGACGGCACCGCCGCGCGCGGCGCCGCCATGGCACAGGAGCTCGTCGACCTCGTCGGCGGGACGCAGCGGCCGCCGGTCCACACCGGGACCGAGGCGGCCGTCGGGACGGCGGACGGCCGGTCGGCGGCGTCGGAGGCGATCGTCGCCGAGGCCCGCCGCGACGACGACCTGCCGCTGTTCCTGGTGTGCGCCGGCCCGCTGACCAACGTCGCCGCGGCGCTGGAGGCGGCCCCGGGGATCGCCGCCCGCCTCACCCTGGTGTGGGTCGGCGGGTCCCTCGACCCGGAGGCGTACGAGTACAACCGGGACACCGACCCGCGGGCCGCCGAGCAGGTCCTCGGCCGGAACGACCGCGCCGTCCGGCAGTTCCCGCTGGAGACCTACCGGCGCTGCGCGTACTCCGTCGCCGAGCTCGAGCACGACCTCGCCGGCAGCGGCCGGGTCGGGTCGTGGCTGTGGCAGCGCTTCCTCGAGCTGCCCCTGCCCGACTGGATTCCCCTCGGCGGCATGTGGCCGCTGGGCGACAGCCCACCCGTCCTCGTCACCGCCCTGGGCGAGGAGTCGAGCACGTGGACGACGACCGGCTCCCCGCAGCGCCGCGTCTACACCGACGTCGACGTCCGGCTCCTGTTCGGCGACATGCTCGCCCGCCTGCGCCTCCACGAGCGCACCGCCACGTCCTGAGCGCCCCGCCCCGCCCCACGCCGACCAGCGGGCCGCCTCAGGCCGGCGTCCGACCGCGGCGGACGCACAGGTCGCGGAACTGGACCCTGCTCGGCTGCCCGTGGACCTGGAGCGCGAAGAACCCCTGGCGCCGCCGGGTGCTCGTGTGGTCGGTGACCGGCGTCCCGTTGAGGGTGACCGCGATCCTCGGTCCCGAGGTCTCGACGAGGAAGGTGTTCCACCGTCCCGGCGGACGGGCCGCGCACGCGGTCGGGCCCTGCAGTCCGTAGACGGCCCCCGTGACGTGGACGGCCTGCCCGGGCGGGGTGCCCGCACCGAGGTCGTCGATCTGGATCTCGTTGCCCTGCTCGTCGGCCCGGCCCAGCGGGTCGGGCCCGCCCGGGCCGGGCGTGCGGACGAAGACCCCGGAGTTGTCGCCGCGGGCCAGCTCCCGCCACTCGATCCAGAAGGCGGCGTCGGCGAACTCCTCCGCCACGTAGTAGTAGAGGCCGTAGCCGCCTCCGGTCTCCAGCAGCCCTCCCAGGTGCCACATCGCGGGGGAGGTCCCCGGACGCGCCACCAGCGCCCAGTCGGCGGGGTCGCGCGACAGCGGCTCGAACCCGGGCGGCGGGGCGGCGGTCCGGTCCTCGACGAGGAGCTCGGCCGTGCGCCGGGCGAGCGCCAGTCCGGTCAGGGCCGGGTTGGCCGAGCCGAGCGTGGGGAAGACCGCCGGCCCGACGACCTGCACGTTCGACAGCCCGTGGAGCCGGCCGCGGGCGTCGGTGACGGACGCACCCGGGTCGCCCATGGGCATCGTGCCGGCCTCGTGGTGCGTCGTCCCCAGGCCGTCCTGCCACCAGCTGCGGCCGGTCGCCGACGGCGCGGGACGCTCACCGGCGAACGGCCCGCCGCGCGTCTGCAGGTACTCCAGGCTGGCCGCCGCCGCTGACGGCCCCCCGGCGAGGACGGCGGCGAGGTCGAAGGCGGCCCGGTCCATCTCCCGCCAGAGCGTCTCGTCCGCCGGCGTCGTCGTGAGGTGGACGTAGGCCCGGCGCTGCCCGTGCTCGTCGGTCTCGGGGCTGAGGTCGATCCAGCTCCTCGCCGGGTCGGGCGGGGTGCTCCGGTCGCCCTCCATCTCGCCCATGCACCGGAACACGAGGGTGATCCACTCCGGGTCCTGGTTGGCGCGGATCTGCGCGAGCTGGTCGATGTCCGGGACCAGCTGCCACACGTTGCGCTCGGGGTCGATCCCGCCCACGGCGGCCGCGGAGACCTGCAGGTGGAACTGGCGGCCGGCGGAGCCCTGGCCGCGGACGAGGAACGCGGTCGTCTCCACGTCCGGGGGTGGTCCGGGGGGCAGCCCGAGGGCCGCCCGCCGGACGCGGACGGTGATGTTGCTCCGCAGGTGCACCGTCAGGTTGCCCAGCCGCGGCGAGTCCGGATCGGCCGTCCGGTCCCCGATCCCCAGGGAGTCCAGCACCAGCCGGGTGGCCTCGACGGTGCCGTTGGCGAGGACCACCGTGCTCCCGGCCGCCACCGGCACGTGGACCGGGTCCGGGCGTCCCTCCAGGGCCACGTCGAGACCCGTGACCGTCTCCCCGTCACGGCGGAGGCGGAGGACGTGTGCGCGGGGCACGACGAACAGCCGCCGGGAGACGTCGCCCTGCCCGGTGTTCTCGGCGGCGTCGTTGCGGACGGCGTCGATGAGGAAGGGAGCCGACGAGAACTTGTCGTAGGCGAACAGGCCCGACGCCGGTGCGGAGCCGACCACGGCGAGCGGTGCCTCCTCCACCGTCGCGAGGCCCGGTACGCCCCCGACGGCGACCCGGAGCGCGGTGAGGAGGTCGTCGTGGAAGCTCGTCGCCAGCATGTAGTCGCAGGCGGGCACGGTGCCGATCTCGACCTCGGTGCGGTCGTACCCGCCGTGCTCGGCCAGGTACTCCCGCACCTCGGCCGGCCACTGCTGCAGGTCGGTCCCGGTGAGACGCGGCGACCAGCCGCCCCAGAACAGGGAGCGCCCGCCCAGGCAGAGGGCCAGCCCCGGGGAGGGTTCGTTGCTGATCCACGGCAGGCCCCACACGACGTTGTGCACGCCGGTGCCGTCGTCCCGGGTCCGGGCGTACCGCGGTCCGCCGAGGGAGCCGCCCAGCCGCTGCGGCAGGTTCTGGACGTGCACCGGCAGGAGCATCGCCCCGGCGTCCAGGACCAGGACGCGCAGGCCGGCGTCCGTGCCGAGCCGGTAGAGCTTCTCCGCGCAGTAGCCGCCGAACATCCCCGCACCGACCACGACGACGTCGAAGGGGAACGCGCCGTCGGCGAGGCTCGCCTCCACCTCGTCCCAGCTGTTGCACACGAAGCGTCCGAGCACGTCGTGGCTGAAGGCGGTCTGCTGGACCTGCACCCGGTCCCCGGCGTCGGTCGCCGGCAGCAGGCGCGGCAGGTCGGGCGGCTTCCCGGACATCTGGTCCCCCTTCGGCCCCGCTGGTCCGGTCCGGGTCAGTCGTGGACGAGCACGACCTCGTACTCGTCGGCGGTCGGCGGGATGCCGGTGTCGAACTTCGCGTTCACGACGGCGAGCCGGCCCTCGTACCGGATCGCGGTCGTGGGGACCTGGAAGAGGTCGCTGGTGATGACCTCCTCGACCCGTCCCGCCGTCAGGTCGGCGCTCAGCCGCACCTCGGTCACCCGGTCGCTGTTCTGCACCGCCCAGAGCCGGTCGTGGTCCAGCACGATCCCGTCGACCTCCGGCACGCTGACCCCGGCGATCACCGCGCTGTCGCCCGTCTCCGGGTCCACCGTGTACAGCTCGCCCTGTGCCCCGTTGGCGACGACGAGCGTCTCGCCGTGCCGGGCGGCCGCGATGCCGTTCAGGTTGAAGAGGCCGCTCGTGTCGGCTGCCGGTCCGTGCAGCGTCAGCGTGCGGAACTCGCCCGGGATCCCGTCGCAGTCGATCGGCACGAAGTAGAGGACGCCGCGGCGGCTGTCGGTGAACCACGCGCCTGCCCACGTGAGCGCGACGTCGTTGACCAGCGTGGTGGGGGGGTCCGCGTCGGGTGGGGACGGCGGCGCGAACTGGTACGTGGCGACGGTGTCGCCGGAGGAGAGGTCGTAGACGTACGCCTGCCCGGTGAACCCCCCGGCCACGACGAGGAGGTCGCGTCGGGTGTCGGCCGCCATGCCGAGGGCCAGGCGCCCGTCCGGCGCGTCGATGAACAGCTCGGCGGTCCCCGCCTCCAGGTCCCCCCGGAAGACGTCCCCGAGGAACAGGTCGCCCGCGTAGAACGTGCTGCCCTCTCCCCGGGCGATGCCCTCGGCCGAGGAGGCGCCCGGCAGGACGATGACCTCCGGCGACGCCGTGACCTCCGGCGACGCCGTGACCTCCGGCGACGCCGTGACCTCCGGCGACGCCGTGACCTCCGGCGACGCCGTGACCTCCGGCGACGCCGTGACCTCCGGCGACGCCGTGACCTCCGGCGACGCCGTGACCTCCGGCGACGCCGTGACCTCCGGCGTCGGCGCCCCGGCCTCCGGCGATGCCGCGGCGGGCGGGACGGTCGTGAGCACCAGGCAGGCCGTGCTCGCGAGGAGCACCGCCGACCGGCGGGAGTGGGTGCTGCGCGTGGTCGACGGCATCGCTGCCTCCGGTCGGTGCTGCCGCACCCGTCGGACGGGGCGGTCGTCGGCTGCTCGCCCCGCCGACTGTGGTCCGCGGGAGGCGCGCGGGGACAGGGACTTACGCCCTCCGTCGCGGCTGCGCGAGGATCGCGCCGCTCCGGGAGACCACCGAGGAGGAACGCCGTGACCGATGCCGCGCCGCCGACCACCGGGTACGCCCCGGTGAACGGGCTGCAGATGTACTTCGAGGTGCACGGCCCGGAGGGAGGCGGGACGCCGGTCCTCCTGCTGCACGGGGCCTACATGTCGGCCGGCGACCTCGCGCCGCTGGTGTCGGTGCTGGCCGCCACCCGGCAGGTCGTCGTCCCGGACCTGCAGGCCCACGGCCGGACCGCCGACGTCGACCGGCCGCTCACCTACGAGGGCATGGCCGACGACGCCGCGGGCCTGCTCACGCACCTCGGCCTGGGCAGCGCCGACGTCGTGGGCTACAGCATGGGCGGCGCGGCGGCGCTGCAGGTGGCCGTCCGCCACCCCGACGTCGTCCGCCGGCTCGTGGTCGTCTCCGCCACGCACTCGAGCACCGGCATGCAGCCGGAGCTCGCCGAGATGGTCCCCGGCATCACGCCCGAGATGTTCGCCGGCACCCCGATGGAGGCCGCCTACCAGGCACTGGCCCCCGACCCCGCGCACTTCCCGGTCCTGGTGGAGAAGCTCAAGACCCTCGACGAGACCCCCTTCGACTGGCCGGCCGAGGACATCCGCGGGATCGCCGCACCGGCCATGGTCGTCGCCGGCGACGCCGACGCCGTCCGCGCCGAGCACGCCGTCGAGCTCTTCCGCCTCCTCGGCGGCGGCCGGATGGGCGACCTGGCCGGCCTGTCCAGGGCGCGCCTGGCGATCCTGCCGGGGTCCACGCACTACATGCCCCCGGGCAGCGGCGTGCTGGACCGGCTCGGCTGGCTGCTGCCGATGGTGCTCGAGTTCCTCGACGCGCCGTCGGTGGAGACCGAGGGCGTCACCGGGGGAGGGGCCGGGTAGCGCGACGGCATGGACCTGCTCGCCCTGCCCCGTGCCGTGACGGCGTCCGCGCTCGCCCTGGGGACGGCGGTGCGCGGCGCGCGGGTGTTCCACCCCCGCGGGCAGGCGTCGGCGGGCACGGTGGAGGCCGACGGCGGCGGCAGCTGGGGTGCACGGCTCCTCGACGAGGCGGGGCGGCACGACGTCGTCGTCCGGATCTCCCGCGGGGTCGGGCTGCCCGAGCCGCTGCCCGACGTCGTCGGCCTCGCCGTCCGGTTCCCCGGGCTGGGGAGGGGCGGGGGACCGCTGGACCTGCTGGTCAACACCTCCGGCGGCCCGCCCGGCCTGCGCCACCTCTTCCTGCCCGCGCCGCTCGGACGGACCTTCTCCTCCGTGCTGCCCCACCGCACCGGCAGCGGCCGCACGGTCATGCTCGGCGCGCGCGAGGACGGCGACGGCTGGGAGCTGCTCGCGGCGCGGGTCACCGGCGGCTGGACGCGGTGGGGACGGCTGTCCCTCGGCGCGGCCCTGCCGGACGCGGAGTCCGAGGAGCTGCGGTTCCTCCCCACCCTCGGTGCCGACGACCTGCGGCCGGTCGCGCTGTTCCGCGCCGTCCGCGACCTCTCCTACCGCGAGAGCCAGGCGCTGCGCCCCTGAGGCTCAGGCGCCCGGCTGCCGCACGCGGTGGTTCGGGCTGTCCGGGTTGAGCAGCGAGTGCTTGCGCCCGTAGGCGAAGTAGATGACCAGCCCGATGAGCAGCCAGACCGCGAAGCGGGCCCACGTCTCCCACGGCAACTGCCAGATCAGGAACAGCGACGCCAGGACCCCGAACGCGGGCACCACGGGCATGAGGGGCAGCCGGAAGGAGCGGGGCGTGTCCGGCCGGGTGTAGCGGAACAGGATGACGGCGACGCAGACGACGATGAACGCCGACAGGATCCCGATGTTGGTCAGGTCGGCGACGGCGCGGATGGGGAAGACGCCGGCGAGCACGGCCGACCCGACGCCGGCGATCCACGTCACCCGCTGCGGCGTGCCGCTGCTGTCGACCTTCGCGAACCACGGGGGCAGCAGCCCGTCGCGGCTCATCGAGAACCACACGCGGGTGACGCCGAGGAGGAACGTCAGCATCACGGTGAGGATCGACAGCACGGCGAAGACGGAGATGATGCTGGCGACCACCGACAGGCCCTGGCTCTCGAAGGCCGAGGCGAAGCCGGCGGTGGGGTCGATGTCCCGGTAGTCCTGCATCCCGGTGAGCACCAGCGTGGCGGCGACGTAGAGCAGCATCGCGATGACCAGCGACAGGATGATCGCCTTCGGCATGTGCTTCTTGCCGTCCTCGGCCTCCTCGGCCGCCGTGCTCATCGCGTCGTAGCCGAAGACGGCGAAGAAGACCGTGGCGGCGCCGGTGAGCACCGGGCCGAAGCCCGACGGCAGGAACGGGTCGTAGTTCCCGGCCTCGATGTAGAAGACACCGAGGCCGATGATGGCGAGGATCAGCAGGATCTTGATGCCGACGGCGATGAGCTCGAACCGGCCGAAGGTCTTCGTGCCGCGGCTGAGGATGAACGTGACCAGCAGGCAGATGAGGACGGCGGGGATGTTCACGACGCCGCCCTCCTCGGCCGACGCGGTGAGCGACGTCGGCAGGGTCAGCCCGAGGTTGTCCAGCAGCTCCCCGAGGTAGCCGGAGATGCCGATCGCCACGACGGCGACGATGGCGATGTACTCCAGGAGCAGGTCCCAGCCGATGAACCACCCGACGATCTCGCCGAGGGCCACGTAGCCGTAGGTGTAGGCCGACCCCGCCCGCGGGATCATGCCGGCGAACTCGGCGTAGGACAGCGCGGCCGCCGCCGACGCGAGGCCGGCGATGAGGAACGCGATGAGCACGGCGGGGCCGACGCCCTCGTTGTCGGCGTCGCCGGCGGCCACGAGGCCCGCCAGCGAGAAGATCCCGACGCCGATGATGCCGCCGACGCCGATCGCGGTCAGCTGCCACAGCCCGAGGCTCTTGGCCAGCCGGCCGCCGGCGTTGCGCTCCTCTTCGTCCTCCATCTGCTCGACCGGCATGCGCCGCCAGATGGAGTTCCGGGTCGGAGTGCTCATGGGCGTCCCCTCGTCTCGGCCCCGTGGGGGACGAGGGTGCTCGCCCTCCCGGGACTCGGCAAAGCGGGGGCGCCGGGCGGGGCCGTGTCGCCCGCGGCGCGGGGGAGCACCGTGACCCGCGGGAGGTGCCATGCCGAAGCGACTGGTCATCCGCTGCGACGGCACCTGGAACACCCCCGACCAGACGGCCGAGGGCTGGCCCTGCCCGACCAACGTCACCAAGGTCGCGCTGGAGATCGCGCCGGCCGGCGAGGACGGGATGCGGCAGTGCGTCTACTACCTGCGCGGCATCGGCACCGCCCGCGGTGAGCGGTTCCGCGAGGGCGCCTTCGTCGTCGGCCTGTCCCGCGCCGTCAAGGACGCCTACCGCACGATCGTCGAGAAGGCTCCTCCCGCGGTACCGCCGGCCGATCGGCACGAGCCACCCGCGCACCGAGAGCCTCGCCTCGAGCACCGTCCAGCGGTACCGCAGCGACTGGGCGTACCGGCCGGGCACGGTCGCCGCGCACCTGGCCCGCGGCGGTCGCTGCACCGAGGTGGGCACCGGCCGCGGGTGAGGACCGACACAAAGCGCATCAAGTCGGTCGGGATTGACGGGATTGCTCCGGGCTGACTAACGTCCCTCCTCGGCATCGAGTGTCAGCGACAAGCCCTGGCTTGCTGACCGGCAACCCTCCTCCCGCGGTGGGGTGCTCCAGGTGACGGCCCGGCGAGGCGAACCCGCCTTCGCAAGCGTGGTACCCCGGCGACGAGCCGGGCAGCAGCAGGAGGACGCACGTGCACGAGAGCCGGGTCGCCCGTCCGGGCCACCGCTCCCTCCTCACCAGCCGCCGGCACATCGACCTGCAGCTGGTCACCAGCGCGCTCTGTCCCGCCGCCTAGTCCCTCCCGGGCCGTAGCCGGCCCACCTCCCGCACCGCCGTCCGGTGCCGCTCCTCCTCGAGCGGCGCCCGTCCGGCGTGCCCCGTCCTGCCCCCACCCGAGCCTGCCCCCACCTGAGCCGTGGCACCGCCACGCCCGCCCGTTGGAGACCCCGGACCCGTGAGCCCCACCGCCCGTCCCCGACCCGCCGTCCCCGCCCGTGCCGCGGCGGTCCTGGCCACCGCCGCCCTCCTGCTCACCGCCTGCGGCGGGGGTGCCGGCGGCGGTGCCGACGCCGCTGCCGGCGGCGAGCCGCAGTCCGGCGGGACGCTGACCTTCGCCGTCGGCTCGGATGCCGGCTGCGTCGACCCGCAGCAGGTCGGCAGCAACGACACGATCTACTCGGTCCGTCAGCTGGTCGACTCGCTGACCGACCAGGACCCCGAGACCGGCGAGATCGTGCCGTGGCTGGCCGAGAGCTGGGAGGTCAGCGAGGACGCCACCAGCTTCACCTTCCACCTGCGGCCGGGCGTCACCTTCAGCGACGGCACCCCACTCACCGCCCAGGTGGTCGAGGACAACCTCGACGCGATCCCCGACCTGGGCCCGCTCGCCGGCCTGGCCCGCGGCTACCTCGTCGGCTACACGGGGACGAGGGTCGTCGACGAGCTCACCGCCCAGGTCACCTTCGGCGCCCCGAACGTGCAGTTCCTCCAGGCGACGTCGACCCACTCGCTCGGCCTGGTCTCCTCCGCCAGCGCGGCGCTGCCGCCCGAGCAGCGCTGCTCCGAGGGCGTCGCCGGCTCCGGCCCGTTCACGCTCGGCGAGTACGTGCAGAACCAGTCGATCACCCTCGAGCGGCGCGACGGCTACGACTGGGGCTCCTCGCTGTGGGACAAGGACGGCGAGGCCCACCTCGACCGGGTCGTGTTCCAGATCGTCCCGGAGGCCGGCGTCCGCACCGGCAGCCTGCAGTCGGGCCAGGTGGACGCCATCGGCAGCGTCGCGCAGGCCGACGAGGCGGCGCTGGAGGGCGCCGGCATCCAGCTGAAGGCCCGCGCCAACCCGGGCGTCGTCTTCAACATCGGCCTGAACAACTCGCTGCCGCTGCTGCAGGACCCGCAGGTGCGCCAGGCGCTGTCCCTCGCGATCGACCGGCAGGAGATCGTCGACGCCGTCTTCCCGAGCGGCACCGAGCCCGCCACCAGCCCGCTGGCGCACACCACGCCCGGTTACCGCGACCTCTCCGACGAGCTGGCCACCGACCCCGACCGGGCGGCCGAGCTGCTCGACGCCGCCGGCTGGACGCCCGGCGCCGACGGCATCCGCGAGAAGGACGGCACCCGGCTGGCCCTCGAGGTGGTGTGGGCGCCGGTGGCGGCCACCAACCGGCCGGCGCTGGAGCTGGTGCAGCAGCAGCTGCGCGCGGTCGGCGTCGAGCTGACCCTGCGCGAGCAGCCGATCGCGCAGCTGCTGCCGCAGCTGCAGAGCGGGGAGTTCCAGGCCGCCTGGGGCAACGTCACCCGCGCCGACGCCGACATCCTGCGCAGCCAGTTCTCCACGGCCCTGACCAACGTCTACCGGGTGCCCGCCGGCGAGCTCGACGGCGTGCTGCAGGAGCAGGCGGCGACGGTCGACGAGGCGCAGCGCGAGGAGCTGATCGGGCAGGCGCAGCAGCTGCTGGTCGACAACGACTTCCTGATCCCGGTGGTCGAGCTGCAGACGACCCTCGGCGTCGCGCCAGCCGTGCACGACCTGGAGTTCGACGCCTCCAGCCGCCTGCAGCTGCACGACACCTGGAAGTCCTGATGGGGGGTTCCGCGACCGGGCGCTACGTCCTCCGCCGGCTGGCGCAGGCCGTCGTCGTCCTCTGGGCGGCCTACACCGTCTCCTTCCTGGTGCTCGACGCGTTGCCGGGTGACCCGGTGACGGCGATGGCGAGCGCCGGCATGGACTCCGGGGCGGTCGACCAGGAGCAGCTGGACCAGCTGCGGGCCGAGTACGGCTACGACGACCCGATGCTGGTCCGCTACCTGGACCACCTGGGGTCGGCCGCCACGGGGGACCTCGGCGACTCGGTGGCCACCGGCCGCCCGGTGGTCGACACGATCGCCCAGGCGCTGCCCCCGACGCTGCAGCTGGCCGGTGCGGCGCTCGCGCTCGCCGTCCTTCTCGGCGGGGGGCTGGCGCTGGTGGCCACCTACAGCCGCCGCCGCTGGCTGCGGCAGGTGCTCCTGTCGCTGCCCGGCCTCGGGGTCTCGGTGCCGACGTTCTGGGTCGGCCTGGTGCTCGTGCAGGTCCTGTCCTTCCAGCTGCGGCTGTTCCCGGCGTTCGGCAACTCCGGACCCTCCAGCCTGGTGCTGCCGGCGGTGACCCTCGCGATCCCGACCGGCGCGCTGGTCGCGCAGGTGCTGGCCAAGAGCCTGCTGACGGCGCTGGACGAGCCCTACGTGCAGACGGCGCGGGCCAAGGGCGCCGGGCGGGCGCGGGTGCACCTGTCGCACGCGCTGCGCAACGCCTCGCTGCCGGCGCTGACGGTGGTGGGCCTGCTGGCCGGGCAGCTGCTGGCCAACTCCGTCGTCGTCGAGACGGTGTTCTCCCGCGACGGCCTGGGCCGGGTCACCGCCGGCGCCGTGGGCTCGCAGGACCTGCCGCTCGTGCAGGGCGTCGTGGTGCTCGGCGCGCTGGTGTTCGTGCTGGTCAACCTCGCCGTCGACCTGGTCTACCCGTTGCTCGACCGGCGCATCGTCGTCGCCGGCGGGAGGAGGAGCCTCGCATGACCGACGTCCTGGTCCCGGGCCTGCCGGCCACCCTGGTCGAGGCGCCCCTGCCCGCCGCCGCCCCGGCGGCCGCGCGGCGCACGACGCCGCGGCGGCTCGGGCGCTTCCTCGTCCGCCGCCCCGGGCTGGTCCTGTCGGTGGTGCTCGTCCTGCTGGTCGTGGTGGCCGCCTTCGCGCCCGGGCTGTTCACCGCCCAGGACCCGCTGGTCGGCGAGCCCGCGGACAACTTCGCCGCCCCGGGCGCCGCGCACTGGTTCGGCACCGACGAGCTCGGCCGCGACGTGTTCTCCCGCGTCGTCCACGGGGCGGCGCTGTCGCTCAAGGCCACGCTCGTGGCGGTGGGGGTCGCCTTCGTCGTCGGTGGGCTGCTCGGCCTGGTGGCCGGGTTCGTCGGCCGGTGGGTCGAGGACCTGATCATGCGGGTGGTCGACGTGCTGCTGTCGATCCCGGCGCTGTTCCTCTCCCTGGCCCTGGTCACCGCGCTCGGCTACGGCACCGTCGAGGTCGCCGTGGCGGTCGGGGTCGCCAGCGTGGCCGGCTTCGCCCGTGTCATGCGCGCGGAGGTGCTGCGCGTGCGCACCGCCGTCTACGTGGAGGCGGCCCGGTCCTCGGGTGTGCGCTGGTACGGCGTCCTGGCCCGGCACGTGCTGCCCAACGCGCTCGGCCCCGTGCTGGTGCTCGCCACCCTGGAGCTGGCCACCGCGGTCCTGGCGGTGTCCTCGCTGAGCTTCCTCGGCTACGGCGCGGCCCCACCGGCGCCGGAGTGGGGCAACCTCATCTCCGCCGGGCGCAACTACCTCGGCAACGCCTGGTGGCTGACCACGCTGCCCGGCCTGGTGCTGGCCGGCACGGTGCTCGCGATCAACCGGATCGCGCGGGCGCTCGACGGCGAGTGGGCGGCCGCCCGATGAGCGCGCCGCTGCTGTCCATCCGGGACCTGTCGGTCTCCTACACCACCCGCACCGGCCCGGTGCCGGCCGTGCGCGGGGTCGACCTCGACGTCGCGCCGGGCGAGGTGGTCGCGCTGGTCGGCGAGTCCGGCTCGGGCAAGAGCACCACCGCGCACGCCGTCGTCGGGCTGCTGCCGCGCGGCGGGCGGGTCGACGGCGGGGAGATCCGCTTCGGCGCGCACGACCTGGCCACCGCGGGCGACCGCGAGCTGCGGGCCGTCCGCGGCGCCCGGATCGGCCTGGTGCCGCAGGACCCCACCGTCTCCCTCAACCCGACGAAGCGGATCGGCGCGCAGGTGGCCGAGGTGCTGCGGGTGCACGGCCTGGCCGGCCGCCGGGAGGCCGCGGCCCGGGTGGTCGAGCTGCTGGAGCGGGCCGGGCTGTCCGACCCCGCGGTGCGGGCCCGGCAGTACCCGCACGAGCTCTCCGGCGGCATGCGCCAGCGGGTGCTGATCGCGATCGCCATCGCGGCCGGCCCGGAGCTGCTCATCGCCGACGAGCCGACCAGCGCGCTCGACGTCACCGTGCAGCGCCGCATCCTCGACCACCTGGACACGCTCACCCGCGAGCTCGGCACCGCCGTCCTCCTGGTCACCCACGACCTCGGCGTCGCCGCCGACCGGGCGCAGCGGATCGCCGTCATGTCCGGCGGGCGGATCGTCGAGGTCGGACCCACCGAGCAGGTGCTCTCCGACCCGCGTGACCCCTACACCCGCCGGCTGCTGGCGGCCGCGCCGAGCCTGGCGGTCGCCCGCCGGTCCCCGGCGGCCGTCGCCCCGGCACTGCGGGAGGCCGATCCGCTCGTCGAGGTCGAGGGGCTCGGGAAGGACTACCCGCTGCCGCGCGGCAGCGGCCCGCGGGTGCTGCACGCCGTCCGCGACGTCAGCTTCACCGTCGAGCGCGGCCGCACCCTCGCCCTGGTCGGCGAGTCCGGCTCGGGCAAGTCGACGACCGCGCGCATGGTGCTGCGGCTGACCGAGCCGACCACCGGGCGGATCCGTTTCGACGGCGAGGACGTCACGGCCGCCCGTGGCGCGGACCTGCGCCGGCTCCGGCGGCGGGCGCAGCTGGTCTACCAGAACCCCTACGCCTCGCTGGACCCCCGCTTCTCCATCGAGGAGGTCGTCACCGAGCCGCTGCGCGCGTTCGGCATCGGCGACCGCGCGAGCCGCGCGGCCCGCGCCCGGGAGCTGCTGGACCGGGTGTCGCTGCCGGCGACCGTGCTCGGCCGGCAGCCCGCCGAGCTCTCCGGCGGCCAGCGGCAGCGGGTGGCCATCGCCCGCGCCCTGGCGCTGTCCCCGGAGCTGGTGGTCTGCGACGAGCCGGTCTCGGCGCTCGACGTCTCCGTCCAGGCCCAGGTCCTCGAGCTGCTCGCCGAGCTCCAGGAAGACACCGGGGTGTCCTACCTGTTCATCTCCCACGACCTCGCCGTCGTCCGCCAGGTGGCGCACACCGTGGTCGTGATGCGCGGCGGGGAGGTCGTCGAGAGCGGCACCACCGAGGCGCTGTTCACCTCGCCCACCCACGACTACACGCGCGAACTGCTCGCCGCCATCCCCGGAGCCACCGCCCCCACCGCAGGAGGAACGCGATGACCGCCACCGTCCCCGACACCGACACCTTCGCCCGTGACTGGGCCGACTGGCACAACTCGAAGGAGGCGAACCTCGCCTCGCCGCACGGCTTCCTGTCGGTGACCGCGCTGGTCTGGCTGTCCGAGGAGCCCACCCGGGTCCCGGGCGCGCCCGGGCTGTGGTCCGACGGCGACCGCGGCGTCGTCGTCACCCTGGAGGCGGGCGAGGAGCTGCTCGTCGACGGCGCCCCGGTGCAGGGCGAGCACGTCTTCGGGCGGCTGGGCCTGCGCGAGAGCCTGAGCACCGTCGCCGGCGACACGGTGGTGGAGCTCGCCGAGCGCGGCGGCCGGCACGTGGTGCGGCTGCGCGACCCGCGCTCGCCGCTGCTCGCCTCCTACCCCGGCACACCCACCTACCCGGCCGACCCGCGCTGGGCGGTGCAGGGCCGGTTCGTGCCGTTCGACGCGCCGCGCCCCACGCCCGTCCCGGGCGCGTTCGAGGGCGTGCAGCACGTCTACGACGCGCCCGGCAGGGTCGAGTTCGAGCTCGCGGGCCGGCAGCTGTCCCTCACCGCCTTCCCGGGCCACGCGCCGGGCTCGCTGACGGTGCTGTTCTCCGACGAGACCTCCGGGACGACGACGTACGCCTTCCGCGCGCTGCAGCTCGGCCCGGCCGACGCCGACGGGCGCCTGACCGTCGACCTCAACCGCGCGGCCAACCTGCCGTGCGCCTACACCGACCTGGCCACCTGCCCGACTCCGCCCGCGGAGAACCGGCTGCCGCTGGCCGTCGAGGCCGGCGAGAAGACCCCGCTCGCCCGCGGCGCCGGCCGCCCGACCGGGAACGGGGCCGTCCTCGATGCCTGAGCCCCTCCACCCTGCCCACGTCCACCTCGCGGTGGCGCTGGACGGCGCCGGCTGGCACCCCGCCGCCTGGCGCGAGCCCGACGCCCGCCCCGCCGACCTGCTCACCGCCGGCTACTGGGTCGACCTCGTGCAGGAGGCCGAGCGCGGCCTGCTCGACCTGGTCACCCTCGAGGACGGCCTGTCGCTGCAGTCCGACGACCCGTGGACGCCCGACGAGCGCACCGACCGCGTCCGCGGCCGGCTCGACGCCGTCCAGGTCGCCGCGCGGGTCGCCCCGGTCACCCGCGGCATCGGGCTGGTGCCGACCGCGGTGGTCACGCACACCGAGCCGTTCCACCTGTCGAAAGCGCTGGCCACCCTCGACTACGTGAGCACCGGCCGCGCCGGCGTGCGGGTCAAGGTGAGCAGCAACCCCGCCGAGTACCGCCACGTCGGCCGGCGCGAGGCCCCCGTCCTCGACCGCGGCGACCTGCAGGCCCAGCAGGTCCGCGACCTGTTCGACGAGGCCGCCGACTGGGTCGAGGTGGTCCGCCGGCTCTGGGACAGCTGGGAGGACGACGCCGAGATCCGCGACGCCGCCACCGGCCGGTTCGTCGACCGCGAGAGGCTGCACCGCGTCGACTTCGCCGGCCGCTGGTTCTCGGTGAAGGGCCCCTCGATCACGCCGCGCCCGCCGCAGGGCCAGCCGCTGGTCACCGCGCTGGCGCACGCGACCGTGCCCTACGAGCTCGTGGCCCGCAGCGCCGACGTCGGCTTCGTGACCCCGCGGGACGCCGCCGACGCCGCCGGGATCGTCGGTGAGATCCGCGCCGCCCAGCAGGCCGCGGGCCGCGCCGGTGAGACCGTGCACGTCTTCGGCGACCTCGTCGTCGTGCTCGACGACGACCCGGCCGCCGCGGCCGCCCGGCTGCGCCGCCTCGACGACGTCGCCGGCGCGGAGTACCGCAGCGACGCCCGGGTGTTCACCGGCTCGGCGGCCCAGCTCGCCGACCTGCTCACCGAGTGGGCCGCCGCCGGGCTCACCGGCTTCCGGCTGCGCCCGGCCACGCTGCCGCACGACCTGGTGCAGGTCACCGGGCGGCTGGTGCCGGAGCTGCAGCGGCGCGGGCTGTTCCGCACCGCCTACGAGGCCGGCTCGCTGCGCGGCCTCCTCGGGCTGCCCCGCCCGGCCAACCGCTACGCCACAGCCCGGAACGACGCCGCAGGAGCCGCGTGATGCCCAAGCAGGTCCACCTCGCCGTCCACTTCCCGGGCGTCAACAACACCACCGTGTGGAGCGACCCGGAGGCCGGCAGCCAGATCGAGTTCTCCTCCTTCGCGCACGTCGCGCGGACCGCCGAGCGCGGGCTGTTCGACTTCTTCTTCCTCGCCGAGGGGCTGCGGCTGCGCGAGCACAAGGGGCAGATCCACGACCTCGACGTCGTCGGCCGGCCCGACACCTTCACCGTGCTCGCCGCGCTGGCCGCCGTCACCGACCGGCTCGGCCTCACCGGGACGATCAACTCGACGTTCAACGAGCCCTACGAGGTGGCCCGCCAGTTCGCCTCGCTCGACCACCTCTCGGCCGGGCGGGCGGCGTGGAACGTCGTCACCTCGTGGGACGCCTTCACCGGCGAGAACTTCCGCCGCGGCGGCTTCCTCGCCCAGGACCAGCGCTACGAGCGGGCGCGCACGTTCCTGCAGACGGTCATGGAGCTCGCCGACTCCTGGCGGGGCGACGAGATCGTCGCGGACAAGGAAACCGGCGTCTTCCTGCGCGACCCGCAGGCCGGCCGGTTCGCCCACACCGACGCGCACTTCGACGTCGCCGGCCGCTTCGACGTGCCGCGGAGCCCGCAGGGCCGGCCGGTGGTCTTCCAGGCCGGCGACTCCGACGAGGGTCGCGAGTTCGCCGCCTCCAGCGCCGACGCGATCTTCACCCGGCACGGCACCCGCGAGGCCGGGCAGGCCTTCTACGCCGACGTGAAGGGCCGGCTGGCCCGCTACGGCCGGGAGCGGGACTCCCTGCTCGTCCTCCCCGCCGCCACCTTCGTGCTCGGCGACACCGACGCCGAGGCCGCCGAGCTCGCCCACCACGTGCGGCTGCAGCAGACGTCGGGCGCGACCGCGCTGCAGTGGCTCGAGCAGCTGTGGAACCGCGACCTGTCGGCCTACGACCCCGACGGCCCGCTGCCGGAGATCGACCCGGTCGTGGGCGAGCCGACCGTGGCCCAGGGCCGGGCCAGCGCCCGGATGTTCACGGACCCGGTGGCGACGGCGAACGAGTGGCGGGCCCTCGCCGAGGCGAAGAAGCTCTCGATCCGCGAGCTGGTCATCGAGGTCACCGGCCGGCAGAACTTCGTGGGCAGCGCGGCCACGATCGCGGCGACGATCGACGACTTCGTGCAGGCCGGGGCCAGCGACGGCTTCATCCTCGTGCCGCACATCGTGCCGGGCGGGCTGGACCGCTTCGTCGACGAGGTCGTGCCGCTGCTGCAGGAGCGCGGCGTGCACCGCACCGAGTACGAAGGCGAGACGCTGCGCGACCACCTCGGGCTGCCGCCGCTGCGGACGGCGCCGTGACGGCGCTGTGCGTCGTCGGCGGCGGGCCCACCGCCGTCAGCGTGCTCGAGCGGCTGCTGGCCAACGCCCCGGAGCTCGCCGGGGACGAGCGGCTGCGGGTGCACCTGGTCGACCCGCACCCGCCAGGCGGCGGCCGGGTGTGGCGGGCTGGGCAGACCGCGCTGCTGTGGGCCAACTCGCTGGTCGCCGACGTGACGATCACGCCCGACCCGTCGGTCGTGGTCGAGGGTCCGGTCGAGGAGGGGACGACGCTCGCGGAGTGGATCGAGCGGGTCGGCCGCGCGCTGCCCGACGGTGACCCGGTGGGGGAGGAGGCGCGGCGGCTGACCCCGACGTCGTTCCCGTCGCGGCCGCTGGTCAACGCCTACCTGAGCTGGGTGCTCGACGGCGTGGTCGCGGCGCTGGCGCCCTTCGCCGACGTCGAGGTGCACGCCACCCGGGTCACCGACCTGCGCCGCACGCGCGAGGGCGTCGACGTCGTCCTGGCCGACGGGGGCGTGCTGCCGGTCGACACCGTGGTCCTCGCCCAGGGCCACCTCGAGGCCGGGCCGACCGCCGAGGAGCGGGCGCACACCGCCGCGGCCGAGCGCGCCGGCGTCCGCTACCTGCCCACCGGCTACACCGCCGACCTCGACCTGGGCGCGCTGGCGCCGGGGGAGGACGTGCTCGTGCGCGGCGCGGGGCTGGCGTTCGTCGACCTCGCCGTCCTGGTGACCGCCGGCCGCGGCGGCCGGTTCGTCCGCGACGACGGCGGGCGGCTGCGCTACGAGCCGTCGGGCGCCGAGCCGGTGCTGCACGTCGGGTCGCGCCGCGGCGTGCCCTACCGCAGCAAGCTCGGCTACACCTGGGCCGGGCCGCCGGTCCCGCTGCGGTTCCTCACCCCGGCGGCGGTCGACGCGGCGTTCGGCCCCACCCGCCGGCTGGACCTGCAGGCCGACCTCGGCCCGCTGCTGGCCCGTGAGCTGGCGTGGGCGCACTACACCGAGCTGTTCCGCGCCGCGCCGGAGCGCACCGCGCTGCCGTGGGCGGACTTCGCCGGGCGGTTCCTCGCCGCGGCCGGGCCGGAGGAGGAGCGGGCACTCGCCGCCGAGGCGGTGCCCGACCCCGCCGACCGCTTCGACCTCGCCGCCCTCGACCGCCCGCTGGCCGGCCGGTCGTTCGCCGACGCCGGGTCGCTGCAGGAGGCGGTCCGCGCGCACGTCCGCGCCGACCTCGCGCGGGCCACCGATCTCCGGCACAGCAGCGACGCCGCCGTCTTCGTCGCGCTGCTGCAGTCCTTCGGCGCCGTCGCGGCGCTGCTGGCCGCCGGCCGGCTGACCGCGCGGTCGCAGGCCGACCAGCTGCCCGGCTGGTTCATGAACCTGTTCAGCTACCTGGCCAGCGGCCCGCCCGGTCCCCGGCTGGAGGAGCTGCTCGCGCTGTCGGAGGCCGGCGTGCTGCGCTGGCTCGGCGCCGACGTGGAGGTCACCCTCGACGCCGACGCCGGGGTCTTCCGGGCCCGCTCGGCGAGCTGCCCGGGCGAGACGGTGGCGCGCACGCTCGTGGAGGCGCGGCTGCCGCGGCCCGACGTGGAGGCCAGCCGCGCCCCGCTGGTCACCGCGCTGCTCGGCCGCGGCGCGGCGCGCGAGCGGGTGCTGGCCGACGACACCGCGCCCGCCGGCGTGCGCCGCACCGGCCGGCTCGACGTCGACCCGGACAACCGCCTGGTCGACCGCCGCGGCGTCCCCGACCCGCACGTGTTCGCGCTCGGCGCCTGGACCGCCGGGCCGCAGGTGGCGGGGTTCTCGCGCCCGCGCACCAACGCGCCGCTGTTCCGGACCACCGACGCGCTGGCCCGCGCGGTGTGGCGGTCGCTGACCCCCGCGCTGGCCGCGGAGGTGGCCTGATGACGGCGGTCGCCGGTGCGTTCCGCGAGGTGATGGCCGGGGTGGCCACGCCGGTGTCGGTGGTGACGACGCTCGCCGGCGGGGCCCCGTACGGGACCACGGTCAGCGCGTTCGCGTCGCTGTCGATGGCGCCGCCGATGGTGCTGGTGTCGCTGGACCGCGGGTCGGGCCTGCTGGCGCGGCTGGCCGAGGGCGCGCCGTTCGGCCTCAACGTGCTCGCCGCCGCCCAGGCGGAGCTGGCGACACGCTTCGCCCGCCGCGGCGCCGACGGGTTCGCCGGCGTCGCGTGGGAGGTCGACCTCGGTGCCCCCCGGCTGGAAGGCAGCGCCGGCTGGGTGGCCTGCCGGGTCGCGCGGCTGGTCGACGGCGGGGACCACGTGGTCGTGCTCGGCGACGTCGTCGCCGCGAGCCTGCAGGACGCCGCGCCGCTGACCTACCACGCGCGGCGCTTCGGCACCCACGTCCCCGTGGACGCCTGAGGACCCGCTCAGCGACTGCCGGCCGCCCGCTGCCACTCGCCGGGGCTCATCCCGTACGCGCCGCGGAACCGGCGGGCGAAGTGGCTGGGGTCGGCGAACCCGCAGGCGCGGGCGACGGCGGCGATCGACCGTCGGCGGCCGGCGGGGGAGGACAGCCGGGCGCGCGCGGCCTCCAGCCGCTGGGTGATGACCTCCTGCTCGAGGCTGACCCCCGCGGCGGCGAGGGCCTTGTAGAGCTGGCGCACCGAGACGCCGTGCGCCCGGGCCACCGCCGCGGGGGTGAGCGCGGGATCGGTCAGGTGCCGCGCCACGTGCGCCCGCACCCGCGTGACCAGCGTGTCCTCGCGCACCCCGGGCCCGTGCCGCGCGTCCCCGGCCGCCGACACCACCAGGGCCCGCACCAGCTCGACGGTCGCCGCACCCAGCGCGGCGGCGCCCGGGTCGGCCGACAGCTCGGGAGCGTCGTCGGCGATCCGCTGCAGGTGGGCGCGGACCAGGTCGTGCAGCGGGCTGGCGCGCAGCCGCGGCGTCGCCCGGCGGACGACGTCGACCGGCAGGCCGAGCTGGTCGAGGGGCACCAGCAGCGCGCGGTTCCCGCCGCCGGTGGCGCAGCCGAACCCGTAGGGCGCGGTCATGTCCACGAGCATGAGGTCGCCGTCGCGCACGTGCTGCTCGTGGCCGAGCTGGGCGAACTCGCCGCGGCCGCGGTGCTGGAAGGCCAGGCACACCACGGGCGTGGCGTCGCGGGCCACGTGCCGCAGGGTGCGCACCAGCCGGAAGCGGGTGGCGTCGGTGGCCAGCAGCGCGGCGGTCCCGTACGGGAACAGCTGCATGCGGGCGTGCACCGCCGCGGGGTCCTCGCGGTGCTCCACGCGGCAGGGGGCGGACGACTCCTGGACAGCGGCGCGGAAGGCCTCGGCACGGTCGGCGCGGGGGAGCGGGGTGGTGTCGAAGAGCAGCATCGCGCCGTACCTCGGTCTCGGGCAGCTGACGTCCCCCGTGGACGCCGTCGAGCCTGGCAGAGCGCGCCCGGGACGGGAACCGGCACGGCGGTGCAGCCAGGGACCGGATCCGTGCACGGACGGGCCGGACGTCTCCCGTGCCCGCTGCCAGGCTCCCCGCTGACCGGCCACCACTCCGAGGGAGCGACCGTGACCACTCCGCCGTCCGCACCGGACACCATCGTCCTGATCCACGGCTTCTGGGTGACCCCGCGCAGCTGGGAGCACTGGAGGACGCACTACGAGGCCCGCGGCTTCCGCGTCCTCACCCCGACCTACCCCGGCTTCGAGGGCGAGGTCGAGGCGCTCAACGCCGACCCGACGCCGATCGCCGAGGTGACGCTGCCGGCGATCGTCGACTCGCTGTCCGCGCTGGTGCGCGGGCTGGACCGCCCGCCGATCCTGATCGGCCACTCCGCCGGCGGCACGATCGTGCAGCTGCTGCTCGACCGCGGCCTCGGCGCCGTGGGCGTCGTCCTCAACTCCGCGCCCACCGAGGGCGTGACCGTGGTGCCGCTGTCGCAGCTGCGCTCCACCTGGACGGTGCTGAAGAACCCGGCCAACCGGCACCGCGCCGTCGGGCTGACCGAGGAGCAGTGGCACTACGCGTTCACGAACACCTTCGGCGAGGAGGAGTCCCGCGCGCTCTACCGGCGCTACCACGTCCCCGCGTCGGGACGGATCCTGTGGAACTCGGTGCTGGCCAACCTCATGCCCGGCCCGCAGGACGCGCACGTCGACTACACCAACGACGCCCGGCCGCCGCTGCTGTTCGTCTCCGGCGGCGAGGACCACATCATGCCGCCGGCGATCCAGCGCTCGAACGCCAAGCACTACCGCGGCGACACCGTGACCGAGCGGCGCGAGTACCCCGGCTACGCGCACCTGCTGCCCGCGCAGGAGGGCTGGGAGCGGATCGCCGACGAGGTCCTCGACTGGGCGCTGGCCCACGCGACCGGCCCCCGGTCGCCGGTGGCCGGGGCGCAGTGAGGCTCACGCACGTCGGCGGGCCGACGCTGCTGGTCGAGATCGCCGGGTACCGGCTGCTCACCGACCCGACCTTCGACCCGCCGGGGCGGCACTACGCCTTCGGGTGGGGAACCGGGTCGACGAAGACGGGCGGCCCCGCCCTGTCCCCGGCCGACGTCCTGCCGGTCGACGCCGTGCTGCTCACCCACGACCACCACGCCGACAACCTCGACGACGCCGGCCGGGCGCTGCTGGCGCAGGTGCCGGTGGTCGTGACCACCGCCTCCGGCGCCCGCCGGCTCGGCGGCGGCGCGCGCGGGCTGCGGCCCTGGCAGACGACGGTGCTCGACGGGCCGGGCCGCCCGCCGCTGGAGGTGGTCGCCACCCCGGCGCGGCACGGGCCGCCGCTGAGCCGCGCCGTCGTCGGCGACGTCGTCGGGTTCGCGGTGCGCGAGCCCGGCCGGACCGACGGCGTCCTGTGGATCTCCGGCGACACGGTCGCCTTCCGGGGGTTGCGGCGGGTCGCCGAGCGGCTGCGGGTGGACGTCGCCGTGCTGCACCTCGGCGGCGTCCGCTTCCCGGTCAGCGGGCCGGTGCGGTACTCGATGACCGGCCGGCAGGCCGCGGCCGTGGTCCGGCTGACCGCGCCACGGGTCGTCGTCCCGGTGCACCACGAGGGCTGGAGCCACTTCCGTCAGGGGCGCGAGGGCGCCGAGCGCGACCTGGCGAGGGCCCCGGAGGAGGTCCGCCGGCGCGTCCGCTGGCTCGGCCCCGGCGTCGCCACCGACGTCTGACGGGGGACCTCCGCACCTGTCCGGCCGCTGTCCCGGCGGTCATCCTCGGACGATGGGAACGGCCACCCGGTCCCGGTCTGCCGCACTGCTGGGACGCGGGTCCGACGTCGAGACGCTCATGGCCTCCGTCCACGCGGGCGGGGTCACCTCCGTGCACGGCCTGCCGGGCATCGGCAAGTCCGCGCTCCTGGACGCCGTCCGGCGCCGCGCCGACGACGAGGGGGCGACCGTCCTCGCCCTCGACTGCCGCACCGTCGAGCCGACCGAGCGCGGCTTCCTCGCGGCCGCCGGCGGGGCCACCGACCTCGGCGGGTTCGTCGGCGCCCTGGAGTCCGCCGCGCCGGCCGTGCTGCTGCTCGACCAGTACGAGCACTTCCTCCTCCTCGACAGCTGGCTGCGCCGCACGCTGGTGCCCGCCCTGCCAGCCGGGACCGCGCTGGTGATGGCCGGCCGCGGCCGCCCGGTGCCGGGGTGGCTGGCCGTCCCGGGCTTCTCGAGCGTCCTGCTGGGCCCCCTGGCCGACGTCGACGCCCGCGCCCTGCTGGCCGGGCGCGGCGTGCCCGCGGACGAGGCCGCCCGGCTCAACCGCATCGCCCGCGGACACCCGCTCGCCCTGGTGCTGGCCTCGGCGGGGGTCGCGGAGAACCCCCAGCTGGGCCTGGAGGACGCGGCGATGTCCCGCGTGGTCGAGGAGCTGGCGCGGCTGTACCGCGAGGACGTCGACGACCCGCTGACCCGGCGGGCGCTCGACGCCGCGTCCGTGGTGCGGCGCACCACCGAGTCGCTGATGGACGCCATGCTCGGCGGCGACGGCGCGGCCGCGCTGGACCGGCTGCTCGCGCTGCCCTTCGTGGTCGCCGGCCGGGACGGGACGCTCGTGCACGAGGCGGTGCGCGACGCAGTGGCCGGACACCTGCGGAGCACCCACCCGGTGCGCTACCGCGACCTCCGCCGCGCGGCGTGGCGGCAGCTGCGCGACGAGACGCGCGCCGCCGCGCCCGCGGAGCTGTGGACCTACACCGCCGACACGCTGTACCTGCTCGACAACCCGGTGGTGCGCGACGCCTTCTTCCCCTCCGACGTCCAGCAGCTCGCCGTCGAGCCCGCGACGTCCGGGGACGGGCCGGCGATCGGCGCGATGGCCCGGCGGCACGAGGGGCCGGCGGCGGCGCGGCTGCTGGCGCGGTGGTGGACCGCGGCGCCGTCGTCCTTCTCCGTGTCCCGGGACCGGGACGGGACGCCGGCCGGCGCCTTCCTGCTGCTCGGCGACGCGCAGATCCGCCACGCGCCGGTCGACGACCCGGTGGTGGCGGCCTGGTCCCGCCAGCTGCAGTGCCACCCGCTCGCCCGCGGCGAGGTGGCCCTCGGCCTGCGGCGGTGGCTCGACCGCGACCGCGGCGAGGCGCCCGGCCCTCCCCAGGCGGCGTGCTGGCTGGACACCAAGCGGACCTACATGGCGCTGCGGCCGGCGCTGCGCCGGATGTTCGTCGTCGTCCGGGACGTGCCGTCGTACTGGCCGGTGGTCCGCGAGCTCGGGTTCCGGCCGGTGCCCTCGGCGACGGTGGTCCTCGACGGCGAGGAGTGGTCGACCGTGCTGCTCGACTTCGGCCCCGGCTCGGTCGACGGCTGGCTGGCCGACCTGCTGGCCGCGGAGCTCGGCGTCGCCGACGAGCCGGCGCTGGACGACGGGACGCACGAGCTCGTCGTCGGCGGGGCGCCGGTGGCCCTGACCCCGCTGGAGTACGGGCTGTTCCGGCAGCTGCGCGAGCACGAGGGGCACGCGGTCACCCGGCCGGAGCTGCTGGACCGGGTGTGGGGCACGGCGGATGCCGCCCGCGGCAGCAACGTCGTCGACGCGGTGGTCCGCACGCTGCGTGCGAAGCTGGGGCCGGGGGCGTCGGCGATCGAGGCCATCCGCGGCAGCGGCTACCGCCTCCGCGGTGACTGGCGCACCCGCCTGCGCTGACTCCGCGGCCGGTCCTCCTGGCCGTCGGGCCGAGCGGGGCCGATCATGGGGTGATGACGGTCACCGCACTGCCGGCGCGGGCTCGATGGGTGTGGGACGCGCGTGACCGCACCCGCGCGGTCCGCGTCTCCGCGCACCCGGCGCAGGGCCTGCTCAACCTGAGCATCTGGCGCGACGACCTGTGCGTCGGGACCGTCAAGCTGCGTCCGGACGAGGCGGCCGGCCTGGTGTCCGGGCTGACCGACGGCCTCGCCCAGCTCGCCACCACCCCGCCGCCGGCCGCGGGCCCGGCCACGGTCACCGACCTGGAGACACGGCTGGCCGCCGTCGAGTCCCGGCTGCCGGCACCGCGGCCGTCCGCGGCCGCCCGGCTGCGCGCCCTGGCCGCCCGGGTGGGGGAGCACCTGCCGCCCGCGCTGCGCGGCTGAGCCGCGCTCGTACATTCGGGAGGATGAGCGTCGCTCCCGCCCTGACCGTCGCCCTCGGCGACCGCTTCGCCACCGCGCTGCCGGAGATGGCGCTGCCGTGGCAGGCCGCGGAGACGCCGGACCCGCGGCTGCTCGCGCTCAACGAGCCCCTCGCGGCCGACCTGGGCCTCGACGCCGACGCGCTGCGCACCCCCGAGGGCGTCGCGCTGCTCACCGGCACCGCCGTCCCCGAGGGCGCCCGGCCGGTGGCGCAGGCCTACGCCGGCCACCAGTTCGGCTACTACAACCCGCGCCTGGGCGACGGCCGCGCGCTGCTGCTCGGTGAGCTGACCGGCGTCGACGGCCGGCCGTACGACCTGCACCTCAAGGGGTCGGGCCGCACGCCCTTCTCCCGCGGCGCCGACGGGTACGCCGCCGTCGGGCCGATGCTGCGGGAGTACGTCGTCAGCGAGGCGATGCACGCCCTCGGCATCCCCACCACCCGCTCACTGGCCGTCGTCGCCACCGGCCGGCCGGTCCGCCGGGAGGCCCTGCTGCCCGGCGCGGTGCTCGCCCGGGTGGCGAGCAGCCACCTGCGGGTGGGCAGCGTCCAGTTCGCCCGCGCCACCGGCGACGACGACCTGCTGCGCCGCCTGGCCGACGAGGCCATCGCCCGGCACCACCCGGCCGCCGCCGACGCCGAGCAGCCGTACCTCGCGCTGTACGAGGAGGTCGTCGCCGCGCAGGCCGACCTGGTGGCGCGGTGGATGCTCGTCGGCTTCGTGCACGGCGTGATGAACACCGACAACATGACGCTGTCGGGCGAGACCATCGACTACGGGCCGTGCGCGTTCATGGAGGCCTACGCCCCCGACACCTGGTTCAGCTCGGTCGACGAGGGCGGGCGCTACCGCTACGGCAACCAGCCGCTGGCCGCGGAGTGGAACCTGGCCCGGCTGGCCGAGGCGCTGCTGCCGCTGCTCGCCTCCGACCAGGAGTCGGCGGTCGCCCTCGCCGTGGAGGCCCTCGGCCGGTTCCGCCCCTTCTTCGACGCCGCGCTGCTGGCCGGCTGGCGGGCCAAGCTGGGGCTGCCCGACGGCCTCGACGACGACGTCGCGCGCGGCCTGGTCGACGACCTGCTCGCCCTGCTGCAGGACAACCGGGTCGACCTCACCTCGTTCGTGCGGGCGCTGTCGCGTGCCGCCCGCGGCGACGCCGGGCCGGCGCGGGAGCTGGTCCTCGACCTCGCCGCCGCCGACGCCTGGCTGGAGCGGTGGCGGGCACTGGCCCCCGACGCCGACGCGATGGACCGGGTGAACCCGGTGTACGTGCCGCGCAACGCCCTGGTCGAGGAGGCGCTGACCGCCGCCACGGCCGGGGACCTCGCGCCGTTCGAGCGGCTGGTCGAGGTGGTCCGCCGCCCGTTCGACGTGCGGCCCGGCCTCGAGCGCTACGCCGCGCCGGGTCCGGAGGGCCCGTTCGTCACCTACTGCGGCACCTGAGCCCGCAGGTCCAGCTCCCACCGGCGGCAGCGGAACCGCTGCCCGGCGAACTCGACGTCGACCTCGCCGCGGTCGGTGGAGCCGAGCGCGGCGCACAGCCGGTTCGAGGCGGTGTTGCCCACCGACGGCTGCGCCTCGACCACGCCCCACCGCTCCGCGGTCCCCGGCAGGCCGAGCAGCAGCCGGACGGCGCTCCGCGCCACGCCGCGGCCGCGGTGCTCGGGCAGGACCAGCCAGCCGACCTCCGCGCCCGCGGGCGGGTGGGCGACGAGCGAGACGTTGCCCGCGGCGACCCAGCCGTCCGCCGTCGCGACCTCCGCGACCACGATGTCCGCCCGCCCCGCCGCGGTCTCGGCCACCTCGCGGGCGTGCCCGGCGCGGATCCGGTCGGGCGGCTGCGGGCCGCCGAGGTCGCGCATCGTCGCGGCGTCGCCGCGCAGGGCCAGGTACAGGTCGGCGTCGCCGCGGCCGACCGGGCGGATCCGGACGTCCCCGTCGCGGGCGGTCAGCACGTGCCCATCCTGTCCGTCACCCTTGCCCCCGGCCGCGTGCGGGGTCGATGCTGCGGCATGGCGTCCAAGAAGCGGGCCGTGCCCTCCGTCGAGGAGGCGCCCTCCTCCACCGCCAAGGTCGACAAGGCCTGGTACGAGAAGGAGGTCGCCCGGCTGCAGGTGGAGCTGGTCAAGCAGCAGGAGTTCATCCGCGCGCGGGGGCTGCGCGTCGTCGTCGTGTTCGAGGGTCGTGACGCCGCCGGCAAGGGCGGAGCGATCCAGCGGATCACCGAGACACTCAACCCGCGCGCCGCGCGGGTGGTGGCCCTGCCGGCGCCGACCGAGCGCGAGCGGGGGCAGTGGTACTTCCAGCGCTACGTCGACCACCTGCCCACCCGCGGCGAGATGGTCCTGTTCGACCGCTCCTGGTACAACCGCGCCGGCGTCGAGCGGGTCATGGGGTTCTGCACCGACGAGGAGTACGAGGAGTTCCTCCGCTCCTGTCCGGAGTTCGAGCGGATGCTCGTCCGCAGCGGGATCACCGTCCTCAAGTACTGGTTCTCGGTGAGCGACACCGAGCAGGAGAAGCGGTTCCAGTCGCGGCTGTCGGACCCGACCAAGCGCTGGAAGCTCAGCCCGATGGACCTCGAGGCGCGCAACCGCTGGGTCGACTTCTCCAAGGCCAAGGACGCGATGTTCGCCGCCACCGACATCCCCGAGGCGCCGTGGTGGGTGGTCGAGGCCGACGTCAAGAAGCGGGCGCGGATCAACGTCATGACGCACCTGCTCGACCAGGTCCCCTACGAGGACCTCACGCCCGAGCCGCCCGACCTGCCGCCGCGCCCGCCGGTCGACGAGGACTACGAGCGCCCGCCCAAGGACAGCCAGCGCTTCGTGCCCGACGTCGTCCCCTGACCGCTCGGCGCCGTCCGGTCAGCCCTGGGCGAGGGACCGTTCGACACGCTCCCTGAGGGCCCGGTTCATCGCCTCGAAGGCCGGCAGCGTGCCCCGGTCCAGCGAGCGCGCCACCACGGGCACGAGCACACCGCGGAAGGTCTCCTCCTGCACCAGCCGGGTGCCTGCTCCCGACGGCTCGAGGCGGAAGGCGTGCTCGGCGTCCATCAGGCCGGGCAGGACCAGCCGGCCGAGCCACCGCAGTTCGCGGGGTGGGTCGGCCGCGAGCAACCGGGGGCGCAGGGTCAGCGCCCTCCCGCCCACCGGCTGCATCCGGAGGGACAGCCGGGCGCCACGGACGACGTCGCCCTCGGCGCGGACGATGAACGGGTTCCACTCGGGATAGGCGCGCAGGTCGGTCAGGTCGGCCCACACCCGCTCCGGCGGGGCGGCGATGTCGATCTCGGCGGACAGGTGCTTGGCCATGGCCGGCTCCCCGGGTCGATCGGACGTCCCGCCGACCCTGACCAGCGTCAGACCCGGCATCAAGGGGTCCTGGCGCGGCTAGGGTCCGCCAGTGCCTCACGACGCCGCGACCGCCGAGCGCGTCCGCCGGCTGCTCGCGCCGCACGACGCGGTGGAGTAGCGGATGGTCGGCGGCGGGCTGTCGTTCAGCGTGGGCGGGCGGATGGTCTGCGGCGTCACCGCCACCGCGCTGGCGGTGCGGGTCGGCGCCGACGCCGTCCCGGCGCTGCTGGCCGAGCCGCACGTGGGCCCGATGGTGCTGGGTGGCCGGCAGGTGCGGGCCTTCGTGCTCGTCGAGCCGGCCGGGTACGCCGCCGACGCCGGCCTCGCCCGCTGGTTGCGGCGCGGTCTCGCCGTGGCCGCAGGCCTGCACTGAGCGCGGCGCGGACCTACGCTCAGCGGGCCGAGGGCCGATGACGGCCCGGAGGGGGCGGTGAGCATGACGCGGAGCCCGGACTTCCTGCCGGTCCTGAGCCGAGGCAGGCACCGCACGCCCGCCCGCGGGGCGTGCTTCCTCGAGTACACGGCGCTGCTGGCCGGCGAGGCGTTCACCGACGCACCGGCCTGTGTCGACGCCGAGCTGGCCGCCGTGCTGCGGCACGCCAACGACGTCCTGTCCGATGCCGACCGGCCGCGCCTGGTGCCGCTGCTGGGCCGGGCGATCGGCCTCGTCGCGCCCGCTCCTGCGGCGGGCCGGGTGCGGCGCGCGGCGGCCCGGCGGTTCACGGCGGTCGTCGGCGTCCCGCTGTCGGCGGAGGAGCGGCGGTGGGCGGCCGGTGGCGACGTCGACCGACTGTTCTGGTCGCTGATGCTCGAACCGGTGCCACTGAGCACGTCCGCGGCGTGGGTGGACCGCCTCCTCGAGCGGCTGGACCTGCTGCACGACTGCTTCGCGTCGGCGCTGGCGGAGCCGGCCACCGCGGCCGCGGCGGGCTGACGGCGCGCGTGACCCAGCCGCCGGCCGTCGTCCGCGTGCGCGGGGAGGCCACCGCCGACCACGGTCCCGACCGCGCGACGCTCGCGGTGCACGTCCGCGAGGCCTCGCCGGACAGCCGGAGCGCCGCGCTGTCGCGGGCCTCGGGGGTGACCGCGCACCTGCGGTCGGCGCTCGACGGTGCCGAGGGTGTCCGCCGGGTCGTGCTGTCCCGGGTGTCGGTGCACGAGCAGTGGTCGTGGGACCCGGGTGCCGGGACGAACCAGCGGGCCGGGTGGGAGGCGACCGTCGGCGGCACCGTGGAGGTCGACGTCGGTGCCGTCCCCGAGGTCGCCGAGGTGGTGGCCGCGGCCGGCGCCGGGATCGGCGGGGTCTCCTGGGAGCTCGACGACCCGGCCGCCGCCCGCCGCGCCGTCCGCCGGGCGGCCGTCGACGCCGCCCGCGAGGCCGCCACCGACCTCGCCGACGCCGTCGGCCGCCCGCTCGGGCCGCTGCGGGAGCTCGCCGACCCCGGGCTGTCCTCGGTGGTTCTGGGCGGCGCGGAGACGATGGCGGCCATGGCCCGCGGCTCCGTCGGCGGTGGCCCGGCGCTCGACCTCGACCCGCAGGCCGTGACCGTGTCCGCCGTCGTCGAGGCCACCTACGCGCTCGAGGACTGACCGGGCCCGTGCCATGATCGCGAGGTCGGCGCCGGCCCCCACTCGGGGACACCCGCCGGCCCCGACCCTCGGGACGGACCGTCCGCCCGGCGCCGGCCCGGCAGCTCCTGCCGGATCCCCGCCCGGCGGCGTCCCGCCCGCGCGAGGACCGACATGACCGCACAGCTCTCTCGCCCGCCGTCACCGTGGCCGGGCTCCCGGCACGAGACCGAGCACCGCTGGGACCTCGACGACGTCGCCACGCTCGCCGAGGCCGCAGCCCGCGTCCGCGCACTGGCCGCCGACCTCCGTGCCGCGCACGCCGCCGGCTGGACGCTGGCCGAGCCGATGCGCGACGGCCACCTGGTCGCGACCCGGCCGTCCCGGCGCCAGCGCGCCCGCACCGGTCCGGATCCGGTGCCCCTGCCCGAGCCCGGTACGGCGCCCGCGCTGGGCTGGCGGGTCCGGGTGGTCGACGAGCCGCCCGCGCCGGGGGACGACGTGCTGTCCCTCGACGCCGCCCCGGGCACCCCGGTGGTGGCGCTGGACCGGGGCGGCCTCGTCCGGGTGGCCGGCCCGGACCTGCCCGCCGACGTGCTCGCCGAACTGGGCCGCCAGGTGTCCGCCGGCGAACTGGGCTTCCGGCGCTGGGGTGTCGTGCCGGCCCGGATCGGTCCCGGCCGCGACCTCGTCGCCGACGGCAGCGCCCTGCGGGTGCACGCCGTGATGGGCGGCGTCCTCGTCCGGACCCTCGAGGGGCTCACCTTCCGGCACGCGGCCGACCGTGCCGCGACGCTGCCGGACGCCGCGGCCGCCTACGAGCGGCTGGCGCGTGCCGCGGAGGCGATGGCCGCGGCCGGCGGACGCCTCACCGACACCGACGACGGCCTGCTGCAGGTCCGGTACGGGCGCTGATGGCGACCTACACCGCTGCCGACGGGGCGGTCCTGCACGCCGACGTCCTCGGCCGGGACGACGGGCCGACGCTGCTCGTGCTCGCCGACGGCGCGGCCGCGCACCCCGCGTACCTCGGCGACCTGGCCGGTATGGGCGAGCGGTACCGGCTCGTGGTGCCGCACATGCGTGGCGTCGGCCGGTCCCGGGACGCGCCGCTCGCCTCGCGGTGGGACCAGGCCGACGACGTCGACCGGCTGCGGGCCGCGCTCGGACTCGACCGGTGCACGCTGGTGGCGCACTCGGCGGGCACCCGTCTGGCCGTCGCCCACGCCGCCCGGTTCCCCGGGCGGCTGGCCGCACAGGTGCTGGTCACGCCGCCCGCGGAGTACCTGGTGGACGTGCCCTCCGACGCCGCCGCGCTGTTGGCCGCCCGCGCGCAGGAGCCGGCCGTCGCGGCCGCACTCGCGGCGCTCGAGGAGGAGCCGGACCTGACCGACGACGACACCTTCACCGCGTGGCGGGTGCGCAGCGCGGCGCTCGGTTACGCGCGTTGGGACGCGACGACGCAGGCGCACGCCCGCGGGATGCGGTACGCCGTGGCCGCGGCGCGCACGTACATGGCGGGGGAGACGCCCGCCGACCTGCACGAGCGGCTGCGCGCGGTGACCGCACCGACCCTGGTGGTGGCGGGGGAGCGGGACGTCTCCACGGGGGTCGCGCCGGTGCTCGCGGTGGCCGGCCTGTTCGCCCGCGGCGAGGCGGTGGTGGTCGAGGGCAGCGGTCACTTCCCGTTCGTGGAGCAGCCGGCCGCCTTCCGTGCAGCGGTCGACCCGTTCCTCGCACGTGTCCTGGCGTGACGACCCGACCGGTCAGAAGGGCGGGAGGTCGTCGTCCGGCTCGGCTTCGTCGGGAGGTGGGTCGGGTGCCGGCGGTGGTGGCCGCATGCCCGGTGGCCGGGTCGTGCGGGTGATGCCCGACGGTGTCGTCACGGTCAGGACCCCGTCGGCGGACATCGAGAAGCGCCAGGCGCGCGCGAAGGTCTTCAGCCGGTGGTGGGACCGGCAGAGACAGCAGAGGTTGCCGCAGTCGGTGGCCCCGCCGCGTGCGTGCGGGACGACGTGGTCGGCGTCGGCCCACCCGACCCGCTGTCCGCAGGTGGGGAACCGGCAGGTGCGGTCCCGGGTGCACACGAAGCGGTCCTGCGCGGCCGAGGGCGTGTAGCGGTCCACCGGCTCAGGTCGGTCGAGGACAGCGCACCTGCAGTCGTCGGTCGGGTGCTCCACGCATCCCCGGCGGGCGAGGCGGCGCAGCTGGTCCAGGGTGCTGGTCGCACGCAGGGCCCCGTCCTCGTCGGTGAGAGCGAGGGTCACCGATCCACCTTCCGGGGTGCGGATGCCGAGCCCGTCGAGCTGACGGAGCAGTTCGCGGAGTTGCGCGGCGGTGACCGGCAGGCCGTTGACCTCGCCCGCCTCGTCCGAGAGGCCGGCCAGGGACGCCAGCGTGGCGATGATCTGCAGGTGCGCGGTCACCGGCGGCCGGGAGTCGTCCCACGGCCGCTGAATCAGGTCGGCGAACACCGCGGTGCGGATCTCCCCGATCGGCCGGTCGTCGCCGTCGGCCTTCAGCATCCGCGCCAGCGCGTCGACCAGCGCGTGACAGGCCGCCGCCACGTCCGCGGGCAGGTCGGCGGCGATCGTGGCCATGCCCTCCTGCGGGGACGGGTAGACCCGCACGTCAGACCGCCGCCTGGCCTGCTCCCGCCGCCGCTCGGCCGCCTCGGCATCGAGCTCGAGGAGGAGCTCCAAGGCGCGCTTCTTCAGTCGGCCCACCGTCAGGTCGGCCGCCTCGGGCAGCAGCCGGCTCTCGACGGCCCGCGCGATCGCCGGGTCCGTGTGCTGCAGGACGTCGACCAACGTGTTCACCCGGTACTCGTCCAACTTCCCGGCGCGCATCGCGGCCCACGCGGCGGGCAGGTGCGTGCGGTAGGTCCAGGCCCGGTGCGCCCGCTGGCTCGCCGAGAGCCGTCCGCAGTTGAGCACCATGGCCAGCTCGGCGGGAAAGAACTCCGAGACACCCGGCAGCTCGGTGTCGGGCTTCCACGACCGCGCGCGGGCACCAGGGGACCCCGGCGGCGGATCGTCGTCATCGGGTGAGTCGTCCGCGAGACCCAGGATCAGTTCGGCCTCGTAGGCGGCCTCCATCGCCTTGCGCGCCTGCAGGCGCTGGAGCTCGGCGGCCTTCTGCTCCCGTGACAGCAAGGCGACCGGCAGCCGCTGCACGCGCGCGGGCTGCTCGACGAGCCAGCCCGCCAGCGCACGCTCCACGAGCGACCCGGCGACCTCCTGCACGACCCCGAACCTACGGGCGGGGTACGACAGTTTCCGCAGGTCACAGCCGAGCGGGATCCACCTCGACGTCGACGGTGACCACGTCGCCGTCGTCCCTGCCGCGGCGGATCCGCGCCGGCACCGGGAGCAGCCAGCCGGCCGCGCGGTCGCGCCAGACGCTCGTCGCCCACGTCCGCCCGTCGACGGTCGCCGTCACGGGCACGCGGCCGAACGGGCCCGCCGCCTCCGGCGCGTGCTCGGCCGGCACGGGCGCGAAGACCCAGCCGCCCGCGCCCGGCCAGCGGACCAGCGTCGCGTCGAAGGGCACGAGCGCAGCCTGCCCGAGGGGGACGACAGCTCAGGCGGCGAGCGCTCCCAGGACGTCCGCCGCCCGGGTCCACAGCAGCGCGCCGCCCTCGTCGTCGAGCACCGTGTGCCGGGCGCCGGGGATCCGGGCGGCCAGCGACCGGCCGAGGTCGGGGGAGTGCACGGTGCTGGTGTCCTGCGCGCCGTACCAGAGGTGCACCGGCACGGTCAGCTCCTCGGGCCGCACCGGCCAGGGGCCCAGCGCGGTGACCAGGTCGCGCGCGTAACCGGTCGCGCCCTGCCGGAACCCGTCGTCCAGCGCCGCGCGGACGGCGGGGCCGAGGTCGCTGCCCTCGTAACGCTCCCGGTCCCCCGGGGCCGCGGTCGTGAGGATGACCTGCCACAGCCAGTCGGCGCTCGTGACGCGGGCGATCTCCCGCTCGAAGCCGGCCGGGTCGGCGTCGGCGGCGTCGAGCATGCCGGCGACCTCGGGCACGAGCAGGTGCCGCCGGGCACGCAGGTCGTCCTGCCCGGCGACCAGTGCCACGGCGTCGAGCAGGCCGGCCCCGACGAGCGCGACGGCGAAGGGAGCGCCCTGCGAGAAACCGACGCCGAGGACGCGGCGCAGTCCCAGCGCCGACACCAGGTGCCCGACGTCGCCGGCCCAGGAGGCGTACGTCTTGCCCGGGTCCGGTGTGGACCGGCCCAGGCCCGGACGGTCGAGGGCCAGCAGCCGCAGGCCGAGCCCGGGCAGCAGGTCGGTGCCGAAGCCGAGGACACCGCTCATCCCGGCGCCGGGACAGAACAGCACCGGCCGGCCGTCCCGCGGCCCCCACTCCGTCCACGCGAGCTCGCGGCCGTCGGGGAGCCGGGTCGAGGACGGGGTGCCGGGCGGGGTCATGCGTCTCCTCCAGTCGGGTCGTCCACGGCATCGTCGCACCGGCAGGAACAGCCACCTGACCAGGCCGGATCCCGTACGTCTTTCGGCTTGAGCGCCCCGGTGCCGTGGGACGGTTGCGCCGTCCGTGACAGCCGGGACGACGCGGCGGGTCGTGTCCCGGTACCGGCCGGGACCGGGTCGATCGCTGTGCCACCGTCCTCGCCGTGCCCGCCCCCCGCCCCCGGACCGCAGCGTGACCGGCCTCGTGCTGGCCGCCGCGGCGCTGAGCGGCGCGGCGGTCGGTCACCTGGTCGACCGCGCCGCGGCGCGCTTCCCGTGGCCGCGCCCGGCCACCGTCGGCGCGGTCCTCGGGGGCCGCGGGGGAGTGGCCCCGCGCGGGCTGCTCGAGGTGGCGACGGCGGCGCTGTTCGTCCTGGCCGCCCTGCGCTTCGGCCCGACGGCGGAGCTGCCGGCGTGGCTGTGGTTCGTGGCGGCCGGCGTCCTGCTCAGCGTCATCGACCTGCGCGAGCAGCTGCTGCCCAACCGAGTGCTGCTGCCCGCGACCGCCGGCGCGCTGCTGCTGCTCACCGTCGCCGCGGCCGTCGGGGACCGGTGGGACGACCTGCTGCGCGCCGTGCTCGCGGGCTCGGCGGCCTTCGGTGTCCTGCTGCTCATGGCGCTGGTCTCGCCGTCGGGCATGGGCATGGGCGACGTCAAGCTGGCCGGGCTGCTCGGCCTGCTGCTCGGCTGGCTGGGCTGGCCGGTGGTCCTCGCCGGCTTCTTCCTCGGCTTCCTGGTGCAGGCGGTGCTCGGCCTCGCCCTGCTCGCCCTCCGGCGGGCCGGACGGCGCACCGAGCTGCCCTTCGGACCCGCGCTCGTGGCCGGGGCGCTGGTCGCCGCGGTGCTCGCCGGGACGTGGCAGGGGCTGCTGTGAGGGCCCTCGCGCTCCGGCCGTACGCCCGGTCGGGTGTCACCCGTCGCCCGTCCCGGTGGTCCCGCACGGCCCCGGTGACGTCCGGAGCCGCCCCCGGAGGCCCCCAGGTCGCCGGTCGACTGTTTCCCCGACGACAGCTCGCTGACCTGGGGAAACGCACGTCAGGACGGCTCCGGCGCAACACAGGGAGGCCGCGGCGTCTCACCCCCTGGGGGGAGAACCACAGCCGTGCTCTTCACCCGCCCGGTCGGCTGTCCGACTCTCAGTGTGCAAGCCGCGACACCGAGTCACACGGACCCGGACCCGCCGACGGCCGACCCGCAAGGAGAGCACCGTGACCACCATCTTCGCCGCCCTGCAGACCCTGTCCTTCGTCGTCTCCGACCGGCTCGAGTCGGTCAAGGGTGAGAAGGGCGCCAGCATGGTCGAGTACGCGCTGCTGGTCGCCGCCATCGCCGCCATCGTCGCCGGTGTGACCGCCGTCTTCGGTCCCGAGATCAAGGCGAAGTTCGACAGCATCCTCTGACCCGCAGGTCCTGTACCACCTCGGGTCGCCGGAGGCGGTGCGGTGCCACCCGGCACCGCACCGCCTCCGCCCCGTAGACCCCCCTACCACACTCCGGAGAGGAGCGCCGGCCCATGGACCCCCGGTCCCGTCGTCCTCGCCGCTCGCAGCGGCCACTGGCCCGCCTCCTCGGGGAGCGCGGTGCCGCCGCTGTCGAGTTCGCCCTCGTCGCCCCGGTCCTGCTGATGCTGCTTTTCGGCATCGTCGAGTTCAGCAAGGCCTTCTCGGCCCAGAGCATGCTGTCGGCGGCCGCCCGCGAGGGCGCCCGGGCCATGGTGCTCACCAACAACGCCACGACGGCCCGGACGGCCGCGGTCAACGCCGCCAGCTCCCTCGGTGTGCCCTCGTCGGCCGTCACCCTCACCTTCTCCCGCGGCAGCTCGTGCGCCGGCGCCACGCCCACCGACACCGTCACCGTCCGGATCACCTACCGGCAGGCGTTCGTCTCCGGGATGCTCGGCCGCACCGGCGTCGACCTCTCCGGCCAGGCGAGGATGCGATGCGGCGGCTGACCACCCGGCTGCTCCGCCGACTGTCCCCGCGCCGCCTCGCCCAGGAGCGCGGGGCCACGGCCGTCATGACCGTCCTGCTCTTCACGTCGCTGCTCGCCTGCGGGGCGCTCGCCGTCGACGTCGCCTCCTACTACTCCGACCGCACGCAGCTGAGCAACGCGGCCGACGCGGCGGCCCTCGCGATCGCCGCCGACTGCGCGCGCGGCACCTGCGGCAACACCGCCGCCACCGCCTCGGCGATGCTCACGGCGAACGCCGGCGCCGCCGACGCCGCGGACGCCACCCTGCGCACCCCGACGGTGTCGGTGGGCACGCAGCAGGTCACCGTCACCACGTCGGCCGACGCGACGCACTGGTTCGCCCAGGCGGTCGGCCGGACGTCGACCCGCGTCACCACCACCAGCCGGGCCTCCTGGGCGCCGACCTCCGGCGGGCTGGCGAAGTTCCCGCTGGTCATCAGCTGGTGCGAGTACGTCGGCCAGATGCAGCGCGACCGCAACGGCAACGCCACGATCCGTGTCAACGCCACCACGGATCTCGGTTCCCCCCAGACCTGCATCGGGCCCGACGGCGTGACGCCGGTCCAGGTCGGCTACGCGGTGACCAATGGCGACGACAACAACAACGCCTGTGGCACGACGTCCACGATCGGCGGCACCGTCAGCCAGTACACCGGCATGTACACGACCTACTACCGGCTGCCGGTCAGCTGCAGCAACGCCTACCTGGCGAGCCTGGTCGGGACCACCGTCATCGTCCCGATCTGGGACCGGGTCACCGGGCCGGTCGGCGCTCAGCAGCTCCGCGTCTACGCCTACGCCGCCTTCTACCTCGAGGGCTACGACTACATCAACCGGACCGACGACCCGGCTCTCATCGGCCGCTTCTCGCGGGCCGCGTTGCCGGCGGACTCGGGGACCCCCGCGACTGTCTCCCGAACCGCTCCTGACCTCACGACCTTCGACGCCCGGTACCGCGGCGCCTACTCCGTGTTCCTCGACCCCCAGTAGGGATGACCACCACCATGCGACGTCGGATCATCGCCGGCTTCACCGCCCTCGCGCTCGCCCTGTTCGGGGCGGTCGTCCTCGTCCAGTACGTCCGCGGCGCCGACGAACGGGCCCAGGCGGGGGAGGAGCAGGTCTCCGTCCTCGTCGTCGGCCGGGAGGTGCCGAAGGGCGCGGACGTCGCCACCGTCCGGTCCGCCGTCGTGGAGGAGCAGGTGCCCGCGCGCCTGGTGAGCGACGGCGCGCTGACCGACGTTGCCGCCCTCGACGCGCTCGCGGGCAAGCTGACGACGGCGCCGCTCCTCGCGGGCGAGCAGGTCCAGTCCGCGCGCTTCGCCGTCCCGCACGTGGACGAGCTGGAGGCCGACGGCAGCGCACCGGTGCCCGCGGGCATGGTCGAGATGAGCCTGACGCTGGAGCCGCAGCGCGCCCTCGGCGGGCAGCTGGCGCCCCACGACGTCGTCGACGTCGTCGTCTCGACCCCGGAGACCATCCCCGGCACCACCACCCAGCGGCCGGTGAGCCGCCAGGCCCTCGCCGACGTCCTGGTCACCCGCGTGGACAACGGCGTTCCCGCCTCGTCGGAGGACGGCGCCGCCACCGCGGCCGGGACCGACGCCGTGACCGTCACCCTCGCGGTCCTCCCGCAGGACGCTCCCGTGCTGGCCGCCGGGGCCGAGCTCGGGACGGTCTGGCTCACGCTCGTGACCGACGCGTCCTCGGACGACACCACCCTCACCGCAACCACTCCCAGCGGAGGCGACAAGTGACCCAGGTCCTCACGGTCGGCGTCGGAGCCGACCTCGTCCAGCGCTTCGCCGAGGCCAGCAACGGCGACCTGCTCAACCTCGGCGTCGAAACCCTCGACGCCGACGGCGGGCTGCTCGGCCGGATCGCCGAGGCCGGCAACCCGCAGGTCGTCGTGCTCGGCCCGGCGGTGCCGCTCGAGCGGGCGTTCGTCCTCGCCGGCCACGTCGACGTCGCCGCCCCGATGAGCAGCGTCGTCGTGGTGGCCCCCGCCGACCCCGACCTGTGGATGTCGGCCATGCGCGCCGGCGTCCGCGACGTCCTGTCAGCCGACGCCGGCCCGGCCGACGTCGAGGCGGTCATCGGCCGCGCCGCCGACCTCGCCCGTGCCCGCTGGGAGGCCACGCAGGCCGCCACCGGCAGCCGCCCGGAGCACCGGGTGGTCGTCGTCGCCTCGCCCAAGGGCGGGGTCGGCAAGACCACGGTGTCCACCAACCTGGCGATCGGCCTGGCCAAGGCCGGCGTCGGCCCGACGGTGATCGTCGACCTCGACGTGCAGTTCGGCGACGTCGCCAGCGCCCTGGCCCTCGCGCCGGAGTACTCGCTGCCCGACACCGTGCACGGCGCGGCCAGCAACGACCCGCTGGTGCTCAAGACCTTCCTCACCCGGCACCCCAGCGGCCTCTACGTCGTGGCCGGCAGCGAGTCGCCGGCCGCCGGTGACGCCGTCACCGCCGAGCAGGTGGGCCGGCTCATCGAGACCCTGAGCCACGAGTTCCGCTACGTCGTCATCGACACCGCCCCGGGCCTGTCCGACCACACGCTCATGGCGCTGGAGAAGGCCACCGACCTGGTGCTCATGAGCAGCATGGACGTGCCCGGCGTGCGCGGGCTGCGCAAGGAGCTCGACGTGCTCACCGAGCTCGGCCTGGTGCCGGCCGGGCGGCACCTGGTGCTCAACATGGCCGACTCCGCGGGCGCGCTGTCGATGTCCGACGTCGAGACGACCGTGGGCGTGCCGCTCGACGTCGTCCTGCCGCGGACCAACGCCGTCCCGCTGTCGACCAACACCGGCGCCCCGCTCCTGGAGGCGGGCAGCCGCGACGCCGTCGCCCGCGGCCTGCAGACCCTGCTCGGCCGGCTGCTGCCCGACGCCGGCCCCCGCAAGTCCGGCCTGTTCGGCCGCCTCCGGGCGGGCTCGCGGTGAACCTCAACGACCGGGTGGCCCTCGCGCGGGGGGAGGCCGCCCTCGGCGCCGACCCCGTCCGGGTGGCCCGCAGCGCCCCCGAGGTGATCGAGCACAAGACGCTCGCCACCCGCGCCGCAGCCGCGCACCCCGTCCCGGACACGGGTGCGCTCCCGGGTCCGCGGCCGGCTGCGGACGCCGCGGTGCCCGCCGGTGACGCGCTCGGCCGGCTCAAGGACCGCGCCCGGCGGGCGCTGTTCGAGCGGCTCGGGGCCAAGCTGAGCGACGGCAACCTGCCCGAGGACCAGCTGCACGCCATGGTCCGCGCCGAGCTGCAGCGGGTGGTCGCCAACGAGCAGACGCCGCTGTCGGCCGAGGACCGCCGGCGCCTGATGACCGAGATCACCGACGAGGTGCTCGGGCACGGCCCGCTGCAGCCCTACCTCGACGACCCCGCGGTCAGCGAGATCATGGTCAACGGGCCCGACTCGGTCTACGTCGAGCGCAAGGGCCGGATCAGCCGCACGACGGCGAGCTTCGCCGACGAGCAGCACCTGCGCCAGGTGATCGAGCGGATCGTCTCCCGGGTGGGCCGCCGCATCGACGAGTCCTCGCCGCTGGTCGACGCCCGCCTGGCCGACGGCTCCCGTGTCAACGCCGTCATCCCGCCGCTGGCCTTCAGCGGCTCCACGCTCACCATCCGGAAGTTCAGCCGGGACCCGTTCCAGGTCGCCGACCTCATCTCCTTCGGCACCCTCACGCCGGAGATGGCAGAGCTGCTGCGGGCCTGCGTCGAGGCGCGGCTGAACATCGTCGTCTCCGGCGGCACCGGCACCGGCAAGACGACGCTGCTCAACGTCCTGTCGTCGTTCATCCCGGAGAACGAGCGGATCATCACGATCGAGGACGCCGTCGAGCTGCAGCTGCAGCAGGACCACGTCGTCCGGCTGGAGTCGCGCCCCCGCAACATCGAGGGCAAGGGCGAGATCACCATCCGCGACCTGGTCCGCAACTCGCTGCGGATGCGCCCGGACCGCATCGTCGTCGGCGAGGTCCGCGGGGGCGAGAGCCTCGACATGCTCCAGGCGATGAACACCGGCCACGACGGCTCTCTGTCGACGGTGCACGCGAACACCCCGCGCGACGCCATCGCCCGGCTGGAGACCCTGGTCCTCATGGCCGGCATGGACCTGCCGCTGCGGGCCGTGCGCGAGCAGGTGGCCTCGGCCGTCGACGTGATCGTGCAGATCAGCCGGCTGCGCGACGGCACCCGCCGGGTCACCCACGTCACCGAGGTCCAGGGCCTGGAGGGCGACACGGTCACCCTGCAGGACGCCTTCCTCTTCGACTACTCGGCGGGCACCGACCTCAACGGCCGCTTCCTGGGCCGGGCCGTCCCCACCGGGGTGCGGCCGCGGTTCACCGAGAAGTTCGCCGAGCTCGGCATCAACCTGTCCTCGCGGGTCTTCGGCGTCGCGCCGCAGCGGTCCTCCTTCGGGGGGCGGGGCTGATGACGCCGGTGCTGTGGGCCGCCGTCGGCGCGGTCGCGCTCGCGGTGCTCATCGGCGTCCTCGTGCTGGTCACGCCGCGCCCACCGCGGGTGGGCCTCGAGCGGCTGGACCCCAGGGCCCGGCCCCAGGCCGGCCGCCTGGCCGGCGCCGCCGACGACACCGCGGCGCTGGCCGACCGGCTGCTGCAGCGGCTGGGCCGCGCCGAGCAGCTCGAACGGACCCTGGAGCGGGCCGGCATCACCCGCACGCCGGCCGAGGTGGTCGTGGTCGTGGCCGCCTCGGTCGCGGCCGCCGCACTCCTCGGCGGTGCGCTCGGCGGCCCGGTCCTCGGCCTGATCGCGGCGGTGCTCGTGCCCGTCGCGGCGGTCGTCGTGGTCAACGGCAAGCGCGACCGGCGGCAGGCCGCCTTCGCCGACCAGCTCGACGACGCCCTGCACCTCATGGCCAGCAGCCTCCGCGCCGGGCACAGCGTGCTGCGCGCCCTCGACGCGGTCTCCCGCGACACCGAGGCTCCGACGTCGGTCGAGTTCTCGCGCGTCGTGAACGAGACCCGGGTCGGCCGCGACGTCAACCGGGCCCTGGAGGAGGTCGCCGAGCGCACCGGCAGCAAGGACTTCGGCTGGGTCGTGCAGGCGATCGCCATCCACCGCGAGGTCGGCGGCAACCTGGCCGAGGTCCTCGACCGCGTCAGCACGACGATCCGGGAGCGCAACGCGCTGCGCCGGCACGCCCGCGCGCTGTCGGCGGAGGGGCGCACGTCCGGCGTCGTGCTGCTCGCGCTGCCCTTCGGCACGGCCGTGCTGCTCTCCCTGGTCTCGCCCGGGTACCTCGAGCGGCTGACGACCGGGTCCGGGATCGTGATCATGCTGATGGCCGGTGCGCTGATGCTCGTCGGTTACCTGTGGCTGCGCGCCGTCGTCAAGGTGAGGTTCTGATGCCCCCGCTCGTCCTCGCCGGCGTGGTCGCGCTCGTCGTCCCGGTGGCCGTGACGCTGCACGTCGCCTTCACCCGCTCGGGGCGGACGCTGGCCATCGCCCGCCGCAACCTGACCCGCGGCCTGTTCGCCAGCACCTTCGAGGTCGGCTCGCTCGAGGCGCGGCGGACCGGGTGGGGCGCCCTGCTGCGCGCGCTGACCCCGGACTCCTCGGCCCGGCGGGTGCGCCGGCAGCTGGACCTCGCCGGCCGGCCCGAGGGCTGGACGATGACCCGGCTGCTGTGGGCCAAGCTCGGCCTGGGCCTCGGCGTGGCGGTCCTCGGGGCCGTGGTCCTCGCCGACCACGCGGGGCTGCTCGTCGCGCTGGTCGTGGCCGCCGCCGTCGCCGTCGCCTACCACGTGCCGGAGATCGTGCTGCACAGCCGCGGGCAGGAGCGGCAGAAGGCCATCGCCCAGGAGCTGCCCGACGTCCTCGACCAGATGACCATCGCGGTCGAGGCGGGGCTCGGCTTCGACGGTGCACTCGCCCGGGCCGCGGCCACCGGCACCGGCCCCCTGGCCGGCGAGCTGGTGCGCACGCTGCAGGACGTCACCGTCGGCCGCCCGCGCCGGGAGGCCTACGAGGCGCTGGTGCGGCGCACCCAGGTCGAGGACCTGCGCCGCTTCGTCAGCGCCATCAACCAGGCCGACGCCTACGGCATCGCCGTGGTCGACGTCCTGCGCGTGCAGGCCGACGAGATGCGGCTCAAGCGACGCCAGCGCGCCGAGGAGCAGGCGATGAAGGTGCCGGTGAAGGTGACGTTCCCGCTGATGACGTGCATCCTCCCCGCGCTGCTGATCATCGTGGTGGGGCCGATGATGTCCGGCCTCGGGGACGCCTTCTGACCTCCCGGTCCACGCACACGGCGGCCGCGCACCCTCCCCGGGTGCGCGGCCGCCGTCGTGTGTGCGGGGGAGGGGTCAGCCGGTGGAGCGGGGCTGGGCCGGGTTGGTGGGATCGCCCTGCGACGGCGGGTTGATCACCGGGCCGGTGGTCGCCTGGGACACCTTGGAGCCGGCGGAGGCGTGCACCGGGTCGTCGGCGGCCGCGGCGGCCGGGTCGCCGCCGGAGGGCTGGGCGCCCTCGTGCAGCGACTTGAGCCGGTTCTGCATCGCGATGACGACCTGCAGGCGGTTCGCGTGGGCCTGCTCGTAGTCCAGGAGCGTCTGCAGGCCGGTCGCGTCCAGCGTGCGGATGCGCGAGATCAGTCCCTCCACCGGCAGGTGGTCGTAGTCGGGCAGCGGCAGCTGGTCGTGCTCGGTCATGGCAGACCGCCTACCCGTCCAACCCGGTTCCACACGGTGTGTGGCACCCGGGTCGGTGGGTAGGCGGCGGACAGTGCGCGTCCCTCCCGTGGACGCCGTCCCGCACACCGATCCGCACCGAGGAAGTGGTCCCCACCCCATGGACGTGTCGTTCCTGGCGCCGGTCTTCGAGGCCGCCGGTCCCTTCGCCACCGTGACGGCCGACGTCACGCACACCACCGAGAACGCCGACACCGAGCTGGACCTCCGCGTCCGCGCGATCGCCGAGCGGCTCACCGAGCAGGGGGCGCCGGAGGCCGTCGTCGAGGCGGTGCGCAGCCGGCTGCTCGAGGGCAACGACGGCGGTGAGGCCGGGACCATCCGCGGCCGCGCGGTCGTCGTCGCCGCCGACGGCACGGTGGTCTTCGACTCCCAGCTCGCCGACGTGCCGCGCCAGGAGCTGGCCGAGTGGTCGCCCCAGCCCGACCTGCTGCCGGTGCTGCGCGCGCTCCCGGGCCGCGTCCCGCACGTCGTCGTGCTCACCGACCGCACCGGCGCCGACCTCACCCTCGCCAGCCTCCCCGGCCAGGCCGAGGAGGAGGAGACGGTCACGGGCGACACCTTCCAGATCCGCAAGTTCCAGGGCGGCGGCTGGGCCCACCACCGGTACCAGCACAACGCCGAGAACAAGTGGGTCCACAACGCCGACGACGTCGCCGAGCACATCGCCTCGGTCGTGCGCCGGGTGCACCCGCGCTTCGTGCTGCTGGCCGGTGACGTGCGCGCCCGGCAGATCCTCACCGACCGCGCCAGCGGGCTGTGGTCGGACCTCATCGTGTCCATCGACGAGGGTGGCCGCGCCGCCGGCGCCGACCGCGAGCCCGTGGAGCGCAAGGCGGCCGAGCTGGTCGCCGAGCACGAGGCGCGCGACGAGGCCGACGTCGTCGAGAAGATCAGCTCCGCCGGCGCCCACGGCCTGGCCGTGACCGGCACCGCGCCCGTCATCGAGGCGCTGCGCAAGGCCCAGGTGGAGACGCTCGTCCTCGCCGACCCGGCCGACGACGAGGAGCTGCTGGTGGGCGCCTCGCCGCTGGAGCTCGGCGTCGACCAGGGGGACATGGACGCCCTCGGCGTGCAGGAGGCCCACTCGGTGCCGGCCGAGCGGGCGCTGCTCGCCGCGGCCGTGGCCAGCTCCGCCGGCGTCGTCGTCGTACCCCGTGCGGCGATGCCCGGCGACATCCCCGTGGCGGCCGTCCTCCGCTACACCGACGACTCCACGCCCACCCCCCAGTGACGGAGGCCGCAGCCATGACCGATCCCCACCAGGAGGGCACCCCCGCGGGCACCAGCCCGGCCGACGTCGACCACCGCGCGGCGATCGCCGAGGCGCTCGGCAAGGAGGTGTGGCCGGCCGACCGCGACACGCTGGTCGCCCGCGCCCAGGAGTCCAACGCTCCCGACCGCGTGCTCGCCGACCTGCGCCGGCTGCCGTCGGGGCAGCAGTTCGAGAACGTGCAGGACGTGGCCCGCGCGCTGGGCATCGGCACCGAGCAGCAGCGGTTCTAGGGAGGTCGGGATGGTCACGCAGAAGGAGCCGAGCCCGGAGGCCCTGGCCAACGTCACCGAGCACAACGTCGAGACGCGCGCCGACCTCCTGCCGGAGGAGGCGCCGATGAAGGGCAGCGGCATGGAGGAGGTCGCCGCCGAGGTCATCCTCGCCGAGTCCGAGGAGCGCACCGTGCACGCCGACCCCGACGACGCCCAGGGCGCGCACCGCCAGTCCGCGGACACGGCGGACCTGCCCTGAGCGAGCGGCACGAGCACCCGGTCCAGCTGCGCTGGTCGGACACCGACGTCTTCGGGCACGTCAACCACGCCCGCGTGCTCGGGCTGCTCGAGGACGCCCGGCTGGCGATGGTCGACTCCACGCCCGGCGCGGGGATCATCCTCGCCCGGCTGGAGATCGACTACCTCCACCAGGTGCACTACCGGATCGGCGAGCACCTGACGGTCGCCACGACGATCACCCGGCTGGGCCGCAGCTCCATCGGCATGCGCCAGGAGCTCACCCAGGACGACCGGGTGGTGCTGCGCGCGGAGATGGTGCTGGTCAACTTCGACTACGCCGCCGACGCCTCCACCCCGCTGACCGACGAGCAGCGCGCGCACTGGTCGCGGTGGCTGGCGGGCTGAGCGGGGTGCCCGGCGTCCGGTGTGTCCACGCTGTCGTCGGCCGCGTTCCGGACCGCTGACGCCGGGCGGCCCCCGGCGTAGCGTTCCTGCATGGTCGAGCCCGCCGCGCCGCCCTTCGCACGGGACCACGACGGCGGGGAGCGGCTGGTCTTCTGGGGCACGACGATCGTCGTCCGTGCGTCCGCCGACACCACGGGCGGGGCCTTCTCGCTGTTCGAGGAGGAGACCCCGATCCTCGACACCTCCCGGCACGTGCACCGGGACGTCGACGAGCTGTACCACGTCGTCGAGGGCGACCACGTCTTCGTCTGCGGCGATCAGGAGTTCGCGGTCGGCCCGGGCGGGACGGTGTTCCTCCCGCGCGGCATCCCGCACTCCCACCGGAGGGTGGTGCCGCGCACGGGGCGGCTGCTCTGCATGACGTCCCCGGCCGGCTTCGAGGGCTTCTTCCGCATCCTGGCCGAGGCCAGCGAGACCGGCGGCTCGTTCGACGAGGCCTACCAGCGCGCCTCCCGGGACCACGGCGTCACCTGGCTCGGGCCGGACGACTGACCGCCCGGCCCGCGGGTACCGCGGCCGGCATGCCGAAGACGACGAAGAGCGGCGACGCGAAGGCCGAGGAGATCCCCAGCACGCTGGAGCGCTCGGACGAGAAGGCGCAGCGCACGTTCGCCAAGGCCCACGACTCCGCCGTCGAGTCCTACGACGGCGACGAGCAGCGGGCCAACCGGGTGGCGTGGGCGGCGGTCAAGCACACGCACGAGAAGGTCGGCGACCACTGGGAGCCCAAGGACCACAAGGGCCCGAGCGACGCGCAGGCCGAGGGCGGCGCGGACACCGACCGGGAGACGAAGGGCGGCGTCGACGCCAACGCCACCAAGGAGCACCTCATGGACGTCGCGAAGCGGCTCGACGTCCACGGCCGCTCGTCGATGAGCAAGGACGAGCTGGTCGACGCCATCCAGAAGGCCAACGACCGGGCGACGGCGAAGGCGCGCGAGAGCTAGCCGGGCGGGACCGTCCACAGCTCGCGCTGCGGCGCGCCCAGCGGCGCCGTCCCGGTGCGGGTGAGGACGACCTGCTCCTCCACCGCCAGCCGCAGGCACTGGCCGTCCCACTCGGGCACCGGCACGCGCACGGCCATCTCGAGGGCGAACACGGTGCCCGGGTGCAGCACCCGGTCGCCGTCGCCGGGGACGCCGCGCTGGTCGTCCCACCGGCCGATCGCCGGCCCCGCGCCGTGCCCGTGCACACCCACCGGGTGGGAGTAGACGTCAGTGGGCAGCCCCTCGGCGGCGGTCGCGGCCCGGGCGGCGGCCAGCACCTCGTTGCCGGTCCGGCCCGGGACGAACGCGGCCGCGGTGAGCTCCTGCGCCCGGAGGCCGGCCTCCCACGCCTGCCGCAGGCCGGCCGGCGGGCCCTCCTCTCCGGGCCGCAGCAGGTAGGCGCTGCGCTGCAGGTCGGTGGCCAGGCCCAGGCTGGAGAGGCCGGCGTCGCAGGTGACCAGGTCACCGGGCTCGAGGACGGCGGCCTGCGGCACGGCGGGCAGGTCGACCCCGCCGTCGGCGCGCAGGGGCACGCCGGCGCGCTGCACGGTGACCCCCGGGTGGAACCACGGCGGGGTGCCGAGGTCGGTCAGCCGCTCGCGCAGGCCCCAGGCCAGGTCGGCCGCGGTCGTCAGGCCCGGGACGAGCACGGCGGGGGAGAGGGTCTCGGCCAGCACCCGGTCGGTGAGCCGGGCCAGGGCGTCGAGCGCGGCGACCTCCTGCGGCAGCCGCGTCTCCAGCCAGCCGACGACGAGGTCCTCGGCCGGGACCAGCCGGTCGGCGAGGTCGCCGAGCGCGCCGGCGAGCAGCCGGTGCTCGGCCACCGACAACCCGTCGGCCAGCGGACAGCCGGCCGACACGTCGATGCCGATCCGGCGCGGGTCGGCCTGGGCCACGATCCGCCGCACCGCGGCCCACAGGGCGCGCTCGTCGCCCTCGCCGGTGTCGCCGTCCTCCTCGGCCGACCAGCCGGGCAGGTACTGGCCCACCGGGTAGCGGGAGACCGCCACCGGCGTGACGCCGTCGTCGCTGCGGTGCAGGACCAGGACGACCAGCCGGCGCGCGGACAGCCAGGTGGCCGGCAGCAGGGTGGGCAGCACCGGGTCCTCGCTGCCCTCGCGGCCGACGACCAGCCACAGGTCGATGCCGGCGCGGTCCATCAGGCCGGGCAGCAGGTCGAGCAGGCGCTGGGTCAGCCACCGGTCGCGGACGTCGGCCTGCTGACGCAGCGGCAGGGGCACCGTCCGCGTCGGGTCAGGGACGACGAGCGTCATGGGGACAGGGAAGCAGAGAACCGCCGCCGCCACCTGCTGGAAGTCAGCCCGGCTCGGTCGGGGGCGCGCCCGGCAGGCGCGGGACGGGGACCGTCGGCGGGTCGAACCGCTCGGCGGCCGGTGCGCGCCGCGGCGGGGGCGTCGGGGTCGGCGTCGGGGTGGCTCCCGACGGGGCGAGGGTGGCCACCCGGTCGCGGCCGCCCTGCTTGGCCACGTACATCGCCGCGTCGGCCCGGTCCACCAGCCGCCACAGCGCCCCGACCGCGTCCTCGCCGTCGCCGGGGCGGGCGAGCGCGACGCCGATGGAGGCGGTGACCGCGTGCCCGTGGCCGCTGCGCGCCGTCCCCACCGCGAGCCGCAGCCGCTCGGCGAGGTGCGCCGCCTCCCCGGGGTCGCCGACCAGCCCGAGCACCACCAGCTCCTCCCCGCCGAGGCGGGCGAGCACGTCGCTGGGGCGCACGGTGTCGGCCAGCACGCCGGCCACGGCCTGCAGGACGGCGTCGCCGGCGGCGTGCCCGTGCCGGTCGTTGACCTGCTTGAAGTGGTCGAGGTCGATGACCATCGCGGCCACCCGCTGGCCCTCGCGGCGGGCCTGGCGCCACAGGCGGGGGACCTGCTCGACCAGGTAGCGGCGGTTGGCCAGGCCGGTGAGCGGGTCGTGCTGCGAGAGCGCCGCGGTGGCCGCCAGCAGCCGCTGCTCGCGGCGGCGCAGCAGGTTCACGCCCACCGCGACGAGGTCGAGCATCCCCGCGGAGATCGCCACCTGGACGGCGAGCCCGCCCACGCTGTCGTAGCCGTGCTGCATGGCGATGAGGAGTGCCACCGGCACGGCGGCCATGTGCACCCCGAGCATCCACGGCACGAGGAACCAGGCGGCCACCATCGACGGGAACAGCAGCATGAGCGGCGTCGCGTAGCGGACCGGGTCCTCGACGCACAGCGCCGCGACGACGTAGACGAGGTCGGCGAGGAGCACCAGGCCGAAGGTCTGCCACAGCCCGGCGCGGCGGCGCACCACCAGCGGCACGGCCGCCAGCAGGCACGCGGCCATCGTGGCCGCGTATGTGGTGCGGACGACGCCGTCGCGGACGACCCCGTCGAGGGTGAGGCTCACCAGGCCCGTCAGGCCGCCGACGCAGAGCAGGACGGCGAGCAGGAGCGCGGCGACCCGGTTCTCGGGACCGCCGGGCCCGATGACGTTCCCGGACGGGGGCCCGTCGGGATCGCGTGGCCGGTGTGGGGTCACCGCCGCATCGTGCCCTACGGGGACGACGGCGGGGCGGTCGTCCGCGCGGCTCCCCCGATGGGACGACGGCGGCGTTCCCCGCCCGGCGTCGTCGCTGGCAGGCTCCCGGCATGTCGCTCCCGGAGCCCGGTCTCGTCGACGTCCGCACCCTGGCCGACCACCCGCTCACCGAGGCCGGGTCCGCGGCGCTGCGCATGGTGGCGCCCGGCGCGGTCACCGCGGGGCGCTTCGGGCTGGTCGAGTACCGCCTCGGCCCGCGGTCGCCGGGTGCGATGCCGCACTACCACCAGACGTTCTCCGAGTCCTTCTACGTGCTGTCCGGCGAGCTGACCCTCTACGCCGGTGGGCGCTGGCAGCCGTACCGGCCCGGCGACTTCGCCCTCGCCCACGAGCGCGGCGTGCACGGCTTCCGCAACGACTCCGACGAGCCGGCGTCCTTCCTCATCCTGTTCACCCCCGGCATCGCCCGGGAGGAGTTTTTCGCCGAGATGGCCGAGATGCGGCGCAGCGGGCGCCGGCCGGGCCCGGAGGAGATGACGGCCTTCTACGCGCGCCACGACCAGGTGATGGTCGAGGAGTGAGACCGGACGGGACGGCGGGGACCGGAGGAGCATGTCCGTCGCCGTCCCCGGGCATGCCGGGGTGGAGGCGTCCCCCGTCCGCGGGGACCGGCTGACAGGAGGCGCGCCCGTGGCGCAGGGACCGTGGTTCTACTGCCTGAAGCACAACACCGTCGAGACCCGCGACGGCTGCGCCGAGCGGCACCGCCTCGGCCCGTACGACACCCGCGAGGAGGCCGAGCACGCGCTGCAGGGAGTGGCCGAGCGCAACGAGAAGCTCGACCAGGAGGACCGGGAGTGGGAGGGCCGCTGACCGGCCCCGCCTGATCCGCCGGGCATGATCGGGCCCGGTGCGCCGGGACCGCCGGTGCCCGGGAGGAGGCAGCGTGACCACCGCAGCGGAGACTCGTCCGGTCGAGGACCTGGTCGTCGGGGTGCTCGGCGGCACCGGGCCCCAGGGGCGCGGGCTCGCCGTCCGGCTGGCCGCGGTCGGGCAGCGGGTGCTGCTCGGCTCCCGCGACGCCGACCGCGCCCGCGAGGTCGCCGAGGAGGTGGCCGGGCGGGCCGCCACCGTCTCCGGCGGTGAGGTGTCGGTGCAGGGCGGGTCGAACCTCGACGTCGCCGGCGCTGCCGACCTGGTCATCGTCGCCGTCCCCTACGCCGGGCACGCCGCCACGCTGGCCGAGCTGGCGGCGCCGCTGGCCGGCAAGGTCGTCGTCGACTGCGTGGTGCCGATGGGCTTCGACGAGCTCGGCGCCCACGTCCTCGACGTCGAGGAGGGCAGCGTCACCCAGCAGGCCGCGGCGCTGCTGCCCGACTCCGACGTGGTCGGCGCGTTCCACCACCTGTCGGCCCGGCTGCTCGAGGACCTCTCGCAGCCGACCATCGACGGCGACGTCATGGTCGTCGGCGACGTCCGCGCGGCCACCGACACCGTGCAGGCGCTGGCCGGGCGGCTGCCCGGGATGCGCGGCATCTACGCCGGCCGGCTGCGCAACGCCCGCCAGGTCGAGGCGCTGACCATCAACCTCGTCTCGGTCAACCGCCGCTACAAGGCCCACGCCGGCATCCGCGTCACCGACGTCTGAGCGCCCTCACCGGCCGGCCAGCGCCAGCAGGTCCGGGACGACGTCGGCCGGTGCGGGCATCGCGGCCATCTCGGCGGCGACCTCGCGGGCGGCGGTGGCCAGGGCCGGGTCGGACACCAGCCGCTCGAGCAGCGCCCGGGTGATCCCGCCGGGCTCGACGGCCAGGCCGGCGCCGCGGGCGGCGAGCAGGTCGCCGTTGGTGCGGCGGTCGCCGGCACCGCGGACCACCAGCTGCGGCCTGCCTGCGGCCAGCGCGGTGAGGACGGTGCCGGCGCCGCCGTGGTGCACCACGCCCGCGGCGGCCGGCACCACCCGCGGGAAGGGCAGCCAGTCCGCCGTCCGCACCGGGGGCGGCAGCCGGCGGCGGGTCACCCGGCGGTCGGGCCGGACCAGGACGACGTCGAGGTCGGTGCCCGCCGCGGCGGCGACGGCGTCGCGCATGAGCCGGTCGGGACCGGGCGAGGCCACGGTGCTGCGGCTGACCAGCAGGCGCGGGCGCGGGCCCGGGCGGGTGAACGACTCGTCGAAGGGCCGGTCCGGCGTCCACGGGACGGCGCGCATCGGGGTCCCCGTCCGCGGGCCCACCACGCTCGGCGGCGAGGAGGTGAGCACCCGCGCCGGCGGCGGGAGCCCGCCGAGCCCCCGGGCCGGGCGGTAGGTGGCGAGGGCCGCGGCGAGCAGCACCCCGGCGTCGAACAGGTTCCCCTCCACCAGGACCGAGGGCACACTGCGGCGGGCGGCGGCCTCCGCGCCCGCCGGCGCCAGGGACTCGTGCAGGACCAGGTCGGGGCGGTGCTGCCCGGCCGTGGTGAGGACGCCCTCGGCCATCCGGGCGCCGAGGGTGCCGAAGAGCAGCCCGACCGCCGTCGTCCCGCCCCGGCCGGCCATCTCGCGGCGGGCCAGCAGCGGCCGGCGCAGCATCAGCCGGCCGAACAGCGGGCCCAGCCGCAGGCCGGGGGCGACGTCGACGGGGGAGAGCTCCGGCGGGCAGGCCGCGACACCGTCCCCGGCCGTGGCCACGACCACCTCGGCGCCGGCGTCGCGCAGTGCCAGCGCGAGCGGGACCAGTGGCAGGACGTGACCGGTCAGCGGGGACGCGACGACCAGGACGCGCATGGGCCCAGGCTGGCCGCCCACGACCGGGCGGACAAGGGCACCATGGACGCGTGCTGCTCGCGAACGCGGTCGCGGTCCTGCACGCGGCCGTCGTGCTGTTCATGCTGACCGGCGCCCTGCTGGCGCTGCGGTGGCCGCGGCTGGTGCTCGTGCACGCGCCGGTGGCGCTGGCCGTGCTCGCGGTCAACGCCTCCGGGGCGCCGTGCCCGATCACGACCGTCGAGCTCGCGCTGCGGGAGCGGGCCGGCGCGGCGCCCTACGACGGCGGCTTCCTCGGGAACTTCCTGTTCGCCCCGCTGGGCCTCGACGTCCGCTCGGCCGGCGTCCAGATCGGGATGTACACCGTGGCCCTCGGCCTCAACGCCGTCGGCTACGCACTGCTGGCCGAGCGGGTGCGCCGGCGCCGGGCCGGGCTGCGCGTGCGGTGATGTGCGTTCGCGGCGCCTTCGGTGCCGGGAACGCGCCGCCGGCGCACACCACCCTGCCGGTGCGACCCGCGTCGGCACCCGCAGCCGCGTCGGGTGACTGAGCGGGTGCGCCGACGCCGGGTTGCCGGGCTCCGACAGCGGCGTCAGCGCACACGCTCGACCGGGGCGTCCCCGGCGGGATGACTACTCGAACGAGTGCTCGGGGCCCGGGAAGACGCCGCCGCGGACCTCGTCGGCGTACTCGCGGGCCGCGCGCAGCAGCTCGCCCCGCAGGTCGGCGTACCTCTTCACGAACTTCGGCACCCGGCCGCCGTTGAGCCCGGCCATGTCCGGCCACACCAGCACCTGGGCGTCGCAGTCCGCGCCGGCGCCGATGCCGATCGTCGGGATCGACAGCTCCTTCGTCACCTGGGCGGCGACGGGAGCGGGCACCATCTCGAGGACGACGGCGAACGCGCCGGCCTCCTGCACCGCGTGCGCGTCGGCGAGCAGCTGGTCGGCGCCGGCGCCGCGGCCCTGCACGCGGAACCCGCCGAGGGCGTGCTCGCTCTGCGGCGTGAACCCGACGTGCGCCATCACCGGCACGCCGTTGTCGGTGAGCATCCGGATCTGCGGCGCCACCCGGACCCCGCCCTCGAGCTTGACCGCCTGCGCGCCGCCCTCCTTCATCATCCGGACGGCGGTGGCGAAGGCCTCCTGCGGACCGGACTCGTAGCTGCCGAAGGGCAGGTCGGCCACGATCAGCGACCGCTTCGTCGAGCGGGTGACCGCCTTGGTCATGAGCAGCAGGTCGTCGACGGTGACCGGCACCGTCGAGCTGTGGCCGAGGACGACGTTGCCCGCCGAGTCGCCGACCAGCATCACCGGGATGCCGGCCTCCTCGAACACCTGCGCGCTGTAGGTGTCGTAGGCGGTGAGCATCGCCCACTTCTCGCCGCGCTCCTTGGCCTGCTGCAGGTGGTGGATGCGCACTCGCGCGGTCGACGTCCCGCCGTACAGCACCGACTCGGTCACGCTGTGCTCCCTGCCGAACTCGCGAGCTCGTTCACGCCTGGGCTCCTTCGCGGACGCTGGGCAGGCTCTCCCGCCAGCGGTTGGTGATCGGCAGCCGCCGGTCGCGGCCGAAGGCCTTGAGACTGATCTTGGTGCCGGGCGCGGACTGCCGGCGCTTGAACTCGGCGATGTCGACCATGCGCAGCACCCGGGCCACGATCTCGGGGTCGTGGCCGCGCTCGAGCAGCTCGGCCATCCCGAGGTCGCGGTCGACGTAGTCGGCGATGACGGCGTCGAGCTCCTCGTAGGAGGGCAGCGAGTCGCTGTCCTTCTGCCCGGGCGCGAGCTCCGCCGACGGCGGCTTGTCGATCGAGTTCTGCGGGATCGGCTCGGTCTCCCCGCGCTCCCGGGCGTACGCGTTGCGCCAGCGGGACAGCTCCCACACCAGCGTCTTGGGCACGTCCTTGATCGGCGCGAACCCGCCGGCGGCGTCGCCGTAGAGCGTCGAGTAGCCGACGGCGACCTCGCTCTTGTTGCTGGTGGCCAGCAGCAGGTGGCCGTGCTGGTTGGACAGCCCCATGAGCAGCGTGCCGCGGATGCGCGCCTGCAGGTTCTCCGCCGCTGTCCCCGACAGCTCGACCTGCCCCTCGAACGCGTCGACCATCGGCGCGATCGGCACGGTGGAGTAGTGCAGGCCCAACCGCCGGGCGCTGTCCCCGGCGTCGGCGAGCGAGTGCTCCGAGGACCAGCGCGAGGGCAGGGCGACGGCGTGCACCCGGTCGGCGCCGAGCGCGTCCACCGACAGCGCGGCCACCAAGGCCGAGTCGATCCCGCCGGACAGGCCGAACACCACCGACGGGAAGCCGTTCTTGTCGATGAAGTCCCGCAGGCCGAGCACCAGCGCCCGCCAGACCTCCTCGCAGTCGCTCAGCGGGTCGGCCACGTGCCCGGGCCGCGGCTCGAAGGCGGGCACCGGCTCCTCGGACAGGACCGTCCGGGTGACCGTCATCGGCCCGATCCGGCCCTCGCGCCGCTGCGGCACGCGCGCGGGGTCGAGGGTGAGGTCGACGCACAGCAGGTGCTCGACGAACTGCGGCGCCCGGGCGAGCAGCGCGCCGTCGGCGGAGACGGCGAGGGAGTCGCCGTCGAAGACCAGCTCGTCCTGCCCGCCCACCTGGTTGCAGTACAGGATCGGCGCGTTGGCCTCGGCGGCGCGGCGGCGGACCAGTGGCAGCCGCAGGTCGTCCTTGGCCCGCTCGTAGGGGGAGGCGTTGGGGGAGACGACGAGGTCGACGCCGGCCTGCCCGGCCACGCCACAGGGCCCGCCCTCGACCCACAGGTCCTCGCAGATGGTCAGCGCGACGTCGACGCCGTGGAACCGCACCACCTGCAGCTCGGTGCCGGGCACGAAGTAGCGGGCCTCGTCGAAGACGCCGTAGTTGGGCAGGTGCCGCTTGGCGTAGCGGCCCACCACGCGCCCGCCGTGCAGCAGGGCGGCGGCGTTGCGGGGCTGGCCGCGGCGGGGGTTGGCGTCGCCGGGCCGCTCGTCGTCGAGGGTCTCCTCGTCGCTCGGTGGCGTGTCGACCCGTGCCTGGCCCTCGGTGTGCGCCAGGTACCCGACGACGACGGCGAGCTCCCCGAGTCCCTCGCGCTCCAGCGTGCCGGCGAGGTCGGTGACCGCCTGCTCGCTGGCGCGGGCGAAGGACTCCCGCAGCACCAGGTCCTCGGCCGGGTAGCCGGTCAGCGTCATCTCCGGGAAGACGACCAGGTGCGCGCCGTCGTCCGCGGCCCTGCGCGCCCACTCGACGACGAGCGCGGCGTTGCCCTCCAGGTCCCCGACGCGGGTGTCGACCTGGGCCATCGCGACTCTCAGCTGCACCGGACCGCTCACACACCCAGTCTTCTCCCGCCCCCGGACGGGCGGGCGAGCGGGAGGTGTGACCAGCGCCACATCCGGTGCTGTACCGGGACGGGGCGGTGGGGCAGGGATCTCCGTCCCGCGCCGGCCGCGCCGCCGGAGCCGCGGAGCTGCCCGAACTGTATGACGAAGGCCGGTTGGTCCTAGAGTCGACCCGTGGATCCCCGCGCCGCGCAGGTCGCCGCCGTCGCCGCCCTGGCCGAGCCGACCCGACGCCGTCTCTACGAGCACGTCGCCCGCTCACCGCACCCGCTGAGCCGGGACGACGTGGCCGGCGCCCTCGGGATCGGCCGGCCCACGACGGCCTTCCACCTGGACCGGCTGGTGGCCGACGGCCTGCTCGACGTCCACTACGAGCGGCGGTCGGGCCGGACCGGCCCCGGCGCCGGGCGCCCGGCCAAGCTGTACCGCCGGACCGGGGACACGGTGTCGGTGTCCCTGCCGGAACGGCACTACGACCTGGCCGGTGACCTGCTCGCCACGGCGGTGGCGGGCGCCGAGCGGTCGGGGGAGCGACCGGCCGTCGTCCTCAGCGGGGAGGCCTTCCGCCGGGGCCGGGAGCTGGCCGCCGCGGAGGGCTCCGGGTGCGGCCCGGAGGGGGCGCTGCGCGTACTGGAGCGGCACGGCTTCGAGCCGCGGGAGGCGGACGGTGAGGTCGTGCTGGCCAACTGCCCCTTCCACGTCCTCGCCCGGGCGCATCCCGAGCTGGTCTGCGGCATGAACCTGCGCCTGGTCGAGGGGGTCCTCGACGGCGTCGGGGAGGCCGGCCTGACCGCGTCGCTGCAGCCGGACCCGGGTGCCTGCTGCGTCCGGCTCGATCGGTCCGGTCGCGGAGCGCGAACCGGTTGACAGCGGTGTGGCCCGGGTCTCTACTTCTAACCATCATTGGTTCTAGAAGGAGAGCGCCATGACGCTCGCGGACAGCAGCACACTCCGGCCGGGGGCCGGCACGACGGAGCAGCGGCCGGCACCGCTGCGGGTGGTCCGCGAGGGCGGGACCATCGACGTCCCCGCGGCCGAGCGGGCCGTCGCCGACCTCCTGTCCGCCCTGGGCCGCGACCCGGCCTCACCGCACCTGGCCGGGACACCGAGGCGGGTCGTCGACTCTTTCGCCGAGATGCTCACCGGCCCGTCGTTCGACCTGACGACCTTCCCGAACGACGAGGGGTACGACGAGCTGGTCCTCGCGACCGCGCTGCCCGTCCGGTCGCTGTGCGAGCACCACCTCCTGCCCTTCGCCGGGGTGGCGCACGTCGGCTACCTGCCCGGCGACCGGATCCTCGGGCTGTCGAAGCTCGCCCGCGTGCTGGACCTCCTCGCCCGGGACCTGCAGGTGCAGGAGCGGCTGACCCAGCAGGTCGCCGACTGGCTCCAGGAGCACCTGGCCCCGCGCGGCGTCGGGGTGGTCATCGAGGCGGAGCACCTGTGCATGTCGCTGCGGGGCGTCCGGGCAGCGGGCGCCCGCACCACCACCTCGGCCCTGCGCGGCGTGCTGCGCGACGACGCCCGGTCCCGCGGGGAGTTCCTCTCCCTCGCCCGGACCGCGGCCTGACGCCGGGACCCGGACCCGGGAGGAGGAGCCGTGGAGACGATCGTCCTGGTCGGTGGGGGTCTGGCCGGCGCCAAGGCGGCCGAGACCCTGCGCGCGGAGGGCTTCGACGGCCGGGTGGTGCTGGTCGCCGGAGAACCGGAGCTGCCCTACGAGCGGCCACCGCTGTCGAAGGGGTACCTGCTCGGCAGCGCGGAGCGGGAGAGCGCCCGCGTGCACGAGCCCGGCTGGTACGAGGCGAACGACGTCGAGCTCCGGACCGGCGTGGCCGCCGTCGGCCTCGACGTCGCCGCGCGCCGCGTCGAGCTGGCGACGGGGGAGGAGATGGCCTACGACCGGCTGCTGCTCGCCACCGGGGCGTCGGCCCGGCGGCTGCCCGTCCGCGGGGCCGACCTGGACGGCGTCCGGTACCTGCGGACCCTGGCCGACGCCGACCGGCTGAGGGCCGACCTCGCCGACGGCGGACGGCAGCTCGTGGTCGTGGGTGGGGGGTGGATCGGGCTGGAGGTGGCGGCGGCCGCCCGTTCCCGCGGCAACGCGGTCACCGTCGTCGAGCCGCAGCCGACGCCGCTGCACGCGGTGCTGGGGCAGCGGATGGGCGAGGTCTTCGCCCGCCTGCACCGGCAGCACGGCGTCGACCTGCTCACCGGGACGACCGTGCGGGAGATCCGGGGCGCCGGCGGCCGGGTCACCGCGGTGGTGACCGACCGGGACGTGGGGCTGCCCGCGGACCTGGTGGTCGTGGGCATCGGCGCCGTCCCGCACACGCAGCTGGCGGCGTCGGCGGGGCTCGAGGTCGACAACGGGGTGGTCACCGACCACGCCCTGCGGGCCTCCGCGCCGGGTGTGTTCGCGGCCGGCGACGTCGCGGCGTCCTTCTCCCTGCTCTACGGCCGGCACCTGCGCGTGGAGCACTGGGCCAACGCGCTGCACGGCGGGCCGGCCGCGGCGCGCTCGATGCTCGGGCAGGACGTCACGTACGACCGCGTGCCCTACTTCTTCACCGACCAGTACGACCTGGGGATGGAGTACTCCGGGCTGAGCGGACCCGGGGACACGGTCGTCTGCCGCGGCGACCCGGAGGACGGCGGTTTCATCGCCTTCTGGACGTCCGACGGTCACGTCACCGCGGCGATGAACGTCGACGTCTGGGACGTCACCGCGCCGCTGCAGGCGCTCGTCCGCAGCCGTCAGCGCGTCCCGGCCGCCGCGCTCGCCGATCCGGACGCGCCCCTGGAGTCGCTCGTCGTCTGACCGGCGACCGCGACACGGTGCCGGCTGCCGGTGTGCGGCCTGCCCCGACCGGGCAGGCTGTGCACCGACGACACGACCCGGAAACGAGCGGACCCGATCATGGCCAGCATGGACCGACAGCAGGAGTTCGTCCTGCGCACCCTGGAGGAACGCGACATCCGCTTCGTGCGGCTGTGGTTCACCGACGTCTCCGGCTACCTCAAGGCGGTCGCCGTCGCGCCGGCCGAGATCGAGGCGGCCTTCGCCGAGGGCATCGGCTTCGACGGCTCGGCGATCGAGGGCTTCGCGCGCGTCTACGAGTCGGACATGCTCGCCAAGCCCGACCCGGCCACCTTCCAGGTGATGCCGGCGTCGAAGGGCCAGGCCAGCGACACCGCCCGGATGTTCTGCGACATCACGCTGCCCGACGGGTCGCCGTCGTGGGCCGACCCGCGGCACGTGCTGCGCCGGGCGCTCGGCAAGGCCGCCGACATGGGGTTCACCTTCTACACCCACCCCGAGGTCGAGTTCTTCCTGCTCAAGGACCTCCCGACCGACGGCCGCCCGCCCGAGCCCGCCGACAACGGCGGCTACTTCGACCTGTCCACGCACAACGTGGCGCACGACTTCCGCCGCGAGGCGGTCTTCGCGCTCGAGGCGATGGGCATCTCGGTCGAGTTCAGCCACCACGAGGTCGCGCCCGGCCAGCAGGAGATCGACCTGCGCTACGCCGACGCGCTGTCGATGGCCGACAACGTGATGACGCTGCGGCACGTGGTCCGGGAGGTCGCCCTCGCCCAGGGCGTGCACGCCACGTTCATGCCCAAGCCGTTCACCGAGCTGGCCGGCTCGGCGATGCACACGCACGTGTCGCTGTTCGAGGGCGACCGCAACGCCTTCCACGACCCGGCCGACCCGATCCGGCTGTCGACCACCGGGCGCCAGTTCATCGCGGGCCTGCTCACCCACGCCCGCGAGTTCACCGCCGTCACCAACCAGACGGTCAACTCCTACCGGCGGCTGCTGGCCGGCACCGAGGCGCCGACGGCGGCCACGTGGGGCCGGGCCAACCGCTCGGCGCTGGTGCGGCTGCCCTCGTACAAGCCGAACAAGGGCCAGTCGGCGCGGGTCGAGGTCCGCTCGCCGGACTCCGCGTGCAACCCCTACCTCACCTTCGCCGTCCTGCTGGCCGCCGGTCTGCGGGGCATCGAGAAGGGCTACGAGCTGCCGCCGGAGGCCGAGGACGACGTCTGGTCGCTCACCGACACCGAGCGGCGCGCGGCCGGCTACGAGGACCTGCCGGTCTCCCTCGGCGAGGCGCTGACCGCGATGCAGGGCAGCGAGCTCGTGGCCGAGACCCTCGGCGAGCACGTGTTCGAGTTCTTCCTCCGCAACAAGTGGGAGGAGTTCAACTCCTACCGGCAGAACGTGACGCCCTTCGAGCTCAAGCGCTACCTGCCGGGGCTGTAGGGGCCGGCGCGCACCGCTCTGACGGTGTTCCTCGTGCTCCTGCGGTCCTGCAGGACCGCAGGAGCACGGAGAACACCCCCGGAGCGGTCCTGCCGGGCAGGGCGGTGAGGCGGAACTAGGCTCGGACACGTGCCGGACCGCCCCCGCCTGCTCGTCGTCGTGCCCAGCGACACCGCCCCGCCCGCCCGTCTGGGGGAGTGGCTGCGCGCCGCCGGCCTCGACCTCGACGAGCGGCACCTCGACGCCGGCGACGACGTCCCCGCCGACCTGTCCGGGTACGACGGGCTGCTGGTCACCGGCGGCCCGCAGTCCAGCCTCGACGACGACGCGGTCAGCGGCCTGGGTCCGGTGCGCGCGCTGCTCGCCCGCGCCCTGGCCGACGGCGCCCCGGCGCTGGGCGTCTGCCTCGCCGCGCAGCTGATGGCGCAGGCCGGCGGCGGCCGGGTGCGGGTCGGCGCCGACGGGCCCGAGGTCGGCGCCGCGCTGGTCGCGCGGCGCGACGCCGCCGAGACCGACCCGCTGTTCGCCGCGGTGCCGCTGAGCCCCGACGTCGTGCAGTGGCACCACGACGAGATCAGCGAGCTGCCCGCCGGCGCCACCCTGCTGGCCAGCGGCGTGCGCTACGCCCACCAGGCCTTCCGCGTCGGCCGCGCGGCCTACGGGCTGCAGTTCCACGTCGAGACGACGCCGGAGATCGTGCGGCGCTGGGCCGACAGCGACCCCGAGGGTGTCGCCTCCACCCCGTTCGACGCCGCGACCGTGGCCGAGCGCGCCGCCGCCGTGCACCCCGACCTCGAGGAGGTCTGGGCGCCGTTCGCCGCCCGCTTCGCCGACCTGGTGCGCGCGGCCCGCGGCGCCGCGGTCTGACCCGGTGACCACCGCTCGGGAGGTGCCCCGCCGCGCGGTCGTGCGGCTGGCCCGCTTCGGCTTCGAGGACGGCGAGAAGGCCGCCCTGCTGCTGTCCGACCCCGCCCTGGGGCTGTGGGACCTCGACCGCAACGAGCCGGCCGACCCCGAGGCCGCGCCGGTCGTCTCCGCGCTGGCCCGCGCCGGCGACCCCGACCTCGCCGTCCGCTCGCTGTCCCGCCTGGTCGAGGCCCTCGACGCCGCCGACCCCGACGGCGCCGCCGCCGCGGCCCTGCTCGCCCGGCTGCGCGGCTCCGCGGCGCTGCGCAGCCGGCTGCTCGCGGTGCTCGGGGCCAGCGCGGGCCTGGCCGACCACCTCGCCGCCCACCCCGGGGACTGGACGGTCCTCGACGACGAGGACCGCGGCCAGGTGCGCCCGGCCGCCTACGCGCTCGAGCGGGACATGCTGGCCGCCGTCGGCGCCGACCCCGACGACCCGCCGTGGGGCGTCCGGCTCGGGAAGGCGGCGCCCGACGCCTCCCCGCAGCGGGTCGCCGCGCTCCGGCTGGCCTACCGGCGGGCGGTGCTGAGCCTGGCGGGGCGCGACCTCGGCGAGGGCCTGTCGGCCGAGGACGTCGCCGCCGAGCTCGCCGACGTCGCCGCCGCGGTGCTCACCGCCGGGCTCGCGCTCGCCGTCGCCGAGCAACCCGACACCGCGGCGGCCTGCCGGCTGGCGGTCATCGCGCTCGGCAAGACCGGCGGCCGCGAGCTCAACTACGTCAGCGACGTCGACGTCGTGTTCGTCGCCGAGCCGGTCGACCCCAGCGACCCCGAGGCGCCGGCGCTGCAGAGCGCCACCCGGGTGGCCGCCGCGCTCATGCGGATCTGCCGCGAGGCGGCGTGGGAGGTCGACGCGGCGCTGCGCCCCGAGGGCAAGGCCGGCGCCCTGGTGCGCACGCTGGCCAACCACGCCGCCTACTACCGCCAGTGGGCGAGCACCTGGGAGTTCCAGGCGCTGCTGAAGATGCGCCCGGTGGCCGGCGACCCCGACCTCGGGCGGTCCTACGTCGACGAGCTGTTCCCGATGGTGTGGCAGGCCGGCGACCGGCCGGGCTTCGTCGCCGAGGTGCAGGCCATGCGGCGGCGGGTGGAGGACAACATCCCGCCGGGGCAGGCCGACCGGGAGCTCAAGCTGGGCCGCGGCGGCCTGCGCGACGTCGAGTTCGCCGTCCAGCTGCTGCAGCTCGTGCACGGGCGGGTCGACGTCCGGCTGCGGGTGGGCGGCACGCTCCCGGCGCTGACCGCGCTGCGGGCCGGCGGCTACGTCGGCCGCGACGACGCCGACACCCTCATCGCCTCCTACCGCTTCCTGCGCACCGTCGAGCACCGGCTGCAGCTGCTGCGGCTGCGGCGCACCCACCTGCTGCCCACCGACGAGCAGCAGCTGCGCTGGCTGGCCCGCTCGATGGGCTACAAGCCCGACGCCCGCGGCACCGCCGTCGACGTGCTGCGCGCCGAGCTGAACCTGCACACCCGCGAGGTGCGCCGGCTGCACGAGAAGCTCTTCTACCGGCCGCTGCTGTCGGCGGTGGCCAAGGTGCCGGCCGAGGCCGCGCAGCTGGGCAGCAAGGCCGCCGGCGACTGGCTGCGCGCGCTCGGGTTCGGCGACCCGCAGGGCGCGCTGCGGCACATGGGCGCGCTCACCGGCGGGGTGTCGCGGTCGGCGTCGATGCAGCGCTACCTGCTGCCGGTGGTGCTGCAGACCCTCGCCGACTGCGCCGACCCCGACGCCGGCCTGCTGGCCTACCGGCAGGTGAGCGAGGCGCTCGGCGGCAACCAGTGGTACCTGCGGCTGCTGCGCGACGAGGGCCAGGTGGCCGAGCGGCTGGCCCGGCTGCTCGGCTCCAGCCGGTACGTGGCCGCGCTGATCACCCGCACCCCCGAGGCGCTGCGCATCCTCGCCGACGACGACGAGCTCGAGCCGCGCGGCGCCGCCTCGTTGGCCGGGGCCTGGCGCGCCGCGGCCGGGCGCGCGCCCGACCCGCAGGCCGGCATCCGCGTGATCCGCGGGCTGCGCCGCCAGGAGCTGCTGCGGATCGCCTCGGCCGACCTGCTCGGCCGCCTCGACGTCGTCCGGGTCGGGCAGGCGCTCACCGACGTCGCCGTGGCCACGCTGCAGGCCGGGCTCGACGTCGCCGTCCGGGCGTGGGCGCGGGAGACCGGCACCGCCCCCGCCGACGTGCCCATGGAGCTCGCCGTCATCGGCATGGGCCGGCTCGGCGGCGGGGAGATGGGCTACGGCTCCGACGCCGACGTCCTCTTCGTCCACCGCCCGCGGGCGGGCGCCGAGGAGGGCCGGGCGACGCAGGCGGCGAACGCGGTCGCCCACACGCTGCGCCGGCTGCTCGGCGAGCCCGCGCCCGACCCCGCCTTCGAGGTCGACGCCGACCTGCGGCCCGAGGGTCGCCAGGGCGCGCTGGTCCGCAGCCTCGACGCCTTCCGCGAGTACTACGAGCGCTGGGTGTCGGTGTGGGAGGTGCAGGCGCTGCTGCGCGCGGCGCCGGTGGCCGGCAGCCCGGAGCTGGGCGCGGCGTTCATGGAGCTGGTCGACCCGCTGCGCTACCCGGAGGCGGGCCTGTCGGCCGAGCAGGTCGCCGAGATCCGCCGCATCAAGGCCCGCGTCGAGCGCGAGCGGCTGCCGCGCGGTGCCGACCCGGCCACCCACACCAAGCTCGGCCGCGGCGGCCTGGCCGACGTCGAGTGGACCGTGCAGCTCCTGCAGCTGCAGCACGCCGCCGCGGTGCCGGCGCTGCGGACGCCCTCCACCGTCGACGCGCTCACCGAGCTGCCCGCCGCCGAGCTGCTGGGCGCGGAGCAGGCCGGGGCGCTGCGCGACGCGTGGGAGCTGGCCAGCCGCGCCCGCAACGCCGTCTTCCTCGTCCGCGGGCGCCCCGGCGACCAGCTGCCGCGGCCCGGGCTGGAGCTGGCCGGCGTCGCGCGGGCCAGCGGCCACGGCGCCGACGTCGACCCCGGGCAGTTCCTCGACGACTACCGGCGCACCACCCGGCACGCCCGCGGCGTCGTCGAGCAGGTCTTCTACGGCCAGCCGGCCGGGTGACCCGCCGGGTGTGCCGGTGGCGCGCGCGGGGCACGCTGGGGGAGTGAGCTCAGCCGCCGCCGACGACCTCCCCGACGCCGACCTGCCCGCCGACCTGCCCGCCGAGGGGGCGGCGACCATCACGCCCTACCGCGACGGGCCGCTGATCGTGCGCGGGGACTTCCGGCTGGTCGACCAGGACGGCGCCGAGATCGACCCCGGCCGGAAGACGGTCGCCCTGTGCCGGTGCGGCAAGTCCGGCATCAAGCCCTTCTGCGACGGCAGCCACAAGCGCTCGGGGTTCTCCGCGCCGAGCGCGCCGAGCCGGCCCCGGCCGGCCGCGGCCATCCTGCGTCAGGCCCGCCGGCCCGACACCGACTGAGAGGGGTGCGGCGGCACGGGCCGGCCCCGTGCCCGGCCCGTGCCACCGCTGTCTGTGTTCGTGCTCAGGCGGCGTCCTGGATGGACCGCGCCATCCGGACCTGGTCCTCGAGCACGTCGGTGATCCGCGCCTGCACGGCGTCGAGCTGGCCGATCACCTCGCTGGTGGCGTGGATGCCGGCGGTGACCTGGTCACTGCTGGCCTGGATGCCGGCGATCTGGTCCGACACCCGCTGGGTGGCCGCCGCGGTCTCCCGGGCCAGGTCCTTGACCTCGCTGGCGACGACGGCGAAGCCGCGGCCGAGCTCGCCGGCCCGCGCCGCCTCGATCGTGGCGTTGAGCGCGAGCAGGTTCGTCTGGTCGGCGATGCCGGAGATGATCCGGATGACCTCGCCGATCGACGTCGAGGCCTCGGTCAGGGCGGCGACCTCGGCGGTCATCGTGGAGGCCTGGGCGACGGCGTTCTCGGCCACCTGGCCGGCGGCGTCGGCGGCCTCGCGCAGCCGGTCGACGCTGTCGAGCAGCTCGCGGGAGCGCTCGGCGTCGGCCGAGGCGCGGCGCAGGGTGTCCAGGCGCTGGCTGACCAGCTGCTGCACGTTGCGCAGCGCGTCGGCCCGCGAGTCGGACAGGTCGATGGTCTCGGTGACGAAGAAGTCCATCGTGCCGATGACCCGGCCGCCCACGGTGACCGGGAAGCAGACGCCGGACTTCACGCCGGCCCGCTGGGCGGCGGGGCGGCGCACGCAGTCGGTGACCTCGGCCAGGTCGCGGACGAACACCAGGTCGCGGCGCTGCCACGCCCGGCCCGAGAGCCCGACGCCCTCGGCGAAGCTGGCCGCGAGGGTGACCGTGCGGAACTCCTCGCCGGCCGAGCCGGACTCGGTCTGGAAGCGCAGCACGTTCTCGGTCTCGTCGAGCGCCCAGTAGGAGCCGTAGGCCCAGCCGAAGGCCGTGCGCACGGTCTCCAGCGCCGTCCGCAGGGCCGAGGCCTCGTCGGTGGCCTCGCCGACCCTCGTGACGACGGTGGTCACGGCCGCGCGGTCGTCGAGGGTCGCGCGCAGCGCCGAGGTGGCCAGCGCCGCGCGGCGGGCGTGGTTGAGCAGGCGGGTGATGGTGCGCCACTTCTCCTCGCGGACGCCGAAGAACGGCAGCGGCGTGGCGCTGTGGAACTCGAGGACGGCGGTGACGCGGCCGTCGTCGACGGCGGGGACGAAGCAGCCGTCGCGGGCCCCGGCCGACCAGGCGGTCTCCCAGCGGACGCACTGGCCGCGACCGGCCGGGGCGGTGTCCATGTGCACCGTCCGGCGCTCGCGCAGCGCGCGCCCGCCCAGGCCCGCGGCCTCGGTCAGCCGGCCGTCGCCCGGCCACGTCGCGGTCATCGCGGGCGTGAGGGGGCCGCCCTCCCAGGCGAGCCGGAACGCGCCCTCGCCGTCGGGCAGCCACACGGCGCCGTACCCGAGGCCGCAGGTCTCCCGGATCGTGCGGACGACGGCGACGTGGGCGTCGAGCACCGTGGCCACGCCCTCGTCGAGGACCTCCACGACCTTCTCGAGGGTCTCGACGTCGCGCGGCATCGCCGCGGTGTCCTGCGTCGCGGACGGGTCCTGGTCGGTGCGCCGCCACATGGTCGTCCTCCGGGGTCGGGGGACCGCGCGCTGTTCGGCGGTCCTCGCGCCCAGAGGTTCGGCAGCGGTGTCGCGGACTGCAGCCGGAACGGATCCGGCGCAGAACGCGAGACCCGATCGCGACTCAGGCCGCGAGCGCCCGCCTCCCGCGCAGGGCCGAGCGGCCGGCCTCCCACGCGCCGAGCAGGTGGTGCGCGGCCAGCCCGTCGAGGGCCAGGGAGCAGGCGGCGCCGAAGAGCACGTCCGCGGCGAGGGAGGGGTCCTCGGCCACCAGGGAGCCGCACATGTCGACCGAGGCGATCTGCTCGTGGACGGCGTCGGCCTCGACGTGCTCGTCGTAGAAGACCGTCGTCGTCGCGTCGTGGCCGAGCCGGCGCAGCCCGGCGGAGTAGCGGCGGCTGGGCTCCGAGGAGGTCATCTCCACGCAGGCGAGGTGCCCCAGCGCCGCGGCCCGCCAGCGCCGGTGCAGGCCGAACAGCGACATGGTGTTGACGGAGGTGAAGGCGACGGCCGGGGCGTCGTCCCACAGGGCGCCGTAGCCGGCGTCGAGGCCGAGGTCGCGCATCATCCCGGCGAACAGCTCGCTGTGCATGCGCTCGGGCGCACCGCCGCCGTACTCGTCGGCCTGGATCTCGACCATCGCGGCCTTGGCGCGGCCGGAGAGCCGGGGGATGGCGAAGGTGTGCGGGTCGGCCTCCTTGAGGTGGTAGACCGACCGCAGGGTCAGGTACTCGCGCCACTGCTCCGCGGTGCCGCGCTTGGCCATGAAGCTCGACAGCGACGGGCCGTCGTCGGCGGCGATCAGCGCGGTCAGCTGCTGGTCCACCGGCTCCCCGCTGACGGCGACCGGGCCGGTGAGCTCGCGCAGTGCCGCGAGGTGCCGGCGCTCCAGGTGCGCGCGCAGCGTGAGCAGGTCGGGGTCCCACTCGAGCGCGTCGTCGACGCCGTCGAACCCGCGGTAGTGCAGCTCGTAGCAGAGCGCCAGCGCCAGCTGCAGGTCGTCGTCGTGCAGCGGGTCGGGGCTGTCCGCGGCGGTGGTGCGGGCCAGGTCGACGGTGGCGGGGGAGACCGACCCGGCGGGCAGGTCGTCGCGGAGGGCGGCGGAGAGGGGGCCCCGTGGCTCGGGCAGGCGCATGGTCCGGGCCATGCCCAGCGACCGCGGGTTCGATGCACCGCGCGCGATGGAGTGCCGCACAGGCGGTCCCGTGTCGACCGATCGGTGGACGTCGCCGTTGCGCGCGTCAACCAGTGTCCAACGGGGTACGGCGCGCCGCGGTTCCCGAACTGGAGGTGCTCGATGACGAGCCTGTCGAAGCCGGCCGAAGCGCCGGGAGTGATCCGCAGCCTCATCCCGGCACGGATCGACCGGTTGCCCTGGTCGCCGTTCCACACCCGGATGGTGGCCGCGCTGGGCACGGCCTGGATCCTCGACGGGCTGGAGATCACCGTCGCCGGCGCCGTCGTCGACCGCCTGACCGAGCCCGAGACGCTCGGGCTCTCGGGGACCGAGGTCGGGCTGATCGCGACCGTCTACCTGCTCGGCGAGGTCGTCGGCGCGCTGTTCTTCGGCCGGCTGTCGGACAAGCTGGGCCGCCGCAAGCTGTTCATGATCACGCTCGCCGTCTACCTGATCGGCAGCGGCCTGACCGCCCTCACCCTCGGCAACGGGCCGGGCTGGGTGGCCTTCCTCTACGTCACCCGGTTCATCGCCGGCATGGGCATCGGCGGGGAGTACGCCGCCATCCACTCCGCCATCGACGAGCTCATCCCGGCGAAGTACCGCGGCCGGGTCGACATCATGGTGAGCGGCACCTACTGGGGCGGCGCGGTCCTCGGCACCCTGGGCACGTTCATCCTGCTCAACGCCTTCGAGCCCAGCGTGGGCTGGCGGATCGCGTTCCTCATCGGCCCGGTGCTGGGCCTGGTCATCCTCCTGGTCCGGCGGCACCTGCCGGAGAGCCCGCGCTGGCAGGTCATGCACGGCCGCGAGGAGGAGGCCGAGGGGACCATCGCCTACATCGAGCACGAGGTCGAGCACGGCGGCCGCACGCTGGAGCCGGTCGACGAGAGCCGGGCGATCGAGCTCAAGCCGACGCCGGACATCGGCTACGCGGCGCTGACCCGGGTGCTGTTCAAGGAGTACCCCGCGCGGGCGGTCTACGGCGCGACGCTGATGATCACCCAGTCGTTCCTCTACAACGCGATCTTCTTCACCTACGTGCTGGTGCTGGGCACCTACTACGACGTGGACTCCGGCGACGCGCCGCTGTTCCTCATCGCCTTCGCCGTGGGCAACCTGGCCGGGCCGTTCGTGCTCGGGCACCTGTTCGACACCGTCGGCCGCAAGAAGATGATCGCCGGCACCTACATCCTGTCCGGCGTCCTGCTGGCGGTCACCGCGGTGCTCTTCCAGGCCGACGTGCTCAACGCCTACACGCAGACCATCGCCTGGTCGGTCATCTTCTTCTTCGCCTCGGCCGGCGCCAGCTCGGCGTACCTGACCGTCAGCGAGATCTTCCCGATGGAGGTCCGGGCCAAGGCGATCGCCGTCTTCTTCGCCATCGCCCAGTGCTTCGGCGCGCTCGGGCCGGTCGTCTACGGCTCGCTGATCGGCGACGGCTCGGAGCCGATCCGGCTGTTCTGGGGTTACCTCCTCGGGGCGGCCGTGATGGTCCTCGGCGGGATCGTGGCCGCGGTGCTCGGCATCGACGCGGAGGGCAAGTCGCTCGAGGACATCGCCACGCCGTTCGCCGCGCGCCGTCCGGGTGCCCGCGCCGAGGGCGCGGCCCGGCCGCGGCTCTGACGTGCCGTTCGAGCCGGCGTCGGCGGTGCTGCGCACCGCCGGCGCCGACGGCTGGACGCTCGTCGAGCCGCTGACCTACGTGGGGGAGCGGGACCGCTTCGTCGTCCCCGCGGGCTTCGTCACCGACCTGGCCAGCGTGCCGCGGCCGGTGCTGTGGCTGGTGCCGCGGTCGGGGCGCTACACCCTGGCCGCGGTGCTGCACGACTGGCTGTGCACCGTCGGCATCCGCACCGGGGTGGTCACCTCCCGGCAGGCCGACGGCGTCTTCCGCCGGGTGATGCGGGAGGCCGGCGTGCCCGTCCTGCTGCGCTGGCTCATGTGGGCCGGCGTCCGCTGGGGCGCGCTGACCGATCCCGAGCGGCGGCCCGGCTGGGTGTTCAGCGCCCCGGGTGTCCTGGCGATCTCGGTGCTTGCCGCGCCGCTGGTGCTGCCGCCGTCGCTGCTCGTCGTCCCCGGCCTGCTGGTCTACGCGGCCGCCGAGCGGCTGGTGTCGGGGGAGTCGGGCGTGCGGCCGTGGAGCCGTCGGCCGAGCGGCTGAGGAGCCTCCCCGGCGTGCCCGGGGTGTGCCGGTCCGTCACACTCGCGTCACCGGACGCGGGTGCGATGGCCGGCGTCCCCGCCGCACGACCACCGGAGTCCTGCATGAGCCCCTCAGTCCTGCGCCGCGCGACCGTGGCCGCGGCCGTGACGACGACGATGACCGGCCTGGTCGTCGGGGCCGCCCTGGCACCCGCCGGCGCGGCCCCGAACGGCCCGAAGCCGGTCGACGTCCAGCTCCTCGCCCTCAACGACTTCCACGGCCAGCTCGAGGAGCCGACCGGCTCGGGCGGCCGCATCCAGACCGGCCCGGACCCGGACGGTAGCGGTCCGCTGCCGGCCCCGACCGTCGACGCCGGCGGCGTGGAGTTCCTGTCCACCCAGCTGCAGCAGCTGGCCGCCGAGCAGCGCAAGCACCACAGCATCACCGTCGCGGCCGGTGACCTCATCGGTGCCTCGCCGCTGCTGTCGGCCGCCTTCCACGACGAGCCCGCCATCGAGGCCCTCGGGCTGGCCGGCCTGGACTACGCCAGCGTCGGCAACCACGAGTTCGACGAGGGCGCGGCCGAGCTGCTGCGGATCCAGAACGGCGGCTGTCACCCCGTCGACGGGTGCGCCGACGGCACCCCGTACGAGGGCGCCGACTTCCAGTACCTCTCGGCCAACGCCTTCGTCACCGAGACCGGCGAGCCGCTCCTGGCGCCCTACGCGATCGACCGGGTGCAGGGCGTGCCGATCGGCTTCATCGGCATGACCCTCGAGGGCACCGAGCAGATCGTCAGCCAGCAGGGTGTCGCGGGCCTCGACTTCGCCGACGAGGTGGAGACGGCCAACCGCTACGCCGCGGAGCTGCAGGCCCAGGGCGTCGAGACCATCGTCGTCCTGCTCCACGAGGGCGGGCAGCAGGCGCAGGGCTCCTGGGACGTCAACGGGTGCACCGGGCTCACCGGGCCGATCACCGACATCGCCACCGGGATGAGCGACGCCATCGACGTCGTCGTCAGCGGCCACACCCACCAGGCCTACAACTGCGAGATCGACGGCAAGCTGGTCACGAGTGCCAGCTCCGCCGGCCGGCTGGTCACCGACATCGACCTGACGGTGGACCGGCGCTCGGGCGACGTCCTCACCGCCGCGGCGGAGAACGTCGTCGTCACCCGCGACGTGCCGCGGGACCCGGCGCAGACCTCCCTGATCCAGCGGTACCGGACGGCGCTGGGCCCGATCGCCGGCGAGGTCGTCGGCACGGTGGCCACCGACCTGACCCGGGCGCAGGAGCCGGTGGCCGACGGCGCCGAGTCGACCCTGGGCAACGTCATCGCCGACGCGCAGCTGGCCGACACCCTCGACGAGGGAGCCGTGGCGGCGTTCATGAACCCGGGCGGGGTGCGGGCCGACCTGCTGGCGGGTGAGGTGACCTACGAGGAGGCGTTCACGGTCCAGCCCTTCGCCAACAACCTGGTCACGCTCGACCTGACCGGCGCCCAGCTCAACTGCCTGCTCGAGCAGCAGTTCCAGGTGAACCGGGTCCTCTACGCCTCGGCCGGCGTGGCGTACCAGGTGTCGGCGAGCGGGACGGCGGCCGCCGCGGGCGCCGACCCGTGCACCGGCAGCAAGGTGCCGGACGCCTCGGTCACCATCGGTGGCGAGCCGGTCGTGGCGTCGGAGACCTACCGGGTCACGGTGAACAACTTCCTCGCCGGCGGCGGGGACGGGTTCACCGTGCTCAGGGACGGGACCGGCGCGGTCACGACGTCGATCGACCTCGACGCGTTCACCGCCTACCTGGGCGCGAGCTCGCCGGTGCCGGCACCGGCGCTCGACCGGATCACCGCGGTCGCCTGAGCCGAGCCGCACCCCCGCACGTCGGCGGCGGCCCTCTCCGGGGGGCCGCCGCCGACGCGCGTCCGGAGGCGGTCTGCGCGAGGCTCGCGGGCATGACCGATGCCTCCGGCCCGCCGTTCCGCGCCGACCACGTCGGCAGCCTGCTGCGTCCCGCGTCGCTGCTCGAGGCCCGCGCCCGCCACGCCGCCGGGGAGATCGACGACGCCGAGCTGCGCGGTGCCGAGGACGAGGCGATCGCCGACGTCGTCCGGCTGCAGGGTGACATCGGGCTGCGCACCGCCACCGACGGCGAGTTCCGCCGGGCCTCGTGGCACATGGACTTCATCTACGCCATCGACGGCATCAGCCGGGTGACCGGCGAGGACATCGTCGTCCACTTCCGGAACGCCGACGGGACGCTGGACTACACCCCGGCCGGGTTGCACGTCGACGGTCCCCTGGGCATCCCGGAGCCGATCTTCGGCCGCGACCTCGCCCACCTGCAGGGCCTGGTCACCGATCGGCAGACGGCGAAGCTCACGATCCCCTCGCCGTCGATGGTCCACTACCGCGGTGGCGCGGCGGCGATCGACCCGGCCGTCTACCCCGACGAGGACGCGTTCTGGAACGCGCTGTCGGCCGCCTACGCCTCGCAGGTGCAGGGCATCGCCGCGCAGGGCTGCCGCTACCTGCAGCTCGACGACACCAGCCTGGCCTACCTCAACGACCCCGCCCAGCGGGCCGAGCTCGCCGCCCAGGGCCGCGACGCCGAGCACCAGCACGAGCGCTACATCCGGCAGATCAACGCCGCGCTGGCCGGCCGTCCCGAGGGGCTGACCGTGACCACGCACCTGTGCCGCGGCAACTTCCGCTCGTCGTGGGTCGCGGAGGGCGGCTACGACTTCGTCGCCGAGGCGCTGTTCGGCGGCCTGGAGGTCGACGGGTTCTTCCTCGAGTACGACGACGCCCGCTCCGGTGGGTTCGAGCCGCTGCGCTTCGTGCCGCCGGGCAAGCGGGTCGTGCTGGGCCTGGTGACGACGAAGCGGCCGGGGCTGGAGAGCAGGGACGACCTCAAGCGCCGCATCGAGGAGGCGGCGCGGCACGTCCCGCTCGAGCAGCTGGCGATCTCGCCGCAGTGCGGGTTCTCCTCGACCGTGGAGGGCAACGCGCTGACCCGCGACGAGCAGGTGGCCAAGCTGGCGCTCGTCGTCGAGGTCGCCCAGGAGGTGTGGGGCTATGCCTGAGTCGTGGCCTGAGTCGTGGCCTGAGTCCCGGCCAGGGCCGGCACCGGGTCACTGCCGCCCGCTCCGGGGCGGCAGCGGCGCAGCCGGGCGAGGGTCAGCCGCAGCCCGCGCAGGGCGCCGTGCGTCCGCAGCGCCTCGAGACCGTAGGTCGAGCAGGTCGGGGTGAACGGGCAGCACGGCGGCCGGGTGGGGCTGACGCGCTCGCGGTAGGCGACGACGAGCCGGACCGCCCCGCGCGCCGCCCACGGGGTGCCGGCCGGGGCCGGGGTCGCGAACGCCGCGGGCAGGGCCAGCCACAGCAGGGAGAACAGGCTGATGGCGTCGCAGCCGCTCTCGCAGCCGTCGCAGGAGCTGTCGGCGCTGCTCGCGCCCTTCCGCTTGGAGCGCTGGCGTCGTCGGGTGCACCCGGGGCGGCTGGTCACGGCGGGGGATCGTGCAGGTCGGCGCGTTCCGGGGGAAGGGCCTGCCGCGCGGGTCGGGCACGCAACGTCTCGTCCCTCCCGTCACAGGGGTCGGCGGGCGCCCCAGGAGGGCTCCACCCCGGCCGCCGGGGTGCCGACTCTGAGGGCACGTCCCGAGCTCATCGGGCCCGTCCGAGAGGAGACGTCATGTCCGTGCCGTCGTCCCCCGACCGCCGCTCCCGCCGTCTGACCGAGCTGCGCGCCGGCATGTCCGTCCTGACCAGCGCCGCCGCCGACCTCGGCGTCGGCAGCCAGACCGACGTCCGGGTGCTGCCCGACGGCCGGCTCTGGCTCGACGAGCTCGACATGGCCGTCTCCGCGGCCGACGTCTACCAGGCCGCCCGCGGGCTGGTCGCCGCCCAGCTCGACGCCATCGCGCAGGTCACCGGCCGGCCGGTGGAGGACCACGCGCTGGCCTGGCTGGTCACCCTGCAGACCAACGAGGTCATGGTCGGCCTCCAGGACGCCGCGGCCGCGGACCACGCGGTGGACGAGGCCGTCGACGACGCGGTCGACGACGCGGTCGACGACGCCGCCTGACACCCGGGACCTCCGACCCCGTGTGCGGGGCGGCTCCGGCGCCTAGCCTGCGACCCACGGGACGCCACCGGGCGGGCCGGTGGCCGGGCGCCGCTGCGGCGGGGGACGGAAGGCGACCGGTGGAGACCGACCGGAGGCCCCGCACGACGACCGTCTTCCTGCTCGACGACCACGAGGTCGTGCGGCGGGGCGTGGCCGCCGTCCTCGGGGCCGCCCCGGACCTGACCGTCGTGGGCGAGGCCGGTACCGCGGCGGAGGCGCTGGCGCGGGTCCCGGCGCTGCGGCCCGACGTCGCCGTCATCGACGTCCGGCTGCCCGACGGGGACGGCATCACCATCGGCCGTGAGCTGCGCTCGCGCGTGCCCGGCCTCGCGCTGGTCGTGCTGACCAGCTACAGCGACGACGAGGCGATGGTCGACGCGATCCTCGCCGGCGCGTCGGGCTACCTGCTCAAGCAGGTGCTCGGCCGGGACCTCGTCGAGGGCGTGCGCACGGTCGCCGCCGGCGGGTCGCTGCTGGACCCGGCGGCGACGGCGGCGGTCTTCGCCCGCCTGCGCCGGACGGTCGAGCCGACCGGACCGGTGACCCGGCTGTCCGCGCAGGAGCGCACGGTCCTGCAGCTGATCGGGGAGGGCCTGACCAACCGGCAGATCGGCCAGCGGATGTTCCTCGCCGAGAAGACCGTGAAGAACCACGTCTCGCACCTGCTGGCCAAGCTCGGGCTCGAGCGGCGGACCCAGGCGGCCGTGCTCGCGACCGAGATCCGCACGGGCGTCCAGTCGCCCTGAGGCCGGCGCTCAGCCGAGCGGCGCCCACCAGCGCAGGCAGGTGCCGCCACCGGGCCGGCGGGCGACGGTGAGCCCGCCCCCGCGCCGCTGCGCGCGCTCGGCCAGGTCGCGCAGCCCGCTGCGCGCGGCGCGGGGGTCGATGCCGCGGCCGTCGTCGACCACCTCGAGCACCACCTCGCCGGTGACGTCGAGGGTGACGGTGACCTGCCGACCCCCGGAGTGGCGGACGCAGTTGCTCACCGCCTCGCGCGCGACCGCCTCGACGTCGGCGGCCAGCGACCCGGTGACCAGGTCGTCGACGACCCCGGACACCCGCACGGTCGACGACAGCGAGCCGGCCGTCGCCGTGACGACGTCGAGCAGCCGGCGGCGCAGGCCCGCGCCCGCGGCGTCGCGGGTGTGCAGGTCGAAGATCGTCGTCCGCAGGTCGTGCACCGTCCCGTCCAGCTGCTCGACGACCTCGGCGATGCGGCGGCGGGCCGCCGGGTCGGCCACCCGCGGCAGCACCGCCTGCAGGGACAGGCACGCGGCATAGACCTGCTGCACGACGTGGTCGTGCAGGTCCCGCGCGATGCGGTCGCGGTCGGCGGAGACGGCGAGCTCCTCCGGGGAGGGCTCGGGGTCGCCGGGGAGGAGGGCCGGGCCGGGGGAGGGAGCCGTGCTGAGCAGGGCGTCCAGGAGGTCGGCGACCCGCTCCTGGCTGCGGTGGACGTCGGCGAGGCGCTCGCGCACCTCGTCCAGTACGACGTCGTCGCCGCTGCGCGGAGCCGGCACGATGCGCGACACGGTCACGGCCGCCTCCTCTCGGTCAGCCCTGCTGCCCCCAGCGTGACACCCGACCGGGCGGGCGGGAACCCACCGTCGGCGCGCCGTCTTCCCGGATGCGGCCGGGGCGGAGGTCCCGGTGGGCCCGGGTCGTTGGTCGGTGTCCCGCGGACGCGGGCGCGAGCAGCGTCGGGGAGGTCCGCCGGCGACCCGGGACGACCCGGTCGCGGGCCCTGTGCGGCGGGGAGGGGGAGCCCCGTGACCGAGATCCGGACGTCCCACCCGGTGCGGGTGGACGGCGTGCTCGACGCCCCGCTCTCCCGCTGGCTGTGGCTGCTCAAGTGGCTGCTGCTGGTGCCGCACGTCGTCGTGCTGGCGTTCCTGTGGCTGGCCTGGCTGCTCGTGACCGTCGCGGCGTTCTTCGCCGTCCTCGTCACCGGCCGGTACCCGCGGTCGCTGTTCGACTTCTCCGTCGGGGTGCTGCGCTGGACCTGGCGCGTGCAGTACTACGGCTACAGCGCGCTGGGCACCGACCGGTACCCGCCGTTCACGCTCGCGGAGGTCCCGGGCTACCCGGCCTCCTTCCACGTCACCTACCCGGAGCGGATGTCGCGGGGCCTGGTCCTGGTCAAGTGGCTGCTCGCGCTGCCGCACTACCTCGTCGTCGCGCTGTTCGTCGGCGGTGGCGTCTGGGCGTGGAGCACCGACTGGGCCGGTGACGGCTGGGACGACGGCTGGGCGTTCGGCGGGCTGGTCCCCCTGCTCGTCGTCGTGTCGGCCCTGGTGCTGCTGTTCACCGGGCGCTATCCCGAGCCGCTGTTCGACCTCGTCCTGGGGATGGACCGCTGGGTCCTGCGCGTGGCCGCGTACGTCGGCCTGCTCACCGACGTCTACCCGCCGTTCCGGCTCGACCTCGGCGGCACCGACCCCGGCTCGGGGCCGGCGGTGCCCGCGACCGCCCCGGCGGTGCTCACCGCGACGTCGGCGGGGCCGGCGGCGGCACCGCCGAGCCCGTACCCGGTGCCCGGACGGTGGACGGCCGGTCGCGTGACCGCCGTCGTCGTGGGCGCAGCGCTGCTGGCCGTGTCCACGGGGCCGCTGGTGGCCGGCGGGGCGCTGCTGTGGGCCGACACCACCCAGCGCGAGGACGGCCTGCTGTGGTCGGCCGACGCCGAGGTCAGCAGCGACCGGTACGCCGTCACCACCGGGGACCTGGCCCTGGGCGGGGAGGGGCTGGACTGGGTCGTCGACGACCTGCTGGGCACCGTCCGGCTGCAGGCCACCCCGGTCCGTCCGGACGACGAGCTGTTCGTCGGCGTCGGCCGCACCGCCGACGTGGCCAGCTACCTCGACGGCGTCGGGCACTCCGTGCTGGACGAGATCGGTGGCGACGGCGTCCCCTCCGACACCGTCACCACCCGCGACGTCCCCGGCGAGGCCCCGGCCGCGGCACCCGGCGAGGCGGGCATCTGGGTGGCCTCGGCCGCCGGTGCCGGCACCCGGGAGCTGGACTGGCGCCCGGCCGACGGCGACTGGACGCTCGTCCTCATGCGGGCCGACGGCGGGGCCGGCGTCGCCGCGGAGGTCGCGGTGGCGGCACCGGTGCCGGGCCTGACCTGGATCGCGGTCGTGCTGCTGCTCGCCGGCGTGGTGCTGGCCGCCGGGGGCACGGCGCTGGTGGTCCTGGGCGTCCACCGGGCCGCCACCACCCCGCCCCCGACGGACGGGGTCCGGATCCCCGAGCCGCGCCCGGCGCCCAGCGACGGCACCCGGGTGCGGCCCTGAGACGGGCCGTGCAGTGCCCGGGGGCCGGGCACCGCACGCCGGCCGCCGGGTGAGAACGGGCACACCCGGGATGCACCGGCGCCGCGGCCGCATTGACCTGCTCCGTGGAGAACGTCTGGGGGCTCACGCGGCGCCGTGAGCTGGACTTCGGCCGGGTGACGACCGCCGGCTGACGACGCCGCACGCCGTCGTCCCCCTCCTCCAGCACCCCCGGAAGGCACCTCCTCTCGTGTTCGCCCGTCTCCGCCGCGTCCCGTTCGCGGCGCAGGTCCTCCTCGCCCTCGTCGTGGGCGTCGCGCTCGGCCTCGTGGCCCGCGACCTCGGTCCCGTCGCCGACGGCACGCCGAACTGGCTCACCAGCACCCTGCAGACCATCGGCAGCACCTTCGTCACGCTGCTGAAGGTCCTGGTCCCGCCGCTGATCGTCACCGCGGTGATCGTCAGCATCGCCAACCTCAAGCAGGTCTCCAACGCCGCCCGGCTGGCCGGGCAGACCCTGCTGTGGTTCGCGATCACCGCGCTGATCGCGGTCTCCATCGGCATCGGCCTGGGCCTGCTCACCCAGCCCGGGCGCAACAGCTCCGTCGACGCCGCCGCCCAGCAGTTGCCCGAGTCCACCGGCTCCTGGTGGGACTTCCTCACCGGCCTGGTCCCGCAGAACGTCCTGGGCCTGCAGGGCTCGCCCGACGGCTCCCTGTCGTTCAACGTCCTGCAGCTCATCGTGCTCTCGGTCGCGATCGGCGTCGCCGTGCTCAAGGTCGGCGAGCCGGCCGAGCCGTTCCTCGGCCTGGTCCGCTCCGCGCTGGCCGTCGTCCAGAAGGTGCTGTGGTGGGTCATCCTCCTGGCCCCGCTGGGCACCGTCGGCCTGATCGGCAACGCCGTGGCCACCTACGGCTGGGACTCCCTCGGCTCGCTGGGCGTCTTCGCCGGCTCGGTCTACGCCGGCCTCGCGCTGGTGCTCTTCGTCGTCTACCCGGTGCTGCTGCGCCTGCACGGCCTCTCGCCGCTGCGGTGGTTCGCCGGTGCGTGGCCGGCCATCCAGCTGGCCTTCGTGTCGCGCTCCTCGATCGGCACCCTGCCGGTGACCGAGCGGGTCACCGAGCAGAGCCTCGGCGTGCCGCGGTCCTACGCCTCCTTCGCCGTCCCGCTGGGGGCGACGACGAAGATGGACGGCTGCGCGGCGATCTACCCGGCGCTCGCGGCGATCTTCGTGGCGCAGTTCTTCGACGTGTCGCTGTCGGTCACCGACTACCTGCTCATCGCGCTGGTCTCCGTGGTCGGCTCGGCCGCCACTGCCGGCGTGACCGGCGCGGTGGTCATGCTGACGCTCACGCTGTCCACCCTGGGCCTGCCCCTGGCCGGCGTCGGCCTGCTGCTGGCGATCGACCCGATCCTCGACATGGGCCGCACCGCGGTGAACGTGGCCGGCCAGGCGCTGGTCCCGACGATCGTCGCCAAGCGCGAGGGCATCCTCGACCTCGAGCGGTTCCGCTCGGGCCGCGCGTCGGCTCCCGTCGCCCCCGAGACCGGCGGGATCGACGCCGACCTGCGGCAGCCCGCGGCCGTCTGACACTGGCTGGTCCCGCACCGGGCCGGCGGCCTCCCTGCGGAGGTCGCCGGCCCGGTGCCGGTTGCGCGCCCTCCCCGCGGCCGGGACCGTGGCGCGCGTGCGCGATCTCGTCTACTACATCGGGGTCTCGATCGACGGGGTCATCGCCGGTCCCGACGACGAGGTGGACTTCTACGTCCTGGGCGAGCCGTTCACGCAGTGGATGGCGGCCGAGTACGCCGACGCCCTGCCCACCCACGTGCGCCGCGCGATGGGGATCGACGGCACGCCCAACCGGCGCTTCGACACGATCGTCATGGGACGGCGAACCTACGACCCGGCCCTGGCCGCCGGGATCGTCAGCCCCTACTCCCACCTGCGGCAGGTCGTGGTCTCGCGGACCCTGGAGTCGCCCGGCCCCGAGGTCACCGTCGTCCGGGACGACCCGCTGGCGGCCGTGCGCGCCCTCAAGGCCGAGGACGGGCTCGACGTCTACCTCGCCGGCGGCGGGCACCTGGCCGGACAGCTGCTGGGTGAGATCGACCGGCTGGTGGTCAAGCAGTACCCGGTCGTCGCCGGTGCCGGCCGCCGCGCCTTCGGGGCGCAGTTCGCGCCGATCGGCTTCGTCCTGGACGACGTCCGGACCTTCCCGGGCGGTCCCGCGGTGCTGACCTACTCCCGCGCGCGCTGACCGTCCCGTGTCAGCCCGGGGCTCCGACGTCGGCTGGGCCGCGGGACTGACGCTGCTGCTCGCGGCGTGGAACGACCTGCTGGTGCCGCGGCTGCCCCGGCGCGCGTACGCGCCCGCGAACGCCACGGCCGCCGTGGCGCTGCTGGCGGCCGCCCGCGCCCGCGGGACGTCGTGGTCCGAGCTCGGCCTGGACCCGCGGCGGCTGGCCTCCGGCGCCCGGTACGGCGGGACCTGCGCCGCGGTGGTCGGCGCCGGGTACGCGGCGGCGCTCGCCCTGCCCGCGCTGCGGCCGCTGCTCGCCGACGCGCGGGTCACCGGGCTGGGCCGGCGGGAACTGGCGGAGCGGGTGCTGGTGCGGATCCCGGTCGGGACCGTGCTGTGGGAGGAGGTCGCCTTCCGCGGGGTCCTGCCGCCGGCGCTGCACCGCGTGCTGCCCCGGCGGGCGGCGGACGCCGCGGCCGCGGCGCTGTTCGGGCTGTGGCACGTCGCGCCGACGCTCGAGGGCCTCGCGCTCAACGGCGTCGGGACGGGTCCGGCGCGCCGGGCCGGGCTGGTCGCCGCCTGCCTCGGCACCGCCGCGGTCGACGTCCTGTTCACCGGGCTGCGCCGGCGCAGCGGCAGCCTGCTGGCGCCGGCGCTGGTCCACCTGGCCGCCAACGACCTCGGGACCGTCGCCGCGGCGGCCGCCGGCCGCCGTGATCGTGAGTAGGCTGCCCGACCTGACCGGACGGGGGACCCGAGCGCACGCTGAGGGGACAGATGGACTGGGACGCGTACGCGCAGACCTACCGGCAACTCGACGACGAGGCGACCGTGCCGCACCTGCTGCGGCGGGTGCTGGACGGGTCCGGCGGCTCGCTGATCGACGTCGGGTGCGGCGAGGGCGCGCTGCTGGACCGGCTCCGCAGCGGCTACGGGGACTCCTGGACGGTGACCGGCTACGAGGTGTCGAACCTGCGTGCGGAACTGGCCCGCAGCCACGGCCACACCGTGCTCACCTCGCCCGACGGCGTCGTGCCGGTCGAGGACGGCACCTTCGACGTCGCGACCGCGAGCCACGTGATCGAGCACGTCCCCGACGACTCCGTCTTCGCCCGGGAACTGCTCCGCATCACCCGGCCCGGCGGGTACGTCTACGTCGAGACGCCGGTGAAGCTGCCCGGCGCCTGGTACTTCCGGCGCAACCCGCAGGCCGGCTGGGTCCTCGACAAGACCCACGTCCGGGAGTACCGCTCGGCCGCGGCCGTCGACGAGGTGCTGGTCGGTGCCGGGCTCACCGTCGTCGCGGAGGACCTCACGCCGCTGTCCTATCCGCTGGCCGCGGCGGGCCTGCTGATCCGGCGGGTGCTCCGCCTGCCCCAGTCCACGAAGCGGCCCTCGGGGCTGGCTGCCCGGACGGTGAGCATCCCGCGCTACCGGCAGCAGGCGGTGCTGACCCGGCGGCCGGACGGGGCCGCCGGCTGACCGCTCACCCGTGCGGGGCGTCGGAGTCCAGGGACAGTTCCTCCAGCGGGAGCTCCCGCGCCACCACGCGGGCGGCGACCTCGTCGAGGTCCACCCCCTCGCCGTAGGCGTGTGCCCGCAGCAGCTCCAGGGCGTCCGCGCTGCTGATCCCGAGGCCGGCGTTGACGAACCCCATCGCCTGCCACACCAGCGACCGGCGCCCGGCCGACGGCGCGTCCAGCCACGCCGGCCCGTCCGCCTGCGGCGAGGCCCTGCGGTTGGTCGCCCGGAACACCCCCGCGACCTCGGCGACGACGTCCAGGGCGTCGGCCAGGCTGACCGCGCGGACGTCGCCGGGCTCGGCCAGGTAGAGGTCGAGGGCACCGAACCCGCGGAACTCGTCCTCCATCGGCAGCGAGATGACACCGCGGATCGCGGTCCGTGCGCTGAGCTCCTCGTAGAACGCCGGCCAGCGCAGCCGGATGGTGGCCTCGTCCGCGGTGACCGGCCGTCCCGTCGCGTGGGCGGACAGGCACGGCCCCTCGCCGACGGTGAACTGCAGCCGCTCGGCCACCGCCGCGTCGTCGTCGCTGGCCCCGAGCGGCAGCCGCCGGCCGGAGGTGAAGAACAGGCTCAGGCCGGCGCCGTCGACGGGCAGCACCTGCGCCGCGGTGCGCGCCAGCCGCTCGGGGACGAGCTCAGGACCGGGCAGCTCGACCGCCGAGGCGGCCAGTGCGACGGAGAAGCGCTCCAGGATGCTCACGGCGGACTCCAGCGAGGACCGGGCCCGGCAGTCCTCTCCGGGCAGCCGGGAGGGTGTTCCCCCGCGAGTCCGCCGGCAATCGCATCCTCCGTGGTCCGACGCGCCCGGACCTGCTGAGAGCCGATGGAGAGCGGGCCCGCGCAGCGACGTCCGTGAGGGCGGCAGGCGTCGGTACGGAGCCGGCCGAGGGCGCCCGCTCTCCCTTCGACAGCTCGCGCCGAACCCGTCCACGCTCACTGCGGTCACAGCTCTGGACAACAGCGAGCACGGGGGCGAGCGTGAGCCGACGCGATGCCTCGACTTCTCATCCGAGACCTGGAATCCGCGAGGAGTGGCGCCCGTGAGTCCCTCAGAGGCCGCGATGCTGCGAGCACGCGAACTGGCTGTGCATGCACACCACGGCCAGGTCGACGAGGCAGGACTCGACTACTTCAGGGCACACGTCGCCGACGTCGCTCGGCGCGTGGGCGACGACCCGGTGCTGCGGACCGTCGCCTACCTGCACGACGTCGTCGAGGACACCGCCGTGTCGCTGGAGGAGCTCGCCGCACGTCACTTCAGCGAGCAGGTGCTGGCCGCTGTCGATGCCCTCACGTTCCGGCCGCACGAGGCTCGGGTGACCTACTACGCGCGGGTTCGTGCCGATCCGGTGGCTCTCGCGGTCGAGCTCGCCGACATCGCCTCCAACACCGACCCGGACCGCATGGCGCTCCTCGATCACGAGACCAGGACGCGCCTCCGTCGTAGATACATTGCCGCCTTGCCTGCACTGCTGCAGCACGCCGGCCCGAGGTGACCCGCGCCCCGCGTGCACGAACACAGGCGCCGCCCCTCCCGCTCCACCTGTCACGTCGGCTGGCACCGCCAGGGCGATTCGGGGAGGTGGGATGCCTTGGAGGCCTGCGAGCATCCGGTGGATGACGACACCGATCGGCCCCGAAGCGCAGCGACCCAACCCCGCACTCGAACCGCTCGCGCAGGTGCTGGGCACCTGGCGCACGACCGCGACGCATCCGCACGTGCCGGGGACGACCTTCCACGGCCGTACGTCGTTCGCACGCCACGAGGGCGGCGCCTTCGTCCTGATGCGCTCCGAGATCGACGAGCCGGAGATCCCCAGCGCCGTGGCGGTGATCGGCTCGGACGACGCCGCCGGCACCCTCACGATGCTCTACTCCGACGAACGGGACGTCTCCCGCCGGTACACCGTCGAGGTGGGCGACGGCGAGGTGTCGTGGCACCGCGACGAGGCGGGGTTCGCCCAACGCATGGTCCTCACGATCGCCGGCGACGGCAGCCGGCTCGACGCCAAGGGGACCATGTCGCACGACGGCGGCCCCTGGGAGGACGATCTGCAGCTGACCTACGAGCGGATCGACGTGTCGGACTGATCCACGACCCCGTTCCCCGCCGGCGGGGAACTCCCAGCACTGCCCGTCGCGACTGACGACGACCTCGCCGCTGCCGGTGATGCACGAGCCTCCCGCGCCCTGACGCCGGCCATGCGGCGGCCGATGAGTTCGTGGCTCCAGGCCGGTCCGAGCTCGTGACACCCGAGGAAAGGACACGGCCATGTCGGAGCTGCTCGTCGACTTCATCACCTCCCTCGACGGCTACGCATCGGGCGAGGGCTGGCCCGGGTTCTGGGGCCTCGAGGGCCCGGAGTACCTCGCATGGCTCGGCGAGCAGCCCGAGGTCACCTACCTGATGGGAGCCAACACCTACCGCCTGATGTCGGGCTTCGCCGCCGGCGAGGTCCCGGACGGCCAGGACGAGTTCAGGCCCGAAGAAGAGGCGTCGGTCGACGAGCTCACGCGAGCGTCCAAGGTGGTGTTCTCCTCCTCACTCGAGGAGCCACTGACGTGGGCCAACTCCACACTCGTCCGCGACGACGCCGTCGAGGCGGTCCGCGCCATGAAGGAGAACGGCTCGGGGCTCCTCAGCACGATCGGCAGCCTCAGCCTGTGCCGGTCCCTGCTCCGAGCCGGACTCGTCGACCGCTTCCGGGTCGGGATCTTCCCGGTGATCACCGGGGCCACGGGCGAAGAACGCATCTACGACGGCTATCCGGACGTCGCCCTCGAGATGATCGAGCACCGCACCTTCGACGGCCGCATCCAGCTGGTCGAGTACAAGCCGCGCGTGCTCGAGCACCCGCCGCTCGGCGCCCCTGCGTGACGTCGCCCCGTCCGCCGGTCCAGACGGGGGCCCACAGCACAGACCGCGGTCGACCCTGCGGGTCGAGGACCACGGTTCAGTCCTCGGGTCGACCGGCTGTCTCACCTGCCCCCGGTGAGCCCGCCGGCGGAGCGCGATGACCGGGCGCGGACGTCGGCTCGTCCTGGTGAGCACGGGTCGCCCTGACGGCCGCGTCGACGTCGGGGTGGACGCTGAGCGTGGCTGCGGTGCTCGACGCTGCGCGTCGGAGCACGTCGCGGGTCTGGCCGAGAGGATGGGCGATGGCCAGGGTCACGTGGGCGCGGGCGAGGTCGTGGGCGAGCTGGGTGAGCATGCCGGCAGCGGTGACGTCGATGAACGGGGCGGTCTGGGCGTCGAGCACGACGGCGCGGGTGTCGTCGGTCAGGCGGCTGCGGACGTGGTCGCGGACGTGGTCGGCGTTGGCGAAGAACAGCCCGGACTCCACCCGCAGGACCAGAATCGCCGGATCCGCCGACAGGTCGGGATGGCGGTCGAGATCCAGCCACGTGTCGGGGTCGGAGCCGCGGGCCAGCCGGGCGATATGCGGCCGGGAGGCCCGGTACAGCAGCAGCACCAGGGAGACCGCGATCCCGATGAACAGGCCGGGCAGGGTGTCGAAGACGAGGACGCCGAGCAGCGCGGCGAGGGCGGCGAGGAAGTCCGCGCGGGCCGCCCAGCCGTAGATGCCGCCCAGCTGCGGCGTCCACACCCGGTAGAGGCGGCGCAGCGCCGGGACGTCGACGAGCTCGACGACGGCCGCGATGACGACGGCGGCGAGGGTGGCCTCGGGCAGCTGCTCGAACAGCCCGGTGAGGAAGAGCAGGGTGACGACGGTCAGTGCGGCGACGGTCAGGCCCGACAGCTGGGTCCTCGCGCCGGCGCCGCCGTTGACCGCGGTCTTGGACAGGCTGCCGTTGACCACCATGCCCGAGGCCAGCCCGGAGCCCAGGTTGGCCGCGCCGAGACCGAGCAGCTCCCGGTTGGGGTCGACGTCGTAGCCGGCCCTCGCCGCGTAGGTCTTGGCCGCGCCCAGGCCCTCGGCGTACCCGATGAGCAGCACGCCGACCGACGCGCCGACCAGGGTGAGGTAGTCGCCGGCCTGGGCGTGTGGCAGGCCGAGGCGGGGGAGGCCCGCGTCGATCGGGCCGACGATCGCCACGCCCTCCTCGTCGAGGTCGAGCAGGGCGACCGCGGCGATCCCCAGCAGCACGACCACCAGCGAGCCGGGGACCAGCGGCAGCCAGCGGCGCAGCAGGAGGACGAGCAGCAGGCTGGCCACACCGACGAGCAGCGTCGGGACGACGGTGTCGCCGAGGTCGCCGACCAGGGAGCCGAGCTGCCGGAAGAAGTCGCCCTCGCCCTTCGGGACGCCGAACAGCTTCGGCAGCTGCCCGACCATGATCGTCAGTGCGAGCCCGACGATGAAGCCCTTGAGGACCGGCTCGGAGATGAACGCGGCGAGGAACCCCATCCGGGCCAGTCCGGCGCCGATGCCGACCAGGCCGGTGACCACGGCGAGCGCGGTGGTGAGCGCGACGTACCGGTCGCTGCCGCCCTCGGCCAGGTCGCCGACGATGCCGGCGGACAGTGCCGCGGTCGCCGACATGGAGGCCACGACCAGGTGCCGCGAGGACCCGAGGACGGCGTAGAGCACCAGCGCCGGCACCGCGGCGTACAGGCCGACCACCGGCGGGACCCCGGCGATGGTGGCGTAGGCCAGCGACTCGGGGACCAGCACGGCCCAGACCGTCACCCCGGCCACCAGGTCGGCCCGCAGCCAGCCGAGGTGGTAGCCGCGCAGCGAGCCGAACAGCACCGGCGTGCGGGGCCGGCCGCTCACACGAGGCCGCCCAGCCCCTTGCCGATCAGGACGACGCCGATGACGAGCAGCAGCGTGGCCATGACGGCTCCGCTGTGCGTCGTCAGCCAGCCCCGCAGCGACTCCAGTGGCCCGGCCATCCGCTTGCGGCCGACGGCGTAGCCGACCACGGGCACCGCGACCGTGCTGGCCGCGAGGACCGTGAAGACGGCCACCGACCCGATGGCCTGGCCGGTGGGGAGACTCCCGCCGGCGATCGTCGTCCCGGCGGCCACGCACATCAGCAGGTTCTTCGGGTTCACCGCCGACAGCAGCACCCCCAGGCCGAGGGCCTTGCCGGCGGTGAACCGGTCGATCGCCGTCATCCACTTCGGCATCGACGGGTCCTCGCCGGGCTTCGGCCGGGAGCGCCACTGCCCGGCAGCCAGCAGGAGCAGCAGCCCACCGAGAGCGAGCTTGATCCACGACGACGCCGCGGAGGGCTCACTGCTGCTGCCCTGGTCCAGGGTCCCGGCGAGCAGCAGGAACACGGTCGTCGCGCCGGCGATCCCCACCAGCCACCCGAGCAGGAACCCGGTGCTCGTTCCGCCGGCCTTCGGGGCGAGCAGCATCAGGATGACCGCGATGATCGGGATCGGCGAGATCGCCACCCCGACCGCGAGCGGGAGGAGGTCCCCGAGGACGGGCCCCATCGGCTGCTCTTCCCGGTCTCAGGGCGTGACGATCGGGAAGTCCGGATCGGGGTTGTCCAGCATCGACAGCAGCTTGGGCAGGACACTGCTGTCGCCGGTCATGCCGACCCCGTCGTGTCCGGCGCCGGCCAGCAGGCCCAGCAATTGCTGGCGGGTGAGGCTGACCGTGAGGTCGGCGCCGCGGTCCTGGCGGGTGGGGTGGTGCACCAGCGCGCCGTTGCTCAGCTCCATCCGGTAGCGCTCGCCGCTGTCGGTGATCTCCCAGGTGAGGGCGAACCGCTCGTTCCACGCCTTCGGCCCGTCGACGCGGATGGCCAGGGCGTCGAAGAGCTGGGTGATCGTCATCGCCGGGGCCAGCCCCGCGCTCGCGGTGATCGCCGTGTGAGCGATGCCGTGCTGCAGCTCGAGGGCGCCGGTGAGGAAGTTGTTCCGCCAGGTCGCGCACTCCGACCCGTAGCCGAGCCGCTGGAGCGCCTCGGTCAGCACGGTCCGGGCGTCGGTGTGATCGGGGTCGGCGAAGACGGCGTGCGAGGCGAGTTCCGCGGCGAAGCGGAGGTCGCCGCGGTCGAGGAACTCCCGTGCCCGGTCGACGGTGGCCCCGACGCCGCCGATGACCTCGACGTACCGCTGGGCGGCGGCCTGTGGCGGGTGCTGCCACAGGTGCGCGGGGTTGCCGTCGTACCAGCCGAGGTAGCGCTGGTAGATGGCCTTGACGTTGTGGCTGACCGAGCCGTAGTAGCCGTGGGTGTGCCAGGCGCGGTCCAGCTCCGGGGGCATCTCGATCTGTTCGGCGATCTCGCTGCCGACCAGACCCTGGTTGAGCATGCGCAGGGTCTGGTCGTGCAGGTAGGCGTAGAGGTCGCGCTGTTCGGTGAGGAACCGGACGATCTGCTCCCGGCCCCAGGTGGGCCAGTGGTGGGAGGCGAATGCGACCTCGGCGTCGTCGCCGAACAGTTCGATGGCCTCGGCGATGTAGCGCGACCAGCCGCGGGCGTCGCGGACCTCAGCGCCGCGCAGGGTGAGCAGGTTGTGCAGGTTGTGCGTGGCGTTCTCGGCCAGGCACAGCGCGCGGCGGTCGGGGAAGGAGAAGTTCATCTCGGCCGGCGCCTCGGTGCCGGGCGTGAGCTGGAAGACGATCCGGACACCGTCCAGGACCGCCTCCTGCCCGGTGGCCGTGATGTCGACGGTGGGGGCGACCAGGCCGACCGTGCCGGTCGAGGCGGCCGGGCCGAGTCCGACACCGACCATGCCGGTCGGCCCCACGTCCAGGAGTGGCCCGGCGTGGTACATGCCGCGCCGCAGCATCGCCGTCCCGGCGTAGACGTTCTCCGACACGGTGTGCTCGAGGAAGCCCTCGGGCGCCACGATCGGAACGTCGGTGTCGGGGTCGACGACGCCGAGGACCCCGCCGAAGTGGTCGATGTGCGAGTGCGTGTAGATCACCGCGGTGACCGCGCGGTCGCCCCGGTGCGCCCGGTAGAGGGCGATCGCCGCGGCCGCGCACTCCTGGGAGATGAGCGGGTCGATGACGATCACCCCGGAGTCGGACTCGACCAGCGTCATGTTCGACAGGTCGGCGCCGCGGACCTGGTAGATGCCGTCGGTGACCTCGTACAGCCCCTGCTTGGAGGTGAGCTGGAACTGCCGCCACAGGCTCGGGTTCACGGTCGGCGGGCAGTCACCGGCCGACGCACGGGTGTGGGCGTCGATGTCCCAGACGACGCGACCGGAGGCGTCCTTCACGACTCCCGGGTCGAGGGCCGCGATGAAGCCGCGGTCGGCGTTGTCGAAGTCCGTCCTGTCGGCAAGGTCCAGCACCATGCGAGATCCCCACTCCACGACCGGCTGTCGGCTGTGAGAGGGACCGTGCCTCGGGCCTCGCCTGCGGGGATCACCCTCGACGGATGAGCGCAGGCACCAGGGGCTCCGGCACGGCTCGGCCACCACGACGCTGAACGCCTACGGACGCCTGTGGCCGACCGGGACGGGGCCACCAGGTCAGTCGTCGAGGCGGTGCTCCGCTCCCGCTCAAGCGCGGAAGACCATCAGCGCTGAGAGCAGATCGAGAGCACGAGAAGGGCCGGTGACCTGCTCGCGCAGATCACCGGCCCTGTCGCCTACGGAGGATCAGATGTCGTAGTACATCGCGAACTCGTGCGGGTGCGGGCGGAGGCGGATCGGGTCGATCTCGTTCTCCCGCTTGTACTCGATCCACGTCTCGATCAGGTCGGGGGTGAACACCCCGCCGTCGATGAGGTACTCGTGGTCGACCTCGAGCCGGTCGAGGACGGCGTCCAGCGACGCGGGCACCTTCTCGATGCCCAGGGCCTCCTCGGGCGGCAGCTCGTAGAGGTCCTTGTCCACCGGCGCCGGCGGCTCGATCTTGTTCTTGATGCCGTCGAGGCCGGCCATCAGCATCGCCGAGAAGGCGAGGTAGGGGTTGGCCGACGGGTCGGGCACGCGGAACTCGATGCGCTTGGCCTTCGGGTTGTCGCCGGAGATCGGGATGCGGCAGCAGGCCGAGCGGTTGCGGGCCGAGTAGACGAGGTTGATCGGGGCCTCGTAGCCGGGCACCAGGCGGTGGAAGCTGTTGACCGTCGGGTTGGTGAAGGCCAGCAGCGACGGCGCGTGGGCCAGCAGGCCGCCGATGTAGTGGCGGGCGGTGTCGGACAGGCCCGCGTAACCGGTCTCGGCGTGGAAGAGCGGGTCCCCGTCCTTCCAGAGGCTCTGGTGGCAGTGCATGCCCGAGCCGTTGTCACCGAAGAGGGGCTTGGGCATGAAGGTGACGGTCTTGCCCGCCTGCCAGGCCGTGTTCTTGATGACGTACTTGAACAGCATCAGGCTGTCGGCGGCACGCAGCAGCGTGTCGAACTTGTAGTTGATCTCGGCCTGGCCGCCGGTGCCGACCTCGTGGTGACCGCGCTCGAGCTCGAGGCCCACGCCGGCGAGGTTGGCCATCATCGTGGCGCGCAGGTCGCTGTAGTGGTCGAAGGGCTCGACGGGGAAGTAGCCGCCCTTGGCGCGGGTCTTGTAGCCGAGGTTCGGACCGCCGTTCTCGCCGGTCAGCGCCCCGGAGTTCCAGGAGCCCTCGACCGAGTCGATGTGGTAGTAGCCCTCGTTGATGCCGGTCGAGTGCCGGATGGAGTCGAAGATGTAGAACTCCGCCTCCGGCCCGAAGTAGGCGGTGTCGGCGATCCCGCTGCTGGCGAGGTACGCCTCGGCCTTCTTCGCCACGTTGCGCGGGTCGCGGCTGTAGGCCTCGCGCGTGATCGGGTCGTGGATGAAGAAGTTGACGTTCAGCGTCTTGTGCTTGCGGAACGGGTCGAGGAAGGCGCTGTTGGCGTCGGGCAGCAGCAGCATGTCCGACTCGTTGATCGCCTGGAAGCCGCGGATCGACGAGCCGTCGAAGCCGAGACCGTCGGAGAAGGTGTCCTCACCGAACGTCGACGCCGGGATGGTGAAGTGCTGCATGACGCCGGGCAGGTCGCAGAAGCGCACGTCGACGAACTCGACGTCGTTGTCGCGGATGTAGGCGGCGACCTCGTCGGGACTGGTGAACATCGATCCTCCGGGAGTGGGCGGACAGCCGTCTGCGAACCTATGGCCGGGGGGTTGCCCCGGGGTGTCCCGTCTGTTTCAGCGCGGTAACAACGCCCCCGGCGTGTCGGGCCGGACGTCGTCGCCGCTGGTCGGACGGGGCGGCAGCGGGCAGGTCCTACGCTGGTGGGCATGGTCGGGGACGCGCAGCCACCCTCTCAGGAGCGACGGCGGGGCGCCTCCCTGGGGCTGCCCTCGAGCGGCCCCGGATCACTCGCGTCCTTCGGCACGCGGGTGGTCGCCTTCCTCGTCGACGCGTTCCTCTCCGCCGTCGTCGCGGCCTTCTTCACCGCGCCGGACCTGCCGGGCAACTGGAGCCTGCTGTCGTTCGCGGTGGTCTACGTCGTCTCCCTCGTGGTGGCCGGACAGACGCCGGGCATGAAGCTGACCGGCCTGCGGCTGGCCCATCCGCGGCCGGCCGCCCGCCTGGCCCTGTGGCGCGCCGTCGTCCGCACCGGGTTGCTGATGCTGCTCGTGCCCGCGCTGGTCGTGGACGCCGACGGCCGCGGGCTGCACGACCGCCTCACCGACACCGCCGTCGTACACGACCGGTGATCGTCCGGCGCGAGCGGCCGGCCGACGTCGGCGCCGTCGACGCGCTGCACCGCGCCGCGTTCCCCACCGACGTCGAGGCCCGCCTGCTCGCCGAGCTCCGGGAGGACGCCGGCTTCCTGCCGCACCTGTCGCTGGTCGCCGTCGACGGGGACGACGTGGTCGGCCACGTCGTCGGCACCCGCGGCCGCATCGAGCCGCACGGTGTCCCGGCCGTCGGGCTGGGGCCGCTCGGCGTGCGGCCGGACCGGCAGGGGAGGGGCATCGGGGCGGTGCTGGTGCACGCGCTGGTCGCCGTCGCCGAGGCCACGGGGGAGTCCCTGGTCGCGCTGCTCGGGGACCCGGCCTTCTACTCGCGCGCGGGCTTCGTGCGCGCCTCGGAACTGGGCGTCGAGCCGCCCGACCCGGCGTGGGGAGCCCACTTCCAGGCCCGCCGGCTGGGCGGCCCGGAGGGGCGCGGCACCTTCCGCTACGCCGCGCCCTTCGACCGCCTCTGAACCGCCGTCCCCCGCGCACGGCCCGGAGGGCGGTAGCGTCGCCGGATGGCGCACGGGGGCGGGCGCGGCAGGCTCGCCGCCGCCACAGCCGCCTTCACCAGCAACGCCCGCAACCCCGCCCTCCGCCGGGCCCAGCTGAGCTTCCTCGGGGCGTGGACGGCCGAGTGGGCGTTCACCGTGGGGCTCGGGATCGTGGCCTACCGGGACGGCGGGGCGACGGCCGTCGGGCTGGTCGGGCTGCTCCGGATGGTGCCGTCGGCGGTGCTGACCCCGCTGCTGTCCCCGCTGGCCGACCGGGGACGCCGGGAGCGCGTCCTGGTCCTGGTGTCCGCGGTGCGCGGCGCCGCCACCGCCGCCGCCGCGGTCGTCGTCGGCGTGGGCGGGCCGCCGCAGATCGTCTACGCGCTGGCCGTGGTGTCGACGGTCGCCGCGACGCTGTTCCGGCCGGCGCACTCGGCGCTGCTCCCGTCGCTGTGCCACACCGGGTACGAGCTGGCCAGCGCCAACGTGGTCCGCGGGTTCCTGGACTCCGTGGCCACGCTGGCCGGGCCGCTCCTGGCCGCGGTGCTGCTGCAGTTCTCCGGTGTGACGGTCGTGTTCGCCGTCTCGGCGGGCGCGTCCCTCTGGGCGGCCGCCCTCCTGCTCGGGCTGCGCTACGACGCACCCCCGCGGCCGTCCGCCTCGACGGAGATCCACCTGGTGCGTGAGGCGGTCGACGGCGTGCGGGCCGTCGCCGGCAACCGCGACCTGGCGCTCATCGTGGGCCTCGCCGCGGCGCAGACGTTCACCAAGGGCGCGCTGACCGTGCTGACCGTGGTGGTCGCCATCGACCTTCTCGGCACCGGCGAGCCGGGAGTCGGCACGCTCACGGCCGCGATCGGGGCGGGCGCGGTCCTCGGCTCGCTGGCGGCGTCGCTGCTGGTCGGGACGCGGCGGCTGGGTGCCTGGTTCGCCCTGGGCGTGGTGCTGTGGGGTCTGCCGGTCACGCTGGTCGGCGTCGTCCCGCAGGAGGCGGCGGCGCTGGTCCTGCTGGCCTGCGTCGGCGTCGGGAACGCGCTGATCGACGTCGGCGGGTTCACGCTGCTCGCCCGGAGCGCCCCCGACGACGTCCTGGCGCGGGTCTTCGGCGTGCTGGAGAGCCTGGTCGCCCTGGCCATGGGCGTCGGGGCGATCGGCGCCGCGCTGCTGGTCGAGCAGATCGGCGTCCGCCCGGCACTGGTCGCCGTCGGCCTGCTGTGCCCGCTCGCCGCCGCGGCGTCCTGGCGGCGGCTGCGGCGCATGGACCGGTCCCTCGGCGTCCGCGACCGGGACATCGGCCTGCTGCGGGCGGTCCCGATGCTCAGCGTGCTGCCCCTGCCCGCCGTCGAGCAGCTCGCCCGTCGCCTGGAACCGCTCACCGTGCCCGCGGGCGACGTCGTCTTCGAGCAGGGCGACACCGGCGACCGCTACTACCTGATCGAGTCCGGCCGAGCGGACGTCATCGGCGACGGGCACGCCGTCGCGGCCCTCGGCCGCGGGGAGGGCTTCGGGGAGATCGCACTGCTCCGGAGCGTCCGCCGGACGGCGACCGTGCGGGCGGCGAGCGAGCTCCGGCTCCAGGTGCTGAGCTCGGACCACTTCCTCCCGGTCGTCCTCGGCTACACGCCGAGCGCCCGGGAGGCGGAGACGGGCGTCGACACGATGCTGGGCCGGTACTCACCGGAGGACGAGCAGCCGCCCGGGATCAGCCGCTGACGGCCCGGTGGCGACTCTCCGCCGGGGAGTCGGAGGTCAGCGCCGGCGGACCTGCCGCTGGCTGACCGTCATCTGCCGGCCGCCGGGCAGCGGACCGCCGGGGACCGGGGGACGCGCGCCGCCGAGGGCCGCCAGGCGCCGGCCGAGGGTGTTGACCTCACCGGCGGAGAGGTTGCGCGGCAGCTTCATCACGTGGGTGCTGAGCCGGCGCAGGGGCACCTGCCCCTCCTCGTCGCCGACGGTGATGTCGTAGATGGGGGTGTCGCCGACGACGCGGGCGATCCGCTTCTTCTCCTGCGCGAGCAGGCCGCGGACCCGGGCGGGGGAGCCCTCGGCGACCAGGATCACGCCGGGGCGGCCGAGCACCCGGTGCACCGAGTCCAGCTGGGCGGTGCCGGCGACCCCGGCCGAGACGCGCCAGTCGCCGCGCATGCCCTCGAGCACCCACGCGGCGGCGCCGGGCTGACCCTCGACCTGACGGTAGGCCGACCCCTGCGCCCGGCGGCCGAACACGATCATCGCGGCCAGCACGCCGAAGACGATCGCGATCGGGAGGAACAGGAACGGCGCCCCGAACAGGATCGCCAGCAGCTCGACGACGCCGGCCACCACCACGAAGGCGATGAGCATCAGCCACGGCAGCTTGGGGTCGTTCTTGCTGGTGAGCGAGTAGGCCTGCTTGAGCAGGCGGACCTGGTTGCCGACCTTCTTCAGCCGGCCGACCTTCGGCTCGCCGTCCTTGCCGGTCTTCGCGGGCTTGGCGGCCTTGCCCTTGCCGACCGCGGTGGCTCCAGCGCCCGAGGACCGGCCGCGTCCCGCGGCGGGGCCCCGCCCGGCGTTGCCGGCGGGAGCGGAGTCTGTGGGCTTGCTGCGTGCCATGTCCCCAGGATAGGGGCGTGCGGCGCCGGGCCCGGGGAGCCCGCGGGCCGGTCAGCCCCGAGTGGTGAGACCGCGGGCCTCGACGGCCTGCTGGTAGAGCCGGCCAGCGCGGTAGGAGCTGCGCACCAGCGGCCCGGCGAGGACGCCCGGGAAGCCGATCTCCTCGGCCTGCTGCTGGAAGCCGACGAACTCGTCGGGCTTGACCCAGCGGACGACGGGGTGGTGCCGCGGCGAGGGCCGCAGGTACTGGGTGATCGTCAGCAGGTCGCAGCCGGCGTCGTGCAGCGCCCGCATGGTCTCGACGACCTCGTGCGGCTCCTCGCCCATCCCGAGGATGAGGTTGGACTTGGTGACCAGCCCGGCCTCGCGGGCGGCGGTGATGACCGACAGGGACCGCTCGAAGCGGAAGCCGGGCCGGATGCGCTTGAAGATCCGCGGCACCGTCTCGACGTTGTGCGCGAGGACCTCGGGCCGGGAGGAGAAGACCTCGGCGAGCTGCGCGGGGTCGGCGTTGAAGTCGGGGATGAGCAGCTCGACGCCGCAGCCGGGGACGGCGGCGTGGATCTGACGGACCGTCTCGGCGTAGAGCCACGCACCGCCGTCGGGCAGGTCGTCGCGGGCGACGCCGGTGACGGTGGCGTAGCGCAGCTGCATCGCCGCGACGCTCTCGGCCACGCGGCGCGGCTCGTCGGCGTCGAAGTCGGCGGGCTTGCCGGTGTCGATCTGGCAGAAGTCGCAGCGGCGGGTGCACTGGTCGCCACCGATGAGGAAGGTGGCCTCCCGGTCCTCCCAGCACTCGTAGATGTTGGGGCAGCCGGCCTCTTCGCAGACGGTGTGCAGGCCCTCGCGGCGGACCAGCGACTTGAGCTCGGTGTACTCCGGCCCGGTCTTGAGCCGGGTCTTGATCCACTCGGGCTTGCGCTCGATCGGCACCTGGCTGTTGCGCACCTCGAGGCGCAGGAGCTTGCGGCCGGCGGGGCCGGTGGGGGACGGCTCGGAGGTACTGGTCGTCACCGTCTCGCTCATGATCCCCACGGTACCCCCGGACGCGGACCGCCCCCGCTGCCTCGGGAGGCGGCGGGGGCGGTCTGCGGGAGTGCGGGTCGGCTCAGGCCTGGCCGGCCGCCGGACCGGCGGTCGGGCCCTCGTCGGCCCCGCCGCCGCTGGTGAACGGCTCGGGGGCGGTCTGCGTGGGGTCGGTCTCGCCGGCCCCGCCGTCGCCCGCGACGAACTGGGCGTCGCGGATGCCCATGTCGTCCTCGGCGGGCGCGGAGTCGCCCGCCACGAACTGGGCGTCGGAGACGGTCTTGCCGGCGTTGTCGTTGCTCGGTGAGCTGGGCACGGGGTCCTCTCGGTAGCTCGGCACGGGCCCGTCACCGGCCGGGGCCGGCGTCCACGGGTCCGTCTTCCTGCGGCGGAGGACCGCGAACGCGGCCGCACCGACCGCGAGTGCCACCAGCAGCCACGGCCAGCGCCGCGACCCCTGCTCGACGGCCACCGTCCGCTTCACGTGCGCGGCCTTCCTGGCGGTCTTCCGCCTGGTCTTCTTGCCCGCCTTCTGGGTCCCCGACACCAGTTCGGCGCGGCGGTTCTCCAGCTCGCCCAGCGCGGTGCCGACGCCGGCCACCAGGGTGCCGCGCGCGTTCTCCAGCGCGGGGACGACGGTGTCGCGGGCGGCGGCCACGCGGGGCGCCACCTCGCTGGCCAACGCCTTGCGGGTCGCGGCCGAGGCGGCCTCGACGCGCGGTGCGAGGTCGGCGGCGGCCTTCGCGGCGGCGGCACCGGCGGCGGTCAGCGCCGAGGTGACGGTGGGGGCGGCGGCCTCGCGGGCGGCGACGACGCGCGGGGTCAGCGCCACGACGGCGGCGTCGACCCGCTCGCGGGCGGCCTCGAGGACGGGGCTCGCGGCGTCGCGGGCGGCGTCCACCCGTGGCGTCAGGGCCTCACGGGCGGAGGCGACGGCGGGCGCGGCCACGGCGACGGCGGCGGCCACCTTGGGGGCGACCGCCACGCGGGCGGCGTCGAGCACCGGTCCGGCCGCCTCGAACGCGGCGTCCATCCGCGGGCCGAGCTGCTCCGCGGCGGCTCGGCCGGCCTCGGTGACGGCGACGCCGAGGTGGTTCAGCCCCTCCTGGAGCTCGGCCTGGATGACCTGGCCGCGGGACTGTGTGCGGAACACGGGATGCACCTCCGGGTTGATCGACTCCGGTCATCCTGCCCGCTCCGGCGGACCGGCACACCCCCGCGGGCGCTCAGACCGAGCGGAGCAGCCCGCTGCGCTCGGCCGACAGCCAGTGCAGGAGGTCCTCGACCGGCATCGGCCGGGCGACGGCGTAGCCCTGCGCGACGTCGCAGCCCAGCGCCGCCAGGCGGCGGGCGGTGGCGACGTCCTCGACGCCCTCGGCCACCAGGCTCAGGCCCAGGTCGTGGGCGAGCGCGACCGTGTGCCGGACGATCGCCGCGGCGCGCTCGTCGACGTCGACGTCGGCGGTGAGGCTGCGGTCGAGCTTGAGCTCGTCGGCGGGCAGCCGCCGCAGGTAGGCCAGCGAGCTGTAGCCGGTGCCGTAGTCGTCGATGGAGGTGCGCACGCCGAGGCGGCGCAGCTCGCCGAGCACGCACCGGCCGCGCTCGGGATCGGCCATGAGGGTGTCCTCGACCAGTTCCAGGGTGAGCGCGGCGGCGGGCAGCCCGCGCCGGGCGAGCTTCGCGGCGACCTTGCCGGGCAGGTCGATGTCGGCCACGTTGGCCGCCGACAGGTTCACCGACACCGGCACCCGGTGCTCGTCCCACCACTGCGCCACCGCGTCGAGCGAGCGCTCGAGCACGGTGTCGGTGAGCGGGCGCAGCAGGCCGGCCTGCTCGGCGGCGGGCAGCACGTGCGCCGGCGAGAGCAGCCCGCGCTCGGGGTGGTGCCAGCGCAGCAGCGCCTCGACGCCGACCACGCGGCCGTCGTCCATGGCGACCTGCGGCTGCAGGTGGACGTCGAGCTGGTCCGACACCAGGGCGGTGCGCAGCTCCTCCATCGTGCGCAGCCGCTCGCCGGAGCCGCTGTTCGGGTCGGGGACGTAGACGTGCACGCCGGTGCGCTCGGTCTTGGCCGCGTACATGGCGACGTCGGCGCAGCGCAGCAGCTCCTGGACGTCGTCGGCGGGGACCGGCGCGGTCGAGACGCCGATGCTGACGCCGACGTGCAGCCGGATGCCGTCGACCTCGAAGGGCTGCCGCAGAAGGTCGTGCACGATGCCGGCGCGCTCGGCGGCGGCGTCGAGGTCGACGTCGGGCAGCAGGACGGCGAACTCGTCGCCACCGAGGCGGGCGAGCACCTCGCCGGGGCGCAGCGCCGGGGCCAGCCGCGGTCCGACCTGGCACAGCAGCTGGTCGCCGGCGCCGTGCCCGAGGCTGTCGTTGACCTCCTTGAAGCCGTCGAGGTCGAGCAGCAGCAGCGCGGCGGGGGAGGCGGTGCTCGCCCCGGCGACGACGGCGCGGGCCCGCTCGAGCAGGGCGCGGCGGTTGGGCAGCCCGGTGAGCTCGTCGGTGCGCGCCTCCTGGCGGACCACCGTGAAGGACCGGACCTCGCTGAAGGTGACCGCGGTGCGTGCCAGCGCGGCCAGGACGCAGCCGACGGCGAGCCACCCGGCGCTGTCGGGCAGGTCGTCGCCGTAGCCGGCGGCGAGGACGACGAGGGCGGCGAGCGTGCCGGCCAGCGGCAGCGCGACGAGCCGCCAGGTGATGCGGACGCCCTGGTCGGCGTCGCGCGGCTGCGGGTCGCCGGTGGTGCGCTGCGCGGCGATCGCGGCGCACAGGACGCCGGCCAGCCAGATCAGCTCGAGGGGACCGCCGTCGGAGTAGCGGCCCGCCGCGCTGAGCGCGAACAGGGCGACGTCGGCGACGCAGAAGAGGGCGACCGACGCGCCGGCCAGCAGCAGCGTGCGGTCGAGGTGCACGCCGACGATCGCGCCGACGCCGACGACGAGCGCCAGGAGCAGGACGTCGGCGGCCGGCCAGGCCAGCTGCAGCACCGAGACGTTGGCGGCGTCGGTCATGTACGGGCCGAGCAGGAAACCGGTGCCGACCGCCGTGGTGCCGAGGGCGCCCACGACGCCGTCGAGCCACATGCTCGGCAGGAAGCGGGTGACCCGGGCCCGGATGAGGACGAACAGCGCGACGTAGAGGCTGGCGTAGGCGACGGCGACGCAGGTGTCGCCGACCGCGGACGGCGTCGTGCCGGCCGAGCCGGTCTCGATGATGCGGGCGACGTTGCCGACGGCGCCCACGGTGAGCGTGGTGGCCAGGGCCCGCCAGGCGAGCGCCTCGCGCGGTGCACGACGGGCGGTCAGCCAGCACGCGGCGGCGGCCGCCACCCAGGGCACGTGGTAGACGACGACGTCGTAGAGGACGTCCCACACCGCGCCGCCGGGCCGTGGGCCCACGCCGGTGGCGAAGGCGGTCACGCCGAAGGCCGCGACCACCAGGAGGAGGTCGCGGGGATCGGTCCCGGCACGCCGGGGGGACTGCGGACCGCGTCGCACGGATGCGACAACGGCAGATGCGGCCCCGAAGTGCAGTCCGGCGTCCGTGACCGACCCCTCCGGGTGAGCCGCCGGGCGCTAGACTCGGGGTGTGACCGGCGGACAGCTGCTTCTGCGGCCGTGCTGACCTGACCGATCAGGCAGCACGGCGACCCCTCCTGCGTGAGGGGTCTTTTCATGTCCGCCGACGGATGACCCCGGGAGCACCGCGATGAGCCAGACGGCCAGCCAGCCCACGACCGAGCCGGCCGAGGAGGGCGTCCCCCCGCACCGCTACACCCCGGCCCTGGCCCAGCGGATCGAGCTGGAGTGGCAGGACCGGTGGGAGCGCGAGGGGACCTTCCACACGCCCAACCCCGTGGGCCGGCTCTCCGCCGGCTTCGACCGGGTCGCCGACCGGCCCAAGACCTTCATCATGGACATGTTCCCGTACCCCTCGGGTGCGGGCCTGCACGTCGGGCACCCCCTGGGCTACCTGGGCACCGACGTCACCAGCCGGTTCCGCCGCATGGACGGCGACAACGTGCTGCACCCGATGGGCTACGACGCCTTCGGCCTGCCCGCCGAGCAGTACGCCGTGCAGACCGGGCAGCACCCGCGGATCACCACCGAGGCCAACATCGCGGCGATCCGGGCGCAGCTGCGCCGGCTGGGCGTGGACCACGACGAGCGCCGCACCTTCGCCACGATCGACCCGGGCTACTACAAGTGGACCCAGTGGATCTTCCTGAAGATCTTCGGTGCCTGGTTCGACGAGGAGTCCGGCCGCGCCCGCCCCGTCGAGGAGCTGGTGGCCGAGCTGGACGCCGGAACCCGCGAGCCCGCGCCGGGCACCAACCCCTCGGGGCGGCCGTGGGCGGAGCTGTCCGACGTCGACAAGCGGAAGGTCGTCGACGCCCACCGGCTGGCCTACCTGCACGAGGCGCCGGTCAACTGGTGCCCGGGCCTGGGCACGGTGCTCTCCAACGAGGAGGTCACCCCCGACGGCCGCTCCGAGCGCGGCAACTTCCCGGTGTTCCGGCGCCCGCTGACCCAGTGGATGATGCGGATCGCCGCCTACTCCGAGCGGCTGCTGGCCGACCTCGACCGGCTGGACTGGTCGGACTCGGTCAAGCAGATGCAGCGCAACTGGATCGGCCGCTCGACCGGCGCGCGGATCGGCTTCAGCTGCGGCGACGAGACCATCGAGGTCTTCACCACCCGCCCGGACACGCTGTTCGGCGCCACGTACATGGTGCTGGCGCCGGAGCACCCGATGGTCGCCGAGTTGACCGCCGACGTGTGGCCCGACGGCACCGACCCGCGCTGGACCGCCGGCGCGACGACCCCGCGGGAGGCCGTCGAGGCCTACCAGCGGCAGGCCTCGCGGCGCTCGGAGCTCGACCGGCAGAACGAGAGCCGGGAGAAGACCGGCGTCTGGCTGGGCGTCACCGCCACCAACCCGGTCACCGGCGTCGAGCTGCCGGTGTTCATCGCCGACTACGTGCTGACCGGCTACGGCACCGGCGCGATCATGGCCGTCCCCGGCGAGGACACCCGCGATTGGGAGTTCGCGCAGGTCTTCGGCCTGCCGGTGGTGCGCACCGTGCAGCCGCCCGCCGACTTCGACGGCGGCGCGTACACCGGCAGCGGCCCGATGATCAACTCGTCGAACGAGCACGTGTCGCTGGACGGGCTGACCGACAAGGCCGCCGCCATCGCGCGGGTGACCGAGTGGCTGGTGGCCAGCGGGCACGGCGAGGCCACGACCACCTACAAGCTGCGCGACTGGCTGTTCAGCCGGCAGCGCTACTGGGGCGAGCCGTTCCCGATCGTGTACGACGCCGACGGCCTGCCGCGTGCGGTGCCCGAGTCGCTGCTGCCGGTGCTGCTGCCCGACGTCGACGACTACTCGCCGAAGACCTTCGCCGACGACGACGCCACGTCCGCGCCCGAGCCGCCGCTGTCGCGGGTGGCCGAGTGGACGACCGTCGAGCTCGACCTGGGCGACGGCGTGAAGCCCTACCGCCGCGAGACCAACACGATGCCCAACTGGGCAGGCTCGTGCTGGTACTACCTGCGCTACCTGGACCCCGCCGACGACGCACAGCTGGTCGACCCGGAGCTGGAGCGCTACTGGCTGGGCCCGCGGACGCCCGGCGACGTCGGCGGCGTGGACCTCTACGTCGGCGGCATGGAGCACGCGGTCCTGCACCTGCTCTACGCCCGGTTCTGGCACAAGGTGCTGCACGACCTGGGCTACGTGTCCAGCGAGGAGCCGTTCCGGCGGCTGGTCAACCAGGGCTACATCTCGGCCTACGCCTACACCGACGAGCGCGGCTTCTACGTGCCCGCCGCCGACGTGGTCGAGGAGGACGGGCGGTTCCTCTACGAGGGCAAGCCGGTCAACCGCGAGTACGGGAAGATCGGCAAGTCCCTGAAGAACATGGTCACGCCCGACGAGATGATCGGCGCGTACGGGGCCGACACCTTCCGGGTCTACGAGATGTCGACCGGGCCGCTGGAGCAGTCGCGGCCGTGGGACACCAAGGCCGTGGTCGGCTCGCAGCGGCTGCTGCAGCGGATCTGGCGGGTCGTCGTCGACGAGCAGTCCGGCGCGGTCCGCGCCGGCGACGCCACCCCGTCCGACGACGTCCAGCGGGCGCTGCACAAGGCGATCGCCGGCGTGCGCGACGGCATGGCGACGCTGCGGTTCAACGTGGCGATCGCCCGGATCGCCGAGCTGACCAACGCGCTGACCGCGGCCTACGGCGCCGACTCACCCGTGCCGCGGTCGGTGGCCGAGCCGCTGGTGCTGCTGGTGGCGCCGCTGGCCCCGCACCTGGCCGAGGAGCTGTGGGCGCGGCTGGGGCACGAGGAGTCCGTGGCGTGGGCGCCGTTCCCGGTGGCCGACGAGCGGTGGCTGGTCGAGGACACCGTGCAGGTCGCCGTGCAGGTCAACGGCAAGGTGCGCGCGCAGGTGACCGTGCCGGCCGACGCCGACGCCGCGGCCCTCGAGGCGGCGGCGCGCGAGGACGAGCGGGTCGCCGCGCAGCTGGCCGGCAAGACGGTGCGGCGCGTCGTCGCGGTGCCCGGGCGGCTGGTCAACTTCGTCGTCGGCTGACGCGGCCGCCCCTCCTGGCCCCGCGGGTCAGGAGGGGCGGATCCGCAGCAGCTCGTGGCGCTCGGTGCCCGGCTCCGTCAGGCGGGTCCACAGCCGCGAGGTGACGTAGCCGGCCTGGAAGCGCCACCCGTAGGCGCGGCGGAGTGCGGCCAGCGCCTGCGGCCGGTCGGCGCGGTCGACGAACCCGGCGGTCGCCTCGACGGCGGGTCCCCGCACCCGGCCGCGGACGTCGCAGGGCGCCACGGTGACCCGCGCGGTGTGCCGCAGCCGCTTGACCTTCCCGGAGTCCGCGCGGGTCCACACCACGAGGTCCTCGCCGTCGGGTGCGGCCCACACCGGCGTGGGCACCGGCTGCCCGGTGCGGCGGAAGGTGGTCAGGCTGACGTAGGTGCTGTGCGGCAGGTCGGCCACGGATCAGACGGCCGGCGTGAGGGTGAGCACGCGGCGCATCGCGGCCTCGACCGCGTCGACAATCTCGGGGACGGGGACGTCGCGGCCCAGTTCCGCCGACAGCGAGGTGACCCCGGCGTCGACGATGCCGCAGGGCACGATCGCGCCGAACGCAGCGAGGTCGGGATCGCAGTTGAGCGCGAAGCCGTGCATCGTCACGCCGCGGGCGACGCGTACGCCGATGGCGGCGATCTTGCGCTCCGGCCGGAACCGGCTGTCCGGTCCGGGGGCGTCGGCGGGCAGCCACACGCCGCTGCGGCCCTCGACGCGCACCGTCTCCACGCCGAGCGAGCCGCACACCTGCATGAGCGCGTCCTCGAGCCGGCGCACGTGCGCGACGACGTCGACCGGGTCGGGCAACGCGACGATCGGGTAGCCCACCAGCTGCCCGGGCCCGTGCCAGGTGATCTTGCCGCCGCGGTCGACGTCGACGACCGGTGTGCCGTCGAACGGGCGCTCGTGCGGCTCGGTGCGCCGGCCGGCGGTGTAGACCGACGGGTGCTCGAGCAGCAGCAGGGTGTCCGGCCCCTCGCCGGCGACGCGGGCGGCGTGGATCTCCCGCTGGCGCGCCCACGCCTCCTCGTAGGGGACGGTGCCGGCCCGGACGACGCGCAACTCGGTCACGGTGCCCAGCCTAGGCCGGTCCTCACCGCAGCCGCCGGGGCTCGATGCGGGTCTCGACGGCGGTGCCGTCGGGACCGCGCTCGACGCGGTAGGCCGCCTTGCCCGGCCGGTCGGCGACGACCTCGGCCAGCGCGGTGCCGCGGTAGACCAGGCCCACGCCGTCGTCCGTGGCGTGACCGGCGGGCAGCGTGCCGTCGGCGACCAGGCGCTGGTAGAGCGGCCGGCGCTGTTCCTCGGAGTCGTGGTGGACGCCGTTGGAGGTGGGGATCAGCCCCAGCCCGTTAGTGACCGGCCGCAGGTCGGGGCCGTAGGAGTCGGTGGTGCCGCCGACGTGCCAGCACAGCGAGCCGGCCGACACCCCGCCGAGCACCACCCCGGCGCGCCAGCACTCGGCGAGGACCTCGTCGAGGCCGTGCACACGCCAGACGGCGAGCAGGTTGGCGACGCTCCCGCCGCCGACCCAGATGACGTCCTGCGCGAGCAGGTGGGCCCGCACGTCGGGGACGGTCGGCATCGGGAACAGGCTCAGGTGGCTGACCCGCGCGCGGCTGCCCGCGAACGCGCCGTAGACCCCGGCGATGCGGGCCGGGTCGTCACCGGTGGCGGTGCCGAGGTGGCACAGCCGGGGCTCCGCGGGCGCTCCGGCGAGCTCGGCGGCGAGGTCGAACACCGGTCCCGGAGCCCAGTCGTACGGGCCGCGTCCCCGGGAGTCGAAGCCGATGCTGGTGGCGAGGATCGTCGGCACGGTCGCGGGCATCAGGCGGCGCCCGCCCGGCCGTGGGGCTGGGCGGTGGACTGCAACGCGTCCAGCACGGCCGCCGCGGTCCGCCGGCCGCTGGCCATGGCCCCCTGGATCGACGGGGTGTCCCGGTGGTCGCCGCACACGTAGAGGCCTCCGCCGAGGTCGACCGGGCGGCGGTGCCGCAGCGGGGGCAGCGCGGCCGGTTGCGCGCCGGTCACGGTCACCGTGGCCAGGTGCTCGAGGTCGCCCGCCGCGACGTCGTGCAGCCGGGCCACCTCGTCGCGCACCTCGGCCGCCCGCGTCGGGGCGAGGGTGTTGCTGGCGACCAGGGCACGGCCGTCGGGGGAGTAGGCCGGCTGGGCGTCGCTGAGGACCACGCTGTTGACCAGCTGCCCGCCCGGCGTCCCGAGGACGATGAGCGGCTCGGTCCAGGGCGAGGCGGGCAGCACGTGGTAGTGCGTCGTCACCTGCCGGGGAGCCGCGGCCTCGACGGCGGGGACGAGGCCGGCGGCCGTGTCGGGATCGGTGGCCACGACGACGGCGTCGGCGCGGATCCGGCCGGCGTCGCTGTCGACCGAGGTCCCGGACACCGCGGTCACGCGCACGTGGTGGTGGACGCGGTCCTCGCCGACCCGCGCGGCCAGCTGCTCACCGATCGCCTGGATGCCCCGCGCAGGCAGGGCCGTCCCGCCGCGGGCGAAGCTGCGCCAGAGCAGGTCGAGGTAGCGGCTGGAGGTCTCGAGCCGGTCCTCGAGCAGCACGCCGGCGAGGAACGGGCCGAAGAAGCGCTCCAGGGCCACCTCCCCGACGCCGGCCTGCTGCAGGTGGACGGCGGCCGAGGTCTCGCGGGCGTCCAGCAGTCGGGAGACCGGCCAGTAACCGGCCCGGGCCGAGAAGGCGGCGATCGCGACCTTGTGCGGCAGGGAGCCGAGCGGTGCGCGGAGGGTGTCCGCCAGCGCCGAGGGCCGGCGGCGGGGGTCGGCTACCCGGTGGGCCCGGTCCCCGACCCGCACCACGGCTCCCGGCGTGAAGAACCCGAGGTCGAGGGCGGGCAGGTCGAGGTCGGCGGCGCGCGGGTAGCCGGTGTTGAACACCTGGAAGCCCCGGTCGACGACGAAGCCGTCGACCCGCTCGGTGGCCAGCCGTCCGCCCGCGTGCGCGGAGGCCTCCAGGACGTGCACGTCGCACCCTGCGGCGACCAGCCGGGTGGCCACCGAGAGCCCGGCCAAGCCCGCTCCGACGACGACGACCTCGGCACGGGCGGGCAGCGGCATGGCTCCGAACCTAGGCGCAGACGGCCGCGCTCACCCGTCCGGGATCCGGCCTGTGGACGCCTCCCGGGCCTGTGGACGGCCGGAGCGCCGATTGGGCCGTCGCGCTTACGGTCCCCGCCGTGGCTGCCCTTCCCGATCCCGGCGACACGCCTCCGGGCGACTCCTCCGACGCCTCCTCCGTCGTCGCCCCGGAGGCGCCCGCGGTGCCCGGCTACCGGCTCGAGCGGCTGCTCGGCCGCGGCGGGTCCGGCGAGGTCTGGCGGGCCCGGCCGCGCGACGGCGGGCCGCCGGTCGCCGTCAAGGTGCTCGTCGCCGGGGACGGCGAGCGGCAGGCGCGCGAGGCGGCCCTCCTCGGCGCCCTCGACCACCCCCACCTCGTCCGGCTGCACGAGGTGGTGCACCAGCCCCGGCGCGGCGGCCCGGCCCGCGTCGCCCTCGTGCTCGACCTGCTCGAGGGCGGCAGCCTGGCGGCGCTGCTGGCCCGGCGCGGGCGGCTGCGTCCCGGGGAGGTGGTGACCGCGCTGGCCCCGGTGGCCGCGGCCCTGGCGTGCGCGCACGAGCAGGGCGTGGTGCACGGCGACCTCTCGCCGGGCAACGTCGTCTTCACCGCCGAGGGCCGGCCCGTGCTCACCGACCTCGGCGTCGCGCGGGTGCTGGGCGAGGACGCCGCCGGCGAGGTGACGCCCCCCTACGTCGACCCCGCCGTCGCGCGTGGCGGCGCGCCGGGTCCGGCCTCCGACGTGTTCGGCGTCGCGGCGGCGGCCTTCCACGCGCTGACCGGCGTCCCGCCGTGGAACGCCGCGACGCCGGCCGACACGCTCGCCGTCGCCGCCACGGGGGAGCTGCCCGACCTCGCCGAGCTGGCGCCCGGCACGCCGCCGGCGTTGCTCGAGGTGGTCGCCCGGGGGCTGGCGGCCGATCCGCACGCCCGGGGGTCGGCCGCGGCCTTCGCCCTGGACCTGCGGCACGCCTGCCGGCCCGAGCCCGTACGGCTGCCCACCGCGGGGATCCCCGACGCCGACCTCGCCCGGACCGGCCGGGGACCGCGGACCGAGCTCACCCACCAGGTGCCCGCGCGGCACCGCCGCGAGGCGCCTCCCGAGGTGCGCACCCGCCGTGAGCGGTCGTGGGGACCGACCGGGCTCCTGGCGCGGCGGGCCGCCGCGGCGATCGGGGTGGTGGCCCTGGTGCTCGGCGCGGTGGCGCTCGGGCTGGCGCTGACGCGCTCCGGTCCGGGCGGGGGAGCCGTGCCGGCGGCGACGGACGCTGCAGCCGCGACCGCGCCACCCGCGTCCTCCGTGCCGCCCGCCGAGACCGCGGACCCCGTGGCCACCCCGACCGCGCGGCCGCAGCCGGCCCCGCCGACCGCTGCCCCGACCGCTGAGGTCGACTGGACCGCCGTCCTCACGGAGCTCTACGCGCGGCGTGCGAGCGCCTTCACGACCGGGGACCCCGCGCTGCTCGAGGAGGTCTACGCGGCCGGCAGTCCGCTGCTGGCCGCCGACCGCGCCTACCTGCAGGCCCTCGGCGCGGCCGGCGAGGTGCTGCGCGGTTTCGCCCCGTCCGTGTCCGGGGTGACGGTGACCGCCGGGCCGGCCGACGACGGGACGGTGCAGCTGCGGGTGGTCGACAGCAGGCCGGACTGCGCGGTCGTGTCCGCGTCGGCACCGGACGGCCCGCCGCTGCGCACCGAGCCCGGCCGCGGCGAGGTCGCGGTGGCGATGGTCCTCGTGCCCGGGCCCGACGGATGGCGGATCGGGACCGCGGGACGGCTGGCGTGAGGCCGGTGCGGGATCAGCCGCGGCCCAGCGCCTCCTGCAGCGCGGACGGGAGGTCGCCGTGACGGAACCGGTAGCCCGCGGCCTGCAGCCGCGCCGGGACGGCCCGCTGCCCGGCCAGGACGCTGGAGCGCCCGAACTCGCCGAGGGCCAGCCGGATCGCCGGACCGGGCACGGGCAGCACCGCCGGGCGCCGGACGGCGCGGGCGAGGTCGCGCACGAACTCGCTGTTGCGCACCGGGTCGGGCCCGGTCAGGTTCACCGGGCCGGACACGTCGTCGGCGGTCAGCAGGAACCGGATGGCGCCGATCTCGTCGGCCAGGCTGATCCAGGGCCAGAACTGCCGCCCCGACCCCATCCGGCCGCCGAGGCCGAACCGGAAGACCGTGCCGAGGATCCGCACCAGCATCGCGCCCCGGCCGATGACCAGGCCGGTCCGCACGGTGACCACCCGGATGCCGGCGGCGGAGGCGGGGCGGGTGGCCTCCTCCCACTGGACGCAGACACGGGCCAGGAAGTCGTCCCCGGGCGGGGCGTCCTCCTCGGTGACCCGGTCGCCGGTGTCGCCGTAGTAGCCGACCGCCGACGCCGACACCAGCACCCGCCGGCGCGAGGGGTCCGCGGCGGCCGCGGCGGCCAGGGCCTCGCTGATCGTGGTGGTGCTGTCGACCCGGCTGGTCAGCACGTCGCGCCGGTAGGCCTCGGTGAACGGTCGCGGCCGGATCGGCGTGCCGGCGAGGTTCACGACCGCGTCGACGTCGAGCAGCAGGGTCGGGTCGATCCGCCGGTGCTGGGGATCCCAGCGGTGCTCGTCGGCGGTGCGGGGGGTGCGGCGGACCAGCCGGATCACCTCGTGGCCGTCGGCCTGCAGCGCCGGGACCAGCGTCGACCCGACGAGGCCGGAGGCCCCGGTGACCGCGATCTTCATGACCCTCCTCGTTCCCCCTGCCCAGTACGACGTCGGGCCCCGGCGCACGCGCCGGGGCCCGATCGGGGGACGTCAGCCGAGGCCGAGCTCGCCCTCGAACTGTCCGGCCTCGAGCCGCTCCTTCACCGTGCCGAGGAAGCGCGCGGCGTCGGCGCCGTCGACGATCCGGTGGTCGTAGGTGAGGGCCAGGTAGACCATCGACCGCACCGCGATGACCTCGCCGAGGTCGGGGTCCTGGACCACGACCGGCCGCTTGACGACCGTGCCGGTGCCCAGGATCGCCACCTGCGGCTGGTTGATGATCGGGGTGTCGAACAGGGCGCCCCGGCTGCCGGTGTTGGTCAGCGTGAAGGTGCCGCCGCCGAGCTCGTCCGGCGTCACCTTGTTCAGCCGCGTGCGCTCGGCCAGGTCGGAGATCTTGCGGGCCAGCCCGCCGATGCTCAGGTCACCGGCGCCGTGGATGACCGGCACGAGCAGGCCGCGCTCGGTGTCCACCGCGACGCCGAGGTTCTCCGCGTCGTGGTAGGTGACCGTGCCGGCCTCCATGTCCACCGAGGAGTTCACGGCCGGGTGGGCCTTGAGCGCCTCGACGGCCGCCTTCGCGAAGAACGGCAGGAAGGACAGCTTGACGCCCTCGCGGGCCTCGAAGTCGCGCTTGGCCCGGTCCCGCAGCTTGGCGATCCGGGTGACGTCGACCTCGACCACCGTGGTCAGCTGCGCGCTGATGGCCAGGGACTCGACCATCCGCCGTGCGATGACCCCGCGCAGGCGGGACATCTTCTCCGTGCGGCCGCGCAGCGACGTGTCGGGCTGGGCAGCCGGCGACGGCGTCGCGGGACGACCGGCGCTCGCAGCCGGTGCGGCAGCGGCGGCCGGAGCCGGTGCGGCGGCCGGCGCGGCGGACTCGGCGGCGGCGAGGACGTCCTGCTTGCGGATCCGCCCGCCGACCCCGGTGCCGGTGACGCTCGACAGGTCGACGCCGTGCTCGGCGGCCAGGCGGCGGACCAGCGGCGTCACGTAGGTGCCGGAGCCGTCCGTCGGCGCGGCGCTCGGCGCCGGGGCCGGGGCCTGCGCCGGGGCGGACGCCTGGGCCGGCGAGGGCTGGGAGGGCTGCTGGGTCTGCTGCGCGCGGACGGTCTCGGCCTCGCCGGAGCCGTAGTCGGCGCCCGCGGGCACCGCCGGCGGGGCGCCGGGGGGCTGGGCCGCGGGCTGCTCCTGGCGCGGAGCCGGGGCCGGAGCGGGAGCCGGGGCCGGCTCGGGAGCGGGGGCCTGCTGCGGAGCCGGGGCCGGAGCGGGCGCACCGCCGCCGGCCGCACCGCTGCCGATCACGGCCAGCTGCGCGCCGACCTCGACCGTCTCGTCCTCGTTCACGGTGATCGACAGCAGGGTCCCCGACACCGGCGCCGGGATCTCGGTGTCGACCTTGTCGGTCGAGACCTCGAGCAGCGGCTCGTCCGCGGTCACCTCGTCGCCGACCGCCTTGAGCCAGCGGGTGACGGTGCCCTCGGTGACGCTCTCGCCGAGCGCCGGCATGGTCACCGGCGTCCCCTCGCCACCACCCTGGCCGCCGCCCTGGCCGCCGCCCTGGCCGTCGCCCTGGCCGTCGGAGGCCGGGGCGGGGGCCTCGGCGGCCGGCGCGGGCGCCGGCTCCTCGGACGGGCCGGGGCCGGCGTCCTCCACCTGCTCGGCCGGCGTCTGCGGGGTGGTGGCGTCGTCGGCCGACGCGGGTGCGCCCGCGCCCCCGCCGTCGCCGTCCCCGCCGATCACCGCGAGCTCGGCGCCGACCTCGACGGTCTCGTCCTCGGACACGAGGATCTTGGTGAGGACACCCGCGGCGGGCGAGGGGATCTCGGTGTCGACCTTGTCTGTCGAGACCTCGAGGAGTGGCTCGTCGACCTCGACCTGCTCACCCTCCTGCTTCAACCATCGGGTGACCGTGCCCTCGGTGACGCTCTCGCCCAGGGCGGGCATGGTGACGGAGGTCGGCATCGGGGCGGGGCTCCTTCGTGGTGGCGCGGGTGGGGGAGAGCGGACCGGGCAGGGTCAGCTGTGGGCGTGCAGCGGCTTGCCGGCCAGGGCCAGGTGGGCCTCGCCGATCGCCTCGCTCTGGGTCGGGTGCGGGTGGATGAGGGCGGCCACCTCGTCGGGCAGCGCCTCCCAGTTGAAGATCAGCTGCGCCTCGGCGACGAGCTCGCCGACCCGGCTGCCGACCATGTGCACGCCGACGACGGGGCCGTCCTTCTGGCGGATCAGCTTGACCGCGCCCTGCGTCTTGAGGATCTGGCTGCGGCCGTTGCCGCCGAGGTCGTAGACGAGGGTCTCGACGTCGCCGTACTTCTCGCGGGCCTGGACCTCGGTGAGCCCGACGGAGGCGACCTCGGGCTCGGAGTAGGTGACGCGCGGGACGCCGGCGTAGTCGATCGGGACGACCGGGAGGCCGGCCAGGCGCTCGGCCACGAGGATGCCCTCGCCGAAGCCGACGTGGGCCAGCTGCAGGGTCGGGATCAGGTCGCCGACGGCGGAGATGGTCGGCACGTTGGTCTGGCAGTACTCGTCGACCAGCACGTAGCCGCGGTCCATCGCGACGCCGGCCTCCTCGTAGCCGAGGCCCTGGCTGACCGGGCCGCGGCCGACGGCGACGAGGACGATCTCGGCCTCGAACTCCTTGCCGTTCTGCAGGCTGACCTTGACGCCGTTCTCGGTGTTCTCGACCGACGACACCAGGTTGCCGAGCTCGAAGTTGATCTTCCGGCGGCGGAACGCCCGCTCGAGGAGCTTGGAGGAGGACTCGTCCTCCAGCGGCACGAGGTGCTTGAGGCCCTCGATGATCGTGACATCGACGCCGAAGGACTTCCAGGCGCTGGCGAACTCGCAGCCGATGACGCCGCCGCCCAGGATGATCGCCGAGGTCGGGACGCGGTCGAGCTGCAGGGCCTGCTCGCTGTCGATCACGCGGACGCCGTCGAGCGTGACGCCCGGGATGCTGCGCGAGTAGGAGCCGGTGGCCAGCAGGACGTGGCGGCCCTCGTAGGTCTGGCCGTTCACCTCGACCGCGGTGGGGGAGACCAGCCGGCCCTCGCCCTCGACGTAGTTGACCTTGCGGCTCTTGATGAGGCCCTGCAGGCCCTTGTACAGCCGCGAGACGACGCCGTCCTTGTAGGCGTTGACGCCGTCCATGTCGATGCCGGCCAGCGAGGTCTTGACGCCGAACTGCTCGCCCTCGCGGGCCTGGTCGGCGATCTCGCCGCTGTGCAGCAGCGCCTTGGTCGGGATGCAGCCGCGGTGCAGGCAGGTGCCGCCGACCTTGTCCTTCTCGATCAGGACGACGGACAACCCGAGCTCGGCGGCCCGCAGCGCGGCGGCGTAGCCACCCGAGCCACCACCGAGGATGACCAGGTCGGCGGGGGTGGTGGGTGCGCTCACGACGTGCTCCTCGATGCTCTCGGCCTGCTCCACCCGAACGGGTGGGGGATGGTCCTCGTCCATCCTGCCACTCCGCGGATCTCGGGGAGCCGAGGGCGGCTGTGCGCCGCGCGCGGCCGGGTGTCCCGGCCGCGCGGGCGGTCAGCGGGCGAGCAGGTCCTCGATGGTCGCCAGCAGGGTCCGCACCGGCACGCCAGTGCCGCCCTTGGGCGTGTAACCCCAGGGTGCGCCGGTGTTGTAGCTCGGGCCGGCGATGTCGACGTGCGCCCACGGCAGCCCCGCGGGCACGAACTCGGCGAGGAAGTGCGCCCCGACGAGCATCCCGCCCATGCGGTCGGCGTTGGCGTTGACGAAGTCGGCGACGGGGGAGTCGATGCCCCGGCGCAGCTCCTCGGGCATCGGCATCGGCCACATCGGCTCACCGCTGCGCCGGCTGGCCACCACGACGGCGTCGCGCAGGTCGTCGCTGCCCATCACGCCGGCGGTGCGCGACCCGAGGGCGACCAGCTGCGCGCCGGTGAGCGTCGAGGTCTCGAGCAGCACGTCGGGGGAGTCCTCGGCGGCGCGGGCGATCGCGTCGGCGAGCACCACGCGGCCCTCGGCGTCGGTGTTGGTGATCTCGGCCTTCTTGCCGTTGCGGAAGGTCACCACGTCGGCCGGCCGGTAGGCGGTGCCGCTGGGGAGGTTCTCCGCGATCGGCACGGTGGCGGTCACCTCGACGGGCAGGCCGAGCCGGGCGACCAGGCAGACCGTGGCGATCACGGCGGCGGCGCCGGCCATGTCGCTGGTCATGTGGTGCATGTTGGCGGCGGGCTTGATCGACAGGCCGCCGCTGTCGAAGGTGATCCCCTTGCCGACCAGCGCGACCTTCTTCTGCGCCTTCTTGCCGCTGTAGCTCAGCCGCAGCAGGCGCGGGCCGCGGGCCGAGCCGCTGCCGACGGCCAGGATGCCTCCGTAGCCGCCGGCCACGAGGTCGTCCTCGTCGAGCACCTCGACCGACAGGCCGGCCGCCTTGCCCGCGGCGGCGCCGCGGGCGGCGAGCTCGGCGGGGTAGAGGTCGTTGGGCGGGGTGTTGACCAGGTCGCGCACCAGCGTGACGGCGTCGGCGACCGCGCGGACCCGCGCCAGCGGGGCCTTCGCCGCGCCGGCGTCGGGGACGACGACGGTGAACTCGCGCGGCGGCGCGGGCCGGTCGGCAGGCAGGTCGGACTTGTACTCGGTGAACTCGTAGGCGCCCAGCAGCGCGCCCTCGCCGACGGCGTGCAGCCGCTCGGCGTCCGGCGTCCCGCCGACGGCGGCGAGCAGCGTCACGACCGAGCCGCGGCCGGTCAGCGCGCGGCTGGCGGCACCCGCGGCGCGGCGGACCGCCTCGGTCGAGTACCCGCCGGTGGCAGCGGGAGCGCCGAGCCCGACGGCGGCGACCACGGGGAACGGGCCCTGGCCGAGGGTGGCCACGCGGGTCACCTCGTCCTGGCCGCCGCGTGCGCCGAGGTCGGCCAGCGCGGGCAGCAGCCGGCCGCCCAGCAGCCGGTCCACCGCCTCCGCGCCGGGCGTGGGCAGCGGGCCGTTGGTGCCCTTCCCGATCCCGACGACGACGGCGTCGGCGGGCGTCTTCTCGAGCGGGCGGTCGGTGGCGGTGATCGTCGGCGGCACCGCTCGATCCTAGGTGCCGGGCACTCCGCGGTCCTGAGGACGGCGAAGGGTCGGGGGGCGCCGTCGCTACGGTGCCCGGTGTGACCGCGCGGATCTCGCCCCTGCACGACCGCCACGTCGCGGCCGGCGCCAAGCTGGCCGACTTCGGCGGCTGGTCGATGCCGATCGAGTACGCCGGGGGCGGGGTGCTCGCCGAGCACGCCGCCGTGCGCGAGGCGGTGGGCCTGTTCGACGTCTCCCACCTGGGCACCGGAACGGTGCGCGGGCCGGGCGCCGCGGCCCTCGTCGACGCCGCGCTCACCAACGACCTCGGCCGCATCGGCCCGGGCCAGGCGCAGTACACGCTGTGCTGCGTCCCCGACGGCGAGGCCGACGCCGGCGGGGTGGTCGACGACCTGATCGTCTACCTGCACGGTCCCGACGACGTGCTGCTCGTGCCCAACGCCGCCAACGCCGCCGAGGTCCTGGCCCGGCTGGCCGACGCCGCGCCCGCGGAGGTCACGGTCACCGACCGGCACGAGGAGGTCGCCGTCCTCGCCGTCCAGGGACCCCGCTCGGCCGCCGTCCTCGAGGCCGCCGGGCTCGCCGCCGACCTGTCCTACATGGCCTTCGCCGGCGGGGAGGGGCAGGAGGTCACCGTCTGCCGCACCGGCTACACCGGCGAGCACGGCTACGAGCTCCTCGTCGCCGCCGAGCGGGCCGGCGTGCTGTGGGACCGGCTGCTGGAGGCCGGCGCGGCCGACGGCATCCGGCCCTGCGGGCTCGGCGCCCGCGACACGCTGCGCACCGAGATGGGCTATCCGCTGCACGGCCACGAGCTGTCCCGCGAGATCACGCCGAACCAGGCGCGCAGCGGCTGGGCCGTCGGCTGGCGCAAGCCCGCGTTCTGGGGCCGCGAGGCGCTGCTGGCCGAGAAGGAGGCCGGCGCCGCGCGGCTGCTGTGGGGCCTGCGCGCCCCCGGCCGGGGCATCCCGCGACCGGGCATGGCCGTCCTCGACGGCGCCGGCGCGCGGGTCGGCGAGGTCACCAGCGGCACCTTCTCGCCGACGCTGCGCACCGGCATCGCCCTGGCCCTGCTCGACACCGCCGCCGGCGTCGCCGAGGGCGCCGAGCTCGCCGTCGACGTCCGGGGCCGCCCGCAGCCGGTCGAGGTGGTCAAGCCGCCGTTCGTGCCCTCGCACGTGCGCTGAGCACGGTCTCAGGCCTTCTGCTTGGACTCCTTCGTCGGCTCCGGCGGGTCGGGCAGCTCGTCGGCCATCGTGGCGTTGCGGTCGCCCATCGGGACCGGGGGACCCTCGGTGGTGTCCTCGGCCGTCTGGTGCTCGGACTCGGAGTTGATCTCCGCGCCGAGCAGCACCAGGTAGCAGGTGAGGTAGAGCCACAGCATCAGGACGATGACGCCGGCGATGGCCCCGTAGGTCTTGTCGTAGGACCCGAAGTTGTTGACGTAGAAGCTGAAGCCCAGGCTGACCAGCGCCCAGATGACGGTGACGACGATCGCCCCGAGGCTGACCCACTTCAGCTGCGGGGCGTCGCGGTCGGGGGCCACCCGGTAGAGCACGGCCAGCGAGCCGGCGAAGACGCCGAGCAGCAGCACCCACCGCACGACCTGCGCGAGGACCGTCCCGACGACGCCCAGCGGCAGCTGGTCGAGCACGGCCGGCACCACCGCGACCAGCGCGAAGGTGACCAGCACGAAGAGGATCCCGCCTAGCGTCAGCCCCAGTGCCAGGGCCTTGCGCTTGACGAAGGAGCGGGTCTCGACCTCGTCGTAGGCGATGTTCACCGCGGTGATCACGTTGCCGGTACCGCCGGAGGCCGACCACAGCGCGGCGAGCACCGAGATGACCAGGGACAGGGACAGCGCGCCGCCGCTGTTCTGCGTGATCGCCGTCAGCTGATCGCCGATCAGCTCCGCCGCGCTGTCCGGGAGCTGCGCCGAGAGGCTCTCGACCTGCCGCGCGACCGTCTCCGGCGAGGCGACGAGGCCGTACAGGGAGATCGTCGCGATCAGTGCCGGGAAGATGGCGAGGAAGGCGAAGAACGCGACGCCGCCGGCGATGATCGGCATGTTGTCGGCGTTGTTCTCCGCCCACGCACGCTTGACGATCTGCTTCCAGCCGCGGATCGGGATCTGCGTGGGCGCGTCCGCGTGCACGCCGGGCAGCTGCGACGGGCTCGGGCCGCCGGGTGGCACCCGGCCGGGGTCGGGCGCGGGCTCCCCGCGTTCGGCCCGCTCCGCCGCCTCCCGGGCGGCCGCCCGCCGGGCCGCCTTCTCCTCGACCCGTTCCCGGATCCGGTCGACCGCGCTGTCGCGCTGCCTGGTCCCGGACATGGCCGGCCCCCCTCTGTACGTCGTCCTCGCAATCGTCGGCCGAGCGACCGTCGGCCGAGCGACCGTCGGCCGAGCCCCGGCCGGCCCGGCGTCCGGCGGCCCTGACGTCCGTCGGCCGGGCGTCCGTCGGCCGGGCGTCCGTCGGCCGGGCGTCAGTCGCCCGGCCAGCTGCCGGTCAGCTTGGTGAAGCCCCGGGCGCCCGCCCGGTCGATCGCCGCCTTCGTCGCGGCGAAGAGCGCGCCCTGGATCGCCGCGGCGAGGACCACCTCCCGCATGCGGTACTCGCTCTGCAGCGCGTCGGGGGCGTCCTCCTCCCCGGCGACCCGCTTCCAGACCTGCTTGAAGATGGCGCCGGACACCACACCGGCGAGGATGCCGCCGGCCAGGCCGACCGGGCGGTAGACCAGCTTCGCGCCCTTGCTGCTCACTTCCGCACCTTCCTCGTGGCCTTGCGCGTCTTCCGCTTGGTCCGCTGGGCGTTGCGCGCCACCGCCTTGCGCGCCCGCGCCGCCTCCCGCTGGGCCTTCTTGCGCGCGACCCGGGCCTCCGCCCGTGCCTGCGCGAGAGCGGCGGCGGACGCGGTCGAGGCGGCCGCGGCCCGGCGGCGCTTGCGGCGGCGCCGCCACACCACGAGGCCGACGAGGCCGGCCAGCCCCGCGCCGACGCCGACGACGGCCGGTGGGCTCTCGCGGTAGGTCTCCACCGCGGTGTCCTTGGCGCGGGCCGCGCCCTCCTTGGCCCGGGCCGGGACGTCGAGGCGGTGGCTCAGCTCGTCGACGGTGCGGCCGAGCTGCTCACGGGTCGCCTCGATCTCGGCCTTGATGGCGTCGGGGTCGGTCGGCCCGTTCGCGGCGTCGGTACCGGCGGCGTCGTCGGGACGGGAGCTCCCGGAGGGGGTGGTCATCGGCGCGCGTTCTCCTTCACGGTCGCGATGTCGGCCTTCGTGCTGGCGATCGCCTCGCTGGGCACCGGCGGCGACCCCTTCTGCACGTCCTTCTTGCCTACCAGGGCGAGGATCCCGGCGACGGCGAACAGCACGACGGCCACGATCAGCGCGGCCAGCCACGCGGGCAGCACGACGTCGAGGGCGAGGACGGCGGTGGCGACCAGCACGCACAGGCCCAGGAAGCCGAACAGGCCGGCGCCGCCGAAGAGGCCGGCGCCGACGCCCAGACGCTTGGCCTTCTGCGTCATCTCGGCCTGCGCGAGGCGGGCCTCGTCCCGGACCAGGCGGGAGACCTGCTCGGTGAGCTGGCTGATCAGCTGCCCGGTGGAGGAGTCCTCGGTGGTCGGGGGAGGTGGGGTGGCGCGCGAGGCGCCCCCGGCGTGGGGCACGGTCATCGGTCCTCCGGAGGATCGCAGACGGTCGTTGACCTCCTGTGCCCCCGATGATCGCCCGGTAACCCGGCGGGTGGTCACGCCGCGGACACGGCGCAGGGCGGGGCGGGCGTCACTACCCTCGCGGCCATGACCTGGACGTGGCGGCTCGAGGACCCCGACGGCGGAACGCTGGACCCGGCCGCGCTCGGCGTCGAGGTGCCGCCGGCGGACAACCAGGGCGACGCCGAGTCGTGGCTGGGCGAGAACTGGCGCGACCTGCTCGCCCGCGGCGTGGCCACCGTGAGCCTGTACGAGGGCGAGACCAAGGCGTACGGCCCGATGGGACTCGCCCCCGCCTGAGCCCGCCCCCGTCTCGACCTCGACCAGAGGTCGAGGTCGAGACCAGGTCGGCGTGGACGTCAGCCGCGCGCGGTCTTCGCCGGGTCGCGCTCGACGACGTCGCCGAGCACCTCGTCGATGCGTGCCATGACGTCGTCGTCGAGCCGGACGCCCGCGGCCTTCACGTTGTCGTGCACCTGTTCGGGCCGGGTGGCCCCGATGATCGCCGCGGCCACGTTCTCGTTCCGCAGCACCCAGGCGACGGCGAGCTGCGCCATCGACAGCCCGAGGTCGTCGGCGACGGGCCGCAGGTCCTGCACGCGCGCCAGCACGTCGTCGGTCATGAACCGGCGGATGAAGCGCCCGGCCTCCGGGTCGGTGGCGCGGCTGCCGGCCGGCGGCTGCTCGCCGGGGAGGTACTTGCCGGTGAGCACGCCCTGGGCCAGCGGCGACCACACGATCTGCGAGACGCCCTCGCGCTCGGACGTCGGCACGATCTCGTCCTCGATGACCCGCCACAGCATCGAGTACTGCGGCTGGTTGCTGATGAGCTGGATGCCGAGCTCGCGGGCGAGGGCGGCGCCCGCGGCGATCTCGTCGGCACGCCACTCCGAGACGCCGATGTAGAGCACCTTGCCGGCCCGCACGAGGTCGGCGAAGGCGGTCATCGTCTCCTCCAGCGGCACCGTCTCGTCGTAGCGGTGGGCCTGGTAGAGGTCGATGTGGTCGGTCTGCAGCCGCCGCAGCGAGGCCTCGCAGCTCTCGGTGACGTGCTTGCGTCCCAGCCCGCGGTCGTTCGGGCCGGGGCCGGTGGGCCAGTAGACCTTGGTGAAGATCTCCAGTCCCTCGCGGCGCTGCCCGGCCAGGGCGCGGCCGAGGACGGACTCGGCGCGGGTGCCGGCGTAGACGTCGGCGGTGTCGAAGGTGGTGATGCCGGCGTCGAGGGCGGCGCGCACGCACGCCTGCGCGGCGTCCTCCTCGACCTGGCCACCGTGGGTGAGCCAGTTGCCGTAGGCGATCTCGGAGATGGTCAGGCCGGAACGGCCGAGGCGTCGGTACTCCACGTGCTCCGACGCTAGCGTCGGCTAGACCTGGGCGCCCATCGCGACCTCGGGCTTCGGGAAGCGCCAGCGGCGGATCATCGTGGCCCGGCTGACGCCGTACCAGATCAGCGACTTCATCCGGTGGGGCTGCTCGGGGAAGCGCTGCCGCACCGTCCTCGAGATCCGCCGGCCGAGGAACACCGAGTCGACGATGATCACCAGGAAGAAGAGGAACCAGACGAAGACCGTGTAGTTCTGCACCGCCGGGCTCGGGATGAAGTACCCGACCAGGACGAGGGCGGCCACCGGCAGGAAGAAGCTGCCGGCGTTGCGGCGGGTGTCGACGAGGTCGCGCACCAGCTTGCGCACCGGGCCGCGGTCGCGCGCCGGGAGGTAGGAGTCGTCCCCACGGGCCATGCCCGCGCGGGTGTCGGACCGCCGCTCCGCCTGCTGGGCGCGCATGCGGGCGTAGGCCTCCTTGCGCGTGGTGGGCGGCGGCGGGGGCGGGCCGGGACGGCGGCCCTGCGCCTCGGTGCGCTTGGGCGTCGGGCGGCCCTTGCCGCCGGCCTTCACCAGCGAGGTGGTCAGGTCGGCGGCGGTGTCCGGGGCGGTCTCGGCGGCGGGGGTCCGGCGCCCGGGCAGGCGGAGCTTCACGACCGGTGAGTCTACGTGCGTCCCCGCGGGGGACTGGTCTCCTCGGCTGCGCGCCGTACAGTGGAACAGGCTCCGCCACGGCGGTGTTGGCAGCGGCAGGGAGTGCCGCAACGGACGCCCTCGGATGTGGGAGGACAGAACATGACGGTGCAGGACACCGAGACCCCCGGCAGCACCGGCGTGCTGCTGAGTGACCCGGCCGCCTCGAAGGTCAAGGCGCTGCTGGACCAGGAGGGCCGCGACGACCTGCGTCTGCGCATCGCCGTCCAGCCCGGCGGCTGCTCCGGCCTGCGCTACCAGCTCTTCTTCGACGAGCGGTTCCTCGACGGCGACCAGACCTACGAGTTCGGTGGCGTCGAGGTCATCGTCGACCGGATGAGCGGCCCCTACCTGGGCGGCGCGGTGATCGACTTCGTCGACACCATCGAGAAGCAGGGCTTCACGATCGACAACCCGAACGCGCAGGGCTCCTGCGCCTGCGGGGACTCGTTCCACTGATGTAAGGACCCCTCTGCCCCCCGGCACCTCGTACCTCGGCGCCGGGACCCTGCAGAGGGGCCGACTGAACGGCGCCCGCCCCCTCCCGGGGACGGGCGCCGTTCCGCGTTCTCAGAGCTTGACGGGGTACACCGTCTCCGGGACGTCGACGACGATCCGGTCCTCGACGAAGATCCCGTGCCACACCATGAAGACCAGCACCGACCACAGCTGACGGGCGATCCGCTTGCTCGGCACCTCCTCGGTACGCAGCCGGTCCAGCAGGCCGAGGACGACGTCGCGGTCGAGCCACTGCTGCGTCTGGCTCTCGGTGACGATCCCGCGGGCCCAGTCGTGCAGCGGGCCGGCGAGGAAGTCCGCCGTCGGCACGGGGAAGCCGAGCTTGCGGCGGTTCATGATCCGCGGCGGCACGATCTGGCGCATCGCCTGGCGCAGCGCGTACTTCGTCGCGTCCCCGCGGCGCGGCACCCGCTGCTCGACCGGCAGGGAGCTCGCGATCGCGAACACCTCGGGATCGAGGAAGGGCACCCGCAGCTCCAGCGAGTTGGCCATCGTCATCTTGTCGGCCTTGACCAGGATGTCGCCGCGCAGCCAGGTGAACAGGTCGACGTACTGCATCGCCGTCACGTCGTCGTAGCCGGCCTCGCGGGTGCGCCGGTAGAGGTCCTCGGTGACCGTGACGTGCGACAGGTCGGGGTCGCGGCCGGGCAGCAGCGCGGCGAGCTCGTCGTCGCGCATGTTCCGGGCGTTGCCGTAGTAGCGCTGCTCGAGCGGGGTGGCGGCGCGGCGCAGCAGGTCCTGGCCGCGCACGCCCTCGGGCAGCAGGTCGGCGATCCGGGCCATCGCCCGGCGGCCGGCCGGCGGCAGCGCCGACGCCCAGGCCAGGCTGATCGGCTCGCGGTAGATGGTGTAGCCGCCGAACAGCTCGTCGGCGCCCTCGCCGGAGAGCACCACCTTCACGTGCTTGCGCGCCTCGCGGGCCACGAAGTACAGCGGCACGAGCGCGGGGTCGGCGACCGGGTCGTCGAGGTACCAGACCACCTCGGGGATAGCCGCGGCGAACTGCTCGGCGGTCACCTCCACCGGCACGTGCTTGACGCCCAGGATGGAGGCGGACTCCGCGGCGATCTCGATCTCCGACTGCGCCTGCCGCTGGAAGCCGACGGTGAAGGTCATCAGGTCGGGGTTGTAGCGGTGCGCGAGCGCGGCGATCGCGGTGGAGTCGATGCCGCTGGAGAGGAACGACCCGACGGTGACGTCGGCGCGCATGTGCTTGGCCACCGACTCGTCGAGGACGTCGGCGATGCGGTCGTAGAGCTCCTGCTCCCCGCCGGCGGCCACCGGCTGCGGCTTCCACGCCGGGTGGAAGTACCGGGCGGTGGACAGCTCGCCGTCGACGACGGTGAAGCTGGTGCCGCTCTCGATCCGGCGGATGCCGCGGTGCAGCGTCGCGGGCTCGGGCACGTACTGCAGCGTCAGGTAGTGCTGCAGCGAGGCGGGGTCGACGCCGCCGGCGGCCGCGCTGCCGCCGAGCAGCTGCAGCAGCGCCTTCTTCTCCGAGCTGAAGACCAGCCCGCCGTCGGCCAGGCGCGCGGTGAACAGCGGCTTGATGCCGAACGGGTCGCGGGCGCCGAAGGCGGTGCGCGTCTGGGTGTCCCAGATGACGAAGGAGAACATCCCGCGCAGCCGCCGGACGACGTCCTGGCCCCACAGGTGGTAGCCCGCCACGATCGTCTCGGTGTCGCCGTGCGTGGCCAGCCGGGCGCCGGCGGCCTGCAGCTCCTCGCGCAGCTCGACGTAGTTGTAGATCTCGCCGTTGAACAGGATCCGGTAGCGGTCCGCGGCGTAGGGGAGCGGCTGCGGGCTGCCCTCGACGTCGATGATCGACAACCGGTTGAAGCCGAGGACGACGTGCTCGTCGGACCACACCGCGGTGTCGTCGGGACCGCGGTGGTGCAGACAGTGCAGCGCCTCGCGGACGTCGTCGACGTGCGCCTCGGCGACCCGGGGCGCGTCGGTGGACAGGTAGGCCAGCAGGCCGCACATGCGGGAGCTCTCCGGGGAGTGAGGAGGACGGTCAGAGAGGGCGGCCGGAGCGGACGCGGGTGGTCACCCGGCGCTCGGCGACGAAGGACACGAGCGGGACGACGCCGGCCAGGAGCACCAGCACGGTGCCCTTGGCGGTGAACCGCGCCTTGAGGGCCAGGTCGAAGGCCGTCACGAGGTAGACGATGTAGACCAGCCCGTGGATCGGCGAGACCACCGCCGACACCTCGGGCACCCCGGCCGCGTACCGCAGGGGGATGGCGACGGCCACGAGCACGAGCAGCATCACGCCGACGGCGTAGGCCATGACGCGGTAGCGGGTGAGGGCGCCGGCCACCTGGGGCGGGAGCGCGACCTCCTGGGGCTCAGCGGCCACCGGGACCCCGCTGACCGAGCGCGCGCTCGTTGAGCTCGGCGAGGTAGGCGTTGTAGGCGGCGAGCTCCGGGTCCCCGGTGGTGTCCACCCGCGGCCGCTGGTACAGGACGACGGCGGAGCTCGGCTCCTCCTCGTCCGGGTCGCGGTTGAGCTCGACCCGCACCATGCGGACGTAGAACCACAGGCCCATGAACCCGTAGAGCGGCCACTGCAGCGCGTAGCTCCAGTTGACCGCGCCGCCGCCGTTCTCCGCCTTGGTCAGCTGCCAGTAGCCGAGGAAGAACGTGGCCACGAACAGGACCGCCACCAGCAGGTGGAGCAGGACCCACCGGGGGGTCAGCAGCCGCGTCCACACGCCTCCGACTCTAACCGCCCGTGCGGACGGGGAGGCGTCACGGTGAGGAGCCCCACGGGCCGCGCGGTCACCTGCGTCCCGACCGTCCCGGCCGACCCGCCGCTGTCCGCTCTCCGGTGCCCGGCCGCCGTGCGGGGTCGGCTAGTCTCGGCTCAGACTGTGGTCGGCGCACGAGCCGGCGCGGGGCACCCGCCGCCGGCCGCGCCGGAGAGCCGTCCGGGAGTCCCCGGACGGAGGACGAGGAGGCAGCGAGCAGTGGCTCGACGCAGCAGGCTCGCGCGGGTCGCCGCGCTCGGTCTCCTGGGGGTGCTCACCCTCACCGGGTGCGACCTGAACAACGAGTTCTGGCGCTTCGGCTTCCCCGAGGGCGTCACCGAGGAGGCCACCGAGGTCCGCCAGCTGTGGACCGGCTCGGTCATCGCGGCGCTGGTCATCGGCTTCATCGTGTGGGGCCTGATCATCTGGTCGGTCGTCTTCCACCGGAAGAAGGGCGACGACCTCCCGCGGCAGACGGCCTACAACCTGCCCCTGGAGATCGCGTACTCGATCTTCCCGTTCATCATCATCGCCCTGCTGTTCTTCTTCACCGTGACGGTGCAGAACGACGTGCAGGAGCGCAGCGACGACCCCGACACCACGATCGCGGTCAACGCGTTCAAGTGGAACTGGCAGTTCGTCTACCCCGAGACCACCGGTCCCGACGGCGAGCCGGTGAACACCGTCGGCGCCACCGACGAGATCCCGATCCTGGTCATGCCGGTGGACCAGGACGTCCGGTTCGAGGTCGCCTCCGCCGACGTCATCCACTCGTTCTGGGTGCCGGAGTTCCTCTTCAAGCTCGACGTCATCCCGGGCAACGAGAACGGCCGGGACAACGTCTTCGAGGTGCACGCGAACGAGGAGGGCGCGTACGTCGGCCGCTGCGCCGAGCTGTGCGGCAGCTACCACGCGTACATGAACTTCGAGGTCCGCGTGGTCAGCGCCGACGACTACGACGCCTACCTGGCGGCCCGCGAGGAGGGCCAGAGCACCTTCGAGGCGCTCGAGAGCATCGGCCAGCCGGGCGACGCCACCACGACCCGTCCGTTCCGCGTCGGCGACGGCTACTACCAGCGCGCGGCCGACTGACGTGGCCACCGGCACCACCCACCACCGCACCGACGTCGCGCAGGGAGGACGACCGTGAAGGTCGAGGCGCTCATCTTCAACCTCATCGCGGTCTTCTGCATCGTCACGGCGGCCGTGTACGGCATCTGGTCCCGTGAGCCGATCGGCACGACCGCGCTGATCCTCTCCGGGGGGCTCTGCGGCCTCATCGGTGGCTTCTTCTGGTTCGTGTCCCGCCGCATCGACGCCCGACCGGAGGACCGCAAGGACGCCGAGATCGCCGAGGGCGCCGGCGAGCTGGGCTTCTTCAGCCCGGCCAGCTACTGGCCGTTCGCCGTGGCCTCGGCCGCCGCCCTCACCGGCCTGGGGATGGCGTTCTGGTACGACTGGCTGATCGCCATCGGGGTCGTCTCGATCCTCATCACCGTCGGCGGCCTGCTGTTCGAGTACTACACGGGGCAGAACGCGCAGTCGAGCTGACGTCCCCGAGCTGACGAGGGCCCCTCCCGCACCCGCGGGAGGGGCCCTCGTGCGTTCCCGGCCGGCCTCCGCCTGCCGACGACGGGCCCGTGCCGTGCCGTGGTGCGTCCGGCGCGTCCTCAATCACCTGTGGGGCGGTGAGGGGCGGCCCGCGCCTGCACCAGGGGCTCCACGGCGCTGGCGGTCCGGCAGGGCCGCCGCAGGACGCGGTAGCGACAGCTGCAGGGGAGCGGCCCCGCGCGGTCGTGGTGACCCTCGTGACGGTGGCGGACGTCCGACGAGCAGGGGAGGAGCGGACCGAGCCCCGTCCGCGTACGCCTGAGCCAGCCGCTGGGCGCCACCTGCCCGACCGCCACAGGATGCGAGCAGCCGTGCCTGCCCTCAGCAGGGCGCCTCGACGCCGCTCCGGCCCGACCAGGAGCCGGTCCGGCCGGCACCGGTGGGACGGGCGCGTGGTGGCGTCACAGCGGGGGAGGGACGGCCGGTGTCCGGGGCACGGTCCGGCCCGCCGCCGGGGCCGGCCGTCGACGAGCCGACGGCCGCCACCTCCGGCCGTGCTCGGCTGGGGGACCTACACCGGAGACGCAGCAGGGCCCCGGTGGAGTGCTCCACCGGGGCCCTGTGCGTGGTTCGTACCAGCCGTCAGTCGCGCGGCTCCTGCGGCCGGCCACCCTCGGAGGGGCGACCACCCTCGGACGGACGACCGCCCTCGGCGGGACGGCCACCCTCCGCGGGACGGCCACTGCTGGTCAGCTCGCGCTGCGCCTCGGCCGAGGACAGGCCCCGCTCCTCGCTGCGCTGCTCCAGCTCGACCGCCGTGGGCTCCTCGATCGGCGAGAAGAACCCGCGGATGGCGCGACGGGCGCCACCGACCTGGTTCATCTTCTTGGGCACCGGAGCGCCGCCGTAGGCCAGCTCGCCGTGGCCGTGAGCGTCCACCGGGCCCAGGGGCTGGTGGACCTCGATGAACTCACCGTGCGGCAGCCGCCGGATGACACCGGTCTCGATGCCGTGCTCGAGGACCTCGCGGTCGTGCTGCTGCAGACCGAGGCAGATCCGGTAGGTGATCACGTAGGCGATGGGGGGCAGGATGAGCAGCCCGATGCGACCGATCCAGGTCATCGCGTTCAGGCTGATGTCGAACTTGTCGGCGATGACGTCGTTGCCACCCGACAGCATCAGCACCAGGTAGAAGGTGATGGCCATGACGCCCAGCGAGGTGCGGACGGGGACGTCGCGCGGCCGCTGCAGCAGGTGGTGCGACGCGGTGTCGCCGGTGAGCTTCCGCTCCAGCATGGGATAGGCCAGCAGCAGCGTGAAGAGGATCCCCGGCAGGACGAGCGTCGGCCAGAACAGCGCCGGGATGTTGTAGTTGCCCGGCAGGTAGATGTCCCAGGCGGGGAAGAGACGTGTCGAGCCGTCGAGGAACATGACGTACCAGTCGGGCTGGGAGGCAGCCGAGACCTGCGCCGGGTTGTACGGGCCCCACAGCCACACCGGGTTGATCTGCACCAGCCCGCCCAGGGCGGCGACGACACCGAAGACCACGAGCAGCAGCCCGGTCGCCTTGCCGGCGAACGTCGGGAAGAGCCGGTTGCCGACCACGTTGTGCTCGGTGCGGCCCGGGCCGGGGAACTGCGTGTGCTTCTGCTTGACCAGGATGAGCAGGTGCAGCGCGATCAGCCCGAGCAGGATCGCCGGTATCAGCAGCACGTGGACGATGTAGAACCGGCCGACGATCAGCTCACCGACGTAGTCGCCGCCGAACACGGCCCAGTGCGCCCAGGTCCCGATCACCGGGATGGACAGGATGATCGCGCTGATGATCCGGAGACCGGTGCCGGAGAGCAGGTCGTCGGGCATGGTGTAGCCGGTCATGCCCTCGACCAGGGCCAGCACCAGCAGTACGACACCGATCAGCCAGTTGGTCTCCCGCGGCCGGCGGAAGGCGCCGGTGAAGAAGATCCGCATCATGTGGACGACGATCGAGGCGACGAAGAGCAGAGCCGCCCAGTGGTGCATCTGCCGGATGAGCAGTCCACCGCGGACGTCGAAGGAGAGGTCCAGCGTCGAGGCGTAGGCGATCGACATGTCGACGCCGCGCAGCGGCGCGTACGAGCCGTCGTAGGTGACCTCGGTCATCGCGGCCTGGAAGAAGAACGTCAGGTACGTGCCGGTCAGCAGCAGGATGATGAACGAGTAGAGCGCGATCTCCCCGAGCAGGAACGACCAGTGGTCGGGGAAGACCTTGTTCAGCGTGCGGCGCAGCGGACCGGCGACGATGAGCCGGTCGTCGACCTCGAGAGCGGCCTTGCCGAGGGCCGTCTTCGGCGCGCCCGGCGCGGTGGCGGTGCGAGCCATCAGATGCGCTCCCGGTTCCAGTAGGTGGGACCCACGGCCTCAATGTAGTCGCTCCGCGCGACGAAGAATCCCTCGTCGTCGACCGTGATGGGCAGCTGCGGGAGCGAGCGGGTCGCGGGGCCGAAGATCGGCTTGGCGCCCTGCGTGACGTCGAACTGCGACTGGTGGCACGGGCAGAGGATCCGGCTGGTCTCCTGCTCGTACAGCGACACCGGGCAGCCGGCGTGCGTGCAGATCTTCGAGAACGCGACGTAGTCGCCGTAGCCGAAGCCCTCCTGACCCTCACGCGGGATCTCCGCCGCCTGCTGCGACGGGCGCAGCCGGATGAGCATGGTGGCGGCGTCGGTCTGCCGGTTGCCGCCGGGGACGGCGGGGAAGACGGTCTCCAGCGAGCCGGGCTCCTGGTCGCCGGGGCGGATCGGAGTGCCGTCGTCACGGACGAGGCGCACGCCCTCGGCCCACTCGGTGGTGCCCAGCGGGTTCCCGCGGCTGGGGTTCTTGATGAGGCCGCCGAGCGGGGCGACCAGCATGAGGCCCAGGCCGCCGCCCATGAACAGCAGCGAGCGGGTGATCAGCTTGCGGCGCTTCAGGCCGCTGTTGTGCAGGCCGCCCACGAGGGTCGCGCCGGTGGTGACCCGGTCGAAGTGCGAGCCGTCGTGCTTGTCCTGCACGGCCGTCTCGTGCGGCAGCAGCTTCTTCGTGTAGAGCACGAGGCCCACGCCGAAGAAGGTGAACGCCAGGGCCATGAGCAGCCCGAGCATCGGGGTGTACAGCGAGCTGAAGGTGCTGCTGCCCAGCTCCCACTGCCAGTCCGGGAGGAACCAGCCGGCACCGGCGTAGACGACGAAGAAGGCGAAGGCGGCCAGGCCGGCGAGGCCGAACAGGAGGCCGACCTGGCGGACGGCGCGCTTCTCCAGCGCCGAGCCCGGCTCCGGGCCCGGCTCGACGTGCAGGACCTCCACGCCGTCGTAGCGGGCACCGAGGCGGTCGAGCTCCTCGCGGGGGAGGGCGGCGAGCTGCTCGGGCGTGTAGTCGTCGTCCGGGCCGCCGTGCAGCGGACCCGGCGTGTCCGCTCCGCCGGTCGTGCCGGGGCGGGTGTCGTGCGTGGTCACGCCTTGCTCCCCATCCAGAAGATCCCGAACATCAGCGCGGAGATCCCGACGACCCAGATCACGACACCCTCACTGACCGGGCCGATGCGGCCGATGCCCGCGCCACCCGGGTCCGGCATGTCGGTGATCGTCTGGATGTAGTTGATGATCGCCCGCTTCTCCTCGGAGGTGAGCTGGTTGTCCCCGAAGACCGGCATGTTCTCCGGCCCGCTCAGCATCGCGGAGTAGATCTCGAGGTCGTTGGCGTCCTCGAGGCTCGGCGCGTACTTGCCGGAGGACAGGGCGCCGCCCTCGCCGACGAAGTTGTGGCACTGCGCGCAGTTGAGCCGGAACAGCTCCCCGCCGAGGGCGAGGTCGCCGTCGCGCAGGTCACCGGAGGGCAGCACCGGGCCGCCGCCGTTGGCCTGCACGTAGGCCATGAGCTGGTCGATCTCCTCGTCGGAGAAGACCGCCGGCTTGTCGGGCGCCTGGGCGCCCTGGCGCACCAGCGGCATGCGGCCGGTGTGCACCTGGAAGTAGACCGACGCCTCGCCGACGCCGATGAGCGACGGACCGCGGTTGGGCACGCCCTCGAGGTTCTCGCCGTGGCAGCTGATGCAGCTGCGCTCGTAGAGCTCGCGGCCGGCGGCCTCGGCGCTGGACTCGCTGCCCTCGTCGGCGGCCTGGGCCCCCGGGGCGAGGGTCGAGTACAGCGCACCGGTCAGGACCAGGCCGGCCATGAGCGCCGCGACGTTGCCGACCCGGCGGCGCTGCTTGGAGCGGCGGCGGGCGCGGGCGGCGGCGGCCGGGGTGCCCTCGGCCGGGCGGCGCGACCAGCGCGACCGCCGCGGCCCCTCGTCGGGCTGGGTGTCGGACTGGGGGTTCGTGGTGGACACCGGTTCCCTAGCGGATCAGGTAGATCGTGGCGAAGAGCCCGACCCACACGACGTCGACGAAGTGCCAGTAGTAGGAGACCACGATGGCCGAGGTCGCCTGCGCGGGCGTGAACCGGCCCATGGTGGACCGGATGAGCACGTAGACGAAGGCCACGAGGCCCCCGATGACGTGGAGGGCGTGGAAGCCGGTCGTCAGGTAGAAGACCGAGCCGTAGGTGCTGCTCGAGAGGGTGGTCCCGTGCTCGGTGACCAGCACGCGGTACTCGTTCATCTGGGCGAGCACGAAGACCAGCCCCATGACGAAGGTGATCGTGAACCACCGGCGCAGCCCGTAGACGTTGCCGCTCTCCGCCGCGAACACACCGATCTGGCAGGTGACCGAGGAGGCCACGAGGACCAGCGTGAAGACCAACGCGTAGGGCAGGTTCAGCTCGGTGGGTTCCGGCGGCCAGCCCTCGGTCGCACGGGCTCGCGCGGTGAAGTACATCGCGAAGAGCCCGGCGAAGAACATCAGCTCGCTCGAGAGCCAGATGATCGTGCCGACGCTGACCATGTTCGGTCGGGTAAGCGAGTGCACCCGCGAGGTGTCGAAGGTGCTGCTCGCCACGGGGGCCGTTGTCACGCCGCCCATCATGGCACCGGCTGACGACGCGCACCGACCGTGGGTGGCACGGCGTGCCCGCACCGTGACCGCGCCGAGACAGTCCCCCGGTCGGGGGGCCGCGTCCACCCGGTCGGGAGCCGCGTGGGCACTAGGCTGCCGGGCGTGAGCGACGCGCCCGCGACCGTCCTGGTCTACAGCTCCCGGCCCGAGGTCCGCGAGGCCGTCCGCACCGCCGTCGGCCGCCGTCCGGCGCCCGACGTCGGGCCCCTGACCTGGGTGGAGTGCGCCACCGGTGAGGACGTCGTCGACACCGTCGACGGCGGCGGCGTGGACCTGTGCATCCTCGACGGCGAGGCGCAGCCGACCGGCGGCCTGGCGCTGTCCCGCCAGATCACCGTCGAGGTCGCCGACCGCCCGGCCCTGTGCGTCCTCATCGCCCGGCAGCCCGACCGCTGGCTGGCGCACTGGTCGCAGGCCGACGCCACACTCGCGCTCCCGGTCGACCCGCTGATCGCCCCGCAGGTCGTCGCCGGCCTGCTGCGCGCGCACGCGGCGCGGGGCCGCCGACCCGTCTCGCGGTGAGCGCCGGCCCCACCGCCGGGCCGACGTGGCCCGGTCTGCTGACGCGCCTGCTCGCCCGCGAGGACCTCCCGGCCGCCGACACGGCCTGGGCCATGCGCGAGGTGATGGCCGGCGAGGCGACACCGGCGCAGGTGGCCGCCTTCGCCGTCGCGCTGCGCGCCAAGGGCGAGGCGCCGGAGGAGGTCGCGGGGCTCGCGGCCACCATGCTCGAGCGGGCGACGCCGGTCGAGCTGCCCGTGGCCACCGTCGACATCGTGGGCACCGGCGGCGACGGCGCGCACACGGTGAACATCTCCACGATGGCCGCCGTCGTCACCGCGGCCGCGGGCGCGCCGGTGGCCAAGCACGGCAACCGGGCGGCGTCGTCGTCCTCCGGTGCGGCAGACGTGCTCGAGGCGCTCGGCGTGGTCATCGACCTGCCCGCCCCGGCCGTGGCCCGCTGCGTGCAGGAGGCCGGCATCGGCTTCTTCTTCGCGCCGGTCTTCCACCCCGGTTACCGGCACACCGCGGCGCCGCGCCGGGAGATGGGCATCGGCACCGTCTTCAACTTCCTCGGACCGCTGACCAACCCCGCCCGGCCGGTGGCCGCCGCGATCGGCTGCGCCGACGCCCGGATGGCGCCGGTGCTCGCCGCGGTGGTCGCCGGCCGCGGTGCCCGCGCGCTGGTCTTCCGCGGCGACGACGGCCTCGACGAGCTCACCACCGCGACGACGTCGCGGGTGTGGGTGGCCCGCGACGGCGCCGTGACCGCCGAGCAGGTCGACCCGGCCGCCCTCGGGATCGCCGCGGCCGGTCCGGACGCGCTGCGCGGCGGGGACCCGGCGCACAACGCGGGGGTCTTCCGGCGGGTCCTCGACGGCGAGCGCGGGCCGGTGCGCGACGCCGTCCTGCTCAACGCCGCCGCCGCGCTGGCCGCCTTCGACGAGCGCGGCGGGGAGCTCGACGACGTCCTCGCCGCCGGCCTGCAGCGGGCCGCCGCCGCGGTCGACGACGGCAGGGCCGCGGCGCTGCTCGACCGGTGGGTGGCCGTCAGCCGCGAGGCCGCCGGCCGCTGAGCCCGCTCGGGAGGACCCGGGTCGCTCAGGAGGACTCGAGGCCCTCGAGGCCCAGGGAGAAGGCCGCCTCGAGGTCGTGCCGGCTGTAGGCGCGGAAGGCGATGTGCGTCTCGGTCTCGAGCACGCCCGGCACCTTGTTGATGCGCCCGGCGATCACCTCGGCGACCTGGTCGAACTCGCGCACCCGCACGATCGCGATGAGGTCGACCTCGCCGGCGGTCGAGTACACCTCGCTGACGCCGTCGAGGTCGGCGATCGCGGCCGCCACCTCGGGGATCGCGTCGGTGGCGGCGTCGACCATCACGATGGCGGTGATCACGCCAGGGATGCTAGAAGGACCCGGCTGCCCCCCACCACTCGCTCCGCTCGCGGCGGGGCCCTGCAGCCGGGCCGCTCCCCGTGGTCACCGTTCCACCGCCGACCTCCGGCGGGCCGCCGGAGACCCGCTCCGGGCGGGCGCGGGTGCCGAGCTGGCGGCCGTCGGCGAAGGGGTCCCGCAGCGCGCGGCCGGCCTCCACGCGGGAGAGGAAGCCGCTGAGCCCGCCGGTGCCCGGGGCGACGCAGGCGAGCGTGCCGGTGACCTCGACCAGGCGGGTGCCGGGCTTCTCCATCCAGCGCATCACCAGCTCGGTCTCGTCGACGGTGGCCGCCAGCTCGCCGTCGTCGGGCGTCGTCTCGGCGGTGGCGCGCAGGCCGGCGAGGGTGTCGCGCACCGACGTCCCGCGCGGGGCGCACCCGGCGGCGACCAGTCGGCCCCGGCGCACGATCGACAGCGCCCACCCGCCCTCGCCGTCGGGCCGGGCGATCACCAGCTCCGGGACGGCGGCCAGCGACTGCAGCCGCTGCCGCCGGCGCACCGCGCGCACGAGGACCGCGATCCGGTCGCGCAGCACCCCGGCGTCCTCGAACCGGCGCTCGGCCGACAGCCGGTCGACGCGGGCGAGCAGCGGCTCGACGAGGGCGCTCGGGTCGCCGTCGACGGCGGCGCGCAGCACGGCGGCGATCCGCGCGTACTCCTCGACGGACTGGTGGCCCGCGCACGGCGCGCCGCAGCGGCCCATGCCGAACAGGGCGCAGGTGCTCGTGGGCACCCGCGGCGACAGCCGGGTGGTGCACTGCCGCAGCGGCAGCGCCTCGTGGATGGCGGCGGTGGCCATCTCGGCGGCCCGCCGGTCGGCGAAGGGGCCGAGGAAGACGCCCGGCCCGGGGCGCACCCGGCGGACCGTGGACAGCCGGGGGAAGTGCTCGTCGGTGAGCCGCAGCCACAGGGCACGCTCGGGGAAGCGCGAGCGGCGGTTGTAGCGGGGCTTGTGCTCGGCGATGAGCCGCAGTTCCCGGACGGCGGCCTCGAGGTCGTGCGCGCAGGACACCGACTCGATGCGCTGGGCCAGCGCCACCATCTCGGTCATGCGGCTGCGCTGCTCGCCGGAGGAGAAGTAGCTGCGGACCCGGGTGCGCAGGTCGTTCGACGTCCCGACGTAGAGCGGCTCGTCGCGCGGGCCGCGGAAGACGTAGACGCCGGGGCCGGAGGGGACGCCGTCGGCGAGGTGCCGCTTCTTGCGGCGCACGGGGTCGACCTGGCGGGTCAGCCCGTGCAGTTCCTCCAGCGACGTCACCCCGAGGGGCCCGAGTCGTTCGAACAGGCCGTGGAGGACGTCGACGGTGGCGCGGGCGTCGTCGAGGGCGCGGTGGCAGGGCGAGGTCGTGGCGGAGAAGTACGGCGCCAGGGTGGCCAGCTTGCAGTTGGGCACCTCGTCGCGGGACAGCAGCCGCCGGGCGAGCACCGCGGTGTCGACCGAGGCGGCCGCGGGCCACGCGATGCCGGTCTGCTCGCAGGCCGCGCGCAGGAAGCCGAGGTCGAACGGGGCGTTGTGGGCCACGAGCACCGCGCCGCGGGCGAACTCGAGGAAGGCCGGCAGCACCGCGCCGATCCGCGGGGCGGTGGCGACCATCGCCGTCGTGATCCCGGTGAGCACGCTGATGTAGGGCGGGACCTCGCAGCCGGGGTCGACCAGCGTCTGGAACTCCCCGAGCACCTCGCCGCCGCGGATCTTCACCGCCCCGATCTCGGTGATCGCGCTGTCCTTGGGCGATCCGCCCGTGGTCTCGAGGTCGACGACGACGAACGTGGTGCCGGCCAGCGGCGTCCCGAGGTCGTCGATGCTCGCCTGGACGAAGCCCTGCGCCGGGGCGGCGGGAGCCCGGCGGGAGCGGGGGAGCGGCCGGTCGCCGTGGGCCGGGGCCTGCTCGTGGCGCGGCAGCGCGGAGCCCGCGCCGGTGTCGGGGAAGAGCACGGCGGGACGGTAGGCCGGGGGTCGGACAGTCCCGGGGACGCGCGCCCGGCGACCCGCCCGGGGGACGCCGCGCCCGGGCGGGGGACCGACGGCGCCGCACCCGGTTGCGGGAGCGCCCGCGGGCGGACGACGATCCCCCGGCGGACCAGGGGGGTCCGCATCAGCAGAGGGAGTCCGATGCGCGCGCGCTCCCCGTGGCGCACCCGCCGTGGCCCGGCGTCGGTGCTGGTCACGGTGGCGGCCGCGGTCCTGCTCGCGGTGCCGCTCGCGGGCCCGGCGGGCGCGGAGCCGAGCGACCAGCCCGGCGGCACGAGCGGCGTCCTCGACAGCGAGGCGCTCGACCGGCTGCAGCAGCGCGCCGCGGAGGTCCAGGCCGACCTGCAGCTGCGCCAGACGGAGGTCGCCGCGGCGCGCCGGCAGCTGTCGGACGCGCAGGCCGACGTCGACGCCGCCCGGGCCGTGGTGGACGCGGCCGAGGGGGTGCTGGCGGAGAACCGGGCGGTCGTGGCGCAGTACGCCTCGGCGGTCTACCGCGACGGCGGCGCGCTCACCCCGCTCACCGTCCTGCTGAGCGGCGGCGACCCGGCCGACGTCGTCGCGGCGCTGGGCTACCTCGAGGCCGTCGACGCCCACACCGCCGCGGTGGTCGGCGCCGCCGAGGAGCAGCGGCAGGCCGCGCTCGGGCAGCAGGTCACCGCGGACGCCGCGCTCGCCGAGGCGCAGCGGCGCGCCGACGAGCTGGCCGCGGAGGTGGCCGACCTCGAGGCCTCGGCCGACGCCGTCACCGCGGAGCTCGACGTGGCCCTCGGCGACGTCGACCGGCAGCTGGCGGACCTGCAGCAGCAGCAGGTCGACGTCAACACGCAGACCGCGGCCAACTGGCGCGCCTACGTCGGCCAGCTGGGCGAGGCGGGGGTCGTCCTCCCGCCGGCGGCGGAGCTGCTCGACCCGGTCGCGGCCCTGCCCGCCGGGCTGACGCCGATCGGCGCGGCCGCCGGCGGCGCGCAGCAGGGCGCGGCCCAGTTCCCGCGGGAGCCGACGTCGCTGCTCGTGCTGCCCGCCGAGACGGTCGCGGCGGTCACCGCGGCGATGAACGCCCTCGGCAGGCCCTACGCGCCCGGGACGGCCGGGCCCGACTCGTGGGACTGCGGCTCGCTGGTGTCCACGGCCTACGGCGCGGCCGGCATCGACCTGCCCGACGACCAGGCCGCCCTCTTCGCCGTCAGCACGCCGGTCGAGCTGGCCGACGTCCTGCCCGGTGACCTGGTCTTCCTGGGCACCCCCGAGTCGGGCCTGGGGCACGTCGGGATCGCGCTCGACGGCCAGACGATGCTGGCCGCCGACGGGCGGGCCGGCGCGGTCGTCGTCCGCCGGCTGCCCGCCGACCAGGTGGTCCACGTCGGGCGGCCCAGCCTCGGCCCGCGCCCGGAGGAGCCCGCCCCCGGGCCGACCGGCGGCGCGCTGCGGGTCGAGTGCGGCAACCCCGTCCACCCGCCGACCTTCGACGGCGCCCGCTCCTGGGGCGGCTACCCCAACGGCCTCATCCCGCCGAGCGCGCTCTGCCCGATCGGGGTCGGCGGGCACTCCCTGCGCTGCGACGCCGCCGCGGCCTACCGGGCGCTGAGCGCCGCCTACGCGGCGACGTTCGGCCAGCCGATCTGCATCACCGACTCCTACCGGACCTACGCCGGCCAGGTGCGCCTCTACGGCGAGAAGCCGGCGCTGGCCGCCGTCCCGGGCACCAGCAACCACGGCTGGGGGCTGGCGGTCGACCTGTGCGGCGGCATCGACGGCTTCGGCAGCCCGCAGTACGCCTGGATGGTGGCCAACGCCGGCCGCTACGGGTGGCTGCACCCGACGTGGGCCGACCCGGGCAACGGCCGCGAGGAGCCCTGGCACTGGGAGTACGCGGGCAGCTGAGCCGGGACTGTCGGTGGCCGTCCCTAGCGTGCGGACGCAACCGACAGGGAGACCCGTCCCGACCGCGGCCCGGCACCGGGCGGAGCGGCCGGGGCACGGAGGGACACGACATGCTCATCGACTGCGACTCGTGCACCGCGCGCGGTGTCGGCTGCGCCGACTGCGTCGTCACCGCCCTGCTGGGCGCCCCGCCGGGGGAGCGGGACACCAGCCCCGTGCTGCTGCCCGTGCCCCCCGTCCCGGCGGCCCGGACGGCCGACGCCGCCGTCCCGCGGCCCGGCGTGGTGGTGGAACTCGACGACGTCGAGCGGCGTGCGGTGCGGGCGCTGGCCGAGGGCGGCCTGGTGCCCCCGCTGCGGCACCGGCCGTCGGGCGACGGGCGCCGGCGCACGGGCTGACCGGCGGGGATGCCGATCCGGGCACGCCCCGGAGTGGCGCGGATACTGACCGTGTGTGTCCTCACAGTCCACGCACCCCTCGTTTGTCACATCTGCATCACGTCCGTACTGTGGCCGCGTCCGACCGGGTGGTCGTCACCCGTCACGAGGTGACCTCGGCCGGGCACCGCCGAGTCACCGCAACGCCCCTCCCGGGGGTGCGCGAGGTGAGCCGGGGACCCACCGCAGCACTGGGGTGAGTTCTCGTGTGCGCCGGTCACTGACCGGTGTGCGGAGATAGGGCACGTCTTCCCAGCCCGAACCCGTCAGCTAACTCGGTAGGCGGTAGCTGAGGAAGAAACGGAGAGCCGCCGCCCGTGGCGACCCCCCGCCCCCTCCTGGGGCATGCGCGCGCACAGTCCACCGCCACCACCCGCTCCGCCGCCCGTGTCGCCGGGCCGCACCGCCCGTCGCGGGCCCGCCGTCTCGGCCGCGTCGCGGTCGTCGGCACCACCGCCGCGCTGACGATGACGCTCCTGCCCGGCACGGCGGCCGCCGACCCGGAGCAGGCCACCACCTCCGAGCAGGCCGCCCAGCTCGCCGCCGAGGCCGGTCACCGGCTCGAGGTCGTCACCGAGCAGGTCAACGAGGCCCGCGAGGTCCTGGCCCAGCAGCAGACCGCCGCCGACGAGGCCGACCGGGCCGCCGCCGAGAAGCAGGCCCAGCTGCAGGACCTCGACGGCCAGATCCGCCAGGTCGCTCGCAGCGCCTACACCGGCGGGCACAGCGACACCTTCGCCGGGCTCGACCTGCTGATGAGCAGCGACTCCGCCGAGGACTTCGTCAGCTCGCTGGCCACGCTCGACCAGATCGCCGGACACACCACCTCCGTGCTCGACGAGGTCTCGCAGGCGGCAGCCGCCGCGCAGCAGGCCCAGGCCGACGCCGACGCCGCCGAGGCCGAGGCGCAGCGCACCCTCGACGACCTCAGCGCCCAGGAGGATCGGCTCGAGAGCGACATCGCCGACTACCAGGCGCAGGTCGCCGCGCTGACCGAGGCCGAGCGGCAGGCGGCCCAGGCCGCGCAGGAGGCCGGTCTGGCCGCCGCCGCCGCGGAGGCCGAGGCAGCCGCCGGGGCGTCCGGGACGACGGCTCCGACGGGCTCCAGCGCCCCCGCGCCCCCGGCCACCCGCGCCGCGGCCCCCGCCCCGGCGCCGGCGCCCTCCGCCGGCAGCGGTGGCAGCGGCGCGGCCCAGACCGCCGTGCAGACGGCGCTGGCCCAGGTCGGCGACCCCTACGTGTGGGGCGCCGGCGGACCCAACGCCTTCGACTGCTCGGGCCTGACCCAGTACGCCTACGCGGCGGCCGGGATCAGCCTCCCGCACTCCAGCAGCATGCAGTCGCGGATGGGCACCGCCGTCTCGAGGGCGGACCTGCAGCCGGGCGACCTGATCTTCTACTACAGCCCGGTCAGCCACGTCTCGATGTACATCGGCAACGGCCAGATGGTGCACGCGTCGACCTCCGGCCAGCCGGTCAAGGTCGTGTCGGTCGACTCCATGGGCGGCGTCACCGCCATGCGCCGCATCGCCTGACCCCACAGGGCCGCGCGACAGGGCCGGTGACCCCTCGGGTCACCGGCCCTGCTGCGTCCCGTCCTCGGCGGCCGGCCGGGGCCCGGACCGGGCCGCCTAGGATCGGCCGGGTGAGCGCGGCGGGCCGGGGGAGTGCTCGCGCCGCCCTCCTGGTCGCGGCCGTGCTCGGCGTGGCGCTCGTGGTGGTCATCGCCGTCCGCACGCCGTGGAGCCTGCTGCCCACCCCGCCCGGCGGAGCCGCCCCGGTGAGCGACGACGCCGGCCTGCCCGCCGCCGTCGTCGCCCGGGCCGAGGCGCTCGCCGCCGACATCCGCCCGGCGTCGCTGGCCAACCTGCTGCTCGGGCTGGCCGTGTCGGCGCTGTTCGGGCTCACCCGGCTGGGCAGCCGGCTCGTCGCGGCGCTCGGCCGCCCGGTGGGGCAGCGCTGGCCGCTCACGGTGCTGCTGGGCACCGTCGCGTTGGTCGTCGTCGGCCGGCTGGCGACGCTGCCGATCTCGGCCTACGGCGAGGTGGTGCGCCACCGCTACGGGCTGTCGACCCGCTCGTGGCCGCTGTGGCTGCGCGACGTCGCCGTCTCCACCGCCATCGACGCCGGGCTCACCGCGCTCGGCCTGCTCGCGCTGGTGGCCCTCGCCCGCCGTGCGCCGCGCACCTGGTGGGCCTGGGCCGCCGGCGGCGCGGCCGCGCTGGTGGTGGTGGGCTCCTTCCTCTACCCGGTGGTCATCGAGCCGGCGTTCAACAGCTTCACCCCGCTGGCGGCCGGGCAGCTGCGCACCGACCTGCTCGAGCTCGCCGAGGAGAGCGGCACACCGGTCGAGGACGTCCTCGTGGCCGACGCCTCCCGCCGGACGACCGCGCTCAACGCCTACGTCTCCGGGTTCGGCTCCACCCGGCGGGTGGTCCTGTACGACACGCTGCTCAGCGACGTCCCCGACGACGAGATCGAGTCGATCGTCGCCCACGAGCTCGGCCACGTGGCCACCGACGACGTCCTCACCGGCACGCTGATCGGCGCCCTCGGGGCGGCCGGTGCCGTGGCCCTGCTCGGCTGGCTGCTCGGCTGGACGCCGCTGCTGCGCCGGGCGGGCGCGGACTCCGCGGGCGACCCGCGCGTGGTGCCGCTGGTGATGCTGCTGGTGGCTCTCGGCACGCTGGTGTCCACGCCGGTGCAGAACCTCGTCTCGCGGCACGTCGAGGCCCGGGCGGACCTGCACGCGCTCGACCTCACCGACGACGCGGCGGCGTTCGAGGAGATGCAGCGCCGGCTGGCCGAGACCAACGTCTCCGACCCGAGCCCCCCGGTGCCGTGGCAGTGGTGGTTCGGCTCGCACCCGACGGCGGCGCAGCGGATCGCCATGGCGGAGGACTGGCTGCGGCTGGACGACCGGTGAGCGGCCACACCCTCGTCGTCACCAACGACTTCCCGCCGCGGCAGGGCGGCATCCAGACCTTCGTGGCGGCCCTGCTGGAGCGCCGCCCGCCCGAGTCGCTGGTCGTGCTGGCGTCCCGCTCGCCGGGCTGGGAGCGGTACGACGCGCAGGTGCCCTACCCGGTGGTCCGGCAGCGCACGGCGATGCTGCTGCCCACCCCGGCCACCTCCCGCGCCGCCGTGGCGCTGGCCGCCGAGCACGGCTGCGACACCGCCTTCTTCGGCGCGGCCGCGCCGCTGGGCCTCATCGCGCCGGCGCTGCGGGCGGCCGGTGTGCGCCGGCTGGTGGGGGCCACGCACGGCCACGAGACGGGCTGGGTCGCGCTGCCCGGCGCCCGGCAGCTCATGCGCCGCATCGCCGGCGGCCTCGACGTCGTCACCTACATCAGCGACTACACCCGCAGCCGCCTGGAGCCGGCGCTGGGCGGGCGCACGCGGCTGGCCCAGCTGTCGCCGGGGGTCGACGTCGACCGGTTCACCCCGTCGGCCGACGGGACCGCGGTGCGCCGGCGCTACGGGCTGGGGGAGACGCCGGTCGTCGTCTGCGTGTCCCGGCTGGTGCCGCGCAAGGGGCAGGACGTCCTCGTGGCGGCCTGGCCGCGGGTGCTCGCCCGGCACCCGGGCGCGCGGCTTCTGCTGGTCGGTGGCGGGCCGGACGAGGCCCGGCTGCGCCGCGCGGTGGCCGACCGGGGGGTGGGCGACTCGGTGGTGTTCACCGGCCCGGTGCCCCCGGCGCAGCTGCCCGAGCACTACGCGGCCGGCGACGTGTTCGCCATGCCCTGCCGCACCCGCCGCGGCGGGCTCGACGTCGAGGGCCTCGGCATGGTCTACCTCGAGGCGGCCGCGGTCGGCCTGCCGGTGGTGGCGGGCACCTCGGGCGGGGCGCCGGAGGCGGTCCGCGACGGCGAGACCGGCACGGTGGTGCGCGACCCGCGCTCCGCGGAGGCCGTGGCCGCCGCCGTCACCGCGCTGCTCGACGACCCCGCCCGCGCCCGCGCCATGGGCGCTGCCGGCCGGGCCTGGGTGGAGGAGCGCTGGTCGTGGACGACGATCGCCGCCGACCTCGCCGCCCTGCTCGACCCCTGACGGCAGCGAGCCCCGCCCCGCACGACGGCGGGACGGGGCTCGGGAGCCGGGCTCAGCGGCTGTAGAGCGCCTCGACCTCGGTGTCGAACTCCTTCATGACCACCGAGCGCTTGAGCTTCAGGCTCGGGGTGAGCATCCCGTTGTCCTCGGTGAAGTCCGTGGTGAGGACGCGGTACTTCTTGATCGCCTCGGCCTGGGACACCGCCCGGTTGGCGTCGGCGACGGCGGCGTCGATCTCGGCCTTCACGTCGGGGTCGTCGACCAGCTGGGCGAGCGGGGTGCCGGCCGGCTTCCCCTTGCTCTCCAGCCAGCCCGGCAGCGCCTCCTCGTCGAGGGTGATCAGCGCGGCGATGAACGGCCGCTGGTCACCGACGACGATGCACTGGCTGACCAGCCGGTGGGCGCGCAGCCGGTCCTCGAGCACGGCGGGGGCGACGTTCTTGCCGCCCGCGGTCACCAGGATCTCCTTCTTGCGGCCGGTGATCCGGGTGAAGCCGTCGGCGTCGATCTCGCCGATGTCGCCGGTGTGGAACCAGCCGTCGGCGTCGATGGCCTCGGCGGTGGCCTGCTCGTTCCTCCAGTAGCCGCGCATGACGACGCCGCCGCGGATGAGGATCTCGCCGTCGTCGGCGATGCGGAAGCCGACCCCGGGCAGCGGGCGGCCGACGGTGCCGATCCGCAGCGCGCGGTCGTGGTTGACCGACGCGGCCGCGGTGGTCTCGGTGAGGCCGTAGCCCTCGAAGACGGTGACGCCGGCGCCGCGGAAGAAGTGGCCCAGCCGGTCGCCGAGCGGGGCGCCGCCGGAGATGGCGCCCAGGCAGCGGCCACCGAGCGCGGCGCGCAGCTTGCTGTAGACGAGCCGGTCGAACAACGCGTGCTGGGCGCGCAGCGCCAGGCCGGCGCCGCCGGTGTCCTGTGCCCGCGACCAGGCGATGGCCACCGCGGCGGCCCGGTCGAAGATCTTCCCCTTGACCGGGCTCTCGCCCTCGGCCTTCGCCTTGGCCTGGTTGAAGACCTTCTCGAACACCCGCGGGACGGCGAGGACGAAGGTCGGCCTGAACGCGCCGAGGTCCTCGACCAGGTTCTTCACGTCGGGCGTGTGGCCGATGACGGTGCGGGTCTTGACCGCGCCGACCTGCATGACGCGGGCCAGCACGTGCGCCAGCGGGATGAACAGCAGCAGCGAGCCCTGCACGTTCATGAACCGGTCGAGCAGGCTCATGCCGTTGCCGACCTCGAACAGGAAGTTGCCGTGGGTCAGCTCGCAGCCCTTGGGGCGGCCGGTCGTGCCCGAGGTGTAGATGAGCGTGGCCACGCTGTCGGCGCCCAGCGTCGCCCGGCGGGCCTCGAGCTCGCTGTCGGGGACGCCGGCGCCCGCGGCGGTCAGCGTGCCGACGGCGTCGTCCTCGATGACGTAGAGGGGGCCGAGGTCGGGGGCCTGGTCGCGCACCGAGTCGACCGCGGTGGCGTGCTCGGCCTTCTCGACGATCGCGGCGACCGCGCCGGAGTCGGACAGGATCCAGGCGACCTGGTCGGGGCTGGAGGTCTCGTACACCGGGACCGTGACGGCGCCGGCCGTCCAGATGGCGTAGTCGATGACGGTCCACTCGTAGCGGGTCTTGGCCTGCAGGGCGACGCGGTCGCCGGCCTGCACGCCCGCGGCCACGAGGCCCTTGGCCACCCCCGCGACCTGCTCGCCGAACTCCCGCCAGGTGACGTCCTCCCAGCGGCCGTCCCGCTGGATGCGCAGGCCCACCTCGTCGCCGTGCTCGGCCACGTTCTCGGCCAGCATGTCGGTGAGTGCCTCGGACGGCCCCACCTCGGTCGTCGCCGGGACGCTGTACTCGCGCACGCTCGGTCCTCCTCCTCCGCGCGGCTCGGGCGCCGCTGCCCGCGGTCCCGCGCGGGACACGTCCTGGGAAATCTACCGGCTGGGGCTACTGGGCAGTAGCCGTGCCCGCTCCGCCCACCCTGCAGCGTGAGCGGGGACCGCTCTAGCCTCTGGCGCATGGCCGAGCAGTCCACCCAGTCGATCGTCGTCTCCGCGCCGGCGGCCGACGTCATGGCGGTGATCGCCGACTTCGAGGCCTATCCGCAGTGGGTGGGGGCCGCCCGCACCGTCGAGGTGCAGGAGCGCGGGCCCGACGGCCGCGCCCGCCGGGTCCGGTTCGTCATCGACGCCACGGTCCTCACCGACGAGTACGTCCTCGACTACACGTGGGACGACGACCGGCAGGTCTCCTGGACCCTGGTGTCGAGCAAGCTGATGAAGCGCCAGGACGGCTCCTACACCCTGCGGGAGACCGGCGGCGCGACCGAGGTGACCTACCGGCTCACCGTCGACATCGCCATGCCGATGCTCGGGATGATGAAGCGCCGCGCCGAGAAGGTCATCCTCGACACCGCGCTCAAGGAGCTCAAGAAGCGCGTCGAGGGCTGACCCCCGTGCGCACCCTGCTGTTCACCGGCCCCGGCGGGGCCGGCACGACCACCCTCGCCGCGGCCGCCGCCGTGCGCGCCGCCCGGGACGGGCGGCGGGTGGTCCTGGTGACCCGCCAGGAGGTGCCCGCGGGCACCGCGGACGACGGCGTCGAGGTGGTGCGTGCCGAGGCGCAGTCCGCGTCCGAGGCGCTGTGGGCGGCGCGGGCCGCGGACCTGGCGGCGGCGCTGCCCGACCTCGGGCTGCCCCCGGCGACGTCGGTGGTGCCGCTGCCGGGCGCCGGGGAACTCGCCGTCCTCGCCGCGCTGGGCCGCGTGGGCGCCGGGACCGACCTCGTCGTCGTCGACGCCGGGCCGCTGGGCGCCGGCGCCGGGCTGGTCGCACTGCCCGGCGCGCTGCGCTGGTGGCTGGACCAGGCCTTCCCCACGCGGGTCCGGGTGCTCGCCGCCGTGCGCACCGCCGCGGTGCGGTCCGGCACGGTCCGCCGGGGCGCCGTCGACCTGGTGCTGTCGGCGGTCCCGGAGCTCGAGGCGCTGCTGGACCGGCTGACCCTGACCGACCCGGCCGCGACCGCCGTCTGGCTGACCGGCCGGCCCCGGCCCTCCGCCGTGGCCGCGCTGCGGACCGCCGCCACCGCCCTGGCCGTGCACGGGCAGCAGCCGGTGGGCGTGCTCGCGCGCCGCTCGCCCGGGGGCGGGCCGGGCGACTGGGCGGCCGCCCGCGCCGCGGAGGAGGAGGCCGCGCTGGCCGCGCTCGCCGACGTCGCCCCGGTGCACGAGGTGGCCGAGGCGGCCGTCGAGCCGGCCGGTGCCGACGCGTTGGCCGTGCTGCTGCCCGACCTGCCGGAGCCCGGCCCGGCGCCGACGGTGCCCGCCCCGGAGCGGGTCGAGGGTGGATGGCGGCTGACGCTGCCGCTGCCCTTCGCCGGGCGGGAGGGCGTGCGGCTCACGCGCTGGGAGGACGACCTGGTCGTCACCGCCGCCGGGACCCGCCGCTCGCTGCGGCTGGACGCGCTGCTGCGCCGGTGCGTGGTGACCTCGGGCGAGCTGGCCGACCCGGGAACCGCCGCGGCGCGGCTGCAGGTCGGGTTCGCGGCGGATCCTCAGCAGTGGCCGGCGGACCTGCTGGCGGCAGCTGCGCAGGACCCGGCGCGGACGACAGAGCCACGGGAGACGGCGGCCCGGGGCACGGGATCGCGGGACAGGGGGACCGAGTGAGCGAGGGAGCCGACTGGCTCGACCAGGCACGGCGGCTGGTGGCCGGTCTGGGGCAGGCCTGGGCCGAGTCCGGCGCCGGGGAGCCCCCGGACGCCGGGCACGCGGGACACGTGGCGGGCGGGGACTGCCAGTGGTGCCCGCTGTGCCGGGCGGCGGCCGTCGCGCGGCGGCCGGAGGTGTCCGAGGCGCTGGCCGACCTCCTGACCTCGGCGGCGGTGGCGCTGCGGACGGTGGCCACCCCGCCCGAGCCGCCGGCCGGCCCGGAGGAGCCCGCACCGGCTCAGCAGGCGGCACCCGAGCCGGCCCGGGTGCAACACATCGAGCTCGGCTGAGTGACCGCCGACCGGGCCGACCCCGCCGGCCTGCCCGCCCTCGGCGTCGACGTCGGCGGGACGAAGGTCGCCGGCGGCGTCGTCGCCCCTGACGGCACGGTGCTCGGCACCGCCCGCCGCTCGACGCCCACCGCGTCGGTGGCCGAGGCGGAGGCCGCGATCGCCGGCGTCGTCGAGGAGCTCGCCGTCTGGCACGGCGGGCCGCTGGTGGCGGTGGGCGTGGGCGCGGCCGGCTGGTTCGACCGCACCGGCGACGTCGTCCTGTTCAGCCCGCACCTGGCCTGGCGGCACACCTCGCTGCGGCGCGACCTCGCCGCCCGGCTGCAGCGGCCGCTGTGGGTGGGCAACGACGCCGACGCCGCGGCCTGGGCGGAGTACCGCTTCGGCGCCGCGCAGGGAGCCGAGCTCGCGCTGTGCATCACCCTCGGCACCGGCATCGGCGGCGGGATCGTCGCCGGCGGGCGGCTGCAGCGCGGCGCGCACGGGGTGGCGGGGGAGTGGGGGCACATGCGCGTCGTCCCCGACGGGCGGCTGTGCGCGTGCGGCAACCGCGGCTGCTGGGAGCAGTACGCCAGCGGCAGCGCGCTGGCGACCACCGCACGCGAGGTGGCCACCCGCTCGCCGGCCGCGGCGGCCCGGCTGCTCGACCGCGTCGACGGCGACGCGTCCCGCCTGACCGGCGAGGACGTGGCCCGGGCCGCGGCCGACGGCGACCCGGTGGCGCTCAACCTGGTCAGCGACGTCGGCGAGTGGCTCGGGCAGGGCATCGCCGACCTCACCACCGTCCTCGACCCCGACGTGGTGGTGATCGGCGGCGGGGTCAGCGTGCTCGGCGACATGGTGCTCGACCCCGCGCGCGAGCGGCTGGCGCGGGCGCTGCCCGGCCGCGGCTTCCGGCCCGGCCCGCGGGTGGTCGCGGCGGCCCTCGGCGCCCAGGCCGGGCTGGTGGGTGCCGCCGACCTCGCGCGCGCGGCCGTGTGCGAGGGCCGCGGGAGCACCCGCTAGACGACGGCCCCGTCGTCGCCGTCGTCGTCGCGGTCGCGCATCCGGGACAGCGCCAGGGCGGCGCTGCCGACCAGCGCCGCGACGCCCAGCACCAGGCCGGTCTCGGAGGTCAGGCCCAGGACGCCGGGGGCGCCGACCAGCACGACGCCGGCCGCGGCCAGCAGCACCGCGTACAGCGTCGACGGCGAGGGCATCGGCACCGGCGGCGCGGGCGGCGGCTCGTAGTGCTCCTCGGCGGCCGGGTCCTCGGCCTCCTCGACCGGCGCCGGGACCGGGCGGGGCGCCGCCGGCTGCGCGGGCGCGGCGTCCTCCACGACGGTGCGCCCGTGCTCGGCCTCGTAGGCGGCGACGATCCGCGCCCACTCGGCGTCCTCGTCGAGGTCGCGCCGCAGCGGGCGGCGCTCGGCGGCCGGGCCCTGGGCGGGGGCGTGGTCGTCGGCGTGCCGGTCGACCAGCGAGCGGCCCTCGCCGAGACGGGTGCGGTCGACGAAGAGCCGGTCGGCCGGGGGGCTGGGGAGGAAGACGGTGCGCGTGTACGGGCCGACGTCAGCGGCGGGCTCGAGGTAGGCGGCGATGCCGGCGTCGCGGAGGACGTCGAGCAGGTGCTCGCCCACCCGCGGGTCGACGTCGCGCAGGGGCGCCCAGAGGGTCGCGTCCAGGCCGTTGTCGCGCCGGCCGCGGCCGCGGCGGGGGCCGGTCACGCGGCGGCCCCGCGGATGCGCACCCGGTCCCCGGGCGGCCGGTCTGCAGCCACGGTGGTCCTCCTCCGGGGTCGGGCGGGGTGCCGTCGGGGACCGACGCGCGGGGCGGATTGTCGCCGGGGCACCCGGCTCCCTAGTCTGGCATTTCCCCAGGGAGGCGTGTTGTTCTACTGGTTCCTCAAGTTCGTGGCGATCGGTCCGGTCGTGAAGCTGGTGTTCCGTCCCCGGGCGGAGGGCCGGGAGCACGTGCCGGCCGGTGGCGCCGCGATCCTGGCGAGCAACCACATCTCGGCCGCGGACTGGATCTTCATGCCCCTGTCCCTGCGGCGACGGGTGACCTTCCTGGCCAAGCGCGAGTACTTCACCGGCACGGGCCTCAAGGGCATGCTGCAGCGGGCCTTCTTCACCGGCGCCGGCCAGGTGCCCATCGACCGCTCGAGCGCCTCGGCCGCCGAGGACGCCATGCGCACCGGCATCGAGATGCTGCAGCAGGGCCGCCTGCTGGGCATCTACCCCGAGGGCACCCGCTCGCCCGACGGCCGGCTCTTCCGCGGCAAGGTCGGGGTGGCGCGCATGGCGCTGGAGACCGGCGTCCCGGTGGTCCCGGTGGCGATGACCTACACGCCGCGGCGGATGCCCTTCGGCAAGAAGCTGGTGAAGGTCCACGTGCGCTTCGGCGAGCCGCTGGACTTCTCCCGCTACGAGGGCCTGGCCGGCGACCGCTTCGTGGAGCGCTCGGTCACCGACGAGATCATGTACGAGATCATGACGCTGTCGGGCCAGGAGTACGTCGACGTCTACGGCGCCACGGTGAAGAAGTCGATGGAGGCCACCGGCGCCAGCGCCTCCGACGTCGTCGGCCGGCTGCAGCCGCCCGCCGGCGAGGCCGGTGACCGGGCCCCCCAGTCCCTCGCCGGGTAAGGACCCCTCCGCCCCCCACCGCTCGCGAGCTCGCGGCGGGGCCCTGCGCAGGGGCCGAGTCAGCGGATCAAGAGCTGCTCGAGCAGATCGGTGAGCAGGGCCAGCAGGCCCTCGCGGCTCACGGCGGGCTCGCGCACCCACTGGTGCACGAGGTCCTCGGTGAAGGCGAACCCCGACCGCCCGGGCGGGCTGAGCACGCCGGTGGGCACTTCCGCGGAAGTGCACACCGGGGGCCACCTACGGTGGGCGGCGTGCGGCGGTTCTTCTACGACACCGAGTTCATCGAGGACGGGACGACGATCGACCTCGTCTCCATCGGCGTCGTCGACGAGACCGGTCGCGAGTTCTACGCGGTGAGCACCGAGTTCGACGAGCGCAAGGCCATCCCGTGGGTCCGCCGCAACGTCCTCGACCAGCTCCCGCCGCCGGCCGACCGGGCCTGGCGCGACCGGCGGCGCATCCGCGACGACCTGCTCGCCTTCCTCACCGGCCCGGGGGAGGAGGTCGAGCTGTGGGCGTGGTTCGCCGCCTACGACCACGTGGCGCTGGCCCAGCTGTGGGGGCCGATGACGGGGCTGCCCCGGGCCGTCCCGCGGTTCACCCGCGAGCTGCGGCAGCGGTGGGACGACGTCGGCCGGCCGGAGCTCCCACCGAAGCCGGCCAGCACGCACGACGCGCTCGTCGACGCCCGCTACAACCTCGCCCGCTGGCAGGTCATGGAGGCCGCCCGCAGCCGCTGAGCGTGCAACTCCGCGGACGTGCACGGTGCACGTCCGCGGAGATGCACGGCTAGACCGTGAAGACGGCGAGCAGACGGGTCAGCTCCTGCGACAGCCCGTCGAGCTCCACCGCGGCCGCGTGCGCCCGGCCGACGTCGTCGGCGCTGTCGCGGGCGTCGGAGCTGACCGACGTCAGCGTGGTCGACACCGAGCCGGTCCCCTCGGCGGCCGCGGCCACGCTCCGGGTGAGCTCCCGGGTGGTCGCCGACTGCTCCTCCACCGCGCTGGCGATGGTGAGCTGGTGGTCGTTCATCGCGTGCACGACCTCGGCGATGCGGGTGATCGAGCCGACCGCGGTGCCGGTGTCGGCCTGGATGGCCTCCACCCGGCGGGCGATGTCGTCGCTGGCGCGGGAGGCCTCCTGGGCCAGCTCCTTGACCTCGTTGGCCACGACCGCGAAGCCCTTGCCCGCCTCGCCGGCCCGGGCGGCCTCGATGGTGGCGTTGAGCGCGAGCAGGTTGGTCTGCTCGGCGACCGCCGCGATCACCCGCACGACCTCGCCGATCTCCGCGGAGCTGGTGCCCAGGGCCGCGATCGCGCCCTCGGTCTGGCGGGCGAGCTCGGCGGCCTGCCGGCCCACCTGGGCGGCCTCCGCGGCGCTGCGGGCGATGTCGGTGATCGACAGGCCCATCTCCTCGGCGCCCGCGGCCGCGGCGGTCACGCTGGCGCTGATGTCGCTGGCGACCGTGTGCGCCGACTGCGCCTGGTCGCGGCTGCGGGCCGCCCGGGTGGCCAGCCCGTCGGCGACGCCGGCCACGCCGGAGGCCGACGCCGCCACCTGGCGGGCGCACTGGCCGATGTCGCGCACGGTCCCGGCCACCTTGTCGACGAACCGGTTGAACGCCGCGGACAGTTGGCCGACCTCGTCGTCGCTGCCGACCGGCATGCGCTGCGTCAGGTCGCCCTCGCCGTCGGCGATCTCGGCCATGCGGGCGCGCAGCTGCTCCAGCGGCGCGGTGAGCCGGCGGGCCACCTGCCAGGCCAGCACCCCGCCGAGCAGCGCGACCACGACGGCGGCGAGGACGAGCGCGGTGACCATGGCCGAACGGCCGTCGGCGAGCTGGTCGACCGGGCCGGTGAAGTCGGCGTCGCGGGCGAGGGTGACCAGGACCCAGTCCCACGGCGCGTAGTAGGTGACCTGCGCGGTCGTCGCGCCGGCGTCGGGGTCGGTGAAGTGCACGGTGGCCTGCTCGCCGTCCTCCAGCGCGAGGGCGGCGTCGACGATCTCCCGCACGTACGGGCGACCGTCGGCGTCGGTGGCGTCGACCAGCGCCTCGCCGTCGCGGACGCCCCCGGGGCTGACCAGCACGGTGCCGACCCGGTCGCCGGTGCCGCCCCACACCTCGACGTGCCCGTGCGCGCCGACCTGCGTGGCCTCCAGGCTCTCCCGCAGCGCGGGGATCGCCTGCTGCTGCTCGCCGACGTAGAGCATCCCGACCAGCTGGCCGGCCCGGTCCAGCAGCGGGGTGTAGGCCGCGACGTACCAGGAGTCGACGACGAAGGCGTTGCCGCGGTAGGTCTGCCCGGAGGCGACCGCGGAGACCACCGGGTTGGGCTGCCCGTCCGGGTTGACCGCGGGGATGTAGGTGCCGATCGCCCGGCTGCCGGTGGCCGAGGTGACGTTGGTGGCCACGCGGAGCATGTCGCCCGACGGGGTCCGCTGGAAGATCGTCGCGGTGCCGCCGACGAGCGCCTTGACCTGGTCGACGACGGCCGTGGGCACAGCGGGGTCGGCGTTCTGGCCGAGCCAGGCGCCGCCCACGGTCACCCGGGGCAGGTCCACGGGCGTGACCTCGCCGGAGAGCTGGTTCTTCGCCTCCCAGCGCACCAGCCCGCCGGGGCCGCCCACGGCCAGGCCGCCGGAGTCGGCGAGGACGTCGAGGGCGACGGCGAGCTGGCTGTCCACGCGCGCGGCGGTGGACTGCCCCTGGGTGGCGACGACGTCGTGCACGCCGGCCGCGGTGCGCTCGACGCTGGCCTCGACCAGCTCGGTGACCGAGTCCTCGGTCGTGTCGGCGAAGCGCGCGCTCTGCCACGCGCTCACCCCGGCCATCGCCCCGCCGGTGACCGCGACGCTGGCGACCGCGAGCGCGACCACCTTCGTCCGGATGCCCCACTGACCGAGCCTGCGCACGTCGTCCCCCTCCCGGGCCGGGCGGTTCCCACGGCACCGCGCGCAGCGTCGGCGCGCAGCGGCCGGTCCTGTACCGGAACCCGGCGGCCTGGGGCGTCCGGGACGGGTGGGACGAGCCGCGACGGCCGCGTGACCGAGGGAGGACGTGGTCAGGCGGGGGCGAGGACGGCCTGCGTCTGGGTGACCGAGGCGACCGCGCGGCCCTCGTCGTCGGTCACCTCGGTGAGCACGACGATCGTCGAGCGGCCCACGTGCAGCGGCCGGGCGGTGGCGTGCGCGGTCCCGCCGCGGACGGCGCGCAGCAGCGACGTCGCCGAGGCCAGGGTCGACGTCGAGGCGCCGGCGGGCAGGTTCATGAAGGCGCAGACCGCCCCGACGGTGTCGGCCAGCGTCATCAGCGCGCCGCCGTGCAGCACCCCGCCGGCGGTGCAGCGCTCCGGCGACCAGGGCAGCCGCCCGGCCACCTCACCGGGGCCGGCACGGTCCAGTTCGATCCCGGTGGCGACGGCGAAGGGCATGAGCGCGAGCAGGGCGGCGGGGTCCATGGGCGGATCCTGCCGTGTGGTGCCGTCGAGGGTGACCGCGGTCACGTGCATGGTGCAGGATCGGCCCTGACCTGCGGATCGTCCCCCGGGAGGCGTCGTGCGCATCGGCATCCTGACCGGCGGCGGGGACTGCCCCGGCCTCAACGCGGTCATCCGCGCCGTCGTCCGCAGCGCGGTCGCCTCGGGGGACGAGGTGGTCGGCTTCCGCGACGGCTGGCGCGGCGTCCTCGACGACGACGCCGTCGCCCTCGACCTCGCCTCCGTCCGCGGGCTGCTGCCCCGCGGCGGCACCGTGCTCGGCACCTCCCGCACCAACCCCTACGCCATCGACGGCGGGCCCGGGCGGCTGATGGCCACGCTCGAGCGGCAGCGCATCGAGGCGCTGGTGCCGGTGGGCGGCGAGGACACCCTCGGTGTGGCCGCGAAGCTGGCGGGGGAGGGGCTGCGCGTGGTCGGCGTCCCGAAGACCATCGACAACGACCTCGACGGCACCGACTACACCTTCGGCTTCGACACCGCCGTCGGCGTCGCGATGGAGGCCATCGACCGGCTGCACACCACCGGCGACAGCCACCACCGCACGCTCGTCGTCGAGGTGATGGGCCGGCACGCCGGCTGGATCGCGTTGCACGCGGGGATGGCGGGCGGCGCCACCGTGGTGCTGGTCCCCGAGCGCCCCTTCGACGTCGAGGCGGTCGTCGGGCACTGCCTGCACCGCTTCGAGTCCGGCTACTCGCCGATCATCGTCGTCTCCGAGGGCGCGCGGCCGGCCGACGGCGCGCTGGTCACCGCGTCGGGGCAGACCGACGCGTTCGGCCACGTCCGGCTCGGCGGCATCGGCGCGGCGCTGGCTGCGCTGCTGGAGGAGCGCACCGGGCGGGAGGCGCGGGCGGTCGTGCTCGGCCACGTCCAGCGCGGCGGCACGCCCTCGGCCTTCGACCGGGTGCTGGCCACCCGCTTCGGCCTGGCCGCGGTCGCCGCCGTGCAGGAGGGGCGCTCCGGTGTCATGGTGGCCCTGCGCGGCACCGACGTCGTCCTGGTGCCGATCGCCGAGGCCACCGCCCACCTCAAGCTGGTGCCCCTGGAGCGGTACGCCGAGGCCGAGGTCTTCTTCGGCTGAGCGGCGGGCCCGCCGTACCCTCGGGGCGTGAACCCGCCCGAATCCGTGCTGCAGGTCCCCGGTCTCGACCGGTGGCGGGAGCTCCCCGCCGCCCAGCAGCCGCAGTGGCCCGACCGCGCCGCCCTCGACGGCGTCCTGACCACGCTGGCGACCGTGCCGCCGATCGTGGCGCCCAGCGAGGTCGACGAGCTGCGCGGCCGGCTGGCGGAGGTGGCGCAGGGGCGGGCGTTCCTGCTGCAGGGCGGGGACTGCGCGGAGACCTTCGACCTCAACACCGACGCCCACCTGCAGAGCACCACGCGCACGCTGCTGCAGATGGCCGTCGTCCTCACCTACGGCGCGAGCGTGCCCGTGGTGAAGGTCGGCCGGGTGGCCGGGCAGTACGCCAAGCCGCGCTCCTCGGAGCTCGACGCGCTGGGCCTGCCGTCCTACCGCGGCGACATGGTCAACTCGCTGGAGCCGGTGCTCGAGAAGCGCATCCCCGACCCGAACCGGCTGGTGCGCGCCTACGCCAACGCGGCCGCGGCGATGAACATGATCCGCGCCTACGCCCGCGGCGGACTCGCCGACCTGCACGCCGTCCACGACTGGAACAAGGACTTCGTCGCCCACTCGCCGGCCGGTGTCCGCTACGAGGTCATCGCCCGCGAGATCGACCGCGCGCTGGCGTTCATGAAGGCCTGCGGCGTCGACGACACCGCGCTGCGCGGCGTGGAGCTCTACAACAGCCACGAGGCGCTCGTCCTCGACTACGAGGCCGCGCTGCTGCGCGTGCACGGGGGCCGGCCCTACGCCTCCTCGGCGCACTTCGTGTGGATCGGCGAGCGCACCCGCCAGCTCGACGGCGCGCACGTGGAGTTCATGTCCCGCATCGCCAACCCGATCGGCGTCAAGATCGGCCCGACGACGACGCCCGAGCAGGCCACCGAGCTCGTCGAGCGGCTCGACCCCGACGGCGTCCCCGGCCGCATGACGCTGATCAGCCGCATGGGCAACGGGAAGATCCGCGACGTCCTGCCGCCGATCGTGGAGAAGGTCACCGCCTCCGGCCACCAGGTCGTGTGGCAGTGCGACCCGATGCACGGCAACACCCACGAGTCCTCGACCGGCTACAAGACCCGGCACTTCGACCGGATCGTCGACGAGGTCCTCGGCTTCTTCGACGTGCACCGGGCGCTGGGCACCTGGCCCGGCGGCATCCACGTCGAGCTCACCGGCGAGGACGTCACCGAGTGCCTCGGCGGCGCGATGGAGATCAGCGACGAGGACCTCAACAGCCGGTACGAGACCGCCTGCGACCCGCGGCTGAACACCGGGCAGTCCCTGGAGCTGGCCTTCCTCGTGGCGGAGATGCTGCGTGGGTGAGCACGACCTGATCGACCTCCGCTCCGACACCGTCACCCGCCCCACCCCGGCGATGCGCCGGGCGATGGCCGAGGCCGAGGTCGGCGACGACGTCTACGGCGAGGACCCGGCCATCCGGGCGCTCGAGGAGCGGGTCGCGGACCTGTTCGGCCACGAGGCCGCGCTCTTCGTGCCGTCCGGGACGATGGGCAACCAGATCGGCATGCGGCTGGTCTGCGAGCCCGGCCAGGAGGTGCTCTGCGACGCCGACGCGCACGTGGTCACCTACGAGATGGGTGCCGCGGCCGCGGTGTTCGGCATCTCCACGCGCACGGTGGTGTCCGACGGCGGCCTGCTCGACGCCGGCGCGCTGATCGAGCAGGTGCGCCCGCGCGGTGACTGGCACCTGACCGCCACCGCCGCCGTCGCCGTGGAGAACACGCACAACCGCGGCGGCGGGCGGGTGCAGCCGCTGGGCGAGCTCGAGCGGCTCTTCGCCTGGTCCCGCGAGGCCGGGGTCGCCGTGCACCTCGACGGCGCGCGCATCTGGAACGCCTCCGTCGCCTCCGGCGTCGACCTGGCCACCTACGGGCGGCTGGCCGACACCGCGTCGGTGTGCCTGTCCAAGGGGCTGGGCGCGCCGGTCGGGTCGGTGCTCGTGGCCTCCGCCGAGCGGATCGCCGTCGGTCGGCTGTGGCGCAAGCGGCTCGGCGGCGGGATGCGCCAGGCCGGCGTGCTCGCCGCGGCCGGGCTGCACGCGCTCGACGCCCACCTGTCGCGGCTGGCCGAGGACCACGAGCACGCCCGGCTGCTGGCCAAGCGCCTCGGCGTCGACCCGTCGACCGTGGAGACCAACATGGTCGTCGTCGACGACGTCGCGGCCCCGGTCGTGGCCGAGGCCGCCAAGGCGCGCGGCGTGCTCGTCTCGCAGGTGAGCCCCCGGCGGATCCGCCTGGTCACGCACCTCGACGTCGACCGGGCCGCGGTCGACCGTGCCGGCGACGTGCTCGCCGACCTCCTCGACCGCTAGGACGCCTGCCGGCCACCGCTGCGATGGCGGGCAGGCGCCGCGGCTCAGTACGCGCTGAACAGCAGCCGGTTGGGCGTGCCGGCCCGGCCGGCGGTGCGCGACATCGTCACGTGGTTCGTCGTCGCGGCCGCGGTGACCGCGCCGGCGACCGTGGCCGGGGCGGCGGCGGGACTGCCGGACAGGTACAGCGCCGCGACGCCGGCGACGTGCGGCGTGGCCATCGACGTCCCGCTGATGGTGTTGGTCGCCGTCGTGCCGGTGTGCCAGGCGCTGGTGATCGCGACGCCCGGGGCGAACAGGTCGACGCACGAGCCGTAGTTGCTGAAGGAGGCGGCCCGGTCGGCCCGGTCGGTGGCGCCCACGGTGAGCGCGGCGGGCACCCGGGCGGGGGAGGAGGCGCAGGCGTCCTGGGCCACGCCCGCGGAGTTGCCGTTGCCGGCCGCGACCGCGTACGTGACGCCGTCGGCGATGGAGGCGCGCACGGCGGTGTCGATCGCCGTGCTGCCCCCGCCGCCGAGGCTCATGTTCGCCACCGCCGGGGCGCCGGCCGCGTGGTTGGCGGTCACCCAGTCGATCCCGGCGACGACGCCGGAGGTGGTGCCGTTGCCGTCGCAGCCGAGCACCCGGACGCCGACCAGTCGCACGCCCTTCGCGACGCCGTACGTGCCGCCGCCGACCGTGCCCGCGACGTGCGTGCCGTGGCCGTTGCAGTCGTCGGCCGAGCCGCCGTCGACGGCGTCGAAGCCGGACACCGCGCGGCCGCCGAAGTCGGCGTGCGCGTAGGTGATGCCGGTGTCGATGACGTAGGCGGTGACGCCGGCGCCGGTGGCGGTGTAGCCGAACGTGGTGTTGAGCGGCAGGTCGCGCTGGTCGGTGCGGTCGAGGCCCCACGGCGCGTTGGCCTGCGTGCCGTCGGCGGTGACCACCTGGTCGCGCTCGACGGCGACGACGCCCGGGATCGAGGACAGCCGGCTCGCGGCGGCCTCGGGCAGCTCGACGGCGAAGCCGGTCAGTGCCGCGGAGTAGACGTGCGCGATCCGTCCGCCGATGCCGCGCGCCCGCTCCGCCGCCTGGTCGGGCAGGGTCGAGCGGTCGACGGTGACCACGTAGGTGGCGCGGGGGCCGGCGTCCGGCGGTGCGGCGGCGGCGGGTACGGCGGTGACGCCGAGGCCGGCGGTCGTCAGCGCGACGATCCCGACGGCCAGGGTGCGACGAGTGGGCAAGGACGTCTCCTCGGGGAGGCTCCCCGCTGCCGGTCGGCCGCGGGGTGATGCGAGCCAACGTCGTGTCGTAGATCACCGCAAGCGAAGACGCGAATGCGCAGGGTGACCGCGCGTGTCGCCGTCGCCCGGGCGTGCCGGTCCGTGGTGATCACCTCCCGCCCACGGCGGTCCGCCGGGCGCCAGGACCACCGTGGACGGGTGGTGATCACGCCTCGAGCGCCGCGGCCACCCGGGCGACCAGCTCCTGCGGCCGGTGCATGTCGCGAGCGGTCACGAAGACCACCCGCCATCCCGCTGCCAGCAGGCGGTTGAGCCGCTCGCGGTCGCGCGCGAACTGCTCCGGCTCTCCGTGCCAGGCACCGTCGTACTCCACCGCGAGACGGCGGTCCGGCCAGGCGAAGTCGACACGGGCCACGAAGCGGGAGCCCTGCCGGACGACGAACTGCGCGACGGGGAGGGGCAGCCCCGAGCGCGCGAGCAGCAACCTCAGCCGCGTCTCCTGAGGCGACTCGGCGCGTCCGTCCGCCGCCGCCGCGACCCGCCGCGCCTGGGCGCTGCCGCGGCACCGGGGCAGGGCGGCGGCCGCGGCCCGCACCGCCGAGAGCTCGGCGACGCCGGCCAGCACGAGCTGGTCGAGCAGGACGACGGCCTCGTCCTCGTCGCCCCGCCGGGTCAGGTCGAGCGCTGTCCTGGTGCCCGACGTCCAGCACCAGCGCCCGTCGGTCACCACGTCGCCGTCCAGGGATGCCGTGCGCACCAGCACCCCCGAGGTCGGGTGCCAGCGCACGCCGGGAGGCAGCACGACCTCGACGGGGTCGTCGGGACCCGCGAGGTGTCGGGCGCCGTGCCGGACCGCGGCGGTACGACCCCCGAAGACCGCCGCGGGAGGCGCGACCAGGGCGACGGCGTCGGCCTGGACGAGGTGGGTGACCGGCCGGTCGGCGGCCACGTAGACGTCGGGGCGCAGCCGTCGCCAGGCCGATGTCCGGAGCTGGCCCCGCGTCAGCAGGCCCTGGCGCAGCGCCACGCTCCCGCGGAAGGGTCGGCGCAGCAGGTCGGGGGATGGCTGGAGCACCGCGGCAGACTCCCCGACGCGCGCGATCTCCGCCGGCGTCGTCCACAGGCATGATCACCTCCCGTCCATGGTGGTCGGGACCCCGGCCGGACCACCCTGGACGGGAGGTGATCACCCTCAGGCGGCGGAGGAGACCTCGTGCGCGGGGCGGCCGTCGCGCAGGGCGCACAGCAGCGCGATGTCGCGGGCGTGGCCGCGGTCGGCGCTCGGCGTCTCGACGACGACCGGCACCCCGGCCATCGACGGGTGCGCCATCAGCTCGGCGAAGGCGCCCACCCCGATCGAGCCCTCGCCGATCGTGGTGTGCCGGTCCCGCTTGGACCCGCGCTCGTCGAGGGAGTCGTTGGCGTGCACCAGCCCGAGCCGGCCGGGGCCGACGGCGGCCTCCAGCGCGTCGAGCGTGGCCGTGGTGCCGCCGGGCGCGGCGAGGTCGTGCCCGGCCGCCCAGGCGTGGCAGGTGTCCAGGCAGACGCCGACCCGCGGGTGCATGTCCAGCGCCGCGAGGTAGGGGCCGAGGTCCTCGACGGTGGCCGCCAGTGACCGGCCGCCGCCCGCCGTCGGCTCGACCAGCAACCGCGGGCCGTCGTCGGGCAGGGCGTCGAGCACCGGCAGCAGCCGCTCGCGCAGCTGCCGCAGCGCGGCCTCGTAGCGGTCCTCGTCGACGGCGGAGCCCGCGTGCACGACGACGCCGCGCACACCGAGCTGCACCCCGCGGGCGAGGTCGGCGGCGATGGTCTCGATCGAGCGGTCGACGGTGGCCGGCGTGGGGGAGCCGACGTTCACCAGGAACGGCGTGTGCACGAACGACGGCACGCCGCGCTCGGCCAGGCCCGCGACGAACGCGGCGTCCTGCGCCGGGTCGCCGGCCGACCGCTTCCAGCCGCGCGGGTTGCCCACGAAGACCTGCACCGCCTGCGCGCCGACGTCGTCGGTGTAGCGCAGCCCGCCGGTGGCCAGGCCGCCGGCGACCTGGACGTGCGCACCGACCGGGATGGAGGGCGCGCTCACCCGAAGCTGAGCAGCAGGTTGACCTCGCTGCCCTGGTCGACGACGGTGCCCGGGCTCGGGCTCTGCCGGTACACGCGGTCGCCGGTGATGAAGGTGGAGGTGGTGACCTCGAGCCCCGCCGCCTCCAGCGTCGCGATGGCGTCGGCGGCGCGTTCCCCGGAAACGTCGGGCACGGTCACCTGCGGCACGCCCTCGGAGACCTGGATGGTCACCTCGCTGCCGAACGGCGCCTCGGTGCCCGGTGCCGGGCTGACCGCCATGACCGCACCGGTGGCGACGTCGGCGCTGCGGCCCGTGGTGCGGGCGACGGTGAAGCCCTGCGCCTCGAGGTTGGCCTGCGCGGCGTCGGCGGGCTGGCCGACGACGTTGGCGATCGCGACCGGCGCGCGACCGCGGCTGACGTACACCGTCACCGGGTCCCCGCGCTTGACCTCCGTGCCGGCCTCGGGCTCGAAGCCGGTGACCGAGCCGACCGGGACGTCGTCGTCGTAGTCCTGCACCTCGGTGGCGACCACCGGGATGTCGGTCAGCGCCTCCCGCACCGCCTCGATCGGCTGCCCGACCAGGTCGGTGGGGACGGTGAAGCGCTCGGGCCCCTTGGAGACGACGAGCTCGACGTCGCTGTTGCGGATGGCCTCCCCGCCCTCGGGGTCGGCGGAGATGACCACGCCCTCGGGCACGGTCTCGCTGAACTGCTCCTCGGCGAAGACGGGGTCCAGCCCCGCCTCCTGCAGCAGGTCGACGGCGGCCGCGCGGTCACTGCCCACCAGCGAGGGGACCTCGGTCCAGCGGCCCGAGCCCATCCACCAGCCGACGGCGCCGATGGTGACCGCCAGGAGCAGCACGACGGCGAGGGCCAGCCGGGCGCGGCGGCGCCGGATGTGCGGCGCGACGCCGCTGCGGTGCGGCGGGACGGGCCGCCGGCCGCCGACGTCGGCGGTGGAGCCGGTGCCCACGGCCGGCAGCAGGCTGGTGCGGCCGGTGCGCGAGGAGCGGCCGCCGAGCACCTCGGTGCCCGGGTCGCTGCCCTCGCCGGGGTCGCTGGGGTGGCGCCGCGGGGGCCGGTTGGTCGGGCGGATGGTGGCCGGGCCGGCCGAGCTGCGCCCGGTGGGCACCGGGACGCGCGCCAGGCCCAGGTCGCTGCGGACGTCCTCGAGGTCGGCCAGGAAGGCGCCGGCGTCGAGCGGGCGGACGGCGGGTTCGCGGCGGGTGGTCCGCTTGACCAGCTCGTCGACCTGCCACGGCACGGTCGGCGCCTCGGCCGAGGGCAGCGGGACGTCGTGGTGCACGTGCTGGTAGGCCACCGCGAGCGGGGTGTCCCCGCCGTAGGGCGGGTGGCCGGTGAGCATCTCGAAGAGCACGAGCCCGGCGGCGTAGACGTCGCTGCGGGCGTCGGCCCGGCCGCGCTCGAGCTGCTCGGGGGAGAGGTAGGCGACCGTGCCGATCAGCACGCCGCCGGTGTGGCTGGTCTGGCCGGTGCCGGTGAGCGCGCGGGCCAGGCCGAAGTCGGCGACCTTCACCGTGCCGTCGTGGCCGATGAGGACGTTCTCGGGCTTGACGTCGCGGTGCACGATCCCGGCCCGGTGCGCGGCCGAGAGCCCGGCGAGCACCGGCTCGAGGACGGCGAAGGCCTCGGCGACGGTGAGCCGGCCGCGGGCCTGCAGCAGGTCGCGCAGCGTGCGGCCGCGGACGAGCTCCATGACGAGGAAGACCAGTCCCTGGTCGGCGCCCTGGTCGCTGACCGAGACGACGTTGGGGTGGCTGAGCATCGCCGCGGCGCGCGCCTCGCGGGTGAACCGGTCGACGAACGTCGGGTCGTGCGCCAGGTGCTCGGCCATGACCTTGACCGCCACCGTGCGGTGCAGCCGCAGGTCGGTGGCGGCGTAGACGGTGGACATGCCGCCGCGCGCCAGCCGCTCCTCGAGGCGGTAGCGCCCCTCGAGGACCAGGCCGACCACGGGGTCGGTCACGGCGGTGTCCACGGGCACGAGTCTAGGAGCGCGCGGCGCCGAAGCGGTCGGCACACGCGCAGGCAGGCGGGCCGGCACACCCTCCCGTCACACCGGTAACGGCGACATCGGCGTCCTCCGGACGCCACCGCGGCCAAGTGCCGTCCCGACCTGCGCGGAGCCCCCTCGAGCAGTCGTCGGGGAGGCCTCCGGCCCCCCGCTCCTCCCGCTCAGAGCTCCAGGCCGGGGTACAGCGGGTGGGCGGCGACGAGCTCGGACGCCGCGGCGCGGGTCTTCTCCGCCAGGCCGCCGTCGACGACGTACTTGGCCTTGGACGGCGAGCCGTCCCTGGTCGCCGTCGGCGTGGTGTTGGACAGCACGTCGACGATCAGCTCGGCGGTGCGGTCGAACTCCGCCGCGCCGAACCCGCGGGTGGTCAGCGCCGGGGTGCCCAGGCGGACGCCGGAGGTGTACCAGGCGCCGTTCGGGTCGGCCGGGATCGCGTTGCGGTTGGTGACGATGCCGGCGTCGAGCAGCGCGGACTCCGCCTGCCGGCCGGTCAGCCCGTAGCCGGAGACGTCGAGCAGCACGATGTGGTTGTCGGTGCCGCCGGTGACCAGCCGGGCGCCGCGCCGGGACAGCCCGTCGGCGAGGGAGACGGCGTTGTCGACGACGGCCTGCGCGTAGGTGGCGAACAGCGGACGGCGCGCCTCGGCGAAGGCGACCGCCTTGGCGGCCATGACGTGCGGCAGCGGGCCGCCGAGCACCATCGGGCAGCCGCGGTCGACGGCGTCGGCGTACTCGGGCTGGGCGAGCACGAACCCGCCGCGCGGGCCGCGCAGCGACTTGTGGCTGGTGCTGGTGACCACGTGCGCGTGCGGCACCGGGTCGAAGTCACCGCTGAACACCTTCCCGGCGACCAGGCCGGCGAAGTGGCTCATGTCCACGATCAGCGTGGCGCCCACCTCGTCGGCGATCTCGCGCATCGTGGCGAAGTCGACCTTGCGCGGGTAGGCGGAGTAGCCGGCCATGAGGATCAGGGGGCGGAACTCGCGGGCGCGGGCGGCGACCAGGTCGTAGTCGAGCAGGCCGGTCCCCGGGTCGGTGCCGTAGGAGGACTGGGCGAACATCTTGCCGCTGATGTTCGGGCGGAAGCCGTGGGTGAGGTGGCCGCCGGCGTCGAGGCTCATGCCGAGCATCCGCTGGTCGCCGAGGGCGTGGCGCAGCGTGGCCCAGTCCTCGTCGGTCAGGTCGTTGACGTGCCGGACGCCGGCCCGCTCGAGCGCCGGGGACTCCACCCGCTGGGCGAGCACCGCCCAGAAGGCGACCAGGTTGGCGTCGATGCCCGAGTGGGGCTGGACGTAGGCGTAGGGGGCGCCGAAGAGCTCGCGGGCGTGCTCGGCGGCCAGGGCCTCGACGGTGTCGACGTTCTGGCAGCCCGCGTAGAAGCGGTGCCCGACCGTGCCCTCGGCGTACTTGTCGCTGAGCCAGTTGCCCATGGTCAGCAGCACCGCGGGGCTGGCGTAGTTCTCGCTGGCGATCAGCTTGAGGGAGGCGCGCTGGTCGGCGAGCTCGGCGCCGATGGCGTCGGCGACCCGCGGCTCGACCTCGGCGATCACCGAGAGGGCGCTGCGGTAGGCGGTCGACGCGGCGGAGGCGTCGAAGGAGGGGGTCACGTCGCTCATGGGGGCTCCTGGCGGGTGTCGGCGTCAGCGGTGCCCAGGCGCCCGGCGGGGGAGTGCAGGCCGCTCCCCGGTGGTGACCCACCTCGATGCGCCAGTCACGGCCCGCCCGCGATCGTAGCCCCGCGCCGGTCCCGCGGTGGCTGATGCCGCCGGTCCGCCGGCCACGCGCGGTCACGTCCGGGTGAGCTCTCCCTCGGCGTCGTGGCCGAACACCCCGCCGACCATGGTCGCCCGGACCTGCACCTCGCGGATCCGCTCCGGCGCCACCGCCAACAGGTCGTCGGACAGGACGACGAGGTCGGCGAGCATGCCCCTGCCCAGCGTGCCCTTGCGCGTCTCCTCGAAGACGGCGTGGGCGGAGCCGACCGTGTAGGCGCGCAGGGCCTGGTGGGCGGTGAGCGCCTCGCCGGGCGCGATGGGTGCCCCGCCGGCGGACCGGCGGTTCACCATGTCGTGGATGCTCAGGATCGGCTCGCCCGGGACGACGGGCGCGTCGGTCGAGCCGGGCAGCTCGACACCGGCCTCGACGAAGGACCGCATCCGGTAGGCGAGCTCGGTCCGCTCCGCGCCGAGCGCCGCCAGGATCCCGTCGCCGAGCGCGGAGAGGAACCTGCCCTGCGGCACCGGGACCAGCCCCGCGGCGACGATCCGCGCGACCTGCTCGTCGGAGGCCACCCCGACGTGCTCGATCCGGTGCCGGGCGTCGGCGCGCGGGGCCCGTCGCTGGGCCTCCTCGTAGGCGTCCAGGACGACGTCGAGCGCGCGGTCCCCGATGGCGTGGGTGGCGACCTGCCACCCGTTCTCGTGGCTGCTCACGATGGCCTCGTGCAGGGTCGCGGCCTCGGTCTGCAGGAACCCCGCGTTGCCCGGGGTGTCGGCGTAGTCGCAGCACATCGCGGCCGTCCGGCCGATGAGGGAGCCGTCGGACATGATCTTCACCGGTCCGAGGCGGAACCACTCGTCGCCGAGGCCGGTGCGGATGCCCAGGTCCAGACCCCATCCCTCGAGTCCCTCGTCCACCCGGCCGAGCCCGTGCAGGGCGTCGACGAAGGGCATGGCGGTGATCCGCGTGCGCAGCACCCCCCGCTCCCGCGCCGCCTGGAACGCGCGGGCGTCCGCGGGACCGTGCCCGATCATCCGTCCGCCGATCCCGGGTTCGGTCGCGCTCGTGAGGCCGTTGCGCAGTGCCCAGGCCGATGCCGCCCCCAGCGCGGCCACGAGGTCGTCCTGGGGCACCGGGCGCAGGACGTGGCTCACCAGCGCCATCGCCTGCTCCTGCAGGAGACCGGTGGCGACGCCGTCGACCCGCACGACGCTGCCGCCCGGAGGCGCCTCGAGCGCGTCCGGGTCGGGATGGCCCGCCAGGCGGAAGGCCTCCGTGCTGGCGACCGCCATGTGGTTGGAGGCGTGGACCAGGTACACCGGCCGGCCACCGGCGATCCGGTCCAGCGCCTGGCGCGTGGGGTGCTCGCCGATCTTGTTCTGGTCGTAGCCGTTGCCGATGACCCAGGCGCCCTCCGGCTGGGCGGCGGCCCACTCCCCGACCCGCCGGTAGAGCGCGTCGAGGCTGGGGGCGGCCTCGGCGGAGAGGTCGAGCTGCGTCATCTCCCTGCCGAGCACCGAGAAGTGCAGGTGGGCGTCGTTGAAGCCCGGCACGACCGGCGCGCCGCCCAGGTCGTGGCGCACGTCCGCGGCGACCCCGTCGAGTTCCTCGTCGAGGCCGACGACCCGGCCGCCGAGGATGCCGATCGCCGAGGCCGTCGGCCGCGCCGGGTCCAGCGTGGTGATGCGGGCGTTGGTGAGGACGGTGTCGATGCGCATGGGTGCGGTTCCTCGGGGTCGGGGGGTACCGGAGCCGGCTCGCGGCCGCACGGCCGTGCGGGGCGCCCGCTGACGGCGTCCCGCCCGTGATCGTGCGCGCCGGGCACCGGGAGCGGAAGCCCGGCCGGGCACGCCGCCGGCGGGGACCACCTCCGGCGGCCGCCCCGTCCCCCGCCTCATACGCTGGGTGGCCATGGAGACCCTTCAGCCCGCGGACGTGGCCGCGGCCCTCGGCGTCTCGCCGAACAAGGTCCGGCAGCTGATCCGGGAGGGCAAGCTGATGGCGGTGCCGGGGAGCGGCAACAGCCGCATCCCGGCCGACTTCCTCCAGGACGGCGCGGTGCTGCGGCACCTCCCGGGCCTGATCACCGTCCTCAAGGACGGCGGGTACACCGACGCCGAGGTCTTCGACTGGCTGTTCCGCGAGGACGAGTCGCTGCCGGGTACCCCGGTGCAGGCGCTGCGCGACGACCGGCACACCGAGGTCACGCGGCGCGCCCAGGCCCTCGCCTTCTAGCAGAGGCATGGGAAGCGATGCGCACGTCCCGCGGCCCGGGACGTGCGCACCGCTTCCTATGCCCGGCGCCGCGTCCTGAGCCGGACCGCCTGGGCGCTCGCGAGGCGGCGGGCGAAGATCCCCAGCCGGCGCGGCTTGGACACCGTCACGCGGCGGTCGAGGACGCGGTAGTCGGCGCGCTCGATCTCGGTGAGGATCCCGCCGTAGAGCGCGGTCGCCGCCCGCACGCAGTCGCGTGACTCCGGCGCCAGCAGCGGAGTCCCCGGGGCGGCGTCGTCGTAGCGGCGGCGCACGATCGCCACCATCTCCTGCATCAGCGCGCGGAACCGGGCGTCGTACCGCTTGGCCTCGATCTGCTCGCGGGTCACGCCGTGCGCGGCCATGACGTCGGCGGGCAGGTAGACGCGGCCGCGGTCGGCGTCCTCGGCGACGTCGCGCAGGAAGTTGGTGAGCTGGAACGCCTCGCCGAGCGCGATCGCGTGCGGCGCGGCCTCCTCGCGGGCGACGCCGGGCGCGGTGCCGAGCACGGGCAGCACCTGCAGGCCGATCACCGACGCCGAGCCCCACATGTACCGGTCCAGCGCCGCCAGATCGGCGTAGCCGGTGACGGTGAGGTCGCTGGTCATGGCGGCGAGGAAGTCGACGAGGTGCTCGACCGGGATGCGGTAGCGGCGGTAGGTGTGCACGGTCGCCAGCCGCACCGGGTCGTCGGACCAGCCCGCCTCGAGCTCGGCCAGCAGCGCCCGCGACCAGTCGGCGAGGTCGGCCTCGGGGTCGGCGCCGGGGTGGTCGACGAGGTCGTCGGCGGTGCGCGCCGCGGCGTAGAGGGCGTGCACCGCCGGGCGCCGGTCGGCGGTGAGCAGCCGGGTGGCCAGGTGGTAGCTCTTGCCGTGCTCGGCGTTGACCGCGGCGCAGTACCGGTAGGCCGCGTCGAGCCGCTCCTGCCGCTCGGCCGTCGACAGCGGCCGCTCGGTCGCGGTCACGCCGGCACCGGCCCGGTGATCCGCTCGGCGGCGAGCCGGCCGCTGATGACCACCATCGGGACGCCGACGCCGGGCTGCACCGACGAGCCGGCCAGCACCACGTTCTCCGGCCCGCGGCGGGGCAGCGTCGGCGTCCGGAACGGGCCGGTCTGGCCGAAGGTGTGGGCGAGGGCGAACGGCGTGCCGGCGGCCATGCCCTGCCGCGCCCAGGTCAGTGGGGTGTCCACGTGCTCCACCTCGATCGCGTCGGAGAGTCCGGCCCAGCCGCGGGCCTCGAGCACGCCGAGGACCTCCTCGCGGTAGCGCGGGGTCAGCGCGTCCCAGTCGATGCCGGGGTTGCCGCCGCTGTGCGGGTCGAGGTTCGGCGCCGGCGCGACCACGCTGAGCACCTGCCCGCCGTCGGGGGCCAGCGACCGGTCGGTGCGCGAGGGCATGCTCACCAGCAGGCTCGGGTCGCTCATCGGCCGGCCGTTGCGGGTGAGCTCGTCGAAGACCTGCTGCCAGGCCGCGCCGAAGCTGATCGTGTGGTGCGCCTGCCCGGGCAGCTCGTCCCGGACGCCGAGGTGCAGGGTCACGCACGACGGCGAGTAGGTGGGCCGGCGGCGCCGCAGGCCCGGCACCAGCCCTTCGGGGACGTCGGTGGTGACGACGACGGCGTCGGCCGGCAGCCGCTCACCGCCCTCGAGGCAGACACCGGTCACGCGCCGGCCGCGGACGTCGAGCTGCTCGACGGTGGCGCCGTACCGGAACACGACCCCGGCGTCCTGCGCCGCGGCGGCCATCGCCCGCGGCACCGCGCCGATCCCGCCGACCGGGTGCCAGACGCCGGCGCCGATGTCGAGCTGGGCGATCACGGCGTAGGCGGCGATCGCGCGGAACGGCGAGACGCCGGCGTAGAGCGCCTGGAAGCTGAACAGCCGCCGCAGCCGGTCGTCGTCGAAGAACCGGGCGACGTGGCTGGAGAGCCGGCCGAACCCGCCGCGGCGGGCCAGCGCCCACAGCTCCGGGCCGAGCAGGTCCAGCGGGGTGTCGAGGTTGCGGTCGATGAAGGTCCGCAGCTGCAGCCGGTACAGCTCGGCGAGGTCGGCGAGGTAGCGGCGCAGCGCGGCCGCCTCGGCCGGGCCGGCCAGCGTCTCCACCTCGGCGGCGAAGGCGTCGACGTCGGCGTGCACGTCCAGGTGCGAGCCGTCGGCGAACTGCGCCCGGTACGTGGTCTCCAGCGGGACCAGCGTCAGCCGGTCCTCCAGCCGCTCCCCGACGGCGGCCAGCGTGTCGGCCACCAACTCCGGCGCGGTGAACACCGACGGGCCCGTGTCGAGGACGTAGCCGTCGCGCCGGACCACGCCGGCGCGCCCGCCGGGACCGTCGCCGCGCTCGACGACGGTGACCTCGCGCCCGGCGCCGCGCAGTCGCAGCGCGGTGGCCAGCCCGGCGAGGCCGGCCCCGACGACGACGACCCGGTCGGTTCTCCCTGGGACCGTGCGCACGCTCAGGCCGCGCGCGTGGTGGCGGCGACGGCGAGCGCGTCGAGGGCGGCGCGGGCCTCCTCGGCGATCGGTGCGTCGGCGATGGCGCCGCGGGCGGTGGCGGTCCGCTCGGCGATCCGCTCCTCGACCCGGGCGCGGGCGCCGGTGGCCTCGATCAGCGCGCGCAGCGCCGCGAACTGCTCCTCGCCGGCGTCGGGGTCGCCGAGGGACTCGCGCAGCAGCCGCCGGCCGTCGTCGTCGGCCTCCTCCTCGGCCAGCGCGATGAGCAGCGTCTGCTTGCCCTCGCGCAGGTCGTCGTCGGCGGACTTGCCGGTGACGGCGGGGTCACCGAAGACGCCGAGGACGTCGTCGCGCAGCTGGAAGGCCTCGCCCAGCGGCAGGCCGATGGCGGTGTAGACGTCGGCCGCGCGCGGGCCGGCGCCGGCGATCGCGGCGCCGAGCTGCAGCGGGCGCTGCACGGTGTAGCCGGCGCTCTTGTAGCGGGCCACGGTGAGCGCGCCGTGGGCGCCGGGCAGGCCGCCGGCGGCGCGGAGCAGGTCGAGGTACTGCCCGGCGGTCACCTCGGTGCGCATGGTGTCCCAGACCGAGCGGGCGCGGGCCAGTGCCGGGCCGCTGATGCCCGAGCGGCGCAGCAGCTCGTCGGACCACACCAGCGCGAGGTCGCCGACGAGGATGGCCGCGCCGACCCCGAAGGTCGTGCCGTCGCCGGACAGGCCGCCGTCGCCGTGCCGGGTGGCGAACCCGACGTGCGTGGCCGGGCGGCCGCGGCGGGTCAGGGCGCCGTCCATGACGTCGTCGTGGACCAGGGCGCTGGCGTGCACGAACTCCAGGGCGGCGACGGCGCGGAGCACCGCGGCGTCGTCCTCGGCGGGGCCGCCCAGGTCCTCGGTGACGCCGCGCCAGCCCCAGTAGGCGAAGGCCGGCCGCAGCCGCTTGCCGCCGTCGGCCAGGGCGCAGACCTCGTCGACGACCGGCGTCAGCGACGGGTCCATCGCCGCCAGCGTGGTGCGCTGCTCCTCGAGGAAGCCGGTCAGCGCCGCCGACACCGCGCCGCGGACCCGGCCGAGGTCGGCGGCCTCGAGGGACGGGGCCAGGGGCCGGACGACGGGGTTCCGCTGCGCCGCGCCGGTGATCACCCGGCCAGTATCGCCCCATCGAGTCGCGCGCGTCCTGTCCAGGGGGTGGGGCTGCCTGCTCACCGGCTCCTCCTCGGGGTGGTCGTCCGGGGGTCTTCCGCCCAGGACCGCGGAGCGGATGCAGGGGCGCGCCCGGTCCCCGCACGTACCCTCGGTCCCCGTGACCCCAAGCGTCCGCGAGCTGCTCGCCTCGTCGCGGCCCACCTGGTCGTTCGAGTTCTTCCCCGCCAAGACGCCCGAGGGCGACGCGCAGCTGTGGACGGCGCTGCGCCAGCTCGAGCGGCTGCAGCCGTCGTTCGTGTCGGTCACCTACGGCGCCGGCGGCTCCACCCGCGAGGGGACCGTCGCCGTCACCGAGCGGATCGCCGCCGAGACGACGATGACACCGCTGGCGCACCTGACCGCGGTCGACCACTCGGTCGCCGAGCTGCGGCACGTGGTGAGCCGGCTGGCCGCCGCGGGCGTGCGCAACCTGCTGGCGCTGCGCGGTGACCCGCCGGGCGCCGATCCGCAGGCCGACTGGGTCAAGCACCCCGAGGGCCTGGAGTACGCCTCCGAGCTGGTGGAGCTCATCCGCTCGATGGGCGAGTTCTCCGTGGGCGTCGCGGCCTTCCCCGAGCGGCACCCGCGCTCGCCGGACCTCGACACCGACGTCGAGATGTTCGTGCGCAAGTGCCGCGCCGGCGCCGACTTCGCGATCACCCAGATGTTCTTCCGCGTCGAGGACTACCTGCGGCTGCGCGACCGGGTGGCCGCCCGTGGGTGCGACGTCCCGCTCATCGCCGGCGTCATGCCGGTGACCAACGCGCGGCAGATCGCCCGGATCGTGCAGCTGTCGGGCCAGGCGTTCCCCGAGGAGCTGGCCGCGCGCTTCGCCGAGCTCGACGGCGACGCCCCCGAGGACAAGGTGGCGGTGCGCGCCTACGGCGTCGAGGTGGCGACGGCGATGTGCCGGCGGCTCCAGGACGAGGGCGTGCCCGGCATCCACTTCATCACCATGAACCGGTCGACGGCCACGCGTGAGGTGTTCACCAACCTCACCGACGCCGGCACCGGTGTCTCGGTCCCCTCCACCCTGGCGGGAGCGCCGGGCGCCCGCTGAGGCGCCGTGGTGGTTGTCGCGCCCCGGTTCCCGGTGGGAGCCTTGCCGGGCGCGCGGGAGCCGAGGGGCCCTGCTCCCGGGCCCGCCCGGCTCCCGACCCCCGACCGGCCCGCGACGCGGCTCGACTCCGCAGCGGGGCTGGGAGGGTCGGATGGCGCACCGCGAGCGGACACCGGCCGGGATCGCCCTCGCGGCGGGCCTCGGGATCGTCCTGGCCGGCGCGTGCACGGCCGACCCCGGCGGCGGACCGGCTCCGGTACCGGCCGCGCAGGCCGTGCGGGACCTCCCGGCGGGGGTCCGGTCGGACCGGTGTCCTGCCGACCCGGCGGACCTCGGTGAGCTGGAGTTCAGCACCTCCGCCCTGCGGGTCCTCGAGGGCGCCGGTGAGCGGGTGGCGATCGTGACCCGCTCCGGCGACGGCCGGGGTGAGGCCACCGCGCGGGTGACGACCGCGGACGGGTCGGCGACGGCGGGGGCGGACTACACCGAGCCCCGGGACGGCGTCCGGTTCGCCGACGGCGACGCCACGGTGACGCTGGTGCGGGTGCCGGTCGTCGAGGACCTCGTCCACGAGGAGGACGAGACGCTGACGGTGTCGCTGGAGGACCCGGTGTGCGCGACGCTCGGGGAGAGGTCGACCCTCGAGCTCACCGTCGTCGACGACGACCCGGTGGCCACCTTCGAGATCGCCGGGACGGTGAGCGGCCTGGAGGGCGACGGGCTGGTGCTGCGCAACGGGGTCTCCGACGACGCGATCCAGGTCGACGGGCCCTTCGTCCTCTCCCGGCCGCTCGCCGCAGGGGACCGGTACGACGTCACGGTCGCCACCCAGCCGTCCGGCCCGCTGCAGTCGTGCACGGTGGCCAACGGCAGCGGGGTGATGCCCGCGGCCGCCGTCACCGACGTCCTGGTCTCCTGCACCACCGACGCCGCGATCGGCTTCCTGGACCCCGACTTCGGGGTGGCCGGCATCGTCACCACGCCCGGCCTCCGCGGGGTCCTGGCCCTGGCCGTCCAGGACGACGGGTCGCTCCTCGCCCTCGGGACCTCGGGCCTGACCCGGTACCGGTCCGACGGGGAGCTCGACCTCGGGTTCGGGCTCGGCGGCACGGTCGCGACGGGCCTGTCGACCGGCTTCCTCGGTGACGCCGGCGACGTCGCCGTCGCACCCGACGGGTCCGTCCTCGTGGCCGGGATCGTCGACCACCGGGGCTCCACGGGCGAGGACTTCGCCGTCCGGCGCTACGACCGCGACGGCGTCCCGGACGCCGGCTTCGGGTCCGGCGGGGTCGTGACGACCGACTTCGCGGGCGGCTCCGACCGTGCGTACGCCGTCGCCGTCGGGCCCGACGGCAGCGTCGTCGTCGCGGGCCACGCCGCCGGCCCGTCGGGCTCGGACCTCGCCCTCGCGCGCTACACCCCCTCCGGCGCGCCCGACCCGGCGTTCGACGGGGACGGGCGGGTCACCACCGACTTCGCCGGCGGGGCCGACCTCGGCCTCGCGCTCGCGCTGCAGGCCGACGGCGCGCCGGTCGTCGCCGGACGGGTGTCCGACAGCCGCGGCTTCCGGGAGGACGTCGGGGTGGTCCGGTACCGCGTCGACGGCGCGCCGGACCCGACGTTCGGGGAGGAGGGCCGGGCGACCGTCCGGTTCGCCGGGTCGTCGACCGCCACGGCCGTGACCCTCGACGACCAGGGGCGGGTGCTCGTGGCCGGTCACGCGCAGGGCGGCTTCTCGGCCACGCGCAACGACTTCGCCCTCGCGCGGCTCGACGCGGCGGGGGTCCCGGACGTCTCCTTCGACGGGGACGGCCTGGTCACCACGGACTTCGGCGGGCCGCCGCCCGCGTCGGCGCACGACGAGTACGCCCGGGGTGTGGTCGTGCAGCCCGACGGCCGGATCGTCGCGGTCGGGGTGGCCGAGCTCGACACCGGTGGGGACGTGGCCGTGTCGCGGTACACCGCCGATGGCGCCCTGGACCCGTCCTTCGGCGTGGGCGGGCGGCTGACCGTGGACGTGCACGGCGGGTTCGACCAGGCCGCCGACGCCGCCGTGCAGGCGGCCGACGGCCTGGTCCTGGTCGGCGGTTCGGCGGTCAACGGGGCCGCCGTCGAGAACGCACTCCTCCGGCTCGCGCCGTGACCGCGGCGGTGCCGGGTGTGCCGGGGTGCCGCCGGGACGGCAGACGGGAGACGGGCGGATGACCGAGTGCGCAGTACTGCTGGACGGCTTCGTCACCGAGACGGGGCGCGCCGAGCACGCCCTGGCCGAGGTGAAGAGGCTGATCGAGGCGTTCGGCACCCTGGCCGACCAGGGGCTCCAGATCGAGTCCGACGAGAAGGCGCTGGAGGCGCTGGTCTCCGAGATCGACGCCGAGATCCGGGACCTGCGTGCGCAGCAGGAGCAGGACCGCCTCGAGCGGTTCGCCGAGATCGACGAGCTGCTCGCCGCCATCACCGAGAGGCTGAACGAGATCCAGGCGATGCTGGACGGCGGTGCGGACCTGCCACCCGCGCCCCCGGACCAGGTCGGGGCACTGCTCGCCGAGGCGCAGCGCCTGGGCGAGGAGCGGGACCAGCTGCTCGGCGAGCAGATGCTCCTGGCCGCCGGGACCGGTGACCCCGGCGGCCGTCAGGCCGCGATCGACGCGAGGACTGTCGAACTGGCGGAGACGGCCCGGCTCCTGGAGGAGAACCGGCAGGAGCGCGCCCTGGTCGCCGAGCTGCAGCTGGCCAACCACGCCGCCCAGCAGGAACTGACGGCGACACAGCGGGCCGCGCTCTCGGCCGCCGGCGACCTCCGGAGCGAGGCGGCCGCGGCGGGTTGCGACTGGGCCGTCGACGACGGCGGGGAGGACCCGGTCGACCCCGGCGAGGACCCGGTCGACCCCGGCGAGGACCCGGAGGACCCGGAGGACCCGGAGGACCCGGAGGACCCGGAGGACCCGGAGGACCCGGAGGACCCGGAGGACCCGGAGGACCCCGAGGACCCGGGCGGGGACTCGGGTGGCGGCTCCGGGCGGTGACGCCGCGCGGGGGCTACCCGCTGGCGACGCCGTCCAGGACCGCGGCCGCGCGCCGCGTCCTCACGTGACCGTGACCCGGCGGCCGGGCTCGAGCAGCTCGGCCGTCCGGCGCGCGGCCCGGCGCAGTGCCTCGCGCTCCGCGGCGTAGCCACCCAGGACGCCCACGACGGGCAGCTGGGCGAACGCCCGCGCGCCGAGGCGGCCCTTCGGGCGGGCGTCGAGCGCCTCGTCGATGCGGCTGAGCAGCCGGGCGGCCCGCCAGATGGTCCGGATGACGCCGACCAGCCCGGCCCGCTCCTCGCGGGCGCCGAAGGCGGCCTCGGCGTAGCTCCCGCGGACCCGCTCCAGCAGCGGTCGCGCCTGCTCGGGGGACAGGGGGCGGTCGAGCAGCACCTGCGACAACAGCGAGACCCGCTCGGCCGGGTCGGTGACGCCGTGCTCGCCGGCCACCCCGAGCACCACCAGCGACTGCACCGCCGTCCCGACGGTGTTCTGCAGCGGCAGCAGGTCCGCGATCCGGCCGGCCAGCCGCGGCAGGCCGCCCCCGACGGCACCCATCTGCGCCGCCCGGGTGGCCCACCACGCGTCCCGTTCGGCGGGAGGCAGGTGCGGCGGACGGCCCAGCCGCCGCACGAGGGGCGCGGTGAGGCGGTCGAGCCGGCGCAGGACGTCGACGACGACGGCGTCACTGAGGGGAGGGGCCATGGGATCTGGGCTACCCGCCACGCGGCGCTCGTACCGTGGGAGAGACGTCGCCGTCCGATGCAATACACAGTGCATCACATCGGGCCTAGACTCTCGCCGTGCCGTCGTTGTTGCAGATCAGGGACGTGCCCGACGAGGTCCGTCGGGCACTCAAGGCGCGGGCGGCGGAGAGGGGCGAGTCCCTGAACCGCTACCTGCTCGGGCTCCTGGAGCGGGAGACCGCCCGGCCGACCGTCCGCGAGGTGCTCGCCCGCGCGGCCGGTCGGGCGGAGCCGGCCGGTGAGTCCGCGCTCGTGGCGGTGCAGGCCGAGCGGGACCGGCGGGACGCGGCGCTCGACGAGGCCGTCGGGACGCGGTGATCGTCGTCGACTGCGCCGCCCTGGTCGACGTCCTGACCGGAGTCGAGGGCAGCGGCGAGCTGCGCGACCGCCTGCTGGACGAGGACCTGCACGCGCCGTCCCTCGTCGACTACGAGGTCGTGTCGGCGCTCCGCGGCATGGTCCGCCGCGGTGCCCTGGACGCCGCCCGGGCCGCCGCCGTCCTCACCGACCTCGACGACCTCCCGATGAAGCGGTGGCCGGCCCACGCAGAGCTCCGGAGGCGCGCGTGGGAGCTCCGGGACGCGGTCTCGGCCTACGACGCCGCGTACGTGGCGCTGGCCGAGGCGCTCGACTGCCCGCTGGTCACCCGCGACGTGCGGCTGGCCCGGTCGTCCGGCCACACCGCGGTCGTCGAGGTGCTCTGAGGGGATGCGGGCCGGTCGTAGCGTGGCTCGCATGTCGCGGCACGGGCGGGCCCGCCGCTGGTCGCTCGTGGTCGCGCTGGTCGCCGTCCTCGCGTCGCTGCCCGCGGTGGTGGGCGCGCTGCCCGCCGACGACGCCGACGTCGCCGCCGCCGACCTGCGCGACGCCGTCCTCGCCAGCGACGGCGTCGGCTTCTCCGGGTACGCGGTCTCCGCGGGCGGGCTGGCGCTGCCGGTGGGCGACCAACTGCCCGCCGTCGCCGACCTGCTCAGCGACCGGACGGCGCTGCGGGTGTGGTGGCGCGGACCCGCCGAGCACCGCGTCGACGTCGTGTCCGCGGCGGGGGAGACCGGCGTGCACGTCGACGCGGGCGGCTCGTGGACGTGGGAGTACGAGTCGGCCACCGCCACCCGCACCGCACCCGCGGCGCTCACCCTGCCCGCGCCGCCGGACCTCGTGCCGGCGACCCTCGGCCGGCGGCTGCTGTCGGAGGCCGCCGACGAGGAGCTCTCGCGCATCGGCGCCCGCCGCGTGGCCGGCCGTGACGCGCTCGGGCTGCGGCTGGTGCCCGCCGCGCCCGCCGCCTCGGTGGCCCGGGTCGACGTGTGGGCCGACGCGGGCACCGGCCTGCCGCTGGCCGTCGAGGTGGTGGCCGAGGACGCGTCGGTCCCCGCGCTGGACACCCGGTTCCTCGACGTCGACCTCGCCGTCCCGCCGGCCGAGGTCGTCGCGTTCACCCCGCCGGCCGACGCCCGGGTGCGGACCGGCCAGGACGCCGAGGGGCTGCTGCGCGAGGCCGGCCGCCGGCTCGCGCCCGTGCCGCTGCCCGGCGAGCTGGCCGGCCTGCCGCGGCGGACGCTGGCCGGGGCGCCGGAGGCCGTGGGCCTCTACGGCAGCGGCGTCACCCTGCTCGCGGTGGCGCCGATCCCGGCGCGGCTGGCCTCGGCGATCCGGTCCACGCTGGCCGCCGCCCCCGACGCGGTGCGCGACGAGCGCGGCACCCGGGTCGCGGCCGGCCCGCTCGGGCTGATGCTCGTGGACGCGCCGGGCGCGGGCACCTACGTCCTCACCGGCACGGTCACGCTCGACGCGCTGGCCGACGCCGCGCAGACGCTGACCGGGGGACCGTCGTGACGTCGGTGATCGTCACGCGGGACCTGGTCAAGCAGTACGGCCGGGTGCGCGCCGTCGACGGCATCGACCTCGACGTGCGCGCCGGCGACGTCTACGGCTTCCTCGGCGCCAACGGCTCGGGCAAGACGACGACGGTCCGCATGCTGCTCGGGCTGGTGCTGCCCACTCGCGGGGACGTCGAGCTGCTCGGTGAGTGGATGCCGCGGGCCGGACGCCGTGTGCTGCCGCGCGTGGGCGCGCTCATCGAGGGGCCGGCGCACCACCGGCACCTGTCCGGCGCGGCCAACCTGGCACTGCTCGACGCGGCCGGGCCGGGCGGGTCGCGCCGTACCCGCGGACGCCGGATCGCCGAGGTGCTCGACCAGGTGGGGCTCAGCGGCGTGGGGCGGCGCAAGGTCGGCGCCTACTCCCTCGGCATGCGCCAGCGCCTCGGGCTGGCCGGGGCCCTGCTGCGGCGGCCGGAACTGCTGGTCCTCGACGAGCCGACCAACGGCCTGGACCCCCAGGGCATCGCCGAGGTGCGGGAGCTGCTGCTCGATCTGCACCGCGGCGGGACGACGGTGTTCCTCTCCAGCCACCTGCTGGCCGAGGTCGAGCAGCTGTGCAGCCGCGTGGGCGTGCTCGACCGCGGGCGGCTGGTGCTGCAGGACGAGATGGCCCGCCTGACCGCGCCCACCGGCGCGACCGTCGTCGACACCCCGGCGCCCGAGCGGGTGCGCGCGGTGCTCGACGGGCGGGTGCTCGCCACCGACGGCGGGACGGTGGTGGTGCGCGGGACCGACCCCGCGGAGGTCAACGCGCTGCTGGTCGGCGCCGGCGTGCCCGTGCGCGGCCTGGCGCTGCAGCGGCCCACGCTGGAGGAGGTGGTGCTCGCCGCAGCGGGCACCAGCGCGGACCGGGTGGAGCGCGCGTGATCGGGGTCGAGCTGCGCAAGACGTTCGGCCGGCCGCGCACGTGGGTGACCATCGCGGTCCTCAACGCGCTGCCGGTGCTGGTGGCGGTGCTGCTGCGGCTCACCGACCTCGCGCCGCGGCCGGGCGAGGGCCCGCCGTTCCTGTCCGCCGTCCTCACCAACGGCCAGCTCTACCCGCTCGCGGCGCTGGCCATCGTGCTGCCGCTGTTCCTGCCGATCGCCGTTGCGGTGGTCAGCGGGGACGCCGTCGCGGGGGAGGCGCAGGCCGGGACGCTGCGCTACCTGCTCGCCCGCCCCGCCGGCCGCACCCGGCTGCTGGTGGCCAAGCTCCTGGCGGTGCTCGCCTTCGTCGTGGTGACGGTGGTGGTGGTCGCCGCCGTCGGCTACCTGGTGGGCACGCTGCTGTTCGACGCCCGGCCGGTGGCCGCGGGGACGTCGGTGTCGGGGACCTCGTTGACGCCGGAGCAGCTGGCCGGGCGCACGGTCATGGCCATCGGCTACGTGGCGGTGTCGATGCTCGGCGTCGCGGCGTTCGGGCTGTTCTTCTCCACGCTCACCGACTCGCCGCTGGCCGCCGCCCTCGGCGCGCTGGCGGTGCTGGTGACCTCCTCGCTGCTGTTCACCCTCGACGCCGCCTCGCCGATCGCGCCGTACCTGCCGACGCGCTACTGGCTGGCGTTCGTCGACCTGTTCCGGGACCCGGTCCTGTGGCGCGACGTCGTCCGCGGGCTGGCGCTGCAGGGCGTCTACGTCGGGGTGCTGCTGACCGCCGCGTGGGCGAACTTCGCCACCAAGGACGTCACGAGCTGACCGGCAGGCCCGGTGGTCAGTCGCAGGTCACCGTGCGTCCGCGGGGGCTCACGGCGATCGTCGTGGTGTTGCTGAACGACGCCGGGGCGGCGCCCGCCACCAGCACCGGGTTCCTGGGCGCGAGGGTGCCCGCGATGGCGATCACGTGGCAGCCGACGGGCAACGGCCGCGTGAGGGCCACTCGTCCCGCGGCGACGGACGTCGCCGGTCCCGGGTCAGCGCTCAGGATGTTGGGGTCCGGGAGGGCGACGGCCAGCGGACCGGTCACCACCTTCGTCAGCGGCAGCGGCGCCCCGTCGAGGGTGACCGTCAGCGCGGCCACCCGGATGCCGGCGAGGGCGCAGTCGCGCAGCGAGGCCGGGTCGGTGCCGGCGAAGGGCGGCGGCTCGACGGTGCTGCACTCGACGGTCAAGCCCGCGACGAACACCCGCGTCCCCGGCGCCACGGTGCAGGTCAGCTCCGGGAAGAACGCGGAGAAGGGCGCGACGACACGGCCGGACAGAGGCACGCAGGGGTCCCCGCCGGCCAGCGGGTTCTTCGCCAGCGGCGTCTGCAGGGTCGTGGTCCACAGCTCCCCGAGGAGCCTCGTCTCCGTGCCGGGTGGGACCGCGGCGGCCGGCGGCGCCGCCACGACCAGGCCGAGCAGGAGCGCGAACAGGACCAGGGCGATGCGTCTCATGGCCGTCCCCTCCAGCCGAGACCCCGGACGGTCGCCCCGGCGCGGCCGGACGTCCACGGCCGGAGGGCCCGCCTCCGGCGCGTCGTCACCGCGCGGGCGTCAGCCGGACACCAGGGTCGTCGCCCGGGTCCGGCTCAGGTCTGCGCCGGCATCGCCCAGGGCTCCTCGGGGAGCACCTCGCCGGTCTCCAGCAGCGACTTGAGGTTGGCGAGCACGGCCGGCCAGCCCTGCGAGATCTCGCGCAGCGCCCGGCCGTCGGCGAGGTTCTCGTGGGTGACGGTCAGCCGGACGATGCCGCCGTGCTGCTCGACGAGGAAGGTGACGACGGAGGCGCCGCCCGGCGGTTCCTCGCCGGTGGGGTCGCCGAAGGTCATCACCAGCCGGCGCGGCGGTTCGGTCTCCAGCACGCGGCCGCCGGCGTCCACCTGGCCCGAGCCGTCGGTGCGGCGGTGCTCCCAGCGGCTGCCCGGCTGCCAGTCCGACACGTTGCTGTGCCCCCAGTAGCGGGCGGTGAGGTCGGCGTCGGTGAGGGCCTGCCACACCTGCTCGGCGCTGGCGCGGACGTAGGTGACGTAGACGTAGGTGGGGACGGACCCGGTCGTCTGCTCGGTCGACTGCTCGGACACGGCGAGCTCCTCTGCTGCGTCGCGGATGGCGGCCAGGGCCTGCAGGCGCGGCCGGTCGAACGTGGAGATCCAGCGCTCCCCGATCTCGGAGATCGCCGCGGGGTTCAGGAAGTGCAGCCGCTCCCGTCCGCTGCGGACCACGGTGACCAGGCCCGCCCGGACGAGGACGTCGAGGTGCTGGGTGGCCGACTGCCGGGCCATCCCCAGGTGCGCGCACAGCTCGCCGAGGGTCTGCCCGTCCTGCTCGCGCAGCCGGTCGAGGAGCACCCGGCGCGTGCGGTCGGCGAGGGCCTTGAACACCGCGTCGACGTCGGGTGCGTCCACGCGCCGATCATGCAGGCATTCACCTGCATGAGTCAAGGGCCGGTCAGCCGCCGAGGAGGGCGCAGTCGGCCGCGCCCAGCGGCACGGGGTCGCCCGGCGCGAGCTCGGCCAGCACGATCGCCTGCACCAGCGGGTCGCGGGGCAGGTCGCCGTGGCCGACCTGCGCGCCCGCGCACACCGACTGGACCTCGAGGTTGAGCGCGCCGTCGAGGCGGGCGGAGTCCGGCGGGGTGACCGTCTCGTCCTGCGCCGTCCACACCGACACCCACGTCGGGCCCGCCGGCGTCTCGTCGCCGTCGTTGAGAGCGGTGAGCAGGTCGCTGTCGGTGGCCAGCTGCCGGCAGGCCTCGGGGCACGAGCCGGGAGCGACGCCGACGGCGAGGTCGGCCAGCGTCGTCCCGTGGTGCGGCGAGCCCAGCGTCAGCACCCGCCGGGCAAGGTCCGCCCCGCCGTCGGCGGCCCACAGCCGCGCCACGACACCCCCGGCGGAGTAGCCGACGACGTCGACGCTGCCGGCGCCGGTGCGCTCCAGTGCGGCGCCGGCGGCGGTGTCCAGGACGTCGGCCGCGGCGGCGAGGTCGCCGGTGCCGTTGCCGGGCAGCGACACCACCGTGACGTCGCGGCCCGCGGCGGTCAGCCGGTCGGCCAGCCCGCGCAGCGAGCCGGTGCCGCCGCCGTAGCCCGGCACGAGCAGCACCGGGCCGGGCTCCTCCTGCGACACCGGCGCGGCCGGGCCGGGGGCGTCCTCGCGCGTGACCAGCACGAGGGCGACCGCGGCGAGCGCGGCGACGACGAGGAGGACCAGCACGGCGAGGAGCAGGCGGCGGCGGGCGGGGGCGAGGCCGGCGAGCACCTCCCCACTGTCCCCGGTCCCGCCCGGGGGCCGGCGCGGCTGGGGGAGACTGCGCCGGTGCTGAGCCGCGACGAATACCTCGCCGAGTGGTCGCGGTGGCACGGCGGCACCGACCCGGCCGCGAGCCGGCTGGTGCACGGGTGGCTGTCGCTGGCCTACGCGCTCGCCCGTGCGGTCTCGTGGCTGCCGCCGCTGGCCGCGACCGCGCTGGGCCTGCTGGTGGCGGCCGCCGCCGTCGGGCCCGCGCTCGCCGGCGGCGCGTGGCTGATCGCGGGCGGGCTGCTGGTCGGGCTCTCGGGGCTGCTCGACTCCCTCGACGGCGCGCTCGCCCTGGCCGGCGGCCGGGCCTCGCGGCGCGGGTACGTGCTCGACTCCGCCGTCGACCGGCTCACCGAGGCCTGCTACGCCGTCGCGCTGTGGGCCGCCGGCGCGCCGGGCTGGCTGGCCGCCGTCTTCGGGGCGCTGTGCTGGCTGCCGGACTACCTGCGCGCCCGGGCCGGCCAGGCGGGGGTGTCCGAGACCGGGGCGATCTCGGTGTGGGAGCGGCCCACCCGCGTGGCGATGACCGGGTTCACCGTGGGCGGCGCCGGGATCGTGGCCGCCACCGGGCTCGGCGAGGCGCTGGGCGTGGCCGGTGGGCCGGGGATCGTCGTGACCGCCGGGACCGCCGTGGGCGCCGTCCTCGGGCTGGTCGGCACCGCGCAGCTGGGCCTCTCGCTGCGCCGGGCGCTGGGGGAGGAGCCGGGGCGCTAGCCGGCGTGTCCGGTCCGTCGCCGTCCGGAGTGGGACGCACGCCGGGGCGCGCAGCGCCGGAGGCGCCTCTTAGGGTGGCGCTGCTCGCCGTACTCCCGCAGCTCCCGAGGAGCCACCGTGCCCGTCGTCGTCACCGGCTCCATCGCCACCGACCACCTCATGACCTTCCCGGGTCGGTTCACCGAGCAGTTCGTCGAGGGACAGATGGAGAACGTCTCCCTGTCCTTCCTGGTCGACGACCTCATCCAGCACCGCGGCGGCGCCGGGGCCAACATGGCCTTCGGCCTGGGGCTGCTGGGTCTGTCGCCGGTGCTGGTCGGGTCGGTCGGCAGCGACTTCACCGACTACGACGCCTGGCTGACCCGCCACGGCGTCGACACCCGCGACGTGCGGTGGTCCGAGCTCAAACACACCGCGCGGTTCGTCTGCACCACCGACGCGGTGAACAACCAGATCGCGTCGTTCTACTCGGGCGCGATGAGCGAGGCCGGCGAGATCGAGCTGGCGCCGGTGTGCGCGCGGGTGGGTGCGCCCGACCTCGTCGTCATCGGTCCCAACGACCCCAAGGCGATGCTGCGGCACACCCAGGAGTGCCGGGAGCGCGGCTACGCCTTCGCCGCCGACCCCAGCCAGCAGCTGGCCTGGGCCGACGGCGAGATGATCCGCGAGCTGGTCGACGGCGCGGACCTGCTGTTCACCAACGAGTACGAGTCGGCGCTGCTCAGGCAGAAGACCGGGTGGGACGCGCCGGAGATCCTCGGGCGGGTGGGCACCTGGGTCACCACGCGCGCCGCCCACGGCGTGCTCGTCCGCCAGGCCGGCGCCGACCCGATCGAGGTCATCGCCGTCCCCGAGACCAAGCCGGTCGAGCCCACCGGCGGCGGCGACGCGCTGCGGGCGGGGTTCATCGCCGGCCGCACCTGGGGGCTGAGCCTGGAGCGGGCCACCCAGCTGGGCTCGGCGGTGGCCACCGAGGCGGTCGAGGTGGTCGGCACCCAGGAGTACGAGCTGCGCCGCGAGCCCTTCCTCGAGCGGTTCGCCGCCGCGTTCGGCGCCGACGCCGCCGCCGAGGTCGCCGCGCACCTGCCGGCCTGAGGAGGCAGAGGAAGCGACACGCACGTCCTGGGGCCCAGGACGTGCGCAGCGCTTCCTGTGCCCGGCTAGCGCTTGCGCACCTGCTCGCCGATCGAGGGGTCCTCGGCCCACTTCGCGTAGGGGATCCGCGGGATCACGCGCATCTCGCCGACGGTGCACCACTCGTTGCCGCCGAGGCGCGCCAGCGGCCGCAGCTCCTCGATCCGCGGGCGGCCGTCGCGGACGGCGCTGGAGAAGACGCTCACCCACTCCACCCGGCCGAAGACGACGGTGCTGTCGCCCAGTCGCAGCGTGGAGTGCAGCGTGCACTCGATGCTCACCGGCGACTGCGCCACCCGCATCGCCGCCACCTTCTCGCTCGGCTCGAGCCGGACGCCGGCTGCCTCGGCCTCGCTCTGGTCCGGCGGGAAGTCGGTGCCGGTGGCGTTGGCCTGCTCGAACAGCTCCTCGGGCACCAGGTTGACGGTGAAGTCGCCGGTGGCCTCGACGTTGTTCAGCGAGTCCTTGCGGCCCACCGAGGTGAACTGCACGACCGGCGGCCGCACGCACGCCACCGTGTAGAAGGAGTGCGGCGCCAGGTTGTGCACGCCCTCGGCCGAACGGCTGCACACCCACGCGATCGGCCGCGGCACCACCACGGAGTTCATCACCCGGTAGAAGTCCGAGGGGCGCATGTCCCCGGGGTCGAAGGCGGTGCGGGGCGGGCTGGGGTCGGGCGTGCGCGTGTCGGGCGAGGTCACACCCCATCCTGGCCCGGGTCAGGCCAGCGCGCGCCCGCGCCAGGTGAGCGTGCCCCGCCGGTGCCCGGCCACCGATCCGGCCAGGAGCACGTCGAGGGCCAGCAGCGACACCGGGTGGGCGAGGGCGTCGGGCCACCCCCGCCCGCCGGTCGCCGCCGCGCTCACCGCCCGCCCGGCCACGCCGGCCACCCAGCCGGCCAGCCCGGCCCGCGACCCCCGCAGCGCGGCCAGCGGGGGGACCACGCCGACGGCGGTCAGCACCGCCGCCGCGGCCACCGACGCCGCCGTCGACCCGCCCACCGAGGCCCACAGCGACTTGCCGTAGCCCTCCCGCATCGCCGCCCAGCCGTCGTACATCCGGCACTCGGCCAGCGCCGCGCCGGCCGCCGGCACCGCCCGCCCGCCGGACCGCTTCACCGCCCGCGCCAGCGCCACGTCCTCCACCACCTCCTCGCGCACCGCCGCGTGCCCGCGGGCGCGCAGGTAGCCGCGCCGGGTGGACGCGAGGAACTGGCCGTTGGCGGCGGTGAGCGAGGGCCGCGCGGAGCGCTCGGCCAGCCGCAGCGGCAGCGTGGTCATCCACAGCCACGGCGACAGCGGCTGCACCAGCCGCTCGGCGGCGGTGCCCGCCACCGGCCGCGGCCAGGGCGAGACCAGGTCCAGGCCGTGCGCGTCGAGCAGCGCGACGGCGGAGGCCACCGCGCGCGGGGTGACCCGGACGTCGGCGTCGACGAAGACCAGGTACCCGTCGTCGCGCATCGTCTGCGCGCCCACCCAGCAGGCGTGCGGCTTGCCCAGCCACCCGGCCGGGGGCGCGCCGGCGGGCAGCAGCCGCACCCGCGGGTCACCGACGGCGCGGACGACGTCGGCGGTGCCGTCGGTGGAGCCGTCGTCGACCACGACCACCCGCAGGTCGGGCACGCCGGTGGAGGCCAGCAGCGCGGCCAGGCAGCCGCCGACCTGCGCCTCCTCGTCACGCACCGGGAGCACCACGGTGACCGGCCGGGCCACCACCGGCGGATCGGCGGGCGGACGGCGCAGCAGGGCCGCGTTGACCGCCGCGTGCACCGCGCCGGCCACCGCCAGGCCGGACAGGACCCGGACGGCCGGGCCGCTCACCGGCGGCGGGCCTGCGCGGCGAGCACGGCGACCACGACCGCGGACAGCGCCGCACCCCAGGCCGCCGAGCCGGGCAGGTCCAGCCAGACGGCGTGCGCGAGCGCTCCGCCGGCGACCATCCAGGCGATCACCAGCAGCGGAGCGGCGTCGGCGCCCGGGACGCCGTCGCGGGCGGTGCGCGCCACGACCACCTCGAGCAGCGCCATGAGCACGAGCCCGGCCAGCAGCCAGCCGGCGAGGTTGGTCAGCGGCACGGTGTCGATGCCGGGCAGCCCCGGGGTGGGGTGCGCCCACGTCCAGTAGCCGGCCTGCACCAGCTGCGGGTCGAGGACGACGTCCCACCCGGCGAACACCGCCGCGGCGACGGCGACCCGCGCCGCCCGCCGCCGCGCCGGCCGCACCCGCCGGGTGAGCAGCGCGGCCAGCACGCGGCTGGGCCACGCCATCAGCAGCCAGGCCAGCGGGACGAGGAACGGGACGCCGAGCAGCGTGGGGCCCAGCGCGTCGCTGTAGGTGTAGGAGCCGTAGGGGTACCCGGTGGCCAGCCCGACCGACTCGAACGCGACGGCGGTGGCCGCCACCGTCGCGAGCACCGCCGCGCCGGTGCGGGGACCGTGCGCCGCCGCGGCGGAGGTCACCGAGACCGCCGAGCCGAGCAGCACGATCGTCCAGGACACCGCGTCGCGGGCCGCGCCGTCGGTCAGCGGATAGGCGACGGCGGCGAGCACCAGCAGCACGGCCAGGACCAGCGGCAGCCGCGCGGCCGGGAGGGCGACCCGCCGGACCGCCGCCGGGCCGGAGCCCACGGAGGCGCTCACCGGGGACGGGCCGCGCGCACCGCCCGGCCCGCGGCCGCCCGGGCCCGCGCCAGCGGCCGGCGGTCGGCCAGCACCGCGCGCGCCGCCGTCCGGCCGGAGTTGCCCGAGACCCCGCCACCCGGGTGGGTGGAGGCTCCGGCGAGGTACAGCCCGTCGAGCCCCGGGACCCGGTAGCCGGCCAGCGCCGGCGTGGGGCGCAGCGAGAACATGCTGGCCAGGCCCATCTCCACGTGCATGACGTTGCCACGCAGCAGGGACAGTTCGCGTTCCAGCAGCAGCGGCGTCTGGACGTACATCCTCTGCACGGAGTCGGCGAAGCCGGGGGCGTAGCGGTCGACGGCGGCCACCAGCCGCTGCGCCTCGGCCTCGGCGAGCGCGTCCCAGTCGCCGCCGTCGGCCAGCGCGTACGGGTACCACTGGCCCCACACGGTGACCACGTGCTTCCCGGGCGGGGCGAGGGTGTCGTCGCTGGCGGAGAAGGACATCGCCAGCGGCACCGGCTCGCGGGGCAGCCGGCCGCCCAGCCAGTCGCCGTGCGCGGCGGCCAGTTGCGCGCGGTCGGTGCACAGCAGCTGCAGGCCCTGTCCCGACACCGCCGGGTCGACGCCCGGATAGGTGGGCAGCGCGTCGGTGAGGCAGCGCAGCACCAGGCCGAAGCCGTTGCCCACCGGCGGCGCGGCGTCGGCCAGCGCGGGCGGGGCGTCGTCGCCGGCGAGGTCGCGGGTGGCCAGCACGTGGCAGGCGGCGACGACGACCGGCGCGTGCACCCGCCGTCCGGACGCCGTCTCCACGCCGCAGACGCGACCGTCCTCGACGAGCAGCCGCGCGGCGCCGTCGCCGAGGACGACGTGCCCGCCGTCGGACTCCAGCCGGGCCCGCAGCGCCCGGGCGAGCCCGCCGGAGCCGCCCACCGGGTGACCGGGCGGGGTGTCGTGCAGCAGCGCCGCCCAGGCGACCATCGCGGCCGTCCCCGGCTCGGACATGGGCGGCCCGGACTGGGCGCCGAACCAGGCCAGCGCCGCCTTGAGCCGCTCGCTGGTGAACCAGCGGTCGAGCAGCGCGTCGCCGGAGCCGAGGAAGTCGACGGCGAGGTCGCCGCCCGGGGTGCGCGGGGCGTCGGCGGTGGGGGCGCCCAGCGGCCAGAACGCCCGGGCGAGGCCCAGCGGCGTCGGCCGGCGGCCGAAGGAGTCGACGACGGCGCGGCTGCGCGGCCCCCACACGCCGACGAAGCGGCGGTAGGCGGCGGCGTCGTCCTCCCCGCACGCGGCGGCGATGGAGGCGCAGGTGGCGTCGAGGTCGACGGAGAAGACCAGCGGGCGGCCGTCGGGGCCGGGGTCGCCGGGGACGGGGGCGGGCGCGAAGCCCCACGGGTCGCAGTCGAGGTAGCGCAGCCCGTGGGCGGCCAGCTCGAGCTCCTCGACGACGCCGCTGTGCCGGACGATGACGTGCGCGCTCGAGCCGCGGTCGACCCGCACGCCCGGCCAGCGCTCGACGGTGGACACCGCGCCGCCGAGGACCTCGTCGCGCTCGACGACCTCCACCGACAGCCCCGCCCGGGCCAGGTAGCAGGCGGCGACCAGCCCGTTGTGGCCCGCGCCGACGACGACGGCGTCGACGGCGGTGTCGGGCGCCGGGGCGCTCAGGACGGGCCCGCGCCCGGCCGCAGCGGCAGGCGGGCGCCGAGGATGGCGAAGGGCCGGGCGTCACCGGGGAAGTGGTGGCCGCGGGCGAGGTCGACGAAGCCGTCGGCGTGGTAGAGCCGGAAGGCCTTGGTGTCGGCGTCGGGCGTGGACAGCAGCGCCACCGGCGCCGGGACGCCCTCGACGAGCGCGTGCAGCAGCCGCCGGCCCAGCCCGCGGCTCTGCACGTCGGGGTGCACGTGCAGCTCGCAGACCTCGAACGCGCCGGGCAGCCAGCGCTTGGCGGTGCGCCGGTCGAGGGCCGCGCGCACCTGGTCGTGCCACCACTGCCCGGGGGCGACGAGGTAGCCGTAGCCGAAGCCGACCAGCCGCTCGCCGTCCGGCGTGGCCTCGAACCCCCCGACGGCACGGAAACCGGGGCGCTCGGTGTGCTGGACGGCGTAGCCGTAGCGGCCGGCCACCACCGAGGAGTCGTAGCCCATCGCCTCGCCGTAGATGGTCAGCGCCTCGTGCATGTGCTCGCGCAGCCAGCCGGCGGGGAGTTCGGTCACCCGCGTCGCGGGTGTCGTGCCGGTCACGTGGATCTCCTCGTTCACGGGCCCACCGCGGCCGGGGAGGTCACGGTGGCCGGGCTGTGGGTCGTGGGGCCGTCGAGTGGGCCGTCGAGTGGGCCGTCGAGTGGGCCGTCGCCGACCTCGGCGGGCGTGCCGCCGGTCAGCCGCAGCAGCTCGTCGTAGGTGGTGGGGAAGACGGCCGACGGGTTCCCGGCCGCGGCCCAGACGCGCTCGTACCGGGCGAGCTCGACGTCGACGAGCGTGCCGATCGGCGCGGGGTGGCCGACGGGGGCGACGCCGCCGATCGGCTGGCCGGTGTGCTCGCGGACGAAGTCGGCCGTGGCGCGCCGCACGCGGGGCACGCCGAGCAGGGTGGCCACCCGGTCGACGTCGACCCGGTGCGCGCCGCTGGTGAGCACGAGCAGGGGGGCTCCGCCGACGTCGAAGACCAGGCTGTTGGCGATGGCCCCGACGGGGACGCCGAGCTGTGCGGCGGCCGCGGCGGCGGTGTGCGCGCCCTCGGCGAGCTCGTGGACCCGCCCGGGAGCGCCGGCCTCGGCGAGCAGGCCGGCGATCGCGGCCACCCGGGGGTGGGTGGGTCGGCTCATGCGTCGATCCTGCCACCGCTGTCGGACCCCCGCCCTACCGTCCGGCCTGCGGGCGGGCGGGGCTGCCGTCCGGGAGGACCACGGTGGCGCGTCCGGCTTGACGCGACCGGCGGGGTCGGGTGTACTCGACGTGTTCGAACACGCGTTCGAACGGGTCGACCACCGTTCCCGGGACCTTCCCCGCCCGGGGCGGTGGCAGACCGTCAGCGGCACGGGGTGGGGAGACGGACATGAGCCGGGTGCTGGGTGACGTCGGCGAGCGGGCCGGCGAGGAGGTGCAGGTCGAGCGCGGTCCGCTCGGGCCCGCGCAGTTCTGGCGCGGGCAGGGCCGCTACGTCGTCGGAGAGCTGCTCGACTCCTGGGTCGAGACCGCGCCGTGGTGGCAGCACGCCGCCGGCGGCGCCTCGGCCGACCTGGTCGCCCCCCGCCAGGTGTTCCGGGTCGAGGCGCTGCGGGCCGGGCGCTCGCGGATGAGCTTCGCCGGCGTCTACGACCTGTGCTGGGACGCGGCGGACAACCGCTGGTCGCTCGTGCGGGTGCACGACTGATGGGCGCCGCGTACGCCATGACCCACGACCCGGCCGACCAGCTGCCCCTGCCCGCGCCGCTCCCCGCGGCCGCGACCCAGCTGCTCGACCAGGCCACCCGGGCGCTCGCCGAGGCCGCCCGCGCCGCCGACGCGCGCGACCGCTACGCCACCGCCCACCTCGGCGCGCTGCGCGCCGCCGCGGCGGTGCTGGCCGCCCGCACCCGGCCCGAGAGCGGCCGCCGCCGGCCGCGCAGCGCCTGGGTGCTCCTGGAGCAGGTCGCCCCCGAGCTGGGGGAGTGGGCCACCTTCTTCGCCGCCGGCGCCGCCAAGCGCGCCGCGGCCGAGGCGGGGCTGTCCCGCGCGGTCACCGAGCGCGAGGCCGACGACCTGGTCCGTGACGTCGGGGCCTTCCTCACCGTGGTCGAGAGCGTGCTCGCCAGCACGCCCGAGCCCGCGCCCCGGCCCCGCGTGGTCGGCGGCACCGCCCACCGTCCCGTCCGCGGGCGGTGAGCGGGGACCCCTTCGTCCACCTGCACGTCGCCTCCGGCTACTCCCTGCGGTACGGGGCCAACCACCCGGCCGACCTGGTCGCGCGCGCCGCCGAGCACGGCATGACGGCGCTGGCGCTGACCGACCGCGACGGTCTCTACGGCGCGGTCAAGTTCGCGCTGGCCTGCCGGTCGGCCGGGCTGCGGCCGGTGTTCGGGGTCGACTTGGCGGTCGCCCCCGCGGTGGACACGACCGTGCCGCCGGCGCGGGCGCACGTGCTGGGTGAGGACGAGTTCTCCCTCCGCCGCACCGGGAGCGCCTCGGTGCGGCCGGTGCCGCCGCGGCGCAGTCCCGTGCGCGGTGGCGCCGGTGTCGACCCGCGGCTGCCGCGGGTCACCTTCCTCGCCCGCGACGGCGCCGGCTGGCGGTCGCTGTGCCGGCTGACCAGCGCCACGCACCTGCGCGGCACCCGCGGCGAGCCGGTGGCCTCGCTGGCCCTGGCCGCCGAGCACGCGCCGGGGCTGGTCGCGGTCATGGGGCCGGACTCCCCGGTGGGGCGGGCGCTCGCGGCCGGGCGGGCCGACGTCGCCTCGGCGCGGCTGTCGGCCTGGCGGTCGGTGTTCGGCCCGGGCTCGCTGGTGGTCGAGGTGGTGCACCACCGCGGCCGGGGCGACCGCTCCCGCGCCCAGCGGCTGCTGCGCTTCGCCGAGGAGGAGGGCGTGCCGGCGGTGCTCACCAATGCCGTCCGCTACGTCGACGCCCTCGACGCGCCCACCGCCGACGTCCTCGACGCCTCCCGGAGGCTGGTCGCCCTCGACACCCGGCACGTCGACCGGCGCACCGCCGAGGGCTACCTCAAGTCGGGCAAGGAGATGGCCGAGGTCGCCGCCGACCTCGTCGGGCCCGACCGCGACGCGGCGCTGCGGCTGACCGAGCGCACCGCCCGGCTGGCCGAGCAGTGCGCCGTCGACGTCCGCGAGGACCTCGGCATCGGCACCGTGCGCTATCCCGAGCTCGACGTCGTCACCGCGCCCGGGGAGCGGGGGATGGGTCCCTCGGAGGTGCTGCGCGCCCGCTGCGAGGCCGGGCTCGGCCGGCGCGGGATGGCGCGCAGCGAGAAGGTCCTCGGCCGGCTGGAGGACGAGCTGGCGGTGATCGACTCCCTCGGCTACCCGTCCTACTTCCTCACCGTCGCCGACGTGGTCGACCTCATCAGGGGTCTGCGGGTCCGCGCCGCGGCCCGCGGGTCGGGCGCCGGCAGCCTGGTCACCTACCTGCTGGGCATCTCCGACGTCGACCCGATCCGCTACGGCCTGCTGATGGAGCGGTTCCTCTCCCCGCTGCGCCACCAGCTGCCCGACATCGACATCGACGTCGAGTCCGCCCGGCGCATGGAGGTCTACGACGCGGTCATCGGCCGCTTCGGCGCCCACCGGGTCAGCTGCATCTCGATGATGGACACCTACCGGGTGCGGCACGCCATCCGCGACGTCGGCGCCGCGCTGGGGCTGCCGCCGGCCGAGATCGACGCCGTCGCCAAGGCATTCCCACACATCCGGGCCAACCAGGTGCACGCCGCGCTCAAGGACCTCCCGGAGCTGCGGGCCAGCCGGCTGGGGTCCCGGCGCGGCGGCGGCACCGGCGACCTCGACCTGCTCTTCGACCTCGTCGCCCGGCTCGACGGCCTGCCCCGGCACATCGCGCTGCACCCCTGCGGGGTGCTGCTGTCCGACGCCACGCTGCTCGACCGCACCCCGGTGGAGAGCAGCTACCTCGGCTACCCGATGAGCCAGTTCGACAAGGACGACGTCGAGGAGCTCGGGCTGCTCAAGCTCGACCTGCTCGGCATCCGGATGCAGTCGGCGATCGCGCACGCCCTCGACGAGGTCGCCCGGGTCGACGGCACCGACGTCGACATCGACGCCGTCCCGCGCGACGACCCGACGACCTTCGAGCTCATCCGCAGCACCCGGACCCTCGGCATGTTCCAGATCGAGTCGCCGGGGCAGCGCGAGCTGGTCGGCAAGTTCGGGCCGGAGACGTTCGAGGACATCGTCATCGACATCTCGCTGTTCCGGCCCGGGCCGGTGAAGAGCGACATGGTGACGCCGTTCCTGCTGGCCCGGAACGGCTGGCGGGACCCGGTCTACCCGCACCCCGACCTCGCGCCGTTCCTCGAGCAGACCGCCGGCGTCGTCGTCTTCCACGAGCAGGTGCTGCAGATCGTGGCGCAGATGACCGGCTGCGACCTCGCCCAGGCCGACGAGGCGCGCCGCGCGCTCGGCGACCGCGAGCTGCACCCGGAGGTGCGGGCGTGGTTCATGCCGGAGGCGTTGCGGCGCTATCCGGTCGAGGTGGTCGAGCAGGTGTGGGAGGTGCTGGTCGCCTTCGGCTCCTTCGGGTTCTGCAAGGCCCACGCCGCGGCGTTCGCGCTGCCCACCTACCAGTCGGCGTGGCTGAAGACCCACCACCCGGCGGCCTTCCTCGCCGGGGTGCTCACCCACGACCCCGGCATGTACCCGAAGCGGCTGATCCTCGACGACGCCCGCAACTTCGGGATCCGCGTGCTGGGCCTCGACGTCAACGCCTCGACCGGCACCTACCGGGTGGAGCGGCTGGCCGAGGAGGACCGCCGGGCGGACTGGCGGCGGCCGGAGTGGATGCCGCCGTCGATGGCCGACCCGTCGGGCCACGGCATCCGGCTGTCGCTGACCGACGTCAAGGGCATCAGCGACGACGAGGTCGAGCGGATCGTGGCCGGGCAGCCCTACCGGTCGCTGACCGACTTCTGGTCGCGGGCCGCGGTGTCCCGCCCGGTGGTCGAGCGGCTGGTGCTGGCCGGCGGGTTCGACTCGCTCTACGGCTTCGGCGTGCGCGACCGCGAGGCCGGCCGGCCCACCCGCTCGCGCCGGTCGGTGACCCGCCGCGACCTGCTGCTGCAGATCAGCGAGCTCGACCGGTGGAGCCGCAGCGGGAAGAAGGCCGGCGCGGTGGGGCAGCTCAGCCTCGACCTGCTCGGGCTCGAGCTGCCGGAGGAGGCCGGGCCCGAGGAGACCGGGCCGGAGTGGGCCGGGGGCAGCGGGCTGCCGGAGTTCACCGACGCCGAGCTGGTCCGCGCCGAGCTCGAGGTGCTCGGGCTGGACGCCAGCCGGCACGTCGTCGACTTCTACAAGCCGTTCCTCTCCGCGATCGGCGCGGTGCCGGCAGGGGAGCTGCTCGGCTGCCGCAGCAGCGCCGAGGTGCTGGTGGCCGGGGTCAAGGTGGCCACCCAGACGCCGCCGATCCGGTCGGGACGCCGGGTGGTCTTCGTGACCCTCGACGACGGCACCGGCTGCACCGACTCGACCTTCTTCGAGGACGTGCAGGGCCCCTACGCGGCGACGGTGTTCCACTCGTGGCTGCTGGTGATCCGCGGGGTGCTGCGGCGCACCGGCCCACGCGGGGTGTCGATCCGGGCCACCGGCGCGTGGGAGCTGCCGGCGCTGCACGACGCCTGGGAGAACGGCGGGCTGGCCGCGGTGGCCGAGCACATGGCCGCGCCCGGGGAGTACACCGACCAGGCGATCGCCGGCGCGGCGGCCTCGCACGGCTCGCGGCCGGTGGTGGTCAAGCCGGTGCTGATGCACCCGACGGGCTTCCGGATGTCGCCCTACGCCGACATCAAGCCCGCCGGCGACGACGCCGCGACCGCCGCGCGGCGCGCCGCGGCACAACGGAGCGCCGCGGCACAACGGAGCGCCGCGGCACAACGGAGCGCCGCGGCAGGAGCCCCGCGCAAGCTGTGGCACTCCAGCCCCGGCAGCTCCGGCCACTGAGGCGCCGACCGGAGCGATGAGTCCGCAGGCGCTGCGCGGTCAGCCCCGGTGGGCGCCGGCGACCCGCCGGCCTCTCTCGAGGAGGACACAGCCATGCCGAAGCAGATCCCGTGCCTGTGGTTCGACACCGAGGCCGAGGAGGCCGCGCGGTTCTACACGTCGATCTGGCCGGACGCCGAGATCCTCGGCACCCTCCGCTACGGCGCGGAGAACCCCGAGCGCGAGGGACAGGCCCTCACCGTCAGCTGGCGGCTCGGCGAGACCGAGTACGTCGGCCTCAACGGCGGCCCGCAGGACTGGTCCTTCAGCGAGGCCATCTCCTTCCAGATCCTGTGCGCCGACCAGGACGAGGTCGACCACTACTGGAACCGCCTCACCGACGGCGGCGAGGAGGCCCCCTGCGGCTGGCTCAAGGACCGCTTCGGCGTCTCCTGGCAGGTCGTGCCCGTCCGCCTGCTGGAGCTGCAGGCCGATCCCGATCCCGACCGCCGGCAGCGCGCGGTGCAGGAGATGTTCACGATGCGGAAGATCGTCATCGCCGACCTCGAGCGGGCCGCCGGCTCGGTCTCCGCCTGAGGACCCCGCGGGCCGGTCCCCGGGCCGGCCCGCCGCTAGGGTCGGACGGGTGAGCGCCCCCGCCCCGTCCTCCGGCGAGCACCTGCCCGTCCGGACCGCCGCGGTCTGGGCCGCGCTCGACGCGCTGGCCGGGCGCGGGACCGCGCTGCGGGTCCTCGACGTCGGCGGCGGGAGCGGCGTCTTCGCCGTCCCGCTCGCCCGCCTCGGCCACGAGGTCACCGTCGTCGACCCCAGCGCCGACGCCCTGGCCACCCTCGAGCGCCGCGCGCAGACCGCCGGCGTCGGCGACCGGGTCCGCGGCCTGCAGGGCGACGGCGACCTGCTGCACGAGCTGCCTCTCGGCGGCGATCGCCCCGACGGCGGCGGCTACGACCTCGCGCTCTGCCACGCCGTCCTCGAGGTCGTCGACGACCCCGCCACCACCCTCGGCGAGATCACCCGCGCGCTGCGCCCCGGCGGGCAGGTCAGCGTCGCCACAGCCAACCGCGCCGGCGCCGTCCTCGCCCGGGCGCTGAGCGGCCACCCGAAGGAGGCGCTGGCCCTCCTGGAGGACCGCGACCCCGCGCCCGGCCGCACCCGCCCGGCCCGCCGCCGCTTCGCCTCCGAGGACCTGCTCGCCCTCCTGCGCAACGCCGGCCTGGAGCCGGGGGAGTGGCGCGGCGTGGCGGTGGTCGCCGACCTGCTCGACGCGAGCTCCGGCGCCGACCCCGACGCCGTCCGCCGGCTCGAGCTCGCGCTGGCCGGCACCTCGCCCTACCGCGACGTCGCCACCGGTCTGCACGTCCTGGCCACCCGCCCGTGACGGCGGTGCTCCCCGCCGACCTGGTCCCGCCGGCCTACGGCGCGGCCAGCCTCGCCGACGTCCTGCCCGGTGGGGCCGCCGCCCTCGGCGTCGCCGTCGACCGCGGCGGGCTGCCCGCAGATCCGCTCGGCCTCACCGACGCCCTGGCCGGCGCCCGCCGGGTCGCGGTCCTGCTCGTCGACGGCCTCGGCGCGCACCTGCTGCGCGCGCACGCCGCCCTCGCGCCGGCCCTCAGCGCGCTCGCCACCCCCGCCGGCGACCTCGCCGCGCCCTGCCCGAGCACCACCCCGGTCAGCCTGGTCACGCTCGGCACCGGCGTCCCCCCGGGCGGGCACGGCGTCCTCGGCTTCGTCACCGCCGTCCCCGGCGAGGACCGGCTGCTCAACCACGTGCAGTGGGCCGACGACCCCGACCCGCGCGACTGGCAGTCCCGCCCCACCGTCTTCGAGCAGGCCGCCGCGGCCGGCCTGCCGGTCACCGCCGTCGCGCCGTACGCCTACGCCGGCTCCGGGCTGACCACCGCCGCCTACCGCGGCGCGGGCTACTCGGGCACGGTCGGCGCCGGCGACCTCGCCGCGGGGATCCTGCGGTCGCTGGCCGCCACCCCCACCGGGCTGGTCTACGGCTACACCCCCGAGCTCGACCTCACCGGCCACGTCCGCGGGATCGACTCCGACAGCTGGCGGCTGCAGCTCGCCCTCGTCGATCGGCTGGTCGAGCAGGTCGTGGACGGCCTGCCCGACGACGCCGCCCTGCTGGTCACCGCCGACCACGGGATGCTCGACGTCCCCCGCGGCACCCGCGTCGACGTCGACGACGAGCCCGCGCTGCTCGACGGCGTCGCGCTGCTGGCCGGGGAGCCGCGCGCCCGCTACGTGCACGCCGTCCCGGGCGCCGCCGCCGACGTCCTCGACGCGTGGCGTGGCGTCCTCGGCGACCGGGCGTGGGTCGCCGGGCGCGAGGAGGCCATCGCCAGCGGGGTCTTCGGCGCCGTCGGCGAGGGCATGGCCGCCCGCATCGGCGACGTCGTCGTGCTGACCCGCGGCCCGTGGGCGGTCACCGCGTCGGCCACCGAGCCCGGCCCCAGCCGGCTGGCGGCCTACCACGGCTCGCTCACCGCGGCCGAGGTCGCGATCCCGCTGCTGCTGGCCCGGGGTCGCGCGCTCGGCTGAGGGGTCAGCGGACCGGTGACACCGACAGCGCCGTCCAGGTGCGCGGGTGCGCCGGGTGCAGCGCCCGGCAGGTGAGCTGCGCGGCCTCCTCGGCCGGCCGGCTCTCCACCCGCACCACGACGTCCCCGTCGGTCCCGCCGAGCACCACCTCGAAGCGCTCGACGCCGTCGGCGTCCTCGGCGCCGGTGCCGGCCAGCCGCCGCGACCCGCGCACTGGCAGGTCGTCGACCCCCAGCAGGCCCAGCCGCTCGCGCGCGGCCTGCTGGGCGGCCTGCGCCGGCAGCGCCACCCCGGCCCGCCCGCGCAGCCACGGCAACGCGACCTCGCCGCGGGCGTGCGCGTCCACCACGTCGGAGCCGTCGCCGGGGACCTGCCCGTAGGCGAAGCCGTGCGGCAGCACCAGCACGTTGGTGGCGAACCGGCAGCCGCCGAGGTGGCTGCACTCCCAGACGTCCGGCGCCGGCATCGACGCGGCCAGCGGCCGGCCGCGCAGCGCGCAGCAGGCGTCGTGCTGGCCGTGCGTGCACACCAGGTAGGTGGGCCGGTCGGTGCGCTCGCCGACCGAGCCGTCCCACGGCGCGTCGAGCAGGTCGGCGTCGTCGGTGCGCACCGACCACCACAGGCCCTCGCGGCCGGGGCGGCCGTCGGCGTAGGCCCAGCGGCGTCCGGAGTCGGCCAGCCGCCCACCCGGCCGGCGCACGAGCAGCACGCGCACGCCCTCGGCCCGCGCCCGCGCCGACAGCCGGGCGGCCACCGCCTGGTCGAAGCGCGACCCGGTGAGGGCGTCGCGGCCCCACGGGCCGGGCTGCTCGACCAGCAGCCAGCGCTGTGCCGGCCCGGCCGAGGCCACGGGGGAGTCCTCCCGGACCAGGGCCGTCACCGAGCAGCGGGTGGCGTCCAGCCGGCCGGCCCGCTCGGGTGCTGCTCCGCGTGCGGCGACCGCGCCGCTCACCCGGAGGGGAGCGGCCCGGTCACGACCCGGTCCCGAGGGCGTCGGCACGCTCCCCATCGTCCCCGCCGGCGTCCGGTGCCGGGGCGTCCGGTCCGGTCGGGCCGGGCTCGGGCGCGGTGGACGGGACGCCGTCGTACCCGTCGGCGCCCTGCACGGCGGCGTCGGCGACGAGCGCGACCGACTCGGTCACCAGCCGGCGGGCGAGGGTGAGCTGGTCGGCCGCGTCGAGCCCGGCCAGGTCGGCGACCTTGGCCTCGCCGGTGGCCAGCAGCCCGGTCAGCGCCGCGCGGGTCGAGGCGGGGAACTCCAGCCGGCGCCGGCCGGCGAGCAGGGCGACCCGCTCGCCGTCGGCGGTGGCGGGCGCGTCGCGCAGCGCGCAGCGCAGCCGGCGGCGCAGCCGCAGCACGGTGTCCGGCGAGAGCGCCGCGGCCGCGGTGGCCTGGGCCAGCGGCGCGACCGGCTCGGGGCGCACCTGCGACCACGTCCGCGAGCGCAGGCGGTCGGCGACCTCGTCGGGGTCGACCCGGCCGAGCCACTCCTGCAGCGCCGCGACGACGGTGGCGACGTCGTCGCGGACCGACGCCGGGTCGGCCAGGTCCAGGCCCAGCGGCAGCGACCGGCGCAGCTCGCGGTCCTCGGCGGCCAGCACCCGCACCAGGTCCAGCGCCGACTCCGCGGCCGCCCACCGGGTGACGGAGTGCACGCCGATGGTCAGGTGCGCGCTGGTCTGGCCCAGCGCGACGGCCGAGTGCAGGTAGCCGCGGGGCAGGTAGAGGGCGTCGCCCGCGCGCAGCACGGCGTCGATGACCGGCTCGCGCTCGGCGGCCGCGGCGACGGCGGCCGCGCGGTCGGTCCACGGCTGGGTGCGCAGCGGGTCGTCGAGCACCGGCGCGTGGATGGTCCAGTGCTTCTCGCCGGCCACCTGCAGCACGAAGACGTCGTGGACGTCGTAGTGGGGGGAGAAGCCGCGCGAGGACGGCGGCGTGATGTACGCGTTGACCTGCGTCGGGTGCCCCAGGTCGGCGGCGAGGGAGTCGGCGAACTCGATCAGCGGCGGCCAGAGCCGGTGCAGGCCCTGCAGGACCACGGTGCTGCCGTCGGCGAACAGCCGCAGCACGGCGTCGGAGGAGACCTGGTCGGCCACCTCGGCGCCGGCGCCGCCGGAGGTCGTGAAGCGCTGGGGGTCGACGACGGCGCCGTCCTTGGCGATGCGCAGGAACGGCGTGCGCAGGCCGCGGCGCGAGAGCAGCTCGTCGACAGCGGTCAGCGTCAGCAGGTCGGTGAACGACTCCCCGGTGTCCTCCGCGCGGGCGAGCAGCGGGCGGCGGGACCAGTACTCCTCGGCGAAAAGCGCGGGGTCGAGGTGCGTGCACCGGCGCAGGGCCGGGCGGGCATCAGCCCCACCCGGCCCCGCGACGGTCGGGTCCTGGCTCAGGCCGAACCGTCCGCGCCGCCGTCGGCACCACCGTCGGCGCCGCCATCCGAGCCGCCACCGGCCGCGCCGCCGTCGGCCGGGCCGTGACCGGCACCGCCGTCCGCGCCACCGTCCGCGCCGCCGTCCGCACCGCCGTCGGCGCCCCCGTCCGAGCCGCCACCGGCCGCGCCACCGTCGGCCGGGCCGTGACCCGCGCCGCTGTCGGCACCGCCGTCGGCGCCGCCGTCGTGCTGGCCGGGCGTGCCCTCGCCGGCGCCGCTGTCGGCCGGACCCTCCGTGCTGGTCATGTCGTCGTCGTCGAGCGCCATCGAGCTCCTCCGGGATCCGGGTCGGGACCGGCCGCCGGACGGCGGTCGGTCGCGTCCCACCTACCTCGATCACGGGCCGGTCACACATGCGTCGACCAGCGAGTTCCCGGCGCGCCGGGACACGCCGGGTGGGGCCGGGGGGACGACGCGCCACGGGCCGCGCGGTGCCGTTACCCTCCCCCGGTCGGTGCGAACAGGTGTTCGATCAGGGAGGGTCCGTGCGGTCGTCGGGGGCGCGTGCCGAGGGGTGCACGGTGCTGCACGTCGACATGGACGCGTTCTTCGCCAGCGTCGAGGTGCGCCGCCACCCCGAGCTGGCCGGCACCCCGGTGATCGTGGGCGGCGCGGGCAACCGCGGGGTGGTCACCTCGGCCACCTACGAGGCCCGCACCTACGGCGTGCACGCCGCCATGCCGACGGCGCGGGCGCTGCGGCTGTGCCCGACGGCGACCGTGCTGCCGGGGGACGTGGCGCTCTACGCCGAGGTGTCCCGGGCGGTCATGGCGCTGTTCCGCTCGGTGACGCCGGTCGTGGAGCCGCTGAGCCTGGACGAGGCGTTCCTCGACGTCAGCGGAGCCGGGCGCCGGCTGGGTGACGCCGCGGAGATCGGCGAGTACCTGCGCGCCCGCGTCTTCGACGAGCAGGGCATCACCTGCTCGGTCGGGGTGGCCGGCACCAAGTTCGTGGCCAAGCTGGCCTCCACCCGCGCCAAGCCCGACGGGCTGCTCGTCGTCCGCCCGGCCGAGGTCATCGACTTCCTGCACCCGCTGCCGGTCGGCGCGCTGTGGGGTGTCGGCGCCAAGACCGAGGAGGTGCTGCTGCGGCTGGGCCTGCGCACCGTCGGCGACCTCGCGCACGTCCCGGCGCGCACCCTGCAGCGGGCGGTCGGTCCGGCCGCCGGCAGCCACCTGCACGAGCTGGCCTGGGGCCGCGACCCGCGCCGGGTGGTGCCCGACGAGCCGGAGAAGTCGACCGGGCACGAGGAGACCTTCGCCACCGACGTCGACGACCCCGCCGTCATCCACCGGGAGCTGCTGCGGCTGTCGGAGCGGACGGCGGGCCGGCTGCGCGCCGGCGGCTGGCTGACCCGCACGGTGAGCATCAAGGTCCGCTTCGCCGACTTCACCACCCTCACCCGCAGCCGCACGCTCGGCGTCCCCACCGACGTCGGGCAGGAGCTGTACGAGACCGCCCGCGCGCTCTTCGACGCCCTCGGGCTGGACCGGGCGCGGATCCGGCTGGTCGGCGTCCGCGCCGAACGGCTGGTGCAGGCCGGTCAGGCGCCGCGCCAGCTCGAGCTCGGCGCCCGCGAGCACGGCCGCCGCGACGCCGAACTGGCCGCCGACCGGGCCGCCCGCCGGTTCGGCGCCGGCGCGGTCCGGCCCGCCACGCTGCTGCACCGCGACCGCGACCGCCGGCTGCGCTGACCCGGCGGCCTCCTGACCTGCTCCGACACCACCCGTGAGGGTGGTCGCGGGACGGGTGTGACGCGTCCCCGCACACTCGCCTTTCGCACCCCGCCCACGGCTCGTATCCTCGGTGACACCCCCGGGTATTCACCCGGGGGTGTTTGGCTCCGCCCACCTGGAGGTCTCGGTGCCGCTCTCCGAGCACGAGCAGCGACTACTGGAGCAGATCGAGCGCGCCCTCGTCGACGACGATCCCAAGTTCGCCTCCTCCGTCCGCACGGGTGACCGCAGGTTGAAGGCCCGGCGGAAGCTCCAACTGGGTGCGCTGCTGGTGCTGGTGGGCCTGGCCGTCCTCGTCGGCGGCGCGGTCGCCCCGTCGGTCCCGCTCGGCGTCCTGGGCTTCCTGGTGATGTTCGGCGGCGCCGCGCTCGGCGTCCTCAACTACCGCTCGGCCACCGGCGTCGTCGAGGCCGGCCCGGCCGGTGCCCGCGGCGGCGCGACCGCCGCCCGCGGCCGCGGTGGCAAGCCCCGCAAGCAGCCGCTGAAGAACCGGCTCGAGGAGCGCTTCCGCCGCCGGTACGACCAGTAGCCGCACCTCCCGCGACCTCCCCGACGGCCGCCGTCCCACCCGGGACGGCGGCCGTCGCCGTTCCCGCCCCAGGCGGCAGGAATGGCCATTCCTGCCGCCCGGGACAGGCGGGAGCGGGGCCTCAGGCGGGAGTGCGGCGGGGGAGCCGGGCGGTGACCGCGGCCCCGAGCGCGTCGCCCAGCGAGGCCGGCCACAGCAGCGCCCGCAGCCGGGTGCGGGGCGCGACCGCGGCGGTGAGCCCGTGCCGGGCCTGGGCCAGGGCGGTCCCCAGCGAAGGGTCGGCGGCCGCGCCGGGACGGCCGTAGCTCGCCGCCTCCTCCGCGCGGGCCAGCCGCCCGACCGCCTCGGCGGCACCGGCACCGCCGGCCCGGTGCGCACCGCGGCCCCCGCCCCCGTCGAGCAGGCGCGTGAGCGCGGCCGCCTGCTGGCGCGGCGTCTGCGCGGGATCCCAGGGCAGCCCGAGGTCGCGGGCGGTCGCGGCCAGCTCGTCCCACAGCGCGGCCGGGCTGTCGGCGGCGACCCGGCGGCGCCGCTGCAGCGCCCGCGCACCGGCCGGCGCGGCGCCCAGCAGGGCCAGGCCCAGCAGCACGCCGGCGCCCACGAGCACCGGCCGCGCCGACGACGACCCCTGCGCGGCGGTCTGGCCCGGCGGCACGGCGCCGTCCACCCGGTCCACCGGGGCCGACGTCGGGCCGGTGGGCGCGGTCGGGACCGTCGGCACGTCCTGCGGGCGCTCGAGCACCTCCTGGTCGGCCGGCCGCGGCGCCCACGGCAGGTCGACGGCGCGCTCGCTGTCGATCGGCGTCGGGTCGAACGGGATCCAGCCGAGGTCGTCGAAGTAGACCTCCACCCAGGCGTGCGCGTCGTCGCTGGTGACCATCCGGCCGCCGCCGGGCTGGACCCGGCCCGGCGTGTAGCCCAGCGCCACCCGGGCGGGGATCCCCGCGGCCCGGACCATCGCCGCCATCGCCCCGGCGTACTGCTCGCAGTAGCCCTGCTTGAGCCGCAGGAAGTCGGCGAGGTCGTCGCCGGTGGTGCCCGGCGTGGTGGAGAGGCTGTAGACGAAGCCGTTCTCCCGCGAGAAGTGGCGCTGGATGGCCAAGACCGCGTCGTAGGGGGTGGCCGCCCCGGCCGTCAGGCCCGCGACCAGCTCGGTGACGGTGGGGTCCAGCGGCGGCAGGGCGGTGTCGCGCTCGAGCACCGGCGAGCCGGCCGGCAGCGGGGCGGAAGCGCGCAGCTCGTCCGCGGAGGGCTGGGCCTCGACGGCGGTGACCTGCCAGCGCTCGCCGGTCGTGGACACGTCGCGGCCGAAGACGGTCCCGGCGGCCGGGTCGAACCGCCAGGCGCCGGGGTCGGAGATGGACACCGACAGCGGGGAGGCGAACACCGGCAGGAACCGGTCGTCGTGGCCGACGGCGGTGATGAGCGCCGTGACCTCCCGGCCCTCGCGGCGCCCGGGCAGCGGCGCGAGCTCCTCGGGCTGGGCCACCGACGCCTCGCCGTCGAGGTTGCCGACCGTCCAGCCCTCGTCGTCGGAGTAGACGTCGAGGGTCACCACGCGCAGGTAGCCGGGGTCGAGGACGGAGGCGTCGACCTGCAGGAGGTCGATCGGCTCGGGGAGGGTGAGCTGGCCCTGCAGGGCCGCGGCCGGGTCCAGCGCCGTCCCGGTGGATCCGCCGCCGCCCCCGTCGCCGAAGCCCTGCGCCAGCCGCCCCTCGGGCAGCGTCGGGACCACGCTGCCCACCACGAGGGCGACGGTCAGCGCGAGTACCGCGGTGCCGGTGGCGGCCAGCGCGCCGGCTCCGCCCCGGCCCGGAGGCCCGGAGGCCCGGCCGGCCAATCGCCGCGACTGGTCGGCCCACAGCAGCAGGGCCAGCCCGGCCGCCGGCGCCGCGACCGCCGCCAGGCCGATGCTCCCGGTCACCGTGCTGACCGGCACGCAGAACAGCACGAGCAGGCCGAGCCCGGCGAGGGCCGGCTGCCGGCCGCCGACGGCGATCAGGTCGACGACGACCGCGACGATGCCCACGAGCAGCACGGTCAGCGCCAGCAGCCCGGTCAGCGGCAGCGCCGGCGTCGACTGCTCGCGGATCTCGGCCGAGCCGTCGGTGAGCACCGCGCCCAGGCCGGCCAGCGAGCGCGGGGTGGGCAGCCAGCCGCCGATCGCGCCGGCGGGGGAGAACAGCAGCGTCATCAGGCACAGCAGCGCGGCGAGCTGGCCCAGCGGCACGAGGGGGACGCCGGCGGCGGCGGCGCGCGCGGGCAGGACGCGGCCGCCGGAGGCCCACGCCCACAGCGCCGGCCCGGCCGCCCGCAGCAGCAGCCCGGTGGCGGCGACCACGGCGATGGCGGCCAGCGCGGGCGGCACCCAGGCCGGGCGGGTGAAGACCGGTCCCAGCGCCCAGGCGCCGAGCGCCGTCGCGACCGCCGCGGCCAGCGTGGTCGAGCCCTCGCGGCGCAGCGTGCCCGGGACGGCGGGCGCGGCGGGGGGCGGCGGCGGAGGCACCGGTGGAGGGGGAACGGGGCCGCCGGCGCGGACCGGTGGCGGGGCGAGGGCGGTCACGCCGGCACCCCCAGGGTCCCGCCGGGCCGCAACCCGGCGCCGTCGCCGGCCAGGGCGAGGTCGGCCCACACGGCCTCGACGGTGCGGGAGGCGTCGGCGACCACCACCTGCCAGCCCGCGCCGCGCAGCAGCGTGGCCGACTGCTCTAGCTGGGCGGTGAGCGCGGCGCGGGCCGTGCCCGACAGGCCCCGCCGGCTGCGCGGGGAGGGGTCGGCCCAGCTGGTCACGTCGAGCAGGACGGCGACGTCGCGGGCCGGGCCCTGGCGCACCGAGACCAGCTCGGTGAGGTCGTCGGGGCCGACGGCGCCCAGCAGCGCCACGACCGGGCCCTCGCCGGCCGCGCGGTGCAGCTGCTCGGCGGCCTGCCCGAGGGCGGCGCCGCGGCTGGGGCCGAGCGCGGCCAGCCGGTCGAGCAGCTCGGTGCTGCCGAGACCCGTGGACACCCGCGCCGCGGCGCCCGCGGCCGGGGTGAGCTCGCCGCCGGTGGTGAGCACCCGCAGCACCGCGCCGCGCTGGGCCAGGTGCACGCCGATGCTGGCCGCGGCCTCCACCAGCCACTCGAGGCTGTCGTGCGGCGGTGCGGGGTCGCCGGGCGGGCCGGGGGGCGCGCTGCCGGCGGCCGGCCCGGGACCCGCGGCGCGGGTGAGCAGGTGCGCGCCCGCGCGGGTGTCGAGCAGCAGCGCCGCCTGGGCGCGCCAGGGCCGCTCCTCCAGCCGGACCATCAGCTCCCCGGTGCGCGCGGTGGCCCGCCAGTGCACCTTCCGCAGGTCGTCGCCGTGCCGGTACTGCCGGGTGCTGACGTCGTCCTCGCCGTGCACCGCGATGGACCGGCGGGCGCCCGCCCCGCCGCCCCCGTGCCCGCCGCCCGGGCCGCCGGGACCCAGCGGCCGCACCCGGGGCACCACCACGAGCGGAGCGCCGTCGGTGCCGCTGGTGGTGCGCTGCACCAGCCCGAAGGGATCGACCAGCCGCAGCCGCAGCGGGCCCAGCCGGAAGCGGCCGCGGCGGCCGCCGGACACCCGGTAGCGCATCGCGGCGGTGCCGCCCCCGGGCAGCCGCTCGACGACGAAGGAGGGGGTGCCGCCCAGCTCGGCGGGCAGCTGCTCCGACAGCAGCCACAGCCGGCCGGTGCGCCGGTCGGCGTTGGTCACCTCGAGCAGCACCTCGGCGTCCTGCCCGCGCGGCACCCGCGCCGGGCTCACCGTGCGCCGGACGCCGACGCGGAACCGCTGCCGGGCGACCGCCAGCGCCGACAGCAGCGGCAGCGCCAGCACGAAGACGGCGATCTGCACCAGAGGCCGCTCGCCGAGCAGCATGCCGAGGGCGAGCAGGGTGGCCCCGGCCGCGACCAGGCAGCGGCCGCGCAGGGTGAGCGAGGTCAGCGCCGTGCGCAGCGGCCCGCCCACGCCGGTCAGCGCCCGCGGAGGACGGGGACCGACGACAGCAGGCCCGCCACCACCTGCTCGGCGGTGCGGCGGGCGGCCGCGGCGTCGCCGGTGAGCAGCAGCCGGTGGGCGAGCACCGGGCCGGCCATCGCCTGGACGTCGTCGGGGAGCACGTGGTCGCGCCCAGCGAGCGCCGCCCAGGCGCGGGCGGTGCGCAGCAGCTGCAGCCCCGCGCGCGGGGACGCGCCCAGCCGCAGGTCGGGGGAGCGGCGGGTGGCCTCGACCAGCGCGACGACGTAGCGGCGGATGGCGTCGGAGACGTGCAGCCCCTGCACCGCGGTGACCAGCGCGCGCACCGTGGCGGCGTCGGCCACCGGTTGCAGGGTGGTCAGGGGGTCGGTGGTGCCGCGGTCGTCGAGCATGGCGATCTCGGACTCGCGGTCGGGGTAGCCCATGGACACCCGCGCGGTGAACCGGTCGCGCTGGGCCTCGGGGAGGGGATAGGTGCCCTCCATCTCCACCGGGTTCTGGGTGGCCATCACCAGGAACGGCCGGGCCAGCTCGTAGCTGACGCCGTCGACGGTGACCTGGCGCTCCTCCATGCACTCCAGCAGCGCCGACTGCGTCTTGGGGGAGGCCCGGTTGATCTCGTCGGCGACGACGACGTTGGCGAAGACCGCGCCGGGCTTGAACTCGAAGGCGCGCGTCTCCTGGTCGTAGACGGCCACGCCGGTCACGTCGCTCGGCAGCAGGTCGGGCGTGAACTGGATGCGGCGCACGCTGGCGTCGATCGAGGCGGCCAGGGCCTTGGCCAGCGTCGTCTTGCCGGTGCCGGGCACGTCCTCCACGAGCAGGTGCCCCTCGGCCAGCAGCACCACGAGGGCCAGGCGGACGACGTCGGGCTTGCCCTGGACGACGCGCGACACGTTCGCCGCGATCCGTGCGCCCTCGGCGGCGACGTCGACCGGCAGCCCTGCCGTCCCGTCAGCCGCACGCATGGTGTCGGTCACCCGACCCACGGTACGTGTCCGGAGCCGTCCGCAACGGCGATCGCGCTGCGGCTCGGCGTCGGCCCGGTGCCGGCCCGGGGTCGGCCCCACGCCGTCCTGGCCGGTGCCCGCCCGGTCCCCACCCGGGCCCTCCACGGGAGGTCCCCGGGACCCCTCCCGGCGGGCGCGCACCCCACCGCGCCCCACCCGGCCGCCCCCGGCCGTCCCCACGCCCCTGACCTGCACGCGAGCGGGTGGAGGAGAGCGGTCACGACATGGTGTCGAGTGGTGTCTGGTGGGGCGTAGTGGGTTAGGGTGTGGCGCGGTGGGGAGCCAGGGCCCGTCCCGGGTCCGCGGAGGACACGAGGAGGACCGATGGGGGAGGTGATCCGGTGTTCGTCGGCAGCTTCGCGTTGCGTCTGGACGAGAAGGGCCGGCTCGCACTCCCCGTGCGGTTCCGCGACCAGGTGGCCGACGGCATGGTGATCAAGAAGGGGCAGGAGCGCTGCATCTACGGCCTGACCCTGGCCCGGGTCGCCGAGCAGAGCCGCGCCGCCGCGTCGATGGCTCCCGCCGACACCGCCGAGGCCCGCATGCGGGCCCGCATGAGCTTCGGCTCGATGGTCGAGGTCGAGCCGGACAAGACCGGTCGCATCACCATCCCGGCCAACCTCCGCCAGTACGCCGGCCTCGACCGCGACGTCGTCGTGGTCGGTGTCGACACCCGTTTCGAGATCTGGGACCAGGCCACGTGGGACGCCTACGTGGAGGAGCAGGAGGCGGCCTACGCCGCCATGGAGAGCGAGGGGATGCCCACGCTGTCCTGACCCCCGTCCCGCCGGTCGCCCCGTCCGCCGCGCGCCCCGTCGCGAGCCGTCTTCCCCGCGGCTCGACCGGACGCGGCCCGAACCGCCTTCCCCGCGGCTCGGTCCCCGCGCGGAACCGGCGCCTCCCCGCGCCGCCGGCCGGACCGGCCACCGGCATCCGGCGACCCCCGCCCCCCGCGGCCACCTGACGCTCTTCCCCGGCGCCAGGCGGTCCCGCGGGGGGTGGGGGTCTCCTCTTCCCCGGGCCCGGCCCGCACTCCCCGCGCGGCACGCCCGGCGAGCTCCCGCAGCCGACCCGCCGTCCGCGTCACCATGAGACGCCCGCCCCGCCCCCGGGGGCCCGACCTGCGAGGAGGACGACGTGAGCACGCCCGCGGTGCACGTGCCGGTGCTCCTCGACCGCGTCACCGAGCTGCTCGGGCCGGCCTGCGCCGCCGAGGGCGCCGTGCTCGTCGACGCCACCCTCGGCCTGGCCGGCCACTCACTGGCCCTGCTCGACGCCCACCCGGGGCTGCGCCTGGTCGGCCTCGACCGCGACCCCCAGGCCCGCGCCGAGGCCGCCGCCCGCATCGCCGCCGCCGGCCACACCGACCGCGCCACCCTCGTGCCGGCCGTCTTCGACGAGCTGCCCGACGTCCTCGACCGGCTCGGCCTGACCGAGGTGCAGGCGGTGCTGTTCGACCTCGGCGTCTCCTCGCTGCAGCTCGACCGGCCCGAGCGCGGCTTCAGCTACGCCGGCGACGGGCCGCTGGACATGCGGATGGACCCCGACGCCCCCCGCAGCGCCGCCGACGTCGTCAACACCTACCCCGCGGCCGAGCTCGCCCGGGTGCTGCGCGTGTACGGCGAGGAGCGCTTCGCCTCCCGCATCGCCGCGGCGATCGTCCGCGAGCGGGCCCGCGAGCCGTTCACGCGCACCGAGCGGCTGGCTCACCTGGTGCGCGAGTCCATCCCCGCCGCCACCCGCCGCACCGGCGGCCACCCGGCCAAGCGGACCTTCCAGGCGCTGCGGATCGAGGTCAACGACGAGCTCGGCGCCCTGCAGCGGGCGCTGCCCGCCGCGCTGGACGCGCTCGCCGTGGGCGGCCGGGTCGCCGTCATCACCTTCCACTCGCTCGAGGACCGCATCGTGAAGCAGACCCTCGCCGCCGGTGCCACCGACCGCACGCCGCCGGAGCTGCCGGTCCGGCTGCCCGAGTACGGCCCCGTGCTGCGGCTGCTCACCCGCGGCGGCGAGGGACCCGGCGACGACGAGCTCGCCGCCAACCCGCGCGCGGCCTCGGCCCGGGTCCGCGCGGCCGAGCGCATCCGGCGGGCGGCATGAGCGCCGCCGCCCGTGCCTCGCGCGCCGAGCCGACCCCGCCGGGGGAGCGGGCCACCCGGACCTCGCCGTCGCGGCCGCTGCGCGCCGTCCCCGGCCGGACCCGCACCACCGGACCGGCCCCCCGCCTCACCCCGGCCCGGACCGCCAGCACCCGGACCGCCACCGGCCGCACCCCGGCGCCCGAGCTGCGGCTGCTGCCCGGGGGCGCGGCCCGCACCCGCCGGGCCGACGCCCGGCGGCGCGCGCCCTTCGCCCTGGCGCTCGTCGCGCTGCTGGTGCTCACCACCATCGGCCTGCTGGTCCTCAACACCGCGATCGCGGTCAACTCGCTGCGGGCCACCGAGCTGCGGACCGCCAACGCCGAGAAGGCCGAGGAGGTCCAGGAGCTCGAGCAGCAGGTCGTCTCCGGCAGCACGCCGGCGCAGCTCGCCGCGGCCGCCGTCGCGGCGGGCCTGGTGCCCGCCGGGGCGGCGGGCCACCTCGTCGTGGGCGGCGACGGCACGGCCGTCCTGCGCGGCGCCCCCGAGCCGGCGCCCGTCCCCGGGGCGCCCGAGGGGGAGGGCTGAGGTGGCCCCGCCCGTCCGCGGCCCCGAGCCCGGCCGCCGCACCGCCCCCCGCACCGCTGCCCGCGGGAGCCGGGGCGCCGTCCCCCGTCCCGCTCCCCGCGCCGGGGCGCCGCGCGGCCCCCGCGAGCCCCTGACCCGGGACCTGCTGCCGCGGTCGGGGGCCTTCGCGCCCCGCCGCGCCCCCGGCATCCGGCGGGTCGGCCGGCCCCTGACCTCCGGCCCCGGGCGGCTGTGGTGGGGCCTGGTGCTCGTCGTCGTCCCGCTGCTGGTGGTCACCGGCAAGCTGGTGCTGCTGCAGGGCGTCGACGGCGCGGCCTACGCCACCGCCGCCGAGCAGGACCGGCTGCGCACCTATCCCATCGCCGCCCTGCGCGGCGCGATCGTCGACCGCGACGGCAACCCCTTCGCCTACACCGTCGACGCCTCGCGGGTGGTGGCCGACCCGACCGTGGTCGAGGACCCCGAGCGCACCGCCCTGGCGCTCACCGCGCTGCTCGACGTGCCGGTGTCGGACCTGACCGGGGAGCTCACCCGCGACGGCCGCTACGTCGTCCTCGCCCGGCAGGTGTCGCCGGAGACCGTCGACGCCATCGACGCGCTCGACCTGGCCGGGATCGTCTTCGAGGACGACCCGGTGCGGCTCTACCCGACCGGGACCGTCGGCGGGCAGGTGATCGGCTTCGTCGGCCGCGACGGCGACGGCCTGGCCGGCGTCGAGCTGCAGTTCCAGGACGCGCTCGCCGGCACCGACGGGCAGCGCCGGGTCGAGGTGGGCAGCGGCGGCAACCCGATCCCCTCGGGCATCGACGAGTCCATGCCGGCCACCGACGGCAGCACCGTCGAGCTGACGATCGACCAGGACGTGCAGTACACGACCGAGCAGCGGCTGGCCGAGGCCTGCGCCGACGGCGCGACCACCCGCGCCTCCGCCGTGGTGCTCGACGTGCGCACCGGCCAGGTCGTGGCCATGGGGTCCTGCCCCGGCTATGACCCCGCCCAGGCCGGCAGCACCGACGCCGAGCTGCTCGGCAACCCGCTGGTCTCCGACGTCTTCGAGCCCGGCTCGGTGATGAAGGCGGTCACCATGGCCGCCGCCATCGAGGAGGGCCACGCCACCCCTGACCGGGTGCTCAGCGTCAACGGCCACATCCAGGCCGGCGACGCCGTCGTCACCGACGCCCACGACCACGCCCCGGTCGACTGGACGGTCACCGGCATCCTCGCCAAGTCCAGCAACGTCGGCACGATCATGCTGGCCCGGGAGGTCGGCGACGAGACGCTCGAGCGCTACCTGCGCGCCTTCGGTCTCGGCTCGGAGACCGGCATCGAGCTGCCCGGCGAGAGCGCCGGCATCCTGCAGGACTCCGCCGACTGGACCGAGAGCCGCGCGGCCAACGTGCCGATCGGGCAGGGCGTGTCGGTGACGACGCTGCAGATGGCCTCGATCTACCAGGCCATCGCCAACGGCGGCGTGCGCGTCCCGCCGCGGGTGGTGGCCTCGGTGACCGCGCCCGACGGGACGACGTCGACCCCCGCCGCGCCGGAGGCGACCCGCGTCGTCAGCGAGGACACCGCCGACGACCTCGCCCACATGCTCGAGGCCGTCGTCGGCCCCGGCGGCACCGCGCCGCTGGGCGAGGTCGACGGCTACCGGGTCGCCGGCAAGACCGGGACCGCGCAGCGGGCCAACCCGGAGTGCGGCTGTTACGAGGGCGGCGGCTACGTGACCACCTTCGTCGGCTTCGCCCCCGCCGACGACCCGCAGTACGTCGTCGCGGTCGACCTCGAGCGGCCCACCAGCTCCGCCGAGGGCGGCCAGGTCGCCGCGCCCGTCTTCGCCGACGTCATGCGCTACGTGCTCACCGAGGGCGGGGTGGTGCCCTCCGGCACGCCGCGGCCGGACTTCGCGCTCACCGGCGAGGACCTCGCCGAGGCCGCGACCGGCGGCCCCGCCGGCGACTGACGGTGCACTTCCGTGGAAGTGCACCGCGCACTTCCGCGGAGTTGCACGGGACGGACACCGCCGAGGGCCCGCGGGTGCGCGGGACGGGACCGGCCCGCCGGTAGATTGGCCCGACGTGAGCCCGACCGGACCCGGGTCGGTGCCCCGGCCAGCGGGGACCCGCCCGCTCGCCCTCAGCGCGCTGCGCGACCTCCTCGGCGACCCCGTGCAGGGGGACCCCGCGACGACGGTCACCGGCGTCACGCTGGCCTCGCCCGAGGTGCGCCCCGGCGACCTCTACGCCGCCCTCCCCGGCGCCCGCACCCACGGCGCGCGCTACGCCGCCGACGCCGCCGGGCGCGGGGCCGTCGCCGTCCTCACCGACCCCGCCGGCCGGGAGGAGGCCGCCGCCACCGGCCTGCCGGTGTGCGTCGTGGACGCGCCGCGGGCGCTGCTCGGCGACGTCGCCGCCCGGGTCTACGGCGAGCCCGCCCGCCGGCTGCCGGTCATCGGCATCACCGGCACCAACGGCAAGACGACGACGGCGTACCTGGTCGAGGCCGGCCTGGCCGCCGCCGGGCACGGCACCGGGCTGATCGGCACCGTGCAGACCCGCGTGCGCGCGCGGGGGAGCGAGACCGCCTTCCCCAGCGTCCGCACCACGCCCGAGGCGCCCGTGCTGCACGCACTGCTGGCGACCATGGCCGAGTCCGGCGTCGACACCGTGGTCATGGAGGTCTCCAGCCACGCGCTGGTGCAGGGCCGGGTCGGCGGCGTGCCCTTCGCCGTGGCCGGGTTCACCAACCTCAGCCAGGACCACCTCGACTTCCACCGCGACCTCGAGGACTACTTCCGGGCCAAGGCGCTGCTGTTCGACGGCCGCGCGGCGCGGGAGGTCGTCGTGGTGGACGACGACCACGGCCGCCGCCTGGCCGCGATGCTGGGGGAGCGGGCGGTCACCGTCTCCGCCGAGGGCGCCGGGACGGACTGGAGCGCCACCGGCATCGAGCGGGCCCCCGACGGCGGCTCGGCGTTCACCGTCACCGGCCCGGGCGGCACCTGGCCCGCGCGGGTGCGGCTGCCCGGGCGGTTCAACGTCACCAACGCCGTGCTCGCCGTCGCACTGCTCGACGCGGTCGGCGTGCCGGTGCCGGCGGCCCTCGAGGGGATCGGCGGCGCGGTCGTCCCGGGCCGCATGGAGCCGGTCGACGCCGGCCAGCCGTTCACCGCCGTCGTCGACTACGCGCACACCCCCGACGCCGTCGCGTCCGCGCTCGCCGCGCTGCGCGGCGCCACGACCGGCAGGCTGGTCACCGTGCTCGGCTGTGGCGGTGACCGCGACCCCGGCAAGCGCCCCGCGATGGGCGCCGCCGCGGCGCTCGGCAGCGACCACCTCGTCGTCACCGACGACAACCCGCGTTCGGAGGACCCCGCGGCCATCCGCGCCGCCGTCCTCGCCGGGGTGCCGGCCGAGCGGCGCGGGTCGGTCGAGGAGATCGGCGACCGCCGGGCGGCCATCGCCCGCGCGGTCGCACTGGCACGCCCCGGCGACACCGTCCTGGTGGCCGGCAAGGGACACGAGTCGGGTCAGGAGGTCGCCGGCACCGTGACGCCGTTCGACGACCGCGCGGTGCTGCGCGAGGTCATCACCGGGGACACCGCCGGGAACCCCGCCGGGGCGGCCCGCCGGTGATCGCCCTGACCCTCGCCGAGGTCGCGGAGGCCGTCGGCGCAGCGCTGCCGCACGCCGCCGAGGGGACCGTCACCGGCGTCACCCTCGACTCGCGCACCGTCGGCGCCGGCGACCTGTTCGTCGCCGTCGCCGGGGAGCGCGTCGACGGCCACGACTTCCTCGACGCCGCGGCCGCCGCCGGCGCCGTCGCCGCGCTGACCACCCGCCCCGGCGGGCCGCTGCCGGCGCTGGTCGTCGACGACGCCGTCGCCGCGCTCGGCCGGCTGGCCGCCGCGGTGCACGCCCGGCTGGCCGAACGGGGCCTGTTCACCCTCGGCATCACCGGCTCCTCGGGCAAGACCTCGACCAAGGACCTGCTCGGCCAGGTGCTCGCCGCCGCCGGGCCCACGGTCAGCCCGCCCGGCTCGTTCAACAACGACATCGGCCTGCCGCTCACCGTGCTCTCCGCCGACGAGACGACCCGCTACCTGGTGCTGGAGATGGGCGCGCGCGGCGTCGGCCACATCGCCCGGCTGTGCGCCGTCGCCCGGCCCGACGTCGGCGTCGTCCTGAACGTCGGCTCGGCGCACCTGGGCGAGTTCGGCTCGGCCGACGGGATCGCGCTGGCCAAGGGCGAGCTGGTCGAGGCGCTCCCGGAGTCGGGCACCGCCGTCCTCAACGCCGACGACCCGCGGGTGCTCGGGATGGCGCCGCGCACCCGGGCCCGAGTGGTCACCACCGGCCGGTCCGAGGGCGCCGACGTCCGCGCCACCGGCGTCACGCTCGACGACGCCGCCCGCGCCCGCTTCACCCTCGCCGCCGCCGGCGAGGAGCACCCGGTGGCCCTGCGGGTCGTGGGGGAGCACCAGGTGGCCAACGCGCTGTCGGCCGCGGGCGCCGCGCTCGCCGCCGGCATGACTCCCGCCGCGGTCGCCGCGGCACTGTCGGCGGCGGAGCCGCGCAGCCGCTGGCGCATGGAGGTCACCCGCCGCGCCGACGGCGTGACCGTGGTCAACGACGCCTACAACGCCAACCCCGAGTCGATGCGCGCCGCCCTCGCTGCGCTGGCCGGGCTGCCGGCCACCCGCCGGGTCGCCGTCCTCGGCGGGATGGCCGAGCTCGGCCCCGACGCCGACGCCGAGCACGAGCGGCTCGGACGCGACGCGGTCGCCGCCGGGGTCGACCTGCTCGTCGCCGTCGGAGCCGATGCGGTAGGGATGGTGGCGGGTGCCACGGCCGCCGGTGCCCACCAGGGGGAGGGCCACGGGACGAGCGTCGGGGGGACGCGCGTCGTGTCCGTGCCCGACCGGGCGGCCGCACTCGACCAGCTCTCGGAGGTACTGGTGCCCGGTGACGTCGTGCTGGTGAAGGCCAGCCGGTCCCACGGGCTGGAGGTCGTGGCCGACGGCCTGCTGGCCGACGCCGGGGCCGCAGCCGGGCTCGCAGCCGACGGCGGCCCGGCCGGGGCGGGCGCGTGAAGTCCGTCCTCATCGCCGCGGCCTTCGGGCTGTTCATCTCGATCCTCTGCACCCCCGTGGCCGTCCGGGTCTTCCGCCGGCGCGGCTTCGGGCAGGAGATCCGCGACGACGGCCCCGAGTCGCACCTGTCCAAGAAGGGCACGCCCACCATGGGCGGGACCGTGATCGTCGGCGCGACGGTCGGCGGCTACCTGCTCTCCCACCTCTTCCTCATCGGCCAGCCCAACCGCGGGGTCACCGCCAGCGGCCTGCTGGTGCTGTTCCTGATGGTGGGCCTGGGCACCGTCGGCTTCCTGGACGACTACCTCAAGATCCGCTTCCGGCGCAGCCTGGGGCTGAACAAGACCTCGAAGCTGGTCGGCCAGCTGGTGGTCGGCGTCGCCTTCGCCGTGCTCGCCCTGAACTTCCCGGACGAGGCCGGCGTGCGGCCGGCCTCGGAGTTCGTCTCCTTCGTCCGCGACATCGACCCGCTGTTCCTCGGCTCGGTGGGCTTCGTGATCCTGGCCTACCTGTTCATCGCCGGGTTCTCCAACGCGGTCAACCTGACCGACGGCCTGGACGGGCTGGCGGCCGGCTGCTCGGCGATGGTCTGCGGCGCCTACACGGTCATCTCGTTCTGGCAGTTCACCCACGACTGCTCCGGCGCGCTGGTCGACGGCTGCTACCAGGTGCGCGACCCGCTCGACATCACGCTGGTGGCCGCCGCCGGGCTCGGCGCCTGCCTGGGCTTCCTGTGGTGGAACACCAGCCCGGCGCGGATCTTCATGGGCGACACCGGGTCGCTGGCCCTCGGCGGCCTGCTCGCCGGGCTGGCCGTCGTCACTCGCACCGAGCTGCTGCTCATCGTCCTCGGCGGCCTGTTCGTGGCGGTGACCCTCTCGGTGGTCATCCAGGTGGCCTTCTTCCGCGCCACCCGCCGCCGGGTGTTCCGGATGGCCCCGCTGCACCACCACTTCGAGCTGGCCGGGTGGGCGGAGAACACCGTGATCGTGCGGTTCTGGCTGGTCACCGGCATGGCCGTCGCCTTCGGCCTCGGCCTGTTCTACGCCGACTGGCTGTCCATCACCGGACTGTGAGCACGCGGTCGGGGAGCGTGCCGGTCCGCGGGGACCGGGCGCGACACGCCAGGCCGTTGACCCGGCTGCGCGCCGGCAGCGGCGACGATGGCGGGATGGACGGCCGGAGCGAGTCGACCCGCACCCGCCGCACGCCCCGCCGGGCGCCCGCAGCCGGGACGCGCCCGCGGCTGCGCGGACCCGCCTGGCTCGACGGCCCCATGACCAGCTGCCACCTCGTCATCGGTGCCGCCGGGCTGCTGCTGGCCATCGGGCTGGTGATGGTCTTCTCCGCCTCCTCGATCGAGGCGGCGCTGGCCGACCAGCCCGCCTGGCGCCCCGGCGTGGACCAGCTGCTGTTCGCCGCGCTGGGCCTGGTCGCGCTGGGGGTGGCCGTGCGGCTGCCCGCGGGGCTGGTCCGCCGCTGGTCGCCGATCGCGCTGGTGGTCGTCGTCGTGCTGCTGCTGGCGGTGCTCGTGCCGGGCATCGGGGTCGAGTACAACGGCTCCCGGGCCTGGATCAGCCTCGGCTTCACCGACTTCCAGCCCTCCGAGCTGTCCAAGCTCGTCGTCTCCCTGTGGGGCGCGCACGTGCTGGCCGTGCGTGGGCGGCACCTGACGGTCAAGACGCTGCTGCTGCCGCTGATCCCCGTCTTCGTCCTGCTGTGCGGGCTGCTCATGCTCGAGCCGGACTTCGGCGCGGTCGTCAGCCTGCTGCTCGTCGTGATGGGCCTGCTCTACGCCGGCGGGCTGCCCGGCCGGCTCTGGGCGGTCGGCGGGGCGAGCGTGGTCACCCTCGTCGTCCTCATGGTCGGGACGTCGGAGTACCGGATGGAGCGGGTCACCGCCTTCCTCCACCCCTTCGACGACCCCACCGACACCGGCTTCCAGGCCATCCGCGGCTTCTACGCCCTGGCCACCGGCGGCCTGTGGGGCGTGGGCCTGGGCAACAGCGCCATGAAGTGGAACCTGCTGCCCGAGGCCGAGTCCGACTACATCTTCGCGATCATCGGCGAGGAGCTCGGCTTCCTCGGCTGCCTGGTCGTCATCACCCTCTACGCGGTGCTGGCCTACGCCGGCTTCCGCATCGCCCGCCGCTCGGCCGACCGCTTCGTGTCGCTGGCCAGCGTGGCGATCACCGTCTGGCTGGTCGGCCAGGCGGCCCTGAACATGGGCTACGTGGTGGGTCTGCTCCCGGTCACCGGGGTCACCCTGCCGCTGGTCTCCGCCGGTGGCACCTCGCTGGTGCTCACCCTCTTCATCGTGGGACTCCTCATCCGCTTCGCCCGATCCGAGCCCGAGGCCATCGAGCACCTGCGCCGCGTCCCGCGCGGCCGCCTGGCCCGCTGGCTGCTGCCCGTCCCCGCGCACGCCGTCGACCCCGTCCGGCCCCGCCGGTCCCGTCCCGAGCGGGCGCCGCGCCCGGTGGGCCGCCGTCCCGTCGAGGCCCACCCGGTCCGGCGCGCCGCCGACGGCCGGCCGGCCGACCGGCGCGCGCCTTCCCCGGCCGCCCGGCGTCCCGAGCGGGACCGCGTCCCGGCCCGCCCGGCCGACCGCGACCGGACGCCCGGGCGCCCGGCCGACCGCCCGGGGCGGTCCCGGTGAGCCCGCTGTCGGTGGTCCTGGCCGGTGGCGGCACCGGCGGCCACATCGAGCCGATGCTGGCGCTCGCGGACGCGCTGACCCGCCGCGCGGAGGGGCCGCGGGTCACCTGCCTGGGCACCGCCCGCGGCATGGAGACCCGGCTGGTGCCCGCCCGCGGCTACGACCTGCGGCTCATCCCGCCGGTCCCGCTGCCGCGCAGGCCCACCCTCGACCTGCTGCGCGTGCCCGGCCGGGTGCGCCGGTCGGTCGCCGAGACCCGCGCGCTGCTCGACGAGCTGGCCGCCGACGTCGTCGTGGGGTTCGGCGGGTACGTGGCGCTGCCGGCCTACCTGGCCGCCCGGCGGGCGGGGGTGCCGGTGGTCGTGCACGAGCAGAACGCGCTGCCGGGGCTGGCCAACCGGATCGGGGCGCGGATCGCCGCCCGCGTGGCGGTCACCGTGCCGGACACGCCGCTGCACCGCGGCGAGCACGTCGGCATGCCGCTGCGTACGGCGATCAGCGGCCTGGACCGCGCTGCCCGCCGCGCCGAGGCGCGGGAGACCTTCAGCCTGGACGCCGACCGGCCCACGCTGCTGGTCTTCGGCGGCTCGCAGGGCGCCGCCTCGCTCAACCGGGCGGCCACCGCCGCGGCCGACGCCCTGACCGCGGCCGGGGTGCAGGTGCTGCACGCCCGCGGCCCGAAGAACACCGACGTCACGGTGCCGCCCCGCCCGGCCGGCGCGGCGCCCTACGTCGTCGTCGACTACCTGGAGCGGATGGACCTCGCCTACGCCGCCGCGGACCTGGCGCTGTGCCGCTCGGGCGCGGTGACCGTCGCCGAGCTGTCGGCGGTGGGCCTGCCCGCGGCGTTCGTCCCGCTGCCGATCGGCAACGGCGAGCAGCGGCGCAACGCCCTGCCGGTGGTGGAGGCCGGCGGCGGGCTGCTGGTCGACGACGCCGACCTCTCGCCGTCCTGGATCGAGGCCACCCTGCTGCCGCTGCTCACCGACCCCGCCGCGCTGTCGTCCTACGCCGCGCACGCCGCGGCGGCCGGCGTGCCCGACGCCGACGAGCGGCTGGCCGACATCGTGCTGGAGGTGGCGCGCGGTGACCGCTGACGCGACGGCAGCCTGGAGCGCGCCGGTGCCCTCGCTGGCGGAGCTCGGCGCGGTGCACTTCGTCGGGATCGGCGGTGCCGGCATGAGCGGCATCGCACGCATCCTGCTGGCCCGCGGGGTGCGGGTCTCCGGCAGCGACCGTCGGGACACCCCGACCCTGCTGGCACTGCGCGCGCTGGGCGCCCGGGTGGAGGTCGGGCACGAGGCCGGCCACCTCGGCGACGCCGACAGCGTGGTCGTCTCCTCGGCGATCCGCGAGGACAACCCCGAGCTCGCCGCCGCCCGCGCCCGCGGGCTGCTGGTGCTGCCCCGCGCGGTCGCGCTGGCCGCGGTCATGGCGGGGCTGCGCAGCGTCGCCGTCGCCGGGACGCACGGCAAGACGTCGACCACCTCGATGCTCACCGTGGCCGTGCAGGCCTGCGGGGTCGACGCCTCGTTCGCCATCGGCGGCACCCTCAACGAGTCGGGCAGCAACGCGCACGCGGGGGAGAGCGACGTCTTCGTCGCCGAGGCCGACGAGAGCGACCGCTCCTTCCTGCTGCTGGCCCCGCATGGCGCGATCGTCACCAACGTCGAGGCCGACCACCTGGACAACTACGGCGACCTCGCCGCGGTCGAGGCGGCCTTCGACCGGTTCCTCGGGACGGTGCACCCCGACGGGTTCGTCGTCCTGTGCGCCGACGACCCCGGCGCGGTTCGGCTGCGCGGCGTCCCGACGCCGGCCCGGGTGCGCACCTACGGCACCGCCGCCGACGCCGACCTGCGGCTGGTGGACCTCGACGTCGGGCCGGACGCCACGAGCTGGACCGCCGTCCTGGACGGCGCGGTGCTCGGCCGGGTCCGGATCCGGGTGCCCGGCGAGCACATGGCCCGCAACAGCGCCGCCGCGCTGCTGGCCGGCATCGAGCTCGGGCTCCCCGCCGAGGGGCTGATCGCCGGGCTCGAGCGCTTCGGCGGCGTGCACCGCCGGTTCGAGCTCAAGGGCGTGGCCGCCGGGGTGCGCGTCTACGACGACTACGCCCACCACCCGACCGAGGTGACTGCCCAGCTGCACGCCGCCCGCGCGGTGGCCGGCGACGGGCGGGTCGTCGTCGCCTTCCAGCCGCACCTCTACAGCCGCACCCGCGAGTTCGCGACCGCCTTCGGCGCGGCGCTCGGCCTGGCCGACGAGGTCGTGGTGATGGACGTCTACGGCGCCCGCGAGGACCCGGTGCCCGGCGTCACCGGCGCGCTGGTGGCCGACGCCGTGCCGCTGCCGCCGGAGCAGGTGGCCTTCGAGCCCTCGTGGTCGGCGGCCGCACCCGCGCTGGCCGGCCGCGCCCGCCCCGGCGACCTGGTCATCACCATGGGCGCCGGCAACGTCTCCATGCTCGGCCCGGAGGTCCTCACCGTGCTGGACGGCGGCGCCCCCGGCGACGGGGACGCACACCGGTGAGCCGCTCCGGTCTGACGACCGCCGACCGGGAGCGCGGGATCCCGGCCGAGGTCGTCCGGCCGGCCCGGCGCCGCCCGCGCCGCGACACCCCGGCCGACCGCCGCCGCCGGCGGATCGTCCGCGCGGTGGTCGCCGTCGCCGTCGTCGCCCTGGCCTGGTGGGCGGTGTGGGCCAGCCCGCTGCTGGCCGTGCACCAGGTCCGCGTCGACGGCGCCACGACGCTCACCGCCGAGCAGGTGCGCTCCGCGGCCGGCGTCCCCGAGGGGACGCCGCTGCTGCGGGTCGACGTCGACGCCGCGGCGGCGCGCGTGGCCCGGCTGCCCCAGGTGGCCGACGTCTCGGTCACCCGCGGCTGGCCGCGCAGCGTCGTCGTCACCGTGGTGGAGCGGCGGCCGGTCGCGGTGGTCGAGCAGGCCGGCACGCGCTCGCTGGTCGACGCCTCCGGTGTGCTCTTCGACACCGTCACCGGCGAGGCGCCCGACGGCGTCGTCCCGCTCGACGTCGCCTCGCCCGGCCCCGACGACCCGGCCACCCGGTCGGCGCTGGGCGCGCTGGTGTCGCTGCCGGCCGACGTCCGCGCGCAGGTCACCGGCGCCCGGGCCACCACCGGCGAGGACGTCACGCTGACCCTCGCCGACGGCACGGCCGTCGTCTGGGGGGGTGCCGAGGACGCCGACGACAAGGCCGCGGCCCTCGTCGCCCTGCTGGCCCAGGTCGACTCCGGCGCGCTCGACCCCGCGGCCACGATCGACGTCAGCGCGCCGCGCGCCGTCGTCCTTCGGTGACCGGCGCCTGCTCGCTGAGGGTGCTCGGGCGGGCGCGCACAGCGGTTCCGGCGGTGCGCCGCCGACACGCCCACCACCGCGACACGCCCGACACGCTGCACCGATCCGATTCGTCCCCGTGCCGCTCGGTCGACGACTCTCGAGCCGAGGTGGAGGCCTGTGGCAGGCGGGTCGTCACCGACCGTGGTGCAGATGTGACCACCGGGTCGTCAGGTGTCCGTGAGGTGTCGTGCTCGCGACACGCCGGGCCGGGGAGGGTGCTTGTAGGGCCGGACGTGCCCCACCTAACTTCGACCGCGTCGACCCAGTTGACATAACACTAAGTCTCCACTTGAGGATGAGGGTCGAGGTCGGGAGCCCCACATGACACCTCCGCACAACTACCTCGCGGTCATCAAGGTCGTCGGCATCGGCGGCGGCGGTGTGAACGCGGTCAACCGGATGATCGAGGTCGGTCTGAAGGGGGTGGAGTTCATCGCCATCAACACCGACGCGCAGGCGCTGCTGATGAGCGACGCCGACGTCAAGCTCGACGTCGGCCGCGAGCTCACCCGTGGCCTCGGCGCCGGCGCGCAGCCCGACGTCGGCCGCCAGGCCGCCGAGGACCACCGCGAGGAGATCGAAGAGGTGCTCAAGGGCGCCGACATGGTCTTCGTGACCGCCGGCGAGGGCGGCGGCACCGGCACCGGCGGCGCGCCCGTCGTCGCCTCGATCGCCCGCAAGCTCGGCGCACTGACCATCGGTGTGGTCACCCGGCCGTTCTCCTTCGAGGGCAAGCGCCGCGCGGTGCAGGCCGAGTCGGGGATCGAGGAGCTGCGCAACGAGTGCGACACGCTCATCGTCATCCCCAACGACCGGCTGCTGCAGCTCGGTGACCGCAACGTCAGCGTGATGGACGCCTTCCGCACCGCCGACCAGGTGCTGCTCTCCGGTGTCCAGGGCATCACCGACCTGATCACCACGCCCGGCCTGATCAACCTGGACTTCGCCGACGTCAAGTCGGTCATGTCCGGCGCGGGCTCGGCGCTCATGGGCATTGGCAGCGCCCGCGGCGACAACCGCGCGCTGCTCGCGGCCGAGCAGGCCATCGCCAGCCCGCTGCTGGAGGCCTCGATGGAGGGCGCCCACGGCGTCCTGCTGTCGATCTCCGGCGGGTCGGACCTCGGCCTGTTCGAGATCAACGAGGCCGCCTCGCTGGTGTCGGACGCCGCGCACGCCGACGCCAACATCATCTTCGGTGCGGTCATCGACGACGCCCTGGGCGACGAGGTCCGCGTGACCGTCATCGCCGCGGGCTTCGACGGCGGCCGGCCCTCGTCCCGCAAGGACGGCGCCGTCGCGTCCGTGCCGGCCGCACCCCCGGCCGCGCCGAGCCGGTTCGGTTCGCCGCCGCCGGTCGCCCCCGCCCCGCCGCGGGCGACGGGGGAGCGGCTCGTCGGGCACGTCCCGCCGGCGCCCGTGGCCCCGGTGGCCCAGCCGGCGCCCGCCCCGGCTCCGGCCCGGCCGGCGCCGCCCACGGGTGGCGGGATCACCGTCCCGCCGCTGCCCCCGGTGCAGAACCAGGCCGCGGCCGCCTCGGCCGGTCGCCGGCCGCTGGGCAACGAGGACTTCGAGGAGGAGCTCGACATCCCGGAGTTCCTCCGCCAGTGACGGACCCCGACTCCCCGGCCCGCTCGCAGGATCCCGCCGCGAGCGTGCGAGCGGTGGGGGGCGAGGGGGTCCTTACTTCGACCCCGGCCGCCCCGCCGGCGGTGCGCCCCCGACGGGTGGTCACCGACCGGCGGGGCGGCCGCTCGCGTCCGCCCTACGACGCGTTCAACCTCGGCGTCCACGTCGGCGACGACCCGGTCGACGTCGCGGCCAACCGGGAGCGCCTGGCCCGCGAGCTCGGCGTGCCCGGCGAACGGCTGGTGTGGATGGACCAGGTCCACGGCACCGGCGTCGCCGTCGTCGACGGGCCGGTCGAGGCCCCGCTGCCCGCCACCGACGCGCTGGTGACCCGCACGCCCGGCCTGGTGCTGTGCGTGCTGGTCGCCGACTGCGTGCCCGTGCTCCTGGCCGACCCGGTCGCCGGGGTGGTCGCCGCCGTGCACGCCGGGCGCGAGGGCGTCCGCCAGGGCGTCGTCGCCGCCACGCTGGCCGCCATGGCGCGGCTGGGCAGCCGGCCGGCCGACACCACCGCGCTGCTCGGCCCGGCCGTCTGCGGTGCCGACTACGAGGTGCCGCGGGAGATGCAGGCCGAGGTGGCCCGGGTGGCGCCCGCGGCCGCCGTCCGCACCCGGAGGGGGACGCCGGGGCTGGACCTGCGCGCCGGCCTCGCCGAGCTGCTGACCCGCGCCGGACTGCCCCAGGTGGTCCACGACCCGCGCTGCACCGTCGAGGACCGGCGGCTGTTCAGCCACCGCCGCGACGGCGTCACCGGGCGCCAGGCCGGCGTCACCTGGCTGGGTTGAAGGACCCTCCTGCCCCCCACCCCTCGCTGACGCTCGGGGCGGGCCCCTGCAGGAGGGCCGTTCCAGCACCTCACCAGGGGATGATCGTCGGCATGACCTCCCCGGCCGACCGTCTGCGGGCGGTCCGCGAGCGGATCGCCGCCGCGGCCCGTGCCGCCGGGCGCGACCCGTCGTCGGTGACGCTGCTCGCCGTCAGCAAGACCTGGCCGGGCGACGCGGTCCGCGAGCTGGCCGCGCTCGGCCAGACGGCGTTCGGCGAGAACCGCGCCCAGGAGCTCACCGCCAAGGCCGCCGAGCTCGCCGACCTCCCGCTGGAGTGGCACTTCATCGGCCAGCTGCAGCGCAACAAGGCGGGCGCCGTCGCCCGCACCGGCGCCGTGGTCCACTCCGTCGACCGGCTGCCGCTGGCCCGCGCCCTGGCCCGGGTGGGGGAGGAGAGCGGCCGGCCGGTCGGCGTCTTCCTCCAGGTCGACCTCGGCGGGGCGGCCGGCGAGCTGGCCGAGCGGGGTGGCGCCGCGCCCGACGACGTCCCGGCCCTCGCCGACGCCGTCGCCGACCTGCCCGGCCTGGCGCTGCGCGGCCTCATGGCGGTCGCGCCGCGGGACGAGGAGCCCGGCCCCGCCTTCGCCCGCCTGGCCGCCCTCGCCGACCGCGTGCGGGCCGACCACCCCGGCGCCGCGGAGCTGTCGGCGGGCATGAGCGGGGACCTCGAGGAGGCGGTCGCGGCGGGCGCCACGCTGGTGCGTGTCGGTACCGCGCTCTTCGGCTCCCGACCCCTAACCTCGGCGCGAGTCACACCAGTCACAGGGGTCCCAGCCGGATCCCCGGAGGAGGTCGTCTGATGGCCGGTGCCATGCGGAAGATGGGCATCTACCTCGGACTCGTCGAGGACGACGACGCCCGCGCCTACGGGCGCTACGACGCGCGCCAGTCCGACCACCACGACCGGTACGACGACGGCAGGTACGACGAGGGCCGCTACGACGACGGGCGGTTCGACTCCGGCCGCCTGGACTCCGGGCGACTGGACCCCCGCCTGGACGAGGGCCGCTACGACCCCGCCCGCTACGACGAGGGCCGCTACGACGCCGGCCGCTTCGACGAGCGCCGCTACGACCGCCTGGGCGACTCCTACCCCGGCGAGCGCGCCGACGAGGGGCGCCGCCGGGAGGCCGACCGGCACGACGGCGACCGCTACGACGCCGACCGCTACGACGGCGACCGCGCCGACGAGGGCCGTCCCGCCGTCCGCACCCCCGCGTCGGCCGGCTCCGAGCCCGCCGTCCTGCGCCGCGCGGGCGCGCCCCGCATCGGCCTGGCGCAGCCGGTGACCGGCGCGGCCCCCGCCGCCTCGGGCCCCTCGCGCATCGGCGCGGTCGGCGGCGGGGCGGGTGCCACCGCGGCCGGCCTGGCCGCGCGCGAGCAGGTGGCCGCGGCGCCCGAGCCGGCGCCCGCCCCCGTGGTGCAGCCCTACCGGATCACCACGCTGCACCCCAAGACCTACAACGAGGCGCGCGCCATCGGCGAGGCGTTCCGCGAGGGCAGCCCGGTCATCATGAACCTCACCGAGCTCGACCACGCCGACGCGCGGCGGCTGGTGGACTTCGCAGCGGGACTCGTCTTCGGGCTGCGCGGTAGCATCGAGCCCGTCACGGCCAAGGTGTTCCTGCTCAGCCCGCGGGACGTCGACGTGACGGCCGAGGACAAGGCCAAGATCCGCGAGGGCGGGTTCTTCGAGGAGTCCTGACGCCGTCGGCCGGGGCGCTGGGAGCGCAGACACAACGGCACCGCTGGTGCCCCGGGACGAGCGAGGACAGTGGGCATCTTCTGGCAGGTCGTGTCATCGGTCCTGCTCGTCTTCCTCATCCTCCTGTTCGCGCGATTCGTCGTGGACTGGGTGATGGTGCTGGCGCGCAGTTGGCGCCCGTCCGGCTTCGTCGCCGCGGGCCTGGAGGTCGTGTACGCGACCACCGATCCGCCGCTCAAGGCGATCCGGAAGGTGATCCCGCCCCTGAACCTGGGGTCCATCCGTCTGGACCTCGCGTTTATGGTGCTCCTGATCGCCGTCTACATCCTGCGGAGCATCACGTCCGGTCTCGCCCTCACCGCGTGACCGCCGTGCGCGCGCACCGGCGCGCGACCCGACAGACCCCGTACCCGCCGTCCGACCCGAGGTGAGCCCCTTGCCACTCACGCCAGCCGACGTGCACAACGTCGTCTTCAAGAAGCCGCCGATCGGTAAGCGTGGCTACGACGAGGACGAGGTCGACGCGTTCCTCGACGTGGTGGAGGCCGAGCTCGCCCGGCTGATCGAGGAGAACAACGAGCTGCGCGCGGGCTCGAGCACCGGCCGTGTCGCCGCCCAGCCGGTCGCTCCCGAGCCGACGCCGGCCCCGGCTCCCGCCCCGCCGCAGCCGGTCGCCCGCGAGGACGACACCGCGCGCGCCTCCCGGATGCTGGCGCTGGCGTCGGAGACCGCCGACCGCTACGTCAACGAGGCCAAGTCCCAGGCCGACCAGATGGTCAGCACGGCGAAGACCAACAGCGACCGGATGGTCGCCGAGGCCCGCGCCAAGAGCGAGCAGATGGTCAACGAGGCCCGCACCCGGGCCGACTCGATGCTCAACGACGCGCGCACCCGCGCCGACACGATGGAGCGCGAGGCCCGCGCCAAGGCCGCGGCCCTCGACCAGGACGCCGAGCGCCGGCACGCCGAGGTCATGGGCGGCCTCGAGGAGAAGCGGGCCAACCTCGAGCGGAAGATCGAGGAGCTGCGGACCTTCGAGCGCGAGTACCGGACCCGCTTCCGGTCCTACCTCGAGTCGCACCTGCGCGACCTCGACGCCCGCGGCTCGGCCGAGCCGTCGTCGGCCACCCGGCAGACGCAGCACGCCACCGCCTGACGTTCCCCGACAGGGCCCCCGGACACCTCGTCCGGGGGCCCTGTCGCGTTCCGGGACCGGACGGCCGGGAGCCCCAGCGGATCCGCCGCTACAGTCGCGCCCGTGGTCGTCGCCGCCGGTCTCCTCGTGCTCGCCGGCCTCGGGTTGTTCGTCGCCGGCGTCCTGACCGCCGTCACCGCCTGGTACTGGGCCTGCGTCGCCGCCTGCGCCCTGGCCGCGGTCCTGCTGGTGGTCGCCCGGCTGCGGGCACCGGCGGGCACCCGCGTCCCGGCCCGCCGCCCGGAGGGCGAGCCGCAGCCGGCCCGCTCCGCCGGCCGGACGACGGCCGCGTCGACGACTGCGGGCGCCGCGGAGGTCGCCCCGCCGACGCCGGCCGCCGGCGGGCCCGCGACCGGCGAGGAGCCCACCGGCCGGCACGGGCGCCACGAGGCTCCCGCGGACGCCGGGGAGCCCGCAGCGGCGCCGGAGCGCCCGGAGCGCCGAGAGAGCCAGGCGCCCGCGCAGCCGCCGGTCGCCGCCGCCCGGCCGACGACGGCCGCGAGCGGGAACGGCAGCCCGGCGGCCGCGGCCGCGGACCAGGCCGACCCGCCGGAGGAGGACGTCGAGGTCACCGACCTGCTCAAGGTGATGGACCTGACCGACGAGGTGCTCGTGGTCGACGAGCACCCCCGCTACCACCTGGCCGACTGCCCCTGGCTGGCCGGCCGCGAGACGATCCCGCTACCGGTGAAGGAGGCGCGCACCGACGGGTTCACCCCGTGCGGACGCTGCGGCCCCGACCGGTTCCTCGCCGACGCCGAACGCGCCCGCAGGGCCCGCCGGACCTGAGCCGGCCTCCCCGCGGGGAGACCGGCTCAGGCGCGGGCGAGCCAGAAACGCGAGCCGGCCGGCCCCTCGACGCCGGGGCCCTCGCCCGCGCGGCCGGCGTGCACGGCGGTCGCCAGCACCTCGCCGGCCACCTGCTCGCCGGCCCCGGTGAGCGCCTCGGCCATGGTGCCCTCGGCGGTCCACCAGAGCTGGATCCGGTCGCTGACCGCCAGGCCCGCGTTCTTGCGGGCCTCCTGGACCAGGCGCACCGCCTCGCGGACGAGACCCGCGCGCTCCAGCTCCGGCGTCAGCGTGAGGTCCAGCGCGACGGTCAGCCCGCCGGCGCTGGCCACCGTCCAGCCCTCGCGCGGCGTCTCGGTGACCACCAGGTCGCCGTCCTCGAGCGGCACGGCCTGCCCGTCGACGTCGACCGACGCGGTGCCCGCCCGGTAGGCGGCCACCAGCGCGGCCGGGTCGGCCGCGGCGACGGCCTTGGCCACCGCCTGGACCTGCTTGCCCAGCCGGCGCCCGACGGCGCGGAAGTCGACCTTGACGCTGACGTCGACCAGGTCGCCGCCCACCGCCGCGAGCTCGGCCAGCTCGGCCACGTTGAGCTCGTCGGCGACCTCGGCCACCAGGTCGCGGCCCATCGAGGCCCAGCCCGGCGCGGCGACCAGCGCCCGCGCCAGCGGCTGCCGGGTGCGCACCTTCGCCGACGTGCGGGCCGCGCGGCCCAGCTCCACCAGCCGGCGCACCAGGTCGACCTGGGCCACCAGCTGCGGGTCGCGGGCGTCGGCGTCGACGGCCGGCCAGGAGGCCAGGTGCACCGAGTCGGGGGCGTCCTCGCCGAGGCCGGGCCGGACGACGCGGGTCCACACCTCCTCGGTGACGAACGGCGTGAACGGCGCCATGAGCCGGGTCAGGCCGTCGAGCACCTCGTGCAGCGTGCCCAGCGCCGAGGGGTCGCCGTCCCAGAAGCGACGGCGGGAGCGGCGCACGTACCAGTTGGACAGGTCGTCGACGAACTGCGCGAGCAGCCGGCCGGCGCCCTGGGTGTCGAACGCCTCGAGCGCGTCGGTGACGCCCTCGGTGACCGCGGCCAGCTGCGCGAGCGCCCAGCGGTCCAGCAGCGGCCGCTCCGCGCGCGGCGGGACGGGGGACGCTCCGTCGCCACCCGGCCCACCCCAGCCGTTGGTCTCGGCGTAGAGCGTGAGGAAGCTGGCGGTGTTCCAGTAGGTCAGCAGGACCTTGCGGACCACCTCGGACAGCGTCTCGTGGCCCACCCGGCGCGCCGACCACGGCGAACCGCCGGCGAGCATGAACCAGCGGACGGCGTCGGCGCCGTGCCGGTCCATCAGCGGGATCGGCTCGAGGATGTTGCCGAGGTGCTTGCTCATCTTGCGGCCGTCCTCGGCGAGGATGTGGCCGAGGCAGAGCACGTCCTCGTAGGCGTTCCGCCCGAACACGACCGTGCCCACGGCCATGAGCGAGTAGAACCAGCCGCGGGTCTGGTCGATGGCCTCGCAGATGAACTGCGCCGGGTAGGCGGCCTCGAACTGCTCCCTGTTCCGGTGGGGGGCGCCCCACTGGGCGAAGGGCATCGAGCCGGAGTCGTACCAGGCGTCGATCACCTGCGGCACCCGCCGGTAGGTGCCCTCCTCGCCGGGGCGGGTGAAGGTCACCTCGTCGATGAACGGCCGGTGCGGGTCGAGGCCGGTGTGGTCCTCCCCGGTCAGCTCCGACAGCTCGGCCAGCGACCCGACGACCACCATGCGCGAGGGGTCGGCGTCGTTGCGCCAGATCGGCAGCGGCGTGCCCCAGTACCGGTCCCGCGACAGCGCCCAGTCGACGTTGTTGTTCAGCCAGTCGCCGTAGCGGCCCCACTGGATGGTCTCGGGGTGCCAGCGGGTCTTCTCGTTCTCGGCGAGCAGCTGGTCCTTGACCGCGCTGGTGCGGATGTACCAGGACGGCTGCGCGTAGTACATGAGCGGCGTGTGGCAGCGCCAGCAGTGCGGATAGCTGTGCTCGTAGCGCTGCTCGCGCCACAGCACCCCGCGCGCCTGCAGGTCGACGACGAGCTCGTCGTCGGCGGCCTTGAAGAACCGCCCGCCGACCAGCGGGACCTCGGGCAGGAAGTGCCCGGAGGCGTCGATCGGGTTGACGACGGGCAGGCCGTAGGCGCGGCAGACGGCGAGGTCGTCGGCGCCGAAGGCGGGGGACTGGTGCACCAGCCCGGTGCCGTCGTCGGTGGTGACGTAGTCGGCCAGGACGACGTAGTGGGTGTCCTCCCCCTCGGGGAAGTCGACCAGCTCGAACGGGCGGCGGTAGTGCGTGCGCTCCCAGTCGCGGCCGGTGGTGCGGGCCAGCACCTCGACGTCGTCGAGGTCGCCGAAGACCGCACCGAGCAGGGGCTCGGCGACGACGAGGGTGGCCGGGTGGGCGGGGTCCTTGGTGGATCGCGCGACGACGTAGGTCACGTCGGGGTTGACGGCGACGGCGGTGTTGGACGGCAGCGTCCACGGCGTCGTCGTCCAGACCAGCAGGTCGGCCTTCCCGGCCCACTCGCCGTCGGTGACGGGCAGCCGGACGTAGACGGAGGGGTCGGTGATCGACTCGTAGCCCTGGGCGACCTCGTGGTCGGACAGGCCGGTGCCGCAGCGCGGGCAGTAGGGGGCCACGCGGTGGTCCTCGACGAGCAGGCCCTTGTCGAAGACCTGCTTGAGCGACCACCACACGCTCTCGACGTAGGAGGGGTCCATCGTCCAGTAGGCGGTGGACATGTCGACCCAGTAGCCCATGCGGCGGGTGAGGTCGCTGAACGCGTCGACGTGCCGCATGACCGACTCGCGGCAGCGGGCGTTGAACTCGGCGATGCCGTAGCGCTCGATGTCGGGCTTGCCGGCGAAGCCGAGCTCCTGCTCGACGGCGATCTCGACCGGCAGGCCGTGGCAGTCCCAGCCGGCGCGGCGGGGCACGTGCCAGCCCTGCATGGTCTTGAAGCGGGGGAAGACGTCCTTGAAGGCGCGCGCCTCGATGTGGTGGGTGCCCGGGCGGCCGTTGGCGGTGGGCGGGCCCTCGTAGAAGACCCACTGCGGCCGGCCCTGCGAGGCCTCCAGCGACCGCGCGAAGACGTCGGCGTCCTCCCAGCGCCGCAGCACGTCCTGTTCGAGCGCGGGCAGGTCGACCTGGGGCGGCAGCGCACGGAACGGAGAGCTCACGCCTCCATTGTCCCCGAGCCGTCGACCGCCTTCGCGTGCAGGCGCAACGGGCCCGACACGGGCGTACGGGAGACTGATCACCATGGGGCGGCGGCGGTGAACACCACGGTCACCGTGGGACTCGCCGTCGGGGCGCTGGTCGTGCTCGTCGCCGCCCTGGCGCTGCGGCTCGCCGACCGCCTGGGCCTGCCCAGCCTGCTGCTCTACCTCGCCCTCGGAGTGGCGCTGGGGGAGAGCGGCCTGGGCGTCGAGTTCGAGGACGTCGCGCTCACCCAGACCCTGGGGATCGCCGCCCTCGTCGTCATCCTCGCCGAGGGCGGGCTGACGACGCGGTGGGCCGACGTCCGCCGCGCGGTGGGCCCGGCGCTGTCGTTGTCGACGGTCGGCGTCGTGGTCAGCGTGACGACGACGGCGGCGGTCGGCGTCTGGCTGCTGGGCCTGACGTGGCCCTTCGCGCTGCTGCTGGGCGCCGTCGTCAGCTCCACCGACGCCGCCGCGGTGTTCGCCACGCTGCGCCGGCTGCCGCTGCCGCGCCGGATGGTCGCCGCGCTGGAGGTGGAGAGCGGCCTCAACGACGCGCCGGTCATCCTGCTGGTGGCCGCCCTGTCGGAGACCCTCACCGGCGGGGAGTCGGAGGCGTGGTGGGTCACCGCGGTCGTCGTCGTGGCCGAGCTCGCCGGCGGCGCGGTGATCGGGCTGGCGCTCGGCGCGGGCGGCGCCTGGCTGCTGCGCCGCTCGGCGCTGCCGCTGTCGGGCTTCTACCCGCTGGCCACGCTGGCGCTGTGCGTGCTCGCGTACGCCTCGGCGTCGCTGGCGCACACGTCGGGCTTCGTCGCGGTCTACCTGTGCGGGCTGGTGTTGGGCAACGCCTCGCTGCCGCACCGGGCGGTGACGATCGGCTTCGCCGAGGGCATGGCCTCCCTCGCCCAGATCGGGTTGTTCGTGCTCCTGGGCCTGCTCGTCTCGCCGGGCCGGCTGCCCACCGCGATCGGCCCGGCGTTGCTGATCGGCCTGGCGCTGCTGCTGGTGGCGCGGCCGCTGTCGGTGGTGGCCAGCCTGGCCTGGTTCCGGATGCCGTGGCCGCAGCAGGCGTTCGTCTCGTGGGCGGGGCTGCGGGGCGCGGTGCCGATCGTGCTGGCCACCATCCCGCTCACCGCCGGGGTGCCCGACGCCCCGCTGGTGTTCGACACGGTCTTCGTGCTGGTCGTCGTCTTCACCCTCGTGCAGGGCTCGTCGCTGCCGTGGATGGCCCGCCGTCTGGGCATCGCCGCGCCGCTGACCCCGCGGGAGATCGAGGTGGAGTCCGCGCCGCTGGAGGAGCTCGACGCCGAGCTCATGCAGATGCGGGTGCCCGAGGGCTCCCGGCTGCACGGCGTCTACCTGCCCGAGCTGCGGCTGCCCGAGGACGCCGCGGTGGTGCTCATCGTCCGCGACGGGCGCTCGTTCGTGCCCGACGAGACCACCCGGCTGATGCGCGGGGACCAGGCGCTGCTGGTCTCGGCCCGCCGGTCGCGCCGGGAGGCCGAGCGGCGGCTGCGGGCGGTCAGCCGCGCCGGCCGGCTGGCCAGCTGGCGCGGCGAGGAGGGCGCGGCCACCGAGTCCGACTGACCCGCTCGACGACGACTGCGGGGAAGTCGTCGTCCGGGAGGCGCCGCAGGCGACGACTTCCCCGCAGTTGCGCGGGCCTCCGACGCGAGAGGCCCCCTCGCCGGAGCGGAGGGGGCCTCTCGGTGGTGCCGGAGGAGTCAGCCGTTGAGCTCGAGGGTCTGCATCGTCTCCGCGCGGACGGCGGCCAGCAGGGCCGGGTCGCTGGAGAGGTCGCGGCCGTAGGAGGGGATGGCCTCCTCGAGTGCCGACCGGCGGGCGGCGACGCGGTCGGGGAAGGCCTTCTCGATCAGCGTGAGCATCGCCGAGACCGCCGTCGAGGCGCCGGGCGAGGCGCCGAGCAGGCCGGCGATCGAGCGGTCGGAGCCGACGATGAGCTCGGTGCCGAACTGCAGCACGCCCTTGCCGCTCTTCGGGTCCTGCTTGATGACCTGCACCCGCTGTCCGGCGGTGATCATCTCCCAGTCGCCCTGCTCGGCCAGCGGCACGAACTCGATGAGGGTGCGGTGCCGGGCCTTGCGGCTCTGCAGCAGCTCGGTGACCAGGTACTTGGTCAGCGCCATCTCGGTGCGCGCCACGCCCAGCATCGAGCCGAGGTTGTTGGGCTTGACCGACAGCGGCAGGTCGAACATCGAGCCGGCCTTGAGGAACTTCGGCGAGAAGCCGGCGTAGGGACCGAACAGCAGGGAGTACTCGCCGTCGACCAGGCGCAGGTCCAGGTGTGGCACCGACATGGGCGGCGCGCCGACGGCGGCCTGCCCGTAGACCTTGGCCTGGTGCCGGCTGACCAGCTCGGGGGAGCGGGTGCGGAGGAACAGCCCGCTGACCGGGAACCCGCCGAACCCGCGGATCTCGGGGATCGCGGCCTTCTGCAGCAGCGGCAGCGCGCCGCCACCGGCGCCGACGAAGACGAAGCGGGCGCGCACCGTGCGCTGCTCGCCGTCCCGCCTGTCGGTGACGGTGGCCTTCCAACGGCCGTCGTCGAGCTTCTCCAGGCCGGTCACCCGCTGGCCGGTGTGCACCTGCACCCCGCGGGCCTCGCCCTGCTCGAGCAGCAGCCGGGTCAGGGCGCCGAAGTTGACGTCGGTCCCGGCGACCGAGCGGGTCGCGGCGACGACCTGCGCCGGGTCGCGGCCGTCCATGACCAGCGGGGTCCACTGCGCCAGCTCGGCGGGGTCGTCGGTGTACTCCAGCCCGGAGAACAGCGGCTCGGCCGACAGCGCCGCGTGGCGGTTGCGCATGTACGTGCGCCCGCCCTCGCCGGTCACGAAGCTGACGTGCGGCACCGGGGAGATGAACTCCTTCGGCGAGCCGGTCAGCCCGGTGCGCACCAGGTGCGACCAGAACTGCCGCGAGACCTGGAACTGCTCGTTGATGGTGCGGGCCTTGGTGGTCTCGACCCGGCCGTCGGGCCCGGACGGCGTGTAGTTGAGCTCGCAGAGCGCCGCGTGGCCGGTGCCGGCGTTGTTCCAGGCGTCGGAGCTCTCGCCGGCGACCTCGGTCGCGGACTCGAAGACGGTGATGCTCCAGTCGGGAGCGACGACACCCAGCAGCGACGCCAGCGTCGCGCTCATGATGCCCCCGCCGACGAGGACCACATCGGGGTCGGTTGCTGAACCGAGGTCGGTGGACACGACTGCCTTCCTGCCGGGTGGACGTGCGCCATCTCCGACGATCGGCCGAACGGCGCCCGTACACGCGCCCGGCGGGGTGTGAGATTCGTCTACCCACGGGTGACGTGCCTCACCATCGGCGCGGGTGTACGGCCGCGCGGCGGCCCGGAGGGGGCGGCGGCCGAGGCTATCGTCGCCTGCGTCGGCCGCCTCCCGCGGCCGCCCGGAGCAGGAGGAGCCCCCGCTGGACGAGCAGCCCGAGGTCGCCGGAGACGACGGGGCAGGGACCGGTGCGGCCACCGGTGCCGGTGCCGCCGCGGCGCCGTCCCGCCGGCCGCGCACCCGGCTGCTGCTCGCGCTCGCGGTGCTGGTGTTCCTCGCCGACCTCGGCACCAAGCTGCTCGTCGTCGCCACGATCGACCGGGGCGAGAACCTCCGGCTGCTCGGCGGGCTGGTCTACCTCACGCACGCGCGCAACACCGGCGCGGCGTTCTCCTTCGCCGAGGGCTTCACCGTCGTCTTCACGCTGATCGCCGTCGTCGTGGTGGCGGTCATCGTCCGCAGCGCGCGGCGGTTGTTCTCCACCGGCTGGGCGGTCGCGCTGGGCCTGGTGCTCGGCGGCGCCCTGGGCAACCTCGTCGACCGGGTGTTCCGCGACCCCGGGTTCCTGCGCGGCGGCGTCGTCGACTTCGTGTCGGTGTTCGCGCCCAACGGCGAGGTCTACCCGATCTTCAACGTGGCCGACTCGGCGATCGTCTGCGGCGGGCTGCTCGGCGTCGTCCTCGCCCTGCGCGGCGTCGAGTTCGACGGCAGCCGCGCCCGCGACCGCGGCGACGACGCGGTCTCCCGCGGCTGACCTGTCACGATGGGGGCGTGAGCGCTCCCGGCCTGCACCGCGCCCTCCCGGTGCCCGACGGCCTCGAGGGCCAGCGGGTCGACCAGGCCCTGACGCGGCTGTTCGGCCTCTCGCGCGCGGTCGCCGCCGAGCTCGCCGACGCCGACAAGGTGTGGGTCGACGGCCGCGTGCGCGGCAAGGGCGACCGGCTCAGCGGCGGCAGCTGGCTGGAGGTCGAGCTGCCCCCGCCCCCGGTCGAGGCCCCGCCGCCGGAGCCGGTGCCCGGGCTCACCGTCGTCCACGACGACGACGACGTGGTGGTCGTCGACAAGCCGGTCGGGGTCGCCGCGCACCCCAGCCCCGGCTGGGAGGGCCCGACCGTCGTCGGCGGCCTGGCCGCGGCCGGCTACCGGATCTCCACCTCCGGCGCGCCGGAGCGGCAGGGCGTGGTGCACCGCCTCGACGCCGCGACGACGGGGCTGATGGTCGTGGCGAAGAGCGAGCGGGCCTACAGCCTGCTCAAGGCGGCGTTCAAGGAGCGGACCGTCGACAAGGGCTACCACGCGCTGGTGCAGGGCCACCCCGACCCCTCGCGCGGCACCATCGACGCCCCGATCGACCGGCACCCCCGGCACGACTGGCGGTTCGCCGTCGTCTCGGGCGGGCGCCCCTCGGTCACCCACTACGAGGTGATCGAGGCCTTCGCGGCGGCCAGCCTGGTCGACATCCACCTCGAGACCGGCCGCACCCACCAGATCCGGGTGCACTTCTCCGCGCTGCGCCACCCCTGCGTCGGTGACACCACCTACGGCGCCGACCCCACGCTGGCCGCCCGCCTCGGGGTGTCCCGGCAGTGGCTGCACGCCGTCCGGCTCGGCTTCGCCCACCCCGCCGACGGCCACTGGGTGGAGTTCACCAGCGCCTACCCGGCCGACCTCGCCGGGGCGCTGGCGATCCTGCGCGCCGAGTCCTGACCCCGCCGCAGCTCCGTGACCGGCCTGCCCGCCTCCCTCGCCGACTACGGCCCCGCCGCGCTGTCGGCCGTCGTCGTCGGGGTCTACCTAGTGCTCGGCGAGCCGGTGGTCGGGCGCGTGCTGCACCGCCGCTTCGAGGGTCGGCTGCGGACGGACCCGGCCGCCCGGCGCTCCTTCTACCTGCGGCTGCTCGTCCTCGAGTGGGGCCTGGCGCTGCTCGCCCTCGTCATCTGGCTGGCCGCGCCGGGTGTGGACGCCGCCGCCGTCGGGCTGGCCTGGCCCACCGGGTGGCCCGGGCCGGTCACCGGCGTCGCCGCGGTGCTGGTCCTGGTCCTCGCCCTGGCGTCGGTGCGCGCGCTGCGCAGCGGGGCGCTGGCCCGCGCGGCCACGCTGCCGCAGCCGGGGGAGGGGCGGCACGCCGAGCCGCCGGTGCACGCCACCCTGGCGCTGCTGCCGCGCAGCCGCTCCGAGCGGCGGCTGTTCACCGTCGTGGGGGTGACCGCGGGGGTGTGCGAGGAGTGGCTCTACCGCGGCTTCCTCCTCGCCGTGGTGGCCGCCGTCGTCGGCGACCTGCCCGAGGTCGCGCTCGTCGCCGTCGCGGCCGTGGCGTTCGGGCTGGCGCACGCCTACCAGGGCGTCTCCGGGATCGTGCTCACCGGCGTCCTCGGCGGGGTGTTCGCGGCGCTGTACCTGGAGACGGGGTCGCTGCTGCTGCCGGTCCTGCTGCACGCCGCCGTCGACCTGCGGTTCCTGCTCGTCCCGTCCTCGGCGCTGCCGGAGGTGCTGCACGCCCCGCGCGCGCCCGGCGGAGCGCCCGCGTGAGCACCGCGACCGCCGCCGTCGCCACGGCCGCCGACTGGGCCGAGGTGGCCGCGCTGCGCACCCGGGTCTTCGTGGAGGAGCAGGGCGTGCCGCCGGAGGTCGAGCGGGACGCCGCCGACGCCACGGCCGTCCACGCGGTCAGCCGGGACGCCGCCGGCCGGGTCGTGGCCACCGGCCGGCTGCTCGAGCGCGACGGGCGGGCGGTGGTCGGGCGCATGGCCGTCGACGCCGCCGCCCGCGGCCACGGCCACGGGGCGGCGGTGCTCGCCGAGCTGCACCGGCAGGCCCTCGCCCGGGGCCTGACCGAGGTGGAGCTGCACGCGCAGGTCACCGCCCGCGGCTTCTACGAGCGGGCCGGCTACACCGCCGTCGGCGGCGAGTACGAGGAGGCCGGGATCGCGCACGTGACGATGCGCCTACTCCTGGCCGACGGCGCACGGGGGACGTGACGGCCGCCTCGTCCCGGGCCGAGACACGACCTGTCAGACCCTCGGCGTAGAACGTCCCCGGTGCGAGGATCGGGGGTACCGGCCCGGGCCCGCGTCGGTCGCCCGGGCGCAACGGTCCCCGAGCCCGCACCGCACCGCCCGGTCTTCCCCGCCGGTCGCCCGCCGGAGCACCCGACGGCCGGGCCAGCACGACCCGTGAGGAGCACCGCACCGCAGTGAGCAGCCCGACAGACTCGTTCGTGCACCTGCACGTCCACACCGAGTACTCGATGCTCGACGGGGCGGCGAAGCTCCCCGAGGTCACGAAGGCCGCCGCCGCGCAGGGCATGCCGGCCCTGGCGATGACCGACCACGGCAACGTCTTCGGCGCCTACGACTTCTACAAGCAGGCCAAGTCCGCCGGCGTGAAGCCGATCATCGGCATGGAGGGCTACTACACGCCCGGCTCCCGGTTCGACCGCGCGCCCTTCGACTTCGGCGACAAGCTGATCGACGAGGAGGGCGACGGCGGGTCCAACCGCGGCAAGGCCGCCTACACCCACATGACCCTGCTGGCGCGCACCACCGAGGGGATGCACAACCTCTTCCGCATCTCCTCGCTGGCCAGCCTCGAGGGCCAGTACCGCAAGCCGCGCTTCGACCGCGACCTGCTCGAGCGCTACGGCAAGGGCCTCATCGCGACGACGGGGTGCCCGTCCGGCGAGGTCAACATGTGGCTGCGCGCGGGCAAGGTGGAGAAGGCCCGCCAGGCCGCCGCGGACTTCCAGGACATCTTCGGCAAGGAGAACTTCTACGCCGAGCTGATGGACCACGGGCTGTCGATCGAGAAGGCGACCCGCCCGGCGCTGATGGAGATCGCGAAGGACCTCGGCATCCCGCTGCTGGCGACCAACGACCTGCACTACACGCACAAGGAGGACGCCGAGGCCCACGACGCCCTGCTGTGCATCCAGACCGGCTCGCGCCTCAACGAGACCAACCGCTTCAAGTTCAACGGCGACGGCTACTACCTCAAGAGCGCCGCGGAGATGCGCGCGCTGTTCCCCGGTGACCTCGCCTCGGCCTGCGACAACACGCTGCTGATCGCCGAGCAGTGCGAGGTGTCCTTCACCGAGGGCGCCGACCTCATGCCGCGCTTCCCCCTGCCGCCGGGCGAGGACGAGACCTCCTGGTTCGTCAAGGAGGTCGAGCGCGGCCTGCACAAGCGCTACCCCAACGGCATCCCCGACCACGTGCGCAAGCAGGCCGACTACGAGGTCGGGATCATCACCCAGATGGGCTTCCCGGGGTACTTCCTCGTGGTCGCCGACTTCATCAACTGGGCCAAGGACAACGGCATCCGCGTCGGGCCGGGCCGTGGCTCGGCCGCCGGCTCGCTGGCCGCCTACGCCATGGGCATCACCGACCTCGACCCGCTGGCGCACGGGCTGATCTTCGAGCGGTTCCTCAACCCCGAGCGCGTCTCGATGCCCGACGTCGACATCGACTTCGACGACCGCCGCCGCGGCGAGGTCATCCAGTACGTCTCGCAGAAGTACGGCGAGGAGCGGGTCAGCCAGATCGTCACCTACGGCACCATCAAGGCCAAGGCCGCGATCAAGGACGCCGCCCGGGTGCTCGACCGGCCCTACTCGGTGGGCGACGAGCTGACCAAGCTCATGCCGCCGGACGTGATGGGCAAGGGCATCCCGCTGGCCGGCGTCTTCGACCCGGCCCACCCGCGCTACAAGGAGGCCGCGGAGTTCCGCGCCCGCTACGAGTCCGACCCGGGCGCGGCCGAGGTGGTCGACCAGGCCCGCAAGCTCGAGGGCCTGAAGCGCCAGTGGGGCGTGCACGCCGCCGGCGTCATCATCGGCCGCTACCCGCTGATCGACTCGATCCCGATCATGCGGCGCGAGGCCGACGGCGCGATCATCACGCAGTTCGACTACCCGACCTGCGAGACGCTCGGCCTGCTGAAGATGGACTTCCTGGGCCTGCGCAACCTCACGGTCATCGACGACGCGCTGCGCAACATCGTCGCGAACGGCAAGGAGCCGATCGACCTCGACGAGATCAGCAAGGACCTCACCGACCCGGCCACCTACGCGCTGCTCGCCCGCGGCGACACCCTCGGCGTCTTCCAGTTCGACGGCGGCCCGATGCGCTCGCTGCTGCGGCTCATGCGGCCGGACAACTTCGAGGACATCTCCGCCGTCGGCGCGCTCTACCGGCCGGGCCCGATGGGTGCGAACTCGCACACCAACTACGCGCTGCGCAAGAACGGCCAGCAGGAGATCACGCCGATCCACCCCGAGCTGGCCGAGCCGCTCGAGGAGATCCTCGGCGGCACCTACGGCCTGATCGTGTACCAGGAGCAGGTCATGGCGATCGCGCAGAAGGTCGCCGGGTACTCCCTCGGCAAGGCCGACCTGCTGCGCCGCGCCATGGGCAAGAAGAAGAAGTCGGTCCTCGACGCGGAGTTCGTCGGCTTCGAGGCCGGCATGAAGGAGCGCGGCTACTCCGACGCCGCGATCAAGACGCTGTGGGACATCCTCGTCCCGTTCGCCGACTACGCGTTCAACAAGGCGCACTCGGCCGCCTACGGGCTGGTCTCGTACTGGACGGCCTACCTCAAGGCCAACTACCCGGCCGAGTACATGGCCGGGCTGCTCACCAGCGTCGGCGACGACAAGGACCGCCGGCCGGTCTACCTCGCCGAGTGCCGGCGGATGGGCATCAAGGTGCTCCCGCCGGACGTCAACGAGTCCTCCTGGGACTTCACCGCCGTCGGCGCCGACATCCGCTTCGGCCTGGCGTCGGTGCGCAACGTGGGGCACAACGTCGTCGACTCGATCGTCCGGGCGCGCGAGGAGAAGGGCGCGTTCAAGGACTTCGCCGACTTCATGCGCAAGATCGACACGGTCGCCTGCAACAAGAAGGTGATCGAGTCCCTCGCCAAGGCCGGCGCGTTCGACTCGATGGGCCACTCCCGGCAGGGCATCGCCGCCGTGCACGCCCAGGCCGTCGACTCCGCGATGGCGCTCAAGCGCAAGGAGGCCGAGGGGCAGTTCGACCTGTTCGGCAGCTTCGGCGCCGACGCCGGCGACGACGACCCCTTCGGCGGCGCGCTCGACATCGTCATCCCGACGGCGGACTGGTCGAAGTCCGAGCGGCTGGTCTTCGAGCGCGACATGCTCGGCCTCTACGTCTCCGACCACCCGCTGCACGGCGTCGAGCACGTGCTGGCCGCCAACGCCGACACCCCGATCGCGGAGATCAACGCCGGCGGGGTCGAGGACGGCGCGAACGTCACGATCGCGGGGATCCTCACCGCCGTCTCGCCGCGCACCAACAAGCAGGGCGCGCCGTGGGCGATCGCGACGCTGGAGGACCTCGAGTCCGGCATCGAGGTGCTGTTCTTCCCCAAGACGTGGGCGGAGGTCTCGGAGAAGGTCGTCCGCGACCAGATCGTCGTGGTCAAGGGCCGGATCAGCCGGCGCGACGACCAGCCCTCGCTGTTCGGGTCCGAGGTCACCGTGCCCGAGCTCACCGAGGGGCCGCGCGGCCCGGTGCTGGTGCAGATGGCGGCGGCCCGGTGCACCCCGCCGGTGGTCGAGCGGCTGCGCGAGGTGCTGGGCAGCCACCCGGGCACCACCGAGGTGCACCTGAAGCTGGTCAACAACGGCCGGGAGACCGTGCTGCGGCTCGACCAGGGCCTCCGCGTGCGGCCGAGCACCGCGCTGATGGGGGACATCAAGGCGTTGCTCGGGCCCACCAGCGTCGCCCTCCTGTGAGCGACGACCCGGGGAGTCGGGGTTCACTGGGGTCCGTGAGCAGCCCCGCCCCGCTCCCCGACGGCCCGTACGCCCCGATGGTGGGCGCGCCGGCGCCCGCCGCGGTGGCGCCGGCGCGGCCGGTGGCCCGCGCGGTCCTCGCCGAGGTGCGGCGGGACCTGCGCGGGGCCGCGGTCTGGGCGCTCGGTCTCGCCCTGGCCGGGATCCCGGCGGGCCTGCTGTGGGTGTGGCTCGCCCCGCGCGCCCGCTTCGAGGTGGTCGAGGGCGGCGCGGTCCCGGTGGGCAACCCGTCGGCCGAGCTCCTGGTCGCCGACGACTCGGTGCTCGTCCTCGTCCTCGCCGGCCTCGGCCTGCTCGCCGGGGGCATCGCCTGGGCCATGCGCCGCCGGCGGGGCGTGGCCACCCTCGTGGGCACCGCCGTCGGCACCGCGCTGGCCGCCGTCCTCGCCTGGCAGATGGGGGAGCTGCTCGCCCCCGGGCCGAGCGCGGCCGAACTCGGCGACGTCGGCGCCCGGGTGACCACCGGCCTGGACCTCTCCAGCCTCCCCGCGCTGGCGGTCGCGCCGTTCGCCGCGCTGCTGGTCTACGTGGTCGCCGCGCTGTTCGCCAGCGCCGACGACCTCGGCCGCCGCGACGGCGTCAGTTCAGGCTGAGCGGCCCGGCGAACTCCTGCAGCGGTGCCGGGACGGCCCGCACCGTCTCCAGCAGGGTCAGCTCCCGGCGCAGCATCCGCGTCTCGGTGCGCAGCCGGCGGCGGGTCGCGGACTCGGCCAGCAGCGCCTGCCGGTCCTCGGTGGTCAGCAGCGCCGCCGACGCCACCAGGTAGGACAGCGCCCGCGGGTCGCCGGCCACCGCGTCGAGCAGTGCCCGCGCGCCGCTGAGCTCCTCCGCCTCGCCGGCCGCAGCGGCGTCCTCGCGGCCGGTCTGCAGCCCGGCGACGGCGGTGACGTAGCGGGTGAACAGCCGGCCCACGCCGCGCTCGAGCAGGCTCAGCGACCCGCGCGCGGCCTCGGCGAGCAGCCCCTCGTCCGGTCCGCCGGCCGCGGGCGTGCCCAGCACCTGCTCCTGGTCGCCGGCGGCCTCCTCGGCGGCCTCCTCGTCGGCCAGCCACTCGACCTCGGCGCGCAGGTAGGGCGGCGCGCTGCCGGCGGCCTCGCCTGCGGCGTCCCCGACCACGACGTCGAGCAGCCGGAAGCGCTCCCCGCCCACGGTGACGATCCGGAACCCGCCGTCGGGCCGGGGCCGGACCACCTGCAGGCGCGCGGTGCAGCCGACGTCGTAGAGCGCCTCGGCCGGCGCGACCTGCTCGACCTCCCAGCCCTGGCGGATGGCGACCACGCCGAAGAACCGCTGGTCGCCGTCCTCGGGTTCGGCCAGCAGGTCCTGCACCAGCACCCGGTAGCGGGGCTCGAACACCTGCAGCGGCAGCACGATCCCGGGGAACAGCGGCGACCCGAGCGGGAACAGCGGGATGAGGTCGCCCACGGCCGGAGCCTACGGCGCCCGGGACCCCCGGCGCTGTGACAGCCGGCGACCCGGCCCCTACTACCCTCGGGAGGTCGTCCCTCCCTCGCCCGCACCCCGGAGGCCCCCCGTGCTCGCCCGCATCGACCTGCGCGGTTCCGCGCTGCCGGGGGTCCGTGACCTGGCCGGCCTGCTGCCGCGCGCCGCCACCGACATCGACTCGGTCCTGGCCACCGTCCGGCCGCTGTGCGAGGACGTGCGCGTCCGCGGCGCCCAGGCGGTCCGCGAGATCACCGCCCGCCTCGACGGCGTCGACGCCGAGGACTTCGCCGTCCCGCCGCAGGCGATCCGGGCCGCGCTCGACGGCCTCGACCCCACCGTGCGCGCCGCGCTCGAGGAGTCGATCGCCCGGGTGCGCCGGGTGCACGCCGACCAGGCCCGCACCGACGTGACCACCCAGGTCGTCCGCGGCGGCACGGTCACCGAGCGCTGGGTACCGGTGCGCCGCGTCGGGCTGTACGTGCCCGGCGGCCTGGCCCCGCTGCTGTCCAGCGTGGTGATGAACGTGGTCCCGGCGCAGATCGCCGGCGTGACGTCGATCGCCGTCGCCTCCCCGCCGCAGCGCGACCACGGCGGGCTGCCCGACCCCGGCGTCCTGGCGGCGTGCGCGCTGCTCGGCATCGACGAGGTGTACGCCGTCGGCGGGGCGCAGGCGATCGCCGTCTTCGGCTACGGCGCGGGCTCCTGCGAGCCGGTCGACCTGGTCACCGGCCCGGGCAACGTCTACGTCACCGCCGCCAAGCGGCTGCTGCGCGGGCTCATCGGCATCGACTCCGAGGCCGGCCCGACCGAGGTCGCGATCCTCGCCGACGACACCGCGGACCCGGTGCACGTCGCCGCGGACCTGATCAGCCAGGCCGAGCACGACCCGCTGGCCGGCGCGGTGCTGGTGACCACCAGCGAAGCGCTGGCCGACGCCGTCCTCGACCTCGTGCCCGGTCAGGTCGCGGCCACCAAGCACTCCGACCGCATCCTCACCGCCCTCGACGGCAGCCAGTCGGGGATCGTGCTGGTCGACGACCTCGACGCCGGCCTCGCGGTGGTCGACGCCTACGCCGCCGAGCACCTGGAGATCCAGACCCGGGACGCGCGCGAGGTGGCGATGCGGGTGCGCAACGCCGGCGCGGTGTTCGTCGGCGCCTGGTCGCCGGTGTCCCTCGGCGACTACATCGCCGGCTCCAACCACGTGCTGCCCACCGGCGGCTGCGCGCGGCACTCGTCGGGGCTGTCGGTGCAGACGTTCCTGCGCGGCATCCACGTCGTCGAGTACGACGAGCAGGCCCTCGCCGAGGTGGCCGGGCACGTCGACGCCCTCGCCCACGCCGAGGACCTGCCCGCGCACGCGGCCGCCGTCCGGCTCCGGCAGAAGCCGTGACACCCACTCCGACGACGGGGCTGGAGGCGCTCCCGCTGCGCCCGGAGCTGCGCGGCCGCACGCCCTACGGCGCCCCGCAGCTGCAGGTCGCGCACCGCCTCAACACCAACGAGAACCCGCACCCGCTGCCCGCCGAGCTGCTCGCCACCCTCGGCGAGGCGCTGGGCCACGCGGCGCTGGAGCTCAACCGCTACCCCGACCGCGACGCCGTGGCGCTGCGCGCCGACCTGGCGACCTACCTGTCCCGCGGCGGCGAGCGGATCGAGCCGGCGCAGGTGTGGGCGGCCAACGGGTCCAACGAGGTGCTGCAGCAGGTCCTGCAGGCCTTCGGCGGGGCCGGGCGGACGGCGCTGGGCTTCACGCCGTCGTACTCGATGCACCCGATCATCTCCGCGGGCACGGGGACGGCGTGGGTGGACGGGCACCGGCGGGCGGACTTCACCCTCGACCCCGCGGCGGCGGTCGCGCAGGTGCGCGAGGTCCGTCCCGACCTCGTCTTCGTGACCAGCCCGAACAACCCCACCGGCACCGCCGTCGCGCTGCAGACGGTCACCGAGCTCTACGAGGCCACGTCGTACGGCCACGGGCGTGCGGGCGTGCTCGTCGTCGACGAGGCCTACGCGGAGTTCGCACGCACCGGGACGCCGTCGGCGCTGACCCTGCTGCCGGGTCGGCCGCGGCTGCTGGTCAGCCGCACGATGAGCAAGGCGTTCGGCATGGCGGGCCTGCGGCTGGGCTACCTCGCCGCCGACCCCGCCGTCGTCGACGCGCTGCAGCTCGTCCGGCTGCCCTACCACCTGTCCTCGCTCACCCAGGCCGCCGCCCGCGCCGCGCTCGCGCACACCGACGCGCTGCTGGCCACCGTCGACGCGGTCAAGGAGCAGCGCGACCGGATCGTCGCCACGCTGCCCTCGCTCGGGCTGACCAGCGTGCCCAGCGACGCCAACTTCGTCCTGTTCGGCCGGTTCGCCGACGCCTCCGCCGCCTGGAAGGCGCTGCTCGAGCACGACGTCCTCGTCCGCGACGTCGGCATCTCCGGCTGGCTGCGGGTCACCGCCGGCACGCCCGCCGAGACCGACGCCTTCCTCACCGCGCTGGGTGAGGTCGCCCCCGACCACCGCCTGGGAGACTGACGCCATGAGCCGCACTGCACGCGTCGAGCGGGCCACCAGCGAGACCAAGCTCGTCGTGGAGCTCGACCTCGACGGCACCGGGACGAGCTCGATCAGCACCGGCGTCGGCTTCTACGACCACATGCTCACCGCGCTGTCCAAGCACAGCGGCATCGACCTCACCGTGCGGGCCGACGGCGACCTGCACATCGACGCGCACCACACCGTCGAGGACGTCGCGATCGCGCTGGGCCAGGCCTTCGCCGAGGCGCTCGGGGACAAGCGCGGCATCACCCGCTACGGCGACGCCACGATCCCCATGGACGAGGTGCTCGTGCAGGCCGCCGTCGACCTGTCCGGCCGGCCGTACTTCGTGCACGCCGAGCCCGAGACGATGACGCCGATGATCGGGCCGGACTACCCGACGTCGCTGACCAAGCACGTGCTCGAGTCCTTCGCCTTCAACGCGCGGATCACCCTGCACGTGCGGGTGCTCTACGCCGGCCGCGACGCCCACCACATCGTCGAGGGCCAGTTCAAGGCGCTCGCGCGGGCGCTGCGCACCGCGGTGGCGATCGACCCGCGGGTGGCCGACGTCCCCTCGACCAAGGGCGCGCTGTAACCGCATGGACTTCGGCGTCGGTCTGATGGTCCTGGGCGGGTTCCTGCTCGGCGGGGCGTGGAGCATCTGGCGGGCCGACCACGACACGGAGGGCCGCACCGGCGCGCAGGTGCTGTTCGCGGGGATCCTGCTGGTGGCGGCGCTGCTGGCGACGGCGTCGGGCGTGCTGCGCGTCATCTGATGCCGGAGGAGGAGTTCCTCCGGCTGGTCCTCGCCGACCCGACGGTGGCCGCGGTGCTCGAGCGGACCCCGGCGCTCGGCGTCGGGGACTGGTGGGTGACGGCCGGGCTGCTCTTCCAGACGGCGTGGAACGCCCTCACCGGCCGCCCGCCGGGCACCGGCATCCGCGACGCCGATCTGTTCTACCTCGACGCCGATCCCTCCTGGGCGGCCGAGGACGCGCGGCCCTCCTGCAGGGTCCCGACGCGAGCTTGCGAGCGGTGGGGGGGCAGGAGGGTCCTTACTCAGGCGCGGGTGCACCTCTGGTACGGCGGACACTTCGGCACCGCGGCGCCCCCGCCGTTCCGCGACTGCGCCCAGGCGATCGACGCCTTCGCCGCCGTCTGCTGCGCGGTGGGGGTGACGGTCGAGGACGGCCGGCCGCGGCTGTACGCGCCGTACGGGGTCGACGACCTGCTCGGCCTCGTGGTGCGGCCCAATCCGCGCAGCCCGGCCCCGCGCGCGGTGTACGAGGCCAAGGCCGCCCGCTGGCGGTCGGTGTGGCCGGAGCTCACCGTCCTGCCGTGGGCCTGAGCGGGAACACGCGCCGGGGGTCGATGCGCTGCGACGTACCGTGGCAGCCGTGAAGAAGGTGGTCGTCCTCGACTACGGGTCGGGCAACCTGCGCTCCGCCGAGCGGGCGCTGACCCGGGTGGGCGCCGACGTGACCGTGACCGCCGACCGGCAGGCCGCGCTCGACGCCGACGGGCTCGTCGTCCCCGGCGTCGGCGCCTTCGCCCACTGCATGCAGGAGCTGCGCGCCGTCGACGGCCCGCGCACCATCGGCCGCCGCCTGGCCGGCGGCCGCCCGGTGCTCGGCATCTGCGTGGGCATGCAGGTGCTCTTCGAGCGCGGCGTCGAGCACGGCCACGACGCCGAGGGCTGCGGCGAGTGGCCCGGCACGGTCGAGCAGCTCGAGGCGCCGGTCCTCCCGCACATGGGCTGGAACACCGTCACCGCGCCGCAGGACACGGTGCTCTTCGACGGGCTGGCCGACGAGCGCTTCTACTTCGTCCACTCCTACGGCGTCCGGGAGTTCCCGCTCGGCCAGGACGGCCGGCCCGGCCCGCTGGCCCCGCCGAAGGTGACCTGGGCCGAGCACGGCGACCGGTTCGTGGCCGGCGTGGAGAACGGCGCGCTGTCGGCGACACAGTTCCACCCGGAGAAGAGCGGCGACGCCGGCGCCCAGCTGCTCACCAACTGGCTCGCCACCCTCTGAGAGCGGCCCCCTGCAGGGCCCCGCCGCGAGCGTGCGAGTGGTGGGGGGCAGGGGGTCCTTCGTCTACTGGAGGGGGACCGGCGGCTGCAGCCACCACGGCGCGTCGACGACCTCCACCCGCCGCACCCACTTCACCCACCAGTAGCCGCGGCGGCCCGGGGCCACCAGCCGCGCCGGCGCCCCGTGCCCGGCCGACAGCGGCCGGCCCGCGCAGTGGGTGGCCAGCAGCAGCGCCCCCGCGTCGGCCAGCGGCAGCCGCCGCCGGTAGCCGGTGACGCTGACGACGTCGACGGCGCCGCCGTCGGGGGGGTCGAGCCCGGCCAGCAGCCGGTCGAGCCGCACGCCGCGCCACTCCTGGACGGCGAACCAGCCGCCGGTGCAGTCGAGGACGGCCTCGACGGCGTCGCCGCGGTCGAGGTCTGCCCGCCGCAGCCTCGTGGTGCGCCCGCCGGCGACGAGGTCGACGGCGCCGTCCCCGTCGGCCGGAACCGCGTCGGTGAACCACTGGGTGACCGGCATGGCGTCGGGGTCGCCGCTGCCGCGCTCGTGCGAGCCGGTGCCGCGCCGCCGCGCGCCCGGCGCCCCGGTGAGCCTCAGCCCACCCTCGGTGGCACCCCACAGCGCGGCCGCGCCGACGGCGAGCCCGCCGGTCTGGAGCAGCGCCCGGCGCGAGGCGTCGCTGCGCCGGGGCCGCTGCCGGCTGCCGACGGCGTGCACGACCACCAGCGCGGCCGTGCCGACGCCGGCGGCCACGTGCACCTGCAGCACGCCGACCCCGGCCACCGTGGTCCCGGCGACGCTGTGCAGCACCCCGGTGGCGACGGTCAGCGCGAGCAGGACCACGAGGGCCCACGCGGCGGTCGGGTCGCGCCGGCCGCGGGTCCGCGACCACGAGCGCCGGACGACGACGGCCTTCCACGGGACGAGCAGCAGCAGCCCGAGACCGGCCGCGCCGTGGACGGCGGCCACCACCCGGGAGGGCAGCGGCGTCCCGACGCCGAAGGCGAGCACCCCCGATGCCCCCGCGACCAGCAGCAGCGCGAGCAGGCCGAGGTTGGTCCGCCGCCCGGCACGACGGGGGAGCGCTACGGCGGGCATCCCCGGAGTGTGCGCTCCGCGCACCTAGGGTGACGCGGTCCCGCACCCGGTCGAGGAGGACCCGTTGCCCCCGTCGAGCACCGCCGCTCCGGCCCGCGAGCGGCGCGGAGGGCCGTCGGCGGCGCGCCCGCCCGCCCCCGCGCTCCGGAACCGCGGACGCTTCCTCGGGTCGCTGGCCGTCCTGGCCCTCCTGGCCGCGCTGACGGTGTGGAGCCTGCTGGCACTGGCGCCTCCGGCACCGGCCGCGGTGGACGCGCCGGCGACGTCGTTCAGCGCCGGCCGCGCGTTCGCGCACGTCGAGGAGATCGCCGCGGAGGTGCACGTCACGGGCAGTGCGGAGCACGACCGCGTCGTCGACGGGCTCGTGGCGACGCTGGGCGGCCTGGGGCTCGACACCCGCGTGCAGAACGCCGTCGGCGCCTGGCAGTCCGGGCCGGGGGCGGCGGAGATGGCGCGGGTGCGCAACGTCGTCGCGGTGCTGCCGGGCACCGACAGCACCGGGCGGCTGTTCCTGGTGGCGCACTCGGACTCGGTGGAGACCGGGCCGGGGGCGAGTGACGACGCCGCCGGCGTGGCCACGCTCCTGGAGACCGTCCGGGCGCTGACCGCGGGGGAGCCGCTGCGCAACGACGTCGTCGTGGTGCTCACCGACGCCGAGGAGGCCTGCCTGTGCGGCGCCGAGGCGTTCGCCGAGAGCCACCCGCTCGCCGGCGAGGGCGGCGTCGTGCTCAACCTCGAGGCCCGCGGCACCACCGGCCCGCCGATCACGTTCGAGACGTCGCTCGGCAACGCCGGGCTGGCCGAGCGCTACGCCGCCGCCGTGCCGCACCCCGTGGCGACCAGCTTCGCCGTCGAGGTCTACCGGACGCTGCCGAACGACACCGACTTCTCCGTCCTGCTCGCCGACGGCTTCACCGGCCTGAACACCGCCTTCATCGACGGCAACGCGGCGTACCACACCCCGCAGGACACGCCCTCGCGGCTGGACCGGGGGACCCTGCAGGCGCTGGGTGACAACACCCTGGCGCTCACCCGCGAGCTGGGCGACGCCGACCTGACCGACCTCGCCCGGCCCGGCGACGGCGACGCCACCTACTTCCCGCTGCCGACCGGGCTGGTGCGCTACCCGGGGTCGCTGGTGTGGCCGCTGGCCGGGGCGGCGGTGCTCGGCGTCGTCGTCCTCGCGGCCGTGGACCGGCGCCGCGGGTCGTCGCTGCCGCGGACGCTGCTCGGGACGCTCGCCGCGCTGGTGCCGCTGGCGCTCGCGCCGCTGGCCGTCGTCGGGCTGTGGCGGCTGCTGGTGCTCGTCCGGCCCACGTACGCCTCGATGATCGACCCGTGGCGGCCGGGCTGGTTCCGGCTGGCGGCGGTCGCGCTGGTCGCCCTCGTGGTGCTGGCCTGGTACGCGCTGCTGCGCCGCCGACTCGGCGCGGCCGCGCTGCGGACCGGGGCGCTGGTGCTGCTCGCCGTCCTCGCGGTCGTCCTCGCCGCGCTCGCGCCCGGCGGGTCCTACCTGGCCGCACTGCCGGCGCTGGCCGGGGTCCTCGCGGGGCTGCTGCCGCGGCCGGTGCACCTGCTCGGGGCGCTGGTGGCGGGGGCGGTCGCGGTCGTCGTCCTGGCGCCGACCGTGGCGCTGTTCTTCCCCGCGCTCGGGCTGGCCGGCGGGGCCGCGCCCGCGGTGGTCGCGACGATGCTGGCGCTGGCTCTCCTGCCCGCCCTGGAGGGGCTGTTCCCGGCCGGGCCGGGCCGACTGCGGGCGCTCGCGGTGCCCGGCGTCGCCGTCGTCCTGGTCGTGCTGCTGACGGCGGTCGGGCTGGCCGTGGACCGCTTCGACCAGCAGCACCCGGTGCCCAGCCAGCTCGTGTACGCGCTGGAGGCCGACACCGGCGAGGCGTGGTGGGCCAGCACCGAGGAGCAGCCGGGGGAGTACACCGCGCGCTACGTCGGCACCCCGCGGACCCTGCCGCACGACTACCCCTACCTCGCCGGGCGGGCGGTGGCGGCCGGTCCCGCGGAGGTCGCCGGGCTGCCGCCGTCGACGGTCGAGGTGCTCGACGACCGGTCCTCCGGCGGGCAGCGGACGGTCACCGTGCGGGTCACGCCGCAGCGCGACGTCCGGCTGGTGGTGCTGGACCTGACCGCATCCGGCGGCACGGTCGGCGCGGCCCGGGTGCAGGCGCGCGACGTGCCCGCCGACGCGCTGGGGGAGGACCGGCTGTGGGTGACCTTCCACGGGCCGCCGGCCGAGGGTGTGGAGGCGACGTTCACCGTGGACGGCGGTGGTCCGCTGTCCCTGCGGGTGGTCGACGGCAGCGACGGGCTGACCCGCCTGCCCGGCTTCGAGCCGCGCCCGCCCGGGGTGGACGCGGCCGGCACGCACAGCTCCGACCTCGTCGTCGTGGGATCGACGACGGACCTCGGCTAGGCCGACGCGGATCTGTGGACGAGGCGGTGACCTGGGGATTCGACTCGTGGGCACCGCGCCGATCCACTACTCTCGTACACGTGTTCGAGTGTGCGGGGGTCTCCGCTGACGGAGCGGTCCGGCTCCTCGGCTGCTTCGCCGACGACGGCACGCCGGTGTCCCGGGACGTGCTGCTCGCGGCTCTCGACGAGCTGCCGTCCACCGACGAGTTCATGGCCGCGGCCTGCCCGCCGGGCAGCCCCGAGCGGACGGAGCTGCCCGACCGCTGGCTCGTCCGGCTGCTGCAGCTGGGCGAGCGCCGCGCCGCCGCACTGGCCGCCGACCGCGCCGAGCTGATCGGCCTGCTGGCTGAGCAGCGTCCCGCTGACCAGGAACCGGCCGTGCCGGAGGTGATGAACGTCAGCGAGTGGCTGCCGTGCGAGCTCGCCCTGGTCCACCCGTACGGGGAGCGCCGCACCGCCCGGTTGGTCCGGACGTCCCTGGCACTGACCACCCGCTTTCCCGCCACGCTGGGCGCGCTGCGCCGCGGCGAGATCGACGAGGCACGCGCCGACGCCATCGTCGACCTGCTTGAGCCGCTGGACGCTGACCTGGCCGCCCGTGTGGAGGCCGACGTGCTGCCCCGGGCGGGTGGTCGGACACCCGGTGGCCTGCGCGATGCCCTCCGCCGCCGGATCGACCGGCTCGACCCGGCGGCGCGCGAGCGGCGGCACCAGCAGGCCCGGGCCGACGCCGACGTCCGCTGGTGGGCGACGGAGGACGGCATGGGCCGGCTGATGGCCGACCTGCCGCTGCCCGAGGCGGCCGCGTGCGGAGCGGCGATCGACGCCTGGGCGTGGCAACTGCGCAACGGGGGCGACGCGCGGCCGATCGGGCAGCTGCGCGCCGAGGTCCTCCGCGACCTCGTGCTGCGCCCCTGGGAGCGGCGCCCGGTGGTCGACATCTCGCTCGTCGTGCACGCGCAGCTGTCGACCCTGGCCGGTGGGGACCAGCCGGCCGACGTGGACGGCCACTCGATCAGCGCTGCGCAGTGCCGGGCGCTGCTGGCCGAGGCCGACGCGCTGAGCCTGAGCCGGCCCGACGGCGGGACCCTGGAGTTCGCCCTCCACGACACGGCCGGGGACCTGGTGGCCGTGGGCAGCCGGCGGGCGGTCGAGCGCGGCGCCCGGGGTCCCGGGCTCCGGCGGCCACCGGACACCCGGCACTACCGCCCGCGTGCGGGTCAGCGGCGGTTCACCGCGGTCCGGGACCGCCGGTGCCGCCATCCGCACTGCACCCGCCGGGTCGGCCGCACCGACCTCGACCACTGCGTCCCCTGGCCGCGCGGCGCCACGTCCTGCGACAACCTCTGCTGCCTGTGCCGCCGGCACCACCGGCTGAAGACCCACGCTCGCGGCTGGCGCTTCCGGATGCTGCCCGGCGGCCGGCTCGAGGTGACCACACCCTCGGGTGTCACCCGGGTCACCGATCCACCGCGCGTGGTCGACGAACCGCCGGTCCGGACCGGCGCGCCACCGCACGACGGAGTCGGGACGGACCCGCCGAGCGCGGCCGACTGCCCGTTCTGACGGCGCGCGGCCTCACCTGGAGCCGTGGCGCGCGACCAGCTCGGCGCCCAGGGCCGCCAGCTCGGCGCGGACGGCGGGGGCGTCCAGCACCTCCAGCGCGCCGCCGAACCCGGCCAGCTGCTCGGCCACCGACCGCGCCGTGTGGGCGGCCACCCGCAGCCGCACGCGCCCGTCGGCGTCCGGGTCGCCCGCCACCGCGCAGTGCCGGCCGAACCGGTCGCGCAGCACCGGCACCAGCCGCCCGGGCGCCAGCACGGTCGCCGCCACCAGCGACCGGGAGCGCTCCATCTCGCCGACCACCTCGTCCCACACCCCGGGCAGGTCGAGGTCGGCGGGCCGCTCGAAGACCTCGCCGGTCACCGCGGGCGCGCCCATCCGGTCGAGGCGGAACGTGCGCCGCCCCGCCGCCGTCCCGGCGACCAGGTACCAGGTCCCGTCCTTGTCCACGAGCCCCCACGGCTCCGCGCGACGCCGGCCCGTCACACCCCCGCGGCCGGCGTAGTCGAACTCCACCACCCGCCGCGCGACGACGGCGTCGAGCAGCAGCGCCACCTCCGGCCGCTCGCGCTCCCGCTCGCCCCAGCCCGCCGGGTCGACGACGACGGCCTCCGCCGCGGCCGCGGCCTCCGCGCGGAAGGTCCCCGGCAGCGCCCGCAGCAGCTTGCGCAGCGCACCCCGCGCGTCCGGGCCGGCCGAGGCCGCCGGGCCCAGCAGCAGGAACAGCGCCCGGGCCTCCGGCGCGGACAGGCCGGTCAGGTCGGTGCGCGCGCCACCCACCAGCTGCCACCCGCCGCCCCGGCCCGCCTGCGGGTACACCGGCACGCCCGCCGCCGAGAGCGCCTCGAGGTCCCGCCGGGCGGTGGCCACCGAGACCTCCAGCTCGCCGGCGGCCTGGGCGGCCGTGACCCGGCCCCGGGTCTGCAGCAGCAGGAGGAGGGCGACCAGCCGGTCGGCGCGCATGCCGCCGAGGATGCCGCGGAAAGTGCTCAGGAGGTGAGCACTTCGCCCGGCAGTGTCGTCCTCGAGCGGACCGCAGCCGGCGGACCGCCCGACGGAGGGACCCACCCGTGCTCCGAGGCCTGGCCACCGTGACCCTGCTCGCCGACGACGTCCCCGCGGCCGCCCGCTGGTACGCCGGCGTCCTCGACGCCGAGCCGTACTTCACCCGCCCCGTCGAGGGACCGGCCGCCTACGTCGAGTTCCGCATCGGCGACGACGAGGACGAGCTCGGCATCATGGACGCCCGCTACGCCACCTGGGCGAGCGGGCAGCCGGCCGGCGTGGTCGTCAACTGGCACGTCGACGACCTGCCCGCCGCCGTCGAGCGGCTCGAGACCGCCGGCGCCACCGTCGTCCAGCCGGCCACCGTGCGCGGCGAGGGCTGGACCACCGCCGTCCTCGCCGACCCCTTCGGCAACCTGCTCGGCGTCATGACCAACCCGCACTGGGCCGCCGCCCACGGCGGCTGACCCTCAGCTGCGCAGGTAGGAGGCCCCGTTCACGTCGACGATCGTCCCGGTGCTGAACCGGGCCTCCGGCGAGGCCAACCACACCACCGCCGAGGCCACCTCCTCCGGCCGCGCGACCCGCCCGTACGGCGACTGCGCGCGGACGGCGTCCCCGCCGGGCCCGTCGAGCACCTCGCGCGCCATCTCGGTCTGCACGAAACCCGGCGCCACGCAGGTCACCGAGATCCCCAGCGGCGCCAGCGCGAGCGCCATCGACTGCGCGAACGCGTTCATGCCGGCCTTCGAGGCGCCGTAGGCCGGGTTCTGCGGCTCCCCGCGGAAGGCGCCGCGGCTCGACACGTTCACCACGGCCCCGCCGGCGGCCTGCAGGTGCGGCACGGCGCGGAAGGTCGCGTGGGCCGCGCCGAGCAGGTTCACCGCCAGCGTCTGGGACCAGACGGCCTGCCACTCCTCGTACGACGTCGACAGCGGCGGAGAGGCCACGAAGACGCCGGCGTTGTTGACCAGCACGTCGAGCCCGCCGAGCGCGTCGGCGGCGGAGTCGACCATCGCGCCCACCGACCCGGCGTCGGCCATGTCGGCCTGCACCAGCGCGTGGCCGGACCCGGGCAGCTCGGCGAGCACGGCCTCGGCGCGCTCCCGGGAGGTGCCCCAGTGGACGGCCACCCGGTCGCCGCGGTCGGCGAAGGCGCGGGCGATCGCGCGGCCGATGCCGCGGGACCCACCGGTGACGAGGACGGCGCGCGAGGAGGGAGCCACGGGCGGGCAGTCAACCAGCCGCGCTCACCAGCGCCCGCGGTGGACGACCTCGTCCAGCCCCCGCCGCCCGCGCTTCAGCGACGGCGAGCGCCGGTCGCCGTCGCCGGGGTAGCCCACCGACACGACGCCGACCGGCCGGTGCGACGGCGGGATCCCGAAGGCCGTCCGGAACGGCTCCACCCGCTCGGCGGGGATGCCGAACAGGCAGGCGCCCAGCCCCTCGTCGACGGCGGTCAGCAGCACCATCAGCGCGGCCATCCCGGCGTCGACGTCCCAGTAGGGGACCGGCCAGCGCGCCTCGTCGCGGTCGGTCCAGCCCTTGTCCGGCTCGGCGTAGCGGTCGAGGTAGGCATCCTTCGACGACAGCGGCACCACCAGCAGCGGCGCCCGCCGCATCCGGGTCAGCCACGCGTCGGGGGCGCCCTCGCCGGCGGTCACCGACCAGAACAAGTCGCGGTCGGCGGCCGACTCGAGCACCAGGAACGCCCAGCCCTGGGTGAACCCGGCCGACGGCGCCCGGATCGCGTGCTCGAGCAGCCGCTCGCGCACCTCCGCCGGCACCGGCCGGTCGGGGTCGTAGTCGCGCACCATGCGGCGCCTGCGGACGACGTCGGCGAACTCCACGTCCCGCAGCCTGCCCCGGGTGCCGGAGCGCACAGGAGGCCGGTCCCTACGCTGGTCGCCGTGCCGACCCTCCAGCTGCTCCCCGCCGTCGACGTCGCCGACGGCCAGGCCGTCCGCCTCGTGCAGGGGGAGGCCGGCAGCGAGACCTCCTACGGCGACCCCCTCGACGCCGCCCTGCAGTGGCTGCGCGACGGCGCCGAGTGGGTGCACCTGGTCGACCTCGACGCCGCCTTCGGGCGCGGCAGCAACCGCGAGCTGCTGGCCCGCGTCGTGGGCGAGCTCGACGTCGACGTGGAGCTCTCCGGCGGCATCCGCGACGACGAGTCGCTGGCCGCCGCGCTTTCCACCGGCTGCCGCCGCGTGAACCTGGGCACCGCCGCGCTGGAGTCGCCCGAGTGGTGCGCCCGCGCCATCGCCGAGCACGGCGACCGCATCGCCGTCGGCCTCGACGTGCGCGGCACCCGGCTGGCCGCGCGCGGCTGGACCCGCGAGGGCGGGGAGCTCTACGAGACCCTCGCCCGCCTCGACGCCGAGGGCTGCGCCCGCTACGTCGTCACCGACATCACCAAGGACGGCACGCTGCGCGGCCCCAACCTCGACCTGCTGCGCGAGGTCTGCGCCGCCACCCCCCGGCCGGTCGTCGCCTCCGGCGGGGTCAGCTCGCTCGACGACATCCGCGCGCTCGCCGGGCTGACCGCGGTCGGCGTCGAGGGCGCCATCGTCGGCAAGGCGCTCTACGCCGGCGCCTTCACGCTGCCCGAGGCGCTGCAGGTGACCCGCGAGGCGTCGTCGTGACCGTGCGGCGCATCGGCTCCGGCGGGCCGTGGGAGGACGTCGTCGGCTACAGCCGCGTCGTCGTCGCCGGGGACGCCGCGTGGGTCAGCGGGTGCACCGCCACCGTCGACGGCGCCGTCGTGCACCCCGGCGACATGGCCGCGCAGGCCCGCGTCGCCTTCGGGGTGCTGGTCGAGGCGCTGGCCTCCGCCGGCTTCACCCCCGCCGACGTCGTCCGCACCCGCATGTACGTCACCGACACGTCCCGCTGGGAGGAGGTGGGCCGCGTGCACGGCGAGGTCTTCGGCGCCGTCCGGCCGGCCACCGCGATGATCGGCGTGGCCGCCCTGCTGCACCCCGACATGCTGGTCGAGGTCGAGGCGGACGCGGTGAGGCAGCCGTGAGCCTCGCCGTCCGCGTCATCCCGTGCCTCGACGTCGACGCCGGCCGGGTGGTCAAGGGCGTCAACTTCGTCGACCTGCGCGACGCCGGCGACCCGGTGGAGATGGCCCGCGTCTACGACGCCGAGGGCGCCGACGAGCTGACCTTCCTCGACATCACCGCCAGTTCCGGTGACCGCGAGACCACCTACGACGTCGTCCGGCGCACCGCCGAGAGCGTCTTCATCCCGCTCACCGTCGGCGGCGGCGTGCGCAGCCCCGACGACGTCGACCGGCTGCTGCGGGCGGGCGCGGACAAGGTCGCGGTCAACACCGCCGCCGTCGCCCGGCCCGAGCTGATCAGCGAGATCGCCGACCGCTTCGGCAACCAGGTGCTCGTGCTCTCCCTCGACGCCCGCCGCGTGCGCGACGGCGCGGTCACCGACTCCGGCTTCGAGATCACCACGCACGGCGGGCGCCGAGGCACCGGCCGCGACGCCGTCGAGTGGGTGGTGCAGGCCGCGCAGCTCGGCGTGGGGGAGGTGCTGCTCAACTCCATGGACGCCGACGGCACCCGAGCCGGCTTCGACACCGAGCTCATCCGCGCGGTGCGCCGGGAGGTGAGCGTGCCGGTCATCGCCAGCGGGGGAGCGGGCGCGGTGGAGCACTTCCCGCCCGCGGTCGAGGCCGGCGCCGACGCCGTGCTCGCCGCCAGCGTCTTCCACTTCGGCACCCTGCGGATCGGCGACGTCAAGGCCGCGCTCGCGGAGGCCGGCGCCCCGGTCCGGCACGAGCGGGACACGCCCCTCGGTTGAGGACCAGGCCGTGCACTTCCGCGGAAGTGCACGGGGCATCTCCGCGGAAGTGCACGGCCGGACTACTCGGCCGGGGCGCCGCCCCGCACGGCCACCTGCGCGACGTCGCGCCCGGTCGCCCACAGCAGGACCTCCAGCGGCTCGCCCTCCACCGTGGTCGGGGCGCTGCCCCCGCGGATCCGCCTGCCCGGCCCCGGGACGTCGCTGCGCTGCAGCACCAGGCCCCCGGGGTGGCGCGGGGCCGCCATGCGGGCGAACAGCTGCGCGGCGCTCCACAGCCGGTCGGCGTCGGGCAGCGGCAGGGCGCGCGGCGCCCACCCCGGCTGGGCGCGCCGCACGTCCTCGTGGTGGATGGCGAACTCCGGGCCGTCGACCAGCTGCGCGACCGGCCACCCGCCCGGCAGCCACGCCGGCGGGCCCGTCCGGACACGGGACACCAGCTCCGGGTAGGGCGTCGACGTCCGGAGCCGGTCCTCGACCCGCTCGGCGTGCGCGTGCAGCGCGGCCCCGACCGGCGTGCGCTCCAGCGCGTAGCCGGGCATCGCGTCGGGACGGCGGTCGCGCGTGACCAGGTGCGCGGCCAGGTGCGCCGTCGTCCACCCCTCGCAGCACGTCGGCGCGTCCGGGCCGAGGTCGTCGAGCAGGTCGGCGAGGGCCGCGCGCTCGCGGGCGGCGAGCGGGCGGGAAGCATCGGTCACCGCGGCGGGTTACCGATCGTGACCACTGCCGAAACCGCAGGACCGGTGTCGGCAGTGCCGGTTAGCCTGACTAACGACGCGGAGATCCCGCCGTCGCCACCCCCGAGGAGACCCGTGCCCCGCGCCCGAGACGCCGTCGTCCGGCGGGGCCTGCGCCACGTGCTGCTGTCCATCCGCGAGCAGCCAGGCATGTTCACCCTCGCCGTGCTGGCCAGCAGCGTCTACGCCGCCATGACGGTGCTCTCGGCCTTCGTGATCGGCGGCATCACCGACCGGGTGATCCTCCCGGCCTTCGCCGAGGGCGACACGACCGCGGGCGCGCTGGCCCTCACCGTCGCGGTGATCCTGGGCGTCGCCGTGCTCAAGATCCTCGGCATCCTCGGCCGCCGGCTGTTCGCCGGGATCATGGCCTACCGGCTGCAGGCCGACTACCGCCGCCGCGTGACCGGGCAGTACCTGCGGCTGCCCCTGGCCTGGCACCAGCGCCACCCGACCGGGCAGCTGCTGTCCAACGCCAACTCCGACGTCGAGGCCGCCTGGTACTTCGTCTCACCGCTCCCCTTCGCCTGCGGGACGCTCGTGATGATCGCCATCACCGCCGTCGCGCTCGTACTCACCGACCCGGTGGTCGCGTTGGTCGGCCTGGTCGTCTTCCCGCTGGTGTTCGTCGTCAACGCCGTCTACTCGCAGGTGATGAGCCCGCGCATGCAGCGCGCCCAGCAGCTGCGCGCCGAGGTCAGCGAGATCGCCCACGAGAGCTTCGACGCCGGTCTGGTGGTCAAGACCCTGGGCCGCGAGGACGTCGAGAGCGCCCGGTTCACCGAGCGGGCGCAGGAGCTGCGCGACGGGCTGGTCGCCGTCGGCCGGGTGCGCGGGCTGTTCGACCCGCTGATGGAGGCGCTGCCCAACCTCGGCACGCTCGCCGTGCTGCTGGTCGGGGCCGGCCGGGTCGCCTCCGGGGACACCGACGCCGGCGACCTGGTCAGCATCGCCTATCTGTTCACCCTGCTCGCGCTGCCCATCCGCGCGATCGGCTGGGTGCTCGCCGACCTCCCGCGCGCGCTGGCCGGCTTCGACCGGGTCACCCCCGTCCTCGACGCCACCGGGGAGACCCCGCACGGCCAGGAGGCCGCGGCCGGCGGCGACGGCGGCGCCAGCCTGGGCCTGCGCGCGGTCGACCACGTCTTCGACGGCGCCTCGCAGCCGGTGCTCTCCGGCGTCACCTTCGACGTCGTCGCCGGCAGCACGGTCGCCGTCGTGGGCCCGACCGGCTCGGGCAAGTCGACGCTGGCCGGGCTGCTCGTGCGGCTGGTCGACCCCGCCGCCGGCCAGGTCCTGCTCGACGGCGTCGACGTGCGCCGGCTGCGCGAGGGCGAGGTCAGCGGCCAGGCCGCGTTCGTCCCGCAGGGCACCTTCCTCTTCGACGACACCGTGCGCGGCAACGTCACCCTCGGCGGCGACTTCAGCGACGACGAGGTCCACGAGGCGCTGCGGGTGGCCGCCGCCGACGACTTCGTCGACCGGCTGCCCGAGGGTCTCGACACCCGCGTCGGCGAGCGCGGCGCCACCCTGTCCGGTGGCCAGCGGCAGCGGCTGGCGCTGGCCCGCGCGGTCATCCGGCGGCCCCGGCTGCTCGTCCTCGACGACGCCACCAGCGCCGTCGACCCCTCCGTCGAGGCGCGCATCCTCGACGCGCTGCGCTCGGCCGACCGGCCCTCGACCGTGGTCGTCGTCGCCTACCGGCAGGCCACCATCGCGCTGGCCGACGAGGTGGTCTGGCTGGAGAACGGCCGGGTGACCGCCCGCGGCACCCACGAGCAGCTGCTGGCCACCGTGCCCGGCTACGCCGCGCTGGTGCGCGCGTACTCGCAGGCGGAGGTGGCGGCATGAGCGGGTCGCAGCGGGAGGGCGCGTTCGCGACGCTCCGCCGCGGGCTGCGCACCATGCCCGAGTTCCGCCGCGGGCTGCCGGCCACCTTCGCCCTCGCGCTCCTCGCCACGGCCGGCCGGGTGGTCGTGCCGATCGCCGTCCAGCAGGTCATCGACCGCGGCCTGCTCGCCCCCGGCGGCCCCGACCTCGGCCTGGTCCGCACGCTGGTGCTCGTCTGCGCCGTCGTCGTCCTGCTCACCGGCGTCGCGGTCTACCGGATGAACGTCCGGCTGTTCCGCACCACCGAGACCGCGCTGGCCGGGCTGCGCTCGCGGGCGTTCCGGCACGTGCACGACCTGTCGGTCCTGCACCAGCAGGGCGAGCGCCGCGGCTCGCTCGTCTCCCGCGTCACCAGCGACGTCGACCAGCTGTCGACCTTCATGCAGTGGGGCGGCGTCCTCGGCGTGGTCAGCCTCGGCCAGCTGGTCGTGGCCACGGTCGTCATGGCGGTCTACTCCTGGCAGCTGACCCTGCTGGTGCTCGTCTGCTTCGTCCCGCTGGCCATCGCCGTCCGCTGGTTCGCCAAGCGGCTGGCAGTCGCCTACGGCGTGGTCCGCGAGCGGGTCGGCGACGTCCTGGCCGCCGTCTCGGAGTCCGTCGTCGGCGCCCCCACGGTGCGCGCCTACGGCATCCGCGAGCGGACGGCGGCCCGCCTCGACCGCGCCATCGGCCGGCACTACCGCGCCCAGGTCGACGCGCAGAAGGTCACCGCCGCGGTGTTCGTCAGCGGCGAGTTCGTGGCCGCCGTCGCCAACGCCGCCGTCGTGGTGGTCGGCGTCTGGCTCGGCCTGGCCGGTCAGGTCACCGCCGGCACGCTGGTGGCCTTCCTGTTCCTCGTCACGCTGTTCGTCGCGCCGGTGCAGACCGCCAGCGAGGTGCTCAACGAGGGGCAGAACGCCATCGCCGGCTTCCGCCGGGTGCTCGACGTCCTCGACACCGAGCCCGACGTCCGCGACCCCGCCGCCACCGGCTCGGCCCTCGAGCTGCCCGCCGGGCCGCTCGGCATCCGGCTCGAGCACGTCACCTTCCGCTATGCGCCGGGGACCCGCCCGGCCCTCGACGACGTCGACCTGACGCTGGTCCCGCGGCGCCGCTACGCCGTCGTGGGGGAGACCGGCTCGGGCAAGACGACGTTCGCCAAGCTGGTCACCCGGCTCATGGACCCGACCGAGGGGCGCGTGCTGCTCGGGTCGGAGGCGTCGGGCTGGGTGCCCCTGACCGACGTGGCCTTCTCCTCGCTGCGCCGGCGGGTGGGCATGGTGCCGCAGGACGGGTTCCTGTTCGACGCCACCGTCGCCGACAACGTCCGCTACGGCCGCCCCGGGCTCACCGACGCGCAGGTGACCGCCGCGCTGGAGGAGCTGGGTCTCGGCGACTGGCTGGCCGGCCTCCCCGACGGCGTCGCGACGGCGGTCGGCCAGCGCGGCGACTCCCTGTCGGCGGGGGAGCGACAGCTGGTCGCCATCGCCCGCGCGCACGTGGCCGCCCCCGACCTGCTCGTCCTCGACGAGGCGACCAGCGCCGTCGACCCGGCCACCGAGCGGCGGCTGACCCTCGCGCTCGACCGGCTCACCGAGGGCCGCACCACGCTGACCATCGCCCACCGGCTGTCCACCGCCGAGCGGGCCGACGAGGTCCTCGTCGTCGACGCCGGCCGGGTCGTGCAGCGCGGGACGCACGCCGACCTGGTCGACGTCGTCGGCCCCTACGCGCGCCTGCACACCTCCTGGCGCCGCTCCTCGTCCGGGCTGCCCGAGCGCGTTGCCTGACTGCGTGGCCTGAGCGGGTGCCGGCCCTAGGCTCCGCGATGTGACCGCGTCGTCCACGAGCCCCTCCCGCATGCCCGGCACGGCGATCGCCGCCGCTGGGATCGGCGCCCTCGGCGTGCTGCCGCTGACCCTGGTCACCGTGCTGCCGTTCCTGCTCGGTGGGGTGCAGTCCGACGACATCCGGGACTGGTGGGTCTACGCGCTGCTCCTGCTGCCCGTGCTCCAGGTGTTCGGCGTCGTCTGGCTGGTCTCCCGCCGCGGCCGGTGGCCGCTGGTCGCGGGCGCCGTGGCCTCGCTGGTGTTCGCCCTCCTCGTCATCGGGACGGCGGTCTCGGTCGGCTCGGACGTGGGCGCCACGCCGGTCATCGTGGCGGTCTGCCCCCTGGTCGCGGCCGTCCTCGCGTTCCACCCCCGGGTGACGGCCTGGCTGGCCGGGCGGCGCCGGGCGGGCTGACGTCCCCGCTCTACGCTGCGCGGCATGCCGTCGTCCCCGTCCCGCCGGACGACGACCCGCCGCTCGCCCCGGGCGGCGGCCGCGCCGTCGTCGGCGGTCCGGCGTCTCGCCCCGCTCCCGCCTCCGCGGGGCCGCCCGCTCACCGCGCCGTTCGCCGCCGTCTTCGGCCTGCTCGTCGCCGCCGAGGACCTCTACCTCGGCTGGCTGCTGTGGGACGGCCTCCCTCCGGGCTGGGGCCGGTACCTGGCGGCGTCGGCGGCACTGGCGCTGCTCGCGGTCGCCGGCGCGGCGCTGGTCTGGCTCGGCCGGGGCCGCGGCTGGCTGGTGCTCGCCGTCGCCGCGGCGCTGCCGCTGCTCCTGCTGCTCGGCGTGGCCGCGCTCTTCGGGGCGCTCGGCGACGACTCCTCGGTGGGCTGGGCGCTGCTGCTGCTCGTCGGCCCGGTCGGCTGCCTGACCCTGGCGGTCCGCCGCCCGATCCGGGAGTGGACGCGTCCCGGCCGGGCGACACCGCGGCCGGTGCCGTCCGCTCGTCCCCGCGGGGACGGGCGCGCCCGCTAGCGTGCCCGCCGTGAGCGACACAGACGTCGTGGTGGTGGGATCCGGCCTCGCCGGCCTGGTGGCGACCGCCGAGCTGGCCGACGCCGGCAAGCGGGTGGTGCTGCTGGAGCAGGAGCCGGAGGCGACCTTCGGCGGGCAGGCGTGGTGGTCCTTCGGGGGGCTGTTCCTCGTGAACTCGCCCGAGCAGCGCCGCCTGCGGGTGCGCGACTCCCTCGAGCTGGCCCGGCAGGACTGGTTCGGCACCGCCGCCTTCGACCGCCCCGAGGACCACTGGCCGCGGCAGTGGGCCGAGGCCTACCTGCAGTTCGCGGCGGGGGAGAAGCGGGCCTGGCTGCGCGAGCAGGGCATCGGGTTCTTCCCCGTCGTCGGCTGGGCCGAGCGCGGCGGCTACACCGCCAACGGCCACGGCAACTCGGTGCCCCGCTTCCACATCGTCTGGGGCACCGGCCCCGGCATCGTCGAGCCCTTCGCCCGCCGCGTGCGGGCCGCCGTCGACGCCGGCCTGGTCGAGCTGCGCTTCCGCCACCGGGTGACCTCGCTCGTCGTCACCGACGGGACGGTCACCGGCGTGCGCGGGGAGGTGCTCGAGCCCAGCGGCGCCGCCCGTGGCGAGGCCAGCTCGCGCACCGCCGTCGGCGACTTCGAGCTCGCCGCGCAGGCCGTCGTCGTCACCTCCGGCGGCATCGGCGGCAACCACGACCTCGTGCGACGCAACTGGCCGGAACGGCTCGGCCCCGCGCCGCAGCGGCTGCTCTCCGGCGTGCCCGCGCACGTCGACGGGCTCATGCTGCAGGCCACCGAGGACGCCGGCGCGCACCTGATCAACCGCGACCGCATGTGGCACTACACCGAGGGCATCACCAACCACTCCCCGGTGTGGGCGCGGCACGGCATCCGGATCCTCCCCGGCCCCTCCTCGCTGTGGCTCGACGCCACCGGGAAGCGGCTGCCGGTCCCGCTGTTCCCCGGCTTCGACACCCTCGGCACGCTCGCCCACATCGGGCAGACCGGGTACGAGCACACCTGGTTCGTGACGACGAAGAAGATCGTCGAGAAGGAGTTCGCGCTCTCCGGCTCCGAGCAGAACCCCGACCTCACCGGCAAGGACCTCAAGCTCCTGCTCAACCGGGTCAGGTCCGGCGTCTCGGCCCCCGTCCAGGCGTTCCTGGACCGCGGCGAGGACTTCGTGACGGCGACGACGCTGCCCGAGCTCGTCGCCGGGATGAACCGGGTCACCGGTGGCACCCCCGAGATCACGCTCGAGACGGTGGAGCACGAGGTGGTCGCCCGCGACCGCGAGGTCGGGCACCCCTTCACCAAGGACCTGCAGCTCACCGCGATCCGCGGCGCCCGCAGCTACCTCGGCGACAAGCTCATCCGGGTCGCCCCGCCGCACCGGCTGCTCGACCCCGCGGCCGGCCCGCTCATCGCCGTGCGGCTCAACCTGCTCACCCGCAAGACGCTCGGCGGCCTGGAGACCGACCTGTCGGGGCGGGTGCTGCGCGCCGACGGCAACCCGTTCCCCGGCCTGTACGCCGCCGGCGAGGCGTCCGGCTTCGGCGGCGGCGGCATGCACGGCTACCGGTCGCTGGAGGGCACCTTCCTCGGCGGCTGCCTGTTCTCCGGGCGGGTCGCCGGGCGGGCCCTGGCGGCCGCGCTGTGACCGCACCGGGCAGCCCGTGGGCGGACCCGGCCACCACGACCGAGCCGGTCGCCTACGGCGGACCGCCGCCCACGGCCCCCTACGCCGCGCCGGCCCCGGGCCCTTACGGCGGGGGTCCGTACGGGCCCTATGGCGGGGGCTGGCCGGCGCCGCCCGGGTACTGGCCGGCCTACGGCCCGCCGGTGCCCGCCCGCCCGCGCCGTCCCGGGCAGCTCGTCGCCTCCGCGGTGCTCGCCTTCGTCCAGGCCGGCCTGGTCGCCCTGACGTCGGCGTACGTGCTGCTCCTGGCGAGCACGCTGGGCGTCGTCTCCTCCGGGTTCGGCGGCGACCCCCGGGCCGACGCCCTGGTCACCGAGGGCACCGTCGTCACGATCGTGCAGATGCTGTCGGTCGTCGCGCTGGTGGTCGGCGGCATCCTGGTGCTCAACCGGCGCAGCCGCTCGTCCTGGCTGACCCTGCTCGTCGCCCTGGCCGTCCAGCTCGTCCTCGCCGTCTACTGGCTGGTGCGGCTGTCCACGCTCGACGCCCTCACCGAGGACGTCCTCCCCTCCGCCGGGCTGCTCGTGGCCGCGGTGCTGTTCTACGTCGCGGCACCGGCCGTGGCGCTGGGCCTGCTGCTCGTCGGGCCGGTCCGGCGGTGGGCCGACGGCACCGACCCCGTCCCCGCCCGCTGAGCGCCGCGCGGGGCCGCTGACCCGGCGGTCCGCCGCGGCGGGGGAGAATCACCGGCATGTCCGCCGTGCCCGCCGTCGACTCCGCCCTCGACCCCGCCGTCGCCGCGCTCCTGCGCCGCGACCCCGCCGGGCTGGTCGCCGCCGTCGTCCAGCAGCACGACACCGGTGAGGTGCTCATGGTCGCCTGGATGGACGACGAGGCGCTGCACCGCACCCTGAGCACCGGCCGGGCCACCTACTGGTCGCGCAGCCGGCGCGAGTACTGGGTGAAGGGCGAGACCTCCGGGCACCGCCAGTGGGTCCGCGACGTGCGCCTGGACTGTGACGGCGACGCCCTGCTGGTGCTCGTCGACCAGGAGGGCCCGGCCTGCCACACCGGCGAGCGCAGCTGCTTCTCCCGTGATCTGGAGGTCACCCGTGCGACTCGGTGAGACGAGCCCGTCCCGGGAGGAGTTCGCCGCCCTCGAGCGGGCCGGGCGTGGCGGTGCGATCGTGCCGGTCACCCGGCGGCTGCTGGCCGACGGCGAGACCGCGGTGGGCATCTACCGCAAGCTGGCCGGCAACCGGCCGGGCACGGTGCTGCTCGAGTCCGCCGAACAGGGCAAGCGCTGGTCGCGCTACAGCTTCGTGGGCGTGCGCAGCGCGGGAGTGCTCAGCGAGCGCGAGGGCCGGACGCTGTGGCTCGGCGACGACCTGCCCGGCCTCACCGACGACCTGCCCCCCGACCCGCTGGCCGCCGTCCGCACACTCGCCCGCCGGCTGCGCTCGCCGCGCCGGGCCGACCTGCCCCGGCTGACCGGCGGGCTGGTCGGCTACCTCGGGTACGACGTCGTCCGGCGGCTGGAGCGCCTGCCGAGCACCGCCACCGACGACCTCGGCATGCCCGAGCTGTCGATGCTGCTGGTCACCGACCTCGCCGTCCTCGACCACACCGACGGCACGGTGCTGCTCATCGCCAACGCCCTGAGCGGCACCCACGACGGCACCGCCGACCCGGACGCCGCCTGGGACGACGCCGTCGCCCGCCTCGACGCCATGACCGCGGACCTGACCAAGGCGGTCCCGCCGGGCGTGGCCACGTTCACGCCCGCCGAGCCGCCGCCGGTGCGCAGCACGATGCCGCCGGGCGGCTTCGAGGCCGGGGTCGAGACGATCCGCGAGCACATCCGCGCCGGCGACGCGTTCCAGGTCGTGCTGGCCCAGCGGTTCGAGACCGACACCGACGTCGACGCCCTCGACCTCTACCGGGTGCTGCGCGCCACCAACCCCTCGCCGTACATGTACCTGCTGCGCTTCGCCGGCCGGGAGACGCCCTTCGACGTCGTCGGCTCCTCGCCGGAGGCGCTGGTGACCGTCACCGGCACCGGCGCGGTGGTGCACCCGCCGGCCGGCACGCGCCCGCGCGGGGCGACCGAGGAGGAGGACCTGCGGCTGGCCGAGGGCCTGCTCGCCGACCCCAAGGAGCGCGCCGAGCACGTCATGCTCGTCGACCTGGCGCGCAACGACCTGGGCCGGGTCTGCGTGCCGGGCACCGTCGAGGTGCCCGACTTCATGCGCACCGAGCTGTACAGCCACGTCATGCACCTGGTCTCCACCGTCTCCGGTGAGGTGGCGCCGGGCCGCGACGCGCTCGACGTCTTCGACGCGACCTTCCCCGCCGGCACCGTCTCCGGCGCCCCGAAGCCGCGGGCGATGGAGATCATCGAGTCCCTGGAGCCGACCCGGCGGGCGCTGTACGCCGGCACCGTCGGCTACCTCGACGCCAGCGGCGACATGGACATGGCCATCGCCATCCGCACCGCCGTCCTGCACCAGGGCCGGGCCTACGTGCAGGCCGGCGCCGGTGTCGTCGCCGACAGCGACCCCGCCACCGAGGAGGCCGAGACCCGGCACAAGGCGCGGGCGGTGCTGTCGGCCATCGCGACGGCGGAGGGCATGCGGGAGGTGCGGTGACGCAGGGCCGGCGGGAGCTCGGCGCCGCGGTCGCCGGGTGCGCGGTCGCCGGCGGGCTGGCCCTGTCGGCCGGCGGGCAGGTCTGGGCGACCGTCACGGTCACCCGGACGCCGCCGCTGCCGCCGGTCACCGAGACGCTGACCGGGTCGGCCGTCGCGCCGCTGGTGACGGCCTCCGGCCTGCTGCTCCTGGCCGCCGCGGTCGCCGTCCTCGCCGTGCGCGGCGCCGGGCGGATCGCGGTCGGGGTGCTGGTGGCCCTCGCCGGGGCCGCGCTGGGCTGGTCGGCCCTGCGCGTCCTGGTCTCCGGCCCGGACACCGTGACGGCGGGACCGGGGGAGCGGCGCACCGCCGAGCTCGCCGCGGCCTGGCCGGTGCTGGTCGTGGTCGCCGCGCTCGTCGCGCTGGCCGCCGGACTCCTGGTCGTCGTCCGCGGCCGCCGCTGGCCGGGCATGGGGCGCCGCTACGAGCGGACCCCCGGCGCGGCCGCGGCCCCGGCGCGGGCCCGCACCGACGAGGACCGCGCGCTCGACGCCTGGCGCGCCCTCGACCGCGGCGACGACCCGACCGACGACGGCACCCCCGGGGAGCCCGACCCGGCGACCGACCGGGGAGGCCGCCGCGGCTAGGGTGGACGCACCGTCCGGCCGGGCACGGCCGACCCCCAGCAGCGAGGAGGCGGAGTGACCGTCCTCGACGACATCGTCGCCGGCGTCCGCGAGGACGTCGCGGCGCGCGAGGCGGCCACCCCGCTGGCCGAGGTGAAGGCCGCCGCCCTCGACGCCCGGCCCGCCCTCGACGGGCTCGCCGCCCTGCGCGAGCCCGGTGTCGGCGTCATCGCCGAGGTCAAGCGTCGCAGCCCGAGCAAGGGTGCGCTCGCCGACATCCCCGACCCCGCCGTCCTCGCCGCGCAGTACGCCGCCGGCGGCGCCCGCGTGATCAGCGTCCTCACCGAGCGGCGCCGCTTCGGCGGCTCGCACGCCGACCTCGCCGCCGTCCGTGCCGCCGTCCGCGTGCCGGTGCTGTGCAAGGACTTCGTGGTCAGCAGCTACCAGGTGCACGAGGCCCGCGCCCACGGTGCCGACGTCGTCCTGCTCATCGTCGCCGCGCTCGAGCAGAACGCGCTGCTCGGCCTGCTCGAGCGGGTCGAGTCGCTCGGGATGACCGCGCTGGTCGAGGTGCACACCGAGGCCGAGGCCGACCGCGCGCTGTCGGCCGGCGCGTCGGTGATCGGTGTCAACGCCCGCGACCTCACCACCCTCGACGTCGACCTCGGCACGTTCGAGCGGATCGCCCCCGGGCTGCCCTCGGGCATCGTCAAGGTCGCCGAGTCCGGCGTCCGCGGCCCGCGCGAGCTCATCGGCTACGCCGCCGCCGGGGCCGACGCCGTCCTGGTCGGCGAGGGCCTGGTCACCGCCGGCGACCCGCGCCAGGCGGTCGCCGACCTGGTCACCGCCGGGTCGCACCCCGCCGTACCGCGCACCACCCGCTGACCCCCTCCACCACCAGGAGGCCGCGGCGCGCGACACTGGGCGCATGACGACCAGTGCCGTGCACCCGCCCGAGGAACGACTCGAGCCGGCCCGCCCGACCTGGCCCGACGCCACCGGCCACTTCGGCGTCTTCGGTGGCCGCTTCGTCCCCGAGGCGCTGATCGCCGCGCTCGACGAGCTGACCGAGGCCTACGAGGCCATGCGCGTCGACCCTGCGTTCCTCGCCGAGTTCGCCGCCCTGCAGCGCGACTACACCGGCCGGCCCAGCCCGGTCACCGAGGTGCCGCGCTTCGCCGAGCACTGCGGCGGCGCCCGCGTGCTGCTCAAGCGCGAGGACCTCAACCACACCGGCTCACACAAGATCAACAACGTGCTGGGCCAGGCGCTGCTCACCAAGCGGATCGGCAAGCAGCGGGTCATCGCCGAGACCGGCGCCGGGCAGCACGGCGTCGCCACCGCCACCGCGGCGGCGCTCATGGGGCTGTCCTGCACCGTCTACATGGGCGAGGAGGACACCCGCCGGCAGGCGCTCAACGTGGCCCGCATGCGGCTGCTCGGCGCCGAGGTCATCCCGGTGACCACCGGCTCGCGCACCCTCAAGGACGCCATCAACGAGGCATTCCGCGACTGGGTGACCAACGTCGAGACCACGAACTACGTCTTCGGCACCGTCGCCGGCCCGCACCCGTTCCCGGCGATGGTCCGCGACTTCCAGCGCGTCATCGGAGACGAGGCGCGCGGCCAGGTGCTCGAGCGCGAGGGCCGGCTGCCCGACGCCGTGCTCGCCTGCGTCGGCGGCGGCTCCAACGCGATCGGCATCTTCACCGCCTTCGTGCCCGACGACGGCGTGCGCCTGGTGGGCCTGGAGGCCGGCGGCGACGGCGTCGGCACCGGCCGGCACGCCGCGACGATCACCGGGGGAGCGCCCGGCGTGCTGCACGGCGCCCGCTCCTACCTGCTGCAGGACGACAACGGCCAGACCATCGAGTCGCACTCGATCAGCGCCGGCCTGGACTACCCGGGCGTCGGCCCCGAGCACTCCTACCTGCACGACATCGGCCGGGCCGAGTACCGCCCGGTCACCGACGCCGAGGCCATGGAGGCCTTCGCGCTGCTGTGCCGCACCGAGGGGATCATCCCGGCGATCGAGTCCGCGCACGCGCTGGCCGGCGCGATGCGGCTGGGGCAGGAGCTGGTGGCCCAGGGGGACGGTGGGCGGGGAGGGGAACCGCCCCTGTTGCTGGTGAACCTCTCCGGCCGCGGCGACAAGGACGTCGAGACCGCGTCGCGCTGGTTCGGCCTGGGCGACCGGGAGCACGTCGAGCCCGGCGCCGGCATGGACACCGACCAGCAGCCCACCGACGGCGCCGTCACCTCCGGCGACGCGGTGCGCGGCCAGGACGCCGGGAGCCAGGCATGAGCCCGCTCGCCCACCGCATCGGCGCCGCCCGCGCCGAGGGCCGCGCCGCGCTCGTCGGCTACCTGCCGGTCGGGTACCCCGACGTCAACACGTCCATCGCCGCGATGACCGCGATGGTCGAGGGCGGCGCCGACGTCGTGGAGATCGGCGTCCCGTACTCCGACCCGGGCATGGACGGCCCGGTGATCCAGCAGGCGGTGGAGCCGGCCGTCCGCGCCGGGGTCGGCCTGCGCGACGTGCTGCGCGCGGTCGAGGCGGTGGCCGCGGCCGGTGCGGTACCGGCGGTCATGAGCTACTGGAACCCCATCGAGCGCTACGGCGTCGAGCGGTTCGCCGCCGACCTGGCGGCGGCAGGGGGCGCGGGGGCGATCACGCCCGACCTCATCCCCGACGAGGCCGGCGAGTGGCTGGCGGCGTCGGAGGAGCACGGTCTGGACCGGGTGTTCCTCGTCGCGCCGTCGTCCACCGACGCGCGGCTGGCCAGCACCACCGCCGCCTGCCGCGGCTTCGTCTACGCCGCCTCGACCATGGGCGTCACCGGCACCCGCGCCACCGTGAGCGACGCCGCCGAGCGCCTCGTCGTCCGCACCCGCGCGGTCGCCGGGGACCTCCCGGTCTGCGTGGGGCTCGGCGTCTCCGACGGCGACCAGGCCGCCGAGGTGGCCGCCTTCGCCGACGGCGTCATCGTCGGGACGGCCTACGTCCGCCGGATGCTCGACGGCACCGGAGCCGACGGCGTCCGGGCGCTGTCGGAGGAACTGGCCGCGGGCGTCCGCCGCCGGGCCGGGGTGCCCTCGTGAGCGTCCTCGCCGCCATCCCCAGCCCCGCGCAGGGGGTCTGGGAGCTCGGCCCGTTCCCGCTGCGCGCCTACGCGCTGTGCATCATCGCCGGCATCGTCGCGGCCTGCTGGATCACCGAGAAGCGCTGGGTGGCCCGCGGCGGGCGGCCCGGCGAGGTGCTCGACATCGCCGTCTGGGCGGTGCCGTTCGGGATCATCGGCGGCCGGATCTACCACGTGATCACCACGCCGCAGCCCTACTTCGGGGAGAACGGCGACCCGCTGCGGGCGTTCGCGATCTGGGAGGGCGGCCTGGGCATCTGGGGCGCCATCGCCCTGGGCGGCGTCGGCGCCTGGATCGCCTGCCGGCGCCGCGGCATCCCGCTGCCGGCCTTCGGCGACGCCATCGCCCCCGGCCTGCTGGTGGCCCAGGCCATCGGCCGGCTGGGCAACTGGTTCAACCAGGAGCTCTTCGGCCGGCCGACGACGCTGCCGTGGGCCCTGGAGATCGACCCGGTCCACCGTCCCGACGGCTTCGCGGCGTTCGCCACCTTCCACCCCACGTTCCTCTACGAGCTGCTGTGGAACCTGGCCGCGGCCGCCGTCGTCGTGTGGGCCGACCGCCGGTTCCGGCTCTCCCACGGCCGCGCCTTCGCCCTCTACGTGGCGCTGTACTGCGCCGGCCGGCTGTGGATCGAGCTGCTGCGCATCGACGCGGCCAACCGCATCCTCGGCGTCCGCCTCAACGTGTTCACCTGCATCGTGGTGGGCCTGCTCGCGGTGGCGTACATGGTCTGGCAGCGGGGTCGCCCCCGCGAGGTCATCGACCGTGCGGGCACCGCGGACGACGACGCCCGGCGTGACGACGACGACACCGCCGACGTGGTCGGCGACGCTGCCGACGAGGCGCCGACCAGCACCGATGCCGATGGCCCGGCGCGGGTGCGTGACCGGTCTCACGACACGCCGGGACCGGCCTGACGGGACGCGCCGCACCTGGGGTTTCGGCGTGGGAACCCGGTGTTACGGCTGTGTACCCTCCTGTCCAGACACCCCAGTGATCCTGGGTGGTCACCGCGTCGGAACCGGGCCAGCGCTGCCCCGCGGACGACGACCCCGTGGCACCACCCGCGGGGCCGCGAGCTCCAGCCGGTCCGGGCACACCGTGTCCCGCCGGATGCCGGCTCACCGCAGTCCCGCGCTGCACCTCTGCCGCTCCGCCCCCCTTGACCACCGGCCGGGCCCTGCGCCCCCACGTCGTCCTCCGTGAGGGCGGCGTGCCAGCCGACGACGGGAGTGATCATGTCCGGGTCCCACACCCCCGCCCCCCAGGCCGTGCCCTTCTCGGCCACCCCGCCGGCCGCCGGTCTCTACGACCCGGCCAACGACTCGGACGCCTGCGGTGTCGCCTTCGTGGCCGACGCCCGCGGCCGCCGCTCGCGCGCGATCGTCGCGGCCGGCCTGACCGCGCTGCACAACCTCGACCACCGCGGGGCCGCCGGCTCCGAACCCAACTCCGGGGACGGCGCCGGGATCCTGACCCAGGTGCCCGACGCGCTGCTGCGCGCCAGCGTCGACTTCGACCTGCCGCCGGTGGGGGAGTACTCCGTCGGCATCGCCTTCTTCCCCGTCGACGCCGACGAGCGGGCCGCCCGCTACGCCGACGTCGAGCGGATCGCCGCCGAGGAGGGCCTGACCGTCCTCGGCTGGCGCGACGTGCCGGTCGACCCCGACGGCGCCGACCTCGGCCCCACCGCCCGCGCGGTCATGCCGCACTTCGGGCAGCTGTTCGTCGCCGAGACGATGGGCGCCCGCGCCGACGCCGCGGCCTTCGGCGGCCCGCGCGAGGTCAACGGCGTCACCCGCCTGGAGCGGCGCTCGTTCGTGCTGCGCAAGCGCGCCGAGCGGGAGGCCCGCGACGCCGGCAGCTCGCTCTACGTCGTCTCGCTGTCCTCGCGCACCATCACCTACAAGGGCATGCTGACCACCGACCAGCTGCCCGCGTTCTTCCCCGACCTGCGCGACGAGCGCTACGAGTCGGCGATCGCGCTGGTGCACAGCCGGTTCTCCACAAACACCTTCCCGAGCTGGCCGCTGGCCCACCCGTTCCGGTTCATCGCCCACAACGGCGAGATCAACACGATCAAGGGCAACCGCAACCGGATGCGCGCCCGCGAGGCCAAGCTCGAGACCGACCTGTTCGACGGTCCCGCCGGCCCGGCCGGCGAGCTCGGCCTGGACCGGATCTTCCCGGTCACCGCCAGCGACTTCAGCGACTCGGCGACCTTCGACGAGGTGCTCGAGCTGCTGCACCTGTCGGGCCGCTCCCTGCCGCACGCGGTGCTGATGATGATCCCGGAGGCGTGGGAGAACCACGACGAGATGGACCCGGCCCGCCGGGCCTTCTACCGGTTCCACGCCTCGATCATGGAGCCCTGGGACGGGCCGGCCTGCGTCGCGTTCACCGACGGCACGCTCATCGGCGCCGTGCTCGACCGCAACGGCCTGCGCCCGGGCCGCTGGTGGCGCACCAAGGACGACCTGGTCGTGCTCGCCAGTGAGGCCGGCGTCCTCGACATCCCGGCCGGCGACGTCGTCGCCAAGGGCCGCCTGCAGCCGGGCCGGATGTTCCTCGTCGACACCGCGTCGGGGCAGATCGTCTCCGACGAGGAGGTCAAGGGCGCGCTGGCCACCCAGCAGCCCTACGAGGACTGGCTGCACGCCGGCCTGGTGCACCTGCCCTCGCTGCCCGAGCGCCGCCGCGCGCGGCCCAGCCACGAGTCGGTCGTGCGCCGGCAGATGCTCTTCGGCTACACCGAGGAGGACCTGCGCGTCCTGCTCACCCCGATGGCCTCCAGCGGCGCCGAGCCGATCGGCTCCATGGGCACCGACACCCCGATCGCGGCGCTGTCGGACCGGTCGCGGCAGCTCTACGACTACTTCCAGCAGCTGTTCGCCCAGGTGACCAACCCGCCGCTGGACGCCATCCGCGAGGAGCTGGTGACCAGCCTCGGGCGCACCTTCGGCCCGGAGCAGAACCTGCTCTCGGCCACCCCGGCGTCCTGCCGGCAGGTGTTCCTGCCCTTCCCGGTCATCGACAACGACGAGCTGGCCAAGATCCTGCACATCGACGACGACGGCGACCTGCCCGGTTTCGCCGCCGTCCGGATCACCGGCCACTACGACGTCACCGGTGGCGGCCCGGCGCTGGTGCAGGCCGTCGAGGACCTGCGGACCAAGGTCAGCAAGGCCATCGCCGCCGGCGCGCGGGTCATCGTGCTCTCCGACCGCGACTGCGACGAGAAGCGCGCCCCGATCCCGTCGCTGCTCATGACCGCCGCCGTCCACCATCACCTGGTACGCGAGCGGACCCGCATGGAGGTCGGCCTCGTCGTCGAGTCCGGCGACTGCCGCGAGGTGCACCACGTCGCGCTGCTGCTCGGCTACGGCGCGGCCGCGGTCAACCCCTACCTGGCCTTCGAGTCCATCGAGGACCTCATCCGCGACGGCGTCCTCACCGGCGTGCAGCCCGCGCAGGCCGTGCGCAACGTCGTCAAGGCGCTCGGCAAGGGCGTCCTCAAGGTCATGAGCAAGATGGGCATCAGCACCGTCGGCTCGTACACGATGGCGCAGATCTTCGAGGCCGTCGGCCTGTCCCAGGACGTCGTCGACGAGTACTTCACCGGCACCTCCTGTCCGCTCGGCGGCGTCGGCATGGACGTCCTCGCCGAGGAGGTCGCCATGCGGCACCGGCGCGCCTACCCGGAGAACCCCACCGAGCGGGCGCACCGCCGGCTGGAGACCGGCGGGGAGTACCAGTGGCGCCGCGAGGGCGAGGTGCACCTGTTCAACCCCGAGACGGTGTTCCTCCTCCAGCACTCCACCCGCTCCCGGCAGTACGAGGTCTTCGAGCGCTACACCCGCACCGTCGACGAGATGTCGGAGGAGGCCGCGACGCTGCGCGGGCTGTTCCGCATCAGGACCGGCGAGCGGCCCCCGGTACCGATCGAGGAGGTCGAGCCGGTCAGCGAGATCGTCAAGCGCTTCCAGACCGGCGCGATGAGCTACGGCTCCATCTCGCAGGAGGCGCACGAGACCCTCGCCATCGCGATGAACCGCCTCGGCGGGCGGTCCAACACCGGTGAGGGCGGCGAGGACCCCGACCGGTACGTGCCCGACCCCAACGGTGACCTGCGCCGCTCGGCGATCAAGCAGGTGGCCAGCGGCCGCTTCGGCGTCACCAGCGAGTACCTGGTCAACGCCGACGACATCCAGATCAAGATGGCGCAGGGCGCCAAGCCCGGCGAGGGCGGCCAGCTGCCCGGCGGCAAGGTCTACCCGTGGGTGGCCCGCACCCGGCACTCGACGCCGGGCGTCGGCCTGATCAGCCCGCCGCCGCACCACGACATCTACTCGATCGAGGACCTCAAGCAGCTGATCCACGACCTGAAGAACGCCAACAACGAGGCGCGGGTCAACGTCAAGCTGGTCGCCGAGGTCGGCGTCGGGACGGTCGCGGCCGGCGTCAGCAAGGCGCACGCCGACGTCGTGCTCATCTCCGGGCACGACGGCGGCACCGGTGCCGCGCCGCTGACCTCGCTCAAGCACGCCGGCTCCCCCTGGGAGCTGGGCCTCGCCGAGACGCAGCAGACGCTGCTGGCCAACGGGCTGCGCGACCGGATCGTGGTCCAGGTCGACGGTCAGATGAAGACCGGCCGCGACGTGATCGTCGCGATGCTGCTCGGCGCCGAGGAGTACGGCTTCGCCACCGCTCCGCTGGTCGTCTCCGGCTGCATCATGATGCGGGTCTGCCACCTCGACACCTGCCCGGTCGGCGTGGCCACGCAGAACCCGGAGCTGCGCAAGCGGTTCACCGGCCGGCCGGAGTTCGTCGTCACCTTCTTCGAGTTCCTCGCCGAGCAGGTGCGGCAGTACCTGGCGGAGCTGGGCTTCCGCTCGGTCGAGGAGGCCATCGGCCACGTCGAGCTGCTCGACACCCGCCAGGCGGTCGACCACTGGAAGGCCCGCGGGCTGGACCTGTCGAAGATGCTCGCGCTGCCGGAGCTGCCCGAGGGCACCCCGCGCCGCGCGGTGCGCACGCAGGACCACGGCCTCGACGTCGCCCTGGACCAGACGCTCATCCAGCTGTGCGAGGGCGCGCTGCTCGACGCGCGGCCGGTCACCCTCGAGCTGCCGGTGCGCAACGTCAACCGCACCGTCGGCACGATGCTGGGCTCGATGGTCACCCGCCGCTTCGGCGGCGAGGGCCTGCCCGACGGCACGATCGACCTGACCTTCACCGGGTCGGCCGGGCAGTCCTTCGGCGCCTTCGTCCCGCGCGGAATGACCATGCGGCTGCTCGGCGACGCCAACGACTACGTCGGCAAGGGCCTCTCCGGCGGGCGGATCGTCGTCCGCCCGGCGCGGGAGGCGACCTTCGCCGCCGAGGACAACGTCATCGCCGGCAACGTCATCGGCTACGGCGCCACCAGCGGGGAGATCTTCCTGCGGGGGCGGGTCGGCGAGCGGTTCTGCGTCCGCAACTCCGGGGCGCTCGCCGTCGTCGAGGGCGTCGGTGACCACGCGCTGGAGTACATGACCGGCGGCCGCGCCGTCATCCTCGGGCCCACGGGCCGCAACGTCGCGGCCGGCATGTCCGGCGGCGTCGGGTACGTCCTCGACCTCGCCCGGCACCGGGTCAACCCCGAGATGGTCGACGTCGAGTCGCTGGACGGGGAGTCCGCGCAGTGGCTGCGGGACGTGCTCGTGCGCTACGCCGCCGAGACCGAGTCGCCGGTGGCCACCGCGCTGCTGGCCGACTGGGGTCGCTGGTCCGAGCAGTTCAGCGTGATCATGCCGCGCGACTACCGTCGCGCCCTGGAGGCGCGGCGCGCCGCCGAGGCCGCCGGCACCGATGTCGATCGAGCAGTGATGGAGGCCGCACGTGGCTGACTCCACGGGGTTCCTGAAGTACGAGCGGGCCATGCCGCCGCGGCGGCCGGTCGACGTCCGGATCCTGGACTGGAAGGACGTCTACCTCACCCGGCAGAACGGTGAGGACGGCGTCTACCCGGTCGCCGCGCTGCGCCAGCAGGCCGCGCGGTGCATGGACTGTGGCATCCCCTTCTGCCACCACGGCTGCCCGCTGGGCAACCTGATCCCGGAGTGGAACGACCTGGCCCGCCGCGACGACTGGCGCGACGCCATCGAGCGGCTGCACGCGACCAACAACTTCCCGGAGTTCACCGGGAAGCTGTGCCCGGCGCCGTGCGAGGGCGCCTGCGTGCTGAACCTGCAGGACTCCCCGGTCACGATCAAGCAGATCGAGTGGGAGATCATCGACCAGGCCTTCGAGCACGGTTACGTCGAGCCGCAGACCCCGGCCGAGCGCACGGGCAGGAAGGTCGCCGTCGTCGGGTCCGGCCCCGCGGGCCTGGCCGCCGCCCAGCAGCTCACCCGCGCCGGGCACGACGTGACCGTCTTCGAGCGGGCCGACAGGGTCGGCGGGCTGCTCCGCTACGGCATCCCCGAGTTCAAGATGGAGAAGGCCGTCCTCGACCGGCGGCTGGACCAGATGCGCGCCGAGGGCACCCGCTTCGTCACCGGCGTCGAGGTCGGCGGCTCCGGCGAGGCCGACCTGTCGGCCGAGCAGCTGCGCGGCGAGTACGACGCCGTCGTCATCGCCGCGGGCTCGACCATCGGCCGCGACCTGCCTGCCCCCGGACGGGAACTCGAGGGCATCCACCTGGCCATGGAGTTCCTGCCCTTCGGCAACCGGCAGGCGCTCGGCGAGCTCGACGACCCGCCGATCACCGCCCGCGGCAAGGACGTCGTCATCATCGGCGGCGGCGACACCGGCGCGGACTGCCTGGGCACCTCGCACCGCCAGGGCGCCCGCTCGGTCACCCAGCTGGAGATCATGCCGGCGCCGCCGGACAAGCGGTCCGAGGGCAACCCCTGGCCGACCTACCCGATGATCATGCGGGTCTCCTCGGCCCACGAGGAGGGCGGGGAGCGGCTGTACTCGGTCAACACCGAGCGCTTCCTCGGCGACGACGAGGGCCGCGTGCGCGCCCTGGTCATCCACGAGGTCGAGCGGGTCGACGGCCGGTTCCAGAAGATCGAGGGCACCGAGCGCGAGCTCCCCGCCCAGCTGGTCCTGCTGGCCATGGGCTTCACCGGCGTGCAGCGCGAGGGCCTGGTCGAGGCGCTCGGCGTCGAGGTCGACGGGCGCGGCAACGTCGCCCGCGACGACGAGTGGATGACCACCGTGCCCGGCGTGTTCGTCGCCGGGGACGCCGGCCGCGGCCAGTCGCTGATCGTGTGGGCCATCGCCGAGGGCCGCGCGGCCGCCGGCGCCGTCGACACGTACCTGACCGGCAGCTCCATGCTGCCGCGCCCGGTCACCCCGACGGCGGTCGCCCTGCGGTAACACGGCGGTCCTCCTCCGTCCGGCCGGGGGCCGGGTCCCGCGACACCCGCGGGACCCGGCCCCTGTCCGTACCGGAAGAGGGCAGCCCACTAGCGTTCTTCCCATGTCCCGCCGCGCGAAGATCGTCTGCACCCTGGGTCCGGCCACCAGCTCGCTCGAGCAGATCACGGCCCTGGTCGAGTCGGGGATGGACGTCGCCCGGCTCAACTTCAGCCACGGGTCGCACGCCGACCACGAGGCCGCCTACGTCAACGTGCGCCAGGCCTCCGACAAGACCGGGCACGCCGTCGCCGTCCTGGCCGACCTGCAGGGCCCCAAGATCCGCCTCGGCACCTTCGCCGACGGCCCCGTCCACTGGGCCACCGGCAGCCGGGTCTGCATCACCGTCGAGGACGTGCCGGGCACTGCCGAGCGCGTGTCCACCACCTACAAGGGCCTGGCCAGCGACGCCCGCGTGGGCGACCGCCTCCTCGTCGACGACGGCAAGCTCGCGCTCTCCGTCGTCGCCGTCGAGGGCCCCGACGTCTTCTGTTTGGTCGTCGAGGGCGGCGAGGTCTCCAACAACAAGGGCCTGTCGCTGCCCGGCGTGGCCGTCAGCGTCCCCGCTCTGTCGGAGAAGGACGAGGAGGACCTGCGCTTCGCCCTGCACCTGTCGGTCGACTTCATCGCGCTGTCGTTCGTCCGCTCGCCGGCCGACGTCGAGCTGGTGCGCGACATCATGCGGCAGGAGGACGTCTTCCTCCCGGTCATCGCCAAGCTGGAGAAGCCCGAGGCGGTCGCCAACCTGGAGGCCATCGTGGAGGCCTTCGACGGCGTCATGGTGGCCCGCGGTGACCTCGGCGTGGAGCTGCCGCTGGAGCAGGTCCCCCTGGTGCAGAAGCGCGCCGTGCAGGCCGCCCGCGAGCGCAACAAGCCGGTCATCGTGGCCACCCAGATGCTCGAGTCGATGATCACCAACTCCCGGCCCACCCGCGCCGAGGCCTCCGACGTCGCCAACGCCGTCCTCGACGGCGCGGACGCGGTGATGCTGTCGGGCGAGACCTCGGTCGGCCGCTTCCCGATCGCGGCGGTGCGCACGATGGAGCGGATCATCGACGCCGTCGAGAGCGACGACGTCCGGGTGCCGGACCTGGTGCGCCGCTCCCGCTCCCGCTCGGGCGCGATCGTGCGCGCGGCCAAGGACATCGGCGAGGCGCTCGAGGTCAAGGCGCTGTGCACCTTCACGCAGACCGGCGAGACCGCCCGCCGCCTGGCCGCGCTGCACCCGCGCCAGCCGCTGCTGGCCTTCACCGTCGACGGCCGGGTGCGCAGCCTGCTGGCGCTGTCCTGGGGCGTGGAGACGTTCCTGGTGCCCTCGGTGGAGCACACCGACGACATGGTCGAGCAGGTGGACTTCTCGCTGCTGTCGATCGGCCGGCTCAAGGTGGGCGACCGCGTCGTCGTCGTCGCCGGCAGCCCGCCGAACACGGTGGGCTCGACCAACCTGATCCGGGTGCACGAAGTCGGCACGGACTCGTGACCGCGGGGGAGACCCAGGCCGCCGCCCTCATGGGCGTCCTGGACCTCGAGGAGCGCTCGCCGGGCGTCTTCGTCGGGCAGACCCCCACGACGAGGCTGCAGCGCATCTTCGGCGGGCAGGTGGCCGGGCAGGCGCTCGTGGCGGCCACCCGGACGGTGCCCGACGGCCGCGGCGTGCACTCCCTGCACTCGTACTTCCTGCGGCCCGGCGACCCGAACGAGGAACTGCGCTACACCGTCGAGCGCATCCGCGACGGCCGGTCCTTCTCCACTCGCCGGGTCATCGCGTGTCAGCAGCGCCGCGGCGAGGACGTCGCCGTCTTCGCGCTGACGGCGGACTACCACGCCGGCGAGCCGGCCCACGTGGCGCACTCCCGGCCCATGCCGGAGGTGCCCGGGCCCGAGGAGCTGCGCACCCTGGCCGACCACGCCGCCGGCCACGGCGAGCTGGCCGCCCCGGCGCTGGAGATCAGCCGGGCGGTGGAGCAGCGGCCGCTGGTGAACCCCTTCGCCCCCGAGCCCAAGTCCCCGCCGCACACGCAGTCGCACGCGTGGTTCCGGGTGGCCGGGAGGCTCCCCGACGACGCCGGGGTGCACGCCGCGGCACTCACGTTCGTCAGCGACCTGACGCTGCTGTCGGCCGGGCTGGCCCGGGTCGGCGGCGGGTGGGGCGGGCGCTACGTCGGCGCCAGCCTCGACCACGCCATCTGGTTCCACGCGCCGGTCCGCGCCGACGAGTGGTTCCTCTACGAGACCGACAGCCCGGCCGCCTCCGAGGGCCGCGCACTGTGCTTCGGCAGCATCTGGACCGCTGACGGCCGGCACGTGGCCACGGTGGCCCAGGAGGGGCTCATCCGGTCACTGGGGGAGTAGCCGGCACCGCCTCGGCGTCGGTCCCGGCGTCGGTCCCGGCGGGCTCGGCCTGCTCGGCGGCCTCCTGCTCCTGCGCGTGGCGCCGCGCAGCCTCCTCCTCGGCCGCCCGGCGCTCGGCCTCCTTGCGCTCGGCCTCGGCCCGGGCCCGCTCGGCGGCCTGCTCGGCGAAGTCGGCCGCCAGCCAGTCGTGGCCCTCGCACAGCAGCGCCCACGCCCGCTCGACGTGCGCCAGCGTCGTCGTCGGCGCGCCGATCGCCACCCGCAGCACCACCGAGCCGCGCACGGTGGTGTGGGTCAGGTAGACCTCGCCGCCGTCGTTGAGCCGCTCGAGCAGCGTCATGGTGGCGACGTCGGCGTCCACGTCGGCCGGCCACCGCGGCTTCAGGCACACCAGCGACAGCGGGTGCGGGGTGGCGACGTCGAAACGGTCGTCGGCGTCGGCCCAGCCGGCCAGCTCCGCGGCCAGCGCGACCCCGGAGCGGACGTGCGCGCGCAGCCCCTCGGCGCCGTACCAGCGCAGCACCGCCCACAGCTTGAGCGCGCGGAAGCGGCGCCCGAGCTCGACCTGCCAGTCGCGGTAGTCGACGACCGCCCCGGCGTCGGTGGCGGCGTTGCGCAGGTACTCGGGGAGGATCGCCAGGGCCCCGGTCAGCGCCGCGCGGTCGGCGACCCAGAACAACGTGGCGTCGAAGCCGGTGAGCAGCCACTTGTGCGCGTCGGTGGTGTAGCTGTCGGCCTCCTCGACGCCGGCCTGCAGGGCCCGCAGCTCCGGGGCGACGGCGCTCACCCCCGCGTAGGCGGCGTCCACGTGCAGCCAGGCGCCGTACCGCCGGCAGATCGGCCCGATCTCGGCCAGGGGGTCGATCGCGGTGGTCGACGTCGTCCCGACCGTGGCGCACACGAGCACCGGCCGGTACCCGCGGGCGGTGTCGCGCTCCAGCCGGGCCGCCAGAGCGGCCGGGCGCATGGCGAGGTCGCCGTCGACCTCGACGATCCGGACGGCGTCGGTGCCCAGGCCGGCGATGCGGACCGCCTTCTCCATGGACGAGTGCGTCTCCGACGAGACGTAGACCGTGTACTCCTCCGGCAGCACGCCGTTCCGCACGGTGGCCCCGCCGCTGGCCCGGTGCAGGGCCGCGAGCAGGGCGACCAGGTTCGCCCCCGAGCTGGAGTCCTGCACGACCCCGCCGCCAGTGCCGGTGGAGCGGAAGGCCGCGGGCAGCCCGAGCAGCTCGGCCAGCCAGTCCATGACGTGCTGCTCGAGCTCGGTGGCCGCCGGGCTGGTCACCCAGGACATGCCCTGGACGCCGAGGCCGGCCGAGAGGAGGTCGCCGAGGACCGACGGGCCGGAGGTGTTGGCGGGGAAGTAGGCGAGGAAGCCCGGGTGCTGCCAGTGCGTGACGCCGGGCAGCACGACCCGGTCGAGGTCGGCGAGGACGGCGGAGAAGGGCTCGGCCTGCTCGGGCGCCGACGGCGGCAGCGCGGCGCGGACGTCACCGGGGGAGACCCGCGAGCGGACGGGGAAGGACTCGATCCGCGACCAGTAGTCGGCGATCCAGTCGACCACCTCGTGACCGTGCTGCCGGAACTGCTCGGGCGTCATGTGGGGCACGGGCTCGCTCACGCCGATCACCGTATGCGGTGGCGACCGGACCCCGACGCGGCGACTCGGGACGGCGATCGGGTGAGCGGCCCTGCGAGGCGGTCCGAGGAGTGGGGGCCGGAGGTCTCCGCGACGAGGGCCGGTAAGGGCTCAGCGCAGGTCGGGGACGGCACCTGGCCGCGGTGTCGTCCGACGAGTGGGGGCCCGGAGGGTCCCCCGAGGAGGACTCGGCCGCAGGGCTCCGCCCGGCCGGGGACGGCACGTGGCCGCGGTGCGATCCGGAGGATCGCGATGTCGGAGTGCCCCCGGTGCGACTCGAACGCACACTGCGCGGGTTTTGAATCCGCTCCCTCTGCCGATTGGGGTACGGGGGCCCGGCGCCGCGACCGAGGTCACGGCCCGGCCAGCCTAACCGGGCGGCCGCTCCCAGCCGTCGTCGCTAGGCTCCACCGCGTGAGCAGCGAGCCGACCCGGGTCCTCATCGCCGAGGACGAGGCACTGATCCGCCTCGACCTCAAGGAGATGCTGGAGGAGGAGGGGTACGTCGTCGTCGCCGAGGCGGGCGACGGGCAGACCGCCGTCGACCGCGCGCGCGAGCTGACGCCCGACCTGGTCATCCTCGACATCCAGATGCCGGTCCTCGACGGGCTGGCCGCCGCCGAGCAGATCGCCTCGGACCGGATCGCCCCGGTCATCGTGCTCACCGCCTTCAGCCAGCGCGAGCTGGTCGAGCGGGCCCGCGACGCCGGCGCCATGGCCTACCTGGTCAAGCCGTTCTCCAAGAACGACCTCGTGCCGGCCATCGAGGTCGCCCGCGCCCGCTTCACCGAGATGGCCGCGCTCGACGGCGAGGTCCGGACGCTCGAGGAGCGCCTCGAGGCCCGCAAGGTCGTCGAGAAGGCCAAGGGCCGGCTCATGGCCGACCAGGGGATGACCGAGGCCGAGGCGTTCCGCTGGATCCAGCGCACCGCCATGAACGAGCGGACGTCGATGAAGGCCCTCGCCGAGAGGATCCTGGCCACGGACGGGGCTCCCGCGGACGGTGCACCCTCCCGGGGGAACGCGTAACAGGACCGGAACAGTCGAGGTCACGACCCCATCACGGTCTAACTCGACCCGCATCCATCCCCGCACCCAGCAGTTACGTTCTGCGGACTGACGGGGCCCCGGCACGCCCGGGGCCCGCCGGACCGACGTACGACAACTGGGAGTTGCTGGATGCGCACGCGTACCTACGCCCGCAGCATCGCCGTCACCTCCGCCGCGCTCGTCGCTCTCACCGCCTGCGGTGGCGGCGACGACAGCGGCAGTGGCTCGGGCGGCGACGCTGCCTCGGGCGGCGGCGAGAAGCAGGTCAACATCTACGGCACCGACGGCAACATGGGCTCCACCCTCGGCGACGACTTCGAGGAGGAGGGCGCCCTCGCCGGGATGAGCGGCACCACGCCCCTCACCGAGCTGGCGGGTGACTTCCGTGACCAGCTGCTGCAGGTCGACCCCAACCTGGGGAACACCTTCAACTACGCCGGCGAGACCTACGACGCCGTCGTGATCACCGCGCTGGCCGCGCAGCTCGCCGGCACCAACGACGCCAACGTCTTCAAGGCCTACGTCAACGGTGTCACCACCGGCGGCGAGAAGTGCGACACCTTCCAGGCCTGCCTCGACATCGTCAACGCCGGGGGCAACCCCGACTACGACGGCCGCAGCGGCCCGCTGGCCTTCGTCGACGCCGGTGAGCCGGCCGCGGCGAGCTTCGGCATCCTGCAGTTCGGTGACGACAACGTCATCGACGACGGGCAGACGGAGTTCGTGCTCGCGGGCGACGAGGCCAACGCCACCACCGACGAGGGCCCGGCGCCCGCGGCCCCCGGCACCACCAGCCCGGAGCCGCTGGTCATCGGCACGCTGCTGCCGCTGACCGGTGACCTCGCCTTCCTCGGCCCCCCCGAGGTGGCCGGCGCCAAGCTCGCCGTCCAGGACATCAACACCGCCGGGGGTGTCCTCGGTCAGGACGTCCGCCTCGAGGAGGGTGACTCGGGCGACGCCACGACCGACACCGCCACGCAGACCGTCGACCGCCTCCTGCAGGCCGGCGTCAACGCGATCGTCGGTGCCGCGTCCTCGGGCGTGAGCCTCAACGTCATCGACCGGATCACCGGTGCCGGTGTCATGCAGATCAGCCCGGCCAACACGTCGGACCAGTTCACGACCTACAACGACAACGGTCTGTACTTCCGCACGGCCCCGCCGGACGTCCTGCAGGCCCGCGCCCTCGCCGACCTGATCGCCGAGGACGGCAACAACACCATCGGCATCCTCGCCCGCAACGACCCGTACGGCACCGGGCTGGCCGAGAACACCGTCGAGAACCTCCTCGCCGGTGGTCTCTCCGAGGACCAGGTCGTGAGCATCACCTACGACCCGAACGCCGCGAACTTCGACTCCGAGGTCCAGCGCATGGTGGAGCTCAACCCCGACGGCATCGTCGTCATCGGGTTCGAGGAGTCCTCGCGGATCATCCAGGGTCTGAACGAGAACGGCATCGGCTCGCAGCGCTGAGCTCGCGAGGCGCCGTGACAGAACGGCGTTGATGTAGGCACCACCCCGGCAGCGGCCCGGTACCCCTCACGGGGTGCCGGGCCGCTGTCGTGCTCAGCGCCGCAGGACCTGGCCCTCCGGAGCCCAGTCGGCCGGGCGGCCCCGGTGGTTGGAGAACTCGACGGCCCACCGCCACCAGCTCCGGTCGGGCGCGTGTTCCCAGCGCAGCAGCACGCCGACCTCACCGCCGGGCAGCAGCACCGGCAGGCCGACGTGGCTCTCGTCCGGCCACACCTCCGTGCGGCGCAGGCCGCCGCCGGCCAGCTCGAGCAGGGTGACGGGGGAGTAGTCGCCGTCGCGGTCGGCCTCCCCGCGGGCCACGACGGTGTCGTCGTCGGCGGTGACGCGCACGGTCAGGCGCGCGGGGGCGGCGTGCACGAGCACGCGGGAGAAGCCGCCGGCCGTCAGTGCCCGGCAGAAGTCCAGGCCGTTCATCCCGCCGTCGGTGGCCCGCAGGTCCCAGGTCCAGTTCACGACCCGGGGGTACCCACGACAGAGGCCGGCGCCCCCGGGGGGACGCCGGCCTCGGTCAGGCGGTGCTCAGGCGGTCACTGGGCCTTGGCGAGGGTCCCCAGGTACAGCTCGATGACCTTCGGGTCGGTCATGAGCGACCGGCCGGTGTCGGTGTAGGCGTTGCGGCCCTGGTCGAGCACGTACCCGCGGTCGCAGATCTGCAGGCAGCGACGGGCGTTCTGCTCGACCATGATGATCGAGACGCCGGTGGCGTTGATCCGCCGGCAGCGGATGAACACCTCGTCCTGGTAGGCCGGCGACAGGCCGGCCGAGGGCTCGTCGAGCAGCAGCACCGACGGGTCCATCATCAGCGCCCGGCCCATGGCGACCATCTGCCGCTCGCCGCCGGACAGCGAGCCGGCCTTGCCCTTGCGCCGCTCGCCGAGCAGCGGGAACAGGTCGACGACGTAGTCGAAGCGCTCCTTGAAGGTCTTCGACCGCAGGTAGACGCCCATCTGCATGTTCTCCTCGATGGTGAGCGAGGGGAACACGTTGTTGTTCTGCGGGACGTACCCGACGCCCAGGGAGACCAGCCGGTGCGCGGGCGCGGACGTGATGTCCTCACCGCGCAGCCGCACCCCGCCCGAGCGCACCGGGATGAGGCCGAACAGCGCCTTGAGCAGCGTCGACTTGCCGGCCCCGTTCGGGCCGATGATGCCGACGAGCTCGCCCTCCTGCAGGTAGAAGTCGCAGCCCCGCAGGATGTTGACGCCCGGGACGTAGCCGGCGACCAGGTCGTCGGCGCGCACGAGCGCGCCCTCGGCCAGGCGCAGGTGCTCCTCGCGGGTGGCGGCCTTCTCCGCCGGCGAGAGCTCCGCGGTGCCGGAGGAGGCCTCGGCGGCGCGGGTGAGGTCCTCGCCGGACTCGTCGACCTCGAACAGCGGCTCGCTCATCGCTCGGTCCTCCCGGTCGTGCTGTCGGTCCCCAGCACCTCGCCGCCGCCGTGCTCCTCCTGCGCGATGGCCGCCCCCGCCTGGGCGAGGACCTGGTCCTCCTCCTCGACGGTCAGCGGCGCGTCGTGGTGCGCGCCGAGGTAGGCGTCGACGACGGCCTGGTTCTGGCTGATGGACTCCGGCGGGCCCTCCGCGATGACGCGGCCGGCCGCCATGACGACCACCCAGTCGCTGATGTCGCGGACGACGTCCATGTCGTGCTCGACGAAGATCACCGTCATGCCCTCCTCGCGGAGGTCCTTGACGTGCCCGAGCAGGCTCTGCGTCAGGGCGGGGTTCACCCCGGCCATCGGCTCGTCGAGCATGACCACCTGCGGGTCGCTCATCAGCGCGCGCGCCATCTCCAGCAGCTTGCGCTGACCACCGGAGAGGGTGCCGGCGAACTCGTCCTTCTTGGCGTCGAGCTTGAACCGCCGCAGCAGGTCCATCGCCTTCTCGGTGTTCGCCTTCTCCTGCGCGCGCCAGGTACCGGGCACCAGCGCCCGCAGGAAGCTCTCACCGCGCTGGCCCTGCGCACCGAGCAGCATGTTCTGCAGGACGGTGAGCCGCGACAGCGCCTTGGTCAACTGGAAGGTCCGGACGACGCCGAGGCGGGCCACCTGGTGCGGCGCGAGCTTGCCCAGTGGCTTGCCGTTGTAGCTCCAGGTGCCGGTGTTGGGCTGGTCGAACCCGGTGAGCAGGTTGAACAGCGTCGTCTTGCCGGCGCCGTTGGGCCCGATCAGACCGGTGATCCCGCCGCGCTGGACCTCGAGGTGGTCGACCGACACCGCGGTGAGGCCGCCGAAGGTGCGGGTGACGTTCTCCACGACGATCGCCGGGTCCGGCTTGGCGACGCCGATCTCCCACGGGACGTCCCGCAGCGCGGCCTGCGCCAGCCGCTGCGGGACGCCGCCGCCGGGTCGGGTGCCCGTACCGGTGTTCTTGTCCAGGGACGCCGCGTGGGCGCCCGGGGGCAGGTTGTCAGCGGGCATCGAGCATCACCTCTCGTCGGTCGCCGAAGATGCCCTGCGGGCGGAAGACGAGCAGCAGCATCAGGCCGAGCCCCACCAGGACGAACCGGATCTGCGCGACGTCCGTGGACGACAGCAGCTCGCCCGGGATGATCCCGTTCTCGATCAGTGCGCGCAGGGCGGTGTCGGCGAACTGCACCACGAACAGCAGGATGATCGCGCCGACGACGGGCCCGAGCACGCGCGCGGCGCCGCCCAGGATCAGCGCGGTGTAGGCCAGGAACGTGTTCGCGTTCTGGAACTGGTCGGGGTTCGCCGCGCCGGTGGCCACGACGTAGACCATCCCACCGAGAGCGCCGATCATGCCGCCGAGGACCAGCGACTGCATCTTGTACAGGTAGACGTTCTTGCCGAGGGCGCGCACGGCGTCCTCGTCCTCCCGGATGGCCTTGAGGACACGACCCCAGGGGCTGCGCATGAGCAGCCACACCAGCAGGCACATCAGGGCGACGAGCACCCAGCCGACCAGCGCGACCCACAGCTCCCCGCCGCTCCACCGGGTCCCGAGCACCGAGTAACGCCGGCTGGTGTCCCACGGGGCCAGGGCGATGAAGTCGCCGTTGAAGGCGGCCAGCCCGCGGGTGCCGCCGGTGACCGGGCTGGCCGACACCGACCGGAAGAGCAGTCGTAGCCCCTCTGCCGCCGCGATCGTGGCGATCGCCAGGTAGTCCGCCCGCAGCCGCAGGGTCGGCAGACCGAGCAGCAGGGCGAGGACGACGGACGCGGCGAGGCCGACCAGGACGCCGACCCAGAAGTTCCAGCCCCACTGGGTCACCGAGATGGCGATGCCGAAGCCGCCGAGCATCGCGAAGGCGATCTGCCCGAAGTTCAGCAGGCCGGTGTAGCCGAAGTGCACGTTGAGGCCGATGGCCAGCAGTGCGAAGAACACCGCCTGGAAGCCGAGCGCCGACTTGCCGGCGACGGCGAACGCGTTGAGGAGGTCGCCCATGGCTCAGCCGATCCGTGCGCGGCTGCCCAGGATCCCCTGGGGCCGGATGACGAGGATGACGATGAGGAGCAGCAGCCCGCCGACGTACTTGATGTCGTTCGGGATCACCAGCGTCGACATCTGGACGAAGACGCCGACGATGATGCTGCCCACGAGGGCGCCGTAGGCGGTGCCCAGGCCGCCGAGGGTGACGCCGGCGAACATGAGCAGCAGCAGCTGGAAGCCCATGTCCCAGCGGACCTGGTCGGACAGGCCGAGCAGGACGCCGCCGAGCGCGGCGAGCCCGCCGCCCATCATCCAGACGACGAGGATGACGCGGTTGACGTTGATGCCCGAGGAGGCGGCGAGGTCGCGGTTGTCCGACACCGCCCGCATCGCCTTGCCGATCTTGGTGCGCTGCAGCATGAGGGCGACCAGGACGAGGACGACGACCGAGATGACGATCGAGACCAGCGACTGGTTGGTCAGCCGGAACAGGCCGTAGTCGACCGCGCGCGAGGTGCCCAGGCCCGAGTAGGGGTTGGAGAACCCGCCGTAGACGATCTGGATCAGGTAGCGCAGCAGCAGCGACAGGCCGATCGACACGACCAGGGCCGCGACCAGGCCCGTGCCCCGGCGGCGCAGCGGCCGCCAGAGGCCCAGTTCGTTGAGCGCGCCGAAGGCCGCGCCGCCGATCATGGCGATGATCCCGGCCGGGATGATCGGCACGCCGAGCCCGGTGTTGACCCACCAGGCGAACAACGCGCCGATGGTGACCAGCTCGCCGTGGGCGAAGTTGGTCAGGCCGGTGGTGCCGAAGATCAGCGACAGTCCGACCGCGCAGATGGCGATGAGGAGGCCGAAGCGGAGGCCGTCGACGAACAGCTGGATCGCCTCGACGTTCCCGCTGCCGGCCCCCTGGGTGCCGTCGTTGAGCCCGAACTGCACCGGCTGGCGGCGGCCCGGGTCGACGGTGACAGTGCGGCTGTCCTCGCCGGTGATGACGACGCCCTCGGGGAGCGAGTCGGCGTCGATGGTGACGGTGTACTGGCCGGCGCCGGGGACCTCGATGGCGAACTTGCCGTCCTCGTCGGTCTCGACGGTGTCGACCTCGTCGCCGGCGGCGGTGGTCACCGTGACCTCGATGCCCTCGATCGGGCCGCTGCGGCCGGTCTGCAGCGTGCCGACGATCGTCTCGCCCACGGCGTTCGCGGTGGCGCCGGGGACGAGGACGGCGAGTCCGGTGGCGGCGACGAGGACGAGGACGAGCCGCAGCAGCACCCCGCGGACGACGGTCCCGGGGCCCGGGCGGATCGCGCTCCGGAGCGGCTCGGGTCGCCCCGCAGTGGCTGACGGGTGCCTCACACAACCTCCCTGGTCGTGGCAGTGCTCTGACGCAGTGCGTGACGGCACTGCGGGGGGCAGGAGGCGTGACGGTAACCCAGGCGTGTTGCGTCCCCGTTCCCTCGTCGCCGCACTGTGACCGAAGCGCGACACGCCGACCCACCCGTCGTCGTGATCACTCCCGTCCCAGGACCGGCGCGTCGGCGTGGTGGCCGGGGCCGCGGGGTGCACGCTCGGCGGCACCGTCCCAGGGGAGGGCTCCCGTGTCAGGAACCGGCCAGCGGTCCCGCGTCGTCACGCGCACGGCGCGACCCGACGACCTGCCCGCCGTCCTCGCGCTGGTGCGCCAGCACCGCGCCGAGGCGCACGCGGAGGGCGTCCTCACCGGTCAGACGCCCGGCGCGGCCGCGGCGGCGGGCTTCCGCCGGCTGCTGGCCGACAGCGCACACCGGGTCGTGCTCGCCGTCCTGCCCGGCGCCAACGCGGCGACGGCGGCCAGCGCGGGAGAGGTCGTCGTCGGCCTGGCCGTCCTGGGCCTGGACCCGCTCTCGGCGGTGCTCGGCGTCCCGCAGGTCACCGTGGACAACCTGGTCGTGCACCGCGAGCACCGCCGTCGCGGGACCGGCGCTGCGCTGCTGGCGGCCTCGGCCGCCTACGCCGCGGAGGTCGGCGCCGACCACGTCGTCGCGGCGGTCGGCGGGCACGAGGCCGAGCGGCAGCGGTTCTTCGCGCGGATGGGCTTCGCGCCGCTGACGACCCGCCGGATCGTGCCGCGCGAGACGCTTGCCCGCTCGCTGGCCGCCTGGCAGCGCGGCGGGGTGCCGGTGCCCCGCCGGCCGCTGCCGCGCCGGCGCCCGGTGCCGCCGGTCCTGCCCGCGGTGGGCATCCGGTAGTCCGGCCTCGCTGCAGGGCCCCACCGCGAGCGTGCGAGCGGTGGGGGGCAGCGGGGTCCCTACTTTAAGCCGGGAGGATCGCGCAGGTCAGGCGCGCGGTGGCGGTCGTCCGCCCGCGGTCGTCGCTGACCTCGATGAGGAACGTCGACAGGGTGCGGCCGGTGCGCGCCGGCGTGCAGACGGCGGTGACCGTGCCGGAGGTGGCCGCGCGCAGGTAGCTGGCGTTGAGCTCCACGCCCACGGCCTTCCTGCCCGGGCCGGCGTTGAGCATCGCCGCCCACGAGCCGATCGTCTCCACCAGCGAACAGGTCGCCCCGCCGTGCAGGAGGCCGAAGGGCTGCTGGTTGCCCTCCACCGGCATGGTCGCCACGAGCCGCTTCGGGTCGTAGTCGACGATCGTGATGCCCAGCTTGTCGTCGAGCGGGCTCGCCGCGCTCGGGGGCAGCCAGTCCGGGGGAGCGGAGGTCACGCCCGGCACGGTAACCAGCGCCGCGGCGCCGTCGCCTGCCGGACCTCGGACGGTCGTCCCCCGGACCTAGGATCGGCGGCGATGTCCGCTCCGGTCACCACCACCGCGCCCACCGCCCCCTCGAGCCCGGGGACGCGGCCACGGCTGCTGCTGCTCGACGGGCACTCCCTGGCCTACCGCGCCTTCTTCGCCCTGCCGGTGGAGAACTTCTCCACGACGACGGGTCAGCCGACCAACGCCGTCTACGGCTTCACGTCGATGCTGATCAACGTGCTGCGCGACGAGCAGCCCAGCCACCTCGCCGTCGCCTTCGACGTCGGCCGGCAGACCTTCCGCAGCGAGATCTACGCCGAGTACAAGGCCAACCGCAGCGAGAGCCCCACCGACTTCCGCGGCCAGGTCAGCCTCATCCAGGAGGTGCTCGCCGCGCTGCACATCCCGGTGATCACCGCGCCGGGCTACGAGGCCGACGACGTCATCGCCACGCTGACCGTGCAGGCCGTCGAGCAGGGCATGGACGTGCTCATCTGCACCGGCGACCGCGACGCCCTGCAGCTGGTCAACGAGCACGTGACCGTGCTCTACCCGCGCAAGGGCGTCTCCGACCTGACCCGGTTCACGCCGGAGGAGGTCGAGGCCAAGTACGGCCTGACGCCCCGGCAGTACCCCGACTTCGCCGCGCTGCGGGGCGACCCCAGCGACAACCTCCCCAGCATCCCGAGCGTGGGGGAGAAGACCGCGGCCAAGTGGGTCCGCGAGTACGGCTCCCTCGACGAGCTGGTCGACCGGGTGGACACCGTCAAGGGCAAGGTCGGGGAGAAGCTGCGCGAGCACCTGTCCTCGGTGCTGCAGAACCGGCGGCTCACCGAGCTCGACCGCTCCGTCGCCCTCGAGCTCGGCCCGCAGGACCTCGCCGTCCGCGCCTGGGACCGCAACGAGGTGCACACCCTCTTCGACAACCTGCAGTTCCGCGTCCTGCGCGACCGGCTGTTCGCCACGCTCACCAGCGCCGAGCCCGAGGTCGAGGGCGGCTTCGACGTCACCGCCGACGACGTCCCCGCCGGCGGGCTGTCCGCGTGGCTCGACGCGCACGCCCGCACCGGCCGCACCGGCCTGGTCTTCCGCGGCACGTGGGGCCGGGGGAGCGGGGAGCTGACCGGGCTGGCGCTGGCCGCCGCCGACGACCACTCCGTCTTCGTCGACCTCGGCCCCGACCTCGACGTCGCCGACGAGCAGGCGCTGGCCGACTGGCTCGCCGACCCGGCCACCGAGAAGGTCGCCCACGACGTCAAGGGCCCGCTGCTCGCGGTGTGGGCGCGCGGCTGGGACCTGCAGGGACTGGTCAGCGACACCGCGCTGGCGGCCTACCTCGCGACGCCGGGGCAGCGCTCCTTCGACCTCGGCGACCTGTCGGTGCGCTACCTCAAGCGCGAGCTCAAGGACGCCGCCGAGCCCGAGGGCCAGATGACCCTCGACGGGCTGGGGCCGAGCGAGGCCGACCTCGCCGCCGAGGCCGCGCACGCCGACGTGCTCAAGGCCGTCGCGGTCAACGACCTCTCCGACGCCCTCGAGCAGGTGCTCGGGCAGCGCGGCGGTGACCACCTGCTCGGCGAGATCGAGCTGCCGCTGACGCGCGTGCTCGCCGGCATGGAGCGCACCGGCATCGCCGTCGACACCGACCTGCTGCACGAGCTGCAGCGCGAGTTCGCCGAGGGCGTGGCCGCCGCGGCCGCCGAGGCCTACGCCGTCATCGGCAAGGAGATCAACCTCGGCTCGCCCAAGCAGCTGCAGGCGGTGCTGTTCGACGAGCTCGGCCTGCCCAAGACCAAGAAGATCAAGAGCGGGTACACCACCGACGCCGACGCGCTGACCGGCCTGCTGGCCACGACCGGGCACCCGTTCCTCGAGCACCTGCTGCGCCATCGCGACGTCACCCGGCTGCGCACCGTCATCGACGGACTGATCCCGATGGTCGACGACGCCGGCCGCATCCACACGACGTTCCAGCAGACGATCGCCGCCACCGGCCGGCTGTCCTCGATCGACCCGAACCTGCAGAACATCCCGATCCGCTCCGCCGAGGGCCGCCGCATCCGGCAGGCGTTCGTCGTCGGGCCCGGGTTCGAGTCGCTGATGACGGCGGACTACAGCCAGATCGAGATGCGGATCATGGCGCACCTGTCCGAGGACGCCGGCCTGATCGAGGCGTTCACCTCCGGCGAGGACCTGCACTCCTTCGTCGCCTCACGGGCCTACGACATCCCCATCGAGCAGGTCGACCCGGAGATGCGCCGCCGGATCAAGGCGATGAGCTACGGCCTGGCCTACGGCCTGTCCGCCTACGGCCTGGCCGCGCAGCTGCGCATCTCCACCGAGGAGGCGCGCGAGCAGATGCACGCCTACTTCGAGCGCTTCGGCGGGATCCGCGAGTACCTCGACGGCGTCGTCGACGACGCGCGGCAGACCGGCTACACCGAGACGACGCTGGGCCGCCGCCGCTACCTGCCCGACCTGACCAGCGACAACGGGCAGCGGCGTCAGATGGCCGAGCGGATGGCGCTCAACGCCCCGATCCAGGGCTCGGCGGCCGACGTCATCAAGGTCGCCATGCTCGGCGTCGAGCGGGCGATCACGGCCGAGGGGCTGGCCTCGCGGATGCTGCTGCAGGTGCACGACGAGCTCGTGTTCGAGGTGGCGCCGGGGGAGCGGGAGGCGCTGGAGACCCTCGTCCGCCGCGAGATGTCCGGCGCCGCCCAGCTGTCGGTGCCGCTCGAGGTGTCGGTCGGTCTCGGCGCCAGCTGGGACGCCGCGGCGCACTAGGCAGACCCTCACCCTCGACCGGAGGGTCAGGGTCCTCGCGGGATGCGGACCCGACTGCGGCGAAGTTGTTGTCCGATCAGGTCGCCGGACGGCAACTTCCCTGCAGTCGTCAGGTCCGGTCGGCCCTGCTCCACGTCCGGAGCGCACGAACCACGGGCCGGGACGCCGCAGCCTCAGGGTCGGTGGGCGACCAGCACCATCGTCCCCGGCACCAGTGCGCCGCGGGCCGGGGACCACTGGCCCCACTCCTGGGTGCGGCCGGGCGTCCACTCCGGCTCCACCAGGTCGTCGAGGACCAGGCCCGCGCCGACCACGGCCCGCACCCAGTCGCCGACCGTGCGGTGGTGCTCGACGTAGACGGTCCGGCCCTCGCCGTCGGTCTCCACGTACGGCCGCCGGTCGAAGTAGGACGAGACCACCCGCAGGTCCGCGGGGTCGGGGGAGTCCGGCAGCGGCCAGCGGAACGGGTGGTTGACCGACGCGGCGAACCGCCCGCCCGGGCGCAGCACCCGCGCCACCTCGCGCAGTGCGCCCTCGATGTCGGCCACGAACGGCAGCCCGCCGAACGCCGAGCAGACGACGTCGACGGAGGCGTCGGCCAGGGGCAGCGCGCCGACGTCGCCCTGGAGCAGCGGCACCGCGACGCCGGTGGACCGGTTGAGCTCCGCGGCACGGGCGAGCATCCCGCCGGAGAGGTCCAGCGCCACGACGTCGGCCCCGGCCCGGCGCAGCCACCGCGCGCACGGCGCCGACCCGCAGCCGACCTCGAGCACCCGGCGGCCGGCGACGTCGCCCAGCAGGCGGGCGTCGGCCTCGCGCAGACCCTCCGGGCACCACAGGAAGTCGACGTCGCCCAGGTCCTCGCCGTGCTCGGCGAGGTAGGCCGGTGCGGCGGCGTCCCACCAGCCGCGGTTGGCGCGCGCGGACTCCGCCGTGCCGGCCGGCCGGCGCTCGACGCCGCCGGCGGCGGGGTAGCCGTCGGGGCCGAGGGGGAGCTCGGGCGGCGGGGTCATGACACGCCCAGCGTGACACGCCGGGGGTGCCCGTCAGAGGTCACCCACCCAGGTGGACCCGGGTGCGCGCGCGTCCGTACCATGGGAATGCGCCAGAGGTCTGTCAGTGCTGTACCCGCAAGGGATCGGCGCGCGCCGGCTCTCCCCGCTCCCGCGGTCACCCGGCCGCGGTACCCCCGTCCCTACGCACCCCCCGTCCGGAGCACTCGACCACATGACCTCCACCCAGGTCCGTCCTGACAGCACCCCCGTGATCGCGGTGAACGACATCGGCACCGCCGAGGACTTCCTCGCCGCGATCGACCAGACGATCAAGTACTTCAACGACGGCGACATCGTCGAAGGCGTCATCGTCAAGGTCGACCGGGACGAGGTGCTGCTGGACATCGGCTACAAGACCGAGGGCGTCATCCCCTCGCGTGAGCTGTCCATCAAGCACGACGTCGACCCCAACGAGGTCGTCAAGGTCGGCGACGAGGTGGAAGCCCTCGTCCTCCAGAAGGAGGACAAGGAGGGCCGGCTGATCCTGTCCAAGAAGCGCGCCCAGTACGAGCGCGCCTGGGGCACGATCGAGGCCAAGAAGGAAGCCGACGAGGTCGTCACCGGCACCGTCATCGAGGTCGTCAAGGGCGGTCTCATCCTCGACATCGGCCTGCGCGGGTTCCTCCCCGCCTCGCTGGTCGAGATGCGCCGCGTCCGCGACCTGCAGCCCTACGTGGGCCGCGAGCTCGAGGCGAAGATCATCGAGCTCGACAAGAACCGCAACAACGTCGTCCTCTCCCGCCGGCAGTGGCTGGAGCAGACGCAGTCCGAGGTCCGCAGCGAGTTCCTCAACAAGCTCGCCCGCGGTCAGGTGCGCACCGGCGTCGTCTCCTCGATCGTCAACTTCGGCGCGTTCGTCGACCTGGGTGGCGTGGACGGCCTCGTGCACGTCTCCGAGCTGTCCTGGAAGCACATCGACCACCCCTCCGAGGTCGTCGAGGTGGGCCAGGAGGTCACCGTCGAGGTCCTCGACGTCGACCTCGACCGCGAGCGGGTCTCCCTGTCGCTGAAGGCGACGCAGGAGGACCCGTGGCGTCAGTTCGCCCGCACCCACCAGATCGGCCAGGTCGTGCCGGGCAAGGTCACCAAGCTGGTGCCCTTCGGTGCGTTCGTCCGGGTCGACGAGGGCATCGAGGGCCTGGTCCACATCTCCGAGCTGGCCGAGCGCCACGTGGAGATCCCGGAGCAGGTCGTGCAGGTCGGCGACGAGATCCTCGTCAAGGTCATCGACATCGACCTCGACCGCCGTCGCATCTCGCTGTCGCTCAAGCAGGCCAACGAGGGCGTCATCGGCGACGAGGAGCAGTTCGACCCCGCCGCCTACGGCATGGCCGCGTCCTACGACGAGCAGGGCAACTACATCTACCCCGAGGGCTTCGACCCGGACACCGGCGAGTGGCTCGAGGGTTACGAGGAGGCCCGCGAGACCTGGGAGCGGCAGTACGCCGAGGCCCAGGCCCGCTTCGAGGCGCACCGCAAGCAGATCGCCGCGGCCCGCGAGGCCGACGCCGAGGCTGCTGCCGGGGGCAACTACACCTCTGGTGTCGAGGCCGGCCCCGAGGCCGCCACGGGCGGCACGCTGGCCAGCGACGAGGCGCTCGCCGCGCTGCGCGCGAAGCTCGCCGGCGGGGAGTGACCCGCTGACCGTCGGCTGACGGTCTGATCGACGACAGAGGCCCAGGACCCGCGAGGTCCTGGGCCTCTGTCGTGCGCGCACCGCACCGGCGGGCGCAGGGGAGGGGTGCCCGCCCGCCGTCCCCGTCCGGGCGGGCACCCGGTCTGTGACGGCCCTCCGCGCGGGAGGGCCGCCGGGCTCAGAGGCTGAGGATGATCGCGAACGCCGAGCGCGGGCGGCCACCGGCGGCGGCCAGCGCCTGCCAGGTGTGGCGGCCGGCCGGGGCGGCGTCGAGCAGCCAGCGCAGGAAGGCGCTGCGGCGCGAGGGCGTCGCGGACTGCAGGGGCGTGGACGACTGCAGGGCGAGGCGCTCGCGGACGGCAGGCAGGTCGGCCACCCGGATGCCGCCGGCACGCTCCACCCGGTGCCGCCCCGGGGTGCGGGGGCCGGCGGGGGCCGTCACGACGGCGGTACGGGACTGCGACATCGTCAGTGCCTGCCTCTCTGGCTGCGTCCCCCTCCATGGGGAACCGACGAGGCGGACGTTAAGAGGAGGGGCGCGTGTGACTGGAGCGGCGCGCCGTGCTGGACGGGCAGGTGTTACCCGTCCGTGACCGCGGTCCGCGTGCTCGTTACCGTCCGTACGTGCTGCGCATCGGGTTGACCGGCGGGATCGGGTCGGGGAAGAGCACGGTGGCGGCGCTGCTGGCCGCCCGGGGAGCGCTGGTCGTCGACGCCGACCGGATCGCCCGGGAGGTCGTCGAGCCCGGCACGCCGGGGCTGGCCGCCGTCGTGGCGGCGTTCGGGCCCGGCGTGCTGACCGCCGAGGGGGCGCTGGACCGTCCGGCGCTGGCCTCGATCGTCTTCGCCGACCCCGAGGCGCGGGCCCGGCTGGACGGCATCGTCCACCCGCTGGTGCGGGCCCGGGCGCAGGAGCTCATCGGCGCCGCCCCGGCCGACGCCGTCGTCGTGCAGGACGTGCCGCTGCTGGTGGAGACCGGCCAGGCCGGCGCGCACGACCTCGTGCTCGTCGTCGAGGCCGACCTGGAGACGCGGGTGGCGCGCCTGGGGCTGCGCGGGCTGTCCGAGGAGGACGCCCGGGCCCGCATCGCCGCCCAGGCCACCGACGAGCAGCGGCGGGCCGTGGCCGACGTCGTCCTGGACAACAGCGGCGCCCCCGAGGACCTGGCCGGTCAGGTGGAGCGCTTCTGGGCCGAGCACGTGGCGCCGGCGGGAGGCGGGCGGGGCTGACCCCGCGGCAGGGGACGCGGCCCCGGAGATGACGAGAGCCCCGGACCGCTGGGGTCCGGGGCTCTGCGTGCTGGTGGGCGATACTGGGTTCGAACCAGTGACCTCTACCGTGTCAAGGTAGCGCTCTACCACTGAGCCAATCGCCCGAGTCCGGTCATCCGACCGGCCCGCTCCACCGCGCTTCGCGAGGAGGCGAGGTGGAGACGGGATTTGAACCCGTGTAGACGGCTTTGCAGGCCGTTGCCTCGCCTCTCGGCCACTCCACCGCACACACGGGCGCCGGTCTCGCGACCAGCGCCCGAGGTCCCGAGCGGACGACGGGATTCGAACCCGCGACCCTCACCTTGGCAAGGTGATGCTCTACCAACTGAGCCACGTCCGCGTTGCTGTCCTGCTGTCTTGCCGTGTCGCTGTCGTGCAGGGAGAACGATACCCGACCTCTGCAGGGGGTTTCACGGGGGGTCCCCCCGCGGGGTCAGCGCGCCCCGGGGTCGGCGCCGCCGCCGGAGAGCAGCGCGGCCAGCTCGTCGTCGACGTCGAGGGCTGCCGTCTCCTGCCCGGAGGGCACGAGCTCCTCGGTGCGCTGCAGGAAGGCGGCCACCGTGGCGCGGGACAGCTCGAAGAGCGCCTCGCCCGAGGGAGCGCGCAGGTGCAGGTAGAGGACGTCGCCACTGGTGCGCGCCGGCCAGATCCGCACGTCGCCGTCGCCGGCCGGCCGCTCGAGCCCGGCGGCCAGCAGCTCACGCCCCAGCAGCCAGGTGATGCCGTCGTCGACCGGCTCGCCGGCGTCGCCGAAGCCGATCCGCACCGCGAACGGGTCGGACACCGCGTAGGAGAGGGCGGCGGGCACCTCGGTCCAGGAGGTGGGCCCGACCAGGTACAGCGTCGTGGGGACGGTGTACCCGGGGGAGGAGCGGTGTGCCATGTCGCCTCGTTCCATGTTCCGTAGAACGACCGGATCGGCCGGATGTTGCGCCGACCGGTCTCCGGGCGTGTCGCCCGTGCGGGGGTGAGGTCGCCGGTGGCCGTCTGCTCGACCGGTCCGGGTGCCTCGACGGGGTGCACTACCCGGCGTGGTGAACCGTGACGCCTCCCTGTGGCGAACGGTACGTGTGACGATGGGAGCCGTGACGCGGCCGGCACGACGTCCGGAGGGCGACTCCGGTGACGCGGACCTGATCGCCCGCGTCCGCGCCGGCGAGCGGGGCGCCGTCGACGACCTCTACGACCGCTTCCGTCGGCCCGCTTTCTCGCTGGCCCGCCGGATCCTCTCCGACGACACCCTCGCCGAGGACGTCGTCCAGGACGTCTTCCTCACCGTCTGGCGCGACCCGTACGCCTACGACGGCGCCCGCGGCAGCTTCGCGTCCTGGCTGATGGCGATGGTGCACCACAAGGCCGTCGACGCCGTCCGCCGCGAGGAGTCCCACCGCCGCCGTCAGGGCCGCGCCGAGGACGACCTCGTGCTCAGCGCGCCCACGAGCGCCCGCGACGTCGAGGACGACGCCTGGACCCGGCTGGTGGCCGAGCGGGTGCGCACCGCCCTCGGCACGCTGCCCGACGCCCAGCGCGAGGCGCTGACCCTCGCCTACTACGGCGGCTACACCCAGCGCGAGGTCGCCGCCCTGACCCGCGCGCCGCTCGGCACGGTCAAGACCCGCATGCTCGCCGGGATGCGCCGGCTCAAGGAGGAGCTCGGCGGCGTCGCCGGGGGCACCGCCGGCGGCGCGCTCAGCGGCCCCGCCGCGGTCGACGGAGGAGCCCGGTGAACCCCCGCCACGACGACCACGAGCCCTACGACGAGCTCGCCGTCGGCTGGGCGCTGCACGCGCTCGAGCCGGAGGACGAGGCGCTCTTCGGCGCCCACCTGCCTGGCTGCCCCCGCTGCACCCGGACCGTCGCCGAGACCTCCGAGGTGATGGCGGCGCTGGCCGGCGACCTGCCGCAGGCCGAGCCGAGCGAGGGGCTGCGCGACCGGCTGCGCGCCGCCGTCGAGCAGACCGAGCAGCTGCCGCCCCCGCCCGGCGCCGAGCCCGCCGCCGAGCCCGCCGCCGACCTCCCCGCCGCGCGGCCGTCCGGCGCCACTGCAGCGTCCGGCGGGCGCCGGCGCACCGACGTGCCCGCGGCCACCGGCTTCCCCCGGTACGAGCCGCCGGTCCCGGTCCCGGTGCCCGACCCGGCCGCGCGGACCGCGTGGCGCCGGGTGCTGCCCAACGCCCTCGTCGCCGCCGCCGTGGCCGCGATCCTGGCGCTGGGGACGTGGAACGTCGTGCTCAGCTCCGCCCGCGACGACGCGCAGGCGGTCGCCACCGAGCGGGCGGAGGTCCTCGACGCGCTGCTGCAGCCGGGCCGGGCGGCCATCGCGCCCGTCTACCGCGACGGCGACGGCGAGCACGTGGCCACCGTCGTCGCCCGCGAGGGGCAGCTGCAGGTCGTCGCGGACGGCCTGCGGGTCAACGACAGCAGCGACAGCGTGTACGTGGTGTGGGGGATGGCCGAGGACACGCCGGTGGCGCTCGGCACCTTCGACGTCGTCTCCCCACAGACCGACCTCCGGACCGTAGGCTCCGCCTCGACCGGGCTGGACGGCTACGCGGCCTACGCGATCAGCATCGAGCCCGGTCGGCAGATGCCGTCGGGACCGACGGACGTGGTGGCGAGCGGGCAGGTGACCAGCTGAGCGGACAGGACACGGTGGCCCCGCCGCCTCGGGAGCGGAGGGCACGACCGACCGCGGAGGAGCGGCGGGAGCAGTACGCGAGCGACGGGCACCACAGCCTGCGCGAGCGGATCGCCGACACCGGCTGGCGGCGGCGCCTGGGCGCCCGCCGCTCGCTCGACCACGCCTACCGCGTCGTCGTGGGCATCGTCGGCGGGCTGATCGTCGCCGTCGGCCTGGTCACCATCCCGCTGCCCGGCCCCGGCTGGCTCACCGTCATCGCCGGCCTGTTCGTCCTCGCCTCGGAGTTCACCTGGGCCGAGCGGCTGCTGGAGTACACCAAGCGCAACGTCAAGGCCTGGACCGACTGGCTCGGCCGCCAGCCGGTCTGGATGCGGCTGGGCATCGGCGCGCTGACGGCGGCCTTCGTCTACGGCGTCCTGGTGGTCGTGCTGCACGTGATGGGCGTGCCCGACTGGGTGCCGGGGTGGGTGCCGCTCTGGCGGTGACCGTCTGGCATCATGGACGGCGCAGCGGGCGATTGGCTCAGTGGTAGAGCGCTTCGTTCACACCGAAGAGGTCACTGGTTCGAACCCAGTATCGCCCACCCGCACGAGAGGCCCGGGTCCCCGCGAGGGGCCCGGGCCTCTGTCGTGCCGGGGGTGGTCGTCAGGCCGCGGGGCCGTAGGTCAGGTGTGCCACCCCGTTGCTCAGCGCCTCGACGCCGGCCAGGGACAGCTTGGTCTGCGGCCGGCCCTCGGGGAACAGCCGGATCCCCGAGCCGACGGCGACCGGGTAGACGTAGAGGTGCAGCTCGTCGACCAGGCCGTCGTCGACCAGCGCGCGCACCAGGGTGGCGCTGCCGCTGACGTAGAGGTCGTGGTCGGCCTTGAGCTCGCGGATGCGGCCGGCGTCGTAGCCGCCGAGGGTCGTGGAGTTGCGCCACACGCCCTCGGCGTCGGCCAGCGTCGAGGAGACGACGTACTTGGTCGTGTCGTTGAAGAACGGCGCGCCCGGGTCCTCCTCCGCGGTCCGTGCCGACCACGCCGGGGCGAACATCTCGAAGGTGGTGCGCCCGAGCAGGATGCCCGTGGCCGGCGCGGTCAGGGCGCCGATGGAGGCGGCCAGGTCGTCGGGGAAGCCGTAGTCCATCGTCCACATCGGCGCGTCGACGACCCCGTCGACGGTGGTGAACTCGTGCACCCGGATGACGCCCATGTCTGTGCTCCTCGCGAGGTCGGTCGGCCGCTGTCGGGCCGGGTCGGTGGGTCTCGGAGGGTCAGACACTGGCCGATCCGGTCACTCATCGGTGGCGGACCCGCCGTGCTGCGACGATGCGCCGGTGACCTCCACGCCCGGGCCCGACGCCTACACACTGCGCGCCGTCGTGGAGCTCGAGGTGGCGTTGGAGGCCGGGACGGCGGTCGACGCCGCGCACGCCGTCGTCGGAGACCTCGCGCTGCAGGCCTTCGGCCCGGCCGTGTTCGGCTGGATCGGCGAGGCGCTGGCCGCCGAGGGCCGCGAGCCGGACCGGTGGGACGTCCTCTTGGCCGACGACGGCCTCGCCGACCGGGTGCTGGCGCACCTGCGGGACCGGATGGGCGACGACGACGCGGTGCCGGACCCGCCGTCGCAGGACCTCGTCTGGTCGGCGTACCCGCCGGGGGTCGACCCCGGCCGCGCGCGGTTCCGCAGGGCCGTGCGCCGTCGCCGGCAGAGCGCGCTGATGGCGGCGGTCGTGCCGCGGCGGCACCGCGTGGCCGGGCGGCACCGCCGCGACTGAGTGGCCGATCCCTCAGGCGCGCGGGCGCGGTGCGGGCGCACCATGGAGGGGATGGCACTGGACAGGGCCGCCCGCCTCGAGGCGGCCGTGGAACGGGACGGCTCCACCTGCATCTGGTGCGGCCGCGCCCTCACCGGGCAGGTGCCCGCCACCACCGAGCACGTCGTGCCACGGGTCAAGGGCGGCCCGTCGTGGCTGGAGAACGAGGTGGCCGCCTGCGGGCGCTGCAACGGCGAGCGGGGGCACACCGCGCCGGTCGAGTGGCTGGAGGAGTGTCTGCGCCGCGGCTGGCCGGCCGACGAGGCGCGGCTGGCCCGGGTCCTCGCCGACCTGGCCGCCGCGATCGCCGTCCGCGGTGGGCAGCGCAGGGCCCGGCCCTACCTGGAGTCCCAGCTCCGCCGGCTGCGTCGACGCGGGGCGCTCGCCGCCTGACCCGGCCGTAGCGTGACGGGGTGGCCACCGTCGTCGGCATCTCGGTCTACCCCGTGCGCGGCTGCGCCGGGACGGCGTTGCAGCGGGCCGACGTCGGCCCGTCCGGGCTGAGCGGTGACCGGGCGTGGGCGGTCGTCGCCGACGCCACCGGGGAGGTGGTCCGCGGGAAGCACGCGCCCGCCCTGGCCGGCGTCGCGGTGACCGGCGACCCGGCCGCCGACGCCGCCGCGGTGGCCCAGGCGCTGGGGGAGCCGGTGCGGCTGGAGCCGCTGGCCGCGCGTCCCGACGGCGGCGCGGCGGTGCACCTGGTCTCCCGCCAGGCGCTGGACCGGGCGGCCGCGGGGGTCGTCCCGTCCGGGTGCGGCGCCGAGGACCCCCGCGCCAACCTCGTCCTCGACCTGCCCGCCGACGACGAGCGCTCCTGGGTGGGCCGGCGGCTGCGGCTGGGCACGGCGGTGCTGCAGGTCACCCGGCTGCCGAAGCACTGCCTCGGCGTCTACGCCGAGGTCGCCGAGCCCGGCACGGTCGCCGTCGGCGACGAGGTCGTCCCGGCGTAGTCGGGTGCCCGGCCCGGGGCGGGGCGCTCGTTAGGCTGGCCGGTGCGCGTCCGCCCCGGCGGACGCCCTGCCGAGCACCTCGCACCCCCAGGAGACCCCGTGTCCGCCGCGCCCCGTCCTGCCGCAACCACCCTCGTCCGGGTGCCGGCCGGGACGACGGCCGAGCAGGCGCTCAAGGACGCCGGGGTGCCGCTCAAGGGCCCCGACGGCGCGGTCGTCGTCCGGGACGCGGCCACCGGCGACCTGCGCGACCTGGCCTGGGTGCCCGGCGACGACGCCGAGGTCGAGCCGGTGCCGGCCGCCAGCCCCGAGGGTCGCGCGGTCATCCGCCACTCGGCCGCGCACGTGCTCGCCCAGGCCGTGCAGGACCTCTTCCCCGGCACCCGCCTGGGCATCGGCCCGCCGGTGGAGAACGGCTTCTACTACGACTTCGACCCCGAGAAGCCGTTCACCCCGGAGGACCTGCAGGCGCTGGAGAAGCGCATGCAGCAGATCGTCAAGGCCGGCCAGCGCTTCTCCCGCCGGGAGATCAGCGACGACGACGCCCGCGCCGAGCTGGCCCACGAGCCCTACAAGCTCGAGCTGATCGGCCTCAAGGGCGGCGCCGGGGACACCGAGGGCGCCGACGTCGAGGTCGGCGGCGCGCAGCTGACCATGTACGACAACCTCGACGCCCGCACCGGTGACCGCGTGTGGACCGACCTGTGCCGCGGCCCGCACCTGCCGCGCACCTCGACCATCCCGGCGTTCAGCCTCACCCGCTCGGCGGCCGCGTACTGGCGGGGCAGCGAGAAGAACCCGCAGCTGCAGCGCGTCTACGGCACCGCGTGGGAGAGCCGCGAGGCGCACAAGGCGTACCTGGAGCAGGTGGCCGAGGCCGAGCGCCGCGACCACCGCCGGCTGGGCACCGAGCTGGACCTGTTCAGTTTCCCCGACGAGATCGGCTCGGGGCTGGCCGTCTTCCACCCCAAGGGCGGCGTCGTCCGGCGGGAGCTGGAGGCCTACAGCCGGCAGCGGCACGAGGAGGGCGGCTACTCCTTCGTCAACACCCCGCACATCACCAAGGCGGCGCTGTTCCAGACCTCCGGTCACCTCGAGTGGTACGCCGACGGGATGTACCCGCCCATGCAGCTCGACGAGGAGCGCGACGCCGAGGGCCACGTGCGGCGGCAGGGGCAGGACTACTACCTCAAGCCGATGAACTGCCCGATGCACAACCTGGTGTTCCGGTCGCGCGGCCGGTCCTACCGGGAGCTGCCGCTGCGGCTGTTCGAGTTCGGCACCGTCTACCGCTACGAGAAGTCCGGCGTCGTGCACGGCCTGACCCGGGCCCGCGGCTTCACCCAGGACGACGCGCACATCTACTGCACCCCCGAGCAGATGGCGGGGGAGCTGCGCGGGCTGCTGGACTTCGTGCTCGGCCTGCTCGCCGACTACGGCCTGTCCGACTTCTACCTGGAGCTGTCCACCCGCGACCCGGAGAAGTCCGTGGGCACCGACGAGAGCTGGGAGGTGGCCACCGAGGCGCTGCGCCAGGCCGCGGTCGACTCCGGGCTCGAGCTCGTGCCCGACCCGGGCGGCGCGGCCTTCTACGGCCCGAAGATCTCCGTGCAGGCGCGTGACGCGATCGGCCGCAGCTGGCAGATGTCGACCATCCAGGTCGACTTCAACCAGCCCGAGCGGTTCAACCTGGAGTACACCGCCGCCGACGGCTCCCGCCAGCAGCCGGTCATGCTGCACCGCGCGCTGTTCGGCTCGATGGAGCGCTTCTTCGCCGTCCTCACCGAGCACTACGCCGGCGCCTTCCCCGCGTGGCTGGCGCCGGTGCAGGTGGTCGGCATCCCGGTCACCGACGACCAGGTCGGCTATCTCACCGACGTCGCCCTGCGGCTGCGCGCCCGCGGCATCCGGGTCGAGGTCGACGACTCCGACGACCGCATGCAGAAGAAGATCCGCAACGCCAGCAAGCAGAAGGTGCCCTTCGTGCTCATCGCGGGCGCCACCGACGCCGAGGCCGGCGCGGTCTCCTTCCGCTACCGCGACGGCAGCCAGCGCAACGGCGTGCCGGTGGCCGAGGCCGTCGAGGCCGTCGTCGCCTGGGTCGCGGCGCGGCACAACGCCGACCCCACCGCCGACGCGCCGCTGGAACGGCCGTGACCGTCGGTCCGGACGGCTTCACCGTCCCCGTCTCCAGCGACGACGGCGGCCCGGCCACCGTCTTCGAGCACCTGTGGACGCCCTACCGGATGGCCTACATCCGCGGCTCGGGCAAGCCCACCGGCGAGCACGACTGCCCGTTCTGCCTCATCCCGGCGATGGCGGACGAGGACGGGCTGGTCGTGGCGCGCGGGGAGACGGTGTTCGCGGTGCTGAACCTCTATCCCTACAACGCCGGGCACCTCATGGTGGTCCCCTACCGACACGTGCCCGACTACACCGACCTGACCGATCACGAGGTCGCGGAGCTGGGCGCGTTCACGCAGACGGCGATGCGGGTGGTGCGGCAGGTGACCGGAGCGCACGGGTTCAACATCGGCATGAACCAGGGGTCGGTCGCCGGCGCCGGCATCGCCGACCACCTGCACCAGCACGCGGTGCCCCGCTGGGGCGGGGACACCAACTTCATGCCGGTCATCGGCCTGACCCGGGTGCTGCCGCAGGTGCTCGCCGAGACCCGCACGCTGCTGGCCGCGGCCTGGCCGGGCGCCGTCCGGCCGGCGACGGCGGGGGACTGACCGTGCTGGGGGCGGGCGCCCGGGCGGCCGTGGGCCGGTTCTGGGCACCGGTGGTGTCGCGGCTGGCGCGGGCCGGGGTGACGCCGGACGCGATCACCGTCACCGGCACGGTCGGCGCCATCGCCGCGGCCGTGGGGCTCATCGCGCACGGCGTCCTGTTCTGGGGCGCGTTCGCCGTCACGCTGTTCGTGCTGCTCGACATGCTCGACGGCGCTCTGGCGCGGGCCCGCGGTGGCGGCTCGGCGTTCGGCGCGGTGCTCGACTCGGCCTGCGACCGCGCCGTCGACGCCGCCGTCTTCGGGGCGCTGGTCTGGTGGTACACCGGCGCCGGTGACGACCGGCTGCTCGCGCTGCTCGCCCTCGTCGGCCTGGTCCTCGGGGTGCTGACCAGCTACATCAAGGCCCGCGCCGAGGGCGTCGGGATCCCGTGCGACGTCGGGCTGGTCGAGCGCACCGAGCGGCTGATCCTGGTGCTCACCGGGACCGGGCTGACCGGCCTGGGCCTGCCGTACGCCGTCGACGTGGGGCTGTGGCTGCTCGTGGTGGGCGGCGCGGTGACCGTCGCCCAGCGCGTGGTCGCCGTGCGCCGGGGCGCGCAGGGCCGGTCGCTGACGCCGTCGGCCCCCGCCTCGTGAGCGGTCTGCGGGCCCGGGCCACAGCCCGGCTCACCGACCTCGGGTACGCGGCGGGCTGGCAGGCGGTGCAGCGGCTGCCCGAGCCGGTGGCCCGTGGCGCCTTCGACGCCGCCGGGCGGTACGCCGCCGGCCGCGCGGGCCGCGGCGCCCGCCAGCTCAAGGCCAACCTGCGGGTGGCCACCGGCGGGAAGCTGGCCGACGACGAGCTCGACGCGCTCACCGCCCGGGCGCTGCGCTCCTACGCCCGCTACTGGCAGGAGGCCTTCCGGCTGCCGCGGCTGCCGCGGGAGCGGATCGTCGCCGACACCGTCCACTCCGGCGTCGAGCACTTCGAGCGCGCCCGGGCCGAGGGCCGCGGCCTCATCGCGGCCCTGCCGCACAGCGGGAACTGGGACGCCGCCGGCGTGTGGCTCGTCGACTGGCTCGGCGGGCCGTTCGCGACCGTCGCCGAGCGCCTGCAGCCGGAGTCGCTCTTCCGGCGGTTCCTCGAGTACCGGGAGTCCCTCGGCATCCACGTGCTCCCGCTGACCGGGGGAGAGCGGCCCAGCTCCGCCGTGCTGCGCGAGTGGCTGGCCGGCGGCGGATTCAGCTGCCTGGTCGTCGACCGCGACCTCGGGCCCAGCGGGGTGCCCGTCGAGCTCTTCGGCCGGCCGACGACGATGCCCGCCGGCCCCGCGCTGCTGGCCGCCCAGACCGGCGCCGCCCTGCACCCGGCGATCTGCCGCTTCACCGAGCGCGGGTGGGAGTTCGTCATCCGGCCCGAGGTGCGCGTCGACGGCCCGGGCCGGCTGCGCGACCGGGTCGCCTCGGGCATGCAGGGCGTGGCCGACGCGTTCACCGCCGACCTCGCCGTCCGCCCCGAGGACTGGCACGTGCTCGGCCGGATCTGGGCCGATGTGCCGCCGGACCCGCCCGCGGGGGAGCGCCGCTGATGCGCATCGGCCTGGTCTGCCCGTACCAGTGGGACGTCCCCGGGGGCGTCCAGTACCACGTGCGCGACCTCGCCGACACGCTGCGCGGGCTGGGCCACCACGTGGAGGTGCTGACCCCCGCCGAGCACGAGGAGTCGCTGCCCGACCGGTGGGTCACCTTCGCGGGGCGGACCGTGCCGGTCCCCTACAACGGCTCGATGGCCAGCGTGCAGTTCGGGCCGGTCTCGGCGTCCCGGGTGCGCCGCTGGCTGCGCGAGGGGCACTTCGACGTCGTCCACGTGCACGACCCGGCGCCGCCGTCGATCGGCCTGCTGGTCTGCATGATCGCCACCGGGCCGATCGTGGCCACCTTCCACGCCGCCACCGTGCGGTCGAAGTGGCTGGCCGCGTGGGGGCCGGTCGTGCGGCCGTGGCTGGAGAAGATCACCGGCCGGATCGCCGTCTCCGACTTCGCCCGCCGCGTGCAGGTCGAGCACCTCGGCGGCGACGCGGTGATCATCCCCAACGGCGTGCACGTGGACCCCTTCGCCGACGGGCCGACGCTGCCCGGCGTGGAGCGCGGTGTCGACGGGCCGACCATCGGCTTCCTCGGCCGCTACGACGAGCCGCGCAAGGGCCTGCCGGTGCTGTTGGAGGCCATGCGCACCCTGCTGCGCGAGCACCCCGGCGCCCGGCTGCTGGTAGCCGGCCGCGGGGACCCCGACGCGCTGCGCGGGGGCCTGGCGGAGGACCTGCGCGCGCACGTGGCGCTGCTCGGGGAGATCTCCGAGGCCGACAAGGCCGCCTTCCTGCGCTCGGTGGACGTCTACTGCGCGCCCAACCTGCTCGGCGAGTCCTTCGGCGTGGTCCTCATCGAGGCGATGGCCGCCGGCGCGCCGATCGTGGCCAGCGACCTCGACGCCTTCTCCCGGGTCCTCGCCGACGGCACCGCCGGGGTGCTCGTCCGGCGCGGCGACAGCGCTGCGCTGGCTCGGGCGCTGTCGGACCTGCTCGCCGATCCCGCCCGCCGGGCGGCGCTGTCGGCGGCCGGCCGCGAGGCGGCGGCCGCCTACGACTGGCAGGTCGTCGCCCGACGGGTGCTCGCCGTCTACGAGACCGTCGTGCTGCCCGGTGCCGGTGAGGTGACCGCCACCGACGACGAGGCGTGGGCAGAGGTGGCCGGGGTGACCGCTCCCACTGACGGGGTGTTGCCCTCCCTGCTGCGGCGCGTCCGGCGCTAGCGTGACCGGTCGTGACGCCCGACGCCTGGCTGCTGCTCGCCGTGGGCGTCGTCGTGCTCCTGCTCGCCGCCTGGACGGCCTGGACGCTCACCCGGCTGCGGCGTCTGGAGGCCCGCGTCGCCCGCGCCCGGGCGGTGCTCGACGACCGGCTCCGGCACCGCGCCGCGCTCGCCGAGGACCTCGCGTCCGGCTACAGCGCCGCGCTGGGTGAGGACCGCGCGAGCCGGCTGAAGACCGCCGCGTACGAGGCCCGCGAGACGCCGGCCTGGGACCGCGAGCTGGCGGAGAACGCCCTCGGCCGGGAGCTGCGGGCGCTGCCGCCGGACGTGCCCGGGGTGCCGCGGGAGCTGCTGGCCGACCTCGCCGAGGCCGACGCGCGCATGGGCCTGGCCCGGCGCTTCTACAACGACGCCGTCCGCGACACCGCGATGCTGCGCACGCGGCGGCTGCCCCGGCTGATGCGGCTGCACGCCGACCGCCCGCTGCCGCGCTTCTTCGACGTCGAGGACGGCCTGGACGCCGTTCCGCTGGGAGCCGGGGTCCCGCGCGGCTGAGCAGGTCCCCGGCGGAACTACGGTGGGAGGACCCGCAGGACGGACCCGCGGGGCCGATCCCTGGAGCTCTCCGTGACGCACGCCGACGTCCCCGCCGTCCCCACCACCGGCACCGCGCGCGTCAAGCGCGGCCTGGCCGAGCAGCTCAAGGGCGGCGTGATCATGGACGTCGTCACGCCCGAGCAGGCCCGCATCGCCGAGGACGCCGGCGCGGTCGCCGTCATGGCGCTCGAGCGGGTGCCCGCCGACATCCGCGCGCAGGGCGGCATCGCGCGGATGAGCGACCCCGACATGGTGCAGGGGATCATCGACGCGGTGTCCATCCCCGTGATGGCCAAGGCCCGCATCGGCCACTTCGTCGAGGCGCAGGTGCTGCAGACGCTCGGCGTGGACTACGTCGACGAGTCCGAGGTGCTCACCCCCGCCGACGAGGCGCACCACATCGACAAGCACGCGTTCACCGTGCCGTTCGTCTGCGGCGCCACCGACCTGGGTGAGGCGCTGCGCCGGATCTCCGAGGGCGCGGCGATGATCCGGTCCAAGGGCGAGGCCGGCACCGGCAACGTCGTCGAGGCCACCCGGCACATGCGGGCGATCCGAGCCGGGATCCGCCGGCTGGCGACCCTCGACGAGACCGAGCTGTTCGTCGCCGCCAAGGAGCTGCGCGCGCCGCACGACCTGGTCGTCGAGGTCGCGCGCGCCGGCAAGCTGCCGGTCGTGCTGTTCACCGCCGGCGGCATCGCCACCCCCGCCGACGCGGCGATGATGATGCAGCTGGGCGCCGAGGGCGTCTTCGTCGGCTCGGGCATCTTCAAGTCCGGCGACCCCGCCCAGCGCGCCGCCGCGATCGTCCAGGCGACGACCTTCCACGACGACCCCGAGGTGATCGCGAAGGTCTCCCGCGGTCTCGGCGAGGCGATGGTCGGCATCAACGTGGACACGCTCCCGGAGTCGCAGCGCTTCGCCTCCCGCGGCTGGTGAGTGCGTGACGGCGCAGCGGGAGGCTCCCGAGCGCACCGGCGCGCCCGCCGGTCCGGGGCCGGACGCCGTCCCCGGACGGCGGATCGGCGGCCTCGACCTCGCCCGCGGGCTCGCCGTCCTCGGCATGTTCGGCGCCCACCTCGGCGACACCGGCGACCTCGGCTGGGAGCCGGCCACGTGGCGGGCGCTCGTCGACGGCCGGTCGTCGATCCTGTTCGCGACGCTGGCCGGGATCTCCGTCGCGCTCCTGTCCGGTGGCCGCACCCGCCTCGACGGGCACGACCTCGCCCGGGCCCGCACCCGCGTGCTGGTCCGGGCGGCCTGGGTGTTCGCCATCGGCGGGGTGCTGGAGCTGCTCGACACCTTCGTCGCGATCATCCTCGGCGTCTACGCGGTGCTCTTCGTCCTCGCGCTGCCCTTCCTGCGCTGGCCGCCGGCCCGGCTCCTGCTCGCCGCGGGTGTCGTCGCCCTGGCCGGCCCGCCGCTCGCCCTCGCGGTCGGGCGGTACGCCACCGCCCGCGGCGAGGCGGACGGCGCCTTCGCGTTCCTGCTGTTCACCGGCCACTACCCGGCAGCGGTCTGGCTGGCCTTCGTGCTGGTCGGGATGGCGGTGGGCCGGTCGGACCTGGGATCGGCCCGGCTGCGCGCGGGCCTGGTCGCGGGCGGGGCCGCCGCCGCGGTCCTCGGCTACCTCGGCGGCCGACTCAGCACCCGAGAGTTCGCGCCGGGGGAGCGGCTCGCGGGGATCGAGGCCGGCTTCGGCTCCTCCGGGACGTGGGACCCGGCCTGGTTCGCCGGGGCGGAGCCGCACAGCAGCACACCGTTCGAGGTGGTCGGCTCGGGCGGGTTCGCCGTCGCCGTCATCGGGGTGTGCCTGGTGCTGGCCGACGTGCTGCCGCGGCTGACGTTCCCCCTCGCCTCGGTGGGCGCCCTGGCGCTGTCGGTCTACACCGCGCAGATCGTCGCCATCCGCGTGGTGGACGCCGACTACGCCGCCGACTGGGGGCTGTGGGTGCGGTTCAGCCTGAGCGCCGTGCTGCTGGCCACGGTGTGGCGGCTGCGGCTGGGGCGCGGCCCGCTGGAGCGGCTGCTGACCTGGAGCTCGCAGCGGGCGGCCGGCCCGTGAACCGCCCTGCCGTGTCCCCTCCTGCCGTGTCCCCGTCGGCGGGGTCCCGGCCCGTCGTCGTCGGCGTGCTGGCCCTGCAGGGCGACGTCCGCGAGCACCTCGCCGTCCTGACCGCCCTCGGCGCCGACGCGGTCCCGGTGCGGCGCCCGGCCGAGCTGGCCGCCGTCGACGGGCTGGTCCTGCCGGGCGGGGAGTCGACGACGATGGCGAAGCTCGCCGTCCGGACCGGCCTGCTGGAGCCCCTGCGCGAGGCCGTCCGCGGCGGGCTGCCCGTCTACGGCACCTGCGCCGGGCTGGTCCTGCTGGCCGACCGGCTGCTCGACGCCCCGCCGGACCAGCCCACCATCGGCGGGCTCGACGTGACGGTGCGCCGCAACGCCTTCGGCCGGCAGGCCGAGTCCTTCGAGTCGCGGGTGCCGCTCGCGGGCGTGCCCGGCGGGCCGCTGTCGGCGGTCTTCATCCGCGCGCCCTGGGTGGAGGAGGCCGGGCCGCAGGTCGAGGTCCTCGGGCGGGTCGAGGGCGGACCGGCCGACGGTAGGATCGTCGCGGTGCGCCAGGGCGACGTCGTGGCCACCAGCTTCCACCCCGAGCTGACCGGGGACACCCGGGTCCACGAGATGTTCGTGGGGATCGTGCGGCGCGCGGTCGGCGGGGCGGTGGCAGTCCCCAGTGGCGCCGGTGCCGGCGCCCCCGACCCCGGAGGAGCACTGTGAGCGGCCATTCCAAGTGGGCGACCACGAAGCACAAGAAGGCCGCCATCGACGCCAAGCGCGGCAAGCTGTTCGCCAAGCTGATCAAGAACATCGAGGTCGCGGCGCGCACCGGCGGTGGTGACCCGGCTGGCAACCCGACGCTCTACGACGCCATCCAGAAGGCGAAGAAGAGCTCCGTCCCCAACGACAACATCGACCGCGCGGTCAAGCGCGGCTCCGGCGCCGAGGCCGGCGGCGTCGAGTACCTGAACATCACCTACGAGGGCTACGCCGCGGGCGGGGTCGCGGTGCTCGTCGAGTGCCTCACCGACAACAAGAACCGGTCGGCCTCCGAGGTGCGCACCGCGATGACCCGCAACGGCGGCTCGATGGCCGACCCGGGCTCGGTGTCCTACCTGTTCACCCGCAAGGGCGTCATCGTCGTGCCGCAGGCCGACGGCGTCGACGAGGACACCGTGCTCATGGCCGTCCTCGACGCCGGTGCCGAGGAGGTGCGCGACCTCGGCGACACCTTCGAGGTCGTCTGCGAGCCCGGCGACCTGGTCGCCGTGCGCACCGCGCTGCAGGACGCCGGCATCGACTACGACTCGGCCGAGGCCGGCTTCGTGCCCAGCGTCACCGTCGAGCTCGACGAGGAGGGCGCCGGCAAGGTGTTCCGCCTCATCGACGCCCTCGAGGACTGCGACGACGTGCAGAACGTCTACGCCAACTACGACGTCTCCGACGAGGTCATGGCCAACGTCGGCTGACCCTCCCTCCTCCCCGCGCACCGGACGCGGGCCCGGGCGGCGTGTTGCGCTCCCGGCCCGTCGTCGGGGACGGTTACCGTGACCGTCGAACACGCGTTCGGTGAGAGGGGGAGCGGGCATGCGGGTGCTCGGCATCGACCCGGGGCTGACCCGGTGCGGCTGGGGGGTCGTCGACGGCCGTCCCGGTGCACGCCCGGCCGCCGTCGGGGTGGGCGTGATCCGCAGCTCCGCGGACCTGGACCTGGAGCTGCGGCTGCTGGAGCTGCACACGCAGGTGACCGCGCTGCTGCGCGAGCACCGGCCCGACGTCGTGGCCATCGAGCGGGTGTTCACCCAGAACAACAAGGGCACCGCCACCGGGACCGCGCAGGCGGCCGGCGTCGCGGCGCTGGCGGCGGCGCAGGCCGACCGCCCGGTCGCCTGGCACACGCCCAGCGAGGTCAAGGCGGCCATCTCCGGCAACGGCCGCGCGGACAAGGAGCAGGTCACCCTCATGGTCACCCGGGTGCTGGGCCTGGCGGCGGCCCCCAAGCCGGCCGACGCCGCCGACGCCCTGGCGCTGGCCGTCTGCCACGTGTGGCGCGGCCCGGCGCAGCAGCGGCTCAAGGTCGCCGCCATCGCCGGTGGCATCGGCGCGCCGGTGGTGCAGCGGACGCTGCCGCGCTGGCAGGGGGTGTCCCGGTGATCGCCTCGGTCAGCGGCCGGGTCGCCGCCGTCTCGCCCGACGGCGCGGTGGTCGAGATGGGCGGCATCGGCCTGGCGGTCCAGTGCACCCCCGGCACCATCGCCCGGCTCACGGTGGGGGAGGACGCCCGCCTGGCCACCAGCCTGGTCGTGCGCGAGGACTCCCTCACCCTCTACGGCTTCGCCGACGACGACGAGCGGCAACTGTTCGAGCTGCTGCAGACCGCCAACGGTGTCGGCCCGCGGCTGGCCCAGGCGGTGCTGGCCATCCACCCGCCGCGGGAGGTCCGGCGCGCGGTCTCCATGGCCGACGTCAAGGCGCTCATGCAGGTGCCCGGCATCGGCAAGAAGGGCGCCGAGCGGCTGATCCTCGAGCTGCGCGACCGGCTGGGCGCCACCACCACCGACACGCAGCTCGACGGCCCGCCGGCCGCCGGTGCCGCCGCGATCACCGCCGTGGCGCCCTGGCGCGACCAGCTGTCCTCGGCGCTGGTCGGGCTCGGCTGGTCCACCCGCGAGGCCGACTCCGCGATCACCGCGCTGGCGCCGGTCGCCGACGAGCAGCTCACCGGCACCGGCCGGGTCGACGTCGCCTCGCTCCTGCGCCAGGCGCTGCAGCTGCTGGGCCGGTCGTGAGCGCCCCGTTCGACCGGTCGCTGACCGGGGAGCTGGAGTCCGGCATCAGCCGCGACTTCGGCGTCTCGCCGCAGGCGGGCGACGAGGAGCGGGTGGTCGAGTCGGCGCTGCGGCCGCACTCGCTGCACGACTTCATCGGCCAGCCCAAGGTCGCCCGGCAGCTGGCGCTGGTCCTCGAGGGCGCCAAGCGCCGGGGCCAGCCGCCGGACCACGTGCTGCTGTCCGGCCCGCCCGGCCTGGGCAAGACGAGCCTCGCGCTGATCATCGGCTCCGAGCTCGGCACCTCGGTGAAGATCACCAGCGGCCCGGCGATCGAGCGCTCCGGCGACCTCGCGGCGATGCTGTCCAACCTCGGTCCCGGCGACGTGCTGTTCATCGATGAGATCCACCGCATCGCCCGGCCCGCCGAGGAACTGCTGTACATGGCGATGGAGGACTTCCGCGTCGACGTCGTCGTCGGCAAGGGGCCCGGCGCCACGGCCATCCCGCTGGAGATCAGCCCGTTCACCCTCGTCGGGGCCACCACCCGCGCCGGCCTGCTCACCGGTCCGCTGCGCGACCGGTTCGGCTTCGTCGGGCAGATGGAGTTCTACGAGCCGGCCGAGCTGCAGCTGGTCCTGGCGCGCAGCGCCGCGCTGCTCGGCGTCGAGCTGACCGACGACGGCTCGGCGGAGATCGCCGGCCGCTCGCGGGGGACACCGCGCATCGCCAACCGGCTGCTGCGCCGGGTCCGCGACTACGCCGAGGTCGAGGGCGACGGCCGGGTCACCCGCGCGGTCGCGCAGGCCGCGCTCGCCCTCTACGACGTCGACGACCTCGGGCTGGACCGGCTGGACCGGGCGGTGCTCGAGGCGCTGGTCATGCGCTTCTCCGGCGGGCCGGTCGGCGTGTCCACGCTGGCCGTCGCGGTGGGGGAGGAGCCCAGCACCGTCGAGGAGGTGTGCGAGCCGTTCCTCGTGCGCGCCGGGCTGCTCGCCCGCACCCCGCGCGGGCGGGTGGCCACCGAGGCGGCCTGGCGGCACCTCGGCCACCCGGTGCCGCGCGGCGGGATCCCCCTCGGGGGTGTCACAGCCGTCCCGCGTGACCCGGGGGCGTCGTCGGAACCGCTCTTCGACGCCTAGACTCATCGCCGCTGGCGCGCAACTCGGCCCCTCCCGGGCCGACCGGTCCCGGCCGCGCTGTCCTGTGTCGGCGTGGGTCGGTGCCCGCGCGCCACGACCGACGTACCCGAGCGGTCCCGACCCGGGGCCGCACCGACCGCGTGCAGCCGTCGCGGTAGAGAGGCACTCCCGTCGTGGAACTGTTCCCCCTGCTCCTGCTCGCGCTGGCGTTCGTGGCGCTCATCGTGCTCCCGGCGCGGGCGCGCAAGCGCCAGCAGACCCAGACGCAGTCGGCCCTGGCGATCGGCGTGCCGGTCACCATGGCCGGCGGCGTGTACGGCACGGTGGCGGGCCTCGACGACCCGGCCACCATCCAGGTGCAGATCGCGCCCGGTGTCGTCGTCACCTACGCACGCGCGGCCGTCATCCAGGTGCGCCCGCCGGCCGGCGAGGTGCCCGGTCCGGTCGTGACGGGGGAGACCGTGGTCGACCCCGCCGTGGACGAGCCCTCCTCCCGGGACGACCGTCCCGGTGACGGCGCGTCCGGCAAGACCCTCTGACGGAGGACCCGTGGCCAACCGCGCCCTGCCCGCCCGCCGTTACTTCGGCGCGCTGGTCCTGATCATCGCCGTCATGTACGGCCTGATCTTCTTCACCGGCACCGACCGCACCCCCCAGCTCGGCCTGGACCTGCGCGGCGGGACGACGGTGACCCTGACCGCCCGCACTCCCGACGGCCAGGCGCCGGCGCCCGAGGACCTTGAGCTGGCCCGCCAGATCATCGAGCAGCGGGTCAACGGGCTGGGCGTCGCCGAGGCCGAGGTGGTCACCGAGGGTGACGCCAACATCGTCATCTCGGTGCCCGGCGACGACGGCGACCAGGCGCGCGAGCTGGGCCAGACCGCGCAGCTGCGGTTCCGTCCGGTCGTCACCGGCCCCGAGCCCGCCACGCCGGCCGAGTCCACCGACAGCGCGACGCCGAGCGACTCCGCGGCGCCGAGCGACTCCGCGGCGCCCACCGACGGCGCGACGCCGACCGACCCGGCGGCCCCCACGGACGCCGCCACCCCCACGGACGCGGCCGGCGACAGCGCCACCCCCAGCGACGGCGCGGTGAGCGACCCCGCGCTCGACACCGACCGCCCCGCGGTGACGCAGGAGGAGGCGACCGCGCAGTACGCGACGCTCACCTGTGACGCCACGGACACCACGGTGGAGGTCGCCCGTCCCGACGACTTCGTCGCCGCCTGCAGCGAGGACGGCTCGGCCAAGTACCTGCTCGGCCCGACGATCATCGAGGGCACCGAGATCGCCGACGCCAGCGCCGGCACGCAGCAGACCACCGGCGAGTGGGTCGTGCTGCTGGACTTCAACTCCGAGGGCCGCGCGACCTGGGCGGGGTACACGGCCGCCAACGTCGGCAGCAACGTCGCCTTCACCCTCGACGGCCGCGTCGTGTCCGCGCCCACCATCCAGGGCGCCATCAACGGCCAGACGACGATCACCGGCTCGTTCGACCAGGCGAGCGCCGAGGAGCTGGCCAACCAGCTGCGCTACGGCGCGCTGCCGCTGACCTTCGAGCAGGCCACCGCGCAGTCGATCTCCACCGAGCTCGGCGCCGAGCAGCTGCGGGCGGGCCTGATCGCCGGTGCCATCGGCATCGCGCTGGTCTTCGTCTACGCGCTGCTCTACTACCGGCTGCTCGGCCTGGTGATGATCGTCAGCCTGCTGCTGTCGGCGGTCGTGGTCTACGCCAGCCTGGTGCTGCTGGGCCGCGAGATCGGGTTCACGCTGAGCCTCGCCGGCATCGCCGGGTTCATCGTGTCGATCGGCATCACGGCCGACTCGTTCGTCGTCTACTTCGAGCGGCTCAAGGACGAGATCCGCGAGGGCCGGACGCTGCGCTCCGCGGTGCCGCGGGCCTGGGTCCGCGCCCGCCGCACGATCCTGTCGGCCGACGCGGTCAGCTTCCTCGCCGCGGCGATCCTCTACTGGCTGGCCATCGGTGACGTGAAGGGCTTCGCGTTCACCCTCGGCCTGTCCACGGTGCTGGACCTGGTCGTCGTCTTCCTCTTCACCCACCCGCTGATGGCCGTGCTCGCCCGGGTCCCGGGCTTCGGCACCAGCCGGTTCTCCGGGCTCGGCCGGGTCGACCGCACCCGCCGCTCGGCCGCGCCGACCGTGCCCGCCGACCGCCAGCTGGTCGGCGCCGGGTCGGGCGCCCGCGCGTCGCAGGACAGGAGCAAGGCATGAGCCGCGAGCACGAGACCGACGCCCCCGTGCCGGTGGGCAGCGAGGCCGACGAGGCGCGCGCCATCGGCGCCGACGCGGCCGAGGACGCCGCCGAGGCCGCCGACGACGCGGCGCTCGCCGACGCGAACCTGCCGGCCGAGGGTGGCTCGGCCCGCCGTCACGAGCGGTCCTCGCTGGCGCACCGGCTCTACAACGGCGAGGCCGGCCTCGACGTCGTCGGCCGCAGCCGGCTGATCTACAAGGTCACCGCCGTGATCGTGCTGATCTGCATCGCCTCGATGGTGTTCCGCGGCTTCAACTTCGGCATCGACTTCGCCGGCGGCAACAGCTTCCGGCTGCCGGGCACCACCGAGCAGCTCGAGCAGGTCCGCGAGGCCGCCACCGACGCCGGGGCCGACGTCGCCTCCGCCCAGGTGGTCGGCGGAGGCGAGATCCTGCTGCGCACCGGCGGGCTCGACAACGACGGCGAGCGGGCCGTCGTGGACGCGGTCGCCGACGCCGCCGGGGTCGAGGCCAACCAGGTCAGCCCCGAGTCGGTGAGCGCCGAGTGGGGCCAGGACATCACCGACCAGGCGCTGATCGCGCTGGTGGTCTTCCTCGTCGCCGTCGTGCTCTTCCTCGCCATCCGGTTCCAGCCGAAGATGGCGATCGGGGCGATCGCGGCGCTCGTGCACGACCTGATCGTCACCGCCGGCGTCTACTCGCTGATCGGCTTCGAGGTCACGCCGTCGACGGTGATCGGCCTGCTGACCATCCTCGGCTTCTCGCTCTACGACACGGTCGTCGTGTTCGACAAGGTCGACGAGAACACCCGCGGGCTGTCCCAGGGCGCCCGGATGACCTGGGGTGAGGCGGCCAACCTGGCGGTCAACCAGACCCTCATGCGCTCGATCAACACCTCGGTCATCGCGCTGCTGCCGGTGGCCGGGCTGCTGTTCGTCGGTGCCGGGCTGCTCGGCGTCGGCACGCTCAAGGACCTCGCGCTGGTGCTGTTCGTCGGGCTCGCGGCGGGCACGTACTCGTCGATCTTCCTCGCCACGCCGATCGTCGCCGACCTCAAGGAGCGCGAGCCCGAGCAGATCGCCCTGCGCCGCCGGGTCCTCGCCCGCCGGTCGGCGGCTGCCCGCCAGGGCGCCCGCGCCGCGGCCGGCCCGGTCGCCAGCGCGCGCCGCGCCCGCGGCGGAGCGCGCGGCGGGGTGGCCCTCGCCGAGCGCGACGCCGGCTCACTGGGTCCGGCGCGGGCCGACGTCGTCGTGGAGTCCCCGGCCACGGTCGGTCCCGACGCCGCCCGCCCGCGGGGCGCCACCGCCGCACCGCGCCCGGGCGTGCGCCCCCAGCGGCCCGGTGGGGGGAAGAAGCGCCGGTGAGCACGGCCGAGGCGCTGCCGCCCCTCGACGAGGTCATCGCCGGCCTCGCCGTCGACGTCCCGGACTTCCCGGAGCCCGGGGTCGTCTTCCGGGACCTGACGCCGGTGTTCGCCGACGGCCCGGCCTTCCGCCGGATGGTCGAGGGGCTGGCCGCGCCGGCCCTGGTCGACCCGCGGGCGGCGGCGGTCGCGCACACCGACGACGGGCCGTCCGGCGACCCCGGCTTCGACGTCGTCGTGGGTGTGGAGGCCCGCGGGTTCCTGCTGGCCGCGGCGGTCGCGCTGCACGCCGGCGTGGGCGTCGTCCCGGTCCGCAAGGCCGGCAAGCTGCCCCGCGCACGGATCGCCGCGGACTACGCGCTGGAGTACGGCACCGCCACCATCGAGATGCACACCGACTCGCTGCACGCCGGGCAGCGGGTGCTCCTGGTCGACGACGTCCTCGCCACCGGCGGCACGCTGGCGGCCGCGGTGGCGCTGGTCGAGGAGCTCGGCGGGGTGGTGACGGCGGTGTCGGTGGCCATCGAGCTGGCCGCGCTCGGCGGGCGCCAGCGGATCGCGCCGCACGCCGTGCACGCGCTCTGGACCACCTGAGGGGGAGCTCTCCCGCCCGGCGGGGGTCCGCGCGCAGGGGGCGCGGCTAGCATGGTGAGGGTCGCCCCTCCGCGAGCAGTGCAGGAGTAGCCGTGGCCCCCGACGCGCCCGCCACCCGCGTGGCTGCCGCGCGACCCGAGGGGCCCGCCGCGGCCGCTCCGGACGGCACCACCGAGCCGGAGGAGCAGCGCGCGCCGCTGCCGTCACGCCCGCTGGTCCGCCGTCCCGACGACGTCGGCAGCGAGCCGCCGGAGGAGGGCGCCCCCCGGCCGCGGCGCGTCCGCGACCGGCTGGCCCGCCGCATCGTCGCCGGCCAGCGCAGCGAGGTCCGCCCGGTCCTCGAGCCGCTGGCCGCGCTGCACCGCCAGAGCCACCCCAAGGCCGACCTCGCGCTGCTGCAGCGGGCCTACGACGTCGCCGAGTCCGCGCACGCCGCCCAGAAGCGCAAGAGCGGCGACCCCTACATCACCCACCCCCTCGCCGTCGCCACCGTCCTGGCCGGCCTCGGGATGGACACCACCACGCTGGTGGCCGCGCTGCTGCACGACACCGTCGAGGACACCGGCAAGACGCTCGAGGCGATCAGCGCCGACTTCGGCCCGGAGGTCGCCCACCTCGTCGACGGCGTCACGAAGATCGACAAGGTCAAGCTCGGCGACGCCGCGCAGGCCGAGACGATCCGCAAGATGATCGTGGCGATGGCCCGCGACCCGCGGGTGCTGGTCATCAAGCTCGCCGACCGGCTGCACAACATGCGCACGCTGCGCTTCCTCCCGCCGGAGAAGCAGGAGAAGAAGGCGCGCGAGACGCTGGAGATCCTCGCCCCGCTGGCCCACCGGCTGGGCATGAACACCATCAAGTGGGAGCTCGAGGACCTCGCGTTCGCCACGCTCTACCCCAAGCGCTACGACGAGATCGTCCGCCTGGTGGCCGAGCGGGCACCCTCGCGCGACACCTACCTCGCCGAGGTGACCACGTCGGTCACCGAGCAGCTCAAGGCCGCCAAGATCGAGGCCGTCGTCACCGGCCGGCCCAAGCACTACTACTCGATCTACCAGAAGATGATCGTCCGCGGCCGGGACTTCACCGACATCTGGGACCTCGTCGGCATCCGCATCCTGGTCGACACCGTGCGCGACTGCTACGCGGCGCTGGGCATCATGCACGCCCACTGGCAGCCGGTACCGGGGCGGTTCAAGGACTTCGTGGCGATGCCGAAGTTCAACATGTACCAGTCGCTGCACACGACGGTGATCGGGCCGCAGGGCAAGCCGGTCGAGCTGCAGATCCGCACGCACGACATGCACCGCACCGCCGAGTACGGCATCGCTGCGCACTGGAAGTACAAGGAGAAGGCGCGGCAGGGCGGCAAGCCCGGCCCCGGCGAGTTCGGCGCCACCAAGGTCGGCTCGCCCGACGACATGCTGTGGCTGCGCCAGCTGCTGGACTGGCAGCGCGAGGCCCAGGAGCCCGGCGAGTTCCTCGAGACCCTGCGCTACGACCTCGGTCCGCAGGAGGTCTTCGTCTTCACGCCGAAGGGCGACGTCGTCAGCCTCCCGGGCGGGGCGACGCCGGTCGACTTCGCCTACGCGGTGCACACCGAGGTCGGCCACCGCTGCATCGGCGCCCGCGTCAACGGCACGCTGGTCAGCCTGGACAGCACGCTGTCCAACGGCGACGTCGTCGAGATCTTCACCTCCCGCTCGCCCACGGCCGGCCCCTCCAAGGACTGGCTGTCCTTCGTCGGCTCCTCCCGCGCGCGGACCAAGATCCGCCAGTGGTTCACCAAGGAGCGCCGCGACGACGCGGTCGAGGCCGGCAAGGACGCCCTGACCCGGGCCATGCGCAAGTCCGGCCTGCCGCTGCAGCGGCTGCTGGGCGGCGAGGCGCTGGTGACGCTGGCCAAGGACCTCCGCTACGCCGACGTCACCGCCCTGTACGCGGCGGTGGGGGAGAACCAGATCTCCGCCTCGTCGGTGGTCGAGAAGCTGATCATCGCGCTCGGTGGCGCCGAGGGCGCGGCCGAGGACATCGCCGAGACCGCAATCCCCACCCGCCGCCCGCTGCACCGGCGGACGGCCAGCGGCGACCCCGGCATCGTCGTCCACGGGATGAGCGACGTCTGGGCCAAGCTCGCCAAGTGCTGCACCCCGGTGCCGGGCGACGACGTCCTGGGCTTCGTCACCCGCGGCGGCGGGGTCAGCGTGCACCGCACCGACTGCACCAACGCCGCCGACCTGCGCCGCAAGAGCGAGCGGCTCGTCGAGGTCGAGTGGGCCAGCCAGCCCGGCTCGGTGTTCCTCGTGTCCATCCAGGTCGAGGCGCTCGACCGGCACCGGCTGCTCTCCGACGTCACCAAGGCGCTGGCCGACGAGCGGGTCAACATCCTCTCGGCGTCGGTGCAGACCAGCCGCGACCGGGTGGCGATCAGCCGGTTCACCTTCGAGCTGGCCGACCCGGCGCACCTCGGTCAGGTGCTGCAGACGGTGCGCAACGTCGACGGCGTCTTCGACGTCGAGCGCGTCACCGCCTAGAAGGACCCCGTCCTCCCCACCCTTCGCGAGCTCAGGGCGGGACCCGGGACGAGGCCGAGAATGGCGGGTCGGGTCCCGACCTCAGGTGCGGCGGGCGACGACGGCGTACAGCGGGTCGCCGCGGCCGGGGCGGGTGCGCAGCGACACCTCCGGCTCGGTGAACAGACCGGTGCGCCGGACGAGCTCGGCGACCAGCGCGCCGTGCTGCTCGTCGGTGGTGGCCAGCCAGCCGTGCACGGCCTTGGTCGGGAAGCAGCGGTCGGAGTAGGTGATCACCAGCGGCCCGCCCGGCCGCAGCACCCGCCCGGCCTCGGCGAGCACCTCGATCGGCCGGGTCAGGTAGTCGACCGACACGCAGCAGACCGCGGCGTCGACGTCGGCGTCGGGCAGCGGCAGCGTGGGCTCGGCGTTGAGGTCCCGCACGATCCGCTCGGTCGCCGCGGTGTTGGCGTCCAGCTCGGCGGCGTTCATGCCGAGGACCACCAGCTCGGCCGGCGGGGTGCGGAAGTGCGAGACCCACGAGGACATGAGGTCGAGCACCCGGCGGGGCCGCGGCGCGGACCCGTCGATGGCGAGCTCGGCGTAGAGGTCGCCGACGGCGGCGATGGCGGCGTCGTCGATGTGGGTGACCAGCCGCGGGGGGCCGTAGAACACCGGGTCCGGCTGCTCGTCGTCGCGCGCGAAGAACCCCGCCGGGAACCCGGCGTACGGGTCGGTCACTGCAGCGGGGTCATCGCGGTGACGGTCACCGGCACGGTGGGGGCGCCGCCGCCGGGGGAGGGGTCCAGCGACCCGTCGTTGCCGTTGGCCGCGACGACGTCGAGCACCGCCAGGCCGGCGTCGTCGATGGTGCCGACGACGGTGTAGTCCGGCGGCAGCTGGCTGTCGCCCCACACGAGGAAGAACTGGCTGCCGTCGAGGCCCTGCCCGCTGTTGGCCATCGCCACCGTGCCGCGGGGATAGGTCTCGGTGCCGTCGACCGCGGTGGGGAAGGCGTAGGTGGGCCCGCCGGCGCCGGTGCCGGTGGGGTCGCCGCACTGCAGCACCTGCAGGCCCGCCGAGTCGACCTCGCGGTGGCAGGCCGAGCCGTCGAAGAAGCCGAGCCCGGCCAGGTGGACCATGCTCGCCGCGGCGCACGGGGCGCCGGCCCGGTCGAGGGTGAGCACCAGCTCGCCCAGGCTCGTCGCCATCCGCAGGGCCGTCGTGCCCTCGGCCGGGACCTCGTCGTCGGGCGGGGCGACCTCCACGGCGTAGGGGTTGCCCGAGCGGGCGGCCACCCACTCGCAGGCCACCGTCGTGGCGCCGTCGTCCCCGCCGCCGGAGGCGCCACCGGACCCGCCGGGCACCGGCGACGCCGTGCCGCCCACGGTGCTCGTGCAGGCGGAGAGCGCCAGCAGGGCGCCGGCCAGCCCGCCCGCCCGCGCGGGCCTCACGCGACGACGGTCATCGAGGTGATGGTCACCGGGGTGTTGGGCGCGCCGCCGCCGGGGCTGGGCTCGAAGGAGCCGTCGTTGCCCGCCGCGGCGATGGTGTCGAGCACGGCCAGGCCGGCCTCGTCGACGGTGCCGACGGCGGTGTAGTCCGGCGGGAGCTGGGTGTCGACGAAGCACAGGAAGAACTGGCTGCCGGTGGAGCCGGGCGTGCCGCTGTTGGCCATGGCGATCGTCCCGCGCGGGTAGGTCGTCTCCGGCGTGACCTCCTCGGCGAACTTGTAGCTCGGGCCGCCGGAGCCCGACCCGGTCGGGTCGCCGCACTGCAGCACGCCGAAGGTCGGCTGGTTGACCTCGCGGTGGCAGGGGCTGCCGTCGAAGAACTGCACGGAGGCCAGGTAGGCGAAGCTGGCCGCGGCGCAGGGGGCCTCGGCGCGGTCGAGGGTGAGCGGGATGTCGCCCTGGTCGGTCGACATGAGCAGTCCCACGGTGCCGCTGGCCGGCGTCGAGGCCGGGTCCGGCGGGGTGCCGACGTCGGTCAGGCTCGGGTTGCCGGAGGTGTCGGGCGCGTAGGTGCAGGTGACCGTGCCGTCGGCGTTGGTGACCGCCGGCGCCGCGGTGGCCTCGGTGGCGGCCGAGGAGCTGCTGCTGGCGGCGGCCTGGGCGCTCGGGTCGTCGTCCCCGCCGAGCCCGGCCACGAGGGCCACCGCCCCGGCCACGAGCACGACGGCGACGACGGTCACGACGACGAGCAGGTTGCGGCGGCGCTTGCGGGCGAGCTCGGCGCGCTTCTCGAGCTGGCGCTGCAGGCGGCGCTGGGCGGCGAGACGCTGCTGCTTGTTGGTCGGCACGGGGTCGGGCACTCCTCGGACGGACGACGTGTTCCGCGGGGCCCGCGCCGCGGCTCCCGGCCGCGGCCCGCGGTCGGCCCGCTGGTCGATGCGCGAGTCTAGGCGGCGTGCCTGTGGGCGCCCGGTTGCCGGACCGGAGGGCCGCTGATCACCCGCGTAACCTGCACGGGTGCTCATCCGCTCGTTCCCGGCCGGCGCCTTCGGCACCAACTGCTACGCCGTCGCCCCCGGGCCGGGGCAGGAGTGCGTCGTCGTCGACCCGGGCATGGACGCGGTGGAGCCGCTGGCCCGGATGCTCGCCGAGGACGGCCTCAAGCCCGTCGCCGTCGTGCTCACCCACGGCCACCTCGACCACACCTTCTCCGTGCTGCCGGTCTGCGAGGGCTACGACATCCCCGCCTACCTCCACCCCGACGACAACGGCATGCTCTCCGACCCCGCGCGCTGGCACGGCCCGGCGCTCGCCCCGCTCATCACCGGTGTGCGACTGCCCGACCCCTCGGAGGTCCGCCGGCTCGACGACGGCGGGGTGCTGTCGCTGGCCGGCGTCGAGCTGACCGTGCGCCACGCGCCCGGGCACACGCAGGGCTCGGTCGTGTTCTCCCTCGACCTCGGGGACGCCCCCGGCCTGCTCGCCGGCGACGTGCTCTTCGCCGGCTCGGTGGGCCGGGTGGACCTGCCCGGGGGATCGTGGGAGGCGATGCTCACCTCCCTGCGCGAGGTCGTCCTGCCCCTCGACGACGAGACGGTGGTGCTGCCCGGCCACGGCCCGGCGACGACGATCGGCCGCGAGCGCGCCACCAACCCCTACCTGGCCGAGGCCGGCGCGGCGGCGCCGAAGGGGCGGGGGCTGTGAGCGGGCTGACCGCGCCCAAGGGGACGTTCGACGTCCTGCCGCCGGACTCCGCGCGGTTCCTCGCCGTCCGCGACACGCTCACCGCGCCGCTGCGGCGGGCCGGGTACGGCTACGTCGAGACGCCGGTGTTCGAGGAGACCGCGGTGTTCTCCCGCGGCGTCGGGGAGTCCACCGACGTCGTGACGAAGGAGATGTACACCTTCGACGACCGCGGCGGCCGCTCGCTCACGCTGCGCCCGGAGCTCACCGCCGGGCTGATGCGGGCGTTCATCGAGCACCGGCTGTACTCCGGCTCGCTGCCGGTGAAGCTGTGGACGGTCGGCTCGGCGTTCCGCTACGAGCGCCCGCAGGCCGGCCGCTACCGGCACTTCACGCAGGTGGACATGGAGGCGCTCGGCGTCGACGACCCCGCGCTGGACGCCGAGGTCGTGGCGCTGGGCGTGCAGGGCTTCCGCGACCTCGGGCTCACCGACTTCGAGCTGCTGCTCACCTCGCTGGGCGACGCCACGTGCCGGCCGCAGTACCGCGAGCTGCTCGTGGCCTACCTGGAGAAGCTGGACCTCGACGAGGAGACCCGGCGCCGGGCGGCGATCAACCCGCTGCGCGTGCTCGACGACAAGCGGCCGGAGGTGCAGGCCCAGCTCGACGAGGCCCCGCTGATGGTCGACCACCTGTCGGACTCGACGAAGGCGCACTACGACGCCGTCCGCCAGCACCTCACCGACCTCGGCGTGACGTGGACCGAGGCGCCCCGGCTGGTCCGCGGCCTGGACTACTACACGAAGACGACCTTCGAGTTCGTGCACAACGGGCTGGGCGCGCAGTCGGCGATCGGCGGCGGCGGCCGCTACGACGGGCTGTCGGCGGCGCTGGGCGGGCCGGACGTGTCGGGCATCGGCTACGCCGTCGGCGTCGACCGGACGCTGCTGGCGGTGCAGGCCGAGGGGCTCGACGTCGCCGCGGCCGCCGGGGTGCAGGCGTTCGTCGTCCCGCTGGGGGCCGAGGCCAAGCGGCTGGCGGTCCGGCTGGTCGGGCAGCTGCGCTCGGCCGGCGTGGCCGCCGACACCGTGTACGGCGACCGCGGACTCAAGGGCGCCATGAAGGCCGCCGACCGGTCGGGGGCCTCGCACGCCGTCGTCGTCGGCGAGCGCGACCTGGCCGACGGCGTCGGCCAGCTGAAGGACCTGCGCACGGGGGAACAGCGCGCCGTCCCCGTGGGTGACCTGTTCGAGGCGCTGAGGACTGCCGTGGCTCAGGGAGTGGTGGAGAACTGATGGAGACCCGACCCCTCGGACGGACCGGCGCGGACGTGAGCGTCGTCGGCCTGGGCACCTGGCAGCTGGGCGGTGACTGGGGCGACGTCGACGAGGAGACCGCCGGCGACGTCCTCGACGCCGCCCTCGACGCCGGCGTGACGCTGCTCGACACCGCCGACGTCTACGGCGACGGGCGCAGCGAGGAGCGCATCCGCAAGGCGCTGGCCGCCCGCTCGGACCGGCCGTTCGTGGCCACCAAGGCCGGCCGCCGCGCCGACCCGTTCGAGGCGGAGCAGTACACGCCGGAGAACCTGCGGGCCTGGATCGACCGCTCGCGGCGCAACCTCGGCGTCGACACCCTCGACCTCGTGCAGCTGCACTGCCCGCCGACCGCGGTCTACTCCGACCAGCGGGTGTACGACGCGCTGGACTCGTTCGTCGCCGACGGCGCGATCGCGGCCTACGGCGTCTCGGTGGAGACCGTGGCCGAGGGCCTGACCGCGCTCGAGCACCCGGGCGTGCAGAGCATCCAGGTGATCCTCAACGTCTTCCGGCGCAAGCCGCTGGAGGAGCTGCTGCCGGCCGCGGCCGCGCGCGGCGTCGGGATCCTGGCGCGGGTGCCGCTGGCCAGCGGCCTGCTGTCGGGCCGGTACACCGAGTCGACGACGTTCGGCGCCGACGACCACCGGAACTTCAACCGCAACGGCGAGGCCTTCGACGTCGGCGAGACCTTCGCCGGCGTGCCCTACGAGGTCGGCGTCGCCGCGGCGCGGGAGTTCACCGCGATCTGCGGCGACCGGACGCCGGCCCAGGTCGCGCTGCGCTGGGTCGTCCAGCAGCCCGGCGTCACCTGCGTCATCCCCGGCGCCCGCTCGGTGGAGCAGGCGCGGTCCAACGCCGCCGCGGCCGACCTGCCGCCGCTGACCGACGCCGAGCTCGCCGACCTCGAGCGCCTCTACGACGAGCGCATCCGGCCGCACGTGCACCACCGCTGGTGACGACACCCTCCCCCCGAAAGGCCCTCTAGTGCTCCGCACCCACGACGCCGGCACGCTGCGCGCGTCCGACGCCGGCTCCACCGTCACCCTCGCCGGCTGGGTGGCCCGCCGGCGCGACCACGGCGGCGTCGTCTTCGTCGACCTCCGCGACGCCTCGGGCTACGTCCAGGTCGTCGTCCGCGAGGAGGAGGCGCACGCCCTCCGCAACGAGTTCTGCGTGCTGGTCACCGGCGAGGTGCGGCAGCGCCCCGCGGGCAACGAGAACCCCGACCTGCCCACCGGCGAGATCGAGGTGGCCGCCGCCGAGCTGCGGGTGCTGTCGTCGGCGGCGCCGCTGCCGTTCCCGATCGAGACCGACCAGGCCGCCTCCGACGACGTCCGCTACAAGTACCGCTACCTGGACCTGCGCCGGCAGGGCCCGGCCCGGATCCTGCGGCTGCGCAGCGAGGTCAACCGGATCGCCCGCGGCGTCATGGCCCGCAACGGCTTCACCGAGGTGGAGACGCCGGACCTGACCCGCTCCACGCCCGAGGGCGCGCGCGACTTCGTCGTGCCGGTGCGGCTGCAGCCGGGCAAGTGGTACGCGCTGCCGCAGTCCCCGCAGCTGTTCAAGCAGCTGCTGATGATCGGCGGGCTGGAGCGCTACTACCAGATCGCCCGCTGCTTCCGGGACGAGGACTTCCGCGCCGACCGGCAGCCGGAGTTCACCCAGCTCGACTTCGAGATGAGCTTCGTCGAGCGCGACGACGTCCTGGCCGTGGTCGAGGACGTCGTCCGCGCGCTGTGGTCGGAGCTGGCCGGCCACGAGGTGGGCGAGATCCCGCGGATGACCTACCGCGAGGCCATGGACCGCTTCGGCTCGGACAAGCCCGACCTGCGGTTCGGCATCGAGCTCACCGAGCTGACCTCCTTCTTCGCCGACACCCCGTTCCGCGTCTTCCAGGCGCCCTACGTCGGCGCGGTGGTCATGCCCGGCGGCGGCTCGCAGCCGCGGCGCGCCTTCGACGCCTGGCAGGACTGGGCCCGCTCCCGCGGCTACCGCGGCCTGGCCTACGTGACGATCGCCGAGGACGGCACGCTCGGCGGCCCGGTGGCCAAGAACATCTCCGACGCCGAGCGCGCCGGGCTGGTCGAGGCCGTCGGCGCCTCGCCGGGGGACTGCGTGTTCTTCGCCGCCGGACCGCGCCGCTCCTCGCAGGAGCTGCTCGGCGCCGCCCGCAACGAGATCGCCAAGCGGCTGGAGCTCATCGAGCCGGGCAGCTGGTCGTTCCTGTTCGTCGTCGACTTCCCGATGTTCGAGGAGACCGAGGACGGCGACTGGACGTTCATGCACCACCCGTTCACCTCGCCCACCCCCGAGTGGCGGGAGGGCTTCGCCGACGACAAGGCCAACGCGCTGTCCGACGCCTACGACCTGGTCGTCAACGGCAACGAGCTGGCCAGCGGCTCGGTCCGGATCGCCGACCCGGACCTGCAGGAGCGGGTGTTCGAGACCCTCGGCATGTCGCGCGAGGAGGCCCGTGAGCGGTTCGGCTTCTTCCTCGAGGCCTTCGCCTACGGCCCGCCGCCGCACGCCGGCGCCGCGCTGGGCTGGGACCGGCTGACCGCGTTGCTGGCCGGCGTCGACTCCATCCGCGAGGTCATCGCGTTCCCGAAGACCGGCGCCGGCTACGACCCGCTGACCGGCGCGCCCACGCCGATCAGCGACGCGCAGCGCAAGGAGGCCGGCATCGACGCCCTCGCCGAGGAGCCGGCGCTGCCCGGCCAGCCCGGCGCGCCGGGGCCGACCGACCCGACCTCCTAGTCCGCGACCTCCCCGGGGAAGACGACCTCGAAACGCTCGAAGAGCACCTCGAGGTCGTCGTCCCACGCCTCCCCGCGGGCGGCGAGGGTGCGGGTGAAGTAGCGGAGGTGGCCGGCCAGCCAGCTCGCCCGGGTGCGATCGCCCTCGCCCTCGTCCCATGCGAAGGCGTCGTCGACGCTGTCCAGGCGGCCCACGCGCAGCTCGGTGCTGCGCAGGACCGCGCGGGGCCGGCCGTCGCCGTCGCAGGCGATCCAGTGCCCGCCGACGCGGGGGAGCGGCTCGCCGTCGTGCGCGAAGTCGGCGACCAGGCCGGCGGTGGCCCGTTTGGTGCCGGCCAGCACGAGGGCGATGAGCTCGTCGGCCAGCGACCGGCTGTCACCGAAGCGCTCGACGGGCGGCTCGTCCTCGGGCGGGCCGCCCGCCGGCCGGGTGGCGGCGTAGGCGCGCCACATCACGGCGGCCTCGTCGCGGCGGAGCGGTCCCGGTGCGTCGTCCACGGTGCCCATCCTCGCGGGCCCGGCAGCGACGGGTCGGGTGTCGGGCGAGCGGCGGCCGGAGGCCGGTCCTAGGGTGCGGCGCATGCCGCTGCGCGCCCGCACCCTGCTCGGTCCCGGTCCCTCGAACCCCTACCCGGAGGCCACGGTCGCCCTCGCGCAGCCGCTGCTCGGGCACCTGGACCCGGTATTCCTCGGCGTCCTCGACGAGACCTCCGAGCGGCTGCGGACGGTGTTCGGCACCGCCAACCGGCGCACGCTGCCGCTGTCGGCCACCGGGTCGGCGGGCATGGAGGCGGCGTTCGTCAACACGGTGGGGCCGGGCGACGTCGTCGTCGTGGCGGTCAACGGGCTGTTCGGCGAGCGGATGGTCGACGTCGCGGGGCGGTGCGGCGCCGAGGTCGTGCGGGTCGACCACGACTGGGGCACGCCCGTGGACGCCGACCGCGTGCTCGCCGCGCACCCGTCGCCGAAGCTGATCGCCGCCGTCCACGCGGAGACCTCGACCGGTGTGCTGTCGGACCTCGAGCCGCTGGCCGCCGGGAAGGGCGACGCGCTGCTGCTGGCCGACTGCGTGACCTCCCTCGGCGGCATCCCGGTGCGGCTGGACGACTGGGGCGTCGACCTCGCCTACTCCGGCTCGCAGAAGTGCCTGGGCGTGGCGCCGGGGCTGGCGCCGTTCACCATCTCCGACCGCGCGTGGGAGCGGCGGATCGAGAAGCCGCGCAGCTGGTACCTCGACCTCGGCATGCTCGGCGGGTACGCGGGCGAGGCGGCCGGGTCGGGTGGCCGCACCTACCACCACACCGCGCCGACCGGGATGGTCGTGTCGCTGCACGCCGGGCTCGGCCGGATCCTCGACGAGGGCCTCGACGCGGTGCACGCCCGGCACGCCGAGGCCGGCCGGCTGCTGCACGAGGGTCTGCAGGCGATGGGCCTGGAGCTGTTCGCCGCCGAGGGGCACCGGCTGCCGGAGCTGACCACCGTGCGGGTGCCCGAGGGCGTGGACTCCGCCGCGGTGCGCAAGGAGCTGCTCGAGCGCTACGACCTGGAGATCGGCGGCGGGGTCGGCGCCTACGCGGCCACGGTGTGGCGGATCGGGCTGATGGGCCCCAACGCCGCCCCCGACAGGGTGGCGCTGGTGCTCGCCGCGCTGCGCGAGGTGCTGGGGCGCTGAGCGCTGCCCCCGCGAGTTGATCATCGGACGCGTGCACGGTCGACCGGCGTGTCGACGCGTGTCGCGTGCACGCAGCCGATGATCAACTCGTCAGGGCTCCGGGACGCCATCCGCGGCTGAGCAGCGCACCGCCGGACCGTTCGACGACCACGGCGGGCCCGGACAGGTGCCGGCCGGCGAAGCGCAGCACCAGCCAGCCGTCGGCGGCCATCAGCGAGTAGCGGTCGACGTCCCGCCCGAACTGGCCGGTGTCGGCGTGCTGGCGTCCCTCGTACTCGACGGCGACCCGGTACCGGCGCCACCCCAGGTCGGCGTGCGCGACCACCCGGCCGCGGCGGTCGCACACCGGCAGCTGCGGTTCGGGCGGCGGCAGGTCGCTGGTCGCGAGCCAGTAGCGCAGGAGGCTCTCCGGACGGGACATCGCCCGGCCGTCGAGCAGCGGAGCGCACTCCCGGGCCCGGACGACGCCCCGCACCCGGTCGGCACGGCGCAGTCGGGCGTCGAGTGCCCCCCGGGTCAGGACGCCGCGGCGCAGGAGTGCGTCGCCGACCGCGACCAGCTCGGCGGGCGGCAGGCCGGCCGCGAGGTCGAGGAGGGTCTGCGCGCCCGAGGTGACCCGCAGCCCGCCCGAGACGACGACGTCCTCGCTGCGCAGCTGCCGCACCGCGACCGACAGCCCGCGCCGCTGCGGGAGGACGGGGCGCGGACGCAACACGACCTGGACCTCAGCTGGAGGGTCAGGCTGTGCACCGAGCAGCACGGCGGCGCTCTCCAGCCCGAAGGCGGCGTCCGCGGGCAGCAGCCGGGTCCACGCGGCGCACCGGGCGCGGAAGGAGGCCGCCTCGGCGTGCGAGAGGTAGAGGCCACGGGTGAGCTGTTCGCCGCCCGCGGCGATCTGCCGCCGGGTGGCGCCGCGGGCCCGCGCCTCGCGCCACGTCCAGGTCGACCCGAGGTCGAGGGGTTCCATGCCGCCACGCTCGGGCGCACCCGCCCCGCCGCGGTGTCGCCGTCGTCATCTGTGGACGGCGGCGCCTGCTGTGCGCAGCGGCAGGACGCCCGTCGTGATCATCGGACGCGTGCACGGTCCGGCGGCGTGTCCCGCGCGGTGTCGTGCACGCAGCCGATGATCAACAGCCGCGGCAGGCCCCTCAGGCGTCCAGGCGGGCCAGCTGCTCCGGCGTCAGCCGCAGGTCGGCCGCCGCCGCGGAGTCCTGGATGGACGCCGGCCGCGACGCCCCCGGGATGGGCACGACGACGTCGGACTGCGCGAGGTGCCAGGCCAGCGTCACCTGGTACACCGACACGCCCAGCTCCGCGGCCACCTCCGCGAACGCCGGCGCCGTCGCGGACAGCGAGCCGGCCGCGGTCACGCCGCCGAACGGGCTCCACGGGAGGAATGCCAGCCCGTGCGCCGCGCAGTGCGCCACCTCCTCGGCGGAGAAGCGCCAGCCCGGCGAGAACTGGTTCTGCACGCTCACCAGCGCCGGCCCCACGATCGAGCGGGCGACGTCGATCTGCGCGACGTCGGCGTTGGAGATGCCCACCCTCTGCACCAGGCCGTCGTCGGCGAGCTGCCGCAGCGCGCCCATCGAGTCCTCCCACCGCGTGTCCGGGTCGGGCCGGTGGAACTGGTACAGCCCGATCGCGTCGACGCCGAGCCGCCGCAGCGAGGCCTCGCACGCCTTCCGCAGGTACGCCGGCGACCCGTCGAGCAGCCAGTCGGTGCCCTGCCGCGTGTGCCCGCCCTTGGTCGCCACGAGCACGTCGCGCGCACCATGGCCGTAGGACGCCAGCGCCTCGGCGACGAGCGACTCGTTGTGCCCGAACTCCGCCTCGTCGCGGGCGTAGGCGTCGGCGGTGTCGACGAGCGTCACCCCCGCGTCGAGGGCGGCGTGGACGACGGCGACCGCGTCCTCGCGGGAGGGCCGGTCGGTCTTGGTGGAGAGGGGCATCGCCCCCAGGCCGATGGCGCTGACGGGACGGTCGCCGATGCGTCGCTGCTGCACGGGAGGTGTCGTGCCCCGCGGGTAGCGTCGCTACCCGTGACGTCCCTGTTCGACGAGCCGGCCGAACCCGGCGGCGAGGCCGTCGACCCCGGCGCGCCGCTGGCCGTGCGGATGCGCCCGCGCTCGCTCGACGAGGTCGTCGGCCAGACGCACCTGCTCGGCCCGCGCTCCCCGCTGCGCCGGCTGGTCGAGGCCGACGAGCCCATGTCGCTGGTCCTCTACGGCCCGCCGGGCACCGGCAAGACGACGCTCGCGCACGTCATCTCCCTGGCCACCCGGCGGCAGTTCGTGCAGCTCTCCGCGCTCGACGCCGGCGTCAAGGAGGTCCGCGCGGTCATCTCCAGCGCCAAGCGCGAGCTCACCTACGCCGGCCGGCGCACCGTGCTGTTCATCGACGAGGTCCACCGGTTCTCCAAGACCCAGCAGGACTCGCTGCTGTCGGCCGTCGAGGACCGCATCGTCAGCCTGATCGCCGCCACCACCGAGAACCCGTTCTTCTCCGTCGTCAGCCCGCTGCTGTCCCGCAGCCTGGTCCTCGCGCTGCAGCCGCTGGGTGACGACGACGTCCGCGCCGTGCTGCACCGGGCGCTGACCGACGAGCGCGGGCTGGCCGGTGCCGTGACGCTGAGCGCCGAGGCCGAGGAGCACCTGGTCCGGGTGGCCGGCGGCGACGCGCGCAAGGCGCTGACCGCGCTGGAGTCCGGTGCGGGCGCGGCCGTCGCGGCGGGCGCCGCCGAGATCGACCTGGCCACGCTCGAGACCGCCGTCGCCCAGGCCGCCGTGCGCTACGACCGTCAGGGCGACATGCACTACGACGTCGCCAGCGCGCTGATCAAGTCCATCCGCGGCAGCGACGTCGACGCCGCCCTGCACTACCTCGCCCGCATGGTCGTGGCGGGGGAGGACCCGCGCTTCATCGCCCGGCGGCTGGTCATCTCCGCCAGCGAGGACATCGGCATGGCCGACCCCACCGCGCTGCAGACCGCCGTCGCCGCGGCCGAGGCCGTCGCCTTCATCGGCATGCCCGAGGGGCACTTCCCGCTGGCGCACGCCGTCGTCCACCTGGCCACCGCGCCGAAGTCCAACGCTGTCACCGTGGCGATCGGCGAGTCGGTGGCCGACGTCCGCGCCGGCCTCGGCGGGCCGGTGCCCGCCGGTCTGCGCGACGCGCACTACGCCGGGGCCAAGAAGCTCGGGCACGGCGGGACCTACGTCTACCCGCACGACGCGCCCGAGGGGATCGTCCCGCAGCAGTACCCGCCGGACGCGCTGGTCGGCCGCGACTACTACCGCCCGACCTCGCGCGGGGCCGAGGCCGGCATCGGCGCCCGGCTCGGCAAGCTCCGGGCGATCCTCCGCCGCGCCCGCTGACCGCCGAGGGCCGCGACTACTGTTGCCACGCCGGGCGTGCGACCACGCCGGCCGCCGACGAACGAGCCGACGAGGTAGAGGAGATCCCGCGTGTCCGCAGGAGAGTGGGCCGGACTGATCGCCGCCCTGGCGCTGGTGCTGCTGGTGGTGCTGCTCGCCGTCCCGGTGCTCAAGCTGGGGCGCACGCTGGACGAGACGACGCTGACCATCCGCCAGGTGCGCGAGCAGAGCGCGCCGATCCTCGGCCAGGCGCAGACGACGATCGCCCAGGTCAACAGCAACCTAGAGCGGGTCGACGACATCACCGGCAACGCGGCCAACGTGTCGAGCAACGTCGCGGCGCTGACCAGCGTCGTCGCCGCCACCGTGGGCAGCCCGCTGATCAAGGTCGCGGCGTTCAGCTACGGCGTGCGCAGCGCCACGAAGAAGCGCCGCGAGGGCCAGGCGATCGCCGAGGCCGCCGCCCGCGACAAGGCCTCGCGCCGTGAGCGCCGTGCCGCCCGGCGGGCCGCCTGATGCGCCGGCTGTTCTGGCTGGCGATGGGCATCACCATCGGCGCCCTCGTCGTCCGCAAGCTCTCCCGCGCCGCCGAGAAGCTGACCCCGCAGGGCCTCGCCGGGGCGCTGGTGGAGGGCCTGCGCGACCTCGCCGACGCGATCGGCGACTTCGGCGCCGACGTGCGCGCCGCCGCCGCGATGCGCGAGGAGGAGCTGCGCTCGGGCACCGGCCTGGACGCACCGCTCCCCGAGCGCGACGACTCCCCGCTCCAGCTGCCCGGCCGGCAGCTCCCCGGACGACGGGGCGCGCACGCCGCCGACCGCTGAGCCGCACCCACCACGCGGGGGACACCCCGCCCCGAGGACCGAAGAGGCCATGCAGACCGCCGAGATCCGCCGCCGCTTCCTGCAGCACTTCGAGCAGCGCGGCCACACCGTCGTCCCCAGCGCGTCGCTGGTGTCGCCGGACCCCTCCCTGCTGTTCACCGTCGCCGGCATGGTGCCCTTCATCCCGTACCTGACCGGCCGGGAGCCCGCGCCGTTCCCGCGGGCCACCAGCGTGCAGAAGTGCGTGCGCACCCTCGACATCGAGGAGGTGGGCAAGACCACCCGCCACGGCACGTTCTTCCAGATGAACGGCAACTTCTCCTTCGGTGACTACTTCAAGGAGGGGGCCATCCAGCACGCCTGGGAGCTGGTGACCGGCCCCGTGGCCGACGGCGGGCTGGGCTTCGACCCCGACCGCATCTGGGTGACCGTCTACCTCGACGACGACGAGGCCGCCGAGGCCTGGCACCGCATCGCCGGGCTGCCGCTCGAGCGGATCCAGCGGCTGGGCAAGAAGGACAACTACTGGCACACCGGCGCCGACGGCCCGGGCGGGCCGTGCTCGGAGATCTACTACGACCGCGGGCCGGAGTTCGGGCCCGACGGCGGCCCGCTGGTCGACACCGCCGGCGACCGGTTCCTCGAGATCTGGAACCTCGTCTTCATGCAGTACGAGCTCACCGACGTCCGGAGCAAGGAGGACTTCCGGATCGTCGGCGAGCTGCCGAAGAAGAACATCGACACCGGCATGGGCCTGGAGCGGGTGGCCTTCCTGCTGCAGGGCGTCGACAACATGTACGAGATCGACGAGGTCGCCCCGGTGCTGCGCCGCGCGGCCGACCTCGCCGGGGTCACCTACGGCAAGGACCACGAGGCCGACGTCCGGCTGCGCGTGGTGGCCGACCACGTCCGCAGCGGGCTGATGCTCATCGGCGACGGCGTCACGCCCGGCAACGAGGGCCGCGGCTACATCCTGCGCCGGCTGCTGCGCCGCGCCGTCCGGTCGATGCGGCTGCTCGGCGTCGACGCCGCCTCGCTGCCGGAGCTCCTGCCGGTGTCCCGCGACGCGATGGGCCTGAGCTACCCGGAGCTGGTCACCGACTTCGACCGCATCTCCGCCGTCGCCTACGCCGAGGAGGAGGCGTTCCGGCGCACCCTCACCTCCGGCACCGCGCTGTTCGACACCGCCGTCCGGGAGGCGAAGGCCGCCGGGACGCCGGCGCTCAGCGGCGAGCAGGCGTTCTCGCTGCACGACACCTACGGCTTCCCGATCGACGTCACCCTCGAGATGGCCGCCGAGCAGGGCGTGACCGTCGACGAGGCCGGCTTCCGCGCGCTCATGCAGCAGCAGCGCGACCGCGCCCGCGCCGACGCCCGCGCCAAGCGCACCGGCTCGGTCGACGTCCTGGCCTACCGCCGGCTGCTCGCCGAGCACGGCCCCACCGACTGGCAGGCCTACTCCACCCTGCGCACCGACTCCCGCGTGCTCGGCCTGGTCACCGACCTGGCCGGCGAGGACGGCGGCGCGCCCGCGCCGGCCGGGCCCGGCGAGGTCACCCGCGTGGTCCTGGACCGCACGCCGTTCTACGCCGAGTCCGGCGGCCAGGTGGCCGACGCCGGCGTCCTGACCTGGGACGGCGGCCGCGCCGAGGTGCTCGACGTCCAGCGCCCGGTCAAGGGCCTGGTCGTGCACCAGGTGCGGGTGCTCGAGGGCGAGTTGGCCGAGGGTGCCGAGCTGACCGCCGAGGTCGACCGCGAGTGGCGGCTGTCGGCCTGCCAGGCGCACTCGGGCACGCACGTGGTGCACGCCGCGCTGCGCCAGGTGCTCGGCCCCCAGGCGCTGCAGTCGGGCTCCTACAACCGCCCCGGCTACCTGCGGCTGGACTTCGCCTGGCAGGGCGCGCTCACCCAGCAGCAGCGGCACGACATCGAGGACGTCGCCAACGCCGCGGTGCGCGCCGACCACCGGGTGAGCGCCACGTACATGACGCTGCCCGAGGCCCAGGCCATCGGCGCGCTGGCGCTGTTCGGCGAGACCTACAGCGAGCAGGTGCGCGTCGTCGAGATCGGCGGGCCGTGGTCGCGCGAGCTGTGCGGTGGCACGCACGTCGCGGGCTCGGCGCAGATCGGCACGCTGGCCCTGACCGGGGAGTCCTCGGTCGGGTCGGGCGCGCGCCGCGTCGAGGCCGTCGTCGGGATCGAGGGCTTCCGCTATCTCGCCCGCGAGCGCGACCTCGTGCGCCAGCTCGGCGAGCTGCTCAAGTCGCCCACCGACGGCCTGGTCGACCGGGTCGGCGGGATCCTGTCGCGGCTGCGCGAGACCGAGCGGGAGATCGCCGAGCTGCGCGCGCAGCAGACGCAGGCCGCGGCCGGGTCGCTGGCGGCCGGCGCCACGGACGTCGGCGGGGTCGCCGTCGTCACCGCCTCGCCCGCCGGTCTCTCCGGCGGTGACCTGCGCACCCTCGCCCTCGACGTGCGCGGGCGGCTGGGCGAGCGCCCGGCCGTCGTCTTGCTGGCGTCCGACAGCGGCGGCAAGGTGGCCCTCGTCGCCGCCCTCAACCCCGCCGCCCAGGAGCGCGGGCTCTCCGCCAGCGACGTCCTGCGCGCCGCGGCGGCCCCGGTGGGTGGCCGGGGCGGTGGCAAGCCCGACGTCGCGCAGGGCGGCGGCACGGACCCGGGCGGCATCCCCGCCGCCCTGCAGGCCGGCGAGCAGGCGGTCGCGACCGCCACAGGGAGGTGAGCGGAGTGCCCGAGCAGCGCCCCGACGAGACCGGTCCGGTGGGGGAGCGGCGGGTGCAGGGCCGCCCGGCGGTGCCGCCGTCGCGGCCCCGGCAGGCCCCGCCGCCCCAGCAGCCGGTGCACCACCGCACCGAGCAGATCGACCTGCGCGCCGGCTTCCCGCCGGTGCGCCACGAGACCACCGAGATCGACCTGTCGCAGGGACTGCCCGCCGGGCTGCCCCTGCCGCCGCGGCGCACGCGCCAGGGCCGGCGGCTCGGCATCGACGTCGGCACGGTGCGGGTCGGCGTGGCGCTGTCGGACCCCACCGGCACGCTCGCCAGCCCGCTGGAGACCGTCGAGCGCCGCCGCGACGGCGGGGACCTCGACCGGATCGTCGCCCTCGTCGAGGAACACGAGGTGACAGAGGTGATCGTGGGGGAGCCGAGGCACCTGTCGGGTGCGTCGGGCGCCTCCGCGCGGGAAGCGCGTGCCTACGCTCGGTCACTCGCCGGGCGCATCGGCAGCGTGCCCGTGCACCTCGTCGACGAGAGGCTCTCCACCGTGACCGCAGCCAGTTCCCTGCGGGCGAACGGGCTCGACAGCCGCGCCCAGCGCCCCGTGATCGACCAGGCCGCCGCCGTGGTCATCCTCCAGGCCTATCTCGACGCCCAACGGGGGCGCTCGTGAACGGTCCGGTCCCGCCGTACGGGCGGGGCCTGACCGGCATGCCCGCCGTCCCGCCCGGGAACTCCCCGGCCACCTGGACGGCCGGTCCGCCGACGACGCGGCTGGCGCCCCCCGGCCCGGTGCCCGGCCTCCCGCCGCGCGCCGGGCTCATGGACCGCGAGATCCGGACCGTCAGCGCCGGCCGGCACGCCGCCCCCGACGACCCCCGCGGCGGGACCCCGCGGGACGACCGCACCGGCCCCCTGCCCGGCGAGGGCCAGCCCGCGCCGCCGGCCGCCGGACTGCCGCCGCGCCCCTCCGGGCCGTGGTCGAAGCTCGCCCGCCGCAACGACACCGCTCCCCGCGATCCCGACGACGCGCCCACCGTGGCCGCGCCCGCCGTCGGCGGCCTCGCCGACACGCACCACGACGTCGATCCCCAGGACGACCCCCACGACGACCTCCACGACGACGAGGACGCCACCGGCGGCCTCGACGTCCTCGGCGCCGGCGGCGCCGACCGTGCCCGCCGCCGCGGCCGCCGCGCCCGCCGCGAGGCCGCCGAGCAGCCTGCCACCGTCGAGGCCCCCGGCGTCTTCGCCGACGACCACCACGCCGACGACCACGACGACGACCACCACGACGACGAGCACCACGCTCTGCACGACCTGCACGACGACGACCACCACGACGAGGACCACGGGTCGCGCCGCACGCGCAACGGCCGCCGTCGCCGCAGCCCGCTGGCCAACGTGCTCGCCCTGCTCGTCCTCGCCGCGCTGGTGGCCGGCATCGTCTTCGGCGGCCGCGCGCTCATCGGCCTGGTGAACCCCGAGGCCGAGGACTACACCGGCACCGGCACCGGCACCGTGGAGGTCCGCGTCGGCGACGGCGACACCCTCAGCGACATCGCGCGCACCCTCGTGGAGTCCGACGTCATCGCCTCCTCCGAGCCGTTCGTCGAGGCCGCCGAGGCCGACCCCGCCGCCACCGGCATCCAGCCCGGCGTCTACGTCCTGCGGGCGCAGATGAGCGGCCAGGCCGCCCTCGACCTGCTGCTCGACCCCGCCACCCGCCAGGTCTCGCGGGTCACCGTCCCCGAGGGCACCACCCTCGCGGCCACGCTGCAGCGGATCGCGGAGTCCACCGGCCTGCCGATCGAGGACCTGCAGGCCGCCGCGGCCGACCCCGCCGCACTGGGCCTGCCGCCCTACGCGAACGGGCAGCTCGAGGGCTTCCTGTTCCCGGCCACCTACGACGTCGAGCCCGACGACACCGCCGCCGACGTGCTGCGCGCGATGGTCGCCCGGTTCACCGACATGGCCACCGGCATGCAGCTCGAGCAGCGGGCCGCCGCGGCCGGCCGCTCGGTGTACGACGTCGTCGTGGTCGCCTCGATGATCGAGCGGGAGACCCGGGTCGACGACGAGCGGGCCAACGTGGCGCAGGTCGTCTACAACCGCCTGGACCAGGGCATCCCGCTCGGCATCGACGCCACGCTGGCCTACGGGCTGGACAAGAACGGCAACGACCTGACCGTCAGCGACCTGCAGTCGGACAACCCGTACAACACGCGCCGGATCGCGGGCCTCCCGCCGACCCCGATCGGCGCGCCGGGCGAGGCGAGCCTGGAGGCGGCGCTCGCGCCGACCACCGGGGACCTCCTCTACTACGTCCTGGCGTCCGACGACGGCCGGCACTTCTTCACCGCCAGCTACGACGAGTTCCTGGTGGCGCGCCAGCAGTGCGCCGATGCCGGCCTCGGGTGCGGTGGCTGACCGGCCCGTGCCCGACCCGACCCCGCCCGGCCGGGCGGCCGTCCTCGGCCGCCCGGTCGGGCACTCGCTCTCGCCGTTGCTGCACCGCGCTGCCTACGCCGCGCTCGGCCTGACCGGCTGGACCTACGACGCCCTCGACGTCGGCCCCGAGGACCTCGCCGACCTCGTGGCCGGCCTCGGCCCGGAGTGGCGCGGGTTCTCGGTGACCATGCCCTGCAAGCAGGCCGCCGTCGCCGTCGCCGACGACGTCGACCCGCTGCCCCGCCTGCTCGGCGCCGCCAACACCCTGGTGCACACCGACACCGGCTGGCGGGCGGAGAACACCGACGTCCACGGCGTCGGCATGGCGCTGCAGACCGGCGGCGTCGAGCGGGTCGCGCACGCGGCGATCGTCGGCGCGGGCGGCACGGCGGCGGCCGCGGCCGTGGCGCTGGCCGAGCTGGGCGCCGAGTCCGTCGACGTGCTCGTGCGCGCGCCCGACCGCGCCGCCGACGTCGCCCACGTGCTGGGCGTGCTCGGCGTCGAGGCCAGGGTCCGCCCGCTGGCGCCCGGCCCGGTCGAGGCGCCGGTCGTCGTCAGCACCGTGCCGATCGGCGCCCACCCCGAGCTCACCGGCCTGCGGTGGCGGGCGGGGCAGACCCTGCTCGACGTCCTCTACGCGCCGTGGCCCACGCCGCTGGCCGGCGCGGCCGCCGCGGCGGGCGCCACCGTGGTCAGCGGCCTCGAGGTGCTGTTCTGGCAGGCGACGGTGCAGGTGGAGCTGATGACCGGGCTGCCCGCACCGCTGGGCCCCATGCGCGCCGCGCTGGACGCCCGCTGACCCCGACCGTCCCCCGCGCGCTGCTGCTGGCGGCCGCCGTGGTCGTCGCCGCGGTCCTCGGCCCGCTGCTGGCCCGCACCGCCGTCCGGCTGGCCCGCCCCGCCGCCGCTGGCGCCCCGCCCGTCCGCGCGGTGGCGACCGCCGTCGTCCTCGCCGCGCTGCTGTGCGGCGCGGTGCTGCTCACCGGCGCCCGCCCCGCGCTCGCCGCCTACGCCTGGGCGGCCGGGGCCGCGGTCGTCCTCGCCCAGGTCGACCTCGCCGTCCACCGGCTGCCCGACCGGGTGACCTACCCGGCCGCCGCCGTCGGCGCGGCCGCGTTCCTGGCCGACGCTGCGCTGCTCGGCACCTGGCCGGACCTGCTGCGGGCGCTGCTCGCCGCGGCCGCCGCCGGCGGGATCGCGTTCCTCGCCGCGCTGGCCGGCCCGTCCGGCCTGGGCCTCGGCGACGTCAAGCTGCTCGCGCTGCTCGGCCTGCTGCTGGGCTGGGCCGGCTGGGGCGTGCTGATGGCCGGGGTGTTCCTCGGCCTGCTCGCCGGCGCGGCGGTCTCGCTGCTCCTGGTGGCCACCCGGCGCGCGGACTGGCGCACGCCGGTGCCCTTCGGTCCGCCGCTGCTGGTGGGCGCCGTCCTCGCCCTCCTGGTGGAGGGCCCGCTCGGCTGAGGCTCCTACACTCCGGGGCATGTTGCGCTGGCTGACCGCCGGTGAGTCGCACGGCCAGCAGCTCACCGCCATCCTCGAGGGCCTGCCCGCCGGCGTGCAGGTGCAGACCTCCGACCTCGACGTCGACCTCGCCCGCCGCCGCCTGGGCCACGGCCGGGGCGCCCGCATGTCCTTCGAGCAGGACGCCGTCACGCTGACCGGCGGCGTGCGGCACGGGCTGACCCAGGGCGGCCCGATCGCCGTCCAGGTGGGCAACACCGAGTGGCCCAAGTGGACGACGGTCATGGCCGCCGACCCGGTCGACCCCGAGGTGCTCGCCGGCCAGGCCCGCAACGCGCCGCTGACCCGCCCGCGGCCCGGCCACGCCGACCTCGCCGGCATGCAGAAGTACGGGTTCGACGACGCCCGGCCGGTCCTCGAGCGCGCCAGCGCCCGCGAGACCGCCGCCCGCGTCGCGCTCGGCGCCGTCGCCAAGGCGTTCCTGCGCCAGGCGCTCGGCGTCGAGGTGGTCAGCCACGTCGTCGCCATCGGCCCGGTCACCGTGCCCGACGGCGTGCTGCCCGGCCCGCAGGACAACCCCCGCATCGACGAGGACCCGGTGCGCTGCGCCGACCCCGCCACCAGCGAGGCGATGGTGGCCGAGGTCGACGACGCCCGGAAGAACGGCGACACCCTCGGCGGCGTCGTCGAGGTCGTCGTCCACGGGCTGCCGCCGGGCCTCGGCAGCCACGTGCACTGGGACCGCCGGCTGGACTCCCGCCTGGCCGCCGCGCTCATGGGCGTGCAGTCGGTCAAGGCCGTGGAGGTCGGCGACGGCCTGGAGACCGCCCGCCGCCGCGGCTCGGTCGCCCACGACGAGATCGTCAGCTCCGAGGGCCGGCTGCGCCGGGTCACCGACCGCGCCGGCGGCATCGAGGGCGGCATGACCAACGGCGAGGTGCTGCGCGTGCGCGCGGCGATGAAGCCGATCTCCACCGTGCCGCGCGCGCTGGCCACCGTCGACGTCGCCACCGGCGACGCCGCGGTCGCGATCAACCAGCGCAGCGACGCCTGCGCGGTGCCCCGCGGTGCCGTGGTGATGGAGGCGATGGTCGCCCTCGTGCTGGCCGACGCCGCGCTGGAGAAGTTCGGCGGCGACTCGGTGCCCGAGACCCGCCGCAACGTGCAGGGCTACCTCGACGCACTCCCGTACAAGTGAGCCGGCCCGTCCTCGTCCTGGTCGGCCCGCCGGCGTCGGGCAAGACCACCGTCGGCACGGCCGTGGCCGCTGCGCTCGGGCTGCCGTTCCGGGACACCGACGCCGACGTCGAGGCCGTCGCCGGCACCACGGTCGCCGACCTGTTCATCAGCTCCGGCGAGCCGCACTTCCGCGCGCTGGAGGAGCAGGCGGTCGCCCGCGCCCTCGCCGAGCACGACGGTGTCCTGGCCCTCGGCGGCGGCGCGGTCCTCAGCGCGGCGAGCCGGGCGCTGCTCGTCGCCTACGGACGCGGCGGCGGGACCGTCGTCCACCTCGACGTCGACCTGCCCTCGGCCGCCAAGCGCGCCGGGCTCTCCCGCGACCGCCCGCTGCTGGCGGTCAACCCGCGGGCGATGCTGCGGACCCTGCTCGAGCAGCGCGCGCCGCTGTACGCCGAGGTCGCCACCACCGTCGTCCCCACCGGCGGCCGCACGCCGCAGGACGTCGCGGCCGAGGTGCTCGCCGCCCTCCCCGCGGGGGCCGGGCGATGAGGCGCGTGACCGTCGGGGGCGAGGAGCCCTACGACGTCGTCATCGGCCCGGGCGCGCAGGTCGAGCTGGGCCTGGTGCTGGCCGGCACGCCGAAGGCCGCCGTCGTGCACGCCCCGCCGCTGGCCGCGCTCGCCGGGGCCGCTGTCGAGACGCTCCAGACCGCCGGGGTGGCCGCGGAGGCCGTCGTCGTGCCCGACGGGGAGGCCGCCAAGACCGCCGCGGTTGCCGCGGAGGCGTGGGAGGAGTTCGGCCGGCTCGGGCTGACCCGCTCCGACGCCGTCGTGGGCGTGGGCGGGGGCGCGGTCACCGACCTCGCCGGGTTCCTCGCCGCCACCTGGACCCGCGGCGTGCGGGTCGTGCACCTGCCCACCAGCGTGCTCGGCATGGTCGACGCCGCGGTGGGCGGCAAGACCGGCATCAACACCGGCGCCGGCAAGAACCTCGTCGGCGCGTTCCACCCGCCGGCCGGCGTGCTCGCCGACACCGACGTCCTCGCCGGGCTGCCCGAGGCGGAGTTCCGGGCCGGGATGGCCGAGGTGGTCAAGTGCGGCTTCATCGCCGACGGCGCCATCCTCGACCTGCTGGCCGCCGACCCGACCGGCCGCCGCGACACCGAGGAGCTCATCGAGCGCGCGGTGCGGGTGAAGGCCGACGCGGTGGGCCAGGACCTGTTCGACACCGGCGTCCGCGAGTACCTCAACTACGGGCACACGCTGGGCCACGCCATCGAGCGGGTCGAGGACTTCGGCTGGCGGCACGGCGAGGCGGTCGCCGTCGGGCTGGTCTTCGCCGCGGAGCTCGGTGTGCAGGCGGGGCGCCTCTCGCGGGCCGAGGCCGACCGGCACCGCGACCTGCTCACCGCGATGGGCCTGCCCACCCGGTACGCCGGCGACTGGGCGGCGCTGCAGGCGGTCATGCGCGTGGACAAGAAGGCCCGCGGGGCGACGCTGCGCTTCGTCGTCCTCGACGGGCTCGGCTACCCGGGGATCCTGACCGACCCCGAGCAGGCATGGCTGGACGCGGCGTGGGCCGCAGTATCGGAGGAACCGTGACCGTGCAGGTGCTCAACGGCGCCAACCTCGGCCGGCTCGGCACCCGCGAACCCGCGGTGTACGGGACGACGACGTACGCGCAGCTGGTCGCGCAGATCGAGGAGGTGGCCGCCGGGCTCGGGCTCACCGTGCAGGTGCGCCAGACCGACTCCGAGGGCGAGCTGCTCGGCTGGATCCACGACGCCACCGACGCCGGCGACGCCGTCGTCATCAACCCCGGCGGCTGGTCGCACACCTCGGTGGTGCTGCACGACGCGCTGGCCGCCGTCGAGGCGCCGGTGGTCGAGGTGCACATCTCCAACATCCACAGGCGCGAGGAGTTCCGGCACCACTCCTACGTCTCCCGCGTCGCGGACGGTGTGATCGCCGGGCTGGGCGTGCAGGGCTACGAGCTGGCGCTGCGCTACCTGGCCGCGCAGGGCGTGACGTGAGGACCGCCGAGCGGCGGGAGCGGCTGCGGGCGACGGCGGCCGAGCGCGGCCTGGACGCCGTCCTGGTGACCAACCTGCTCAACGTCCGCTACCTCACCGGGTTCACCGGCTCCAACGGCGCGCTGCTGCTGCGCACCGACGGGTCCGACCTGTTCGGCACCGACGGCCGCTACACCACCCAGGCCGCCACCCAGGTCCCCGACGTCGAGCTGCTCGTCGACCGCGCCACCGTTGCGGCGCTGGCGAGCGAGGCCGTGCGCGCCGGCGCCGGCCGTCTGGGCTACGAGAGCCACGAGGTGACCGTCGACGGGCTGGCCCAGCTCGAGCGGGTACTCGCCGACGCCGCGGCCGGCGGGACGGTGCCCGAGCTCACCTCGATCCACCGCGCGGTCGAGGCGCTACGTGCCGTCAAGGACGACGACGAGGTCGACGCGCTGCGCCGGGCGTGCGCGGTCGCCGACCAGGCGCTGGCCGAGCTCGCCGCCGAGGGCGCGCTGCGGCACGGGCGCACCGAACTCGAGGTGGGCCGCGAGCTCGACGCCCGCATGCTGGCGCTGGGTGCCGAGGCGCCGTCGTTCGAGACGATCGTGGCCACCGGCGCGAACTCGGCGATCCCGCACCACCGCCCCGACCGCACCGTGCTCGCCGGCGGCGACTTCCTCAAGCTCGACTTCGGCGCGACCGTCGACGGCTACCACTCCGACATGACCCGCACGCTGGTGCTCGGCCACGCCGCCGACTGGCAGCACGAGGTGTACGCGCTGGTCGCCGAGGCGCAGGCGGCCGGCCGGGCGGCCCTGGCGGTCGGTGCCGACGTCGTCGCGGTGGACACGGCCTCCCGCGACGTCATCGCCGCGGCCGGTCACGCCGAGCACTTCACCCACGGCCTCGGGCACGGCGTGGGCCTGGAGATCCACGAGGCGCCGGGCATCGGCCCGCTGGGCGCGGGTAGTCTGGCCGCCGGCATGGCCGTCACCGTGGAGCCCGGGGTCTACCTCCCCGGCCACGGCGGTGTCCGGATCGAGGACACGCTCGTCGTCACGGCGGACGCGCCCGAGTTGTTGACCCTCACGAGCAAGGAACTGCTGGTCCTCTAGATGGCTACCACCAACGACCTCAAGAACGGCATGGTCCTCAACCTCGACGGCCAGCTGTGGGCCGTCACCGAGTTCCAGCACGTCAAGCCCGGCAAGGGCGGCGCGTTCGTCCGGACGACGCTGAAGAACGTGCTCTCGGGCAAGGTCGTCGACCGCACCTTCAACGCCGGCACGAAGGTCGAGACGGCCACGGTCGACAAGCGGAACATGACCTACCTCTACCGCGAGGGCGACGACTTCGTCTTCATGGACGGCGACACCTTCGAGCAGATCTACGTCCCGGCGGCCACCGTCGGCACCGGTGCGGACTACCTGCTGGACAACACCGAGGCCGTCGTCGCGGTGCACGAGGGCACCCCGCTCTACGTCGAGCTCCCGGTGACCATGGAGCTCGTGGTGCAGCACACCGACCCGGGCCTGCAGGGCGACCGCTCGACCGGCGGCACCAAGCCCGCGACCCTGGAGACCGGCGCGCAGATCAACGTGCCGCTGTTCGTCAACACCGGCGACAAGCTCAAGGTCGACACCCGCGACGGCCGGTACCTCGGCCGCGCCAACTGACGTCCCCCGCGACGACATGGCTGCCCGCACCAAGGCGCGCAAGCGCGCCGTCGACGTCCTCTACGAGGCCGACCTGCGGGGTGCCGACGCGGTGGAGCTGCTGCGCGAGCGGATCGCCGACGTCTCCCCGCCCGTCCCCGAGCACGCCGTCCGGCTGGTCGAGGGCGTGGCGGCCAACAGCGCCCGCATCGACGAGCTGATCGACACCCACGCCCGCGGCTGGTCGATCGACCGGCTGCCCGACGTCGACCGCGCGATCCTGCGGATGGCGGTCTTCGAACTGCTCTGGGCCGACGACGTGCCCGACGCCGTCGTCATCGACGAGGCCGTGGAGCTCGCGCGGGCGCTGTCGACCGACGACTCGCCGGCCTACGTCAACGGCGTGCTCGGGGCCATCCTCGACGCCGAGGTGCCCACCTCGTCCTGAGCCCCGCCCGCACCCGGGAGGCTCAGCCCCGCAGGCCGGCCTCGGCGGCGGCCAGCATCGCGGCGGCCCGGACCCCGGCGTTGAGCCGCTGTGCCCGACGCAGGGCGGCCCGGCGGTCGGCCGCCAGCAGGGTGTCGCGGTCGGGCATCGGGACGGGCGGGACGGTGGTCACGGGTGCTCCTCGGGGTGCTCGTTCTCGGCGCCGCCGACGCTAGGTCCGCCCACTGACAGTTCCCGGTGCGCGACCTGCGAGGACGCCGGACGAGCGTGCGCCCACCGGGGTCACCCCCGGCCGCATGGCCCCGATCTGTGCACACCCGGCTGCCGGCGGCGGCCCGCGGCCGCGCTGCGTGCACAATCCGCGCCCACTGACGCAGCGAGGCCCGCGCCGGCGGGTGCCGGGGCGGGCCTCGTGGGGGAGCGGATGATCAGCGCGGGGCGCGGCGGCGGTCCCAGCCCTCGTCCTCGTCGTCGGCCTGGCTGCCGACGCCGTCCATGCCGGGGTTGAGCACGCCCCACTCGATGAGCCGGGTGGTCAGCTCGTCGGGGCTCATGTCGTAGATGATCGCCAGCGACTTGAGGTCCTCCGCGCGGATGGAGAGGACCTTGCCGTTGTAGTCGTGGCGCTGCGCCTGGATGGTCGAGGCGTAGCGGGCCAGCGGACCGGCCTCGTCGGCGGGCAGCGAGCCCAGCGACTCGAGGTTGAGCACGATCTTCGTCGTCGACGTGACCGCCGACGAGGGGCGCGGGTCGGGCAGCAGCTCGGAGACCGGCACGCCGTAGAAGACGGCCAGCTCGGAGAGCCGCTGCACGGTCACCGCGCGGTCGCCACGCTCGTAGGAGCCGACGACGACGGCCTTCCAGCGGCCGTGCGACTTGTCCTCCACGCCCTGGAGGGAGAGGCCCTGCTGGTTGCGGATGGCCCGCAGCCGGGCACCGAGGGCCCGCGAGTAGTCGGTGCTCATGCGTCTGTCGCTCACTGTCCGTCGTGGTGTCCGGGGCTCCGTCGTCACGCAGCGTACTCATTGATCCTGTGCAGCGACAGCGCATCCCTCGTCGGGATCATCCTCGGACACCGGTGCCCACCTGCGGTACCGCGACGCGCGACGACGGTCACACGGACGGGTGCAGTACGGTCGGGCCCGGTCCACCCCACTCCTTTAACGACCCGTCCCGTGAGGCGGGGAAGGAGGCCCGATGGCCGGCTCGCCCGCGCCCGTGCCCGAGAACCCGTCCACCGTCCTGCTCGGCGCCGCCGACGTCGCCCGCGTCGTCGACCGGATCGCCCACCAGGTGATCGAGAAGGCCGGGGACGCGCTCCCCGACGTCGTCCTCGTGGGCATCCCCACCCGCGGCGCTCCGCTCGCCCGTCGGCTGGCCGGCCGCATCGCCGCCTTCGCCGGGACCGCGGTCGACGTCGGCACCGTCGACATCACGCTCTACCGCGACGACCTGCGCATGCGCGGCGTCCGCGCGCTGGAGGACACCCTCCTCCCGGCCGAGGGCATCGACGGCCGGCTCGTGGTCCTCGTCGACGACGTCCTCTTCTCCGGCCGCTCGGTCCGCGCCGCGCTCGACGCCCTGCGCGACCTCGGCCGGCCCCGCGCGGTGCAGCTGGCGGTGCTCGTCGACCGCGGCCACCGCGAGCTGCCGATCCGCGCCGACTACGTGGGCAAGAACGTGCCGACGTCGCGGGCGCAGAAGGTCCGGGTGCACCTCGCCGAGACCGACGGCACGGACGAGGTCCTGGTGACCGGCGCGTGAAGCGGCACCTGCTGGAGGCGGCCGACCTCGACCGCGACGACGCCACGCTGGTCCTCGACACCGCCGCGCAGATCGACCAGGCGCTGGCCGGCCGCGAGGTCAAGAAGCTGCCCACGCTGCGGGGGCGCACGGTGGTCAACCTCTTCTACGAGGACTCCACCCGCACCCGGATCTCCTTCGAGCTGGCGGCCAAGCGGCTGTCCGCCGACGTCATCAACTTCAGCGCCAAGGGCAGCAGCGTGTCCAAGGGCGAGAGCCTCAAGGACACCGCGCTCACGCTCGAGGCGATGGGCAGCGACGCGATCGTCGTCCGCCACTCCGCCTCCGGCGCCCCGCACCGGCTGGCCGGCTGGGTGCGCGGCAGTGTCGTCAACGCCGGTGACGGCACGCACGAGCACCCCACCCAGGCGCTGCTCGACGCGTACACGATCCGGCGCCGGCTGGGCCGCCTCGACGGCGTCCGGGTGGCCATCGTCGGCGACGTCCTGCACAGCCGGGTGGCCCGCTCCAACGTCTGGCTGCTGTCGACGCTGGGCGCGGAGGTCACCCTCGTCGCCCCGCCGACGCTGCTGCCGGTCGGCGTCGGGTCCTGGCCGGTGCAGGTCTCCTACGACCTCGACGCCGTCCTGCCCAAGGCCGACGTGGTGATGATGCTGCGGGTCCAGCTCGAGCGGATGAACGCCTCGTTCTTCCCCAGCGCCCGCGAGTACAGCCGCCGCTACGGCCTCGACGCGCTGCGGCTGGCCGCGCTGGGCGACGAGGCGATCGTCATGCACCCCGGACCGATGAACCGCGGCATGGAGATCGCCGCCGACGTCGCCGACTCGGTCCGCTCGACGATCGTCGAGCAGGTCGCCAACGGCGTCAGCGTGCGCATGGCCGTCCTGTACCTGCTGCTCGGAGGCGCCTCCTCGTGACCACGCTCATCAAGGGGGCGCGCGTCCTCGGCGGCGACCCCGCCGACCTGCTGCTGGAGGACGGCCGGATCGCCGCGGTGGGCGGGCGGTTGTCGGTCACCGGCGCGACCGTCGTCGACGCCGACGGGCTCGTGGCGCTGCCCGGCCTGGTCGACCTGCACACCCACCTGCGCGAGCCCGGCCGCGAGGACGCCGAGACCGTCGAGACCGGCAGCCGCGCCGCCGCGCTGGGCGGGTTCACCGCGGTGCACGCCATGGCCAACACCGACCCGGTCGCCGACACCGCCGGCGTCGTCGAGCAGGTCTGGCGGCTGGGCCGGCAGGCCGGGCTGGTCGACGTCGTCCCGGTGGGCGCGGTGACCGTCGGGCTGCGCGGCGAGCGGCTGGCCGAGCTCGGCGCGATGGCCGACTCCGCCGCCCGCGTGCGGGTCTTCTCCGACGACGGGCACTGCGTCGCCGACCCCGCGCTGATGCGGCGCGCGCTGGAGTACGTGAAGGCCTTCGACGGCGTCGTCGCCCAGCACGCCGAGGAGCCGCGGCTGACCGCCGGCGCGCAGATGAACGAGGGCGACCTGTCGGCGCGGCTGGGGCTGACCGGCTGGCCGGCGGCCGCCGAGGAGGCGGTCATCGCCCGCGACGTGCTGCTCGCCGAGCACGTGGGCGCACGGCTGCACGTCTGCCACGTGTCCACCGCCGGGTCGGTGGAGATCCTGCGGTGGGCCAAGTCGCGCGGCGTGCAGGTGACCGCCGAGGTCACCCCGCACCACCTGCTGCTCACCGAGTCCTGCGCCGAGTCCTACGACCCGGTGTTCAAGGTCAACCCGCCGCTGCGCACCGACGCCGACGTGCAGGCGCTGCGCGCCGGGCTGGCCGACGGCACGATCGACGCCGTCGCCACCGACCACGCGCCGCACGCGGTGGAGGACAAGGAGAGCGAGTGGGCGCAGGCCCGGCCCGGGATGCTCGGGCTGGAGCAGGCGCTGTCGGTCGTGGTCCAGGCGCTGGTGGAGCCCGGCCTGCTCGACTGGGCCGGCGTCGCGGACCGCATGGCGGTGCGCCCCGCGGCCATCGGCCGCCTCGACGGTCACGGCCGCCCGCTGACGCCGGGTGAGCCGGCGAACCTGCTGCTGCTCGACCCCGCCGCCCGGTCCGTCGTCGACCCGGCCGCGCTGGCCAGCCGCAGCCGCAACAGCCCCTACGCGGGCCGGGAGCTGCCCGGCCGCGTCGTCGCCACGTTCCTGCGGGGCGAGGCGACGGTCCTGGACGGAAAGGCACTTCGGTGAGGCGACAGGGAGTGAGCATCGCAGCGAGGTCTGCGAGCGAGGAGCGGAGCGACCGCGGAGCCGAACGGAGTGCAGAGTGACCGAGGCGATCCTCGTGCTCGAGGACGGCAGGACGTTCCGCGGCGAGGCCTACGGCAAGGTCGGGACGACGGTCGGCGAGGCGGTGTTCGCCACCGGGATGACCGGCTACCAGGAGACGCTGACCGACCCGAGCTACGCCGGCCAGATCGTCACCATGACGGCGCCGCACGTGGGCAACACCGGCGTCAACGGCGAGGACGACGAGAGCGCCCGCATGTGGGTGGCCGGCTTCGTCGTCCGCGACCCCGCCCGCCGCCCGGCCAACTGGCGGGCCACCGGCAGCCTCGACGACGAGCTCTCCGCGCAGGGCGTCGTCGGGATCAGCGGCATCGACACCCGCGCGCTGACCCGCCACCTGCGCGAGCGCGGCGCGATGCGCGCGGGGATCAGCAGCGTCGACACCGACGCCGACGCCCTGCTCGCCCGCGTCCGCGCCGCCGAGGGCATGGTCGGCGCCGACCTCGCGCCGCAGGTGAGCACCCGCGAGCCCTACGTCGTCCCGGCGGTGGGGGAGAGGCGGTTCACCATCGCCGCGCTCGACCTCGGCATCAAGACCGCGACCCCGCGGCACCTCGCCGAGCTCGGCGTCGAGACGCACGTGCTGCCCTCGACGGCGACCGCCGCCGACCTGCTGGAGCACGGCCCTGACGGCGTCTTCCTGTCCAACGGTCCGGGCGACCCGGCCGCGGCCGACTACGCGGTGGCGGCCGTCCGGGGCGTGCTCGACGCCGGCCGGCCGCTGTTCGGCATCTGCTTCGGCAACCAGATCCTCGGCCGGGCGCTGGGCCTGGGCACCTACAAGCTGCGCTTCGGGCACCGCGGCCTCAACCAGCCGGTGCTCGACCGGGTCAGCGGCACCGTGCGGGTGACCAGCCACAACCACGGGTTCGCCGTCGACGCGCCGCTGGACCGCCCCACCGACACCCCGTACGGCCGGGTCGAGGTCAGCCACGTCGGCCTCAACGACGACGTCGTCGAGGGGCTGCGGCTGCTCGACGCCCCGGCGTTCAGCGTGCAGTTCCACCCGGAGTCCGCCGCCGGACCGCACGACGCGGCGCCTTTGTTCGGCCGCTTCGTCGACCTCATGGTGTCCGTCCGGTCGGGCGGCGACCGCGTCAGTCCGCCCACCACGGTGGAGAACAGCACGGGGGAGCAGGCCTGATGCCCAAGCGCACCGACATCTCGCACGTCCTGGTCATCGGCTCCGGGCCGATCCTCATCGGGCAGGCCGCCGAGTTCGACTACTCCGGCACGCAGGCCTGCCGCGTGCTGCGCGCCGAGGGGCTGCGGGTGAGCCTGGTCAACAGCAACCCGGCGACGATCATGACCGACCCCGAGGTCGCCGACGCCACCTACATCGAGCCGCTGACGCCGGAGTTCGTCGAGCGGGTCATCGCCAAGGAGCGCCCGGACGCGCTGCTGGCCACCCTCGGCGGGCAGACCGCGCTCAACATCGCGATCGGCCTGTACGAGAACGGCACGCTGGAGCGGTACGGGGTCCGGCTCATCGGGGCCGACGTCGACGCGATCAACCGCGGCGAGGACCGGCAGATGTTCAAGGACATCGTGCGGTCCATCGGCGCCGACGCCCCGCGCTCGCGGGTGTGCTCGACCGTCGAGGAGGCCCTGGAGACGGCCGAGGAGGTCGGCTACCCCGTCGTCATCCGGCCCAGCTTCACGATGGGCGGGCTGGGCTCGGGCTTCGCCACCGACGAGGCGATGCTGCGGCGGATGGCGTCGGCCGGCCTGGCCGACTCGCCCGTGCACACCGTCCTCATCGAGGAGTCGGTGCTCGGCTGGAAGGAGTACGAGCTCGAGCTCATGCGCGACCGCAGCGACAACGTGGTCGTCATCTGCTCGATCGAGAACGTCGACGCGATGGGCGTGCACACCGGCGACTCGGTCACCGTCGCCCCGGCGATGACGCTCACCGACCGCGAGTACCAGCGGATGCGCGACGTCGGCATCGCGGTGCTGCGAGAGGTCGGCGTCGACACCGGCGGGTGCAACATCCAGTTCGCCGTCAACCCGGCCGACGGGCGCCTGGTCGTCATCGAGATGAACCCGCGGGTGTCGCGGTCGTCGGCGCTGGCGTCGAAGGCCACCGGCTTCCCGATCGCCAAGATCGCCGCGAAGCTCGCCATCGGCTACACCCTCGACGAGATCACCAACGACATCACCGGAGTCACCCCGGCGAGCTTCGAGCCGGCGCTGGACTACGTCGTCGTCAAGATCCCGCGGTTCGCCTTCGAGAAGTTCCCCGGTGCCGACCCGCGGCTGACCACGACGATGAAGAGCGTCGGCGAGGTCATGGCGATGGGCCGCAACTTCCCCGAGGCGCTGGGCAAGGCGATGCGGTCCACGGAGACCAAGGTGGCGGGCTTCTGGACCGGCCCGGAGGACGGGTCGAGCGCCGAGGAGCTGCTCGAGGCGCTGCGCACGCCGGTCGACGGCCGGCTGTACGTGGCCGAGGCGGCGCTGCGGGCCGGCGCGACCGTCGAGCAGGTGGCCGAGGCCAGCGGCTTCGACCCGTGGTTCGTCGACCAGATCGCGCTCGTCGGCGAGGTCGGCGCGGAGGTCCGCGACGCCCCGGCGCTCACCGCCGCGGTGCTGCGGCGGGCCAAGCGGCACGGCCTGTCCGACCGGCAGATCGCGTCGCTGCGCCCGGAGCTGTCGGGGGAGGACGGCGTCCGGCTGCTGCGCCACCGGCTCGGCGTCCGCCCGGTGTTCAAGACGGTGGACACCTGCGCCGCGGAGTTCGCCGCCCGCACGCCGTACCACTACTCGTCCTACGACGAGGAGACCGAGGTGGAGCCGCGCGAGAAGCCGGCCGTGCTGATCCTCGGCTCGGGGCCCAACCGGATCGGGCAGGGCATCGAGTTCGACTACTCCTGCGTGCACGCGGTGATGGCGCTGCAGGACGCCGGCTACGAGGCCGTGATGGTCAACTGCAACCCCGAGACCGTCTCCACCGACTACGACACCGCCGACCGGCTGTACTTCGAGCCGCTGACCTTCGAGGACGTCCTCGAGGTGGTCGAGGCCGAGCGCGCCGCGGGGCCCGTGGCCGGGGTCATCTGCACCCTCGGCGGGCAGACGCCGCTGGGCCTGGCGCAGCGGCTCAAGGACGCCGGGGTGCCGGTGCTGGGCACCTCGCCGGAGGCCATCGACGACGCCGAGGACCGCGGGGCGTTCTCCCGGGTGCTCGCCGACGCCGGCCTGCTGGCCCCGAAGCACGGCACCGCGACGACGTTCGCCGAGGCCCGCGCGATCGCCGCGGAGATCGGCTACCCGGTGCTGGTGCGGCCGTCCTACGTGCTCGGCGGGCGCGGCATGGAGATCGTCTACGACGACGCCACGCTCGAGGCCTACATCGCCAAGGCCACCGACGTCAGCCCCGAGCACCCGGTGCTGGTCGACCGGTTCCTGGAGGACGCCGTCGAGATCGACGTCGACGCGCTCTACGACGGCACCGAGCTCTACCTCGGCGGCGTCATGGAGCACATCGAGGAGGCCGGCATCCACTCCGGCGACTCCGCGTGCGCGCTGCCGCCGATCACGCTGGGCTCCTCCGACCTCGCGCAGATCCGCACCGCCACCGAGGCGCTGGCCGCCCGCATCGGCGTCCGCGGCCTGATGAACGTGCAGTACGCGCTCAAGGACGACGTCCTGTACGTGCTCGAGGCCAACCCGCGGGCCAGCCGCACGGTGCCGTTCGTGTCCAAGGCGACGGCGGTGCAGCTGGCCAAGGCCGCGGCCCGGATCGCGGTGGGGGAGACGGTCGCCGACCTGCGCGCCGCCGGGGTGCTGCCGGCCACCGGCGACGGCACCGACCTGCCCGAGGACGCGCCGATCGCGGTCAAGGAGGCGGTGCTGCCCTTCCACCGGTTCCGCACCGTCGACGGCCACGGCGTGGACACCGTCCTGTCGCCGGAGATGAAGTCCACCGGCGAGGTCATGGGCCTCGACGACGGCTTCGGCACGGCGTTCGCGAAGTCGCAGGCCGCCGCCTACGGCTCGCTGCCCACCGACGGCACGGTGTTCGTGTCGCTGGCCAACCGGGACAAGCGGGCCGCGGTGTTCCCGGTCAAGCGGCTGGCCGACCTCGGCTTCCGCGTGCTGGCCACCGTCGGCACCGCGCAGGTGCTGCGCCGCAACGGCGTCGACTGCGAGGTCGTGGGCAAGTACAGCGAGGGTCCGGGCAACTGCGTCGAGCGGATCCTGGCCGGCGACGTCGACATCGTCGTCAACACGCCGTTCGGGTCGCCGGGCAACAGCGGGCCGCGGCTGGACGGCTACGAGATCCGCACCGCGGCGGTCAGCGCCGGCATCCCGTGCATCACCACGGTGCAGGGCATGGCCGCGGCGGTGCAGGGCATCGAGGCGCTGCGCCGCGGCGGGCTGGGCGTGCGCAGCCTGCAGGAGGTCCACGCGGTGCTCACCCCCCGTCCGTGAACGTGGTGGCGCGGGTCCGCGACGACCTGGCCGCCCGGGGGCTGCTCGACGGGCTGCCGGCGGCGTTCCTCGCCGGGGTCACCCGGTTCGCGACGCCGCCGGCCGCCGAGCTCGACGCCCTGCGGTCGGCGGCGCGGGACCTCACCGCCCGGCTGGCGGCCGGGGAGGCGGGGGAGCACGACCTGCCGCTGCTCACCCGGGTCGCCTACTTCGCCGGGCAGGGCGGCCTGCTCGCCGCGCACGGGGTGCGGACGCCGTCCTACGACGTGCTCGGCTCCTACCGGGACAACCTGACCACCCCGGTCGGGCCGCGGCTGGCCGAGCGGCCGCGGGCCGGGAACCGGCGCTGGCGGGTGCTCGGCCGCGACGTCGGCTTCCCGCTGGGCGTGCCGGCCTGCGTGTTGAACGGCGGCGAGGAGTGGGTGCGCTTCCACGCCCGCAACGGCTTCAGCGTGCTCACCTACAAGACCGTCCGCAGTCGCGCCCACGAGCCGAACGTGCAGCCGAACTGGACGTTCGCGCCCCGGCCGGCCGGTGAGGCGGTGGTGTCCGACCCGTGGGACTGGACCGTGCCCGGCGACCCCGGCGTCAGCACGGTGAACTCCTTCGGCGTCCCGTCGCCGGCGCCGGAGGAGTGGATGCCCGACCTCGAGCGGTCGCTGGCCGCCGTCGACGACGACCAGCTGCTGCTGGTCAGCGTGATGGGCTCCGGCGACGGGACCGCCCTGGTCGACGACTTCGCCCGGGTGGCGGGCATGGCGCAGGAGGCCGGCGCCGCCGTCGTGGAGCTCAACCTGTCCTGCCCGAACACGCTCAGCTCCTCCGCGGACGGCGTCAAGCCGCCGCTGTGCCTGGACGCCGACGCCACGCTCGCCGTCGTCGAGGGGGTGCGCCGCGCCCTCGACGACCGCACCGGCGTGGTCGCCAAGCTGTCCTGGCTCGACGGGCCGGCGCTGGCCGCCCTGGTGCCCCGGCTGGCGCCGCTGGTCGACGGGATCGCGGGCATCAACACCCTGCAGAGCCGGGTGGTGCGCAGCGACGGCGAGCCGACCTTCCCCGGGCGGGCGCTGGCCGGCCTGTCCGGCGCGGCGGCCCGGTCCGCGGCGCTCGACCTGACCCGCCGACTCGTCGCGCTGCGGGAGGCCGGCGGGCACCGCTTCGACGTGCTGGCGATGGGCGGGGTCACCGACGTCGCCTCGTTCGCGGCGCTGTACGAGGCCGGCGCCGACGCCGTGCAGTCGGCCTCGGGGGCCTTCGCCGACCCCTTCCTCGCCCGCGACTGCGTCGCCGCCCTCGGCGACACCCTGCCGCGGTCGGTGGCCCGGTGACCGCGTCGTTCGGGCCGGCTCCCTTCGGACACCGCCTGGCCGACGCCGTCGCAGCCCGCGGGCCGCTGTGCGTGGGCATCGACCCGCACGCGCCGCTGCTGGAGCGCTGGGGCCTGGCCGACGACGTCGACGGGCTGCGCCGGTTCACCGACACCGTGGTGGACGCCCTCGCCGGGGACGTCGCCGTCCTCAAGCCGCAGTCGGCGTTCTTCGAGCGGCACGGCTCGCGCGGGCTGGCCGTGTTGGAGGACGCCGTCGCCCGGGCCCGCGCGGCCGGGGCGCTGGTGCTGCTCGACGCCAAGCGCGGCGACATCGGCTCCACGATGGACGCCTACGCCGACGTGCTGCGCCCCGGCCACCCGTGCGCCGTCGACGCGCTGACGGTGAGCCCCTACCTCGGCCCGGGCTCGCTGCAGCCGGCCGTGGACACCGCGCGCCTGGCCGGCGGCGGGCTGTTCGTGCTCGCCCGCACGTCCAACCCCGACGCCGCCACGCTGCAGTCGGCCGCGGTGGGGGAGCGGTCGGTGGCGCAGGTCGTCGTGGACACCGTGCGCGGGTGGAACACGCCCGGCTGGGTGGTCGGTGACCCGCTGCCCGACCTCGGCGCGGTGCAGGACCTCGGCAGCCGCTGGGGCGCGACCACCGGCAGCTTCGGCGTGGTCGTGGGGGCCACGCTGCGCGACCTCGACGTCGACCTCGACGGGCTCGGCGGCCCCGTGCTGGCGCCGGGGCTGGGCGCGCAGGGCGGGACGCCGGCGGACCTGCGGCGGCTGTTCGGCGCCGGCCGCGCCGTCGTCCCGACCGTCTCCCGCGACGTGCTCGCCGCCGGCCCGGACCCGGCCGCGCTGCGCGCCGCGGCCGCCCGCTGGGCCGACGAGCTGGCGCGGTGAGGCGCGCGCTGCCGTGGGCGGTCGCGGTGCTGGGTACGGCCCTCGCGGCCGCCGGGGTCGCCGTCTTCTGGTGGACCAACACCCGTCCGCCCACGGTCACGTACGGGGGGAGCTACTCGCCGCTCACCGAGGCCTACGACAGCACGCTCACGCTCACCTCCGACGGCGTCGAGGTCCTGTGGGCCCGCGGTCACCTCGTGGGTGCCGGCCTGCTGGTGGCCGGTGCGCTCGTGCTGGCCGCCGTCGGCGGCTGGGCCCTGGGGTGCCGGTCGGGCCGCCGCGCCGCCTGAGCCTCCGGCCCCCGGTGACCCCGGCGTGTCGCGCCGATGTCGTCTGCCCTGGTCCAGCCGGAACGAATGCGTTTCGTATACTTCCTGACCTGCGGTGTTGACGGACGGTCACGCGGGGGCTCCACAGTGCGTCACCGGCGGGCGCCGGGAGATCGAATTGGTCGCGCGCACCGCGCGTGACCTGCGCATTCGGGGTTACTAGGTTGACCGCGGGGGCCCAGACCGCGGGCTCCGGCCGACGACACCGCACGCACCCGCCGGGTGCCAGATCCCCGGCAACGACACGATGGGACGCACCATGCCCCTCCCCGACCTCTCCCCGGAACAACGCGCGGCCGCCCTCGAGAAGGCCGCCGCCGCCCGCAAGGCGCGCGCCGAGCTCCGCGAGCGGCTCAAGAGCAAGGGCGCCACGGTCGGTGACGTCCTCAAGCAGGGCGAGACCGACGAGGTCATCGGCAAGATGCGCGTCTCCGCGGTCCTGGAGTCCCTGCCGGGCGTCGGCAAGGCGCGGGCTGCGAAGATCATGGAGCGGCTCGAGATCTCCCCGACCCGCCGGGTGCGCGGCCTCGGCGCCAACCAGCGCCGGGCGCTGGAGGCGGAGTTCGGCGGCGAGGCGGTGGTCGCCGACCAGGTGCCCGCCGACTCGACGGCCTGAGGTCCCCGCCGCACCACCCGTCCGACACGAGCACCACGAGGACCCACGCGTTGCCCACAGCCCAGCCGGCCCCCTCCCAGGCGCGCCTCACGGTGCTCTCCGGTCCCTCGGGGGTCGGCAAGGGCACCGTCGTCGCCGAGGTCCGCCGCCGCCACCCCGACGTGTGGGTGTCGGTGTCGGTGACCACCCGACGGCAGCGCCCGGGCGAGGTCGACGGGGTGCACTACCACTTCCTCACCGACGACGAGTTCGACCGGCTGGTCGCCGAGGACGGCCTGCTCGAGTGGGCCGAGTACGCGGGCAACCGCTACGGCACACCGGCGGCCCCGGTCCGCGAGCGCCTCGCGGCCGGGGCGCCGGCGCTGCTGGAGATCGAGCTGCAGGGCGCCCGCCAGGTGCGCGCCCGGGCCCCGGAGGCGCAGCTGGTGTTCCTCGCCCCGCCGTCCTGGGCCGAGCTGAAGAGCCGGCTGGCCGGCCGGGGGAGCGAGCCGCCGGCCGTGCAGGAGCGCCGGCTGCGGATCGCACAGGCCGAGCTGGACGCCTCCGGCGAGTTCGACGTCGTGGTGGTCAACGACGACGTCGCGAGGGCCGCCGACGAGTTGGTATCCTTGCTAGCTGCGCCGTCGTCCGAGAGGTCCGTCGGCGCCTCCGAGTGACCGGCCGTCGAGGCCCCTCACTCCCACCTGACCAGCCGAGGAGTACACGCGCCCGTGTCCGGAGTCGCACCCTCTCCCGAGGGCATCACCAACCCGCCGATCGACGAGCTGCTCGAGCGCACGAGCAGCAAGTACGGCCTGGTGATCTTCGCCGCCAAGCGCGCGCGGCAGATCAACGCCTACTACAGCCAGCTCTCCGAGGGCCTGCTGGAGTACGTCGGCCCGCTGGTCGACACCGCTCCGCAGGAGAAGCCCCTCTCGATCGCGCTGCGCGAGATCAACGAGGGTCTGCTGACCCACACCGCCGGCGAGAACTAGGCCCCGTCCCGGGTCCCGCCCTGAGCTTGCGAAGGGTGGGGAGGACGGGGTCCTTACAGAGTGACGCCCCCGGTACTCGGTACCGGGGGCGTCGTCGCGTCTGCGGGAGGATGGTCGGCATGAGCCGGATCGTGCTGGGCGTGGGCGGCGGCGTGGCCGCGTACAAGGCGGCGCTGCTGCTGCGGGCGCTGACCGAGGCGGGGCACGAGGTCCGCGTGGTGCCCACCGAGTCGGCGCTGCACTTCGTCGGCGCGGCCACCTTCGAGGCGCTGAGCGGCAACCCGGTGACCACCGACGTGTGGTCGCACGTCCCCGAGGTCGCCCACGTGCGGATCGGGCAGACCGCCGACCTCGTCGTCGTCGCCCCGGCCACCGCCGACCTGCTCGCCCGCGCCGCCGCCGGGCGGGCCGACGACCTGCTCACCGCCACGCTGCTCACCGCGCACTGCCCGGTCGTCTTCGTGCCGGCCATGCACACCGAGATGTGGCTGCACCCGGCCACCCAGGACAACGTCGCCACGCTCCGCCGCCGCGGCTCGCTGGTCCTGCCGCCGGCCGTCGGGCGGCTGACCGGCCCCGACTCCGGCCCCGGCCGGCTGCCGGAGCCCGCCGACGTCGCCGCGCTCGCCCGGGTGGTCCTCGCCGCGGGCGCCGACGTGCTGCGCGCCGACCTCGACGGCCGCCGCGTGGTGGTCAGCGCCGGCGGCACCCGCGAGCCGCTGGACCCGGTCCGCTACCTGGGCAACCGCTCCTCGGGCAAGCAGGGCTGGGCGCTCGCCCGCGTCGCCGCCGCCCGCGGCGCCGAGGTCACCCTCGTCGCGGCCAACGTCGACCAGCCGGCGCCCTTCGGCGTCCGGGTGGTCCCCGTGGGGACGGCGGAGGAGCTGCGCACCGCCATGCTGGCCGAGGCGCCGGACGCCGACGTCGTCGTCATGACCGCCGCGGTCGCCGACTTCCGGCCGGAGTCGGTCGCCACCACCAAGCTCAAGAAGGACAGCGCGAGCGAGCCCGACAGCGTGCCGCTGGTGCGCAACCCCGACGTGCTCGCCGAGCTGGTCACCAAGCGCCCGTCCGGCCAGCTCGTGGTCGGCTTCGCCGCCGAGACCGGTGACGCCGACGCCGACGTGCTGGCCCACGCCCGCGCCAAGCTGGCCCGCAAGGGCTGCGACCTGCTCGTCGTCAACGACGTCTCCGGCGGTGGCGTGTTCGGGCGCCCGGACAACGCCGCCGTCGTCCTCGCCGCCGACGGCACCGCCACCGAGGTGCCGCACGGCACCAAGGACGCCGTCGCCGCGGCCGTCTGGCAGGCCGTGCTCCCTCGCCTCGGGTGACCGACGGCGCATCCGCACCCGGGACGCCGGTACGGTGCTCAGGCGGCGCGGCCCCACCGCGCCCCGACCTCGTCACCGAAGCAGGGAGAACCGAGTGCCACGCCGCCTCTTCACGTCCGAGTCGGTGACCGAGGGCCACCCGGACAAGATCGCCGACCAGATCAGCGACGCGATCCTCGACGAGATGCTCCGCCAGGACCCGCGCAGCCGCGTCGCCGTCGAGACGCTCATCACCACCGGCCAGGTGCACATCGCCGGTGAGGTCACCACCGCCGGCTACGTCGACATCGCCGACATCGTCCGCAAGACCGTGCTGCGGATCGGCTACGACTCCTCCCGCAAGGGCTTCGACGGCGCCTCCTGCGGCGTCAGCGTCTCCATCGGCGCGCAGTCGCCCGACATCGCCCAGGGGGTCGACACCGCCTACGAGGCGCGCACCACCGGCACCGCCGACGACGAGATCGAGCGCCAGGGCGCCGGCGACCAGGGCCTGATGTTCGGCTACGCCACCGACGAGACCCCCGAGCTCATGCCGCTGCCCATCGCGCTGGCCCACCGGCTCTCGCGCCGGCTGTCGGCGGTGCGCAAGGACGGCTCGGTGCCCTACCTGCGGCCCGACGGCAAGACCCAGGTCACGGTCGTCTACGAGGACGACCGCCCGGTCGGCGTCGACACCGTCGTGGTCTCCTCGCAGCACGCCGAGGACATCTCGATCGAGCAGCTGCTCACGCCCGACGTGCAGGAGCTCGTCGTCGAGCCCGAGCTGCAGGCCCTCGGCCTGCCCACCGACGGCTACCGGCTGCTGGTCAACCCGACCGGCAAGTTCGTCATCGGCGGCCCCATGGGCGACGCCGGGCTGACCGGCCGCAAGATCATCGTCGACACCTACGGCGGCATGGCCCGCCACGGCGGCGGCGCGTTCTCCGGCAAGGACCCGTCGAAGGTCGACCGCTCGGGCGCCTACGCGATGCGCTGGGTGGCCAAGAACGTGGTGGCCGCGGGCCTGGCCCGCCGCTGCGAGGTGCAGGTGGCCTATGCCATCGGCGCCGCGCACCCGGTCGGCCTGTTCGTCGACACCCACGGCACCGGCACGGTCGCCGACGACGTCCTGGAGAAGGCGGTCACCACGGTGTTCGACCTGCGCCCGGGAGCCATCGTGCGCGACCTGGACCTGCTGCGGCCGATCTACGGGCCGACCGCCGCCTACGGCCACTTCGGCCGCACCGACGTCGAGCTGCCGTGGGAGCGCACCGACCGCGTCGAGGCGCTGCGCTCGGCCGTGGGGGCCTGAGGACGTCGTACCCCGCGACGAGACTGACGGGCGGACCCACGCCCGATCGGAGACCCCGCTGACCTCGGCCGCCGAGACCGACGCACCCGCCGACCCGGGCACCCGCACCCCGCGGGTCGCCCGGGTCGTCGTCGACGTGCCCCTGGCGCACCTCGACCGTCCCTTCGACTACGCGGTCCCCGACGACATGGCCGGTGAGGTCCGCGCCGGCTGCCGGGTGCGGGTGCGCTTCGCCGGGCAGCTCGTCGACGGCTTCGTCCTCGAGCTGGCCGACACCAGCGAGACCGACCGCAAGCTCGCGCCGCTGGCCAAGCTGGTCTCCGGCGAGCCGGTGCTCACCCCGGAGGTCGCCGCGCTGGCCCGCTCGGTGGCCCAGCGCTGGGGCGGCACGCTCACCGACGTGCTGCGGCTGGCCGTCCCGCCCCGGCGCGCGGCCGCGGAGAAGCGCCCGGCCCCCGAGCCGCCCCCGCCGCCCGCGGCGCCGGACCCGGCCGGCTTCGCCCGGTACCCGACCGGCCCGGCGCTGCTGGCCGCCGTCGCCGAGGGCCGGCCGGCCCGTGCGGTGTGGACGGCGCTGCCGGGGGAGGACTGGCCCGCGCGGCTGGCCGAGCTGTGCCAGGCGGCGCTGTCGGGCGGCCGCGGCGCGCTCGTCGTCGTGCCCGACGGCCGTGACCTCGACCGGCTGGAGGCCGCGGCCACCGCCCGCCTGCCGAAGGGCTCCTTCGTCGTGCTGCGCGCCGACGCCGCTCCTGACGCCCGCTACCGCCGCTTCCTCGACGCCGCCCGCGGGAGCGCGAGGGTCGTGCTCGGCACGCGCGCCGCGGCGTTCGCGCCGGTCGCCGACCTCGGCCTGGTGGCCGTCTGGGACGACGGTGACGACCTGCACGCCGAGCCGCGCGCCCCGTACGCGCACGCCCGCGACGTGCTCGTGCACCGCGCGCACCTGGTCTCCTGCGCCGCCGTCGTCGCGGCCACCGCGCGGACGGCGGAGGCCGAACTGCTGGTGCAGAGCGGCTGGGCGCACGAGCTGGCCGCCGAGCGCGCCACCCTCCGCGCGGTCGCGCCGCGGGTGCAGGCCCTCGGTGAGGACCACGAGCTCGCCCGCGACCCGGCCGCCCGCACCGCGCGACTGCCCAGCCTCGCCCACCGCGTGGCCCGGGCGGCCCTGGCGGAGGGGGCGCCGGTGCTGGTTCAGGTGCCGCGCGCCGGCTACGCGCCGGGGCTGTCCTGCGACCGCTGCCGCGCACCGGCCCGCTGCGCCGTCTGCTCGGGACCGCTGGGCATCGCGCCGGCTCCCGGTCCGGGCGGCTCGCGGGTGCCGGCCTGCCGCTGGTGTGCCCGGCCGGCGGCCACCTTCGACTGCCCGCACTGCCACGGCACGAAGCTGCGCGCCTCCGTGGTCGGTGCCTCGCGGACCGCCGAGGAGCTGGGCCGGGCCTTCCCCGGCGCGGCGGTGCGGGTGTCGGGCCGTGGCTCGGGCGTGCTGCCGTCGGTGCCGGGCGGGCCGTCGCTGGTCGTGGCCACCCCGGGCGCGGAGCCGGTGGCCGAGGGCGGCTACGGCGCGGCGCTGCTGCTCGACTCGTGGGCGCTGCTCGGGCGCGCCGACCTGCGGGCGGGGGAGGAGACCCTGCGCCGCTGGATGAACGCCGCCACGCTGGTGCGTCCGCACGGTTCGGTCGTCGTCGCCGCCGACGCCGCGCACCCCGTCGTCCAGGCGCTGGTCCGCTGGGACCCGGGCTGGCTGGCCGAGCGCGAGCTCGCCGACCGCCGCGAGCTCGGCTTCCCGCCGGCCACCCGGATGGCGTCGCTGTCGGGGTCGCCGGCGGCGCTGGCGGACTTCCTCGCCGCCGCCCGGTTCCCCGCCACGGCAGACCTGCTCGGCCCCGTGCCCGAGCCGCCGCGGCCGGGGCAGGAGGGGGAGCGCGAGCGCTTCCTCGTGCGGGTGCCGCGCGGCGAGGGCCTGGCGCTGGCCACCGCGCTCGCCGAGGTGCAGGGAGTGCGCAGCGCGCGGAAGGTCCCCGAGCACGTGCGGGTGCAGCTCGACCCCCTCGACCTCGTCTGAGCCGCGCGGCGGGCGGCAGAGATGGCCATTTCTGCCGCTCACCTACGATCGACCGGTGAGCGTCACCCCGATCCGGCTGCTGGGCGATCCCGTCCTGCACCGGCCCGCGGCGCCCGTCGTCGACTTCGACGCCGAGCTGCGCGGCCTGGTCGCCGACCTGACCGAGACGATGCACGCCGCCGGCGGCGCCGGGCTGGCCGCGCCCCAGATCGGCGTCGGGCTGCGGGTGTTCACCTGGTACGTCGACGGCGAGGTGGGCCACCTGGTCAACCCGTCGGTGGACCTGGTCGGCGAGGAGACCGAGGAGGCGCCCGAGGGCTGCCTGTCCATCCCCGGCTACCGCTTCGACTGCCGCCGCCACCTGCACGTGGTCGCCACCGGCTGGAACCAGCACGGCGACCCCGTCCGGGTGGAGGGCTCGCACCTGCTCGCCCGCGCGGTGCAGCACGAGGTCGACCACCTCGACGGCGTGGTGTTCGTCGACCGGCTCGACCCCGAGGCGCGCGCCGCCGCGCTGGCCGAACTCGCCGAGGCCGAGTGGAGGGGCATGCAGGCCTGGGTCCCGCGCGTGGAGGTGAGCCCCCACTGAGGCTCCTGTTCGCCGGCACCCCCGAGGCCGCCGTCCCCTCGCTGGAGGCGCTGCTGGCCTCCGACCACGAGGTCGTCGCCGTCCTCACCCGGCCCGACGCCCGCTCCGGCCGCGGCCGGAAGACGAGCCGCTCCCCGGTGGCCGAGCGCGCCGACGCCGCCGGCCTGTCGGTGCTGCAGCCCCGCTCGCCGCGCGAGCCGGAGTTCCTGGCGCAGCTCGCCGACCTCGCCGTCGACTGCGCGCCCGTGGTGGCCTACGGCGCGCTGGTCCCGCCGGCCGCGCTCGACCTGCCCGTGCACGGCTGGGTCAACCTGCACTTCTCGCTGCTGCCGGCCTGGCGCGGCGCCGCTCCGGTGCAGCACGCCCTCATGGCCGGTGACGAGGTCACCGGCGCCTGCACCTTCAGGCTCGAGCAGGGCCTGGACACCGGGCCGGTCTTCGGCGTGGTGACCGAGCCGATCGGCCCGCGCGACACCGCCGGCGACCTGCTGGGCCGCCTCGCCGTCAGCGGCGCCCGGCTGCTGGTGGCCACCCTCGACGGCATCGCCGCCGGCACGCTCGACCCCCGGCCGCAGCCGGCCGAGGGCGTGAGCCTCGCGCCGCGCATCGAGACCGCCGACGCGCGGGTCGACTGGGCGCTGCCGTCGCACGTCGTCGACCGGCGGGTGCGCGGCGTGACCCCGGCGCCGGGCGCGTGGACCACCTGGCGCGGCGACCGGCTGCGCGTCGGCCCGGTCGAGCCGCTGCCGACGGCGTCGGCGCTGGAGCCCGGCGAGGTGTCGGTGGGCCCGAGCGGGGTCGTCGTCGGCACCGGGCGGGGCTCGGTCCGGCTGGGCGAGGTGCAGCCGGCCGGCAAGCGGATGCTGCCGGCCGCCGACTGGGCCCGCGGCGCCCGCCCGGCGCACGGCGAGCGGTTCGGCACGTGACCCGGCCCCCCAAGAGGCCGCCCCAGCGGCGGCCGAAGCGGGCGCCGCTGGACGGCGCCCGGCTGACCGCCTACGACGTCCTCGACGGCGTCTCCGCGCGCGAGGCCTACGCCAACCTCCTGCTGCCGCAGCTGCTGCGCGAGCGCCACCTCGACCCCCGCGACGCCGCCTTCGCCACCCAGCTGGCCTACGGGGCGCTGCGCGCGCAGGGCACGCTCGACGCGGTGCTCAGTCGGCTGGTCGACCGCCCCCTGGCCGACCTCGACCGACGCGTCCTCGACCTGCTGCGCCTGGGCGCCTACCAGGTGCTCGACCTGCGGGTGCCCGCGCACGCCGCCGTCGCCACCACCGTCGACCTCACCCGCGCGATCGTCGGCACCGGCGCCTCGGGGCTCGTCAACGCCGTCCTGCGCAAGGTGGCCACGGGCGGGGACCGGGCCGCCTGGCTCGAGCAGCTCGGCGCCGACGGCGACCGCCGGCTGGCGCTGGCCACCGACCACCCCGAGTGGATCGTGTCGGCCTGGCGGGACGCGCTCGGCGCCGAGGAGGAGCTGGAGCCCGCCCTGCTGGCCGACGACGCCGCACCCGAGGTGCACCTGGTCGCCCGGCACGTGGACCGCGCGGCGCTGGCCGAGGAGTCCGGCGGGACCCCGGGGCCGTGGTCGCCGTATGCCGTGCGCCTGGGCGGGGGAGACCCCGGCCGGCTGCCGTCCGTGCGCGCCGGCACGGCCGCGGTGCAGGACGAGGGCAGCCAGCTCGCCGCACTGCTGCTCGCCCGCGCGCCGCTCGAGGGCCCCGACCAGCGCTGGCTCGACGTCTGCGCCGGTCCCGGCGGCAAGGCCGGGCTGCTGGCCGCCGTCCGCCCGGCCGGGGTGCACCTGACCGCCGCCGACCGGGCGCCGCACCGCGCCGAGCTCGTCCGCGGCGCGCTGTCCGGGGAGGACGACGTCGAGGTGCTCGTCGCCGACGGTCGCGAGCCGCCGTGGGCGCCGGGCTCCTTCGACCGGGTGCTGCTCGACGCGCCGTGCACCGGGCTGGGCGCGCTCCGCCGCCGGCCGGAGGTGCGGTGGCGGCGCACGCCCGAGGACGTCGGCCCCCTGGTGGAGCTGCAGACGGCGCTGCTCGACAGCGCGCTGTCCTCGGTGCGCCCCGGAGGCGTCGTCGCCTACGTGACCTGCTCGCCGCACGCCGCCGAGACCGTCGCCGTCGCCGACGCCGCGGCCGCGCGGGACGACGTCGAGGTGCTGCCGGTGGCGCCGCTGTTCGGCGAGGTGCCCGGGATCGAGCGCGGGCCGTACGGGCAGCTGTGGCCGCACCGCCACGGCACCGACGCGATGTTCATGGCCCTGCTGCGCCGCACCCGCTGAACCCCGGGCGGGCCTGCAGCGGGGTCAGCCGCTGGTCGCGAGCACGACCACGACGACGGTGACCGTGTACAGCCCGGCCAGCGCGAGCATGCGGCGCCCGCCCAGCCACGGCTCCCACCACGGCGTCGGCGGGGCGTCCCGCCACGGTCCGGCCGGGTCGGCCACCCAGCGGGCCGCGGCCAGCGTCTGCCGACGGTGCCAGGACTGCAGCGCGGCGTAGCCGGCGACCACCACGACGGCGGCCGGCGTCGCGCCCGGCCGGTCCCAGTCGGCCTGCACCAGCAGCACGATCGGGAGCACCGGCATGAGCCGGCCCACCCAGTGCAGCCGGACGAGCCGCCGGGCCGCGAGGTCGGCCCGCTCCCGCAGCCACGGTCCCGGGTCGGTGTGCGCGTGCAGCGCGACGTGCACGCGGGCGGCGTCGGCGGCGCGGCGCTCCAGCGCGGGTACCAGCGGCGCGAGCAGCGGGACGACGGCGGTGAGCACGGCGACGGTGACCAGGACGGTCCACGCCAGGTCGCCGTGCAGGCCCGCGTACTCGCCGGTGAGCACCATCCGCGGCACGCCCAGACCGAGCACCACGGCCGGCAGGAGGAACGCCGAGCGGCGGGCCCGCCGCACGACGTCGACGTCGGGCCGGACGAGGGAGCCGTGACCGACCGTCACCGGATCACCCGACGGCCACGTCGGACGTCGGGAGTCGGGCGACGCTGCGGTGCGCACGATCACGGACCGTAGGCGCGAACCGGCCAGACCGCCCCGTCGGGCACCCGCCCAGGTGACCCCCGTCCGGATGCCGGTCACCCGCTCCCGCGACGTGTGCACGGGGCGCGGTCGACGGGCCCGCGGAACAGCCGTGCGTGCACCTGCCCACAGACGGCCGGCAGTCGCCTAGCCTGCCCGCCCGTGCCGTGGCTCCCCGACGATTTCGTCCACCCCACCCGCGCCGACCTGCCCACCGGGCAGCACCTGCGCCCCATCCGCGCGGCCGACACCGCCATCGACCACCCCGCCGTCATGGGCTCCCGCGAGCGGCTGTGGAGCATCTACGGCGAGGCGTGGGGCTGGCCGCCGGCCACCATGACCGAGGAGCAGGACCGCGAGGACCTCGCCCGCCACGAGCGCGAGATCGAGGCGCACGAGAGCTTCAACTACGCGCTGCTCGACGAGGACGAGACCGAGTTGCTCGGCTGCGTGTACGTGGACCCGCCGGAGAAGGCCGGGGACGCCGACGCCGAGGTGTCCTGGTGGGTGGTCGACCGCCTGGTCGGCACCGACGTCGAGGCCGCCCTCGACGCCTTCGTGCCGCGCTGGCTGGCCGAGGACTGGCCGCTGCGCGCACCCCGCTACGTGGGCCGCGACCTGTCCTGGGCCGAGTGGACGGCCCTGCCCGACCGCGACTGACCGCTCACCGGCCGGCGGCGTCCTCCTCCAGCTCCCGGCGGGCGACCGCCAGCACGGCCGGGTCGGCGCACCCGCGGGCGAAGCCGGCGATCCGCCGCCGGATGTCTCGGCCGAGCAGCGCCGTGCCGATCCGCTCGGCGGCCGGCGCAAGCCACGCCGGCCGGCAGCGGAAGACGTAGCGCCACACCGCGCGCGTGCCGCCGTCGGGCAGCGGGGTGAACCGCCAGCTGCCGGCGAAGACGGCGAAGAACCACGGGCCGGTCACCATCCGCATGCCCACGTGCGACGGCGGCACGTAGGACACGTACTCGCTGACCATCGCCAGCCCGTGCCGCGACCGGGTCGCCGTCCGGACGCCCCTGCCCGGCCGGGTGCGGCCGTCGAGCAGGGACTGCTCGCGCACGAACGGGTCCCACCGGTAGCGGGTCACCCCGGTGGTCTGCGAGACGGCGAACGCCAGCGCGGGCTCCACCGGGACGTCGACCGTCGCCTCGACCTGTGCCATGCGGTCGCCCTACCCGGCCGGACCGGGGGTGATCACCCCGCACCTAGACTCGGACGCCGTGGCCCGGACCCCGATGATCGCCCCCAGCCTGCTCTCGGCGGACTTCGCCCGGCTGGCCGACGAGGTGGCCCGCGTCGCCGACGCCGACTGGCTGCACGTCGACGTCATGGACGCCCACTTCGTGCCCAACCTGACCCTGGGCCGGCCGGTGGTCGAGGCCATCCAGGCGGTGAGCCCGATCCCGCTGGACTGCCACCTGATGATCGAGGCGCCCGAGCGCTGGGCGCCCGGCTACGCCGAGGTGGGCGCCCGCAACGTCACGGTGCACGCCGAGGCCTGCACCGGCGACCCCCGCGACGTCGCCCGCGACATCCGCGCCGCCGGGGCGCTGGCCGGGCTGGCGATCAAGCCGGGCACCCCGCTGGAGCGCTACGAGGACGTCCTGCGCGACTTCGACACCCTGCTCGTCATGACCGTCGAGCCCGGGTTCGGCGGCCAGGCGTTCATGGCGGAGGTCCTGCCCAAGGTCCGCCGGGCCCGCGAGCTGGTCGACACCGGGCACCTGCGGCTGCTGGTCGAGGTCGACGGCGGCATCAACGCCGACACGATCGAGCAGGCCGCCGAGGCCGGCGCCGACGTCTTCGTGGCCGGCTCCGCGGTCTACGGCGCCGACGACCCCGCCCGCGCCATCGCCGCCCTGCGCGCGCAGGCCGCCGGGTGACGCCGCAGGAACAGGCCGCCATGGCCCGGGCGCGCGAGCTCGGGCTCTCCGTCCTCGGCACCACCAGCCCCAACCCCGCCGTCGGGGCGGTGGTCCTCGACGCCGACGGCGCGGTCGTGGGGGAGGGCGCCACCTCCCCGCCCGGCGGCCCGCACGCCGAGGTGCACGCGCTGCGCCGGGCCGGCGAGCGGGCCCGCGGCGGCACCGCCGTCGTCACCCTCGAGCCGTGCGCGCACACCGGCCGCACCGGCCCGTGCGCCGACGCGCTGCTGGCCGCCGGGGTGGCGCGGGTCGTCGTCGCGGTGCCCGAGCCCACCCAGCTGGCCGTCGGCGGGGCCGAGCGGCTGCGCGCCGCCGGGGTCGACGTCGAGGTGGGCGTGGAGCAGGAGGCCGCCGAGGAGGGCGCGCTGGCCGCGTGGCTCACCGGCGTCCGCGAGCACCGGCCGTTCGTCGTCTGGAAGGTCGGCGCCACCCTCGACGGGCGGGTCGCCGCCGCCGACGGCACCAGCCGCTGGATCACCGGCCCGGTCGCCCGCGCCGCCGTGCACGCGCTGCGCGCCACCTGCGACGCCGTCGTCGTCGGCTCGGGCACCGCGCTGGCCGACGACCCCCAGCTCACCGTCCGCGACGCCGACGGCCGCGACGCCGCGCGCCAGCCGCTGCGGGTGGTGCACGACCGGCGCGGCCGGCTGCCGGCCACCGCCCGCGTCCTCGACGGCGCCGCGCCCACCCACGTCAGCCGCGCCGCCGGCCCCGCCGAGCTGCTGGCCGAGCTGTTCGACCGCGACGTCCGCCGGGTGCTGCTCGAGGGCGGCCCGACGCTGGCCGCGGCGTTCCTCCGGGCCGGGCTGGTCGACGAGGCCGTCGTCCACCTCGCGCCGAAGCTGCTGGGCGCGGGTCCCTCCCTGGTGGGGGACCTGGGAATCAGCACGATCGGCGCGGCGCTGTCCCTGGAACCGCGGGAGGTGACCCCGCTGGGCGGGGACGTGCAGATCCGCCTGCGGCCCACCCGTCACACTGGAGACCGACCGCACGCCGACGAGAGGGGCTGACGTGTTCACCGGCATCGTCGAGGAGGTCGGCTCCCTCGCCGCCCGCGAGGACGTGGGGGGACCGGGAGGCGACGCGGCCGTGCTGCGCATCCGCGCCCGCCGCGTCCTGGAGGACGTCTCGCTCGGCGACTCGATCTCGGTCAACGGCGTGTGCCTCACCGTCACCGGCGTCGAGCCCGACGGCGACGGCGCCTCGGTGTGGTCCACCGACGTCATGGCCGAGACGCTGCGCCGCAGCAGCCTCGGCGCCCTCGCCGGCGGCGACCCGGTCAACCTCGAGCGCGCGGTCGCGCCGCACACCCGTCTCGGCGGGCACATCGTGCAGGGCCACGTCGACGGCGTCGGCACGGTCGTGAGCCGGACGCCGAGCGAGCACTGGGACGTCGTCCGCGTCGCCCTGCCGCCGGAGCTCGCGCGCTACGTCGTCGAGAAGGGCTCCATCACCGTCGACGGCGTCTCGCTCACCGTCAGCGCGCTGAGCGCCGTCGACGACCCCGAGCCCTGGTTCGAGGTCAGTCTCATCCCCGCCACCCTCCGCGAGACCACGCTGGGCGGCCGCGCCCCGGGGGACCCGGTCAACCTGGAGGTCGACGTGATCGCCAAGTACGTGGAACGCCTGCTGGGAGCACGCGCATGAGCGGCACCGTCCGCCTGGACTCCGTCGAGACGGCCATCGCCGCGATCAAGGACGGCCGCCCGGTCGTCGTGATCGACGACGAGGACCGCGAGAACGAGGGCGACCTGATCTTCGCCTCGGAGCTCGCGACGCCGGAGCTCGTGGCCTTCATGGTCCGCTACACCTCGGGCTACATCTGCGTGTCGGTCACCGAGGCCGACGCCGACCGGCTGGACCTGCCGCCGATGTTCCGGGTGAACCAGGACCGCCGCGGCACCGCCTACACCGTCACCGTCGACGCCCGCGAGGGCGTGAGCACCGGCATCTCCGCCCACGACCGGGCGCACACGATCCGCCTGCTGGCCGGTGCCGACACCTCCTCGGCCGACCTCGCCCGCCCCGGCCACATCGTGCCGCTGCGCGCCAAGGACGGCGGCGTCCTGCGCCGGCCCGGGCACACCGAGGCCGCCGTCGACCTCGCCGTCCTCGCCGGCCTGCGCCCCTCGGGCACGCTGTGCGAGCTGGTCAGCGAGAAGGACCCGACCGGCATGGCCCGCGCCGAGGAGCTGCGCGTCTTCGCCGACGAGCACGACCTCTGCCTGATCTCGATCGCCGACCTCATCGCCTACCGCAAGCGCTTCGACAAGCTGGTCGAGCGGGTCGCCGAGGCCACGGTGCCGCTGGCGCCGGGCACCTTCACCGCGGTCGGCTACCGCAGCTCCTACGACGAGCGCGAGCACGTCGCCTTCGTCTACGGCGACATCGGCGACGGCGAGGACGTGCTGGTGCGCGTGCACTCCGAGTGCCTGACCGGCGACGTCTTCGGCTCGCTGCGCTGCGACTGCGGCCCGCAGCTGCAGGCCGCCCTGGCCGCCGTCGCCCACGAGGGCCGCGGGATCGTGCTCTACATCCGCGGGCACGAGGGCCGGGGGATCGGCCTGCTGCACAAGCTGCAGGCCTACCAGCTGCAGGACGCCGGCGTGGACACCGTCGACGCCAACCTCGACCTCGGCCTGCCCGCCGACGCCCGCGACTACGGCACCGGCGCGCAGATCCTCGTCGACCTCGGCGTGCACACCATGCGGCTGCTCACCAACAACCCGGCCAAGCGCGCGGGCCTGGAGGGCTACGGCCTCAAGGTCACCGGCCGGGTGCCGCTGCCCAGCACCGTCACCGCGGAGAACCTGGCCTACCTGCGCACCAAGCGCGACCGGATGGGCCACCTGCTCGACATCATCGAGCCCGAGACCGAGTCCGGCCCGGCCGACGTCCCCGCCGGCGAGCCCGCCACCGTCCCCGGGACCGACGTCCCCCTGCGCCAGCACGAGCAGCAGCTGTGAGCGGGGAGGGACGTCCGGTCGCCGCCGCGGTCGACGCCGCGGGCCTGTCGCTGGGCATCGTGGCCACCACCTGGCACGCCGAGATCACCGACGCGCTGCTCGCCCGCGCGGTCGAGGCCGCCCGCGCCAGCGGGATCCCCTCGCCGACGGTCGTGCGCGCGCCCGGCGCGGTGGAGCTGCCGGTGGTCGCGCAGGCGCTGGCCGAGCGGCACGACGCCGTCGTCGCCCTCGGTGTGGTCATCCGCGGCGGCACGCCGCACTTCGAGTACGTCTGCGACGCCGTCACCGCGGGCCTGACCCGGGTGGCGCTCGACGCCGGCAAGCCCGTGGGCAACGGCGTGCTCACCTGCGACACCGAGCAGCAGGCGCGCGACCGCGCCGGCCTGCCCGGTTCGGTCGAGGACAAGGGCTGGGAGGCTGCGGTCGCCGCGCTCGCCACCGCCCTCACCCTCCGCGGGCTGCGCCCCGCGCCGCGCGCCACCGGCTTCCAGGCCACCCCCGTCGTCGGGCAGGGGCTGGCGTGAAGACCTTCGACGCCCTGTTCGCCGAGCTCTCGGCCAAGGTCGCCGCGGGCGACCCCGCCTCGGGCACCGTGACCGCCGTCGCCGACGGCGTGCACGCGGCGGGCAAGAAGGTGGTCGAGGAGGCCGCCGAGTCGTGGATGGCCGCCGAGCACGAGGGCCCCGAGCGCACCGCCGAGGAGATCAGCCAACTCCTCTACCGGGTGCAGGTCCTCATGCTCGCTCGCGGGCTGACCCTCGACGACGTCTACACCCACCTCTGATCCAGCCCCCCAACTCCAGGAGATCGACCAGTGCTGCGCATCGCCGTGCCCAACAAGGGCGTCCTCAGCGAGCCCGCGGCCGAGATGCTGTCCGAGAGCGGCTACCGGCAGCGGCGCAGCACCAAGGACCTCGCGGTGTACGACCCCGAGAGCGACACCGAGTTCTTCTACCTGCGGCCGCGTGACATCGCCGTCTACGTCGCCGCCGGCACCCTGGACGTCGGCATCACCGGCCGCGACATGCTGCTGGAGACCGCGCCGGCCGACGGCGAGGGCCCGACCGCCGTCGAGGTCATGCCGCTGGGCTTCGGCCGCTCGTCGTTCCGCTTCGCCAGCCCGGTCGAGTCCGTCATCGACTCCGTCGAGCAGCTGGCCGGCAAGCGGATCGCCACCGCCTACCCGGTGCTGCTGCAGCGGTACCTGGAGGAGTCCGGCATCAAGGCCGGCGTGGTCAAGCTCGACGGCGCCGTGGAGACCGCCTGCCGCCTCGGGGTGGCCGACGCCGTGTGCGACGTCGTCGAGACCGGGACGACGCTGCGCGCGGCGGGGCTGCGGATCATCGGCGAGCCGGTCCTGACCAGCGAGGCGGTGCTCGTCCGCCGGGAGGGCGCCGAGGAGATCCCCGCCGTTGCCCAGCTGCGGCGCCGGCTGCGCGGCGTCCTCGTGGCCCGGCAGTACGTGATGCTCGACTACGACTGCCCCAACGAGCTGCTCGCGCGGGCCACCGCGCTGACCCCCGGCCTCGAGGGCCCGACGGTCAGCCCGCTGCAGACCGAGGGGTGGTCGGCGGTGCGCGCGATGGTGCGCCAGAACGACACCAACCGGGTCATGGACGAGCTGTGGGAGCTCGGCGCCCGCGCGATCCTGGTCACGAGCATCCACGCCTGCCGCATCTGACGAAGGACCCCGCCGCCCCCCGCCACTCGCAGGCTCGCGGCGGGACCCTGCGGCGGGGCCACCGCAGGTGAATCCTCAGGCCGGCCTGGTGGCGACGCCGTCGAGCCAGAGGGTGTCGGACTCGTCGCGGTGCGAGCCGGTGCTGCCCACGTGCTTCGTGCTGATGGTGGCGCCGCACTTCAGCACGTGGACCAGGGCCATGGCGTGACCGCGGCCGACGCCGTATTCGTCGGCCAGCCAGGTCACCACCTCGCCGGCCTTGGTGCCCGGGGCGTCGAGGCCGCGCTCGTGGGCCTGCGCGACCAGCTCGCGCGGGGTGTGTCCGGTCTTCTGCTCGAGCGCGTCGAGGTAGGCCTGGAAGGACATCGGGGACTCCTGGGGTCGGGGCGGTCGCAGGACGGACGCCTCGCGGCGGCGGAACTCATCGGGCCCACGGGAGCGGCCCCCTCCCCGGATGGGGAGGGGGCCGCCGGTCGTGCGGTCAGCGCCGGGTGGTGCGGTCCACCAGGTCGATCGCGGTGCACAGGCCCAGCGCCATGGCCCGGCCGCTGGTGGAGCCGGTGGCGAGCAGGCCCTCGATGGCCGGGCCGAGCGGACGCTCGCCGACCAGGCCCTGCAGCACCGCGGCGTACTCGCCGCTGACCCGGCCGGCCGCGGCGTGCCGCAGCAACGCCCGGGACAGCTCGGTGGTGCGGCCGGCGGCCAGCGAGTAGACGCCGGCGGCGAACCGCTCGGCGGCCGGGTGCCGCAGGAGCACCAGCCCGGCCATCGTGCCGGCCATGACGTCGTCACCGGCGGGGGTGAGGCCGGGGCCGAGGCCGATCAGCCGGGCGGCGGTGCGCAGCGCGGCGTCGAGGTCGGCCCGGCGGACGGCGCCGCGGAGCGCGGCCAGCGGGCCACCGGGGCCGGCCGGCAGGCCGGGGAGGGTGAACGCGCTGTGCGGGACACCCTCGCCGTAGAGGGTGGTGCGCAGCTGGCGCACGCCCTCGGGCAGCAGGGCCGGGTGCGGGCTGGGCAGCCGCGGCTGCGGGTCCCACCAGGCCGCGGCCCGCACGATCAGGTCGCCGACGACGATGCGGCCACCGCCGACCTCCGCGGGCGCGCCGCTGGGCAGCGCGACCAGCGGGCGGCCGTTGCTCGGCCGGAAGAGGACGCAGCCCAGCGGCAGCCGGGCGGCGTCGCTGGTGAGCACCCCGACGACGTCGCTGCCCCGGTCGGTGGACACCTGCAGGTACACGGCGGCGGGGCCGCTCATGAGCACCCGTGCCGGGCGGACCGGGCCGCGCAGCAGGTCGGCGATCCCGGTGCTGGCCGAGGAGGGCACGGCGGACGGGACCCGCGTGGGCGCCGCCGTCCGGACCGTCTCCTGCGCCGAGGCGCGGGGCAGCGGGATCGTCGGGACGCCGGCCCGGGCGGCCTGGCCCGGGACTGCGGTGCTGGAGCCGGTCGTGGTGTGGTCGATGGTGCGCATCTGCTCAGCCCTTCCCCGTCGGACAGCGGGAGCGACCTTCCACTCGGCTCCTGCCGAGCCGGACCGCCCTCCGGAAGGGGGCGGAACACCGCGTGTGGTGAGCGCCTACCATCCAGCGGACGGGCCGACTGGCTCGAAGCTAGGCGGCGCGTCGCACGTCCTCGTATGGCGAATGTGGCCAAGAATGGGGGTGCCCGTCCAGGCACACCTGCCAGGTTGCTGCAACCCGACATGGACACCGGGCGACGAGGAGGGCGAGCCGTGACCTACAGTGAGGCCCCGATGACCTCTGGCTCCTACCCCACGGCGCCCCTGCAGCTGCCGCAGGGGTGGCAGGACTTCGCCCGCTCCACGTCGGCCCGTGACGACCGCGGCGAGTGGCGCGACCGGGTGGGCCTGCGCGTGGACGAGGCCCTGCGGCTGCCCCGCCTGGCCGGCGCCGAGGTGGTCGCCGGCCGCGCGGGCGCGGACCGCACCGTACGGCACATGGTCGTCGACGACCCGTCGGCCCCCCTCCGGAGTGCGGGGCCCGACGTCCTCGTCGTCCTCGGGGCCCGGCTGCCCCCGGCCGACCCGGCCGCGTGCCGGGCGCTGGTCGAGCGGCTGGTGCAGGCCGGCGCCGCCGCCCTGGCCTTCCGCCGCGGCGAGGGCCCGCCGCCGGTGCCCTCCGAGGTGCTGGCCGAGGCCGATCGGCACGGCTTCCCCGTGGTGGCGCTGCCGCCCACCGTCCGCATGGACGAGGCGGTCTCCGAGGTCCTCGGCGCCGTGGTGCGCAAGCAGAGCGAGGCGCTCGCCCTCTCGGCGCGCATGCACGACCAGTTCATCGACGTCGCGCTCAGCGGCGGCGGCCTGGCCGAGGTCACCGAGCAGCTGGCCACCTTCCTCGAGGGCGCCGCCGTCCTCGGCCTGGGCTCCGACCGCGAGATCATCACCAGCGCCGGCCCCGCCGACGACGTCGCCGAGATCAGCGACTGGCTCTGGCTGCTCGACGCCGAGGCCGAGGACGAGCTGGCGATGATGGCGCCCTCGAGCCGGCTCTCCGGCGTGCGCGCCGACCAGACCGTGGTCACCCCGGCCGACGTCCTCGCCGACGCCGACCTCTCGCCGGCCGACGGCATCCTGCTCGTCCCCGGGCACCACGAGCTGCCCGGCGGGGTGGGGGAGTACGCCGTCGCGCCGATCATGGCCGGCGACCAGCGGCACGGCTGGCTGGTGGCGGTCCACCGCAGCGGGCAGATGGTGGTCGGCGCCGGCGGTGTCCTCGAGCGGGCCGCCGTCGTCTCGGCGCTGTCGGTCATCCGCCAGCAGGCGGTGCACTCCGTCGAGCTGCGCTTCCAGGGTGACCTGGTGCGCCGACTGGTGGGCGGCTCGCTGCGGCACACCGAGCGGGCGCTGGCCCAGACCCGCTCCTTCGGCTGGCGGCTCGACGGCCCCGTCGTCGTGCTGGTGACCGCCACCGAGACCGCCGCCGACCCGCAGGCCGACCCCACCCGCGCCCTCGACGTCCTCGACCGGCTGGCCGACGGCTGGCGGGCCGCGCTGGAGACCGAGGTGAGCGGCGCGGCCGTCGCGGGGCTGTCCACCGAGATCGTCACCGTGCTGCCGCTGGACGGGCGGACGCCGGAGGAGATCACCTCGCTGGTCACCGCGGTCACCTCGCGGGTCAACGCCCGCGTGCGCCGGGTCGGCCGCGTGCTCGGCACCGGCATCGGCCGCCCCGCCGAGTCGATCTCGGCGCTGGGGGAGGCCCACCAGCAGGCGCAGCGGGCGCTCGGCGTCGGCCAGGAGATCCACGGGACCGCTGCCGTCACCCACTTCGACCAGCTCGGGGTGTTCCGGCTGCTGTCGCTGATCCCCGACAGCACGGAGCTGCGCTCCTATGTCGACGAGGTGCTCGGGTCGCTGGCCGACGCCGCCGACCCCGACTCCGCCGACCTGCGCGAGACGCTGCGGGTGCTGCTGGAGACCAACCTCAACGTCGCGGAGTCCGCCCGCCGGCTGCACTTCCACTACAACACGATGCGCTACCGCATCGGCAAGCTCGAGCGGCTGCTCGGGCCCTTCACCACCGACCCGACGCTGCGGCTGAACCTGCTGCTGGCGCTGCACGCCGCCCGCATGCGCGGGCTGGACCAGCCGCACCGCCCGCCGGTGGACGCGGGCCTGCTCCCGCCCGACGACGGCTACGACGCGCTCGTCTAGGGACGGGTGAGTTCCAGGCTCGCCTCCCACAGCTCGCGGGCGCGGGCGGGATCGCGGCTCTCCGGCGACGACGGCGTCTCGACGCCGCGCTCGAGGTAGCGCCCGCTGGTGCCCGGTGGATCGGTCACCGCGGCGGCGAGCCCGGCGGCCGCCTGCTCGACGCCCGACGCGAACGGCAGACGGGCCAGCAGCGGCGCCAGCACGGTGTAGACCGCGCGCGCCGGGGCGGGGTAGCCGCGGTGCAGCCCGGTGCCGGGCACCAGGCCGGGGTCGAAGACGGCGACGTCGACCTCCGGGTGCCGGCGGGCGAGCTCGGCGCCGAAGAGGACGTTGGCCAGCTTCGACGTCGCGTAGGCGCGCTGCCCGGACTCCCGGCGCGGGCGGGCCAGCTCGCGTGGGTCGGCCCAGCGCGGCGCGGGGAAGGGCCCGGACCGGCGCCACGTGCCCCAGTGCGTGCCGCTGCTGACCACGACCACCCGCGCACCCGGCGCCAGGTGCGGCAGGAGCTCGACGGTGAGCAGGAAGTGCGCGAGGTGGTTGACCGCGAAGGTCAGCTCGTACCCGTCGGCGCTCGCCCGGTCTGCGCGGGGGAGCTGGACGCCGGCGTTGAGCACCAGCGCGTCCAGGCGCCCTCGGGCGGCGACGCGGGCGGCGGCGGCCCGGACGTCGTCGAGGGAGGCCAGGTCGAGCGCGACGACGTGGGCGGGCGGCCCCAGCCCGGCGGCCACCTCGGCGCCGCGGTGGTGGTCGCGGGCGCCGACCAGCACCTGCCACCCGCCGGTGGCCGCGAGGACACCGGCGGCGGCCCGCCCGAGCCCCGACGTCGCCCCGGTGACCAGTGCCGTCCGCCTGCCGTCCATCGCGTCCTCCGCGTCCTCGCCGGGGTCTTCGGGGACGTCGTCCCGATGTGGGACTCTGTGTCGGACGAGGACGACGTGTCAACTGGAGGACGGGTGGAGGAGACCGCCGCGCAGCGGCGCCGCCGTCGGCTGCGTGCCGAGGTGAGCCGCCGCGCCGTCGTGCTGTTCGCCGAGCAGGGCTACGCGGCCACGAGCACCGAGCAGGTGGCCGCGGCCGCCGACGTCTCGCGCAGCACCCTCTTCCGGCTGTTCGCCGACAAGGAGGACCTGCTCTTCGGCCTCGAGGACGACCTGCTCGCCTCGGCCCGGGAGGCCGTGGCACAGGCGCCGGCCGACCTCCCGCCGTGGGCGGCGGTGCGCTCGGCCGCCGTCGCGGTCGCCGGGCAGGTCGCCGCGCTGCGCGACCTGCTCCTCACCCGGGAGCACGTGGTGGCCGGCGTGCCCGCGCTGCAGTCGCGGGCGGCGGCCAAGCTGCGCCGCTGGGAGGGGGCCCTGGCCGAGGGCCTCGGAGCCCGAGGCGTCCCGGCGCAGGACGCGCAGCTGCTCGCCAAGCTGGTGGTCGCCTGCTTCGAGGTGGCGCTGGCCGGCTGGCTGGCGGGCGAGCCCGGCGACCTGCCCGACCTGCTGACGGCGGCGCTGGACCGGCTGCCGGAGCTCCTGCGCGCCTGAACGGCGGAACCGGGGGGTCCGGGGGCACGATCGCGGCGTGACCGCACCGGTGGACGCGCTCGTCGCCCGCATGCAGGAGCTGCTCGACGACGTGACCGCCGCCGGCGACCCGGCGCGCCACTTCCTCGGCACCTACCTGCGGACCACGCAGGCGGTGAACGCGGCCATCGACGCCGGCCGGTTCGAGGACCCGGACTGGGTGACCGCCTGGGACGTCGACTTCGCCGGTCTCTACCTCGACGCCCTCGACGCCCACCGCCGCGACCCGGCCACCCCGCCGGCGCCGTGGCGGGCCGCCTTCCGCACCGACCCCGCCGCCCGGCCCGAGGCGCACGTGCTGCTGGGGATGAACGCGCACATCAACTTCGACCTGCCGCAGTCGCTGGTGCGGGTGATCAGCGTGGCCGACTTCGCCGACCCGCCGCTGCTGGACTCCCGCCGTCGCGACCACGAGGCGATCGACGAGGTGCTGGCCGCCCGGGTGCAGGCGGAGGACCGGGAGCTGCAGGCCGCCGGCAGCCCGCGGACGCCGCTGGACCGGCTCACCGGCGGGCTCAACCGGACGGCGACCCGGGTGCTGCTGCGGGAGTCGCGGCGCCGGGTGTGGGCCAACACGACGGTCCTGCACGCCGCCCGGCTGCGCGGGCCGGAGGAGCTCGCCCGCCGCACGGCGCAGCTCGAGGCGGCCGCCGCCGCCCGGGTGGCCGACCTGCAGCGCAGCGGGCCGGTGCTGCTGCGGCTGGCCGTCCGCGGCTTCGGCGTCAGCCTGCCGCCGGACTGAAGCACACTGCCGGATCGCCGGGCTGCCGGATGGCGGAGCCGGGCGCAGGCTGTCCGGGGTGCCGCACCGGGCGGCACGGGAGGAGGACCGCATGACCGACGCCGGCCGACCACTGTCCGGGAGGGTCGCCCTCGTCACCGGGGCGTCGTCGGGGATCGGCGAGGCCACCGCCGTCGCGCTGGCCCGGGCCGGGGCCGCCGTCGCCATCGGCGCCCGCCGCGCCGACCGGCTCGCCGCGCTGGCCGGGGAGCTGGAGGGCGCGGGCGCCCGCGTGCTGACCCTCGACCTGGACGTGACCGACGAGGCCTCCTGCCGCGCCGCCGTCGCCCGCACCCGCGCCGAGCTCGGCGGCCTCGACGTCCTCGTGAACAACGCCGGGGTGATGCTGCTCGGCACGATCGTCGGTGCCGACGTCGAGGACTGGCGCCGGATGCTGTCGACCAACGTGCTCGGCCTCATGTACCTGACCCACGCGGCGATCGACGGCATGCTCGAGCAGGGCTCGGGCGACGTCGTCAACGTCTCCAGCGTCGCGGGGCGCACCGCGCGCAAGGGCGCCGGCGTCTACAACGCGAGCAAGTGGGCGGTGAACGCCTTCAGCGAGTCGCTGCGCCAGGAGGTGACGACGCGGGGTGTGCGGATCTCGCTGGTCGAGCCGGGCGCGGTGGCCACCGAGCTCACCGACCACATCACCCAGCCCGACGCGAGGGCCGCGTCGAAGCGGATGGCCACCGAGATGACGCCGCTGCAGGCCGAGGACGTCGCCCGGGCGATCGTCTACGTCGTGAGCCAGCCCCCGCACGTGGCGGTCAACGAGGTCCTCGTCCGCCCCACCGACCAGGAGAGGTGACGCGCTGGAACGGCCCCTCGCAGGGGCCCGCCGCGAGCATGCGAGCGGTGGGGGGCGAGGGGTCCTTCCTCAGTCGGAGAAGACCTCGATCGAGGCGCCCATCTCGACCAGGCGCTCGTAGAGGTGCTCGTAGCCGCGGGCGATGATGTCGACGTTGCGCAGCACCGACGTGCCGCGCGAGGCGAGCATCGCCAGCAGGATGCACACGGCCGGGCGCAGCGCCGGCGGGCAGACCACCTCGGCGCTGCGCCAGCGGGTCGGGCCGGTGACCAGCACGCGGTGCGGGTCCATGAGCCGGACGTCGGCGCCCAGGCGGGTCAGGTCCGACAGGTGGATGGCGCGGTTGTCGTAGACCCAGTCGTGGATGAGCGTCGAGCCGGTGGCCGAGGCGGCGATGACCGCGAAGAACGGCAGGTTGTCGATGTTGAGCCCCGGGAACGGCATCGGGTGGATCTTGTCGATCGGGGCCTTGAGCGACGACGGGTGGATGGTGACGTCGGCCAGCCGGGTGTGGCCGTTGTCGGCCACGTACTCCGGGGACAGGTCGTAGCGCAGCCCCATCTCGGCCAGCACCGCCAGCTCGATCTCCAGGAACTCCACCGGCGCGCGGCGCACGGTCAGCTCCGAGCAGGTGACGATGCCCGCGGTCAGCAGGCTCATCGCCTCGACCGGGTCCTCGCTGATCGTGTAGTCGACGTCGGCGTCGAGAACCGCCCGGCCGGTCACGGTGAGCGTCGTCGTCCCGAGGCCCTCGACGCCGACGCCGAGCAGCTGCAGGTACAGGCACAGGTCCTGGACCATGTAGTTGGAGCTGGCGTTGCGGATGACCGTGGTGCCCTCGGCGCGGGCGGCGGCCAGCAGCGCGTTCTCAGTGACGGTGTCGCCGCGCTCGGTGAGCACGATGGTGCGCCGCTCGCCGGCCCGTGGCCCGACGGTGGCGTGGTACTCGCCGGCGTGCGCCTCGATGTCCAGGCCGAAGGGGCGCAGCGCGATCATGTGCGGCTCCACCGTGCGGGTGCCGAGGTCACAGCCGCCCGCGTAGGGGAGCCGGAACTCGCGGGCCCGGTGCAGCAGCGGGCCGAGGAACATGATGATGCTGCGGGTGCGGCGGGCGGCGTCGGCGTCGATGCCGGCCAGGTCGAGCTCGTCGGGCACCTGCAGCGTCAGGTCGCGGCCGGCGGCGTCCCAGGTGGCCGAGACGCCGATCGAGCGCAGCACGTCGAGGATCCGGTCCACCTCGACGATGCGGGCCACGTTGCGCAGCGTGGTCCGGCCGCGGTTGAGCAGCGAGGCGCACAGCAGGGCGACGGCGGCGTTCTTCGACGACTTCACCGTCACGCTGCCGCGCAGCGGCGTGCCGCCGGTGACCCGCAGGTGGGTGGGGCCGGCCGGGCCGACGCTGATCAGCTCGCTCTCCAGCGCCTCGGACAGCCGCCCGAGCAGCTCGAGGGTGAGGTTCTGCCCGCCCTGCTCGATGCGGGCGATCGCGCTCTGGCTGGTGCCCAGGCGTTCGGCGAGCTGCTGCTGGGTCAGCCCGCGGTGCCGGCGGGCGTCGCGGACGAGCAGTCCGATGCGCTCGGTGGCACTGGTCGCGCCGGTCGCGGGGAGGGAGGTGGTCGTGGTCTCGGCCGGGAGCTCGGTCGCCGTCACGGATCGAGACGGTATCTCGCAGATGAGATACGGAGGGTGCGGCACGCCGCTGGAACGGGAAGGACCGGTCCGGCCAGACTGCACCCCATGGACGTGGTGGTCACCGGAGGCAGTGGTCCGCTCGGCCGGTCCCTGGTCCCGTCGCTGCAGGCGGCCGGGCACCAGGTGCGGCAGATGTCGCGGCGGGGGGCGGGGCCCGGTGGCGTCCGCGGTGACCTGGCCACCGGCCGGGACCTGGCGACGGCGGTCCGCGGTGCCGAGGTCGTCGTGCACGCGGCCAGCGACCCGCGCGGCAACCCCTGGGAGGTCGACGTCGCCGGCACCCGGCGGCTGGTGCAGGCCCTCGACCGCGACCGGCTGCGGCACCTGGTCTACGTCTCGATCGTCGGCGTCGACCGGGTGCCGTGGAACTACTACCGGGCCAAGTACGCCGCCGAGCAGGTGCTGCTGGCCTCCGGGCTGCCGGTGACGCTGGTGCGGATCACCCAGTTCCACCACTTCGTCGACGGGATGATGGCGACCGCCAAGCGCGGGCCGGTGCTCGTCGTGCCGATGGGCTGGAGCGCCGCGCCGGTCGACGTGGCCGAGGCGGCGGGCTTCCTCACCGAGGTCGCCGCGCGTCCGGCCGCCACCGACGTCGTCGAGTTCGGCGGGCCGGAGGACCTGGCCGCGGCCGACCTCGCCCGCACCTGGGTGGCGGCGCGCGAGCCGAACGTGCGGGTGGTGGCCACCCCGCTGCCGGGCAAGCTGTCGGCGGCGTTCCGGGAGGGCGGCGTGCTGCCCGGGCCGCGGGCCGCCCGGGGCCGGGTGACCTACGCCGAGCACCTCCGCGGCCGGCCCTGAGGGCAAGCGGCCTGCCGTTCTCCGCAAGCCGAGCGCCAGGTCCGGAAAGCGCCGGTACCGCTACCCGCCGGCGACCTAGGGTCCGGGTCGTGCCCGCCCGCCCGATGTCCCCGCCGGTCCTCGCCGCCGTCGCCGTCACGGTCCTCGCGTGGGCCTCGGCCTTCATCGGGATCCGGGCGGTCGGCGCCGACCTCTCGCCCGGCGCGCTGGCGCTCGGCCGGCTGCTGGTCGGCACGGTCGTGCTGGCGCTGCTGTCGCTCGGCCGCGGCTGGGTGGCCCCGACCCGGCGGGAGTGGCGGCTGCTGGCGCTGTGCGGGATCGGCTGGTTCGCCGTCTACAACGTGGCGCTCAACGCCGCCGAGCAGCACCTCGACGCCGGGACGACGGCGATGCTGGTCAACGCCGCCCCGATCCTCATCGCCGTCCTGGCGGGGGTGTGGCTGGGCGAGGGCTTCCCGCGCTGGCTGGTGGCCGGGCTCGCCGTCGCCTTCGCGGGCGTGCTGCTCATCGGGCTGGCCGGCCGGGGGAGCGGCGGCGACCTGCTCGGGGTGCTGCTGTGCCTCGTCGCCGCCGTCACCTACGCCGTCGGCGTCGTGGCGCAGAAGCCGGTGCTGCGCCGGCTGCCGCCGCTGCAGGTGACCGCGACCGCCTGCGCGATCGGCACGGTGTGCTGCCTGCCGTGGGCCGGGGCGCTGGTCTCGGACCTGGCGACGGCGCCGGCCTCCTCGGTGCTCGGGATGGCCTACCTCGGCGCGGTGCCGACGGCGCTGGCGTTCAGCACCTGGGCCTACGCGCTGGCGCGCACCGAGGCAGGCCGGCTCGGCGTCACCACCTACCTGGTGCCGCCGCTGGTGGTGCTCCTGTCGTGGCTGCTGCTCGACGAGGTGCCGCCGGCACTGGCGGTGGTGGGCGGCGGGGTCTGCCTGGTCGGGGTCGCCGTCTCGCGGCGGCGCAGCCCGGCCCGGCCGGTCGGACCCGTCGCGGAGGCGGCGGCTCAGAGGTAGGCGCGCGGGTCCACGGCGGGCGGCAGCTCGCCGGGCACGATCCGCCGGCCGGTGACCGACGTCGGGATCAGTCGCAGCCACCGCCCGTGCTCACCCGGCGCCCAGGGCGTGACGCCGGTGGCCTCGGTGCGCGCGACGAGGTCGGCGCGGTGCCCGGGCCCGACCTCCTCGGCGACGGCGCGCACCAGCACGCTCCACCCGCTGCGGGTGCGCCGGTCGATCTCGTCGACCTCGAAGGTGACGTTGGCGTGGTCGGCGGCGGCCAGCTTGGTGCCGGGGGCGGTGCGGATGACGACCGTCGTCCCGTCCATCGCGTAGTTCACCGGGAACACCAGCGGGTGGTGCTCGGCGTTGACCGCCAGCCGGCCGATCTCCTGGGTGGCCAGCAGCCGGTGGCACTCCTCGACGGGGATCTCCTGCAGCGTCGGCGCGCTCTCCTCGGCGGTCATGCCCCCATCGTGGCCGCGACCCGGAACGGCCGCGACCGGTTCAGCGCTCGCGGCGCCGGCGGGGGCCGGCCCAGGGGTCGTCGGGGTCCAGGTCGTCGTCGTGCAGGTCCTCGTCGTGCAGGTCGTGTGAGGGGTCGTCGGTGGCGGCGGGCGCGGTCCGGGCGCGGCGGGCGGCGGCCTCCAGCGCGTCGTCCCGCTCGGCGGCGCGCCGGGCCCGCTCGAGCCGCTCCCGCTCGCGCTCGGCGGCCTTCCTCTGGCGCCGGGTCGGGCGGTCGGCGTCCGGCTCGGCGCGGGTGCGGCTGAGCCACCACAGCGACGGCCCGGCCAGCGCCAGCGCCACGGGCAGCACGTAGGCCGCCGCGCGCTCGGTGCCGCCCTCGCCGAGGAACCCGACCACGCCGGCGCCGTAGAAGACGGTCATCGCGGTGGCGAGCAGGCCCAGCAGCGCCAGCGTCGTGCCCAGCGCCTCCGACCAGGGCCGCACGGCGTAGGCCAGCGCCATCACCCCGAGCCCGCTGCCGGCCAGGTAGAGGACGGCGCCGGTGGTGTGCAGCGCCGGCGAGGTGAGGCGGGGAAAGACGCCGACCATCAGCACCCCCAGCGCCGCGACGCCGAGCAGCCCCACCGCGGGCCGCGCCGCCTGCCCGCGCAGGACCGGCAGCAGCGCCACCGCGCCCGCGCCGATCAGGCCGGCCTGCACCACGAAGGAGGCGTTCATCAGCGCGTGCGCCGGCTGGACGGCGTCGCCGAGGGCGCTGATGACGTCGGCCGACCGCGAGTACGGCAGCGGCGACCGCAGTTGGGCGATCGTCTCGACGACGAAGAACTGCAGGGTCAGCAGCCAGGCGACCGCGCCCCAGGGGATCCGCTTGCTCGGCACGACGCCCATGGTCCCAGCCGGTCAGCGCAGCGAGCCGAGGACGGCGGCGTACTGGCCGGGCGTGAGGTACGAGGGGTTGCTGCCGGCCGGCATCCGCAGCACCTCGGCGTCGCGGGCGACGGGATCGGCCAGCAGCTCGGCGCGCGGCACGGGCGCGGCCAGCAGGGTGAGCCGGACGGCGACGACCGGGCCGCCGGCGTCCTCGCCGACCTCCCCGGCCAGCTCCCCGACGGCGTGCACGCCGGGCCGGTCGGGGCCGCTGCGCCACAGCAGGCACGGCGCGCCGGGCGCCATCAGCCCCAGCCGGTAGGAGCGGCGCAGGCACCGGGAGAACGTCGCCGCCTGCCCGGCCTGCCACCCGGGGACGGTCTCCTGCGGCGGCCGCGCGGTCTTGAGCACCCAGCAGGCGACGTCGGCGGGCTGGAGGCGGGCCACGGGCCCATCCCAGCAGCCCGGCACGATGGGCGCGTGCCGTCCCCGTCCGATCCCGGGAACGGGCCGCTGCCCCGCGGCCACCGGGCGGGGGACCCGGCGCTGCGCCGGGCGTCGCTGGCGGTGTTCCTCGCCGGGCTCGCGGTGTTCGCCGTCCTCTACGCGCCGCAGGCGCTGCTGCCGGAGCTGGCGCGCGCCTTCGCCGTCTCGCCGGCCGCGGCGACGCTGTCGGTCTCCGCGGCGACGGCGGGGCTGGCGCTGGGGCTGCTCGTCCTCGGGCCGCTGTCGGACCGGATCGGCCGCACGCCGGTGCTGCGCGTGGCGCTGGCCGGCGCCGGCGTCCTGGCCGTCCTCACCGCCGTCGCGCCGGCGTGGGAGGTGTTGCTCGGGCTGCGCGGCCTGCAGGGGTTCGCGCTGGCCGGGCTGCCCGCCGTCGGCGTGGCCTACCTGCGGGAGGAGCTCGACGCCCCGGTGAGCTCGCGGGCGATCGGGCTGTTCGTCGGCGGGACGGCGATCGGCGGGCTGGCCGGCCGCGTCGTCGCAGGCGCGCTGGCCGACCTCGGCGGCTGGCGGACCGCCCTCGGCGGCATCGCGGCGCTCGCCGTCGGGTGCACGGTCGCCGTCTGGCTGCTGCTGCCCGCCTCCCGCCGCTTCGTGCCGGTGCCGCGGCACACGCCGGTGCTGCGCCAGCTCGCGCGCGGTCTCGGCGACCCGGTGCTGCTCGGCCTGTACGCGCTGGCCGCGCTGCTCATGGGCGGGTTCGTGGCCGTCTACAACGCCGGCACCTTCCGGCTGGAGAGCGAGCCCTACGGCCTGTCGCCCACGCTGACGGGACTGGTCTTCCTCACCTACCTGTTCGGCTCCGTGGCCGCGCCGGTGGCCGGGGGTCTGGCCGAGCGGATCGGACGGCGGGTGGTCGTCCCGGTGGCCCTGGTGGTCACCGCGGCCGGGCTGGCGCTCACGCTGGCCGCGCCGCTGGTGCTGTTCGTCGCCGGCCTGGCGGTGCTCACGATCGGGTTCTTCGCCGCACACGGTGTCGCCAGCGGGTGGGTGGCCGCGCGCGCCGCGCTGGGGGAGCGGCCGGTCGGGCAGGCCGCCTCGCTGTACTCGTTCTGGTACTACGTCGGCTCCTCGGTGGGCGGCACGCTGGCCGGACGGGCCTGGGCGGCCGCCGGGTGGCCGGGCGCGGTCGCGGTGGCGGGCACCGGCATCGGCGGCGCGCTGCTGCTGGCGCTCCTGCTCGGCCGCAGCGCCAGCCTCGGCCGCCGCTGACGGGGGCTGTCCGCGGTGGCCGGCAGCCGCTGGCGTCGCCCGATCCGACGGGCACCGGGAGTCGCCATGCACGTGTTCGTCACCGGTGCCACGGGCTTCGTCGGCGGCGCCGTCGCCCGCGCGCTGCTGTCCGCGGGGCACGAGGTCACCGGGCTGGTGCGCGACCCCGCCCGGGCCGGCTCGCTGGAGCGCGCCGGGGCGACCCTGCAGCGCGGCGACATGCTCGACCCCGCGGCGTACGTGCCGTCCGCCGAGCGCGCCGACGCGGTGGTGCACGCCGCGCAGCTCGCGGTCCCGGCCCGGCTCACCCGCCGGCGGTCGCGGGCGGTGTTCGACGCCGACGCGCAGATGACCGCGGCGCTGGCCGACGCCTGCACCCGCACCGGCGCGCGGCTGGTCTACACCGGCGGCTGCTTCGACTGGGGTGACCACGGGGACGACGTCGTCGACGAGGGCACGCCGCTGTCGCCGTCGCCGATGGGGGAGGGGCACGCGCGGCAGGCCGCCGAGCTCGACCGCCGGCACCGCGCCGACGGTCTCGACGTCGTCCGGCTGTCCCCGGGCTTCGTGTACGGCCCCGGCGGCCTGTTCGCGTCGGCGTTCGTGGACCAGGCCCGCAGGGGCCGGCTGCGCTGCATCGGCGCGGGGACCAACTGGTGGAGCTGCGTGCACGTGGACGACCTCGCGGCCGCCTACGTCGCCGCGCTCACCGGCGCGCGGCCGGGAGCGGCCTACGCGGTGGTCCACGACGAGCCGCTGCGGCTGCGCGAGCTCACCGACCTGGTCACCGACGCGCTCGGCCGCTCGCGGACGGGGAGCGTCCCGCCGGGGCTGATCTCGCTGCTGCTCGGCTCGACGCTGGTGGCCAGCCTGGTCACCAGCTTCCGCATCAGCGGCGCTCTCGTCCGCGACGAGCTGGGCTGGACGCCGGCCCGCTCGCGGTTCCGGGACGCCGTCGCGGAGGTCGTGGCCGCCACCCCCTGACCGCCGCGCGGCGACGGTCAGGGAGGCGGCCGGCGGTCAGTCGGTGGCGGAGTGGAACTCCGCGCCGGCGGGGTCGGCGTCGTCGGAGCCGACGGCCTGCCGCTCCTGCTCGGTGCGGTGCTGCAGGGCGTCGTCGTTCGGCCGGGGATCGGTCTTGCCGTGCGCCTGGCGGTCGCGCGGCGCCGACTCCTCGGTGTCCATGACGTCGTCGAGGGTGGGGCGGTCGGGTGGGGTGGTCATCGCGGTACCTCCGCTGCGTCGTCGTCGATCGGTCTCGACGGGAGGCCATAGCCGCCGGGCGGGCGGGGAAACACCTCAGCGCTGCTGGAGCGACCCCGCCGGCAGCCAGGCCTCGACGAGGACCGCGCCGTGCGGGCCGGGGACGGCGTAGGCCACCCGCCCCTGCCAGCCGCCGGAGTGCTGGCGCCACTCCACGAGCAGCCCGGGGACCGTCCCCTCGGCGCCCGGCGGGGCGTGCACCCAGCAGTGGCGGCCGGCGCCGGCCTCCCGCGGACCGGGCCGCGGCACGTCAGGTGCGGGCGGGGGCACGACGCCGGAGTCGGCGGCGCGCTCGCCGAGCGACGGCCGTGAGCTGCCCCGGTGCATCCCGCCTGCCACCCGCGCAGTCTGGCACGGCGGTCGAACACGCGTTCGACGAGTGGCGTCGGGCCGTCGAAGCGGCATGGCGGCGTGTCGACAGGGCGACACGCCGACTCGGCTGTGATCTGGATAACAGACCACGCGTGCAGTCACACCGTCGTCACTTCCCGTTGTTGGTATGTGCACGGAGCGTCCTTAGCCTCGCTCACGTCCCCGCACCTGCCTGAAGGGTCCTCCGTGCCTTCATCCCCCCGTCCCCGGCGCGTCCTCGCGCGCCGGGCGGCACTCGGCACCGCTGCCGCGTCGCTCGCCGTCGTGGGCCTGCCGACCATCGCGTCGGCCGCGCCCACCACGCCGTACATCTCCGAGATCCTCTACGACAGCGTCGGTGCCGACGCCGGCGAGTTCGTCGAGGTCACCCTCCCGCCCGGGACCAGCACGGCCGGTCTGTCGGTCGTCCTCTACAACGGCAACGGTGGTGCGACGTACACGCCCGTGCTGTCGTTCGCCCCCACCACCGCGCCGGCGAACGCGTCGGTGGCGGTAGCGGCAGCCGCTCCAGGACTGCAGAACGGCAGCCCGGACGGTCTCGCACTCCTCCAGAACGGCACGGTCCTCGAGTTCCTGTCGTACGAGGGCTCCTTCACGGCCACCGGGGGCCCTGCGTCCGGCAGGACCAGCACGGACATCGGCGTCACCCAGACCGAGGCCCCGACCGGACAGTCGCTGTCGCGGCTGGACGCCCCTGCCGGCGACACGTTCTCCTGGGTGGCCGGGGCGGCGACCCGCGGGGCGGTGAACCCGCCACTGGCCACGGAGCCGCCGCCGGTCGGGACCGACGTGTGCGACACGGAGCCCACGCACGAGATCGGCGCCGTGCAGGGCACCGGCGCTGCCACCCCGCTCGCGGGGCAGACGGTCACCGTGCGCGGTGTCGTCGTGGGCGACGTCGAGGGCTTCTCCGGCTTCTACCTGCAGGACCCCGACGGTGACGGCGACGCCGCGACCTCCGACGGCGTGTTCGTGTTCAGCCCGGTCGCGGTCGACCTCGGCGACACCGTCGCCGTCACTGGTCAGGCGCAGGAGTTCGGCGGTCAGACCCAGATCACCTCGCGCACCGACGTCGCCGTCTGCGCCGACGGCACCGCCGCGGACCTGCCGGCACCCGCTCCGCTCGACCTGCCCGCCGACGACGCCACCCGCGAGCGGCTCGAGGGCATGCGCGTGGCGCCCGCCGACACGCTCACCGTCAGCGAGGTCTTCGACCTCACCAGCTTCGGCGAGCTGACCCTCTCCGAGGGCGGGCTGCTCGTGCAGCCCACCGAGCTCGCCCGCCCGGGTACCCCGGAGGCCGCCGAGGTCGCGGCGGACAACGCGCTGCGCAGCATCGTCCTCGACGACGGCCTGAGCGCACGGGTCGGCACCACGACCCGCCCCTACCTGTCGCCGACCACGCCGGTCCGCGTCGGTGACGCGCTGTCCTTCGCCGAGCCGCTGGTCCTCGGCTACGGCTTCACCGCCTGGCGGCTGCAGCCGGCCGACGGCACCGCAGCCGGCGTCTTCGCGCCGCAGAACACCCGGACGGCGGCCCCGGAGCCGGTCGGCGGGGACGTGCAGATCGGCGCGTTCAACGTCCTCAACTACTTCCTCACCATCGGCGGCGAGGGCCGCGGTGCCACGAGCCCGGCGGAGTTCGAGGAGCAGGCCGGCAAGATCGTCCCGGCCATCCGGGCCCTGGGCGCCGACGTCGTGAGCCTGCTCGAGATCGAGGACACCGACTCCACCGGCTACTCGCCGGGCAACGCCGACAGCGCGCTGGCCGACCTGGTCCGCCGGCTGAACACCGCCGAGGGCGCGCCGGTCTGGAGCTACGTCCCGCTGCCGCAGGAGCTCTACGCCGTCGACCGGGACGTGATCCGCAACGGGATCATCTACCGCAACGACGTCGTGCAGCCCGTCGGCGCTCCCGTCGGGCTGGTCGACGAGGCCGTCTGGTCCAACGCCCGCGAGCCGCAGGCGCAGACCTTCGTCAAGGACGGCGACGCGTTCACCGTCATCGCCAACCACTTCAAGTCCAAGAGCACGGGCGCTGCCACCGGCGACAACGTCGACGACGGCGACGGCCAGGGCCAGTGGAACGGCGACCGCGTCCGCCAGGCGCGTTCGGTGGCGGCCTTCGCGGCGCAGATCGAGCAGCGCACCGGCGACGCCGACGTGGTGCTCATGGGCGACCTGAACGCCTACACCCAGGAGGACCCGATCGAGGAGCTGCGGCAGGCCGGCTTCGTCGACCTCGGCACGGAGTTCGACGAGGGCCGCTACAGCTACGTGTTCGACAACCTGTCGGGCTCGCTGGACCACGCGCTGGCCACGCCGGAGCTGACGGCCAAGGTCACCGACCTGGTGCACTGGAACATCAACTCGGTCGAGTCGTTCGCCTACCAGTACACGGGTGACCCGGCGCTGTACGCCGCGAACCCCTACCGGTCGAGCGACCACGACCCGCTGGTGTTCGGGATCGACCTGGAGGAGCGCTGCAACGGCCTCCTCCCGACGGTCCGCGGCACCGCCGGGAACGACACGCTCCGTGGCACCAACGGCGTCGACGTGATCATGGGCCTCGGCGGCAACGACACGATCGCCGGCGGCAACGCCGACGACGTGGTCTGCGGCGGTGCGGGCAACGACACGCTCGCCGGTGACAACGGCAACGACCGGCTGCTCGGCGGCTTCGGCGACGACGCGCTCACCGGTGGCAACGGCGACGACACCCTGATCGGGGGCCCGGGCACCGACGGCCTCGACCAGGGCCGCGGCGCGGGCAGCGGCGAGCAGGACGGTCGCGAGTCCTGATCCGCGGCTGAACACGAGTCCGGCGCGGCACCCCGAGCGGGTGCCGCGCCGGACGTGTGTTCGGCCCCCTGCAGGGTCCCGGCGCGAGCTCGCGAGCGTCGGGGAGGGGGGCAGGGGGTCCTTACTCAGGCGCCCTGCCGGGCCTCCCCGCCGGCCTGCTCGCCGATCGCGTCCTCCTCCGGGTCGGTCGTCGCCGCGACGCCCTCGGCCAGGGTCCGCGCGACCTCCCGCAGCAGCGGGTGCGACGGCAGGTCCTCGACGGGCACCGGCAGCGGCAGGGACCAGTTGGGCCGGTCGGTGGTGCCGGGCATGTTGGGCCGGCGCCGCTCGGCCAGCGCGTCGTCGAGGGTCGCCGACAGCAGCAGCGACGGCGCCCGCGCCAGCAGCTCGTGCGCCCGCTTCACCGCCGTCTCCGGCCGGGCGTTCCTCCGCAGCCCCGGCAGCCGCTCCAGCAGCGACGAGCGGCCGCGCTCGAGGTCCTCGTCGGAGCCGGTGCCGCGCTCGCGCTGCTCCTCGAGGTCGGCGCCGCTCCAGAGCCCGGCCACCGTCGGCAGGTCGTGCGTGGTGATGGCGGCCATCGCCTCCTCGGGCCACTCGGCGGGGTCGTCGTCCTCGAACCAGAGCAGGCGGTAGGACAGGACGCCGTGCTCGGCCATGGCCTCCCGGACGCCGTCCTCCACCGTGCCGAGGTCCTCCCCGACGACGACGGCCTGCGCGCGGTGGCTCTCCAGCGCGACGATGTCGAGCAGGTCCTCGGCCGGATAGCGGACGTAGGCGCCGTCGGCGGCACTGCCCCCGGAGGGCACCCACCACAGCCGGAACAGGCCCATCACGTGGTCGATGCGCAGGCCCCCGGCGCCGGCCATGGTGGCGCGGATCGACTCGACGAACGGCTCGTAGTCCCACTCCTGCAGCCGCCAGGGCACCAGCGGTGGGGAGCCCCAGTCCTGGCCCTGCGCGTTGAACTCGTCCGGCGGCGCGCCCACCGTGGCGCCCTGCGCCAGCACGCCCTGCCAGGTCCACGCGTCGGCGCCGCCGCCGGCCACGCCGATCGGCAGGTCCTGGACGACGGTCATGCCCTCGGTGGCGCGGTCGAGCTGCAGCGACAGGCACCACTGCAGCCAGGCGTGGAAGGCGACGTCGCGCTCGTGCTCGGCGACGAAGGAGCCCACGGCACCGCTGCGCGGGTCGCGCAGCTCCTCGGGCCAGGTGTGCCAGTCCGGGCCGTGGACGTCGGCCAGCGCGCACCAGGTGGCCCAGTCCTGCAGCTTCTGCCCCTGGTGCCACCACCAGTCGGGGAAGGCGGGGTCGTCGCGGCCGGTGGCGTCGAAGACCCGGCGCAGCACCTCGCGCTTGCGCGCCCAGATCGCGTCGCGGTCGATGAGCTCACCGTCGGACAGCGCCCGGCCGGCGTCGCCGTCGAGGTCGACCCGGTCGGCGCCGGGTACCTCCTCGACCCGCAGGTAGACCGGGTTGCGGAAGCGGCGGGTGGCCGGCAGGTAGGGGCTGGCCTCCTGCTGCGGCGTCGGCGCGACGGCGTGCAGCGGGTTGATGAGCACGAAGCCGGCGCCCTGCTCCGCGGCCATCTCGCGGACGGCGCGCAGGTCGGCGAGGTCGCCGATGCCCCAGCTGCCGCGGCTGCGGGTGGCGTAGAGCTGCACCGCCCAGCCCCAGGCGCGGTCCTCGGGCAGCCAGCAGCGGCCGGGGGACACGATCAGCCGGCGCCGCGGCCCGCCGGGCTCCTGCAGCCAGTGGTAGCCGAGGGGGAAGTCGGCCGGCAGCTCGCCGTCGACGTGCCGGGCGGACCCGTCCTCGAGGGTCACCTCGGCCTCGTCGACCTCCAGGACGTCGCCGGGACGCGCCACGATGGGCGCCCGGTGCTCGAGGTCCTCGGGCGGCTCGCCGATCACCTCCCGCAGGCGCTCGATGGTGGCCTGCGCGACCTCGTGTTCCTCGTCGAGGGCGTCGAGCCAGGTGGCGTCGATGCCCCACCGGTCGGTGCTGCTGGTGCGTGTCACCCCCCGATCCTCACGGTGGTCCGGGGTGATCGCAGCGCAGGACGGGCGTGGTGCCGGTCTCTGCCGCGGTTGACCCTCCACCCGCTGGAGGGTGCAGGGTCGCGGGCGTGGACGACGGCGTGCGGCTGACCATCGGCGCGGTGGCCGCGCGGCTGGGCGTGCCGGTGCGCACCGTCCGGTTCTGGACCGACGAGGGGCTGGTCGACCCCCCGGTCCGCTCGGCGGGCGGCTACCGGCTCTACGACGCGCGCGCCGTCGCCCGCGTGGACCTGGTCCGCACGCTGCGCGGGCTGGGGCTCGGGCTGCCCGCCGTCCGCGAACTGCTCACCGCCCGCCGGAGCGTCGCCGAGGTCGCCGCCGAGCACGTGCACGCGCTCGACGCGGAGATCCGGCTGCTGCGGCTGCGCCGCGCCCTGCTGCAGGCCGTGGCCCGCGCCGGCACCACCCCCGAGGAGATGAGGATCGTGTCCGACCTCGCCGCGCTGTCCGCCCGCGAGCGGCAGCAGGTCATCGACGAGTTCGTCGACCGCGCGTTCGCGGGGCTGCCCGCCGACGCCCCGGGAGCCGGGCTGGCCGCACCCATGCGGTCGCTGCCCGCCGAGCTGCCCGACGAGCCCACCGCCGAGCAGGTCGCCGCCTGGCTGGAGCTGGCGCGGCTGGTCGCCGACGACTCCTTCGCCGCCCGCGTCCGCGAGATGGCGGTGGCGGGTGCCGGTGCCACACCGGAGGACCCCGACCCGGGGCTGGACACCGGGCGCATGCAGACCCTCGGCCGGCAGGCGCTGGCCGACGGCGTCGCGCCGGGCAGCCCCGCCGCGGAGGCGCTGGTGGCCGAGCTGCTCGACGACGGCCGGGAGGCCGCCCCGGGCCGGCGCGCCGCGCTGGCCGACCGGCTGGCCACCTTCACCGACGCCCGCGTCGAGCGGTACCGGCAGCTGCTGGGCGTCCTCAACGGCTGGCCGCCGTTCGAGCCCGCGGTCCCGGCCGTCGCGTGGTGGATCGCGGCGCTGCGGGCGGCAGACTGACCGCCGTGGCCGACCGCTGGGTGCTGGTGCACCCGCCGCTGCTGGGTCCCGCCGTCCTCGGGCCGCTGGCCGGAGAGCTGCGCCGACGTGGCGCGGAGGTCGCCGTCCCCGACCTGCGCGGGCTGGTGCAGGACCCGGCGTCCGCGGGCCCGTCCGCGGCCGGCTGGGACCGGCGGTGGGCGGCGGCTGCCGACCCGGCCGACGTCGTCGTCGCGTTCTCCGGGGCCGGCATCGTGCTGCCCGCCGTGGCGGCGGCCTGTGGAGCGCGGCGGGCGGTGTGGCTCGACGCCGTCCTGCCGCCCGGGTCCGGGACGGCGGAGTGGCCGGAGACGGTCCGCGGGCTCGTGGCGCCGCTGGTCGCCGACGACGGCCGGGTGGCCGACTGGACGACGTGGTGGGGCCTCGACGCGATGACCGGTCTGCTGCCCGACGAGCGGGTGCGGGCCGCGGTCCTCGCCGAGGGGCACCGGCTGCCGGCGGACCTGTGGTCGGTGGGGGTGGCCGTGCCCCCGCTGACCGCGGCGCCCCGCTACGTGCACCTCTCGCCGGCCTACGACGCCGACGCGGCGGCGGCCCGGGAGCGGGGGTGGGCGGTCGCCGGCGACGGGCGGGGCGCCCACCTCGACGTCGCCATCGACCCCGCGGGCGTGGCCGCCCTGCTGACCTGAGCGGTTGCGGCACCTGCCGGTCCGCCCGGCGCCGGGCCTCCCGCTGCGGTAGGCACGACCGGTGACCGTGATCGGCTTCCACAACTCCCACGAGCAGATCCACCCCGCGGACCTGCTCACCGCCGTCCACCACGCGGAGGAGGTGGGCTTCACCGCGGCGATGTGCTCCGACCACCTGGAGCCCTGGAACCCGCGGCAGGGGCAGTCCGGCTTCGCCTGGTCGTGGCTGGGCGCGGCGCTGGCCACCACCTCGCTGCCCTTCGGCGTGGTCAACGCGCCCGGCCAGCGCTACCACCCGGTGATCGTGGCGCAGGCGATCGCCACCCTCGGCGCGATGTTCCCCGGGCGCTTCTGGGCCGCGCTCGGCTCCGGTGAGGCGATGAACGAGCACGTCACCGGGCACGTGTGGCCGAACAAGGACATCCGCGACGCCCGGCTGCGCGAGTGCATCGACGTCATCCGTGCGCTGCTGGCCGGCGAGGAGGTCAGCCACGACGGGCTGGTCGTCGTCGACCGGGCGCGGATCTGGACGCTGCCCGAGCAGCAGCCGGCGCTCATCGCCCCCGCCGTCACCGCGCGCACCGCAGCCCGGCACGCCGACTGGGCCGACGGCCTGGTCACCATCAACCAGCCGCACGACGTCCTGCGCGAGGTGATCGGCGCCTACCGCGACGCCGGCGGCCAGGGCACGCTGACCATCCAGGTGCACGTGTCGTGGGACCCCGACGAGGACCGGGCGCTCGACGTGGCGTTCGTCCAGTGGCGCAGCAACGTCTTCCCACCGCCGCTGTGCTGGGACCTCGACACGACCACCGCCTTCGACCTGGCCAGCGCGCACGTGCGGCCCGACGACGTCCGGTCCGCCGTCCGGATCTCCTCCGACCTGGCGCAGCACGCGCAGTGGATCGCCGAGTACGTCGACCTCGGGTTCGACCAGGTCTACCTGCACCACGTGGGGAAGGAGCAGCGGCCGTTCCTCGACGCCTTCGGCGAGCACGTGCTGCCGCAGCTCGGCGTCACCCGCCCGGCCCCCGCGGTGGCGACCCGGCCGCTGCGCCCGGAGCAGGAGCCGCAGCCCGCCCTCCTGAAGTAGGCCGCCGCGCTGTTGATCATCGGCTGCGTGCCACCCGCGCCGGCGTGTCCGCGCGTGTCGCGTGCATGCAGCCGATGATCAACTCACCGGGTCACCCGACCGTGTGGCCGCCGACCCGTCGCGTTGTCCGGGGTCGCCTTCCCCGGAGAGCGTGGATCGATGGTGCACTCACCCCTCGCGTCGGCGGTGGTCGGATGCCTCGTGGGGCTGGTCTTCTACCTGGCGATGCCGGCGATCGTGCCGGAACGGATGCCGCAGCGACTGCGGCTCGGTGCAGCCGTGGTCGTGGCGGTCCTGATCGGCCTCGTGTACCTCTTCGTGCGGGGCGGTCTGGACCAGGGGTGAGGGGCCGATGATCAACTCGCGCGGGCCGGCCACGACGACACGCGGGCGGGACCTACGAGCCCGCGTCGTCCTGTTGCTCCGGCGCGCCGGGGTCGACAGTCTCGGCCGGTGAAGATCACCGACACGGCCGACGTCTGGTGGAAGACGGCGGTCGTCTACTGCCTCGACGTCGAGACGTACATGGACTGGAACGGCGACGGCTGCGGTGACTTCGCCGGCCTCGCCCAGCGCATCGAGCACCTCGCCGACCTCGGCGTCACCTGCCTGTGGCTGATGCCCTTCTATCCCACCGCCGAGCGCGACGACGGCTACGACATCACCGACTTCTACGGCGTCGACCCGCGGCTGGGCACCCACGGCGACCTCGTGGAGTTCATCCGCACCGCCAACGACCGCGGCATGCGCGTGATCGCCGACCTCGTCGTCAACCACACCTCGATCGAGCACCCCTGGTTCCAGCGGGCCCGGCAGAGCAGGGACGACCCGTTCCACGACTTCTACGTGTGGCGCGACGACGAGCCGCCGGACACCAGCGACCAGGTGGTCTTCCCCGACCAGGAGAGCTCGACCTGGACGTTCAACGAGCCGACGGGGGAGTGGTACCTGCACCGCTTCTACAAGGAGCAGCCCGACCTCGACGTGACCAACCCGCAGGTGCGGGACGAGGTCGCCAAGATCATGGGCTTCTGGCTGCAGCTGGGCCTGTCGGGCTTCCGCGTCGACGCCGTCCCGTTCTTCCTCGAGACCGAGGGCGGCGCCGAGAGCGACCGCTTCGCCGACCCGCACGAGTACCTGCGCGCGCTGCGGTCCTTCCTCGGCCGGCGCACCGGCAGCGGCGTCCTGCTCGGCGAGGTCAACCTGCCGCACGACCAGCAGCGCGACTTCTTCGGCGGCGACGACGGCGACGAGCTGACCATGCTCTTCGACTTCGTCGGCATGCAGGCCATGTACCTGTCGCTGGCCCGCAACGACGCCGCCCCGCTGGTCAAGGCGCTCACCGAGCGGCCGTTCGTCGACCCCGACAGCCAGTGGGCGACCTTCGTCCGCAACCACGACGAGCTCACCCTCGACAAGCTCTCCGAGGACGAGCGCAAGGAGGTCTTCGCCGCCTTCGGTCCCGAGGAGCGCATGCAGGTCTACGGCCGCGGCCTGCGCCGGCGGCTGCCACCGATGCTCGACGGCGACCCGCGTCGGGTGCGCATGGTCTACAGCCTGCTGTTCTCGCTGCCCGGCACGCCGGTGCTCTTCTACGGCGAGGAGATCGGGATGGGCGAGGACCTCTCCGCCGAGGGCCGGCTGGCCGTGCGCACCCCGATGCAGTGGACCTCGGGCGTCAACGGCGGCTTCTCCACCGCCGACGCCGACCGGCTGCCCGGCCCGGTGGTCAGCGGCGGCTTCGCGCCGGAGTTCGTCAACGTCGCCGACCAGCGCCGCGACGAGGACTCGATTCTGTCGTTCGTGAAGCTGCTCGTCCGCCGCTACCGGGAGTCGCCGGAGCTCGGGTGGGGATCGTTCCGGGTGGTCGACCAGCCGCACGCGGAGGTCCTGGCGCACGTGTGCGAGTGGGACGACGGCACGCTGCTCGCGGTCCACAACCTGGGCCCCGAGCCGCGCACCGTGCCGCTGAGCCTGGACGGCTGCGACGCCTCGCACCGGCTGGAGGACCTGCTGGTCACCCAGTCGACGGCGATCGGGGAGGACGGCGCGGTGGAGCTCACCCTCGACGGCTACGGGTACCGGTGGCTGCGGGTCGTGTCGGAGGACAGCCGCCGGCTGCTCTGACCACGACGCGCGGTCACGCCCGTTCGACGGGCCGTGGCCGCGCGCCGCGGCGGCCCGGGGCGTCGCCGCGGGGTCCCGCCGCGCCCGGCCGACCTGCCGGAGCCTGTCGGGGGTTCGTCCTAGCGTCGCGGGTGATGACCGAGCCCGCCGTCCCCGCACCCGTCCCCACGCACACCGCCCCGCCGAACACCCCGCCCACCGCCCCGGCTCCCGCCGCGGGGGTGTCCACCGCGCCGCCGACCGCCCCCGTGACGGTCCCGGGCAGCGGTCCGGGCGGAGCCGGTGCCACGGCCACCGGCGCGGGCCCGGCGTCCCCCGGTACCGCCGCCCCTGCCCCCGGCGGCTCCCCGGGCACGCCGTCCGCGGCCGTCGTCGAGAGCGGCCAGCACCCGACCGGACCCGTGGCCGGGCGGCCGCCGGTGGTGCGCCCGCGCCGGACCGACCCGCTGACCCGCATGGGCCCGTGGGCGCCGGTCGCCGGTGCGGTCGTGGGTCTGGTGGCCGGGCTGGTCGCCCTGTTCCTGCTGCGGAGCCGGGCCGACGCGTTCGCCGAGGGCCTCGCGCTGGTGTTCCTCGTCGTCGGGCTGACCATGCTCGGCGCGGCGGGGGCGCTGCTGGCCGACGAGGTCCGCCTGGTCCGCCGCGGCGCGCGGGAGGCCGCCGTCCGCCCCGCCTGGGTGGAGGCCACCGCGGGGCTGATCAACGGGCTCACCCCGGCGCGGCTGCTGCTCGGCTCGAGCGCCTTCGTGCTGTTCCTCGCCGCCTACGTCTCCCGCTGAGTCACCTCTGACCGCTTCGGCTCAGCGGTTGCTCTCGTCGCGCAGCTCGGCGGGGTCCAGCCGGCCCTCGACGATGTCCTCGGCGACGTCGTCGACCACGCGGCCGGTGGCGAAGGCGTGCGCGCGCAGCACGGTGAGCGTGTCGACGACGTCGAGGCCGAGCGCCACCGTGGCCTGGCCCGTCGCCTGCCACACCCGGCTGCGGCGGCGGGCGGCGGGGGAGTCCCACCACCGGGCGCCGCCCTCGTCCGCGGACGCGCCGCCCGAGGTGCGCACCAGCTCCTCGGTCAGGCACAGGACGACCGCCTCGACGTCGTCGCGCGGGACCTTCGTGAGCGTGTCGAGGTCCCGCGCGTAGAGGTCGACGATGACCGTGGGCCCCAGCGGCGGGGCCAGGGGCACCGAGAACACCGCCCGGAAGGGCGTCTCGCCGAGCAGCGCGGTGTGCAGGTCGGGCCAGTTGCGCTCGATGTCCTCGAGGTCGAAGACGATCGCGCTGCCGGTGTCGTGGGCGCGCAGGCAGGGACCGTCACCGGTGGTGAACTGCAGCTGCTCGGCGTGCGAGGTGGTGTGGTCGCTGGCGCCGATCGGCGTCCGCAGCCCCGCCCCCTCGTGGATGCTCAGCGCCGCGCCGTCGACACCGACCGCCTCCGCGGCCGCGCGGGCCAGCCGGGAGGGCACCATCTCCAGGCCGCCCTCGTCCGGCTCTGCCGGCTCGCTCAGTGCCTGCAGGAACCGCCCTGCCGCGTCCGTCTCCGCCACCGTCTGCCTCCTGTCGTCCCGATCGCCCGCACAGCCTGCCCGCAACGGGGACCCGGGAACCACCCCGGGTCCTCCAGGTCTCACCGGTAGGCGTCGACCGCCAGCACGACGGCCAGGCCCAGCCCCGCCAGCCCGATCAGCCGGCGCAGCGCGGCCTGCGGCGCGCGGCGCACCACCCGGGGGCCGAGCCGGCCGCCGACCAGACACCCGAGCGCGAGCGGGAGGGCGGCGCTCCAGGCCACCGGCGACAGCACGACGAACCCGACGGCGGCCGTGGCGTTGGCCGCGCCCAGGACGACGTTCTTCACCGCGTTGCTGCGCGGCAGGCCCTCGCCGGTGCCCAGCAGCACCAGGGCGAGCAGCAGGACGCCGGCCGCGGCGCCGAAGTACCCGCCGTAGACGGCGACCGCGGCGGTGCCGGCGACCAGCCACCACGGGTCGCGCTCGCCGTGCACCCGCCGTCCCTCCTCGGCCAGCTCCCGCGGCGGGCGCTGCAGCAGGATCGCCAGCGCCGCGGCGGCGATGAGCACCGGCACCAGCCGCTCGAACGCCTCCGGCGGGGTGAGCAGCAGCAGCGCGGCGCCCGCCGTCCCGCCGACGACTCCCGCGACGGCCAGCGGCACCAGCCGGCGGCCCTGCCCGGCCAGCTCGGGCCGCGACGCGCTCACCGACCCCACGCTGGTGAGCACCAGCGCGACGGTGTTGGTGACGTTGGCGGTCACCGGCGGCAGCCCGGTCGCCAGCAGCGCCGGGTAGCTCACCAGGGAGGCCAGCCCGGCGATGCTGCCGCACAGGCCCGCGCCGACCCCGGCGAGCACCAGCAGCAGCGCCTCGACGACGTTCACCGGGCCACCAGCACGCCGATGGCCACGCAGCCCAGCACGACGATCGCCGTCCGCAGGACCGCCGCGGGCAGCCGCCGGCCGTAGCGGGCGCCCACGACGCCGCCCACCACCGAGCCGCCGGCGACCAGCCCGGCGGCGGCCCAGTCGACCCGGTGGGTGGCGACGACGACGTAGGCCAGCGCCGCGACGGCGTTCACCACGGCGCTGAGCACGTTCTTGAGCGCGTTGAGGCGCTGCAGCGGCTCGGCGAGCAGCAGGCCGAACACCCCGATCTGCAGCACGCCCTGGCTGGCGGCGAAGTAGCCGCCGTAGCTGCCGGTGGCGTACGCGCCGGCGACCAGCCCGGTCAGCCGCCAGCCGTGCGGGGTCGTCCCCGGCTCGGCGTGCCGGGCGGCCAGCCGCCGGGTCAGCAGCGGCTGGGTGGCCACCAGCACGACCGCCAGCCCCACCAGGACGGGGACCACCGCCTCGAAGGCCGCGGCGGGCAGGTGCAGGAGCAGGAAGGCGCCGGTCAGCGCACCCAGCGCCGAGGCCGGCAGCAGCCGCAGCACCAGGCCGCGCTGCCCGGCCAGCTCCCGGCGGTAGCCGACCGCCCCGCTGACGTTGCCCGGGACCAGGCCCAGGGTGTTCGACACGCTCGCCGTCACCGGGGGCAGCCCGGTGGCCAGCAGCACCGGGAAGGTCACCAGCGTCCCCGATCCGACGACGGCGTTGATCGCGCCCGCCGCGCACCCGGCCACGAGCACGGCGAGCGCCTCGGCGACACTCACGCGTCCTTGCGGCCGGCGTCGACGACGCGCAGCACCAGCTCGCCGGCCTCGTCGGAGGCGGCCAGGTCGACCTCGGCGTCGATGCCCCAGTCGTGGTCGCCGGCGGGGTCGTCGAGGATCTGCCGCACCCGCCACACGCCGGGCGTCTCCCGGTCCCACACCAGCAGTGCCGGGCCGCGGGCGTCGGCGCCGGTGCGCACCTCGTCGTGCTCGGCGAAGTAGCCGCGGACCACCTCGCCCCACCGCTCGGCGTCCCACCCGGAGCCGGCGTCGAGCTCGCCGAGGTCGTACCAGCGCCGCCGCGCCCACAGCTGCACGCGGGCGAACAGCGCGTTGCGCACCATCGCGGTGAACGCCCGCTCGTTGCCGGTGAGCGGCCGGGCCCGGGCCGGGACGGCGACCGGCGCCTCCAGCGGTGAGTCCGGGCTGGTCAGCTGCTCCCACTCGTCGAGCAGGCTGGAGTCGACCTGCCGCACCAGCTCGCCCAGCCACTCGACGACGTCGGTGACCTCCTCGGTGCGCGCCGCCGCCGGCACCCCCGACCGCAGCGCCTTGACCGCGTCGGACAGGTAGCGCAGCACCGCGCCCTCCGCCCGGGTCAGGCCGTAGGTGTTGACCAGCTCCTTGAACGTGAAGGCCCGCTCCCACGTCTCGCGGACCACGGACTTGGGCGAGGGGTGCGCGTCGGCGGCCCAGGGGTTGCTGCGCACGTAGACCTCGAAGGCGTGCTCGAGCAGCTCCTCCAGCGGCTTGGGGTAGGTGACGTCGTCGAGCAGCTCGATGCGCTCGTCGTACTCGATGCCCTCGGCCTTCATCTGCGCCACGGCCTCACCGCGCGCCCTGTTCAGCTGCGCGGCCAGGATCTGCCGGGGGTCGTCGAGGGTGGCCTCGACGACGCTGACGACGTCCATGGCGAACTGATACGGATTCTGGGCGGACGACGCCGGGTCGAGCAGCTCGATCGCGGCCAGCGCGAAGGTCGACAGCGGCTGGTTGAGGGCGAAGTCCGGCGGCAGGTCGACCGTCAGCCGGTACCGGCGGCCGTCGGGATCGGGCTCCGGCAGCCGCTCGAGCACCCCGGCCTGCAGCAGCGAGCGCGCGATGCCGATCGCGTCGCGGATGAGCCGCAGCTGCCGCCGGCGCGGCTCGTGGTTGTCGGTGAGCAGGTGCCGCAGCGCTGCGACCGGGTCGCCGGGCCGGTCGACGACGTCGAGCAGCATCGCCGTCGTCACCCGCATGTGGCTCGACAGCGGCTCGGGCTCGGCGGCCACCAGGCGGTCCATGGTCGCCTGCGACCACGGCACCATCCCCTCGGGCGCCTTCCTGCGCACCAGCTTGCGGCGCTTCTTCGGGTCGTCGGCGACCTTGGCGAACTGCCGGAGGTTCTCCACCTCGTGCTCGGGCGCCTGGACGACGACGGTGCCGGCCGTGTCGTAACCCGCGCGCCCGGCCCGCCCGGCGATCTGGTGGAACTCGCGGGCGTTGAGCAGCCGGGTGCGGGTGCCGTCGTACTTGCTCAGCGCAGAGAACACCACGGTGCGGATCGGCACGTTGATGCCGACGCCGAGGGTGTCGGTCCCGCAGATGACCTTGAGCAGGCCGGCCTGGGCCAGCTGCTCGACCAGCCGCCGGTACTTGGGCAGCATCCCGGCGTGGTGGACGCCGATGCCGTGGCGCACCAGCCGCGACAGCGTCGACCCGAAGGCCGAGGTGAACCGGAACCCGCCGATGGCCTCGGCGATCGCGGCCTTCTCCTCCTTGCTGCACACGTTGACGCTCATCAGCGCCTGCGCCCGCTCCAGCGCCTGGGCCTGGGTGAAGTGGACGACGTAGACCGGCGCCTGCCGGGTGTCGAGCAGCTCCTGGATCGTCTCGTGCGCCGGCGTCGTCGCGTAGTAGTGGTGCAGCGGGACCGGGCGCTCGGCGCCGGCCACCAGCGCCGTCGGACGGCCGGTGCGGCGGGTGAGGTCCTCGCGCAGCCGGTCGGTGTTGCCGAGGGTGGCGCTCATCAGCAGGAACTGCGCCCGGGGGAGCTCCAGCAGCGGCACCTGCCAGGCCCAGCCGCGGTCGGGGTCGCCGTAGAAGTGGAACTCGTCCATGACGACCAGGCCGACGTCGGCGTCGGCGCCCTCGCGCAGCGCCACGTTGGCGAGGATCTCGGCGGTGCAGGCGATGACCGGCGCGCCGGCGTTGACGCTCGCGTCGCCGGTGAGCATGCCGACGTTGGCCGCGCCGAAGACCCCGCACAGCGCGAAGAACTTCTCGCTCACCAGCGCCTTGATCGGCGCCGTGTAGTAGCTGCGCCGCCCGGCCGCCAGCGCGGCGTACTGCGCACCGGTGGCAACCAGTGACTTGCCGGAGCCGGTCGGCGTCGCGAGGACGACGTTCGCCCCGCTGACCAGCTCGATCAGCGCCTCCTCCTGGTGCGCGTACAGCGGCGTGCCGCTCTCCTCGGCCCAGGCGGCGAAGGCGGTGAACAGCTCGTCGGGGTCGCTGCCGCGTGCCCGCAGGGCGGAGAGGTCGCCGGGGTCGTCGAGCAGGGGGAGGGGCGCGGTCCCCGCCGTCGTGGAGGTCGTCATCGTGCACACCAGCGTGCCCGACGGCGCCGCGCTTCCCGCGGACGCCCGCCCGGGTCACGGAACGGCAACGACTCGTACATCCCCGCATGCCCGGCGCCGATCAGGTAAGAAGGTGAACAACAGGTGAACGAGAGGTGGATGAGAGCATGCGCGTGGAGGAACGACCGTTGGTCCGCTGGGTCCCCGTCGTCGGCCGGGACGGCCGCCGGCACATGGAGATGCGCTGGGAGATGGCTCCCGGGACGCCGCTGCAGGCGGTCCGCGCGGCCTGAGGCCGCCGCCCCGTCCGGGCGGGTTCGGACGCGGGCGCGCGGGTAGGCGGGACGGCGGCGCGACGTGGGGGAGACGACCCCGCCGTCGCGCGCCGTCCGCCCCGCGCACCGAGGAGACCCCGTGTCGTCACCCCGTCCCGAGTCCCAGCCCGAGCAGCAGCAGACCCCGCCCGGGACGCTGGGCGAGATGGACCCCAAGCCCGACCACGGCGAGGAGAGCTACCAGGGGTCGGGCAGGCTCACCGGCAAGGCCGCCGTCATCACCGGCGGTGACAGCGGCATCGGCCGCGCGGTCGCGATCGCCTTCGCCCGCGAGGGTGCCGACGTCCTGATCTCCTACCTCGACGAGCACGAGGACGCCGAGGACACCGCGAAGTACGTACGTGAGGCCGGCCGCACGTGCGTGCTCGTGCCCGGCGACATCTCCGACCGCGCGCACGCCAGGACGATTGTCCCGAAGGCCGTGGAGGAGTTCGGCCGAGTCGACGTCCTGGTGAACAACGCCGCGTTCCAGATGACCCACGAGTCGCTGGAGGAGATCCCGGACGACGAGTGGGACCACACCCTCGCCACCAACCTCACCGCGATGTTCGTCCTCTGCAAGGACGCCATCCCGCACATGCAGCCCGGCGCGTCGATCATCAACTCGTCGTCGGTGAACTCCGACATGCCGAGCCCCACGCTGGCGCCCTACGCGATGACCAAGGCGGCCATCGCCAACTTCACCGCCAGCCTCGCCCAGCTGTACGCGGAGAAGGGCATCCGGGCCAACAGCGTCGCCCCCGGGCCGGTGTGGACGCCGCTGATCCCCTCGACGATGCCCGAGGAGAAGGTGGCCAGCTTCGGCCAGCAGGTGCCGCTGGGCCGCGCCGCGCAGCCCGCCGAGCTCGCGCCGGTGTACGTGCTGCTCGCCAGCGACGAGGCGTCCTACGTGTCGGGCGCCCGGGTCGCGGTGACCGGCGGCAACCCCATCCTCTGACCGGCCTCGCGCCGTGGTGCCCGACCTCACCCTGCAGCGCGAGGTCGGGCACCACGCGGCGCGGTTGGACGTGACCCTCAGCCGCCGAGGGGCGTCGCCAGCGCGGCGATGCCGGCCGGGCCGACCCGGCAGCAGCCGCCCACCAGCCGGGCGCCGGCGAGCACCCATGCGGCGGCGTCGTCGGCGGGGACCTGCCCGGTGCCGGTCCAGCGGCGGGCGGCGGCGTCCCAGCCCTCGCCGCTGTTCGGATAGGCCACCAGCGGCACGCCCGCGGCGGTCGCGGCCTCCAGCGCCGGCAGCACCCCGGCCGGGTCGGTGCAGTTGACGCCGACCGCGACCACCTCGGGCACGCCGCGCGCCATCGCGAACACCTCTGCCGCCGGCTCGCCCCGCCGCGTGCGCGCCACACCGCCGGCGTCCACGACGGTGGTCAGCGACAGCCACACCGGCACGCCGAGCGACGTCGCCTCGGCCAGCACCGCCTCGACCTCGGCGGCGGCCGGCAGCGTCTCGCAGGCCAGCACGTCGGCGCCGGCGTCGGCCAGCGCCGCCATCCGCGGCCGGTGGAAGGCGCGCAGCGCGTCGACGCCGACCTCGGCCACGTAGGCGCCGGTGTACTCCGACCCGTCGGCCAGCGCGGCGCCGTAGGGCCCGACCGACCCGGCGACCCACGCGCCCGGCGCGCCCTCGCGGGCCAGGTGAACCGAGCGGGCCACGAGCGCCAGCGCCTCGTCCCGCTCCACGCCCACGGCGGCGAAGCCCTCGACGGTCGCCTGGTAGCTGGCCGTCGTCGCCACCTGCGCACCCGCGGCGGCGTAGGCCGCGTGCGCGGCGACGACGGCGCCCGGGTCGTCGCGCAGCAGCCGCGCCGACCACAGCACCGAGGTGACGTCGTGCCCGCGGGCCTCCAGCTCGGTGGACAGGCCGCCGTCGAGCACGACGGGGCCGGTGGCGAGCGCGGCGGGCAGCGGGGAGGTCACCGCCCCATCGTCCTCAGCCCGGCTGGTAGGGCGGCGCCACGCCCCAGCCCCACCGCGGCACGGGGGCGTGCTCGGCGACGGCGGCGTCCGGCTGGGAGTTGGCCAGCGCCAGGCGGGTGCCCCACTCGACGTAGCCGACGAAGGCCGCGCGGAACTCGGGGTCGTCGGGCAGGCCGGCGTCGTCGGCGGCGCGGCTCATGAGCGTGGCGAAGCGGAAGCGCTGCTCGGGCACCAACCCCAGCCGGCGGTGGTGGGCCAGCATCCGCTCGTAGCCGCCGAGCTCCTCGGTGTAGCCCGCCGGCCCGCCGAACACCTCGCACCACCACAGCGTCACGTGCGCGCGGTGCGCCTCGTGCACCCCGCCGGGGAACAGCGGGCCGAGCAGGTCGTCGCGCTCGACCCGGTCGTAGAAGGCGTCGATCAGGCGCCGGAAGGCCGGAGCGCCGCCGGCCCACTCGTACAGCGTGGGGGGCATGCGGGCCACCGCACCACGGTCCTCGCCGGCGGGGAAGGGTTCAGCGCGCGAGCCGGTAGTGGGTGAGGACCACGCCGGTGGTCGTGGGCACCGACTCGACGAGCTCCCAGCGCAGCTGCGCGCCGGCGGGGAACAGGGTCCGGCCGACGCCGAGGACGACCGGCGCGACGGCGAGCCACGCGTCGTCGACCAGGCCCGCCGGGAGCAGGGTGGCCAGCAGGTCCGGGCTGCCGAGCACGGTGAGGTCGACGTCGACCGAGCCCTTGAGGTCGGCGACGGTCGTGGCGGCGTCCCCGGCGAGCACCGTGGTGTTCGCCCAGGTGGGTGAGAAGCCGGCGTCCCGGGTGACGACGTACTTCTGCTTGGCGTCGAGCACCGGGCCGAACGGGTTGTCGGTGGTGCCGGCCCACGCCGACTGCATCGACTCGAAGGTCCGCCGGCCGAAGAGCATCGCGCCCTCGGCGGCCATCCCACGGCCCATCACCTGGCCGAGGACCTCGTCGGGATAGGGGGCGAACCAGCCGCCCTGGCTGAACCCGCCGCGGGTGTCCTCGTCGGGCGACCCCGGCGCCTGCGCGACGCCGTCCAGGCTGACGTTCTCGACGATCGTGATGCTGCCCATCGCTCCTCCTCGGCCCGACTGCTACGGAAGTAGTAGTAGTCGCTAGCAGGAACGTAGCGCAAGCGGGTACCGTCGTCGCCGTGCCCGACCGCCGCAGCTACGACGACCCGTGCGGGGTCGCGCGCGCCCTCGACGCCGTGGGGGAGCGGTGGGCGCTGCTGGTCGTGCGCGAGCTCCTGCTCGGGCCCAAGCGCTACACCGACCTCGCCCGCGGCCTGACCGGCAGCAGCCCCACCGTGCTCAGCCAGCGGCTGCGCGACCTGGAGGCCGCCGGGATCGTCACCCGCTCGGTGGCCGGGCCGCCGGTGGGCGGTCGCGTCTACGCGCTCACGCCGCGCGGCCGGGAGCTCGAGGACGTGCTGGTCGCTCTCGGCCGCTGGGGCTCGCGCACCGTGCAGACCTCGACCGGCGACCTGACGACCGACGCCTTCGTCCTGGCGCTGCGCACGGTCGCCGACCCCGGCCGGCTGGCCGGCTGGTCGGCGCGGGTGGAACTGCTCGTCGAGGACCCCGGCACCCCGGACCGGGTGACCCTCACCGTCGCCGGCGGGCGGCTGGCCGCCGTCCGCGGCGCCGACGGGCGGCCCGACGCCGTGCTCGCCGGCCCGCCGGCGGTGCTGCGCCCGGTCGCCTTCGGCCGCCGGCCGCTCGACGACGCCCTGGCCGCCGGGGACCTGCGCGTGGAGGGCGACGCCGACGTCGTGCGCCGGCTGCTGGGCGTCCTCGTCCCGCCCGTCCCCGCCTGAGCCCGGACGCAGAACGGCCCCCCGGCGGGTGCCGGGGGGCCGTCCTTGCGCGCTGCGGGTCAGTTCACCCGCACCTGCATGAAGGTGTCCTGCGCGCTGCTGCTGACCACGGTGATCCGGGTGCCCGTGTTCGGCACCTGGACGCCGGTCCAGCCGTTGGCGTCCGGCAGCTCACCGGGGGCCACGTACCAGTCCTGCGTGTCGTCGAAGGTCGGCACGGCGGGCAGGCCGCCGAAGGTGCCGGCCACGCCGGTGTCCGGGTCGTGCAGCGTGATCCGGTCCGTCGCCTGCCGCCCGAAGGTGGAGTCGTAGGACTGGACCCGCGGCCGCCAGCTCTCGCCGTCGGTGCGGTCGGTGCCCTCGTCGTCCGTGGGCTCGTAGAGCAGCCCGGGGTGGGCGTCGACCGGCAGGATCAGGCCCGCGCCGGGGTGGGCGCCGACGTTGTTGTCGGTGTACTGCTCGTTCCAGTAGCTGATGAGCAGGCCGTCCTGGTAGGGCAGCCGCTCGGCCCAGTCCGGACGGGCCGGGTCGCCGAAGTTGTACGGGCCGGTGCGCAGACCGGCGTCGTACCCGGTGTAGGCCCGGTTCTCGGCGATGTAGGCGTTGAAGAACGACTCCGTCGCCGTGCCCGGGGTGACGGTGAACCCGTCGAGCGTCCAGGCCGTCGCCGGGGCGCCTCCGAGCTTCACGTCGTCCACCAGCAGGCCGGGCTCGCTGGCGGCACCGTCGGTCCAGTACCGGAAGCCCACCTGGGCACCGTCCGGGACGGCGCTGAGGTCGGCGGTCAGGTCGACCCACTCGCCACCGGTCGTGCCGGTGATCCCGTTGCCGAAGTTCTGGCCGTTGGGGTCGGTGGTCGTCGACCGGTTGGTCGGCAGCGGCGTGAAGCTGCCGTCCGCCGCCACGTAGCCGGCGTAGGCGTAGTCCCAGTCCTGCTCGATCTGGTAGCTCACCTTGGCCGTCAGCGTGGTCGCGCCGGCCGGCTTGGCGGTCAGCATCGTGTGGTCGAGGTCGTCACCCGAGCCCGAGTACCAGAAGTCCGGACCCTCGAACGGCGTGCCGACGGTCGTGGTCACCTCGCGGTCGGGCAGGAGGACGACGAGCGCCTGGGCCTGCCTGGTGTTCGCCGACGCCGGGCCGAGCCGGGTGTTGGCGCGGGCACCGGGCTGGACCACCTCGTAGTTCAGCCAGCCCAGCTGCAGCTTCTCCCACGCGCCCATGTGGGTCGGCCGGGTGCCTATGCCGTCGGCGGGCTCGCCGCTGTTGCCGTAGGAGCCCGACGACATGAGCGACCAGAAGGCGGTGCTGTTCTCCGCGCCGCCGCTGTTGCCGGAGGTGTCGTAGAGGTCGGGCAGGCCGAGGTCGTGCCCGAACTCGTGGGCGAAGACGCCGACGCCGCCGTTCTCCGGCTCGACGGTGTAGTCGCCGATCCAGTACCGCGAGCCGCCGACCCGCGTACCGCCGAGCGGGTTGACCGTGCCGTCGCCGAGGGTCGGGCCGCCGGCGCCGATGCGGGTCTGCTGGTTGTACCAGCGGTGGCTCCAGATGGCGTCCTCGCCGAGGACGCCGCCGCCGACCTCCTCGCCCATGCCGGAGTGCACGGCCTGGAAGTGGTCGATGTAGCCGTCGGCCTCGTCGAAGTTCCCGTCGCCGTCGTGGTCGTAGCGGTCCCAGACGTCGAACTGCGAGAGGTACTGGTCGATCTCCGCCGGGGTCTTGCCGGCCGCCAGCTGCTTCACGTACCAGGTGTCGACGGTGTCGTTCACGAACGCCCACGGGCGCTGGCCGTCGTCGCCCTCGCCGTAGGACGCGCCCGCGCCGGGGACCTGCACCCAGTCCTCGACCTCGCCGGTGACGGTGTAGCGGCCCGAGGAGAGCTCCTCGTAGAAGTTGGCGACCGAGTTGACCCCGTCGGCCGACGAGTAGAGCAGCTGGTCGAAGTAGGGCTGGGAGAAGTCCTCGGCCCAGATGGTGGTGTTGTCCACCGTCCGGTCCGGCTGCTCGATCTGGTTGTGCGGCAGGTCGCTGAACTCGCCGAGGACGGTCCAGATCGCGTCGCTGTCCTCCTGGGCCAACTCGACGTACTGACCCCGCGCCACCTCGACGACCCGGTTGGCCCCCTGCGGTGTCGACTCACCCTGCAGGACCTGCTCGAGGGCCTGCTGGCGCAGCTCGCGCTGCTTGTCGCCGAGCGGGTTGGGCAGGTCGTGCGCCCGCGCCGGGGCCGCGGCGGCGTCCTCCGGGGGTGGTGCCGCGTTCGCCGTCGCGGGCACCGCCATCACCAGCGCAGCGCCCACGACGAGGGGAAGAGCTCTCTTCTTCAAGGATCGTCTCCCGGTTGTCGGACCAGGACCGCCGGCCACGGTGGGGGATCCACCGGGGTCACTCTGAGGCAGCCCGGGCTGACGTTAGGTAGCCGAAGTAACGACGTCCAGCCTCGATCCCGGAGCTCTCGGAGAAACGATACGGGCCGGTCCACGTTGTCCCAGGTCACACGCCGGGTGGGCGTCCGGCGGCGTCCCGGATCGCTCGGCGTGTCGACACGCCGACGGGCGCTGTCGACCCGTGACTGCGGCGGCCGTGCCGGTCGGCGAGACTGCACCGGTGCCCGCCAGTGACGACGCCTCCGGTGACCTCCCGGTCACCGGCTCCCTCGTCGTCCCGTCCGCGGCGCTGTCGTGGCGGTTCTCCCGGTCGTCGGGCCCGGGGGGACAGGGCGTCAACACCGCCGACTCCCGCGTGGAGCTGTCGCTGGCGCCGCTGGAGCTGCGCGGGCTCACCGACGTCCAGCGGCAGCGGCTGGCCGAGCGGCTCGCCGGGCGGCTGGTCGACGGCGTCCTGACCGTCACGGCCAGTGAGCACCGCCAGCAGCTGCGCAACCGGGGTGCCGCCCGCGAGCGGATGGCCGCGGTCCTGCGCGCGGCGCTGGCCGCCCCGCCCGCGGCCCGGCGGCGCACGAAGCCGACCCGCGGCTCGCAGGAGCGGCGGATCGCGGAGAAGAAGCGGCGCGGGGAGATCAAGCGCCGCCGCGGCAGCTGGGACTGACGGCCGGGCTACAGCTCCGGCATCGGCACGCCGGGCGGCCGGACGGCGACCCAGAGCGGCAGCTGCCCGTCGGCCGAGCGGGTCGCCTCGGTCACCTCGAAGCCCAGGCCGCGGGCGAAGCGCACGATCGCCCAGGCGGGGGCGACCAGCGCGGCGGGGACGCCCTCGGCGTCGCAGCGGGCCAGCGCCGGCGCGAGCACCGCCCCGCCCAGCCCGCGGCGGCGGGACCGCGGCCGGGTGCCCAGCGCCCGCAGCCGCCAGTGCGGTCCCTGGGGGAGTGCGGCGGCGAGCGCGGCCTCGGTCCGGGCGACGGCGTCGGCGCGGTCGGCGTGCAGCCGCGGGACCTCGCGGTCGAGCGCGGCGCGGACGTCGGCGGGCACGGGCGTCGCCGCACCCGCGGGCGCGTCCCAGGAGGCGACGGCGTCGACGTCCTCGCTGACCCACGTGGTCCCGGTGGTGACGCCGCGGTGCCCGGCGTCGAGCTCGGCGAGGCGGGTGAGCCGCTGCGTGCGCCCGTCGAGCGGCAGCGCCCAGCGCACCCACCGCGACTCGGCCAGCGCCACGGTCAGGGTGGCGGCGATCCGCGGCACGTCACGCGCCTCGGCCTGGCGGATCAGCGGGACGCCGATGTGCACCGTCCGGCCGGGTTCGCTCATGCCGCCATGACACCACGGCCGCCGGGGACGGGCCCGGACACGGCAGCGGGGCCGGCCCCCGGTGGGGGACCGGCCCCGCGGGGGCCGTGCCGGCTCAGACGTCGAAGCCGGCGCGGTCGACCTTGCGGTGGTACCGGGTGCCCAGCGTGCCGCCCAGGACGGCGTCGAGCAGCGTGACCAGCAGCGCGGCGATGCCGGCGATGATCCCGGCCGTCGTCAGGGTGTCCCCGCTGATCGGGATGCTGGGCAGGTTCAACTGCGAGAGCACGTTGTACTCGTGGCCGAGCACCGCGCCGAGCACGGCCAGGACGACGACGACCAGCAGGCCGATCACCCACACGGCCACGCCCTGGCGGACCCCGTCGAAGCGGGCCATGCGCCCGGCGACGTAGCCGCCGGCGAGGTAGGCCAGGAAGAGCACGACCAGCAGTGCGATGCCGCCGGCGACGCCGATGGTGTCGGCCTGGGCGGTCGCCTGGTCGGCGGCCTGGCCGACGCTGGAGACCTGCGTGAGGCCGAGGGCGACGCCGGCGGCGGAGAGCAGGGCCAGCAGGATGACGGCCAGGCCGTTGGCGGAGAGCCAGCCGAAGAAGGCCGCCCCCCACTTGATGCCGCCGAAGCGCTCGTGCTGGGCGTCGACCGCGTCGCGCGCCCTGCCGCGGGTCGCCGACGCCCCGACCGAGCCGGAGCCGGCGTCGGAGCCGGGCGGGCCACCGAGTGAGGAGCTCATGGTGCCTTCCTGAGGGGAGGAGAGGGGTGCGGACCGGCCGGCGGGGCCGACCGGTCCGCGGCGGGGTCAGCGACGACGGGTGCTCGGGTCGTCGTCGACCTCGATCTGCTCCTTGCGGACCTGGTCGGAGACCTGCTGCTGCTCGGTCACCGTCTGCGTGTCGAGGCGGACGCGCTCGACCGGCGTGGCCTCCTTGGACACCACGGGCTGCTCGGCGTGCAGGACGACCTCGTGCTCCTCCTCGGAGATGGCCGGCCCGTCCATGGCGTTGCCCACGTTGGCGTCGGTGATCGGCTCGCGCTCGACCCGGACCTCCTCGCGGGAGACCGGCACGGTCTCGGTCACGTTCTCCGAGACGACGTACTTGCGCAGCCGCGCCCGGCCGGCCTCGACCCGCTGCGTGCCCACGTTGAGGTGCTCCTCGGAGCGGGTCATCGCGTTGTCGGTCGTCGGGCCGGAGGTGTCGTGGCCGACGGCGCCGCGGGTCTCGAGGTCGTCACGTACGCCGTCACGGTCGCGGTCTGTGTGGCCCGCGGTGCCCGTGGTCCCAGCGGTGCCGGCGCCGGCCGTCGTCAGGTCCTGGTCGGTCCGCGTCCGGTCGGACGCGTAGGTGCCCGCCTGACCGGTGTCGGTCGTACCCGTCGCCTGACCCGTGGCGTAGTTCCCCGTCTGCCGGGTGTCGGTCGCCTCCGACGACTGACCCGTGCCGTAGTTCTCCATCCGACCGGTGTCGGTCGTCCCCGTCGTCTGGCCGGCGGTCCCCCCGGAGCCGTGACCGAGGCCGTAATACCGGTAGAGCTCCTGCTCCTCCTGCGGCGACAGGTGGCCGGTGGAGACGTCGACGTGCGGGGCACCCTTGACCTTCGCCTTGTCGTAGGGCAGGCGCAGCTCGCCGCCGGAGACGGTGGCGTCGGCCAGCGGCACGAAGGCCTCCTTGGTGCCGAACAGGCCGGTGCGGACGGTCGCCCACTCGGGACGGCCGGTCTCGTCGTCGAGGAAGACCTCGCCGACGCTGCCGTGCTTGCCGTCGGGGCCGACGGCGGTGCTGCCGATGACGTCGTTGATCTGCTGGTCGGTGATCATCGTGTTCTCCTCGCGGAGGGTTCGGGGTTCGGCCCGCTCCCGCACGCGGCGGAGTGCCGGGGGTCAGCGGGCCACTCCGGGGGTGCCCCGTCGTTTACGTCGTAAACCCACACCGCCCTACTCGCCGGGGACGCGGCCCTCCCGACGGACGGTCTCCAGCCGGCCCAGCAGGTTCTCCAGGGCCTCCTCGAACTCGGCGGCCGACTCGTCGCGGGACAGCAGCTCCTCCAGCTCGACCACGAGCGGGTACTGCGACAGGTCGGTGCCGGTGTCGGGCACGCCCTCCGGAGCGTCCTCGGGGCTGATCTGCACGCCCTTCTGCGACACCTCGAGCAGCAGGTGGCCGAGCAGGAAGCTCGAGTAGGCGCGGTAGGCCGCGACCGCCGCCTCGGCGGTGAAGCCGCTGTCCACGAGCGCGGTGAGCAGGGACTCCACCCAGCGCAGACTGCGCAGCGGCGGGCGGACCCAGGGGGCCGCGGGCGGCCGGGTGGCCACCAGCGGGAAGACCTCGGGGTGGGCCAGGGCGATCCGCCGCACGCCGTGGGCCAGCCGCTGCAGGAAGTCCTGCCAGCCACCGGCGGCGCGCAGGTGCACGTCGGGATCGCCGTAGAGCTCGTCGACGACGGTCTCGACCACGCCGTCGAGGAGCTGCTCGCGGCCGGGCACGTAGCGGTAGAGGGCCATCGCCTCCACTCCGAGGGAGGCGCCGAGCCGGCGCATCGTCAGGGCGGCCAGGCCGTTGCGGTCGATGAACTCCACGGCCGCCCCGAGGATGCGGCGGCGGTCCAGCGGTGCCCGGCCCGTCCCGGGCGGCCCCGCCGGCAGCACGGCGGCCGAGCTCCCCCGTGCCTCGGGGGAGTCGGGGTCGGGACGGCGCATGGGGACGGTGTCCTCGTTCCTGACCACGTGCCCTCCCTCGTCCTCGCCGATCCTGCCTCCCCGCGCCGCACGGGACGCTCCCGCGGGTCGTGAGGTCCCCGGAACGCAGCCTTGACGTCGTCGTGGCCGCGGGGAAACCGCCGCCCCCGACGCTCGTGGCCGTGCCCGCAACCCTCGTCCCCGGTGCTGCTGCGCCGGCCGGACCCCGCACGCGGACCACCGAGACCCACTGCCCGTACTGCTCGCTGCAGTGCGGCATGGCGGTCACCGCGGGGGACCGTCCTGCGACCCTGGTACCCCTCGACTTCCCGACCAACCGGGGCGGCCTGTGCTCGAAGGGCTGGTCGGCCGCGGAACTGCTCGACCACCCCGAGCGGCTGACCCGCCCGCTGGTGCGCGCGGTGCCCGGCGACCGGACCAGCCCGCTGGTCGAGTCGACCTGGGACGAGGCGCTGGGCCGGGTGGTCGCGGCGATCGGGCGGACGCAGGCCGAGCACGGCCGCGACGCCGTCGGCTGCTTCGGCGGCGGGTCGCTGACCAACGAGCAGGCCTACCAGTTCGGGAAGTTCGCCCGGGTCGCGCTGCGCACCAGCGCCATCGACTACAACGGCCGCTTCTGCATGTCCTCGGCGGTCGGGGCCGCGATCCGCGCGTTCGGCATCGACCGCGGGCTGCCGTTCCCGCTGGCCGACGTCGCCGAGGCCGACGTCGTGGTGCTGGTGGGCAGCAACCCGGCCGACACCATGCCGCCGGCGATGCAGTACCTCGACGCCGGCCGGGCGCGCGGCGCGCTGCACGTCGTCGTCGACCCCCGGAGGACGGCGACGGCGCGCAACGCCGGGCTGCACCTGCAGCCGCTGCCGGGCACCGATCTCGCGCTGGCCAACGGGCTGCTGCACATCGCGATCACCGAGGGGCTGGTCGACGAGGCCTACGTCGCCGCGCGGACCACCGGCTTCGAGGCCGTCCGCGACGCGGTGCGCAGCTACTGGACCGACCGCGTCGAGCGGATCACCGGGGTGCCGGTCGAGCAGCAGCGGCGCGCCGTGTTCGCCCTCGCCCACGCCCGGAACGCCATGGTGCTGACCGCCCGCGGCGCCGAGCAGCACAGCTCGGGCACCGACACCGCCACCGCGTGGCTCAACCTGGCGCTCGCCCTCGGCCTGCCCGGCCGGCCCGGCAGCGGCTGGGGCACGCTCACCGGGCAGGGCAACGGGCAGGGCGGGCGCGAGCACGGACAGAAGGCCGACCAGCTGCCCGGCTACCGGAAGCTCGCCGACCCGGCCGACCGCGCGCACGTCGCGGCCGTCTGGGGCGTGGACCCCGACGACCTGCCCCAACCCGGCCGCAGCGCCTTCGAGCTGCTGGACGCGCTCGGTACCGACGGCGGCGTCCGCACGCTGCTGGTGCTCGCGTCCAACGTCGCCGTCTCCGCACCCGACGCCCGGCGGGTGATCAGCCGGCTCGGCGACCTCGACTTCCTCGCCGTCAGCGACTTCTTCCTCTCCGAGACCGCGGCGCTGGCCGACGTCGTGCTGCCCAGCGCGATGTGGGCCGAGGAGTCCGGGACGATGACCAACCTCGAGGGCCGGGTGATCCGCCGGCGCCGCGCGATGGACCCGCCCGAAGGCGTCCGCGACGACCTCGCGCTGCTCGCCGAGCTGGCCGGCCGGCTCGGGACCGGGCACCTGTTCTCCGCCGACCCCGAGACCGTCTTCGCCGAGCTCGGCCGGGCCAGCGCCGGGGGCGCGGCCGACTACTCCGGCATCACCTACGCGCGCATCGACGACGAGCAGGGCGTCTTCTGGCCCTGCCCTGCCGCTGAGGACGGGGCTCCGGGCCACCCCGGCACGCCGCGGCTGTTCGCCGACCGGTTCGCCACCGCCGACGGCCGCGCGCGGTTCGTACCCGTCCAGCACGCCGGCGCGCACGAGCAGCCCGACGACGAGTACCCGTACGTGCTCACCACCGGCCGGGTGCTCGCCCAGTACCAGTCGGGTACGCAGACCCGCCGGTCGAGGAGCCTGCAGATGGTCGCGCCGGTGCCGCGCGCGGAGCTGCACCCCGACCTCGCCGCGCGGCTCGGCATCACCCACGACGACGTCGTCGAGCTGGCCACCCGCCGCGGCCGGGCGCGCTTCGCCGCCCAGGTCACCGACACCATCCGCCCCGACACGGTCTTCGTGCCCTTCCACTGGGGCGGCGGGTCCAGCGCCAACGCGCTCACCGACCCCGCGCTCGACCCGGTCAGCCGGATGCCGGCCTTCAAGGTCTGCGCCGTCGCGGTCACCCGCGTCGGCGGCCCCGAGGAGCGCGTCCCCCCGCCCGAGGCCGCCGGCCAGCCCGCGCCGCGACCGCACGCCCTCGCCGCACCGCCCGCACCACGCCCCCCGACCCGGAGGAGGACCTCCCGCGTGAAGAGCACCCCGAAGTTCCTGCAAGGCGTCTTCCCGCTGACCGGGGAGGGACTGGCCAAGCCGGGCCCTGTCGACCCGGCGCTGCGCTACCAGGTGCCGGCCGGCGCCACCGCCCAGGCGCTGTACTTCCGCGGCGGCAACTCCACCGGCGAGCTGGTCTACGTCCTCCTGCTGCGCGACGGCGAGCCGATGCGGTGGTTCCCCATCGGCGCGAAGGGCGACGTGCACGTGCCGCTGCGGGTGGTCGAGGACCTGCCCGGCGGCTGCGTGGTCGAGCTGCACGCCGCCGCGCCCGAGGGCGTCAGCGGCGAGCTCGTCGTCGACCTGGGTCTGGTGGAGGTGTGATGACGGCCGTGCTGGGCGGTCGGCCCGAGGGGCTGACCACGATCGCGATGGACGACGACGACCTCGACACCCGCGGGCGGCTCGTCGTCGTGGGCAACGGCATGGCCGGCGCCCGCCTCGTCGAGGAGGTCCTCGAGCGCGGGGGCGGCGAGCAGTTCCGGATCACCGTGTTCGGCGACGAGCCGCACGGCAACTACAACCGGATCATGCTCAGCCCCGTCCTGGCCGGGGAGACGTCCGAGGACGACATCGTCCTCAACAGCCACGACTGGTACGCCGACAACGGGATCACCCTGCGCGCCGGCGTCCGGGTGGAGCGGATCGACACCGCGGCCAAGGTCGTGTACGGCTCCGACGGGACGTCCACCGCCTACGACCACCTGGTGCTCGCCACCGGCAGCTACAGCTTCATCCCGCCGATGACCGGCGTCCGCCGCGACGACGGCAGCCTGCTGCCGGGCGTGTACGGCTTCCGCACCATCGACGAGACCCGCGACCTGCTCGCCGCCACCACGCGCTGCACCCGGGCCGTCGTCATGGGCGGCGGGCTGCTGGGCCTGGAGGCCGCCCGCGCGCTGCAGGGCCACGGGATGCAGGTCGACCTGGTGCACGCCATGCCGCACCTGATGAACGCCCAGCTCGACGCCGAGGCCGGCGCCATCCTCGAGCGCAGCGTCGAGGCGCTCGGCATCACCGTGCACCTCGACGTGCTGGCCACCGAGGTCCTCGGCGACGGGCACGTCGAGGGCGTGCTGCTCAAGGACGGGCGGCGGCTGGACTGCGACCTGCTCGTCGTCGCCGCCGGGGTGCGGCCGCACACCGACGTCGCCGTCCGCTCGGGGCTGGAGGTGGAGCGCGGGATCGTCGTCGACGACCAGCTGCGCACCGACGACCCCGACGTCTACGCCATCGGCGAGTGCGCCCAGCACCGCGGCTCGGTGTACGGCCTGGTCGCGCCGGCGTGGGAGCACGCGCGGGTGCTCGCCGACGTCCTCACCGGCACCGACCCGACGGCCGAGTACCACGGCAGCCGGACGGCGACGAAGCTCAAGGTCGCCGGGGTCGACGTCGCCACGATGGGCGTGAGCACCCCCGAGCGGGACTCCGACGAGTTCCTCGTCATCTCCGAGCCGCGGCGCGGCGTGCACCTGTCGGTGGTGATCCGCGACGACCGGCTGGTGGGCGCCACGCTGCTCGGCGACACCCGCAAGGTCGCCGCGCTCACCCAGGCGTTCGACCGCGGCAGCGCGCTGCCCGAGGAGCGCATCCGGCTGCTGGTCGACCTCACCGACGGGAAGGAGGAGGTTGGCGTCGCCGAGATGCCGGCCGACTCGCAGGTCTGCAACTGCAACGGCGTCACCAAGGGCGCGCTCTGCGGCGCGGTCGCCGACGGCTGCGGCAGCGTGGGCGCCGTCATGGACCGCACCCGCGCCGGCAAGGGCTGCGGCTCCTGCAAGTCGCTGGTCAAGCAGATCGTGGAGTGGGCCGCCGACGGCGACGTGACCGAGGACCCGGCCGCCTCGTACTACGTGCCGGGCGTCCCGCTGGCCAAGCCCGCGCTGATCGCGGCGATCCGCGAGCGGGACCTGCGCAGCGTGTCGGCCGTGTTCGCCGCGCTCGCCCCCGGCGGCAAGGAGGACGCCCGCTCGAAGATGGGCCTGACCTCGCTGCTCAAGACGGTCTGGGGCACCGAGTTCGTCCGGGAGAAGGACGCCGAGTTCGTCAACGACCGGGTGCACGCCAACATCCAGCGCGACGGGACCTTCTCCGTCGTCCCCCAGATGAAGGGCGGGGTGACGACGCCGGCCCAGCTGCGGCGGATCGCCGACGTCGCCGAGAAGTACGAGGTGCCGATGGTCAAGGTGACCGGCGGCCAGCGGATCGACCTGCTCGGCGTCCGCAAGGAGGACCTGCCCGCGATGTGGGAGGACCTCGGGATGCCCTCGGGCTACGCCTACGGCAAGAGCATGCGCACCGTGAAGACCTGCGTGGGCAGCGACTTCTGCCGCTTCGGCCTCGGCGACTCCACCCAGCTCGGCATCGACCTGGAGACCCGCTTCCAGGGCATCGAGAGCCCGGCGAAGATCAAGATGGCCGTCGTCGGCTGCCCGCGGAACTGCGCCGAGGCCTACGTGAAGGACGTCGGCGTGGTGGCGGTGGGCAACGGGCGCTGGGAGGTCCACGTCGGCGGCGCGGCCGGGGCCACGGTGCGCAAGGGCGACCTGCTGGCCACCGTCGACTCCCCGGAGGCGGTGATCGCGCTGGCCGGCCGGTTCGTGCAGTACTACCGCGAGAACGCCAACTGGCTGGAGCGGACCTACGACTTCGTGCCGCGCGTGGGCCTCGAGCACCTGCAGCGCGTGGTGGTCGAGGACGCCGAGGGCCTCGGCGCCGACCTCGACGCGGCGCTGCAGCGCTCGGTCGACGCCTACACCGACCCGTGGGGCCAGGACGGGCGGGAACCGGCGACGCCGGGCCAGTTCCGCCCGGCGCTGCCGCTGGTCGCGCTGCCGCAGGTGCCGGTCCGATGACCGCGCCGCACCTGGAGGTCGCCGAGGCCCCGACCACGCCGGGGACGGAGCTCGGCTCGCCGGCCACCGGGGTCGCCGTCCCCGGCACCGCGGCACCGCCGACCGGCCGGGCGTACGCCGTCGCGCGGGTCGGTGACGTGCCGCCGGGGGAGGGGCGGGCGTTCGTGGCCGGCGACGTGCAGGTCGCCGTCTTCCGGCTGCGCGACGGGTCGCTGCACGCCACCCAGGCCGCCTGCCCGCACGCCGGCGGCCCGCTCGCCGACGGGCAGACCGACCCCGACGTGCTGGTCTGCCCGCTGCACCTCTACGGGTTCCGGTGGACCGACGGCTCGTCGACCGGCGGGGTCGGCCCGGTGCGCGTCTACCCGGTGCGCGAGGTGGACGGGATGCTCGTCGTCGACGTCTGACGTGCATCTCCGCGGAGATGCCCGGTGCACCTCCGCGGAAGTGCACACGTCCTAGTCCTCGATGACGTCCAGGCCCTGCTCGCGGAGCCGCGCCAGGCTGTCGAGCATCCCCTGGAGCACCTCGGGGGCGTGGCCCTCCCAGTCGTCCACCTCGCCGACGACGCGCAGCGGGGAGCGGGTGCGGTAGGACTGCGTGGGGTTGCCCGGGAACCGCTTGTCGGTCACGTTCGGGTCGTCCTCGAAGGAGCCCAGCGGCTCGACGACGTAGACGTGTCCCCGCTCCTCGTCCCCGGCCAGCGCGGTCGCCAGTTCCGCTCCCCAGACGGCCGTCTCCAGCACCGCGGTGAAGTAGACGTTGTTCGACACCCGGCCCTCCTGGAAGGTGGAGCCGTGGCCGGGGGCCAGCTCGTCGCCGACCGCGAACGCCGTCCGCGTCCCGTGGAAGAAGGGCCCCGTGACGTGGTCGCAGTGCTCGTGGGTCACGGGTACGCGGGTGCCGGGCTCCTCCATCCCGGCGATGATGCCCGCGGTGTGCACGCAGCGCGGTAGCGAGCCGCTCCGGGCCGCGCTGTGTGCACACGTGGGCCCGGCGCCGGCGCCCTCACGGGTGCATGTGGGCGCCCTTGGTGACCTTGTCGACGACGTTCTTCGGCCCGTGCACCGCGATCCCGACCAGGTCGAGGTCGGCGCCGCGCACCGCCCGGACGGCGGCCCGGTTCTCGGCGTCCCCGCCGGTGGCGAACAGGTCGGCGGTGAACACCGACGTCGGCAGGCCCCGCTCCAGCGCCCGCGTGCGGGCCCGGGCGAGCACCTCGGCGGAGCCGGTGAGCACCAGCACCGGCTGGCGGATCATCGCCAGGTAGCGCGTGCCGTCGCCGTCCTCGTAGGGCCGGCCGATCAGCTCGGGCACCGCCGCGGCCACGGCACTGGCGAGGAAGGCGGTCACGTTGAGCTCCTGCCACGGCAGCAGGTCCTCGCGGAGCACGACGGCGATCTTCGTGGGCCACGGCGGGCCGACGTCGGTGGTGTCCTCGGCGAAGAGCGTCTCCATGGGCCCCAGCGTCGGCCGGGGCGGGCCGCCGGTTCTTGTACGTTCCTGACGTGGCAGCCGACGTGGTCGCCTGGCGCCCCGCGGTGCCCGGCCTGACCGAGGTGTTCCACGCCCGGTTCACCGACCACGTCTACCCGCCGCACACCCACGACGCGTGGACGCTGCTGCTGATCGACGACGGTGCGGTCCGCTACGACCTCGACCGGCACGCCCACGGCGCCTCCCCGGCCGCGGTCACGCTGCTGCCGCCGGGGGTGCCGCACGACGGGCGCTCGCAGTTCCCCGGCGGCTTCCGCAAGCGGGTCCTCTACCTGGAGCCGGCGACCCTGGGGGAGCAGCGGGTCGGTCTCGCCGTCGACCGGCCCGCCTTCGCCGACCGCGTGCTGCGCGACCGCGTGTCCCGGCTGCACGCCGCGCTCGCGCCGCACCCCGACGGGCTGGAGGCCGAGAGCCGGCTGGCGTTCGTCCTCGAGCGGCTGCGCCAGCACCTCGACCGCGCCGTCGCCCCGGCTCCCGCCGTGCGCGACGACCCCCTCGCCGACCGGCTGCGCGACCTGCTCGACGCCCGGCTGACCGAGGGCGTCTCCCTCGAGGCGACGGCGGCCGCGTGGGCCGTGCACCCCACCCACCTGGTCCGCGCCTTCACCCGCCGGCACGGGTTGCCACCGCACCGCTACCTCACCGGGCGGCGGGTGGACCGGGCCCGGCGGCTGCTGCTCGACGGGCTGCCCCCGGCGGAGGTGGCGACGGCGGTCGGCTTCTTCGACCAGGCCCACCTGACCCGGCACTTCCGCCGGATGCTGGCGACGACCCCGGCCGCGTACGCCCGCTCGGCCTGAGCCTCCCGGGCGGGCGCGCGGACGGCCCGCGGACGAGGAGCGCGTCGTACCCTCCCGGCCCTGGAGGCACGCCATGACGACCGTCCGGATCGGCGCCGCGCCGATGTCGGTCGACGACCTGCTCGCCGTCGTCGACGGCGCCCGCGTGGAGCTGGACGGCCCGGCACGCGACCGCATCGTCGCCGCGCGGGCGATCGTCGACGAGGCCCTCGCCGCCGGCTCCGCGGTGTACGGCCTGACGACCCAGGTCGGCCACCTGAGGAACACCCGCCTGAACGCGGAGGACGTCCACCGCGAGCAGGAGTTCCTCGTCCGGTCGCACGCCGGCGGGATCGGTCCGCCGCTCCCGGTGCCGGTCGTGCGTGCCGCCCTCGCCGTTCGGCTGGCCGGGGTCGCCCGGGGCGGCTCCGGCGCCTCGCCGGCGGTCGCGGACACCCTGGTGGCGATGCTCAACGCGAGGATCCACCCGCTGGTGCCGGGGACCGGCTCGGTGGGCGCGGCCGACATCGGGCAGATGGCCGGCATGGCGCAGGTCGCCGTCGGGCTGGGCCGAGCCGAGTACCGAGGGCAGGTGCTCGCCGGCGGGGAGGCGCTGCGGCGGGCCGGGATCGCGCCCCTGGTCCTGGCCGGCAAGGACGGGCTCGCCCTGATCTCGGCCAACGGGGTGTCGGTGGGCCAGGCGGCGCTGGTCGTGGCCCGGGCGGCACGAGCCGCGGAGGCGGCCGACGTCGCCGCCGCGGTGTCGATGGAGGCCATGCGGGCCAACCCGTCGGTCCTGCACCCCGCCGTGGGCCGGGCGAAAGGTGTCCCCGGTCAGGTCGCGGCCGCCGACCACCTCCGCGAGCTGCTGGCCGGCAGCGCCCTGCTGACGCCCGGCAGCGCCGTGTCGGTGCAGGACGCCCTGTCGTTCCGGGTGGTCCCGCAGGTCCACGGGGCGCTCCGGGAGTACGTCGCCGCGGCGCGTGCGGCGGTCGAGACCGAACTGGCCGCCGCGGCGGACAACCCCCTGGTGTCGGTCGAGGACCGGACGCTGGTGAGCAACGGGAACTTCCACCCGATGGTGCTCGCCATCGCGGCCGACGCGCTGCGGATCGCCGTCGCCCAGGTCGGGCAGCTCGGCGAGCGCCGTATGGCCCACCTCTGGGAGGCGTTCTTCCGGCAGCTCGCCGGTCCGCCTCCCGCGGCCGCCTACGGCCTGGCGCTGCGCTACCCGGCCGCCGCGGTCGTCGCCGAGCTGAAACAGCTGGCCGCGCCGGCGACCCTGGACGTCCCGCCGCTCGACCTCGGGGTCGAGGACCACGCCACGGGTGCCCCGCTGAGCGTCCGGAAGGCCGACGCGGCGGTGGGGCTGCTCGAGGACCTCCTGGCCGTCGAGCTCCTGCTGGCCTCCGACGTCCTCGCCACGGCGTCGGCCGCGGTCGCCCTGGGCGCCGGGACCGCTGCGGCGCTCGACCTGGTCCGCGAGGCGGTGACGGCAGCGGAGCCGTACCCCGACGCCGTCCACCGGGCCCTGCGCGCCCGCTTCCCGGGCCCCGCGCACCCGGGCGCCGGGCACCCGACCGGCCTGGACGCCGCACCCCCGTGGTGATGCGGCGGGCTGTCAGGCGAGCTCTGCCAGCGCGGCCGCGACGGCGGCGTCCCGGACGAAGTCCAGCGCGAGCAGCCGGTGCACGAGCACGCCGCGGCGGGTCAGCCGCAGGTCGGCCGGGCGCAGCCGGGGGAGCGCCGCGCCGCCGGGGCGGGGCGTGGCCGGCGGGGGGTCGAGCAGGCCGCGGCGCTGCAGGTCGGAGAGGTCCTCGAGCGCGCCCCACGCCGTCCAGCCGCGCGGGTCCTGCGGCACCGGCGTCATGGGCAGCGGCGTGCGCTCCCGCCGGCCCACCGCGGCCAGCAGCACCCACTGGCGGCCGGTCAGGTCGGTGGCCGACCGGAGGCCGCGGAGGACGACGGCGGCGTCGAGGTCGGGGGAGACGGCGGCCTCGGCGAGCAGGTAGCCGAGGTGGCGCACCCGCCACTCCTCGGTGGTGCCGCGCGCGGCGAGGACGGTGGCCTCGGCGACCTCGTCGGCGGGCGCGCGCTCGCCGGGCCCGGGGGTGAGGAAGCCGTCGGTGCGCACCGCGCGGCCCTGGTGGGCGCGGGTCACCGACAGTTCGGCGGCGAAGGCCAGCGCGGCGCCGGCGCGGCAGCGGGCGCGCGAGGAGACCGGGGCGCCCGGGTCGGCGTCGGCGGTGGTCGCGGCGCGGCGCAGCCACCGCGCCAACCCGTCGTCCAGGCGCACCTTCGCCGACCCGTCGTCGAACAGCAGACCGGCGGCCGTGCGCGCCATCGACCCGGCCACCAGCTCACCGGACTCGACGAGCGTGCGCCCCGGTGCCGCCTCCGTGTACTCCGCCACGACGTCGATCATGGCCCGGCGCGCCGCCCGCCGTCGGCCGGGGAGCGGCGCCCTCACCACAGCGGGGCAGGGCCGGTGAGCAGATCGGAACACGAGTTCAGCCCGACGGCGACGGCGGGGAAACGGCGGCCCGCGACGCTCCTCGACCATGGCCGCCCCCACCCGCACCGCGCCGTCCACCCGCCCCGCCGCACCCCCGGGCCTCCCCCGCGGCGGGCGGTGGATCGAGGACTGGCGCCCCGAGGACCCGGCGTTCTGGGAGTCCACCGGCAAGCGCGTTGCCCGCCGCAACTTGTTCTTCTCGGTGTTCTCCGAGCACGTCGGCTTCTCGGTGTGGAGCCTGTGGTCGGTCGTCGTCCTCTTCTTGCCCGAGCCGGTCTTCGGCATCGACCCGGCCGGGAAGTTCCTGCTCACCACGCTGCCGACCGCGCTCGGCGCCTTCGTGCGGCTGCCCTACACCTTCGCCGTCGCGAAGTTCGGCGGCCGCAACTGGACGATCGTCAGCGCCGCCCTGCTGCTGGTCCCGACCATCGCCACCGCGGTCGTGCTCGAGCCCGGCGTCTCCTACACGACCCTGCTCGTCGTCTCCTGCCTCGCCGGCGTCGGCGGCGGCAACTTCGCCAGCTCGATGGCCAACATCAACGCCTTCTACCCCGACCGGCTCAAGGGCTGGGCGCTGGGCCTCAACGCCGGCGGCGGCAACCTCGGCGTCCCGGTCATCCAGCTCGTCGGCCTGCTCGTGCTAGCCACCGCCGGCGTCGAGCACCCGCGGATCGTGCTGGTCGTCTACATCCCGCTCGTCGTCGTGGCGGCCGTCGGCGCGGCGCTGCTCATGGACAACCTGACGACGGCGCGCAACCAGCCGCGGGCCATGCGCGAGGCGACCCGCGAGCCGCACACCTGGATCATGTCGTTCCTCTACATCGGCACGTTCGGCTCGTTCATCGGCTTCGGGTTCGCCTTCGGCCAGGTGCTGCAGAACCAGTTCGCGGCCGACTTCGCCACCCCGCTGGCCGCCGCGTCGCTGACCTGGCTCGGCCCGCTGCTCGGCAGCCTCATCCGCCCGCTCGGCGGCTCGCTGGCCGACCGCTTCGGCGGCGCCCGGATCACGTTCTGGAACTTCGTCGCGATGGCGCTGGGCGCCGCGGTCGTGTTCACCGCCAGCCAGGTGGGGTCGCTGCCGCTGTTCGTCGTCGGGTTCGTGCTGCTGTTCGTGTTCAGCGGCATCGGCAACGGCTCGACCTACAAGATGATCCCGGCGATCTTCCGCACCCAGGCCCAGCAGCAGGTGGCCGCCGGCGGGGACCCCGCCGCGGCCGACCGGCACGCGCTGCGCATGTCCGGGGCGCTCATCGGCATCGCCGGCGCGGTCGGCGCCTTCGGCGGCGTGCTGGTCAACCTGGCCTTCCGCCAGTCGTTCCTGACCACCGGCAGCGGCGACGCCGCCTACCTGGTGTTCATCGCCTTCTACGCCGTCTGCGTCGCGGTCACCTGGACGGTCTACCTGCGCCCGACCGCCCGCATGGCCGGCGTCTAGGGACGTGCACTTCCGCGGAGATGCACCGTGCATCTCCGCGGAAGTGCGCCCTCACACCGCGAGGCGGTAGCCGCGCTTGACGACGGTCTCGACCAGGCCGGGGCCGAGCGCGGCGCGCAGCCGGGTCACGGCCATCTCGACCGCGTGACCGTCCCCGCCGCCGGGCAGCCCGCGCACCAGGTCGGTCTTGGCGACGACGGCCCCCGGGCGCACCGCGAGCGCGCGGAGCACGGCCATCGGCCCCGGCGGCAGCTCCACCAGGCGGCCGTCGAGGACCGCGGCGAACCCGCGCACCTGCAGCTCCGCCGCCCCGATCCGCAGCACCGGGTCGCGCTCGGGCAGCCGGGCGACCACCTCGCGGGCGAGGGCGCCCAGCCGCGAGCGCTCCGGCTGCAGGGTCTCGATCCCCGCCGCGGTCAGGGGGCCGGCGGTCACCGGGCCGACGGCGATCGGCAGCACCCCGCCGCGCAGCGCGGCCACCAGGTCGTCGTGCTGGCCGAGCTCGGCGGCCACCGAGAGCAGGCTGGCCGCCGCCGGGGCGCTGGTGAAGGTGACCGCGTCGACGGTGCGGGCCACGACCATGCCGACCAGCCGGCGCAGCGGCGCGACGTCCTCGGGCAGCACCCAGCGGTACACCGGCACGGTCAGCACCTCGGCGCCGGCGGCGCGCAGCGCGTCGACGAAGTCCGGCAGCGGGTCCCCGTGGAGCTGGACGGCGACCCGGCGGCCCTCCAGCGGGCCCTCCGCCCCCGACAGCAGGTGCTCGAGCACCTCGGCCGAGGACTCCGAGGCCGGCGACCACGCGTCGACCAGCCCGCCGCCGCGGATCGCGCCGCGCGCCTTGGGCCCGCGCGCGAGCACCCGCGCGGTGCGCAGGTGCTCGACCAGGGGCAGGTCCCAGGCGTCGGCGGCCTCCAGCCACCCGCGGAAGCCCACGCCGGTGGTGGCGACGACGAGGTCGACCGGGGCGGCCAGCACCTGCTCGGTGGCGGCGACCAGCTCGGCGTCGTCGGACAGCGGCACGATCCGGATGGCCGGCGCGTACACGACGCGGGCGCCGCGGCGGTCGAGCAGCGCGCCGAGTTCCTCGCGGCGGCGGGCGGCGGTGACGGCCACCGTGTACCCGGCCAGCGGCGCCGGGGCGGTCAGCGGCTCCGGGGCGGTGTCGGGTGGGGAGGTCACCGCCCCATGGTGGCCGGTGGGCGTTGCGGGCGTGTGTCGGCCCCTGCACCGCCCGGCGTCGCCGCGCGTGCGTCAGCCTCGCCTCAGCGCGTCTTCCAGCAGGCCATGAGGATGCTGGCGTCGTCCTGCAGCAGCCCGCCCTGGTGCTCGAGGACGGCGCGCATCAGCCGGCGGACGGTCTCCGGCGGGGGCTGCCCGGCCGCGGCGGCCCGGGCGAGGAACTCCGCCAGGCGGTGCTCGCCGAACCACCGGCCCGCGGCGTCCCGGGCCTCGGTGACGCCGTCGGTGTAGAGCACCAGCCAGTCCCCGGGCTCGAGCACCTCCTCGGCCACGGCGAACCCCGCCGTCTCGATGCCGAAGGGCACCCGCCGGGTCCCGACCAGCTCCTTGACCACCCGGCCGTCGCGCAGCAGCAGCGGCGGGGGGTGCCCGGCCCGGACGTAGCGCAGCCGCCCCGAGGCGACGTCGAGCTCGGCGAGCACGCCGGTGACGAAGGCGCTGTCGGCGAACGTCGCGGAGACCACGTCGTCGACCGCGCGGGCCTGGTCGTGGATGCCGCGCCCGTCGCGCCGGGCGCTGCGGGCGGCGGCGAGGGCCGCGGCGACCATCAGCCCCGCGCCCAGGCCGTGCCCCATCGCGTCGAACACCGACATCGAGACGGTGTCCTCGGAGAGCGCGTAGTCGAACGCGTCGCCGCCGACGTCGGCGCTGGGCTCGAGCAGCCCGGCCAGGACGAAGCCGTCGGTGGCGGCGGTGAGCGGGGGCAGCTGCTCCCAGACCAGCTCGGCCGCCGGCGTCCGCGGGACGCTCCGCCGGGTGCGCTCGAGCACGTCGCCGTAGACGCCGAGGGAGGCCAGCAGGTGCGCGACCAGGGAGGCCAGCCACCCGCACTGCTCCCGCAGGGCGGGGTCCTCCAGGTCGTGCACGGTGGGCACCCGCGCCTCCAGCACCCCGAGCCGGTCGGCGCCGTCGACCAGCGGCACCCACAGGCGCGGTACGCCCCCGGCCTCCGAGGGGAGCGGCTCGGTCGTCTGGAAGACGCGGCCGGGCAGCGTCCCGTCGACGGCGACCGGCTCGGTGGGCGGCAGGCCGTCGCCCGGCAGCCGGATAAGCCGGCGCTGCTCGTGGTCGACGACGTGCACCGCGATCTCCACGCCGAGCACGCGGGCGGCCCGCGCGGCGAGCGGGACGAGCCGGTCCGGCGGGGCGGTCCGGGCGGCGTCGAGCAGCTGCAGGATCGCGGCCAGCGGGCCGGCCGTGGGGCGCGGAGGTCGCAGCGGCCGCGAGTAGGGCACCCGGCGGGCCACGACCAGCTCGTCGAGGCGCTCGTTGACCGCCACCGCGAGCAGGTCGCCGTCGATGTCGGGCAGCCGCAGCAGCCCGTCCAGGTGCGCCTCGACGTCGAGCAGGTCGGCGTTGCCGCCGAGCTGGAAGTACCGCAACCAGAGCTCCTCGAGGGTGAGGTCGGCGTGCCGGAACGCCGCCCGCAGCCCGGCCGTCTGCCCGTCGCCCGGCACGCGGGTGGACACGGCCGTCACCGGAGCCGCCGGACGGCGGAGTCGACCACCGCCCGGGCTGCCTGCCGCAGGGTGCCGCCCTCCCCGCCCGACCGGGACAGCAGCATGGCCAGCGCGGTCTCCTCGCCGATGCCGTGGCGGCCCATGAGCACGCCCTTGGCGGTGCTCACCACGTCCCGGGCGGCCATCGCCTGCCGCAGCTCGTCGCTGGCGCGGCGCGCCCGCTCCCGGGCCGTCACGTGGGCGACCAGGAGGGCCGCCTGCGCCGCGGACAGGCTGAGCACTTGGGCGTCGCGGACGGTGAACGCCCCGGCCTCGGCGCCGTAGACCTTCAGCGCGCCCAGCGTCCGGTCCCCGGCCACCAGCGGCGCGCTCATCACCGACAGCAGCCCCAGGTCCCGGGCCGCCGCCGCCCAGCGCGGCCAGCGCGGGTCGGCACCCAGGTCGTCGACGGTCACGAGGGTGCGCCCGGCGGCCGCGGCCAGGCACGGGCCCTCGTCCAGCTCGTACTGCAGCTCGTCGGCCCGCTCCACCCGCGGGTCGGTCGATCCCGACGAGCGCCGGCCGGCGGCGTCGACGATCGAGACGCCGGCACCCACCGCTCCCGGCACGGTCTCGTGGACCAGCGAGCCGACCAGGCCGAGGGCCGTGGCGACGGTCTCCTCGGACAGCAGGAGGCCCGACATGCGGGCGAAGACGACCGACAGCTCGTCGGCCAGGGGGAGGGAGCGGGCGGCGTCGCGATGCACGGGCACCTCGCAGGACCAGCCGCGGCTCTCCCGGGAGCTCGAGATGCCGCGGTCCGGCGATCCAACGCTAGTCCTGCTCTCCCATCAGCGGAGGGTCGCTGCCGCGAACCGCGGGACGGCCGTCCCGTCGCGGACCACGAGCCGCCGGGTCGCCAGCAGCCGCAGGTGGGCGTCGGTCTCGGTGACGGCGAAGATCCGCATCCGCCGCTCGTACTGCGACCACGGCCGCGACCAGGTCAGGTGGGCGGCCAGCTCCCACGGCGTGCCGCCCGGGTGCTCCCGGACGGCGGCCAGCAGCTCGGCCAGGCGGTGCTCGTGGTGGGCGCGCAGCTCGGCGGTCCGCGCGGCCAGGCCGCGGAAGCGCCACTCGTGCCCGGGCAGCACCTCGTCGGCCACCTGCCCGGCGACGGACCCGAGGGCGCCCAGGTAGTCGCGCAGCGGGTCGGCCGCGCCGCCGGCGTGCGTGGAGATGTTGGGGCTGATCCGCGGCAGCACGTGGTCGCCGGAGAAGAACAGGCCGGTGGCCTCGTCGGCGAAGCACAGGTGGCCCTCGGTGTGGCCGGGGGTGTGCACGGCGCGCAGCGACCAGCCGGGCAGGTCCGCGCGGTCGCCGTCCTCCAGCAGCCGGTCGGGGCGGGCGACCCGCAGCAGGCCGGCCCGCTGCTCGGGGGTGCCGGCGTCGGCGCGCGCGTCCTCCGGGGGAGCGCCCAGGGAGACCAGGAAGGCGACCTCCTCCTCGACCATCTCCTCCGGGGTGCGGCCGGTGAAGGACGTGATGCCGGCCGCGTCCGCCGGGTGCATCGCCACCCACGCACCGGAGGCCTCGCGCACCCGTGCCGCGAGCCCGACGTGGTCCAGGTGCAGGTGGGTGACCAGCACGCCGCGGACGTCGGCGACGTCGCCGCCGAGCTCGGTCAGGCCCGCGCACAGCGCCGCCCAGCTGTCGTCGGCGTCCCAGCCGGTGTCGACCAGCCCCAGCCCGCCACCGGCCAGCTCGAGGACGTAGGCGTTCACCCACCGCAGCGGGCCGCCCATCGGCACCGGCACCGACCACAGGCCCGGCCGCACCCGCTCGACCGCGGGCACCGAGCGCTCGCGCCAGGCGCTGCGCTGGGCGTGCCCGGTCACCTCGACGGCGGTCGCCTCCACGTCCCGGCACTCTGCCAGCCGGGGGACTGGGACGATGGGGGACGTGCCCGCGCCGTCCGCCGCCCCCGCCCGCGTGTCCGCCGTCCCCCGCCTGCTGCGCGGAGTCTGCGCGCTGCTCGCCGCCGCGGTGGTCGCCGTCATGGTCGTGGTCGCGCTGCGCACGCAGCCCTCGGACGCGCTGAACCCCTTCGACGCCGCCGACCGCGTGGCGATCGGCGGGGTGGGCGTCTTCGTCGGGGCGGCCATCCTGGCGCTGGGCCGCTCACGGGTCGACGGCGACGCCTCCGGGATCCGGGTGCGCAACGTCGTCGGCGGCCGGACGCTGCCGTGGGAGGCCGTCCGCGCGGTGCGCTTCGACCGCAAGGCGTGGTGGGCCACGCTGGAGCTGGCCAACGGCGACGCGATCTCGATCACGGCACTGCAGGCCGTCGACGGCGAGCGGGCGGCCACCACCGTCGAGGGGCTCCGGGCCCTGCTGGAGGCCGACCGCGCCGCCCGGCCGGCGCCGGCGCGGGGCCCGCTCCTGTGGGAGTGAGCAAGGACCTCCGTGCCCCCACCACTCGCACGCTCGCGGCGGGTCCCTGCACGCGGGCCGCGCCGACCGGAATGTTCCATCCCGTCCCGACGCTGTAGCATGAGCGTGCCTCCCCGCTACACGAGGCGCGTGAACCACTCCAGCGGCCCCACCCCGGGCCGCTGAACCAAGAGGAGCCCGCTCCCACCTGGCGCCGTCGAGGCGCCCAGGTCCCCGGTTCGCGGGAGCCCGGCCTGCCCCGGCCGGCTCCCACGACGTGTCCGGCCCGGCGACGGGCCGGCACCGTACCGGTGAGACGGGCCCTGTGAGCACCTGCTCACGGGGCCTTCGTCGTCTCCGGTGCCCGGGTGGGCGCGGCCTCCTCCCGTGTGACAGAGCAGAGGAGAGGCCATCACCGAGCCCCGTATCAACGACCGTATCCGCGTCCCCGAGGTCCGCCTGGTGGGCCCGGAGGGCGAGCAGGTCGGCATCGTGCCGATCGGCGAGGCGCTGCGCCTGGCGCAGGACTCCGAGCTCGACCTCGTCGAGGTCGCGCCCATGGCCCGGCCGCCGGTCGTCAAGCTGATGGACTACGGGAAGTTCAAGTACGAGTCCGCCCAGAAGGCCCGCGAGGCCCGGCGGAACCAGGCGCTCACCGTCATCAAGGAGATGCGGCTGCGCCTCAAGATCGACCCGCACGACTACGAGACCAAGAAGGGCCACGTCGAGCGCTTCCTCAAGAGCGGCGACAAGGTCAAGATCACGGTCATGTTCCGCGGTCGCGAGCAGTCGCGGCCCGAGATGGGCTACCGCCTGCTGCAGCGGCTGGCCGCTGACGTCTCCGAACTGGGCGTCATCGAGTCCAACCCCAAGCAGGACGGCCGGAACATGGTCATGGTGATCGCCCCGCACCGGAACCAGGCCGCGACCGACGGCGCCCGCCGTCAGGCGAAGGCCGACCGGGCCGCGGAGGGCACCGCCCCTCCCGCCTGACCGGGCACCGCAGGACCGCACCACCACAGACCGACGGTGCTGTGCGGCAGCTCCGTGCTGCCGCACGGCACCGCGCCGGACGAGCGACGGACGAACAGGACGACGAGGACATGCCGAAGCAGAAGACCCACAAGGGCACCGCGAAGCGGGTGCGCGTGACGGGCACCGGCAAGCTCATGCGCGAGCAGGCCGGCAACCAGCACAAGTTCGAGCACAAGAGCTCGCGGCAGAAGCGCCGGCTGGAGAAGGACCAGGTCATGTCCCCGGGCGACACCAAGACCCTCAAGAAGCTGCTGGGCATCTGAGCCCCCGCCTCCCGAACGAGCAAGGAGTTCTCACGTGGCACGCGTGAAGCGGGCGGTCAACGCCCAGAAGAAGCGCCGGACGACCCTCGAGGCCGCCAGCGGGTACCGCGGTCAGCGTTCGCGCCTGTACCGCAAGGCCAAGGAGCAGATCCTCCACTCGGCCACCTACAACTACCGCGACCGCAAGGTGCGCAAGGGTGACTTCCGCAAGCTGTGGATCACCCGCATCAACGCCGCGGCGCGCCAGAACGACATGACCTACAACCGGTTCATGCAGGGCCTCAAGCTGGCCGGCATCGAGCTCGACCGCCGCGTGCTGGCCGAGCTGGCGGTCAACGAGCCCGCCGCCTTCGCCGCGCTGGTGGAGACCGCCCGGGCCGCCGTCGCCGCGGCCCCGGCCGGCGGCGAGCAGGCCGCCTGAGCCACCCGCTCCCGACGCCGCCGGTGTCCGGCCCACCAGGGCCGGCACCGGCGGCGTCGGCGTGTGTGGGGTCCGCCCCGGCCCGAGTCCTGCGCACTCGTGGTCGTGAGCGCCCGATGACCACGACGTCGCAGGTCTCGACGGGAGGAACGGCGTGAGCGAGCTGCTGACCGAGCGCTCGGGGCGGGTGGCCGCCGCCCGCAAGCTGACCCGCCGCGCCGGCCGCGACGCGGCGGGCGCCTTCCTCGCCGAGGGCCGCCAGGCGGTGTCGGAGGCACTGGCCACCGCGCCCGACGACGTCCGCGAGGTCTTCGCCACCGAGGCCGCCGCCGCGGCGCACTCCGACCTGCTGGTCAACACTCCCGTCCCCCTCCGGCTGGTCACCGAGAAGGCCGCCGCCTCGCTGTCGGAGACGGTCACGCCGCAGGGCCTGGTCGCCGTCTGCGCGCTGCGCGACCTGCCCGCCGCCCGGCTGACCGCCGAGCCGCCGCGGCTCGCCGTCGGGCTGGCCGGCCTGGCCGACCCCGGCAACGCCGGCACCGTGCTGCGCACCGCCGACGCGTGCGGCGCGGGCGCGGTCGTCTTCGGCGCCGGGTCGGCCGACCCCTACGGCGGCAAGGCCGTGCGGGCCAGCGCCGGCAGCCTGTTCCACGTCGACGTCGTCCGCGGGGCGCCGCTGGGCCCGCTGGTCGGGGAGCTGCAGGCCCGCGGGGTGACCGTGCTGGCCGCCGACGGCGGCGGCGAGACCGCGCTCGACGCGCTGGGGTCCGCGCTGGCCGGGCCGGTGCTGTGGCTGTTCGGCAACGAGGCGCGCGGCGTCCCGCCGGAGCTGGCCGGCGCCGCCGACGCCCGCGTGCGGATCCCGATGCGCGGCCGCGCGGAGAGCCTCAACCTGGCCGCGGCCGCGGCGATCTGCCTCTACGCCACCCAGCTCGCCCAGGGCTGAGCGGCAGGTGGCTGGCAGGGTGGCCGGCGTGGACGACGACGCCGCGAAGGCCGTGCTGCTGCGCTACCTCACCACCGCCCGCGAGGCGCTGCTGTGGAAGCTCGAGGGCCTGCCGGAGTACGACGCCCGCCGCCCGCTGACACCCACGGGCACCAACCTGCTCGGCCTGGTCAAGCACCTGGCCTGCGTCGAGGCCGGCTACCTCGGCAACTGCCTCGGCCGGCCGTTCCCCGAGCCGATGCTGTGGGACGACCCCGACGCGGGCGACGACGACGACCTGTGGGTCCGCGCCGACGAGTCCCGCGAGGACGTCCTGGGGCTCTACGAGCGGGTCGTCGCGCACGCCGAGGCGACGGTCGCGGCGCTGCCGCTGGACGCCGTCGGCGAGGTGGCGTGGTGGCCGGAGGAGCGGCGGCACCCCACCCTGCACACGCTGCTGGTGCACGTCCTGGCCGAGGTGGCCCGGCACGCCGGGCACGCCGACGTGCTGCGCGAGGGCCTCGACGGCGTCGCCGGCCTGCGGCGGGACAACGACAACCTCACCCGCGACGGCGAGGACGACCGCGCGGCTTACCGCGCGCAGGTGGAGCGGGCCGCGGCTCCCTTCCGGTGAGCCGCGGCGCCGCTCCCTGTCCGCGCCCCGCTCAGGGGAGGACCGGCTCCCGCCGCGGCACCGGCGCCGAGCCGGCCGCCGCGCGGGCGGTGGCCGCCCGGACGGCGACGCCGCGGGTGGCCGCCTTGCGGTCGTACATGCGCAGGTCGGCGCGGTGCAGCAGGTCGGCGAACACGACGCCGTCCTCCGGGCAGACGCTGACGCCGATGCTGGCGCCCACGTGCACCTCGGTGCCGAACAGCGGCACCGCGCGGCGGATCGAGGCGGTCAGCTCGTCGGCGACCCGCGTGGCCTCCGCCAGCGCCGTCTCGGGGTGGAGGTCGGGCAGCGCCACCAGGAACTCGTCGCCGCCGAGGCGGGCCAGCAGGTCGCGGCGGCGGACCCGCTCGCGCAGCCGGCGGGCCACCACCTGCAGCAGCTCGTCGCCGGCGGCGTGCCCGAGCCGGTCGTTGACCGCCTTGAACCCGTCGAGGTCGACGAACAGCAGGCCCAGGGCGTCGCCGCGGGCGCGGGCCTCCCAGATGGCGGCCTCCACCTGCTCCTCCAGCCGGCGCCGGTTGAGCAGCCCTGTCAGCGGGTCGGTGTAGGCGAGCTCCTGGATGCGGGCCAGCGCCGCCGACGTGCGGTCGCGCTCGCGGACCAGCGCCCGCTCGGCCTCGACCCGCGCGGTCACGTCCACCTGCACGCCGATGTACTGCACGACCGTGCCGTCGGCGTCGTGCACCGGCGCGAGGTGCAGCTCGTTCCACCACGGCGTCTGGTCGGGGCCGCGCAGGTTGAGCACCGTCTCGCGGCAGGACTGCCCGGCCGCGACGGCCGCGCGGATCCGCGCGACGGCGCCGGGGTCGGTGTCGGGGTGCTGCAGCAGCCGGCAGTTGCGGCCGAGGATCTCCTCCGAGGGCAGGCCGGCGAGCTCCCGGAAGGCCTCGTTGGCGTACACGATCGGCTGGTCGGGCAGCCGCATGTCCACGATCGTCACGCCGCTCGGCGTGGCCTCCAGCGCCCGCCGCAGCAGCACCTCCGCCGTCGTCGTCCCCACGGCCAGGCCGGTGGCCGGGCGGCTCGCGGACACGACGGGGCGCGGTGCGGCGGCGGTCGGCGTCTCCTGGGCGGTCCGCGGGGCCACCCGGGACAGCAGGGACTGCGCGGCGCGCGACACCGTCGTCCGCTCGTAGGTCAGTGCGTACTCGAAGGTGCGCTCGAGGTCGGGGCCCTCGTCGCCGAGGTCGCGGGCCAGCAGCGCGGCGCTGAAGTGCGGGGAGAGGACGGCGACGTCCCACTCGCCGCGGACCGGGTCGTCGGCGTCGAGGTGCGCGCCGCGCAGGCCCGGCAGCGGCTCCACCGGCAGGTCCTCACCGAGCGCGCAGACGAAGCCGGTGCGCTCGACCAGGTCGCGGTAGCGCTGGGTGGTGGAGACGGTGAAGTGGCGGGCCTCCTGGAACGTCGCGGCCACCACACAGGTCTCGCCGAGGCGCATCGCCTCCCGCTCCAGCTGCTTGGACAGCTCGATGAGCAGCGCCTTGGGGGCGCGGCGCAGCGGGACGTCGTCGGGCAGGCAGGCGAAGGGCGACACCGCGCCGACCGCGCCGCTGGGCCGGCCGGCGCCGGGCAGCAGGAGCTCGCCGACGGGCAGGCGCGGGTCGGCGCCCGGGCCGGGGCGGCCGAACAGCCAGCCCTGGCCGAGCGTGGCGCCCAGCCCGCGGGCGTAGGCCAGGTGCTCCTCGGTCTCGATGCCCTCGGCGAGCACGACGGCGCCGCTGCGCTCGGCGTAGGCGTTGACCGCGTTCATGATCTCGGCGATGGCGGGGCCGGGCCGCTCCTGCACCAGGCGCAGGTCGAGCTTGACGACGTCGGGGGACAGCAGCGGCAGGAAGGCCAGCGACATCGACTCCGCGCCGACGTCGTCCACGGCGATGGCCCAGCCGAGCTCGCGGACCCGCTCGACGGTGCGCAGCAGCTCCGCCGGGCGCGCGGCGATGGCCCGCTCGGTGATCTCCATGACCACCCGCAGGTCCCCGGGGGCGCCCTCGGCGATGGCGACGAGATCGGCCAGCGGAGCGGTGTCGAGCACCTCGGGCTCGACGTTGACGAACACGGTCAGCGGCGAGACGAGGCCGGCGTCGGAAGCACCGCGGAAGGCGGCGGCGCGGCAGGCCTCGTCGAGCTCGGCGAGGCGGCTGGCGGCGCGGGCGGCGGCGAACAGCGCGTCGGGCCGCTCCAGCGGGCCGACCGGGCCACGGGCGAGCGCCTCGTAGGCCACCACCCGTCCGGTGTCGATCTCGACGATGGGCTGGAAGGCGCTGCGCACGCCGCGCAGGGCCTGCTCGAGGACGGGGTCGGCTCCGGGCTGCACCGGTGCCTCCTGGGGACGGGCGGTCACCCCGGAGTTGTCGGCAGCGACGACCCCGATCCCACCCGTGCCCGGTCGGCGGTCACCCGGACGGGGCAGCGGTCAGGGAGGCAGGGCTCAGGACGGCAGGGCTCAGGACGGGAGGGCTCAGGACGGGAGGGCGATGAGGACGACGGCGGCGGCCGCCACGGCCAGCCCCGCACGCTGGGCGCCGGCCAGCCGCTCGCGCAGCACCACCTGCGCCAGGAGCACCGTGCTCGCCGGGTACAGCGAGGCCAGCACCCCGGTGATCGCCAGCTGCCCGCCGACCTGTGTGGCGACCAGGAACAGCGCGTTGGCCGTCATGTCGCCGACCCCGGCCAGCACCACGACCGGGAGCACCCGGCGGGAGATCCGCAGCGAGCGGCCGGTGGCCAGCGCCAGCCCGCCGACCATCAGCACCGACACCACGCGCGCGGCCACCAGTGGGCTCAGTCCCGAGTCCTCGCCGGTGCGGTCGAGGACGACGAAGAACAGCCCGAACCCCGCACCCGCGGCGAGCGCCGGGGCGACGGTGCCGAGCCGGGCGTTGCGCAGCGAGGCCAGCCCGTCCTCGGCCGCCACGAGCACCACCGCGGCCAGGGCGAGGACGATGCCGCCGGCGGCCACCGGCCCGATGCGCTCACCGAGCAGCAGGCCGCCCAGCACCGGCAGCGCCGCGGCCGACACCGCCGTCACCGGGGCGACCACGCTCATCACTCCGGCGGCCAGGGCGCGGTAGAAGAGCAGCAGCCCCAGGCCGCCCGCGACGCCGGCCGCCGCGCCCCACGCGAGGTCGGCCGGCGTCGGGTCCCCGCCGAGCCACGGCAGCAGCAGCACGACGGCGACCAGCCCCGCGGCCTGCGAGAGCGCGACGACGGCGGCCGCCGTGGCGCGCCGGCTGGCCAGGCCGCCGGCGAAGTCGGCCATCCCGTAGACGACGGCCGAGGCCAGCGCCAGCACCATCGCCATGCGGTGCGCCCTCCCGAGTCCGTGCCGCCGTCCCGGGCGATCCTGGCAGCCGGTGCCGACGCGCCCCCGCCTCGGGCGAGATCACGCGATCTCGCACCGCAGCGCGGGCCGGGGCGTGCGAGATCGCGCGATCTCGCCCTAGAGGCAGCCGGCCGAGAACCCGGGGGCGGGGGAGACGGGGCGGCGGGCAGAATGGCCTCCCGTGTCCGGCGCCAACGACCCCTACGACCCCAAGCAGGTCGCGGCCCTCTCCGCCGAGGCCCTCGACGCCGCCGTCGCCGCGGCCCGCGAGGCCTTCGCGGGTGCCGCCGACCTCGAGGCGCTGGCCGCCGTCCGCCCGGCGCACCTCGGTGACCGCGCGCCCGTGCCGCTGGCCCGCCGCGAGCTCGGCGCGCTGCCCCCCGCCGCCCGCGCCGACGCCGGCAAGCGGGTCAACGCCGCGCGGGTCGCCGTCACCGAGGCGTTCGAGGCGCGCAAGGCCGAGCTGGAGGCCGAGCGCGACGCCCGCGTGCTGGCCGAGGAGCGGGTCGACGTCACGCTGCCGTGGGACCGCACGCCGCGCGGCGCCCGGCACCCGCTGACCACGCTCACCGAGCGGATCGCCGACGCGTTCGTCGGCATGGGCTACGAGGTCGCCGACGGCCCGGAACTCGAGGCCGAGTGGCTGAACTTCGACGCCCTCAACATCGGCCGCGACCACCCGGCGCGCACGATGATGGACACCTTCTTCGTGGCGCCGGAGGACTCGGGTCTGGTGCTGCGCACCCACACCAGCCCGGTGCAGGCCCGCACGCTGCTGTCGCGGACGCCGCCGGTCTACGTCGTCGCGCCGGGGCGGGTGTACCGCACCGACGAGCTCGACGCGACGCACACCCCGGTGTTCCACCAGGTCGAGGGCCTGGCCGTCGACCGCGGGCTGACGATGGCCCATCTGCGCGGCACGCTCGACCACCTCGCCCGGGCGCTGTTCGGCCCCGAGGCGGTCACCCGCTGGCGGCCGTCGTACTTCCCGTTCACCGAGCCCTCGGCGGAGTTCGACGTCTGGTTCGCCGAGCACCGCGACGGCCCGCGCTGGGTCGAGTGGGGCGGATGCGGGATGGTCAACCCGCGGGTGCTCGTCGCCTGCGGGGTCGACCCCGAGGAGTTCAGCGGCTTCGCCTTCGGCGTCGGCATCGAGCGGGCGCTGCAGTTCCGCTCCGGCGTCGGCGACATGCGCGACATCGTCGAGGGCGACGTCCGGTTCACGCGCGCGTTCGGAGTGGAGCTGTAGATGCGGGTCCCCGTCGGCTGGCTGGCCGAGTACGTCGACGTCCCCGCCGGGACCACGGTCGAGGACCTCGACGCCGCCTTCGTGCGCCTGGGCCTGGAGGTCGAGGAGGTCCACCGCCCGGCCGAGGTCACCGGCCCGCTCGTGGTCGGCCGGGTGCTGGAGATCGAGGAGCTCACCGGCTTCAAGAAGCCGATCCGGTACTGCCGGGTCGACGTCGGTGAGGCCGAGCCCCGCGGCATCGTCTGCGGCGCCCGGAACTTCGTCGTCGGCGACACCGTCGTCGTCGCGCTGCCCGGCGCCGTGCTGCCCGGCGGCTTCGAGATCGCCGCCCGCACGACCTACGACCACGTGTCCGACGGGATGATCTGCTCGGTCCGCGAGCTGGGCATCGGCGAGGACCACGCCGGGATCCTCGTGCTCGGCGACGGCGTCGAGCCCGGTGCCGAGGCCCGCCCGGTCGTGGGGCTCGACGACGTCGTCATCGAGCTCGCCGTCACCCCCGACCGCGGCTACTGCCTGTCGATGCGCGGCATCGCCCGCGAGATGGGCACCGGCCTGGCCGCCGGCTGGCGCGACCCCGGCGCGGCGGAGGTCCCCGCCTGGTCCGGTGAGCCGGCGTGGGAGGTCACGGTCGCCGACGCCGACCGCTGCGACCGGTTCTCCATGGTCGCGCTGGAGGGCCTGGACCCGACCGCGCCGAGCCCGTGGTGGATGCGCCGCCGCCTGGCCCAGTCCGGCGTCCGGTCGATCTCGCTGGCGGTCGACGTCACCAACTACGTGATGCTCGAGCTCGGCCAGCCGATGCACGCCTTCGACCGCGACGCGGTGACCGGGCCGATCGTCGTCCGCCGCGCCCGTGAGGGGGAGCGGCTGACCACCCTCGACGGGACCGTCCGCACCCTCGACGCCGACGACCTGCTCATCACCGACGACACCGGGCCGATCGGCCTGGCCGCGGTCATGGGCGGCGCCTCCACCGAGATCGGCGACGGCACGACCGCCGTGCTGCTCGAGGCCGCGCACTGGGAGCCCACCGGCGTCGCTCGCACCGCGCGCCGCCACCGGCTGCCCAGCGAGGCCGCCAAGCGCTTCGAGCGCGGCGTCGACCCCGAGATGACCGTGGTCGCGCTCGCCCGCGCGGCGGAGCTGCTGGCGCGGTACGGCGGCGCCCGCGTCGTCGGCGCGCCGGTCGACGTCGACACCCGACGTCCGCGGCCGTCGATCCCGCTCGACGCCGACCGGCCCGGCCGGGTCTCCGGCGTCCCGTACCCGGCGGCGCAGGTCGTCGAGCTGCTCGGCGCGGTCGGCTGCGCCGTCGAGGGCGAGGGCGGCGTGCTGACCGTCACCCCGCCGTCGTGGCGCCCGGACCTCACCGACCCCGCCGACCTGGTGGAGGAGGTCGTCCGGCTCGCCGGCTACGACGACGTCCCCTCGGTGCTGCCCACCGCCCCGCCCGGGCGCGGGCTCACCGAGACCCAGCGCCGCCGCCGCGCGATCGGCCGGGCGCTGGCCGAGGCCGGCTACGTCGAGGCGCCGTCGTACCCCTTCGTCGGCACGCCGGCGCTGGACGCCCTGGGCCTGCCCGAGGACGACGAGCGCCGCCGTGTGGTCGTCGTGCGCAACCCGCTGTCGGAGGAGGAGCCGGCCCTGCGCACCACGCTGGTGCCCGGCCTGCTGGCCTCGCTGGCCCGCAACCTCGCCCGTGGCCAGCGCGACGTCGCCCTCTTCGAGCACGGCGCGGTCTTCCTCGGCGGCGTGGGCACCCCGGCGCCGCTGCCCGGGGTCGACGGCCGTCCCGACGACGACGTCCTCGCCGCGCTGCTCGGCGCGGTGCCCGCCCAGCCGTGGCACGTGGCGGTCGCCCTGACCGGCCAGCGCGAGCCGCGCGGCTGGTGGGGTCCGGGCCGCGCGGCGGGCTGGGCCGACGCCGTGCAGGCCGCCCGCGTGGTGGCCGCCGCGGCGGGCGTGCAGCTGTTCGTCCGCCCCGGCGAGGCCGCGCCCTGGCACCCCGGCCGCTGCGCCGAGCTGGTCGTGGACGACCGGGTGGTCGGGTACGCCGGCGAGCTGCACCCGCGGGTGTGCGCCGCGCTCGACCTGCCGGCGCGCACCTCGGTCATGGAGCTCGACGCCGACGCGCTCCCGGCGGCCGCCGTGCCGGTCGGGCCGCGGATCTCCACCTTCCCGCCGGTGTTCCTCGACCTGGCGTTCGTCGTGCCGGACGAGATCACCGCGTCGCACGTCGAGTCGCTGGTGCGCGGGGGCGCGGGGGAGCTGTTCGAGGCGGTGCGCCTCTTCGACGTGTACTCCGGCCCGCCGGTCCCGGCCGGGTCGCGGTCGCTGGCGTACTCGCTGGTGCTGCGGGCGCCGGACCGCACGCTCACCGCCACCGATGTCGCGCAGGTCCGTGAGGGCATCCTCGCCGTCGTCGAGCTGCAGGGCATCACCCTGCGCAGCGGCGACTGATGGCCGACCTCACCGGCACCGTCGCGCTGGTCACCGGGGCGTCGGCGGGCATCGGCCGGCACGTCGCCGAGGGGCTGGCCGCCCGCGGTGCCGCCGTCGCCGGGATCGCGCGCGGCGGGGACCGGCTGCGGACGGCGATGGACGGGATCGCCGCGGCCACCGGCGCCCGCACCCTCGCCTTGGCCGCCGACGTCACCGACCGGGTCGCGGTCGACGCCGCCGTCGCCGAGGTCGTCCGCGAGCTCGGGCCGGTCGGGCTGCTGGTCAACAACGCCGGCCTCATCGACGCCGCCGAGGTGCCGCTGTGGGAGGCCGACCCCGACCAGTGGTGGCAGGTGGTGGAGAGCCAGGTCCGCGGGCCGTTCCTGCTCGCCCGCGCCGTGCTGCCCGGCATGGTGGCTGTCGGCAGCGGGCGGGTGGTCGGGCTGGCCAGCGGGATCGGCACCCGCGCCAACCCGCACTACAGCGCCTACTCGGTCGGCAAGACCGCGCAGATGCGCATCACCGAGTCGATCGACCTGGCCGGCGCTCCGCACGGCGTCCGGGCGTTCGACCTGGCGCCGGGCGTCGTCGACACCGCCATGACGCGCGCGATGCCGATGCACGAGGGACGGACCGACTGGACCCGCCCCGAGGACGTCGTCGACCTGGTGGTGGCCATCGCCGCCGGCGAGCTGGACCAGTGGTCGGGTCGGTTCTTCCGCGCCGGCGTCGACTCGCTCGACACCCTGCGGGCCACGTCGCCGTCCGGCGACGCCCGGAGGCTGCGGCTCGTCCCCTACGGCGACGGCGACCCGCTCGCCTGACCCCGCTCCGCCGGAGTGACGGCTCGGGGTCGGGCGGGCCGGGCGGTCACCAGTCGGAGCACAGCACCCGCTCGCCGACCGCGCGGCCGATGGCCGTGCCGTCCTCGACGGAGAACCGGTAGTGGATCCCGGCCCAGATCCGCGCGTTGCCGACCTCCTCGATCAGCTGCTCCGCGGAGGTGAACGTGGTCGGGTACTCGACGGGCGGGGTGCCCCGGACGCTGCTCACCGTCAGCGAGAACGGGCGGTCCCCGCGCAGTGCGTCGACCACCGTGGCGAGGGCGGTCGTCGCGCAGGCGTGGTTGCTCGGGTAGTCGGGGAAGTTCGGCGCCGGCACGAGCGGGCTCCACGCGGGGTCGGGCACGGTCGCGGGGTTGCCGTCGGTGTCCGCGCGCCGGATGGCGCCGACCGGCCGCCAGAAGTCGTAGTGGAACTTGGCGTCGGCGCAGGCGATGAGCGCGTCGGTGCTCGCGGTGTTCACGAGGGCGAACAACCGCGCCGTCTCCCTCGCGTCCAGTGACTCCTGCACGCTCCAGCCGCGCAGGGCGCGGTGGCTCTGCACGGCCGGCGGGTCGGCCCAGAAGAGCGCCGCGGCGGTCTGTGCCGCTGTCCGCACCGTCGACGTGGCCGATCCGAGCGTCTTGACCTCCTCGAAGTCACGGGCCCAGCGGTCGCTGGTGAGCGCGGGCGGCCCGCCCGGCCGCAGCTCCGACGGGGACCGGAGCACGAAGGGCTCCACCGTGCCCAGCCAGGACGCCGCGGCGGCCGTCGTCGGTGGCTCGGTCGGGAGGGGTTCCCACACCCCGGGTCCCGGGGTCGGGAGGGGCAGCGCCGGTCCGTTCAGGCCGTCGTCGCGCCGGTCCTCGATCAGCGTCTGCGCGGCCTGGGCGCCGGCGGCGATCCCCCGGTCCTCCGCCTCGCCGTCCGGGACCGCCGCCAGCTCGGCCGCGTACCTCTCGTCGAGCGTCCCGCGCTGGCCCGGGAAGTAGTGCACCAGGACCCCGTGGGCCGCCGCGGCGACCGCTGCCGGGACGGAGGCGTGGTGGGGGAGGTCCTGCACGGCGTCGTGGACGGCGCGGTGCACGTAGGCGAGGTAGAGGGGTCCGACCGGTCCCGGCGTCGGCGGGGTCGTCGACACGATGGCGGTGACCGCGATCTCATTCCACGTCCGGACGCTCGCGCCGTCGACCTCGGTGGAGGCGGCGGCGGGCGAGACGGACGAGAACGTGGCCGCCAGGACGGCGGCGGCCACGACGGGGGTGGCGACGGGCGTGCGGGACCGGCGCATGGCGACTCCTCGGCCGAGAACTGGCCCGTCGAGTGGAGACCTCCCCGGCCCGCGGCGTCAGTCCTGGAAACGAACCGCGCCGGCGGGGACACCACGTCCGCCGCCGCGGGTGGAGCCTGTCCCGCATGGGTGGCTACGGGCAGTACTGCCCGATCGCGCTCGCCGCTGAGGTGTTCGCCCAGCGCTGGACGCCGATCATCATCAGGAACCTGGCCCTGGGCTGCGTCCACTTCGGGGACATCCTCGAGGGTGCTCCCGGTCTCTCCCGCAGCGTCCTCGCCCAGCGGTTGCACACGCTCCAGCGCGACGGCGTGGTCGAGCGCAGGAGTTCCGGGCGGACCACGGAGTACGCGCTCACCGAGATGGGGCGGGAGCTGGGCGACATCTGCTTCACGCTGGGCGCGTGGGGTGCGCGGTGGCGCGAGGTGGCGCCGGGTGACCAGGACCCCTACCTCGCCCTCTGGACGCTGTCCCGGCTCATCGACCCGGCGTCCCTGCCGCGGCCGCGCGTCGTCGTGCGCTTCGACGTCCGGCGGTCCCGGGCACCGCACCACCTGTGGCTGCTGCTCGACCGCACCGGCAACGAGGTCTGCGTCGAGACCCCCGGCTTCCCCGACGACGGCGTCGTCACCACCGACGTGAGCTCCCTCGTGCGCTGGTGCGCCGGCCGGCTCGGGCTCGCCGCCGCCCGGGAGTCCCGCGAGATGGCGCTGGCGGCACCCCCGTGGCTGGAGCGGGAGCTGGCCCGGTGGGGACGGCTGAGCCCCTACGCCGGCGTCGAGCCCGCGCGGTCGCCGCAGCCGGTGTCCTGAGTCCGCCGCCGGGCGCGCGGACAGCACCCGGCCACCCTGTCCCCGCCGTCGCTCGTGCTCTGCCCCGTCCGTGTGGGCAGAGCACGAGCGACCGCGGGTGCAGTCCGACCCCGACGATGAAAGGTCATGCACGGGCCTGTATGGTCATGCATCGTGAGTACAGGGCAGACGTGGACGGTCGGGGTCACCGGCGCCACCGGCTACGCGGGGGGAGAGGTGTGCCGGCTGCTGGCCGGGCACCCGCACCTCCGCCTGGCCGGGGTGCACGCCAACAGCAGCGCCGGTCGACGCCTGGGTGAGCTGCAGCCGCACCTGCTGCCCTTCGCCGACCTCGAGGTCCGGCCGAGCGCGCCGGAGGACCTGTCCGGCTACGACGTCGTCGTCCTCGCGCTGCCGCACGGCGAGTCCGCCGCGATCGCCGCGCAGCTGTCCCAGGACACGCTGGTCATCGACTGCGGCGCCGACCACCGGCTCGAGGACCCGGCGGCCTGGGCGCGCTGGTACGGCGGCGAGCACGCCGGCGCCTGGCCCTACGGCCTGCCCGAGCTGCCCGGCCAGCGGGAGAAGCTGGCCGGCGCGCGGCGGATCGCCGTCCCCGGCTGCTACCCGACGTCGGTCACCCTCGCAATGGCGCCGGCCCTGGCCGCCGGCCTGGTGGAGCCCGACGTCGTCGTGGTCGCCGCCTCCGGCACCTCCGGCGCGGGCAAGGCGGCCAAGCCGCACCTGCTCGGCAGCGAGGTCATGGGCTCGGTGAGCGCCTACGGCGTCGGCGGCGGGCACCGGCACACCCCCGAGATGGCGCAGACCCTCGGCGCGGCCGCGGGCGGGCCGGTCAAGGTCAGCTTCACGCCCACGCTGGTGCCGATGAGCCGGGGCATCCTCGCCACCTGCTCGGCCCCGCTGAAGGCCGGCACGGACGCGGCGGAGGCCCGGGACGCCTACGCGCAGGCCTACGCCGACGAGGCGTTCGTGCACCTGCTGCCCGAGGGCCAGTGGCCCACCACGGCACAGGTGCTCGGCGCCAACACCGTCGCGGTGCAGGTGGCCGTCGACCCCGACGCCGGCCGGCTGGTCGTCGTCGCCGCGGTCGACAACCTCACCAAGGGCACCGCGGGCGGCGCGATCCAGAGCGCCAACATCGCCCTCGGCCTGCCCGAGACCGCGGGCCTGCCGCTGGTGGGGGTGGCCCCGTGAGCGTCACCGCACCGCAGGGCTTCCGGGCCGCCGGCGTCGCCGCCGGGCTCAAGAGCAGCGGCGCCCCCGACGTCGCGCTGGTCGTCAACGACGGCCCGCAGGACAGCGCCGCCGCCGTCTTCACCACCAACCGCTTCCCGGCCGCGCCGGTGCAGTGGAGCCGCCAGGTGCTCGCCACCCGCCGGCTGCGGGCGGTGGTCCTCAACTCCGGCGGCGCCAACGCGTGCACCGGCGCCGAGGGCTTCCAGGACACCCACGCCACCGCCGAGCACACCGCTGCCGAGCTGGGGCTGGGCGCCGTCGACGTCGCGGTGGCCTCCACCGGGCTGATCGGGGTCCGGCTGCCCATGGACCGGCTGCTGCCCGGCGTCACCGACGCGGCCAAGGCGCTCGCCGCCGACGGTGGTCCCGACGCCGCCCGGGCGATCATGACCACCGACAGCGTCCCCAAGACGACGGTCGTGCAGCGCGACGGGTGGAGCGTCGGCGGGATGGCCAAGGGCGCCGGCATGCTCGCGCCGAGCCTGGCCACGATGCTCGTCGTCCTCACCACCGACGCCTCCGTGCCGGCCGACGTGCTGCAGGCCGCGCTCAAGGGGGCCACCGGCGTCAGCCTCGAGCGGGTCGACTCCGACGGCTGCCTGTCCACCAACGACACCGTCATCGCGATGGCCAACGGCGCCGCCGGGGTCACGCCGACCGCGGAGGAGGTCGCCGCGGCGCTCACCGAGGCGGCCACCGACCTGGCGATGCAGCTGCTCGCCGATGCGGAGGGCTCCACCAAGGACATCGCGATCACCGTGCGGAACGCGGCGAGCGTCGCCGACGCGCTCACCGCCGGCCGGGCCTGTGCTCGCAACAACCTGCTCAAGACGGCGCTGTTCGGCAACGACCCCAACTGGGGCCGGGTGCTCGCGGCGATCGGCACCACCGACGCCGCCTTCGAGCCCGACCGGGTCGACGTCACCATCAACGGCGTCACCGTCTGCCGGGGCGGCGCGATCGGCGACCCGCGCGAGGACGTCGACCTCACCGGCCGGGCCGTCACCATCGACGTCGACCTGGCCGCCGGCACCGAGCAGGCCACGATCTGGACCAACGACCTGTCCATCGCCTACGTGCACGAGAACTCGGCGTACTCGACGTGAGCACCCACGAGAACACGCACGAGAACACCCACGAGGACCCCACCCCGCCCGACGTCCGCGTCGACGAGCCGGCCCCGCGCCGCCGGATCGGCACCACCCGGGTCATGCGCACCTACGACCCCGAGGGCGACGCCCGCAAGGTCGCCGTCCTCACCGGCGCGCTGCCGTGGCTGCGCGAGTTCCACGGCAACGTCGTGGTGATCAAGTACGGCGGGCACGCCATGGTCGACGAGGAGTGCCGCCGCGCCTTCGCCGAGGACATGGTGTTCCTCCGGACCTGCGGCATCCTGCCCGTCGTCGTCCACGGCGGCGGCCCGCAGATCACCGAGATGCTCGGCCGCCTCGGCATCGAGAGCGAGTTCCGCGGCGGCCTGCGGGTGACCACCGACGAGACCGTCGAGGTGGTCCGCATGGTCCTCACCGGCCAGGTCACGCCGGAGGTGGTCGGGCTGGTCAACCAGCACGGGCCGCTCGCCGTGGGCCTGTCCGGGGAGGACGGCGGCCTGTTCACCGCCGAGCGGACGACGGCGCTCGTCGACGGCGAGCCGGTCGACGTCGGCCGGGTGGGCGACGTCGTCGCCGTCGACCCCGAGCCGGTCACCGCGCTCCTGGCCGCCGGCAAGATCCCCGTGGTCGCCACCGTGGCGCCGGACCGCGACGGCGTGGTGCACAACGTCAACGCCGACACCGCCGCGGCCGCGCTCGCCGTGGCGCTGGGCGCGGTCAAGCTCGTCGTCCTCACCGACGTCGAGGGCCTCTACGCCGACTGGCCCGACCGCGACTCGCTCGTGCAGCAGATCGACGCCGCCGAGCTGGCCGAGATCCTGCCCACGCTCGACGCCGGGATGATCCCGAAGATGGCCGCCTGCCTGCGGGCGGTCGAGGGCGGGGTGAAGCGGGCGACCGTCGTCGACGGCCGGACCCCGCACGCCCTGCTGCTGGAGATGTTCACCACCGAGGGCACCGGGACGATGGTCGTCCCGGCGCACGCACTGGACGGGAAGGAGCCGGCATGACCCACACGGAGGAGCTGGCCACCCGCTGGTCGGCCGTGATGATGGGCAACTACAGGACGCCGCCGGTCGCGCTCGCGCGCGGCGAGGGCTCAGTCGTCTGGGACGTCGACGGCCGTGAGTTCACCGACCTGCTCGGCGGCATCGCGACGACGATCCTCGGCCACGCGCACCCGAGGGTGGTCGAGGCGATCACCCGGCAGGCGCAGACCCTCGGGCACGTCTCCAACCTGGCGATGCACGAGCCCGGCGTCACCCTCGCCGAGCGGCTGCTGGAGCTGGCCGGCCGGCCCGGGCGGGTGTTCTTCTGCAACTCCGGCGCCGAGGCCAACGAGGCCGCGTTCAAGATCAGCCGGCTGACCGGGCGGCCCGAGGTGGTCACCGCCGAGGGCGCCTTCCACGGCCGCACGATGGGCGCGCTCGCACTCACCGGGCAGCCGTCGAAGGCCGCCGCGTTCGCCCCGCTCCCCGGTGGCGTGCGGTACGTGCCCTACGGCGACGCCGGCGCGCTGGCCGGCGTGGTGGGCGGGCAGACCGCGATGGTGCTGCTCGAGCCGATGCTCGGCGAGGGCGGCGTGCAGCCCCCGCCGCCGGGCTACCTGGCCACCGCGGCGCGCACCGCCGCCGACGCCGGCGCGCTGTTCGCCGTCGACGAGGTGCAGACCGGCACCGGCCGCACCGGGCACTGGTTCGCCCACCAGGCCGACGGGCTGCAGCCGGACCTCGTCACCATGGCCAAGGCCCTCGGCGGCGGCCTGCCGATCGGCGCCACGCTGGCCTTCGGCGACGCCGCGGAGCTCATGACCGCCGGGTCGCACGGGTCGACGTTCGGCGGCAACCCGATCGCCTGCGCCGCCGCGCTCGCCGTCCTCGACACGATGCGCGACGAGGGCCTGCTCGAGCGCGCCAAGGAGCTCGAGCACCGGTTCACCGCCGGCATCGAGGGTCTCGGGCACGCCGGGGTCGCCGGGGTGCGGGGGAGGGGTGCGCTGCTCGGCGTCGTCCTCACCGCGCCCGTCGCCGGCGCGCTGGAGGCCGCCCTCCGCGAGACCGGCTTCCTCGCCAACGCCGTCGCCCCCGACGTGCTGCGGCTCGCGCCGTCCCTGGTGCTCACCGACGCCCAGGTCGACGCCTTCGTCGCCGCCCTCCCGGCGGCCCTCGACACCGCTCTGGAGACGGCCCCGTGACCCGGCACCTCACCCGCGACGACGACCTGACTCCCGACGAGCAGGCCGAGGTCCTCGCCCTGGCCGCCGAGCTCAAGCGCACCCGGCACACCGACGCCGCGCCCACCCCGCTGCGGGCGGCCAACGGCGTGCCCCGGGCGGTCGCTGTGCTGTTCGACAAGCCCTCGACCCGCACCCGGGTGTCCTTCTCCGTCGGCGTCGCCGAGCTCGGCGGGTACCCGCTGGTCATCGACGCCGGCGCCAGCCAGCTCGGCCGCGGCGAGCCGGTCGAGGACACCACCCGGGTGCTCGACCGGCAGGTCGCGGCGATCGTGTGGCGCACCTTCGGCCAGGACCGGCTGGAGACCATGGCCGCCACCAGCCGGGTGCCGGTGGTCAACGCGCTGACCGACGACTTCCACCCGTGCCAGATCCTCGCCGACCTGCAGACGGTCGTCGAGCACAAGGGGTCGCTCGCCGGCCGGTCGCTGACCTACCTCGGCGACGGCGCCAACAACATGGCGCACTCCTACCTGCTGGGGGGCGCCACCGCCGGGATGCACGTGCGGATCGGCTCGCCGGAGGAGTACCAACCGTCCAAGGAGGTGCTCGAGCGGGCAGCGGAGATCGCCGCGGAGACCGGCGGCTCGGTGCTGTGGACGCCCGACGCCGCGGCCGCCGCCGACGGTGCCGACGTCCTCGCCACCGACACCTGGGTCTCCATGGGCCAGGAGGACGAGTACGACACCCGGGTTGCGCCGTTCCTGCCCTACGCCGTCGACGAGGCCGCGCTGGAGCGGGCCGCCGACGACGCCGTCGTCCTGCACTGCCTGCCGGCCTACCGCGGCAAGGAGATCGCCGCCGAGGTCATCGACGGGCCGCAGAGCGTGGTCTGGGACGAGGCGGAGAACCGGCTGCACGCCCAGAAGGCCCTGCTCACCTGGCTCCTGGAGCGATCGGCGTGACCTCTGCGCTGACCCGCTCGGCGCGGCAGGCCCGCATCGCCGAGCTGATCACCGCCCAGCCGGTGACCTCGCAGACCCAGCTGGCGGCACTGCTGGCCGCCGGCGGCATCGAGGTCACCCAGGCCACGCTCTCGCGCGACCTCGAGGAGCTCGGCGCGGTCAAGCTGCGCGGCACCGACGGCGCACCGGCGTCCTACGTGCTGCCGCCGGAGAACGCCCCGCTCCGCCCCGCGCAGACCGCGCCCGCCCGCCTCACCCGGCTCCTGGCCGACCTGCTCACCGGCGCCGACGGCAGCGCCAACCTCGCCGTCCTGCGCACTCCGCCGGGTGCAGCGCAGTTCCTCGCCTCGGCGCTGGACAAGGTCGGCCTGCCCGACGTGCTGGGCACCATCGCCGGCGACGACACTCTGCTCGTCGTCTCCCGCGACCCCGACGGCGGACCGGCGCTGGCCGAGCGGCTGCGCGCCCTGGCCGCCCGCACGCCGGCGGTCTACCCGGAGCTGCACGCCGACCTGTCCGACGACGCACCCGTTCCCGAGCCCCCTGGAGGAAGCACCCCGTGACCGACCCGACCGCCCCCGCCTCGCAGACCCGGCTCTGGGGTGGCCGCTTCGGCGGCGGGCCGTCGCCGGCGATGGCGGCGCTGTCGAAGTCGACCGACGTCGACTGGCGGCTGGCCCCCTACGACCTGGCCGGCTCCCGTGCGCACGCCCGGGTGCTGCACCGCGCCGGCCTGCTCACCGACGACGAGCTGGCGCAGATGCTGGGCGCGCTGACCGAGCTGTCGGCCGAGGTCGCCGCGGGCACCTTCGCCCCGATCGAGGCCGACGAGGACGTGCACGAGGCCCTCGAGCGGGGCCTGCTCGGCAAGCTCGGCGCCCTCGGCGGCAAGCTGCGCGCCGGCCGTTCCCGCAACGACCAGGTCGCCACCGACCTGCGGCTGTACCTGCGGCACAACGTCCGCCCGCTGGTCGGCGAGCTGTCCTCGCTGGAGTACGCGCTGATGGGCCTGGCCGAGCGGTACCTCGACGTCCCGGCCCCCGGCATGACGCACCTGCAGCACGCCCAGCCGGTGCTCATCAGCCACCAGCTGCTCGCCCACGCCCACGCGATCGCCCGCGACGTCGACCGGCTGCAGGACTGGGACCGCCGCGCCGCCGTCAGCCCGCTGGGCTCCGGCGCCCTGGCCGGCTCCTCGCTGCCGCTGGACCCCGACGCCGTCGCCGCCGAGCTCGGCTTCGACCGCGCCGCGGAGAACTCCATCGACGCCGTGAGCGACCGCGACTTCGCCGCGGAGTTCTGCTTCGCCGCCGCGCTGATCGGCGTCCACCTGTCCCGGCTGGGGGAGGAGGTCGTGCTCTGGACGTCGACGGAGTTCGGCTGGGCCCGCCTCGACGACGCCTGGGCCACCGGGTCGTCGATCATGCCGCAGAAGAAGAACCCCGACATCGCCGAGCTCGCGCGCGGCAAGTCCGGCCGGTTCGTCGGCAACCTCACCGGCCTGCTCACCATGCTCAAGGGCCTGCCGCTGGCCTACGACCGCGACCTGCAGGAGGACAAGGAGCCGGTCTTCGACTCCCTCGAGCAGCTGCTGCTCCTGCTGCCCGCGGTCACCGGGATGGTCGCCACGCTGACGCTGCGCCCCGAGGTCCTCGAGGCCGCCGCTCCGCAGGGCTTCGCCCTGGCCACCGACGTCGCGGAGTGGCTCGTCTCCAACGGCGTCCCGTTCCGCTCGGCGCACGAGATCTCCGGCGCGATGGTGTCCTTCTGCGAGGAGGCCGGGCTCGAGCTCGACCAGCTCGACGACGACCAGCTCGCCGGCATCGACGAGCGGCTCACCCCCGACGTGCGCTCGGTCCTGTCGGTGCCAGGCGCGCTGGCCGCCCGCGACACCCGCGGGGGGACGGCGCCCGAGCGGGTCGCCGCCCAGCTCGCGGCGCTGAAGGACGTCGCCGCCGCCCACGGCCGCTGGTCGGCCGACTCGCCCGTGGCGGCCGCGCTCTGACCCCGCCGGGCCGGCTGCTCGCCGCCGACGAGCTGCTCGGGCCGGTCGACGCCGTCGCCCCGGCCCTGCTGGGCTGCTGGGTGGTGACCGACCGGCCCGAGGGCACCGTCGCCGTGCGCCTGACCGAGGTGGAGGCGTACTCGGGGGAGGGGGAGGACCCCGCCTCGCACGCCCACCGCGGTCCGACCCCGCGCGCGGCGATCATGTTCGGCCCGCCCGGGCGGCTGTACGTGTACTTCAGCTACGGCGTGCACTGGTGCGCCAACGTCGTCGTCGGGCCCGCCGGCCGCGGCTCGGCGGTGCTGCTGCGCGCCGGCGAGGTCGTGGTGGGGGAGGACCTGGCCGCCGTCCGCCGTCCCTCGGCCCGCGTCGCGCGCGACCTGGCCCGGGGACCGGCCCGGCTCACCGCGGCGCTCGGCATCGGCCCGGACGACGGCGGCGCCGACGTCCTGGACCCGTCGTCGTCGGTGCGGCTGCACGCGGGAGCGCCGCCGGCCGCGGTCTCGGCCGGGCCGCGGGTGGGGATCAGCCGCGCCACCGAGCTGCCGTGGCGGTTCTGGGAGACGGGGGCGGCGTCGGTGAGCGCCTTCCGCCCGGGTGGCAAGCCGCGTCGTCGTCCCGCCGGGCAGACTGGGACCTCGTGACCTCCACCGTCCTCGACGAACTGCAGCGCCGCGGCCTCATCGCCCAGACCACCGACGAGGAGGCGCTGCGCGCGCACCTCGCGGCCGGACCGGTCACCTACTACTGCGGGTTCGATCCCACCGCGCCGAGCCTGCACGTCGGCCACCTGGTGCAGGTCATGGTGCTGCGGGCGCTGCAGCGGGCCGGGCACCACCCGGTCGTCCTCGTCGGCGGGGCCACCGGCCTGATCGGCGACCCGCGGCCCACGGCGGAGCGGCAGCTCAACGACCGCGCCACCGTCGCCGGCTGGGTGGACAGCATCCGCCGGCAGCTGGCGCCCTTCCTCGACCGGCCCGCCGAGACCGACGGCCTGCCGGCGCCGGTCTACGTCGACAACCTGACCTGGACAGAGCCGCTGTCGGCCATCGACCTGCTGCGCGACCTCGGCAAGCACTTCCGCGTCGGCCGGATGCTGGCCAAGGAGGCGGTGAGCGCGCGGCTGAACTCGGAAGCCGGCATCAGCTACACCGAGTTCAGCTACCAGATCCTGCAGGCGCACGACTTCCTCCAGCTGTTCCGCCGCAACGGCGTCACGCTGCAGACCGGCGGGTCCGACCAGTGGGGGAACCTGACCGCGGGCATCGACCTGGTCCGCCGGGTGGAGGGCGCCACCGTGCACGCGCTGTCCACGCAGCTGGTCACCAAGTCCGACGGGCAGAAGTTCGGCAAGAGCGAGGGCGGCACCGTCTGGCTCGACCCGAGGCTCACGTCGCCCTACGCCTTCTTCCAGTTCTGGCTCAACGCCGACGACGCCGACGCGCTCACCTGGCTGCCGCAGTTCTCCGAGCGGCCCGCCGAGGAGGTGGCCGCGATCGTCGCCGAGAGCACCGAGCGCCCGGCGTCCCGTGCGGCCCAGCGCGCGCTGGCCGAGGAGCTGACGGCCCTGGTGCACGGACCCGAGGAGCTGCGCCAGGCCGAGGCGGCCGGACGTGCGCTCTTCGGCCGGGAGGACCTCACCGCGCTGGGTGCCGAGACCCTGGGAGCCGCCCTCCGGGAGGCCGGCAGCGTCACCGTCGACGGGGAGCCGCCGACGGTCGCCGCCCTGATGCAGCAGACCGGCCTGGTCTCGAGCCTGTCCGAGGCCCGCCGGACGGTGAAGGAGGGCGGTGCCTACCTCAACAACGAGCGGGTGACCGACGCCGATGCCGTCCCCGGCGAGGACGCCTGGCTGCCCGGCGGGTGGCTCGTCCTGCGGCGCGGGAAGCGCTCGGTGGCGGGGGTGCAGCGGGTGCCCGCCGGCCGCTAAGCGGACACCTCCGCCGTGTGAACGCCATGTGACACGCCGGTTCCGGAACGGTGTCCGGCGTCACGGCCGAACCGGTTTGACACGGTCCCGACAGCCACGTAACTTTCTCTCTGCGCGCCGCACGGCCCGGGAGGGCGAGCGGGAAGGCCCCAGCAGGAGCCGCCCGTTGCGGGTGCAGAGATGGACAACAAAGCCTCCAGCGGAGCCCGAGAGGGTCGAGTTGGTGTGCGTCCGCTCCTTGAGAACTCAACAGCGTGCCGAAAGTCAGTGCCAAGTAATAACCCCGTGGCCTGGCCGCGTGATGTGGTCGGGTCTTGGGTTCCTTTGGTTGATTGATCGAGATCTGTCAGGTCTCGGTTCTCAGCCGGTATCAGATCATCTACGGAGAGTTTGATCCTGGCTCAGGACGA
>NZ_FXTJ01000002.1 GCF_900182545.1 Geodermatophilus aquaeductus | reverse complement strand
TCCGAGACACCCGGCAGTTCGGGATCGGGCTTCCACGACCGCGCCCGCGCCCCCGGCGTGCCCGGCGCCGGGTCGTCGTCATCGGGTGAGTCGTCCGCGAGACCCAGGATCAGCTCGGCCTCGTAGGCGGCGGTCCGCGCCTTGAGGGCCTGCAGTCGCTGCAGCTCCGCGGCCTTCTGCTCGCGCGACAGCAGCGCCACCGGCAGCCGCCGGAAGGGCGCGGGCCGCTCGACGAGCCAGCCCGCCAGCGCACGCTCCACGAGCGACCCGGCTACCTCCTCCACGACCTCGAACCTACGGAAGGGGTACGACAGTTTCCGCAGGTCAGCCGGGCGACGAGGAATCGGTGAGGTCGCGTGTCGAGGACCGCATACGGTGCCCGGGTGATCGAGGTGGGTGCACGGCGTCGCGATCAGCCGGCGCCGCCGCACGTGGTCTACGAGGCGCTGACCGAGCCGAACCGCGACCCCGCCCGGCCGTGGCTGCTACTCCTCGATGACGAGCGGCGCCCCGACGTCGTCGAGGCCGAGCCGGACCTGGTGGTGTGGTCGTCGTTGTGGGACCGCAGACCGGACGCGCGGATCCGCTTCGAGCTGAGGCGTGATCGCGAGGGGCACGGCACGGACCTGCGCTGGGTGCTGCTCGTCGAGGAACCGTCCCCGGACGCCTCGCTGCTGGGCCACATGCGTCGGCGGATCAACGAGCTGGTCAACGCCAACCTGCGGTACACGTTCGGCGGGTAGGTCAGGACCGGCCGTCAGGCCGCGAGCGACTCCGCGGGCTCTTCGGCCGCGACGGCGGTCGGCGTCCGCGGCCGTGACAGCCGCAGCCCCACCGCGGCGACCACCGCCAGCACGATGACGACCACGCCGTAGACCTCCGCGACCACCCGCAGTCCCAGCGTGTTCACTGCCAGGCCGGCGACGATCGCCGGGATGCTGAAGGCCAGGTAGCCGACGACGAAGATGCTCGACAGCAGGCCCGCGCGGTGACCCGGCGAGACGCCCGCGGTCACGGTGGCCACGGAGCCGAGGAAGGCCGCGCCGAAGCCGAGTCCGGCGATCCCCGCGGCGACGAAGAGGAGCCACAGCGTGCCGGTGGCCAGGGCGACCAGCAGCCCGACGACGGCGGTGGCGAACACGACGCAGCCGCCGGCCATGGCCCGGCGCGGAGCGAGGTCGCGGGCCAGCACGGCGCCGACGGCGGCCGTGCCCTGCATGCAGAGGATCAGCAGACTCCCGACCAGGTGGTCCTCGACGCCGAAGACGCCGGCGGTCAGCGACGGGCCGAGGGAGAGCACCAGCCCGCCCATCGCCCACAGCGCGACCAGGGCGGGGGTCGCGACGAGGAACGCCCGCCGCTGCGGCCGGGGCACCTCGACGCGCGGGCGCAGCGAGGCGAGCGCGCCGGGCAGCCGCGGCGAGGTCTCCGGGAGCGCCCAGGCCAGGACCGCGCCGAGCACGAACACGACGGTCAGCACGCCGAACACCCACGGCGTCGGGCTGACGATCGTCTCGATGGCCAGGCCCGCGCCGACGGCGCCGAGCGACAGCCCGAGGCCGGGGGAGACGCTGTTGAGCAGCGGGCCGAGCGGCCGGTCGCGGCGCTGCAGGTCGAGCAGGGCCGCACCCAGCGAGCCGGTCAGCGCGCCGGTGGACAGCCCCTGCAGGACGCGGGCGGCCAGCAGCCAGCCGACGCCGTCGGCGGCGAGGAAGACCACCATCGCCACCGCCTGCAGCAGCAGCGCCCCGGCGAGCACCGGCCGCCGACCGACGTGGTCGGACAGGCTGCCCACCACGAGCAGCGCGGCCAGCAGCGCGAAGGCGTAGATGCCGAACACCAGGGTCAGGACGCCGGAGCCGAAACCGAACTGCTCCTGGTAGACGCGGTAGAGCGGCGACGGGACGCCGGAGGCGGCCAGCACCAGCACGAGGAGTCCGGCCACCGACCAGAACGCGAGCGGGCGGGAGAGTCGGGGCACGCAAGGAGGCAAGGCACCCCGCGGGCCGGTTGTTCCCCGCAACGGTGTGTCAGCCGGGATACCGCCGCGGCGTGTACACCTGCCCGGCCGTCGTGACCCGCGTCTGCGAGGACCCGACGAGCAGCAGGCACCGCATGTCCACCGTCTCCGGGTCGAGGTCGCCGAGCGTGGTCACCCGGACCTCCTCCTCCGGCCCGCCGACGTCGCGGCCGACGACGACCACCGTCTCCGGCTCGCGCACCTCGCGCAGCGCGTCGAGCGCCTTCGCCAGCTGGTGCGGGCGGGCCTTCGACCGCGGGTTGTACAGCGCGAGGACGAGGTCGGCCGCCGCCGCGGACCGCAGCCGGTCGAGGACGACGTCGAGCGGCTTGAGCACGTCGGAGAGGCTGATGACGGCGAAGTCGTGGCCCAGGGGCGCGCCGACGCGGGAGGCCACCGCCTGCGCCGCGGTCAGCCCGGGCAGCACCCGCACCCGGACGCCGGCGTGCTCGGGACGGGCGGCCACCTCGAGCACCGCCGCGGCCATGGCGAAGACGCCGGGGTCGCCACTGGAGACCACCGCGACCCGCCGTCCGGACGCGGCCAGCTCCAGGGCGTGCGCGGCCCGCTCGGCCTCCACCCGGTTGTCGCTCGGGTGGCGGGTCTGGCGCGGGTTGGCCGGCACGCGGTCGAGGTAGGGGCCGTAGCCCACGAGGTCGTCGGCGCAGGCGAGGGCGTCGGCGGCCTCGGGGGTGGTCCACCCGCGGGCGCCGGGGCCCAGGCCCACGACGACCACCTCGCCGGCCTGCGCTCCAGGCTCCACCGCGTCGGGCGAGGGGCCCGGAGTCGGCCCGGTCAGCGGCGAGGGCAGCAGCGCCAGCGAGAAGTACGGGACGGTGGCCGGGTCGACGTCGGCCAGTGGGGCGACCCGCTGCCGGTCGGTGGTGGCCCGCTCCACGTAGAGCGCGCGGTCGAGGACGCCGGCGGCGTCGAACGCCTCGCGGACCTGCTCGAACGTGCGGCCGAGCTTCATCACCGCGGCGGAGTCCGTCGTGGCCAGCCACTCGGCCAGCTCGTCGGCGGGCAGCGTGCCGGGCAGCACGGTGAGCACCTCGTCGCGCTCCACCAGCGGCCGCCCGACCACCGCCGCGGCGCCGCTGACGCTGGTCACGCCGGGCACCACCTCGGTCGGGTAGCGGCGCGCGAGCCGCTTGTGCATGTGCATGTAGGAGCCGTAGAAGAACGGGTCCCCCTCGGCGAGCACGACGACGTCGCGGCCGGCGTCGAGGTGCGCGGCCAGCCGCGCCGCGGCCGCCTCGTAGAACTCGTCGATGGCGCCCTGGTAGCCGCCGGGGTGATCGGTGGTCTCGGTGGTCACCGGGTAGACCAGCAGCTCCTCGACCTGGCCCTCGCGCAGGTAGGGCGCGGCCAGCGCGCGGGCCACCGAGCGGCCGTGCCGCGCGGCGTGGAAGGCGACGACGTCGGCGGCGCCGATGAGCCGGGCGGCCTTGACCGTGACCAGCTCGGGGTCGCCGGGGCCCAGCCCGACGCCGTACAGGCGCCCGGTCACCGGGCCCCTCCGGCGGCAGGAATGGCCATGTCTGACGTCCCTGCGCTCACTCGACGTCGCTCGCGATCGCGTTGACGGCGGCCGCGGTGATGGCGCTGCCGCCGCGGCGGCCGCGCACCACGAGGGAGTCCAGGTCGGAGGCGGCCAGGGCCTCCTTGGACTCCGCGGCGCCGATGAAGCCGACCGGGATGCCGAGGACGGCGGCCGGGCGCGGGGCGCCGGCGGCGACCATCTCGAGCAGGTGGAACAGCGCGGTGGGCGCGTTGCCGATGGCGACGACGGCGCCGTCGAGCCGGTCGCGCCACAGCTCCAGCGCCGCGGCGGTGCGGGTGGTGCGCAGGTCGGCGGCCAGGCCCGGGACCCGCGGGTCGTTCAGCGTGCAGACGACGTCGTTGTCCTTCGGCAGCCGGCGCCGGGTCACGCCCGAGGCGACCATCTGCGCGTCGCACAGGACGGGGGCGCCGGCGTCGAGGGCCTCGCGGGCGCGCCGGACGACGTCGGGACTGGCCGCCACGTCGGCGACCAGGTCGACCTGGCCGCAGGCGTGGATCATCCGGACCACCACCCGCGCGAGGTCCTCGGGCAGGCCGGTGAGATCTGCCTCGGCGCGGATCGTCGCGAACGACTGCCGGTAGATCTCGGCGCCGTCCTTCTCGTAGTCGTACATCGGCTGCGAGGCTACGGCCCGGCCGGACGGGGTAGCGCGGGCACATGGCCCTCCCCCGTCTGCTCGTCCTCGTGCTGGCCGGTGGTGCCGGTGGCCGTCTCCAGCTGCTCACCGAGCACCGCGCCAAGCCCGCCGTGCCCTTCGCCGGCGTCTACCGGCTCATCGACTTCCCGCTGAGCAACTGCCAGCACTCGGGGATCCCCGACGTGTGGATCTCGATCCAGCAGCACCCGACGTCGCTGGCCGACCACCTGGCCAACGGGCGGCCGTGGGACCTCGACCGCACCACCGGCGGGCTGATGACGCTGCCGCCGTTCCAGGGCACCGAGCGCGGCGGGTGGAACACCGGCACGGCCAACTCGTTGTGGCGGCAGGCCGAGCTGATCCGCGGGTTCGGTGCCGACGCGCTCGTCGTGGTCAGCGCCGACGCCGTCTACGAGCTCGACTACCGGGAGGTCGCCGAGGCCCACCTGCAGTCCGGCGCCGAGGTGACGATGGTGACCACCGAGGTCGCCGCCGACGACGCCGCCCGCTACGGGATCGTCGAGGTCGACGGCGACCGGGTCACCGGCTACGCCTACAAGCCCGACGAGCCCGCGACCACCACGGCCACCAACGAGGTGTTCGTGTTCAGCCCCGGCCCGACGCTCGACCGGCTCGAGCAGCTGCAGTCCGAGGTCGGCGAGGAGGGGCTCGAGGACCTCGGCACCCACCTGCTGCCGGCGCAGACGCAGGACGGCCTGGCCCGGGCGTACCCGCTGAAGGGCTACTGGCGCGACGTCGGCACGGTCGACTCGTACTGGGAGGCGCACCAGGAGTTCCTGTCCGAGGAGCCGCCGATCGACCTCGACGCCGAGGCCTGGCCGATCCACACCCGCGGCGGCCGGCACAGCGCGGCCCGGGTGCTCGACGACGGCCAGATCGAGAACAGCCTGCTCTCCGGCGGCACGCGGGTCTCGGGCAACGTGCGCGGCTCGGTGCTGTCGCCGGGCGTGGTGGTCGAGGCCGGGGCGACCGTCGTGGACTCGGTGCTGCTGCCCGGTGTCCGCGTGCGCGCGGGCGCGACGGTGACCCGCTCGGTCGTCGACGACCGGGTCGACGTCGGGCGGGGGGCCACAGTGGGCGGCGACGGGGACGTCACGCTGGTCGGCCGGGCGGTGACCGTCGCCGAGGGCACCGAGGTCCCCGCGGGCGCCCGGTACCCCGATCCCGAGGAGGACTAGGAGACGCGGTAGCCGTCGGCCGTGGCGACGACGTCGAGGACCTCGCCGCGCGGCCGGCCGCAGCGGCGCTCGCACCCGGCCCAGTGCACGCGCGTCTCGTCGGGCACCGCGCCGGACGCCACCGCGGCGGCGGCGTCGGCGCGCACGTCGGCCAGCGACCTCGCGCAGCCGGGCCGGCCGGCGCACGCGGTCACCCGCGCCCACGGGCTGGCGGCGTCGAACACCATCCCGGTGCGGTGCAGGTCGACGGCCGCGTCGTCGACACGGTCCTCGGCGAGGTCGGGCACCACGACGCTGCGCCACGGCGTCAGCTGGACCTCCCCGGTGAGCGAGGCCAGCAGCTCGGCCTGGCCGGCGGCGATCCGGCCCAGCGGGACGACACCGATCAGCGCCGTCCGCCCGTCGGCCTGCGTCTCCGCGCCGACCGGGCCGAGCGACGGCGCGGGCGGGACGGCGACCGGCGCGGACCGGGCACCGCCGAGGCGGGCGGCCACGCGGGCCGCGACGCGGGCAGGGCCGTCGTCGAGCTCGGCCAGCCGCCAGGCGGTGCCGCCCTGGGCGTCGCGCTCGGCGAGGAACGCGCGGGTGGCCGTGAGCAGCAGGCCGACGGCGTCGGAGGGGCCGGTGCGCAGCCCGCTGTCCTCGCCGGCGAGCAGCAGGGCCACCGACGACGGCGACATCGCGAGCAGCCCGACGTCGCCGCCGAGTCCGGACACGTCGCCGCGGCCGTCGTCGAGCGTGGCGAGGTAGCGGCCGGGCAGCGCGGCGAGGGCCGGGTCGGCGAGCAGGCCGGCGTCGAGCGCCGCCACCCACGGGCGGGCGTCGAGCAGCCCGCCGGCACGGCCGGTGAGCGCGCTGGCCAGCACGTTGCGCACCCGCTCGTGCGTCTCGCTCGGCAGCAGGCCCGCGGCGGCCAGCCGGTCGCCGAGCTCGCGGGCCGCGCCGGGCGCCAGGCCGCGCAGCTGCAGGTTGCCCCGGCTGGTCATCTCCAGCGCGCCGTCGCCGAGGTCCCGCGCGGCGGCGGCGAGCGCCCGCAGCTGGGCGGCGGTCAGCAGGCCGCCGGGCACCCGCACGCGGGCGAGCTCGCCGTCGGCGGCGGAGTGCGTCTGGAGCGCGCCGGGACAGGCGTCGGCGCGCAGGCGGGGGCTGGTCATCGCGCCAGCGAGGCTACGTCGCCCGGGGGCCCGACGACGCCAGGACCTCGGCCGCCAGCTCGGCGGCCATCGGGTGAACGAAGAGCCCCGGCAGCCCCCCGGTGTGCACGAACACGGTCGGCTCGCCCGGGCGGATCGACCCGTCGGCGACCGCGGCGGCCAGCCCGGCCAGCGCCTTGGCCGTGTAGACCGGGTCGAGCAGCAGGCCCTCCGTGCGGGCCGCCGTGCGCAGCGCGGCCCCGGCCGACTCCGTGGGCGCGCCGTAGCCGCCGCCCACCTGGTCCCGCCGGAGCCGCAGGCCGGACGCGTCGCCTCCCAGCGCCGTGACCAGCGCGGCCACCCGCTCGACCGGGTCGGGCACCGCGCCGGTGTCCACGCCGAGCACCCGGTCGGCGCCCAGCCCGGCGACGAGCCCGGCCATCGTGCCCCCGGAGCCGACCGCGACGACGACGTGCCGGGCTCCGGGCGCCTGCTCCTCCAGCTCGGCCGCGCAGGCCAGGTAGCCGCGCGCGCCGGTCGCCGACGAGCCGCCCAGCGGCAGCACCGCGGGCGCCTCACCGGCGGCACGCAGCTCCGCGGCCACCTCCGCCACGCGGGCGTCGACGTCGGCGGGGTCCGGGACGACGACGACCCGTGCGCCGAGCGCGCCCTCCAGCGCGAGGTTGCCGGGCCGGTCCTCCGCCGGCGTGCCGCCGAGGACGAGGACGGCGCGCAGCCCCAGCCGGGCGGCGGCCGCGGCGGTCATCCGCGCGTGGTTGCTCTGCACGCCGCCCTGCGTCACGAGGACCGTGGCGCCGTCGCCCACCGCCTCGGCGACCAGGTGCTCGAGCTTGCGCACCTTGTTGCCGCCGCCGAGATCGGTGAGGTCGTCGCGCTTGACCGCCAGGTCCCCGGGACGCAGACCGAGCGCCGCGGACAACCGCGGCGCCCGGTCGAGCGGGGTGGGCCAGTGCGAGAGCGGAACGGTCACCCGGGGATCGTGCCGCTCCGAGGGTCAGGCGTCCCGGCGGGCGCGGTCGAAGGACATCCAGATCGCGCGGCGCTCCTTGCGGCTGGTGACCTGGGACATCGCGGCGACGCGGCGGCGCTGGTCGAAGGTCGCGATGTGCTGGACGACGGCGACCTCGGCCTCGCGCATGGCCCGCTCGGCGGCGAAGTCGGCCGGCGTCGAGGGGTACTCGTCGGGGGAGACGGGCGGGACGTCGTCGCTGGTGTCGCGGGCGTAGGGGCTGTCGGAGGGCAGGTTGCCGCTGACCCGGCCGTAGGCGCCGAGCATGAGCAGCACCAGGCCGGCGACGACGGAGAAGGCGACGTTGCTGATGCGGAAGGCGAGGAAGTTCCAGCTGGTGTTGAGCACGGCCAGGTTGGCCAGCGCCGAGACCAGGAACAGCACGCCGATGACGATCATCACCGTCGAGGCGACCCGCGGGCCGCGCAGCGCGGCGGCGACCAGCACCACCGCGGTGACCAGCGAGATCACCGACAGCAGGCCGTTCGACGACAGGCCGAGGACGCGCTCGCCGTCGGTGGAGAAGAAGTCCAGGCCGTTGAGCAGGCCCAGGATGCCGAAGACGGCGATGACCCCCGCCACGGCGAAGGCGCCGATGCGCTGGACGGTGTAGACGCGGTTGCCGCCGCTAGGGGAGTCCCCGGTGTCGCGCGCCCGCTCGGTCTCAGGGGGTGCGGTCGGGGCGGGGGTGGAGGTGGGGGTCGCCGGCGTGCGGTCGGCCGTCCGCTTCCGGGGCAGGGACAGGGCCACGGCGTGCTCCTCGTGTCGGGTGGTGCTGACACCGGTTGTTCCCAATCCGGTCGTGTCCGGATGCACCGCGTTCCGGACTTTCCCCGACCGCATGTCGGCCGGGCGTGTCGTGATCTCCGCCGGGAAGAGCGGGCGCCCCGTTCCCGTTCAGCCGGCGTGACCCGACCCTTCGAGACCGACCTGCACTCCGACTTCCTGCGCGCCGACCTGTTCTTCTCCATGGGGCAGCCGGTCGAGGCCGCGCGCGTCCTCGAGCCGCTGGTGGCGGCCGAGCCGGCCAACGAGGCGGCGCTGGAGCTCCTGGCGCGCAGCTACTTCGGCGCGGCCCAGCTGCAGAAGGCGGAGGAGGCGCTGCGCCGGCTGGTCGAGCTGGCGCCGGCCAACGGGTGGGCCCGGCGGGCGCTGGCGCGCACGCTGGAGCGGCAGAGCCGCCGGGACGAGGCCGTTCCCCACCACCGGATGGCCGACGCGCTCGGCGCGGAGTGACGGCGCCTGACCGTTCTTGCCGGAACCGCGGAGGATCTTGACCTCCAGTTCACGTGAGGTCCTAGCGTCGCCGGCGTGAGCATGGAGATGACGGCGTGGTCGGCGCTCTCGCGGGCCACGCACGCCCGCGACGACCGGCGCGGGATCTCCCGCGCCACCCTGCGGCGGGTGATGACCTACGCGCGGCCGCACCGCGGGCGCATCGCCGCGTTCGTGGCGGTCGGCGTGGTCGAGGCGGTGCTCGCGGTGGCCACCCCGCTGCTGGCGGGCCGGGTGGTGAACACGATCGTCGGCGGCGGGAGCACCTCGACCGTCGTCGGCCTGGCCTTCCTCATCGCCGGGATCGCCCTCGCCGGGACGGCGCTGGGCCTGCTCGGCCGGTGGCTGTCGTCCACGCTCGGCGAGGGGCTGATCCTCGACCTGCGCACCGCCGTCTTCGACCACGTGCAGCGGATGCCGGTCGCCTTCTTCACCCGGACCCGCACCGGCGCGCTGGTGTCCCGCCTCAACAACGACGTCCTCGGGGCCCAGCGCGCCTTCAGCGACACCCTGTCGGGGATCGTCAGCAACACCGTCACGCTGCTGCTCGCGCTCGCGGCGATGCTGACGCTGTCCTGGCAGGTCACCGTCCTGGCGCTGCTCCTGCTGCCGGTGTTCCTGCTCCCCGCCCGCCGGATCGGCCGCCAGCTCGCCGGCCTGCAGCGGGTGGCCGCGGAGTCCAACGCGGCGATGACCGGGCAGACGACGGAGCGCTTCTCCGCGCCCGGCGCCACGCTGGTCAAGCTCTACGGCCGTCCCGACGCCGAGTCGGTCCGCTTCGCCGCCCGGGCGCGGGCGGTCCGCGACGTCGGCGTGCGGACGGCGATGGTGCAGTGGGCCTTCATCAGCGCGCTCACGCTGGTGTCGGCGCTGGCGCTCGCGCTGGTCTACGGCCTGGGCGGCACCTACGCGCTGGCCGGCTCGCTCGACCCGGGCGCCGTCGTCGCGCTGGCCCTGCTGCTCACCCGGCTGTACGCGCCGCTGACCGCGCTGGCCAGCGCGCGGGTCGACGTCGCCTCGGCCGTCGTCAGCTTCGAGCGGGTCTTCGAGGTGCTCGACCTCGTGCCGCTGGTCCGGGAGCGCCCGGACGCCCGCGAGGTGCCCGCCGGCCCGGTGTCGGTGGAGCTCGACGGCGTCACCTTCGCCTACCCCTCGGCCGACCGGGTCTCGCTGGCCTCGCTGGAGGACGTCGCCCGGCTCGACGGCCGCGGCGGCGTCGACGTCCTGCACGACGTCTCCTTCGCCGTGCAGCCGGGCCAGGTCGTCGCGCTGGTCGGTTCCTCGGGCGCCGGCAAGTCCACGATCGCCTCGTTGGTGCCGCGCCTCTACGACGCCGACGCCGGAGCGGTGCGGCTGGGCGGCGTCGACGTGCGCGACCTGACCGCCGCCTCGATCCGGCGCACCGTCGGCGTGGTCACCCAGGACGGGCACCTGTTCCACGAGTCGCTGCGGGACAACCTGCTGCTGGCCGCGCCCGAGGCGACCGACGACGACCTGTGGGACGCCCTCACCCGCGCCCGGCTGGCCGACCTCGTCCGCGCGCTGCCCGACGGGCTGGACACCGTGGTGGGCGAGCGCGGCTACCGCTTCTCCGGCGGCGAGCGGCAGCGGCTGACCATCGCCCGGCTGCTGCTGGCCCGCCCGCGCGTGGTGCTGCTCGACGAGGCCACCGCCCACCTCGACGCGACGAGCGAGGCCGCGGTGCAGGAGGCCCTGGACGAGGCGCTCGAGGGGCGGACGGCGATCGTCATCGCGCACCGGCTCTCGACCGTGCGCGCGGCCGACTGCATCCTCGTGCTGGAGGGCGGCCGCGTCGTCGAGCGCGGCCGGCACGAGGAGCTGCTGACCCTCGGCGGGCGCTACGCCGAGCTGTACCGCACCCAGTTCGGTCAGCCGGTCGCCGCCTGAGCTCAGCCGGCGGGGGAGAGTCGCACCACGGCGATCCGCCGGGACACCTTCGCCTGGTAGCCGTCGTAGCCGTCGAAGTGGGCCATCAGCGCCGCCCACAGCCGGTCGCGCTCGGGGCCGTCCACCTCGGCGGCGGTGACCGCCCACCGCCGGCCGCGGACCTCCACCTCCCCGTGCGGGTGGGCCCGCAGGTTCAGCCACCACTGCGGCTCGGTGTCGATGCCGCCGTTGGACGCCGCGACGACGACGTCCGCGCCGTCGCGGACGTGGATCAGGGGGGTGGTGCGTGGCTGCCCGGACACCCGCCCGCGGCAGGTCACCAGGACGACGTCGCCGCCGCGGAACCGGTTGCCCAGCCGGCCGCCGGTGCGGCGCAGCAGCGCGGTGTGCAGCGCCGCCACCCGCCGGGACAGGACCGTGGCCGCGCGGTCGGCGCGGGACAGGACCGCGGTCACCGGGTGGTCCCGAACAGACGAGCGTCGGCGCGGGCGGCGCGGCGGCCGAGGAGGCGGGCGACGGCGAGCAGCGCGGGGTGCGGGAGGGGGAGGCGGGCCACGGCGTCGTCGGGGATCGCGGAGGTCACCCAGCCGAGCGCGCCGACGGCGTCGCGCGGGCCGTACTCCTCCGCGAACACCTCGCGGTCGAGGCGGTCCCAGTCCTCCGGGGTGAGGTGTTGCTGCACCAAGGTCATCCCGTCGCTCTCCTCGTGCGCGAGGTGGGCGGCCAGCCCGTCGCGCAGCGCCACCACCTGCGCGGCGAGCTCCGCCCGGGCCGCCTCGCTCCCGCGGCCGGCGGCCAGCGCCCCGAGGCCCGCGGTGACGGCGGCCAGCGCCGGGTCGATGCCGGCGTGCTCGGCCTCCAGCGCGTCGAGGACGCCCGCGTCGGCGCCGCGCTCGGCCAGCAGTGGCCACAGCCCCGCGTCCTCGCCCAAGTGGTGCTTGTGCAGGTAACCGGCGAACCGCGCGAAGCGGCGGGCCAGCCGCCGCCACCGGCGCCGGTCGCCGACGGCCACGGTGGGGACGACGGCGGCGAAGGCGTCCAGGTCCCGCCGGAAGGCACGGTGCATCAGGTACATGGCGGCGAGGTCGATCGGCCCGTCGGGCGCGGCGGCCTGGCCCTCGAGCCGGATCTGGACGGGGTGGTCGGACGTGACGGTCACGGGGTGGCCCTTTCGGGTTAAGTACCGGTCAATCGAATAGCGGCACGGTAGGGTGAACCGGTGTCCGAGGGCAAGAGGGTCTACCGCTCCGACCTGCGCCAGGAGCAGGCGCGGCGCACGCGGGTCCAGGTGCTCGACGCGGCCACCCGCTGCTTCGTCGAGCGGGGGTACGCCGCCACGACGATGCGGGAGATCGCCGCGGCCGCCGGGGTCTCGGTCCCCACCGTCTTCGCGCAGGGCGGCAAGGCCGCGCTGCTGCTCGCCTGCGTCGACCGGGCCCTCGTGGGGTCCGACGAGGACCGCCCCGTCCGGGAGCTCGGCCCCTTCGCCGAGCTGCTCACGGCGGCCGACCGGCCCGCCCGGCTGGCCGCCCTGCACCGGCTGGCGTCGGAGAGCGCGGCCGGCACCCTCGAGATGCAGGACGTGTTCGCGGCCGCCGCCGCGGCCGATCCGGAGGTCGCCGCCCCCTACGCGGCCTACGAGCGACGGCGCCGCGCCGACGTGACGCTCCTCGTGCGCGCCTTCGCCGACGACCTGCGCGCCGACCTCGACCTGGAGTCCGCCGTCGACGTCGTCTGGTCGGTGCTGTCCCCGCAGACGCAGTCCCGGCTCATCCGCGGGTGCGGCTGGCCGCCGCAGCGCTACGCCGACTGGCTGCCCGGCGCCGTCGAGCGGCTGCTGCTGCGCTGATCCGTCGTCCCCGCCTGGCAGGGTGCCGCCCGTGCCCACGCTCGACGAGGTGACCGCTGCCGTCCGCGCCGCCTGGTGCCTGGAGACCTGCGACCCGGCCGACGTGGCCGACTGGTCGGAGGGCAACCGCGCCCGCGGTCAGTGCGGGCCCACCGCGCTGGTCCTGCACGACCTGTTCGGCGGCGACCTGCTGCTGGCCGAGGTGCTGTACCCCGACGGGTCGCGGCAGGGCGTGCACTGGTGGAACCGGCTGCCCGACGGCCGCGAGGTCGACCTCACCCTCGGGCAGTTCGCGCCCACCGAGGTGGTGCAGGCGCCGCGGGTCGTCGTCCGCCCCGAGGGCCTGCCGGGTTACGCCGCCGAGCAGTACCTCCGGCTGCGCTCGGCGGTCCTCACGCGCATCGGCGAGCTGCCCGGCTAGCCCGCGGGAGTCGACCTGCGGCAACGGGACGGGACCGTCCGGCGGGGGGCCGGGTGCACGGGGCACCGGCGCGTAGCGTCTGACCGCGTGTTCGTCCTGCTCTCCACCAGCGACACCGACCTCCTCTCCGCCCGCGCCAGCGGCGCCGACTGGCGGCTGGGCAACCCCGTCCGCCTCGGCGACGACGGCATCGCGGCCCTGACCGACGGCGCGCAGCTGGTCGTCGTCCGGATCCTCGGCGTGCGGCGGCAGTACGAGGAGATGCTCGCGCCCCTGCTCGCCGGGCCCGCGCCGGTCGTCGTCCTCGGCGGCGAGCAGGTGCCCGACGCCGAGCTGATGGAGCTGTCCACCGTCCCGATGGGCGTGGCCACCGAGGCGCACGGCTACCTCGCGCAGGGCGGTCCGGACAACCTCGTCCAGCTGCACCGCTTCCTCTCCGACACCGTGCTGCTCACCGGCGAGGGCTTCGAGCCGCCGTCGGTGGCGCCGGAGTGGGGCGTCATGGAGCGGGCCGCGCGCACCGTTGAGGGGCCGCGGATCGCGGTCCTCTACTACCGGGCGCACCACCTGGCCGGGAACACCGCCTTCGTCGAGTCGCTGTGCCGCGCGGTCGAGGACGCCGGCGGGCAGGCGCTGCCGGTGTTCGTGAGCTCGCTGCGCTCGGTGTCCGACGACCTGCTCGACGTCCTGCGCACCGCCGACGCCCTCGTCGTCACCGTGCTCGCCGCCGGGGGCTCGCGGCCGGCCACCGCGTCGGCGGGCGGGGACGACGGCGCCTGGGACGTCGGCCAGCTCGCCGCCCTCGACGTGCCGGTCGTCCAGGGGCTGTGCCTCACCCGCCCGCGCGCGGACTGGCTGGCCGACGACGACGGCCTCTCCCCGCTCGACGTCGGCAACCAGGTGGCGATCCCGGAGTTCGACGGTCGGCTGATCAGCGTGCCGTTCTCCTTCAAGGAGACCGACGACGACGGCCTGACGCAGTACGTCGCCGACCCCGAGCGGGCCGCGCGGGTGGCCGGGACCGCGGTGGCCCACGCCCGGCTGCGGTCCACCCCGCCCGCCGAGCGCCGCGTCGTGGTGATGCTCAGCGCCTACCCGACCAAGCACGCGCGGATCGGCAACGCCGTCGGCCTGGACACCCCGGCGTCGGTGGTGCGGCTGCTGGCCGCGATGCAGGGGCAGGGCTACGACATCGGCCCGTTCGACGGCCCCGACGCGCTGCCCGGCGTGGCCGACCTCGACGGCGACGCGCTGGTCCACGCGCTCATCGCCGCCGGCGGCCAGGACGCCGACTGGCTGACCGAGGAGCAGCTGTCGGGCAACCCGGTGCGCATCCCGGCCGCGGAGTACCGGCGCTTCTTCGACACCCTGCCCGACGACCTGCGCTCGGCGATGGTCGAGCACTGGGGCGAGGCGCCCGGCTCGCTGTTCGTGGACGGCGGCGACATCGTGTTCGCGGCCCTGCGCGCGGGCAACGTCGTCGTGATGGTGCAGCCGCCCCGCGGCTTCGGCGAGAACCCGATCGCGATCTACCACGACCCCGACCTGCCGCCCTCGCACCACTACCTGGCCGCCTACTGGTGGCTGCGGTCTGCGCAGTCGACGGGAGGGTTCGGCGCGCACGCGCTGGTGCACGTGGGCAAGCACGGCAACCTCGAGTGGCTGCCGGGCAAGACGGTCGGCCTGTCGGCCTCCTGCGGCCCGGACGCCGCGATCGGCGACCTGCCGCTGGTCTACCCCTTCCTGGTCAACGACCCGGGTGAGGGCTCGCAGGCCAAGCGCCGGGCGCACGCGACGCTCGTCGACCACATGGTCCCGCCGATGGCGCGCGCGGACTCCTACGGCGACATCGCCCGCCTGGAGCAGTTGCTCGACGAGCACGCCAACGTGGCCGCGATGGACCCGGCGAAGCTGCCGGCGGTGCGGGCGCAGATCTGGACGCTGCTGCAGGCGGCGAAGCTCGACCACGACCTGGGGCTGGCCGAGCGGCCGGAGGACGACCACTTCGACGAGATGATCCTGCACGTCGACGGCTGGCTCTGCGAGATCAAGGACTCGCAGATCCGCGACGGCCTGCACGTGCTCGGGACGCCGCCGTCGGGCTCCGACCGGGTCGACCTCGTGCTGGCGATGCTGCGCGCGCGGCAGATCTGGGGTGGCTCGGTGGCGCTCCCGGGGCTGCGCGAGGCGCTCGGGCTGACCGAGGACGGCACCGCGGGGTTGAAGGCCACCGACGCCGTCGAGGCGCAGGCTCTCGCGCTGGTCTCGGGCATGGAGGACGCCGGCTGGACCATCGGCGCGGTCGGCCCGGTCGTGCGCGAGGTGCTCGGCCGCGAGGACGCCCAGGTCGCCGAGGTGCTGCGCTTCGCCGTCGACGAGGTGGTGCCGCGGCTGGAGCGCACCACCGACGAGCTCGACGCCACGCTGCACGCCCTCGACGGCGGCTACGTGCCGGCCGGGCCGTCGGGCTCGCCGCTGCGCGGGCTGGTCAACGTGCTGCCGACCGGGCGCAACTTCTACTCGGTCGACCCGCGAGCGGTCCCGTCGCGGCTGGCGTGGGAGACCGGGCAGGCGATGGCCGACTCGCTGCTCGAGCGGTACCTGGCCGACACGGGGGAGTACCCGCCGTCGGTCGGCCTGTCGGTGTGGGGCACCTCGGCCATGCGGACCTCCGGTGACGACGTCGCCGAGGTGCTCGCCCTGCTCGGCGTCCGCCCGGTGTGGGACGACGCCTCGCGGCGGGTGACGTCGCTCGAGGCGGTGCCGCTCGAGGAGCTCGGCCGGCCGCGGATCGACGTCACGGTGCGCATCTCCGGCTTCTTCCGGGACGCCTTCCCGCACGTGGTGACCATGCTCGACGACGCCGTGACGCTGGTGGCGGGACTGGACGAGCCGGCGTCGCAGAACTTCGTGCGGGCCCACGTGGACGCCGACGTCGCCGGGCACGGCGACCGCCGTCGGGCGACCACCCGGGTGTTCGGCTCCAAGCCCGGCGCCTACGGGGCGGGGCTGCTGTCGCTGATCGACTCGCGGAACTGGCGCGGCGACGCCGACCTCGCCGAGGTGTACGCCGTCTGGGGCGGCTACGCCTACGGCCGCGACCTCGACGGCGTGCAGGCGCGGCCGGACATGGAGGCGGCCTACAAGCGGATCGCGGTGGCGGCGAAGAACGTCGACACCCGCGAGCACGACATCGCCGACTCCGACGACTACTTCCAGTACCACGGCGGGATGGTGGCGACCGTCCGCGCACTGACCGGGTCCGCGCCGCGCGCCTACATCGGCGACTCGACCCGGCCCGAGCAGGTGCGCACCCGGTCGCTCACCGAGGAGACCTCGCGCGTCTTCCGGGCGCGGGTGGTCAACCCGAAGTGGCTCTCGGCGATGCGCCGGCACGGCTACAAGGGCGCCTTCGAGCTGGCCGCGACCGTCGACTACCTGTTCGGCTACGACGCCACGACCGGCGTGGTCGCCGACTGGATGTACGAGAAGCTCACCCAGACCTACGTGCTGGACCCCGAGAACCGGGAGTTCATGGAGAGGTCGAACCCGTGGGCGCTGCACGGCATCGCCGAGCGGCTGCTCGAGGCCGTGGACCGCGGGATGTGGGCCGAGCCGGACGCCGGCCTGCTGGCCGAGCTGCGGCAGGCCTACCTCGACACCGAGGGCGACCTCGAGGGCGGCGAGACCCCGGCGCAGTCGGGCGCGCCCGCGTGATCACCTCGGTGTCCTGCGTGACGGCGCGCCGTCCGACCGCGTCCCCGGCGCGTGGTTCCGGCCGGATGGGTACCCCACCAGCATGGGCATCCTGAACCGACTCCTCGGAACTGCTGAGACCACGGCTCGTCGGGGCGCCGCCGGAGGCCGCGCCACCGCCGGGCGTGCCACGACCGGACGCGGCACGGGCCGCGGGGTGAGCGGACGCGGGACGGCTGCCGGCCGCAGCGCCGGCATGGGCCGGACCCGCATGTCGGCCGGCACCCCGACCAAGCGCATGGGCCGCGGTGCGCCGACGACCGCCGCCTCCGGCGGGCTGGGCCGGCTGCTCGGCTCGCTGACCAAGCGCCGCTGACGACCGCGGCGGGCCTCCGCCGCTAATCGATCCCGGCGCAGGCGGCGGCGACCAGCAGCACGACGGTCGTCGCCGCCTCGCCCATCGCCCCCATCACGTCCCCGGTGACCCCGCCGAGGCGCGCTGATGCGCGGGCACGCACGGCCTCTGCCGCGAGCAGCCCCGCCGCCGCGGCCCCGGCCAGGACCGCGGCTGCCGCCGGGCCCCCATGCGCCCATCCCGCCGCCGCGGCACCGGCCAGCGCGAGGACGACCCAGCCGGCCAGCCACGGCCGCGACACGGTGCCGGCCACTGCCCGCCCCAGCGACGAGCCCTCCGCGATCGGCGTCCCGGGCAGCCCCGTGCGGGCCATCGCCAGCCGGGCCACCACGACCGCCGTCCACAGCGCGAGCCAGCCGCCGTCGGAGGTCAGCAGTGCGGCGCCCGCCGCCGCCTGCAGCAGCAGGGTGAGGACGAGCGTCACCACCCCGAACGGCCCGACGTCGCCCTGGTGCATCACCTGCAGTGCCCGCTCCCGGCCGCGCAGCGGGCCCAGGCCGTCGGCGGTGTCGGCGAGCCCGTCGAGGTGCAGCGCGCGGGTGAGCGCCGCGAGGACGGCCAGGGCCGCGACCGCGCCGGTCAGCGGGGACACCAGATGCGCGCCGAGGACGCCGGTGCCGGCCGCCACCCCGCCCAGCGCCAGCCCGACCAGCGGCGCCCACGGCAGCACGCCGCGGGTCGACGTCGTCCCGGCCGCAGGGACGCGGACCACGGTGAGCAGCGCGACCGACTCCAGCGGGCCGGCCCACCACGTGCGCCGGCCGCTCACCGCAGCCGCTGGGGCAGCCCGGCCACGACGAACCAGACCTCGTCGGCGGTCCCGGCCAGCCGCTGGTTGACCTCGCCGAGGGTGTCGCGGAACAGCCGGCCCGACCGCGACTCCGGCACCACGCCCAGCCCCACCTCGTCGCTGACCGCGACCACGTGCGCCGGGGTCATCGCCCAGGCGTTGACCAGCGCGTCGACCCGTCCGGCCAGCCGGTCGGCGGAGCCGGGCTCGTCGGTCCAGACGCCGGTCTCGTCCATGAGCGCGGCGACCCAGGTGGTCACGCTGTCGACGAGCACGGTCCCGCCGCGCAGCAGGTCGCTGGGCGCCGTCGTCTCGAGCGTCGTCCACGCGGCCGGCCGGCGGGCGCGGTGCGCGGCGACCCGGCGCGACCACTCGGCGTCCTCCGGCGCGGCCGCCGAGGTGGCCAGGTAGACGACGTCGGACCGGCCGGCGACCAGCGACTCGGCGTGCGCGGACTTGCCCGACCGCGAGCCGCCCAGCACCAGCACCCTGCTCACCGGGCGACCGCCGCCCCGAGCTCCAACCGGGTGACCGTGCCGTTGTGCGGCGTGACCGCCGGCATCTCCGCGGGACCGAGACCGGCCGCCACCGCCTGCGCGGCGCGGATGGTGTCGCCGTGGGTGACCAGCGCGACGACGTCGGCCGGCGGGTCCTCCCGCAGCCGCGCCAGGAACGCCCCGACCCGGGCGTGCAGGCCGGCCAGGCTCTCGCCGCCCTCGGCCGCCCAGTGCGGATCGGTCCAGTCGACGACGTCCCACAGCTCGCGCGAGGGCCGGCCCTCCAGCACCCCGTAGCCCTGCTCCCGCAGCGCCGGCGTCGTGGTGAACGGCAGCCCGGTGGCCGCGGCGCAGTGCTCGGCGGTCTGCACCGCCCGCAGCAGGTCCGACGCCAGCATCGCGCCCGGCCGCAGCGGGACCAGTTCGCGGGCCGCGGCGGCGGCCTGCTCGTGCCCCAGCGCGGTGAGCGGGACGTGCGCCGTCTGGCCCTGCATGAGCCCGGCGGCGTTCCACTCGCTCTGGCCGTGGCGGACGAGGAGGAGGGTGAGCGGGCGGGCCATGGTGGTCGCCGAGCGTAGGACAGGCGACGGCGGACGCCCGAGCCGGTGCTCGTACCGTCGCAGCCGTGAGCATCCCCGTCCGTCCCGGTGCCGCCCGCCCCGCCGCCGCGTCCGCGGGCCCCGACCCGCTGGCGCCGCTGCTCGACCTGCCCGGCGTCCGCGACGCCGCCGAGGCCGCCCGCTCCGGCATCGACCGGCTGCTCGCGCACCGGCTCATGCGCAACCGGTCGGCCGAGGTCAGCAGCGAGTCGGCGCTGCGGGGCGCCCGCGCCTCGGCCGCCCTCGACGGCGTCGACGTCCCGCTGGCCGACCTGCGGGCCGGCTCGGTGGACGACCCGGTGGTGCAGGGGTCGCTGCGGGTCTCGGTCGGGCTGGGCTCGATGGTCGACACCTGGGCGAAGGCGCCCGGGCAGGTGCTGGCCCGCCTGCACGTGCTCGCCGCCGCCGACGTCGCCGACCGGGCCGACCTCGGCCGCCCCGGACCGCACGCCGGGCCGCGGCTCAACGGCCTGTTCCAGGTGGTGACCGGCACCTCCACCGTGCCCGCCGTGCTCGTGGCCGGCCTGGTGCACGGGGAGCTCGCGGCGCTGGCGCCCTTCGGCACCGCCGACGGCGTCGTCGCCCGGGCCGCCGGCCGGCTGACCACGATCGGCCGCGGGCTGGACCCCAAGGCCGTCTCGGTGCCCGAGGTCGGCTTCGCCGAGCTCGGCGTCGACGCCTACCGGGAGCGGCTGGCCGGCTACGCAGCGGGCGGACCCGAGGGCGTCGCGGCGTGGCTGGTGCACTGCTGCCGCGCCACCGAGCTCGGCGCCCGGGAGGGCCTGGCGATCGCCGAGGCGATCCTGCGCGGCTGACCGGCCCGCCCTGCGCCCGGCAGGGGCGCGGGGGAGAGTGGGGCGATGCGCTACCTCGACGTCGACGGGATCGGCCGGGTCAGCCGGATCGGGCTGGGCACCTGGCAGTTCGGCTCCCGGGAGTGGGGCTACGGCGAGGGCTACGCCGAGGGCGCCGCCCGCGACATCGTCCGCCGTGCCCGGGACCTCGGCGTCACGCTGTTCGACACCGCGGAGGTCTACGGCTTCGGCCGCAGCGAGCGGATCCTCGGTGAGGCGCTCGGCGAGGATCGCGCCGAGGTCGTCGTCGCCACGAAGGTCTTCCCGGTGGCGCCGTTCCCGCCGGTGGTCCGCTCCCGGCTGGAGGGCAGCGCCCGGCGGCTCGGGCTGCGGAGGGTCCCGCTCTACCAGGTGCACCAGCCCAACCCGGTCGTCCCCGACAGCGTGATCATGCCGGGGCTGCGGCAGCTCCTCGACGAGGACCGCATCGGCGCCGCCGGCGTCTCGAACTACTCGCTGGCCCGCTGGCGCGCGGCCGACGCGGCGCTGGGCCGCCCGGTGCTGAGCAACCAGGTGCAGTTCTCCCTGGCCCGGCCCGGGGCGCTCGAGGACCTGGTGCCCTTCGCCGAGCGCGAGGGGCGGATCGTCATCGCCTACAGCCCGCTGGCGCAGGGTCTGCTCGGCGGGCGCTACGACGTCGGCAACCGGCCCGGCGGGGTGCGCGCGGCGAACCCGCTGTTCGGCACGGAGAACCTGCGTCGGGTCCAGCCACTGCTCGACGTCCTGCGCGAGGTCGCCGACGCCCACGGCGTCCGGCCGGGCGCGATCGCGCTGGCCTGGCTGGTCTCGCTGCCACAGGTGGTGGTGATCCCGGGTGCCTCGAGCGTGGAGCAGATGGAGGCCAACGCCGCGGCCGGCGACATCGACCTGCGTCCCGACGAGCAGGCGGCGCTGACGTCGGCGGCGCGGGCGTTCACGCCGGTGTCGGCCGTGCGCACCCTGGTCGACGGCGTGCGGGAACGGATAGACGGCGTGCGGGAGCGGCTGGGGGTCTGAGCGCCGGGGGGCCGGCCGGGGAGGGAGCCGGGGGCTCAGGCGCCCCGGTGCCGCCACCGGCCGCCGGCCGGGGCCGCCACCGGGACCGCCGTGGACGCCGCGGTGGCCACCGCGCGCAGCGCCCGCCGCCGGGCGTACCAGGCCAGGCCGGCCACCGCCGCGCCCACGCCCATCGCGGCGCCGGTCACCACGGGGGCCGGGGGCACGGCGAAGCGCGAGCGCATCGACACCGGCCGGGTGAACTCCAGCACCGGCCAGCCGCGCTCGGCGGCCGCCCGGCGCAGCGCCCGGTCGGGGTTGACCGCCGTCGGGTGCCCGACCGCCGAGAGCATCGGCAGGTCGGTGACCGAGTCGCTGTAGGCCCAGCAGTCGGCCAGGTCGTAGCCGCTCTCGGCGGCCACCTGCCGCATGGCCTCGGCCTTGTTCTCGCCGTAGGCGTAGAACTCGATCTCGCCGGTGTAGTGGCCCTCGGCGGTCACCATCCGCGTGGCCACCACCCGGTCGGCACCGAGCATCTCGCCGATCGGCTCGACCATCTCCGCACCGCTGCTGGAGACGATGACGATCTCCCGGCCCGCGGCCCGGTGGAACTCGATGAGGTCGGCGGCCTCCGCGTAGACCAGCGGGTCGACGACCTCGTGCAGCGTCTCGCGGACGATCTCGTGCACCGTCGCGACGTCCCAGCCCGTCGCCATGTCCGTGATCTGCGCCCGCATCCGCTCCATCTGCGTGGCGTCGGCGCCGGCCAGGGAGAAGACGAACTGCGCGTAGGCACCCTTGAGCACGGCGCGGCGGTTGATCAGCCCGCCCGCGAAGAAGGGGCGGCCGAAGGCCAGGGTGCTGGACTTGGCGATGACCGTCTTGTCCAGGTCGAAGAACGCCGCGGCGCGGGTCACAGTTCACGACTGTAAGGGCACCCGAGGGGGGTGACGGGCTCCCGCGCGCCGTCCACACCCGTCCGGGTCATCCACAGGTCGCCGCCTGGCGGGCCGGGCGGCGCCGCGGTGGGCTGGGCTCGCCGCGTGCACCCGCGTCCCGTTTCCCCACCCTTCCGCCCGCTGGTCGTCAGCGCCGACGAGGACCTGCTCGACGACGTCCTGCGCGTCCTCGCCGCCGCCGGCACGGAGGCCGAGGTCGCCACCGGCGGTCCGGCGCTGCGCCGCGCGCACCGCGAGGCGGGGCTGGTGCTGCTCGGCGCCGACGTCCTCGCCTCGCCGGCCGTCCGCGCGCTGCCCCGCCGCTCGGGCGTGGTCGTCGTCGCGGCGGGGGCGCTGCCGGCACCGGCGTGGGCGGCCGCGGTCGAGCTCGGGGCCGAGCGGGTCGCCGTCCTGCCCGACGACGAGGCCTGGTTGGCCGCCCGGGCCGGTGAGGCGGTGCGCTCGCCGGTGGAGCGCGGCTGGCTGGCGGTGGTCGGGGGCGCGTGCGGCGGAGCGGGTGCGAGCACGCTCGCCACCGCGCTCGCCGTCGCCACCGCGGCGCGCGGCGACGGCGTCCTGCTGGTCGACGGCGATCCGTGGGGCGGCGGGCTGGACCTGCTGCTCGGCGCCGAGGACGCCGACGGCCTGCGCTGGCCCGCGCTGTCCGGGGTGCGCGGCAGGCTGGCCGGTGACGCGCTGCTGGCCGCCCTCCCCGAGGCCGCCGGCGGCGTGCACGTCCTCGCCGCCGCGCGCGACGACCCCGCGCCGGTGCCCGCCGAGGCGCTGGCCGCCGTCGTCGAGGCCGCGCGCGGGTGCGGGCTGCCGGTGGTCGTCGACCTGCCGCGGGGGACCGGCACCGATCCCGCCGCCGAGGCCGTCCTCGCCGAGGCCGACCTCGCGGTGCTCGTCGTGCCGGCCCGGCTGCGGGCCGCCTCGGCCGCGCGGTCGCTGGTGGCCGGCGGTCCGTGGTCGGCGGCCCGGGTCGTCGTCCGCTCCGTGCCGGGCGGGCTGTCGGCCGCGGAGGTCGCCGCCGTGACCGGCTCCCCGGTCCTCGCCGAGCTGGTGCACGACCGCGGCGCGCCGTCCCGCGGCGAGCGCGGTGAGCCGCCCTCGGTGGCGCCACGCAGCCCGCTGGGCACACTCACCCGCCTGCTGCTCGTGGAGCTCGCCCGGCCGGAGCGCGCGGCGTGAGCGGCCTGCCGCTGGTCGAGCGGGTGCGCGCCCGGCTGGCGCTGGAGCCCGGACCGCCGAGCCGGGCGGCGGTCGCGGCGCTCGTGCGGGAGGAGGCGGGCCTGCTCGGCGAGACCGACGTCCTCGACGCGGTGCGCGACGCGGTGTCCGAGCTGGCCGGCGCCGGGCCGCTGGAGCCGCTGCTGCGGGCGCCCGGTGTCACCGACGTGCTGGTCAACGGCCCCGGCGAGGTGTGGGTGGACCGGGGGAGCGGCCTGGAGCCGGCGGACGTGCGCTTCCCCGACGAGGACGCCGTCCGCCGCCTGGCGGTGCGGCTGGCCGCCAGCGCCGGCCGCCGGCTCGACGACGCCGCGCCGTGGGTCGACGCCGGCCTGCCCGACGGCACCCGGCTGCACGCGGTGCTGCCACCGGTGTCGGGGAGGGGCACCTGCCTGTCGCTGCGGGTGCTGCGCCGGTGCTCGCTGGACCTGGCCGGCCTCGCCGCGCGCGGCACGCTGCCGGGGGCGTCGGAGGCGCTGCTGCGGGCGGTCGTGCGTCGGCGGCTGGCCTTCCTGGTCACCGGCGGCACCGGATCGGGCAAGACGACGCTGCTCTCGGCCCTGCTGGGGGAGGTGCCGCCGGGCGAGCGGGTGGTGCTCTGCGAGGACGCCCCGGAGCTGACCCCGGCGCACCCGCACGTCGTCCGGCTGCTCACCCGGCCGCCGAACGTGGAGGGCGCCGGGCAGGTCACCCTGCGCGACCTGGTGCGCCAGGCGCTGCGGATGCGGCCGGACCGGCTGGTCGTCGGCGAGGTGCGCGGCGCCGAGGTCACCGACCTGCTGGCCGCGCTCAACACGGGGCACGACGGCGGCTGCGGCACCCTGCACGCCAACCGGCCGGGGGGGGTGCCGGCCCGGCTGGAGGCGCTGGGTGTGGCGGCGGGCCTGGACCGGCGGGCGGTGCACAGCCAGGCCGCGGCCGCGCTCGCCGTCGTCGTCCACCTCCGGCGCACCCCGGGCGGCCGGCAGGTGGCCGAGATCGGGGTGGTGCGACGCGACGGCGACCTGGTCGCCGTCGATGCCGGCTGGCGGGCCGACGGTGGTCCGTGCCCGGGCGCGGAACGGCTGGCCGGCCTGCTCGAGGGGAGTGCGGCGTGACCGGGGCGCTGCTGGCCGGCGCCCTCGCGCTGCTGGCCTGGCCGGGCGGGGCGGCGCGGCGGCGCGAGCGGCTGCGGCGGCTCGTGGGCCGGTCGCGGGGGACGGCGGTGCGGTCCGTGGCCGGCGCCCCGGCCGCCTGGCCGCTGCTCGCCGGCGCCGCGGGGCTGGCCGCCGGAGCGCTGGCCGGCCCGCCGCTGGTGGCCGTCCTCGCGGCCGCGGTGAGCGTCGGAGCGGCCCGGACCGTGCTCCGGCAGAGCGACCGCCGCCGGGACGAGCAGGTCCTCGACGTCCTCGCCGACGCCCTGGCCGCGCTGGCCGCCGAGCTGCGCAGCGGCCGACCGCTCGCGGCGGCCACCGCGTCGGCCGTCGCGGTCGTCCCCGACGCCGACGCGGCCCGGGGGCTCGCCCGCGCGCTCCGCGCACCGGACGCACTCCCGGCGGGAGGCTCCTCGGAGCTGGAGCGGGCGCTCGAGCGGCTCGCGGCGGCCGTGCGGCTCAGCAACCGCACCGGGTGCTCTCTCGCAGCCGTCGCCGGTGCGGTCGAGGACGACCTGCGCGCCCGGAGACGTCAGCGGGAGGAACTGGGCTCGGTGACCGCCGGCCCGCGGGCGAGCGCCGCACTGCTGGCGGGCCTGCCCCTGCTGGCGCTCGCGATGGGCGGAGGCATCGGCGCCCGTCCGTGGACCGTGCTCACCACCACTCCCGTCGGCCAGGTCCTGCTCGTCGCCGGGGTCGCCCTGGAGGCGACCGGTCTGGCCTGGTCGGCGTGGCTGGTGCGCCGGGCGCTGCGGTGACCGAGGCCGCCGCGTTGCTGGCCGTCGCCGGTGCGCTGGTCGCCTGGCCGTCCCCGGTCGCGGCCCGCAGCGCCCGGCTGCGGGCGGTGGGCGTGCCGCCGGCGGTGCGGAGGACCGGGACGTCCGGGCCGGGCCGGCGCCTCGTGCTGCCGGTGCTCGCCGGCCTGGCCGTGGCGCTGCTGCTCGGCGGCGGGACCGGGGTGGCGCTCGGTGCGGTGATGGGGGTGCTCGCCGACCGGTGGCTGCGGCGGGTCCCCGGTGACGGCTCCGCCGCTTCGCTCCCGGCCGAGGAGCTGCCCGTCGCCTGCGACCTGCTGGGGGTCTGTCTGGCCGCCGGGCTCACGGTGGGCGGAGCGCTGGGCGCCGTCGCCTCCGCCCTGCCCGGGCCGCTGGGGGACGCGCTGGCCGCCGTCGCCGGCCGGCTGCGGCTGGGCGCGGCCCCCCGCACGGCCTGGCACGACGCTCCGCCGGAGCTCGCCGGGCTGGGCCGGGTCCTGGTGCGGGCGGGGGAGTCCGGAGCCGCCGCGGCACCGGCGCTGCGGGTCCTCGCCGCGGAGGCACGCGCGGCCGCCCGCAGCCGCGCCGAGGCGGGCGTGCGGCGAGCGGGAGTGTGGGTGCTGGCGCCGCTGGGGCTGTGCTTCCTGCCGGCCTTCGTGTGCCTGGGGATCGCGCCGATGGTCATCGGTATCGCCGGGCAGGTGTTCCGGTGACGCGGTCTTGCAGTGGTGCGGGTCCTGGTGAGGCGCCGCCCGGCGCGAGGTCAGCGGCCGCGGGCCGGCATCGACGCGGTGTGCGCCGGCACCAGCGACCACGAGGCCGGGACCGAGGCGGGCACCGGCCGGGGAGCGGGGGCGAGGTCGAGCACCATGCGGGTGGGCTGGAAGGCCTCGGCGTAGCCGATGCGCGCCTGCGCTCCCCAGTGCCGCGCGGAGGCGACCACGGCGTCGGGCTCGACCATCGCCGAGCGCTCCACCTGCGAGGCGTGCGCGGCCAGGGCGTCGAGCTTGCCGGCCAGGAAGGCGGTGACGTCGACGAAGACGCTCGGTGTGAAGGTCAGTGTCGAGGGGCTCTGGTAGTGCAGGACCCGCGGCAGGCGCCGGGCCGCGCCGAGGGTGGCGGCGGCGATGGCGCGGTGGTCCTGGTGGCTGTCGTCAGGGGCGTGCACGTAGACGAGGTCGGCGGCGGTGTCCTGCAGCACCTGCTCGATGCGGCGGACGGTCGCCGAGTCGGCCACGACCTCGCAGTCGCGCAGGCCGCCCCACACCAGTCGCGCGCCGATCAGCTCGGCCGCCCGCTGCTGCTCGGCGCGCCGGCCGGCCACCTGGCGGTCGTCGCCGGGGCCGTTCTCGCCGCCGGTCATGACCAGCACGGTCACCGTGTCGCCGGCGGCGACGTGCGCCATCAGCGTCGCGCCGCAGCCGAGCTCGACGTCGTCGGGGTGCGCCCCGATGGCCAGGACGCTGCGTCCCGCGGTCCTCGTCGTCGCGCCGTCCATGGCCGCCGTCCTCTCCCCGTCAGGGGCGGCCTCCCGCCCGACACCTGTCCATCGGCGCCGCGTGCGGCGCCCTCCAGTGCGGCGACCGGACCTCCCTCTGTGGGGGGAGGTCCGGTCGTGTACGACCTTTCAGCCCTCGGTCGGGACCGGGGCCCCGCGGTCGCGGCGCCGCCGCGAGACGTACACCGAGGTGCCACCGACCGCGCCGGCGGCGGCCAGGGCGATGACGACGCCCATGCCGTTGCCGTCGGCCGGCAGCTCGGTCGAGGACGGGCACCGGGTGCTGCTGTCGCGCCGGGCGATGCCGTAGACGCCGTAGACCTGCCACTGGACGGTCGTGATCGACGCCGGCACCGAGACGGAGAAGACGCCCTGGCGGGTCCCCGGCGAGAAGTGGGTGACCTGCTTGCCGTCGAACTGGTCGGGCGTCATGTCGTTGAGGCTGCCGCGGTTGACCGTGAGCGTGGACGACGTCGTGTTGGTGTAGCCGAACACCGCCGTCCACGACCCGCCCTGGACGGGGGTCACGCAGGTGACCACCGGCCGGATCCAGCCGTAGTGGGCGCTGGCCGCGCCGGGCGTCAGCAGCACCACGGACAGCACGATCCCGGCGATCACCGCCAGCCGCGCCCCGAGCGGCGCCCTGCGCCGCCGCGTCCTGCCTGCCATGTGCAACCCCTTCCGGACCGGGGCGCACTCCGCCCCACCGAAGGGGCATCGGACGGCGGGACGGGCCGGTGCAGGTGGCCGCCGCCGGGATCACCCGCAGGAGGGAACGCGCCTGCTCAGCCGGCCGCGGGGACGGCGGCGCGCACGAGGCCCCGTGCCAGTGCGGCGGCCTCCGGGAACGAGGCGGTCACCGCCCACGGCGCGGGGACGTCCGGCACGGTCGCGTACTCGCCCTGCCGGACGCGGATCGCCCGGGCGCCCACCGCGGCCGCGACGGCGACGTCCTTGCCCGGGCGGTCGCCGATGACCAGCACGCGGTCGGCGGGCACGCCGAGCCGCGCGGCCAGCTCGACCAGTCCCGCGGGCGCGGGCTTGCGCGCCGCCCGCCCACCGAGCGTGTCGGTGACCAGGACCTCCCCGAGCAGTGGAGCGAGGCCGGTCGCGGCGAGCTTCGCCTGCTGGATGACCGGGTTGCCGTCGGTCAGGCAGCCCACGGGGACCGCGGCGGCCAGCGTCGCGAGGGCCTCGCGCACGCCCGGGTAGGGCTCGAGCCGGTCGGGTGCGCAGGCGGTGAAGGCGGCGACCAGCGGGGGGACGTGGCGGGGGAGGTCGGCGGCCGGCACGCCGGTGGCCAGCAGCGCGCGGTCGATGGTGCCGCCGGTGTCGGACCCGGCCGCGAGCTCCGCGACCAGCGCCGCGTGCACCGCGGGACCGTCCAGGCCGGCCGACGCGGCGGCGGTCCCGACGTCGGCCGCCGCCGCGGCGAGGTAGGCGGCCTGCGGGTAGAGGGTGTCGTCGAGGTCGACGACCACGGCCAGGGGCGGGAGGCCGTCCCAGGGAGGGGCGGCGCTCACCACGGGAGCCGGCCGTCGGTGAAGTCCGGCTCGTCGAGGGCCAGCAGGGCGTCGGTCGCCTCGTCGGCGAGGACGGCGGCCACCTGCGGCCCGGTCGTGCCGTCGCCGTAGGGGCAGGGCAGCCCGGCGGCGCGGGCCTGGCCCTCGGCTCCGGTGTGCGCCGCGGCGGCGGCCAGGACGGCATCGGCCGCGCAGTCGTCGGCCAGGCCCGCCAGGGTCGTGGTCCCGGCCTCGACGCCCTCCCACCGCGGCGTCGACCCACGCAGCACGACCACGGGGACCCCGAGGTAGGCGGCCTCCTCCTGGATGCCGCCGGAGTCGGTGACCGCGAGGCGCGCGGAGGCGAGCGCGGCCAGCAGGGCGTCGTAGTCCACCGGGCCGCTGCGCGTGATCGCCGGGTGCTCGAGCTCGGCGTCGAGACCGGCGGCGGCGAGCCGGGCGGCGGTGCGCGGGTGCACCGGGAAGGTCACCGGCCCGACCTGGTCGGCCAGCGCGCGCACCACGCCCACCAGCCGCTCGAGCCGCACCGGGTCGTCGACGTTGGTGGGGCGGTGGGCGGTCACCAGGACGCCGCGCCGCTGCGCCACCGGCACCGGCCGGATGCCGCGGGCCACGAGCGTGTCCACCACCGGGTTGCCGACGACGAACACCCGCTCGGCAGGGACGCCCTCGGCGGCGAGGAACGCCGCGGCCCGCCGGGTCGGGGCGAGGTGCAACGCGGCCACGGCCGCGGCCACCCGCCGGTTGACCTCCTCGACGCTGCGCGGGTTGAGGCTGCGCAGCCCGGCCTCCAGGTGGGCGAAGGGCACGCCGGCGCCCCGCGCGGCCAGGGCGTAGGCGGGCACGGTGTTGGTGTCACCGAGGGCCAGCACGACGTCCGGGCGGGAGCGGGCCACCGCGCCGGCGGCGTCGGCGTGCAGCGCGCCGTGCCGTGCGGCGGGGTCCCCGGCCGGGAGCGCGAAGCGCCACGTCGGCGCCAGGCCGAGGGTCTCCTGCAGCCGCGTGGAGAGGGCGGGGTCGGTGTGCTGCCCGGTGTCGACGACGTCGACCCGGTGCCCGGCGGCGGTCAGCGCCGCCACGACGGGGGCGAGCTTGACCACCTCCGGCCGGGTGCCGAAGGGGACGAGGACGTGCCGGCTGCGGCTCATGCGGACACCGCCCGTGCGACGGAGGGGTCGGCCACCGGTGCGCCGTCCGGCCCGGTGTAGGTCTCGGCGAAGTAGCGGCTCATCCGCACGCCGGGCGTGAACCACAGGTGCGGCAGCGCGGCCTGCGGCTCCCGGATGCCCCGGAGGTAGGCGCTGACGACGTCGGCGCCGGCGGCCAGCGTCAGCGGCAGCCCGCCCGAGAAGCGCGGGTTGATCTCCACGACGGTCGCCCGGCCGTCGTCGGCCACGAAGCCCTGCACGTTCGCCGGGCCGGTCAGCCGCACCGCCTCGAGGGCCGCCGCGACCACGTCGGTGACGGCGGGGGAGTCGAAGGTGGTGCCCTTGACCGAGATCCCCGCCTTCGTGTCGTCGCGCCAGCGCGGCACCACGGTGAGCAGGCCGCCGTCGCGGCCGACCAGGGCGTCGGCGGTGAACTCGCGCCCCGGAAGCCGGGTCTGCGCGATCAGCGCGGCGTCCTCGTTGAGGGCCTCGGCGACCGCGGACCGGCTGTCGAGCAGGCGCACCCCGCGGCTCCCGCGGCCGGCCCGCGGCTTGACCACCCAGGGCCCAGGGACGGCGGCCAGCCCCGCGGCCGTCCCGGTGGTGGCCGGGTGGGGGACCCCGGCGTCGCGCAGCGTCCGGGCGAAGGCGGCCTTGTCGCAGCACAGCTCCACGCTGTTCACCGACGGCAGCCAGGTGGCGACGCCGGCCGCGGCCAGCGGCGACGCCCCGGCGGCCAGGGCGGGGAGCTCCTCGGCCACCGTGCCGATCAGCGCGTCGACGCCGTGCGCCGTCGCCAGGGAGACCAGGGCGTCGACGAAGCGCACGTGGTCCGCGCGCGGGACGACCGCGCCGACCGTGGCCAGGGCGCAGCCGGCGGCCGACCAGTCGGCGTCGACGCCGACCACGCGGTGCCCGAGGGCGACCAGGCGGCGGACGACCGCGACGCCGGCCGGGCCGCCCGCGCCGGTGACGAGCACGGCCGCGCGACCGGCGCCGGTGTCCTCGGACGGGGGAGTGGGCGCGGGGTGCAGGGTCGAGGTCACCGGGGCGTCTCCGAGTCGTGCGGGCGGGCGAACGTGGCGGGGTGCGGGGCGGCCGTGCTCGGCGACGGCGCTGCGGGCGGGGGCTCAGCGGACCGGGGCACGGCCGGCGGGACCGCGATCCGGGCGACCGGGACCGTCGGCTGCGGCGCGGTCCCCGTCCGGGCGGCCTCGTCCCGGTCGACGGCGGGCCGGGCGAGCAGCCAGCCCCGGGCCCACAGGCGCAGCGCGGAGACGCGGGCGTCGGTGACCGGCTCCCACTGCCGGGCGGCGACGCACTCGGCGAGGCAGTCCAGCACGGCCGGATCGGTCTCGTAGGTGGCCACGGCCACCAGCGAGGCGCTGTGCGCCCCCAGTCCGTCGGCGGCCAGCTCGCGGATGCGGTCGGCCCGGCGGTCCGGGGGGAGGTGGCCGAGCCGGTAGTCCACGCGGGCGGCCTCGCGGCGGGCGGCCAGCCAGCCCGAGAGCCGGCGCGGGAGCACGTGGCGGTGCAGCAGCCCGGTCACGGTGGTGCGCCGCCGGCGGCCCTGTGCCTCGTCGCCCTCGGGCGCGCGGTAGCCCAGGCCGGGACGGGCCCAGCTGTCGGGCCGGCGGGCGGTGTGCCGGCCCGCGACGTCCTGCTCGGCCCGCTCGAGCGCCGGCAGCGTGACCCAGACCATGAGCAGGAAGCCCCCCAGGGTGGCGACCAGGTTCCACACCGTGCCGACCCAGTCGTGGAAGAGGACGAGGGCGCCCTCGCCCCACTGCAGGCCCGCCCAGGCCGAGAGCAGCAGCCGGCCGTGGTTGAGGACCAGCAGGGCGCCGACGGCCACGACCAGGCCACCGACGGCGTGCAGCTTGCGGCTGCGCAGGACGACGGCGGTCAGTGCGGTGAGCCCGAGCACCGACAGCACCGAGGAGCACGACGCCGTCACGACCGCGTCGATGATCCCGCCGCCGTCGGGGAAGATCAGGACGTGCTGCGGGAGCACGCCCGACGCCTGTCCCGGCGCGATCCAGCCGAGCACCCGGGCGACCCCGGCCGCCTCCAGCACCTGCAGCGGGCCGGACAGGTAGCGGAAGCCCAGGACGCAGATCGCCGCGGCGACCGCGAGGTCGAGCAGGACCGGCAGCAGCCGCCGCGTGGACCCGCGCCAGGGCCGGCGGCGGGCCGGGGGCAGCGCGAGGCCGGCGGCGCTCACCGCTCCTCCCCGGGCGGGACGGCGAAGGAGCGCGGCCGGCTGCCGGACGGAGCGGACACCGGGACGGCGGGCACCGGGGCGGGCGCGGCCGGCCGCACGGTCGAGGTGGCGCCCGACCGCGTCGTCTTCACCCAGCTGTAGGGACGCCCGAGCATCCCGTCGACGTAGGCGCGGGAGGTGATCCAGATCGACAGGGCGAACGCGGGCAGGAAGCCGAGCAGCCGCCAGGCCGAGCGGCGCTCCACCCGGCCGACCAGCAGGCCGACGCACAGCTCGGCCAGCGGGCCGATGAACAGCAGCATCGACAGCGGGAGCAGCCCGACGATCGGCAGGTCCCCGACGCCGAAGGCGCGCAGGACGGTGAGCAGCAGCCCGAGCCCGGACAGCATCGGCACGTGGTAGACGGCGAGGAACAGGGACGTCTCGACCTTCTCCACCGGGGAGAGGTACGGCGTGCGCATGAGCGGCCACCAGTAGTCGCGCAGGCACTTCTGGTGCCCGCGGGCCCAGCGGTAGCGCTGCTTCCAGAAGCGCTGGGCGCTGACCACCGCCTCCTCGAAGTCGATCGCGGAGACGTCGTAGCGCACCCGCTGCCCGGCCATGAGCACGCGCAGGGTGAGGTCGGTGTCCTCGGTGACGGTCTCGGGGTTCCAGCCGCCGAGCGCCCGCAGGGTGCTCATGCGGACCGCGCAGTTGGCGCCGCCGTAGGCGGGCAGCTCGAACAGCGCCTGCCGGCCGTACTCGTTGACCAGGTAGCCGGAGAGGTAGTCGACGAAGACCGTCCCGGCCATGGCCGAGTCCTTGCCGTTGCGGATGACGCACCGGCCCATGACCGCGCCGACCACCGGGTCGCGGAAGTGCCGCACCAGCCGGCGCAGCGACGACGGCTCGGGCTCGTGGTCGGCGTCGAAGACCAGCACGATCTCGGCGTCCACCAGCGCGAGGGCCTCGTTGAGCGCGCCGGACTTGCCCCCGCCGGCACCCGGCGGGCGGTGCAGCACGCGCAGCCGCGGCTCCTGCGCCGCCCAGGCGTCGAGCTTCGGGCCGGTCGAGTCGTCGGAGCCGTCGTCGACGACGACGAGGGTGAGCCGGTCGGCCGGGTAGTCCAGCGCCAGCAGCGCGGAGACCATCCCGTCGACGACGAGCTCCTCGTTCTTGCAGCCGACCAGCACCGCGACCGGCGGCGTGTAGGTGTCCAGGCCGACGTCGGCGGCGAGCAGGTCGCGCTCGGCCCAGCGGGCTGCGGCGACGGCGAAGGCGAGGTGCCGGCAGAAGTAGATGCCGAACACCACGTTGAGGGCGCCGGCGACGACGCCCAGCGTCCGGTCGAAGCCGAAGAGAACGGCGGCCGCGGCGAAGGCGACGGCGTAACCGGCGAGCACGAGCGGCCGGCCCTCGGGGCGGTCGGGATGTGCCACGGGTCCTCCTCCCGCCGCCTGGGTGGTGCGGCCGCGCCACCTCATGGCTGATACGGCACCTGAGGGGCCCAGCTGAAGCGGAAGGGCCGACAGCCGGCGTCGCGCCGTCCACAGGGCGCCCGTCGTCCACAGCCGGTCCGCGGACGCCGGTCCGCCGGCCCGCGGCGGCGAGGGTCGGGGTGCGCCCCGCGTCCGGGGCCGACGACCCGAGGAGGAGCCCGTGACCGCCGACCACCCCAGCCCTGACGTCCCCGCCATCAGTGCCCCGGCGGCCCGGGGGCCCGGCCGGCTGCGACGCCGGTGGGCGCGGGCCCTCGCCACCGCCGAGGCGGGCATGAGCACCGCCGAGTACGCCGTCGGGACCGTGGCGGCCTGCGCCTTCGCCGCGGTCCTCTACCGCGTGGTGACCGGCGGCTCGGTCGTCACCGCGCTGGGCGACCTGGTCGACTCCGCCCTCGGGGTCCTGTCCTGACTCCCCGCCGACCCCGGGGCGAGCGGCAGGAGGCGGGCATGGTCACCGCCGAGACCGCCGTCGTGCTGCCGGTGCTGCTGCTCGTGCTCGCCGCCGTGGTGTCCGCCGTCGTGGTGGTCGGGGCCCACCTGCGCTGCGTGGACGCGGCGCGCGAGGGCGCCCGCGCGGCGGCCCGCGGCGAGGACGTGGCGCAGGTGCGCGCGCTGGCGGCACGCGCGGCTCCCGCGGGGGCGGTGACCGCGGTGGCCGTGGCGGGCGGGGAGGTGCGGGTCACCGTCAGCGCTCGGGTGCCGCCGCTGGGCGTCGGGCCGGCGGTCGGGGTCGGGGCGAGCGCTGTCGCACGCCTGGAGCCCGGTGTGGAGCCGGGATGAGCTGGCGCGGGGAGGCCGGCGAGCGCGGGTCGGCGACGGTCTGGACGGTGGCGCTGGCCGGTGTGCTCGCGGTCGTCGGGCTCGCGGCGGTCCTGGTCGGCGCGGCCGCCGTCGCCCGCCACCGGGCCGGGTCCGCCGCCGATCTGGCGGCGCTCGCTGCCGCGGCCCGGGCGGTCGCCGGGGACCCGGCCGAGTGCTCGGCCGCCGCGCAGGTCGCCGAGGCCAACGGCGCGGTCCTCACCGGGTGCACGGTCGGCGAGGGCGCGGTCGTCGACGTGCGGGTGGCGGTCACCGTCCCGCTCGGGCCGCTGGGCACCCGCCGGGCGCAGGGCCTCGCCCGAGCCGGGCCGGTGCCGCCGGAGGGCTCAGAAGACCAGGTCGTCCTCGACGTACCCGCCGCCCGCGTCGGCGGGTCCCTCGGGGGCCGGCGGGTCCCCGGCCTCGGCCTCCGGCCGGGTGGGGGGCCGTCCGACGCCGGGCCGGCGCAGCAGGCCGCGGACCGGACCGGTCGGCATGACGTGCGCGGTGCCGGTCCCGCCGTCGGCCCCGTCGCCGTCCTCGTCGTCCCCCGCGCCCTCCGCGGCGGCCAGCTCGTCGAGGACGACGTCGAGCACGCGCACCGCGCCGGCCTTGTCCAGCGGGTCGTTGCCGTTGCCGCACTTGGGCGACTGCACGCAGGACGGGCAGCCGCTCTCGCACTCGCAGCTGGCCACGGTGGCCCGGGTGGCCCGCAGCCACCGCCGCAGCGCGGCGTACCCGCGCTCGGCGAAGCCCGCGCCACCCGGGTGCCCGTCGTAGACGAACACCGTCGCGGTGCCGGTGTCGGGGTGCAGCGCGGTCGACAGCCCGCCGAGGTCCCAGCGGTCGCAGGTGGCCAGCAGCGGCAGGATCCCGATGGCGGCGTGCTCGGCGGCGTGCAGCGAGCCGGGCAGTGCCAGGTCGTCGACGTCCGCGCGGGCCACCGCGTCGGCGTCGAGGGTCAGCCACACCGCGCGGGTGCGGAGCTGGCGGGCGGGCAGGTCCAGCGGGAACTCCGCGAGCACCTCGCCGGTGCCGGCCCGCCGCCGCTGGTAGGCCACGACCTGGTTGGTCACGTCGACGACGCCGGTGTGCGCGGTGACCGTGCCCAGCCGGCGGGTCCGCTCGACGTCGACGATCGAGAGGTCGGTGACGTCGCGGGCCACGGTCGTCCACTCCGGGCTCTCGGCGTGCACGACGGCGCAGGCGTCGTCGGGGTCGAACTCGTCGACGACGAAGGTGTCGCCGCGGTGCACGTAGAGCGCGCCGGTGTGCACGGTCGAGTGGGCCGCGCCGCCGTCGACGGTGCCCAGTAGCCGTCCGGTGTCGCCCTCGATGATCGCCACGGGCTCGCCGCCGCTGCCGCGGATGTCGACGTCGGGACGCCCACGGCCGGCCCAGTACCAGCCGGCCGGGCGCCGCCGCAGGTCGCCGGCGGCGACGAGCTCCTCCAGCCGGGCCTCGGCCACGGGGCCGCCGAAGTCGGGCAGGTCCTCGGGCGTCAGCGGGAGCTCGGCGGCCGCGGAGCACAGCTGCGGGCCGAGGACGTAGGGGTTGGCGGGGTCGGTGACGGTGGCCTCGACCGGCCGGCCGAAGACCGCGCGCGGGTGGTGGGCCAGGTAGTGGTCCAGCGGGTCGTCGCGGGCGACGAAGACGACGAGCGACTCGCGCTGCGCGCGCCCGGCCCGGCCGGCCTGCTGCCACAGGGAGGCCAGCGTCCCCGGGTAGCCGGCCAGCACCACGGCGTCGAGACCGGCGATGTCGATGCCGAGCTCGAGGGCGTTGGTGGTCGCGACCCCGAGCAGGTCGCCCGCGGACAGCGCCCGCTCGAGCTCGCGGCGCTCCTCGGGCAGGTAACCGCCCCGGTAGGAGTCGACCCGCCGGACGAGGTCGCCGCGGCCGCGGTCGGCCAGCAGCCGGCGGGCCTGCTCGGCCACCGTCTCGGCGCTGCGCCGCGACCGGACGAACGCCAGGGTGCGCGCGCCGCGCTCGACCAGGTCGGCCAGCAGCCCGGCGGTGTCCGCGGCGGCCGACCGGCGCAGCGGCGCACCGTGCTCACCGGTGTGCTCGGTCAGCGGCGGCTCCCACAGCGCGAACGTGGCACCCGGGCGCGGCGAGCCGTCGTCTGTGACGGCGACGACCGGCGCCCCGACCAGCCGGGTCGCCGCCGCGGCCGGCTCGGCCACGGTCGCCGAGGCCAGCACGAACACCGGGTCGGCGCCGTAGCGGCGGCAGATGCGGCGCAGCCGGCGCAGCACGTGCCCGACGTGCGAGCCGAACACCCCGCGGTAGGCGTGGCACTCGTCGATGACGACGTAGGCCAGCCTGCGCAGGGTCGACGACCAGCGCTGGTGGGCCGGCAGCACGCCGCGGTGCAGCATGTCCGGGTTGGTGACGATCCACCGCGAGTGGCGGCGCACCCAGTCGCGCTCCTCGGCGGGGGTGTCGCCGTCGTAGGCCGCCGGCCGCACCGACGGGTCGGCGAGCGCGGCCACCGAGGCCAGCTGGTCGCGGGCCAGGGCCTTGGTCGGGGCGAGGTAGAGGACGCAGGCGCGCGGGTCCTCCACGAGCCGGGTGAGCGCCGGCAGCTGGTAGGCCAGCGACTTGCCCGACGCGGTGCCCGTGGCCACCACGACCGAGGTGCCCGCGCGGGCGAGCTGCGCGGCCTCGACCTGGTGCCGCCACGGCTCAGCCACGCCCTGCTGTTCCAGCCGCTCGCGCAGCGCCGGGTCGACCCACTCCGGCCACGGCAGGGTCCGGCTCCGCCGCACCGCGAGCCGGTGCACGTGGGTGACCGGGGACTCCTCCTCGGCGGTGCCTGCCAGCAGGTCCTCGAGCAGCTCCGCCCCCGGCGGCACGCTGCCCGCCGGCGGCACGGCCGACCCGTGCCCGGCGGCCGCCCCGTGGACGGCCGGCGCACTGCCGGCCGGCGTCTCCCGGGACACGTCACCCCCCGATGACCCCTCACGGCCGGATGGGGGAGCAGCCGGCCGGACCGGGTGGAGCGTGGTCACCCCACCACTGTCACATCCGGGGGCAACCCGCCGCTGGCCCGTCGCGGCCTCCGCCTGCGCATCCGCCGGAGGGGGCAGACGAGAGGTGTGATCTCGCTTACAGTGGCGCGGCGTCGCCGGGCGGTCCCGCTCGCCGACGTGCTCTCCGCCGACCGGGGACGCGAGCCGCCCGGCGGCAGCCGACCGCTGGGAGGTACTGATGCCGGACAATGATCTCTCCGGCGGGGACGTCGTCCTCGTGACGGCAGCCCTCGTCGTCTCGCTGGCTGCGCTCGTCTTCGCCTGGTCCCTCGTGCGTGCCGTCCTGGCCACGGACCAGGGCACCGTCCGCATGCGCGAGATCGCCCAGGCCGTGCAGGAGGGGGCCGGGGCCTACCTGAGGCGGCAGTTCCGCACCCTCGCGGTCTTCGCCGTCATCGTCTTCCTGCTCCTGCTGGTGCTCCCGGTCTCCGAGGGCGGCTGGGGCACGCGGCTGGCCCGGGCCGTCTTCTTCCTCGTCGGCGCGCTGTTCTCCGCGACCGTCGGCTTCATCGGGATGACGCTGGCCACGCGCGGCAACGTCCGGGTCGCGGCCGCCGCCCAGAGCGGCGGCTATCGGCCGTCCTTCCGCATCGCGTACCGGACCGGCGGCGTGTGCGGGATGATCACGGTCGGCCTGGGCCTGTTCGGCGCCTCCCTGGCGCTGCTGCTCTTCGACGAGACCGCCCCGGTCGTCCTCGAGGGCTTCGCCTTCGGCGGCGCCCTGCTGGCCATGTTCATGCGCGTCGGCGGGGGCATCTTCACCAAGGCCGCCGACGTCGGCGCCGACCTCGTCGGCAAGGTCGAGGCCGGCATCCCCGAGGACGACCCGCGCAACGCCGCGACCATCGCCGACAACGTGGGCGACAACGTGGGTGACTGCGCCGGCATGGCCGCGGACCTGTTCGAGTCCTACGCCGTCACGTTGGTCGCCGCGCTGATCCTGGGACAGGTCTTCTTCGGCGCCGACGGCATGGTGTTCCCGATCGTCGTGGCCGCCATCGGCGTGCTGGCCTCCGTCGTCGGGATCCTCGCCAGCAACCCCGGCAAGAACGACTCCAGCGGCCTGGCGCCGATCAACCGCGGCTTCTTCACCTCCGCGGTGGTCTCCCTCGTGCTCGTCGTCGTTGCGGCCTTCACCGTGCTGCCGGGCGTGGCCGACGTCCCCGACTCCGTGGTCAACCCGCAGGTCCTCGGCTTCGTGTCCGTCCTCATCGGCATCGTCCTGGCCGCCGCCATCCAGCAGCTGACCGGCTACTTCACCGAGACCTCGCGCAAGCCGGTCCGCGACATCGGCCGCAGCTCGCTCACCGGCGCGGCGACCGTCGTCCTGTCGGGCATCTCGCTGGGCCTGGAGTCGGCGGTCTACGCCGCCCTGCTCATCGGCGGCGCGGTCTACGGTGCCTTCCTCATCGGCGGCGGTGCCGCGCTGTACGCCGTCGCCCTGGCCGGCTGCGGCCTGCTCACCACCGCCGGCGTCATCGTCTCGATGGACACCTTCGGGCCGGTCAGCGACAACGCCCAGGGCATCGCCGAGATGTCCGGCGACATCGACGAGGAGGGCGCGCGCGTCCTCACCGACCTCGACGCGGTCGGCAACACCACGAAGGCCATCACCAAGGGCATCGCCATCGCCACCGCCGTCCTGGCCGCGACGGCGCTGTTCGGGTCCTACAACGAGCAGGTCCGCACGGCGCTCGGCGACGTCGACCTGGCGCAGGCGTTCAGCCTGGTCGAGCCGGACAACGTCGTCGGCGCGATCATCGGGGCGGCGGTCGTCTTCCTCTTCTCCGGCCTTGCCATCAGCGCCGTCTCCCGCGCCGCCGGGCGGGTCGTGTTCGAGGTCCGGGAGCAGTTCCGCACGCGGCCCGGGATCATGGACTACAGCGAGCGGCCCGACTACTCCGCCGTGGTCGACATCTGCACCAAGGACTCGCTGCGCGAACTGGCCACCCCCGGCCTGCTCGCCGTCCTCGCCCCCGTCGCGGTCGGCTTCGGGCTGGGCTTCGGCCCGCTCGCGGCCTACCTCGTCGGCGCCATCGCCACCGGCACGCTGATGGCCGTGTTCCTCGCCAACTCCGGCGGCGCCTGGGACAACGCCAAGAAGATGGTGGAGGACGGCGCCTACGGCGGGAAGGGCAGCGAGGCGCACGCGGCGACCGTCATCGGCGACACCGTCGGCGACCCGTTCAAGGACACCGCGGGCCCCGCGATCAACCCGCTGCTCAAGGTGATGAACCTCGTCGCGCTGCTCATCGCGCCGGCGGTCGTCACGCTGTCGGTCGGCGACGACGCCAACACCACGGTGCGGCTGCTCATCGCCGGGGCCGCCGCGGCGGTGGTCATCGGTGCCGTCATCGTGTCCAAGCGCCGCTCGGTCGTCGTCGGCGGCGCGAGCGAGGAGCCCGCGGACACGCTCTCCACCTCCGCCACCTGAGCCCACCCCGCGAGCCTCCGCCCGGCCTGGCGCCGGGCGGGGGCCCGCGGCGGCGGTTGTGGACGGCCGGCCGGCTGTGGACGACGGGACCGGTCCGGGCGCGGTGCGGCCCTAGCGTCCGCGGCGCCGGACCACCGTGGCCCGGCGCCGACGCCGGGAGGGCCGTTGTCCGCACCGATCGCCATCCAGCTCGACGCCGTCCAGGCGCTGGGCGAGGAGCTCGCCGCACTCGCCGCCGAGCTGTCCGACGACGCCGACCTGTGCGGCTCCACCGCCGTCTCGCTGGCGACGGCGGCGCCGGGCGAGGTGTCCGACCAGGCCGGCGCGACCGGGCAGCTGTGGGCGGTGCTCGTCGCCGACCTCGTCGCCGGGGCGCGGGCGGCGTCCACCGCGCTGCTCGAGGCGGTGCGGTCCTACCGGCTCGCCGACGCCGCCGTCTCCGACCGCGTGCTGGCCGCCCGGGCGGCGCTGCCCGTGGGCACCCGGTGAGCGCCCCGGGCCTCACGGCGGTCGCCGCGTGGGACGTCGCCCTGCTCGACGGCGCGGTCTGGACGCTCGAGGCGGTCACCGAGCGGCTGCCTCCGTGGCGGGGGCGCATGGAGGCCGTCGGGCGGGCCCTGCGGGAGGCCGAGTGCTGGTCCGGGGACGCCGGGCAGGCCGCCGCGCTGGCACTGGGCGAGGTGTCGGCCGTGGTCACGGCGGTGACCGGCGCGCTGGTGGCCTCGCTGGTCCGGCTGGAGGACACCGCCCGCGAGGCGCGCACCGCCCAGGAGCTCGCCGAGCAGGCGCTGGCCGAGGCGGCGGCTCTCGGGGTGACCGTCGACGAGGCGGGCGGGGTGGTGGTCCCCGCGGCGGCGCCACCGGCCGCCGGCGCGACACCGGAGGCGGTGGCCGACCACTACGCGGCGATCGCCGAGCGGGCGGCCGCGGCGGAGCGGGTCGCCGGGACCGCGGCCGACGCCCTCCGGGCCGCCGCCCGGGCCGCCACGCACGCGGCCGACTCGGCCGGCCCGCTGGCCACGGTGGGCGTCGTCGGGGGCGCGGCCCCGGCGGGCTTCGCGGCCCTCTCCGCGGCGGCCGGCGCCGCCGGTGCCTTCCGCGTCCCGGCGGTGCTCCCCCCGCCGGACGCGTCCCCCGACGAGGTCGCCGCCTGGTGGGGCGGCCTGGCCGGACCTGCGCGGGACGAGCTCCTGACCGCCGCGCCGCCCGAGCTCGGCCGGCTCGACGGCCTGCCGGCGTGGGTGCGCGACCGGGTCAACCGCGTCCTCCTCCACCAGACGCTGGCCGATCCCTCCGCCCCGGGACGCGAGGTGGCGCTGGCCGTCGCCGCGGAGGTGGCGGCGGAGGAGGCCGCGGGCCGGACCGTCCAGCTCTGGGTCTACGAACCGGCCGACGACCTGGTCGCGCTCGTCCACGGCGACGCGGACACCGCCGACGACGTCGCGCTGCTCGTTCCCGGCCTGGGCAACACGGTCGCCGACGACCTCGACGCGCTCGGCGACGACGCGCAGGCGGTGGGGGACGCCGCCCGTGACGCGGCGCCGGGCGCCTCGGTCGCGACGATCGCCTGGTTCGGCTACCGCCCGCCGGCCGGTGCGGGCTCGTGGCGCGTGGCCTTCGCCGACGCCGCGGCCCGGGGCGGCGCGGCGCTGGCCGGGGACCTGGCGGGCCTGGCGGCGGCACGGAAGGGCAACGGGCCCGGCCGTGCGGGCGACCCGCGGGTCACCGTCGTCGCGCACAGCTACGGCACCGTGGTCGTCGACCAGGCCGCCGACCGGCCGGGCCTGCTCGACGCCGACGCGGTCGTCCTGCTGGGCAGCCCGGGGATCGAGGAGGAGGACGCGACCGGACTCGAGGCGCCCGAGGTCCACACCGCCTCCTCCCCGGCGGACCCGATCTCCACCCTCGAGTGGTTCGGCCCCAGCCCGTGGCGCCCGGACTTCGGCGCGAGCCTCCTGCCGGTCGACCCGTACACCCTGCACTGGGAGTACTACGACCCCGACCGGCCCACCGTCGGCGCGATCGGCGAGGTGGTGACCGGCGAGCGCCAGGCCGACTGAGTGGGCCGGGACCCGCGCGGGGGAGGCGGGGAACAGCGGCGCTGCTGCACCGTTGGACGCGGTGACGGCGCGCCCGCGCGGGGTCGCCAGCCGGTCGCGTTCCGCGGTCGTGGCCTACCGTGGCCCGCCGAGGGGGCGCACCGCGTGACGACGAGACCGCGTACCGCGTTGCCGCGACCAGCACCACCGACAGGAGCACCGTGCCCACGAAGACCACGAAGAACGGCCAGACCGCCGGCGAGACCGCCGGCGGCACCAGCACGCCCGCCCGCCGCCGGGGCGCCGCTGCCGGGGGTGGTCGTCCGCTGGTCATCGTGGAGTCGCCGACCAAGGCCGGGAAGATCGCCGGCTACCTGGGCAACGGCTACGTCGTCGAGGCCAGCGTCGGCCACATCCGCGACCTCCCGCGCAACGCCGCCGACGTCCCCGCCGAGCACAAGGGCGCCTCGTGGGCCCGTCTCGGCGTCGACGTCGACAACGCCTTCGAGCCGCTCTACGTGGTCAGCCCCGACCGCAAGCAGCAGGTGAGCCGGCTCAAGCAGCTGGTCAAGGACGCCAGCGAGGTCTACCTCGCGACAGACGAGGACCGCGAGGGCGAGGCCATCGCCTGGCACCTGGTCGACACGCTCAAGCCGCGGGTCCCCGTCCGCCGGATGGTCTTCCACGAGATCACTCCGGAGGCCATCGCCCGCGCCGTGGCCAACCCCCGCGAGCTCGACACGGCACTCGTCGACGCGCAGGAGACCCGCCGCATCCTCGACCGGCTCTACGGCTACGAGGTCAGCCCGGTCCTGTGGAAGAAGGTCCTGCCCAAGCTGTCGGCCGGCCGCGTGCAGTCGGTGGCCACCCGCATCGTCGTCGAGCGGGAGCGCGAGCGGATGGCGTTCACCGCCGCCGACTACTGGTCCCTCGACGGCGTCTTCGCCGTCCCGGGCCGCACCGGTGCTGACGCGGGCGAGCCGACGACGCTGCGCGCCCGCCTGGTCAGCGTCGACGACAGCCGCGTGGCCACCGGCCGCGACTTCGACCCCGCCACCGGCCAGGTCACCGGCGACGTCGTCCACCTCGACGAGGCCGGCGCCCGCGGGCTGGCCGCCCGGCTCGAGGGCCGCCAGGTGACCGTCAGCCGCGTCGACGAGAAGCCCTACCGGCGCCGCCCCTACGCGCCGTTCACCACCTCGACGCTGCAGATGGAGGCCGGCCGCAAGCTGGGCTGGTCCTCGGCTCAGGTCATGCGGGTGGCCCAGCGGCTGTACGAGAACGGCCACATCACCTACATGCGGACCGACTCGACCAACCTCTCCGCCGAGGCGATCAACGCCGCGCGCACCCAGGCCCGCGAGCTCTACGGCGACGCCTACGTGCCGGCCGAGGCGCGCCGCTACAGCAAGAAGGCCAAGGGCGCGCAGGAGGCGCACGAGGCGATCCGCCCGGCCGGTGACTCCTTCCGCACCCCCGGCCAGCTGGCCGGGCAGCTCGCCCGCGACGAGTTCCGCCTCTACGAGCTCGTCTGGCAGCGCACCATCGCCTCGCAGATGGCCGACGCGGTCGGGCAGACCGTCAGCATCCGGCTGGCCGGCCGCAGCACCACCGACGAGCGGGTCGAGTTCACCGCGTCGGGGCGCACCATCACCTTCCCCGGCTTCCTGCGCGCCTACGTCGAGTCCCGCGACGAGGGCGCCGCCGGGTCCGACGACGAGCACGGCAGCGACGACGCCGAGCGGCGGCTGCCCCGCGTCGAGCGCGGCCAGCAGCTCGACACCCGCGAGCTCGAGCCCAAGGGCCACACCACGAGCCCGCCGTCGCGCTACACCGAGCCGAGCCTGGTCGCCCGGCTCGAGGAGCTCGGGATCGGCCGCCCGTCGACCTACGCGTCGATCATGCAGACCATCCAGGACCGCGGGTACGTGTGGAAGAAGGGCTCCGCGCTGGTGCCCTCCTTCACCGCCTTCGCGGTGGTGAACCTGCTCGAGCAGCACTTCGCCGCGCTCGTCGACTACGACTTCACCGCCTCGCTGGAGAACGAGCTCGACGAGATCGCCAACGGCGAGCTGGGCCGGGTCGACTGGCTGACGGAGTTCTACTTCGGCGGCGAGGGCCGGCACGCCGGCGGCATCGCCGCCTCCGGCGGCCTCAAGCAGGTCATCGGCCAGCAGCTCGAGGAGATCGACGCTCGCGGCGTCAACTCCATCCCGCTGCGCGCCCGGAGCCCCCAGGGCGAGCCGGTGGTGGTGCGGGTCGGCCGCTACGGCCCCTACCTGCAGGCCGGCGGTGAGGACGGCGCGCGGGTCAGCATCCCCGAGGACATCGCGCCCGACGAGCTCACCGCCGACAGGGTCGCCGAGCTCCTCGCCGCGCCGTCGGGGGACCGCGAGCTCGGCACCGACCCCGCCACCGGCCAGACGGTGGTGGTCAAGGCCGGCCGCTACGGCCCCTACGTCACCACCGTCGTGCCCGAGGGCAGCAAGGAGAGCCCCCGCACGGCCAGCCTCTTCGCGTCCATGTCGCCGGAGACGGTGACGCTGGAGCAGGCGCTGCAGCTGCTCACCCTGCCCCGCACCGTCGGCACCGCTCCCGACGGCGAGGAGATCCAGGCGCTCAACGGCCGGTACGGGCCCTACGTCAAGAAGGGCACCGACTCGCGCTCGCTGGAGAGTGAGGACCGGCTGTTCACCGTCACCCTCGACGAGGCGCTGGCGATCTTCGCCCAGCCCAAGCAGCGCGGCCGGCGGGCGGCGGCGGCTCCGCTCAAGGAGCTCGGCCCCGACCCGGTGACCCAGGGGCAGATCACCGTCCGCGAGGGCCGCTTCGGGCCCTACGTCACCGACGGCGAGACCAACGCCAGCCTCCGCAAGGGCGACGAGGTCGAGACCATCTCGCTCGACCGCGCCGCCGAGCTGCTGGCCGACCGTCGCAGCCGGCCGGCGGCCACGAAGAAGAAGGCCGCCAAGAAGACGACCGCGAAGAAGACCGCGGCGGCCAAGGGGACCACCGCGGCCAAGAAGACGGCCGCGAAGAAGACGGCCACGAAGACCACCGCGAAGAAGGCCGCGGCCACCGACGCCGTCCCCGCGAGCTGAGCCGGGCCGTGACCGGCACGATCGACCCCGCCGACTGGGACCAGCGGCGCACGTCGTTCGGGTCGGTCGCGGCCGACTACGCCGCGCACCGCCCGGGCTACCCGCCCGACGCGGTGGCCTTCCTGCTCGGGAACCGGCCGCGCCGCGTGCTCGACCTGGGCGCCGGCACAGGCCTGCTCACCGACGTCCTCGTCGCCGCGGGGCACGAGGTGCTCGCCGTCGACCCGTCGGCGGAGATGCTCGGACAGCTCTCCGCCCGGCACCCCGAGATCCCCGTGGCGGTCGGCGGGGCGGAGGCGGTCCCGCTGCCCGACGCGAGCGTCGACGCCGTCGTCGCCGGCCAGGCCGCGCACTGGTTCGACCCGGAGCCGGCCGCGGCGGAGCTGCGCCGGGTGCTGCGGCCCGGCGGCGTCGTCGGGTTCGTGTGGAACGTGCGCGACGAGACCGTCCCGTGGGTGGCCGCGCTCGGCGCCGCCCTGGCCGCGGAGGCACGCGGCCACGAGGCCGACCAGGGCGTGGTCGCGCGGTTCGCCGAGGCGCTGCCGGCCGACGTCGCCACGGCGCGGTCGGGGATCGTCCAGACGGTGACGCCCGAGCAGGTCGTGGGCGGCATCGGCACCCGCAGCTACGTGGCCACCATGACCGCCGAGGGGCGCGCCGCCTTCCTCGGCGGCATCCGCGACCTGCTGGCCGGCCACCCCGACACCCGCGGCCGTGCCGTCCTCGAGCTGCCCTACCGCACCGACGCCTACCGGCTCACCCCGCGCTGAGCGCTCGGCCCTCCGCGATCGCCCGCAGCGCCGCCACGTGTGCGTCGAAGGCCCGCCGGCCGTCCCGGGACAGCAGCAGCCACGTCCGCGGCCGTTTGCCCACGTAGCCCTTGCGGACCTCGACGTAGCCGGCCCGCTCCAGGGTGGCCACCGTCCTCGACAGCATCGAGTCGCTGACCTGCACGCCGTCGCGGACGAAGCCGAACTCCGCTTCCTCGGCCGCCGCGAGCGTGGCCATCACCGAGAAGCGCACCGGCGCGTGGATGACCTCGTCGAGCGCGTGCCGCGGGTGCCCGGCCGCCGTCACCGGGGCCGCTCCCGCCAGGCCCCGACCAGGCAGGGCGCCGCAACGGCGACCGCCAGCGGCGCCCACCACGACCAGTCGTGGGCCAGCCCCGGCACGGTCAGCCTCACCGCGAGCCCGACGGCCAGCACCGCGCCCCACAGCCCCATCGCCAGGCCGAACCGGGGCGAGAACCCCGCCCGGGTCGTGCCGCGGCCGCCCAGCAGGGCCGCCGTGGCACCCAGGACGGCGAGGGCGAACACCGTCGCCGCGGCACCCACCCCGCGCTCGCTGCCGGCCAGCGGCTGGGCGAGGGAGAAGCCGGCGCTCGCGCAGCCGAGGGTCACGAGGAAGGCCGACGCGGCCGGGCTCGCGCCGTCGCGGACCCGCGCGGCGTCGGCCTCGGCGAGCAGCGCGGCGGCGGACTCGGGCGTGGGCGCGGTCATGGCTGCCTCCTGATCGGGTGCGCGACAGAGCGGCAACTACTTCCAGGTGGTCAACTACTTTCCGGGCGGTGGCCGACGGCGAACACCCGGCGGAACGGCAGCACGGTGGTGCCGTCGGGCTGCGCCGGATAGGCCGCCCGCAGCGCCGCGGCGTACTCGGAGGTGAACGCCGCGGCGTCGTCGCCGAGCAGGGCCAGGACCGGCCGCAGCACGGTGCCGCGCACCCAGTCCAGCACCGGGTCGGGGCCGCGCAGCACGTGCAGGTAGGTGGTCTCCCAGACGTCGGCCGCCAGCCCCGCCCTGGTGAGGACGTCGAGGTAGCCGGCCGGCGCGAGCACCGGGTCGGCCGGGGGAGCGGCGGCCGCGAGCCGGCCGCCCCAGCGCGGTGCGGTGCACAGGTCGGCGAGCAGCCGGTGGGTCGGGGCGCCGGAGTTGCCGGGGACCTGCAGCGCCAGCCAGCCGCCGGGCGCCAGCGCCGCGGCCCACCGCGCCAGCAGGCCGGCGTGCCCGGGCACCCAGTGCAGGACCGCGTTGCTCACCAGGACGTCGACCGGGCGGTCGGGCCGCCAGTCGCGGACGTCGCCGGGGACGAAACGCACCCGCCCGGGAACGGAGTACGCGGCCGCCGCGGCGAGCATCTCCGGCGAGGAGTCGACGCCGGTGACCCGCGCGCCCGGCCACCGCTGCGCGAGCGCGGCGGCCGGCTCCCCGGTGCCGCAACCCAGGTCGACGACCTCGCGGGGCGCCTCCGCGTGCACCCGGGCGACCAGGTCGGCGAACGGCCGGGCCCGCTCGCCGGCGTAGCGGAGGTACGTGGCGGGGTCCCAGGCGGTCACCCGCCGACCGTAGGACCGCGGGGGTGTCGGCCCCGGCCGGTACCGTGGACCGGCCGCCGCACCTCTCCTCGAACACCCCCGGGAGCCCCCGATCGACGCCTCCGCCCGCGTGCCCGGCCGCGGCCTGTTCGTCGCCTTCGAGGGTGGGGAGGGAGCCGGCAAGTCCACCCAGGTGCGCCGGCTGTTCGACTGGCTGGGGCTGGTCGAGGTGCCCGCGCGGGTCACCCACGAGCCCGGCGGCACGGCGCCCGGCGCCCGCATCCGCGCGCTGCTGCTCGATCCGGCCTCCACCGGCCTCTCGCCGCGCGCCGAGGCGCTGCTCTACGCCGCCGACCGCGCCCACCACGTCGACACCGTCGTCCGCCCGGCGCTCGACGCCGGCGAGGTGGTCGTCACCGACCGGTACGTGGACAGCTCGCTGGCCTACCAGGGCGCCGGGCGCGCCCTCGCCCTCGAGGAGGTCCGGCGGCTGTCGCAGTGGGCCACCGGTGGGCTCGTGCCCGACCTGACCGTGCTGCTGGACCTGCCGCCCGAGGCGGGTCTCGCCCGCGCCCGCGGCCGGGCGGCCGCCGACCGACTGGAGTCGGAATCGGTGGAGTTCCACGAGCGGGTCCGTGCCACCTTCCGCGACCTCGCGGCCGCCGAGCCCGCGCGCTACCTCGTGCTCGACGCCCAGCGCCCCGCCGACGACCTCGCCGACGCCGTCCGCGAGCGGGTCGCGGCGCTGCTCCCGGGCAGGGTCGCGTGAGCGTCTGGACGCAGGTCATCGGCCAGCCCGCGGTCGTCGCGGAGCTGCAGGCCGCCGTCGCCGACCCCACGGCGATGACCCACGCCTGGCTGTTCACCGGGCCGCCGGGGTCGGGCCGGTCGGTGGCCGCGCGCGCCTTCGCCGCCGCCCTGCAGTGCCCCGACGGCGGCGACGGGACCTGCCACCAGTGCCGCACGGTGCTCGCCGGCAGCCACGCCGACGTCGCCACCGTCGTCCCCGAGGGGCTGTCGATCGGCGTCACCGAGGCCCGCGAGCTGGTGCGCCTGGCCGGCCGGGCGCCGTCGCAGGGCCGCTGGCAGGTCGTGGTGGTCGAGGACGCCGACCGCATGACCGAGCAGGCGTCCAACGCCGTGCTCAAGATGATCGAGGAACCGCCGCCGCGGACGGTCTTCCTGCTCTGCGCGCCCAGCCTGCACCCCGACGACGTGCCGGTCACCATCCGCTCGCGCTGCCGCGTGGTGGGCCTGCGGACGCCGCCGGTCGACGCCGTCGCCGACGTGCTGGTGCGCCGCGACGGGATCGACCCGGCGCTGGCGGCGTGGGCGGCGGGCGCGGCCGGCGGGCACGTCGGGCGCGCCCGGCACCTAGCCCGCGACGAGGGCGCCCGGCTGGCCCGCAAGGCCGTACTCGACGTCCCGCTGTCCCTGGTCTCCCTGGCCGCCTGCCTCAACGCCGCCGACGACCTGGTCAGCTCGGCGAAGGAGGAGTCCGACCGGACCACCGCCGTCCTCGACGGCGCCGAGACCGAGGCGGTCAAGACCAGCCTCGGCGTGGGCGCGCGCGGGCCGGGCGTCGCCGCCAGCCGGGGCGGCGCCGGCGTCCTCAAGGACCTGGAGAAGCGGCAGAAGAGCCGCGCCACCCGGCTGGGCCGCGACTCGCTGGACCGGGCCCTGGTCGACCTCGCCGGGCTCTACCGCGACGCGCTGGTGCTGGCCGCGGCGGGGGAGCAGACCCCGGTGCTGTCGCACCCCGACCGGCGGCAGGACGCCGAGGAGCTGGCCCGCCGGATCGGTGCCGAGGGTGCGCTGCGGCGGATCGACGCGGTGCTGGCCTGCCGGACCGCGCTGGAGCAGAACGTGAAGCCGCAGATCGCCGTCGAGGCGCTCACCGTGGCCCTCCGCCTCCCCGCGGCCTGACCGCCGGGCCTGCGCGGGGCGCGGACGGCGGTGTCGTACGCTGTTCCCCGCACGCCCGCCGCCTTAGCTCAGTCGGTAGAGCATCTCACTCGTAATGAGAAGGTCGTCGGTTCGATTCCGACAGGCGGCTCTCACTCTCCCGTGTCCCGTCACCCGGGAACGTCGCCGGTCCGTGGCACGATCCGCCGGTGACCAGCAGCGCGGCCGACCAGCGCCTGCGTGACCTCGCGCGGCTGCGCCGCGTCCGCGATCGGATCGACCGGGAGTACGCCCAGCCGCTCGACGTCGAGGCGCTCGCCCGCGGCGTGCACGTGTCGGCCGGCCACCTCAGCCGCGAGTTCAAGGCGGCGTACGGCGAGTCGCCCTACAGCTACCTGATGACCCGGCGCATCGAGCGCGCGATGGCCCTGCTGCGGATGGGCCACCTCAGCGTCACCGAGGTCTGCTTCGCGGTCGGCTGCTCGTCGCTGGGCACCTTCAGCACCCGCTTCACCGAGCTCGTCGGGATGCCGCCGAGCACCTACCGGCGGCTGGCGGCGCAGGCCTCCGCGGGCCTCCCGGCGTGCGTGGCCAAGCAGGTCACCCGACCGGTCAGGAATCGAGAAGCGCCGGTCACGGCGCCGTCCCTAGCGTGACCGCCATGGACCTCACCATCGCCTCGACCTTCCTCCCGCACGACGACGCGGAGGCCTCGCTGGCCTTCTACCGCGACGTCCTCGGCTTCGAGGTGCGCCTCGACGTCGGCTCCGGCCGGATGCGCTGGATCACCGTCGGCCCCGCCGGTGGTGCCGGTACCGCCGTCGTCCTGCACCCGCCGGCGGTCGACCCCGGCACCAGCGACGAGGAGCGCCGCGTCGTCACCGAGATGATGGCCAAGGGCACCTACGCGATGCTCGTCCTGGCCACGGCGGACCTCGACGGCACCTTCGAGCGGCTGGTCGCCCGCGGCGCCGACGTCGTCCAGGAGCCGACCGAGCAGCCCTACGGCCTCCGCGACTGCGCCGTCCGCGACCCCGCCGGCAACCTGCTCCGCATCAACGAGCTGGCCTGACCCGCCCCCAGCGACCGCGCCGACGACGGCGGCGCCTCCCCGATGGACAGACGACCGGCTGGAGAGACGACCGGATGGAGAGACGACCGGATGGAGAGACGATGAGCACCGCCACAGGCACCGACCCGCTGTCGCCCGCGCTGCACGCCGCCGACGGCCACGACGTCATCCGCGTCGTCGGCGCGCGTGAGAACAACCTCAAGGACGTCAGCGTCGAACTGCCCAAGCGCCGGCTGACGGTGTTCACCGGCGTCTCCGGGTCGGGGAAGAGCTCGCTGGTGTTCGGCACGATCGCCGCCGAGTCGCAGCGGCTGATCAACGAGACCTACAGCGCCTTCGTGCAGGGCTTCATGCCCACGCTGGCGCGGCCCGAGGTCGACCTGCTCGAGGGCCTGACGACGGCGATCATCGTCGACCAGGAGCGCATGGGCGCCAACCCGCGCTCCACCGTCGGCACCGCCACCGACTCCAACGCGATGCTGCGCATCCTGTTCAGCCGGCTCGGCACGCCGCACATCGGTCCCCCCACGGCGTTCTCCTTCAACGTCCCCACGCGGAAGGCGAGCGGGGTGATGAGCACCGAGAAGGCCGGCGGCCGGGTCGAGAAGGCCGTCGTCCGCGACGTCGTCTACATGGGCGGCATGTGCCCGCGCTGCGAGGGCATGGGCTCGGTCTCCGACTTCGACCTGACGGCGCTCTACGACGAGACGAAGTCGCTGGCCGAGGGCGCGCTGACCGTCCCCGGCTACAGCATGGACGGCTGGTACGGCCGGATCTTCAGCGGCGCGGGCCTCCCCATGGACAAGCCGATCGGGAGGTTCACGAAGAAGGAGCTGGACGACCTCCTCTACAAGGAGCCGACGAAGATCAAGGTCGAGGGCATCAACCTCACCTACGAGGGCGTGATCCCGAAGATCCAGAAGTCGATGCTGTCCAAGGACGTCGAGGCGATGCAGCCGCACGTCCGCGCCTTCGTCGAGCGCGTGATCACCTTCCAGCCCTGCCCCGAGTGCGAGGGCACCCGGCTGAGCCCGGAGGCCCGGTCGTCGCGGATCCGCGGCAAGAACATCGCCGACCTCTGCGCGATGCAGATCAGCGACCTGGCCGAGTGGGTCCGCGCCCTCGACGAGCCGTCGGTCGCCCCGCTCCTCAGCGGCCTGCGCCACCTGCTCGACTCCTTCGCCGAGATCGGGCTGGGCTACCTCTCGCTCGACCGCCCGGCCGGCACCCTGTCCGGCGGCGAGGCGCAGCGCACGAAGATGATCCGCCACCTCGGCTCGTCGCTCACCGACGTCACCTACGTCTTCGACGAGCCCTCGATCGGGCTGCACCCGCACGACATCCAGCGGATGAACGGCCTGCTGCTGCAGCTGCGGGACAAGGGCAACACGGTGCTCGTCGTCGAGCACAAGCCCGAGATGATCGCGATCGCCGACCACGTCGTCGACCTCGGCCCCGGCGCCGGAACGGGCGGTGGCCAGGTGGTGTTCGAGGGCAGCGTCGAGGGGCTGCGGGCCGCCGGCACCACCACCGGCCGCCACCTCGACGACCGGGCGGCGCTGAAGGACGAGGTCCGCCGGCCCACCGGGGCGCTCGAGGTCCGCGGCGCGTCGACGCACAACCTCCGGGACGTCGACGTCGACGTCCCGCTCGGCGTCCTCTGCGTGGTCACCGGCGTCGCCGGCTCCGGCAAGAGCTCGCTCATCCACGGCTCGGTCGCCGGCCGCGACGGCGTGGTGGTGGTCGACCAGAGCGCGATCCGCGGCTCGCGGCGCAGCAACCCGGCCACCTACACCGGCCTGCTCGAGCCGATCCGCAAGGCCTTCGCCAAGGCCAACGGCGTCAAGCCCGCGCTGTTCAGCTCCAACTCCGAGGGCGCCTGCCCGACCTGCAACGGCGCCGGCGTCATCTTCACCGACCTGGGCGTCATGGCGACCGTCGAGTCGCCGTGCGAGGAGTGCGAGGGCAAGCGGTTCCAGGCGGCGGTGCTGGAGTACCGGCTCGGCGGCCGCGACATCAGCGAGGTGCTCGCGATGTCGGTGATCGAGGCCGAGGCGTTCTTCGGCGACGGCGACGCGCGGCTGCCCGCGGCCCACAGGATCCTCGCCCGCCTCGCCGACGTCGGCCTGGGCTACCTCACCCTCGGCCAGCCGCTGACGACGCTGTCCGGCGGCGAGCGGCAGCGGCTCAAGCTGGCCACCCAGATGGCCGAGAGCGGCGAGGTCTACGTGCTCGACGAGCCGACCACCGGCCTGCACCTCGCCGACGTCGAGCAGCTCCTGGGCCTGCTCGACCGGCTCGTCGACTCGGGGCGGTCGGTGATCGTCATCGAGCACCACCAGGCGGTCATGGCGCACGCCGACTGGATCGTCGACCTGGGCCCCGGCGCCGGCCACGACGGTGGCCGGGTCGTCTTCGAGGGCACCCCGGCCGACCTCGTGGCCGCCCGCTCCACCCTCACCGGCGAGCACCTGGCGGACTACGTCGGCCGCTGACCGGCTCCGTCGGCCAGGATGCGCGGGTGGACAGCACCCTGGACAGGGCCGTGGTCAGCGCGGTCGCACACCGCTGGCACCCCGTCGCCGCCCCGGTCTCCGACGACGCCCTCGCCCGGCTCGTCGAGCGCCTGGCCCCGCCCCTGCGCGGCCGGGTGCTCGACCTCGGCTGCGGCCAGGGCGCCTGGCTGCTCCCGCTGCTGGCCGCGCAGCCGGGTCTGGTCGGCGTCGGCGTGGACACCTCCGCGCCCGCCCTCGACGCCGCACGGGACCGGGCCGCGATGGGCGGTCTCCGGGGGCGCGTGGAGTTCGTCCAGGCCGACGCCGCCACCTGGGAGGGCGGCCCGTTCGACGCCGTCGTCTGCATCGGGGCCACGCACGTCTTCGGCGGCCCGGCCGGGACCCTCGACGCCGTCCGTCGCTCGCTGCGCCCCGGCGGGCGGGTGCTCTTCGGCGACGGCTTCTGGGAGGCCGGCCCCAGCGACGCGGCGCTGGCCGGCCTCGGCGCCGAGCCCGGCGAGCTGCCCGACCTGCCGGGGCTGCTGGCCGAGGTGCAGCGCTGCGACTTCGAGCCCGGCTACGCGCACCTGTCCACGCTCACCGAGTGGGACGAGTACGAGTGGTGCCGGACCGGCGCGCTGACGGAGTGGGCGCTCACCGAGGCCGACGGGTCCGAGCGCGCCGCCGCCCTGGAGGCCGCCCGCACGCACCGGAGCCAGTGGCTGGAGGGCTACCGCGGCGAGCTCGGCTTCGTGACCCTCGTCCTGCACGACACGCGTGGCTGACGAGCGGGCCTGAGACGACGACGGCGGTGCGACCCCGGGTGGGGTGCACCGCCGTCGGTCGTCCGTCGTGCGCTCGGGAGGGCCGCAGGGAGGGGGCTCAGTGGCCGCCGGCCTCCTGGGCCCGCTTGATGGAGGCCTCGATCTCGGCCTGCGCCTCGGCGCGGCCGACCCAGTTGGCGCCCTCGACCGACTTGCCCGGCTCGAGGTCCTTGTAGGTCTCGAAGAAGTGCTGGATCTCCAGCCGGTCGAACTCCGAGACGTCGGTGATGTCCTGGAGGTGGGCCATGCGGGGGTCGGTGGCCGGGACGGTGAGGACCTTGTCGTCGCCACCCGCCTCGTCGGTCATCCGGAACATGCCGATGGCCCGGCAGGTGATCAGGCACCCGGGGAAGGTCGGCTCCTCGAGGAGCACCAGGGCGTCGAGCGGATCACCGTCCTGACCGAGGGTGTTCTCGATGTACCCGTAGTCGGCCGGGTACCGGGTCGAGGTGAACAGCATCCGGTCGAGCCGGATGCGCCCGGTGGCGTGGTCCAGCTCGTACTTGTTCCGCTGGCCCTTGGGGATCTCTACCGTCACGTCGAACTGCACGGCACGTAGTGTGGCCCACCGGTATCAGGCCCACCGGTGCAGGTCCGCCCCGGGGGGCTCTTCCGGGGGGTGGGCACCATCGCGGCGAGCGGGTCGAGCAGCGTCACGCCGAGCTACCGGCGGCTGCGTCGGCGCATCGTCGGCGGCGTCCTGGCGCTCCTCGTGGTCGCCGCCCTGGTCGTCGGCGGGGTCGTGTTCCTCGGCCGCGACGACGACGGCACGGGCGGCACCGGGGGCACCGCCGCCGGGCCCACCGCGGAGCTCCCCGACGTCGGCGAGCCCTCGCCCGTGCTCGCCGCGCTGTCCTCCGACGCCCCCGCGCCCGACCCCGCCGCGCTCTCGGCCGCGCTCGGCCCGCTGCTGGCGACGCCCGCGCTGGCCGGCGGCCTGAGCGCCGAGGTGGTCGACGTCGCCGCCGGGGAGACCCTCTTCGACCAGGACGCCGACGAGCCCGTGACGCCGGCGTCGACGGCCAAGCTGCTGACCGCCGTCGCCGCGCTCACCACCCTCGACCCCGACGACACGCTGGAGACGACGGTCGTCGCCGGGGCCACGCCGGACGAGGTCGTGCTGGTCGGCGGCGGGGACCCGACCCTGTCGACGACCAGCCCGTCGCTGACCTACCCGGGGGCGGCGACCGTGGCCGACCTCGCCGCGCAGGTGCAGGCCGCGCTGCCGCAGGGCACGACCGTGAGCCGGGTCGTCGTCGACACCTCGCTGTTCGAGGGGCCGCTGACCGCGGAGGGCTGGGGTCCGGAGGACGCGCCGTCGAGCTACGCCGCCCCCGTCACCGCCGCTGCGGTCGACGGCGCGCGGGTGACCCCGGGGGAGAACGCCCGCAGCGGCGCGCCGGGCACCGACGCGGGGCGGGCGCTGGCCGAGGCGCTCGGCGTCCCCGGCGCGACCGTCGAGCTGGGCGAGACCCCCGACGGCGCCGCGACGCTGGGCACCGTCCGCTCGGCGCCCGTCGCGCGGCTGGTGGAGCAGGCGCTGTCGCAGTCGGACAACCTGCTGGCCGACTCGCTGGCCCGCCACGTGGCCCTCGCCCGCGGCCTGCCGGCCACCTTCGACGGGTCCGCGCAGGCGGTCACCGACGCGCTCGCCGACGCCGGCATCGACACCTCGGAGGTCGAGCTGCGCGACGGCAGTGGGCTGTCCCGGCTGGACCTGGTGACCCCCGCCGTCCTCGCCGACGTGCTCGCCGGTGCCGCCGACGGCTCGCTGGACGGCACCTCGGCCGTGGTCTCGGGCCTGGCCGTGGCCGGGTACGACGGCACCCTCGCCGACCGGGGCGACGCGGACCCCGCCACCGCGCCCGGCGCCGTCCGCGGCAAGACCGGCACCCTGCTCGGCGTGCACGCCCTGGCCGGGACCGTGGTGACCGCCGACGGGCGGCTGCTGGCCTACGCGCTGGTGGCCAACGGCACCATCGGCGGCGGCGGGCCGGAGGAGGCCGCCCTCGACGCCGTGGCGGCCGCGCTGGCCGGCTGCGGATGCCGTTGAGCAAGGACCCTGCTGCCCCCCACCGCTCGCAGGCTCGCGACGGGGCCCTGCAGCAGGGCCTACCGTGAGGCGATGAGCAGCAGCGCACTCGTCGACTGGGGGCTCGCCGGGCGCACCGCCCGCCGGCTGGCCGGGCCCGGGCCCGCGACCACGCGGGAGGAGGCCGCCGCCGTCGTCCGCGAGCTGCACGAGGCCGCCGCGGCCGCTGTCGCCCACGTGGAGGGCCTGACCGGGCTGCACCCGGTCGAGGGCGGCCCGGTGCCGGAGGTCGCCGTCGTCGACCGGCCGGGCTGGATCGACGCCAACACCACCGGTATGGCCGCGCTGCTCGACCCGCTGGCCGCCGCGCTCCTCGAGCGCTCGGAGAACCCGCCCGGGCCGCTGGCCACCGCGATCGGCTCGCGCGCCACGGGCGTGCAGGCCGGCGGGCTGCTGGCCTTCCTGTCCTCCCGGGTGCTCGGCCAGTACGAGGTGTTCGGCACCGGCGGCCGGCTGCTCCTGGTCGCCCCCAACATCGTCGACGCCGAGCGGCGCCTGGGCGTCGACCCCAGCGACTTCCGCATGTGGGTCTGCCTGCACGAGGTCACCCACCAGCTGCAGTTCACCGCCTTCCCGTGGCTGCGCGACCACCTCGAGGACCAGATCTCCGGCTTCGTCGAGGCCACCGACCTCAGCCCCGACGCGCTGCGCGACCGCATGTCCGACCTGGTCCGCGGCATCGCCGACGCCGTCCGCGGCAGCGACGACGACGGCGGGTCGGCCGGCCTCATGGCGCTGGTGCGCGACCCCGAGCAGCGCGCCGTCCTCGACCGGGTCACCGCCGTGATGAGCCTGGTCGAGGGGCACGCCGAGTACGTGATGGACGGCGTCGGCCCCGACGTCGTCCCCTCGGTGCGCACGCTGCGCAAGCGCTTCGCGCAGCGCCGCAAGGGCCGCAGCCCGCTCGACCGCGTGCTGCGCCGGCTGCTGGGGCTGGAGCAGAAGATGAAGCAGTACGCCGACGGGCGGACCTTCGTCGGCGGCGTCGTCGACCTCGTCGGCATGGACGGGTTCAACCGCGTGTGGGCCGGTCCCGAGAACCTGCCGCTGGTCGAGGAGCTCACCGAGCCGGCCCGCTGGGTCGAGCGGGTGCACGGCCGCCCGGCCGTCACCGCCTGACCCCCCGGCTGCGGTGAGCGGCCCGCCGCCGGCGGTCGCGGCCGTCCGCAGCGCCGTCCGGCCGGGTCTGCGGGCGTCCGCGCAGCCGGTCCTGGTCGCCGTCAGCGGGGGAGCGGACTCCCTCGCGCTGGCCGCCGCCGTCGCCTTCGAGGCCCCGCGCGCCGGTGTGCCCGCCGGGGCGGTCACCGTCGACCACGGGCTGCAGGCCGGATCGGCGCAGCGGGCCCGCGAGGTCGCCGGCCTGCTGCGCGGCCTGCGCCTGGACCCGGTGCACGTCGTCCCCGTCGAGGTCGGCACCGCGGGCGGGCCCGAGGCCGCCGCGCGGACCGCGCGGTACGCCGCGCTGACCCGGTGCGCGGAGGAGTGCGGCGCGCGGATCGCCCTCGGCCACACCCTCGACGACCAGGCCGAGACCGTGCTCCTCGGCCTCGGCCGCGGGTCCGGCCCCCGGTCGGTGGCCGGGATGGTGGCCGAGCGCCCGCCGTTCTGGCGGCCGCTGCTCGGCGTCCGGCGGGCGACCACCCGCGCCGCCTGCGCCGACCAGGGCCTGCCGGTGTGGGACGACCCGTGGAACACCGACCCCGCCTACCGCCGCGCCCGGCTGCGCGCCGAGGTGCTGCCGCTGCTGGAGGACGTCCTCGGCGGCGGCGTCGCCCCGGCCCTGGCCCGGACGGCCGACCTGCTGCGCGAGGACCTCGACGCCCTCGACGCCCTGGCCGGGGAGCACCTCGCGCGGCTGACCGGCCCGGACGGCCTGCCGGCCGCGGAGCTGGCCGGGCTGCCGGCCGCGCTGCGCCGCCGGGTGCTGCGCGGGTGGCTGCGCGGTGCGGGCGTGGGCGATCTGCAGGCGGTGCACCTGGGCGCGGTCGACGCGCTGCTGACCGCGTGGCGCGGGCAGGGGCCGGTCGCCCTGCCGGGCGGTGCCGAGGCGCTCCGGGCGTCTGGCAGGCTGGTGCTGCGGCCCGCCGGCTCCCCGGGCAGGAGTGCCGCAGTCGCCCCCGATCCGGAGGAGCAGCACCCGTGACCGAGACAGCGTCGACCCCTGCCGTGCTGGGTCCCGACCACGGCTACGGCCCCGACATCGACCACGTGCTCCTGTCCGAGCAGCAGATCCAGAGCAAGATCACCGAGCTCGCCGACCGGATCGCGCGCGACTACGAGGGCCGCGAGGTCCTGCTCGTCGGCGTCCTCAAGGGCGCGGTGTTGTTCATGAGCGACTTCGCCCGGGCGCTGCGGCTGCCCACCCAGATGGAGTTCATGGCCGTCTCCTCCTACGGCAGCTCCACGAGCTCCTCGGGGGTCGTGCGCATCCTCAAGGACCTCGACCGCGACATCTCCGGCATGGACGTCCTGGTCCTCGAGGACATCATCGACTCGGGCCTGACGCTGTCCTGGCTGCTCAAGAACCTCGGCAGCCGCCGCCCCGCCTCGCTGGAGGTCTGCGCCCTGCTGCGCAAGCCCGACGCGATCAAGGTGGAGGTGCCCGTCCGCTACGTCGGCTTCGACATCCCCAACGAGTTCGTCGTCGGCTACGGCCTCGACTACGCCGAGCGCTACCGCGACCTGCCCTACATCGGCACGCTCAAGCCGCAGGTCTACTCGACGTAGCGGGTCCTCCGGAGGGGGGAGCGCCCGGCCTCCGGGCAGCGCGATCACAGGGGATCCACAGCCTCCCCGGTGTACCGTCGACCGCAACGACGCTGGACCGAGCGCCAGGGTGCCCGCCCGGGTCGCGCGGAGCGTCACCCGGACGATCAGGAGGGTCGACGGGCCAGGCCGGAGACCTCCGGCCGCCCGGCATCGGTGTATGGAACGCAAGAAGATCTTCCGCTCCGTGTGGTTCTGGGTCGTCCTCGTCGTCCTGGTGGCCCTCGGCCTGTCCTCCTTCCTCGGAGGCGGCTCCAGCTACGAGCAGGTCAAGACGTCGGTCGCCCTGGAGCAGATCCAGTCCGGCAACGTCGAGTCGGTCACGATCAACGACAAGGAACAGACGCTCGACCTCGACCTGCGCACCGCCGTCGACGGCAACGAGCAGATCACCGCGTCGTACCCGATCGGGGCCTCCGACGACGTCTTCTCCCTGGTCTCCGGCATCGACGGCGACGGGCAGACCAACGGTGACGGCGTCGACTTCACGACCAACGTCACCCAGGACAACGTCCTCGTCAGCGTCCTGATCAGCTTCCTGCCGTTCCTCATCCTCCTGCTGCTGCTGTTCTGGCTGTTCAACTCCATGCAGGGCGGCGGCCGCGGCGTCATGGCCTTCGGCAAGTCGAAGGCCAAGCAGATCACCAAGGACACCCCGAAGACGACGTTCGCCGACGTCGCCGGGGCCGACGAGGCGATCGAGGAGCTCCAGGAGATCAAGGACTTCCTGGCCAACCCGGTCAAGTTCCAGGCCGTGGGCGCCAAGATCCCCAAGGGCGTGCTGCTGTTCGGCCCGCCCGGGACCGGCAAGACCCTGCTCGCCCGCGCGGTGGCCGGCGAGGCCGGCGTGCCGTTCTTCTCGATCTCCGGCTCGGACTTCGTGGAGATGTTCGTCGGCGTCGGCGCCAGCCGGGTGCGCGACCTGTTCGAGCAGGCCAAGACCAACGCCCCGGCGATCATCTTCGTCGACGAGATCGACGCCGTCGGCCGGCACCGCGGCGCCGGCATGGGTGGCGGCCACGACGAGCGCGAGCAGACGCTCAACCAGATGCTCGTCGAGATGGACGGCTTCGACGTCAAGGGCGGCGTCATCATGATCGCCGCCACCAACCGGCCGGACATCCTCGACCCCGCGCTGCTGCGTCCGGGCCGCTTCGACCGCCAGATCGCCGTCGACCGGCCCGACCTCGAGGGCCGCAAGCAGATCCTCCAGGTGCACGCCAAGGGCAAGCCGCTCGCCCCCGACGTCGACCTCGAGACCGTCGCCCGCCGCACCCCCGGCTTCACCGGCGCGGACCTGGCCAACGTGCTCAACGAGGGCGCACTGCTCACCGCCCGCCACGGCGGCTCGGTCATCACCGACGAGACGCTCGAGGAGGCGATCGACCGCGTCATCGCCGGTCCCGAGCGCAAGACGCGGGCGATGAGCGAGAAGGAGAAGAAGGTCACCGCCTACCACGAGGGCGGCCACGCCCTGGTGGCGCACGCGCTGCCCAACCTCGACCCCGTGCACAAGGTGACGATCCTGCCGCGCGGCCGCTCGCTCGGGCACACGCTCGTCCTGCCGACCGAGGACAAGTACACCCAGACCCGCTCGGAGATGATCGACACCCTGGCCTACGCCCTCGGCGGGCGCGCGGCCGAGGAGCTGGTCTTCCACGAGCCGACCACGGGCGCCGGCAACGACATCGAGAAGGCCACCTCGATGGCCCGCGCGATGGTCACCCAGTACGGCATGAGCGCCAAGCTGGGCGCGGTCAAGTACGGCAGCACCGAGTCCGAGCCGTTCCTGGGCCGGGACATGGGCTCGCGGCCGGACTACTCCGAGGCCGTCGCCGCCGACATCGACGCCGAGGTCCGCGCGCTCATCGAGGCCGCGCACGACGAGGCGTGGGAGATCCTGGTGGAGTACCGCCCGGTGCTCGACCAGCTCGTGCTCGAGCTGATGGAGCGCGAGACGCTGTCCCGCGAGGACATGGCCCGCATCTGCGCGCCGGTCACCAAGCGGCCGGCGCTGGCGCCCTACAACGGCTTCGGCAAGCGGACGCCGTCGGACCAGCCGCCGGTGCTCACGCCCGCCGAGCTGGCCGCGCAGGCGAACGGCAACGGGCACGGCGCGACCGCCGTCGGCCAGCACGGCCCGGGCGCCGGCAACGGCCACGGCCTGGTCAAGGGCGGCACCAACCCGGTCGGTGACGTCGGCGCCCCTGCGCAGCGGTGAGCGAGCTCGCGAGCTCACCCATGGGCACAGCAGCAGCGCGATCGCGGACGACGAGCGCCAGCGAGGCGGCGGCGTGAGCGTGATCCCGGAGGAGCCGGAGGACGAGGTCCGCGCGGACCCCGCGAACATCGACACCGCGCGCGCCGCGGCCGCCGTCCGGGAGCTGCTGCTCGCGGTGGGAGAGGACCCCGACCGGCCCGGGCTGCGCGACACCCCTGCCCGGGTCGCCCGCGCCTACGCCGAGACCTTCGCCGGCCTCTGGCAGGACCCGGCCGAGGTGCTCGCGACGGTCTTCGACGAGGACCACGACGAGATGGTCCTGGTCAAGGACATCCCGATGTACTCGACCTGCGAGCACCACCTGGTGCCCTTCCACGGGGCCGCGCACGTCGGCTACATCCCCGGGGCGGACGGCCGGGTCACCGGTCTGTCCAAGCTCGCCCGCCTGGTCGACGTCTACGCGCGCCGGCCGCAGGTGCAGGAGCGGATGACCCGGCAGATCGCCGACGCCCTCGACCAGCACCTCAAGCCGCGCGGCGTCATCGTCGTCGTCGAGGCCGAGCACCTGTGCATGGGCATGCGGGGCATCCGCAAGCCCGGGTCGACGACGGTCACCTCCGCGGTCCGCGGCATGTTCCGCGACAGCGCCGCCACCCGCGCCGAGGCGATGAGCCTCGTCCTGGGCCGGTGAGCGGGCGCCGCGCCGAGCTGCTGCACCCCGGCCGGTGCGTGGTCATGGGCGTCCTCAACGTCACGCCCGACTCCTTCTCCGACGGCGGCTGCTTCGCCGACACCGCCTCGGCGGTCGCGCACGGGCTGGCGATGGCCGCGGCGGGCGCCGACTACGTCGACGTCGGTGGTGAGTCCACCCGCCCCGGCGCCGACCGCGTCGACGCCGCCGAGGAGCGCCGCCGCGTCGTCCCCGTCGTCCGTGAGCTGACCGCCGCCGGCGTCCGGGTCAGCGTCGACACCACCCGCACCGGGGTCGCCGAGGCGGCGCTGGAGGCCGGCGCGGTGCTGGTGAACGACATCAGCGGCGGCCTGGCCGACGACGGGATGGCCGCGCTGGTCGCCGACGCCGGCGTCCCGTGGGTGCTCATGCACTGGCGTGGCCACAGCCGGGAGATGCACGCGCACGCCGTCTACGCCGACGTCGTCACCGAGGTCTGCGCCGAGCTGTCCGCGCGCGTCGACGCCGCGCTGGCGGCCGGGGTGGACGCCGCCCAGCTCGTGCTCGACCCGGGCCTCGGCTTCGCCAAGCAGGCGGCGCACAACTGGGCGCTGCTGGCGGCGCTGCCGAGCGTGGTGTCCCTCGGCCTGCCGGTGCTGGTCGGCGCCTCGCGCAAGTCCTTCCTCGGCCGCCTGCTCGCCGGTCCCGACGGCGCGCTGCGCCCGGCGCCGGAGCGGGACGCCGCCAGCCTGGCCACCACCGTCCTGGCCGCGGAGGCCGGCGCCTGGGGCGTGCGGGTGCACGACGCCGCCGGCTCGGCCGACGCCGTGCGCACCGTCGCCGCCGTCCAGCGCGCCCGCGAGGAGGCCCGTCGTGACTGACCACCGCACCCCCGACCGGATCGCCGTCCGCGGCCTGACCGCGCACGCCCACCACGGCGTCTACGGCTTCGAGCGGGAGAACGGGCAGACGTTCTCCGTCGACGCCGTCCTGGAGCTCGACACCGCGCCCGCGGCGGCCGGGGACGACCTGACGAGGACGGTCAACTACGCCGAGCTGGCGCAGCGGCTGCACGCCGTCCTCACCGGGGAGCCGGTCGACCTGCTCGAGACGCTGTGCCAGCGGCTGGCCGACGTCTGCCTCGCCGACCCGCTGGTGCAGGCCACCGAGATCACCGTGCACAAGCCGCAGGCCGACCTCGGCGTCCCCTTCGACGACGTGACCGTCACGATCCGGCGACAGAAGGACCCTCTCCCCCTCTCCCCTCGCACGCTCGGGGGAGCCTCAGGAGAGGGCCGAGGGACGGAACTCGAAGAAGGCTCCCGTTGACCCGCGCGGTGCTGTCCCTGGGCGCCAACCTCGGCGACCGCGCCCGCGCGCTGCGCACGGCGATGGAGGCGCTCAAGGCCGACGGCCTCGTCGCCCGCTCGACGCTGTACGAGACGCCGCCGTGGGGCCCGGTCGAACAGCCGTCCTACCTCAACGCGGTGGTGTTCGTCCGCGGCGACCGCGACGCCGCCGGCTGGCTGGCCCGCGCGCAGGAGCTCGAGCAGGCCGCCGGCCGCACCCGCGAGGTCCGGTGGGGCGCGCGCACCCTCGACGTCGACGTGGTCACCGTGACCGCCGACGACGGGACGCCGGTGGTCTCCGACGACCCGGCCCTCACCCTGCCGCACCCCCGGGCGCACGAACGGGCGTTCGTCCTGGTCCCGTGGCTGTCACTCGACCCCACCGCCGTGCTGCCCGGGCACGGGCGGGTCGCCGACCTGGTCGCCGCGCTGCCGCCCGACGAGGTGGCCGCGGTCGTGAAGTGGGAGCACCTTCGGTGAGCGAGCTCGCGAGCTCACGCGGAGCTGCAGAGTGAGGCCGGTGAGCCGCCGCGACCTCGTGGTCGTCGCCGCCGGGCTGGCGCTGGCCGCCTGGCTGCTGGTGCGCGCGACCTACGGCAGCCTGCCGCCGCTGCGCTGGTGGCTGCCGGTCCCGCTGGCGGTGCTGGCCGTCGCCGAGGCGCTCGGTGCCCGCACGCTGCGCGCCCGCCTGGCCGCCCAGCGCGCCGCCCGGCGCTCGGCCCGCGGCGGGGAGACGGTCCGGGCCGCCGACCCGGCGACGCCCCTGGTGCGCCCGGTCGAGCCGATGCTGGTGGCCCGGCTGGCGGTGCTCGCCCAGGCCAGCGCCTTCGTGGGCGCGGCCTTCGTGGGCATCTGGGCCGGGGTGCTGCTGCACGTCGGGCCGGCGGTGTCACGGCTGCAGGCGGCCGGCAGCGACACGGTGACCGCCGTCGTCGGGGTGCTGTGCGCCGCGGCGCTGACCGCGGCCGCGCTGTGGCTCGAGTCGGTGTGCCGCGTGCCGCCGGAGGAGCGCGACGAGCAGCGCCCGGGGGACGGCGTCCGCGCCTAGGAGCGCGCGGGCACCGCGGCACCGGCCGTCTCGGGAGCCGTGCCGTCGACCGAGCGGCGCAGCGCGGCGTGCAGCGACTCCGGGGTCAGCACCCCGAGGAAGACGTCGCCGTCGAGGACCGCCACCCAGCCGGCCTCGTGCTGCAGCATCGTGGAGAACGCGGTCTTCAGCGTCGCGTCGGCCGGCACCCACGCCTCCATGCGCCGCGCGGCCGAGCCCACCGTGCCCGCGCCGACCGCGCGGTCGGCCGACAGCCAGCCGTGCAGCCGCTCGTCGTCGTCGAGGACCACCGCCCACCGGGCGCCGTGCACCTGCAGCGAGGCCCGCGCGTCGGCCAGGCCGTCGGCGACGTGCACCACCGGCGGGCGCTCGAGGTCGTCGGGGCCGATGGCGGTGACCGCCAGCCGCTTGAGGCCGCGGTCGGCGCCGACGAAGTCGGCCACGAACGGGGTGGCCGGGCGGCCGAGGAGCTCGGCGGGCGGCGCGAACTGCTCGACCCGGCCGCCGGTGCTCATCACCGCGATGCGGTCGCCGAGCCGCACGGCCTCCTCGATGTCGTGGGTGACGAAGACGATGGTCTTGCGCACGGTCTCCTGCAGCCGCAGGAACTCCGCCTGCAGCCGCTCGCGCACCACCGGGTCGACGGCGGAGAAGGGCTCGTCCATGAGCAGGACGGCGGGGTCGGCCGCCAGCGCCCGCGCCACCCCGGCGCGCTGCCGCTGGCCGCCGGAGAGCTGCGCCGGGTAGCGCTTGCCGTGGACGGCGGGGTCGAGGCCCACGGTGGACAGGAGCTCGTCGACCCGGGCGCGGGTGCGCCGCTTGTCCCAGCCCAGCAGCCGCGGCACCGTGGCCACGTTGTCCCGGACGGTCTGGTGGGGGAAGAGCCCGACGTTCTGGATGACGTAGCCCATGCGGCGGCGCAGCTTGTCGGGGTCGACCCGGGTGACGTCCTCGCCGCCGAGCAGGATCCGCCCCGTCGTCGGCTCGATGACCCGGTTGATCATCTTCATGGTCGTGGTCTTGCCGCAGCCCGAGGGGCCGACCAGGACCGACAGCTCGCCGGCGGCGAAGGTGAGGTCCAGCCGCTCGACGCCGACCGTCCCGTCGGCGTAGGTCTTGGAGACCCCCTCGAGCCGGATCTCCTGCGCCGTGCCCTCCGACGCGCTGCCGTCCGGACCGCTCGCGGCAGTAGCGTCCACCGGGTGACCTCCCTGGCTACGCGCCCGCTCCTGGACGCGGTGAGCGACCCCGCGGTGGGGCTGCTCGCGGTGGACGAGGCCCCGAACCCGTGGTTCGACCCGTCCTACGTGACCGACAACTGGGACTCCATCCTGACCTACACCGGCGAGCACGTGCGCCTCACCGTGCTGGCGGTGGTCATCGGGGCGGCCGTCGCGCTGCCACTGGCCCTGCTGGCACGGCGCAGCCGGTACCTGTCGGCGCCTGTCCTGGGCCTGTCCACGGTCGTCTACACGATCCCGTCGCTGGCGCTGTTCGCGCTGCTGGTGCCCTTCACCGGGCTGTCGTCGAACACCGTGCTGATCGGGCTGGTCGCCTACTCGCTGGTGATCCTCGTGCGGAACTTCCTGGCCGGCCTGCAGGGCGTCCCCGCCGACGTCCGGGAGGCGGCGCGCGGCATGGGGCTGTCGGCGGCGCAGACGTTCTGGCGGGTGGACCTGCCGCTCGCGCTGCCGGCGTTCATGGCGGGGCTGCGGATCGCGACGGTGTCCACGGTGGCGCTGACGACGGTCGGCGTCCTGGTCGGCCACGGCGGGCTGGGGCAGCTGATCACCGGCGGGTTCGCCGCGAACTTCTACCGCGCCGAGATCGTCACCGGCGCCGTCGGCTGCGTGCTGCTCGCGCTGCTGGCCGACGTCCTGCTGGCCGGCGCCGAGCGGGTGCTGACCCCCTGGGCCCGGGCGGTGCGGACGTGAACGACTTCTCCCGCGCGATCACGTACCTCAACGACCCGTTCAACTGGAGCCGGCCCAACGGAATCACCGACCTCGCGCTGGAGCACATCGGCATCTCCGCCGTCGCGGTGCTGGCGGCGATGGTCGTGGCGCTGCCGATCGGCGTCGCGCTCGGCACGGCGCGTCGCGGCGCCGGCCTGGTCGTCGTCCTGTCCAACGTCAGCCGGGCCATCCCGACGCTGGCGCTGCTCACCCTCTTCGCCGTCAGCCCGATCGGCTTCGGCAACCGCGCGACGACGATCGCGCTGGCGGTGTTCGCGATCCCGCCGATCCTCACCAACACCTTCGTCGGCTTCCGCGGTGTCGACGCCGAGGTCCGCGAGGCCGCGCGGGGGATGGGCATGAGCCGGGCGCAGGTCCTCGGTCGCGTCGAGCTGCCGCTGGCCCTGCCGCTGGTGACCACCGGCATCCGCACCGCCGCGGTGCAGGTGGTGGCGACGGCGGGCCTGGCTGCGCTGGTCGGCGGGGGAGGGCTGGGCCGGCTGATCAACCTCGGCTTCGGCCAGCAGGACTACGGCGTGATGATCGCCGGCGCGATCCTGGTGGCGGGCCTGGCGCTGCTCACCGAGCTGCTGCTCGCGACGGTGTCCTGGGCGGTGACCCCGGGCCCCCGCCGGCTGCCGTTCCTGCAGGTCAGGACGTCACCGCGGGCCGGAGGGGTTCCGGAACCCACGGCCAGCGGCGTGCCGCTGTGAGCTGGATCTCCTCCTGAGCGCGGGCGTGTAACGACCGCGCAACACATCCGTGCGGCGATTGCCCGGGGGAGAACCCCGGGGGTTGCATGTCCCGCGCGGGCCACCCCCGCCAGACACGCGTCGCGGCCGCTCGCCGCACGGGACACAGAAGGCGGACCACCATGCGCAAGCAGCGCGCCCTCGCTCCTCTCCTGCTCGCCGGCTTGCTCCTGACGGCCGCCTGCGGCGAGTCCGGCTCCTCGGGCACCGGCGGCTCCACCGGGACCAGCGGCTCGGCCGCCAGCGGCGACGCCTGCGCCCCGGTGCCCGGCGACCAGCTCGTCGTGCTCGAGGACGACCAGGAGCTGCAGAACGCCGACAACATCGTCCCGGCGGTCACGGCGGCCACCGCCGCGGCCAACCCGGCGCTGGTGCCGGCCCTCGACGCGGTCTCGGCCGCGCTGACCACCGACCAGCTCATCGACATGAACGCCGCCGTCGACCTCGAGCGGCAGAGCGCCGAGGACGTCGCGGCCGCGTGGGTCGAGGAGAGCGGCGTCACCGAGGGTCTCGAGCAGGGCAGCGGGCCGATCGTCGTCGGCGCGGGCAACTTCACCGAGTCGACGATCCTGGGCAACATCTACGCCGGGGTGCTGCAGGCGGCGGGCTTCGACGCCACCGTGCGCGAGGTCGGCAACCGCGACCTCTACCTGCCGGCCCTCATCTCCGGCACCGACCTGCAGGTCTTCCCGGAGTACCTGGCCACCGTGACCGAGGCGCTCAACGCGCAGGTCAACGGCGCCAACCCGACGCCGATCGCCAGCGGCGACGCCCAGGCCACCCGCGACGCGCTGCAGCCGCTGGCCGACCAGGTCGGGCTGACCTTCGGGACGCCGTCGGAGGCCGCCGACCAGAACGCCTTCGCCGTGACGCAGGAGTTCGCCGACCAGCTCGGCGTGACGACGCTGTCGGAGCTCGCCGACGCGTGCGGCGACGGGTCGCTGGTCCTCGGCGGGCCGGCCGAGTGCCCGACCCGGCCGTTCTGCCAGCCGGGCCTCGAGGAGACCTACGGCCTGACCTTCGCCGAGTTCCGTGAGTTCGACGCCGGCGGCCCGGCCACCAAGGCCGCCATCACGCAGGGTGAGGTCTCGATGGGCCTGGTGTTCAGCTCCGACGGCGCCCTCGCCCAGGGCTGACGAAGGACCCGACGAGCCCCCGAATTCGGCACGGATGACTCCGTGCCGGAGTCGGGGGCTCGCTCACCGTTACGCTGTCCCCATGCGGACGGGGGGACGGATGCGTGTCGCCGGACTGCTGGTCGGGTGCGTGGCCGCCGCCGCGGCCACGGCCGTCGTCTTCCTGTCCGACGACCCGCAGGTGCTGCGCGTCGCCGTGGTCGCCGTCGCCTGGGCCTGCCTGGGCGCCGCCTTCGCCACCGGACGACGTCCCGAGGCCGCCGCTGCCGAGGGGCGGGACGTGGCGGCGGTCGAGGCGGAGCTGCGCCGCACCTACGACGCCGAGCTCGAGCGCGAGGCCGCGGTGCACCGGCAGGCCGAGCTGGAACTGGAGCTGCAGGTCCGCGGCGAGGCAGAGGCCGCGATGCGCCGCGAGCTCGACGGCCTGCGCAGCGAGCTGGCCGGTCTGCGCGGGGACCTGACCGGTCTCGACGCGCTGCGCACCGAGGTCGCCGCGGTCGGTGCCCTGCGGGCCGACCTCGCCGCGCTCGCCGGGCTGCGGGCGGACCTGGCCGAGCTGGCCGGGCTGCGCGGCGACGTCGGCCGGCTGCGCGCCGAGCTGACCGAGCGGCAGACCGGCGAGCTGCACCACGCGGGCGAGATGCACGTCGAGCGGGTCGTCATGCGGACCCAGTCGGTGCGCACCGGGCGGGAGCCGCTGGAGCCCGCGACGGCGTCCGCGGCCCAGGTGGCCTGGCACGCCGACGTCACCCGCGAGCTCGGCGGCTGGCCCGGCACCGGGGCGCCCGCCACGGTGGCCGTCCCGGTCGTGTCCCCGGACCCCGAGCCGGTGGCCCGCGTGCTCACCCCGCCGCCGGTCCCCGTGGACACGGGCGCGCCGCGCCGCCGCCGCACCGACCTGGCCGCCGACCTGCTGCCGCCGGCACCGGCCGAGCAGCTGACCGCCGAGCGGCCCTCCGTGCACGCCGCCGCGGCGGGCCACGGCGGGTACGCGGTGCCCCCGGCCGAGGAGGAGGCCGGCTCCGCACGGCTGGCGCAGATCCTCGCCGAGAGCGGCGTCACCCCCGGCGGCCGCCGGCGGCGCTACCGCGACTAGGCGGGACCGCGCGAGAGCGCGCCGCCGTCGAGCACCATCGTCTGGCCGGTGACCCAGCCGGCGCCGAGCAGGTAGGCCGCGGCCTCGCCGATGTCCTCCGGCTCGCCGAGGCGCCCGGCGGGGTAGGCGCGGGCGGCCTCCGCCTCGCGGCCCTCGTACAACGCGCCGGCGAAGCGGGTCTTCACCACGGCCGGCGCGACGGCGTTGACCGTCACCTTCGGGCCGAGCTCGACGGCCAGCTGGGTGACCAGGTTGATCAGCGCGGCCTTGCTCACCCCGTAGCCGGCGATGTTCGGCGAGGCCTTCAGCCCGGCCACCGACGCGACGACGAGCACCGAGCCGCCGTGCTCGCCCATCCACGCCCGCCAGGCCTCCTGCACCAGCCCGAGCGTGCCGACGACGTTCGTGTCGAGGATCTTGCGGAACGCGTCGAGCTCGAGGTCGACCATCGGGCCGTAGACCGGGTTGATCCCGACGTTGCCCACCAGGTGGTCGAGGCTGCCGAAGCGCTCGACGGCGGTGCGCACAGCCTCCGCGCGGTGCGCGGCGTCCCCGGCGTTGCCCGGCACGCCGACGGCGACCTCGGGCCCGCCGAGCGAGGCCACGGCCTCCTCCAGCGCCTCCGGCTTGCGTGCGGTGAGCACCACGCGCGCCCCCCGGTCGACCAGGCTGCGGGCAATGGCCAGCCCGATGCCGCGGCTGCCGCCGGTGACCAGTGCGGTGCGTCCCTCGAACGTGCCCACGTCGCGCTCCTGTCGGTGTCGGCCGGCCTCGTCGCCGGTGCCCGCCGCACACGGTAGGTCGGGCCGCGGCGCCGCTCCCGACCCCCTCCCGGGCGGCACGTGAGGCACCCCACAGTGCCGTTGCGTTGCAGGGGACCGCGGGCGGTCACACACTCGCCATCGGCACGTCGCCCGCGTGACACACACCGGTCGCAGCGGACGGCCCGCCGGGTACCACCGAGCACGGCCAGCACCACCCGGCACCACAAGGACCGCCAGCGCCGACGGTCCGCCCACCGAGTCCGGTACCCGCCAGGGACTGGAACGAGGAGTGTCCCGATGCCTGCTGCCCGCAGGAACCCCCGCGCTGCCGGGCTCCCGCCCGCCGCCAGCGCCCCCGCCCGGCTCCGGATCGGAGTCGTCGGCGCCGGCCGCGTCGGCGCCGTCCTCGGGGCCGCCCTCGCCGCCGCCGGCCACGACGTGGTCGCCGCCTCCGGCGTCTCCACCGCCTCCGCCGAGCGCGCCGCCCGGCTGCTGCCCGGCACCCCGCTGTTGCCGGCCGACGAGGTGGTCGCCGCCGCCGACCTCGTGGTCCTCGCCGTCCCCGACGACACGCTCCCCGGCCTGGTCGCCGGCCTGGCCGAGACCGGCGCCTGGCGGGCCGGCCAGCTGGCGTTCCACACCTCCGGCGCGCACGGCCTCGCCGCGCTCGCCCCCGCCGAGCGGGCCGGCGTCCTCCCGCTGGCGCTGCACCCGGCCATGACCTTCACCGGCGCCCCCGAGGACGCCGACGGGCTCACCGGCGCCCCGTTCGGCGTCACCAGCCGCCCCGAGCACCGGCCGGTCGCCGAGACGCTCGTCCTCGAGATGGGCGGCGAGCCGTTCTTCGTCGCCGAGGCCGACCGGCGGCTCTACCACGCCGCCCTGGTCACTGGCGCCAACCACCTGGTCACCCTCGTCGCCGAGGCCGCCGACCTGCTGCGCGCGGCCGGCGTCGACGCCCCGGCCCGGGTGCTCACCCCGCTGCTCACCGCCGCGCTCGACAACGGCCTGCGCCGCGGCGACCGCGGGCTCACCGGCCCGGTCAGCCGCGGCGACGTCGGCACCGTGGCCGACCATCTCGAGACGCTCACCGAGCGGGCGCCGGAGTCCGTGGCCGCCTACGTCGCGATGGCGCAGCGGACGACCGAGCGCGCGCTGGCCGCCGGCCGGCTCAAGCGGCACGAGGGCGCGCCGCTGCTCGACCTGCTCTACGAGGCCCTGCCGCCTGCCCACCCCGCCACCCCGACTGACCCCGCGGGCTCCCGGTGACCGCCCGGCCCGCCGTCGCCGAGACCGCCGCGGACCTGCGCAAGCTGGTCGCGGAGCTGCCCGGACCGGTCGCCCTGGTCCCCACCATGGGCGCCCTGCACGAGGGGCACCGCACGCTGGTCCGCGCCGCCCGCGAGCGCGCCGGCAGCGTCGTCGTGTCGGTCTTCGTCAACCCGACGCAGTTCGGTCCCGGCGAGGACCTCGACCGCTACCCGCGCACCTGGGACGCCGACCTCGCCGCGCTCACCGAGGAGGGCGCCGACGTCGTCCTCCACCCGCCGGTCGACGAGGTCTACCCGCCCGGTGCGCTCGGCGTCACCGTCGACCCCGGTCCGCTCGGCAGCGTCCTCGAGGGCGCGGTGCGGCCCGGCCACTTCGCCGGCGTGCTGACCGTCGTCGCGAAGCTGTTCGGTCTGGCCCGGCCCGACCTCGCGTTCTTCGGCGAGAAGGACTACCAGCAGCTCACGCTGGTCCGGGCGATGGTCCGCGAGCTGGCGCTGCCGGTGGAGGTCGTCGGCGTCCCCACCGTCCGCGAGGACGACGGCATGGCGCTGTCGAGCCGCAACCGCTACCTGGCGCCGGAAGAGCGGGCCCGCGCCGCGACGTTGTACCGGGCGCTGCGTGCCGGGGCGGATGCCGGCCCGCAGGGCGCCGACGCCGTCCTCGCCGCCGCGCGCGCCGTGCTCGCCACCGCGCCCGACCTGGTGCCCGACTACCTCGAGCTCACCGACCCCGACCTGGGCCCCGCGCCGGCGGCCGGCCCCGCCCGACTCCTGCTGGCCGCCCGCGCCGGCAGCACCCGACTCCTCGACAACGTCCCCGTCACCCTGGGAGAACCCCGATGATGCGCACGATGCTGAAGTCCAAGATCCACCGGGCGACGGTGACGCAGGCCGACCTGCACTACGTCGGCTCGGTGACGATCGACGAGGACCTGCTCGACGCCGCGGACCTCATCCCGGGCGAGCAGGTGGCGATCGTGGACGTGACCAACGGCGCCCGGCTGGAGACCTACGTCATCCCCGGCGAGCGCGGCACCGGCGTCATCGGCATCAACGGCGCGGCCGCCCACCTGGTGCACCCCGGCGACCTGGTCATCCTCATCAGCTACGGCCTGATGGACGAGACCGAGGCCAAGAGCTACATCCCGAAGGTCGTGCACGTCGACGGCGGCAACCGCGTCGTCGAGCTGGGCGGGGACCCCTCGGCGCCGGTGCCCGGGGCGGACGACCAGCAGCGCAGCGACCTCGGCGTCCCGGTCCGGTGACCTCGCTGGCGGCGCCGTCGGTCACGGGCCTGCCCACCCGCCTCGCCGCCCCGGCGCCCGGGCTGATGGACGAGACCGAGGCCAAGAGCTACATCCCGAAGGTCGTGCACGTCGACGGCGGCAACCGCGTCGTCGAGCTGGGCGGGGACCCCTCGGCGCCGGTGCCCGGGGCGGACGACCAGCAGCGCAGCGACCTCGGCGTCCCGGTCCGGTGACCTCGCTGGCGGCGCCGTCGGTCACGGGCCTGCCCACCCGCCTCGCCGCCCCGGCGCCCGGGTGGGAGCTGTCGGCCGACGTCTGCGTCGTCGGCTCCGGCGTGGCGGGCCTGTGCGTCGCGCTGCACGCGCGGGCGGCGGGCCTGTCGGTCGCCGTCGTCACGAAGGTCCGGGTCGACGACGGCTCGACCCGCTGGGCGCAGGGCGGCATCGCCGCGGTCCTCGACCCCGCCGACACCCCGGAGGCGCACGCGCGCGACACCGAGGTCGCCGGCGTCGGGTTGTGCGAGCCCGACGCCGTCTCCGCGCTGGTGACCGAGGGCCCGGCCCGGCTGCACCAGCTCATCGACTGGGGCGCCGCCTTCGACCGCGACCCCTCGGGCAGGCTGCTGCTCACCCGCGAGGGCGGGCACTCCGCCGACCGGATCGTGCACGCTGGCGGCGACGCCACCGGCTCGGAGGTGCAGCGCGCCCTGCACGCCGCCGTCCGCAGCGACCCCGGCATCACGCTCGTCGAGCACGCCATGGTGCTCGACCTGCTCACCGACGACGCCGGCCGCGCCGCCGGCGTCACCCTGCACGTCCTGGGCGAGGGCACCGAGGACGGCGTCGGCGCGGTGCGCGCCCGCGCCGTCGTGCTCGCCACCGGCGGGATGGGGCAGGTCTACGCCGCGACGACGAACCCGTCGGTGTCCACCGGCGACGGCGTCGCCCTCGGCCTGCGCGCCGGCGCGGTCGCCACCGACCTCGAGTTCGTCCAGTTCCACCCGACGTCGCTGTACCTCGGCCCCGGCGCCCGCGGGCAGCAGCCGCTGGTCAGCGAGGCGCTGCGCGGCGAGGGCGCGGTGCTCCGCGACGGCGCCGGCGAGCGGTTCATGGTGGGCGTCCACCCGCTGGCCGAGCTCGCGCCGCGCGACGTCGTCGCCAAGGCGATCACCCGCGTGCAGCTGCGCGACGGCGTCGACCACGTCTGGCTCGACGCCCGCTCGGTGCCCGGCATCGAGCAGCGCTTCCCGACGATCGTCGCCAGCTGCCGGGTGGCCGGCGTCGACCCGTCCACCGACCTCGTGCCGGTCACCCCCGCCGCGCACTACGCCTCCGGCGGGCTGGTCACCGACCTGGCCGGGCGCACCACCGTCCCCGGCCTGTACGCCTGCGGCGAGGTGGCCTGCACCGGCGTGCACGGCGCCAACCGGCTGGCGTCGAACTCGCTGCTCGAGGGCCTGGTGTTCGCCGCCCGCATCGGCGCGGAGCTGGCCCGTTCCCTGCCGCCGGCGATGCCCGCCCGCGCGGCCGTCGCCGGCACGTCGGGGCTGCTCGACCCGGCCGGCCGGCGCGCGGTCACCGAGACCATGTCCGGCCGGGTGGCCGCGCTCCGCTCGGGCGCGGGCCTGGCCGAGGCCACCGCGCAGCTGGGCGCGCTCGCCGCCGGGCTGGCCACCGGCCCCGGCGCCACGCCGGGCGTGGACAGCTGGGAGGCCACCGACCTGCTCACCGTCGCCAGCGCCCTCACCGCCGCCGCCACCGCCCGCCGGGAGACGCGCGGCTGCCACTGGCGCGAGGACCACCCCGACACCGAGGCCGACTGGCGGGTGCACCTCGACGTCCGCCTCGACGCCGACGGTGCCCTGCGCCTGATCCGGCGCCCGGTCGGGGAGCCGGTGGTCGCCCCGTGGTGAGCCGCGACGTCGTGGACCGCGACCCGCGCTCGCTGGAGGGCACGGGGCTGTCGGAGTCGTGGGTCGAGGACCTCGTCGAGCGCACGCTGGCCGAGGACCTCGCCGGCGGCGCGGTGCTGCCCAGCGCGCCGGACATCGCGGTCTCCTACGACGTCACCAGCGCCGCCACCGTGCCGCCGGCGCAGTTCGGCACCGCCGACCTCGTCGCCCGGGCCGACGGCGTCGTCGCCGGCCTGCCGGTGGCCGCCCGCGTGTTCACCCGCCTGGCCCCCGGCGCCACGCTGACCGCGGGCGCCGCCGACGGCGACCGGGTGCGCCGCGGCGACGTGCTGCTCACCGTCCGCGGGCCGGTGCGCGCGCTGCTGGCCGCCGAGCGCAGCGCGCTGAACATCGCCAGCCGGGCCAGCGGCATCGCCACCGCCACCCGCGCCTGGGTCGACGCCGTCGAGGGCACCGGCGCCGTCGTCCTCGACACCCGCAAGACCACCCCGGGCCTGCGGCCGCTGGAGAAGTACGCGGTGCGGTGCGGCGGCGGGTCGAACAAGCGGATGGGCCTCTACGACGTCGCGATGGTGAAGGACAACCACGTCGCCGCCGCGGGCTCCGTGGCGGCCGCCGTGGCCGCCGTGCGGGAGCGGGCGCCGAGGGTGCCGGTGCAGGTCGAGGCCGACACCCCCGCCCAGGCGCTGGAGGCGGTCGAGGCCGGCGCGGACTTCCTGCTGCTGGACAACATGGCGCCGGCGCAGCTGCGCGAGGTGGTCGCGCTCGTGGGCGGCCGCGCGGAGCTGGAGGCCACCGGCGGCCTGACCCTCGCCGTCGCCCGCGAGGTCGCCGCGACCGGGGTGGACTTCCTCTCGGTCGGCGCGCTCACGCACTCCTCGCCGATCCTCGACCTCGCGCTCGACCTGCGGAGCTGACCGGCGTGCTGCTCACCGTCGACGTCGGCAACAGCCAGACCGTGCTGGCCACCTTCGACGGCGCCCGGCGGGTCGGGTGCTGGCGGGTGACGACGCACCCGCGGGCCACCTCCGACGAGCTGCGGATGCTCTGGCGCGGGCTGCTCCGCGACACCGAGGTCACCGGCGTCGCCGCGTGCTCCACCGTCCCGGCGCTGCTGCCCGCGCTGCGCCGGCTGCTGGACTCCCTCGAGGTGCCGGTCGTGCTCATCGGCCCCGGCGTGCGCACCGGCGTCCCGCTGCACGTGGACAACCCGCGCGAGGTCGGCGCCGACCGCGTTGTCACCGCGCTGGCCGCCCACGAGCTGTTCGGCCGCGCGCCCGACGGCAGCGGCCGCCCGGTCGTCGTCGTCGACTTCGGCACCTCCACCAACGTCGACGCCGTCGGCCCCGACGGGCAGTTCCTCGGCGGCGCGCTCGCGCCGGGGCTCGAGGTCAGCCTGGAGGCGCTGGCCACCCGTGCGGCCCAGCTGCGGTCGGTGGAGCTCACCGTGCCGCCGCAGGCCATCGGCAAGAACACCGTCGCCGCGCTGCAGTCGGGCGTGGTGCTCGGCTTCGCCGGCCTCGTCGACGGGCTGGTCGGCCGGATCGCCGGCGAGCTGGTCGCCCAGTTCGGCGACCCGCCGGTCGTCGTCGCCACCGGGGGACTGGCGCCGCTGGTGGCCGACAGCTGCCGCACGATCGGCGAGCGCGAGCCCGACCTGACGGTGATCGGCCTGCGGCTGGCCTTCGAGCGGCAGCAGACCCCCGGCCGCCGCTAGGAGGGGGCGGGCACCGCAGGCAGCACCGTGCCCAGGCCGATGCCGCGGGCGCGCAGCCGCCGCAGCTCCACCGTGGCCAGTGCCCCGCTGAGCAGCGGCCCGACGACGGCGAAGGCCACCGCCACCACCGGCGGCAGGGCCGCGTTCTCCGGGTCGGACAGGCCGGCAACCCCGAGGACGAGGACGACGGCCGCGACCGCGAGCTCGGTGAGCCCGCGCAGCGCCGGGTGCCCGTCCACCGCGCAGAACCAGTGGACGACGACGAGCCGGCCGGCCACCCACAGCGTCGCCCCGACCGCCACCACCGCCGTCCAGGCGAGCGCGAGCACCAGGAACGCGACGATCCCGTTCGGCGAGACGCGGTCGAGGACCAGCCAGGCCAGCGCCGCGGCCAGCACGATCCCGGCCACCGACCCGCCCAGACGGCCCAGCGGCACACGGAGGTTGGCCGCCTGCTGCCGGCGCAGTTGCGAAGGCGTGCGCAGCAGGATCAGCGCCATCGGCACGAGCATGGCCACGCCGCCGATCGCCGCGGACCGCAGCACGGAGAGGACGACGCGGTCGAGCTGGTCGCCCAGACCGCCGAGGCCGGCCCACTGCAGCTGGGCGACGGTGAGGATGGCGATGCCCCAGGCGCCCCGCAGCGCGGTCAGCCGCTCGAGCTGCGGGTCGCGGACCCCGAAACGGTCGGCCGGGGTGAAGAACCGCCGGTGGACCTCCGCGGTGCGCTGCCACACCGCCACGGTCCACGTGACGAGCCCGCTGACGACCCAGCCGACGACCGTGCCCACGCAGACCTCCGCGGTCCCGCTGCGCCGCCCGGCCCGGCGCGGTATCGGAACGGTAGCGGCCCGGCGGGCTGCGGGGGAGGGGAGCGCGCCGGGGGTGTCGCGGAGCACGGCCGTAGGCTCGGACGCCGTGACCGACGAATTCCCGGGCTCCCCGGACGACGAGCTCCCCGAACAGCTCCGGGTCCGCCGCGCCAAGCTCGACCGCCTGCGCGAGACCGGCGTCGACCCGTATCCGGTCTCGCTGGAGCGCACGACCTCCCTGGCCGACGTCCGCGCGAAGCACCCGGACCTCGAGCCCGACACCATGACCGGCGAGCGCGTCGGCGTCACCGGCCGGGTGATCTTCAGCCGCAACACCGGCAAGCTCTGCTTCGCCACGCTGCGCGAGGGCGACGCCGAGCTGCAGGTCATGCTCTCCCGCGACCGGGTGGGCGAGGAATCCCTGGCCGCCTGGAAGGCCGACGTCGACCTCGGCGACCACGTCCTCGTCACCGGCGAGGTGGGCACCTCGCGCCGCGGCGAGCTGTCGGTGTTCGCCGACTCCTGGCAGATGGCGGCCAAGGCGCTGCGGCCGCTGCCGGTGGCGCACAAGCCGATGAGCGAGGAACTGCGCGTCCGCCGCCGCTACGTCGACCTCATCGTCCGCGACGAGGCCCGCCGCACGGTGCGCCAGCGCGCCCAGGTGATGGCCGCGCTGCGCACCGGGCTCACCGGCCGCGGCTTCCTCGAGGTCGAGACCCCGATGCTGCAGACCGTGCACGGCGGCGCCGCCGCCCGGCCGTTCCGCACGCACATGAACGCCTTCGACCTCGACCTGTACCTGCGGATCGCGCCCGAGCTGTTCCTCAAGCGGTGCATCGTCGGCGGGCTGGAGAAGGTCTTCGAGATCAACCGCAACTTCCGCAACGAGGGCGCCGACAGCTCGCACTCGCCGGAGTTCGCGATGCTCGAGTTCTACGAGGCCTGGTCGGACTACCAGGGCGTGGCGCGCACCACCCGGGAACTGATCCAGGAGACCTGCGCGGCGCTGTTCGGCGACCACGTCGCCCGCCACCACGACGGCACCGAGGTCGACCTGTCGGGGGAGTGGCCGCAGGTGCCGCTCTACACGCTGGTCTCCGACGCCGTCGGCGAGGAGGTCACCCCGGAGACGCCGGTCGAGCGGCTGCGGGAACTGGCCGGGCGGCACGACGTCGGCGTGGACCCCGCGTGGCTGCCCGGCAAGGTGGTCGAGGAGCTGTTCGAGGCGCTGGTGCAGGACTCCCTGCAGGCGCCGACGTTCGTCGTCGACTACCCGGTCGACACCTCGCCGCTGACCCGCGCCCACCGCTCGACGCCGGGGCTGGCGGAGAAGTGGGACCTCTACATCGGCGGCCTCGAGCGGGGCACCGGGTACTCCGAGCTGGTCGACCCGGTGGTGCAGCGCGAACGGTTCACCCAGCAGGCGCTGCTGGCCGCGGCCGGCGACCCCGAGGCGATGGTCCTCGACGAGGACTTCCTCGAGGCGCTCGAGTACGGGATGCCGCCCAGCGGTGGGGTCGGCATGGGCATCGACCGGCTCATGATGACGCTGACCGGACTCGGCATCCGAGAGACGATCCTGTTCCCTTTGGTGCGCCCCATTTTCTGAAACACCCCGTACCGCCGTCGCGATTTCCTCCCCGAAATGGGCGACCCGCCGTCCCGTATTGACCGCGGGCGCCGATTCTGTGGTGGAATGTGCGCGCCGCCCATCTGAGCGGCATTGAATGTCCGGCCACGGGGGCCGAGAGGGAGTGAGGAAAGCAGAATGGCGCGCAAGGTCCAGGTGATCCTGAGTGACGACCTCGACGAGGACCTCCCCGCCGACGAGACGGTGAGTTTCTCGCTCGACGGGACGAACTACGAGATCGACCTGTCCGAGAAGAACGCGAAGGAACTGCGCGACGCCTTCTCCCGTTACGTGCAGGCCGCCCGCAAGGTCGGCCGCGGCGGCGGCAACCGCGCCTCCGGCGGAGGCCGTTCGCGCGCCACCGGTGGCGGCGGGCGCATGGACCGCGAGCAGGCCGGCGCGATCCGCGACTGGGCCCGCAAGAACGGCCACAACGTCAGCGACCGCGGCCGGATCCCGGCCAGCGTCGTCGACGCCTACGAGGCCGCCCACTGAGCAGTTCCCTCGCACGCCGACGCAGTCGGCGGTCGGCCCGTGTGGCGGGGGCGCGCAGCGTCCCCTCCCGCGGGCCGACGGGTCTCGGCTCCACGCAGGGCGACCCGGCACGTGGCCGCGGTGGAGGCCGGTAGGCCGACCGTGTCGTCGTCGCCGTCCGCTGTCGGCGTAACCGGATCGGAACACCTCTCGTCCACCATCGGTTGGACGGGACAGCCACCCACCGCACCGTCGGTCGCAGCCGACGGGACGGCGTGGTCCGTGACTACAGTGGAATGACCGGTGCCCCAGCGCGCCGACGGACGTCGGGTGCTCCTCCCCAGGAACGGGGAGGACAGTGCCGGACCAGCCGGTCAGAGGAGAAGCAGCAGATGTTCGAACGGTTCACCGACCGAGCCCGACGGGTGGTCGTCCTGGCGCAGGAAGAAGCCAGGATGCTCAACCACAACTACATCGGCACCGAGCACATCCTCCTGGGCCTGATCCACGAGGGTGAGGGCGTCGCTGCCAAGGCCCTCGAGTCCCTCGGCATCTCGCTCGAGGGTGTCCGCCAGCAGGTCGAGGAGATCATCGGCCAGGGCCAGCAGGCCCCGTCCGGCCACATCCCCTTCACGCCGCGGGCGAAGAAGGTCCTCGAGCTGTCGCTGCGCGAGGCCCTGCAGCTCGGCCACAACTACATCGGCACCGAGCACATCCTGCTCGGCCTGATCCGCGAGGGCGAGGGCGTCGCCGCCCAGGTCCTCGTGAAGCTGGGCGCCGACCTCAACCGGGTCCGCCAGCAGGTCATCCAGCTGCTCTCCGGCTACCAGGGCAAGGAGCCGGCCGCGGCCGGCGGCCCGTCGGAGGGCACGCCCTCGACCTCGCTCGTGCTCGACCAGTTCGGCCGCAACCTGACCCAGGCCGCGCGCGACTCCAAGCTCGACCCGGTCATCGGGCGGGCCAAGGAGATCGAGCGGGTCATGCAGGTCCTCTCGCGGCGGACCAAGAACAACCCCGTCCTGATCGGCGAGCCCGGCGTCGGCAAGACCGCCGTCGTCGAGGGCCTGGCCCAGGCGATCGTCAAGGGCGAGGTCCCCGAGACGCTGAAGGACAAGCAGCTCTACACCCTCGACCTCGGCGCCCTCGTCGCCGGGTCGCGCTACCGCGGTGACTTCGAGGAGCGCCTGAAGAAGGTCCTCAAGGAGATCCGCACCCGCGGCGACATCATCCTGTTCATCGACGAGATCCACACCCTCGTCGGTGCCGGTGCGGCCGAGGGCGCGATCGACGCCGCCAGCATCCTCAAGCCGATGCTGGCCCGCGGTGAGCTGCAGACCATCGGCGCCACCACGCTCGACGAGTACCGCAAGCACCTCGAGAAGGACGCCGCCCTCGAGCGGCGCTTCCAGCCGATCCAGGTGGGCGAGCCGACGCTCACCCACACGATCGAGATCCTCAAGGGCCTGCGCGACCGCTACGAGGCGCACCACCGGATCAGCATCACCGACGGCGCCCTCGTCGCCGCCGCGACGCTGGCCGACCGGTACATCTCCGACCGCTTCCTGCCGGACAAGGCGATCGACCTGATCGACGAGGCCGGCGCCCGGATGCGGATCAAGCGGATGACCGCCCCGCCGGACCTGCGCGAGTTCGACGAGCGCATCGCCGGCATCCGGCGCGAGAAGGAGTCCGCGATCGACGCGCAGGACTTCGAGAAGGCCGCGTCGCTGCGCGACAAGGAGAAGACCCTCCTGGCCGAGAAGGCCGAGCGGGAGAAGGCGTGGAAGGCCGGCGACATGGACGTCGTCGCCGAGGTCGACGACGAGCAGATCGCCGAGGTGCTGGCCAACTGGACCGGCATCCCCGTCTTCAAGCTCACCGAGGAGGAGACGACCCGTCTGCTCCGCATGGAGGACGAGCTCCACAAGCGCATCATCGGCCAGGAAGAGGCCATCAAGAGCGTCAGCCAGGCGATCCGGCGCACCCGCGCGGGCCTCAAGGACCCGCGTCGCCCCGGTGGTTCGTTCATCTTCGCCGGCCCCTCGGGTGTCGGTAAGACCGAGCTGGCCAAGGCGCTCGCGCAGTTCCTGTTCGGTGAGGACGACGCCCTCATCCAGATCGACATGGGCGAGTTCCATGACCGGTTCACCGTGTCGCGGCTCGTCGGTGCCCCTCCCGGCTACGTCGGTTACGACGAGGGTGGCCAGCTGACCGAGAAGGTGCGGCGCAAGCCGTTCTCGGTGGTCCTCTTCGACGAGATCGAGAAGGCGCACGCGGACGTGTTCAACACGCTCCTGCAGGTGCTGGAGGACGGCCGCCTCACCGACGGTCAGGGCCGGATCGTGGACTTCAAGAACACGATCCTGATCCTCACGACCAACCTCGGTACGCGGGACATCTCCAAGGCCGTGGGTCTGGGCTTCCAGGTCGGCAACGACACCCAGTCGAACTACGAGCGGATGAAGCTCAAGGTCAACGAGGAGCTCAAGCAGCACTTCCGGCCGGAGTTCCTCAACCGCATCGACGACATCGTCGTGTTCCACCAGCTGACCGAGGACGAGATCATCGAGATCGTCGACCTCATGGTGGCCCGCGTCGAGGGCCAGCTGGCGAACAAGGACATGTCGCTGGAGATCACGCAGGAGGCCAAGAAGCTCCTGGCGCACCGCGGGTTCGACCCGGTGCTGGGTGCCCGGCCGCTGCGCCGGACCATCCAGCGCGAGATCGAGGACGCACTGTCGGAGAAGATCCTCTACGGCGAGCTGACCGCTGGTCAGATCATCGTGGTCGACGTCGAGGGCGAGGGCCCCACCGCGAAGTTCACCTTCCGCGGCGAGGCCAAGCCGATCGACCTGCCCGACACGCCGCCGGTGGCCCTGGCCGTCGGCGACGACGAGGACGGCAGCGGGCCCACCAGCCTCAAGAAGGCCGAGTGACCCGGTAGCTCCACCGACGAGGGCCGCCTCCCGCACCGCGGGGGACGGCCCTCGCCGCGTCCGGGGGGGAGGTGAGCGGGGTGGCGCGCGGTGACCATCCACGTCGGACGCCGGTCTACGGCGGTCTGCTGATCGCCGCGGCGATGGTCGGCGCCACGCTGGTCGTCGTCGAGGGCACGGCGCTGCCGACGCCCCTGCGGGCGGTCCTGCTGGTCCTGGCCGGCGTCGCTGCCCTGGGCGGCTGGCTGCTGACCTTCCGCGACCTCACGCCGCGCCGGCGCTCAGGCCGGTAGCCCGAACCGCCCGTCGGCCGTCTGCTCGACCAGGCCGTCGGCCAGCAGCGAGTCCAGGCAGCGCGAGCGCTGCGCGGCGTCGTCCCACGCGTCGTCGAGCAGGGACGCCGCCACGGGGCCCTCAGCGGCCCGCAGGACGTCCAGCAGCCGCCCGCGCACCTGACGGTCGGTCCCCGCGAAGCGCTGCACCCTGCGGGCCGGACCCTCGTGCGCCGGCGACCCGGCCAGCCGCCACGCGCAGCGGTCCCGCACCGGGCAGACGGCGCAGCGCGGCGTGCGCGCCACGCAGACGAGCGCCCCGAGCTCCATTGCCGCCACCGAGAAGCGGCACGCCCGCTCCCGGTCGGCCGGCGCCAGCGCGGCGACGTCGGTCAGGTCGGACGCGCGGGCGGTCCCGGCCTCGGCGCGCCCGTGCACCAGCCGGGCGACGACCCGCCGCACGTTGGTGTCCACGACCGGCTGCGGCGTCCCGTGGCCGAAGCAGGCGACCGCCCGGGCGGTGTAGGTGCCGATGCCCGGGAGCGCCTCCAGGGCCGCCACGTCGGCCGGGACGGCGCCGCCGTGCCGCTCGGTGAGCGCGACGGCGGTCTCGCGCAGCCGCAGTGCCCGGCGCGGGTAGCCGAGCTTGCCCCAGGCGCGGATCACCTCGGCCGGCGACGCCGCGGCCAGCGCGGCCGGGGTGGGCCAGCGCTGCACCCACGCCTGCCACACCGGCTCGACCCGGGTCACCGGCGTCTGCTGCAGCATGACCTCGCTGACCAGCACCGCCCACGGGTCCACGCCGGGCCGGCGCCAGGGCAGGTCGCGGGCGGCGGTGTCGTACCAGTCGACGAGGGCGTCCCCGAGTCCGGCCGTGCTGCTCACAGGGGTCCAGTGTGCCCGGCCCTGCCGACGGCGTGCCCTCTCGGGACGGCTCGGAGGCGCGGACTACGGTCGCCTTCGTGCTGCACCCGGTCGGGCCCCTGCCGGCCGCCGTCTACTGGAGGCGGCGGCTGCTCGTGCTCGTCCTGCTCGTGGCCGTCCTCGGGGGCGGCGGCTGGCTCGGTGTGGCGCTGCTGACCGGCTCGGAGGGCACCGCGTCGGCCGCCGGGACGTCGGAGGCCGCGTCCTCGTCGTCGGCGGCGGAGCCCCCCGCGCTGGACCGGGTGGTCCCCTCGCTCGCGGGCGTGCAGACCCCCACCCCGCCGCCGGAACCGGCACCGGCACCGGCCGAGCCCGTGCCGCCGGCCGCTCCGGTGCAGGAGCCCGGCGCCCCGTGCTCCGACGACGTCGTCGCGCTGGAGGTCCGCACGCCGGGCACCGTCGCCTCGGGCTCCTCGCCGACCTTCGAGCTGGTCGTCACCAACACCGCGGCGGTGCCGTGCACGCGGGTGCTCGACGCGCAGCTGCAGGAGATGGTGCTGCTCGACGGGGCCGGCACCCGGGTGTGGGGCAGCAACGACTGCCAGCCCGCGAGCAGCGCCGACACCCGCACGCTGGCGCCCGGCGAGCAGGTGGTGTTCCCGCTGACGTGGAGCGGCCTGACCAGCGAGCCGGGCTGCGCCGCTCCGCGGGTGCCCGTGGCGCCCGGTCAGTACGTGCTGCGTGCCCGCCTGGACGCCAAGACCAGCCCCGACGCGGTCCTGACGGTCGCCTGACCGGCCCCGTCCCGAGGCTCGTCCCGAGCTCGCGAGGGACGGGGTCCTTGCTCAGCTGTAACGGTCGAGGATCGACGTCTCGGCCAGCCGGGACAGGCCCTCGCGGATGCCCCGCGCCCGGGCCTCGCCCACGCCCTCGACGGCCAGCAGGTCCTCGATGGTGGCCGCCAGCAGCTTCTGCAGGCCGCCGAAGTGGTCGACCAGCCGGTCGATGATCGCCGCCGGCAGGCGCGGCACCCGGGCCAGCAGCCGGTAGCCGCGCGGGCTGACGGGGGAGTCCAGCGCGTCGGCCGAGGTGGGCAGGCCGTAGCAGCGGGCGACGGCGGACAGGTCGAGCAGCTCGGTGGCCGACAGCGTGCGCAGGTCGGCGAGCACGTCCTCGATGGTGCGCGGCCGGCGGGTGCCCGCGGCGGGCAGGTAGTCGCGCACGAGCAGCGCGCGGTCCTCCTCGACGCCGGCGAGCATCTCGTCGAGCTGCAGGGCCAGCAGCCGGCCGTCGGTGCCCAGCTCGACGACGAAGCCCTCGATCTCGTCGGCGATGCGGCGCACCATCTCCAGCCGCTGGCTGACGCTCATCGCGTCGCGGACGGTGACGAGGTCCTCGATCTCCAGCGCCGACAGCGTGCTGGCGACCTCGTCGAGGCGCAGCTTGTAGCGCTCCAGCGCGGCCAGGGCCTGGTTGGCGCGGGCGAGGATCGTCGTCGGGTGCTCGAGGGTGTAGCGCCGGCCGGCCACGTAGACGCTGATGATGTGCATCGACTGGCTGACCGAGATGACGGGGAACCCGGTCTGCACAGCCACCCGCTCGGCGGTCCGGTGCCGGGTGCCCGACTCCTCGGTGGGCACGGTCGGGTCGGGCATGAGGTGCACGCCGGCTCGTACGATGCGCAGCCCGTCGGAGGACAGGATGACCGCGCCGTCCATCTTGGCCAGCTCGCGCAGCCGGGTCGCCGACAGGGCGACGTCGAGGGCGAAGCCGCCGGTGCAGATGGACTCCACGACCCGGTCGTAGCCCAGCACGATCAGCGCGCCGGTGCGGCCGGCCAGGATGCGCTCCAGGCCGTCGCGCAGCGCCGTCCCCGGGGCGATGCGGCCGAGGAGCTCGCGCAGGGCGACCTCGGAGTCCACAGCGGGGGGCACGGGCGCTCCTGACGTCGTCGTGGTACGGCGGCTGAGTCTACGTGGCACGCCGGCCGGCCGGTCGTGAGCGGGGTCTCGGGAGCGCGCTCACCCGGGGAAGAGCCCGGCGAGCGCGGCGCCCAGGTCGGGGACCTCCATGAGCCGGATGCCCTGCGGTGCCTGGCCGGCGTCCGGCGGCACCAGCGCGAGCCGGTAGCCCTGCCGGGCCGCCTCGGCCAGCCGCCGGCCGGTGCCGCCGACCCGGCGGATCTCGCCGGACAGCCCGACCTCGCCGAGCGCGATCATGCCCTCGGGCAGCGGGGTGTCCTTGGACGCCGAGGCGATCGCCAGCGCCAGCGCCAGGTCGGCCGCGGGCTCGGCGATCTTCACGCCGCCGACCGAGGCGGCGAAGACGTCGGCGTCGGCCAGGCGGATCCCGCCGCGCCGCTCGACGACGGCGTTCACCATCGCGACCCGCTGCGAGTCCAGCCCGCTGACCGCCCGGCGCGGGGAGCCGCCGCCGGCGCTCGTGGCCACCAGGGCCTGCACCTCGGCCAGCAGCGGCCGGCTGCCCTCCATGGTCACCGTGACGCAACTGCCCGGCACCGAGGCGGTGCGGCGGGAGACGAACAGGTGCGAGGGGTCCGGGACCCCGACCACGCCGCCGTCGCCGATCTCGAAGCAGCCGATCTCGTCGGCCGGGCCGAAGCGGTTCTTGGTGGCCCGCACCAGGCGCAGCGTGGAGTGCCGCTCGCCGTCGAAGGACACGACGACGTCGACCAGGTGCTCCAGCGCCCGCGGGCCGGCGATGGCGCCGTCCTTGGTGACGTGCCCGACCAGGATGGTGGTCATCCCGCGGGACTTGGCGACGGCGGTCAGCGCCGTGGCCACCGCGCGGACCTGGCTGGCGCCGCCGTCGGTGCCGTCGACGGCGGGGGAGCGGACGGTCTGCACGCTGTCGAGGACCAGCAGCGAGGGGTTGACCTGCTCGACGTGCGCGAGGACGGCCGACAGCTCGGTCTCGGCGGCGAGGTAGAGGCGGGGGTGCAACGCGTCGATCCGCTCGGCGCGCAGCCGCACCTGGGCGGCCGACTCCTCACCGGAGACCACCAGCGTGGGGCCGTTGGCCTCCGCGACCCGGTGCGCGACCTCGAGCAGCAGCGTGGACTTGCCCACCCCGGGCTCGCCGGCGACCAGCACGACGGCGCCGGGGACCAGGCCGCCGCCGAGGACCCGGTCGAACTCGGGGATCCCGGTGGGCACCGCGCGGGCGCCGGCGAGCTCGACCTGGGCGATCGGGCGGGCCGGTGCGGTCACCGGCCCGGCGGCGACCGCGCGCAGCGCCGGCGCCGGGGCGCTGACCTCCTGCAGGGTGCCCCAGGCCTGGCACTCCGGGCACTTGCCCATCCACTTCGCCGACGCGTAGCCGCACTCGGTGCAGCGGTGGGCGGGACGGGCGGACTTCACTCCGGAGGGGGGCACGCCGCCACGGTAGGTGCGGGTACCGACACTCCCGGGGAGGCCGACGCCGTCACTCGGCGACGGTGTCCTCCTCGTTTTCCGGGTTCTCCTCCTCGAGGCCCTCGTGGAAGTCGAACGGCTCGGGGCGCTCGAGCTCCTCCTCCGGGCCGGCCACGAGCACCTGCGTGGTGATCTCGCCGGCCTGCTCGAAGGTGAAGGTCATCGTGAGCGTCTGCCCGGCCGTCAGCTCCTCGCCGAGGTCCTGCAGCGTGATCGTGGCGCCGTCCTCGCGACCGATGTACAGCGCGGTGTCGGCGGGGAGGTCCAGCGACACCTCGGTGCTGGCCGAGGGGGTGGCGCTCGTCGTGGCGGGCGCGGCGGGGGAGGACCCGGGGGTGGCCCCGGTGCCGCCCGGCGTCGGCGTCGCGGTGGGCTGGTTGCCCGCCGGCGACGACGGCGAGGGGGTGGGCCCGGTCGCCGCGACCAGCACGCCGTCGAAGCCCTCGCCCTCGACCCCGGTCAGGGTGTCGTCGGCGTTCGAGGCGTTGATGATCGTGAGGATCAGCTCGGCGTCGTCGCCCTCCTCGTACCGGCCGCCCTCGGGGTAGGCGAGCAGCACCTGGCGCAGCAGGATGTCCTCCACCTGCGCCTGGGGGCCGACCTTGTCGCGGTCCTGGGTGCCGGTCTGGGTCACCTGTCCGCCACTGCACGCGCCGAGCGCGACCGGGCTGAGGACGAGGGCACCCATCACGGCGGCGCGCAGCGCGCGGTTCACAGCGGTCGACCTCCAGCGAGCACGTGCCGGCCACCGTGTGTTCGATGGCCCGAGTCGCGCCGAGCGTAACGGTCCCCCCACGATGTCCGCCGGGAGGTGAGGCCGATGGTGCGCCCCGGACCCGGCGGCGGCGCCGGGGAGCGCGACCCCGCCCTGGCCGACTTCCCCGAGCGGTCCCCGGCCACCCGCCGCTGGACCTTCGCCGACCAGCTGGGCCCGCACTTCCTCGACGCGCCCGACCAGCCCGTTCTCCTCGTCGAGTCCAAGGCCGTGTTCGCCCGGCGGCGGTTCCACCGGCAGAAGGCGCACCTGGTGCTCTCCGCGCTGCGCCACCGCGCCGCGGAGCTCGGCGAGCAGGCACACCTGCACCAGGTCACCACCTACGCCGAGGCGCTGGACCGCTACGACGAGCCGCTGAGCGTGTGTGCGCCCACCACCTGGAGCAGCCGCGACTACGTGCTGCGCCGGCCCGGCCTGCAGGTGCTCGCCGCCCGCGGGTTCGTCAGCAGCCAGGGCGAGTTCGCGCGCTGGGCGGAGGGCCGCGGCCGGCGCCGGCTGCTGATGGAGGACTTCTACCGCGACGCCCGCCGCCGCCTCGACGTCCTCATGGACGGCGCCGAGCCGGTGGGCGGCCGGTGGAACCTCGACTCCGAGAACCGCGAGCCGGCGCCGAGGGACGGCCGCTCGCCCGCCCCGGAGCCGTGGTGGCCGGCCGAGGACGAGATCGACGAGCAGGTGCGCGCCGACCTCGACCGCTGGGAGGCCGACGGCGAGGTCTCCTTCGTCGGCGACGACGGCCCGCGGCTGTTCCCGGTCACCCGCGAGGAGGCGCTCACCCGGCTGCACGACTTCCTCACCAGCCGGCTCGGCGTGTTCGGCCCGCACGAGGACGCGATGCTCGCCGGCGAGCGCTGGCTGGCGCACTCGCTGCTGTCACCGGCGATGAACCTCGGGCTGCTCGACCCGCTGGAGGTGGTGCACGCCGCCGAGGACACCGCCCGCACGGCCGCCGCCGACGGGCAGCCGCTGCCGCTCAACAGCGTCGAGGGGTTCGTCCGCCAGGTCATGGGCTGGCGCGACTACATCTGGCACATGTACTGGCACCTCGGCCGGGACTTCCGGCACGCCAACCACCTCCGCGCCACCGAGCCGGTGCCGGGGTGGATGGCCGAGCTCGACGGGTCCGCCGTCGACGCCGCGTGCCTGTCCGGCGTCCTCGGCGACCTGCGCCGCGACGGGTGGGTGCACCACATCCCGCGGCTGATGGTGCTCGGCAACTACGCGCTGCAGCGCGGCGTCGACCCGCTGGCGATGACCGACTGGTTCCACCGCACGTTCGTCGACGGCTACGACTGGGTGATGGTCGCCAACGTCGTCGGGATGAGCCAGCACGCCGACGGCGGGGCGCTGGCCACCAAGCCCTACGCCGCCGGCGGCGCCTACATCGACCGGATGAGCGACTACTGCCGCGGGTGCCGCTACGACCCGAGGCGGCGCCTGGGCGACGACGCCTGCCCCTACACCGCCGGCTACTGGGCATTCCTCGAGCGCAACCGCGAGCGGCTCGCCGGCAACCAGCGGATGCGCCGTCCGCTGCAGGGCCTGGACCGCTTGGACGACCTGCCGCTCGTCGTCGAGCAGGAGGCCGCCCGGGGCACGTCGGCACCCTGACGGGTGGCGCCGGTCCAGTCCGGCCCCGCACCTGCCGATGCCATCCCCGCACGGGGGACGGCACGGGAGGTCGTGGATGGCGGTGGGACCAGCGTTCGACGACGTCCTCGCGGGGGCCCGCGCGGGCGCCGCGTGGGCCTTCGAGGTGCTCTACCGGGACCTGTCCCCGGTGGTCACCGGGTACCTGCGCCTGCACGGCGCCCAGGAACCCGACGACCTGGCGAGCGAGACGTTCCTCGCGGTCTTCCGCGGGCTGCCCGGCTTCAGCGGGGACGAGGCGGGACTGCGCTCGTGGGTGTTCACCATCGCCCACCGCCGGCTCGTCGACGACCTGCGGCGGCGCAGCCGGCGTCCCCTGCTGGCCGACGGCGGTGGGGACCTGCTCCCCGAGGTCGCCGGCGGCGACGTGGAGGACGACGTCCTGACCCGGCTGGGCGCCGAGGCCGTGCACCGGCTGTGCGCCGGACTGCCGGAGGACCAGCGCTCGGTGCTGCTGCTCCGCGTCCTGGCCGACCTCACCGTGGAGCAGGTGGCCGGCGTGATGGGCCGCTCGGTGGCCTCGGTGAAGGCGCTGCAGCGGCGCGGGCTGCGCCGGCTGCGCGAGGAGCTGGAGCCCGCGGGGACCACCCCGACGGGTGAGACGACGACGGGCCGCGCACCCCTGCGGGCCCGCCCGGCGATGACGGGGGCGAGATGACCACGCCAGCCGACGCCCGATCCGCCGAGGAGACCCTCGAGGCCTGCCTCGCCGGCCGTCCCGTGCCCGGGGGCGCGCAGTACCTGGCCGCGTTCACCGACGCGGTCCGGTCCTCCGCCTCCGCGCCGGGACGCCCGAACGCGGCCCTGGCCGAACTGCTGGCGACCGGTCTGCTCACCGACCAGTCGGAACCGTCCACGCGGACGGCCGGGCACCCCGCCCGGGCCTCACGGAAGAGACCCCACGTGTTCATCACCTCGCTCGCCGCCAAGTTCGTCGCCCTGTCCGCGGTCGCCAAGGCCGCCGTCGCCGGCAGCGCCGTCGCCCTCACCCTCACCGCGGGCACCGCCGCGGTCGTCCTGCCCGCGGAGGACGTCACCGCGTCCATCGCCGAGGCCGGCGACAGCACCGACGGCAGCGTCGCCGGTGACGGCGCGACGGACTGCACCACCGACGGTGGGACCGACGCCACCGACACGACCGACGGGACCGAGGGCACGACCGACGGGACCGACGGGGCCACCGACGGGACGACCGACGGCGAGACCGAGTGCACGACCGACGGCGGCACGGACGACACCACCGACGGCGGGACCACGGACGGCGGGACCACGGACGGCGGGACCACGGACGGCGGGACCACCGACGACGGCACCACCGACGGCGGCACCACGGACGGCGGCACGACCGACGACGGCACCACCGACGACGGCACGACCGAGGACACCGAGGAGCCGGTCACCACGGAGCCGGAGCTCACCCGGGAGCAGTGGGAGACCGGCCCGGCGGAGGGGCAGTCCTTCGGCGAGTGGGTGAGCGCCGGCGCCCGCAACGGCTGGTCGAACGGTGCGACGGTCAGCCGGGAGGCCCACGAGCGCAACGCCGCGCGTCAGGCGGCCCGCGAGCAGGCTCCCGAGGCGGTCCCCGCGCCTGCCCCGGCCCCCGCGCCCGCCCCGGCGCCGGCTCCCGAGGTGGCCCCCGCGCCGGCTCCCGAGGCGCCCACCGCGACCACCACGACCGGTGGCGGCAACGGCCACGGCAACGGTGGCGGCAACGGCAACGGTGGCGGCCAGGGCAACGGCGGCGGCAACGGCCACGGCAACGGCCGGAAGTGACCCCTGGCGGGGCCGCGCTCAGGTGAGCGCGGCCCCGCCGGCCAGCAGCAGCACCACGTCGAGGACGGTCAGCAGCATCACCGCCGGGAACGCCAGCCGGCGGAAGCGGGCCGTCCCCGCGAGGGCGGCGACCGCGACCGCGGGCACCGCCAGCACCAGCCCGGCCCAGCCCCACCACGCGGGCGGCCCGGCCGGGCCCAGCACGAGCACCAGCGACGCCGTCCCGAGCAGCACCGCGCCCACGACCGCCGAGAGGCGCGGGCCCAGGCGGTGCGGCAGCCCGCGCACCCCCGTGGCGAGGTCGTCGGCGATGTCGGGGGCGACGTTGGCCAGGTGCGCCGCGGCCCCCAGGGCGGCACCGGCGACCGGCAGCCACCACGGCGCGACCGGGACGCCGGGCGCCGCGGCCACCACCCCGGCCGGCAGCGCGCCGAACCCGGTCACGTAGGGCACCCCCGACGCCGCCGTCCGCTTGAGACCGGCGTTGTAGGCCCACCCGCTGGCCACCAGGACCAGCAGCAGCAGGCCGGGCACCCACCCGAGCAGCAGCGAGAGGACGACGGCCGCCGCGGCCGACGCGAGGGCCGCCGTGCGCAGCACCGCGGGGTCGACGGCGCCCTGCACGACCGGCTTGTCCGACCGCGCGACGGCGCGGTCGCGGTCGGCGTCGAGCCAGTCGTTGCTCCACCCGATGGACGCCTGACCTGCGAGGACGGCCAGTCCCACGAGGACCACGCGCCCCGGCGACACCTGCGCGGTCACCGCCAGCAGGGTGGCGACGAGGGTGACGGCGACCGCCGGCGGCGCGTGCGTGGCCAGCACGAGCGCCCGGACGGAGGGGCGCCGCGAGGCCCGCGCAGGCACACCGACCACGCCCTGTCAACCCCTCCCTGGTACTTCATCAGGCCTCTGACCTGCGGATATCCGTCGATCGGCCGTTCCGGGCGTCAGTGTGCCGTGGTAACCTGGGGACAGCGAAAGGGGTCTAACACACATGGGCTTCACTGTCGGCGAGACCGTCGTCTACCCGCACCACGGTGCCGCTCTGATCGAGGCGATCGAGACGCGGGTCATCAAGGGTGAAGAGAAGGCCTACCTCGTGCTGAAGGTCGCCCAGGGCGACCTGACCGTGCGCGTTCCGGCCGACAACGCAGAGATCGTCGGCGTCCGTGACGTCGTCGGGCAGGACGGGCTCAACCGCGTGTTCGAGGTCCTGCGGGCCCCGCACACCGAGGAGCCGACCAACTGGTCGCGCCGCTACAAGGCCAACCTCGAGAAGCTGGCCTCGGGTGACGTGAACAAGGTGGCCGAGGTCGTCCGTGACCTGTGGCGTCGCGACAAGGACCGCGGCCTGTCCGCCGGTGAGAAGCGGATGCTGTCGAAGGCCCGCCAGATCCTGGTCAGCGAGCTCGCGCTCGCCGAGGGCACCAACGAGGACAAGGCCGAGGTGCTGCTCGACGAGGTCCTCGCCAGCTGAGCCCCGCACCCTCGCACCCTCGTACCACCGGACCGCTCCCGTGTCCGCTGCCGGCATCGTCGCAGCGGCCGGGAGTGGTTCGCGTCTGGGGGCCGACAGGCCCAAGGCGCTGGTCGACCTCGCCGGCCGCCCGCTCGTCGCCTGGGCGGTCGACACTCTCCTCGCCGGCGGTGTCGACGAGGTCGTCGTCGCGGTCCCCGCCGCCGAGCACGACCAGTTCGCGGCCGCGCTGCCCAGCCGGGTCCGCCTCGTGGAGGGCGGTGCCACCCGCACCGCGTCGGTGCGCGCCGCGCTGGCGGCCGTCGGCCCCGGCGTCGACGCCGTCCTGGTCCACGACGCCGCCCGCCCGCTGACCCCGCCGGACGTGGTGGCCCGCGTCCTCGCCGCACTGGCCGCCGGCGCGCTCGCCGTCGTCCCGGTGCTGCCCGTCGTCGACACGACCGTGGTGGTGGACGCCGAGGGCACGGTGACGGCGGCCCCCGACCGTGCCGCCCTGCGCCGGGTGCAGACCCCGCAGGGCTTCTCCCGCGTCGTGCTCGCCGACGGGTACGCGGGCCTGCCGCTCGGCGCGGAGCTCACCGACGACGCCGCCGTGGTCCGCGCGTCCGGCATCCCCGTGACCACCGTGGCCGGCGACGAGCGCGCCGCGAAGGTCACCGTGCCGCACGACCTGCGCGTCGCCGAGATGCTGGCCGCCCGGTGAGCGCCGAGCTGCCGCGCATCGGCCTCGGCGTCGACGTCCACCCGGTCGAGGCCGGCCGCGAGTGCTGGCTGGCCGGCCTGTCCTGGCCCGGCGCCGACGGCTGCGCCGGGCACTCCGACGGCGACGTCGTCGCCCACGCCCTCACCGACGCGGTGCTGTCGGCCGCCGGCCTCGGCGACATCGGCGGGCTGCTCGGCACCGACGACCCGCGCTGGGCCGGCGCCCGCGGCGTCGCCGTCCTCGAGCACGTCCGGGAGACGCTGGCCACCGCCGGCTGGCGGGTCGGCAACGCCGCCGTCCAGCTGGTGTCGCCCACCCCGAAGCTCGGCCCGCGCCGGGCCGAGGCGGAGGCGGCACTGTCGGCGGCCCTGGGCGCCCCGGTCAGCGTCACGGCCACCACCACCGACGGGCTGGGGCTGGTCGGCCGCGGCGAGGGCCGGGCAGCGGTGGCGACGGCCCTGGTGGTCCGGGCGGGTTCCGTAGACTCCCCGCAGTGACCCTCCGCCTCCACGACACGGCCGCGCGCGCGGTCCGGGAGTTCACGCCCCTGCGTCCCGGGCAGGCCTCCGTGTACGTGTGCGGGCTCACCGTGCAGGGACCGCCGCACGTCGGGCACGTGCGCGCCGCCGTCGCCTTCGACGTCCTGCGCCGGTGGCTGACCGCGAGCGGCCTCGAGGTCACCTACGTCCGCAACGTCACCGACATCGACGACAAGATCCTCACCAAGGCCGGCGAGCACGGCGTGCCGTGGTGGGCCTGGGCGTACACCAACGAGCTGGCCTGCACCCGCGCCTACGACGTCCTCGGCGTCCTGCCGCCCACCTACGAGCCGCGCGCGACCGGGCACGTCCCGGACATGGTCATGCTCATGGAGCGGCTCATCGAGCGCGGGCACGCGTACGCGGCCGACGGCGACGTGTACTTCGACGTCCGGTCCTTCCCCGAGTACGGCGCGCTGACCCGGCAGCGGGTCGAGGACCTCGAGCCCGCCGCCGACACCGACACCGACGACCGCAAGCGCGACCCGCGCGACTTCGCGCTGTGGAAGGCCGTCAAGCCCGGCGAGCCCGAGACCGCCAGCTGGCCCACGCCCTGGGGTCGCGGCCGGCCCGGCTGGCACCTGGAGTGCTCGGCGATGGCCGGGCGCTACCTCGGCCCGGAGTTCGACATCCACGGCGGCGGCCTGGACCTGCGCTTCCCGCACCACGAGAACGAGCAGGCCCAGTCGCGCGCCGCCGGCGACCCGTTCGCCCGGTACTGGATGCACAACGGCTGGGTGACCCTCGGCGGCGAGAAGATGAGCAAGTCGCTGGGCAACACCGCGCTGGTCGACGAGGTGGTCCGCCGGGTGCGGCCGGTCGAGCTCCGCTACTACCTCGTCGCGCCGCACTACCGGTCGACGGTGGAGTTCACCGACGCCGCGCTGGCCGAGGCCGGCGCCGCCTACCGCCGGATCGAGTCCTTCGTGCACCGCGCCGCCGAGCGGGCCGGCCGGGACGTCCCGACCAGGCTGCCCCCGGCCTTCCGCGAGGCGATGGACGACGACCTGGGCACGCCGGCCGCCGTCGCGGTCGTGCACGAGGTGGTCCGGGCCGGCAACACCGCCCTGGCCGACGGCGACGACGCCGCGACGGCCGAGGCGCTCGGCGCGGTGCGCGGCATGCTCGGCGTCCTCGGGCTCGACCCGCTCGACCCGCACTGGGCGGCCGGCGGCGGCACCGACGACCGGCTGGCCGGGGTCACCGACGGCCTCGTGCGCCTGGCGCTCGAGCAGCGGCAGGCCGCCCGCGCCCGCAAGGACTACGCGGCGGCCGACACGCTGCGCGACCAGCTCACCGCCCTCGGCGTGCAGGTCGAGGACACCCCGCAGGGACCCCGATGGGAGCTGACCCGCTGATGGCCGGCAACAGCCAGCGCCGCGGCCGCACGAGCGGTGCCGGCAAGAAGACCGCCACCGCCGGCACCGGCGGCAAGAACCGCCGCTCGCTCGCCGGCCGGGGGGCGACCCCGCCGGCCGAGATGCGCAAGGGCCACCCGGCGCAGCGCAAGGCCCAGGCCGACGCCCGCCGCCGGGCCGAGCGCGACCGCAGCCGCCAGCGCGCCGAGGAGACGCCGGAGCTGCTGCTCGGCCGCAACCCCGTCGTCGAGGCGCTGCGCGCGCACATCCCGGCCACCGCGCTCTACGTCGTCACGGGGGACACCCGCACGGCGACCGACGAGCGGATCACCGAGGCGCTGCACCTGGCCGGCGACCGCGGTCTGCCGCTGCTCGAGGTGGGCAAGGCCGAGTTCGACCGGATGTCCAACGGCGCGCTGCACCAGGGCATCGGCCTGCAGGTCCCGCCCTACGAGTACGCCCACCCCGACGACCTGCTCGACGTCGCCCGCGACTCCGGCCGCCCGCCGCTGGTCGTCGCCATGGACGGCGTCACCGACCCCCGCAACCTCGGCGCCGTGGTGCGCTCGGCGGCCGCGTTCGCCGCGCACGGCGTCGTCGTGCCGCAGCGCCGCTCGGTCGGCATGACCGCCTCGGCCTGGCGCACCAGCGCCGGCGCGGCCGCCAGGCTGCCGGTGGCCCGCGCGGTCAACCTCGCCCGCGCACTCGCCTCCTACCAGGACGCCGGGCTGCAGACGGTGGGCCTGGCCGGCGACGGCGACATCGACCTGGGCGACTACGACGGCCTGGCCGACCCGGTGGCCCTCGTCGTCGGCGCGGAGGGGGCAGGGCTCTCGCGGCTGGTGCGCGAGCGCTGCGACGTCGTCGTCCGCATCCCGATCGCCCGCGACACCGAGTCGCTCAACGTCAGCGTCGCGGCGAGCATCGCCCTCTACGCGGCCGCCCAGGCGCGCGGCTGATCCCCGGGACCGCGGCCCGGCTCGGGCTGGAGCCGCACCCCGAGGGCGGCTGGTACCGGCGGACGTGGACCGCGCCCGCCACGGTCGGCGGCCGTCCGGCCGCGAGCGCGATCCTCTTCCTGCTCGCGCCGGGGGAGCGCTCGGCCTGGCACGCCGTCGACGCCGACGAGCTGTGGCTGTGGCACGGCCCCGGCGAGCTGCCGCTGCTGCTGGCTCCCGCTCCCGCGGCCGACCCCGAGCGCCGGGTGCTGGGGCGTGACGTCGTCCAGGTGCTCGTGCCGGCCGGGACGTGGCAGGCGACCGAGCCGGCCGGCACGGAGGTCCTGGTCACCTGCGTCGTCTCGCCCGGCTTCGAGTGGAGTGGGTTCCGCCTCGCCTGAGCTCAGCCCAGCAGCTGGGCGACGGTGTAGATGACCAGCCCGGCCAGGCCGCCGACGACGGTGCCGTTGATGCGGATGAACTGCAGGTCGCGGCCAACCTGCAGCTCGATGCGCCGGCTGGTCTCCTCGGTGTCCCAGCGCGCCACCGTGGTGCCGACGACGTCGGCGACGTCGGTGGCGAAGCGCTCGACCAGGTAGCCGGCCACGCGCACCGACTGCCGCTGCACCCGCTCGCGCACCCGCTCGTCGGTCCTCAGCATCCGGGCGCCGTCGCGGATGAAGCCGATGACCCGGGCCCGCAGCTCGGAGTCCGGGTCGGCGGCGGCGGTGAGGAACGCCGTCTTGGCGTTGGTCCACAGCGACGAGGACCAGGTGCGCACCGCCGGGTGCTCCAGCAGCTCCTTCTTGAACGCCTCGACCCGCGCGGCGGTGTCGGGGTCGGTGCGCAACTGGTGCACGTACGTGCGCAGCCGGGCGTCGTAGACCCGCCGCAGCTCGTGGTCGCGGGAGGCGCCGACCTCGTCCAGGAAGCGCAGCACGCCGGCCAGGACGCGGTCGAAGACCCGGTCGTCGACCCAGTCGGGCACCCAGGAGGGCGAGGCGTCGCCCAGCTGGGCGCGGAAGACGATCCGGTTCTCCTCCAGGAAGCGGGCGAGGTAGCGCAGCGCCGCCGAGAGCACCTCCTGGTGCCGGTCGCCGTCGACCACCAGCTCCAGCACCCGGGCGAGCACCGGCGCGGCCGGCGTCTCGTGCAGCTTGCGGTCGACCAGGCCCGACACCGCCTCCTGCACGTCGTCGTCGCGCAGCAGGTCGGTGAGGCCGGCCAGCGCGGCGGCGGCGTCGCCGGCCAGCCGCTCGGCGCGGCCGGGTGCGGCGAGGAAGTCCCCGATCCGGCCGGGCACGTCGACGGTGGCCAGCTTGTCCTCGACGACGGCGCGGGTCAGGAAGTTCTCCTCGACGAACGCGCCGAGGCTCGCGCCGATCTGGTCCTTCTTGCGCGGGATGATCGCGGTGTGCGGGATCGGGATCCGCAGCGGGTGCCGGAACAGGGCGGTGACGGCGAACCAGTCGGCCAGCGCGCCCACCATCGAGGCCTCGGCGGTGGCCCGCACGTAGCCGACCCAGGGGCCGGCCTCGTCGCCGAGCAGCACGCACCCGAGGAAGACCACCGCGGCCACCAGGAAGAGGCTGGTGGCCAGTCGCTTCATGCGCCGCAGACCGGCGGCGCGCTCCGGGTCGTCGAGCGAGGAGGCCAGCGGGGCGCTCAGGGACGACACCCTCCCCAGCCTAGAGGCGGAGGAGGGTGTCATCCCGGGCAGCGGAGAGTCAGCCCGCGCTGCTGCCGAGGGTCACCTCGACGGTGGTCGTCCGCCCGCCGCGCTGGACGGTCAGCTGCACCGTGTCGCCGGGGGCGGAGCTGCGGATGGCGGCGGTGAGCTCGGTGGAGCTGGTGACCACCCGGTCGCCGACCGCGGTCACGACGTCGCCGGCCTGGAGCCCGGCGTCCTCGGCGGCACCGCCGGGCTGGACCTGGACGACCTGCGCGCCGGTGCCGACCTCGCCGGAGGCGCTGCCGCCGGCGGTCTGGGCGTTGACCCCGAGGACGGCGTGGGTGGCCGAGCCGGTCTGCACGATCTCGTCGGCGATCCGCTTCGCCGTGTTGCTCGGGATCGCGAAGCCGACGCCGATGTTGCCGCTCTGCGACGACGAGCCGGGCGCCCCGGAGGCCACCGAGGCGATCGCGGTGTTGATGCCCACGACCTCGCCCGCCCCGTCGACGAGCGCGCCGCCGGAGTTGCCGGGGTTGATGGCGGCGTCGGTCTGCAGGGCGTCGATGACCGTGGCGTCGTCCTGGGTGGAGCCGGTGGCCACCGCGCGGTCGGTGGCGCTGATGATCCCGTCGGTGACGGTGTCGGACAGGCCGAGCGGCGCACCGATCGCGACGGCGAGGTCGCCGACCTGCACGTCGTCGGAGTCGGCGAAGGTGGCCGGGGTGAGGTCACTGGCGTCCTGCAGCCGGATGACGGCGAGGTCCGACGTCGGGTCGGTGCCGACGACGGTCGCGTCGTAGAGCGTGCCGTCGGAGGTGCGCACCTGCACCGTCGCCCCGTCGGTGCTGCTGTCGAGCGTGACGACGTGGTTGTTGGTGAGGACGTAGCCGTCGGCGGAGAGCACGACGCCCGAGCCGCTGCCGGAGCCGGAGCCGCTGGTGACGTAGACGGTGACCACGCTGGGCGAGGCCTTCGCGGCGGCGGCGGTCACCGCGGTCGCGTTCTCGGGGTCGGTGATGACCACCGACTGCGCCGAGGGGGTCGTGCCGGTGCCGCTGCCGCCGCCGTCGGTGAGGGCGACGACGCCGGCTCCGGTCCCGCCGCCGATGAGGGCGCCGGCCAGCAGGCCGGCGACGCCGATCCGCAGCCGCCCGGCGCGCCGCGTCTCCGGAGCCGGGACCGGGGGAGGCGCCAGCGGCGGCAGGGTCGCCGTCGCGGGGGCGGCCGGCGGGTACCAGGAGCCGGCGGACGGCGGCGGGGTCCACCCCGGGGTCGCCCCGGTCGGCTGCGGCTGCGGCTGGGGCTGCGCCGGGTCGGGGTACGGGTGTCCGTTCACTGTCGGTGGTCCTCCTCCTGGGCGGTCGTCCGCCGCTCTGGGGACCACCATCGGCCCGGGGTCTGGCGGGGCCCTGGGGAGCGCCTGTGAGGTGTCTGGGGGCGCTCAGCGAGGGAGGCCGGACAGCACCCGCCCGCGGGCGACGAGCTCGGTGACCAGCCAGATAGCCGCGACCTCGACGGCCAGCAGCCCGAGCAGGACCAGCAGCTGCGCGGCGCCGGCGGCCAGCGGGCTGCCGCCGCCGAGCAGCACGCCCACGTAGGCGCCGGGCAGGGTCACCAGGCCCACGGTGCGGGTCTGGTCCAGCGGCGGCAGGAGTGCGGTGGCCGCCGACGGCCGGGCGACCTCGAGGACGGCGTCGCGGGGGAGCAGGCCCAGCGCCAGCGCCGCCTCCACCTCCCCGCGGCGGGTGGTCAGCTCCTCCCGCAGCCGCCGGCCGGCCAGGGACGTCGCCGTCATCGCGCCGCCGACGAGGATGCCGACGATCGGGATGACCGCCTCGCCGCGCAGCGGCACCGTCCCGCTGGCCAGGACCAGCGCGACCACGGGCGCCGCGCCGCCGGCGACCGCCAGGGCCGCGGCCGCCACCCGGCGGGACGCGCCGGGCGCCCGCAGCGGCAGGCCGCTCACCCGCCCGGCCGCCGTGACCGCCGCGACCGTGACCATGAGCAGCGCGAAGGCCGCCGACAGCCACAGCGAGCGGACGACGACCACCAGCACCGCCGACACCGCCGCCAGCTGCGCGGTGGCCCGCAGCGCCGCGACGACCACCGGCCGCTCCTGGCCCAGTCCGGACAGCCGCCCGCCCGCCGCCGCCAGGGCGGTGAGCAGCACCAGGACGACGGCCAGCCGCGGGCCGAGCTCGACGACGGAGGTCCCCACGGGCGCCGATCCTGCCGTCCGCCCCGCCGCGGCCTGCGACACGCCGACCACGGTGTGCGAGGGGACGGTCGCGGGGTAGAGGGGGAGCCCGGTCGCTCCCCCCGGAGCAGGCCGGCCCTCCTGCCCGGCCTGCTCCCCCGGAGGCTGCTCGTGTCGACCCGAGGTCTGCCCGCCCGCCTGCTCGTGGGCCTCGCCGCCCTGACCGCGCTCGCGGTGGCCGGGATCGGCGGCCTCGCCCTGCGGCCCCCCGGGCTGCTCGCCGTGGGCCTGGCCGCGGTCGTCACCGCCTGCCTGGCCGGCGGGGTGGCCCGCGAGTCCCTGGCCGAGGCCGACGGGCCCCCGCGGCGGACGCCGCTGGAGGCCGCCTGGCGCACCGGCGCGCTGACCATCGGCGTGCTGCTGTTCCTGTCGGGCACCGCGGTCCTGGGCGGTGCCGCGCTCACCGCCCTGGCCGGTGCCGTCCTCGCCGTCGGCGCGCTGGGGCTGTGGCTGCTGCGTGCCGGCACCCCGGTCCGGCCGGTCGCGCCCGACGACCTGCCGGCCGGCGGGCGGCTCCCCGCGCCCGCGCCGCAGCGGCCGGTGGGCGGCGTCCGCCCCGCCGAGGCCGGCGGGACGGTGACGTTCCAGCCGCCGGTGGCGACGCTGAGCACCGCCGCGCTGGGCCGCGAGTGGCTGGCCACGACCGAGGCCCTGGCCGGCCGGCTCGACCCGGCGGCGCGGCAGTCGATCGTCCGGCGCCGCCAGGACGCCCTGGACGAGCTCGAGCGCCGCGACCCGGCCGGCTTCGCCCGCTGGCTGGCCGAGGGGCCGCTGCCGGGCAGCGACCCGGCCGACTACCTGACCGAGGGGCCCGACGCCGCCTGAGCGACCTCGTCGACGAGCTCGTCGAAGACGACGACCGGGTCGACGTTCATCACGACCTCGCAGTCGCAGAAGCCGCCGTACTCCTCCAGGCCCTCGTGCAGGCGGTCGAGGGCGATGCCGTGCCCGGCCGCCCACGCGTCGGTGGCGCGGTGGGTCCGGTCGCAGCCCGCGGCCGCGATCACGGCGTCGAGGTGCTCGCGCAGCGCGTCCAGCTGGGTCCGGTCCAGCGGCAGGAGCCCGGCCTGGTCGTCGATCGGTGCCACGTCGTCAGCATCGGCAGGAGGAGCCCGTGGGTCGAGCCCTGTCGTGATGCCGTCCTGCCCGCACGCCTCCGGTGGGACGTCGAGTGGCCTGCGCAGCGACGGCCGTGCCGCCCGTGGGTCACCCGGTCGGGGGGATGAGATCGGCAGCATCCGCGTGCACGGTGGGCCGCCCTGATCCGATCGGAGGTCTGCCGTGAGGTCAGCGTCGGAGGACGGCGTCCAGGTCGCGGACGGTGGATCCGGCTCCCGCTCCGGTTCCGGGGACACCGGCACGGCCGCCGGCCGTGATGCGGCGCGGGACACCCCCGGCGGGGTGATGGAGCTCGTCACCGTGCTGGTGCTGGCGGTGACGACGATCCTCACCGCGTGGTCGGCCTTCCAGGCCAGCAAGTGGGGCGGGGCCATGTCGATCGCCTTCAGCGAGGCGTCGTCGACCCGGATCGAGGCGGCTCGCTCCGAAGCCACCGCGAACGCGCGCCAGTCCAACCACATCGGGCTGTGGACCCAGTGGGTGGCCGCCGAAGGGGCGGGAGAGGTGCAACTGGGCGAGTTCCTCGTCGAACGGTTCCCCGAGCCCCTGTCGAGCGCTCACCGGGACTGGCTCGCGGCGGGCGGCGCCTCCGAGGGCGCTCCTGACTCCCCGTTCGCCATGGCGTCGTACGTCCTGCCGGAGAGACTGGCAGCCGCGGCGGCCGACGAGCGGGCGTCAGGCCGGTTCGAGGCGGCTCTCGTCAACAACCAGCGCAGCGACAACTACACGGTTCTCACGGTGCTCTTCGCCGCCGTCCTCTTCTTCATGGCGATGGCCGGCAGAGTGCGGGGCCGCCGATCTCAGTGGGTGCTGCTCGGGACCGGCCTCGTCCTCGCGGCCGTCGGCATGACGCTCCTCACCACCTTCCCCAAGCTCGTGTGAGATCCGGCCGGGACACGCGGACCGGGGCCGGACCGGAGCCGCCGAGTCGTCACCCGCGCTGTCCCTATCCTTGTCCCGGGACGTGTTCCCGTGTCCCGCCGGCGTGGCGCAACTGGTAGCGCACCCGACTTGTAATCGGGCGGTTGGGGGTTCGAGTCCCCCCGTCGGCTCTCCCTCCCCGCGTGCCCGCTGTCAGCGCGCGGTGACGCAGCGGCGCCCGCCCTCACCGCGTATCCGCTGGTCGGACCGGGTACCGGACCCGGATGGCCCCAGCGGCGGACGACGGGCAGCTCATCGCCGGGCGCTACCGGCCCACCGGGCAGGTGGGCGCCGACCGGCGCGCGGAGGACGTCGTCCTCGGGCGGGCGGTGGTCCTGCGGGAGGTCCGCCTCCCCGACGGCTGGCCCGAGGACGCCCGTGCCGCCGGCCGCCAGCGCTGTCTGCAGGAGGTCCGGGCGGTGGCCGGGCTCGACCACCCCGGCACCCTGGCCGTCCTCGACGTCGTCGACGACGGCGCGGTCACCTCGCTGGTCCTGCCAGACGTCGCGGGCCTGCGGCTGTCGGAGGTGCTGGCGCGCGAGGGGCCGCTGTCACCGCAGCGCGCCGCGCTGGTCGGGCTGGCCGTGCTGGGCGTCCTCGAGGCGGCCCACGAGCGGGGTCTCCTGCACCGGGACCTGACGCCGGACAGCGTCCTGATCGGCACGCCGTCGGACGGCTCGCCGGGCCGGGTCCTGCTCACCGGCTTCGGGGTCGTCCCCGCAGCCGGGGACGCCGTCCTGGCCGGCACCGGGCTGGTGGTCGCCTCCCCGGGCTACTGCGCCCCCGAGGTCGCCCGCGGCGCGGTGCCCGGCCCCGCGGCGGACACCTGGTCGCTGGGCGCCACGCTGGCCACCGCGGTCGAGGGCCGCCCGCCGTACCGGGGCGACGACGCCCAGGCGACGCTGGCCGCCGTCGCCGAGGGCGGGTACGAGCCCTCCGCCCGCGCCGGCGACCTCGGGCCGGTGCTCGCCCGGGCGCTCGAGCCCGACCCGGCGCGGCGGATCGGCGCGCGTGAGCTGGAGCAGGCGCTGGGCGCCGTCGCCACGACGCGGGCGGCCGGGACCGCGCCGGCCGGTCCGCTGCGCGCCGCGGTCCCCGACGTCCTCACCCGCACCGCGGTGCTGCGCGTGGTGCCGCACGGCCCGGCCCTCGTCCCGGTCCCACCCGTGGCACCCGCCGGCGCCGCCCGCGTCCCGGTGCACACCAGCCACCGCGCCCCCGTGCGGCACCACCGGGGAGCGTGGCTCCTGGCCGGGCTGGCGGCGGCGGTCCTCCTCGCCGTCGTCCTCGTCGCCGTCCGGGGCGGCGCCGACCCGTCCGGGGGCGGCGTCGCGGAGCCGCCCGGCACGACCGCGACGGCCACCCTGCCGCCGCCTCCCGACGGCACGCCGCAGGAGCGCCTGGGCGCGACGATCCCCGCCCTCGCCGAGCTGGCCGCTGACGACCCCGCCGCCGGAGGACCGGCGGCCGGGGCCGTGCTCGCCGACCTCCGCCGCGTCGAGTCCCTGGACGGGCCCGGCCAGCGCGCGGCCGCGCTCGCGGCGGCCGCCTCCGCCGACGCGGCGTCCGGAGCGGGGGACCTCGACGCCGGGGTCGCCCAGCGGGTCGGCGAGGTCCTCGGCGACCTGGTCCGGCCCGACCGGCTCGTGGACCTGGTGGCGATGCTGGACGTGGACCCGCTCGCCGCCGGGCCGGACGGGACGGCGCTGTTCGACGGGCTGTGGGCACTGGACCACCGGGTCCCCGCCGGCCGGACCGCCGCCGAGGCCACGGCCCTGCTCGAGAGCGTGACCGCCGGCGTGGCGCAGGGCCGGCTCACTGCCGCCGCCGGCGAGGCGGTCGTCCCCACGCTGCGGGAGCTGGCCGACCCGGCGCCGCTCGGGGCCCTGGCCGGCCTCCTCGCCCGTGCCGAGGCGGACCCGGACGCCGTCGGCCCTGCCGCCGACGACGTCCTCGCGGCGCTTCGCGACATGCCGGAGCTGCCGGTCTACGACCTGGGGAACCGGGCGGGCGGCCTGCTGGAGCTGCTCGGGCAGGAGGGGCGGGCGGACCCGGCGTTCCGGGACGCCGCCGTGCCCGTGCTCGTGGGGCTGGTGCGCTGACCGGTCAGTCGAAGCTGCCGGCGCCGCCCTGGCGGTAGGTGTGGCGCTGCTCGGCGCGGGCGGCCCGCGCCCGCTCGGCACGCTCCTCACGCAGCCGCGCCGCGGTGCCGGCGGGATAGCCGGCCTTGGCGACCCGGTGCTCGGTGGTCTCCACCATGAACGCCAGCGAGTACATGAGGCCGACCATCAGGCCCCCGAACGCCGCGGTCACCCGGTAGCCCATCCCCACCGGGACGGCGACCAGGCAGAGCACGACGAGCGGGGACAGCTGCACCAGCGACCGCGTGACGTGCCGGCGCACCCAGCCGGGCCGCGTGGTGTCCGACAGCACCCACGGCGCCAGGGCCCGGGGCAGGCCGCCGCCGAAGGCGTAGCGGAGCCACTGCAGGGCCGTGGGGCGGGGCGTCGCGGGTGCGGCGTGCTGGGTGCGCACACCTCGACGGTAGGCCCCGCTGTCCAGTCCGGAGCCGGTCCCGCGAGACGCGGCCGGGCCCGTTGTCGCGGGCGTGCCGGCGGGTGGACACTGCTGCCGCCGACCGAGGGAGGGCGTCCGTGCAGATCGCCCAGCTGCTCCGCCGCAAGGGCCCCGACGTGGCCACCGTCGCGCCCGACCGGTCCGTCCGCGAGGCCCTCGCCCTGCTCGCCGAGCACGGCATCGGCGCGCTCGTCGTCTCCGCCGGGGGCGACGCCGTCGACGGCATCGTCTCCGAGCGCGACGTCGTCCGTGCCCTGCACGCGTCCGGGCCGGGCGTCCTCGACGGGCCGGTGTCGGCGCTGATGACCGCCGACGTGCACACCTGCCCGCCCGGCGCCTCGGTGCACGACCTCGCCCGCACGATGACCGACCACCGTGTCCGGCACGTCCCCGTCGTCGAGGACGGCCGGCTGCTCGGGATCGTCTCCATCGGCGACGTCGTCAAGGCCCGCCTCGACGAGCTCGAGCAGGAGCGCGCACACCTGGTGGACTACATCCAGGCCTGAGCGCCCCGCGTACGGTGCCGCCGTGGACGAGCGGCGGCTGGGGACGGCGGCGGGCCTGTCCGCGTACGGCCTGTGGGGCCTGTTCCCCCTGTACTTCCCGCTGCTCGAGCCGGCCGGCGGGGTGGAGATCGTCGCCCACCGCATCGTCTGGTCGCTGCTGTTCGTCGCGCTGCTGCTGACCGCGCTGCGCCGCTGGCCGCTCGTGCGCGCGGCGGTCACCGACCGGCGCACGATGCTCGTCCTGGCCGGCGCCTCGGTGCTCATCGCGGGCAACTGGCTGGTGTTCGTCTACGGCGTCAACTCCGGCCACGTGGTGGAGACCTCGCTCGGCTACTTCATCAACCCGCTGGTCAGCGTGCTGCTCGGCGTCGTCGTCTTCTCCGAGCGGCTGCGGCCGCTGCAGTGGGCGGCCGTCGGACTGGCGGCGGTGGCGGTCGTCGTCCTGACCGTCGACCACGGCCGGCCGCCGTGGATCGCCCTGGCCCTGGCCGCCACCTTCGGCGGCTACGGCCTGCTCAAGAAGCTGGTGCGGGTGGAGGCGGCGCCGGGGCTGTTCGTCGAGACGGCGGTGGCGTTCCTCCCCGCGCTGGTGTTCCTCGCGGTGCTGCAGGCCACGGGGCGGGGGACCGCGGGCTCGGCCGGCACCGGCCACCTGCTGCTGTTGCTGGCCTCGGGCATCGCCACCGCGGTGCCGCTGCTGCTGTTCGCCGCGGCCGCCCGGAGGATCCCGCTGTCGACGGTCGGCCTGCTGCAGTACGTCACGCCGCTCATGCAGCTGGCGCTGGGCGTCTTCGTGTTCCACGAGCCCATGCCCCCGGCGCGGCTGGTGGGCTTCGCGATCGTCTGGGCGGCGCTGGCCGTGTTCAGCGTGGACGGCCTGCGCGCGGCCCGCACCGCGCACCGGCGGGCGGCGGCCGAGCAGGTGCCGGCCGCGGCGTGATCGCCCGCGCGTTCGGGCTGTAATCGTCACTGCCCGGGCCTACCGTTCTGGGTGACGGCTTCCCCCCGATCGAACGGACACGACCATGACCCCCGACCCTGCTCCCGCGGTCTCCCCGCCCGGGGGCACGGCGTCCGGCGAGGGTCCCGCGCAGCCCGCGGGCCTGACCCGGCGCGAGCACGAGATGCTGGCCTTCGAGCGGCAGTGGTGGCGCCACGCCGGTGCGAAGGAGACGGCCATCCGCGAGCAGTTCGGCGTCCCGCCGACCCGCTACTACCAGGTGCTGAACGCGCTGGTGGACCGCCCGGCGGCACTGGCCGCCGACCCCCTGCTGGTACGCCGCCTGCGCCGCCTGCGCAGCGCCCGGCGCCAGCGGCGTTCGCCTCACCTGCTGGGCAAGGACTCCTCCGCCCTCTAGATTTGGTCACCGTGGGCAGGCATGCGGCGCCAGGTGGTGACCAACCGGACCGGCCGTCAGCCCCGGTGGCCGGCGGTCGCCGCCGGACCGACCAGCCGCCGGCTGCCCCCGCGCCCGACCTCCCGACGGCCCCGCACCCCAGCGCCGGCGCCGCCGCGGCCCCCGCGCCCGAGCTGAGCGACCACCCGACCACGCCCGGTCGCAGCCGCGCCGACCGCCGCCGCGACGCGCTCGGCGACGACACCGAGCGCCGCCGGCTCACCGGCCGGCCGGCGGGGGCCGCCGTGCCCGTCCGCCCGGTCGAGCCCGAGCGGCCGCCGGCCCGGTCACGCGCGCCGCAGCCCGAGGCCCCCGCCCGGTCGCGGCCCGCGGAGCCCGCGCCGCCGGCCCGCCCGCGCGTCCCGGCGGCGGTACCGGCCGCCAGCGCCGCCCGGCAGGCCCCCGCCCCGCCGCGGCGCGGGCCCCGGCCGCCGGCCGTCCAGCCGCCCGCCGCGCCCCCGCCCGTCGCCGCACCGCCGGTCGTCCAGCCCGCGACCGTGCGGGCTCCCGCGGGCCGGACGCCGGCCCGGCGCCCCGCTCCGGTGGAGCCGCCGACCGCGCAGTCGCCGGTCGTCGCGCGGCCCGCGCCCCAGTCCCCGGCCCGGCCGGTGGCCCCCGCCACGACGGTCGCCCCGTTCCAGGCGGTCCCGACCCCGCAGGCCGACAGCGCCGAGCCGTCCGCCCCGCCGCTGGACCCGTGGGACCAGCCCGCCCGCCCGCCGGCCCGGAACCGGACGAGGACGCCGGAGGCCCCGCCGTCCCCACCGGAGGCCGACGGCGCGTCCGGCTACCGCGACTGGACCCGTCCCTCCGGCGCCGACGCCGCGACGCCGGCCGCGCCGCCCACCGAGGCCATCCCGGACCGCGAGGTGGTCCGCGACCGGGAGCCCGCCCGCGACCGCGGGGCGTCCCGTGTCCCGGCGGCCCCGCCCACCAAGGCGATCCCCGACCGCGAGCCCGCCCGTGACCGCGAGTCGGCCCGCGACGTCGTCGCCGCGCCGCTGACCGAGGCGATCCCCGACCGCGCGGTCCCGTCGCGGACCCGGACGCGGGACGACCGGGACGACCGCGAGGCCGAGACCGGTCCCGACACCGGCGTCACGGGCAACCGGGCCGCGATGCGCGCCGAGCGCGCCGCCCGCGAGGCCGAGCGGCAGGCGATGGAGGTCGAGCGCCGCAAGGCCGCGCGCCGGGCGGGGGTCTCCCGCGCCGCGCTGCGCGCCGCCGACGGCGAGGACGCGCCGCCGCGCCGCCGCCGGCTCGTGGCGCTGCTCGCCGTCGTCGTGATCGCCCTGGTCGTGCTCGGCGTCTACAGCTTCATCTCCCCGGCGGCGCAGGAGGCCGGCTCGACGGAGCCGGAGACGCAGACGTCGAACCCGGCCCCGATCGCCCCCTCCACCGGGCCGCTGCCCCCGCTGTCGGCCGAGCCGCTGCCGCCGGTCGAGGAGGCGCCCGGCACGCCCGTCCGCGTGCCGGTGACCGTGCTCAACGCCACGCCCACCAGCGGGCTCGCCGCCGACGTCGCCGCCGCCTTCGAGGCACAGGGCTGGACCTCGGCCGGCGTCGGCGCGTACGAGGGCGGCGACGTCGCCGCCACGACCGTCTACTTCGACCCGGGCAACGAGGAGCAGCGGCTGTCGGCCCTGCAGCTCATGGAGGCCTTCCCGGCCATCACCACCGGACCGGCGGCGCGGTTCTTCGACGTGCCGGACGTGCCCGACCCCGGCCTGGTCGTCGTCGTCACCGGCGCGCTGCAGCCCTGACCGCCGGCGACGCGCCGACGGGACGGTCCCGGAACACCCGCGCGACACCGTCCGTTGGCCGCAGCGTGCGTCCCGTCCGCGGGCCCGTGACACCCCGCCCGCGCTCCGGCGCCCGCGCGGCGCTCGGCGCCCTGCTCGCCCTCCTGTTCACCGGCACCCTCGTCGGTGCCCTCCCGGCGACGGCCGCCGCGGCCGAGGACGTGGGCACCGAGGAGGCCCGGGTCCCCTCCGGGTCCGGTGCCGACGCCGTCGAGCTCGACACCACGCTCTACCTCCCCGCCTCGGCCACGGCCGACGAGCCCGCCCCCGCGGTGGTGCTGGCGCACGGCTTCGGCGGCAGCAAGCAGTCCGTCGCCGACGACGCGCGCGACCTCGCCGGCCGCGGCTTCGTCGTCCTCACGTACTCCGCGCGCGGCTTCGGGTCGAGCACCGGCCAGATCGGCCTGGACGACCCGCGCTACGAGGTCGCCGACCTGTCCACCCTGCTCGACCTGCTCGCCGACCGCGACGACGTCCTCCTCGACGGCGACGGCGACCCGCGCGTGGGCGTGGCCGGCGCCTCCTACGGCGGCGCGCTGTCGCTGCTGGCCGCCGCCTACGACGACCGGGTCGACGCGATCGCGCCGCAGATCACCTGGAACTCGCTGACCGCCGCGCTCTTCCCCTCCCAGACCGGCACCGCCGACGACGCCACGCCCGCCGCCACGCCGCAGACCGCCGACACCGGCGTCTACAAGCGGCTGTGGGCGGGCCTGTTCTTCGGCGTCGGCTCCGTGCCGACCGGCGGCCTGCTCGACGCGCTCGGCGGCGGGGGAGCGGCCGAGGCCGAGGACGGCGAGGACGGCGAGAGCTCCGGCGGGGCGGCCCCCGCGTCCGGGAACGCCGCGCCGACCCTGCCGTTCGACCCCGCGTCGGTGGACCCGGCCGCGGTCGAGCAGGCGCTCACCTGCGGCCGCTTCCGCGCCGACATCTGCGCCGCCTACCAGTCCGCCGCAGCCTCCGGCACGCTCACGCCCGAGGTGGCCGCGGTGCTCGACCGCAGCAGCCCGGCCGCGGTGCTCGACCGGATCACCGCCCCCACCCTGCTGGTGCAGGGCACCGAGGACTCGCTGTTCGGCCTCGGCCAGGCCGACGCCAACGCCCGCGGCATCGCCGCCAACGGCACCGACGTCAAGGTCGTCTGGTACGCCGGAGGGCACGACTCGCAGGCCTCCGAGCGGGAGACCGCCGAGCTGCGCGACCTGGTCGCCGGCTGGTTCGACTGGCACCTGCGCGACGAGGACGACCCCGCCCGCGGCGAGGACCCCGGCACCGGCTTCGAGTACCCCGCGCCCACCGGCCTGGGCAGCGGCCTGGGCAGCGTGCAGGGCGGCACCCAGAGCGTGCTCGCCGACGCCTACCCCGGCCTCGACGGCGACCGGCCCGTGCAGCGGGAGAGCGTCGCCCTCGACGGCGACGTCCAGCCCGTGGTGACCCCCGCCGGCGGCACTCCCGCGGCGATCACCACCGTGCCCGGTCTCGGCGCGCTGGCCTCGGCGCTCGGCGGCACCACCGTGGAGATCCCCGGCCAGTTCGCCGCCTTCTCCAGCGAGCCGCTCGACGCGGCCGTCGAGGTGGTCGGCGCCCCGACCGTCTCGCTCGCCGTCGCCTCGCCCTCGGGCAGCGCCACGCTGTTCGCCAAGCTCTACGACGTCGGCCCCGACGGCGCGCGCACGCTGCCCGGCGGCCTGGTCGCCCCGCTGTCGCTGACCGGCCTGTCGGCGGACCCGGCCGCGCCCACCGAGGTCACGGTCACGCTGCCGGCGATCGTGCACCGCTTCGAGGCCGGCCACACGATGCGCGTCGTCGTCTCCTCGACGGACCAGTCCTTCGCGCTGCCGGCCGAGGCCACCGTCTACTCCGTCGCCCTGGCCGGGTCGGGCAACGGCGGCACCGCGCTGGCGGTGCCCACCGTCGAGGGGCAGACCCAGTCCGCCGGCGGCACCTCCCGCTGGTGGTGGCTGCTCGGCGCGGTCGCCGTCCTCGGCCTGCTCGGCTGGCTCGCGGCGGTGCTGTGGGGCCGCCGCCGGCGCCGGGTGACCTCGGCCGTCGAGCCCGACGGCGAGGACGTGCCGCTGCGCTTCGAGGGCATCACCAAGGCCTACAAGGACGGCTTCGTCGCGGTGGAGGACCTCTCCTTCGAGGTCCGCCGCGGCCAGGTCCTCGGCCTGCTCGGCCCCAACGGCGCGGGCAAGACGACCTCCCTGCGGATGCTCATGGGCCTGATCAAGCCCAACTCCGGGCGGATCACCGTGTTCGGCCACGAGGTCGGCCCCGGCGCGCCGGTGCTGTCGCGGCTGGGCTCCTTCGTCGAGGGCACCGGACTGCAGCCCCACCTGTCCGGCCGCGACAACCTGCGCCTGTACTGGGCCGCCACCGGCCGCCCGGCCGAGGACGCGCACATGGAGGAGGCGATCGAGGTCGCCGGCCTCGGTGCCGCGCTCGACCGCCCGGTGCGCCGCTACAGCCAGGGCATGCGCCAGCGGGTGGCGATCGCCCAGGCCATGCTCGGCCTGCCCGACCTGCTGGTCCTCGACGAGCCGACCAACGGCCTGGACCCGCCGCAGATCCACGCCATGCGCGAGGTGCTGCGCTCCTACGCCGCCACCGGCCGCACGGTCATCGTCTCCAGCCACCTGCTCAGCGAGATCGAGCAGACCTGCAGCCACGTCGTCGTCATGGCGCGCGGGCAGAAGATCGCGCAGGGGACGGTCGACGAGATCGTGGGCGCCGGCGGTGCGGTGCTGGTCGGCCTGGCCGACGACGGCGAGACCGAGCGGGCGGCGGCGGTGCTGTCCGGGCTGCCCGGCGTCACCGTCGAGCACACCGACGAGGGCCTGGTCGCCGACCTCGGCGCGCAGACCTCCCGCGCCGCAGCGCTGGAGGCGCTGGTGGCCGCGGGCGTCGCCGTCGACCAGTTCACCCCGCGTCGCCGCCTGGAGGACGCGTTCCTGGCCCTGGTGGGGGAGTCGTGACCGCGACCGAGCACGTCCAGCCGACCGGCGCCGTCGCCGGCTACCGGCCCGAGCGCACGCTGCGGCTGTCGGTGGAGCTGCGCCGGCAGTTCAAGCGGCGCCGCACGATCGGTGTCTTCGTGGCGATGGTCGCGCTGCCGCTGGTCCTCATCGCCGCGCTGCAGCTGGGCGCGAGCGAGGAGGCGCAGACCAACAGCCGGATCAACCTGGTCGACGTCGCCACCTCCAGCGGGCTGAACTTCACGCTGTTCGTCCTGTTCGCCACGACGACGTTCTTCCTCGTCGTGGTCTACGCGCTGTTCTTCGGCGACACCGTGGCCAGCGAGGCGGCGTGGGGGTCGCTGCGCTACACGCTGGCCACGCCGGTGCCCCGGATGCGGCTGCTCCGGCAGAAGTGGCTCGCGGCGCTGGTCCAGTCGGTCGGCGCGCTGCTCACCCTCGCGGTCGTGGCGGTGGTCGCCGGCGGGATCGCGTTCGGCTTCGACGACATCCGGACGCCGATCGGGGTCACGCTCTCGCAGGGCGAGGGGCTGCTGCGCCTGGCGGGGATGCTCGGCTACCTCGCCGTCCACCTGCTCGTCGTCGGCACGCTGGCGTTCTGGCTGTCCACGATCACCGACGCGCCGCTGGCCGCCGTCGGCGGCGCGGTCTTCTCGATGGTCGTGTTCGCGATCCTCGACCAGGTCGAGCAGCTGGGGTCCCTGCGCGACTGGTTCCCCACCGCGGAGGAGTTCGCCTGGACCGACCTGCTGCAGACGCCGGTCGACTCCGCCGACCTGTTCCGCGGCGTCGTGCAGTCGCTGGTCTACGCCGCGGTCTTCACCGCCCTGGGCTTCCGCCACTTCGCCCGGCGCGACGTGACGAGCTAGAGGCTCGCTCGGACTGCCTGGGCCCAGCCGACGCCCATCGGCTCGTCGGTCACCGACACGTTGGGGACGGCGGCCAGCAGCCCGGCCATGCCCTCCACGTCGGCGCCGTTGGCGGTGATCCACAGCCGGCCGACGGCGGGCGCCATCTCCAGGTCGCTGGCACTGTCGCCGATCGCGACGGCGTCGGCGGGGTCGATCCCGCGCCGCTCGAGGTCCCAGGCGATCGCCGCGCCCTTGGTGATGCCGCGCGGCATGAGGTGGTAGACCCGCGCCAGCTGCCCCTCCGGCGCCAGGTCCAGCTTCGCCGTCGCCGGGATGGCGCCGTTGTCCTTGAGCGTCAGCCAGCCCAGGTCGCGCTCGGCCAGCCACGCGTCGACGGCGAGCGGGTCGACGAAGCCGCGCAGCAGCGCGTCGCCGGCGTGCGTGGTGTGCCAGGGCGCGTGCCACTCCAGCCGGCCGGGGTTCGCCGCGCAGAGCGCCTCGACGACGCCGAGCTCGGCCATCACGTCCATCGGCGTGCGTCCCGCGTACTCCTCCGGCAGCTCCCCGGTCAGCCCGTGCCGGGCCCGGCCGCCCTTCCACGTCACCAGCGAGCCGAGCTCGGCGATCGCGCCGTCGGCCGCGAAGATCCGGCCCGCCTCGGTGACCTGGTCGGCCGTGCGCCCGCTGACGATCACCAGCGCGACGCCCGCGGTGTGCAGCTCGAGCAGCGCCGTCGCCGGCTCGGCGGTGGGGGAGCCGTCGGCGGTGTGCCAGAACGACCCCCGCGGGCCGACCATCGTGCCGTCGAGGTCGGTGTAGACGATGCGCGCTGCCACGGGCGTCAGCATGGCCGGAGCCCGGGGCGGCACGGGCAGCCGGGTAGAGTCGGGCCCGTTCCACTCATCCAGAGGGGCAGAGGGACACGGCCCGGTGAAGCCCCGGCAACCGCGCTCGCGCGAGCGGCGAGAGGTGCCAATTCCGTCCCGCGCGGCTCGACGGCCCGACGCGGGGAAGATGAGGAGGTAGTCGTCGCATGACCCTGACCGCTCCCGGTTCTCTGCAGGCCGACTCGTCCGCCGACGGCCCCGTTCCGCCCAGCCCCGCCCGCGGCCTCGTCTGTCGCAACTGCGGCGCCACCTTCGGCCTCATCGCCGAGCACGCCTGCGCGCAGTGCTTCGGCCCGCTGGAGGTCGACTACGACCCCGAGCGCATGCGCGCGGTCACCCGCGAGCAGATCGAGGCCGGCCCGCAGAACATCTGGCGCTACGCCGCGCTGCTGCCGGTGGGCCAGGACCCCGCCGACCGCGTCTCCCTCGACCCCGGCATGACGCCGCTGGTGCGCGCCGACCGGCTGGCCGCCGAGCTCGGCATCACCGGCGGCCTGTGGGTCAAGGACGACTCGGCCAACCCCACGCACTCGTTCAAGGACCGCGTGGTCAGCCTCGCCGCCACCGCCGCGAAGGGCCTCGGCTACCGCAAGATCGCCGCCGCCTCCACCGGCAACCTGGCCAACTCGGTGGCCGCGCACGCCGCCCGCGTCGGCATCCCGTCCTTCGTCTTCATCCCGGCCGACCTCGAGCCGGGCAAGGTCGTGCAGTCGGCGGTCTACGGCCAGACCCTGGTCGCCGTCGACGGCTCCTACGACGACGTCAACCGGCTGACCAGCGAGCTCGCCGAGACCGACGAGTTCGAGGACACCGCCTTCGTCAACCAGAACGTGCGGCCCTACTACGCCGAGGGCTCCAAGACGATGGGCTACGAGATCGCCGAGCAGCTCGGCTGGCGGATCCCGGCCCAGGTGGTCATCCCCATGGCGTCGGGCTCGCTGCTCACCAAGGTGGACAAGGCGTGGCGGGAACTGGCCGCCGCCGGCATCGTCGAGGACACGGAGTGGACGGTGTTCGGCGCCCAGTCGGCCGGCTGCGACCCGATCGCCACCGCCTTCGACAACGGCTGGGACGTCGTCAAGCCGGTCAAGCCCACCGGGATCGCCAAGTCGCTGAACATCGGCAACCCCGCCGACGGCCCCTACGCGCTCGACGCCATCCGGCGCACCGGCGGCTCCGTCGGCCGGGTCGGCGACGAGGCCATCGTGCAGGGCATCCGCGACCTCGCCCGCACCACCGGCGTGTTCGCCGAGACCGCCGGCGGCGTGACCGTCGCGGTGCTGCGGCAGCTCGTCGAGGACGGCCGGCTGGACCCGGCGAAGGAGACCGTCGTCCTCAACACCGGCGAGGGCCTCAAGACCCTCGACCCGCTCGAGCCGGTCGTCGGCCCCACCCACCGGGTGGAGTCGTCGCTCCGGTCGGTCCGGGCGGCGGGCCTCATCGGCTGAGGCGTACGGTCGGGGACGTCGATCCGGCGGGTGACATCCCGGCCCGGTCGTACCCGGGTCGTGTGGCGAGCATCTCCCCACAGCGGCGTCTCTGCTGTACGTTCTCGCGCGGTCGTCAGTTCCACGCACGTGTCCGACGGGCGGAAGAGCTGTACCCCGGTCCCCGGATCACGGGGGCCGTCCGCACGCACGCACCGTGGGAGCACACGTGGCACAGGGCACCGTGAAGTGGTTCAACGCCGAGAAGGGCTTCGGCTTCATCGCCGTCGACGGCGGCCAGGACGTCTTCGTCCACTACTCGGCCATCCAGATGGACGGCTACAAGAGCCTCGACGAGGGCCAGCGGGTCACCTTCGAGGTCGTCCAGGGCGAGAAGGGCCCGCAGGCCGACGGCGTCCGCGTCGCCTGAGCTCCCGGCTCCCGTGGTCCTTCCCGAGGCCCGGTCCCACCCGTGGGGCCGGGCCTCGGTGCTGTCCCCGGGCAGCCGTCCCGTCCCTGCCGAACCGAGGAGGACCGGTGCCGCACTGGAGCATCACGTCCCTGGAGGACATGCCCACGCTGGACCGCACCGGCGACTCGGACCTCAAGTACGACGACGGGTGCACGCGGGTGTGGCTGACGCGGCCCCGCGAGGCGGACGGGCACCCGGGCGGGCAGGTGGTCGTCGAGCGCCTGGACCCCGCGACGGGGCGGTGGGACCCGGTGCGCTCGGTCGACTGACCGGGAACAGCCCCGGACCACCCCCCGTTCTTGCACTCGGCAGGGTCGAGTGCCAGACTTCGGATTGGCACTCGACAGTGCCGAGTGCCAATCAGGTCGGAACGGTGAGGCACTGGAGCGCGGGCCACAAGGGAGCCCGCCGCGCCGGTGTCGTCCGTCGCGGGCGCCGGTCCCGGCCGTGCAGCGATCCATGCATGGAGGACATCACCACATGGCCAAGATGATCGCCTTCGAGGAAGAGGCGCGCCGCGGCCTCGAGCGGGGCATGAACACCCTCGCCGACGCCGTCAAGGTGACGCTCGGCCCCAAGGGCCGCAACGTCGTCCTCGAGAAGAAGTGGGGCGCTCCCACCATCACCAACGACGGTGTGAGCATCGCCAAGGAGATCGAGCTCGAGGACCCCTGGGAGAAGATCGGCGCCGAGCTGGTCAAGGAGGTCGCGAAGAAGACCGACGACGTCGCGGGTGACGGCACCACCACCGCCACCGTGCTCGCCCAGGCGCTCGTGCGCGAGGGCCTGCGCAACGTCGCCGCCGGCGCCAACCCGATGGCCCTGAAGAAGGGCATCGAGAAGGCCGTCGCCTCGGTCACCGAGTACCTCCTCTCGACCGCCAAGGACGTCGAGACCAAGGAGCAGATCGCCGCCACCGCGTCGATCTCCGCCGCCGACCCGGCCATCGGCGAGCTCATCGCCGAGGCGATGGACAAGGTCGGCAAGGAAGGCGTCATCACCGTCGAGGAGAGCAACACCTTCGGCCTCGAGCTCGAGCTCACCGAGGGCATGCGCTTCGACAAGGGCTACATCTCGCCCTACTTCGTCACCGACGCCGAGCGCATGGAGGCCGTCCTCGACGACCCGTACGTGCTCGTCGTCAACTCGAAGATCAGCTCGGTCAAGGACCTGCTCCCGCTGCTGGAGAAGGTCATGCAGTCGGGCAAGCCGCTGGCCATCATCGCCGAGGACGTCGAGGGCGAGGCCCTCGCGACCCTCGTCGTGAACAAGATCCGCGGCACCTTCAAGTCGCTGGCCGTCAAGGCCCCCGGCTTCGGTGACCGCCGCAAGGCCATGCTGACCGACATCGCCATCCTCACCGGTGGCCAGGTCATCAGCGAGGAGGTCGGCCTCAAGCTCGACACCGCCGACGTCTCCCTCCTCGGCCGCGCCCGCAAGGTCGTCGTCACCAAGGACGAGACGACGATCGTCGAGGGCGCCGGCGACACCGACCAGATCGCCGGCCGGGTGAACCAGATCCGCGCCGAGATCGAGAAGTCGGACTCCGACTACGACCGCGAGAAGCTGCAGGAGCGCCTGGCCAAGCTGGCCGGTGGCGTCGCCGTCATCAAGGCCGGCGCCGCGACCGAGGTCGAGCTCAAGGAGCGCAAGCACCGCATCGAGGACGCGGTGCGCAACGCCAAGGCCGCCGTCGAGGAGGGCATCGTCGCCGGTGGTGGCGTCGCTCTCGCGCAGGCCACCGCCGTCGCGTTCGACAAGCTCGAGCTCGAGGGTGACGAGGCGACCGGTGCCAACATCGTGCGCGTCGCGCTCGAGGCGCCGCTGAAGCAGATCGCGATCAACGCCGGCCTCGAGGGCGGCGTCGTGGCGGAGAAGGTCCGCAACTCCGAGACCGGCTGGGGCCTCAACGCCGCCTCCGGCGAGTACGTGGACCTGGTCGCGGCCGGCATCATCGACCCGGCCAAGGTCACCCGCTCGGCGCTGCAGAACGCCGCCTCCATCGCGGCGCTCTTCCTCACCACCGAGGCCGTCATCGCCGACAAGCCGGAGAAGTCCGCTCCGGCCATGCCGGGTGGCGACGGCGGCATGGGCGGCATGGACTTCTGAGTCCCGCCCTCCCGTAACACCAGCAACGCCCGACAGGGGCGGTCCCGCACTCGCGGGGCCGCCCCTGTCGGCGTTCGGCGGGCCTTGGCACGGCAACTGCGGGGAAGACGTCGTCCGCGGCCGCCCGCAGGCGACGACTTCCCCGCACTTGCCGCCCGAACGAGCGTGTGAGGGCAGCGCGCGTCCAGCGCGCCGAGCGCGTGAGATCAACTCGGATCCAGTGGGGCCTCCCGGCCCAGCAGCGCCCGCTGCACCCGAGGTGATCAGCCCTCCGCGCGAAGCGACGGCGGCTTCCGGAGCGCTGTGCGTGGGATGTCCGTTGCCCAGGGTGGTCAGTCCTGCGGCGGGAAGCAGCAGAACTCGTTGCCCTCGGGGTCGGCCAGCACGTCCCAGGCGATCTCGCCGGCGTCCTCGTCGGCCTCGTGGCCGGGGCGCGCGTCCGAGGCCCGCACGACCGTCGCGCCCGCGGCCTGCAGGGCGGCGGAGTCGCCGACGACGTCGAGGTGCATCCGGTTCTTGACCGTCTTCTCCTCGGGCACCGGGACCACCCAGATCAGCGGGCCGCGGCCGGCCGGGTCCACGATCGGCACCGGCCAGGCCGGCGGGCGCGTCCAGCCCTCCTCTGGCGGGGCGACCCGGTCGCGGCGCACGTAGCCCATGGCGGCGCACCACCAGTCGGCCAGCGCCTGGTGGTCGCGGGCGTCGATGCAGAGGTCCTTGAAGCGGGCGGGTGCGTCGGCCATGACGGCGGAGGGTAGGCCGTCGGCGTGGCCGTGCTGATCGGGACGTCGGGGTGGCAGTACCGCGACTGGCGCGGCCGCTTCTACCCCCAGCGCCTGCCGCAGCGGCTGTGGCTGGAGCACCACGCGCAGCACTTCGCCACCGTCGAGAGCAACGCCGCCTTCTACCGGCTGCCCGAGCGGGACACCTTCGCCGCCTGGCGCGAGCGCACCCCGCCGGACTACCGCTGGGCGGTCAAGGCCAGCCGGTTCCTCACCCACGTCAAGCGGCTGCGCGAGCCCGAGGAGCCGGTGGCCCGGCTGGTGCAGCACGCCGAGGGGCTCGGCGACCGGCTCGACGTCGTCCTGCTGCAGTTGCCGCCCACGCTCAAGGCCGACGCCGGGCTGCTGCGCGACTGCCTGGCCTGCTTCCCGCCCGGCGTGCGCGTGGCCGTGGAGCCGCGGCACGTCACCTGGGAGACCGACGAGGTGCGGGCGCTGCTCGAGCGCTACGGCGCCGCGCTGTGCTGGGCCGACCGCGCCGAGCGGCCGGTGACGCCGCTGTGGCGCACCGCCGGCTGGGGCTATCTCCGGCTGCACACCGGCGCCGAGGGCTGGGGCTACCCGCCGGCCGTGCTCGAGGAGTGGGCGCAGCGGATGGCGGCCGCGTACGCCGACGACGAGGACGTGTTCGTCTACCTCAACAACGACCCCGGCGGCGCCGCGGTGGTCGACGCCGTCGCCCTGGCCGGCGCGGTGCGGTGGGCCGGGCGCACGCCCACCCGGGTGCCCACGCCGGAGGAGGCGACGGGCGCGGCCTGGGCGGCGGCCTGATCAGCCGAGGACGTGCGGGTCCTCCCGGTGGTGCACGCCGAGCTGCGCGGCCGCCTGCCCGAGGACGTCCTGCACGGCGAGGGTGTCGGCCAGCGGCATGACCTCGCTCTCCGTGCGGCCCTCCTGCAGGCAGCGGGTGACCTCGGCGAGCTCGTGGGAGTACCCCACGCCGGTCGCCGGGTGGGTGATCTCCTCGGGGTCGGCGCCGCTGCGGTGCAGCACGATCGTGGCCGGGTGGTGGAAGCGGGGGAGGACGTCGACCCAGCCGCCGGTGCCGAACACGCGGGCCTGCCCGGGAGTCGGGTAGCGCAGCGACGTCGTCAGCGTGGCCGAGCGGCCGTCCTCCCAGCCGAGCAGGACCGCGGCCTCGGCGTCGGCGCCGGTGGGGTAGGTGGAGCCGGCGGCGGTCACCGTGTCGGGCGTGCCGAGCAGCATCTGGGCGAAGGACACGACGTAGACGCCGAGGTCGAGCAGCGCGCCGCCGCCGAGCTCGAGGGCGAACAGCCGGTCGTCGGGGTCGTAGACGCGGTCGACGCCGAGGTCGGCCTGCACCGAGCGCACCTCGCCGATGGCGCCGTCGGCGACGAGCTCCCGCAGGCGGACGACGGCGGGCTGGAAGCGTGTCCACATCGCCTCCATGACGAAGACGCCGGCCTCGCGGGCCGCCGTCACCACCTCCTGCGCGCCGGCCGTCGTCGCGGTGAACGCCTTCTCCACCAGCAGCGCCTTGCCCGCCTCGATGGCGGCCAGCGCCACCGCGTGGTGCTGCGGGTGCGGGGTGGCGAGGTAGAGGACGTCGACGTCGGGGTCGGCGAGGACCTCCGCGTAGGAGCCGTACGCCCGCTCGAGCCCGTGTTGCTCGGCGAAGGCCCGCGCCCGGTCGGCCGAGCGCGACGCCACGGCCACCGGCCGGGCCCCCTCGACGTGCGCGAAGTCGCCCATCACGTTCTGCGCGATGCGCCCCGGACCGACGACGCCCCAGCGGATCTCCCTGCTCACGGCGACGACGCTAGTGGTCCCGGGCAGACTGCACTCCGTGGCCGTGCTGATCGACAGCCCCGTGTGGCCCTGGCGGGGGCGCCGCTGGTCGCACCTGGTCAGCGACGTCTCCTACGAGGAGCTGCACGCCTTCGTCGCCGCCGAGCTCGGCATCCCGCGGCGGGCGTTCCAGGGCGACCACTACGACGTCCCCGAGGACCTCTACGACGTCGCCGTGGCCGCCGGCGCGCAGCCCGTGGGCGCCCGGGAGCTCTTGGCCCGGCTGATGGCGGCGGGCCTGCGGGTCAGGAAGCGCGACCGCGCAGCAGGCCGAGCTCCGCGGTGAGGTTGGCCCGCGCGCGCGGCTCCCAGTCGGCCGTCGCGGGCAGCCGGTAGAGCGCCGGCAGCGCCAGCAGCGACTCGAGGACGGCGATCCGGCCCGCGGTGAACACCTCGTCGGGCAGGTGCCCGTACTCCTCGCGGACGGCGGAGGCGTAGGCGGCGTAGGCCCCCGGCGGCGCGGCCAGCACCGCGAGGTCGGCGTCGCAGAGCACCGCGCCGTTGCCGTCGTCCGGGTCGGCGTCGTGGCCGGCGGTCAGCAGCACCAGCCGGACCACCTCCGCCACCCGTGCGGGCGGCACCAGGCCGGTGAGTCCCGCCCGTGCCCGCTCGGCGCTGACCTGCTCGTTGTCGCCGCGGCGCGGGTCGTAGACGACGTCGTGGTACCAGGCGGCCAGCGCGACGGCGGCCGGGTCGGGAGCGGATCCGCCCAGCTCGGCGACCAGCCCGAGCACCGCGGCCAGGTGGTGCAGGTCGTGGTAGCGGCGGTGCGGCTCGCTCCACGCGGCCACGACGGCCGCCCACTCGGTGCGCGCGGTGGGGGAGTCGGCGGTCAGGGCCGCGAAGTCCTCGTAGCCGATCACGCGACCCCGCAGCGCCGCAGCGTCAGCAGGGCCAGCGCGCGGGCCACGACGGTCACCTCGGCCACCGGCACCCGCTCGGCCGGGCCGTGCGCCAGGTGCAGGTCCCCGGGGCCCAGGTGCAGTGCCGGGATCCCGGCGGCGGCGTAGAGGCGCAGGTCGGTGCCGGCCGCGACCGCGCGTTCCGGAGGCGGCGGCCCGCCCGCGTCGACGACGGCGCCGCGGACCTGGCCGAGCAGCTCGTGCGCCGGCGGCAGCTGCCCGCTGGCGAACGCACCGCCGGTCCAGGTGACCCGCACCGGGTGCGCGGCCAGCCACGGGTGCCTCGCGCAGAACGTGGCGACGCGGGCCTCGAACGCCCCGCGGGCGCCCTCGACCGGCTCGCCCAGCCGCACGCCGTAGCGGCCCTCGGCCACCAGCCGGTCGGGCACCGAGGAGGCCCAGTCGCCGGCGTGGACGGTGCCGATCGAGAGCCCGAAGGGGTACCGCTCGCCGGCGAAGCGCGGGTCGGCGTCGCGCTGCCGCTCGGCCTCGAACGCCCGCAGGTCGGCGTGGACGTCGGCGAACAGCTCCACGGCGCTCACCCCGCGGTCGCGCATCGCGGCGTGCGCGGCCGCGCCGGTCACCTCGAGCCGGAAGGTCAGCGCACCGGCCGCGGCGGTGACGACGGCGCCGTCGGTGGGCTCGGGGATCACGCAGGCGTCGCCGCGGTGCCCGCGGGCCAGCGTCGCCCAGGCGCCGAGCCCGCCGTCCTCCTCGCCGACGACGGCGTGCAGCGCCACCGGCCGGCGCAGGCGCACACCCGCGGCGCGGACGGCGGCCAGCGCGGCGAGCGCCGAGACCAGCCCACCCTTCATGTCGCAGGTGCCGCGGCCGTGCACGGTGCCGCCGTCCAGCCGCGGGGTGAACGGGTCGCCCGGCCACAGCGTGCGGTCGCCGGTGGGGACGACGTCGGTGTGCCCGCAGAGCACCAGCGCCGGGTCGCCGTCCCCGGCGCCGGGCAGCGTGCCGACGACCCCCCACGCCTCGTCGCGCTCGACCTCCTGGCCGGGGGCGTCCGGGGCGGTGGCGGCCGCCTGCAGGTCGATCGACCAGCGATCGACGTCGCAGCCCAGCGCGTCGAGCTCGCCGGCGACCAGCGCCTGCACCTCGCTCTCGGCCGCGGTGCCGCCCACGGAGGGGACGGCGACCAGCCGGCACAGCAGGCCGACCGCGGCGGCCTCGTCCACGGCGTCGAGGACGGCGGCCTCGGTGGGAGTCAGGTCGGCCACGGCTCGGCAGTCTGGCACGCACGGCGGCGGCGGTTACCGTCGCCGCCGTGACACAGCCCTCCCCGCCGCCCGGGTGGTACGCCGACCCCGCCGGCGGCGGCGGGTCCCGCTGGTGGGACGGCCGGACCTGGACCGAGCACGTGCAGCAGCCGCCGGCGCCGGCGCAGCCCCAGCCGGTACAGCAGCAGTACGGCGCGGCCCCGCGGCGCTCGGTCCTGCACGACCAGCCGGTGCTGCTGGTCAACCAGAAGACCAAGCTCGTCGAGCTCACCAACGAGTACGCCGTCCTCGACGCCCACGAGGTGCAGATCGGCGCGGTCGTCGAGGTGGGTCAGTCGACGGCCAAGAAGGTCGTCCGGTTCGTCAGCAGTCTCGACCAGTACCTCACCCACCGCCTCGAGGTGCGCGACGCGTACGGGCCGGTGCTCGTCCTCACCCGCCCGGCCAAGCTCGTGAAGTCGCGGGTCGTCGTCGAGACGCCCGAGGGCGCGCCGGTGGGGGAGATCGTCCAGGCCACCGTGTTCGGCCGGATCCGCTTCGACCTCGTCGTCGGCGGGCAGTTGGCCGGCGCGATCCAGGCGGAGAACTGGCGGGCCTGGGACTTCTCGATCACCGACCACGTGGGCACCGAGGTCGCCCGCATCACCAAGTCGTGGGAGGGCCTGGCGCGGACGCTGTTCACCACCGCCGACCGCTACGTCGTCCGGGTGCACGCGCGGCTGCCCGAGCCGCTGGCGAGCCTGGTGCTCGCCTCGGCGCTGACCGTCGACACGGCGCTCAAGCAGGACGCGCGCGGCTTCGGATAGAGACCCGTGTCCCGGTGTGTGCGCTCCGGGACAGGGGTACCGTCGGTGGTGTCCGGACCGGGCGATCTGTGTCCCCGGGTGCCAATTGGATACCGCCTTCGCGGACCACCGCCCCGACCTCGGTCGGGGGTCTGGAGCCGCGTCGTGCTACTCGCCGCGAGGCGACCAGAGCCCGGTCCGGACCCTCCTCCTCAGCCGCCCTGGCCCACGACCCAGCCGCACGGGTCGGCGAGCGCCGTCGCCTCCTCCGGTCCCCACGAGCCCGGCTCGTAGGGGCGGACCTCCGGCCGGTCCTCGAGCACCGGGCGCACCGCCCGCCAGGCGTGCTCGAGCCCCGCGCTGGTGGTGAACAGCGACCGGTCGCCGGTCAGGACGTCGAGCAGCAACGAGGCGTAGGGCGGAAGCGGGTCCCCGCCCGGGACGGCGGCCAGGTCCAGCGAGGTCCCGGCGACGGCGAGCTCCAGGCCCGGGCCCGGGCGCTTGGCCACCAGCCCCAGGTCCAGTGCGCCCGCCCCCGACAGCGACAGGGAGACGGTGTTGCCCCCGCCCGGCAGCGTCCCCACGGGACCCTCCGGACGGCGCATCACCAGCGTCACCCGCTGCTCGCTGTCGGCCATCCGCTTGCCGGTGCGCAGCAGGAACGGCACGCCGCGCCACCGGTCGGTGTCGATCCACAGCCGCGCGGCCACGAAGGTGTCGGTGGTGCTGTCGTCGGCGACGTCGTCGAGGTCGCGGTAGCCGGTGAACTGCCCGAGGACGACGTCCTCGCGGGCCAGCGGCCGGAACGCCGCCAGCACCGCCTCGCGCGCCTCCTGCAGGTCGTCGGGCGCCAGGGACACCGGCGGCTCCATGGCCACCTCCGCGGCCACCTGGAACAGGTGGGTGACCAGCATGTCGAGGGTGGCGCCGGTCGCGTCGTAGAACTCGGCCCGGTCGGCGACGTCGAGGGTCTCGGGGACGTCGACCTGCACCTGGGCCACGTGCTCGCGGCTCCACACCGACGAGAACAGGCCGTTGGCGAAGCGGAGCACGTGCAGGTCCTGGGTGCCCTCCTTGCCGAGGAAGTGGTCGATGCGGAAGACCTGGTCCTCGTCGAAGACCGAGTGCACCAGCTCGTCGAGCTCGCGGAAGCCCTCGGGCGAGGTGCCGTAGGGCTTCTCGTAGACGACGCGGGCGCCCTTCGCCAGGCCGTGCCGGTCCAGGGCCCGGGTGAGGTCCTCGAACGCGCCGGGCGGGACGGCGAGGTAGTGCACGAGCTGGGCGTCGCCCCCGAGCTCGTCCCGGGCCCGGTCGACGACCTCGAGCAGCTGGCCGGGGTCCGACGGCGTGTGCCCGCCGCCGGCGAAGCGCAGCCGCTCCAGCAGCCCGTCGGTGGGTGCGCCGTCGCCGTGCTCGGCCAGGGCGTCGCGGACCAGGTCGCGGAAGTCGTCGTCGGAGCGGTCGCCGCGCCCGCTGCCGACCAGGCGCCAGTCGGGGGGCAGCAGCCCGCGGCGGTCCAGGACGTCGAAGGCGGGCAGGACCATGCGGGCGGCCAGGTCGCCGGTGGCGCCGAAGAGGACGAAGACGGTCGGGGGCAGGTCGGGCATGACCTCAGGCTTCCCCGGCCCCGGAGTCCTCAAGCGCGGCGCGTCTGAGGGGCCTCAGACGCGCCGGGCGGGACCAGGACTGCCCGGACGACCGATGCCCGGGCCCCGGCCTCAGCACGACCGTGGTCGTCGAACCCAGCGGACGACCACGAGGAGACGACCGTGAACACCTACCCCAACCCCGGACTCGAGGCCGAGCTCGCCTACCGGCGCGAGGTCCTGCAGGCGATCGGCCGCGGCACCCGCACCCGCCGCGGGCCGTGGCGGTCGCGCTGGTCACGCGGCTGACCGTGCTGTCGGCGGCCCGTGCCACGATCGGCGCCGTGCCGAGGTGGGACGAACGACCCCTGGTGGGGCGGGCCGGTGAGCTGGCCACGCTCCTGGCCGCCGTCGACCGGGCCGCCGCCGGCCGCGGCTCGGCGGTGCTGGTCGCCGGAGACGCCGGCGTCGGCAAGTCCCGCCTGCTCGACGAGCTCGCCGCCCGCGCGGCCGGCCGCGGTCTGCGGGTGCTCGCCGGTCACTGCGTCGACCTCGGCGAGGTCGGCCTGCCCTACCTGCCCTTCGTCGACCTCCTCCGCCCCGTCGCCGCCGAGCTCGGTGACGGGGCGGCCGGCCTGTTCGCGGCCCGGTCGGCCGCCGCCCGCGAGCCGGACGCCGCCGACCTCGGCAGCCCGGTCCGCGTGCTGCGCCCGCCGGTCGACGACGGCCGCCTGCAGCTGTTCGAGGCGGTCGCCGCCGCGCTGGCCGGGCTCGCCGCCGACACGCCGCTGCTCGTCGTCCTCGAGGACCTGCACTGGGCCGACCGGTCCAGCCGCGACCTGCTGCGTTACCTGCTCGCCCGGCTGACCGACGAGCCGGTGGCCGTCGTCGCCTCCTACCGCTCCGACGACCTGCACCGGCGCCACCCGCTGCGGCCGCTGCTGGCCGAGCTGGTCCGGCTGCCCGGCGTGGAGCGCCTCGACCTCGGCCCGCTGCCCGACGCGCAGGTGGAGCAGCTGGTCCGCGGGCTCGCCGCGGGGGCGAGCGACCGCACGGTTGACGACGTCGTGGCGCGCGCCGAGGGCAACGCCTTCTACGCCGAGGAGCTGCTGGCCGCCGGGCTCGCGGGGGAGACGCTCCCGCTCGGGCTCACCGACGTGCTGCTCGCGCGCGTCGAGCAGCTCACGCCGGCCGCGCAGCAGGTGCTGCGGGCGGCCGCGGTCGCCGGGCGCCGGGTGCGGCACGAGCTGGTGGCCGCCGTCGTCCCGTCCTCCGCCGACGGCGACCTCGACGCCGCGCTGGCCGAGGCCGTGCACTCCCACCTGCTCGTCGTCGACCCCGACGGCGCCTACCGCTTCCGGCACGCGCTGGTGCGCGAGGCCGTCCTCGCCGACCTGCTGCCGGGTGAGCGGGTGCGGCTGCACGCCGCCGTCGCCGCGCACCTGGCGGCCGACCCCTCGGCGGGCACCGCGGCCGAGCGGGCGCACCACCTGCGGGAGAGCCACGACCTCGCCGGCGCACTGTCGGCCTCGCTGGAGGCCGCCGACGCGGCCCGGTGCGTGGGCGCCCCGGCCGAGCAGCTGCAGCACCTGGAGACGGTGCTGGCGCTGTGGCCGGCCGTCCCCGGCGCCGCCGAGGCCGCCGGGCGGGGCCGGGCCGACGTGCTGCTGGAGGCGGCCGCCGCCGCCCGCAGCGGCGGTCAGGTGCCCCGGGCGGTCGCCCTGCTGCGGGCCGTCCAGGAGGTCCTGGGGGACGACGGCGACCCGGTCACCCGCGCCCGCGCCCACTACGCGCTGGCCCAGGCGCTGGCCCGCATCGAGGACCAGACCTCGGCGTTCCGGGAGTCCGGCGCGGCCATGGCGCTGGTCCCGGCCCAGCCGCCGTCCGCGGTGCGGACCTGGGCGGCCGCCACCCACGCCCGGGTCTGCTACGACCTGGACCGGCGCGCCGAGGGGGACGCCGCCGCCGAGGAGGCGCTCGCCGCCGCCGACGCCCTGGGCCTGGACAGCGCCTGGGCCGACGTCGCGGTGACGCTGGCGCGTTCGCAGGAGGCCGGCGGCGGGGACCGGGCCGCGACGCGGGCGCGGCTGGAGGAGGCGCTGGTGCGCGCCCGCCGGTCCGGGGACCCCGACGTCGAGATGCGGGTGCTGTTCAACCTGGCCACCGTCGCCTGGGAGGGCGGCGACCCGCGCGAGGCCCTGCGGTGGAGCGACACCGGGCTCGGACGGGCCGCCACGCTGGGCGTCGAGTGGTCCTTCTACGCCGCCGAGCTGCGCTACCTCGGCGTCGTCTCCCGCTACGTCCTCGGCGACTGGGACGGCAGCCTGGGGCTGGCCGACCGGCTGGCCCGGGTGCCCGAGATGGCGGCGCACGTGCGTGCCGCGGGCCTGCTCGTGCTGGTCGGGCGGGGGGACCCCGCCACGGCGGAGCGGATCGCCTGGGCGCGCGGACTCGTCGACCGCCTGGACGCCCACGTGCTCCTCATGCTGTCCACCGCGGGCGCCGAGATCGACCTGGCCGCGTGGTCCGGGGACGCCGGGACGGCGGTCGAGCGGGCGCGGGCCGCCTCGGCCACGCTGGCCCGGCTCTGGGGTGCCAACCGGCTGGCGGTGGTGCGGCTGGCCGCCACGGCCCTGTCTGCGGCGGCCGACGCCGCGGCCACCGCGCGGCTGACCGGCGACGCCGCCGCGGAGCGGGAGTGGACGGCGGCGGGGGAGTCGCTGGTGGCGCTCGCCCGCTCGGCGGTCGAGGACCACGCCCGCGTGGTGGGGGAGCACGGGCTCGAGGCGGCGGCCTGGGTGGCGCGGGTCGAGGCCGAGGAGGCGCGGCTGGGCGGGCGCGCGGCCCCGGCGCTGTGGACGGCCGCCGTCGAGGCGTTCGGCTACGGCCACGTCTTCGAGGAGGCCCGCAGCCGGTGGCGGCTGGCCGAGGCGCTGGTCGCCACGGGCGACCGGGAAGCGGCGCTCGCGCCGCTGGCCGCCGCCGCCGCGACCGCGCGGGAGCTGGGTGCCGCCCCGCTGCTGGCGGCGGTCACCGCGCTCGCCCGCCGGGCGCGGCTGGAGCTGCCGGGCACCGGGCGGGTGGCCGACCCCGCGGCGGTGTTCACCCCGCGCGAGGCCGAGGTGCTGGCGCTGCTCGCGCGCGGGCGCACCAACCGGCAGATCGGCAGCGAGCTCTACATCAGCGAGAAGACCGCCAGCGTGCACGTGAGCAACATCCTGGCCAAGCTCGGCGCCGGCTCCCGCACCGAGGCCGTGGCGCTGGCCGCCTCCAGGGGCCTGCTGCCCACGGGGTGAGGTCGTGCACTTCCGCGGAAGTGCACGACCCCGTCACAACATCGTGCGGAGGCGCTCGCGGCGGGCGCGCAGGACGTCGACCGACGCCGAGGCCGACGGCGGGCCGGGCACGTGCTGCCGCAGCTGGGTGTGCACCACGGCGTGCGGCGTCGAGGTCTTCGCCGACACCCGGCTCACCAGGCGGTTGATCTCCCGGCGGAGCTCGGCGACGTCGCGCCAGGAGCGGCCCGCCTCGTCCTCCTCGGGGTGGTCCTCGACGACGGGCAGCTCGCCGGTGTCCTCGTCGTGCACCCGCTGGGCGATGCGCAGCCGCAGCTCGTCGTCGCGCTTGGCCAGCAGCGACGCCGTCTGCTCGGGGGTGAGCAGGCCGGGGATGCCGAGGAAGTCCTCCTCCTCGGCGCCGAGCGGTGCCGCCGCGACCGGGCCGGACCCGTCCCCGGTGTGCGCCGTCCCGCCGTGCAGCACGTGCGCGAACCGGGCGTCGGCCTCCAGCGCCTCCCACTGCTTGAGGCCCACGGCCTCGCGCTCCTTGGGCGGCAGCGGGTCGAGGTCGAGCGCCTCCGGGTCCTGCGCCTTGGGCGGCGGCATGACGTGGTTGCGTTCCTTCTCCATCGACGCGGCCAGGCCGAGCAGCGGCCGGACGGCGGGGAGGAACACGGTGGCCGTCTCGTGCGGCGCCCGCGAGCGGACGACGCGGCCGACGGCCTGGGCGAAGAACAGCGGCGTCCGGTAGGAGGTCATCCACGCCAGGACGGCGGCGCGGGGGACGTCGACGCCCTCGGAGATCATCCGGACGCAGACGGCGATCCGCGCCGACCCCGCGGCGAACCGCTCGATCTTCTTCGACGCCTTGGGGTCGTCGGACAGGATCAGCTCGGGCGCCTTGCCGGTGATGCGCTTGACGATGCGGGCGTAGGCGCGGGCGTCGTCCTGGTCGCTGGCCAGCACCAGCCCGGCGGCGTCGGGCATGCCGTTCTCGCGCAGGTGGGTGATCCGCTCGTCCATCGCGGCGATGACGTGCGGCACCCACTGGCCCTTGGGGTCCAGCGCGGTGCGCCAGGCGGCCATCTCCACCGAGCGGGTGCCGGCCTCCGACAGGGAGGCGGCGACCACCTCGCCGGCGGAGTTCCGCCAGCGCGCGGTGCCGGTGTAGGCGGCGAACACGACGGGGCGGACGACGCTGTCGGACAGCGCCTCCTTGTAGCCGTAGGTGTAGTCGGCGCGGCTGACCAGCCCGGCGCCGTCGCCGGAGTCGCCCTCGAAGCCGTCCTCCTCGTAGCGCACGAAGGGGATCCGCTCGTCGGGCTTGGTGCGGAACGGCGTCCCCGTCAGGCACAGCCGGCGGGCGGCGAAGCCGTACGCCTCCTCGATCGCCTCGCCCCACGACAGGCCGTCGCCGGCGTGGTGGACCTCGTCGAGGATCACCAGCGTCTTGACGGCGGTGGCGCGGGCGGCGTGCAGCATCGGCTTGCCGGCGACCTGCGCGTACGTCGTCACGTAGCCCTGCGTGCCGGCGCGCACCGGGCCCACGGCGTTGGTGAGCCCGGGGTCGAGCACGATGCCCATCCGGTCGGCGGCGTCGGCCCACTGCAGCCGCAGGTGGTCGGTCGGGCAGACGACGATCACCCGGGCCACCTCGCGCCGCTGCAGGAGCCGCGCGGCGAGGGTCAGGGCGAAGGTCGTCTTGCCGGCGCCAGGGGTCGCGGTGACCAGGAAGTCCTTCGGGGAGGACTGCTCGTAGCGCTCGAGGGCGGCCTGCTGCCATGCCCGGAGCGGTCGGCTGGTCGTCTGCGGGGCGACCGCCCCGGCCCGTGCTGCACTCGCCATCTCGCGGACCATCCTGCCTGGCGCGCAGAGGACACGCCCGACCGGCCACCTCCCGCGCGCCTCCCGCGAGCCGTCGTATACGCGGCCCGGCGCACCGCGCTGACCTGCGGTTTCTCGACGGCGCCCACAGAGACGTGGCAGGCCTCACACCGCAAGGGGGACCGGTCCGCCGCGTCCCCGGGGCTCAGGCCTCGCCGGCCGCCTGCTCCGGAGCGGGCTGGTTGTGGACCAGCCGCAGGTGCGGGCCGGTGGGCACGTCCTCGCGCGGGTCGGGGACCTCGGGCAGGTCGGCGGCCCGGCGCACCCGGTTCTCCGGCACGTCGAGCGCGCGGGCCAGGTGCCCGGCCAGGCGGGCGCTGATGAAGGCCCGCCCGCGGGACCGGGCCAGCCGCTCGAGGACCTCCGGCGCGATGGTCCCGCGCGCCCGGCGCGAGGCCTCCTGCACGGTCATCCCCAGCTCCCACAGGCGGCGCCGGACGAGGTCCGGCAGGTCCTTGGCAGGTGGCACCCCGGGAACGGTAGTCATTCAGGGCAACCCGGGGAGGATCTTGTCCAGGGTCACCGGCAGGTGCCGCACCCGGACGCCGGTCGCGTGGAAGACCGCGTTCACCACCGCGGCCGCCGTCCCCACGATGCCGATCTCGCCGATGCCCTTGATCCCCATGGCGTTGACGTACGGGTCGTGCTCGTCGATCCAGTGCGCCTGCACGTCGCCGACGTCGGCGTTGACCGTCACGTGGTACTCGGCGAGGTCGTGGTTGGCGACCTGCCCGATCCGGGCGTCCCACGCGCTGTTCTCGTGCAGCGCCATCGACAGCCCCATGGTCATCCCGCCGATGAACTGCGAGCGCGCGGTGCGCGGGTTGACGATCCGGCCGCAGGCGAAGACGCCGAGCAGCCGCGGCACCCGCACCTCGCCGGTGTCGGCGTGCACCCGCGCCTCCACGAACTGCGCGCCGAACGCATAGGTGGCGTGCTCGTCGTCGGTGGCGGCCTGGTCGACCGAGCCCTGCGCCTCGTCGCCGTCCTCCGGGCGCCGGCCGAACTTGCCGCGGAACTGCCGCGCGGCCTCGACGATCGCCGAGCCCCACGTGTTGGTGCCCGACGAGCCGCCGGCCACCGAGGCGATCGGGTAGCGGGTGTCGCCGATGCGCACCTCGACGTCGTCGACGTCGGCGTCCAGGGCGTCGGCGGCGATCTGCGGCAGCACCGTCCAGGCGCCGGTGCCGAGGTCGGCGGCGCCGATCTCGACGACGTACCGGCCGTCCTCGAACCGGACGGTCGCCGTCGACTGGGCCTGCCGCATGGTCGGGTAGACCGACGAGGCCATGCCCGTGCCGACCAGCCAGCCGTCCTCCCGGCGGACGCCGGGGCGGGGGTCGCGCCCGGCCCAGCCGAAGCGCTCGGCGCCCTCGCGCAGGCACTCGACGAGGTGCCGGCTCGACCAGGGCTGGCCGGTCTCGGGGTCGCGGTCGGGCTCGTTGCGGATCCGCAGCTCGACCGGGTCCATCCCCAGGGCGTGGGCGAGCTCGTCCATGGCGACCTCGGGGCCGAACATGCCGGGGCACTCGCCGGGCGCGCGGAACCAGGAGGGCACCGGGACGTCGAGGGCGGCCAGCCGGTGCGTCGTCCGGCGGGCGGCGGCGGTGTACATCATCCGGGCCGGGACGCCGGTCTGTTCGGCGAACTCCTTGATCCGCGAGGTCTGCTCGACGACGTCGAGGGCCAGGGCGCGGATCCGGCCGTCGCGGTCGGCGCCGAGCTGCATCCGCTGGATGGTCGGCGTCCGGTAGCCGGCCATGGTGAACATCTGCTGGCGGGTGAGGGCGAGCTTCACCGCGCGGCCGGGCAGGGCGCGGGCGGCCATGGCCACCAGGACGACGTTGGCGTGCGGCGTCCCCTTGGAGCCGAACCCGCCGCCGACGTACGGGCACACGACCTGCACCCGCTCGAGGTCGAGGCCGAACAGGCTGCACACCGCCTTGCGGTCGGGGTGCACGCCCTGCGTGGAGTCCCAGAGGGTGAGCTTCCCGCCGTCGGCGGCGTCCCACAGCGCCGTCGAGGCGTGCGGCTCCAGCGGGTTGTTGTGCACCATCGCCGTCGCGTAGGTCTGCTCGACCCGGACGGCGCTGGCGGCCAGTTCGGCGTCGACGTCGCCCTGGACGGTGTCGGTGTCGTAGCCGGGGTTGACCTTCTCCGGCGCGTACAGGTCCCCGCGGTCGGCGGACAGCACGCTGTCGTGCGGCTGCTCGTCGTAGGTGACGCGGACGAGGTCGGCGGCCTGCCGGGCCAGCTCGGAGGTCTCCGCGACGACGACGCCGATCGGCTGGCCGCGGAAGGCGACCTCGGGGGACTGCAGGACGGCGAGCTCGGCGTCGTCGGTGGAGGCGAGCCGCTCGGCGTTCTCGTGGGTGACGACCGCGAGGACGCCGTCGAGCGCCTCGGCGGCGGTGGTGTCCACCGCGGTGATCCGCCCCCGCGCGACGGTGGCCTGCAGCGGGTGACAGAACGCCGGCGACTCGACGGGGGTCTCGAAGGCGTAGGTCGCCGTCCCGCGGACCTTCCGGACGCCGTCGCGGCGGACCAGGTCGCGGCCCATCGCGCGCGGCTCGAGCAGCTCGGTCATCTCAGCCCTCCCGGCCGGTGAGGATGCGCAGGGCGGCGGTGAGCGTGCGCGCCACCAGCGGGACCTTGAACGCGTTGCCGCCGTCGATGCCCGGCTGCGGGACGGCGTCGGCCAGCTCGGCCTCGGCGGCCGCGCGGGCGGTGTCGTCGGTGAGCCGCCGTCCGCGGAGGACCTCCTCCGCGCGGGTGGCCCGCCACGGCGTGTGGGCCACGCCGCCGAGGGCGACGCGGGCGTCGCGGACCGTGCCGTCGTCGGCGAGGTCGACCGCGGCGGCCACGCTGACCAGCGCGAACGCGTAGGAGGCGCGGTCGCGGACCTTGCGGTAGGTGGACCGGCGGGCCATCTCGAGCGGGGGCAGCTCGACCGCGGTGACCAGCTCGCCGTGCTCGAGGACGGTGTCGCGGGACGGGTCGTCGCCCGGGAGGCGGTGCAGCTCGCCGAACGGGATCGTCCGCGCGCCGCGCGGGCCCTCGGTGTGGACGACGGCGTCGAGTGCGGTGAGCGCCACGGCCATGTCCGAGGGGTGGGTGGCGATGCACTGCTCACTGGCGCCCAGGATCGCGTGGTAGCGGGTGTAGCCGCCGATCGCGGAGCAGCCGCTGCCCGGCGCGCGCTTGTTGCAGGCGGTGGTGACGTCCTGGAAGTAGACGCACCGGGTGCGCTGCAGCGGGTTGCCGCCGACGGTGGCGAGGTTGCGCAGCTGCCCGTTGGCGCCGGCGAGCAGGGCCTGGGTGAGCACCGGCCAGCGTTCGCGGACGCGCCGGTCGGCGGCCAGTTCGCTGTTGCTGACGGCGGCGCCCACCAGCAGGCCGCCGTCGCCGGTGTCGGTGATCTCGCGGGAGGTGAGCGTCCGGACGTCGACGACGAGGTCGGGGCGGGCGACGCCGAGCTTGAGGTGGTCGACGAGGTTCGTGCCGCCGCCGAGGAAGACGGCGTTCGGCTCGGCGGCGACCTCGCGGACGGCCTCGGCGACGTCGCTGGGGCGGGCGTAGGCGAACGGCTTCACCGCGCGCCGCCGGCCTGCTGCACGGCGGGGGTGATGTGCGCGTAGGCGGCGCAGCGGCAGAGGTTGCCGCTCATCCGCTCGCTGACCTCGTCGGTGCTGAGCTCGGGGGCGGCGGTGAGGTCGCGGGTGGCGTGGCTGGGCCAGCCCCGGTCGACCTCGCTGAGAACGCCGACCGCGCTGCACACCTGGCCGGGCGTGCAGTAGCCGCACTGGAAGGCGTCGTGGTCGAGGAAGGCCTGCTGGACCGGGTGCAGCTCGCCCTCGGGCGCCAGGCCGTCCGCGGTGGTGATCTCCGCGCCGTCGTGGGAGACGGCGAGGGCGAGGCACAGCAGCGCCCGCTCGCCGTCGAGCAGCACGGTGCAGGCGCCGCACTGGCCGTGGTCGCAGCCCTTCTTCGGGCTGGTGTTGCCCAGCCGCTCGCGCAGCAGGTCGAGCAGCGTGGTGCGCGTGTCCACGGTGAGCTCGTGGAGCTCGCCGTCGACCCGCAGCCTGATGTCGGCGTCCATGGCGCGGTCGGTGCCCGGCACGCTCGGCGTGGCAAACCGGTCGGGCGGACCGACTCGTTCCGGATGCGTGCTCCTGCGGCCGTGGGGTCGGGGGTGGACGGAGCACGAGACGCTGACCAGCGGTTTCTGTGTCCACAGGACTGGTCCGGCGAGTGCTTCGAACGTATGATCGACTGTGTGGACGACGTGTTGACCGCTCCGGCGCCGGTGTCGCCGGTCGGGTTGTCGTCCGGTCCGCTGGGCGAGGTCCAGGCGGCCGACCGGGAGATCTCCCGTCAGACGGCCCGCCGGGCCCGGGCGGTCGCGGCCTTCGCCGCCACCCGGCCGGCCTCGGCGGACCGGGCGCAGGGGGAGCCGGGGGCGATGTCGGGCGAGCGGTGGGCGCGGCGGGCGGCGGTGCTGCGGCCGGTGAGCGAGTGGGCGGCGCAGGAGCTGGTGGTGGCGCTGTCGATCTCCACCGAGGCCGCCGAGGCGCTGCTGGAACGCTCGCTGACGCTGGTGCACCGCCTCCCGCTGACCCTCGACGCACTCGAGGCGGGGATGCTGCACCCGGGGCACCTGTGGCCGTTGCTGGACAAGGTCGCCCCGATCGCCGACGACGCGATCCGTGCCTCACTCGAGCGGGATCTGCTGGCCTGGATGGCCGGGCGGGTGACCACTCCGGCGCAGTTGGGCGACAAGGTCCGCCGCGAGGTGCTCAAGCGCGACGCCCGCTCCGCCGCCGACCGGCTGGCCCGGGCCATCCGCGAGCGCGGGGTCTCGGCGCGCCCGGACCGGGTCGAGGGCATGAGCGTGGTCTCGGCGCTGCTGACGACGCCGGAGGCCGCGGCGCTGGTGGCGGCGCTGGGCGCGTACGCCGACGCGCTGCCCGCCGACCCCGCCGACGGGCGCTCCCGCGGGCAGAAGATGGCCGACTGCCTGCTCGACCTGGTGCTGCGCCCCGGCGAGACCGACCTCCCGCCGGTGCAGGTGGTGTTGTCGGTGATCGCGCCGCTGGGCGCGCTGCTCGGTGGGGACCAGCCGTGCGAGATCGACGGACAGGTGGTGCCCGCCGAGACGGTCCGCGCTCTGCTGGCCGCCCTCACCGGGCACCCGCTGGTTACCACCGCTGCCCCTGTCGATGGCGCTCCGTCGGACACCGCCGCGACCGACACCGCCGCAACGGACACCGCCGCGGCCGATACCGCTCCGGCCGGCACCGCTCCGGCGGACACCGCTCCGGCCGCTGGCAGGCACGACCTCGGTCCGATCGAGGTCCCGGTGTGGCCGGCCGTGGCGGTGGACCCGGAGTTCGAGCGGTGGTGGACCGACACCGTGCGCCGGGTGCTCATCGAGGAGCTGGCCGGCCGCGGTGCCCCTTCCCTCGACCCCGCGAAGGTGGAGGCCGTGTGGGCCGCCGACCACCCACCGCCGGATCCCGCCAGCCCGACCCGCGACGACACGCCACCCGCCGACGCCGATGCCGACGCCGACGATGGCTGGTGGGCGCGCGCCGACCAGGCGATCCAGGACGCCGGGGATGCGGTCCTCGCCGCCCAGCAGGCCCTCGGCCGCGCCCACCGGCTGGTGGCCACCGCGCAGCGCGCTGATGCCGCCGACGAGGCTGCCTGGGCGCACAGCCCCGCCGGGCGGGTCACCGCCGCCCCCGACGCCCTCACCGCCCTCGCAGCCGCCACCGACCAGGCCCGCCAGGCGCTCGCCGGCCTGCTGGCCACAACCGGCGGCGGCGGGCTGGCCGACCGCCCCCGCCTCGTCCTCACCGACGCCTTGACCGGCGCGTTGCTCGCCCTCACCGACCTGCCCGTCCTGCGTCGCGCCGCGACCACCGGCGTGGGCCTGCGCGTCCCCGGGGTCACCGCCGGCTACCGGCCCGGCGCTGCCCTGGACCGGCACGTCCGCGCCCGCGACCGCCGCTGCCGCTTCCCCGGCTGCCGCCGCCGCGTCCCCCGGACCGGCGAACTCGACCACGCCGTCCCCTGGCCGGCCGGACCCACCGCCGCGGGCAACCTCACCGGCTACTGCACCGGCCACCACCGCGGCAAGCACCAGGCACCCGGCTGGCGGCACACCCTCGCCCCCGACGGCACCCTCACCGTCACCACACCCACCGGCCTCACCGCCGTCACCACCCCACCGCCGTACTGAGTGGGGCAGGCCGGGCTCAGTGCGTGAGCTTGAGTCCGATCACGCAGCCGACGATGCCGAGCAGGAGCAGCACCCGCAGCGCCGACAGCGGCTCCTCGCCGGACGCCATCGCGTAGCCGGCGGTCAGCGCCGCCCCGATGCCCACCCAGACGGCGTACGCCGTCCCCACGGGGAGGCTGCGCATCGCGTACGCGAGCCCCAGCATGCTGGCGACCAGACCGAGCACGAACACGACGGTCGGTGCGAGCCGGGTGAAGCCCTCGGTCCGGCCGAGGGCGGTCGCCCACACGGCCTCGAGGACACCGGACAGCACGAGCACGAACCAGGACACGAGGACTCCCGAGGCTGCCGTCTTGTCGCTGTCCGGGTACGGCGCCGCTCGTCCGGGGGTCCGCTGCGGACCCACCCCCACGGTGGCACATCCCGGCCGATCCGGCGGGTGAGACCGGACACCGCGCTACGCGGCCAGCCCCTCCAGCAGGGCGAGCGCGCGGTCGGCGTCGCCCAGCGGGACCAGCAGGTGGTCGTGGTGGTACCCGGCCAGCACGTTGCAGCTGATCCCGGCGTCGGCCAGCGCGGTGCTCACGGCCGCCGTGAGCCCGACCGCCGCGAGGTCGGAGCGGACCAGCAGGGTGATCCGCGCGGCGGGGAAGTCGTGGGGCAGGCCGGCCGCGTCGGCGTCCTCCCGGCGCAGGACCAGCGTCAGCCCCTCGTCCTCCCGCACCGTGGCGAACGGCGTCAGGCCGGCGGGCACCTCATCGCCCGGGACGGTGGCGAACACGTATGTCCCGGGCGCGCGCCGTGGCGCCATGCCGCGCAGCAGCCGATCGAGGTCCCGTTCACCGGCCACGCGAGCATCCTGCAGGCATGAGCGAGCCCCAGTACGCCGGACTCCGTGAGCGGGCGGCGAAGGGTGACCGCAGCGCGGTCGACGAGCTGATCGAACTGGCGGGCGAACGCGGCGACCTCGCCGAGCTGCGCCGGCTGGGCGACCTCGGCTACCGCGACGCTACCGACGAGCTCGTGCAGCGGGCGAGCGAGGCCGACGACCTCACCGAGCTGCGCCGGCTCGCCGAGGAGGGCAACGCCGACGCCGCCGACGTCCTGCACGAGCTCACCGAGGGGTGAGTGGCCGGGGCGCCGAACGCCCCGGCCACTCACCCCTCAGTCGGCGGGCTCGTCGACCCAGTCCGGGCCGTTGACCTCACCGGGACCGGCCAGGTCGGCGGCGTCGACGATCGTGTACGCGTAGCCCTGCTCGGCGAGGAAGCGCTGCCGGTGGGCGGCGTACTCGGCGTCGAGGGTGTCGCGGCTGACCACCGTGTAGAAGTGCGCCTGCCGGCCGTCGGCCTTGGGGCGGAGCACCCGGCCCAGCCGCTGGGCCTCCTCCTGCCGCGACCCGAAGGTGCCCGACACCTGGACGGCGACGGCGGCCTCGGGCAGGTCGATCGAGAAGTTCGCGACCTTGGAGACGACCAGCGTCTTGATCTCGCCGGTGCGGAACGCCTGGAACAGCCGCTCCCGCTCCTTGTTCGTCGTCGACCCCTGGATGACCGGCGCGTCCAGCGCCCGGCCGAGCTCGTCGAGCTGGTCGAGGTAGGCCCCGATCACCAGCTTCTGCTCGTCGGGGTGCCGGTCGAGCACCCGCCGGATCACCGGCAGCTTCGACGTCGCCGTCGCCGCGATCCGGTACCGCTCCTCGGGCTCGGCGACCGCGTAGGTCATCCGCTCCTCGTCGTCGAGGCCGACCCGCACCTCGATGCACTCGGCCGGCGCGATGTAGCCCTGGGACTCGATGTCCTTCCAGGGCGCGTCGTAGCGCTTGGGCCCGATGAGGGAGAAGACGTCGTCCTCGCGCCCGTCCTCGCGCACCAGCGTGGCCGTCAGGCCCAGCCGGCGGCGGGACTGCAGGTCGGCGGTGAGCCGGAAGATCGGCGCGGGCAGCAGGTGCACCTCGTCGTAGACGATCAGGCCCCAGTCCTGGGCGTCGAAGAGGTCCAGGTGCCGGTACTCGCCCTTCCGGCGGGTGGTCATCACCTGGTAGGTCGCGATGGTGACCGGGCGGATCTCCTTGCGCTCACCGGAGTACTCGCCGATCTCCTCCTCGGTCAGCGACGTGCGCGCGATCAGCTCGCGCTTCCACTGCCGCCCCGAGACGGTGTTGGTCACCAGGATCAGCGTGGTCGCCTTGGCCTGCGCCATCGCCGCGGCGCCGACCAGCGTCTTGCCGGCGCCACAGGGCAGGACGACGACGCCCGAGCCGCCGGCCCAGAAGCCCTCGACGGCCTCCTGCTGGTAGTCGCGCAGGTGCCAGCCGGCCTGGTCGAGCTCGATCGGGTGCGCCTGGCCGTCGACGTAGCCGGCGAGGTCCTCGGCCGGCCAGCCGACCTTGAGCAGCGCCTGCTTGAGCCGCCCACGCTCGGAGGGGTGGACGACGACGGTGTCGGGGTCGATCCGCGCACCGAGCATCGGCGCCACCCGCTTGGAGCGGATGATCTCCTCGAGCACCGCGCGGTCGGTGGTGGCCAGCGTGAGCCCGTGCACCGGGTGGTTGACCAGCGTCAGCCGGCCGAAGCGGTCCATCGTGTCGGCGACGTCGACCAGCAGCGCGTGCGGCACCGGGTAGCGGGAGTAGCGCACCAGCGCGTCGACGACCTGCTCGGCGTCGTGCCCCGCGGCGCGCGCGTTCCACAGCGCCAGAGGGGTGACCCGGTAGGTGTGCACGTGCTCCGGCGAGCGCTCGAGCTCGGCGAAAGGGGCGATGGCCGCGCGGCACTCGCGCGCCGCCGGGTGGTCGACCTCGAGCAGCAGCGTCTTGTCCGACTGGACGATGAGGGGTCCGTCGTTCACGGGGATGGGTTGCCTCTCCTCGGAGGGTGGGCGTCTGTCAGGTCAACCGTTGCCGGCGGCCGGTGCTTCCTCGTCGACCAGCGCCACCGAGGTGATCCGGTGCACCGCGAAGGTGCGGTTCTCGTGCCGGCGCTCGTCCCACCCCTGGAGGAAACCACCGGCCAGTGACACCGGCTGCACCACGCGCTGGCTGCCGCTGCCCTGGGCGTCGACGTAGCCCAGCCACACGGGGATGCCCTCGCGGATCGCGCGGGACAGCAGCTCCAGCGTGCCCGCGGTGGTGACCCCGGGGACCTGCCGCACGGGCGTCGCCGGGCGGGCGGCCAGCGCGGCGTCGCCGGCCCGGATCTCGCGGACGGTGGCCTCGGCCTCCGCCTCGGTGAGCGGGCGGCCCGCCGCCGACGGCGGTGGCCCGGGGCGCCGGCCGGCGGCGCGTGGCCGGGCCGGCGGGCGGGTGAGCACCGCGCCGCCCGGCGACTCCCCGGCCGGGGCGTACCCGGCCTGCCGCAGCACGGTGAGCACCTCGTCGGCGCCGAGCCCGCTGACCAGCACGCCGGGGGCCAGTCGGCGCAGCTCGGCCGCCGCCGTCCGCCGGTCGCCGAGCACTTGCGAGAGCAGGCCGTGGTCGTCGGAGCGGACGTAGCACTCGATGGCGCCGACCCGCAGCCGGCCGTGCTGCCGCGCGACGTCGTCGACGAGGTAGTCCAGCGCCTGCGGCACCGGCGTCCGCGAGGCGCGGGTGAACAGGTCGTGCAGGTCGGTGGCCGACCACCCGGCGTCCAGCGCGCGACGGACCGAGGACTCCGACACCCGGAACACCGTCGCCCCGCCGGAGGACTCGACGTCGGCGACGACGGCGAGGGTGTCGGCCAGCTCGGCCACCAGCGGGCCGGGTGCGACGAGGGTGAGGTCGGGCTGGGCGAGCACGTGGTCGACCGGCTCGGGCAGCAGCCCCTGCATCCCGTCGGCGGCGCCCTCCTCGCCCCGGGTGAGCAGGCCGCGCCCGCCCGAGGACAGCACGCCGCCCACGAGGACGCCGATCCGCCCGGCCTCGGCCAGCATGTCCGGCACGGGAGCCAGGCGGTCGGCCCGCCGCGGGGTGCGCCAGCGCAGCAGCGCCACCAGGTCGTCGGGGGCCAGCCCGCGACCGGGCGGGGAGTCGAGGAGCGCGGCCAGCGCGGAGCGGCGGATCGCCGGCGCGGTGTGCCGCACGAGGTCGGGGGACAGCGCGTTGACCGCCTTGCCGGCCATGTCCCGCGACCCGACCAGCGAGGGCAGCCGCGTGCTCTCCAGCCAGCCGGCGGCCAGCGCGCCCCACCGGTCGGGCAGCGGCTGCTCGCGCCACAGGTCGTAGCCGCGGGTGGGCAGCCACTCGTCGCGGTGCGGTCCGCCGACGTCGAGCAGCCCCGCGGCGAAGGCGAGCTCCAGCAGCCAGCCGGCGTCGGCCTCCGACACCGTCAGCGCCTTCGCCAGCCGCTTGCGGTCCCGGACGGCGACCCCGCCGCTGCGCAGCAGCCCGGCCGGCTCCTCCTCGAGTACCGCCAGCAGTTCACCGACCCGCCCCACCACCTCCAGCGCCGCGCCCGCCGCCTGCCGGTCGACGACGGCGGCGTCCCGCTCGACGGCGGCCGGCTCGGGGCGCAGCCGCGGCGGGCCGTAGGGCAGGCCGCCGCGCAGCAGCAGGCCGATCTCGCGGGGGAGCTCGACGTTGAGCGCGTCGATGCGCGCCAGCAGCCCCGCCTGCAGCAGCCGCCGGGCCGGGGAGGCGCCGGGGCCGCCGGTCTCGGGCAGGTGGCCGACCGGGCGGTCGCCGGCCAGCCGCTCGAGCACCTCGCGCTCGGCGGGGTCCAGGGCACCCACGGCGGCGGGCAGGTCCGCCGGCAGGGTCACCCGCAGGTCGACGGCCCGGCGGCCGAGACCCGCGGGGTGGCGGACGGCGCGGCGCACCTGGTCGGGGGCGTGCAGGACGTCCTCGCCCCACAGCAGCGCCCGCACCGTCAGGCGCTCGACCGCCGCGTCGACGACGTCGGCGGGCAGCCCGGGCAGCGCGGCGTGCACGTCCTCGGCGGGGACGCCGTCGGTCGGCGCGAGCAGCACGACGTCGAGCACCTGCAGGGTCGCGGCGTCGAGGTCGTCGAGCGCCCGGTCCACAGAGACCGGCACCGCCAGCCGGCTGGCCAGCGCGACGACGTCGGAGGGCGCGGGCCGGGCCACGTCGGGCCGCGCGGCCAGCAGCGCGGCCAGCTGGGCGTCGCTGCGGGTGCGCAGCCACGCGGCCAGCGTGGCGGGTCGGTCGGCAGGCATCCGGACCACGTTACGTCCGTTGCCGCAGGTGCTGCCCCGGAGGCCGGGCCTGGGATCATCGGGGCGTGCAGCCGGCCGCCGACGACCCGCACACCCGGTCCGCGCTCGAGGGCTACCGGGCCGGTGCGCTGCGCTGGCTCGCCGGGGGCGTCATCGCCGTCGTGCTGGCCGTGCTGCTCGGCGCCGTCGCCGTCAGCCTGGCCGAGGACCGCGGGCGCCCGGTGCCGCTGGCCGGGATGGTCGTCGTCGTCCTGGTGATCGGTGGGGCGGTGGCGGCGTTCGCCGGTGCCGGCGCGCTGGCCCGGGCGCTGCGCTGGCGGCGGGCGCTCTCCGCCGTGCCGTGGCAGCGCGGGCTGCTGCGCATCGCGGGGCCGGCCATCGTCGCCTTCGAGCCCGAGGGCTTCGACGAGTGGGACCCCACCCACGAGCCGGTGCGGCTGCGGCTGGTCAGCACCTCGGTCTGGCGCACCCGCCAGGTGCAGGGGCTCGACGGCGGGGAGGTGCGGCTCGCGCCCGTGGGCACCGGGCAGTGGGTGCTCACCGCCGAGGGGCTGCCGACCCTGTACGGCGCGCGCTCGGCCCGGCGCCCGTCCCGCTGAGACACGGGAGAGCGGGGCTGGTGCGGGTAGGACCAGCCAGCCGACAGAATGGCGGCGACGCGCGCACCGCCGGGTGCGCCCGATGCACGGAGGCGAGATGGCCAAGCGCAAGGAGAAGCACGCCCACCTGGTGGAGCCCACCTGGGGCCAGTCGGAGGACGCCGGCCCGCCGGTGACCGAGCTGATCAGCGAGATGGCCGGTGGGCTCTCACCGTTCGGTGAGGACCACAGCTTCCCGCTGCCGGTCGACCGGATCCGCTACGCCCACCCCACGGACAAGCCCAACCGGGCCGGGGTGCAGCTGCCCGAGAACCGGCGGCCGTGAGCACCCCCGCGCTGCCGTCCTACGCCAGCGGCACCTCCACCGTCCCCCTGCTGGGGGACACGATCGGGGCCGACCTCGACCGGACGGCAGCGCGGGTCGGCGACCACGAGGCGCTCGTCGAGTGCGTCACCGGCCGCCGCTGGACCTATCCGCAGCTGGTCGCCGACGTCGACGCCTGCGCCCTCGGCCTGGACGCCCTCCGCGTGCAGAAGGGCGACCGCGTCGGCATCTGGGCGCCCAACTGCGCCGAGTGGGTCTTCGTCCAGTACGGCACCGCCAAGCTCGGTGCCGTCCTGGTCAACATCAACCCGGCCTACCGCACCCACGAGCTGGCGTTCGTGCTGAAGCAGGCCGGGATCTCGGTGCTGGTCGCGGCGCCGGAGTTCAGGACGAGCGACTACCGGGCGATGGTGGCCGAGGTCCGGGGCGACTGCCCCGAGCTGCGCGAGGTCCTGTTCCTCGGCGACCCGGAGTGGGAGCAGCTGCTGGCCACCGGCCGAGCCGCCGACCGCGGCCTGCTGGAGCGCCGCGCCGCCGAGCTCTCGCCCGACGACCCGATCAACATCCAGTACACGTCGGGGACGACCGGCTTCCCGAAGGGCGCCACGCTCAGCCACCACAACCTGCTCAACAACGGCTTCTTCGTGGGCGAGGGCTGCGGCTACACCGAGGCCGACCGGATCTGCATCCCGGTGCCCTACTACCACTGCTTCGGCATGGGGATGGGCAACCTCGGGGCCACCAGCCACGGCGCCACGATGGTCATCCCGGCGCCCGCGTTCGACCCGGCGGCCACGCTGCGGGCGGTGCAGGAGGAGCGCTGCACCTCCCTCTACGGCGTCCCGACGATGTTCATCGCCGAACTGGCGCTGCCCGACTTCGGCACCTACGACCTCTCCAGCCTGCGCACCGGCATCATGGCCGGCTCGCCGTGCCCGGTGGAGGTGATGAAGCGGGTGGTCGCCGAGATGGGCATGACCGAGGTGACCATCTGCTACGGCATGACCGAGACCAGCCCGGTCTCCACCCAGACCGGCGCCGACGACGACCTCGACCGCCGCACCTCCACCGTCGGCCGGGTGCACCCGCACCTGGAGGTCAAGGTCGTCGACCCCGAGACCGGCATCACCGTGCCGCGCGGCACTCCCGGCGAGTTCTGCACCCGCGGCTACTCGGTGATGCTCGGCTACTGGGACGAGCCGGGGAAGACCGCCGAGGTCATCGACGCCGCTCGCTGGATGCACACCGGCGACCTCGCCGTCATGGACGAGGCCGGCTACCTCAACATCGTCGGCCGGATCAAGGACATGGTCATCCGCGGCGGGGAGAACGTGTACCCGCGCGAGGTGGAGGAGTTCCTCTACACCCACCCCGACGTCGTCGACGCCCAGGTGATCGGCGTCCCCGACGAGCGCTACGGCGAGGAGCTCATGGCCTGGGTGCGGCTGCGGGAGGGTGCCGAGCCGCTCACCCCGGAGGCGCTGCGGGAGTTCTGCGCCGGCAAGCTCGCGCACTACAAGGTCCCGCGCTACGTCAAGGTCGTCGAGGCGTTCCCGATGACCGTGACCGGCAAGGTCCGCAAGGTCGAGATGCGCGAGGTGTCGGTGCAGGAGCTGGGCCTGGAGGCCGCCGCGGCGGTCCGCAACGCCTAGGGCGCCAGCCTCACCAGCAGCTTCGACACCACGTTGCCGACGACGACCCACACCAGGGCGGCGATCGCGGCGTTGATGGTCTCGCCGACGCGCGGGTCCGACGGCCGGAACAGGTCGACGGTGAACCAGCCCAGGCCCTGGCGCACGTCCGCGGCGGCCGACACCAGCGTGTTGGCGGGGTTGGCCTCGAAGAAGGTGAACACCGCGTGCAGCACGATCACCACCGCCACGAGCGAGGCGACCAGGCGGACCGCCGAGGCGATCAGGGTGAACGCGCGGGTGCCGACGGAGGTGGCCATGCCGTGATCGTGACACCCGGCACTGTCACGACGCCAACCGCGTCACCCGACCTCGCACGACGCGACCAGCGCCCGGTGGTCGGACAGGGGCAGCCGCACGACCTCGCCCGGCCCCGTGGCGGCCACCGGGCCGCGGCCCAGGACGTGGTCCAGCTGCCGGGTGGGCGCGTCGGCGGTGAAGGTGTGCCCCGCCGCCAGTGACCGCAGCCCGCTGACCCGGGCGGCCTGGCGCGGCTCCATGTTGAGGTCACCCAGGACGACGAGCGGCTCGCGGGTGCCGGCCAGCGACCGCACCAGCCGGCGCAGCTGCAGGGAGTTCCAGCCCGGGATGAACGACAGGTGCGTGCAGGTCACGGTGAACTGCCCGGACGGCCCGTCGAGGACCGCGGCGACGGCGACCCGCGGCTCGTCGCCGACCAGCTTCGGGGCCCGCGCGCCGCGGAACCACACCGGCACCCGCCCGCGCAGCGCCGGCAGCCGCACCACCCGCCAGGACACCACCGGGTAGCGCGAGAGCAGCGCGATGCCGTAACTGGCCGAGCCGGGCTGCTCCTCGCCGGTGGCCGCCATCCACGTGCCACCGGGGGTGCCGGCCAGCGCGGCCACGAACTGGGAGTCGACCGCACCCATCGCCTCGGCGGCCACCGCGGTGAGGTCGGCGTTCATCGAGCGGGGCTGGTCCCGGTCGACCTCCTGCAGTCCCAGGACGTCGGCGTCCAGCGTCTTCACCGCGGCGGCGAGCCGGTCGACGTCGACCCGGTCGTCCTCCGGTGAGCGCCCGTGCAGGATGTTGAAGGTCGCGATGCGCACGCTGTCCCCGTGCCCCGGCCGGCGCCGGTTCACCCGTGCATGAGGCGGCGAGTGCCGGGTAGCAGCGCCCCGTGCAGCCCTCCGACCGCGACGAGATCCGTGACCTCCTCAAGCGCACCGCCGTCGCCCTCAAGGAGGGCGGGGTGCCCTTCGCCCTCTGCGGCGGCTACGCGGCGTGGGTGCGCGGCGCCCCCGAGCCCGACCACGACGCCGACTTCCTCGTGCCCGACGACGAGGCCGAGCGGGCGGTCAAGGTGCTCACCGACGCGGGCCTGCAGGTCGAGGACCCGGCCGAGGACTGGCTGACCAAGGTCGTCCAGGGCAACTCGTTCGTCGACGTCCTCTGGCGCACCTGCGGCCACCCGGTGGAGAGCGACCTCATCGAGCGGGCCGAGCAGATGCCCGTGCTCTCGGTGCACATGCCGGTGCTGGCGGCCACCGACATCCTGGTCACCAAGCTCATGGCGCTCGACGAGCACTACTGCGACTTCTCGCGCCTGCTGCCGGTGGCCCGGGCGCTGCGCGAGCAGGTCGACTGGGCCACGGTGGAGCGCGAGATCGCGGACAACGACTTCGCCGTCGTCTTCCTCGACCTGCTGGGGCGCCTGGGAGTCGTCGAGCGCGAGGTCGCGGGCAGCTGATCCGCGCGCCCGGACGCGGGCGGCACCCGCTCAATAGGGGTGCGCCGGACGGCTAACCTGGCAGCGAGCGGCGCTCCCGTGCCGCCGTCCGCCGGCACCCGTGCCGGGACAGCCAGCAGCGACCGAGGGATCTCACCGTGCCCACCGGCAGAGTCAAGTGGTTCAACCCCGAGAAGGGGTTCGGCTTCCTCTCTCGCGAGGACGGGCCCGACGTCTTCGTGCACAAGGACGCCCTGCCCTCCGGCACCGCCGAGCTCAAGCCCGGCCAGCGGGTGGAGTTCGGCATCGTCGCCGGCCGCCGCGGCGACCAGGCGCTGCAGGTGCGCGTCCTCGACCCGCTGCCGTCGGTGGCGGCGAAGGTGGCCGCGGCCAACCGCAAGAAGCCCGACGAGCTGGTCCCGATCATCGAGGACCTCATCAAGCTGCTCGACGACGTGTCGAACAGCTTGCGCCGCGGCCGGCACCCCGACCGCGCCGAGTCGCGCAAGGTCGCGGCGGTGCTGCGCGCGGTCGCCGGCGACCTGGAGGCCTAACCCGTCGGGTCGGCGCCGATCTCGCCGCCGGCGCGGAGGAAGCCCACCGGCCACGAGCCGGTCAGCAGGCACTCGCCGTGGGCGTCCTCGACGACGACGAGGTAGTACGCCGGCGGGACGACGTCGGAGCTGTTGATGCCGTCGAACGTCGTCGTCCCCACCTCGACGTCGACCTCGCCGATCTTCTCCTCGAGCCGCTCGTCGAAGACCTGCACGCTCCAGCCGTGGGCGGCGACGTCGTCGGGCACGGTGAGCGCGATCGGGGTGTCGGGGGAGACCTCGACCACCGGCGGCGTGACGTCGTAGCGCAGGCCCTCGCCGGACCCGCAGTACTGGGTCGGCTGGACGGCGACCTCCTGCGGGCCGGCGGCCACCGTGACGTCCGGGGGCGCGTCGGGAGCCGACGGCGAGCCACCGCCGCACCCGGCCAGCACGGCGGGGAGCGCGCCGGCCAGCAGGGCAGCGGCGGCGCGGGACAGGCTGCTCACGGGCGGGGTGCCTCCGGCACGGTCGGGGCGTCGGGGACGGCGGCGTCGGGGACCGCGTAGGTGCCCGGGACGGTCGGTGCGGCCGGGTCGACCGGCGCCCACCGCCGGCGGCGCGGCGTCCAGAGGAGCAGCCCGACGGCGAGCACCAGCAACGCGGCGGCGACGGTGAAGCCCAGCCAGCCGATCGGCGGCAGCGCGATGCCCACGGCGCCGCCGAAGACCCAGGCCAGCTGCAGCACGGTCTCCGAGCGGGCGAACGCCGAGGCGCGCAGGCTCTCGGGCACCTCCCGCTGGATGATCGCGTCGAGCGCCACCTTGCCCAGCGCGTTGGCCACGGCGGAGACCCCGGCGACGACGGCCGCGGTGGCCAGGCCGAAGAACACCGCGGCCAGGACGGTGACCGCGGCGGCGGCACCGGCCGCCCAGACGACCATCCGGTCGGGGTCGGCGGCGTGCAGTCGCGAGCCGATGCCGGTGCCCAGCACGCTGCCGGCACCGGCCGCGCCGGCGATCGCGCCGAGGGCGAGCGTGGCCTCCCAGCCGCCCTCGACGGTGGCCTGCACGAAGAACGCGGAGAAGATCGTCAGGAAGCCGCCGAGGCCGCGCAGCGCCGCGTTGGCGCGCAGGGCGAGCACCACGTGCGGGTTGACCGGCCGCCGGCGCCGGCCGGTCGCGGGCACCGGGCCGGTGCTCAGCACGTCGGCGGGCTGCTCGCCGGTGGGCACGTCGACGTGGCGGGGCAGCCGGACGGCGAGGACCGCGGCGACGAGGAAGACCACCGCGGTCACCCACAGCAGCGGCGCGAACCCGAACGCCCAGGCCAGCCCGGCGCCGATCGCACCGAAGACGCCCGCGGTGACCAAGCCGAACACCGACAGTCGCGCGTTGGCCGACGTCAACGACATCGCACCGGGCAGCACCCGCGGGACGACGGCGGCGCGCAGCACGTTGTGCGCCTTCGACAGCACCAGGACGCCGAGTGCGGCGGGGTAGAGCCACCAGTCGTCCTGGTGGGCGGCCATGACCAGCGCGAGCACCGCGCGCCCGAGCGCCGCGGCACCGAGGGCCCAGCGGCGGCCGCGCTGCAGCCGGTCGAGCAGCGGGCCGATGACCGGCGCCACCACCGCGAACGGCGCCATCGTGACCAGCAGGTACAGCGCCACGTTGCCGCGCTGGGCGTCGGAGGCGGCGGCGAAGAACAGCGTGCCGGCCAGCGAGACGGCGATCATCGCGTCGCCGGCCATGTGCACGGCGTTGACCCACAGCAGGTGGGTCAGGCCGCTCTCGGCGGCGCCGTCGGCGCGGCTGGCGGCGCGCACCCGGGCGACGGTCGCGCCGGTCAGCTCCCTGGTCCGGGCGACGGCGACCCGGGTGACGGTGACCCGTGGCTGCGCCGCCCCGTCGGGCGGGGGCGTCTCCGGCGCCGGGGCGGCGGGCGGCGGCACCGGCGGCGGTGCGTAGCCGGGCGGGAGCGCCCGCGGAGCCGGGACGGTGGTCGGCCCGTAGCCGGGCGGTGGGCCGTACGCGGGGTACGGCGGGCCGTAGCCGGGGGGCGGGGCGCCGTACGCGGGGTACGGCGGCGGGGCCGCGGCCTGCGGCTGGGTCCCCGGCGGGGGGATCTCCAGGGGCGCGGTGTCGACCCGGTCGGGGGAGTCCGGCTCCTGCCGCGACCGGCGTAGCGGGCCCCGGCGGGACCCGGGCGGACGCGAGGACGGCACGGCTCCATGGTGCCGTACCGGCCTGGGAGTCCGGGGGAGTCGTGATCACGCGGGTCGCCCGGCCGCGCCTACCGGTGCGGTGCGTCTGGGACGATGACGCCGTGACTGCCGACTCCGTCCCGAGCGACGTGCTGACCGGCGCGGTCGACCTCGCCCGTGCCACTGCCGAGGAGACCGCCGGCGACCCCGCGGTCGTCGGCGAGCACCTCGGCGCCGGGCCCGAGCCGATCGGGGACGCCGACGGCGGTCCCGCCGTCCTCGGCGAGGTGGTCACCCACTCCTTCGCCAGCCGGCTGCCGGGCTACGTGGGCTGGCACTGGGCGGTCACCCTGGCGCGCGTCCCGGGCAGCGACGAGGTCACCGTCGACGAGGTCGTGCTCCTGCCCGGCGACGCGGCGCTGCTCGCGCCGGCCTGGGTGCCGTGGCACGAGCGGCTACGTCCGGGCGACCTGTCGGTCGGCGACGTCCTGCCGGCCACCGAGGACGACCCGCGTCTGGTGCCCTCCTACACCGCCGAGGACGACGCCGCGGCCGACCCCGAGGCGCAGGCGCTGGCGACCGAGCTCGGCCTGGGCCGTGAGCGGGTCATGTCCCGCGAGGGACGCAGCTCCGCGGTCGCCCGCTGGCTGGCCGGCGACTTCGGCCCGCGCTCGGCGATGGCCCGCTCGGCACCCGGCCCGTGCGGCACGTGCGGCTTCTTCCTCCCGCTGGCCGGCTCGCTGCGCGGGCTGCTCGGCGCGTGCGGCAACGAGTACGCACCGGCCGACGGCCGCGTGGTCGCCGTCGACTACGGCTGCGGCGCGCACAGCCAGGCCACCCTCGCCGTCGGCGAGCCGGCCGAGGTCGTGACGTCGGCCCGCTACGACACCGCGGACTTCGACGTCCTCACCGACTAACGGCGGCGCCCGAGCTGGCCCTGCCAGCGCATGACCGCCAGGCCGACCGCGGCGAGCACGATGCCGACCACGCAGGTCCAGGTCCAGGCGCGGTCCACCCGGTCGCCGAGGAACAGCAGGACGACGAGCGCGAGGGCCCACAGCGCCGCTCCGGCCAGGACGACGCGGGCGGTGTCGACCTGCAGCGGGGGAGGGGCCGGCTTCAGGGAGCCGGGTGCGGAGGGCCGGGACACGCGGCCGACACTAGGCGGCGAACCGCCCAGACCGGCGCGGGGGCTCGCGGGCGGTGTGGCACTCTGTCGCCGCTCGTCACCCGGCACCAGCAGGAGCCCGCATGCCCGAGAAGTCCCGTCCCGCCCGCGGCGCGAGCGCGGCCGTTCCCGCCGGGGACACGCCGGCCGACGTCGCCGCGGGTGCCCCCCGGCCGCGGCGCAGCCCCGGCCCCCGGGTGCGGCCGCGCAACGGGGTGGACCGCTATTTCGGCATCAGCGCCCGGCGCAGCACGCTGGGCCGCGAGGTCCGGGGCGGGCTGACCACCTTCTTCACGATGGCCTACATCGTGGTGCTCAACCCGATCATCCTGTCGGGCACCGACGTCACCGGCGCCACGCTGCCCTTCGGTGCCGTCGCGGCGGTGACCGCGCTGGTCGCCGGTGCGCTGACCGTCCTCATGGGCGTCGTCGGCCGGTACCCCTTCGCGCTGGCCACCGGCCTGGGCATCAACGCGATCGTCGCCGTCTTCGCCGCCACCCAGCTGACGTGGCCGGAGATCATGGGCCTGGTCGTCCTCGAGGGCCTGCTGATCACCGTCCTGGTGCTCACCGGCTTCCGGAAGGCCGTGTTCGAGGCCATCCCGCCGCAGCTGAAGACGGCGATCGCCGTCGGCATCGGCTTCTTCCTCACGATCATCGGCCTGGCCGACGCGGGGGTCATCCGCCCGGGCAACCCGCTGATCAGCTTCGGGGTGAACGGCCAGCTCGCCGGCTGGCCGCTGCTGGTCTTCGTCGTCGGGCTGCTGCTGACCGCGGTCCTCGTGGTGCGGCGGGTCCGCGGCGCGCTGCTCATCGGCATCGTCGTCTCCACCGTGCTGGCGATCGTGGTGGAGGCGGTGGCCGGCGTCGGCGCCCGCACGCCCGACGGGTCCAACCCGCGCGGCTGGGCGCTGCAGGTGCCCACCCTCCCCGCCGAGGTCGTGAGCGCCCCCGACCTGTCGATCGTCGGGCAGTTCTCGCTGTTCGGCGGCTTCGAGCGCATCGGCGTCGTCGCCGCGCTGCTCATCGTCTTCTCGATCATGATCGCCGACTTCTTCGACACCGTCGGCACGGTCACCGCCGTCGGCGCCGAGGGCGACCTGCTCGACGAGGACCGCAACCTGCCCGGTGCGCAGCCGGTGCTGCTGGTCGACTCGCTGGCCGCCGCGGCCGGCGGCGCGGCCAGCGTCTCGTCGAACACGACCTACATCGAGAGCGCCTCCGGTGTCGCCGACGGCGCCCGCACCGGCCTGGCGAGCGTCGTGACCGGCGTGCTGTTCCTGCTGGCGATGTTCTTCACGCCGCTGGTGCAGGTCGTGCCCTCGGAGGCCGCCGCGCCCGCCCTGGTGATCGTCGGCGCGCTGATGATCAGCCAGATCCGCACGCTGACCTGGGACGACATGTCCCTGGTCATCCCGGCCTTCCTCACCATCGCGCTCATGCCGTTCACCTACTCGATCACCAACGGCATCGGCGCCGGCGTCGTCAGCTACGTCCTGCTGCGCTCGGCGGTGGGCCGCCGGCGCGAGGTGCACCCGCTGATGTGGGTGATCGCCGCGGCGTTCGTCGTCTACTTCGCGCTGGAGCCGCTCCAGCAACTGTTCTGAGCCCGGCTAACCACCGGTAGGCTGCCGCCGTGACACGGTCGACGCTGGACACCGCAGCGCTCGCCCACGACCTCCGGCTGGCGGTCATGCGCTTCTCCCGCCGCATCCGCAACCAGCGGGTCGACACCTCGGTCACGCTCACCCACCTCGCGGCGCTGTCCACGCTGCAGCGCCACGGGCCGATGAGTCCCGGGGAGCTGGCCGCGCACGAGCGGGTCCAGCCGCCGTCGATGACCCGCGTCGTGGTCGCGCTCGAGGGGATGGGCCTGGTCACCCGCACGCCGCACCCGACCGACGGCCGGCAGGTGGTCATCGAGCTGACCCCGGCCGCCGACACGCTGCTGGACGAGGAGGCCCGGGCCCGCGAGGCCTGGCTGTCCAGCCAGCTGCACCGGCTCACCCCGGACCAGCGCGCGACCCTGCGCGAGGCCGCCGCGATCATGGAGGAGCTCGCCGGTGGGTGACATCCACGGCCGCTGACCCGACGGGAGGGGAGCCGACGGCCGGTGGGCGCAGCCCGTTCCGCTCCCTGCACGTGCACAACTTCCGGCTCTACGCGTCGGCGAACCTGGTCAGCCTGACCGGGACCTGGATGCAGCGCATCGGCCAGGACTGGCTGGTGCTGCAGCTCTCCGGCGACAGCGGGGTGGCCCTCGGCCTGATCACCGCCCTGCAGTTCGGGCCGTCGCTGCTGCTGAGCATGTACGGCGGCGTCCTGGCCGACCGCTACGACAAGCGCCGCGTCCTCGTCGTCACCCAGGTGCTCATGGGGCTGCTCGCCGTCGGCCTCGGTCTGCTCGTGGCCACCGGCACCGTCGCGCTGTGGCACGTGTTCGTGCTGGCCGCGGGCCTGGGGTCGGTCTCGGCGATCGACGTCCCGGTGCGCCAGGCGTTCGTCTCGGAGTTGGTCGGCGGCGACCTGCTGGCCAACGCCGTCGGGCTGAACTCGACGATCTTCAACGGCGCGCGGCTGGTCGGCCCGGCGCTGGCCGGGCTGCTCATCGGCGCCTCCGGCGGGGACACCGCGCCGGCGTTCCTGGTCAACTCCGGGAGCTTCGCGTTCACCATCGCCGCGCTGCTGCTCATGCGGCCGGAGGAGCTGCGGCGCAGCGAGCCGGTGGCGCGCGCCCGTGGCCAGCTGCGCGCGGGACTGGCCTACACCTGGGCGCGGCCCGACCTGCGGCTGGCGATGGTGCTGGCCTTCGTCATCGGCACCTTCGGGTTCAACTTCCAGGTCACGATCGCGCTCATGGCCCGCGAGGTCTTCGACCTCGGCGCCGAGGCGTTCGGGCTGCTGTCGACGACGTTCGCCGTCGGGTCGCTGACCGGGGCGTTCCTGTCCACCCGGCGCAGCGCCCGCCCGCGGCAGCGCTTCCTGGTCACCTCGGCGGTGCTCTTCGGCCTGCTCACCGTGGCGTGCGGGCTGACGACGGGGTTCCTGCCCTTCGCCGTCCTGCTGGTGCCCACCGGCGCGGCGGCGCTGGTCTTCAGCGTGGCCAACAACAGCTTCGTGCAGCTCGGCGCCGACCCCCAGATGCGCGGCCGGGTGATGGCGCTGTACTTCATGTGCTTCATGGGTGGCACGCCGCTGGGCGCGCCGCTCATCGGCTGGGTCTCCGAGCACCTCGGGGCGCCGTGGGGGCTCATCCTCGGCGGGGCGGTCGTCGTCGTGGCCGGTGCCCTCGCCGGGCTGTGGCTCGCCCGCGGACGGCGGGTGCGGCTGGAGGCCCACGTCGTCCCGCCGCGGCTGCTGCTGCACGTCGGCGAGGTCCGCGGGGAGCAGGCCGCGGGGCGCTGACCGGCACATCTGGCGGCGGCCCGTGCCGGCACGTACCGTCGCGGCCACCCCGCTCCCACGGAGTGCCGATGATGACCTCCGCCCTGCTCCAGCTCGCCGGCATCACCGCGATGCTCGTCGGCGCCTTCGCCGCGCTCGGCCTGCTGTTCCGCCTCTTCTCCGGGCAGCTCGTGCTCGACCTCCGCGCCCGCCGCCGAGCCCGCGAGGGGGACGTGCCCGCGCCCGCCGCGCCCCGGCCGGTGGAGGCCGTCGCCGCCGACGTGCGCCGGCTGGGCCGCCAGCTCGACACGGTGCCGGCCGGCGCGCCCCAGGTGCGCCGCCGCGGGCTGCAGGCCGCCTACGACGACGTCCTCACCGAGGCCGCCGCGCTGCTGGCCCTGCCGCACGCGCTGGGCACCGTGCCGCACGGCTTCGCCCGCGACGTCGAGCGGCTGCGCCTGCAGACGGCGCTGTCCGACGCCGGCCTGGTGGTGCGCTGAGCGAGCTGGCGCCGCTGCGGCTGTTCGTCGCGGTGGCCCCGCCCGCACCGGCCCGTGCCGACCTGGCGGCGGCCCTCGAGCCACTGCGCGGGGCGCCGGGTGCCCCGCGCTGGGGCGACCCGGCGCGCTGGCACCTCACCCTGCTCTTCCTCGGCGCCGTGCCGCCCGGGCTGCTGCCCGGCCTCACCGCCGCCGTCGGGGACGCCGTCGCGCCGACGCCGCCGGCGACCCTGCGCCTGGCCGGTGCCGGGCGGTTCGGCCCGCGGCGCCGCCCGCAGGTGTGCTGGGCCGGCCTCGACGGCGACGTCGCCGTCCTCACCGGGCTGGCCGGCAGGCTGGCCGAGGCCGCTCGCGGGCTGGGGCTGCCGGTGGAGGACCGGCCGTTCCGCCCGCACCTGACCCTCGGCCGCTGGCACCCGCGCCGGCCTGCCGACGGCGACCTGCCCGAGCGGCTGGGCGGCTACCGCGGGCCGGACTGGCCGCTGCGCGAGGTGACGCTGGTGCGCAGCACCGCCGGCCGGCACACGGTGGTCGCCACCTTCACCACGCGTGCTCCCTCGGCGCGGGCCTGACCTCCACCGGGGGCTTGGCGTCACCGCACCGTCACCGGTGGCGTACCGAGTGTTGCGCCCGACCAGGCGCGTCCCTAGCGTGGTCCCGCTCGCAACATGGACGGTCTCGTCCGCGAGAACACGGCGCTCGAGGCCGGGGATCCGCACGCCCTGGGCGTCGGCCGCCGGGCCGGTGCTCCGACAGGAGTGCGGCGGCTACGGCCGAGGTGATCGCATGTCGAGGTCGCGCATCAGGCTGGTGTCCGGGGCTGCGGTGGTGCTGGTGGCCGTCGCCGGCTGCGGCGGTGGGGACGACGGCGACGCAGGAGCCGCGCCCGCCCCCACGACGTCGGTCGAACCGGTTCCCGCACCGGGTCCGACCGGACCGTCACCCGAGTCGCCGGCGGACCCGCCGACCGGACCCGACTCCCCGGCGCCACCGGCGGGTGACTCCCCGGAGGATCCGGACTCCCCGGCGCCGCCGCCGGGTGACCCCCCGGAGGACCCGGGCTCTCCAGCACCCGAGGCTCCGGCGGACCCGCCGTCCGGACCTGGTTCCCCGGCACCTGCGCCCCCCGTCGACCCGCCGAGCACACCGGACTCGCCGGCACCCCCGCCGAGCACCCCGGATCCCCCGGCACCGCCGCCTCCAGCGCCTCCGCAACCGCCTGCGCCAGCGGAGCCCCCGCCCGAGCCGGGAGCGCCGCCACCGCCGCCCGAGCAGACAGGCCCGGAGGCCCCGGAGCCGCCGGCAGAGGAGAAGCCTGAGGTCGAAGCGGTCGGACTGCCGATCGGTGGAGGCGACGACGACCCTGAAGGCAGCGATGCCGACCAATGTGTGGTCGTGAACTACCTGGGAGGCGACGCGACGGAATCGTCCGCCATCCCATCCGGAGTGACGATCACGGTCACCGGTGCCTCCACCTCCTCGGACCTGTGGGACGTGCAAGAGGGCGGGTGCTCCGGGGGCAAGCCGTGCGTGCCGGGGTTCGTCTTCACCGCCGACAACGAGGACGCGGCCGTCTGCGTCGTCGCCGTGAGCTATGTGGGCAGCGACGTTCCTGAGGGTGGGGACGTGGTCGAGGAGCCGGACTCCACGCTGTCACTCGACGGCCGTGTGGAGTGCCCGGGGATGTCGAAGGCGGAGTGCGACGAGTTGGCGGTCGGCATCGAGACCGACGACCAGGACATCCCACTCGACCCGCCTGAGCCGGGGGAATGACCTCCCCGCCGCCCGACCCGGCCACGGCCCTCGGCCGGTTCGGGCAGGTCGCGGGATCGGTGGCTCAGGTCGTCGCGCCGCTCAGCGTCCTGACCGCGCTGCTCTTCTACTTCGGCTACGCCTCCTCGCGGGCGCGGTACCTGTACTTCGGCGTCGACGTCGACACGATCGGGTTGAGCACGCAGGACTACGTCATGCGCAGCCCGGAGCCGCTGCTGACCCCGCTGCTGGTCCTGGCGCTCCTGGCCGTCGTCGTCGCGGTCGTCCACGAGCGGGTGCACCGCCGGGTGCAGGCCGCTCTCACCGAAGCGAAGGACGCCGATCCGAAGGTCGCGGCGACCGGGCGGCAGCGCGTGCAGCGGGGGAGCCGGAGAGCGCGCGCCGTCGTCCTCGCCGGAGACGCTCTGCTGCTCGTCGGTGTCCTGCTCCTCCTCGCCTTCCCGTTGTGGGGTGACTGGGCGTACTACACCCTCGTGACGCCGCTGCTCATGGCGGCCGGCACCGGGCTCGCGCTCTACGGACGGCGGATCGCACGGTCGTTGGAGCCGGGGCAGCCGCCGTCGGGGCTGGTGACCGTCGTCCTCTCCGTGCTCCTGGTGGTCAGCGTCTTCTGGGCGACGGCGACCTTCGCGGAGTGGTCCGGCCGGGGCGCGGCGCGAGAGGTGGCGCGGCACCTGGACCGCCTCCCGGCCGTCATCCTCGACACCACCGAGCGGCTGAACCTCACCTCGTACGGGGTCCGCGAGTCGGCGCTACCGCCGAACGAGGGGCAGACGTTCCGCTACCGGTACCGCGACCTGCGGTTGCTGATCCAGGGCGAGGACCGGCTGTTCCTCGTCCCCGAGACGTGGGACGCCAGCAACTCCACCCTGGTGGTGCCCATGGACGACTCGGTGCGGCTGCAGTTCCGCTTCGTGAACGACCCTCCGTGACGACGGGCTCTCCGCCGTCACCAGGCGTACTCCATCGGGGCGGCCCTGAAGCCGGGGAAGACCTCGTCGAGGCGGTCGAGCTGGGCCTGCTCCAGCTGGACGTCGAGCGCGGCCAGCGAGCCCTCGAACTGCCCGACCGTGCGCGGGCCGACGATGGGGGCGGTGACGCCGTCCTGGTGCAGCAGCCAGGCCAGCGCGACGTCGGCCGGGGCCAGGCCCCAGTCCTGGCAGGCGTCCTCGAAGGCCTGCAGCGCCGGGCGGTGCTGCTCGATGCGGTCGCGGTTGCGGTCGGCGTGCCGGCGGTCGCCCTGCTGGTCGCCGAGGACGCCGGCCAGCAGCCCCTGCGCCAGCGGGCTCCACGGGATGACGCCGATGCCGTAGTGCCGCGCGGCCGGCAGCACCTCCAGCTCGACGTGCCGGGTGAGCAGGTTGTAGTGCGACTGCTCGCTCACCAGGCCGAGGAAGTGCCGGCGGGCGGCGGCCTCGTTGGCCGCGGCGAGCTGCCAGGCGGCGTGGTTGGACGAGCCGACGTAGAGCACCTTGCCCTGGGCGACGAGCGTCTCGCAGGCCTGCCAGATCTCGTCCCACGGCGTCGCGAGGTCGACGTGGTGGAACTGGTAGAGGTCGATCCACTCCGTCTGCAGGCGCCGCAGCGAGGCCTCGCACGCGCGCACGATGTTGCGGGCGGACAGGAAGGTGTCGTTGGGCCAGTCGGACATGCCGCCGTAGACCTTCGTGGCCAGGACCGTGCGATCCCGTCGGCCGGCGCCCTGCGCGAACCAGGTGCCGAGCACCTCCTCGGTGCGGCCCTTGCCGGCCTCGAAGCCGTAGACGTTGGCGGTGTCGAAGAAGTTGACGCCCTCGGCGTGGGCGCGGTCCATGATCGCGTGCGAGGGTGCCTCCTCGGTCTTCCAGCCGAAGTTCATGGTGCCGAGGCACAGCCGCGAGACCGACAGACCGCTGCGTCCGAGGTGTGTGTACTCCACGCCTGAGCACCCTGGCACCCTGTCGGGCGTGCCGCAGACCGACGCCGAGATCTCCGCCTTCGACCGTGCCACCGCCGTCACCCGTACCGAGGGAGGTGGCTTCCGCGCCGACCTCGACCCGGGCTGGGACGTCGGCAACGGCGTCCTCAACGGCGGCTACCTGCTCGGCGTCGTCGCGCGGGCGGCGCTGTTGGACAGCCCCCACCCGCACCCGGTGGCGCTGTCGGCGAGCTACCTGCGCGCCACCCCGGGCGGGCCGGCCGACCTCACGGTCACCGCGGGCCCGGCCGGGCGGACGCTGGCGCACTCCACGGTCCTGCTCAGCGGCGCGGCCGGCCCCTCGCTCGCCGTCCAGGTGACGACGGCGACCCTCGGCACCGACCGGGCCGACTACACGGTCAACCCGGCGCCGGAGCTGCCCGGCCCCGACGCGTGCGTGGCCACCCGGACGAGCGAGGGCGGCCCGGCGGTCGGCCTGGCGCGGCAGCTCGACACCCGGCTGGACCCGGCGACGGCGGGCTGGACGCTCGGCCGGCCCTCGGACGTGCGGCTGCTGCGCGCGTGGATCCGGCTGGCCGACGGCCGCGACCCCGACCCGCTGGCGCTGTTGCTGTTCGCCGACGCGCTGCCGCCCACCGCGTTCGCGGTCGGTAAGCCGGGCTGGGCGCCCACCGTGCAGCTGCAGGTGCTCGTCCGCGGGCTGCCGGCGCCGGGCTGGTGCGTCGTCGAGTCACGCTCGACGGAGGTGGCCGGCGGCTGGTCGGACGAGGAGTGCCGGATCTGGGACTCCACCGGCCGGCTGGTGGCGCAGGCCCGGCAGCTGGCCCGGGTCGCCCGCTAGTCCCGGCGGCCGGAGAGGTCGACCTCGCCGGTGAGGTAGCGCTGCAGGGTCGGCGCGACCGCGGCGACGACGTCGTCCGGGCGGGCCGAGGCCAGGGGCTCCAGCCGCAGCACGTAGCGGGCCATGACCAGCCCCATCACCTGCGAGGCGACCAGCGCGCCGCGCGCCTCCCGCTCGGCCACCGGCATGTCGAGCGTGCCGACCACCCGCCGGATGATCCGCGCCAGGACGAACTCGCGGAGCAGGCGGGCCGACCACTCGTGGTTCACCGCCGAGCGGACCAGCGCCAGGATGCCCGGCCGGGCGGGCCCGTCCCACACCCGCAGGACCGTGCGGACGACGGCGGCGCCGAGCTGGTCCGGCGGCGCGGCGAGCACCTCGGGCAGGAAGTCGTCGGGATCGGCCGGCAGCTGCACCGCGGCCAGGAACAGGGCGTCCTTGGTGCCGAAGTAGTGGTGCACCAGCGCGGGGTCCACGCCCGCGGCGGTCGCGATGGCGCGGATCGAGGCGCCGTCGTAGCCGCGCTCGGCGAAGGCGGTGCGGGCCGCGGCCAGCACCGCCTCCCGGGTGTCCGGGTTGCCGGGGCGACGGCCGGAGGGCCGTCGGCGTGCCTCGCTCAGCTGGTCCTCCTCCGCAGGGTCGCCGCCGCCAGGGCGAGGGCGAGCACCGCCGCGCCGGCCACCACGCCGACGTCCCGCCACATCGTCCCGGTCTCCGCGGCCGACCGCCCGACCTCCTGCAGGGCCTCCACGGCGTAGGTCAGCGGGAGCACGTCGCTGACCGCCTGCAGCCAGCCGGCCATCTGCTCGCGGGCGACCAGCAGCCCGCAGAGGAAGAACTGCGGCAGCACGATCACCGGCATGAACTGCACCGCCTGGAACTCACTGCGGGCGAACGCGCTGGCCAGCAGCCCGAGCGCCACCCCGAGGACGGCGTCGACGACGGCGATGAGGACCACCAGCCACAGCGACCCGGCGACCTCGAGGTCGTACACCGTGGTCGCCACGGTCACCGTGACCAGGGCCTGCACCGCCGCGGCCACCCCGAAGGCCAGGCCGTAGCCCAGCAGCAGGTCCAGCCGCGAGAGCGGGGTGGTGAGCAGCCGCTCCAGCGTGCCGGACGTGCGCTCGCGCAGCATCGCGATGCTCGTGACCAGGAACATCACGACGAACGGGAAGATCCCGAGCATCGTCAGCCCGACCCGGTCGAACACCGACGGCTGCCCGGGCAGGGACGGGACGTCGCGCCAGAGCAGGTACAGCAGCCCGAGCAGCAGGCTGGGCAGCAGCACCATCATCGCGATCGTGCGGTGGTCGTGCCGCAGCTGCCGCAGCACCCGCCCGGTGGTGGCGGCGGTCAGCCGGGGGTTCAGGACGGCGGTCGCGGCGCTCATGCCGCCACCTCCTCGCCGCGCCGCACCAGCGTCAGGAAGGCCTCCTCGAGGTCGTGCGTGCCGGCGTCGGCGCGCAGCTCGCCCGGCGTGAGGTCGGCCAGCAGCCGGCCCTCCCGCAGCAGCAGCAGCCGGTCGCACCGGCCGGCCTCGTCCATGACGTGGCTGGAGACCACCAGCGTCGTCCCGGCGCCGGCCAGCGCGTGGAACCGGTCCCACAGGTCCACGCGCAGCACCGGGTCCAGGCCGACGGTCGGCTCGTCGAGGACCAGCAGCTCCGGTTCGCCCACCAGCGCGCAGGCCAGCGACGCGCGGCTGCGCTGCCCACCGGAGAGGTCGGCGACCAGCTGCCCGGCCGCGTCGGTCATCCCGACGGCGGCGAGCGCGTCGTCGGCCGCCCGGGCTCCCCGGCCGTAGAGGGCGGCGAAGTAGCGCGCGTTCTCGCGGACGCTGAGGTCGGGGTAGACGCTCGGCGACTGGGTGACGTAGCCGACCCGGGCGCGCAGGCCGGGGGAGCCCGCGGGCTCGCCGAGGACGGTGACCTCGCCGGAGCGGACCCGCTGCACGCCGACCAGCGCCCGCATCAGCGTGGTCTTGCCGCTGCCGCTGGGACCGAGCAGGCCGGTGACCCGCCCGGCCGGGACGGCGCACGACAGGTCGTGGAGGACCCGGCGCCGCCCGCGTTCGACGACGAGATCGGTGACGGTGACGGCGTCGGCCACGGGAACCTCCGAGGGCTGAGAACTCAACGCCTGATGAACTCAACGGTAGATGAGTTCCGTCCGCCCCGTCAATGCCGACGGCGGCGGGCGACCGTGTCGGCGAGGGCGATGAGCGGCAGGGGGACGACGCACCAGAGGCCGAGCACCCAGACCGCGCGGGCCACGCCGTCGCCGGAGAGGTAGGCCAGGCCGCGCAGCGCCCGTACGGCCACGCCCGGGGGCAGGACCGAGGCGAGCGGCTCGAGCCAGCCGGGCAGGTACTCGGCCGGGAAGCTGCCGGTGCTCGTGGCGGCGCCGAGGGTCAGCAGCACGGCGGTGGCGATGAAGGTGCCGGCCCCGCCGAGCAGGCGCAGCGCCAGCGCGGCCGCCGCTCCGCAGGACAGCGCCAGCAGGGCCACGATCCCGGCCACCGGCCAGAACCCGGCGGGCAGGGCCGCCGTCACCGGTCCGGCCAGCAGGGCGCCGAGCAGGCCGGCCGCCACGGCGAACAGGACCGCGCTGAGCAGGCGCAGCCGCAGCCGCAGCTTCGGGGCCACCTGGTAGCTGGTGATGCCGAACAGGAAGCCGCCGAGGACGACGCCGAAGGTGGTGTGGTCGACGGCCCGCCCGCGCCGGTCGCCGGCCGCCAGGGGCGCGAGGTCGGTGACGGCGGGCTGCGCGCCGGTGCGGTCGGCCACCACGGGACCGAGGGTCCGAGTCAGGTCCTGCGTCACCGCCTGGCCGTGCGCGCCGGCCACGAGCAGGCGCGGCGGCGAGCCGTCGAGCACCAGCGCGCCGTACACGCGGCCGGAGGTGACGGCCCGCTCGGCCGCGGCGGCGTCGGGCAGGCCGACCAGCCGGAGGGTCCCGGGCGCGGCCTCCTGCACCGCCGCCCGGACGTCGTCGACCACGGCGGCCGGGCCGACGACGCCCACGGGCAGGTCGTGCGGCGCGGCGGTGGGGAAGGCGGCCAGGTAGACGACCACCAGCAGCGTGCCGACCGCGACCGCCACGACCGCGGGCAGGCCGATACCGCGCAGGGCGGCCCTGGCGGGGGAGCCGTCGGAGCGTTCCTCCTCGGCCGCCTGGTCGGCCGGGCCGGGAGGAGGGGCGAGACCCGCGGGCACTCAGCGGCTGCCGGGCCCGGTGCCCAGTTCGGTGCCCAGCAGGTGCCCGCTGGTCCAGGCGCTCTCCACCTTCGACGGCGCCCGCCACCCGTCGCCGCACACGCCCACGCCGCCGGCCAGGCCGAAGGGCGCCTCGCGCGGGGCCGACGGCTTGGCGAAGGTCCAGCGGTGCACGTGCGTCCACGCCGGCGGCGTGTCGATGCCGAGCGCACGGCGGACGGCGGTGGTGACCTCGGGCGCCGCGCGGTCGGGGTCGTCGAGGTGCGCGGCGGCGATGCCCGGCGTCGTGTGCGCGACGAGCACCGGGGCGCCGTCGCCGCGCCGGTCGCCGTCGTCGGCGATCCACTCCACGACGACGTCGTCGTTCACGAACGCGCCGTGCAGGTCGGCCGGCCACCGGCGCTCGTCCCAACCCATCGCGACGGCCAGCGTCGGCTGCCAGGGGTGCTCGTCCTCCCCGCCGAGCAACCGGCCGGCGAGGTCGGGCGGCAGCAGGCGGCGGGCCTGCGGGTCGGGCAGCGCCAGGACGGCGGCGGCCACCTCCGCGCCGTCCACCCGGGGGCCGGGCTCCACCCGCCGCACCGCGGACTCCTGGACGACGTCGAGGCCGGTGCCGAGGTCGGCGACCAGCGAGCGCAGGCCGCCCGGCGCGGCGTAGCGGACGGGGCCGCTGGTGGTGTCCCGCAGCCCGTCGGGCCCGGCGACGGCGAAGGTGTCGGTCCACGGCCGCGCCAGCCCGCGGCCCACCCAGTCGTCGACGACGGCCGCGAACGGGGAGCCGTCGCGGGCCGTGACGTACGAGGCGCCGAGGTCGGTGACCCGGCCGGCCAGCGTGCGGGAGGCCATGCGGCCTCCGGGACGGCGCCCGCGGTCGAGGACGCGCACCGGCACGCCCGCCGCCGCGAGCGCCCGGGCGCAGGCCATCCCGGCGATGCCGGCTCCGACGACGACGGTTGAGTTGGGCACCACTGGATCCTGCGGGCAGGACGGCCGCGGCGCTCGGGGAGGATCGTCGGCGTGCCCGAGCCGATCTCCGACGTCGCCGACCCGCGGGTGGCCGACTTCCGCGACCTGCACGCCGGCGACCGCCCCGCGGGACGGGAGCGGGGGACCGGCCCGGTGATCGTCGAGGGCGTCCCGGCGGTGCAGCGGCTGCTGGCCTCGCCCTACCGGGTGCGCGCGGTGCTCGGCGTGCCCGGCCGGCTGGCCGACCTCGACCTGCCCGCTGACGTGCCGGCCTACGAGATGGACAAGTGGGCGCTGTCGGAGTTCATCGGCTTCCGGCTGACCCGCGGCGTGCTCGCCTCGGCCGACCGCCGCCCCCCGGCCGACGTCGGCGACCTGCTCGCCGGGCCCGATCCGGCGGCGCCGCGGCGGCTCGCGGTGCTCGAGGCGCTCAACGACGCGGAGAACCTCGGCTCGATCGCCCGCTCGGCGGTGGCCCTCGGCGTCGACGGGCTGCTGCTCGACCCGCGCTGCGCCGACCCGCTCTACCGCCGCGCGGTGCGGGTCTCGATGGGCCACGTGCTCGCCCTGCCGTTCGCCGTCCTCCCGGACTGGCCCGGGGGGCTGTCCCGGCTGCACGACGCCGGCTACCTCACCGTGGCCCTCACGCCGGCGCCCGACGCCGTCGACCTCACCGAGGTGGACCCGCGGGCGCACCCGCGCACCGCGGTGCTGCTCGGCGCCGAGGGACCCGGGCTCACCCCGGAGGCACAGGCGGCGGCCCGGGTGCGCGCCCGGATCCCCATGCGCGCCGGCGTCGACTCCCTCGGCGTCGCGGCGGCCGCGGCGGTCGCCTTCGCGACCCTGCGGTGATCAGTTCCGCAGGGACCAGCGGGCGAGGATGGCGCGGGCCTCCTCGGCGCGCGAGGGGTCGCACATGACGTCGTACCGGCTTGCGGTGACCTGCGAGACGCTGGTGAAGTCCCGCTGGCCGCGGGTGGCCGCGTAGCCCATCGCGCCGAACAGCGCACCGAAGACCAGGCCGATCAGCAGGCCGGTGAGGACCGAGCTGAACCAGCTGGTCCCGTCCGAGGCGAAGATCCCGAGCAGCAGGCCAACGAACAGGCCCCACCAGGCGCCGCCGGCGGCGCCCGCGCCGATCGCGCGGCCCCAGTTGAGCCGGCCGGTGACCCGCTCGACCATCTTGAGGTCCGAGCCGATGATCGTCACGTTCTCGACCGCGAACTTCTCGTCGGAGAGGTGGTCGACCGCGGCCTGCGCCTGCTGGTAGCTGTCGTAGGACCCGACCTGGACGCCCCCGAGGGGCATGGACACCGACATCGACATGGCTCTCTCCACTTCCGCGTTCCCGGTCGGGTGGAGGTACCCGGGCCGATCGGTTGGACACGTCCGATCGGTCACACCCAGGCTAGCGGTTGCGGCGCACCCCGAAGACGATGTCCTCCCATGCCGGGACGCGGGCGCGCGGGTCCTCGTCCTCGCCGTCGGTCTCGCCGGTCCGCAGGACGACGGTGTCGTGCTCGGAGACGTCCTCGTCGTCGGGCACGTCGGTGCGCCGCTCGGCCGGGGCCGGGCGCGCGGGCTCCTCGGCGGCCGGGGGAGCAGGGCGCTCGGGAGCGGGACGCTCGGTGGCGGGGCGGTCGGATGTGGCGGCGCTGCGGTGCACGGGCAGCACCGGCCGCTCGGCGGGCACGCCGGGGACGACGCGGACCAGCCGGGTGCCCTCGGCGAAGTCGCGGGTGGCGGCGTCGAGCGGGCTGACCGCGCGGCCGGCGAGGTCGTAGGCCCACTGGGTGGTGCCCTCCTTGGTGCCGGCCCGCCAGGCGGCCGTCACCACCCAGGTGCCGTCGTCGGAGCGGGCGGCGTCCCAGCGGACGGCGTCGAGGTCGGCACCGAGCAGGCGCAGCCGCTCGGCCATGAACTGCTGCAGCGGGACGCTCGGCGTGCCCTCGGACAGCCGTACGCGCGCCTCGCGGGCCTGGTCGGCGATCCGCTCGCGCTCCTGCAGCACCGGGTGGGCGAAGCGCATGATCCGCTCGACGCGGGTGCCGGAGCTCGCCGCGACCTGCTCGGGGGTCTCGCCGGCGCGGATCCGCTGCTGGATGACCCGCGGGGACAGGCCGCTGTCGACGTCCATCTGGCCCAGCCGGCGGGTGTCCCCGCGGGCGGCCGCGCGCAGCCGGTCGTCGACCGGGAGCTCGAAGCGCTCGCCGTCGTCGGTGCCGTCCCCGCCGTCGATGGTGAGGACCAGGCTCTTGCCGTCCTCGGACAGGCCCACGAGACGCAGCGTGCGCACGCGAACCTCCTTCGACGACGGGACGGGCGGACGGTCCCGGCGACACGGGACCACGCGCGAGGCTATCGGCGCCAGGGGGGTCCGCGCCGGACGTGGACCGGCGTGGCGTCACCCGGACGGCGCTGCCCGGCCCCCGTCCGGCGTGCCGGGCGCACCTAGACTCGGCCTCCATGCTGACCGGTCCCCGCGACGACACCGGCCTCGTCCGCGACGACAGCCGCGACGACGCCGAGCTCAACGCCCGCTTCCTGCCCTCCCCGGTCGACGCCGGACAGAAGCGGCTGCCGATCGACATGGACTACGTGCAGCGGGTGATGCTCGAGCTGCTCAACATCCCGAGCCCGTCCGGGCGCACCGACCACGTCATGCAGGTCATCGGCGGCGAGCTGCGTGACATGGGGCTGGACTTCGAGGTCACCCGCCGCGGCGCGCTCATCGCCGAGCTGCCGAGCCGCTCGCCCGGCGCCGACCGGACGGTGGTCGTGCACGCCGACACCATCGGCTGCATGGTCAGCCAGCTCAAGGACAACGGGCGGCTGGCGATCGTGCCGGTGGGGACGCACAGCGCCCGCTTCGCCGAGGGCGCCCGGGTGACGATCTTCAGCGACGACGTCTCCGGCGACTACTGGCACACCGGCACGATCCTGCCCAACAAGGCCAGCGGGCACCGCTACGGCGACGAGGTCGACGAGCAGGGCGTGGGCTGGGACCACGTCGAGGTGCGCGTGGACGAGGTCGCGCACAGCCGCGCCGACCTCGAGCGCCGCGGCATCCAGGTGGGCGACTTCGTCGCGATCGACGCCCAGCCGGTGGTCACCGCGAGCGGGTTCGTCAACTCCCGGCACCTCGACGACAAGGCCGGCGTCGCTGCGGCGCTGGGCGCGTTCAAGGCGATCGTCGACCACGGGGTCCAGGTGCCGGTGACGGCGCACCTGCTGGTCACCATCGCCGAGGAGGTGGGCCTGGGCGCCAGCCACGGCCTCGACGCCGACGTCGCCGAGCTCGTCTCGATCGACACCTCGGTGGTCGCGCCGGGCCAGGCGTCGTCGGAGCACTGCGTGAACATCGCGATGCAGGACTCGACCGGGCCCTTCGACTACCACCTGACCCGGCACCTGATCGACCTGTGCCGGGTGCACGAGGTGCCGCACCGCCGCGACGTCTACAAGTACTACCGGTCCGACGCCGCCTCGGCGCTGGAGGCCGGGGCCAACACCCGCGCGGCGCTGGTCGGCTTCGGCATCGACGGCAGCCACGGCAACGAGCGCACCCACCTCGACGGGATCCGCAGCACCGCCGAGCTCATCGCGCTCTACCTGCAGACGGACCTGACCTTCCGCAGCTGGGACCGCACGCCCACCGGCGACCTGCGCGACTTCCCGAGCACCGCCGTCCAGCCCGCCGACGGCGAGATCGCCCGGTAGGCCGCAGCCGCTCGGCCTAGAGCCGCTCGACGACGAAGTCGATGCAGGCGGTCAGCGCGCTGACGTCGTCGGGGTCGACGGCGGGGAACATGCCCACGCGCAGCTGGTTGCGGCCGAGCTTGCGGTAGGGCTCGACGTCGACGACGCCGTTGGCCCGCAGCACCTTGGCGACCTGCGCGGCGTCGACGGAGTCGTCGACGTCGACCGTGCCGACGACGAGGCTGCGCTGCGACGGGTCGGCGACGAACGGCGTGGCGTACGGCGACTTCTCCGCCCAGCCGTAGAGCCGGCCCGAGGAGTCCTGGGTGCGCGCCACGGTGCCGTCCAGCCCGCCGAGGCCGAGCATCCAGCGCACCTGGTCGGCGAGCAGGAACAGCGTGGCCACCGCGGGGGTGTTGTAGGTCTGGTCCTTCGTGGAGTTGTCGACGGCGGTCGCCAGGTCGAGGAACCCGGGGATCCACCGCCCCGACGCCTTGATCTCGGCCACCCGCTCGAGCGCGGCCGGACTCATCAGCGCGATCCACAGGCCGCCGTCGGAGGCGAAGGACTTCTGCGGGGCGAAGTAGTACGCGTCGGCCTGCGTGACGTCGACCGGCAGGCCGCCGGCGCCGCTGGTGGCGTCGACCAGCACCAGCGCGTCGTCGTCGGCGCCGGCAGGCCGCACCACCGGCGCCATGACCCCGGTGGAGGTCTCGTTCTGCGCCCACGCGTACGCGTCGACGCCGGGCTGCCCCTCCGGCAGCGCCAGCGTCCCCGGCGCGCCCGTGACCACGACCGGGTCGTCGAGGAACGGCGCCTCGGCGACCCCGGAGGCGAACTTCGCCGAGAACTCGCCGTACGTGCCGTGGGCGCTGCGCCGCCGGATCAGGCCGAACGCGGCAACGTCCCAGAACGCGGTGCTCCCGCCGTTGCCGAGCACGACCTCGTACCCCTCGGGCAGGCCGAACAGCTCGGCCAGGCCCTCACGCACCTGGCGGACCAGGCCCTTCACCGGGGCCTGGCGGTGGGAGGTGCCCATGAGCGCCGCCCCGTCGGTGGCCAGCGCCCGCAGCGCCTCGGGGCGGACCTTGGAGGGTCCGCACCCGAAGCGGCCGTCGGCGGGCAGCAGGTCGGCGGGGATCTCGATGCTCATGGGCGCTCCGTTCAGGCGGGGGTGGCCTCGTCGACGGACTTGACCGTGATGGTGTCGAAGCCCTCGACCTCCTCCGGCTTGCGCGCCGCCGGGCCCACGTAGCGGGCCGACGGGCGCACGAGGCGGCCGGTCTGCTTCTGCTCGAGGATGTGCGCGCACCAGCCAGCGGTGCGGGCGCAGGTGAACATCGAGGTGAACATGTGGCTCGGGACCTCGGCGAAGTCGAGGACGATGGCCGCCCAGAACTCGACGTTGGTCTCGATCGGCCGGTCGGGACGCCGCTCGCGCAGCTCCTTGAGCGCCGCCTGCTCCAGCGCCAGCGCGGCGTCGAAGCGCGGGGCGCCGAGCTCCTTGGCGGCCTTGCGCAGCGTGCGGGCGCGGGGGTCCTCGGCGCGGTAGACGCGGTGCCCGAAGCCCATGAGCCGCTCCTTGCGGTCCAGCAGGCCCTTCACGTACTTCTCGGCGTCGCCCTCCTGCTCGACGCCGTCGAGCATGTGCAGCACGCGCGAGGGGGCGCCGCCGTGCAGCGGGCCGGACATGGCGCCGATGGCGCCGGACATCGCGGCGGCGACGTCGGCCCCGGTGGAGGCGATGACGCGGGCGGTGAACGTGGAGGCGTTCATGCCGTGCTCGGCGGCCGACGTCCAGTAGGCGTCGACGGCGGCGACGTGGCGGGGGTCGGGCTCGCCGCGCCAGCGGACCATGAAGCGCTCGACGATGGTCGAGGCCTCGTCGATGCGGCTCTGCGGCACGGCGGGCGTGCCGATGCCGCGCGCGGACTGCGCGACGTAGGACAGCGCCATCACCGCGGCGCGGGCCAGCTGGTTGCGGGCCTCCTCGTCGCTGATGTCCAGCAGCGGGCGATAGCCCCAGAACGGGGCCAGCATCGCCAGCGCGGCCTGGACGTCGACGCGGACGTCGCCGCTGTGCACCGGGATCGGGAACGGCTCGGCCGGCGGGAGGCCCGGGCCGAACTTGCCGTCGACCAGCAGCGCCCAGACGTTGCCGAAGGTGATCTTGCCGACCAGGTCCTCGATGTCGACCCCGCGGTAGCGCAGGGACCCGCCGTCCTTGTCGGGCTCCGCGATCGTGGTCTCGAAGGCGATGACGCCCTCGAGGCCGGGTACGAAGTCGTCGGCCATCTCGCATGCTCCTCTGCGCGCGGACCTCGTGCCCGCACGTTCCGCGGCGCACGACTGCACCGCGACACTAGGCCCAGCGGCCGGCCCCGGCACACGGGGGGCTGCCGTCCAGCGGGAGGCGCCCGGCCCCCTGCCGCGGCGGCGGTGTCAGCATGGCGGCGTGGCCGACCTCTCCCGCATGCGCAGGGACTACGACCGCCCGGGGCTGCGCGAGGAGGACCTCGCGCCCACCTGGGTCGAGCAGTTCGACCGCTGGTTCCGCGACGTCGTGGCCGCCGACGTCCCCGACCCCAACGCGGTGGTCGTGGCCACCGCCGACGCCGACGGCGCCCCCGACGCGCGGATCGTCCTGCTCAAGGGCTACGACGAGGCCGGCTTCGTCTTCGGCACCAGCTACGCCTCGGCCAAGGGTGCGCAGCTGGCGGCCAACCCGCGCGCGGCGCTGGTCTTCCCCTGGCACGCGCTGCAGCGCCAGGTGCGGGTGACCGGCACCGTCGAGCGCATCGGCGAGGCCGCCTCCGACGACCTGTGGGACCCCCGCCCCCGCGAGGCCCAGCTGGCCGCCGTCGCCTCGGTGCAGTCCACCGTCGTCGACTCCCGCGAGGAGCTCGAGGGGCGGGTGCGGCTGCTCGACGAGGAGACGACGACGGAGAAGGTGCCGCGGCCGCCGGCCTGGGGCGGCTACCGCGTCGTGCCGCACAGCATCGAGTTCTGGCAGGGCGGCCCGGGGCGGCTGCACGACCGGCTGCGCTTCGTGCGCGACGACGAGGAGGGCGGCGGCTGGGTGCTCCAGCGGCTGGCCCCGTGACGGCGCGGGAGACGCCCGGCGAGCAGGTGCCCGTCGACCCCGTCGAGGGGGCCGGGAAGGTCGCCGAGCCCGCGCCGGTGCGCCGCCGCTCGTCGAGGGGCTGGGCGATCGACACCAGCCCGCTGCGCAACCCCGGCTACCGGCGGCTGTTCTGGGGTGTCGCGGCCACGATGCTCGGCCAGCAGATGACGCTGGTCGCCGTTCCGTTCCAGGTCTACGACCTCACCGGCTCCTCGCTGCTGGTGGGCGTCACGTCGATCGTCGCCCTCGTGCCGCTCGTCGTCTTCGGGCTCCTCGGAGGCGCGATCGCCGACGCGATGGACCGCCGCAGGCTCATGCTGGTCACCGGGGCGGGGTCGGCGGTGACCAGCGCGCTGCTGGCGGTGCAGGCGCTCCTGCCCGGCGGCGGCAACATCTGGCTGCTGTGGGTGCTCGTCGCCGCGGTCTCCGGCTTCACCGCCGTCAACCAGCCGACGCGCAGCGCGGTCATCCCCGCACTCGTCGGCACCGCGGGCGTCCCGGCGGCCAACGCGCTGGCGATGACCGTCCGCCAGGTCGGCGTCATCGCCGGGCCGCTGCTGGCCGGGGTGCTCATCAGCCTCGGCGACCTCTTCCTCGCCTACACGGTCGACGCGCTCGGGTTCCTGGTCGCCGTCCTGCTGCTGCGCGGCCTGCCACCGCTGCCCCCGGCCGGGCGGACCGGCCCGCTGCGCCTCGGTGCCGCCGTCCGCGGGGTGGGGGAGGGCTTCACGTTCCTCCGCACCCAGCCGGTGCTGCTCATGACCTTCGTCGTCGACGTCATCGCGATGCTCTTCGCCTGGCCGCAGGCGGTGTTCCCCGAGCTGTCGGAGACGCGCTTCGAGGGGTCGCCGAACAGCCTCGGGTGGCTGTTCGCCGGGATCTCCATCGGCGCCCTGCTCATGGGGCTGACCTCCGGCTGGGTCTCGCGGGTCGACCGGCAGGGCGCGGTGGTGCTCGCGGCGATCGTCGTCTGGGGCCTGGCGATCATCGGGTTCGGCCTGGCGTCCACCCTGTGGCTGGCCGTGCTCTTCCTGGCACTCGCCGGCGCCGGCGACATGGTCAGCGCGGTGCTGCGCTCGTCGATGCTGCAGACCGCCGCGCCCGACGACATGCGCGGGCGGATGCAGGGCGTCTTCCTCGTCGTCGTCGCGGGCGGCCCGCGGCTGGGCGACCTGCGCGCCGGGGCGATGGCCAGCGCCGCGGGCGTGAGCGTGGCGATGGTGTCCGGCGGGGTCGTCGTCGTGGTGGCGATGGTCGTCGTCGCGCTGCTGGTGCCCTCGTTCCTGCACTTCCGCGCCTCGCGCAGCGGCTCCTAGGCCAGGGCGCCGGCCACCACGCGCAGGTCGGCGACCAGCGCGTCGTAGGCCTTCGGGCGGTCCGCGTCGGGCACCCGCAGCACCGCCGAGGGATGGGCGGTGGCGAGCATCCAGGTCTGTGCCGGGGCGTCCTCGTCGGGCTCGTCGTCGCCGGCCTCGGCCCGCGCGACGCCGGGCGGCGTCCAGGGCATGAGCACGCCGCGCTCCCTGGTGATCCGGAACGACGGCGAGATCAGCGCCTTGGCCGCGGTCGCGCCCAGGCAGACGACGACCTCCGGCTTGAGCACCTCGAACTCCGCCTCCAGCCACGGGCGGCAGGCTCGGATGTGCTCGGCGCCCGGGGACTGGTGGATCCGCCGCTTGGCGGTGGGCGTGAACCGGAAGTGCTTGACGGCGTTGGTGACGTAGGCGTCGCCCCGCTCGATCCCGGCGTCGGCGAGCGCGCGGTCGAGCAGTCGGCCGGCCGGGCCGACGAACGGCTCGCCCCTGCGGTCCTCCTGGTCGCCGGGCTGCTCCCCGACGAACACGATGCGCGCGGTCTCGGGGCCCTCCCCGAAGACCGTCTGGGTCGCCGGCTCCCACAGCTCACAGGCCCGGCACCCGGCCGCGGCCTGCCGCAGGCCGTCCAGCCCCACGCCCGACGGTGGGCTGGCGGGGACGTTCTCCTGGCTCATGTCCCGATGACACCGCAGGTCGGGGCGGGGCGCGAGGCGGGGACCGATAGCGTCCCCGGCGGACGGGGATCTCTGGACGGAGGAGCAGTGCTCGAGTTCGACGGGCTCCACAAGAGCTACGGCGACAACCGCGTGCTGGAGGGTGTCGGTTTCACCGTCGCCCCCGGCTCGATGTTCGGCTTCTGCGGGTCCAACGGGGCCGGGAAGACGACGACCATGCGCATCGCGATGGGCCTGGCCCGCGCCGACGCCGGGGAGGTCCGCTGGCGCGGCCGCCCCCTGGACGAGGAGGCGCGGCGGCGCATCGGCTACATGCCGGAGGAGCGCGGGCTCTACCCGAAGATGCGGGTGGGGGAGCAGCTGACCTACTTCGCGCGGCTGCACGGCATGGACGCCGCCGCCGCGGCCCGCGCCGCCGAGGAGTGGTCGGGTCGCCTCGGCCTGGCCGAGCGGCGCGGCGACCCGGTCGAGAAGCTGTCGCTGGGCAACCAGCAGCGCGTGCAGCTGGCCGCCGCCCTGGTCAGCCGGCCCGAGGTGCTCATCCTCGACGAGCCGTTCAGCGGCCTGGACCCCGTCGGCGTCGACGCGCTGGCCGAGGCGCTGCTCGAGCAGTGCCGCGCCGGCGTTCCCGTCGTGTTCTCCAGCCACCAGCTGGACCTGGTCGAGCGGCTGTGCGACTCGGTCGGCATCCTCGCGCGCGGCCGGATGGTCGCCACGGGCACCGTGGAGGAGCTGCGGCGCCGCGAGTCGGGCCGGGTGCTGCGGGTCGTCGTCCCCGACGCCGCGCCCGGCTGGGCGGCCGCCGTCCCCGGCGTCCGGGTGGTGTCCGAGCGGGCCGGCGACACGCTGCTGGAGCTCGCCGGTGGCACCGACGACCAGCAGGTGCTCGCCGCGGCGCTGCGCACCGGCCGGGTCACCCACTTCGCCTGGCGGGAGGCCACGCTGGTCGAGCTGTTCCGCGAGGTCGTCGCCGACCCGGTGCAGCAGGCCGCCGTCCGCGAGGAGGTGGCGGCGTGAGCGCGCCGTCGTCGACCTCGCCGCTGTCGAGCGGGCAGCTGGTCCGCCTGGTCGCCGGGCGCGAGATCTCCTCGCGCATCCGCGACAAGACGTTCATCGCCAGCTCGGTCCTGATGATCGTGCTGATCCTCGGCGTGCTGGTCTTCCAGGTCGTCGTCAACTCCGGGGAGGACACCAGCCGGATCGGGGTCGTCGGCGACCCCGGGCAGGTGGGCACCGCCCTCGAGGCGCAGGGCGAGGCGCTCGACGTCGACGTCGAGGTGGTCCGCTTCGACACCGAGGACGCCGCGCGCACCGCCGTCGAGGACGAGGAGGTCGACGGCGCCCTCGTCGGCAGCAGCGGCGATCCCGAGCTCGTGGTCGCCGACCCCGACACCACGCTCGAGGCGGTCGTGTCCGGGGCGGTCGGCTCGGTGGCGCTGGGCGACGCGCTGGCGCAGGCCGGCGTCGACCCCTCCGACCTGCCGCAGCTCACGGTGACCGCGCTCGACGGCGACTCCGCGGCCGACACCCAGCGCACCGTGGTCGCCGTCGTCGGCGTCGTGGTGCTCTACAGCCTGCTCATCCTCTTCGCCCAGTTCGTCGCGCAGGGCGTGGTCGAGGAGAAGTCCAGCCGGGTGGTCGAGCTGCTGCTGGCCACGATGAAGCCCTGGCAGCTGCTGGCCGGCAAGATCCTCGGCCTCGGCGTCCTGGGTCTCGGGCAGATCGCCGTGATCGCCGCGATCGGGATCGGCGGGGCGCTGGCCTTCGACGTCGTCGACCTGCCCGGCGAGCTGATCGGGACGGTGCTGTGGCTGCTGTTCTGGTTCGTGCTCGGCTACGCCCTGTTCGCCTCGCTGTTCGCCGTCGCCGCCTCGCTGGTGAGCCGGCAGGAGGACCTCGGCAGCGTGCTGACGCCGGCGTCGCTGGTGCTGGTGGCCGGGTTCATCGTGGCCGTCCAGGCGGCGAGCGACCCGGACGGGACGCTGGCGATCGTGACCTCCTACGTGCCGGGGCTCTCGCCGATGGTCATGCCGGTCCGGCAGGCGGCCGGCGACGTGGCGCTGTGGGAGGTCGGCGTGGCCGTCGCGCTCATGCTGGTGGCCATCGCGCTGGTGGTCCGGCTGGGCGGCCGGGTGTACTCCGGGGCCCTGCTGCGGACCGGCGGGAAGACCAAGCTGCGGGAGGCGCTGAAGGCCGGCGAGGCCTGATCCCGGCGGGGGGACACCCGCCCGGACGAGCACCGGACACGTTGGGGTGACCTCACCCCGACGGAGGGCGTGTGCCCAGGTCAGCGCGGCCATCATCGTCGCCATGACCGAGGACCTGGACGCGCGCCTCTGGCGGCTGCAGGCCTCCGAGGACGCCGATGAGCTGATCGAGCTGGGCTGCGACCTCGCCGACGCCGGCCGGCAGACCGACGCCGAGTGGTGCTTCCGCCGCGCGGCGGAGCTGGGCGACGTCACCGGCTACTACGACCTGGGCAACAGCCTGGCCGCGCAGGAGCGCTGGGCCGAGGCGGTCGAGGCCTACGAGGTCGCGCTGGCCGGCGGCGAGGACGACGCCTGGCGCAACCTCGGGCTGGTGCTCGAGCGGCTCGGCGACCTCGCGGGGGCCATGGCCGCCTACCGGGGGGCCGCCGAGGCCGGGGACACCGAGGGCGGGCTGCAGCTGGCGTTCCTCCTGCGCGAGCAGGGCGAGCGCGAGGAGGCGCTGGCCGTCGCCGAGGAGCTCGCCGCGACCGGCGACGAGGAGGCCGACGCCGTCGCCGCGTGCTGGCAGTGGTGCGCCACCCTCGACCCCGCCCTCGAGCCGCGGCTGCGCGCCGGTGCCGCCCACTTCGCCGCCGCCCGCGCCGACCTCGCGGCGCTGCTGCTGCAGACCGGCCGCGCCGAGGAGGCCCGCTCGGTGCTCGAGCGCGGCGCCAAGCTCGGCGAGCAGGTGGCGTGGCTGCCGCTGGGCAACCTCTACCGCGAGCAGCTCGGCGACGACGAGGCGGCCGAGGAGGCCTACCGCGCCGGCATCCACGCCGGCGACGCGTACTGCCACCACAACCTGGGCGTGCTCCTGGCCGACCGCGGCGACATCGCCGGCGCGGCGGAGGAGTTCGAGCGCGGCGCCGCCGCCGGCGACCAGCTCGCCGCCGCGGCCCTCGCGCTGCTCCAGGAGAGCTGAGATCGGTGCAACTCCGCGGAGGTGCACCGTGCACGTCCGCGGAGTTGCACGTCAGACCACCTGCCGCAGGGCAGCCAGCGGGCCGCGGTAGGGGTTCGCGGGCGGGCCGGTGACGCCGGGCCGGACGGTGAACAGCCGCCCGGCGGCGTCCTCCCCGTCCTCGCCGTGCGCGGTGCTGACGACGAGCAGGCCGCGGTCGGGGCCGGCGAAGGCGCAGCTGGAGGTGTTGGCCACCGGCACCTCGACGACGGCGAGCAGCTCGCCCTCCGGCGACCAGCGGCGCACCTGGCCGCCGCCCCACATCGCCGTCCAGAGGCAGCCCTCGTCGTCGACGGTGAGGCCGTCGGCGACGCCGTCGGCACCGCCGGTCTCCAGCAGCACCCGGCCGTTGCTCCACGCGCCCCTGGCCGGGTCGTGGTCGAAGGCGTGCACCAGCCCCGGCCCGGAGTCGGCCAGGTAGACGGTGCGGTCGTCGGGGGACCAGCCCAGGCCGTTGGAGACGGTGAGGTCCGCGCGGACGGTGGTGACGGTGCCGTCGGTGTCGAGCCGGTAGAGGGTGCCGGCGCCGGGGCGCTGGTCGAAGGCCATGGTCCCGGCGTAGAACCGGCCGGCGCGGTCGCACTTGGCGTCGTTCATGCGGGTGCCGCCGTCGGCCTCGCCGCCGCCCTCGCCGGCCAGCTCCAGCAGCCGGCGGGCGGTGCCGTCGGCCGCCACGTGCGTGAACCCGCCGCCGGCAGCGGTCAGCCAGCCACCGGCCGCCGCGGGGACGACGGCGCCCACGGTGTCCCCGGCGCGCAGCGAGCCGGCGTCGGTCAGGGTGTCGCCGTCGAGGGTCGCCCGCCGGAAGACGCCGGCGGAGATGTCGACCCACAGCAGCTCGGAGCGGGCGGCGTCCCAGGTGGGGCCCTCGCCGTGGTCGGCGGGCGTGGGGTCGGCGGGGGTGGCGCGCAGGGTCAGCACGCGGTCAGGGTGCCCCAGGACACCCGCGCGTCACACGCGGGACGGATACTGCGCCCCATGTCCGAAGCCACCGTGGACGTCGCCGACCTGCGCCTGCCCGGCCGCGACCCGGGAGGGGACGGCCGCGCCGACGACGCACCGCTGCGCGACGACATCCGGCTGCTCGGCCGGGTGCTCGGCGAGGTCATCCGCGAGCAGACCGGCGACGACGTCCTGGACCTGGTCGAGTCCACCCGCGTGCAGGCGTTCGCCGTCCGCCGCTCGGAGACCGACCGCGCCGGGCTGGCCGCCCGCCTCGGCGACCTCGACGTCCGCGCGGCCAACCACGTCATCCGCGCGTTCAGCCACTTCTCGCTGCTGGCCAACCTCGCCGAGGACCTGCACCACGAGCGCCGCCGCCGGCACCACCGCCGGGCCGGGTCCCCGCCGCAGCCGGGCAGCCTCGCGGCCACCTTCGCGCTGCTGGACGAGGCCGGCCTCGACCCCGACGTCGTCGCGCGGGAGCTGTCCGGCGCGCTGGTCGTGCCGGTGGTCACCGCGCACCCGACCGAGGTGCGCCGCCGGACGGTCTCGCAGGTCCAGCAGGAGGTCACCGAGCTCATCCGCCAGCGCGACCGGATGGCGCCGGGCGAGGTCGACGAGCAGGCGTGGTCGACCGAGCTGCACCGCTCGGTGCTCACCCTCTGGCAGACGGCGCTGCTGCGGCTGTCGCGGCTGCGGCTGGCCGACGAGATCGACGAGGCGCTGCGCTACTACGACCTGTCGCTGTTCCGGGTCGTCCCCGAGATCAACGCCGACCTGCGCCGCGCGCTGGGGGAGCGGTGGCCCTCCAGCGGCCTGCCCACCCAGCCGGTGCTGCAGCCGGGCTCGTGGATCGGCGGCGACCGCGACGGCAACCCGTTCGTCACCGCCGACGCCGTCCGCCGCGCCAGCACCCGGCAGGCCGAGACCGCGCTGGCCCACCACCTGTCCGAGCTGGTGGAGCTGCGCAGCGAGCTGTCGATGTCCGACCGGCTGGTCACCCCGACGCCGGAGCTGTCGCACCTGGCCGAGGCCTCACGCGACGACTCGCCGTTCCGCGCCGACGAGCCCTACCGCCGGGCGCTCAACGGCGTGCACGCGCGGCTGGCCGCCACCGCGCGGCGGGTCCTCGGGCGGGTGCCCGGCGACGCGCCGCACGCCGAGCTGACGCCCTACGACACCCCGGACGAGCTGATCGCCGACCTCGGCGTCGTCGACGCCTCGCTGCGCAGCCACGGCGCCGGCGCGCTCGCTGACGACCGGCTGGCCCGGCTGCGCGACGCCGTCGAGGTGTTCGGCTTCCACCTGGCCGGGCTGGACATGCGGCAGAACTCCTCCGTCCACGAGGAGGTGCTCGGCGAGCTGCTGGCCTGGGCCGGCGTCTGCCCCGACTACGCGTCGCTGAACGAGGCCGCGCGGGTCGAGCTGCTGGCCGGCGAGCTGCGGATGCGCCGCCCGCTGGTGCGCCCGGACGCGGAGCTCTCCGAGCTGGCCCGCGGCGAGCTGGACCTGCTGGTGGCCGCCGCCGAGCAGGTCGCGCTGCTCGGCCCGCGGGCGATCCCCACCTACGTGATCAGCATGTGCGAGTCGGTCAGCGACGTGCTGGAGGTCGCCGTCCTGCTCAAGGAGGTGGGCCTGCTCGACCCCGACGGCGAGAACGGCCCCACCTGCCCGGTCGGCATCTCGCCGCTGTTCGAGACGATCGGCGACCTGCAGGGCGCCGGGGAGACGATGACCGCCGTCCTCGCCCAGCCGGTCTACCGGGAGCTGGTGCGCAATCGGGGCGACGCGCAGGAGGTCATGCTCGGCTACTCCGACAGCAACAAGGACGGCGGCTACCTGGCCGCCAACTGGGCGCTGTACCGGGCCGAGCTGGCCCTGGTCGAGGTGGCCCGCGCCGAGGGCATCCGGCTGCGGCTCTTCCACGGCCGCGGCGGCACCGTCGGGCGCGGCGGCGGGCCCAGCTACGAGGCGATCCGGGCCCAGCCGCCCGGCGCGGTGGCCGGGGCGCTGCGGCTCACCGAGCAGGGCGAGGTCATCGCGGCCAAGTACGGCGAGCCCGACCTCGCCCGCCGCAACCTCGAGGCGCTGGTGGCGGCCACGTTGGAGGCCACGCTGCTCGACGTCGAGGGCCTCGGCGACGACGCCGAGGAGACCTACGCGCTGCTCGACGACCTGGCCGCCCGCGCCCAGGGCGCCTACCGGGCGCTGGTGCACGACACCCCGGGATTCGTGGAGTGGTTCCGCGCCGCGACGCCGATCCGCGAGCTGGCCGAGCTCAACATCGGCAGCCGCCCGCCCTCGCGCAAGGCCGGTGACCGCATCGCCGACCTGCGGGCCATCCCGTGGGTGTTCAGCTGGTCGCAGGCGCGGATCATGCTGCCCGGCTGGTACGGCACGGGGTCGGCGCTGGAGTCCTGGATCGGCGACGACCCCGCGCGCCTGGACCGGTTGCGGGACCTGCACCGGCGCTGGCCGTTCCTGCGCACCGTGCTGTCGAACATGGGGATGGTGCTGGCCAAGACCGACCTCGAGCTGGCCGCCCGCTACGCCGAGCTGGTGCCCGACGAGGAGCTGCGCGCGCGGGTGTTCGACCAGATCACCGCCGAGCACGAGCGCAGCTGCCGGATGCTGCTCGCCGTCACCGGTGACGACTCCCTGCTGGCCGACAACCCGTCGCTGGTCCGCTCGATCCGCAACCGGTTCCCCTACCTGGAGCCGCTGCACCACCTGCAGGTGGAGATGCTGCGCCGGCGCCGCACCGGTGACGACGACGAGCTGGTCCGGCGCAACATCCAGTTGACCATCAACGGGATCGCGACGGCGCTGCGCAACTCGGGCTGAGCTCCACGTCGGCGCGGTGCTCCTCCAGCCAGGCCGCGAGCCGGGCGCCGTCCCACGGGCGTCGGCGCCGGGCCGCGGCCACCAGCAGCCCGCGCGGCAGCTCGAGGGTGGCCAGCGCGATGCCGGCGGCGCCGGGCAGGTCGCCGTCGCGCAGGTGCCGGGCCACGGCGCGCGGACGCCGGGCGAGGAAGGCCGCGGCCTCTCGCACCGGCCGGTCCGCGTGCTGCGCGAGGAGCACCTGGACCGTACGGCCGTAGTGCCACTCGCGCAGGAACACCCCGCGGGCGCTGCGGCCGTCCTTGCCGTGCCGGAAGCGGCTGTCGGGGACCCGCAGCAGCAGGTGCCCGGCCGCGCGCAGCCGGCGGGAGGCCTCGCGGTCCTCGTTGTAGAAGAAGTACAGCGGGTCGAAGCCGCCGGCGGCCAGGAACTCCGCCCGGCGCACCAGCAGCGCGGTGCCGCTGAGTTCGCCGGCCTCGTAGGGCGGGCCGGGCGGGTCGTCGTCCTCACCGGGTCCCTCGACGGCGGGGGCGGCCCACACCGCCCGGGGTTCGGCGTCGAGGACACCGGCCAGCCGGCGCAGCATGCCGGGGTCGGGCTCGCCGTCGGAGTTGACCAGGGCCACGTAGCGGCCGCGGCAGGCGTCGAGAGCGAGGTCCATGGCGCGGGCGAAGCCGAGGTTGCGCGGGGAGCGCAGGACCCACTGGTCGGCGTCGGGGTAGCGGGCCGCGACCTCCGCGCGGGCGGCCGCCGATGTCGCCGGCGCGGCGGCGTTCTCCACCAGCAGCGCCCGGCCGCGCCAGCCCGGGCCGGTGGCCGCCGACAGCGCCGCGTGGTGCCGCGCGAGCAGCTCCGGCGGCTCCCGGTGGACGAGCAGGACCACGTCGACGTCGTCGATCCCGGTACGCGTGGAGGACGTCACCGTGGCGCCCTACCCGGCCGCGGCCGGTGGCCTACCTTGCGGGAGAGCGGGCAGAGCGGGGGAGCGGTGGCGGAGACGATGCGGGTGGCCTCGTCGGGGGAGGACCTGCGCGCGGCGGCCCGGCTGCTCGGCGTGGGGCCGGCCGCGCTCGCGCCCGAGCTGCTCGACCCCGGCGCGCGGCTGCTGGTCGGCGACGGGGCGGCCGCCCACCTGCGCCGCCGCTGGACCGACGAGGGCACCACCGAGGCCGTCGTCGTCCACCGCTCCACGCACGTGACCGGCCGGGCCGGGCTGCTCGCCGTCGCCGCGGCCTGGGGGTGCTCGCAGGTCCGTGACGCGGGGACCGGCCGGGTGGTCGAGGTGGTGCCGCCGCCCGCCGGCGCGCCGCTGACCGAGCGGTTCGCCCACCTCGCCGCGCTGGCCGCCACGCGGGTCGAGGTGGCCGTCGCGCTGGCCCGGGACACCGGCCGGGACGTGCGCAAGGACGACGGCAGCTGGTCGATGGCCGCCGACGACGCCGCGCACGACGCCGCCGCCGTCACGCTGGCCCCGCTCGGCGTGCCCGTGCTGTCGGAGGAGCGGCCCGACCCGGACGTGCCCGACGACGAGCCGTGGATCGTGCTCGACCCGCTCGACGGCACCGGCAACTTCCGCGCCGGGCTGCCGCCGTGGGCGTTCTCGGCGGGGCTGGTGCACCGCGGTCGCCCGGTGGCCGGGCTCGTCGTCGACCTGTCCTCCGGCCGCCGCTGGGCGGGCACCGTGGACACCGGCGCGCAGCGCGACGGCGTGCCGGCCCGGGTGCGGGAGGGCAGCACCGTCGTCGCGCCGTCGGGGCGCACCGTCCGGGTGCCCGCGACCGCGCACCGCGTGCGGGTGACCGGCTGCACCGCCGTCGACCTGTGCCTGGTCGCCGACGGGTCCGCCGGCGCCTGGCACGACCTCGACCGCAGCGGCACCCACGTGCACGACGTCGCCGGCGGGCTGGCCGTGCTGGCCGCCGCGGGCGGCGTGGCGCTGGCCGACGACGGCGGGCCGCTGCGGCTGCGCCCGGACACCGAGACGCTCATCCGGTTCGTGGCGGCGGCCTCCGAGCAGGGTGCGCGCGACCTCGCCGCCGCGGTGCTGGGCTAACGCCCGCCGGACTGCCCGGACGCCGCCCGGACCGCGGCCAGCAGCGCCTCGCGCTCGTGCATCGTGGTGCGGGCCCGGCCGCGGGTGGCACCCAGGGCCACCTCGGCGGCGTCGATGGCCCGCCAGTCCTCCAGCAGCACCGGCTCGGCGCCGCGGGCGCGCAGCGTGTCCACCAGGTCGTCACGCTCGCCGTGGGGGGCGATGACGCCGGCCTCGGCGTCGGCCAGCAGCGAGGCGACGGTCTCGCGGGCGTCGTGCTTGTTGGTGCCGACGACGCCGGTGGGGCCGCGCTTGATCCACCCGGCCACGTACTCGCCGGGCGACCGGGCGCCCTCGCGCAGCACCCGGCCCTCCTCGTGGGGCACGGTGCCGGTGCTGGGGTCGACGGGCAGGCCGGGCAGCCCCTGGCCGCGGTAGCCGACCGAGCGGACGACGAGGTCGGCGGGCAGCACCTCGTACTCGCCGGTCCCGGTCGCCCGGCCGTCGTCGTCCACCGCGGTCCGCTCCACCTCGACGCCGGTGACGCGGTCGTCGCCGAGCAGGCGCATCGGGCGGCGGTAGAAGCGCAGGGACAGCCGCACCCGGCCGGGCTCGGCCCGGTGGCCGGCCCACTCGCGCAGGACGGCGAGGTTGCGGGTGGCGTTGCGGTCGGCGGCGACCCGCTCCTCGGCGGCGGGGGTCAGCTCGAGGTCGGCCGGGTCGACCAGCACGGTGGCCTGGTCGAGCCCGTCGAGCTCGCGCAGCTCCATCGTGGTGAAGCTGGCGTGCGCGGGGCCGCGGCGGCCGATGACGGTGACCTCCTCGACCGGCGTCGCGGCGAGGACGTCGAGCACGTGCTGGGGCATGTCGGTGGGCTCGAGCTCCTGCGGGGCGCGGGCCAGCACCCGGGCGACGTCGAGGGCCACGTTGCCGACGCCGACGACGACCGCGCGGCGCACGCCGGTCAGCGCCGTCTCCACCTTCGCCCGGTCGGCGTCGGGGTGCCCGCAGTACCAGGCGACGAGGTCGGTGGCGGCGAGGCTGCCGGTCAGGTCCTCGCCGTCGATGGACAGCGGCCGGTCCAGCGCCGCGCCGTAGGTGTAGACGACGGCGTCGACGTGGGAGCGCAGGTCCTCGAGGGTGATGTCGGTGCCCACCTCGACGTTGCCGACGAACCGCACGCCGGGGTCGTCGAGCGCGCGGTGCAGGGTGTCGCGGATGGCCCGCATCTTCGGGTGGTCGGGGGCGATGCCGTGCCGGACCAGGCCGAAGGGGGTGGGCAGCCGGTCGATGAGGTCGACGGTCACCGGGACCGGCGCGCGGCGGGTCAGGGTCTCCGCGGCGTAGATGCCGGCCGGGCCGGCGCCCACCACGGCCACCCGCAGCGGCCTGCCGTCCTCCGGGGCGCGCTCACCGTCTTCCGACACGACTGGCATCCTGGCCCCGCCGGGCGCTGGTGCGCCAGGTCACGCCCGGCGAGCTCACCGACCAGCAGCAGAGGGGACCGCCCGTGTCCGTCGTCGTCGTCGCCACCATCACCCCGAAGCCCGAGCACGTCGACGAGGTCCGTCAGGCGGTGCTCGAGGCGGTGCCGAAGGTGCACGAGGAGCCGGGCTGCGAGCGGTACGCCCTGCACGAGGGCCGCGGCGTCCTCATCATGGTCGAGCAGTGGGAGAGCCCCGAGGCGCTGGCCACCCACGGCAAGGCCGAGGCGCTGACCGCGCTGTCGGGCAAGCTCGAGGGCAAGCTCACCGAGCGCCCCGCCGTCCAGGTGCTCACCGCCCACCCCGCCGGCGACCCCGCCAAGGGCGCCCTCTGACCTGACGGGCCGCCGTCGACATCCGGCTGGTGGCGGTCATCGGACGCCGGTGACCGCCACCAGCCGCATCTCGGCGTCCGAGGGCCTCGGGCTCCGCGCTCAGACGGCCTGGCAGACGGGGCACCAGTAGAGGTTGCGGCCGACCATCTCCTCGGTCCGCACCTCGGTGCCGCAGATCCGGCAGGGCAGGCCGGTGCGCCGGTAGACGTAGTGGGCGTCCTCGCGGCGGACGGCCCCCGAGCGGCGGGAGCGGTCGGCCGGGTGCGTGGTCACGATACGGCCCATCCGGACGCCGGCCCGCAGGAGCACCACGAGGTCGTCCCACAGCGACTGCCACTCCTCGGCGCCGACGTCGCGGCCGGGTCGGAACGGCGAGATGCGGTGCCGGAAGAGGATCTCGGCGCGGTAGACGTTGCCGACCCCGGCCAGCACCGACTGGTCCATGAGCAGCGCGCCGACCGCGGTCCGGCTGCGGCCCACCTTCGCGTAGGAGAGCGGCCCGCCGCGGCGGGTGCGCAGCGGGTCGGGGCCGAGCCGGTCGAGGATGGCGTCGACCTCGGGCTGGGTGAGGACGTCGCACGCCGTCGCCCCGCGCAGGTCGGTCCACACGCCCTCGCCCTTCGGCCCATCGGCCACCCACCGCATGCGCAGCGCCCCGCGTGGCGGCGGCGGGTCGCCGACCCCCGCGCTGTAGGTGCCGTAGAGGCCGAGGTGCACGTGCAGCACGTCGCCGCCGAAGTCGGCGAACAGGTGCTTGCCGTAGCTGGTGACCTCCTCGAGCACACGGCCGTCGAGCAGCGCGGCCCCGGCGGCGAAGCGGCCCTGCGGGCTGGTCACGTGCACCGGGCGCCCGGCGAACAGCTCCGACTGCTCCCGGGCCAGCCGGTAGAGGGTGTGCCCCTCAGGCATCGCGCACCGCCTGGTAGCGGGCCAGCGCCACCTGGCGCTCCTCGGCGTGGTCGACGATCGGCGCCGGGTACCCCTCCGGTGGCCCGCCCGGCATGGCCCACGGCTCGTGCACGTACCGGTCGGGGACGTCGCGCAGCTCGGGCACCCAGCGCCGCACGTAGGCGCCGTCGGGGTCGAACTGCTGGCCCTGCCGGGTCGGGTTGAACACCCGGTAGTACGGCGAGGGGTCGGTGCCGGTGCCGGCCACCCACTGCCAGCCGTGGTGGTTGCTGGCCAGGTCGCCGTCGACGAGGTGGTCGAGGAAGTAGCGGGCGCCGCGCCGCCAGTCGACGTGCAGGTCCTTGCACAGGAACGACGCCACGACCATCCGCACCCGGTTGTGCACGTAGGCCTCGCCGTGCAGCTGGCGCATCCCGGCGTCCACGATCGGGTAGCCGGTGCGGCCCTCGGCCCAGGCCGAGAAGTGCTCGTCGGCGTCCGGGCCGGTGTCGTACTGCATGGCTCTCATCTGCGGGTTGAACGGTTCGCGCGCGGTCTCGGGGCGGTGCCACAGGACGTCGGCGTAGAAGTCGCGCCAGATCAGCTCGCCGACGAACTTGTCCACCGCCTCGGCGTGGTCCCCGTCGAGCTGCTGCGCCTCGGCGAGGAGGGTCCGGGGGTGCACGGTGCCGTACTTCAGGTGCGCCGACAGCCGGCTGGTGCCGTCGGTGCCGGGGGTGTTGCGCGAGGTGGCGTAGCCGAGCAGCCGCTGGTCGCGGAACAGCGCCCAGGCGTCGAGGCCGGCCCGTTCGCCGGCCGGCGGGAGCACCGTGCCGTCGAGGTCCTGCGCCGGCGGGAGGTCCTCGGTGCGGACGTCGGTCGCCCACGCGACGTCGTCGGGACGGGGCGCGGGGCCGTGCAGCCCGCGGGCGCGCCAGGCGCGGGCGAAGGGGGAGTAGACCTTGAACGGCGTGCCGTCGTCCTTGGTCAGCCGCCCCGGGGTGACGCCGTAGGGCGAGCCGGTGCGCACGAACGGGACGTCGCCCAGCGCCCGCTCGACCGCCGCGTCGCGGGCCCGGCCGTAGACGCCGGCGTCGGCGGACAGGTGCACGCTGTCGGCCCCGGTCTCGCGCACGAGGTCGGGGACGACGCGCACCGGGTCGCCCGAACGGATGACCAGCGCCCCGCCGGTCTGCTCGCGCAGGTCGGCCAGGCAGCCGCGCAGGAACTCCCGACGTGGCCGGCCTGACGTCTCCCACAGCCGCGGGTCGACGACGAAGACGGGCACCACCGTGCCGTCGCCGCCCGCGGCCTCGACCGCGGCGACGAGTGCCGGGTGGTCGCTGAGTCGGAGGTCGCGGCGGAACCAGAGCAGGGCTGTCGGCACCCCCGCCAGGCTAGGCAACGCGGCGGGGGACCGCAGGTCAGAGGCTCAGTGGTCGGCGGTGGCCAGGCCGAAGTGCGGCTTGTCCTCGTCGGCGACGAGGTCGAGCGTCTCGGGGTGCTGCTCGATGTAGTGGCGCACGAAGGAGCAGTAGGGCAGGACGGTCAGCCCGCGCTCGCGGGCGGCGTCGAGGACCCCGCTGACCAGGGTCTTGCCGAGACCGCGGCCGCCCATGCTCGGGTCCACCTCGGTGTGCGGCAGCGCCATCGTCCCGTTCTCGACGTGGTAGCTGGCCAACCCGACGACACGCTCGCCGACCCGCACCTCGAACCGTCCCCGCTCGGGGACGTCCACCACCGTGGTCTCCATCGTTGCGTTCCCACCTCCGCTTTCCCCCGGCGCCGTTGTCGGGGGGCACGACGTGCTTCTGGAACGGTAACGCGTCGGAGCCCCGGAGGTTTCCTCCTGCAAGGATTGTCCGCCGGACGTGTCGGGTCAGCCGTTGCCGCTCCACAGCGCCAGGACGACGCCCGCGACCGCCGCCAGCGGCACCAAGCTCAGGGGCGGGGGTTCGTGCGGGTCCAGCCGCGGTCGTCGCGACGCGCGCCGAGCGCGGCGGCGCAGCGGCGGCACACGGCGGCGACCTCCTCCGCGTGCCGGCCGGACTCGGGCTGGACGTCGGCCCAGCTCACGTGCGGGAAGCGGGCCAGCCGGGAGCGGGACAGCGACAGGCCGCAGGCCGTCTCGTTGCGCCCCCGCTCCCAGGCGTGCACCTCGCCGCTGGGGTAGCGGATCCCGTCGTCGGGGTCGGTCCACTGTCCGGCGGCCGCGACCGCCGCGTTGCGCAGTGCCATGCCCGCGGGGTACCCGGATGTAGTAGAGCGAACGCTCCACTACGCTCCGAGGGTCCCATCCGGCCGGAGGAGGAGGTCGCCCGTGCCCCGGCCCCGCGTCCACTCCCCGGACGCCGTCCTGGACGCCGCCGAGGACCTCCTCGTCGAGCACGGCCGCGCGCAGCTGACCATCCGCGCCCTGGCCGAGCGGTCCGGTGCCTCGAACGGCAGCGTCTACCACGCCTTCGGCTCGCTGGAGACCGTTGTCGCGGCCGCCTGGCTGCGCCGCGCGCGGTCCTTCCTCACCCTGCAGCGCGCCGCCGTGGACGAGGCGCTGGCCGCCGGCGACGTCCGGCGCGCGGTGCAGGCGGCGGCCGACGCGCCGGCCCGGCTGGCCGACGACGACCTGCGCGCGGCGCGGCTGCTGGTCTCCCTGCAGCGGGACGACCTGCTCACCGGGGCCGTCGCGCCGGCGGTGGCGCAGGACCTGCGCGCACTCGACGCCACGCTCGCCACCACCCTGCGCGACCTCGCCCACGCGGTCTGGGACCGCGGGGACGCCGCCGCGGTCGACGGCGTCACCGCCTGCGTGGTGCGCCTGCCCGCGGCACTGCTGTTCGGCGAGATCCGCGCCGGCCGCGTCCGTGCGCACACCCGCGCCCGGCTCACCGCCGCCGTCGGCGCCGTCCTCGACTGCGGCCCGCCGTCCTGAGCACGTCCCCACCACCGAAGAGGAGTCCCCGTGCCCACGCTCGACCGTTCCGACGACGTCTTCGTCCTCGACCTCGGCGACACCGAGAACCGTTTCTCCCCCGACTGGCTGGCCGCGGTCGGCGCCGCCCTCGACGAGGTGGAGCGTGCCGACGGGCCGCGCGCCCTGGTGACCGCCGCCACCGGCAAGTTCTTCTCCAACGGCCTGGACCTGGACTGGCTGGGCGCCCACCCCGAGCGGCACGAGGACTACGTCCGCGACGTCCACGCGCTGCTGGCCCGGGTGCTGGCGCTGCCGGTGGTGACCGTGGCCGCGCTGCAGGGGCACGTCTTCGCCGCTGGGGCGATGCTGTCCCTCGCCCACGACCTGCGGGTCATGCGGGCCGACCGCGGCTTCTGGTGCCTGCCCGAGGCCGACATCGGCATCCCGTTCACCCGCGCCATGTCCGCCCTCATCCAGGCCCGGCTCGCCCCGCAGACCGCCCACGAGGCCATGACCACCGCCCGCCGCTACGGCGGTGGCGACGCCCTCGCCGCCGGCATCGTCGACTCCGCCGTCGCCGAGGACGCCGTCCGCTCCACCGCGGTGGACCTCGCCGCCGTCCAGGCCGGCAGGGCGGGTCCCACCCTCGCCACCATCAAGGCCCGCATGTACGCGCCGGTCCTCGACCTGCTGCGCGACCGGACCGACCCGCGCGGCTGACCTCTCCCGTGCCCACGGAAAGCCGTCGGCGGATCCGGGTGCCCGCTGCTACGTTCCCGGGGCCGTGCCGGAGGTCGAGGAGGTGGTACCCGTGATCGCGATGACAGGGGTGCTCCCCCCGGGGGTCACGGTCGGGCGGTAGGTCGTCCGGGAGCGCCGTTCCCAGCACTCCCGAGAGGCACGACCGTGCAGTTCACCTCCGAACGACGCCTCGACGACGGCGTCCTCGAGCACGACTTCACCCTCGGCGGGATCCCCGGCGTCCTGTGGACGCCCGCATCCGCGTCCGGGCCCGTCCCGCTGGTCCTGCTCGGCCACCCCGGCGGGCTGCGCCGGATGTACCCCCGGCTGGCGGCCCGGGCCCGGCACTGCGTGGCGGAGGGCTGGGCCGCGGCCACCATCGAGCTCCCCTGGAGCGGCGACCGGCCACCATCGGCCGCTGCGGAGGCGGCCCGCGCCGACCTGCGCCGGGCGCTGGAGGCCGGCCGGCCGGTCGACGACGGGATCGTCGACCGGCTCGTCCTCCCACTGGTCGAGCAGGCGGTCCCGGAGTGGCGGGCCGCCCTGGACGCCCTCCTCGCGCTGCCCGGGATCGGCGGCCCGGTCGGCTACGCGGGAGGGGTGATCTCCATCGGCGTCCGGCTGGCGCTGGTCGAGCCGCGCATCGCGGCCGCCCTCCTCTTCGCCGGGAGCTACGTGCCGCGCGCCGTGTTCGAGGAGGCCCGGCGGGTCACCGTCCCGCTGCTGGTCCTGCTGCAGTGGGACGACGAGGGGAACGACCGGCAGGTGGCCCTGGACCTGTTCGACGCCCTCGGCTCGCAGGAGAAGACGCTGCACGCCAACACCGGCGGGCACACCGGCGTCCCGCACTTCGAGGGGGACGCCGGGAACCGGTTCCTCGCCCGTCACCTGAGGTGAGGCCGCGCTGGTCACCGGTGTCGCCGGTGCACGCGGCGCTTGACGGCTCCGATCGTTCGTGCCAGCTTACCGTTCGTGGCAACTTACCAACCGGACGAGGCGTGGGGTGCCCTGGGTGATCCGAACCGACGGGCGATCGTCGCCTGTCTCGCAGAGCGGCCGCGAGCGGTCGGTGAGCTCGCCGACGATCTGCCGATCAGCCGGCCGGCGGTCAGCCAGCACCTGCGCGTGCTGAAGGAAGCAGGTCTCGTCACCGACCAGGCGGCGGGCACTCGCCGCATCTACCGGCTGAACCCCACCGGCGTCGCGGCGCTGCGCGATCAGCTGGACACCTACTGGAACCGGGCTCTGGCCGGCTACCAGGACGCCGTCGCTTCCCCCGACGACACCGGACCTGCCGACGCACCGAGCGCCGGCGGGCAGCAGGACGTCACCGATGCACCAGGACCGGAGAAGCCATGACCCAGACAGCCACCGCCGCGGTGCGCAAGCGGCTCGTCGTGCCCGCGTCGCAGCAGCGCGCCTTCGAGGTGTTCACCGCCGGCTTCGGCGACTTCAAGCCGCGCGAGCACAACCTCATGTCCTCGCCCATCGCCAGGACGGTCTTCGAGCCGCGGGTCGGCGGGCACATCGTCGACGTCGCCCAGGACGGCAGCGAGTGCCGCTGGGCGCGGATCCTGGCCTACGAGCCGCACGACCGGGTGGTGTTCAGCTGGGACATCGGACCGGACTGGCAGCTGGTGCCGGACCCGGAGAACGCCAGCGAGGTCGAGATCCGCTTCATCCCCGAGTCCCCCGAGCGCACCCGGGTGGAGCTCGAGCACCGCCACCTCGACCGGCACGGTCCCGGGTGGGAGGCCGTCCGCGACGGCATCGCCGACGACGCCGGCTGGCCGCTGTACCTGGACCGGTACGCCGCCCTGTTCGACGAGGGCCGCTGACGTGCCGCCGATCGTCGCGACCGCTGAGGTCGGCCGGCCGGCTGCGGACGTCTTCGCCTACACCACCGACCCGACCCGGTTCGCCGAGTGGCAGGCCGGTGTGGTCAGCGGCCACCTGGATGGTCACGAGGTCGGGGCGCGGTGCGTGACGGTGCGCCGCATCGGCGGGGCCGAGCGGCCCAGCACGTCCACCCTCGTGCGGCTGGAGCCGCCGCGCGCATGGGCGGTGCGCGGCATCGACGGGCCGATCCGGGCCACGGTCGACGTCACCGTCGAACCACTCGGCGCCGACCGGTCCACCGTGGCGATCGCCGTGGACTTCACCGGGCACGGCATCGGCAAGCTGTTGGTGCCACTACTCGTGCGCCGCGAGGCCCGCAAGGAGATGCCGGCCAACCTCGCACGGCTCAAGGAGCGCCTCGAGTCTCTCTCCTAGGTCACCGGCCGTCCCGGCTCCGACGTGCGTCGCGGGCCGCTCCGACGACCGATCGACGGCCGCGGGCACCGGGATGATGCCGGACACCGCCATGCGATCGTCCGACGCCTCCATGCCCCCGAGGATCGGAGTCCAGCCATGGGGAGCCGACGAACGTGATCAGCACGGCGAGGGCGGCGGCTTCGGTGTCGTGGCGTGGCCTGCCGGCGCCATCGTGATCACCAACGGCACGGTCACCGGGCAGCCGGCGGTCGACGTCGACCGCGTGGTCACCCTCGCTGCCGCGGTCGTCGCGATCGGGTTCCTCACCGTCGGTCGTCGCCGCCGGGTCCGACGGTGAGATGGACGCCGCTCGTGCGGTGTTGCTGGTGCCCCCGGCAGGATTCGAACCTGCGACACACGGTTTAGGAAACCGATGCTCTATCCCCTGAGCTACGGGGGCTCGTCGGCGCGGAGGCCGACCGGGGCGTGCCGGACGAGGCTACCGGGACGGCTCGCGGGCACCCGCGGAGCGTCCCGGGTGGCTACCGTCGGACCGTGCTCCTCGCGGTGGTGGAGATCGTGCTGCTGCTGGTGGTCCTCGGCCTGCTGGTGACCCGTCTCGGCGCCTGGTCGGCCGGGCGGCGGGCCGTGCCTGCTCCGGCGCACTGGACGCCGGCGCACGCGGAGGTCGACGGCGAGACGCGGGTGCTGCTGCGCCACTGGCGGCCCGGGGCCGACGGGTCGCAGGTCGTGCTCGAGGACCGGCTCTTCGCGGCCTTCTCCGCCGACGACCCCGCCTGGGAGGCGCGGTTCACCGAGGCGATGTCCGGCGCGCGGTTCCGGTGCTCATACCTCGAGGCCGAGGAGCAGCGCTGACCTCCGGCGCCTCGTCGGCGCAGGCGCGGCCCGCGGTCTCCTCGACCAGCCGCACGACGGTCCGCGGGCGGTCCGACTGCGGCGCGTGCCCGGCCCACACCAGCGGGCGGAACCGGGAACCCGGCACCAGCGGCAGGTAGCGGACCGTCTGCCCCGAGGCGATCCAGTCGGCCACGCCCTGCACCAGCGTCACGGGGCAGGCGATGCGGTCCATGCCGCGCGGCACGTCGAGCAGCAGCGCGTACAGCAGCGTGCGCCAGTAGTCGCGGGCGTCGGAGAACCCCTCGCGGGCGCCGAGCGCCTCCTCGTGGCTGGTCGACCACGGCTGGGCCTTGAGCGGCGCGAGCATGGCGCTGCGGCCGACCCGCCGGCGGGACAGCGGCTCCACCAGCGGGGCCGCCGTCCGCATGACCACCCGAACCACCGCCATCCCGGTGCCCTGGAAGGCGCGCTCGGGCAGCACGTTGAGCCCCGACGGCGCGATGGCGACCACCGACCGCGCGCGGCCCCGGCGGGCCAGTTCCAGGGCGATCCGGGCGCCCAGCGAGTTGCCCAGCACGTGCACCCGGCCGACGCCCTCGGCGCCGAGGGTCCGCTCGACGGCGTCGGTGATCGCCGCGACGGTCGGGCGCTCCTCCAGGTGCGGGGACGCCCCGGATCCCGGCAGGTCCACCGCCAGGACGTCGAACCGTTCGGACAGCTCCGGGACGACGGCGGCGAAGTCGCGCCGGGAGCTGCCCATGCCGTGCAGGAGCACGAGGGGCTCGCCCCGGCCGGAGCGGGCGACGGACAGGGGTGGACGGAGGGGGAGGACGGGCACCGGCCATCGGTACCCGGCACGGCGCCGTCCCCGCGGTGACGTCGGCCACTGTCCCGGCCGGGGGAGGATGGGGTCATGGGTCAGGTCGTCGCCACCGCCGAACGCACCGTCCGCGCCCCCGCCGAGCGGGTCCGTGCGGCGCTCGCCGACTACTCGGGCACCCGGCGGGAGGTGCTGCCCGAGCAGTTCAGCGACTACCGGGTCGAGGCCGGCGGACAGGGCTCGGGCACCCGCGTGCACTGGCGGTTCGCCGCGACGTCGAAGCGGGTCCGCGAGCAGGACGTCGAGGTCACCGAGCCCGACGGCAGCCTCGTCGAGCGCGACACCCGCTCGTCGATGGTCACCACGTGGACCGTCACCCCCGCCGGCTCCGGCAGCAGCACCGTGCGGGTGCGCACCACCTGGGACGGCGCCGGCGGCGTCGGCGGCTTCTTCGAGCGGACCTTCGCCCCTCGGGGCCTGCGCCGCGTGTACGACGACCTGCTCGGCCGGCTGGAGCGGCGGCTCACCTGAGCGCGGCGGCACGGCGCGCCGTCGCGGAGGACGATGGCCCGGTGACCGCCGCCCTCCCCGACGTCGCGAGCCCGGCGGGCCTCGACGAGCTCGCCGACCTGGTCGCCGACGGCGACGTCCTCGTCCTCTCCGGCGCCGGCCTGTCCACGGACTCCGGCATCCCCGACTACCGGGGCGCCACCGGCTCGCTGCGCCGGCACACCCCGATGACCTGGCAGACCTTCCGGCGCGACCCGCGCGGGCGGCACCGCTACTGGGCGCGCAGCTACGTCGGCTGGCCGCAGATGGCCGCCGCCCGGCCCAACGCCGGGCACTCCGCCGTCGCCCGGCTGCAGCGCGCCGGCCTGCTCGGCGGCGTCGTCACGCAGAACGTGGACGGCCTGCACCAGGCCGCCGGCGCGCGCGACGTCGTCGAGTTGCACGGCGGGCTGGACCGCACCGTCTGCCTGGCCTGCGGCGACGTCGCCGGCCGCGCGGAGCTGCACCGCCGGCTGCGGGAGGCCAACCCGGGCTTCGGCCCGCGCGTGGCCGAGGTGAACCCCGACGGGGACGCCGAGCTGCCCGACGAGGTGCTCGACGGCTTCGTGATGGTCGACTGCACCGCGTGCGGCGGCGGCCCGCTCAAGCCCGACGTCGTCTTCTTCGGCGAGACGGTGCCGCGCGACCGCGTGGACACCTGCTTCCGCATGCTGGAGGACGCCGGCAGCCTCCTCGTCCTCGGCTCCTCGCTGACGGTCATGAGCGGCTACCGGTTCGTGCTGCGCGCCGCCGAGCTCGGCATCCCGGTCGGCGTGGTCACCCTCGGGCCCACCCGCGGTGACGCGAAGGTCGACGTCAAGGTGGACGCCCCGCTGGGCGAGCTGCTGCCCGAGCTCGCCCGCCGCTGCGGCGCGTGACCCGCCGCGAGGTCACCCACACCGACGACGGCCGCTGGATCGTCGTTGACGGGCGGCGGTGGCGGAAGGCCGACCCGGCGCTGCCCGACGACGTCCGCGCCCGCCTGCTGTCGCACCTGGGCACCGCCCGCTCGGCGGTGCGCACCGCCACCGACCCCGCGGCGGTGCGGGCCGCCCGCGACCGGGTGCAGCTGGCCAAGACCGGCCTCGGGGAGCGCGGCCCGGCCTGGTGGGACCAGGACGACGACGCCCGCCGCGCCCGCTGGGAGGCGGCGCTGGAGGCCCTCGGCGGTTGACCGGGCGCCGGCCCGGGCAGGAAGCCCCGCGATGCAGACCTTCCTGCCGGTGGCCGACTTCGAGGAGAGCGCGCGGCTGCTGGACTCGCCGCGGCTGGGCAAGCAGCGCGTGGAGACGCTGCAGGTGCTGCGCGCGCTCGAGCTGCCCGACTACGGCTGGGCCTCGCACCCGGTCGTGCACATGTGGCGCGGGCGGACGGCGGCGCTGGTGGTCTACGGCCTGGCGATGGTGGAGGTCTGGCGCGAGCGCGGGTTCGCCGACAGCACGCACACGCTCATCGCCGAGTTCGCCCCCGACGTGGAGGGCGCCTCCCAGGACGAGCTCGCCCGCGCGGGCCTGCTGCCCTCCTGGGTGGGCGACGACGCGCTGCACCTGTCGCACCGGTCGAACCTGCTGGCCAAGGACCCCGGCTTCTACCGGCCGCTGTTCCAGCCGCTGTTCGGCAGCGAGCCCGACGACCTGCCCTACATCTGGCCCGGTCCCGACGAGGTCGCGCCGGCTCCCGAGCCCGAGGGCACGCGGGTGTGGGTGGTCCGGCCGCGGGCGCACAACGAGCTCGGCGCCTGCCTGGCCGCCGGCGTCGTCGGCCTCGGCACCCAGTCGGGCGTCGACGTCGACGCCACGGGCCTGTCGCCGGCCGAGCTGCGGGCGCTGGCGAAGGAGATCTCGGGACGGCGGCCCAGCAAGGACCTGCGCCAGCTCTCGACGTTCCTCGACGACATCCGCCCGGGCGACCCCGTGGCCCTGCCCATCGAGCACGGCGCCGGCCTGCTGGTCGGCGAGGTGCTCGGCGACTACCTCTTCGACGGCCGCGAGCTCCTGCCGCACCGGCGCCCGGCCCGCTGGGACCACGTGGTGCCCCGCGCGGCGGCCCGCCCGCCTGCCACGCTGCAGGACCCGCGCGCCCTGTTCTCCGTCGTCATCGACCCCGACGTGCTGCCGCCGTCGCTGGCCGGCACCACCTACCGGGAGCCCGCGCTGCCGCTCGTCTGAGGGGCGCCGCGGTGCGGCCACGGCGCCCCCCCACCGCTCACGACCCGGGCATCGGCACGTTCTGCAGGCGCACCTGGCCGCGGGCGACGAGCTTGCCGTCCTCGCGGGTCAGCTGCACCAGCCACAACTGCAGGGTGCGGCCCTGCTGGATCGGCTCCGCCACGACGTCGACCCGGCCGGCGGTGACCGGCCGCAGGAAGTCGGTGCTGTTGTTCACCCCGACGGCGAACTGGCCGCGGTCGGCCACGGCCGCGCTGGCACCGATCGAGGCCGCGGACTCGATGACCGCGCAGTAGACGCCGCCGTGGACGACGCCCCACGGGGTGTGCTGGTCGGGGCCGAGCTCGACGGTGCCGGTGACCCGGGTGCCGCTGACCTCGCCGACGTCGAAGCCGGTGGCGGCGACGAACGCGCTGCTGGAGGACCGGTCCACGCCGGGCAGCTCGGCGCTCACGCGTCCCACACCAGGCAGAAGGGGTGGCCCACCGGGTCGGCGTACACGCGGAAGTCGCCCCCGCCGCCGGGCAGCTTCCGGGCGCCGAGGGCGAGCACCTCCGGCTCGGCCTCGTCGATGTCGGCGACGTAGACGTCGAGGTGGAACTGCTGCGGGCGCTGCGGGTCGGGCCAGTCCGGCGGCACGAGGTCCGGTGCCTGCTGGAACGCCAGCCGGTGACCCTGGCCGCTGACCACGACCCAGTCGTCGCCGGGGCCGCCCTTGCTCACCTCCAGCCCCAGCAGCTCGGCGTAGAAGGTGGCGAGCGCGTGTGCGTCCGGCGCGTCCACCACGACGGAGTGCAACTGACCGATCATGGCCCTCATCCTGACCGGCACCGGCCCGCGGCACCGCCGGGGATCGGGCCGACGATCGCGCGGATCCGGCCACGGGGCAGGATCGCGGGCGTGCCGGACCCCCGCGACCAGCCCCCCGTCCTCGGCTCGCTGACCTGGGAGCCGGCCGCCGCGCGGCCCGACCTGCTCGGCGACCCGGTGGCGGCCGCCCTGCCCGCCCTGGGCGGTCCGGCGTGGGTCGCGCCCGTGGACGACGCGCTGGCCGACACCGCCGCGTTCACCGAGGCGTACGGCGTGCCGCCCGAGGCCTCGGCCAACTGCGTCGTCGTGGCCGCCCGCCGGGCCGGGCAGACCACGCTGGTCGCCTGCCTGGTCCTGGCCACCACCCGCGCCGACGTCAACGGACTCGTCCGCCGGCACCTGGGCGCCCGCAAGGCGTCGTTCGCGCCGCAGGACGTCGCCGTCGCCGAGACCGGGATGGCCTACGGCGGGATCACCCCGATCGGCCTGCCGGCGTCCTGGCCGGTTCTGGTCGAGGCCGCGGTGGCCGCCGCCGACCTCGTCGTCGTCGGCTCGGGGACGCGGGGGGCGAAGATCGCGGTGCCCGGGTCCGTCCTGGCCGCGCTGCCGACGGCCGAGGTGCTCCACGGGCTCGGCGTGCCGATCACCGAGGCCCCCGACCCGGCGCCGGTACTGGCGGCGGAGCGGGCGCCCGACGACCGCGACGTCGGCTGGGGCGAGCGGCCCGACGAGCCCGACCCCGACCGGCGCTACCTCGAGGACCGCCCGCCGCACTGGGGCAGCGACTAGGGAGCCCGCGTGCCGGCCTGCTCGGCGCGCAGCAGGTCGCGGATCTCGGCGAGCAGCTCGACCTGCGTGGGCGCCGCCGGCCCGGCCTCCGCGCCGCGGCGGCGACGCTCGGCAAGCCGCGTCATCGGCAGCACCACGAGGAAGTACACGACCGCCGCGGTCAGCACGAAGGTGACCACCTGGCTGACGAACGCGCCGTAGGTGAACGTCTCGCCGTCGACGGTGAACTCGCCGCCCATCCCGCCGCCGCCGGTCACCAGGCCGATCAGCGGGGTGAGGAACGAGTCGGTGAACGCGTCGACGACCGCGGTGAACGCCGCGCCGATGACGACCGCGACGGCCAGCTCCACGACGTTGCCGCGCAGTACGAAGTCCTTGAAGCCCCTGAGCACCCGGCCATCCCCTCACGGCGACCCGGGCAGGCTCAACGTCAGCGTGGCGGTGGTGGCCGCAGCGGCCAGAGTGGCGGCGGTGGCCTCGTCGACGGCCAGCACGAGCAGTCCGCCGCCGTCGTCCGGGAGCGCGGCCAGGACCAGCGCGGCGGAGGCGACGACCTCGGCGCGGGCCGCGCCGGGCGCGGTGGCGAGCACGTCGACCCGGTCCCCGGCGGCGGCCAGCCCGGCGACGGCGAGGTCGGCCAGCCGAACCGGCGCGGCGACCTGCCCGGGCGGGAGCAGCGCCGTCAGGCCCGGGCCGAGCAGCCGGACGTCGGTGACCGGCTCGCCGGCCCGCAGCGGCGCGGCGAGCACCCGGCCCTCCAGCGACGCCGGGTCGGCGGCGGCGCCGGCGGGGACCGCCGCGGGCGGCAGCTCGACGGTCCGCAGCAGGTCGGGTGTGAGCACGGTGCCCGCCGTCAGGTCGGCGGCGGCGGTGACGACCGGCGTGCCGGGAGGCGGTGGCGTCGCAGGTGCCGGCGGCGGGCGCAGGGCCAGCACGAGGGCGCCCACGGCGAGCGCCGCCGCGAGGCACCGGCGCAGCAGGGTGGCGGGGGAGCGGGGGCGGCGGAGGCGGACCACCGGCCCAGGTTCACCGCCGCGCGGCCCCCGGGGACCCGGGGCGCAGCGGTTGTGGAGCGGCCGTCCGGCTGTGGACGGCCCGGGCTCAGCTGCCGGCGGCCTTGCTGCCGCCGCCCGAGGAGGACGACGACGAGCTGCTCGAGGACTCCTTCGACGACGACGACGACGACGACGAGGACGTGCTCGCGGGCGTCGAGTCCGAGGAGGACGAGGTGCTCGTCGCCGTCTCGCTCGCCGAGGAACTGGAGCGGCTGTCGGTGCGGTAGAAGCCCGAGCCCTTGAAGACCACACCGACCGAGCCGTAGACCTTGCGCACCGGGGCGCCGCAGGTCGGGCACTCGGCCACGGCCGCGTCGGTGAAGGACTGCACCACCTCGAAGTGGTGCTTGCCCTCGGGGTTGGTGCAGACGTACTGGTACGTGGGCACGGTGTGGCACTCCTGGTCGAGCGGGGGTGGGGCGGGGCCGGGCGCCGGCGGAGGCTGGCACTCGGGGACCTCGACTGCCAATCATGCGCCAGGCCCGGGCCCGGCGTCCACGTGTGTTGCCGAGTGTCACCATCGCGGGGATCGGGCGTGCGATCGCGGTGCCGGGATGCCGGCTGCAGCTGGTCCGGCAGGACCGCGGACCGGGCGGTCGGGGTGCGTTACCGTCGCCCTTCGCCGAGGGGGTGCTCGATGGCGAGGATGCCCAACCCGGGAGTGCTGGCCGAGGTGCTGCGCAGCGGGAACCTCCGCGCGCTGCTGCGGGCGGCGCGGGACGGGCAGGCGGCGGTCCGCCTGCAGGTGGTCGCGGCGGCCGCCGAGCTCGGGGTGCTCGACGCGCTCGTCGGGGGGCCGGTCAGCACCGCCGCACTGGCCGACCGCCTGGGTGTGCCCGATCCCGACCTGCTGGCGGCCTACCTCCGCGTGCTGGCGGCGGCGGGGTTCATCACGGGCGAGGGCTCGTGGGCGCTCACCAGGGCCGGTCGAGCGGTCGTCGATGACGACCGGGTGCGGGCCGTCTACGAGGGCTTCGGCGGCTACCACACCGGGCTCTACCGGGAGCTGCGACCGCTGCTCTCCGGCGGCCCGCGACGCCGTGACGTCGAGGAGCAGGCCGGGGTCATCGCCCGGCTCTCCGCCGTCCTGGAGCCGCTGCTCCACGATCTGCTCACCCGGACGGTCCGCGAGCGCCGGCCGCGCCGGGTGCTCGACATCGGATGCGGTGCCGGCCTCCACCTCGCGGCGATGCTCGAGGCCGCTCCGGACGCCACCGGCATCGGTGTGGACGTCGACCCCGACGCCGCGGCGCTGGCCCGGCGCACCCTGAGCGAGCGGGGCCTGGCCGACCGGGCCGGTGTCGAGGCGGTCGACATCCGGACGGTGCTCGCCGCCGGTCGCCCCGGCGCCCTCACCGACCGCATCGACCTGGCCCTGCTCGCCAATGTCGTCTACTACGTGCCGCTCGACGAGCGGGTGGAGTTGCTGAGCGCGGTCGCCCGTCTGCTGGCGCCCGGTGGCGCCCTCGTGGTCGTCACCACCGTGGCGAGGCCGCAGTTGTTCAGCCGGCACCTGGACCTGCTGTTGCGGGCGCAGGAGGGCCGCATGGAGCTGCCCGCCGTCGACCTGCTGCTCGGGCAGATCCGCGAGGCGGGCCTGCAGCCGGACCCGCCGGAGCGGATCGGTCCCGCCGGCGCTGCGCTCACCGCGGTGACGGCGATCCGCTGAGGACGTGGTCCGTGCGGGTCGCCCTCCTGCGGGAGGACCGCGGCCGCCCTACGGTCGCGCTCATGGCCGACCTCGCCCGCACCGCCCGCGTCGACGTCCTCGTCGAGGGGTACGCCCGGCTGCCGAACGTCGCCGGCACGGTGACCCTCGTCCGCGACGCCGGGCGGGTGGTCGTCGTCGACCCGGGGATGGTGGCCGACCGCGACCTGCTGCTGCGCCCGCTGCGCGACCTCGGCGTCGCACCCGGGGACGTCACCGACGTCGTCGTCAGCCACCACCACCTCGACCACACCGTGAACATCGCGCTGTTCCCGGTGGTGCCGGTGCACGACTTCCAGTCGGTCATCGAGGGTGACGTCTTCATCCGCCGTCCGGCCGACGGGGTCGAGTTGACGCCGTCGGTGCGGCTGCTGGCCACGCCCGGGCACACCCCGCAGGACGTGACGACGCTGGTGGGCACGCCCGACGACGTCGTGGCGCTGACCCACCTGTGGTGGACCGGCGAGGGCCCCGCCGACGACCCGTACGCCCCCGACCGCGAGCAGCTGCGGCAGCAGCGCGAGCGCGTGCTCGGCCTGGCCACCCTCGTCGTCCCCGGCCACGGCGCGCCGTTCCGCCCGCAGGCCTCGACCCCGCGCTGACGGGGGCCGCGCCGGTCAGGCGACGGCGAGCCGCCCGCTGACCTCCTCGGACACCTGCGCGTCCCGGGTCGACCGGACCGCCGCGGCCACCGAGCCCGCGGCCGCCTGCAGCTGCTCGGCGGTGTGCGTGGCCATCACCGACAGCCGCAGCACCCCCTGCCCGCGCGGCACGGCCGGGTAGGCGACCGCATTGCAGTAGACGCCGGACTCGTAGGCGGCCCGCCACGCCGCGGCGGTCGCCTCCTCGCTGCCGGTCGGGACGGCGATGACCGCGCCGCTGCCGGACAGGGGCGGGGTGCCGGCCACCGAGAGCTCGACGCGCAGCCGGGCGCCGTTCTCGCGCAGCCGGTCGCGGCGCTCGGGCTCCGCGCGGAGGATGCGCAGCGCCGCGAGGGCCGCGCCGACGCCGGCCGGCTCGTTGGCGGCGCTGAAGACGTAGGGCATGGCGCTGGCGCGGATGCCGTCGGCCACCGCCCGCGACGTCAGCACCGCACCGCCGACGCTGGCCAGCGACTTGCTGAAGGCGAGCGTCACGGCGTCGACCCGGTCGAGGACGCCGCAGTGCTCGGCCGCGCCGCGGCCCCGCTCGCCGAGCACGCCGAGGCCGTGCGCCTCGTCGACCACCAGGCGCGCGCCGTACGCGGCGCACAGGTCGGCGAGCCCGGCCAGCGGCGCGGTCTCGCCGGTCATCGAGTAGACCCCGTCGACGACGACGACCGCGCCGGCCCGCGGGTCGAGCCGGTCCAGCCGCTGCGCCAGCGACTCGAGGCTGTTGTGCCGGAACCGCACGACGGTGCCGCGGCTGGCGGCCGCCCCGGCGTGCACGCTGGCGTGGGCGTGCGCGTCGACCAGCAGCGCGTCGCCGGGGCCGCCCGCGGTGGAGAGCAGCGCGACGTTGGCGTTGACGCCCGAGGAGGTCAGCACCGCCGCCTCGACGCCGTAGTGGTCGGCCAGCTCCTCCTCCAGCTGCAGGTGCAGCCGGGTGGTGCCGTTGAGGACGCGGCTGCCCGAGGTGCTCGTGCCGAACCGGCGGACGGCGTCGACGGCGGCCTCCACGACCCGCGGGTCGCCGGCGAGGCCGAGGTAGTTGTTGCTGCCCAGGTTCACCCGCGGGACGCCGTCGTCGTAGACGGTGATCGGCTCGGGGGCTCCGCCGGTGGGGACGCCGTGCGTGGCCACGCCCGCGCGGTCGTGCTCGCGGAAGAGGGCGGCGAGGGGGTTGTCGAGCAGGGGAGCGAAGGCGTCGCGCCGGCCGCCGGGGGGAGTGGGGGCGGGCGTGTTGCCGTGGGGCACGAGGTCTCCGTTCGCTGGTCGGCCGGTCGATCCGGCCGCTGGACACCCTCAGTCGCCGGTGACGGAGCGTCAACGGTGGATCAGCTCACAGTCCTGGCGGGTGTCACCCGTCCCCCCGACGGGTGTCACGCGGTGGTCGGCCGCTCACAGTGCGTACCACCAGGTCAGGTGGCAGACAGCGCATCGGGGTGACGACGCGCCGGTACCGTCGCCGCGTGACCGCGCGCTGGCTGGACGACACGCAGCAGCGGGCCTGGCGGGCCTGGCTGACCCTGGCCGAGCTGCTCCCGCGCGAGCTCGACGCCCAGCTCCAGCGCGACGCCGGCCTCTCCCACGCCGCCTACGTCGTCCTGGCGATGCTGTCCGAGGCGCCCGGCCGCAGCCGCCGGATGAGCGACCTGGCGCGGCGGGCCAACCAGTCGCAGAGCCGGCTCTCGCACACCGTCGCGCGGCTGGAGGACCGCGGCTGGGTGCGCCGGGAGCGCTCGGCCGAGGACGGCCGCGGCAACCTCGCCGTGCTCACCGACGCCGGCTGGGACCTCGTCCGCAGCGTGGCGCCCGGGCACGTCGACGCCGTCCGCGCCGCGCTGTTCGACCCGCTGACCGCCGAGCAGACCGAGGCGCTGCGCGAGGTCCTCGAGACCGTCGTCGAGGCGCTCGACCCCGACAGCAGCCGCCGGGTCGCCCACGGCGGGGACGTCCCCTAGGCCCGCACCCAGTCCCGGACCAGCCCGGTCAGCACCGGGACGGCGGCGTCGAGGGCCGTGGCGTCGGTGTAGGTGACCAGCGCGCGGTCGGGCCCGCGCCACCCCATCAGGCCGGTGGGGTCGGCGAAGGTGAAGTCCGCGCGCACCCGCGCCCCGCGGTGGAACACCAGCACCGCCCGGCCGGCCCGCGACAGGTCCACCGTCAGCCGGTCCGCGCCGCCGTGGAGGAACGTCGGGGAGCGCCACTTCACGTGCTCGGAGAGCCCGTCGACGTCGTCGAGCAGCGCGGTCCGCAGCCGCTGCACGGCCGGGACCATCGCATGGTCCGAGCCGGCCAGCAGGGTGTCGACGCCGGGATCGCGCACGGGTCCTCCTCCGGGAAGCCGGGGAGGTCCCGGCGGTGTTGCCGCTGATGATGTCCGAGTCCGCGCCCCTGCCGCTGTCCGTCCTCGAGCTGGCCACGGTCGGCACGGGGCAGTCCACCGCCGACGCCCTCGCCGCTACGACCCGCGTGGCGCAGGCCGCCGACCGGCTCGGCTACACCCGCATCTGGGTGGCCGAGCACCACAACATGCCGGCGGTGGCCAGCACCAACCCGCCGGTGCTCATCGCGCACCTGGCCGCGGTGACCGACCGCATCCGCGTCGGCTCGGGCGGCGTCATGCTGCCCAACCACGCCCCGCTCGTCGTCGCCGAGCAGTTCGCCCTGCTCGAGGCCCTGCACCCGGGCCGGATCGACCTCGGCATCGGCCGCGCGCCCGGCACCGACGCGCACACCGCGATCGCGCTGCGCCGCGACCCCGCGGCGCTCAGCGCCGACGACTTCCCGCAGCACCTCCTCGACCTGCTCGGGTTGCTCGGCGACCGGCGGGTCGAGGGCGGGCTGGCCGAGCACTTCTCCGCCACGCCGGCCCCGACGTCGGCGCCGGAGGTCGTGCTGCTGGGCTCCAGCGGCTTCTCCGCCCAGCTCGCCGGGGCGCTCGGGCTGCCCTTCGCCTTCGCCCACCACTTCGGCGGGCCGAACGTGCAGGCCGCCGTCGAGCTGTACCGGGAGTCCTTCCGCCCCTCCCCGGTGCTCCAGCGGCCCTGGACGGTCGTGACGGCGAACGTGCTCGCCGCCGACACCGAGGACGAGGCCCGCCGGCTCGCGCTGCCCGGCCAGCTCATGCGCCTGGCCATCCGCACCAACCGGCTGCGCCCCGTGCCCAGCCTCGAGGAGGCGCAGGTCGACCCCGAGCGGGCGGCCGCCGAGGGGATGCCGGGCAACGCCGTCGTCGGGGACCCGCCGCAGGTCGCCGACCGGCTGCGCGAGCTGGCCGCCGCCACCGGCGCCGACGAGCTGATGCTGTCGGCCTCCACCCACGGGGTGGCCGAGCGGGTGCGCAGCCTCGAGCTCGTCGCCGCCGCGTGGGGTCTGGCGCCGGCGGTCGCCGCGGCCTGAGCCGCCGGTCCTGGCTCACCACCGCGCGTCCTGGCTCACCGTCGACACTGAGCCAGGACGCAGCACGATCAGGTCACCTGATCGTGCTGCGGGCCGTCAGCGCCCCAGGCGGCGGTAGCGGTGCAGCCGGCTGCGGTGCCGCTCGGCGTCGTCGCGGCCGAGCAGCCCGGCCAGCTCCTCGCCGAGCACCCGCCCCAGCCGGCGGCAGAACTCGACCGGCTCGTCGGCGGCGTCGGGCCGCTCGGGCACCACGCGGTCGACGATCCCGGCCCGCCACAGGTCGGTGGCCCGCACGCCCTGCGCGGCGGCCATCTCCGCCGCCCGGTCGGTGGTGCGGTGCACGATCGCCGAGGCGCCCTCCGGCGGCAGCGGACCCAGCCAGCCGTTCGCCGCGGCCAGCACCCGGTCGGCCGGGACCAGCGCCAACGCCCCGCCGCCGGTGCCCTGGCCCAGCAGCACCGCCAGCGTCGGCGCCCTGAGCGTCACCAGGTCCTCCAGGCAGCGGGCGATCTCCGCGGCCAGCCCGCCCTCCTCGGCCTCGACCGACAGCGCCGCGCCCGGGGTGTCGATGAGCGTGACCAGCGGCAGGTGCAGCTCGGCGGCCAGGCGCATCCCGCGCCGGGCCTCGCGCAGCGCCGCCGGGCCCAGCGGCGCCGACATCGACTGCCCGCGCCGGTCCTGCCCGAGGACGACGCACGGCGCGCCGCCGAAGCGGGCCAGCGCCAGCAGCAGGCCCGGGTCCTTCTCGCCGGCGCCGGTGCCCGACAGTCCGACGACGTCGGTGGCCGCCGTCCGCAGCAGCCGCCGCACGCCCGGCCGGTCGCGCCGCCGCGAGGAGGTGACGACGTCCCACGCGCTGCGGCCGTCCTCGGGGTCGTCGGTCTCGGTGCCGTCGTCGGGGCGGGGCCGCTCGGCGTCGCGGACGTCGACGTGCCACGTCCGCCGGGCCGAGAGCACCGACAGGGCCCGGTCGGCGAGGTCGGCGACGTCCTCGTGCGGCACGACGGCGTCGATGAGCCCGAGCTCGGCGAGGTGGTCGGAGGTCTGCACGCCCGCCGGGAACGGCTCGCCGTAGAGCGCCTCGTACACCCGCGGGCCGAGGAAGCCGACCGCGGCGCCGGGCTCGGCGATCGTCACGTGCCCGGTCGACCCCCACGAGGCGAGCACGCCGCCGAAGGTGGGGTCGCGCAGGTAGACCAGGTAGGGCAGGCCCGCGGCCTTGTGCCGGGCGATCGCGGCGGTGATGCCGATCATCTGCAGGAAGGCGACCGTGCCCTCCTGCATGCGGGTGCCGCCCGACACCGGCGCGGCCAGCAGCGGCAACCCCTCGTCGGTGGCCCGCTCCACGGCCGACACCAGCCGCTCCGCCGTCGCCACCCCGATCGAGCCGGCCAGGAAGCCGAACTCCCCGGCGACGACGGCCACCCGCCGGCCACGCAGCGTGCCCTCACCGGTGACGACGGCCTCGTCCTGCCGGCTGCGCTCGGCCGCGGCGCGCAGGTCGGCGGCGTAGTCCGGGGCGACGTCGCGCGGGCCGACCGGGGCGTCCCAGCTGGTCCAGGAGCCGGGGTCGAGGACGAGGTCGCGCAGCGTCCGGGCGTCGAGCCGCCGGCTCACGCGGCCTCCTCGCTGGCGCTCGTCGGACCAGTGAGCCAGGCTGCTGTGCTGATCGGTGAGCTCGCGAGCTCGCTCACTGCCCCAGCCAGGCGCGGATCTCGGCGTCGGAGCCGCCCAGCACCGGGGGAGCGGCGTGCTCGCGGCGGGTCGTCTCGGTCTCGCCGTCGGGACCGGCGGCGAAGAAGCGCAGCGGCGGGCCGGGCAGCTGCAGCCGGCCCAGCGTGGCGTGCTCGACGTCGACCAGCAGCCCCTGCGACAGCGTCTGGTCCCAGCCGTAGACCTCGTCGATCGTGCGGACCTTGCCCGCCGGGACGCCGGCGGCGGCCAGCCGGGCGAGCAGCGTCTCGGCGTCGACGTCGGCGAAGGTGCGCTCGAGCAGCTCGATCACCTGCTGCCGGTTGCCCACGCGCTCGCCGTTGGTGGCCAGGCCCGGCGCCTCGGCGTCCAGGCCGAACTCGGCGCACAGCCGCCGCCACAGCCCCTCCGACCCGCAGGACAGCTGCACGCTGCCGCCCTTGCAGTGGAACAGGCCGTACGGCGCGATCGAGGGGTGGTGGTTGCCCTGCGCGCGGCCGACCTGCCCGCCCACCGTCCACGCCGTCCCCTGGAAGGCGTGCACGCCCACGACGGCGGCCAGCAGCGACGTGCGCACCACCTGGCCGCGGCCGGTCCGCTCCCGCTCGTGCAGCGCGGCGAGCACGCCGTAGGCGCCGTACATGCCGGCGAGCAGGTCGCCGATCGGGACGCCGACCCGCTGCGGGTCGTCCGGGCCCGGGCCGGTCAGCGACATCAGCCCGGCCTCGCCCTGCGCGATCTGGTCGTAGCCGGCCCGTCCGCCCTCGGGTCCGTCGTGGCCGAAGCCGCTGATCGACAGGGTCACCAGCCGGGGGTTGAGCTCGGCGAGGACGGCGGTGCCGAAGCCGAGGCGCTCCAGCGTCCCGGGGCGGAAGTTCTCCAGGAGCACGTCGGCGCGCCGGACCAGCTCGCGCAGCAGCTCCTTGTCGGCGTCGTCCTTCAGGTCGAGGGTGACCGACTCCTTGTTGCGGTTGGCCGACAGGAAGTACGTCGACTCCCGGTCGCCGGAGTCCGGCTGGACGAACGGCGGCCCCCAGCCGCGGGTGTCGTCCCCGCCGCCGGGGTTCTCCACCTTGATCACCCGGGCGCCGAGGTCGCCGAGCATCATCGCGGCGTGCGGCCCGGCGAGGGCGCGGGTCAGGTCGACGACGAGGATCCCGTCGAGCGGTCCGGTCATGGGTCCAGTCTCCCTGGTCCGGTCTAGAGCCAGCTCGGGACGACGACGAAGACCAGCCAGGCCAGGAGCGGTCCGGCGGTGACGACGATCCCGGAGTAGGCCAGGATCTGCTTGTAGAAGCGGTCCCTGTCCACGTCCTGCGCGTTGGCCAGCACCAGCGCGCCGTTCGTCGAGAACGGGCTCACGTCGACGATGGTCGAGGACACGGACAGGGCGACCACCACGCCCACGGCCCCGATGTCCCCGGCCTGGAGGAAGGGCACGGCCAGCGCGATGGCCACGGCGATGATCGCGACGGACGACGCGAACGCCGACACCACCGCGCCGATGTAGCAGAGCAGCAGGGCCACGAGCAGCGGCGCGCCGATCCCGGTGACCGCCTCGCCGACGTACTCGATCGTGCCCGCTTCCTGCAGCACGAAGACGAAGGTGAGCACGCCGGCGATCAGCAGGATGGTGCTCCAGCTGATCTGGGTGACCGCTCCCTTGTGCTGCTGCGCGGAGAACAGCGCCAGGACGACGGCGACGGTGATCGAGACGAACCCGATGTCGAGGTCGAAGACGAGCGCCAGGACCGCGACGACCGCCAGACCGATCAGCGTGAGGATCTGCTCCAGGCGCACCGGCTGGGGGACGTCGGGGTGGATGTGCTCGTCGTCGTCGCCGCCGACCCCCGGACCCGGGGCGGCACCGTGGCCCCGGACCAGGGTGCCGTGGGAGTGCTCGACGTGCTCGAGGGGCGCGGCCGCCACCTTCCGCCCCAGCAGCTTCCGGCCGCCCAGCACGAAGAACAGCACCAGGGCGATCGCCAGGTTGAAGAAGAGGCTGCCGAGGAAGACCTGGATCGAGCTGTCCGGCAGGCCGGCCTCCTCCACGATGTCGTTCACCGTGACGCCGTAGACGCTGATGGGGGAGAAGCCGCCCCCCTGGGCGCCGTGGATGACCATCATGCCCATCAGCAGCGGGCTGATCCCGTGCCTCGCAGCGAAGGTGAGCGCGATCGGCGCGATGATCGCGACCGCGGCGGGGGAGAGGGCGCCGATCGCCGTCAGCGCCGCGGTGACGAAGAACATGATCCAGGGGATGGCCGCGACGTGGCCGCCGACGAGCCGGACCGCCCCCCGCACCAGCAGGTCGACCGTCCCGTTGTTCTGCGCGATCGCGAACAGGTAGGTGACCCCGATGAGGGTCAGGACCAGTTCCGAGGGGAAGCCCGCGAGGATCTCGTCGGTCGTCAACCCGACCGAGAGCGTCCCGACGACGAAGGCCGCGACGAAGGCCAGCGCCCCCATGTTGATCGGCAGGAACGTGGCGATCGCGAAGATCACGACCAGCGCGAGGATGGTGACGATCTCGGGGGACACCAGCGGGCTCCTCTCGTCGGCGTCGACGGGCCCGCCCACCGTGTCACCTACCGGCGGGTAGTTCCTGCCAGCCGCCGGACGGGGTGACGACGGCGGTCACCGGGCGGTCGTGCTCGAGGGCCGGCAGCCGGTTGACGAACTCGTCGTCGAAGACCAGCGCCACGACGACGGCGCCCGGCCGGGCGTGCAGCAGGGCGCGGTCGTAGTACCCGCCGCCGCGGCCCAGCCGGATGCCCTGGGCGTCGACGGCCAGCGCCGGCACGATCACGACGTCGGCCGTGCCGATCGCCGTCGGGCCCAGCCGCGGGCCGACCGGCTCCGGCAGCCCGAAGCGGCCCGGCGCCAGCCGGCCGGTGTCGACCGCCCAGCGCAGCTCGGCGCCGGAGTCGGGGACGACCGGCAGGAGCACCCGCGCGCCGAGCTGGGTGAAGGCGGCCGGCAGCCGGCCGTGGCCGGGCTCGGTGTCGTCGGGGGCGAAGGCGGCCAGCACCCGGACCCGGGCCAGGCGCTGCAGCAGCGCGGAGGCGACCGCGGCGGCCGCGGCGGCCCGCTCGGCGGAGGACCGCGTGCGGCGGCGGGCGGTGAGTGCCTCGCGCAGCGCGGCCTTGGCGGGCTCGGCGCCCTGCGCGGAGGTCACCCTCGGAGGTTAGTGCTGGAGGTGGTGCCCGGCGGGCTCTGGCTAGGCTCCCCGACCATGTCGACCCCGACGCCGCGTGCGGCGCGCAAGGCCGTCATCCCCGTCGCGGGGATGGGGACGCGGTTCCTCCCCGCCACCAAGGCGGTGCCCAAGGAGCTGCTGCCCGTGGTGGACCGCCCGGCGCTGCAGTACATCGTCGAGGAGGCCGCCCGCGCCGGTCTCGCCGAGGTGCTCATGGTCACCGGCCGCAACAAGGCCGCCATCGAGGACTTCTTCGACCGCACCCCCGAGCTCGAGACGGCGCTGGAGAAGAAGGGCGACGCCGGCCGGCTGGCCGCCGTCCAGGAGTCCACCGACGTCGCCCAGGTGCACTTCGTGCGGCAGGGCGAGGCCCGGGGCCTGGGCCACGCGGTCCTGCAGGCCGCGGCCTTCGTCGGCGACGAGCCCTTCGCCGTCCTCCTCGGCGACGACCTGATCGACGCCCGCGACCACCTGCTCGAGCAGATGCTCGCCGTCCAGGCCGAGCACGGCGGATCGGTGATCGCGCTGCTCGACGTCGGCCGGGAGAACATCGACAAGTACGGCGCGGTCGCGATCCAGGAGGACACGCAGCAGGGCGTCGTGACGATCACCGGTCTGGTCGAGAAGCCGCCGGTCGACGAGGCGCCGAGCAGCCTGGCGATCATCGGCCGCTACGTGCTCGCCCCCGAGGTCTTCGCGGTGCTCCGCGAGACCGCGCCCGGCCGCGGCGGGGAGATCCAGCTGACCGACGCGCTGGCCACGCTGGTCGAGCGGGGGCACCCGCTGCACGGCGTGGTCTTCGACGGCCGCCGCTACGACACCGGCGACAAGCTCGACTACCTCAAGGCGGTCATCCGGCTGGCCTCCGAGCGCGAGGACCTCGGCCCCGCGCTGCGCTCCTGGCTGACGGAGTTCGTGGCCGACCTGCCCGCCGAGGGCGCGTCGCAGGCCTGAGGCGCTCCCCGCAGGGGGGACGATCACAGCGATGAGCGAGAACGGCACGCACGGCGGACGGGACACGACGGCGCTGGACCTCCGCAGCGGGGCCACCCTGGACCCGCCGACGTCCCCGCGGCTGCCGGTGCACGCCACCGCCGCGATCGACCGCGGCGCGGCCCTCCCGCCGCCGCCGGCCCCGGAGCCCGAGACGCCGGTGCTGCGCACGGTGGAGACGCACCTCGACGAGATCCTCGCCGCGGTCCCGCAGCCGGAGCCGATCGAGCTCGCCGTCCTCGACGCCCAGGGCCTGCTGTGCGCCGAGGAGGTGGTCAGCGCCCGCGCGCTGCCGGCCTTCGACCAGGCCGCGCTCGACGGCTACGCCGCCCGGGCCGAGGACGTCGCCGCGGCCACGCCCGACGCGCCCGTCGAGCTCGCCGTCGTGGGGGAGACCGTCGCGGGGGCGGCCGGCCCGACGGCGCTGGCGCCCGGCCTCGCGCAGAAGGTGAGCGCCGGGGCGATGCTGCCGGCCGGCGCCGACGTCGTCGTCCCGGCCGTGTGGACCGACCGCGGCGTGGTGCGGGTGCAGGTCCACGGCGGGCCGGAGGCCGGCGGCTACGTGCGCCGCGCCGGGGACGACGTCTCGCCCGGCACCGTCGCCGTCCGCCTGGGCACCCCGATCGGGCCGGCGCAGATCAGCCTGCTGGCCGCCGTCGGCCGCGACCGCGTGCAGGTCCGGCCCCGGCCGCGGGTCGCGGTGCTCTCCGCCGGCACCGAGCTGGTCGACATCACCGCGCAGCCCACGCCCGGGCAGGTCGTCGACGTCAACACCTACGCGCTGGCCGCCGCCGCCCGCGACGCCGGCGCGGCCGCCTACCGGTGGGGGATCCTGCCCACCGAGCGCCGCCGGCTGACCGAGGTGCTGGAGAGCCAGCTGCTGCGCAGCGACCTGGTCCTGATCGCCGGCACGTTCGCCACCGACGGCGACATGGTGCAGGAGGTGCTCGCCGAGCTCGGGCCGATGCGCTTCCGTCAGGTGACGATGCACCCCGGACCCGTCCAGGGCTTCGGCCGGCTGGGCCGCGACGAGGTCCCGGTCATCTGCGTGCCCGGCGAGCCGGTGGCCGCGCTGGTGTCCTTCGAGGTCTTCGTGCGCCCGGCGATCCGCTCGATGCTGGGCAAGCGCCAGCTGTTCCGCCGCACCGTGCAGGCGATCAGCGCCGAGCGGCTGGTCTCGCCGCTGGGCTACCGGCAGTACCTGCACGGCCAGGTCATGCGCCACCCCGACGGCGGCTACGTCGTCGAGCCGCTCGGCGACGGCGACGAGGCGATGCTGGCGCGCATGGCGCGGGCCAACTGCCTGATCGTCGTCGACGAGGACGTCACGGAGGTCGCCGAGGGCGGGCTCGTGACGGTCATGCCCCTGCTGCTGGGCGGCTGAGCTGGACCCGGTGCAGCACCCGGGCTGGCCGGCCCGGCTGGCGTACGGACCGGTCGAGCTCGCCCCGCTGCGACGCGGCGACGCCGCCGAGTGGAGCCGGCTGCGGCTGGCCAACGAGTCCTGGCTGCGGCCGTGGGAGCCATCGGCCGGGGTGGCCTGGTCGGTCCGGCACACGCCGGCGGCCTACCGCGTGATGCGCCGCTCGGTCGCCCGCCGGGCGCGGGCCGGGACGTCGATGCCCTTCGCCGTCCGCGTCGAGGGCCGGCTGGCCGGGCAGGTGACGGTGGACAACATCGTCCGCGGCGCCCTGCGGTCGGGGTCGCTGGGCTACTGGATCGACCGGTCGGTGGCCGGGCGCGGGATGGCGTCGCTGGCGGTGGCCCTCGTCTGCGACCACGCCTTCGGCCCCGGCGGACTGCACCGGCTGCAGGCCGACATCCGCCCGGAGAACGGGCCCAGCCAGCGCCTCGTCGAGCGGCTCGGGTTCACCCGCGAGGGACTGCTGCGCCGCTACCTCGACATCGACGGCGACTGGCGCGACCACCTGTCCTACGCGCTGCTGGCCGAGGACTCCCCGCGCGGCGTGGTCGCCGTCTGGGCCTCGCGCGCGCCCCGCCACTAGCACGCGCACGCCCGGTGTCCGTTCGACTCCATGTCGACACGCCGCTGCCGCGGCCACTCCCGTCACACGACACTCGCGCGACACGCCGCGCGCCTCCCTCGATGTGGGCAGCGACCTGCATAACCTCCCGCGGCAAGTGACTCGTGTGACGGGTGGTGTTCTCGATGGGGTCAGGCGTCCTGCTGGCCGCGCTGGTCGTGCTGTGGTTCGTCGTGCTGGTGCCGATGGTGGTGACCCGCGGCGACGCCTCGGCGACCCGCGCGGAGGTCACTCCGGGCCGGACGCTGCAGCGCCGGCGGGGGAGTGACCCGGTCCGCTCGGCCGAGACGGAGCGCGTCGCGGTCGACCGCGAGTTCCTCCGGCAGACCGGCGAGCTGCGGATCGACGTGCACGCCGTCCGGCGGCGCACGCTCGCCGGGCTGGTGGCGCTCACGCTGCTGGCGCTGGTCGGCGCGCTGACCCTCACGCCGTGGCTGTGGGTGGCCCAGGGGCTGCTCGACGTCGCGCTGGTCGGCTACCTGGTGGTCCTGCGCGCCGCGGCCCGCCGCGAGCGCGCCGCCGCCCGCCGTGCCGCCCGTGCCGCCGCCCGGCCCGTGCCCCGGCCGGCGCCCCGCGTGGCCGAGCCGATGGTGGCCGGGCCGATCGAGGCGCCGGTCCTCACCGAGGAGCCGGTGCACCCGACCGTCGGCCTGCCGCACCCGAGCCTGCCGCTGGCGCCGGTGCACCCGCTGCGCCCGGCCCGCGTGGTCGCCGCCCGCCCGGTGCCCGCCGGCTGGCAGGACAGCGCCGTCGTCGGCCTGGACGACGACGACATCGGGTTCGCCGACATCGACCTCTACCAGCCGCGGGTGGTCAACGGCTGAGAGCACCGAGACCCTCGGGTGCCACCCCCGCCGGTGGCACCCGGGGGCGCGGGCGGTAGTCTTTCCCCCGCAGTCAGGGGCTGTAGCGCAGTCCGGTAGCGCACCTCGTTCGCATCGAGGGGGTCAGGGGTTCGAATCCCCTCAGCTCCACCCAGACGCACGACACCGACGCCGTCGGGGCACCCGCCCCGGCGGCGTCCGTCGTTCCCGGGGCCGGTGGGTGGGCCGTCTTCGACAGCGACGGCGGCCGGACTTCGTCATCCCGCCTGCCGGGGACGCGCCGTCGCGGCTCCTAGCGTCCTGCGCATGGCAGGGGAGGAGCACCGGGTCGCCTCCCTGGCGCACCCCCAGCCGGCGGAGCTGCACCTCGACGGCGCCTGGCTCCCGGCCGGGGTGCTCGGCTGGCGGCACGACGGGGCCGGCCGCTGCCGGGTGCGGGTCCGGGTAGACGTCGCCGGTGCGCCGCGCGTGGTCTGGGTGCCGCTCGAGCTGCTGCGGCTGCCCGGGCCGGAGGTGCCGGAGCGCCCGCCGGTGCACCGCGCCGCCGCGCCCGTCCCTCGCCCGCGTCCCGGTGCGGACGTGGGCGCCGGCCGCCGGGCCCCGGGACGGCGGCCGGAGACGTGGCGCGAGGACCACCCCTACGACGGGCTGATGGGCCGCGCGGAGTCCGAGGTGCAGGAGCTGCGGCTGCAGGTCGAGCTGCTCAAGCTGCAGCGCTGGGCGGGCGCGACCGGGCAGAGGGTGGCCGTCGTCCTCGAGGGGCGCGAGGCCGCGGGCACCGACGGCCTGGTCCGGACGGTCACCGAGCACCTGGACCCGCGCCGCACCCGCGTGGTGGCGCCGGGGAGCCCGTCGGCGCCGGTGCGGCCGTCCCTGGGCGCCCTGCCGGCCGCGGGGGAGCTCGTGCTGTTCGACCGGTCCTGGTACGGCCGGCCGGCGGTGGAGACCGGCACCGGCGACCTGCGTGCGGTGGCCGCGGCCGAGCAGCTGCTCGTGGCCGGCGGCCTGCGGCTGGTCAAGCTGTGGTTCTCCGTCACCCGCGGCGAGCAGCGCACCCGGCTGGCCCTGCGCCGCGACGGGTACCGGCTCACAACCGCCGACCTGGCCGTCCTCGACCGCTGGGACGCGCACACGGCCGCCGAGGAGACGGTCCTGGCCGCGACGCCGCCGTGGACCGTCGTCCGTGCCAACGACGAGCCGCGCGCCCGGCTCGAGGCGGTGCGGCACGTCCTGTCGGCGCTGGACTACGACGGCCGCCGCGACGACGTCGTCGGGACCCCCGACCCGCTGCTCGTGCGGGCGGCGTCCGCGCCGGTGCCGGTCACCTGACCCGGGCGCTCGCGTGCGCCGCGGTGACCTCGCTGTCGATCGCGGCTGGCGCGCCGCCGAACTCGTCGGCCACCTCGCCGGCGACGTCGTCGACCGGTCCGTGCGCGTCCCCGACCAGCCCGGCGTCGGCGGCGGCCAGCACCCGGTGGCCGGTGGCCAGCACGACGATGCCGAGGGCCACGGCGACGGCGCCGACGACGAACGGGACGTGGATGTCCCAGGTGTCGACCATCTTCCCGGCGACGAACGGCGCCAGCCCGCCGCCGATGAACCGCACGAAGCCGTAGGCGGCCGAGGCGACCGGGCGCTCCGCCGGCGAGACGAGCATGACCGCCTGCGTGGTGAGCGTGTTGTTGACCCCGACGACCATCCCCGACGCGACGACGCAGCTGATGAGCGCCCACCGGACGTCGGTGAACAGGCCGATGAGCAGCAGCAGGACGGCGAAGAAGCCGAGCGCGCCGTAGAGCGAGGGGGCGGTGCCGAAGCGGGCCTGCAGCCGGGGCGCGGCGACGACGGAGAAGACCGCGACCAGCAGCCCCCAGCCGAAGAACACCCAGCCGAGCTGCACCGCGCCGAGCTCCATCGGGTAGGGCGCGTAGCCCAGCATCGTGAAGAAGCCCCAGTTGTAGAGCACCGCGGTGATCGCCATCGTCAGCAGGCTGCGGTGCCGCAGGGCCTTCAGCGGGGCCGACAGCGGCGTCGTGACCGCGGGCTTCGGGACGTCGTCGAGCAGGACGACGGTGGCCAGCAGCGCGACCGCCATGAGCACCGCGACACCGAAGAACGGCCCGCGCCAGCTCACGTCACCGAGCAGGCCGCCGACCAGCGGGCCGGCCGCGATGCCCAGGCCGAGTGCGGCCTCGTAGAGCACGATCGCGCCGGCGAAGCCGCCGGTGGCCGAGGCGACGATGACCGCCAGCGAGGTGGCGATGAACAGCGCGTTGCCCAGGCCCCAGCCGGCGCGGAAGCCGACGATGCCGTCGATCGAGCCGGACAGCCCGGCCAGGGCGGAGAAGACGACGATGATCGCCAGGCCGGTGACCAGCGTCTTCTTGGCGCCGATGCGGCTCGAGACCCAGCCGGTGGCGAGCATCGCCACGGCGGTCACGACGAGGTAGCTGGTGAACAGCAGGCTGACCTGGCTGGGCGTGGCGTCGAGCTGCTCGGACAGCGCCGGCAGGATCGGGTCGACCAGGCCGATGCCCATGAAGCTGACGACGCAGGCGAAGGCGACGGCGTAGACCGCCTTCGGCTGCTTCCACGTGCTGGTTCCGGCGGCGGAGCTCACCGGGTCACCTCCGGGGTGCGAGGGGCGGGGGAGCGCCCTCGTCGGCGGCGAGGTGGGCCTCCAAGGGCGCACCGTCGGTTGTACTCCGCAACCATCTATCGGAGGAGCGGGCTCCTCAGAACCATGACGGGAACCACATGCGCAGCAGCCACTCCGCGTGCGAGAGCGGGCGCCCGGCGAGTACCGGGTAGAAGAACGCGAAGGTGCCGGCCACGACCGCGACGTAGCCGCTGACCGCGGCCAGCCCCGCGGAGCGCCGCCACGCGGGCGCCTCGGGTCGGCCGAGGACGTCCTGCAGCGCGAGCGTCACGGCGAGCACGAAGAACGGCAGCACCGGCGCCATGTAGAAGACGAACATCGTGCGCTCGGGGTTGAGGAACCAGGTGCCCCAGCCCGCGGTCACGGTGACGGCGACCAGCACGGCGGCGGGGTCGCGGCGGGCGACGATCCGCCACACGGTCCAGGCCAGCGCCGGGGCGAACGCCAGCCACAGCGTCGGCGTCCCGACCATGAGGATGTAGCGGATGACCTGGTCGCCCGCGGAGTCGGTGAGGCCCTGCGGGTTCCACAGCAGGATCGGCCGGCCGTTCACCAGCCAGGTCCACGGGCCGGACTCCCACGGGTGCGGCGTCGACAGGCCGTTGTGGAAGGTCCACCACTCGACGTGCATGTGCCACCACGACCGCAGCGCGTCGGGGATCCACGGGAAGGCGGTCTCGGGGTTGCGCTGCGCCCACCAGCGTCCCTGCGCCGTCTCCCCGAGGAACCACCCGGCGAAGCTGGCGAGGTAGGTCAGCACCGGGACGGCGGCCAGCGCCCACGTGGCGCCGGGCAGCCCGCGGCGCAGCGCGGTCGCCGTCGGGTTCGGGACGCCGGCCGCCCGCCAGGCCGCCCGGTCCCAGAACAGCGACAGGACGGCGCAGAACGCCAGGAAGTAGATCCCGCTCCACTTCACCGAGCAGGCGCAGCCGAAGAGGAGACCCGCGGCGATGCGCCAGCCACGCGGGCCGAGGCGGAAGCCGGTGGCCGGCACCGGTAGCGAGCCGCTGATGCGGGCGCGCACGCGGTCGCGGTCGACGACGAGGCAGGCGACCGCGCCGAGCACGAGGACCTGCAGGAAGACGTCGAGCAGGCCGATGCGGGAGACGGTGAACGCGAAGCCGTCGAGGGCCAGGAGCAGACCCGCGACCAGGCCGAGCAGCGTCGAGCCGGTCAGCCGCCGGGTCAGCCGGACGAGCAGGACGACGGCGATGGCGCCGGCCACCGCCGAGGGGAACCGCCAGCCGAGGCTGGTGTAGCCGAAGACCTGCTCGCCCGCGGCGATCAGCCACTTGCCCAGCGGCGGGTGGACGATGAACGTGTAGCCGCGGTTGTACTCGTGGCCCCAGACCAGCAGCTCGTGCGCCTCGGGCGGGTAGTACGCCTCGTCGAACAGCAGCGTGTCGGGGTAGGTGATGCCGACCAGGCGGCCGACCAGCGCCAGGACGCCGAGCACGGCGGCGAGCACCCACGACAGCAGCCGGTCGGTGGGCAGCGGGGGAGTGCGGTCCACCCGGGGCCGCGGCGCGGGCCAGCGGCGCGGCGGGCGGGCGGGGAGGTCCTCGGCCGGCGGCTCGGCGTCCGCGCGCTCGGGAGCCAGGACCGCCATGCGCCTCAGGGTATGTGGGACGGGCGGACCGCCCGGCGTGACAGGCTCGTCGCCGTGACGGGACGGCTCGTGCTCGGTGGCGCACCCCTCGGCCAGCCCGGCGACGTCGGCCCGCGGCTGCGGCAGGCGATGGCGTCGGCCGACGTCCTGGCCGTCGAGGACACCCGCCGGCTGCACCGGCTGGCCGCCGACCTCCAGGTGACGCTGACCGGGCGGGTGGTGACCTTCCACGAGTCGGTCGAGCGGCAGCGGCTGCCCGGGCTGATGACCGCGCTGTCCGACGGGGCGACCGTCCTGCTGCTCACCGACGCCGGCATGCCCTCGGTCTCCGACCCCGGGTACACGCTGGTGCGCGCGGCGATCGACGCCGGCGTCGATGTGACCTCGGTGCCCGGGCCGTCGGCGGTGGTCACCGCGCTCGCCGTCTCGGGGCTTCCCGTGGACCGGTTCTGCTTCGAGGGGTTCCTGCCGCGCAAGGGCGGTGAGCGGCGGTCCCGCCTGACCGCGCTGGCCGACGAGCGCCGCACGATGGTGTTCTTCGAGTCGCCGCACCGGCTGGCCGACGCCCTGGCCGACGCCGCCGCCGCGTTCGGGCCCGCGCGGGAGGCCGCCGTCTGCCGGGAGCTGACGAAGACGCACGAGGAGGTCCGGCGCGGGCCGCTGTCCTCGCTCGCGGAGTGGGCCGCCGACGGGGTCCGCGGTGAGATCACCCTCGTCGTGGCCGGGGCCTCCCCGGAGCCGGTGGAGCTCTCGCCCGCCGAGCTGGCCGCGCTCGTGGCGGGGGAGGAGGCGGCGGGCGCCACGCGCAAGGACGCGATCCGCGCCGTCGTCACCCGCACCGGCCTGTCCCGCCGCACCGTCTACGACGCCGTCGTCGCCGCCAAGGGCTGAGTCGCGGCGTCGCGCTCCGTGCACACCTCGTGCGTTACGGAGCGCTCGGCGGGCGATGTGTGCACATCACGCGGTCTGTGGACGCCGTCAGGCCTCGGGTCGGCTGATCCGCCGAGGGTGCGCGTGTGTCGACGACCGCCCTGCCCGACGTCCTCCGCCACCGCCTCTTCCGAGGCACCGACGTGGTGCGCCGGGGGCTGCTCACCCCGGCCCGCCTCCGCGGCCACTCCTGCCGGCGGCTCTTCCGCGACGTCTACGTCGATGCCCGGGTCCCTGACTCGCACCGGCTCCGAGCGCGGGCGGCGGCGGGTCTGCTGCTGCCGGGCGCCGTCGTGTCGGGCCTGAGCGCCGCGGTCCTGTGGGGCGTCGACCTCGCCGACGAACGGGACGACGTCGAACTGGTCCTCCCGCCGGGCTCGCACCCGCGCCGCGTCCCGGGCGTCCGGGTGCGCCGGCTGGCGGTGCCGCCCGGCGACGTGCAGGTCCTGGACGGTGTCCGCGTGCAGTCGGCTGCCGCGGCGGCGATCCGCGCGGCGGCGGTGCTGGACCCGGACGAGGCCGTGGTCGCCGTCGACCGCATGGTCGCCGCGGGGGTCGTCGCCCTCGACGAGGTGCGCGCACGGGCCGCCGTCCCCGGGCGGGCGTCGCCGCGCGTCCGCCGTGCCTGCTCCCGGGCCGACGGCCTCGCCGAGTCGCCGCAGGAGACGCGGCTGCGGCTGCTCGTCGTCGACGGCGGGCTCCCGGCACCCGTCGCCCAGTACGTCGTCACGCACGAGGGCCGTTTCGTCGCGCGGGTGGACCTCGCGTGGCCCGGGCTCCGGGTCGCCCTCGAGTACGACGGGGCCTGGCACGCCGAGCCCGGTCAGTTCGCCCGCGACCGGCGACGGCTCAACGCCCTGCAGGCGGCGGGGTGGACCGTCGTGTTCGTGACCGCCGCGGACCTGCACGACCCGGTCCGACTGATGGCGACGATCCGTGCCGCGCTCCGACGCTGACGAACTGTGCACGCAGCGCGGCCGCGGCGCCGCCCTCATCGCGCTGCGTGCACACAACGCGATGAGGGGCGGGCCTACAGCCAGCCGTTGCGCTTGAAGCCGCGGTACAGCAGGACGCAGGCGACGACGATCACCAGCAGCACCATCGGATAGCCCCAGCGCCACTGCAGCTCGGGCATGAACTCGAAGTTCATCCCGTAGATGCCGGCGATCGCGGTGGGGACGGCGATGATGCCCGCCCACGCCGAGATCTTGCGCATGTCCTCGTTGTCGGCCATCGACGTGCGCGCCAGCGAGGCCTGCAGGATCGACGACAGCAGCTCGTCGAGGCTGCCGACCTGGTCGCGCACCCGGATGGCGTGGTCGAGCACGTCGCGGAAGTACGAGCGCATCGGGTCGGGCACGCCGTCGATCTGCCGCTCGGCCAGCTTCTGCAGCGGCACCTCCAGCGGCGCCACCGCACGCCGCAGCGACATCAGCTCCCGCTTGAGCTGGTACAGCCGGCCGATGTCGTCGGTGCGCTCGGGGCTGAACACCGACGCCTCGAGCTCGTCGACGTCGTCCTGCACCTGCTCGGCGACGTCGACGAAGGAGTCGACGACGAGGTCGGACACCGCGTAGAGCACCGCGGCCGGACCGAGGCAGAGCAGGTCGCGCTGCTCCTCGAGCCGGTGGCGCAGCTCGGTCAGGTCGTTGTGGTCCCCGTGCCGGACGGTGATCACGTGGTGCGGGCCGACGAACACCATGACCTCGCCGGTGTCGACCACCTCGCTGGTCGCCGTCAGCTGCTCGTGCTCCACGTAGCGCGCGGTCTTGAGCACCATGAACAGGTCGGAGTCGTAGCGCTCGAGCTTGGGCCGCTGGTGGGCGTAGACGGCGTCCTCGACGGCCAGCGGGTGCAGCCCGTAGTGCTCGGCGATCGCGCCCAGCTCGGCCTCCGTCGGCTCGAACAGCCCGAGCCACACGAACCCGTCCCGCTCGACGGCGGCGGCCAGCGCCTCGGCCGGGTCGATGGGCGGCTCGCGGCGGCCCTGCACGTACACGGCGCAGTCGACGACGGCGTCGACACCCGGGGGCCGCGACGAGGCGGGACGCGGCGCGCCTGCCGGCCGGGGGTGCGTGGTGGGCACGAACGGCCCGGGACGGGGCCCGGGAGGCGCGTCCGCCCGCTGGTCGGTCACGGTGCGCCTCCTCCCGACCCGCCGCGGTGACGGGGGTGCCAGGAGCGTAGGCGTGCGGGACTCCGGCCCCCGTGCCACGCTGCCCGGAGGTACACCGCCGAGGAGGACGCTGTGACCGCGAGCACGCGCCGGGTGAAGTCGGTCGAGGACTCCATCCGTGACACCGAGGAGCCCGAGCACCGGCTCAAGAAGAACCTCTCCGGCCTCGACCTCGCCGTCTTCGGCGTCGGGGTGATCATCGGCACCGGCATCTTCGTGCTCACCGGCGAGGTGGCGAAGACGACGGCCGGGCCGGCGGTGGCCATCTCGTTCGTGATCGCCGGCGTCGTCTGCGGGCTGGCCGCGGTCTGCTACGCGGAGTTCGCCTCGACCGTGCCGGTGGCGGGCTCGGCCTACACGTTCTCCTACGCCACCCTCGGCGAGGTGGTCGCCTGGATCATCGGCTGGGACCTCGTCCTCGAGCTCGCCCTGGGCGCGGCCACGGTGTCGGTGGGTTGGTCGGGCTACCTCAACCAGCTGCTCGGCGACCTCGGCATCCCGCTGCCGACGTCGATCGCGGGGGAGACCGCGACGGTCAACATCCCGGCGATCGTCATCGCGCTGCTGATGACCGCCGTCCTGGTCCTCGGGATCAAGCTGTCCTCGCGCGTGACCAGCGTGATCGTGGCCATCAAGGTCGCCATCGTCCTGCTGGTCATCGTGCTCGGGTGCTTCTACCTGAACGCCGACAACTACACGCCCTTCGTGCCGCCCGCCGAGCCGGCCGCGGAGGGGGAGGGCGGCTGGCACGCCCCGCTCATCCAGCTCCTCGGGTTCACCCAGGGCAGCTTCGGCTGGGGCGGCGTGATCGCCGGCGCCTCCATCGTGTTCTTCGCCTTCATCGGCTTCGACATCGTCGCGACGGCGGCCGAGGAGACGAAGGACCCGCGCAAGGACCTGCCGCGCGGGATCATCGGCTCGCTCGTCGTCTGCACGCTGCTCTACGTCGCCGTCTCGCTGGTCGTCGTCGGCATGCAGCCCTACTCGGAGCTGTCCACCGAGGCGCCGCTGGCGGAGGCGTTCAGCAGCGTCGGGCTGTCCTTCGTCTCCAGCGTGATCTCCGTCGGTGCCCTGGCCGGTCTGACGTCGGTCGTCATGATCCTGATGCTCGGGCAGTCCCGGGTGCTGTTCGCGATGAGCCGCGACCACCTGCTGCCCCCGGGCATGGCCGTCGTCCACCCGCGCTACGGCACCCCGTACAAGATCACGATCGGCACGGGCATCGCCGTCGCGCTGCTCGCCGGCTTCCTGCCGCTGGGCACGCTGGCCGAGCTGGTCAACATCGGCACGCTGTTCGCCTTCGTGCTCGTCTCGATCGCCGTGATCGTGCTGCGGCGCACCCGGCCGGACCTGCACCGCTCCTTCCGCGTGCCGCTGGTGCCGTTCCTGCCGATCGCCTCTGCCCTGGCCTGCTTCTACCTGATGCTCAACCTCCCGGCCGACACCTGGGTGCGGTTCGCGGTGTGGATGGCGATCGGCATCGCCATCTACTACCTCTACGGCCGCAGGCACAGTCGGCTGTCCGGCGCGGAGGGCGAGGCCGCGGCCGAGCGCCTCGCCGCCGACCGGGAGGCCCGCCGCACCGTCCGCTGACCCCCCGGAGGGGTGAGGGCCCCTCCGCCGCGTCTCCAGCGCACCCGCGCGGGCGACGACCTGACCGGTGACTGACGTCCCCGGCCAGGAGCAGACCCGTGGCGACCAGCGTCCTCGACGCCCCCCTCCCCGTCCCCGCCCGCCGGTGGTGGCCGGCCCCGGTGCTCGCGCTGGCCGCGGTCTCCGGGCTGGAGGCCCTCGCGCTGCTGGCCGGCGGGCTCACCGGCCTCGACGGGCTGTTCACCGCCGCGCCGGGACCGTCGGTGCCCGTCGTGGTCACCGTGCTCGGCGGCCTGGCCGGCTGGGTCGTGCTCTGCGCGGGCAGCGGGATGGCGGCCCTGGAGGGCGGACGGCGGCTGGTCAACGGCCTCGCCTGCGCCGAGATCGCCGCCGTCGCCGTGCTGTTCGTCCTCGGCCTGGGAACGCCGGTGGTGGCCGACCTGCCGACGACGCTGCCGCTGCCGGCCGTCGCGCTGCTCGCCCTGGCCGTGCCGGTGGGCAAGCTGCTGCTGGCCTCGGCGCCGGCCACCCTGGCCTGGGCCGAGGCCGCCCCGCCGCGCGTGCGCACGGCCGCCCCGGCCCGCCACCCGCGGGTGCGCCTGGCCACCGTGGCGCTCATCGGCGTCGCCCTCGGGGCGCTGGCGGTCACCACCCCGGTCGGCGGCGAACTGCCGCCGGTGAGCAGCGTCTCCGGTCACTGACCCGGCGGGTGGCCACCCCTCACTACTCTCGTGCCGTGAGTGATCGGCACATCCTGACCGCCGTGGCCTGGCCCTACGCCAACGGCCCGCGGCACATCGGCCACGTCTCCGGCTTCGGCGTCCCCTCGGACGTCTTCAGCCGCTACCACCGCATGGCCGGGGACCGCGTCCTCATGGTCAGCGGCACCGACGAGCACGGCACCCCGATCACCGTCGCCGCCGACGCCGAGGGGGTGACCCCGCGGGAGATCGCCGACCGGAACAACCGGCTGATCGTCGGCGACCTGCAGGCCCTGGGGCTGAGCTACGACCTGTTCACCCGGACCACCACGGCCAACCACGCGCAGGTCAGCCAGGAGATCTTCCTCGGCCTGCTCAAGAACGGGTACGTCTTCCCGCAGACGACGCTCGGCGCGATCAGCCCGTCGACCGGCCGCACGCTGCCCGACCGCTACATCGAGGGCACCTGCCCGATCTGCGGGTACGACGGCGCCCGCGGCGACCAGTGCGACAACTGCGGCAACCAGCTCGACCCCACCGACCTGATCAACCCGGTCAGCCGGATCAACGGCGAGACGCCGCGCTTCGTCGAGAGCGAGCACTACTTCCTCGACCTGCCGGCCTTCACCCGCGCGCTGGGCGACTGGCTGGCGACGCGCAAGAGCTGGCGGCCCAACGTCCTCAACTTCAGCCGGAACCTGCTGGAGGACCTCAAGCCGCGCAGCTACACCCGCGACATCGACTGGGGCGTGCCGGTGCCGCTCGACGGCTGGCGCGACCGGCCCGACAAGCGCATCTACGTGTGGTTCGACGCCGTCGTCGGCTACCTGTCGGCCTCGATCGAGTGGGCCCGCCGCTCCGGGGACCCCGAGGCCTGGCGGCAGTGGTGGCAGACGCCGGACTCCGACGCCTACTACTTCATGGGCAAGGACAACATCGTCTTCCACGCCGAGATCTGGCCGGCGCAGCTGCTCGGCTACAACGGCGAGGGCGACCGCGGCGGCTCCCCGGGCTCCCTCGGCCGGCTCAACCTGCCCACCGAGGTGGTCTCCAGCGAGTTCCTGACGATGGAGGGGCGCAAGTTCTCCTCCTCGCGCCAGGTGGTCATCTACGTCCGCGACTTCCTCGCCCGCTACGACGCCGACGCGCTGCGCTACTTCGTCGCCGTCGCCGGGCCCGAGTCGCAGGACACCGACTTCACCTGGGCGGAGTTCCTCCGGCGCAACAACGACGAGCTCGTCGCCGGCTGGGGCAACCTGGTCAACCGCACGGTGTCGATGGCGGCCAAGAACGTCGGCGCCGTCCCGACGCCGGGGGAGCTCACCGACGCCGACCGCGCGCTGCTGCAGGCGACGTCGTCGGCGTTCACCCCGATCGGCGACCTGCTCGCCCGCAACCGGCAGAAGGCCGCGGCCACCGAGGCGATGCGGGTGGTCGGCGAGGCCAACAAGTACCTGTCCGACCAGGCGCCGTGGAAGCTCAAGGAGGACCCGGCCCGCCGGGACACCGTGCTGCACACCGCGCTGCAGGCCATCAGCGACTGCAACGCGCTGCTCACGCCGTTCCTCCCGCACTCCGCGCAGAAGGTGCACGAGCTGCTCGGCGGCACCGGCGTGTGGTCGCCGGCGCCGCAGATCGAGGAGGTCACCGACCTCGACGACGGCTCGCCCTACCCGGTCATCACCGGCGACTACGACGCCGCGCAGGCGGTGTGGGCCTCCCGGCAGCTGCAGCCGGGCACGCCGCTGTCCCCGCCCACCCCGGTGTTCCGGAAGCTCGACGACTCCGTCGTCGAGGAGGAGCTGGCGCGGCTGGAAGGCGCGTGAGCCGGTCGGCCGGGTCGCGCGCGAACAGGCGGGGGGAGCCGCCGCCGTCGCCGGAGCCGCTCCCGGCGCCGGCGGTCGACAGCCACACCCACCTCGACATCGTCCTGAACGGCTTCCGCAGCGAGGAGCCCGCCGACGAGTCAGCGGTGGACGCCGAGATCGAGGCCGCGGCCGCCGTCGGGATCCCGCGGCTGGTGCAGGTCGGCGTCGACGTGCCCTCCTCGCGGTGGTCGGCGGAGCTGGCGGCCCGGCACCCGAACGTGCTGGCCGCCGTCGCCGTCCACCCCAACGAGGCCGGCGAGGGCGCGGCCGACGACGACGCGCTGGCCGAGATCGACCGGCTGGCGGCGCTGCCGCGGGTCCGCGCGGTGGGGGAGACCGGGCTGGACCGCTACCGCACTGGCCCGGAGGGCTGGGCGGCGCAGGAGGCGTCCTTCCGGGCGCACATCCGGATCGCCAAGGAGCACGGCGTGGCGCTGGTCGTCCACGACCGCGACGCGCACGAGGAGATCCTGCGGGTCCTCGACGACGAGGGGGCGCCGGAGCACACGGTGTTCCACTGCTTCTCCGGCGACGCCGCGTTCGCCACCGCCTGCGTCGAGCGCGGGCACGTGCTCTCCTTCGCCGGCACGCTGACCTTCGGCAACGCCGGCTACCTGCGGGAGGCGGCGGCGCGCACGCCGCTGGACCAGCTGCTCGTCGAGACCGACTCGCCCTTCCTCACCCCGGTCCCGCACCGCGGCCGGCCCAACGCCTCGCGGCTGGTGCCGCACACAGTCCGGGCGCTGGCGGAGGTCACCGGCGTCGAGGTGGACCGGCTCTGCGACGCGCTGACCCGCAACGCCGAGCGGGTGTTCGGCCGGTGGGGGACCGACCCCACCGGCTGAGCACCCAGGAGAGGCACACTGGTCTGCGTGGGTCGCCTCATCGCCGTCGTGCTGTTCATCGCCGTCCTGGTGCCCGGCGTGCTGCTCGCCCGCGCGTGGGCCCTGGCGGCCGGCCGCCGTGCCGTCGCGTCGGCGGCCGTGGAGTTCGCGACCCCCACGGCCGCGGGCCTGGCCACGCTGCAGCGCCAGGCGCAGCACGGCCGCCGCGTCCGGCGGCTCGGGCTGCTGCTGGGCCTCGTGGGGATCGCCGCCAGCGTCGTGATGTTCGCCGAGGCGTCGGTGTTCCTCTGGCTCCCGGCCCTCCTGGTCGGCCTGCTCGCCGGGGTCGTCCTCGCCGAGGCCACGCGCCCGCGGCCGCGCTGGCGGCTGTCGGACCCGGTCCGCCGGCCGCGCCGCAGCGAACAGGTCTCCCTGTGGCTGCTGTGGACCACCCGCGCGGTCGTCGTCGCGGAGGTCGCCGTGGCGGTCGTGATGTGGCAGCGCGGGGACCTCGGCGACACCGTCGGCTGGGTCGCCGTGGCCGTTCCGCTCGTGGCCTGGCTGCTGGCCGAGACCGCCCTGCTGCGTGCCCTTCTCCGGCCGCTGCCCGCCGAGGGCGCCGACGTGCCCGTCGACGAGGCGCTGCGCACGTGGACCGCGCACCTGGTCACCGCGGCCACGAGCGTGCTGGCCCTGCTGCCCCTGGGCACCCTGCTGCTGGCCGCCGGCATCGACCTCGGCGACCGCGTGACCCAGGGCGTCGACCTGCTCCCGGTGGCGCTGGTGGCCGGCGGCTTCGCCGCGCTCGCCGCGGGGCTGGCCGTGGCCGCGTTCCTCGTCACCTGGCTGCGCCCGGTGCGGACGGACGAGCGGGCACTCGCCGGCTGAACCGGGCCCGGTGCCCCGTCGCGGCACCGGTCACACCGTGACGTCGCTCACCGGCTGACCTCACGCACCGCATCCGTCCCACCCGTCACACTCGGCGCGTTCCTCACTGACCGTGTCGGCGCGGCTCCATGTCGACGTGTCGTCCCCCTGCTTCACTCCGTGCGCACAGTTGCCACACGCACCGGGCTCGTTATCGTGTCGTGACTGACAGCCGGAGTGGGGATCGACCCGGGCGGCGTCCGACGGTCCCGGGATCCCCGACGCTGTCGTTCGCGCGCACGACATCTCTGCCCGGTCCCCCGACCCCGTGGAAGTGTCGTGCCCCGAACGCTGAAGCTCGCCCTCTGCGCCCTCGTCCTGCTCGGACTGGTGGGCGGGTCCGTGGCCTGGTTCGCCGCGCAGAAGTCGCTCACCCTCACCGTGGACGGCCAGGCCCGCGAGGTCAGCACCTACGCCGACACCGTCGGGGAGGTGCTCGAGGAGGAGGGGCTGCAGACGCAGTCGCACGACGTCGTCCTCCCGGACCCCGGGGCCGAGGTCGGCGACGGCGACACGGTCGTGGTCAACCGCGCCCGCCCGCTGCAGCTCACCGTCGACGGCGTCTCGCGCGAGGTCTACGTGACCGCACTGTCGGTGGACGAGGCCCTCGACCAGCTCGGCTACCGCGCCGAGGACATGGTGCTGTCGGCCAGCCGCAGCGAGCGCCTCCCGCTCGACGGCATGGCGCTGTCGATCACCACCCCGAAGAACGTGACGCTCGTCGTCGACGGCGGCACGCGCGTCGTCACCACCACGGCCGCCACCGCCGGCGACCTGCTGGCCGAGCAGGGCGTGACCCTCGGCCCGGACGACCGCCTGAGCCTGCTCACCACCCAGCCGCTGCTCAACGCCATGCGGCTGCAGGTCTACCGCGTGCAGGTCGTGGAGGAGGTCGTCACCGCGCCCGTCGACTTCCAGACCGTCGAGACCGACGACCCCGAGGCGTTCGAGGGCACCGAGACCGTCACCCAGGAGGGCGTGGAGGGCGAGCAGGCCACCACCTTCCGGGTCACCTACGTCGACGGCGTGCAGACCACCCGCGAGCAGCTCAACACCGCCGTGACCCGTCCCGCGGTCGACGAGCTGGTCAGCGTCGGCACCAAGGAGCGCCCGGCCCCCGCGGCCAGCAGCGGCAACGCCCCGTCGGCCGACGGGCTGAACTGGGCGGCGCTCGCGCAGTGCGAGTCCGGTGGCCGCCCGAACGCGGTCAGCTCCACCGGCAAGTACCACGGCCTCTACCAGTTCTCGGTCGCCACCTGGCAGGCGGTCGGCGGGACCGGCGTGCCGTCCCAGGCCTCGCCCGACGAGCAGACCTACCGCGCGCAGCTGCTGTACCAGCGCTCCGGCGCCGGCCAGTGGCCGCACTGCGGCCCGCGGCTGTTCAGCTGAGCACGAGCCGCTGAGCACCCCCGAGCAGACCGACGGGCTGCTGGGCCCGGCCGCGATCCGCGAGCTGGCCCAGCAGCTCGGTCTGCGTCCCACCAAGACGCTCGGGCAGAACTTCCTGCACGACGCCAACACCATCCGGCGGATCGTGCGCACCGCCGAGCTGCGGCCCGACGACGTCGTCCTCGAGGTCGGGCCGGGGCTGGGCTCGCTCACCCTCGGCCTGCTGCCCGCCGCCGCGGCCGTCACCGCCGTCGAGATCGACCCCCGGCTGGCCGCCCTGCTGCCGGACACCGTGGCCGCGCGCCGCCCGGACCTCGCCGGCCGGCTGACCGTCGTCGAGGCCGACGCCCTGCGGGTGACCGACCTCCCCGGGCCGGCTCCCACGGCGCTCGTGGCCAACCTGCCGTACAACGTGGCCGTGCCCGTCCTCCTGCACCTGCTCGAGCTGCTGCCCTCCCTCCGGCGCGCCCTGGTGCTCGTCCAGGCCGAGGTCGCCGACCGGCTGGCCGCCCCGCCGGGCAGTGCCGCCTACGGCGTCCCGTCGGTCAAGGCCGCCTGGTACGGCACCGCCCGTCGCGCGGGCAGCGTCGGCCGCCGGGTGTTCTGGCCCGAGCCCAACGTCGACTCCGGCCTGGTCGCCCTCGACCGGCACGACCCGCCACCGGGGGACCGGGCCGCCACCTTCGCCGTCGTCGACGCCGCGTTCGCCATGCGCCGCAAGGGGCTGCGCGCGGCCCTCGCCCGCTGGGCGGGGAGCCCCGCCGCGGCCGAGCAGCGGCTGCGGGCGGCCGGCATCGACCCCACCACCCGCGGCGAACAGCTCTCGGTGGCCGACTTCGCCCGCCTGGCGGCGACGGCGCCGTGAGCTGGTCGACGTCCGGCGGTCCCGGGCACACCCGCGGTGATGGCGCGGTGTCCGCCCACGCTCCGGCCAAGATCAACGTCTCGCTGGCCGTCGGCCCGCTGCGCGAGGACGGCTACCACGACCTGCAGACGGTCTACCTCGCCGTCTCGTTGCTGGACACGGTGACCGTGCGCCGCGCCGAGGGTCTGTCGGTCACGGTGACCGGCGAGGGCGCCGAGGGACCCGACCCGGTGCCCACCGACCGGCGCAACCTGGTGTGGCGGGCCGCCGAGCTGCTCGCCGAGCACGCCGGGGTCGCCCCCGACGCCGCCATCGCCGTCGAGAAGGCCATCCCGGCCGCCGCGGGGCTGGCCGGGGGCAGCGCCGACGCCGCGGCCGCGCTGGTCGCCCTGGACGCCCTGTGGGGCACCCACGCCACCCGCGGTGACCTCACCGCCCTGGCCGCCCGGCTGGGCAGCGACGTGCCGTTCTCCCTCGCCGGCGGGGTGGCCCTCGGCAGCGGGCGCGGGGAGCGGCTCACGCCCGTCCTGGCCCGGCGGCCGTGGCACTGGGTGCTCGGCCTCGCCGACGGCGGGCTGTCCACCCCGGCGGTCTACGCCGAGCTCGACCGGCTGCGGGCCGAAGGGCGGCTGCCCGACGGCGCCGCGTTCCCCTCGCCCGAGCCGGTGGTCGCCGCGCTGCGCAGCGGCCCGGTGGAGGCCCTGGCCGCCGCCCTGGCCAACGACCTGCAGGCACCGGCCGTCTCGCTCCGGCCGGCGCTGCGCCGGGCCCTGCGGGGCGCCATCGACGCCGGGGCCGCCGCCGCGGTGGTCAGCGGCTCGGGCCCGACGGTGGCGGCGCTGGCCGCGGACGAGGACGCCGCGGTGCGCCTGGCCGCCGTCCTCGCCGGGGAGGGCCTGTTCCGCACCGTCCGCGTGGTGCACGGGCCGGTGCCCGGCGCGCGCCTGGTGGGCTGAGGGGGGCTCAGCCGTCCTCGTGCCGCAGCACGGGCTCGGGGTCGAGGCGGGAGAGCCCCGCGAAGGCGAGGTCGACCAGGCGGGCGGCCACCTCGGCCTTGCCCGGCGAGCGGGTCTCCAGCCACCACTGACCCACCTGCGCGACCATCCCGACCAGGGCCTGGCTGTAGAGCGCGGCCAGGTGTGGGTCGTAGCCGCGCTCGCCGAAGCGCTCGCCCAGCAGGTGCTCGACCCGCCGGGCGAGCTCGCCGATCAGCGAGGAGTAGGAACCGGGGGAGTCGCGCGAGAGCACGCGGAAGCCGGCGGTGTCCTCCTCGACGTAGTCGAGCAGGGCCAGCGCCGCGCGCTCGAGCAGCGCCCGCGGGCTCCCGCCGGCCGCGAGCGCCGAGGTGAAGCGGTCGAGCACCCGCTCCATCTCGCGGTCGACGACGACGGCGTAGAGCCCCTCCTTGCCGCCGAAGTGCTCGTAGACGACCGGCTTGCTCACGTCGGCGCGGGCGGCCAGCTCCTCGATCGAGGTGGCGGCGTAGCCGCGCTGGGCGAACACCTCCCGGCCGACCGACACGAGCTGCTCCCGCCGCTGCGCGGCGGTCATCCGCCGCCGGGGCCGGGGCGCCCCGGCGACGCTCAGGAGACGGCGCTCGCGGCAGGGACGCGCTTGGCGGCCAGGCGGGCCGGGTCGGGCCACTTCACCGAGTGCGCCCAGCCGAGCTTCTCGAACACCCAGATGACGCGGGCGCTGATGTCGATCTGGCCGCGCAGGACGCCGTGGCGGGCGCACGTCGGGTCGGCGTGGTGCAGGTTGTGCCACGACTCGCCGGCGCTGAGGACGGCCAGCGGCCAGAAGTTGGTGGCGCGGTCGCGGGAGGCGAAGGGCCGGCTGCCCACCACGTGGCAGATCGAGTTGATCGACCAGGTGACGTGGTGCAGCAGCCCGGTGCGGACCAGCCCGGCCCAGAAGAACGCGCTCCACGCGCCGGCCCAGCTGCCGGTCACCAGGCCGCCGATCGCGGCGGGCAGCGCCAGGCTCAGGAACGCCCAGAGGCTGAACAGCCGGCTGGTGACCGTGAGACCGCGGTCCTTGAGCAGGTCGGGGGCGTACCGGGCGGCGTTGGTCTGGCGGCGGTCGAACAGCCAGCCGAGGTGGGCGTGGAACATGCCCTTGAGCAGCGCCCGCGTGTCGGTGCCGTAGCGCCACGGCGAGTGCGGGTCGCCCTCGCGGTCGGAGAACGCGTGGTGGCGGCGGTGGTCGGCCACCCACTGCACGACCGGGCCCTGGATCGCCATGCAGCCGGCGATCGCCAGCGCGATGCGCAGCGGCCGGGTCGCCTTGAACGAGCCGTGGGTGAAGTAGCGGTGGTAGCCGACGGTGACGCCGAGCAGGGGCACGAAGTAGAACGCGGCGAACAGCGCGACGTCGAGCCACGACATCCCCCAGCCCCACACGACCGGCACGATCGCGGCGAGGGCGAGGAACGGGACGACGACGAAGACGTAGAGGACCAGCTGCTCGAGGTGGCCCTTCTCCTTCCCGTAGGCGTTGGCCGGCAGGCCCTTGTCCGGGTCAGCGGGGGCGAAGGCCGTCGGCCGGGTGAGGGAAGGGGCGGACACATGGCCTCCAGGGGTCGTCCGTCGCGGGCCGCACGGGTCGACGACCTGCGGCTACGAGGCCGTAACCTACGTCACCGTAGGCGCGGCCGCTCGGTCGAGGGTCCGCCCTCCTCCCGCGTCCGGGACCCCGGCTCCCGTGCCCGGGCCGGACGCGCGCCCTAGGCTCGACCCACGCGGTGCCGGACGGGGACGGCGCGCGGTGGGGGATGGGGTAATCGGCAGCCCGCCGGCCTTTGGAGCCGGGAAGTCTCGGTTCGAGTCCGAGTCCCCCAGCAGCGGGTCCGACCAGCAGGGGTCCGACCGGCAGCAGCCACCCACCGTCCTCGAGGAGTTCCGTGAGCCCGCAGCAGGCAGTCGCCGCCGTCGTCGTCCTGGCCGCCGGTCAGGGCACCCGGATGCGGTCGGCCACCCCGAAGGTCCTGCACGAGCTCGGCGGGCGCAGCATGCTCGGCCACGTCCTCGCCGCCGCCGCGCCGCTGGAGGCCGGCACCACGCTGGTCGTCGTCGGCTCCGGCCGCGAGGCCGTCGAGGCGCACCTGGCCGCCGTCGCGCCGGGTGCCCGCCCGGTGCTGCAGGAGGAGCAGCGCGGCTCCGGGCACGCCGCCGGGGTCGCGCTCGACGCCGTCCCCGACCTCGAGGGCCCGGTGCTCGTGGTCAACGGCGACGCGCCGCTGCTCACCCCCGCCACCCTGCAGGCGCTGGTGGCCGCCCACTCCGCCGCCGGCAGCGTCTTCACCGTGCTGACCGCCGAGGTCGACGACCCGACGGGCCTCGGCCGCATCGTCCGGGGTGCCGACGGCGCGCCGCGGGCGATCGTCGAGGAGAAGGACGCCACCGACGAGCAGCGCGCGATCCGCGAGGTCAACGCCGGCGTCTACGTGGCCAACGCCGGGACGCTGCGCCGGGTCCTGGCCGGGCTGTCCACCGACAACGCCCAGGGCGAGCAGTACCTGACCGACGCGCTCGCCCCGCTGGTCGAGGGCGGCGCCCCGGTGGCCGCCGTCCGCGCCGAGGACCCCGTCGACGTCCTCGGCTGCAACGACCAGCGCGAGCTCGCCGCGCGGCGGCGCACCCTCAACGACCGCGTGCTCGACGCGCTCATGGTCGCGGGCGTCACCGTCGTCGACCCGGCCACCACCTGGGTCGACGTCACCGCCGCCGTCCTCCCGGGCGCCCGGCTGCTGCCCGGCGTCCAGCTGCACGGGACGACGACCGTGGCCGCCGGCGCCGTCGTCGGCCCGGACACCACGATGACCGACTGCACGGTGGGGGAGGGCGCCACCGTGCTCCGCTCGCACGCCACCCAGTCCGAGGTCGGGCCGCGGGCGGTGGTCGGCCCGTTCAGCTACCTGCGGCCGGGCACCCGGCTGGCCGCCGAGGCCAAGGTCGGCGCGTTCGTGGAGACCAAGAACGCCGTGGTCGGCGAGGGGTCGAAGGTGCCGCACCTGTCCTACGTGGGCGACGCGACGATCGGCCGGGGGGCGAACATCGGCGCGGCGACGGTCTTCGTCAACTACGACGGCGTCACCAAGAGCCACACGACCATCGGCGACCACGTGCGTGTGGGGTCGGACACGATGCTGGTCGCCCCGGTCACCGTCGGCGACGGCGCCTACACCGCCGCGGGCTCGGTCATCACCCAGGACGTGCCTCCCGGGGCCATGGGTGTGGCGCGGGCCCGCCAGCGCAATGTGGCAGGCTGGGTGGCACGCCGCCGCCCGGGCACCGCAGCCGCGCAGGCCGCGGCGGCAGCCACAGGAGCAGCGGCCGAGGGCACGGCCGGGAGCCGGCCCGCCAGTGACGGACCGGACCGGCCGGCGGAGCCCGGGCCCCACCACGAGCAGTGAGGCAGTGAGCGGATGAGCGCGATCCGGCAGACCACCAGCAAGAGCCTGATGCTCTTCTCCGGTCGGGCCTACCCCGAGCTGGCAGCCGAGATCGCCGGGCACCTGGGCGTCACGCCGACGCCCACGGCCGCCTACGAGTTCGCCAACGGCGAGCTGTTCGTCCGCTTCGAGGAGTCCGTCCGCGGCTGCGACGCCTTCATCGTGCAGAGCCACACCGCGCCCATCAACACCTGGCTCATGGAGCAGCTGCTCATGGTCGACGCCGCCAAGCGCGCGTCGGCCAAGCGGATCACCGTCGTCGCCCCGTTCTTCCCCTACGCCCGGCAGGACAAGAAGCACCGCGGCCGCGAGCCCATCTCCGCCCGCCTGGTCGCCGACATGTTCAAGACCGCCGGCGCCGACCGGCTCATGACCGTCGACCTGCACACCGCGCAGATCCAGGGCTTCTTCGACGGGCCGGTCGACCACCTCTTCGCCCTCGACCTCCTGGTCGACCACGTCAAGGGCCGCTGGGGCGACCGCGAGATCACCGTCGTGTCGCCGGACTCCGGGCGGGTCCGGGTCTCGGAGCGGTGGAGCGACAAGCTCGGGGGCGTACCGCTGGCCTTCATCCACAAGACCCGCGACCCGATGCGGCCCAACGAGGTCGTCGCCAACCGCGTCGTCGGCGAGGTCGAGGGCCGGGTCTGCATCCTGGTCGACGACATGATCGACACCGGCGGCACGATCGTGAAGGCCGCCGAGACGCTGTTCGAGGCCGGTGCCGCCGACGTCATCGTCTGCGCGACCCACGGCGTCCTCTCCGGCGCGGCGGTCGACCGGCTGAAGAACAGCCGGGTCAGCGAGGTCATCGTGACCAACACGCTGCCGATCGAGCCGGCCCGCCAGTTCGACAAGCTCACCGTCCTCTCGATCGCCCCGCTGCTCGCGCGGGCGATCAAGGAGGTCTTCGAGGACGGCTCGGTCACCAGCCTCTTCGGCGGCGCGTCCTAGCACCGTTCGAGCGGCAGGTACCCTGGACGGAGCCCGGCGAGGGAGACGGCCCGTCCGTACTCCGTGATCGACGTGCGTGTGCCCTCCCGGGGTGTGCCGCGCCGTGTGCCGGCCGCCGCCAGACCCACCTCCCGAGGAGCACACCACCGTGGCTGACTACCGCCTCGTCGCCGAGCCCCGCACCGAGTTCGGCAAGGGCAGCGCCCGCCGGACCCGCCGCGCGGGCCGCGTCCCCGCCGTCCTCTACGGGCACGGCCAGGACGTCGTCCACCTGTCGCTGCCGGCCCGCGAGTTCGCCGCGGTCCTGCGCAACGGCGGCAGCAACGCCCTGATCACCGTCGTCCTCGACGGCGCCGAGCACCTCGCGCTCACCAAGTCCGTGCAGCGCGACCCGCTGACCCGCCAGCACGAGCACGTCGACCTGCTGGCCGTGCGCCGCGGCGAGAAGACCACCGTCGAGGTGCCGCTGGTCGTCGTCGGCGAGCCCGGCGTGGACGCGATCACCAACCACCAGCTCAACACCGTCTCGATCGAGGCCGACGCCACGGCGCTGCCCGAGACGATCGAGGTCGACGTCACCGGCCGCACCGCCGGCCAGAACATCACCGCGGGCGACCTCGTCCTCCCGCGCGGCGCGACGCTGATCACCGACCCCGAGGCGCTGGTCATCGGCTTCCTGGGCGCCCCGACCGCCGAGCAGCTCGACGCCGAGCTCGCCGAGGCCGAGGCCGAGGCCGGCATCGAGCGCGAGGAGTCCGCGCCGGCCGCGGAGGGCGTCGGCGAGGGCGACGTCGTCCCCGAGCCCCTGGCCCAGGGCAGCGGCGAGTCGGTCGAGTCGACCGAGAACAGCTGAGGTCCGCGCTGACCGAGAGCACCACCCGCAGGGGCGCCGGCACCGCCGGCGCCCCTGCGGCGTCCCCTCCCTCCGAGGGCCCCTTCCTCGTCGTGGGCCTGGGGAACCCCGGCCCCGCCTACGCGGGCAACCGGCACAACGTCGGTGCCATGGTGCTCGACGAGCTGGCCGCGCGCGCCGGCGTGAAGCTCACCGCCGGCAAGGGCGCCCGCGCCCGCGCGCTGGCCGGGGAGGGGCGCCTGGCCGGCCGCCGCGTCGTCCTGGCCCGGCCGACGACGTACATGAACGAGTCCGGCGGCCCCGTCCGCGGCCTGCTCGACTACCACAAGCTGCCGGTCGCCGACCTCGTCGTCGTCCACGACGAGCTCGACATCCCCTTCGCGGCCGTCCGCCTCAAACGCGGCGGTGGCGAGGGCGGCCACAACGGCCTGCGCTCCATCAGCCGCTCGACCGGGACGCGGGACTACCTGCGCGTGCGGGTGGGCATCGGCCGGCCGCCCGGACGGCAGGACCCGGCCGACTTCGTGCTCAAGGACTTCTCCACGACCGAGCGCAAGGAGCTCGACCTGCTGGTGGCCGAGGCCGCCGACGCCGCCGAGGAACTGCTCACCCTGGGCCTCGAGGGCGCGCAGAACGTGGTGCACCCGCGCACCTGAGGCTCTCCCCTTCGGGTGAAACGGTCACTCTCCGCATTGACCCTCTGATGACTCTCTGTGAGTGTCGCTCGTGCTCAGGGGGAGATGTGCGAGCGCGGCGTCCAGTGGACTGCCACACACCGTGATCGGCACCTCCTCCGCGTACTCAGAGTGACGCGAGCCGAGGGGGAGACGTGCTGCTGGACCACCACGGCGCAGGACCGGGGACGGCTGCGCGGACGAGGGCGCTGCGCGCCGCCCCGGGCGGTGCGGCCGGCCGCCTGCGCGCGGTGTCCCACCCGCCGGCTCGCCGCTGGGAGGGCCGCTACTCGGCCGCCCTGCACGCCCTCGACCTGACCGCCGCGGTCGCCGCGACCGGCACCGTGCTGCTCGCCTCACCGGCCGACGTCCGGGCCGCCCTGCTGCTGCCGGCGCTCGTCATGGTGCTGGCCTGGCCGGTGCTGCTGGCCGCCGCCGGCGCGCACGACGACCGGGTGTTCGGCACCGGCAGCGACGAGTTCCGCCGCGTCGGCCGGGCCGGCTTCCTCCTGCTCGCCCTGACCAGCTTCGTGTCCTACGTCGCGCACCTCGACCTCAGCCGCGCCCTGGTCGTCCTCGCCGTCCCCGCGCTCACCGTGCTCACCCTCTCCGGCCGGTACGCCGCCCGGTGCCGGCTGCGCGGGCTGCGCGCCCGGGGCCGGTGCACCAAGCGGGTCGTGGTCGTCGGGCGCGGCGGCGCGGTCACCGAGCTGGCCGCCCGGCTGCGCCGCGGCGACTTCGCCGGCCTGGAGGTCGTGGCCGCCTGCGTGACGCCCGACAGCCGCAGCAGCGTCGCCGAGACACTCCGCGTCCCCGTCTCGGGACTGGACGACGTCGCCGCCGCGGTCGCCCGCCACGGCGCCGACACCGTCGCGGTGACCTCCGCGAGCGAGACCGCGGCCGAGTACCTGCGCCGGCTGTCCTGGCAGCTCGAGGGCACCGGCACCGAGCTGCTCGTCGCCCCGGGCCTCATCGAGGTCGCCGGCCCGCGGCTGCACATCAGGCCCTTCGAGGGGCTGCCGCTGCTGTCGGTCGAGCAGCCGCGCTTCGAGGGTTGGCGCCGGGTGGTCAAGGGCGGGGTCGACCGCGCCGCGGCCGCGCTGGCCCTGCTGTTCCTGGCGCCGGTGCTGCTGGTCATCGCCCTCGCCGTCCGGCTCGACAGCCCCGGGCCGGTCCTCTACCGCCAGGAGCGGGTGGGGGTGAACGGCCGCGGGTTCACCATCCTCAAGTTCCGCAGCATGGCCGTCGACGCCGACCGCCGGCTGGCCGAGCTGCTCGACCGCAACGAGGGCGACGGGCTGCTGTTCAAGATGCGCCACGACCCGCGGGTCACCCGCGTCGGGCACTGGCTGCGCCGCTTCTCCCTCGACGAGCTGCCGCAGCTGTTCAACGTCGTCGGCGGCTCCATGTCGCTGGTCGGCCCCCGTCCACCGCTGCCGGCCGAGGTCGAGCGCTACGACTCCTCGGTCAGCCGGCGGCTGCTGGTCAAGCCCGGCCTCACCGGCCTGTGGCAGATCTCCGGCCGGAGCGACCTGTCCTGGGAGGAGGCCGTGCGCCTGGACCTCCGCTACGTGGAGAACTGGTCGCTCGCCCTCGACGCGCTGATCCTCGTCAAGACCGTCCGCGCCGTCGTGAGCAGCTCCGGCGCGTACTGACCCGCCTCACCCGCGCCTCACCCCCGGCCCACCCCGCCGGGGGACGAGCGCACCCCCCTCCCGTTCCTAGCGTCGGACCGGGCCTCTGCCGAGGCCGCCGACGTCCCGTTCGCACGCGCACCCCGGAGGAGCGACCGATGGCCCGCACGAGCATCGCCCTGGTGGGGACCCGCGGGGTCCCCGCCCGCTACGGCGGCTTCGAGACGGCGGTCGAGGAGGTGGGCCGCCGGCTCGCCGACCGCGGGCACCGGGTGGTCGTCTACTGCCGCACCGCGCCGGGCGCGGAGGAGCCGCCGCCGGCCGAGCACCTCGGCATGGAGCTGGTGCACCTGCCCGCCGCCCGCCGCCGGTCGCTGGAGACCCTGAGCCACACCGCGCTGTCGGTCGGGCACCTGCTGGCCCACCGCACCGACGCCGCGATCGTCTTCAACGCGGCCAACGCCCCGCTCCTGCCGGTGCTGCGCGCCGCGCGCATCCCGGTCGCCACGCACGTCGACGGGCTGGAGTGGAAGCGCGCCAAGTGGGGCCCGACCGGCCGCCACTACTACCGCGTGGCCGAGTCCCTGGCCGTCCGCTGGTCCGACGTCCTCATCGCCGACGCCCAGGGCATCGCCGACTACTACCGCGACACCTTCGACGCCCCCACCACGCTGCTCACCTACGGCGCCCCGCTCGTGGACCCGGGCGCGGACCTGCTCGCCGGCATCGGCCTCGAGCCCGGCGGCTACCACCTGGTGGTGGCCCGGTTCGAGCCGGAGAACCACGTCGACGTCATCGTCCGGGGCTACACCGCCAGCGAGGCCAGCCTGCCGCTGGTCGTCGTCGGCTCGGCTCCGTACAACGACGGCTACACCCGCCGCGTGCACGCCCTCGCCGACGAGCGCGTGCGATTCCTCGGCGGGGTGTGGGACCAGCGGCTGCTCGACCAGCTCTACGCCAACTGCGCCACGTACCTGCACGGCCACTCCGTCGGCGGCACCAACCCCTCGCTGCTGCGCGCCATCGGCGCCGGCGCGGCGGTGACCGCCTTCGACGTCGACTTCAACCGCGAGGTCGTGCGCGACGCGGGCCGCTTCTTCCGCACGTCGCAGGACGTCGCGCGCCAGCTGGCCTCCGTCGAGGCCGACCCCGCCCGCGTCGAGCGGGACCGGCGCCGGTCCCGCGAGCTCGCCGCCGGCTACGACTGGGACGAGGTCGCCGCGGGCTACGAGGCCCTCGCGGAGCGGCTCGCCGCCCGCCGCGTCCCCCGGAGGCGGCCGAGCGGCCGTCGCCGGCCGACCGACGCCGACCTGCCGCTCCCCGCGGCGCCCACCGGCACCGTGGTCCCCCTGCCCGTTCCGGCGCAGCCGCGGCAGTGGGCCGACGAGCACCTCCCGGCGGCCCAGCAGTGAGCGGCACCGACGAGCGGGGCGGGACCGCCGTGCAGGACCGTCCGGCACCGGCCGCGCCGTCGTCGAGGCGGCGTCTGCTCCTCGCGCTGGCCGGGGTGGTGCTGGTCGCCCTCGTCGCCGTGTTCGTCCTCGTGCGGGGGGACGGCGACGGGCCGAACGGGTCTCCCGCCGCCACCGGGTCCTCGACGCCGGCGACCGCCACCGAGCCGTCGCTGGGCGCCGACGAACCCGGGGCGCAGGCGACCCCTCCGGCGGAGGACCCGCAGCCCGCCGTCGACGAGCTGCCGCCCAGCCAGGCCGCCGTCCCGCTCGACCGACCGGCCGCGGCCGGCGACGGGGTCACGGCCACCGTGGCCTCGGTCGAGGCGATCGACGGCGTCGGCCAGGGGCGCGGCAACGTGTCGGGGCCGGCCCTGCGGGTGACCGTGACGATCACCAACGGCACCGACGACGACCTCGACCTCGGCGGGGTGGCCGTGGACCTCACGCACGGCACCGACGCCGTGCCCGCGTCCCCGCTCGACGACCCGTCGCAGGCTCCCTTCTCCGGCGCGCTCGAGCCGGGGGAGACGGCCGAGGGGGTCTACGTGTTCAGCGTGCCGCCGGACGACCGCGGCACGGTCACGGTCTCCGTCGGCCACCGCGCGGGAGCGCCGTTCATGGTCTTCACCGGCTCCGCCGGCTGACCCGTTCCACCGCCGCACGACAGCAGGGCCCCGGCTCCGGCCGGGGCCCTGCCGTCGTTCGTCAGACATCACCCTCGGTGAGGACCGAACCGCAAGATCTCCGCACGACCTGCGGACTTGTCCCCGTAACGGGGGATGGGGACCCCCTGTCGTCACGCTTAGTGTTCATCCGCCTGGCCGGTGGACGGCCATGCGTTGGACGCGACACACGGGGGACTCCGACATGTCAGCACGCACGGTTGCCTCGCCCAGGGCCCTCCTGGCCGGCCTCCTCGCGACCCTGCTCTTCGCCGGGGTCCTCGGCGGGGCGGTGCCGGGGATCGCCTCGGCGGACTGGGCGCCGGTCAACCCGGCCGACCCGGCCACCCCGGCCACGGTGACGGCGGACGCCCTGCCCACCGTCCAGATCAACGGGGTCGCCTGGGCCCAGGTCGTGGTGGGCAACACCGTCTTCGTCGGCGGCGACTTCTCCACCGCCCGCCCGGCCGGCGCCGCGCCCGGCGTCGCGGAGACCCCGCGCAGCAACCTGCTCGCGTACGACATCCGCACCGGTGAGCTGATCACCTCCTTCGCCCCCACGCTCGACGGCCAGGTCCTGGCCCTCGCCGCCTCCCCGGACGGCTCGCGCCTCTACGTCGGCGGCGACTTCGGGCGGGTCAACGGGCAGGTGCGCACCCGCATCGCCGCCTTCAACGCCGCCACCGGCCAGCTGGTGGCCGACTTCCGGCCGGCCGTGTCCGGCCAGGTGTCGGCCATCGCGGCGACCAACTCGACCGTCTACCTCGGCGGCACCGTGACCGCCGTCGGCTCCGTCGCGCGCACCCGGCTGGCCGCCGTCAGCGCCGCCACCGGTGCCCTCACCGCGTGGGCGCCCCAGCCCGGCGGGACCGCCAACCAGATCATGGCCATGACGCTGGCCGGCACGAACCAGGTGGTCATCGCCGGCCGGTTCAGTTCCCTGAACGGCACGGCGACGTCCGGTGTCGGTGCCGTCGACGCCACCTCCGGCGCCACGAGGCCCTTCGCCGTCGGCCAGCTGATCACCAACCAGGGCCCGAACGCCGCGATCTACAGCCTCGCGACCAGCAACGGGGTCGTGTACGGCACCGGCTACGACTTCGGCGGCCCGGGCAACCTCGAGGACACCTTCGCCGCGCGGGCCGACGGCGGCCAGGCGGTCTGGTTCTCCGACTGCCGCGGTGACCACTACTCGGTCTACGCGACCAGCACCGTCGTCTACACCGCGTCGCACGCCCACGACTGCGCCAACATCGGCGGCTTCCCGGAGCAGCAGCCCCGCGTGCACATGTTCGGCAACGCCCTGTCGGCGGCGGCGACGGGCACCGTCCAGCGGATCAGCGAGCTGCGCTCCAACACCCGGCTGGTCGGCCAGCCGGCGCCCTCGTACCTCCCCTGGGACCCGGACTTCATCGCCGGCACCTACACCGGGCAGTTCCAGGCCGGCTGGTCGGTCAGCGGCAACGGCGACTACGTCGTCTTCGGCGGCGAGTTCCCGACCGTCAACGGCGTCGGCCAGCAGGGCCTCGTGCGGTTCGCCGTCCCGGCGCTGGCCCCCAACCGGGTCGGCCCGGCCACCAGCAAGCCCTTCGCGCTGACCACCACCATGGTCCCCGGCGCCGTCCGGCTGACCTGGCCGTCGGTCACCGACCGCGACAACGAGAACCTGACCTACCGCGTGTACCGCGACAGCGACACCGCCGCGCCGGTCTGCGAGGCCACCCGGCCGACCCGGTGGTGGGACCTGCCGACGTTCGGTTGCGTCGACACCACGGCCTCGGCCGGCTCGCACCGCTGGCTGGTGACGGTCAGCGACCCGGCGGGCAACAAGCTCAGCTCCGCGTGGGTCACCGGCACGGTGCCCGCCGCGAGCAGCGGCGCGTCCCGGCCCTATGCCCGTGCGGTCGCCGCCGACGGCGCCCTGGACCACTGGTACCTCGGTGAGGCCTCCGGTGCCATCGCCTACGACTACGCCGGCGCCCGCGACCTCACGGTCGGCAGCGGCGTGACCCGCTCGGTGGCCGGTGCCATCCCGGGCGACGCGAACACCGCCTCGGCGTTCAACGGCACCTCGAGCGGCGCGGCGTCCACCGGCACGGCGATCGCCGGCCCGCAGACGTTCAGCGTGGAGGCGTGGTTCTCCACGACGTCCCGGACCGGCGGCAAGATCATCGGCTTCGGTGACCGCAACTCCGGCCTGAGCGCCAACTACGACCGCCACGTCTGGATGGACACGGCGGGCCGGCTGTCCTTCGGCGTCTACACCGGGGCCGCCACGACCATCACCGGTCCCACCGCCTACAACGACGGCGGCTGGCACCACGTCGTCGCCACGATGAGCCCCTCGGGCCTGGCCCTCTACGTCGACGGCACCCTCGTCGCCTCGAGGGCCGGCGCCCTCCGCGCCCAGCCCTACAACGGGTACTGGCGGATCGGCGGCGACTCGGCGTGGACCGGCGGCGGCGCCGCCTGGTTCACCGGGCGGATCGACGAGGTCGCCGTCTACCCGGCCGCGCTCTCCGCGCAGCAGGTGTCGACCCACGCCGCCCTCGGCCGAGGCCAGAACCTCGCCCCGACCGCCGCCTTCGGCACGCAGGTCGCCGACCTCACCGCCCGGTTCGACGCCGGCGCCTCCACCGACCCCGAGGGCGTCATCCGCTCCTACGCCTGGGACTTCGGTGACGGCACCACCGGCACCGGGGTGACCGCCGCGCGCACCTACGCCGCGCCGGGCACCTACTCGGTGCGCCTGACCGTGACCGACGGCGGGGACCTGACCGCCACCACCACGCGGTCGGTGACCGTCACCGCGGCCCCGACCGGCGCCGGCTCCATCGCGGCCGACACCTTCGGCCGGGAGGTCCCCTCCGGCTGGGGCACCGCCGAGCGCGGCGGCGTCTGGACCACCGCCGGCTCGACCTCGGTCAGCGCGGGCACCGGCCGGCTGGCCGGCGCCGCCGGGCAGAGCGCCTCGGCGCGGCTGTCGGGCGTGAACCGGACCGACGTCGCCGTGCAGGCGACGCTGACCATGCCCCAGCTCGCCACCGGCGGCGGCACGTACGTCGGCCTCGCCGCGCAGAGCGTCGGGCTCAGCGACTACCGGGTGAAGCTCCGCTACCGCGCCGACGGGCAGGTCGAGGTCATGCTCGTCCGCATCGTCGACGACGTGGAGACCGTCCTGGACGGCTACCAGCTGCCCGGCGGGTACGCGGCCGGCACGGCGCTGACCGTGCGGTTCGAGACCAGCGGCGCCTCGCCCACGACCCTCAAGGTCAAGGTGTGGCCGGCCGCCGCGGCCGAGCCCACGGCCTGGGGCCTGACCCGGACCGACGCGACCGCCTCGCTGCAGCGCCCGGGCGCGGTGTCGCTGGACACCTACGTCTCCGCCAGTGCGACCGCGGTCTCCACGCTCCGCGTCGACGACCTGCGGGTCGAGCCGGCCGGCACGGTCGTGACGCCCACCCCGGTGAACCAGGCCCCGGTGGCGGCGTTCACCGCGACGCCGTCGCAGCTGACGGTGGCCGTGGACGGCTCCGGGTCGACCGACGACACCGGCGTGACCGGCCACGCCTGGGACTTCGGTGACAGCGCCACCGCCACCGGGGCCACCGCGTCGCACACCTACGCCGCGGCCGGCACGTACACCGTCCGGCTCACCGTCACCGACGCCGCCGGCCTGACCGGGACCACCACCCGGACGGTCACCGTCACGGCACCCCCGGCCGGGCCGCAGCCCGGCGCGCCGATCGCGGCCGACACGTTCGGCCGGGAGGTCGCCTCGGGCTGGGGCACCGCCGAGGTCGGCGGGGCGTGGACCACGTCCGGCACCACGTCGGTGACCGGTGGGGCCGCCCAGCTCAGCGGCGCCAAGAGCCAGAGCGCGGCGGCGCGGCTGGCCGGCGTGAACCGGACCGACGTCGTCGTGCAGGCCACCCTCACGGTGCCGCAGCTGACGACCGGCGGTGGGACGTACGTCAGCCTCGCCACCCAGCAGGTCGGGCTCACCGACTACCGGGCCAAGCTGCGGTTCCGCGCCGACGGCCAGGTCGAGGTCATGCTGGTCCGCACGGTGAACGACGTGGACACCATCCTCGGCGGCTACCTGCTGGCGGGCGGCTACACCGCGGGGACGTCGCTGAACGTGCGGCTGGAGACCAGCGGCACGGGCACCACGACCGTGCAGGTCAAGGTGTGGCGGGCCGGCACGACCCAGCCGACGGCCTGGGACCTGACCCGGACCGACACCACGGCGGCCCTGCAGCGCCCGGGCGCGGTCGCGGTGGACCTCTACACCTCCGGCAGCTCGACGGCGACCGCCACGGTGCGCGTCGACGACCTGCGGGTCGACCCGGCCGGCACCACGCCGACCCCGCAGCCGGTGAACCAGGCGCCGGTGGCGGCGTTCACCGCGACCCCCTCGGGGCTGACGGTGGCCGTCGACGGCTCGGGCTCGACCGACGACGCCGCGGTGACGGGCCACGCCTGGGACTTCGGTGACAACTCGACGGCCACCGGGGCCACCGCGTCGCACACCTACGCCGCGGCGGGCACCTACACGGTGCGACTCACCGTCACCGACGGCGCCGGCGCCACCGGGACCACCACCCGGTCGGTGACCGTCACGGCCGCCCAGCCGCAGCCGGTGAACCAGGCGCCGGTGGCGGCGTTCACCGCGACCCCCTCGGGGCTGACGGTGGCCGTCGACGGCTCGGGCTCGACCGACGACGCCGCGGTGACGGGCCACGCCTGGGACTTCGGTGACAACTCGACGGCCACCGGGGCCACCGCGTCGCACACCTACGCCGCGGCGGGCACCTACACGGTGCGACTCACCGTCACCGACGCCGCCGGCCTGACCGGGACCACCACCCGGTCGGTGACCGTCACCGCCGCCCAGCCGCAGCCGGGCACCCCGGCGCTGGCCGCCGACGCCTTCGAGCGCCAGGTCACCGGCGGGTGGGGCACGGCCGACACCGGCGGCCCGTGGGCCGTCGCCGGCCCGGTGGCCAACGCCTCGGTGACCGGTGGCGCCGGCCAGCTGTCGGTCCCGGCCGGGCAGACGAGCAGCGCCGCGCTGGCGCAGTTCTCCCGGCAGGACGTCGCGGTGCAGGTCGCGCTGACGCTCCCGCAGGCCCCCACCGGGGGTGGCGCGTACGTCAGCGTGGCCGGCCGCAGCGTGGGGCTGACCGACTACCGGGTGAAGCTGCGGTTCCGCGCCGACGGGCAGGTCGAGGTCATGCTGGTCCGCTCGGTGAACGACGTGGACACGATCCTCGGCGGCTACCTGCTGCCCGGCGGCTACCGGCCCGGCACGTCGCTGACCGTCCGGTTCGACATCGCCGGTACCGGCACCACGACCCTGCGGGTCAAGGCGTGGGCCACCGGCACCACCGAGCCGGCGGCCTGGGCGCTGACCGCCACGGACACCACCGCGGTGCTCCAGCGGGCCGGCACGGTCCTGCTCGACACGTACGTGTCGGGCTCGGCCACGGCGGCCACCGTGGTCCGGTTCGACCAGCTGTGGGTCGGCGAGGCGGGCACGGCGCCGACGGCTCCGTGACCGACACTGCTCCCGTGTCGCTGGAGAGTCCCCCGTCCTCCCGGGCCGCCGCTGACCGCGGCGGCCCGGGAGGCCTGGGCCTGGTCGTCGTCAACTACGGCTCCAGCGCGCTGCTGCGCCGGAACCTGGCGGCGGCCGCGGCGCTCGGCCCGCACGTCCGCGTCGTGGTGGTGGACAACCACAGCACCGACGCCGAGCGCGCGGCGGTGACGGCGCTGGCGGCCGAGCGCGGGTGGGACCTGGTGGCGCTCCCGGACAACCGGGGGTTCGGCGCGGCGTCCAACGCCGGCTTCGCCCGCGCCCGCGAGCTCGGCTGCGCCGTCCTCTGCTGCCTCAACCCCGACGCCTCGGCCACTCCCGAGGTGCTCGAGGAGCTGCGCCTGGCCAGCCTGGCCGACCCGCTCGCGGTCATCGCCCCGCGCATCGTGGACTCCTCCGGGGCCACGGTCTTCGCGGGGTCCACGCTGGGCCTGCGCGACGGCCGCACCGGCGCCCGGCACAGCCCCACCCGGTCCCGCGGACCGGTCGAGGACTGGCTGACCGGGGCCTGCCTGGTGCTCTCGGCCGAGATGGCCGACCGGCTGGGCGGCTACGACGAGGGCTACTTCCTCTACTGGGAGGACGTCGACCTCAGCCACCGCGCGCTGGCCGCCGGCGGCTCCCTCGTCGTCCGCACCGACCTGGTGGCCGTCCACGACGAGGGGGGCACGCAGGGGGAGCGGGAGGGCGACGCCAAGTCCGACCTCTACTACCGCTACAACTGTCGCAACCGCCTCGTCTTCGCGGCGCGGAACCTCTCCCGCCGGCAGCTGCTCGGCTGGCTGCTGCGGACGCCGCGGGTCAGCTGGGAGATCCTGCTGCGCGGCGGCCGGCGCCAGCTCGTGCACTCGCCCCGGCCGCTGCTCGCGGCGGTGCGGGGGAGCCTGGAGGGGGCCGGGGTCGCCGTCGTCGCGCTGGTGCGCGGGCCCTCCTCCCAGCCCCTTCGGGGGACGCGCACGCCACTGACCCGGTGATGGGATGAGGCGTGACCGCTGCGAGCACCCTGCCGTCGACCCCCGGCCGGCCCGACCCGGGCAGCCTGCGGGTGACGATCGCCGTCCCGACGTTCCGCCGTCCGGACGACCTGCGCGACCTGCTTCCGCGGCTGCTGGAGCACGTGGCCAAGGTGGGGGCCGGCGGCCGGTTCACCGCTGAGGTGCTGGTCGTCGACAACGACCCCGCCGGCTCCGCGGCCGCGGTCGCGGCGGCCGTCCCCGGCGTCCGCTACGTCGTCGAGTCCCGGCCGGGGATCGCCGCGGTGCGCAACCGCGCCCTCGACGAGGCCGCCGGCTCCCGGCTGCTCGCCTTCATCGACGACGACGAGCGGCCCTGCGAGCACTGGCTGGGCGCGCTGCTGGCCACCTGGGAGGACTCCGGCGCCGCCGCGGTCTCGGGGCGGATCCTCGCCGAGTACCCGGGCCCGGTCGACCCCTGGATCCTCGCCGGGCGCTTCTTCGTCCGCCGCCGCATGCCGACCGGCACCGAGATCGACGTCGCCGCCACCGGCAACCTGCTCCTCGACCTCGACCAGGTCCGCGCCGCGGGCACCCGGTTCGAGTCGGCCCTGGGCCTGGCCGGCGGCGAGGACACCCTGTTCAGCCGCTCCCTCGCGCACGCGGGTGCGCGCATGGTGTGGTGCGACGAGTCGGCCGCGGTCGACCGCGTGCCGGCCGAGCGCACGACCCGCCGCTGGGTCCTCACCCGCGCCTGGAGCCACGGCAACGCCACCGTGCTGACCGAGCTGCGGCTCACCCCCGGCACCGCCGCCCGGCTGCGGATCCGCGCCCGGGGCGTGCTGCGCGGGCTGCTGCGCGTCGGCGGCGGGGGCGCCCGCTGGGCGCTGGGCCGCGTCACCGGGTCGGCGCGGCACCAGGCCCGCGGTGCCCGCGCGCTGCTCCGCGGTCTGGGCATGCTCGGCGGCGCGCTCGGCGTCGTCTACGAGGAGTACGCCCGCGACGGCCGCCGGTGGCGCCTGGGCCGGGTCATCCCCCGATGAGCGCTCCGCTGCGGGCCTACCGGGCCGGGCGCCGTGCCGCGCTGACGGTCGCGCGCCGGGCCGCCGGGACCGTGGCCGGGTCGGTGGTGTCGGTCCGGACGACGGCGTCCGAGGTGGCCCTGACCTTCGACGACGGCCCGGAGCCCGGCGGCACCGACCGCGTGCTGGCCGCGCTTGCCGACGCCCGTGCCACCGCCACGTTCTTCGTGCTGATGACCCGCGTGCGGCGCCACCGCTCGCTCTTCGAGGAGGTCGTCGCGGCCGGCCACGAGGTGGCGCTGCACGGCGTCGACCACCGCCCGCTGCCCACCCTGCCGCCGGACGAGGTCGGGCCGGTGCTCCGGGCCGGCCGCGCCGAGCTCGAGGACGCCCTGGGCCGCACCGTGCGCTGGCACCGCCCGCCCAACGGCCGGCAGACGCCGCGCACCTGGCGGGCCGTCACCGGCGCCGGGCTGACCTCCGTGCTGTGGGGCCCGACCACCTGGGACTGGCGGGACGTGCCGCACGAGCGGCGGCTGGCCAAGTCCCGCGAGGGCCTGCACCGCGGGGCGATCGTGCTGGCGCACGACGGCTTCGCCGGGCCCGAGGACGGCGCCGCCGACGGGCCCGCGCCGGTCCTCGACAAGGGCCGGCTGGTCACCGAGGTCCTGGCCGGCTACGCCGCCGAGGGGCTGCGGGCCCGCTCGCTGGGCGAGGTCCTGGCCGGGGGCAGCGCCGTCCGCGAGGGCCGCTTCGTCCGCTGAGGACGGGGCCCGGCCGGTCCCGCGCCGCGGTCAGCGGCGCAGCGCCGCCCGCGCCCGCCGGTAGGCGGCGACGTGCGCCCGCCCGGCCTCGGCCCACTCGCGCCGGGACAGGTCGGGTGCGGCGGCCGGGGGAGCGGCGCGCAGCCGGGCCAGCGTGCCGGTCAGGTCGGCGCCGGTCAGCGGCGGGGTGTACGTGTGCACCCAGCCCTCGCCGACCTCCTCGGCCAGCCGGCGGTTGACCGCGTTGTCGGGCACGAGGACCGGGGTGTCGAGGGAGAGCGCGGCCAGCGCCCCGCCGGAGTTGTGCATCTCCCGGTAGGGCAGCACCACGAGCTCGGCCTCGGACACCTCGCCGACCAGGTCGGCGTCGGGGACGAACCCGAGGGACAGGCTGATCCGTGGGTCGGCCGCGGCGGCCTCCCGCAGCCGCGCGGCCAGCTCCTCCGACGTCGGCCGGCCGGCGATCCGCAGGCCGAGCCCGGCGTCGGTGGTCTCGCCGAAGGCGTCCACCAGCACGTCGACGCCCTTGTAGCGGCGCACCTGGCCGACGAAGGCCAGGCGGCCGGGACGGCGCTCCCGGCGCGGGTGCGGGGCGTACCAGTCGCGGTAGTGGCCGTGCACGATCGTCTCGACCGGGGTGCCGGCGTCGAGCTCGGTGCTCTCGTTGATCCGGATCCGCGCGGCCGTGGCGCGCTCGGCCCACCGCAGCAGCACCCGCTCGCGCCGCGAGATGCCCTCGGGCAGCTCGAGGTTGTGCACCGTGCGGACCAGCGGCGTGCGGGTGGCCCGCAGGCGGAGCAGGAACAGCACGAACAGGCCCTGGCGGACCGCCTTCTTCAGTGGGCCGTTGCCGTCGACGAGGATCTCCGGCCAGTGGGCGTGGAAGGCGTCGTAGTGCGCGGTCAGGGCCCGCCGCCAGGAGAAGGTCAGCACCCGCGTGCCGGGGACGGCGTCGAGCGCGTCCCGCAGCATCACGACGTAGGGGTTCGTGGTCTCCCGCGGCTCGGGGAAGGACTGCAGGACGGTGAACGGTCGGGGCGCCGCCCCGGGGACGTCGGCGGTCATGGCCGCGGGCTCCTGTGCGAGGTCGGGGACGGTCGGGGCCGCCGGCGCGGTGCTCATCGCCGGACCATCGAGCGGCCGAAGGCGAGCACGCCGGCGAGGTCGGCCCGCACCGTGCGGGACACGGTGGCCGCCAGGGCCACGACCCCGGCGCCGGCGAGGACGGCGAGCAGCAGGGTCACCGCGGTGGGCAGCGCGCCGGCGGCCAGCGTGACCAGCCAGGCGGCGACCCCGGCCGGGACCGCGCAGGCGAGGACGCGCAGCGCGCCGGCCATGAGCGTCCGCCCGGGGAAGTCGGTGATGCGCGAGAGCCACCACAGCGACAGTGGCCACTCGAGGCAGGCGGCCAGCGCGTAGCCGGCGGCCACCCCGACGACGCCCCAGGCGCTGCCGGTCAGGACGCAGGCCAGGCGCAGGACCGAGGTGCCCACGGTGTAGCGGAACAGCTGGGCGCCCAGGCCCCGCGAGAGGTAGGTCCACAGGCCGACGAAGGCCAGCGTCTGCGACGCCGCGGCCACGGCCAGCAGCGCGAGGATCGGCGTCACCCCCGACCAGCGCGGGCCGAGCAGCAGCTCGACCAGCGGGCCTGCCGCACCGGCCACCACGCCGAGCGACACGACGATGGGGAAGCCGAGGGCGAGCTGCCCCCGGCGCAGGTACTCGTCGAAGCGCTCGCGGTCGTCCTGCAGCCGGGCCAGCACCGGCAGGGCGACGGTGGTGGCGGGGGAGCGCAGCTGGTTCAGCGGGGTCATCAGCAGCTGGAAGCCGCGGTTGTAGAGCCCGAGCGCGGCGGCGTCGAAGCGCAGGCCGATGGTGACGGTGTCGACGTTGTTGCCGGCGTAGTTGACCAGCTGGGTGCCCACCAGGTGCAGGCCCAGTGTCAGGTAGGGGCGCAGCCCGGGGGTGCGGCGCGGCCGGCCCGGCAGCCAGCGCGCGGGCACGGCGACGAGGACCAGCACGAGCGCGGACTGGACCAGCTGCTGGGCGACCAGTGCCCAGTACCCGGTGCCCAGCGCGGCCAGCGCGATGGCGACGGCGGCCGCGGCGGTCTGCGCGACGACGTCGGCGGTGACCAGGGGCCGGAACCGCATCTCGCGGGTCAGCGTGACGCGGTACTGCGTGGCCATGCCGTTGAGCACGAAGGTGCCGGCGAGCGCGCAGGCGATCGCGGTCAGCGGCGGGCGGCCGAACAGGTCGGCCAGCAGCCCCGAGCAGGCGACGACGACGACGCACAGGGCCGCGCCGATCGCGGTGTTGATCCAGAAGAGCGCGTCGCGGGTGTCCTCGGAGAGTTCCGGCGCGCGGATCGCCGCGGTGCTCAGGCCGAAGTCGCGGATGATCTCCCCGATGCCGACGACGACGAGCACGATCGCCAGCAGGCCGTAGTCCTCCGGCAGCAGGAGCCGGGCCAGCAGCAGGATCGAGCCGAACTGCACGACGATGCGCAGCGCCTGCCCGACCAGCGTCACCCCGGCGGCCCGGGCGGCGCGCGGCTGCGTCCCGGCCGGGCGCGGGGCCTCGGTGGCGGTCACGGCCGGGCCGCCGCGGCGGGCACGGGCAGGAGGGCGTCGTCCGGTGGCCGGGGGCCGCCCGGGCGGTGCGCCGAGCCGAGCAGGACCAGCGCCACGAACAGCACCGCCGTCGCGTTCCACTCCAGCAGGTCGAACGACATCACCATGCCGACGAGCAGGAGCGCCGCCGGGCGGACCCCGGGGGCGCCGCGCAGCAGGCCGACGGCGACCAGCGCGAGCAGCGCGGCGAGCCCGACCAGGCCGGACAGGGCGACGGTGGTGACGAGCTGGTTGTCGACGGTGAGGAAGCCGTCGCGCTGCAGCAGGCCGGCGGCGAACAGGTCGTCCAGCGACCCGGTGCCGCTCCCGAGCAGGGTCTGCGCCACCGGGCGGTCGAACAGCCGGGTGAGGGCGTCGAGCGCACCGAGCCGGTGGGTCAGCGAGCCGGTCCCCTGCAGGCTGGTGAGCGCCGAGACGCGGGCGTCCTGCAGGACCAGGGCCGCCGCGGCGAGGACGAGCACCACCCCGACGCGGGCGGCCGTGCCGATGCGCAGCGCCCGCGGGGTGAGGACGGTGACCACCGCGGCGACGCACAGGACGAGCGCGGCGCTGCGGCTCCCCGACAGGGCCAGGCCGTAGCAGGCCGCCGCCCCGGCGACCGCACGGACGAGCAGCGGCCAGCGGGTTCCCGAGGTCAGGCACAGGGCGGCCGCGAGCGCCATGAGGGTGCCGAAGGGGATGGGGTGGGCCATCGAGCCCGTGGACCTGCCGCCCAGCGCCGGGACCAGGTCGTTGACCCCGAACGTCGTCCCGGGGATCCCGAGGTAGCCCCACGGGGCCGGCACGCCGAGCCAGGCGCCGGCGAGGGCCACCGCCAGCTGGCCCAGCGCGAGCAGCACCAGGCCGCGGGCGAGCAGCCGCACGTCGCCGGGGCCGCAGTTGACGGCCAGCAGGGCGCAGCCGACGAGCAGCGCCGCAGTGAGCGTGCCGGTGACCAGCTCGTCGAGGGTCGCCGATCGGACGGCGGACACGGTGGCGCACAGCAGGACGACGGTCAGCAGCGTCACCGGGGTGGTCCAGCGCATCCGGCGCGCGTGCCGGACCAGCACCACGGCCACGGCGCCCAGGAGCAGCGCCAGCAGTCCCCAGACGAGCTTCGGCGGGGCCACCACCGAGGGGACCGCGGTCCAGACCGCCACCGCGGCGAGCAACACCGTCCCCGGACGCGTCAGCAGCGGGCCGCCCCGGACGTCGCCGTCGGACCCGGCCCGGCGCTCGTCGCCGTCCCCGCTCTCCACGGGAGGGAGTGTGCGGCCGCCGCCGCGCCGTGCGGCCGCGGCGCGGGACGCTCCCACCCGGAAGTGGCAGGCCGCAGGGCCGGCCCTCCCGGGAGGACGGCGGGGGCAACCCGTTCGGGTCAGCCCCGGTCCCGGCGGGCTCCCGGGACGGTCCCGTCTCGGTACCTTGCGCCGGAGGTGGCCGCTGGTCACCGCACCGGCACCGCCGACGACCCGCGGGGCCCGGCCGATCGGTGTGCTCACGCACGGGGAGAGCTGATGGACCTGCACGAGTTCCTGCAGATGCTGCGACGCCGCTGGCGCTGGGTGGTCGCCGTCGCGCTGGTCGGGCTGGCCGCGGCCGGTGCCGCCTCGCTGACCACGCCGCGCTCCTACGAGGCCAGCAGCAGCGTGTTCTTCTCGCTGAGCTTCGGCGACTCCGCCGACGACCTCGTCCAGGGGTCGGCGTTCGCGCAGAACCAGGTCGCCTCCTACGCGATGCTGGCCACCACGCCGACCGTGCTCGACCCGGTCATCGACGAGCTGGGGCTCGACACCACCGCCCGCAGCCTCGCCGGCCGCGTGTCGACCGAGGTCATGGCCGGGACCGTGGTGCTGCAGGTCCGCGTCTCCGACGCCTCCCCGGAGCGCGCCGCCGAGCTGACCGACGCCGTCACCGAACAGCTCGTGGAGACGGTGGCCGACCTCGCGCCGGCCACCGCCGAGGGGCAGCCGACCGTCCGGGGCACCACGGTGTCCCCGGCCGTGGCGCCGACCGCGCCGAGCAGCCCGCGGACGACGCTGAACCTCGCCGTCGGCCTGCTCGCCGGCCTGGTGCTGGGCATCGCCGCCGGGCTCGCCCGCGACCTCACCGACACCCGGGTGCGCAGCGCCGAGGACCTCACCCGCGTGACCGACCTGCCGCTGCTGGCCGCGCTGGACACCCCGCCGGGCCGCGACGACCGCCGCGACCTCGTCGTCCTCACCGCGCCGCGCAGCCCGGCGGCCGAGGCCGTCCGCTCCCTGCGCACCGCCGTCCAGTTCTCCGCCCAGCCGGGCCGGCCGCTGTCGCTGCTGGTGACCTCGTCGCACTCCGGCGAGGGCAAGTCCACCGTGGCGGCCAACCTGGCGCTGGCCCTGGCCGACGCCGGCCTGCGGGTCGCGCTGGTCGACGCCGACCTGCGCCGCCCCTCCGTGGCCGACACCTTCGGGCTCGAGGGCGCCGCGGGCCTCACCACCGTGCTCATCGGGCAGGCCGAGCTCGACGACGTCCTGCAGGAGTGGGGCAGCGCCGGCCTGCACGTGCTGACCACCGGCCCGCTGCCGCCCAACCCGAGCGAGCTGCTGGCCTCCCCGGCGATGGCCGACGTCCTCGCCCGGCTCGAGCGGACCCACGACGTCGTGCTCGTCGACGGCGCGCCCCTGCTGCCGGTCACCGACTCTGCCGTCCTGGCCCGCGTGGTCTCCGGGACGATGGTCGTCGGCGACACCAGCCGGATCCGGCGCCCGGCGCTCACCTCGGCCCTGGCGCTGCTGCGCCGGCTGGACGCCCGCGTGGTCGGCGTCGTCCTCACCCACGTCCGCCGCCGGTCGAGCGACACCTACGGCTACGACTCCCCGGAGGAGCCGGCGCAGCAGGTCCCGGCCTCGTCCTGGCGCGCTCCGCTCGCCCGGAGCCCGCGCGACGCGGCGCCGGTGGGCCGAGGGTAGCGATGCCGTCGTCCCGACCGCACGACGAGGACGGTGACCCCGCCGGGGTCACCGTCCTCGTCGTCTGCACCGCCAACGTCTGCCGCTCGCCCGTGGCCGAGCGGCTCCTCGCCCGGCGCCTGGCCGGCTCCGGCGTCACGGTGACCAGCGCCGGCACCCGCGCACCCGCCGGGATGCCGCTGGACCCGCCGATGGCGGCGCTGCTGGAGGCCGCGGGCGTGCCGGCGGCCTCCTCGGGCGCCCGGGAGCTGCGCGCGGCCGACCTCCGGCAGGCCGGGCTGGTGCTGACGATGACCCGGGAGCACCGGGCCGCGGTGGTGCAGCTGGCCCCGGCGGCGCTGCGCCGCACGTTCCTGCTGACCGAGGCGGTGGCGGTCGCCGAGGCCGCGGCCGCCGCGGGCTGGCCGGCCGACGTGGCCCCCTCGGCCGCGGCGCGGCTGGCGGCCCTGCCGGGGCTGGCGGCGCGGTACCGCGTGCCCGGTGCGGCGCCCGCGGAGGTGGCCGACCCGCACCGCCGTCCCGCCGAGGAGTACCGGCGGTGCTTCGCGGAGCTCGAGGACGCCGTCGACCGGCTGGCCCGCGCGCTCGGCTGAGGGACGGACCGCCGCTCAGGCGGCGGCGGGCAGGGCCTGCGTCGGGCCCGGGAGGACGGCGTCGGCGAGGGCCGCCGTGAACGCCGCCATGGAGAAGCGCGCGCGGGCGTCGGCGCGACCGGCCGTGCCGAGCGCGTCCGCCAGCCGCCGGTCGCCCAGCAGCCGGAGCACCGCGTCGGCCAGGGCCCGCGGGTCGTCGGCGGGCACGAGCAGGCCGGTCTCGCCGTCGCGCAGCACCTCGGGGAGCCCGCCGATGCGGGTGGCGACGACCGGGCGGCCGAGCAGGAGGGCCTCCACCGCCACCAGGCCGAAGGACTCGACGCGCGAGGGCACGAGCACGACGTCGGCCGCGGCGACGACCGGCGCGGGGTCCCGGAAGCCGGTGAAGACGGTGACGTCGTCGACCCGCTGCTGCACCGCGAGGTCGCGCAGCCCGTCCTCGACGGCCTCGTACCCGGGGTAGCAGTCGCCGACCAGCGTGAGCGTGACGTCGTGGCCGGCCTGCCGCACCAGCGCGGTCGCGCGGATGGCGGTGTCCTGGCCCTTGATGGCCGACAGCCGGCCGACCACCACGAGGCTGCGCGGCCGGCCGGGGGCCGAGGGGGCGGCAGCGGGGGACGCCGGCTCGCGCACGCCGTTGTGGACGACGCGGGTGCGCCGGGCGCCGCGCGCACCGAGGGAGGCGCGGATCCAGGCCTGCGTGTCGCCGCTGTTGGCGACCACCACGTCGGCGGCGAGCAGGGGGGCGAGCAGCAGGGCGGCCGCCGGCCGCGGCATCGGCATGCTCTCGTGCACGTGGCACACCACGCGGACGCCGGCCAGCCGGCCGGCCAGCAGCCACCCGGGTGCGGTGACGGTGCTGACGTAGAGCACGGCGGTGCCCTGCCGGCGCAGCCAGGCCGCGAGCGTGAACACCGAGGACAGGAACCGCCACAGGAAGACCACGGCCCGGCGGGGGTCGCGCAGCTCCACCTTGCGCAGGACGGGGAAGTCCTTCACCAGGACCTCGACGCCCCGCGCGCGCACGGCCCCGACCAGGGGCCCGTCGGTGGACAGGACGGCCAGGACGTCGGGTCCCAGCGCACCGAGGCTCTCGAGGAACATCCGGTCGCTGCCGTAGAGGTCGGCGTGCGGGTGCACGGCCACGACGCGGCCGGTGCGCGGTCTTCCCACGGGGCGCTCCAGGTGTCGGCGGCCGGTGGCGGCCCCCGGTCGGGTCGGTGCGGTCGTCGGACGCTAGCCGCGGCCCGCCTGCCGCCACCACGCCCCCTGACCCCTTCGGGGTGGGCGCGCCGCGCGGCTCCCGCTCATGGGGGTGAGACCCGCTCCCGGACCGGCGCCGGGGGGCCCGCCGGCGGCCAGACTCGGCGGGCCGGTCCGCGCAGGCGGACCGCACGACACCCCGGAGGACCCGTGCTGCACGACGACGTGGCGGTCGCGGAGGCGCCCGCGCCGCCCGCGACCCCGACCCGGACACCGTCGCGGCCCGCGCCCGGCGAGACGCTCGCCGACACCGTCCGCCGCCTGGCGGGCGCGCAGAAGGGCGCGCACGGGGCGCCGGCGTACAGCCGGTTCGTCAACCGGCCGATCGGCCGCGTCCTGGCCGCGCTGGCCTTCCACCGCGGCCTCACCCCCGACGCCGTCACGGCCACGAGCGCCGTCCTCTCCTTCTCCGCCATCGCCACGGTCGCGCTCGCGCCGCACACCTGGTGGGTCGGGGTGCTCGTCGCCCTGGGCCTCGTCCTCGGCTACGCGCTGGACTCCGCCGACGGCCAGCTCGCCCGGCTGCGCGGGGGCGGCACCCCGGCGGGGGAGTGGCTCGACCACCTGGTCGACGCGGCGAAGACGGTCTCGATCCACCTCGCCGTCCTCGTCGGGCTGTTCCGCCAGGGCGAGGTCGGCTCCGGCTGGCTGCTCGTGCCGGTCGTGTTCGTCGTCTTCGACGTCGTCTACTTCTCCGCGATGCTGCTCAACGAGGCGCTGCGCACCGCGCACGGCGCCCCGACCCGGGCCGCGCAGAAGGAGGGCCGGGCCAGCGTCGTCCGCTCGCTGGTCGTCCTGCCCACGGACTACGGCGTGCTGTGCCTGGTCTTCGTGCTGCTCGGCTCGGCGCCGGCGTTCCTCGCCGGCTACGGCCTCCTCGCGCTGTGCACCGCCGGCTTCGTGCTGGCGGCCCTGCCGCGCTGGCGGCGCGAGATGTCCCGGCTGGGTGCCGCGTGAGCGCGACCGCGCCGCAGGCCCCGGCGGCCGGGACGCGGCTGCGGGTCCCGCCCGTGCTCATGTACCACTCGATCAGCCCGTCGGCGCTGCCCGACCCGCACCGGGTACGCGTCTCGCCCGGCCGGTTCGACCGGCACCTGCGGCTGCTGCGCCGGCTGGGCCTGCGCGGCGTCCCCCTCGCCGAGCTGGTCGCCGCCCACGACCGCGGTGAGGCCGCCGGGCTGGTGGGGCTGACCTTCGACGACGGCTACACCGACTTCCTCGAGCACGCCGCGCCGCTGCTCGCCCGCCACGGCATGACCGGCACCGTCTACGTGGTCGCCGGCCGGCTGGCCGGGCAGAACGAGTGGGACGACGGCCCGCGGCTGGACCTCGTCGACGCCGACGGCGTGCGCGCCATCGCCGCCGCGGGGCACGAGGTCGGCAGCCACACGCTGCACCACGTCTCGCTGCGCGGCGCCGACCCGGCCGTGCTCGCCGAGGAGATCGGCGGCAGCCGGCGGGTGCTGGAGGACGTCCTGCAGGCCGACGTCCCGGGGTTCGCCTACCCCTGGGGCCACTTCGACGCCGCCGCGGCCGACGCGGTGCGCGCCGCCGGCCACGACCACGCCTGCGTCACCGGCGACTACCTGCCCGGCGACCGCTTCACCATCCCGCGCTTCTACGTGGCCCCCACCGACGGCGCGCCCCAGCTGCTCGCCAAGCTGGGCCGGCACTCCTGGCGCATGCGCGGCGTGGGGGCGACCGGGCCGGGCCGGTGAGGGCGGCCCTCCTCGCGGGGACGCTGCTCCTCGGCGCGTGCACCGCGGACGGCGGCGGGCCGGGCGCGGTGGCGACCGGGTCCGGCCCGGTGGTCCCGTCGCCGGTGCCCGGCACGCCCCCCGACGTGCTGCTGGACCCGGGGGTGCACTCCCTCGAGGTGGCCGGCGAGCCCGCGACCGTCCTGGTCCCGGACCGGCCGGCCGGCCGGCTGGTCGTCTACGCGCACGGCTACGGCGCCGACCTCGGGGCCCTGCTCGACGACGAGGCGTTCGGGGGCCTGGCGCAGGGACTGCTCGCCTCCGGCTACGCGGTCGCGGCCTCCGACGCCGGGGGCGACGCCTGGGGCAGCGCCCCCAGCGTCGAGGCCCACGCCGCGCTGGCCGCCACGGCCCGCGGGCTGACCGGTGCCGACGAGGTGTTCCTCGTGGCCGAGTCCATGGGCGGGCTGGCCGGCGCGCAGCTGGTCACCGGGGACCGGATCGAGGGGCTGCGGGCCTACGCGGGCATCGCGCCGCTGTGCGACCTGGGCTCGGTGTACGGGGACTTCACGGAGTCGGTCGACGCGGCGTACGGCGCGGACGTCGACGAGGCGCTCGAGCGGCTGTCCCCGGTGCGCCTCGACGCCGGGGTGCCGGTGCGGCTCTGGGCGTCGGAGGACGACACCGTGGTGGCCCGCGACCGCAACGCCGACGTCTGCGCCGCCCAGGTCCTCGCCGACGGCGGCACGGCGCAGGTGGTGGCGACCCGCGGTCAGCACGGCGACCCCTCGCACTACGACCTCGACGGCGTCCTGGCCTTCTTCGACGACGCCGCCACCGGCTGACCGCCGCCGCGGACGCTCACTGACGGTCACCGTGTCGCCCGACCGGGTGTAACCGGGCGGGGTCGACCCGTCCGGGGGATGACGCAGAGTGACCGTGGCTGGTCGACTGCCCGGGACGTCGGACGAGGTCCTGGGGGAGTCATGACGGTGATCGGGTACGCGCCGGGCGCGTACGACCTGTTCCACATCGGGCACCTGAACGTGCTCCGGCACGCCGCTGCACACTGCGACCGGCTGGTGGCCGGCGTGGTCGCCGACGAGGTGCTGCTGGAGACCAAGGGCCGGCTGCCGGTCGTGCCGCTGGCCGAGCGCATGGAGATCGTCCGCAACCTGCGCGTCGTCGACGACGTCCACGCCGAGGTCGTCCCGGACAAGCTCGAGGCCTGGCGCGCCGTCGGCTTCGACGTGCTGTTCAAGGGCGACGACTGGCGCGGCACCCCCAAGGGCGACCGGCTGGAGTGCGACATGGCCACGGTCGGCGTCACGGTCCACTACTTCCCGTACACGATGCACACCTCGAGCACCGCGCTGCGCCGCGCGCTGGCGGCCCTCGAGACCGCCGACCCCGCGATCCGGACGGTGGCCGCACTCCCACGCTGAGGAACGGCTCCCGGGCGGCGTTCACCCTCCGTCACCGCCGGTTCACCCGTGACCAGGGCACTAGGGCCCTGATCGGGATCGGAGGCGCGGAGATGGGTTGCGCTGCGTCACCATCTCTGATTGCTTGGCCCCGCCAGTGGCGGACCGCCCTCCTCGCGGGGACGCCGGGTCGCCGCCGGTGCAGCGGGGGGCGTTCGTCGAGCGCTGCCCGTACCTGTCGAACCAGCGGCAGGCAGGGAGGCGGCGCACGTGGCGTTGGACATGCCCGAGGTCCGGGAGCCGGCCGTTCCGGCGCCCAGGGCCCCGCTCCGGCCAGCGGTGCTGGCACCTGCCCCGCCGGTCGATCCGACCGTCCCCGCAGGCGAGACCGGCCGCCGCCCCCTGCGCTGGGTACGCCGGTACGTGCTGGCCGCCGTCGCCGCCGACCTGCTGGCCGCCGCTGCGTGTGGCGTGTGCGCGCACCTCATCCGCTTCGGCACCGAGGCCGACTCCGGCGGCACCCAGATCGCGGTGGCGGTGTTCCCACTCGTGTGGGTGGCGGTGGTGGCCCTCGGAGGCGGCTACGAGGCGACGACGATCGGTACCGGCAACGAGGAGTTCCGCAGCATCCTGCAGGGCGGCCTCGTCAGCATGGCCGCCATCGGGTTCGTCTCCTACGCGTCGGGGTGGCAACTGTCGCGGGCCCTCGTGGTCCTCGCCGTGCCCACGACCGTGGTGGCCAGCGCGGTCGGCCGGCACCTGCTCCGCCGCCACGTGCACCGCCTGCGGGCCGACGGGCGGTGCATGCGCACGGTCCTCGCCGTCGGGCGCGAGCGGGCGGTGCTGGACCTGGTCCGCCACCTGCGCCGCGAGCGGCACTGCGGGATGACCGTCGTCGCCGCCTGCGTCCCGGACCCCGACCACGCCGACCTGCTGCGCGCCGAGGGCGTGGAGGTCGCGGGCGACCTCGCGCACGTCCCCGAGCTCGTCGCGGCCCGGGGCGTCGACGCGGTGGCGGTCACCAGCTCCAGCGAGACGGCCGCGACCTACCTGCGAAGCCTGTCCTGGGAGCTCGAGGGCACGGGCGTGGAGCTCCTCGTCGCGCCGGGGCTCATGGAGGTGGCCGGTCCCCGCATGCACATGCGGCCGTTCATCGGACTCCCGCTCGTGCACGTCGAGGAACCGCGCTTCACCGGACCCCCGCGGCTGGTCAAGGCCTCGATCGACCGGCTGGGTGCCGGACTGCTCGTCCTCCTCGCCCTCCCCGTCCTCGCGGTCCTGGCCGTCGCGATCCACCTCGACAGCGCAGGCCCCGTCCTGTTCCGTCAGCAACGCATCGGTCGGGCGGGCCGCCCGTTCACGATGCTGAAGTTCCGGACGATGACCGCCGACGCCGAGACCCGGCGGGCCGAGCTGACCTCCCGGAACCACAACGGGGACGGTCTGCTGTTCAAGGTCGCCGGCGATCCGCGGGTCACCCGGGTGGGCCGGGTGCTGCGGCGCCACTCGCTCGACGAGCTCCCGCAGCTGTTCAACGTCCTCGGCGGCCAGATGTCCCTCGTCGGTCCCCGGCCGCCGTTGCCGGAGGAGGTCGCCCGGTACGACAGCTCCATGCAGCGCCGACTGCTCGTCAAGCCGGGGCTCACGGGTCTCTGGCAGGTCTCGGGCCGCAGTGACCTGACCTGGGAGGAGGCCGTGCGCCTCGACCTGCGGTACGTGGAGAACTGGTCCCTGGCGCTGGACCTCGTCATCCTGTGGAAGACCGTGAACGCCGTCATCCGGGCCGATGGAGCGTACTGACGTCCTGCTCGACGCCACGGCCGTCGCGCGGCCACACTCGTTCCCGTGATCGGCCCGGACGTCACCGCCGGCCCCGCCGACCTGCCCGACGCCGCCTCGCCGGGAGGCGGGAGGGAACCCACGGGACCCCGTGCCGACGACGACGGGCGCCGGTCCCGGGGCAGGAGGTGGCGACCGGTCCTGCCGCTCGTCGCCGTGGCGACGGCGGTGCTGGTCGTGCTCGTCGCCGTCCTGGCGACCTCGTACGCCCACCGGGACGTGCGGGCGACGACGACCACGGGACTGCCCGTCCAGGCGGCCGGGATCTTCTACGGTTCCTCGTCCGGGGCGGAGGCCTATGCGCACCCCGGTGGCCTGGTGGTCGCGGGGCGGGACAACTACGCCGACGAGGCGTTCCGGGACGTGTCGGCCGGCGGTGGCACCGTGCTGGTCTACCTCGACGCGGTCATCGACGACCCGCACGGCCGCTACCACGAGCTGCTCAACCAGGACTCGGCGTGCGGCCCGGCCACCGCGCGGTGGCCGGGGGACCACCCCGCGCAGACGGGGACCCGTCTCAACGACTTCCGGGTCGGATCGGTGCTGCAGGCCAAGTTCCGGTGCGTGCTGGAGACGATGGTCGCGGAGAACCCGCACATGGCCGGCTGGTTCGCCGACGACCTGGGATCGCGGGCGTGGTTCCCCGAGTTGGACTGGGAGGACTTCCCGGACAAGGAGGCCTACCGGGAGGGAGCCATCGCGCTGACCCGCACGCTGCGGGCGGTGGCCGACGAGCACGGGCTGGTCTTCATCGTCAACGGCACCTGGACGGCGAGGGACGGCGGCGGTTACCCGGACCCCGCGAAGTCCGGCAACGCGCTGGCCGACGGCGGCTTCGTCGAGCACCACGACGGGGAGATCGACTTCTTCGGGCCCTACGGCTGCTCCTCGCAGTGGGCCGCGCAGTCCCCGGTGACCGGGGGGCGGGCGATCAACTACGCGGTGACCGACACCGCCGCCGGCAGGGACGAGTACGTCGAGTCGGGCTGCTACGCCTACGTCAACCGGCAGCCCGCAGCGGAGTACGAGGGCGTGGCTCCGTGGGGGTCCTTCCACCCCAATGGCCTGCCCTCGCGGGTCGCGGACCGACGGCGACCGCCGCGGGGCCGTCCCGGTGTCCGGTGACCTCGGTGCGGCGTCCCGGTCCGTTCCGCGATGGGGCCGCGGGACCCTATGGTGGGGCGGCTGCCGGCTCCGGTCGCGGCCGGTGGGTGGTCCGGACGGGACCCGGCCGGTCCGCTCGGCCCCGTTGCGCCCGGAGGAGCTGAGATCGCTGCCATGGCCGCCCCCGAGGACCGCCGGACGGACACCACGGCGCTGCCCCTCGTCGTGACCCTCGTCGTGGTGGCCGCTGCCGTGCTCGTCTCGGCCGCCGCCGTGGCCGCGGCCCCGTCCCCGGCGCCGCCGGCCACGACGGGCGTGGCGTCCGTCCCGACCACCGCCATGAGGCAGCCCTCCCAACCGGGTGGGATCTTCCGCGACTCCTCGTCCGGGGCGGAGGCCTATGCGCACCCCGGTGGCCTGGTGGTCGCGGGGCGGGACAACTACGCCGACGAGGCGTTCCGGGACGTGTCGGCCGGCGGTGGCACCGTGCTGGTCTACCTCGACGCGGTCATCGACAACCCGCACGGCCGCTACCACGAGCTGCTCAACCAGGACTCGGCGTGCGGCCCGGCCACCGCGCGGTGGCCGGGCGACCTCCGGGTCAGCCACTGGGGACACCTGAACGACTTCCGGGTCGGATCGGTGCTGCAGGCCAAGTTCCGGTGCGTGCTGGAGACGATGGTCGCGGAGAACCCGCACATGGCCGGCTGGTTCGCCGACGACCTGGGATCGCGGGCGTGGTTCCCCGAGTTGGACTGGGAGGACTTCCCGGACAAGGAGGCCTACCGGGAGGGAGCCATCGCGCTGACCCGCACGCTGCGGGCGGTGGCCGACGAGCACGGGCTGGTCTTCATCGTCAACGGCACCTGGACGGCGAGGGACGGCGGCGGTTACCCGGACCCCGCGAAGTCCGGCAACGCGCTGGCCGACGGCGGCTTCGTCGAGCACCACGACGGGGAGATCGACTTCTTCGGGCCCTACGGCTGCTCCTCGCAGTGGGCCGCGCAGTCCCCGGTGACCGGGGGGCGGGCGATCAACTTCGCGGTGACCGAGACCGCCGCGGGCATGGCGGAGTACATCGACTCCGCCTGTTACGCCTACGTCAACCAGCAGCCCGCAGCGGACTCGCACGGCGCGGCGCCGTGGTCCCCGTTCCGCGACACCGGACTCCCCTCACGGGTCGCGGACTGACGGCGACCGGAAACGGCCGCCAGGGGCCTCCGAGTCCCTATGGTGAGGGCGGCCGCCGGCCTGGTTGCGGCTGCGTGCACGGTGCACCGCGAGCAACCGCTGGGGGAGTGGCGACGAGGGAGCGGCAGTGGCAGCACATGCGGCGGAGAACGCTCCGCACACGGGGGGCTGGGCGGTCGAGGGCGACGGCGTCGGGGCCCTGCTGGTCCGCATCCGCCGGTACTGGGTGCTCGTGCTGGTGGTCACCGCGGTGGCCGTGGTCGGGGCCTTCGCCGCGACGAGGACGGCCGAGACGAGCTACGTCGGCCGCACCTCGCTGATCGTCGCGTCCAACAACAGGTCGCCGGACCAGGACGCCGTGCTCGTCCAGGGCTACGTCACGTACTTCAACGACGCCGCCTACCAGCAGGAGCTGCTGGCGAGGGCGGAGGTGCCCGACGGCGTCGCGGTGTCCGCCGAGGCCGCTGCCGCCAGTCCCATCCTGGTCATCAGCGCGACCACGGGGGACCCCCGGACGGCGCAGTCGTACGCCGTCCAGGTGGCGAACGCCTTCCGGGACGACATCAACCGGGTCCCCCTCGCCGCCAGGGCAGAGGAGCTGGTGCTGCTGCAGGACCAGCTCGACACGGCGCTGTCCTCGCCCGGCCAGGGCGCCCAGGTGCTGGTCGCCGAGCTGCAGGACCGGATCGAGCAGGTCCGCGCCAACCAGGTCAACCTGCTGCAGGAGCTGCAGGCGCAGGGCGGCGTGTCGGTGCAGAGCCCCTCGCTGGTCAGCAACCTGCTGCCGGCCGTGGCGGGTGGGCTCCTCCTCGGTGTCCTGGGGGCCATCGCCCTGGCAAGCGTGTCGCGACGTCTGCACAACGGGCTCGACGTGGCGCACAAGGTCGGTCTGCACACGCTCGTGGAGCTCCCGAGGCGGCGCGGCCGGTCGGCCCAGGGCCGGCGGCAGCAGCGGCTGGGTCAGCTGGCGAACATCGCCCGCGTCCGGCTCACCGGTCCCGGGGTGGTGGCCCTGGCCCAGGCAGAGGACGGCGTCGCGTCGGCGGCCGTCGCCCGGGAACTGGCGGACCAGTGGGCGGGACAGGGGTACCCGACCGTCCTCGTCAGCATCGCGGGGAGCGTCCTCGACGGCGCGGAGGCGGCGTCGCCCCGGTTGCGTCCCGGCCCGGTCGCGGGACTGTCGCTGCTGGAGCTCACCCCGCCCTCCGGTGACGAGGCCCCCGCCCTGTCGGTCACCGCGATCAGCGAGCTCCTCGAGCAGGAGGCCCTGGCGGGGCAGTACGTCGTCATCCCGGCCCCGGCGGTGGTGGGGTCGGCGGCGGCGCAGGCCATCTGCCATGCCGCGGACCAGACCGTCCTCGTCGTCGACACCGTGGTCACCCGGGTCGCGGCGGCCCGGGAGGCGGTGGCCGTCCTCCGTCAGATGGGCGCTCCGCTGATGGGTGCGGTCGTGATCTCGATGGGTGCGGACCCGGACGAGGGGGCTGCGCACGAGCGACCGGCCGTGACGTGGAGCCGGGAGTCGTCGGAGACACGGCCCGCCGGGGCGCGCGACCTGGTCCCGTCGGACGTGAACGGACACGCCGGGCGTCCGCCGGTCGCCGGCTCCCCGTCCGGGGTCCCTCACCGAGGTGCCCCGCTGGGCCGGGAATGACCACCACCCCGACGAGGGTGCGTTGGCCGCGGTGAACCGGCCCGGGAGGGCGCCGCGATCCCGCGTCCGCTCGGCATGGCCGGAGGTGGCAGCCGGGGCGGCGGTGCTCGGAGGGGTCGGGATCGTCGTGCTGGGCCTGGTGACCAGAGCCCCCGGCCAGCTGGGGCCGCTGCTCTTCCTGGGTGCCACGGGCCTGCTGGCCGTGGTGCTCGGGCTGCGTCACCCGGTGCTGGCCTGCGGGTACCTGCTCGTCACCACCTTCTTCCGGCTCGCCATCCCGTCGGGCACCCTGCCGGTGGACCCGTTCGTCCTCGCGTTCGGGGGTGTCCTCGCGGCCACGTGGCTGTGGGCCCGGTCCCCGGGGCGCAGGCTCGACGTGGTGGCGCTCGACCCGATCGCCTGCGTGATGGGTCTGTACGTCGCCTGGAACCTGGTGTCGATGCTGGTCCCCCACGCCTACCCGGCGGGACCACCCCAGGACCCCGAGCCCTTCCCGGTGCTGCGCTTCGTGCTCATCGGCACCGTCATGCCCTTGACCATGTTCCTGGTGGGACGCCGGCTGTTCGTCACCGAGCGGGCCCTCCGGATGCTGGTGTGGTCCATCCTGGCCGCCGCCGCGTACTCGGCGGCGGTGAGCGTCCTGCAGTTCAGCGCTCCGCAGGTCGTGTGGCCCCGGTACATCGGGGAGGACCCCAGCTACGTCGAACGCGCCGTCGGTGTGTTCGACCAGCCGGTCGTGAACGGCATGGTGCTCATCGTGGGGTTCCTCGTCGCGATGCTCGTCGCCTCCCACGACAGGGAGAAGCCCCACCTGCGGGTCCTCGCCGGGCTGGTGGCCGCGGCGAGCGCCTATGCGGTCTACCTGACGCACACGCGCGTGACGTGGCTGTCCTTCGCCCTGGTCGTCGCGATCGGTGCCGTGGTGGCCAAGGGCTTCCGCGCCCCCTTCGTGGTCACCGGGTTCCTCATGGCGGTGGCGGTGGTCACCAACTGGTCCACGTTCACCAGCGCTGATCGGGCAGCGGGTGGTGTGGCGTCCCCGGACGAGGTCTACGACCGGCTGAACAGCATCACGACGTCGCTCTGGGCCTTCGCGCGCGAGCCCGTCGTCGGGTGGGGCATCGGCCGGTTCCCCGCCGTCAACACCTTCCACCACCAGGCGTGGGCGCCGGAGATCCCCTGGGAGCGGGGGTTCGGCATCGCCTCCCACCTGGACAGCCTCGGGATCCTGGTGGAGCTCGGCATCGTCGGGCTGGTCCTCTGGCTGGCGATCCTCGCCATGATCTACGCGCGGCTCGTCCAGGCCACCCGCCGCCTCCCGGCCGACGGGATGTACGGGCGCGCGCTGGGGCTGACGGCCCTGCTCTGCCTGGTCGCCCAGTCGATCACCGGCCTGACCGTCGACCTGCGGTACTTCGACTTCCCCAACATCATCGTGATGCTGCTCGCCGGCGCCGCGATCGGATGGCAGCGGGAGGTCGAGCGCACCACGGGGAGCAGTCGCGCGACCGTCGAGACCCGGCAGCCGCACGCGCTCCCGGAGGGGATCGCACGATGAGCGCCCCCCGTCGGCTCCGGGTCGCCTTCGTCGTCCCCGACCTCGGCATCGGTGGTGCCGAACGGCACGTCACGACCCTGGTGAGCCGGCTGGACCGGCGGCGGTTCGATCCCTCCGTCGTCTGTCTGGGCCGCGAGGGGGAGCTCTTCCCGGCCCTGGCGGACAGCGGTGTGCCGGCCGTCGCCCTGCACCGCGCCAAGCGGGAGGCGCCGGCCTGCCTCCGGGACCTCGTCCGCGTCCTGCGGGAGACCGCCCCGGACGTGGTGGTCCTGCGGGGATACAGCGCCGAGACGCTCGGCCGGCTCGCCGCCGTCCTGGCGCGCGTCCCCCGCGTGGTCGTCTGGGTGCACAACTGCGGCGACCTCGAACCACGCGGTGCGCTCAGACGACTGGTCGACGTCCTGCTCGACCCCGTCACCCACGCCTACTTCGGGGTCGCGCACGCGCAGGTCCCGTACATGGTCGAGCACCTCGGCCTACCGCGGCGCAAGGTGCGGATCATCCACAACGGCGTGGACCCGTCCCGCTTCGACGGCGTGGCGGACCCGGCGACCAGGCCGGGACTGGGTCTGCAGGAGGACGACCTCGTCGTGGGCATCGTGGCCGCCCTCCGCCCGGAGAAGGACCACGAGACGTTCCTGCGCGCGGCCGCGCTCGTCGCCGCAGCCGACGTCCGGGCGCGCTTCCTGGTCGTCGGGGAGGGTGACCGACGCCCGGCGCTCGAGGCGCTGGCGCGGGAGCTCGGCATCGCCGACCGGGTGGTCTTCACGGGAGCGCGCGACGACGTCGGCGCCGTGCTCCGGGCGATCGACGTCTTCGTGCTGTGCTCGTTCACCATCGAGTGCTTCCCGATGGCGCTCCTCGAGGCGATGGCCGCGGCGCGTCCCGCCGTCTGCACCGCCGTCGGCGGGATCCCCGAGATGATCGAGGACGGGGTCACCGGCCACCTCGTGCCCCCGCGTGACCCTGCGGCCCTGGCCGACCGGCTGGTCCCGCTGCTGGGGTCGGAGCAGCAGCGCCTCGCGCTCGGAGCCGCGGCGCGGGCCCGCGTGGAGGCGGAGTTCACCCTCGAGCGCAGCGTCCAGGAGGCGCAACAGCAGCTCCTGGACGTCGCGGCCCCAGCGCGGACGGCCGCCGGGGTCCGGCGGCCGCTGCGACTGACCATGGTGCTGGACGAGACGGCGGTGGGTGGGGTGGAACTGCTCATGCTCGACGTCTTCCGGACCTTCGACCCCGCGGTCGTGGAGCCGAGCCTGGTCTGTCTGCGCACCCCGGGACCGCTGGCGGAGGAGTACCGGGCGGCGGGGTTCCCGGTCGACGTGCTCGACCGCAGCGGGAAGTTCGACCTCCGGACCCTGCCTCGTCTGGTCGGGGTCCTGCGCCGCAGGAGGGTCGATGCCGTGCTCGTCCCCCACCACCACCGCGCGTCACTCGCCCTGGGCCGGCTGGCGGCCCGGTCGGCCCGCGTCCCGACGACCCTGGTGGCGGCGCACGACATGGACCTGACGAGGGTCGGCAGGCGGTGTCTGCCCCGGTGGGCCGTCGCGACGCTGTGGGAGACCGATGCGCTGGTCCTGCTGGCTCCCAGCCAGGGCGAGTACCTGCACCGGGAGGAGGGGGTCGGCCGTCGTCCGTGGAGCCGGACACGGGAGGTGGTGGTCCCCAACGGGGTGCGGGTGGGACCGCTCCCCGACGGAGCGGCCCGGGCAGCGGCGCGGTCCCTGCTGGGCCTTCCCGCCGACGCCTTCGTGGCCGGGATCGTCGCCCGGCTGAGCCCGCAGAAGGCCCACCACGTGCTCCTCGAGGCCTTCGCCGTCCTGCGGAGGTCGCGACCTGCGGCGCACCTGGTCGTCGTGGGCGGCGGCGAGCGCGAGCAGGAGCTCCGGCGACTCGCGACGGACCTCGGACTCGACGGGAGCGTGCACTTCACCGGTGTCCGGCGCGACGTCGGCGCCCTGCTCCCGGCCTTCGACGTGTTCTGCCTGTCATCGGTCCACGAGGGCGTCCCCATGGCCGTCATCGAGGCGATGGCGTCGGGGATCCCCGTGGTGGCGACCGACTGCGGGGCGCTGCGCGACATGGTCGTCGACGGAGAGCACGGCCACCTCGTGCCGGTGGGGGACGCCGAGGCGCTGGCGGAGCGGTTGTCCGGACTGGCGGAGGACCCCGGGCGGCGTGCGCGGATGGCGACGGCCGCCCGGGCACGGGTCGAGGAGCGGTACCGGCTCGAGGACACGGCGCGCGGGTACGAGCGGCTGCTGCTGGAGCTGGCCGGAGCCGGGAGCGCCCGGCTGCCGGACGGCCGCCCGGTGCGCCGTTCCCGGCGCCGGTGGTCCGTGGCGCCCGACGCGGCCGCTCAGCCCGGCTTGCGCAGGTAGACGACCCGCGAGCGGAAGGTCCGGTAGAGCCAGGTCGCCGGGCGGCCCAGCCGCCCGATCGCGCGCATCGACGGACGCACGTGGCCGTCGAAGAACTCCTGCTCCGCGAACCGGTACTCGAAGCCGATCTCCTCCCACATCACGCGGTAGCAGGAGGTCGGTACGTACCGGGTGGCGTCGGTGACGAAGAAGGCGTTGTGATCGGCCGTCTCGTCGGCCGAGAGCCCCTGCTGGTACTCGTTGCGGATCCCGGCCAGGGCCCACAGCTTGTACCACCACCGGTGCTGGAACACCCCGCCGAACGGGACGTGGATGTGTCCCTCGACCGGGGCGTAGCGGGCCGGGATGACGTGCAGCGCGTGTCCGCCCGGCCTGGTGATGCGGAACAGCTCCCCGAAGACCCGGACCTGGTCCTGGACGTGCTCGAAGACCTGGTCGGAGACGACGAAGTCGAACGTGTCGTCCGGGTAGGGCAGCCGCAGGTCCAGCAGCGTGCCCGTCGTGATGCGGTCCCGATCGGCGCTCAGGAGGGTGCGGCCGTCCCCGACGTCGTAGCCGCACGCGTTGACGTACCCCGCGGCCACCAGGGCCCGCACGGTCCGGCCGGCGCCACAGCCGAAGTCGAGGACCCGGGCGGTCCGGGGCAGGTCGACGCCCAGCGTCTCCAGGACGGCGAGGTTGAGGACGCGGTCACCGACGGGAGCGGTGGACAGGGCGTCGACGTCAGCGGCCGGCACTGGCGCCTCCCGAGGATCGCTGCCCGGTCTGTGAGGAGCGACGACGGACCCTCGCCTGCTCCGGCGCAGCGACCGGGGGTCGTCTGACGCCCGCGGAGCATGGCAGAGACGCCGCGCGCGGGACAAGGCTCCCGTTCCCCGCACGGGATCAGGTCGCGGACGCGCGAGGGAGGCACTGGGAGAGCCACAGTTCCAGGACCAGCAGGGCGATGAGGCCGCGCTGCGCGGACTCCTCTCCCGACGCCTGGGCAGCGCGCAGGGCCCCCTGCACGGCGGACCGGTCCAGGAACCGGGTGTAGCGCGCCCCGGGGTCGAGGAGGACCTCCTCGAGGACACCTCCGACCTGTGACGCGAACCAGCGGCCCGTGGCCTGCCGGAAGAAGCCGACCTTCCTCCGGTGGATGACGTCCGGGGGGAGGAGGCCCTCGGCGGCCACCTTCAGCGCGTACTTCGTGACCGAGCCGTGGACCTTGAACCGGGCCGGGATCGTCGCGCAGTACTCGACGACCCTGTGGTCGAGGAACGGGACCCGGACCTCCAGTGAGTGCGCCATCGACATGCGGTCGAAGTAGTGCAGCATGCTGTCGACGAGGGCCAGCTGGGCATCCAGGTACAGCGTCGCCGGCAGCGCCCCCACCGTCCTCGGGAGGCGGGATGCGTGGGTCTCCACGGCGCGGCGGGCGGCGCCGGGTGGCACCGCGGCGAGTCCTCCCGTCAGCGCCTCACGTCCGAAGGTGGGCAGCGCACTCATGGCCAGGACCCGGGACCCGGGGTCGCCGGCGGCCAGGCTCTGCACGACCCGACCCCACGTGTCGGGCAGCGCGCCCGCCACCCGCCCGCCCACGAGCCCGCCGAGTCGCGGGAGCACTCTGCTGCGGTCGGTGAACGCCGCCATGCGGTGCTTGCGGTACCCGCCCAGGAGCTCGTCGGCCCCCTGCCCCGACAGGGCCATCGTCACCTCCTTCGAGGCGATGCCGCACAGCGCGAAGAAGCCCAGCGCCGAGAGGTCGGCCACCGGCTCGTCCAGGTGCCATGCCAGAGCCGGGAAGTCCGGGGTGTCGGTGGTCATGGACATCTCGACCTCGTGGTGGTCGCACCCGAACATCTCGGCGACGCGACGTGCGACCGGGAGCTCGTTCCCGTCGTGGTCCTCCGTGAAGCCCACGGAGAACGTCTTGACCGGATCCGCGAGCCGCGGGGCCATCAGCGCCACCACCAGGCTGGAGTCCAGGCCTCCGCTCAACATCGCCCCGAACGGCACGTCGCTCATCAGCCGGAGCCTGACCGCCTCGTCCAGCTCCTCCAGCAGCCCTTCGGCGTAGTGGCGCACCCCCGGGCCGGTCGGGCCGGGGGAGGGCAGCGGGTACTCCCACCACTGCTCGACCCGGTGCCGTCCGCCCTCGACGACGAGCCGGTGACCGGCGGGCAGCTTCGAGACGTTCGCGAACGGTGTCCGGGCTCCCGGGAAGAACCCGAGCTCCAGGTACGCGCTGATCGCCTCGAAGTCCAGGTCCAGGGGAGCCAGCCCGCTCGAGACGATGCACTTCAGCTCCGACGCGAACACGAGACGGTCGGCGACGCGGGCGTAGTACAGCGGCTTGATGCCCATGCGGTCACGCACCAGCACCGCGCGGTCGTGGTCGTCGTCCCACAGCGCGATGGCGAACATGCCCCGCAGCCGGTGGGCGAAGTCCAGGCCGTGGCGGCGGTAGAGGTGCGGGATCACCTCCGTGTCGCAGCGGCTCGTGAAGCGGTGGCCGACTCCCTCGAGCTGGTGCCGGAGCTCGTCGTGGTTGTAGATCTCCCCGTTCTGGACCGCGGTGACGCGTCCGCTGTCGTCGGTGAAGGGCTGGTGCCCCCCGTCGACGTCGATGATGCTCAGCCGCCGCGCCCCCAGCAGCACGCCCGGCGCCCGGAACTCGCCGTGGTCGTCCGGCCCCCGGTGCACCATCGCGGAGCTCATCCGCAGGACGGCCGCCTCGTCGGCGGGCGACGGCACCCCGCCCGTCCCGATCACGCCACAGATGCCGCACACCGGCGTCTCCCGTCCTCCTGGCTCACGTCACGGCCGGGGTGACGACCGGGGGTCGCCGCCCTCCTGCTCCGTCGACGACGGTCACGTCCCCGGCTCCCGCGAGACCGATCACCAGCGTGCGGACGTCCCCGCCCGCTCCCTCGCGCACCACGAGGCGGTCCTCGGAGACGGTGACCTCGACCGGTGCCGGCGGGGTCTCCGGGCCGGTCACGGACCGGATGGACGTGACGTGCGCCCACGGCCCCCGGGCACGCTGCACCGTCCCGATGTGCCAGGCCGGCACGCGCTCCTCCAGGTGCGGGGAGGTCCAGCCGAGCTGCGCCTCGTCGTCCCCCCGGCTCGCGAACACCTCGACCGGCACGGAGGCCCCGTAGGTGAAGCGCACCGGGTGCCCTCCGACGGTGACGAGGTGGCCGTCGGGAAGCCGCTCGACGCCGGCGTCGCTGCTCAACGGCCACCCCACCCGGTACCGGTGCTCGCCCCGCGCGGCGCAGAGGTCGACGACCAGGCAGCCCTCCTCGTCGGGTGGCGCGACCACCCAGCGCCGGTGCAGCACCGGGTCGGGCAGCCGCGTGTACCCGTCGTGCTCGGCGTCCACGAGCCCACGTGCGACGTCCACGTGGCGCCGGCGGACGTCCGCGCCACGTGTCCACAGGAACAGGCCGCCGGGGACGCTCTGGCTCAGGTCGTCGACCTCCACCGTCGCGTGCGCCCGCGTCGCCCGGTGGGCCTCCCGCCAGTCGCGGTGCCGGTAGTAGCTCCCGGTGCCCGGGTCCACGACGACGGCGACCCCGTGCAGGTCGAGGGTCACCGAGAGCGCGTCCGCGTGGCCGTGGGCCGCGATCGGGGCCTGTCCCAGCGGTCCCACGTCGACGAGGAGGCGGCGTCCCGTGCGGCTGCGCAGCACCACCAGCCCACCGTCCGGCGCGACCAGGTCCCTCGCCGGCGGCGGCGGCTCCGTGGCGAGCGCGGTCCGGCCGCCCAGTCCTCCCCGCAGCACGGCCGCGGCGAAGTCGTCGCCCGCCGGCCGGCGCGGCCACCCCATCACCGCGTCGAGAGCGGACAGGTGCGCCTGGACGCTCCTCGTCCGCTCGGCCTGCAGGCGCAGGGCGAAGCTCTCGTCGTCGTCGCCGTACCACGGCGTCGACTCGCCGGGGTGGACCAGCGACCCGAGGTAGGCCGCGCTGCGCCGCAGGGCGCCGACCAGCGCGTCGGGAGGCGGGTCACCGCGGTCGACCAGGGCCGCGACGACGAGGAGGAACACGTCCGCGGTGAACAGGTGGTACCGCAACGACCGTTCGACCCCGGCGCCGTCGGGCAGGATCTGCCGGTCCGCCTCGCGGGCGAGGACCGCCAGTGCGCGCTCCTCGTCCCGGCGGGACCGGGGCAGCTCGGGGAACAGGATCGAGGACACCGCGACCCCGCCCATCTCGCCGACCAGGTGGTTGTTGGCCGAGCTGAACAGGGAGCGCTCGGCCCAGCACTTCTCGGCCGACCGGGCGAGCAGACCCAGGACGCGGGACTCGAGCCCGGGGTCCAGTCCCTCCCAGCACCGCAGCGCCCGGAGGGTGACGGAGACCGACATCGCCCGGACACCGGCCTCGAACCCGCCCAGCCAGGCGATGCCGTGGCCGGGCGGGTTGTGCCCGAGCCACGAGCGCAGGTGCTGCGCCGCACACTCCACGAACCGGGTCTCGCCGGTGATCATCCAGGCCTCGACCAGCACGGGCAGGTGCTGGAGCCGGTTGAGCTCCCAGATCCACTTGGGATCCTGGTCGCCGAAGCGGTAGTCGATGCGTCGCGACGGCACGGCCGGCCACCGGTGGCCGGTGAGCGGCTCGTGGTGCCAGTCGATCTCCGGGCCCAGCGGTGCCGGCGGGTTGCCGAAGAAGCGGAACCGGTGCTCGAGGGCCTCCCGAGCGGCCATCAGCACCTCGGCCGCGGCGTCCGGGTGTTCCTCCGCTGCCGCACGCACGGCCACGGGGTCCAGCAGAGCGAAGTGCCGCTGCCCGCACCCGGCGGCGGGGAGCCGCGCGGGCCTGCGCCGGGGGACCAGTCCCAGGTCACGCGCCAGCCGGCCGCCGCGCCAGAGGACCTCGGCGGGCTCCATGGCGCGCAGCCGGTGCACGTACCAGGCGAGGCTGTCCTGCCTCATCCGTGGGTCGCCGCCGATCGGGTCGGGCCGGCCAGCGCCCGGTAGGCGGCGACGAAGTTGCGCCGGGAGGTGTCCCAGGAGAGCTCCTCGGCCACCCGCGACCGGCCGACCTGCGCCATCTCCGCCCGGCGCGCGGGGTCCTCCAGGAGGTCCCGGATCGCCACCGCGAAGGCGGCGACGTCGTTGGGTGGGACGTACGTCGCCGCGTCGCCGGCCGAGACCCTGGCCTCCACCAGGTCGAAGGAGACCACCGGGACGCCGATCGCCATGTACTCGACGACCTTGTTCATGGTCGACACGTCGTTGAGCGGGTTGAGCGGGTCGGGGGAGAGGGCGACGTCGGCCGTCGACAGTGCCGACTGCAGGAACTCGTCGGGCACCCGTCCGGTGAAGGTCGTGTACTCGCCGAGACCGAGCTCCTCCGCGAGCCGGATCATGTCCCCGGTCGCGTCGCCGCTCCCCATGAAGACCGTGTGCAGGTCGGTCCGGCCGAGCACGTGGTGGTAGTGGGCGAGGGCGTGCAGGGCGTGGTCGACGCCGTCCTGGGGCCCCATCACACCGACGTAGGCGGCCAGGTACCGGCGTCCCTGCCGGAGCTCCGGCATCGGCTCCCTCCTGCCGAAGCGCGACAGGTCCGGAGCGCTGCGCACCACGGTCACCTCGTGCGGTCGCTTGCCCCCGCGCTCGATGGCCACGCGCCGGTAGCTCTCGTTGGTGGACAGGACGGCGTCCGCGCGGCCGAAGGTCCAGCGCTCCGCCGCGAGGAGGGCCGGCCGGAGCCATCGCGCCTTCCCGTCGAAGCGGGACTCGGCGAGTTCGGGCACGAGGTCGTGGTGGTCGAAGACGAACGTGGCACCGCGCAGCTTCAGCGGCAGGACGGCCAGGAAGAGGAGGTCGGGCGGGTTGCACACCTGGACGACGTCGATGCGTGCCCGCGCCGCGACCTGCAGCGTGAGCCGGCCGGTGTGCCAGAGCGCAGCGGCGTACTCGCGCACGTACCCCAGCGGACCGCCCTCGGCCGCGCGCAGGGGATAGCGCAGGACGGTGATCCCCTCGAGGACCACGCGCGGCTCGGTGTGCTCGCGCTGCCCCATCGGGCAGATCACCGTGACGCGGTAACCGGCGTCGCGCAGGGCCCTGCTCTCCTGCCACACCCGGCGGTCGAACGGCACCGGCAGGTTCTCGACCACGATCAGGACGTGCGTCTGCCCGAGGCCGGTCCCCCGCGGGGCGCGCTCCGCCCACCGGCGGAGCGGCCGCCGCCTCACCCGGTCACCTCACGGACGCGGTCGGTCCGTTCGCCGCCCGGGGTGGCGCGCCGCGGGGCGAGGACCGACAGGTAGATCGCCTCGATCCGGTCGGCGAGCGTGCGGAGGTCGAACTCGGCCGACTTCCGCCACGCGGCCGCACCCAGCCGGCGGCGGAGCCCGGCGTCGGCCACCACCCGTTCCAGGGTGGCGGCGAGCCGGACCGGGTCACGCGGGGGCAGCAGGACCGCGGTCGTGCCGTCCTCCACCAGGTCGGGGACGCCGCCGACGTCCGAGGCGACGATGCACAGGCCGTGCGCCATGGCCTCGAGCACCGACATCGGCTGACCCTCGTGGGTCGAGGGGAGGACCAGCACGTGGGCGGAGTCGAGCAGGGCGCCGACGTCGGCCGGGTCCAGCCAGTCGAGGACCTCGACGCTCGACGCGTTCGGCAGGGTCCGCCGCACGGCGCGCGCGCGATCGACCTCCCCGTTGCCCGCGATCGTCAGCCGGGGGTGCCCGGACCCGGCCGGCCACCGCAGGGCCCCCCACGCCGTCAGCAGGTCGAAGGTCCCCTTGAGGTCGCCGATCTGACCGAGGAAGACGACGTGCACGCCGTCCTCGGGTTGGTCCACCGGCTGCGGTCTGCGGTGTGACACCCCGTTGGGCACCGCCCGGACGTCGACGTCGGGGAAGAGCGCCCGGAGTCGCGCCGCCCAGCGCGGCCCGAGCGCGAGGACGACGTCGCTGTGCGAGAAGGTCCTGCGGACGAAGCCCTGGGCCACCCGCCCCAGTCCCCGGTAGAACTCGTCGAACGTGCCGTCGTGCACGTGCGTGACGACCGGGACCCGGGCCAGGCGGCAGACGCGGATCAGGATCGCCTTCCTGAGGAAGCTGCCGCGCGCCGACGCGTGGACGTGGACGAGGTCCGGGCGGCCGGTGAGGGCGACGGACAGCCGGAGGGCGCCGCGGACGAAGACCACCGCCTTGTGCAGCCTGGACCCGTCGCTGTGCGTGGCGATGTGCCGGACCGCCCACCGCTGCCACAGGCCGGTCGCCTCCGCGTTGCGGACGTACGTGGCGACGCCGCCGCGCGTCGACCGGCTCGTGGAGACCCACAGCACCCTCCCGAGCCGAGCGGGGTCGGCCGGGTGCGGTGGTGCAGGGGCCGGGTGCGTGCGGTCCACCCTGGTTCGCCTCCGGGGGTTCCAGCAGCCGCCCGGTGGCGCGCCGGGCTCGCGACGACACGGTGGGTCTGGCGGGAGTGGGCGGGAGCGTAGTGCGACGGCCCGGCCCGAGGGGGTGTCCTCGTCGCGGGTGGTCACCGGTCTCCCGCCGCCCTGCCGGGGGAGACCCGCCGCCACGCGGCGGCCACCATCGCGGCGATCTCCCTCGCGGTGGTCGGGGCCGTCACGCGCAGCGTCACCCCGTACACGAGGAGGAGGACCACGCCGTCCAGGGCGATGCACGCCAGCCCCCACGGCCCGCGGCTGGCGGAGTGCAGGACGAGGTGCTCGAGGGGGACGGTCACCGCGCAGGCGACCAGCGCGCTCGCCACGGCCGGTGCCGTGGCGCCGAGGGTCTGGCGGGCGGAGACACCGACGACGGGCGCGGCCAGCGACGCGACGAGGACCGCGGTGACGACGGCGGTCACCGAGATCGACAGGCCCACACCGACCAGGCCGAGGGGGCCGATGAGCAGCAGGAGCAGCCCCACGCTCAGGACCGTCTCGGTCAGCGTGAGCCAGTTGAGCAGCCGGGTGCGGCCGGCGCCCTTGATGGCCTCCTCGCCCACGGTCATGACCGCCTTGCCCAGGCCGAGGCCGGCCATCGCGACCAGGGCGTGGCCGGCTCCGCGCCACTCCTCGCCGAGGACGAGGACCACGAGGGGGACCCCCGCCGTGACGACCATCGCGGCCACGGCCGCGGCGGCCGTCACGGTGAGCCGGAGGGCGCGCAGGTAGGCGACCCGGAACCGCGGGCGGTCGTCGGCCAGCCGGGCGAACGCCGGGAAGAGCGCGACGGAGCTCACCTCGACCAGACCCATCACCGGGATGCGCGCCATCCGCTCCCCGTAGCGCAGCAGCCCCAGGTCCGCGGTGCCGAGCGCCGCCCCCGTGACCACCGACTGGGTCGCCTTCTGCCCCCGGTCGCCCAGCATCCCCAGCACGAGGGGGAAACCGAACCGGGCCAGCTCCCGCCACAGCCGGAACGACGGGCGGCCCCGTGCGGGGCGCCAGTCGCAGATCCACCACAGCGTCAGCACCCACACCAGCGAGGACGCGTAGCTCCCCAGGACCATGCTCCACACGCCGAGGCCCAGCGCGGCGGTCGAGACGGAGACGGTCGCGAACGTCACCGCGACCGCGGGCCCCACGACCAGGCGACGGCGGACGCTGAACTCGCGCTGCAGCAGCGCCTCGGGGACGTTGGTGAGCGCGTAGAGGAGCAGCCCGCCGGACAGGGCGGCGGCCACCAACCCCGCGCTGCGGTCGCCGAAGACGTGCCCGACCAGCGGGGCCGCGGCCAGGGAGAGCAGCGCCATGAGGGCGCCCGTCGCCAGGGTGGCCCAGAACACCGTGGCCGCGGCGTCGTCGAGGTCGTGGGCCCGGTGGACGAGTCCGGAGCGGAGACCGCCCTCGACGAAGTTGGTGACGAACGTGGTCAGGACACCGCCCGCCACGAACAGGCCCACCTCCGTGGGCGTGAGCAGGCGGGCCAGGGCGATCGTCTGCCCGAGGGCGACCAGCTCGCTGAACAGGAGGGCGGCAGCGGAGGCCGCAGCCACCCGACCGATGCGCGAGCGCAGTGACCGGCCCTGGTCTCCGGCCGTGGGGGCCGGGGGGCGTTCGAGCACCGCGGCGTCCCCCTCGTGCTGGGTGCCGCCGGTCGCTGCCCCCGTCGCCCGGGGGACGGGCGGGTCAGACGAGGTCACAGACCCGCTCGAAGGTCTTGCGGCTGGCCGCGATCTGCTCGACCGCGCTCGCCAGCAGGGCCGTCCGCTCCTGCGGTGCCCGTGCCCACGCCGAGCGGATGGCGGCCGGGAGGCGCTCGCCGAGGTCGTCGCCGTCCAGCCGGACCAGTTCCAGGCCGGTGCCGAACATCCCCGCCAGGCCGAGGAACTTGTCGTCGTAGTACGCCGACGACGTGAGCGCGACCACCGGGATCCCCTGCGACAGGGCGAACACGCCCGCGTGGTAGGCGCCCGTGACCAGGACCCGGCAGCGGCCCACCTGCGCGGCGACGTCCTGAGGACGGGAGAAGCGACCGAGGGCTCGCCTCGCACGTCCGGACCCCGCGACCAGGGGGAGCGTCGACCGGCGGTCCTCGGACCGGAACTCGCTGATGACCACCGGCACCAGGTCGGTGTCGAGCTCGTGTGCGGCGGAGCGGAGGCCGGCGGCCACGACCCTCCTGGCCCCCGTGCCGACCGGTGCGTAGCCCGCGACGCGCAGGCACACCCCGAGGTCGTGTCCCAGCTCCTCCGGGCACTGGGAGTACGCGAGCTCGATGGCGTCGTCCCCGGTGACGACCACCCGCGACGGCGCCACCCCGGCTCTCTCCAGCAGCGCCGGCCCGCGCCTGCTCTCGCGCAGCGCGATGACGTCGACACGCGGCAGCACCTCGGCCGCACGGGACAGCAGGCCCGGGTCGTCGATCGGACCGAGCCCCTGCCCCAGCATGGCGGTGGGCGTCCGGTTGCCGGCCGCGTGCGCGAGCAGGTCGAGGACCCGGGTCGACTGTGCGGGGTCCACGTCGGTGAGGTAGCCGCCGCCCAGCGCCACGACCAGGGACGACGAGGCGACGGCCGCCTCCGTGTTGGGCGTCACCCCGCCGGCCGGAGAGCCGGCCGGGGCCGCCGGCCCGTGCACGTCGCGACCCGGTCGGTAGCGCCCCCGGTGGAGCAGGGCCGGCGCGCGGTGCAGGAGCCGCCTCGCCGCCCGCCTCGCACCGCGCACCCGCTCCCGTGCCCAGATGCCCGCCGTGACCCGGCTGATGGCGTACGGGCCGACCAGGCGCGGCCCCAGCACCGCGGCCCACCGGGCCATCGGACCGGCGGGGGACCAGGCCGACGTCCCCCAGGGCGTGATCGGGTCGACCCCCGGGAGATAGGCGCGCAGCAGGGCCGGCGTGCCAGTCAGCACGCCGATGCGGGCCCGCGGCCACCTCTCCCGCAGCCTCCGGACGGTCACGTCGAGCATGGCGAGATCACCCATGTTCAGCAGCCGGTACTCGCCGTGCTCGACGAGGATCCGGGGTTCGTCACGGGGCGGCTTCGCATCGGTGTCACTGGACAAGGCGTCGTCCTCCGGGCACGTCCGAGAGCCAGGTGGTGGGCTCGAGCGCTCCGCTGGACCGGCGGCCCGGGACCGCTGCTGCCGGCGGAGTGTGGCACGCGGGTTCCCGCCGGGACCCCCTGATCTGCACGGCGATCGAGGACCGCACGACACCCCGGGTCCGGCGGGACCTGCCCGTGTCGAGCCGCGTGGTCGACGTCACTGCGCCGCCACCGTCCGTGGGGGCGCGCCCACGCGTCCTTGCGGCGTGAAGGACTCCGTCTCCCTCTGACCGCGCCGTCCCTAACGTGCGCCTCCATCCGAAGCGCCGAGAAGCGGGGGCCGGGATGTTGCCGAGTGCGGACCTACCGACGATCAGCGTGTTCGGGCTCGGCTACGTCGGGTGCATCTCGGCCGCGTGCTTCGCGTCGCGCGGGCACCCCGTCGTCGGCGTCGACGTCGACGTCCGCAAGCTCGACCTGCTGCGCCGGGGGATCGCCCCGCTCGTCGAGGACCGGCTGGGCGAGCTGGTCGCCGACGCGGTCGCCTCGGGGCGGCTGTCGGTCACCGAGAACGCCACCGACGCCGTGCTGACCAGTGACGTGTCGCTCGTCTGCGTCGCCACCCCGTCGACCCCGGGCGGCGGCCTGTCGACCGCCTACCTGGAGGCGGTGACCGCCGAGATCGGGACCGCCCTGGCGGGGAAGGACGGCTGGCACACGGTCGTGTACCGCAGCACGATGCTGCCCGGCACCTGCGAGGAGCTGCTCGTCCCGCGGCTCGAGCAGCTGTCCGGCAAGCACGTCGGCGTCGACTTCGGCGTGTGCGTGAACCCCGAGTTCCTGCGCGAGGGGAGCAGCGTCCGGGACTTCCTCGACCCCCCGAAGACGGTCGTCGGGCAGACAGAGGACCGGTCGGGACAGGTCGTGATGGAGCTCTACGCGGGCCTGCCGGGGCCGCGGTTCCGCGTCCCGCTCGCCGTCGCCGAGATGGTCAAGTACGTGGACAACAGCTTCCACGCGCTCAAGGTCGACTTCGGCAACGAGATCGGCGCCATCTGCGCGGCCCTGGGGCTGGACTCCCACGAGGTGATGGACGTCTTCCTGTCCGACGACAAGCTCAACCTCAGTGCGGCCTACCTGCGGCCCGGCTTCGCGTTCGGCGGGTCCTGCCTGCCCAAGGAGGTGCGGGCGCTGACGCACACGGCCCGCCGGCACGACGTCGACGCGCCCGTCCTCGCGCACATCCTCGCGTCCAACGAGGCGCATCTGCGCCGGGCACTGGACATGGTGCTCTCCCTGGGCAAGCGCAAGGTCGGGCTCTTCGGCCTGTCCTTCAAGCCCGGCACCGACGACCTGCGCGAGAGCCCGATGGTGGAGCTGGCCGAACGGCTCATCGGCAAGGGCTGTGACGTCAGGATCTACGACCACGACGTCGCGCTGTCCCGGCTCACCGGCTCGAACAAGGCGCACATCGACGAGCGGCTGCCGCACCTGGCGGAGCTGCTGACCGACGAGCTCGACACGATGACCCAGCACGGCGAGGTCCTCGTGGTGGCCACCAAGGACGAGGCCGCGCTCTCCGCCGTCGAGCGGGCCCCCGCCGGCACCGTCGTGGTCGACCTCGTGCACGTGCCGCGGCTCCGCGAGACCCGGTCCAGTGCCGAGTACCTCGGGCTGAGCTGGTAGCCCATGGACACGACCGGACCCCGACCCCGCCTGAGCTTCCTGACGCCGGCCTACCGGACCGAGGCCTACCTCCCCGGCACCATCGCCTCGGTCCTGGGACAGACGAGCCCGGACTGGGAACTCGTCGTCGTGGACAACGGCAACTCCGACGCGATCGCGTCGATCGTCCGGTCCGCCGGCCGCGGCGACCCCCGCGTGCGGCTGGTGCGCCAGGAGAACCGCGGCTACGCGGGTGGGGTGATGGCCGCGGCGGAGGTGGCGCGCGGGGACGTGCTCAGCGTCCTGGACAGCGACGACGAGGTGGTGCCGGAGTTCGCGGCCACGGTCCTCGCCTTCCTCGACGCCCACCCGTCCGCCGGAGCGGTCGGCTGCGACGCCCACCTGGTGCTCGACGGGGACGAGCGGCCCTCGCTCCGGAGCCACCTCCAGTCGATCGGCTCCCGCCCGCCCGCCGAGGGCGGGGAGGTGCTCACGGTGGAGGACGTCCTCGGCGGGCGGGTCCCGTACTACACCGGCGGCGTACGCCGGGACGCGTGGGAGGCGGCCGGCGGCTACCTGCCCGGCATCGAGAGCGACGTGCTGCTCTGGCTCCGGCTCGCCCGCGACTCCGAGGTCCACCTGATCCCCGACAAGCTGGCCCGCTACCGGGTGCGGGACCGGTCGCTGTCCCGGGACCCCGACCGGGTGGAGGACTTCGAGCGCTCGCTGATGCGGACCTTCGAGGTCTTCGCGGAGCGCTCCGGCGACCCCCGCCACCGGGAGATCGCCCAGGGGCCGGTGCGCCGGCTGCGCTACCACCAGGCGCTGCGCCGGGCGCGCTGGGCCTTCGTCGACGGGGACCTCGACGCGGCACGCCGGCACGCCCGGGAGGCGCGTGCGCAGCGGCCCACGCTGCGGGCCGGGGCGATCGTGGTCCTGCTCCGGCTCTCGCCCCGGCTGCTCACCCGCGTCCACCCGCTCAAGCAGCGGCTCGCCGAGGGAGGGCACCGCGCCCGGCAGCGGGTCCTCGGCTGGGGCTCACCCCCCGTGCCCGCTCCGGACTCGGGCCCGGATCGTGCCTAGCGCCTCCGCCAGCCGCTCCAGGGGGAGCGCGGCGGCATCCGACCGGGACACCGCACTGACGGGGAGGGGCCACGGGATGGCCAGGGAGGGGTCGTCGTGAGCGATCGTGAGGTCCTCGTGCGGATCGTGCCGCCGGTCGATCCGGTAGGCGGTGTCCGCCGGCTCGGTGAGCGCCTGGAAGCCGTGCGCACAGCCGGCGGGGACGTAGACGGAGTTCTGCCGCTCGCCGTCGAGCACGAACGACAGCCACTCCCCGCGGGTGGGAGAGCCCGGTCGCAGGTCGACGACGACGTCGAAGACCCGGCCCGAGGAGCAGCGCACCAGCTTGCTCTCGCCCTCGCCCACGCGGACGTGCAGGCCGCGGAGCACCCCGCGGCGCGAGCGGGACATGCTGTCCTGCACGAACCCGTCGGGGTCGATCCCGGCCTCGCGGGCGACGTCGGCGTCGAAGGTCCGGCTGAAGAACCCGCGCTCGTCGGCGTGCGGCGTGGGCGTGAACTCGACGACACCGGCGATGCGGGTGGGTTCCCAGCGCATGGCCCGCGAGCATGGCACCGGTCCCGCCGGACGTCGAGGTCGCGGTCGTGAGCGCGCCGCGGTGCCGGTTGTGCCGTGCGGAGCTCACCGACACCTTCGTCGACCTGGGCATGTCACCGCCCTGTGAGAGCTACCTGACCGCCGACCAGCTCGACAGCGGCGAGGTCTTCTACCCGCTGCACGTGCGCGTCTGCGCCCGGTGCCTGCTCGTCCAGCTACCCGCCTACGTCGACGCGGGGGACATCTTCAGCCACTACGCCTACTTCTCCTCCTACAGCGACTCGTGGGTGGCGCACGCCAAGGCCTACGTCGAGGAGGCCGCCGACCGGCTGTCCCTCGGTACCGGTTCCTTCGTCGTCGAGGTGGCCAGCAACGACGGCTACCTCCTGCAGCACGTCGTGCAGCGGGGGATCCGGGCGCTGGGCATCGAGCCGGCGGCCAACGTCGCCGAGGCCGCCGTCGAGAGGGGCGTCCCGACCGAGGTCACCTTCCTCGGAGAGGCCACCGGCCGCGACGTCGCGGCGCGGCACGGTGCGGCCGACCTCGTCGTGGCCAACAACGTCTTCGCCCACGTGCCCGACATCGTCGACTTCGCGAGGGGACTGCGGGCGCTGGTGGCCGACAGCGGGACGGTCACCATCGAGATCCCGCACCTCATGCGGCTGATCGAGGGCAACGAGTACGACACGATCTACCACGAGCACTACTCCTACCTCTCGCTCCTGACCACGCAGCGGGTCCTGGCCGAGGCGGGGCTGGTCGTAGTCGACGTGGAGGAGCTGCCGACGCACGGCGGGTCGCTGCGCACCTGGTCGGTGCCGGCCGAGCGGGCGGTGCCGCCCAGCGACGCCGTCGCCGCCGTCCTGGCCGCCGAGGAGGCCGCGGGACTGCACACCCTGGCCGGCCACGCCGGCTTCGCGAGCGCGGTGGCCCGGGTGCGCAACGACCTGGTCGAGTTCCTGGTCGAGCGCTCCCGCCGGGGGGAGACGGTGGTCGCCTACGGCGCGCCGGGGAAGGGCAACACGCTGCTCAACCACTGCGGCGTCCGCTCGGACCTCGTCGCGTTCGCCGTCGACCGCAACCCGTTCAAGCAGGGCCGGTTCCTGCCGGGGACGCACATCCCGGTCCACCCGCCGGAGCGCCTGGCCGAGGCGCGACCGGACTACGTGCTGATCATGCCCTGGAACCTCAGGGACGAGATCGCCGAGCAGCTCCGCGACGTCCGCTCGTGGGGTGGGCAGCTGGTCGTGGCGCTGCCCCGGCTGGAGGTACTCCCGACCACCCGAGAGGGGTCCCGATGAAGGTCGTGATCTTCTGCGGCGGCCTGGGCATGCGCATCCGGACCGGACCGGAGTCGCTGCCCAAGCCGATGATGCCCATCGGCAGCCGCCCGGTGCTGTGGCACGTGATGCGCTACTACGCGCACTTCGGGCACACCGAGTTCGTCCTCTGCCTGGGCTACGGCGCCTCCGCGGTCAAGGACTACTTCCTCGACTACCGCGAGACGAGCTCGAACGACTTCGTGCTCACCAAGGGCGGCCGGCACGTGGAGATGCTGGCCACCGACATCAGCGACTGGACGATCACCTTCATCGACACCGGGGTGTCCACGGCGATCGGCGAGCGGCTGCGCCGGGTCCGGCCCCACCTGGAGGGCGACGAGGTCTTCCTCGCCAACTACGGCGACGTGCTGACCGACGCCCCGATGAACGACCTGATCGCCGACTTCGAGACGACGGACGCGGTGGCCAGCCTGCTGGCGGTCAAGCCGCAGGACTCCTTCCACGTGGTCGAGCTCTCCGGGGGCACCCGGGTGACCGGTCTGGTCCCGGTCGCCGACATGTCCATGCGGATCAACGGCGGCTACTTCGTCCTGCGACAGGGGATCTTCGACTACCTGAACGAGGGCGACGACCTGGTGATGGACGGCTTCACCCGGGCCGCGGCCGACGGCCGGCTCCGCGCCACGCCCTACGACGGCTTCTGGGCGCCGATGGACACGCTCAAGGAGCGGACGGCCCTGGAGGAGCAGTACCGGACGGGGGTCAGCCCGTGGGCGGTCTGGCGGGACCGCCCCGTGGACCCGGGGCCGCCGGTCATCCCGGTCATGGTGGGGGAGCCCAGTGCCGCCGGGTCCCGGTAGCCCCGCCGGGGACGCCGGGTGATCGGCCTGGCGCCGCCGGGCGGCCGGCTCGACGTCCTCTGCGTCGGCGCGCACCCCGACGACATCGAGATCGGTTGTGGCGGCACCCTCCTGCGACTGGCCGGCCGGCCGGGGACGACGGTCACCGGGCTCGTCCTGACCGGCACCCCCGAGCGGCGCAAGGAGGCAGAGGCCGCCCTGCCGGAGTTCTTCCCCGGCGCCGCCGTGCGCGTCCTCGACCTCCCGGATGGACGGCTGCCCGCGCACTGGGACGCCGTCAAGCAGGCGCTCGAGGAGGCGGCCGGCGAGCACCGGCCGGGTGTCGTGCTGGCCCCCCGGACCGACGACGCGCACCAGGACCACCGCCTGCTCGGGGAGCTGGTGAGCACCGTGTGGCGGGACGCGCTGACCCTCCACTACGAGATCCCCAAGTGGGACGGGGACTCCCGGTCGCCCGACGTCTACGTGCCCCTGACCGAGGAGCACGCGCGCCGCAAGGTGGAGCTGCTCTCGCGCTGCTTCCCCTCCCAGACCGGACGTGACTGGTGGGACGGCGAGCTCTTCTCCGGGGTCATGCGGTTGCGCGGCGTGGAGAGCCGGTCCCGGTACGCGGAGGGGTTCGTGTGCCGCAAGCTGCTGCTCGACCTCGACACGGAGGCCGCCCGATGACGTCGCTGGGGGATCCCGACCGGTCGTTCGTGGCGTCGACGGCGCTGCAGCAGCGGCTGCACGGGCTCGTGCCGGGCGGGGCGCACACCTACGCCCGGGGCGCGGACCAGTACCCGGAGGGCATGGCGCCGGTCATCGCCCGCGGCGAGGGCGCGCACGTGTACGACGTCGACGGCAACCGGTACGTGGAGTACGGCATGGGGCTGCGGTCGGTGACCCTCGGCCACGCCCACCCGCCCGTCGTCGAGGCCGTCGTCGAGGCCGCGCGGACGGGGGTCAGCTTCAGCCGGCCGTCGGTGTACGAGCTGCGGGCGGCCGAGTCCTTCCTCGAGCAGGTGCCGGGGGCGGACATGGTCAAGTTCGCCAAGAACGGCTCGGACGTGACGACGGCCGCTGTCCGGCTGGCCCGTGCCGCGACCGGGCGCGACCTCGTGGCGCTCTGCCGGACCCAGCCGTTCTTCTCCACCGACGACTGGTTCATCGGCACCACCGAGATGGACGCCGGGATCCCGGCGTCCCAGCGCGACCTCACCGTCGCCTTCGACTACGACGACCTCGGCTCCGTCGAGCGCCTGCTCGAGCGGCATCCCGGGCGGGTCGCCTGCGTGCTCCTCGAGGCCGCGACCGGCACGGCCGAGCCGTCGCCCGGCTTCCTCGAGGGCCTGCGGGCACTGGCCGACCGCGACGGGTTCGTGCTGGTCTTCGACGAGATCATCACCGGCATGCGCTGGTCCCGGCACGGGGCGCAGGGCGTCTACGGCGTCACCCCCGACCTGTCCACGTGGGGCAAGGCGCTCGGCAACGGCTTCGCCGTCTCGGCGCTCGCCGGCCGGCGGGAGCTGATGGAGCTCGGCGGCCTGCGCACCGACGCGGCCCGCACCTTCCTGCTCAGCACGACGCACGGGCCGGAGACCACCGGACTGGCGGCCCAGCTCGCGGTGGCCGAGGCATACCGGGAGCGCGACGTCGTCGGCGTCATGGAGCGACAGGGACGCCGGCTCGCCGACGGCGCCAACGCCGCCGCGGAGTCGCTCGGGATCGCGGGCTCCTTCGCCGTCGTCGGCCGGCCCTCCTGCCAGGTCTTCGTGACGCGGGACGACCTGGGGCGGCCCTCGCAGGAGTTCCGGACGCTGTTCCTCCAGGAGATGCTGCTGCGCGGCGTCCTGGGCCAGTCGTTCGTGATCTCGGCCGCGCACACCGACGAGGACGTCGACCGGACGGTCGAGGCGGTCGGCGAGGCGCTGACCGTGTACGCGAAGGCGCTGGCCGCGGGCACGTGCGCCGGGCTCCTGCGCGGCCGTCCGGTGGCGCCGGCGCTGCGGCGGTTCGCCGCCCCGCGGCGCATCCCGGGGCCGGCCACGGGCTGAGCGCCCGGACTCGGGCAGTGGACCACCGACGAACGGGGAGTGCGATGCGTGTCCTGGTGACCGGCGACCGTGGCTACATCGGGGCGGTGCTCGTCCCCTTCTTCATGCAGGCCGGGCACGAGGTCGAGGGCCTCGACGCCGGCTGGTACGACGGCTGCGACTTCGGGGAACCCCCGCGCGGCTACCCGTCGCGCACCGGCGACGTCCGGGACCTCACCCCCGGCGACCTGGCGGGGTTCGACGCGGTGGTCCACCTCGCCGCCATCTCCAACGACCCGGTCGGGCACCTCAACCCGGAGGCGACCTTCTCGGTCAACGCCTCCGGCGCCGCGCACGCCGCCCGGGCGGCCAAGGCCGCCGGCGTGCCGCGGTTCCTGTTCTCCTCCTCCTGCTCCCTCTACGGGGCGGCCGGTGACGGCGCGGTCACCGAGGACAGCCCCTTCCACCCGGTGACCCCCTACGGCGAGAGCAAGGTGCGCGCCGAGCGGGAGATCAGCGTCCTCGCCGACGGTGACTTCAGCCCCACCTACCTGCGCAACGCGACCGCCTACGGGTCCTCGCCGCGGCTGCGCGCCGACATCGTCGTCAACAACCTGACCGGCACCGCGTTCACCCGGGGCGAGGTCCGGCTGCAGAGCGACGGCAGCCCGTGGCGCCCGCTCGTGCACGCGCAGGACATCGCCCAGGCGTTCCTGGCGGTGCTGGAGGCGCCGCGCGACGTCGTCCACGACCAGGCGTTCAACGTCGGCCGGGACGAGGACGTCGTGCAGATCCGCGACATCGCGACCGCGGTGGCCGACGTCTTCGACGCGCCGGTGACCTTCGCCGAGGGCGCGGGTGCGGACAAGCGCGACTACCGCGTCGACTTCGGCAAGATCACCCGGATGCTGCCCGCCTTCCGGCCGCGGTGGACCGTGCCGCAGGGCATCGTGGAGCTCGCGACCGACATGTCCCACATCGGCCTGACCGCCGAGGACTTCGAGGGCGAGCGCTACGTCCGGCTGCACCGCGTCAACCGACTGCGTGCCGCGGGCCTGCTCGACGACCTGCTCCGCTCGAGGACGCGGTGACCCCGGAGGACCGGGGGACCCTCGCGCGGGAGGTCGACGCCCTCCGCTCGGGCGAGCGGGACCTCACCGCGCTCGGCGACGCCATGCACGCGGCGGTGCGCCGGCTCTACCCGTTGTGCCGCAGCATCACCGGCGACGGCGTGCGCGCGACGCTCGACGTCCTCGCCGAGTCCCTCGACCTCGAGCGGCACGGCGTCCCCTCGGGCACCCAGGCCTTCGACTGGACGGTCCCCGACGAGTGGAACGTGCGTGACGCCTACGTCGCCGACCGGACGGGCCGCCGGGTGGTGGACTTCCGGCGGCACAACCTGCACCTGGTCAGCTACAGCGCCCCGGTGCGCGCCACGATGACGCTCGACGAGCTCCGCCCCCACCTGCACACGCTGCCCGACCGGCCGGACTGGATCCCGTACCGGACGACGTACTACAGCCGGGACTGGGGGTTCTGCCTGGCCGACGCCCAGCTGCGCGCGATGGACGAGGGGCCCTACGACGTCGTCGTCGACACCACCCTCGCGCCGGGGGAGCTGACCTACGGCGAGCTGGTGCTGCCCGGCGAGAGCACCGACGAGGTCCTGGTCAGCGCCCACGTCTGCCACCCGTCGCTGGCCAACGACAACCTCGCCGGGATCGCCGTCGCCACCGAGGTCGCCCGCACCCTGGCCGGCCTCGACCGCCGCCGGTTCACCTACCGGTTCCTCTTCGCCCCCGGCACGATCGGCTCGATCACCTGGCTCAGCCGCAACGCCGACGTGCTGCCCCGCATCCGGCACGGGCTGGTCCTCACCGGCCTGGGCGGCCCCGGCAGCCTGGTCTACAAGCGGACGCGGCGCGGCATGCGGGACGTCGACCGCGCGGCCGCGCACGTCGTCACCCGGCGCGGGGGCGAGGTGCGCGACTACTCGCCCTACGGGTACGACGAGCGGCAGTACAACGCCGTCGGGTTCGACCTGCCCGTCGGACGGCTGTCGCGCACCCCGCACGGCGAGTACCCCGAGTACCACACGTCCGCCGACGACCCGTCCTTCGTGGCCCCCGCGGAACTCGCGGAGGCCCACCTCGCCGTGCTGGAGGTCCTCGACGTCCTGGAGGACGACGCCTGTGTCACCAACCTCAGCCCCTTCGGCGAGCCGCAGCTCGGCAAGCGGGGCCTCTACCCGGCCACGGGCGGGAAGCAGGCCACGGACGCGGTCATGGCGATGCTGTGGGTCCTCGCCTACTCCGACGGCGCCACGTCCCTGCTCGACGTCGCCTCGGTCGCCGGCGCCGACTTCGCCGACCTGCGCCGCGCCGCCGCGAGCCTGGAGTCGGCGGGGCTGCTGGCCCGCGAGCAGGGTCTCCCGCGCGCTCCGGCAGGGACCCTGACCGCGGACTAACCTGGGACGGGGCCCGGCGCCGCACTCGGCGGCACCTTGTGCGGCCGACCTACCCCGGAGGAAGTCCCTCGTGAGTCTGCGCGGCGTGCTCGACGTCGTCCTCACCGATCCCGGCGTGGCCCGCGTGGTGTCCGCGGCCGGGTCCGCCGAGCTCGCCGTCACGGCACCGCCGCCGGTGCAGCCGCTGGTGGCCGCCGCGCTCGCGGCGAGGGCGCCGGGTGCCGGCGTGCCGGTGCTGCTGGTGACCGCCGGCGAGCGCGACGCCGACGTCGCGGCGGGCCTGCTGCGCTGCTTCCTGCCCGACCGCCGCGTGGAGACCTTCCCGGCGTGGGAGACGCTGCCGCACGAGCGGCTCTCCCCGCGGGCGGACACCGTCGGCCGCCGGCTGGCCGTGCTCCGCGAGCTCACGCACCCGGAGGAGGCCGCCGGGATCGACGTGCTGGTCGCGCCGGTGCGCAGCGTGCTGCAGCCGCTGGCCCCCGGCCTCGGCGACCTCGTGCCGGTGGAGCTCAGGCCGGGGGACACCGCCGAGCTCGACGACGTCGCCCGCGCCCTGTCCGACGCCGCGTACACCCGCGTCGAGCTGGTCGAGAAGCGCGGCGAGTTCGCCGTCCGCGGCGGGCTGCTCGACGTCTTCCCGCCCACCGAGCCGCACCCGGTGCGCGTGGAGTTCTGGGGCGACGAGGTCGACGAGCTGCGCTACTTCTCCGCCGCCGACCAGCGCTCCCTCGACGACCGCCCCGAGCGGCTGTGGGCGCCGCCGTGCCGGGAGCTGCTGCTCACCGACGAGGTGCGCGCCCGCGCCGCCGCGCTCGCGGTCGAGCACCCCGGGCTGATCGAGGTGCTCGGCAAGCTGGCCGAGGGCATCGCCGTCGAGGGCATGGAGTCGCTGACGCCGGCCCTCATCGGTGACGAGCACATGCAGCTGCTCACCGACCTGCTGCCCGCCGGGACCCACGTGCTGGTCGCCGACCCCGAGCGGGTCCGCACCCGCGCGGCCGACCTGGTCCGCACCGCCGAGGAGTTCCTCGCCGCGTCCTGGGCCACCGCCGCCGAGGCCGGCGAGGCGCCGCTGGACCTCGGGGCGTCGTCGTTCCGGGACCTCGAGGACGTCGAGGCCGCCGCCCGCGGCCGGGGCCTGCCGTGGTGGACCACCGGCGCGTTCACCCTGGCCGTCGACGACGACGACACGCACGTCACCCTCGACGCGACGACGGTGGAGCGCTTCGCCGGCGACGTCGACCGCGCCGTGGAGTCGCTGCGCGGCTGGACCCGGGACGGCTGGCGGGTCGTGGTGACCTTCGCCGGGCCCGGTCCCGCCCAGCGCGCCGCCGACCAGTTCACCGGCGCCGACCTCGGCGTGCGGCTGGTGCCCGGCATCGAGGCGGCGCCGGAGACCGGCCTGACCTCGATCACCCAGGGCAACCTGGAGTCCGGCTTCGCGCTGCCCGGCGTCGGTCTCGCGCTGCTCACCGAGCACGACCTCACCGGCCAGCGCGGCACCACGATGCGCGACGCGGTGAAGATGCCCGCGCGCCGCCGCAACGCCGTCGACCTGGTGCAGCTGCAGCCCGGCGACCTCGTCGTCCACGAGCAGCACGGCATCGGCCGCTACGTCGAGATGGTCAGCCGCACCGTGCACGGCGGCCAGCGCGACTACCTCATCGTCGAGTACGCCCCCGGCAAGCGGAACCAGCCACCGGACCGGCTGTTCGTGCCCACCGACGCCCTCGACCAGCTCACCCGCTACGTCGGCGGCGAGCAGCCGGCGCTGTCCAAGCTCGGCGGCGCCGACTGGGCCAAGACCAAGGGCCAGGCGCGTCGGGCGGTCAAGCAGATCGCCGCGGAGCTCATCCGCCTGTACTCCGCGCGCATGGCCACGAAGGGTCACGCCTTCGGCCCGGACACCGTCTGGCAGCGCGAGCTCGAGGACGCCTTCCCGTTCCAGGAGACCCCCGACCAGCTCGCCGCGATCGACGAGGTCAAGGTCGACATGCAGAACCCGGTCCCGATGGACCGGATCATCTGCGGCGACGTCGGCTACGGGAAGACCGAGATCGCCGTGCGCGCCGCGTTCAAGGCGGTGCAGGACGGCAAGCAGGTCGCCGTCCTGGTGCCGACGACGCTGCTGGCCAACCAGCACTTCAAGACGTTCTCCGAGCGGGTCGCGCAGTTCCCGGTGAAGGTGCGGGTGCTCTCCCGCTTCCAGTCCGACGCCGAGAGCACGCAGATCCTGCGCGAGCTGGCCGCCGGCGAGGTCGACATCCTCGTGGGCACCCACCGGCTCCTGCAGCCGACCACCCGGTTCAAGGACCTCGGGCTGGTCATCGTCGACGAGGAGCAGCGCTTCGGCGTCGAGCACAAGGAGTACCTGAAGACGATGCGGACGGCGGTCGACGTCCTGTCGATGTCGGCCACCCCGATCCCGCGCACGCTGGAGATGAGCCTGACCGGCATCCGCGAGATGTCGACGATCCTCACCCCGCCCGAGGAGCGGCACCCGGTGCTCACCTACGTGGGCGCCTGGGACGACAAGCAGATGGGTGCCGCCATCCGCCGCGAGCTGCTGCGCGACGGGCAGGTCTTCGTGATCCACAACCGCGTGCAGTCGATCGACAAGGCCGCCGCGAAGATCCGCTCCCTGGTCCCGGAGGCCCGGGTCGCCGTCGGCCACGGGCAGATGAAGGAGCACCAGCTCGAGCGGATCATGGTCGGCTTCTGGGAGAAGGAGTACGACGTCCTGGTCGCGACGACGATCGTCGAGTCCGGCCTGGACATCCCCAACGCCAACACCCTGATCGTCGACCGCGCCGACACCTTCGGCCTCTCGCAGCTGCACCAGATCCGCGGCCGCGTGGGCCGTGGTCGCGAGCGCGCCTACGCCTACTTCACCTACGACCCCTCCCGGCCGCTCACCGAGACCTCGGTCGACCGGCTGACGACGATCGCGCACAACACCGACCTCGGCGCCGGCATGGCCGTGGCCATGAAGGACCTCGAGATCCGCGGCGCGGGCAACCTGCTCGGCGGCGAGCAGTCCGGGCACATCGCCGGCGTCGGCTTCGACCTCTACGTCCGGCTGGTCGGCGAGGCCGTGGCCGACTACCGGGCGCAGGTCACCGGCGAGGAGGCACCGGCCGAGCCGGTCGAGGTCCGGGTCGACCTGCCGGTCGACGCGCACCTGCCGCACGACTACGTCCCCGGCGAGCGGCTGCGGATGGAGGCCTACCGCAAGGTCGCCTCGATCCAGGACGACGAGCAGGCGCAGGCCGTCTTCGACGAGCTCACCGACCGCTACGGCACCCCGCCGGCGCCGGTGCTCAACCTGCTGGCGGTGGCCCGCTTCCGCGTCGCGATGCGGAAGCTGGGGATCACCGAGGTGTCGCTGCAGGGCCGGGTCATCCGGGTGTCGCCGGTGCCGCTGCGGGAGTCCCAGCAGATGCGGCTGGCCCGGATGGCCGACGGCGCCACGTACAAGTCCGCCGTCGAGACGGTCTCGCTCAAGGTCCCGGTCGGCCCCGACCGGCGCACCCCGCTGCGCGACGTGGCGCTGCTCGAGCACCTGCACTCGCTGCTGCGGGCGGTGCTCGAGCAGCCGGTGGCCGCCGCCTCCTAGGGCCGGTCCAGCGCGGCCGACACCCGGGCGGCGAGCGTGCCGACGTGCCGGTCGCTGAGCATCCCGATCCGCTCGTCGTCGAGGTCGCCGTGCCAGCCGGGGACGTCGACGACCCGCAGCTCCCGGACCCGCCGCCGCCAGGCGCCGAGGGTCCGGGACGCCGCGGCCCGTGAGCCCTCGGCCAGGAAGTAGTCGACCGGCCCGTCGAAGCGGCCGGGCCGGTAGGCCTCCGACACCTCCTGCGTCCCGAGGAAGAACCGCAGCTCCGGGTCCGGCGCGGCGGGGGCGGCTGCCGGCGCCGACGGCCGCTCTCGGCTGCGCAGCACCCTCCGCAGGGCGGCACCCGAGCGCAGCGTCGCCCAGCGGCCGGCCCAGCGGACCCGCTCGGTCTCCCAGCGGCTGAGCGCTGCCTGCGGCGGGCGGGCGTCGAGCAGGCCGAGGCAGCCGACCTCCGCTCCGGCGGCGCGCAGCCGGGTGGCGACCTCGTAGGCCACCAGGCCGCCGAAGGAGTAGCCGGACAGGGTGTAGGGCCCCTGCGGCTGCGTCTCGCGGACCTGCGCGAGGGCGTCGGCGGCGACGTCCTCGACGGTGCGGTGCCGCCCTCCGGCGTCCACCAGCGGCAGCCGCAGGCCGAGCACCGGCCGCGGGGTGGCGAGCCGCTCGACCAGTCCCGCGTAGAGGTTCAGCTGGCCCCACGCGTCGGGCACGAGGAACACCGGGCGGCCCTCACCGGCGCGCAGGACGGTGGCGCCCGCCGGGGCGGCGGTGGTGGCCGCCTCCGCGGCGCGGGCGAGGCCGGCGGGCGTCGGGTCCTCGGCGAAGCGCTGCACCGGGACGTCGGCGTCGAGCTCGAGGCGCACCCGCCGCAGCAGGCTGAGCACCTGGCGGGAGGTCCCGCCGAGGTCGGACCAGTCGTCGTCGGGGTCGGCGGAGCGCAGGCCGAGCACCTCGCACCAGATGCGCGAGACCCGCCCGAGCAGGCCGTCGTCCTCCTCCGGCCCGGCCGGTGCCGCGGAGGCCGCGGCGACCGCCCGGCCGATCTCCTCCAGGCAGCCGGGGTTGCGCAGGGCGACGGCGTTGGCGATCGGGTCGCCGTTGACGGCGTCGCGGGCGGCGCGCTCGGAGCGCTTGCCGTTGTGGGTCAGCGGCAGGTCGCCGACCGCCACGACCAGCGAGGGCACGTGCGCGGCCGACGCCTCCCGGCGCAGCGTGCGCCGGATCGTGCGGTCCAGGTCGCCGTCGAGCCGGGCGCCCTCCCGCAGGACGACGAGGAGCACCATGCGCGAGCCCCCGGGCCGGCTGTCGTCGCGCTGCTCCACGGCCATCGCGTCGGCGATCTCGGGCAGCTGCCGCAGCACGGTGTAGATCTCGCTGGGCCCGATGCGCAGGCCGTCGATGTTGAGGACGCCGTCGGAGCGCCCGTGCAGCCGCGAGGAGCCGTCGGCGTCGAACTCGACGAGGTCGCCGTGGGTCCACATCCCGGGGTGGTCGGCGAAGTAGGCGTCGTGGAAGCGGCGGCCGTCGGGGTCGCGCAGGAACCCGACGGGACGGCTCGGGAAGGGCCGGCGGCAGACCAGCTCGCCGACCCGGCCGACGACCTCGTGGCCGTCCTCGTCGACCGCCGCGACGTCGAGGCCGAGGCTGCGGGTCTGGCTGCGGCCGCGGCGGACCGGCAGGTCGGGGGTGCCGAGGACGAAGCAGCCGATGATGTCCGTGCCGCCGGAGATCGACTGCAGCGGCACCGGGCCGACCGTCTCGGCCACCCAGTCGAACTGCCAGTCGTGCAGGACGGCGCCGGTGGAGAGCACGGCCCGCAGGCGGGAGAGGTCGACGGCCTCGGCGGGGCGGAGGCCGGCGTCCTGGCCGAGCTGCAGGTAGGCCGGGCTGGTGCCGAAGACGGTGACGCCGTGGTCGGCCGCCAGCCGCCACAGCGTCTCCGGGCCGGCGACCGGGCCGTCGTGGACGACGACGTGCGCGCCGACGGCCAGGGCCGACAGCTGCCAGTTCCACATCATCCAGGCGGTGGTGGTGTGGAAGTAGAGCGTGTCACCGGGGCCGAGGTCGACGTGCAGCCGGTGCTCCTTGACGTGCTCGAGCAGCGTGCCGCCGGCGCCGTGCACCATCGCCTTCGGCGGGCCGGTGGTGCCCGAGGAGAACATCACGAACAGCGGGGTGTCGAAGGCGTGTCGCGGCCAGTCGGCCGTCGGCTCGGCGTCCGCGGTGGCGTCGGCCAGCCGGTCCACCGGCACGCCGAGGTCGGGCAGCGGGCCGTCGTCGAGCAGCAGGACCCGCCGCAGCGTCGGCAGCCCGGCGACGACCTCGGCGACGACGTCGTCACCGACCGCCCGCCGGTCGAGGACGAGCACCGCCGGCTCGACCTGCCCGAAGCGGCCGAGCAGGGACGCCGCGCCCATGTCGGGGGCGGCGGTGGAGACGGCGGCACCGATCGCGGCCACCGCGAGGGCGGTCACGGCCGTCTCGCCGGTGTTGCCGGCGATCAGCACGACGCGGTCGCCCTCGGCGAGCCCCAGCCGGCGCAGCGCGGTCACCGTCCGCGCGACGGCGTCGCGCAGCTCGCCGCGGGTCCAGGTGTCGGTGGGGCGGTCGGCGTGCACCGCGGTGAGCGCGGGCGCGTCGTCGCCGGCGTCGTCCAGCGGGCGGAGCAGCGCCTCGGCGTAGTTGAGCCGCAGGTCGGGGAAGAAACGCGCGGTCTCGACGTCGGTGCCGGTCAGGACGACGTCCGCGGAGCCGGACCACGGCACGCCCGACCAGTCGAGGAGGGCGCGCCAGAACTCCTCGGGCCGCTCGACCGAGAAGGTGTGCAGGGCGCCGGGGGCGTCCAGGGCGGTGCCGGCCACCTCCTCGCAGCGGGCGCGGAAGGAGGCGAGCTGGGGAGCGGCGGGAGCGAGCGTCATCGGGGGATCTCCTCGTCAGGGGCGACCGCGAGGCTGGCCACCCACCCGTCGGGCACGGGCACGTCGTGCAGGGTCCAGCCGGCCACCGTCGCGCCGGTCCGCCCGACGGCGGTGAGCACCGTGGCCGGGTCGTCGCGCAGGCCGGTCCCGCGGGCCTTGAGGACGGCCTCCTTGCGGGTCCAGGCGCGGGTGGCCGCGACGGGTCGTTCGCCGGGCGGCAGGGCCGCGATCGCCTGCAGCTCGGTGGGGTGCAGCCAGCCCTCCTCGGCGACGTCCGGGGTCCAGGGCGCCACCGGTTCCAGGTCGACGCCGACGCGGGAGCCGCGGCCCACCGCGACCAGGCCCAGGTCGCCGGCGGCCGAGCAGCCGGCGTCCAGGTGCGTGGCCGCGGGCAGCTCCGGGCGGCCGGCGGCGCCGGCGGTGAGCGGCACGCTGCGGGGGTCGGTCCCCAGCTCGGTGGCCAGCGCGGTCCGCAGGGCGGCGCGCAGCAGGACCCGGCGCCGGTGGACGGCGGGCGTGCCGCGGCGGGCGCGCGCGAGCTCGCCGGGCGTGAGCACCGCCTCCGCGCGCGCGAGCGCGTCGTCGTCGGCCACGAGGGGCACGACGGTGACGGTCACGCCGGGGGGTCCCGGGCGCGCGCGGGCGGACGGCGGCATGCCGGCGATGCTGGCAGCGGCCGCGACGGCGGCCATCCCTCCTCGTGGGGACACCACCCTCCCGGGTGGCCCGCCGCCTGCGTCGTGCACCACACCGGGTGTGGCACGCTCCGCTGGTGCTGACCCGCCGGCTGACCACGTCGCTCGCCGTCGGTCTGGCCGCCGTCGCGGCCCTGGCCGGCTGCCGGACCTCGCCCAACGTCGCCGCCTACGTCGGCGAGGAGCAGGTGACGGTGGCCGAGCTGCAGTCCGCCGTCGACGAGCGGCTGGCCGACCCCGCGATCGCCGAGGCCGTCGGCGGCCCGGGCGCCGGCTTCACCCGCCAGGTGCTCACCCTGCTCGTCCGCGAGGAGCTCTACGCCGAGGCCGCGCGGCGCAACGACGTCGAGGTCACGGACGCCGACGTCACCGACTTCGTCGCCGCGGCCCTGGCCGGCCGGGACGAGGACGAGCTCTACGCCCAGGCCGCGTCGCAGGGCTACTCGCGCGAGGACGTCCGGGAGAGCGCCCGCCAGCAGCTGCTGCGCCGGGAGCTCGGCGCCGCCTCCGGGGAGGACGCCGGCACCGACGACGCCGCGCTGCGCGCCCGCTACGAGGAGGTGCGGGCCGGCCTCGAGCAGGTCGAGCTCGGCTACTTCGTCGTCCCCGACCAGGCCACCGCCGACGCCGTCGTCGCCGAGCTGGCCGCCGCCCCGGCGTCCTACCCGGCCGTCGCGGCCCGCTACCCCGGCGAGATCAACCTGCCGGCGCTGCAGCCCACCGGCACCGCCGACGTGCCCCCGCCCCTGGCCGAGGGCGTCGCCGCCGCCGCACCGAACACCGGCTTCAGCGTCACCGTCCCGGACCTGCCGGGCGTGGTCGTCGCCTTCGTCGGGCAGCGGGTCACGCCGTCGTTCGAGGAGGTCCGCCCGCAGCTGGAGAGCGAGGCGTCGGCCGGCGCGGAGGAGGCGGGGGCCGGCGTCGTCGACGGCGTCCGCGACGACGTGGGCGTCACCGTCAACCCGCGCTACGGCGAGTTCACCGACGAGGACGTCGTGCAGGAGCCCGAGGGCGGCGTGGTCGACCTGCTCGACGACGCCACCGGCGCCGCGCCCGCGACCGGCACGGGGGGCTGACGCCCGGTGCCCGTCGCCGTCGTCGTGCCGGTCAGTCCCCGCCTGCCCGGCCTGCTCGGCCCCGCCGGCTGGACCGCGCTCGGCGACCGCCCGCTCGCCGCGCTCCCCGGCGCGGCGGCCACCGCCGACGCCCTGCGGGCCGCCGGCCGTGACGTCACCGACGTGCCCGACGCCGCCGCCGCGGCCGCGCTGCCCGGCGAGGTCGCCGTGCTCGCCGGGCCGGGCGAGGAGGTGCCCGGCGCCCCCGTCGCCGAGGCCGTCCCCGAGCCGCCCGGCGCCCGCCTGCTCGACGTCGTCGCCGTGATGGACCGGCTGCGCTCGCCCGGCGGCTGCCCCTGGGACGCCGAGCAGACGCACGCCTCGCTGCGCGGCTACCTGCTCGAGGAGGCGCACGAGGCCTACGACGCGATCGTCGACGACGACCCGGTCGCGATGCGCGAGGAGCTCGGCGACGTGCTGCTGCAGGTCGTCTTCCACGCGCGGGTCGCCGCCGAGGCCGGTGCCGAGCGGCGGTTCGACGTCGACGACGTGGCCGGCGACCTGGTGGAGAAGCTGGTCCGCCGGCACCCGCACGTGTTCGGCGACGCCGGCCCGCGTGACGTCGCCGGCGTCGAGGCGGGCTGGGAGGAGATCAAGAAGGCCGAGAAGCAGCGGCGCTCGCCCACCGAGGGCGTCTCGCGCTCGCAGCCGGCCACCGCCTGGGGGACCGCGCTGGTGCGCCGGGCCGCGCGCGCCGGGTTCCCGACGCCGGAGGCGGCCGACCTGGGCTCCGCCTCGCCGGAGGAGCTGGGGGAGCGGCTGTTCGCCGTCGTCGCGGCGGCCGTGCAGCGGGGCTGGGACGCCGAGGACGCGCTCCGCGAGGCCGTGCGCCGCTACGCCGGGGAGCTCGACGCGGAGGCGCTGCGCCGATCCGGCGACTGAGGGCCCTGGTGGCCGGCTTCCTGCAGCGCCCACGATGGCCGGAGCTGCGGCGGAGGGCGGGTGCCATGCACGCGGACGAGAGCCGGGCACGGGCGACCAGCCCCCGCCGGGGACAGGTCTTCACCAACCCCGTCACGGGGGAGCGGGCGGTGGTGCTGACCGATCCCGAGGGCCATCCCGACCGGACGCTCGTCGCGCACCTCTTCGTCCGGCCGGGCGGTCGGGTCGCGGCCGCCCACGTGCACCCGGGCTCCTCCGAGCGCTTCTCCGTGCTGTCGGGCCGGGTGGGGTTCCAGGTCGGGACGGAGACCAGCGTGCTGGGAGCCGGGGAGTCCCAGGAGGTGCCGCCGGGCACCGCGCACGACTGGTGGCAGGTCGGTGAGGAGGAGGCGCAGGTCCTCGTCGAGGTGACCCCCGGCGACCGTTTCGTCCGGGTGGTGACCACCACGTTCGGCCTGGCCCGGGACGGCCGCGTGGACGCCCGCGGCCTGCCGCACCTCCTGCAGGCCGCGGTCACGCTGAGGGCCTACCGCGACACGGTGGTGTTCACCTCCCCGCCGCCGCGGGTGCAGCGCGTGCTCTTCGGCGGGCTGGCCCCCCTCGGCCGGATGCTCGGCCGGCAGCCGGTGTACCCCGAGTACCTGTTCAGCCGGGACGTCGTCGAGCCGGCACCGGAGGCCCTCGCGATGCTCGACGCGCACGACCGGCTCCGCCGCGGACCGGCGGACCGCACGGCATCGCCGCACGGCTGACGGACGGGGGAGGCGGGGCTGGTTAGGCTGCCCCCGTGCCGAGCATCGACGCCGTAGGCGCGCGGGAGATCCTGGACTCGCGCGGAAACCCCACCGTGGAGGTCGAGGTCGCCCTCGACGACGGGACGATCGCCCGGGCGGCGGTGCCCAGCGGCGCCTCCACCGGCGCCTTCGAGGCGGTGGAGCTGCGCGACGGCGACGAGCGCTACGGCGGCAAGGGCGTGACCAAGGCCGTCGACGGCGTCCTCGACGTCATCGGCCCGGAGCTGGTGGGCTACGAGGCCACCGAGCAGCGGCTGGTCGACCAGCGGCTGCTCGACCTCGACGGCACGCCCGACAAGTCCCGCCTGGGCGCCAACGCCATCCTGGGCGTCAGCCTCGCCGTCGCCCGCGCGGCCGCCGAGTCCACCGGCCTGCCGCTGTTCCGCTACGTCGGCGGCCCCTCGGCGCACCTGCTGCCGGTGCCGATGATGAACATCCTCAACGGCGGCGCCCACGCCGACAGCAACGTCGACGTGCAGGAGTTCATGATCGCCCCGATCGGCGCGGCGACCTTCGCCGAGGCGCTGGCCATGGGCACCGAGACCTACCACGCGCTCAAGTCCGTGCTGAAGGAGGACGGCCTGGCCACCGGTCTGGGCGACGAGGGCGGCTTCGCCCCGAACCTCACCAGCAACCGCGCGGCCCTCGACCTGATCGTCCGGGCCGTGGACCAGGCCGGCTACTCCGTGGGCACCGACATCGCCTTCGCCCTCGACGTCGCGGCGACGGAGTTCCACAGCGAGGCCGGCTACGCCTTCGAGGGCAGGACCCTGTCGGCCGCCGACCTCACCGAGTACTACACCGACCTCGTCGCGAACTACCCGATCGTCTCGATCGAGGACCCGCTGTCGGAGGAGGACTGGGACGGCTGGGTCGCCCTGACCTCCGCCCTCGGCGACCGCGTGCAGGTCGTCGGCGACGACCTGTTCGTCACCAACCCCAGCCGGCTCGCCGACGGCATCGACCGTGGTGCCGCCAACGCCCTGCTGGTGAAGGTCAACCAGATCGGCACGCTCACCGAGACCCTCGACGCCGTGAACCTGGCGCACCGCAACGGCTACCGCTGCATGATGAGCCACCGCTCGGGCGAGACCGAGGACACCACGATCGCCGACCTCGCCGTCGCCACCGACTGCGGGCAGATCAAGACCGGTGCCCCGGCGCGCAGCGAGCGCGTGGCCAAGTACAACCAGCTGCTGCGCATCGAGGAGGAGCTCGACGACGCCGCGCGCTACGCCGGCGCCGCGGCCTTCCCGCGCCTGCGGACCTCCTGACCCGGTGAGCGCCGGTACGGGGCGGCGGCGCTCGACCGGCCGCCCGCTGTCGCACGCCGCGTCCCGGCCGGTCCCGGCCGGGACGCGGTCGGGCGCCGGCAGCCGTCCCGACGCCCGGCGCCCGGGCCGGCGCACGCCGCGGGCTCCCGCCCGCCCCGCGGCGGCCCGCCGGCCGCTGTTCACCGGCCGGGCGGTCGTCTTCGTCGGCCTGCTCCTGCTGCTGTCGCTGACCCTCGCCGGTCCCGTGCGGCAGTGGCTCGACGGCCGCGCCGAGATCGCCCGGCTGGCGGCCGAGAGCACCGCCTACGACGAGCGGATCGCCGAGCTGCAGGCCGAGCTCGAGCGGCAGGCGGACCCGGCCTGGACCGCGCGTGAGGCCCGCGAGCGGCTGGCCTACGTGCTGCCCGGGGACCGGCTGGTCGTCGTGGTCGACGGCGAGGCCGCCGAGGGCGACGCCGGCACGCTGCCCGACGCCGTCGACGCCGCCCCCCGCCCCTGGTACGAGGAGCTGCTCGGCTCGGTGGCCGACGCCGACGGGGAGGACGGGTGACCGCGCCAGGCCGGCGGGTCTCCGAGCCGATCACCCCCGAGGAGCGCGAGCTCGTCGGCCGCCAGCTCGGCCGTCCGCCGCGCGCGGTCCGGGCGGTGGCGCACCGGTGCCCCTGCGGCCAGCCCGACGTCGTCCAGACCTCCCCGCGGCTGGAGGACGGCACGCCGTTCCCGACGCTGTACTACCTGACCTGCCCGCGGGCGTCGGCCGCCGCCAGCCGGCTGGAGTCGGCCGGCCGCATGCGCGAGTGGCAGGACGACCTCGCCACCGACGCGGACCTCGCCGCGGCCTACCGGGCGGCGCACGAGGCCTACCTCGCCGAGCGCGACGCCCTCGGCGAGCTGCCCACCCGCGCCACCGCCGGCGGCATGCCCGACCGGGTCAAGTGCCTGCACGCCCTCGCCGGCCACGCGCTGGCCGCGGGACCGGGTGTCAACCCCGTCGGCGACCGGGCGGTCGCCGGGATGGGGGAGTGGTGGGCCGCCGGCCCCTGCGCGCAGCCGGAGGAGCCGTCGTGACCCGCGTGGCCGCCGTCGACTGCGGCACCAACTCCATCCGCCTGCTGGTCGCCGACGTGCCGCCGGAGGGCGCGCACACCGATCTGCTGCGGCGGATGGAGGTCGTCCGGCTCGGGCAGGGCGTGGACGCCACCGGCCGCTTGGCGCCCGAGGCGATCGAGCGCACCCGCGTCGTGCTCGCCGAGTACGCCGCCCAGGCCCGCGACCTCGGCGCCACCGCCGTGCGGATGGTCGCCACCAGCGCCACCCGCGACGCCGCCAACCGCGCCGACTTCGAGGCGATGGTGCAGGCCACGCTCGGCCAGCCGCCCGACGTCGTCCCCGGTGACGAGGAGGCGCGGCTGTCCTTCCTCGGCGCCACCGCCTCCCTCGCCGCCGCGGCCGCCGCGCACGGCGGCCCGCCCCCGCGCCCGCCGTACCTCGTCGTCGACATCGGCGGCGGGTCCACCGAGTTCGTCCTCGGCGACGCCGGCGGCGTGCGCGCGGCGCGCTCGGTGGACGTCGGGTGCGTGCGCCTGACCGAACGCCACCTGCACGGCGACCCGCCGACGGCGGACGAGATCGGGTCCTCCGAGGCCGACATCCGGGCCGCCCTGGCCGAGGTCGCCGCGGCGGTGCCGGTGGGGGAGGCGGCCACACTCGTCGGCCTGGCCGGCTCGGTGACCACGGTGGCGGCCCTCGCGCTGCGGCTGCCGGCCTACGACGCCGAGGTCATCCACGGCTCGCGCATCCCGGTGGGCGCCGTCCGCTCGGTGACCGCGGGGCTGCTCACCGCCACCCGCGAGCGGCGGGCTGCCTTCCCGGTCATGCACCCCGGCCGGGTCGACGTCATCGGCGCCGGCGCGCTGGTGCTGCGGGTGGTCATGGACGCGTTCGCGCTCGACGAGGTCGTCGTCAGCGAGCACGACATCCTCGACGGCATCGCGCTGCGCCTGGCCAGGGGCTAGCCGGCCTCGTTGACGCCGGGCGGGAGCTTGCCGGTCAGGGACTGGTAGGCCGCGGCGGCACCGCGGGCGGCCAGCAACCGGCCACCGGCGACGGTGAGCCCGGAGAACGCGGCCCAGGCCAGCGCCTCGGGCCACGAGACGCCCGGCGCGGCGGGGTTCTTCGGCGGGGTCTTGCCGAGGGCCGCGTACCAGGCCGCGTCGGTGAGCTTGCGGACGGCGATGCCGGACAGGGTGGCCGAGCCGGTCCCCAGCAGCTTCCAGGTCAGCGGCGGCTTCTGCTTGCGGGCCATGGGGGTGATCATGCCTGGCGTCCCCGCGGTCCGCGTCCCCGGAAGGGGAGACGTCGTCCCGGGAGGGCTACCCGCTCGCGCGGACCTGCCGGACGCGGTGCATGACCGCCCGGGCCAGCTCCCGCGCGCGGCCGGCGAGCACCCGCCGGGCGAGGGCCATGACGGCGGAGGACGCGGCGGTCGCGGGGAGGTAGCCGCCCGACCCCAGCAGCCCCGGGCGCGCGAGCAGGACCCGCTCGGCGGTCACGTGGTCCGGGCGCCAGCGCAGCTTGTAGTCCTCGTCGCCCCGCAGGAACGAGTACTCCGCCAGCCCCAGCCGGCCGGCCAGCCCGAGCGCGCCGCGGACCAGCAGCACCGAGGTGTCGATCGTCTGCCGCAGCGAGGGGTCGATGCCGGCGAGGTAGTAGGCCAGCTGCCGGTGCCCGAGGAGGTCGACCTCGCTGGCCACCAGCCGGCCGTCGAGCCGGTACTCCACGACGACGGCCTGGCCGCGCTCGACCATCGGCACCAGCGCCCCGGTGAGGAACGTGCGGAACCGCGCGGTGAGGTGCTCCGGGTTGCCGCGCCGGCCCGCCCACTGCGCCTCGTGCAGCCGGACCAGCTCGGGCACGGCGGCCGGCACGGCGTCGGAGGGGAGCTCGGTGCGCTCGATGCCCGCCCTGTCGACCTTCTTCAGCTTGCGGCGCAGCGTCCCCGCCGTCCGGGCGGGGACCCGCGCGAGGACGTCGGCCTGGGGCAGCACGGGCAGCTGCAGGTTCAGCGACGACGGCGCGCGGCGGACCCGGCCCGGCCACTCCCGCGTCCACGCCTGCGCGGCCGAGCCGGGCAGGACCTCGGGCAGGTCCAGGACCCGCCACCCGGGCACCTGCAGCAGGGCGGCGGCCAGCCGGGCCCCGGCGTCGGGGACCTGCGGGTCGAGCAGGACGTCGGTGGAGTCGCTCAGCGGGCCGCCCAGCGGCGCGAGGACGGGAACCGGACCGCGGCGCACCCGGTACAGCGGCGCGGCGGCGACGAGCGTGTCGCCGTCCCACACGGTGACGACGGCGAGCCGGCCGGCCGGGACGTACGCGCGGGCCCAGGCGCTGCTCCACGCGTGGGTCTGGAAGGCGGTGGCGTCCGGGGTGCGGCGCCAGAGGTCGTCCCAGGCGCCGGCCAGCGCGTCGAGGTCGTCGTGGCCGGAGACGACCGCCGTGCGCGGCCGGGCGGGGGCCGGGCGAGGTGGGGTCGCGCGTCCGGCCACGAGCCCGGGCCCGCTCCTGGACGCACCCACGGCTGCACTCACCGGTTCCCACCCCTTCTCCGTCCGGCGCCTCCCGCCGTCCGGCCGGGTCGCTGACGCAGCGAGCCTAGGCACCGGGAGGGCCGCCGCCGACCCTCCGAAGGGGGAGATGCGCAGGGCACCCGGCCGGGTGGTGGACTGGGCGCGTGGCGGTCGACGCGCAGGGGTTCCCGGTCACGCGGACACCGGCGGGGGTGTCCCGCTCCGCGCGCGGCGCCCGAGACCTCGCCGTCCTCGACGCCCGGATCTCCGGCTGCCGCGCCTGCCCCCGGCTGGTCACCTGGCGCGAGGACGTCGCCCGGGTCAAGCGGGCGTCCTTCCGCGACGAGGACTACTGGGGCCGCCCGGTGCCGGGCCTGGGCCCCGCCTCCGCGCGGATCGCCGTCGTCGGGCTGGCGCCGGCCGCGCACGGGGGCAACCGCACCGGCCGGGTCTTCACCGGCGACCGCAGCGGGGACTGGATCTTCGCCGCGCTGTGGCGGGCCGGCCTGACCAACCAGCCGACGTCGACCCACGTCGGCGACGGCCTGGAGCTCACGGGCGTGCGGGTAGCCGCCGCGGTCCGCTGCGCGCCCCCGGACAACGCGCCGACGCCGGCCGAGCGCGACACCTGCTCGCCCTGGCTGGCGCGCGAGCTGGCGCTGCTGCCGGACCTGCGGGTGGTCGTCGTCCTCGGCGGCTTCGGCTGGACGGCGCTGTGGCCCGTCCTCGCCGGCGCCGGCTACGCCCTGCCCCGGCCGCGGCCGGCCTTCGGGCACGGCGTGGAGGTGACGCTGGAGGGTCCGCGCGGGCCGCTCACCCTGCTGGGCAGCTACCACGTGAGCCAGCAGAACACCTTCACCGGCCGGCTCACCGAGCCGATGCTCGACGCCGTCCTGTCGCGGGCCACGGAGCTCGCCGGCGCCGGCTGAGCGGAGTCGCGGCCCGCGCGTGCGCCCCTAGGGTGGGCCCATGGCGTCTCGTCCGGATCTGGGGTCCCGTCCGGTGGTGCTGGTCGTCGGCGGGGGGTACGTCGGCCTCTACACCGCGCTGCGGCTGCAGCGGAAGCTGTCCCGGGGCCGCGCCGAGATCGTCGTCGTCGACCCCCAGCCGCACATGACCTACCAGCCGTTCCTGCCCGAGGCGGCGGCCGGCTCGGTGGAACCGCGGCACGTCGTCGTCCCGCTGCGCCGCACGCTGCCGCGCTGCCGGGTGGTCACCGGTGCCGTCGTCGCGCTGTCGCACGCCGACCGGCGGGCCCGGGTCCTGCCCGCCGAGGGCGAGCCGTACGAGCTGTCCTACGACGTGCTGGTGATGGCGGCGGGGTCGGTGGCGCGCACGCTGCCCATCCCGGGCCTGGCCGAGCACGGGATCGGCTTCAAGACGGTGGGGGAGGCCATCTACCTGCGCAACCACGTCCTCGCCCGGCTCGACGCCGCGGCCTCGACCGACGACCCCCGCGTCCGGGAGCGGGCCCTGACCTTCACCTTCGTCGGCGGCGGCTACGCCGGCATCGAGGCCTTCGCCGAGCTCGAGGACATGGCGCGCTACGCCGTCAGCCACTACTACCCGCGGCTGTCGCCCAGCGACATGCGGTGGGTGCTGGTCGAGGCCACCGGCCGGATCCTGCCCGAGGTCGACCTCGACATGGCCGCCTGGACCGTCAAGCAGCTCACCGCCCGCGGGATGGACGTGCGGCTGAACACGCGCCTGGAGTCGGTCACCGACGGCGTCGTGCGCCTCTCCGACGGCGCGCAGTTCGCCAGCGACACCCTCGTGTGGACCGCCGGCACCAGACCCAATCCGCTGCTCGCCTCGACCGACCTCCCCCTCGACGAGCGGGGCCGGGTGCGCTGCGAGCCGACGTTGCAGGTCAGCGGCCTGGAGGACGCCTGGGCCGCCGGTGACCTCGCGGCCGTCCCCGACCTCACCAAGCCCGACCCGGGGGCCACCACCGCGCCCAACGCCCAGCACGCCGTCCGGCAGGCCAAGCGGCTGGCCGACAACGTGGCGGCGACCCTGCGCGGCGAGCAGCCGCAGCCCTACCGGCACGCCTATGCCGGCTCGGTGGCCAGTCTCGGCCTGCACGAGGGCGTCGCGCAGGTCTACGGGATCAAGCTCAAGGGCTGGCCGGCCTGGTTCATGCACCGCAGCTACCACGTCAGCCGGGTCCCGACGTTCAACCGCAAGGCCCGCGTGGTCGCCGACTGGACGCTGGCCTCGCTGTTCCGGCGCGAGGTCGTGGCGCTCGGCCAGCTGCAGGACCCGCGGCGGGAGTTCGTCACCGCGGCCACCTCCGGCGGGACGGGGCAGATGCCGGCGCCGTCGCCGGCCGACCGCGCGCAGGCAGGCTGAGACCGGCGGGCCGACGGCCCGCACCCGCCCCCGTGGCCCAACCGGCAGAGGCAGGCCCCTTAAAAGGGTCACAGTGTGGGTTCGAATCCCACCGGGGGCACACCGGCGACCGTACGCCGACCTCACGACTTCCTCCGGCCCGTTACACCATCGGCCGCAGGAAATACAGGGCTTGACGTCCCCCGCGACTGTATTGACAGGGTTACCCCCCGTGGCCATCGGAGCCCACACCCGACGTTCGAGGGGAAGACGTCCATGACCCAGTCCCATCCGTCCCGGCGATCGCGCATCGCCGTCGCCGGCACCGCCGGCGTGCTGGCGCTGGCCGGCAGCGTGGTCACCGCGTTCCCGGCCGCGGCCGGAGGCAACGGCTGCGAGAACCGGAACAACAACACCGTGGCGAAGCTGACCGACTGCGTGACGCTCGAAGGCGTCATGGAGCACCTGGACGAGTTCCAGGCGATCGCCGACGCCAACGGCGGCACCCGCGCCTCCGGCACGCCCGGCTACACGGCGTCGGCCCAGTACGTGGAGGACCGTCTGGAGGCCGCGGGCTGGACGGTCGAGCGCCAGGCGTTCGAGTTCCCGTACTTCCAGCAGACCAGCAGCGCGTTCGCCCGGGTGGCGCCCACGGCGACCACCTACGTCGAGGGCACCGACTACGCGGTGGCCACCTACTCGGGCAGCGGCGACGTCACCGCCACCGTGCAGGCCGTCGACGTCACCATCCCGCCGGTCGGGACCGCCAACGGCAACACCAGCGGCTGCGAGGACGCCGACTTCGCCGGCTTCACGCCGGGCAACATCGCCCTGCTGCAGCGCGGCACCTGCACCTTCGGCGAGAAGGCCGAGAACGCCCGCGAGGCGGGCGCCGTGGGCGTCGTCCTGTTCAACGAGGGCCAGCCCGGCCGCGACACGCTCCTGTCGCCGACGCTGGGCGCGCCCCTCGAGAACGCGATCCCCGTGGTGGGTGTCAGCTACGCCACCGGCACGGAGTTGGCCCAGGCCGGCACCTCCGTGCGCATCCAGGTGGACGCCGTCAGCGGGATCCGTGAGACCGAGAACGTCATCGCCGAGCTGTCGGGCCGGACGTCGGACAACGTCGTCATGGCCGGCGCGCACCTCGACTCGGTCCCCGAGGGTCCGGGCATCAACGACAACGGCTCGGGCAGCGCCGGCCTGATCGAGGTCGCGGAGAACCTGGCCAAGGTCAAGCCGACCAACACCATCCGGTTCGCCTGGTGGGGTGCCGAGGAGCTCGGCCTGCTCGGCTCGGCCGAGTACGTCGACTCGCTGTCGGAGGACCAGGTGGCCGACATCGGGCTGTACCTGAACTTCGACATGATCGGCTCGCCGAACTTCGCCCGGTTCATCTACGACGGGGACCAGTCCACGTTCCCCGCGCCGGACGGTGTCAACGTCCCCGAGGGCTCGGACCAGATCGAGTACGTCTTCGAGGACTTCTACGAGTCGCGGGGCCTGTACTACGAGGGCACCGAGTTCAGCGGCCGCAGCGACTACCAGGCGTTCATCAACGCCAACATCCCCTCCGGTGGCCTGTTCACCGGCGCGGAGGTCGAGAAGCAGGAGTACCAGGTCCCGCTGTACGGCGGTGAGGCCGGCGTCGCCTACGACCCGAACTACCACCAGGCCGGGGACGACATCACCAACCTCGACCCGAAGGCGCTCGACGAGAACTCCGACGCCGTCGCCTACGCGGTGCTCACCCTCGCCTACGACTCCTCGCGGGTGAACGACGTGGCCGGCCGGCCGGTGCCCGGTGGCACGTACGAGGGCGACCCGAACGCCCGGCAGTACCGCGTGGAGGCCGAGCAGGAGGCCGGTGGCGGCGGACTGCACGCCGGCCACGACCACGGCGGGGTCGAGGTCTGACCCACTCCCGACCGGCACGACCCGGGGGCGCGGCACCGCAGGTGCCGCGCCCCCGGCGCGTTCTCCCACCCGGAGGTGGGTACCGGGGACCTCAGGAACGCGCGGGCCACCTGCGGCGTTGTAGGTGTCGAGTGGGGTGCGAGGTAGCAGCCCACCGACCGACCAGTCACCTCGAGGAGATGACGATGCCCAGCTCCAACCCGGTGTTCGGCCGGGGCTTCGCCAACGCCGCGTCCGGTGGTGGCCAGCAGGGGTACGGCGCTCCCGGCTCCGGCCAGCAGTACGGCCAGCAGGGCGGCGCTCCCGGCTACGGAGCCCCCGGATACGGCGCCCCCGGCTACGGCCAGCAGTACGGCCAGCCGACCCCCCAGCCCTACGGTCAGCCGTACGGCGCGCCCGAGGGCTACGGTGCCCCGGCCCCCGCCGGCCCGTACGGCCCGCCGGCCACCCGCTACATGACGATGGACGACGTCGTCCAGAAGACGGGCCTGTCGTTCCTCGTCACCGTCCTCGCCGCGGCCGCCGTCTGGGCGCTGCCCGGCCAGGCCGCGTGGGGCCTGGCGCTGCCCGCGGTGCTCGTGGCCTTCGTCCTGGGCCTGGTGATCAGCTTCAAGCAGATCGCCAACCCGGCGGCGACCCTGGCCTACGGCGCGCTCTACGGTGTCGCGCTCGGCGCCATCAGCGAGGCCTTCAACACGATCTACCCCGGGATCGTGGTCCAGGCGCTCATCGGCACGTTCGGTGTCTTCGCCGGCATGCTGGTCGTCTACAAGACCGGCGCCATCCGGGTGACCCCCAAGCTGACCCGCTGGATCGTCGGCGCGCTGTTCGGTGTCCTGGCGCTGGTCCTGGTCAACCTCGTGGCGAGCTTCTTCACCCCGGGCGGCCTCGGCCTGCGTGACGGTGGCCCGCTGGCCATCGTCTTCAGCATCGTCGTGATCGGTGTGGCGGCCTTCACGCTGCTGCTCGACTTCGACATGGCCGACCAGGCGATCCGCCGTGGCGCCCCGGCCAAGTTCGCCTGGTACGTCGCCTTCGGCCTGCTCGTCACGGTCGTCTGGCTGTACCTGGAGATCCTGCGCCTGTTGTCCTACTTCCAGGACAACTGAGCAAGGGCCCCGCTGCAGCGGGGCCACACACAGCAGTGGCCCGGTCCCCTCGCGGGGGCCGGGCCACTGTCGTGTCCGGGGCCGGCGCGCGAGCCGGCCCCGGGTCGGATCAGGAGAGGCGCTCGAGCACCATCGCCATGCCCATGCCGCCACCGACGCACATGGTCTCCAGACCGAAGGTGCCGTCCTTGGTCTGCAGGCCGTTGAGGAGCGTGCCGGTGATGCGGGCGCCGGTCATGCCGAAGGGGTGGCCGACGGCGATCGCGCCGCCGTGCACGTTGAGCTTGTCGATGTCGATGCCCAGGTCGCGGTAGCTCGGGATGACCTGCGCGGCGAAGGCCTCGTTGATCTCGACCAGGTCGATGTCGTCGATGGTCATGCCGGCCCGCTGCAGCGCCAGCTTCGAGGCGTCGACCGGGCCGTAGCCCATGATCTCCGGCGACAGGCCCGTGACCGCGGTGGAGACGATGCGGGCCAGCGGGGTCAGGCCGAGGTCGCGGGCCTTGGTGTCGCTCATGACCACGACCGCGGCGGCGCCGTCGTTGAGCGGGCAGGCGTTGCCGGCGGTGACCCGGCCGTCGGGGCGGAAGACCGGCTTGAGGGCGGAGATGCCCTCGAGCGTGGTGCCGGCGCGCGGGCCGTCGTCCTTGCTGACGACCGTGCCGTCGGGCGTGGTGACCGGGGTGATCTCCCGCTCCCAGAAGCCCTCGTTGATCGCCTTCTCCGCCAGGTTCTGGCTGCGGACGGCGAACTCGTCCATCTCCTGGCGGGTGACGCCCTTGAGCAGCGCCAGGTTCTCGGCCGTCTGGCCCATGGCGATGTAGACGTCCGGCACGTCGCCGTTGGTGCGCGGGTCGGTCCAGGAGTCCGCGCCGCTCTCCGCGGTCTTGGCCACCCGGGCCGAGGCCTCGGCGAACACCGGGTTGTGGGTGTCGGGCAGCGAGTCGCTGTTGCCCTTCACGAACCGGGACACCATCTCCACGCCGGCGGAGATGAAGACGTCACCCTCGCCGGCCTTGATGGCGTGCATCGCCATGCGGGTCGTCTGCAGCGACGACGAGCAGTAGCGGGTGATCGTGGTTCCCGGCAGGTGGTCCATGCCGAGCAGGATGCTGACGACGCGGCCCATGTTGTGGCCCTGCTCCCCGCCGGGCAGGCCGCAGCCGAGGATCAGGTCGTCGATGTCGGTCGGGTCCAGCGCCGGGACCTTGTCGAGCGCCGCGCGGACGATGGTGGCGGCGAGGTCGTCGGGACGCAGGTCCTTGAGCGACCCCTTGAAGGCGCGCCCGATGGGGGAGCGCGCGGTCGCGACGATGACGGCTTCGGGCATGGGGTCCTCCGCGATGAGGGGCTCCCGGGGCCGGGAGCCCCGGGATCGGTCACTCCGGAAAGTACCCCCGGACCCCCGGGCTCCTTGCGCCCGAGCCTGCTACAGACGCTCGGTGTGTTTCAGGCGTCCTGGCCGACCGGGACCTCCGCCGCCTCGGCGGCCTCCCCGGCCTCCTCGGGCGTCGGCAGCTCGGTGGGCCGCCGGCGCAGCAGCCGCGCCCAGGTGCCCAGCGGCCCGGCGGTCGTGCCCCGGACCTCGGTGGCCCGGACCTCGGTGCCCGGCCGGCCGGCCGCCCGTGCCGCGGCCCGCGCGACGGGACGCACCGTGCCGCGGCGCTCCCGGCGGCGGCCGGTGGGTGCGGGCCAGACGCCGAGCGCGTCGGCCAGCGCCGGGAGGATCACGGCGGCGGCCTGCGCGTAGCCGGCGGCGCTGGGGTGGAACTCGTCGATGCTGAACAGCGAGCGGTCCTGCGCGAAGCTCGGCCCGAGCACCGAGCCCAGCGACACCGTGCGCCCGCCGGCCTCGACCACGGCGATCGTCTGCGCCGCCGCCAGCTGCCGGCTCCACCGCCGGGCCAGCAGCCGCAGCGGCTGCCCGATCGGCCGGACGGTCCCCAGGTCGGGGCAGGTGCCGACGACGACCTCCGCGCCCGCCTCGCGCAGCCGCCGCACCGCGTCGGCCAGGTGCCGCACGGAGACCGCGGGGCGGGTGCGGGTGGTGACGTCGTTGGCGCCGATCATGATCAGGACGACGTCGGGGCGCTCGGCCAGGGCGCGCTCGACCTGCGGGTCCAGCTCGCAGGACTCCGCGCCGGAGACGGCCAGGCGGACCAGCCGGACGGGGCGCTCGGCGAGCTCGGTCAGCGCGGCGGCCAGCAGCACGCCGGGCGTCTCGGTGGCCCGCTCGACGCCCAGGCCCACGGCGCTGGAGTCGCCGAGCACGGTGAACACCAGGGGCTTGCCGCGCCCGCGGCCGTAGACGCCGTCGCCGGGGGGCGGGTCCTGGTTCGACGTCCGCGCCTCGACCCGCTTCCGGGCCGCGCGGGCCTCGAGGCGCAGGACCGCGAGGAGCCCCGCACCGGCCAGGCCGAGGCCGCCGCCGCCGTACGCGGCGGCGGACGCCAGCCGCCGCGCCGTGCCCGCTCTGGTCACCGCCACTCCGATCGTCCCCCCGCGCAACCGTCTGTCCAGCAGGCTAGCCGCCCTCTACGGTGCCCCCCGTGCCCGAATCCCCCCGACGGGTGGCCTCCGGGAGAACGTCCGGTGACCGCTCGCAGCAGATCGTCGACGTCCTGGTCGAGGCCTTCTCCGAGCTCATGGCCGCCGACGCCGACGCCTTCCGCACGAAGTTCCGCAAGATGGCCGCCGACCCCTTCGCCTTCTACCGCGGCAGCGCCTGCCTCTTCTACGCCGACATGGCCGCCTTCGACGAGCCCTGGGCCGACGAGCGGACCACCCGGGTGTGGATCCAGGGCGACCTGCACGCCGAGAACTTCGGCACCTACATGGACGGTTCCGGGCGGATCGTCTTCGACGTCAACGACTTCGACGAGGCCTACGTCGGGTCCTTCACCTGGGACCTGCGCCGCTTCGCCGCCAGCTTCGCGCTGCTGTCGTGGCGCAAGGCGCTCGGCGACGACGTCATCGCCGACCTGCTGGGCACCTACCTCGACGCCTACCTCGACCAGGTCGAGGCGTTCCGCCGCTCCGACGACGACCGCACCTTCGCGCTGACCGTCGCCAACACCGAGGGCGCCGTCCGCGAGGCCATCCTCGAGACGACGACGCGGACGCGGGGCTCGCTGCTGGACCGCATGACCGTGGTCGAGGGGTACGAGCGGCGCTTCGCCGACGGCGGGCGCACCCGCCGGCTCGACGACGACGAGCGCGGGCGGGTGCTGGCCGCGCTCGACCGCTGGCGGGGGACCGTGCACCCGCCGATGCGCCGCCGCGACGTCGCCTACGACGTCAAGGACGTCATCGGCACCGGGGGCTTCGGCATCGGCAGCGCCGGGCTGCCCGCCTACAACGTGCTGCTCGAGGGCTACGACCAGGCGCTGGAGAACGACGTCGTCCTGTCGCTCAAGCAGGGCAACGTGGCCGCGCCCAGCCGCATCGTCCGCGACGAGCGGATCGCCTCGTACTTCGAGCACCACGGGCACCGGACCGCGGTCAGCCAGCGCGCGCTGCAGGCCAACGCCTCGCAGTTCCTCGGCCACACCGAGGTCGACGGCGTCGGGTTCGTCGTCCAGGAGCTCTCGCCCTACGAGGTCGACCTGGACTGGGAGGACCTCACCGAGCCCGAGGAGATGGCACCGGTGGTGGCCCAGCTGGGCCGGGCGACGGCGAAGATGCACTGCGTCGGCGACGCCGACAGCGACCACGCGCTGGTCGACTTCCAGACCGAGGACGCGGTCGCGGCGGTGGTCGGCGGCCGGCGCGAGGAGTTCGTCGCCGACCTGGTCGACTTCGCGCACTCCTACGCCCGGCAGACGCAGGAGGACCACCGGCTCTTCGTCGACGCCTTCCGCGCCGGACGCATCCCGGGCATCAGCTCGAGCGGCTCCCAGCCGATCCGCCACTGACCGGCAGGGAGGCGGCCAGCACGTCGGCGAGGCCGGCCGCCTCCCAGCGGTGGTCGCGGCCGGGCACCTCCACGCGCTCCGCGGAGGCGAGGGAGGCGACGATCGAGTCGGCGGCGTCGGCCATGAACGGGAAGGTCTGCGCGCCGAGCAGGACCACCGCGTGCGCGGTGACCGGCGCCCACAACTGCGCCCGCGGCGCCGACTGCGTCCAGGCCAGCGCCTCGGCGTCGGCCTCGAGGGTGGGCGCCATCCGCTCGAACAGCGGCCACTGCGGCCCGGAACGCATCGCCTCGAACCACTCCGGGGGCATGCCCTCGGTCCACAGCCGCCAGATGCCCTCGCGGTCCCCGGCCGCGGCGAGCGCGCGGACGGCGGCCAGGGCCTCGGCGCCGGCGGTGCCGCCCTCCTCGTCGAGCGGGACCTCCCACAGGAACAGCCGCTCGACGCCGGGCAGCCCGGCGGCCGCAGCGAGGGCGATCGCGCCCCCGGAGGAGCTGCCGTACAGCCACGCCTGCCCGCCCAGGAGGTCGAGCAGCGCGCGGATCGCCGCCAGCTCGCCGGCCAGCCCGAACGGCGGCTCGCCGCCGCTGTCCCCGCGCCCGGGCCGGTCGTGGACGACGACGTCGAAGCCGCGCGCGGCCAGCTCGGCGACCAGTTCCCCGGTGTCGGGGTCGACCGCGCGGAACTGGCCCGCGCCGCCGACCAGGACCAGCGGCTGCCCGGCGCCGACGCGGTCGTAGGCGATGCGGGTGCCGTCCGCGGTGTGCACGTACTCGGTCATGCGGTGGTGACCGGCCCGGGCGCCCGGACCCATCGGTCGGGCACGGAGATCAGCATGCCGACGTGCGGGCCGATCGGGTCGACGTCGAACGGGGCGGTCACCACGCAGAAGCCGTGCCGCTCGTAGAAGCCGGCCGCCGGCACGCGCGCGTTGCACCACACCAGGTCGCCGCCGCGCGCCGCGACCGCCGCCAGGCCCGCCGCGAGCAGCGCGCGCCCGGCCCCGGCGCCGCGTACCTCCGGGTCGGTGGCCATGCCGCGCAGCTGCCACGGTGCCGCCGCCGGCTGCCACGGGCAGGGCGCGGGCGCGAGCCGGACGACGCCCACCACCCGGCCGCCCGGCGCCCGCGCGGCCAGGTGCACGGTGGCGGGGTCGTCGTCGCCGGGGAGGCCGGCCGGGCCGCCGTCGCGCAGGACGGCGCTGCGCAGGGGCAGCACGACGTCGACGCCGACCTCCGCGACCGTGAGCTCGCCGGTCACCGCGCCCTGCGGCCCCGGCGGGTGCGCAGGTAGTCCGCGACGACGTACTCGCCGAGCCGGTCGCTGTCCGGGGTGAACACCCGGCCGCCGGCCCGCGCGGTGATGTCGTGGACGAAGTGCACCAGGCTCGGTTCCGGGTCGAGCGCGAACACGTTGAGCGTCGCCCCCGACCGCGCCACCCGCTCGACCTCCGCGACGGTCTTGGCGATCGTCTCGGGCATCGGCGGCCAGCAGAAGTACGGCGTGCCGTCCTCCTCCAGGTGCGCGGTCGGCTCGCCGTCGGTGACCACGAGGACCACCGGCTCGGCGTCGCGGTGCCGGGCGAGGAACCGGCGGGCCAGCATCAGCCCGTGCTGCAGGTTGGTGCCCTGCAGCGTGTCCACGCTCAGCTCGGCCAGCGTCTCGGGCTTGAGCACCTGGGCGGTGGAGGAGAAGCCGATGATCTGGATGGCGTCCTGCGGGAAGCGGGTCGTCACCAGCGAGTGCAGCGCCATCGCCGTCGACTTGGCCGCGCCCCACGTGCCGCGCAGCGCCATCGAGTACGACAGGTCGACCAGCAGCGCGACGGCCGCCCCGGTGCGCCGCTCGGTCTCCACGACCTCGAAGTCCTCGACCGCGATGCGGACCCTCCGCCCGCCGTCGCCGGAGGGGGCACCCGCGGTGCGCAGGACGGCGTTGCGGACCGTCCGGACGACGTCGAGGGGCTGCTCGTCGCCGAACTGCCACTCCCGCGAGCTGCCGGTGAGCTCCCCGGCCGCACCGGCGTCGGCGACGTCGTGCTCGCCCCGGCCGGCGGCGTCGAGCTTGGCGAACACCCGCCGCAGCGCGGTGGCGCCCAGCCGGCGCACCGCCTTCGGCGAGAGCTCCAGCCTGCCGTCGGAGCGGTTGAGGTAGCCCTGCCGCTCCAGCTCGCGCTCCATCTGCCGCAGCGCCGCCAGGTCGTCGACGGCCTCGCGGCCCAGCGCCTGCTCGAGCAGTTCCTCGTCGACGTCGGCCAGCGAGGCGCCGGCGTAGCCCTGCGAGAGCTGGTTGGACAGCGCCTCGAGGTCGGCGAGCTCCGCGACGGCGGTGGTCGCGTCGCCCATGCCCAGCCCCTGCTCCCCGTCGGGGACCTGGCCGCGCTGGCCCCAGGGCAGGTCGGGACGGGCCTGGCGCAGCGCGTCCTGCAGGTGCGCCATCTCGCTGGCCAGCCCCATGTCGGACATGGTCTGGGCCATCAGGTCGGACAGCTCCGCCCGCTGCTCCGGCGAGAGGCCGGCCATCATGCGTTCCTGCGCGGCCGCCCGGCGGGCGAGGGAGTCGATGAGCTCCTCCACCGACTGCGGATCGTCGGGGAAGAACTGACCGTGCTTGTCCATGAACTCGCGGAACTGCTCGTCGGTGTCCTCGCCGCGGTTGTGCGCGTCCACCAGCCGGGACAGGTCCGCGACCATGTCCTTGACCGCCTGCATGTCCTGCTCGCTGGCGTTCTCCAGCGCCTGCTTCATGTTGGCGAAGGAGCTGTCGAGCACCTCCCGCCGCAGCAGGTCCTGGATGCGGTCGTAGGCCTCCCGCGCCTCCGGGGAGCGGAACGGGTAGTCCTTGAGCGCCCGCACGGCGCCCGCGGTGTCCTGCGGGAGTGCGTCGAGCTCGGCCTCGGCCAGGCGGGCGGCGTCGTCGGGGTCGGGGAACAGCGCGCGGCGCTCGGCCTCGAGCGCCCGGTCGAGCAGCTCGCGGACCTCCTGCAGCGTGCCGTCCATCCGGCCGGCGGTGCGGGCCTGCCGCAGCCGCTCGCGCACCGAGCGGCGCAGCTCGTCCAGGCCGCGCCGGCCGTCCATGCCGCGGCGCAGCAGCTCGCGCAGCGCCTCGCGCACGCCGCTGCCGCCGAGCACGGAGTCGCCGATCTCGTCGACGGCGCTGCCGAGGTCGTAGGGCGGGGCCAGCGGGTCGGGGCCGCCCCGCCAGCGGCCGTACCGGTACCCCTTGCCGGGGCGGGGCCTGGCCACCGCTAGGCCCCGTACACCGTGCGGGTGCCGTCGGTGTCCTTGGCCAGCCGGCGGGTGAGGTAGAGGCCCTCGAGGGCGAACTCGACGGCGGCGGCGGCCTGCTCGGCCGACTCCTCGCCCTCGGGCACGCCCAGGCGGCCGAGCAGCTCGGCGAGCCGCGGGATGGTGCCCAGCTGGCCGAGCAGCGCCGCGCCCGGCACCAGCTCGCCGGACTCGACGGTCTCCCCGCCGGTGAAGTGCTCCTGCAGGCCGGTCAGGTCCAGCCCGCCGCACCGGGCGCGGAAGGTCTGCGCGGTCGCCTGTCGCAGCAGGTGCTCGAGCACCTCCGTCTCCCGGTCGTCGTCGGGGTCGGTGCCGGCGTCGGCGAACTCGACCTTGCCGCGGCTGGCCGGGACGGTGCCCGGCAGGTCGACGACGCGCGCCACCGGCCGGGTCTCCCCGGCGATCGCGGCGCGGCGGACGGCGGAGGCGGCCACCGTCTCCAGCCCCGCGATCGCGAAGCGGGCGCTGACGCCCGAGCGCTGGTCCACGTGGCTGGACTCGCGGACCAGCCGGGTGAACCGGGCGACGATCTCGACCAGGTGCTGGGGGACGACGGGGGCGTCGAAGCCGTCGTGCCCGCGCGGTGCGCCCAGCCCGCTGGTCTGCGCCTCCTGCTGCAGCAGCCGGATCTCGTCGGCCAGCTCCAGCGGGTAGTGCGTGCGGACCTCGGCGCCGAAACGGTCCTTGAGCGGCGTGATGATCCGCCCGCGGTTGGTGTAGTCCTCGGGGTTGGCGCTGGCCACGAGCAGCAGGTCCAGCGGCAGCCGCACGCGGTAACCGCGGATCTGGATGTCGCGCTCCTCGAGCACGTTGAGCAGCGCGACCTGGATCCGCTCGGCGAGGTCGGGCAGCTCGTTGACGCTGAAGATGCCGCGGTTGGTGCGCGGGACGAGGCCGTAGTGGACCGTCTCGGGGTCGCCCAGGGTGCGGCCCTCGGCGACCTTGATCGGGTCGACGTCGCCGATGAGGTCGCCGACGCTGGTGTCGGGGGTGGCCAGCTTCTCGCCGAAGCGCTCGCTGCGGTGCAGCCAGCCGACGGGGGTGTCGTCGCCGTGCTCGGCGATCTGGCGGTGCGCCCAGACGCTGATCGGGTTGAGCGGGTGCTCGTTGAGCTCGCTGCCGGCCATCACCGGCGTCCACTCGTCGAGCAGGCCGACCAGGGTGCGGATGAGCCGGGTCTTGCCCTGGCCGCGCTCGCCCAGCAGGACGAGGTCGTGGCCGGCGATGAGGGCCCGCTCGACCTCGGGGACGACGGTGTCCTCGAAGCCGACGATGCCGGGCAGGCTGGGCTCACCCGCGCCGAGGCGGGCGAGCAGGTTGGCGCGGATCTCGGCCTTGACCGGCCGGAAGGCGGCTCCGTTCGCACGGAGCTCGCCGAGGGTCGTGGGTGCGGGTGGGGTCTGCGCTGGGGCGACGTCCGTCACCTCAGCCACGGTACGACGACCAGCGAGGATGCGGGAGCGCCTCGGGCGGGGCTGCGAGGATCACCGGCATGGGAGCCGACCTGGTCACCGGTGCCGACGTCGCCGCCGCGGCCGACCTGCTCGAGGGGATCGCGCGCCGCACCCCGCTGGAGCACTCGCGCGCGCTGGCCGAGCGGGTGGGCGGCCCGGTGCACCTCAAGTGCGAGAACCTGCAGCACACGGGCTCGTTCAAGTTCCGCGGCGCCTACGTGCGGCTGTCGCGGCTGACGCCGGAGGAGCGGGCGCGCGGGGTGGTCGCGGCCAGCGCCGGCAACCACGCGCAGGGCGTGGCGCTCGCCGCCCGCATGCTCGGCGTCTCGGCCACCGTCTTCATGCCCGAGTCCGCGCCGCTGCCCAAGGTGGCCGCCACCCGCGGCTACGGCGCCGAGGCCCGCCTGGTCGGCGTCGACCTCACCGCGGCGCTGGCCGCGGCGGTCGCGCACGCCGAGGCGACCGGCGCGGTCTTCATCCACCCGTTCGACCACCCCGACGTCATCGCCGGGCAGGGGACCGTGGGCGCCGAGGTGCTCGAGCAGTGCCCCGACGTCGCCACCCTCGTCGTCTGCACCGGGGGCGGCGGGCTGGTGTCCGGCATCGCCGCCGCCGTCCGCGCCCGGCGGCCGGAGGTGCGGATCGTGGCGGTGCAGGCCGCCGGGGCCGCCGCCTTCCCCGGCTCGCTGGCGGCCGGGCACCCCGTGCCGCTGACCGGGGTGTCCACGATGGCCGACGGGATCGCCGTCGGCGCGCCCAGCGACCTCACGCTCGCGCACGTGCGCGACCTGGTCGACGAGGTGCGCACGGTGGGGGAGGAGGACCTCTCCCGCGCGCTGCTGTTCTGTCTGGAGCGGGCCAAGCTCGTCGTCGAGCCGGCGGGGGTGGCCGCCGTGGCCGCGGTGCTGGCCGAGCCCGAGGCCTTCCCGCCGCCGGTGGTCGCCGTCGTGTCCGGCGGCAACGTCGACCCGGTGCTGCTGCTCAAGGTGGTGCAGCACGGCATGGCCGCGGCCGGCCGGTACCTGCGGCTGCGGCTGGCGGTGCCCGACCGGCCGGGGTCGCTGGCGGGGGTGCTCGCGGTCCTCGCCGAGGGCGGCGCCAACGTCCTGGAGGTCGAGCACGAGCGGACGTCGACCCGCCTGGACCTCGGGCAGGTGGAGGTCTTCGTGGTCCTGGAGACCCGCGGCCCCGACCACGCGCGGACCGTCGTCGCCGCGCTGGAGGACGCCGGGTTCCCCGTCTCGGAGGGCTGACCCGGCGCCCGCGATGAGTTCCGGCCGCGGTCGGGGTCGGTGTGGCATGGACTCGGTCAGCTGCGGGCGAAAAGCGTTCGGGAAGTGTCGGACCTCACACCTAGTTTCGCTGGCATGAGCAACGCGATCCTCGTCGAGGAACTGCAGAAGCGCTTCGGGTCCAACACCGCGCTGGCAGGGGTCGACCTCGCCGTGCCCGAGGGCAGCGTGCTCGGCCTGCTCGGGCCCAACGGGGCGGGGAAGACCACCGTCGTCCGCATCCTCACCACGCTGCTGCAGCCCGACGCCGGGCGCGCCGAGGTGGCGGGGATCGACGTGCTGCGCGAGCCGGACCGGGTGCGTTCGCTGATCGGGCTCACCGGCCAGTACGCCGCGGTCGACGAGTACCTGACCGGGTTCGAGAACCTGGAGATGGTGGGCCGGCTGTACCGGCTCGGGAAACGCGAGTCGCGGGAGCGGGCGGGGGAGCTGCTCGAGCGCTTCGACCTCGCCGACGCCGCCAACCGCCCGGCCAAGACGTACTCCGGGGGCATGCGGCGCCGGCTCGACATCGCCGCCTCGCTCATCGCCCGGCCCCGGGTGCTGTTCCTGGACGAGCCGACCACCGGCCTCGACCCGCGCAGCCGGCTGGGCATGTGGGAGTTCATCGCCGACCTCGCCGGCGGCGGGACGACGATCCTCCTGACCACCCAGTACCTGGAGGAGGCCGACCGGCTCGCCGACGGGATGGTGGTCATCGACCGGGGGAGGGTGATCGCCCGCGGCACGGCCGACGAGCTCAAGGCCCAGGTGGGCGGTCAGCGGCTGGAGTTCGCCGTCACCGACGCCGGGGCGCTGCCGGCGATGGTCGAGCTGCTGCGGCCGCTGGCCGTGGACGAGCCGCACGTCGACGAGCAGGCGCGCCGGCTGAGCATCCCCGTCAGCGGGGGTGCGGAGGTCCTGGCCGAGGCGCTGCGGCGGCTCGACGGCCACACCGCCGACATCTTCGACGTCGGGCTGCGCCGCCCCGACCTCGACGACGTGTTCCTGGCGCTGACCGGGCACGCCGCCGAGGACGACCCGGCCGCTGCCGACAAGACCCCGGCCGAGCCGGTCCCCGTGGGAGGCACGCGATGACCTCGCTGTCCGAGACGCTGTCCGACAGCGTCGTCATCACCAAGCGCAACCTGATCAAGGTCAAGCGGGTGCCCGACCTGATCGTGTTCGCCACGCTCTCGCCGATCATGTTCGTCGTGCTGTTCCGCTACGTGTTCGGCGGCGCGATCGGCGGGCTGCCGCCGGGCATCAGCTACGCGGAGTTCCTGCTGCCGGGGATCTTCGCCCAGACCGTCGTCTTCGGGTCCACGATCACCGGCGCGAGCATCGCCGACGACCTGCAGAAGGGGCTGATCGACCGGTTCCGGTCGCTGCCGATGTCCCGCTCGGCGGTGCTGGTCGGGCGCACGGTCGCCGACGCCGGGCTCAACGTCATCTCCATCGCGGTGATGGCACTGACCGGTCTGCTGGTCGGCTGGCGGATCAACTCGTCGCTCGGCGAGGCGATCGGCGGGTTCCTCGTGCTGCTGGTCTTCGCCTACGCGATCTCGTGGCTGATGGCGATGGTCGGGTTGCTGGTCCGCACGCCGGAGGTGGTCCAGAACGCCAGCTTCATCGTGATCTTCCCGATCACGTTCATCGCGAACACCTTCGTGCCGCTGGAGACCTTCCCCGCGGTGCTGCGGACCTTCGCCGAGTGGAACCCGGTCTCCTCGGTCACCCTCGCCGCGCGGGAGCTGTTCGGCAACGTGCCGCCCGGCTACCCGGAGCCCGAGGCGTGGTCGCTGCAGAACCCCGTGCTCTACACGCTGCTGTGGACCGCGCTCATCCTCGCGGTCTTCGTGCCGGTGTCGGTGCGCCTCTACAAGCGGACCGCCAGCCGCTGAGCCACCCGTCCCGGCGCCGGTGGCCGGGGACCGTCCGGTCCCCGGCCACCGGCGTCCGGCTGTCGCCGGGACGAGTGGGGGCCGGAGGCCTCCGCGAGGAGTGGCGGGTCCGGCTCAGCGGCGGTCGGGACGGCACCTGGCCGCGGTGTCGTCCGGAGGGCGACGATGTCATCGATGAGCGCCGAGCCCGCCCCCGCCGTCCCGTCCGCCGACAACCCGCTGCTGGCCGAGTCGCCGCTGCCCTTCGGCCTGCCGCCGTTCGGCGACATCACCCTCGAGCACTGCCGCGAGGCGGTGCTGGCCGGGATGGCCGAGCAGCGCGCCGAGCTCGGCGCGATCACCGGGTCGACTGAGCCGCCCACGTTCGCGAACACCGTCGAGGCGCTGGAGCGCTCCGGCGCGCTGCTGCGCCGCGCCGGGGCGGTGTTCGGCAACCTCTCCTCCTCGCTGTCCACGCCGCGGCTGCGCGAGATCGAGCGCGAGCTCGCGCCGCTGGAGGCCGCGCACGCCGACGCGCTGCGGCTGGACCCGGTGCTGTTCGCCCGCGTCGACGCCGTCCACGAGGCACGGCACGACGCGGGGCTGGACCCCGAGGCGGTCCGGCTGGTCGAGCGCCACCACCTCGACCGCGTGCTCGCCGGCGCCCGCCTCGACGACGCCGGCCGCGCCCGGCTCTCGGAGATGAACCGCGAGCTCTCCGAGCTGTCCACGCAGTTCGGCCAGAACCTGCAGCTGGCCACCGAGGCCGCCGCCGTCCGGGTGGCCGACGCCGCCGAGCTCGACGGGCTCTCCGACGAGGAGGTCGCCGCGGCGGCCCGCGCCGCCGCCGACCGCGGCCTCGACGGGTACGTGCTCCCGCTGCTGCTGCCCACCGGTCAGCCGGTGCTGGCCAAGCTGCGCGACCGGGAGCTCCGCCGCCGGGTGTTCGAGGCGTCGGTGACCCGCGCGTCGTCGGGGGAGCACGACAACGGCCCGGTGGCCGGGCGGATCGCCCGGGTGCGCGCCGAGCGGGCCCGGCTGCTGGGCTTCGCCACCCACGCCGACCTGGTGCTCGCCGACCAGACCGCCGGCAGCACCGCCGCCGTCGACGCGATGCTCTCCTCGATGGTCGGGCCGTCGACGGCGAACGCGCGGGCCGAGGCGGAGGTGCTGGCCGAGGCCGCCGCCCGCGACGGCGTGACCGACCTGGCGCCGTGGGACTGGGCCTTCTACAGCGAGCGGGTGCGCGCCGAGCGGTACGCCGTCGACACCGCGGCGCTGCGGCCGTGGTTCGAGCTGGACCGCGTCCTGGTCGACGGCGTCTTCCGGGCGGCCGAGCTGCTCTACGGCTTCACCTTCAGCCCGCGTCCGGACCTCGCCGGCTACCACCCCGACGTCCGCGTCTGGGAGGTCAGCGGTCCCGACGGCGAGGCGGTGGGCCTCTACCTCGGCGACTTCACCGCCCGCGAGGGCAAGCGCGGCGGAGCGTGGATGAGCTCGTTCGTCACCCAGTCGCGGCTGCTCGGCACCCGGCCGGTCGTCGTCAACAACCTCAACGTGGCCCGCGCACCGGAGGGGCGGCCGACGCTGCTCACCCTCGACGAGGTCGACACGCTGTTCCACGAGTTCGGCCACGCGCTGCACGGGTTGAGCTCGGCGGTCACCTACCCGCGCTTCGCCGGGACCGCCGTGCCGCGCGACTTCGTCGAGTTCCCCAGCCAGGTCAACGAGATGTGGGCGCTGTGGCCGCAGGTGCTGTCCGGCTACGCGCGGCACGTCGAGACGGGTGAGCCGCTGCCGTCGGCCGTCGTCGAGGCCCTCGACGCCGCCCGGCTGTGGGGGGAGGGCTTCGCGACGCTGGAGTACCTCGCCGCGACGCTGCTCGACCAGGCCTGGCACCGGATCACGCCGGAAACGGAGATCGGCGACCCCGCGGAGTTCGAGCGGCGGGCGCTGGCCGACGCCGGCGTCGCCGACGACCTGGTGCCGCCGCGCTACCGGACGACGTACTTCCAGCACGTCTTCGCCGGCGGCTACGCGGCGGGCTACTACAGCTACATCTGGTCGGAGGTCCTCGACGCCGACACCGTGGAGTGGTTCCGCGAGAACGGCGGGCTGCGGCGGGAGAACGGCGACGTCTTCCGCGAGCGGCTGCTCTCCCGCGGCGGCGCGGTCGACCCGCTGGAGGCCTTCCGCGCCGTCCGCGGCCGCGACGCCGACCCCGCGCCCCTGCTCCGCCGCCGCGGCCTCACCCCGGCCTGAGCGACCGGAGGTCGGTCGTGCCGAGTGGGCCCCGGAGGGGTCCGCGCAGGCACGACGCAGCGGCTCAGCGCAGGCGGGGGACGGCACCTGGCCGCGGTGTCGCCCGGTAGGGCGACGGTGTCAGAGCCAGGGGAGCGAGAGGACCAGGTCGAGGTCGTCGGGGGCGTCGCCGTCGCGCACGAGCCGGTTGGGCTGGCGGTGGCCGCACGCGGTGCAGCGGTGGACCACCTGCCAGCCCTTGCCGGACTTCTCGACCAGCCCGATCGGCTCCATCGGCTGCCGGCACCCGCTGGCGCGGTCACCGGGCAGGTCGTCGACGTGCAGCGACCACAGGCAGACCGGGCAGTGGTTGCGGTAGTGCCCGTCGGTGTTCGCGGGGACGTCGGCGGTGCAGTGGACGCAGACGAAACCGGTGTTCTCCGCCCGCCGGGACCGGGCCATGCCCGTGACGGGGCGCGCGGCGCGGGTCAGGGGACGAACGGCTCGACGGCGACGACCTCGACGGTGATGTCGCGGCCGTTCGGCGCCTGGTACGTGACCGTCGTCCCGGGCTCGGCGCCCATGATCGCCGAGCCCATCGCCGACTCCGGCGAGTAGACGGCGAGGTCGGTCGTGCCGGCGATCTCGCGCGAGCCGAGCAGGAACTTCTCGGTCTCGTCGTCGCCCTGGAAGCGGATGGTGATGACCGTGCCGAGCTCGGCGGTGGTGGCCGTCGTGGGCGGCTCGCCGACGCGCGCCTTGCGCAGCAGGTCGGTCAGCTGCCGGATCCGGCCCTCCTGCTTGCCCTGCTCCTCCTTGGCGGCGTGGTAGCCGCCGTTCTCCTTGAGGTCGCCCTCCTCGCGGCGGGCGTTGATCTCCGCGGCCATGGCGGGCCGGCCGGCCACCAACTGGTCGAGCTCGGCCTTCAGCCGGTCGTGGGCCTCCTGGGTCAGCCAGATGCCCTGCTCGTTCTCAGTGGGGGTGGTCACGCGAGGTACTCCTGCAGCTCGGGGGCCACCTCCCGGACGGGAGGCGGTCGACGTCGATCCGGCCAAACTAACACCGGAGAACGCGCCGTTGCAGGGACTCGGACGGCCCCTGCGGGGGAGCGGACCGTACTCGACGTCACGGTGACGAGCACCACATCCACGCCTCCGGGCGACGGGGGCCACGGCGTCCCGTCGTCACCTCGGGGGACACTGGCGGGGTGACCGACGCCCACCAGTTGCGCCTGCTCGCCGTGCACGCCCACCCCGATGACGAGTCGAGCAAGGGCGCCGCGACCATGGCCCGGTACGTGGCCGAGGGCGTCGAGGTGCTGGTGGCGACCTGCACCGGCGGCGAGCGCGGCTCCGTGCTCAACCCGGCGCTCGACCGCCCCGAGGTCTGGGAGCGCCTGCCGCAGCTGCGTGTCGAGGAGATGGCGCGCGCCCGCGAGATCCTCGGCGTCTCGCAGGAGTTCCTCGGCTTCGTCGACTCCGGCCTCCCCGAGGGCGATCCGCTGCCGCCGCTGCCCGAGGGCTGCTTCGCGCTGGTCCCCACCGAGGAGGCCGCCGCGCCGCTGGTCGAGCTGATCCGCCGGTTCAGGCCGCACGTCGTGCTCACCTACGACGAGAACGGCGGCTACCCGCATCCCGACCACATCAAGACCCACGAGATCTCCGTGCACGCCTTCGAGGCGGCCGGCGACCCCGAGCGCTACCCCGACCTGGGTGAGCCCTGGCAGCCGAGCAAGCTCTACTACCACATGACCTTCACGCTGACCCGCGTGCGGGCGCTGCACGAGGCGATGCTCGAGGCCGGCGCGGAGTCCCCCTACGCCGAGTGGCTGGCGAACTGGGACCCCGAGCGCGACATGTCCGCCCGGGTGACCACCCGGGTGCCCTGCGCGGAGTACTTCCCGGTCCGCGACGCCGCCCTCATCGCGCACGCCACCCAGATCGACCCCGCCGGCCGCTGGTTCGCCTGCCCGATGGACGTGCAGCAGCAGGTGTGGCCGACCGAGGACTACGAGCTGGCCCGCTCACTGGTCGACTCCCCGCTGCCCGAGGACGACCTGTTCGCCGGCATCCGCAGCGAGGTCCCGGTCCCGTGAACGCCGCGATCATCGAGGGTGTCCTGGCCGCCGAGGAGCAGCTGCCCGAGGACGTCGGCAAGTCCGGCCCGCTCGGCCTGTTCCTCCTCCTGGTGCTGCTGGTCGCCGTCGCGCTGCTGGTGCGCTCGATGAACCGGCACCTCCGGGGCCTGCCGCGCAGCTTCGACGACGACCGCGACGGGCCGCGGGTCGTCGTCCCCGACACCCCGGCCGAGCTGGTCGACGAGCCGCGCCGGCCCGGTCAGGACCTGCTCGACGACCTGCGCCGCGCCCCCCGCGCCATCGAGGGGCCGCGGCCCGAGCGTCGCGACGACGACCGGACGGACCCGCCGGCGCGCTGACGCCGGCGGGCCCGCGGGTCACCGCGCGGTCAGGAACGGCTCGATCTCGCGGGTGATCGCCGCCCGCGGCCGGGCGCCGACGACGGTGGCCACGACCTCGCCGTCGCGGAAGAGGCTCATCGTGGGCAGGCCCATGACCCCGTAGGCCCGCGCGGTCTCGGGATCGGCGTCGGCGTCGATCTGCACGACCCGCAGCCGGTCGCGCTCCTCGGTGGCCAGCTGCTCCAGGACCGGCGTGACCATGCGGCACGGCGGGCACCAGGCCGCGGTGAAGTCGACGAGCACGGGCACGTCGCTGCCGAGGACGTCGGCGGCGAACGTGGCGTCGGTGGTCTGGGGCAGGGTCGTGCTGGTGCTCATGGCGTTCCCTCTCGGAGGACGGAGGCGACCAGCCGGTCGCCGGAGGTGATGTCGGCCCCGCAGTCGCACACCAGGTGTGCGCCCACGTGGCCACCGCAGCCGGCGTGCCGGTAGGTCACGTCGGCCGGGCGGTCGTCGGCCAGGTGCCGCGCCGCCCAGTCGGAGAAGCCGGCGAGGACCGGCAGCAGGTCGCGTCCGGCGTCGGTGAGCACGTACTCCTGCCGCGGCCGGGCGCCGGGCAGGACGTACTCCCGCGGCTCGAGCACGCCCGCGGCCACCAGCCGGCGCAGCCGGTCGGAGAGCACGGTGCGCGGTGCGCCGGTCGTCTGCTGCAGCTCGCTGAACCGGCGGACGCCGAGGGCCGCCTCGCGGACGACGAGCAGCGCCCAGCGGTCGCCGAACAGGGAGAGTGCCTCGCTCAGGGCCACAGTGCTGAGTATGGACTCAGGACTCAGCCTGCGTCGAGAGGTCGGTCCACGAGGGCTCGCGGGCGGCCGGGCCGGGGGTGTTCGGCCCGGCCGCAGTGCTCACCAGGTGTGCGCGACGTCGACGACGAGGCGTGCGCCGTCGCCCGGGCCGTCGAGGACCAGCACGCGGAACGGCAGCCGGGCGCGCACGCCGAGGCCCACCGTGCTGGAGCCCTCGAACGACTGCGCCCAGGCGACCTGCCGGAAGGTGCGGTAGCCGCCGACGGCCACCGCCTCGGCGTCGACGCGCGGGTCGTAGCTGGCCCGCCCGTCCTCGTACGCGGGGGTGTGCACGACCACCTGGAGGTCGGCAGCCCCGCGCAGCGGCACCGGCCGGCCCGATCCGTCCTGCGCCACCTGGCCGACGTAGCGGACGTCGTAGGAGACGTCGGCGGCGTCGATCCCGTCGAGGTCGAGGACCAGCCGGTCGTAGCAGTCGTGCCGGCCGGCGCGGACGTCGTCGAGGGTGCCCCCGCCGCGGTCGGCGACGGCCTCCGGCAGCGAGCCCCACGCGGTGCCGCAGCCGGCGGCGGAGGCCGAGGGGAGGGCGGTACCGAGGGTGGCCGCGCCGAGGGTGGCGGCCAGGACGACGGCGGCGCGGGTGCGGATGGTGCTCATGTCGGGCTCCCGGGTTCAGGGGGATGTGCTGACGTCGGCGAGGATCCGCCGTCGCCCGCCCCGCGCACCATGGCCAGGGTCGCCCACGGACGTCGATCCTCGGGCCCCCGGCATGTGCACAAGTGACAGAAGCGAGGCCTCTCGACGCGACACGAGGTGGCAGGTGCGCGTCCGTCGCCGGAGGGTGACGGTGGGTGCTGTCCGCTCAGGGCGGAGCGGGGGTACTCGCCCTCTGCCGGCGACCGTCTTACCGTGTAAGCGTGTAATCACCTGCTGCCGAGGAGGCCGCTGTGCACGGACACCACGCCCGATTCGCCGACTCACCCTTCGCCCGGATGGGCGCCCCGGGTTTCCGCCGCCGCGGCCCGGGTGGCCGCGGGGGAGACGCCCCGCCGCCGGTCGACCGCGCCGAGGTCGCCGGCTGGTTCGCCGGGCGGCTGCCCGACGGCTGGTTCACCGGCCCGGTGGACCTCGTCGTCGACCGTGACGAGATCACCGTCGTCGGCCCGCTGGCCGAGCCCGACGCCGGGGAGGGCGACCCCGCCGCCGCCCGCGCCGGGCGCATCGCCCGCTTCCGCGAGGACACCCGCGAGCAGCGGATGGCCATCGCCGACGCCGCGCAGGAGCGCTACGGCCGGTCGGTGGCGTGGGGCGCCTCCTGCGGCGACGTCCGCGAGGTGTTCACCAACGCCTCGGTGCCGGTGATGACCCGGCTGCGCCAGTCCGAGCGGCTGGTGCTCGACACCCTCGTCGACGCCGGCGTCGCCCGCTCCCGCTCCGAGGCCCTGGTCTGGGCGGTGCGGCTGGTGGGGCAGCACGCCGACGCCTGGCTGACCGAGCTGCGCGACGCCATGTCCTCGGTGGAGGAGGTCCGGGCGCGCGGCCCGCAGCTCTGAGCTGCCAGGCTGCCGGGGTGAGCCCGGAGCTGCTGCGGTCCGCCTACGGCGCCCTGTCCGCCCTGGTCACCGACCTGATGCCGGAGGAGGGGGACCGGCCCAGCGGCTGCGCGGGCTGGGCGGTCCTCGACCTCACCCAGCACCTGCTCGACGACGCCCGCCGGGGACTGGTCGCGCTGGCCACCCCGGCGGGCGGGCCGCCCACCACCGACGCCGTCGCCTACTGGCGCTCCTGGCAGCCCTCGCCCGAGGACGACGACTCCACCGCGTGGCGCACCCGCGTGCGGGCCAGCGCGACGGGCGGGATGCCGAACCTGGCACCCCTGTACGCGGAGACGGCGGCCGCGGTGTGCGTGGCCGCGGGCCGCGCCGACCCCGGCGAGCTGGTGGCGACGCAGGGGTGGGTGGTCCGCGCCGGGGACCTGGCGTCCACGCTCGCCGTCGAGGCCACCGTCCACCACCTCGACCTGGTGGCATACCTCGACCGGCCCGGGCCCCCGGCCGACGGGCTGGCCGAGGTCCGGCGGGTGCTCGAGGGGCTGCTCGGCGGTCCCCTGCCGGCCGGGTGGGACGACGCCACCGCCGCCCGCCGCGGCACCGGCCGCGAGCCGCTGTCCGGCGCCGACCGCGCCGCCCTGGGGGAGTGGGCCGCCCGCTTCCCCCTGTTCGCCTAGGGCACCGCGCTGAGCAGGGACACTGGGGGCGTGCCCGCCCCCTCTGCCGTCCCCGCCGCCACCGACGTCCTGGTGGTGGGAGCCGGGCCGGCCGGGTCGGCCGCCGCCGCGTGGGCGGCGCGCGGGGGTGCCGACGTCCTGCTCGCCGACGCCGCCGTCTTCCCCCGCGACAAGGCCTGCGGCGACGGGCTGACCCCGCGCGCGGTCGCCGAGCTCGACCGGCTCGGCCTCGGCGACTGGGCGCGGAGCAAGGCGCGCAATCGCGGCCTGCGCGCCGCCGGCTTCGGCCGGGTCTGGGAGCTGCCCTGGCCCGGCGGGGCGTTCCCCGACCACGGCAGCGCCGTGCCGCGCACCGAGCTCGACGCCCGCATCCGCGCCTGCGCCCTGCAGTCCGGCGCGACGCCGCTGGAGGGCGCGCGGGCGGTCGACGTCGAGCGCGACGGCGACCGGGTGCGCGGCGTGGTGTTCGACGTCGGTGGAGAGCGGGCCACCGTGCGCTGCGAGCGGCTGGTCGTGGCCGACGGCGTCCGCTCGCCCCTGGGGCGGCTCCTCGGCCGGGAGTGGCACCGCGACACCGCCTACGGCGTCGCCGCCCGCGGCTACGCCACCTCCGGCCGCAGCGACGACGAGTGGATCTCCTCGCACCTGGAGCTGCGCGACGCCGAGGGCGAGCTGCTGTCGGGCTACGGGTGGGTGTTCCCGCTCGGCGCCGCGGCCGGACAGGTGAACATCGGCGTCGGCACGCTGGCCACCGCGCGCCGGCCGGCCGGGGTGCAGCTCAAGGCGCTGCTGGAGACCTACGCGGCCGCCCGCCGCGAGGACTGGGAGCTGTCCGGGCCGGTGCAGGCGCCCGCGTCGGCGCTGCTGCCGATGGGCGGTGCGGTGTCGGGCGTGGCCGGGCGCAACTGGGCGCTGGTCGGCGACGCCGCCGGCTGCGTCAACCCGCTCAACGGCGAGGGCATCGACTACGGCCTGGAGACCGGGCGCACCCTCGCCGGGATGCTGGACGAGGCCGACTGGTCGGCGGCCTGGCCGGCCAGCCTGCGCGGCCACTACGGCGAGGCGTTCTCCATCGCCCGCCGGCTCGCCGGGCTGCTCACCCTGCCGCGCCTGCTGCCCGCGGCGGGGCCGGTCGGCATGCGCTCGCGCGTCCTGATGACGGTGGCGCTGCGGGTGATGGGCAACCTGGTCACCGACGCCGATCGCGACGCCGTCGCCCGGGCCTGGCGTCTGGCCGGCCGGGTGTCCCGCCGCCTCGACGAGCGCCCGCTGTTCGCCTGAGGCTGTGCACTTCCGCGGAAGTGCACAGCCTCGGCGCTCAGACGAAGGGCGAGTTGTACATCGCGAAGTAGACGGCGATGTAGTGGCAGATCGCGGCCACGATGGTCATCGCGTGGAAGACCTCGTGGTACCCGAAGACGCCCGGCCACGGGTTCGGCTTCTTGATCGCGTAGGCGATGCCGCCGACCGTGTAGAGCACCCCGCCGGCCGCGAGCAGCACCAGCGAGGTGACGCCGGCGATGTGCAGGATGTCGGTGAGGATGAAGACGGCGACCCAGCCCAGGCCGATGTAGAGGGGCACGCCCACCCAGCGGGGCGCCGTCGGCCAGGTCAGCTTGAGGCAGACGCCGGCCAGGGCCCCGGCCCAGACGCCGCCGAGGACCCAGTAGCCCAGGGGCTGGTCGACGGCGAGCAGCGAGAACGGTGTGTACGTGCCCGCGATGAACAGGAAGATCATCGAGTGGTCGAGCCGCTTCATGACCTTCCAGCCGCGCGGTGACCAGCGCCGCCGGTGGTAGAGCGCGCTGATGCCGAACAGCCCGCAGATGGTCAGGCAGTACACGGCGACGGAGAACCCGGCGCGGGCGCCGAGCACGGAGCCCAGCGGGATCAGCACGGCGCCGGCGACGATCGCGCCGAAGAAGGCGAACAGGTGCAGCCAGCCGCGCATCCGCGGCCGTGTGTCGGGGTGGTCCCAGTCGTCGTCGTCGAAGTCCTCGGCCGTCCAGGTCCGCTCGACCTGCTGGCCCTCGTCGAGGACGGCGGCGACCGCCGGGCCGCGCGGAGCCTCGATCTCGGCCCCGTCGGACTGCACCCGGACGTGCTCGCGATCGTCGGGGAGGGTGCTCATGGACCGAGGTTACGGACCCGTAGGTCCACCTGCACCGGCAGCGACCTGTGAGTTCGCCGTCAGCCCGGCGGAGGCCGCGGACGCGCCCGGGAGGCAGCGGAACGGCGGCGTCCCGGGGCGCCTAGGGTGTGCGCCGTGGGGGCGCGACAGTGGGTCCGCGACGCGCTGACCCAGCTCTACGAGCGCCGGCTGGCACAGCAGCTGGTGGGCGCCGACGTCCCCCGCCACGTGGGCGCGATCATCGACGGCAACCGGCGCTGGGCGCGGGCCACCGGGCTGCTCGACCCGAACGCGGGACACCGCCGCGGCGCCGACCGGATCGCCTCCTTCCTCGGCTGGTGCGACGAGGCCGGCGTCGAGGTGGTCACCCTCTTCCTGCTCTCCACCGACAACCTGTCGCGGCCCGAGCCGGAGCTGACGCCGCTGCTGCGGATCATCGAGGGCGTCGTCGAGGACCTCTCCGCCCCCGACCGCCGCTGGCAGCTGCACCCGGTCGGCGCGCTGGGCCTGCTGCCGGCCGAGACGGTCAGCGTCCTCAAGGAGGCCGAGGAGGTCACCCGCGACCGGCCGGGCGCCACGGTCAACCTCGCCGTCGGCTACGGCGGGCGCCGGGAGATCGCCGACGCCGTCCGCTCGCTGCTGGCCGACCACGCCAGCCGGGGGACGTCGCTGGACGAGCTGGTCGAGTCCCTCGACGTCGAGCACATCGCCGAGCACCTCTACACCCGCGGCCAGCCCGACCCCGACCTCGTCATCCGCACCAGCGGCGAGCAGCGGCTGTCGGGCTTCCTGCTCTGGCAGACGGCGCACTCGGAGTTCTACTTCACCGACGTCTACTGGCCCGACTTCCGGCGGGTGGACTTCCTGCGCGCGCTGCGTGCCTACGCGGCGCGGCACCGCCGTTTCGGTGGGTGACAGACTCGGGCGCATGGCTGCCGGCACCGTCGACGTCCCCCTCGAGTACGTGCGGCTGGGCCTGCGCTTCGACCGACTGGAGGCCGGTTTCGTCGACGCCTACACCGGTGAGAAGCGGATCCGCGCGGAGGTGGAGAGCGAGCCGGCGCCCACCCCGCAGGCGCTGCGCGACCAGGCCCGCGCCCTGATCCGTGAGCTCGACGACGCCGACCTCCCCGAGGACCGCACCGCCTTCCTCCGCGGCCAGCTCACCGGCCTGGAGTGCAGCGCCCGGAAGATGAGCGGCGAGCCGGTCGGCTTCCTCGACGAGGTCCGCAGCTACTTCCAGGTCGACCTCGTCCTCGGCGACGCCGCCCACTACGCCGCCGCGCACGCCGAGCTCGACGCGCTGCTGCCCGGCGACGGCACCCTCGCCGAGCGCTACGCCGCGCACCGCCGTCGCGAGGAGTGCCCGCCGCAGCGGCTGGAGGCGGCCGTGCACGCGCTGTCCAGCGCGCTGCGCGACCGGGTGCGCGGCCGCTACGGCCTGCCCGAGGCCGAGACGGTCCGCTACGAGGTGGTCACCGACAAGCCGTGGTCGGGCTTCAACTACTACGAGGGCGACTTCCGCTCGCGCGTGGCGATCAACGCCGACCTGCCGCACCGGCTCAGCCAGCTCGCGCACCTGGTGGCCCACGAGTCCTACCCCGGCCACCACACCGAGCACTGCCGCAAGGAGCGCGGGCTGGTCGAGCGCGACGGGCACCTCGAGCACACGGTGTTCCTCGTCAACACGCCCGAGTGCCTCATGGCCGAGGGGCTGGCCGACCTCGGGATCGACGCCGCCGTCGGCCGGGGATGGGGGCCGTGGGGCGCCGAGGTGCTCGGCGACCTGGGCCTGCGCTTCGACGGGCACCTCGCCGAGCGGATCGCCGCGGCCGCCGCACCGCTCAACCGCGTCCGCCAGGACGCCGCCGTGATGCTGCACGACCGCGGCGCCGACGCCGACGAGGTGGCTGCCTACATCCAGCGCTGGTCGCTGGTCAGCCCCGACCGGGCCCGCCAGCAGTTGCGCTTCCTCACCCACCCCCTGTGGCGGGCCTACATCACCACCTACGTCGAGGGCTACGACCTGCTGCAGCGCTGGCTGGCCGCACGGCCGGAAGGGCAGGACGTCGCCGACCGCTTCGTCCGCCTGCTCGACGAGCCGCTGACCCCCGCCGTCGTGACCGCCGAGCTGTCGGCCGCCTGACCGGTGCCCCGCCGCGACCCCCGGGAGGCCCGCGCGCTCGGCCTGTGGACGGCGGGCTGGCTGTTCGCGCTGCTCCTCGCGGGCCTGCTGTGGATCGGCGACCTCGCCGTGCAGTGGCCGGTGCTCGCGGTCCCGCTGGTGTGGGCGCTGGTGGCGCTCCGGCCGCGGGGCGGACGGCGGTCCCGCGACGAGTGGCCGCCGGACGACGACCTGGCCGGCTGGCCGCCGCCGGACGACGTCCCGCCGCGGACGCCGCCCACCCGGGAGCTGCCCTGGCTCCCCGACGTACCCCGGGACCACCGCCGTTCCGAGTGAGGACGCCCACCCGGGAACGGGTGAGGGCGCTGTCCGGTCGCCGGTCGGGCCGGGCACAGTGGGCGCATGTCGACCACGCGGCTGCTGCTGCTCGGGGCGGTGCGGGTGTTCCAGCCGGTGCACGGCTACCTGCTGCGCCGCGAGCTGCTGAGCTGGCAGGTCGAGGACTGGGCGCACGTCAAGCCGGGCTCCATCTACTCGGGCCTGCGGACGCTGGCCGGCCGCGGGCTGGTCGACGAGCTGCCCGGCGACCCGGTGTCCTACCGGCTCACCCCCGACGGCGAGGTCGAGTTCCGTCGGCTGCTGGACCTGGCGCTGCGCGAGCCCGCGCCCGGCGACCCCTCGCGACTGCTGGCGGGCCTGTGCTTCGTCACGGTCCTGCCGCGCGCAGAGGTGCGCGAGGCGCTGCGGGCGCGGGCGCTGCACCTGGAGGCCGCGGCGTCGGGCACGGCGGCACGGGTGCGCAGCGTGGCCACCGACCGGCTGGCGCCGGCGACGACCGCTGAGCTGTTCCGCGTCACCGGGCACTGGATCGAGGGCGAGCGCGCGTGGGTGCGCGAGGTGTGCGGGCGCCTCGACGCCGGCCACTACCGGTTCGCCGGCGAGGAGCCGGGCCCCGACCTCCCGGTCGACGGCCTCTGGCCGCCGGCGGTGCTCGGCGACGCGCCGGAAACGGGTTGACCACGCGGTAGTCAAAGTTGAACACTGCCCGCGTGATCGAGGCTCGCGGGCTCGCCCGCACCTTCCGGAGGAAGAAGCAGGAGGTCCGCGCCGTCGCCGGTGTGGACCTCGACGTCGCAGCCGGCGAGATCGTCGGCTTCCTGGGTCCCAACGGGGCCGGCAAGACCACCACCCTGCGCATGCTCACCACGCTGCTGGTGCCCACGGCGGGCACCGCGACCGTGGCTGGCTGCGACCTGCTGGCCGACCCGGTCGGCGTGCGCCGGCGCATCGGCTACGTCTCGCAGAGCGGCTCCACCCAGCCCGAGGCGCTGGCGGGGGAGGAGGTCGTCGACCACGGCCGGCTCTACGGCATGAGCACCGCCGACGCCACCGCCCGCGGCCGCCGGCTGTTCACCGAGCTCGACCTCGAGGGGCTGTGGGAGCGCAAGCCCAAGGCGATGTCCGGCGGCCAGCGGCGCCGCCTCGACATCGCGATGGGCCTGGTGCACGAGCCCGGGCTGGTCTTCCTCGACGAGCCCACGACCGGCCTGGACCCGCAGGCGCGGGCCAACCTGTGGCAGCACATCCGGGGGCTGCGCGAGGAGCGGGGGACGACGGTCTTCCTCACCACGCACTACCTCGACGAGGCCGACGCCCTGTGCGACCGGATCCTCGTCATCGACTCCGGCGCGATCGTCGCCGAGGGCACGCCGGACGCGCTGAAGTCCGGCGTCGGCGGCGACGTCCTCACCGTCACCGCCGCCCGCGCCGACGAGGTGGGCGCGGTCGCGCGGCTGGTCGCCGGGCTGCCCGGCGCCGAGCCACCGCAGGTGCACGGCGACCGGGTGGTCGGCCGCGTCCCGAACGGCGGCGGCGCGCTGGTGCAGCTGGTCCGCGAGCTCGACGCCGCGGGCCTCGGCGTCGCCGGCATCGAGAGCCGCCGGCCCAGCCTCGACGACGTCTTCCTCGGGCTCACCGGCCGGTCGCTGCGCGAGGAGGGCGCCCCCGTGGCGCCCGTCGTCCCCGAGCCCGAGGGAGCACTGCGATGACCCTGCCGGTCGCCACCAACAGCATCGGCCGCGACACCTGGACGGTCTTCGCGCGGGCCATGCGGCTCTCGCTGCGCAACCCGGCGTGGGTGGTCATCGGCCTGACCCAGCCGGTCCTCTACATCCTGCTGTTCGGGCCGCTGCTCGAGCCGCTGTCGGGCCAGCTCGGGTCGGGCAACGCCTACCAGGTGTTCGTGCCCGGGATCCTCGTGCAGCTGGGCATCTTCGGGGCGCTGTTCGTCGGCTTCGGCCTGATCGCCGAGTGGCGGGCCGGCGTCGTGGAGAGCCAGCGGGTCACCCCGGCCAGCCGCACGGCGCTGCTGCTCGGCCGGGTGCTGCGCGACGTCGTCGTCCTGCTGGTGCAGGGGACGGTGCTGGTGCTGGTGTCCATCCCGCTCGGGTTGCGCGCGCCGGTGCTCGGCGTCGTCCTGGCGCTGCTGGTCGTCGCGCTCCTGGGCGCGGCGTTCTCGGCGGTGTCGTACGCGCTGGCCCTGACGCTCAAGAGCGAGGACGCGTTCGCGCCGCTGCTCAACGCCGTCGTCCTGCCCGTGCTGCTGCTGTCGGGGATCCTGCTGCCGATGACCCTGGCGCCCGGGTGGTTGCAGGCGGTCAGCGACGTCAACCCGCTCAAGCACGTCGTCGACGGGGTGCGGTCACTGTTCGACGGCTCGTACACGTCCGCGACGGCGTGGTGGGGGCTCGGGCTGACCCTGGCGATGGCGGCGCTGGGCTGGTGGTTCGGCGTGCGGCGCTTCCGGCGGGAGTCCGGCTGAGCGACGGGTGGGACTCGTGGGTCCCCCCGAGGAGGGACACGCCGCCTCGTCGTCATGTGACCGTCACCTCCCCGCTCTAGCGTCCGGGGTGGACGACGGGCCCGCCCCGCCGTCCACGGGAGGCCCGGTTGGTGCTGACGATCTCGTCGACCAGAGGGGCCGGTCCCCGGCTCCTGTGCCGGGGCCCGGCCACCTTCGAGCCGGGGTGCAGCACGCGCCCCATCGGGAGTCGACCGTGACCACTCGCCGCACGTACGTCCTCGACACCTCCGTCCTGCTCTCCGACCCCCGCGCGCTGCTGCGCTTCGGCGACGCCGACGTGGTGCTCCCGCTCGTCGTCATCGGAGAGCTCGAGGACAAGCGGCACCACCCCGAGCTCGGCTGGTTCGCCCGCCAGGCGCTGCGGCTGCTCGACGACCTCCGGGTCACCCACGGCCGGCTCGACGCGCCGGTGCCGGTGGGGGAGGACGGCGGCACGCTGCACGTCGAGCTCAACCACAGCGACGCCGCGGTGCTGCCGGCCGGCTTCCGGAACGACAGCAACGACAGCCGGATCATGGTGGTGGCGCTCAACCTGCGCGCCGACGGCCGCGACGTCTGCCTGATCACCAAGGACGTGCCGCTGCGGGTCAAGGCGGCGGCGGTCGGCCTCGACACCGACGAGTACCGCGTGCTCGACGCCGTCGACGCGGGCTGGACCGGCATGGCCGAGCTGTCGCTGGAGGACGCCGAGCTCTCGGCGCTCTACGACACCGGCGAGGTGTACGTGCCGGCGGCCGCGGAGCTGCCCGCGCACACCGGGCTGGTGCTGCTGTCGTCCCGCGGGTCGGCGCTGGGGCGGGTCACGCCGGACAAGCAGGTGCGGCTGGTGCGCGGCGACCGCGAGGCGTTCGGCCTGCACGGGCGCTCGGCCGAGCAGCGGGTGGCGCTGGACCTGCTGCTGGACCCCGAGGTCGGGATCGTCTCGCTCGGCGGGCGGGCGGGCACCGGCAAGTCGGCGCTGGCGATCTGCGCCGGGCTGGAGTCGGTGATGGAGCGGCGGGCGCACAAGAAGGTCGTCATCTTCCGGCCGCTGTACGCCGTCGGCGGCCAGGAGCTCGGGTACCTGCCGGGCGGTGAGGGCGAGAAGATGTCGCCCTGGGCGCAGGCGGTCTACGACACCCTCGGCGCGCTGGTGTCCAAGGAGGTCCTCGAGGAGATCGCCGCACGCGACCTCATCGAGGTGCTGCCGCTGACCCACATCCGCGGCCGCTCGCTGCACGACTCGTTCGTGATCGTCGACGAGGCGCAGTCGCTGGAGCGCGGCGTCCTGCTGACGGTGCTGTCGCGGCTGGGCAGCGGGTCGCGGGTGGTGCTCACCCACGACGTCGCCCAGCGGGACAACCTGCGGGTGGGCCGGCACGACGGCGTCGCCGCGGTGGTCGAGCAGCTCAAGGGCCACCCGCTGTTCGCGCACGTGACGCTGACCCGCTCCGAGCGCTCGCCGATCGCCGCGCTGGTCACCGAGATGCTGGAGGACTTCCCCCTCTGAGCTTCCGCCGCCGGCCGGGCTCTTGCGGTGTTCCACCCGCTTCTGCGGTCTCGCAGGACCGCAGAAGCGACGAGAACACCGCAAGAGCCCGGTCACAGCGGTCGTCCGGCGCGGCTGAACGCCCGGCGGACGCGGCGGTCGACCACGGACGGCGTGTCGAGATCGGCCCAGGTCCAGCGGGCCACCTCCCACCCGGCGTCACGGATCTCGTCCTCGCGGAGCTTCTCGCGGAAGACGACGTCGCCGGCGTCCCGTCCCTCGTCGGCCCGGTACTTGATCCGCCCGTCGAACTCGCCGATCGTCGAGTGTGCACGCCAGCCGAAGTCGCAGCGGCCGATCACCGACCGGTCGGGGCGCACCAGCCGCACCTGCAGGTCGGGAGCCGGGATCCCGAGGCGGTGGAGCACCACCCGGCTGCGACTCTCGCCGACGCTCTCGCTGCGCCCGTCGGCGAAGGCGGCGACGCGAGCGGCCCCGCGGGACCCGGGTACCGGACCCATCCGCCCGAGGCAGGCGGCCAGGTCCTCCCGCGACAGGCTGCCCGTGGCCAGCGCGGCGTCGGCGGCGACGACCGCGGACTCGAAGGACACCGACCGGGCGAGGTCGACCACCGTGCGGGCCAGGGTCGTGGTGAGCACGCCGTCGACCAGGGTCACCTCGCTGTCGGGCAGGCGGGCGACGTGCAGGTGGACCCGCGCGCTGCCACTTCCGCCGGCGGGCGGCCGCCTCGTCACGTGCACGCGCACGCTGTCGACCCGCCACAGCGGCAGCCCGTGGAGCACGGCGGCCGAGCTGTGACTGACGACGCTGCCGTCCCGCAACGCCGGAGCGGTGCCCAGGACGAGCGCACGATGCCGCGAGAGCCCGGCCGTCGGATCGAGGTAGGCGCCTCGCCGGATCCGGGTCAGGTCACCCCGGCGGACCGCTCGAGCCAACTCGTCGTCGGTCAGGCCGGCGGCGAGGGCCGTTGCCCTCCGCAGGACAGGCCCCGTGGGGAACCAGTCGGTCATGCGCCGACCGTCGCTGCCGTCGATCAGTGGTGACGCCGGTCAGAGCGATCTGTGGACCACGTCCCGCCCTGTGCTCTCGCGGTGTTCCCCGTGCTCCTGCGGTCGTGCGACACCGCAGGAGCACGGACGACGCCGCAGGAGCGGTCAGGGGACGGGGGCGGGGTCCTCGCCGGGGACGGCCGGGGCCGGGCGGGCGCCGCGGTCGGCCGGACGGTTCGGCGGCGTCGCGGCCCAGCGCAGCAGCGCCACCGCGGCCCAGGCGGCGAGCAGGCACCAGGGCAGCCGGGTGACCACCTCGTCGATCGTGAAGTCGCCGCGCAGGTACAGCGCGAGCACCGGCAGGGCCAGCACGAGCCCCACCGTGAGCACGTCCCAGCGCAGCGGGCTCATGACTCAGCGCTCTCCAGCCGCTCGCACAGCAGCGAGGCCCAGCGGTGCGCGGTGGCCCGCGCGCCGTCGATGAGGGCCACCGGCACCGTCGTCCGGCCCAGCACGGCGGCGGGGTCGGCGGTCAGGTCGGTGTCCTGGACGACGAGGGCGTCGACGCGGGGGAGCGCGTCCAGCCACGGACCGACGTCCTCGGGCTTGCGGGTCGCCTCGACGACGGCCCACACGCCCACCGGCGAGAAGATCGCCATGACCTGCTCGAGCCACGTGCGGGCACCGGCGCGCATCGGGGCGTCCACCGCGACGACGGTCGGCGTCCCCGCGGCGGCGGCCTCCTGCTTGCGGGCGATCGCGGTGTCGACGGAGGTGATCCGGCTGGTCTCGGACGCCAGCGCGGCGAGGTCCCCGCGGGTGGCCCACTGCAGCCGGTCGGCGTCCAGACGCATGGTGGCCGCCAGCGAGCGGGCGGCGGCGAGCGTCTCGACGCCCGGGCCGACCACCAGCAGCACCTCGCCGGCGCCGGTCGGGGCCGACGGCGCCGCGGGCAGCGCCGCACCGAACGCGCGGGTGAGCGCGGCGTAGGTGCCGGCGTCGGCGACCTCGGCCGTGAAGCCGGCGCCGAGCAGGTCCTCCGGCACGCCGAGCGCGCGCAGCCGGGCGACGGTGCCGGCGGCCTCGACCAGGCGCGGGTCGACCCAGCCGCGGCCGGCGGGCGTGGTGCCGGCCTCGCGGACCGACGACACGACGACGCGACCCGGGGTCCAGCCGCGACCGGCGCGGGCGTCGACCGGGAGGCGGGTCACGGTCGCCAGGCCCGGCGCCGGGGCGGCCACGCGGGCGACGGCCTGGCCCGGCACCGGCGGGAGGCGGCGGGCCGGCGGCACGGGCGGGCGCCCGAGCAGCCGCGGCACAGCCAGCTCGGCGCCGGGGGTGGGCGGCGGCAGCAGGGACAGGGGCGGCAGGACGGCGGTGGAGTCGAGCGCGAGCGGCGCGGGGTCGCTGGCGGTCGGCGCGAGCACCGCCTCCTCGACCTCCCACTCGTCGGACTCCGCCGAGGCGTCGACCCAGGCCGGCTCCTGGTCGGCGCGCTGCGAGGGCGCCGGGACCGGCGGGCGGCCGCGGTGCACGCCGCCCTGCGTCGAGGCGCTGGCGAGCACGCCGCGGAGGATGTCGGTGAGGGCGTCGTCGGGGGTGTCGTGCGCGAGGGCGGCCCGCAGGACCTCGGCGATGGCCTCCTCGCGCCCGGTGACCGGGCCGGTGAGGTCGGGCTCGGCGGCCCACTCGGCCACCGGCTGCGGCGCCGGCACCTCGATGGGCTCCACGACGACGGCCGGCAGCACGTCGGTGATCGGCTCGTCCTCGGGCACGAGGGCCACGGCGGCCTCGACGACGTCCTCCGCGACGGCCTCGGCCACGGGCTCCTCGACGGTGGGCTCCTCGGCAGGGCCCAGCAGGTCGGTGAGCAGGGAGTCCTCGTCGTCCGTCGGTTCCTCGGCGACCTCCTCGACGACGTCCTCCTCGACGGCGTCCTCGTGGACCTCGGCGACGGTCTCGGGGGCGACGGCGGGACGGGACACCGGCACGGGGTCGGCCCACATGTCCACGCCGGGCGCGACCTCGTCCTCGGTGGCCTCGGCCACGGGCTCCTCGACGACGACCTCGGCCGCGGACTCCTCGACGACCGGGGCCTCGACGACCGGCTCCTCGACGACCGGCTCCTCGACCACCGGCGCGGCGGGAGCCGGGGCAGCGGGAGCAGGCGCAGGGGCGGGAGCGGCCATCGCGGCGGCGAGGGCGGCGGCCAGCGGCATCGACGGCGCGGGCGCGGGCTCCGGCGTCCTCAGCACCGAGGAGGGCCCGGGCTCCTCGTCCCTCGCGGTGGCGGCGGCGGTCGCGTCGGCGACCTCCTGGACCGCGCGCAGGGCCTCGGCGGCCGACAGCGCGGCGGCCGAGCGGACGGCGTCGTCGACGGCCTCGCGCACCTCGCGGTCGCCCGAGACGACCTGCGCCAGCGCGGCGGTGAACAGAGACGGGCCGGCGGGCTCGACCGGCGTCGCCGGCGGCCGCACCGGGGCGCGCACGGGCTTCCGGGGAGCCGCGGCCGGCGCGGCAGCAGGAGCAGCGGCGGCGGCACGGGGGGCGGCGGCGCGGCGGAAGGCAGCAGCACCGGCAGCCGGGCGGCGCGGTGTGCCCACCGACGCGCGGGAGTAGAGGTCGACGTCGGCGTCACCGTCGGCGGACCCGAGCAGGCCGGCCAGCTCGGCGACCGGGTCGGGCAGCTCGCGGGGCGCGGCCGGGCGGGCGGTGGGACGCGCGGCCGCGGGACGGCTGCGGTGCATCTCGGTGGCCCGCAGGAACGCGCCGGTGTCCTGCAGCGGGCCGGGGTCGCGGCTGAGCGCGGCCTCGATGCGGCGCGCGGACTCCGACTTCGGGGCGGGCGCGCGCCGCGCCGGCTCGACCTCCTCCACCTCGGCGACGAAGCGCTCGGTGGCGAAGAAGCCCAGCACGCCGCCGGAGCGGATGCGGCGCACGCCGACGATCCGCACCGCGTGCCCGTACCGCTCCCGCGCCGCCGCGACGGCGGCCTCGGGCGTGGGCGCCTCAACGGATGGCAACGGCACCGTTCACCACTCCCAGTGACTCGATCTGGGCCGTGCGGGAGACCTCGGAGTACGAGATCACCGGCAGGCGGGGGAGGACCTGACGCATCAGGCGGGACAGCGCGGCCCGCACCTGCGGGGAGCACACGAGGACGGGGGACAGGCCGTGCTGCTCGGCGTCCTCGAGCAGCCCGCTGCAGCCGGTGACCAGCGCGTCGACCGAGCCGGCGTCGAGGGCCAGCACCTGGCCGCCGTCGCTGTGCCGCACGGCCTCCAGCAGCCGCTGTTCGAAGCCGGGCTCGAGGGTGAGGACGTGCAGCCGCTCGTCCGGCGTGACGTAGGGGTGGCTGATCGCCGCGCCGAGCGCGCCGCGCACCGCCTCGACCAGCCCGTCGAGGTCGGTGGAGGTCTTCGCCCGCAGCGACAGCGCCTCGAAGATGCGCACCAGGTCGCGGATGGAGACGTTCTCCTCCAGCAGCGCGTGCAGCACCCGCTGCACCTCGCCGAGGGTGAGCAGCGCCGGGGTGAGCTCCTCGACGACGACCGGGTGGGTCCGCTTGACCATCTCGACGAGCAGCCGCACGTCCTCGCGGCCGAGCAGCTCGGCGGCGTTCTGCCGGACCACCTCGGCCAGGTGGGTGGTGATGACCGAGGAGCGGTCGACGACGGTGGCGCCGGCCATCTCCGCCTGCCGCTGCAGCTCCACCGGCACCCACTTGGCCGGCAGGCCGAACACCGGCTCGCGGGTGGGCCGGCCGGGCAGCCCGTCGAGGGCGTCGCCGATGGCCAGCACGGTGCCGGCGGGGGAGATGCCCTTGGCCGCCGGGACGCCGTTGAGCCAGATGACGTACTGCGACGCCGGCAGGTCGAGGTTGTCGCGGGTGCGGACCAGCGGGATGACCAGGCCGGTCTCCATCGCGACCTTCCGGCGCAGCGCCTTGACCCGGTCGAGCAGGTCGCCGCCGCGGGAGGAGTCGACGAGGTCGACCAGGTCGAAGGCCACCTCGAGCTCCAGCGGGTCGACCCGCATGCGCTCGGCGATCGCCTCGGGGGAGTCGGGGGCCGGTGCCTCGGCGGCGGCGATCTCGGGCGTCTCGTCGTCCTCCGGCGGGACCTCCTGCATGCGCGAGGCCATGAACAGGAAGACCCCGCCGATCAGGAGGAAGGGCAGCTTCGGCAGCCCGGGGATCAGGCACATCGCCACGGCGGCGCCGCCGGCGATGCGCACCGGCTGCTTGAACCGGCCGAGCTGGGCGAGCAGGTCGCTGCCCATGTCCCCGTCGCTGGCCGAGCGGGTGACGATGATGCCGGTCGCGGTGGACAGCAGCAGCGCCGGGATCTGCGAGACCAGGCCGTCGCCGACGGTCAGCAGCGAGAACGTGGAGACGGCCTCGCCCGGCGCCATGCCCCGCTGCATGACGCCGACGGCGAACCCGCCGACCAGGTTGATCAGCGTGATGATGATCGCCGCGATGGCGTCGCCCTTGACGAACTTCGAGGCGCCGTCCATCGAGCCGTAGAAGTCGGCCTCGGCGGTGACCTCGGTGCGCCGCTTGCGCGCCTGCTTCTCGTTGATCAGCCCGGCGTTGAGGTCGGCGTCGATGGCCATCTGCTTGCCGGGCATCGCGTCGAGGGTGAAGCGGGCGCCGACCTCGGCCACGCGGCCGGCACCGTTGGTGATGACGACGAACTGGATGATCGTGAGGATCACGAAGATCACCAGGCCGACGACGAGCGAGCCGCCGATCACGAAGTGCCCGAAGGCCTCGATGACCTTGCCGGCGTAGCCGTCGGTGAGGACCAGCCGCGTCGAGGAGACGTTGAGCGCGAGGCGGAACAGCGTCGCGATGAGGATCAGCGCCGGGAAGACCGCGAAGTCCAGGGGCCGCTTGATCTGCATGGAGACCAGCAGGATCAGCAGCGACGCGGTGATGTTCAGGCCGAGCAGCAGGTCCAGCACCGCGGCGGGCAGCGGCACGACCAGCATGAGGACGATGGCCACCACGCCGATGGGCACGGCTGCCTTCGTCATCCCTCGCACGGGCACTGCATCGGCAGCCGGGGGTGCCCGGCCGACCGCGGACGACGCACCAGTCACAGCCGTCCCACCGCCGGGCGAGGCAATGGAGGCTCTGCGCACGTATCGGCAGGTGGGAGGTGCGTATCGCCTCCAATGCCCGAGGGGGCCCGGCGTCAGGAGGCGATCGGGGCCCTCCGGCGGCCGGCCCGCGGCAGGTCGGCGACGTCGGGTGCCTGGAAGCCGGGACGGTGGAAGCCGCCGCGCACGCCGCGGGCGCCGAGCTGCATCACGAAGGCCAGCACGCGGGCGACGGCGGTGAACAGCTGCGGCGGCACCTCCTGGCCGATCTCGCACGAGGCGTGCAGGGCCCGCGCCAGCGGCACGTCCTGGACCATCGGCACCCGCGCGTCGGCGGCCCGCTCACGCAGCCGCGCGGCCACCTCGTCGGCGCCCTTGGCCACCACCCGCGGCGCCCCCCGCTCGGGCTCGTACTTCAGCGCCACGGCGACGTGCGTCGGGTTGACCAGCAGCACGTCGGCGGTGGCGACCTCGGCCATCATCCGGTTGCGCGACATCGCCAGCTGCATCGAGCGGCGCTGGCCCTTCACGTGCGGGTCGCCCTCGGACTGCTTGTGCTCCCGCTCGATCTCGTACTTGGTCATCTTCAGCTTGCTCATCGTCTGCTTGCGCACGACGACGTAGTCGGCGATCGCGATGACCAGGCCGGTGACCGCCACGACGCGCAGCATGAGGACGGCGGAGGAGGCGAACGTCGCCACCACGGCCGACAGCGGCAGCGCGCCCGACGCCGACACCAGCGCCTGCGCCCGGTCGCTGGTCACGACGACGACGGTGCCCAGCGCCGCGGTCTTGATGACGGCCTTCACCGCCTCCCAGAGCCCGTGGGTGCCGAACATCCGCTTCATCCCGGGGAACGGGTTGAACTTCTTCAGCGTCGGCTTCATGCCCTTGGTGGCGAAGGAGACCCCGCCCTGCGCGGCCGAGGCCAGCACCCCGACGAGCATCAGCGACAGGGCCATCGGCAGCACCGTCTCGAGGAAGACCGTCAGCGCCTGCCCGAGCAGCGCCCCGACCGCCTCGGCGTCCGGCTCGTCGACCACCGACCCGAACTGCACGAACAGCCGGCCGGCGGCGTCGAAGGTGTTCGCCACCAGCATCGGCAGGAAGACGCTGGCCGCCGCCACGCCCGCCCAGGTGCCCAGCTCCTGGGTCCGCGGGATCTGCCCCTCCTTGCGCGCCTCCTTCAGGCGCTTCGGAGTGGGCTTCTCGGTCTTCTCACCCCCCTGACCGTCCTTGGCCACGGCTCACCCGCTCCGGAAGCCGACGACCGCGCGGGTGGCCTGCTCCAGCAGCGCGTCGAGCGCCGGCGGCAACAGGGGGAAGGTCAGCCCGAGCAGCGCGAGGGTCAGCATGATCTTCACGGGGAAGCCGATCGCGAAGATGTTGAGCGCCGGGGCGGCCCGGGACAGCAGGGCCAGGGCGACGTCGGCCAGCAGCAGCACGGCCACCATCGGGCCGGCGATCTGCAGCGCGGCGAGGAACATCGTCGAGAACGCCGTCAGCACCACGTGCGCGACGTCCCCGGCCGGGTAGCCGCCGCTGACCGGCAGCCCCTCGTAGGAGGTGGCGAACCCGCGCACGATCAGCAGGTGCCCGCCGCTGGTGAACAGCAGCGTCGTCGCCAGCAGGTAGTGCAGCTTGCCGATGACGGAGTTGGTCGTCATGGCCAGCGGGTCGTAGGCCGGCTGCAGCGAGAAGCCGCCGGTGACGTCGATGAGCTCGCCGGCGAACTGCACCGCGGTGAAGAACAGCTGGACGACGAAGCCCAGCGCCGCTCCGATCGCCACCTCGCTGACGGCGGTGACGACGAGGAACCCGGTGGTCGGCTCGGGCAGCCCGGGCGCCACGCGGTCGACCAGCGCGACCGCCAGCGCCAGGGCCAGCGCGCCCTTGACCGGCGCCGGGATGGTACGGGTGGTGAACGGCGGGGCGAGCAGGACGAAGCCGGCCGCCCGGGCGGTGGCCAGCAGCAGGGCCGCGAGCGTGACCGCCGGGACCTCGAGGTCCATGCCGGTCAGGTCCGCCCGAGCAGCTGCGGCAGCTGGGCGAACAGGGTGTGGGTGAAGTCGACCAGCTCGGCGAGCACCCAGTTGCCCGTGACCAGCAGCGCGATGCTCACCGCGATCATCTTGGGGACGAAGGACAGCGTCGGTTCCTGGATCTGGGTCGCCGCCTGGAACAGCGAGATCAGGAAACCGACCAGCAGCGCGGTCAGCAGGACCGGGGCGGCCACCTTGGCGGCCACCATCATCGTCTGGATGGCGATGTCGGTGACGTCGGCGTCGGTCATGAATACGACCCCACGAGCGACGTCGTGATCATCGCCCAGCCGTCGACCACGACGAAGAACAGCAGCTTGAACGGCAGCGACACGATCGACGGCGGCACCATCATCATGCCCATCGCCATGAGCGAGGCGCTGACGAGCATGTCCAGCACCAGGAACGGGATGAACACGACCAGACCGATGATGAAGGCGCTCTTGAGCTCGGACAGGACGAACGCCGGGACCAGCGTCGTCATGCTCACCGCCGCGCGGTCCTCGGGCTGCTCCTCGCCGGACAGGCCGACCATGAGCTGCAGCTCGTCGTCGCGGGTGTTGTCGAGCAGGAACTCCTTGAGGGGCACGACGCCGGCGTCGTAGGCCTGCGAGACCGTCATCGCGCCGTCCATGTAGGGCTGGACGGCGACCTCGTTGACGTCGGACAGGACCGGGCCCATCACGAACAACGTGAGGAACAGCGCGATCCCGGTGAGCACCGAGTTCGGCGGCGAGGACTGCAGGCCCAGCGCGTTGCGGGTCAGCGACAGGACGACGACGATCTTGGTGAACGACGTGCACAGCAGCAGCACCGCGGGCGCCACCGACAGCACGGTGATCGCGAGGATCAGCGTGATCGAGGTGCTCGGGCTGCCGTTGCCGACCGAGATGTCGACCCCGCCGTCGACCGCGGGCACGGTCGGTGCCGTGGGCGCGGTGGGGGCGGTCGGGGCCGCGGCGGCCGGCCCGGCGAGCAGCACGCCGGCGACGGCGCAGCCCAGCAGGGCCAGCAGCACGGTGGCGGCCCGGCGCGGCAGGGACCGCGCCAGCGGGGGAGGGGTCATCAGCGGCGGACCGTCCGCTCGCGCAGCGACGTGACGAAGCCCGCCCAGCCCTGCCGGTCGAACACCGAGCCGGCCAGCGCGCCGCCGACCCGCGGCGCCGGCACGGCCGGTCCGCCCCCCGCCGCGGGCGCAGCGGCGGCGCGCTCGGCGAGCGTGGTCTCCACGGCGTCGCCGTCGAGCTCGGCGAGCAGGGTGACCTGCTCCTCGGTCGCGCCGACGACGAGCACGCGGTCGGCGATGCGCAGCACGTTGACCGTGCTGGTGCGGCCCATCCGCTGGCGGGCCACGACCTCGACCAGCCCGCCGGTGGAGCCCAGCCCGCGCTTCTTGGCCAGGCGCGCGGCGAACCACAGCACGCCGCCGACGAAGGCCAGCGACAGGATCAGCCGGATCAGCATCCAGGTCATGCCTGCGCGGCTCCGATCTCGGCGGCGGCGTCGCTGACGATCTCGCTGATCCGCAGCCCGAAGTCCTCGTCGACGACGACGACCTCGCCGCGGGCGATGAGCGTGCCGTTGACCAGCAGGTCGGCCGGGGCGCTGGCGGCGCGGTCGAGCTCGACCACCTCACCCGGGTGCAGCGAGAGCAGCTCGCCCACGGTCATGCGCGTCCGGCCGATCTCGACGGTGACCTCCATGGCCACGTGCCGCAGCAGGTCCAGGCTGTTGCGCGGCGCGCGGGCCGCGGTCGGCAGCGTCACCTGCAGCGCGAGGGTGGCCTGGTGGTCGGTGCCGGCCGACAGCGGGACGGCCACGAACATGCCCTTGTCCCGCAGACCGTCGAGCGCGGTGACCGGGTCCTCGGTGCGCTCGGCGTCCACGCGGACCCGGCCGAGGGTGGCCGCGGCCGCCTCCAGCGCCGGGCGCAGCGCGGTCGCGACGTCCATCGGGCCGACGGGGGAGTTGTCCAGCGCCTCGACGACCTCCGCGGAGAGCACGAGGACGACGTCGCCGGTGATCTCCCCGGAGAGCCGGGCGCTGACGGCGACGGCCGCGGCCGGCGGGACCGGGACGGCGTCGGGGTCGGTCACCGCCGGGCCGGGGTGCAGCTCGGCACCGGCCGGGACGAGCGCGGCCGCGGCGCGGGCGGCGGCCACCACGACGGCGGTGATGGTCTCGGCAGCAGCGGAGGTGGCGGCCTGGGCGGGGTCGAGCGTGGCGGTCATGCGAGGTCCTTCGGCGCGGCGGAGGGGGCGGGGACGATGGCGGCGGCCAGGCGGCGGCGGTGGTTGCTGGCGATGGCGTGGGCGAACACGACGTCGTTGGTGGTCACCTCGAGCGGGGCGTCCCGCGGGTGGCGCAGCAGCAGGACGTCGCCGACGGTGAGCGACAGCAGGTCTTCCGAGGACACCTCGAGCGGGCTGAACCGGACGCTCACGTCGACCGGGACGAGCTCGAGGCGCTCGGCCAGCAACTGCGCGGCGCGCTGCCGCTTGCGCTGCGCGGACTCCGACAGCTGCGGCGAGGCGGCGTTGGACAGCGCCGGCGCGAAGGAGGAGAAGGGCAGGACCAGCGAGGCGTTCCCCTCGCGGCTGCCGATCGACATCGTGAACCGGGCGACCATCACGGTGTCCGAGCCGGCCGCGGCCTGGGCCAGCGCCGGGTTGTACTCGACGTCGTCGGCCACCGGCTGCATGACGGCGATGTGCGCGAACGCGGCGGCGAACTCCTGCAGCAGCCGGGTCATCAGCTGCCCGGTGATGGTGGTCTCCATCGCCGTCATCGGCCGCTCGGGCTGGGTGGCGGCACCGGAGCCGCCGAGCATGTGGTCGACGGTCGCCATCGCGATGTCGAGCGGGTAGGCCAGCAGGCCCTTGCCGGCCAGGGGCTCGATGGTGAACGTCGTCAGGAAGCACGGGTCGGGCAGCGTGGCGACGTAGTCGTCGTAGGAGTGCTGCTCGATGCCGTGCAGCTCCAGCCGGGCGCCGGTGCGCAGCATCGTGGTGAGGACCGTCGTCGCCTGGCGGGCGAAGGCCTCCTGCGCGATCTGCAGCACCCGGACGTGCTCGCGGCCGAGCTTGGTGGGACGGCGGAAGTCGTAGGTGCGCGGGGCACCGCGCCGGCTGCGGCCACCGGCCGGCGCCTGCGGCCCGGGCCCGGAGGGCGCGGTCGCGGTGTCGGGGCGGGTCACGGTCCCCTCATCGGCGGGGCCGGAACGCGAACTGACCGGCGGCGCGGGGCGCCGCCGGTCAGCCGGGGAGGGTGTGGCGCGTGGTGCGCCGGGGTGTCACTGGGACGGCACCGGTGGTGCGGTCCCGTCTCCTGTGGTGGTGGAGCAGCGGGTGGTGTGCGGTTCCGGCGCTGCCGGCGCCGAGGATGCGCCGCAGGTGCACGTCACCTCGGACGGCGGGGACGGCAGAGCGCCCGGGCGGGCTACTGGGTGACGTACTCGGTCAGGTAGACGTGCATGACCATCGGGACGCCGTCCTCGGTGTAGGCCTCCACGATCTGGTGCTCCAGGGACTCCTTGAGCGCCTCGCGGGCCCCGACCACGTCGGCCGGCTGGGCCTGGGAGTAGGTGGAGATGAGGATGTCGAGGGCCTTGGAGCCGTCGACGCCACCGCCACCGTGCCCGCCGGCGGCGGCGTCCGCGGTGTACTCCAGGGTGATGCCGATCTTGAGGTAGCCACCGCCGGCGAGGTTGACCGCGATGGGCTCCAGAGCGGTGTACCCGCCGTGCTCGGGCTCGGCGGCCTCGGCCTCGCCCCCGGCGAAGAGGAAGAAGTACGCGGCGGCGCCGGCCACGACCAGCAGGACGGCGAGGATCGCGATCAGCTTCTTCTTCCCGCCCTTCGGCTCCTCGCCGTCGGCCGCGGCGTCCTTGTCCTTCGCGGCCTTGTCCTTGGTCTTGGTGCTCACTCGTGGGTGCCTTCCTGTGCGGCCGGAGCGGCCGGGGCGGTCTGTGCGGGGGCGTCGAGGCCGGGGAGCAGCTCGGCGGCCTCGGCGGAGGCGTCGGACAGCACCACGATGTCGACGCGGCGGTTGAGGGACAGGGCGTTCGGGTCGGAGGCGGGGACCACCGGCCGGGTGTCGGAGTAGCCGGTGCCCGAGAGGCGGTCCTGCGGGACGCCCTCGGCGGCCAGGTAGCGGACCACCGTCGTCGCCCGGTAGGCCGACAGCTCCCAGTTCGACGGCCACGGCCCGCCCGCGGTGACCGGCAGCGAGTTGGCGTGCCCCTCGACGGCCAGCCGGTTGGGCAGGGCGGCCAGCGTCGGGGCGACGGCGTCGAGGATGGTGCGCCCGGCCGGCTGCAGCGTCGCCTCCTCCGGGCCGAAGAGCACCGGGTCGGAGACGATGTGCACGACCAGGCCGCGCTCGTCGATCTCGAACCGCGCGGCGCCGGCGTGACCGGCGGCCGCCAGTGCCGCGTCGATCGCGTCCCGCGCGGCGGCGAGCTCGTCGTACTCGGCACGGGCCTCCGCGGCGACGCGGGCGGCCTCCTCCGCGGCGGCCTGCGCGGCGGCGGCGTCGACGTCGGACTCCGCGGCCGGGGCCGGGGGGATCTGGACGTCGACGGCGGCGTCGAGGGAGTCGAGGACCGAGGCGTCGGAGTTGGTCCCCGCGCTGCTCAGGGCGCTCACGGGGGCACCGAAGGCCTCCGACAGGCCGCTGGCCAGCGCCGCGAACTTCTCCTTGTCCACCTGGCTCATCGCGAAGAGGACCACGAAGAGCACCAGGAGCAGCGTCATCATGTCCGCGTAGGACACCAGCCACCGCTCGTGGTTCTCGTGCTCCTCCTCCTCGTGCTTCTTGCCGCGGCGGCGGCCGCCGTGGCCGCCGCTGCTCACGCGGCCTCCTTGGCGACCTCACTGGGCGGGATCAGGGAGTTGAGCTTGAGCCGGACGGCGCGCGGGCTGGTGCCGGCTTGGATCTCGGCGATGCCCTCGACCAGCAGCTCCATCTGGGCGGCCTGCAGCTCGCTGACCCGCAGGATCTTGGCGCCCATGGGGAGGAACCAGAAGTTGGCGGCCATGACGCCCCACAGGGTGGCGACGAACGCCGAGGCGATCATCGGGCCCAGCGCCTCGGGGTTGCTCAGGTTCCCCATGACGTTCATCAGGCCGACGATGCAGCCGACGATGCCGATGGTCGGCGCGTAGCCGCCCATCGTGGTCATGAACTTGGCGGCGACCTTGTCCTCCGCCTTCTTGGCGGCGATCTCGCTCTCGAGGACGCCGCGCAGCTCCTCGGGGTCGGTGCCGTCGATGCCCATCTGCAGGCCGCGCTTGAGGAAGGGGTCCTCGATCGCCTTGACCTGCGCCTCCAGCGCGAGCAGGCCCTCCTTGCGGGCCTTCTCGGCGAGGCTGACCAGCGTCTGGATCTGGTCCTTGGCCGACGGCACCTTGGCCGGCATCAGGCCCATCTTGAACCAGCTGCCGACCTTCTTGACGTCGTCCATCGTCTGGCCGGACATCGCCGCGCCGAAGGTGGCGACGATGACCAGGACGATGGCCGGGAGGAACAGCAGCGACATCGGGTCGGCGCCCTCCATGACCATGAAGATGAGGAGGGCGATCAGGGAGACCGCGAAGCCGATCAGGGTGGCGGGATCCACGGGTCAGCGCTCCTCACGGGCCGGGAAGGGCACGACCGACGCGCGGCGGGCCTCGCCCGGCGGTTCGGTCGCGGAGGCGCCGGGAGCGGTGCGGTAGGTGCCGCGGTCCATGGCGTAGGCGGTGGCGAGGATGCTCGCGCGGTACTCGCGGATCTCGTCGAGCACGGCGTCGACGTCCTCGCTGACGACGTACTTGGTGCCGTCGACGAGGAAGACCACGGTGTCGGGGTGGCCCTCGACCCGCTCGATCAGGTCGGGGTTCAGCGCGAAGTGCTCCCCGTTCAGGCGCGTCACTCGGATCACGGGTGGGTCCTCTGGCTCGGTCGGGAAGGGGGAGAGGCAGCCGCGACGGTGCGGCGCCGGCTACAGGGACCATCGGTCCCGCGCGGGGACTGCTTGAGCCGAACCCGGCCCGCCGCATCACCCCCGCGGGTGAGCCGGGCACCGCGTTCCCGCACGTCACACGCGTCCCGGGGACACGGACGGCGCCACGGCCGGCGCCCCGACGCGGCGCGGCCCGGCACCCCGGGGAACGGGTGCCGGGCCGCGTGCTGGCCTCCCTCCAGGGGCCCGCCGCGAGCTCGCGAGCGGTGGGGAGGGGGGAGGTCCTTACCGCTTGAGGTTGACCAGGTCCTGCAGGATCTCGTCGGAGCTGGTGATCACGCGGCTGTTCGCCTGGAAGCCGCGCTGGGCGACGATCAGGCCGGTGAACTCCTCGGCGAGGTCGACGTTGGACATCTCCAGCGCGCCGGCCGTCAGGCTGCCGCGGCCGCCCGTGCCGGCCTCGCCGACGACGGCCTGGCCGGAGTTGTCGCCCACCCGGTAGCTGGTGTTGCCGGCCTTCGACAGGCCGCCGGGGTTGGCGAAGGTGGCCATCGCCAGCTTGCCGATCGGCTCGCGCAGGCTGTTGGAGTAGACGCCCATGATCGTGCCGTCGTTGCTCAGCGAGATCGACTGCAGCGTGCCCATGGCGTTGCCGTCGACGCCGGTGGGGGTCAGCGCCGTCTTGCCGCCGAACTCGGTCATCCCGGTCAGGTCGATGCCCACGCTCTGGCCGGCCACCGTGAACGCGAACGTCGTGCCCCCGCTCGGCCTGCCCGTGGCCGGGTCGAAGGTGAGCGCCTGCGAGCCCAGCGGCGTGGTGCCCTCCTGCGCGGCGACCGTCCAGGTGTTGGCGGCGCCCTTGGTGAAGGTCAGCGAGATCTCGTGCGCGGTGCCGACGGAGTCGTAGGCGGTGACCTGCGTCTGCACGACGTCGTTCACCGCCGTCCCGGTGGACAGGTTGCCCACGAGCGCGCCCTCGGTGGTGGCGGTGGGGGCCATGACCTGGCCGAAGGGGATCCGCAGCGGGCCGATCGGGCCGTTGGAGTTGACCTCGCCGTTCGCGTCGGCGGTCCAGCCCTGCAGCTGCGCGCCGTCGGGGGTGACCAGGTTGCCGGCGCCGTCGTAGTCGAAGGACCCGGCGCGGGTGTAGAGGTTCTCGTTGCCGGCCTTGGTCACGAAGAAGCCGTCGCCGCTGATCATGAAGTCGGTGGCGCGGCCGGTGTTCTGCGTGGAGCCCTGGCCGAAGTTGGTGGTGATGCCGGCGACCTTGACGCCGAGGCCGACCTGCGCCGGGTTGGTGCCGCCGGTCTCGGCGGTGGGCGCCGAGCCGTTGCGGATCACCTGGGACAGGGTGTCCTCGAAGACGGTCTGGCTGCTCTTGTAGCCGACGGTGTTGACGTTGGCGATGTTGTTGCCGGTCACGTCGAGCTTGGTCTGGTGGGCGCGCAGGCCGGAGATGGCCGAGAACATGGAGCGGAGCACGAGGGGGTCCTCTCGGGAGGGGGAGCGGGGGGCTCGAGCGGGGTCAGGCGGGCAGGGAGACCTCGGTGAGGCGGCCGATGGGCACCTCGGTGCCGCCGACGACGGCGTTCGCCCCGTCGGAGCTGAACCGGACGGAGGAGACCGTCCCGGACTTCGTCGTGCCGTCCTCGGCGGTCCAGCTGACGTTGTGGCCGACCAGGGCGCCGGCGGACAGCGAGCGCTGCAGCGCGAGCAGCTCGGCGTTCTGGGAGGCGATCTCCTCGAGCTTCTCGACCTGGGTGAACGTCGCCGTCTGCGACATGAACTCGGTCGTGCTCGTCGGGCTGTTGGGGTCCTGGTACTTCATCTGCGCGACCAGGAGCTGCAGGAACGTGTCCTTGCCCATCTGGTCGCTGCGGTCCACGGACGTGGCGGCGGTGTACGTGGCCGGGCTGCTGCCCACGCCGCCCACGGGGTCGGTCATCGTCGGCTCCTCTCAGGCCCGGACGTCGAGGCCGCTCGACGCGGGGTGGACGGGGGCGGCGGCCGGGCGGCCGCCGTCGGGGTCGGCGCCGCGCAGCCACGGGCGGCCGCGGTCGTCGGCGGGGCCGTGCGCGCCGCCGCGGCCCTGGCCGCCAGCCTGCTGCCAGCCGGCCTGCCCCTGCGACTGGCCCGAGCCGGCCTGGTCGCGGTCGACCGACAGCTTCGAGCAGGTGAGGCCGGAGGCCTCCAGGTCGCGGCGCAGGTCGGGCAGCGCGTCGAGCAGCGCGGCGCGGCCGGCGTCGGAGGCGCCGCGCAGGCTGAGGTCGAGCCGGCCGTCGTGCACGGTCACCCGGACCTCGACCGGCCCGAGCGTCTCCGGCGTGAGCACCAGCGTCATGGTGTGCGTGCCGTCGGGCCCGGAGGCGAGCGTGGCGACGGCGGGGGCGACCTGGGCGGCCACCGGCTGCTGCGGGACGTCGGCCCGGGCGGCGGGAGCGGCCGCGGCCGTCGCCGCGGGAGCCGGGGCGGCTGCCGGTGCGGCGGTCGCGGCGGTCGGGACGGGCACGTCCGCCGTGCCGCGGTCCTGCTCCCGGGTCCCCGCGTCGGCGGTGCCGCCGGAGGCCGCGGCCACCGGGACCGGGGGCAGCGGCTCGGCGAGGACGGGCACGGCGCTCGTCGTGGCGGTTGCGGGTGCCGGCTCGGCGGCCCGGACGACGACGAGACCCTCGGGGAGGACGGGTGCGCCGGGGGTCGCGGGCACGGTCGCCGGGACCGGCACCGGCGCGGCGGGGACGGCGCCCTGCGGCAGCGGGGCACCGGCCGGGGCGGGGACGCCGGCGGCCGCGGCGGGGAGCGCCTGCGGGAGCGCGGCGGCGGGACCGGGCACCGCGGCGGCCGCGTCGGGAACGGCCTCCGGCACGGCGGGCGCGCCGGGAGCGGGTGCGCCGGCGGCCGGGGGAGCGGCGGTCGGGACGGTGGTGCCCAGCGCGAGGGCCAGCGCCCACCCGGCCGGGAGCGCACCGGGCACGGCGGGGGGATCGACGGCGGCCGGCGTGGCGCCGTCGGCGGTGGCGTCGTCGCCGGGAGCCTCCGGGCGGCCGGGCTCCCCGTCGCGGCCGAGGGCGCGGCCGGGGCGGTCGCCGTCGCGGCCCACGGCGCGGCCGGGGCGGTCGCCGTCGCGGCCGACCCCGCGGTCGCCCGGCGGGCGGTCGGCGGCCGGGCGCTCGGCGACGGCGTCGTCGAGGGCGGACGCGAAGCCGGCGGCCGAGCCGGGGTCGGAGCCGGACGCCGGCGCGGGGGCGGGCGCGGCCGCGGGGGTGGCGGTCAGGACGGGTGCTGTCACGAGTAGGCCTCCGCGGCGCTGGTGACCTTGCGGACGTAGGACTGGGTCTCGGCGTAGGGCGGGATGCCGCCGTAGCGGGCGACCGTGCCGGGACCGGCGTTGTAGGCGGCCAGCGCCAGGTCGGTCGAGCCGAACCGGTCGGTGAGCTGGCGCAGGTAGCGGGCGGCGCCGTCGACCGACGACGCCGGGTCGGTGGCGTCGACGCCCAGGCCCCGGGCGGTCGCCGGCATGAACTGCATGAGGCCGGTGGCGCCCGCCGACGACACGGCGGCGGGGTCGAAGCCGGACTCCACCTTCGCCACGCCGGCGAGCAGCGCGGGGTCGACGCCGTGCCGGGCGCCGGCGGCGGTGAACAGGTCGGCGTAGGGGACGCCGGCCAGCCCGGAGCCGCCGGTTGCGGGGAGCGCCGACGGGGCGGCGGTCGAGGGAGGGAGCACCCGGCGGATGAGCGTCGGGTCGCCCACGTCCTGCACCTTGACGACGTCGCCCTCCTGCGGCGCGGCGATCATCTTGCCGTCGCCGACGTAGATGCCGACGTGGTCGATGCCCGGGCGCGACGGGGAGTTGTCGAAGAACACGAGGTCGCCGGGGCGGGCCTCGGCGAGGCCGGCGACCGGGGTGCCGGCGGTGGCCTGCTGGGAGCTCGTGCGCGGCAGGTCGATGCCGAGGTCGCCGAAGACGCGCTGCACCAACCCGGAGCAGTCCAGGCCGACCGAGGGGTCGGTGCCGCCCCAGGCGTAGGGGACGCCGAGGTAGCGCTCCGCGGCGGCCACGACCCGGGCCTCGGGGCCGCTGCCGGCCGTCGCGGGAGCGGCGGTCGCGCTCGTCGCGGCGGTGCCGGTCAGCCCGGCGGCGGAGGCCGCGGTCGACCAGGCGGCCGAGGTGGACGTCGAGGACGCCGAGGCGAGGGTGAGGATCCGGTTCTGGATCTCGGCGATGCGGCCCTGCACCGCGGTCAGTCCCTCCACGGCTCCTCCTCTCGTCCCTCGCTGTCGGCCCCGGCGTGCCGGGCGGTGACCAGGTCGTCGACCGCGCGCTCCTCGGCGGAGAGCTCGGCGTGGTGCTGGGCGAGGAGGTGCCGCTCGCGCAGCTTCTCCAGCGCCTTCGTCTGCTGGGCGGCGGCGGTCCACCGCGCGCGCAGCAGCCCGGCCTGCTCGGCCGAGGCCTGCGCCGTCGCCCGTGCAGCTGTCACATCGGCAGCCGCGGCGGCCGATGCGACCATCGCGGCGAGGAAGACGTGTGCCGGGGACGACGCCGGCGGCACCCGGGTGGCGAGGGCGGCGGCCTGCTCCTCGGCGCGGCGCTCGGCCTCGCGGGCCGCGGCGGCGGCGTCGGCGGCGGCCCGCTCGGCGGCCTGCTCGGCGGCGCGGCGCACCCGCAGCACCGGCTCGAGCCGGAAGCCGGCCCGCTTGCCCACGTCAGCCGGCCGTCACGAGCCGGTGCAGCATCGACCACGCGTCGTCGGGGGCGGTGCGGTCCTCCAGCGGCTGGCGCAGGAAGGCGTCGAGCACGGGCGACAGCGCCCGGGCGCGGTCGACCAGGGGGTCGCTGCCGGCCTGGTAGGCGCCGATCTCCACCAGCTCCTTGACGTCGCGCAGCGCGCCGAGCAGCCGCCGGGCCTCGCGGGCGTCGGCCATGCGGGCCGGCGACACCACCGCGCCGGCGACCCGGGAGATGGACTCCAGGACGTCGATGGCGGGGAAGTGGCCGGTGGTCGCGAGCTTGCGGGTGAGCACCACGTGCCCGTCGAGGATGGAGCGGGCGGTGTCGGCGATCGGCTCGTTGTGGTCGTCGCCCTCGACGAGCACGGTGTAGAGGCCGGTGATCGAGCCCGTGGCGCCGGGGCCGGCCTTCTCCAGCAGCCGCGGCATCATCGCGAAGACGCTCGGCGGGTAGCCACGGGTGGCGGGCGGCTCGCCGGCGGACAGGCCGACCTCGCGCTGGGCCATGGCCGTGCGGGTGATCGAGTCCATGAGCAGCAGCACGTCGCGGCCCTGGTCGCGGAAGCCCTCGGCGATGCGGGTGGCCACGAACGCGGCCTTGAGCCGCACCAGCGGCGGCTCGTCGGAGGTGGCGACGACGACGACGGTGCGGGCCATGCCCTCCGGGCCGAGGTTCTCCTCGAGGAACTCCTTGACCTCGCGGCCGCGCTCGCCGATCAGCCCGATGACGCGGACGTCGGCCTCGGTGCCGCGGGTGATCTGCGCGAGCAGCGTGGACTTGCCGACGCCGGATCCGGCGAAGATGCCCAGCCGCTGGCCCTTGCCGACCGGCACGAGGGTGTCCAGCGCGCGGACGCCGACCGGCAGCGCCTCGTCCACCCGGCGGCGGGAGAGCGCGTGCGGCGTCTCGCTGGCCAGGTCGACCCAGTCGATGCCGCCACCACTGCCGGCGCCGAGCGGGCCGTGCCCGTCGACCGGCCGGCCGAGGCCGTCGAGCACCCGGCCGAGCAGCGCCTCGCCGACGGGCACCTGCAGCGGCATGCCGGTGTTGCGGACCGGGGCGCCGGCGTGCACGCCGCCGAGCTCGCCCAGCGGCATGCAGGTGAGCCGGTCGCGGGAGACGGCGACCACCTCGGCCATGAGCCCGCGCGGGCCCGGGTCGACCTCGACGAGGTCCCCCACGGCGGCGGCGACGCCCTCGACGGTGAGCGTGAGCCCCATCGCGCCGACCACCGAGCCGGTCAGCTGCGGGCGGGCGGCGCGGCGGGCGCGCGCGATCAGCGCTGCGGTGCTCATCAGGTGGTGCCCCCGCCCGACAGCACCGCCCGCACCCGAGCCAGCGCCGTCGACAGCTGGGCGTCGACCCGGCGGGTGCCGCACTCGGCGACCGCGCCGGCGCGCTCGACGGCCTCGTCGCCGACGACGGTGACCGAGGCCGGCAGCGCGGCCAGAGCGTGCGCCGGGACCTCGGCGAGGTCGTCGGGGTGCAGCCGGACGACGGCCGGGGCGTCGGAGGGCAGCAGGGTCAGCGCCCGGCGCACCGCGTCGAGCCCGGCGGTGGTCGACGCCGACACCTCGCGGCCGAGCAGCTCCTCCAGCAGCGTGAGCACGCCGTCGAGGACGGTCTCGCGGACGTCCTCGGCGGTGGGCACCGCGGCGGCGTCCAGCGCGGACACGGCGGCACCGAGGGCCGCGGTGGCCGAGGCCATCCGCCGCTCCCAGCGGGCCTGGACGTCGGCCAGCCGGGCGGCCGCCTCGGCCTCGGCCTGCGCGACGACCCGGCCGGCCTCGGCGAGCCCCTCGGCGTAGCCGGCGCTGTGCCCCTCGGCGCGGGCGAACTCGCGCAGCCGGGCGAGCTCCTCGGCGTAGACGTCGCCGAGCCGCCGGACGCCCCGGCCGTTGGGCACGGGGACGTCGGCGGCGCGGCGGACGGTGCCCCGCCGCTCGACGACGACCTCGGGCGCGGTGGCCACGACGGGGGAGGGCCGGGCCGGCTGCGGCGCCGGCCGCGGGCGCGGCGGCACCGTCGTCCCGGGCACCGAGCGGTAGGGCGCCGCCGCGGTGGCCGAGGCCCCGCGCAGCAGCACCGACTCCCGCCGCACGTCAGGCGACGAACTCATCGTCCCCGCCGCGCGAGATGGTCACGACGCCCTGCTCCTCGAGCGTGCGGATGACCGCGACGATCTTGCCCTGGGCCTCCTCGACCGTGCGGGCGCGGACCGGGCCGAGCAGCTCGATCTCCTCGGCGAGGTTCTCCGCGGCGCGCTCGGAGAGGTTCCGCACCACCTTGTCGCGGACGTCGGGGCGCACGCCCTTGAGCGCGGTGGCCAGGTCGTTGGCCTCCACCTCGCGCAGCACCAGCTGCATCGAGCGGTCGTCGATGGTGGTGATGTCCTCGAAGACGAACATCTGCGCGCGCACCTGCTCGGCGAGCTCCGGGTCGGAGGTGTCGAGCCACTCGAGGATCGAGCGCTCGGTCGGCCGCGGGGAGCGGTTGATGATCTCGACGAGGGTCTCGACGCCGCCGACGGTGGACATGTCCTGGTGGGCGAGCAGCGAGCCCATCCGGCGACCGAGCTCCTCCTCCACCAGGCGGACCATCTCCGGGGAGGTGCGGTCCATCGTGGCGATCCGGTGGGCCACCTCGGCCTGCTGCTCGGGGGAGAAGCCCGAGAGCACCTCGGCCGACTGCGCGGCCGAGAGGTGGGCCAGCACCAGGGCGATGACCTGCGGGTGCTCGTCCTTGAGGAAGGTGACCAGCTGGCGGACGTCGGCGTTGCGCAGCGAGGCGAAGGGCACCTCGGTGTAGACGACGTTGAGCCGGGCGAGGATGCCCTCGGCCTTGTCCTCGCCGAGGCCGGCCGCCAGGATCTCGCGGGCGAAGTCGACGCCGCCGCGGCCGACGAAGCGCTGCGCGGCCATGAGCTCGTGGAACTCGCTGAGCACGCCGTCGACGTCGGCCGGCTCGACCGAGCCGAGCTTCATGATCTCGCGGGTGAGGGCCTCGACCTCGCGCGGGCGCAGCTTGGACAGCAGCAGCCCGGCCTCCTCCTTGCTCATCTGGGCGAGGAAGACGGCGGCCTTGCGCAGGCCCGGCATCTCGGGACGGGGCAGAGCCGGCGGCAGGGCGGGCAGGTTGGTCCCGCCCGCGCCCACCAGCTGCTCCACGGATGCGAGCGTCACAGCTCCTCCTCGCTGGCGCTCGTAGGACCTGCTCCGCAGGTCGCGATACCCATGAGTGACCTCGCGAGCTCGGTCACTTCACATCACTCAGCCAGCCGCGCAGCATCTGCGCCACCTCGTCCGGACGTTCGCTGACCATCGTGGCGATCTCCCCCCGCACCCGCTGCCGCTCCGCGGCCTCCAGTTCCAGCGCCCGGTTGTCCAGGACGGCGGTGTCGTCGCGCGAGCTGGACACCCGCAGCCGCTCCAGCTCCGCGATCAGGCCCTCGTCGAGCTCCAGCGGCTCGTCGTCCTCGTCCTCGTCGTCGTCGTCGCGGCGGCGCGAGCGCAGCCACACGACCAGGACCAGCAGCGCGATGCCCAGGCCGATGGCGCCGTTCTTGATCAGCGACCACATCTGCGCCTGCTGCTCGGCCTCGCGGGCCGCGGTCATCTCCGCGGCGGCCTGGTCGGCGGCCGTGGTGTCGAAGGCCAGCGAGGCGACGCTGATGCCGTCGCCGCGCGCCGGGTCCAGGCCGACGGCGTTGCCGATGAGGCCCTGCACCTGGGCCTGGTTGAGGCCGCCGGCGACGGTGTCGTTGAGGACGACGGCGACGGTGAGCCGGTTGACCTCGCCGGGCGCGCTGACGGTGTTGGTCACCGTCTGGTCCACGGCGTTGTTGGCCGTCGACGACTCGGTCGAGTAGTCCGACGTGCCGCCGCCGGTGCCGTTCGCGGCGTCCGCGGTGTTCTCCGGGCCGAGCACGCCGCCCACGGCGGTGCCGTCGCCGGTGTACTGCTCCCGCGAGGTCTGCTCGGACACCGGGGGCGTGCCCTCGGTGTAGCCGTAGGTCGTCGCGGTGCTGTCGCGCTGGGACATGTCCAGGTCGGCGCGGACGGCGACCCGCGCGTTGCCGGGGCCGAGGACGGTGTCGAGGATCGCCTGGGCGTTGGCCGCCAGCCGGGTCTCGTAGTCGGTCTCCATCTGCGAGCGCGCGTCACCGGAGGCCGACGTCACGCCCTGCCCGGCGGCCGACAGCAGCTGGCCGGTGGAGTCGGAGACGGTGACCTGCTCGGGGTCCATCCCCTCGATGCTCGAGGACACCAGGTTGGTGATCGACTGGATCTGCTCGCCGGCGAGCTGGGTGCCCGGGGTCAGGTCCAGCAGGACCGACGCCGTCGGCTCGCCCTCGTCGCTGGCGAACACCTCGTCCTCGGGCAGCGCGACGTGGACGACGGCGGTCTGCACGCCGTCGAGCGCCTCGAGGGTGTTGGACAGCTCGCCCTCGATGGCGCGCTGGTACTGCACCTGCTGCTGGAACTCGCTGGTGGTGATGCCCTGCTCGTCGAGCAGCGCGTAGCCGGTGTCGGAGCCGGCCGGCAGGCCCTTGCCGCTCATCTGCAGCCGCAGGTCGTAGACGGCGTCGTTGGCGACCAGGATCGTCTGGCCGCCGTCGGCCAGCTCGTAGGCGGTGCCGGAGGCGTTGAGCTCGTCGACGATCGCCGAGGCGTCGGCCGAGGCCAGGTTGGAGAACAGCGGCGCCATGGTCGGCGTCGTGATCCAGCGGTAGAAGAAGAAGCCGCCCAGCGCCAGCCCGGCGACCAGGAGGCCGATGACGACCTTCTGGCCCAGGCTGATCGTGGCGAGGGTGCTGCGCACCTTCGCCAGCGGCCCCGCCAGTGCGGCAGGCATCAGACCGGCATCCTCATGATCTCGGTGAAGGCCTCAACGGCCTTGTTCTTGATGGTCACGACCATCTCCGTCGCCACGGAGGCCTCCTGCGCGGCGATCATGTAGTCGTGCACGTCGCGCAGGTCGCCGGTGGCGGCCTGCACCGCGAGCTGGTCCTTCGAGGACTGCAGGCTCCCCAGCTCGTCGAGCGCGCCGGTCAGCGCCGCGGCGAAGCCGTCCGCGCTGCCCGGCGTGGCCGCGGGGGCAACCTGGCCGACGTCGGAGATGCCGCCGAGCGCGCCGATACCGGGGATGGTGGGCATCGAGATGCCGCCGATGGGGGAGGTCACGTTCAGCCCTTCCCGAGCTGGAGGGCGGCCTGGTAGGCGGTGGTCGCCCGCTCCAGGGACGCCAGGTTCGCCTGGTAGCCGCGCTGGGCCATGATCAGCTGGGTCATCTGGTCGCCGAGGTCGATGTCCGGGTAGCGGACGTAGCCCTCGGAGTCGGCCAGCGGGTGGTCGGGCTCGTACACCAGCCGGCCCTCGCCGCTGCCGAACTCGGCCCGAGCGACGCGCACGCCGCCCTCGCCGGAGCCGTAGTCCACGGCCTGCGCGACGACCATGCGCTCCTTGAACGCCTCGCCGTCGGTCGAGCTGACCGTGTTGATGTTGGCGATGTTGTCCGAGACGGCGTCCATCCAGCGGCGGTGGACCGACAGTCCGGACCCGGAGATGTCGAGGCTGTCGAACACGTCAGGACGTCCTCAGCGCCGTGCGCAGGCCGCTGTACTTGCCGTCGAGCGCGGTGAGGGCGAACTGGTAGCGCAGGCCGGTCTCGGTCGCGATGACCGTCTCGCTGTCGAGGTTCACGTTGTTGCCGTCCTCACGCGTGGGCTCGAGGGAGCGGGCGATGGAGCCACCGGAGACCGTGGGCGTCCTCCCCTGGCGCAGCTCGGTGCGCAGCGAGGACTCGAAGTCGGTCCGGCCGGCGAGGAAGCCCGGGGTCTGGACGTTGGCGATGTTGTCCGCGGTGACGCGCTGGCGCTGGGCCAGGCCGGACAGCGCCGCGTGCAGCGTGGTCATCGTGACGTCGCTGATCATCGGGCGGACCGCCGGCGGGCAGGACGGCAGGGCACGACTGGCCTCCGGGTACGTCGTCGACCCCCGCGCGCGAGCGCAGGGGAGGGGCCGCCGATCCGTGGCGAGGTTGTGCTGTCCGTGCAGGGGTGGCATCGGCAGCGCTCCGTCACACCTTGACCACTCCGCGTGACACCGGGGACGGGTGTGACGAATGGCGCGGACGGGCCGGACGGGGCCGGTGGAGACGGTGCTGCCACACGAGCCGCCATCCGCGCGCGGGAGGCCGGTTCTCCCTGGAGACGACGACGGCCGGGCCCGCCCTGAGGCGGACCCGGCCGGGTCGGTGCGTTGTCGAGATGTGCCGAACGGGTTACAGCGCCCTGTCGATGAAGGCGGCCACCGGGCGGGGGCGGTAGGCCATGCGCGCGGCGACGTCGCGTTGGCGCTGGGACTGGGTGATGCGCTCGACGAGCTCCTCGGCGACGGCGAGCTGGTGCTGCAGCAGCCGCGCGGCCCGCTCGCGCAGGTCCGTGGGCACCGGGCCCAGCACCGACGGCGGCGTCCAGTCGGCCATGCGCCGGCCCCACGCGGCGATCTCCTCCGCGCGGTTGCCGCGGATGGAGCGCTCGGCGTCGAGGACCTCGACCTCCATCTCCTCGAGGACGGTGGTCCACTCCGCGCGGCGCTGCTCGTCGGCGGAGTGCGCCGCGGTCATGCGGTGCCCGCCGCGGTGCCCGCCGCCAGGCTCAGGGCGGCCTGCCGCCAGGCGTCGCGCAGCGGCTCGACGACCTTGAGGCAGGAGGCGATCCGGCCGGCGTCCTGCTTGACCATCGCCTGATTGAGCTCGGCGATCAGCCAGTTGTAGAGCGCGGCGAGGCGGGGGCCGCCCTCCCAGGCGTCGACCCGCAGGCTGCCGAGCAGCTCGAAGACGATCTCCTGGGCGTGGCGGACCTGCTCGCGCGCGTCGCTGCGGCGGCCCGCGGCCAGTGCCGTCTGCGCGCGCTCGAGGTCGAGGGCGAGGCGGTCGTAGAGCATCACCAGCACCTGCTGCGGCGAGGCGGTGGCCACGGCGTCGCCGAGGTAGCGGGAGCGGAGGGAGGCGGCGGTCATCGGGAGCTCCTGGATCGGGGTCGGGGGAGCGGGCGGATCAGGAGGTGCGGGATCAGGAGGAGGACGAGGGCAGCGAGGCCAGCTGGCCGGAGAGCCAGGAGGACTGGTTCCGCAGCGAGTTGAGCGCGGTCTCCATCGCGGTGAACTGCTTGGTCAGGGCGGCCTTGCGGGCGGCCAGGCGCAGGTCCCAGTCGGCGATCCGGCCCTCGAGGTCGGTCGCGAGGGCGTCGCGGCCCTTGGCCAGCAGGGTCAGCGAGCCGGTCGTGGAGTCGGTGACCTGCTTGGCCAGCACCTGCATGCGGGCGGCGACGCCGTCGGGGCCGCCGTCGGTGGAGACGCCGGCGAACACCTCCCGCACCTTGGCGGGGTCGGCCTGCAGCTTGGTCAGGAAGGTGTCCTTGGTGAAGGACACCTTCCCGTCGCGGGTGAGCTGGACGCCGAAGGTGCCGGGGGAGCCGAGGCCCGCGACGACGTCGGACACGGCCGTGAGCACCTGGTCGGTGAGCCGCCGCAGGTTGCTGTCGCCGCGCAGGCTGGCGGTGGACTCCGCGCCGTTGGCGGACTCCCGCTCGATCTCGGTGAGCGCGGCGTTGGCGGCGTCGACGAAGGCCTGCACCTTGGCGGCGACGGCGTCGGGGTCGGGCTGGACGTCGATGGTCACCGGGGTCGTGCTCTTCGCGCTGACCGTGAGCGTGCCGCCGGGGATCAGGCCGGTGAAGGTGTTGGTGCTCGAGGTGACGCTCAGCGGCGAGGCCGCGTCGCCGAGGGTGATCTTGGCGTCCGTGCCCTGGCGCAGCGGGTCGAAGTCACCGCTGAGCGAGAAGGCGGCGTCCTTGCCGGTGGCCTTGGCGCTGACCTGCAGCGTGTACTGGCCCGGCGAGGTCTGCAGGACGGTGGCGTTGAGGCCGAGGGCGCTCTTGTTGATGGCGGCCGCGGTGTCGGTGAGCGAGCCGGAGCCGACGACGATGGTGCCCTTGACGGTGGTGCCGTCGGGTCCGTAGACGGTCAGGTCGCCGTACGCGCCGGCCGTCGTGGTCGAGGACTGCGTCGTGCCGCCCACCAGGGCGTGGGCGGTGGCGACCTCGTTGACGGTGAAGGTGACCGAGCCGGGCTGCGGCGTGCCGGTGACGGCGACGGCGACGGCGGTGCTCGAGCTGGTCGCCTTCGCGGCGGTCCAGGTGGCGTCCTTGCCGAGGTTCTCCGCGGCCGAGCGCAGCGCGTCGATCTTCGTGTTGATCCCGCGGTAGGCCGCGGCGGCGTCCTTCGTCTCGCTCAGCCGGGTCTTGAGCTGGGTCTGGACGGTCCCCTCGGCGGCGACGAGCTGGGAGATCAGGCTCGTGGTGTCCAGGCCGGAGACCAGGCCGTCGACGCTCAGGCTCGCCATCGTCGTGCCTCCTGGGGCGGGGTCGGGTGGGGCGGGTGTGACAGCCCCCGGGTGTGCAGTGAGGGGGGAGGCCTGGGCCTCCCCCCTCACCGGGTGGTGCTGGTGGTGCTAGGTGCTACGAGCCAGGTCAGCCCAGCAGCTGCAGGACGCCCTGCGAACTCTGGTTCGCCTGTGCCAGCATCGCCGTGCCGGCCTGCGACAGGATCTGCGACCGGGTGAAGGACACCATCTCCTGGGCCATGTCGGTGTCGCGGATGCGGCTCTCCGACGCGGTCAGGTTCTCGACGGTGGCGTTCAGGTTGTTGATCTTGTGCTCGAGGCGGTTCTGCACGGCACCGAGCGCGGCGCGCTGCTCGGAGACCTTGCCGATGGCGGTGCCGATGGCGCTGATCGCGGCCGAGGCACCCGACGCCGTCGCGATGGAGCCGGAGGCGCCGAGCGACGAGGCCTGCATGCTCGAGATGCTCACGGAGAGCGTCTCGCCGGCGTTCGACCCGACCTGGAAGGCCTTGGACGAGTAGGAGCCGCTGAGCAGGTTGGTGCCGTTGAAGGTGGTCTTGCTGGCGATGTCGTCCAGCTCGTCCTTCAGCGCCGAGAACTCGGCATCGGCCTTGGCCTTGTCGGTGTCGCTGAGGGCACCGTCGTTGGCCGCCTGCACCGCGAGGTCGCGCATGCGCTGCAGGATCGAGTGCGTCTCGGTGAGAGCGCCCTCAGCGGTCTGGACGACCGAGATGCCGTCCTGGGCGTTGCGGACGGCGACCTTGAGGCCACCGATCTGCGAGCGCAGGCCCTCGGAGATGGCCAGACCGGCCGCGTCGTCGGCGGCGCGGTTGATGCGCAGGCCGCTGGAGAGCTTCTCCAGGGACTTGCTCATCGCCCCGTCGGTCGTCGACAGGTTCCGGTAGGCGTTGAACGCGGCGATGTTGTTGTTGACGCGCAGACCCATGGTGTTCCTCCTTGGAATCGGGCCGTTCGGTTTCCGCTGCATCCGTGCTGCGGTCGTGCACACGGGTCTACGGCCGGGCCGGTCCCGACCTTGAGGCGAACGCGGCACTTTTCTCCGTCGGCGTCCCCCGGCCGGGGTGCAGCCGGACCGGGGCGCGACGGACGGGTGTGACGGGCGGGGCGCCCGGCGGCGTGTCCCGGGAGCGCGGGGGACGGCGGCGCGACGCCGCCGGGATCGTGGAGCGGCCCGGGGGAGACGTCCGGAACCGGACGCCCCTGACCCTCAGTCCCCCCGCCCGGCCGGCCCCGCCGCCGGGCCCCGCGACCCAGCGCTCCCGTGGAGCGCGGTGAGGACGTGCCCTCCCATGAAGGTGCTGCTGACCACGACCGTGTTCACCGGCTCGCTCTACCACCGCATGGCCGAGCCGGCCCGGGCCGTGCAGGAGGCCGGCCTGGACGTCGAGGTGACCGTCCAGCGCGGCCTGAAGACGGTCATGGCCCCCGACCCGGCGAACCCGGACGGGCCGCTGGTGGTCCGCGAGGTCGACGCCCAGGGCGCCGACGTCGTCGTCCTCCAGCTGCCCAAGACCCGCGAGATGCTCGACTGCCTGCGGCTGCTGCAGGCGCAGGGCGTCGCCGTCGTCGTCGAGATCGACGACCACCTGACCGCCCTGCCGCCGGGCCACCAGGGCCACGAGGTCCTCGTGCGCCGCGGTGTCGGGCGGATCGCCGAGGCGATCGCCCGCGAGGCGGACTTCCTCACCTGCTCCACGCCCAACCTCCTGCAGTTCGCGCCCCGCGGGCGCGGCATGGTCGTCCCGAACGCCATCCCGCGCCGCACCGCCGAGCTGCCGCCGGCCTACGAGCGCGAGCCCGACGTCGTGACCGTCGGCTGGGCGGGCACCGTCGGCAGCCACCCGTACGACCTGCAGGAGATGGGCACCGGCATGCAGCAGGCGCTCGACCGCACGGCCGGTCGCAGCCGGCTGGCGATCCTGGGCCAGGCCGGCAACGCCCAGGAGCTGCTCCGGCTGACCGACGCGCCGGTCGAGATCCCCTGGGTCATGGACGTCGACGGCTACGCGGCCGCCCTCGGCGAGCGGTTCGACGTCGGCATCGCGCCGCTGCGCCTGGACACCTTCAACGCCTGCAAGAGCTGGCTGAAGGTGCTCGAGTACTCCGCGCGCGGCGTGTTCTCCGTGCGCTCGCCCAGCCCCGAGTACGAGCGCCTCGGTCTGGGGTACCGCGCCAAGCGCCCGCGCGACTGGGCCACCGCCCTCACCCGCGCCGTCGAGGACCCCGACTGGCGCCGCGAGCAGGCCGCCACCGCGCGCGAGGTGGTCCTGGCCCGCCACCTCACCGAGCACACCGCCGAGCTGTGGCTCTCGGCCTGGCAGAAGGCGCGCGACGTGCGCTCCCGGGCCGACCGCATCGGCGCCTGAGGACGCGCGGACGACAGAGGGGCGGAGCTCGTACGAGCTCCGCCCCTCTGTCGTCGTGAGCAGGTGCGGTCAGGCCGCCTGCTGCCGGCCGCGCAGCGCCAGGACCTGCGCGTACAGCTCGTCGCGCTCGCCCCGGACGGCCCGGCGGAAGGTCTCCTGCTGGTCCCAGTAGCCGGCGGGGTCGGCCTGCACGGCGGCCACGCGGCGGGCCAGCTCGCCGGAGTGCACGTCGGCGTCGTCGAAGCGGAAGAAGTCGGGGACGGGGAAGTCCTCGGCGAACAGCCCCGCGCCGGCCCTGCGCACGAAGACGATCGAGCCGCTCACGGCCGCCTCGCGCGGCAGCCGGTCCTTGCCCGGCAGGTGGCCGAAGTCGACGTAGACCGACGTCCGGCGCAGCAGGTCGACGATCTGCGCCTTGGTCATCCCCTGGATGGGGACCGCGCGGTGCTCGGGGTGGCCGGCGAAGAAGGCCGCGGACAGGTCGGCGCCCTTGACCGGGTTGTAGGCGATGCCGGCCTCGGGGCCGGGGCCCTGCGGCTCGTGGGAGGTGAACTCCGGCGTCGTGTAGTCGAACAGCGGCATGCTGGTGCGCACGCCGTGCCCGCGCAGGAAGTCGGCGGCGTACTCGCTCTGGTGGAAGTGCCGCAGCGAGGTGGCGGCCATGAGCGCGCGCAGCTCAACCGGGTTGTGCGTGACGTGCACGTTGTCCACCGACAGCCACCAGACGGCGACGCTCGCGCCGGCGAGGGCGCGGTGGCTGGAGGCGTAGACCTCGGGGAGCACGAAGAGGTGGTGGCGCCGCAGCAGCGCGCCGGTGCACACCCGCGGCTCGTACTGCTCGTAGACCCGCAGGCAGGGGTTGTCCGCCGGCGGCGTCGTCGTCACCCGGCCGTTGGCGATGGTCACGTTGGCCTCGCCCAGGTAGAGGATGTCGCTGCGCACCCCCTGCTGGTTGAGGACCTGGCTGGCCTGGTGGATCGCCTCCGGCCCGCCGGTCGGCTGGATCGGGCAGACGAAGGTCACGCGCTTGGCGTGCTTGATGCTCATCGGGGGTCCTCTCGGCGGCCGGCGGCTCAGGCCGGGCGGGCGACGCCGTACCGCAGCGCGGTGGCCTGGGTGGTGGCGCGCGCGGGTGCCGGCCGCGGCGCGGGGATGGTCGACAGGGGGCGCTCGGCCGGTGCGCGGCCGGTGACCCGCTCGACGTAGAGCCGCTGCTGGTTGCGGGCGCGCACGCCGCCGTCGGCGGGCACCGACCGGCCCTCCCACACCTCGCTCATCGCCGCGTGCAGCAGCGTCAGCGCGCGAGCGCGCATCTGCGAGACGCGCGAGAGCGTGACGCCGAGGTCGGCGGCGATGTCGGTGAGGGACTCTCCGCCGAAGAAGTTGCGCTCCACGACCTCGTCGAGCCGGTCGGGCAGCGCGCGGATGGCGTCCTGCAGGTACCGCGCCCGCTCGCCGCGCAGCACCGCCCGCTCCGGGGACTCGCCGGGGTCGGGCAGGTCCAGCGTGCCGCCCTCGCCGCCGGCCTCGGCGTCGATGCTGACCATGACGGCGCGGTGGACGTCGACCTGCAGCGCGTCGAGCTCCTCGCGGCGCACGCCCAGGCTCTCGGCGAGCTCCTCGCGCGTCGGCGGGCGGCCCAGCCGGATGGTCAGCGCGTCGGCCGCGGCGTCGGTGCGGCGGGCGGCCGCGCGCACCGAGCGGCTGGCCCAGTCACCCGAGCGCAGCTCGTCGAGGACGGCGCCCTGCAGGCGGGGGAGGGCGTAGGTGGCGAACGTGGCGCCGGCCGACGGGTCGAACCGGCGGGCCACCTCGACCAGCGCCACCTTCGCGCAGGACAGCAGGTCCTCGCGGCTGACGTGGCCGGGCAGGGAGATCCGCGAGGCCACCGCGTTCACGGCGAAGGAGCAGAGCGGGAGGTGCTCGGTGACGATCGCCTCGACCTCCGCCTCCGAGCGCACGGCCTCGGACCGCACGGCGGTGGGCTGCGGGGGAGCGGGGCGCGCGGGGACCGTGCGGTCGGTCACCGGGGAGCGGGCTGCTGGCACGGTCCCTTACTCGGCAGGGACCCCGGCGTCCGGGACGCACAACTCCTGCCAATCCTGGGAACTCGGCTTGAGGGCCGCTTGCCCGGTGCCGACCGTCTGACCGCGATGGCACTGACCGCGACGGCGCGGACGGCGGGGTGCCCCGCCGGGACACGAGGGAGGCGGTGGCGGACGTGGACTTCCAGCACCTGTCGACGCTGCTGTGGCGCGAGCAGGAGCTGCTCGACCTGCTGCTGTTCAAGGCAGAGGAGAAGCAGTACCTGATCCTGTCGGGCAAGACGCGCTGGCTGGCCCGGATCGCGCACGAGATCGAGGTGGTCCTCGACCAGCTGCGCGTCCTCGAGGTCGAGCGCGCCGCCGCCACCGAGGCGATCGCCGTCCGGCTGGGCACCGGGGTCAACCCGTCGCTGCGGCAGCTGGCCGACGCCGCGCCGCCGCCGTGGAACGACCTGCTCGCCAAGCACCACGAGGCGCTGCTGGTCCTCGTCACCGACCTGCGCAGCCTCTCCGACGCCAACCGGGAGCTCATCGAGGGCGGCCTCGCCGCCATCGGCGACGCGCTGCTGTCGGTGCGCCAGCCCTCGGCCGGCACCTACGGCGCCACCGGCCGTTCCGAGCACGGGTCCTCCCGTGCCGTCACCCTGGACGGAGCCCTGTGAGCACCTTCAGTGGCCTGAACACGGCGTCGACGGCGCTGTGGGCCGCCCAGCGCGGCCTCGACGTCACCGGCCAGAACATCGCCAACGTCAACACCGCCGGCTACTCCCGCCAGCGCGTCGAGCAGACCGCCATGGGCGGCACCGCTGTCCCGGCGATCCACTCGGTCAGCACCGCGGTCGACGGCGGCGTGGACTCCGACAGGGTGCAGCGCGTCCGCGACGCCTTCCTCGAGGCGCGGGCCCAGCTGGAGACCGCCACCACCTCGCGGCTGACCGCCGAGGCCGACGCGCTGTCGCAGGTGGAGGACGCGTTCCGCGAGCCCAGCGACAACGGGCTGCAGAGCATGCTCTCCGACGTGTGGGCCGGCTTCTCCGACCTGTCGGACAGCCCGCTGACGCTCGCCTCGCGCAGCCAGGTCCTCGAGCGGCTCGACGTCCTCGCCGACGGCATCCGCACCACCCGCGCGGCGCTGGACCAGCAGTGGGACCAGACCCGCGACGGCCTGCAGGCGCTGGTCTCCGACGTCAACACCGCCGCCGCCTCGGTCGCCGAGCTCAACGGGGCGATCCGCCAGGCGACGCTGTCCGGCCTCCCGGTCAACGAGCTCTCCGACCGCCGCGACGCGCTCGTCCTGCAGCTGTCGCAGACCATCGGCGCCGCGGGCGTCCCGCGGGCCGACGGCGTCGTCGACGTGACCGTCGGCGGCACCAGCCTCGTGGCCGGCACGACCGTGACCGGCGTCCGGCTGGCCGGCAGCGACAACCCCGACGGCATCGGCTCCGACGCCCCGCGGCTGGTCACCCAGCCCGGCGGCTCGACGCTGCGCACCGGCGGCACCGCCGCGGGCCAGCTCACCGCGCTGACCCGGACGGTCCCGGGCTACCGCACGCAACTCGACGAGTTCGCCCGCTCGGTGGCCACGACGTTCAACACGGCGCACACCTCCGGCTACGACCTCGACGGCGTGAAGGGCCAGGCGCTGTTCGACGACGGCGCCGGCGGCACCGCGGTCACCGCGGCGAACCTGACCCTCCGCGCGCTCACCCCCCAGCAGGTCGCGGCGGCGCGCACCGCCCCGGGCGCGACCGGCGGCAAGCCGTCGGCCGACGGCGACAACGCCGACGCCTTCTTCCAGCTGAGCCTCGACCCGGCCGGCCTCGACGCGGGCTACCGCCGGCTCGTGGTGGCCCTGGGCGTCGAGTCCTCGGTCGCCTCGCGCAACGTCGAGGTCCAGTCGGTGGTGTCCGGGCAGGTCGAGGCCGACCGCGAGTCGGTCTCCGGTGTCAGCCTCGACGAGGAGATGACGAACATGATGTCGTTCCAGCACGCCTACAGCGCCGCCGCCCGCATGGTGAGCGCGATCGACCAGGCGCTGGACACCCTGATCAGCCGCACCGGCATCGTGGGTCGGTGACCGGGATGCGCATCACGCAGAAGGCGATCTCGCAGACGGCCCTGCAGGGGCTCAACCGCAACCTCACCGAGCTGGGCAAGCTCCAGGAGCAGCTCACCTCGGGCAAGGTGGTCAGCCGGCCGTCGGACTCGCCGACCGCCGTCAACCGGTCGATGCAGATCCGCAAGGACCAGGCCGCCACGGCCCAGCACGCGCGCAACATCTCCGACGCCCAGAGCTGGATGGAGACGACCGACACCGCGCTGACCTCGATGGTCGCGCAGGTGCGCCGCGTGCGGGACCTGACGGTCCAGGCCGCCAACGACGGCGCCATGACCACCGAGGCCCGCACCGCCATCTCCGCCGAGGTGGCGGCGCTGCGCGACAGCCTGCTCGGCCTGGCCAACGAGAACGTCGACGGCCGCCCCGTCTTCGGCGGTGCCACCAGCGGGACCAAGGCCTACGAGGCCGACGGCACCTGGGTCGGCGTCGGCAGCGCCGACGGCACCGGCGTCGTCCCGATCAAGCGGCGGATCTCCAACGACGAGCAGGTCCGCATCGACACCACCGGGCCCGAGGCCTTCGGCCCGCCCGGCAGCGACCTGTTCACCGTCGTCGGGAAGATCGCCGCCGACGTCGGTGCCGGCGTCTCGGTGCAGGACGACCTCACCGACCTCGACGCCGCCATCGACCGGCTGCTCACCGCCGCCTCGACCGTCGGTGCCCGCGCCGCGCGCGTCGACAACGCCGCGCAGGTCAACACCGACCGGTCGCTGGCCCTGAAGAAGCAGCTGACCAACGTCGAGGACGTCGACCTGCCGAAGACGATCATGCAGCTGCAGTTCCAGCAGACCGGCTACCAGGCGGCGTTGCAGGCGACCGCCCAGGTCATCCAGCCCTCGCTCGCGGACTTCCTGCGGTGACGCTCGCCCCCGTCGTCACCCTGCCGCTGCTGGGCATGGTGTCCCCGCTGCCCGGCTTCCCCGAGTACCGGGACTACGTGCTCGTCACCGCCGACGGCGACGGCCTGCTGTTCTGGCTGCAGTCCCTGGACGCCGACGGTCCGCGGTTCCTGGCCATCGCCCCGGCCCGGTACTTCCCGGACTACGACCCCGTCCTGCCCGCGGCCGCGCTCGCCGAGCTCGGCCTGGACGACCCGGCCTGCGCCCAGTTCTTCTGCCTGGTCACCGTGCCGGCCGAGGGGCCGGCGGCCGCGACGGCGAACCTGCGCGCGCCGATCGTGGTGGACCCGGCCACGTGGCGGGCCACCCAGGTCGTCCTGCCCGACAGCCGTCATCCCATCCGGCGCCCACTGCGCCGATAAGGGGAGAGGACGGCGCCCGCCGTCCTGGCCCGCTCCGGCGGGCACGCCACGGAGGCCGTACACACACCCATGGAGGGGTACCCGTGCTCACACTGACCCGCAGCGTCGGCGAGACGATCCGCATCGGCGACGACATCGAGGTGCACGTCGTCGAGGTCCGCGGCGGCACCGTCCGGCTCGGCTTCAAGGCCCCCCGCGAGGTGACCATCCACCGCGAGGAGGTCTACCGCCAGATCGCCGAGGCCAACCTGCTCGCGGCCCAGGTCACCGCCGACACGCTCGGCGCCCTCGCCGCCTTCGCGCCGCAGGCCGACACGGGGACCCCCGCCCCGGGTGCCCCCGCGCCGCGTGTCTCCGCGGCCGGCGAGCGGGCCGCCTCGCCGGAGGCGCCGGCGCGCTGACGACACGCCACCGACGGCGGGTCCGCGGCTCGGCAACACTCGCCGATGCGCGGACCCGCCCGACCTGGGCGGCCCCTCCTCCGGGCAGAACCTGACGAAGGTCGCCGCTCAGATTGCACAGGGCACGGCGAGTTGTGTGCCCGTCACCGTCCGCTCATGCGCCAGAGTTGCCCCCGAGCACGACACAGGGGGCGATGAGGATGCAGCACAGCGTTACGGCACAGACCCAGCAGGCCGACGAGACCGTCGTCGTCCACGTCCAGCTGCGGCCGCGTCGCGGGTCGACCCGGCGCTGCCTGGCCGAGCTGGCCGCGCTCGCCGCCGCGCACCCCGCGGTCGCCTTCTCGGTCACCGGCCTGGGCAAGGACGAGCGCGTCGTCCGCGTCACCGTCGGCGTCGAACTGGGGCCGCGCGAGGCGATCGCGCGCTTCTCCCCGCAGGCGCAGGCCGCCTACACCTTCGTCAGTGACCTCTTCACGGTCCTGTACGACCACATGCCGGTCTACACCGCCGAGCCCGCCGCCGCCGAGCGCGCCGCCGCCGAGGTCCTCCTGCAGGCCGGCCTCGACCGCGACGTCGACGTCGCCGTGCCCGCGTCCCTGCTCGCCGCCGTCTGACGAAGGACCCTCCTGCCCCCCCACCCCTCGCTGACGCTCGGGGCGGGCCCCTGCAGGAGGGCCGTTCCAGCGCTTCACCGCGCCGTCGCCTTCCCCGCGATCGACCAGGAGCACCCGTGACCTCCGCAGTGCAGTCCTCCCCGTCCGACCAGCCGGCCGAGGCCGGCACCCGCGCACCGCTGGTCTTCGGGGGCATCCCCGAGGCCGAGGGCTTCGCGCGGGTCCCGATCACCGCGCGCGACCGGGTGCACTTCCGCGTCGACCGCGACCTCCCGCTGGCCGAGTTCCGGGCCGACCTGCCCGACGGCGTGACCGTCAGCCACGACGAGGGCGAGGGCCTCTACCGGGTCGACGGCCCGTGCGGCCAGGGCCAGGTGCTCGCCGACTGGATCCGCGCCTGGTGCGCCGGCCGCGACTGCACCACCGTGGGCCTGCGCGCGGAGGCCGGCGTCCGCCGCCGCGCGCCGCGCGACCTGCCGCCGGCCTTCCTCGAGGACCTGTGCCGGCACTACCAGCCGCTGAGCCTCAAGCGGCTGCAGCGCAACATGAGCACGATCCGGCTGCACCTGCCCGACCCCGACGACCTCGGTCAGCAGGTCGCCGAGTGGATCCTCAAGGCGGTCGGCCAGTACGACGAGACCAAGGGCGTCCCGTTCGGCGCCTTCCTCGCCACCCAGCTGTCCAAGTGGGTGCACGACCTGGGCCGCAACGCCCACGGCCGCACCGCCGCCGACACCGAGAACCGGCAGCAGAAGGCGATCGCCGCGTTCCAGGCCGAGCACCAGCGCCGGCCCACCGAGCGCGAGCTGGCCGCCTACATGGGGCAGAGCGTGGCCACGCTGCGGCGCAACTCGCAGACCGTCGCCACCCTCAACGGGCTGCGCAACCTGCAGTCGCTCGACGGCGGCCCGGACGCCACCGAGGTGCTGCTGCCGGACTCGCACGAGGCGCCCGACCAGATCATGGACGAGGCCGACCAGACGCTGCTCTCGCACGCGCTGACCGCCGCCTGCGCGCCGGACCCGACCGCCGCGCGCAGCCAGCGGGCCGCGCAGCCCAACGTCCTGGGGTGGGCGACCTGGTACCTGACCACCTGGGGCAGGCAGACCAAGACGCAGGTCTCGGCCGACCTCGGCACGTCGGTGCGCAACATGAACGTGCACGCCGACCGGGTCGAGCGGGCGCTGAAGGACCGGCTCGCCGAGTTGTCCGAGTGACGTCCCGGTAAAACGGAACGCAGCAGTCCCGCGCCGACGGGTCCATCCGGGCGCGGACCTGCCGATATCGAGGGCGTGACCGCGAGTCCCCGCCGCCCCGCCGCTCCCGGCGCCGGGCAGCCGGGACCGGCCGCGCCGACGGGGGGAGGTGTCCGGTGAGCATCGTGCCCACCGAGGGGCCGGAGGCCGCCGTCCTGCTCCCGCACTGGTTGTCGGAGGAGGACCGCGAGCTGCTGGCCGTGGTCGTCCGCGCCGCCGTGGAGGAGCCCGGCGTGCACCCGGTCGCCGCCGTCCACCTCGCCGACGTCCTGACCGAGCTGCACGTCGCCGCCGCCCGCGACGCGGTGTGGCCCGGTCCCGCCGCCCGCGTGCGCCGCGTGACCGGCTGGGCCGACGACGTCCTGCCCGTGCGGCTCTCGGCCGCGGAGCTCGACAGCGTCCTCGGCCTGGCCGCCCTGCCGGCCGCCCTGCGCGCGACCCTGGGCGGTCGCCGCCCGTGACACGCGGTCGCCCCTCGTCCGGTCTCCTGCACCGGCTCCGCCCGGCGCCGGTCGCCGTCGACGACGTCCGCGCCGCCGCCGACGCCGTGCTGCCGGGCCTGGCCACCGGCCGGCTGCGCGCCGCCGTGCTCGCCGACCCCGCCCGCGGTCCGGTGCTGGTCCTCGCCGAGGACGAGCGCCGCGTGCGCGTGCCCCTGCACGACCTCGCCGAGGACATGACCGACGCCGGCGTGGCCCCCACCGAGGACGGTGTGGCCGCCGCGCTCACCGCCTTCGTCGCCGCCCGCCCGGTCAGCGACGCCGCCGCGGCCGGCACCGGGGTCGCCGTCCTCGACTGGACCGGCCCGGCGCAGACCGCGGTCGGCTGGCGGGTCGTCGTCCGCCGCGGGGACCGCACGGTCGCCTGGACGCCCTCGGACCTGGCCGACGCCGCCGTCGTGACCCGCACCCGGACCGCCGCCACCGCCCGCGCCGCCGAGGCCGGGGGAGTGCTGCGGGTCGAGGGACCGGTGGCGCTGTGGTCGCACCCCGGCGCCCCGATGCTCGCCTCGGCCGCGCTGGCCGCGCCGGAGCAGTTGCTCGGCCGGATCGCCGAGGCGGGGCTGCGTCTGAGCGAGCCGCACGTCGTCGTCACGCCGCTGCGGCCGCTGGCCTGCGCCTCGGCCGCGGTGTCCGCGCGGCTCGGCGAGACCGGGGAGGCCTGCGTGCGCCTGCCCTGGACCGCGCTGCCCACCCTCCGCTGGCTGTAGACGAAGGACCCCCTGCCCCCCACCGCTCGCAGGCTCGCGGCGGGCCCCTGCAGGGGGCCGTCAGAGGAAGTGGCCGAACTCCCAGTGCCACGGCTCGGGCTTCTCGCCGCCGGGCCGCGCCCAGTCGGGGTTGACGAAGCCGAACTGCCCGGCGTGCTCGGTCATCCACGTCCACTGCGGCGTGCCCGCGACGTTGATCCCGCCGCAGAGGTCGACCGCCAGCGCCCAGCCGTGGTTCGACGTCCCGGGCACCGCGGCCAGCGCGGGCTTGCGGCGGAACGCGTCGGCCTGCGCGGCCATCGACCGGTAGGAGTCGGTGATGCACAGCGGGCTGCCGAACGCCGCCGCGTAGGCGCGGCCCAGCGCGGCGTAGCCGGCCGCGGCGTCGCAGCGCAGGGCGTGGCCGCGGGCGACCGGGCACAGCGCCTCGGCCGGGATGCGGCCGTTGGACCAGCCACCCCAGGCGGGGCTGACCGGGCCGGCCGGCGCCGGGAGGGCACCGCAGGCACCCCGACCCGACGCCGAGGGCGGCAGCGGTGCGTTCGGCGTCGCCGGGGCGGGCAGGGTCACCCGCACCGCGCGGGCGTCACCGGGCAGCGGGCGGACGCCGACCTGGTAGGTCGCCGCCGAGGCGCCCACGACCTGGCCCTCGCCGACGTAGAGGGCGACGTCGGCGCCGCCGTCGGAGACGACGAGGTCACCGACCTGCAGCTGCGAGGCGGGCACGACCGCGGCCGCCGCCCACTGCCCCGCCGCGGTGGCGGGCAGGTCGTAGCCGGCGAGCAGCCAGGCCGAGGCGGTCAGCCCGCCGCAGTCGAAGGCGTCCGGGCCGGTGGCGCCGGCGGAGTACGGGCGGCCCAGCCGCGACAGGGCGCTGCTCACCGCGGCGACGGTCTCGGCGGGCAGCACGGTGACCGGCCGGTTGCCGACCACGGCCCACGCCACGCCCGGCACCGGCTGACCGGCGGCGTCGAGGGCGGGGGAGAAGCCGTCGGGCAGCGAGGCGGGGTCGGCCAGCGCGGCGGCCGGTGGCGGCTCGATGCCGGCGGAGGCCAGCTCGGCGAGAGAGGCCTGCCAGCGCTGCAGCGCGGCGGTGTTGCGCTCCTGCTGCGCGCCGGCGGCCGGCACGGTGTCCAGCGCGGCCAGCTGCGCGGCGACGGCGGGGCCGAGGGCGTCCACGGTGTCGCGGACGCCGGCCAGGACGGTGCGGGCCTGCGCGGCCGCGGCGTCGACGGCGTCCTGCGCGGCGGTCACCCGCTCGGCGGCGACCCGGGCGGCGGCCGTGGCGCGCTCGGCGCGGACCACGGCGGCCTCCCGCTCGCCGGCGGCACGGTCGGCCAGGGCCTGCGCGTACAGCACGTCCGGCGCGGTGCCCGGCGTGGTGGCCTCCAGGCCGAGGACCGGCATCCGGCCGACGGCGGAGGCGCGGTAGAGGTCGGCGGCGGCCGAGCCCACGGTGACCTGCTCGGCGGCGACGGCGTCCCGCGCGGCCCGCTCGGCCTCGACGGCCGCCTGCAGCTCGGCCCGGCGCGCGGTGACCTCCGCCTGCAGCCGGCGGTAGGCGTCGGCGTCCTGCAGCAGCGTGCTGCGCGCGGCCAGGGCCAGGCTCGCCGGGTCGGCGGCCACGGTGGCCGAGCCGGGGGCCGAGGTGGCCGGGGCGAGCAGGACGGTGAGGACCGGCACGAGCAGCGTGGCCAGGCCGACGACGAGCAGCCGGGTGCGCCACGGGCCGCGCTCGCGCGGCGTCCGGACGGCGGGCCGGCGGCGGGCGGCCTTCCTGCGCTTCTTGGCCGGGGTCTTCCGGCGCGGGGCGGCCGGGCGCGGACCGGAGGCGCCGGCCCGGGCGGCCAGCAGCGCGCGCAGCGCCTCGGCCTCGCGGGCGGTGAGCTCCCGCCGCGGGGGTGCGGACGTGCGTGGTGCAGGCACGGCGGGTCCCCCGGGGCGTCTCGATCGGCGTGGCCGCGCTCCGTCGTGGAGCGCTCGCCGTGAGATCGACCGTCCGGGGGACCCGGAGGAGGGACGGGAGGGTGGGTCTCACCCCTGCGGGGGAGGGGATGCGCCCACCCGGGGGACGCGCCCCGGTGCAGTTCCGCGGAGGTGCACGGTGCACGTCCGCGGAGATGCGCGGGAGGGTCAGCGGTCGGGCGGCCACCAGGCGCCGTGCCGCGCCACGAGCGGGATGCGGTGCTCCACGCCGTCCTCGGTGGACACCACCAGCTCGACGGCGGTGATCGGCACCGGCCGGTCGTCGTCGTCGCGCAGCAGCCGCCCGGTGGCCAGCGGGATCGGGGGCAGGACCAGCAGGTCCTCGCCGGACGGCTCGCTGCCCATGGCCGCCCGGGTCAGCGCTCGGCGAGCGGGACGAAGGCCCGCTCGGTCTCGCCGGTGTAGACCTGCCGCGGCCGGCCGATCTTCGTCGTCGGGTCGGCGATCATCTCCCGCCACTGCGCGATCCACCCGGGCAGCCGGCCCAGCGCGAACAGCACGGTGAACATCCGGACCGGGAAGCCCATCGCCCGGTAGATCAGCCCGGTGTAGAAGTCGACGTTCGGGTAGAGCTTGCGCTCGACGAAGTAGTCGTCGGACAGCGCGATCTCCTCGAGCTGGCGGGCGAGGTCGAGCAGCTCGTTGTCCCCGCCCAGCTTGTCGAGGACCGTGTCGGCGGTCTGCTTCACGATCGCCGCGCGCGGGTCGTAGTTCTTGTAGACCCGGTGGCCGAAGCCCATGAGCTTGACGCCGGGCTCCTTCTTCTTGACCCGCTCGACGAACCGGCCGATGTCGCCGCCGTCGCGCTGGATCGACTCGAGCATCTCCAGCACCGCCTGGTTGGCCCCGCCGTGCAGCGGGCCGAACAGGGCGTTGATGCCGGCCGAGACCGAGGCGAACAGGTTGGCGTGCGAGGAGCCGACCAGCCGCACGGTCGACGTCGAGCAGTTCTGCTCGTGGTCGGCGTGCAGGACGAAGAGCATGTCCAGCGCTGAGGCCAGGTCGGGGTCGACCTCGTAGGGCTCGGCGGGCAGGCCGAAGGTCATCCGCAGGAAGTTCTCGACCAGGCCGAGGGAGTTGTCCGGGTAGAGGAACGGCTGGCCGACCGACTTCTTGTACGCGTACGCCGCGATCGTGGGCAGCTTGGCCAGCAGCCGGACGGTGGAGATCTCCACGTGCTCGGGGTCGAAGGGGTCCAGCGAGTCCTGGTAGAAGGTCGACAGCGCGCTGACCGCCGAGGACAGCACCGGCATGGGGTGCGCGTCGCGCGGGAAGCCCTGGAAGAACTGCCTGAGGTCCTCGTGCAGCAGGGTGTGCCGGCGCAGCTTCTCGTCGAAGGCGCCCAGCTGGTCGGCGGTGGGCAGCTCGCCGTAGATGAGCAGGTAGGTGACCTCGAGGAAGCTGGCCTTCCCGGCGAGGGCGTCGATCGGGTAGCCGCGGTAGCGCAGGATCCCGGCGTCACCGTCGATGTAGGTGATCGTCGAGGTGCACGACGCGGTGTTCACGAAACCGACGTCGAGGGCGACCTGCCCCGTCGTCGCGAGGAGCTTGGAGACGTCGAGCCCGGAGGACCCCTCCGTCGCCGGGACCGTGCGCAGCGGGAGCTCACCCCCCGGGTGGCGGAGGGATACCTCGGGGGTGCTGGCTGTCTCGGTCATGGTGCCCCGACGCTACTGGCGTCGGGCGACCACGACGACAGGGACCGTCCCCGCTCCGGGGTGGGCCGGGCGCCCTGCCCACCCCGGGACGGTCACGGGTGGGTCATCGAGAGGACGTCGAGGGCCTCGTCGAGCTGGGCCTCGGTGAGCTTGCCCTGGTCGACGTAGCCCCGCTCGAGCACGACCTGGCGGATCGTCTTCTGCTCGGCCAGCGACTGCTTGGCGACCTTCGCGGCCTCCTCGTAGCCGATGTACTTGTTCAGCGGCGTCACGATCGACGGCGAGGACTCCGCGTAGGTCCGGCACTGCTCGACGTTGGCCACGATCCCGTCGACGCAGCGGTCGGCCAGGATCCGGCTGACGTTGGCCAGCAGCCGGATCGACTCGAGCACGTTGCGGGCCATGAGCGGCAGGGTCACGTTGAGCTCGAAGACGCCGGTGGTGCCGGCGTAGGTGACCGCGGCGTCGTTGCCGATGACCTGGGCGGCCACCTGGATGGTCGCCTCCGGGATCACCGGGTTCACCTTGCCGGGCATGATCGAGCTGCCCGGCTGCAGGTCGGGGAGCTGGATCTCGCCGAGGCCGGTGCGGGGGCCCGAGCCCATCCAGCGCAGGTCGTTGGCGATCTTCACCAGGCCGACGGCGATCGTCTTCAGCTGGCCGGAGGCCTCGACGAGCGAGTCGCGGGAGCTCTGCGCCTCGAAGTGGTCGCGCGCCTCGGTGAGCGGCAGGTCCAGTTCGGTGGCGAGCTTGTCGATGATCGCGGCGGCGAACCCGGGCGGGGTGTTGATGCCGGTGCCCACGGCCGTGCCGCCCAGCGGCAGCTCGCCGATCCGAGGCAGCGAGGCCTCCAGCCGCTCCACGCCGTAGCGCACGGCCGCGGCGTACCCGCCGAACTCCTGGCCGAGGGTGACCGGGGTGGCGTCCATGAGGTGGGTGCGGCCGCTCTTGACGACCTCGGCGAACTCGGTGGCCTTGCGCGACAGCGAGGCCTCCAGGTGCCGCAGCGCCGGGACGAGGTCGCGCACGATCGCGCGGGTGGCCGCCACGTGGATGGCGGAGGGGAACACGTCGTTGGACGACTGCGAGGCGTTGACGTGGTCGTTCGGGTGCACCGGCGTGCCCGACGCCTCGGTGGCGAGGGTGGCGATGACCTCGTTGGTGTTCATGTTGCTCGACGTCCCGGAGCCGGTCTGGAAGACGTCGATGGGGAAGTGCTCGTCCCACGTGCCGGAGGCGACGTCGGCGGCGGCGTCGGCGATGGCCTGCGCGACGTCGCCGTCGAGGACACCGAGGTCGGCGTTGACGCGTGCCGCGGCGCCCTTGATGGCGGCCAGGGCGGCGATGAGCTCGCGCTCGATGGGGGTGCCGGAGATCGGGAAGTTCTCGACGGCGCGCTGGGTCTGGGCCCGCCACTTGGCCCACGCGGGCACGCGGACCTCCCCCATGGAGTCGTGCTCGATGCGATGGTCCTGCTCGGTGGCCACGCTGGCTCCCGTGTGGTGTCGGTGGGATCGGTGCTGCACGCGTGACCCTAGGACCCGGTGGGACGGGTCCCCGCCGCAGGACCGGTCGCGGCGCCCCGCTCCCGGCCTCCGCGGCACCTACGGTGCGGCGACCGCCCCGGTCCGAGGAGGCCCCGTGACCCACCCGTACGCCCCCGACGCCCACGGCACGGTGCCCGGCACCGTGTTCGTCGGCGGCTGGACGCCGTGGGGGACCTGGGACCCCGCCGCGGGCCGCCCCGTCGCCGTCCCCGCACCGCCTGCGGCGGCTCCCGCGCCGTCGCGGGTGCTGCCCGCCGCGCTGCTGGCCGGTGGCGTGGTCCTGGGCCTGCTGCTCGCCGCCGTCGTGGGCGCGCTCGTCCTCCGCGGTGCCGCCGACGACGTCGGCCGCGCGGCCGGCGAGGCGATGGGCGCCTCGATGGGCGACGCCTTCTACGGCGGCGTCACCGAGGGGTACTACGGCGGCAGCGGGGGAGTGGTCGGCCCGGTCGAGCAGTCCGAGCCCGTGCCGCCCGGCGAGCTCGGGCCCGACCCGGTCCTCGACGGCTACGCGCAGGGCTGCTTCGACGGCGACCTGCAGTCCTGCGACGACCTGTTCGTGGAGTCGCCGCCGCTGTCGCAGTACGAGGAGTACGCCACCACCTGCGGCGGCCGGGTGAAGGCCTGGACGGTGCCGTACTGCACCGACCTGGACTAGCCGCTCGCGCTCGCGCCCGCGTCCCAGTCGCGTCCAAGTGAGGGTGCAGTGGCCCGGGCACGGTGGGCGCATCCGACCGCGGGAGCGGTGCCGGCGGTGGGGCGGGACGGAGCCGTCCCGTGACCAGCCGGTGCTGGTCGTCCCCTCCCGCCCGACCTAGCCTGACCAGCGCAGACACGTGAACCGAGGAGCCCGCACCATGTCCCAGCCGCCGTATCCGCCGCCGCAGGGCGGCAACGACCCGCAGGGCGAGCAGCCCGGGCAGCAGGGCTGGGGGCAGTCCGACGACCCGACGCACCAGTTCGGGCAGCCGGCCCCGCCGACCTCGCAGTTCCAGCCGGGCCAGTACGGCCAGCCGGGCGATCGCGACCAGACCGCGCCGATCGCCCAGCCCGACCAGCAGTACGGCCAGCAGTACGGGCAGCAGGGCTACGACCCGACGCAGCAGTTCCCGCAGCAGCCCCCCTACGGCCAGCCCGGCTACGACCCGAACCAGCAGTACGGGCAGCAGTACGGCCAGCAGCCGTACGGGCAGCAGCCGTACGGGCAGCCGGGGTACGACCCGAACCAGCAGTACGGGCAGCAGTACGGCCAGCCCTACGGGCAGCCCGGCTACGGCCAGCCCGGGTACGGCCAGCCGCCGCAGAAGGGCAGCAAGAAGAACGTCGTCATCGCCTCGGTGATCGCCGGCGTGCTGCTGCTCGCGGCCGCGGCCGTGGGGCTGTTCTTCCTGCTGCGGGACGACAGCGGCTCGACGATCGCCGACCCGACGCGCACCACCACCTCCTCCTCGGCGAGCTCGTCGTCCTCGAGCCCGTCCTCGTCGTCGAGCTCGTCGAGCAGCTCCTCCTCGTCGTCGACGTCGTCCGGAGGCGGTGGCGGTGGCGGTGCCGGGTCGACCTCGGCGCCGGTGCCGCCGCAGGGTCTCGGCGAGGACCCGAACGGGACCTACCAGCCGCTGGCCGAGGCGTGCTTCGCGGGTGACTTCTCCGCCTGCGACGACCTCTGGATCGCCACGCCGGTGGACTCCCCCTACGAGGACTACGCGGGTACGTGCGCCGGGCGGCTGAGCTACGAGTCCAACGGGTGCGTGGAGCGGCTCGGTGAGGGGACCCCGCCGCCGGCGTCCGACCCGGTGCCGCCGCAGGGCCTCGGTGAGGACCCGAACGGGGAGTACCAGCCGCTGGCCGACGGCTGCTTCGCCGGTGACTTCGCCGCCTGCGACGACCTGTGGGGCGCCTCGCCGTCGGACTCGCTGTGGGAGCAGTACGCCGGCACCTGCGCCGGCCGGGTGACCTACGAGGTGGCCAACTGCGAGGGCCGGCTCGGCTGACGTCGGCACCGCAGACGCACGACGGCCCCGGGGCGCTCGCCCCGGGGCCGTCCTGCGTCCACGGCCCGCCTGCAGGGTCCCGCCGCGAGCGTGCGAGTGGCGGGGGGCAGGCGGGTCCTCACCCCTCGTCGTCGGAGCGGTCGAAGGGCACCGCGGAGTAGGCGCGCAGCTTCTCCAGCGAGTGCAGGCTGTCGATCGAGCGGATCGTGCCCGACCGCGAGCGCATGACCAGCGACTGCGTCGTGCAGCCGCCGGCGCGGTACTGCACGCCGCGCAGCAGCTCGCCGTCGGTGATGCCGGTGGCGACGAAGAAGACGTCGCCGCGGACGAGGTCGTCGATGGAGAGCACGCGGTCGAGGTCGTGGCCGGCGTCGACCGCCTTCTGCCGCTCCTCGTCGTCCTTGGGCCACAGCCGGCCCTGCAGCGCACCGCCCATGCACTTGAGCGCGCAGGCGGCGATGATCCCCTCCGGCGTGCCGCCGATGCCGAGCAGCAGGTCGACGCCGGTGCCCTCGCGGGCCGCGGCGATCGCGCCGGCGACGTCGCCGTCGGAGATGAACTTGATCCGCGCACCGGCCTCGCGGACCTCGTGCACCAGCTGCTCGTGGCGCGGGCGGTCGAGGATGCAGACGGTGACGTCCTCCACCCGGCTGTGCTTGGCCTTGGCCACCCGGCGGATGTTCTCGGCCACCGGGACGGTGATGTCGACGACGTCGGCGGCGGCCGGCCCGGTGGCGATCTTCTCCATGTAGAACACCGCCGACGGGTCGTACATGGCACCGCGGTCGGCCACGGCCATGACCGCGATGGCGTTGGGCATGCCCTTGGCCATCAGCGTGGTGCCGTCGATGGGGTCGACGGCGACGTCGCACTCGGGGCCGTAGCCGTCGCCGACCTGTTCGCCGTTGTAGAGCATCGGCGCCTGGTCCTTCTCGCCCTCGCCGATGACGACGACGCCGCGCATGCTCACCGTGCCGATCAGCGCGCGCATGGCGTCGACCGCGGCGCCGTCGCCGCCGTTCTTGTCCCCGCGGCCGACCCAGCGGCCGGCGGCCATCGCGGCGGCCTCGGTGACGCGGACCAGCTCGAGGGCGAGGTTGCGGTCGGGAGCCGGGCGGTCGGTGCGGAAGGTGCTCGCGCGGGGGGTCGGGGGCACGGGGCCGTCGGGCACGGGAAGCGTCACGGGACCTCCAACATCGGCACCGTTGCCGGTGGCCACCGTCCGCCGCTCCGGTCCCCGGAGCCGGTCGGGCGTGCGGGGGCCGCGGATGCGGGGCAGCGGGGTTCTGGATCGGTGGTGTGATCCTAGGGGCATGACCACTTCCGGCCCGTCGGGCCAGCAGGCCCCCGAGGAGCAGCCGCCGCCGGCCCCCACCGCCGTCGAGCGGGCCAACCGGATGAGCGCGGCGAACATGATCCGCTCGCTGCTGCCGCTGGTGGTCATCTGCCTGCTCGTCGTCGGCTGGGGCGCCTTCCGGCAGGGCGGCACCGACCCGGTGCGCCCGATCGACCCCACCAGCAGCGTCCGGCTGGCCACCGAGCGGGCGTCCTACCCGGTCGAGGTGCCGGCGGGGTTGCCCGACGGCTACCGGCCCACCAGCGCCCGCACCGACGCCCCCGACGTCGCCGAGGGGGCTCCGGTCACCCTGGAGATCGGCTACGTGACCCCGTCGGACGAGTACGCGCGGTTCCTCGTCACCGACGACGCCGACGCCGAGCGGCTGACCGCCGTGCTCGACGGCGCGCAGGACGACGGCAGCGTCGACCTCGGCGGGCGCACCTGGACGCGGCTGACCAGCGAGCGCGGCGAGACGGTGCTCACCCGGGAGGACGGCGACGTCACCACCCTGGTCACCGGCTCGGCGGACGACGCCGAGCTGCAGACCGTCGCCGCGGCGGTCGCCCCGGTGTCCGAGCCGAGCTGAGCCTCAGCCCTGCTGGTCGCCGGGGGCGGCCGCGGCCAGGCGCTCGCGGGCGCGGTCGAGCCAGTGCTGGCACAGCTGGGCCAGCTGCTCGCCGCGCTCCCACAGGGTCAGCGACTCCTCGAGGGTGAGCCCTCCGGCCTCGAGCCGGCGGACCACGTCGGCCAGCTCCTCGCGGGCCTGCTCGTAGGTCTGCGTCGGCTGCTCGGGTGCGTCGCTGCTCACGGGGTCCCATCCTGCCGGTCGACGCGCACCGGCAGCCGGCCACCCGCGACCCGCACCGACAACTGCTCGTCGTCGGCCACCTCGCCGGGGTCGCGCACCAGGGCGCCGTCGGCCCGCTGCACCAGCGCGTAGCCCCGCTGCAGCGTCGCCTGCGGGGAGAGCGCGGTGACCCGCGCGCGGGCGTGGTCGAGGTCGCGCTCGGCGGTCTCGACGCGGTGGGTGAGCGTGCGGCGGGCGCGGTCGCGCAGGGCGACGACGTCGTCGGCCCGGCCGTGCAGCAGCCGCTCGGGGTCGGCCAGCACCGGCCGGCTGCGGACGCCCTCCAGCCACCGCTCGGACTGCTCGATCCGCGTGGTGAGCAGGTGCCGGGCGCGGGCGCGCAGGCCGTCGACCAGCCGCCGCTGCTCGCCGATCTCGGGCACCACCCGGTGGGCGGCGTCGGTGGGGGTGGCCGCCCGGACGTCGGCGACGTGGTCGACCAGCGTGGTGTCGGTCTCGTGGCCGACGGCGGTGACCACCGGGGTGCGGCAGGCGGCGATGGCGCGCACCAGGCCCTCGTCGGAGAAGGGCAGCAGGTCCTCGACCGAGCCGCCGCCGCGGGCGATGACGATCACCTCGACCTCGGGGTCGCGGTCGAGCCGCTGCAGGCCGTCGATGACCGACGCGGCGGCGTTCACGCCCTGGACCAGGCTGTGGTGGACGGCGAAGCGCACCGCCGGCCAGCGCCGCCGGGCGGTGACGAGGACGTCGCGCTCGGCGGCGGAGTCCTTGCCGGTGACCAGGCCGACGACGGCGGGGGCGAAGGGCAGCGGGCGCTTGCGGGCGGCGTCGAAGAGCCCCTCGGCGCCCAGCAGCCGGCGGATCCGCTCGATGCGGGCGAGCAGCTCGCCGAGGCCGACGGCGCGGATCTCGGTGGCGCGCAGCGAGAAGGAGCCGCGGGCGATGTAGTAGTCCGGCCGCGCCCGCACGATCACACGGGCGCCCTCGGTGAGCTCGAGGCCGGGCCGGTCGGCGACGTCGCGGGCGCAGGTGACCGGCACCGAGAGGTCGGCGGCGGGGTCGCGCAGGGTGAGGAACACCGTCGCGGCGCCCCGGCGGGAGAGCTGGGCGACCTGCCCCTCGACCCACACCTCGCCGAGCCGGCCGATCCACTCGGCGACCTTGCGGGCCACCGTGCGCACCGGCCACGGCGCCTCGGGGGAGGAGGGGGCGGTCATGCGTCCGAGCCTGCCAGGCAGCTCCGATGGCAGCGGCCCGGGTCCCCGACGGGGACCCGGGCCGCTGTGGTGGCGTCCTACTGGCCGCGGGGCTGCAGCGGGCTGGTGTCGGCGGCCTGCTGCTCGAGCTTCTCCAGCCGGTTGCGCAGCATGGTGAGGAACGGCGCCCGGGCCCGGGTGGCCTCCTCGTAGGCGAGCAGGTCGGCGACCGTGGCCAGCTGGTAGCCGCGCAGCCGGCCGCGGAGCTGGGCGATGGTGAAGGCGTCGTAGCCGTCGATCGGCGCCGCCCCGGCGGCCTGCGAGCCGGACAGCTCGCTGCCGCCCTCGGGGTCGTCGGTGGGCGCGGCCGACTGCTCGCCGACGGCGTCCACGGCGGCCCCCTCGGCGATCGCCGCGTCCTCCTCGGCGGTGCCGGTCTCCCCGACGTCGGTGCGCACGCCGGTGGCCGCCGCGACGGTCGTGCCGCCCTCGTCGGTGGCCTCCGCGGTGGTGTCCGGAGTGGTGTCGGCGGCCGGCACCGGCTCGACGACGTCGGTGGCCGCGCCGCTGTCCTCGCCCGGGCCGGACCCGGCGCCGGTCTCCTCGTCGACGCGCGCGTGCTCGTCGGTGACGACGTCGCTGCCCGCACCCGTGGCGGTGCCCTCGGTGGTGCCCTCGGTGGTGCCCTCGCCGGTGTCCGTGCCGCCGTCCTCGGGGGCGACGACGCCCTCGTCGGTGACGGTGCCCTCGACCGTGGTCACCTGGCCGTCGGGGGTGATGACGTCGACCTCGGTGGCGGCGTCCTCGGCCGGGGCCGCGGCGGCCTCCGCGTCCTCGCCGAGCACGCCCGCGTCCGGGGCGGTGCCGGTGCCGGCGTCGTCGGCCAGGCCGATGTCGGTGTCGGCGACGCCGGAGTCGGCGGCGTCGGGGACGGTCGTGTCGTCGCTGCCCACGTCGGGCGCGCCGGCCAGCTCACCGACCGGGGAGCCGCCCGGGTCGCTGGCGGCGGGGGCGTCGGTGCCCTCGGCCTCGAGCAGCGCGCTCTCCAGGGCGTCCTCGGCGGTCAGCGCGGAGTCGGCGGCCTCCAGCGCGGACTCGGCCTCCTCGGCGCCCAGGACGAGGTCGGTGACGTCCTCGACCGCGGCCACGACCGAGGCGGGCGACGGGTCCTGCGGCAGCCCGGCGAGCTCGTCGTCGACCAGGCCGGCGGCGTCGGTGTCGACGTCGACCTCCATGACGTCGACCTCGGCGGCCGCGATCCCGGCACGGCCGTCGGCGTCGTCCAGGGCGGCGGCGGTGTCCTCGACCTCGGCCACGACCGCGTCGTCGCCGAGGCCGTCACCGACGGTGTCGACGTCGGGGGCGCGGTCGAAGGCGGAGTTGTGCAGCACGTCGATCGGCTGCGCCACGAGGGGCGTACCGGCGGCGGCCTCGTCCTCGTCGTCGTCGAAGGTGGCCAGACCGGGCTCCCGGTCGCCGCGCAGGCCGGTGAGGACCTCGTCGCCGCGGGCGACCAGTCCCGACCACTGCTGCTGGAACTTCATCGCCGTCTGCAGCGCCAGGCCGACGAGGCGCACGGGCAGTCCCGGCAGCGTGGAGGGCAGCCGGCGGGCCTCGTCCAGGACGGTGGCGGCCAGGCCGGCGGCGGCGCGGATCGGCTCGGGGATCTCACGGGACATGGCCCCAGCCTGCCGCAGGGCCCGCCGAACGGCATCGCGGCCCCGGCGGCTGCCACCCGGTCGGGCGGCGGATCCCGCGGGCGGCGTGTCGAGCGTCTCGTCGGGAGCCCGGCAGCCGGCGGCGCGCCACCTACGATGGGTGCATGGCTGATCAGCGCGGACGGGTCCTGCTGGCCGATCCCCGGGGCTACTGCGCCGGTGTCGACCGGGCGGTGGTCGCCGTCGAGCGGGCGCTGGAGATCCACGGAGCGCCCGTCTACGTCCGCAAGCAGATCGTCCACAACAAGCACGTCGTCGCCACCCTCGAGCGGCGCGGCGCGGTGTTCGTCGACGAGACCGACGAGGTGCCCGAGGGCGCCGTCGTCGTCTTCTCCGCCCACGGCGTCTCGCCGGCGGTGCACGAGGAGGCCCGTGCGCGCTCGCTGCGGACGATCGACGCGACCTGCCCGCTGGTGAGCAAGGTGCACCAGGAGGCCAAGCGGTTCGCCAAGGACGACTACGACATCCTCCTCATCGGCCACCGCGGCCACGAGGAGGTCGAGGGCACCTCGGGCGAGGCGCCGGAGCACATCCAGCTCGTCGACGGCGCCGACGACGTCGCGAACGTCCAGGTCCGCGACCCCGAGCGGGTGGTCTGGCTGTCCCAGACGACGCTGTCGGTCGACGAGACGCTGGCGACGGTCGACGCACTGCGCACCCGCTTCCCCGGCCTGCAGTCCCCGCCCAGCGACGACATCTGCTACGCCACGCAGAACCGCCAGCAGGCGGTCAAGCAGATGGCCGGCGAGTGCGACCTGGTGATCGTGGTCGGCTCGACCAACTCGTCGAACTCGGTGCGGCTGGTGGAGGTGGCACTGGAGGCCGGCGCCCGCGCCGCGCAGCTGGTCGACTACGCCGCCGAGATCGACCCGGCGTGGCTGGAGGGCGTGGGCACCGTCGGCGTCACCAGCGGCGCGTCGGTGCCCGAGGTGCTGGTCAGCGAGGTCCTCGACTGGCTGGCCGAGCGCGGCTACGCCGACGTCGGCACGGTGAAGGCCGCCGAGGAGCGCCTGGTCTTCGCGCTCCCGCACGAGCTGCGTCCCGGCCGCGCCGCCCGCTGACCCCCCGCTGACGCGAACGAGCCCCCTCCCGGCCGGGAGGGGGCTCGTTCGCGTCCGGGGGACCTCAGCGCCGGGCGGCCCAGCGGACGATCGCCAGCACCAGGGCCACGCCGGTGGCGACGGCCATCGTGGGGAAGCCGCGGATGAGGACGGTCGCCAGCGTCGGCAGGGTGAAGGAGGCCGACGGGGCGAGGCCGATGTTGACCAGCGCGACCGCCACGAACACCAGCGGCGGGGAGACGACGACGGTGAGCAGGTCGCGGCGGCGGACCAGCAGCGTGCCGACGGCGGTGGCCGCGACCAGCGTGACGAGGGTCAGCGTGCCGAGGCCGACGCCGAGGAACGAGTCGATCGCGCCACCGGCGAGGGTGATGACGAAGACGCCGAGGACGGCGAGCACGCCGCGCAGCCGGCTGCCGGCGGCGGGCTGGGGGGCGGCCCGCTCGGCCGCGCGGCCGGCCGGTCGCCCGCCGCGGGGACGGGCGGGTGCGGCGGCCTCCCCGCGCTCGGCGAGCGGGTGGACGCCGGGGTAGGGGGTGCGTGCTTGGGCGGGACGCGCGGAGGGGCGGGCCTCGGCGGGGCGCCCGTAGGCGCTGCCGGCCCCGTACCCGGAGCCGTGCCCGGCGCTGCGACCGGTGCCGCCACCGCCGGAACGGCGCGGCGGGGGCGGGGGCACCGGCGGGAGGCCCATGCGCATCGAGCGGTCCGGGCCGGTGGCGTCGGGCCGCGCCGCCCGCGGGACGGCGTAGGGGCGCTGGCCGCCCACTCCGCTGTCCCGCCAGGTGTCGGCTGTGCTCGCCGAGGCCATGGCGTACCTCCCCGTCCGGGCGCTCCGGCCCGATCCGAGCCGCTGTCGGTCCTCACGGTAGCGACGGAGGTGTCTCCTGCGGGTGACTTCGCGGTTCCGACTCGCGACAGGTCGCCGTGTCGATTTGGCAACTCTGGGTGAGCCGCGGGACGGGTGTGACGGACGTGCCCCGCGGGCCGGGCGGGACCGCCGCCCGCTGCGGTCAGCCGCCGTCGGTGAGCCGCCAGCGCAGCGGGGCGTCGTCGCCGTCGGGCAGCTGCGGCGGCTCCTCGCCGGCCGGTCGCAACTGGCGGACCACCGCCTCGACCGGCTCGGGGGTGGGCACCGGCGTCTCGCCGACCCCGAGGTCGTCGAAGCGGCGGGCGGCGGCGAGCACCGAGCGCTCGTAGGAGCCGACCGTCTCGTTGTAGCGGGTCAGCGTGGAGCCCAGCGCGGAGCCCAGGCGGGTGAGGTGGCCCGACAGCGTGGTCAGGCGCGCGTGCAGCCGGCGGCCGACCTCGATGACCTGGTCGGCGTCGCGGGCCAGCCGCTCCTGCCGCCAGGAGTGCGCGACGGTGCGCAGGAGGGCGAGCAGCGTGCTGGGCGTGGCGATGACGACGTCGCGGCCGAAGCCGTACTCCAGCAGCGCCGGCTCGGCCTCCAGTGCGGTGGTGAGGAAGCCGTCGGAGGGGACGAACAGGACGGTGAACGGCGCCGCCGGACGGAACGCGGTGGGGTAGCGGCGGGCGGCCAGCTGGTCGACGTGGGTGCGCAGCTGCCGGGCGTGCGCGGCGACCCGCTGGTCGCGAACGGCCTGGTCGGTGGCCTGCACCGCCTCGATGTAGCCCGTGAAGGGCACCTTGGCGTCGACGACGACCTGCCGGCCGTCGGAGAGGGTGACGACGAGGTCGGGCCGCACGCCGGCGCCCTCGTCGTTGACCGACGACGGCTGCTCGACGAAGTCGCAGTGCTCGAGCAGGCCGGCCACCTCGACCACCCGGCGCAGCTGCACCTCGCCCCAGCGGCCGCGGACGTGCGGCGTGCGCAGCGCGGTGACCAGCGCCGCGGTCTCCTGGCGCAGCAGCGCGCTGGTCTGCCCGACGGTGCCCATCTGCTCGCGCAGCTCGCCGTGGGCGGTGGCGCGGTCGCGCTCGATGCCGGCGAGCAGTCGGTGCAGGTGGTCCAGCGACTCGTGCAGCGGCTCGAGCCCCTCGTCGGTCGGGCGGCGCCGCGCCAGCAGCGCCACCACCCCGAGGGTCACGGCCGCCCCCAGCAGCACCCCGAGGAGCAGGCCGAGCAGGAGGGAAGCGGCGTCCACCAGAGCAGGGTGCAGCACGCCACCGACAACCGGTGGCAGCGACGCAGACTCAGGCGGGGACCGGGGCGTGCTGGGCCTCGTGGTCGAGCAGCCAGCGCTTGACCGGCGTGCCCCAGCGGAAGCCGCCGAGCCCGCCGTCGGAGCCGAGCACCCGGTGGCAGGGGACGAACAGCGCGGCGGCGTTGCGGGCGCAGGCGTTGGCCGCCGCGCGCACCGCCGAGGGCCGCCCGCAGCGGGCCGCGAACTCGGTGTAGGTGTCCGGCTGCCCGGCGGGAACGGTCCGCAGCACCTCCCAGGCGTCCTCGAGGAACGGCCCGGAGCGCTGCCGCACCGGGACGGCGTCGATGGCGCCGATCTCACCGGCGGCGTGCGCCTCGACGACGTCGAGGACCGGCAGGCGCTCCGCCCGCTCGACCCAGGTGGGCCGCAGCGCGCGGTGCACGACGGGCAGCAGCTCGGAGACGTCGTCGGTCCACCCGGCAGCGAGGACGAGGTCGCCGCCGTCGGGTCCGGGGGTGACGACGACGGTGAACGGGCCCGGGGGCGTGGCCACGGTGGCGAAACGGGCGGACGGGGTCATGACGCACTCCGATCGAGGGGGGAGCGGGTGAACAGTGTGGGCGCGGCGAGCGCCCAGAGGTGCATCGCCGCGTACGAGCGCCACGGGCGCCAGCGGGTGGCGGCCTCGGCGTCGGAGCTGCCCAGCGACGCCAGCGCGCGGCGCAGCGCCAGGTCACCGGGCAGCCACACGTCGGGGTCGCCGAGGCCGCGCATGACCACGAGCGACGCCGTCCACGGGCCGATGCCGGGCAGCGCCAGCAGGTCGCGGGCGGCGGCCTCGCGGTCGCACCCGGGGTCGAGCACCACCCGGCCCTCGGCCAGGGCGGCGGCCAGCCCGCCGAGCGTGCGGCGGCGGGCGCCGGTCAGTCCGACGGCGGACAGCTCGGCCTCGGCCAGCGCCTCCGGCCGCGGGAAGGCGTGGGTGAGGGTGCCGACCGGCTCGGCCAGCGGCGTCCCCGCGAGCGGGAGGAGCCGCGCGGTCAGCGTGCGGGTGCCGGCCACCGACACCTGCTGGCCGAGCACCGCGCGGACCGCCGACTCGGGGCCGTCGGGCGAGGCGGGCACCCGGCGGCCGGGGGCGCCGGCCACCAGCGGCGCGAGCGCGGGGTCGGCGCCGAGGACGTCGTCGACGGCGGCCGGGTCGGCGTCGAGGTCGAGCAGTCGCCGACAGCGGGGGACGGCGGCCCGCAGGTCGCGCAGGTCGGTGAGCAGCAGCCGGGCGGTGACCGCGGGGCCGCCGTCGGGCGCGGGGGAGAGGCGGACGACGCCGGGGCCGGCGGGCAGGTCGAGCACCCGTGAGAACGTCGTCCCGTCCCACTCCTCGAGGCCGGGCACGGCGTGTGCGCCGAGGAAGTGCAGCACCTCGGCGGCGTCGAACGGGGCGCGGGCGGCCAGCCGCAGGGTCAGCCAGCCCGGCGTGCCGCCGTCGCTCCCCGGCCGGCGGCGGCGCAGCTCCGACGGCGTGCAGGCGAACACCTCGCGCACGGTGTCGTTGAACTGCCGGATGCTGGCGAACCCGGCGGCGAAGGCGACGTCGGCCATCGGCAGGTCCGTGGTCTCGATGAGCACGCGGGCGGTCTGGGCGCGCTGGGCGCGGGCGACGGCGAGCGGGCCGACGCCGAGCTCGCCGACGAGCAGGCGGTGCACCTGCCGCTCGGAGTAACCCAGCCGCGCGGCCAGCCCGGGGACACCGGAGCGCTCGACCTCGCCGTCGGCGATCAGCCGCATGGCGCGGGCGACGACGTCGGCGCGCACGTCCCACTCCGGGGACCCCGGGACGGCGTCGGGACGGCAGCGGCGGCAGGCGCGGTAGCCCGCGGCCTGGGCGCCGGCGGCACTGCCGAAGAAGGAGACGTTGGCCGCGGCCGGCGTCCGCGCCGGGCACGAGGGACGGCAGTAGATCCCGGTCGTGCGGACCGCGGTGAAGAACCAGCCGTCGAAGCGGGCGTCGCGGCTGGCAACCGCGCGGTAGCAGCGTTCGACGTCGAGCGAGGTGAGCACGTCCCGAGCATGGCACCGCCCGCGCGCCCCGACTGGCGGTTTCCGGACGCCGCCGTGGAGCCGTCTGGTTCGCGGCTGTCACCGCCGCACTACAGACTGCGGCCACCGCCGGGCACCCGCTCCGGCCGTCGTGCAGGGGGATCCCGTGATCGAGCCGCCCGCCATCCGACCGCCGCGCCTGCCCGCGGCGCAGACCACCGGCCGGCAGGTCGTCGTGTTCGCCGACGCGGCCGACGCGGCCGACGAGCCCGTGGACTGGTCGGCGGCCGGGATCTCCGACGTCGCCGACTCCCGCGACTTCACGTCCGGACGGGTCCCCGCCCAGGCGATGCGCGACGCCGGTGCCACGGTGTTCGCCCGGCTCGGCATCGCGGTCGTCTCCGCCGGCCCCGACCAGGTGGCCGCCCTGCGCGGCGCGCGCCGGCCGGTGCTGTCGGTGTCGCCGGAGCTGGTCCACCACGTGCTGCCCGAGGACCCGTCGGCCTACGTCCGGGGCTACCGCGACGGCGTCACCGACCTCGCCGCCCGGCTGGTCGGCGCGCCGGTGCCCGGGGAGGAGGTCCCGCCGCCGCCCGCGTTCGAAGACACCGCGGCGGCCACCTGGGGCATCCAGGCGGTGCAGGCGACGACGTCGCCGTTCACCGGCCGGGGCGTCCGCGTCGCCGTCCTCGACACCGGGCTGGACCTGCAGCACCCCGACCTCGCCGGCCGGACCGTCACCGCGGAGTCGTTCGTGACCGGGGTGGACAGCGCCCAGGACGGGCACGGCCACGGCACCCACTGCACCGGCACCGCCTGCGGCCCGCGGGTGCCCCCGGCCGGGCCGCGCTACGGCGTGGCGTCGGAGGCGGAGATCTGGATCGGCAAGGTGCTCAGCGACGCGGGCAGCGGCGACGACGGCGGGATCCTGGCCGGCATCGACTGGGCGGTGGCCAACGGCTGCGCCGTCATCTCGATGTCGCTGGGCGCCGACGTCGCCGAGGCGCACCCGCCCTACTCCGCGGCCGGCCGCCGGGCGCTCGAGCAGGGGTCGCTGATCGTGGCCGCGGCCGGCAACAACGCCGACCGGGAGAACGGCGGGTACGGCTTCGTCGGCGCCCCGGCCAACAGCGTCGAGGTCCTGGCCGTGGGCGCGCTGGACCCCCGGCTGACCACCGCCTGGTTCTCCGCCCGCAGCCTGGCCGCCCCCGGCGGGGAGGTGGACGTGGCCGCCCCGGGCGTCGACGTGCTGTCGACGTGGCCGATGCCCGACCGCTACAACACGATCAGCGGCACCAGCATGGCCACGCCGCACGTGGCCGGGCTGGCCGCGCTGTGGGCCGAGGCCACCGGCCGCCGCGGCTACGAGCTGTGGGCCACGCTGACCCAGGCGAGCCGTCGGCTGACCGAGCCGTCGGTCGACGTCGGCAGCGGCCTGGTGCTCGCGCCGCAGGAGGGCGCCGGGAGCGTGCGACGCGCGTAGCCTCCCGCCATGGGGTCCCCGCTGGCGCGCTTCAGCGTGACCGTCGACGACGGCCACCTGGCCGAGCTGGAGACGGTGGCCTCGGCGCTGCGCGAGTCCGGCATGGAGGTCGAGCGGGTCCTCGGCGCGCTCGGCGTCATCACCGGCCAGGCGCCGGCCGACGCGCGCCCGTCGCTGCTGGCCGTCCCGGGCGTCACCTCCGTCGACGAGCAGCTGCGCGTCGCGCTGCCGCCGCCGGACTCCGCCGTCCAGTAGCGGGGACCCCTGCGGTGCGCCGTCCGTTGGGCGGGGTGTGCAGGTCCCCGAGCTCGCCCCGCCCCGCCGGCGGCAGGTCGTCGCGCTCGCGGCCGTCCTCCTCGTCCTCCTCGCGGCGTTCCTGGTGGTGCGCCAGGTGACCGCCGACCCGCCGCGGTCGGCGGAGTGCGCGGCCGCGGAGCCGGGCGTGCGGATCGACCCGGCCGCCGTGCCGGGCGGGCCGGTCGCCGGCTACTCCGGGGAGCAGCTGGCCAACGCGGCGGCGATCGTCAACGCGGCCGAGGCGCTCGGGATGGACACCTGCGCCCAGGTGCTCGGCGTGATGACGGCGATGGGGGAGTCCTCGCTGCTCGTCCTCGACCGCGGCGACGCCGCCGGACCGGACTCCCGCGGGTTGTTCCAGCAGCGGGACAACGGCGCGTGGGGCTCCTACGCCGACCGGATGGACCCCACCACCAGCGCCACCAACTTCTTCCTGGCGCTGCAGGAGGTGCCCGACTGGCCGTCCCTGGCGCCGACCATCGCCGCCCACCGCACCCAGCGCAACGCCGACCCGGACCACTACGCGCGCTACTGGGACGACGCCGTCGAGGTGGTCAGCGCGCTGGCCGGCCGGCGGGTCCTCGGGAGCTAGCGCCCGGCGTCCGGCCACCCGCAGAGGGTCGCGGCGCGCCGGGAGGACCTCGAGGGCCGGGGCCCGCGCCGGACGCCGGTCTGGGCAGGGGCCCGGCGACGTGCGTTCATGCCTCGCGTGCGGGGGCGCCGGCCGTGCCCGCACGGGCCGGAGCGCACCGGCCGGAGCGCACCGGCCGGACCTCCGCACCCCCGAGGGGCGAGCATGGCCGCTGCACCGATCCGACGACCGGGGCCGGCGCTCGCCGCGCTCACCGCCGCGCTCACCGCCGTGCTCGCGGTCGTGCTGGCGGCCGCGGGCCCACCGGCGTCCGCCGCGCCCGCACCGGACGAGCCCGCCGCCGTCGCGGTCGGCCGGGAGGGGAGCCGGGCCGCGCTGGTCCGCATCGAGGTCACCGCGATCACCACGATCGTCCACCTGGACCACAGCACGGGGGCCCTGCACGTCATCGACGGCCGGTACCAGATCCGGCAGGGCCAGGCGACGGGCGTCGTCACCGCCGGGGACGGCGTGGTCGCCACGCTGCACCGGGAGCTGGCCGTCGACGTCGACCGCGTCGTCGTCCCGGCGGCCAACCGGCTCTTCGTCGAGCGGTTCGGCGCGACCCTCGAGGCGGGCCAGGACGCGCGCGGCCGCACCCGCGCCCTCGAGCCGCACCTCGACGTGCACCTGCAGGACTGCTACGTCCAGCGGGTCGACCACTGCTTCACCGTCCCGCAGATGCAGTACGACGTCGTACTGCTCACCGATCCGCCGCGGAGGGTGCGCGCCCTGCTGGTCAACGACCCGCAGGCGCCCACCGACGTGGCGCTGCTGCGGATCGGCGGCGCCTCGATGCCGACCGCCGCCCTGTCCGCGGACGGTGCGGTGCCCGCTGACGCCGAACTGCTCGGCTTCGACGCCGACGTGCCGGACGACCCCGCGCAGCAGAGCGGCTGGCGGCCGGTCTCGGTGCCGGTCGGGGTGGACGGGACGGCGCTGTCGGCGGCTCCCGAGGCCGACCTCGCCGGCGCGCTGGACCGCGGGCTGACCGGCGGGCCCGTGGTGGACCCGTCGACCGGGGCGGTCCTCGGGCTGGCCGACCTCGACCGCGCGGGCGGGGGCACCGGGGTGGTCGGCGCGGATGCCGTCCGATCAGCCCTGGACGACGCGGGGGTCGAGGTCGGCAGCTCGCCGTTCGACGTCGCCTTCCGCGGCGGGCTGACCCTGCTCGGCGACGGCGACGCGGCGGCCGCGACCCGGCAGCTCGAGCTGGCCGGCGACTACTTCGACTCCGCGCTGGCCGCCGAGCACGCCCGCACGGCGGCCGCCGCGGCCGACGCGGCACCGGGCGGGCCGGCCGCGGCGGCCGAGGACGGCGGCGCGGCGTTGTGGCCGTGGCTGGCGGCCGGCGGCGCGCTGCTGCTCGCGCTGGCGTTGCTGTGGGCGTCGCTGCGCCGCAGTCGCCGCCGGCGGCCGGAGCCCGGCGGGTCCTGGTCACCGCCGGCGGTGCCGGCTCCGCTCGGGGCCGGACCCCCGGACGGCCCGGCCCCACCGGCCCGGACCACCGCGGTCCCGCCCGTCCCGGTGCCGTCCGCGCGCCACGCCGCCGCGCCCGTGCCGGTCGGCGCGGGGGCCGCCGAGACCGAGATCCGGCCGCCGCAGCGGCCGCCCGGACGCCCGTCCGTGCCACCCGGACGGCCGTCCCTGGCACCTGGTGCCCCGGACGCCTACTGCGTCCAGTGCGGGCACCCGCGGGCGCGCAGCGGGCACTACTGCGGGCGGTGCGGCAGTCCGGTCGGGACGTGATGCTGCCGCTGCAGCCGCACCTCCAAGAGGGTGCCGAGGTCTCCCGGTACCGCGTCGAGGAGCTGCTGGCCCGCGGGGGGATGGGCCTGGTCTACCGGGCACGCGACATGCGCCTGGACCGCCTGGTGGCGCTCAAGGTGCTTACTCCGCAGTTCTCCGGGGACGAGCGCTTCCGGGAGCGCTTCGTCCGCGAGTCGCGTCTCGCCGCGGCCGTCGACCACCCGCACGTCATCCCGATCTACGAGGCCGACGACTGGAACGGCCTGCTCTACCTGGCGATGCGGCTGGTGCCCGGCGCCGACCTGTCCGCCGTCCTCGGCGCCCGCACCCGTCTCGACACCGCGACCGTCCTGCGGGTCCTCGCCCAGACGGCCGCGGCGCTGGACGCCGCGCACGACGCCGGGCTGGTGCACCGGGACGTGAAGCCGGCGAACCTGGTCATGGCGGGGGCGAGCGCGGGATCGGTGCCCGCGGACGTGCACGTCTACCTCACCGACTTCGGCCTGACGAAGCGGACGTCGTCGGTCTCCGGCATCACCGCGACCGGGCAGTTCCTCGGCACGCTGCACTACGCCGCGCCCGAGCAGATCCGCGGCGAGGCGGTGGACCGGCGCACCGACCTCTACGCGCTGGCCTGCGTCGCCTACGAGATGCTGGCCGGCGACCCGCCCTTCGCCCGCGACGGCGACGCGGCCGTGCTGTGGGCGCAGGTGTACGCACCCCCTCCGGCCGTGACGCCGCTGCGCCCGGACCTCCCGCAGGCCGTGGACGCTGTGCTGGCCCGCGGCCTGGCGAAGGAGCCGGACGCCCGGCCCGGGACCTGCGGGGAGTTCGTGGCGCTGCTCGCAGGAGCCCTGCACCGCACTCCCGCCCGGCCGACCGCCGGGCACGCCGTCCCGCCGGCCGGGGGAGGGCCGGCCGTCGACCCCCGTCCGCCGCACCCGAGCCTGCCGGGCGAGCGGCTGCCCCCCGGGCGGGCTCCGAGCACGGTGCAGCCACCGCCGGCACCCGTGCCGCCGCCCTGGCCCGCCGGGTCCACCCCGGGGCGCCGGGGGGCCGGCCGCGGCCGTCGCCGGCTGCTCGTCGCCGGGACCGCGGCGCTGCTCGCCGTCGCGGCCGTCCTCGCGCTCTGGCGGCCGTGGTCGGGTGGCCCCGACCTCGTCGACCGGACCCTCGTCGAGGGGTGGACCGCCACGGTGCCGGAGGAGTGGGCGCCGGCCCGGGTGGGCGGCCGGGCCGGCTTCAGCGTCCTCGCGCCGCGGGACTGGACGGCGGTCTTCCGGTCGGAGGCGGGCCGGGCGGAGGCGGCAGCGGCGGTCGAGGAAGACCCCGACGCCGTGGTCGGGGTGTACGGCGAGATCGCGGAGGGGCTGGACGCGCCCACCCCCGTGGCGCTGGTCGGGCTCGTCGAGCCCCACCTGGCGGCGCCGGTCACCTTGACGCCGGGGGAGGCCACCCGCCTGGCCGGACGGGACGCCGTCGCGTTCACCGGCACGCTGAGCCTCGACGCGGACCGGTCCCTGCTGCTCTCGGGCGCGGTGACCACGGAGGAGCCGCGGCTGCTGGTGGTCACCTTCCGGCCGCTCGCGGTGGCCGACGCGTGGCGACCGGTCGTCCAGCGGGTGCTCGGGTCCGTGCGGGCCGCCTGAGCGCCGGGGGGACGCCGGCCGTCCACCGACCGGTGGACGGCGGACCCACCGCGCGGCCGTCCCGGCCCCGCCCGCGCGCCGACAGGCTCGGGGCATGACAGCGACCCAGACGGCGCCGGTGCCCCCGGCGCTGGTGCACGACGAGGCGGTCCGCGTGCGCGGGCTGGCCAAGCGCTACAGCGGCCGGGCGGTGGTGGACGGGATCGACCTCGACGTCCGGCGCGGCGAGGTGTTCGCGCTGCTCGGGCCCAACGGCGCCGGCAAGACGACGACCGTCGAGATCCTGGAGGGCGTGCGCCGGCGCGACGGCGGGGAGGCATCCGTCCTCGGCGCGGACCCGGCGCAGGCGGGGCGGGCCTGGCGCGACCGCATCGGCGTCGTCGGCCAGTCCACCGGCGCGGGCAACGCGCTCACCGTGCGCGAGACCCTCGACCACTTCGCCCGCTACCACGCGACGCCGGTGCCGACGGGGGAGCTGCTGGCCGACGTGGGGCTGGCCGACGCCGCGCGGCAGCGGGTGACCGCGCTGTCCGGCGGGCAGCGCCGGCGGCTGGAGGTGGCCCTCGGCGTGCAGGGCCGGCCCGAGCTGCTGTTCCTCGACGAGCCGACCACCGGCATGGACCCGGTCGCCCGCCGGCAGTTCTGGACGCTGGTCGAGGGGCTGCGCGAGCGCGGCACGACCGTCCTGCTCACCACCCACTACCTCGACGAGGCCGCGCACCTGGCCGACCGGGTCGGCGTCGTCAGCGCCGGGCGGCTGGTCGACGTCGCCCCGCCGGCCGAGCTGGGCGGTGCCCTCCGGTCCGAGGCCACCGTGCGCTGGACCGAGGACGGGGCGCCGCGGTCGGTGGTCACCGCCGAGCCGGCCGCCGTCCTGCGCGACCTGCTCGCCGCGCACCCCGCCGGGGAGGTCCCCGGCCTGACCGTCACCCGCCCCGGCCTGGAGGACGTCTACCTCCGCCTGGTCGCCGTCGCGCAGGAGGACCCCCGATGACCGCCACCGCCGTCCCCGCTCCGCTGTCCGCGCCGCCGTCGGCGCTGTCCGTCGGGCTGGCCCGCATCGGCCTGGAGCTGCGGCTGTACGCCCGCGACCCCGGCCAGGTCGCGTTCTCCTTCGCCTACCCGGTGATCATGCTGGTGATCTTCGGGTCGGTCTTCGGGGACGAGGAGGTCGTCCCCGGCGTCGGCTTCCGGCAGTACTTCCTCGCCGGCATCGCGGCCACCGGCGTCATGCTCACCAGCTTCCAGGCGGTGGGCACGGGGGTGACCGAGGAGCGCGACCGCGGCGACCTCGCCCGGCTGCAGACGCTCGGCACCCCCGCGCTGGCCTACGGGATCGGCAAGGCCGGGCAGGTGGTCGTCACGACGGTCGCGCAGCTCGCCGTGCTGCTGGCCGTGGCCGCGTACGCCTACGACGTCCCGATGCCGACGGAGGCCTCGCGCTGGCTGACCTTCGCCTGGGTCGTCGTCCTCGGCATCCTGTCCGGCACGGTCCTCGGGCTGGCGGTGGCGTCGGTGGTCGGCAGCGCCCGCTCGGCCTCGGCCGGGATCCCCGCCCTCGCCGTCGTCCTGCAGTTCCTGTCCGGGGTCTTCTTCATCGACTCCGACCTGCCCCGGTGGATGGACCAGGTCGCGGCGCTGTTCCCGCTGACGTGGATGGTGCAGGGCATGCGGTCGGTGTTCCTGCCCGACTCGGCCGCCGTGGCCGAGCAGGCCGGCAGCTGGGAGCACGGGACCACTGCCCTCGTGCTGGCCGCATGGGTGATCATCGGCACCGTGGTGTGCGCCCGGACCTTCCGCTGGCGCCGGGCCGCATGAGCCTGACGCGCCGGCTGGCCGCCGTCGTCGTCCCTCCCGGGGACGACGGCGGCGAGCCGCTGCCCGAGCCGGGGTGGCGCGCGACGGTCGTCGGCATGCACGTGGCCTCCGCCGTCGTCTGGGGCCTCGCGGTGCTGTCGACGCTGGCCGGGGACTCCGTCGACGACGACCGGCGGCTGCCCGCGCTGCTGGTCCTGGCCGCCCTCGCCGTCGCCTACGTCCTCCTCGGGGTGCCGGCGATCCGGTCGGGCGCTCCGGGGCGGGCGGTGCCCTACCTGCTGGTGCTGGTCACCGCGTTCGCGCTGCTGGGGTGGCTGGCGCCGAGCCTGCTGTTCCTGCTCTTCCTCGCCTATCCGCACGTGTGGTTCGCCGTGCAGGGCACGCTCACCGGCATCTCCTGGACGCTGCTGCTCGGGCTGGCCAGCGCCGCGGGCCCGGTGCTCAGCGCCACCTCCTCGCGCGACCCCGGCGACGTGCTGCTGGAGACCGGCATCGGGATCGGGTTCAGCCTCGCCCTGGGGGTCTGGGTCAGCCGGGTGCTGCACGAGAGCGCGCAGCGGGCGTCGCTGATCGCGCAGCTGGAGGCGACGCGCTCGGAGCTCGCGGCCGCCGAGCACGAGCGCGGGGTGCTGGCCGAGCGCGAGCGGCTGGCGCAGGAGGTGCACGACACCCTGGCGCAGGGCTACACCTCGATCGTCGTGCTGTCGCAGACCGCGGCCGCGCTGGTCCCCGCGGACCCGGACGCGGCGCGGGAGAAGCTGGCGGTGATCGAGGAGGTCGCCCGCGACAACCTCGCCGAGGCCCGCGCGGTGGTGGCGGCGTTCCGGCCGGTGGCGCTGGACGGCTCGACGCTGGTGGAGGCGCTGCGGCAGCTCGCCGGGCGGTTCGCGCGCGAGACCGGGCTGGAGGTGCGGGTGGACACCGCAGCCCTCGACGGCGCGGCGGGGCTGCGCACCGACGAGGAGGTCGTGCTGCTGCGGGGCGCGCAGGAGGCGCTGACCAACGTCCGCCGGCACGCGGGCGCCTCGGCGGTGGTGCTGCGGCTGGCGCGGGTGGGCGGTCAGGTGTCGGTGCACGTGGAGGACGACGGCGTGGGCTTCGACCCGGCGACGGTCCGCGTGTCGGGCCTGGAGGGGCTGCGCGGGCGGGTGGCGCAGGTCGGCGGCGAGGTCGACGTCGCCTCCGCGCCGGGGGCGGGCACCCGGGTGACCGTGCGGGTGCCGGGCCCGTGACGCGCGTGCTGGTGGTCGACGACCACCCGGTGGTGCGCGGCGGGCTGGTCGGCTGGCTGGCCGCGCAGGAGGACCTCGAGGTGGTGGGCGAGGCCGGCGACGGGCAGGAGGCGCTCGCGCTGGTCGCCGCGACGGAGCCCGACGTCGTCCTCATGGACCTGCGGATGCCGCGGATGGACGGCGTGACGGCGACCGAGCGGCTGGCCGTCTCCCACCCCGCCGTCCGGGTGCTGGTGCTGACCACCTACGACACCGACGCCGACATCGTGCGCGCCGTCGCGGCCGGGGCGACCGGCTACCTGCTCAAGGACGCCCCGCTGCCGCAGCTGGCCGACGCCGTCCGCGCCGCCGCGCGCGGGGAGACCGTGCTGGCGCCGCCGGTGGCCGCCCGGCTGGTCTCGCGCATGCGGGCGCCGGCGGCGGAGGCGCCCACCGCTCGGGAGCTGGAGGTGCTCGGCGGCGTGGCGCGCGGGCTGACCAACGCCGAGATCGGCCGCGAGCTGTTCATCGGGGAGGCCACCGTGAAGACGCACCTGCTGCGGGTGTTCGCCAAGCTCGGCGTCGACGACCGCACGCGCGCGGTGATGGTCGCCGTCGAGCGCGGCCTGCTCCCCGGTCCGGGCGCCCGGTGAGCGTCGTCGTCCGCCCCGCCGTCGTGGCCGACGCGCCGGCACTGGCCGCGCTCAGCCGCGCCGCGATCGAGGTGTCGGCCGCCGCGCACTACGACGACGCCCAGCGGAGGGTCTGGGCGGCGCGGCGGACGGTCGAGGCGCACCGCCGCTACGTGGAGGTGACCGCCGTCGTGGTCGCCGAGGTCGACGGCGCGGTGGCCGGGTTCGCCTCGCTGGCGCTCGAGCCGGTCGACGGGCTGGTGCCCGGCGAGGTGGACCAGCTGTTCGTGCACCCGTCCGCCGGCGGGCGCGGGGTGGCCCGGGCGCTGCTGGCGACGGTCGAGGAGCGGGCCCGCGGTGCCGGGCTCGGCTCACTGGTCACGCACGCGTCCTGGCGGGCGGCTCCGGTGTTCGAGCGCGCCGGCTTCCGGCGGGTCGAGGTGGAGACGGTGACCGTGGACGGCGAGGAGCTCACCCGCGTGCGGATGGCGCGGGTGCTCGCCGGCGGTCGGGCCGGCGGTCAGGCCGGCGGTCAGGCCGGCGAGGCCTCCAGCAGCGCCTGACCGGCGTCGCTGCGCCAGTAGAGGACCTCGCGGCCCGACCGGCGGCGCTCGAGGAGGCCGGCGTCGAGCAGGACCCGCAGGTGCCCGCCGACGCTGCCCAGCGGCAGGCCGGTGCCGGCGACCAGCGCGGTGGTGCTGCGCGGGGCGTCGAGAGCGGCGAGCACGCGGGCGCGGGCGCGGCCGAGGAGGCGCACCAGCGGCTCGGGCAGGGGAGCGGGGCCCGCCGCGAGCGCGCCGGTGACCGGGTAGACGACGGCGAAGGTGTCGGGCAGCCGCCAGCTCACCCAGCTGCCGCGGCTGTGCGCGGCGATGAACAGCAGGTCGCGGCCGCGGATGTCGCGCGGCGGGTACGGGTGGGCGTTGACCTGCAGCCGGCCGTGAGCCAGCCAGCGGACGCCGGGGGCGAGGCCGTCGATCGCGCCCGACCAGCCCCCGCTGCTGAGCCGGGCGGTGCGGGCGACGACGTCGGCGCGCAGCACGCGGCGCCGGCGCGGCCACTCGTCGCGGATCGTGTGCGCCCACGTCCAGCGCAGCAGGCCGGCGGCGGTGCGCGCCAGCCCCGTGGCCGACAGCTCGGGCGGGACCGGGCCGGTGGCCACCTCGAGGTCGGCGCGGACGGCGTCGTCGTCGAGGGACTCCAGGTACGTGAGCTCCTCGTCGAGCGTCAGGTCGGGCGCCGTGGGCGGGACGGTGAGGAAGTCGGCGGTCCAGGTGCGGCCGAAGGCGGCGCGCAGCAGGGCGGCGCCGACCGGGTCGTCGTCGAGGCGCGCCCGCAGCGCGGCGGCGTGGGCGTCGTGCCACGGGCGGTGCCACGGCGGGACCTGCGCCGAGAGGAGCATCCGGAGCCCGGCCAGCGTCTCGGTGAGCTGCGAGGTGCCGAAGCGGGCGCGCGCCATGACGTCGGCGTCGACGACGAACTCACCCACCTTTCGACGGTAGCCGAAACGGTGGGTGCCCGGGCCGCCGCGACGGACGGTCGGGGCGTGCTCACCTACCGGGCGCTGTTCGCCATCCCCGCCTTCCGCGCGCTGTGGACCGGCACCGCGCTGACCACCGTGGCCTCGACGACGTCGTCGCTGGCCCTGGCCACGCTCGTGCACCGCCAGACCGGCTCGGCGCTGCTGACGGCGGTGGCGATGTTCGGCCCCTCGATCGCGCAGGCCCTCGGCGCGGTCACGCTGATGTCGGCCGCCGACGCGAGCCCGCCGCGGCGCACGCTCGTGCTCGTCGGGTCGGTGTCCACGGCGGCGCTGGGCCTGCAGGTGCTGCCCGGCCTCGGCCCCCCGCCGCGGCTGCTGCTCGTCGTCGGCACCGCCTACGTGGTGTCGGTCGGGTCGGGTGCGCGGTGGGGGCTGCTGTCGGAGCTCGTGCCGCCAGGCGCTTACCCGCTGGCCCGGTCGACGACGAACGTGGCCAACGGCGCGTTCCAGGTGGTGGGGTTCGCGGCCGGCGGCCTGCTGCTGACCGCCCTGACGACGACCCAGGTGTTCGCGCTGGCCGCCGCGGTGTCCGCCGTCGCGGTGGGCGTGCTGCGGTTCGGGCTGGCCGAGCGGGCGCCGCGGCGCAGCGGGCGGGCCGGGGTGGCCGAGACGCTGCGCGGCAACCGGCTGCTGCTGTCGCGGCGGGAGACGCGCACGCTGCTGGTGGCGCTGTGCGTGCCGAACGGGCTGGTGGTCGGGTGCGAGGCGCTGTTCGTGCCGTACGCGGGGGAGCGCGGCGGCTGGCTGCTCGCGGCCGGGGCGGTCGGGATGATGACCGGCGACCTGGTGGTCGGGCGGTTCCTCACGTCGGCGCAGCGGCGGCGGTCGAACACCGCGTTGCGGCTGCTGCTGGCCGCGCCGTTGCTGCTGTTCGCGCTCGGGCCGTCGGTGCCGGTGGCCGCCGTCCTGGTGGCGGTCGCCTCGGCCGGCTACGCGACGGGACTGGCGCAGCAGGAGTGGCTGGTCGCGCTGACGCCGGCCGAGGTGCGCGGACAGGTGCTGGGCGTCGAGTCGGCGGTGCGGATGACCGGGCAGGGGGTGTTCGCCGTGCTGGCGGGAGCGCTGGGCGACGCGCTGACGCCGGGGTCGGCGGTCACGGTGCTGGCGGTCGGATCGCTGGCGGTGTCCCTGACGCTGGCGCCGGGACTGCGTCGGGCGGCGGACCGGGCCGCCGCGGTCCGGACCGCGTGAACGGGTGGCGCAGGTCACACCTGGCTACGCTCGCCGTGCACCCGGGCCGCACCGGGAGGGGAGCCGCATGGACGCCGGCGTCGACACGCTGCAGAAGGCGCTGCAGATCAACCTGGACCCGCGCTGGTACGGGACCATCGCCGAGATCGGGGCCGGGCAGGAGGTGGCCCGCTGGTTCTTCCGCGCGGGCGGCGCCGCGGGCACGGTGGCCAAGTCGATGTCGGCCTACGACATGGCGGTCAGCGACGCCGTCTACGGCAAGTCCGACCGCTACGTCTCGAAGGGCCGCCTGCAGGCGATGCTCGACCGCGAGTTCCAGCTCGACGTCGACCGGCTCGGTGACCAGCGCGGCGACGAGACGTCCTTCTTCGCCTTCGCCGACACCGTCGTGGCGCGCAGCTACCGCGGGGGCAACGAGTGCCACGGCTGGATGGGCGTGAAGTTCCAGGCCCACCCGCGCGACGAGCCCAGCCAGGTCGTCGTCCACGTGCGGATGCTCGACGACGAGGCGCCCCAGCAGCAGGAGGCCCTCGGGGTGGTCGGCGTCAACCTGCTGCACGGCGCCTTCTTCCAGCACCACGAACCCGAGCGCCTCGTGGAGAGCCTGCTCGACCGGCTCACCACCGGCCGGATCGAGATCGACCTGATCGAGATGAGCGGCATCGAGTTCCGGATGGTCGACAACCGGGTGATGGCGCTCAAGCTCGTGCAGGTCGGGCTCTCCGGCGCGGCGATGTTCGGCCCGGACCGGCGGGTGCTGCAGCCCAGCGAGGCGCTGCGCAAGAAGGCGATCCTGGTGGAGCGGGGCAGCTTCCGGCCCCCGACGGTGGTCAACATCGACATGCTCGAGGCGGCCCGGGCCGCGTTCGAGCGGGACCCGGCGGTCGAGGGGCGCGAGGTCGTCGCCCTCACCGAGCTGACCATGGCCAACCTGCGCGCCGGCGGGGACGTCGTCGACCGGCGGGACTTCCTCGCCCGGGCCGACCTGCTGGCCGCCTGCGGCCTGCCCGTGCTGATCTCGGACTTCCTGGCCTACCACCGGCTGGCGGCCTACCTGGCCTGGCGCACCGACGGACGGATCGGGATGGTCATGGGGCTGCCCAGCCTCCTCGAGCTGTTCGACGAGACCAAGCACGCCGAGCTGCCCGGCGGCATCCTGGAGAGCTTCGGCCGTCTGTTCAAGAACGACCTGCGGCTGTTCGTCTACCCGATGCTGCGCGACGGTCAGGTGGTCGGCGTCGACACCGTCGAGGTGGCCGAGCAGCTCAGACCGCTGTTCGACTACCTGAACCGGCGCGGCAGCTTCGTCGGCCTCGACCACCAGCCCGAGTACCTGCCGATCCTCAGCCGGGACGTGCTCCGGCGGATCCCGACCGAGGACACCGGCTGGGAGTCGATGGTGCCGCCCGAGGTCTCCGCGCTGATCAGGAAGCGCGGCTTCTTCGGCTACGACCGGGCGCGCTGAGTCAGGCCGTCCGCGCCGGGGCCGCGGGGGCGGAGGCGAGCGCCCGGTCGACCAGTGCCAGCAGCCGCCGGCTGACCTCGGGACGGCGCTGCATCTGCACCATGTGCCCGGCGCCGGGGTAGACGGCGAGCTCGGCGGTGGGCAGCGCCTCGGCGAGCGCGCGGCTGTGCTCGACGGGGCAGAGCCGGTCGGCGTCCCCGACGGTGATGAGCACCGGCACCTCGGTGAGCGCCTCCAGCGCCTCCAGCCGGTCGTGGTCGGAGAAGGTGGGCAGGAAGGCGGCCACCGTCTCGGCCGTGGTGCCGCGGTGCACCTCGATCGCCGCCCGCACGTCGGCCTGGTCGGCGTCCCTGGTGAAGATCAGCCGCATGTCCATGCCGCCGACCGGGCGCTTCCTCCCGGCCAGCTCGGCCCGGACCGCCCGCTCGTTGAGCACCGGCAGCAGCTTCTTCACCACGCGGGCCGCCGGCGCCGGCAGCCCGTAGGTGACGGCGTCGAGCCCGCCGGAGCTGGTGCCGACGAAGGCGACGCCGACGACCCGCTGGCCGAACAGCTCGGGGCGCTGCTCGGCCAGCGCCATGAGCGTCATGCCGCCCATCGAGTGGCCGCCGAGGACCACCGGCCCGTCGGGGGCGACCGCGTCGACCACCCGGGCGAGGTCGCGGCCGAGCTGCTCGATGGTGGCCCGGTCCCGCGGCGTCGGGCCGGACGCGCCGTGCCCGCGGTGGTCGTAGGTGACCACCTTGAGGTCGGGCCGGGCCTCGAGCAGGTCGCGCACCTGCCCGGCCCACAGCCGTGAGGACTGCACGTACCCGTGGGCGAGGACGACGGTCGCGGTGGGGTGCTCCGCGCCGAACTCCTCGACGTGCAGGTCGATGCCGTCCTCGGTGGTCACCGTGCGGACGCGCCCCTGCGGCAGCGGAGCCGGCGGCGGAGTGGGCGTGGTCGGACGGCCGGCGGAGCGACGGCGGGCCGCGACGGCACCGGCGGCGACGGCGACGGCACCGGCGGCGGCGAGGGAACGGGTGCGCATGGGGGAGGGGACTCCAGGGCTCGGAGGGGTGCTCGGAGATATCAGGCGGGGACGGACACGCGGCGCGGGCTGCGCAGCTCGTAGGACTCGGCGTCGAAGCGCCGCATCAGGCGCATGAACGCCGACGTGCGGGTGGGCCAGAGGGTGAAGTTGCGGCCCTGCTCGTCGCGGTACCAGGAGCGGCAGCCGCCGGCGTTCCACACGGTGTCGGTGAGCCCTTCCTGCAGGCGGGCGTTGTAGGCCTCCTGCGCCGACCGGCGGACCTCGAGCGCGCGGGCGCCGTCCTGCTGCATCCTCCGCAGCGCCGCGACGACGTAGCCGATCTGCGCCTCGATCATGATCACGACGGAGGTGTGGCCGAGCGCGGTGTTCGGCCCGAGCAGCAGGAACAGGTTGGGGAAGCCCGCCACGGTGGTGCCGCGGTGCGCCTGGACGCCGGAGCGGTCCCACTCCTCCCGCAGCGTGCGGCCCTCGCGGCCGACCAGCCGGTGCCCGAGTGGGATGTCCATGACGCGGAACCCGGTGCCGTAGACGATCGCGTCGACCTCGTGCTCGGTGCCGTCGGCGTCGACCACCGCGTGCCGGCGCACCGCGCTGACCGGCGAGGCGACCACCTCGACGTTGGGCTGGGTCAGCGCCGGGAGGTAGTCGTCGCTGACGATGACCCGCTTGCAGCCGAGGGCGTAGTCGGGCGTGAGCTTCGCGCGCAGCTCCGGGTCGGGCACCTGCTGCTCGAGGAACTTCAGCGCCTGGCCCTCGAAGAGCTTCCGCAGCCGGCCGGCGCCGGTCCAGATGCCCAGCCGGGCCTCCCGGACGACGTACTGGCCGCCCCGGGCCAGCTTCAGGAAGCCGGGCACGGTCGCCATCCGCCGGTGCTCGCGTTCGGTGTAGGCACGGTCCTGGCGCGGGATCACCCACGGCGGCGTCCGCTGGAAGACGACGACCTTCGCGGCCACCTTCTGCAGCTCCGGCACGAACTGCGCGGCCGAGGCGCCGGTGCCCACGACGGCGACGCGCTTGCCGGTGAGGTCGACGGAGTGGTCCCACCGGGCGGAGTGGAAGGACGGGCCCTGGAACGTCTCGATGCCGGGCACCTCGGGCAGGTGCGGCTCGACCAGCCCGCCGGCGCCGCTCACCACGACGTCGGCGGTGAGGTCGCCCTGCGAGGTCTCCAGGCGCCAGACCAGCGCGTCGTCGTCCCACCGGCCGGCGACGACGTCGGTGCCGACGTGGAGGTGGGGGAGGACGCCGTGGTCGGCGGCGACCTGCTCCAGGTACGCGCGGATCTCCGGCTGCCGCGAGTAGACGTGCGACCAGTCCCTCTTCGGTGCGAACGAGAACGAGTAGAGGTGGCTCGGGACGTCGACGGCCGCGCCGGGGTAGCTGTTGTCCCGCCAGGTGCCGCCGAGGCTGTCGGCCCGCTCGAGGACGACGAAGGCTTCGATGCCGGCCCGCTGCAGGGCGACGGCGGTGCCGATGCCGGAGAAGCCGCTGCCGACGACCGCCACGCGGACGTGCGCGGGGAGCGGGCCGGTGGCGGTGGCGTGCCGTGACGTCGTCGTCAGGGTCACCGGTACCTCCTGGTCTCGTGGGTGTGACGAGCGTCGCACGCGTTCCACCCGGACCGGCAGCCACCCGCCGGTCGTCGTCCGCCCCTGCCGGCGACCCGTAGGCTGGACTCCCGTGAGTCTCACCATCGGGATCGTCGGGCTGCCCAACGTCGGCAAGTCGACGCTGTTCAACGCGCTGACCAAGAACGACGTCCTGGCGGCCAACTACCCCTTCGCCACGATCGAGCCGAACGTCGGCGTCGTCGGGGTGCCCGACGAGCGGCTGGGGAAGCTGGCCGAGCTGTTCTCGTCGCAGAAGGTGGTGCCCGCGACGGTGTCGTTCGTCGACATCGCCGGCATCGTCCGCGGCGCCAGCGAGGGGCAGGGGCTGGGCAACAAGTTCCTCGCCAACATCCGCGAGAGCGACGCGATCTGCCAGGTGATCCGGGTGTTCAGCGACCCGGACGTGGTGCACGTCGAGGGCAAGGTGGACCCGGCCGACGACATCGAGACGATCAACACCGAGCTCGTCCTGGCCGACCTGCAGACGCTGGAGAAGGCCATCCCGCGGCTGGAGAAGGAGTCGCGGAAGGACAAGGAGCGGGCGGCACTGCTGGCCGCGGCGCAGTCCGCCGTCGAGGTCCTCAACACCGGCAAGACGCTGTTCGCCGCCGGAGTCGACCCCGCGCCGCTGCGCGAGCTGACGCTGCTGACGACCAAGCCGTTCCTCTACGTCTTCAACGTCGACGCCGACGAGCTGGCCAACGAGGAGCTGATCACCGAGCTCCGCGAGCTGGTGGCGCCGGCCGAGGCGATCCTGCTCGACGCCAAGACCGAGGCCGAGCTCGCCGAGCTGCCCGCCGAGGAGGCCGCCGAGCTGCTCGCCTCGATCGGGCAGAACGAGCCGGGCCTCGACCAGCTGGCCAAGGTCGGCTTCCGCACCCTCGGGCTGCAGACCTACCTCACCGCCGGCCCCAAGGAGGCACGCGCCTGGACCATCCCGGTCGGCGCCACCGCCCCCCAGGCCGCCGGCGTCATCCACACCGACTTCCAGCGCGGCTTCATCAAGGCCGAGGTCGTCTCCTACGACCAGCTCATGGAGGCCGGCTCGATGACCGAGGCGAAGTCCCGCGGCTGGGTGCGCATCGAGGGCAAGGACTACGTCATGGCCGACGGCGACGTCGTGGAGTTCCGCTTCAACGTCTGACTGAGCGCATCCGCGCTGGTGGACCGAGGCCCCGCGGTCGCCGACTCGCCCCGTCGGGAGGCGAGCTGATCGTCGGGTCAGACGGGCTCGATCGGTGCTCCGAGGCGGATCTCGCCGTCGGTCAGGACGTCCACGCGCAGGCCGCCCTTGTGGATGAGTGGTCGGAGCAGGCCGGGCCCGCTGAGCCGGTCCAGGTGAACGCAGGGTTCGCACAGCCGTCGGCCTGCGCAGAGCACGTCGCCGATGCGGAAGGTGTGGCCGACGAGGGCGTTGACGTCGATACCGCGGGTGAGGACGTTGCGGCGGGTGGCGGCGAAGTCGACGGGATGCCCGGCGGCGGCGAGCTCGTCGAGGATCTCGGCGGCCATGAGGGTCAGGTCGTAGCCCGGGCGGTGGTCGGCGCGGGGACTGAAGGTGCCGGCGCCGACGGCGTACCGGTCACCGTCCAGGCCGCGGCCGGCGCGAGCCGAGGCGACCTCCAGCAGTTGCATCTCGGCCTCGGCCGCGGGCGCGACCGCCAGGCCTTCGACGGTGCCGTGCAGGTTCGGGGTCGCCGTCGCTGCGCGCAGCACGGGGTCGAGGGAGGCGACGGCGTAGGCGGCGGTGATGGGCAGGTCGGCGGTGGCCCGGCCGAGGAGCGCCGGGTCCTGGGGGCTGAGCACGATGCCCGGCGGCGTGCCGAAAGCCAGCGTGGCGACTTCGGGCAGGTCGGTGCGCGAGGTCCGGACGACGGCGATCCACCAGCCTGCCCACTGGAACCGGGTGGGGTCGGCGATGGGCACCACGCCCGATCCGCGTTCGGCCAGCCAGGTGCGCCAGGCGCCGAGGGCCTGGTGCAGGTCGCCGGCGGGCAGCGGCAACTCGGCAACCGGCACCTCGGTGACCGAGGCCAGGCAGGCGGCGAACCCGCGGGCCAGCGGGCTGACCGACGGGCTCGTGGGGACTTCGGTGTCGATCACGGTGACTCCAGGCGTCGGAACGGGGGACGGGCTGCGGCGGAGGCGGTCGTGGCGTCGGCCCGTCAGGAGACGACGACACGGGTGGACCGGGTGCGGCCGCCGTACACAGTGACGCAGGAGTCGGTCCTGGCGCCGGGGCGGCTGACGTGGTCGCCGGGAGCCGTGGGATCGGCCTCCGCAGCAGGCCTCCGTCGTGCGGCTGTCGAGGGTGCCCGCGACGGCACCGGACCTGGTTGTGCGCCGCGGGCATCGCGGGTCAGGGTGGGCGCGCCGTCCGCTCCCGCCGGACTGCGTGCCCACGACCCAGAGGAGTGCGCCGGTGAACAAGTCCGACCTCATCGCCAGGATGACCGAGCGGCTCAGTGGAGACCGGACGGCGGCCGTCGCCGCCGTGAACGGGGTGCTGGAGGAGATCGAGGGCAGCGTCGCCCGCGGTGAGCGGGTGTCGCTGACCGGGTTCGGCACCTTCGACCGCCGTGAGCGGGCCGCGTTCACCGGCCGCAACCCGCGGACCGGCGAGACGATCCAGGTGGGCCCGTCGGTGGTCCCCGTCTTCCGCGCCGGCGCCGGGTTCAGGACCGTGGTCACCCAGGCCGGCGATCTCGCCATCCCACCGGCACCGGCTGCCGTCGAGGGCGGCATTGGGAACGGCAACGGCGCGAAGTCGCGTGCGGCGTCGTCCGCGTCCGCCGTGAGGACGGCGGTGGTCGACGAGGAGGCACCGGCAGGCAAGAAGAAGTCGGGCAAGAAGCGGGACGAGGCCGGGGTCAAGGGCGGCAAGGGCGCGCACAAGGGGAGCAAGAAGGCAGCTAAGAAGGCCAAGAGCTCGCGCTGACCGCCGGGCCGGAGGTCGCGTCCGGACCCCGGGCCGTCGTCACCGCTGCAGGTCGGCGACGTCGCTCAGGCGGCCGAGCTTGTGCGGGTTGCGCATCGCGTACATGCGGGTGATCCGGCCGTCCTCGACGACGAAGGTGATCGCCGTGTCGAACGGGCCGCCCGCGTCGACGTGCGCGGCCACCGTGCCGTTGACCAGCGGGGTCGTGATGCCCACGCCGGGCGCCAGGTCCGCGAAGCGGGCCAGCGCCCGGGCCACTCGCAGCTGGCCGGTCACCGGACGGAGCGCGGCCGGCGCCAGGCCGCCGCTGTCGGCGACCACGATGACGTCGGGCGCGAGCACGTCCATCAGGCCCTGCACGTCGCCGGCGGTGACCGCGGCGAGGAACCGGTCGACGACGCGCTTCTGCTCGGCGCGGCTCACCTCCATCCGCGGACGGCGCGCGGCCACGTGCTCGCGAGCCCGGTGCGCGATCTGCCGCACCGCCGCGCTCGACTTGCCCACCGCCTCGGCGATCTCGTCGAAGGGGACGTCGAACACCTCGTGCAGCACCAGGACCGCCCGCTCGGTCGGCCCCAGCGTCTCCAGCACCGTGAGCATCGCGATCGACACGCTCTCCGCCAGTTCGACGTCGTCGGCCACGTCGGGGCTGGTCAGCAGCGGCTCGGGCAGCCACTCGCCGACGTAGTCCTCCCGCCGCCGGGCCACGGTGCGCAGCCGGTTGAGCGCCTGGCGGGTGACGATCCGCACCAGGTAGGCCCGCGGGTCGCGCACCGCCGCCCGGTCCGCGTCCGCCCACCGCAGCCAGGTCTCCTGCACCACGTCGTCGGCGTCGGCGGCCGAGCCGAGCATCTCGTAGGCGACGGTGAACAGCAGGCCGCGGTGGGCCGTGAAGGGGTCGTCGAACGGGTCGTCGCTCATGCGGAGGCGACGCCGCCCGACGACGCGGCCGCCAGTGGCGGCAGGCCGCAGGACGCCGAGAACTCCTCCGACCGGATGCCGAGCGCGACGTTGCCCCGCGCGGTCATGTTCATCGTGCCGATCCTGGCGGTCAGCTCCACCAGAGCGGGAGCCCCCAGCTCCTCGAGCAGCGCGGCCGACATCTCGTCGGTGACGGCCGGCGGGGTCTGGCTCATCGCCTCGGCGTACTCCATCACCCGACGCTCCAGCGGGGTGAAGACCGTGGACTCACGCCACCGCGGGACCTCCCGCACCTTGGCCTCGTCGAGCCCGCGGTTGCGCGTCATGAAGTGGTGCAGGTCGAGGCAGAAGCTGCACCCGATCGTGGCGGCCGAGGCCATGGCCGCGAACGTCGCGAGGGCGGGGTCCAGCCGGTTCCACGAGTCGACCCTGCGGCCGAAGGCCATCGAGGCCTTCATCACGGCCGGGTACTGCCACATCACGCCGGCGCCCTCCGGCACCTTGCCGAAGATCCTGCGGCTGATCGTCTTGACGAGGGTCCCGTAGACGCCGGTGAGCTCGGTCGCGGGGACCCGGGTGTTGCTGGCCATGTCTCCTCCAGGGTGTGGTGGCTCCGACATGGAGACACCGCCCGCGGCCCGGGTGTGACACCCCGGAGGAGACGAGCCGGACGCTGCGGCTACTCGCCGGACTTGGCGGGCGGGATGAGCGGGTCGGGCACCGCGCCGTTGGCACCGGCGGTGCCGCCGGTACCTGCCGCCGGCGTCGGCGGGGTCACGACGACGTCGAGCTCCTCGACGACGGCTGCCTCCGCGGCGAGCGCCTCGGTGTCGGGGATCCCGGTGCCGACGCCGGCCACCCCGGCGGCCGCTCCCGTGCCGCCGGTCCCGCCGCTGTGCCGACCGCTGCCGCTGCCCTGGCCGCCGCCGCTCTGACCACCGCTGCTGCCCTGGCCGCCGGACGCGGCCTCGGTCAGCTTGTCGATGCCGCTCTGCAGGGGAGCCGGGGCGGCGTCCCGCGCCTTCGAGATGGTCTGCTGGACCTCCGGCCGGCCCAGGAGGCCCTGCGCGCTCTGCACGATCTGCTGGTAGCGGTCCTTGCCGGCGCGCGCGCCGAGCACGTACCCGATGCCGAAGCCGAGTCCCAATGTCACCTTGCCCATGGCTCTCCTCCGTCTGTCGCACCGATCCACCGAGCCCGGCGAGCGCCGGACCGGGGCCCTCCGTGATCCACAGCTACCCGTCGGGTGCTGTGCCAACCCGTCCGCGCAGGTCCGAGTGGCACCCGGTCGGGCCTGTCCACCGCCCGGGTGGACCCCCTAGGGTCGGCCGCACCCGTTGCAGTCCCCTCGCAGGCGAGGCGGCGATGACCGGCACGAGGCAGCTGCACTTCCGCGTCCTGGGACCGCTGCAGGTCGAGGACGGGTCGGGCCCGGTCGCCGTCGGCGGGCACAAGCCGCGCACGCTGCTCGCCGCGCTCCTGGTCGCGCGGGGCGAGGTGGTGACCGCCGACCGGCTGCTGGCCGCGGTGTGGGGGGACGCCCCGCCCGACGGCGCCCCGACCGCGTTGCGGGCCTACGTCTCCCGGCTGCGCGGGGTCCTCGGGGACGCCGCACCGCTGCGGCACCGCCCGCCCGGCTACTTCCTGTCCCTGGCGGACGCGACGCTCGACGCCGACGAGTTCGAGCAGCGGGTGCGCACCGCCCGGGCCGCCGCGGCAGCCGGGGACCACCAGCGGGCGCTGGCCGAGCTCGACGCCGCGCTCGCCTTGTGGCGCGGCGACGCGCTGGCCGAGTTCGCCGACGAGGAGTTCGCCGCTGCCGAGGCCGACCGCCTCGCCGAGCTGCGGGCGGGCGCCACCGCCGACCGGGCCGAGGCGCTCGTCGAGCTGGGCCGCGCGGCCGAGGCGGTGCCCGAGCTCGAGGCCCTGGTGCGCCGCAGCCCCACCTGGGAGCGGCCGGCGGTCAGCCTCATGCGGGCGCGCTACGCGACCGGGCACCAGGCCGACGCGCTCGCCGCCTTCCACGAGCTGCGGACCCGGCTCGACGACGAGCTGGGCGTCGAGCCGGCGGCCCCGGCGCGCGAGCTGTACCGGCGGATCCTCGTCCAGGACCCCGCGCTCGCCGCGGCGCCGCCGCCGCCGGGCAACCTCCCGCGGCGGGCCAGCGTCTTCGTCGGCCGGGACCGCGAGGTCGAGCGGGTGCTCGCCGCCCTGCGCGCCGGCCCCCTGGTTACGCTGACCGGCGTCGGCGGCGCGGGGAAGTCCCGGCTCGCCGTCGAGGTCGCCGCGCGGGACCGGGAACGCTTCCCCGACGGCGTGTGGCTGTGCGAGCTCGCCGCCCTCCCCGACGGCAGCCCGGTCGGGGACGCCGTCTCCGCGGCGCTCGGCATCCGGCAGCGCTCAGGCCTGTCGGTCGAGGACAGCGTGCTGGAGTACCTGCGCGGGCGGGCGCTGCTGCTGCTCGTGGACAACTGCGAGCACGTCCTGGCGCACGCGGCCGGCCTGGTCGCCGAGGTCGTGCGCCGGTGCCCGCGGGTGGTGGTGCTCGCCACCAGCCGCGAGCCGCTCGCCGTCGAGGGGGAGCAGGTGTGGCCTGTGCCGCCGCTGCCACTCGAGGACGCCACCGCGCTGTTCGTCCAGCGGGCCCGCGCCGCGACGCCGGACTTCCGCCTCGACGCCGCCGACGCCGACGCCGTCGCCACCATCTGCAGCCGGCTCGACGGGCTGCCGCTGGGCATCGAGCTGGCCGCGGCGCGGATGCGCGTGATGAGCCCGGCGGAGGTCGCCGCCCGGCTGGAGGACGCCCCGCTGCTCGGCGGCGGGCGCGGGCCGGTCGCCCGCCACCAGAGTCTGGTGGCGGCGATCGAGTGGTCCTACCGGCTACTGCCCGAGGCCGAGCAGCGGCTCTTCCGCGGCATGTCGGTGTTCGCCGGCGGCGCCGACCTGCGCGCCGTGCACCGGGTCGCCGACCCCACCGCCAGCGAGGACGACGTCCTCGACCGGCTGACCCGGCTGGTCGACCGGTCGATGGTGGTCGTGCGCAGCGGAGTGCACAGCCGCTACCGGTTGCTGGAGACGCTGCGCGCCTACGGCCGGGCGCAGGCCGCGGACGCGGGGGAGTCCGCCGAACTGGCCCGGCGGCACGTCGTCTACCACGTCGACTACGCCGAGCGGGCCGGCGCGGGACTGCAGGGAGCCGACGAGCGGGCGTGGGCGGAGGAGGCCCTCGGCGTCTACGACGACCTGCGTGCCGCGTTCACCCGCGCCGCCGCCGACCGCGAGTGGGACCTCGCCGTGCGGCTGGTCGCGGCCGTGCCCGAGCTGGTGCACCTGCGGGTCGGCTACGAGGCCTACGCCTGGGCCGAGTCGCTGCTGCCCGTCGTCGACCCCGGCCACCCGCGGTACCCGGCCGCCGTCGGCGCCGCCGCCCGCGGAGCGTGGAACCGGGGCGACTTCGCCCTCGCCCGGGCCACCGCGCTGCTCGCCCCCGCCCACCCGCCACCGCCCGGGAGCGCGCGCATCGCCCACCCGGGCGACGTCCTCGCCGACGTCGCGCTCTACGAGGGCGACGTCGACGCCGCGCTGCGCCACTACACGGCCGAGGCGGAGCGGGCCCGGGCCGACGGCGACCGCGTCCGGTTGGTGTGGACGCTGTACTACGTCGCGGTCTGCGAGGCGGTGCGCCGCCGTCCGGAGCTCGGGCTGGCCGCCGCGCGGGAGAGTCTCGCGGTGGCGGAGGCGACGGCCAACCCGACGGCGCGGTCGATGGCCCGCTACGCGCTCGGGCTGGTGCTGAAGAAGGCCGACCCCGGCCGGGCGCTCGCGCTCTTCGACGAGGCCGGCGAGCTGGCCGCGTCCGTGCACAACTTCTGGTGGTACGGCATCGCGCTGATGGAGGCGGCGGCCACCCGCGCGGTGCACGGCGACCCCGCGGAGGCGGCCCGCGCGCTGGTCGCCGTCCTCGACCACTGGGAGCGGGTCGGCGACTCCACGCAGCAGTGGCTCAACCTGCGCTACGTCGCCCGGCTGCTGCAGCGGGTCGGCGCCGCGGACGACGCCGCGGCCCTGCACGCCTGTCTGGTGGCGGCCGGCAAGCCCTCGCCGCTCGGTCCTCCTGACGGGAACGGGTCCCGCGGTGACCCCCGCGCGGCCGAGGCGGGTGCGGTCGCGCACGCCCGCGCCGCGCTGGGCCGGGTCGCGTCCTCGGTCGTGCGTGCATGAGGGGTGCAGCCGCGCTGCAGCCGGTCTGCAACACGGCGGGGCCACCGTCGTCGCATCGCGGGGACGACCCGCACGACGACAGGAGCACTCAGATGACCGACACCGTGGACGCGATCACCGCCGACCGCGCCCTCAAGGCCAAGCACCGGGCGATGTGGGGGCTGGGCGACTACCCGTACGTGGCCCGTGACCTCATCCCCGAGCTGGGCCGGGTCCTGGTCGCCGCCGCCGGGGTGCGCAGCGGCGAGCGGGTCCTCGACGTCGCGGCCGGGACCGGCAACGCCGCCGTCCCCGCCGCGCTGACCGGCGCCGAGGTGGTGGCCTCCGACCTCACCCCGGAGCTGTTCCCGGCCGGCCGCGAGTTCGCCGCCCGCGAGGGCGTGCAGCTCGCGTGGGAGGAGGGGGACGCCGAGGCGCTGCCGTACCCGGACGCGAGCTTCGACGTCGTCCTGTCCTGCGTCGGCGTGATGTTCGCGCCGCACCACCAGCAGGCGGCCGACGAGCTGGCGCGGGTGTGCCGCCCCGGCGGGCGGATCGGGCTGGTCAACTGGACGCCGGAGGGCTTCGTCGGCGAGATGTTCCGGACGATGAAGCCCTACGCGCCCCCGCCGCCGCCCGGTGCCCAGCCGCCGCCGCTGTGGGGCGACGAGCAGCACGTCCGCGAGCTGTTCGGTGACCGCGTGACCGACGTCGTCGCCCGCCGGCAGACGGTGACCACCGGCGGCTGGACGTCGCCGGACGCCTGGCGCGACCACTGGAAGACCGTCTACGGGCCGACGATCGCGACCTACCGCAACATCGCCGGCGACCCCGAGCGCGTGGCGGCCCTCGACCGCGACCTGGCCGCGCTCGCCGCGCGCTACGACCACGGCAACGGGACGACGGTGCTCGACTGGGAGTACCTGGTGCTCACCGCGCGCCGCACCTGAGCAGGGCGCACCGGAGCCCGGCCGCCCCGGCGGCCGGGCTCAGCCCGACAGGGCTGTGACGACGGCGGACACCCGGCGGGCGCGGGTCTCCGGCTTCTTCGCGTCGGTCACCGAGCGGACGTGCTCCTTGCGGTGGCTGGGCGCCAGTGCGTCGAAGGCCTCGCGCACGCCGGCCGCGGCCAGCGCCTCGGCGAGGTCCGGCGGCACCTCCACGGTGCGCTCGCCGCCGTCGAAGGCGACGACGACCTCGACCGTGTCGCCGGTCTCGACGCCGAGGGCGGTCCGGCGCTCCCGACTCAGCCCGACCAGGTTCTCCGAGCCCATCCGGGCGACCCGCCCCTCGACGGTCACCGACCCGATGGTGACGCGCACGGGGAAGGCCTTCTTCCCGCCGCCGAGCCCGGCCACCTGCTCGTCGGTGAGGACGATCGCCGCGGCGGGGCCGCGGGGCTCGAGGGTCGTGGTCAGCTGCAGCTCGGAGGACACGCGCACACGATGGTCTCCCCGCCGCGGCGGGGGAAGTCCCCGGACGGGCGTGTCCGCCCAGTCGTCAGAGGGACGCGATCCAGTCGTCGTGTGTCCGCGCCCAGAGCTGACTTCGTTGCCCAGGGTGCACCAGCGGGAGGACGTCGAGCGTTCGTCCTCCGAGGTCGACACGGTGGCGACTGCCGTAGCCGGTGCGGGTCAGCCGGCGGGGAAGTCCACCGGTGAGTAGCGCGGCCGCGACGGCCAGTGCCTCGTCTCCCAGAGTGACGAGCAGCGGGGAGCGGCTCTCGATGAGCTCGTCGACGAGTCGCTGGGACTCAGTCCGGAGCGCCTGTTCGACGAGCCGCGCTGGTGATGGTCGGTCGGGCAGTAAGTGCTCAGGCAGCCCATGCTCCCGCGCGAACACGTCATACCGCTCGGCCATCGCGGCGCCCTGTGTCCCAGGGCCGCGGTGAACGTGGAAGAACGGGAGAACGTCGGTGAGCCAGACGCTGTTGAAATCCAGACCCAGTGGCGCCAGGACGCGCTCGTCGACGACCCGTCCCGAGGAGCCGTTCATCCGTCCCACCGGCGAGGCGCGCCCCCACTCCTCCCGCCAATCGACTGCCTCGCACCAGCGGTCGACACGCTCGCCCTCGTCACGGCCGTCCCAGAACGGCCACGGCTCCTGGTCGACCGCCACAGCGGCGATGCGGAAGCGCGGGTGCGTCCATCGGACATGTAGCGCCGACGGGTAGACACCGAGCACGAAGGCCCTTGCGCCAGGGAACCTCCGTGGTTCACACCTCCCTGACAGTCGACCGAACGGGAAGCGGCCCTTGAGTTGACGGACGTCAGGGTCCTGCGACATGTCCGCTCACTGGTCGTCCTCGTCGCTGAAGTCGTCATCGATGGGTGGGGCGTCGCGGCGCTCCCGTACCTCCTCCAGCTTGGCCCGCATCCGGTCCAGGTCTTGGACCATCACCTGCACGACCTCTTCCTCCGGGAGATCGGTGGCCATCGGCACGGGGATCGCGACGCCGTCACCGGTGGCTCGGCACAGGTCCCCGAACGCCTCACGAGCGAGGGAGGAGCCCGCCCGGAACCTCAACCAGATGGGACTCTCCCCGTACTTGTCCCATTGATATGGGGAGACGGCGAGAACGGCCGGTACCCCGCCGAGCGTGAGTACCTTGCCGTAGGACAAGGTGCCGTACTTGCTGGTGTGACGGCCTCCTGAATGGGTGGCGATTCTCTGCCGCAATGCTCGGCCACGGACGTTGTCGATTAAGTTCACGAGCTGGTAGATGCGGCGCGGAGTGTCGCGATCGCCGAGTTGGGCCTCTGACCAGGGGACGTAAGCGTGCCGGTCGATCTCATCGACGAGCGCTCGGAGTTGCCGGCAGTCCGAGACGACCTCAGGGTCGCCCGTTACCAGGAGGCCGTCCAGGAGTTGCTGCCACGAGCAGACGGCCACGACGACGCCCCGTGGGTCGTTGGCGAAGGACCACGCCCCTGCACTTCGCCACTCGGACAGGGCGTAGAAGCCGCGGACCTTGTCCTGGACCTCGATGACGCGGCGGCTCGGTACGACGAAGACGAGTGCTCCCACGTGAGCGTCTCCCGGGGCCTGCCGCCTCCAAGCCGAGTGCAGGCGATCTAGATAAGCACCCTGCTCCTGCGCGGGGGTGAAGCCGAACCAGTACTTCCCCTCGATGAGGAGGACCTCGCGTCGGTCGTCGCTGCCCACGACGTCCGGTCGACCATCCGCTTTGGCCACCTGGGTGGAGAAACGGATCTCCGGTGGCAGGTGAGGTGCTCCGACCCGGACGGCGGCGACCATGGCGCGGGCGGTCTCTGGCCGACGTAGCAGGATGCCGAGGGCCTCCGTGCCGGTTGTCTCCTTCCGCAGGGCATCGATGCGAGTGGCAAGGTCGGCCAGCAGGGCCATACGGCATCTCCAGAAGACCACGTCGACCCGCGCCCCCGACGACGCGGTTAGGGCCCATCCTGCGGCGGTGGGTGTTCAGCGGCAGCTTTAGCGGTCCACATCGCATGCCGAAGAGACCTCTGGTGTCCGGCGACGGGTCTACGCGGAATCGGAGCGATCGATGGAGGACGGCTTATGGCGCGACGCAGGTCGCTGGGCAGCCACGCACTCCTGATCAGTGGCGTACTCGCCGGGTGCTCGGGCATGGTCTCGGACGCGTCCGCGCCGGCGGGGACGTCGGCTTCTCCCGTCTCGGCAACGGGGACGCCGAGCCCGGAGCGTTCGTCCCCCACGCCAGCAGCACCGTCGGCCCCGCCCGCGGTCGTCGTCCTCGACCCGGGCCACAACGGGGGCAACGCGTCGGCCCCGGAGGTCATCAATCGTCCGGTTCCGGCGGGCGGATTCACCAAGCCGTGCAACACAACGGGCACATCGACGGACGCCGGCTACGCCGAGCACGAGTTCACCTTCGACGTCGCTCAACGCGCGGCAGCCCTGCTCCGCCAGCAGGGCATGACCGTGCTCCTGACGCGCACCGAGGACTCGGGCGTCGGGCCTTGTGTCGACGAGCGCGCCGCCTTCGCCAACCACACAGCTGCCGATGTGGTCGTGTCCATCCACGCCGACGGTGCCGCAGCAGGTGTCGAGGGCTTCCACGTCATCGAGCCGGCGCTGGCCCCCGATGGGGGCAACGCCGCCATCCTCGACGCGTCCCACAAGGTGGCCACCGAATTGGGTACGGCCTTTGCAGCCGCCACGCAACAGACTCTCGCGACCTATCCCGGCGCCTTGGAGGAGCCAGGGCTCACCCGACGTGACGACCTGGCGGGGTTGAATCTCGCGAGAGTCCCTGCGGTGTTCATCGAGTGCGCCAACATGCGCAACGCAGACGACGCGGCGGCTGTGTCAGACCCCGCATGGCGGCAGTCGGCAGCGCAGGGAATCGCTCAGGGAGTCGTCGCCTACCTGGTCGCACGATGATCCTGCGACCCGATGAGGTGATGCGTTGCTTGCCCTGACCACCGACAGCCGCTCAAGCGTCTAACGTCCTCCCGTTCACTGATTACCTCGGGGGTTGATGTGCGGCGCGCCCTGCCGGCTGTCCTCGGTGCCGCCATCAGCGTGTCGGTGCTCGTCGCCTGTTCGACGACGGTGCACGGATCGGCGTCCACCCTGGAGGTGCCCCGGGTGTCGTCCGACGGTGAAGAGTCGCCGTTCGCGGGCGGTGCCCAACCGACGTGCCTTGCAGACGACGGGTGTCCCGACGAGACGACGACGCCCGTCGGACTGATCTGTGCCCCGTTACCGGACGCCATGGCCGCCTTCGACGCCCGCGCACGCGCCGCTTTCCCATCAGGAGAGGCGTCGACCAGCGGTTCGGCCGCCTCGTTGAGCGCTCTGACTGATGCTGTGATCGATGTCGTCGACTCCTGCGGGTTCCAGGTCATGGTCGACGTCGCGAACCAGTATCCGGAGCCGCTGTACACCTGGTTGCTGGCAACGGCGGCGTCGTCGCTCGGGGAAATCGGTGCACTGCCCGGTGGCCTCCGCTGTGCGGACCTGGCAGGTCTGGGACTGACACCCAAGAACGCGGTCGACTACTGGTTCTTCTGGGGCAGTCCCGGACTCATGGACGCGGACGTTGACGGGATCCCGTGCGAGACGGTCTGGGCGGACGTCGCCCAGTACATGCCGTCGTACTACTGACGCTGCCCAACGTCGGCCGGACGACGCTCGGGCCTCAGGGCAGCGGCACCAGGCCGGACTCGTAGGCGGCGATCACGGCCTGGGTGCGGTCGCGGGCGCCGAGCTTGCGCAGCAGCGCGCTGACGTGCGTCTTCACCGTCTGCAGGCCCAGGTACAGCTCGCCGGCGATCTCGCCGTTGGACAGCCCGCGCGCCACGAGCAGCAGGATCTCCCGCTCGCGCGGGGTGAGCTCCGGCGCGGCACGGCCCGGCGGCGCCGGCGCGTGCCGCGCGGCCAGCGACCGGATCGCCGCCGGGAACAGCAGGCTCTCGCCGCGGGCGACGACGCGGACGGCATCGATGATCTCGGCCGGCCGGGCCCGCTTCGGCAGGAACCCGTCGGCGCCGGCGGCCAGCGCGGCGTAGACGTTCTCGTCCTCGCCGAAGGTCGTGACGACGAGGACGCGCGGCGGCTCCGGCAGCCGGCGCCGCAGGTCGCGGGTGGCCTGGATGCCGTCGACGAGCGGCATGCGGATGTCCATGACGACGATGTCGGGGCGCAGCCGGGCGGCCAGCGGCACGACGACGGCGCCGTCGGCCGCCTCGCCGACCACCTCGATGTCGTCCCGGGCGTCGAGGACGGCGCGCAGCCCGCTGCGTACCAGCTCCTCGTCGTCGACCAGCAGCACGCGGATCGTCACGCGGGCCCGCCCAGCGGAAGCCGGACCTCGACCCGCCAGTCGTCGCCGTCCGGGCCCGTCAGCGCGGTCCCGCCGAGCACGGCGGCGCGCTCGTGCAGCCCGCGGATCCCGCTGCCGCCGCCGCGGGCGGCGACCACGGGTGCGGGGACGGGGTTGCGCACGGCCAGCCGCAGCGCGCCGCCGTCCACCCCGACGTCGAGCCGCACCGGCACCGGCCCGGCGTGCCGCAGCGCGTTGGTCAGCGCCTCCTGCACGATCCGGTACGCCTCGCGGGAGAGCACTTCCGGCAGCCCGGCCACCGCGGGGTCGACCCGGGCGTCGACCCGCGCGCCGGCCGCCTCCGCCGCGTGCACCAGCCCGCCGACGTCGGCCAGCGTCGGTGCGGCGGGCGCCGGCGAGGTCTCCCGCAGCAGGGCCAGCACCCGGTCGAGGTCGGCGGCGGCGGAGCGGGCGCTGTCCTCGATGGCGGCCAGCGCGCGGTCGACGAAGGCGGGGTCGCGGCCGGCGACGTCGCGGGCGGCGCCGGCCTGCAGCAGCGTGACGGTGAGCGCGTGGCCGATCGAGTCGTGCAGCTCGGCGGCCAGCCGGGTGCGCTCCAGCAGCCGCTCGGTGCGCGCCCGCTGCGCGGCCAGCCGCTCGGCCGGCGAGGGCGACAGCAGGCGCCGGGCGACCGCGGCGGTCAGCGCGCCGAGCCCGGCGACGGCGAGTGCCCAGGCCGGCAGGACGACGACGGCCAGCGGCACCCCCGCGACGGCGGACACCCGGGAGCCGGTGAGGAGCGCGGCCCCCGCCCACACCGCCAGCGCGGTCAGCTCCGCCGCGAGCACGCCCAGCTCCACGCGGGCGACCAGCCACAGCAGCAGCCGTCCGCGCTCGGACCAGGTGCGCGCCGGCTCGACGGTCACCTCGTCGTCGCCGGGCAGCAGCAGCGCGCGGGCCTGCACCCCCTCGCTGCGCCGGACCGCCGGGACGCACGCCAGCAGCGCCAGCAGCGGCAGCGGGGCGAGGTAGAGGCCGGCGAGGGTCCGCGGCGCGGAGTCCTCCAGGCCGGGCCAGACCAGCGCGCAGGCGACGGCGACCCAGGCGCCCAGCACCAGGTGCACGGCGCGCGTCCAGGTGGACCTGGCCGTCAGCGAGGAGAGGGCGCCGCGCACCCGCCGATCATGGCCCGCCACAGCAGGCCGTGACGTCCCGCTCGGGAGGGAGGCGGACGGACCCCGCGGGGGAGGCGGGCGGCCGGCTCCGTGCGCGACCGTTCCGCCGTGATCGAGGTACGCGGGCTCACCAAGCGCTACGGCACGGTCGTCGCGGTGGACGACCTCACCTTCGACGTCCCCGAGGGCACCGTCACCGCCTTCCTCGGGCGCAACGGGGCGGGCAAGTCCACCACCCTGCGGATGCTGCTCGGGCTCGACCGGCCGACGGCGGGCACCGCCCGGATCGGCGGGCGCGCCTACGCCGACCTCGAGCGGCCGCTGCGCGCGGTCGGTGCCCTCCTCGACAGCAGCGCGGCCCACCCCGGGCGCACGGCCCGCGACCACCTGCGCTGGCTGGCCGCCAGCAACGCGCTGCCCGCGCACCGGGTCCGCGCGGTGCTCGACCTGGTCGGCCTGCGGGAGGCGGCCGGCCGCCGGGTCCGCGGGTTCTCCCTCGGCATGCGGCAGCGGCTGGGCATCGCCGCCGCGCTGCTCGGCGACCCGCCGGTGCTGCTGCTCGACGAGCCGGTCAACGGCCTCGACGCCGAGGGCATCCGCTGGCTGCGCGCGTTCCTGCGCGGCCTGGCCGCCGAGGGGCGCACCGTGCTGGTCTCCAGCCACCTCATGGCCGAGGTGGCGCGGACCGCCGACCACCTGCTCGTCGTCGGCTCCGGCCGGCTGCTGGCCGACACGCCCCTGCCGGCCTTCCTCGCCGAGCACACCGTGGGCCGGGTGCGCGTCGGCACCGCGCAGCCCGAGCGCCTGCGCGGCCTGCTGCTCGCTGCCGGTGCCACCGTCACCCGCGACGACGACGACGGCGCGCTGCGGGTGGCCGGGGTCGACGCCGCGCGCGTCGGCGCGGTCGCCGCCCGGCACGGCGTCCCGCTGACCGAGCTCGGCGCCGACGTGCGCTCGCTGGAGGACGCCTTCCTCGGGCTCACCGCGCCGGCCCCGGAGGCGGCCGCGTGACCGCCGCGCTGCGCGCCGAGTGGGTCAAGGCGACGACGCTGCGGTCGACGTGGCTCACCCTGCTGGCCTACGTCGTCGCGGTCGCCGGCATCGGCGTGGGCGTGGTCGCCTCGGTCGGGGCCGCCGAGGCCGCCGAGCCCGACTACGACCCGGGGACGATCGCCTTCTACGGCCTGAACTTCGGCCACGTCGCCGTCATCGTGCTCGCCGTGCTCCTGACCGCCGGCGAGTACGCCCGGCAGACCGTGCACACCTCGCTGGTCGCCGTGCCGCGGCGGGGCCGCTTCCTGGCCGCGAAGCTCGCCGTCGGCGCGGTCCTCGTGCTGGGGACGGCGGCCGTCACCGCCGTCGCCACCCTGCTGCTCACCCAGGCGGTGCTCGGCGCGCCGGGGGTCTCGCTGGCCACGCCCGGGATGCTGCGGGCCACGGTCGCGGCGGCGCTGTACCCGACGCTGCTCGCCGTCGTCTGCATGGCCGTGGGGGTGCTGCTGCGCGACCAGGCGGGGGCGCTCGGCCTGCTGGTGCCGTTCTTCTTCCTGCTCTCGCCGCTGCTGGAGCTGGTCCCCGGCCTGCAGAGGGCCGCTGTCTTCCTCCCCGACCGCGCCGGGGCGGTCGCGGTGCGCCTGCACAGCCGGCCGATCGACGTCTTCGGGCCGGTGGCCGGGCTGGGGATCCTGGCGCTCTGGGCGGCCGCCGCCGTCGCCCTCGCGTGGTGGGCGCTGCGCCGCCGGGACGCGTGAGGAGGCCCGGCAGGGGGCGGGGCCTGGGAGAGTGGTCCCGTACGGGCCGGCCGGCTCGCCCTGGGCACCGAGTGGACGGACGTGCGACGTGGCGGGAGCGCGGGTGGCGGGCATCCTCGCCACGCTCGTGGCCGCGGGCCCGTCGGCGTCCTGGCCCGACCGCCTGGTCGAGGACTGCCGGCGCTCGACCGCGGTGAGCGGCGTGGGCCTGGCCCTGGTGGACGCCACCGGGATGAACGGCGTCGTCGCGGCGACGCCCGGCGTCGGCCGCGAGCTGGAGGACCTGCAGTTCTCCCTCGGCGAGGGCCCGTGCACGGAGGCGGCCCGCTCGCGCCGCCCGGTGCTGTGCCCAGACCTCGTCGACGACGGCGGTGCCCGCTGGCCGGCCTTCGCGCGCGGCGCCGGGCGGGCCGGGGTGTCCGCCGCGTTCACCTTCCCGCTGCAGGTGGGGGCCGTCTCGCTCGGCGTCCTCGACCTCTACCGGGCCGAGACCGGACCGCTGCAGGACGCGCACCTCACCGAGGCGGTCGCCTACGCCGACGCGGCCGTCGCGGTGCTGCTGCACCTGCAGGGCCGCGACGACGCGACCGGCGGTGCCGGCCTGCCCGACCTCGCCGAGCGGCGCGCGGTCGTGCACCAGGCGGCCGGCATGGTCGCCGTACAGCTCGACGTGGACGTCGCCGACGCGCTGCGGGCGCTGCGGGCCCAGGCGTGGGCCGACGACCGCGATGTCGCCGACGTCGCCGGCGACGTGGTGGCACGCCGGCTCCGATTCCACGACAGTGAGACCGGGACGCAGGTCCGTGACACGGGCCCCGGCCCAGGAGGGGAGCCCGAGTGACCGCCCGAGAGGAACTCATCGCCGACGCGTTCGTGCAGCTGGCCGACACGCTCGTCGCGGAGTTCGACGTCCTCGACTTCCTGCACGTCCTCGTCGAGCGCGCCGTCGAGCTCCTCGACGCCGACGCCGGCGGGATCATGCTGGCCGACCAGCGCGGCGGGCTGGAGGTCATGGCCGCCTCCAGCCACGAGGTCCGCCTGCTGGAGCTGTTCGAGCTGCAGAACGAGGAGGGCCCCTGCCTGGACGCCTTCCGCACGGGTGTGGCGGTGAGCCGGCCCGACCCCGAGGCGATGCGATCGGCCTGGCCGGCGTTCACCGCGCGCATCGAGGCCGCCGGTTTCGCCTCCGCGGAGGCCGTGCCGATGCGCCTGCGCGACGAGGTGATCGGCGCGCTCAACGTCTTCCGGGTGGCGCCGGGCGCACTCGGCGCCGCCGACGCCAAGCTCGCGCGGGCGCTCGCCGACATCGGCACGATCGGCCTGCTCCAGGAGCGCAGCATGCGCGCCCGCGACCGGCTGGCCGAGCAGCTGCAGGGCGCGCTCAACAGCCGGGTGCTGATCGAGCAGGCCAAGGGCGTCCTCGCCGAGCGCAGCGGCCTGGAGGTCGGGCAGGCGTTCACCGCCCTGCGGGACCACGCCCGGCGCCACGGGATGCCGCTCGCCGCGGTCGCCGACGCCGTCGTGCACGGGCGGCTGCGCCTCGGTCGCTGACGCCCCGGCGGGAGGAGTCCCGCGGGGTTACCGTGGCGGTGCTGCCCCGGACCCGGCGCGGTTCTCCCGTCCCGTCCGACGAAGGCGCCTGAGTGACCTCCACCTCGATCGACCCGTCGCTCCCCGTCACCGGCGGGGCAGCGGTCCGCCGTCCCCGGACGGCGCGGCAGACGACCAGCTACGCGGAGCTGTCCCGTCGGGTGCAGGACGCCGGCCTGCTCCGGCGCCGGTACGCCTGGTACTGGACGCACATGCTGCTCACGGCCGGCGCCTTCGCCGGTGTGTGGGTGGCCTTCGGCCTGCTCGGGGACACCTGGTTGCAGCTGCTGGTCGCGGCGGCCCTCGCCGCCGTCACGGCGCAGTTCGGCTTCCTCGGCCACGACGCCGCGCACCGGCAGGTCTTCGCCTCGGCGCGGTGGAACGACTGGGCCGCGCGGATCATGGCCGGCGCCTTCGCCGGGCTCAGCGCCGGCTGGTGGGCGCACAAGCACAACAGGCACCACGGCGCGCCCAACCAGGAGGGCCGCGACCCCGACATCGCGCCCGGCGTGGTCGCGTTCACCCCGGCCGTCGTCGCCGCGCGGAGCGGGTTCGGGGCCTGGTTCGCGGCCCGGCAGGGCTGGGCGTTCTTCCCCCTGCTGCTGCTGGAGGGCCTGAGTCTCCACGTCGCCAGCCTCCAGGTGCTGAAGGCCCGGCGGGATCTGCGGTTCCGGCGGGTCGAGCTCACGATCGTGGTCGGCCGGCTGGCCGGCTACGTCGCGGTCCTGCTGCTGGTGCTCCCGCCCGGCAAGGCGGCCGCGTTCCTCGCGCTGCAGCTCGGCCTCTTCGGCGTGCTGCTCGGCGGCTCGTTCGCGCCCAACCACAAGGGGATGCCGATCGTGCCGGCGGACGCCCGCGTGGACTTCCTCCGCCGGCAGGTGCTCGTCTCCCGCAACATCGACGGCGGCCCGCTGACCGACCTGGCGATGGGCGGGCTGAACTACCAGATCGAGCACCACCTCTTCCCGAGCATGCCGCGGCCCAACCTGCGGCGCGCCCAGCCGATCGTGCGGGCGTTCTGCCGGGAGGTCGGCGTCGGCTACACCCAGACCAGCCTGGTCGCCTCGTACCGCATCGTCGTCCGGTACCTCAACCGGGTCGGGCTGGGGGAGCGGGACCCCTTCACCTGCCCGCTGGTGGCGAACGCGCGCAACTGACCTCCGGGTTTGCGCCGTAGTGGCGCCGGTCACATCCCCTCGGGCAGCGTCCTGCGACGGAGGAGGATGGCGATGACCACCAAGGTGGAGAAGTCGATCCAGGTCGACGTACCGGTCCGCACGGCCTACGACCAGTGGACCCAGTTCGAGGACTTCCCGCACTTCATGGGCGGGGTGAAGGAGGTCCGGCAGCTCGACGACCGGCGCCTGCACTGGGTCGCCGAGATCGCGGGCGTCCGGCGCGAGTGGGAGGCCGCCGTCCTCGAGCAGGAACCCGACCGCAAGGTCGCCTGGGCGGCCACCGGCGGGGCCACCAACGCCGGCGCGGTCCGCTTCGAGCCCGCCGGCGCCGGCTCGACGATCGTGTACCTGGAGCTGGAGTACGAGCCCGAGGGCGTCGTGGAGCAGGTCGGCGACAAGCTCGGCATCGTCGACCGGCAGGTCCGGTCCGACCTCGAGCGGTTCAAGGCGCTCGTCGAGAGCCAGGGGTACGCCACCGGCGCCTGGCGCGGCTCGGTCAACGAGGGGCTCGACGTCGGCACGCCCACGGCCGACACCGCCTACCGCTCGCGCGGCGACAGCGGCAAGGCCGGCGTGTCCGGCACGGCCGTGGCGGCCGGCGTCGCCGCGGTGGCCGGGGCGGCGGTGGCCGGGGTCGCGGCGGCGACGTCGGGCTCGTCGGGCGGCACGCGGCAGGAGACGGAGACGACCGGCCTGCGGCCCGGTACGGAGACCGCCGAGGGCGTCGTCCAGCCGCAGGAGGTGACCGTCGTCGAGCAGCCGCCGCCGGACGCGATCGTGCGCGACGACGTGCTGGTCGAGGAGTCCGACCCTGAGGGCTACACCGCCGGGTCCTCCACCGAGGGCGTCGAGCGCGGCGTCCGCCGGGACGGCGACGACCCGATGGTCGGCGGCGGCAGCCAGCGGTAGCCGGTCGGTCAGATCCCCTCGACCGTCCCGGGGGCGCCGTCCCCCAGGAACGCGGCGAGGTCGGCGGCCTCGGCCCCGACCTCGCCGCGCTCGGCGAGGGAGAGCGGTCGCAGCGGCTGCACGCTCACCGCGACCCCGCCGTCCTCGCGCTCCCGGGCGGTCCAGGTGGCGGCCACCGTGCCGTCGACCAGCACCAGCCGGGCGCCGGTGACGCTCAGCCCGCGGTGCTCGTCGGCGACGATCCGCGACCGGTCGTCGTAGCCGAGGACGGCGTTGTCGAAGGCGGGCAGGAAGCGCACCGGCGCGGGCTCGCCGGGGTCGGGGAGCGGGGCGTCGGGGACGTCGAGCAGCTCGCGGCCGCGCTCGTCGCGGAAGGAGCGCAGCCCCGGCCGGAGGCGCGCGACCGCCGCCGGAAGGCCGCTGAGCCCGCTCCACGCCCGCAGGTCGGCGGTCGCGGCCGGCCCGTACACGCGCAGGTAGCGCAGCACCAGGTCGTCGAGGACGTCGTCGTGGGGCCCCTCCGCGAGGTCGCGACCCAGCCAGGCGCGCACCGTGGTGTTCCGGGCCGGCGCCTGCCGCCGCCACAGCCCGCGCGGCGTCGTCTGCACCAGCGGCAGGAGGCTGGACAGGACGTCGCCGAGGTCGCGCGCGGCGGTCCCGGGCCAGCGGCCGGCCAGCGCGCGGCCGACGTCGGGCAGCGTCCGCGGCTCCGCGGCGAACAGTGGTTCCGCCGCGGCGGCGAGCTCGGCGAGGTCCACCCCGGGCAGCCGCCGACCGAGCGTGCCGGTGGCCCGGGCGACCAGCATCGCCTGGTGCACCGGCCGCAGCCGCAGGCAGTCCTCGGCGGTGACCAGGTGCAGCGTCCGGCGCATGAGCTGCGTGCGGACCACGCGCCGGGACTCCAGCAGGCCGTCGAGCTCCGCGGGCCGGAAGCCGGTCAGCCGTGACCACAGCCCGACGTGCGGCTCCTGCGGCTCCTGCGCCTGCAGTCCGGCCAGGTGCCCGACGGCGGCGAGGGCGTCGAGGTCCGCGCGCCGCAGCAGCAGCTGCCGGGCGAGCGTGGCGCGGTTGAGCGCGCGCCGGCCGAGCACCTCGGCTCCCCGGCGCGCGCCCACCCCCGCTGTCTACCCCGGGGGTGTGACGGTCCTCAGGCCGCCAGCGGGTGGTGGTGGCAGCGGCCGCCGCCGGTGGCCCGGGCGCCGCACGGCGTCCCGGCCTTCGTCACACCGCCGCTGTCACCACAGCGGGCCGGCCTGGCGGGCTGCGCGGGCACCTGCTCGGCGGGCAGGGCCGGGAGGGGGAAGGGGAGGACGACGGCGTCGCGCTCCACGGTGGCCGGGAGCTGCTGGGGAGCGGGCTCGGTGACGGTCTCGACGGAGGGGACCGGACGGCCGGCGCGGCGGTGCAGCGCGGACGCGGCGGTCAGGCCGGCGGTGAAGGCGGCAGTGGCGATGGCGGCGGCGGTGGCGACGTGGCTGGCGCGCATGATCACCTCATCGGCCGGCCGGGACCGCGGCGCGACGCCGTCGTCACGCCCGTCCCAGCCGTCACGACAGGTGCGCCTGCTTCGGCGCCAGCCCGCGCTCGGCCTCGGCGGCCACCTGCGCGCGCGTCATCCCCGACGCCGCCACCACGACCGCCCCGACCAGCCCCTCCACCAGCGGCGCCGCCGACAGCGTCACCCGCTCGCGGACGTCGTCGTCGAGGAACTCCAGCGCCGTCTCCGCCGACAGGACCGCGCTGCCGAGGTCCATGAGCACGACGACGCCGTCGCCGGAGTCGGCCTGCCCGATGGCGTCGGCCACCGCGGCGGCGTCGGTGCCCAGCCCGCCGTCCTCGGTCCCCGCGGCGACGGCGACGGCGAGCTCGCGGCCGGGCAGCATCTGCCGGGCCAGCTCCACCGCGGCGTCGGCCAGGGCCCGGCTGTGCGAGACGACGACGATCCCGACGGTCACGGCCGCCCCAGGGTGGCCGCGGCCGCCTCGACCAGCAGCGTCACCGACGTCGCGCCGGGGTCCATGTGCCCGGCGCTGCGCTCGCCGAGGTAGCTGGCGCGGCCCTTGCGGGCGACCATCGGCACGGTCGCGTCGCGGCCCTGCACGGCGGCCTCCGCGGCCGCGGCGAGCGCGTCGGCCAACGGCTTCCCGGCACCCACCGCGGCGTCGAGCGCGTCGCAGGCGGGGCCGAGCGCGTCGACCATCGTCTTGTCACCGGGCTCGGCCTTGCCGCGCGCGACCACGCCCTCGAGCCCGGCCCGCACCGCGCGGGCCACGGCGGCGTCGTCGAGGTCGCCGTCCCCCGCGGCGCCGGCCATCCGCAGGAAGAAGGTGCCGTAGAGCGGGCCGCTGGCACCCCCGACCTTGCTCACCAGGGTGGCGCCGGTCTTCTTCAGCAGGCCGGCGGGGTCGGCGGGCGGGGCGTCGTCGAGCACCGCCACGACGGCGGCCATCCCGCGGTCCATGTTCGAGCCGTGGTCGGCGTCGCCGATGGCGGCGTCGAGCGCGGTCAGCTCGTCGCGGCGCTCGTGCACCACCTCGGCGAAGCGGCGGAGCCAGGCGGTGAGGTCGTCGGTGCCGACCGCCACGCTCACGCCCCCCACCGCAGGCCCGGGGTGACGACGGGCGCGTCCCACAGGCGCAGCAGCTCGTCGTCGGCCTGCAGGAGGGTGACCGAGCAGCCGGCCATCTCCAGGCTGGTCATGTACGGGCCGACCAGGGACCGCGCGATGCGGATGCCCGAGCGCTCCAGGATCGCGGCCACCTCGGCGTAGACGACGTAGAGCTCGATCAGCGGGGTGCCGCCCATGCCGTTGACGAAGCAGATGACGCCGTCGGTGAACATGCGGTCGGACAGGATCGGCTCGATGAGCATCTCGGCCACCTCACGGGCCGGAGCCACCTTCACCCGCCGGCGGCCGGGCTCGCCGTGGATGCCGATGCCGATCTCCATCTCGTCGTCGGCGAGCTCGAAGGTCGGCGTCCCGGCGGCCGGCACCGTGCAGGAGGTCAGCGCCATGCCCATGCTGCGGCCGGCGTCGTCGACCCGCTTGGCCAGGTCGGCCACCTCGGCGAGCGGGCGGCCCTCCTCGGCGGCCGCGCCGACGATCTTCTCCAGTAGCACCGTGGTGCCCACGCCGCGGCGGCCGGCGGTGTAGAGGCTGTCGGTGACCGCGACGTCGTCGTCGACGACGACGGTGGCCACCTCGATCCCGCTCTCGGCGGCGACCAGCTCGGCGGCCATCTCGAAGTTCATGATGTCGCCGGTGTAGTTCTTCACGATGTGCAGCACGCCGGCGCCACCGTCGACGCCCGCGGTCGCGGCCTGCATCTGGTCGGGCACCGGGGAGGTGAACACCTCGCCGGCACAGGCGGCGTCGAGCATCCCGCGGCCGACGAACCCGCCGTGCATGGGCTCGTGCCCCGAGCCGCCGCCGGAGACGATGCCGACCTTGCCGCGGACCGGCGCGTCGCCACGGAACACCACCCGGTTCTCGTGGTCGACCCGGAGCTCCGGGTGCGCCAGGGCCATCCCGCGCAGGGCGTCGGAGACGACGTCGGCGGGGTCGTTGATGAGCTTCTTCATCGGATGCACCTGACCTCGGGGGGACGAGCGGGACCGTCCCGGAGGCTAGGGGTGTGTGATCGGCAGCACAACGAGTCCGGACCGCCGCCGGCTCCCGGTGCGGCTCGGAGCCGCACCGGGAGCTCGTGCGGTCAGCCCCGGCCGGTGAGGCGCGCGGCGGCCTGCTGGATCTGCCCGTAGTCGCCGTAGCGGGTGCCGACGACGTAGCCGGCGCCCGCGCCGAGGCCCAGCGAGGTGAGCCGGGCGGCCCGCTTACCGGTCTTCCTGATGCGGTGACCGGCCTCGGCGACCTCCTCGGGCACCGACTCGATGGCGCCGCCGACCCTCATGGCCGCGCGCAGGCCGGTCGAGCCGAGCTCGGCGCCGGCCTCGGCCGCCTTCGACAGCGCGGCGGCGGCCAGCTCGCTCCCGGCCTCGACGACCTGCCGGGTGATCTCGGCGCCGGTGGTCGCGCCGGTCTGCAGCGCGTGCCCGGTGGTCGCCAGCAGCGGCCCGGCCGCGGACGCGCCCGAGCGGGTGGCCTCGCCGAGCCGGTGCGCGACGTCGGCCACCGTGGGACCCGCCGCGGACGCGCCGCTCATCGCCGCCTGGCGCACCGACTGGGCGGTCCTCGCCACCGTCGGCGCCGCCACGGACGCGCCGGTCAGGGCCGCCTCGCGCACCGACTGCGCGGCGTGGGCCACCGCCGGTGCGGCCGCGGCCACCAGGTGCTCCACCCGTGCGCGACCGGTCGCCGGGACGGCCTGCGCCCGCTTCGCGGCCCGCCGTCCCGTGCGGCGCGCGCCGCGCGAGACCTTCGTGGCCTTGCGCCCCGTCCGGCGGGCGCTGCGGGACACCTTCACGGCCGGCCGCTGCCGCCGACGCCGCAGCGAGAACACCACGCCGCCGAGCGCCAGCACCGCCGCGACGGCACCGGCGATCCCGGCGGTCGAGCGCCCGCCGGTCTGCTCGGCGCGGCCGAAGTCACGGTCGCCCGGCTGCGCCACCGGCGGCGGGGGCGGGAGCTCCTCGACCTCCTGGGTGTCGCCCGCCGGCGCACTGACCGGCGCGGGCGTGGCGACCGGAGGCGGCGCGGTCGCGCCGTCGGTGGCGGCCACCGCCGTCGTCGGGGGCACGTCGGCGTCGGGCGCCGGGAGCAGGCTGTCGGAGGTCTCGGTGGTGGTCTCGATGCCGTAGTGGCGGTAGAGCGCCGACTCCTGGTCGGTGGTCAGCTCGCGGCTCTCGCCGTAGCGCGGGGCGCCGTCGACCAGGCCGCGGTCGACGACCACCTGCACCCGGTCGCCGGCCTCGGTGGCGTCGAACAGCGGGACGACGACGGTCGTGCCGGCCATGTCGGCGTAGAGCCACTCCGGAGCGCCGGTGTCCTCGTCGGCGAGCAGGTGGGTGACCGTGCCGATCTCCGCCCCGTGCCGGTCGACCACCGTCTTGCCCACCCAGTCCCGTACCGAGTCCCGATCGGGCAGTGCCATGGTCGTCTCCCCACACCTCCGGGACCGGACCCGGATGGCCCGGCCGCTGCCGTCCTCGCGCCCTACCCAAGCCGGTCGCGCCGAACCGAGGAAGTCCCAGGTCGAGGACGAGCGTGTGCGCCGACGCCGTGTCCGGGGTGCCGGGACGCAGCGTCAGCGCACACGCTCAGGCCGGGCGGCGGGCGGTGACGACGGCGCTCACGAGCAGCAGCTTCGCCAGCCAGTCGCCGGCGTGGATCGCCGCCTGCTGCCAGGGGACCTTCTCGTGCACCACCGACCCGGTGAGGAGCACGGCGGGGAACGCGGCCCAGAGCCCGGCCCCGAGAGCCAGCGCCCCGCGCGGGCCACGGGCCGGCAGCCGGTCGGCCAGGACGGACACCGCGGTGGCGACGACGCCGCTGCGCAGCAGTTCCACCGGGGCGATGACGGCCGGCGACGGGGACGGCCCGGCGTAGGCGTCGTCGAGTCGCGCCAGCCGGTCGCCGAACGCGGCGTACCAGGCGGAGCTGGCCACGAACGCCGCGCCGGCCGCCGCGCCCACCCGGAGCGAGGACACGGCGCTCACGACGCCGTCCCTCCGGTGATCCGCTCGAGCAGGTGCACCTCGACCTCGTCGCCTGCCTGCTTGCCGATCGAGCGGCGGATCCCCGCGGCCACCGGCAGCTTGTGTGTCCCGTCGCCCATCGCCATGAACGAGCTGCGGAACGGCGCGCCGTCGACGGTGCCGGCCACCTTCACCAGGCCACGGGTGCCGAAGACGCGCACCGACTCCGGCCAGACCAGGTAGGTCCACCCGCCAGGTGCCGGGCTCTTCTGCAGGGTCGCTCGGAACCGCTCGTCCACGTCTGCCTCCTCGCACCGGTGTGTGCAGGGGAGACCCGTCGCGTCGACGGAACTCGTCGATGCCGGCCACGGTGATGTGCACCTGCGGCGCGGCGCTCCACGCGAAACGCGCCGCCGGTGCACATGACGGTCCGTCGGGGGACGCGTCAGCCGCTGCGGGTGCTCAGCAGCGAGATCTCCGCGACGTTGGTGGTGGCCGGCAGCGTCAGGGTGAACACCACCGTCTGCCGGCGGCCACGAGCGACCGCGCCGTCGCGGCGCCGATGCCGCTGCTGGCGCCGGTGACGACGGCGACCCTGCCGTCGAGCGCGTTCCGGGCCGGCCGGGAGGGAGGTGCGGACACGGTTGCCCTCTCGAGGGTCAGCGGGGGACGGCAGCGATCATGCCGTCCCGGGTCCGTCCCAGTCGATCCGCGCGGCCAGCTCCCGCAGCCGGGCACCGAGCACCGGGTCGACCGAGCCGGCCCACGCCACCCGGCCGAGGACGGAGTCGCGGAAGGTCGCCGGGTCGCGGTCGCGGACCTGGGAGCGCCAGCCGTGCACCGCGCAGTTGTGCAGCAGGGCGCGGAGGGCGTCCCGCTCGGGGCGGGGGAGCGTGGGCCGCACGTTGACGACGGCGCCGAGCACCTGCTGCCGGCGGCCGCTGCCCGCGGCGCGGGTCTTGGCGGGGTTGACCCGCAGGCCCTCGTCGGCGGCGATGGCGGCGACCCGCACGGCGAACCGGTCCCGGCGCAGGACGGCGCCGCCGCTGAAGGTCAGGTCGTCGACGTAGCGGGTGTAGACGGCGCCCGCCGACGCCGCGAGCCCGGCCAGCCGGCGGTCCAGCCGCGCGCACACCAGGTTGGCCAGCGCCGGGGAGGTCGGCGCCCCGACCGGCAGGTGCGGCGCGGCGAGCCGGCGACCCAGCCGGGCGTGCCGGTCGGGGTCGGGACCGACCGGCACGCGGCGCCACACGGCGGCGGGCACGACCGTCGTCGCCAGCCCGGTGACCGCGTGCGCCACCGGCTCGGTCAGCCCGGCGACGCCCTGCAGCACGCCCCAGACCCGACCGGCCGGCACGCTGGCGAAGAAGGACTCGAGGTCCATGGACACGACGACGTCGGCCCCGGCGTGCGGCGCCGCGGCGGTGCGCACCGACCGCCCGGGCACGCAGCCGTGCGCGGCGGGGTGCACCGGCAGGGGCGCGAGCAGGTGCCGCAGCACCCGCCGCTGCGCCTCGCGCAGCCGGGGCTTGGGCGCGGCCACCAGGCGCGCGCCGCCGGGGCGCTCGAGGACCCGCCAGCGGTAGTGCCGCAGCGCCTCGTCCGGTGTGGTGCGCTCCAGGCCGCGGACGTCGGCGAACCACGCCAGCTCGCCCTGGTCGACGTCGAGCAGCCGGGCCAGGGCCGCGAGGTCGGGCACCTCGGTCAGTCCGGACCGCCGCCGGACCACGCGGGTGGGCACCGGCTCTCGGCGGCGCACCCGCGGCGGGACGTCGGCGGCCCGGCCGCGCGCCCAGCCGGTCGTCGTCGCCAGAAAGGCGGCCAGCTCGCGCGGCCGGTCGGCCGGGGCCTCGCGGTAGGTGTCGAGCACCTCGCCGACCAGCGTGCCGACCCAGCGCGGCGCCCGCGCGTACCCGAGGGCGACGGCGACCCGGCGCACCGCCTCCCGCCGCCGCCACGGACCGGCCAGCAACGCGGTGGCGACGCCGGACGCGGTCACCGCCGTACGACGGGACGCCGTCACCGGGGTGCGCGGCGGGACGGGCAGCCACTCCCCGTGGGAGCCGCCGCTGCGTGCGCGGAGCGCGCCGTCCGGCGGGTGGTGCCGATGGTGGCGATGACCTGCTGCCCCGGGGTTGCCCCGGGAGACCGGTCGCTGCCGGTCGTCCTGCCCGCCCCGCCGCGCACGCTGCGCACCGTAGCGGCGGACGGGGACGTCAGGTGGCGGGGTCGGGCGGGGCGTACTGGCTGACGGTGAGCTCCGCCCCCTGGGGGTCGCGCAGCAGGGCGGTGCGGGTCCAGGTGTCCTCGGCCGACCGCAGCACCGTGGCGCCGAGCCGCTCGGCGGTGGCTGCGCTGTCGTCGCGGTCGGCCACGGTGACGACGACGTGCCAGTGCGCCGGCTCGTCGGCGGTGACCACGAGCCCGCCGATCACGTCGGCGAACCCGGGCGGCGCGAACGCCTGCCGCTCGTGGATGTCCGGGTCGACGGTGGCCGCCAGGTGGTCGCCGTAGCCGGGGACCTGGATCATCACGCCGGCGTCCTGGGCCATGTCGGCGTCGCGCCAGCCGAACAGCGGGCGGTAGAACGCCATCGCGGCCGCCCGGTCGGGCGTGTGCAGGTCGGAGAAGTTCCAGGTGCCGGGCGTGTTGGTGAGCTGCGCGCCCGGGCGCCGGCGGGCCTGCCAGAGCCGGAACCGCGCCCCCTGCGGGTCGGTGCACGCCGCCGTCCGGCCGCCGGGACCGGCGTCCTCGGGGCCGCTGGTCACCGTGCCGCCCAGCCCGGGGACCTGCGCGGCGGTCGCGTCGGCGTCGTCGACGGCGACGTAGGTGTTCCAGGTCGCGGGCCCCTCGCCCGGCCCGATCGCGGCGACGTCCTGGCCGTGCAGCGTCGCGATCAGGTACGTGCCCGGGGCGCCGGGCGGTACGACGTCGGTGAACGTCCAGCCGAACAGGCCGGCGTAGAAGTCGGCCGCGGCGGCCGGGTCGGGCTGCTCGGTGTCGATCCAGCAGGTCACGCCGTGCGGGTACGTCCGGATCACGACGGCTCCTCTCCTCCCGGGGTCGGGTGCGGGGAGCGTAGGGCCGGCCGGGGACGGTTCCGGCGTCAGCGCGCGGCCATCGCCGCCCGGACCTCGCGCAGGCTCGGGTCGGTCAGGTACCGCCCACCGACCACGACGGTGGGGGAGACCTCCCAGCCCTCCGGGTGGTGCGCCCGGACCGCGGCGGCGCCCTCGGGGTCGTCGGCGAAGCGCACCGCCCGGTGGGGCAGGCGCGCGAGCGCCATCTTCGCGCGGAGCTTCGCGGCGTAGGGGCAGCCGGGCTTCACGTAGACGGTGACGGCCTGGTCGGTCATGGAGGACTCCGATCCCGCGACTCCGGTGGTCCCCGTGACGGTCACCGTCCCAGGAGGGCGGCGCTGGGGGCAACGCACCTGGCGGGCGATGAGTCCTCCGTCCTCGCGTGGTCTCCCCACCGTGACCCCTCAGGACATCGACGCCTCGTTCACCGCGCCCATCGAGAAGGACGGCGCCTTCGCCACCTACCTGACCGTGCCGGGCTCCGCCGAGCTGTTCGGCACCCGGCGGGCGGTGAAGGTGGCCGGCACCGTCGACGGCCACGCGTTCACCGCCACCTGCATGCCCTCGGGTGAGGGGCCGCACTGGCTCCCGCTGCGGAAGGCGATCTGCACTGCGATCGGCAAGGACGCGGCCGGGCAGCAGGTCGCCGTCCACCTGCGGCAGCGCCTGTCCTGACGCGCGGGCAGGCGCCGGGCACGGCAGGCTGGGCCGGTGAGCTGGCTGGTCACCGGGGGTGCCGGGTACGTCGGGGCGCACGTCGTCCACGCGATGGTCGCGGCAGGGGAGGACGTCGTGGTCCTCGACGACCTCTCCACCGGCGACGCCGACCGGCTCGCCGGCCTGCCGCAGGTGCCGCTGGAGGTCGGCTCGGTGCGCGACCGCGGAATGGTGCGGCGGGTGCTCCGGGAGAACGGCGTCACCGGCGTCGTGCACCTGGCCGGGAAGAAGCAGGTGGCCGAGTCGGTGGCCGACCCGCTGCTCTACTGGGCGGAGAACGTCGAGGGGCTGGTCGCCCTGCTCGAGGGCTGCCGCGCCAAGGGCGTCACCCGCTTCGTCTTCTCCTCGAGCGCCTCGGTCTACGGCATGCCCGACGCCGACCGGGTGGACGAGGACACGCCCTGCGTCCCGCTGTCGCCCTACGGCCGCACCAAGCTGGCCGGTGAGGACCTGCTGCGCGACTGCGCCGCCTGGGGCCTGGCCGCCACGAGCCTGCGCTACTTCAACGTGGCCGGCGCCGCGGCACCCGAGCTCGGCGACCGGGGCGCGGCCAACCTCGTGCCGCTGGTGTTCGAGGCGCTCGACGCCGGGCGCCCGCCGGTGCTCTTCGGCGACGACCACCCCACCGCCGACGGCAGCCCCGTGCGCGACTTCGTGCACGTCTCCGACGTCGCCGACGCCCACGCGGCCGCCGCCCGCGCGCTGGCCGCCGGCCGGCCCGGGGGCACGTACAACGTCGGCCGCGGCGAGGGCAGCAGTGTGCGGGAGGTGCTGCGCGTCGTCGCGGAGGTCACCGGCGGGGACACGACGCCGGAGGTGGCCGGCCGCCGTCCCGGGGACCCGGCGCGCGTGGTCGCCGCCGTCGACCGGATCGCCCGCGACCTCGGCTTCCGCGCCACCCGCGACCTGCGGGAGATGATCGCCAGCGCCTGGACCGCCTGGCGGGCGCTGCAGCCGCTCTGACCTCCCGCGCCGACTCGTGCTCTGCCCCGCATGTGTGGGCAGAGCACGAAGGACAGCCCGGAGGTCGTCCCGTGGGCGCCCGTGCTCTGCCCCCAACTGTGGGCAGAGCACGAGCGAGCTCAGGACAGCTCTCGGGCGGCCACCTCTCGGGCCGCTACCTCCCGGGCCCGCGGGTCGGCGAGCAGCACCTCCGGCAGGCCGGCCAGCGCCGCGCGCATCGGCTCGGGCCCGCCGAACTGGAAGCCGAGCTGGGTGGCGTAGCAGGCGCACGCGTCGGCCCGCCGGGCGGCGTCCTGCGGCAGCTCGACCGGCGTCAGCCCGCCGGGCAGGTCGGGACCCGGCACGGCGTCGGGCTCGCGCAGCACGTAGGGGGAGTCCCGCCACCACAGGGCCGGCCGGTCGAGCGCGGTCACCGCGCGCAGCACCTGCAGGTGGTCGACGTGCGCGCCGAGCGCCTGCGGCGCCAGCCACAGGTCGCCCGGGACGTCGGCCAGCGCGGCGCACACCGGCCGCCACACGTCGTCGCCGTCGTGTACGCCCGCGAAGAGGTCCGGGGCGCTCGTGTAGCCGCGGTGCGGCGCCTCGGGCAGGTCCAGGTGCCGGGATACGGCGCCGAGGACGGCCATCGCGGCGGCGTCCTCGGCGCGGCGCAGGGCCATGTAGTCGACGTCGGCGGTCAGACCCTTGTCCAGCTGGCAGGCCAGCGCGAAGCCGGCCGGGTCGGGCACGCTGCGGGTGAAGCAGGTGACCACGGTGACCTCGTGCCCGGCGTCGGCGAGCGCGGCGAGCGTGCCGCCGACGGAGAACGCGGCGTCGTCGAGGTGCGGGCTGACCGCGACCACCCTCACAGCAGGTGGGCCGCGGCCCGGAACCGGCAGGAGAGGTCGACCGTCGGCGGCATCGTCCAGTCGGCGGAGGGCGTCGAGCCCGCCACGGACCGGTAGACGTCGTCGATCGAGCGGGCCAGCACCGGCCAGGAGTACAGCCGGCGGACCTCCTCCAGCGCCGTCGTGGCCAGCCGGGTGCGCAGGTCGCCGTCGGCCAGCAGTCGGTCCAGCGCCGCCCGGAGTCCGGCGACGTCGCCCGGGGTGTGCAGCAGCCCGTTCTCGCCGTCGCGCAGGCAGTCGACGACGCCCACGCTGTCGGTGCTCACCGTGGGCAGCCCGCTGGCCATCGCCTCGAGCAGCGTGTTGCTGAACCCCTCGCTGTAGGTGGGGCTGACGAAGACGTCGGCCGAGCGGTAGACCGCCGGCGCCTCGTCGGGCGGGACGTAGCCGAGGAAGGTCGTCCGGTCGTCGGCCCGCGCGCGGGCCTCGTCGAGGTCGGGGCCGATCCCGGAGACCACGAGCCGCACGCCGTCGGGGAGCGCCTCGAGCAGGTCGAGGACGCCCTTGCGGCGGTCGACGCGACCGTGGAACAGCAGCACCGGCGGGTCCTGCAGCGAGCCGATCGGCCGCTCGGCGGGGCTGAACCGCCGGGTGTCGGTCGCGCCCGGGACGATCGTGAACCGCGCCGGGTCCGAGCCGAGGTTGCCCACCACCTCGTCGCGGAAGCTGGCGCTGCCGATGAGCACGGCCGACGAGGAGTCGACGACGGTGCGCATCGCGTGCGCGTGGGTCGCGCAGCAGGTGCCCACCCAGTGCCCGTCGCCGCCCTGGATGCTCACCACGGCCGGCAGCCCGGTCTCCCGCGCGGCGGCCAGCACCGCCAGGCCCGGCGGGTAGCCGTACTGGGCGTGCAGCACGTCGAAGGGGCGCTCGGCGTGCAGGTCCAGCACCGTGCGCACGATCCCGTCGATGTCGCCCTCCCAGTCGGCGGGGACGACGGTCTCCCCGCGGCTGGGCAGCGCGTGCACGTCCACGCCGGCCGGCACGCGGTCGGGCGGGGGAGGGCCGCCGCCGTAGACGCGGGTCCCGGCCTCGTCGTCGCGGTACTGGCTGACCAGCACCACCTCGTGGCCGAGGGCGACCAGCTCGCGCAGCAGGTTCTCGGCGTAGACGCTCATGCCGCTCACCGCCGGCCAGTAGCGCCGGCTGACGAAGCAGATCCTCACGCCGACACCCCCTGCGACTCGGCCTTCCTCAGCGTCTCGGTGGAGCGCGGCACCATCTCGTGCGCGCGGTGCCCGTCACGGGAGAGCTCCAGCGTGACCAGCCGGTCGTAGGAGACGTCCCGCAGCGCCCGCAGCACCGCGGGCAGGTCGACGTCGCCCTCGTCCAGCGGCAGGTGGTCGTGCACGCCGCGGCGCATCCCCTCGACGGCGACCGTGCCCAGGTGCGGCGCGAAGCGGGTCACCGCCTCCTCCGGCTCGTACGCCCCGGCCACGACGCAGTGACCGGTGTCGAGCGCCAGCGCGATGCCCGGCGCCTCGGCGGCCAGCCGCGCCCAGCCGTCGCAGTCCTCGACCAGCATCCCGGGCTCCGGCTCGACGGCGAGGGCGTAGGAGCGCCCGCCGTGGCTGTCGACCAGCGCGCGGACGCCGTCGGCGAACCAGCCCCACGCGGCGTCCCGGTCCACGCCCGGCTTGGGCACGCCCGCCCAGAAGCTCACCGCCTCCGCGCCGAGGACCTCGGCGAGGTCGCAGGCCAGCCGCAGGTAGGCCAGCCGCCGCTCCCGGCCCTCGGCCGAGGCGGTGACGAACGTCGGCTCGTGCTTGGCCCGCGGGTCGAGCAGGAACCGGGCGCCGGTCTCCACCACCACGCCGAGGCCCAGCTCGTCGCACCGCGCCCGCACCGACTCCGCCTGGGCGAACGCGTCGGGTGCGAACGGGTCGAGGTGGACGACGTCGAGGGTGAGCGCCACCCCGGCGTAGCCGCAGTCGGCGAGGAAGGCCAGCGCGTCCGACAGCCGGTGGGAGGTCAGCCCGTTGGTGTTGTAGGCGTAGCGCAGCGCCGTCACTAGTCGAGGACCTCCGCCACCACGTGCCGGCCCGGCTCCCGGTACAGCGCGTAGAGCGCGCCCACCCGCCGTTGGGCGCCGGCGCGGTCGAACCAGGCCGGCCCGCCCAGGCGCTCCTCGGCGTCGGCGGTCAGGTGCACCCGCGCCCAGCCGCCGGGGTCGGCGCCCACCACCGCGAGCCCCTCGTCGTGCTCGAGCAGTCGGCGCACGCCGCGCTCGCCGATCCGGCCGTAGCTCATCGTCTCCACCTCGAGGCCGGTCACGAGCACCTTGGCGGCCACCGCGTCGCCGGCCGAGGGCTGCAGCTCCACGAGCACGTCGTGCCCGGCGGCCTGGACCGCGCCGGTGACGTGCGCGTGCAGGTCGTCACCCGCCCACGACGGCAGGTCGGCCAGCGCCACGGTGGACCGGCGGGACAGCACGGTGTCCTGCAGCAGGTCCACCAGCGCGGCGGTGCCCATCCGCGTCCACTCGAGCATCGCCTGCAGCGCGCGGTCCTCCTCGACCAGCCGCTCCGGCGGGTGCCCGCCGCGCCAGTGCTCCAGGTAGCCCGGCGGCGTCGCCGGCAGGACGACGTCGAAGGGCCCGTGCATGAACGCCTTCCGCGCGCGGGCCGAGGCGAACTCGTGCAGCGCCTTGCGGACGGCGGTGTCGCGGTCGGGGTGCGCCGCCTCGCCGCACGCCGTGGCCATCACCGGCACCGGCTCCGAGCCGTCCCGGGAGCAGCCGACGGCGTAGACGTCGACGACGCCGAACTCCGTGGTGGCGAGCTTGACCATGACGTCGATGCCCGCGGCGTCGAGCCGGCCGAGCAGCGCGAGCGCGTCGGGGTCGGTGAGCCCGTCGAGGTCGACGACGACGCCGCGGTCCATCGCGCGGAACGCCGTCGCGTTGCCGTCGCGCTGCAGCACCTCGAGCAGCGCGTGGGTGACGGCGCGGTCGGCGTCGAAAGCCGCGCCCTGGCCGTTGGTGATGACCGTGGTGAGCCAGCCCCCGGGCGGCGGGTCGCCGGGCAGGTCGTCGGGCGCGCTCGCCACGAGCTCGGCCGGGACCAGCACCCGCTCGCCGTCGCGCAGCCGGGTCATCGGCAGCCACTGCAGCGGCCGGTCGTCGTCGTAGGGGCTGCCCGCCTCCAGGCACAGCTCGCGCGGGTCGGCGACGCGGTCGCGGCCGTGCCGGCGGGTCATCTCCGCGTAGGACCCCTCCTCGCGGACGACCCCCCGGTGCGCGCGCAACGACAGCGCCATCTCGGCCATCTCGCCCATCGCGCCGGTGCGGGCCTCCTCGCGGGTGGCGCCGTAGCCGAGCCCGCTGCCGCCGGGGTGCAGCTCCGAGGGCGGCAGGACGGCGGAGTGCAGCGGCACCTCGAGGACGTCGATGCCCTCGATCGCGAAGTCCTCGACCGGCGTCGGGAACGAGTCGCGGTAGCGCTGCGACGGCGTGACCTCGACCGCCGTCACAGCTCGTCCAGCGCGACGGGAGCGGCGTCCGGCGGGCCCGACAGCAGCCGCTGAACCAGGTGGACGACGTGGTCGGTGGTGACGCCGGGGACCATCTCGAACGGCGTCGCGACGACCTCGAAGTCCAGCTCCGCGACGACGGCGAGCATCTCGCGCAGCTCGCCGTGCGACAGCGGGATCTGGGCGTGGAAGGCCTTGTGCGCGCTCAGCGCCACCGGCTCGCCGTCGGGGGAGAGGTCGACCTTGAGCGAGTCGCCGCAGAAGAGGATCCCGCGGCGGGAGTCGTGCAGCACCGAGTGCCCGGCGAAGTGTCCGCCGGTGCGGTGCAGGGTGAGGTCGGGCGCGAGGGCGAGGACGTCGTCGGCCGGCCAGGTGACGCGGAAGGCCTTCGTCCAGGTCAGGTCGTGCACGTTGACGCAGACCACCCGTGGCTCGAGTTCCTGCTGCAGTTGCCACAGCGCGCCGTAGCCGTGCACGTGGCTGGACGCCAGCACGGGGAAGCCGCCGTGGGCGTCGGCCATCCGGCGCAGCTCGGCGAGCATGTCGGCGGTGTACCAGGGCGCGCACTCGAAGCCGACCAGGCCGATGTCGCTCTCGATCACCCACCCGCGGCTGTCGAGGCCGAAGCGCGGCTCGGTGCCGAACTCGGTGACGCCGTCGACCGGGGCGGGCCGCCAGAAGCCGGTGACCAGCTCGTCGGCCTGCTTGTCGGTGACGAACTCGAAGCCGTGCTCGGGCAGCGCGTTGCGGACGTCGGCGCAGACCGGGCAGACCTGCGGCCCCGGCGCGGGCCAGCGCTGCCAGTGCCCGCAGTTGGTGCAGGCGTAGGCGGGTAGGTCGGGCAGCAGACCGCGGTAGGGGTTGGTGTCGACCTGGCTGGTGCCGGACCGCGCGCCGGGGTCGGCGGCGGGGTCGGTGGCCCGGTCGATGGCCCCGGGTACGTCGGGCGAGCTCACGGGGATCCTCCGGAGAGAGCGGTGAGGAGCAGGCGGTGCAGGGCGAGGTCGCGGGCGGGGTCGTACGGCCACCGCGCGCGGCCCGCGACCGCGTCGGTGAAGGCGGCGAACTGCGCCTCGAACGGCGGCGTGGCGGCGAACGGCACGTCCACCGGGTCGGGGCGGTACAGCGTCAGCGAGCCTCCCGCCGTCTGGCCCATCGTGTCGACGGCGACGGCCATGCCGCGGGTCCCGACCACCTCGAGGCGGCGGCGGGGGAGCTCGTCGGGGGTGTTGAACGCGACGTGCAGGCTCACCAGCACGCCGCCCTCGGTGCGCCCGGTGAGCAGCGCGCCGTCGTCGACGCCGTAGTCGTGCACCCGCGTCTGCAGCAGCGCCGACAGCGAGCTGACGTCCTCGCCGAGCAGCGCGCCCGTCAGGTCCAGGCCGTGCGGCGCGAGGTCGATCGCGGCGCCACCGCCGGCGCGGGCGGGGTCGACCCGCCAGTTGTCGTGCGGGCGGCCGTCGGGCGTCCAGTCCCCGGGCAGCCAGCAGCAGTAGACGATCCGCACCGCGGTGACCGTGCCGAGCTCGGGCACCAGCTCGCGCAGCCGCACGTGGGCGGGGTGCCAGCGCTGGTCGTAGGCGGTGCCGAGCAGCACGCCGGCCCGCGCGCAGGCGTCCACCAGGGCCTGCGCGTCGCCGGCGTCGGCGGCCAGCGGCTTCTCGCACAGCACCGCCGTGCCGGCCGCGGCGGCCGCCTCCACCAGTGGCCGGTGCCCGGCGTTGGGCACCGCCACGTAGACGGCGTCCAGGCCCGGGGTGGCGAGGAACCCCGCCAGGTCTGTCGAGCGGGCGGCGCCCTCGACCGGCATGCGCTCCATCGCGGCGGGGTCGAGGTCGTGCAGCGCGACCACCCGGGCGCCGTCGACGGAGAGCAGCGCGGGCAGCGCGTGGTCGCGGGCCACCCAGCCGCAGCCGGCGATGCCCCAGCCGACGGTCACCAGGCCTCCGGGAGGTCGACGAGCAGCCGGCGGCGGGCGGCGTCGGCGGGCAGCGGGTCCGGCCAGCGCTGCGGCAGGTACGCCGACCGCGGGCCGTACTCGGCGGCGTAGCGCGCGTTCGGCCAGGTCAGCACGCCGTCGCGGTAGAGCGGGTTGGGCGACAGCGGTGGCAGCGGCTCGCCGAGATCGGCCGGCGCGGGCCCCCGCGGGTCGCCGGCCACCAGGGCGACCGCCTCGCTGGCGTGCAGGTCGGCGGGTGCGGCCGGCCGCGGCGGGCGGCCCTCGAGCAGCGCGCGGGTGAGTTCCTCGTCGTCGTAGAGCAGGCCGGTGCCGAGCACCTCGGCGTAGCCCTCCGGCGTCAGCGGCTCGCCGTGCGGGTCGGCCACGTGCGCGTGCCCGACGACGACCGTGCCGCCGTCCCCGGCCAGCGCGCGCATCGCCGCGGCGGCGGCCGGCTTGTCGCGCAGGAAGTAGAAGGCGTCGTGGCACATGACGTAGGCCGGCCGGCCGACGGCGAGGTCCGGGGCCGCGGTGAGGTCGGCGCACACGTAGCGGGCCTCCGGGCAGACGAACCGCCGCGCCAGCCAGAGCTTGGCCCAGACGACGTCGACCCCCAGCAGGTCACGCACGCCGCGGCGGGACAGCTCGCGCAGGTGCGCGCCGGTGCCGCAGGCGACGTCGACCACCGGGCGGTCCCCCGGCCAGTGCGCCTGCAGCAGCGCGAGGCCGGCCAGGTGCGTGGGGTCCGACCAGCGGTGCGCGAAGTAGTCGGCCACCCGGCCCATGCCGAGCAGGTCCATCGCCTCGCGCAGCGTGCGCGCGGCCGGCACGCGGGCCAGCTGCTCCGGCGGGGGCGGCGGCTCGGTCCACCAGTCGTCGGCGTCGGCGAGCAGCAGCACGCGGGCGCGGTCGGTCTCGCCGGCGGCGAGCAGCCCGGCCACCTCCGCGCGCAGGTCGTCGCGGCCGACCCGCGCGAACGGGATCCCGTCGACGACAGGTGCGTGCACCGCCGTCGTCACGGTCTCACCGGTTCGCTCCCGCGGCCCGCTCCGCTCCTCGCTCGTTCCTCGCTGCGATGCTCACGCGCCTGTCCGCTCACAAGCCGGCCGCCGCCAGGACGTCCAGGTGGTAGGCCTGCACCGGCCCGGCGTGCACGAGCTCGAGGTCGTCGAGCGCCTGCGCCGAGGTGAACGCCGCGGCCCGGGCGTGGTGGTGCACCTGCAGCACCCGGTCGAGGACGTCGGCGGCGTGGAACGCCCGCGCCTCGGGGACGTCGGCCCCCGGCCGCAGCGCCAGCACCTCGCGGACGCGGGCGGCCAGCGGGCCGGGCAGCGCCGCGAGCTCGCGCTCCTCCAGCGTGGCCATCACCCGCTCCAGCGCGTCGCCGAGCAGCACCTCGCCGGCGAACCCGGCGTCGGGCAGGACGACGTTGTGCAGGTGGTGGGCCACGCCGAGCAGGAACGGCGCGACCGGGTCGGCGCCGACCACCGGCGCCACCAGCACGCCGTAGACCGCGACGGTGAGGCAGTGGTCGCCGTGGCTCTCCGGCGGCTCGACCACGATCCGCGGCCTGCCCGGCGCGGTCGCGCCCGCCCGCGGCTGGGCGTTGAGCGTGCCGGCGAGCGCCGGTGCCGCAGCGGGGGAGCGCAGCGGAGCGAGTGTCGCCCGCAGCCGTGCCCGCAGCTCCGCGTCCAGCGGCCCGGCGACCTCGTCGAACCCGCGGCGCAGCACGTCGAGCGCCTCGGCGTCCGACAGCCCGGCCGTGGTGAGCACGCCGGCGTCGATCCCGGCCAGCCGGGCGCGGGCGACGGCGGCCGCGGTCTCGGAGTACGCCACGTCGGCGACGTCCTCGCCGGCGACCAGCCGCGCCCATGAGCGCGCGAAGGCCTGCTCGGCCAGCGACCCCGGCATGCCGGCCACCCGCACACGCTTGGCGTCGCCGATCTCGGCGAGCAGCGCGCGGAGCTGGGCGAAGGGGTGCAGCGTCCCGACGGGGGAGGGGGCGAGCCCGGTCACCGCGAGGTGGCGCCGGCGGCCAGCCAGTCGAGCAGCGTCGTCTCCTGGCGGTGGAACGCGTGCTCGGGGACGCCGCCGTCGGCGGTCATCGGCGCCTTGAAGAACCAGCCGAGGTGACGCTGCACGCCACCCTCGCCGCGCTGCTGGGCGAGGTCGGTCAGGCGGGCGAGCTCGACGGCCAGCGGCGCGGCCAGGATCGAGTCGCGGCACTGGAAGTCGACCTTGATCTGCATGCGCTGGCCGAGGAAGCCGACCAGGTCGATGGCGTCCCAGGCCTCCTTCTGGTCACCGCGGGGCCGGTAGTAGTCGATCCGGACGACGTGGTCCTCGACCGGGTAGCCGAGGATCGAGTCCAGGACGCTGCCCTTGGTCTGCAGCTTGCTGTTGAGCGAGTCGGGGTCGTCGAGGGCCAGGCCGTCGCGGTTGCCCAGGATGTTGGTCGAGTACCAGCCCTCGACGGTCAGCGCGCGGGCGCGGAAGGCCGGTGCGAGCACCGTCTTCATCATCGTCTGGCCGGTCTTGCCGTCCTTGCCGGCGACCGGGACGCCGCGCTGCTCGGCGAGGGCCACCAGCGCCGGGACGTCGGCGGCCAGCGACGGCGTGAAGTTCACGTAGCCGACGCCCTCGGCGATCGCCGCGTAGGCGTAGACCATCGCGGGGGTGATCGCCCGGTCGTCGGCGTCGAGCGCGGCCTCGAAGGCCTCGATGGTCTGCAGGGCCGGCGCGGCGGGGTCGGGCCAGCGCTCGGTGGAGGCGAGGTTCACCAGCACCAGGCCGTCGAGGGACTCCTCCTCGCGGAAGCGGCGCAGGTCGGCGCGGACGGCGTCGACCTGCGCGCGGCGCGTCTCGGCCAGCACGACGTTGCCGCCGGTGACGTTGCGGCAGAAGTCCGCGTCGCCGGCCGCCGGCCAGGGGGTGAGCGCCGACAGCGCCGGGCCGGCCTGTTCGAGCTGGTGGGAGTCGAGGACCGCGTGCTGCTCGGCGGCCTTGCGCAGGTCGGAGCCGTCGAGGTCCCAGCCGCGCACGACGAGGGACTCGTAGCCGACGAGGCCCGTCGTCTCCTCGACCGGGCCGCCGGCCACCTCCAGCCCGGCCAGCGGCAGCCCGTCGGTGCCGGCCGCCCCCACCCGCAGGAGCTCCAGGCCCGCGACCGCGGTCGTCGCGACCGCGCCTCCCAGGCCGACCACTGCGACACCGACGCGACGGGACTCCTGCACCACAACGACCTCCGCGGACCTGGGGGGCTGTTCCCCCCTCCACCGCGATCGAGCCTGGCACAGCGGTTGTGCACCCGCTGGGTGAGAACCAGATTCTGAGAACCAACCCGGTCGCGCACCGCTTGTCTCTGGACGGGGCGGTGAGGATGGAGGCCCGACCCGACCCGGAGGTGCCCCGTGACCGCCCCGTACGCCGACCAGCCGGCCGCGATGGTCGTGCCGCGCTTCACCGTCCACCAGCGGATCACCGTGATGGTCAACCGCTACGAGGTGCGCGCGGTCGCGCCCGACGGGCGGGAGGGCGAGCTGCTGGCGATGGCCCAGCAGAAGCGCCTCAAGCTCAAGGAGGAGGTGGTCTTCACCGCCGACGAGGGCCGCACCCGGCAGGTGTTCTCCTTCCGCGCCCGCCAGCGGCTCGACGTGCACGCCCAGCACGATGTCTTCGACGAGTCCGGCCGGGTCCTCGGCTCCTTCGGCAAGCGCTTCGGCGCGAGCCTGCTGCGCTCCACCTGGGACCTGTCGGTCCCCGGGCTGACCGCCGTGGGCCGCGAGCGCCGCCCGGTCCTCGCCATCGTCCGCCGGATCTGGGAGTTCATCCCGTGGCTCGGCGACGTCTGGGTGCCCTTCGTCTTCCACTTCGACTTCACCGACACCGCCACGGGGCAGCCGGTGCTCGTCGTGGAGCGGCGCAAGTCCGTCCGTGACCGGTACGACGTCTCCGTCCCCGACCCGCGGCTGGACTTCCGCGTGGCCGCGTCGATGGCCGTCGCGTTGGACGCCCTGCAGTCCCGATGAGGGACCCCGCCGGCTTCGAGGACGACTTCGACGGGACCGACCTCGACCGCGACGTCTGGGTCCCGTACTACCTCCCGCAGTGGAGCTCCCGCGCGGCGACGGCGGCCTGCTACGAGGTCCGCGACTCCCGCCTGCGGCTGTACCTGCCCGACGAGATGCCGCTGTGGTGCCCCGACGACCACCCGCCGCTGCGGGTCTCGGGCATCCAGTCCGGCGTCTTCTCCGGGCCGGTCGGCAGCACGGTCGGCCAGCAGCCGGTGCGCCCCGGCGCGCTGGTCCGCGAGGAGCAGCCCGCGCACTGGGGCTGGACACCGCACTACGGGCGGCTGGAGATGCGCGCCCGCGCGACCGTCACGCCGCGGTCGATGGTCGCCTGGTGGCTGGTCGGGCTCGAGGACTCCCCGGAGCGCTGCGGCGAGCTGTGCGTCATGGAGGTCTTCGGCGACGCCGTCGATCCCGGTTTCGGCGCGGCCGTGGGCACGGGCGTGCACCCCTTCCGCGACCCGCGGCTGGTCGACGACTTCGCCGCACCCCGCCCCGGCATCGACGTCGCCGAGTGGCACACCTACGCCGTGGACTGGCGGCCCGACGGCGCCGCGTTCTCCGTGGACGGCCAGGTGGTGCACGAGGTGGGGCTCACGCCCGACTACCCGATGCAGTCGATGGTCGCCGTCTTCGACTTCCCGGAGAAAGCGGTGCCGGGGGAGCCCTACGTCGTCCCCGAGCTCGTCGTCGACTCCTTCCGCGGGGAATCCGGGTGACCGCGGGGCGGGGGCGCGGCTAGCCTCGCCCGCCGTGTCCAGCCGCACCTACCGCGTCATCGTGCGCGGCGTCTTCGACGGTCTCGACGACGACCGGCGCGCCCGGCTGCGCGACCGTGCCGCCGCGCACGACCTGTTCGCCTCCGCGTTCACCGAGGAGGGCAGCACCACCTACGACGGCGCGCTCGCGGCGTTCAGCCACCGCGTGGTCGTGCACGTCGACGCCGGGCCGGGCGAGGAGGTCGAGGCGTGCACCGCCGGTGAGCTGTCGGCGCTGCAGTGGCTGGAGGACGCCGGCGTCGGCTGGCGGCGGCTGCGCTCGACGGCCGCCTGCACCGACGACGTCCGGATCCGGCGCCGCTGACGCCTCTCACCACAAGGGACGGGATCTCCGGGCGGGTCCGCGGATCCGCCCGCGCGCCGGGCTAGCGTGCGGGGCCGGAGTCCAGTCGCGGGGGAGAACCACCAGTGCGCCGAACAGTCGTCGTGTCCGTCCTGGCGCTGCTGGCGCTGACCGGCTGCAGCACCGAGGTGCGGGGCAGCGCGTCGCCCGCGGAGGTCGTCGCGCCGCCCACGGACGATGCCACGGACGACGACGCCACGGAGGACGACGGCAGCGGGGACGACACGGCCGGCGACACCCCCGGGGACGCCGGCTCGGACACCGCCGTCTTCGGCGACACGCTGGCCTACGACGACGGTCTCGAGATCACCGTCAGCGCGCCGCAGCCCTACACGCCCTCGGAGAGCGCGTACGTCGACGGGCCGGCACCCGCGGCCTACGTCGCGTTCGACGTCACCGTGGTCAACGGCACCGGCGAGGACTACGAGCCGGTCGAGCTGTTCCTCACGCTGCAGAGCGGCACCTCCCAGGAGGCGCAGGTGTTCGACACCGCCAACGGCCTCGACGGCACGCCGTACCAGACCCTGCTGCCCGGCCGCTCGGTCGCCTTCCGCGTCGGCTTCGGCGCCAGCGACCCGGCCGACCTGGTCATGGAGGTCACGCCCGGCTTCGACTACGAGCCGGTCGTCTACACCAGCTGAGCTCAGGCGGGCAGCGGGAAGACCAGCAGCGAGCTCGACGCCGTCGCCACGACCTTGCCCGCGGCGTCGAGCACCTGCCCCTCGGCGAAGGCCACCCGGCGGCCGGGCTTGACCACCGTGCCGACGGCGGTCAGCCGCCCGCTGGCCTTCGTGACCGCGCGCAGGTAGGTCACCTTGAGCTCGATCGAGGTGTAGCCGACCCCCTGGGGCAGCGTCGTGTGCACCGCGCAGCCGGCGACGGTGTCGAGCAGGGTGCACACCAGCCCGCCGTGCACGACGCCGATCGGGTTGTAGACCGACTCGTCGACGGTGCAGCCGAACTCGACCCGGCCCTCCTCCACGGCGACGACGTCCATCTGCACCAGCGCCCCGATCGGGGCCGGCGGCAGCACGCCGTCCCGGATGGCCTGCAGCGTCTCCAGCCCGGAGCGCTCCCGGCCGCCGGCCGCGGTGACCATCGGGTCGAACCAGGTGACCGTGCGGGACCGCGGCTCACCCCAGGCGGCGGGTGCGCCGGCCAGGGAGTCGCTCACGGACTCGGCCACGGAGTCGGTCACGGGGTCGATCTCAGTGCTCATGCCGCTCCTCCGCGGGCAGCCCGGACAGCGCCCGGCCGGCGGGGGTGAGTACGCGCTCGACCCGTGAGGAGTTGACCGGCTCGCCGCAGGTCCGGCACACCCACTCGGCGTCGACGGTGTGCTCCTCGTGGTCCCCGGGCGCGTGCGTGAGCCGGACCGGCGGCTCCTCGGCGGCCCAGCGGTCGCCCCACTGCAGCAGCGCCTGCAGCACCGGCAGCAGGTCCCGGCCGGACCGGGTGAGGTGGTAGCCCGAGCGGGGCGGGGAGTCGCTGTACTGCCGGCGTTCCAGCACCCCGGCGGCGACCAGCGCGTTGAGCCGCGCGGTCAGCCGGTCGCGGGGGGCGCCCGTGCCGCGGGCGATGTCGCTGAAGCGGTTGTTGCCCAGCGAGACCTCCCGGACCACCAGCAGCGACCACCGCTCGCCCACCAGTTCCAGGGTGGCGGCGATGGTGCAGGGGCGGCCGGGCAGGTCGGCGAGGTCGTAGAGCGCGGTCACACCGGTCAGTTTGCACGTCCAACCGACACGGCGCCACCGTCGCCGGTGGTCCGAACCTCTCCGACGACGACGGGCGGGAACCCGCGTGGGGTCCCCGCCCGTCGGCGGTGGGTGGTGCGGGAGATCAGCTCTTCGGCCGCGCACCGGCGCGCAGGGCGCCCAGGAGGTCGTGGTTGAGCCGCGAGATGTTCTCCATCGAGATGCCCTTCGGGCAGCTGACGGAGCACTCACCGATGTTGGTGCAGCCGCCGAAGCCCTCGAGGTCCTGCTGGTGGATCATGTTGACCACGCGGTCGTTGCGCTCGGGCTGGCCCTGCGGCATGAGGCCCAGGTGCACGACCTTCGAGGACGTGAACAGCATCGACGACGCGTTCGGGCAGGCCGCGACGCAGGCGCCGCAGCCGATGCAGGTCGCGGCGTCGAACGCGGCGTCGGAGTCCTTCTTGGCCACCAGGATCGAGTGCGCCTCGGGGGCGGTCCCGGTCGGGGCGCTGATGTAGCCGCCCGCCTGGATGATCCGGTCGAGCGCCGACCGGTCGACGGCGAGGTCCTTGATCAGGGGGAACGCCGTCGCCCGCCACGGCTCGACGTCGATCGTGTCGCCGTCCTTGAACGAGCGCATGTGCAGCTGGCAGGTCGCCGTCTGCGGGTGGGAGTCGAACAGCCCGTTGCCGTGCGCGCGGCCGTTGATCATGACGCCGCACGAGCCGCAGATGCCCTCACGGCAGTCGTGGTCGAAGGAGACCGGGTCCTCGCCGTTGAGGATGAGCTGTTCGTTGAGCACGTCGAGCATCTCGAGGAACGACATGTCCGGGGAGACGTCGGTGACCTCGTAGGTCACCATCTTCCCCTTCTCTGCCGCGCTCCGCTGGCGCCAGACACGCAGCTTGAGGTTCATCTACTTGTAGCTCCGCTGTGCGAGGTGGACGTACTCGAACTCGAGGTCTTCCTTGTGCAGGACCGGCGGGACGCCCTCGGGCGTCCACTCCCAGGCCGCGACGTAGGCGTAGTTCTCGTCGTCGCGCAGGGCCTCCCCGTCGGGGGTCTGGCTCTCCGCCCGGAAGTGCCCACCGCAGCTCTCGTTGCGGTGCAGGGCGTCGACGCACATGAGCTCGGCGAGCTCGATGAAGTCGGCGACGCGGCCGGCGTGCTCGAGGCTCTGGTTGAAGCGCCCGGCCTCGCCGGGGACGCGCACGTTGGTCCAGAACTCCTGCCGGATCTCCGGAATCCGGTCGAGCGCCTTGCGCAGGCTCTCCTCCGAGCGCTCCATGCCGCAGAGGTCGAACATCAGCCGGCCCAGTTCGCGGTGGAACGACGCGGTGGTCCGGTTGCCGTTGATCGACAGCAGCCGCTCGGTCTGCGCCCGGACGCCCTCGAGCGCCTCGATCGCGGCCGGGTTGGTGTCGTCGACCTTGTCGAACGGACCGGAGGCCAGGTAGTCGTTGATCGTGTTCGGCAGCACGAAGTAGCCGTCGGCCAGGCCCTGCATGAGCGCGCTGGCGCCGAGCCGGTTGGCGCCGTGGTCGGAGAAGTTGGCCTCGCCGATCACGAAGAGGCCCGGGATGGTCGACTGCAGGTCGTAGTCGACCCACAGCCCGCCCATCGTGTAGTGGACCGCCGGGTAGATCCGCATGGGGACCTCGTAGGGGTCCTCACCCGTGATCTGGGCGTACATGTCGAAGAGGTTGCCGTACTTGGCCTCGATGGCCGGGCGGCCCAGCCGCCCGATGGCCTCGGCGAAATCGAGGTACACGCCCAGGCCGTTGGGGCCGACGCCGCGGCCCTCGTCGCAGACGTTCTTGGCCTGCCGCGAGGCGATGTCGCGGGGGACCAGGTTGCCGAACGAGGGGTAGATCCGCTCGAGGTAGTAGTCGCGCTCGGCCTCGGGGATCTGCCGCGGGTCGCGGGTGTCGCCGCGCTCCTTGGGGACCCACACGCGGCCGTCGTTGCGCAGCGACTCGCTCATCAGCGTGAGCTTCGACTGGTACTCGCCGTGCACCGGGATGCAGGTCGGGTGGATCTGCGTGTAGCAGGGGTTGGCGAACAGCGCGCCCCGCTTGTGCGCCCGCCAGATCGCCGTGGCGTTGGAGCCCTTGGCGTTCGTGGACAGGTAGAAGACGTTGCTGTAGCCGCCGGTGGCGAGCACGACGGCGTCGGCGAAGTGCGTGCTGATCTCGCCGGTGATCAGGTTCCGCGCGACGATCCCGCGGGCCTTCCCGTCGACGACGATCAGGTCGAGCATCTCGGTGCGCGCGTGCTGCTCGACGGTGCCGGCCGCCATCTGCCGCTCGAGGGCCTGGTAGGCGCCGTAGAGCAGCTGCTGGCCCGTCTGGCCGCGGGCGTAGAACGTCCGCGACACCTGGGTGCCACCGAAGGAGCGGTTGTCGAGCAGGCCGCCGTACTCGCGGGCGAAGGGCACGCCCTGGGCGACGCACTGGTCGATGATCGCGGTGCTGACCTCGGCCAGCCGGTGCACGTTGTTCTCGCGGGCGCGGAAGTCACCGCCCTTGACGGTGTCGTAGAACAGCCGGTGCACCGAGTCGCCGTCGTTGCGGTAGTTCTTGGCGGCGTTGATGCCGCCCTGCGCGGCGACGCTGTGCGCGCGGCGCGGGCTGTCCTGGTACCAGAACGACTTGACCTTGTAGCCGGCCTCGCCGAGCGTGGCGGCGGCCGCGCCGCCGGCCAGGCCGGTGCCGACGACGATGACGGTCAGCTTGCGGCGGTTGGCCGGGTTGACGAGCTTCGCCCGGAAGCGGCGCTCGCTCCAGCGCTCGCCGATCGGGACGTCGGTCGGGGCCTTGGTGTCGGCGATGGGCTCGCCGACGGTGAACAGTTCGAGGGCCATGACGAGTGCTCCTACTCGATGATGCCGACGAGGACGCTGAGCGGCGGGATCAGGAAGCCCGCGGTCAGCACCACGGCGAACACCGTGGCGAAGGCGTTGACCGTGCGCTCACGGGTCCGGTTGCTCTGCCCCAGGGTCTGGGTCGCGCTCCAGATGCCGTGCCGCAGGTGGAAACCGAGCGCCAGCAGCGCGACCACGTAGACCGCGGTGATGAACGGGTTGGAGAAGCCGGCGACGGCCCGGTCGTAGGGGGTCGAGTCGTGACCCTCGGGGTTCGCCACACCGAGCGTGAGGTCGAGGATGTGGTAGACGATGAACAGCGCCAGGATGACGCCGCCCCAGCGCATCGTCCGCGAGGCGTAGCTCTGGGCCACCGCCTTGCGGGCCACGTACTGCTGCGGCCGGGCGCGCTTGGCCTGCCGCCACAGCGAGACCGCGGCCCAGGCGTGCGCCACGACGGCCACGAGCAGGACGACGCGGATGATCCACAGCACCGTCTGGCCGGGGACGGCCGGCTCGCCGATCCGGCGGATCCACTCCGAGTAGCCGTTGAAGGTCTCCGCGCCGGCGAAGAGCTTCAGGTTCCCGACCATGTGCGCGATCAGGTACAGGACCAGGATGATCCCGCTGACCGCCATCACGGCCTTCTTCGCGACCGAGCTGGTCTTCGCGACCTTCGGGGTCCTGCGCTGGCCCGAGTTCGTCACCGTCACCACGGCACCAAAGTTAGGCTCCATAGCCCGGTGTCGGCCATGTGAACACGCAGTGACTCACCTCATGTAAGGGAACCCTCAGCGCAGGTCAGGACGTTGGTGTCCGCCGGCGACGTGGGAGTCTCCCGACACACCACCCCAGCACCTGGAGGACGCGTGGCAGGACCGACCCGGGGCTTCCTCGGCCGCAGCAGGCGCGAGCGCGACCCGCGGCTCCCACCCGGCCAGTACGACGTCGGCGCCGACTGGCCCGTGCTGACCGCCGAGCCGACGCCGCGCATCACGCCGGAGACCTGGAGCATCACCGTCGACGGCCGGGTCGAGAACCCGGTCAGCTGGACCTGGGACGAGGCCCACCGGCTGCCGCCTTCCGAGTACCGCGGCGACATCCACTGCGTCACCACGTGGTCGAAGTTCGACACGCGGTTCGCCGGCGTCAGCGTCGACACCCTGCTCGAGGCCGCGCGCCCCACCGCCGACGCGCACTTCGTCATGGCGACGGCGAAGACCGGCTACACCACCAACCTGCCGCTCGAGGACGTCACCGGCGGCAAGGCGTGGATCGTCTGGGAGTTCGACGGCGAACCGCTGCCGGTCGAGCACGGCGGCCCGGTGCGGCTGCTCGTGCCGCACCTCTACTTCTGGAAGAGCGCCAAGTGGGTCACCCGGCTGACCCTCCTGCAGCGCGACCAGCAGGGCTTCTGGGAGCAGAACGGCTACCACGACCGCGGCGACCCGTGGCGCGAGCAGCGCTACCAGGGTGACTGAGACGGGCGGCGCGCGGGCCGGGATGGGCCCGCGGCTGCGGCGGGCGCCGGCCGGGGGCTGGCGCACCGCGACCGTCCGCGAGGTCGACCGCCCCACCCCGCGCACGGTCCGGCTGCGGCTGGAGGTGCCCGACCGCGTCGACCACCTGGCCGGGCAGCACTACGTCGTCCGGCTCACCGCCGAGGACGGCTACCGCGCCCAGCGGTCGTACTCGCTGGCCTCCTCCCCGGGCGACCCGCTCGTCGAGCTGCTGGTCGAGCGGCTCGACGACGGCGAGGTGTCGGGCTACCTGGCCGACGTCGTCGAGCCCGGCGACACCCTGGAGGTGCGCGGGCCGATCGGCGGCTGGTTCGTCTGGGAGGGCGACGAGCCGGCGCTCCTGGTCGGCGGCGGCACCGGCGTCGTGCCCTTCGTGGCGATGCTGCGCACGGCGCGCGAGCTGGGCCGGGAGGACCTGCTGAGGGTCGCCGTCTCCACCCGGACGGCGGCCGAGCTGCCCTACGCCGACGAGCTCCGTGCCGCGGGCGCGCTGGTCGTCACCACGCGGGAGCGCTCGGGGATCCGCCCGGCGGGCCGGCTGACCGCCGTGGACCTGGTGCCCCTGTGGGAGCCGGGCCAGACCGCGTTCGTCTGCGGGTCGGCGTCCTTCGCCGAGGCGGCCAGCCAGCTGCTGGTCGGCCTGGGGGTGCCGGCGCCCGACATCCGGGTCGAGCGGTTCGGCCCGAGCGGCACCTCGGGCTGACCCGGGGTCCCACCGCGCGGGCGGGACCCCGGGTCGCCGCGCCGGTCAGCCGGCCGCCACGCGGGCGAGGAGCGTGCAGGCCTCCCGTTCCAGCGGGAGCACCTGGGCCGCGACCTCGGCCAGCGCGTCCAGCTCCGCCTGCCGGTCGTCGGCGGACACCTCCAGGCCGGCGGTCAGCGACTCGGCCTCCCGCGCCAGGTCGGCCAGCTCCGCGGTCCCGCCCCCGCCGAGGAGGAGCTCGAGGCGTCGCTCGACGAGTCCCCGGTACGGCGCGAGACTCCCGCTCACCGCGGTGTCGGCGATCCGGGTCCACAGGGTCGCGGCGCGGTCGTACAGGACTGCGGCCTCCCGCGCGGCGGGTGCGTCGAGGACCCCGGCCGCGGCGGTGAGGAACTCGGCGTAGAGCGCCCGCATGGCGCCGGGGGAGGCGTGGTCGGAGGTCAGGCAGTCGTAGAGCCGGCGCAGGGCGTACCCGAAGGCCGGACCGCTGTCGAAGGTGCGGGTCCACCCGGTCCGCGACCGGCGGTCACCGAGGGCGTCGACCCACTTCGCGAGCCCCCGCAGGCCGAAGTTGCCGGCGAAGTTGCCGGGCACCACGTCCTCGGTGAGGTCGTGCACGGTGACGGCGACCGCCGCGCGGACGGCCGGCCCGAGGTCGACCGGCCCGCCGGGGTGCTCGACGACCACCAGCCGATGGCGGCTCTTGCGGTGGGCGGCCCGTGCGGAGGCGAGGACGTCGGCGGACAGTTCGACGGGGTCCAGACGCTCGTCGTCGACCAGGACGACGTCCCCACGGCGACCGGCGACGACGACGTCGTAGGGGTCGCTGCCGGGGACGCGGTCGGCCCACACCTGGTGGGGGAGGGCGCCCCGGTCCAGCGTGACCAGGGGCGCACGGCCGGCGTCGAGGACGGCGTCGAGCTCCCGGGCCGCCTTCGCCGCACTCGTCGTCTCGGCCACCCGGTGGGCGATCCCCGCGCGCTCGAGGGCGCCGAGGACGAACGGGCGGGGGTGGATCTGCGGCACGATCGTCATGGTGGGCAGCCGGCCGCTGTAGGCGAACGAGAAGTACATGAACCCGATGCCGCCGGCGAGCCCGGCGACCATCGGCTCGTCGAGCGGCGCGCCGTCGTGCGCCGCTGTGATCCCGGCCGCGGCCAGGACGTGGGTGAGGAGCGTGCTGTCGTGGTGCCGGCCGCCGCCGAACCCGGGGTAGCCGGGGACGACCCCCGCAGGCGGTGTCGCCGGAGCCAGGGCGGTCACGTGGCGCAGCGCGGTCGTGTAGGCCTCGCCGGTCCGCGCCATGCGCGCGCGGACGAGGGTCTTGAGGTGCTTCTGACGGGTCATCGGGTGCTCCCTCGGCGGCCGCGGGTCCACCGACCCCACGCGTCGCCGGACCCGGCCGCAGGGAAGGAGTTCCGTCCGCCTGCCGAGGTCTCCCCGAGGACACGATCCCCTCTGCCCTCGCGTGGCCGGAGGCGTGGGCAACCGGTCTGAGGGTGGGGCGTGGGGCACGCCCTGGGCGCAACCTACCGGCACCGTGGGGCGGCGTCGAAGGGGTGGGGAGCCCGGCGCCCGGGCCGCGGACGATGATCGACGTCATGACGTCTGCCGTCCCGTCCGCCGTGGCCACCGCGCTCGAGGACGTCGACCCGGAGCTGCGCGCGGCGCTGCTGGCCTGCTGGACCGACGTCAGCAACGCCGGCGGCGCCGTCGGCTTCGTGCCGCCGGTGACCGAGGACGACGTCGCCCCCGCGCTCGACGCCCTCCTGACGCGGGTGGCGCAGGGCCGCGAGCGGGTGGTGGTCCTGCGGGCCGACGGCGAGCTCGCCGGCTGGGCGGTGCTGTCGCTGTCGGTCAGCCCGCTGCGCCGGCACTGGGCCACCGTGCTGCGGGTGCAGGTGCACCCCGCGCGGCAGGGGCAGGGCCTGGGCCGGGCGCTGATGACCGGCGTGCACGACGCCGCGCGCGGCCTCGGGCTGGAGATGCTGCACCTCACGGTGCGCGGCGGCTACGGCCTCGAGGGGTTCTACGCGGGGCTGGGCTACGAGGAGTTCGGCCGGATGCCCGGCGCGATCCGGGTGGGCCCCGGGGACGACCGCGAGGAGGTCCACCTCTTCGTGCGGCTGTGAGGTCAGCCGGCGGCGGGGTCGGTCCCGTCGAGCGTGCCGCGGGTGGAGAGCACCGCGAGGCGGGCGAAGAGCTCCTCGGCGTACCAGCCCTCCCGGGCGGTCCGCGTGACGACGGCGGCGTGCGGCGCGCGGTCGTAGGCGAAGGCGTTGAGCGCCGCCGAGGAGTCCCAGACGCTGAAGGTGCCCTGCAGGCCCAGCGGCGCCTCGCCGATGCCGAGCGCCATCCGCAGGCCGGGCGACTCGTGCAGGTCGGCCGACACCGGCGGCACCGCCGACCAGAACCGGGCCGCCCGCCGCAGCACCAGCCGCGCCCGGGTCACGGCGGCCACCGGCCCGTCCCAGCGCTGCGGCCGCGGGGCGCCGAAGGGCTCGCGCCCCGACCACAGGCCGCGGGCCGCGAGCGGGCGCAGCCGCGCCGCCCACTCCTCGTCGGCGATCCGCCGCCAGCTCGCGGCGACGGGGGAGTCTTCGAGCGCGTCCGCGGCGGCGTCGTCGTCCCAGACGGCGAGCAGGCCCCAGCGGCGCGGGTCGGCGTCGCGGACGGTGAAGGTCCGCCCGTCGCCGGTGCCCAGCAGCTTGGCGAACCGCAGCCCGGGCAGCCGGCCCAGCGCCGGGCGGACCGAGGCCATCCGCAGGGCCGCCCGGGGCACCGCCCGGCCGGGGACGCCCCACAGGTGCAGGGTCGTGACCGCGGACTCGGAGTGGGGCACGCGGCCGAGGGTAGGTGCGCGCCATGACCGACCAGCGCCGCGTCCAGCTCGGCGACACCGACGCCCCGGCCGAGGACGAGGTCGTCGAGGCCTTCGACCGGGTGGTCGGCCAGGGCGCGCAGCGGCTGCACCGCACCTGGCGGGAGGTGCTCACCACCGGGCTGGCCGGCGGGCTCGAGGTCTCGGTCGGCGTCCTCGCGCTGGTGGCCGTCTACGCGGAGACCGGCAGCCACCTGCTGGCCGGGCTGGCCTTCTCGGTCGGCTTCATCGCGCTGCTGCTGGCGCGCAGCGAGCTGTTCACCGAGGGCTTTCTGCTGCCGGTCACCGCGGTGGTGGCCGGCCGGGCCAGCTGGTCCCAGCTGGGGAAGCTGTGGTCGGGCACGCTGGTCGCCAATCTGGTCGGCGGCTGGATCTTCATGTGGCTGGTCGCGCACGGCTTCCCCGAGCTGGGCGCCACCATGGTCGAGTCGGCCGCGCACTTCGTCGAGTCCCCGCTGGACCTGCGCGCGGTCTGCCTGGCCTTCCTCGGCGGTGTCGTCATCACGCTCATGACCCGCATGCAGAACGGCACCCCGGCCGACGGCGCCAAGATCGTCGCCGCGGTCGCCGGGGCGTTCGTCCTCGCCGGGCTGCAGCTGTTCCACTCGGTCCTGGACACGCTGCTGGTCTTCGGGGCCATCCACACCGGCACCGCCCCCTTCGGCTACGGCGAGTGGCTGGCCTGGTTCTGGTACGTGACGCTGCTCAACATGGCCGGCGGCCTGCTCGTGGTCACCCTGCTGCGGCTGGTGCGCAGCAAGGAGCTGCTGGAGCGGGAGCGCGCGGCCGCCGCGGCCGACGACAGTTGACCGGCCGGGCCTGCCGGGCACCGGCGCCCGCGGTCGCCACACTGTCGGCGTGATCGAGGTCGACGGGCTGACCAAGCACTACCGGACGCGGGTCGCCGTCGACGACGTCTCCTTCACCGTCCACCCGGGCCGGGTGACCGGCTTCCTCGGCCCCAACGGCTCGGGCAAGACGACGACGATGCGCTGCGTGCTGGGGCTGACCCGGCCCACCGCCGGGACGGCGACGGTGCTCGGCGTGCCCTACCGCGACCTCGACGTCCCGATGCGGCGGGTCGGGGCGCTGGTCGACCCGCGGGCGCGCCACCCCGGCCGCACCGCGCACGCCCACCTCACCGCGCTGGCGCAGAGCAACCGGCTGCCCGCGTACCGGGTCGACGAGGTGGTCGACCTGGTGGGGCTGGGCGCGGTGGCGCACGAGCGGGTCCGCGGCTTCTCCCTCGGCATGGCGCAGCGGCTGGGCATCGCCGCGGCGCTGCTCGGCGACCCCGAGGTGCTGCTGCTCGACGAGCCGGTCAACGGCCTGGACCCCGAGGGCATCCGGTGGGTGCGCGAGCTGCTGCGCGAGCTGGCCGCCGAGGGCCGCACCGTGCTGGTGTCGAGCCACCTGATGAGCGAGATGGAGGACACCGCCGACCACCTGGTCGTGCTCGGCCGCGGCCGGCTCCTCGCCGACGTCGCGATGGCCGACCTGCTCGGCCGGCACGCCTCGGTGCGGGTGCGCAGCCCGCAGCTGCCGCTGCTGGGCGCCGCGCTGCACCGCGCGGGGGCCGGGGTGTCCCTGGAGGCCGACGGCGCGCTGCGGGTCGAGGGGCTCGACCCGGCCGCGGTGGGTGACGTCGCCTTCGCCGCCGGGGTGCCGGTGCACGAGCTGAGCCCGGTGGTCGCCTCCCTGGAGGCCGCCTACCTGGAGCTGACCGGCGACGACGTCGAGTACCGGGCGGGCGTGGCGTGAGCGGGGTGCTGCGCAGCGAGTGGACGAAGCTGCGGACGCTGCGCTCGACCTGGTGGTGCAGCGCCGTCTACCTGCTCGTGGTGGCCGCGTTCGGCTGGCTGGCCGCTGCCACGACGTCGTCGGCGCCGGACGCCGGGGCCGCCGTCGGGGTGGCGCTGATCGGCTTCGCCTTCGGCCAGGTGGTGCTCGTCGTCCTCGGCGTGCTCGCGGTGACCGGGGACCTGGGCGGCCCGATGGCGCTGGCGTCGCTGGCCGCCGTGCCCCGGCGCACGCGGCTGCTGGCGGCGAAGACGGCGGTCGTCACGGTCTGGGCGGCGCTGCTCACCGCGCTGCTGGCGGCGGCGTGCGTCCTGGCCGCCCGGACGCTCGTGGCGGTGCCCGGGGGCGTGTCGGCCGGCGACCCCGCCGTCCTGCGCGCCGCCGGCCTGCAGGTGGCCGGGGCCGCGCTGGTCACGGTGCTCGGTGCCGGGCTCGGCGCGGTGCTGCGCTCGACCGCCGACGCCGTCGGGCTGGGGCTCGCGCTGGTGTTCGTCGGCCCGCCGGCGCTCGCCCTGGCCGGCGGGGAGACCGCCTCGCGGCTGTCGCAGGCGCTGCCGGCGCTGCGGGTGGGGGAGGACGCCTTCCTCGCCGTCCCGACGAGCTGGCCGGTCGGGCTCGGGGTGGCCCTGACCTGGGCGGTCGTCGCGTGCGCGCTCGGTGCCGGCCTGCTCGAGCGCCGCGACGTCTAGCCCCCGCCGTCCGGACCGGGCAGCATCTCGGGGCGCCGACCCGAGGAGCCCGCGATGACCGCACCTACCACCGTCGAGGAGTACCTCGCCGCCCTGCCCGAGGAGGCGCGGATGGCGCTCGAGCAGGTGCGCGCGGCCGTCCTGCGCGGCATGCCCGGCGCCACCGAGACGATCCGCTACGGCATGCCGGCGGCGGTGCTCGGCAGTCGCTACGGCCTGCACTACGCCGCCTGGAAGCGGCACGCCGCGCTCTACCCCGTGCCGGTGTTCGACGGCGAGCTGGAGGCCGAGGTCGCGCCGCACCGCTCGGGCAAGGACGCGGTCCACCTGCCCTACCGCCGCCCCGTGCCCGCCGACCTCGTCGAGCGGGTGGCCGCGGCGGTCGCCGCCCGGCGCTAGCGGGGTCCGAAAGGGGCCGCGGGAAGCGACGCCAGGCAACATGCCACAGACTGGCGAGGTCGTCGACAGTGGACACCAGGCCGTCGCCGATGTCGGGGAGGCCGGCCAAGACGGTCACTGGCCCTCAATTGCTCCTAATCGCATCAAGCAGAAGCACCGGCTGCATCTGGCATAACGTGAAGCTGAGATTCACATCACCAGCACCTACAGAGGTTCCCGCCCACTACGGACCAGTTGCGTCGACCGACACCACCAGCAATGCCCGCCCTCCTCCAGGATGCAAACCAAGCGCCCACCAAGCAGCAAAGCTATTCTGCTGACAGCATGCGCGACCGCCACGTCGACAGCTCGCGTTAGGAAGCCCGATGACCACTTCCCCCCCGAGGCGACCGAGATTAGGCCCGCACCTTCTGGCTGGTTGGGGCTATCAGGAACTGACTCCCAGCCAGGCCGAGATCCTCTGGTCCGAGGTGATGCGCGTGCTAACTGCCCGAGTCGGTGAGGACCTTTCCAAGCGCTTGACAAGCGGAGCCCTGGACAAGTTGCACGAAGCTGCCATCGAGGACGACTACTCCCAGATGAATAGCATTCTTTCACTTGAGGTCCCGGACACTGCAGCCATCGTGAATAAGAACCTGCGAAGTGTGGCGGATGTGCTGAGAGCGGCTAGCCGATCAGAGAAGACGATCAGCCCCAACGAAAGCATTTAAATCATGTCTCAGTGGATGCCCCTTCGACCGGGCAAGTCTGAAGTGGCCATACCGGAGAACTTGCTTGGAAGCCTCGACTCACTCCTCATGACTTTGGACGACGTCCGAGCAACCCTTGCAGAGAGCCCACGCATTGTGGCGGTGCCGCCAGTGACGGCCGTTGCCATCAATGGCGATCGGGGAACAGGTAAGACAACCCTACTTTCCGCAGCGTGCGCCGCATTGGCGGATCGAGCCGATGACTACCTCGTCCTGCCAGCGATGCGACCAGAGCTCTTCGGGTCTCGGGATACGGTACTTTCGTCCTTCCTGGCATCCCTGCAGCGCTCCTTATCGGCTGGGCAGCAGCAAGTCAGTGTTGAGACGCTTACAGCAATCGCTCGGGCGGCGAGAACCTACGCAATGAGCAGAACGCCCGAGCGTGCACTGGAAACGAGTGCCAGCCCCGTCGACTACGCCGAGGATGCGTTATCCGTCGCCCGTTCCTCAGTGGCTCTCTCCGACGAGCTGCACGCACTCATGAGCGAAGTGGTGAAACCGCCGGACGCCCCCGTGAGGCTTGTAATCGTTCCGATCGACGATCCAGACTTGGCGCCAGAGCTTATAACGACCATCCTGGCCGACATCAGAACGCTGGCCTCCATTCCTGGCGTCGTACCTGTGGCTTGTTTCAGCATGGCTGACCTACAACTGGAACTCCTGGCCAAGCGGAGGCAGAGATACGATTGGCTCCCCGCCGGCACGCTGTCTAGGCAGATCGAGAAAGAGCTCGATAAGGTCTTTCCCTACAAGTACCGTTTTGACCTTCGCCCACTCTCAGTATATGAACGCGCAGCCTTCCGTCCCGCTGGCGAGCGCGACAGTCTCGCTGCACTATTGCAGGACTTCTCCGATGCACTGGGACAGCTCACGGGAAGTCAGCTGCATTTTGAACAATGGCTTCGCGCCCCTCGCTACATGCGGGGCCTTACGTCTCCGCTACCCAATAATCCCCGATCTCTTGTGCAACTCTGGGAGACGCTTAGTCCCGGAGCCCGTATAGCGGGAAGCCGAACTCAAGTAGCTCTGACGTTAATGCAACGGATAATTCGCCTGGTCGAACGCCCGTTGCTGGATGACCTCGGTGCACTTTTGGCGACGGATCGCGAAACGGTGGAGTTGGTCGAAGAGGCGACTAGTGGGGGTGAGGATTCCCTTCTTCAAGCTCACCTCACTACACGCGCCGCGGTTTCACTTATTGTGGCTCGACAGCGGCCACTAGAACAGGCGGGCGCTCCTGCCACCTCTGTCCAAATGGCGAGGTTGACGGGCATCTATGCCGACGTCAGGGTTGACGACCGCGATCGTACGAGACTTGCTCAGGAAGCCCTATCTGCTTTCCTGGCGCTCCAGGAACTCGCACTTGCCGTCACGCCTAGACGGGATCAGCCGTACCTTTCGTATCTCGGCGAGGATGATTGGCGCTTTCTGCAGACGACGCGGCTCGCCGGGCAGTCGGCCAGCAGTAGCTTCTTTCTTGCGCCACCGGGCTTTACATTCAGTGACATCTGTTTACTAGCAGACCTGTGGAACTCGATGGTAGACCTGCAGATTGATGCTGCGGACATCGACACTATAGCGCGGGCTCATCTGGCTCTCGGCATGGCCTTCCGAAGGGGATTGAATCGCCTTAGCCGGTCGAGCTTCGATAAACAACGATACGACGAATTGTACGAAATGGCGAGCCGCCAGTACCGAGACGCCGTCGACTCGAGCGCATCACGTGACGATGCCTATTGCGTCTGGTTTGAAAACTTTGTGCCCTTGCATTGGCACACGGCATTTGTATCGGAACAATTGGCCGTGATGCGAGCCCGAAGGCATCGAGCGACCCTGGGAGCCGCATCAGATATGCGGGCCGCTTCCATTCGCAGTGGAGACCAGCAGTTGGAGTTCTTTGACCGCGCAATTCGACCGGCACTCGACCCTGACAGGGGTGCAGCCCCCACTTGGTTGGGAGGACTTTATCCAGTAGCACGCGAACTGGGCTCGCGTTATGCCGATCGTTTAGCGGCGGTCTGGCCTGAATGGCAGAGACTGCTCGTGACAGACCAAGCCGCAGAAGCGGTTGTATTCCCGTTGACGGTTGAGTCAAATCCTTCCTCTCGAAATCGGTTCGCGAAGGAAGAATCCGAAAGAGGCCGAGCGCTGCTCGAACGTGGTCTCGAAGTCTTGCGTCAGCTGAGTGCCGGTGAGTGAGCCTGACGAGATTCGCCATAATGTCCGAGCGGCGCTAGTCAATCTAGTATTTGGCGATGTGGCAGCCCTTGGGGCTGGAACTCAGGTCAACGACTTCGGACTTGGATGGACCGAGGGTAATGCCAACGCAATAGGCACAGCGTTGAGACGTCAGGCGCCCACAATTGGCCGTCCCGGACTTAACTCGGATGTACGGCATGTCATCTTGGAGTCATCTGAAAATCCGTTGAACCTTCTGCGCACCGCTCCAGTGAGCGGTTCGGTTTCTTGGCACTCCGTGCATCGACTCCTCGCCAATCAATCCGAGGTTTCTGTACCGAAACTAGAGCTTCGTGTGGCAGATGCTCACTTGCATTCAGGTGCATCAATCAATCTGGAGGCCCTGTTGCGGGGACTGGCGGAGCGTCCTTGGCGTCGGGACACTGCGGCACTCAAAGATCTTGTGATCTCCAATCGCGGCGCGGAGTTCCGATTGCTTCACGTGATAGATGCACTGCGGTGGTCTGTGCGTCTTCTCTGGGAGGCGGAGACGGGTCGACTTGCGGCGTATCTCAGTGAGACGCCGCTACTCTTGCGTCATATTGAAGAGGGAACCTTCTGGGCGTCGGTGCGTAAGGAAATGCTTACTAACGACCCCATTGAGCAGATTCTGCTGGGGGAGATGCGGGAGACTACCTACTCGGATCTGGGAGTATGTCCTTCGCTGAGCGAACTGCTGTGGTCTTGTGCTCAGGATCCGGACTTGCCCCATGCGTCAGCTTGGCTTTGCGACCTGGTTCGAATGCTTTGGCTTTTCTCGTGTGCCGTCGAATCTGATCCCGGCGAAGGGCTGAGCGCCTTCGCGGAGCGCTTTGAGAGGGTCGGGGACTTGCGTGACGCAATATTCTCCGACGGCTCGGACGCGAGTCTCAAGGACAGGCTTATGTCCGAGGCTCTGTCCAACGTCCTCATAAGTCGTGAGGTGGTCGGGGCGGAATTCCGGAAGACGGTGGCTGCCCGTACGCGGGCTGCTGCTCGCAGCAAGCTCGCTGACAGTCTCAAGTATCACTCGCGAGCGTTCAGCGCCTTTCTTCATCGCGAGGGGAGGGTGGCGGCTCTCTCCATGCCGGTTTGCTTTACCCGTCGCCTCTACCAGCTGGAAGATTCTTACTCGCCCATTGCCGAGTTGCGATCGGCGATGGTGCTGGTAGGTGCGTTGCGGGAGGTTTCCTCGACCCGGCCCGCCGAATTGAGGACTCTTGTTACCGCTCTCGATGTTGTAGGGGACGAATTGATGTCCGAGAACTGGCCGTACGTCATTGCAGCGTCCGTCCTACGTGAGGCCGGCTTGGACTTCCCGCTAACCGTGCATGCGGGTGAAGCCTTCTATACTGGGTTGAACGGCCTCCGTAGTATCGATGAAGCCGTGAGTGGTCCAGTGGCGGCCGCTCGTATCGGCCACGCCCTCGCGCTTTCGCCGCGGATGGCATCGCAAGTCGCATTGCCTGTCAACGAAGGGTGGCCGCGCCTGGCTGCCGTGATGGATCTTTGCTGGCTAGCTCAGCGCTTGCCCGAGCGGTCGAATGAAGTTCGTTCTCTTCTTTACCGTGCCGTTGAGACGGTGAATGGTGGCCGTAGCATCGGTCCTGAGACTTGGGTTGAGGCGTATCAGGCTCTATTCAACTTTGAGGAGTTACGGAGGGTCGGATTGGTTTTGGAAGTTGATGGCTCGTTCGTTGTGCCGACCAACGCGGAGATCCTTGAGTGGCGTTCGAGTGATGACTTGATGGACGCTGCCCTTGTCTCACTTGCAATGGGTACCGCAGCTCGAGTTGACGTTGATTGGTCTGCACCGATTGATGTGGACCTCTCCACCGCAATTAGCGACTTGCACCGAAACGCCTATCCTGATGCTCGAGCGGCCGTGCTGGATGAGATGAAGGCGCTGGGGGTGGTGATCGAGGCCTGTCCCACATCAAATCTTCGACTGAGTGGACTCTCCAGTATGGGGGAGCACCCACTCTGGGATTGGCTCGACGAGGGCTTGGCGGTCACGGTGAGCACTGACGACCCATTGATCTTTGGGGTCAACATCATCAGCGAATATGCGTCAATGTTAATGCTGGGCCGCCGTAACCGCGTAGAACAGGTGGCTCGCGACTCGGTGAAACATTGCGCTGGCGGAGTCGCGAAGAGCCACATGGCCTACCGCGCATTGTCCGGTTGAGCGAGTGGGGGGCAGGCGGCGATCGATCTGGGGCCCAAGTCCGTGCTTAGGTCTCGGCGTGCGTCCTGCCAATTCGGTGGCATCGGGATCCGCGGCGGTTAAGCGAAGGTGGCCGAGCGGAACGCCACCTCACGGAAGGCGTCGAACACCTCCGGAGGCGCGGGGGAGGACCACATCTGGTTGGTGAGCAGCACCGCGGTGGTGCCGGTGACCGGGTCGGTCCACCAGGTGCTGCCCAGGCCGCCGTCCCAGCCGAAGGACCAGGCGTGCCGCCCGCCGGGCTCGTCGGTGCGGCGGACGCCCAGGCCCAGGCCCCACCCGCCGCCCTCGTCGTCGACCGGGCCGGCCTGCTCGGTGAGCATCGCCGCCACCGTGTCCTCGTGGAGCACCGGCTCGCCACCGGCCAGCAGCACCCGCGCGAGGACGGCGAGGTCGTCAACGGTGGACACCAGCCCGTCACCGCCGTCGGGGAAGGCCGGCGGGGCGGCCCACTGGCCGTCGGCGGCGTCGTAGAGCTCGCGGGAGCCGTCGTCGCCCGGCGGCGTCCAGTGCGGCCCGAGGCGGTCGCGCGCGGCTGCGGGCACGCCGAAGCCGGTATCGGTCATCCCGAGCGGGGTGAGCACCCGCTCGGCGAGCACGTCGGGCAGGGGCCGGCCGGCGGCGCGGGCCACGAGGACGCCGAGCACGCTCGCGCCCACGTGGTAGAGCCAGCGCTCGCCGGGCTGGTACGCCAGCGGCACGCCGGCCACCCGGCGCAGCCACTCATCGGGCGGAGGAGCGGCCTGCGGCTGCGGCGGCCCGGCCGGCAGCCCGGTCTCGCCCAGCGCGGCCACGGTCGGCGTGGGCCACGGCGCGGTGAAGTCGATGCCGAGCCCCAGCCGGAAGGTGAGGACGTCGCGGACGGTGATCGGCCGCCGTGCGGGAACGGTCCCGGCGCCGGCGTCGGCGGGGTCGGCCAGCACCACGCGGCCGGCCAGTTCGGGCAGCAGCCGGTCCACCGGTTCGTCGAGGGTCAGCGTGCCGTCGTCGACGAGGGTCAGCGCGGCCGTGGCCACCACGGGCTTGGTCACCGAGGAGAGGCGGAAGACGGTGTCGGGCCGCACCGGGTCCCCGCCGCCCGGGGTGTGCGTGCCCGCCGCGCCCCGGGCCACCTCGCCGTCGCGCCGCACCAGCCACGCGGCGCCCGGCACCGCCCCGGCCGCCACCGCGTCGGCCACCACCTGCTCGATCTCCTCGGCCAGTCCCATGTCCTGTCGACCGGCGCGGGAGCCCGCGCTCATCGGTCGCGGGCGGCCCGGCGCAGCGCGGACAGGTAGCGGCGGGTCGCCAGGCCCTGCACGGCCCGGCTCACCGGGGGCAGGGCGCGGGCGGCCGGCGTGGCCAGCCGGGAGAACACCCGGATGGTGACGACGACGTCGCCGCCGTCGGTGAGCCGCACGGTGAAGCACTCCTCGCCGCTCTCCGGGTGGCCGGGCAGCGTGCCGTAGGCGAAGCCGCGCTCGTCACCGGTCGTGGACGCCCACACGACGCGGCACGGGATGTCGTAGCCCAGCTTCGGCAGCCCGGCGGTGAGGACGACGACCGTGCCGACCTCACCCGGGGAGCCGGTGGCGCGGACACGCAGGCCCGTGCTGCGCTGCGGTGTCCAGGCGAAGATCGCCGCCGAGACCCGCTCGAACGTCTCCCGCCCGGTGCCGACCACCTCGGTCCACTCGCCGGGCAGGTAGCTGGCCGGGAGCTCGGCGGCGCGCGTGGCGCCGACCTCGGCGTAGGTGAGCGGCACGTCGCGCAGGCCCTCGGGCGACACGACCCGGAACAGGCCCATGGGCCCAGTCTGGACCGGCGTAGGTTGTCCGGCACTGTGTTGCCCGCCGTCACCGCCACCCGCTACGTCACCCCGCTGCGCGAGGGCGGCTCGCTGCCCGGGCTCATGGAGGCCGACGACCTCGGGACCTACGTGGTCAAGTGGCGGGCGGCCGGGCAGGGCGTGCGGGTGCTGGTGGCCGAGGTGGTGTGCGGCGAGCTGGCCCGGGCGCTGGCGCTGCCGGTGCCCGCGCTGGTCACCGTCGACGTCGTCCCGGAGCTGGCCGTCGGCGAGCCCGACCCGGAGGTGCAGGAGCTGCTGCAGCGCTCGGCCGGGCGCAACCTCGGGCTGGACTACCTGCCCGGTGCGCTGGACTTCGAGGCCGGCGTGGGCGAGGTCGAGCCCGAGCTGGCCGGGCGGGTGCTGTGGTTCGACGCGCTCGTGGGCAACGTCGACCGGTCCTGGCGCAACCCCAACATGCTGTTCTGGCACGGCCGGCTCCAGCTCATCGACCACGGCGCCGCGCTGACGTTCCACCACCACTGGCCGGGCGCGCCGGCCGCCGTCGCGCGGCCCTACGACGCCGCGCAGCACGCCCTCCTCGAGTGCGCGCCCGACCTGCGGGCCGCCGACGCCGACCTCGCGCCGCGGGTCAGCCGGGCGCTGCTGGAGCGGGTGCTGGCGCAGGTGCCCGACGACTGGCTGGAGGGCCCCGAGCCCGACGAGCCGCCGGCCGCCGTCCGCGAGCGCTACGTCGCGCAACTGCTGGCCCGCCTCGCCGCCCGCGACGCCTGGCTGCCCGGCGTGGTGGCCGCGGCCGCCGCCGGGGGAGGCCGCCGCCGGGCGCCGCGCGGGGAGAACCGGCCGGCGTGGCTCGGCCCGCCCCCGCCCGAGGGGGTGCGGCAGCGGTGAGCCGGGAGACCTTCGAGTACGCCGTCCTGCGGGTGGTGCCGCGGGTGGAGCGGGGCGAGGCGCTCAACGCCGGCGTCCTCGTCTACTGCCGCCAGCGCGACTACCTGGGCAGCCGCGTGCACCTCGACGTCGACCGGCTGCGCGCGCTGGACCCGACGGCCGACCCCGCCGCCATCGGGCGGGCGCTGCAGGCCGCCGCCGACGTCTGCGCCGCCGACCCCGCGGCCGGCGCCGCCGGGCGGGAGGCGCTCGGCTCGCGCTTCCGCTGGCTCACCGCGCCCCGCAGCACGGTCGTGCAGCCCGGCCCGGTGCACACCGGCCTCACCGAGGACCCCGACGCCGAGGCCGACCGCCTGCTGCGCCTGCTGGTCCTGCCCGTCTCGGACTAGGGGAGCAGCTCGTCGATCCGGCGGGCGAGCTCGAGGTCGAGGGCGCTCACGCCGCCCGCGGAGTGGCTGACCAGCGTCAGGTGCAGCGTCCGCCAGCGCAGGTCGACGTCGGGGTGGTGGTCCATCTCCTCGGCGACGTCGGCGATCGCCACGATGCCCGCCACCGCGGCGCGGAACGAGGACAGCTCGACCGTCCGGTGCAGGCCGGTGACGTCCCCGGACCACTGCGGCAGGGCGCGCAGGCCCGCCGTGACCTCGTCGGGGGACAGGCGCGGGGGCCGGGGCACGTCAGGCACTCCTAGACGTGCAGGCCGCACTCGGTCTTGCCGCGGCCGGCCCAGCGGCCCGCGCGCGGGTCCTCGCCCGGCGCGACCGGACGGGTGCACGGGGCGCAGCCGATCGAGGCGTACCCGATCTCCTGCAGCGGGTTGACCGGCACCTGGTGCTCGGCGATGTAGGCGTCGACGTCGTCCTGCGTCCAGGCCGCCAGCGGGTTGACCTTGACCATCCCGCGCTTGGCGTCCCAGTCGACGACCCGCGTGCCGGCGCGGGTGGCCGCCTCGTCGCGGCGCACGCCCGAGCCCCACGCGGTGTAGCCGGCCAGCGCGGCGGCCAGCGGCTGCACCTTGCGCAGCGAGCAGCACAGGTCCGGGTCGCGGTCGTGCAGCGCCGGGCCGTGCTCGGCGTCCTGCTCGGCGACCGTCCGCGGCGGTGTCACGTTCATCAGCGTGATGGGCAGGACGCTGCTGATCCAGTCCCGCGTGCCGATCGTCTCGGCGAAGTGGTAGCCGGTGTCGAGGAAGACCACGTGCACGCCGGGCACCGCGCGGGAGGCCAGGTGCGCGAGCAGCCCGTCGGCCATCGAGGAGGTGACGGCGAAGTCGTCGCCGAACGTCTCCCCGGCCCAGCGCAGCACGGCGAGGGCCTGCTCGACCGGGTCGGCGATGCCCTCGAACCGGGCGTCGGCGTCGGCGGCGAGCTCCGGCGTCGCCTGGATGGCCCTGGCCGTTCCTGCAGCCGTCACTCCTGCACCCCCGTCGCGATCAGGCGGACCGAGAAGGCCCGCAGACAGGCACCGCAGCGCCACCCGCCCTCGTCGTGCGGGGTCAGGTCCTCGTCGCCGCAGTACGGGCAGTGGAACACGGGAAGCTGGCGCTGCCTTCCCGACGGCGCCGGCTCCTCCTCGGTCACAGGAGCACCGTCACAGCAACCAGGCCTCCTCGGCGCGGGAGACGTAGTGGGCGAAGGACTCGCCGGGGGTGCGCCGCTCGAGGAAGCCGCGCAGCAGCCGCTCGCAGTAGTCGGCGGTCTCGGCCTTGGTCACCTTGTGGCCACGGAACTTGCGGCCGAAGGTGGCCTCCACGCCGAGGTGCCCGCCGAGGTGCACCTGGAAGCCCTCGACCATCTCGCCGTTGTCGTCGCGGACCATCGAGCCCTTGAAGCCGATGTCGGCGGTCTGGAACCGGGCGCAGCTGTTCGGGCAGCCGTTGACGTTGATCCCGATGGGCGTGTCGAAGTCCGGGAGCCGCTTCTCCAGCTCCGCGTAGAGGTCCTGCGCGTGCTGCTTGGTCTCGACGATCGCCAGCTTGCAGAACTCCAGGCCCGTGCAGGCCATGGTCCCGCGGCGGAAGGCGCTCGGCCGCACCTGCAGGTCGTGCTCGGCGAGGGCCTCGACCAGCTCCTCGACCTGCTCGTCGGGCACGTCGAGGATGACCAGCTTCTGCTGCGTCGTCGTCCGGATGCGGCCCTGCCCGTAGCGGTCGGCGAGGTCGGCGATCGTGGTGAGCAGCGAGCCGCTGATCCGGCCGGTGCGCAGCGCGAAGCCGACGGCGTTGTGGCCGTCCTTCTGCCTCGAGACGCCGACGTGGTCGCGCTGGTCGTGCTTCGCCGGCGCGGGCGCCGGGCCGTCGGGCAGCGCCTCCTTCACGTACTCGTCCTGCAGCACCTGGCGGAACTTCTCCGGGCCCCAGTCGGCCATGAGGAACTTGATCCGGGCGCGGTTGCGCTGCCGGCGGTAGCCGTAGTCCCGGAAGATCGAGGTGCAGGCGGCCCACACGTCGGTGACCTGGTCGGGCCGGACGAACACGCCGATCCGCTGGGCGAACATCGGGTTGGTGGACAGGCCGCCGCCGACCCACAGGTCGTAGCCGGCCTCGCCCGCCTCGTTCACCACGCCGACGAACGAGACGTCGTCGATCTCGGGCTCGGTGCAGTGGTCGACGCAGCCGGACATCGACGTCTTCCACTTGCGCGGCAGGTTGCTGAACTCGGGGTTGCCGACGTACTTGGCGACGGTCTCGCTGATGACGTCGGTGGCGTCGATGACCTCGTCCTCGAGGATGCCGGCGAGCGGGCAGCCGAGCATGACGCGCGGCACGTCGCCGCAGGCCTCCATCGTGCTCAGGCCCACCGACTCCAGCCGCCGCCAGATCTCGGGCACGTCCTCGATGCGGATCCAGTGGTACTGCACGTTCTGCCGGTCGGTGACGTCGGCGACGTCGCGGCCGAACTCGGTGCTGATGCCGCCGAGGACCCGGAGCGCGTCGCTGGTCAGCTGCCCGCCGTCGATGCGGGCCCGCATCATGAAGTAGGAGTCCTCGAGCTCCTCGGGCTCCAGCACGGCGGTCTTGCCGCCGGGGATGCCCTGGGCGCGCTGGGTGTAGAGGCCCATCCAGCGCATGCGCCCGCGCAGGTCACCGGGGTCGATGCCGTCGAAGCCGGTCTTGGAGTAGATGTCGAGGATGCGCTGACGGACCTCGAGCCCGTCGGAGTCCTTCTTCATCCGCTCGTTGGGGTTCAGCGGCTCCCGGTAGCCGAGCGCCCACTGGCCCTGGCCCCGCTGGGGCCGGTTGCTCGTACGCGGAGGAGCGGACACGGTGCACTTCTCTCTGCGCCGGCCGCGCCGGTCTGCACCCGCGCGGAGGCGCTGCCAGGTCGGTTCGCGGCCGGGGGCCGCAGGGAGGACTGGTGGTCAGCGCGCGGCGCGACAGGCGGCGCTGCTGACCAGGGCGAGGTCGATGTGCAGACGCGCGACGAGCAGACTGCCGCGATCCGTCACGCCCCCGATGGTCTCACACGCGGGGCGAGAGCCGGTGCGCGCTCAGGCGGGCTCGTCGCCGAAGGAGCGCCACGCGCTCTCGACGGCGGCGAGCTCGGCGACGTGCCCCGGCAGCTTCCCGGCGACGACGTCGGCGAGGGTGACCTCCTCGAGCACCCGCCGGTACGCGGCGCGCGCGGCGACCCACACGCTGGCCAGCTCCTCCGCGGCGCCGGGGTAGCTCACGTCCTCGGGGCGCTGGCCGTGCACCTCGGCCAGGAAGCCCTGCTCCACCCGCATGACCCGGGCGATCGAGATCTCCGACGGCGGCAGCGCCAGGCGGTAGCCGCCCTCCCGGCCGCGCTGGCTGGTGACCAGCCGGGCGTGCTGCAGGTCGCCGAGGATCCCCTGCAGGAAGCGTGAGGGCAGGCCCTGGTTGGTGGCGATGCGGTCGCAGGTCAGGGCACCCGGCGCCGCCGCGGCCAGCTCCACGGCCGCGCGGACGGCGTAGTCGACCCGGGCTGTGATGCGCACGGGGGCCATCCTGCCTGGTCTGCGAGGGTGACGGTGTGTACCGGTTGCGCTTCACCACCGTCGTGGCGGCGCCGCTGACCGTGGCGTTCGACGTCGCACGGGCCCTCGGCCGGCCCTGGCCGTTCCCGCTGCAGGAGGTCGAGTCGGTCCGCCCGGTGCGCGACCTCTACGCCGCCGGCCCCCGTCGCGGCCTGCGCCGGCTCACCCACGAGCGGCGGTTCACCGCCACCGGCGCCGGCACCGTCGTCGAGGAGGAGGTGGCCTGGGAGACCGGGCTGCCGGGCGTCCTCGGCCGCCTCGCCGACCGGGCGGTCCTGCGCCGGAGGGTCCGCCGCGCCATGCACCGGCACCTCGACGGCTACGCCGCCGCGGCCGCGGTGCGCGCCCTCGACGTCGTCCAGGTGGTGGGCGCCGCCGTCGTCCGGGGGGACCGGGTGCTGGTCGCCCAGCGCGGGTCCGGGCCGCTGGCCGGCCTGTGGGAGTTCCCCGGCGGCAAGGTCGAGCCGGGGGAGGACCACCTCGCCGCCCTGGCGCGCGAGTGCGCCGAGGAACTCGGGGTCGTCGTCGTGCCGCAGGACTTCCTCGGCGAGGTGCTGCTGGACGGCTCCGTGGCCGGCGGGGTGCCGGGGAGCTCGACCCTGCGCGTGTGGTCAGTGCGGCTGGCCGACGGCGAGCCGGTGGCCCGCGAGCACCGGGAGCTGCGGTGGGCGTGCGCCGCCGACCTCGAGGAGCTCGACTGGATCGCCGCCGACCGCCCGTTGCTGCCCGCCGTGCGGGCGGTCCTCGCCTCCTGAACCTCGCGTCGTGAACGTCGCCCCCTGAACGCGCCAGAGGCGCCGTTCCCGGTCGGGGACGGCGCCTCTGGTGAGGTGCGGGGACGGCCTACTTGAAGACGTCCTTGACCTTCTCGCCGGCCTGCTTGAGGTTGCCGGCGGCCTTGTCGTTGGCGCCCTCGGCCTGCAGGTCGCGGTCACCCGTGGCCTCGCCGACGCGCTCCTTGCCCTCGCCCGTGACTTCCTGGGCCTTGTTCTTGAGCTTGTCGATGCCGCTCATGGTGAGCTCCTCTCCCTCGGTGCTCACCGTCGGTTACCCGGGCGTAGGGTCGTTACACCCGGGTCGCCCGAGTGGCGGAAGTCCTCCGGGGTGGACGACTGCGGACCGCAACTCATGCGGTGCGTGGCTCCGTCGACCGTCGCTGTTGTGGGACGACGGCGGCACTCGTGAGCCTCGGTCACAAATCGGTTGCGGACGTGGACGGTCTCCGTCAGGCGTGCCTAGGGTCGCCACGGCGTTCCGGATCCGTTCCGTGGAGTTCACCCGGAGGGCGCCGGTTCCCGGCCAGTGCGCCCGGGTGCGCAGTGGCCCGGCACGCAGACCTGTCCGATCCCCCCGCAGACGCGGGACGAGGGAGGCATCGCACGTGAAGTTGAGCAAGCGCCGGTCGGCGCTCCTGGCGGCCGGCCTGTCCGGTGCGCTGCTGCTGTCCGCCTGTGGGGGCAGCGACGACAGCGGGTCCGGTGAGGGCTCCGGTGGCGGCGAGGGTGGTTCCTTCAGCATCTACATCGGTGAGCCGGAGAACCCGCTGATCCCGGGGAACACGAGCGAGACCGAGGGTGGCCAGGTCGTCGACTCACTGTGGACGGGCCTGATCGAGTACGACACCGAGACCAATGCGGCCGCCTTCACCGGTGTCGCCGAGTCGATCGAGTCCGATGACGCGACCACCTGGACGGTCACGCTGAAGGACGGTTGGACCTTCCACGACGGCAGCCCGGTCAACGCGCAGTCGTTCGTCGACGCGTGGAACTACACGGCGTACAGCCCCAACGCCCAGGGGAACAGCTACTTCTTCTCGAACATCGTCGGCTACGACGAACTGCAGGCGCCGACGGACGCGGACGGCAACCCGACCGGCGAGCCGGCGGCCAACGCGATGAGCGGCCTGCAGGTCGTCGATGACCTGACCTTCACCGTCCAGCTCAGCAGCCCGTACGCGCAGTGGCCGACCACCACCGGCTACACGGCCTTCTACCCGCTGCCCCCGTCCTTCTTTGAGGACCCCGCGGGCTTCGGTGAGCAGCCGGTCGGCAACGGTCCGTTCCAGGCCGAGGAGGCCTTCGTGCCCGGCCAGGGCATCACCCTGACCCGGTACGACGACTACGGCGGCGATCAGCCCGCCAACGCGGACTCGGTCGACTACGTCGTCTACGCCGAGCTGGACACCGCGTACACCGACCTCCAGGGCGGCAACCTCGACATCGTCGACACCCTGCCGCCGGACGCCATCGCCTCGGCCGAGTCCGAGTTCGGTGACCGCTACATCGAGACGGAGCAGGGCGACATCACCTCCCTCGGCTTCCCGACCTACGACGCGCGGTTCGCCGACCCCAACGTGCGCCGCGCCTTCTCGATGGCGATCGACCGTGAGGCGATCACCGAGGCGATCTTCAGCGGTACGCGCACCCCGGCGACGTCGTTCATCAGCCCGGTCGTCCCGGGTCACCGCGACGACGCCTGCGACGCCTGCGAGCTCGACGTCGACGAGGCCAACCGACTGCTTGACGAGGCCGGCTTCGACCGCAGCCAGCCGGTGGACCTGTGGTTCAACGCGGGTGCAGGTCACGACGCGTGGATGGAGGCCATCGGCAACCAGCTGCGGGAGAACCTCGGCATCGAGTACGTCCTCCAGGGCAACCTCGACTTCTCCGAGTACCTGCCGCTGCGCGACGCGAAGGGCATGACCGGCCCGTTCCGAGACGGCTGGATCATGGACTACCCGGTCGCCGAGAACTTCCTCGGCCCGATCTACTCCACCGCCGCGCTGGCGCCTGCCGGGTCGAACACGAGCTTCTACAGCAACCCCGAGTTCGACGCTCTGCTGCAGCAGGGCAACGCGGCTGCGGACGACGAGGACGCCATCGCCGCCTACCAGGCGGCGGAGGACCTCCTCGTCCGCGACATGCCGGAGGCCCCGCTGTGGTACCGCCTCAACCAGGGTGCCCACTCGGAGCGGGTCGACAACGTGATCATCAACGCGTTCGGCCGCATCGAGGCCGCTGAGGTCACGGTCGTCGGCTGACCCTCTCGCAGGACCCGCACGACCCGCCGGGGGCGCCGTCCGGACAGGACGGTCGCCCCCGGCGGCGCGCGTGCTCCTCGCCAGGGGCACGATGAACCACGTGTCGCCACCCCGCGTGGTGCCACGTCGACTCGAGGGGGGACATGGGCCGCTACGTCGCGCGCCGCCTGCTTCTCACCATCCCGGTCTTGCTCGGCGCGTCTTTCTTGATCTTCGCGATGGTGTACGCGCTTCCGGGTGACCCCATCCGTGCGCTCGGCGGAGATCGGCCGCTGTCGCCGGCGGTCGTCGCCCAGCTGCGCGAAGAGTTCAACCTGAACGACCCGCTGGTCGTCCAGTACGTCAAGTACCTCGGTGACCTGATCCAGGGCGACCTTGGCACGGACTTCCGTGGGCGTGAGGTGCTCGACACGATCAGCCAGCGCCTCCCGGTCACCATCAAGCTGACCGTGGTCGCGATCCTGATCGAGACCGTCATCGGCATCGTCGCTGGCGTCCTGGCCGGCATCCGCCGCAACGGCTTCCTGGACAACCTGGTGCTCGTCTCGAGCACCATCGTGGTGTCGGTCCCGATCCTGGTACTCGCCTTCGTGGGCCAGTACGTCCTGGGTCTCCAGTTCGGCTGGTTCCCCGTCTCGGGCATCAACGAGGGGTGGTACAGCTACCTGCTGCCCGGCCTGGTGCTCGCCGCGGGTTCTCTGGCCTACGTCGCCCGTCTGACGCGGACGAGCGTTGCCGAGAACATGCGTGCTGACTACGTCCGGACGGCGCGGGCCAAGGGCCTCCCCAGGCGAACGGTCATCCTCCGTCACACCTTGCGCAACAGCCTCATCCCGGTGGTCACCTTCATCGGAGCCGACATCGGCACGCTGATGGGTGGCGCGATCGTGACCGAGTCCGTCTTCAACCTGCCGGGCGTCGGCCGAGCCATCTTCGACTCGGTCCGTGCCCAGGAGGGAGCGGTCGTCGTCGGGATCGTGACGCTGCTCGTCTTCTTCTTCGTCTTCTTCAACCTGGTGGTCGACGTCCTGTACGCCGTCCTCGACCCGAGGATCCGCTATGACTGATCAGCAGCAGGCCGACCTGCTCCACGACGAGGTCGAGGCAGGAACGACGACCGGCCTGGCCAGTCCGTCGGTCGACGTCACCAAGGAGCGGCAGAACAGCCTGTGGAGCGACGCCTGGGGACACCTCAAGCGCAACCCGCTGTTCTGGATCGGCGCCGTCCTGGGCCTGGTGTTCCTCCTGATGGCCATCGTCCCGCAGGTGTTCGCGCGCGGCGCCGACCCCCGGGCGTGCAACCTGTCGAACAGCCAGCAGAAGCCGTCGGCCGAGCACTGGTTCGGGTTCGACCAGCAGGGCTGTGACTACCTGGCCAACGTCGTCTACGGTGCGCGCAACTCCCTCATCATCGGCCTGCTGGCCGTGTTGGTGATCCTCGTGCTCGGTCTCCTCGTCGGGGCGGTCACGGGCTTCTACGGAGGGCTGCTCGACAGCCTGCTCTCCCGGTTGACGGACATCTTCTACGCGGTGCCGTTCATCCTGGGTGCGATCGTCGTCCTCCGCAGCGGTTTCCTCGGCCGAGGCGTCGCCGCGGTGGCGGTCGCGCTCGCCATCTTCGGCTGGATGACGGCGATGCGGCTCGTGCGTTCGCAGGTGATCGCCGTGAAGTCCTCGGACTACGTCGCAGCGGCCCGGGCGATGGGGGCGTCCAACGGGCGCATCCTCATCCGGCACATCCTGCCCAACGCGGTGGCGCCGGTGCTCGTCTACACGACCATCACGATCGGGGTGCTGATCGCTGCCGAGGCCACGCTGACCTACCTGGGGGTGGGCCTGCAGCGGCCGGCGATCTCCTGGGGCCTGCAGATCAGCGCCGGTCAGTCGCTGCTGCGCACCTCGCCGCACCTGGTGTTGTTCCCCAGCATCATCCTGACCCTGACCGTGATGGCCTTCATCATGATGGGCGACGCTCTGCGTGACGCCCTGGACCCGAGGCAGCGCGCATGACCCGACCCGACCTGTCCAAGGCGACCGCTCCCGTTCCGGCCGACGGGAGGCCCGTCCTCGAGGTCGACGACCTGCACGTCGAGTTCCGGACCCGATCAGGCGTCGTGCACGCGGTCAACGGTGTGAGCTACAGCCTCACGCAAGGCGAGACCCTCGCCATCCTCGGGGAGTCCGGATCAGGCAAGTCGGTCTCGGCACAGGCCATCATGGGGATCCTCGACAGTCCTCCGGCGGTCATCACCGGCGGCGGGATCTGGTTCGAGGGCACGGACCTGCTCACCCAGCCGGAGGAGGAGCAGCGCAAGGTCCGCGGCCCCGGCATCTCGATGATCTTCCAGGACGCGCTGTCGTCGCTGAACCCCGTCTACAGCGTGGGTTTCCAGATCGGCGAGATGTTCCGGGCCCACCGGGGGATGAGCAAGAAGGACGCCCGCAAGCGGGCCATCGAGCTCATGGACCGGGTGCGCATCCCGGCCGCCGCGCGCCGCGTCGACGACTTCCCGCACCAGTTCTCCGGCGGCATGCGCCAGCGCGTCATGATCGCCATGGCCATCGCGCTGGACCCGCGGATCCTCATCGCCGACGAGCCCACCACCGCCCTCGACGTCACCGTGCAGGCGCAGGTCATGGACCTGCTCAAGGACCTGCAGGCAGAGACGGGGATGGGGCTGATCCTCATCACCCACGACCTCGGCGTGGTCAACGAGGTCGCCGACAACGTGGCGGTCATGTACGCCGGCGAGATCGTCGAGCGGGGCACCGTCGACGACGTCTTCACCCGCCCGGCCCACCCCTACACCGACGGCCTCATGAGCTCGGTGCCGCAGGTCGAGGCCAAGGGCGGACGGCTGCAGCCGATTGTCGGCCAGCCGCCGAACCTGGCCCGCATCCCCAGCGGCTGCCCGTTCCACCCGCGCTGCTCGCGGCGCCGGCTGGGCGCGGAGGCCGCGCCCGGCCGCGAGTGCTCGACCGACGTCCCGCCGCTGCGGCTGGTCGTCCCGGGCCGCGAGGCGGCGTGCCACTACAGCGAGGAGGTGCTGGGTGTCCGAGCCCAGTGAGCACGGCGCCACCGCGGCGTCGTCCCTGCCGGCGGCCGTCCCGGGCGACCACGTGCACTCGTCCCTGACCAAGCTGACGTCCGGCGGAGCGGCGACCGGCTCCCGGGGCGAGATGGGGGAGGCACTGCTGGAGGTCCGCGGGCTGCAGAAGCACTTCCCGCTGACCCAGGGCATCGTCTTCAAGCGCACCGTCGGCCACGTGCGCGCCGTCGACGGCGTCGACCTCACCCTGCGCCGCGGCGAGACCGTCGGCCTGGTCGGCGAGTCCGGCTGCGGCAAGTCGACGGTGTCGAAGCTGATCGTGGCGCTCGAGCGGCCGACCGCCGGGTCGATCTTCTTCAAGGGCAAGGACGTCGCTCGCATGGGCGGCCGCGCGCTCAAGGAGTACCGGCGCGAGGTGCAGATCATCTTCCAGGACCCCTACGCGTCGCTGAACCCGCGCATGACCGTCGGCGACATCGTCGCCGAGGGCTGGTCGGTGCACTCCGACGTCGCCCCGAAGAAGGGCCGGCTCAAGCGCACCCAGGAGCTGCTCGACCGCGTCGGCCTCAACCCCGACTACGTCAACCGCTACCCGCACCAGTTCTCCGGCGGCCAGCGGCAGCGCATCGGCATCGCCCGGGCCCTGGCGCTGCAGCCGGAGGTCATCGTCTGCGACGAGCCGGTCTCGGCGCTCGACGTCTCGGTGCAGGCCCAGGTGGTCAACCTGCTCGAGGACCTGCAGGACGAGCTCGGGCTGTCCTACCTGTTCATCGCCCACGACCTGTCGGTGGTGCGGCACATCTCCGACCGGGTCGCGGTCATGTACCTGGGCAGCATCGTCGAGGAGGGCACCGCGGAGGAGGTCTACTCCGCGCCGTCGCACCCCTACACCCAGGCGCTGCTGTCGTCGGTGCCGCTGCACGAGCCGCACCTGCGGGGGCAGAAGGACCGCATCCTGCTGCAGGGCGACGTGCCCAGCCCGGCCGACCCGCCCTCGGGCTGCCGGTTCCGCACCCGCTGCTGGAAGGCGCAGGACGTCTGCGCCACCGACCCGCCGGCGCTGGTCGACCGCGGGCAGGGCCACCCCTCGGCCTGCCACTTCGCCGAGGCCCGCACGGTCGTCCCGGTCGACGCCGAGTGATCCGGTCGACGGAGCGGTGACCGTCCTCGGACGGTCACCGCTCCGTCGGCGTTCCCGGTCGCGGTGGGACACTGCCTTCCCGTGACCGCCGACCGCCGCCTGCTGCTCGTGCACGCCCACCCCGACGACGAGACGATCAACAACGGCGCCACGATGGCCCGATACGCCGCCGAGGGGGCGCAGGTCACGCTGCTCACCTGCACCCTGGGCGAGGAGGGCGAGGTCCTCGTCCCCGAGCTGGCGCAGCTGGCACCCGACCAGGCCGACCAGCTCGGCGGCTACCGCATCGCGGAGCTCCGGGCGGCCATGGAGGCGCTCGGCGTGACCGACTGGCGGTTCCTCGGCGGCCCGGGCCGCTACCGCGACTCCGGGATGATGGGGACGCCGGCCAACGGCAAGCCGCGCGCCTTCTGGAACGCCGACCTCGACGAGGCGGTGGGCCACGCGGTCGCCGTCGTCCGCGAGGTCCGGCCGCAGGTCGTGGTCACCTACGACGAGAACGGCGGCTACGGCCACCCCGACCACATCCAGGCCCACCGGGTCGCGATGGCCGCCGTCGAGCGCGCCGCCGACCCCGCCTGGCGCCCGGAGCTGGGGGAGGCCTGGGACGTCGTCAAGGTCTACTGGTGCTGCACGCCGCGCTCGGTGCTGCGGGAGGGCGCCGAGGCGATGGCGTGGCTGGGGGAGGCCTCGCCGTTCGAGCAGCTCGGCGAGATCGACGAGATCCCCTTCGCCGTCCCCGACGAGCTGGTGACCGCCGCCGTCGACGGCCGCCCGTACGCCGGCCGCAAGGACGCCGCCATGCGCGCGCACGCCACCCAGATCACCGTCGACGGGCCGTTCTTCGCGCTGTCGAACAACTTCGGCCAGGAGGTGCTGGGCATCGAGCACTACCGGCTGGTGCGCGGGGAGCGCGGGCCGGCCGGCGACGCGCCGCACGGCTGGGAGGACGACCTCTTCGCCGGTCTGGACGCGTGAGCGGGCCGCTCCGGCTGGTCCTCGGCGCCCTCGGGGCGGTGCTCGCCGCCGGCTGGCTGGCGCTGGTCGAGGTGTTCTGGCTGCCGCTGCGGGTGGCCGGCGTCCTCGTGCCGCTGTCGGTGCTGGTCGCCGTCGTCGGCAACTACCTGCTCGTCGTCGGCGCGCTGCGGCTCACCGGCTCGCGCGCCGTCGCGGTGCTGCCGGCCGTCGTCTGGCTGGTGGTGGCGGTGGGCGCCACGATGCGCCGGCCCGAGGGGGACCTGGTCGCCGTCGGCGGGGGCGGGCTCGGGGCGGTCACCCTCGCCTTCCTCGGCCTGGGCGTGCTGGCCGCGGCGGTCGCCGTCGGCCGGGTGCTCGCCACACCCCGCGGGCCGGTCGTCCCGCGGACGTGACCCTCAGCCCGGGGTGCGCTGCCGCGGCACCGCGCCGCGCACCGCGGCGCCGGCCAGCCAGGCGGGGAACCGCTCCGCCGGCATGGGGCGGGCGACGTGCCAGCCCTGCGCGACGTCGCAGCCCATCCGGCGCACCGCCTCCAGCGTCGCGGCGTCCTCCACGCCCTCGACGACGAAGGTCATCCCCAGGTCACGGGCCAGCTGCCGGGTGCTGCGCACGATCGCCGCGGCCCGCGGGTCCCGGGTCAGCGAGGTGACGAAGCTGCGGTCGAGCTTGAGCTCGTCGACCGGGAGCGCCCGCAGGTAGGTCAGCGAGGAGTAGCCGGTCCCGTAGTCGTCCACCGACAGCCGCACGCCCAGCCGGCGCAGGTCGGCCAGCACCTGCTGGCTGCGCGCGGCGTCGGCCATGAGGACGTCCTCGGTGATCTCCAGGACCAGCGCCTCCGCCGGCACGCCGCGGGTCTCCAGCAGCAGAGCCACCTGGTCGGGCAGCGCGAGGTCCTGCAGGTTCGACACCGACAGGTTCACCGCCAGCGACAGGTCGTGCCCGGCGTCGCGCCAGGCGCGGACGTCGAGCAGCGAGCGCTCGAGCACCCGCAGCGTGAGGCGGCGCATCAGGCCGGCCTGCTCGGCCAGCGGCAGGAACACGTCGGGGGTCAGCAGCCCGCGGGTGGGGTGCTCCCACCGCACCAGCGCCTCGACGCCGGTCACCCGGCCGGTGCGCAGGTCGAGCTTGGGCTGGTGGTGGGGGACCAGCTCCTCGGTGTCGAGCGCCGCGCGCAGCTCCTCGAGGGTGCGCAGCCGGTCGCGGGAGTCGGTGGTGCCCTCCGGCGTCCAGACGCGGGCGCCGTGCCGGCCGCGCTTGGCGCGGTACATGGCGGTGTCGGCGCGGGCCAGCAGCAACGAGCGGTCCCGGCCGTGCTGCGGGCACAGGGCGACGCCGATGCTGGCGTCGACGTGCAGCGGCTGGCCGTCGAGGACGAACGCCTCGCGCAGCGCGCCGCCGAGCCGCTCGGCGACGTCGCGGGCGCGGGCCTCGTCGGCGTCGGGTAGCAGGACGGCGAACTCGTCACCGCCCATCCGGGCCAGCAGGTCGCCGGGCGCCAGCGCCCGCTCCAGCCGCGGGCCGACCAGGCAGAGCAGGTCGTCGCCGACGCTGTGGCCGAAGCTGTCGTTGATCTCCTTGAAGCGGTCGAGGTCGATCATCAGGACGGCGCACGAGCGGTGCGGCTCGGCGTAGATCGTCCGCTCGACCAGCTCGGTGAACCGGCGCCGGTTGGCCAGCCCGGTCAGCGGGTCGTGGTGGGCCTCGCTGGCGAGCTGGGCCAGCCGCAGCTGCTCCACGGCCCGCAGCGCGGCGTTCTCCACCACGAGGGCGCCCTCGAGCGTCACGCGGTGCACCGCCTCGCGGACCGCCGGGGACCAGTGGTGCGAGCGGCCCACCGAGCCGGAGACGACCATCCCCAGCAGCTTGCCGCCGGCCAGCAGCGGGACGGTGACGTAGGAGCGCAGGCCGAGGGAGGCGACGAGGTCGGCCGGGAGCAGGTCGCAGGCCGCGGCGTCCTCGACGAAGACGGGACGGCGCTCCTCGGCGATCCGCCGCCACAGCGGCACATCGCCCACCGGCCGGCCGCCGACCCGCGCGGTGAGCACGTCGCGTGCCTCGGGCGACCAGCCGACCAGCCGGATCCCGTCCACGCGGCCCTCGTCGTCGACGAGGTAGGCCGCGCCGCGGTCGGTCCCGGCCAGTCCCTGGACGGCGGCAGCGAGCACCTCGGCGGCCTCGGCCACGCCGGTGGCGCCGGCGCCGTCGACCAGCAGCCGGCGGACGGCGGAGGCGACGACGAGCTCGTCGGCGCGGGCCTGCGCCGCGCGCGCCTGCTCGACCACCCCGCCGAGGTGCGCGCCCGCGGCGGAGGCGAGCCGGCGCACCTCCTCGGAGAAGGGGCGCAGCTCGGTGCTGTCGAGGGTCAGGACGCCGACCGCCCCGGGCGCACGGCCCAGCGGCACGGCGAGCAGCGAGCCGATCGAGAACGCCTCGACCCACCAGTCGGGGAGCAGCTCGCTGCCGCGGTCGGCCGAGGCCGGCTCCCCGGTGCGCAGCACCCGCTCGACCAGGCCCATGGCCGCCGGGGCGCTGCGGAACCGCCGCCAGGTGGCGCGGTCGCGGCGGCCGTCGGCGTAGCGGGCCATGCGCGGCACGAGCCGGCCGTCCTCGAGAAGGAACACGCAGGCGCGGTCGACGCCGCCGAGCGCGGCCAGGCGCTGGCAGGCGGTGGCGAGCAGGGCGTCGACGGAGGGGGCCTGGGTGGCAGCCTCGACAATCTCCAGCAGGGTCTCGGCGGAGTCCAGCCGGCGGCGCTCGGCCCGGCGGGCCCAGGCGTCGGCCAGCGGCTGCGCCAGCGCGGCCGCGGTCCGCTCCACGCGCACGTCGTCGCCGCAGCGGGCGGGCTCCACGACCAGGACGCCGAGGACGCCGCGGGTCCCACACACCACGGGCGTGCCCGCGGCGTCGTGCACGCCCAGGGCGGCGAGCTCGGTGGCCTCCGGGCCCCGGTCGCCGGGCTGCACGACCAGCCGCCGGCGGTCGCGCACGAGGGTGGTCAGGAAGGGCGACCGGCTGACGGCGAGCGGGACGCGCACGGTGGCGTTGCGCGGCGTGCCGCCCTCGCCGACGGACTGGGCGAACGGCACGCCGAGGTCGGTGTCGGCCTCGTGGAACCAGACGGAGACGCGGTCGGCGCCCAGGGCGAGGCGCAGCGAGCAGAGCCGGTGCTCCAGCGCGGCCTCGGCGTCGAAGGGCGAGACGGGCCACACCGGCACCGGTCCCCGGGGAGAGGTCCGATCGGTCACGTCGGTTGTGATCGGCCGCGTTCCGGATCCCTTGAGACGTGGAGCACTCGTCCCCCTCGCGCGGGGTGGGACGACCGTCAGTCCGGTGCCCACCGGTAGTGGTAGCGGTGGTGCTCGACGTAGCCCGACCGCCGGTACAGCGCCCGCGCCGCCGCGTTGGACGCCGTCACCTGCAGGTAGACCCAGCGCGCCCCGCGCTGCGCACCCCACCGGGTCAGGGCCGCCATCACCGCGGTGGCCAGGCCGCGGCGGCGGGCGTCCTCGGCGACGGTGACCGCGCTGACGCCCAGCCAGTCGTCGGTGACCACGCCGCGCCCGACGGCGACCGGTGCGGCGTCCGGGTCGGGTCGCACGGCCGCGAAGACGGCGTCGGGGGCGTTGACCAGGACGGCGCGCGCCGTGTCCGGGAGCGCGTTGCCCAGGTGCCGGTAGGCGCCGAGCCAGCCGTCGTCCGGGCCGGGGGAGAGCTCCACGGGAACGGCGGGACCGGGGCCGGGGACCAGGGGAGCGGTGAGCACGAGGACGTCCTCGTCGCGGGTCCAGCCGGCGTCGGCGAAGGCCGCGTCGGCGGTCCGTGCCTGGACGCCGGGCAGGGCGGCACCGGGCCGCAGGCCGCGGTCGCGGTACCAGGCGGCCACCACCCCGACCGCCTCCGGCAGGGGCCGGCCGGGGTCGCCGGTGACCAGCACGGTGTTCGCCCGGCCGGTGAACCCGCCCCCGGCCCGCAGCAGCCACCCGCCGAGCGGCTCCTCGTCGGCGCCGCGCCAGCCGCGGGCGGCGAGCCGTTCCAGGTCGGCGACACCGAGGGGCGAGCGGCTCTGTCCCATGAACCGATCCTGCGGGGTCCGCTCCGGGCTCCCCCGACCGGGGGCGGCCGGGTCCACCCGTCGCGTCCCACCGCGCCCGGCAGGGCCATACTGACGTCAGACACGCGCAGTCCGGCGGGCGGCCGGACCGCTGCCCGCACGTCCCCCGGGAGGACCCACCGTGACCTACGTGATCACCCAGGCCTGCGTCGACGTCCTCGACAAGGCGTGCATCGACGAGTGCCCGGTGGACTGCATCTACGAGGGCGAGCGGATGCTCTACATCCACCCCGACGAGTGCGTCGACTGCGGTGCGTGCGAGCCGGTGTGCCCGGTGGAGGCCATCTACTACGAGGACGACGTCCCGGACAAGTGGAAGGACTTCTACAATGCCAACGTGGAGTTCTTCTCCGACCTCGGCAGCCCCGGCGGCGCGGCCAAGACCGGGAAGATCGCCAAGGACCACCCGCTGGTGGCGGCCCTCCCGCCGCAGGGCGAGGGACACTGACGGCCACCCCGGGGACGGCGGCCGGCCACCGGCTGCCCGACTTCCCCTGGGACGCCCTCGAGGCTGCCCGGGCCCGCGCCTCGCAGCACCCGGACGGCATCGTCGACCTGTCCATCGGGACGCCGGTCGACGAGACCCCGGAGGTGCTGCGCGCCGCGCTGGCCGCCGCCGGGGACTCACCGGGCTACCCGCCGGCCCTGGGCACCCGTGAGCTGCGCGAGGCGGCCGCGGCGTGGCTGCGGCGCCGCCTCGGCGTGACCGTCGCCGACCCGCTCGCCGGCGACCCGTCGGTCATCCCGACGATCGGCTCCAAGGAACTCGTGGCGCTGATGCCCACGCTGCTGGGACTGCGCGAGGGCACCGTCCTCATCCCGGAGGTCGCCTACCCGACCTACGAGGTCGGCGCGGTCCTGTCCGGCCTGGCCGTGCGCCGCACGGACACCCCGCCCGACGACGCCGCCGGCGTGGTCCTGGTCTGGCTGAACTCCCCGGGCAACCCGCACGGGCGGGTGCTGTCCGACGACGAGCTGCGCACCTGGGCGGCGTGGGGCCGCGCGCACGGCGTGCCGGTCGTCGCCGACGAGTGCTACGCGACGCTGGGCTGGGACGTGCAGCCGCGCTCGCTGCTGCACCCCGAGGTCGCGGGGGAGGACCACACCGGCCTGCTCGCGGTGCACTCGCTGTCCAAGCAGTCCACGGCGGCCGGCTACCGCGCCGGGCTGCTGTCGGGGGACCCCGGGCTGGTCCGGCAGGTCTGGGAGGTGCGCCGGCACCTCGGGCTCCTGGTGCCCGGCCCGGTCCAGGCGGCGATGACCGCCGCGCTCGCCGACGACGCGCACGTCGACGCCCAGCGCGAGCGCTACCGCGGCCGCCGGGAGCGGCTGGCCGCCGCGGTGCGCGCCACGGGCGCGCGGATCGACCACTCCGAGGCGGGCCTGTACCTGTGGGTCACCCGCGACGAGGACTGCTGGACGACGGTCGACTGGCTGGCCGGCCTCGGCATCGTCCCGGCGCCCGGCTCCTTCTACGGCCCGGCCGGCTCACGGCACGTGCGCATGGCGCTGACCGCCACCGACGAGCGCATCGACGCCGCGGTGCAGCGCCTCACCGCCTGAGCCCCTGCTAGCCGGCCGCAAGCGGCCGTCAGTCCTGCGCCAGAGCACCGCAAGGGCTCCGCGACACGGTGGTCGCACCCCGCCGGGCAGTCCGCCCGGCCCGTCGCGGAGGCCCTGCCGTGTTCCTCGTGCTGTTCCTGCTGTTCCCCGTCGCCGTCCTCGTCGCGCTGCTCGCCCTCGAGGCGCGCCTGCACCGCAACCGCAGCCTCGCCGGCTCGGCGGGGATGCCGACGGCCTTCGACCGCCCCGAGCTCTACGGCAAGGGCCGCAACCGCGTGCACTGACTCAGCCGCAGTTGCGCTCGCGGTCGTCGGAGCGCAGCGCCACCGTGAGCGACTGAGCGAAGCCGTCCCAGCGCTGGTAGGCCTCGGGGAAGCCGGAGCGCTGCACGATCTGCGCGGCGTCGGTGAGGCGCATCGTGTCCCACCCGGGCACCCGCACCAGCCGGTCGTAGAACTGGCCGGCCGCGTAGACCGGGTCCTGCACCTGCTGCGGCGTGCCCCAGCCCTGCGAGGGCCGCTGCTGGAACAGGCCCAGGGAGTCCCGGTCGCCGTAGTCGAGGTTGTGCAGCGTCGACTCCTGCATCGCCGTGGCCAGCGCGATGACGATCGCCCGCTCGGGCAGTCCGCGCTGCCGGGCGACGTCGGCGATGGTGCGGGCGTTGGCCCACTGGTCGGCGGCGAGGGTCACCGAGGTGGCCGGGACGGTGCACAGCGCCGTGGTCGGCGGGGGCTCGGCGGCCTCGGACCCGTCGGCGCGCCAGGACAGCGCGAACACCACGACGACGGCCAGCACGTAGGCCGGCCACCAGGTCCGCAGCGCCGCGGCGCCGCCCCGGCGGCCGGGAGGGCGCTTGGCGGCGGGCCGGCCGGCCCCGGCCCGCTTCGGCGCGGCCCGCTTCGGCGCGGCCCGCTTCGGCGCGGGCCGCTTCGCCGGGGACCGCTGGGGAGCCGGGCGGCGGGGCGGGGCCGTCCGTGCGCTGGTCATCGCCGACGACTGTAGGTGGGCTCCCCGGCCGGACCCCGGATCCCGCGGGAACACACGGGTGTCGTGGGACGGGTGCGGTCGCTACGGTGACGCCCGCCTCCCCGCCGACCCTCCCAGGAGACCCGCATGCCCGACGTCCTGCTGCCCGGGATCGCAGCGACCCGCGTGCCCACCGCGCGGCTCACCCAGAACGTGCTGCACCCGGAGGGCGTCGACCCGGCGGGGCCCGGCGAGGCGCTGCTGTTCGTCCACGGCAACGTGAGCTCCGCGCTGTTCTGGCAGCAGACGATGCTGGCGGTGCACGACACCGGCCGGCACCGGGTGCTCGCCGTCGACCTGCGCGGCTACGGCGGCACCGACCCGCTGCCGGTCGACGCCCGCCGCGGGGTCGGCGACTGGGCCGACGACCTCGGTGCGCTGCTCGACACCCTCGGCCTCGACCGGGTGCACCTGGTCGGCTGGAGCATGGGTGCCGGCGTGGTCCTGCGGCACCTGCTCGACGCGCCCGGCCGTGTCGCCTCGGTGACGCTCGTGGCGCCCGTGTCGCCCTACGGCTTCGGCGGCACCGTCGGCGCCGAGGGCCGGCTGCTGGCCGACGACGGCGCCGGCTCCGGCGGTGGCGCGGCCAACCCAGAGTTCGTGGCGGCCATCGCCGCCGGCGACACCACCGACGCGGCCGCCACCAGCCCGCGCTCGATCCTGCGGACCTACTACGTGGCGCCCGGCTCGCTGCCGCTGGACCCGGCGCTGGAGGACGTCTTCGTCGACTCGATGCTGTCCACCCGTACCGGCACCGACAACTACCCGGGCGACGCCGTCCCGAGCGAGACCTGGCCCGGCACGGCACCCGGCCCGCGCGGGGTGCTCAACACGATGGCGCCGACGGTGTTCGACGTCTCCGGCGTCGTGGACCTGCCCGCCAAGCCGCCGGTGCTCTGGATCCGCGGCGACGCCGACGCGATCGTCTCCGACACCTCGGTGTTCGACCTGGCCTTCCTCGGGCAGCTCGGCGCGGTGCCGGGTTGGCCGGGCGCGGAGGTCTGCCCGCCGCAGCCGATGGTCACCCAGACCCGCGCGGTGCTCGACCGCTACGCGGCCTCCGGCGGCGCCTACCGCGAGGTCGTGCTGCCCGGCGTCGGGCACTCGCCGCACGTCGAGCGGCCGCAGGAGTTCGTCGTCGCGCTGCTCGAGCACCTCGACGCGCCCGCCACGGAACCCGCGAACCTCACCTGAGGTGCATCTCCGCGGAAGTGCGCGGTGCACTTCCGCGGAGATGCACCTCAGTCGTTGGCGTGCAGGGCGGCGTTGAGCGCGCCCCAGTCACCCGAGCGCGGCAGCGCCTCGAGCGCGCCGGAGACGCTGTTGCGGCGGAACAGCAACCCGTCGCGGCCGGAGAGCTCGCGGGCCTTGACCACCGAGCCGTCGGGCAGGGTCACGCGCGAGCCGGCGGTGACGTAGCAGCCGGCCTCGACGACGCAGCCGTCGCCGAGGGAGATGCCGATGCCGGCGTTGGCGCCCAGCAGGCAGCCGCTGCCGATCGACACGACCTCCTTGCCGCCGCCGGACAGCGTGCCCATGATCGACGCGCTGCCGCCGATGTCGCTGTCGGCGCCGACGACGACGCCCGCGCTGATCCGGCCCTCCACCATCGAGGGGCCCAGCGTCCCGGCGTTGTAGTTGACGAAGCCCTCGTGCATGACCGTCGTCCCCTCGGCCAGGTGGGCGCCCAGCCGCACCCGGTCGGCGTCGGCCACCCGCACGCCGGCGGGCAGCACGTAGTCGACCATCCGCGGGAACTTGTCCACCGAGAGCACGGTCAGGCTCCCGTGCGCGGCGCGCAGGGTCGCCCGCCGGGCCGGCGTCAGGTCGGTGGCCAGGACCGGGCCGGCGCTCGTCCACGCGACGTTGGCCAGCAGGCCGAAGACACCGTCGAGGTTCAGCTCGCGCGGGCGGACCAGGCGGTGCGAGAGCAGGTGAAGCCGCAGGTAGACGTCGTGGGTGTCGACCGGCGGGGCGTCGAGGTCGGCGATCACCGTGCGGACGCCGACCACCTCCACGCCGCGGGTGTCGTCGGTGCGCACCAGGCCGGAGAACTCGTGGCCGAGCTCGCTGCCGAGCTCCAGCGTGCCGAGCTGGTGGGTCCCGGCCGCCCCGCGGTCCCCGCCGAGGGCGGGGGACGGGTACCAGGTGTCCAGGACGGTGCCGGAGGAGGTGATGGTCGCGATGCCGGCGGCGGAGGCGGAGCGGGCGGCGGGAGCGGTCACGCTCCGGACGCTACCCAACCGAGCTTGCCGTTCGGCCTCGTCCCGAGGCTCGCCGCGAGCTCGCGAGCGGTGAGGAGGACGAGGTCCTTTCGCCGTAGGCTCGGGCACCGTGACCGGCGCGCCCGACCTGGACCTCTCCGCCGATGTCCTGACCCTCACCCGCGTCCTGGTGGACACCCCCTCGGTCTCCGGCGACGAGCGGGCCCTGGCCGACGCCGTCGAGGCCGCGCTGCGGGCGCTCGGCGGGCTCGAGGTGGAGCGGGTCGGCGACACGGTGCTGGCGCGCACGAACCTGGGCCGCGACACCCGCGTCGTCCTCGCCGGGCACCTGGACACCGTGCCGATCGCGGACAACGTGCCCAGCCGGCTGGAGGACGGGCGGCTGTCCGGCTGCGGCACCAGCGACATGAAGTCCGGCGACGCCGTCATGCTGCGGCTGGCCGGCCGCTTCGGCGTCCCGGGCGCGGAGCCCGCGCACGACCTCACCCTCGTCTTCTACGACAACGAGGAGGTCGAGTCGGCGAAGAGCGGCCTCGGCCGGGTGGTCCGCGAGCGGCGCGGCTGGCTCTACGGCGACCTGGCCGTGCTGCTCGAGCCCACCGACGGCGAGATCGAGGCCGGCTGCCAGGGCACCCTGCGCGCGGTGCTGGAGGTGCCCGGCCACCGGGCGCACTCGGCGCGCAGCTGGCTGGGCGTCAACGCGATCCACGGCGCGGCGGGCATCCTCGCCACGCTGGCCGGCTACCTCGCCCGCGAGGTCGAGATCGACGGCTGCACCTACCGCGAGGGGCTCAACGCGGTCGGCATCGAGGGCGGCGTGGCCGGCAACGTCGTCCCGGACCTGTGCCGGGTGACGGTCAACTTCCGCTACGCGCCCGACCGCGACGAGGACGCCGCCGAGGCGCACGTCCGCGAGGTGTTCGCCGGCGCGATGGACGCCGGGGCCACGCTGACCGTCGTCGACAACGCCGGCGGCGCGCTGCCGGGGCTGCGCGAGCCCGCGGCCGCGGCGTTCGTCGCCGCCGTCGGCCGCCCGGCGCGGGCCAAGCTCGGCTGGACCGACGTCGCCCGCTTCGCCGCGCTCGGCATCCCGGCGGTCAACTACGGCCCCGGCGACCCGACGCTGGCGCACACCCGCGAGGAGCACGTGCTGGTCGAGCGCCTGCAGCCGGCCGAGGACGCCCTGACCGCCTATCTGACCGGAGGCAGTGCATGACGACCATCCCCCCGCCCGACGGCGCCCGGAGGCCGCGCCCGACGCGTCACCGCGGCCCGGTGCTGCTGCGCGGTGGCGAGCCGGACCCGCAGACGGTCGGGACGACGACCGACCAGCGGCTGCTCGACCGCCGCGGGCCCACCGACTGGGTGCACACCGACCCGTGGCGGGTGCTGCGGATCCAGTCGGAGTTCGTCGAGGGGTTCGGCCTGCTCGCCGAGCTGCCGCGCGCGGTGAGCGTCTTCGGCAGCGCCCGCACCAGGCCCGACCACCCGCACTACGAGGCCGGCGTGCGCATCGGCGCGGCGCTCGCGCGGGCCGGGTACGCCGTCATCACCGGCGGCGGGCCCGGGGCGATGGAGGCGGCCAACCGCGGCGCGTCGGAGGCCGGCGGGCTGTCGGTGGGCCTGGGCATCGAGCTGCCGTTCGAGCAGGAGCTCAACGAGTGGGTCGACGTCGGCATCAGCTTCCGCTACTTCTTCGTGCGCAAGACGATGTTCGTGAAGTACGCGCAGGCCTTCGTGATCCTGCCCGGTGGGTTCGGCACGCTCGACGAGCTGTTCGAGGCGCTCACGCTGGTGCAGACCCGCAAGGTCACCCGCTTCCCGGTCGTCCTCTTCGGCACGCAGTACTGGTCGGGGCTGGTCGACTGGATCCGCGGCAGCCTGCTCGAGTCCGGGACGATCAGCGCGCGCGACCTCGACCTGTTCACCGTCACCGACGACGTCGACGAGGTGCTCCGGCTGATCCGCGCGGCCGAGGCCGCCGGTGCCCCCGGTGACGGCGGCGGCGGCATGCGGGCGCCGCTGACGGGCCCGGTCGAGCCGGTCGAGGGCTGAGGCGAGCCGTGCTGTCCCTCCTCGTCGGGATCGCCGCGGTCGCCGTCGTCGGGGCGCTGCTGTTCCTCGGCGGCTCGTTCCTGCTCGGCCGCGGCGAGACGCAGCCACCGGCCGACCTCGAGCGCTCGCCGGTCGAGCTGCCCGACGAGCGGCCGGTGACCGGGGAGGACGTGCGCGGGCTGCAGGTGTCGGTGGCCGTCCGCGGCTACCGGATGACCGAGGTGGACTGGCTGCTCGAGCAGCTGGCGCTGGCGCTCGACGAGCGCGACGAGGTGATCGCGGCGCTGCGGGCCGAGCGGCCGGCCGGGGCCGCCGACGCCGACACCGATCCCGGGCTGATCCTGCCGGCGTCCGGGGCGACCGCATCCGGCACGGCGGCGCGGGGCGAAGGACCGGACGTGACCGGAGGAGCGGGGAACGGTGCCTGATCTCGTGCTGCCGGTGGCCGTCGAGGCGCCACCGGAGGCGGTGTGGGCCGCGCTCACCGACTGGCGGTCGCAGGGCCGCTGGATGCCGGCCACCGACGTCGAGGTGGTCAGCCCGCACGACGAGGGCGTGGGTGTGCGGCTGGCCGCCCGCACCGGCGTTCCGCTGCCGTGGCGGCGCGGCCGGCACTTCGGCGTGCTGGACACGATGGTCGTCACCGAGTGGGACCCGCCGCGCCGCGTGGTCGTGCAGCACACCGGCCGGATCGTGCGCGGGCCCGGGATCTTCGAGCTGACGCCGGCACCGCACGGCACCGACCTCGTCTGGACCGAGCGGCTGTGGCTGCCCTTCGGCCTGCTCGGGGTCGTCGGCTGGCCGCTGGTGAAGCCGTTCGTGCTGCTGGGCTTCCGGATCTCGCTGCGCCGGTTCGCCCGGTACGCCCGCACTCAGGCCGGCTGAGCGGCCGCCCGCACGGCGGCGCGGCTGACGTACCAGCGCCGCCACAGCAGCGCCGCCGTCGCCAGGGTCACCACGGTGCCGCCGTCGTACATGAGCCGCGCGCCCTCCTCGGCCCCCACCGTGCCCGCGGGCGGGTACGCGTAGAGGACCTTGGCGAGGACGTCGTGCGCGGCGGCACCGCCGGCCAGCGCGAGCGCCCGGACGCCCACCGACCGCCGGTGGGGTGCGGGGTCGACGGCGAGCACCGCGGCCGTGGCGAGGTAGCCGCTGACGAGCAGGTGCAGCCAGACCAGCGCGGCGAGCGCCGGCCGGTGCGCGAGCGCGGTGTGCAGACCGGTGCCGTAGAGCAGCCACAGCCCGGCGGCGTTGACCGGGACGGCGACCAGCGGGTCGGTGGCCCAGCGTGCGGGTGCGCTGCGCAGCACCCGGGACAGCCGGCGCGCGGCCGGCGGCGGTAGCGCCCGCAGGACGAGGGTCACCGGGGCGGCGAGCACGAGCAGCACCGGGGCGGCCATGCCGAGCAGCAGATGGGCGGCCATGTGGGCGTGCAGGTCGGCATGCGCCGCGCCCGGTCCTGCGACGGCGACCGCCGCGGCCGCCAGACCGGCCAGCCACGCGGCGGTCCGCGTCAGCGGCCAGGGGGCGCGGCAGCGCCAGGTGGCGGCGACGTAGCCGGCCGCCGCGGCGAGCAGGAGGGCGAGCAGGGCGGTCACGGGCGCGGCACCGGCCGGCTCCGCGACCGCACGAGCAGCGCGACGCCCGCCAGCAGCAGCGCCGCGCCGGGCAGCACCCACGCGACGTCGTAGCCGGTCGGGTCGACGCCGTAGCGGACCTGGTGCAGGCGCAGCAGCTTGTGGTTGCCCAGGCCGTCCCACAGCTGGAAGGCGCCCGCCCCGGTGAGCACCGCGCCCCACCACAGGACCGCGGGGAACGGTCCCCGGCGGCGGGCGTCGGCGAGCAGCGCGAGGCCCGCGACCGCGGCGGAGAAGGTGGCGGCGTGCAGCAGGCCGTCGGAGACCAGTCCGGCGTCGCCGCTGGCCCGGTCGTAGAAGTGGTGCCAGTGCAGGAGCTGGTGGAACACGATCTCGTCGACCGCCCCGGCGGTGCCCGCCCCGAGCAGCAGGCCGGAGACCAGCAGCCGGCGCCGGGGCGCGGGCCGGGGGAGTGCGTCGGCCATCCGGGCCTCCCGTCCTCGCAGGTCCCCGGGCGCTGCCCGGACCGCCGCCGGCGGAAACCGGGCGGCTCGACTGGACCGTGCCCCTGGGGCACGGCGCAGGCTGGCCGCGTGAGCGACCCCCTGCTGCGGCCCGGCGAGTTCCTGCGGCGCACCCGGCTGTCGGCGAAGGCGCTGCGGCTCTACGCCGAGCAGGGGCTGCTGCTGCCCGACGACGTCGACCCCTCCAGCGGCTACCGCGGCTACGCGGCCGGGCAGGTCGAGCGGGCCCGGCTCATCGCCGCGCTGCGCCGCGCGGGCATGCCGCTGGCCCGCGTGCGCGACGTCGTCGACCTGGACCCGCCGCGGCGGCGCGCCGCCGTGGCGCGCTGGTGGGCCGGCGTCGAGGCCGACGTCCGCCGGCGCCGCGTCCTGGTGGACGCCCTGACCGCCGAACCGGCCGAGGAGGAGGAGCACGTGTACGAGGTGTCCCTGCGCGAGGTGCCCGAGGCGAGGGTGCTGACCGCCGAGCGGCGGCTGACCGTCGAGGAGCTGGACGGCTTCATCGCCGGGGCGGCCGACGAGATCGCGGCGCACCTGGCCCGGTCGGGTGCTGTGGTCGACGGTCCGCTGCGGGTCGTCTACCACGGCATGGTCACCGAGGACGGTGACGGACCGGTGGAGGTGGTGCAGGCCTTCACCGGCCGGGTGGAGCCGGCCGGCGAGCTGCGCATCCGGCTGCAGCAGGCCGGCCGCGAGGCGGTGACCTGCCTGTCCCGCGGCCGGGCGGAGTTCCCCGGCATCCTCGGCGCCTACGACGCCGTGGGCGCGTGGATCGACGCGCGGGGCCTCGAGCGGACCGGCAGCCCGGCGGAGGTCTACCTCGGCGACCGCGATGTCGACCCGGACACCCCGCACGTCGAGGTGGCCTGGCCGGTGGCCTGACTCAGCTCCGGGAGACGGCCAGCCGGGCGCCGAAGGCGAGCAGCGCACAGCCGGTGAACGCGTCGAGCGCCCGGCGGACGGGGCGGCGGGCCAGCACGCGCCGCGCCCGGGACAGGCCGGCCGCGAGCAGCAGCAGCCAGACCAGGCCCACCGCCGCGTGGGTGAGCGCGTAGGCCAGCAGGACCGGGACGGGGGTGCCCGGCGCGAGGAACTGCGGCAGGACCGCGAGGTAGAAGGCGAGCACCTTCGGGTTGGTCACGTTGCTCAGGAACCCCTGCCGCAGGCCGGTCAGCGCGGCCCGCCCGGTCGCCGGGCCGCCGGCGTCGAGGTCGGGGTAGCGGCCGCGCACGGCCGACCGGAACGCCTGCAGCGCCAGGTAGGTCAGGTAGGCGACGCCGGCCCAGCGGATGGCCTGGAACAGCGGCTCCACGCGGACGACGATCGCGGCGAGACCGGTGGCGGCCGCCGTCCCCTGCAGGACGTTGGAGACGGTGATGCCGACGGCGCTCCACGACCCGCGGGCCCGGCCCCCGGCCAGGGTGTTGCGGAGGACGACCGCGACGTCGGGCCCCGGCACGAGCACCAGCACCACCGCGAGGACGACGAAGGTCCCGTATCCCGACCAGCCCATGCCGGAACGGTAGCCAGCGGCCCGGACGACTCAGGCGCGGCGGCTCCCGGCGACGAAGCGCATGGCCTCCTCGGCGAGGGCGAGGTCGGACTCCGGCGTGCCGTGGTCGAGGGCCACCCACTCGCGCATCGGGGTGCCGTTGGCCGCGGCGAACGGCAGGCCGGTGCCGGCGGTGACCAGCCCCTCCACGCGGTGCCGCGGCAGCTTGAACACCAGTGCGCCGCCGACGAGCATCGCGAAGATCGACCCCTCCACGGTGAGCGCGGCGGAGCCGAAGCCCCGTCGTCCGCCCGCGCCGGGCGGGCCGACGCCGGGCCGGGTGGACAGGGTCTCCGCCAGGAGGGCGAAGCGCTGCGCGGGATCCACGCCAGGCAGTCCAACCCCGGTGCCGGGGGATGCGCAACGGCAGGGCGCGTCCGGGCCTGTGCCGGGGGCGGGGAGGATGGCGCGGTGAGCCGTCGCGGATGGGTGCTGTTCCTGGCGATGTCGGTCATCTGGGGCGTGCCGTACCTGCTGATCAAGGTGGCGGTCGAGGAGACCTCGCCGGTGGTCGTCGTCTTCGCCCGGTGCGTGATCGGGGCGGCGCTGCTGCTGCCGTGGACGCTGGCCCGCGGGCAGATCCGCCCGGCGCTGCGGCACTGGCGGGCGCTGCTGCTGTTCACCGTGCTGGAGATGACCGCGCCGTGGCTGCTGCTGTCCTACGCCGAGACGTCGCTGTCGAGCTCGCTCACCGGGCTGCTGGTGGCCTCGGTGCCCTTCGTCGCGGCGCTGGCCGCGCGGCTGCTCGGGGACGAGGAGCGGCTGACCACGGTGCGGCTCGCGGGGATGGGGCTCGGCGTCGTGGGCATCGCCGCGCTGCTCGGCCTCGACGTCGAGGGCGTCGCGCTGCTGCCGGTGCTCGCGGTGGTGCTCGTCGTCATCGGCTACGGGACGGCGCCACTGGTGGCCAGCCGGGCCCTCGCCGACGTCCCCGGGGTGGCGGTCAGCTCGATCGCGCTGGTGGTCACCGCGGTCGTCTACGCGCCGTTCGCGATCCCGCGGCTCGGGGAGGTGACCGCAACGCCGGCCCCTGCGCTGGCCTCGCTCGCCGCCCTCGGGGTGGTGTGCACGGCGCTGGCCATGGTGCTGTTCTTCGCCCTCATCCGCGAGGTGGGCCCGCAGCGCGCGCTGGTGATCACCTTCGTCAACCCGGCGGTCGCGGTGCTCGCCGGCGTCCTGCTGCTCGACGAGCCCTTCACCCTCGGCCTCGCCGTCGGCCTGCCGCTGGTGCTCGCCGGTTGCGTGCTCGCCACCCGCCGCAACGCACCCGCGCCCGAGCCGGAGGGCGCCGCGGTGCCGTGAGGGTCGCGCGGACGGCCCGGCCGCGCTGCGTGCACACGACGCGGTCCCCCGGACCGGTCCGCCGCGGCGTGTGCACGAACCGGGCCCACCGCAGCGGTCGACGACCCGTCCCGTCGGTGGACGGCGCTAGCGTGCGCGCCGTGGAGCCCGTGCCGACCGACGACCGCGTGCGCTGCGCCTGGGGGGACAGCGCCCCCGAGTACGTCACCTACCACGACGAGGAGTGGGGCACCCCGCTGCACGGCGACGACGCGCTCTTCGAGCGGCTGTGCCTCGAGGCGTTCCAGTCGGGCCTGTCCTGGATCACGATCCTGCGCAAGCGGCCCGCCTTCCGCGCCGCCTTCGCCGGCTTCCGCATCGACGCCGTCGCCGCGTTCACCGCCGACGACGAGGCGCGGCTGATGGCCGACGCCGGCATCGTCCGCAACCGAGCCAAGATCGCCGCCGCCGTCCGCAACGCCCGGGCCGCCCAGGAGGTCCCGGAGGGGTTGTCGGCGCTGCTGTGGTCCTTCGCCCCTGCCGCGCCGCGGCCCCGCCCGGCCACGATGGCCGACGTCCCGGCCACCACCGCTGAGTCCACGGCGATGGCCAAGGAGCTCAAGCGGCGGGGCTTCGTCTTCGTCGGACCCACCACCGCCTACGCGCTCATGCAGGCCACGGGCATGGTCGACGACCACGTCGCCACCTGCTTCCGCGCCACCCGCCCGGGGGCTCAGGTTGGTTCCGCAGCGGGGATACGGGATCATGGGTAGCGGAGCTCACTGCACCGAGACACAGCCACACCGCAGCCGCACAGGGCTTGCGGGTGGTCGGCGAAGGAGGCACGCATGGCGGCCATGAAGCCGCGCACGGGTGAAGGTCCCCTGGAGGTCACCAAGGAGGGGCGCGGCCTGGTCATGCGGGTGCCGCTCGAGGGCGGCGGTCGCCTCGTCGTCGAGCTGTCGCCCGACGAGGCCGCGGCGCTCTCGGAGGCCCTGAAGGGCGCGACCAGCTGAACGTCTCCGCGAGCCTGCCCCCGGGCAGCCCCGCGCGGGACGACGCGGCCCCGGCCGCCGGCAGCACGCCGGCGACCGGGGCCGCGTCCTTGCCACGGGTGGAGCTGCTCGCCGCGCTGCCCCGCCTGGGCGAGGACGACGTGCTCGCGGTCCCGGTCGGGACGGGCGGCACGCTGCCGCCCTGGCTGACCGCACCGGCCTTCGGCACCCTCCCGCCCGTCCCCGCGCGGCTGCTGACCGGCGCGCTGGCCGACACCGGCAACACCGGCAGGGCCGGCGCCATCACCCACCTGCCGGTCCCCGGCCGCCGCCCGCGCAGCGTCGTCGCCGTCGGGACGGGTGACGAGACGCTGCCGCACCTGCGCGGCTACGTCGCCACCGCGGTGCGCCGCGCGCAGACCCTCGCCGAGCACGGCGCCACCCGCCTCGTCCTGCCCCTCGACGGTGCCGTCGCACCCGCCGGGGCCGACGAGGTCCGCGCCGCCGTCGAGGCCGCGCTGCTGGCCGGCTACCGCTTCCGCGACAGCAGCCGGCCACCCCCGCCGCGGCTGGCCACCGTCACCGTCGTCGCCACCGACGCGCAGGACCCCGCCGTCGTCGCCGCGGCGCGGGCCGGACAGGCCGCCGCCGCCGCCGTCGCCTGGGCCCGCGACCTGGTCAACACCCCGCCGAACACCGCCGACCCCGCCTGGCTGGCCGGGCAGGCCGTCGCGCGGCTGTCCGGCCTGCCGCACGTGACCGTCACCGTGCTCGGCCCCGAGGAGCTCACCGCCGGCGGCTTCGGCGGCGTGCTCGCCGTCGGCGGCGGTTCGGCGTCCCCGCCGCGGGTCGTCGTCGCCGCCTACGAGCCGCCCGGCGCGGATCCCGCCCGGCCGGTGCTGGTCGGCAAGGGCATCACCTTCGACACCGGCGGCATCCAGATCAAGCACGGTCCCGGCATGCGCGACATGAAGACCGACATGGCCGGGGGAGCGGCGGTGCTCGCCGCGCTCGACGCCGCCGCCCGCCTCGGGCTGCCCGTCGCGGTGACGGTCGTCGTCCCGGTCGCGGAGAACGCGGTGTCCGGGTCGTCCTACCGGCCGGCCGACGTCGTCCGGCACGTCGGCGGGCGGACCACCGAGGTGCAGAACACCGACGCCGAGGGCCGCGTGGTCCTCGCCGACGCCCTGGCCCACGCCCGCCTGCGCCTGGGCGCCACGGTGCTGGTCGACGTCGCCACGCTGACCGGCGCGACGAAGGTCGCGCTCGGCGCCCGGACGGCGGGGCTCTACGCCACCACCGACGGCCTGGCCACCGCGCTGTCCACCGCCGCGCTGCACGCCGGCGAGCGGGTCTGGCGCATGCCGCTGGACGGCGAGTACGCCGAGCAGCTGCACAGCGACGTCGCCGACGCCAACAACGCCCCCGGCAACCCCGGCGGGACCACCGCCGCACTCTTCCTGCGCCCGTTCGCCGGCGACCTGCCCTGGGCCCACCTCGACGTCGCCGGTCCCGCACGGGCCGGCTCCGACGACGCCGAGGTGGTCAAGGGCGGCACCGGGTACGGCGTGCGCACGCTGCTGCGCTGGCTGGAGGCCGGAGCACCGGTCGACCCACCCCCGACCACCACGGACTAGGAGCCCCCGCGTGAGCACCGACGACACCGGCGTCGTCTTCCCGGCCGGACCCGACGGGCGGCGCAGCACCGCGGCGGTCGGGCGGGCCGTGGTCGCCGACGCGCTGCGCCCGGTCGACCCCACCGGCGCCCGCGCCGCCGAGAGCGAGACCAACTGGCGGGCCGGCTACCTCGTGCACTTCCGCCGCCTCGTCGAGGCCGGGCTGGCCTCCCCGCAGGCGGCGCTCACCGTCGCCGGCGCCGGGCTCGGCGCCGTGCACGCCCGGCTGCAGGTGGCCGGCGACGGCGGCGAGCAGCCGCTGCGGACGCTCCCGGACGCCCCGGCCGGGCGGACGCCGGCCACCCGCGAGGTCACCGGCACCGCCGAGCCCGAGCGGGAGTTCACCCTGCCCTTCCACGGCAGGCGGCTGCGCGGCGACGACCTGTTGCGCCAGGTCGACTCCTGGGTCGAGCGCGGGATCGCCGAGCCGACGCTGGCCGACGCGGTGCGCACCGTGGCCGCGCACCCGGAGTGGCTGGCGCTACCCGGGCGCACCGTCGTCGTGCTCGGCGCCGGTGCGGAGATGGGGCCGCTGACCGCGCTGCTGCGCTGGGGCGCCACCGTGGCCGGCGTGGACCTGCCGCGGCCGGACCTGTGGCGGCGGGTCCTCGACACCGCCCGCCGCGGCGCCGGCCGGCTGCTCGTGCCCGCCGGCCCCGGCGACGGCGACCTCGCCACCACCGCGGGCGCGGACCTGGTGCGCGAGGTCCCTGCGGTCGCCGACTGGGTGGCGGAGCTGCCCGGCGACCCGGTGCTCGGCGACTACGTCTACGCCGACGGCGCCACCAACGTGCGCGTCTCGGCGGCCGTCGACGCGCTCACCCTCCGGCTGCAGCGCGAGCGCCCCGACCTCGCGCTGGCCTTCCTCGCCACGCCCACCGACGTGTTCGCCGTCCCCGGCGACGCCGTCGAGCAGTCGGTGCGCGCCTACGCCGGCCGCTCGCGCGCCGGCAAGCTGCTCGGCCGCCCGCTGCGCACGCTGTCGGCCGGCCGGCTGCTGCGGCGCGCCTACGTGCCCGGCGCCGACCCGGGGATCAGCGACAGCCTGGTCGCCCAGCAGGGCCCGAACTACGCGCTGGCCAAGCGGCTGCAGCGGTGGCGGGCGACCGTCGCGCGGGCCTCCGGGGTGACGGTGTCGATGAACGTCGCGCCGCCCACGCGCACCCGCTCGGTGGTGAAGAACCGGGCACTGGCCGCCGCCTACGCCGGGGCGCACCGCTTCGGCGTCGAGGTGTTCGAGCCGGCGACGTCGAACGTGCTCATGGCCGCGCTGCTGGTGCACGACCTGCACACCGACGGCGGCCCCCGGCACGACCAGCCGTGGCAGGACGAGGCGTACGCCGCCGTCCACGGCGGGCTGTGGCGGGCGGCCTACGCGCCGCGCAGCGCGCTCGGGCTGGCCGCGGTGCTCGGGCTCGGGGCGGCGCGGGGCTGAGCCGGGGGCTCACTCGCCCACGACGCCGTCGACCGCCTCGCGCAGCAGGTCGGCGTGGCCGGCGTGGCGCGCGGTCTCCTCGACCAGGTGCAGCAGCATCCAGCGCAGGCTGAACCGGGTGCCGTCGCGCAGCGGCTGCGCCGAGAGCGCGTCGAGGTCGCCGGTCGCGGCGACGACGGCGTCGGTGCGCCGGCCGGCCTCCCGGTAGCGCTCGCGCAGCACCTCCGGCTCCAGGTCGACGGCGGTGTCGAACTCCCAGTCGGGGGTCGCGTCCCAGTCGACCGCCGCCCACGGCTCCGGCATCGGCTGCCCGGCGAACCGCTCCACGGCCCAGGACTCCTCGACCAGCGCGAGGTGGTGCAGCAGGCCGGCCAGGGTGAGCGACGACGGCGGGTGCGCCCGTGCCAGCTGGTCGCGGGACAGCCCGTCGGTCTTCAGCAGCAGCGTCTCGCGCTGGTAGGCCAGGTAGGCGGTCAGGAGCGTCGTCTCGTCGCCGGCCTGCGGCGGGTCGGTGCGCACGACGGGGACCCTCGCACGCCCGGCTGACACCGGCCGCACGGTGCCACCGGGAGTAGCGGGGACCGGTCCGGTCAGCGGCCGCCCATCACCCGGTCCACCCACAGCCGCACCACCTGCCGCTCGAGCTCCGGGTCGCTGCGCAGGACGCTGGTCAGTGCCAGCCCGCGGTGCAGCGCGAGCAGCCCCTCGACGTCGGCGCGCCCGGCGTGCGCGGCGGGGAAGAGGTCGGTCAGGACGTCCCGGACGGCGGCGCCCACCCGGCGCTCAGCCGGAAGCAGGGCGGCGCGCAGCACCGGCTCGGTGCGCGCCGCCTGCCACAGCTCGAGACCGGCGAGGAACAGCGGGCCGGACATGACCCCGCGCAGCAGCTCCACCGGGTCGGTCCCGGCGCCGGCCTGCGCGCGCAGCCGGGCGACCTGCCGGTCGGCGACCTCCGAGACGGCGGCCACGAGCAGATCGTCCTTGGTGGCGAAGTGGTGCAGCAGCGCGCCGCGGGACAGGCCCGCGCGGTCCTGCACCCGCTGCGTCGTCGTCCCGGCGTAGCCGTGCCCGACGAGGCAGTCGAGCGTGGCCGCCAGCAGCCGGGCGCGGGTGTCGGCCCGGCGCTCCTGCTGCGTCGGCATGCCGGGGACGGTAGCCGTCGACATACCGTCTGGACGGACTGTAACTTCGCAGGCCTACTCGGAGGAGGTGGTCCGCGGTGCTGACGACGGAGTTGGTGCGGCGTGGCGCACGGCAGCACGCCGGCCGGACGGCGGTGCTCAGCGGGGACCGGTCGCTGACGTTCCGCGAGGTGGACGAGTGGGCCAACCGCATGGCCCACGTGCTGGCCGGCACCGGGGTGACGCCGGGGTCGCGGGTGGGGCTGCTGGTCGACAACGGCCTGTGGTCGGTGCCCGTCGACTTCGCCTGCCTCAAGGCCGCCGCCGCGCGGGTGCCGCTGAATGCCCGGCTCTCCGCCGACGAGCAGGCCCGGATGCTGCGGGCCACCGGCGTCGGCGTCCTGGTCTTCGGGCCGGCCCTCGCCGAGCGCGCCGCCGACCTCGCCGGCCGGGTGGAGGGCCTGCGCCTGGTGGCGCTGGGGCCGGTGGCCGACGTCGAGGCGCTGGACCTGCTGGCCGCGGCCGGGGAGGCCAGCAGCGCCGACCCGATGCTGCCGGCCGCGCCGGAGGACCCGGTGCTCGTGCTCTACACGTCGGGCACCACCGGCGCCCTCAAGGCGGTCGTGCACACCCAGGCCAGCTACGCCGCCGTCTGCGCGAACATCCTGGCCAACCTGGTCTCGCCCGGCCGCGACTCGGTGATGCTGCACGCGGCCTCGCTCATCCACGCGAGCGGCACGTTCGTGCTGCCGTACTGGATCCGCGGGGGAGCGGCGGCGGTGCTGCCCGGCTTCGACCCCGGCAGCTACCTCGACGCGCTGGCCCGCCACCGGGCCACGGAGATCAACCTCGTGCCGACGATGCTCGGCATGCTGCTCACCTCCGGCGCGGCGGAGCGGGCCGACGTCTCGAGCCTGCGGACCGCCGTCTACGGGGCGAGCCCGATGCCCGGGCCGGTCCTCGCCGAGACGATGGAGCTCTGGGGGCCGCGGCTGGTCCAGTACTACGGGCAGACCGAGGCGCCGCTGGCGATCACCGTGCTCGGCGCGCAGGACCACACGGACCCCTCGCTGGCCGGCTCCTGCGGCCAGCCGTCCGTGGACGCGGAGGTGCTGCTGACCGACGCCGACGGCGCGCCCGTGCCGGCCGGTGAGGTCGGCGAGCTGCGGGTGCGCGCCCCGTTCGGGATGGCGCGCTACGACGGCGCCCCGGACCTGACCGCCGAGACGGTCACCTCCGACGGCTGGATCCGCACCCGCGACCTCGCCCGCTCCGACGACCGCGGCTACCTGATCCTCGTCGACCGCACCAGCGACATGATCATCACCGGCGGCTACAACGTGTACCCGCGCGAGGTCGAGGACGTCCTCATGGCCCACCCGGCGGTGTCCGGGGCCGCGGTGGTGGCCGCGCCCGACCCGACCTGGGTGGAGGCGGTCACCGCGTTCGTCACGCTGCGCCCCGGCGCGCGGGTGTCCGAGGAGGAACTGCGCGACGCCGTCCGCTCCGCGGTGGCCGGCTACAAGGTGCCCAAGGCGGTGCACGTCGTCGACGCGCTGCCGCTGTCCCCGGTGGGCAAGGTGCTGCGCCGGGCGCTGCGCGAGCCGCTGTGGGCGGGGGTGTCCCGGTGAGGCCGACGGGCGCCGACGCCGTCACCGTCGAGCGGGACGGGCCGGTGACGACCGTCCGGCTGTCCCGGCCGCACGCGCGCAACGCCGTCGACGGGCCCACCGCCGCCGCGCTCGCCGACGCCTTCCGCGCGTTCGATGCCGACCCGGACGCCGCCGTCGCGGTGCTGCACGGGGAGGGCGGCACCTTCTGCGCCGGCGCCGACCTGCGCGCGGTGGGCACGCCGACCGGCAACCGGACCGAGGTGGACGGCGACGGGCCGATGGGCCCCTCCCGGATGCGGCTGTCCAAGCCGGTCGTGGCCGCGGTCGCCGGGCACGCCGTCGCGGGCGGCCTGGAGCTGGCGCTGTGGTGCGACCTGCGGGTCGCCGACGAGACCGCGGTGTTCGGCGTCTACTGCCGCCGCTGGGGGGTGCCGCTGATCGACGGCGGGACCGTCCGCCTGCCCCGGATCGTCGGTGCCGGCCGTGCGATGGACCTGGTGCTCACCGGCCGGTCGGTCGACGCCGACGAGGCGCTGCGGATCGGCCTGGTCACGCAGGTCGTCCCGGCCGGGCAGGCGCTGGCCACCGCGCAGGAGCTGGCCCGCCGGCTGGCGGCCTTCCCGCAGACCTGCATGCGGGAGGACCGCGCCTCGCTGCTGGAGCAGGAGGGCCTGGACGAGGCGGCGGCGCTGGCCAACGAGTTCCGCCACGGGCTGACCTCGCTCGCCGTCGACGCGCTGCCCGGCGCCGCCCGCTTCGCCGCCGGCGAGGGCCGGCACGGCACCGGCGTCGCCTGATCAGGCGGGGCCGACCAGCCCCGCGACGATCTCGGCCGACAGGGTGACCAGCGGCAGCCCGCCGCCGGGGTGCGAGGAGCCGCCCACCAGGTACAGCCCCCGCACCGGCGCGGCGTTGCCCGGGCGGAGGAACGCGGCGCGGGCGCCGTTGCTCGACGTGCCGTAGATCGAGCCGCCGACGCTGCCGGTCTCGCGCGCGAGGTCGGCCGGCGTGCGCGCCACGCACCAGCGCACGCGGGAGCGGACGTCGAGCCCGCGCGCGGCCATCACCTCCAGCACCCGGGTGGCGTAGCGGTCGGCCAGCCCGGGGGTGTCCCAGTCGACGCCGCCGTCGGGGTCGTGCCGCGGCGCGTTGACCAGCACGAACCACGACTCGCTGTCGTCGTCGGGCCGGGTCGCGGGGTCGTCGGGGGCGCTGACGTAGACGGTCGGGTCGGGCACCGGGCAGGGCAGGCCGCGGTGCCGGCCGGTGCCGAAGACCGCGTCGAACTCGGCGTCGTAGTCGGCCGGGAAGGCGACGGTGTGGTGCGCCAGGCCCGGCGTGCGGCCGCGAAGCGCCAGCAGCAGCACGAATCCCGACAGCGACGGTGTCGCCCGGGTCAGCCCGCGGCGCACCGCGCGGGTGCGCCGGTCCGGCGGCAGCAGCCCGGCGTAGAGGGCGGTGGCGTCGGCGCCGGAGACGACGACGTCGGCGGTCATCTCGCCGCCCTCGACCAGCTCCACCCCGGACACCCGGCCGCCGTCGCGCAGCACCCGCCGGACCGGGGTGCCGGTGCGGACGTCGGCGCCGTGCCCGCGGGCCCGGTCGGCCACCGCCTCGGCCAGCCGGTGCAGCCCGCCGCGGACGTACCAGGAGCCGAACGCCTGCTCGACGTAGGGGACGGTGGCGAGCACCGCGGGCGCGCGCCGCGGGTCGGAGCCGGAGTAGGTGGCGTAGCGGTCGAGCAGCACCCGCAGCCGCGGGTCGCGCAGGTAGCGCGCGCCGAGGCCGCGCAGCGTCTGCCAGGGCGCGACGGCGGCGACGTCGGCGGGGTCGCGGGCCAGCCGGGCGAGGGTGGCCGCCCCGCGCAGCGGTGAGCGCAGGAAGGGCTGCTCGGTGATCGCCCACATCGCCTCGGCGCGCGCGAGCAGCGCGGTCCACTGCGCGCCGCTGCCCTCGCCCAGGGCGTCGTCGAGCGCGCCGGGCACCGCGTCGAGGTGCCCGGGCACCGCCAGCCGGGTGCCGTCGGCGAACCGGTAGTCGACGGCGGGATCCAGCCGGACGAGGTCGACGGCCTCCTCGAGCGGGCCGCCGGTGGCGTCGAACAGGTCGCGCAGCACCTGGGGCAGCGTCACCAGGCTGGGACCGGTGTCGAAGGCGTGGCCGTCGCGGGCGTACCAGCCGAGCTTGCCGCCGACGTCGCCGGACTGTTCCAGCACCGTCACCCGGTGCCCCAGCGCGCCCAGCCGCGCGGCGGCGGCGAGGCCGCCGAGCCCCGCGCCGACGACCACCACCCGTGCCACTCCGTCACCGTAGTGCGCAGCTCACACCCCGAACGGGTGATCACCCCCGGTGGCGGCGGGCGGGGTCCCGGCACAGGATGTGAGCACCTGCTGAGCCCACGCGGGGACTGCGACGGAGGGCGACGACCCGTGCGGACCGCGGTGCGTTGGGCAGCGGTGCTGGTTGTGCTGGCCGGGTGCTCGGACGTGCACCTCCCCGAGGCCCAGCAGGTGGCCTCGGACTTCGCGGCCGGTGACCCGGTGACCCGCTGCGACCTGCTCACCGAGGCCGCGGTGCGGGCCGTGGAGCACGAGGAGCCCACCGGCTGCCCGGTGGCGCTCGAGGAGCTCCCGCTCGGCGCGGGCGGCGTCGTCTCCGCGCAGGTGTGGGGCCAGGAGGCGCAGGTGCAGCTCACCGACGACACGCTGTTCCTGAGCCGGACGGCCGACGGCTGGCGGGTGGCCGCGGCCGGCTGCGAGGCCTCCGGCCAGGGGCGCTACGACTGCCTGGTGGAGGGCTCGTGAGACACGTCCGGGTCGTCTTCGTCGCCTACCTGCTGACCGTGTTCGGCGGCGTGGCCTACTGCGTCGTCCTGGCGCTGCTCGGGCGGTGAGCGGCGTGCGGCGCTTCGTCCGGGAGAACTCGCTCAGCCTGGGCTTCGGCCTGCTGTTCCTGCTCAGCCTGGCCGGCCAGGCGCTGGCCGGGGCGGCCCAGATGAACGAGGACCGGCAGGCCGAGGGGCTCGAGCCGGTGAGCCTCGTGCAGTACCTGACGTCGTCGTCGTTCGCCGTGGACGTCATGGAGAACTGGCAGTCGGAGTACCTGCAGTTCGCCCTCTACGTGTTCGCCACCGTGTGGCTGGTGCAGCGCGGGTCGCCGGAGTCCAAGGAGCTGCACGCGGTCGGGACCGAGAGCGACGAGGAGCAGCGCGTGGGCTCGCACGCCCGCGAGGACTCACCGCCGTGGGTGCGCGCCGGCGGGTGGCGGACGACGCTGTTCTCCCGCTCGCTCGGCCTGCTCTTCGGCGGGCTCTTCCTGCTCACGTGGGCGGCCAGCTCGGTCGCCGGCTGGGCGGCGTACAACGTCGAGCAGCTGCAGTCGCACGCCGACCCGGTGAGCTGGGTCGCCTACCTCGGCGAGGCCGACTTCTGGAACCGCACCTTCCAGAACTGGCAGTCGGAGATGCTCGCCGTCGGCTCGATGGCGGTGTTCGCCGTCTACCTGCGCCAGCGCGGCTCGCCGGAGTCCAAGCCGGTGGGCGCCTCGCACCACGACACCGGCGCCACCGGCTGACCCCTCAGCCGGCGCCGAACAACCGGGCCAGCGCCTCGTCGGAGGCGGCCAGCGCCGCGCGGTCGTGCGTGCTGCCCGCCGCCACCAGCTCCGCCGCGCCGGTGCGCTCGGCCAGCTCCGCCAGCCGGGCACCCACCTGCGCGGCCGTGCCGGCCACCGCCATCGCCGCGGTGCGCTCGGCGTGCCGCCGCTGCACCGCGGTCATCCGGGCCGCGCGCACCGCCGCGACCGGCTCCAACGGCGGGAAGACGCCGGTGGTGCGCGCCTGCGCCATCGCCCACGCCTCGGGCAGCAGCAGGTCGGCGGCCTCGGCCGCGGTGTCGGCGACCAGCACGTCGAGGCTGATCGCGACCTCCGGCTCGGGCGCCTGCGGCGAGGGCCGGTAGGTGCGGCGGTAGCGGGCCAGCGCCTCGCGCCCCGGCTCCGGGTCGCCGGCCACCCCGAGCAGCGGCCCGCCCACGACCACCGGCAGGCCCAGCCGCGCGGCGACGTCGAGGCCGGCGCCGGTGGCCAGGACGACCATCCGCACGTCCCCGTGGGGGCGCGGGTGCATGGTGATCTCCGCCGTCCCGGTGAGGTGGGCGCGCAGCTCGGCGAGGTCGGCGGCGAAGTCCCGCTCGGTCTCCCGCAGCGCCCGGCGCACCGGCGCGGTGAAGCCGGGGGAGCGGCCCAGTCCGAGGTCGACCCGGCCGGGCGCGAACGCCGTCAGGACGGCGAACTGCTCGGCCACGACCAGCGGCTGGTGGTGCGGCAGCATGACGCCGGCCGAGCCCAGCCGGATCGCCGACGTGCGTGCGGCGACCGCGGCCAGCAGGACCGCGGGTGCGGCCCCGGCGATCCCGGGGACGCCGTGGTGCTCGGCCACCCAGAACCGCCGGTAGCCCAGCCGCTCCGCGGACACGGTCCGCTCGACGGTGCCGCGCAGCGCCGCCGCGTCCGGCTCACCGGCGCGGGTGCGGGAACGGTCGAGCAGCGAGAGGCGCATCAGAACGCGTAGCGGATGCGCAGCCAGGGCGCGTGGTGGGCGACGAGCTCCTGCAGCCGCTCGACACCGGCCCGCTTGACGTCGTTGCGGTAGCGCACGTTCCACTGCCCGTTCTGGCTGCGCTTGGGCTGCTGCAGGTCCGGCCGCCACAGCAGGTCCTCGGCCTTCGGGTGCCAGCCGAGGTTGACCTCGTGCAGGTCCCGGTTGTGGGTCAGCATGATCACCTCGGCCGCCGCCTGGGCCTTGGCCGCGGGGGAGAGGGTGTCGTCGAGCTGCCGCAGCAGCTGCGCCCAGTCGGCCTCCCACCCGTCGCGCAGCACCACCGGCGAGAGGTTGAGGTGCACCTCGTAGCCGGCCTCGACGAAGTCGTCGACGGCGGCGACGCGCTCGGCGATGCGGCTGGTGCGCACGTCGATCACCCGGGAGTCGGCGTCGGGCATGAGGGAGAACCGGATGCGGGTGCGGCCCTGCGGGTCCAGGTCGAGCAGCTCGCGGTTGACGTACTTGGTGGCGAAGGAGGCCTTGGCGGTCGGCAGCCCGCGGAAGGTGGCCACCAGGTCGGCGACGTTGTCGCTCACCAGCGCGTCGACCGAGCAGTCGCTGTTCTCGCCGATGTCGTAGACCCAGCTGACCGGGTCGCACTGGTCGGGCTCGGTCTTGGGGCCCTGCCGCGCGACGTGCCGGCGCAGGTAGCCGGTGATCTGCTCGATGTTGGTGAACACCGTGATGGGGTTGGCGAAGCCCTTGCGCCGCGGGACGTAGCAGTATGCGCAGGCCATGGCGCAACCGTTCGCCGTCGAGGGGGCGATCCAGTTCGACGAGCGGCTGTTGGGCCGGGCCGACAGGGACTTCTTCACCCCGAGCACCAGCGTCTCGGTCTTGACCCGCACCCACCGCTCGACGTTGCCCTCGTTGCCGTGGAGCTCGGGGATCTGCCAGTGCGAGGGCACCTCGACGACCTCGGCACCGGGGAAGCGGGCGAGCACCTCGCGGCCGCGGGCGGAGTCGATCGCGGCCGGCTCGGCGTAGACGGTGCGGACGTCGAGCAGGCGCGTGGGGGAGGGGACGGGGGCCGGGGCCGGCGGCGGGGGCGCGGACACGGGAGACGTCGAGGGCGCGGCGGTCACGGCAGGTACAGCACCCGCCCGGAGGCCCGGATTCCGCGGCTGACCTGCGGGAACGGTCACACGGCCGGCGTCAGGGGCCGCGGCCGGGCGCGAGCCGGGCGACGTCGAGCCGGCCGTGCTCGAGGTCCTCGGCGACGTCCTCGAGGCTGCGCCCCTCGGCGTAGGCGGCGGCGCGCAGGAGGTCCAGCGCGGTGGCCGGGTCGGTCTCCAGCGCCATCGCCGCCCGGCCGGCGGCCCGCAGCACGGCGGCCCGGCGGCGGGCATCGGGACCGTGCAGCCAGTCGGGTCCGCGGTCGGCCGGCCACTCCGACCAGACGGCGGCCTCGCTCAGGGCGGCGGTGACGAGCTCGCCGACGGCCATGGCCGCGAAGACGTCGAGGCCGGGCACCCGCGCGTCGTCGGTGAAGTAGAGGTCCAGCGCCCCGGCCCCGGCGAGGTCCTCGCGCAGCGGGAGGGCCACGATCGCGCGGAACGGCGTCTCGGTGGTGAGCAGGTCGGCGAAGGCCGCCCAGCGGCGCCGCAGGTCCTCGTGCAGGGCGAAGACCGGCTGCCGGGTCGCCGAGGCCTCCCAGCACGGCCCCGCGCCGACGGTGAACTGCAGCCGTTCGGCGCACGCGGCGTGGGTGGTGCTCGACCCGAGCGGGATGCGGGTGCCGGAGGCGTCGACCACCGACAGTCCCGCGCCGTCGACGCCCAGCGTGGTGACGCACGCCCGGGCCAGCCGGACGGGGAGCAGCTCGGACGGTCCGGGGCCACGGGAGGTCTCCGCGTCGAGCGCGGCGGCGAACCGTGTGGCGATGGTCACACGTCATCCTCGCCCGTGTCGGCCCCCCGGACCACGTCGGTCACCCTGCCGCGTCGGGCCGGTGCGTGTAGGCGGCCCCGCGGACCGCCTCGTCGGACTCCAGGCCCGCGCCCAGCGCGCCGCCGACGGTCGCCAGCGAGCTGGTCAGCCAGGCCAGCTCCAGGTAGTCGCCGATCCGCGCCGGGTGCCCCAGGCCCTCGGCGAACAGGCCCGCGGGCACCAGCAGCAGGGACCCGGCCAGAGCGAGGGCGAACAGCGCGGCGTAGAACGTCAGCACCCCGATGACCACGGTCGCGGTGGTGGCCAGGTTGAACAGCGCCACCTGCTTGCGCACCCGCCGCGAGCGGGTCCGCTCCCACAGCTCCGCGCCGACCACGAGGGTCGCGCAGATCGCCACCACCGAGCCGAGCCCGACCGCCGACAGGCGCAGCAGGCCGAACCGGTCGGCCAGCCGCCAGATGTCGGCGGTCACCAGGGCGAACACGCCGGCCGCGACCGCCGCCGTCAGCGCGCGGGACAGCTGGATGGTCAGCCGCCACGGCCGGTTGGCGCGCACCATGCCGACGAGCAGCCGCAGGTTGCCCGTGAGGACCCGGGCGGTGAACCGCACGCCCTCGGCGGTGTCGGCGGGGTCGGCGGCCAGTTCGCGCACCCGGCGGCGCAGCGCGGCCGGGTCGCCCTCGCCGTCGGCGTCGTCACCGAGCAGGGTGCGGACCAGCCCGAGCGTCGTCTGCAGCGCGCGCCGGCGCCGGCCCACCGCACCCAGGGCCGGCAGTGACAGCACTGCGACGCCGTGCACCGGGCTGGCGTGGGCCACGACCGTCCGCCGGTCCACCGACAGCGGCAGGTCGGTGACGACGACGGCGAGGTCCCACTCCTCGGCCAGCAGCCGGTCGCGAGCGGCGCCGACGATCTCCGCGTCGTCGGCCGGGGGCCGGACCAGGCCGTCCTCGACCACCCGCAGGTCCCACGCGACGTCGGGGTGGCGCTCGCGCAGCGCGCCGGTCAGGTCGGCGGCCAGCTCGCCGGCCAGCTCGGCCGGGGCGCCGGGCGCGGCCACGAGCCCGACGACGACGTCGGCCGGTGCGGCGTCCGCTCCGGCGGAAGACGGTCCGGCGGGCGACGGTCGGGCGGCGGTCACGACGGGACAGCTTCCCATCCGGCGCCCGGCGGGTTCAGCCGCGGGCCTCCAGCACGGCCGAGTACACCTGCACGGTCTGCTGGGCGATCGCCGGCCAGCCGAACTCCGACAGCACCCGCTCGCGGCCGGCGGCGCCCATCCGCGCGGCGCGCGCGGGGTCGTGCAGCAGCTCGGTGACGCGCGCGGCGAGACCGGCCTCGAACGCGGCGACGTCGTCGGGGTCGTAGGGGACCAGCAGGCCGGTCTCGCCGTCGGCGACGACCTCCGGGATCCCGCCGACGGCGCTCGCGACCACCGCGGTGCCGCAGGCGGCGGCCTCGAGGTTGACGATGCCCAGCGGCTCGTAGACCGACGGGACGACGAACACCGTCGCGCCGGTGATCAGCGGCACGAGCTGCTCGCGCGGCAGCATCGCCTCGATCCAGACGACGCCCGGCCGGCGGGCCTGCAGCTCGGCCACCGCGTCGGCGACCTGCTGGCGCTCGGCCGGGGTGTCGGCGGCGCCGGCGCACAGCACCAGCCCGGCGTCGGGCGGCAGCTGCTCGGCGGCCCGGAGCAGGTGGACGACGCCCTTCTGCCGCGTGATCCGGCCGACGAACAGCGCGTACGGCCGGTCGGGGTCCACCCCGAGCGAGCGGACGACGTCGGGCGCCGGCGTGGGCCGGTAGGCCTCGGCGTCGACCCCGTTGCCGACGACGTGCACGCGGGCCGGGTCGAGGTCGGGATAGGCGTCGAGGACGTCGGCACGCATGCCGTTGCTGACCGCGACCACCGCGTCGGCGGCGAGGTAGGCCGTGCGCTCCACCCAGGAGGAGAGCCGGTAGCCGCCGCCGAGCTGGTCGGCCTTCCAGGGCCGGCGCGGCTCCAGCGAGTGCGCGGTCACCACGTGCGGAACGCCGTGCACGAGGGCGGCCAGCAGGCCCGCGCCGTTGGCGTACCAGGTGTGGCTGTGCACGAGGTCGACCCCGCCGAGCGCCGCGGCGATCTCGACGTCGGTGCCGAGCGCCTGCAGCGCGCCGTTGGCCTCGGCGAGGCCTGGCGGGACGGCCCAGCCGCGGGCGTCGGTGCGCGGACCGCCGAAGGCGTGCACCTCCAGGTCGGGCCCCGCCGGCAGCGAGCGGAGGGCAGCGACGAGGTGCTCGACGTGCACGCCGGCACCGCCGTAGACGTCCGGTGGCCACTCGCGGGTGACGATGCCGATGCGCACGCCGGTCACCCTAGGGGGCAGGGCGGGTGGAGGTGGGGGGACGCGGACCCCGCCCAGCGGCTACGTTCCTGACATGCGTGGCGGTCCTCGAGTGCTCGGCATCGTCCTGGCCGGTGGTGAGGGCAAGCGCCTGGCGCCCCTGACCCAGGACCGCGCCAAGCCGGCGGTGCCCTTCGGCGGCAACTACCGGCTCATCGACTTCGTGCTGTCCAACCTGGTCAACGCCGAGATCCGGCAGATCGCCGTCCTCACGCAGTACAAGAGCCACAGCCTCGACCGGCACATCACCACCACGTGGCGGATGTCGAACCTGCTGGGCAACTTCATCACCCCGGTGCCGGCGCAGCAGCGGCTCGGCCCGCGCTGGTACACCGGCAGCGCCGACGCGATCCTGCAGAGCCTGAACCTCATCTACGACGCGCGGCCCGACATCGTCGTCGTCTTCGGCGCCGACCACGTCTACCGGATGGACCCGGGTCAGATGATCGACCAGCACGTGCAGACCGGGGCGGGCGTGACCATCGCCGGGCTGCGGGTGCCGCGGCACGAGGCCACCGAGTTCGGCGTCATCGACGCGGCCGCCGACGGCAGGGTCCGCGGCTTCCTCGAGAAGCCGGCCGACCCGCCGGGACTGCCGGACAGCCCGGAGGAGTCCTTCGCCTCCATGGGCAACTACGTCTTCACCACCGACGCGCTGCTGGAGGCCCTGCGCGCCGACGCCGAGGACGCCGACTCCGCGCACGACATGGGCGGCTCGATCATGCCGATGCTGGCCGACGCCGGTGAGGCCTACGTCTACGACTTCTCCACCAACATCGTCCCGGGCGCCAGCGACCGCGACCACGGCTACTGGCGCGACGTCGGGACGATCGACTCCTACTTCGACGCGCACATGGACCTGGTGTCGGTGACGCCGGTGTTCAACCTCTACAACGACCGCTGGCCGATCCTCACCCTGCCGCCGCAGCAGCCGCCGGCGAAGTTCGTGCTGGGCGGGCGGGCCGAGGAGTCGATGGTCAGCGCCGGCGCGATCATCGGCGGCGGGTCGGTGCACAACTCCGTGGTCTCGCCCGGCGTGCGCGTCGACCGCGGCGCCCGGGTCGAGGACAGCGTGCTCATGGACGGCGTCCAGATCGGCGAGGGCGCCTACGTCCGGCGGGCGATCCTCGACAAGAACGTCGTCGTGCCGCCGTGGGCGCGCATCGGCGTCGACACCGAGGGCGACCGCGCCCACTACCACGTCAGTGCGGGCGGCGTGACCGTCCTCGGCAAGGGAGCCCGGGCCCACGTCTGACGAAGGACCCCCGTGCCCCCCACCCCTCGCTCCGCTCGGAGCGGGCCCCTGCACGAGGGCCGTTCCAGCACGTCACCTCTGATAGTCACTCTCCTGCTGGAGGCGGAGGCGCAGGCGCGGTTCGACCGGCTGCGGGCCGAGCACTTCCCGGCCGGGCGCAACCACCTGGCGGCGCACGTGACGCTCTTCCACGCCCTGCCCGGCGAGCAGCGCGCCGCCGTCGACGCCTCGCTCGCCGGGGTGGCCACCCGGCCGCCGTTCGCCGTCGCCGTGACCGGCGTGCAGCTGCTCGGCCGCGGGGTGGCCTACCGGCTGGCCGCGCCGGAGCTCTCGGCCCTGCACGCAGGGCTGTCGGCGGAGTTCGACCCGTGGCTGACCCCGCAGGACCGCCAGCGGCTGTCGGCGCACGTGACCGTGCAGAACAAGGTGGAGCCGGCGGTGGCCCGGGCGCTGCGCGACCGGCTGGCCGCGGAGTTCGTCCCCGCCGAGGTCCCCGCCCGCGGGCTGGGGCTGTGGCGCTACCTCGGCGGCCCGTGGGAGCCGCTCGCCGAGCACCCGTTCGCCGGCTAGGCGCGCCGGGTGGCCACCAGCAGGCCGGCCCCGATGGGCAGGACGGCGGAGGTCAGCTGCTCGTCCTCGCGGACGCTGCGGGCCAGGTCGCGCCAGGTGACGGTCTCGGGGTCGCGGGCCGCGCGCTCACCGATGCGGTCCCCGGCGAGCAGGCCGTGGCAGGCCAGCGTCCCGCCGGTGCGCAGCAGCCCGAGCAGCGCCGCGAGGTGCGCGGCGTACTCGGTGGGCGGACCGGCGCAGACGACGAGGTCGTAGGCGCCCGGGGACAGCCGGGGCAGCACCTCGGCGGGGGTGCCGAAGATCAGCCGGGTCCGGCCCGCGGGGACGCCGGCCTCGGTGAAGGCCCGCCGTGCGCCGCGCAGCTGCTCGGGGTCGCCGTCGAGGGCGGTGAGGACGCCGTCGGGACGCATGCCGCGCAGCAGCCACAGGCCGACGACGCCGCCACCGCTGCCCACGGACACGACCGCCCGGGCGCCGGCCCCGGCGGCCAGGACGGCGAGGGTGGCGCCCGCCGACGGCTCGGGCGGGGGCGGTCCGCCGAGGGCCGCGGCCCGGGTGCGCGCCGCGGCGAGCACGGGGTCCTCCGCGGCGTAGCGGTCGGCCCAGGCGGCGCCCCCGGTCCCGCCGGCGTGCGACGGTCCCCGGGCGCTCATCACCGGGCGAGGGTAGTGCGACCACGGGGTGTGGCCGGGGAGGCGAACCTGTGAGGAACCTGGCAAGACCGGCAGGCGGGAACACGGAACACGGCGCCGCCCGTTGATGCCGACGTGACACCCGAGCGTGCCGCCGTCCCCGTCCATCCCACGGGGGAGGTCGGCAGCGTGCGCGTCCGCGATACTGAGGACGTGACCGAGGCCGCCGTCCCCCCTGCCGCCGACCAGCAGTCGGCCGCGTCCGGCGCCGGCGAGGTGTGGGTGGCCCCGACCTGGGAGCAGGTCGTGCGGGACCACTCGGCGCGGGTGTACCGCCTCGCGTACCGGCTCTCGGGCAACGCCCAGGACGCCGAGGACCTCACGCAGGAGACGTTCGTCCGGGTCTTCCGCTCCCTCGCCGACTTCTCGCCCGGCACCTTCGAGGGCTGGCTGCACCGCATCACCACGAACCTGTTCCTCGACATGGTCCGGCGCCGTCAGCGGATCCGCTTCGACGCGCTGCCGGAGGACACCGAGCGGCTCCCGGGCACCTCGCCCAGCCCCGAGCAGGTCTACGCCGACACCCACCTCGACCCGCAGATCCAGGCGGCGCTCGACGCGCTGTCGCCGGAGTTCCGCGTGGCCGTGGTCCTCTGCGACATCGAGGGCCTCACCTACGAGGAGATCGCGGCGACCCTCGGCATCAAGCTCGGCACCGTCCGCAGCCGCATCCACCGCGGCCGGGTGCAGTTGCGCGCCGCCCTGGCCCACCTCGCGCCGCGCGGGATGGCGGCACCGGGAGCTCCCGCATGAGCCTGCCGGAGAGCCACCTGGCCCAGGAGGCCATCGCCGCGCTGGTCGACGGCGAGCTGGCCAGCGGCCCGGCCGCCCGCGCCGCCCGGCACCTGGCCGGCTGCCTGGAGTGCCGGATGCTCGTGCAGGCGCAGCGCGAGGCCAAGGACGCGCTGCACGCCGCCTCCGACGTCACCGTCCCCGGTGACCTGCTGTCGCGGTTGTGCGCCATCCCCTTCACCGCCGACGTCCCCGGCGGCGGCGGGCTCGGCACGGTGACCGCCGGCCCCGGCCAGCTCACCGTCTCCGGGTCCTCCGGACGCTGGACCGTCTCGCTCGACGACCCGCCGACGCGGCCCTCCTCACCGCACCAGGCGCGCTGGCTGCGCCGCAGCGTCGCCGGCACCCTCGCCGGGCTGGGCCTCGGCGTCGCGGTCCTCGCGGTGAACCTGCCCGACCCCGCCGAGGACCGGACCGGGACCCCGCCGTCGGTGGCGGGGCCCTCCGCGCCCGACGAGCGCACCGAGGTCGTGCCGCCGGTCGTGCGCACCCTGGCCGGGCAGCCGCCCGCCGGCGGCGCCACTCCCTGAGCCCGCGGTCGGCGATCCGGGGATCCGCGGTCCGCCGGCGGGTACCGTCGCGCTGCACCGCCAGTCCCGTCCGCTGACAGGTCCGGGGAGGACCCTGTACCCGTGACCGCACCCGACGACGCCCGCGAGACCGGTCCCTCCGAGCCCCGCGACGGCGACCGCACCGTCGAGGCCGTCGTCCGCCCGCCGGTCGCCGCCCGCGAGAGCGAGCGTGCCCAGGACGCGGTCTTCGCCCGGCCCGCCGGGGCCACCGGCCCGTTCGACCCGCCGGAGCAGCCGCGGCCCGCGACGGCGCCGGCGCAGCAGCAGCCCAGCCCCGCGCAGGCCGCCGCCTTCGGCCGCCCGGCCGCGGTGCCCGGCAGCTTCTCCGGCGACCGCCCCGGCCTGCCGCCGCGGCCGGTACCCCCGCCGCCGCCGGAGGCCGTGCTGCGCGCCTTCCGCGCGCCGGCCGGACAGGCCGGGCTGCAGGAGCCGCCCGGCGGCCGTCCCGGACGCCGCCGCACGTCGGCCGGTCCGTGGTGGAAGCCCGACGCGAAGAGCGACCCCTGGCGCGACCCGCACGCCCCGGCCGGTCTCACCGGCCCCGCGGTGTTCGAGGAGGAGTCCGAGCAGGAGGGCCCGGTCGTCGTCGACCGGAAGGGCCGCAGGAAGCTGCGGCTGCGCGACCTGTCGGTGCGCGTGGCCGTGCTCGTCGTGCTGGCCGTCCTGCTCGCCGGCGCGCTCGGCGGCGGCGTGGGCTACCTGCTCACCCGCGAGGCGAGCGAGACGCCGCTGCTGGCGCCGGGCACCACGCTGACCGAGACCGACGACGGCATCACCCGCGAGCCGGGCTCGGTGTCCGACATCGCCGAGACCGTGACGCCGGCCGTCGTGTCCATCGAGGTGCGCATCGGCGACGCCGGCGCCACCGGCTCCGGCGTCGTCGTCGACGGCGAGAACGGCTACATCGTCACCAACAACCACGTCATCTCCGGCGCCGACGGCGTCGAGGGCGCGGAGATCCGGGCGGTGTTCAGTGACGGCAGCGGTTCGGCGGCGCGCATCGTCGGCCGCGACCCGGCCAGCGACATCGCCGTCGTCAAGGTGGAGAAGCCCGGCCTGGTCACCGCCTCGCTCGGCGACTCCGACGACGTCGTCGTCGGCGACCCGGTGGTGGCCATCGGCTCGCCGCTGGGCCTCGCCGGCACGGTGACCAGCGGCATCGTCAGCGCCCTCGACCGGCCGGTGCGGCTGGCGGGTGAGGGCAGCGACACCAACGCCGTCATCAGCGCGGTGCAGACCGACGCCCCGATCAACCCGGGCAACTCCGGCGGCGCGCTGGTCGACGCCACCGGCGCGGTCATCGGCATCAACACCGCGATCGCCTCGCTCGGCGGCGGCAGCGTGGGCCTGGGCTTCGCCATCCCGATCGACACCGCCCGCACCATCGCCGAGCAGCTCATCGCCACCGGCAGCGCGGTGCACGCCACCCTCGGGGTCAACACCCGGTCGGTGACCGACGGCACCCGCGACGGCGCGCTGGTCCTCAACGTGGAGCCGGGCAGCCCCGCGGCCGACGCCGGCATCCAGGAGCAGGACGTCGTCATCGGCGTCGACGACCAGCCCGTGGGCAGCTCCGAGGAGCTCGCCGTGGCCGTCGACGCGCACGCCCCCGGGGACGTGGTGACCGTGGAGCTGGTGCGCGGCGGCTCGTCCACGACGGTCGAGGCGACCCTCGCCCAGGCCTGACCGTCATCGCGCGCCGAATACCCTGGGACCGGCGGAGGAGGGAGCGACGCGTGTTCGACTCGATCGGCTGGGGCGAGATCGTCGTCCTGGCGCTGGCCGCGTTGTTCATCTTCGGGCCCGAGCGGTTGCCCCACCTGGCGCGGGACGCCGCTGCCGGGCTGAAGAAGGTGCGCGAGGCGATCACCGGGGTGCGCGCGCAGGTGGACGAGTCCCTCGGTGACGACCTCGCCGGCCTGCGCGACCTCGACCTGCGCAAGTACCACCCGAAGACGTTCATCCGTGCGCAGCTGTTCGACGACGACGAGGCCCCGCCGGTGCGCCGCGGTGACGCCGGGACGCCGGCCCGGGCGGCGGGCGCGACCGCGGCGAGCCTGGTCAAGCCCGCGACCCGGCCGGCCGTCGTCGACCGCGACCGGAGCGCCCCGCCGCCCTTCGACGTCGACGCGACGTGATCTGTCGGCTCTGGGGGTGTTCCTCGCGCTCTATGGGTGCTGTAGGACCCCTGGAGCGCGAGCAACACCCGCAGAAAGCCCCTTAGACGCGGAACGGCCCGGCTCCCTGAGGAGCCGGGCCGTTCTCGTTCAGCGCGTCAGCGGCGGACGGGGGTGAGCCCCAGCGACATGCCGGACAACCCGCGCTGGCGGACGGCGAGGGAGTCGGCGACCTTCGTCAGCGCCTGCGCGGCGGGGGTGTCGGGGTCGGCGAGCACGATCGGCGCACCGGCGTCGCCGGCCTCCCGCAGCCGGGTGTCGAGCGGGATCTGGCCGAGCAGCGGGACCCGGGCACCGAGGGTGCGGGTCAGCGCGTCGGAGACCGCCTGGCCACCGCCGGAGCCGAAGACCTCCATGCGGGTGCCGTCGGGCAGCTCGAGCCACGACATGTTCTCGATGACGCCGACCACCTGCTGGTGGGTCTGCGTGGCGATCGCGCCGGCCCGCTCGGCCACCTCGGCGGCGGCCTGCTGCGGCGTGGTCACCACGAGGATCTCGGCGTTGGGCAGCAGTTGGGCGATGGAGATCGCGACGTCGCCGGTGCCGGGGGGCAGGTCGAGCAGCAGGACGTCGAGGTCGCCCCACCACACGTCGGCGAGGAACTGCTGCAGCGCGCGGTGCAGCATCGGGCCACGCCACACGACCGGGGTGTTGCCCGGGGTGAACATGCCGATCGAGATGACCTTCACGCCCATCGACTGCGGCGGCATGATCATGTTGTCGACCTGGGTCGGCTTGTCCTCGACGCCGAGCATGCGCGGCACCGAGTGGCCGTAGATGTCGGCGTCCACGACGCCGACCGACAGGCCCCGCTTGGCCAGCGAGGCGGCCAGGTTGACCGTGACGCTGGACTTGCCGACGCCGCCCTTGCCGGAGGCGACGGCGTAGACGCGGGTCAGCGAGCCCGGCTGGGCGAAGGGGATGACCGGCTCGGCCGTGTCGCTGCCGCGGACGGTCCTCCGCAGCTCGGCGCGCTGCTCGTCGCTCATGACGTCCAGGCCGACCTGCACCGACGTCACGCCGGGGACGGCGGACACGGCGGTGGTCACCCGGTTGGTGATGGTCTCGCGCATGGGGCAGCCGGCCACGGTGAGGTAGACCTCGACGCGCACGGCGCCCGGGTCGCCGCCGACGCCGATCTGCACGTCCTTGACCATCCCGAGGTCGGTCAGCGGACGGTTGATCTCCGGGTCCTGGACGGTGGCCAGAGCGGCATTGACGGCGTCGAGCGCCGGCGAGCCGGTCAGCGTGTCGGACATGGGGGGATGTGTCTCCTTCGACGGGGGGACCCGGGCTCGCGACTCGCCGCGCACGGCGGCGTCCTGCACTCCGGGCCACCTGCCACTGTACGGCGGCGGGCACCGGGTGCCGCCCCGGTGCGGTGGTGATGTGCTGCGCACCCGGCGCGACCACCTCGCAGGTCAACGCCCCGGCGGGTGCCTCCCTTCCCGGCGCCGGGCGGGTCACTAGCCTCGGGACCCGTGCCCGCCCCCGCCCGGACCGCCGTCCTGCGCGACGCGATCGGGCTGGGCGTGGCCGTCGGCCTCTACGGCGTCGCCTTCGGCGCGGCCGCCGACGCCGCGGGCCTGGACCCCTGGCAGGCGCTGGCCATGTCGCTGCTGATGTTCACCGGCGCCTCGCAGTTCGCGCTGGTCGGTGTCCTGGGCGCCGGCGGCGGCGGGGCGGCGGCCATCGGCAGCGCCCTGCTGCTGGGCACCCGCAACACCGTCTACGGCGTCCGCCTGGCGCCCCTGCTCGCGCCGCGCGGGCTGCTGCGCCGGCTCGGGCTGGCGCACTGGGTCATCGACGAGACGACGGCACTGGCCGTGGCCGCGCCCGACCGCGGTCTGGCCCGTCTGGGCTTCCTCGCCGGCGGCGCCACCATCTACGCGGTGTGGAACGCCACCACGCTGGTCGGCGCGCTCGGGGCCGGCGCGCTGGGGGAGACCGCGCAGGCGGCGCTGGACGCCGTCGTCCCCGCGGCCTTCCTCGCCCTGCTGTGGCCGCGGCTGCGCGCCGGCGCCGAGGAGCCGGCCGTCGCCCGGCGGGTGGCGCTCGGCGGGGCGGTGGTGGCGCTGGCGCTCACGCCGTTCGTGCCCGCGGGCGTGCAGGTGGTGACCGCCGTCGTCGCGGTGGCGCTCGCCGGGCGGCCACGGGAGGCGGCGTGAGCAGCGGCACGCTCTGGACGGTGGTGCTCGTCGGGTCGGTGGGCTGCTACCTGCTCAAGCTCGCGGGGCTCTCGGTGCCGGCGGCGTGGGTGGAGCGGCCGTGGATCACCCGGCTGATCACCTTCGTGCCGGCCGCGCTGCTGGCCGCGCTGGTGGCGGTGCAGGCGGTGGCCTCGGGGCAGGACCTCGTCGTCGACGGGCGCCTGGCCGGGCTCGCGGTCGCGGCGGTGGCGCTGGCGCTGCGCGCGCCGTTCATCGTCGTCCTGGTGCTGGCCGGCGCCACCGGGGCCCTCGTGCACGTGGTCTGGGGCTGACGTGGCCGAGCCGGGGGACCTCGCCGCCGTCCGCGCCGCCATCGACCGCCTCGACGACGACGTCGTCGCGCTGCTGGCCCGCCGCGAGGAGCTGGTGCGCGCGGCCGGCCGGCTGAAGGCGGACGGCGCCGCCGTGCGGGCGCCCGGCCGGGTCGAGCAGGTGGTCGCCCGCGCGCGGGAGCGGGCGGTCTCCCACGGCGCCAGCCCGCAGGTGGTCGAGCGGGTGTACCGGGCGATGATCGGCGCCTTCGTCGACCTCGAGCTCGCGACCGCGGCGGTGTCCGACGGCGTCGTCGTCGGGCCGGCCGCGCCGGGCAGCGCGGGGGAGGTGCTGACCCTGCAGCTCGCCGCTCACGGCTCGGAGGCGCAGCTGCAGACCCGGCCCCTCGCCGAGACGCTCGAGGAGGTTGCCGCGGCCGTCGCCGCCGGTACCGTCCTGACCGCCACGGTGGGACCGCGGGTGGTGGGCGCGGTGCGCGGCGCGCTCGACGGCGGGGTGCTCACCGTGGGCCACCTGGTCGTGGCGCCCGACCACCGGGGCCGGGGCGTCGGCAGCGCGCTGCTCGCCGCCGTGGAGCGGACGCCGGGCGCCCGCCGGGCGGTGCTCTCCACCGGCGCCGACGACCTCCGCCTGTACCGGCGGGCGGGCTACCGGGAGGAACGCCGTGAACGGGTCAGCGCCGGCCTCGAGCTCGTCCACCTCGCCAAGGACCTCTCCGGCTGAGCCGCCCCGTCTGCTCGCCGCCGCACTGGCCGGGCTGCTGGCCGGGGTCGCGGCCAAGGCGGCCGACGAGTCGGGCCTGGCGTGGGCCGCGGACCTCGGCAGCTACCCGGCGCTGTGGGTCCTCGCCGTCGCCGTGCTCGGCCGGGCGGCGCCGTCGGCGCGGGCGGCGGCGACCCGGTCGGCTGTCTTCTTCGCGGTCATGAGCGTGGCCTACTACGCGTGGGCGGCCCTCGTCCTCGGCTTCGGCTGGAGCCGGCTGCTCGGCGCCTGGCTGGTGCTCTCGCTCACCGCCGTCCCGGCCGTCGCCGTCGCGGTGCACCGGGCCACCCGGCGGGACGGGCCGCTGCCCGGCGCGCTGCTGGCGGGCGCCGCGGGCATCGTGCTGGGCGGGGGAGCGGTGCTCGGCGACGCCGCCGCCCACCCGGTCCAGGCGGGCGCCGACGTGCTCGTCGCCGCGGTGCTCGTCGCCGTCCTGCCGCGGCGGGCCCGCACCCGGCTGTGGGCGCTCGCGTTCCTCGCGCCGGCCACCTGGCTGGCCGCCCGCGGCCTCGACCTGCTGCAGGCGCTGCTCGGCTGAGCCTCAGCCGAGCGACTCGTGCCGCTCCCGCTCGGCCTTCTTGCGCGCCTTGCGCTCCCGCCGGTCGGCCTCGTCGGAGGCCTCGGGGGCCAGCCGGGTCAGCTCGCCGCGGATGAAGTCGCGGGTGGCCAGCTCGCCGATGGCGACCCGCAGCGCGGCCAGCTCGCGGGCCAGGTACTCGGTGTCGGCGCGGGTCTGCGCGGCCCGGGCCCGGTCCTCCTCGGCCTGCACGCGGTCGCGGTCGGCCTGCCGGTTCTGTGCCAGCAGGATCAGCGGCGCGGCGTAGGCGGCCTGGGTGGAGAAGGCCAGGTTGAGCAGGATGAAGGGATAGGGGTCCCAGCGCAGCCGCACGGCGAACACGTTCAGGGCGATCCAGACGATCACGATGAACGTCTGGACGGCGAGGAAGCGGCCGGTGCCGAGGAAGCGCGCGATGCCCTCGGCGAAGCGGCCGACCGCGTCGGGATCGAGCCGCAGATAGCTGGTGAGGCTGCGCGCCGAGCCGCGGGGGACGTCGAGCCGCCGGCCCTCAGCCACGTCGGGCCCGCTCGCGCCAGTCCTCGGGCAGCAGGTGGTCGAGGACGTCGTCGACGCTGACCGCGCCCACCAGCCGGCCCTGCTCGTCGACGACCGGCGCGGCCACCAGGTTGTAGGTGGCGAAGTAGCGGGTGACCTCGGTCAGAGGCGCCTCCGGCCGCAGCGGCTCGAGGTCGTCGAGCACACCGCTGACCAGCGTCGAGGGCGGCTCGCGCAGCAGCCGCTGGATGTGCGCCAGCCCGAGGTAGCGCCCGGTGGGGGTGGCCGACGGCGGCCGGCACACGTAGACCTGGCTGGCCAGCGCCGGGGTCAGCTCGGGCTCCCGGACGCGGGCCAGCGCCTCGGCGATCGTCGCGTCGGGCGTGAGGATCACCGGCTCGCTGGTCATGATCCCGCCGGCGGTGTCCTCGGAGTACTTGAGCAGCTGGCGCACCGGCTCGGCCTCGCCGGGCTCCATGAGCTCGAGCAGCCGGTTGCGGTCGACGTTGGACAGCTCGGCGAGCAGGTCGGCGGCGTCGTCGGGGTCCATCTCCTCGAGGACGTCGGCGGCGCGGGCCTCCTCGAGGGTCCCGAGGATGGTGATCTGCTCGGTCTCCGGCAGCTCGCCGAGCACGTCGGCCAGCCGCTGGTCGCTGAGCGCCTCGGCCACCTCGTGCCGCCGCTTGATCGGCAGGTCCTGCAGCGCGTGCGCGAGGTCGGCGGCGTTGAGCTCGCGGTAGGTGGCCAGCAGCGTCTCGGTGCCCTGGCCGGTCTCCGGCAGCGCGAGGCCCGACACCTCGGCCCAGGTCAGCTGGTGCAGCTGCCCGCGGCGGCCGATGCGGCCGGGCTCCTGGACGGCGAGGCGGGTGATCTCCCAGTCGCCGGTGCGCAGCTGCTCGAGCCCCGCGTCGACGACGGTGGCCGGCCGGCCCGACTCGCGGATGGTCACCGAGCGGTCGAGCAGCTCGCCGAGCACCAGCGTCTCGCCGCGCCGCTGCTCGAAGCGCTTGAGGTTCAGCGTGCCCGAGCCGAGCACCACCGCGCCCGGGTCGATGCTGGTCACCCGGCCCATCGGCACGAAGATCCGGCGGCGGGCCACGACCTCCACGACCAGGCCCAGCGCCCGCGGGCAGGCGGTGCCCACCCGCAGCGCCACGACGACGTCGCGCAGCCGCCCGACGCGGTCCCCGTTGGGGTCGAAGACGGGGAGTCCGGCGAGCCGGGAGACGTATGCCCTGGTCACCGTGCTCACGGTCGCGAGGCTACCGTCGGGGCCGTGGCGAACCCGGGGTCCGGCCAGTTCGAGTCCGTGGAGTACGAGGTCGTCGACGTGTTCGCGTCGCGGGCCTTCGCCGGCAACCCGCTGGCCGTCGTCTTCGACGCCGACTCCCTGACCACCGCGCAGTGCCAGGCGCTGGCCAACGAGTTCGCGCTGTCGGAGACGTCGTTCCTCTGCGCGCCCACCGAGCCCGGCGCCTCCTACCGGGTGCGGATCTTCACGCCCTACGCCGAGCTGCCCTTCGCCGGGCACCCGAGCGTCGGCGCCGCGCACACGCTGGTGCGCACCGGCCGGCTGCCCGCCGGGACGCTGCACCAGGAGTGCGGCGCCGGCGTGCTGCCGATCGAGGTCACCGAGGACGGCGCCACCCTGACCGGCGGGCGTCCGACGCTCGAGGACGGCCCCGACCCGGCGGCCCTCGCCCGGGCGCTCGGACTGTCGGCGGCCGACGTCGTCGGGCTGCCCGCGTCCGTCGCCGGCTGCGGCCTGCCCTTCGCCGTCCTCGCCGTGCACCCGGGCGTCGTCGACCGCGCGACCCCGGACCCCGCCGCGCTGGCCGCCTTCGGGGTGGGGGAGGGCGTCTCGGTGCTCTCCTGGGACGGCTCGACCGCGTACGCGCGCGTCTTCGCGAACGACCTGCACTGGGGCGAGGACCCGGCCACCGGCTCCGCGGCGCTGGGCACCGGCGTGTGGCTGGTCGCCTCCGGGCTGGTGGCGCCGGAGGGGACGTCGTCCTACACCGTGCGGCAGGGCGAGGCGATGGGGCGGCCGTCGGTGCTGTCCTGCACCGTCACCGCCGAGGCCGGCCGCGCGACGGCGGCCACGGTGGCCGGCGCGGTGGTGCCGGTGGCCGCCGGCCGCATCCGCCGTCCATGAGCCAGACGACGACCGCGCCGTCCCCGTGGGCGGTCCACCGCCCGGGCGCCCGCGAGGTCGGGCTGATGGCGGTCGCCGTCGTCGGGGTGTCGTTCTCCGGCCCGCTGACCGCGCTGGTGACCACCTCCTTCCTCGCCATCGCCTTCTGGCGCAACGCGGCCGGCGCGGCGCTGCTGCTCCCCGTGCTGTTCGGCCGCGAGCGCTCGACGCTGACCGGGCTGCGGGCCCGGGACCTGGGCAGCTCCGTGGTCGCCGGGCTGTTCCTCGCGGCGCACTTCGCCGCGTGGCTGCCCAGCCTGTCGATGACGACCGTCGCGGCGTCGACGGCGCTGGTCACCACCACCCCGATCTGGACGGCGCTGGCCGCGCGCGTCTCCGGCGTGCGGCTGCCCGGGCAGGTGTGGGCCGGGCTCGGGCTCGCCGTCGTCGGGGCCGCCCTGATCGCCGGGGTGGACGTCGCGGTGAGCCTGGAGGCGCTGGCCGGTGACGGGCTGGCGCTGCTCGGCGCCATCTGCGCGGGCGGCTACATGCTCGCCGGGGCGCGCGCCCGCACGCGGCTGGCGACGTCGGCGTACTCCGTCGTCTGCTACTCCACCTGCGCGGTCGTGCTCGCCGTCGCGGCGCTGGTGACCACCACCCCGCTCGCCGGGTTCAGCGCCCGCGACTGGTGGCTGATCGCGGCGATCACCGTGTGCGCGCAGATCCTCGGGCACACGCTGCTCAACCTGGTGCTGTCCAGCGTCGGGCCGACCGTGGTGGGGCTCGCGGTGCTGCTGGAGGTGCCCGGCGCGCTGCTCGTGGCGCTCGTGCTGCTCGGGCAGACCCCGCCGCTGCTCGCGCTGCCGGGGATGGTCGCCGTCGTGGCCGGGGTGGCACTGGTCGTGCGGGCGAGCCGCCCACCGACGCCGGTCGAGCCGGTCACCTGACCCGGCAGAAATGGCCATCACTGCCGCCTGGCTACCCTCCGGTGGCCGATCATCGACACACCAGCGGAGGCACCGTGGCCGAGCTCCGATCCCGTCGTTCCAACCTCGCCGTGCCGGGCAGCAACCCGCGCTTCCTCGAGAAGGCCAAGGGCCTGCCCGCCGACCAGGTGTTCCTCGACCTGGAGGACGCGTGCGCGCCGCTGGCCAAGCCGGGCGCGCGCAAGAACATCGTCGCGGCGCTCAACGAGGGCGGCTGGGGCGAGAAGATCCGCACGGTCCGGGTCAACGACTGGACGACGGAGTGGACCTACCGCGACGTCATCGAGGTGGTCGAGGGCGCCGGTGCCAACCTCGACTGCATCATGCTGCCGAAGGTCGTCGACGCCCATCAGGTGGCGGCGCTGGACTTCCTGCTCAGCCAGATCGAGAAGGCCAACGGCCTGGAGGTCGGGCGGATCGGCATCGAGGCGCAGATCGAGACCGCGCAGGGCCTGATCAACGTCAACGACATCGCCTTCGCCAGCCCGCGGATCGAGACGATCATCTTCGGCCCGGCCGACTTCATGGCCAGCATCAACATGAAGTCGCTGGTCGTGGGCGCGCTACACCCGGACTACCCGGGCGACCCGTTCCACTACATCCTCATGCAGATCCTCATGGCCGCCCGCGCCCGCGGCGTGCAGGCCATCGACGGGCCGTTCCTGCAGGTGCGCGACGTCGACGCCTTCCGCGAGGTCGCCAAGCGCTCGGCGGTCCTCGGCTTCGACGGCAAGTGGGTGCTGCACCCGGGCCAGATCGACGCCGCCAACGAGATCTACGCGCCGTCGCAGGAGGACTACGACCACGCCGAGCTGATCCTCGACGCCTACGACTGGTACACGTCGGAGGCCGGCGGCAAGAAGGGCTCGGCGATGCTCGGCGACGAGATGATCGACGAGGCCAGCCGCAAGATGGCGCTGGTCATCGCGGGCAAGGGCCGCGCGGCCGGCATGAGCCGCACCTCGACGTTCACCCCGCCGGAGAGCTGAGCCGCGCCGACCCGGGACGGCACGCCCGGGAGACCCCCCGGGCGGGCCGTCGTCGTCTGCGGGAGTCGTGACCGGGGACACGGCGACGGGCCGGAGCGCCTCGCCCATACTCGCCGGTAGCAACCGGACACCGGAGTCCCGAGGAGTGAGCGTGGCCCGACTGGCGCAGACCGCCGACCTGACCGACATCCAGCAGGAGATCCTGTCGACGGTCAGGAGCTTCGTGGACAAGGAGATCATCCCGCACGCGCAGGCCCTCGAGCACGCCGACGAGTACCCGACCGAGATCGTCGAGGGGCTCAAGGAGCTCGGCATCTTCGGGCTGATGATCCCCGAGGAGTACGGCGGCCTCGGGGAGTCGCTGCTGACCTACGCGCTGGTGGTCGAGGAGATCGCCCGCGGCTGGATGAGCGTCTCGGGTGTCATCAACACCCACTTCATCGTCGCCTACATGATCCGCCAGCACGGCACGCAGGAGCAGAAGGAGCACTTCCTCCCGCGCATGGCCACCGGCGAGGTCCGCGGCGCGTTCTCGATGTCCGAGCCGGGCCTGGGGTCCGACGTCGCCGGCATCCGCACCAAGGCCGTGAAGGACGGCGACGACTACGTCATCGACGGCCAGAAGATGTGGCTGACCAACGGCGGGTCCTCGACGCTCGTGGCCACGCTGGTGCGCACCGACCTCGGCGCGGACAAGGCCCACCAGAACCTGACGACGTTCCTGGTGGAGAAGCCGGCCGGCTTCGGCACCGTCGCCCCGGGCCTGACCATCCCCGGCAAGATCGACAAGATGGGCTACAAGGGCGTCGACACCACCGAGCTGGTGTTCGACGGCTACCGCATCGGCGCGGACACGATCCTCGGCGGAGAGCCCGGCCGCGGCTTCGCGCAGATGATGGACGGCGTCGAGGTGGGCCGCGTGAACGTCGCCGCCCGGGCCTGCGGCATCTCCATCCGCGCCTTCGAGCTGGCCGTCGAGTACGCCCAGCAGCGGGAGACCTTCGGCAAGCCGATCGTCCAGCACCAGGCGATCGCCTTCCAGCTCGCCGAGATGGCCACCAAGGTCGAGGCCGCCCACCTGATGATGGTCAACGCCGCCCGCCTCAAGGACGCCGGCAAGCGCAACGACGTCGAGGCCGGCATGGCCAAGCTCATCGCCAGCGAGTACTGCGCCGAGGTGACCACGCAGTCCTTCCGCATCCACGGCGGCTACGGCTACTCCAAGGAGTACGAGATCGAGCGGCTCATGCGCGAGGCGCCGTTCCTGCTCATCGGCGAGGGCACCAGCGAGATCCAGAAGACGATCATCAGCCGCGGCCTGCTCAAGGAGTACGGCCTCAAGCGCTGAGCGACGACGAGCGGCCCGGGACCCCCAGGTCCCGGGCCGCTCGTCGTCTCAGCGGGCCGGACGGCGCTCGTAGCCCCGCCGTGCCCAGAGGTACCCGGCCAGCGCGATGACCGCGCACCACGCCAGCGAGACCCAGGCGCTGGACCCGATCGCGGTGCCGGTCAGCAGCCCGCGCAGTGTCTCGATCATCGGCGTGAACGGCTGGTGCTCGGCGAACCACCGCAGCCCGGCCGGCATCGACTCCACCGGCACGAACCCGCTGGAGAGGAAGGGCAGCAGCGACAGCGGCATCGGCAGGTTGCTCGCCGCCTCCACGGTGGGGGAGGCCAGGCCCATCGCGACCGCCAGCCAGGCCAGGGCGAAGGCCACCAGGGCCAGCAGGCCGGTCGCGGCCAGCCACTCCAGCGCGTCCGCGTCGGGCCGGAAGCCGACCAGCAGCGCGACGGCGAGGACGACGGCCAGGCCCAGCAGCGTCTGGATCACCGAGCCGACGACGTGGCCGGTCAGCACCGAGACGCGGGCGATCGACATGGTCCGGAACCGGGCGATGATGCCCTCGGTCATGTCCATGGCCACCGCGATCGCCGTCCCCTGCGGAGCGCCGGCCACGGCCAGCATGAGCACGCCGGGCACCACATAGGTGACGTACTCGGTGCGCCCGCCGCCCGGCCCGCCCAGACCGGCGCCGAGCGTGCCGCCGAGGACGTAGACGAACAGCAGCAGGAAGACGATCGGGACGGCCGCCACGATCAGGGTCAGCGACGGGTAGCGGACGGCGTGCTGCAGGTTCCGGCGCAGCATCGTCCGGCTGTCGGTCAGCGCGTGGGTCGTGCTCACGCGGGCACCTCCTCGGAGGTCGGGCGGCCGGTCAGCGCCAGGAAGACGTCGTCGAGGCCGGGCGTGGTGACGGTGAGCCCGGCGACGTCGACGCGGGAGTCGTCGAGGCGGGCGAGCAGGGACCGCAGCGCGTGGACGCTGCCGTCGGAGGGCACCTCGAGCACCAGCGCGGCGGGGTCGCCGGGCGGGACGCCGAGCACCCGTCCGGCCGTCTCGAGCGCGTCGGCGTCGGCGAAGGTCAGCCGCACCGCGCCGCCGGGGACCAGCCGCTTGAGCTCGTCGGACGTCCCCTCGGCGACCAGCCGGCCGCCGTCGAGCAGGCCGATGCGTTCGGCGAGCCGGTCGGCCTCCTCGAGGTACTGCGTGGTGAGCAGGATCGTGACGCCCTCGGCGACCAGCCCGCGGACGACGTCCCACATCGCCCGGCGGCTGCGCGGGTCCAGGCCGGTGGTGGGCTCGTCGAGGAAGACCACGCGCGGGTCGCCGAGCAGCCCCATCGCCAGGTCCAGCCGGCGACGCATGCCGCCGGAGTACGTGGCCGGCCGGCGGTCGGCGGCCTCGACGAGGTCGAAGCGCTCGAGCAGGTCGGTGGCGCGGCGACGGCCCTCCCGGCGGCCGAGGTGGTTCAGGTCGGCCATCAGCCGGAGGTTCTCCCGGCCGGTGAGCAGGTCGTCGACGGCGGAGAACTGCCCGGTCACCGCGATGGCGGAGCGGACCCCGGCGGGGTCGCGGGCGAGGTCGTGCCCGGCCACGCTCACCTGTCCGGCGTCGGCCGGGGTGAGCGTGGACAGGATGTCGACGGTGGTCGTCTTCCCGGCGCCGTTGGGCCCCAGGAGCGCGTAGACCGAGCCCTCGGCGACGGCGAGGTCCAGGCCGTCGAGGACGACGGTGGACCCGAAGGCCTTGCACAGGCCGGTGACGGAGACGGCGGTGTCCCTCGACGTGCCCATGCTCAGGCCCTCCGCACGAGGATGTCGCCGTAGGCGGTGCGGGCCTGCAGCTCGACGGTCTCGCCGGCGTCCTCGGGCCCCTCGGCGGCGGTGAGCTCGCTGCGGACGCTGCCCGACCCCGACTGCAGGTCCAGCCACGCCGCGGTGCCGGCCGCGATGCCGGCCTCGACCTCGCCGTAGGCGGTCTCGAGCACCAGCGACCCGCGCACCGCCTCGCCGACCCGCACCTTCCCGTACTTCGTGCTGCCCCGCAGCGACCCGCGTGACCGGTCGACGGTGACGTCGCCGCACGCGGTCTCCAGCCGCGCGTCGCCGTCGGTGCGGCCGAGCCGCACGTCGCCGTAGGAGGTCCGCATGACGGTGTCCCCGTCGACGGCGCCGGCGGTGATGCCGCCGCTGCTGGTGCTCGCCCGGAGCCGCTCGGCCGAGTCGAGCCGGATGTCGCCGTACCGGCTGTCGAGCACGGCGGTGCCCAGCCGGCCGGAGCAGGAGACGTCGCCGGCCGAGGTGTGCACCTCCACCGAGGACCCCTCGGGGAGGGCGACGTCGACGTCGACCTGGCCGCCCGAGCCCAGGAACAGCAGCCGGGGGCGGCCGGCCGAGCGGACCAGCAGCTCGCCGTCGGTGTGCTCGACGACGGTGCCCTCGGCGGCGGTGACGTCGGCGGCGCTGCGCTCGTTGCGCGGCCGGACGGTGACCACCGTGTCGCGCCGGTCGGAGGCGCGGACCCGGACGCTGCCGGCGGCGACCTCGATGCGCGCGGAGACGGGTTGCGGGGTGTCGAACGTGGGCATGGCTGCGCCCTCCTCGGGGCAGGGGAGATCGCCCCCGGGCCGGTCGGCCGGGGTCGCGGTGCGTGTTCAGGCGCGGTGCGTGTTCCGGTGCGGGCGGGACGCGCTAGCGCGCCCAGCCCGTGTACTGGGAGCCGCCCGACCAGCGGGAGCGGCGGCCGTCGGTCACCGTCGGCGGCCGCTCGGTGCGGGCCACCGCGTCGGTGACGGCCCGGACCAGCCAGGTGTTGACCGACGAGCCGAGGCGGGCGGCGGCCTCCTCGACGCGGACCTTCAGCTGCTCGGGCAGCCGCAGGGTGATGCGGATGGTGGTGCCGTCGTCGGCGTCGGCGACTCCCGGCTCGGGCGCCGGGGCCTCGTGCGCCTCGGCTGCCGCCGGGGGCGGGGTGACGACGAACCCGATGTCGCTGCCGCGCAGCCGCACGTCGACGGCGCCCGGGGCGAGCTGGCTGGTCAGCTCCTCGGCCGCGGCCGACAGCGCGCTGAGCAGGGCCAGGCGCACCGACGCTTCCAGCGGTGCGGTGAGGCGCTCGGCCAGCTCGCGGGCCTCCTCGCCGCCGGGTGCGGCGGCGGCGAGGAGGTCCCGGCGGAGCTGGTCGACGAACGGCGCGAGGTCCATGACGTCACCATGACACCACTGTGGCGTCACACGCAACCCCTCGTGGTGTCACGCGTTGCGGGCCCGCAGTCCGCCGAGCAGGAGGAGGAGTGCGGTGCCTATGAGGACGGGCTCGAGCGCGAAGGCGGCGGTCAGCCCGTGGCCGTCGGCCAGGCGGCCGAGCAGGAAGGGTGCGGTCGCGGTGACCAGGCCGCCGAGCAGCTGGGTGCGGGCGTTGGCCCGGTCCTCCTGCCCGCCGGCGGCGCCGAGGGCCAGCGCCAGGGCCAGCGGGTACAGGTTGGCGATTCCGGTTCCGCAGACGAACAGGCCGAGGACGGCGACCGCGGGGCCGGCGGTGAGCCAGAACAGCGCGAACCCGGCGGCCGTGACCGCCAGTGAGGCGTACAGCAGCGGGACCGACCGCCCGGGGCGGCGGGTGAGCGCCGCGCCGCCGATCCGGCCGACCAGGAGGCCGAGGTAGTTGCTGCCCAGGGCCGTGGCGGCCGTGGCGGTGGACAGCCCGGTGCCCACGAGCACCTCGGTGCCGAAGTAGACGAGGCAGAACTCGATGGCGGTGGCGACCGCGGTCAGGGCGGCGAACAGCCAGCAGGCCAGTGGCAGCCGCCCGGACCGGCCGGCGGCCGGACGCCCGGCCGGCGGCGGCAGCGGCCGGCCGCGGTACCGCAGGAACAGGACGGCGAGGACGACGGCCGGGACCGCGAAGGCGATCCGCCAGCCGGCCGCGCCGACGGCGAGCGCGCCGAGCACCAGGGGAGCGACCACCGCGCACGCCCCGGCGACCACGTTGGCCTCCGTCAGCGCCCGGTCCCGCCGCGCGCCGTGCCGGTCGGAGAGGACCGCCTGGGTCGCCGTGAGCAGCGTCGTGCCGGCCACCCCGAGCACGCCGGCCCCGAGCAGGGTCGGGACGAGCCCGGAGTCGAGGGCGAACAGCCCGGCGCCGGCGGCCGTGGCGGCGGCCGAGGACCACAGCAGCACCGAGCGCGACAGGCGGCGGGACACCGGCGCGAACCCGGCACCGGCGAGGGCGGCGCCACCCGACCACAGGACGGAGTAGACGCCCAGCAACGTGTAGGAGAAGTGCAGCTCCGCCCGCAGCAGCGCCAGCGCCGGGCCGAACGCGTACAGCCAGAACGTGAAGCACCCGAGGGTCGCGTAGGCGAGCACGGTGGGCGCGTCCCGGGTGAACCCGTCCGGCCGTGGACCGCTCGACAGGGGGACGTCGGCGGCGTCGGCCCGTGTCCTTGTGTATCGATACACACCTAGACTCTACGAGTGGCCAGTCCCGGCGACCACCCGTCGCGCCGTCCGACGATGCGCGACGTCGCCCGCACCGCCGGCGTCTCGGCGATGACGGTGTCCTACGTCTACTCGCAGCCCGGGCGGGTCTCGGACGAGGCGGCCGCGCGGGTGCGCGCGGCCGCGCACGAGCTCGGCTACCCCGGGCCGCACCCGGCCGCCCGCTCGCTGCGGCAGGGGCGGGTCGGCACGCTCGGCGTCGTCCTCGGCGAGCGGCTCGGCTACGCCTTCGACGACCCGCAGGCCGCGCGGTTCCTGGCCGGGGTCGCGGACGTCTGCGCCGCCGAGGGCGTCGGGCTGACCCTCGTGCCGATCACCGGTGCCCCGAGCGACGTCGAGCGCGTGGCCCGGGCGGTCGTGGACGGCCTCGTCGTCTGGACCACCAGCGACGACGACCCGGTGCTCGACGCCGTGGCCGACACCGGCCTGCCCGCCGTCGTCCACGCCGGTCCGCACCACCGGGGCCTGCCGGTGGTCGGCATCGACGACCGCGCCGCCGCCGAGGCGGTCGGCCGGGTGGCGTTCACCGGCGCGCGGCGGCCGGTCGTGCTCGGCTTCCCGCTCGACCGGGCGCGCGACCGGCAGCTGCTCGACGGCGACGCCGTGGGACCGGTCCGGTTCCCGGTGACCCGGCACCGCTGGGAGGGCCTCCGGGACGCCTGGACGGGTGCCGGCCGACCGGCGGCGGAGCTGCGGCTCGCCGTCTGCCCGGTCAACGACGCCGACCAGGGCGAGGCGCTCACCGCCGAGCTGCTCGCCGGCGCGGACCGGCCCGACGCGATCGCCGCGATGAGCGACGAGCTCGCCCTCGGCGCCCTGCGGGCCGTGGCGGACGCCGGCCTCGCCGTCCCCGGCGCCGTGGCCGTCACCGGCTGGGACGACAGCGACGCCGCGGAGCCGGCCGGCCTGACCACCGTGGCGCAGTCGCTGCGCGCGCAGGGCGCCGCCTGCGCCCTCGTCGCGCTCGGCCGCCCCGGCGACGTGCCGGGACGGGACGCGTGGCGGGTCGTGGAGCGGACGACCACCCGCCGCCCCGGCTGAGCGGCCGCCCTAGGGTCGGGGCGTGCGAGCCGTGGGAGTGACCGAGTTCGGCGGGCCCGAGGCCCTCACCGTCGTCGACGTGCCCGACGAGCCGCTCGGGCCCGGGCAGGTGCGGTTGCGGGTGCGGGCCGCGGCGGTCAGCCCGACCGACACCCACCTGCGCAGCGGTGCCTACGCGGGGCGCGACACGGTGAAGACACCGCCGTGGGTGCCCGGGATGGACGCCGCCGGTGAGGTGGTCGAGGTGGCCGGCGACGTCGACCGGGTGGCCGTCGGCGACGCGGTCATGGGGATCGTCGTCCCCACCGGCGCGCACGGCGGCTACCGCGAGGACCTCGTGCTGCCGGCCGGCTCGGTGGCCCGCGTGCCCGCCGGTGCCGACGCCGTCGCCGCCTGCACGCTGCCCATGAACGCGCTCACCGCCCGCCTGGCGCTCGACCAGATGGCGCTGCCGGCCGGGTCGGTGGTCGCGGTGACCGGCGCGGCGGGTGCCTTCGGCGGCTACGTCGTCCAGCTGGCCAAGGCCGACGGGCACACCGTCGTCGCCGACGCCTCCGAGGCCGACGAGCAGCTGGTCCGCGACCTCGGCGCCGACGTCGTGGTGCGGCGCGGCGACGACGTGGCCGACCGGATCCGCGCGGAGTTCCCCGACGGCGTCGACGGGCTGTCCGACGGGTCGGTGCAGGACGCGCTGGTGCTGCCCGCGGTCCGCGACGGCGGGAAGGTGACCACCGTCCGCGGCTACCGCGGCGACGGGTCCGGCCGGGTCGAGGTGCTGCCGACGCTGGTGCGCCGCTACGCCGAGAACGCCGCCGCGCTCGACCGGCTGCGCGACCAGGTGGACTCCGGCGCGTTGACGGTGCGGGTGGCCCGCACCTTCACGCCGGAGGACGCGCCCGAGGCCCACCGCGTGCTGGCCGCCGGCGGGGTGCGCGGCCGCCTGGTGATCACCTTCTGAGGTCGCGGGGACCGGCGGGTCCCTGCCAGGGTGGGGGAGACCCCGGGCAGCGGTGCCCGGGCGCGAGCGCGGAGGTGCGGTAGATGGTGCACAGGCTGGTGGTCAGCTACGGACAGCCCGACGACCCGGCGGCGTTCGACGCGTACTACCGCGACACGCACACCCCGCTCGCCGTGCAGATGCCCGGGCTGGTCCGGCTGACCACGGGGAAGCCGCAGTCGATGGACCCCTCGCACCCCGCCCCCTACCTGGTCGCGCAGCTCGACTTCGACTCCGAGGAGGCGATGGGCGCCGCGTTCGCCTCCGACGAGGGCAAGGCGACGGCGCGGGACGTGCCGAAGTTCGCCAGCGGGGGCGCGGTCATGACGCACTACGAGGTGAACGAGGTGCACGTCTCCCGGTGAACGGCGCCCAGGCCCTCATCCGCACGCTCGTCGACGCCGGCGTCGACGTCTGCTTCGCCAACCCCGGCACGTCGGAGATGCACTTCGTCGCCGCGCTCGACGACGTCCCGGAGATGCGCGGCGTCCTCACCCTGTTCGAGGGGGTGGCCACCGGCGCCGCCGACGGCTGGGCGCGCATGACCGGCCGGCCCGCCGCCACGCTGCTGCACCTCGGCCCGGGCATGGGCAACGGGCTGGCCAACCTGCACAACGCCCGGCGCGGCCGCACGCCGATGGTCAACGTCGTCGGCGACCACGGCCGCTCGCACAAGCGGCTGGACGCGCCGCTGGAGTCCGACATCGACGCCGTGGCCGGCACCGTGTCGGGCTGGGTGCGCCGGTCGCTGGCCCCGGAGGACGTCGCCGCCGACGCCGCGGACGCCGTCGCCGCGGCGGCACGCGGGCAGATCGCCACGCTGGTGCTGCCCGCCGACGTCTCCTGGTCCGAGGGCGCCGCCGTGGCCGACCCGCCGCCGCCCTGGACCCCGCCGGGGCCGACCGAGGCCCGGCTGGGCGAGGTCGCCTCCGTGCTGCAGTCGGGGGAGCCGACCGTCGTCCTGCTCGGCGGTGACGTCCTGGCCAGCGAGGACGGGCAGCTCGTGGCGTCCGCGATCGCCGGCGCCACCGGTGCCCGGCTGCTCGCCGAGACCTTCCCGGCGCGGATGGTGCGCGGCGCGGGGCTGCCCGACATCGGGAAGCTGCCGTATCCGCCGGAGGTGGCGATCAAGGCGCTGGCCGGCACGCGGCACGTGGTGCTGGCCGGGGCGCTGTCGCCGGTGCACTTCTTCGCCTACCCGGGCGTGCCGGGCACGCCGGTGCCCGAGGACTGCACCGTGCACGTCCTGTCCGAGCCCGGGGAGGACGGCGTCGCCGCGCTGCGCGCGCTCGGGGAGATGGCCGCCCCCGGCGCGACGCCGCAGCCGCTGGAGGCCTCCCGCCCGGAGCTGCCGAGCGGGCGCCTCACGCCGCGCGGGGTGTCGGCCGTGGTCGGCGCCCTGCTGCCCGAGCGGGCGATCGTGGTGGACGAGGCGATCACCTCCGGCGTCGGGATCGTGGAGCTGACCTCGGGCGCGCCACGGCACGACTGGCTGTCCCTCACCGGCGGGGCGATCGGCGACGGCCTGCCCATGGCGGTCGGCGCGGCGGTGGCCTGCCCCGACCGGCCGGTGCTCGTCCTGCAGGCCGACGGCAGCGCGATGTACACGCTGCAGGCGCTGTGGACGATGGCCCGCGAGCAGCTCGACGTCACCGTCCTGCTGTACGACAACGCGTCCTACGCGATCCTGCAGGGCGAGCTGTCCCGGGTGGGCGCCGCCGGCGGCGGGGAGCGGGCCGGGCAGCTGCTCGACCTGGGCGGCCCCGCGCTGGACTTCGTCGCGCTGGCCACCGGCATGGGGGTGCCCGCCACCCGCGCGGAGACCGCCGAGGAATTGGCCGAGCAGCTGGGCACCGCGCTGCGCGAGCCCGGTCCGCACCTGGTGCAGGCGGTGCTGCGACCGGCCGGCTGAAACTCCTCCTCACCCCCTCGGGGGAACACCGGCCGGATCCGTTCCAGACCGATCCGTTCCGGGCCGATTCCCGTCGCGTGTCGTGGACCCTCGATGGACCCAGCTGGACGGCCGGCAGGAGCCGGCTGGCCCTGCGGCGTGCGCCCGCGCTGGTCATCGCCCTCGTCGCCGCGCTGCTCGTCGCCGAGGGGGTGACGTACGGGACGGTCACCGGCACGACGCTGTACTTCGCGGTCCTCGGGCTGGCCGTCGTCACCGCCTGGGCGGGCGTGTCCCGCGGGGGACGCCGGCTCCCCGCCGTCCTCGTCGCCCTCGGCGTCACCCTGACCTGCGCCGGTGACGTGATCTGGCAGGTCCAGACGTCCTTGACCGGGTCCGGCGCGGACGTCGGGATCGCCGACGTCGCGTACCTGGGCAGCTACGTCGCCCTGGTCACCGCGCTGGCGCTCATGGCCCGCACCCGCCAGGCCGACCGTGACCAGCGGGCGTCGGGCTGGATCGACGCCCTCGTCGTGTTCGTCGCCGCGCTGCTCGTGGTCTGGGAGCTGTCCATCGCGGCCACCGTCCAGGACCCGACGCTCGGGGGCCTCGACCGCGTCGTCCTCTCCCTGTACCCGGCCCTCGACGCGGCCCTCATCGGCCTGGTCGTGCGGCTGCTGGCCACCCGCCGGCACGGGGAGCGGGCCTCGCTGGCCGTGGCGGTCGCCTGCGCCTGCTGGCTCTTCTCCGACGTCGTCTACCTGCTCGACGTCGACGCCGACGACCTCGGCTCGCTGCTCGACGCCGGCTGGCTGCTCGGCAGCGTGCTGCTCGCCGTCGCCGCCTGGCCCGGCACCTCCCGTACCTCGCCCGCGAGCGATCTCCGGCACCCGGTGTCGGGCCTGGCCCGCCTGGCCGTCTGCCTGGGCGCGCTGCTGGTCCCCCCGACGACGGAGCTGGTCATCGACCTGACCGGCGGCGAGGACGCCTCGGGCGCGGTGTTCACCGCGATGGTCACGCTGACCGTCCTGGTGTTCGTCCGCGCGGCGCTGCTGGTGCGCGGCGAGGCGGCCGCCCGGGCGCTGGTGCGCTCGCGGGAGCGGTTCGCCGCCAAGCTCTCCGCGCACTCCTCCGACGCGGTCGTGGTCGTCGCCCGCGACGGCCGGCTGCTCAGCGACCCCGCGCCGCTGTCCGCGCTGCTCGGCGTCCCGCCGGCCGACGTCGCCACCACCGCGGATGCCGTCGCGCTCTCCGGGGTGGACCCCGCGATGGCCACCGCGCTGTTCACCCGCGCACTCGAGGCCGGCGGCCGGGTCGTCGACGCCGAGCTGCCCGCCCGCCACCGCGGCGAGGACCGCTGGATCGGCGCGCGCCTGGTCGACCTGAGCGGTGACCCCGACGTCGGCGGCGTCGTCGTCCACGTGACCGACGTGACCGGCCGCCGCCGCGCCGAGGAGGCGCTCGCGCACTCGGTGCTGCACGACGGGCTCACCGGGCTGGCCAACCGCGCGCTGTTCACCGACCGCGTCGGGCAGGCGCTGCGCCGGACGGTGCGCGGCGGCGGCTCGGTGGCCGTGCTCTCCCTCGACCTCGACGGCTTCAAGGCCGTCAACGACTCCCTCGGCCACGCCGCCGGCGACGCGCTGCTGCGCGAGGTGGCGACCCGGCTGCGCGCCGCGGTCCGCGCCGACGACACGGTGGCCCGCCTGGGCGGCGACGAGTTCGCCGTGCTGGTCGAGCAGGCCGGCGACGGCGACGACGAGGCGCTGCTCACCGCCGCCCGCGTGCTGGAGGTGCTGGCCCGCCCGGTGGCGCTGTCCGGCGGTCCGGTGACCGTGTCGGCCAGTGTCGGCGTGGCCGTCGGCCGCGGGGACGTCGCCGGCGCGTCGCTGATCGGCGACGCCGACCTCGCGCTGTACGCGGCCAAGCTCGGCGGCCGCGCCCGGGTGCAGCGCTTCGAGCCCGGCATGCGCGCGGCGGCGCTGGCCGCCCGCGAGCTGGAGCAGGAGCTGCGCGGCGCGGGAGCCCGCGGCGAGTTCCGGCTGGCCTACCAGCCGGTGATCGGCCTGGCCGACCGCCGGGTGACCGGCTTCGAGGCGCTGCTGCGCTGGGACAGCCCGCGGCTGGGCCCGGTGACCCCCGACCGGTTCGTGCCGGTGGCCGAGGCCGCGGGTCTGATGGACGAGATCGGCGCGTGGGTGCTGCGCGAGGCGTGCGCCACCGCGGCGGCCTGGCGGCACCGCCACCCGGGTGCCGGGCGGTTCTCGATGGCGGTGAACGTGTCGGCCACCCAGCTGACCTCGCCGGACCTCGTCGGCTCCATCGCCGCCGCGCTGGCCGAGAGCGGGCTGCCGGCCGGTGCGCTGGTGCTCGAGGTGACCGAGACGGCGCTGGTGGGCGACCCCGAGCGGGCGGCCGCGTGCCTGGCGGCCCTGCGGGCGCTCGGCGTGCGGCTGGCGCTGGACGACTTCGGCACCGGCTACTCCTCGCTGGCGCACCTGCGGCAGTTCACCGTGGACGTGCTCAAGATCGACCGGTCGTTCGTCAGCGCGATGGCCGAGGGCGAGCCGCTGCCGGCGATCGTGCGCGGCACCATCGACCTGGGCCGCACGCTGGGCCTGGAGGTGCTCGCCGAGGGTGTGGAGCACGAGCACCAGGCGCGGCTGCTGGCTGAGGGCCGGTGCGACAGCGCGCAGGGCTACCTGTTCGCCCGCCCCCTCGAGGCGTGCGACGCCGAGGCGCTGCTGCTCGAGGAGGCCGCGGCCCGCGGCGCGATGCCGGCGATCGTGCCGCTGCGCTCGGCGCCCCGCGCGCTGACCCGCCCCGCCTGACGGACCCCGCGCTCGCTCGTGCTCTGCCCACTGTCCGGGGGCAGAGCACGAGCGTCCGCGCAGTGGACTGACCGGTTCGGGTCGAGGACGGGTCGCGTGGTGCCGTTGTGACAGGAGGTCCCTGCCGCACGGACGCGGCGGGCCCCGAGAGCACGGAGGCGCGGGGGATGGGTCTGGGTATCGCCACGCACGTGGCGGCGCTCGGGACCTCCCGCGCGCTGGGGCGGACGGACCAGTCCGTGGCGACGTCGCTGCGGCGGCTGGCCTCCGGGCTGCGGATCGCCACCGCTGCCGACGACGCGACGGGGCTCGGCGTCTCCGAGGGCCTGCGCGCCCAGGTCCGCGGGATGACCCAGGCCGTGCGCAACACCCAGGACGGCATCGGCCTGCTGCGGACCGCCGACGCCGCCCTCGACGGCGTCCAGTCGATGCTGCGGCGGATGCGCGACCTCGCCGTGCAGGGCGGCAACGCCGGGCTCCTCGACGCGCAGGCGACGGCCGCCGTCCGCGCGGAGTTCGAGCAGCTCAAGGCCGAGATCGACGACGTCGCCGGCCGCACGTCGTTCAACGGCATCGCCCTGCTCGACGGCACCTACGACCGGCTGGTCCAGGCCGGCGCCGACGCCGGCGACACCGTGCGCGTCGTCCTCGCCGTCTCCGGCCGGGCGGTCGACGTCGCCGGGCTCGGGCTCTCCGACGTCGACCTGACCGGCGGGCTCGGCCTGCAGCACACGCTGAGCCGGGCCGTCGCCGTGGAGCCGAGCACCCCGGCACCCGGCCGGCTTACGCTGGCCGGCGACTACACGTCCGGCGCCGCCTTCCGCGCGCTGACCGGGACGGTCACGTACGACGGCCGGACCCTCGACCTCGGGACGGTCGACTGGACGGGCGCCGTCACGGCGCAGGACCACCTCGACCGGCTCGGCGCCGCGCTGGGCGCCGGCTCCTTCACCGCGTCGGGCTCGGGCCTGGTGCTCACCGGCGCGACGCCCGGCCCGACGTCGCTCCCTGCCGACGCCGCCGCCCTCACCCCGCACTACACCGGCGGGACCGCCGCCACGGTGGACGCCGCCGTCCCCGCCGCCCGCAACACCCCGTCGGCCGGGCGGCTCCTCCTGGCCGGCGACTACGTCTCCGCCGACGCGTACGCCACCAGCTACGACGCGCTCGTCGGCACGCTTACCTACGGCGGGCGCACCTTCGACCTCAGCTCGGTGGACTACACCGGCGCCGTCTCGGTGCAGGACCGCATCGACCGGCTCGACGCCGCGGCGATCGCCGCCCTCGGCACGACCTTCAGCCCCTTCGTCGCGACCGCGACCGGGCTGGTCTTCACCGCGCCGACGCCCGGCCCGACGTCGACGGCCGCCGACGCGCACGCGATGACGCCGTACTACACCGGGGACGCCGGGACCGCCGGCACGCTGCGCGCGCTCGATCGGGCGATCGGCTGGGTGTCGGACCTGCGGGCCGAGATCGGCGCGATGGACAACCGGTTCACCTCGGGGGTGCAGCGCCTGAACGTCTCGATCGAGAACGCGACGGCGGCGGAGTCGCGGATCCGCGACGTCGACGTGGCCGAGGAGGTCACCGCGCTCACCCGCGGCCAGGTCCTCGCGCAGGCCGGCACCGCCATGCTGGCGCAGGCCAACCAGTCCGCCGGCCGCGTACTCGCCCTGCTCCGCTGACGGGGGACACCCGACCGGGTGGCGCCGGTCCCCGGCCGCGCACGCGCTGTCCACAGATCGGCTGACGAGCCTCCCGCGGAACGGCCGCGTCTCCCTATCGTCCCGTCGTCCCGAACGGGGTCGGGCAGGCGAGACGGGGGTGCGGTGCCGACTGCGACGAGCGCTCTCGAGGTCGTCGACGGCGAGGTGCGCGAGCTCATCCGGCGCCGCGGGCTCGACCCGTTCAGCGATCCCGCGCCGGTCCGCGTGCTGGTGCGCGACGTCGTCGCCGACTACTCCGAGCGGTCGCTGACCTCGGCGCTGCCGCCCATCGGCGACGCCGAGTCGGTGGTGCGCGACGTGCTCGACCGGGTGGCCGGCTTCGGGCCCCTGCAGCGCCACCTCGACGCCCCCGAGGTCGAGGAGATCTGGGTCAACGAGCCGGGCCGGGTGTTCGTGGCCCGCCGCGGCCGCAGCGAGCTGACGACGACGATCCTCGGCGCCGGCGAGCTGGCCGACCTGGTCGAGCGCATGCTGCGCAGCTCGGGGCGGCGCATCGACATGAGCCAGCCCTTCGTCGACGCGATGCTGCCCGACGGCTCTCGGCTGCACGTGGTCATCCCCGACATCACCCGTCGGCACATGGCCGTCAACATCCGCAAGTTCGTGCTGCGCGCGCACGGCCTCGACGAGCTGGTCGCCACCGGCACGCTGACCCCTCAGGCGGCGCGCTTCCTCGAGGCCGCCGTCGCCGCCGGCCTCAACGTGCTCGTCTCCGGCGGCACCCAGGCGGGCAAGACGACGCTGCTCAACTGCCTCTGCTCGGCGATCCCGGCCCGCGAACGGGTGATCACCTGCGAGGAGGTCTTCGAGCTGCGGGTGCCGCTGCCCGACGTCGTCGCGATGCAGACCCGCCAGCCCAACCTCGAGGGTGCCGGCGAGATCCCGCTGCGGCGGCTGGTCAAGGAGGCGCTGCGGATGCGGCCCTCGCGGATCGTCGTCGGCGAGGTGCGGCAGGAGGAGTGCCTGGACCTGCTGATCGCGCTCAACAGCGGGCTGCCGGGAATGTGCACGCTGCACGCCAACAGTGCCCGCGAGGCCGTGGTGAAGATGTGCACGCTGCCGCTGCTGGCCGGCGACAACATCGGCCACGCCTTCGTCGTCCCCACGGTCGCGGCCAGCGTCGACCTGGTCGTGCACGTGGCCACGGAGGCCTCGGGGCAGCGCCGGGTGCGCGAGGTCGTGGCGGTGCCCGGGCGGGCCGAGGACGGCGTGATCGAGCTGGCCGACGTCTTCACCACCCGGGAGGGCCGGCTGGTCCGCGCCGACGGCTTCCCGCCCCACCCCGAGCGGTTCGCCGCCGCCGGGTTCGACCTCGCCGCGCTGCTCGGGACGTCGTCGTGGAGCTGACCGGCGCGTTGCTCGGGCTTCTGCTCGGCGTGGGTCTGCTGCTCGTCTGGCGCAGTGGGCCCCGCGCGCCGCGGCGCAGCACGACCCCGCGGGGGCCGGGACGCCGGGCGCGGCTGCTGGCCGAGGCCGGGCTGACCGGCATCAACCCCGCCCAGCTGGTCGCGCTGCAGGTCGCGCTCGGGGTGCTGGCGCTCGTCGTCGTCCTGCTCACCACCGGCACGGTCACCGTCAGCCTCGCCTTCGGCGTCTTCGCCGCCGCGCTGCCGCACGCGCAGGTGCGGCGGCTGGCCGCGCGCCGGCGGGCCGACCTGCGCGAGGTGTGGCCCGAGGTGGTCGACAACCTGGCCTCGGCCGTGCGCGCCGGGCTGTCGCTGCCCGAGTCGCTGGCGGCGCTGGCCACCCGCGGCCCCGAGGTGCTGCGCCCGCCGTTCGCCCGCTTCGCCGCCGACCACCGCTCCAGCGGGCGCTTCGGCGAGGGCCTCGACCGGCTCAAGGCCGACCTCGCCGACCCGGTGGGCGACCGCATCGTCGAGACGCTGCGGGTGGCCCGGGAGGTCGGCGGCTCCGATCTCGGCCGGGTGCTGCGGACGCTGGCCGGCTTCCTCCGCGAGGACGCCCGCGCCCGCGCCGAGCTGGAGACCCGGCAGGGCTGGGTGGTGCAGGCCGCGCGGCTCGCCGTCGGCGCGCCGTGGGTGGTGCTCCTGCTGCTCGCGACCCAGTCGACGACGCTGGCCGCCTACGACACCCCGCTCGGCACCGCGCTGCTGGTCGGCGGCGGCGCCGTCTGCCTCGTCGCGTACCGGCTGATGATGCGCATCGGGCGGCTGCCGCAGGACGTGCGGGTGCTCCAGTGACGCTCTTCGGGATGCTGCTCGGCGGAGTCGCCGCAGTTGGAGTGCTGCTGGTCGTCTCCTTCGCGCCGCCGTTCCGCGCGGTGCGGCTGGTCGACCGGCTCGCGCCCTACGTGCACGACACTCCGCCGCCGTCGCGGCTGCTCGGGACGGCGACCGAGCCGGGCCTGCTCACCGCCGCGCGCCGCGTGTTCGGCCCGGTGGTCGCCGACGGCGCCCGGTTCGTCGACCGCGTGCTCGGCGGGCGCGCCGCCGTCCGGCGCCGCCTGGACGCCCTGGGCGCCGAGCAGACCGTCGAGGACCTCCGCGTCGAGCAGGTCGTGTGGGGCGGGCTCGGCCTGCTCGGCGCCGCGCTGGTGGCCGCGGTCGGCTCGCTGCTGGCCGGCGGCGTCAACGTGCTGTCGGTGGCGCTGCTGTGCCTGGCCGGGCTGCTCGGCGGCGTCCTCGGCCGCGACTGGTGGCTCACCCAGCAGGTGCGCCGGCGCGAGGACCTGCTGCTCGCAGAGTTCCCGGTCGTCGCCGAGCTGCTGGCGCTCGCGGTGACCGCGGGGGAGGGGCCTGCGGCGGCGATCGCCCGGGTGACGCGGCTGTCGGGGGGCGAGCTGGCCCGCGAGCTCGGCGGCGCGCTCGGCCGCGCGCGGGCCGGCGTCCCCCTGGTCACGGCCCTGCAGCAGGTGGCCGACCGGACGTCGGTCGACGCGCTCGCCCGCTTCGTCGACGGCCTGCTCGTGGCCATCGAGCGCGGCACCCCGCTGGCCGAGGTGCTGCGCGCGCAGGCCGCCGACGTCCGCGAGGCCGGCAAGCGCCGGCTGCTCGAGGCCGGCGGCCGCAAGGAGATCCAGATGATGGTGCCGGTCGTCTTCCTGGTGCTGCCGGTCACCGTCCTGTTCGCCCTGTTCCCGGGGCTGATCAGCATCGTCTCGCTGGCGCGCTGAGCGCCGGCGCACAACGGAGGAGGACGACGCATGCGGGCCTGGGCCTGGCTGCTCACACTGACGGCGACGCTGACGAGGGGGGTGGCCGCGCGGCTGCGGGACGACGATCCCGAGCGGGGCGACGTCCCCGGCTGGGTGATGATCACCGTGATGACGGCGGCGCTCGTGCTGGCCATCCTCGTGCCGTTCCGCGAGGCGATCGTGTCGGCGGTGCAGAACGCGCTGGCCTCCGTCACGGCCGGTGGCTGAGGTCGACGACCGCGAGCGGGGCAGCGCGGTCGTCGACTTCGTGCTGGTCTCGGTGCTCGTCGTCGTGCTGCTGCTGGCGGTGCTGCAGGTGGCCGTCTACGTGCACGTCCGCAACGTGGTGACGGCCAGCGCGCAGGAGGGCGCCCGGTACGCGGCCAACGCCGACGTGCCCACCGGCGCCGCCACCGGGCGGACGCTGGCCACGGTGGCGCGGGCGACGTCGGCCGGCACCGCCGTGGGACTGGTGTGCACCGCGGCGGAGGGGGTCGACGGCACCGGCCTGGTGCTGGTGAGCGTGCGCTGCACCGGCGCGGTGCCGACGCTGCTGGCGGGGCTGGGCGACCTGCTGCCGCTCGACGTCACCGGCCGCGCGGTGGAGGAGGCCGCGTGAGGTGGCTGCGGGCGCGTCTGCGCGGCGGCGAGCGCGGGTCGGCGATCGTCGAGTTCGTGTTCGTCGCGCTGGTGGTGTTCGTGCCGCTGGTCTACGTCGTCGCCGGGTTCTCGGCGGTGCAGCGCGGGGTGTTCGCGGCGACGGCGGCCGCGCGGGAGGCCGGGCGGGCGCTGGCCACCGCGCCCGACGCCGGCTCCGGGCTGGCGCGGGCCGAGCGGGCGGCGCAGCTGGCCGTGGCCGACCAGTCGGTGGACGCCACCGACGTGCGGCTGTCCTTCGTACCGGCCGGCGTCGCGTGCGACGACGGGGCGGGCGGGTACGCGCCGACGCTGGCGCCCGGGGAGGAGTTCTCCGTCTGCGCCACCGTGACGGTGCGGATCCCGCTGCTGCCGGAGTTCGTCGACGCCAACACCGCCACCGGGCAGTTCGTCGTCGAGATCGACCGCTACGTCGACCGCTGAGCCGGCTCACAGCTCACTGTGCTGCCACGATCACCTGCCGACGAGGGCCTCTTCGGGGCTGAGGACCTCGCAGCGTGGACCGTCGGCGCGGCGTAGCCGGTCGTCCGCGGTGACCAGGGGTGCATCGAGGGACTCGGCCAGCGCGACGTACCAGGCGTCGTAGACGGTCACGTTGTCGCGCAGGTCCCACACCCTCGCGAGGAAGGGCTCGAACGGATAGCGCCGAGCTCGGAGTCGTGACGCGCGGACCGCGGCCACGCGGGCGTCACCGGCGCTCAGCACGCCGCGGAGGACCATGCTCCGCAGCGCCGAGGTGATCTCCGCACCGGCCATCGACGGCAGGTGCAGCCATGACTCCTCCGAGACGAGGCGCCGGGCGCTGTCCCCGGCAGGTCCGGCGACGGCCATGGCGTCGATGACCACGGACGCGTCGAGGACCCTCACCGGCTGTCGCGGTCGGCGCGGACGAGGTCGGCCGAGGACATGGGGCTGAAGCCCGCACCGGCGCTCCGCTCCAGGTGCTCCCGGACCTCCGCCACCACCTCGGCCGGGGTCTGCGCACGCGCACCCGCGATGAGCTCGGCCAGGAGGAACTCCTGCAGGCTCTTGCCGGCGTCCGCGGCGCGTCGGCGGTAGGTCCGGTGGATGTCCTCGGGCACGTCCCGGATCTGGATGGTCGCCATGCATGCACTTTAGCGCTGCAAGCGCTGCACTGCCTGTGATGACCCGTTGTCGGGACCGACCGCGACGTCGACCGCTGAGGACGGCCGGTCAGCCCATCGTCTTCTGGCCGTCGATCGACTCGCGCAGGATGTCGGCGTGGCCGGCGTGCTGCGCGGTCTCCGCGATGACGTGCAGGAACACCCGGCGGACCGACCAGCGGGCGCCCGCCTCGAACCAGGGGGCGTCGGGCAGCGCGTGCTCGGCGTCGAGGTCGGGCAGCGTGGCGACGAGCTCGTCGGTGTGCCGGGCGACCGCCTCGTACTCCGTCAGCACGTCCTCCAGCGTCTCCCCAGGCGCGAGGTGCCAGTGCCGGGTCGCGGCGTCGGGGCCCCAGTTGCGGTGCATCGCCTCCGCGCCGCCCTCGGCGAAGCGCACCCAGCCGGCCTCCGTGGCCGCCACGTGCTTGACCAGCCCGGCCAGGTTGAGCGCGCTCGCGGTCGGCCGCCGCTGCGCCTGCTCGTCGGTCAGGTCGCGGACGGTGAACCGCAGGAAGGCCCGGTGCCTCCGCAGCGACTCGACGAGGTCGGCCCGCTCGCGCGTGAGGGTCGTCGTACCGGTCATGGGTCCGCCTTCCGTCGTCCTCCGGTGGGTCGGCGCCGACGCTAGGGGGAGGGAGGGCCGGACGGAACGGATCGCCATCTGCCGATGACATCGGCGCATCAAAACCGTCACACCTGCGTCTTAACGTGCAGCTCACAGGCACCGAACGCCAGGAGGTCGTCATGAGCCCGACCGTCAGCAGCTTCGACCAGCTCGACTACGACATCTCCGTCGCCTACATCGCACTGGGCGTCGCCCGCAGCTCGTTCGACCGGTGCCCGAGTGGGGAGAACGCCTCCGCCGTCACCGAGGCCGAGGGCTGCGTCAACCGCCTGCTCGACGAGCGGTTCGCCGCCCAGCAGTGACCGGGCCACCTCCCGGCGGGGTCGCCGCCGGGAGGTGGAACCCGTCAGACCAGGGTGATCGTCGAGTCCGGGTCGGCGCTGCCCGTGCAGGGCGCTGAGTCGTCGACCAGTCCGCTGACCAGCACGGCGACGTTCACGTCGCAGACGTTGGCGACGACGCCGATGGGGGCCTGGATGGCGATGTTCGACACGTTGACGTTCACGAGCCCCTCCTGGGTGCCGGGGGCGCCGTCGTCCGCCGGCCTCGTGATGACGGCGTTGGGAGTGGCCACGGCGTCGCACTGGGCGGCATCGTCGAGCAGGTCCTGCACGAGGACGGCGACGTCGACGTCGCAGATGTTCGCGGCGATCCCGATCGGGATCTGTACATCCAGATCGGAGATGTTGACGTTGACCAGGCCCGACTGGTCCGGCGGCTGCGCGGCAGCCGGGGCCGCCAGGCCGACGGTCGCTCCCGCGGCCAGAGCGGTTGCAGCAGTGAGGGTTCGGATGCGCATCGTCTTCTCCTTGGTCCAAGCGAACAGGTGTGAGCCCTGTCACTGGGCTCCTCCTGAAGACGCCAGGACGACGATGCGATGACGTGACCTCCTCGCGCGTGCGCGCGCGTGGCAAGCGTGGGATCCGGCCCTCCCTCGCGTCATGGCGACGTGACGAGGGCGTCCGGATCGGGTTCGGGCCTGCGTGACGGGTACCTGCCGGCGCGCGCCCGCGCCGGCAGGGGCCTCACTCGTTCCAGGGCACGTAGTCGGTGCCGCCGCCCAGGGCGGTCAGCACGAACATGCCGACGAAGGCCAGCACGATGAAGCCGATGACCACGATGGCCAGCAGCCACCTGCGGTCCTCGATGCCGCGCTTGTTCGCGTAGTCGTCCTCGTCGGTGTGCTGGGCGGTCCGGCCGGCGGCCGGCTCCGGTCCCTCGGACGAGGGGGTGGGGTGGTCGACGGGTGTGCTCATGGGGACTCCCCGGAGCGACCGGCCACGGAGACCGGCGTCCGGACGCCGACGCGCCGGCGTCCGGACCCGACGCTAGGACCGGCGCGGGGCCCGGAAGAGGGTCGGAGGTCCCTGCAGGGGCGCCCGCTCAGGCGGGCAGCGCGCCGGTCCGCCGCGCCAGGTCCGCGCCCGCCGACAGCAGCAGGTCGACGTCGCCGAGGTCCAGCGGCCGGTGCCGCAGCACCGAGAACGTCCACAGCCCGTCGTACACCGCCAGGCGCAGCGGGGCTCCCGGTGAGTCGATGCGCACCCCACCGCGCGGCGTGGGCGCGGCGTCGCCGGCGGGCAGCACCAGCGCGGTGCGGCCGGTGTTCACCTCCCGCACCGGCGCCTCGGTGTGCAGCGCCAGCCGGGTCGTCGGCGGGAGGCCGGGCAGCGCCCCGCGCAGCACCGCCCACGCGGTGCCCGGGACCGGGTTGGTGGGGAAGGCGGCGGTGTAGGCCAGCGGGTCCTCCGGCGTCAGCCCGAACCGGCGGGCGAGCGCGTGCACCGCCTCGAGCTGCGCGGCCGGCGGGACCAGCCGGTGCGGCAGCGGGTCGGGTCCCGGGGCCGGCAGCGGCTCCTCGACCGGCCGCGGCGACGTCAGCGGCCGCGCCAGCCCGGCCAGCCCGTCCGCCGCGTCGACGGCCATCCGCAGCAGCCCGTCGAGGTCGCGCTCGTCGGCCAGGTAGCCGTTGCGGCGCAGCACCACCGTGCCGAACCGGTAGCCGACGTCGAACAGCGGCCACCGCGACCCGGCGCGCACCACCGCACCGAGCGGTCCCCGCACCAGCGCCGCGGCGGTCCCCTCCGGCAGCGGGCCGTCGGCGTCCAGCGCGGCGCCGGGCAGGCCGGACGGGCCGAGGTCCACCGCCCGCCGGGGCGGTTGCCGCGCGCCCGGACCGCAGGCGATGCGGAGCGGGGGGAGCAGCCCGGCCTCCGGTACGAGCGCGGCCGCCCCGGTGCAGGGGACGCCGACGTACTGGTCGTCGTCGACGCCGATGCCGAGGAACGAGCGCCAGCCCGACCGCGCCGCGGAGGCCACGCCGGAGAAGGCGTAGGAGCCGACCGGGCCGTCGTCGTCCAGCGGCCACGGGTAGCGCCAGTGCCACAGGACGGCGTCGCGGGTGCCGACCTGACCGCGCACGACGTTGGACTGCAGCTCGGGCTCCATCGGCATCACGGCGGTGTAGCCGCTGGGGTTCTGGCTGCCCAGCGGCTGCAGGCCGCGGGCCCGCGCGAACGCGGTGAGGTCGACGGCGGGGTGCCCGCGCCGCGCGTCCTCCCGGTCCCGCGGGTCGAGGGCGGCGCGGCCGCGGATGCGGGCGGCCACCGGGGGTCGGGTCACGGGCCGGGGAGGGTAGCGGCGGCGGGGGCCCTGTAGGGAGGTCGCACGCACGGACCACCGATGTCACGCAGCGTGAGCGTCGCCCGAGGGAGAGGTGACCGACACCCCTATAACGAGGCCGACACGGTCCCGAACGTGTGATCAGTTGGCCTCCGCCGATCGGCTCTGGTTACCGTCCGTCGCGGCATCCACCGATGCTGTACGGAACGGACCGGTCGGATCCGACCCACGCAGAGGCGCGCTGGGACGGAGTCCCTCACTGAGGCACGCCACGGTCCCTCCGTCCGCCGGCCTCCTCCGCCGGCGCTGCGCCGCGTGCACCGCCCGACCGCCGTCTCACGATTGGGTCCGCCTTGCCCCAGACCGCCGTGCCCCGCCGGGCTGCGACGCACCCGTTGGTGTCCGACCGGGAAGGAGGCAGCCTCCTGGTCACGTCCCGGCGTGTCTGAGGCCGCTGCCTACCCGTACGAGGAGTTCAGCGAGCTCGCCGGGCCGCTGCAGGAGCCGCCGGCCGACGGCCGCGTCCGCTTCCGGCCGGTCACCCGTGGCTGGGCCCGGGTCCGCGCGCGGCTGCTGGTCCTCGGCGCCTTCACCTTCGAGCTGGTCTTCCTGATCTGGCTGATGCTCCCCGCGCACCACCCCGAGTGGGTCGGCGACTGGCGCTCGGTGCTCGCGGTCGTGCTGCTGGGCAGCGTCGCCGTCATCGGGCTGCTGCAGATGGTCAACGTCGTCACCCTGGCGCTGGCCACGCTCAACGCGCGCGACCCGGTCCCGATGACCCCCCTGGCCGGCCAGCGGGTCGCCTTCCTCACCACGATCGTCCCCGGCAAGGAGCCGCTGGAGATGGTGCGCGGCACCCTCGAGGGGGCGCTGCGGATGCGCTACGACGGCCCGCTCGACGTGTGGCTGCTCGACGAGGGCGACGACGCCGCCGTCCGCGCGATGTGCGCCGAGCTCGGCGTCCGGCACTTCAGCCGCAAGGGTGTCGAGCGCTGGAACCAGCCCAGCGGCGGGTTCAAGGCGCGCACCAAGCACGGCAACTACAACGCCTGGCTCGACGCGCACGGCGACGACTACGACTTCTGGGTGTCGGTCGACACCGACCACGTGCCGCAGCCGAACATGGTCGAGCGGCTCGTCGGCTACTTCCGCGACCCCGACGTCGCCTTCGTCGTCGGCCCGCAGGTGTACGGCAACTACGACAACGTCGTCACCCGGGGCGCGGAGTCGCAGCAGTACATGTTCCACAGCGTGCTGCAGCGCGCGGGCAACCGGCTGGCCTCGGCGATGTTCGTCGGCACCAACAACGCCGTCCGCATCTCGGCGCTGCGCGCCATCGGCGGGCTGCAGGACTCGATCACCGAGGACGCCGCCACCAGCATCGTCTGGCACGCCGCGCACAACCCCGAGACCGGCGCGCGCTGGAAGTCCGTCTACACCCCCGACGTGCTCGCCGTCGGCGAGGGCCCGGCCACCTGGCGGGACTTCTTCACCCAGCAGCACCGGTGGGCCTGCGGGGCCGACCAGACGATCCTCCGCCACTTCCGCCGCTCGTTCCGGAAGCTGTCGTGGGCCGGCCGGGCGCACTACACGATGCTGCTGGCCTACTACCCGTCGTCGGCGGTCAGCTGGGTGCTGGGCGCGCTGAACCTCACCGCCTTCCTGCTGACCGGCGTCGGCGGCCTGCAGGTCACCGCGCAGATCTGGCTGATGCTCTACGTCAACTCCGCGGTGCTCCACCTCGGCGTCTACTTCTGGAACCGCCGGCACAACGTGAGCCCGCACGAGCAGGAGGGCTCCTCCGGCGTGGCCGGCATGGCGATGTCGGCGATGTCGGCGCCGGTCTACGTGCAGGCGCTGGTGCAGGCGATGCGGCGGCGCGAGCCGGCCTTCGTCGTCACCCGCAAGGGCGCTGTCTCCGGTGACCACCTCGGCGTCTTCCGGCGGCACCTGGCCTGGGGCACCGTGCTGGTCGGGGTGCTGGTCGCCTCGTTCCCGCTGGGCCACGTGCACGTCGCCGTCTCCGCCTGGGCGGGCCTCAGCGCGCTCATGTGTCTCGTCCCGGTCGCCTGCTGGCTGGGCACCACGTTCTCCGGCCGCCGGGCGGCGGCCTCTCCCCACCGGATCGAGGGCAACATCGTGCAGGACCTGCCGGTCGTTCCGCAGGCCGTCACCCAGGTCGTGACCCAGGTCGTCGCGCCCGCCCAGCTCGCGGGCGTCCCGCAGGAGAGCCTCCGATGACCCGCCGGGTGCCGGGGCCGCTGCGGCGGCTGCGCAACGCCGCGCTGGTCGGCGCCGCGGTCACGGGCGTCGTCGCGGCGAACGGGCCGGTCGTCGTCGACGTGGCCGACCGGCTGGTCTACGACTTCCAGCGCAACCAGGACGACTACAAGGCGCAGTACGGCTTCTGGGAGACCGTCGAGCTGCCGGAGGAGTACCGGCTGTCGGCGATCCACTCGGCCCTGCTGCCCACCGGCAAGGTCCTGCTGATCGCCGGCTCGGGCAACAACGCCGAGCGGTTCGAGGCGGGCACCTTCCGCTCGATCGTCTGGGACCCGGTCACCGGCGACACCAAGGAGGTGCCCACCCCCGAGGACCTCTTCTGCGGCGGGCACGCCTACCTGCCCAACGGCAACCTGCTCATCGCCGGCGGCACCCGCCGCTACGAGCGGCTCGAGGAGCAGGTCGACCGGGCCGCCGGCGTCCTGTCGCTCACCAACCAGCACGACGAGCCGCTCACCCTGCCCGTGGGCACCCCGTTCACCGTCAGCGGCCTGACCTACACCTCCACCGAGGAGGTCCGGCTGCCCGCCGCGCACGAGATGCCCGACGGCTCGGACATGGACGGCGTCGCCGACGTGTGGGTGGAGGCCGAGGGCACCGGCGACGAGTACGTCGTCGAGGAGGAGCGCACGTTCGGCGTGCCCGACCTCCCGGCGCGGCACCGCGGGGAGGTCCACGCCCGCGGCGCCGGCATCACGAAGGACAAGCAGAACTTCCAGGGCCTCGACGCCTCCTACGAGTTCGACGTCGCCACCGAGACCTACCGGCGCACCGGCCGGCTCGACGAGGCGCGCTGGTACCCGACCCTGATCGGCCTGGACGGCGGCCGGGTGCTGGCCGTGTCCGGCCTGGACGAGTACGGCCGGATCCTCCCGGGCGACAACGAGATCTACGACCCGGCCACCCGGACCTGGACCGACCAGCCGGACCTCTTCCGCTACTTCCCGACCTACCCGGCGCTGTTCCGGCTGGAGGACGGTCAGCGCGTCTTCTACAGCGGCTCCAACACCGGCTACGGCCCGGCCGAGGAGGGGCGCCAGCCCGGGATCTGGGACCTGCGCGACAACACCTGGCAGGACGTCCCGGGCCTCGAGGACCCCGAGTACAACGAGACCAGCGCGTCGTTCTTCCTCGCCCCGGTGCAGGACCAGCGGGTCGGGATCGTCGGCGGCGGCCTGGTCGGCGACAGCCCGGAGTCGACGGCGCGCTTCAACGTGGTCGACCTCGACGAGGAGGCCCCGCGCTACGAGCCGGCGCCGGACTACCCGAGCCCGGTGCGCTACCTCAACGCCGTCACGCTGCCCGACGACACCACCCTGCTCACCGGCGGGTCGGTCGACTACCGCGGCAACGAGGAGAGCGACCTCCACCTGACGACGATCTACGACCCGGAGACCGGCGAGCTCGACGAGGCGGCCCGCAACTTCATCGGCCGGAACTACCACGCGACGGCGATCCTGCTGCCCGACGGGCGGGTGATGACCATGGGGTCGGACCCGCTGTTCGCCGACGCGGAGGAGACCCGCACCGGCACCTTCGAGACGCGGATCGAGATCTACTCCCCGCCGTACCTGTTCGCCGGGGACCGGCCGGCCATCGCCGACGCCCCGGAGGAGGTCACGCGGGGGACCGGCTTCTCCGTCACCGTCGAGGGGGCCGAGGTCGCGGAGGCGCGGCTCATGCGGCCCAGCGCCGTGACCCACCAGACCGACACCGAGCAGCGGTCGGTGGCCCTCGACGTCGCGCCCGCGTCCTGTCCCGAGGGCGCGACCGGCCACACCGCCGCCGACGGCGGCCAGCACTGCCCGGACGGTTGCTGCGGCAGCGGCACGGTCGAGCTCACCGTGCCCGAGGAGGAGGGGCTGACCCCCTCCGGCTGGTACATGTTGGTGGTGCTCGACTCCGACGGCGTCCCCTCGCCGGCCCGCTGGGTGCACGTCGCGTGAGGACCCGTCTCCACCGGCGGCGCTCGGTGCGGGCCGCGGTCCTGGCCGCCGTGGCCGGCACCGCGGTCGCCTGCGGGAACGGGTCGGACGGCAGCGGCGGCGGGAGCGCTGACGGCGGGAGCGGCGACGGCACGGCGACCGCGACCGCCACCGCCGCCCCGCAGGAGTCCAGCCGGCTCGCGGGGGAGGAGCTCTGGCTCGACCCCACCGGGCACGGCCCGGCCGCCGTGAGCGAGGCCCGCGCCGCCGGGCGGACCGAGGAGGCCGAGGCGCTCGCGCCGCTGGCCGAGCAGCCGACCGCCGTCTGGATCGCCAGCCCCGACAACCCGTACCCGGTGGTGGAGCGGATCTCCCGGGCCGCAGCCGAGGAGGACCGGATGCCGGTCCTGGTGGCCTACAACCTGCCCGGGCGCGACTGCGGTCTCTACTCCGCCGGCGGCGCCGCCGACGCCGGCGCCTACCTGGAGTGGATCGGCAGCTTCGCCGCGGCGCTCGCCGACCGCCCCGCGGTGGTCGTCCTGGAGCCGGACGCCGTGCCGCACGCGGTGGCCGGCTGCGACGGCGTCGACTCCGCCGCGCGCTACGACCTGCTCTCCCAGGCCGTCGCGATCCTCGACCGGCAGCCGGAGACGCGCATCTACCTCGACGCCGGCAACGCCGACTGGATCGACGACCTGCCGGCGCTCGCCGACGCCCTGCGCAAGAGCGGGGTCGACGTGGCCGACGGGTTCGCCCTCAACGTCTCCAACTACGAGACCACCGAGGCCAACGCGGAGTACGGCCTGGCGCTGTCCGAGCAGCTGGAGGAGGGGGCGCCCGCCGGCACCCTCGTCGCCCACTTCGTGATCGACACCAGCCGCAACGGCGCCGGCCCGCCCGAGGACGCGCCCGGCGGCGAGGGCCGCTGGTGCAACCCGCCGGGACGGGCGCTGGGCGAGCCGCCGACGACGTCGCCCGACGCCCCCCGGCTCGACGCGCTGCTGTGGGTCAAGCAGCCCGGCGACTCCGACGGCACCTGCGGCGGCGGCCCGCCGGCCGGCCAGTGGTGGCCCGAGTCGGCCGCCGACCTCGTCACCGACTGACGCCTCGCGCCGGCCCCTCAGCCGACGCGCAGCCCCAGCAGTTGCGCGAGGACGACGGCCTGCTCGGCGCGGATGAGGGCACCGTCCAGCGGCAGCTCGCGCGGGTCGAACGCCGACAGGTCGCTGCCGCGCAGGTCCGCGCCGGCCCAGCGGCTGCCCTCGAGCGCGGCGGCCGAGAGGTCGGCGCCGGTGACGGTGGCCCCGGTGAGGTCGGCGCCGCGCAGGTCGGCCTCGCGCAGCTTCACGCCGGCGAACACAGCGCCGCGCAGGTCGGCGTCGACGAGGGACACGAAGGACCAGTCGCCGCCGCTCACCCGCAGCGGCCGCAGCGAGCACGACGCGAAGGCGCTGCCGAGGAACGTGCAGTCGGTGAACTCCGCGGTGGTGAACGAGCACGCGGTGAACCGGCAGCCGCGGAACGCCGAGGCCTCGTGCCGGCCGGCGGAGAACCGGCAGTCGGTGAACGTGCAGTCCTCGAAGGTCGCGCCCACCGACGTCGTCTCGGACAGGTCGACGTCGAGGAAGGTGCAGCGCACGAACGACTCGCCGGAGAGGTCCTCACCCCAGCGGTCGTCGCCGCGGAGGGTCTCGTCCTCACGGGTCGCGGTCACGGCGGCACCCTAGGCCGTGACCGCGACCGCGGTGGCCGCCCGCACGGGCGTCCGGGTCAGCCGCCGCGCTCGACCTCGGCCTGCACGATCCCGCTGATCGCGACGCGCAGCGACTCGTTGGAGGAGTCGCCCTCGCTGAGCGCCGCGCGGGCGTCCTCGGGCAGCAGTGCCGGGTCGACGTCGTCGAGCCAGGCCACGTCGCCGCCGTTGCGGCGGCCCACCTGCAGGCCCTCGCCGCCCTGCCGCAGCACGTACTGCTCGCCGTCGATGTCGAGTGTCAGGTCGTCGCTCATGGGCGGGCCCTACCCCGCGCGCCCCCGGGCACGCACCCCACGATGGGCAGGTGGACAGCGTCGAGTGCTGCGAGGTCGTCGTCACCGGTCCGGACGCCGACTGGCTGGCCGGCTACACGCGGACCCTCGTCGAGGAGCGGCTGGCCGCCTGCCCTCCCCGGGTCGCCGGTGAGCGCGACCAGGTCGCGCACCGACCCCCGGCCCGCGGTGTCGACCGCCCCGTCGACCCCGTCGGGCGCGATCTCCCGCACGCGCTCGACCAGACCCTCGCCGTAGGTGGTGGGCAGCGCGCCGAGCGAGCGCACGAAGTCGGCGTTGGTCGCCGACGACGTGCCGATCACCCCGAGCCCGCGGCTGACGGCGACCTGCACGGTCGCGGTGCCGACGCCGCCGCTCGCGCCGTCGACGACGACCGTGCGCCCCGGCGGCAGGCCGAGCAGGTCGAGCACCCGGACGGCGGTCTCCCCGGCCACGGCCAGCCCCGCGGCGACCTCGAAGGACACCTCCGGCGGCTTCGGCACCCAGGCGCGCAGCACGGCGTGCTCGGCCGCCGTCGCCCCACCGAGGCCGAACACCGGGTCGCCGGCCTGCACGCCGTGCACGCCCTCGCCGACCTCGTCGACCACCCCGGCGGCCTCCACGCCCGGCACGGTCGGCCCGGCGGGCCGCTCGCCGCGGGCCATCAGGCCGGTGACCACCTTCCAGTCGAACGGGTTGACGCCCGCCGCACGGACGCCGATCCGCACCTGCCCCGGCCCGGCGTGCACCTCCTCCACCTCCCCGACGTGCAGCACGTCGAGCTCCCCGAACTCCGTGTACACGACGGCGCGCACCCCGCGCTCCTCCCGGTCGGCGGTCGACGTGCGGCTGCAACCGCCGTGACCGCCGACACGTTCCCGACTCAGCCGGGTTCGCCCCGGAGCTTCCTGCGGGCCACGACCACCAGGTCCACGATCGCGACCGCGGCGAAGACGAACAGCAGCACCGCCGGCCAGGCGGGCAGGTCGGTGGCCAGCCACAGGATCCCGGCGACGAGGCAGAACACCAGGCCGAAGGCGGCCAGCACCAGGCGCAGCGTCAGCGCCGACTGCGCGGGGGCCGCGCCGCCGATCCCCGCGGTCGGGTCGTGGTAGCCGGGGAGCCCCTGCTCGTACTCCTCGCGGGTCCGCTTCCGGCGAGGTTCCTCCATGCGCTGCCGGTACCCCTGGACGAGAGCGCACTACCCTGGATCGCTGTGGCCGCAGACTTCTCCGTCGTCCTGGACGAACTGGACACGACCCTCTCCAGCATCGAGTCCGTCCTCGACGTCGAGCGGCTGCGCCGCGAGGTCGCCGAGCTGCAGGAACAGGCCGCCGCGCCCGACCTCTGGAACGACGTCGAGGCCGCGCAGGCGCTGACCTCCAAGCTCTCCTACCTGCAGGGCGACCTGCGGCGGGTCGAGGAGCTGCGCCGCCGGCTCGACGACGTCGGCGTGCTGCACGAGATGGCCCAGGAGGAGTCCGACGAGGCCGTCACCGCCGAGGCCGAGCGGGAGCTGGACGCGCTCCGCAAGGAGATCGACGAGCTCGAGGTCCGCACGCTGCTCAACGGCGAGTACGACTCCCGCGAGGCGCTGGTGACCATCCGCTCGGAGGCCGGCGGCGTCGACGCGGCCGACTTCGCCGAGATGCTCATGCGGATGTACCTGCGCTGGGCCGAGCGGCACAGGTACCCCGTCGAGGTCTACGACACCTCCTACGCGGAGGAGGCCGGGATCAAGTCGGCCACCTTCGCGGTCAAGCAGCCCTACGCCTACGGCACGCTCTCGGTCGAGCAGGGCACCCACCGGCTGGTGCGCATCTCGCCGTTCGACAACCAGGGCCGGCGGCAGACGTCCTTCGCCGGCGTCGAGGTGCTGCCCGTCGTCGAGCAGACCGACCACGTCGACATCCCGGAGAACGAGATCCGGATCGACGTCTTCCGGTCCTCGGGCCCCGGCGGGCAGAGCGTGAACACCACCGACTCCGCCGTCCGGATCACCCACCTGCCCACCGGCATCGTCGTGTCCTGCCAGAACGAGAAGAGCCAGATCCAGAACCGCGCCGCGGCGCTGCGGGTCCTGCAGGCGCGGCTGCTGGCCGTCCGCCAGGCCGAGCAGCGCGCCGAGATGGACGCGCTCAAGGGGGAGGGGAGCAGCTGGGGCAACCAGATGCGCTCCTACGTCCTGCACCCGTACCAGATGGTCAAGGACCTGCGCACCGAGCAGGAGACCGGCAACACGTCGGCGGTCCTCGACGGCGACATCGACTCCTTCATCGAGGCCGGCATCCGGTGGCGCCGCCAGCAGGAGGCCGTCCCGGCGAACTAGGGTCGGCTCGGTCACAGCCTGACGAGGTTGCCCGGGCGATCCCGCTGGGTAGGAGGGCGGGTCGGCAAGAAGCGCCGGTGCGTCTCCGCGAGAACCGACCATCGTGCGGTTCCGGGCAGGTACCGTGGCCCCTCGTGATCGAATTGCAACACGTCACCAAGCTCTACCCGGCCAGCGCACGGCCGGCCCTCGATGACGTGTCGACGGAGATCGACAAGGGCGAGTTCGTCTTCCTCATCGGCTCCTCGGGCTCCGGCAAGTCGACCTTCCTCCGGCTGCTGCTCAAGGAGGACGACCCGACCCGCGGGACGGTCACGGTCAACGGCAAGACGCTGAACACGATGAGCAAGTGGCAGGTGCCCAAGCTGCGCCGCACGATGGGCTGCGTCTTCCAGGACTTCCGGCTGCTGCGCAACCGGACGGTGTCGGAGAACGTCGCCTTCGCCCTCGAGGTCATCAACAAGCCGCACCGCACGATCAAGCGGGTCGTGCCCGAGGTGCTGGAGATGGTCGGCCTCGAGGGCAAGGCCAACCGCCTGCCGCACGAGCTCTCCGGTGGTGAGCAGCAGCGGGTCGCGATCGCCCGCGCGTTCGTCAACCGGCCGCTGGTGCTGCTCGCCGACGAGCCCACCGGCAACCTCGACCCGGAGACCAGCGAGGGGATCATGCTGCTGCTGGAGCGGATCAACCGCACCGGCACCACCGTGATCATGGCGACGCACGACTACCACATCGTCGACTCGATGCGCCGCCGCGTCATCGAGCTCAACGGTGGCCAGATCACCCGCGACCAGACGCGCGGCGTCTACGGCGTCGGCCGGTAGAGCACCCCTCCGCTCACCTCGACCTGCACCTCACGACAGGGAATCCATGCGCGTCAACTTCGTCCTCTCCGAGGTGGCCACCGGGCTGCGTCGCAACCTGACCATGACGGTCGCGATGATCCTGACCACGGCCATCTCGCTCGGTCTCATGGGGACCGGCCTGCTCATCGCCGGGATGATCTCCGACATGAAGGAGATCTACTACGACAAGGTGCAGGTCTCCATCTTCCTGGCCGACGACGTCACCGACGAGCAGCGCAGCGCCATCGAGGCCCAGCTGTCGGACTCGCCCGAGGTCGCGAACTACCTGTACGAGTCCAAGGAGGAGGCCTACGCCCGCTTCCAGCAGCAGTTCTCCCAGCAGCCCGAGCTGGTCGAGAACACGCCGCCGGACGCGCTGCCGGAGAGCTTCCGCGTGGAGCTGGTCAACCCCGAGCGCTACGAGGTCATCGCCGCGGAGTTCCCCAACGGGCAGAACGGCGTCGACCAGGTGCGCGACGAGGGCGACTTCCTCGACCGCCTGTTCAGCCTGCTCAACGGCGCGCGCAACGCCACGATCGCCGTGGCGGTGGTGCAGGCACTGGCGGCCCTGCTGCTGATCTCCAACACGATCCAGCTGGCCGCGTTCAACCGCCGCAACGAGACCAACATCATGCGGCTGGTCGGCGCCTCGCGCTGGTACACCCAGCTGCCGTTCATCCTCGAGGCGGCGCTCGCCGGGCTGATCGGTGCGCTGCTCGCTGTCGGCGGCCTGGTGCTCACCAAGGTGCTCTTCGTCGACAAGACGCTGGCCGGGCCGATCAAGGCCGGCATCATCCCGCCGGTCGACTGGGGCGCGATCGCCACGATCGCCCCGGTCATCGGTGCCGCCGGCGTCGGCCTGGCCGCGGTCGCCGCGTACGTGACGCTGCGCCTGTACGTGCGCCTGTAGTCCGGTTCCCCTCCCGTCGAGATCCCGTGATCTCGCACGCCTCCGGTCCCCGGGGCGGACGAGATCACGGGATCTCGCGCGTCGGGGGCCGGTGCGGGGTAGGCAGGGGCCATGACGACGACGACGGCCCCTGGTGCCACGGCAGACGACCTCGACACCGGCCGGGCCGACGTCCGCCCCGCCCTGCGCCGGCTCGGGGAGGTCGGCGCGTTCGGCGCGGACGACGACGACCCGACCGTCGCGCTGCTGGCCTCGGTGCGGATGCTCCGCCAGCTCGCGGCGGTGTCGCTGGCCACCGCGTTCGCCGCGTGGTCGCAGCGCATGGTGCTGGAGTACCTGCGCTGCTGCCCGCCGCCGGAGCCGCTGACCGGGCTGGTCGCCGAGCTGCGCGCCGGGACCGTGCCCGGGGCCACCGCGCTCGCCCCGGCGGTGGCCGACCTCGCCGGCACCGGCACGCTGCCCATCACCGCGGTCCGCGACGGCGCGGGCTGGCGGCTGTCGGGCACCGTCGGCTGGGCGTCCAACCTCTTCGACGACGCCGTCGTCGTGAGCCCCGCGCGGACCGCCGACGAGGGACGCGTGGTCGTGCTGTTCCGGCGCACCGACGCCGGCGTGACGCCGACCGGGCCGCACGACCTGCTCGGCCTGCGCGGCACCGGCACCGGGGGCCTGCACCTCGACGGCGTCGCCGTCGGGCCCGGGCAGGTGCTCAGCGAGGACCTGGCCGCCTTCATGGCCGTGTGCCGCCCGGCGATGCTGCTGCTGCAGACCGCGCTGTCCCTCGGCGTCGCCGACGCCGCGCTCTCCGCCGCCGCCGGGCACCTGCCCACCGTCCTGCGGCCCGACGCCACCGCGCTGGGCGAGCGCCGCGACGACGTCGGCCGGCGGCTGGAGGACCTGGCCGGGGACCGGGTGGGCGTGCACCCCGGCGACCTCGCGGCGCTGCGGCTGGCGGCCCTCGACGTCGCCGCCGAGGCGGTCCGGCTGGAGACCGCGGTGGCCGGCGGCTCGGGCTACCTCGTCGGCAGCGACACCGCCCGGCGGGTGCGCGAGGCGGCGTTCCTCCCGGTGCAGGCCCCGACGTACGGCCAGCTCCGGCGCGAGATCACCGCCGCCGGACCCCGGTAACCTGGGGACATGCCGCGGGAACAGGGGCGGAAGCTCATCGCCCAGAACAAGAAGGCGCGGCACGACTACTCGATCCTCGACACCTACGAGGTGGGCCTGGTGCTCACCGGCACCGAGGTCAAGAGCCTGCGTGCCGGCCGTGCGTCGCTGGTGGACGGCTTCGCCACCGTCGACGACGGCGAGGTGTGGCTCCAGCACGTGCACATCCCCGAGTACACGCAGGGGACCTGGACCAACCACGCCCCGCGCCGCAAGCGCAAGGTGCTCATGCACCGCGACGAGATCGACAAGCTGGTCGGCAAGACCCGCGAGGGCGGCCTGACGCTCGTGCCGCTGGACCTGTACTTCAAGGACGGCAAGGTCAAGGCCACGCTCGCGCTGGCCAAGGGCAAGAAGTCCTACGACAAGCGCCACGACCTCGCCGAGCGGGACTCCCGCCGCGAGATCCAGAAGGCCTTCGGCCGCTACGTGAAGGGGCGCAGGTGATCGGGCCCGCATGAGAGGTATCGCCTACGACCGGTTCGGCGGCTCGGACGTCCTGACGCTGCGCGACGACCTCCCCGAGCCGCCGGTCGGCCCGGACACGGTGCTCGTCCGCACCCACGCCGCCGGCGTCAACCCGGTCGACGTCGGGATCCGCGAGGGCCACCTCGCCGGGCTCTTCCCGCACCACTTCCCGATCGTCCCGGGCTGGGACCTCGCCGGCACCGTGGAGGCGGTCGGGCCCGCGGTCGTGGACTTCGCGCCCGGCGACGAGGTCATGGGGTACCTGCGCCGCGACGAGGTCCAGTGGGGGACCGCCGCCGAGCTCGTGCCCGCGCCGCAGCGCTGCCTGGCGCACAAGCCGGAGTCGCTGTCCTTCGCCGAGGCGGGGGCGCTGCCGCTGGCCGGGCTCACCGCCTACCAGGCGCTCACCGAGGTGCTCGAGGTCGGCGAGGGCGACCGCGTGCTGGTCCACCGCGCCGCGGGCGGGGTCGGCTTCTTCGCCGTCCAGATCGCCGCCGCGCTCGGCGCACACGTCATCGGCACCGCGAGCCCGCGCAACCACGGCTTCCTGCGCGACGCCGGCGCCGCCGAGGTGCTCGACTACTCGGCGGGGCCGGTGAGCGGGCAGCTGTCCGAACCGGTCGACGCCGTCCTCGACCTCAACGGCGGCGAGGCGCTGGCCGATGCGCCGAAGCAGGTGCGCGACGTCTCCCGGGTCGCCAGCGTCGTGGACCCCTCGGTCAACGACATGGGCGGGCGCTACGTGTTCGTGCGGCCCGAGCGGCACGACCTCGAGGAGCTGGGCCGGATGGCCGACGCCGGCCAGCTGCGCGTGGCGATCGCGAAGGCGTTCCCGCTGGAGCGCACCGCCGAGGCGCAGGACCTCGTGGCCGGCGGGCACGTCCGCGGCAAGGTCGTCGTCACGCTGCGGTAGCCGGCCGGCGGACCCGAAGACCCTGGTCGGCGCACCGTCGGCCCCGCGAGGCTCGGCGGATGCTGAGACGACGGCGTGCCCTGGTCCTCCTCGCGCCCCTGGTCACCGGGCTCTGCGTGGTCGCCGCGGCGGCGCCCGCGGTCGCCCACGACGGGCCACGGACCGGAGGCCTGCAGAGCGCCCTCGACGAGCTGGTGCGGCAGCCCGGCGGGCCACCCGGGGCCATCGTGACGCTGGGCCGCGACGACGGACTCCACGTGCTGACCGCGGGCGTCGCCGACACGGAGACCGGCCGGACGCCCGACGCCGGCGACGCGATGCGGGTGGCGAGCGTGGCGAAGGCCTACAGCGCCGCGACGGCCCTGTCGCTGGTGTCGCGCGGGGTCCTCTCCCTCGACGATCGGGTCGCCGACCTGACCCCCTACCTACCGGAGGAGTGGTCGGAGGTCACGCTGCGCCAGCTGCTCGGGCACACCAGCGGCATCCCGGACTTCAGCCAGAGCCCCAGGTTCCGCGACGCACTGCTCGCCTCGCTGCAGGACGCGCCGTCGGACCACCGCGTCCTGCTGTCCTACGTCGAGGACCCGGATCTGCTGTTCCCCCCGGGAACGGAGTACCGGTACTCCAACTCCGACAACATCGCGGTCGCGCTCATGGTCGAGGCGGCCACCGGCCGGACCTACGCCGAGGTGCTGCGCGACGAGGTGCTCGAGCCCGCCGGTCTGTCCCACACCAGCCTGCCCGAGGACTCCGCCCTCCCCGTGCCGTACATCTCCGGCTACGACGTGTCGGAGCAGCCGCCCGAGGACGTGAGCACGGCGTTCGCCGCGGGCTGGACGTGGGCCTCCGGAGGAGTGGTGTCGACCCCCGCCGACATGGCCCGCTTCATCGGCGCGGACGTCCGTGGCGCCTTCACCGACCGGTGGACCCGGGCCGAGCAGTTCCGCTTCCGCCCGGGGTCGTCGGAGCCGCCGGGACCGGGGGACAACTCCGCCGGCCTCGGGCTGTTCCGGTACGACACCCGCTGCGGCACCGTCTACGGGCACACCGGCAACACCGCCGGGTACACCCAGTTCGCGGCCGCCACGGCGGACGGCCGGCGGACGGTGACGGTGTCGGTGAACGGACAGATCACCCCCGACAGCGCACCGGAGCAGTTCGAGCAGCTGCACGACGTGTTCGAGCTGGCCACCTGCGCCGCCGTCTCGCCGGGCTCCCGCTGAGCGGAGGGCCGGGGAGCGCTACGTTCCCTCCGATGAGCCCCCTCCCGCCCGTCGACGACGACGACGTCCCGCGGTTCTGGCGCGAACTCGGCCTGCCCGGCCTGGTCGACGTGCACGTGCACTTCCTGCCACCGCGGGTGCAGGCGAAGGTGTGGTCCTACTTCGAGGCGGCCGAGACCCACTACGGGGCGGCCTGGCCGGTGCACTACCCGCTGGCGGAGGACGAGCGGCTCGCCGTCCTCGGCCGGCTGGGCGTGCGCGCGTTCCCGACGCTGCCCTATCCGCACAAGGCGGGCATGGCCGCGTGGCTCAACGACTGGTCGGCCGCGTTCGCCGCCGCGCACCCGCGGGTGCTGTCGTCGGCCACGTTCTTCCCCGAGCCGGAGGCGCCGCACTACGTGGCCGAGGCGCTCGACCGCGGCGTGCGGGTGTTCAAGGTGCACGTGCAGGTGGGCGGCTTCGACCCGCGTGACCCTCTCCTCGACGCCGTCTGGGCGCGGCTGGAGGAGACCGGGACGCCGGTGGTCATCCACTGCGGGTCCGGGCCGCTGCGCGGTGAGCACACCGGGCCCGCGCCGATGACCGGCCTGCTCGAGCGGCACCCCGGCCTGTGCCTGGTGATCGCCCACCTCGGCATGCCCGAGTACCGCGACTTCCTCGACCTCGCCGAGCGGTACGAGCGGGTGCACCTGGACACCACGATGTTCGCCACCGACTTCACCGAGCGGCTGATGCCCTTCGATCCCGCCGACCGGCCGCGGCTGGCCGCGCTGCGGGACAAGGTGCTGCTCGGCAGCGACTTCCCGTCCATCCCGTACCCCTATGCCGAGCAGCTGGCCGCACTCTCCCGACTGGACCTCGGCGAGGACTGGCTGCGCGCGGTGCTGCACGACAACGGCGCCCGGCTGTTCGCACTGGAGGGCTGATGCCGCAGTTCCACCTCACCGCCGCCGTGCTCGGCAGCCCGGACCCGCGTGCCCTGGCCCGCTTCTACCAGCGGCTGCTCGGCTGGCGGCTCCGCGACGACGAGGACGGGTGGGCGACGCTGCGCCCCGCCGACGGCGGCACCGGGCTGTCCTTCCAGTTCGAGCGCGACCACGTGCCGCCGGTGTGGCCGCCGGAGCCGGGCACCCAGCAGATGCAGACGCACCTCGACCTGGAGGTCGACGACCTCGAGGCCGCCTGTGCGCTCGCCGAGGAGGCCGGCGCCCGGCGCCTGGGGGGCTACGACGACCCCGAGGAGGTCGTGCGCGTCTACGCCGATCCCGACGGCCACCCGTTCTGCCTGTTCGTGTCGCTGACAAACGGGTCGCCGTCGGCGGGGGAGCCCGCCTAGCGTGACGGCCCGTGTCCGACGTGCTCTCCGCTGACCCGACCGCCCTCCCCGCCGGCCTGACGGCCCGGCTGCTCACCCTGGCCGACGCCGACGCCGCGGCCGAGCTGCTGGAGGCGGCCGAGGCCGTCGACGACACCGGCGAGCACGAGGACGCCGCCGACCTCACCGAGTGGTGGGGCCGCGAGCTGGTCGACCTCCCGCACGACGGCCGGGCCGTGGTCACCGACGACGGCCGGCTGGTGGCCTGGGCGACCTCGATCGCCCCGCGCGGCGGCCGCGACGCCCTGCGTGTGTGGACCGAGGGCCGCGTGCACCCGGAGTGGCGCGGCCGCGGGATCGGCCGGGCGCTGCTGGACTGGCAGGTGCGCCGCGGCACCGAGCAGCACGCCGCGTTCGCCCCGCCCGGGCTGCCCGGCCGGCTCGTCGCGTCGGCGTACCCGGCGATGACCTCGGCTGCGCGGCTGTTCGAGCGCGCCGGCTTCACCGCCGAGCGGTACTACCACGCGATGGAGCGGGACCTGGCCGACGTGCCGGAGGTGCGCCCGGCGCCCGGCGTCGAGCTGGTGCCCTTCGCCTGGGACCGCGACGACGAGGTGCGCCGCGCCCACAACGCCTCCTTCACCGCCCACCACGGCTCCACCGAGCGCGACGAGCTGGCCTGGCGCAGCTGGTTCACCGGCCAGCGGGCTTTCCGGCCCGACCTGTCGGTGCTCGCGCTCGTCGACGGCGCCGTCGCGGGGTACGTCCTCGGGTACGTGTACGAGGCCGACACCCGCGCCACCGGCGTGGCCACCGTGCACCTGGGCCAGATCGGCGTCCTGCCGACGGCGCGCGGCAGGGGAGTGGCGACGGCGGCCATCGCGGCCTCGCTGCGCGCCGCGGCGGAGGCCGGCTGCGGCCGCGCCGCCCTCGACGTGGACAGCGAGAACAGCACCGGGGCGCTGGCCCTCTACGAGCGGGTCGGTTTCCGCACCGCGCGGACCCGGACCGCCTGGGCCCTCGCCGTCCCGCCCGTCGGCGGGTGACCCGCCCGGCGACACGCTCGGCGACCGAGGCCGACCTGCCGCTGGTCGAGGAGGCCGAGCGCGCCTACATCCGCGACGTCGAGCCCGGGCAGGAGACCGTCTGGACCGCCGCGCTCGGCCGCAACCGGGCGCTGTGGCGGGCGAACCTGTCCCGCACCACCGTGCTGGAGGTCGGCGGCACGCCGGCCGGGTTCGTCGTGTGGACGCCCGAGGACGGTGCCGCCCTGGTGGTGACCCTGCAGGTGCTGCCGTCCTTCCCTCGCCGGGGGTTGGGCCGCCGGCTGCTGGAGGAGTGCGCCCGCCAGGCCGCGGCGGCCGGGCACGCGGAGGTGCGCCTCGGCGTGCACCGCGACAACCCGGCCCGCGCCCTGTACGAGGCGGCGGGCTTCGCGCCGGCGGGGGAGGACGGCGCCTATCTGCTGTACCGGCGGACGGCGGTCCCGGCCGCTGGCTAGGGTCCACGGCATGGTCAGCGCCGATCAGCCCGTCCTCGACCCGGCCCTCGTCGGCCGGGCCCACCGCGCCGTCGAGCCCCTGCACAACCACGTGTACTTCGTGCCGGAGACCGAGCAGCACCTCACGGCGATCGGCCTGCGGCCCGGGCGGATGGTCTACTTCGCCGGCCGCGCGGCGCCGATGGGCGCCGTCGGGCCGGGCGTGGTGACGGCGACCTTCTCCAACTTCTCGCCGGCGATCGTGGGCAGGCACATCCCGCGTGCGTGGACGCTCGCCTCGCCGGAGCAGGTGGTCGCGGCCCGCGCCGCCTCCGCCCGCGCCTCGCTCACCCGGCTGCTCGGCGGCGAGGAGGCCGCGGCCGCCCCCGAGGTGGCCGAGCTGACCGGCCTGCTGGTGGAGGCGTGCACCGTGCTGACCGCCGAGGGCCGCCCGCTGTACGCCGGGCACGCCGACCTGCCCTGGCCGGAGGACACGGTCACCCGGCTGTGGCACGCCACCTCGCTGCTGCGCGAGTGGCGCGGTGACGGGCACGTCGCGCTCCTGGTGCGGGCCGGGCTGTCGGGACTGGAGGCGCTGGTCACCCACACCGCCACCGGCCGCGGGTTCCTGCCCGCCTCAGCCAAGGCCACCCGCGGCTGGAGCGACGAGGACTGGGACGCCGCCGCGGCCCGCCTGGCCGAGCGCGGCCTGCTCGACGGCGACCGGCTCACCGAGGCCGGCCGGCAGCTGCGCGCCGACCTCGAGACCGAGACCGACGCGCTGGCCACGGCACCGTGGGCGCACCTGGGCCCGGAGCGGACGGCCCGCGTGATCGAGCTGGGCAAGCGGCTGTCGGCCAACCTCGTCGCCAACGGCGCCTATCCGGCCGGGGTCTTCGCGGGCCGGTGAGCCCCCGCCTGCCCGAGGGCCCCGACGAGGGACCCACCGCCGACCTGCTGCGCGCCCGGCGCGGGGGCGTCCTCACCGCGCTGGACCGGCTGCTGCTGCACAGCCCGCCGGTGGCCGAGGGCTGGAACGCCCTGCTCGGCGCGCTGCGGGGGAGCACGACGCTGCCGGCCGACCTGCGCGAGCTGGTGGTCCTGCGGGTCGCCGTCCTCACCGGGGCGGCGTTCGAGTGGGCCGCGCACGAGCCGATCGCCCGCCGCGCCGGGCTCACCGACCTGCACCTGCGGGTGCTGCGCACCGGCGACCCGACCGCCGAGCCGGTGTGGACGCCGGCGCAGGCCGCGGTCCTCGCCTTCACCGACGCCTCGGCCCGCGACGTCGCCGTCCCCGACCCGGTCCTGGCCGCGGTGCGCGGGCACCTCGACGACCGCCAGGTCGTCGAGCTCACCGTGCTCGTGGGCGCCTACGGGATGGTCGCCCGCTTCCTCGTGGCGATGGACGTGCCACCGCCGGACGGGGAGGTTCCCGGCTGACCTCCGGCTCCCTATGGTGTGCGTCACACGAGCCGGGGAGTCGCCATGAGCATCATCGACCGACCGGGACGTTCCGGTCAGCGCACCGACGTGGACGCCGCCTTCCGCGGCTCGGCCACCTACCGGAGCCTGGGCGAGCAGGAGCTCAGCCCGGCCGAGGAACGCTTCGAGAAGGGCCGGCGCACCGTCGGGCTGTTCCTCGCCCCGGCCGTGACGATCGTCTTCGCGCTGCTGCCCCTGGACCTGCCGCGCGACCAGCACCTGCTCGCCGCGATCCTGCTCGGCGTCATCGTCCTGTGGATCACCGAGCCGGTCCCCATCCCGATCGGCGGGCTGATCGGCGTCGGGATGATCGTCGTGCTCGGCGTCGTGCCGGCCGACGACGCGGTGGGCCCGCTGGGCTCGACGACGGTGTTCACCTTCATCGGGGCGTTCATCCTGGCCGCCGCCATGCTCAAGCACGGGGTGGCCCGGCGGTTCGCCATGTCCATCCTGTCGATGCGCTGGGTCGGGGCCTCGACGGCGCGGGTGGTCATCGCCTTCGGCCTGATCACCGCGCTGCTGTCGGCGTTCGTCTCCAACACCGCGACCGTGGCGATGCTGCTGCCCACGGCGATCGGCATCCTGTCGGTGATCGCCAAGCTGATGCAGGACAAGGAGCTGGTGGCGCCGGACTTCGACCCGCTGCGGCTGAAGGTCGGCGTCGCCCTGATGCTCATGCTGGCCTACGGCGCGAGCGTCGGCGGGCTGCTCACGCCCGTCGGCACGCCGCCCAACCTGATCGGCCGCGGGCTGATCGAGGAGGCGACGGGGGAGCGGATCGGCTTCCTCGACTGGATGCTCATGGCGCTGCCCATCTGCGCGCTCATGTTCGTGGCGCTGGCCTTCGTCCTGCTGCTGCTCAACCGGCCGGAGATCCGGCGGATCGAGGGCGTGCACGAGTACGTCGAGCAGGAGCGCGCCCAGCTCGGCCCGGTCACGCGGGCGGAGAAGAACACGCTCATCGCCTTCGGGCTCACCGTCGCGTGCTGGATCTTCCCCGGCGTCATCGCGCTGACCGCCGGCACCGAGTCCGACCTCTACGTGACGATCAGCGACCGGATGGACGAGGGCATCATCGCCGTCCTCGGGGCCTCGCTGCTGTTCCTGCTGCCCACCGACTGGAAGAAGCGGGAGTTCACCCTCAACTGGTCCGACGCCGCGAAGATCGACTGGGGCACGATCCTGCTCTTCGGCACCGGCATCATCTTCGGGTCACTGCTGGCCGACACCGGCCTGGCCGAGACGATCGGCACCAGCTCGGCCGACACTCTGGGCCTGACCAGCACCTTCGCCATCACGGTGTTCGCCGTCATCCTCGCGATCATCATCTCCGAGACCACGAGCAACACCGCGTCCGCGGCGGTCGTGGTGCCGATCGTCATCCCGGTCGCGATGGCCGCGGGCATCAACCCGTTCGTGCCCGCGCTGGCGGCGACGTTCGCGGCGTCCTTCGGATTCATGCTGCCGGTGTCGACGCCGCAGAACGCGATCGTCTACGGCTCCGGCGTCGTGCCCATCACGAAGATGATCCGCTCGGGGATCTCCTTCGACGTGCTCGGGGCGCTGCTGATCGTCGTCCTGCTGCCGGTGATGATCGAGCTCGTGCTGAACGTCTGAGCCTCCCGCCGCCGATGGCAGGGGGGTGAACGGAGAGGGAAGTCATCCCCCCGTGGCGGGCCGGACACGTTCCGGCGTGTCACGATGGACGACGGCCCGCACGACGTCGGGCGCCGGTCGACGGGAGGGAGGGCGAGCGCGTGCGCAGCGAACCGCCCAGTCCCAGTCCCGAGGCCCTCGCCGCCTGATCCCGGCCGCCGCGCGCGCCGGGTGCCGGTGCGTGGAGGGCCTCCGCTGAGTCCCGTCACCCAGCGTCCCCCGGGAGCCCGTCATGGCCGACCGTCGCCTCGCGCCCCTCACCGCCCTGTCCACCCTCGGGCGCCGTCCCCGCCCGCAGGTGCTCCGGCCGGTGGCCCCGCCGCCGCCCGCGCCGCCGCAGCCCGAGCGCCTCTCGCGCCTGGTCGACAACGCCGTCTACGCCGGCGGCCGGCGCATCGCGACGCCGGCGTCGGCCGAGGAGAGCCACGACTGGCTGACCGAGGGCTTCGACGACCGGCTCGTGTGGCTCGGCCTCTACCGGCCCGAGCCCGCCGAGCTGGGGGAGATGGCCGAGCAGTACGACCTGCCCGAGCTCGCCGTCGAGGACGCCATCCAGGCCCACCAGCGGCCGAAGTTCGAGCGCTACGGCGACACGCTGTTCGTCGTCCTCAAGGCCGCGCGGTACCTGGACGCGGCCGAGGAGGTCGAGTTCGGCGAGCTGCACCTGTTCCTCGGCCGGCAGTTCGCGATCACCGTCCGGCACTCGGAGTCGCCCGATCTCGCCCGCGTGCGGCGGCGCCTGGAGAGCGAGCCGGCGCTGCTGGCCAAGGGCAGCGAGGCGGTGCTGTACGCGATCCTCGACGCCGTCGTCGACGGGTACTCGCCGGTGGTCGCCGGCCTGGCCAACGACATCGACGAGATCGAGACCGAGGTCTTCCGCGGTGACCCCGGCGTCTCCCGGCGCATCTACGAGCTGTCGCAGGAGGTCCTGGAGTTCCAGCGCGCCGCGCAGCCGCTGACCGGGATCCTCGCCGCGATCACCGCCGGGTTCGACAAGTACGGCGTCGACGAGGACCTGCGCAGCTACCTCCGCGACGTCGCCGACCACGTCACGCAGGTCAACGAGCGCATCGAGGCCTTCCGGCTGCAGCTGCGCGACATCCTCACGGTGAACGCGACCCTGGTGGCGCAGCGGCAGAACGACGAGATCCGCGAGCTGACCGTGGCCTCGATCGCGCAGGGCGAGGAGGTCAAGAAGATCTCCGCGTGGGCGGCCATCCTCTTCGCGCCGACGCTCGTGGGCACGGTCTACGGGATGAACTTCGAGCACATGCCCGAGCTGTCGTGGCACCTGGGCTATCCGTTCGCGCTGGTGCTGATGCTCGGCGTGAGCCTGACGCTGTACGCCGTCTTCAAGCGCCGCGACTGGATCTGACGCCGCGCCGGGTTGTTGATCATCGGACGCATGCACGACGACACGCCGTCGCACGGCGTGTCGAGCGGCAGACATCCGATGATCAGCCCGCCGGGGCGCCGCGGGAACAACGCGGTGGCTTGCCCGGTTAGGATGGATGCACAACTGCACAGGGGGTGAATGGTCTCGACTGCGGTCGGGTGACCAGGGGAAGCGAGCCGAGGAAGCCGACGATGAGCTCGTTAACCACGCGTCGGAAACAACACAAGCGCCGACTCCAGTCAGCGCGAGTTCGCCCTCGCTGCCTAAGTAGCGAGGCGACTCTGTCAGCCCGGGTTCGTCATCGGCCCGGATCCTGGCATCAGCTAGATGACTAACCGTGTGCGCCGGTCGCGGGCGTGCACGGGACACCAAACAGTGACTGGGCCCGTCGTCTCGACTCGTTCGTGAGATCGGGAGGGCCGAGCAGAGACGCAGCGGACTGCGCTCGGAGAAGCCCTGGTGATGCGTCGCAGGACGCGGGTTCGATTCCCGCCACCTCCACCCCGCGTTCTCCCCGAGAACTCGGATTCGTTCCCTCGAATCCGGCGCTTCAGGAGAACTTGCAGCTCAGCCACGTAGGGCCCGGTCGAACGACCGGGCCCTACGTGCGTCTGTGGCCACGGACGGCGGTCCTACGGGCGATCGAAGTCGTCGCCGTTCCCTACCGCGAAGACGTCGAACGCGACAGGCGCGCCCCCGTCCTCGGCTGCGACGGACTCAGAAGACGCCGCTGTCACGCGTGTCGTGCAGCGCTGCGGGTGCCGGCAGGAGGAGGGCAGGCCAACCGGGCGCCGGTGGCGCGACGCGGTAGTTGCCCACCCGGTCGAGCGGTCCCGGCGTGCCGAGGGGGTCCTGCTGGCACATCCGGTGCTCTGATGTCGGAGGAAGCGCAGATGACGGGGGGCTGTGTGTCGACCGAGATGACGCCGTACGAAGAGCGGGCGTGGGCGGAGATCGTCGAGTGGCGTCAGAACCGACTCACCGCCCGGACGCGACGAAGGCTGCCAGCCGCGGTGCGAGACCGCGCGGTGAAGGCAGGGCAGAACGCGAAGGAGAAGTTCGAGGCGCTGCCAGGTGCACACGAGTTCGAGTCACGGTTTCTGGAGGCCCTCGGCGGCCTGGGCGACTTCGGGGCCCGGACGGCGATGGCCAGCGTGCGCGACGACGCGATCATCGAGGCCTACCGCAAGCGCGGCCACACCGTCGATGACCTCGATGACATCCGAAAGCTGGATCTGCAGGTCATCGACCGCGTGAAGCCGAAGCTGGCGCTGGCCTACACCGCCGGTGCCACCGCGGAAGGCGCTGTCGCCGGTCTCGCCGTCTCAGGCGGCGAACTCCTCGCAACAGCCGGCGGCGTCTTGGGCGTCGGCGCCGGAGGCGCTCCCGGCGCGGCGACGGTGATCGGGGCGATGGCGGCGGATGCCGTCGCCGTGCTCCTGGGAGCCAACCGTGCCGTCGCGCACATCGCCGCCTACTACGGCTACGACGTCGACAAGCCGGACGAGCGGCTGTTCGCGCTGGCGGTGCTCGGCATGGGGACCGCGACAGGGGCAGGCAAGGTGGCCGCCTACGCGGAGATCAACAAGCTCGTCCAGATGCTGGCCCGCCGAGCGACCTGGGAGCAGTTGCGCAAGAACGCGGTGACCCGGGTGGTCGAGCAGGTCTTCGCCCGACTCGGCATCCGCATCACCCAGCGCAAGCTCGGCCAGGCGGTGCCGATCGTCGGCACCGTGTTCGGCGCCGGCATGAACGCCAAGCTGTTCATGAGTGTCACCGACGATGCCGAGCACATCTATCGCGAGCGCTTCCTGGGGGAACGCTACGGCTGCCTCCCGGCGCCTGACATGTCTTCCCCCAGCGGCGAGCGCACCGAGGAAGCTGATGTCAGCAAGGAGGCCCATGTCATCGACGTGGCCGAGCTGCTCGACGAGGAGCTCGACAGAGACGACGACGATGACCGTGGCGAGGAGCCGGTCGGCTCCTGACCGGTCGCGGTGTGAACGAATCGTGATCTTGTTGTGATGGTCCTATGCCCAGGATCAACCACAGGTCGTTGACCTGTGGAGACGCATTCGGGGAGAACCTCACCCCGGCGAGAGCCCGTACGGACGACGTCCGTGCGGGCTCTCGTGCGTCCGGGCTCCTGCTCACGTACTCGACCATCCACTCCAGCGTTCGATCCTGACGACGACCAGCGGTCCCGCCGGAGGCTGGGCGCGGTACTGGGGATGCCGCTCGACGAGTGCGGCCAGTCCCGGATGGTGGGCGCCCGGGTCGTCGATGACGACGCCGACGCCGTCGGCACGCACCCACCACAGCCGGCTCCAGTCCTGCTCGTAGTGGTCGACCAGCAGGGCGCACCGGGGCTCACGCCGCAGGTTGGTCAACCGCTGCAGCTGCGTCGTCCGCTTGGGTTTGGCGTCGACGGCCAGCCAGACGGTGTCGGCGGATGCCGCGAACACGACCGGGACGAGGTGGGGAGCACCGTCCGGGCGGACCGTCGCCAGGCGAGCGACGGCGGCAGAGGAGAAACGCTCGCGCAGCTCCGCTGTCCGCACCGGCCGGTCAGCTGCTGACAGCGGTCGTCGAGCGACCGGCCACCTCGAAGAACGTCTCGAGCTCACGGCGGACGTCCGGTCCGCACGGCTGGAAGACGATCTCGGTGACACCGTGGTCGGCGAGCTCGGCGAGCTTGCCGCGGACCTCCTCCCGCGTCCCGCTGAGCGTGGTCGGTCCGAGCAACGAGGAGCCCCCCGCATCCCACGCCGCCTGGTCGGCCTCGTTGAGCTCGACGCAGTGACCCGTGTGCACGGCGATGTGCCTGAGCTCCTCCGGAGTCCGGTCCACCACCTCGTTCCAGGCTCCTCCGCCTGCCAGCCCGGCCACGGCTGCCTGTCCGCCGAACTCGTACGCGCCGTGCCACGCGAGTGCGGTGCCGGGACCGCCCGCGAGGCGGACCCGTTCGGAGGTCGGGTCCTCGCCGTCGTCCAGGACGGTGCCCCAGGCCAGGTACGAGACCCTCGGGAACTCCCGGGCGAAGTCGGGGAGCTGCAGGGTCGCGTACAGGCCGTCGCCCAGCTCCCGCGCGACCTCGGCGCCCTTCGGTCCCAGGGCGCTGATCAGGACGGGGACGTCGACCGGTCGGGGAGGGGCGTGACCGGCCGGGTGGAGCATCTGCATCCTGGCGCCCTCCCACTCGACGACCTCACCGCGCAGCAGCCCCCGGTAGGTCCGGATGTACTCCGCCATGAACGACCACTTGATGGCCCCGTAACCCATGGCCCTACGCCCGGAGAACCCCGTCCCGAAGGCCACCTCCACCCGGCCGGGCGCCAGCGCCGCCAGCATCGCCGTCGCGGCGGCGTTCACCATGGGATGCCGCAGCGAGGGGACCAGGACGCCGGGCCCGAGGCCGATCCGGGTGGTGCGCTCCGCGGCGAGCGCCAGGCACATCCACACGTCGGGACTGTTCTGCGGGGTGTCGTAGAGCCATGCCCGCGCATAGCCGACTTCCTCCGCGAGCGCGATGTTCTCGTGCGAGTCCAACGCGGTCGGAAAGGCGACCGAGACGTCCATGCTGTTCCCCTCTGCTGACGACGGTGTCGCGGACCTCTGAGGTCTGGGAGTGCTCTCCGACTACGGGCGGCCGGCGTGCGGCACCTCGACCCGGCAGGAGCGCAGGTGCGCCTCGCGCGCGGCACGTCGCGCGGTGCGGTCGAAGTCCGGCGCGGTGCAGAGGAAGAGCGTGCGGCCGTCCTCACCGCCGAGCATGCAGGCGAACACGCCGGTGCCGACGGGTAGTTCCTCCAGGACCTCGCCGCCTCGCCGGATGCGGAGCACCCGGCCGGCGAGCGCGTCGGCGACCCACAGCGCTCCCTCGGCGTCCAGACCGCAACCGTCCGGCGCGACCACCAGCTGCCCGAGTGCAGCCTGCAGGTCGCGGTCGGTCGGCAGCGCGCCGAACGACGCCCACACCCGCCGGTTCGCCAGCGTGCCGTCGGCGCCGATGTCGAACGCGGTGATGCGGTTGCCGAACGTCTCGTCCACCAGCAGTGTGCCGTCGTCGGTGATCACGCTGCCGTTGGGGAACCACATGTCGTCGGCCACCTGGGTCACCACCCCGTCGGGGTCGACGCGCAGCAGGACCGCTGGTGCGACCGGGGCGCCGGCCATCAGGTCGAAGCCGAAGTCGCCGACGAAGGCGCGGCCCTGCTGGTCGACCACCATGTCGTTGGGCTCGCCGGTGACGTGCGCCGACAGGTCCGCGTGTGTCACCAGCGACCCGTCGGGCTCGCGGCGCAGCAGCCGCTCGTCGTGCTGGGAGACGACCAGGAGCCGGCCGTCGGGCAGCCACCCGAGTCCGGACGGCCGGCCCGGCACCTCCGCCTCGACCCGGAGATCGCTGCCGTCGTCGCGGGCCGAGAGCACCTGGTGGGTGTAGAAGTCCGACACCCAGATCCGGCCCTCGTGCCAGCGCGGGCACTCCAGGTAGGACAGGCCGTCCAGGATGGTGCTGATCTGCCGCATGGCTCACCTCGGCGCCCTCGGTGCGCGGGAGCCTAGCCCGGGTCCCACCCCCTCCGGGGCGCTCGTGCACCCGGGCCCGGCGAGGTGTCAGGCGCCGGCCGGGACGTCGTCGTGGGCCAGCGAGCTCGACAGCTCCCGATGGGCGCCGGCCTGGGCGAGCAGGTCGTGCGCCTTCTGCTCGAGCGTCCCGACGGCGTCCGCGCCCGCGGCCCAGCGCAGCGGCGGCTCGGCGGAGCCGGCGAGCCGCACCAGCGCGCGGGCGAGCTTCGCCGGGTCGCCGCCCTGCCGGCCGTCCATCCCGGTCCAGGCGGTGACGGTCTGCCGGGTGCGCTCGGCGTAGTCGTCGATCACGGGCTCGGCGTAGCGGGTCGAGTTCGGGGTGAGCAGCTCGGTGCGGAAGAAGCCCGGCTCGACGAGCAGCGTGCGGATGCCGAACGGCGCGACCTCGGGGGCCAGCGACTCGCTCCAGCCCTCCAGCGCGAACTTGCTGGCGGAGTAGGCGGTGCAGAACGCCTGCCCGACGATGCCGGCGGTCGAGCTGACGGTCACCACGAGCCCCGAGCGCTGGGCGCGCATGACCGGGAGCACGGCGCGCGTGACGTCCAGCGGGCCGAACAGGTTGGTCTCCAGCTGGGCCCGGAAGTCGTCGGCGGTGATCTCCTCGAAGAAGCCGGCGTGGAAGTTGCCGGCGTTGTTGACCAGCACGTCGATGCGGCCGAAGCGCTCGACAGCGGCGTCGACGGCGGCCCGCACGCCGGCCGGGTCGGTCACGTCCAGGGCGACGGCCAGCAGGTCGTCGTGCGCGCCGACGGCGGCGGCGACCCGCCCGGGGTCGCGGCCGGTGGCGACGACGGCGTGACCGGCGTCGAGCGCGGCCCGGGCGATGTCGGTGCCCATGCCGCGGCCGGCGCCGGTGACCAGCCAGACCTTCTTCTCACTCACGTCGTCCTCCGGGTTCTCGGTGTGAGCGCCCGCGGGACCGCGGACTCGCTGCGACCGAGACAACCCCCGGCGGCGGTGGGGTGGGAGAGCCTGCCGGGAGGGGGTACCGGCAGGGACCCCCTCCCAACGACGGACGGACCTAGCCTCGGTGCCGTGGACACCCGCAAGGACCTGCGCGAGTTCCTGGCCACGCGCCGGGCCAGGATCACGCCGCAGCAGGCCGGGCTGCCGACCTCCGGCGGCCACCGCCGGGTGAAGGGCCTGCGCCGCGAGGAGCTGGCGATGCTGGCGGGGGTGAGCGTCGAGTACTACACCCGGCTGGAGCGCGGCCACGCGGCCGGCGTCTCCGACAGCGTGCTGGAGGCCCTCGTCCGGGCCCTGCGGCTCGACGAGGCCGAGCGCGCGCACCTCTACGACCTGGCGCGCACCCCGGAGGCCGCGGCCCGCACGCGCCGCCGTCCCGCCCGCGGGCGCGTCCGTCCGGGCGTCCAGCGGCTGCTCGACGCGATGCCCGACGTCCCGGCGTTCGTGCAGAACGGGCGGCTCGACGTCCTGGCCGCCAACGCGCTCGCCCGGGCGCTCTACGCCGACCTGTTCGCCGGCACCGCGGCCGACCGGGTGCCCAACCACGCCCGGTTCACCTTCCTCGACCCCCGGGCCACCGACCTCTACCCCGACTGGGACCGCGCCGCCGCCGACAGCGTGTCGCTCCTGCGTGCCGAGGCCGGGCGCACCCCCGGCGACCGGGAGCTGTCCGGACTCGTCGGTGAGCTGAGCACCCGCAGCCGGCGGTTCAGCGCGCTGTGGGCCACGCACGACGTCCGCTGGCACACCACCGGCACCAAGCGCTTCCACCACGCCGTCGTCGGCGACCTGGTCCTGGCCTACGAGGGGCTGGAGCTGACCGGCGACCCCGGCCAGACGCTGATCACCTTCACCGCCGAGCCCGGGTCGCCGTCCCAGCAGGCGCTGACCTTCCTCGCCAGCTGGGCCGGCTCGCCGCACCCGACGACCGCCCGCGACGCGACCGACGCGCAGTGATCCGGTTCCTCGTGACCGGGCCGGGGAACCCGCCGCGCGTACGGTGCGAGCCGTGAGCGAGGTGGCCTTGGTGATCGAGGTCCTCGCCGTGGCGGCCGGACGCGAGGCGCCGGCCCCGGTGCCCGGCGACCGCCCCTCGCCGTAGCGCCGGGGGACGGCCGCCGAGCGCCCGCGTGCGGTCAGCCGCGGGTGAAGGTCCCCAGTCCCGTCCGGTCGTAGAAGTCGAGCCGGACGCTGGAGGCCCTCCCGTCCGGGCCGACCGTGAAGAGGGCCCCGGCGAGGCCGTTGGCGTTCTCCCCGATGCTCTCGAAGGTGAAGACGTCCCCGCTGTAGTGCGTCAGCGGGAACACCGTGGGCCGGTCCGACGGGCCCATCGACATGCTCAGCGCGTCGCCGTCGGCGGTCACGGTGAGCGGTCCGTAGTAGGGGTTGTCGTAGGTCCCGACGTAGGCGTCCGGGGCCCGGGCGGGCTCGGGCTGCGCCGGGGGCTGCGTCCAGTCGGTCTCCGGTGCGTCCTCCTCCTCGAGCTGCGCGAAGAGCCCCGCGAAGGCGGTGAGCCAGTCGACGGTGAGCGCACCGTTGTTCGCGACGTCGAAGAAGCCGGTGGTGATCGCCTCGGCGATGCCCTCGGGGCGGCCGTTGGTCAGCGCGACGACGGCGAGCTCCTCGACCGGGAGCATCTGCACCGAGGTGGCGGCACCCAGGTTGAACGCGCCCGAGTGCCCGATCTGCAGCCGCCCCCGGTCGTCGTAGGACACGTTCCACCCCAGCCCGTAGAAGCCGGTGCGGGAGACCGGGCTCCCCGGCGGGTTGGAGACGGAGTGCGGGGTGCGGGTGACGGTCAGCGCGTCCGCGTCGATCACCTGCTCGCCGTCGTACAGACCGGCGCCCAGCTGCAGGCGCATCCACTGCGCCAGGTCGTGCACCGAGGAGCTCGCGCCGCCCGCGGGTGCCTCGGCGTCGGCGTCCCGCTGGTAGCGCGCCGCCCAGGTCCGGTCGCCGGTGGGCACGTGGATCGCCGCCCGGTTCGCCGCGGTCAGGTAGTCCTCGTGGCGGTAGCTGGTCTCGGCCATGCCCAGGGGCTCGAACAGCGTCTGCTCGGCGAGGTCCTCCCAGGGCGTCGCCGTGGCGTCCGCCGCGGCCTCGGCGCCCGCCGTGAAGCCGAAGTTGCTGTAGTTGTAACTCGACCGGAACGGGGCGAGGGGCTGCTGGTCGAGCCGTCCCAGGATGTGGTCGCGGTCGTAGCCGAGGTCCTCGAGCAGGTCACCGGCGCCGGTGGAGAGACCACTGCGGTGCGACAGCAGGTCGGCGAAGGTGGCGTTCGCGGTGACGTAGGGGTCGCGGAGGGCGAAGTCCGGGTTCGAGGCCACGACCGGGTCGTCCCACTCGATCGCCCCGCTCCCGACCACACCCGCGACGACGGTGGAGGCCAGCGGCTTGGACAGGGAGGCCAGCTGGAACACCGTGTCGGCGTCGACCGTCTCGGGCTTCCCCACCTCGCGGACCCCGAAGCCCTGCGAGTAGACGACCTCGTCCCGGTAGACCACGGCGACCGCCACACCGGGTACCCCGGTCCGCTCCATCGCGTCGCCCACCAGGTCGTCCACCGAGGCGACGGCGTGCTCGACCTGTTCCGGGGTCAGCTGCGCCGCCGGTGGCGGCGGCGCCGTGGGCAGCCCGCTGCTCGTCGCCGGCGCGGCCACACCTCCGCCGGCCGTGGCGCACGCGGTCGTCAGCGCCGCGACGGCCGCGACGACGACCACAGGACCTGCGGGGCGCGACGGCCGCAGTGGACGGCGACGCCGGGACCTGCGGCCGCCGACGCGGAGCCGGTGATCGGGGGATCCTGCGGAGGGGAGGTCGGACACGGTGCACGGTCCCAACTGACACCGCGGTACGGGTGCCGGGTCGCCGAGCGGCACGGGTGGGGCCGGCCGGACGGACGGCACGCGGGGCACCCCTGGTGGCCCCGGACCGTAGTGCGGGGCCACCCCGCGCGTCGAGGAGCCCGCGCGTGCCCCGCAGGTCAGGCGCCCGTGGCGGCGAGCAGGCGGTGGACCTGCTGGATCGCGATCGAGCCCTCGCCGACGGCGGAGGCCACGCGGCGCACCGAGCCGTGCCGGACGTCCCCGACCGCGAGGACCCCCGGGAGGCTGGTCTCCAGCGGCAGGGGAGCGCGGTCGCGTCCGCCCGCGTCCACGTCGGGCCCGGTCATCACGAACCCGGCCGCGTCGCGCTGGACGGCCGGGGGCAGCCACTCGGTGTGCGGCCGCGCGCCGATCATCAGGAACAGCCCGTCGGCGGCGACCGTCTCCCGGGTCCCGGTCGCGCGGTCGCGCAGCACGAGCCGTTCCAGCCAGCCCTCCCCGCCGCCGTCGACCACCTCGGTCCCGGTGCGGACCTCGATGGTGGGGGTCGCCTCGATCTGCCGGACCAGGTAGTCCGACATCCCGGCGGCGAGCGTCGCGGCCCGCACGACGAGCGTGACCCGGCGGGCGTAGTGGGCCAGGTGCAGGACGGCCTGCCCGGCGGAGTTGGCACCCCCGACGACGACGACGTCCCTCCCCGCCACCAGCGGCGCCTCGGAGGCCGCGGCGCCGTAGAAGACGCCGGCGCCGCGCAGCGCCTCGAGCGCCGGGACGCCGAGCAGGCGGTAGCTGGCACCCGTCGCCAGGACGACGGCGCGCGCGACCGCGACCCCGCCGGTGTCGAGGGTGAGGGCGATGCCGTCGGGTTCGGGAGCCAGGTCGGTGACCCGCTGCATGAAGGCGAAGCGGGCGCCGAAGACCCACGCCTGCTGGTAGGCCCGGCGGGCCAGTTCCGCGCCGCTGACCCCCCGGGGGAAGCCGAGGTAGTTGCGGATCGCCGAGCTCGACGTGGCCTGCCCGCCGAGGCTGCCCGAGTCCACGACCAGGGTGCGCAGCCCCTCGGAGGCGCCGTAGACACCCGCGGACAGGCCGGCCGGCCCGCACCCGACGATCACGAGGTCGTACCGGTCCCTGTCCGGGTCCACCGTCGAGCCCGCGGCCCGGGCGATCTCCGCGTCGCTCGGGTCCTCCAGGACGTGCCCGCTCGGCATGACCACCAGCGGCAGCGTCCGCGGGCCCGTGCCGGCCAGCAGCGTGCGCCCCTGCTCGGAGTCGGCCAGGCAGAACCGGTGCGGGATGGCGCAGCGTCCCAGCACCTCGCGCAGCTCGGACGCCCGGCCGGTCCAGGTCTCCCCGACGACGTCCACGGTGTGCGGAGCGGAGCCGCGCGCATCGGCCCACGCCAGCAGGGAGCCCGAGATCGCCTGGTGGAACTGCTCGTCCGGTGGCGGGGCGGGCCGGATCACGTAGTGGTCCATGCGCCCGGTGGCGACGGCGTCGAAGATCGCGTTGCCGGTCCCGGAGTCGCCGAGGTGCCCCCACGCGACGAGCAGGACGCGCTGCGCGTGCGGGAACGAGCGCGGGACCTCGGCGAGCAGCTCGGTGCCGGAGCGGCCGTCGACCACCTCGCCGGCGAGCACGAGGGCCACCTCCTCGCCGGCCCCCGCGAGCCGCCGCAGCACGGCCAGCGCCTCGCCGGCCGAGCCCAGGCAGCAGACGCGGTAGTCGCCGGCGTACCGGGTGCGCAGTTCCCGCTCGACGTCCCGCAGCAGGCCGGGGTCGTCGTCGACCGCGACCAGCAGGGGGAGGGTCACGTGGGCCGGCCGGCGCGTCGGGCAGGCGGTGCCGTCATCCCGGGAGGCTAGGAGCGCGGTGCGCCCGGGCACCAGGCTCGAAGGTCCCGGCGCCCGGAGGTCCCGGCGCCCGGAGGTCCCGGCGCCCGCCGGGCCGGCTCAGCCGGACGTGACCGCCCCGAGCACCGCGGGGTAGGCGTCCCGGGCCAGCCGGCGCAGCTCGTCGTCGGTCCGGTCCTGGATCGGGTGCGGCACGAGGACGTGCGGCACCGCCAGGCCCAGCGCCCGCGCCTGGACGGCCGCGGCGTCGGCGAACTCCGAGGAGGCGAGGAAGACCCCCACCACGCCCCGGGCCTCCAGATCGGCGATGTCGTGCACACTGCACGACGTGCACGAGCCCTAGTCGGCCAGCGCCTCGATGACCACCTCGCACCGCGTGGCGATCTCGTGCCGCAGGTCCACCGGCGCGGGGCGGGCGAACGTCGGCTTGCGATAGCGCAGGGTCCGGACGCCGTCGGCGGCCAGCAGCGCCTCCAGCTCCGCGACGACGACGTCGCCCCGGTTCTTGGAGATGTCCAGCAGGCCGACCGTCAGCCCCGCCAGCGACGCCGGCCGGGCCGTCAGGGCCCGCTCGGCCGGCCGTCGCTCGCTCGTCGGGTCGAGCAGCACTCGTGCCATCAGGCCTCCTCGATCGGGACGGTCACCGGCACGCTGCCGGCCGGACCGCTGACCCAGCCGCCGATCACCGCCGAGAACATGCCGGCGGGACCGCCGGCGTAGGCGAACAGCAGCCCGCCGGGGCGGAACTTGGGCAGCGGCCGGTCGGCCAGCGCGTCCGGCATCCCCTCGGCGATGCCCAGCGCGCCGCGGCGGAACTCGTCGGGCTGCAGTTCCAGGAGCGGGTCGAGCTCGGCGAGCAGCCGCTCGCGGTCCCAGCCGGCCTCGCGGAACACCCGCCCGTGCTCCGGACCGAGGACGACGAGGGCGTCCATGCCCAGCGCGGCCTTCGGGTGGCCCACGGTGCGCAGGACGAGCGCGAGCGTGCGCGCCAGCGACTCCGGCGTCCGGCTGGCCTGGTCGAGGAACGGGGTGAGCCCCGCGCCGGCGAAGACGGTGAGCGCCGAGCCGGGGACGCCGCGCGACTCGGCCAGCGGGGGGAAGGGCCGCAGGTCGTCGTCGGCCTCCGCGAAGCACCAGCCGAGCTTGCCGGGGTTGCCGAGCGTCGCGCGGTCGACCTCACCCGGCCGGCCGCCGCCGACGTTGCGGACGACGAGCTGCAGCGCGCGCCCGATCGTGGCGTTGGCCCGGTTGCCCTGGCCGAGCGCGTTGACGCCGGAGTTCATCCGCAGCCGCGCGGTGACGGGGCCGTCGACCACCAGCACCGGCCCCGCGGACCAGGTGGTGGCCAGCACGCCGTGCAGCGCGAACTCGTCGCGGCAGGCCGCCTCGACCGCGGCGAGCACCACCGGGAGGTGCTCGGGCAGGCAGCCGGCGAGGACGGCGTTCACCGCCACCTTCTCCACCGTGCACTCGACCAGGTCGGGCGGGACGACGGCGACGACCTCGTCGGGAGCCCGCCGCGTGCCGGCCAGCATCCGGAGCACCCGCTCCTCGGTGGGCGGCACGCACGGCAGCCCGTCGCTCCAGCCGCGGTCGTACACCGCCTCGACGTCGTCCTCGAGGTCGGCGAGCTCCACCCTGCGGGCGCGGAGCACCCGGCCGCCGTAGCGCCGGGCCAGTTCCTCCTCGACGCCCCACTCGACGCTGCGGGACCCGCAGCCGGGCCGGTGCTCGGGCAGCCCCTCGCCGAGGCCGGTCACGCCGGTGAAGGACTCCCACTGTCCGCGCAGCCAGCCCTCGATGCGGCCGGTCTCCGCGCCGTCGGCCATCCGCAGCAGGGTGGGCACCGTCTCGATGCCCAGCCGCCAGCTGACCTCCAGCTCGCGGTCGTCGGTCACCGGCAGCCCGGCGGGGAAGGACGGGTCGTCCTGGCTGACGACGGTCAGCGCGCCGGCGCCGGCCAGCTGCTGGAGGACCGGCTCGACCAGCGAGCAGGTGGGGCAGTCGCGCTTGACGACCGCCACGAGTCCGTCGGGCACCGGTGCCACGGCCCGACCATGGCACGCGTGTCAACGGAGGGCGGGTCAGCCGTGCGGCGGGGTGAGCCGCCGCGGCAGGCAGGCGTTGGTCAGCTCGTCGCCGGCGAGCTGGGGGTAGGTGGCCGCGCACCAGGCCCCGACGTCGGCCCGGCCGCCGAACCCGGCGTCGACCACGGTGATCCAGTACGGGTCGCCGTCGGGCGCGGTGGAGCGCTGCCCGAAGTCGGTGCCGTGCAGCACGGACACCGCGGCCGGGTCGGTCACGGTCGCGAGGGCCGCCCGGCTCTCGGCGAGGACGTCGACCGCCTGGAAGACGTGCGTGCCGTTCTGCGCGGTCTGCAGCGGATCGGTGATGCCGACGTCCTTGGACGCGAGCTGTGCCACCCAGCGGCCGTCCGTCGTCAGCCGGGCGAGGGACTCCGCGCGCAGCGCCGCGAGCTCGGCCAGGGCGCCGGCCTCCGCGTCCGTGTCGTGGGCCGAGGCCCCCTCCTGCGGCTCGGCGGCGGCGTCGGTGCTCGGCGCGGGCTGCTCGGCGCCCGGCGCGCAGGGCGGCAGGTCGCCGGGGGCCGGGTCGGGGGTGCAGGGGCCGGTGTCCACCCGGGCGGTCACGCCGGTCCACCAGGAGGTGGCGCCCATCGCCCCGGCCCACGACAGCGAGACGTGCACGTGGTCGGTGTGCGGGCTGACCCCCGTGTAGGGCCGCCAGCCCCGCGCCGGTGACCAGATCCCCTGGTCCCAGATGGCGTACATGACGCCGAGCCGCCGGGCCGCCCAGGCGGGCTCCCCGTCCGGCCCGGCCGCGGCCAGCCACGCCAGCGCGTCCTCGGCGACGGCCCGCTCGGCGGGGTCCCCGACGTCGAGCATCCAGTCGAGGGCGCGACCCTCCTTGTGCTCGCTCGGACCGCCGACCGAGCAGTCGCGGGAGATCCCGACGCTGCCGGTGCCGTAGTGGTCGACCAGCAGCTCCGCGAGCGCGGCCGTGCCGGGCTTGGCCGCGGGATCGCAGACCGCCTGCGCCACGTAGGGCGCGGGCGCCTCCACGGTCTCCGGTGCGGCCGCGGCCGCCGTCGGGCCGGCCGCGGCGGCGGGCGGCGCCAGCAGGACGACGGCCGCAGCCGTGACGAGCAGGGCGGTGACGAGCAGGGCGCTGCCGAGCGGGCGGGTGCGACGGGTCGCGTGCACGGCGTCCTCCACGGTCTCGGGAGTCCGGCCGGCCCATCCCAGGAGGACGGCGCCGCGGCGGTCCACCCTCTCCTCCCTCCCCCGGGAGGCCGCCCGGCGTGGCGGTACGCAGTGCAGGCGCCACGCGCGGTTCCGGGTCCGCCGGACGGGGGACACGCGGCCGGGATGAGGAGCACCCGCGCCGGAGTTGTTGAAGACGCAAGCAACCGCGCCCGCAGGAGGAGAGCCACCGCATGACCACCTACGCCGTCACCGGAGCCACCGGGGGCCTCGGCCGCCGCGCCGTCCAGGAGCTGCTCGACCGCGGTGTCCCCGCGTCCGACGTCGTCGCCGTCGTCCGCCGTCCTGACGCCGCCGCCGACCTGGCCGCCCGCGGCGTGCAGGTGCGGCACGGCGACTACTCGCGGCCGGACACCCTCCCCGCGGCGCTCGCCGGCGTCGACCGGCTGCTGCTGGTCTCCGGCAGCGAGGCCGGGCAGCGCGTCCCGCAGCACACCGCGGTGATCGACGCCGCGGCCGCCGGCGGCGTCCAGCGGATCGTCTACACCTCGATCGCGCACGCCGACACCTCGACCAACCCGCTGGCCCCCGAGCACCGGGAGACCGAGGAGGTGCTGCGCCGCTCCGGCGTCCCGGCGACGGTCCTGCGCAACAGCTGGTACGCCGAGGGCTACACCTCCCGCATCGACGAGTACCTCGCCACCGGCGAGATCGTCGGCGCGGCGGGCGACGGCCGGGTCTCGGTCGCCCCGCGCGACGACTTCGCCGTCGCCGCCGCGGCCGCGCTGCTGGCCGACGAGGAGGGCACCGTCGTCCGCGAGCTGGGCGGCCCCGGCGTCACCCTCGCCGACCTCGCCGCCGCCGTCACCGAGGTCACCGGGACGACGGTCCGCTACCGCGACCTGCCGGCCGGGGAGCTGGTCGCGACCCTGCAGGGCGGCGGCCTCGACGCCGGCACCGCCGGCTTCGTCGCCGGGATCGACACCTCCATCGCCCGCGGCGACCTGGACACCGGCGACGCCGACCTCGCCGCCCTGCTCGGCCGGCCGGTGACCCCGCTGGCCGACGCCGTCCGCGCCGCCCGGGGCTGAGCGGCGGTCGCTCAGCCGGCCGGCACCGAGTGGTGCTCGTGCGTGACCAGCCAGCGCTCCCCGTCGCGGCGCAGGCCCACGGTCAGCCGCACCTGGAACCCCTCGGTGCCGGCCGCGCCGATCCGCAGCAGGCCGTGCGCGAAGGCGACGTCGTCCCCGGCGACGACGGTCAGGTCCGAGACGTCGAAGAGGCCCTCGCCCTGCGCGTCCCAGAACAGCCGCCACTGGGCGAGGTAGCCCTCCGTCCCGGTGATCGTCATCGGCGGCGGGACGTCGAAGAGCACGACGTCGTCGCTGTGCAGGGCCAGCACCGCGTCGACGTCGGCCTGCCGCACCGCCTGCGCCCACGCCTCGAGGGCCGCGCGCACTCCGTACTCGTTGCCGTCCATGCAGGGCAGACCCCGCGGGCCGGCCGATCTCATCCCCGCGGGTGAGGTGCGCCGCCCGGCTGGAGGAACCCCACCCGCCTGCCGATCCCGGGGACATGAACCCCCTCGCGTGCCGCGCCGTGGCGCAGGCAGGTCTGGTCGCGGCGACCGCCTCGGCCGACGACGAGCGCCCGTGGCCGCTGCTGCTGGTCGCCGGCTGGCACACCACCGCCACCGACCTCGTCCTCGCGGACGCCCGGCTGGCCGAGGACCTCGCCGCGCTCCCGGTCTGACCGTGTCCCCGCCGCGCCGGGGTCGTTGAGCCGACCGTGATCCCGACCAGCGCCCGCACCGCCGCCCGGCGGGCCGACGACGTGCTGGCCTGGGCGCCCAGCGGGCGGATCGCCGTCCCGCTCATCGTGGCGCTGGTGGTCGCCGCCGACCTCGTCGGCGTGGGCACCGTGACCCTGCTCCTGCTCGGCGTCTCCGACGGCGGGGACGACGCCGGCCGCGGCCCCGTCCTGCTCACCGCGCTGGGCTACCTCGTCGTGGCGCTGCCCCTGGCCACCCTCGCCGGGCTGCGCCGCCAGCGGGCCACCACCGCGTGGCTGGTCGCCGGCCGCGACCCCACCCCGGCCGAGGCCGCCCGCGTGCTGCGGCTGCCGGTGGACACCGCGCTGATCGCCGCCGTGGTCTGGCTCCTCGGCGCCGTCCTCACCGGCGTCGTCGCCGCGGTCGCGTTCCCCGAGCCGCTCGTCGGGCTGCGGGTCGGCGTCGCCGCCCTGTTCGGCGGCGCGGTCACCGCCGGCGTCGTCTACCTGCTCGTGGCCCGCGCCGCCCGCGGGCTCACCACCCGCGCGCTCGCCGCGCACCCGCCGTCGGGCCGGCTCGCCCTCGGCGTCCGCCCGCGGCTGCTGCTCACCTGGGGCCTGACCAGCGCCGTCCCGCTGCTCGGCGTCGTGCTGCTGTTCGTCGACCCGAGCAACCCCGGGGGGCCCGGCCGCACCGCCGTCGTCTTCCTCGCCGTCGTCGCCGTGCTCGTCGGCGGGCTGGCCACGCTGCTCACCGCGCGCGCCGTCGGCCAGCCGCTGCGCGACCTGCGGCAGGCGGTGCAGCGGGTCGGCGCCGGCGACTACACCGCCGCCGTCACCGTCGACGACGCCGGCGAGATCGGTCTGCTCCAGGAGGGCGTGAACACGATGGCCGCCGGCCTGGCCGAGCGGGAGCGGCTGCGCGACCTGTTCGGCCGGCACGTGGGGACGACGGTCGCGGCGCGGGCGCTGGCCGAGGGCGCCTCGCTCGGCGGTGAGGTGCGGCCGGTCGCGGCGCTGTTCGTCGACGTCGTGGGCTCGACGTCGCTGGTGCGGCGCACCGGCCCCGAGGGGATGGTCGGCCTGCTCAACCGCTTCTTCGCCGTCGTGGTCGACGCGATCGAGGCCGAGGGCGGGCTGGTCGACAAGTTCGAGGGCGACGCCGCGCTGTGCGTCTTCGGCGCGCCCACCGCGCACCCCGACGCCTCCGGCGCGGCCCTGCGCGCGGCCCGCCGGATCTGCGACGACGTCGCGCGCGCCGGCGAGGTCGATGTCGGCGTCGGCGTGGCCTGCGGGCCGGCGTGGGCCGGGCAGGTGGGCACCGCTAGCCGGCTGGAGTACACCGTCATCGGCGACCCGGTGAACGAGGCCGCGCGGCTCACCGAGCTGGCCAAGGAGCACCCCGGCCGGGCGGTGGCCAGCGAGGCCGCGGTGCGCGCCGCGGGCGGCGGCGAGGCGGCCCACTGGGTGCCCGGCGCGGAGGTGGAGCTGCGCGGGCGCGGGGAGCCGACCCGGACCTACGCGCGCGCGTAGACCTGGCCGTCGGGGCCGTGCGAGCGGACGACGACCAGGACGTCCTCGCTCTGCAGCGTGCCGATCAGCGGGTCGTCGAAGCGCAGCGTGCGCCCGCCGCGGGTCACCGACAGCACGACGTCGCGCAGGTCGCGCGGCCCGAGCCCGACCTCCCCGGAGCGCACCGTGCGCTGCGAGAGGTCCAGCCCCTGACCGCCGGTGAGCAGGTCCTCGACCACCGAGACCACGCGCGGGCTGTCGGTGGACAGGCCCAGCAGCCGGCCCGACGTCGCCGAGGTGGTGATGACGGTGTCGGCGCCGGACTGGCGCAGCAGGCTGGCGTTCTCCTCCTCGCGGACGCTGGTGGTGATCGGCACGCTGGGGTTGAGCTGGCGCACGGTCAGGGTGATGAGGACGGCGGCGTCGTCGCGGTTGGCCGCCACGATGACCGCCCGCGCCCGCTCGACGTGCGCCCGGCGGAGCACGTCGGTGCGGCCGGCGTCGCCGACGATGCCGGTGAGCCCGATGGAGTTGGCCTCGTCGATCGCCTTCGGGTCGGCGTCGACGATGACGATGCTCTCCAGCGGCGTGCCGGTGGCCCGCAGCGAGCGGACGGCGCTGCGCCCCTTGGTGCCGTAGCCGCACACGATGACGTGCTGGCGCACGCGGGACCTCCAGCGTCGGATGCGGAACTCCTCGCGCGAGCGCGCGGTGAGCGCCTCGAGCGTCGTCCCGATGAGCACGATCAGGAACATGATCCGCAGCGGCGTGATGAACAGGATGTTCACCAGCCGGGCGGACTCGGTGATGGGCGTGATGTCGCCGTAGCCGGTGGTCGAGAGCGTGACCGTGGAGTAGTAGATGGCGTCGAGCAGCGTGATGCCGACCTCGTCGCCGTCGCGGTAGGAGTCGCGGTCGAGCCAGACGATGAAGACGGTCAGGCCGAGGAAGAACGCCGCGAGCACGACCCGGCGCCACACCTGGCGGACCGGCGACTGCTCCTCGTGGGCGATCTGCACCCCGGTGTGCGGGTCCTCCGACCCCTGTCCGCCGATCACCCCGCGGACGATAGCGAGCGGGGAGCGGCCGCACCGGGAACCGGGGCGGCCGCCACCCGAACGCGTCAGGCGCCGGCGACGGACTCCCGTTCCCGGGCGGCCAGTTCCCGCTTGAGCACCTTGCCCGCCGCCGAGACGGGGATCGCGTCGATGAAGACGACGTCGCGCAGCCGCTTGTAGTGCGTGACGCGGTCGTTGACCGCGGCCATCACCGACTCGGCGGTCAGCGCCGCCCCGGCGTCGTCGGCCTTCCGGACGACGTAGGCGACCGGGAGCTCCCCGGCGGTCTCGTCGGGCCGCCCGACGACGGCGGCCCCGGCCACGCCGGGGATGCCGAAGAGGATCTCCTCGAGCTCGCGGGGGAACACGTTGTAGCCCTTGTAGAGCAGCATGTCCTTGGTGCGGTCGACGATCGACAGGTAGCCGTCCTCGTCGAGGATCCCGACGTCGCCGGTGTGGAACCAGCCGTCGGGGTCGATCGACTCCGCCGTCGCCTCGGGCCGGTGGGCGTAGCCGCGCATGACCTGCGGGCCGCGGATGCACACCTCCCCGCGCTCGCCGGCCGGCAGCGCGTCGCCGCCGCCGAGGGGGCGGATGCTGATCTCGGTGTCGAACACCGGGACGCCGACGGTGCCGGGCTTGCGGGTGCCCGACCGGAACGACGGGTTGCCGGTGGCCTGCATGGTCACCTCGGTCAGGCCGTAGCCCTCGCCGATGACGGCGTTGGGCAGCACCGCCTGCAGCCGCTCGATCAGCGACACCGGGAGCGGCGCGGCACCGCTGGAGACGCCGCGGACGTGGGACCAGTCGTGCTCGGTGAACCCGGGCACCTGCAGCAGCGCCACGAACACCGGGGGCGCGCCGCCGATGCTCGTGACCCGGTACCGCTGCGCGTCCTCGACGTATCTCACCGGGTCGAAGCGCATGTGGATGACGGTGGTGGTGCCGCCCATGACCATGCCGTTGAGGTAGCCGATCGCGCCCATGGCGTGGAACCACGGCGTCAGGTTGATCAGCGTCGCCTCGCCCAGGCGGGTCGGGTACTCGTCCTCGCCGCCCACCTGTCGGACGGTGACGTCGCCGGCCTCGTCGAGCTCGGGCAGCGATCCCGACGTCCAGCACGCCGACTGCAGCACGTTGGTGACCACGTTGCGGTGCGGCAGCTCCACGCCCTTGCTCACGCCGGTCGTGCCGCCGGTGTAGGCCAGGTGCGCGAGGTCGGCGGCGGGGTCGAGCCCGGCGTCGCGGTGGTGGTCGGTGGGGTCGGCAGCCAGCAGGTCGGCCAGGTCGACGTCGCCGTCCTGGAGGCCCTCGAGCCGGGCGGCGAAGTCGAGGGTGTGCGCCTCGCCGGTGACGACGACGGTCCGCACCGGCGTGGCCTCCAGCGCGCCGCGGACGAAGGGCAGCACCTGGTCCCAGGTCACCAGGACGGTGGCGCCGGCGTCGGTGAGCTGCGCGGCCAGGTCGGCGGCGGGCAGCAGCGGGTTGGTGGGGGAGAAGACGGCGCCGGCCATCATGACGCCGTAGTAGACGGCCGGGTACTGGCGGCAGTTGGGCAGGTGCACCGCGACGACGTCGCCGCGGCCGACGCCGGCGTCGGCCAGCCAGTTGGCGACCGCGGCCGCCCGCGCGCCCAGCTCCTCGTAGGTGAGCTCGACGTCGTGGTCGACGAACGCCGTGCGCGTGCCCCAGCGGCGCACCGCGGCGCGCAGGATCGACCCCACCGGCACCAGCGGGTACTCCAGCGACCGCGGCAGGCCCGGCGGCCAGCTGACGGCGGGCTCCTGCGGGGTGGCGGGCTCCTGCGCGGCGGTCGTCGCAGGGTGCGTCGTCGCGGGGGGCATTGCGGTCATGCGTGTCCTTCCGTCCGGATCGGTGCGCCCGTCAGCGTGGTACAGGTCACACCCGCTGTCACGCAGCGCCGAGCACATCCGCAGATGTGCGCCGCGCACAGGTGACGTGCTGGAACGGCCCTCGTGCAGGGGCCCGCCGCGAGCCTGCGAGCGGTGGGGGGCGCGAGGGTCCTTCGTCACACGGCGGGATCGGAGACCAGGGAGCCGGCGCGGTGTTCGGCGCGCAGGGCGGTCTTGAGCACCTTGCCGCTGGGGTTGCGGGGGAGCGCCGGGACGATCGAGTACTCCCGCGGGTGCTTGTAGCGGGCCAGCCGCTCGCGGCACCAGGCGCCGAGCTCCTCGGGCGTGGGCGGGGACGCGGGGTCGCGTGGGGCGACGACGGCCAGCGGCGCTTCGCCGTACCTCGCGTCCGGGACGCCGATCAGCGCGACCTCCGCGACGCCGGGGTGGGCGGCGAGCACGTCCTCCACCTCGGCGCAGTACACGTTCTCGCCGCCGGTGATGATCATGTCCTTCTTGCGGTCGACGACGTAGAGGTAGCCGTCCTCGTCCTGCCGGACCAGGTCGCCGGAGTGGAACCAACCGCCCGCGAAGGCCTCCGCGGTCGCCTCCGGCTTGCCCCAGTACTCCTTCATGACCATCGGGCTGCGGTAGACGATCTCGCCGACCTCGCCCTGCGGCACGTCGTTCATCGCGTCGTCGACGACGCGGACCTCGACGTTGAGCATCGGCGTCCCGACCGAGCCGATCTTGCGCACCGAGTCCTCGCCGCGCAGGAAGGTGGTGACCGGGCTGCACTCGGTCTGCCCGAAGGCGCTGATCACCTCGGCCTGCGGGAACGTGTCGATCATCGTGCGCAGCAGCGTGGTCGAGGCCGGCGCCGCGCCCCACGAGATCCGCCGCAGCGAGGACAGGTCGCGGTCGGCGATGCCGGGCACGGCGACCACCGCGGCCCACATCGCGGGCACCAGGAAGATGCTGCTGACCCGCTCCCGCTCGATGAGGTCGAGCGTGGCCACCGGGTCGAAGCCCCCGGACCGGAGGATCACGTGGGTGCCGCCGAGCAACAGGGGCGGCAGGCCGCCGGCCAGCCCGGCGATGTGGAACAGCGGCGCCCCGGGGACGCCCACCCGGTCGTCGGGGCCCCAGCCGAGGTGGGTGACCTGGCTGAAGACGTGCACGAGCAGGTTGTGGTGGGTGAGCACGGCGCCCTTGGGTCGGCCGGTCGTGCCCGAGGTGTACATGATGAAGGCCGGCTCGTCCTCGTCGACCTCGACCGCCGGCGGCTCGGGCGAGGCCGCGGCCAGCGCCTCCTCGAGGTCCCCGCCGATCGTGAGCACCGTGGTCACCGCCGGTGCCTGCTCGCGGGCCTTGGTGGCCACCTCGGCGAGCGCGGCGTCGACGACGAGCGCGGTGGCGCCGGAGTCGGTCAGCACGTAGGCCACCTCGTCGGCGACCAGCCGGAAGTTGACCGGGACGACGACCGCGCCGAGCCGGACCCCGGCGAGGTAGGCCTCCCAGACCTCCATCGAGTTGAGCCCGAGCACCGCGACCCGGTCCCCGGTCCCGACGCCGCGGTCGGCCAGCGCGCGGGCCAGCCGGGTGACCCGCTCGTCGAGCGCGGCGTAGGTCCGCCCGCCGCCCTCGAAGCGCAGCGCCCACGCGTCGGGGGTCCGGCGCGCCCAGCGGGCCAACTGGTCGGCGGCGGTCATGCCGCGCCCCTGCAGGGTGGGGATCGGGACGCTCACGGGTCCTCCTGGCCTGGCGGGTGTGACCTGCGTCATGCTGCTGGCGGCGGGACGCGGCGGTCAACCGTGACCGTCACGGCACCCGGGCCACCGCCCCGACCACCAGCGGGTCCACCAGGACGGCGTCGGCGGCCGCGGCCTGGGCGCGCAGCCGCTGCTCGAAGTCGGCCGGCCCGACCTCGCCGGCCGTGGCGGTCCCGGTGCGCTCGAAGGCGCCGGCGAGCGCGGTGACGTCCCCGCCCACGATCGACCACCCGGTCGCGTCCCCGCCGTGCTCGAGCGGCTGGCCGGTGACCAGCACCGGGTCGGGCAGCCCGGCGGCCCGGAACACCGCGCCCAGCCGCAGGCCGAGGTCCGCGGGGACGCCCAGCCGGCCGAGGGCGGTGAGCAGCCAGCCGTTGAAGGCGGTCAGCAGCGGCAGGGGAGGGACCGCGGCCCGGGTGGAGAGGACGACCTCCTGGAACGCGACGACGCCGCCCGGGCGCACGCTGCGCGCCAGCCGCGCGAGCAGGGCCACCGGGTCGGGCAGGTGCAGCAGGACCAGCCGCCCGAGGACGGCGTCCACCGGCCCGGGCGGCGCCCAGGTGGTGACGTCGGCCTGCTCGAAGGAGACGCCGCCGTGCCCCGCCTCCGCGGCCCGGCGCCGGGCGACCGCCAGCGGGAGCGGGGCTGTGTCGACGCCGACCACGCGGCCGGGCGGGCCGACCCGCTCCGCCGCGGCCAGGGTCACCGCGCCGGTGCCGCAGCCGAGGTCGACCACCGACGCGCCGGGGGTCAGTTCCGCGGCGTCCAGCCAGGCCGCGGTGGCGGGTTCGTAGACCCGTGACAGCGCGTCGAGCCGGACCATCGCCGGGTCGTCGTTGCCCAGCACGTAGCCGGGGGCGTCGTCCATGCCCGCACAGCGTGGCCCGCGGCGGGCCCCGGCGTCAGCCCTCCGTGCGCGCCGACAGCATCCGCGCGGCGAGCCCCTTCCACAGCGCCAGGTGCGGATCGGTGGCGGCCGGGCGGTCGGCGAAGGCGTAGACGCAGGCCACCCCGCGCATGCTGGTGAACAGCAGCTCGCACACCTCGGCGTAGCGCGGCGCGGAGGCGATCTGCGGGCCCCAGATCCCGTCGGCCACCCGGCGGATCGCCGCGCGCAGCCGGCGCTCCTCGACCCGCAGCGCGGCCCGCAGCTGCGGATCGGTGCGCGCCGCCGTCCAGAGCTCCATCGCCGCCCAGAACGGCGGCTCCTGGAACGTCGCCCACATCAGGTCGATGGCGCGGTCGACCCGCTCCGGGCCGGTCGGCTCGTCGGCCATCACCGCCGCCGCGCGCTCCTGCACCTCGGCCAGCAGCGTGCTCGACAGGTGTCCCGCAGCGGCGACCAGCAGCTCGGCGCGGGAGGGGAAGTGGTGCAGCAGCCGGCCGCGCGACACCCCGGCGCGGGCCTGGACGGCGAGGGTGGAGGCGCCGGTGTACCCGGACTCGACCAGGCAGGCGACGGCGGCGTCGAGGATCAGCGCCCGGCTGTCGGCCGTCCGAGTGGACCGCGTGCGCGGCGGGTCGTGGACTGCGGCGGGCTCGGCGGTCACGCGCGGCAGGGTAGGGGCCCGGGCGGCCGGTGAACAGTCACCGTTGACCGTCGAGGGGAACCGCTGTCACGCTGCGGCGCGAACCGCCCGACGACGAGGAGGCCCTGCGTGGACTTCGACGACACCCCGGAGGAGGCGTCCTTCCGGGCGCACGTCCGCAGCGTGCTGGAGGAGCACGCGAGCGAGCTGCTGCACGTCGCGCCCGGTGAGCCGGTCGACGCCCGCTCCCGCGAGGCCGAGCTGCGCGACACCCAGCGGGTGCTGGCCGAGGCCGGCCTGGTCGGCGTCACGTGGCCGCGCGAGTACGGCGGGCAGGGCGGCACGCTGGTCCAGCAGGCGATCGTCGGCCAGGAGCTCGGCCGCGCCCGGGTGCCCACGCTGATCAACCACATCGGCATCGGGATGTGCGGTCCGACCGTCATCGCCCACGGCAGCGACGACCAGCGCTCCCGCTACCTCGCCCGGCTGCTGCGCGCCGACGACGTCTGGTGCCAGCTGTTCAGCGAGCCCGGCTCGGGCTCCGACCTCGCCGCGCTGCGCACCACCGCCGTACGCGACGGCGAGGACTGGGTGGTCAACGGCCAGAAGGTCTGGACGACGCTGGCGCACGTCTCCGACTTCGGCATCCTGCTCACCCGCACCGACCCGTCGCGCCCCAAGCACGCCGGCCTGACGATGTTCGTCGTCGACATGCACGCCCCTGGCGTCACCGTGCGGCCGCTGCGCCAGATGAGCGGCGGCGCCGACTTCAACGAGGTCTTCTTCGACGACGTGCGCATCCCCGACTCCGAGCGTCTCGGCGAGCCCGGCGAGGGCTGGCGGGTCGCGCTCACCACGCTGATGAACGAGCGGGTGGCCATCGGCGGCGCCGGCAGCGACATCGGCCCGTCGCCGGAGTCGCTCACCGCGCACGCCCGCGACCGGCTGCCCGCCCTCGATCCCGAGCGGCAGGCGCTCGCCCGCCAGGCGGTGGGCCGGGCGCTGGTCGCCTCGCTGGCCGCCCGCTACACCGGCTACCGGCGCTTCACCACGCTCTCGCAGGGCGGGGTGCCCGGTCCGGAGGCCAGCGCCGGCAAGCTCGGCGGCACCGCCGCGGCCCGGCTGGTGTCCGACGCCGGGGTCCGGCTGCTCGGCGACGACGCCGTCCTCGGCGCCACCGCCGAGGGCGACGACACCTGGCAGCGCGCCCAGGCCTACGTGCCCGGCATCGCGATCGCCGGCGGCACCGACCAGGTGCTGCGCAACATCCTCGGCGAACGGGTCCTCGGCCTGCCGCCCGAGCCCCGCAACGACAAGACCGCGCCGTTCTCCGGAGGTGCCCGGTGAACTTCGACCTCTCCGACGACCAGCGCGACGCCGCCGCCGGCGCCCGCGACTTCTTCACCGGGTCGGTCCCGCTGTCGGCCGCCCGGGCCGCGCTGGAGGGCGAGGGCCTCCCCGCGCCCGGCCGCAAGGCGCTGGCCGACATCGGCTTCCTCGGCATCACGGTGCCCGAGTCCGCCGGCGGCGCGGGCGGCAGCGTGCTCGACCTCGCCGTCGTCGCCGAGCAGGCCGGCGCGGTGCTGGCCGGACCGTCGCTGGTCACCGCGGCGCGGGCGGCGGTGCTGCTCGAGGGCGCGCCCGACCTCGCCGCGCAGCTGGCCGACGGCTCGGCCTCGATCGCCGTCCTCGACGGGCCGGTCACCGGGTCGGCGCCCTCGCTGGACGCCGCCGACGCCACGCTCTTCCTCGGCCTCGACGGCGGCGCGCTCGTCGTCGGTGAGGGCGAGGTGACCCCGGGCCGGCCGATGGACGCCACCCGCGGGCTGGCCTCGGTGCGGATGACCTCCCGCCGCGTGCTCGCCGAGGACGCCGGCGAGCTGTGGGCGCGGGCCCGCCAGGTCGGCGCGGTGGTGATGGCCGCCGAGGACCTCGGCGCCGCCGACCGCGCGGTGCTCATGGGCGTGGAGTACGCCCAGCAGCGGCAGGCCTTCGGCCGGGTCATCGGCTCCTACCAGGCGGTCAAGCACATGCTCGTCGACGCCTGGGTGGGCGTGGACCAGCTGCGCTCGCTGGTGTGGTGGGCGGCGTGGGCGGCGGACTCCTCCCCGGCGGAGCTGCCGCTGGCCGCCGCGGCCGCCAAGGCCTACGCCGCCGAGGTCGCCGAGCGGGCCACCGAGACGGTGGTGCAGGTGCACGGCGGCATCGGGTTCACCTGGGAGCACGACGCGCACCTGTACTGGCGCCGCGCCAAGGTCGACCGGCTGCTGCTCGGCGACGCCGCCGAGCACCTCGACGCGGTCGCCCGGCTCGCCGTCGCTGGCGCCCTGGGGTGAGCCCTCCCCAACTGCGGTACGAGGTCGCCGACGGCGTCGCCACGATCACCCTCGACCGGCCGGACCGGCTCAACGCGTTCACGCCGGTCATGGCCGGCGAGCTGGGGCGGGCCGCGGCGGCCGCGGACGCCGACGAGGCGGTGCGCGCCGTCGTCGTCACCGGGGCCGGGCGGGCGTTCTGCGCCGGCGCCGACCTCGGCGCGGGCTCGGGGACCTTCGCCGACCGCGGCCGCGCCGAGGGGCCGCCGGTGCAGGGGACCGTCGACGGCGTGGCGCGGGACTGGGGCGGCGTCGCGTCGCTGCCCTTCGCCGCGCTGCGCAAGCCGGTCATCGCCGCGGTCAACGGCCCGGCGGTCGGCATCGGCGCGACGATGGTCCTGCCGATGGACGTGCGGATCGCGGCGGAGTCGGCGCGCTTCGGCTTCGTCTTCGCCCGCCGCGGCATCACGCCCGAGGCGGCGTCGTCGTGGTTCCTGCCGCGGGTGGTCGGCATCAGCCAGGCGATGGAGTGGGTGGCCACCGGGCGGGTGTTCGGCGCCGCCGAGGCGCTGCGCGGGCGGCTGGTCAGCCGGGTCGTCCCCGACGCCGACCTGCTGCCCACCGCGCTCGAGCTGGCCCACGAGATCGCCGACAACACCTCCGGGGTGGCCGTCGCCGCGGCCCGGCAGATGCTCTGGTCGATGCTCGGCGCGTCCTCGCCGTGGGACGCCCACCGCGTCGAGTCGCGGGCGCTGGCCGAGCTCGGCAGCGGTCCCGACGCCGCGGAGGGCGTCGCGGCCTTCCTCGCCAAGCGGCCCGCGGAGTTCCGCGCACCGCTCGGCAGCGGCGCGGTGGCCGGCGTGCCGCGCTGGCCGCTGCCCCCGGACGACGTCACCTCCTGACCGCGCACCTCCGCGGAGATGCACGGTGCATCTCCGCGGAAGTGCGCGCTCAGACCGCCGCGATGGCGGCGACCGGGGCGGTGCGGGCCGCCCGGCGGGCCGGCAGCACCGAGGCGAGCAGCCCGGCCACGGTCGCGACGACGACGATGCCGCCCACCTGCAGCCACGGGACGTCGAGCAGCACCGTGTCCTGCCCGCCGAGCACCGACGCCGTCCCGATCAGCCCGTACGCGCCGCCGAGCAGCACGCCGAGCACCGCGGCCACGCCGGCGACCAGCACCGCCTCCCACGCCAGCAGCGCGCGCAGCTGCCCCCGGGTGAGCCCCATCGCCCGCAGCAGGCCGTTCTCCTGCCGCCGCTCGACCACCGACAGCGCCAGCGTGTTGCCCACGCCGATCAGCGCGATGAGCACCGCGACGCCGAGCAGGCCGGTGACCACCAGCAGCAGCGCGTCGAGGACCGAGTCGATCGCCGCGCGCTCGCTGGCCAGGCCGGTGACGTAGGCGTCGGGGACCGCCGCGCCGGTCAGCTCGGTGACCTCCTCGATGGCGTCGCGCTGGCCGGCGCCGTCGTCGAGGCGCAGCCACAGCGTGGCCGCCGTCGCGTCGGGCACGAGCGCCCGCAGGTCGGCCGTCGAGAGCAGCGGCGTGCCCAGGCCGGTGTCGCCCACGACGACGGTCAGCGCCCGGCTGCGCTCGCCGGCCTGCAGGGTCAGCGTCTGACCGGTCCGCAGGCCGTAGGAGTCGGCGGCCCACTGCGGCAGCACGGCCTCGCCGAACGCGGGCAGCGTCAGGTCGGCGGTGCTGCGCAGCACCGGCGTCGCCGCCGCGGCGTCCACGCCCTGCACCCACAGCGGCTGCCCGTCCGGCGCGGTCACGTCCACGCCCAGCAGCGCCGTCCCGCCGGCCACGCCGTCGACGTCCTCCAGCCGCGGCAGCAGCGACGCCGGCAGCTCGCCGTACGCGCCGATCTCGACGTCGGCGGGGTAGGCGGCGTCCAGGCCGGCCTGCGCGGTGGCCCGGGTGGAGGCCGCGCCCACGACCATCGCGGTGGTCAGCGTGACGCCGATGAGCAGCGCCGTCGCCGTCGCCGCGGTCCGGCGCGGGTTGCGGGAGGCGTTGCCCGCGGCCATCCGGCCGGGGACGCCACCGACGCGGCCCAGCGCCCGCCCGGCGGCGGCCACCACCGGCGGCACCGCCCGCTGCGCGAGCAGCACCACGCCGAGGAAGCTCGCGGTGCCGCCGGCCAGCGACGCGTAGACGTTCACCGTCAGCACGCCCAGCGCCATCAGGGCCGCGCCGCCGAGCACGAGGAGCAGCCCGGCGCCGAACCGCAGCAGCCCGCCGCGGCTGCGCAGGGGCGCGGCGTCGACCGGCCGCAGGGCGGCCAGCGGCGCCACCCGGGTGGCCCCCCGGGAAGGGCCGAGGGCGGCGAGCAGGGTGGTCAGCGTGCCGACCGCCAGCCCCGCGCCGACGGCGTACAGCGGCACGGCGACGCCCTCGAGCGGCAGCGGTGAGTCGGTGCCCACCAGCGCCGAGACCAGGGCGGCCAGCCCGACGCCCGCGCCCACGCCGACCGCCGAGGCGACCAGCCCGGTGACCGCGGCCTCGGTGAGCACGCTGCGCCGCACCTGGCGGGAGGTGGCGCCCACGCAGCGCAGCAGCGCCAGGTCGCGGGTGCGCTGGGCGACGAGCACGGCCAGCGTGTTGGCGATGACCAGCCCGGCGACCAGGACCGCGACGGTGGCGAACACGAGCAGGACCGCGGCCAGGGCCAGCCGGTTGCCGGTGATGCCGGCGACGGCGTCCTCGGCGGCCTGCTCGCCGGTGCGCACCTCGACCTCCGCGAAGCCCAGCGCGGGGGCGACGGCCGCGGCCAGGGCCTCGGGGTCGGTGCGGTTCCAGCCGGCGACCCGCAGCTCGGTGGGCTCGGTCCCGCCCCAGGCGGCCACCTGGTCGGCGACGGCGAAGCCGCGCGCGAACAGCCCCGCGCTGGGGTCGCCGCCGAGGTCGACGAGGCCGGTGACGGTGGCCTCGCCGGTGGAGGTGGCCTCGCCGGTGGCGGGGTCGTAGACGGTGACGGCCACGACGTCGCCGACCGCGGCCTCGGTCGTCGTCGCGACCGCGATCTCGCCGGGGGAGTCGGGGAGGGCGCCGTCGGTGACCCGCTGCCAGCGCAGCGCCGGGTCGGCGGCCACGGCCTGCGCCTGCAGGTAGGCCTCCGACCGGCCGGGGAAGCGGGCCTGGACCTCGGCGGCGGTGGTCGGGTCGACGGCGCGGACGCCGGGGACCGCCGCGACGGCGCCGACCGCGCCGGCCAGCGAGGAGCCGTCGGCGGCGGTGACAACGACGTCGGTGCCGACGTACTCCGCACCCGCGGCGCGCAGCAGCGTGGCGCGGGAGGTCTCGTTGAGGACCAGCGTCGCGACGACGAAGGCGACCGCGATGACGACGGCGAGCGTGGCGGCGACCAGCCGCGGCAGGTGCGCGCGCAGGTTCGCCAGGGTGGTGGACAGCACCGGTCAGCCCCCGAGCCCGCGCAGCGCCTCGAGCACCGACGCGGCGGTCGGCCGGTCGACCTCGCCGGCGGGGCGGCCGTCGGCCAGCAGCACGACGCGGTCGGCGTAGGAGGCCGCGGTCGGGTCGTGGGTGACCATGACGACGGTCTGGCCGGTCTCGCGGACGCTGCTGCGCAGCAGGTCGAGCACCTCCGCGCCGGAGCGCGAGTCGAGGTTGCCGGTGGGCTCGTCGGCGAAGACGACGTCGGGGCGGGGGAGCAGCGCCCGGGCGATGGCCACCCGCTGCTGCTGGCCGCCGGAGAGCTCCGAGGGGCGGTGGCGCAGCCGCTCGCGCAGGCCGAGGCGGGCGACGACGGCGTCGAACCAGGCCGGGTCGGGACGGCGCCCGGCCAGCTGCATCGGCAGCACGACGTTCTCGCGGGCGTCGAGGACCGGGAGCAGGTTGAACGCCTGGAAGACGAAGCCGATCCGGTCGCGCCGGAGCCGGGTCAGCTCGTCGTCGCGCAGCCGGGTCAGCTCGGTGCCGCCGAGGAAGACCTGCCCGGAGGTGGCGGCGTCGAGGCCGGCCAGGCAGTGCATGAGCGTCGACTTGCCCGACCCGGACGGGCCCATGATCGCGGTGAACTCGCCGCGGGCGAAGGCGACGTCGACGCCGGCCAGCGCGTGCACCGCCGTCTCACCGGAGCCGTACACCTTGGTCAGGCCGGTGGCGCGGACGGCGGCGGACGACACCGACGCCGGCGGCTCGCCGGGGACGGTCATGACGGGGACGGACACTTCGGACCTCCGCGGATCGGATCTCGGGACGGAGGAACCCTCGCCGCCGGGAGCGTCCACCCGCGTCGTCGCCGGAGCTGATCCCGCCGTCATCCCCTGGTCGTACGGGCGGCAGAAATGGCCATTTCTGCCGCGGAGGGGACGGGTCAGGCGTCGCGGAGGAGGTCGGCGGGGGAGACCAGGCCGGTCCGGTAGGCGAGGACGACGGCCTGCACGCGGTCGCGCGAGCCGGTCTTGGCCAGCACCCGCCCGACGTGCGTCTTCACCGTCGCCTCGCTGACGAACAACCGCTGGGCGATCTCGGTGTTGGTGGCCCCGAGCGCCATCTGCACGAGCACCTCGCGCTCGCGCGGCGTGAGCTCGGCCAGCTCCGTGCCGCCGCCGACCGTCGTGGGCGCGGCGCCGCGCAGCATCGGCGCCACGTGCTGCAGCAGCCGGCGGGTGGAGCTGGCCGCGATCACCGAGTCGCCGGCGTGCACGGTGCGGACGGCGGCCAGCATCTCCTCCGGCGGCGCGTCCTTGAGCAGGAAGCCGCTGGCGCCGGCGCCGATCGCGGCCACGACGTACTCGTCGAGGTCGAAGGTGGTCAGCACGACCACCCGCGGCGGGTCGGGCAGCGCCGTCACCTGCCGGGTCGCCTCGATGCCGTCGGTGCCGGGCATCCGCACGTCCATGAGGACGACGTCGGCCGGGGTGGTGCGCAGCAGTGCCACCGCCGCGTCGCCGTCACCGGCCTCGCCGACGACGGTGAGGTCGGGCTGGGAGTCGATGACCATGCGGAAGCCCGCCCGCACCATCTGCTGGTCGTCGACCAGGGCCACCCGGATCACCGGGCACCTCCCAGCGGCAGCACCGCGTGCACGCCGAACCCGCCGCCGCTGCGCGGGCCGGCCTCGAGTCGGCCGCGGTGCAGCTGGGCGCGCTCGGCCATCCCGCGCAGCCCCTGCCCGAGGCCGTCGCCGGTGACCGCGCCGGCGCCTCGGCCGTCGTCGAGGACCGACAGCTCCAGCACGTCGGGCCGCCAGTGCAGCCGCACCCACGCGCGGCAGGCGGGCCCGGCGTGCTTGAGGACGTTGGTCAGCGACTCCTGCACGATCCGGTAGGCGGCCAGCTGCGGACCGGCGGCCATCGCCCGCGGCTCGCCCTCCACGAGCAGGTCGACGTCGAGCCCGCTGGCCCGGACGTCGTCGACCAGGACCGGGATCGCGGCGACGTCGGGCTGCGGCGCGTACTCCTCGCGCCGGTCCTCGCGCAGCACGCCGAGCAGGGCGCGCATGTCGGTGAGCGCCTGGCGCCCGGTGGCGGCGATCGCCTCCAGCGCGCCGGTGGCGGCCTCGGGGTCGGTGCGCCCGGCGTAGCGGCCGCCGTCGGCCTGCGCGATCACCACCGACAGGGAGTGCGCGACGACGTCGTGCATCTCGCGGGCGATGCGGGCCCGCTCGGCGGTGGCGGCCAGCCGCATCTCCTGGTCGCGCTCGACCTCCAGCAGCCGCGCCCGCTCGGCCAGGCTCAGGATCTCGCCCAGCCGGGAGCGGCGCAGCCGGCCCAGCGCCCACGCCGCGACGACGGACACGGCGATGGCGCCGACGGTGACCAGCAGCGCGTCGCTGGAGTCGGTGGCGTACCAGCGCAGCCCGGCGAGGACGGCGCCGGCCAGGCCGACCAGCAGCCCGGCCCGCGCGGCCCACGGCGGCGCGTAGGCGGCCAGCGCGTAGACCATCAGCAGCGCCGACACGTTGGCGGCGAGGAAGTCGGTGCCCGCCACCAGCTCGAGCAGCCCCGCGACGGTGACGACGGCGGCTGCGGGGACCGGTGCCCGCCGGCGCCAGGCCAGCGGGGCGACCAGCAGCACGCCGAGGACGAAGGCCGGGACCTCGTTCGCGTAGTAGCTCTGCGCCGGCGCGACGACGGTCACCAGGCCGACCAGGCCGGCGATCGCGACGTCGACCTCGAAGGGCCGCTCGCGCAGCCGCGCCGCGAGGGTCTCCAGGAGGGGGCGCTCGTCCATCGGAGCGACCCTAGGCAGCGCCGCGCCCTCCGTCGTCCACCCGGGGGAGGACCCGCCCGTCGTGCCGCGGGAGGAGGACCTAGGAGGGGTCGAGGTGGCGCAGCAGCGTCTCGCCGAGGTCGCGCATCGCCGCCACCTGCTCGGGGGTGAGCTGGTCGAACAGGTGGGTGCGCACGCCCTCGACGTGGATCGGCGCGGCGGCTTCGAGCGCGGCGAAACCCTCGTCGGTGAGCACGGCGAGCAGGCCGCGGCCGTCCTCGGCGCAGACCTGCCGGCGCACCCAGCCGCGCTCCTCCAGTCGGGACACCGCGTGCGACAGGCGGCTGCGGGAGGACAGGCAGCGGTCGGCGAGCTCGCTCATCCGCATCTGCCGCTCCGGCGTCTCCGACAGCTGCACGAGGATCTCGTAGTAGGCGTGCGGGATGCCGGTGGCCCGCGTCAGCTCGCGGTCGAGCCGGTCGTTGAGCAGCTGGGAGCTGTAGAGCCAGGCCCGCCAGGCCCGCTGCTCCTCGGCGTCGAGCCAGCGCGGCCCTCCGGGAGGCGGCTCGGGCGCCGACCCCGTACCGGGTGAGACCTGCGTCGTCATGTCCTCAGGATACTGGCGGAATAGTCAAGCGCTCAACTACGCTACGGTCAGCGAAGGTCAAACGTTCAACCATCTGAGAGGTCCAGTCATGACCAGCACCACCGCCGTCCAGATCCCCGGTTACGTCGCCGGCACCTGGGACATCGACGCCACCCACTCCACCGTCGGCTTCTCCGTCCGCCACATGATGGTGAGCAAGGTCCGCGGCTACTTCACCCAGTTCTCCGGCGAGATCGTCACCGCCGAGGACCCCGCCGCCTCCGCGGTGAACGCCACGATCGACATGGACTCGATCGACACCCGCCAGGAGCAGCGTGACGCGCACATCCGCTCCGCCGACTTCTTCGACGTCGGCAACCACACCGTCATGACCTTCCGCTCCACCGGCGTCGTCGCCGACGGCGAGGACTGGACCGTCCAGGGCGACCTGACCATCAAGGGCATCACCAAGCCGGTCACGCTGGCCCTCGAGCTCAACGGCTTCGGCCCCGACGCCTACGGCGGCTACCGCGCCGGCTTCAGCGCCAAGACCTCCATCTCCCGCAAGGCCTACGGCGTCGACATCGACATGCCGATGGACGGCGGCGGCGTCGTCGTCGGCGACAAGATCGACGTCGAGCTCGAGATCGAGGCCGTGCTCCGCGCCGCCTGATCCGCAGCACGTCACCGAGGGGCCCCGGACGCAGCACGCGTCCGGGGCCCTCGCACGTCCGGGGCCCTCGCGCGTCCTGGGCCCTCGCACGTCCTGGCTCACCGTGGCGTGTCCTGGCTCACCGTCGACCGTGATCCAGGACGCAGCACGATCAGCTCACCTGATCATCCGCGAGCCGGCCGCGGGGGACACTGGGGTTCATGACGACGTCGCTCACGCGTGCCCGCACCCGGCTGTCCTCCGCCGTCCTCGTCGCCGTCGGGCTGGCGGCCGGCTTCGGCGTCGCGCAGGGCACCGGCGTCCGGGCGCTCGGCGGCGCGGTGTTCGCCGCCGCCGGGGTGGCTGCGGGCTACCTGTGGGTGCAGCGCCGCGGCTGGGCGGTCGCCCTCGGTCTCGGCGGGCTCTACGTCGGGGCGTTCGTCCTCGCGCACGTGCTGGCCCTCGGCGCCGGGCTGCCGGCCTGGCTGGCCGTGAGTCTGGTCACGATCGCCGCCGCAGGGGTCACCTACGCGGTGGCCGACCGCCCGCAGGCAGAGATCTCCGCGGACTGAGCGACTACGGTGGGAAGGTCGCCGGGCCGGCGGCCGTTGTTCGTGGTACCGCGTGCGCCGCCGCCGCGGGATCCCCCTGACTCCCCCTGAGGTGCCCTTCCGCATGCCCACCCGCGACGACCTGCGCAACGTGGCGATCATCGCCCACGTCGACCACGGGAAGACGACCCTCGTCGACGCCCTCCTCCGCCAGGCAGGCGCCCTCGGGCGCGCCAAGGGCGAGGGGACGGACAACGACTCCACGCAGGACCGCGTCATGGACTCGATGGACCTCGAGCGTGAGCGCGGCATCACCATCCTGGCCAAGAACACCGCGATCCACCTGGCCGACGAGAACGGCAACCCCGTCGTCGTCAACATCGTCGACACCCCGGGCCACGCCGACTTCGGCGGTGAGGTCGAGCGCGGCCTGTCGATGGTCGACGGCGTCGTCCTGCTCGTCGACGCCTCCGAGGGCCCGCTGCCGCAGACCCGCTTCGTCCTGCGCAAGGCGCTGGGCAAGGGGATGCCGGTGATCCTCGTGGTCAACAAGACCGACCGCTCCGACGCCCGTATCGGCGAGGTCGTCGACGAGACCTACGAGCTGTTCATGGAGCTGCTCGAGGACTCCGGCATGGACGTCGACAACCTCGACTTCCCGATCGTCTACAGCAACGGCAAGACCGGGCAGGCCTCGTTGACCCGGCCGGCCGACGGCACCTCGCCCGACAGCCCGGACCTCGCCCCGCTGGTGAAGACCCTGCTCGACACCATCCCGGCGCCGGTCTACGACGCCGAGGAGCCGCTGCGCGCGCAGGTCACCAACCTCGACGCCTCGCCCTATCTCGGCCGGCTGGCGCTGCTGCGCATCCACTCCGGCACGATGAAGAGCGGCCAGACCGTCGCCTGGTGCCGCACCGACGGCAGCATCAAGAACGTCAAGATCACCGAGCTGCTGGTCACCGAGGGGCTCACCCGCACCCCGGCCGAGAGCGCCGGCCCCGGCGAGCTCGTCGCCATCGCCGGCATCGAGGACGTCATGATCGGCGACACCCTCGCCGACCCGAACGACCCGCGCCCGCTGCCGCCGCTGACCGTCGACGAGCCGTCGATCTCGATCACCATCGGGATCAACACCTCGCCGCTGTCGGGCCGGTCGGGCAAGAAGCTCACCGCGCGGCTGATCAAGAACCGCCTCGACCAGGAGCTGGTCGGCAACGTCTCGGTGCGCATGCTGCCCACCGAGCGCCCCGACACCTGGGAGATGCAGGGCCGCGGCGAGCTCGCGCTGGCGATCCTCGTCGAGCAGCTGCGCCGCGAGGAGTTCGAGCTCACCGTCGGCCGCCCGACCGTCGTCACCAAGGTCATCGACGGCAAGGTCCACGAGCCGGTCGAGCGGGTCACCATCGACACCCCGGGCGAGTACGTGGGCACGCTGACCCAGGCCCTGGCCACCCGGCGCGGGCGGCTGGAGAACCTGGTGCACCACGACACCGGCTGGGCGCGGATGGAGTACATCGTCCCCTCGCGCGGCCTCATCGGGTTCCGCACCGAGTTCCTCACCGAGACCCGCGGCACCGGCGTCCTCAACCACAACCTCGAGGGCTACGAGCCGTGGCTGGGCGACATGCGCGCCCGCCCGACCGGCTCGCTGGTCGCCGACCGCCAGGGCGTGGCGACGACGTACTCGATGTTCTCGCTGCAGGAGCGCGGCCAGCTCATGGTCCAGCCGGGCACGGACGTCTACGAGGGCATGATCGTCGGTGAGAACTCCCGTCCGGACGACATGGACGTGAACATCACCAAGGAGAAGAAGCTCACCAACATGCGCAAGTCCACCTCCGAGGAGCTGGAGCGGCTCATCCCGCCGCGGATCCTGAACCTGGAGCAGGCACTGGAGTTCTGTGCCGAGGACGAGTGCGTGGAGGTCACCCCGGCCTCGGTCCGCATCCGCAAGGTGGTGCTCGACCAGACCGAGCGCGGCAAGGCCAAGAACCGCAAGCCCAAGCCGGTCTCGTAACGACCCCAGGTCGTCCCAGGAGCCCCCGTCCGGTCCGCCGGACGGGGGCTCCCGTGCATCTCCGCGGAGATGCACCGGAACGGCCGTGACCGGGCCGTGACGAGACGTGACGGCGAGCCGGGAGGCGGCGACAGGCCCGGCTCCGCCGCGCGGGGACACCGCGACGCGCCGACCTACGGTCGTCCGGTGGACCCGGACGCGGGTCCGCGGCGCGCGAGCGGGAGGCGGGACTGCTGATGACGACGACCCAGGCGGTGTGGGGACCGGAGGGCTTCCGCGGCGGCATCGACGTGCGCGTGAGCCTGCGGGGCGACGCGGGATCGGGGGAGAACACCTTCGACGGTGCCTGGTACCCCCGCACGCGCGACCTCGCCGTCGAGGTGCCCGAGCTCGTCGCCGCGCTCGACCGCCGCGGTGTGCGGATCGAGCGCTTCACCTATCCGCTGGACCCCTGGCTGCCGGCGCCGCGCAAGGTCGTCGTCGACGGCCGCGTAGTGCGCACCGGCGGCTTCCGCAGCATGGACGACGGCGTGGTCTGCCTGACCTGGGGCGGCGGCAGCCGGGTCGCGCACCTGCTGGTCGTGCCGCCGGAGACCGACGTCATCACCGGCGTGCGCGCCCTGCGCCTGTGCACCCGCCGCGGCCTGCCGAACTCGCCGCAGATGGTGCTCGCCGCCGCCCGCTCCCAGCCGCTGCCGCAGGTGCCCGACCTCCCGGTGGTCACCCGGGCGGTGTAAGGACCCCGTTCTCCTCACCGCTCGCACGCTCGCGGTGAGCCTCTGAACGGGGCCGGGTACGCCGTCCGCGAACCGGGTGGACGGCGGGTCCCCGACTGGGCTGGGCTGCGTCCATGCGACTCCTCGTCCTGGGCGGCACCGTCTTCCTCGGCCGGCACGTGGTGACGGCGGCCCTCGACCGCGGCCACGAGGTGGCCACCTTCACCCGCGGCGTCACCGGCCGGCCCCCGGACGGCGTCCGCGCGCTGCACGGCGACCGGGACGACCCCGACGCCCTGCCGCGCGCGCTGCGGGAGTGGACGCCGGACCTCGTCGTCGACACCTCCTGCCAGACCCGCGCCGCCGCCGACAACGCCGCCGCCGCGCTCGCCGGCGTCCGCGGCTACGCGTTCACCAGCAGCCTCAACGCCTACTCCACGTGGCCGCCGGGACCGGTCCGGGACGAGGACGAGCCGGTGTGGGACAGCGACGAGGACGACTACGGCCCGAACAAGGCGCACGCCGAGCGGGTGCTGGGCGCGGCGCTGCCGGGACGGTTCCTCACCGCGCGGGCCGGGCTGATCGTCGGGCCGAACGACAACGTCCGCCGGCTGCCGTGGTGGCTGGAGCGCATCGCCCGCGGCGGCCGCGTCGTCGTCCCCGACGCGCTCGACCAGCCGATCGCGCTGGTCGACGTCCGGGACCTGGCCGGCTGGCTGGTGGAGATGGCCGAGCGCGGTGAGACCGGGCCGGTCAACGCCACCGGCCCGGCCGGGATGACGACGCTCGGCGGGCTGCTCGCGGGCTGCCGGGAGGTCACCGGCAGCGACGCGGAGTTCGTCGAGGTGCCCGAGGCGGACCTGCTGGCCGCCGGCGTCGAGCCGTGGCTGCACGTCCCGCTGTGGCTGCCGCGGGAGATGGCCGCGACCGCGTGGGACGTCGGCACGACCCGCGCCCGGGCGCTCGGGCTGCCCAGCCGGCCGCTGGGGGAGACGTTGGCCGACACCTGGGCCTGGCTGCAGGCGGGCGGGGAGCGCCAGCCCACGCCCCGCGGGCTGCCCGAGCCGGGCCTGCCCGCCGAGCTCGAGTCCGCCCTGCTGTCCTCCCGCTGAGACGGTGAGAGGCCCCGTCCGGCGAACCGGACGGGGCCTCTCGGCTCCCGGCCCCGTTCCGGGTCCCACCCTGAGCTTGCGAAGGGTGGGGAGGACGGGGTCCTTACTCAGTCCCGCGGATCGGCGGGACGGCCGGCGCGGAGGCTGCGCTCGAGGTCCGCGGCGTCCGCGGCGTCAGGCGTGTGCAGCTCCGGCTGCTCGGCGAGGCGGGCGGCCTCGGCGGCCAGGGCGTCGGCGGACTCCTGCGCCCGGTCCCTGCGGTACTGGCGGAAGGAGTGGACGACGGCGGCGGCCCAGATCAGGTAGATCACCGCGTAGACCGAGTACCGGACGGCGTCGGGGGCGTCGATCCAGTCGCTGCGCAGCAGCGTGCGAGTGTTGGTCAGGATGATCATCCCGCCCACCAGCGAGCCGAGCATGCGCGGCGGCACGTGGTGCACCAGCCAGGCGGCGATCGGTGCGGCGACCAGGCCACCGGCGAGGAGGCCGAGGGCCCACACGAAGTTGATCCCCTGAGACCCGAGCGCGAGCAGGAAGCCGAGGCTGGCGGCCAGCGCGACGAGGAACTCGGAGGTGTCGATCGAGCCGATCACCTTGCGCGGCTCCATGCGGCCGCTGGCCAGCAGCGCCGGCGTGCCGACCGGGCCCCAGCCGCCGCCGCCGGTGGCGTCGACGAAGCCGGCGACGAGGCCGAGCGGGCCGAGGAAGCGCTTGCGGACCGGCTTGCCGATGTTGCGGCGATCGACGCCGCGGAGGGTGAAGCGCACCAGCAGGTAGATCCCCAGGGACAGCAGGATCAGCGACATCACCGGCGCGGCGACCTCGGTGGACAGGCTGGAGAGGACCTGCGCACCGACGAAGGCGCCGACGGCGCCGGGGACGCCGACCTTGGCGACGACCTTCCAGTCGACGTTGCCGAACTTCCAGTGGGCGACGCCCGACATCAGGCTGGTGCCGATCTCGGCGAAGTGGACGGTGGCCGAGGCGGCGGCGGGGTTGGTGCCGAAGGCGAGCAGCAGCGTCGTCGAGGTGACGCCGTAGGCCATGCCCAGGCTCCCGTCGACGAGCTGGGCGCCCAGCCCGGCGAGGGCGAGCACGATGAGGGTCTTCACGGGGGTGGGGCTCCTGGTCTCAGGGAGGCGGCGGCCGCGGGCGCGCAGCAGGGCGCGACTCGTCGCGGAACGGGCGGGGAGGGTGCGCCGACGGGGCGCGGGGACTCAGCGGCCCGGACAGGTGGCCGTGCACACGCGCAGCAGGTCGACGTGGATCCGCCCCACCAGGAGCACCGCCGTCGCCGCCACGGGGTCTATGTCTACCAGATCGATCGGGTTATGCCACGGACGGATCCGGGAGGCCCCGGTCACCCCGCGGACACGCGCAGCGGGCCCCCGGCCGGTCGGCCGGGAGCCCGCTGGAAGGGGGTGTGGAGCGGCGTCAGCCGACGACGAGGTCGGTCAGGAAGTAGGCCAGCGCCGCCACCGCGCCGGCGGCGGGCAGGGTGACGACCCACGCGACGACGATGTTGCCGGCCACGCCCCAGCGCACCGCCGACAGCCGCCGGGTGGACCCGACGCCCATGATCGACGTCGTCGTGATGTGCGTGGTGGAGACCGGGACGGCGAAGACCGTCGCGGTGGTGACCATGACGCCGGAGGCGACCGTCTGCGCCGCGAAGCCGCCGGCCGGGGTCAGCTGGATGATCCGCCGGCCGAGGGTGCGCATGATCCGGAAGCCGCCGGCGTAGGTGCCCGCGCTGATGGCGCCCGCGGCGGCCAGCACGACCCAGAGGGGCACCTCGAAGTCGTCGATCTCCCCGGCGGTGAACAGCGCCAGCGTGATGATGCCCATCGTCTTCTGGGCGTCCTGCAGGCCGTGCCCGAGCGCCATCGTGGCCGAGCTGACGATCTGCGCGTAGCGGAAGCCCCGGTTCGCGCGGGAGACGTTGGCCCGCCGGAAGGTCCACAGGAGGACCAGCATGAACAGGTAGCCCAGGCCGAAGCCGACCAGCGGCGAGAGCACCATCGGGATGACGACCTTGTCGAGGATGCCCAGCCACTGCACCGAGTGCGCGGCCGCCAGCGCCGCGCCGACCAGCCCGCCGATCAGCGCGTGCGAGGACGACGACGGCAGCCCGAAGTACCAGGTGATCATGTTCCAGGTGATCGCCCCGACCAGCGCGGCGAAGACGATCTCCAGCCCCTCGCCGCCCACGGGGGCGTCGATGATCCCCTCACCGACGGTCTTGGCCACCTCGGTGGACAGCAGGGCGCCGACGAGGTTCATCACCGCCGCGAGCGCCAGCGCCACCCGCGGCGTCAGCGCCTTGGTGGAGACGGCGACGGCGATGGCGTTGGCGGCGTCGTGGAACCCGTTGGTGTAGTCGAACGCCAGCGCGACGACGACGATGACGACCAGCGCGACGAGGGCCGCGTCCATCAGCGCCGGCCGGTGAGCAGGAGGTCCACGGAGCTCAGGACTCCTTGACCGCGATGGACTCGACGACGTTGGCGACCTTCTCGAAGGCGTCGGCGGCCTCCTCGAGCTGGTCGGCCACCTCCTTGAGCCGCAGCACCTCCAGGGCCTCGAACTCGCCGCTGTAGAGCCGGGAGAGCAGCCGCCGGTAGAGCTTGTCGGCCTCGTTCTCGATGCGGTTGACCTCGATCCAGTAGTCGGGGAGGCCCTTCATCGTCTGCAGCCGCGGCATCGCCTCGGCGGTGGTCTCGGCGGCGCGCTGCAGCAGCGCGGTCTGCTGGCTCATCTCCGCGGGCAGGGTGCCCAGCCCGGTGAGGACGACGAGGTCGGCGGCGGCCTCGACGAAGTCCATGACGTCGTCGAGGTGGCTGGCCAGGCTGTAGATGTCCTCGCGGTCGAACGGCGTGACGAAGCTGGAGTTCAGCTGCCGGAAGATCGCGTGCGTCGACTGGTCCCCGGTGTGCTCGAGGTCGCGCAGCCGGTCGGCGAGCTCGCCCCGGCGGGCGTGGTCGTGGAGGAACTCACCCAGGACGTCGGTGGCCTCGACGAGGTTCTGCGCCGAGGCGCTGAACATCGTGTAGAAGCTCTGGTCCTTGGGCGTGAGGCTGAAGGGCACGAGGAGGCTCCGGATCGGCGGGTGGGGAGGTCGCCCGCCGCGTCCTGCGGTCGTACGGCCGTCGGGCAGCATAGGTACCCGTCCATCCGTGGTTCACCTCACGGTCACCCGCGCGCCGTGCCGGACCCCTCCCGGGCGTCCCCGCCCAGCGCCTCGACCAGGTCCGCCCGGGCCCGCGCGACCCGCGAGCGGATGGTCCCGACCGGGCAGCCGGCCACCTCGGCGGCCTCGGCGTAGGACAGCCCCAGCAGCTGGGTGAGCGCGAAGGCCTCGCGGCGGTCGGGGTCCAGGCGGCCCAGCAGGTCGGTGACGGCGGCACCCTCGCCCACCCGGTCGGCGTCGTCGGCGCGGGTGAGGGTCTCGAGGTCGGCGTCGTCGCGGACGAGGGTCAGCCGCCGGCGGCGCCGGGAGCGGACGGCGTCGGCGCAGACGCGGCGGGCGATGGCCAGCAGCCACGTCCGCAGCGACGAGCGGCCCTCGAAGCGGTGCAGCGACGCGAACGCGCGGGCGTAGGTCTCCTGCGTCAGGTCGTCGGCCGAGTCGCGGTCGCCGAGCGCCGCGCACAGCCGCCAGACGTCGGACTGGGTGGCCCGCACGAGGGTCGCCGCGGCGAGGGGGTCGCCGTCGACGGCCGCCGCCGCGACCCGCTCCAGCTCGTCCACGTCACTCCTCCGTACCGGATCCCGTCGAGCCGGGAACCGGACGGGCCCTCCGCGACGACTACTACGACATGCAGTGTGCCCCGTTCCGCGAGGCGGTCAGCGCGCGACTCGACGGTGAGCCGCTCGGCATGCCCGCCGCCGACCTCGACCGCCACCTCGCGGCGTGCCCCGCGTGCGCCGGGTGGGCCGACGCCGTCGAGGGCGTGACCCGGCGCGCCCGGCTCGCCCCGGCGCCGCCGGTGCCCGACCTCACCGCCGCGGTCCTCGGCGCGCTGCCGCAGCAGCTGCCGGGCACCGCCGCGGCGGCGCGCGCCCGGCTGCTGCACGCCGCGCTGCGCCTGGCGCTGCTCGCGGTCGGCGTGGCCCAGGCCGGGCTGGCGTGGCCCGCGCTGACTGCGGGCGTCGCGGCGATGAGCGCGCCGGTGCACGTGGCGCACGAGACCGGCGCCTGGAACCTGGCCGTCGCCGCCGCCTTCCTCGCCGTCGCGGCGGCACCGCGGCTGGCCGCCGGCGCGCTGCCGTTCCTGGCCACCTTCGCCGTGCTGCTCACCGTGACCACCGTGCGCGACCTGGCCGCCGGCCACGTGCACGCCGACCGCGCCGCGGCCCACCTGCTGCTGGTGGCCGGCGTGGTGCTCATCACCGTCCTCGCCTGGCGCCGGCGGCCGCGCCGGGCCGCGGCGCCCGCCTCCGCCCCCGCCCGGCGGGTGGTCGCGTGAGCGCCGTCGCGGCCCGCCGCCCGCCGCGGCCGGCCCTGCTGCTGCTCGTCCTCCTGGCCGGCTGGCTGGGCCTGGGCGTGGTCACCGCCGGGCCGGCCGCCGCCCACGCCGAGCTGGTCTCCACCGACCCGGGGGAGGGTGCCCGGCTCGACGCGGTGCCCGCCGAGGTGACGCTGCGCTTCAGCGAGGGTGTGTCCCTGGGCGCCGGCTACGCCCGCGTCCTCGGCGACGGCGGCGAACGGGTGGACACCGGCGCGGCCGCCGTCGCGGACGACACCCTGACCATCCCGCTGCGCGGCGACCTGCCCGACGCGAGCTACGTCGTCACCTACCGGGTGATCTCGGCCGACTCGCACCCCATCAGCGGCGCCTACGCGTTCGTCGTCGGCGACGGCGAGCTCGCCGACGCCGGCGCGGTCGCCGCCGACCCCGACGCCGACCCCCTCGTGGCCACCGCGCTGCCCGCGGCGCGCAGCATCGGCTTCGCCGCCGAGGCCGTCGGCCTGGGCGTGCCGGCGTTCCTGCTGCTGGCCTGGCCGGCCGGCTGGGCGTCGCGGCGGATGCGCCGGCTGACCACCTCCGGGCTCGGCACGGTCGCCGGGGCCGCGATCCTGACCTTCCTGCTGCAGGGCCCCTACGCGGCCGGCGCCGGGCTCGGATCGCTGCTCGACCCCGCGCTGCTGGCCTCCACCGGGTCCTCGGGCTTCGGGCTCACCACCCTCGGCCGCGGCGCGCTGGCCCTGGTCCTCGCCGCGCTCCTGGTGCCGCTGTGGCGCCGCGGGACCCCGCCGCAGTCCCAGGAGGTCGCGGGCCTGGCCGTCCTCGGCGCCGGCGTCGTCCTCACCACCGCCGCGGTCGGGCACCCCGTGGCCGGCAGCGTCCCGGTGTTCGCCACCGCGGTGACCGCGGTGCACGTCGGCGCCATGGTGGTGTGGCTGGGCGGGCTGGCCGCGCTGCTGGCCGGCCTGCTGCGGCCGGGGGTCGACGCCGGCGTGCTGGCCGAGGCGCTGCCCCGGTGGTCGCGGGTCGCCTCGGCCTCGGTGGCCGCCCTCGTGGTCACCGGCGTCGTCCAGTCGGTCCGGGAGGTCGGCTCGCCGGCCGCCCTCGTCTCCACGACCTACGGCTGGATCCTGCTCGCCAAGCTGGCCCTGGTGCTGCTGCTCATGGCCGCCGCCGGGGTCTCGCGCGTCTGGGTGCAGCAGCACCTGGGCCTCGTGCGGCCGCGACCCGGCGGGCGCCGCCGGGTGACCGCGCACGCCTTCGCGGCCCCGGCCGTGGGCGGGTCCGACGAGGCCCCGGTGGTCGCGGCCGCCCGCGCCCGCGCGGCGGTGCAGGCCCGCGGCGCGGTGGAGGACGTCGCCCCGCTGCGCCGCACGATCCTCGTCGAGGCCACCGTCGCCGCCGTCGTGCTGGTGCTCTCGGCGATGCTCGTGGGCACCCCGCCGGCCGCCGCCACGGTCGCCGAGCCGGTCGACGTCACGCTGCCGCTGCAGTCGGCGGCGGGGGAGTCCGGCAGCGTGCAGCTGTCGGTCGACCCGGCCCGGGCCGGCGCCAACACGATGCACGTCTACCTGTTCGACGACGACGGGCGGCTCGCCCAGCCGGCCGACCTGCGTGTCACGCTCACCGAGCCCGAGCAGGAGATCGGCCCGCTCGACGTCGACCTGGAGCCCGCCGGCCCCGGCCACTGGGTGGCCGACGGGATGTCGATCCCGGGCGCCGGCACCTGGACCGTGGCGGTCACCGTCCGGCTCGACGAGTTCACCGCCAGCACCGCCAGCACCGCCTTCCCGGTGCGCTGAGACCTGTTGCACCCCCAGACGAGGAGAGACGTGTCCCCGACCCCCCTGCGACCGCTGGCCCGTGCCGGTGTCGTCCTGGCCGCCGTCCTGACCGCCCTGGTCGCGTCCGTCGTGGCCGCCACCGGCGCGTCGGCGCACGTGACGGTCTCGTCGGCCGACGCCGCCCCCGGCGGCTACGGGAAGCTGACCTTCCGGGTGCCCAACGAGAGCGACACCGCGAGCACCGTCTCGCTGCGCATCTCGATCCCGGAGGACGAGGCGATGGCCTCCCTGCAGGCGCAGGAGGTGCCGGGCTGGACGATCACCACCACGTCCGCCCGGCTCGAGGAGCCCCTCGACGCCCACGGGCAGGAGATCGCCAGCTACGTCTCCGTGGTGGAGTTCCGCGCCGACGCCGGCGGCGGGATCGCCCCGGGCCGGTTCCAGGAGTTCGCCCTGTCCGGCGGGCCGTTCCCCGACGCCGACACGCTGTCGTTCCCCGCGGTGCAGACCTACAGCGACGGCACCGAGTCCGCCTGGATCGAGCCGACCGTCGAGGGCCAGGAGCCGGAGAACCCGGCGCCCACCCTCACCCTGACGTCGGACACCACCGCCACCGACACCGCCGCGGCCACCGACGAGCACGGCCACGGCGGCCCGGTCAGCAACGAGCCGGCCGGCCTGGCGCTGTTCCTCGCCATCCTGGCGCTGGCCGTCGGCGTCGCGGGCGTCGTCCTCGGCTACCGGGCCGGCCGACGTACCGTGTCCTCGTGACCGCTCCCGCGCGCGGCCGGACCGCCGCGCTGCTCCTCGCCGCCGGCCTGGCGCTGTCCGCCTGCGGCTCCGACGGCGGGGACGAGGCGGCGGCCGCCGAGGGGCACGACCACTCCGGCGGCGCGCCCGCCTCGCTGGAGGGCCCCGGCGACGAGTACGCCGGCATCGACCTGCGCGATCCGTTCCAGCGGCCGACCTTCACCCTGACCGACTCCTCCGGCGCGGCCTACGACTTCGCCGCGGCCACGGCGGGGCGGCCGACGCTGCTGTTCTTCGGGTACACGAACTGCCCCGACGTCTGCCCGACGACGATGGCCGACGTCGCGCTGGCGCTGCGCGACACCGACCCCGCGCTGGCCGAGCAGGTGCAGGTGGTCTTCGTCACCACCGACCCCGCCACCGACACGCCCGCGGTGCTCGGCGAGTACCTCGACCGCTTCGACGCCGACCTGCCCACCCAGTTCGTCGGCCTGACCGGCGAGCAGGACGCCATCGACCAGGCGCAGCTCTCGGCCGGTGTGCCGCTGGCGGAGGACGAGGGCCGGCTGCACAGCACGCTGCTGCTGCTCTACGGGACCGACGACGAGGCGCACGTGGCCTTCGACGCCGGCAACACCGCCCGGGACATCGCCGGCGACCTGGCCGCGGTCGCCGCCTCCCGGTGACCCGCGTCGGGGCCGCCGGGGCGCGGCTGCTGGTCGTGCTGCTCGGCGTGCTGGCCACCCTGGCCCTCGCCGGCCCGGCACGGGCGCACGTCGGCGGCGACGCCGCCGGCAGCGACTTCGACGGCCGGGTGACCTCGGTCCAGCCGGCCGTGCCCGGCGTGACCGTGCGGGTGCTGCAGTTCGGCGACGCCCTCGAGGTGGTCAACACCACCGGCACCGAGGTGACGGTGCCCGGCTACTCCGACGAGCCCTACCTGCGCATCGGCCCGGACGGCGTCTGGCGCAACGCGCACAGCCCGGCCACCACGATCAACCTCGACCGCTACGGCCGCGTGAGCCTGCCCGAGGACGCCGACCCGCGGGCCGAGCCGGCGTGGGTGCAGGTGTCCACCGAGCCGCAGTACACGTGGCACGACCACCGCACGCACTGGATGAGCGAGGAGCAGTTGCCGCCCGCGGTGGCCGCCGACCCGACCACCGGCCACACGGTGTTCGACTGGACCGTCCCGATGCGGCACGGCGACACCGCAGTGACCGTCCGCGGCGAGCTCACCTGGAGCCCGCCGCCGTCGCCGGCGGTCACCTGGGGCGTGCACCTGGCGCTGGCCGTCGCCGTCGCGGCCACCGGGCTGCTGGCCCGCTCGGCGCGGCCGCTGGGCGTGGCGATGGCCCTGGGCGCGGTCGCCGCACTGTGGCACGCGGCGGGCACGCCCGAGCCGCCGGTGACGGTGTCCTCGCACGCGGCGGCGGTGGTGTCCGCGCTGCTGCCGGCCGTCACCGCGGCGCTGGTGGCGGCCCTGGGGCTCGTCGCCGCCCGGCGCGGGCGCGGTGTGGTGACCGGGCTGACCGCGGTCGTCCTCGGCTGGCTGCTGCTGGTGCAGGGCCTGCCCGACGTCGACGTGCTGTGGAGCGCGAACGTGGCCACCGGCGGGCCGGCGTTCCTGGCCCGCGCGGCCGTCGCCGTCCTGGTGGCCGGGGGCGCCGGCCTGGTCGTGGGGGGTCTGGCCGCCGCGCGGCGCTTCCGCGACCCCGAGCGGGCCCGGCCCGAGCCGGAGCCCCAGCCGGTCGGCTGAGGCCCCGGCCGCAGGGTCAGCGGGTGCTGTCGGGCACCGGGTGCAGGCGTGACCGGCTGCTGGAGAGCATCGCGTTGGCGCGCTCCAGGTCGGCCTCGAAGTCGACTTCCACGGCGGTCCAGCGGGAGATGTCCAGCGGACGGAACCGCAGGCCGGCCTCGATGACCGCCGTCTCCATGCCGCGCTCGAAGTAGTCCTGGTCGCCGCACGCGTCGAGGTGCTCGACGAGCGCCGCCTTGTCGGCGGAGGACACGTAGTTGATGCCCACCGCCTCGCCCAGGCCGCCGGTCACCGTCTTGGAGAGCTCGGCGATGTAGCCCTCCTCGTCGAGGGTGTATTTGACCTCCTCGTCGCCGACGACGGAGGTGTCCACGCACACGAAGCTCTCGTCGGCCTCGAGCGCCGGCAGCACCGCCTCGAGCACCGCGGCGTCGAACACGACGTCGCCGTTGAGCCACAGCACGCCGCCGGAGCGGGTGGTCCGCAGGCCGCGCAGCAGGCTCTTGGACGTGTTGGTCCGCGCGAAGTGCGGGTTGTAGGCGAACCGCAGGTCGGGGGCGGCCTGCATGAGCAGCTCGCACGAGAACCCGACGACGGCGGTGACGTCGACGTCGGGGCCGAGCACCTGGGCCAGGGTGTCGAGCTGGCGGTGCAGGATGCTGCGGCCGTCCACCAGCGGGGTCAGCGGCTTGGGCAGCGGGCGCCCGAGCCGGGTCCCCATGCCGGCGGCCAGGATGACCACCTGCACGGGGTGCGTCTCGGTGCGGGTGCCGGTCCGGGTGGTCAGCGCCTCCAGGGCGGGAACCCCCGTGGTCTGCGCGAGCTCAACGAAGCGCACTGTCGTCCCCCTCTCGGGTCGTCGGGTCCGCGCCGGCGGGGCCGCCGGGCGGGAAGAACAGGTCGAGGACGCGGTCGGTGGCGTGCCCGTCCTCCAGGGAGGTGTAGGTCTCCCGGAACGACCGGTACCGGTCGGCGTGGGCGGCGGCGACGGCGTCGAGGTCGGCCACCGCGTCGACGAGCTCGCGGCTGGTCGACAGCAGCGGGCCGGGCGCGAGGTCCTCGATCGGCACGTAGAAGCCGCGCAGCCGGTCGCGGTACTCGTCGAGGTCGTAGGTGAACAGCAGGATCGGCTTCCCGGTGATCGCGAAGTCGAACATCGTCGACGAGTAGTCGGTGACCAGCAGGTCGGCGGCCAGGTAGAGGTCGCGGATGTCCGGGTACGAGGAGACGTCGCGCACCGGCAGACCCTCGATCGACTCCAGCCGGTCGGAGACCATGTTGTGCAGCCGCAGCAGCAGCACGTGGTCCTTCCCCAGCCGGTCGGTGAAGTCGGCGAGGTCCACGGGGAAGTCGAAGTCCCGCTCGCCGGTGCCCTCGAAGACCAGCTGGTCGCGCCAGGTGGGCGTGTACAGGACCACCTGGGTGCCCTCGTCGATCCCGAGTCCCGCCCGGACCCGCGCGCGCACCGCGTCGCGCTCCGGGCTGGAGAGCAGGTCGTTGCGGGGGTAGCCGGTCTCGTGGACCGGCCCGCGGTAGCCGAACGCCTGGCGGAACCGGGCGGTGCTGTACGGATTCGGCGAGAGCATCGCGTCCCACCGGGCGATGTCGTGCTCGAGGTAGGCCAGCCGGCCCTCGGGCGCCCACAGGACGTCGTTGTGGATCCGCTTGAGCGGGGTGCCGTGCCAGGTCTGCAGGTAGAACGTGCCGGGCCGCTTCTCCCAGTCCAGCGGCACGTGGTCGTTGGAGACGACGACGTCGGCGGCCTCGAGCGCGGCGATGCTCTCCGGGCTGCCGAACGGGATCGTCTCCACGTCGGCGGGAAAGGCGCCCTCGGCCACCGGGGCGGTCAGCCACGTGTGCGTGACGTCGTCGCCGCGGGCGGCGAGCGCCTCGTAGACGGCCCGCGGACTGTCGGAGAACAGGCCGCGGAAGCTGGTGTAGACGATCCTCATCGACCACCTCCGGTCAGGACGGGCAGGAGCAGGCCGGCGAGCTCCTGCCAGGACGAGACGACGGTGAGCACGCCGGCCTCCCGCAGCGCGGCCTCCCGCTCCTCCTGCTCGGCCGGCTGGACGAACAGGAGGTTGCCCACGGTGGGGCACCCCGCGCGGACCGCCGACAGGGCGCCCGGGACGGAGTCCTCCACCGCCAGGCCCGCCTCCGGGGCGATCCCCAGCCGGTCGCAGGCGAACAGGTAGACCGCCGGGTCGGGCTTGCTGGTGGGCACCGGCAGGGAGTCCTCGGCGCTGAACCGCTGGTCCGGCGGGATCAGACCGTCGAGGCCGGTGGCGGTGAAGCAGGCCGCCAGCCGCGCCAGCGCGCTGGAGCTGACCGCGGCCAGCCGCAGCTGCCCGGACAGCGCGGTCAGGGCCTCGGTGGTCGGCCCGTGCGGGCGCAGGTGCTCGCCGAGGTACGCGGTGACCGCGCGCTTCTCCTCGGCCACCCACGGCTCGACGTCGACCTCGGGACGGCCGGCCTCGGCGGCCAGCCGCCGCGACGTCGTCCGGAAGTTCATGCCGGTGGTGGCCAGGCGCAGCTCCTCCGGGGTGAACTGGCGCGCGTCGCCGAGCTCGGCGAGGAAGCGGTTGGTCACCTCGGCCGAGGCGACGAAGGCCGGCTCCTCGGAGGGGAAGAGGTTGCCGTCGGCGTCGCAGAGCAGGTGCGTGAGACCGCTGACGACGTCCCGGGGCAGCGTCGCGGTGGTGCCGGCGGTCACCGGGCGCCGGCCAGGACGGCGGCGGCGACGGTCGCCCGGACGCCGTCGCGCTGCAGGCGGCGCAGCACGCCGGCGAGCTCGTCGGCGAAGCCGGGCACCGCGCCGAGGTCGCCGAACACCGGCTCCTCGGCCAGCAGCGGCCGCGGGTCGGTGCCGCCGGCGAGGGCCAGGGCCTGCAGGTGGGGGCCGCGGTCGTCCTCCACCGGCACCGGCCGGCCGTCGTCGTCGACCCGCTGCAGGTAGGCGATCCAACCGGCCAGCGCGAGGGTGAGCAGCGCGTGCGGGCGCCCCTCGGCCAGGGCCTGGCGCAGCGAGGGCAGCAGGTGGTGCGGCAGCTTGGTCGACCCGCGCCGGCACAGCCGGGAGAGCCGGTCGGCGATGGCCGGGTTGGCGAAGCGCTGCAGCAGCGTGGCCTTGTACGCGTCGAGGTCGATGCCCTCGGGGACGGGGATGAGCGGGGTGACCTCGTCGTCCATCAGCCGGGTGACGTAGTCGGCGAACAGCGGGTCGCCCATGAGGACGTCGATGCGCTCGTGGCCGGCCAGCGTGCCGAGGTAGCCGAGTGCGGAGTGGCTGGCGTTGAGCAGCCGGGTCTTCATCAGCTCGTGGTCGGTGACGTTCCGGACGAAGCGGACGCCGACCTCGTCCAGCGGCGGGCGGCCGTTGCAGAAGGTGTCCTCGACGACCCACTGGGAGAACGGCTCGGTGATCACCGGCCAGCGGTCGTCGACGCGGTGCCGCTGGGCGACCGCAGCGCGCTCCTCGGGCGTCGTCTGCGGGGTGATCCGGTCGACCATGCTGCTGGGGAAGGCGACCCGGTCGGTGATCCAGCGGGCGAGGACCTCGTCGCGCAGCGCCGCGAACCCGACGACGGCGGCGCGGGTGGCGTCGCCGTTGCGGTGCAGGTTGTCGCAGGAGACGACGGTGAACGGCGCCGTCCCGGCCCGCCGGCGGCGGTCGAGCGCCTCGACGAGGAACCCGAAGACGGTGCGCGGGGCGGCGGGGGAGGCCAGGTCGTGCCGGACGTCGTCGTCGGGGGTGAAGGTCCGGGTGGTGGGGTCGAGCAGGTAGCCGGCGTCGGTGATCGTCATGGTCACCACGCGGGTGCGCGGATCGGCGAGCCGGTCGAGGACCGCGCCGGGGGCGTCGGGTGCGAACAGGTAGTCGGTGAGGACGCCGACGACCCTGGCCCGCTCGCCGTCGGGGCTGCGCTCGACGACCGTGTAGAGGTTGTCCTGCGGGGCGAGGGCCTCCTGCAGCGTCCGGTGCCGCAGGCCGACGCCGACGACGCCCCACTCGGTGGAGATCCGCCGCTGGGCGACCTCGTCGAAGTAGATGAGCTGGTGGGCGCGGGAGAAGCCGCCGACGCTGAGGTGGACGACGGCGGGCGTCAGGGCCGCGCGGTCGTAGGTGGGGACGGTGAGCCGGGCGCCGTGCTGCTCGAGCGTCGCGCTGGTCAGCGGCCGGACGTGGGCGACGGGATCGGCCGTCGGCGCGGTGCCGGCCCGCGGGAGGTCCCACGGGGAGCGCTCGGGCTGTGCCATCGAGGCATCGGTCCTTCCTGTCGAGGGTCGGTGCCGCCGCGCGGCCGGTCGCACCGCCGAGGCGGGCGCCGCGGGTCGCGCGGGCGAACGATCATGGGATCACGCCGGTCCTGCGGGGAGCCCAGAGGGCTGCCCGAGGGATCGGCGTGGTCCCGGGCACTGCGTGGTCGGCTGCCGGCGTGCGGGGCACGCGGGCACCGGGGCGACGGGGGAGCGCCGGTCCCGGGGTGCGATCGGGACGGCGCGAGCTCTTCCACGCCGGATGACGGGATCTGTCCGCGCGACGGGGTTCGTAAACCCACCAGTCCCACGTGACACAGCGCACACGGCGTGTCGCCGTCGGACACGCGGGACGGTCGGTCACGACTAGGTCACGGTGTGTTTGGATCGATACAACCTGATCGGGCCCGCCCGGGCCGCTTCCCACGAGCGGGGTACGTGATCTTGGCCAGTTCCCGGACGACCGCGGGTCTCCTGCCCCGCCCCGCCAGCGACGCCGGCGGGGCCGTGCCGGCCCCTCGGACCGGCGCGCACCGGCGTCCCGCCGGCCGGCCCGTGTCGTCGCTGCGGGGCTTCCCGCCGGTCCTGCCCGTGCCGCGCGCGGCCGCCGACGACGTCGTCGCCTCCCTGGCCACCACGGTCCTGCCGGAGCTCGCGCCGGCGCCCGTCGTCGAGGCTCCCGTGGTCGAGGCTCCCGTGGTCCAGGCGCCCGTGGTTGCGGCGTCCGCGGTCGAGGCGCCCGCGGTGGAGGCGCAGACGGCCGGGCCCGCCCGCCGCCGCGGCCTCCGCGACCGCCGTCCGCACCTGCTGCTCGCGGCGCTGGTGGCCGGTGCGATCGGCGCGGGCGTCCTCGGCGTCCCGGGCTCGACGCAGGCGGCGGCCGAGCCGGCCTCGGTCCTCGGTGCGCAGATGGAGCTGGCCACCGACGACGTGTCCGAGGAGGTCCTGCCGATGGCCTCGATCACCGAGGCCGAGGCGCAGGCCCGTCTGCAGGAGGTGGCCGCCAGCCGCGCCCAGCGCGCCGCCGCCGAGGCCGCCGCCGCGGAGGCCGCGGCCGAGGCGGCCCGGCCCAAGGCGGTGCTGCCGGTCAGCGGCGCCCGCTTCACCAGCGGCTACGGCTCCCGCTGGGGCACCTTCCACTACGGCATCGACCTCGCGGCCCCGATCGGGACGCCGGAGTACGCGGCCATGGACGGCGTCGTCGTCCGGGCGGGTGCGGCGAGCGGCTTCGGCCTGGCGGTCTACGTCCTGCACGACAACGGCGACGTCACCGTCTACGGCCACATGAACGAGATCCTCGTCGAGCCGGGCCAGTTCGTGGAGGCCGGCGAGACGATCGCGCTCCTCGGCAACCGCGGCCAGTCCACCGGGCCGCACCTGCACTTCGAGGTCCACCGGGGCGGCATGAACGGGCGGAAGATCGACCCGGTGCCGTGGCTGGCCGAGCGCGGCGTCGGGATCTGAGGCGCGACGCGCGCACCGACCCCCCGTCGCGGGGCCGGTTCGCGGAGGAGGTATCGTTCTTCCTGGCCCGAGCACGACCGGGCGGGCCGGGAACGGGGCTGTGGCGCAGCTGGTAGCGCACCACACTGGCAGTGTGGGGGTCAGGGGTTCGAGTCCCCTCAGCTCCACCCCGTCGACCAGGGCGTCCTCCCACAGGGAGGGCGCCCTGAGTCGTCTCCGGGGCTATCCCCGGCGCGGGACGCGCACCTCGCGCAGCGCGTCGCGGGTCAGTTCCGCCACCGAGGCGTAGCCGTCGATCGCCATGGTCAGGTCGATCTCGGCCAGCAGGCACTTGAGGACGTGCTCGATGCCCGCCTGCCCGCCGACCGCCAGGCCGTAGGCGTACGGGCGCCCGATCGCGACGGCGGTGGCGCCCAGGGCGAGCGCCTTGACGACGTCGGGCCCGCTGCGCACGCCGGAGTCGAACACGACCGGGAGGTCGCCCGCGGCGTCGACCACCTCGGGAAGGCAGTCGAGCGCGGGCAGCCCGCCGTTGGCCTGCCGCCCGCCGTGGTTCGAGCAGTAGATGCCGTCCATGCCGGCGTCCACGGCGCGACGCGTGTCGTCGGCCGAGCAGATGCCCTTGAGCAGGATCGGCAGCCCGGTGAGGCCCCGGATCCAGGCGAGGTCGTCCCAGGTGAGGCGCTGGTTGCCGAAGATCGACGACCAGTGCCCGGTGGCGGCCTGGACGTCCTCCTCCGGCGGCTTCGGGAGACGGCTGCGGAAGACGGGGTCGGAGAAGTAGTTCTGCAGGCACAGGCCCTTGAGCTGCGGGAAGCTGGCGATCTGCAGGTCGCGCGGGCGCCACCCGAGGGTGAGCGTGTCGAGGGTGACGACGATGGCGGAGAACCCGGCGGCCTCGGCCCGGTGCACCAGGCTCTCGAGCAGCTCCCGGTCGTTGGGCGGGTAGAGCTGGAACCAGCCCGGCGTCTCGCCCAGCTCGGCGCGGACGTCCTCCATCGGGTCCTGCGTCAGCGTCGAGGCGATCATCGGCACCCCGGTGGCGGCGGCGGCCCGGGCGGTCGTGAGGTCGCCGTGGCCGTCCTCCTCGCACAGCCCGATGACGCCGACCGGGGCGAGCATCAGGGGCGTCGGGAGGGTCCGGCCCAGCAGGTGCACCGAGAGGTCGCGGTCGGCCGCGCCCCGCAGCATCCGGGGCACCAGGCCCCAGGCGTCGAAGGCCAGCGGGTTCGCGTCCTGCGTGCGCTCGTCGCCGGCGCCGCCGGCGACGTAGGACCACATCTCCTGCGACATCGTCCGCTCGGCCCGGCGCGCGAGCTCGGCGTAGGACATCGGCAGGTCGGGCTGCACGCCCACCAGGCCGTTGAGATAGGTGCCGAGCTGCCAGTCACCGTGGTTGGGCACGGGCCGAGGCTAGCCGCAGGCGCCGCGGCCGGGCCGCCGCGCAGCTGGGCACCGAGTCACCACCTGCCATGCTGGACCCGTTCCGGCTGCCCCCCCCGTACGGTCAGGGGAAGCCGGTGGCGTTCCGAACACGAGCTCCGCGGTCAGGCCCCATCGGTTCGAGCAGCCGGCCGGTGGGGCCGCTCCCGTCTCAGGCGCGCTGCTCGTACTCCTCGCGGCCGAAGCGGTCCCAGCGGGACTCGTTGAAGCGGCTCCGGTTCTCCTCGGTCGGCCATCCGTGGGCCCGGCCGTACTTCTGCACCGTGTTGGGGGAGAGCCCGAGCTCCGCCACCGCCCGCACCGAGGAGCCGTTGAGCAGGGCCTGGGCGACCGACCGCTCCAGCTCCTCCTGCGCCGCGCGGACGCCGGCCACGGCGCTGCGGACCCGGTCGGCGTCCCCCTCGCTGATCGGCCGCGCATCGGGCATGCGCCCACGGTAGGCCGGATGTCAGCGAGTCACCAGCTGACGAGGTCGGGGCCGCACCGTGTGCACCCGCGTACGGTGCGGACTAGGTGCGGGGGACCGCGCCGCAGCGTCACACAGTCGGCGCACGACGGGCCCAGGGCCCCCACCGAGGCCACCCCCCCCGGTGCACCGACCGGAGGCGACGCCTGTGGCCAGCAACGACGGTCTGCGGACCCACCAGGCCGACGTGGCGCTGGAGCAGCTGGGCCGGCTGAGCTGGCGCGAGCAGCCCCTCGACGCCCTGCTGCAGCAGGTGGCCGAGTTCGCCAAGTCGGTCATGCCGGGGGACCCGGAGGCGTCGATCTTCGTGCAGGTCAAGGACCGGCGGACCACCGTCGTCTCCACCGGCGACCTCGCCAACCGGCTGGACGAGACCCAGTACGAGGAGGGGCACGGGCCGTGCCTGCACGCGGCCAGCACCGGGGAGCTCACCGAGATCCCCGACACCCGCACCGAGACCCGGTGGCCCGACTACGCACGACGCGCCGCTGAGACCGGGAACCTCAGCTCCCTGTCGGTGCCGCTGCCCATCGACGAGACCATCAACGGCGCGCTGAACATCTACTCCCGCCGGGCCCGGGCGTTCGACGAGGACAGCCGGTCGGCGGCCACCCGCTTCGGGCCCTACGCCGCCGTGGCGCTGAGCAACATGTACGCCTACGAGAGCGCCCGCGACCTCGCCGCGAACCTCGACGCCGCGCTGCGGTCCCGGGCCGTCATCGACCAGGCGAAGGGCATCCTCATCGAACGGCACCGGCTCACCCCCGACCAGGCCTTCCAGGTGCTGGCCCGGGCCTCGATGGCGACCCAGATCAAGGTGCGCGACGTCGCCGAGCAGCTCGTGTCCACCGGTGAGCTGCCGGAGCCGCCGCGGCGGAGGTGACCCGGACGGCGGCGTACCGCATGTCTGATCCGCTGGTGGGCACACCACGGTGCACGGGTGGTCGGTTGCCGGCGATCGGACGCCCCAGGCCCGGTGGTCGAGACCCCGGCCACCGGGCCGCCCCGACGCCGTACGGCTCGCCCGGTGCGAGGGGTCGAGGGACCCCTCCAGGGCCCAGGACCCGTCCCGAACGGCCGACCACCCGTCACGACCACGCCCGGGTCGTGTCCCGCAGTGACGGGGCCGGCCCGGGCGTCGGTCGTGTCACGAGCCGGTGCAACCCGACCGCGGTCAGAACGTCGAGGAGGAAGGGCCCGGCGCCGTCCAGGACCAGCCCCCGGCCCCGGCTCCGGGCGAGGGAGTGGGCCTCGGCCAGGACGCGCATCCCCTCGACGTCGCAGAAGGTGATCCCCGCCGCGTCCACGGTCCAGATGTGCTGCTCACTGGAGACCAGTGCCTCCAGTGCATCGAGCAGGTGGTGGGCGCTGGTGCGCTCGAGCTCGCCGGTCACCGTGACGCGACCGGCCCGCACGTCGGTGGAGACCAGCAGTGGACGGGAGCCCTCGGACGGTGACCCCGAGGCAACACGAGTGGCCATGACATCCCCTTGGGGGATTGCCGGGCCGGGAGGCTGACGGCGTCCCGTGGACGTGCGCGTCAGGCCGGACCTTTGACCTGCCGACCACGCTAACAGCCCTCCGGGGCGCGGGAGTCCGCACGAGCGGGCATGCTGGCGGCGGCGGGAAGACGAGCCGCCCACCGCACCCGCTCCGCACGTGGAGTCGGGGTGCTCGTCCGCCTGGAGACCCGTGACCCTCCTCGGTGACCTCCGCGTCGCAGTCGTCGCCTCGGCGCTCGAACTGCCCGGTCCGGAACTGCTGCCCGAGCGGCTGGCCCGGGCGGTGGCCCGGGTGCTCCCGGTCGACGGCGCGGGCATCAGCCTGTTCTTCGCCGACTCCCGGCGCCTGCCCCTGGGCGCCAGCAGTCCCGCCGCGGCGATCGCCGAGCGGTTGCAGTTCACCACCGGCGAGGGGCCCTGCCTGTCCGCGCACGCGGAGGAACGTCCCCTGGTGGCCGACGAGGCCACGATCCGGTCCCGGTGGCCGGCGTTCTACGACGGGCTGGTGGCTCACACACCCATCCGCGGGACCATCTCCCTCCCGCTGCACGACGATCTGCGCGGCATCGGGGCGCTGGACCTCTACACGATGCCGCCGAACGACGTGACCTCGCTGAGCCTCACCGACGCGCTGAGCGTCAGCGCCGAGGTCGCCGCGCTGCTCCGGGACGCCGGCCGGGAGACGCGCCCGGGAGAGGACGGGCCGGCGTGGCTGGACGCCCCGGCTGCCGAGCGGCGGTCGCTGGTGTGGCAGGCGATGGGCTTCCTCAACTCCGGTCTCGGGGTCAACAGCACCGACGCGCTCGCCCTCCTGCGGGCGCACGCGTACGCGGACGGAGCGGACCTCGACGAGCTCGCCAGACGGGTCGTCGAGCGCGAGATCCCCCTGGAGCACCTCGCCCTCGACCACGACAGCCCCACCTAGTCCCGGCCCGGGGGGCAGCCGCCCGGACCGAACCGTGGTCCGACCCGACCAGCAGGACGAGACGAGCGGACCCCGCAGCCAGGCGGGCGTCGACGCCGCGACCGGCCGTACGCGTCTGCCGTCGGGCCCTGCCTACAGTCGCCGCATGCGCACCCCGCCGGCTCTCGGCCTCGACGTCGGCGCGCTCCTGGACCGGGTCACGGGGACCGCCCCGATCGCCGCCGTCGACGCGGCCGCGGAGGCGCTGGCGGAGATGCTCGGCGCGCGGGACCTGACCTTCCTGATCGCCGACTTCAGCGGTCGCGCCGTCGTCCGTCTCACGACGGCCGGTGCGGGGGTGGAGGGCACCCGCGCCCAGGCGGGCGCGCAGGCCGAGACGCTCCCGCTGGCGGGCACGCTCTACGAGCGGGTGCTGCGGACGCAGCAGGTCGACGTGCAGGCGCTCGCCGACGGGACGCGGGTGATCGCCCCGGTCACCGACCGCGGGGACGCGATCGGCCTGGTGGAGCTCGTCCTCCCCACACCGCCGTCGGCCGCGGTGGTCGCCGAGGTCGCCTCCGCGGCGCACGCGCTCGCCCACGTCGTCATCGCCGCCCGCCGGTACACCGACGTGTTCGAGTGGGGACAGCGCACGACGCCGTTCTCGCTCGCCGCGGAGATCCAGCGCCGGCTGCTGCCGTCCTCCTACACCTGCGAGGCCGGGCAGTTCACCCTCGCCGGCTGGCTGGAGCCGGCCGCCTCGGTCGGGGGTGACACCTTCGACTACGCGCTGAACCGCGACGCGTTGCACGTGTCGATCACCGACGCCGTCGGTCACGAGGTGGAGGCCGCGCTGCTGGCCACGCTGCTCGTCGGGGCGCTGCGCAACGCCCGCCGCACGGGCATGGACCTCGCCGCCCAGGCCCTGTACGCCAACGACGCCCTGGCCGACAACGCGCCCGCCGGGCAGTTCGTCACCGGGCAGCTGCTGCGGCTCGACCTGTCGTCCGGGGCCGCCGGGGTCGTCAACGCCGGCCATCCGCTCCCGCTGCGGCTGCGCGGCGGGCTGGTGGAGGAGGTCGACCTGGAGATCGAGCCGCCGTTCGGCGTCGTGCCCGGCAGGTCCTTCCTGGTGCAGCGCCTCCCGCTGCGGCCGGGGGACCGCATCGTCTTCCTCACCGACGGGATGCAGGAGCGCAACGCCGCGGTCCTCGACGTCGAGATCGCCCTGCGCGAGACCGCGGGCCTGCACCCCCGCGAGGTCGTGCAGGAACTCGGGGCGGCGGTGCTCCACGCGACCGGCGGTGACCTCCGCGACGACGCGAGCATGGTGTGCCTCGACTGGTACGGCGGCCCGCCACGGTCCAACGACAGCCTCAACGGTGCGGACGCTGCCCGCGCCTCGGCCGCGCGGGGTGTGATGGCCCGGACGGCGCAGCGTCCCTAGGCTGACCCCGGCCGTCGCGGACCGGCGGTGCCGCAGTCCCCGAGGGCCGAGCCGAGACGGTGACCGGGTGATGACAGTGCACGGGTCGCCGTGGAGCGGCGTCGAGGTCGTGGCCCATCGCGGCGCCTCGGCCGACGAACCGGAGCACACCCTGGCCGCCTACCGGCACGCCGTCCGGCTCGGTGCCGACGCCGTCGAGTGCGACGTGCGGCTCACCCGCGACGGCGTCCTGGTCTGCGTCCACGACCGGCGGGTCGACCGCACCTCGACCGGCCGCGGCGTGATCTCGGCCCTCGACCTCGCCGACCTGGAGAGGTTCGACTACGGCCGGGCGACGGCGTCCCGGCGGGCGCGGCTCCGGCGGAGGGCCAGGGCCGCGAACCAGGAGCCGTTGGACCGCCCGGGTCGCCTCCTGACGCTGGAGCGACTGCTGGACTACGTGACGAGCACGCCCGGCGGCGTCCGGCTGGCCATCGAGACCAAGCACCCCACCCGGCACTCGGTCCAGGTGGAGGCCGAGCTCGTGGTCACGCTGCGCCGCTTCGGCCTGCTCGACGGCGACCGGCCCGTCGAGTGGGCCGGCCGCCCGGCCGTGCGGGTCATGAGCTTCTCGCCGGGCGCGCTGCGCCGGGTGCGGGCCCTCGTTCCCGGCATGCCCACCGTGCAGCTGATGGGCCAGCTGACGCCGTGGATGCGCACCGCCGGCCTGCCGCCGGCGAACACCGCGGTGGGGCCCTCGGTGGCCCTCATCCGCCGCGACCCGTCCTACGTCCGCGTGGCGCAGCAGGCGGGCGCCGAGGTCCACGTCTGGACGGTGAACCGGCCCCAGGACGTCGAGTTCGTGCTGTCGCTCGGCGTCGACGCGGTGATCACCGACCACCCGGGCACCCTGCTCGCCCGGCTGGGGCGCGGCGCCGGACCCCGCGAGGAGTCCGGCTGACGGGACGGCCGTCCCCGCGTGGGTCAGGCCGTCCGGTGGCCCAGCGGCCGCGCGACTCCCGGGGGGTGCGCGGGCAGGGCCGGGTAGGCGTGGACGGCCGCACCCCCGAGCCGCGGGAGGTCGTGGGCCAGCCGGTGCTCCGCGTCGTGCGCGAGGAGGTGGGCGTCGGTCACGCTCATCCGGCCGTCGATGTCGAGGTCGGCCTCGGCGTGCAGCCGGTGCCCGATCCAGCGCATGCGCACGGCCCGCACCGCTACGACACCGGGCGTGGAGCCCAGGACGCGCTCGGCGCGGTCGACCAGCGCGGGGTCGACGGCGTCCATGACCCGGCGGTAGACGTCCCGTGCCGCGGTGCGGAGCACCGCGAGGATCGCGACGGTGATCACCAGCCCGACGACGGGGTCGGCGAGCGGGAACCCGGCGGCGACACCGCCGGCGCCGGCGAGGACGGCCAGTGAGGTGAAGCCGTCGGTGCGGGCGTGCAGCCCGTCGGCGACGAGGGCGGCCGACCCGATCCGGCGCCCCACGCGGATCCGGTAGACGGCGACCAGCTCGTTGCCGAGGAAGCCCACGAGGCCGGCGAGGGCCACCCAGCCGACGTGCTGCACCGGCTGGGGGTCCGTCAGCCGCCGGACGGCCTCGACGCCGGCGAACACCGCCGACAGCGCGATCACCACCACGACGAACAGCCCGGCGAGGTCCTCGGCGCGGCCGTAGCCGTAGGTGTAGCGCCGGTCGGCCGCGCGGCGCCCGAGGGCGAAGGCGATCCACAGCGGCACGGCGGTCATCGCGTCGGCGAGGTTGTGCACGGTGTCGGCCAGCAGGGCGACCGATCCGCTGGCCGCCACGACGAGGGCCTGCAGCGCCGCGGTGACGCCGAGCGCGACGAGGCTGATCTTGACCGCGCGGATGCCCTGCGCGCTGGACTCGAGGGCGGGGTCGACGGAGTCGGCGGCGTCGTGGCCGTGCGGGCGGAACAGCGCGGCGAGCCGGCCCCGTACGCCGTGGTGGGGGTCGTGCTCGTGGTCGTGGTGCCCGTGCTCGTGGTCGTGGTGGTGCGCGGTCATGCCGGCCCGGTCCCGGCGTCGCGGTGCAGTCGCACCAGGTCGGCGTCGCCGAGGTGGTGGGCCGGCGGCTCGGACCCGCTGTGCTCGGCGTTGTGCACGGCGTCGGTCACCAGCTGGGCCACGTGGTCGTTCTCGAGCCGGTAGAACACCTGTGTCCCGGCGCGGCGGGTCTGCACCAGGCGGGTCATCCGCAGCTTGGCCAGGTGCTGGGAGACGGCCGTCGGGGGCTTGCCCACCTCCGCCGCCAGCTCGTTGACCGGGAGCTCGCGGCCGATCAGGGCCCACAGGAGCCGGATGCGGGTGCCGTCGGCCAGCATCCGGAAGACCTCCGCCGCGAGGTCGACCTGGTCGTCGGGGAGCGACCGTCTGCATGCCTGGCTGTCTGCGCGCATGTGCAGATAATAAGCCGCGGGAACTCCTCGCGAGCCGGGGACGACCACTCCTGTCGTGAGCCTCCTGATCCCCGTCGGTCGTTCCTCCGCCGTCCTCGCCGCAACCGCCGGTCTGGTCCTGCTCGGTGCCGGACCGGCCCTCGCCCACGTCGAGGTGACGGCGCAGGGGGCCGCGCAGGCCGGCACCGGGCCGGTGACCCTGCTGTTCTCCGCGGAGGCCGAGTCGACGACGTCGGGGATCGTCGGCGTCCGCACCCAGCTCCCCGAGGGGATCGGGCCCGGCGCGGTGTCCCTGGCGTCGGCGCCGCAGGGCTGGGCTCTGGCACCCATCGCCGGCGGCTTCGAGCTGAGCGGGCCGGCGACGGTCCCGGGGGAGGACCTCGCGTACGGGGTGACCGTCGCGCTGCTGCCCGCCGACGCCACCGAGCTGGTCTTCCCGACCGTCCAGCGCTACGCCGACGGGCGCGAGGACGCCTGGATCGAGCCGGTCACCGACGCCGTGCCCGACCCGGGGATGCCGGCGCCCGCGCTGGCCGTCGCGCCGGCCCCGCCCGGGGTGACCCCGTCGGCCACCCCGGCACCGGCGACCACCGACACCCCGGCGCCGACGACGGCCGCGGAGACGTCGGACGCCGCCGGGTCCGGGGCGCCCGAGGACGGCGGCATCGGCACCGGGACGGTCGTGCTGCTGGCGGTCCTGGCGGTGGCCGTGGCCGTCACGGCCGGCGTGGTCCTCCGCCGGAGGGCCCGGCCCTGATCGGAGGGCCGGAGGGCCGCCGGGGGAGCATGCTGGGGGCGTTGCGCAGCGTCCTGGTCCGCCGCCCTCCCGGAGGGGCCCGATGGCCGAGTTCGTCGCTCTCGTCGCCGCGGGGATGCTGGTCGTCGGCCTCGGCGTCCTGGCCGCCTGCTCCGTCCTGACCGCGGCCGGCTGGCTGGTGGTGCGCCTCGTCCGGCACGGCGGGCCGCCGCGTCCGGGCGGTGCCGGCGGGCCGGACGGGTGACGACGTGGCCGGGACCCGGCCTGGACGACGCCGTGCAACCGTGGTTGCATCACCGCCGTGGCGACGTCGTCCTCCCCGGGTGAGTGGGTGCTGCTCAGCTACCGCCTGCCCCGGGAGCCCTCCGGCCCGCGGACGACGCTGTGGCGGCGGCTCAGGCGGCTGGGCGTGGTGCAGATCGCCGACGGCGTCGTCGCGCTGCCCGCCGACGCCCGCACCCGCGAGCAGCTGGAGTGGCTGGCCGGCGACGTGACCGAGGCCGGCGGGACGGCGGGCACCTGGGTGGCGCGGCCGGGCACCCTCGCCCAGGAGCGGGACCTGGCCGCGGCGATGTCCGCCGCACGGGCCGCGGAGTACCGGTCGCTGAGCGGGGAGTGCGCCGCCGCCGTGGCCGCCGGCGACCCGGCCGAGCGGGCCCGGGCGCTGCGCCGGCTGCGCGCCGAGTGGCGGGCGATCGACCGCCGCGACTTCTTCCCGCCGGCCGAGCGCGAGGAGGCCGCCGCCGCGCTGCGGGAGCTGGGCGCCTCGGTCGCGGCGGGGGCGGAGGTGGCGCGGTGAGGTGGGCGACCCGTGCCGGCGTGCACATCGACCGGGCGGCGTGTGCCTGGCTCATCCGCCGCTTCCTCGACCCGGACGCCGCGTTCGTCTTCGTCGCCGACCCCACCGAGGTCCCGGTCGACGCCACGCCGTTCGACATGCGCGGCGTCGACCTCGGCCACCACGGCGGCGACTGCTCCTTCGAGACCATCCTGCGCCGCTACGAGCTGACCGACCCGGTGCTCTGGCGGCTCGCCGAGATCGTCCACGAGGCCGACCTCGACGACCAGCGCTTCGACGCGCCCGAGGCGCCCGGGCTCGACGTGGTCCTGCGCGGCCTGTCGATGACCGGCGACGACGAGCGCACCCTCGCCGTCTCCGGCCCCGTCTTCGACGGCCTCTACGAGTTCCACCGCCGTCGCCTGCTGCTCGGCCGCGAGCCGGCCTGAGCGCGTCCCTGGAGGTCGCCGTCATGCACCCCGCCGAGCACGAGCCCCGGATCGTCGTGCAGCTGTCCGGCAGCCGGATGCGCACGTTCGCGCAGGTCGTCGGCGGCGTCGTGCTGGGCCTGGGCCTGGCCTCGGCGGCCGGTCTCGACCCCGGCCTCGTCTTCGCCGGCTACACGACCGGCCTGGGGATCCTGCTGCTCTGCCTGGGCCTGCTGCTGCCGGAGGACCCCGGGGTGACGGCCTGCCGCCACGACCGGCCGTGTCCGCCGCCCCGCTGAGACGCCCGCACGCACCGACCTCCCCCCGCACGACCCGGACCCGATCGACGAGGACGTCCATGACCCGCGAAGCCCCCCAGCCGCAGGACACCGCGCTGCCTGCGCAGGGACCCGCCCGGCCGACCCAGCAGGACGCGGTCCCGTTCCGCGCCGCGGTGCGGACCTGGTTCCTCATCTCGCTGCAGACCTTCGGCGGCCCCGCCGGCCAGATCGCCGTCATGCAGCGCGCCCTGGTCGACGAGAAGCGCTGGATCGGCCAGCGCCGGTTCCTGCACGCGCTCAACTACTGCACCCTGCTGCCCGGCCCCGAGGCCCAGCAGCTGGCCACCTACGTGGGCTGGCTCCTGCACGGCACCCGCGGCGGGCTGGTCGCCGGCGGCCTGTTCGTGCTGCCGGGCGTGGTCGCGCTGCTGGCGCTGTCGGCGGTCTACGTCGCCTTCGGCGACACCACCGTCGTCACCGCGGTCTTCACCGGACTGGCGGCGGCCGTGCTGGCGATCGTCGTGCAGGCCGTCCTCCGGGTGGCGAAGAAGGCGCTGGACAGCCGGGCGCTGGTCGTCCTCGCGGTGGCCTCCTTCCTCGCGTTGTTCCTCTTCGGCGTGCCGTTCCCCGTCGTCGTCGCCCTCGCCGGCATCGCCGGCTGGGCGCTGGGCCGGTGGCGGCCCTCGGCGCTGCCCCGCAAGCCGGCCGCCGAGGGGCCCGACGCCGGCCCGGCGCCGGTCATCTCCGACGACGTCCTGCACCACGAGGCCCCCACCACCCGCCGCACGCTGCGGGTGCTGCTGGTCGGGCTGCTCGTGTGGGGGCTGCCGGTCGCGGCGGTCGCCGTGCTGACCGGTGCGGACAGCGTCTTCACCGAGCAGGGCCTGTTCTTCTCCGGCGCCGCGGTGGTCACCTTCGGCGGCGCCTACGCGGTGCTGGCCTACGTCGCCCAGCAGGCCGTCGCCGTCTACGGCTGGCTGTCGCCGGGGGAGATGGTGCGCGGCCTGGCGCTGGCCGAGACCACGCCGGGACCGCTGATCATGGTGGTCCAGTTCGTCGCGTTCCTCGGCGCCTACCGCGACCCCGGCTCGCTCGACCCGTGGGTCGCCGCCGTGCTGGCCTCGCTGCTGGTCACCTGGGTGACGTTCGTACCGAGCTTCCTGTTCGTCCTGCTCGGCGCGCCGTACATGGAGCGGCTGCGCGGCAACCGGGCGCTGTCGGCGGCGCTGAAGGGGATCACCGCGGCCGTCGTCGGGGTGATCGCCAACCTGGGCGTCTACTTCGCCGTCCACACGCTGTTCTCCGACACCGTCGACGTCGACGGCGGGCCGCTGGCGCTGGAGGTGCCCGATCCCGGTTCCCTGCGGCTCGTGCCGCTGGCCATCGCGCTGGTCGCCGCGGTGCTGCTGTTCCGCGTGAAGTGGTCGGTGCTGCGGACCCTCGGCGTCTGCGCCGTCCTCGGCCTCGCCGCGGGCCTGGCCGGGCTGTCCCTCGGCTGACCGCGGGCCCGGGGCGGCAGGTCGGCGACGGGCGGTGGCGGCGTCCGTCGCCCCTAGAGTCCCCCCATGCCGACTCCAGCAGGCTCCCGCCTGGACGTCGGGAAGCTGCTCGACCGGGTCGAGGGGATCGCGCCGATCCAGGCGGTGGAGGCCGCGACCGAGGCGCTCGCGGAGCTGCTCGGCGCGAGCGAGCTCAGCTTCCTGATCGCCGACTTCAGCGGGCACGCCGTCGTGCGTCTCACCGCCGCTGTGGCCGGTGCCCGGGGTGGGCGCGTGCAGGCCGGTGCGCAGGCCGAGACCGTCCCGCTCGCCGGCACGCGGTACGCCCGTGTCCTCCGGACCCAGGAGGTCGCCGTCGAGCCGCTCGACGACGGGGCCCGGCTCATCGCGCCCGTCACCGACCGGGGGGACGCGATCGGGTTGCTGGAACTGGTCCTCCCCGCGCTCCCGGGCCCGGACCTGGTCGCCGACGTCGCCGCCGCCGCGCATGCCCTGGCCTACGTCGTCATCGCCACCCGTCGCCACACCGACGTGTTCGAGTGGGGGCAGCGCACGACGCCCTTCTCGCTGCCCGCCGAGATCCAGCGCCGGCTGCTCCCGTCCTCCTACACCTGCGAGGCCGGGCAGTTCACCCTCGCCGGCTGGCTGGAGCCGGCGGCCTCGGTGGGCGGCGACACGTTCGACTACACGCTCAACCGCGACGCGCTGCACGTGTCGATCACCGACGCCGTCGGCCACGAGGTGGAGGCCGCGCTGCTGGCCACACTGCTCGTCGGGGCGCTGCGCAACGCCCGCCGCCAGGGCCTGGACCTCGCCGCCCAGGCCCGGTACGCCAACGACGCCCTGGCCGACAACGCGCCGCCCGGGCGGTTCGTCACCGGGCAGCTCCTCCGGGTGGACCTCGTGACCGGCACGGCCGCCGTGGTCAACGCCGGGCACCCGTTCCCGCTCCGGCTGCGCGACGGGCGGGTGCAGGAGGTCGCCCTGGGCATCGAGCCGCCCTTCGGGGTCGTGCCCGGCCGGTCGTTCGCGCAGCAGCCCTTCCCGCTGCGGCCCGGGGACCGGGTCGTGTTCCTGACCGACGGGATGCAGGAGCGCAACGCCGCCGTCCTCGACGTCGAGATCGCCCTGCGCGAGACCGCGGGCCTGCACCCCCGCGAGGTGGTCCAGGAGCTGGGCGCGGCGGTGCTCCGCGCGACCGGGGGCGACCTCCGCGACGACGCGACCATGGTGTGCCTCGACTGGTACGGCGGTCCGCCACGCGGGAGCGACAGCGTGCACGGTGCCGACGCCGACCTCGCCTCGGCCGCGCGGGCCTGAGCAGCGGGCCGACCGCCGTCAGAGCCGGGTCGACCAGGTGGACAGCCTGCCCGCGGGGCGGAAGCCGAGCGCCTCGTTGACCGCGACCATCGGCCGGTTGCCGTCGGAGTTGTAGGTGCTGATCCGCCGGACCGCCGGCAGGGTCGCGGCGAGCTCGCGCAGGACCGCGATCTTCACGCGGGCGCCCAGGCGGTGCCCGCGGTGCTCGCGCAGGACCAGGGTGCCGCTCTGGCTGGCGCGTTCCGGCCGGGCGAGCGGCACGTGCAGGTCCGTGAAGGCGACCAGCCGGCCGTCGTGCAGCGCGCCGGCCGACAGCACCGTGCGGCCCCGGGCCAGGGTGACCTCCTCCTGCTCGCGCACCCGCGCGGCGTCCCAGTCCTCCTCGCCGACCGGCACGTCACCGCTCGGCGCGTCGGTCGACATGCGGCGGCTGAGCAGGGCCCGGTCGTCCAGGAGGGCGTCAGAGGTCCGGTCGCGCCAGGTCACCACCGCGTAGCCCGCGCTCGCCGCGACCGCCTCGGCCTCCAGGGCCGCCAGCCGCTCCCCGGGCACGGGCAGCAGCAGGTCGCGGCGGGTCTCCTGCAGGTCGCACGTCCACCCGTGCGCCCGGGCGAAGGCGCGGCCCGGGGTGTCCGGTCCGGGCTCGTCGACCTCGGCGACCAGCGAGCGGCGCCCGGCCGCCGCGGCCAGCCGCACCCCCTCGGTCAGCAGCGCGGTGCCGATCCCGCGGCGGCGGGACGCGGGGGACACGGCCACGTCGAGGTGGGCGACGGAGGGATTGTCCCGCTGCGGGAGCAGCAGGCGCAGCGCGCCGACGACGGCGCCGTCGTCGACCGCGGCCCGGTGGGTGCCCGCCACCGAGCCGCCCGGCGTGGTGAGCCGTCGTCCCAGGGCGACGTGGTCGCTCGCCGGCCGCGGCGCCTCACCCGGGCGGTCGGCGCGCTGGGTCGCCGCCCACACCTCGCACCACGCGGCGAAGCGCTCGTCGTCCGGGCCGGTCTCCACGATCTGCACCCCGAAGACCTACCGGGCCGTGCAAACGCGTTTCCGCCCGTCAGGCCTCCCCGCCGAGCTCGGCCCAGTCCTGCTCGCGCTGCCGGCGCAGGTCCTCCTGCAGGTCGGCGCGCTCCTGCGGGTCGAGGGGGAGGGGCGGTGCCGCCCCGGGCGCTGCCTGCGGATGCGTCCGGATGGCGGGGTCGTCGTGCTGGCTGTCCATGGCGGGCCCTTCCGGGGAGCCCACGCCGGCCCGCCGGACGATCCGTCCGGGCGCGCGTGGGGATGTGCAGAGGAGACGGGCCCGACCGCCGGCCCTCTCCTGGGCGCTCCGTGGGCCAGGGGTCCGACGATCCGCTCCTGCGGGCCGCGGGGTCAAGGGCCGTTGGGCGTGGCGGTGGGGTCGGCGCGCGACCGACCCGGACGGGGGACGGGACGGCGCGGCGGCTTGCCCCGGTCGGCAGACTGCGCAGGTGATCGAGAGCGCCGACGCCGCCGGGACGACCTCCCGGCTCCCCGCCGTGCCGGCGCCCGTCCCCGCGCAGACGGACGACACGCTGCTCGTCCCCGGCGAGACCTGCTGGCGCATCGAGCGCGCCGACCGGCACGCGGTGTTCGTCGACGCGGCCGACTACTTCGCCACGCTCAAGCGCGCGGTCCTGCGCGCCGAGCGGCGGGTGCTGTTCATCGGCTGGGACTTCGACCCGCGCATCCGCCTGGACCCCCGCACCCCCGGTCGCGCCCGGGACGACCGCCTGGGCCGGGTGCTGGAGAAGGCCGTGCGCGACAACCCGCGGCTGGAGATCGGCGTCCTGCAGTGGGACCTCGGGATGGTCGTGGCGCTCAACCGGCGCATGGCCCCGATCGTGTGGCTCAACCGGCGCACCCCCGACCGGCTGCGGTTCGCCGTCGACATGCACCACCCCCTCGGCGGCGCCCACCACCAGAAGATCGTCGTCATCGACGACTGCCTCGCCTTCGCCGGCGGCATCGACGTCACCGCCGACCGCTGGGACACCCCCGAGCACCGCGACCGCCACCCGCTGCGCCACCGCCCGCACACCACCCGGCTGCGCGGCCCGTGGCACGACGTCACCAGCCTGGTGTCCGGCCCGGCGGCGCGGGCCATCGGCGACCTCGCCCGCGAGCGCTGGGAGAGCGGCACGGGGGAGCGGCTGGAGCCGGTGGACGACGTGGAGGCGTGCTGGCCCGACGGCGTGGAGACGTTCCTGACCGACGTCGACGTCGCGATCTCGCGCACCCGCCCCGAGTACGGCGGCGCGGAACTGGTGCACGAGATCGAACTGCTCTGGCTGGCCGCGATCGCCGCTGCCCGGCGCACCGTCTACGTCGAGACCCAGTACTTCGCCAACCGCCGGGTCGCCGAGGCGATCGCCGACCGGCTCGCCGAGGACGACGGCCCCGAGTTCGTCGTGCTCAACCCCCGCGGTGCCGAGGGGTGGCTGGAGAGCAAGGCCATGGACACCGCCCGGGTCAAGCTGCTCGACCTCGTCCGCCGCGCCGACCGGCACGACCGGTTCCGGCTGCTCGTCCCGGTCACCGAGGGACGGCGGCCGGTGTACGTGCACGCCAAGGTCACCTGCGTCGACGACCGGCTGCTGCGGATCGGCTCGTCCAACCTCAACAACCGCTCGATGGGCCTGGACACCGAGTGCGACCTGTCGATCGAGGCCCGCACCGGCGACCCGCGGGAGGCCGAGCTGCGCGAGGCGGTGCTGTCGATGCGGCACCGGCTGCTCGGCGAGCACCTCGGGGTGGCGCCGGAGGAGGTCGCGGCCGCCGTCGAGGAGCACGGCGGCTCGCTGGTGCGCGCCGTCGACGCGCTGATGCGGCCGGCCGGGCGTTCGCTGGTGCCCTTCGAGCCGCCGCAGCTGGACCCGGTCGAGCGGCTCCTCGCCGACACCGAGCTGCTCGACGCCGAGCACACGCCCGACCGCTGGCGCCGGGTGAAGCGCGCCTTCGCCGGCCGCCGGCGCCGGCAGCGCGGCTGAGCCGGACGTCGGGGCGGTCAGAACCCGAAGAGCAGGCCGAGGCCGGCGACGGTGAACAGCACCATCACGGCCACCAGCGGCAGCTGGTCCGACGCCGGCGCGCGCGGCGCCACCCGCAGCGCCTTCTCGTGGGCCAGCAGCACGCCCACGACGTGGCCGAGGACCACCGCGCCCACCTGCACCCAGGCGATGAGGTCGGTGCCCACCGCCCGCAGGTCGACGACGTTCGCGGCGGTGCCGAACAGGTCGGCGCCGGTGCCGAAGGGGTCGCTGGCGAGGATCCACGTCGTCTGCCCGTCGAGGGCGAGCAGCGAGAAGTAGTGCGCGACCGTGTAGCCGACCGCGATGGGGACCACCGAGGCCGCGTAGAGCCGGGGCTGCGGGCGCAACGGCAGCCGGCCGAGCCGTCCCGACAGCCGGGTGCCGAGTGAGTACAGGACCGCGACCACTGCGGTGCAGGCGGCCAGGCCGAGCGTGCCCGACAGCGTGTCGTCCGCGGCTCCGGGGCCGGTCTGCCACCACACGGTGCGCGACAGCCCGTCGAAGCCGGTCGAGCCGAGCAGCACCACCACGACGGCGGCCAGGCCCGCGGCGTCGGGGGCGGCCACCGCGTTGGTCAGCGGCGAGCGGACGACGACGGCCCCGTCGTCGCGCCGGCCGACGGCGGACAGCCGGGCCAGGACCGTCGAGTACACCTCGAAGCCGTCGCCGCGGGCGAACCACTCCTCGCCGAACCAGGCCGCCGCGGCCAGGTGCACGACCGCGTAGCCGAGCAGGAACACCGCGACCGTGCCGGGCGTGGACCGGTCCGGGTACACCAGCTCCAGCCAGACGAAGACCAGCAGCGAGACCGCCGCCGGCCACAGCCCGAGCTCCGGCAGCCGGCCGGCACCGCGCGGCGGGCCGGTCAGCACCCGCAGCCCGCGGGCGAGCAGCCGCAGCGGGTTGACCACCCGCCAGACCGGGCCGAGCAGCAGGCTCGCCGGCACCAGCCCGACCCAGAAGGTCACGTAGAGGACCCACGGCGCCAGGTTGCCGTCGGGATCACCGGGGCCGGCCAGCGCCACGGCCAGCACCAGGACGGCCACGCCGAGCGCGGCGGCCTGCAGGCACCGGCGCAGGACCGAGCTGTCCGCGGCCCGCTGGACCGGGGGCGGCAGCGGGTGCCCCGAGGTCGCGTCGCCCAGCTTCGGCCGCCGCCAGAACAGCAGCAGGACGGTGAAGCTGACCAGGATCGCCGCGCCGGCTCCGTAGAGCGCCAGCCCGAGGGGCAGCGGCAGGTCGGTGCGCGAGCCGACGCCGTGTGCGAGGACGGTCACCCGACCTGCAGCGACAGGAGCACCGTGCCCGTCTCGTGCAGCTCGACCTCGAAGACGCCGGGGATGTCGGCGGGGAACCGCACGGTGGCCGGGGTGCCGGGTGCCAGCGCGGCCTCGCGGGCGTAGCCGTGCACGTGCACCTCGTCGGCGACGTCGCTGGTGACGGTGAGGGTGACCTCCTCGCCGAGGGCGACCGGCACGCGGCCGGTGTCCCCGGTGACCTGCCCGCCGGAGACCCGCACCTCGAGGACACGGCCGGCCGCGGTGGAGGGGGCGGCCGCCGCCGTCGTGCCCGGGGTGGTCGACGGCGCGCTGGACGAGGGGGCGCCGGCGTCCGACGGCGCGGTCCCGGCGCAGCCGGTCAGGACGACCAGCGCGGTCGCGGCGGCGGCGAACGCCACGGGGAGGCGGCGGCTCACCGGCCCACCCCGCTCGTCACCCGGCGGTCGGCCGGCCGGCCGCGGGGCCGGTCACGGGGCCGGTCGCCGGCGCCGCCGAGCCGGGAGTACCGGCCCACGCCCCACGAGATCGCCGCGACGAGCGTGAGCGTGCAGGCCAGGACGACCAGGCCGGCCGCCGTCCAGAGCCCGCCGCCGGACTCCTTCAGCTCCCGCTGCAGGAGGTCGACCTCCGGGACGGCCGCGCGGGTCACGCCGTCGGTGGCGGCGATCTCGTCGGCCGGGATCGCCGGGTCCTCGGGCAGGTAGATCGGCACGGCGGTGAGCACCCGGCCGTCGTGGACGCGCAGCAGCGTCTTCCAGTCGCCGTGCACCGGCACCGGCTCGGTGGTGCGGTACTCGCCGGGCCCGGTGCGCTCGAGGTCGGTCACCACCAGCCCCTGTCCCTGCCAGGCGGTGATCTGCACCCACGCCGGGTCGTCGACGGCGCCGGCCGGGCTCAGCCGCACGCCGACCTCGACCGTGCGGGGGTCGGCGGTGACCTCCTGGATCGAGAAGGTGGCCTCGAGGTCGCCGGGGACGGTGGCGACCAGCCCGTTGGCGGCCCCGCCGGCGACCGCCACCAGCGCCAGCGCCAGCACGCCGCGGGCGACGGCGGGGCGGGGCAGCCGGCGCCGCAGGCCCAGGGCCAGCAGGGCCCCGAGCAGACCGCCGGCGACGCCGCCGACGACGGCCATGACCGTGCCCTCGACCAGGACGTCGCCGTTCCACTCCAGGGTCTGGGTGACCTGCGTCCAGAGCCCCTCGACGGCGGTGCCCACGGTGCCGATCAGCGCGCCGGCGACGGCGCCGAAGGCCAGCGGACGGCGCACCAGCGGCCAGGCCAGCGCGAGCACCTCCACGATCAGGGCGGAGCCCAGGTAGAGCGGGAAGGTGGGCGGGATCTCGCCGAGCACCGGGCCCACCAGCACGGAGATGGTGCCGCGCACGAGGAGGAAGAAGACGGTCGCGGCGAGCGCGCCGCCCCGGCCCATCCAGAGCCGGGCGGCGACCAGCGCGGCCCCGGCGGCGCCGGCGACCATGAACGGCTCGAGCACCAGCCGGAACTGCGGGACGTCGAAGTCGAACTCGCCCTGGAACACCGACAGGCCGAGCAGCAGGCCGCCCATGGCCGAGGCCTGGCGGAGGAACCGCGCGCGGCGGCCGACGCGCCGGTCGCCGTCGTCGGTGGACAGCCCGCCGTGGCCCTCCATCTCCAGGACGAGCAGGCCGACGATCGACAGGCCCGCGCCGCCGATGAGCATCAGGTGGGTGGGGCCCCACAGCGTCACGTCCTGCCCGAACAGGCGGTGCCAGACGTCGTCGAGGGGGAAGCCGAGCAGGGCGTAGAAGCCCGCGGCGGTGAGCAGGACGCCGCCGACGGGCACGTCCCAGCCGCGCAGGAAGCGGACGGCGGCCGGGCCCGGGCGCTCGCCGAGCGGCATCGAGCAGGCCAGCACGCCGCCGGAGAAGACGCCGAACAGGCCGAAGAGGATGAGGTAGTGCGCGGGGTTGGCCAGCGGCCCCTCGTCGCGGCCGACGCCGATGTGCAACGAGATGTCCCAGAGCATCCCGAGCAGCGCGACCAGCAGGGACACCGTCGTCAGCACGGTCGGCAGGGCGACCCAGCCGGGCACGTGCGTGGTCCTCCCGAGGGCGTCCCCGGCGCGGGCGAGCACCGTGGTCCGCCGGGTGCGGTGCGCCCACACCAGGCCGAGCAGGACGGCGGTGAGGGCGAACCCGAGGGCCGAGGCGAGCACGACCTCGCCGAGGGCGGCACCCCCGGCGGGACGGTCCTCCACGGCGAGCAGCACTGGTCCCATGGACGTCACGGATGTATGGAACACCGATCGACGTCACATACGCAAGTGACACATGGAGCGACCGTTAGGATCGCTTCCTGATGGAGGCCGAGCAGCAGGACGCCGCGTCCGTCCCCGACGGGGGCGGCGACCGTGAGTTCACGGTCGACGAGCTCGCCGCGCGCGTGGGCATCACCGTGCGCAACGTGCGGGCCTACGCCGCCCGGGGGCTGCTGCCCCCGCCGCGGCTGGTCGGGCGCACCGGCTACTACGGCGCCGAGCACGTCGCCCGGCTGCTGCTGGTCCGCGAGATGCTCGCCGAGGGCTACTCGCTCGCCGTCATCGAGCGCACGCTGGCGACCGCGCCGTCGGTGGGCGGGTCGGCCGCGCTCGCGCTGCACCGCGCGCTGCTCGCGCCGTGGCTGCCGCCCGAGCCCGAGGACACGACGCTCGACGAGCTGACCGCGCGCGCCGGGGTGCCGGTGGAGCCGACCACGCTGGAGGAGATGGTCCGGCTCGGGCTCCTGGAGCGGCTCGAGGACGGCCGGCTGCGGGTGACCGACCCGTCGCTGCTGACCGCGGGCCTGCAGGTCGTGCAGCTCGGCGTCCCGCCGTCGGCGCTCGTCGCCGCGCAGGCGCGGGTGATCGAGCTGGTGCGGGAGATCGCGGCCACCTACGTCGGGATGTTCGTGGAGACCGGCTGGCAGGCCTTCGTCGAGGCCGGCGCCCCGCCCGAGCAGCTCGACGACGTCCGCGCGATGGTCGAGCGGCTGCAGCCGGCCGCGGCGCAGGCGCTGCTGGCCAGCTTCCGCACCGAGATGGCCTCGGCGGTCGGGGCCGCGGTCGCCGCCGGGCTCGCGGCGCTGGCCGACGAGTAGCTAGCCGGCCGGTCGCGGGTGCGCGGGGAGGATGCCCAGCTCGCGCGCCCGGTCGACGGCGAGCAGCCGGTCGTGGCGGTCGAGCTTGCGGTAGGCGTTCTCCAGGTGCTTGCGCACCGTGCGCTCGCTGATCCGTAGCAGGCGCGCGACGGCGTCCGCGGTCGCGCCCGTCCCGACGTGCCGCAGCACCTGCACCTCGCGGGCGGTGAGCCCGAGCCGCGCGATCGCCGCGGCGCCGTCCGGCGGCGCCGTCACCCCCGTGCTCACCGCCCGGTCCAGCAGGGCCAGGACCGGCTGCAGCGCGTGCGCCTCCGCCAGCTCCCGGTCGGTGAACTCGCCCTCCGATCGGTTCACCGTCCAGGCCCGGCCGCCGCCCGCCGTGCGCGTGGTCATGATCGTGAGTTGGTCCACGGCGCCACCCGGGCGGAGCAGGTCGACGTAGGCGGGACAGCGCAACAGCTCCGCCCGCGTGGCCAAGTCGCCGAGTCGCCGGGGAGCGGGGAGGCCGCGGGACCGGTCGGCGCGGTAGCTGCGCACCACCGGGTGGTCGTCGGCGAGTGCGAGCAACTGCCGGGCCAGGTCGCTCCCGGGCCGGCCGCCGCGCGGATGCCGCTGGACCTCGGCCGACCGGTCGCGGAGGTCGAGGGCGACCCGGCCGACGAAGTCGGCGCCCAGCAGGTCCGTCAGCGTCCCGGCGACCACCCGGAGGTACCCGTCCCGGTCGACTCCGCCGTCGAGCTGCTCGACCAGCTCCAGCCCGGCCGGTCTTACCCGTGCGCTCGCCATGGCGACTCCCGACACCCACCGCTGCGCGGACAGCGTGACACCGGGTCGCCGTCCCCGGCCAGTCCCCGTCCCGTGGGTCCTAGCCGGCCGGCCGCCGGTCGCCGGCCGCGGGGGAGCCGATCCGCTCATGCCCGCCGTCGTGCTCCGCGCGGTCGCGGGCGGCGAGTCGCCGGTCGCGGACCACTGCCATCACCACGACGGCGACCAGGACCGCCGCGGGCACGAAGAACCCGGCGGTGGCGATGAGGCTCAACCCGTCGGTCGCCGAGGTGCTCACTGCGGACACGCACCCATGTGACACCGAACAGTGTCACGTGTCAACCGCCGGCCCCTCGGGTCGCCCGCCGCATCGAGACCTGCGATCTCGTGGCCATCGCAGCTTGATGGCCACGAGATCGCAGGTCTCGGCGCAGACCCGATGCGGGTGTGGCGCGGACGGGCCGGGTAGGGCGGGCGCATGAGCGGCTCCGCGACCTTCGACTTCACCGGCTCCGTCGTCCTCGTGACCGGCGGCGGCTCGGGCATCGGCCTCGCCATCACCCGGGCCTTCGTCGACGCCGGCGCCACCGTCGCCGTCACCGGCCGGCGCCGGGAGCGGCTGGAGTCCGCGCTCGAGGACGTCCCCACCGAGCGCGCGGCGGTGCTGCCGGCCGACGTCTCCGACCCCGCGCAGGTCCGGCAGGTCGTCGCCGACGTCGTGGACCGGTTCGGCCGCCTCGACGTCGTGGTGAGCAACGCCGCCGGCTACGAGAGCGGGGAGATCACCGACCTCGCCGACGACGCGTGGGAGCGGATGCGCGCCACCAACGTCGACGCGTTCTTCCACCTGGCCAAGGCCGCGCTGCCGCGCCTGGCCGAGTCCGGCGGCAACCTGGTCGCCGTCTCCTCGGTGTCGGGCCTGCGCGGCGACTGGGGGCAGGCCGGCTACAACGCCACCAAGGCCGCCATCACCGTGTTCGTGCAGTCGCTCGCGCTGGACTGGGGCGCGCGGGGCGTGCGGCTCAACGCCGTCGCGCCGGCCTTCACCTTCACCGAGATCAACCAGGACGTCCCCCGCGACGAGGCCTCGCTCGCGCCGTTCGTCAACCGCGTCGCGCTCGGCCGGCCCGGCGAGCCCGAGGACATCGCCCCGGCGGTGCTCTTCCTCGCCTCCGAGCAGGCCCGGTACGTCACCGGCGCGGTCCTGGCCGTCGACGGCGGCACCAGCGCCTCCACGGGGCAGGCACATGTCTGAGAGGGCGCACGTGTGACCGCCCGGCCGGCCTCCGACCGCCGCGCTTCCGACCGCCTGGCCTCCGTCGCCGGTGCGGTCGCCGCCCGGCCGGGGGAGCGGGTGCTCGAGGTCGGCTGCGGCGCCGGCGTGCTGGTCACCCTCCTTGCCGCGGCGGTGGACCCCGGCCCGGTCGTCGCCGTCGACCGGTCCGCGCGGATGGTGGCGGCCGCGTCCCGGCGCAACCGGGCGGCGGTCGAGGCGGGGCGGGTCCGGCTCGTGGCCGCCCCGCTCGTCGACGCCGGCCTCGTCGAGGAGCGCTTCGACGTCGTGGTCGCCGTCGACGTCCGGGCGTTCTGGACGCCCCCGGCGCCGGAGTGGGACGTCGTCGCGCGGGTGCTCGTCCCGGACGGGCGGGTGGTGCTCGGCGCCTCGGTCATGCGCGCGGGCGACGCCGGCCGCGTGCGCGCGCAGGCCGCCCGGGCGGCGGGGGAGCGCGGCCTCGCGGTGACCGCCACCGCGCAGGCGGACACCGTCCCGTTCCCGACGGCCACGATCGAGTTGCGCCGCCCCGGGGGCGGGTAGGAGAGGGGCATCCGCCAACGGGAGGACCCTGCGATGACCGACGACCTGCCCGGCCTGCCGGGCGACCTGTACGGCTACGAGACGCTCCTGACCGACGACGAGCGCAAGGAGCTGACCGGCATCCGGCGCTTCCTGCACGAGGAGGTGCGGCCGCGCGTCAACGACGCCTGGGAGACGTCGGAGTTCCCGATGGACCTGGTGCCCCGCTTCGCCGAGGCGGGCATGGTCGGGCGCAGCTACGACCTGGAGCACCAGCCGCGCGCCTCCCGGCTGTTCACCGGCTTCATCGCGCTGGAGACCGCGCGGGTCGACCCGTCGATGGCCACGTTCCTCGGCGTGCACAACGGCCTGTCGATGGGGTCGATCGTGCTGCTGGGCTCCGACGAGCAGCGCGCCCGGTGGGTGCCCGACATGGTCGCCTTCGACAAGATCGGCGCCTTCGCGCTCACCGAGCCGCACGGCGGCTCCGACGTCGCGCGCGGGCTGGAGACCACCGCGCGCCGCGACGGCGACGGCTGGGTCATCGACGGCGCCAAGCGGTGGATCGGCAACGGGACGATCGCCGACGTCGTCGTGGTGTTCGCCCGCGACGTCGAGGACGACTCGGTGAAGACCTTCGTCGTCGAGAAGGACACCCCCGGCTTCACGCCCACGAAGATGGAGGGCAAGTACGCGCTGCGCACCGTGCAGAACGCCGACATCGTCTTCGAGGGCTGCCGGGTGCCGGCGGAGAACAAGCTCGAGCACGGCAACTCGTTCAAGGACGTCAACCGGGTGCTCAAGCTGACCCGCGGCGGCGTGGCCTGGTCGGCGGTCGGCTGCCAGATGGGCGCCTTCGAGGCGGCGATCACCTACGCCAAGGAGCGCTCGCAGTTCGGCCGCCCGATCGCCGGCTTCCAGCTCATCCAGGACCTGCTCGCCCGCATGGCCGGCAACGTGACCGCCAGCCTCGGCATGGCGGTGCGGGTCTCGCAGCTGCAGGAGGAGGGCGTCTTCAAGGACGAGCAGGCCGCCCTGGCCAAGGCCTTCGTCACCGGCCGGGCCCGCGAGACCGTCGCCCTGGCCCGCGAGCTGTTCGGCGGCAACGGGATCCTGCTGGAGAACGACGTCGTGCGGTACTTCGCCGACGCCGAGGCGCTGTACTCCTACGAGGGCACCCGCGAGATCAACAGCCTCATCGTCGGGCGGGCGCTCACCGGGGTCAGCGCGTTCGTCTGACCCCACCTCGCAGGGGTGAGGGGACCGCGGCCCGGCTGCACCGCGGTCCCCGTCCTGCCGTTGCCCTCCCCGGGGTGACCGTCCGGGTCGCCGGGACGGGAGGCACACGGTGGCCGGGCAGTCGGTGCTGGTCGTGGAGGACACCGCGGAGATCCGCGAGCTGGTCGCCACGGTGCTCGCCCGCGCGGGCTTCGACGTCCGTGCCGTGGGCACCGGCGCCGCGTGCCTCGCCGAGGTGCGCCGGTCCGCGCCGGACCTGGTCGTGCTCGACCTCGGCCTGCCCGACGAGGACGGCACCGAGGTCTGCCGCCGGCTGCGCGCCGAGAGCGGCTGCTACGTCCTCATGCTCACCGCCCGCGCCGAGGAGGTCGACCTGCTCGTCGGCCTCGCCGTCGGCGCCGACGGTTACATGGCCAAGCCGTTCTCCCCGCGCGAGCTCGTGGCCCGCGTCCAGGCGATGCTGCGGCGCCCCCGGACGGCCGCCGCGCCCGCGAGCGACGCCGTCGTCCGGCTCGCCGACCTCGAGGTCGACGAGGACAGCCGCGAGGTGCGCGTCGACGGCGCCGTCGTCGACCTGACCCGCACCGAGTTCGACCTGCTGGCGGCGCTGGCCGCCCGCCCCGGCCGGGTGCTGCAGCGCGAGACGCTGCTGCGCGAGGTGTGGCAGACGGAGTGGTCGGGCAGCCTGCGCCTGGTCGAGGCGCACATGTCCAACCTGCGCCGCAAGCTCACCGCCGCGGGGCTGCGGGCGGCCCAGATCAGGACCGTCCGCGGGGTCGGCTACCGCCTGGTGGCCTGACCCCCGCGCGGCGCCGGGACCGCGCCCGCCGCCTCGGTGAGCTCGGCGACCAGCCCGGTGGCGACCACCCCGCGGCGCGCCTGCACGGCGATGGCACCGGACAGCCGCGCGACGTCGGGATCGCCGAGCTGGGCGCTGCTCCCGGCCAGGGCGCCGGCGTCGGCGGCCAGCGCGCGGGCGTCCCCGGCCCGTGCGGCGCCGGTGATGGCGGCCAGCCGCCCCGGCAGGGCCTCGGCGTGCGCGGCGCGCAGCCGCGCCACGAGGTCGGGGTCGACCCGGACCGCGGGCGGGGCGTCGCCGGCCGGTGCGGTGCGGTCCTCGAGGAATGCCAGCAGCCGGGCGGGCAGCTCGCCGTCGGTGACGATCGAGGCCCGCCGGACGGGGATGCCGTCGTCCGGGATCACGATCACGAGCCTGCCACCGGCGCCGCAGCCGCTCCGCGCGACCCCCGCAAGACTGCCGCAGGACGGTGTGCTCTCAGCGGGGCAGCACCAGGGTGGCGGTGGTCCCGCGCCCCTCCGCGCCGGCCAGCTCCAGCCGGCCGCCGTGGGCGGTGGCGATCGCCCGGGTGATGGACAGGCCGAGCCCGACGCCGGGGACCCCGGCGCGGACGGCGCTCGCCGCGCGGACGAACCGCCCGCCCAGCCGCGGCTGATCGGCCGCGGGGATGCCGACGCCGGTGTCGCGGACGTGCACGCACGCGACGGCGTCCCCGGCCTCGACGGCGAGCTCCACCCGCCCGCCGCGCGGCGTGAACTTCACCGCGTTGGAGACCAGGTTGTCCACCGCCTGGGCCAGCCGGACGGCGTCGCCGGGCACCACCGGCCCGGGCCCGGGCAGGCGTGCGGTCAACGTGACGCCGGCGGCCGCGGCGGCGACCCGCGCGGACTCCTCCGCGGCGGCCACCAGCTCGCCGAGGTCGACCTCGCCCGGGGAGAGCACGAAGCGGCCGGCCTCGACCTGCGCGGTGAACAGCAGGTCCCCGACCAGGCGCTCGAGGCGGGTGGCGTTGCGGGTGACGATGTCGAGCGACCGACGGTGGCCGGCGTCGAGCGCGGGGTCGTCCAGCACGACCTCCAGCCAGCCGAGCACCGCCGCCAGGGGGGTGCGCAGCTCGTGGCTGACCAGCGCGACGAACTGGTCCTTGAGCCGCTCGGCGGCGCGCACCTCGGTCATGTCGGTCCCGACGAAGGTCCAGCCCGCGGGGCCGCCCTCGTCGTCGGCGCGCGGGGTGACGGCGACCGAGACGGTCCGGCGGCCGCCGTCGGCGGCGACGTAGGTCCAGTCGCGGACGTCGCTGCCGTGCTCGGCCGCGGCCGCCACCAGCGCGTCCAGCCCGCGGCCCTCGAGCTCCTCGGGCAGGTGGAAGTCGGTGATCCGGCGGCGGCGGACGACGTCGGCGCGCGGCAGCCCGAGCAGCCGCTCCGCGCCGGGGTTCCACACGCGGACCACGCCGTCGCGGTCGGTGCCGACGACGGACTGCTCGGTGATCGCGTCGACGACGCTGGTCATCGTGGCGGCGCGGGCGCGCAGCATCCGCGCGGCGACGGCGAGCTCCTCGCCGCGGTCGGCGACCAGCGCGGCCAGCGTGGCGCGCTCGGCACGCAGCTCGGCGACCTGCGCGCGCAGCGCCGCCAGTTCGGCCCCGGTCCCGGTCACACCGGGGGGATCGGCGCGCGCACCCGTCTCGTCGAGCCGACGGCCGACCGGCTCACCCCCGCAGGGGAGGGGCGGACACCACAGCGCCCCGCCGGGACGGACCCGGCGGGGCGCTGTGTGGTCGAGCGGGTGGTACGGGTGCTCAGCTGCTGGAGGACTGACTCTGCACCGTCTGGCGGGACTGCTGGGCCTGGCCCTGCACGTCCTGCGCGGCCGACTGGCCCTCCTGCTTGACCGTCTGGGCGGCGTCCGTGGCGGTGCCCCGGACCTCCTCGACGGCGTGCTGGGCGGCCGGCTTGAGCTGCTCGCCGACCTCCTGCGCGGCCTGCTTGGCCGGCGCGAGGAGCTCGTCCTTGTGCTCGCGCAGCGTGGTCTCGGCCTGCTGGGCCAGCTGACGCTCCTTCTCCGAGGCCGGCAGCAGGCTCGACACCAGCCAGCCGACACCGAAGGCGATCAGCCCGGCGGCCAGGGGGTTGCCCTGCGTCTGGCGGATCACCGCGTCGGGGGCCTGCTGGACGGCGTGCGCCGCCTGGGAGGCCGCGTCCTGCACCGTGCCCGCGGCGTTGGACGCCGCGTCCTGCACCGAGCCGGCCGCGTTGGAGGCCGTGCCCTGCACGGAGCTCAGGGCGTTCTGCCCGCTGCCGCGCGTCGAGTAGGAGGTGTCGTGGGACGAGCCCATGACCCTGTCCTTGGCGCGGGCGAAGCGGCCCTTGGCCGTGGCCATGCGCCGGTCGATGACGCGGGCCGGGTTGACCTTCTCGTTGAGGGCGTCGACGTCGTAGCTCAGCTCACGACGCGTCTCCTCGATCTGCCGCCGGATGACGTCCGGGTCACTGCTGCTGGTCATGTCTGCTCCAGGGGGGTGGGGGGCCCGCAGGCCCGCGGGTCAGTGGGGCTTGAGGGCGCCGGGGACCTGCTGGAGGGTGTCCACGGTCCGTTCGGGCTTGGGGTTGACCTGCCGGAACTTCTTGCGCCCCATGACGAAGGTGATGGCGCCGATGACGCCCCAGAGCACGGCCACGATGAGCGCGGCGAGGCCGGCGTCCATCACGTTCTCCAGCGCCCACCACAGGGCGAAGGACAGGAACAGCAGCACCATGTAGCCGGCGAAGCCCGCGGCGCCGAACATGCCCGCGCCCTGGCCGGCCTTCTTGGCCTCGACCTTGACCTCGGCCTTGGCCAGCTCGAGCTCCTGGCGCATGAGCACCGAGAGGTCCTTGGTGACCTCGCTGATGAGCTCGCCCACCGAGGTGCCGCTGACCGCGGGGCGGCCCTCCTCGGTCATCGGGGTGCCGCGGTCGCCGGCGTGCGCGCCGTAGGCCGGGTCGTAGGCGGTGCCCTGGTCGTAGCCGGTGGCGCCCTGGCCGTAGGCGGTGGCGCCCTGCTCGTAGCCGGGCGTGCCCTGCTCGTAGCCGGGGGTCACGGCGTAGTTGGCCTGCGGCGGCTCCGGCGGGTAGCCCTGCTGGCCACCCACCGGCGTGGCGCCGGAGTAGGGGGTGCTCATGGGTCAGACCCCCTGGCCCGGGCGGCGGGTGGGGTCGTCCCAGCCGGCGGGGGCGGCCGGCGGCACGACGCTGCCGGCGGGCGGGACGGTGCCGTACGGCGGCGGGGGCACCGGGGTGCCCGGCGTGGCCGAGTGCTCGCCGTACCCGCCGGCCGTCGTCGTCTCGTAGCCGGTCGTCGTCTCGTAGCCGCTGGTCGACTCGTAGCCCGAGTAGGCCGGCGCCGGGTCGACGTAGTTGCCGCCTGAGGAGTAGGTCGACGGCGTCGAGGCGAACTGCGACCGGCTGCCCGAGGAGGAGTCGTCGCTGTGCGCGGCCTTGACGCCGCTGGTCAGGCGGCCGGCGAGGACGCCGGCGAGCGCGGCACCGAGCAGGAAGGTGCCCGGCTTGCGGCGGGCGAAGGAGCGGACCTCGTCGAGCAGGTCGGCCGGCTCGCGGTTCTGCAGCATGGTCGCGAACTCCTCGACCCGGCTGGCGCCCTGCTGGATGAGGTCGCGGGCGGGGCCGGGGGCCGGGGCGTTGCCCTCGACCATGCCGCGCAGCTGCTGGGCCAGGCCCGACAGGCTCTGGCCGGCCTTCTGCTGCTGCGAGACGGCCTGCTGGCGCACCTGGGTGCGGCCCTGCTCGACCAGGCTCTGCGCCTGGTACTTGGTCTCGGCGACCACGTTCTTGGCCTGGTCGGCCGCGGTCGAGGCGACCTGCGAGCCGGCCTGCTTGGCGGTCTCGCCGACGTTGCGGGCCTCGTCCTTCGCGACGTCGGTGGTCGACGGCGAGCCGGAGGTGGTCGTGGTGGTCGAGGTCGTACTCGTGTCCCCGTAGCCGGTCGCGCCCGAGGAGGGCGGCGGCGGGAGGGGGGCGTCGATGGAGTGGGTCATCGTTCCTCCTGAGTGGATCTCGGTCGAGGCTGGCGCTACCCAGTTATGGATCACTCACACACGTCCCGGCGACGGCCGTCGCCGGGACGGATGCGGGTGGAGCGGGGCCGGCGGCGCGGGGCGCGCCGGCCCGGTGGACCGTGGGGAAGGTGCGGGCGGGAGCCGGCCGGGCTGGCAGTCCGTGCCCGGCGACGTCGCCGTTCCCGCAGGCCAGGGGCTACCCGGACGCGGCAGTCCGGAAACGGACGTCGATCACATCGGGCGCGCAGGTAAGGTGTGCCTCACCTACATCGAGGAGGCCCTGTGGCCGAGCAGTCCCCGCGCCGGAAGCGGACGCCCCGCACCGGCACCGTCGTGCGCACCGGCCACGTGACGCCGCACGTCGTCCGCGTCGTCCTCGGCGGGGAGGGGCTGGCCGGCTTCGCGCCCGGGCACACCGACTCCTACGTCAAGCTCCTCTTCCCGCCGGCCGGCGCCCCGTACACCGCCCCGTTCGACGTCGAGGACGTGCAGGCCCGCCTGCCGCGCGAGCAGTGGCCGGTCACGCGCACCTACACCGTCCGCTCGTGGGACGCCGACGCCGGCGAGCTCACCATCGACTTCGTCGTGCACGGCGACGAGGGCGTCGCAGGCCCGTGGGCGCTCGCTGCCCGTCCCGGCGACACGCTGCAGATGTTCGGCCCCGGCGGCGCCTACAGCCCGGCCGGGGACGCCGGCTGGCACCTCATGGCCGGTGACGAGACGGCGCTGCCGGCGATCGCCGCCGCGCTCGAGGCGCTGCCCGCCGACGCGCGCGCCGAGGTGTTCGTCGAGGTCGCCGGCCCGGAGGAGGAGCAGGAGCTCACCACCGGCCCCGGCGTGCGGGTCACCTGGGTGCACCGGAGCGCGGCGCCCGGCGTGGCGCTGGTCGCGGCCGTCCTCGCCGCGGACCTGCCCGAGGGCGACGTGCACGTGTTCGTGCACGGCGAGGCCGGCGCCGTCCGCGAGCTGCGCCGGTTCGCGCGCACCGGGCTCGGTGCCCCCCGCGAGCGGCTGTCGGTCTCCGGCTACTGGCGCCTCGGCAGCACCGAGGACCGCTGGCAGGCCGAGAAGCGCGAGTGGAACGCCGCCGTCGAGGCCGAGGACGCCGGCCTGGATGTCGCCTAGGAGCCGTGCTGCCTAGGAGCCGTACGGGAACCGCGGGGCGCGCCGCTCGGTGAAGGCGGCGACGCCCTCGGCGAGCTCCCCGGAGGCGATCGTCTCCCGGTACCAGCGGCCGGCCACCTCCTCGGCGTCCCCGCCGGTGGCCAGCGCCGCCGTGACCTCCTTGGCCGCGCGCTGGGTGAGCGCCGAGCGGCTCGCCAGCACCTCGGCGAACCGCCGCACCTCGCCGGCCAGGTCGCCGGCGGGCAGCAGCCGGTCGACCAGGCCGGTGCGCAGCGCGGCGTCGGCGTCGAGCAGCTCGCCGGAGTACAGCAGGTAGCGGGTCGTCGCCGGGCCCACGAGGTCCATCAGCTGGCGGGTCGACGTCGGCGTGTAGACGATGCCGACCTTGGCCGGGGTGACGCCGAAGACGCCGGTCGGGTCGGTGAAGCGCAGGTCGCAGCAGGTGGCCAGCTCCACCCCGCCGCCGATGCAGTGCCCGCGGATCATCGCGATCGTGGGCCGGGGGAAGTCCCGCAGCGCGGCCTGGGCGGCGAGGTTGTCGCTGCGCAACCGGGCCATGGGGTCCTCGGCGTCGGGCCCGCCGAGCAGGTCGGAGATGTCGGCGCCGGCGCAGAAGCTCGGCCCGGCGCCGGTGACCACGAGCACGCGGACTGACGGGTCGGCGGCCAGCTCGGCCAGGATGCCGGGGAGCGCGGCCCACATGCCGGCGGTCAGGGCGTTGCGCTTGTCCGCCCGGTCGATGGTGAGGACGGCGACGGCGCCGTCGCGGCTGACCCGGAGGTGCTCGGTCACGCGCTCAGCCGAGGTCGTCGGTGGCGAAGGTGTCGCACTGCGCCGGGTCGCCGGTCTCGTACCCGGTGAGGAACCAGCGCTGGCGCTGCTCGGAGGAGCCGTGCGTGAACGCGTCCTGGTCCACGGTGCCGCCGCCGAGGTTCTGCTGGATGAAGTCGTCGCCGATGCGGCCGGCGGTGTCCAGCGCGCGGTCGACGTCGTCCTGCGTGATGTCGGCGATCAGCGGCGCGCCGGACTCGTCGGGCACGGTCTCGGCGTGGTTGGCCCACGCGCCGGCGTAGCAGTCGGCCTGCAGCTCCAGCCGCACGGTGCCACTGTCGGCACCGGCCTCGCCCGGGGTGACCTGCCGGTTGGTGCCCAGCAGGTTCTGCACGTGGTGGCCGTACTCGTGGGCGAGCACGTAGGCGTTGGGGAACGCGCCGCCCTCGGCGCCGAACTGGCTGCGCAGGGTGTCGAAGAAGGTCAGGTCGATGTACACGAACTGGTCGGCCGGGCAGTAGAACGGCCCCGACCCGCTCGTGGCCCCGCCGCACTGCGTCGACACCTGGTCGGAGAAGAACACGGTGTCGGTCGGCACGTACTGCCCGCCCAGGGCCTGCGACCAGTAGTCCTGGATGGAGTCGATGTCGGCGACGACGGCGCACTCGACGGAGTCGTTGGCGTCGCCGCTGTCGTCGCAGGACTGCTCGAGGGCGCTGTTGTCGGCGGTCTCGCCCGGGCCCAGCCCCTCCAGCGCGCCGAGGCCGGCACCGGCGCCGCCGCCCCCGCCGCCCCCGAGCACCTGGAACAGCACGAGGACGATCAGCCCGACCACGCCGAGCCCGCCACCGCCGACGGCGATCCCGCGGCCGCCGCCCAGACCGCCGCCGCCCCTGCCGCGCCGGTCCTGGATCGACGACGTGTCGAGGTCGCCGCCCTCCCTGTAGCGCATCGCCCTGTGTCCTCCCGGTTCCGCGTGCCGCTCGACCGTGCCATCGGTCCGGCCCGCCCGCACCCGGGGAGGCGGGCGTCAGCGGCGCCGGCGGGTCCCGAACAGGCCGCGGGTGAGCTCCCGGCCGAGCGTGCTGGCCGCCGACCGGGCGAAGGAGCGGAACGCGGAGGAGGCCATCAGGTCCCCGAGCACCCCGCGCTCCTCCTCCGGTGCGGCCTCCCGGGGGCGCCGCCGGGGCGCGGGCTCCTCGGCCCGCGCCGGGGCGGACGGCGGCGCGAGCCGGGCGGCGAGCAGCTCCCGCGCCGACTCCCGGTCGACGGCGGTGCCGTAGCGGGGCTGCAGGGGCGAGCCGGCCACCGCCGCGGCCATCGCCTCGGGCTCGACGGTGCCCATCGACGCCCGCGGGGCCCGCAGCACCGTCCACGCGAGCGGGGTCGGCGCACCCCGCTCGGACAGCACGGTCACCGCCGCCTCGCCGGTGCCCAGCGTCGTCAGCAGCTCCGCGACGTCGTACACGTCGCTGCGCGGGAACGTCCGCACGGTCTTCCGCAGCGCGTCGGCGTCCTCGGGCGTGAAGGTGCGCAGCGCGTGCTGCACACGGTTGCCGAGCTGGCCGAGCACGTCGGAGGGGACGTCGGTCGGCTGCTGGGTGACGAAGAAGACGCCGACGCCCTTGGACCGGATGAGCCGCACGGTCTGGGTGACCGCCGTGAGGAACGCCTTGCTCGCGCCGCTGAAGAGCAGGTGCGCCTCGTCGAGGAAGAACACCACCTTCGGCGCGTCGAGGTCGCCGACCTCGGGCAGCTCCTCGAACAGCTCGGCGAGCAGCCACATCAGGAAGGTCGAGAACAGCGCCGGGCGGTCGGCGACGGCCGGCAGCTCGACGGCGCTGATGACGCCGCGGCCGTCGGGCGCGGTGCGGATCAGGTCGGCCGGGTCGAAGGCGGGCTCGCCGAAGAAGACGTCCCCGCCGAGGTCCTCGAGCGCCACGAGCTCGCGCAGGACCACCCCCGCCGTCGCCGTGGACAGCCCGCCGAGGCCGGCGAGCTCCTCCTTGCCCTCCCTGCTGGTCAGCCAGGTGAGCAGCGCGCGCAGGTCGGCGAGGTCGAGCAGCGGGAGGCCGGCGTCGTCGGCGTGGTGGAACACCAGGCCCAGCGAGCTCTCCTGGGTGGCGTTGAGGCCGAGCACCTTGGCCAGCAGGGTCGGGCCGAAGTCGCTGACGGTGGCCCGCACCGGGACGCCGGTGCCCAGGCCGCCGAGCGCCAGGTACTCGACGGGGAAGCCGGTGGACTCCCAGGGGTCGGCGGTGTCGGTGGACCGGCGGGCCACCCGCTCGGTCGCCTCGCCCGGGCGGGCCAGCCCGGCCAGGTCGCCCTTGAGGTCGGCGAGCACCACGGGGACGCCCGCCGCCGAGAGCTGCTCGGCCATGAGTTGCAGGGTGCGCGTCTTGCCGGTGCCGGTCGCCCCGGCGATGAGCCCGTGCCGGTTGAGCACCGACAGCGGGAGCCGCACCTGCGCGTCGGGGTGCGTCCGGCCGCCGACCGACACCGCGCCGAGATCGAGGGCGGGGCCCTCGACGGCGTAGCCGGCCGCGATGCGGGCGGCGGCCGCGGCGGCGTCGTCGGTGGGTGCGGCGTCGTCCGGGGTGGCGCTGGGCTGGCTCACGGCCGGGACGGTAGCGGCGTTCCCGCTCAGCCGCGCTCGGCCGACTCCGCTCCGGTGCGCGGGGCGGCGTCGGGGGCGTCGCGCAGGAACAGGTACCAGTACGACGTCCCGACGAAGACGACCGCGCCGACCAGGTTGCCGGCGCCGGCCACCAGCCAGTTGACCAGGGTGTCGTCCCACCCGACGTCCTCGACCCCGGCGAACAGGGCGGCCGGCAGGAAGAACATGTTGGCGACGACGTGGTCGAAGCCCATGGCGACGAAGGCCATCACGGGGAAGAAGACGGCGAGGATCTTCCCGGCGACGCTGCTGGAGGCCATCGACATCCACACGGCCAGGCAGACCAGCCAGTTGCACCCGACGCCGCGCAGGAACGTCTCCCACGCGGTGTGGTGCACCTTGCCGTCGGCGATCTCCGACAGCCGGGCGAAGGTCAGCCCGGCGCTGCCGGTGCTGTCCGGGTCGCCGATCACCCCGGTGGAGACGGCGAGGAAGTAGGCGACGAACAGCGCGCCGAGCAGGTTGCCGAGCAGCACCAGCGTGAGGTTCCGGACGACGTCGGCGGCGTTGATCTTGCCGTTCATCGCGCTGAGCGGGACCAGCATCATGTTGCCGGTGGCGAGGTCGGAGCCGGCGATGAGCACCAGGACCAGACCGAGGGTGAAGGCCGCGCCCATGAACAGCGTCGGGAGCGTGCCCCAGGTGTCGGTGTCCAGGCCGGAGGACACCGTGATGGCCACCAGCGCGCCGAAGGAGATGTAGGCGCCGGCGAGGAAGGCGCTGACCAGGACGCGGTCCCAGGTGCGGTGCACCTTCTTGGCACCGGTCGCGCTGGCGACCCTGGCGACCTCGGCGGGTTCCTTGGCGGTCATCGCGCCTCCCGGGGTTGCGGCGTCGTCCCGGGACGTTAGCGGCACCGGACCGTCCGTGCCGCCCGGGGACGCGGTCGCTGCGGGCCTGGCCCTAGGGTCGCAGCCGACGGTCGAACGGGGAGGAGCCCATGGCGTTCGGGAACCGGGTGCGCAGCGCCCTGACCACCACGGTCCTGGCGACCGCCGCCACCGGCTTCCTCGCCGGCTGCGGCTCCGAGGACGAGCAGGAGCAGGTGGCCTACTGCACGAACGAGGACGGCGAGGTCGTCGACGAGGACTACTGCGACGACGACTACCGCGGCGGCGGCGGGCTGTTCTTCCTCTACCTCGGCGCCTTCCGGCCCGGTCTGCCCGTCGGCACCGTGCTACCCCGCGGCGGCACCCGCGTCGACCCGCGCGACACCGTCGCCCGGCAGCGCTACGGCCTGCCGGCCGCCGGCGCGGTCGTCGCCGGCACCCGCGTGACCGGCGGCATCGGGTCGGGCGTCGGCGGCAGCTCGGGTTCCTGAGTGCGGCGGGTCGAGGGCGGCGTCGTCCGGCCCGGCTGGGAGGCCGAGGTCGAGGCGCAGGGACTGGTCTACAACCGGACGACGACGCCGGGCGGTGAGGTCCGGAGCTACTGGCGCGAGGGCCCGTACTACGACTTCACCTCCGCGGAGGTCGAGCGGCTCGAGGGCGCCGTCGCCCAGCTGTTCGAGATGTGCGTGGCCGCCGGCGACCACATCGTGGAGAACGACCTGTTCGACCGGATGGGCATCCCGCTGATCGCCCGCTCCGGCGTCCGCGCCACGTGGGAGGGCGAGCCGCCCAGCGTCTACGGCCGCTTCGACCTGCGCTACGACGGCGAGGGGCCGCCCAAGCTGCTGGAGTTCAACGCCGACACCCCGACCGGCCTGGTCGAGGCGGCGGTGACCCAGTGGACCTGGCACCTGTTCACCGGGCAGGGCCGCGACCAGTGGAACGCGCTGCACGAGAAGCTGGTGGCCGCCTGGCAGCGCAACCTCACCCGCTGGGAGCGGCGCACCGGCGTCCGGCCGCGGGTGCACCTCGCGTGGACCAGCGCGGAGACCTCCGGCGAGGACCGCATGACGGTCGCCTACCTCATGGACACCGTCGTGCAGGCCGGCTACGAGGCGGTCGAGGTCCTGGTGGAGGACATCGCGCTGGACTCCGGTGACGGCCGCTTCTACGACCCCTCGGGCCGCCACCTCGACGTCGTCTTCAAGCTCTACCCCTGGGAGTGGCTGGTCGACGACGAGTTCGGCGCCGCCGTCCTCGCCGACGGCGCGCGCCCGGGCGGGACGACGTGGATCGAGCCGGTCTACAAGATGCTGTGGAGCACCAAGGCGCTGCTGCCGGTGCTGTGGCAGCTGTTCGGCAGCGACCCCGTGCTCGGGCAGTACCTGCTGCCGGCGTACTTCGCCGACGAGATGCCCTCGTCGTGGCGGGACTACGTGCGCAAGCCGCTGTGGGGCCGCGAGGGCGCCAACGTGCAGATCGTCCGCGACGGGCACGTGGTCACCGCCCTGCCCGGCCGCTACGGCACCGAGGGCTTCGTCGTCCAGGAGTTCGCGCCGCTGCCGGACTTCGCCGGCGTCGACGGGCCGCACCACCCGGTGCTCGGTGCCTGGGTGGTCGACGGCGAGCCGGCGGGCCTGGGCATCCGGGAGAGCGACGGGCTGATCACCGACAACCTCTCCTTCTTCGTCCCCCACACCGTCGACGCGCGCTGAGCGGCGGGCGCCGGGACCTCCCGCCGGGCGCGCGGCGGAGCACCATGGAGCCGCCGGACCGGGTCGTCGACGGGTGGTGGCCATCGTGGAGTACGGCGTCCACCTGCCGCTCGCCGACCTGGGCCAGGGCTGGTCGCTGACCGCGCTGAGGGACTACGCCCGGGCCGCCTCCGAGCTGGGGTACTCCTGGCTGTGCGCGAACGACCACCTCGTCTTCGCCCGCCCGTGGCTGGACGGGCTGACCGCGCTGTCCGCGGTCATCGACGTGTCCGGGGAGATGACCCTGGCGACGACGGTGAGCCTGCCGGTGCTGCGCGGGCCGGCCGTGCTGGCCAAGGCGCTCTCGGCGATCGACGTCCTCTCGGGTGGCCGCCTGGTCGCGGGGGTCGGGCCGGGCAGCTCCCGGGCCGACCACGCGCTCGTCGGGGTCCCGTTCGAGGACCGGTGGCGCCGCTTCGACGAGGCGCTGCGGGCGCTGCGCGTCCTGCTGGGCGCGCCATCGGCGGGGCCCGCCGGCGGGCCGCGGCTGGAACCGCGGTCGGCCGGGCCGGGCGGCATCCCCGTGTGGGTGGCCAGCTGGGGCAGCGACGCCGGCCTGCGCCGGGTCGCCCGTCTCGGGGACGGCTGGATCGCCTCGGCGTACAACACGACGCCCGACCGCTTCCGCGCGTGCTCCGGCACGCTGCGCGGCCTGCGGCCCGCGGGCGACCCGCCGCTGCCCACCGCACTCGCCACGACGTGGGTCCACGTCAGCGAGGACGCGCCGGGCGCGGAGCGGGTGCTCACCGACGTCCTGGCGCCCCTGCTGGACCGTCCGGTCGAGGCGCTGCGGCAGCTGCCGATCGGACCGGCCGAGGTCTGCGCCGAACGCCTCGCCGCGTTCGCGGCGGCCGGTGTCGAGCGGATCCTGCTGTGGCCGCTCGGGGAGCCGGTGCGCCAGCTCGGCCTGGTGCGCGAGCGGGTGGTCCCGCTGGTGCGGACATCGGTGTGAGTGCCGGGTCGCCGTCGGGCCCACCGGTCTGCGCGGGTCCGCGGACCCACCTACGGTCGGGACATGCCAGTCGAGGGGGAATACGAGCCCAGTCCGCAGCAGTGGGTCCGCGACCAGGTCGAGCGCTACGAGGCCACCGGCGGCCGGGAGGCCAACACGCTGCTCGACACCGGCCTGCCGGTCGTCATCTTCACCACGCGCGGCGCCACCACGGGCAAGGTCCGCAAGCAGCCGCTGATGCGGGTGGAGAAGGACGGCGTCTACGCGATGGTCGGCTCGCAGGGCGGGGCGCCGAAGGACCCCGCGTGGGTGGCCAACCTGCGGAAGTACCCGGACCAGGTCAGCGTGCAGGACGGCCCCGAGCCGTGGGACGGCGTCGCCCGGGAGATCACCGGCGAGGAGAAGGCCGAGTGGTGGGAGCGCGCGGTGGCCGCCTATCCGCCCTACGCCGAGTACCAGCAGAAGACCGACCGGGTCATCCCCGTGTTCCTCGTCGAGCGCCGGGGCTGACGTCTGCGGTCAGGGAAGGCTGTCCTAAGTTGACTCCGGTCGCCGGGTGGTCCGGCGACCGGAGAGGAGAGCCACGGTGGTCTGGGGACGGCTCTGGGGACGGCGAGGTCCTGCGGTCGTGACGGGTGCGGTGCTCGGCGTGCTGGCGCTGGGCGGCTGCGGGGAGAGCGAGCCGGCCGCGGAGGCCGCGCCCGCCGAGGAGGCCCGCACGGTCGAGCACGCGATGGGGGAGACGGAGGTGACCGGCGTCCCCGAGCGGGTCGTCGTCCTGGACACCGGCGAGCTCGACGCGACGCTGGCCCTCGGCGTCACCCCGGTGGGCGCCGTCCGCACCGACGTCAGCGACGAGCTGCCCGGCTTCGTGTCGGCCGCCGGCGTCGACCCGGCCGACATCGGCGACGCCGGCACGATCGCCGAACCCGACCTGGAGGCCATCGCGGCCCTGGAGCCGGACCTCATCCTGTCCAACTCCGTCCGGCACGCCGACGTCTACGAGCAGCTCACCCAGATCGCCCCGACGGTGTTCGCCGAGAGCATCGGTGAGAGCTGGCAGGAGAACCTGCTGCTGGCCGGCGAGGCGCTCGGCCGCGAGGACGAGGCGCAGCGGCTCCTCGACGACTACACCGCGCGGGCCGAGGAGGTCGGCGACCTCTACGGCGACCCCGCGCAGACCGAGGTCAGCGTCGCCCGCTTCCTCGACGGCTCGGTGCTGCGGCTCTACGGCGAGGGTTCGTTCATCGGCTCGGTGCTGGCCGACGTCGGCTTCGCCCGGCCGGAGGTGCAGCGGACGCAGGAGACGTTCGTCGAGATCTCGCCCGAGGAGGTCCCCCGCGCTGACGGCGACCTGCTCTTCTTCGGTGCCTACGGGGCCGACGGCACGACGGCGGCCGAGCAGGTCACCGCCGGGCCGCTGTGGCAGTCGATCCCCGCGGTCGCGGAGGGCCGGGCGGTCGCCGTCGACGACGACCGCTGGTTCCTCGGCCTCGGCCCGCTGGGCGCCGGGCTGGTGCTCGACGACCTCGAGGAGCTGGCCGGTCAGCTGGCCGGCTGATCCGCGGCGAGCCGCCGGGCCAGCTCCGCGGCCACGGCGTGGTCGCCGCGGGCTCGGGCGCCGAGCAGCGCCCAGCCGAGGTCGGCCACCGCGCGGGCCGCGCGCACCCGGCTGGTTCCCGCCGGGGTGGGCAGCAGCTCGGCGCGGGCGGCGGCCGACACCTCGGCCAGGTGGGGGAGCGCCTCGCCCAGCCGCCGGTCGTCCCCGGCGGCCGCCGCGGCGGTGACCTCCCGCACCGCGGCGGGCAGCCGCCGGCTCGCCGCCCGGGGCAGCAGCCCCAGGCCGACGGCGAGGGCGAGGACCACGCCGACGCCGGTCTCGGCCAGCCGCTCGGTCACCAGGTCCGCGGCGGTCGCGCCGGGGTTGCCGAGGTGCACCAGCAGCAGCGCCAGCGGCGTGATGCAGGAGACGGCGAGCACGTACTGGGCGGCGACCAGCAGCTCCACGGCCAGCTGCAGCGCCGCGGCCAGGGCGATCGCCACGGCCACCGGCGGGTCGAGCGCCACGAGCAGCCCCGCGACCAGCACGCCCGCGGCGGTGCCGACCGCGCGCTGCAGCCCGCGGGCGCGGGTCGCCCGGGCGTCGGTGCCCAGCAGCACGGCGACCGCCGTGGTCGCCGCCCAGTAGGGGCTGGCCAGCCCGAGCGCGACGGCGGCCAGGCCGGCGGCGGCCGCCCCGGCGCCCAGCCGCAGCGCGGTCGCCGCCGCGGGGGCGTGCCACCACCGCGCCGGCGGTGGGGGAGGAGCGGACGCGGGCGCCGGTGCCTCCGGAGGTGCGGCGGGCAGGGCGGCGAGGAAGCGCCGCTCCAGCTCGTCGAGGCGGGTGCGCAGCCCGCCGTCGTCCCGGGTGCTGCCGCCCCGGACGGCGACGTCGGCCAGCCGCACCGCCCGGGCCGCGCCGGCCGGGCTGCCGCCGGCCAGGGCCTCGGCCGTCTCCAGCGCCCGCCGCTCGGGACCGGTCGGGTCCCACAGCCACGGCAGCATGCAGCCGGCCCAGGCCAGCGCGGCCCCGGCCGCGGCGGCGAGGGCGTGGCCGCCCAGCCCGCCCGGCGCGGTGCCGAGGGCGCTGGAGCCGCCGGCCACGAGCACCACCCCGAGGGGCCCGGGCGGGCCGACCCGCCAGACGACGCTCGCCGCGGCCGCCGCGGCGGCGAGCCCGGCACAGATGAGCACCAGCGGGACCGGGTGCCGGCCGGCCAGCGCGCCGAGCGTGCTGCTCCCCGTGAGCACGACGCCGACGGCGGCCACCACGGCCGCGCGCCGTCGGTAGGGCAGCGCGTGCCCGTACACCGCGGTGAACGACGCCAGCGCGGCCGCGGAGCCGAGGTCCGGGCGCCCGAGCGCGGTGCCGGTGGCCAGGGCGAGGGCGAGACAGGCCGCGGCGGTGACGCCCCGCCGCCCGCCGCCCTGCCACAGCGCCGACAGTGCGGGGACCGGCGGGCCGACCAGGTGCGTGCCCACCCGGCGGGTGCGGGAGGGGGCAGCGGGCACGCCGCCATCCTCCTGCCGGTCCTGGACGCGCCCCGCCCGGCTCCGGGACGATGCCCGGCACGACCACCGACCGGCTGCTGCGCGCCGCGCTGTTCCTCAAGGGACTCGACGGCGCGGTCGAGTTGCTCGCGGGTCTGGCGCTGCTGGCCGTGGGTCCCCGCTCACTGGACGGGGTCACCCGCCGGGTCGTCGAGCACCACCTCCTGGGCAGCCCGCACGGCGCCCTCGCCGAGCGCGTCGCCGCCGGCGAGGCCGCGCTCAGCGGTGGGGACCGGACCTTCGCCGTCGTCTACCTGACCCTGCACGGCCTGGTGAAGCTCGGCCTGGTCGTCGCCCTGCTGCGGGAGGTGCTGCCCGCCTACCCGGTCGCCGCCGGCGTCCTCGCGGTGTTCTGGGCCTTCGAGGTCTACCGGGCGGTGGACCGGGACGCGTGGTCGATGTGGGCCGCCGCCGTGCTCGACCTGGTGGTGGTCGTGCTCGTGCTGCGCGAGTACCGGCGGCTCAGAAGCCGACGACGGCGTGCGGGCGGTACGGCTCCTCGAGACGCCTGACCTCGTCGTCGGTGAGGGACAGGCCGACCGCGGCGACGGCGTCGTCGAGGTGGGCGGCCTTCGTCACCCCGACGATCGGCGCGGTCACCACCGGCTTGGCCAGCAGCCAGGCCAGCGCCACCTGCGCCCGCGGGACGCCGCGCTCGCGGGCCACCTCGGCGACCCGCTCCACGATCGCGCGGTCGCTGCGTTCGTCGTAGAGGCGGCCGCCGAACGCGTCGTTCTCCGACCGGTGCGTCGTCTCCTCCCAGTCGCGGGTGAGCCGGCCGCGGGCCAGCGGGCTCCACGGGACGACGCCGATGCCCTGGTCGGCGCACAGCGGCAGCATCTCCCGCTCCTCCTCGCGGTTGAGCAGGTTGTAGTGGTCCTGCATCGACACGAAGCGGTGCCAGCCGTGCTCGCCGGCCAGGTGCAGCGCCTTGCCGAACTGCCAGGCCCACATGCTGCTCGCGCCGAGGTACCGGACCTTGCCGCTGCGCACGCACGCGTCCAGCGCCTCGAGGGTCTCCTCGATCGGCGTGGCCGGGTCCCAGCGGTGGATCTGGTAGAGGTCGACGTGGTCGACCTGCAGCCGCCGCAGGCTGGCCTCGAGCTCGCGCAGGACAGCCACGCGCGACAGCCCGCCGCCGTTAGGGCCCGGGCGCATCCGGCCGTGCACCTTGGTGGCCAGGACGACGTCGTCGCGGGTGGTGAACTCCCGGATGGCCCGCCCGGTGATCTCCTCGCTGCCGCCGGCCGAGTAGACGTTGGCGGTGTCGAGGAAGGTGACGCCGGCCTCGAGCGCCTTGCGGATGAGCGGCAGCGCCTCGTCCTCGGGCAGGCTCCACGGCGTCATCCCGCGCCCCGGCTCGCCGAAGCTCATCATCCCCAGGCAGATCCGCGAGACCTCCAGGCCGGTGGCGCCCAGGCGCACGTACTCCATGTCCCCACCCTGCGTCCGTGCCACGCGCCCGGCCACCGCGCCGCCACTGGGGTCCACCACGTGCTCGTGGGGTCCTGCAGCACCTCACGAGCCGGAGGAGAGCTCCAGGGGCGGCGGGGGACGGCGGGCTCAGGGCAGGGCGGCGGCCAGGTCGGGCACCCGCTCGGCGACGCCGTCGGGGAAGGCGTCGAACGGCTCGGCCGTCACCGTCCGCCTCGCTCCCTTGCCCGACCACCGCCAGGTGCCGACCGCCCGCCCGCCGGTGACGACGGTGGGGCGGAAGACGCCGTTGCCGCCGGGCACGATCCGGTCGGCGTGCTCCGCCGGCACCGTGCACGTGCGGTCGGCGTAGCCGAGGACGACCTCGTCGAACCCGGGCAGCAGGTGCAGCCCCTCGGCGTCGTCGCGGCACGCGGCCAGCCGTTCGGGGGTGGCCGGGTCCATGAGCATCTCGGTGCCGTCGACGTCCACCGCGGCGAGCCGGTCCCGCACGGCCGCCAGCCCGGCCCGGGCGTCGCGGACGGGAGTGCCGGCCCAGCGCACCAGGTCGGCGACCGTGGCCGGCCCGTGCCCGGTGAAGTAGCGCAGCGCCAGCTCCGCCAGCGCCTCCTCGCGGTCCAGCCGCCGCGGCGCGGGCACCCACTCGTCGAGCAGCACGAAGGCCTGGTCACCGGCCTCGGCGGGGCCGAGCACGAGCGTCCCGGTCTGGGAGAGGTACCAGAGCGTGTGGTAGCCCTTCTGCCCCGCGACGTCGCAGCCGCCGTCGGCGAGGACCGCCAGCAGCTCCTTCCGGCCGAGCCGCCGGCCGCCGGTGAGCGCGGCGACGGCGACCGCGCGCGAGCGCTCGAGGTCGTCCTCGGTCAGCCCGACGACGGCCCGTCGCTTGGCCGCACCGGCCAGCACCCGGGGGCCGAGCAGGTCGAGCATCCAGGGCAGGTCCTCGGCGGGGGTGAGGTGCAGCGTGCCGCGCATCGGCCAGGACCGGACGACGTCCCCGGCGTCCAGCGCGGCCTCGACGCCGGCGCGCGAGCGGTCGGCGGTGCGCAGCGCCACCGAGGTGACCGCGCCCGGCCAGTCCTGGCCCTGCACGGCGAGCAGCCCGCGCACCGCCGCCGCGGCGTCCGGGAACGGCGGGCCGGCCACCCGCTGGGCCACCAGGCGCAGCAGCGCGACCTCCCGGGGCGTCGCCGTCGTCATGGCGCGAGCGTGCCACTCGCCACCGACGCTCAGCCGTCCGCGCCGCGGGCGATCCCCAGCGTGGCCAGCAGGTCCTCGTGCAGCTGGATCCACACCGTGTGGCAGGAGTCGACCTCCGGGGAGTCCACCCAGCGCCGCTCGCCGGTGTCGACCCGGGCGAGCGCGGCGAGGTAGCGGGCGGAGTAGCCGTCCAGGCGCTGCAGGCAGCGGGCCGGCGGGTCGGTCACCGCGGCGAGGTCGCGGCCGAGGGTCGCCAGCGCGCGCAGGACCCGCTCGTCCCACCGCCAGTCGGTGTGGTCGTTGGCCGCCATCGGCTCCGTGCGCGTGGGCCGCAGCTGCCAGTCGGTGCACACCTTCCCGAAGCGCTTGTTCAGCGGCAGGAACCGCGTGTGGGCCTCCGCCACCGTCTCGCGCGCCCCGGTGAGCTCCAGCTCCGCGGCCATCCGGCGCTCGTCCTCGGCCCGGCCCTCCTCGGTCAGCGACCACCCGCCGGTGTCGGCGAAGCGGGTGTGGGTCACCCAGCCGCGGGCGGCGAACTCGATCAGCCGGTCCTCCACCTCGTCGCGGTCGAGGCCGAAGCGGTCCGCGATCCGGCCGGGTGAGGCGAACCCGAGGACGCGGGGACCGTGGAGCACGAGGTCGTCGGGCGCGGAGACGTGTGCGGCCACCGGCACATCCTGCGGTACGGCGCGCTCCGGGGTCAGCGCAGCAGGTGCACGTAGACCATGTCCTCGGCGTCGGGCTCGGTGGTCAGCGGGGTGAAGCCCGCCGCCGCGGCCACCCGCAGGCTCGCCGCGTTGTCCGGCTCGATGCCCAGGACGAACTGCTCGACGTCGGCGGTCTCGGGAGCGGCGACCAGCGCCCGCAGGGCCGCGCTGCCGTACCCGTGCCCGCGGCACGCCGGGGCGACGACGTAGGCCGAGCCCATCGTGCGGTGGTCGAACACCCGCACCACCCGCGCGGCCTCGGGGTCCCACAGCGTCCAGCGGTCGTAGACGTCCCCGCCGATCTGGGCCACCGGACGGTCGGCGTCGTCGAGCGCGACGAAGGAGTGGCTGCGCAGCACCCGCCGTCCCCGGAACTCCTCGGTCCACCGCGTGGTGCGCAGCGCCATCTCCCGCACCGGCCAGTCCCGCCCGCCCAGCCGGCGCTGCGTCTCCGCGTCGTCGAACCAGGGCAGCACCGCGGGCAGGTGCTCCGGCTGGAAGGGGACGAGCCGGACGGCGGGCACCGGACCAGCCTGGGCCCGGCCCCGGCCGCGCGCACCCCGGCGCTGAGAGACTGCTGCGCGTGCAGGCCGGGGACTGGGACGCGCGCTACGCGGAGCGGCAGCAGTGGTCGGGGGAGCCCAACCCGCTCGTCGCCGCGCTGGTGTGGGACCTCCCGCCGGGTGACGCCGTCGACGTGGCCGCGGGGGAGGGACGGCACGCGCTGTGGCTGGCCCGGCTCGGCTGGCGGGCGACCGCCGTCGACTTCTCGGCCACCGGCCTGGCCCGCGGGCGTGCCCAGCCGGGCGCCGGCGCCGTCACCTGGGTGACCGCCGACGTGACCGGGTGGTCGGCGCCGCCGGGCTCGCAGGACCTCGTACTCGTCGCCTACCTGCACCTGCCGGACCCGCCGATGACCGACCTGCTGCGCCGCGCGGTGGGCTGGCTGCGGCCGGGCGGGCGCTTCCTGCTGCTCGGCCACGACGTCGACAACCTCGCGCGCGGGGTGGGCGGGCCGCAGGACCCGGCGATCCTGCACAGCCCGCGCCGGCTGGCCCCGGTCGCCGACCTGCTCGAGGTCGACCGGCTCGCCACGGTGCCCCGGGAGACGCCCGCCGGGACCGCGCTGGACACCGTGCTGTGGGGACGCCGACCGTCGTCCCCCGGGGCTAGCGTCTGAGCCGTGATGGGGATGGGCGGGGCCGGCGGCCCCGGTGCCGAGCGGCGACGGCGGCTGGTGGCCGCGGTGATCGTGCTCGCCATGGTGCTCGCGGCGGGCGCGACGGTGCTCTCCCTCGTCCTGGACTGAGGAGGCGGCCGTGCCCGACGCGATCGAGGAGTGGTTCGCCGCGGCCGGGCCGCGCGAGGCCGAGCTGCGGCGGGTCGACGCCCTGGTGCGCGACGCCGCGCCCGGCCTGGACCGGGAGCTGGTCACGGCCGGCGCCGGGCAGATGCTCGGCTACGGGCTGTTGCCCTACCGGCCGCGGTCGGCGCGGGAGACCACGCGCTGGCCGCTGGTCGCCCTCGCCGCGCAGAAGCGGCACCTGTCGCTCTACGTCTGCGCCGTCGTCGACGGGGAGTACCTGCCCGAGGCCCGCGCCGAGCGGCTCGGGAGGGTCTCCTGCGGCAAGAGCTGCATCCGTTTCTCCTCCCTCGACCGCGTCGACGCGGGGGAACTGGCGGCGCTGGTGCGCGACGCCGCGGCGGTCACGACGTCGGGCGGCAACGCGTTCTTCGTCTCCTGACCGACACGCCGGGAACGCCCACGGCTGGGACCTAGGTCCCTGGATCACCGCGGCCCGGCAGGCCACCGTGGACGCCGTCCCCCCTCGCACCGGACCGCACGAGGAGTCCCGCGCGCCCATGACGCTTCCCGAGCAGCTCACCGTCGACCCCGCCGTCGAGCAGGCCGTCACCCGTCTGGTGGACGAGTTCGGCACGCGGCTGCGACCCCAGGTCGTCGGTCGCGTGGTCCGGTCCGCCCGGAGCGACCTCAGCGGCGTGCCGGCGACCGCGCTGCCGGAGATGGTCGAGCGGCTCGCGCGCACCCGCCTGCAGGCGGTCTAGCCCCCCGCCGAATCCGGTTGCCCCACCCCGGACGATGAGCGGGTGGGCTACGTCGACGTGAGCGGGGTCCGGCACACGCTGCCGGACGGCCGGGTGCTGCTGGACGACGTCTCGTTCCGGGTGGGTGACGGCGCCCGGGCGGCGCTGGTCGGCGAGAACGGCGCCGGGAAGACGACGCTGCTGCGGATCGTCTCCGGCGACCTCGTGCCCGAGGCCGGGACCGTCGCCCGCAGCGGCGGCCTCGGCGTGATGCGGCAGTTCATCGGCTCGGTGCGCGACGACACCACGGTGCAGCGCTTCCTCGTCGACCTCTCCGCCCCGGCGGTGCGCGCCGCCTGGGACGCCGTCGAGGCCGCCGAGCTCACCCTCATGGAGACCGACGACGAGCCCGCGCAGCTGGCCTACGCCGAGGCGCTCGCCCAGTGGGGCGACGTCGGCGGCTACGAGGCCGAGGTCACCTGGGACACGGTGACCGTGGCGGCGCTCGGCGTCCCCTACGACCGGTGCAAGTACCGGGAGCTGTCCACGCTGTCCGGCGGTGAGCAGAAGCGGCTGGCGCTCGAGGCGCTGCTGCGCGGGCCCGAACAGGTGCTGCTGCTCGACGAGCCGGACAACTACCTCGACGTCCCCGGCAAGCGGTGGCTGGAGCAGCGGCTGCTCGAGACGCGCAAGACGGTGCTGTTCGTCAGCCACGACCGCGAGCTGCTCGCGACCGTCGCCGACCGGGTGGTCACCGTCGAGGGCCGGACGGCGTGGGTGCACGGCGGCGGGTGGGCCGGCTACCCCGACGCGCGGGCCGCCCGGCACGAACGGATGGCCGAGGTGCGGCGGCGCTGGGAGGAGGAGCACCAGCGGCTGGTGGACCTGGTGCGCACGCTGCAGCAGCAGGCGGCCAACTCCCCGGACATGGCCAGCCGGTACTCCGCGGCGCAGACCCGGCTGGCGAAGTTCGAGGCGGCCGGGCCACCGCCGGACCGTCCGCCGGAGCAGAAGGTGACCATGCGGCTGCGCGGCGGGCGCACCGGCGTGCGGGCGGTCATGGCCGAGCAGCTGGAGCTGACCGGGCTCATGCGGCCCTTCGACCTGGAGGTCTGGTACGGCGACCGGGTCGGCGTCCTCGGTGCCAACGGCGCGGGCAAGTCGCACTTCCTGCGGCTGCTGGCCGGTGCCGACGTCGCGCACACCGGGTCCTGGCGGCTCGGGGCGCGGGTGGTCCCGGGGATGTTCGCCCAGACGCACGCCCATCCCGAGTGGCTGGACCGGACGCCGGTGGACCTGCTGTGGCACGGCGAGCCCGGCCGCCCGGGCGTCGACCGCGGCCGGGCGATGGCCGCGCTGCGCCGCTACGGGCTCACCGACTCCGCCGACCAGCCGTTCCGGACCATGTCCGGCGGGCAGCAGGCGCGGCTGCAGGTGCTGATGCTCGAGCTGTCCGGCGCCACGCTGCTGCTGCTCGACGAGCCCACCGACAACCTCGACGTCCTGTCGGCCGAGTCGCTGGAGGAGGCCCTGGCCGCCTTCGACGGCACGGTCCTCGCCGTCACGCACGACCGCTGGTTCGCCCGGTCCTTCGACCGGTTCCTCGTCTTCGGCGCCGACGGGCGGGTGTACGAGTCCGCCGAGCCGGTGTTCGACGAGACGCGGGTGGCCCGCGCCCGCTGAGTACCTGTCAGGCTGCCTTGACAGTCAGGGCAGCCTGACGGACGCTGGGGCATGGACGTCGACGACCTCGAACGGCAGCACACCCTCGGCAGCGCCGTCCGCCGGTACGAGGAACTGCGCACGCGGGACTCCCTGGCCGACCCCGACGACCCGGAGGGCCTGCGCCCGCTCACCCGCGACGAGGCCCTGGAGCTGCTGGCGCTCGGCGAGGTGATCGCCCGGCGCGCGGCCCAGGGTCGGCAGCTCACCGTCCGCACCGCTCGGACGGCGGGGGCCTCGTGGGCGCAGATCGGCCGCGCGACGGGCGCCACCCGGCAGTCGGCGTGGGAGGCGCACCGGCGCTGGATCGACGCCCAGGTCGCCCGCCGCGGCGAGGCCGCCCACATGGGCTTCGACGACGAGGAGGCCGCCGAGGCCCGCGCCCTGCTCGCCAACGACGCCGACTGACCGGCCCAGAGCGGCAGAAATGGCCATTTCCACCGCTCAGAAGGCGTGGCCCTCGCCGCGGTAGGTGGGCACGGCGCCGGTGAGCGCGTTGCCTTCGAGGGTGTGCAGGGCGTCGACGTGCTCGCACACCTCGCCGGCCTTCGCGTGGCGGAACCACACGCGGTCGCCCACCCGCAGCGCGTCGGCGTCCGGCCCGCGCAGCGGCGTCTGCACCTCCCCGGCGCCCTCGGTGCCGAGCAGCCGCAGCCGCGGCGGGTGCACGGGGCGGGGCAGCCGGTCGGCGCCGGGCGGGCCCGAGGCGATCCACCCGCCACCGGCCACGGTCACCGTGCCGGGCGCCGGTCGGCGGGTCACCGGCAGCGCGAACAGCAGCGCCGGGCGGCCGCGGAACGCGCGGTACCCGTCGAAGAGCGTCGGCTGGTAGAGGCCCGAGCCCGCGGCGAGCTCGGTGACGGCGGGGTCGGCGGCGGTCCGCTCGAGGCTGCCGGTGCCGCCGCCGTTGACGAACTCCAGCGGCGCCACGGCCGACACCGCGGCCACGGCCGCCGCGCGCCGGCGGGCCAGCTCGCGCAGCGACAGCGCCTGCACGCCGCGCACCGCGAGGCCCCGCAGCGGGCGGCCGGGCGGCGCGTCGGGCACGCCGGCGACCTGCGCCTCGTAGGCCATGAGCCCGGCGAGGGTGAAGCCGCGGCGGTCGCACACCGTCCGCGCCAGCGCCGCCGCGCCGGCCGGGTCGTGCACGGGGGAGCGGCGCACCCCCACGTGCACCCGGCCGCCGGCGGCGCGCAGCGAGGCGTCGAGGTCGAGGCACACCCGCACCGGCGGGCGCCGGCCCGGGCGGGCCACGGCGTCGACGGCGTCGAGGTGGTCGGGGGAGTCCACCATCAGCGTCACGCGGGCGGCCAGCGCCGGGTCGGCCACCAGCCGGCGCAGCGCCGTGCGGTCCACGGTCGGGTAGCCGACGACGACGTCGCCGGACACCGGGTCGTCCCCGCCGGCCAGCCACAGCGCCTCGGCCAGCGTGTAGGCGAGCACGCCGGCGAACCCGGGGCGGGCCAGCACGCGGCGCAGCACGGCGCGGCTGCGCACCGACTTGCTCGCCACCCGGATCGGCCGCCCGCCGGCGCGCCGGGTGAGGTCGGCGGCGTTGGCGTCGAGGGCGTCGAGGTCGAGGACGGCGAGCGGCGGGTCGAGGTCCGCCGTCGCGGCGTCGAGCCGGGTGCGGGCCGGGGTCACGGTCCCGGAGCCTCCCGTCCGGCCGCGCGGGAGGGCAAGCGCCGTGGCCTCGACGCGCTCCCCGCGAGCCGACACACTGCCGCCGACACCGGAGGAGGACGACCGTGACGGGCACCTGGCGCAACTGGGCGGGCAACCAGCGGGCGACGGGACTGACCGTGCTCGCCCCGGCCGGGACGGAGGGGATCGCCGCCGAGGTGCGGGCGGCCGCGGCGGTCGGCCGGCGGGTCACCGCGCTCGGCAGCGGGCACTCCTTCAGCGGCATCGGCCGCCCCGACGACGTCGCGCTGGCGCTGCACCGCCACGCGGGCCTGGTCGGGGTCGACGACGACGGTCTGGTGACCGTGCAGGCGGGGATGCCGCTGCACCGGCTGAACGCCGAGCTCGCCGCGCGCGGGTGGGCGCTGACCAACCTCGGCGACGTCGACCGGCAGACCGTCGCCGGCGCGCTGTCCACCGGCACGCACGGCACCGGCGCCCGCTTCGGCGGCCTGGCCACCCAGGTGCGCGCGCTGGACCTGGTGACCGCCGACGGGACCGTGCTGCGCTGCTCACCCGACGAGCACCCCGACGTGTTCTCCGCCGCCCGCGTCGGGCTCGGCGCGCTCGGCGTGCTGAGCACGGTGACGCTGCAGGCGGTGCCGGCGTTCGCCCTGCGCGCGGAGGAGGGACCGGCCCGGCTGCCGGACCTGCTCGAGGCCTTCGGCGAGGTCATGACCGCCACCGACCACGTCGAGTTCTACTGGTTCCCGCACACCGACCGGTGCCTGACCAAGCGCAACACCCGCGTGCCGCTGGACGAGGTCGCGCCCCTGGGCCGGGGCCGGGCGTTCTGGGACGACGAGGTGCTGGCCAACGCGGGCTTCGCCGCCGTCGTCGCCGCCGGCCGCCGGGTGCCCGCGCTGGTGCCGCCGCTGGCCCGATTCTCCGCCGGGGCGCTCGGCGCGCGCACCTACACCGACGTCGCGCACCGGGTGTTCGTCTCCCGCCGCCGCGTCCGGTTCCGCGAGATGGAGTACGCGGTCCCGCGGGAGGCGGCCCCGGAGGTGCTGGCCGAGCTGCGGCGGGTGGTCGACGCCGGGGCGGAGCGGGTGCCGTTCCCGGTGGAGGTGCGGGTCGCGGCCGCCGACGACGTCCCGCTGTCGACCGCCTCGGGCCGCGACACCGCCTACGTCGCCGTGCACGTGCCCGCCCGGGATCCCTCGGGCGGCTGGTTCGCCGCGTTCGAGGCGATCGCCGGTGCGGCGGGCGGGCGCCCGCACTGGGGCAAGCTGCACGGCCTCGACGCCGCCGCCCTGGCCGGCCGCTACCCGCGGTTCGGTGAGTTCACCGCGCTGCGGGAGCGGCTCGACCCGGTCGGCGTCTTCGCCAACGCCCACCTCGACCGGGTGCTCGGTCCGGTCGGGGCGGGCGTCGCAGCGACCTGGGGAGGGGGACCGCTCAGCTGACCGCGGACCCCAGACGGAGGTCGACGGGCGCCTCCCCGGTGAGGACCCCGCTGGCGATGCGGTGCGCGTTGGCCATCACGGTCAGGGTGAAGGTGGTCGAGGGGACCGAGGGCAGCACGGATCCGTCGACGAGGTGGATGCGGTCCCAGTCGGGCAGCCGGCCCCAGCGGTCGGTGCCGGGGGAGCCGGCCCCCGCGTCCCCGTGCCGGTGGGGGAAGGACCCGCCGAAGTGGTAGCTCTTGCCGGCCCCGGAGAGGGTGACGTGCGTCAGCAGGGGCCAGAGGTCCAGCCGGGGTGCCACGCGCAGCAGCCGGCGCAGGACCGCGCGGAGGAGCTCGGGGCGCCCGGTCCCGGGCGGGTGGCCGAGGTCCAGCTCGGGCAGCCCTCCGGCCGCACCGGGACGGGGGACGACCCGGACGGGCGGTGAGGCCCACGACGGCAGGTAGCCGAAGCCCACGGAGAGCCGGCGCAGCACCTGGCGCGACACCGGAGCGGCCCAGCGCCCCCGCAGCGCGGCGGGCAGCGCGTCCAGGAACGCCGGGTTGTAGGGGTAACAGTGCACCTGTGAGGTCGTGTACCCCTCGTCGTCGAAGGGGAGCAGGAGGTTGAACTGGTTCAGGGTGAAGTCGCGGGCGCCGGGCCCGCGGGGGTCCTCGACCGGTCGGGTGGACAGGAACGGGAGGACGAACTGGATCGACTCCGCCATCTCGAGGCGAGGTGGCGGCGTGGCGAGCGAGCCCAGCACCAGGCGCGTGGTCCCCAGCCCGCCGGCGCCGACGAATAGCCGGTCGGCGGTGAACTCGGAGCGCTGCCCGGTCCGCAGGTCCCGGCAGGAGGCGACCGCCTGGTCGCCGACCTGGCCGATGCGCTCGACCAGGAGCGAGTCGAGGACCCGGACGTTGGGTCGGCGTCGCAGGCGGTCCATGGTCTGCGCGGCGCTGTAGATCAGCTCGTACGGGCAGCCGCTCATGCACAGGCCGCAGCGGATGCAGTCGCGGGCGGCGAAGGCCAGGCGGGCACGCCCGACGGTGACCCCGCGGGTGCGCACCTCGTCCCGGGACCGCTCGTACCGCCGCAGCACCGCCGCGGTCCGGGGCCCGAGGGGCGGCAGCCCGCTGGTCGGGGCCAGGAGCGGGAAGAGCTCCGCCAGGTCGTCGGGCTCGCCGGCGAGGGGGACCTCCGCCAGCACGGCGCGGTAGTGGGGCTCCATGTCGGCCCAGGAGACGGGCCAGCGGTCGAACGTGCTCCGGGAGAACGGCATGACCTGCGCGCCCCACACGGTGGAGAAGCCGCCGTAGGCGGAGGAGGCGACGTCGAGGTTCGTCCCCGGGGGCCCGCTGGTCCCACGGGTCTGGCCGAGGTCCCGGAAGGGGTAGTCGGAGCCGTACGTGCGCTTCTGCGGCACGGCGGTGGCGGACCCGGACGGGGCGGTGCGGGCGGTGACGACCGCGAGGTCGGCCGGGTCCCAGCCGTCCGGGCCGGTCGCCGCGAGCCGGGCCCGGGCGGCCTGACGCTCCTCCTCCAGCCGCCCTCCGAGGTCGAGGACGACCACCTGCTGGTCCGGCCGCTCGGAGAGGGCGAGGGCCACCGCTGCCGCGGAGGGTCCCGAGCCGACGACCAGGTGGGTGTTCCCGGAGCTCACCTCGGGTCGAGGCCGGTGGTGAGGGACGCCGGCAGCCGGCCGGTCCGCAGCTCGATCCTGCCCCGCAGGTGGCCGAGGCCGGCCGTGCCGAGTCCGGCGACGATCGCCCCCGCACGGCGCAGCGCGTCGGCGTCCCCGCGGATCCCGCGGAGCAGCTCGCGGACGACGCTGGTGGCCATCGCGCGGGCGAACTGCAGCTCGGCGGTGATGTTGCCGGCGGCGCCCATGTCTGCGAAGGCCCGCACCTTGCCGCGGTTGATCCAGTAGCACCGTCGCCAGAAGTAGCTCCACGTGAGCCGCTCGGGGTGGACGACGTGGAAGATCTGCGCCTTGGGCTCGTAGAGGACCGACTCCGCGCCGTAGGTGGCCGCGATCCGGTGGGAGAGGTCCATGTCGTCGTGCTTGTCGGAGTGGAACCCGCCCACCGACCACAGGGCGTCGGTGCGCACCGACATGCTCGCGCCGATCAGGTGCCGGACCGGCGCCAGTTCCTCGGGCAGCCCCCGGTAGTGGCAGCCGAACACCCAGTCGAACTCGTGGGGGAACCAGCCCGGCCGGTCGACGGTGTGGTTCGGCAGGGGAGCGCCGCCCACGGCCATCGCGGCGGGGTCGTCCTCGTACACGCGCAGCAGGGTCTCCAGCCAGGTGGGGGCCGCCTCCGCGTCGTCGTCGAGGAAGGCGACGACGTCGGCGGTCACCTGCTCCACCGCGGTGTTGCGGGCGGACCCCAGCCGGCCGGCGAACCGGTTGCGCAGCACCCGCACCGGCGGCTGCCCGTCCTGCGGCTCGCCGCCCCACCGCTCGAGACAGCGGCGGTGCAGGGCGTCGTTGTGGTCGACGCACACGAGGACGGTGCGGGGGGACACCGACTGCGCCTGCACCGAGGCGACCGCCCGGCAGAGCATGTCCCACCGGTCCTCGGTGTAGGCGCAGATCACGACGTCGGCGGACGGGCTCGTGGCGTTGTGCGGCGTCGGCATGCGTGCCTCTCGGGTGCAGGGACGACCAGGACCGGAGGTGCGACGCTGCACCCGGGAGGGGCGCAAAGTAGCAGCTCCAGGCCCCGATCGGGCCTCGATCGCACACCCCGACGGTTCCCGGCCGTCCCCCCCGGCCACCGCCGGCGGGGGTCCGTGGCCCCGCGGTCAGAGGTCGACGTCGGGCTCCCCGGTGCCGCCGATGCGGTCGAGCTCCTCCAGCTCGGCCGGCCCGAGCACGCGCGCGGCGGCCTGCAGGTTCTCCTCCAGGTGCGCCACCGACGACGTCCCCGGGATGAGCAGGATGTTCGGCGAGCGCGCCAGCAGCCAGGCCAGCGCCACCTGCATCGGCGTGGTCTCCAGCCGCCGCGCCACCGTCTCCAGCGCCGCCGACTGCAGCGGCGTGAAGCCCCCGAGCGGGAAGAACGGCACGTAGGCGACACCCTCGCGGGCCAGCGCGTCGACCATCGGGTCGTCGTCGCGGTGCACGAGGTTGTAGTGGTTCTGCACGCACACCACCGGCGCGATGGCGCGCGCCTCGGCGAACTGCTGCGTCGTCACGTTGGAGACGCCGAGGTGGCGGATGAGCCCCTGCTGCTGCAGCTCGGCCAGCGTCTCGAACGGCTCGGCCAGCGAGCGCTCCACGGGCGCGGCGAAGCCGGGCATCCGCAGGTTCACCACGTCGATGACGTCGACGCCGAGGTGGTCGAGGTTGTCGTGCACGGCCTGGCGCAGCTCGTCGGGGGAGAGGGCCTCGGGCCACTCGCCCTCGGGCGTCCGCCGCGCGCCGACCTTGGTGACGATGGTCAGCTGCTCGGGATAGGGGTGCAGCGCCTCGCGGATGACCTCGTTGGTCACGTGCGGGCCGTAGTAGTCGCTGGTGTCGATGTGGTCCACGCCGAGCTCCACGGCCCGGCGCAGGACGGCGACGGCGGCGTCCCGGTCGGCGGGCGGTCCCATCACGTGCGGGCCGGCCAGCTGCATCGCGCCGTAGCCGAGCCGGTGGACCGTGCGGTCCCCGAGTGCGAACTGTCCTGACCTCTCGGCGGTCGTCGTCGTCATGACCGACTCCTACCCGTCGTGCGCGATCGAACCCGCGGTGAGCCGGGTCCCGACCTCCGACCGCCAGACCCCGACGTCCGCCGCGACCCGCGCGGTCTCCCGCCGGTCGGACCGCAGCGCCACCAGCGCCAGCCCGCTGCCCGCCAGCGCGAGGACGGCCCCGACCCACATGGGTGCGGTGTAGCCCAGGCCGAGGGAGAGGACCAGCGCGCCGAGGGCCGCACCCACGGCGTTGGCCACGTTGAACGCCGCCTGGTTGGCCGCCGACACCAGGCTGCCGCCGCGCACCCGCGCGGCCTCGATGACGCCGTTCTGCACCACCGGGCCCATCGCGAAGGCCACGGTGCCGAACAGCACGAGCAGGACCACCGCGGCGACGGCGGAGCGGGCGAGGAAGGAGAAGGTGGCCAGCAGCGCCGCGGTGGCGAGCAGCCCGGCGACGACGAAGGACCAGCCGAACCGGTCGCCGAGGCGGCCGCCGGCCAGCGTGCCCACGGTCGTGCCCACGCCGAACAGCGCCAGCACCGGCGTCACCCAGCCCTCGGGGAGGCCGGCGAGGTCGGTGAGGATCGGGCTGACGTAGCTGTAGACGGAGAACAGCGCGGCGAAGCCGACCATCGTCAGGCCGAGCACCAGCCACACCTGCCCGCGGCGGAAGGCGGCGAGCTCGGCGCGCAGGTCGCCGCGCTCCCCGGTGCCCGCCGGCAGCCAGGCCAGCAGCCCGGCGATGGTGACCAGGCCGATGACGGCGATCCCGCCGAGCACCAGCCGCCAGCTCAGCTGCTGCGCCACGAACGTCCCCACCGGGACGCCGACGACGTTGGCCAGCGTCAGCCCGACCATCATCAGCGAGATCGCCTGGGTGGCCCGCTCCGGCGGCACCAGCCTGCGGGCGGCGACCGCGCCGACGCCGAAGAACGACCCGTGTGCCAGCGCGGTGAGCACCCGCGCCGCGGCGAGGGTCTCGTAGGTCGGCGCCACCGCCGACAGCGCGTTGCCGACGACGAACACGACCATGAGCGCCACCAGGGTCTGGCGGGGCGAGAACCGCACGCCGAGCGCGGTGAGGGTCGGGGCGCCGAGGACGACACCGACGGCGTAGGCCGAGATGAGCAGGCCGACGGCCGACACCGAGACGCCGAGGCCGTCGGCGATCTCGGGCAGCATGCCCATGACGACGAACTCGGTGGTGCCGATGCCGAAGGCGCCGATCGCGAGCGCGAGCAGGCCACGGGGCACGGGGGACTCCAGGGGGACGACGAGACGGACGGGGGAGCGCGGACGTCGTCGTCCGGGGATGTCCTACCCAGGGGCAAGCCACCGGCGGCGCGGGACATGCCCGGCGCCGCCGGTGGGTGTGGTCACAGCCGGGTCAGGGCTGCAGCAGCACCTTGACCGCGCCGTCCTTCTTCTCGCGGAAGTTCGCGTAGGCCTGTGGCGCCTGCTCCAGCGGCACGCGGTGGGTGGCGAAGTCGTCGACGCCGAGCGGGTCGTCGTCCACCAGCAGCGGCAGGATGTCGGGCACCCAGCGCCACACGTTCGCCTGGCCCATCCGCAGCTGGACCTGCTTGTCGAACATGCGCATGAGCGGCAACGGGTCGGTGGCCCCGCCGTAGACGCCCGACAGCGAGATCGTCCCGCCGCGGCGCACCGCGTCGATGGCGGTGTTCAGCGCGGCCAGGCGGTCGATGCCGGCCACCTGCATGACCTTCTCCATGACCGCGTCGGGCACGACGGCGGTCGCCTTCTGCGCGATCTGCGCCAGCGGCGAGCCGTGCGCCTCCATGCCGACGGCGTCGATGACGGCGTCGGCGCCGCGGCCGGCGGTCGCGTCCTGGATCGCCTGGACGACGTCGTCCTTCTTCGTCGAGCGGATGACGTTCGTGCCGCGTGCCGAGGCGCGGGCGAGCCGCTCCGGGACGACGTCGGCGGCGTACACGTGCTCGATGCCCAGGTGGTGAGCGATGCGGGTGCACATGTCGCCGATCGGCCCGAGCCCCAGCACGAGGAGCGTGCCGCCGGGCGGCGTCGCGGCGTACTGGACCGCCTGCCAGGAGGTGGGCAGGACGTCGGAGAGGTAGACGAAGCGGTCGTCGGGCGCGCCCTCGGGGACCTTGATCGGCAGCGTGTTGCCGAAGGGGACCCGCAGGTACTCGGCCTGCCCGCCGGGCACCTGCCCGTAGAGCTTCGTGTAGCCGAACAGCGAGGCGCCGAAGCCCTGCTCGCGGTTCTGCGTGGTCTCGCACTGCGACTGCAGGCCCTGCGAGCACATCCAGCAGGTCCCGCAGGAGATGTTGAACGGCACGACGACCCGGTCGCCGGGCTTCACGGCGGTCACCGCGGAGCCGACCTCGCGGACGACGCCCATCGGCTCGTGGCCCATGACGTCGCCCTTCGTCATGAAGGGCGCCATCACCTCGATCAGGTGCAGGTCGGACCCGCAGATGCCGCTCGAGGTGATCTCGACGATGACGTCGGTGTCCTCCTGCAGCGTCGGGTCGGGGACGGTGTCCACCTGTACGTCGGCACGTCCGTGCCAGGTGACTGCGCGCACGAGAACCTCTCCTCGGATCGAGTGCGGGGAACGGCGTCGGACGGGGTGTCCAGGGCCCTCGTGCCCGCTGTGGGCCTGATCGCTCCTGGTTCAACGCTCAACCGGCGCGTCCCTCACGCTGAGTGACATCAGTTCGACGTGGCGTCGAACGACAACGGTGCAGGTCCGTGGCCCGCGTCACACATCTGGTCCGCCGTACCCAGGTCTCCAGATCACGTAACGGTCACGGCGTGTTTACATGGGCCTCGCCTCCACATGGCCCCGCCCGCTCCCCCGGGCACAGCACGACGTCCCTGTCCCCGACGGAAGTCAGGTGCATGACCGAGCTCCACCCCGACCGCCTCCTCGACGGAGGGACGGCAGCGCACCCCGCGGCCGGTACTCCCCTCCGGAAGGCAGCGGTGGCGTCGCCCGAACGGCGACCCGCCGGCGCCGCGGAGGCCTCGAGGCCCACCCCGTACCGACGTCAGGGGGAGACGTCGCCGACCGGGGAGTCCCGTCCCGCCCGCCGTCCCAGCCCCCGCCCGACGCCCTCCCGGCGCACCGCGGCCGCAGCGGCGACACCCGCAGCCGACCTCGAGGTCCGGACCGTCGTGGTCACCGGCAACGTCGTCGACACCTCGGTCGGCCACCCCGCCGGCACCGACGTCGCCGAGGAGCTGCGCTCCGCCGAGCCGGTGGCCGCCGTCGCCGACCTCGCCGGCCTGAGCGGCGCCGCCGACGCCCAGGCCCTGGCCGCCGTCGCGGCCGACCCCGTCGAGCTCCCCGCGGACGCCGCCGACGAGACCGCGGACGCCGGCGACGCCGAGCGGGTCCCCGTCACCGTCGTCGCCGGGCACGGCCGGCACCGGGAGATCGCCCGGCTGCTGCGGCTGCCGCGCCGCCGGCCGGCCTTCTACCTCGCCGCCGCGCTCGTGGGCGCCGTCGGCATCGGCTCCTTCTCCATCGGCGACCGCGTCGCCCAGGCCGACGGCCCCGGGGCGGTCAGCCACTCGGTGAGCGTGGCCGAGGAGCTCGGCATCGGCGACGAGGACCTCCCCGCCGCCGCCGAGGCCGCGACCCTGCGCTCCGACGCCGTGCTGCTCGGCGAGGTCACCGCCAGCCGCAACGCCCGCGAGGCGCAGGAGGCCGCCGCGGCCCAGGCCCAGGCCGACGCCGACCGCGCCGCCCAGGAGGCCGCCGCCGCCGCGGCCGCGGAGGCCGCCCGCCCGCGGACCGTCCTGCCCGTGGCCGGCGCCCGGCTGAGCAGCACCTTCGGTGCGCGCTGGGGCACGCTGCACGCCGGCATCGACCTCGCCGCTCCCATGCTCACGCCCGAGTACGCCGCGGCCGACGGGGTCGTGCTCGAGGCCGGCCCGGCCAGCGGCTACGGCAACGTGGTCTACATCCAGCACGAGAACGGCGACGTCACCGTCTACGGGCACATGGAGGAGATCCTCGTGCAGCCCGGCCAGGTGGTCCGCGCCGGCGACACCATCGCGCTGCTCGGCAACCGCGGTCAGTCGACCGGCCCGCACCTGCACTTCGAGGTGCACGTCGGCGGCATCGGCGGCGAGAAGATCGACCCGATCCCGTGGCTGCGTGACCGCGGCGTCGCCATCTAGCGTCCCCGCACGCACCCGACGGCGCGCCCCCTCCCGGCAGGTCCGGGCGGGGGCGCCGCCGTCCGGAGGACACTGCAGGGGGAGGTGGGCCGATGGGAGCCGGGCACGCGCACGGCCATGCGCACGGCCATGCGCACGGCCATGCGCACGGTCACGCGCACGGGCACGCCACCGTCGCGGGGGCCTCCCGCGGGCGGCTGGCCGTCGTCCTCGGGCTGACGCTGGCCGTGCTGGTCGCCGAGGTCGTCGGGGCGCTGGTGTCCGGGTCGCTCGCGCTGCTGGCCGATGCCGGCCACATGGCCACCGACGCGCTCGGCGTGGGCCTGGCGCTCGGTGCGGTGACCCTGGCGCAACGCCCCGCGCGGGGCCGCCGGACCTTCGGCTGGCAGCGCGTGGAGATCCTCGCCACCGTCGCCAACGGGCTGCTGCTGGCCGTCGTCGCGGTGGTCGTGCTGGTCGAGGCGGTGCGCCGGATCGCCGACCCGCCGGAGATCACCTCCGGGGTCGTCCTCGCCGTCGCCGGTGTCGGGCTGGCCGCCAACCTCACCGGCCTGGCGCTGCTGCACCGCGGCCGCCGCGGCTCCCTCGCCGTCCGCGGCGCGCACCTGGAGGTGCTCGGCGACGCGCTCGGCTCGGTGGCCGTCCTCGTCGCCGCCGGCGTCGTCGCGCTGACCGGGTGGACGCCGGCCGACACGATCGCCGCGCTGCTCATCGGCTGCCTGGTGCTGCCGCGGGCGTGGGCGCTGCTGCGGGAGTCCCTCGACGTGCTGCTCGAGGCCGCGCCGCGCGACGTCGACCTCGACGAGGTCCGGGCGCACGTCCTCGGCGTGGAGGGCGTCATCGGCGTCCACGACCTGCACGCCTGGACGATCACCTCGGGGCTGCCCGTGCTGTCGGCGCACGTCGTCGTCACCGACGAGGCGCTCGCGGCCGGGCACGGCGGCCGGGTGCTCGACGCGCTCGGCACCTGCCTCGGCGACCACTTCGACGTCGCCCACTGCACCTTCCAGATCGAGGCCGAGGCGCACGCCGGCCACGAGGCTCCCGTCCACGACTGACGAAGGACCCCCTCGCCCCCCATCCCTCGCTCCGCTCGGGCCGGGCCCCTGCGAGGGGGCCGCCCAGTCGGGTCCCGAGTGGGACAGTGGGGAGCGCACGACCGACCGGACCGGAGGTAGCGGTGGAGCACGGGCACCACTCGGGCATGTGGGTGCCCGGCGAGCCACCCACGTGGGGACGGGTGTTCCTGCCCCACCTCGACGCGTGGTCGGTGCTGCCGGTCCTCGCGCTGCTCGGCGTGCTGGCCTACGCCGTCGGCCTCGTCCGGCTGCGCCGCTCCGGGGTGGCCTGGCCGTGGTGGCGGACGGCGTCCTGGGTCGCCGGGTGCCTGTCGCTGTTCGCCGTCACCGGCACCTGGCTCAACGGCTACAGCATGGTGCTGTTCAGCGTGCACATGGCCCAGCACATGGTGCTGTCGATGGTCGCGCCGCTGCTCCTGCTGCTCGGCCGGCCGGTCACGCTGGCGCTGCGGTCGCTGCCGCGGGGGAGGGGACTGGCCGGCGTCCCGCGGGCGCTGCTGCTGGACGCGCTGCACAGCCGGCTCGCGCGCTTCGTGTCCAACCCGTTCTTCACGCTGCCGCTGTTCCTGGTCAGCCTCTACGGCGTCTACTTCACGCCCGTCTTCGACGCGCTGATGGACGACCCGGTGGGCCACCAGTTCATGCTGGCCCACTTCACCGTCACCGGGCTGCTGTTCTTCGGCCCGATCCTCGCCCAGGACCCGTGGCCGCGGCAGGTGGGTCACGCCGGGCGGATGCTCGAGCTGCTGATCCCGATGCCGCTGCACGCCTTCTTCGGCGTCGCGATCATGATGTCGTCGTCGCTGGTGGTGCGCACCTTCGCCGAGCCGCCCGCCGGCTGGGGCGTCGACCCGCTCGCCGACCAGAACACCGCCGGCAGCATCGCCTGGTCCTTCGGTGAGCTGCCGACGGTGCTGGTGCTGGCCGTCGTGCTCTTCAGCTGGATGGGCTCGGAGGACCGCCGCGGCCGGCGCCTCGACCGCGCCGCCGTGCGCACCGACGACGCCGAGCTCGAGGCCTACAACGCCCGGCTCCGGGCGATGGCCGCCCGCTCCGGCTCCTGACGCGACCCTGCTGACGCGACGGCGCCCGCGCCCCCGAGCGGGGACGCGGGCGCCGGGGCGGGCGGGACTACCCGACGTGGACGACGGTGTCGCCGGTCGGGACGTCGTCCTTGGTCGCCTTGATCAGCAGCCCGGCGACGATCGCGCCGACCACCAAGAGCGCGGCGGCCCAGGTGAACGCCGTCGTGTAGCCCTCGACCTGCGCGGCGAGACCGGCGGTCGCGGGGTCCTGCGGGGGCGCGCCCGAGGAGAACAGGTCGGCCGTGTACGCGCTGGCGGCCCCCACCGACAGGGAGACCAGCACCGCGGTGCCGATCGAGGCCCCCACCTGCTGCGTGGCGTTGAGCATCGCGCTCGCGGCCCCGGCGTCGTGCTCCCCGGCGCCCACGAGCGCCAGGTTGGACAGCGGCACGAAGGTGAAGCCCAGGCCCAGGCCCAGCAGCAGCTGGCCGGGGAAGGGCAGCTCCCAGAACCCGGTGTCCAGGCCGACGAACGACAGCGTGAACAGCCCGCCGGCGGCGAGCAGGCCGCCCAGCACCATCAGCGGCTTCGGCCCCACCCGCGGCACCAGCGCGCTGGCCGCACCGGCGGAGATGAAGACGCCCAGCGTGGTCGGCAGCGAGGCCAACCCCGCCACCAGCGGCTCGTAGCCGAGCACCAGCTGGAAGTACAGGCTGAGGAAGAAGAAGGCCCCGATGAGCCCCGCACCGACCAGCGTCGAGGTCAGGTACGCGCCGCCGCGGTTGCGGTCGAGCACGATGCGCATCGGCAGCAGCGGGTTGCGGGTGCGCAGCTCCAGCACGACGAACAGCGCCACCAGCACCAGCCCGCCGACGATGAACAGCCAGGCCAGGCCGTCGGTCCAGCCGCTCTCGGGCGTGACCAGGGCCGGGTTGCCCTGCGCGGCCGCCTGCTGGTTGGCCGCCGCGGCCTCGGCGGCGTTGGTCTGCGACGCCTCGGCCACCCGGGTGAACCCGTAGACGATCGCGGCCAGCCCGAGGGTGATCACGATCGCGCCGGGGATGTCGTACTTCGTGTCGCCGGGCGCCTTGCTCTCCGGCACGAACGGGATGGCCAGGGCGATGGCCAGGAGCGCCACCGGCAGGTTGACCCAGAAGCACCAGCGCCAGTCGGCGTACTCGGTGAGGACGCCGCCGAGCAGCAGGCCGACCGCGGACCCGCCGCCGGCGATGGCGCCGTAGACGCCGAAGGCCTTGGCGCGCTCCTTCGGGTCGGTGAACAGCACGGTCAGCAGCGCCAGCGACGCCGGGGCGAGCAGTGCGCCGAAGACGCCCTGCAGCGCGCGGGCGCCGAAGAGCATGGCCTCGTTCTGGGCCAGCCCGCCGAACGCGGAGGCGACGGCGAACCCGGCGGCGCCGACGAGGTAGGTGCGCTTGCGGCCCCAGAAGTCGGCGATGCGCCCGCCGAGCAGCAGGAAGCCGCCGAAGGTCAGCGTGTAGGCGGTGACGATCCACTGCTGGGTCGCCGCGCTGATGTCGAGTCCGCCCTCGGACTCGGGCGCCGACACGGCGGGCAGCGCGATGTTGACGATCGTGGCGTCGAGGATGACCAGCAGGACGGTCATCGCGATGACGCCGAGGGCCAGCCAGCGCTTCTCGTAGGGCTCCGCGGCCGGGGTGTCCGGCCCGGCGGCAGGGGTGGACGACGGGTGGGTCATGAGGTCCTCGGGGAGTGGAGAGAGGGGGCCGAGATCGTCGGCCGAGGCAGCAACCTAGCCCCCTGCGACCATGGGATCGTGCCCGTTTCGCTGGTCGTGACCGCCGACACGCACCTACCCAAGCGGGCACGTGACCTACCTCATCCCCTCCGAGCCGCCATCGACGCCGCGGACCTCGTCGTGCACGCCGGGGACTGGGTCGACGTCGCCCTGCTCGACGCCCTCGAGTCGCGCGCCCGCGGCCTGCTCGCCGTGTACGGCAACAACGACCACGGCCCGCTGCGCGAGCGGCTGCCGGAGGTGGCCCGGGCCGAGGTGGGCGGCCTGCGCGTCGCCGTCGTCCACGAGACCGGCGACGCCAAGGGCCGGGAGCGCCGCTGTGCCGCCCGGTTCCCCGACACCGACGTCCTGTTCTTCGGGCACAGCCACATCCCGTGGGACACCACCGCCGCGACCGGCCTGCGGCTGCTCAACCCCGGCTCACCCACCGACCGGCGCCGGCAGCCGTACGGCACCTTCCTCACCGCCGTGGCCGACGGCGGGGTGCTGTCCGAGGTGGTCCTCCACCCGGTTCCCCGGTGACGGCCGTCGCGACGGCGTCCCCGCCGACCGCCCGCTGGCGCCACCTGTTCGTCGGCCTGACCGGGCTGGTCGCCGCCTGCGCGGCGCAGAACGGGCTGCCCTTCCTCACCGTGGCGCTGCGCGGGGAGGGGCTGACCCTGCCGCAGGTGAGCCTGCTGGTCGCCGCACCCGCCGCCGGCCTGGTCTGCGCGCTGCTCGCGTGGGGCGTCCTCGCCGACCGCTACGGCGAGCGCCTGGTGCTCTCCTGCGGGCTGGCCGTGGCCGCCGCTGCCCTGACCGGGGCCGCCCTGGCCGACGCCGCCCTGCCCACCGGCCTGTGGCTGCTGCTGGCCGGGGCGGGCAGCGCGTCGGTGCACGCGGCCAGCGGCCGGCTGGTGCTGGGCTGGTTCCCGCCGGAGCAGCGCGGCCTGGCCATGGGGATCCGGCAGGCCGGGCAGCCGCTGGGCGTCGGCCTGGCCGCGCTCGTGCTCCCGCGGCTCGCGGCCGACGGCCCCGGCGGCGCGTTCGCGTTCCTCGCGGCCGGCTGCGGGCTCACCGCCGCGCTCGTCGGCCTGTTCGTCCGCGACCCCGCCCGCCCGCCGCGGACCGACGGCGGCCCGCGCCCGGCCTCGCCCTACCGCGGTCCCGTGCTGTGGCGGGTGCACGCGGCCAGCACGCTGCTGGTGGTGCCGCAGTTCGCCGTCGCGGGGCTCGCCTTCGACTGGCTGGTGCGCGAGGCGGGCTGGAGCGTCGCCGCGGCGGGCACGCTGCTGGCGGTCACCCAGGTCGGCGGCGTCGCCGCCCGGCTGGGCGCGGGGGTGTGGTCGGACCGGGTGGGCAGCCGGCTCGGGCCGCTGCGGCAGGTCGCGGTCGCGGTGACAGGGGTCGTGGGGCTGCTCGCCGTCGTCGCCGCCCTGACGCCGGACGTCCTCGGGCCCGCGGCCGCCGCAGCGGCGGTGGCGCTGGCGGCGGTGGCCACGGTCAGCCCGAACGGGGTGGCGTTCACCTCCGTGGCCGAGCAGGCCGGGAGCGCGTGGGCCGGGCGGGCGCTCGGCGCGCACAACACCGTGCAGAACCTGGCGGCCGCGCTGACCCTCCCGCTGGCCGCGCTCCTGGTCGACGGCGGCCCGGGCTACCCGGCGGCCTTCGCCCTCGGCGCGGTCGCCGCGGCGGTCGCCGTCGGCGTCGTCCCCGGCCGGGCGGCCGAGCGGGCACCGGCTCCCGCGGGCGCCCGGTGAGCCGGCGTCCGTGGCCGCCGCGGGCGGTGGCCCTGCTGGCCTGCCCGGCCTGCGGGGCACGGCTGGCGGCCCTGCCCGGGGACGCCGGCCTGCGCTGCCCGGCCGGGCACTCCTTCGACCGGGCGCGGCAGGGACACGTGACGCTGCTGCCGCCCGGGCACACCCCGCCCACCGGCGACAGCGCCGCGATGGTCGCCGACCGCGCCGACGTGCTCTCCGCCGGCACCTACGCCGGGCTGACCCGGGTCCTGGCCGACGCCGTCGCCGCGGGGGAGGGGCCGGTCGACGCCGTCCTCGACCTCGGCGGCGGCACCGGGCACCACCTGGCGGGGGTCCTCGACCGGCTGCCGGACGCCGTCGGGGTGGTCCTCGACTCCTCGCGCTACGCGGCCCGCCGCGCCGCCGGGATCTCGCCGCGCGTGCTCGCGGTCGTGGCCGACACGTGGGCGCGGCTGCCCGTCCGCGACGCCGCCGTCGACCGCGTGACGGTGGTCTTCGCCCCCCGCAACGGCCCGGAGACGGCACGCGTGCTGCGCCCCGGCGGCCGGCTCGTGGTGGTCACCCCCGCGCCGGAACACCTGGCCGAGCTGGTGGGGCCGCTGGGCCTGCTGCGGGTGGACCCGGACAAGGAGGCCCGGCTGGCGGCGGCCCTGGAGCCGCACCTGGTCCCCGCCGGGCGGGTGCGCCACCGCGAGGAGCTCGACCTCGACCGCCGCACGGTGGGCACGGTCGTGGGGATGGGCCCGCACGCGCGGCACCTCACGGCCGAGCGGCTGGCGGCGGCCGTCGCCGGGCTGCCGGAGCGGGTGCGCACCACCCTGGCGGTCGACGTCACGACCTGGACGGTCCCGGGAGACGCAGGAGGGGCCCGGCCGTGACGGCCGGGCCCCTCCTGGGCCTGCTCACTGCTCCACCGTCCCCCGAGGCGCTGGAGCAGGCTGCGTCAGCGGACGGCGCGACTGCGTCCCCGGGTGGCGAAGACGTAGACGAGCAGCACCACGATGGCGCCGATGATGGAGCCGATGATCCCGGCAGGACCGATCTCGAACTTGCCGTCGAAGATCAGGCTGCCGAGCAGGTTCCCGACGAAGGACCCGATGATGCCGAGGACGATGGTCATCCCGACGCTCATCGACTGCTTGCCGGGGACGATGGCCCGTGCGAGGAAGCCGGCGATCGCGCCGACCACGATCAGCACGATGATGTTCCAGAGAAGCTCCACGGTGGACCTCCTGAGCAGGTGGCCGAGGTGGCCTGGGCCCTGGGATCTCCAGGGCCGGACGTTCCTGTTCCCCCTCTGAGCAGGGCGGAAACCCGAATTGATCTAGACCCGCCCGTACGGGTGCCCGGCGACGCGCCGGGGGGTCACCGGGTGGGACCCCCGGGCACCGGCGCGCCTGCCCGGTCGGGCCCGACGGGCCCGCTGCGCACGGTCTAAGCTGCGGCCGTGACGATCGCGCCTGCACCGATCGTGAGCCGGCCCAGCCCGGCTCGCGAGGTCCAGCGGGGTGCGCGGCTCTCCAACCTGCTGCGGACCACGGACCACAAGACCATCGGCCTGATGTACATGGCCACCTCGTTCGCCTGGTTCGTCGTGGGTGGCTTCATGGCCATGCTCATCCGCGGTGAGCTGGGCCAGCCCGGGCTGCAGTTCCTGTCCCCGGAGCAGTACAACCAGCTGGTCACCATGCACGGCACGATCATGCTGCTGATGTTCGCGACGCCGCTGTTCTTCGCGTTCTCCAACCTGATCATGCCGCTGCAGATCGGTTCTCCCGACGTCGCCTTCCCGCGGCTGAACGCCTTCTCCTTCTGGCTGTTCTTCTTCGGCAGCGCGATCGCCGTCGGCGGCTTCCTCACCCCCAGCGGCGCGGCCGACTTCGGCTGGTACGCCTACGCCCCGCTCTCCGACGCAGTGCACAGCCCGGGTGTCGGCGCCAACATGTGGTTCGCGGGCCTGGCCGTCAGCGGTCTGGGCACCATCCTCGGCGCGGTCAACTTCATCACCACGATCGCCTGCCTGCGGGCGCCGGGCATGACCCTGTTCCGGATGCCGATCTTCACCTGGAACACGCTGGTCACCAGCCTGCTGGTGCTCTTCGCGTTCCCCATCCTGACCGCGGCGATCATGGCCATGCTGGCCGACCGCAACCTCGGCGCCCTCGTCTTCTCCGACGAGAACGGCGGGGCGATGCTGTGGCAGCACCTGTTCTGGTTCTTCGGCCACCCCGAGGTCTACATCATCGCGCTGCCGTTCTTCGGCATCATCACCGAGATCATCCCGGTGTTCAGCCGCAAGCCGCTGTTCGGCTACAAGGGCATGGTCGGCGCGACCCTGCTGATCGCCGCGCTGTCGGTCACGGTGTGGGCGCACCACATGTTCGCCACCGGCGCGATCCTGCTGCCGTTCTTCTCCTTCCTCACGTACCTGATCGCGGTCCCGACCGGCATCAAGTTCTTCAACTGGATCGGCACCATGTGGCGCGGCCAGCTGACGTTCGAGACGCCGATGCTGTTCGCGGTCGGCTTCCTGGTGACCTTCCTCCTGGGCGGCCTCACCGGCGTGCTGCTGGGCAGCCCGCCGCTGGACTGGCACGTCAACGACAGCTACTTCGTCGTCGCCCACTTCCACTACGTGGTCTTCGGCACCGTCGTGTTCGCCGCCTACGGCGGCATCTACTTCTGGTTCCCGAAGATGGCCGGCCGGATGATGGACGAGCGGCTGGGCAAGCTGCACTTCTGGCTGACGTTCATCGGCTTCCACGCGACGTTCCTGATCCAGCACTGGCTGGGCACCCAGGGCATGCCGCGCCGGTACGTCGACTACCTGCCCACCGACGGGTTCACGACGATGCACGTCATCTCGACGATCGGCTCGTTCATCCTCGGTGCCTCCACGATCCCGTTCCTCTACAACGTGGCGAAGTCGTGGAAGTACGGCCGGCTCGCGCTGCGCGACGACCCGTGGGGCCACGGCAACTCGCTGGAGTGGGCCACCTCCTCGCCGCCGCCGCGGCACAACTTCACCGAGATCCCGCGGATCCGGTCGGAGCGCCCGGCGTTCGAGGCGCACTACCCGCACCTCATCGAGCGGCTGCACCGCGAGGCGCACGTCGGCAAGCGGCACGAGCCGTACGGCGGCGTGAGCGAACTGGCCGGCGGCACCGGTCCCCGTCAGGGTCCGAACGACCCCGACCCCTTCTGAGGTCCGGTCCTTCTCCGGGAGGGCACCCGCGACGTCACCAGCGACGCCCCGTCGGCTCCGGCCGGCGGGGCGTCGCCGCGTCCACGGACCCCACCCCCGACCGGCCGGGGGAGGGGACGGGGCGGTGCGGCACGATGGCGGCCGTGCCGCTCGACCCCGCCCACCGCGTCCCGCCGGAGACCGCCGACCCGCGGCCCGGGGCGCTGCTCACCGTCACCGGCGCCGACCGGCCGGGCGTGACCGCCCGCCTGTTCGGCGCGCTGGCGCAGGGCGGCGACGGCGTCCCGCCGGTCGAGGTCGTCGACGTCGAGCAGGTCGTCGTGCACGGGCACCTGGTCCTCGGCGTCGTCGTCGGCGCCCTGCCGACGGCCGAGGGACCGGTGGACGGAGCCGCCTTCCTCGCCGGGCTCGGCCGCCTCGTCGACGGCGTCGCCCGGGCCACCGGCGTCCGCGTCGAGGTGGAGGCCGCCTCCGGCCGGGGTGTGCAGGCCGTGGCCGCCGGCCGCCCACACCACGTCATCCTGCTGGGCCGCCCGGTGCCACCGTCCGCGGTCGCCGGCGCGGCCACGGCCATCGCCGGCGTCGGCGGCAACATCGACGCGATCCGGCGGTTGTCCGACTACCCGGTCACCAGCCTGGAGCTCACCGTCTCCGGGGCCGGCGCCACCGAGCTGCGCACCGCCCTGGCCGCCGTCGCCGCGTCCACCGGGGCCGACATCGCCGTCGAGCAGGTCGGGCTGGCCCGGCGCAGCAAGCGGCTGATCGTCCTCGACGTCGACTCCACACTCGTACGCGGCGAGGTCATCGACGAGCTCGCCGCCCGCGCCGGGCGGGCCGCCGAGGTCGCCCGGATCACCGCCGCGGCCATGAACGGGGAGCTGGACTTCGCCGAGTCGCTGCGGGCACGTGTGGCCACGCTGGCCGGCCTGCCCGTCGAGGTCCTCGACGAGGTGCGCGAGCACCTGGAGCTGACCCCGGGCGCCCGCACGCTCATCCGCACCCTGCAGCGCCTCGGCTTCCGCTGCGGCATCGTCAGCGGCGGCTTCAGCCAGATCACCGACCCGCTCGCGGCCTCCCTCGGCCTCGACTTCGCCGCGGCCAACACCCTCGAGGTCGCCGACGGCCGGCTCACCGGCGGCCTGGTCGGCGAGATCGTCGACCGGCCGGGCAAGGCGCGGGCGCTGGCGCGCTTCGCCGCCGAGCACGGCATCCCGATGGAGCAGACGGTCGCGGTGGGCGACGGCGCCAACGACCTCGACATGCTCAACGCCGCCGGCCTGGGCATCGCCTTCAACGCCAAGCCGGTCGTGCGCGAGCAGGCGCACACCGCGCTCAACCAGCCCTACCTCGACGCCGTCCTGCAGGTCCTCGGCTTCACGAGGGACGAGGTGATGGACGCGACGACACCGTCATCCTCCGGATGACACCGCGGCCAGGTGCCGTCCCCGACCTGCGCTGAGCCCTTCCCGGCGCTCGATCGCGGGAGCCTCCGGCCCCCACTCCTCACGCCGCCTCGCAGGGCGGCTCACTCAGCAGAACTGCCCCGCGGGGCGGGTCACCTCGAGGGGCGGTGGACCGTTCCCTCGAGCTGGACGCCGGCGGTGCGCAGCTGGTCGAGGGCGGCGTCGGTCGAGGCCTCGGCCACCCCGGCGGTCAGCGACAGCAGCACCCGCGTGTCGAACCCCGCGGCGACGGCGTCGAGGGCCGTGGCGCGCACGCAGTGGTCGGTGGCGATCCCGACGACGTCGACGGCGTCGACCCCGCGCTCGCGCAGCCAGTCGGCGAGCTGCACGCTGCCGGCCCGGCCCTCGAAGCCGGAGTAGGCCGCCGCGTACTCGCCCTTGTCGAACACCGCCTCGATCGGCTCCCGGTCCAGCGACGGGTGCAGCTCGGCCCCGCCGGTGCCCGCGACGCAGTGCGGGGGCCAGGTCTCGAGGTAGTCCGGCTGCTCGGCGAAGTGGCCGCCGGGGTCGACGTGGTGGTCCCGGGTGGCGACGACGTGCGCGTACCCGCCCGAGCGCACGTGCTCGCTGATGGCCCCGGCCACCGCGGCGCCGCCCGCCACGGCCAGGCTGCCGCCCTCGCAGAAGTCGTTCTGCACGTCCACGACCAGCAGTGCGCGCCTCACCTCGGACCCTCCGTTCACGCCGTCACCGTCTCCAGGACCGGTTCCCCGCGGGACAGCGCCCATGCCTCCGGCGGCAGCGCCTCCCGCACCCGGCGGTGGTGGGCGACCGCGGCGGCCAGCGCCTCGCGTGGCGACGACGGCGCCACCGCCTCGCCACCGCGCACCAGTGGGACGACGAGCTGCCGGTCGCCCTCGCGCGGCGCCACGGTCCCGCTGGTGACCACCTCGGCGGTCGCCGTGCCGTCGGGGTCGTGCCGGCGGACGGCGGACTTGCGGCCGCCCACGGAGTTCTTCCCCTCCGAGCGCTTGGCCACTCCGATCCCGTCGCGCTCGACGAGCTTGTAGACCATCCCGGCGGTCGGGGCGCCCGAGCCGGTGACCAGCGAGGTGCCCACGCCGTAGCCGTCGACCGGCGCGGCCATCAGCCCGGCGATCGCGTACTCGTCGAGGTCGCTGGTCACGATGATCCGCGTCCCGGTGGCGCCGAGCTCGTCGAGCTGGCGGCGGGCGGCGGTGGCCAGCGTCGGCAGGTCACCGGAGTCCAGCCGGATCGCGCCCAGCTGCGGCCCGGCGACCTCGACGGCCGTGGCGATGCCCTTGGCGACGTCGTAGGTGTCCACCAGCAGCGTGGTGCCGACCCCGAGCGTGTCGACCTGCGCCCGGAAGGCGGCGGACTCGTCGTCGTGCAGCAGCGTGAACGCGTGCGCGCTGGTGCCCGTCGTCGGCACCCCGTACCGCCGGCCGGCCTCCAGGTTGGAGCTGGCCACGAACCCGACGAGGTGGGCGGCCCGCGCCGCCGCGACGGCGGCCTGCTCGTGCGTGCGGCGCGAGCCCATCTCGATGCACGGCCGCTCGCACGCCGCGCCGACCATCCGGGCGGCGGCCGAGGCGATCGCGCTGTCGTGGTTGAGCACCGAGAGCACCAGCGTCTCGAGCAGCACGCCCTCGGCGAAGGGCGCGCGCACGGTGAGCACCGGCGAGCCGGGGAAGAACAGCTCGCCCTCGGCGTAGCCGTCGACGTCGCCGGTGAACCGGAAGTCGGCCAGCCAGTCCAGCAGCCGGGCGTCGGTGACCCCCTGCTCGCGCAGGGTGGCCAGCTCGTCGTCGTCGAAGCGGAAGGACGGCAGCTGCTCGAGCAGGCGGCCGGTGCCGGCGACGACGCCGTAGCGGCGGCCGTGCGGCAGGCGGCGGGCGAAGACCTCGAAGACGCAGTCGCGGCCGGCGGTGCCGTCGGCGAGGGCCGCGGCGACCATCGTCAGCTCGTACCGGTCGGTGAGCAGGGCGGGACCCGTCGACATGGCACGGGACTCTAGGTCGGCCCCCGTGTCTCCACCCGGGAAACCCGGGCGGCGGCCGTCCTAGAGTGGTCGGGTGGCCGGACCCCAGGCGCCGACACGGGCGCCCGAATCCACGGTCGAGGAGACCGCCGACCTCGACCGGCCCTGGGTCACCATCGTCTGGAACGACCCGGTGAACCTCATGACCTACGTGACCCACGTGCTGCGGGAGCTGTTCGGCTACGACGAGCCGACGGCGACCACGCTCATGCTGCAGGTGCACAACGACGGCAAGGCGGTCGTCAGCTCCGGTCCGCGCGAGCGGATGGAGCACGACACCAGCCGGCTGCACGCCTACGGTCTGTGGGCCACCTACCAGAAGGACGCATGAGACCGTTCCGGCGGAAGGGCGGGGCCGTCGTCGCGCGGCTCGAGGCGGCCGAGGCCGGCGTCCTCGGGCTGCTGCTCGACCAGCTCGAGCAGCTGCTCACGGCCGACGACGTCGACGGCGACCCGGTGATGGCGCGGCTGCTGCCCGCCGGGCACCGCAGCGACCCCGCGATCGCCGCGGACTACCGGGACCTGACCGAGGCGGCGCTGCGGTCCGGGAAGACCGACGACCTGGCCGCCGTCCGGGCGAGCCTGCCGGCCGGCGGCGGCGACGTGCGGCTCGACCGCGACCAGGCCGCCGCGTGGCTGCGCACCACCAACGACCTGCGGCTAGCGCTGGGTGAGCGGATCGGCATCACCGAGGAGACCGAGCCGCCGGAGGACCCGGCCGGCGAGGAGGGCCAGCAGCTGGCCGTCTACTACTGGCTCACCGCGCTGCAGGGGTCGCTCGTCGACGCGGTCGCCGCCGGCCGAAGGTGAGCACCACGAGGGTCGCGAGCAGCAGGTCGAGGACGAAGAAGACCGGCACCAGGCTGGGCAGCTCCAGGTCGCGCACGATCGCGCCGACGGCGGAGACGAGGCTGACGGCCGACAGCGCCAGCACCAGCAGCAGCAGGAGCCCGCGCAGCGTGACCAGCAGGGCGAGCGAGCGGCGGTCGGCGCCGGCGTCGCTGCTGTAGTGCCCGCTGCGGGTGGTCAGTCCCCGCACGCCGAGCCACAGCGCCGGCAGCGCGACGACGACCACGCCGGCCACCACGATCAGCTCGAGCACCACGGGTCCGCACCGTAGCCGGTGGGGAACCGGCGGGTGTCCGCCCCCGGTCGGGCGGCCGTCGCCCGGCCTCCCGCGAGCGCCGCCTAGACTGGGACCGTGCTGCGCATCGACCGCGCGACCTACGACGCCATCGTGGCCCACGCCCGGGAGGACCACCCGGACGAGGCCTGTGGCGTCGTCGCCGGTCCCGAGGGCAGCGACCGTCCCGAGCGGTTCATCCCGATGCTCAACGCCGCCCGGTCGCCGACGTTCTACGAGTTCGACTCGGCCGACCTGCTGCGCCTGTACCGGGACATGGACGACCGGGACGAGGAGCCGGTGGTGATCTACCACTCGCACACCGCCACCGAGGCCTTCCCGTCGCGGACCGACGTCAGCTACGCGTCGGAGCCGAACGCCCACTACGTGCTCGTCTCCACCCGGCACCACGGCCGGGAGACCGGCCTGGCCGACGACGAGGTCGAGTTCCGCAGCTTCCGGATCGTCGACGGCGAGGTGAGCGAGGAGGACGTCGAGGTCGTCGAGTCCTACCTGTTCGGCCACTCGCCGACCACCGTCGTCTACGACTGAAGAAGGACCCCGTCCTCCCCACCCCTCGCACGCTCGGGGCGGGGCCCTGGACGGGGCCGGCCGCGGGGCACGGAATCCCCGGCGGCGAGCGGGCGTTGCCCGCACCGACACGCGCTCACGTCGAGCGCTCCCGCACGTCCCCACCCTCCCGAGGAGAACCGCACGCCATGGCCATCGAGGTCCGGATCCCGACCATCCTGCGCACCCACACCGGCGGCAACAAGACCGTCGAGGGCAGCGGGGACACCCTCGGCGCGCTCGTCGACGACCTCGACGCCAAGCACCCGGGTCTCAAGGGCCGCCTCGTGACCGAGGAGGGCAAGCTGCACCGCTTCGTCAACGTCTACGTCAACGACGAGGACGTGCGCTTCACCGGGTCCCTGGACACCGCGGTCAAGGACGGCGACTCGGTCACGATCCTCCCGGCGGTCGCCGGCGGCTGCTGAGGCAGCCGCCCCGACCGTCCCCCCTCGTCCCCGGGAAGAGCTCTGCCATGGCCCGCTTCAACTCCCTCGTCGACTCCCTCGGCGGCACCCCGCTCGTCGGGCTGCCGAGCCTGTCGCCGACCTCCGACGTGCGGCTGTGGGCCAAGCTCGAGGACCACAACCCCACCGGGTCGATCAAGGACCGCGCCGCGATCTCGATGATCGAGGCGGCCGAGAAGGACGGGACGCTCACGCCGGGCGCCACGATCCTCGAGCCGACCAGCGGCAACACCGGCATCTCGCTGGCGATGGTGGCCCGGCAGCGGGGCTACCGGCTGATCTGCGTCATGCCGGGGAACACCTCGGTCGAGCGCCGGCAGCTGCTGGAGATGTACGGCGCGCAGATCATCAGCTCGCCGGCCGCCGGCGGCTCCAACCAGGCCGTGGCCATGGCCAAGGAGCTGGCCGCCCAGCACGACGACTGGGTGATGCTCTACCAGTACGGCAACCCGGCCAACGCCGAGGCGCACTACACCGGCACCGCCCCGGAGATCCTCGCCGACCTGCCGTCGATCACCCACTTCGTCGCGGGCCTGGGCACCACCGGCACGCTGATGGGCTGCTCGCGCTACTTCCGCGAGCACAAGCCCGGCGTGCAGGTCATCGCCGCCGAGCCGCGCTACGGCGAGCTGGTCTACGGACTGCGTAACATCGACGAGGGCTTCATCCCCGAGCTCTACGACCCCGAGCTGCTGGACTCGCGCTTCTCCGTCGGCCCGGAGGACGCCGTCCACCGCACCCGGCAGCTGGTCGAGCGCGAGGGCATCTTCGCCGGCATCTCGACCGGCGCGATCCTGCACGCCGCGCTCGGGATCGCCGACCGCGAGGTCGCCGCCGGGCGCAAGGCCGACATCGTCTTCATCGTCTGCGACGGCGGGTGGAAGTACCTGTCCACCGGCGCGTACGCGGGCACCGTCGAGGAGGCCACCTCGGCGCTCGAGGGCCAGCTCTGGGCATGACGAAGGACCCTGCTGCCCCCCACCACTCGCAGGCTCGTGGCGGGTCCCTGCAGCAGGGCCGTTCCAGTGACCTCACCGTGCCGGCCCGGGGGGTGCTGTTCGACAACGACGGCGTGCTGGTCGACTCCGACGCCGCCGTCGTCACCTCCTGGTCGCGCTGGGCGGTCGAGCACGACCTCGACCCCGCCGGTGTCCTGGCCGTGGTGCACGGGCGCCGGGCCGCCGACACGGTGGCCGACCTCGTCACCGGGCCGCGGCGCGCCGAGGCCGCCGCGCTCATCGACCGCTACGAGCTCGAGGACGCCGAGACGACGCCCGCCGTCGCCGGTGCTGCCGAGCTGCTGGCGTCCCTGCCGCGGGAGGTGTGGGCGGTCGTCACCTCCGGCACCCCGGTGCTGGCCACCGCGCGGCTGCGCGCCGCCGGCCTGCCGCTGCCCGGCGGGATGGTGACCGGGCACGACGTGCGCACCGGCAAGCCCGACCCCGAGGGCTACCTGCTCGGCGCCCGGCTGCTCGGGCTGCGGCCGGAGGAGACCGTGGTCCTCGAGGATGCCCCCGCGGGCATCGCCGCCGGTCGAGGCGCGGGTGCGCGCGTCGTCGGGGTGGGGGAGCGGGCGCTGGGAGCCGGTGCCGACGTCGTCGTCCGGGACCTCACCGGACTGTGCTGGCACGACGGCGTCCTGACGGTGCCCGCCGGGGCGGTCCTGCGCGACGGTTAGCCTGGCGCCCGCGATGGACAGCGGATGGGGATGCGGCCGGACGGAGAACGCGGCGTGAGGCTCACGGTCGTGGGCTGCTCGGGCAGCGGCCCCGGCCCGGCGTCGGCGGCCTCCTGCTACCTCGTTGAGCACGACGGCTTCCGGGTGCTGCTCGACCTCGGCAGCGGCGCGTTCGGGGCGCTGCAGGCGCTCGCCGACCCCGACTCGGTCGACGCGGTGTACCTCTCGCACCTGCACGCCGACCACTGCCTCGACGTCGCCCCGCTGGTGGTGTGGCACCGGTACTCCGGCCGCGCGTCCGGACGCCGGCTGCCGCTGATCGCGCCCGCGGGGGCCGACCGGCGCCTGGCGCTGGTGTACGACGCCGGCGGTGCCCCGCTGACCGACGTCTTCGACTTCGCGGTGACGCCGGTGTCGGCGATCCTCGGCCCGTTCACCGTGCAGACCGCGCGCACCGCGCACCCGATCGAGTGCCACGCGATCCGGCTGACCGCGCACGGCAGCTCGCTGGTCTACACCGGCGACACCGGGCCGTCGCAGGCCGTCGTCGACCTGGCGCACGGCGCCGACGTGCTCCTGGCCGAGGCCGCCCACCCCGAGCGCGACGGGCTGCCGCCGGACCTGCACCTCACCGGCCGCCAGGCGGGGGAGGCCGCGGCCGCGGCCGGCGTGCGCCGGCTGCTGCTCACCCACGTGCCGCCCTGGGTGGACCCCGCCGCGCAGTTGGCCGGCGCCCGGACGGCGTTCCCCGGCGCCGAGCTGGTCCACCCGGGCGCCACCTACGAGGTCTAGGCAGGTGTTGCCCCGCCCGCCGGTGACGGGCACGGTGGGCCGGTGGTCGACGACGAACGGGACGGCGTCCGGCTGACCAGCCTCGACGCGCCGCTGGGCGACGGGCTCGAGGTGACCAAGGGCGACCTGGTCGACCACCTCGACGCCTTCGCCGACCGGCTGGCGCCGCAGCTGGCCGGCCGGCCCCTGTCGGTCAAGCGCGTGCGCCCCGGCCAGGAGCCCTTCATGCAGCGCAACGTGGCCAAGGGCGCACCGGAGTGGGTGCGCACCGTGCCGGTCTGGTCCTTCGGCGCGCACCGCGAGGTGCAGCAGGTCCTCTGCGACGACCGCCGCACGCTGCTGTGGCTGGCCAACCAGCGGGCGGTGGAGTTCCACGTCCCGTTCTTCCGCGCCGGCGCCGAGACCGAGCCCACCGGCATCGTGCTCGACCTCGACCCGCCGGAGGGCGCCGACTTCGCCGTCGTGGTGCAGGCCGCGGAGCTCGTGCGGCGGGCGCTCGCCGACACCGGGCTGGCCGGCGCGGTGAAGACCAGCGGGTCGAAGGGCGTGCACGTCGTCGTCCCGGTCCGCGGGGTCGGTCCGGAGGACGCCGCGGCCGCCACCCGGGCCCTGGCCGCCCGCGCGGCGGCGCTCGACCCCGACCTCGCCACCACCGCCTACATCAAGGAGGACCGGCACGGCCGCGTCTTCCTGGACTCGACCCGCTCGGGCTCCTCGACGATCGTGGCCGCCTACAGCCCGCGGATCCGCCCCGGGCTGCCGGTGTCGGCCCCGGTCGCGTGGGAGGACCTGGCCTCGGTCCGGCCGGGCGACGTCACGGTGCGGACGGCGCCGGAGCGGCTCGGCGACGGCGACCCGTGGACGGCGCTGCTGCCCGAGCCGCAGGAGCTGCCCGCCGACCTGCTCGCCGAGGGCCACGCCATCCCCGTCGCGCGGGTGGCCGCGATGCACGAGGGCAAGCGGCGGGCGCGGGCGAAGCGGGCCACCGAGGGCTGAGCGGGGGGCCGACGGTCCGGCCGCCGCCGTCCACAGGGAGCCCGGCCGTCCACCACCGGGTGTGCGCGGGCGCGTCCTGTCGGTGCCGGCCCGCAGGCTCCCGGGCATGACGCACGACCCGCAGACCACCGCCTGGCTGGACCAGGAGGACGCCCACCTCGCCGCGGTCATCCGCCGCGCCCGCTACGCCGTGCAGTACGTGGGGCCCGGGGAGCGGCCCGACGAGCCGGCGTTCGGCTACACGATCGGCCTGTTCGGCCTGGGCTCCCCCGAGCTGGTGGTCGTCGGCCGCGGGTCGGCGGCCACGCACACCCTGCTCGACGCGGTCGCCGCCGACGTCGTCGCCGGCCGGTCGGTGGTGCCCGGGGAGCTGCTCGAGGTGGGCCGGGAGGAGTTGGTCGTGGAGGAGTGCCCCAACCCCGGCGAGGTGCTGCTGGGCGCCAACCGCTGGTACCGGCGCCCGGCGGAGTACTCCGTGCCGGCGTGCGTGCTCACCTGGGCCTCGCCGGTGGGCTGCTTCCCGTGGGACCCGGGCTGGGACGGCGGCCGGTACGGGCAGCCGCGCCCGGGCACCTGGACGGCCTGATGGTCAGCCGGCCTGCACCTCGCGCCGGTCCTCCGACCACACCGTGTGGAAGACGCCCTCGCGGTCGACCCGCCGGTAGGTGTGCGCACCGAAGAGGTCGCGCAGCCCCTGCACCAGGGCGGCGGGCAGCCGCTCGGCGCGCAGGCCGTCGTAGTAGGCGAGTGCGGTGGCGAACCCGGGCGCCGGGATGCCGGCCCGCGCGGCCTCGACCACGACCGTCCGCCAGCCCTCGAGGCAGTCGGCGACGGCGTCGCGGAAGTAGCCGTGCGTGAGCAGCGTGGTGAGGTCGGGCTCGTCGGCGTAGGCCTGCCGGATCCGGTCGAGGAAGCGGGCGCGGATGATGCACCCGCCGCGCCAGATGGTGGCCAGCGCCCCGAGGTCGATGTCCCAGCCGTGCTCCCGCGCGCCGGCGGCGATCTGGTCGAACCCCTGCGCGTAGGCGACCACCTTCGAGGCGTACAGCGCCCGGCGCACCGCCTCGACGAACGCGTCACGGTCGGCCACCGGCGCCGGGTCCTCGGCCGGGCCGGGCAGCACCGCCCGCGCCGCCTCGCGCTGCGCGGTGTGCCCCGACAGCGCCCGGGCGAAGACCGCCTCGGCGATGCCGCTCACCGGCACCCCGAGGTCGAGCGCCGAATGCACCGTCCACCGCCCGGTGCCCTTCTGCTCGGCCTCGTCGAGGACGACGTCGACGAAGGGCCGCCCGGTCGCGGCGTCGACGTGGCGCAGGACCTCGGCGGTGATCTCGACGAGGTAGGACTCCAGGTCGCCGGCGTTCCACCCGGCGAAGACCTCGCCGATCTCGGCGGGGGACAGGCCCAGCCGCGCCCGCAGCAGGTCGTAGGCCTCGGCGATCAGCTGCATGTCGGCGTACTCGATGCCGTTGTGCACCATCTTCACGAAGTGGCCGGCGCCGTCGGTGCCCACGTGGGCGCAGCACGGCGTCCCGTCGACCACGGCCGCGATCGACTCCAGCAGCGGGCCGACGATCGCGTAGGCCTCGTCCGAGCCGCCGGGCATGATGCTCGGCCCGAGCAGCGCCCCCTCCTCACCGCCGCTGATCCCGCAGCCCACGAAGTGCACGCCGCGCTCGGCCAGTGCCCGCGTCCGCCGGATGGTGTCGGTGTAGCGGGCGTTGCCGCCGTCGACGAGGACGTCACCGGCCTCCAGCAGCAGGGCGACCTCCTCGACGACGGCGTCGGTCGGGGCGCCGGCCTGCACCATGACCACGACCTTCCGCGGCCGGGCCAGCGCCGCGACGAACTCCGCCACCGAGCCGGTGGGCACGAACGCCCCCTCGTCGCCGTACGCCGCCACCAGCGCGTCGGTGCGCGCCCTCGTGCGGTTGTGCACCACCACCCGGCAGTCGTGCCGGGCGAGGTTGCGGGCCAGGTTGGCGCCCATGGTGGCCAGCCCGGTGACGCCGATGTCGCCGTCGGGGGCAGGTGTCGTCGCTGCGGTCATGCCCGTCGATGCTGGTGCACCACCGCCGTCCACGGTGTCCCGGTGAACGCACGGGAAGTGGCGACACGCCCGGATGCAACAGGAACGGAAAATGTTCCATCCAGGCATTGATCAGGGCAGTCGCCACCAGTTACGTTACGAACACGCAACGGCGTGACGCAGACCACACCCCGTGGACCCGACGCCGGAGCGGCCCCTCTCCTCCCGCGGTGGGTGCTGCGTGCCCGCGGTCCGGTCGAAAGGACATCCGTGCGAATCAGACGTCTCCTGACGGGCGCGCTCGCGGCGACCGTCACCGCACTGGCGACCGTGGTCGCCGGCGCCTCCCCGGCCGGCGCCGACGAGTCCTGGTGGCGCGGGCCGGCCCCGACGCAGGCGAGCATCTCGGCCACGTCCGGCCCGTTCGCCACGGCGTCGACGACGGTGTCGGACTTCTCGACCCCGGGCTTCGGCGCCGCGTCCATCTACTACCCGACGACGACCACCCAGGGCACCTTCGGTGGCGTCGCCATCTCGCCGGGCTACACCGCCGGCCGGGACACCGTCGCCTGGCTCGGGCCGCGGCTGGCCTCGCAGGGCTTCGTCGTCATCGTCATCGACACCAACTCGCGCTACGACCAGCCCGCCTCCCGCGGTGACCAGCTGCTCGCCGCGCTCGACTACCTGACCGGGTCCAGCGCCGTCCGCACCCGGGTCGACGCCTCCCGGCTGGCCGTCGTCGGCCACTCCATGGGCGGTGGCGGCACGCTCGAGGCGGCCAAGGACCGGCCGAGCCTGCGCGCCGCGGTGCCGCTGACCGGCTGGAACACCGACAAGACCTGGCCCGAGGTCCGCACGCCCACCCTGGTCATCGGGGCCGAGAGCGACAGCGTCGCCCCGGTCAGCAGCCACTCCATCCCGTTCTACAACTCGCTGACCAACGCACCCGAGCGGGCCTACCTCGAGCTGAACAACGCGAGCCACTTCGCGCCCAACAGCCCGAACACGGTGATCGCGGCCACCACGATCGCCTGGCTCAAGCGGTTCGTCGACACCGACACCCGGTACTCGCAGTTCATCTGCCCCGGCCCGTCGGTCTCGCTGTTCGGCGACGTGTCCGACTACCGGAACACCTGCCCGGTCTGATCCCGGGTAGTCCCGCAGCAGGGGCGGCCACCGTGCACGCACGGTGGCCGCCCTCCTGCGCGCGGGTGAGCGCAGCGGCGCGGCCGTGTACCGGCAGGTCGGCCGCGCCTAGGCTCGGCCCGTGATCGCGCCCCGGGAAGAGGTCGTCCGACGGGCGGCGCGCACCCTCCTCGACGGCGAGCGGCTGGACACCACCACGCTCGCCGGCCAGCTGGGCATCTCGCGGGTGACGCTCTTCCGCCGCGTCGGCAACCGCGACGCCATCCTCGGCGAGGCGATGTGGTGGCTGGCCGAGCGGACGCTGCAGCGGGCCGTGGAGGCGCACGACGCCCGCCCCGAGGGCGCCGAGCCGGCCGGCCGGCTGCGCAGCCTGGCGATCATGGAGGACTACCGCAACGTGCTCGGCACCGCGACGTCGCTGCGCCGCTTCATCGACGACGAGCCGACCACCGCGCTGCGCGTGCTCACCGACCCGCGCGGACGGGTCCAGCCGCGGCTGGTCGAGGCCTACACCGACCTGTTCGAGCGCGACGTCGAGGCGCGCGGGCTGGCCTCGGAGGTCCCGCTGCCGGTGCTGTCCTACGCCGTCGTCCGGCTGGGGGAGTCGTTCCTCTACTCCGACGTCATGGTGGCCCGGGACCCCGACCTCAAGGCCGCGACGACGGTGGTCGACGCCCTGGTGACCGGCGTGCTGGGGATCCGCGCCAACTAGGTCAGCCCAGGCCGAGGTCGCGCCGCAGCTTGGCGACGTGCCCGGTGGCCTTGACGTTGTAGGCGGCCCGCTCGATCCGGCCCTCGGCGTCGACGACGAAGGTGGAGCGGATGACGCCCTGCACCTCCTTGCCGTACAGCTTCTTGGTGCCGAAGGCGCCGTAGGCGCTCAGCACGCGCTTGTCCGGGTCGGACAGCAGCGTGATGCCCAGCCCTTCCTGCTCGCGGAAGCGCTGCAGCTTCTCCGGCGGGTCGGGGGAGATGCCGATGATGTCGAGCCCGGCCTCGGCCAGCTCGCCGGCCGCGGCGGTGAAGTCGACGGCCTGGGTGGTGCAGCCGGGGGTGAGCGCCGCGGGGTAGCAGTACACGATCACGCGCCGGCCGCGGTGGTCGGCGAGGGAGACCGGACGGCCCTCGGCGTCGGGCAGCGTGAAGTCCGGCGCCGGGTCACCGGGCGCCAGGCGGACGGGAGCGGGCACGGTCTCGGTCATGCCCGGCATGATGCCGTGCCGGGACGACGGCGGGTGCGGGCGGGGCGTCAGCCGCGGAGGAACGACAGCCGCACCTGCCGCTGCGGGTTGTCGCGGTTCGGGTCGACCAGGCAGATCCGCTGCCAGGTGCCCAGCTGCAGCCGGCCCCCGAGCACCGGGACGCTCAGGGACGGCGGCAGGAACGCCGGCAGCACGTGGTCGCGGCCGTGGCCGGGGCTGCCGTGCCGGTGCCGCCAGCGGTCGTCGCGGGGCAGCAGCTCGTCGAGCTGGGCGAGCAGGTCGTCGTCGCTGCCCGAGCCGGTCTCGATGACCGCCAGCCCGGCCGTCGCGTGCGGGACGAACACGTGCAGCAGGCCGTCGCCCTCGCTGCCGGCGAAGTCCTCGCACTCCGCGGTCAGGTCGACCACCACCGGCACCCCGCCGGTCCGCACCGTCCGCAGCTCCGATCGCACGGGGACGATCGTGGCCGCTCCCGGGGGAGACGGCGAGCCGGCGTCGATAGGCTCGGCGTCCGTGACCCGCCCCGACGGCCGCGCGGCCGACCAGCTCCGCCCGGTGACCATCACCCGCAACTGGCTCGACCACGCCGAGGGCTCGGTGCTCGTCGAGTTCGGCCGCACCCGCGTGCTGTGCGCCGCCAGCGTCACCGAGGGGGTGCCGCGCTGGCGCAAGGGCTCGGGCCTGGGCTGGGTGACCGCCGAGTACGCGATGCTGCCGCGGGCCACCCACACCCGCGGCGACCGCGAGTCGGTGCGCGGCAGGATCGGCGGCCGCACCCACGAGATCAGCCGGCTGATCGGCCGCTCGCTGCGCGCCTCGATCGACCTGTCGGCGCTGGGGGAGAACAGCATCGCCCTGGACTGCGACGTCCTGCAGGCCGACGGCGGCACCCGGACGGCGGCCATCACCGGCGCCTACGTGGCCCTCGCCGACGCCGTCGCGTGGCTGGGAGACCGGAAGAAGCTGTCGAGGAAGAACCCCCTCGCGCAGTCGGTGGCCGCCGTCAGCGTGGGCGTCGTCGACGGCGAGCCGCGTCTGGACCTCGCCTACGAGGAGGACGTGAAGGCGGGGACCGACATGAACGTCGTCTGCACCGGCGAGGGCGGGTTCGTCGAGGTGCAGGGCACCGCCGAGGGCGCGGTGTTCGACCGGCCGACCCTCGACCGGCTGCTCGACCTCGCCGTCGCCGGGTGCGCCGAGCTCACCCGCGTCCAGGACGAGGCCCTGCAGCGATGACCCGGCTGCTCCTCGCCACCCGCAACGCCGGCAAGCTCGCCGAGTTGCAGCGGCTGCTCGCCGACGCCGTCCCCGGCGTCGAGGTGGTCGGCCTGCGCGACGTCCCCGAGTACCCCGAGGCCCCGGAGACCGGCGCGACGTTCGCGGAGAACGCGCTGCTCAAGGCCCGCGAGGCCGTCCGCTACACCGGGCTGCCCGCGGTGGCCGACGACTCGGGCATCGCCGTCGACGCGCTCAACGGCATGCCCGGCGTGCTGTCGGCGCGCTGGTCGGGCCGGCACGGCGACGACGCCGCCAACACCGCGCTGCTGCTGGGCCAGGTCGCCGACGTCCCCGACGAGCGGCGCGGCGCGGCGTTCGTCTGCGCCGCCGCGCTGGTCACTCCCGACGGCGCCGAGTCCGTCGTGGAGCGGCAGTGGCGGGGCCGGGTGGTCCGCGAGCCGCGCGGCGGCAACGGCTTCGGCTACGACCCGGTCTTCGTGCCCGACGGCCTGCAGCTCACCTCGGCCGAGCTCGAGCCGGCGGAGAAGGACGCCCGCAGTCACCGCGGCCAGGCCTTCGCCGCGCTGGTCCCGGTGGTCGCCCGGACCCTCGCGGGAGCCTGAGCCGGCGCCCGAGCGGCAGCCCCCGCGGAGGCCCGTGAGGACGTACTGTCTGCGCCCGCGCGGGCAGCGGGGTCCGCGGGAGGGGAGCGGGGTGCGCGCGGACGTCAGGGCGTGGAGGGCCGGGATGCGGCCCGGGCCGGTGGGCTACCGCCGCTCGGAGGTGCTGCGCGGCGGGTTCGGCGCCCTGGCCGGCATCGCGCTGGCCGCGGTCACCGCGCAGGCGGTCCCGGGCGGGCCGGCGGGGCTGCCGTGGATCGTCGCGCCGATGGGCGCCACGGCGGTGCTGCTCTTCGCCGCCCCGGCCAGCCCGCTGGCCCAGCCCTACCCCGTGGTGGTGGGCAACGTCGTGTCCACGCTGGTCGGCGTGGCCGCCGGGAAGCTCGTCGACGACGTCACGCTGGCCGCCGCGGTCGCCGTCGGCGTGGCCATCCCGGTGATGATGGTGCTGCGCTGCGTGCACCCGCCAGGGGGCGCCTGCGCGCTGTTCACCGCGGTCGGCGGGGCGGCGGTGGCCGACCACGGCTGGGCGTTCGCGCTGTGGCCGGTCGGCGTCGACACCGTCGTGCTGCTGCTGGTCGCGGCGCTGGTGAACAACCTGACCGGCCGGCCCTATCCGCACGTGCCCGAGCCGCCGCGCGCCGGGCCGGACGCGCCGCCCACCGAGCGGGTCGGGCTGCAGGCCGAGGACGTCCGGGCGGCGATGCAGCGGCTGGACCGCGGCCTCGACGTGCTGCCCGGCGACGTGCTGGAGCTGGTCCGCGACGCCGAGGCGCACGCCCTGGACCGCCGGCTCGGGCAGCTGAAGGTGGGCGCGCTGATGGAGCAGGACGTCCGCACGGTGCAGCCGCAGGAGACGCTCTACCGGGCGCGGATGCTCATGAACCAGCACGCCGTGAAGGCGCTGCCGGTGGTCACCGACGACCGCCGGGTGGTCGGCATCGTCACCGTGCACGACCTGTTCAACCTCGAGGTCGTGGCGCTCGACCCGGTGGCGAAGGTGATGAGCAGCCCGGTCACCACCGTCGGCGTCGACACCCCGGTCTCGGAGCTGGTCGGGCTCATGGCCGACCGCGGCCTGCGCCACCTCCCGGTGGTCGACGGCGAGGGGCGGCTGGCCGGGATCGTCACGCGCGCCGAGCTGGTCGCCGTCCTGCACCGGGCGCTGGTCGGCTCCTAGGGTCAGGCGGTCGCCCGGCCCTCGTACATCGAGCCGAGCACCCGCGGCGCGCCCGGCTCGTACCAGTGGGTCAGTCGCGTGACGGTCAGCGGCGAGGCGGCGAGCAGCGCCTCGACGTCGTCGTCGAGGACGCAGCCGGACACCCGCCGGTTGACCGGGTTGCCCAGGCGCTGCCAGCGCAGCACCCGCGGGTCCGGCGCCCGGCCGTGCTCGACGAGGTGCAGGACACCGCCGGGGCGCAGGACGCGGGCCACCTCGGCCAGGGCGACCGGGGCGTCGGGGATGCCGCACAGCACCCAGGTGCAGAGGGCGGCGTCGAAGCGGTCGTCGGGGAAGGGCAGGGAGCGGGCGTCGTCGCCGGCCACGACGACGGGGACGGGGGACGCCGCGCGCCGCGGTCCGGACAGCCGCAGCGCGGTCGCCGACGGCTCGACCGCCCACACCCCGGTGACCTCCGGGGGCAGGTGCGGCTGGTTGTGCCCGGAGCCGTAGCCGATCTCCAGGACGTCGCCGGCCAGGCCGGCGCAGACCCGCGACCGGATGCCCGCGGTGACCCGGGGGCCGAGGGCGGAGTCGTGCAGTCGCGGCCGGAGCCGCTCGGCGTAGAGGCCCACCGCGCCACCGTAGGGCCGCGACCGGGGCTCAGGCGGTCGGCGAGGCCCCGCTGCCGGAGTCGGCCTGGGGGCTGCTGCCCGCGCCGTTCCCCGCGTCGCTGCCCGGGTTCCCGCCCGAGTCGCTGTCCGAGCCGGTGTCCGTGTCACTGCCCGACCCGGTCTGCGGCGCCTGCGTCGACGGCTCGGCCGGCGCGGACTCCTCGGAGTCGTCGTCCTCGCTGCCGCTCTCGGTGGCCGGCGCGGACTCCTCCGGCCCGTCGCTGAGGGGAGCCGACTCCTCCGCGCCGTCCTCCGGCGTGTCCGAGGCGGGTGCCTCGGTGGGGGTGTCGGCAGGGTCGGTCGGGTCCGACGGCGTCACGTCGCGCGAGGACGAGGCGTTGGACAGCTCGCCGATCGTCGTGGACGACGACGAGGTGTCGGTCCCGCCGACCAGCGCCGAGACCGGCTGCCGGCCGACCAGCTCGATGCCGGTGACGATGCCCATGGCGAGGCCGAACACCGCGACCGCGTACACGGCCACCCGCGGCCAGCGGATCCGCCGCCTCGGCGCCGGGGCCCGGCGCGGGTCGAGGGAGGCGGGCAGCTCGCGGGTCGGCGCACCGCCCGAGGCGGGGAGCTCACGGGTGGGCGCAGGGGCCGGCCGGGTGGCCAGCTGCTCGCGGGTCTTCCGCAGCTTCTCGCTGGTCCGGTTGAGCGACGCGCTGTACAGCGCGGAGCCGACCGTGCTGACGACGCTGACGAGGGCCGCGCCGATCACGGTGCCGGCGACGCCGAAGAAGGAGGCGAGCACCGCCGCGGACACCGCGGCGAGGGCGCCGGCGGCCACCTGGGTGACGGTCAGCGAGGTGCGGGGCTTGTCGGGGACCGGCTCGGGAGTGCTGCCGGGGGACGTGCTGGTCTCGGTGCGGGGGGAGGTCATGAGCTCCGACGGGTCGTGTCCGGGGACGGCGTGCGGGGAAGAGGGCCGGCCCCGGGCACCCCGTCGTGCGGCCGGCCGACCGTTCCCGAGACTACGTCGGCCCCGGCGGCCGTGCAGCCGCGTTCCCCCGGTCCCAGCGTGCTGACCTGCGGAAAGACAGTCGTGTGATCTGACCGGCGTGACCCGGTCCTCCGCTGGGCACGGGAGGTCCGTGCGCGTCGACCTCACCGCTGTGCGCGGCCTGCGCTTCGACGACGGGACGCCCGTCACCGCCGCCTCCGGGCTGGCGCCGCTCGGCGACGGCTGGCTGGTGGCCCAGGACGACGCCACCTCCGCGGCCTGGCAGCGCCCGGCCGGTGTGGTGCCGGTGCGGCTGTTCCCGCCGGTCGAGGGGCACGACCGCTTCTCCGAGGCGGCCGGCACCAAGTCGCTCAAGCCCGACCTCGAGACCGCCTGCCCCGTGGAGGCCGACGGGCGGGAGGCGGTCCTGCTGCTCGGCTCGGGCTCGACCGCCCGGCGCACGCGGGGGGTGCTGGTCACCCTCGACGGCGACCGGCCCTCGGTGCGGGCGGCCGAGCTCGGGCCGCTGCACGCCGCGGTCGCCGGCCGCCTGGGTGTGCCGGCCGGGCAGCTCAACCTCGAGGGGGCCAGCCGCGCCGGCGACGTCCTCCGCTGGTACCAGCGCGGCAACCTCGCGGCCGGGGTGCCGAGCGCCGGTGTGGAGGTCTCGCTCGCGGACCTCGTCGCGGTGCTGCTGGGGCGGGCCGATCCCGGGTCGGTGCGGCTGGGCGCGGTGCACGTGCTCGACCTCGGGGAGGTGGCCGGCGTCGGGCTGGCGGTCACCGACGCCGTCGCGCTGCCCGACGGGCGGGAGCTGCTGTCGGCCGCGGCGGAGGACACGCCCAACGCCGTCGACGACGGCCCCGTGGTGGCCACCGCCCTCGTCCTGGCCGACGGTGGGCGGGTGCTCGACGTCGCGCCGGTCCCGGAGGTGGAGGGCCGCGTGGTCAAGGTCGAGGGCCTGGCCCTGCGCGGGATCGACGGCGACCGGGTGGACCTGCTCGCCGTCGTCGACGCCGACGACCCGGAGCTGCCCTCGCCGCAGGTCGAGCTGACCGTCTCCCTGCGCTGAGGACCCGTCGAGTGCGGGAGGCGGGAGTCGAACCCGCACGCCCGAGGGCACCAGATCCTAAGTCTGGCGTGGCTGCCGTTACACCACTCCCGCGTGGCCGCCGAGTGTAGGACCGGTCGCCCGGCCGGGTGCCCGGGATCCGCGGAACGGGCCGGTCGGCGCGCTGTCTGGCAGGCTGTCGCCCGTGCCTCGCGACCCTCGAGAGATCCAGCTGGAGATCGACGCCGCCCGTGAGTCGCTGGCGGCGACCCTGGACCACCTCGCCTACCGGGGCAGCCCGACGCGGCTCAAGGCCCAGGGCAGGGACGCCGTCCAGCGGTTCCTGACCTCGACCGCCGGCAAGGCGACCATCGGCGCCCTCGGCCTCCTGGTGACGCTCGTCGTCGTCCAGAAGGTCCGCCACCGCGGGGACTGAGCGACCCCGTGCGCGCACCCGGGCGGGATCCCGTCGGTCCCGGCCAGGAGTCGGTGTGGGACTACCCGCGCCCGCCCTCGGCCGAGGTCACGCCCCGCCGCGTCGTCGTGGAGCTCGGTGGAGAGGTCGTCGCCGACACCACCCGGGCGGTGCGGGTCTGCGAGACCAGCCACCCGCCGGTCTACTACGTGCCCCGCGAGGACGTCGTCCCCGGGGTGCTGGAGCGCGGCCGGGGCTCGTCGTGGTGCGAGTGGAAGGGCCAGGCGACCTACTGGGACGCCGTCGTCGGCGGCCGGCGGTACCCGTCGGTGGGCTGGTCCTACGAGCAGCCGACGCCGGGCTACGAGCACCTGCGCGGCGCGGTGGCGTTCTACCCGAGCAAGGTGGAGCGGGCGCTGGTCGACGGTGAGCAGGTGCGCGCGCAGGCCGGGGACTTCTACGGCGGCTGGATCACCGGCGACGTCGTCGGACCGTTCAAGGGCGAGCCGGGCACGCTGGGCTGGTGAGGGGCGTGCTGGTGACCGGCCTGCCGGTGGGGCTCAGCCGGCCCGGCGGACCAGCGGGAGCACGATGGTCTCGAGCACCGCGTCGGCGTAGGCGGCGTCCACCGGCTCGCGGGTGACCAGCCAGCGCTGCACCAGCAGCGCGGTGGTGGCCTCGGCCGGGATCGACTGGGGCAGCCCCGGGCCGACCTCGCCGCGGGCCTGCGCCCGGGCCCACAGCTCGTCGTAGGCCCGCCGCCACACCGCCAGCGGCCCGTCCCGGAACGCCTCGATCAGCGCCGGCTCGTGCTGCATCGCGGCCAGCAGCGAGCGGGTGGCCGCCCCGACCGGGCTGGCCATCATCTCCACCATCCGGTGCACCAGCGAGCGGAGGTCACCCTCCAGCGACCCGGTGTCGGCGGTGACCGTCCAGGCCCGGTTGAGGTCGGAGACGGTGTCGACGACGAGGTCCTGCTTGGTGCGCCAGCGGCGGTAGATCGTCGCCTTGCCGACGCCGGCCTCCGCGGCGACGGCGTCCATCGTCAGCGCGCCGTAGCCGACCTCGCCGAGCAGCTGCAGGATCGCTGCGCGTATGACGTCGTCGCGGCTCGGGTCCCGCGGGCGGCCGCCGCGGCCTGAGCGCGTCGGCGGCTCGGTGACGAGTGCGGTCATGGACCGACACTAGGGCTTCCGGCGCCCGTTGAGGCAGGTCCGCGACGCGCTACCGATCCCGGCCGGAGCCGGTCCGCGCGCCTGCCCGCCCCCGCTCGGCGGGTCGGTCATCCTGCTGCGCGTGGCGAGTCCGATCGGTGCGGCGCGGCGGCGCGAGCAGTGGCCCCTGCCCGAGGCCGCGACCCGCGTGCTGCTGGCGACCGCGGAGGAGAACGTGCTGCCCGCCGTGGCCGCCGTGGCCCGCTCGGTCGGGCTGTCGGTGTTCTCGGCGCCGGGCCTGCTCGACCTGTCCGACGAGCGCGAGGGCGTGGGCGTCGAGCTGTTCTTCGACCGGCTCTCCCGCGCGCTGACCGGCGCCGAGGCCGAGGCGGTGCGGGTGGCCACCGACCCGGCCGGGGAGTACACCGCGCTCGTGACCGGCCTGCTCACCGCGCCGACGCTGGCGCAGGAGCTGGCGCGCCGGGCGGTCACCGCGGAGGTCGGTGTGCTGGCCGAGGCGGAGCTGTGGTCGGCCTACCAGCCGGTCGTCGCGCTGGCCGACCGCGCCGTCGTCGCGCACGAGGCGCTGCTGCGGGGCGACTCCGACGGGCGCACCGTCGACGGCGGCGACCTGTTCTTCGTCGCCGACTCCGCCGGGTGGCTGCCGCGGCTGGACCGGGTGGGCCGCGAGTGCGCCATCGCCGGGGCGGCCGGCTGGCTGGGGGAGGCCGACCTGTTCGTCAACACGCAGCCGACCTCGGTGCTGCACCCCGACGCCGACCTCGCCAGCACCGCCGCGGCGCTGGAGGCCGCCGGCCTGCGGCCGCGGCAGCTGGTGCTCGAGGTGGGGGAGCGGGCCGCCGTCGCCGACCGCGGGCACCTGCTCGCCGTCCTCGAGTCCTACCGCGCGCACGGCTGGCGGGTGGCCCTCGACGAGGTGGCCGCCGGGTGGTCGAGCCGCTCGCTGCTCGACGTCGTCCGTCCCGACGTCGTCAAGCTCGGCCGCGCGCTGGTGTCCGCGCTGCCCGACGAGGGCGCCCGCGCGGTGGTGCGCACGGTGGCCGAGCACGCGCACCGGCTCGGGGCGGTCGTCGTCGCGGAGGGGGTGGAGACCGAGCAGGTCGCCGAGGAGGCCGCCGCGCTCGGCGCCGACCTCGCCCAGGGGTGGCTCTTCGGCCGGCCCGCGGCGCCCGCCGTCGCTGGGCCGGTGGAGGTCAGCCCAGTCCCCACCCCGTGAGGACGGGGCGCGCGTGCTCGTGGCCGAGCGCGCCGTAGGCGCCGGCCGGCAGCGCGAACAGCGCCCCCGCCGCGGGCTCGAGACCCAGCCAGCGCGCGGTGAGGACCCGCAGCACGTGGCCGTGCGCGACGAGGGCGACGTCGCCGTCGTCGAGCCGGGCGCGGGCGCGCTCGAGCACCCGGTCGACCCGCTTCCCGACCCCCTCGAGGGTCTCCCCGGGCGTCTCGCCCGGGACGACCGGGTCCCGCCAGACCGACCACTCGCGGCCGAGCTCGTCGCTGATCTCGGCGGTGGTGCGGCCCTCGTAGCCGCCGTAGTCGAGCTCGACGAGGTCCTCGTCGACGGCGGTGGCGGTCAGCCCGGCCAGCTCGGCGGTGCGCCGGGCCCGCTGCCGCGGGCTCACCCACACCTCGACGAGGTGCCGCTGCGCCAGGGCCGGGGCCAGCGAGCGGGCCCGCTCCTCGCCCTCGGGCAGCAGCGGCAGGTCGGTCACGCCGGTGTGCTGACCGCTCCTGCTCCACTCCGTCGCGCCGTGCCGGAGCACCAGGATCTCGCCCATCGCCGTCCTCTCGTCTGCGTGTCGCCGGTCACATCCCGGCCCTCCGGGAAGAGCGGCGCGGACCGTCGTGCTGGCGACGACGAGGCCCCGGGCAGCCGGCCGGGGGCCACCGCGCACCCGGGAGGGTCCATGACCGCGACCGCACCTGCCGACACCTTCGCCATCGGCGGCGACCTCACCGTCCACCGGCTGGGGTACGGCGCCATGCAGCTGCCCGGCCCCGGCGTCTGGGGCGAGCCGGCCGACCGCGACGGCGCGGTCCGCGTCGTCCGGGCCGCCGTGGAGCAGGGGGTCGACCTCATCGACACCGCCGACTCCTACGGGCCGTTCGTCAGCGAGCAGATCATCGCCGAGGCCCTGCACCCGTACCCCGAGGGCCTGGTCATCGCGACGAAGGCCGGCCTGACCCGCCAGGGCCCCGGCATCTGGACGCCCGTCGGCCGCCCGGCCTACCTCCGGCAGCAGGTCGAGCTGTCGCTGCGCCACCTGCGGGTCGAGCGGATCGACCTCATCCAGCTGCACCGCATCGACACCGACGTGCCGCTGGCCGACCAGCTCGGCGCCTTCAAGGACCTGCAGGACGAGGGCAAGGTCCGCCACATCGGCGTCTCCGAGGTCTCGGTCGACGAGCTGCGCGCGGCGCGGGACATCGTCGACGTCGTCAGCGTCCAAAACCTCTACAACCTGACCAACCGGCAGTCGCAGGACGTCCTCGACTACGCCACGGAGAACGGGATCGCGTTCATCCCGTGGTTCCCGATCGCGACCGGTGACCTCGCCGCGCCGCACAGCCCGGTCGCCGACGTCGCCCGTGAGCTGGACGCCACCCCCGCGCAGGTCGCGCTCGCGTGGCTGCTGCGGAAGTCCCCGGTGGTGCTGCCCATCCCGGGCACGAAGTCGGTGGACCACCTGACCGAGAACATGGGCGCGGCGCGCCTGACCCTGTCCGACGAGGACATGGCCCGCCTGGACGCCCTCGCCTGAGGTCCCGCCGCCGGCGTCAGCGCCAGCGGTCGAGGGGGACGGGGATCCGCCGGAGGGCCACTCCGGCGGGTCCCCGCATGGGGTGCGCCGCCGGACGGGGGCGCCGGGCCTCCTCGCGCGCCGGCGGCCGCCACTCCGCCGCGGCGGGGACGTCGGCCGTCGGCCGCGACCGCGGCAGCACCGGGTCCGCGCCGGTGAGCGGGCCGTCGAGCTCGAGGACGCCGGCGAGGCCGGCCTCGGCCACCAGGCGCCGGGTGACCGCCGGGGCGCCGACGACGCGGCACTGCCGTCCCGCGGCGGTGAGCGTGTCGCTGAAGCCGGCGAGGGTCCGCAGGGCGGCGCCGTCGCGGAACCGGGCGCCGGCCACGTCGACCACGACGCTGGCGGTGCCGTGCTCGGCGGCCCGGGTGAGGCCGGCGGCGAGGCGGGGGAGCGTCGGGCGGCCGGCGTCGCCGGTGATGCGGACGACGACCTGGCCGGGAGCGGGCACGACGGCGACGGAGAGGTGCACGGGTACTCCGGGAGTGGACGCGGCGCCGCTGGTTCGGGTGCCGTGGGTGACGCTAGTGCGGCTCACGGTGACCGGCAACGGGGAGTGCTCGACCGGCGACCGTCAGTCCGCGGTCCTGATCTGCAACACCAACGGCCAGGTGTTGCACCCCCGGGTCGTCGAGGAGCCGCTGGAGGCGGCACCATGGGGACGTGGACGCCGAGGACTTCACGCAGATCCGGGACGCGGTTCGCCAGCTCGTGCGGGAGGTGGTCGTCCCGCGCGAGGAGGAGATCGACCTCGACGACCGCATCCCCGAGGAGCTGCGCGGCGCTGCCGCGGACATGGGCCTGTTCGGCTACGCCCTGCCCGAGGAGTACGGCGGCCTGGGCGTCTCGATGAGCGAGGACGTCGAGCTCGCCTTCGAGTTCGGGTACACGACGCCGGCCTTCCGCTCGCTGTTCGGCACCAACAACGGCATCGCCGGGCAGGTGATCGCGCGCTTCGGCAGCGAGGAGCAGAAGAAGGCCTACCTGCCGCGGCTGGCCGCCGGTGACCTGATCGGCTCCTTCGCCCTCACCGAGGCCGAGGCCGGCTCCGACCCCGCCGGCCTGCGCACCAGCGCCCGCCGCGACGGCGACGGCTGGGTGATCAGCGGCGCCAAGCGCTACATCACCAACGCGCCGCTGGCCGACCTGTTCGTCGTCTTCGCCCGGACCGACCCGGCGGAGAAGGGCGGCCGGGGGATCTCCAGCTTCGTCGTCGACGCGAAGGCGTCCGGGGTCACGCTCGGGCCGAAGGACAAGAAGATGGGCCAGTCGGGCGCCTGGACGTCGGAGGTGTTCTTCGACGGCGTGCACGTGGCCGCCGACGCGCTGATCGGCGAGGAGGGCCGCGGCTACGCCAAGGCGCTCACCGTGCTCTCCCGCGGCCGGCTGCACATCGCGGCGCTGTGCGTGGGGATGGCGCAGCGGGTGCTCGACGAGTCGGTGGCCTACGCGGCGACCGCCAAGCAGGGTGGCGCACCGATCGGGCGGTTCCAGCTGGTGCAGGCGCTGATCGCCGACATGCACGCCGAGTGGCTCGCGGGCCGGGCGATGGTGCGCGAGGTGGCCGCCCGCTACGACTCCGGCGAGGACACCTCGATCGGGCCGTCGTCGGCGAAGCTGTGGTGCAGCGAGATGGTCGGCCGGGCCACCGACCGCGCGGTGCAGGTGCACGGCGGGCTGGGCTACCTGCGGACCACGCCGGTCGAGCGCTTCTACCGCGACGCCCGGCTGTACCGCCTCTACGAGGGCACCAGCGAGGTGCAGCGGGTGATCGTCGGCGGCGGGCTGCTGCGCGCGGCCGGCATGCCGCGTGGCTGAGCTCTCCCCGGAGGAGCGGGCCGCCCGGCGGGCCGCCGTCGGGGAACTGGGCGACGCGCTGCGCGAACTGGTCGACGCCGCCGTCCGCACCGAGGTCGACGACGCCGAGCTGGCCGCCGCGGCCGTCGCCGCGCGGGAGCTGGCCGCGCGGCTGCGGGCGCGTGGCCGGGACCTGCACGAGATCGCCCGCGTGGACGACCCCGAGACCGGCGAGCGCTGGTACAGCCCGGTCTACGGCCCCGGCAGCCCGGTGGCGCCGCCGCTCGTCGCCTCGGACACCCCCGACGGGACGGCGACCGGGCGGGTCACCGTGGGCAAGCCGCACGAGGGGCCGCCCGGGCTGGTGCACGGCGGCGTGGTGGCCACGCTGCTCGACCACGTCCTGGCCCGTGCACTCCGTGCCGCCGGCCGCGGCGGGCTGACCGCCACGCTCACGGTGACCTACCGGCGCCCGGTACACCTCGGGGTCCCGCTGCTGCTCACCGCCGAGATGGGCGAGACCGTCGGCCGGCGGACCACCGCCCGTGCCCGGCTGGTGGCCGAGGACAGCCCCGAGGTGGTGCTCGCCGAGGCCGAGGGCCTGTTCGTGGCCCTGCGTGCCGAGCGGGCGGCCGAGGTCTTCGCTGCCACCGGCCGCAGCGTCGGCGCGTGGACGTCGTCCTCGGATGCCTGAGCGGGGACTGCCCTAGCCTGCCGTCATGCCCCAGCAGGTGACGCCCTTCCTCATGTTCACCGGCGACGCGGAACGCGCGATCGAGCTCTACACCTCGCTGTTCGACGACGCGCGCGTCCTCACCCTCGACCGGTGGGGCCCCGACGGGCAGGGACCCGAGGGGACGGTGCAGCAGGCCACCTTCTCCATCGCCGGTCAGGTCTTCCGCTGCTTCGACAGCCCGCCGGTGCACGACTTCACCTTCACGCCGTCCCTCTCGTTGTTCGTCGACGTCGTGTCGGAGGAGGAGCTCGACCGGCTGTTCGCGGGTCTCTCCGATGGCGGTGCGGTGTTGATGCCGCTCGGGGACTACGGGTTCAGCCGTCGCTTCGGGTGGGTGAACGACCGCTTCGGGGTGTCCTGGCAGCTCAACCTCCCGTAGCGCCCGGCCCGCCCGTCACTCCCGGTCAGTAGGGCGGTGGCTCGGTGCTCGCGGTCAGGCCGCTCGGGGTGGTGACGGTGAGGGTGCCGTTGGGGGCGAGGGTGTGCCGCCAGCCGGGTGCCTGGTGCTTGCCGCGGTGGTGGCCGGTGCAGTAGCCGGTGAGGTTGGCGGCGGACGTGGGCCCGGCCGGCCACGCGACGGCGTGGTCGAGTTCGCCGGTCCGGGGGACGCGGCGGCGGCAGCCGGGGAAGCGGCAGCGGCGGTCGCGGGCGCGGACATGTCGGTCGAGGGCGGCGCCGGGGCGGTAGCCGGGGCTCTCGGCCGGCGGACGCAGTCCGGGTCGGCCGGTGAGGTCGTGGTCGCAGTGCTCGGGCCGGCGGCGGCAGGCGGGGCGGCCGCAGGTGCCGATGCGGCGGAGCTCGGGCAGGTCGGTGAGGCCGAGCAGGGCGCCGGTCAGCGCGTCGGTGAGGACCAGGCGGGGGCGGTCGGCCAGCCCGCCGCCGCCGGTGGTGGCCAGCAGGTCGGCGAGCGCCTGGCGGGCCTCGTCGGTGACGGCACCGAGGGCGGTGAGGGCGTCGGGGGCGGCGGTGACCCGCCCGGCGGCGCTGTGCGCCCAGGCGGTCTCGTCGGCGGCGTCGGCCCGGGCGGCGGTGGCCACCAGCCGGTGGGCGCGGCCGAGGGCCTGCTGGGCGGCGAGGACGGCATCCCCGGCGTCCTCGATCGCGCGGTCGGCGCGCGCCCACCAGCCATCCGGGGGACCGGCTGGGTGCGGAGGTGGTGAGGAGTCGGGGCCGGGTGAGGCGCCGGGGTCACGGGCGCCGGGATCGGGGAGTGGTTCGTCGGGGAAGCAGGGTGCGGGCCGGTCGTCGAACTCGCCGGCGAGGATGCGGCGCTCGAGGTCCTCGGCCCAGCGGGCGAAGTGCTCGTCCTCGGTGAGGACGGCACCGTCGGGGATGGAGCCGGCCGCATCCTCGTCCGTCGCGGCGGCGTCGGTTGTGGCGTCCTCAGTGGCGTCGTCGTAGGCGGGGGCGGTGGTGGTGACCAGCGGGTGCCCGGTGAGGGCGGCCAGCAGCGCGCGGACCGTCTCGGCGGGCACCACCTGTCCGTCGATCTCGCACGGCTGGTCCCCGCCGAGCAGCGCCCCCAGCGGTGCGATCACCGACAGGACCACCTGCACCGGCGGCAGGTCGGTCTCACTGGGGCGCAGTACCAGGTCGAGCAGGCAGTCGGCCATCGTCTGCCCGCGGCTGCGCCCGTCGGCGGGCAGTGCGTCGGCGTAGGCGCCGAGTGCGGCCACCAGGGCCGCGGCCTCCGGGGTGGTCAGCAGCGCCGAGACCACGCTCATGCCCTCGCACCGGTCGGGCCGGGCCGTCACGCCGCGGCGGCGGATCGCGTCGGTGAGGTGGCGGGCGGCGTCGCGGGCGTTGTGCCGGGCCACCACGCGGCGCACCCGGTCGCCGAGTTGGGCGGGGGTGGTGACCCGGTGCCGGGCGCCCATCCAGTCCAGCAGTTCGGCCTGGATCCGGGTGCGCAGCGCGTCGTCGCCGATGGGCGCGACGTGTTCGAGCAGGCACCACAGGTGCCCGGGGTGGAGCACCCCGGCCTCGAGGGCGTCGAGGACGAGGGGCAGTCGCTGGTCGAGCAGCAGGGCGCGCTCGAGTTCGTCCTCGGCGCGTTGGCTGGTGACGTCGAGTGCGATGACCAGCTCCTGGGTGGCCCACTCACTCACCGGCCGCAGCACGTCGGCCCGCGCCGCCCACCGCTCGGCCGACATCGTCCCGGGCTCGCCCGGCGCCCGGTCGGCCGAGGCCGGGCGGGTGGCGGCGAACGCGGCGATCGCCCGGTACCGCAGCGCCGTCTGACGCGAGATCTCCCGGCTGGCGGCCTGCACCTCAGCCAGCGGACCGGACGCCCAGCCCACGCCCGGAGGCGTCGTGGCCGGCGGGTCGAGCACCGCCGTCGAGGATCCCGTCACGCACTCGATCATACGTTCGAACAGAACGTCGCACAACGGCTGTGGACGGAAGAACCGCAGGTCAGAGGCGCAGCTGGTGGTGGGGGTGGGAGGGGTGGGAGCCAGCGGGACCTGCGTCCGCCGGACGAGCGCCCACGAGACGGAGGCCGCGGCCCGACCCCGTGGGGCCGGGCCGCGGCTCGGGCCGACAGGGAAGCAGCGTCAGCGGGGGTTGGGCACGTTCCGCGGGTCGCCGGCCGGGTCGTGCTCGCGGCCGCCGTTCGCGGCCAGGAGTGGGCCGGGGCCGCCGTCGCCACGGCCGAGCGCGGTCACGAACTGGCGCAGGACGTCGTCGCCGCGGTGGGCCGGCTGCCAGTCCAGCTGCGTGCGGGCGCGGGCGGTCTCGAGCACGGGGGACTGCAGTCCGAGGTCCAGCCAGCCGGGCTCGGTGGGGACCAGTCGCGCGTGGAACGCCGCGCTCAGCCCGGCGCGCAGCACCATCGCCGGAACCGGGACCCGGGTGGTGCCCAGTGCTCGCGCGATCCCGTCGGCGTCGAGCGCCGGGTCGGCGGAGAGGTTGAACGGGCCCGGCGCGCGCCGGTCGAGCATGCGGGTGATCGCGTCGGCGACGTCGTCGGCGTGCACGAACCCGACCCGCAGCGACGGCAGGGGCAGCGGCAGCAGCGAGGCGACCTGGCCGGGCACCAGCCGGGCGGCGCCGAACAGCAGTGGCCCGAGGAAGTAGCGGCCGATCTCGCTCGCGGCCTCCGGCTGGAGCACCAGCGTCGGCCGGACGACGGTCAGCGTGACGTCCTGCCTGCGGCCCACGACCTCGCGCACGACCCGCTCGGCCTCGGACTTCTGCCGGCTGTACTGCGAGCTCGGGATGCCGGTCACCGGCCAGTCCTCGGCCACCGGCCGGTCGCCGCCACCGGCGGCGTAGGCGCCCAGCGACGACATGTGCACCACGTGCTCCACCCCGGCGGCCACCGCGGCGCGCATGACCCGGCGGGTGCCGTCGACGTTCGCCTTGTGCAGCTCGTTCGTCCGGCGCCCCGGCTGCAGCGCCCAGGCGAGGTGGACGACGGCGTCGACGTCCTCGAACAGGTTGGTCAGCGCCTGCTCGCTGGTGGTCTCGCCGAGGTCGGCGGTGTACCAGGTGACCGAGGTGTAGGGCTCGACGTCCGGTGGCTGCCGGCGGGCCAGCCCGCGGACCTCGGCCACGCCGCTTCCCGGGGCGGTCAGCCGCCGCAGCAGGGCCGTGCCGACGTTGCCGCTCGCACCGGTGACGGCGACCTTCAGGCCGCGGAGATGGGCGCTGGGGAGATCAGCCATGCCCAGGCGCTACCCGCGTCGCCGGACGGCAACCGGCGAGCCCGGTCACGCCACCGCGGCGGGCGTCTCCGTGCGCGAGCGGAGGCCGAGCGACACCAGCCCGACGAGGACCAGGGCGCCCGCGGCCACCCCGAAGCCGGCGGAGGTGCCGACGGCGTCGGCGAGCCGCAGCACCAGCAGGCTCGCGGTGAGCCCGCCGACCTGCAGGGCCAGCGAGGACGCCGACAGCGCGGTCGCCCGCTGTCCGGCGGCCACCCGCGCGTGCAGGACGTCCTTCCACAGCGGCCAGGCCGCGGCGTTCGACACGTAGAAGACGGCGAACAGGCAGCCCAGGACCGGCGCACCGCCGAGCGGCACGAGCGCGACGGCGACCGCGCCGAGCACCGCCAGGCCCGCCGTCGCCCGGCCGGCCGACCCGCGGGCGCCGCGCCGGGCGAGCGGCGCGAGCAGCGCGCCGACGCCGGCGGCCGCGTAGGAGACCGCCATGACGACGCCGAACACCGCCGCGCCCTCCGTCCCGCTGCCAGTGAGCGCCGCGACGTGCAGCGGCCCCACCAGCTCCAGGGTGCTCAGCGTGCAGCCGACCAGCAGCGAGATCGCCAGCACCCGCCGCAGCTGAGCGTCGCGGGTGACCAGTCGGGCGGTGTCCCGGACGACGGCCGGGACCAGTGCGATCCCGGCCCGCAGCGCGGCCACGCCGGACCCGCGGGCCGCACCGACCGGGACGACGAGCAGCGCCACCGCGGCCATCCCGGCCAGCGCGAGCGCCGCCGCCACCAGGACGGGCAGCACGAGCAGCCCGCCGCCGAGCAGCGGCAGCAGCCCGCCGAGCACCGCGCCCAGGCACAGGCCCGCGCCGTCGGCCGCGCCCGCACGGGACAGCCCCGGGGTCACGTCGGCGTCGGGGTCGGCGGCGCGGACGGCGTCGACGTACCAGGCCTCGAGCGGGCCGGAGTCCAGCGCCCGCCCGACGCCCTTGAGCGCCCAGGCCACCGCGAAGACCGCCGTGCTCTGCGCGACCGCCGACGTCAGCAGCCCGGCGGTGGTGGCCAGGCCGGAGAGGACGAGCACCTGCCGGGTGCCGATGGCGTCGGCCAGCCCGCCGGTGGGCAGCTCGAGCAGCAGCGTGACCAGCGAGTAGACGGCGACGACGACCCCGATGTCGGCGGGGGAGAGCCCGCGCGAGGCGGCCAGCAGCACCGACACCGGCGCGGCCAGGCCGATGGGCAGCCAGCGCAGCGCGGTGAGGCCGACGAAGCGGCGCCCGGCGGCCGCGACCGTCAGCGGCGCCGTCACGCCGGGTCCTCGGTCAGGGGGAACAGGTCCAGGAGCACGTGCACGAGGGGCTGGCCGGGCTCCTCGCGCTCGGCGCGCCAGCGGGCGAGGACGCCGTTGAGCTCCTCGGTCAGCGCGGCGACGCCCGCGGGGGAGAGGTGCAGCGCCCAGTCGTTGAGCGAGACGGCGTCGCGCCAGACCGGCTCGAGGTCCTCCCGCTGCTCGGCGTGCGCGGCCAGCATCCGGCGCTGGCGGCCCAGGGACTGGTGGGTCAGCTCCTCGACGACCTCCCGGCCGCCGGGCTGGGCCACCAGGTCCTCGGTGCGCCACCGGGTGCTGCGGTGCCTCGCCCGCCACCAGCGCTCCCGCGCGGTGCCCTGGCCGGCGACCTCCTCGACGAAGCCGAGGGCGGCCAGCTGGCGCAGGTGGTAGCTGGTCGTCCCGCTGCTCTCGCCGAGGCGCTGGCCGAGCCGGGACGCCGTCGAGGGGCCCTCGGACCGCAGCAGTGCGAGCAGGCCCGTCCGCAGGGGGTGCGAGAGCGCGCGCAGGGTGCGCGGGTCGGTGACGTCGACGGTCTCCTCGGGAGGCGGCTCGGCCATGGCCCGAGGCTACGGGTGCAGAGGTGTCTTTGCAAAGACATCTCTGCATCGGGTGGTGACCGGCCGCTACGGTCGCCGGTATGAGGGGGCAGCTGGCGGTCGTCGAGGCGTGGCTGGACGCGGTGGACCGGGCCGACGCCGGCGCCGCAGCGGCGCTGTCGGCGCCGGACCTGGAGATCGCCGGCCCGCGCGGCAGCGTGCGCGGGCGTGAGGTGCTGGGTCCGTGGATGGCGCGCGCCGGCTTCACGTCCCGGCCGCTCCGCTGGTTCTGCGGTGCCGACGGCGCGGTCGTCGTGAAGCAGGACGCCACCTGGACCGACCCGGCGACCGGCGCGGAGCGCGGCCGGGCGGTCGTCGCGTCGTCCTTCCGGGTCGCCGACGGTGCGGTCACCCGCTACCGGCGGCACGACGAGGGCCTGCCCGCCGCGCTTCCCGCCGCGGGCCTGACCCACGAGGACGAGGTCGCCGCCCGGGGGCGGTGATTGACAGGCCGAGAACCCCGGGACGAGGCTCGCGTCCACAGGCATCCGCCGACGTCGCCGGGCCTCGGAGCAGCGGACCTCCCGTTGCCCGGCACGGGCAGGGAACGAGGTGGCGCTCAGGTGACGTCCCGGGTGCAGCCGGCCCCGGCCGGCGGGCTGCGGATGGGCACGCCGCAGGGACGCTGGGTGCTGCTGACCACGGTCCTCGGGTCGAGCCTGGCGCTGCTGGACGGCACCGTGGTCAACGTGGCCCTGGAGCGGATCGGGGCCGACCTGGACGCTGGGTTCACGGGCCTGCAGTGGACCGTGAACGCGTACACGCTCACGCTCGCCTCGCTGATCCTGCTGGGCGGGTCCCTGAGCGACCGGTTCGGCCGGCGCCGGGTGTTCGTCATCGGGGTCGTCTGGTTCGCCGCGGCCTCGCTGCTGTGCGGCCTCGCGCCGGACGTGACCACCCTCGTGCTGGCCCGGGCGCTGCAGGGCGTCGGGGGAGCGCTGCTGACGCCGGGCAGCCTGGCGATCATCTCGGCGTCCTTCGCGGGCGAGGACCGGGCCGCGGCGATCGGCGCGTGGTCCGGGTTCGGCGGCGTCGCCGGCGCCGTGGGCCCCTTCCTCGGCGGCTGGCTGGTCGAGTGGAGCTGGCGGGCGGTCTTCCTCGTCAACCTCCCGGTCGCCGTCCTCATCGTGGTCGTCGCCGCGAAGCACGTCCCCGAGACCTGGGACCCCGCCGCCGCGCCGGGCCTGGACTGGACCGGGACGGCGCTGGTCGTCGCCGGCCTGGGTGGGCTGACCTACGCGCTGACCGCCGCCGGGGGGACCGGACAGGGCGCGGCCGTCGCGGTGTCGGGGGTCGCGGGGGTGGCGGCGCTGGTCGCCTTCGCCGTCGTCCAGCGCCGGTCGCGGCACCCGCTCGTGCCGCCCGCACTGTTCGCCAACCGGCAGTTCACCGCGGCGAACGCGGTGACCTTCCTGGTGTACGCGCCGCTCGGCGTGGTGTTCGTGCTGCTGGTCCTGCAGCTGCAGGTGGTGGCGGGCTACAGCCCGCTGCTGGCCGGGACCGCGCTGCTCCCGCTGACCGTGCTGATGCTGCTGTTCTCGTCCCGGGCCGGTGCCCTCGCGCAGCGGATCGGGCCGCGGCTGCCCATGACCGTCGGACCGGTCCTGGCCGCCGCCGGCGTGCTGCTGATGCTCCGGGTCGGTGAGGACGCGTCCTACCTGCGGGACGTCCTGCCCGCCTCAGTGGTGTTCGGCGCCGGGCTGACCCTGCTGGTCGCGCCGCTCACCGCGACCGTGCTCGACTCGGCCGAGACCCGGTTCGCGGGCGTCGCGTCCGGGGTGAACAACGCCGTCGCACGGGCCGCGAGCCTGCTCGCGGTGGCCGTGGTCCCCGTCGCGGCCGGCATCGGCGGCGACGACTACACCGACCCGACCGCCCTGGATGCCGGCTTCCGGACGGCGATGTCCATCTGCGCCGCGCTGCTGCTCGCCGGCGCGGCGATCGCGGCCGCCTCTGTCCGCCGGCCGCTCGTCGCGGCGCCGGCGGCCGTCGGGGAGCCGGCGGTCGGGGAACGGCTGGCCGTAGAGGACTGCCTGCACTGCGGGATCGCCGCTCCCCAGCTGTACCCGCGCGAGCCCAGCCGGTGAGCGCGGACAGCGTCCCGGCCGTGCGCGCACCCGGGGGGACGGAGGACCCGGACGGGCAGTCGTCACCGGGCGGCCGCGGCCTGCTGGCGCGGGTCGCGCCGCTGCGGCGCTCGCTGCGGACGGAGGCCGGGAGTGCCGGGCTCCTGCTGGCGGCCGCGGTCGCGGCGCTGGTGTGGGCCAACTCCCCGGTGGGCGACAGCTACTCCACCTTCTGGCACACCGAGTTCGCCCTCCGCTGGGGTGGCGCCGAGCTGGCCCTGGACCTGCGGCACTGGGTCAACGACGGGCTGATGGTGTTCTTCTTCTTCGTCGTCGGGCTGGAGATCAAGCGCGAGCTGGTCATCGGCGAGCTGACCGACCGGCGGCGGGCCGCGGTGCCGGCGCTGGCCGCCGTCACCGGTCTGGCGGTGCCGGCGCTGGTCTACGTCCTGTTCAACCTGGGCGACGAGGCGGCCTCCGCCTGGGGGGTGGTCATCTCCACCGACACCGCGTTCCTGCTCGGCGTGCTGGCGCTCGTCGGGCCGGCCTGCCCGGCTCCGCTGCGGCTGTTCCTGCTCACGCTCGCGATCGCCGACGACGTCGGCGCGCTCACCGTCATCGCGCTCTTCTACACCGACGAGCTCCGCCTGCTCCCGCTCGCGCTGGCCGTCCTGGGGCTCACCCTGATGCTCGGGCTGCGGTACCTGCGGGTCTGGCGCGGACCGGCCTACCTCGTCCTCGGTCTGGGCGTGTGGCTGGCGATGGTCGAGTCCGGCGTCCACCCGACCCTCGCCGGCGTGGTCATCGCCCTGTTCACCCCCGCCTACGGCGCCCGGCGCGAGGAGGTGGCCGACGCCGCCCGGCTGGTGCGGGCCTACCAGCAGTCGCCCAACCCGGGGTTCGCCCGCGCGGCGCGGCTGTCGATCGACCGCTCGGTGTCGGCCGGCGAGCGGCTGCAGCAGCTGTGGCAGCCGTGGACGAGCTTCGTCATCCTGCCCGTCTTCGCGCTGGCCAACGCCGGTGTCCCGCTGACGGCGGAGACGCTGCGGGCCGCGGCCTCCTCGCCGGTGACGCTCGGCGTCGTCGCCGCGCTGGTCCTCGGCAAGCTCGTGGGCATCCTCGCCGGGACCGCCCTGGCGGTGCGGATGCGGCTCGGGTCGCTGGCACCCGGCCTCACCGGGCTGCAGCTGGCCGGCGGCGCCGCCCTGTCGGGCATCGGCTTCACCATCTCGCTGTTCATCGTCGACCTCGCCTTCCGCGGCCGGGATCGGCTGGGGGACGAGGCGCGGGTCGGCGTGCTGGTCGCCTCCGTGCTGGCCGCGCTGCTCGGCTGGGCGCTGTTCCGCGTCGCCGACCTCCGCCGTCCGCCCGGTCCCGCCCGCCCGTCCCTGCTCGACCCGCCCGTCGATCCGGCGCGCGACCACGTCCGGGGGCCGGCCGACGCGCCGCTCACGCTGGTCGAGTACGGCGACTTCGAGTGCCCCTTCTGCGGCCGGGCCACGGGCGCGATCGAGGAGGTGCGCGAGCGGTTCGGCGACCGCCTGCGCTACGTCTTCCGGCACCTGCCGCTCGTCGACGTCCACCCGCACGCCCGGCTCGCCGCGGAGGCGGCCGAGGCCGCCGCCGCGCAGGGCCGCTTCTGGGAGATGCACGACCGGCTCTTCGCCGCGCAGGACCGGCTGACCCCGGGCGACCTGCTCGAGCACGCCGCGGCGATCGGCCTCGACGTCCCGCGGTTCGCCCGCGACCTCGGCGCCGGCCGCCACGCCCGCCGGGTGCAGGAGGACGTCGACTCCGCCGAGGCCAGCGGGGTCGAGGGCACGCCGACGTTCTTCGTGCACGGGCGCCGGCACACCGGTCCGCACGACGCCGATTCCCTCGCCGCGGCGCTGCTCGCGGGCACCGACGCCGGGCCCCTACCCGTCCCCACGGGGAACGGCGTGGGGGCGCGGGTCCTGCCGGCCATGGGCGGACGTGGCGAGGACCCGGCGCGCCCCGCGGCGCCCCCGCTACCGCCGGACCTGCCGGAGACGCCGGACCGGGACGGCGCCTTCCCGCGCCTGGACGACGCGCAGGTGGCCCTGCTGGCGCGGTACGGGACCCGCCGCACGTGGCAGCCGGGGGAGACGCTGTTCCGGGAGGGCGACCCGGGCTACGAGTTCCAGCTGGTGCTCTCCGGCGCCGTCGCCGTGGTCGAGCACTCCGGCTCCGCCGACCAGCGGGTGGTGTCCGTGCACGGCCCGCGACGCTTCCTCGGCGAGCTGGACCTCTTCAGCGACCGCCCGGTCTTCCTCACCGCCGTCGTGCTCCGGCCGGCCGAGGTGGTCACCGTCCCCGACGCGCGCATCCGGCAGGCCTTCGCCGCGGACCGGGCGCTGGAGGAGCTCGTGCTGCGCGCCTTCCTCGTCCGCCGCTCGATCCTGCTCGAGCTCGCGGCCGACCTGCGCGTCGTCGGGCGGGGCGGCTCGGGGGAGACGACCCGGCTGCGCCGCTTCGCCGAGCGCTCCGGGCTGACCGCGGTCGTCGTCGACGTCGAGGCCGACGACGACGCCCGCGCCCTGCTCGCCGACCTCGGCGTGACCGACGACGACCTGCCCGTGGTGGTGTGGCGCTCCGGGCGGGTGCTGCGCCGTCCCACCGACGCCGAGCTCGCCGCCCTGGTCGGCGACGGCCACGGCGACGGACACGGCCGCTCCGTCCCGCCCACCCCGCCCCAGGAGGACACATGACCCAGATCCCCGAGGCCGGTGCGCGGGCCCGTCCCGTCCTGCTCACCGTCGACGACGACCCCGGGGTGTCCCGGGCGGTCGCCCGCGACCTGCGCCGCCACTACGGCGAGCGCTTCCGCGTCGTGCGGGCGTCCTCCGGCGAGGAAGCGCTGGAGGCGCTGCGCGAGCTCACGCTGCGCGGCGACCGCGTCGCGGCGATGCTCGCCGACTACCGGATGCCCGGCATGAACGGCATCGAGTTCCTCGAGCAGGCGATGGACCTCTTCCCCCGGGCGCGCCGGGCGTTGCTCACCGCCTACGCCGACACCGACGCCGCCATCCAGGCGATCAACCTCGTCGACGTCGACCACTACCTGCTCAAGCCGTGGGAGCCGCCCGAGGAGAAGCTCTACCCGGTGGTCGACGCGATGATCGAGACCTGGGCGGCCAGCCCGGACACCGCCGTCGAGGAGGTCAAGCTCGTCGGGCACCACTGGTCGGCGCCGTCCTTCGCCGCCCGCGACTTCCTGGCCCGCAACGCCGTCCCGTACCGCTGGTACAGCGTCGAGGAGAACGACGGTCGGCGGATCCTGTCCGCGGCCGGTGCCGGCCCCGACGACGTCCCCGTCGTCGTCCCGCCCGGGGGTCCCGCCCTGCTGGCGCCCAGCGAGGCGCAGCTGGCCGCCGCGGTCGGGCTCACCGTCGAGCCGAGCACCGACTTCTACGACCTCGTCGTGGTCGGGGGCGGCCCGGCCGGTCTCGGCGCCGCCGTCTACGCCGCCTCCGAGGGGCTGCGCACCGTGCTCGTCGAGCGCTCGGCCACCGGCGGGCAGGCCGGGCAGAGCAGCCGCATCGAGAACTACCTCGGCTTCCCCGACGGCGTCTCCGGCGGGCAGCTGGCCGACCGCGCCCGGCGGCAGGCCACCCGCTTCGGCGCCGAGGTGCTCACCGCCCGCAAGGTGACCGCGCTGGAGGTCCGCGGCCCGGCGCGGGTGGTGCACTTCGCCGACGGCGGCAGCATCGCCGCGCACGCCGTCGTCCTGGCCACCGGCGTCGCCTACCGGACGCTGCCCACCGACGGCGCCGACGGGTTCACCGGCCGCGGCGTCTACTACGGCTCGGCGCTCACCGAGGCCGCCGCCTGCAAGGACCAGCCCGTCTACGTCGTCGGCGGGGCCAACTCTGCGGGACAGTCGGCGGTGTTCTTCTCCCGGCACGCCAGCTGCGTGACCCTCGTCGTCCGCGGCGCGTCACTGGAGGCGTCGATGTCGCACTACCTCGTGCAGCAGCTCGCCGACATCCCGAACGTCGTCGTCCGCACCGGCACCACCGTCACCGCCGCGCGGGGCGGGGACCACCTCGAGGAGATCGAGCTCCTCGACGGCAGCGGCCGGGCCGAGACCGTCCCGACGTCGCACCTGTTCGTCTTCATCGGCGCCGAGCCGCGCACCGACTGGCTCGACGGCGTGCTGGCACGCGACGCCCGCGGCTTCGTGCTCACCGGGCCGGAGCTGCTCGTCGACGGCGAGCGGCCGCCGGGCTGGCGGCTGCAACGCGACCCCTACTTCCTGGAGTCCAGCGTCCCCGGGGTGTTCGTCGCCGGGGACGTGCGCTCGCAGTCGGTCAAGCGGGTGGCCTCCGCCGTCGGCGAGGGCGCCATGGCCGTCACCCTCGTGCACCGGTACCTGGAGGAGCGGTGAGCGCGCCGGCCCGCCTGGGCCCCGCGGAGCTGCGCGAGCTGTTCCTCTTCACCGACCTGCAGCCCGCCCAGCTCGCCTGGGTGGCCGAGACCGGGGACGTCGTCACCTTCCCCGAGGGCAGCGACGTGTCCACCGAGGGGGAGCCGGCCGAGTGCTTCTACGTGCTGCTGTCGGGCACCCTGCGCATGTCCCGGCGGGTGGGCCGCGACGAGGTGGAGACCGTGCGCACCGACCAGCCGGGGGTGTTCAGCGGCGCCGTGCAGTTCTACCTCGGCGACCAGGTCACCCAGGTCTACCCGGCGACCGTGCGCGCGGTCACCGACTGCACCTTCCTGGCGCTGCCGGCCGCCGAGTTCGCCGCCGTCTTCCGCCGCTGGTACCCGATGGCCGTCCACCTGCTGCAGGGACTGTTCCTGGGCACCCGGAACTCCGACGAGCTGGTCGGCCAGCGCGAGCGGCTGCTGGCGCTCGGCAAGCTCACCGCCGGGCTGACCCACGAGCTCAACAACCCGGCCGCGGCGGCGTCGCGGGCCACCTCCGCGCTGCGCGAGCGGGTGGCGGGGATGCGGCACAAGCTCGCGCTGCTGGCCGAGGGCCGGTTCGACGGCGAGCAGCTGCGGCGGCTGACCGAGCTGCAGGAACGCTTCGTCGCGGGCATCGGCGCGGTGCCCGAGCTCAGCGCGCTGGAGCGCTCAGACCGCGAGGACGAGCTCGGCGACTGGCTCGACGACCACGACGTCGAGCGGCCGTGGGAGCTGGCCGCGGTGTTCGTCCCGGCCGGGCTGGACCCGGCGGCCCTGGAGCTGGTCGCCGACGCCGTCGACGCCGACTTCCTCGAGCCGGCGCTGCGGTGGCTGTCCTACACCGTCGAGACCGAGCTGCTGCTGGGCGAGATCCTCGACAGCACCTCGCGGATCTCCCACCTGGTGGGCGCGGCCAAGCAGTACTCGCAGCTGGACCGCACGCCGCACCAGCCGACCGACCTGCACGAGGGGCTGGACGCGACGCTGGTCATGCTCAGCGCGAAGACCGGCCCGGGGATCCATGTGGTCAAGGAGTACGACCGGTCGCTGCCGCCGGTGCCGGCCTACGCCGCCGAGCTCAACCAGGTGTGGACCAACCTCATCGACAACGCGCTCGACGCGATGGCGGGGGAGGGCACGCTCACCCTGCGCACGGCCGTGGACGGCGACAACGCGGTGGTCGAGGTCGTCGACACCGGCCCGGGCATCCCCGAGCCGCTCCGGCGGCGGGTGTTCGAGCCGTTCTTCACCACCAAGCCGGTGGGTCAGGGGACCGGCCTGGGGCTCGACGTCGCCTGGCGGATCGTCACCACCCGGCACGGCGGGGTGCTCAAGGTGCGGTCGCGGCCCGGGGAGACCCGCTTCCTCGTGCGGCTGCCGCTGACGGAGGTGCCGCTGCCGGGCTGATCCTCAGGCCGCCGTCCGGGTGTGGGCCACGACCAGCTCCGCGGTCCGCTCGGCGGCGACCTCGGGGATCCAGTGCGGCACGCGGTCGAGCACCTCGAGCCGGTAGGGCGCGGTGACGTGGTCGCGGGTGGCCTCGGTGGCGGTGCGGCCGAGGGCGACGTCGCCGGTGCTCCACACGTGCAGGGTCGGCACGGTGACGGTGCCGACCCGGTCGCGGGCGCCGAAGGGCAGCGCCCGGTACCAGGCCAGCGCGGCGGACAGGGCGCCCGGCTCGAGCATGTGCGCCACGTAGCGCTCGGCGGCGTCGTCGGGCAGCCCGCTGCTGGCCAGCAGCTGCCGCAGCGCCCGCCCGTTCCCCGCCAGCAGCAGCCGCTCGGGCAGCGCCGGCACCTGGAAGGCGGCCACGTAGGCCGAGCGCAGCCCCTGGTCGCTGGTGAGGACCGCCCGCGCCATCGCGCCGGGGTGCGGCACCGACAGCGCGGTCAGCGTGCGCAGCCGCTCGGGGTACCAGGCGCCCAGCGCCCACGCGACGATGCCGCCCCAGTCGTGCCCGACGACGTGCGCGCTGCCCAGGCCCGCGGCGTCGAGGAGGGCCACGACGTCGTCGGCGACCTCCCGCAGCCGGTAGGGCGACCGCCCGGGCGGCCGCGCGCCGGGGGAGTAGCCGCGCTGGTCGGGCGCCAGCGTCCGCAGGCCCGCACCGTGCAGCAGCGGGGCCATCCGGTCGTAGGCCGAGGAGTCCTGCGGCCAGCCGTGCAGGAGCACCACCGGCTCGCCGTCGGGAGGGCCGCCGTCCCGCACGTCGAAGACCAGGCCGTCGCGCTCGAACCGCTCCATGTCCGGCCCTTGCCCGGCCGGGGGCGTGCCCGAACCCCGCCGTCGGGGAGGATGGCGACGTGACGGTGACCGCGGCGGAGCTGATCGTGCTGGTCGACGACGACGGGACGCCGATCGGCACCATGCCCAAGCCGCTGGTCCACCACGGCGAGACCCCGCTGCACCGCGCGTTCTCCGCCTACCTGTTCGCCGACGACGGCCGGCTGCTGGTCACCCGCCGCGCCGCGGACAAGCAGACCTTCCCGGGCATGTGGACCAACACCGTCTGCGGGCACCCCGGCCCCGGCGAGGACGACGGCGCCGCGATCGCCCGCCGCGCCTCGCAGGAGCTGGGCCTGCAGGTGGCCGACCTGCGCCCGGCGCTGCCCGGCTACCGCTACCGCGCGGAGTTCCGCGGCGTCGTCGAGAACGAGGTCTGCCCGGTCTACCTGGGCCGCTTCAGCGGGACGCCGGACCCCGACCCCAGCGAGGTGGGGGAGTGGGAGCTGCTGGAGTGGGCCGACTTCCGCCGCCGCCAGGAGGACTCCGAGCGCGACGAGTGGTCGCCGTGGTGCCGCGAGCAGGCGCGCCTCCTCGAGCAGGCCGGTCTCGTCCCGGCCGCCTGAGCCGCCGCCGCGCAGGAGGCGGTAGTCGGCAGGCCACGGACCGTGGCGGGCGCGCCCGCCGCCCCGTGTCGCTGCACCGGACGCGCCGGGACGCCGACCTAGCGTCCGCCGCGTGGACCGCCGGGGCTTCCTCCTCCTGCTCGCCACCGGGCTCGCCGGTGCGGCCGTGGGCCGCGGCGCCGCCACGATGGACCTCGGCGCCCCCGATCCCGTCGCCCCGCCGCCGGCGGCGCCGGCCACCCCCACCGGCCCGGGCGGCCTGGTCGCCGTCCCCGCGCCCCGCGGCGTCGTCGACCGGCTGCCGGGCACTGGCAACCAGATCGCCCTGACCATCGACGACGGCAGCAACGGCGAGGTGGTCGCGGCGCTGGTCACCCTCGCCCGCGAGACCGGCACCCGGCTGACGTTCTTCCCCAACGGCAGCTACCGCACTTGGGGCGACAACGCCCGCGACCTGTGGCCGCTCATCGAGTCCGGCCAGGTCGCCTTCGGCAACCACACCTGGTCGCACCCGGACGTGACCACGCTGTCCGACGCCGAGGTGGCCGAGGAGCTGCAGCACAACCAGGACTTCATGCGCCGCACCCTCGGCGTGACGGCCACCCCGTTCTGGCGGCCGCCGTTCGGGTCGCACGACCAGCGCACCGACGCGATCGCCGCCAATGTCGGCCACCCCACCACCGTGCTGTGGAACGGCACGTTCGACGACGGCCGGGCGATCGGCGCCGGGGAGCTCATGGCGGCGGCGCAGCAGTGGTTCGCCGCGCAGGCGATCGTCGTCGGCCACGCCAACCAGCCGGCCCTCACCACCGTGCTCGACCAGCTGCTCGGCCTCGTGGAGTCGCGGCAGCTGCAGACGGTGACGCTCGCCGACGTCTGGTCCTCCCCGGCCTGAGCGGCGTCCCGACCTGCGCGCCGGGGCGGTCTCGGCGAGAGTGGCGGGGACGCATCGTGATCACGGCCCCATGCGGCCGGAGGACGGAGGAACGGGTGGCAGGGGAGCTCAAGGGCCGCGTGGCGCTGGTCACCGGCGGGGCCAGCGGGCTGGGCCGGGCGACGTGCGTGTCGCTGGCCGAGGCCGGGGCGCACGTCGTCGTCGCGGACATCGACGCCGACGGCAGCGAGCGCACCCGCGCGCTGGTCGCCGACGCCGGGGGCAGCGCCGACGTCGTCGCGCTCGACGTGACCGACGACGCCAGCCGCCGGGCGGTGGTGGCCCAGCTCTTCGAGCAGCACGGCGACGCCTTCGACGTCCTGGTCAACGTGGCCGGCATCGACCGGCCGGGCTACGTCACCGACATCGACCTCGACGACTACCGCCGCGTCATGGCGGTCAACTGCGAGGGGCCCGTCTTCCTGACCAGCGAGTTCATGAAGCGGGTCCAGCACCTGCCCGAGGGCCGCAGCGCCGACGTCGTGCACATCGTGTCGCTGTCGGCGATCACCTCCGGCAGCGGCGCGATCGCCTACAACGGCTCCAAGGCCGGCTTCCTCAACGCCACCCGCTGCATCCAGCGCGAGCTCCGGGAGAAGGCCGTGAAGCAGGCCGACGGCAGCGAGCGGCCCTTCCCGTGCCGGGTGCAGGCCGTCATCCCGGCCGCCATGGACACCCCGATGATGGAGCAGTGGGGCATCCCCGGGCACCTGATGATGCCGCCCTCGGCGGTGGCCGACACCGTGCGCACGCTGCTGCTGCTCCACCCGGCGGCGTTCGTGCCGGAGATGCAGATCGTGCCGCGCCTCGAGCCCAACTTCCCGCGATGACCGATCCCGACCTCCCCGACAGCGGCCTCCCCGACAGTGGCATGGCCTCGGGCTCGGACGCCGGCCAGCCGGGCGAGCACCTCGGCGATGGCGAGCTGCGCCCGGACGAGGAGCGCCTGCTCGCCGAGCTCGAGCGCGGTGTCGACGACCCCTCGCCCGACGCCTCGGACGCCGAGGTGCGGGCGGCCGAGGACGACGCCCCGCTGCCCGACGACGGCGGCGCGCAGGACGACGGCCTCGAGGCGGAGTTCTCCGACCCGGAGTAGCCGGTGCACTTCCGCGGATCTGCACGGTGCAGATCCGCGGAAGTGCACGGTCAGGGGCCGCTCAGCCGACCAGGCGGACGGCGACCAGCGCGACGTCGTCCTCGCCGCCGTCGGGGACCATCCGGGCGAGCACCTCGTCGCACACCTCGCCGACCGGCCGGTCGCGCAACTCGGCGAGGGCCTGCCCCAGCCGGGCGACGCCGTCGTCGAAACCCTCGGCGCGGCGCTCGACCAGGCCGTCGGTGTAGAGCAGGACGGTCGAGCCGCGCCCGAGCACCACCTCGGCGTCGGCGCGGACCGCCTCGGGGCTCACACCCAGCAGCAGGCCGGGCCGCCCGCCGGTGAGCGCGGTGCTGCTCCCGTCGGGTTCGACGACCAGCGGCGGCAGGTGGCCGGCGCTGGCCCAGCGCAGGCGGCTGACCCCGGCCGCGCGCTCGTCGTCGGTCTGCTCCAGCCGGCCGACCAGCACGGTGGCCATGGCGCCCAGGCGCAGCCCGTCGATCGCCGCGTCGAGCCGGGTGAGCACCTGCGCGGGACTCTGGCCGCTGTCGTAGGCGATCCCGCGCAGCAGCCCGCGCAGCTGCGCCATGCACGCGGCGGCCTGCACGTCGTGGCCGACGACGTCGCCGATGACCAGCATCGTGGAGCCGTCGGGCTGGACGAAGACGTCGTACCAGTCGCCGCCGACCTGGGCCTCCCGGGTGGCGGGCACGTAGCGCACCGCCATCTCCAGGGAGTCCGGCTGCGGCGGCTCGGACAGCAGGCTGCGCTGCAGGGTCTCCGCGGCGCGCACGATGCTGCGGGAGCGGGCGTAGAGCGCCTCGAGCAGGTTGCCGCGCAGCTGCAGCACCTCGGCGCGCTCCTGCTCCGTCCACGGCAGCGAGCGGTCGCGGACGGTCTCCCGCCAGCGGTCGAAGCTCTTGCGCGGGCTGAGCCGGACGTCGTCGCCCTCGCGCTCGGCCAGCGCCTTGTTGTGCGGGTCGCCGCCCCAGTCGACGTGCCGCACGGCCTCGCGCCGGTGCCACAGCACGTGCTGGCCGTCGGGCAGCGGGAGCACCAGCACGCCGCAGGCGACGTCGACCGGGATGCCGAGCTCCGGCGCCGCGCGCTGCAGGGCGTCGGTGGCCACGACCTCGCCGCCGCGCGCGACGGCCCAGGCGACCAGCCGCTCGACGACGTCGGCCGGCAGCGCGGTGCCCCGGGTGCCGGTGCTGCCCTGCAGGCAGACGGTGACGCCGTCGGCGGGCAGGACGTCGAGCAGGCTGGTGGTGCCGAGCAGCGTGTCGGCCAGCGGGCGGTCCTCGTCGAGGGTGGCCGCGGTCAGCCAGGCCAGGGTGGAGCGGACCTGCAGCGCCCGGTGCACCTCGTCCTCGGCGGTGCGGTCGACCAGCCGCAGCGACAGCGTCGAGCCGAGGAACTCCGCGGCGGCCCGGGTGGCGTAGGGCGGCTGGTGCGGCCCGGCGTAGTGGTGGCAGGCGATGAGGCCCCACAGCCGGTCGCCCTGCAGCAGTGAGATCGACATCGAGGCGCGCACGCCCATGTTCTGCAGGTACTCGACGTGGATGGGCGACACGCTGCGCAGCGTCGAGTACGTCAGGTCCAGCGGGCGGCCGGTGGCCGGGTGCGCGACCGGCTGCAGGCGGCTGGGGACGTAGTCGACGTCGCTGATCAGCCGGATCCAGTTCTTCTCGTACAGCGCCCGCGCCTGGGCCGGGATGTCGGAGGCGGGGTAGTGCAGGCCGAGGAAGGAGTTGAGGTGCTCCGCCTTCGCCTCGGCCACGACCTCGCCGTTGTAGTCGGCGTCGTAGCGGTAGACCATCACCCGGTCGAAGCCGGTGAGGCCGCGGACCGCGCGGGCGGTGATGTCGTAGAGGTCCTGCAGGGACGAGGCCCGGTTGAGCTCGGTGACCGTGCCGCGCACCGCCTGGTAGGTGTTCGGGAAGGAGAACGGCCGCGGCCCCCGCGCCGGCTCCAGCTCGACGACGAGGTTGGTCAGCGGGGCGTCGAGGTCGGTCGGCTGCCCGTGCTCGTCGCGGCCGCCGGAGAGCACGGCGCGGTGCAGGATCGCGTCGACCGGCACCGGGTCGCCGTCGACGTCGAGGGTGATCTCCACCGGGTTGCGCTCGCGGAGGTCGCCGAAGGCGCTGGCCGAGCGGACGACGGCCCCGGTCTGGGCCACCCCGAGCACGTCGGCCAGCGGCCGGCCGAGCGCGTCGGACCAGACGACGCCGGTCAGCCCGCCGAGGTTCTCCGAGGCCTGCACGACGACGAGGTCGGGCTCGCTGACGGCCAGCAGGACGCCGCGCGGCTGGATGCTGCCCGGGACGTGGATCGGCTCGCGGGCGCAGTTGTCGAGCGAGACCGGCTCACCGGGGGACAGCCACGCGACATCTGCCCCGGCGGTGTCTGCCCCGGTGGTGTCGGCGCCGGAGGTGGCGTCGACGTCGGTCACGCGGGAGCCTCCTGCGCCCGGGCGGCCGGGACGCACCACTCGGCGAGGACGGCGAAGGTCTGGCGGGCGGCGTCGACCACCCGCCGGGCGTCACCGCCGGCCTCGACGTGCGCCCGGGTGAACCGGCGGAACGCTGCCCACATGGCGCCGGTGTCCTCGCCGTAGGGGCTGAACGCGCGCACCCGCGGGCCGCCGGCGAGCCCGGGCAGGCCGGCGAGGTGGCGGTCGATGAAGGTGCCGCCGAGGGTCGAGCCCTCCAGGACGTAGAGCCGGCCCAGCGCCTCGTCGGTGCCGTCGACGGCGGGGAGGTCCGGCCGGTCGTCGACGGCGGCGCCGCCGAGGGCGGCCAGGTCGGCGGCGTACAGGCCGCTGCGGCGGCGGCGGGTCCAGTCGAGGGCGGCGGCGTCGGCGCGGTGCCGCGCGGCCCAGTCGTCGAGCCCGGCCTCGGCCGCGGCCCAGAAGGCGTGCAGCCGGCCGAGGACGCCGGCCAGGCGGTCGCGGTCCAGGGTGGGGTCCATCAGGTCGAGGTGGGCCTCGACCTGCTCGTGCTCTGCGGCGGTGGCCGTGCGGAGGTCCCGGAGGACGTCGCCGGCGCCGCCCGCGTCTCGAGGCAACGCCTCTCCTCCCGCAGCCATCAGCTCCCCGAGGGTAGGTCACCCGGGGGACGGCGTCGCGGCAGACGGGTGCATCGGGCAACGGTCCCGGCCGGTCAGGGGGACGGCGGGAACAGCAGGTTGGCGGCGCGGGCGAGGACCTGGGCCCGGGTGCGGTCGCCGTGGCCGGTGGTGAGGAGGTGCTCGCCGATGGCCAGGCAGAAGGCGAGCAGGCTGCGGGCCTCGACCTCGTCGGGGTCGGCGCTCAGCGTGCCGAGCAGCTCGCGCAGCAGCCCCATCCGCCGCTCGTCGACCCGGCGCAGCCGCTCGGCCACCGCCGGGTCGCGCCGGGCCCACTCGCGGACGGCGAGGTCGAGGGGCAGCAGGCGGTCGCTGGAGAAGGTGAGCACGCCGGCGCGCGTGAGCCGGGTCCGGGCATCGCCGCCCTCGCGCTCGACGCGGGCGAGCACCTCGTCGGTCGCCTCCCGCTCCCAGGTGTCGAGCATCGCCCCGAGCAGCGCGTCGCGGTCGGCGAAGGACCCGTAGAACCCGCCCTTGGTGACGCCGAGGTCCTTGGCCAGCGCCTCGACGCGGACCGCGTCGGGCCCGCCGGCGGCGAGCGCGCGCAGGCCCTGCTCGATCCACGCCTCGCGCGTCGTCCGGATCCTGGCCACGGGACCTCCTGCCGTCTGTACGCCACCGTATGCAACCGCTAGCCTCGTCTGTACGGGACCGTATACGAGGCGGGAGACAGTGCCGTGGACGTCCTCAGCAGTGCCGGGGTGGTGCGCGGGGTCCCCGCGTCCCTCCTGGCGGGCAGCGCCCTGCCCTCCATCGACTACGCCGACCGGCTCGACCTGGCCACCGACGTGCGGGCGACACCCGAGCGGTGGGCCCGGGCGATGTTCGGCGACGTCCCGAGCGCGGCCGAGGTCCTCATCTGGCGCGGCCTGCTCGGGTTCCGGCTCACCTCCGGGCGCGCGCCGGACACGGTGGGCGGGTGGCGGGTCGGCGCGCGCACCGCGGACGCCGTCCGGCTGGAGACCGCCGGGCCGTCGCTGCGCGCCGAGATGCACGTCGAGACCGGGCCGGGCCGCGTGTCGTGGACGACGTGCCTGCACCACGCGGGCGTGCGCGGCCGCGTCGTGTGGCCGCCGGCGTCGGCCGTCCACCGCCGGCTGGTGCCCCGGGTGCTGCGCGACGCCGAGCGCCGGCTGCGCGCCTGAGGGTCAGGGCAGCCGGGCGCGGCGCAGCGAGGCGTGCACCAGCAGCCGGGTGTCGCCGTCGGCGAGGTCGAGGCCGGTGAGCGCGGTGATCCGGCCGAGCCGGTAGTACAGCGTCTGCCGGTGGATCGACAGCGCGGCCGACGTCCGGGCCACGCTGCCGGCGGCGTCGAGGTAGGCCTCGGCGGTGGCGGCCATGACCGGGTCCGCGAGCAGCGGCGCGACCGCCGGGTCGGGCGCGGGCAGGGCCGCGGCGGTGCGCCAGCCGCCGAGCTCGCTCCACCGGGCCACCGGCGCGAGCCCCGGCGCCACGGCCGCGACCCGCGCCGCGGTGTGCGCCTGCGCCCAGCGCGCGGCCAGGCCGGCGGGGCCGGCGGCCGGCTCGGACACCCCGGCGGAGGCGCCCGGCAGCCGGGCGAGCGCGGCCGACGCGGTGGTCGCGGCCGGGCGCAGGTCGCCGGGGCGGGCCAGCCGCACGAGGACGGCGACGGCGGGGTCCCCGTCGTCCACCACCGCCGCGGCCGGGGGGAGCCGCCACCCCTCGGGCAGGCCGCCGGCCGGCGGGCGCAGCGCCACCAGCGCCAGCGGCGTGTCCTCGCCGAGGCGGGCGGCCAGGGTGCGCGCCGCCCGCTCGCGTGCGCCACCGGTCCCGGTCAGCGCCGCGGCGAGAGCGTCACCCACCTCGCCGTCGTCGTCCCGGCCGGCCAGCAGCCGGCCGGCGCGCGCGGCCAGGTCGACCGCGGCGGCCAGCGCCGGGTCGGCGTCGTCGCCGGGGTCGGTGCGGCCGCCGTCGAGCAGCCAGAGGTAGCCGAGGGTGCGGCCGCCGGACCGGACCGGCAGGAGCAGGCGGGTGAGGATCCCGGCGGCGGGGTCGGCGGGCGTGCGCACCGGACGCTCCGCTCGGGCGATGCCGAGGTCCTCGAACCAGCGGCGGGTGGCGGGGGTGGAGCCGCGGCCCAGGATCGAGCGGGTGCGGACGGCGTCCATCGCGGTCTCGCCGTCGTCGAGCGGGTGGGCGGCGAAGGCGAGGAGGGTGAAGTCGACGTCCTCGAGCGTGGCCGGGGCCCCGAGCAGCCGGGCGACCTCGTCCACCACGTCCTGCAGGTCGTCGCGCACCATACGACTGTATGAGAGCGGTCCCCGGGAGTCCGTACGTCCGTCGGTGGTGGGCCGGGCCGCACGCTCCTAGCGTCTGAGGTCACGGACGACGACGGAGGTGGGCCGGTGCTCTCCACGAAGACCCTGCTGCTCGGGGCGTCCCGCCGTCCCGCGTTGCGCCGCGCGCTCGTGGGCACCCCGGTCACCCGCAGGGTGGTCGAGCGGTTCGTGGCCGGCGAGACGCTGGCCGAGGCGCTCCCCGTCGTCGAGCGGCTGACCGGCGAGGGCATCGCGGTCACCCTCGACCACCTCGGCGAGGACGTGACCGACCCCGGCGAGGCCCGCGCCTCCCGCGACGCCTACCTGGCCCTGCTCGAGGCGCTCGCGCCGCTGGACCTCGGCCCGCGCGCGGAGGTGTCGGTCAAGCTGTCGGCCTTCGGGCAGGCGCTGCCGGGCGGGGAGGACCTGTCGCTGGAGCTGGTCCGGCCGGTGGTCGAGTGCGCCACGCGGATCGGCACCACGGTCACCCTCGACATGGAGGACTCCTCGACCGTCGACGCCACGCTCGCCGTCCTCGCCGAGCTGCGCCGCGACCACCCGCGGACCGGTGCGGTCCTGCAGGCCGCCCTGCGCCGCACCGAGGACGACGTCGCCGCCCTGGCCACGCCCGGCTCCCGGGTGCGGCTGGTCAAGGGCGCCTACGACGAGCCGCCGTCGGTGGCCCACCAGGGCCGCCGCGACGTCGACGCCGCCTACGCCCGCTGCCTCGGCGTGCTCATGCGCGGGCCCGGGTACCCGATGGTGGGCAGCCACGACCCGGCGATGATCGCGCTGGCCGAGCGGCTGGCCGCCGAGTACGGGCGCACGGCCGACTCGTGGGAGGTGCAGATGCTGCACGGCATCCGCCTCGACGAGCAGCGCCGCCTGGCCGCGGCCGGCACCCGCGTGCGGGCCTACGTCCCGTACGGCGTCGACTGGTACGGCTACTTCGTCCGCCGGCTGGCCGAGCGCCCGGCCAACCTGCGCTTCTTCCTCCGCGCCCTCGTCTCCCGCTGACCCCGTCCCCGGCGGAAATGGCCATTTCTGCCGCACCTGTCTGGAGGACCCCCATGGACGGCACCACCCGCGTCCCCCCGCCGAGCAACGAGCCGGTGCTCACCTACGCACCCGGGTCGCCGGAGCGCGCCGCGCTCGAGACCCGCCTCGCCGAGCTGGCCGCGGAGCCGCTCGAGCTGACCGTGACCATCGGCGACAAGCAGCGGATGGCCGGCGGCGAGCGGTTCGACGTCGTCCAGCCGCACCGGCACGCCGCCGTCCTCGGCACCGCCGCGAACGCGACCCACGCCGACGCCGAGGAGGCCGTGGCCGCCGCCAAGGCCGCCGCGCCCGAGTGGCGGGACCTCTCCTTCGACGACCGCGCCGCGGTGTTCCTCAAGGCGGCCGAGCTGCTGGCCGGGCCGTGGCGGCAGACGCTCAACGCCGCCACGATGCTCGGGCAGTCGAAGACCGCCCACCAGGCCGAGATCGACTCCGCGTGCGAGCTCGTGGACTTCTGGCGCTGGAACGTGCACTTCGCCCGCGAGGTCCTGTCCGCCCAGCCGGAGTCCGCGCCGGGCGTGTGGAACCGCAGCGACCACCGCCCGCTCGAGGGCTTCGTCTACGCCGTCACGCCGTTCAACTTCACCGCGATCGCCGGCAACCTGCCCACCGCGCCGACGCTCATGGGCAACACCGTGGTGTGGAAGCCCGCGCCCACCCAGCAGTTCGCCGCGCACTTCCTCATGCGGCTGCTCGAGGAGGCCGGGCTGCCCCCGGGCGTCATCACCATGGTCACCGGCGACGGGATCGCCGTCTCCGAGGTCGCGCTGGCCGACCGCGACCTCGCCGGCATCCACTTCACCGGGTCGACGGCGGTGTTCCAGCACCTGTGGCGCACGGTGGGGGAGAACATCGCGAACTACCGCGGCTACCCGCGGATCGTCGGCGAGACCGGCGGCAAGGACTTCGTCGTCGCCCACCCCTCGGCCGACGTCGACGTGCTGCGCACCGCGCTCGTCCGCGGCGCGTTCGAGTACCAGGGCCAGAAGTGCTCGGCGGCCTCGCGCGCCTACGTGCCGCGGTCGGTGTGGACCCGGCTGCGCGACGACCTCGTCGGCGTCACCGAGTCGCTGCCGATGGGCGACGTCACCGACTTCGGCAACTTCATGGGCGCGGTGATCGACCGGAAGAGCTTCTCCCGGCTCTCCGGCGTCATCGACCGCGTGGACGACGACCCGGCGCTGTCGATCGTGGCGGGCGGGCAGAAGGACGACTCCGAGGGCTTCTTCGTCCGCCCGACGGTCATCGAGGGCACCGACCCCGGCCACGAGGTCTTCACCACCGAGTACTTCGGGCCGGTGCTGGCGGTGCACGTCTACGACGACGCCGACTACGACACCGTGCTCACCCAGATGGAGTCGGCGGCGCCCTACGCGCTCACCGGCGCGGTCATCGCCCAGGACCGCGCTGCGGTCGCGCACGCGCAGCGCGTCCTCCGCTTCGCGGCCGGCAACTTCTACGTCAACGACAAGCCCACCGGCGCCGTCGTCGGCCAGCAGCCCTTCGGCGGCGGGCGAGCCTCGGGCACCAACGACAAGGCCGGCGCCGCGCAGAACCTGCAGCGCTGGACGTCGACCCGCTCGATCAAGGAGACGTTCGACCCGCCGACGGACCACCGCTACCCGCACATGGGCTGACCGCCGGCCGCGGTGCCCCTGCGGACCCGTCCCGGGGCACAGCGTGACGGCGTGCAGGCCGGGGGGACCGGCGCCCTGCGGGCCGTTGACGGGGAGCGGGACCGGCGCGGACCGTGCCGGGCGGTCCCGCCCTGCGCGCGCGGGACACCAGGCCCGACCCGACGCCGCCAGCGAGGAGTCCCGGTCATGCCCGACGGACCTCCGGACGGCGCGGCCCTGCGGCTGTCCGTCGACGGCCGGGCGTGGACCTTCGACGGGTCCCGGCCGGTGGTGGTCGGCCGGGACCCGCAGTGCGACGTCCAGTTGGCCGATCCGCAGGTCAGCCGGGTGCACCTGGCGCTGCGACGCGAGGGGCGGGCCTGGCTGCTGCGGGACCTCGGGAGCAGCAACGGCACCGTCGTCGACGGGACGGCGCTCCCGGAGGGGACCGTCGAGCGGCCCCTGGAGCCCGGACCGCAGCACCGGGTGCGGGTGGGCGGGGACGACGGCCCGGAACTGCTGGTCCACTACGCGCCCGCTCCGGACCCGCGAGCGGCGCCGGCCGTTCCCCCCGCCGGCCGCCGGGAGGTCGTCATCGGCCGCGACGCCGGCTGCGACCTCGTCCTCGCCGCGGACCCCATGGTGTCGCGGCGCCACGCCGCGATCGACGTCCCCCGGCCCGGCACCGCGTTCCTCCGGGACCTGGGCAGCTCCAACGGCACGTACCTCAACGGCGCGCGCGTGACCGGGGCGGCGCCCCTGCGTGCCGGGGACGCGATCGGTGTCGGCAGCACGACGGTCACCTGGGACGGCCGCGCGGCGGCCCTGCCCGCAGCGCGCACCGCGACCTTCAGCGCCCGGCACCTCGCCGTGGCCACCCGGAACGGCAAGCGCCTGCTGGACGACGTGTCGTTCACCGTCCGCGCCGGCCAGCTCGTGGCGGTGATCGGTCCCTCCGGTGCCGGCAAGTCCACGCTGCTGGGCGCGCTCACCGGCCTGCGCCCGGCCGGCATGGGGCGCGTGACGTGGGACGGCCGGGACCTCTACGCGGAGTACGACCACCTGCGCCACCTGATCGGCCTCGTGCCGCAGGACGACGTGCTGCACCGGCAGCTCACCGTCCGGCGGGCGCTCGGGTTCGCCGCGCGCCTCCGGCTGCCGCAGGACACCAGCGCCGCCGACCGGGACGAGCGCGTGCGCCGGGTCCTCGCCGAGGTCGGGCTGTCGGGGCAGATCGACCAGCGGATCGACTCGCTCTCGGGCGGTCAGCGCAAGCGCACGTCGATCGCGCTGGAGCTGCTCACCGCGCCGCAGCTGCTCTTCCTCGACGAGCCCACCTCCGGGCTGGACCCCGGGCTCGACCGGCAGGTCATGGAGGGGCTGCGGGTCCTCGCCGACGCCGGCCGGGTGGTCCTCGTCGTCACCCACAGTGTGCTCGCCCTCGACCAGTGCGACCGCGTGCTGCTGCTCGCCGCCGGCGGCCGGGTCGCCTTCTTCGGCCCGCCGGAGAAGCTGCTGTCCTTCTTCGGGGTGCCCGACCACGCGGCGGTGTTCCGGGCGCTCGACGACCCCGGGTGGGTCGACCGCTTCGCGGGGTCGACGCTGCGCCGGGACTACGTCGGCTCGACGTCCCAGGCGAGCCCGATGCCGCCGCCGGCCGGCGACGCCCCCGCGCCGATGCGCCCGGCACCGGTGCGACAGCTGGTCACCCTGGTCCGGCGCAACCTCGCCGTCGTGGCCGCCGACCGGCTGTTCCTCGCCCTGCTGGTCGGCATGCCGGTGCTCCTCGCGGTCATGGCGCACGCCTTCCCGGGCGAGGCCGGGCTCTCGGTGCGCGCGGCCGCCGGGGACCCCGCCGAGGCGCAGCAGCGGATCATCGTGCTGGTCGTGGGGGCGGCGCTGATGGGCGCCGCGCTCGCCGTCCGGGAGTTCGTCGCGGAGCGGCCGATCTACCGCCGCGAGCACGCCGTCGGTCTCTCGCCCGCCGCGTACCTGGCGAGCAAGGTCGTCGTCGTCGGCGGGGCGGTCGCGCTCCAGTCGGTGGCGTTCACGCTCCTGGCTCTCGCCGGGCTGCCGGGGCCCGACGACCCGCGGGTGCTGCCCTGGGGACGGGTCGAGATCGCCGTCGCGGCGGCGGCGGTGGGCGTGACGATGGCGATCGCCGCGCTGGCCGTCTCGGCCCTGGCGACCTCCACCGACCAGACCATGCCGGCGCTGGTCGCCCTCGTGATGGGGCAGCTGGTGTTCTGCGGCGGCCTGTTCCCGGTGGCCGGCCGGGCCGGCCTGGAACAGTTCGCCTGGGTGCTGCCGGCCCGGGCCGGCTACGCCGCGATGGCGTCCACGTCCCAGCTGCAGCCGCTGTCCGGGCCGCAGCCCGACCCGTTGTTCACCCCCACCGCGGCGCGCTGGGCGCTCGACCTCGGGGTGCTCGCCGCCCAGGCGACGGTGCTCCTGCTCCTGACCGCCTGGGCGCTGGCCCGCTCGGTGGCGCGCTCGTCCGGACCGCGCTGACCGGCCCGGTCGCTCCGGTCACGGCCAGCGGAGGAGGCCGTCCTCGCCGAGGACGGCGCCCTCCGACGGGCGGTGCGACGCCAGCCGGCCGTCGGGCATCAGGTGGGAGACCGGCACGCCCCGGGCGAGGACGGCGACGTCGGCGATCAGCCGCCGGTGGCAGCGCCACCACACGCTCTCGCTGCACATGACGGCGACCGGAGCCGTGGCCGCCTCGGCGAGCACCTCGTCGAGCGCCGCGGCGAACGCCGGCGTCCGGGTGTGCGCGGCGTAGGCGGCGAACTGGGCGACGGTCCACCAGCCGTCGGTCACCGGCTTCCCCGGCGGCAGCCGGCGCCGGCCGCCGAGCCGCTCCTCCCACCGGTAGCCGATGCCGGCGTCGGGCAGCCAGCCGGCGAGCGCCTCGCGGCGGACGTCGGGGTTGCTGCGGCTGCCCGGGAAGCGGCGGACGTCGACCACCCGCTGCACGCCGGCGCCGCGCAGCCGGGCCGCCAGCGCGGTCCGGTCGTCGGGCCCGTGGCCCACGGTGAGCAGCACGGGCACCCCCTACCCACGCGCCGCGGGGGCCGGGTCATGCTGGGCGGCCGGGCGGGACCGCCCGCGGAGGGGAGTGGTGTGACCAGGGGGACGACGGCGCCGCGGGGCTCGCTGTGGCGGCTGCCGGCGATGCGCGCGCTGGTGGGCGCGACCGGGCTCGGCTTCGCGGGCTACTGCCTGACGCTGGCCTCGCTCCCGGCGTACGCGGTCGCCCACGGCGCCTCGGCCGACACCGCGGGCGTCATCACCGCCGTGTTCCTGCTGGTCACCGTCGCCGGCCAGTCGGTCGTGCCGGCGCTGACCGCCCGGTTCGGCCTGGGGCCGGTGCTCGCCGGGGGCCTGCTCGCCCTCGGCGCGCCGTCCCCGCTGTACGTCCTCGGCGACGGCGTGGTGTGGCTGTCGGCGGTCTCGGCGGTGCGCGGCGCGGGCTTCGCGGTGCTGACCGTCCTCGGCGCGGTGCTCGCCGCGCAGGTGGCCCCGCCGGAGCGCCGCGGGGAGTCGATCGGCCTCTACGGACTGGCGATCGCCGTCCCCAACCTGCTGGCCGTGCCCGCCGGCGTCGCCCTGGTCCTCGACGGGCACGCCGGGTGGCTCGCGTGGCTGGCGGCCGCGCCTGTGCTGGCCGTGCCGCTGGTGCCGCGGCTGGCGCGCTCCGTGCACTGGGAGGGCGGGGCCGGGGGGTCCTCCCGCGCGGCGGTGCGGGCCGCGCTGGCACCGTCGGCGGTCCTGCTGCTGGTCACCCTCGCCGGCGGCGGCCTCATGACGTTCCTGCCGATCGAGCGCCCCGACGGCGTGCTCGCCACCGCCGCCCTGCTCCTGTTCGGCGTCACCGGCGCGCTCACCCGCTGGCGGGCCGGCCTGCTCGCCGACTCACTCGGCACCCGGCGGCTCATGCCGGCCGCGCTGGCCGTCGGAGCGGTCGGGCTGGCCGCCGTCGCGCTGGGCCTGGGCACCGCCGACGCCGTCGTGCTCGCCGGTGCGGCCGTCTTCGGCGCCGGCTACGGCGCGGTGCAGAACCTGACGCTGGTCACCGCCTTCGCCCGCGCCGGGGAGGGCGGGTCGACGGCGGCCAGCGCGATGTGGAACGCCTCGTTCGACACGGGCACCGCCATCGGCGCGCTGGTGCTCGGTCTGGTCGCGGCCGGCGTCGGCCTCCCGTGGACGCTCGTGCTCGTCGCCGGCCTGCTGCTCGCCGGACTGCCGGTGGCGCGGGTGGCGACGCGGCCGGCCTGAGCGCTCAGCGCAGGACGGAGGTCAGCAGCAGGCTCGTCTGGCTGTTGATCACCCCGGGCACCGACCGGATCCGGTTGAGCAGCCGGTCGAACTCGACGAGGTCGGTCGTGCGGTGCTCGGCGACGAGGTCCCAGGCCCCGTTGGTCGAGTGCATCGACTCGATCTCCGGGAAGCCGCGCAGCCGCCGGATGACGTCGTCGGTGGAGCGGCCCTCGACCTCGATGAGCGACACCGCCCGCACGCCGCCGGCCGCCGACTCGTCGCGCACCCGCGCGGTGAAACCGACGATGACGTCGTCGGCCACCAGCCGGTCGAGGTGGCTGGTCACCGTGGCCCGGGTGACCCCCAGGCGGCGGGCCAGCTCGGCCATCGGGGCGCGGCCGTCCTCGCGCAGGGCCGCGAGCAGCCGGCGGTCGAGGTCGCTGAGGTCGAGCATGCGCAGAAGGTACAGGTGATCTTCGCAAGGTGGTGGCCCTCTGAACACAACGCGCGCTGTTCGCTCATTGTGTGTGCAGATCGCCCAGCCATAGCGTTCCGGTGAGCCGAGAGGGGGCTGCCGCCATGACGCTGTTCGTCGACGTGCGCAACATGGTCCGCTGGACCGCCGAGACCGGTCCCGAGCGGATCATCGCCGGGATGTCCGGGTACATCGAGGACGACTTCCGCCGCTGGGAGTCCTTCGACAAGATCGCCCGGGTGGGCAGCCACACGCCCTTCGGCGTCATCGAGCTGATGCCCACCAGCGACGGCGAGACCTACGCCTTCAAGTACGTCAACGGGCACCCGAGCAACCCGGCCCGCGGCTTCCAGACGGTGAGCGCCTTCGGTGCCCTCGCCGACGTCCACAACGGCTACCCGGTGTTCCTCGCCGAGATGACGCTGCTGACCGCGCTGCGCACCGCGGCCACCTCGGCCATGGTCGCCCGCCTCCTCGCCCGGCCCGACTCCCGGCGCCTCGCGCTCATCGGCGCCGGCAGCCAGTCGGAGTTCCAGGCGCTCGGCATGCGCGCGGCCCTCGGCATCCGCGAGGTCTCCGTCTGGGACACCGACCCCGCGGCGATGGTCAAGCTGGCCCGCAACCTCGAGCCGCTGGGCTTCGACGTGCACGTGGCCGCGTCCGGGCGCGAGGCGGTGCGCGGCGCCGACGTCGTCACCACCTGCACCGCCGACAAGGCCCGCGCCACCGTGCTGTCGGCCGACTGGATCGAGCCGGGGATGCACGTCAACGCGATCGGCGGCGACTGCCCCGGCAAGACCGAGCTCGACCCCACGATCCTGCTGCGCGACGACGTCGAGGTCTTCGTCGAGTTCCCGCCGCAGACCCGCATCGAGGGCGAGATCCAGGCGATGCCGGCCGACTTCCCGGTCACCGAGCTCTGGGAGGTCGTCACCGGGCGCACGCCCGGCCGCACCTCGCCGTCGCAGGTCACCGTCTTCGACTCGGTCGGCTTCGCGATCGAGGACCTCTCGGCGCTGCGCTACGTGCGCGACGCCGTCCGCGGCACCCCGTGGGTCGACGACATCGACCTCGTGGCGGAGCCGGAGGACCCCAAGGACCTCTTCGGCATGGTCTCGGCGCTGTCCCCGATCGGTTCGTGACGGCGGCGTCGCTGCCCGGCCAGGCGCCCGCGGCCGTCGTCCTGGTGCGGCCGCACGCCTTCCGACCCAACCCGCTCACGCTCGCCGACAACGCCTTCCAGGCGGCGGTGGTGGGGGAGGACCCCGCCGTCCTGGCGCGGCGCGCGCACGACGAGGTCACCGCCCTGGCCGAGGCGCTCACCGGCGTCGGCGTGCGGGTGCACCTGTTCGACGACCCCGAGCCCGACCGGCCCGACAGCGTCTTCCCGAACAACTGGCTGTCCACCCACGCCGACGGCCGGGTGGCGCTGTTCCCGATGTACGCGGCCAACCGCCGGCGGGAGCGGCGCGGCGACGTCGTCGAGTTCCTCAAGGCCGCCTACCGCGTGCACGAGGTGGTCGACCTCTCCGGCCTCGAGCACGACGGCGTCTTCCTCGAGGGCACCGGCGCGATGGTGCTCGACCACGTGGCGCGGGTGGCCTACGTCGCCCGCTCGCGGCGGGTGGACCCCGTGGCGCTGGACCGCTTCTGCCGCGGCTTCGGCTACGAGGCGGTCGTCTTCGACGCCGTCGACGCGTCCGGGCGGCCGGTCTACCACACCAACGTGCTGCTCAGCGTGGCCGGCGACTACGCCCTGGCCAGCCTGGACCTGCTGCCCTCGGCCGCCGACCGCGAGCGGCTGGCGGCGCGGCTGGCCGAGGGCGGGCGCACCGTCGTGCCGCTCACCGCCGCCCAGGTGGGCGAGTTCGCCGGCAACGCCATCGAGGTGCAGGGCAGCGACGGTCCGGTGCTGGCGCTCTCCGCCCGCGCGGCGGCGAGCCTGCGGCCCGACCAGCGCCGGGTGGTCGAGGCCTCCGCCCGGCTGCTGCCGGTGGCGGTGCCGACCGTGGAGCTGGCCGGCGGCTCGGTGCGCTGCATGATCGCCGGGGTGCACCTCGAGCCCCGGACCGCGCCGGTCCCCGCCTGAGCCCTCAGCCCGCGATGCGGTCGGCGGCCGCCTTCAGCGAGCGCAGCAGGAGCAGCTCCTCGGCCGAACGGCGCAGCCAGACCCGCAGCGCGGCCGGGTCGTCGCGGGCGGCGTCGCGGACGGTGCCGAGGTTCAGCTGCCGGGTGTTGGCCTGCGCCCGCTGGGCCGGCGGCAGCGCCCGGGCCTCGCTGCGCGCCCGCGAGGTGAGCGCGGCGCCGACGTAGACGAGGTCGCGCACCTCGTCCACGCCGGCGAGGACGGCGTCGGCACCGGGGCCGTCGCCGTCCTCGAGTCGGGCCAGCAGCTGGTCGGCGCGCTCGCGGCCGAGGGCGGTGGGGTCGGGGGAGCTCACCCCTCCACTGTGCCTGGTGCCGGCCGGCCGGTGCTCACGCGTCCCGGCGGGAGAAGGTCACCGCCGCGACGGCGAGGACGACGGCGACCTCGGCGGCGAAGACGGCGAACCCGGGCCACGGGTCGAGCAGCAGCGGGTTGAACGACTCCGGCATGGCGATCCGCGACCCGGCGTTGCCCGGCATCAGCTTGGTCAGCCACTCGCCGAGGGAGCCCGGCAGCAGCATCACCAGGTTGCCGACCAGGAACACCAGCGCTAGCACCACCGAGACCGCCGCCGCGGTGGAGCGCAGCAGCAGGCCGACGGCCATCGCCAGCAGCCCGAGCCCGGCCATGTACAGGCCGCTGCCGAGGAGCGAGCGCAGCATCCCGTCGTCGCCGAGGGAGATGCCGATGCCCTCCGCCGAGAGGAACGCGTTGCCGCCCAGCCAGCCGAGGAACGCCGTGACGACGCCGGCCACGAACAGCGTGCCGCTGAGCACCAGCGCCTTGGCGGCCAGCACCGTGCCGCGGCGCGGTGTGGCGGCCAGCGTCGCGCGGATCATCCCGGTGCCGTACTCGGCGGTGACGGTCAGCGCACCGAGCACCACGGCGGTCACCTGCGCGAACAGCAGTCCCCAGGTGATGAACGCCCCGATCGGCTCGCTCTCCTGGCCGCCGGCCAGCTCCGGCGCCACCAGCGCGCACACCAGCGTGGTCAGCCCGGCGCCGAGCGCCACCATCGCGGCCACCGACCAGCCGGTGGAGCGCACCGTCCAGAGCTTGATCCACTCCGCGTGCAGCGCGCGGGGGAGGCCGGCGCCGCCGGGAGGGGCGGCTGCGGTGCGCGGCGGGGTCAGGGTCTGAGCGGTCACCGGGTCACCTCGGCGGGACGGGCGGCGGCGAACTCGACGCTGCCGGCGGTCAGGGTCATGAAGGCGTCCTCGAGGGACGAGCGGACGAGGCCGAGCTCGTGCAGCACGAGGCCCGCGCCGGCGGCGAGCTCACCGGTGGCGGCGGCGTCGACGCCCTGCACGCGCAGCTCGTCGCCCTCGCGGGTGACGTCGGCGCCGGAGCGCCGCAGCAGCTCGGCGAGCTCGCCCGGCTGCGGGGTGCGCACGCGCACGTACGAGGCGGCGTGCTCGGCGATGAAGTCGGCGGTCGGGAGGTCGGCGAGGACCCGGCCGCGGCCGATGACGACGAGGTGGTCGGCGGTCAGCGCCATCTCGGCCATGAGGTGGCTGGAGACGAGCACCGTGCGGCCCTCGGCGGCGAGGTCGCGGGCCAGGGTGCGCACCCAGCGGATGCCCTCGGGGTCCAGGCCGTTGACCGGCTCGTCGAGGACGACGACCGGCGGGTCGCCGAGCAGGGCGGCGGCGATGCCCAGCCGCTGGCCCATGCCGAGGGAGAACCGGCCGACCCGCTGGCCGGCCACCGCCTCCAGGCCGACCAGGCCGAGCACCTCGTCGACGCGGGACGCGGGGATGCCGTTGGACGCGGCCATCCAGCGCAGGTGCGCCCAGGCGGTGCGGCCCGGGTGCAGCGCGCGCGCCTCGAGCAGGGCACCGACCGCGCGCAGCGGAGCGGGACAGTCGAGATAGCGGATGCCGTCGACGGTGACCGAGCCCTCGGTGGGCCGGTCGAGGCCGATGATCATCCGCATCGTCGTCGACTTGCCGGCGCCGTTGGGGCCGAGGAAGCCGGTGACCCGGCCGGGCCGGACGGTGAAGGAGACGCGGTCGACGGCGACCCGTTCGCCGTAGCGCTTGGTGAGGACGCTGGCGACGATCACCGGGTCACCGCCGGGGCGGGGGAGGGCGAGGAGGTCATGGCGGGAAGCGTCCCGGCGCGGCCGTGCACGCCGCATCGGGCGATCCCCCCACCGGACCCTGAACCGTCCCCCACGACCGGCCGGGGTGGGACCCGGGGAGGTCAGGCGGTCCGGGCGAGGTCGGCGCCGAGCTCCCGGCGCAGCGCCACCGCCGCGCTGCGCCCGGCCCGGGTGGCGCCGATGGTGCTCGCGCTGGGCCCGTAGCCGACCAGCTGCAGGCGCGGCTCGTCGACGGCGGTGGTGCCGTCCACCGGGATGACGCCGTCGCGGGTGCGCAGCCGCAGCGGGGCGAGGTGGCCGACGGCGGCGCGGAAGCCGGTGGCCCACAGGATCACGTCGGCCCGCACCGTCCGGCCGTCGTCCCAGGCCACGCCGTCGGGGGTGAGCCGGTCGAACACCGGCAGCCGGGTGAGGACGCCGTCGTCGAGGGCCCGGCGCACCCACGGGGTCACCACCAGGCCGGTCACGCCGACGACGCTGCCGGGCATCCGGCCGGCGCGGACGGCGGCCTCGACCCGCGCCACCGCCTCCCGGCCCTGCTGCTCGCCGAAGGGGCCCTCGCGCCACACCGGTGGACGGCGGGTCACCCAGGTGGTGCGCGCGACCGGGGCGATCTCGCCGAGCAGCTGCACCGCCGAGGCGCCGCCGCCGACGACCACCACCGACAGCCCGGCGAGCTCCGCCGCGCCGCGGTAGCCGACGGTGTGCAGCTGCCGGCCGCGGAAGGCCTCCTGACCGGGGTAGTGCGGCACGAACGGCCGGGTCCAGGTGCCGGTGGCGTTGACGACGCCGCGGGCCCGCCACACCCCCGCGGAGGACTCGACGAGGAACCGGCCGTCGCCGTCGCGGCGGACCGCGGACACCCGCACCGGCCGCTGCACCGACAGGCCGAAGCGCCGCTCGTACTCGGCGAAGTACGCCGGCACCGCCTCGGCGGCGGGCAGCTCCTCCGACGCCGGCGTGAAGGGCAGGCCGGGCAGCTCGTGCACCCGGTGCGTCGTCGCGAGGGTGAGCGAGGGCCAGCGGTGCTGCCAGGCCCCGCCCGGCGCGGCGTCTCCGTCGAGGACGACGGAGCCGCTGCCGGGCGCGAACCCCTGGCGGGCCAGGTGGTATGCGGCGGACAGGCCGGCCTGGCCCGCACCGATCACCACGACGTCGACGTCCCGCGGGCTGCTCACACCCGCGGAACGCCGACGGGAGGGTCCGCTATGCCGGGGTGAGCCGCGCCAGCTCCGGGCCGGTGAGCGGCACCGACGCCGGGTCGTATCCGAACCGGACGACGACGGCGCCGGGGCGGGCCTCGACCAGCCACGCGGTGCGCGGCTCGCCGTCGGCGGGCGTGTAGGTCCAGCGGTCGGCGAGCAGGGCCAGCCCGCGGGTGCGCAGGAAGGACACCGCCTCCTCGCGGGTGCCGACGGTCCGCAGCGGGGCGCCGAACACGGCGTGCGCCGTCCACCGGCCGTCGTCGGTGACGGCATCCCCGGCCGAGACGTGACCGACGAGCTCGCCGTCCTCCGGACGGTGCACCGGCTCGAGCACGGGGGACGTGGTCATGCGCCCGACGCTACGGACGGGGTCGAGCGGTTTCCCGGCTCCCGCGCGCGGGCACTGCTGCGGCGCCGGTGAGCAGCGCCCGGCAGGACCAGGAGAAGGGGATCCCGTGCGCGCGATGGTCTACCGGGGCCCGTACAAGGTGCGGGTCGAGGACAAGGACATCCCGGCGATCGAGCACCCGAACGACGCGATCGTCCGGGTGACGCTGGCCGCCATCTGCGGCTCAGACCTGCACCTGTACCACGGGCTCATGCCGGACACCCGGATCGGACACACGTTCGGCCACGAGTTCATCGGCGTCGTCGAGCGGGTCGGCCCCTCGGTGCAGAACCTGCAGGTCGGCGACCGGGTGATGGTGCCGTTCAACATCTTCTGCGGGTCCTGCTGGTTCTGCGCCCGCGGCCTGTACTCCAACTGCCACAACGTCAACCCGAACGCGACGGCGGTCGGCGGCATCTACGGCTACTCGCACACCACCGGTGGCTACGACGGCGGCCAGTCGCAGTACGTCCGCGTCCCGTGCGCCGACGTCGGCCCGGCGAAGATCCCCGACTGGATGCACGACGAGGACGCCGTCGTCCTCACCGACGCCGCCGCCACCGGCTACTTCGGCGCCCAGCTCGGCGAGATCGCCGAGGGGGACACGGTCGTGGTGCTCGGCGCCGGGCCGGTCGGCCTGGTCGCGGCGCAGTCCTCGTGGCTGATGGGCGCCGGCCGGGTGATCGTCGTCGACCACCTGCAGGAGCGGCTGGAGAAGGCGCGGACCATGGCCCACGCCGAGACGATCGACTACGACGAGTACGACGACGTCGTCGTCGAGATGAAGAAGCAGACCGACTACCTGGGCGCGGACGTCGTCATCGAGGCGGTGGGCGCGGAGGCCGACGGCAACTTCCTGCAGCAGGTGACCGGCACCAAGCTGAAGGTGCAGGGCGGGTCGCCGGTCGCGCTCAACTGGGCCATCGACGGCGTCCGCAAGGGCGGCACCGTCTCGGTGGTGGGCGCCTACGGGCCGATCCCCAACGCGGTGAAGTTCGGCGACGCCATGAACAAGGGCCTCACCCTGCGGATGAACCAGACGCCGGTGAAGCGGCAGTGGCCGCGGATGTTCGAGCACGTGCGCAACGGCCACCTGACCCCGCGCGAGGTGGTCACCCACCGCTTCCCGCTCGAGGACATCGCGGAGGCCTACCACGTGTTCTCCAGCAAGCTCGACGGCTGCATCAAGCCGCTGATCGTGCCCGACGCGGCCTGAGGGAGAGCCACGATGACCCAGTCGGACATCCCGAGCGCGTACGTCCGGGACAAGCGCACGCCACCGCCGAGCCGGGAGGAGCTCCGCGCCCGCATCCCCGGCTGGGGCGCCGACCTCGACCCGGCCGACCGGCCGTCGTACCCGCGGCTGCAGTACCCGTCCGACACCGGCGCCCACTGGGACTTCCCGGAGCGCCAGCCGGGCGGCGAGGGCCGCGAGCACTCGATCGAGCACGCCTTCGTCACGCCGGTGTTCGGCACCGCCCAGCCGCTGAGCGGCCTGTCCGGGGCGATCCGGCGGTTGGCCTACGCCCGCTTCAGCGAGGGCCGGCTGGCGCACTGGGTGCTGCTGGTGGTCGGCGACCGGGTGGACGCGTGGGAGCACCACCTGCGGTCCTTCGCCTCCGGCCGGCCCGACGTGCCGGCCACCGGGCTGAGGACGGAGTTCACCCGCGGCGGGGTGCGGTCGCGGCGCGGGCGCTCCGACGTCCGGCACCAGCTCCTCGACCCGGTGGTCGTCCTGGGGCCGTGGGTCGCCGGCGTCGGCGGTGCGGTCCTCGGCGTGCGGAGGCTGGTGCGCGCCGTCCGCGGCTGAGCCCGTGCGCACGTCCCCGGCACTACCGTCCGGGCCATGAGCGACCCGACGCCGCCGGGCTGGACCCTCCAGGTGGCGCGCGACGACCTGTCCCGGACGCGCCGTCGGGCGCTGGAGCTCGCCCCGCTGCAGCCGGGTGAGGCGCTGCTGCGCGTGGAGCGGGTCGGGCTGACCGCCAACAACGTGACCTACGCCGTGCTCGGGGACTCCTTCCGCTACTGGGAGTTCTTCCCCGCCCCGCCCGGGTGGGGCACGGTGCCGGTCTGGGGTTTCGCCGAGGTCGTCGCGTCGGAGGCCGACGGTGTCGGCGTCGGGGCCCGCCTGTACGGCTATCTGCCGACCGCGTCGCACCTGCGGGTGCGGCCGGGACGCGTGGACGAGCGGGGGTTCCGCGACGCGAGCCCGCACCGGGCGACGCTGCCCTCGCCGTACAACGCCTACGCGTTGACCGGCGCCGACCCCGCGTACGACGCCGCGCAGGAGGACCTGCAGGTGCTCTTCCGCCCGCTGTACTGGACGTCGTTCATGCTGGTCGACTGGCTGGTCGACAACGACCTCCTGGGGGCGCGGAGCGTCGTGCTGTCCTCGGCGTCGAGCAAGACGGCCTACGGCGCCGCGTTCGGCCTGCACCGCCAGGGGATCGAGGTGGTCGGGCTGACGTCGCCGCGCAACACCGCGTTCGTCCGCGGCCTGGGCTGCTACGACCGGGTGCTGACCTACGCCGAGGTCGACCGGCTGCCGCTCGACCGCCCCGCCCTCTACGCCGACCTCGCCGGCTCACCCGAGCTGACCGCCGCGCTGCGGGCGCACCTGGGGGACCGACTCGTGCACGAGGTCGTCGTGGGCGTCACGAACCAGGAGGCGGCGGTCGCGGGGACGCTGGCCGACACCGGGCCGGCGATGTTCTTCGCCCCCGACCAGATGCGCAAGCGCATCGGGGACTGGGGCCGGCCGGGTCTGGACCGGCGCTTCGCCGAGTCGTGGCGCGCGTTCGCGCCGGTGGCCGCCACCTGGGTCGACGTCGTCGAGGGGGCGGGACCGGAGGCGCTGGAGCGGGTCTGGCGGGAGGTGCAGGCCGGGACCGCCGACCCGCGCGCCGGCCACGTCGTCGTGCTCTGACGGCGCGGGGGATCACCCCAGCAGCGAGCCCCCGACGAACGTCACCAGCATCGTGAGCAGGCCGATGGAGACGGTGCGGAGCACGGTGCGGGCGACGCTCGTCCCGCTGACCGAGGCGATCGCCAGCGCGGTGAGGGACAGCGCCGCGACGACCGCCACGACCGTGACGACGCTGCGCCACGCCGGCGCGGCCAGCAGGACCACCAGCAGGGGGACGCCGGCCCCGAGCGCGAACCCCAGCCCCGCCACCACGGCGACGGTCCACGGGGCGGGCGGGTGGTCGCGGGTGGACAGGCCGTACTCGGCCTCGGCGTGGGCGGCCAGGGCGTCCCCCGCGCTGAGCTCGGCGGCGACGGCGCGGGCGAGCTGCGGGGACAGGCCCCTGTCCCGGTAGAGCCCGGCCAGCTCGGTCTCCTCCTCGGCCGGCGCGAGGTCGATCCGGCGGCGCTCGGCCTCGAGGACCGCCTGCCGGGCGTCGCGCTCGTCGGCCGTCTCGGCGTACCGCATGCCGCCCAGGGCGAGCCCGCCCCCGGCCATGGCGGCCAGCGAGGCGACGAGCAGGATCCGGCTGCCCGCCCCCGCGCCGAGCAGCCCCTCGACGATGCCCGCCGAGGCGATGATCCCGTCGTTGGTGTCGACGACGTGCTCGCGGACCCGGGCGCGGTCGACCCGGGACCACATCCCGGACACGGTCACCAGCCCGGGGCGCTGGGCAGCCGACCGGACGCGAGCGCGTCGACCAGCCGGCGGTGGTCGCGCTCGGTCCGGTCGGCGTAGGCGTCGGCGAAGGTCCCCATGCCCTCGTCGAACGCCCGGCCCCTCCCGATGTAGGCGGTGATCGCGACGGGATCGCCGGTGCGCGCGTGGGAGCGGGCGAGCACCGCGCCGCAGGCGGTGGCGAACTCCCGGAGCCGCGGGGCGACCAGCGCGCCGTCGGCGACGACCTTCATGTCCCGGAACTGGCGCACGTAGTAGTCGTGCCCGCGGGCCGCGGCCCAGCCGACGAACACGTCCGTGGCGCTCTGCACCAGCCGCTTGCCCTCGACCACCCGGCGGCCGTGCCCGCCGTAGCGGCTGGGCCCGCAGAACGGCTCGTACACCGAGGCGCCCGCCTGCTTGATCTGCAGGAACAGCGGATCGCCCCCGTCGCGGCCCTCCAGCAGGAGCAGGTGCACCCGCATGCCGACGCTGCCGACCCCGACCACCTGGCGGACGGTGTCGACGAGCGTGAACCGGTCCAGCAGGTGGCGCCGCTCGTCGGCGAGGCTGTCGCGGTAGGCGGCGAACAGCTCCTCTGCGAGGCCGTCGTCGCGGTGCTGCCGGATCGGCGGGTCCTCGGTGATCCGCAGGTGCCCGCCGCGGTGCTCGGTGAGCTTCCGGAACGCCCCGCGGTGCGTCCGCTTGCGGGCCCTGCGCTCGATGTGGGCGGCGCCGCGGATCCGGTCGGGTTCGGAGAACACGCCGAGGAACCGGTCGACGGTGACCAGGTCGTACCAGACGTCGAGCCAGCGGGCGGCGGCGTACCCGCTCATCCGCTCCCGGTAGGCGCGCAGGCAGGCGGCCACCGCCTCCTCGGCACCGCCGGCGGACACGCCGTGGGTGCGCGCCAGCACGACGACGCTGGCCACCAGCCGGGCGACGTCCCACTCGAACGGGCCGGGGAGCGTCTCGTCGAAGTCCCGCAGGTCGAACGACAGGTTCCGCTCGGGAGTGGCCCACAGCCCGAAGTTGAGCAGGTGCGCGTCGCCGCAGAGCTGCACGACGAGCCCGCTGTGCGGACGGGATCCCAGGTCGGCGGCCATGACCGCGGCGGCTCCGCGGTAGTAGGTCCACGGGCTGGCCGCCATCCTGCCGTTGCGGACCGGCAGCAGGTCCTCGGCGCGGATCGCGTTCTGCGCCAGCAGGACGGCGAGGGCGTCGCGTCCGCGGTCCTCGGGGTCCTCCCGGCCGACGTCGCGTCGTGGGGCGCGCTCCCGGGCCGCGCGGCCCGCGGCCCGGCGCGACCGCTGGTCGCCGGCCCCGACCGGGAGCGACGACGCGACCTCGTCGGCCGCTGCGGAGGGCATCGTCCGAGCATCCCACCGGGGCGGCGCCGCGGACCCCCGTCGGTCCTCCCGTCTCGCGGCGACCGCCGGAGGCTGGTGCGCGCCGTCCGCTCCTGACAGGGTCCCCGCCGTGATCCCGCTCGACGAGCTGCCCCGGATCGGAGTCCCGGCCACCCGGGCGCTGCAACTGGCCGGCTACACCGGTCTGGGGCAGCTCGCCGGCGTCCCGCGCGCGACGCTGGCCGCGCTGCACGGCGTGGGCCCGAAGGCGCTGCGCATCCTCGACGAGGCGCTGGCCGAGCACGGGCTGCGCCTCGGCTGACCCCGACCGGCCGATGCGCCATCGCTGCTGAGTGGTCACGGGGGTCCGTGCGGATGAGGGTCTTTCTTGGTCGACGCCATCATCAGCCGGGCCACACGCCTCATGCAGCCACAGGCCCGTCGAGCGGCTGACCGGTGCTCATCAGGGCAATCAGCGCACCGCGCTGCCAATCCGTTGAAAGCCTTGATCCTGCTCGGCGCCTTCGACGGATCCTCGAGATCCAGGACGGCTCGGACGTAGGCGGCCTTCTCGAGCCCCGTCGGATCTGCGGCACTCTTCCTACACTTCAGGTGCGCGCCCAGGGATCGACCGTACGACACGGAAAACTCCTTCTCGTCCAGGCTGCCCGCCATACATGACGCGTCACACGGACATTCGTGCACAGGGCTGTGGATCTTCCATGTACATCACGAGGTCCATATCGCACCGCCGTCACCGCGCCGGCCTGGTCGAGCGCGACGAGCAGGGCAACGTGGTCCCGCTGGTTGCGATCGTGACCGACAACGGCGGACCGTTCCGGTCGTTCCGCTTCGAGGCGTTCATCGCCCCCCACCCGAGCTGCGGCACGTGCGCACCCGCGTCGAGACACCCGGACAGAACGGCTCACATGAGCGCGGGTTCCACTCGCTGAAGTGCGAGAGGCTCATCCCCCGACAGATCCCCGATGCCCTGGACGTGGTCGCTCACGCCGAGGGCGACCGCATCGAGTACGACACCGAACGCCCACCCGAGGCTCTGGCCTGGAACCGACCCGGAGACATCCACCTCGGCCTGGCCGACCCGCTGGCCCCACCTTCCCGGGACCGGAGATCTGCCAGGTGCTTGACGCGGGACGAGAACCATCCAGCAGCGGGTGTCCACATTCTTCGGGCAGAAACCAAGAGTTCCGGACCGCCGGTGACGCGAAGGTGACAGTGGGGTGACGCACCTTGCGGAGCGTCTGGGTGTCGGGCTCGTCCGCGTCCCGCGTGAGGTCGCATCGATGGTCGAAATCGTGGCGGCAGCGGACGAGCATGTTGCTGTTTTCGGATGCAGAACCAGAGGCGATTCGACCGTTCGGCAGTTTCGTCGAACGGATTGGCACGCTGACCGAGCACGGGACGGATGAGTGCAACAGTTCGACGTCTGGGACGCATCCGTGGTCCGGGACGGATCACGGAACAGAAGGGATTGGAACGCCATGGCATCGCCGAATCCGACTCGAGTTCAGGCTGCCGCGTCCGACGCGGCACTTGCCGCCCGGATCGTCGAGGGCTGGGTGAGCGAGCTCGGCGACGGGCACGACGATCCGCAGACGCGCCGCAGACGGTGGCCTTCCTGGTTCCGGGCTGTGAGCCACGGAGGACACCGATGACCGTCTCGTACGAGACCAGCCCGTTCGCGCCCGCTCGGCTGGCCGGGTCCGATCCGGCGACCGAGGCCGAGTCGTACGTCGCGCCCACGACCATGATCAGCTCTCCTTTCGCCGAGGCGCTGGCGTCCTACGACGAGTCGCAACTGGAGGCGGAGACCTTCGAGGCGCTGCGGGCGGAGTTCGAGGACGAGGACTTCGTGCCCGCGCTGCAGGCGCTGGCCGACGAGGTCGCGGCCCGCCACCTGAGCGGAGCCGGGACCTGGAGCGAGTCCGAGCAGGGCATGCAGCTGTCCGCCGCGGAGGCCGAGCAGTGGATGGAGGCGGTCGCGGACCGCTCGGACCGGCTGCTCACCGAGCTGGAGATGCACTTCGGGCAACGGCCGGTCGAGTCGCTCGCCGACGGCGAGATCGAGGCGGTGGTCGGCCTGTCGGCGCTGGACGGCCAGGAGCAGTTCGTGGGCAAGCTGATCGGCAAGGTCGTCAAGGTCGCCAAGGGCGTCGGCAAGGTGCTCGGCAAGGTCGCGCTCGGCCCGCTGTTCGGCGTACTGCGCAAGCTGGTGCGACCGCTGCTGAGCCGGGTGCTGCAGCGTGCGATCGGCAAGCTCCCGCCGGATCAGCGTCCGATCGCGGAGAAGCTGCGCGGCCGGTTCGGTGGCAAGTCGCCGGACAAGGCGGCACAACCGGACAAGCCCGCCGAGCCGGCCGCGCCCACGCCGGACAGCCCCACCGACGACACCGCCGCCCCGGCCGCGGCGGCCGAGCCGACCGCCCAGACCCTGGCCGAGGACTTCGACGCCCAGCTCGCGGAGATACTGCTCACCGGGCACGAGGGCGCCGCCAACCAGCTGCTGGCCCGCTATGAGGCAGAGGCCGCGCCCACCACTGCGGCCGGACCGTACGCCGCCCTGGACGCCGGCCGGCACCGACTGACCCAGCAGCTGATCGCCGCGGATCCGTCCCGGCCGCCGACCGCTGAGCTGGAGGAGTTCATCCCGGTCGTGATGGCCGCGATGAAGGTGATCAAGCTCGGCGTGAAGGTCATAGGCCGGCCCAAGGTGGTCGGGTTCATCGCCAAGCTGCTGGCCAAGCTGATCCAGGGCATGGTCGGCGAGCCGGCGGCCCGGACGCTGTCGCGGCACATCGCCAGTGCCGGGCTGCGGTTGCTCGGCTTGGAGGCCGAGCGGTCCGACCCGGCGCTCGGCGCCGAGGCCCTGGTCGCGGCCACCGAGGACACCGTCCGCGAGGTCCTGTCGATGTCCGCGGAGTCGCTGGACAACGAGCTGCTGCTGGAGGCCGCCGTACAGGAGGCGTTCGAGGCCGCCGCGATCCGGCACTTCCCGGCCGAGTTGCTGCGCCCCGAGCTGACCGAGGCGAGCGAGGGCGAGGAGGGCGAACGCGGCATCTGGATCATGTTCCCGCGCGCGGCCCGGCCGCACTACCGGTACAAGAAGTACACCGTGATCCGGCCGGTGCAGATCACCCGCTCGCTGGCCCGGTCGGTGGTCCTCACCAACGGCGAGACTCTGGAGGACCGGCTGCTGGACGCTGGCTCCCGCGGGTGGCCGGTCACCGCCGAGACGCACTACTACGAGCTGCTGCCCGGCGCCGAGCTCGGCCACCTGGCGGCGTACGAGATGCCAGGGCAGCCGTACGCCGAGGCGGCCCAGCAGTTCGAGCAGGTGCCGCGCCCGCTGGCGCACCCGGCCCACCCGCCGCGGCGCACCGTCGTCAAGCTGGTCGTGCCCGGACTGGCGTTGCGCCCGCACTCGCCGTTCTCGGTGCGGCTCGATCTGACCGGACCGAGGCCGCGGCTTCGACTGCACCTGCACTTCGGCGAGCGGGCCGCGCACGAACTCGCCGACGACCTGGCCAAGCACCGGCTGGCCCAGGTGGTCGGGACGGTACGCCGCCACGTCGGGGGGCCGGTTCGGGAGGCGCTGGCCGAGCGGCTGCTGCGCAAGCTCGGCAAGCACGGGATCACGCTGGCCGAGGGGCGCAGCCGGGCGCTGGCCGCCGACCTTGGCGAGGCGGTCGTCCGCGCGGTCGCGAGCCACCTGCCGCGCGCCGCGGCCGCACTGAGCACGGCGGCCAAGGACCCCGCGGCAGGGGTGACGATGTCCTTCGCGTTCGACTTCGCCGACCTCGCGGCGCTCCGGCACGGCCGGGCGGGTTCGCCCGAGGTGTCGGTGCACCCCGGGATGCACCGTGACTGAGGACGCCGAGGCCCGGCAGACCGCGGCCGAGGTCGCGCACTGGCTGCTGGCCGCGCAGGGGCTGGCCGACCTCGACGACGCCGCCGCACCGGAGGCGTGGGCCGGATTGGAGACCTACCTGCAGCGCGGGCTGCGCGACCGGATGGCCGCAATGGTCGCCGCACTGGTGGCCGAGGCTCGCGCAGTGCAGCGGCTGACCGCGAACGGCGCGGAGCCAGCGGCCGAGCGGGCCGGTGTACTACGGCTGCGCAGGCGCTACCTGCAGGCCGAGGTCGTCCTGGACTTCTACGGCGACGCGATCAACTCGCGCTCCAACCCGGCGTTGCGCGGCATCCTGCGCGGGCTGGACACGCTGGCCGGCGATTCGATGGCGGTCACCCTCGGCCCGCTCGGCATCGACGCCCCGCCCGCGCTGGTGTACGTCGACAAGGGCCTCGGCGCCTCGATCCTGCGGGCCGGGATCAGGCTGTGGGACCACGCTCACCCCTCGCCCGCAGCCGCGATCAAGCTGACCCGGCACAACCTGTCGCACCCGACCGCGCTCCTGCACGAGACCGGGCACCAGGTGGCGCACCTGACCGGCTGGACGGCCGAGCTCGCCGACGCGCTGTACGGCGTACTCGCGCCGAGATCGGTCGATGTCGCGCAGCTGTGGCGGTCCTGGGCCGGCGAGGTCGCAGCCGACGTGCACGCGTTCGCCCTGGCCGGCTGGGCCCCGGTGTTCGCACTGTCCACTGTGGTCGACGGTACGACGGCCGAGGTGTTCCGGATCCGCTACGGCGACCCGCACCCGTTCGGCTGGATCCGGGTGATGTTCAACGCGGCGCTGTGCCGCAGTTGGTACGGCGCCGGCCCGTGGGACGACGTGGCCAACGCCTGGAGGCAGCGGCACCCGATGGGGGCCGCCGACGCCGAGGCGCGGGAGGTCGCGCGGGTGAGCGTCGATGCGCTCGCCGACCTGGTCGACGTGTGTACCCGCCGGCCGCTGCGGGCCTTCCGCGGCGCTCCGCTGTCGGCCGTGATGGACCCCCGCGCGGTGTCCCCCGACCGGCTGCGGGAGCTGGAGAGGCAGGCCGGCGGCACCCTGCTCACCTCGTCGTACCTGCGCCGCCGGCACTCCCTGCCGCTGTTCGCCCTGTTGAGCACCCGCGCCGTACTGGACCCGGCGAACGCCACGGCGCACCACACCCGCCTGCGCGACTGGCTGCGCGATGTGGGCGCGGACGCCGTACCGCATGCCGCGTGAGCAACCGAGGAGAGCACTGATGACCATGCAGCAACAACTGATGGAGCAGCTGGTCGAGTTGACCGAGGCGGTCAAGGGCCTCGCCGAGCGGCCGGCGCGCCCGCCCGCGGTCATCGTCGACGTGGACGCCGACGACACACCCGCGCAGACCGAGGCCGACCGGGTGCAGCAGCGGGTGGCCTTCAGCTACCGGGCGCTCGGGACGCTGACCGGGCGGGTCAGCACCGCCTCCGGGAGCGAGTTCGATGTGCGGGTGGTGCGGGCCCGGCCGGTGCGCGACCTGATCGAGTTCGACCGGCTGCCGCCGGGCGCGGACTGGGTCGAGCTGCGTTCCGGCGCCCGGGTCGAGTCGCTGCAGATCAGCCGCACCGACGACGGCCCGGACCGCGGGGTCGTCCAGCCGCGGCTGTTCGGCCCGGACCAACCGATCGGCTCGATGGTCTTCCTGCGCTCGCGCCGCGGCCCGCTGATCGCCTTCGGCCCGCGGCTTCCCGCCCGGTCCACCGTGTCCACCGATCTCGATCTCGCCTGAGAAGGGTCTCCCGCCCATGTTCCTCAGCCTCGCCAAGCTGTTCGAAGACGCGGGTGGCCTCCGCGACCACGCCCTGCTGGTCCACCCGATCCAGCTCAGCCGCTGGCTCGACGAGGCCTGGGCGGGCGCGGCGCTGATCCCGGAGCTGCCGATCGGAACGGCGTCCATCAACGCGCCGTTCCTCGGCGACGCCGGGATCATCGGCGCGCTCGACCTGCCCCAGCAGCTGCCGTCCGCGCTGCTCGCCCCGTCCGGCATCGATCCGCCGGACGCCGGCAGCTACTCCGGGCAGGTCGAGCCGTCGACCGGGGGCGGGGTCGGGCTCCTCTGGCACCACCTGATCTACGCCTACCTGATCGAGAGCACCGGCGCCTTCGAGGTGTTCGCCGAGGTGGTACGCCGCCTCGTCGCTGGTGAGACCCTCGGCACCCTGTCGCTGGACGGCGCGCGCTGGCTGCGGACGACCGAGGAACTGTTCTTCCGCGACCCGCCGCTGTTCTCGATCGCCGGCATCGTCAGCGAGGCGCGGCCGCTGTCCCGGGTGACCCGGCGCAACGCCTACTGGCGGATGTTCGGCTTCGACCTGCCGCACCCGCTGCCGTCTGCGTCGCCGGTGCCCGGGGGCGAGCGGCAGCGGGACTGGAAGGCGCAGGTCGGGCTGGGCGTGAACGCGGACTTCCGGGCCAAGTGGGCCGAGCTGCTGCGGCAGGTCTGGCACGGCCTGGAGAACTTCTCGAACACGTCTGGCAGCAACCCGACCGACCCGTCGTACATCGCCTTCCTGTGCGAATCGCTCAAGGACATGCAGAACAACCGCCGCCGCGGCGGGCTGCTGGCCCGCGAGGAGTTCGTGCACGTCACCGTGCTGAGCTGGTTCCACCTCACGCTGCAGACCGACAGCCCGATCGTGCGCGACCTCAAGGCCGAGGCGACCAGCCCGGCCGACCGGCTGGCGCTCATCGCGCAGCGGGTCGGGCTCACCCCGGCCGCGCGCTCGCGGGAACTGTTCGAGCTGGCCGAGAAGATGTCCAGCGTGCTGCGCTCGATCGAGCTCGGCCTGTTCGACGACCCGACGGCCGCTGCCACGCTGTTCAACGCGACCACCACGCTGGGCAACGAGATGCGGGACCTGATCAACCTGTGGCAGTCGGCGACCGGAGAGCGGGTCAAGGACCGGCCGTCCGGCGCCGTTGCGCCTCCCGACGCGCAGCCGCTGCGGCTGCCGTCGCCCGCACCCGCGATGTCACCCGCGATGCCACCCGCGATGCCACCCGCGATGTCGCCATCGGTGTCGCCGGCGGTGTCGCCCGCGATGGCCGGCGCCAACGGCCACCCGGTCCGATGAGACGGCGATGACCACGACCTGGGACCTCGGCGAGACGCTCGAGTCGCCCTTCGCACCGATCGATTCGGTCCGGCTCCCGTTCGCGCACGAGGAGCCGTCGTCCGCGACCCGGGGTCGGATCCGGTTCAGGACCCGCCGCGTCGCGGCGGCCGAGGTGACCGTCGGCGGCGCGCTCGTTTCGCCCACCGCCATCGCGAGGGAGAAGTACGGCAGCGCCGCGTGGACCAATCTCATCACGGCGGCGAACCGCGGTGTGGACTTCACGAGAATGCCGCCCGGGACGAAGCTCCGCGTACCGGCGGCGATCGTGCCCGAGGAGGCCGTGGGCCCGTCCGACCTCGTTGGGGGCTCCCCGGTGACGATGGGGGATCCGCTGACCGTGCCGTTCGGTCAGTTCACCTTCAACGCCGAGGGCAACGACGTACCCGGCCATCCGTACTACAGCCGCACCCCCCACTGGCCCGGAGGGAGTTCGGGCGTGACGGTGGGCCGCGGCTTCGACCTGGGCCAGCACAGCCGCGAGGAGACCTTCTCCGCTCTGACCCAGGCTGGCGTGTCGAGCGAGTACATCGCGAAGCTCTCTGGCGCCGCCACGTTGACGGGGCGCGCCGCCGACTCGTTCACGACGAGGTTCAACAGCGAGCACAGGACGTTCGAGCTCACCCGCGAGCAGCAGTGGACCCTGTTCGTCTGGGAGTACGTGCGACAGGCGAACACCGTCGCCAGAAAGCTGGCCAGTTGGGAGATCGCCCGACCGCCCGCAACCGCCATGGACATCGCGAGCCTCGACGTCACCACGATCGAGCTCATGGTCGACCTGGGGTTCAGGGGGGACCTGGACCAGAGGGTGTGGGAACTGCTGCGCCCGGCCGTCAACAACCGTCCGGCGCTGGCCGCGCTCATGCAGACGAGGTCGAACTGGTCGGACGTGCCGGTCGAGCGCTATCGCGCGCGCTGCGATTTCCTCGGCGTGTCGGCAGACAAGGAGGTCGGCTGGGAGCTCGACTTCGAGCCGTCCGTCGAGCAGCTGGCCCCGGGCTCACAGATCACCGCCGCCGTCGGCCAGGGGCAGACCAACAGTCCGGACGACGTGCGGCGGGTGCAGGCGCGGCTGCGCAACCTCGGGATGAGCTGGGTGCCCGACAGCGGAACGATCAGCGCCGCCCACAACGACCCGACCGATCACGGTATCCGGTTGTTCCGAGCCATGCTGGAAGCCGAGCAGCTCTGGGCCAAGAAGGCGAGAACCAGCCCGTGCTACGGGACGCCGGTGGGCAAGAACCGCGGCACCATCCAGCCCGGCAGCACCGAGGAGACCTGGCTCTGGTCGATGGGCGCCCCGCGCTGGCTGAGCACCGTCCCGGCCCAGCGCGATGGCTGGTGCTGCAACGACAGGAGCGCCGAGACGGGGTGCCGCGCCGACATCGCGGAGCCGGCGATGTCGAGCTGGCTGGCGGAGTACCTCGATCAGGTCGGTCGGGCGTTGCGCGGGAAGGTGCAGGCGTTCCGCCCGGTCCTCACCGTCCTCGCGTCCCAGGGGTCGTCCGGCCTCGAACGACTGAGGAGTCCGTCGCTGCCCCGCACGGGGCCGCCCAGCCCGGCGGACGAGGAGGCGAAGCGGATCGCAGCGATCGCCCAGCGGGTGGCCGTCGATCTGGTGAACCCGGCATCGGCCTCCCGGCTGGACGCCACCCGCATCGCCGGCGAGACCGTCGCCGCGATCGACGGCGGTCGCATCGTGCTGACCGTCAGCTATGTCGCCGTACCCCAGGGCGGCTGCTCCACGAACCATCTGGGGCACCAGCAGGGCCTCGAGTTCGATCTCCGGCTGTTCGCACATGACGGCCCGAAGCCGGGCGTGTCCTGGAAGGACATGCGATGCAGTCGCCTGCTCATGGGCCTCGCCGTGGACTGCTTCGTCGAGAACCCCCTGACCCGCGTGGTCATCTACAACGACCCCGCGATTCGCGAGCGCGTCGGTGGACGCCTCTCCTCCGACAAGGCCCAGGGCACCACGCACGACAACCACGTGCACGTCGGCATCGTGGGCACGGCCGGCCACCGGCTGATCCCGGCGCCGCTCCCGGCCGAATCCAGCGGCATGGGACCGACGTTCGAGCAGCTCCTCGCGCCCTCGGAGGAGGACTTCGCGGGTGAGAGCCGCGAGGGATGCTGTTCCACGTGCGGACGGCAGGAGCGGGAGGCCGCGGGTGCCTTCGAGCAGTTCGGGTCGCAAGGCGCGCGCACCTACGCGATCGCTGACTACGTCTCTCTGGTGAGGAGGGTGGAGGCCGCCTATCCGCGATGGACCCCCGACGAGGTCCTGAGCGCTCTGCGCCGGGTAGCCGGGTACGATACGACTCTGTTCCGGATCCTGTACGGCACCTCCGAAGCGAACCCGATCAAGGCCGGCGACGGCGGGTTGACCGCGGATGACCTCCGCGACCTCGAGGCGATGTCGTCGCACCGCGGGGGTGTGGTCGAGAAGGGAGTCGCCACCGATCCGCTCGGCCAGAAGGTCGCCGTCGGTCACGTCCTGTGCGGCCTGTCGGCCGGCGAGCATCGCAACCTGACCGTCGGCACGTTGGGCGGGTGGCTGCTGGGGGCGGCCCTGCAGCACGTGGCCGGGCTGACGCTCGACAACCTCTACGCCACGACCATCGCCGGGGATCTGGGCCAGTCCGCCGTGCTCGTCCACCTCGGACGGCGGTCGAGCTTGCTGGGCCCTCAATCGGAAGCGACCGACGCGGAGCTGATCGGCGACATCGACGGGTGTGTGCTGGCCAGCAACGGCTCGCTCGGTGGGCGCCGGGTCAGCGATGTCCTGGCCAGGTACTACTGGGCGGCGCCGGCCGCCCAGGGCCATGTCCATGCCGCCAATCGCTTCCGCCTCTTCGCCTCGCATCTGACCGGATCGGTGCTGCAGGATCAGACGACCCGCTTCGCGAGGGCGTTCTTCATCAAGGAGGACCTGCGTCGTGGGTCCACGGAGTCCGCGGCCGGCGAGGTGGCGCAGGTCTTGAGCCAGTTCCGCGCGTGGTGCGGGCAGAAGCTCGCCGCCGAGAACGCGCGGCCGGCCGGCGTGCACCTCGAACAGGGGGAGGGCGCGGGGACGACCACGACCTGGAGCCTGGACGAGACGTTCGAGTCGCCGTTCGCACCGGCCGATCCGGTCCGGCTTCCGCTCGCGCACGAGGGGCCTCGGCAGGCGGCCGACGAGGTCGGCAGCGCCGACCTGTGGGTGCCCGGCGCGCAACGGATCGCCAACCCCAGGTCGGGCGGCAGCAGCTACCTGGATGCGCCGTGGCGGTTCGTGTTCCACACCATCGAGGGCGAGCCGACCGCGGCCGGGTTCCGGCGGTTGGCCGCCGAGCACACGAACCCGCCGCACCTGTGGGCGATGCCGTCGGCGGACCTGCTGCTGCAGACCGTCCCGCTGAACCGCTCGGCGTACGCCCTGGCCCGGCCTGGATCGGTGCAGACCAACCGGTTGTGCGCGATCCAGGTCGAGATGTGGGGGTTCGCGGCGAAGATGGGCCAGATGGACCAGCGGACGATCGAGTGGCTGGCCGACCGGCTACTGGGCCCGGTGGCCGAGCTGGTGCCGATCAACCTGGATCATGTGCAGCCGACCGGCGGGGTGTCCTGCTACGGCCGCAACTCCGGGTGCCGGATGACCCCGGAGCAGTGGCATGTCTTCGACGGCGTGTGCGGGCATCAGCACGTGCCCGACAACGAGCACTGGGATCCCGGCGACGCGCCGCTGCGGGCGATCGCCGCCAGGGCCCGCGGTTCGGCCGGCCGCCACGTCCCGCAGCGCGAGCAGCTGGGTGATCACGACGGACCCGGCTTCGCCGCCGAGCGCGACGAGGACGAGTTCGAGTCGTGGACCGGCGGCTTCGAGCAGCTGACTCCGCCGGACGCGGCCACGCCGCCGCCTCCGGGCTTCGCGCCTCGGTCGCCCGAACCCCCAGGGCTCGTGCAAGATCCCCGGACAGGCGGTTGACCTGCTCGGATGCGGGCGTGGAGAGGCTGCGATCCGGTGCCGGATCGGGACCGTCGTTTCGACAGACCGCCGCGAGGTCGCAGGTCCCCGCGTCCGCAGGGTCTCGAGGGGTGCGCTGTTGAGTGGCCGCAGTGCTCCATGGCCTGTCGCGACGCTGCCGCGCGGCTGCCCATCGAGCCTGTGGTCGCAGGTCAGCAGGGAAGGAAAGGTGGAGCGGGTGCGCCATCAGGGACTCGAACCCCGAACCCGCTGATTATGAGTCGCCGATGTTGACCATCGTTGACTGTTGACGGGCGTCGGGGCGAACCCGCAGCTCAGAGGCCATATTCCTCGGTCTTCAGGGCTGAGGTTCGTCGGTAGGCGTCGGCCGTTATCGACGAGTAAACGATGGGTAAAGCATGGCCCCGGCCGATAAACTGTGGCCTCGCCGAAGAATGCCGCCCCGGCGCGATCACTATTCCGAGCGGGGGATCGTGGCCAGACCTCATCTGGAACTCGGCACCCACGGCCGGGTCCGCGTCTACCCGGATCCGGCCGGGTACCGCGCGGTGTGCCTGTATCGGGACTGGGACGGGGTCACCCGCCAGGTGCAGCGGCAGGCCAAGAGCAAGGGGGCGGCGGAGCGGGCCCTCGCTGTGGCGCTGCGAGACCGGGGACGGTCGGGGACGGGCCAGGAGATCACCCCGGACACCAAGATCGCCGTCCTCGCGGAGAAATGGTTCAGCGAGCTCGAGGGCAAGAGCCCGTCGACGATGCAGGCCTACCGTGACCGGCTCGATCGTCAGGTCCTCCCGGCGCTGGGCAGCGTGCGGGTGCGTGAGGTCAGCGTCGGGTTGCTCGATCGGCATCTGGCAGCCGTGCGGGCGTCGCACGGCCCGGCGCTGGCGAAGATGACCAAGTCGGTGATCAGCGGTATGTGCGGCCTGGCCTGCCGCCACGATGCCTTGAAGGCCAACCCCTGTCGGGACGTGGCGCGCATCCCCAGTCAGACCCGGCGGGCACCGCGGGCGCTGACCGCGGACGAGGTCAGGTCGGTGCGGGCGTGGTTGAGCGAGAACGCGACGGCCCGCGAGCGGGATCTGCCGGACCTCGTGGCGTTCATGGTCGCCACGGGTCTGCGCATCGGCGAGGCATGTGCCGTTAGTTGGTCGGACGTGGACCTCGACGCCGGCACCGTCACGGTCACGGTCACCGGGACGGTGCTGCGGGTCAAGGGCCAGGGCCTGGTGGTCAGCCGGCCCAAGTCAGCGGCGGGGGAGCGGGTGTTGGAGCTGCCGAGCTGGTGTGCCGCGCTCCTGCGGCGGCGCGGGCCGTCGAGCGGACCGGTCTTCCCCGCGCCGCGCAGCCGCAAGCTGCGGGACCCCAACAACACCCGCCGGGCGCTTCGCGAGGCGTTCCTCGCGATGGGGATGCCGGGCGTCACCTCCCACGCCTTCCGCAAGACCGTCGCCACGCTCATGGACGAGGCGGGGCTGTCCGCCAGGAGCGCGGCCGACCAGCTCGGGCATGCCAAGCCGTCCGTCACGCAGGACGTCTACTACGGCCGCAGGAGGAGGGCCACGGGAGCGGCGCAGGTCCTCGAACAACTGGGCTGAGCGATTCCCGAGTCACGGATGACTGGTCGCGGGCGTCAGGTTCCTGCGGGTGTGCCGTGGTCGCGGCGGGCGTCGATCCAGGCGTGGAGGTCGTCGCGCCGGTAGAGGACACGCCGGCCGAGACGGAAACTGGTCGGGCCGGTGCCGAGGTGGCGCCAGTAGCGGAGGGTGGCGACGGGAGCGCGCAACAGCTGCGCGGCCTCGGTGATGGTGAGCAGCGCGAGCTCGGGCTCGCTGATGTGGTTGCGGCCGGCGGTCTGGTCGGGCATGGCTGACTCCGAGGCTGGACGGTTGTGGTCGCGGTGCACTTGTGGGAGGCGCCTTTCGACGGCCATCGGTGACAGCCCACAGCCGACTTCTCCGGTGCTCCTGCAGTTCTTCTCCCGTCTCGCTTGCCTCAGCTGTGAAGAGCGGGCATCGGTGGCCCACGGCTCATCGTCCGAAGCCGGGCCCGACGCCGGGTCGCGGCGTCCGATGGGCGACCGGCTCCGGCGGCCGGACGCTTTGGGTCGGTCGCGGCGGGGACGCCGCTCGGCGGGCGGTCCGGTGCGCGTCGCGGCGGGCGTGCCAGGCGTCGCGCTCCTCGGCCAACCGGGCAACGGGTTGGCTGCGCAGCGCCGGCTCAGTGGTGAGTCGGGCGATGCGCGCCTGCGCGGCACCCAGCTTCTGTCGGGTGGCGGCGACGTCGCACTCCAGGTCGGCGAGCCGCCGCTGGGGGTTCGCTGCGCAGGTAAGGGCGCCGTGGACGGCGAGCCGCTGGTCGTGATGGCGAGCGGCGTCGGTCAGGGCGCGCTTGGCCCGATGGTGGGCGTGCCAGGCGGTGTCGGCGGCGGCGCGCAGGTCCCTGTGGTCGGGGTGGTCTCGTTCGGCGGTACGGCCGGCAGCGGCGGCGAACGCCGCCTCGAGGGTGGGCCGGTCGTCGGACCGGTCGGCGGCCCTGGCGATCTCGATCGGGTCAATGGGCAGGTCGGGCAGGTAAAGGCGCCACCGGCCGGCCCAGGTGACCAGATACTCGCCGGCAGACGTCACTGCGGCCCGTCGCAGTCGCAGCCGTCCCGGCCCGTCGAGCACGACTCGAGCAGCGGCGCGGGCCGCGTCGCGTTCAGCGTCCCAGCAGGCGAGCACGCTGTCGCGGAGCCGGTCGGCGCCGGCGGCGACCATCCGCGCGCTGGCCTCGGCTCGGTCCAGTGCACGCCCGGCAACCAGGGCCGCCCGACGCTCCTGGGTTGCCAGCCGGGCGAGGTCGTCGGCCTCGGCCGTCACGACCCGGCGCAGGATGTCGAGCTGTGGTTCCGACAGGGCCAGCCGGTCGGTGTAGTGCTGCTCGACCTCCCACGCCTGGTGTAGGTCTGCCAGCACCTGATCCAGTGGTCGGGTTTCGGCGTAGCACGCGGCCTCGGCGGCGGCGAGCTCGGCGGCGTGGCCGGGGCCGAGGTCGGCTCGATCTCGGGCGAAGACGGCGATCCACTGGTCGCGGGCATCGGCCAGGTCGGCGGCGACCAGATGGGCGGTGTTGGCGATGCGGCCGCGAGTCATCCCGACGTAGGCCGATGCGGCGCCGGTGTGTTCACCGATCACCACGTGCCCGGTGGGAACGGTGTCACCCTGCACCCCGTGCGCGGTGGTGGCGTAGGCCAGCTCCACGTACGAGATGACGTAGTCGCGGGGGAGTATCCGCTGCTGGCCTGCGCCTGGGGTGACGCCGCCGGGGGTGTCACAGGCCGGCGTGACCACGTTGGCGCCGGTCGGGCTGATGACGAGGTCGCCGTCTGGCGCGACCGCGGTGACGGTCCAGGTGTCGCGGTTGGCGACGCCCAGCTGGCGGTCGTTGCGGCGGGTGGCGATCCGGTCCCCCAACCCGATTCGCTGCCCCACGGTTGTGCTCGTGACGCGGAGGTCGTCGACCAGACCGCCGGCCACGAGCCGGTTCCGGATGGCGGCATTGAGCGCGGCGGCCTGCTCACGGGTGTCGACCACCACGACCACCAGCGTCCCTGCGGCCCGGGCTGCGGTGGCGACCTCGGCCAGCGCCTCCTCCCGCGCGGCGGCGTCGGCGTGCAGACGGATGTGGCCGCGGGCGGCCAGAACGTCGAACACCGCCCCCGGGTCCTCCCCGGTGCGCATGGCCAACGTCAGCCGGGCGTAGTCGGTGTCAGGCACTGTTCCGCCGGCGTCGTCGGCGCGGGTGAACCGGTGCACCGCGTCCAGGGTCAGCAGCGTGTTGGGGTCGGTGCGGGCGGCGGCCAGGTCGAGTACGCCGCCGCGGCCGACGGCGGGCAGCTGGTGCCGGTCGCCGAGCAGCGCCACCCGCACCCCGGACTCGTCGGCGACGGTGAGTAGGGCCCGGGCGGTGTCCTGGTCGAACATCCCAGCCTCATCGACCACCAGGAGGTCACCGGCGCGCAGCCGCGCCCCCTCCTCGGGCTGGGTGTGCACCCGGCCGGTGACCGAATCGACCTCGCCGGTCGACAGCCGGGTCCAGGTCCGCTGGTCGTCCCAGCGCCAGCCGTGCTGGTACACGAGCCACGCCGCCGACCCCGCCGGAGCGCCGAGCTCGCCGGCGGCGACCTGCGCGGCCTTCAGCGTCGGGGTGACGACCGTCAGCCGCCGCCCCTGCTGCGCGAGCAGGTCACGGGCGGCGGCGAGGGTGGTGGTCTTCCCCGCGCCGGCCGCGCCCTCCACCACCACCAGCGACCGGTCGCCGGCCAGGGCGATGACCGCCGCCGTCTGGCCGACGTCCAAGCCACCCACTGCCTCGCCTCGTCCGGCGGTCAACGGCCCCGGTGGGCGCGGATTTGCATGCGCGTCGAGGCGGCGGGCGGCCAGCCGGGCGGCGAGGTCGGCCTCCACGTCGAGCACCGGCTGCGAGGTCCACGCGCGGATGTGCTCGGGTACACCGTCGCGGTCGACCATGGAGACGCAGCGGGACAGGGCGCGGGAGGTGAGATCCTCGGCCAACTCGGCGCGGGCCGCCGGGGCAGCGATGATCCCGTCGGCAGCGATCAGCTGCTCGACCTCCCCGCGGACGTCGGCAGCGTTCCACGCCGACCGGCCCGCGGCCAGCCGGGCCAACACCCGGCCCACTGCCTCATCACGGTCCAGCGCACCGATCGGGGTGGGGGTCAACTCGACCGGTCCGCTTGGGTCGCGGTAGCCCAGAGCGGCCAGCTCAGCCAGCCATCGGGTGCTGAGCTCAGCGCCGGAGGTGGGGATGACCTTGTCCGGGCGGCCTTCGGCCCAGGCCCGGGCGTCCCACGCCCGACGCAGCGCCGGCCCCGCGCGTTCACCCGGATGCGCCCGCGTCCACTCCAATTCGTACTTGTCGATGTTGCGGGCGATCTGCGCCGTCCGCGCGGAGAATGCGCCCACGAAGTCCGCGAGCTGCCGTATCTCCCCAGCAGGATTCAACGCGTATCCGTGGGTGGCGAGCGCGGCTCGAAAGCGCGGATCGCAGACGACCGCGGCGTGCCCGATCCCGTTGATGGCGCCAAGGAAGTCGCGGACACCGACGGTGTGCAGCCCGCGCCATTTCCCCGCTGCGTGAATCCGAGCGTTGATCTGTAGGTGCAGATGCCGGTGCGGATCCCCGGCGCGGGAGGTGTGGTGCGCCACCGTGACCGCCTCCAGCAGCACGACCGGCAGTTGCATTTGACCGCCTCGTGGGCCGACCCGGGTGGTGGCGTGTTGCGCCAGCCAGTGGATGACCTGAAGGGCGGCACGGTCCTGGGCCGCGTCGTAGGCGGCGGCGACATCCGGGTGCAGCGCGGCCGCCAACGACCACGACTTCGGCCCGTTGACCAATACTTCGACGAACCGCACCGCCCGCCCGTCGGTGCGCAGCCGCCCGCGTGGCCGGCCCGTGTCTGGGTCGTGTCCGGCCACCCAGGCCTCGTAGGCGGCCCCGGTCAGCGGCACGAGTTCGGTGACCGGACGGCCGACCCCGGCGCTGTAGCGGCGGGCGAGACCGGTGCCCTCGGCCAGAAAGTAATCATCGGCTCGGCTGCGGCCAGCCTCCACATAGCACCGTGCCGCGGCCGGGGAACCGGCGTACACCTTCATCCCGCCGTGCATTACCGACACTGTCCAACAATGGCCAACACGTCACCCCTGAAAACGGCGGTGGGCCCCGCGAAGCCGGGCCTGGGCTACCTCCATTGGTAGCATGCGTGCCGTCGTCGAGAGAAGGGTTGACGTTACCTCGACGACGGCAACCCTTCTCTCGACGACGGTTGGTTGCCGCATGTTCAATCGACCGGTCGCGGGACGGTCGGAATGGCGACTCGGGTCCCTTCTCTGCCGCGGCAGAGAAGGGACTGCGATCCAGCCTGCGTCCTGGCAGAGGAGTCTCCGGACGGCATCCACCGCACGGCGTTCCTCGACGGCCTGCGGGCGTGCAGGCGGACGGAACTAATCCCGGCACCGGGGGCCCGCCTCTGGCCTGATCATCCGGTGTTCGGCTCGGGCTTCGCCACGGGAGCCCGGGCCGAACACCGTTCTGGATGCCCGGCCAGGAATGGTGCGGCCCAGGCGGGCACGTGGGCGCCGTTGAGTCGGGTCTTCCGGTGCAGGAACGGCCGCTTGTTGTGTCCGTGCGAGCGGACGACGTCCGCTGGGGATCACAGCGAGGACGTGCCGAGCCCCGTCGCGCCGAGCCAGGCCCGCAGCCAGATCATCAGGGCGTCCCACCAGCCGGTCAGGAGCAGGATGCCCAGAACGATCAGCAGCGCTCCGCCGACACGCATGACCGTCCGGGCGTGGCGGCGGGC
>NZ_FXTJ01000001.1 GCF_900182545.1 Geodermatophilus aquaeductus | reverse complement strand
TCGTCCTGAGCCAGGATCAAACTCTCCGTAGATGATCTGATACCGGCTGAGAACCGAGACCTGACAGATCTCGATCAATCAACCAAAGGAACCCACCACACCCCACAGGGCATGGACGGGGTTATTACTTGGCACTGACTTTCGGCACGCTGTTGAGTTCTCAAGGAGCGGACGCGCTCGTACTCCAGCCTTTTCGGCCTTTGTTCGAGGCGGTGTCCTCACTGTACACCAGCTCCGCAGCAGTCGAACCTCGGGGGTTCGTCCGGCGGTTTCCCAGGTCTTGCGACCCGGTCCGTTCTCGCTCGGTGCAGGGAGAACCATACACGCCCTCAGAGGGGTCGTGCAGGGGGGTCCCCCACGTGTCCGTCCAGGCCCTCGCGAGCCGTTCCGGACGGGTGGTGCAACGGCCCGGACGGTCGGCGCATTCCCCGTGTTCAGGCCACGCCGGCGGGGCGGAACTGGACGCTGATCCGCGGTCCGACCCGTCGCGTCGTCTTCGGGATGCAGTGCTCCCACGTGCGCTGGCACGAGCCGCCCATCACCACCAGGTCCCCGTGTCCCAGGGGGAAGCGCCGTCCCTCCCCGCCGCCGACGGGCCGGAGGAGCAGGGGCCGGGGCGACCCGAAGGAGACGATCGCGACCATCGTGTCCTCGGTGCGGCTGCGCCCCAGCCGGTCGCCGTGCCAGGCGACGCTGTCGCGACCGTCCCGGTACAGGCACATGCCGGCGGTGACGAACGGCTCGCCGAGCTCCGGGGCGTAGTGGGCGTCCAGCGCGGTGCGCGCCTCCGCGAGCAGCGGGTGCGGCAGGACCTCGCCGCGGCCGTACCAGCGCAGCAGGCGCGGGACGGCGACCTCGCGGTCGTACATCTGCCGGCGGTCGGCCCGCCAGCCGATGTCCCCGAGCAACGCCTCGAGGACCTCGTCGGAGCCGGTGACCCACCCCGGGAGGTGGTCCACCCACGCTCCGCGGCTGAGCACGTGGCGCCGGACCCGGCCCCGCAGCGGGGTGAGGGCGGCCTCCTCGGCGACGTCGAACATCGACGGCTGGTGCCCGAGCGTCATGGCGGCAGGCTACGCGCGATCGAACACGTGTACGAGCCCTCAGGCGGTGAGTGCCAGCGCGAACGGCAGCACGCGGGAGGCGCCGGCCAGGCGCAGCTCCCGTCCGGCGACGGTCATGGTCCAGCGGGAGTCGGCGAGGTCGTCGACGAGCAGGACCGGCACGACACCCAGCTCCCCGAGCCGGGACCGCAGCTCCGGTCCGACGACGATCCGCTGCCACACGCCCGCGAGCCGGAACGCGCTGTTGCCCCCGGGGCCGCCGGTCGGCCCGCCGGAGGCGAGGGACATCTCGCCCAGGTAGGGCAGGCGGCCCATCCGGGCGAGCCCCTGCGCCACACCGGTCACCAGCCGCGGCCGGCGGCGCGAGGGGACGGCGACGACGGCAGCCGGCCGCTCCGCCCAGTCCCAGGCCCCCAGCACCCGCCCGCACGCCCGGAGCAGGTCGTCGTCGGGCGGTACGTCGGAGACCGAGCGCTGCACCGGGACGTCGAAGGCGGCGTCGGGGTCCTCCTCCAGGCCCGGGGCCTCGAGGTCGAGGGTCACCGTGCCCCCGACGCCGTCGTCTCCGAGCAGGGTGCGCAGCCGCTGTCCCCAGCCGAGGTCGGTGAGCCGGGCGACGGCCCGGCCCGGATCGAGCAGCTCACCGGCGGCGATCTTGCCCTTGACCTCGACGCCGAGGCGGTCGGCGCCGGTGGGCCACTGTGCGCGCGGCGCGAGCTCAACGCCCGGCCGGTCCAGCGCCGCCGAGGCCGCCTGCGCCGCCCCCTCGGGGACGTCGGTCGGGTACCAGGGGCCGGCGCAGACGTCACAGCGACCGCAGGGCGCGGCGGTCGGGTCGTCGAGCGCCTCCTGGAGGAAGGCCATCCGGCAGCGCGCCTCGTCGACCGGCTTCGCGTAGGCGATCATCGCCCGCTGCTCGGCCTCGCGGGTGCGGGCGACGCGGGCGTAGCGGTCGCCGTCGTAGACCCACGGGCGGCCGGTGGACCGCCAGCCGCCCTGCACCCGCTCCACGGCGCCGTCGACGGCGAGGACCTTGAGCAGCAGCTCGAGCCGGGAGCGGCGGACGTCGGCCACCGTCTCCAGCCGCGCGACCGACCACGCCTTCCCGTCGGCCATCGCGGACAGGACGGCGGCGGCGTGGTCCGCGCGCGGCATCGACGAGGTGGCGAACCACTGCCAGATGGCGAGGTCCTCGGGGCCGGGCAGGAGCAGGACGTCGGCGTGCTCGACGGCGCGGCCGGCGCGGCCGACCTGCTGGTAGTAGCTGACCGGCGACGACGGCGCCCCGAGGTGCACGACGAAGCCGAGGTCGGGCTTGTCGAAGCCCATTCCCAGCGCCGAGGTGGCCACCAGCGCCTTGACCCGGTTCTCCCGCAGCGCCTCCTCGGCCTCCTTGCGGTCGGCGTCGTCGAGGCGGCCGGTGTAGGCGCGTACGTCGTGGCCGGCGTCGCGCAGCAGCCCCGCCGTCTCCTCGGCCGCGGCGACGGTGAGCGTGTAGACGATGCCGCTGCCCGGGAGGTCGCCGAGGTGGGCGGCCAGCCACGCCAGCCGGGCGCGGTCGGTGGGCAGCCGCAGCACGCCCAGGCGCAGCGAGTCGCGCGCCAGCGGGCCGCGGACCGTCGTCACCCCGACACCGCCGGCGCCGAGCTGCTCGGCGACGTCGGCCACCACGCGCTCGTTGGCCGTGGCCGTCGTCGCGAGGACCGGCGTGGCCGGCGGGAGGGTGCCGAGCAGGTCGCGGATGCGGCGGTAGTCGGGGCGGAAGTCGTGGCCCCAGTCGGAGACGCAGTGCGCCTCGTCGACGACGAGCAGGCCGCAGCGGGCGACCAGGCCGGGCAGCTGCTCCTCGCGGAAGCGCGGGTTGGTGAGCCGCTCCGGGGAGACGAGCAGGACGTCGACCTCGTCGGCGGTTAGGGCAGCGGCGACGTCGTCCCACTCGGTGGCGTTGGCGCTGGAGATCTCGACGGCGCGGATGCCGGCCCGGGCCGCGGCGGCCACCTGGTCGCGCATGAGGGCGAGCAGCGGGCTGACCAGCAGCGTGGGGCCGGCACCGCGGCGGCGCAGCAGCGCGGTGGAGACGAAGTAGACCGCCGACTTGCCCCACCCGGTCCGCTGCACGACCAGCGCCCGCTCGGAGCGCTCGACCAGCGCGGCGACGGCGGCGTCCTGACCCTCGCGGAAGACCGCGTCGGGACGGCCGGTCAGCTCGCGCAGGACCCCGAGGGCCTCGGCGGCGAGATCGGACGGCGGCGCGGCGGTGGTCATGGCTCCCGACAGTAGGTGCGGACGCCGACAGCGGGACCGTGCGAGCGCGACCTGGGGACGACGGGCAGGATGGGGACGATGCGACCGCCGGACAACCACGTGCACACCGGGTGGTCGTGGGACACCCCGAGCAGCGTGACCATGGCTCGCGCGTGCGAGCAGGCCGTGGCGCTGGGGTTGCCGGCGATCGCCTTCACCGAGCACCTCGACTTCACCGTGTGGGGTGCCGACGACCGGGCCACCACCCTGGGCCTGGTCGACCGGCACGCCTCGCGGCACGCCCCCATCGACACCGAGGGCTACTGGGCCGAGCTGGCCGAGGTCCGCGAGCGGTTCCCCGAGCTGCGGATCTGGTCCGGCGTCGAGGCCGGCGAACCGCACCTGTTCTCGGCCAGCATCGCCGCCCACCTCGCCGGCGCACCGGTCGACCGGGTCCTCGGCTCGCTGCACTCGCTGCACGACGGCGACCGGCTCTACGGCGTCGGCCAGCTGCTCTACCAGGACGCCGACGGCACGATGCGCCGCTACCTCGCCGAGGTCGTCGACATGGTGGAGAGCAGCGACGTCTTCCAGGTGCTCGCGCACGTGGACTTCCCGCGGCGGTACTGGCCCGGCGGCCCGCACCGGTACGTGGAGAAGGACTACGAGGAGGAGTACCGCGCGGTGTTCCGCGCACTGGCCGGCACCGGCCGGGCGCTCGAGGTCAACACCAGCAGCCCGCTGGCCTCGGTCGACCAGGTGCGCTGGTTCCGCGAGGAGGGCGGCGAGGCGATCAGCTTCGGCAGCGACGCCCACCAGCCGGGCGCGGTCGGGCAGCGCTTCGACCTCGCCGTCGACGTCGTCGAGGCGGCCGGCTTCCGCCCGGGGCGCGACCGGTTCGACTTCTGGCACCGCTGACCTCAGCCGGCGAGGCGGTCCAGCGCGGCGCGCCACACCCGGCGGAGGGCGACCGGGGCCACCAGCCCCTGGACGAGCAGCACGGCCCGGCCGCGGAGTCCCCGGCCGCCGCCGTGGCGCATGGTGACCTCGACCCGGCTCCCGCCGCCGTCGCGTGGGGCGATCCGGATGTCGCCGGTGCCGCGGTCGCAGTGGTCGCTGTCGAGCAGGGTCCAGGTGATGCGGTCCCGGGCCGGCCACTCGTAGCGCAGCAGCACCCAGAAGGGGACCCCCGCGCTGCCCTCCCGGATCACGGCCCAGCCGTCGCCGGCCTCCCGCACCTCGTACTTCGCCGGGTCCAGGGTCTTCGACCAGATCTCGAGCCGGCGGTCGCCGACGTCGGTGAACGCCTCGAGGACCTGCGCGGGGGTCGCGCGGGTGTCGAAGCCGAAGCGGATGCGCATGGCCGCCTCCTCCGGGTCCCCGGATCGTCCCGCCGGTGCCTGGTCCGCGGAAGCGACGTCGTCCCGGCAATTACTTCACCGCTAAGAGAGATGGCGCTAGGGTCGCCGGGGTGACCGCCTGCCGCCGTGCCGTGATCGCGCTGGGCGGCAACGCGATGACCGGCCCGGACGGCTCGGCGACGCCGGCCGCCCAGCGCGCCGCTCTCGCCGTCGCCGCCGCGGCCGTCGCCGAGGTGGTCGCCACCGGCGTCGAGGTCGTGCTCACCCACGGCAACGGGCCGCAGGTGGGCAACCTGCTGGTCAAGAACGAGATGGCCGCCGCGGTCGTGCCGCCGGTGCCGCTGGACTGGTGCGTGGCCCAGACGCAGGCCACGGTCGGCTTCACGCTCGCCGACGAGCTCGACGCCGCCCTGGCCGCCCGCGGGCTGGACCGGCGGACGGCGGCGCTGGTCACCCGCACGCTCGTCGACCCCGCCGACCCGCACTTCGCGACGCCGTCGAAGCCGGTCGGCCGGTACCTGCCCGCGGACGAGGCCGCGCGCTTCGTGGCGCTGGGCCAGCGGTGGGAGGACCGCGGCGCGCGCGGCTGGCGGCGGGTCGTGGCCTCGCCGGAGCCGCGGTCGGTCGTCGACGCGCCGGCCATCGCGGCACTGATCGCGGCCGGGTTCGTCGTCGTGTGCGCCGGGGGCGGCGGTGTGCCCGTCGTCGAGGGCGGCGGGCCGCTGGCCGGCGTCGAGGCGGTCATCGACAAGGACCTCACCGCCGCGCTGCTGGCCCGCGAGCTGGGCGCGGACACCCTCGTCGTCGCCACCGACGTGCCGCACGTCGTCGTCGGCTGGGGCACCGACGCCGCCCGCCCGCTGGGCCGGGTCACCCCCGCCGAGCTGCGCGCCCACGCCGCGGCCGGGGAGTTCGGCAGCGGCAGCATGGGCCCGAAGGTCGAGGCCGCCCTGCGCTTCGTGGAGGGCGGCGGCGAGCGCGCCGTCGTCACCTCGCTCGAGAACATCGCCGACGCCGTCACCGGTGACGCCGTCGGCACCGTGTTGACCACCCCCTGAAGGAGAGCCCGTGCCCGCACCGATCGAGGTCCGCAAGGTCCCGCTGCACAACGTGAGCGACGCCAGCGAGCTGGCCAAGCTCATCGACGACGGCGTCATGGAGGCCGACCGGGTCGTCGCCGTCATCGGCAAGACCGAGGGCAACGGCGGCGTCAACGACTACACCCGCATCATCGCCGACCGCGCCTTCCGCGAGGTGCTCCTGGAGAAGGGCACCCGCAGCAAGGAGGAGGTCGGGGAGATCCCGATCGTGTGGTCCGGCGGCACCGACGGCGTCATCAGCCCGCACGCCACGATCTTCGCCACGCTGCCCGAGGACGCCGTCGAGAAGACCGACGAGCCGCGGCTGACCGTCGGCTACGCGATGAGCGACGTCCTGCTGCCCGAGGACATCGGCCGCATCACGATGGTGGAGAAGGTCGCCGAGGGCGTGCGCCGCGCGATGGAGGCCGCCGGGATCACCGACCCGGCCGACGTCCACTACGTGCAGACGAAGACGCCGCTGCTGACCATCGAGACCATCCGTGAGGCCAAGAGCCGCGGCAAGGACACGTACTACGACGAGCCGCACGGCTCGATGGACCTGTCCAACGGCACGACGGCGCTGGGCATCGCGGTGGCGCTCGGCGAGATCGAGATGCCGGAGCAGTCGCAGGTCATGCGCGACCTGTCGCTGTTCAGCGCCGTCGCCTCGTGCTCGTCGGGCGTGGAGCTCGACCGGGCCCAGATCGTCGTCGTCGGCAACGCCCGCGGGCACGGCGGGAGGTACCGGATCGGCCACTCGGTCATGAAGGACGCGCTCGACCAGGACGGCATCTGGGACGCCATCCGCCAGGCCGGGCTCGACCTGCCCGAGCGGCCGCACGTGAGCGACCTCGGCGGCCGGCTGGTCAACGTGTTCCTCAAGTGCGAGGCCGACCCGACCGGTTACGTCCGCGGCCGGCGCAACGCGATGCTCGACGACTCCGACGTCTTCTGGCACCGGCAGATCAAGGCCACGGTCGGCGGCGTCGCGGCGTCGGTGACCGGCGACCCGGCGGTGTTCGTGTCGGTGGCCGCGGTGCACCAGGGCCCCTCCGGCGGTGGCCCGGTCGCCGCGATCATCGAGGCCTGAGCCGGCGGGACCCGCGGGGCGCCGTCCCGCGGGTCCCGCTCAGGGCAGGATCGAGTCGACGTAGCCGCCGTCGACCCGCAGCGCGCCGCCGGTCGTGGCCGAGGCCAGCGGCGAGGCCAGGTAGACGCACATGTTCGCGATCTCCTCCGGCTCGATCAGCCGCTGCAGCAGCGAGGCCGGGCGGTGCTCGCGCATGAACCGCCGCTGCGCCTCGTCCCACGGCAGGTCGCGGGCGACGAGCGAGTACACGAACTCCTCGACGCCGCCGGTGTGCGTGGGCCCGGCGATCACCGAGTTCACCGTCACGCCGGAGCCGGCCGCCTCCTTGGCGAAGCCGCGCGAGACCGCGAGCAGCGCCGTCTTGGAGACGCCGTAGTGGACCATCTCGGCGGGGATGGCGACCGCGGAGTCGCTGGCGATGTACTGCACCCGCCCCCAGCCGCGGTCCCGCATGCCGGGCAGGTAGGCGCGGGTGAGCCGCACGGCGGTGAGCACGTTGGTCTCGAAGTAGCGGCGCCACTCGTCGTCGGTGATCTCCAGCGCCGGCCGGGCGCCGAAGACGCCGAGGTTGTTGACCAGGACGTCGGCGTCGGGGACGGCCGCGAGCAGGGCGGCGGTGCCCTCGTCGGTGGTGACGTCGCCGGCCACGGTGCGCACCGCGCCGTCGACGCCGGCGGCGGCCGCCTCGAGCTTCGCGGGATCGCGGCCGGTGAGGACGACGGCGGCGCCGGCGCGGGCCAGGCCGGTGGCGATGGCCAGGCCGATGCCCTGGGAGGAGCCGGTGACGACGGCGGTGCGGCCGTCCAGGTCGATGCGCATCGGGTCCCATCCTCGGCCGCGCCCGGGCGGCGGGCGACCGCTGCGGCGGGCTAGTCGTCGAGGACGGTGAGGAAGGCCGGCGGCACGGCGCCGACCAGCCACACGCCGTTGGCCGACCGGGTGAAGGCCGCCCCGGTGGCGGCGAGGCCAGCGGCGTCCACGCGCAGGACGGCGGCCCGCCCGCGGCGCTCCCCCACCGTCCGCGCGGTGGCCTCGTCGGGGCTCAGGTGCACCGCGTGCCGGTTCCCCGGCCGCAGCCCCTCGGCGAGGATCGCCGGCAGGTTGCGCACCGGCGTGCCGTTGAAGAGGACGTCGGGCGGCGGCTCGGCGGCGTACCCGAGCGCCACGGCCACGCTGTGCCCCTGGCTGGCGCGGATCCGGGTGCCGCCGTCGTCGAAGGCGAAGCGCCGCTTGTCGTTGCCGGCGACGACGCGGTCGAGGTCCTCGCGGGTCAGCGGCAGCCCGTGCGCCGCGAGGGCCGCCAGCAGGGCGTCGACGTCGACCCAGCCGGCGTCGTCGAGGGTCAGTCCCACGCTGTCGGGCCGGTGCCGCAGCACGGAGGAGAGCCGCTTGCTGACCCGGACGACGTCGTCGCGCCTCACGGCCCCGCGAACCACGACCCCGGCGGCAGGTCCGGCGGGGGGAGGTCGGGGATCCCGGGGGACGGCGGCGTCCACGGCCACAGCTCCACCACGCCCGCCGCGGCCGCCCGGATCGCCGTCCCGTCGAGCTCGGTGGCCACCTCCTCGATGCCGAGCTCCGGGCAGCGGACGACGAGGGTGAGCGGACCGTCCGGTGGCAGCGGGGAGAGCCACCAGCCCTGCTCGACGGAGCGGTCGTCGCCGCTGCCTCCTGTCGGCTGCCAGACCAGGTCCGGGTCGTTGCGGGCCACGCCGCCGCTGGCCACCCGCCGGCCGTCGGCCAGGCCGACCCCGACGAGCAGGCCGGGTCCGCCGAAGCCGTGCACCAGCTCGTGCAGCCCCCGCCGCGGCGACAGCGCATCGCGGACCCGGACGAGGAGGGTCATCGAGACGCCGGCCGAGTACACCTGCAGGCCCACCACGGCGATCGCCGCGTCCCCGGTGCGCGCCAGGAGTGCGTTCACCGGCAGCGCCACCGGCAGCTCGTTGTCCGGTGGGCCCATCCGGCGCAGGAACTCCTCGTCGGGGCCGTCCTCGCCGCCCGGGGATCCGATCTGCCACACGGGCAGCAGCCTGGCGGGTCGAGCCGCGGGTCCGCCAGCCGGTTAGCGTCAGGCCGACCGAAACGGGAGGGGACACGTGATCGACAAGCGGGTCGCGTCGCTGGCCGACGCCGTCGAGGGCATCGAGGACGGCGCCACCGTGCTCGTCGGTGGGTTCGGCGCCTCCGGCGTCCCGGTGGAGCTGGTGCACGCGCTGCTCGACCGCGGCACCACCGACCTGACCGTCGTCACCAACAACGCCGGCTCCGGCGAGACCGACGTCGCCGCGCTGCTGCGCGAGCGTCGGGTCCGCAAGATCGTGTGCTCCTATCCCCGCTCGGCCGGTTCGATCTGGTTCGAGGAGCGCTGGCGGGCCGGCGAGGTGGAGCTCGAGCTCGTCCCCCAGGGCACGCTGAGCGAGCGGATGCGCGCCGCGGCCGCGGGGCTCGGCGGGTTCTTCACCCCGACCGGCGCGGACACCCGGCTCGCCGAGGGCAAGGAGGTGCGGGTGATCGACGGCCGCCGGCACGTGTTCGAGGAGCCCCTGCCCGGCGACGTCGCCCTGGTGAAGGCGGCCCGCGCCGACCGCTGGGGCAACCTCGTCTACCGCACCGCCGCGCGGAACTTCGGCCCGACGATGGCCGCCGCCGCCGCGCTGACCGTCGTCCAGGTGGACGAGTTCGTGGAGCTCGGTGAGCTGGACCCCGAGACGATCGTGACGCCGGGGATCTTCGTCGACCGCGTGGTGAGGGTGGAGGCAGCGTGAGGCTGGACCTGCGGGACGTCGCCCGGCGGATCGCCCGGGACATCCCCGACGGCGCCTACGTCAACCTCGGCATCGGGCTGCCGACGCTGGTCGCCGACTGCGTGGGCGCCGACAAGGAGGTCGTCTACCACTCCGAGAACGGCATCCTCGGGATGGGCCCCGCCCCGGCGCCGGGCGAGGAGGACCCCGAGCTGATCAACGCCGGCAAGCAGCCGGTGACCCTCCTGCCCGGCGGGGCGTTCTTCCACCACACCGACGCGTTCCTGATGATGCGCGGCGGCCACGTCGACCTCACCGTGCTCGGCGCCTTCCAGGTGTCCGAGCGCGGCGACCTCGCCAACTGGGCCACCGACGACGCCTCGCACCCGCCGGCGGTGGGCGGCGCGATGGACCTCGCCGTCGGCGCGCGGCGGGTGCTGGTCATGACGACGCACACGACGAAGGCCGGTGAGCCCAAGCTCGTGCCGCGCTGCACCTACCCGCTCACGGCCGCCGGCGTCGTCGACCGCGTCTACACCGACCTCGCCGTCCTCGACGTCACCGCCGACGGCTTCCTGGTCCGCGAGATGGTCGCCGGGCTGACCCGGGAGGACCTGCAGGGCGCCACCGCCGCGCGGCTGTCGTTCGCCGACGACGTCGGCGTGCTCGGTCAGCGGGAGTAGTACTCCACGACCAACTGCTCCTCGCACACCACCGGGACCTCCTCGCGGGCGGGGACGCGCTCCACCCGGGCGGTGAGGTCGGCCAGGCGCACCTCGAGGTAGGCCGGGGCGTCGGCGTGCGCGCCGGCGGCGGCGACCTGGAACGGCTCCTTGGTGCGCGACTTCCCGGCGATGGAGATCCAGTCGCCGGGGCGCAGCCGGTAGGAGGGGCGGTCCACCCGGCGGCCGTTGACCAGCACGTGCTGGTGGGTGACGAACTGGCGGGCCTGGTAGATGGTCCGCGCGAAACCGGCCCGCAGCACCGTGGCGTCCAGCCGCGACTCGAGGTCCTGGATCAGCGCCTCGCCGGTCTTGCCGCCGGTCCGCCGCGCGCGGTCGAAGGCGCGACGCAGCTGGGTCTCGCTGACGTCGTACTGCGCCCGCAGCCGCTGCTTCTCCAGCAGCCGCGTGGAGTAGTCGCTCTGCTGCTTGCGCTTGCGGCCGTGCTCGCCCGGCGGGTACGGGCGGCGCTCGAAGTAGCTGACGGCCTTCGGCGTCAGGGCCAGGCCCAGCCGGCGGCTGAGGCGGACCTTGGGACGAGGGGTGTTCACCCGGACCTCCTGAGTCAGGTTAGGTTTGCCTGACCTAACGTACATTCCGACCACCGAGGTGATCCCATGACCGCCGGCTCCTCCCCCCGCGCCGGGTCGGGCACCACCGGCATCCCGCAGCCGCTGCCGGCCGAGCGCGCCCGCACGGTGGCCGCCCGGGCCTCGGCGGCCCTGCACGCGGTCGGCGTCGGCGCGGTCGAGGTCACGGTGAGCGGGACGACCGCCGCCGGGCAGGTGCTCGTCGTCGTCCCGTCGGACGGGCGGCTGGCCGGCGCGCTGCGGACCTCGCCGCTGGGCGACCTCCCGGCGCGGCTCACCGTCACCGACCGCGCGCCCTTCCCCGTCCAGCACCCCCTGCGCGGGCGGGTGTCGCTGTCGGGCTGGCTCGCGCCGGTCCACCCGGCCGACGTGCAGCGGTCCCTGCTCGACCTGGCCGAGGTCCGCCCGTCGGACGCGCTGCTCGACGTCGGCCTCGGCGCCGTGCTCGTCCGTCTCGACCTGGCGGAGGTCCTGCTCACCGACGCCGGGACGACGGCCGAGGTCGACCCGGACGACTTCACCGCCGCGCGGCCGGACCCGGTGAGCGCGGAGGAGTCCGGCCTCGCCGCCGCGCACGCCGACGCGCTGGACCGCCTGCTCGGGCGGGTGCAGGCCTGGGCCGGAGCGCGCGACGACGTCCGCCTGCTCGGCCTGGACCGGCACGGCGTGCGCTTCCGCGTCGAGGCGCGGTCGTCCTGCTACGACCTGCGCGTTCCCTTCCCCGCGCCGCTGACCGGCGGCGACGGCCTGGCCGCGGCGCTGCACACCCTGCTCACCTGCGAGTAAGGACCTCCCTGCCCCCCACCACTCGCAGGCTCGCGGCGGGCCCCTGCAGGGAGGCCGGTCAGGTCGAGATCACGCCGCGGCGCGGGCCTCCTGGGCGAGGGCGGCCAGCGCCTGCTCGAAGCACTCCCGCGGCGGCTGTACGAGCCCCGCGCCGACCTGTCCGGTGCCGGCCACCCGCCCGGCCATGCCGGTGTTGATCTGCGGCAGCCAGCCGGTGCGGGCCACCGACAGGACGTCGATGCCGGTCGGGGCACCGCGGAAGCCGAGGATCGGGATCGCCATCGCCGGGTTCTCGGCGAGGGTCAGCTGGTACATCCGCTCGGTGGTGGCCAGCGCGTCGGGCACGCTGCCGCCCACGAACCGCACGATCGCCGGCGCGGCGGCCATCGAGAACCCGCCGACACCGTAGGTCTCCATGATCGCGGAGTCGCCGATGTCGGGGTTGGCGTCCTCGGGCCCGTAGTCGCCGAGGAACAGGCCGACCGGCGTCTGCGCGGGGCCGGTGAACCAGCGGTCGCCGGTGCCCGCCGTCTGCACGCCGAACTCGGTGCCGTTGCGCGCCATCACGGTGACCATCGTCGAGCCGGGGACGTCGCGGGCGGCGTCCATCGCGAGCTTCGCCGTCGGCATGCCGAGGTTGAGGAAGAAGTGCTCGTTGCCGCCGATGAACGCGAGCGCCGCCGCGGTCTCGGCCGACGGCGCGTCGAGGGCGACGATCGCCGGGGACAGCTCGCGCAGGGTCATCAGCGAGCCGGCGCGGTTGCGGTTGTGGCCCTCGTCGCCCATCTGCAGCATCTGAGCGAGGACGGACTTCACGTCCAGCGGCTCGGCCATCGAGCGTACCGCGCGCGACAGCAGCGGGCCGAGGACGTCGCGCATCCAGGCCAGCCGGGTGAGCACCTCCTCGTTGAAGGCGCCCATCCGCAGCACCTTGCCCAGGCCCTCGTTGAGGTTGCAGTAGGCCGTCCCGCCGTTGACCGGGTCCTCCAGGCACCAGGTCCACATCGACGGACTGGTCACGCCGGCCATCGGGCCGACGGCGGAGTGGTGGTGGCAGGGGTCGAGCGTCACGCCGCCGGAGGCCAGCAGCGCCTCGGCCTCCTCGACCGTCGACGCCCAGCCCTCGAACAGGCACGCGCCGATCAGCGCCCCGCGCATCGGCCCCGACGCCGCCTCCCAGGTCAGCGGCGGACCGGAGTGCAGCAGGACGCGGCCCTCGAGGCCGAGGGTCTCCCGGGCGGGCCGGACGTCGGTCAGCACCGACCCGGCCGCCAGCACCCGCTCGACCGCGGTCCGGTTGGCCGCGGCGCGGCGCGGGTCGAGGGCCAGCGCGGTGAGGTCGGCGGGGTCGCCGATGGTCGGCGGCCGCCAGTCGACGTCGGCCACCGACGCCCCCTGGGCGCGCAGCGCGCCGGAGAACACCTCGACCCCCGCGGCGACGACGGCCGGGGGGCCGTCCAGCAGTCCACCCAGGCTCATCGCGAGGCTCCCAGCAGGTCGAGGGCGTACCGCGTGGCCGCGGCGTTGGAGGCGAAGACCGCGGCACCGGCCGCGGCGAGGGCGTCGGCCTGCCGGCTCCAGCCCTGCGGGTCGGCCTCGGTGCCGACCAGCGCGACGACGACGGGCAGGTGCGCCTGCGCCCGCGCGGCGGTCAGCGCGGGCGCCAACGCGGCGGCGGGGTCGGCGTCGGCACCGTGGCCGAGGACGACGTCGAGCAGCAGGACCGCGGGCTCCCCGCTCGCCGCGAGCCGGGCGATCGCCTCCAGCCGCAGCGTCGGGTCGATCATCGGGTGCGCGCGGCCCACGGTCAGGGCGTCGTCGCCGAAGTCGACGACCACGTGGCCGGCAGCGGACAGGTCCGTGCCGAGGTCCAGCTCGGGCCGCAGCGGGGTGTTGGAGCGGACGTCGCCGAGGACGGGCGCGGCGATCAGCATCGCCTCGTCGGCGAGCGTGCCGCCGGAGTAGAGGCCCTTGAGGACCGCGCCGGGCAGCGCTGCCTCGGCCGGCCCCGGGCGCGAGGGCCAGATCGGGACGTCGAGCCCGAGGTCGCCCAGCAGCGCCTCGACGGCGGCGGTGAGGTCCGGCGTCTCCGGGCTCAGCGCCGCCGACCGCACGGGGGTGGACAGCCCGGCGGCGGCCCGGGCGACCGCCTCGGCCACCGACGGCGCCGGCGGCTTGGAGACGACGAGCACCCGCTCGGTGGCCGGGTCGGCGTCCAGCGCCGACAGCGCGTCGAGGGTGGCCAGCCCGCCGACGGCCTCGGACAGGTCGCGACCGCCCACACCGAGGACGTGCGAGACGCCGACGCCGGCCGCGTCCAGCAGGCAGGACACCTGCTGCGCACCGGTCCCCGACGCCGCGACGACGCCCACCGGGCCCGGGCGGACGACGTTGGCGAAGCCCAGCGCCACGCCGGACACGATCGCGGTGCCGCAGTCGGGGCCCATGACCAGCACCCCGGCCTCGTGGGCGGCCCGCTTGAGCGCCACCTCCTGCTCGACCGGCACGCCGTCGGAGAAGACGAGCACGCTGCGGCCAGCGGCGATCGCGTCGGCGGCCTCGAGCGCCGCGTACTGCCCGGGCACGCTGACGATCGCCAGCGCCGGGCCGTCGCCCTCGAGGTCGTCGAGGCCGGCGGCGATCGTGCGCGCCGGCTGCGCGTCGGCGGAGGCGCGGGAGCGCTCGCGCTCGGCCAGGGCGGCGTCGACGGCGGCCACCGCGGCGGCCAGCACGTCGTCGTCGACGGCTCGGACGGCGATGAGCAACTGGTCGGGCGACGGCGTCCGGTCGGGGGTGAACCCCATGCCGGCGGCGAGGTCGACGTTGAGCGGGGTGGCCATCGCGACGAGCACCGCGATGACCCCCTCACGGGCGCCGACGTCGCGGCTGACCTGCATCAACCGGACGGAGTCGGCGTAGACGCCGCTGCGCAGGGAGACGTGCCGGACGCCCTCTCCGGGGCCTGGAGCGCTCACCCCGCCGACCGTACCGGGCGATGCCTCAGCGGTGAGATATCGGCGCCGCAACGATCTTGTTTCCGCTCGAACATTTAGCGCTGAGGCACTTTCGCCCCGGCGTGTCGCGTGACACTGTGACGGCCTCCCGGGGGTGGCGGCACCTCCCGGGCCGCATCGGCTGTGCCTCGCGAGGAGGGCCCCATGGCGTTCGGTTGGAAGCTCTACGGCGACGGGAAGACGCCGCCGCTCGGAGAGGCCGTGGCCCCCGACGAGCGGCTGTCCTGGCCGCTCACCGTCGGCATCGGCGCCCAGCACGTGGTCGCCATGTTCGGGGCGACCTTCGTCTTCCCGCTCATCATGGGCCTGGACCCGAACCTCGCGATCATGATGAGCGGCGTCGCGACGATCGTCTTCCTGCTCATCGTCAAGAACCGGGTCCCCAGCTACCTGGGCACCAGCGCCGCGTTCGTCGGCGGTGTCGCCGCGATCCGCGCCAACGGCGGTGACTCGAGCGACGTCGTCGGCGCGCTGCTCGTCGCCGGCGTCGTCCTGGCCCTGGTCGGCCTGCTGATCCACTTCGCCGGCCTCGGCCTGATCAACAAGGTGCTGCCGCCGGCGGTCACCGGCGCCGTCGTCATGCTGATCGGCTTCAACCTGGCCCCGGTCGCCGCGGGCGTCTACTGGCCCCAGGACCAGTGGGTCGCGCTCGCCACGATGGCCTTCGTCATCGTCGCCTCGCTGGCGCTGCGCGGCTTCCTCGCCCGCATCGCCATCCTGCTCGGCCTGGTCTTCGGCTACCTGCTCTCGATCCTGCTCGACGCCACCGTCGGGCAGATCACCTCGCCCGACGGCACCGGCGCCGTGGTCACCCGCGACCGGATCAACTTCGACTCCGTCGGCCAGGCGGACTGGTTCGGCCTGCCCGACTTCACCGCCCCGAGCTTCTCGCTGAACTTCAGCCTGCTGGTCATCCCCGCCGTCATCGCCCTGGTCGCCGAGAACGTCGGCCACGTCAAGGCCGTGGCCGAGATGACCAAGCGTGACCTCGACCCGGTCATGGGCCGCGCGGTCTTCGCCGACGGCGTCGGCACGGTCATCGCCACGTCGGTCGGCGGTTCCCCGACGACGACGTACGCCGAGAACATCGGCGTCATGGCCGCCACGCGGGTCTACTCGACGGCCGCCTACTACGTGGCCGCGATCGTGGCGATCCTGCTGGGCCTGATCCCCAAGTTCGGCGCGCTGATCAACATCGTCCCGGGTGGCGTGCTCGGCGGCATCACCGTCGTCCTCTACGGGATGATCGGGCTGCTCGGCGCGAAGATCTGGAAGGAGAACCGGGTCGACTTCGCCAACCCGGTCAACCTCGTGCCGCTCGCGGCCGGGATCATCATCGGCATCGGCAACGTGACCCTGACCTTCACCGACGACTTCTCGCTCAACGGCATCGCGCTCGGCTCGATCGTCGCCGTCGTCGGCTGGCACCTCGCCCGTGCGCTGGCCCCGGCCGACATGAAGGCCGCGCTCCTGCGCGAGGGCTCGGTCCCGGAGAGCGCGTCGTCCCTGGGCCACCACGGTGGCGGTCCCGCGGGTGGCTACGCCGACCAGCGCGGCGGCACCGACCCGTCGTCGGTGGACGAGATCGGCCGTCCCGGCACCGACACCCGTTCCGGCGTCGACACCCGCAAGGGGACGCTCGACCGGTGAAACCCGCTCCCTTCCGCTACGCCGACCCCCGGTCCCTCGAGGAGGCGCTCGACGTCCTGGCCGCCGACCCCGGCGCCAAGGTGCTCGCCGGCGGGCAGTCGCTGCTGCCGCTGCTGGCGATGCGGCTCGCGGCGCCGGCCACGCTGGTCGACGTCAACCGCGTGCCCGGCCTCGACGCCGTCGAGGTCACCGGGGACGGCGTGCGGGTGGGTGCGCTGGTCCGCCACGCGCAGCTGCTGCGCCACGACGCCGCCGCCCGGGTCCAGCCGCTGCTGGCCCGGGCGACGGCGAACGTCGCCCACCCGGCGATCCGCAACCGCGGGACGACGGTCGGCTCCATCGCGCACGCCGACCCCTCCGGCGAGATGACCTCCGTGCTGGCGCTCACCGGCGGGTCGGTGACCGTCACGACCGCGGCGGGCCGGGAGACCGTCGGCTGGCAGGACCTGTTCGTGGGCCCGCTGGAGACCTCGCTGAGCGGCGGCGCGGTCGTCGTCGACGCCTTCTTCCCCGCCCTGCCGGAGCGCTCGGGCACCGCCTTCGCCGAGATCGCCCGCCGCAAGGGCGACTACGCCGTCTGCGGCGCCGGCGTCGTCGTCACCCTCGACGCCGACCGCCGGGTGTCCGCGGTCCGGGCGTCCTACATCTCCGTCGGGCTGGTGCCCGAGGTGCACGACCTCACCGAGGCCGTCGCCGGCAAGCCGGTCGACAGCGCCGACTGGGCCGCCGCGGGCGCGCTGGCCCGCACGCTGGTCGACCCCGACTCCGACATCCACGCCAGCGCCGACTACCGGCGTCTGCTGGTCGGCGTGCTGACCGAGCGCACGCTGGCCGACGCCGCCCGCGAGGCGGCCGAGAGGACTGCTGCATGACCTCCGTCGACGCCTCCCGGACCGACAGCGAGCGCACCGTCCGGGTGACGGTCAACGGCGTCCCCCGCGAGGCGACCGTGCCCGTGCGCCGGGTGCTCGCCGACGCGCTGCGCGACGACCTCGGGCTGACCGGCACGCACGTCGGCTGCGCGCACGGCGTGTGCGGCTCGTGCACGGTGCTCGTCGACGGCGACCCGGTGCGCTCCTGCCTGGTGCTGGCCGTGCAGGTCGACGGCGCCGAGGTGACCACGGTCGAGGGCCTGGCCCGCGAGGACCACCAGGGCGGGCAGGTGCTCCACCCGGTGCAGGAGGCCTTCCGCGAGTGCCACGCCCTGCAGTGCGGCTTCTGCACGCCGGGGTTCCTGGTGACGATCGCGGCGGGCCTGGAGGCGCGGGACCGGAGCGCGGAGATCACCGAGGAGGAGGTCGACGAGCTCGTCGGCGGCAACCTCTGCCGGTGCACCGGCTACGCCAACATCAAGAAGGCCGTCCGGCACGCCGCCGCCACGATGCGGGACGCACAGTGACGGCAGGAATGGCCCTCTCTGCCGCCTGGGAGGACGCGCGGTGACCACCAAGCTGTTCGGCGAGCCGGTCCGCCGGCGCGAGGACGCCCGCCTGATCACCGGCAGGGGCCGCTACCTCGACGACCTCGGCGCCGGCGCGCTGGCCGCGGCGTTCGTCCGCAGCCCCCACGCGCACGCCCGCGTCCTCGACGTCGACGTCGAGGCGGCCCTGGACGTCGAGGGCCTGGTGGCGATCTACACCTACGAGGACCTCAGCGGCCCGATGGCCGAGCCGCTGCCGGTCCTCATCCCCCACCCGCAGCTGCACGCGCCGCGCACCGGCTACCCGCTGGCCAACGGCGTCGTGAACCACGTCGGCGAGCCGGTGGTCATGGTCGTGGCCACCGACCGGTACGTGGCCGAGGACGCCGCCGAGCGGATCGTCGTCACCTACGAGGAGCTGCCGGTCGTCGTCGGGGTGGACGCCGCCCGCGAGGCCCGCGCGTGGGTCCACGAGGACGTCCCGGACAACGTCGCGGCGCGGCACCACCAGGAGACCGGCGACGTCGAGCCGGCACTGGCCGCCGCCCCGCACACGCTCTCCTTCACCCAGTACATCGAGCGCAGCGCCTGCACGCCGCTGGAGGGCAAGGGCGTGCTCGCCCGCTGGGACGCCGACGACGGCAGCCTGCGCGTGCACTCCAGCACCCAGGCGTCGACGTCGGTGCGCGCGGCGATCGCGGCGAAGCTGGAGCTCTCCCTGGACCGCGTCGAGGTGATCGCGCCCGACGTCGGCGGCGGCTTCGGCGTCAAGATCGTGCACCCGTGGCCCGAGGAGCTGCTGGTGCCGATGGCGGCGATCCGGCTCGGCCGCGAGGTCAAGTGGGCCGAGGACCGCCGCGAGCACTTCGTCTCCAGCGCCCACGAGCGCCAGCAGCGCCAGGAGATCACCGTCGGGTACGACGACGACGGCCGGGTCACCGCGCTCGACGTGCACGTCTGGCACGACAACGGCGCCTACACGCCCTACGGGATCATCGTCCCGATCGTGACGGCGACCCAGCTGGTGGGCCCCTACGTCATCCCCGTGTACCGGGTGGTCGTCGAGAGCGTCTACACCAACACCGTCATCGTCACGCCCTACCGCGGGGCCGGGCGGCCGCAGGGCTGCTACGCGATGGAGCGGACGATGGACCGCATCGCCGATGCGCTCGGCCTCGACCGCGCCGACGTCCGCCGGCGGAACCTGATCACGCCCGACCAGTTCCCCTACGACCACCACCTGACGTTCCAGGACGGCCGCCCGGTCATCTACGACTCCGGCGACTACCCGGGGCTGCTGGACAAGCTGGTCGCGCTGGTCGGCTGGGACGAGGCCGAAGCGCTGCGGGCCGACGCCCGGGCGCGCGGGAAGCTGCTCGGCGTCGGCATGGCGCTCTACGTGGAGGGCACCGGCCCCGGCCCCTACGAGGGCGGGCACGTGCAGGTGCTCGGCAGCGGCAAGGTGCTGGTCTCCACCGGGCTGACCTCGCAGGGGCAGGGCCACGAGACGGTCTTCGCCCAGATCGTCGCCTCCGAGCTAGGCGTCCCGATCGACGACGTCGAGGTGCACACCGGCGACACCCGGCGCTTCGGCTACGCCGTCGGCACGTTCGCCTCGCGGGCCGCGGTGATGAGCGGCAACGCCGTCGCCCTGGCCGCCCGCGGGGTGCGCGAGAAGGCGATCCGGATCGCGGCCGAGGTGCTCGAGGCCAATCCGGAGGACCTGGAGATCGACGAGGGCCTGGTGAAGGTCAAGGGCACGCCCGGCGCGTCGGTCCCGCTGCGCACGGTCGCGGTGCTGTCCAACCCGCTGCGCTACGCCTTCGACGAGGCGGCCCGGCAGGCCACCCAGTTCGCCGGCCCCGGCGACGACTCCAAGCCGCCCGTGGCCCCCGGCGACGCCCCGGGCCTGGAGCACCGCGACTACTACTCGCCGATCCGCTCGACGTTCGCCTCCGGCGCGCACGCCGCCGTGGTGGAGATCGACCCGCGGACCTGGGAGATCGACGTCGTCCGCTACGCCGTCGTCCACGACTGCGGCAACGTGGTGAACCCGATGATCGTCGAGGGCCAGGTGCACGGCGGCGTCGCCCAGGGCGTGGGCGGTGCGCTGTACGAGCGGATGGCCTACGACGCCGACGGGCAGCTGCAGAACGCCTCGTTCATGGACTTCCTCATGCCCTACGCCTCCGAGGTCCCCGACGTGGTCATCGACCACCAGGAGACGCCGTCGCCGCTGAACCCGCTGGGGATCAAGGGCGCCGGCGAGGCCGGGGTCATCCCCGGGACGGCGGCGATCGCCTCGGCGATCGAGGACGCCACCGGACGGCGGATCGCGTCGATGCCGATCTCGCCGACCGAGCTGTACGACCTGATGAGAGACGAGACGGCGGAGCGCACGGCTGCGTCGCAGGAGACGGGAGTCCCGGCGTGAACCTCGACGGCTCGGCGGTGCTGCACGGGTCGCCCGAGCAGGTGTGGGCGGTCATCACCGACCCCGCCGTGCTGGCGCGGACGATCCCCGGCTGCGAGACGCTGCAGCGCACCGGCGAGGACGAGTACCGGATGGACGTCGCGGTGGGCGTGGGCGCCATCCGCGGCACCTACGCCGGCGAGGTGCGGCTGACCGACCAGCAGCCGCACTCGTCCTACGTCATGCACGCCTCGGGCGCCGGCGCGCCGGGCAACGTCCGCGCGAAGGTGAGGATCGACCTCGAGCCGCACGACGAGGGGACGACGCTCACCTACTCCGCCGACGCCGTCGTGGGCGGGCCGGTGGCCGGCGTCGGGCAGCGCATGATCAGCGGCGTCGCCAAGCGGATGGCCGGCCAGTTCTTCACCGCGATCGACCAGGAGCTGACCTCCGGTGCGCCGGTGGAGGCCGCGCCCGCCGCCGCCCGCGCCTCGTCGGCCGCGGTGAGCTCCACGGAGACGGCACCGGCGGGCGTTCCCGCGGGAACGCCGGCCGCGCCGGAGCCGCAGGTGTTCCGGGCGAGGCCCGCGGCCGCCGCGGCGTCGTCGTCGGACCTGCAGCCCCTCGCCGTCGGCGCGCTCGGCGGCGCGGGACTCACCCTGCTCGGCGTGCTGGTCGGCTGGCTCCTCGGCCGCCGCCGCTAGTCCTCCGCACACGCGCCGAGGGCGGCCCCGGCAGGTGCCGGGACCGCCCTCGGGCGGTGCGGGTGCGGGTCAGACCGGGTAGGGCTGTCCGCAGATGTTGGCCGGGTAGCTGGCGTCGCAGTGGTTGTGCCGGAACTCCAGGCCCGGTCCGGGCTGGCCGAGGAACGGGTTGTCCCTGGTGTCACCGACGTAGATGTCCATCTGCTCGAGACGGGCACCGGTCGGCGGACCGCCGGGCGTCGCGAACACGGGCCGGAGCGCCACGTTGTTGCCGAACCAGTTGGCCACCGTGCTCACCTGGGTGACCTGCCCCGGGTTGGCGATGCCCTGCGGAGCGGGCGGAGGCGGCGGCGGGAAGGTCAGCATCACGAGCCCACCCGAGGGGAAGGTCAGCGGCGGGGCGTTCGGCGGCACGACCACGCCGGGCGGCGGCGGGAGCGTCGGGACGTTGTCCCGGAACACGTTGGCGCTGATCTGCACGTTGGACGCGTTGACCACGGCCATGCCGACGCCGGAGATCCGCTGGTCACCCTCACGGCCCTGCAGGCAGAACCGGTTGTTGGCGGTGGACACGTTGGCCGTGATCCGCCAGTCGCCGCCCTCGACGTTGCGCGTGCGGTCGGGGATCTCGGTGCCCGAGTCGTCGAACACGAGGATGCCGACGCAGTTGCCGCTGAGGTGGTTGGCGTCGACGCGCCCACCGCTGGACTCGCGGAGGAACACGCCCAGGTTGTAGCCGCGCACCCGGTTGCCGGCCACCAGTGCGGCGGAGTTGGCGGAGTCACCGACGGAGATGCCGGCGGTCCCGGCGTCCGGGGCCTGGCCGCGGCGGGCCCGGTCCACGCCCTCCTCGACGTTGCCGACGATGTGGATGTGCCTCGAGTTGGCCGCGAGGATGCCGTACCGGTCGTGGCCGATGCCCTTGGTGCCAGTGACGGTGAAGCCGTTGGCGCCCCAGGCCGCGACGCCGTTCGCGGTGTGGTCGCGGGTCTGCAGGTCCTTGACCGTGACCGGCTTGTCCGGGTTGAGGAAGAAGAACGCCGACACGTTGTCGGCCAGGATGGCGTCGTCGTCCTCGAGATCGGCGGCGTTGGTCGCCTCCCAGCAGGGCGTGCGCGCCGGCTCGGTCCCCCGGTCCCACCGGATCTTCGTGCGCTCGGACCCGGCGCCCTGGATGGTCAGGCCCTTGCCGACCACACACACGGCCTCCCGGTACGTCCCGGGCGCGATCCGGATGGTGTCCCCGGACCTGGCCGCGTCCACGGCGGCCTGGATCGACTGACCGGGACGGACGTCCCAGGTCCGTCCCCCGCCGCCCTCGTCGGCTGACGCCACGCCGGGCAGTGCGGCCAGCAGCAGAGCCCCGGCCCCGGTCACCGCGAGGGCGCGCAGAGCGCGGCCGCGGAACCTCGATCTCGTCGTCGTTGCTCGGTCCATCGGTCGGCCTCTCTGAGGGGTGTGGCGGCCCGGCGGTCCGCGGGAGGGACGGCTCGGGATCCTGTGAGGTGCCTGGCAGTGCGGCACACACTCCCTGTGAGTCAGGGCACGTCCAATCGGCCGCGGGTATGAACATGTCTCCGCCGGAGGTCGTAGGACCGGCCCAGGGGGGAGCCGTCCCGGCCCCGGGACGGAGGGGACCGCCGACCTCCGGAGGGGGTCTCCCCCACAGGTCGCACACCCCCGGTCGGATTCGGCACGGAAGCCCCTCGGAGCGTCGACAGCCCGGGCGCGCCGCGGGCACAGTCCCCGCATGACGACCGCCCCGGAGACCGTCGGCCGGCCGACCGGCCCCGCTCCGACGGTGCCCGCCACGCCGGTCGCGGAGCCCGTCGTCGTCACCGACCGCCTGACCAAGCGCTACGGGAAGCGGACGGTGGTCGACGCGCTGTCGCTGGAGGTCCGCCGGGGCGAGGTCTTCGGCTTCCTGGGGCCCAACGGCGCCGGCAAGACGACGACGCTGCGGATGCTGCTCGGGCTCGTGCGGCCCACCAGCGGATCGGCCACCGTGCTGGGCCGCCCGGCCGGCACGTCGGTGGCCGAGGTGGGCGCGCTGGTCGAGGGCCCGGGGCTCTATCCCTACCTCTCCGGCCGGGACAACCTGCGGGTGCTCGCCCGCTACGCCGGGGTGGGCGCCGGGCGCATCGACGCGGTGCTCGACACCGTGGACCTCACCGACCGCGCCGGGGACCGTTTCGGCACCTACTCCCTCGGCATGAAGCAGCGGCTGGGCATCGCCGCCGCGCTGCTCAAGGACCCGGCGCTCGTCGTCCTCGACGAGCCCACCAACGGCCTGGACCCCGCGGGCATCAGCGAGGTGCGCGGCCTGCTGCGCCGGCTGGCCGGCGAGGGCCGCACCGTGGTCCTCTCCAGCCACCTGCTCGGCGAGGTCGAGCACCTGTGCGACCGGGTCGCGGTGGTGGCGTCGGGACGGCTGCTCGTCGAGAGCACCGTGGAGGACCTGCGCGGTCTCGGGCGGCTCGTCGTCGACGCCCGGCCGCTGGACACCGCGGCGGCGGTGGCCGTCCGGCTGCTCGGCCCCGACCGGGTGTCGGTGGTCGACGGCGCGCTGCACCTGCAGACCTCCCCCGGCGAGACGGCGGCGGTCAACCGGGCGCTGGTCCTCGCCGACGTCGACGTGACCGGACTGCGCCAGGAGGCCCGCACCCTGGAGGAGGTGTTCCTGCAGCTCACCGACGGGGACGCCGACCTCCCACCCGACGCGGCACCGGCCCGCCGGACGCGGCGGGGCGACCGGTGAGCGCCGCGACCGCGGTCGCGGGCCTGCCCGTCCGCACCTCCGGCTCCCTGCCCTCGATCGTCCGCGCCGAGCTGCTCAAGCTGGGGCGCCGCCCGGCCACCTGGGTGCTGCTGGGGCTGTGGCCGGCCCTGCAGCTGGTGTTCAGCCTGCTCATCCCCTACATCAGCTACCGCCGGGGATCCTCCTTCGAGGGCATCCCGCCGGAGCAGGTCCTGGCCACCACGCTCCCCGACCGGCTGGTCGGCAACGCGCTGTCGGGGCTGCCGCTGTTCGGCGGCGCGCTGCTGCTCACCCTCGGCGCGCTGCTGGCCGGCAGCGAGTACGGCTGGGGGACGCTCAAGACGCTGCTGGCCCAGGGGCCGCGCCGGACGACCGTCCTCGCCGGGCAGGTGCTGGCGCTGCTCACCGTCCTCGCCGGCACGGTGGCCTTCAGCCTCGCGCTCACCGCCGGCGCCAGCGCTCTCATCGCCGGGGCGGAAGGGGCGCCGGCGGACTGGCCGGGGCTCGGCGAGCTCGCCCGCGGCTTCGGCGGCGGCCTGCTCGTGGCCGCCACCTGGGGCGTGCTCGGCATGCTCCTCGGCACGGCGCTGCGCGGCACGGCGCTGGCCATCGGGCTCGGGCTGGTGTGGGTGCTCGCCGTCGAGAGCCTGGTCGTCAACGTGGCCGCACCGCTGCTGGAGGTGTTCGACACCCTCCAGCGGGCGCTGCCGGGCGTGAACGCCGGCTCGCTGGTGGCCGCGCTGGCCGGGGGCACGGTGCGGACCCCGGGCGTCGTCGCGGTGGTCGACGGCGCCCAGGCCGCCTGGGTGCTCGGCGCGTTCCTCGCCGGCGCGATCGCCCTGACCGGCCTGCTGCTGGTCCGCCGCGACCTGTCCTGAGCCCCTGCCCCCTGGGCCCCGGACGACCCGGGCCCGAGGGACCGCCTACGCCGCCGGTGAGCGGTCGCGGTTGACGAGGATGGCCAGCTGGGTCCGGCTGCGGACGCCGAGCCGCCGCATCGAGGCGGTGAGGTGGCTCTTCACGGTCGCCAGGCTGAGGAACAGCCGCCGGGCGATCTCCTCGTTGCTCAGCCCCTGGGCGACCAGCTCGGCGACCTCGCGCTGCCGGTCGGTGAGCCGGTCGAGGGCCCGGTCGGGCGTCTCGGCCGGCGTCGACGGGTCGGTCAGCCAGCGCACGAGCTGGCTGGTGGCCGAGGAGTCGATGGCCGGCTCGTGGCGGGCCAGCGCGCGCACGGCCTCGACCAGCCGGGCGGCGGCCGAGCACCGGGGCAGGTAGCCCCGCACCCCGGCGCGCAGCACCTGCACCAGCTCGGGGCCGCACTCCTCGCGCGGCTCGGCGAGCACGAGCACCGCCGTCCCCCGGCCGCACAGCTCGCGCAGCACGGGCAGCGTGGGCCCGTCGACGAGGCCCTGCCGGGCGACGACGACCTGGGTGGGCACCCTCTCGACGGCCGCGAGCGCCCCCGGCAGGTGGTCGGTCTCGGCGACCACGGCCATGTCCGGCTCGGCCTCGAGGACCTCCCGCAGCCCCAGCCGGAACACCTCGCGGTCCTCGCACAGCAGCACGCGGACGAGGCTCGACGGCGGCCGGATGGCGAGCGGGCGGGCCGGGTGCGGCAGCGGGCGGGAGCGGGGCGGAGCCCAGCGCCCCGGGGCCGGCACACCCGGCGCCGGGCCGATCGGCCCTCGTGGGCGCGGAGGCACGGGGCCGGAGCCCCTCTGCACGTCGTCGGAACCCATCTGTGTCCCCCTGCCCGGGTGGCTGACGAGCCCAGGCCGGGGTCTCCAGCCGTACGGAACCCGTCCGTCTCAGCGGACGCGCCGAACGGTAGCGCACAACCGTCCGGCGTTGACAGGCAATCTGCACGCTGTTCACAGGTTTCGTCCAGGTTCCCGCGCGGCGCGCCGGGACCCGGCCGGCGGTCCCGACGGGCCGGTACCCAGCGTCACGGGCCGCGTACGGAGCTCAGCCTCGGACGGGGCCGGCCTCCCAGCCGGTACCGGGCCGTGACCTGCGGTTCACGTGGATGGCCAGCTGGGTCCGGTCGCGCAGCCCCAGCCGCCGCAGGGCGACGGTGATGTGGCCCTTGACGGTGGCGCGGCTGACGTCCAGCCGCGCGGCGATCTCCGCGTTGGTCAGGCCCTCGGCCACCAGCTCGGAGACGGCCTGCTGTCGGGCGGTCAGCGCGTTGCGCCCGCCCGGGTCGTCGGCCGCCGACGACGACCGCGCGCCGTCGAGGTGGTGCAGCAGCTCGCCGGTGACGGCGGCGTCGAGCAGCGTCTCCCCCCGCACCACCGCGCGCACGCCCTCGACCAGGCGGTCGGAGCTGACGGTCGTGTAGACGTAGCCGCGCGCGCCGGCGCGCAGGGCCTCCACCAGGTCCGCGCCGCTGCCGGCCTCGCCGAGCAGGACGACGCGGGTCCCGGTCTCGGTCAGCGCCCGCACCAGCTCGGTCATCGCCGGCCCCTGGGTGCCCAGGCCGAGCAGGGTGACGTCGGGATGCAGCTCGGCGGCCAGCTCCAGCGCCTGGCCGGCGTCGGCGGCCTCGGCGACGACGGCGAGGTCCGGCGCCCAGCGCAGGACGGCGCGCAGGCCGTGCCGCAGCACCTCGTGGTCGTCGCAGATGAGGACGCGGGCCGGGGGACCGGCCCGTCGGGGCGCGTCCCGTGGTGGGACGGTCCCCTCCGGCTCGCCCATGCGTTGGCTCCGCTCAGGTCCCGACGCCGGAGCGCCGCTGGTCCAGGGACCCGGAAGCTAGCGACGCCCGGTCACCCGCCGCCACCGGTCAGCGACGCGGCGAGCGCGATGGGCCGTCGGATTCATACCCGGGTCGTGGTCTGCCGGTCCGGAAGGACGGTACCGGCGCGCCCCCGGGTGTGGGGCCGGAGGACGTGCCACCCCCTCCGCCCGGAGCCCGTCCCGGTGACCGCGCTCCCCCTCCCCTGGACGGGCCCGCCGAATCCGACCCGTGGCCGGTGTCCGGCGACCCCGCCGTCGCCCTAGCGTCGCCGCACACCGGACCCGGCCGCCGGCCGCACCGGTCCCGCCGTCCATCGGCCCGCCGGCCCCCGCCGGCCCACAGCGACGCTGGAGTGCCCGTGCACCAGACCATGATCATCGCGAAGATGACGCCCGCGGACGCGAGCCGCGTCGCTGACGTCTTCGCCCGCTCCGACGCGACGTCGATGCCGTACGAGATCGGGGTGCGGCGCCGGCAGCTGTTCACCTTCCACGACCTCTACGTGCACCTGATCGAGTTCGATCGCCCCGAGCAGGAGGCCATGGCGGTCGCGCAGACCCTGCCGGCGTTCCGGTCGGTCAGCGAGGAACTGCGGCCCTACATCGTCGCCTACGACCCGAACTGGAAGTCCCCGCGCGACGCCATGGCCCGGCGCTTCTACGAGTGGTCGGCGGAGCGGTCGTGACCGCGACGACCCCGGCCCGGCCCGCCAGTGCGGCGGTCGGGCCGGTCGACTGGGTGAGCTGTCCCAGCTGCGGCTGGCTGCTCTACCGCAAGCGCCTGGACCGCAACCTCTCGGTCTGCCCCGAGTGCGACCACCACCTGCGCCTCGGTGCCCGCGCCCGGATCGCGCTCCTGGCCGACGACGGCAGCTTCGACGAGCGGGCCTGCCCCCCGGGACCCCTGGACCCGCTGGCCTTCACCGACCTGCGCGAGTACCGCGAGCGGCTGCTGGAGGCCGAGGACCGCTCCGGCGAGACCGAGGCCGTCGTCCTCGGCACCGCCCGCATCGGCGGCGCCCCGGTGGTCCTCGCCGCGATGGACTTCGGGTTCCTGGGCGGCTCGATGGGCGTCGAGGTCGGCCGGCGGATCACCGCGGCCGCCGACCTCGCGCTGCAGCGCGGCCTGCCCCTGGTGACCGTGTGCGCGAGCGGGGGCGCCCGCATGCAGGAGGGCGTGTTCTCGCTGTTCCAGATGGCGCGGGTCAGCCACGCCTTCGCGCGGCTGCACGAGGCGGGCCTGCTCTCGGTCTGCGTGCTCACCGACCCCACCTACGGCGGGGTGTCGGCGTCCTTCGCCACCCTCGCCGCCGTCCTCGTCGGCGAGCGCGGCGCGCACGTCGGCTTCGCCGGCCCTCGGGTGGTGCAGGAGACCATCCGCGCCGAGCTGCCCAGCGACTTCCAGACCGCGGAGTTCCTGCTGGCCCACGGCCTGGTCGACCGGGTGGAGACCCGCGCGGAGCTGCGTCCGCTGCTCGTGCGGCTGCTCGAGCTCCACGGCCCGCGCCCGGAGCCGGTCCCGATCGCCCCGCGGGTCCCGGAGGCGGTCCCCGCTGCCCCGGCCACCTCCGACGAGGACCCGGACGCCGGTCCCGAGCTCGACGCCTGGGACGTCGTCCAGCGGGCGCGGGTCACCGGACGGCCGACGACGCTGGACTACCTGCACACCGCCTTCGACGACTTCGTCGAGCTGCACGGCGACCGCGCGTTCGCCGACGACCCGGCCGTCGTCGGCGGGGTGGCGGTGCTCGACGGGCGGCGCGTCGTGGTGATCGGCCACGAGAAGGGCCACACGGTGCGCGAGCGGGTGGCCCGCAACTTCGGCATGCCGCACCCCGAGGGCTACCGCAAGGCGATGCGCCTCATGGCTCACGCCGAGACCTTCGGCCTGCCGGTCGTCACCCTCGTCGACACCCCCGGCGCGCATCCCGGCCCCGCGGCGGAGGAACGCGGCCAGGCGCACGCGATCGCCGAGATCATCATGCGCAGCAGCCGGCTGCGGGTCCCGGTCGTCGCGGTGCTGACCGGCGAGGGCGGCAGCGGCGGCGCCCTGGCCCTGTGCACCTCCGACCGGCTGCTGGTCCTGGAGAACGCCTACCTGTCGGTGATCAGCCCCGAGGGCTGCGCGGCGATCCTCTGGCGGACGGCGACCGCGGCGCCCACCGCCGCGCGTGCCATGCGGCTGGGCGCGGCGCACCTGCGCGACAGCGGCATCGCCACCTCGGTGGTGCCCGAGCCGCCCGGGGGCGCGCACACCGACCCGCTGTCGGCCGCCGGCCTGGTCCGCGCCGCCCTGGTGCGCGAGCTCGACGAGCTGCGCCGCCTCGACGTCGGCACGCTGCTCGACTCGCGCGCCGCGCGGCTCGCGCGCATCGGCGGCGACGGCGACCGGCCGCTGCGCGTCGTCGCGCCCGTCCCCGTGGGAGGTGCCGGCGATGCGGTCCGCTGAGCTGTCGTCGCGGTCCGGGCCGTCGGAGGACGACGTGGCGACCGGGGAGGAGCGCAGCCTGCGCGACGAGGTCGTGGACCTCGCCCGCACGCTGCCCGGCACGCTGCGCCGGCTGACCGTGCGCGACGGGGACCGCGCCGTCGAGGTCGAGTGGGCGGCCGACACCGCACCGGCGGCCGCGCCCGCGGCCGCCCCGCCGGCACCGGTCCCCGGCGGGCTGCAGGCGGTGGCCTCCCCGGCGGACGAGGAGGTGCCCGAGGTGCCGGAGGGCACGGTCGCCGTCCGCGCGCCGCTGGTGGGCACCTTCTACGCCGCGCCCTCGCCCGGCGCCGAGCCGTTCGTGCGGGTCGGCGACGAGGTCGAGACCGGCCAGACGCTCGGGATCGTCGAGGCGATGAAGCTGATGAACCCGATCGTGGCCGACTCCGCGGGCGTGGTGGCCGAGATCCGGGTCGGCGACGCCGAGTCCGTCGAGTACGACCAGGTGCTGCTGCTCCTGCGCCCGCCCGGGGGGCCGCGGTGATCGGCCGGCTGCTGATCGCCAACCGCGGGGAGATCGCCGTCCGGGTGGCGCGGGCCTGCCGGGAGCTCGGCATCGAGGTGGTGGCCGTCTACTCGACGGCCGACCGGAACTCCGCGCTGGTGGAGATGGCCGACGAGGCGGTGCACATCGGCCCGCCGGCGCCGCGGTCGAGCTACCTGCACGTGCCCAACATCGTCGAGGCGGCGCTGCGCAGCGGCGCGGACGCGGTGCACCCGGGCTACGGCTTCCTCTCGGAGGACCCGGACTTCGCCGAGATCTGCGAGGCGGAGGGGCTGACCTTCGTCGGCCCGCCGCCGCAGGTCATGCAGCAGATGGGCAACAAGGCCACCGCGCGGCGGCTCATGGCCGCCGCCGGCCTGCCGCTGCTGCCCGGGGTCGTCGACCCGGTGCGCACCGCCGAGGAGGGCCTCGCCGTCGCCGCCGAGATCGGCTACCCGGTGATCATCAAGGCCGCGGCGGGCGGCGGCGGGCGCGGCATGACCGTCGTGCACGACCCCGCCGACTTCCCCGAGGCCTTCACCACCACCCGCACCGTCGCCCGCGCGGTGTTCCGCGACGCCACCGTCTACGTCGAGCGCTACCTGTCCGGCGCGCGGCACGTCGAGGTGCAGGTCCTCTGCGACGCCCACGGCGCCGGCCTCTACCTCGGCGAGCGGGACTGCTCGCTGCAGCGGCGGCACCAGAAGCTGCTCGAGGAGGGGCCGGCCGGGCACCTGTCGCCGGGACAGCGGGCCGAGCTCGGCGAGCTCGCCGTCCGCGGCGCCCTGTCGGTGGGCTACACCGGCGCCGGCACCGTGGAGTTCCTCGTCGACGACGCCGGGCGGGCGTACTTCATGGAGATGAACGCCCGCATCCAGGTCGAGCACCCGGTCACCGAGCTGCTCACCGGGATCGACCTGGTCCGCGAGCAGCTGCTCGTGGCCGGCGGCGAGCGCCTGCGGCTGCGACAGGAGGACGTCGTCGTGCGCGGCGCGGCGATCGAGTGCCGGATCAACGCCGAGGACCCCGCCCGCGGGTTCGCCCCGGCGCCCGGCCGGCTCGACGTGCTGCGGGTCCCCGACGGGCCCTGGACCCGCTTCGACACCGGCTACCGCCAGGGCGACGAGGTCAGCCCGCACTACGACTCGCTGCTGGGCAAGCTCGTCGTCTGGGCTCCCGACCGCGAGCAGGCGGTACGCCGGATGGACCGGGCGCTGGCCGAGTTGCGGGTCGAGGGCCCCGGCGTGCACACGACCGCCGCCCTGCACCGCGCCCTGCTGCGCGACCCCGACGTCCGCGCCGACCGGCACGACGTCCAGTTCCTCGACCGCCGGCTGCCCGACCTGGTCACCCGCGCCGCGGCCATCGCCGCGTGCCGGGAGCCGGCCCTGCCCGCCGCCCTGCGCGGCCCGCTGCACCTCGTCCCGGCCGGCGAGCCCGCCGGCCCGGCGTCCGTCCCGCACCCCCGTCCCGAGGAGGACCCCACCATGTCCGCTCCCGTGTTCACCCAGGCCGACCTCATGCAGCTGCTCACCGAGAAGACCGGCCTGCCGGCCGCGTCGCACACCAGCGACCCCGACGCGCACTTCGCCGACGTCGGCCTGGACTCGCTGGCCTTCCTCTCGATGCAGACCGAGCTGCAGGACCGCTTCGGCATCGCCATGCCCGACGACAACCCCGACGCCTACACGTTCGGCCAGATCGTCGAGGCCGTCAGCGCGGCCCAGGCCGCCCAGCCGGCCTGATCCGCCACTCCCGGAGGGAACGACCATGAGCAGCACCCTCGAGCCCGGCCTGACCGTCGGCCACACCGACAACTCGATCCTCATCGACGCCGACATCGAGCACGTCTGGCGCATGACCAACGACCTGCGGTCGTGGCCGGACCTGTTCACCGAGTACCGCACCGTCGAGGTGCTCGAGTCCACCGACACCTGGTTCCGCTTCCGGCTGACCATGCACCCCGACGAGTCGGGGCGGACGTGGAGCTGGGTGTCGGAGCGGACGCTCGACCCGGCCAAGCACGAGGTCCGCGCGCGGCGCGTGGAGCCCGGGCCGTTCGAGTTCATGGACATCCACTGGAGCTACGCGCCCGAGGCCGGGGGCACCCGGATGCGCTGGGTGCAGGACTTCCGCATGCGGCCCGAGGCGCCGGTGGACACCGAGACGATGACCCGGCGGATCGACGGCAACAGCAAGGTCCAGATGGGGATCATCAAGCAGAAGGTCGAGGCCGCGGCCGGCTCGGACCCGGGAGCGGTGGGGTGACCGCGGCGCGGGGTCCCGCGGTCGTCCTCCCCGGGGAGGACGGCTCCCGCCCGGGGATGGTCGACCCGTGGCTGGCCGACCCGGTGGCCGCGGCCACCGTGACCGAGGTCGACGCCGTCGTCGGCCGCGACGTGGCCGCCTGGTGGCGGGACCCCGCGACCGCTCCCGACCCCGTCGCGGCGCACCTCGAGGTCGTCGTGACCGGGGTGGCCGGCTACCGCAGCCTGACCGCCCGCGGCCTGTACCCGGTGGCCGTCGCCGGGCACGGCGTCGGGGAGTTCGCCGCCCTGGTGGCGGCCGGCGCGCTGGAGCTCGACCAGGTCGTGGAGCTGGTGCACTGGCGCGCCGAGCTCCTGTGCCTGGCCCCGCGGCCGTCGTGCGCCGGCCTGGCCGCCGTCCTCGGCCCGGGTGCCGAGGGGGTCGCGCGGGCGGCCGTGGCGCAGATCGAGGGCGACGGCCAGCTGTGCGTGGCCGCCGTCGACGCCCCGCGGCGCACCGTGCTGGCCGGTGGCCGCACCGAGCTGGCCCGCGCGGCCGAGGTCGTGCACGCCGCCGGGCTGGAGCTGGTGCGGATGCCCGGCCGGGCGCCGTGCCACGGGCCGCTGATGGCGTCGGTCGCCGCGCACCTGGCGACCGCGCTGGCCGACCTCGACTGGTCGGCGCCGCTGGTCCCCGTCGTCCCCAACGCCGACGGCGAGCCGACCCGGGACCCCGGCCGGCTGCGCGCGGCGCTGCGGCGGCACCTGACCGCGCCGGTGCTCTGGGAGGCCACCTCCCGGTCGCTGGCCGGGGCCGGGGCGACGTCGGTCGTGGAGATCGGCGCCGAGCCGGTGCTCGGGCCGCTGGTCGCCCAGTCCGCTCCCCACCTGACCGTCTGCCTGGCCTCCGGGCCGGGCGCGCTCGTCCCCACCGACGTCCCGGGTCCCGCCCTCGCGGGCTCGGTCCCCACCTGACTGCTCGCCCCACAGAGGAGAGAGATGACGACGATCCAGCACGCGCCGGCGACGCCGACGCGCTGCGGCCCCACCGTCCACCGCGCCGACACCGCGCCCAACCGCCGCCGCGGCGGGGACATCCGGGTGCTGCTGTCCCCGGCCAGCGTCGGGTCGACCGCCGGCTTCATGGGCACGCTCACCCTCGAGCCCGGCGAGATCGTGACCGAGCACTGGCACCCGTACTCCGAGGAGTTCCTCTACTGCCAGGAGGGCGACGTCCTCGTCACCCTCGACGGCGAGGAGCGGCGGCTGGTCGCCGAGTCCGCCGTGCACATCCCGATCGGCGTGAAGCACCGCATCGTCAACGACACCGCGACGACGGCGACGTTCGTCTTCCTGTGCGGCCCGCTGGCGCCGCGCCCCGAGCTCGGTCACGTGGACACCGAGCTGCCGCCGGGCGTGCGGTGATGCGCGAGCGGAGACGGGTCGTCGTCACCGGGATCGGCGTGGTCGCCCCGGGGTCGATGGGCCGCGAGGGCTTCTGGGACATGATCACCGAGGGGCGGACGGCGACCCGCCGGATCACCTTCTTCGACCCCACCCGGTTCCGCTCCCAGGTGGCCGCCGAGGTCGACTTCGACGGCGTGAAGCTGGGCCTGACCGCCCAGGAGGTGTTCCGCAACGACCGGTTCGTCCAGATGGCGATGGTCGCCGCGGACGAGGCGGTCGCCGACAGCGGGCTGCGGTTCGGGGTGGGCGACGCCGACGACGCGCCCGACCCCGACCGGGTCGGCGTCACGCTGGGCAGCGCGGTGGGCGCCACGATGCGCCTGGAGCAGGAGTACGTGCAGGTCAGCGACGCCGGCCGGCTGTGGCAGGTGGACCCCCGGTACGCCTCGCGGTTCCTCGCCTCGGCGCTGGTGCCCAGCTGCGGGGCCACCGAGCTCGCCGTCCGGTTCGGCGCGCACGGGCCGGCGACCGTGGTCTCCACCGGCTGCACGTCGGGCATCGACGCGGTCGGCTACGGCGCGCAGCTCGTGGAGGACGGGGACGCCGACGTCGTCGTCGCCGGAGCCAGCGACGCGCCGATCTCGCCGATCTCGATGGCCTGCTTCGACACCATCCGGGCCACCACCGACAGCAACGACGACCCCGAGCACGCCTCCAAGCCCTTCGACGCCCGCCGCAACGGCTTCGTCATGGGCGAGGGCGCGGCGGTGCTCGTGCTCGAGGAGCGCGAGCACGCCCGGCGGCGCGGCGCGGAGATCTACTGCGAGGTCACCGGCTACGCCAACCGCTGCAACGCCTTCCACATGACCGGGCTGCGGCCCGACGGCGTGGAGATGGCCGAGGCGATCGACCGGGCGCTCGGGCAGGGCCACACGTCCCCGGACGAGGTCGGCTACGTCAACGCACACGGCTCGGGGACCAAGCAGAACGACCGGCACGAGACGGCGGCGGTCAAGCGCAGCCTCGGCCCGGCCGCCGGCAGCGTGGCGATGAGCTCGATCAAGTCGATGGTCGGCCACTCCCTGGGCGCCATCGGGTCGATCGAGATCGCCGCGACGGCGCTGGCGGTGCAGCGCGGCGTCCTGCCGCCGACGGCCAACTACGAGGTGCCCGACCCCGAGTGCGACCTCGACTACGTGCCGAAGGTGGCGCGGGAGCAGAAGGTCGACGTCGCCCTGTCGGTGGGCAGCGGCTTCGGCGGCTTCCAGTCGGCGATCGTGCTGGCCAGCCCCACGCGGAGGGAGTCGTGAGCGAGCTCGCGAGCTCACGCGTGAGCACAGCACCGTCGGTCACGACGGCGACGAGCGCCAGCGAGGAGGAGTCGTGACCGAACTGCTGGTGACCGGGCTCGGCGTCGTGGCCCCCACGGGGGTCGGCGTCGAGGAGCACTGGGCCTCGCTGGTGCGCGGCGAGCCGGCCATCCGGTCGGTCGAGGGCTTCGACGCCCGGCAGTACGGGATCACGCTGGCCGGCCAGGTGCGCGACTTCGTGCCGGCCGACCACGTGGCGCCCCAGCTCATGGTGCAGACCGACCGCTGGACGTGGATGTCCCTGGCCGCGGCGACGCTGGCAGCCGAGGACGCCGGCTACACCCCGCCCGAGGACGACGTCTACGCCACCTCGGTGTTCCTGGCCTCGGGCTCGGGCGGCAACGAGTTCAGCCAGCACGAGATCCAGGGGCTGTGGGCCAAGGGGCCGAAGTCGGTGGGCGCCTACCAGTCGATCGCCTGGTTCTACGCGGCATCGACCGGCCAGGTCTCCATCCGCGACGGGTTCAAGGGCCCCTCGGGCGTCGTCGTCAGCGAGGGCGCCGGCGGGCTGGACAGCATCGGCTGGGCCCGGCGGGTGGTCCGCCGCGGCACCCCGGCGGTGCTGGTCGGCGGCACCGAGGCCGGGCTGTGCCCGTACGCGATGCTGTGCCAGGTCACCGGCGGCCGGCTGTCGACCGCCGAGCGCCCGGAGGACGCCTACAAGCCCTTCGACCGGCGGGCCAACGGCCACGTGGTCGGCGAGGGCGGGGCGATCCTGCTGCTCGAGGAGCCCGGCGCGGCCCGGGCGCGGGGCGCGCAGAAGGTGTGGGGCGAGGTCGCCGGCTACGGCGCCACGCACGACGCCCACCACCACGAGGACCCGGCACCCGACGCCACGCAGTACGCCCGCGCCATCCGGCTCTCGCTGGCCGACGCCGGGGTCTCCCCCGACGAGGTCGACCTCGTGGTGGCCGACGGCGCCGGCGTGCCGGAGCTCGACCGGCTGGAGCTCGAGGCGCTGGGGGCGGTCTTCGGCGCACGCAGCCGGCCGGTGCCGGTGACCGCGCCGTCGTCGTGGACCGGCCGGCTCATGGCCGGCGGCTCGGCGCTCAACGTGGCGACGGCGCTGCTGGCGATGCGGGACGGGATCGTGCCCGGCACCGCCCACCTCGACGACCCGGTCGACGTCCCGCCCGGGGTCGACCTCGTCGGGGCGAGCCGCGTGCAGGACCTGGCCACCGTGGTCGTCCTCGCCCGCGGCGCCGGTGGCTTCAACAGCAGCCTGGTGCTGCGCCGACACGCTGGAGGAGCGACGTCATGACCACCCTGGAGGAGCGGCCGGCGACGGCGCACGACGGCGCGGTGCGGACGCTGCTGCGCATGCGGGTGCGGGAGGGCTGCGAGCAGCAGTTCGAGGACGCCTGGCGCGAGGCGGCGGCGCACATCGCCGCCGTGCCGGGCAACCTCCGGCAGGAGCTGATGCGGGACTCGGCCGACCGGCGGACGTTCCTCATCGTCAGCGACTGGGCGGACAAGGCGGCCGTCGACGGCTTCGGCCGCTCGGAGGCGCGCGAGACGCTCACCGCGGCGCTGCGGGACCTGCGTGAGGACGCCGACCGCAGCACGTTCGAGGTGCTCTACGGCATCACCGGCGGCGAGCAGGCCTCCCACGTGCGCGTGGACATCAGCACCAAGGTGGCGCCGGGTGAGGAGGAGGCGTTCGAGCGGGCCTACGCGATCGTCACCGACCGGCTGCGCGGGACGAAGGGGCTGATCCGCGAGGAGCTGCTCAAGGAGGCCGACTCCGACCTCTACCACATCTTCGCCGAGTGGGAGTCCGACGAGGACTTCCGCAACTGGGTGGAGGACCCCTCCCACCAGGACCAGAGCGGCCCGCTCATCCGCTGGCTGTCGGTGTTCTTCCAGCGCAAGCTCTTCCACATCCGCTACCGGCCGCAGGAGGCCGGCGTGCGCGGGATCCGGACGGCTCCGGCCCCGGTGACGGCCCTCGCTCCCGTGGCGGCCCCCGCCGAGGTGCCGGTGGACGTGCCGGAGACGCCGGCGTCGCTGCTGGGGCCGGCGACCGCGCCGATCACCCTGGGCACGCTGCCCTCCCCGGTGCCGGCCGCCGGCGCTCCCCCGGCGTCACCGGCCGCGGTGCGGACCCGCCCGGACGCCGAGGTGCTCGTGATCGGCGCTGGGCCGGCCGGGCTGACCGCCGGGATCGAGCTGGCGCGCCGCGGCATCGCCGTCCGCGTCGTCGACAAGCGGCCGGAGGCGTCCACGCAGGCGGACAAGGCCATCGGGATCCACTGCCGGACGATGGAGATCTGGGAGGACCAGGGCGTCGTCACCGACGCGATGGACGCCGGCAGCTGGCTGCACGGCCAGACCGTCTTCGTCAACGGCCGGCAGACCCACCAGGTCGACTGGTCCGGGCTCGAGGAGCTGCCCTACGCCCATCTCGGCCTGCCGCAGTACGAGACCGAGCGGATCCTCGGCGACCGGCTGCGCGCGCTCGGCGTCCGGGTCGAGCGGGGCGTGGAGCTCACCGGCTTCACCCAGGACGACGAGGGCGTGACCGCGACGTTGACGCACGCCTCCGGCGAGGTCGAGGCGGCGCGGGCGGCCTACCTGGTCGGTGCCGACGGGGCCTCCAGCGCGGTGCGCACCGGCCTGGGCCTGCAGTTCGACGGCGGACTGTCGATCTTCCCGCAGCTGTTCATGCTCGGCGACGTCGACGTCGACTGGGAGATGCCGCCCGGGCACCTCGTGCGCTGGGTGCGCATCGAGGACGACGGCGACTTCACCGGCATGCTCGTCTGCGTCCCGCTGCGCGGCCGCAACCGCTACCGGGTGGCCACGCTGGCGCCCCGGCGGCTGCAGGACACGATCGGCAGCGGCGTCGTCCCCGCGGGGTTCTGGAAGGAGTACGACCCGCCGTCGCTGGCCGACATCCAGGCCGCCATCGACGACCTCGGCCCGGCCGGGTCGACGGCGAGCAACCTGCGCTGGGCGTCGATCTTCCGCGTCAAGCACGGCATCGTCGACCGCTACCGGGTGGGCCGGGTGTTCGTGGCCGGCGACGCCGCCCACCTGCACCCGCCGGCCGGCGGCCAGGGCATGAACACCGGCATCCAGGACGCGTGGAACCTGTCCTGGAAGCTCGCCCTCGCCGTCCGCGGGCAGGCCTCCCCCGGCCTGCTCGACAGCTACGAGGCCGAGCGCCGCCCGGCGGGCAAGGCGATCGTGGACCGGGCCGTGGCCATCGCGTTCACCGACGAGATGGACATGGAGGACGAGAAGGCGCAGTTCCTGCTCGAGATGCAGATGACGATGAACTACGCCGACAGTCCGCTGGTGGGCGAGGCCGCCGGTTCCTTCTCCGGCGGGCCGGAGCCGGGGCACCGGGCACCGGACGTGACCGGACTGCGCCGCTTCGGCGTGGCCCACGACGTGCGGCTGTTCGACCTCACCCGGGGCACGCACGCCACGCTGCTGCTCTCGGCCGACTCCTCGGCCGACCTCCCGGCCCTCGAGGAGCTGGCGACGGCGATCCGGCGGGACACCCGCGGGCAGGTGCACCCGTACCTGGTCGTGGCGCCGGGCACCACGGTGCCGCCGCTGGTGGAGCTGCCGGTCCTCACCGACCCCGCCGACGGCTTCCGCACCGCCTACGGGATCCGCGGCCCGGGGACGGCGGCCTACCTGGTGCGGCCGGACGGGCACGTCGGCTTCCGCAGCGGGCGGGTGGACGCCGAGGTCCTGCGCGGGCACCTGGCGGGCGTCTACGCGATCTGAGCCACACCCGCACGACCCGGCACACGCGGAGGTCCTGGGCAGCGGGCCGGGCTTCACCCGGCCCGCTGCCGACGGGCGGCTGGGCACTGGACCGTCGACGACCTCGCCGCCGTCCTGGAGGAGCTGGCGTCCCAGGGCGCGAAGCTGTGGATCCCGACCACGCCGCACGGGCCGGTGGTCAGCTCGGCGGACGCCGGTGACCGCGGGGCGTGACCGGCCCTGAGCGGCACGGCGTGGTGGGACGGCCTGTCGCGCCGACACCCACCGGATCCCCGTCCTGATTTGTGACGGATCGGTCCCCTCCTTACGGTTCCAGCGTCCGGCCGGTCGTCTTCCCCCGCCCGGGGGGCCCGGACCGGATGCCGCCGAGTCGCACCCAGACCGTGGGTGCGAGCCGGGGACCCACCTGTACCACCGGGGTGAGTCCCGCCCCCGGTCACCCGGGGGTGGGTAGGGCACTCCCAGCCCGAACCCGTCAGCTCACCCGGTAGGCGGCCAGGGGAGAACGGAGAACAACCGCGCCCGGGGCTCCCGAGCCCCCGCGCGCGCAGGTCCGGGACCGTCGCGCTCCCGCCTGCCCCGCTGCACGATCCAGCCGCCGCACGCCTGCCTGCAGCCGGACCCCTCGTCCGGCCGGTGCCGCGCGCCCGGCGGCCGGTCCCTGCACGCCGTGGCCCGTGCCGCGGCGGCGACCGGCCGCCATGCCGCCGTGCCGGGACGGCGCCCTGCGGCTCTGCCTCACAGGAGACGACTCCATGCACGCGAACACCTCCGCCGGACACACCCGTGCCCTGCGCACCCCCGGCGGCGCGTCCACGCGCCGCCGCGCCCTGCACCTGCTGACCGCCACGGGGGCCATGACCCTCGCCCTCGCCTTCGGCGGGCAGGCGGTCGCCCAGGCCGACACGCCACGCTGGGGCGGCAACGACTCCTCCTCCAGCTGGGACGGCGACCGGCGGGGCGACGGACGCGGCGACGGACGCGGCGGCGCCGCACCGGCCGCCGCACCCGCGCCGGCCCCGGCACCCGCCCCGGCACCCGCGCCCGCGCCGGCCCCGGCACCCGCCCCGGCACCCGCCCCGGCAGGCTCGGGCGAGCAGGCCTACAAGGACCACGCGCTGGCCGGCCTGGGCGGCGACACCACCCAGTTCGGCTGCCTGGAGCAGCTGTGGGAGCGGGAGAGCGGGTGGAACCCGAACGCGCAGAACCCGACCAGCACCGCGTACGGCATCGCCCAGTTCCTCGACTCCACGTGGGCGGGGACCGGCATCGCCAAGACCTCGGACCCGTTCCGGCAGATCGACGCGGGGCTGATCTACATCGAGAACCGCTACGGCAGCGCCTGCGCGGCCTGGCAGCACTTCCAGGCGAACAACTGGTACTGAGCCACTGACCACCGCGGGCCCCCTCCGGCAGCGGAGGGGGCCCGCGGTGCGGCCGGTGGAGCCCCGGCTCAGCCGGCGCGCAGCACCGGGTAGTCGGTGTAGCCCTCGGCGCCGGGTGCGTAGAACAGGTGCGTCCGGGGCTCGTTCTCCGGGTGCTCGCCGGCCCAGCGCTCGACCAGGTCGGGGTTGGCGATCACCGGCCGGCCCACGGCCACGACGTCGGCGTGCGCGGCCTCGATGAGCGCCAGCGCCTCCTGGCGGGTGGTCACGGTGGAGAAGCCGCTGTTGGCCATGAGCGGGCCGCCGAAGCGCCGGCGCAGCTCCTGCACGAGCTCACCGGCGGGCTCGCGGTGCAGCACGCTCAGGTAGGCGAGGCCCAGCGGGCGCAGCTGGTCGAGCAGCGCGCCGTAGGTGGCGAGCACGTCGTCGCGGTCGGGCTCGAGGGCGTCCTGGATGCCGTGCTCCGGCGAGATGCGCAGGCCCACGCGGCCGGCGCCGATCGCCTCGGCCACGGCGGTGACGACCTCGACCACCAGGCGGGCGCGGTTCTCCGGCGAGCCGCCGTACTCGTCGTCGCGGACGTTGGACGACGGCGCGAGGAACTCGTGCAGCAGGTAGCCGTTGGCGCCGTGGATCTCCACGCCGTCCAGCCCGGCCTCGACGGCGCGCTCGGCGGCCCGGCGGAAGTCGCGGACGACGTCGCGGACCTCCTCGGTGGTCAGCGCGTGCGGCACCGGGTACGGGTGCTTGCCGGTCGTCGTTCGCGCCACGCCGTCGATGGCGATCGCGCTGGGGGCGACGACACGGCGGCCGCCGTTGGTGTCGGGGTGGGTGACCCGCCCGCCGTGCATGACCTGCATGACGATCCGGCCGCCGCGGGCGTGCACCGCCTCGGCGACGCGGCGCCAGCCGGCCACCTGCTCGTCGGTGACGATGCCGGGCTGGCCGACGAAGGCCTGCGACTCGTGGTTCGGATAGGTGCCCTCGGTGACGATCAGGCCGATCGAGGCGCGCTGCGCGTAGTGCTCGACGACGAGGTCACCGGGGACGCCGGAGTCGCCGGAGCGCATGCGGGTCAGCGGCGCCATGGCCACGCGGTTGGCGAGCTCGAGGTCGCCGAGGATCACGGGGGAGAACAGGTCCACGCCTGGTTGCGACACCGCGCGGCGCCGGAGCATTCCGCGGTGCGGGCGGCGTCACACCCGGCACGATGACGCCGTGTCCCTCCTGACCGACGTCGTCGACGGCTGGTCCCCGGGTCCGGTTCCCGACGCGGCGACCGTCCTCCCCGGGCCCGCCGCGGCGTTCGCCGCCCTGCTGGACCAGCCCGCGCCGCCCCTCGCCGACGGCGACCCGCTGCCGCCGGGCTGGCACGCGTTCACCTTCCTCGAGCACCCGGCCACCGCCGACCTCGGCGAGGACGGCCACCCGCGCGAGGGGCACTTCCTCCCGCCGCTGCCGCACCGGCGCCGGATGATCGCCGGCGGGCGGCTGGCGGTGTCCGCGCCGCTGCGGGTGGGGTCGGTGGTCGAGCGGACGTCGTCGCTGGCCCGCTGCGAGGTCAAGGCCGGCCGCAGCGGGGAGATGCTGCTGGTGACGGTCCGCAGCGAGTACCGGGAGGGCGGTGCGCTGCTGGTGACCGAGGAGCAGGACGTCGTCTACCGCTCGCAGGAGGGCGGGTCGTCGCCGGCGCCGGCCGGGGCGGGGTCGCCGGAGGTCGGGGGCGGGCGCGCGGTGGAGGTGCTGCCCGACCCGGCGCTGCTGTTCCGCTTCAGCGCGCTGACCTACAACGCGCACCGCATCCACTACGACCAGCCCTACGCCACCGCCGTCGAGGGCCACCCCGGGGTGGTGGTGCACGGCCCGCTGCTCGCGCTGCTGCTGCTGGAGGTTCCGCGCCGCTCCGCACCGGACCGGTCCGTCACCTCCTTCGCCCACCGGCTGACCCGGCCGGCGTACGCGGGCACGCCGGTGCGGGCGACCGGCCGGTTCGACGGCGACCGCGTCGAGCTGACCGCCGCGGCGGCGGGACAGCCGGCGTCGGTCACCGGGACCGCGGTGCTGGAGGCCTCCCGGTGAGCGTGCTGAGCGCCGAGGAGCGCGACGTCGTCGGCACGGTGCGCACCTTCGTCGACCGCGAGGTGCGGCCGGTGGTCCGCGAGCTCGAGCACGCGGACACGTATCCGGAGGCACTGATCGCACGGATGAAGGAGCTCGGCGTCTTCGGGCTGGCGGTGCCCGAGCCGTGGGGCGAGGCGCCGGTGTCGATGCCCTGCTACGCGATGGTCACCGCGGAGCTCGCGCGCGGCTGGATGTCGCTGGCCGGCGCGATGGGCGGGCACACCGTCGTCGCCAAGCTGCTGGTCGCGTTCGGCACCCCCGAGCAGCAGGACCGCTGGCTGCCGCGGATGGCGACCGGCGAGGTGCGGGCGACGATGGCGCTCACCGAGCCCGGCGGCGGGTCGGACCTGCAGGCGATGCGGACGGTCGCCCGGCGCGACGGCGACGGGTACGTCGTCGACGGCGCGAAGACATGGATCACCAACGCGCGCCGGTCGCAGCTGATCGCGCTGCTGTGCAAGACCGACCCCACCGCGCAGCCGCGGCACCGCGGGGTGTCGGTACTGCTCGCGGAGCACGGTCCGGGGCTGAGCGTCTCCCGCGACCTGCCCAAGCTCGGCTACAAGGGCGTGGAGAGCTGCGAGCTGTCCTTCGACGGGTACCGGGCGCCGGGCGACGCCGTCCTCGGCGGGGTCGAGGGACGCGGGTTCGCGCAGATGATGACCGGCCTGGAGACCGGCCGGATCCAGGTCGCCGCCCGGGCGCTCGGCGTCGGGCAGGCCGCCTTCGACGACGCGCTCCGCTACGCCCAGGAGCGGGAGAGCTTCGGGAGGCCGATCTGGCAGCACCAGTCGGTGGGCAACCTGCTCGCCGACATGGCCACCTCGCTCACCGCCGCCCGGCAGCTGGTCCTCTACGCGGCCGAGCGATACGAGACCGGGCAGCGGTGCGACATGGAGGCCGGGATGGCCAAGCTGTTCGCCTCCGAGACGGCGATGAAGGTGGCCCTCGACGCCATCCGGGTGCACGGCGGGCACGGCTACTCGACGGAGTTCGACGTCGAGCGCTACTTCCGCGACGCCCCGCTGATGATCGTCGGCGAGGGCACCAACGAGATCCAGCGCGACGTCATCGCCCGCCAGCTGGTCGCGCGGGGCGGCCTGGAGTGACGCCGGGCGTTCCCGCGGGAACGCGCAGGTAGCGGTCGACGAGGGAGACCAGCAGGTCGGGCCGCTCGAGGTGGACGTCGTGCGCGGTGGGCGTCACCACCAGGTCGACCAGCTCCGCGGCCTCCGCGGTCGCCGTCAGCCGGTCGAGGACCCACCGCTCGTAGGCGCTCCACGCCGGCTGCGCCGCACCCGGGAGCAGCTCGGCCATCGACTCCCCGCCGCGCACGACCACCAGCGGGCACCGGGCCCGGGCGTAGACGTCGAACAGGTCGAGCGCCTCGATCGCGCGCATCACCTCGGCCATCTGCGGATCCAGCCCGGCGCGCATGCCCTCGAGAGTCTCCTGCAACGCGGCGACCGCGGCCGGCTCGGGCGCGCCCGCGTACTGGTCGGCGCGGGTCGGGTTGCCGTGCCCGTCGGCGTTGACCGCCAGCGGGCACTCGGAGTGCTCGGTGGCCCACAGCGCCGCGACCATGCCGCCGAGCGAGTGGCCCACCACGGCGGGCCGGTCCAGCCCGAGCCGCTCCACGACGGCGGCGACGTCGGCCACCGCGGTCGGCCACGACCACGGCGCCGGAGGCGTGCCGCCGTGCCCGCGCAGGTCGACGGCCACCGGCGCGTACCCGAGCGCGCTGCCCGCCGCGACGTCGTCCCAGTCGGCGACCGAGCGCCCGCCACCGTGCAGCAGGACCACCGGGCGGCCGCCGTCCCCGCCGGTGCGCACGTGCAGCGGGACGCCGTCCGCCGTGACGACCGTGGTCTCCATGCGCCCTCCCGATCAGCCGGCCCGGGCGGCAGCCAACCAGGCGCGACGGCATCCGGCACGCGCTTTCCCGGGGCGTTCCCGCGGGAACGTCCCGCGCCGCTGACCTGCGGTTCTGTCGGACCCTCCTCGTATGGTGTCGAACACGTGTTCGAGGAGGAGCGCATGACCGACGCGACCGACCTGCCGCTGGACGAGCTCGCCCGGCGCATCACCGGCGCCGCGGTGCGGCTGGCCGCCGCCACGGCGGCCTGGCTCGCACTGATCGCCGAGTTCGACCGCCGGGAGGGCTGGGGTGGGGCCGGCATCCGGTCCTGCGCGCACTGGCTGGCCTGGCAGTGCGGCCTCTCCCCCGGCACGGCACGGGAGCACGTGCGCGTGGCGCGGGCGCTGACCCGGCTGCCGCGGATCCGGGCCGCCTTCGCCTCCGGGCGGCTGTCCTACTCGAAGGTCCGTGCGCTGACCCGGGTCGCCGAGCCCGACACCGAGGCCGCCCTGCTGGAGCTGGCCGCCGAGACCACGGCCGCCCAGGTCGAGCGGGTGGTCCGGGAGTGGCGTCGCTCGGACGCGGTCGACGAGGACACCGTGCGCGCCAAGCGCCGCTTCGAGCACTGGTGGGACGACGACGGGATGCTGCACGTCCGGATGTGCCTGGACGCCGAGGAGGGCGCCGCCTTCCTCGCCGGCATCGACGCGGAGGCCGAGCGCGCTGCCCGCCGCGACCGGGCCGCGGCGAAGCGGACGGCGGCGGAGCGGACGGCGGCGGAGCGGACGGCGGCTGGCGCCGGGGACACCGACGCGGACGCCGACGGGCCGGCGGACGACCGCGACGAGGTGGCGCTCGCCCGCGAGCGGACGGCCGAGCGCCGCTGCGCCGCGGCCGCCCGGCTCGCCGCCGCCCTCCCGGAGGTCGACCGCAGGGCCGGCGACCCACCGCGGCGCGAGGTGGTGGTCCACGTCGACGCCGCGGTGCTCGCCGATGACGCCGCGGCAGGCCGGGCCCACCTGGAGGGCGGCCCGCCGCTGCACGCGGCCCGGGTCCGGCGGATGCTCTGCGAGGCCACGGTGGTGACGATGCTGTCGCGGGGCCGCGAGCCGCTGGCCGTGGGCCGGGCCCGGCGGTTCGCCACCCGGGCGCAGCGGCGGGCGCTGTTCCGGCGCGACGGCGGCTGCGCCCGCCCCGGCTGCCCCGAGCGGCGGGTCGAGCGCCTGCACGCCCACCACCTGCGGCACTGGCTGTTCGGCGGCGCCACCGACGTCGACAACATGGTGCTGCTGTGCGACGCCGACCACGGCCTGGCGCACGACCTCGACCTGGTCATGACCCGGCGGGCGGGTGAACTGGTCGCCGTCACGCCCGACGGCCGCCGGGTGTGGGGCCCCGCGGACGTCGCCTTCATCGCCGGCGTCGGAGGAACGGCCGGCGCCGGCGACACCGGGGGCGCGCCGGACGGTCCGCTCGGGGAGCCGCGCCCGGACGCCGCCGCCTCCTCCCCGGTCACCCGGCTGCTCTTCCCCGACCGGGCGCCCGACCTGCCCGACACCCTGGCCGTCGGCGGGGAGCGGATGAGCCTGTCCTACGTCGTCGGGGTCCTGTTGGGCAACCGAGACCTCGAGCGCCGGCTGCGCGCCGGGAACGGCGGCGGGCTGTCGGCGGTGGCCTGAGCGCCGGGCGGCGTTCCCGCGGGAACGCCGAGGGCGGCCCCGGCCGGAGCCAGGACCGTCCTCGTCGGGAACTGCGGCGGTCAGGCCACCGCGCGGCGGCGGGTGACGACGGCACCGGCGACCAGGGCGACGACGACCCACCCGGTGAGGACCAGGACCGACTGCGTCTGCGCCTGGCCCTGCGACAGGGCGAGCACCGCCTCGGCCGGGTCCAGCTTCGAGCCGACCTCGGGCTTGAAGGTCCGGACGACCGGCAGGACGCCGAGGATCACCAGGTACAGCGAGGTCAGGGCGGCCGGCGTGTTGGCCAGCGCGGCCCCGACGCCGGCCCCGGTCACCGCGAACACCGCGCCGGCGGCGACGAACACCCCGACCGCGCGGCCGGCGCCGTCCCAGGAAGCGCCGTCGACCATGCCGGCGAGGACGGCCGCGGTCAGCGCGACGGCGACCGCCGCGGCGACCGCGCCGATCAGCGCGACGGCGACCGTCTTGGCGGCCAGCACCCGGCCGCGGCGCGGGACGAGCAGGTAGGTCGTCTGCACCGTGCGGTGGGTCCACTCACCGGCCGTGGACAGCACGCCCAGCGACAGCAGCACCAGGCCGGTGAGCATGCCCATCACGCCGAGCGGCCCGACGACCGAGCCGAGGGACTCGTCGCTGGCGCCCGCGACGATCGCGGTGGCCGCGGGGGCCAGCAGCATCGAGGCGACGGCGAGCGAGCGCCCCGAGCGGGTGGACAGGGACTTGCGCACCTCGATGGCCACGAGGGCGGCCGGCGACGGCGCGCCGGCCCGCACCGGCGGCCGGACGGTGGTGGACACGGGGGCGAGAGCGAGAGCGGAAGCGGAGGCGGTGGTCATGGCGGGTCTCCAGGGAGGGAGGAGGGGGCAGGGGGATCAGGCGGTGAGCTGGAAGAACAGGTCCTCGATGCCGCGGCGGACCGGGCGCAGGTCGGTGAGCACGTGGCCGCCCGCCGCGGCGACCACGCCGACCTCGCCGGGCTCGGCGCCGGGTACGACGAGGGCGCCGTCGGCTCCGTGTTGCACGTGGAACCCGGCGGTCTCCAGCGCCGCGGTGAGCGCGGCCGGGTCGGCGGCGTGCACGGCCGTCCCCTCGCTGCCGAGCAGGTCGCTGACCGGCCCGTCGGCGACGATCCGGCCGGTGCCGATGACGAGCAGCCGGTCGACGGTCGACTCGACCTCGCCGAGCAGGTGCGAGGACAGCAGCACCGTGCCGCCGCGGGCCGCGTGGCCGCGCAGCAGGTCGCGCATCCAGCGGATGCCCTCGGGATCGAGCCCGTTGGCCGGTTCGTCGAACACCAGCACCGGCGGGTCGGCCAGCAGCGCGCCGGCGATGCCCAGGCGCTGCCGCATGCCCAGCGAGTAGCCGCCGATCCGGCGCCCCGCGGCGGGGGTGAGGCCGACCAGCTCGAGCACCTCGTCGGCGCGCGCGGCCGGCACCCCGATGGTCGCCGCCATCAGCCGCAGGTGGGTGCGCCCGGTGCGGCCCGGGTGGACGGCGGAGGCGTCGAGCAGGGTGCCGACGACGGCGGCCGGGTTGGCCAGCGCGTCGTAGGGCCGCCCGTCGATCCGGGTGCTGCCCGCGGTGGCCGGCACGAGGCCGGTCATCATCCGCAGCGTCGTGCTCTTGCCGGCGCCGTTGGGACCGAGGAAGCCGGTCACGGTGCCGGGCTCGAGGACGAAGGACACGTCGTCGACGACGGTCCGGGAGTCGTACTGCTTGGTCAGTCCGCTGACCTCGATCACGGGGACCTCCTGCGGGTCTCGACCGGCCGGTCCGGTCACGGCGTCGAGAGTGGCCGCGCGGTCCCCCCGGCCGCGTCGGCCGCGGGGCTCGACCTGCGGCGACGAGCGGGCGATCCCGTGTCATCCGAAAGAGGACACGCAGGCGAGACGACCGGCCGACCCGCCGCCGGCCCCGCGCTGCATACGCTCCCGGCATGGGGTTCCGGGAGCGCGTCTGGCCCGGTCTCCGCGCGGGCAGCATCGGGTTCGAGGCCCTGATCGCGCTGGTCAGCACCGCGACCGTCGTCGTCGGCGTGGTCACCCCCGAGGCCGAGCTGACGCCGGACGCCGTCCTCGTCGTCGGCGGCCTGCTGCTGGTCGTGACCCTGTTCCTCTTCCGGCGGTCGGCGCCGGTGGTGCCGTTCGTCATCGGTGCCGCCCTCGGGGCGCTGGTCCCGGCGCTGACCGCCGGCATGCTGCTCACCGCCTACGCGGTCGGCCGCTACGAGGGCCGGTGGCCGGTGCGCATCGCCGCCGGCGCGCTCGGGACGGTCGCGCTCGTCCAGCCCTGGGCCATCGGCACGCCGGAGGAGGCGGTGGGGGCCCTCGGCGGGGTGGCCATCGCCCTCGTCCTGCCCGCGGCGCTGGGGATCTGGCAGCGGACCCGCGCGCTGCTGCTCGAGGCGCTGCGCGAGCGGGCGGTGCGCGCTGAGACCGAGCGCGAGCTGCTGGCCCGCAACGCCGTCGTCTCCGAGCGCACCCGGATCGCCCGCGAGATGCACGACGCCGTCGGGCACCGGGTGAGCCTCATGGTGCTGCAGGCCGGCGCCATCGAGGTGGCCGCCGGGGACCCCGGGCGGGTGGAGCAGCTGGCCGGTCAGGTGCAGACGGCGGGACGGCAGGCACTGGAGGAGCTGCGGCAGATGGTCGGCGTGCTGCGCGCGGAGGAGGTCGACGAGGCCGCGCCGCTGGGCCCGCAGCCCGGGCTGGCCGACCTGCCGCGGCTGGTCGGGTCCGCCCGGGACGCCGGGATGGCGGTCGACTGGACCGGGCCCGCGGAGGGGACCGCACCGGTCGACCCCGTCGTCGGCCGGGCGGCGTACCGCATCGTGCAGGAGGCACTGACCAACGCCGGGCGGCACGCCCCCGACGCGCCGGTGCGCGTGTGCGTCGAGCGGCGGCCCGGCGAGCTGCGGGTGCGCGTGGTCAACGGCCCGCCGGCCCGCACCCCCACCGCCGTCCCCGGCGGCGGCTTCGGCCTCGTCGGGCTGACCGAGCGGGTCCGCACCCTCGGCGGGCAGCTGAGCGCCGAGCCGCGGCTCGACGGCGGCTTCGGCGTCGAGGCGGTGCTGCCGGCATGAGCGCCGACGCCCGGCGGATCCGGGTGCTGCTGGTCGACGACGAGGAGCTGGTCCGCTTCGGCCTGCGCACCGTGCTGGAGGCGGCCGGCGACATGGACGTCGTCGGCGAGGCCGGCGACGGTGCCGCGGGCGTGGCCGCGGCGCGCGAGCTGCGCCCCGACGTCGTGCTCACCGACATCCGCATGCCCGGCACGGACGGCCTGACCGCCACCCGGGAGATCCTCGCGCTGCCCGACCCGCCGCAGGTCGCCGTCCTCACCACCTTCCACGTCGACGAGTACGTCTACGCGGCGCTGGCCGCCGGAGCCGCCGGCTTCCTGCTCAAGGACACCCCGCCGCGACAGATCGCCGCGGCCGTGCGGGCGGTCGCCGACGGGACGGCGACCCTCTCCCCCGCCGTCACCGCCGGGCTGATCGCGTCCTACGTCGGCAGCCGCGCGACGCCCCGCCGGGCCGAGGCGCTGCAGCGGGTGGCCGCGCTGTCCGACCGCGAGCGCGAGGTGCTCGCCCTGCTCGGCAGCGGGGGGTCCAACGCCGAGCTCGCCGGCCGGCTGTTCGTCAGCGAGGCCACCGTGAAGACCTACGTCTCCCGGCTGCTCACCAAGCTCGACCTGGCCAACCGCACGCAGGCGGCGATCCTCGCCCACGAGGCCGGCCTGCTGGAGGGCTGAGCGGGGCGTCAGCGCGAGAGCAGCCGGCGGGTCTGGCGGGCGCGGGCCACGAGCGAGCCGTCGACGGCGCGCAGCTCGGCGTCGTCCACCGCGACGTCGCCGTCGGCCCAGGTGGTCACCTGGTCGATGCGCACCCAGGCGCCGGTCTCCGGCGGCGGGCCGGCGAGGTGCGCGGTGAGCTCCACGGTCGGCATCGCGGCCGGCGTGGTGCGCACGGCGAACAGCGACGGCGGCAGCGCGTCGATCAGGACGCCGAGCTGCACCAGCGGCGGGAGGTCGCCGTCGATGCGCACCCACCCCGACAGCCGCGGCTCGGGACCGCCGGCCAGCGGGCGCGAGGAGCCGAGCGCGCGGATCTCGGTGTGGTCGGCGATCGGCACGAAGTCGCGCGGGAGCTGGAACGGGACGCCGTCGCGGACCGCCGGGCCCGGCGGCACGGGCACCGGCTCGGTGACCGGGGACGCCGGGCGGGCCAGCGTCAGGACCTGGGCGACGGCGCGCAGCTGCCCGTCCTGGCTCATCGTGGCGCGGACGCTGCCGGTGGTCCCGGCCCGGTCGGCGACGGCGTCGACCGACGTCGGCGTCCCGGGCTCCACCCCGGCGAGCAGGTGGGCGGTGACCGCACGCGGAGCGGCGCCGGCCAGGTCCGCGGCGGCGGCCAGGAGGTGCCCGACCACCAGCCCGCCCTGCACGTGCGTGAAGGACCGCCAGCTCGGGTCGAAGACCAGCCCGGTCGCGGGGGTCGCGGTGACGGCGGTCACGGCAGCGCGGGGTACAGCGCCGCGACCCCGCCGGCCAGCCCGGCCTGCACCCGCCGGCTGACCTCGTCGGCGACGATCTCGTAGCTGCCGGCGGCCAGGCCGTCGACGGCGATCCGGGCGACGTCGGCCGGGTCGGACTTCGGGGCGTCGATGCCGGCGGTCATGTCGGTGTCCATGTAGCCGACGTGCAGGGCCGACACCCGGATGCCGCGAGGGGCCAGCTGGGCGCGCAGCGCGTTGGTCATCGCCCACGCCGCGGACTTCGACGCGCAGTAGGCGCCGGTGCCGGGGAACGCCACCCACGACAGGACGGACAGGACGTTCAGCACGCCGCCGCCGGCCGGCAGCTGGGGCACGAACGCACGGGTCACCGCCAGCGCGCCCAGGTAGTTGACGTCGAGCTCGCGCCGGACGTCGTCGAGATCGCCGTCGAGCAGGTCGACACCGGTGCCGACGCCGGCGTTGTTGACCAGCAGCGTCACGTCCCCGGTGGCCGCGGCGGCGGCCGCGACCGACGCCGGGTCGGTCACGTCGAGCGCCAGGGCCTTGGCGCCGGGCAGGTCGACGGCGTCGGGGTCCCGCGCGCCGGCGTACACGGTGGCCCCGCGGGCCTGCAGCTCGAGCGCGAGCGCCCGGCCCAGGCCCCGGTTGGCTCCTGTGACCAGGGCGGTGGTGGCGGCGATGTCCACGGGTCCTCCTCCCGGCCCAGTTGGACTGTCCAACCCAGCCGGGAGGACCGTACACGGAGTCGGTCCGAGGATCAAACCGTGGTGTCGGCGTCCTCCAGGGCGAAGGAGCCGGTCCGCACCTCGCCGACGCGCCGGTGGGCGGTCATCACCGCGCCGGTCGAGGTCTGCACCGAGGAGACCAGCTCCCAGGTGCGCGGCGCGGCCCCGCCCTCGAACAGCCGCTTGCCCTGCCCGAGCACCACGGGGAAGACGATGGTCCGCAGCTCGTCGACCAGGTCCTCGGCCAGCAGCGTCTGCACCAGCCCGATCGAGCCGTGCACCTGCAGCTCGCCGCCGTCGGCGGCCTTCAGCTCGCGGACGGCGGCCGGCACGTCGGCGCCGAGCAGCCGGGCGGAGCTCCACTCCAGGGACGTCAGCGTCCGCGAGGCCACGTGCTTGGTCTTCGTCTGCAGCGCCTGCGCGACCGGGTCGCCGGTGGCGTCCACGTGCGGCCAGTGCGCGGCGAAGATCTCGTAGGTCGTGCGGCCGAGCAGGAAGTCCTCGGCACCGCGGAACCAGGCGTCCATCTGCTGCCCGAACGCCTCGTCGGCGAAGGGCACCAGCCAGCCGCCGTACGGGAAGCCACCGGAGGGGTCCTCCTGCGGACCGCCCGGGGCCTGGGCGACGCCGTCGAGGGTCAGGAACGTGGTGACGGTGAGCGGGCGCATCGGTCTCTCCTCCGGTCGCGGGGCTGTCGGGGTGCAGACGGCGGACGCGACCGCGACTCATCGGTCCGGGTGAGGCGCCGGCCGCGCCCGCTCCAGTCGTGCACGACCGGTGTCGATGGAGGAGCACCCCCTTCCGGACGAGGAGCACCGATGGCCCGACAGCGCACGGACGCCGAGCAGCAGATCGCCGAGCTGCTGCGGACGGCGCGGAGGTCGCTGCACATGAGCGTGGCGTTCCTCAGCCGGATGGACGGCACCACGCAGACCCTCGAGGTGGTCGACACCCGGGTGCCGCTGCTCGTGCAGGAGAAGAACAAGCAGGTCCAGGAGACCTCGTTCTGCCAGGCCATCCTCGACGGCCGGCTCCCCGCGGTCATCGACGACGTCAAGCGCTACCCCGTGGCGATGGCCCTGCCCTCGGCCCGCATCCCGCGCATCCGCAGCTACGTGTCGACGCCGGTCACGCTCTCCGACGGCACCCTCTACGGCACCTTCTGCGCCTTCGGGTTCACCTCCGACAAGGAGCTGACCGGCCGCGACGAGGCACTCATGAAGGTCCTCGCCTCGGCCGCCTCGGTGATCATCGAGCCCGAGCTCCGCGAGCAGCAGCGCCGCGACGACATCGACGGCCGCCTCGACCCGCTGGTCGCCTCCGGTGGCCCGAGCGTCCTCCTGCAGCCGATCGTCGACCTGGCCACCGGCGTCCGGGTGGGCGCCGAGGCGCTCAGCCGCTTCCCGCGCGAGTGGGGCAAGGGGCCCGACGTCGTCTTCGAGGAGGCGCACAGCATCGGCCGCGGCCACGAGGTGGAGCTGCTGGCGCTGCGCGGCGCGGCCGCGCACCTGGACCGGGTCGGCGGGTACGTCGCGATGAACGTCTCCCCGCAGACCCTGCTGACGCCGGCCTTCTCCGCGCTGCTCACCGAGCTGCCGCTGGACCGCATCCTGCTCGAGCTCTCCGAGCACGACCCGGTCGAGGACTACGACGCGCTCACCACCACGCTGATGCCCTTCCGCGCGGCGGGGATGCGGCTGGCCATCGACGACGTCGGCGCCGGCTTCTCCTCGCTGCGGCACATCGTGGTGACCGACCCCGACGTCATCAAGATGGACCGCAGCATCGTCAGCGGCCTGCACGTGGACCCGGTGCTGTCCAAGCTCGTCGAGGCGCTGGTCGTCTTCGGGCACGGCTGTGGCGTGAAGGTCGTCGCCGAGGGCATCGAGACCGCCGACGAGGCGGCCCGCCTGCGCGACCTCGGCGTCGACCTCGGCCAGGGCTGGTACTTCGGCCGTCCCGGGCCGCCCGAGGCGCTCACCCCGGTGGCGCCGGCGCGCCCGGTGCCCCAGCCGCGACCGCAGCCCCAGCCCCAGCCCCAGCCCCAGCCCGCCTGACCCTCACACCCCGGCCGGCCGCCGGAGCAGGCAGACGACGTGGTCGGGCGGGTCGACGGGGTTGTCCGGCGTCAGCGGGCCCTCGGCGACCCGCGTGAACCCGGCCTTCTCCAGCGCCCGCCAGGACGCGACGTTGCCCGCCGCCACCGGCACCAGGACGGCGTCGGCCTCCGGGTACGCCGCCCAGCTCGCCGCCACGAGCGCGGCCAGCATCGCCGTCCCCGCGCCGCCGCCGCGCACGTCCGGCTCGCCGATCAGGTAGTCGATCGACAGCGCCCGCGGCGGGACGTCGACCACCGGCGCGAGCTCCTCGACGTACTCGGGGAAGTCGGCGATCCGGTAGCGCTGCACCAGCCCGAACGGCCGGCCGCCGGTGAGCGCCAGCAGCGCCTCGGCGGGGTCGGTGCCGTCGATGCACGGGCCGAAGTCGGCCTCCACCGCCTCCGGCGTGGTCTCGTGCGCCCACCACCGCGCCACCAGCGGCTCGGTGAGCCAGCGCCCCAGCAGCGGCAGGTCCGCGCGGGTCAGCGGTCGGAAGGTGACCGGCCCGTCGAGCACGCGGCCACGCTAGCCCTCCCGGAGCGGCAGAAATGGCCATCTCTGCCACCGAGAACCACCCGTTCGGGGGTACAGGCCCTCGGGTCGAGCCCGCCGGGTGTCGATGAGGAGGGGGACCGCAGTCCTCCCGAGGAGATCCAGCCGTGCACGCACCACGACGGACACCCCCGTCCGGGCTCCCCCAGCGCCGGGCCACCGTGTCGGTGACGTCCCCCGCGCTCGACGGCCTGGCCCGAGCCACGGTCGAGGCCACGGCCGCGCTCGTCCTCGTGTGCGACGGCGGCGGGCGGGTCCTGCTGGCCAACCCCGCGCTGCAGCGCTTCACCGGCCGCAGCCGCGAGGAGCTGGTCGGCGCGCCGTTCTGGGAGGTCGTGACCATCCCCGAGGAGGTCGAGCTCGCCCGCGCCGCTCTGGCGATGGTCCTGTCCGGCCGCCCGGCGATCCCCGGGGAGGTCGACTGGACCACCGGCGACGGCGACCGGCGGCGGATCGAGCTGCAGACCAGCGTCCTCACCCACGACGACGGCCGGCCCTACGCCGTCTCCTTCATCGGCATCGACGTCACCGCACACCGCGAGCGGGAGGCGCAGGTGCGCCGGCAGGCGGTCACCGACCCGCTCACCGGCCTGGCCAACCGCAGCGCCCTGTTCGCCGTCCTCGCCGCCCGCCTGCACGTGGAGACCGGCGACGGCTGCGGGCTGCTGTTCTGCGACCTCGACGGGTTCAAGGAGGTCAACGACCGGTACGGGCACGCCGCCGGCGACCGGCTGCTGGTGGCCGTCGCCGCCCGGCTGCGGGAGCTGGCCGGTCCCGACGACGTCGTGGCGCGCCTGGGCGGGGACGAGTTCGTGCTCGTCGCACGCGGGACCGACGCCGACGCCCTGGCCGCGCGGGCCCGGCGGCTCGAGGCGGCCATGGCCGCGCCGTTCGACGTCACCGGTGCCGGGGACGGGGCCGCGGTCCGGATCGGCGCGAGCACCGGCACGGCCCTCGGCGGACCCGGCGAGGACCCCGACACCGTGGTGAACCGCGCCGACATGGCCATGTACGGGGTGAAGAGCCTCCGCCGGGTCCGCCGGGGAGCGCCGTCCCCGTCCTGAGCCGGTTCGGGAACACCGCGGTCCGCTCGGGCGCTGTCCGCGGACATGCCGAAGACCTGGTTCATCACCGGCGCCTCCCGCGGCTTCGGCCGCGAGTGGGCGATCGCCGCCCTCGAGCGCGGGGACTCCGTCGCCGCCACCGCCCGCGACACCGCCGCCCTCGACGACCTCGTGCACCGCTTCGACGACGCCGTCCTGCCGCTGCGGCTCGACGTCACCGACCGCGCCGCCGGCACCGCCGCCGTGCAGCAGGCCGCCGAGCGGTTCGGCCGGCTCGACGTCGTCGTCAACAACGCCGGCTACGGCCAGTTCGGCATGATCGAGGAGATCTCCGAGGCCGAGGCCCGCGCGCAGTTCGAGACCAACCTGTTCGGCGCGCTGTGGATCACCCAGGCCGCGCTGCCCGTCATGCGGGCGCAGGGCTCGGGCCACGTCCTGCAGATCTCCTCGATCGGCGGCATCAGCGCCTTCCCGAACATCGGGATCTACAACGCCTCCAAGTGGGCGCTGGAGGGCTTCAGCCAGGCCCTCGCCCAGGAGGTCGCCGGCTTCGGCATCAAGGTCACCATCGTCGAGCCGGCCGGCTACTCCACCGACTGGAGCGGCGCCTCGGCCAAGCACGCGGCGGAGAACCCGGCCTACGACGAGTACCGGGTGCAGGCCGCCGAGCTGCGCGCCCGGCGCCAGGCCACCCCGGGCGACCCGGCGGCGACCCGCGGCGCGCTGCTGCAGCTCGTCGACGCCGAGGAGCCGCCGCTGCGGGTCTTCCTGGGCGACGGCCCGCTGGCGATCGCCACCGCCGACTACGAGTCCCGGCTGGCCACCTGGCGGGAGTGGGAGTCCTTCTCGGTGGCCGCGCACGGCCGGCGCGACTGACGCCCCGGCCGGGGGCGCCGCGCGTGTCCCCGGCCGGCCCTAGGGTGCCGACGTGCCCACCGCGTCCGCCCGCGACGTCCTCGCCGCCCGGGTCACCGCCCAACAGCTGGACCGGGGGTCCGGCACCGTGGCCGACACCGCCGTCCTCGACCTCGGGGTGCAGGACACCGGCCCCGACGGCGCGCTGTGGGCGCTGGCCGTCCGCGGGGTGGACGTCGGGGCGCTGGACGCCGGGGAGCTGGCGCTCGCCTGGACCCTCCGCGGCGCCCCGCACCTCTACCGACGCGCCGACCTGCCCGCCGTCGCCACCGCCACCGCGCCGTTCTCCGAGGCCGACGCCGCCAAACGGGTCTTCGACGCCGCGAGGCCGCTGAGGGCCGCCGGCATCCCCGTGCTCACCGCGCTGGACACGATCGCCGGGCGGATGCGGGAGATCGTGACCGAGCCGACGGTCAAGGGCGAGATGTCGCGGCGGCTGTCGGACGCGCTGAGGGTCGACGGCGAGCCCGGCCCGTACAACCGGTTCTGCGTCCCCTGCGACGCCGTCCACCTGTGGGAACAGCCGTTCCGGCTCTCGGCGCTGCGCGCGGGGCTCGAGCTGCAGCCGGGCACCTCCCCGCCGGTGCTGCAGCCGGTGCCGGGCCTCGCGCCGGCCGGCACCGTCCCCGGCCGGCTCGACGTCGTCCGCGCGTACCTGCACCTGCTCGGCCCGGCCACGCACCAGCACGTGGCCGGGTACCTCGACGCGCCGGTCACCGACGTGAAGGCGCACTGGCCCGAGGACGCCGTCGAGGTGACCGTCGACGGGCAGCGGCGCTGGCTGCTGGCCGACGACGTCGACCGCCTGGGCGCGGTGCCGTCCGGGGTCACCCGGCTGCTCGGCCCGTTCGACCTGTTCCTGCAGGGCCGCGACCGCGAGACGATCGCCGACCCCGCCCGCCGGAAGGAGCTGTGGCCGACGCTGGGCCGCCCGGGCGCGGTGCTGGCCGGCGGGGGGATCGCCGGGGTGTGGCGGCCGCGGAAGGCCGGGAAGGCACTGACGGTGACCGTCGAGCCGTGGGAGACCCTCTCCCCCGCCGTCCGCGCCGCGATCGGGAAGCAGGCCGAGCGGCTGGCCGCCTTCCGCGGCATCCGCCTCAAGGCCGTCGACGTCGCCTGACCGGCAGGGCGGCAGGAATGGCCATCTCTGCCGCCCGGGGTCAGGCGGCGAGCAGGTCCTCGGCGGAGTCGCCGGCGGCGACCAGCTCCGCGTAGCGGCCACCGCGGGCCACCAGCTCGGCGTGCGTGCCGGACTCGACCACCCGGCCGGCGTCGAGGACGACGATCCGGTCGGCGTGCCGCACGGTGGACAGCCGGTGGGCGATGGTGATGGTCGTCCGGCCGCGGCGGGCCTCGTCCAGCGCCGCCTGCACCGCCCGCTCGGTGGCGGTGTCCAGCGCGCTGGTCGCCTCGTCGAGCACCAGCACCCGCGGGTCGCGCAGCAACGTGCGGGCGATGGCCAGCCGCTGCTTCTCCCCGCCGGAGAACCGGTGACCCCGCGCGCCGACGACGGTGTCGTAGCCGTCGGGCAGCGCTGCGATCACCTCGTGCACCTGCGCCCGCCGGGCCGCGGCCTCGATCTCGGCGTCGGTGGCCTCGGGCCGGGCGTGCCGCAGGTTCTCCCGCACAGTGGCGTGCACCAGGTAGGTCTCCTGGGAGACGACGCCGACCACCTGCGCGAGCGTGGCCAGCCGCAGGTCGCGCAGGTCGACGCCGTCGATGGTCACGCGGCCGGCGGTGGGGTCGGCCAGGCGGGCGACCAGCGAGGCCATCGTCGACTTGCCCGACCCGGTCTCGCCCACCAGCGCCAGCGTCGTCCCGGCGGGGACCGTCACGTCGACGGCGGTCAGCGCGGGGCGGGCGCCGTCGGGGTAGGCGAAGTCGACGTGCTCCCAGCGGACCTCGCCGCGCACCGCGGCCGGGTCGAGCTCCACCGGGGACGCCGGGTCGTCGATCTCCACCGGCAGGTCGAGGTACTCGAAGACGCGGCTGAACAGCGCCATCGAACTGGTCACCGAGACGCCGACGTCGAGCAGGCCCATGAGCGGGCGGAACAGCGTGCCCTGCAGCGTGGTGAAGGCGACCAGCGTGCCGATCGTCATGCCGCCGGAGGTCGCCGGCAGCCCGGCGAACAGGTAGATCAGCGCGGGGATGCCGGCGAAGACGACGCTCATCGAGGCCATCCGCCAGCGCCCGGCCAGCTGCGAGCGGACCTCCAGGCCCACGAGGTCCTGCGAGGTCGCGGCGAACCGCCGGGACGCCGCCGGGCCCGCGCCCAGGGTCTTGCCGAGCAGCACGCCGCTGACACTGAGCCCCTCCTCGACCTGTCCGTGCAGGTCGGCGAGGTGCCGCTGCCGCTGCGCGGTGACCGCGCGGCGCATCCGGGCGACCCGGCGGGTCAGCGCGATCGCCGGCGGCAGCACGACCAGCGAGAGCAGCGACAGCCGCCAGGACAGCGCCACCATCGCCACCACGGTGCCGACGACGGTGGTGGCGTTGGACGCCAGCGACGTCGCCGTCGAGGTCACCACCGACTGCATGCCGCCGATGTCGTGGGTGAGCCGCGACTGCACCTCTCCCCCGCGGGTGCGGGTGAAGAAGCCGACCGACTGCCGCTGCAGGTGCGTGAACACCGCCGTCCGCAGGCCGTGCATGACGCGCTGGCCGACCGTCGTGGACAGCCAGGTCTGCAGCACGCCGAGGACGGCGGTCACCCCGGTGACGGCGACCATCCCGGCGACCGCCCAGACCAGCAGCTCGACGTCCTGCCGGGGCAGGGCCTCGTCGATCACCAGCCGGACGAGGAACGGCGTCGCCAGCGCGACGGTCGAGGAGGCGACGATGAGCGCCACCACGGTCGCGACCTGCCAGCGGTAGGGGCCGAACAGCGCCGTGACCCGGCGCAGGGAGACCGGCGCGCGCTCCAGCTGCGCCCGGTCGGCGGGGTCGACGGTCCGCCCGGACCCGCCCCTCCCCCGGTTCGTGTCCATCTCCGCGATGGCGACCACCTCCTGACAGTTGCTGAGGCTACCTCACGTTCCGGTAACCACACCATCGCCGCTACCATTCCCCCGTGGCGGACGACGACGGCGCGGAGATCGCCGAGCTGGTCATGCGGGTCGCCCGCACCCAGCGCCGGCGGTGGGGCGACGTCCTCGCGCCGTGGGCGCTCTCGCCGCACCAGGCCCGCGCGCTGCGGGTCGTGGTCGCCCGCGAGGGCGCGCGGCTGTCCGACCTCGCCGAGGCGCTGCACATCGCGCCCCGCTCGGCGACCGAGGTGACCGACGCGCTGCAGGAGCGCGGCCTGGTCGAGCGCAGTCCCGACCCGACCGACCGGCGGGCGGTGCTGCTGCGGGCGACGGAGGAGGGACGGCGGGTGCAGGCCGAGGTCGACGCCGCCCGCCGCGCCGACACCCGTGACCTGTTCGCCCGCCTGCCGGCCGCCGACCGCGCCGAGCTCGCCCGCCTGCTGCGCGCCCTGCTCGACTGACGCGTCCACCGGACGACGGACCCCACGGGGCGGGCCGCGGTGCCACGATGCTGCGCATGAACGAGCCGGTGCGCACCGAGGAGCTCCGCGTCTCCGACGTCGAGCGGAGGGTCGTCCAGGACCGGCTGCACCGCGCGGTGGGCGCCGGCCAGCTCGACCTGCACGAGTTCGACGAGCGCGTGCAGGCGGTCTGGGCCGCGCGGACCCGCGGCGAGCTCGACCACGTCACCCGCGACCTGCCCGAGCCGCCGGCGGCACCGCCCCCGCCGCGGCGGGCGCCGCGGCACCGCGTCTTCTCCGACACCGGCGGCGGGACGGCGATGCGGGTCCTCACCACCGTGTGGGCCTCGATCGTCGCGGTGAACGTCGTCGTCTGGCTGCTGGTCTCGCTGGGCAACGGCGGCCCGGTGTACCCGTGGTTCATCTGGCTGGCGCCCTCCGGTGCCGTCCTCGCCGTCCTGTACGGCACCGGGATCGGCCGGCCCCGCTAGTCCTGCGGGCGCCCGGGCCTGCGGTGCCGGCGGGTCTTGGCCCCGTACATCGCCCGGTCGGCGCGGGTGATCACCTCGTCCGGCGACTCCCCGGGCCGGCCGACGGCGCTGCCGATGCTCACGCCGACCGCCACCGGCCCGGCCGCGGTGGGCACCGGCGCGCCGACCCGCGCGCGCGCCGCGGCGGCGAGCGCGGTGAGCGCGGGCTCGTCGCAGCCGGGGCACAGGACGACGAACTCGTCGCCGCCGAGACGGGCGACGAGGTGGCCGGGGGCGGCCATCGCGCGCAGCCGGGCGGCCACCTCGACCAGCACGGCGTCACCGACGGCGTGCCCGTGCACGTCGTTGACGCCCTTGAAGCCGTCGAGGTCGCAGAAGAGCACCCCGCAGACGCAGTCGGCCCCCGCGTCGAGGTGGCGGGCCAGCTCCTCGAAGAACGTGCCGCGGTTGGGGATCCCGGTGAGCCGGTCGGTGCGCGCCCGCTCCGACAGCTGCGCCTCGCGCTGCCGCTGGTCGGTGACGTCGATGCCGACGGTGGCGACGGCGTAGGCCCGCCCGTCGGGCCCGGTGAGCACGTTGTTCTGCATCGAGATCAGGCGCCGGCCGCCGTCAGCGGTCAGCCAGTCGCCCTCCTGCGGGTGGGCCCGGCCGGTCGCGACCGCGCGGGTGACGGCGTCCACGGCCAGCTCCCGGTGCTCCGGGACGACGTAGACGTCGACGAAGCAGCGCCCGAGGAGCTGGTCGGCCGTGCGCCCGGTGAACCGCTGCAGGGCGGGGTTGGCCAGCAGGATGCGGCCGTCCCCGTCCACGACGCAGACGAGGGCGTCGGTGCCCTCGAGGAACTCGAGCGCGAGCCGGCCGTCCACCTAGCCCAGCGCGGCGTAGAGGGCGCGGACGTAGGCCTCGCTGCGGTCGGAGCCGACGATGCCCGGGGCCATGCGGTTCATCGTGTAGGTGAACGTCACCCGGCGGTCGAGGTCCATCAGCACCAGCGAGCCGCCCCAGCCGCCCCAGAAGCAGATCCTCCCGTCGGGCAGGTAGGGCAGGGCCGCCGAGCCGAGCGCGAAGCCGATGCCGAACCGGACGGGCACGCCGAGCACCAGGTCGACGCCGTCGGACTGCTGGTCGAAGACCAGGTCGATCGTCTTCTCCCCCAGCAGCCGGACGCCGCCGGTGACGCCGCCCAGGGACACCGCCCGCATCACCTGCAGGACGCCGCGGGCGTTGGAGTGCCCGTTGAGCGCGCCCATGTCCGCGCGGCGCCACGCCGGCGTGTTCGCGGCGGCGGCGTCGGCGACCGGTCCGGTGAACGTGCGCACCATCGGGCTGGCCGGGTCGAGGGCGGCGAGGTCGATCGGCAGCGGCGGCGGGGGGACGACGGGCGCGATGCGCGGCCAGTCCTCCTCGCGGGCGCCCACCTGGAAGTCCGCCCCGGCCGGGCCGGCGAGCTCCTCGGCCACGAACTGCCGGAACGGCTTCCCGCTCACCCGCCGGACCACCTCGCCGACGAGGTGCCCCTGGTCGTTGGCGTGGTAGCCCGACGCCGTTCCGGGCTCCCACCAGGGCGCCTGGGCCGCCAGCCGCGCCGTCGCGGTGTCCCAGTCGTACATGTCGGCGAGCGTGAACGGCTGCTCCCACCCGGAGACGCCGGAGGTGTGCGCGAGCAGGTGCCGGACGAGCACGCCCTCCTTGCCGTTGGCCGCGAACTCCGGCCAGTACTCGGCGACGGGGGCGTGCACGTCGAGCAGACCGCGGTCGTGGCAGACGAGGGCGGCCAGCCCGAGCACCGTCTTCGTCGTCGACCAGACGTTGACGATCGTGTCCCGCGTCCACGGCGTCGTCCGGGCCTCGTCCCGCCAGCCGCCCCAGACGTCGACGACCACCTCGCCGTCGACGTCGACCGCGATCGACGCGCCGAGCTCGTCCCTGTCCAGCTGCTCGGCCAGCGCCTCCCGGACACCGGTGAAGCGCTCGTCGCAGCTGCCCTCGACCTCGGCCACGTGGGTTCCTCTCGTACGGTCCGCCCCCACAGACGATGAGATCACGGTCACACGGGGCGCGTCACCCGTTCCGGCACGGCTCCGGCTCGTTGGTCCGGGCCGCGCGGCTCACCGGAGGACCCACAGGCCCTCGGCGCGGCCCTCGCAGGAGCCGACGGCGACGGCGCCGGCCGCGGTGAGCCGGAGGTGGTCGAACGCGGCGTCCTCGGGGCACAACGGGCCGGTCTCCGCGACCTCCCCGGTGGCCAGGTCGACCGTCAGCAGGACCGGGACCAGGACGTCCTGCGCGCCGAGGAGGTGGGCCTGGCCGGCGTCCTCGTCCACGACCAGGGCGTCGCGCGGCGGCGCCCCGCCGGTCTCGGCGAGCACGGTGGGCGCCGGGTCGCCCGGCGTGAGCGCGAGCAGCCGCGTGGTGTTGCTGTGCTCCTCCTGGACGGCGACCAGCAGCGTGCCGTCGGGACGCAGGTGCGAGTCGACGACGACCGCGCTCACCTCCGCCAGCGGCACCCGCGGCCCGGCCGGCTCCCCGGCGGCCGTGGCGTACTGCGCCCAGGGCAGCCGCCAGTCGTAACCGGGCGAGTCCCCCGGCGGCGCCTCCCGGGTGTCGGCGCCGAACAGCACGCGCGCGGTGCCGTCCGGTGCGGGCGTGCCGGGCAGGTCCGCGCCGGGTGGGTCCTCGGCCAGCACCTCCCCGGTGTCGGCGTCCAGGACGACGTCGGCGTCCGCGCCGTCGCCCTCGCTGAGCCGGGCCACGCAGGTCCCCTCGGCGTCGCACGCCAGCTCGGTCCAGGTCAGCAGCGCGCCGCCCGCGAACGGCCACTCCCAGGCCAGCGGCACGCGGGTCACCTCCCCGCTCCCGGGGTCGAACCGCAGCAGGACCAGCTCCGGCAGGCCCCGGTCGACCCCGCTGTCGTCGGCGACCTGGGCCAGCAGGAGGGCGTCGCCGTCGGGGGCCTGCGCCAGGCCGGCGGTGAGCGGCGAGGTGGTCCGCGGCCAGTGCTCCCCCTCGGTGAACACCACCGGCTCGCCCAGCCCGTCGGCCGTCACCGGGTGGGCGAGCAGCACGTCGGGCGGGCGGGGCAGGTCGTCGCGCTCGACGTCGAACGGGCGGTCGCCCAGCACGTACACGACCGCGTCGTCGCCGGTGACGTGCGCGGCCCCGAACTCCCCGTCGACGACGTCCCGGAACAGCGCGCGGTCGGCGAGCCCGGCGTAGGGGCCGGGCGGCACCGGCCCGCCGGCGTCGTCGGGCCAGCCGGTCCCGCAGGCGGAGAGCAGGAGGACGGCGGCGGTCGTCAGGACGGCGGCTCGGCGGCTGGTCACGGGGCCGACCGTCGTCCGCGGGGCTCGCAGGCGGCTTGCGCCCGGCTTGCGTCCGGCGCGGCTCTTCCCGCCGGGATTCCTCAGCACTAAGGTATCGGGGCATGGCAGCGGCGCGCCGGGTGCGGATCGGGATCGACACCGGGGGCACGTTCACCGACGTCGTCGCCGTCGACGAGGAGACCGGGCGGACGACGACCACCAAGACGCCGTCCACCCCGGCCGACCCCGCCGAGGGCTTCCTGGCCGGCGTCCGCAAGGTCCTCGACCTCATGGACCTCGACGGCAGCGCGGTGACGGCGGTCAGCCACGGCACGACGGTGGCCACCAACCAGCTGCTCGAGGGGAAGCTCGACCGGATCGGCTTCATCACCACCGAGGGCTACGAGTCGGTGCTGGAGATCGCCCGGCAGTCGGTGCCCGACGGCTACGGCAACAGCTACTTCTGGGTCAAGCCGCCGCGGATCGTCCCCGCCGACCTGGTGCGCACCGTCCGCGGCCGGCTCGACCCCGCCGGCGCCGAGGTGCGCCCCTTCGACCGCGACGACGCCGTCGCCACGGCCCGCTTCTTCCACGACGCCGGCATCACGACCGTCGGCGTCTGCTTCCTGCACGCCTACGCCGACGACACCCACGAGCGGGCGATGCTCGAGGTGCTGCGCGAGGAGCACCCCGGCGCGGTCGTGTCGATCAGCTCGCAGGTGCTGCGCGAGTACCGCGAGTACGAGCGGTCGGTCACCACGCTGGTCGACGCCGCCGTCAAGCCGCGGGTGGGCGCCTACGTCACCAACATCCGCACCCGCCTCGACGAGATCGCCCCGGGCGTGCCCTTCTACGTGATGAAGAGCAACGGCGGCGTGCTGTCGGCGGCCGAGGTGGTGCACCAGCCGATCACCACGATGCTGTCCGGCCCGGCGGCCGGGGCGCTGGGCGCGGCGCTCATCGCCGGGGCGGCGGGCTTCGACCGGGTCCTGACCTGCGACGGCGGCGGCACCTCCACCGACGTCACGGTCGTCGTCGACGGCGAGCCGACGCTCACCACCGAGGGCTCGGTCGGCGAGTACCCGTCGAAGATCCCGATGATCGACGTCGTCACCGTGGGCGCCGGGGGCGGCTCGATCGCCTGGCTCTCCCCCGAGGGGACGCTCAAGGTCGGGCCGCGCTCGGCCGGCGCCGACCCGGGACCGATGTGCTACCCCTCCGGCGGCACCGAGCCCACGGTCACCGACGCGCACGTCGTCCTCGGCCGGATCCCCCCGCACCTGCTCGGCGGGGAGATCGCCCTGTCGGTGGACGCCGCCCGCAAGGGGCTGTCCGCCCTCGGCGAGCGGCTCGGGCTGTCGCTGGAGCGCACCGCGCTGGGGATCCTGGAGATCTCGGCGTGGAACCAGGCCAACGCGCTGCGCCAGGTCACCGTGGCGCGCGGCCTCGACGTCCGCGACTTCACGCTCACCACCTTCGGTGGGTCCGGCTCGCTGCTGGCCTGCCGGCTCATGGACGTCCTCGGCCTCCCGCGCACGCTGGTGCCGCCGAACCCGGGCAACGTCAGCGCGTTCGGCCTGCTCACCGTCGACGTCCGCAACGACCACGTGCAGACGGCGATCAGCCGGCACACCGACCTCGACCTGGACCGGGTCGGCGCCCTCTTCGCCGCCCTGGAGGCCGACGCCGCGGCGGCGCTGGACGGCGAGGGCTTCCCCCGCGACGAGCAGCGGACGGTGCGCACGGCGGACCTGCGCTACGTCGGGCAGGCCTTCGAGGTGCGCGTGCCCGTGCCCGACGGCGACCTCGACGCCGACGCCGCCGACCGGGTGGCGCAGGCCTTCCACGCCGCGCACCGCCAGCTGTACGGCTACGACTTCGCCGCCGACCCGCGGCAGGCGGTGGAGTGGGTGAACCTGCGGGTGAGCGGCATCGGCCCGATCCGCCGCCCCGACCTGGTGGAGCTCCCGCCGGGCGACGGCGGCGCGGAGCGGGCCGTCACCGGCTCGCGGCCGGTGCTCTTCGGCGACGACGGGGCCGAGGAGTGGGCCGACACCCCGACCTACGACCGCACCCGGCTGGCCCCGGGCGACGTCGTCGCGGGCCCCGCGGTGGTCGAGGAGTTCGGCTCGACCGTGCCGGTGCACCCCGGCTTCACGGCCACCGTCGACCGGTTCGGCAACCTGCTGCTCGAGAGGGAGTCCGCGCGATGAGCCTGACCGACGGGGTCGCCGCCGACCCGGTGCTCGTGGAGATCGTCGCCGGCACGCTGGCCGCCATCGAGAAGGAGGTCGAGACCTCCATCGGGCGCACCTCGCGCTCGCCCATGATCCGCGACGCGCACGACTTCCGCGCCGGCATCCACGACCGGCAGCTGCGCAAGCTCACCGGCCGCTCGTACTCGGCGCTGGTGCACCCGGTGGTCCGCGACCACCCGATCGAGACCATGCACCCGGGCGACGTCTTCTTCCACAACGACGTCTACCTGTCCGAGGGCGGGATCGGGCACCTGCCCGACCTGTGCGTGACCGTGCCGGTCTTCGCGCACGTCGACGGCGGGGAGCGCGTCGTCGCGTTCGTCCAGGCCTTCGGCCACCACGACGACATCGGCGGCGCCGTCCCCGGGTCCATGCCGAGCGCGGCCACCAGCGTGTACGAGGAGGGCCTGATGGTCCCCCCGATCAAGCTGTGGGACCGGGGCGTGCCCAACCAGGCCGCGCTGGCGATCATGACCCGCAACTCGCGGATGCCCGACTCGCTGGCCGCCGACCTCGACGCCGAGTGCTCCGCGTGCCTGGCCGGCGCACGCCGCCTCGGCGAGCTGTTCGACCGGTACGGGGTGGCCGCCGTCGAGGCCTGCTTCGACGCGATCCTGGCCAACTCCACCGAGGTCTACCGGCGGGAGATCCTGTCGCAGATCCCCGACGGGACCTACGTCTGGGAGGACTACGCCGAGCACGACGGCGTCGAGGCGCCGAAGCTGCACCGCCAGCGGATCACGCTGACCATGGACTCCACCCGCGAGACGCCGCTGGTCATCGACTTCACCGGCACCGGCCCGCAGGCCAAGGGCCCGATCAACCACTGCGGCGACTACGCCGACGGCAACTTCCTCAAGAAGTGGCTCGCGCCGATCCTGCGCAACCTCGCCGAGACACCGGAGCGGATGGCCGAGCTCGACGTCAACGAGGGCGTCGTGCCGCTGATCGAGATGCGCTTCCCGGAGAAGGGCACGCTGCTCACGCCGGTCTTCCCGGCGCCGACCAACGCGCGCACCTTCGTCATCCTGCGGCTGCTCGGCGTGCTCGCCGGCGTGCTGGCCAAGGCCACCGGCGGCCGGATGCCGGCCGACCAGGAGACGATCCGCTACACCGGCGTCTACGGCACCGACCTCGACGGCCAGCCGTACCTCATGCGCGAGGTGCTCGGCGGCGGCTCGGGCGGGCGCTGGTACGCCGACGGCGAGGACACCATCCACGTCGTCCCGGACTCGCGGAACCTGCCGACGGAGTTCACCGAGTCGCGGTTCCCGCTGCGGGTTGAGCGCCTCGGCCTGGCGCTCGACTCCGGCGGCCCCGGGCGCTACCGCGGCGGCTGCGGCTACGAGAAGCACATCCGGGTGCTGCGCGACGCGCACTTCATGTCGATCGCCGACCGCTCGATCCTGTCCTGCTGGGGCGTCAACGGCGGCCGCGCCGGGCGGCCGTTCCAGGTGACCGTGGACCCGGGCGGCCCCGACGAGCGCGACGTCGACGCGCTGGCCGACGCCGAGCCGCTGCCGGCCGGCACGGTGGTCCGCATCCGCACCACCGGCGGCGGCGGGTGGGGCGACCCGCTCGAGCGGCCGGTGGAGGAGGTCCTGCGCGACGTCGCGTGGCGCAAGGTGTCGGTGGCCGGCGCGCGGGCGGACTACGGCGTCGTGGTGCTCGACGACGGCACGGCCGACCTCGAGGCGACCACCGCCCTGCGGGAGGAGCTGCGCGCCGCCCGCACCGGTGACGAGCCGTTCTTCGACCGCGGCCCGGGCTACGCGCTGCTGTCCGGCGGCGCGACGTCCAACGAGTTCGACGTCCTCTGAGCGCAGTCGTGCTCTGCCCCCGATCGGGGGCAGAGCACGAGCGTGCGTCAGGTGCCGAGGTCGGTGCTGTGCGGGCGGGGCTTGGCCTCCTCGCCGGTCTCGCCCTCGTCCCCCTCGGTGGAGTCGTCCTCCTCCACCCCCTCGGGGAGGAACGGCGTCTCGCGCAGGACGTTCTCCCGGGCCTGGTCGCGGTCCGTGCCGGGAACCTCGGACATGGGTCCTCCTCGAGATCGGGTGCGGCTGTCCTACCCGGTCACCGGTCGGGCAGCCGCGGGTTCGCCACCGGTGAACGTACGGCGCGGAGCACCTCGGCGGTGTGCTCGTCGGCGGGGAGGAACGCCTCCACGGACAGCTCCGCGGCGGTGAGGTCGACGGCGGTGCCGAAGGTGGTCACCGTGCTCAGGAAGGACAGCACCCCGTCGTCGGTGCGCAGCCGCAGCGGGACGGCGATGCCGTCGGGCGTCGAGCGGTCGGTGCCGCCGGGCAGCGCGGTGAGCTCCCGGTGCAGCGCGGCCAGCCCGGGGTCGCCGGTCAGGTGCGCCTCGCGGCCGAGCCGGTGCAGCAGGTGCGCCCGCCACTGCGGCAGGTTGCCGATCCGCGGCGCGAGCCCGTCGGGGTGCAGGCTCAGCCGCAGCACGTTGGCCGGCGGCTCCAGCAGGTGCGGAGCGACGCCGTCGAGGAACAGCGCCACGCTGGCGTTCGCCGTCACCAGCTCCCACGACCGGTCCACGACGACGGCCGGGTACGGCTCGTGGGCGCTGAGCACCAGGTCCAGGGCGCGGGTGACGGCGGCCATGTCGGGTGAGTCGAGGGCGCGGCGGCCGTAGGCGGGCGCGAAGCCGGCGGCCAGCAGCAGCTCGTTGCGCTCGCGCAGCGGCACCTCGAGCCGCTCGGCCAGCCGCAGCAGCATGTCCCGGCTGGGCCGCGCGCGGCCGGTCTCGAGGAAGCTCAGGTGCCGCGCCGACACCTCGGCGTCGTTGGCGAGGTCGAGCTGGGAGAGCCGGCGGCGCTGCCGCCAGCCGCGCAGCAGCTCCCCGACCGGCGGGCGCGTCAGGGTGGTCACGGCGGCGACGCTAGTGACGACGGCGTCCGGCGTCGCCTACCTGCGAGGTAATCGACCCGCCTCCCTCGCGGCGGCACGGTCTGCGGCATGACATCGACAGCCACCCGCCCCCGTCCCCTCGCCCGGCTCGGCGCCGACCCGCTGCGCACCGTCCTGCGTCTGGACGCCGTCGTCACCGGCGTCAACGGCGCGGCCTACCTGGCGTCCGCCCCGCTGCTCAGCGACCTGCTCGGCGTCCCGTCCGGCGCGCTGCGCGGCCTGGGCGCCTTCCTGCTGGCCTACACGGCCGGCGTCGCCCTGGTGGCGGCCCGCCCCGTGGTCTCGGCCGGCGCCACCGAGGTCGTCGTCGGCGCCAACCTGCTGTGGGCCGCCGCCAGCGTCGCCGCCGTCGCGACCGACCGCTTCGACCTCACCACCACCGGCGCGGTCTGGGTGCTGCTCCAGGCCGCCGTCGTCGCGGGCTTCGCCGCCCTCCAGCTCACCGCCCTCCGCACCCGCTGAACCCATCGAGAAGGAGAACCGCCATGACCGCCACCCCCGACCTCGCCGAGCGCTACATCGCCGCCTGGAACGCGACCGACCCCGCCGCGCGGCGGGCGCTGGTCGAGGAGGTGTTCGCCGAGGACGTCACCTACACCGACCCGATGGCCGACGTCGCGGGCCGGGCTGCGCTCGACGCCACCATCGCCGCCGTCCACGGGATGTTCCCGGGCTTCGTGTTCCGGCTGGCCGGCCCGGCCGACGCCCACCACGACCAGCTGCGTTTCACGTGGCACCTCGGACCCGAGGGCGAGGAGGCGCCAGTCGTCGGCTCCGACGTCGCGGTGACCGACGCCGACGGCCGCATCCGCACCGTGCTCGGCTTCCTCGACCGGGTGCCCGCCAGCGCCTGAGTCGTCAGGAGCCGCCGCGCCGCCGCTGCCACCAGCGGCGGCGCGGTGGCGTGTCCGGGACGGCCTCCTCGGCGGCGGGCGGCGGGGGCGGCGGTCGGTCGCGGCGCCAGCCCTCGACCAGCGCCTCGACGTCGGCCAGACCGGGCACCGGCGACCACCGGCTCGGCTGCGGCCGGCGCCAGAAGGCCTCCACCCGGGCGTTGTAGTCCTCGGCGACGGCGCGGACGGCGGCCTCCGACGGCAGCGCGGCCACGCGGGCGGGCAGGTCGTCGCGCTCCCGGCGCAGCGCCAGCCCCGGCGGCAGCATGTCCGCCGGCTGCACGCCCTCGCGGCGCGCCTTGGCCACCGCCCAGTCGTAGGCGGTCTCGTCGGGGTCGAAGGCCGGCAGCGGCTTGCCCGCACCGGGCAGCCGGCTGAAGTCGCCGCGCTCCTGAGCCTGGCCGATCTGCCGCTCCACCCAGGTCTCGAACGACACCCCCGGCGGCTTCCGCTGGGTCAACCCCACCACCTCCTGGTCCCATGCTCCGCCTCTGGGAGGCTCACCCGCATGCGGACGACGGGCAGCCGGGAGGTCTACCGCAACCCCTGGATCCGGCTGCGCGAGGACGTCGTCGAGCGCGAGGACGGCTCCACCGGCGTCTACTCCGTCGTCGAGAAGCCCGACTTCGCGCTGGTCGTCGCGGTGGAGCGGGACGGCGTCTGGCTGGTCGAGCAGTTCCGCCACCCGGTGGCCCGCCGCGCCTGGGAGTTCCCGCAGGGCACGTGGACCACGGGCAGTACCGGCACGCCCGAGGAGCTGGCCCGCGCCGAGCTCGCCGAGGAGACCGGCCTGCGGGCCGCGCGGATGACCCACCTCGGCCACCTCGACCTCGCGCCGGGGCTGTCCACCCAGGAGTTCGACGTCTGGCTGGCCACCGACCTCACGCCCGGCCCGACCGCCCGGGAGGCGACCGAAGCCGACATGGTGGCGGCCTTCGTGACCGAGGCCGAGCTGCGGGCGATGATCCGCGACGGCCGCCTCACCGACGGCCCCTCGCTGGCCGCCTACGCCCTGCTCCTGCTCTCCCGGGACTGACCCGAGCGGCAGAAATGGCTACTTCTGCCGCCCGAGCCCTATGCCGCGCGGAGGGTGCGCAGGGCGGTGGTGACGCGGGCGAGCTCGTCGAGCATCGCCTTGCCTCCGGCCTCGAGCTCGGCGTTTGGGCACGAACTCGTCGTCCTCGTCGAGGAACTGGGCGAAGAACGGCACCGACACCGCCTCGGGGACGACGTGCACCCGCAGCGCGCCGAGCACCGGCTTGACCGCCGACGACGCGCGCAGGCCGGCGGAGACGCCGCCGTAGGTGACCAGCCCGGCCGCCTTGTCCGCCCACTCGACCGAGAGGTAGTCCAGCGCGTTCTTCAGCGACGCCGGGAAGGAGTGGTTGTACTCGGGGGTGACGAGGACGAACGCGTCGGCGCGGGAGACCGTCGCGCTCCAGTTCCTCGTGTGCTGGTGGGTGTACTGCTGCAGCCGCGGGTGGTTGGGCTCGCCGAACACCGGCAGGCCCACCTCGGCGAGGTCGACCAGCTCGACGTCGAAGCCGGCGTGCTCCTCGGCCAGGCGCTGCACCCAGCGGGCGACGGCGAGGCCGCGGCGGCCGGGACGGGTGCTGGCGGCGACCACCTGCAGGACGGGACGGGACACCGGGACCTCCGAGGACGACGGGACGACTCGTTGACTGCTCAACTGTTGGGGCGGACAACCGCTTCCCGCACCGTCGGTGATCCCCGCCGCAGCGCCGTGACCCGATCGTGCCTGGACAGCCGGACCCCGCTCGTGCCGCCGGCCGGAGGCGTCGCGCAGCGTGGCGACCTGCCCTGAACGGGTGATCCGCCTGCTCAGGAGCCTGCGCACGGCCCGCGCAGCCCCGACGCTGTCCCGGTGCCGCTCAGCGTCCCCGGCCTGCCGGACCTGCCGCCGGACCTCGCCGGTCCGGTGGCGGTGCAGCTGGCCAAGCCGGTGCGCGACCTGCCGACGGCGTCCGCGCTGCCCGGCGGCTGCCGCTACGAGCCCAAGTGGGACGGCTACCGGCTGGTCGTCGTCCGCGGCCGCGGCGGCACCCGGCTGTGGTCCAAGCAGGGCCGCGACCTGACCGACCGCTTCCCCGACGTCGCCGCGGCCGCGCTCGCCCAGGTCCCCGCCGGCACGGTCCTCGACGGCGAGGTCGTCGTCTGGAACGGCGAGCGGCTCGACTTCGGGCTGCTGCAGCGACGCATGGTCACCGCGCCCTCCCGGATGGCCGCCCTCGCCGCCGCGCACCCCGCGTCCTACGTCGCGTTCGACCTGCTCGCCGCCGGCGGTGCCGACCAGCGCCGAAGGCCGTTCCGCACCCGCCGGTCGGCGCTGGAGGACCTCGCCGAGCGGTGGGCGCCCCCGATGCAGCTGTCCCCCGTCACCGCCGATCCGGACGAGGCGCGCGGCTGGGCCGAGGACCTCCGTCCCCTGGGCATCGAGGGGCTGGTGGCCAAGGGCGCGGCCACCCGCTACGCCGGCGGCCGCCGCGAGTGGCTGAAGGTCAAGTCCTGGGAGACGACGGAGGTCCTGGCCGGCGGCGTCATCGGGCCGCTGGAGCACCCGAGCCAGCTGGTGGCCGGCCGCTACCGCGACGGCGAGCTGGTCGTCGTCGGGCGCACCAGCCCGCTCTCCCCCGCCCAGTCGGCCGAGCTGGCCGCCGTCCTGACCCCCGCCGGTCCCGACCACCCGTGGCCCGAGCGGATCGGCACCGGCCGCTTCGGCGGCGGGCGGCTGTCGGTGGCGCTCACCCGGGTGGAGCCGGTCGCCGTCGTCGAGGTCAGCGCGGACGCCGCCCTGACCGCCGGGGTGTTCCGGCACCCGCTGCGCTTCGTCCGGGTCCGCCCCGACCTCGTGCCCGGCGACGTCCCGCCGGCCGACTAGCGCTGCGGTCTCACGGGCGCTGTGGCACGCGGCCGAGCGTCACCAGGAACCGGCGCAGCAGGCAGGCCAGCTGGGCCAGCTCGTCCTCCGACAGCCCGGCCAGCAGGCCGCGCTCGGTCTCCAGGTGGTCGGGCAGTGCCGCGTCCAGGGCCTCCCGGCCGGCCACGGTCAGGGTGACGACGACGGCCCGCCCGTCGGCCTCGCTGCGCGTGCGGGTGATCAGCCCCTTCTCCTCCAGCCGGTCCAGCCGCTGGGTGATCGCGCCGGAGGTGACCAGCGCCGTCCGCATGAGCTCCGTGGGCGTGAGCTGGTAGGGCTGCCCGGCCCGGCGGAGGGCGGCGAGGACGTCGAAGGACGGCGCGTCCAGGCCGTGCCGCGCGAACGTGGCGCGCTGGGCCAGGTGGACCTCCCGCTGCAGCTGGGTGATCCGGCCGATGACCCCCATGGGCGAGCAGTCGAGGTCCGGCCGCTCCCGGGACCACTGCTCGAGGATGAGGTCGACGGCGTCCTCCACGCCGGTACCTCAGCAGTGAGAGAACGCGAGCGTCAAGCCGCGCCGCGCGCCTCGCCCGGACGCAGCAGGCCGGCGACCAGCCGCACGGTCAGCCCGGAGGGGGCGGTCACCAGGTCGACGTCGTCCCAGAGCTTGCGGGCCAGCCACAGGCCCATGCCGCCGGCGGAGAGGTCGTCGCCGTGCGCCGGCAGGAAGCCCGCGAGGGGGTCGCCGAAGGTCGTGCCGGAGTCGGAGACCGTGCAGACGACCGTCGAGCCGTCGGCCCACAGCCGCGCCGAGATCGGCCGCCGGCCGTGCCGGAAGGCGTTGGCCGCCACCTCGCTCACGCCCAGGTGGAGGTCGGCGCGCTGGTCGGCGTCGGGGACGACCGCCTCGAGGGCCCGTCGTAGTCCGCCGCGCAGCCCGGCCAGCGCGGGCGCGGCGTCGACGGCGAACACCGGCTGGCCGTCCTCGACCGGCTCCCGGACGGTGCCGAGGTCGCGCAGGACGCCCAGCGGCTCGCGGTACCCGGGGCTGCCCACCCGCACACCGCCCATCCACAACTCCGGATGGGTGTGCCGCGCGGTGTCGAGGACCTCGGCCGGCAGCCGCTCCCGGTCGTAGACGCACAGGCAGGACACCGGCGCGCCGTCCACCAGGGCGTTCGCCGCGGCCTCGTAGCGCCGGATCTCCCGCCAGCGCCGCGGGTCGGACCCGAACAGCGGCTCGGCGAGGATCCGCAGCCGGCCCGATCCCCTGGTGACGGCCACCTCGACCCGTTCCCGGATCACGGCCATCGCGTCGGGCGCGCGGGCGCCGACCAGGCAGATGCGGGCGTCGTCCTCGACCTCGCGCGCCCGCAGGCCGAGCACCCCGCGGACGGCCTCGACGGTCTCCGGTGCGCAGGCCAGGACCGACAGGTCCCCGGCCCGCAGGCCCTCGTCGAGGTAGGCGGCGGCGATCCCGACCGCCTCGCCGGGGGAGTGGACGAGTGCGGCACCGTGCACGAAGGCCGACGACGCGCGGGAACTCCGCGCGAGCGTTCCGCTCCCCTGCTCCGCCTGTCTGGCGGAGGCCTCGACCACCGGATCCACTGACCCCTCGACCGCCTGCGGACCAGGACTTCTCCGGCCCGTCGGCCCCGATTGTGGAACACGTACCCATGGGCGCGCCTCCGGGGTGCGCCTCACGTCCCCCGGGAGGTGGACCGGCTCCCCCGCGCGCCGTCGGCGGAGCCGGGTCCGGCGCCGGTGTCCACTCCGGCCAGGGCGAGGACGCGGGCCGGCGCGGACCCCTCCCGGGTGCGCACCCGGACGACCAGGCGGCGCGCGCCCGCCACCCGCAGCAGCTCGAGCGCCAGGCCGACGCCGGCGCTGGCCAGGTAGGTGACCGCGTCCAGGTCGAGGAGCACCCGCGTGCCGTCCGGGGCGCCGTCGAGGGCGCGCAGGGCCTCCGCGCGCAGGGCCGGCGTGGCGGCCAGGTCGACCTCGCCGGAGAGCGCGAGGCGCACGCTGCCGGTGCCGCGGTCCACCGCCAGGCGGGCGGGCTCGGCGTCGGCCCGCCGACCGGCGCCCCGCACGACCGGTCCGTCCGGTCCGGGACCGGCCGGGACGAAGCGGAAGTGGACGGTGGTCCCCGCGCCCTCGCTGCCGCCGTCGTCGACGGTGCGGCCGACCTCGACGTCGGTGGCCAGCGCGGAGATGAGCTCCAGCCCGCGTCCGCGGTACCCCCTGTCGGCCGGCGCGGGCCGCCACACGCCCTCGTCGCGGACGCAGACGTCGACGCTGCCGTCGGCGGCCCGCTCCAGCCGGTACTCGCAGCGGCCCTCGCCGGCGGTGGCGGCGTAGGCGTGCTCGACGGCGTTGGCCAGCGCCTCGCCGAGGGCCAGTTGCAGGTCGTCGAGGGAGTCGCCGGTCAGCCCGGCGGCCAGCGCCCAGGCGGTCACCCGGCGGCGCACCCCGCGCAGCCGGGCGGGCTCGGCGCGCAGCATCTCGTGCAGCGGCGGCGGGATCAGCCGGGCGGCGATGACCGCGACGTCGTCGGGCAGCGCCGACTCGTCGAGCACCTCGGCCAGCAGCGCGCGGGTCAGCCGGCGCGGCTCGGCGCCGCCGAGGCGCGCGGCGGCCTCGGCCACGCGGCGCAGGCCGGTGTCGAGCGACTCGCCGCGGCGCTCGACCAGCCCGTCGGTGTAGAGCAACAGCGTCGTCCCGGGCAGGACCGTGGCGGCGCCCTCGACGTAGGGCCGCCGGCCGGGCGCGCCGAGGACCGCACCCCCGCCCTCCTCGAGGAAGGTCGCCGCGCCGTCGGTGACCAGCAGCGGCGGCGGGTGGCCGGCCCGCGCCCACCGCACGGTGCCGGCGTTCCAGTCGAGCACCAGGCACGCCGCCGTCGAGGCCAGCGCGCCGGGCAGCCGGGCGGCGAAGCGGTCGAGCAGCTCGAGGGCCTCCGCCGGCGGGCTGCCCTGCAGCAGCGCCGCCGACAGCGCGCTGCGCAGCTGGCCCATGACCGCGGCCGCCGCGGGGCCCTGGCCGACGACGTCGCCGACGGCGATGGCCACCCGGCCGCCGCCCAGCTCCACGACGTCGTACCAGTCGCCGCCCGCCGAGGTGCCCGCGGCGCCGGGCAGGTACTCGGCGGCCAGCGCGAGCCGCTCCAGCCGGGGCACCGCGGCGGGCAGCAGGCTGAGCTGGAGGGTGGAGGCGATGTCCTGCTCGGCGCGGTAGAGACGGGCGCGGTCCAGCGCCGAGGCGCACTGCTCGGCGACCGCCAGCAGCATGCCGCGCTCGGCCGGCCCGAGCCGCCCGCTCTCGGGGGAGCCGACGCCGAGGACGCCGACCACCCGGCCGGCGACCTGCAGCGGCAGCGCCACGACGGACCCGGGACCGCCGTCCACCCGGTCCGGGACGTCCTCGATCCACACCGCGCGACGCCCGGTGACCGCCCGGGTGAGCGCCAGCGGCGTGCTCAGCGGGATCTCGGTGAACCGCTGCGCGTCGTCGGCCGGGGGCCCGGCGAACGCGAGCAGGCGCAGGGTGCGGCCGGTGTCGTCGAGCTCGTGGACGCCGACGCGGCTGCCGCTGCCGGTGAGCGAGAGGACGGAGGCGGCCGCCGCCTCGGCCACCTCCACCGGGGTCGTGGCGGCCGACAGCTCGGCGGTCACCCGCTGCAGCAGGCCCAGGCGCCGCGCCGCGGCCCGCTCCTCGGCGAGCAGCAGCGCGTTGTCCAGGGCGAGCGCGGCGCGGGCGGCGATCTCCTCGACCAGCGCGCGGTCGTCGTCGTGGAAGGGCGGGGCGTCGTCGCGGCGGCCCAGCGCCAGCACGGCCCGCACCCGCCCGCGGACGGTGAGCGGCACCAGCAGGGCCGAGCTGAGGTCCAGCCGGACGCCGCCATTGCCGTTGCCGTTGCCGTTGCCGTCGCCGTTGCCCGACAGGTGCGGGCGCAGCAGCGGCGCGCCGGTGTCGAGCACCTCGACGCCCAGCCCGCCGTGCGGCTGCAGCCCGGCCAGCTGCTCGGAGGTCCCCTCGACGCCCGCGCGGCCGGCGTAGCGGAGCTGCCCGTCCGGGCCGACGACCCGCGCGGTGCAGACGTCGGCCAGGCGGCGGTCGACCACCAGCTGCGCCAGGCCGGCCAGCTGCCGATCGACCTCGGTCTCGCGGTCGAGCGCCGTGCCGACCTCGGCGAGCAGCGTCTGCCGCTCGGTCTCCTGGTAGCGGGCGTTGATGTCGGTGCAGCTGCCCACCCAGCCCCCGGCACCGTCGGCGGCACCGCCGCCGATCGGGACGGCGCGCTCGAGCAGCCAGTGGAAGGCGCCGTCGGCGCGACGCAGCCGGAACTCGACCTCCCAGCCCTCCCCCGCCGCCGTCGCCGCCGCCACGGTGCCGGCGTAGCGCCGGGCGTCGTCGGGGTGCAGCCCGGCCTGCCACCCCTCGCCGAGCTCGTCCTCCGGGGACCGGCCGGTGAACGCCGTCCAGCCGGCGTTGAGGAACTCGCGCCGGCCGGAGCCGTCGGCCACCCAGATCAGGGCCGGCGCGAGGTCGGCCATCGTGGTGAACCGCTCCTCGGCCTCGCGGCGGGCGCGGCCGAGCTGCAGGTGGGCGTCGACGCGGGCGAGCAGCTCCTGGGCGGAGAAGGGCTTGACCAGGTAGTCGTCGGCGCCGGCGGCCAGCCCCTCGACGGCGGCCTCCTGGCCGGCGCGGGCCGAGAGCAGGACGACGGGGACCCGGGACGTGCGGGGGTCCGCGCGCAGGGCGGCGAGCAGCTGCATGCCGTCCAGCCGCGGCATCATGACGTCGCTGACGACGAGGTCGGGCGGGTCGGCCAGGGCCGCCTCCAGGGCCGCCTGCCCGTCGGCGACCGCGCGGACCTCGTGCACCGGTGCGAGCAGCCGCACCACGTAGTCGCGCATGTCGCCGTTGTCGTCGGCCACCAGTACCCGGCCGGCGCGGCTGCCCTGCGAGCCGGGCGCGGACGCGGGGACGTCGTCGGCCGCCGACGGCAGCCAGCGCAGCGCCTCGGCGACGAACGGCGTGGCCCCGGGCGAGATCGCCGGCGCCTCGCCGGCCGCGGGGGCCAGCCGGTCGGCGGGCAGGTGCGCGGTGCCCAGGGGCACGGTGACGGTGAAGGTGGTCCCGACGTCGGGCGTGCTGTCCACCTCGACCGTGCCGCCGTGCAGGGCCACCAGCTCGCGGACCATCGCCAGCCCGATGCCGCTGCCCTCCCCGGAGCGCGCCCGGGCGCCGGAGACGCGGGTGAAGCGCTCGAACAGCCGGGGCAGCTCGGCGGCGGGGATGCCGGTGCCGGTGTCGGCGACGCTGAGGACCGCGGCGCCGTCGTCCTGCCGCAGCCGCACGGTGATGCCGCCCGCGAAGGTGAACTTCAGGGCGTTGGAGAGCAGGTTGAGGACGACCTTCTCCCACATGTCCCGGTCGACGTGGACCGGCCCGGACAGGGGCGGGCAGTCGACGGTCAGCCGCAGGCCGGCCCGGTCGACGGCGGAGCGGAAGACGCTGGCCAGTTCGGCGGTGGTCGCGGCCAGGTCGACCGGCTCGAAGCGCGCGTCGATGCGGCCGGCCTGGATGCGCGAGAAGTCGAGCAGCGTGTTGACCAGCTTCTGCAGCCGCAGCGCGTTGCGCTCGACCACCTCGAGCTCCTCGGCCACCCGCGGGTCGGCCGTGGCCGCCGCGGAGGCCCGCAGCTCGGCTACCGGGCCCATGATCAGCGTCAGCGGGGTGCGGAACTCGTGGCTGACGTTGCTGAAGAAGTCGGTCTTGGCGCGGTCGAGCTCGGCGAGGGCCTCGGCGCGGCGGCGCTCGGCCGCGTGGCTGCCGGCGTTGGCCAGCCCGGAGGCGATCTGGCCGGCGACCAGCTCGAGGAAGCCGGTGTAGGCCTCGTCGCGCGCGCGGTGCGGGTTGAGCCCCACGACCAGGAAGCCGGCGACCGCGGCGGCGTCGGCGACCGGGGAGGCGACCGGCACCGCGAGCGCCTGCGACGGCGGACGGTCCCAGGCGCCGGTGGGCAGGCCGGGGATCCCCCCGAGGTCGACGACGGCCTGCTCGCCGGCGCGCAGCCGCGACAGCGGCCACACCGTGTCGTCGGTCAGCGTCTCCGGCGCGGCCGGGGCGCCCGGGGTGAGGCCGGTCGTGGTGCCCAGCCGGGCGGTGCCGTCGTCGTCGACGAGGTAGGTGGCCGAGAAGGGCAGGTCGGCGTCGTTGCGGGCCAGCTGCTGCCCGACGGCGGCCAGGACCTCGTCCTCGGTCCGCGTCCCGGCGATCGCGGTCGCGAGGTCGCGCAGGCAGGCCATGCGCCGCTCGGCGAGCACCCGGTCGGTGTTCTCGGTGACGACGCAGAGCATCCCGGCGGTGCGGCCGTCGTCGTCGGCGACCGGGCTGTAGGAGAAGGTGTGGTAGGTCTCCTCCGGGTAGCCGCTGCGCTCCAGGAACAGCAGCAGGTCCTCGTCCCAGGTGGCGGTCCCGGTGGCCAGGACCGACTCGATCCGCGGGCCGACGGCGTCCCAGATCTCCGCCCACACCTGCGACGCCGGACGTCCGAGCGCCCACGGGTGCTTGCCCTGCAGCGTGTCCCGTTGGTAGGCGTCGTTGTAGAGGAACGACAGCTCCGGGCCCCAGGCGGCCCACATCGGGAACCGCGAGGTCAGGACGATGCGCACCAGGTTGCGCAGGGCCGGGGGCCACCGGTCGGCCGGTCCGAGCGGGGTGTCCGCCCAGTCGCGGGCGGCCATCTCCCGGCCCACCTCGCCGCCGCCGGCGAACAACGAGACGGCCGCACCCCCCGTCACCGTGCCACCACGGCAGGCAGCCTAGGCGCTGCTCCCCGGGCGCGCCGCGCCCCGTCCGGCCAGCGCGTCGAGGGCCGGGCGGTCCAGGCCGGTGGCCGCGGTGACCTCGGCCGCGTCGACGGCGCCGCAGTCCAGCCCGCGCAGCACCACCCCGGCCAGCGCCCGCGCGGTGGCCGGCTCGTCGAGGACCCCGGCGTCGGCCCGCTCGACGTAGGCCGTCAGCCGCGCGGCCGCCGCCGGCAGGGCGCCCCGGAAGAACGCGTAGGTGGCCACGTAGCGGGTGACCAGCTGGGCGGGGTGGAGGTCCCAGCCCTGGTAGAGGCCGCGCTCGAGCGCCCGCCGGACCAGCCCGGCGTGCACCCGCCAGCCGGTGTGCACCTGCTCGCGCGGGCCGACGGGCAGCAGGTTCGTGGAGCCGTCGACCGCCCGCGCGCCCGTGCCCGCGACGGCGACCTGCATGAGCTGCTTGGCGAGGTCGAGCGCCGGGTGGTCGGAGGACTGGTGCGCGGCCGCGATGCCCAACGCCGCGCTGTAGTCGTAGGTGCCGTGGTGCAGCCCGGTCAGCCGCGGGCCGGCCGCGTGCACCATGCGGGCCAGCGTCACCGCACCGTCGGCGCCGAGCACCGCCTGCGGCGTCTCCACCTGCAGCTCCAGGTCCAGCGCGACGCCGTGGGCGTCCTCCAGCGCGTCGAGGACGGGGAGGAAGGCACGCACCTGCTCGACGTCGGTGACCTTGGGCAGGGTGACGACCGCCGTCTTTGCGCGGACGGAGGAGAGGAAGAGGTCGAGGGAGCGGACGCCGCGGCGGCGGGTGGGGCCCTCGAGCGACTTGGCGCGGATCCCGACCGACGGCGGGGCCGTGCCGGCGGCGAGGTCGGCGGCGACCGCCTCCGCCGCGCGCACGACGTCGCCGTCCTCGGCCTCCGGCCGGCCGCGGTAGCCGTCCTCGGCGTCGACCCGCAGGTCCTCGACCGGCTCGTCGGCGAGCTTGGCGCGCACCCGCGGCAGCACCTGAGCCAGCAGACCGGCGTCGTACCCGAGGTCGGGCAGGCCGTGTTCGTCGAGGGCGGCCAGCGCGGCGGCGCCCCAGGCGGCGGCCAGCCCGGGGACGACGGCGTCGGCGGGGACGTAGCAGGTGTGCACCGGCTGCCGGCCGGGCCGCTCGCCCGGGTACGCGGCGGTGCGCGCGGCGTCGACGGGGGCCAGCCGCCGGTCGAGCTCGGCGTAGACGTCCTCCCCCAGGGTCATGGCGCAGCTCGGGTTGGCTCGGCCCTCGTGCAGGGTCCCGCCGCGAGCTCGCGAGTGGTGGGGGGCACGGGGGTCCTTCAATCGATCAGCTCGTACGCCGGCAGCGTCAGGAAGTCGGGGAAGTCCTGCGCGAGCGCGACCTGCTCGAACAGCCGGCGGGCGTCGTCGAGGTGCGGCAGGTCGCCGATGCCCTCGACCTCCTCGGCCACGACCCGGCGGACCAGGTCCTCCGTCACCGTCTCGCCGGTGTCGAGCTCGACGCCGGCGTGCACCCACTGCCACACCTGCGAGCGGCTGATCTCGGCGGTGGCGGCGTCCTCCATGAGGCCGTGGATGCCGACAGCGCCGTTGCCGCCCAGCCACGCGGCCAGGTAGCGGATGGCCACCTCGACGTTGGCCCGCAGCCCGGTGAGCGTGCGCCCGCCCGGGACCCCGGCGACGTCGAGCAGCTGGGCCGCGGTCACCGACACCTCGGGCCGCTGCCGGTCGAGCTGGTTGGGCCGCCCGCCCAGGACGGCGTCGAAGGCCTCGCGGCAGACGGGGACGAGGTCCGGGTGGGCCACCCAGGAGCCGTCGAAGCCGTCGCCGGCCTCGCGGGTCTTGTCCTCGCGGACCTTCGCCACCGCGCGCTCGTTGGCCTCGGCGTCCTTCCGGCTGGGGATGGCCGCGGCCATGCCGCCGATGGCCATGGCGCCGCGGCGGTGGCAGACGGCGACGAGCTGGTCGGTGTAGGCCCGCATCATCGGCGCGGTCATCGTGACCGCCGCCCGGTCGGGGAGCACGAACTCCGGCCCGGCCTCGCGGAAGACCTTGATGACGCTGAACAGGTAGTCCCAGCGGCCGGCGTTGAGGCCGGTGGCGTGGCTGCCCAGCGCGTGCAGCATCTCCTCCATCTCGAAGGCGGCCGGGATGGTCTCGATCAGCATCGTGGCGCGGATCGAGCCCTCGGGGATCCCGAGGACCTGCTCGGCGTGGTCGAACACGACCTTCCACAGCCCGGCCTCGAGGTGGCCCTCCATCTTCGGGAGGTAGAAGTACGGGCCGCTGCCGCGCTCGAGCTGCTCGGCGGCGTTGTGGAACAGGTACAGCCCGGCGTCGACCAGCGCGCCCACCGCCGGCTGCCCGTCGACCAGCAGGTGCCGCTCGGGCAGGTGCCAGCCGCGCGGGCGCGGGACGATCGTGGGCAGGTCGCCGTCCTCGCGCAGCCGGTACTCCCGGCCCTCGGGGGTGGTGAACGCCAGCTGACGGCGGACGGCGTCGCGCAGGACCTGCTGCCCGGTGACGACGTTGCGCCAGTGCGGGGTGTTGGCGTCCTCGAGGTCGGCGAGCCAGACGTCGGCGCCGCAGTTGAGCGCGTTGACCGCCATCTTCGGCTCCGTGGGGCCGGTGATCTCCACGCGGCGGTCGACGAGCCCGGGCGGCGGCGGGGGGACCTGCCAGTCGCCGTCGCGGACGTCGGCGGTCTCGGGGCGGAAGTCGAGCCACCGGGCGGTGGCGATCTCGGCCCGCCGGGTGGCCCGGGCGGCCAGCAGGGCGTCGCGCTGGGCCCCGAAGCGGCGCTGCAGGTCGGCGACGAACTCCAGCGCCTCCGGGGTGAGGACCTCCCCGCCCCGCTCGACGTCGGGGCCCTCCACGCGCACGTCCGTCATCGGTCGTCCCCTCTGCCTGCCCGGATGAGCTGCCATCCTGTCACCGTGTCCCGCCTCGACGAGTTCAACAGCGAGCCCGCCGACGCCGCCGTCGAGGCGCTGCGCGGCTGCAACGCCGCCCCCCGCTTCGCCGCCGAGCTGGTCGCCGGCCGCCCGTTCCCCGACGCCGGCACGCTGGTCCGCCGCGCCGGGGAGGTCGCCCGCGCCCTGCCCTGGGACGAGGTGCAGATGGCCCTGGTGGCGCATCCGCGGATCGGCGACCGGGTGGAGGGCTCCTCGGCCGAGGCGCAGGCCTCCCGCCGCGAGCAGGGCTCGATGGGCGGCGCCGACGACGACACCCGCGCCGCGATCGTCGAGGGCAACCGCGCCTACGAGGAGCGCTTCGGGCACGTCTACCTGATCCGCGCGGCCGGTCGCTCCCCCGACGAGATGCTCGCCGAGCTGCGCCGCCGGCTGGACAACGACGAGGAGGCCGAGCGGGCCGAGGTGGTCGAGCAGCTGGCGCAGATCACCGAGCTCCGGGTGGAGGGGCTCGTCTCGTGAGCGTGTCCACGCACGTGCTCGACGCCGTCGACGGGCGCCCGGCCGCGGGGATCGCCATCCGCCTGCTCGCGGGGGACTCCCTGCTGGCCGAGGGCGTGACCGACGACGACGGCCGCTGCCGGCTGACCGAGGAGGCCACGCCGGCCGGGCCGCACCGGCTGGTCTTCGCCACCGGCGCCTGGTTCACCGCACGCGGGACGACGGCGTTCTGGCCGGAGGTCACGCTGACGTTCACCGTGGCCGAGCCCGCCGCCCACCACCACGTGCCGCTGCTGCTCTCCCCGTTCGCCTACTCCACCTACCGCGGCAGCTGACCGGGCGCGCCGCGGTGGAGGTCGAGCTCGTCGGGGTGCCGTTCGACGGCTACGGCCGGCCCGGCAACCAGGCCCTCGCCGCGGCCGCCCTGCGCCGGGCCGGGCTCGCCGCGGCGCTCGGCTCCCCCGCCCGCGACACCCTGCTGGACCTCCCGGAGCCCGTCGCGGAGCGGGGTCCCGCCGGCGGCCTGCTCAACGAGGCGGCCCTGGTGTCGGCCACGGACCAGCTCGCCGCGCGGGTCGCCGCGGCCGTCGCCGCCGGCCGCCTCCCGGTCGTCCACGGCGGCGACTGCGCCCTGCTCCTCGGGACGGTCGCCGGCCTGCGGGAGGCGGCCGGGACCGCGGGCCTGGTGTTCGTCGACGGCCACGAGGACGCGGTGCCGCTGGACGTCTCCGAGGACGGCGAGGCGGCCAACACCGAGATCGGGCTGCTGCTCGGGCTCACCGGCCGGCTGCTCACCGGTCCGCTCGCCCGCCGTCGCGGCGCGCTCGACCCGGCGGCCCTGGCGGTGCTCGGCCCCCGCGACCGCGACTGGCGGGCATCGTTCGCCGTCGGCTCGCTGCGGGACGCCGGCGTCTGGCTGCGCGACGCCGGCGAGGTGGCCGCCGCCCCGCGCGCGGCCGGGCGGGAGGCGGCGGGGCACGTGGCCGCCGCGTCGGCCCGGTGGTGGCTGCACGTCGACCTCGACGTCCTGGACCCCGTCGTCTTCCCGGCGCAGGGGCTGCCCGGCGTCCCGGACGACCCCGGCGGCCTGGGCTGGGCGGACCTGACCGGCCTGCTGCTGGGCGCGCTCGAGGTGCCCGGCTGCGCCGGCTGGAGCGTGGCGATCTACGACCCCGAGCAGGACCCGGACGGCGGCTGCGCCGAGGACGTGGTCCGGCTGGCCGGGCAACTGGCCGCCGCGCTCCCCTGACCCGCCGGTTCCACGTGCAACACCGGCGCAACCCGCGTGGGGCAGGCTGCGCGGCATGGCGATCGTGCTCGGACCCAACCAGTACGGGAAGGCGGAGGTCCGCGTCGTCGCGGTCGACCGCAGCAGGGCCTCCCACGAGCTGGTCGACCTCAACGTCAGCAGCAGCCTGCGCGGGGACTTCGCGGCGGCGCACACCGACGGCGACAACGCGCACGTCCTCACCACCGACGCGCAGAAGAACACCGTCTTCGCCTTCGCCCGCGACGGCGTCGGCTCCCCGGAGGCGTTCGGACTGCGCCTGGCGCGGCACTTCGCCGGCTCCTACGACTGGATCACCGGTGCCCGGGTGGCCGTGGAGTCCTACGGCTGGGAGCGGATCGCCGTCGGCGGGCAGCCGCACATGCACGCCTTCCGCCGCCCCGGCGGGGAGGTCCGGACGGCGGTGGTCACCGCTGACGGGAACGACCTCCACGTGCTCGCCGGGCTCACCGACCTCGTCGTCCTCAAGACCACCGGCTCGGAGTTCTGGGGCTTCCCGCGCGACCGCTACACGACGCTGGCCGAGACCCGCGACCGCGTCCTGGCCACCGCGGTCACCGCCCGCTGGCGCTACACCTCGCTCGACCTCGACTGGGACGCGGTGTACGACGGCGTCCGGACGACGCTGGTGGAGACCTTCGCCGCCACGCACTCCCTCGCCCTGCAGCAGACGCTGTACGCGATGGGCGAGGCGGTGCTCGAGCGGTTCGGCGACGTCGCCGAGGTGCGGATGTCGATGCCGAACCGGCACCACTTCCTGCAGGACCTCTCGGCGTACGGCCTGTCCAACACCCCGGGCGAGGACGACGTGCTCGTCTACCACGCCGACGACCGGCCCTACGGCCTCATCGAGGGCGCCGTGCTGCGCGACGACGTCCCGCCCGCGGAGGTCGCGTGGCTGGGCACCCCGGGCTCCTGCTGACCGACCTCAGGAGCGCGGCGCCGCCGCCCGCCGGCCCCACGCGACGAGCACGGCCAGGACGAGCAGCGCGGCGGACGGGAGCGGGCTCGCCTCCAGCACTGCCACGTTGGTGACCGTCGCCCCGACCATGAGCAGTGCCAGCCCACCGGCGGCGGCGACGGCGAGGCGGGGCACCAGGACCCCGACCGCACCGGCGACCTCGCAGGTCCCGACCAGGAAGCGCAGCCACTGACCGGCCCCCACGTCGGCGAACATCTCGACCATGGCGGGGTCGCCGGCCAGCTTCGCCAGGCCGGCCCCGGCGAAGACCGCCGCGAGCAGCGCCTGGCCGGCCCAGAGGGCGGCGGTGGCGGCGCGGCCGCCGGCGGAGGTCCGGGGGATCGAGGTGCTGGTCATGTCGCCCTCCCGAGCGTTGTCAACCGAATGGTTGAGCAACCGTAGCCAGCGGCTGCCTCGGTCGTCAACCAGACGGTTGAACACGACCCTGCCCACCGTCCCCGGGGCGGCCGCTGGCACCATCGGCCGGCGTGGGCGACGAGCGCGAGGTCCTGACCTACGACCTGTTCGGGACGGCGGCGCGCGAGCTGGCGCAGCAGGTGGCCGACGACGGCTTCGAGCCCGACCTCATCCTGTCGATCGCCCGCGGCGGGCTGTTCCTCGGCGGGGCGCTGGGCTACGCGCTCGACGTCAAGAACCTGTTCGTGATGAACGTCGAGTTCTACACCGGCGTCGACGAGCGGCTGGACCTGCCGGTGGTGCTCCCGCCGACGCTGGACGCCGTCGACCTGACCGGGGCGAACGTGCTGGTCGCCGACGACGTCGCCGACACCGGCAGGACACTGGAGCTGGTGCGCGACTTCTGCGCCGGCTACGTGTCGGCGGTGCGGACGGCCGTCGTCTACGAGAAGTCCCGGTCCCTGGTCACGTGCGACTACGTGTGGCGTCGCACCGACGCCTGGATCGACTTCCCGTGGTCGTCCCAGCCCCCGGTACGCACCCGCAGCGCCCGCCCCGCGCACTGAGCGCCCCGGTCGCCGCCGCGCCGCAGCCGGTCCTGGCCCTGACCCTCTGAGCCGGCTACCCGCGCGTCGACACCGTCACCGTGTACCGGCGGTCGCTCGCGGCGGCACGGGTCGGGCCGACGAGCCGCCGCAGCGCCGCCCGGTGCGGCAGCCGGTTGTTGTAGACCGTCCACAGCTCGCCGCCGGGCCGCAGCAGCCGCGCGGCGGCGGTGAACAGCCGGTCGGCGGCCGCCGTCACCACGGCCGCGCCCAGGTGGAACGGCGGGTTGCAGACGACGAGGTCCGCGCCGGCGTCGGGCAGGGTCGAGGCGGCGTCGTCGCGCAGGACCCGCACCCGGTCGAGCCCGGCGCGCGCCAGCGTGGCCCGCGCCGAGCTCACCGCGGCGGCCGACTGGTCGGTGGCCGTCACCGTCAGGTCGGGCCGCGCGCGGGCGAGGGCGGCGGCCAGCACGCCGGTGCCGCAGCCCAGGTCGATCGCGATGCGGGCGCCGGGGGCGGCGGTGTCGAGGGCGCCGAGCAGCAGCCGGGTGCCGTCGTCGACGCGGGTGCCGGCGAAGGCCGCACCGTGCGCGCAGACGTCGAGGTCCAGGGCGTCGTCGTGCCGGCAGCGCGGGAAGGAGGGCCGCACGTCCGGCCGCGGCCCGCGGGCCACCAGCACCCGCGACTTCTGCCGCGCCAGGGTGGCCGAGACCTCGGTGAACCCGGCCCGCAGCACGTCGTTCATGCCGAGGGTCATGTGCTTGATCCGGCCGCCGACCAGCACGGTCACCCCCGGGTCGGCGGTCGCGGCGGCCAGCTCGGTGAGCTCGCGCAGCGCGTCGAGGGCCCGGGGCGCGCGGGCCAGCACGAGGGTCGCGCCGTCGAACAGCCCGGTGTCCAGGGGCGCGGAGCGGTAGGTGCCGGCCAGGCCGCAGCGCCCGGCGTTGAGCTCGAGCGCCCGCTCGCCGACCAGCAGGTCCTGCGACACCCGCACGTCGCGCGCCCCGGCCGCGACCGCGCCGAGGGTGAGCGCGCCGTACGCGTCGTCGACGACGACCACCCGCTGCTCCGGCAGCCGCTCGGCGGTGTCGAGCAGCAGCCGGTCGGTGGCGTCGACGGCGACCAGGTCCGGCGCCTCGACGTCGGGCTCCCGGCGCAGCCGGTCCAGGACCTCAGCGGCAGAGATGGCCATCTCTGCCGCTCAGGGGCGGGGCGTGGCGGCGACGAACGCGGCCACGACGCGACCCAGCTCCGGGCCGACGTCCTCCTGCAGGAAGTGCCCACCCCCGCGCAGGGTCGTGTGCGGCACGCCCCGCGCCCCGGGCACGACCCGCTGGAACACACGGTCACCGCCGCCGGTGATGGGGTCGCCGTCGGAGAACGCGGTGAGGAAGGGCCTGTCCCAACGGGCGAGCACCTCCCAGGCGGCGCGGTTGGCGGCCGCGGCGGGGTCGTCGGGCGCCGTCGGCACCAGCGCGGGGAAGACGCGGGCGCCGGCCTTCGACGCCTCGTCGGGGAACGGCGCGTCGTAGGCGGCGACCACCTCGGGCGGCAGGCCGGTGACCGTCCCGTTGGACACGATCCGGCCGACGTCGAAGGCGGGCGCGGTGGTGGCGAACCGCTGCCAGGCGAGGAACGCCTCGCTCATCGGGGCGTCGCCGGTGGGCAGGCCGGTGTTGGCGACCACGACACGGGCGAACCGGTCGGGGTGCTCGGCCACCAGCCGCAGGCCGATCAGCCCGCCCCAGTCCTGGCCGACCAGCGTGACGTCGACCAGGCCGAGGCCCTCGAACAGCGTCTGCCGCATCCACTCGACGTGCGCCGCGTAGCTGTAGACGGCCGGGTCGGTGGGTTTGTCCGAGCGGCCGAAGCCCACCAGGTCGGGCGCGACGACGCGCAGCCCGGCGGCGGTGAGCTCCGGGACGACCCGGCGCCAGAGGAAGGACCACGACGGCTCGCCGTGCAGCAGGAGCACGACCTCGCCGTCGGCCGGGCCGGTGTCGACGACCGCGACCCGCAGCATCGTGCCGTCACCGCCGTCGAAGGTGACGTACGTGGGCGGGTACGGGAAGTCCGGCAGCGCGGCGAACCGCTCCTCCGGCGTGCGGACGACGTCCATGCAGACCCCTCAGGCAAAGGAAGCTCTACGCACGTCCCGGCGCCCAGGACGTGCGTAGAGCTTCCTATGCCGCGGGGCTCAGACGCCGGGGTCGAACACGACGAGGACGACCTCGGTGTGCCCGGTGCGCGCCGAGCAGACCTCCTCGTAGGTCGGGTCGGGCGTGTAGCCGCCCGCGTAGCCGGCGGCGGTGGAGTGGACGCTCGGCACCTGCCGGAACACCTTCTCGACGCCCCAGAAGCAGCCCGCGCCGAAGACGGCGTCTGCATCCCCTCGGGGAACGGCGGCTGGATGCGGTTGCCGTTCACCGCCTGGGTCTCGGGGACGTGCGGGAGGGGATCGGGCCGACCCGGCAGCGCGTCGTCCCGGGACACCGGCCGGGTCCTGTACCGGGAGAACAACATGATCCGAGCCCAGGTGCGCCGCGCCACCCGCCGGGCCGCCCCGGTCGCGCCGGCGGCAGGATCGGTCCCGCACCCCACCCGACGACGCAGGGAGCGCCCCGTGCCCATCACCGCCCGAGAGTGGCACCTGGCCGCCCGTCCCCACGGCGAGCCGACCCCCGAGGACTTCGCACTGGTCGAGGTCGAGCACCCCGACCCCGCCGAGGGACAGGTGGTGGTGCGGATGGTCGCCATGTCGGTGGACCCCTACATGCGCGGGCGGATGCGGCTGGGCCCGTCCTACGCGGCGCCGTGGGAGGTCGGCGAGGTCATGAAGGGCGGCGCGGTCGGCCGGGTGGTCGAGTCGCGCTCCCCCGACGTCCCCGAGGGCGCGCTGGTCCTCACCGACGCCGCCTGGCGCGACGTCGCCGTCCTCGACGCCCGCGCGGTCCGGCAGCTGCCGCCGAACGAGGACCTGCCGCTCACCTACTCCCTCGGCATCCTGGGCATGCCCGGGCAGACCGCCTATGCCGGCCTGTTCCGGGTCGCCCCCTTCCGCGAGGGCGACGCCGTCTTCGTGTCCGGCGCGGCCGGGGCGGTGGGCAGCGCGGTCGGCCAGTTCGCGAAGCTGCGCGGTGCCTCGGCGGTCGTCGGCAGCGCCGGCAGCCCGGAGAAGGTGGCCTGGCTGCGCGAGATCGGCTTCACCGCCGCCTTCGACTACCACGACGGGAAGGTGAAGGACCTGCTCGCGCAGGCCGCGCCCGACGGCATCGACGTCTTCTTCGACAACGTCGGCGGCGAGCACCTCGACGCCGCGCTGGGGGCGCTGCACGTGCACGGCCGGGCGGTGATCTGCGGCTCCATCTCGAACTACAACGCCACCGAGGCGGTGCCCGGCCCGAAGAACTTCAGCTCCCTGATGATCTCCAAGCGGCTGGCGGTGAGCGGCCTGCTCGTGGGCGACCACAACGACCTGCGGCAGGAGTTCACCGAGACGGTGTCCGGGTGGATCCGCTCGGGCCAGCTGGTCGTGCGGGAGACCGTCTACGAGGGTCTCGACAACGCCGTCCCCGCCTTCCTCGACCTCCTGAAGGGCGCCAACACCGGGAAGATGGTCGTCCGCCTGGCGCCCGACCCCGACTGAGGCGGTTGCGAGCGGCGGGTGCCGGGAAGGGCCTGGGCATGTGGCTCTTCCTCACCCGGCGCCTGCGCGTCTGGCTCATCCTGACCGTCCTCGTCCCCCTGGCCACCGGGCTGCTGCGGCGGGTCGGGACCGCGCTCGAGCGGCGCGGCGGGTCCACGCCGGTCAGCCGGGCGCTGCTGCAGGCCGGTGACCTCGGCGACCGGGCACGCGCCCGGCTGCGCGGGGGCAGGCGCCGCCGCCGGTGACGACCGCCGCCCGGGTCCCCGCCCTCGACCACACCCCCGCGACCGCGCCCACCCGCGCGGTCGCGGTCTTCGCGCACGGCGGCACCGTGGCCAGCGTGGAACCCCCGCGGGAGCGGGCGCTGTCGCTGGTGCGCATGCGCGCGATCCAGGAGGCGGTGTCCCGCGCCGCCGCCGGCCGCGGCGTGGAGGCCTACGTCGTCCGTTACCGCGTGGCCGGCTGGAACGGCGCGGCCGCCGACGCGCACGCCGACGTCCGCTGGGCGCTGGACCAGGTGCGCGAGCGGCACGGGGACGTCCCGGTGGTACTCGTCGGGCACTCGATGGGCGGCCGGGCGGTCCTGCGGGCCGGCGACGACCCGTCGGTGACCGCCGTCTGCGGGCTGGCGCCGTGGACGCCGCCCGGCGAGCCGGTCGCCCACCTGCGCGGGCGCACCGTCGTCCTGGCGCACGGCCGCGGCGACCGGTGGGTGCCCGCACGGCTGTCGGAGGAGTACGCCGTCCGGGCGCACCGGGCCGGCGTGCGGGTCGCCCGGTTCACGCTGCCCGGCGGGCACGGGATGGTGCGCGCGGTCGGCCGGTGGCACGCGCTGGTCCGCGACGTCGTCCTGGCCGGTGCCGGCCTCGCCCCGGAGGCCCGAGACGTCCGCGCCGCCCTGGACGCGCCGCCCCCGGAGGGGCTCGCCGTGGCGCTGTGAGTCCCGCTACCCTCCCCGCCGTGACTGCCGGGTCGGCCTCGCGCCGCGCACGGATCGGGTCCCCGGCCGCCGGGTGAGCCCGCGGCGGGCCCGGAGCCCGCCCTCGTCGTCCTGTCCCCGCCCCCTCCCCCGCACCTCCCCTGGACAGGACTCACGTGCCCCACCCCCTCGGCGCCGAGCTGCGCCGCATCCACGACACCCTCCGCGCCGACCTGCGCGCCCTCCGCACCGCCGCGTCCGGCGGCGCGCCTCCGGACGCTCGCCGCACGCTGCCCGCCCACTGCCTGGCGTTCTGCGCCGCGCTGACCGCCCACCACACCGGCGAGGACGCCGGCGCCTTCCCCGCGCTGGCGCAGCGGTTCCCCGAGCTGGAACCGGTGCTCGAGAAGATGGCCGAGGACCACGTGTGGATCTCCGGCATCCTCGCCCGCGTCGAGGAGCTGGCCGGCGAGCTCGCGGCCTCGGGCACCTCGCCGCGGCTGGCCGGGGAGCTCGAGGGCCTCGCGGCGATCGTCGAGTCGCACTTCTCCTTCGAGGAGCGCCGGATCACCGCCGCCCTGGACCGGCTTCCCGGCGTGGCCCCCCTGCAGGATCCCCCCGCGAGCGTGCGAGCGGTGGGGGGCAGGGGGGTCCTCACTCAGGAGAACAGCGCGCTGTAGCCGTTGAGCGCGGGCTGTCCGCCGAGGTGGGCGTAGAGCACGGTCGACGACGGGTCGATCTCGCCGCGGCCGACCAGGTCGATCGTGGCGGCCATCGACTTCCCCTCGTACACGGGGTCGGTGACCATGCCCTCGGTGCGGGCGGCGGTCTCCATCGCGCGGATCGTCGCGGCGTCGGGGATGCCGTAGACGCCGCCGTGGAAGCGCTCGTCGAGCTCGACGTCGTCGAGGGTCAGCTCGCGCTGCACCCCGATGGCGCGGGCGGTGCGCTGGGCGATGCGCAGCACCTGGTCGCGGGTCTCGGCGGGCTTGGCGGAGGCGTCGACGCCCAGCACCCGCCGCGGCCGGGCGCCCTGCTCCTCCAGCAGCGCGAACCCGGCGACCATCCCGGCCTGCGTGGATCCGGTGACCGAGCAGACGACGACGGTGTCGAAGAAGACGCCCAGCTCGGCCTCCTGCTGCGCCACCTCCAGCGCCCAGTTGGCGAAGCCGTGCCCGCCGAGCGGGTGGTCGCTGGCACCGGCCGGGATGGCGTACGGCTTGCCTCCGCGCGCCTCGATCTCGGCGAGCGCGGTCTCCCAGCTCTCCTTGAACCCGATGCCGAAGCCGGCCTTGACCAGCCGCACGTCGGCCCCGGCCAGCCGGCTGACCAGGATGTTGCCGACCTTGTCGTAGACGGCGTCGGGCCAGTCCACCCAGCTCTCCTGCACCAGCACGCACGACAGCCCGACGTGCGCGGCGACGGCGGCCACCTGCCGGGTGTGGTTGCTCTGCACGCCACCGATGGACACGAGCGTGTCGCAGCCCCGGGCGAGCGCATCGGCGACGAGGTACTCGAGCTTGCGGGTCTTGTTGCCTCCGTAGGCGATCCCGGAGTTGCAGTCCTCCCGCTTGGCCCACACCGCGGCCCCGCCCAGGTGCGCGGTCAGCCGGTCCAGCCGGTGCACCGGCGAGGGCCCGAACAGCAGCGGGGTGCGGGGGAAGTCAGCCAGCGTCGTCATCGGTCTCCTCCAGTCCGGACAGCAGCGCCGTCCAGATCTCGGTGGTCGTGGCGACGGCGGCGTCGACGTCCCCGGCCGCGCAGGCGGCGATCAGGCGGTCGTGCAGCGCGACCGACTCCCGGCCGTGCGCCGCGGCGAAGCGGGCCCGCTCCAGCCGGCGGATGGTGGGCGTGAACCGCTCGACGGTCGCCGTCAGCGCGGTGTTGCCGGCGCGGGCGAGCAGGACGGCGTGCAGGTCGTCGTCGGCGTCGAGCGCGGCGTCGAGGTCACCGGCGTCGACCGCGGCGGCGAACCGCGCGTTGGCCACGCCCATGGCGACGACGTCGTCGGCCGTCGTCCGCCCGGCGCCCTCGCGCGCGGCGAGCTCGTGCATCGCCCGGACCACGACGGCGGCGTCGCGCACCTGCCGCGGCCGCAGCGGCGTGACGCGGGTGTGGCTCTGCGGCTTGGCCTCGACCAGCCCCTCGTCGACCAGCCGGGCCAGCGCGGCGCGCACCGGGGCCACCGACAGGCCGAGGCGGGCGGCGAGGTCGGCGTCCTTGACCACCGAGCCGGGCGGGAGCTCGCCGCTGACGATCGCCGTCCGGATGCGGACCAGCGCCTGGTCGCGCAGCAGCACCCGGCCGACGGGGACGAGCGGTGCGGTCACAACTGACATCTCAGATGTCAGCGGTAGATCCGTCAAGCCCTCTCAGGCAGCACGGGGGCGGGTGTTCCGCATGGTGACGAGAGCGGTGGCGCACAGCTCCTCCCGCCCCCCGGACACGGCGAACACGTCGACGGCAGCGACCGTCAGGGTGGTGCCGGGACGCACGACCCGGCCGCGGGCGACGAGGGCCTCCCCGCGGGCCTCGCTGAGGAACTTGACCGTGTAGTCCGCGGTGGCCGCCGTCGCACCGGCCGGCAGCAGGGTGACGCCGGCACTGACGCCGGTGAAGTCCGCCAGCGCCGCGATCGGGTTGGCCTGGAACGCCCCCGGCGCGTGCGAGTGCTCGGGCCGCCACCCCAGCCGGGTCACGGCACGGCCGTCGGCGAGCTCCTCGAAGGCGAAGCCGAGGGCTGCGGCCGCCGGCAGCCGCAGGACAGCTTCGGCGACGTCCCTGCGCAGGCCGTCCTCTGTCGTCGTCATGCCGTGCCCTCCTGCGCCGTTGCGGTGGGGGTGGAACCGGCCAGGGCACGCCAGGCCCCCTCGGCCAGGTCGCGGGCCGCTTCCCGGGGTGGGATCCGCGATCGGCCCTGCAGCCACTGGCGCGCCAGCTCCTGGGCCGGTCCCAGCCACAGGGCGTGGGTCACGGGGAACGGGAGGCGCCGGAGCTCGCCGCGCTCGGCCCGGGCGCGCAGCCAGCCGCCGACGTCCTCGACGTAGCGGCGGTTGTCCTCGCCGAACCGCGGCTCGGCGGCGAGGAGGACGTCGTCGGGGAGCTCGCCGTACAGCAGGCGCGCGAGGTCGGCATGGTCCTCCACCCAGCCCGACTGGTCCTCGATGACGCCCCGGATGCCCGCCTCCGCGGAGCCCGCGGCGGCCAGGACCCGCCGCACGCCGTCCTGGCACTGCCCCATGCCGTCGAGGACGAGCCGCGCCGCGAGGTGCGCCCGGGACGGGAAGTGGTGGTAGAGGCTGCCGTTGGAGATCCCCGCCGCGCGCCGGACCTCCTCCATCGAGGTCCCGGCGTAGCCACGTTCGGCGAACAGTCGCAGCCCGGCGATGGCGATGCGGTCGGGCGTGACCTGCTGGGCAGCCGTCATGGAGAGCCACTCTAGAGAGACTCTCCACCGACGTCACCCCCCGGACGCGTCCGGATCGGTGCGGTTCCTGGCAGGCGGCGACCTCGCCACGAGGCGCCGGAGTGCCCAGGCTCGACGGCGTGACCACCGACTGGAGCACCGACCCCGCCGAGGCCGCCGCGCACTTCGCCCGCCGGCTGGCCGTGGAGACCGACGTCAGCGACGTGCACGCCGCGCTGGAGTCCGGCGCCCCGGGCTTCGTGCTGCTCGACAGCCGCAGCCGCGAAGCGTGGGACCAGGGGCACGTCCCCGGCGCGGTGCACCTGCCCGGCCGGGAGGTCGCGGCCCGCGCGGAGGCCGAGCTGGACAGGTCCGTCCCGGTGGTCACCTACTGCTGGGGGCCGGGCTGCAACGGCGCCACGCGCGCCGCGCTCGCGCTGGCGCTGCTCGGCTACCGGGTGCGGGAGATGATCGGCGGCTTCGAGTACTGGGCCCGCGAGGGACTGCCGGTGGAGACCGCCGACGGCCTCACCCGGCCCGACGTCGACCCGCTCACCGCGCCGCGCACCGTCAGCTGCGGCTGCTGAGGTCGGGGACGTCGTCGTCGGCCAGGCGGGCCCACAGCAGCTCGTCGCGCTTGACGCCGTCGCCGTAGCGGTAGGAGCGGCGCAGCCGGCCCTCGAAGGTGAACCCGGCCTTCTCCGCCACCCGCCCCGACGCCGGGTTCTCCACGGCGTGCACGAGCTCGACCCGGTCGACCGGCAGCGTGGCGAAGCCCCAGCGCACAGCCGCGTCGACGGCGCGCGGCGCGACACCCCTCCCGCGCGCCGCGGGGACGGTCCAGTAGCCGACCTCCGCGTCGCCCTGGTGCCGGTCGATCGCGTGCAGGTTCACCGAGCCGAGCAGCTCGCCGGTGGCCGCGTCGGCGACGGCCCAGGCGGCGATCTGCCCGCTGCTCCAGTCGGCACGTCGGGCCACCCAGACGGCCGCGTCGCCGGGGGTGGCGACGCGGCCCGGGTTGCTCCACACGTCGGTGCTGGGGTCGGTGAGCGCGGCGAGGACGGCCGGCGCGTCGCCGGCCCGCCACGGACGCAGCAGCAGCGGGCCGGCGGGGACCTCGACGGGGGCGGGGAGGAGCTCGGTCACGCCCCGGATCGTGCCGGAGGGCTCAGCTCCCGGCGGAGCCCGGCTCGGCCATCTTCCGGTTGAGCTTGGCCGCCACGTTCCCGGGCGTGACCGCCGACAGCCGGCCCATCGCCTTGCTGGCCAGGGACCCGGCGAAGACCGACGCCTCGCCCTTCATCAGGCCCTCGAACCCCTGGCGGGCGACCAGCGCGGGGTCGTCCTTCGCATCGGTCGCGCCCATCCGGGTGTCGGTCAGGTCGGCGCGGTCGAAGAACTCGGTGTCGGTGGGGCCGGGCAGCAGCGCGGTGACGCTCACGCCCTTGTCGGAGAGCTCCTCGCGCAGCGCCAGGGACAGGTGCTGCACGAAGGACTTGCTCGCGCCGTACACGGCCTGGAAGGGCTGGGGCGCCTGCGAGGCCACCGAGGAGGTGAACAGGATCCGGCCCTCACCCTCGGCGGCCATGTCCTGCGCGACGCGCTTGGCGAGGTGCACCGTGGACCCGCAGTTCAGGGCCACGATGCCGAGTTCGGCGTCGAGGTCGGTGTCCACGAAGGCGCCGCCGACGCCGACGCCGGCGTTGATGGCCGCGGCGGCCAGCGGCCGGCCCGAGCCGCGCCAGGCGGCCACGAGCAGCTCGCGGTCCTCGTACCTCGTCAGGTCGCCGCGCACCGGGGAGACGGCGGCGCCCAGGCCGCGCAGCGTCTCGGCGGCGGCGTCGAGCTCGTCGTCCTCCGCGGCGACGACGAGGTCGTAGCCGTGCTCGGCGAACTGCTTGGCCAGCTCCAGGCCGATGCCGCTGGAGGCGCCGGTGACGAGGGCGAGGGGACGGGCGGTCGGCAGGGTCACGGGGACTCCCGGGGGTCGGTCCGGCTGCGGTCGACCCGCGTCATGCCCAACCGAACGGGGTCCGACCCATCGGCTCAGGCCGGGACGGAGACGCCCAGTCCGCCCCGGGTCTGCGCGCCGTAGCGGGCGATCTCCGCGTCGAGGTCCAGCGGGCGGATGGCCATCGCCCGCGCGCGGACCTCGTCGTCGATCAGGTCGGCCGGCAGCAGCCAGGAGACCTCGAACTCCAGCCCGTCGGGGTCCTGCGCGTAGAGGGCCTTGGTGGTGGCGTGGTCGGAGGCGCCGACCAGCGCACCGGCGGCGACCAGCGCCTCGCGGACCCGCACGAGCTCGGCGAGCGTGTCGACCTCCCACGCCAGGTGGTAGAGCCCGACGGTCGCGCGCCCGGCCTGGGAGGGACCGGCGCCGGTCCCGACGGCGAACAGGCCGAGGTCGTGGTCGTTGGTCGAGCCCTCGGCCTGGAGGAACACCGCCCGGCCGGGGATCTCGACCTTCACGCGGAAGCCGAGCACGTCGCGGTAGAAGGCGGTGCTGCGCTCGACGTCGCGGACGTAGAGGACGGCGTGGTTGAGGCGCTGGACCGGCATGGCGGGCTCCTGTTCGAGGCGTTCCGGCGCATCTCCGCGGAGATGCACGGTGCACTTCCGCGGAGGTGCCCGGGACCGAGTGTGCGCTCATGTTGATGAACGTTCAAGTATCTATCGTGGGTATCGCCCCAGGCATGGTCACGGTCACGGTCGCGGTCGACGACCGGCTGCGGCCGCTGCTGCCCGCCCGCGACCGCGCGGCCGGGCGACGCGTGCTCCTCGCGGATCCCGACGCGACCGTCGGCCACCTGGTGCAGGCCGCCGGCGTCCCACTGACCGAGGTGGGTGCGGTGCTCGTCGACGGCGTCGCGGTGGGGCGGGACGTCCAGCCGCCGCCCGGGGCGACGATCGCCGTCCACCCCGCGCCGCGGCCCCAGCCGGTACCGCCCGGCGGGTTCCTGCTCGACGTCGGCCTGGGCGCGCTCGCCCGCCGGATGCGGCTGCTCGGCCTGGACACCGCGTGGTCGCCGGAGGCCCGCGCCCCCGACGCCGACGACGCCGAGCTGGTGGCCGCGGCCGTCGCCGAGCGGCGGGTGCTGCTCACCCAGGACCGCGGCCTGCTCATGCGCCGGGCGCTGCCGGCCGGGGCATGGGTGCGGGGCTCCTCGCCCGACGCCCAGCTCGACGACGTCCTCGACCGCTTCCGCCCGCCGCTGGCCCCGCTCACCCGCTGCCCGGCGTGCAACGGCGTGCCGGTCGCCGTCGACGCCGCCGCGGTGGCCGGCGAGCTGGAGCCGGGCACCCGGCGCACCGCCACCGAGTTCTCCCGCTGCCCCGGGTGCGGGCGGGTCTACTGGCGCGGCGCGCACGCCCGCCGCATCGACGCCCTCGTCGAGCGCGCGCGGCGCCTCACCACCGGCTGACCCGGACGGCTGGCCCGCGCGGGCCACGGGTCGGCCCCGACGTGTCATCCCTCCCGGGCAGGACGACGGGTGTCCACCCAGCCTGACGGAGGAGACCCCATGCCCGAGTACGTGCTCCCGGACCTGCCCTACGACTACGCAGCCCTGGAGCCGCACATCTCCGGCCGCATCATGGAGCTGCACCACGACAAGCACCACCAGACCTACGTGACCGGGGCGAACACCGCGCTGGAGAAGCTCGCCGAGGCGCGCGAGAACGACGGGCTGGGCACGGCGAACCTGCACGAGAAGAACCTGGCGTTCAACCTGGCCGGGCACGTCAACCACTCGGTGTTCTGGCCGAACATGAGCCCCGACGGCGGCGACCGGCCCGACGGCGAGCTCGCCGCCGCGATCACCGACCAGTTCGGGTCGTTCGAGGCGTTCCAGGCGCACTTCACCGCCGTCGCCAACGGCGTGCAGGGCTCGGGCTGGTCGATCCTCGCGTGGGACTCCGTGGGCCAGAAGCTGCTGATCTGCCAGCTCTACGACCACCAGGGCAACCTCGCGGTCGGGCTGGTCCCGCTGCTGCTGCTCGACATGTGGGAGCACGCCTTCTACCTGCAGTACCAGAACGTGAAGGCCGACTACGTGAAGGCCTGGTGGAACGTCATCAACTGGGCCGACGTCTCCGAGCGCTTCACGCGGGCGCGCACCGCCACCGCCGGGCTCATCGTCCCCGCGGCCTGAGCCGGTCCCGGGGCCGCGGCACGCCCGCGGCCCCGGGACGGCACAGGGAAGCCTCACCTCGGCCCCCGCGGGCCACGTCCTGGCCCGACCGTGACACCCCCGGCGGGCAGACCAGGGACGAGACCCTCCCCCGTCCCCCGCTGCGCAGTCCTGTGAGGCCCCCGTGTACCTGTCGAAGACCGAGGCCGCCGTCCTGCCGACGACGCTGGTCGGCACCCCCAAGACCCCGCCACCGGCCCCCACCGGCCGCCGCCGGATCTGGCCCCTGCTCGGCCCGGCCTTCGTCGCCGCCGTCGCCTACGTCGACCCCGGCAACTTCGCCACCAACTTCTCCGGCGGCGCCTCCTTCGGCTACACGCTGCTGTGGGTGATCGTCGCGGCGAACCTCATGGCGATGCTCATCCAGTCGCTGACGGCCAAGCTCGGCCTCGCGACCGGCCGCGACCTCGCCACGCTGTGCCGCGAGCGGCTGCCGCGGCCGGTCACCTGGGGGCTGTGGGTGCAGGCCGAGGCGGTCGCCATCGCCACCGACCTCGCCGAGATCGTCGGCGGCGCCGTGGCGCTCAACCTGCTGTTCGGGGTGCCGCTGCCGATCGGCGGGCTCATCACCGCCGTCGTCGCGTTCGCGCTGCTGGGGGCGCAGTCGCGCGGGCACCGGCCCTTCGAGCGGGTCATCACCGGGCTGCTGCTGGTGATCGGCGCCGGGTTCGCGTACACCCTGTTCGGCGCGGGGGTCGACCTCGGCGGCGTCGCCGGGGGCATGGTCCCCTCCTTCGACGGCCCCGAGAGCCTGGTGCTGGCCACCGGCATCCTCGGCGCCACCGTCATGCCGCACGTCATCTACGTGCACTCCGCGCTCACGCCGGGCCGCTACGGCGACGTCGTCACCGCCGGGAAGACCGAGCAGGGACGGCGCCGGCTGCTGCGGGCCCAGCGCCTCGACGTCCTGCTGGCCATGGGCATGGCCGGGCTGGTCAACGCCGCCATGCTGGTCATCGCCGCACAGCTGTTCACCGGCAACGCCGACGAGGTGACCTCCCTGGAGGGCGTGCACGCCGGCCTCGGCGACCAACTGGGCACCGGCGCCGCGCTCGCCTTCGCCCTCGCGCTGCTGGCCTCGGGCTTCGCCTCCTCCTCGGTGGGCACGCACGCCGGCCAGGTGGTGATGGCCGGGTTCCTCAAGCGGCACATCCCGGTGCTCGCCCGCCGGCTGGTCACCCTCACCCCGGCGCTGGCGGTGCTCGTCCTGGGTGGCGACCCGACCACGGCGCTGGTGTGGTCGCAGGTGGTCCTCAGCTTCGGCATCCCGTTCGCGCTGGTGCCGCTGCTGTGGCTGACCAGCCGCCGCGACCTCATGGGCGGCTGGGTCAACCGGCGGGTCACCACGGTCGTCGGCGGCGTGGTGGCCGCGCTGATCATCGGCCTCAACGCCCACCTGCTGATCGGCTTCGTCTCCTGACCCACCTCAGGCGCGGCGGGCGGCCTCGTCGGCGACGGCGCGGACGTCGTCGGCGATCGCCGGCCACAGCGCCCGCGGCAGCTCGTGGCCCATCCCCGGGTGGACGACGAGGCGGGCGCCGGGGACCGCCTCCGCGGTCGCCCGGCCGCCCTCGGGCCGGATCACCACGTCACCGTCGCCGTGCACCACCAGCGTCGGCACCCGCACCGCGGCCAGGGCCGGGCGCAGGTCCGGCGCGATCCGCACGGCGGCGTTCTGCCGCTTGGCGCCCGGGCCGCTCAGTCCCGAGTCGTCGCGGGCCATGGCCACCCGCAGCATCTCCAGGTGGTCCTCGCGCCGGGCCGGGTAGCCGGACGAGCCGGTGACCTCCTGCATCGCCACCATGACGTCCGCCATCGCCTCGGGCGTCGTCGCCGGGCCCCGCTCCTTCGCGAGCCTCCGGGCCCTCCGCACCAGCGCCAGCACCGTGCGCGGGCGCATCCGGCCGATCCGCGGGGACGGCGTCGACATCACCGACGTCAGCGACAGCACCCGCTCCGGCGCGGACACGGCGAGCTGCTGGGCGATCATCCCGCCGAGCGAGGCGCCCACGACGTGCGCGGCCGGCCACCCGACGGCGTCCATCACCGCGAGCGCGTCGCCGGCCATGTCGGCCAGCGTGTAGGCGGCCGGCACCCGCGACCACGCGCGCCTGGGTACCGGCCGGTCGAGGTGCGTGGACAGCCCGACGTCGCGGTTGTCGAAGCGGACGACGCGGAAGCCGCGGGCGGTGAGCTCGGCGCAGAACCCGTCGGGCCAGCCGACCATCTGCGCGCCGAGACCCATCACCAGCAGCAGCGGCTCGCCCCCGGGGTCGCCGAGCACCTCGTAGGCGATGTCGAGGTCCCCGGAGTGTGCGGTCAGGATGGTCACGGCTGCCTCCGGGGGCGTCGACGGGGATACAGTCGTACCACGAAGGAGGTGCCGATGCCGCGCAGGGTCGACCACGACGAGCGGCGCGCGCACCTCACCGCCGCCCTGCTGCGCATCGCCAGCACCCGCGGGCTGCAGGCGGTGTCGATGCGCGAGGTGGCCGCCGAGGCCGGCGTCTCGCTGCGGGTGGTGCAGTACTACTTCACCGACAAGAGGACGCTGATGCTCTCCGGCGTCACCGAGCTCGCCGCGCGGCTCGACCGGCGAGTCCGCGAGCGGGCCGCTGCCATCGGCACCGGCCTGCCGCCGCGCACGGTGTTCGACGTCGTCCTCGGCGCGATCCTGCCCACCGACGACGACAGCCGCGCCGACCAGCTCGCCTGGACCGCCTACTACGCCGCCGGCCTCACCGACCCCGCCGAGGCGGTCGACGGCCGCTACGCGCCAAACGCGCTGGAGCGCTGGCTCACCGGGGTGCTCGCCGAGGCCGTCGAGGCCGGGGACGTGCCGGGCGACGTCGACCCGCGCATCGAGGTGGTCGGCCTGCTCGCGCTCACCAACGGCCTGGTCAGCAGCGTGCTGGGGCAGCAGCGCGACGTCGACGACGCCCTGCGCGTGGTCCGCTACCGCCTCGACCGGCTGTTCACGGGGCGGGTGCGGGGCGCCGGACCGCGGGTGACGGAGGCGGGATGACGTACTCGATCGTCGCCCGCGACCGCGACACCGGCGAGATGGGTGTCGCCACCCAGTCCCAGGCCTTCGCCGTCGGCAGCAGCGTGCCCTTCGCCCACCCGGGCCAGGGCGTCATCGCGACCCAGTCGATGGGTGAGCCGATGTACGGCGAGATCGGGCTGGACCTGCTCCGAGGCGGCCTGAGCGCGCAGGAGGTGCTCACCGCACTGCAGAGCGTGGACCCGCACCCCGAGCGGCGCCAGGTCGCCCTGCTCGGCCCGTCCGGGGACGTCGCCCTGTTCACGGGCGACGCGTGCGTGCCCGCCGCCGGGCACCTGGCCGGCGCCGACTGTGGCGCGCTGGCCAACCTGGTCACCGGCGCGCACGTGTGGGAGGCCATGGTCGCCGCCTTCGAGTCCACCCCGGGGCCGCTGGCGCAGCGGCTGCTGCGCTCGCTCCACGCGGCCGAGGACTCCGGCGGTGACCTCCGGGGGCGGCGGTCCGCCGCGGTCATGGTCGTGCGGACGCGGACGACCGGCCGCCCGTGGCACGACCGGGTCGTCGACCTGCGCGTCGACGACGACCCCGATCCCGTCACCGAGCTCGACCGGCTCGTGGCGAGGCGGCTGCGCTACCAGCGGGTGGTGACGGCCTTTCAGCTCGCCCTCGACGGGGACCCGCTCACCGCCGACCGGCAGCTGGAGGAGCTGCGCCCGCAGGACCCGGAGACCGAGCCGGACCAGGTGCTCTGGCGCGCCGTCGTCGCCGCCCTGGCCGGGCGCGAGGAGGCCGCACGCGGGATGCTCGCCGACCTCGCGGCCACCGCACCGCAGTTCCTCGAGGCGGCCCGCCGCTTCGGCCCGGCCGGCCTGCTGCCCCAGGACCTGCTCGACCGGCTCCTGCCCGACAACACCTGACCCCGCGGCACCTGACCCGCGGAAAGCAGCGTCAGACGGACCAGATCCCGGCGAAGTGGTGCACCGGGCCGTGGCCGGAGCCGATCCCGAGCGACGCCCCGCCCTCGAGCATCCGCTGCAGGTGGTCGCGTGCCTGCTCGACCACCGGCTCCCACCGCCCCGGGCCGCCGACCCCGCGGGCCACCAGCGCGGCGATCGCCGAGGACAGCGTGCAGCCGGTGCCGTGGGTGGCGGTGGTGTCCACCCGCGGCCGGCGGGTGACGACGACGCCGTCGGCGGTGGCCAGGACGTCGACGCTCTCCGGCCCGCCGAGGTGGCCGCCCTTGGCCAGCACGGCGCCGGGCCCGAGCTCGAGCAGCGCCTCGGCCTGCGCGGCCAGCTCGTCGACCGAGCCGGCCGGCGCGACGCCGAGCAGCGCGGCCGCCTCGGGCACGTTCGGGGTGACCAGCTCGGCCACGGGCAGCAGCTCGGTGCGGACGGCGGCGATCGCGTCGTCGTCGACCAGCCGGTCGCCGCTGGTGGCGACCATGACCGGGTCGACGACGAGCGGCCCGGCGGCGCGGCCGGCCAGCGCCGCGGCGACCTCTCGGACGACGTCGGCGGTCCCGAGCATCCCGGTCTTGGCCGCGTGCACGGGAACGTCGTCGAGCAGCGTGCGGATCTGCTCCCCCACGAACGCCGCGGGCACCGGGTGCACGCCGGTGACGCCGCGGGTGTTCTGCGCGGTCAGCGCGGTGAGGACGGCGGTGCCGTAGACACCGAGGGCGCTGAACGTCTTCAGGTCGGCCTGGATGCCGGCGCCGCCGCTGGGGTCGCTGCCCGCGACGGTGAGCGCGACCGGCGTCACCGCGCGCTCCGCAGGGCGCGCGCCGCGGCGGCGGGGTCCGGCGAGGCGCAGACTGCGGAGACCACGCAGATGCCGTCGACCCCGGTGACCAGCGGCGCCCGCCCGACGTCGATGCCGCCGATGGCCACCGAGCGCAGGCCCCCGGCCGCCGCCTTCGCCGCGAGCGCCGCGACGCCCTCGGGCCCGAGACCGGTGCCGGCGTCGGGCTTCGTGGGCGTGGACCACACCGGCCCGATGCCCACGACGTCGACCGTGCCCGGCGGCAGCGCGAGCGCGACGGCCAGCTCGTCGTCGGACCCGGCGGACAGGCCGAGCAGCCGGTCGGGGCCGATGAGCGCGCGCACCTCCGCCGCCGGCAGGTCGTCCTGCCCGACGTGCACGCCGTCGGCGCCGGCCAGCAGCGCGACGTCGACGGCGTCGTTGACGAACAGCGCCACCCCCGTGCCGGCCAGGACCTCCCGCACGGCGAGGGTCAGCGCGTACAGCTCGCGCCGCGACGCCGTCTTGTCCCGCACCTGCACCGCGGTCACGCCACCGGCCACCGCCGCGCGGACGACCTCGGGCACGCCGCGCGGGCCGGCCAGCGCGGTGTCGGTGACCAGGTAGAGCGCCGGGTCGAACGCGGGCCTCACGCGGTCACCTGCGCGGCGGACAGGTCGGTGACGGCGTCGAGCGCGTCGAGCCACAGCGGGGCGAACGTGCCCGGGCCCGCGGCGACGGCGGCCGCCGCCTCGGCGGCCAGCGCCACGTGCGCGTGCGCGGCGACCGCGCCGGTGAGCGGGTCACCGGTCACCGCGACGTAGGCGGCGACCAGCGCGCCGAGCGCGCAGCCGGCACCCGTGGTCCGGGTGAGCAGGACCGAGCCGCCGCCGACCCGCACGGTGCGCGTCCCGTCGGTGACGACGTCGACCTCCCCGCTCACCGCGACCACTCCCCCGGTGCGCCCGGCCAGGGCGACGGCGGCGTCGAGCGCGTCGTCCGCCTTGTTCGTCGAGTCCACCCCGCGCCCGCCCGAGCCGGCCCCGGCCAGCGCCATGACCTCGGAGGCGTTGCCGCGCACGACGGCCGGGCGGGACCCGAGCAGCCCGGCGGCCAGCTCGGTGCGGAACGCGAGCCCGCCGACGGCGACCGGGTCGAGCACCCACGGCGTGCCGGCGGCCGACGCCGACCGGGCGGCCAGCCGCATCGCCTCCGCCGTCCGCTGGTTGACGGTGCCGACGTTGACGAGCACCGCCGAGGCCACCGCGGCGAAGCCCTCGGCCTCGAGCGGCTCGTCGACCATCGCCGGGGCGGCGCCGACGGCGAGCAGCGCGTTGGCGGTGAGCGTCTGCACGACGGTGTTCGTGAGGCAGTGCACGAGCGGCGCGGCGCTCGTCAGCGCCGATCGGGCAGCGGTCAGAGCAGCGGCATCCACGCCGTGACATCCCTTCGCCAGCATGACCTGGACAGGTTCGACGGGTGTGTTCTCAGTCCGCCGGACGGCGGACACCCCGAGTCACTGGTCCGCGAAGGTACTCCAGGCGGCGGTGAAGAAGCCCAGCTCCAGCTCCATCGCCCGGCGGTACGCCCGCCGCACGGCCGGGGTGTCGACGGCGACCCGGTCCAGCAGCGCCTCGAGCGTGGCGGCCAGCTCCTCGAACGCGGGGTCGGCGTAGGTGTCCACCCACTCCCGGTACGGCCCGGTTGCACGTGGAACCAGGGCCCGACCGAGGTGGGCGTAGAGCCGCATGCACGGCGTCATCGCCGCGCACAGCTCCCCGACGTCGCCGAGCGCGGCCGTGGCCAGCAGGAACTCGGTGTAGGCGAGCGTCGCCGGCGCCGGGGCGACGGCGGTCAGGTCGATGCCCCACCGGGCGGCGTATCCGTCGTGCAGCCGCAACTCCTCCCGGACGCCGGCCAGCAGGTCGGCGAGGGCCTCCAGCGTCGCGCGGTCGCGGCTGTGCGCCACCCCGAGGGCGTAGGCGCGGGCGAAGGCCTCGAGGAAGAACGCGTCCTGGGCGACGTAGCCGGCGAACCGCCCGCGCGGCAGCGTGCCGTCGGCGACGCCGGTGACGAACGGGTGCTCCAGCGCGGCGGCGGCGAGGTCGGCGTTGTCCGCCCACAGCCGGGCCGACAGGCTCACCGCGGCATCTCCCAGAAGGCCGCCTCCGCCTCGGCGACCTCGAGGAACACCGCGGCGTCGTCGGCGCCGGCGTCGTCGACCGCGGCACCGTCGGCCGCCGCCTCCAGCCCGGCCACGTAGGCCGCGAAGGCGGGCGTCGTCCAGTGCTCGACGAACGGCCGGTACAGCTCGGCGCCGGGCCTCGCCGCGGACCACGCGTCGAGGTAGGCGCGCTCGACCGCCCACAGCGCGACGAGGGCGGTGCCGACGTCCGCGGCGTCGAGCCGGTACAGCAGGTCCCCGTAGGCGATGGTGGCCGGGAGCTGGGGCGCGTCGAGGTCCAGGCCCCGCGCGGCGGCCACCCGACCGAACCAGTCCAGCTCCCCGACCAGCGCGACGCACCCGCCGGCGAGCACCGCCTGCGCCGGACGCGGCGCGCGGGCCAGCAGCCGGGCCTGGAAGCGCAGCAGGTCACCGAGGAAGTGCGCGTCCTGCACCAGCCAGGTGTCGAACACCGCCGGGGGCAGTGAGCCGTCGCGGACGGCGTCGAGGAACGGGGATCGGGTGGCCCGGGTCCACGCGTCGGCGTGGCGGACGAGCAGCTCGGCGACCGGCACGGCGGAGCACGTTACGGCGTGCGTATGGTGGCCGCGCCATGTGCGGGAGCTCGGGGCAACCGGGCTGAGAGGGCGGCTGCGTGCGCCGCCGACCGCTGGAACCTGACCGGGTAATGCCGGCGTAGGGAGCGCTCATGAGCACGTCGGACCCTGTCCGTACCGCTGTCCGCACCCCTGATGCACCTCTCACCCTCGACCAGGCGCCGCCGCGCACGATGGGCCTGGGCGAGTCCCTCGGCCTGTGGGCCAACCTCGGCATCAGCGTGCTGCTGCCGGTGGCGGCCGTCTTCGTCGTCCTGCCCGGGCGCCCGCTGGCGGTGACCCTCGCCGCCGTCGTCGTCGGCGCGGCGATCGGGGCGGCGCTGCTCGGCGCGGTCGCCGCGGCCGGGGCCCGCGAGGGCGTGCCGGGGATGGTGCTGCTGCGCGGGCTGCTCGGCCGCCGCACCTCCTGGCTGCCCACGGCGTTCAACCTCGTCCAGTGCATCGGCTGGGCGACGTTCGAGATCGTGGTCATCGCCGAGGCCGCGTCCCGGGTGCTCGACGCGCCGCGCTGGCCCTTCGTCGTCGCCGCGGGCGCCCTGGCCACCCTCATGGCGCTGCGGCCGCTCGGCGTCGTCCGGGTGCTGGCCCGCTACGCGGTCTGGGCCGCGCTCGCGGCCGTCGTCTACCTGTACGTGCAGGTCCTGGCCGAGCCGCTGCCCCCGCTGGAGGGCGGCGGGGCGACGTCGTTCTGGACGGCGGCCGACATCGTCATCGCGCTGCCGGTCTCGTGGCTGCCGCTGGCCGCCGACTACACCCGCCACGCGCGCAGCGCCCGGGCCGCCGGCGTCGGGTCGGCGGTCGGCTACGGCGTCGCCACCGTCGTGATGTTCACCCTCGGTGTGCTGGCGCTGGCCGCCTACGGCAGTGCGGGCATCGACGTCATCGGCGCGCTGCTGGCCGTGCCGCTCGGCGCCGTGGCGGTGCTCGTGCTGGTGTCGGTGGAGCTCGACGAGGCGTTCGCCAACCTCTACTCGACGGCGGTGTCGGCGCAGAACGTCGTCGCGCGGCTGGACCGCCGGGTGCTCGCCGTCGTCGTCGGTGCGGTGGCGACGCTGCTGGCGCTGACCTTCGACGTCGCCGCCTACGAGCCGTTCCTCTTCCTCATCGGCGCGGTCTTCGTGCCGCTGGCCGGCGTGCTGCTCGTGGCCTACTGGCTCACCCCGCGCGGCGGCTGGGACACCTCCGACGCCGCGCCGGCCCGGCCGCTGTACCTGCTGCCGTGGCTCGCCGGCTTCGTCGCCTACCAGCTCACCCTGCCCACGTACTTCCCCGGGCCGGGCGCGGGCTGGACGGCGTGGTGGAGCGCGTGGCAGGCCGACCTCGGCATCGACCCGGCCAACGGCTGGTCGGCGTCGCTGGTGGGGCTGGCCGTGGCCGTCGTGCTCACGGTGCCCCTGGTGATCCGGCCGCTGGTCCTGGCCGGTCGGCGCCGGTGACCGACGTCGCGGTCGCCGGCGGCGGGCTCGTCGGCCTGGCGGTCGCCTGGCGGGCGGCGCGGCGCGGGCTGTCGGTGACCGTCGTCGACGACGCCCCCGGCGCCGGCGCCTCGGCCGCGGCGGCCGGGATGCTCGCGCCGGTCACCGAGGCCGGCTACCGCGAGGAGCCGCTGCTGCGCCTCGGCCTGGACTCCCTCGCCCGCTGGCCGGCCTTCGCCGCCGAGCTGGAGGCGGCCGCCGGGACGCCGGTCGGCCTGCGCACCGCCGGCACGCTGGTGGTCGGGTTCGACGAGGACGACGTCCGGGAGCTCGACGCGCTGCACGCCTTCCAGCGGGAGCTCGGCCTGGCCGCGCACCGGCTGACCCCACGCGAGGCCCGCCGCCGGGAGCCCGCGCTGGCCACCCGGGTGCGCGGCGGGCTGCTGGTCGAGGGCGACCACTCGGTGGACGGCCGGGCCGTGCACGCCGCGCTGCTCGCCGCGGCGGAGGCCGCCGGGGTCGTGCTGGTGCGCGACCGCGTCGCGGAGGTCGTGACCGACGGCGGCCGCGCGGGAGGGCTCCGGCTGGCGTCACGGGTGCTCCCGGCGGACCGGGTGGTGCTCGCCCTCGGCGCCCGCAGCGGGCAGCTGCCCGGCGTCCCGCCGCTGCCGGTGCGCCCGGTGAAGGGCCAGGTCCTGCGGCTGGCCGGCGCCGCCGGGCTGCTCGAGGGCACCGTGCGCGCGCTGGTCCGCGGCCGGCAGGTCTACCTGGTCCCCTACGGCGGCGACCGGCTGGTCGTGGGCGCCACCTCCGAGGACCGCGGCTTCGACGCCCGGGTCACCGCCGGCGGCGTGCACGACCTGCTGCACGACGCGATCGACGTCGTCCCGGAGGTCGGCGAGCTGGAGCTGACCGAGACGCTGGCCCGCTGGCGGCCGGGCACACCGGACAACGCGCCGCTGCTCGGTCCCTCGTCGCTGCCCGGGCTCGTGCTGGCCACCGGCCACCACCGCAACGGCGTCCTGCTCACCCCGGTGACCGCCGAGGCGACCGCGGAGCTGCTGGCCACCGGCGAGCTGCCGGAGGTGGCCGCCCCCTTCACCGCCGACCGCTTCGAGAGGAGCCCCGTGTGGAGCTGACCGTCAACGGCGCCCCGGCCGAGCTGGCCGACGACGCCACCGTCGCCGACCTGGTCGCCGCCCGCGCGGCCGGCCACGACCGCGTGGCCGTGGCCCGCAACGGCGACGTCGTCCCCCGCAGCAGCTGGACGGCGACCCGGCTGGCCCCCGGCGACGCCGTCGAGGTGCTCGCCCCGACCGCAGGAGGCTGAATGAAGGACCCCCTTGCCCCCCACCGCTCGCAAGCTCGCGGCGGGCCCCTGCACGGGGGCCAGGAGGACCGGACTGAAGGCCTCCCCCAGGACCTCGCGCCCGCCCTCGCCGCCGAGGAGGCCGGCGACCCGTTCGTCCTCGGCGGCGAGACGTTCACCTCGCGGCTGCTGCTCGGCACCGGCGGCGTGCCGAGCCTGGAGGCGCTGGAGGCCGCGGTGCGCGCCTCCGGCACCCAGCTCGTCACCGTCGCGCTGCGCCGCGTGGAGGCGTCGGCCACCAGCTCGATGATGCAGGTGCTCGACCGCGCCGGCGTGCGGCTGCTGCCCAACACCGCCGGGTGCATGACCGCCCGCGAGGCGGTGCGCACCGCCCGGCTCGGCCGCGAGGCGTTCGGCACCGACTGGGTCAAGCTCGAGGTGATCGGCGACGACCGCACGCTGCTCCCCGACGCCGTCGAGCTGCTCGACGCCGCCGAGCAGCTGGTCGCCGAGGGCTTCACCGTCCTCGCCTACACCACCGACGACCCCGTGCTGGGCCGCCGCCTGGCCGATGCCGGCTGCGCCGCGGTCATGCCGCTGGGCTCGCCGATCGGCAGCGGGCTGGGCATCCGCAACCCGCACAACGTCGCGCTGCTGCGGGAGGCCGTGGAGGTCCCCGTGGTGCTGGACGCCGGCATCGGCACCGCCTCGGACGCCGCGCTGGCCATGGAGCTCGGCTGCGACGCCGTCCTGCTCGCCTCCGCCGTCACCCGCGCCCGCGACCCCGAGCGGATGGCGCTGGCCATGCGCCAGGCCGTCGAGGGCGGGCGGCTGGCGAAGCTGGCCGGGCGGATCCCGCGCCGCTGGCACGCCGAGGCCTCGACGTCGTTCGAGGGGCTGCCCGCGCTGTGAGCGTCCCCCGTCTGCTCGTCGTCACCGACCGGACGCAGGCGGCCCGCCCGCTGCCGGAGGTGGTGGCCGGCGCCGTGGCGGCCGGCGCGCGGGCGGTGCTGCTGCGCGACAAGGACCTCCCCGCCGCCGACCGGGCGGCGCTGGCGCACGACCTGCGGGCGGTGCTCGACCCCGTGGGTGGGCTGCTCGTGTGGGGCGGGGCGGCGTCCGCGCCGGCCGGGCTGCCGGTGCACCTGTCGGCCGCCGACCCGTTCCCGCCCGTCCGCCCGCCGCTGGTGGGCCGCTCCTGCCACTCGGCCGCCGAGCTGGCGCGGGCGGCGGCGGAAGGCTGCGACTGGGTGACGCTGTCCCCGTACGGGGCGACCGCGTCCAAGCCCGGCTACGGCCCGGCGCTCGGCCCGGCGGGCCTGGCGGCGCTGGTCCGGGGCGCCCCGCCGGTGCTGGCGCTCGGCGGCGTGCGCCCCGGCGACGTGGCGGACTGCCTCGCCGCCGGGGCGTCCGGGATCGCCGTCATGGGGCCGGCGATGCGCGACCCCGCCGTCGTCGCCGGCTACTGCGCCGCGCTGGCCGCCGCCCCCGCACCCGCGCGGAGGTGGGTTGGCACGGACGGGGGCCGGGTCTAGCGTCGGGGACCCGGTGCGGGGGACCTCCCGCGGGTGCGCGGAGCGGGATGTCGACTCGGACGTCGGAACGGCTGGCCACCTCCCCGGCGCTGCCCGCCGAGATCACTCTCCGTGTCCTCGACCTGACGGACAGGGGATGGGACCTCACCCTCGCGGCCACCGACCTGACTCCGGCCGAACGGGAACGCGCCGACCGCGGGGCCCCCTCCGTCCGCCGCCGGCGGGTGCTGCTCCGCTCGGGCCTGCGCCGGGTCCTCGGCTTCCTGCTCGACGTCGCACCGCGTGACGTACCGCTGCAGACCACCGGCGGCCGCCCCGTGCTCCCCGGCTCCGGCCTGGGGCTGTCCTGCTCGGCGAGCGAGGGCGTGGCGCTCGTCGCCGTGGCGGCCGGCGCCACCGTCGGCATCGACGTCCAGCGCCACCGCGACGAGGAGGCCGCCGCCGCCGCGGACGAGGGCTGGCTGAGCCCGGCGGAGTTGGCGCGGCTCGCGGTCCTGCTCCCCGGGCCCGTGCGGCTGCGCGCCGTCACCCGGTGCTGGACGCAGAAGGAGGCGGTCCTCAAGGCGGAGGGGACCGGCCTCCGCCGCCCGCCGGCCGGGGTGGAGACACCGGTGGCCGACATCGGGAGGGTGGGACCGTGGGCGCTCGCGCCCGTCGCCGTGCCCGAGGAGTACGTCGCCAGCCTCGCCTGCGACGCGCCGCTGGTGCCCGACCGCCTCGACGTCGTCCGCCTGACCCCCGGAGGTCCTCGATGACCGTGCTCGTCCCCGCTCCGCCGCCGGTGCCCTCCGGCCGGGCGCCGCAGATCGCGGACTTCCGCGTCCGGGCCGAGTCCGTCGCCGGCCGTGCGCTGCCCACCGCGACGGCACTGCACGAGTGGTCGGTCCGCTCCCCCGACGACTTCTGGCGGACCCTGCTCGCCTGGTCGGACCTGGTCGTCGAGGGGTCGGCCGAGCCGGTCCGCACGGGGGACGACGTCGAGGGCGCACGGTTCTTCCCCGACCTGCGGCTCAACTACGCGGAGAACCTGCTGCGCACCCTGCCCGGTGCCGGCGACGACGCACCCGCGCTCACGTCGGTGCACGGGGACGGCACGGTGGACCGCCTCACGCGGGGCGAGCTGCGGAGGGCCGTCCGGCGCACCTCCCGCGCGCTGGCCGAGCTGGGCACGAGCCCCGGCGACACGGTGCTGGCGATCGCACCCAACTCGGCCGGGACCGCGGTCGCGGCGCTCGCGGTCGCCGCGCTCGGGGCCACGCTCTCGACGGCCACGCCGGACATGGGCCCCACCACCCTGGTCGGCCGCTTCGGCCAGGTGGGCGCCGGTACGGCGCTCGTGGACCGCACCGGCCTCGGGCAGGACGGCGCCGGCCCCGACGAGGTCCTCGGCACCGTGCTCGCGGGACTGCCGACGGTCCGGCGGGTGCTGCTGCTCGACGACGGCCCGCTGCCCGCGCTCGACGGGGTGTCGGTGGCCTCCCTCGCCGCCCTGGTGGCCGCCGTCCCTCCCGACGACCTCGGCCCCGCGTGGCCCCGCCAGGCCTTCGACTCCCCGCTGTTCGTCATGTTCTCCTCCGGGACCACCGGCCCGCCGAAGGCGATGGTGCACGGCGCCGGCGGCACGCTGCTCGAGCACGTCAAGGAGCACCGGCTGCACGGCGACCTCGGCCCTGGCGACACGCTCTACTTCCACACCACCACCGCCTGGATGATGTGGAACTGGCAGCTGTCGGCCCTGGCCGTCGGCGCGCACGTCGTCGTCTACGACGGCCCGGTCCGTGGTCCGGAGACCCTCTGGGAGCTGGTGGCCGGCCACGGGGTCACCGTGTTCGGCACCAGCCCGGCCTACCTGCAGCTGTGCCAGGACGCCGGCTACCGGCCGCGGGACGCCGTCGCCCTCCCGGCGCTGCGCGCGGTGCTCTCCACCGGCGCCGTCCTGCACGAGTGGCAGTTCGACTGGGTGGCCGACGCCGTCGGCCCGGTGCCCCTGCAGTCGATCTCCGGCGGCACGGACATCATCGGCTGCTTCGTCCTCGGTCATCCCGAGCTGCCGGTCCGCCGCGGGCGCGCCCAGTCGCTGAGCCTCGGCCTCGACGTCGCGGCCCTCGGCGAGGACGGCTCCCCGGTGCTCGGGGAGGTCGGCGAGCTGGTCTGCCGCAACCCGTTCCCGTCGCGCCCGGTCCACTTCCTCGACGACCCCGACGGCCGGCGGTTCCACCGGGCCTACTTCGCCGCGCACCCCGGGGCGTGGACCCACGGCGACCGGATCGAGATCGACCCGGACGGGTCCGCGCGGCTGCACGGCCGCTCCGACGGCGTCCTCAACGTCAACGGCATCCGCATCGGCCCGTCGGAGATCTACACGATCGTCCGCGCCGTGCCAGGCGTCGCCGACGCCATGGCCGTCGAGACCCGCGACCCGGACGCTCCCGGCAGCACGCGGCTCGCGCTCCTCGTCGTCCTGCGGCCGGGCGTCGGCATGGACGACGCGCTGGCGCTGCGGATCCGCTCGACGCTGCGGCGGGAGGGCTCCCCAGCGCACGTGCCCTCGCTGGTCCTGGCCGTCGACGAGGTGCCGCTCACCCACAACGGCAAGCGGTCGGAGAGCGCGGCGCGGTCGGTCCTCGACGGCGAGCCCGTCCGGAACGCCTCCGCGCTGCGGAACCCCGGGTCCCTGCAGGGGATCGCCGCCGCCCTCGCGGCCACGCAGGCGCGGGCGCGGGCCGCGGCGGACCAGCCGGCGGAGGCCCGGGGGGACGGCTACGGGGGAACGGTGCACGAGGTCGTCGCCCGGGTGTTCGCCGAGGTCCTCGGGGGGCCCGTGCCCGAGGACGCCGACTTCTTCGACGCGGGCGGCACCTCCCGGCAGTCGATGACGCTCCTGCGCCGGCTGCGGGGCGAGCTGCGCCGGCCGGTGGGTGTCGACGACCTCGTGGCCGCGCCGACCATCGGCGGGCTGGCCGCGGTCCTGGCCGTCGAGGGCCGGCGGGACGCAGCCGCCGAGGTGCTGCGCGAGGGTGCGCCCGGCGTCCCGCCGCTGGTCCTCGTCCACGGCCCGCAGGGCGACGTCGACCTGTACCGGTCGATGGTCGCGGCCCTGGACACCGACGCCCCGGTCCACGGGCTGACCGCCCACCTGGGCACCGCGGACGGCGTCGGCGAGGCCTCGATCGCCGAGCTGGCCCGCCGGCACGCCGAGCGACTGGAGGAGCTGCAGCCCACCGGCCCGGTGCGGCTGGCCGGCTACTCCTTCGGCGGGCTGGTCGCCCTCGAGATGGCCCGCCTGCTCAGCGCGCGCGGGCGCGAGGTCCGCTTCGTCGGCCTGCTGGACCTGCTCCCGCCGACCGGTCAGCTGTCCCGCAACGCCCAGCGGCTGTACCACCTGGCCGCGCTCGCGGCCCGCCTCGTGCCGGGCATGGCCGGGGACACGGTGGCGGACTTCCTCCGCGCCGGCCCACTCCGGCGGCTGCTGCCGGCTCCCGGACCGTCGACCCCGGACGAGGAGGTGCTGCGCCGCAGCGAGGAGGCGTTCAACCGGCACGTGTGGGGGCCCTACGCCGGGCCGGTGAGCTACTTCCGGGCCCGCCGGCGGATCCCGGTGATCATGAACCAGCTGTACGCGTTACGGCGCGTCGTGCCGGACCTGACGGTCGTCGACGTCCCCGGGGCGCACCACGACCTGCTCGCCGCCGAGCACGCCGCCGAGCTGGCGGCGCGCGTGTCCGAGGCCCTGCGTCTGTCCGAGGCCCTGCGCGTGTCGGAGGCCCGGGCGGTGCCGGCCCGCTGACCGCCCCGGGCCGGCACCGCGGGTGGGTCAGCCCGCCGTCGCCGGCCGCTCCGCGACGTCGGCCACGACGACCTCGGCAGGCGAGGAGGGGCCGTCGGCGCGCCTCCGGCCGGGCAGCACCAGGTTGAGCACCACGGCGACGACGGCCGCGACGACGATCCCCGAGTCGAACAGCGCGCCCCACTGGCCGGTGACCCGGTCCAGCGCCGCGGGCGCCGAGGCGATGCCGCGGCCCAGCGCGAGCGACAGCGCGACGATCAGCAGCGACCGGGTGTCCAGGCCGTCCTTGGACAGCATCTGCACGCCGATCGCGCACACCATGCCGAACAGCACGAGCACGCCGCCGCCGAGCACCGCGGGCGGGATGGCGGCGAGCACCGCGGCCACCTGCGGCAGCAGCGCCAGCCCGACCAGCACCAGCGCGCCGATGGTGACCACGTGCCGGCTCATCTGCCTGGTCAGCGCCACCAGGCCGATGTTCTGGCTGAACATCGTCGTCGGCAGGGCCCCGAAGACGCCGCCGAGGACCGCGCTGCCGCCCTCGGCGAGGATCCCGCCGCGCAGCTCCCGCGTCGTGGCCGGCCGCCCGGCGCCGCCCTCGGTGACCGCGTGCACCGTGCCGACGGAGTCGACCATGTTGACCACCCCGACGACCGCCATCGACAGGACGGCGACCAGCGGGAAGGACAGCCCGAACTCGAACGGCAGCGGAACGGCGACCAGCGGCCGGTCCCCGACGCCGGAGAGGTCGAGCAGGCCGAACGGGATGGCCACCAGGTAGCCGACGACGACGGCGACGAGCACCGAGGCGGTGCACAGCAGCCCGCGGCAGAACTGGTTGAGCGCCACGGCGAGCAGGCAGACCAGCGCGGCGATGCCCAGGTTGACCGGCGAGCCGAAGTCCGGGGAGTTCGCGCCGCCGGCGGCCAGCGTGAGGCCGCTGGGGAGCAGGCCCAGGCCGATGACCAGGATGATCGTGCCGGTCACCACCGGCGGGAACAGCCCGACCACCCGGTGGATGCCGAGCGCGATGGCCACCTGCACGGCGGCGGTAACCAGCACCCCGCCGAGGACCGCCGACAGCCCGTGCTCCTCGGCCAGCGGGACGGCGACGGCGATGAACGCGAAGCCCGACCCCATCATCAGCGGCAGCCGGCTGCCCACCGGGCCGATGCCGACGGTCTGCAGCAGGGTGGCCAGCCCCGCGCACAGCAGCGCCGCCTGCACCAGCAGCGTGGCCTCGCCGGTGGTGGCGCCGATGACGCCGGCCAGCAGGATCGCCGGGGTCAGGTTCGAGGTGAACATCGCCAGGACGTGCTGCAGGCCGAGCGGGACGGCCACGCGCCACGGCGGCCGCGCGTCGGGGTCGGCGGGGTCCTGCGGGGCGGGCGCGGCGGTGCGCGCCCGGGGGGTGGACAGGGCCATCGGGGGTCTCCTCGGGCGGGGACGTCGGTACCCCGGGAACGGTCCCGGTCGCGTGTTCCACCACCGTGACGACGGCGTTCCGGCTCCGCGCCTGTGACGCTGCTCGCAGCGGCGTTTACCGCCCAAGCGCGCGAGCCATACGCAGGTGTTCGACTTCGCGTCCGAGATCCGGGCACGACCACGGGGAGCACCAGGTGAGACGAGGACCAGTCGTGCCCGGCTGGCCGTCGGCACCACCCCCGCCCGCAGGGGACGGCCTGCGCTGGGAGCTCTCCGACGTCGCCGAGCTGCCCGGGATGCGCGAGGAGCTGCGCCGCTCCGAGGTCGTGGACGGCCTCGCCGACCTGCGCGACCGGCTGGTCCTCGTGCTCGACGAGATGGCCTCCAACGCGCTGCGCCACGGCGGCGGCCACGTCGAGGCCGCGGTCCGGCGCACCGGGGACGCCCTCCTCGTCGCGGTCTCCGACGGCGCCGCCGCCACCCCGCCGACCCCCGCCGTCGACCGCGACCCCTCCGAGGGTGGCCTGGGCCTCTACCTCATCGCCGAGCTGTCGTCGGCGCACGGCTGGTACGTCGACGGCGACGGCAAGACCGTCTGGGCGGTCCTCCCGACCCGGTGAGGCTCAGCCGTGCGGGTGCAGGCGGACGGCGACGAGGGCGACGTCGTCCTGGAGACCCTCGGGGCGCAGCCGGGCGACCAGCGCGTCGCACAGCCGCTCCAGCGGGAGGTCGGCGAGGCGGGTCAGCGCCGTCCGCAGCAGCCCGATGCCGTCGTCGAGCAGCAGGTCCCGGCCCTCGACCAGCCCGTCGGTGTAGAGCAGGAGCGTGGAGCCGCGCGGCACCTCCACCGCCGCCGACGTCCGGACGGCGGCCGGGTCGACGCCGAGCATGAGCTGGCCGCGCTCGCTGCCCAGCGTGCGCACCTCGCCGCCGGGCAGGAGCAGCAGCGGCGGCGGGTGCCCGGCGTTGGCCCAGCGCAGCGTCGTCGTCCCGGCTGCGCGCTGCTCCGGCGTCTGCTCCACCCGCGCGACCACCGCGGTCGCCATGGAGCCCATGCGCAGCGCGTCGATGGCGGCGTCGAGCTCGCCGAGGACGGCGTCGGGCGGCACGTCGCCGCGGTAGGCGATGCCGCGCAGCATGCCGCGCAGCTGGCCCATGGTCGCCGCGGCCTCGGTGTCGTGGCCGACGACGTCCCCGATGACGAGCACCGTGGCGCCGTCGGGCTGCAGGAAGGCGTCGTACCAGTCCCCGCCGACCTGGGCGACCTCCACCGCGGGCTGGTACCGCACGACGATCTCGGCGTGGTCGGGCTGCGGCGGCGCGGTGAGCATGCTGCGCTGCAGCGCCTCGGCCAGCCGCCGCTGCTGGTCGAACAGCCGGGCGTTGTCCAGCGCCAGCGCGACGCGGTCGGCCACCTCGCGGGCGGCCGCCACCTCCTCGGCGTTCGCCGCCGGCCGGTCGGCGCCGCGGTAGACGCTGAGCGCGCCGAGCGTGCGCCCCCGGGCCAGCAGGGGGAGCGTGACGGCCGTCTGCGGGGCGAGCGCGTCGAAGGCGTCGCGCACCCCGCCCTCGGGCAGCGTCGGGCGGATGACCGCCGGGACGTCGGCGACGGTGAGCAGCCGGCCGGACTCCAGGGCCTGCAGCACGGGCGCGTCCGAGGGGACCGAGGCCAGCCGCAGGTCGGCGTAGGCGGCGGTGGTGGCCCGCAGGGCGGGGTCGCGGTGCCAGCTGGCGACGTCGCGCATCCGGCCGTCCTCGCCGGTGGACAGCGTGAGGATCACCCAGTCGCCCAGCACCGGGACGACGGCCTCGGCGACCCGCTGCAGCGCCGGCTCCTCGGCGCCGCCGGAGCCCAGCGACGCCGACATGATCGCGCTGACCTCGGCGACCAGCGCGAGCCGGGCGGCGCTGTCGCGGGCCCGCTGCTCGGCGGCGCGCCGCTCCGTGACGTCGAGGAAGTAGACCGACAGCCCGTCGGGCCCCGGCCAGGCGCGGACCTCGTACCAGGCGTCCAGCGGCGGCGGGTAGTACGCCTCGAACACCCGCTCCTCGCCGCGCTCCATCGCCGCGCGGTAGCTGACCTCGAAGTCGCTGCCGATCGCGGCCGGGAACAGCTCCCAGATGTCCCCGCCGACGAGCTCGTCCCGGGTGCGGTGCAGCACCCGCTCGGCCTCGGCGTTGACGTAGGTGAAGCGCCACTCCCGGTCGAGGGCGAAGAACGCCGAGCGCATCGTCTCCAGCACCCGGGACACGCGGGCGTCGCCCTCGCGCAGGCGGGTGGTGTCGATGCCGGCGCCCAGCAGCCGGACCGCCGTCCCGCGACCGTCGGCCAGCGCGCGGCCGCGGCCCTGCACCCAGCGGGTCTCGCCGGAGGGCAGGACCACGCGGAACTCGGCGTCGTAGGCGCCGCAGCTCTCGATGGCCTCCTGCAGCGCGCCCAGCGTCCGGTCGCGGTCGTCGGGGTGCAGCCGCGCGGCGAAGGCCCCGATCGTCTCGTCGAAGCCGCCGGCGTCGTAGCCGAAGATCTCCAGGAGCTGGTCGTCCCAGGACAGCTTCCCGGACACGAGGTCCCAGTCGAAGCTGCCGATGCCGGCGGCGTCGATCGCCAGCTCGAAGCGCAGCCGGCTGACCTCGGGGTCGTCGGGGAGCGAGGACAGCGGCCGGGGTGCCGTTCCCGGCGAGCCCGGACGCTGCTCGGGGACGGTCACGGGGCAGCGGGATCCGTTCGGTGCGGGAGCGGTGGTCCGTCGTCCTTTGTCCCACGCCGGGACGGGGGACGACAACCGGTGTGCCGGAGTCGACACCGCGCACGGGGACGGGCGCCCCCCGGCGGCCGGACCGGCGTCGGTGCCGGTCGGGCCGCCCGGGAGCGCCCGTCGTCTCGTCTCGTCGCAGTGCGCCGCCGGGCCCGGGCCGGCGTCCGCCGTCCTCGTCGCGGCGCCGGGCCTGGCGACCGCGGCCTGGTCCCGGCGAGCGTCCACCGCGGGCCGCCGGCGCCTGCCTGGCCGGGGCGTGCCGGTCAGAGACCCGGGGGGACGACGGGGCGGGTCGTCTCCCGCCGGGCACCGGCAGGACCCGGTCCTCCTCGCTGCGGCGGCCGTCGCCGGGCAGCCGCGCCGCGGGCGTCCGGGCCTCCCGGGAGGGTCCGCGCGCTGCCCTCGTGCGGGGCAGTCGGCGGGTGGGTCGAGGCCGGATCGTCGTGCGGAGGGGTCTGCTGCCGGCGGCGGGGGACCCGCTGCCGATCGCCGTTCCGCGGCCGGCGTCCGGGCCTCCCGGGAGGGTCCGCGCGCTGCCCTCGTGCGGGGCGGTCGGCGGGTGGGTCGAGGCCGGATCGTCGTGCGGAGAGGTCGGTCGGCGGCGGGGTGCCGCGGAGGAGGGCCAGGGGGCGGCCGTGGTCGGCCGGGGGTGGAACTGCTCGGGGAGCGGGCCGGCGGTCCGGCCACCCGCGGGGGGAAGGGGGTGGCCGGGCCCGTCGAGCACGTCGACGAGGGTGCGGGCGCACGTCCCCGGGGAGGGGGCGCGCTGCGGATCAGTCGGGAGCCGGTGGCGGCGGCCGGGGAGAACCCCGCGCCGGGTGCCCGCCCGGGTCGCCCCGGGTGCGCACCGCACCGGCGGTGCCGGGCGGGTCGGGCGCCCGTGCCGTCGGCCGCCTGGCGGCGGGCCGCGCCGGCCAGCCGGCCGGGGCCAGCGCCGGGCCCGCGGAGCGGGGGGCGGCGGGACGGGGCGGGACCGGCCGGCCGGGGCCGGCCGGGGGCAGCGCCGCGGCGGGGGAAGACGCCGCGGGCCGGATCGTGGGGGTGCTCGGCAGCTCGGTGAGCACCACGGGGCCGTTCGGGGCGGGAGCGGGCGCCGGGGCGGCCGGGCGCGGGCGGCCCCAGGCCAGGTGCTCGCCGTCCCGGCCGCCGCCCCAGAGGGCCAGGCGCCGGACCAGGCCGGGACCGGCCGGCGGCACGACGACGGGAGCGGTCGGCCAGGCCGCGTGGGCACCGTCCGGACCCGCGCCCCACAGCGCCAGCCGCCGGACCGACGCGCGCAGCCGGGCGCGCCAGCGGGGGCCGGTCGCGGCGACCGGAGCCGGGGCGGCGACCGGAGCGGGGACGGCGGCCGGCGGGACCAGGCGCGGGCGCGGGACGGGCACCGGACGGGCCGTCGGCAGCGGGCGCAGCGCGCGCGGGCCGCCCGGCGAGCGGGTGAGCACGGCGCGGCGCGGGCGGGGCCGCTGCGGCAGCTCGTGCGCCCGGTCGAGCAGGCCGAGGAGGCCGGCCAGACCCAGGTCGTCCGGCAGCGTCGCCGACGACGGGGCTGCTGCCCGGTCGATCGCCATGCCGGCCTCCTGGGGGGTCTGTGTCCGCAGCCGGGGAAGGTGCTGCGGACAAGGGGAAAGGTAGGGAACGCGGGCCTCGCGGACGGCCCGTCCGGACACTCCCTGGAGAGCCCGTGACGCAACCGTTGTGGGGGCCTGACCAGCGCGTTGATGACCCGGCGCTGACGACGATCACTTGTCGACCCGTCGACGGCCGCCGAGCGGGGACGGCCCCCGGAGGGCCTCTGGTCACCCCGGGACACGCGCCGCCGCGCCCGGCGTGTCGGACCGGATCCCGCCGTTTCCAGAACGGGGCGGTCCGGTTGCCGGGCACCAGGGGCCTGCCCAGACTCGACCGGTGACCCACCAGCCCGCCACGGACACCGCCGGGACCGGCGCCGACGAACCGGACACCAGGCTGCGCCGCGCCGTCACCGGCCCGCTGCTCTACCTGTTCATCCTCGGCGACGTCCTGGGCGCGGGTGTCTACGCGCTGGTCGGCGAGGTCGCGGGCGAGGTGGGCGGGGCGATCTGGGTGCCCCTGCTGGTCGCGCTGCTGCTGGCGCTGCTGACCGCGGCCTCCTACGCGGAGCTGGTCACGAAGTACCCGCGCGCCGGCGGCTCGGCGGTGTTCGCCGAGCGCGCGTTCCGCTCGCCGGTGGTGGCCTTCCTCGTCGGCTTCTGCATGCTCGCCGCCGGCGTCACCAGCGCCGCGGGCCTCGCCCTGGCCTTCGCCGGCGACTACCTGGCCGTGTTCCTCGACGTGCCGGCCGCCCCGGCCGCGCTGGTGTTCCTGCTGGCCGTGGCGCTGCTCAACGCCCGCGGCATCCGGGAGTCGCTGCGCGCCAACCTGGTGATGACGCTGGTCGAGACCTCGGGGCTGGTGCTGGTCGTCGTCCTCGGCGCGCTGGTGCTCTCCCGAGGCGACGGCGACCTGGGCCGGTCGGTGGAGTTCCCGCCCGGGGTGTCCGCGGCGACGGCGACGCTCTCGGCGGCGCTGCTGGCCTACTACTCCTTCGTCGGGTTCGAGACGTCGGCCAACGTGGCCGAGGAGGTCCGCGACGTGCGGCGGGTCTACCCGCGGGCGCTGTTCGGCGCGCTGCTCACCGCCGGGCTGGTGTACGTGCTGGTCGGCATCGCGGCGGCGGTCGTGCTGCCGCCCGGCGACCTGGCCGGCTCCAGCGGGCCGCTGCTCGAGGTGGTCCGGGCCGCCGACGCCGGCATCCCCGACTCGCTCTTCAGCCTGGTCGCGCTGATCGCCGTCGCCAACGGCGCGCTGCTCACCATGATCATGGCCAGCCGCATGGCCTACGGGCTGGCCGAGCAGCACCTGCTGCCCGCGGTCCTGGGCCGGGTGCTGCCGCAGCGCCGGACGCCGTGGGTGGCCATCGCCGTCACCACGCTGGTGGCCATGGGGCTGAGCCTGGCCGGCGACCTGGCCACGCTGGCCAACACGGTGGTGCTCCTGCTGCTGTTCGTCTTCCTCAGCACCAACACCGCGGTGCTGGTGCTGCGCCGCGACCGGGTCGAGGCGCCGCACTTCCGGGTGCCGGCGGTGGTCCCGGTCCTCGGGGTCGTCTCGTGCCTGGTCCTGCTCTGGCAGCAGGAGGCGCGGACGTGGGCGTTCGCGGGGATCCTGCTCGCCGTCGGGGCGCTGCTCTACCTGGTGACGGCGCTGCCGCGGCGCCGGGCCGAGGCGCGGGAGCGCAGGCCGGTCAGCTGAGGCGGGCGCGAACCGCCGCCGCCAGCCGGGCCGCGGCCCCGTCGTCGGTGGTGAGGAACAGGCTGGGCTCGGTCAGCTCCACCTCGATGACCTGCGGCGCGCCGTCCTCCCCGCGCACGAGGTCGACGCGGGCGTACAGCGGCGCCGCCCCGGTCCGCTCGGCCACCCAGGCCAGCACCCGGTCGCCCAGCGCCCGCTGCTCCGGGGTGGCGGTGCGCCGGGTGATCTCCTCCTCCGCGTAGAGGCCCGGACCCAGGGCCTCCCCCGCCAGCAGGGCGCCCTTGCCGAAGGCGTGGCTGAGGACGCCGTCGAGGTGGACCAGGCCGGTCTCGCCCTCGGCGTCGAGCCGGTCGAGGTAGGGCTGCACCATGACCGCCCGGCCGCTCGCCAGGATCCCCCGCGCGGCCGCCCGGGCCTCCGCCCGCTGCGCCGGCGCGAAGCGGGTGGTGTCGCGGGCGCCGGCGGACACCACCGGCTTGACGACGACGTCGCCGGGCCAGCGGTCCAGCGCCGCGTCGACGTCGCCGGGCTGCTCGGCCCACGCCGTGGGCACCACGGGCACCCCGGTGTCCGCGAGCTCCCGCAGGTAGCGCTTGTCGGTGTTCCACGCCAGGACGTCCGCGGGGTTGAGCAGCCGGGTCACGGCCTCTACGCGGCGCGCCCAGGCGAGGAACTCGTCGCGGCGCGGCGCGTAGTCCCAGGTCGACCGGACGACGACGACCGCCGCGGCACCCCAGTCGACGTCGCCGTCGGCCCAGTCCGCGCACGACATCGTCAGTCCCTCGGCGGCGAGGGCGGCCAGCAGCAGCGGCTCGTCCTCGTCCCTCCCGGCGGCGGCGGCACAGCTGGCGATGAGCACGTCGGGCACGCCGCGATCCTGCCGTACGCCGTCTGCTGGGATGGCCGGGTGGCCGCCTCCGCACGACCCCTCGTGATCGACACCGACCCGGGCATCGACGACGCCCTGGCCATCCTGCTGGCGCTGGCCAGCCCGGAGGTGGACCTGCGCCTGGTGACCACGGTGCACGGCAACGTGGAGCTGCCGCAGACGACGGACAACGCGCTGCGGGTGCTGCACCTGGCCGGCCGCTCCGACGTGCCGGTGGCCGCGGGCGCCGCCGAGTCGCTGGTGTTCCCCCAGCCCGAGCGCGCCGGCCACGTGCACGGCGTGACCGGCCTGGGCGGCGTGCAGCTGCCGCCCTCCCCCGCCGCCCTCGACCCGCGGCCGGCCGTGGTCGCGCTCGCCGAGCTGCTGATGGCCTCCGAGGAGCCGGTGACCGTGGCCGCCATCGGCCCGTGGACCAACGTGGCGCTGCTGCTGGCCACCTACCCCGAGGCGGCGGAGCGGATCGACCGGCTGGTGCTCATGGGTGGCTCGGCGGGGCGCGGCGGCAACGTCACGGCCGCCGCCGAGTTCAACGTGTGGTCCGACCCGGAGGCCGCGGCGCGGGTCCTCGGCTCGACGGTGCCCACGGTGCTCGTCGGCCTCGACGTCACGCTGCCCACCGTGCTCGGCGAGGAGGGCATCGCCCGCTTCGCCGCGGCAGGACCGGTCGGGGCGACGGCGGCGTCGGTCCTGCAGCAGTACCTCGACCACGCCCGGACCGCGTACGGGACTCCCGGCGTGGTGGTCCACGACGCGCTGGCCCTCACCGAGGCGATCGTGCCGGGCACGCTGGGCACCGTCCGCCGCGACGTCGTCGTCGACACCGGGGGCGGCCCCTCGCGGGGGCAGACGCTGGTGGACCGGCGGGCGGTGTCGGACGCACCCACCGCGGTCGACGTGGCCGAGACCGTGGACAGCGCCGCGGCCGTCGAGTTCCTCGTCAGCCGGCTGGCCGGGCTCGCCGAACGGGTGGGCTGAGCCGCCTCAGCGCTTGGGCGGCCCGACGACGGAGTCGACGATGCCCGCGGCGATGTCGCGCAGCTTGCGGTTGTAGCGCTGGGAGGCCTCGCGCAGCAGGTCGAAGGCGGCGTCGGCGTCGACGTGCCGCTGCGCCATGAGCACGCCCTTGGCCTGCTCGATGACCGCCCGCGACTGCATCGCCAGCTCCATGTTGCGGGCGTGCTCGCCGAGCAGGGCGTGCGCGTCGGCGTTGGCGACGGCGACGGCGACCGCCTCGGCCACCTCGCGGGCGACCTCGGCGGACTCGTCGGAGGCGAAGGCGCCCGGCATCGTCGAGTAGTTGTTCAGCGCGCCGATCGTGGTGCCCTGGTACGGCAGCGGCATCGACAGCGAGCTGCGGACACCGACCTCCACCACGCGGGCGACGTAGGTCGGCCACCGGGTCTCGGTGTGCGTGTCGTCGATCCGCAGCACCACCCCGGCCCGGCCGGCGTCGAGGCAGGGGCCGTACCCCTCGTCGTACTGCAGCTCGTCGGCGGCCAGCGCCATCTCGCCGTGGTGGGCCGCCGTGGTGGCGGTGTCCCCGCGGATCAGGGTGATCGACGTCGACTCCGCACCCGGGATGTGCTCGGCAGCGAGGCGGGTGACCTCGCCCAGCACGTCACCGAGCTCCCGTTCGGCCAGCTGCAGCCGGCTCAGCGCGCGCCAGAGGTCCTCCACGCCGCACATCCTGCCCGTCCCGCGGCCGGACGGGGAGCCCGGGAGCGGCGTACGCGCACCCGCCGCTGCGGCGGGCAGGGGTTTCGGCCAGGATGGACGCCGGTCGACCGGAGCGGACGCGAGGGGGAGGCGATGGGCCAGGAGACGTGGCCGCGCACCCCCGTGCCCTCGGTAGCCGGCGACGTCTGGCACTGGCAGCTCGAGGCGATGCACGTCGTCTCCCGGGTGCGCGCCGACCTGCGGGCCCGCATCGCCCACCCCTCGGTGAGCACGTCGTCGACCGAGGACGCGCGCGACGGGCTGCTGCTGGTCTTCGAGGAGCTGGCGTCCAACGCGCTGCGGCACGGCGGCGGCGACGTCCGGGCGCTGGTGGTGGCCAGCCCCGCGGGCTGGCTGCTCGACCTCAGCGACGAGGCGCCCGACCGCCCGCCGGTGCCCGCCGTGGACCGCGACCCCTCGCTGGGCGGGATGGGCCTGCACCTGGTGGCGCAGCTGTCGGTCGACTACGGCTGGGAGGAGCGCCCCGGCCGCAAGCACGTGTGGGCCCGGCTGCCCTCGGGCCTGCAGCCGATCGAGGGCCTCGGCGGGCAGGGCTTCGGTGGTCAGGTGCCCGAGCCGCGCGCCCCGGAGATCCCGCGCGACTGACCGCCCTCAGCGGCCGGCGGCCCGCGCGCTCTGCTCGCGCAGCGCCCGGAACACCCGGCGGCGGAGCCGGTCCTGCTCCCGCTCCCCCGGGGTGACGAAGCGCAGCGACACCAGGGTGCGCGCGCCACGCTCCTCGCTGCGCAGCACCTGGGCCGGCAGCGCCAGCTCGCCGTCGTCGAGGGCCACGGCCAGCGTCATCGTGCCCCCGACGGCCACCGGCGGGCGCGCGCGCAGGAACACCCGGGCGCCGGACTCGCTGAGGTCGACGGTCTCGCCCGCGACGCCGGACTCCCCGCGCCGGGCCGTCACCGGCACGACGACGAGCGCGCGGACGGCCTGCCGGCGCTGGCTCGGCGCACCGGGACCGGTGAGCGCCAGCACCCAGGTGCTGCCCTCGACGGCGGTGATCCGCGCCGGTGCCACGCGGCGGGTGTCGGGGCCGCGCCAGGACACCTCGGCGGCGTCGCCGGGCCCGACCTCGGGCGCCTCGCGGTCGCCCTCCAGCCGCAGCCGCAGCTCCCCGGCCGACGAGGACTCCACCCAGCCGCCGACCGCCGTCCCGCGGTCGGGCAGGGCGACCTCCGCGTCCGACTGCGCGGCCGGCCGGTCCGTGCCGGCGACGTCCCCGTCTGCGGTGCCCCTCGGTGCGGTGTCCCTGAGTGCGGTGTCCCTGAGTGCGGCGTCCATGAGCTCCTCCCGGTCCGGGGTCCGCGCGTCCCCCGGGGAGGGATATCGGCCGGTCCGGGCCGGGACTTCAGGCGGAGTCGGCCACCGGTGCGTCGTCGTGCTCGGCACGGGCGCAGTGCGCACAGCAGTAGAAGGAGCCCTCCACGACGACGCCGTGGCCGACCACCTTCACGCCGCAGTGCTCGCAGATGGGCGCCATCCGGTGGATGGCGCACTCGAAGCTGTCGAAGGTGTGCCGGGCCCCCTGGGCCACCACCTCGAAGCTCATGTCGTAGTCGTTGCCGCAGACCTCGCAGACCGCCATGACCCCTCTGTGCCCCGGCCGGGCGCGGCGGACACCGCCGATCAGCCGCTGCGGCGGGCCGTCCAGTTGGAGACGAAGTCGCGCAGGCTCCGGGTGGGCCGCAGCCAGGCACCGTCCGGCGGGAGGGCGTCGAGGCGCACGCGGTCCAGCGGGGCGGCGAAGGCGCCGGGGACGTCCTCGATGTCGATGAACTCGAGCAGGTCCGAGCCGATGGCGTAGCCGGCCACCTCGCTGAAGGCCACGACGACGACCTGCGTGCCGGTGCGGGCCAGCTCCTCGAGCGGCTCGGCGAAGTTGCGCCCGTCGCCGGAGAAGACGACCAGCCGCCGCAGCCGGTGGCTGTGCGTGCGCACCTCGATGTGGTCGAGCATCGCCTGGTCGATGTCGTCGTCGGGCTGGCTCTTGGGCCGGGCGAAGACGGCGTAGCCGAAGCCGCGCAGCGCCTCCACCCAGCGCTGCAGCGAGCCGACGACCGGCGGGATGTTGGCGAAGACGCAGGCCTCGACCTCCGGCGCATCAGGGGCGGCCGGGTCGCCGGCGCCGTCGACGAACCACGCGGCGATCGCGTCGAAGCGCGGCCGGGAGGCGGCGGTGGGCCGGGCGCCGATGACCGTCGACAGGGTCATGTCGATGTTCGGCGCGTCCCAGATCAGCAGGTCCAGCGCCGGCCGTCCGCGACCCTCGTCGGGCTGCGGCTCGGTGACGGGGGCCTCTGCGCTGGTCGTGGTCACGGGGGCAGTCTGCCCGGTGGCCGCCGCCGTCGGGTCCGCGGCCGGGGGTGCGGCGGGTGGCGGGGCGGCCGGGGGTGCGGCGGGCGGCGGCGGAGCGGGTGGCGGCGGTCCGGCCGGCGCGGTGGCCCGGCGGACCGCGCGTCGCCGCCCGCGCGGGGGCACCCCGGTCAGCAGTGCGCTCCTCGTCCTCAGCCCAACTGGCCGGCGAGGGCCATGGCGCAGGAGTCCCCGCCGCCGGCCTCCACGAGGTGCGCCCAGCGCTCGACGTCCCCGGCGGCCATCGGGTGGGCCAGCAGGTAGCCCTGCGCGGAGTCGCAGCCGGCCTCGCGGACCATCCGCAGGTGCTCGGCGGTCTCCACGCCCTCGGCCACCGACCGGATGCCCAGGGTGTGCGCGAGCTCGACGATCGCCCCGAGCACCGCCCCGGTGCCCCCGGCGGCGAGCCGCTCGGCCGCGGTGATGAGCGAGCGGTCGATCTTGAGCGTCCCGATCGGCAGCGCCATCAGCTGGGCCAGCGAGGACCACCCGGTGCCGAAGTCGTCGATGGCGACCCGCACGCCGAACCCGCGGAGGATGGCGAGCTGGTCCTCGGCGCGGGTCGGGTCCTCGGCGACGCAGGTCTCGGTGAGCTCGAGCATGAGCTGCTCGGGGGCGAGGCCCGACTCGTGCAGCGCCGTCCGGACGTCGCGCACCAGCGTCTCGGTGGAGAAGTGGCGGGCGCTGATGTTGACCGCCATGCGCAGCCGGAGGCCCGCGCGCGCCCACTCGGCGGCCTGGCGGGTGGTCTCGCCCAGCAGCCACCGGGTGATCGGGATGAGCTGGCCGGTCTCCTCGGCCACGGAGAGGAAGGCGTCGGGCGCGAGCAGGCCGCGCTCGGGGTGCTGCCAGCGCAGCAGCGCCTCCACGCCCTCGACCTCGCCGGTGTCGAGCCGCACCACCGGTTGGTAGTGGACGACGAACTGGTCGAGGGCGCCGTCGCGCAGCCGGGTGGCGACGTCCATGCGCCACCGGGCGGCGTCGCGCAGGCCCGGGGAGAACAGGTGCACCCGGTCGCGGCCGGCGGCCTTGGCGGCGTAGCTGGCGGCGTCGGCGTCGCTGAGGAGCTGGTACGCGTGCCGCAGGCCGGGCTGGGCGACGGCGACCCCGATGCTCGCCGAGACCGGGACCGACACCCCCGCCGCGACGAACGGGCGGGCGAAGGAGCGCTGCAGGCGGAAGGCCAGCGACGCCGCCTCGGGGGTGTCGCAGGAGTGCGCCAGGACGACGAACTGGTCACCGCCGAGGCGGCCGACGGCGTCGCCGGGGCGGATCTGCCCGGAGAGGCGGGCGCCCACCTGGCGGAGCAGCTCGTCGCCGACCTCGGAGCCGAGGGAGTCGTTGATGGTCTTGAAGCCGTCGATGTCGAGGAAGAGCAGGGCGGTGCGGGCGGCGTCGTCGGCCAGGGCCTCGCCGATCAGCTCGAGCAGCCGGGCGCGGTTGGGCAGTCCGGTCAGGTCGTCGTGCGTGGCCTGCCAGACGAGGCGCTCCTGGTCGCGCACGCGCTCGGTGATGTCGGTGTGGGTGACGACGAGCCGGCCACCCTCCTCCGTGCGGGCCGCCTGCAGCCGCCCCCACGCGAGACCGTCGGGGAGCGCCATGGAGTACTCGCAGGTGAAGGTGCGCGTCGGTCCCCCGGACGGCGCCGCGCGGAGCTCGGCGAGTCCCCCGGCGATGCGGGCCACGTCGTCGGGGGGCACGCCCTGGGAGATCCGCGAGAGGTAGTCGTCGCCCACCTCGGCGACCTCCCAGCCCGCGGCGCGCACGGCGTCGGCCTTCGCCAGCCAGCTGCGGTTGACGGTGCGGATGCGGCCCGTCCGGTCGAGCAGCACGGTCGGTGAGGGGAGCGCGTCGAGGACGGCGGTGGTCTGCCGGAGGGCGTGCGCCTGGGCGGCCTGCGCGCGGTGCCGCGAGTCGACGTCGCGGACGAAGATCACCAGACCGGTGGCGTCGGCGGAGGCGCGGACCTCGAACCAGCGGTCCCGCGGGGCGTGCAGGTACTCGAAGACGCGCGGGTGGCCGTCGACGAGCGCGCCGTGGAGCTCGGCCTCGAACTCGGTGTCGCGGAGGTCGGGGACGCACTCGAGCACCGTCCTGCCCAGCAGCGCGTCGGCCGGCGCGCTCAGCAGCTCCGCCGCGGCGGCGTTGAGCCAGGTGAAGCGCCACTGGCGGTCGAGGTGGTAGACCGCGTCCGGGACGCTGGCCAGCAGGTGCGGCGGCGGTGCGGCCGCGCCTGCGTGGTCGGATAGGTGCACGCGTGATCTCTCCCCCTGCCGCACGCCGGGACCCCTCGATCAGGCCTCCGGTGCCGGACCGGGACAGTGGGAAGTCGGTCCGTGCGCGACGCCTACCCGAGAGTAGTGGAGCAGCGGGGTCTCAGGCAGGGGCGACCGCCGCTCGTCCGACGATCCGCCTCACGGGGAGGCCGGCGGGCAGCGTGCCGAGCACCGCTCCCCAGTCCCCGCCCAGGCGGGAGGCGCAGAAGGCGTCGGCCACCTCGGGTGGCGCGAAGCGCAGGAGCAGTGAGCCCTGCAGGCACTGGGCCAGCAGGCCGGCCACGCGGCGGGCCCGCAGCGGCAGCGCCTCGGGGTCGCCCAGCTCGGCGGACAGCCGCTTCACGGCGTCGTCGAAGCGGGCGTCGGCGCCGCGGGCCAGCTCGATCTCGGCGGTGACGGCGGCCAGCGACTCGCTGCTGCGGCCCAGGGCCCGGAGGACGTCGAGAGCGATGACGTTGCCCGAGCCCTCCCAGATCGAGTTGAGCGGCGCCTGCCGGTAGAGCCGGGGCATGCCGGACTCCTCGACGTAGCCGTTGCCGCCGAGCACCTCCAGGGCCTCGCCGACGACGGCCGGGGTGCGCTTGCAGACGAGGAACTTCGCGGCGGCGCCGGCCAGCCGGAGGAACGCCGTCTCGCCGGCGTCGACCGCGGCGGCCAGCCGGACGGCGAGCGCCGTGGCGGCCTCGCTCTCGACGGCGAGGTCGGCGAGCACGTTCTGCATGAGCGGCTGGTCGGCCAGCAGCGCGCCGAACGCCGAGCGGTGGCGGGCGTGGTGGATCGCCTGGGTGAGCGCCGCGCGGACCGTGGCCGCCGAGCCGATGACGCAGTCCAGCCGCGTGGTGTTGACCATCTCGATGATCGTGGGCACGCCCCGGCCGGGCTCGCCCACCAGCCAGCCGGTGGTGCCGTCGAACTCGACCTCGCTGGAGGCGTTGGCGCGGTCGCCGAGCTTGTCCTTGAGGCGCTGCAGGCGGAAGACGTTGCGGCTGCCGTCGGGGAGCACCCGCGGAACGGCGAAGCAGGACACGCCCTCGTCGAGCTGGGCGAGGACGAGGAACAGGTCGCTCATGGGGGCGCTGGTGAACCACTTGTGCCCGGTGAGGGCGTGGCTGCCCTCGGCGTTCGCGACGGCGCGGGTGGTGTTGGACCGGACGTCGGAGCCGCCCTGCTTCTCGGTCATGCCCATGCCCGCGACCAGACCGGGCTTGGCGGCCGGGTCGGTGAGGCCGAACCGGTAGCCGGTGGCGGTGAGGCCGGGCTCGTAGCGCGCGGCGAGGGCGGGCGTGGCCCGCAGCGCCGGGACGGCGGCGTAGGTCATCGTCACCGGGCAGCCGTGGCCGGCCTCGACCTGGGTCCAGCCGAGGTAGCCGACGGCGCGGCGCACGTGCGCGTGCCGGTAGCCGGCGTCCGCCGCGGCCCACGGCGCGCCGGCGAGGCCGTGCTCGAACGCCGTGCGCATGAGCTCGTGCCAGGCGGGGTGGAACTCCACCTCGTCGATCCGGTGGCCGTAGCGGTCGTGCGTGCGGAGCACCGGCCGGTTCTCGTCGGCCAGGCGACCCCACTCGCGCGCCTGCTCGCTGCCGGCCACGGCGCCGAGGTCGGCCAGCGAGGCGAGCGTCGCCTCGTCGGCGTGCCGGACGCAGGCCTCCGCCAGCGCCGCGTCCCCGGCGATCGGGTCGTACCCCACCAGCGGCGGGGCCTGGTTGGTGACCTCGTGCGTCGCACTCACGCCGCGCACCGTACGACCCGCCGTGTCGCCGCGGTCACATCCTCCGGCTCGCGACCGCGACCGTTCCACGTGGAACGCCGGGCTGGGGCTGTCAGAAGGGCGGCGGGTCGTTGTCCGGGTCGTCGTCCGGCTCGGCCGGTGGTTCGGGTGCCGGCGGTGGTGGTCGCAGGCCCGGTGGCCGGGTGGTGCGGGTGATGCCCGAGGGTGTCGTCACCGTGAGGACGCCGTCGGAGCTCATGTGGAAGCGCCAGCCTCTGGCGAAGGTCTTCAGCCGGTGGTGGCTGCGGCACAGACAGCACAGGTTGCCGCAGTCGGTCGCTCCGCCGTGCGCGTGCGGGATGACGTGGTCGGCGTCGGCCCAGCCCACCCGCTGGCCGCAGGTGGGGAAGCGGCAGGTGCGGTCGCGGGTGCGCACGAACCGCTGCTGCGCTGCGGACGGTTCATAGCGGTCGACGGCCTCCGGGCGGTCGAGCACGGCGCACCCGCAGTCGTCGGTGTCCGGAGCCGTGGGGTGGTCGGGGCAGCCACGGCGGGCCAGCCAGCGGAGCTGGTCCAGCGTGCTGGTGGCCCGCAGCGTGCCGTCCTCGTCTGCGAGTGCGAGGGTGACCGAGCCGTCCTCGGGCGTGCGCACACCGAGGGCGTCGAGCTGCTGCAGCAGCTCGCGGAGCTGGGCGGCGGTGATCGGCAGGCCGTTGACCTCACCGGCCTCGTCACTGCGCCCGTCGAGTGCGGCGAGGGTGGCGATGATCTGCAGGTGCGCGGTCACCGGCGGCCGGGTGTCGTCCCAGGGGCGTTGCAGCAGATCGGCGAAGACGGCTGTCCGGATCTCCCCGATCGGCCGGTCGTCGCCGTCGGCCTTGAGCATCCGGGCCAGCTGGTCGACCAGCGCGTGGCAGGCCGCCGCCACGTCGGCGGGTAGGTCGGCGGCGAGGGTGGCCATGCCTTCCTGGGGCGAGGGGTAGACGCGGACGTCCGCGCGCCGCCTGGCCTGCGCCCGCCGCCGCTCGGCGGCCTCGGCGTCGAGCTCGAGCAGCAGCTGCAGAGCGCGCTTCTTGAGTCTGCCGACGGTGAGCTGAGCCGCCTCGGGCAGCAGGCGGGCCTCCACCCGGCGGGCAACAGCCGGGTCGGTGTGCTGCAGCACCTCGACCAGCGTCATCGCGCGGTACTCGTCCAGCTCACCGGCGGACATCGCGGCCCAGGTCGCGGGCAGGTGGGTGCGGTAGGTCCAGGCGCGGTGCGCCCGCTGACTCGCCGCCAGGCGCCCGCAGTTGAGCACCATCGCCAGCTCGGCAGGAAAGAACTCCGACACCCCGGGCAGTTCGGGGTCGGGCTTCCACGACCGCGCCCGCGCACCCGGTGTGCCCGGAGCCGGGTCGTCGTCATCGGGTGAGTCGTCCGCGAGGCCCAGGATCAGCTCGGCCTCGTAGGCGGCGGTCCGCGCCTTGAGGGCCTGCACCCGCTGCAGCTCGGCGGCCTTCTGCTCCCGCGACAGCAGCGCCACCGGCAGCCGCCGGAAGGGCGCGGGCCGCTCGACGAGCCAGCCCGCCAGCGCACGCTCCACGAGCGACCCGGCGATCTCCTGCACGACTCCGAACCTACGGGCGGGGTACGACAGTTCCCGCAGGTCAGGGCGGGGTCAGCTCCCGTCGAGCGGGCGGACCAGGCGGCCGATCGCGAGGTGGGCGAGCGGCGCGTACGCCGCTACCACGGGCAGCGGCCCGTCGATGCGCAGGCCGGTCGTGCTGCCGCCGTCGGGCCCGTCGGCCACCCAGTGCACGAGGTGCAGCCGCACCGGCCCCGCGGTGACCGTCCAGGCCCACTGCCGGGCCGCCTCGTCCACCGACTCGACGACGAACGGCAGCGTCACCCCGAGCGGACCCCGCACGCGGCCCTCCACCCCGGCGGCCAGCCGCGGCACGGGCACCTGGACGCCGGTGATCTGCGGCGCCCACGTCGGCCACCGCGCCGGCTCCGCGTAGCGCTCCCACGCCTCGGCGGGCGGCACCGGCCCGGTCGCGTGCAGCGTCACCCTGCTCATGCCGGCGGGCCGCCGAGCAGCAGCTGCCGCAGCACGTGCATCGCCAGGACCACCGAGCGCTCGCGGACCGCCGTCCGGGAGCCGTGCAGCCGGACCGACCGCGTCTGCTGCCCGGACGGGGCGACGGCGCACAGGTGCACGGTGCCCACCGGCTTCTCGGGCGTCCCGCCGCCGGGGCCGGCGATGCCGGTGATCCCGACGCCGACGTCGGCACCGAACCGCTCGCGCGCCCCCTCGGCCAGGGCCAGCGCCACCTGCGGGCTCACCGCGCCGAACTCGGCCAGCATCTCCCCCGGTACCCCGACCAGGTGCTCCTTCGCCGAGTTGGCGTAGGAGGTGATCCCGCCGAGCACCCACGCCGAGGACCCCGCCCGCTCGATCAGCCGGGCCACCAGCAGCCCGCCGGTGCACGACTCCGCCGTGGCGATCGTGAGCCCCTGGTCGGCCAGCGCCCCGGCCACCAGGTCGTCGAGCGTCGGCCCGGTCGAGAACAGCGTCGCCGCGTACTCCTCGGCCAGCGCCGCGGCCAGCCGGTCGTAGGCGGGCTGGGCGTCGGGCGCGAAGCGGGTGACGATCTCGAGCTCGCCCTCCCGCAGGCAGGTGGTGACCTCCAGGCCGCCGAGCCCGTCCTCGAGCGTGCGCAGCGTGGCGGCCAGCTGGGCCTCGAGCGTGCCCCAGAGCCGGATCGTCTCCTGCCGCAGCTCACCGGCGTCGGACAGCACCTCCCGCACCGGCCCGGCGGCCAGCGCGGCCGGCCACATGCCCTGCAGCTCCGACGGCGGCCCGGGCAGGACGACGACGACCGGCCCGCCGCGCCCGTCGGCCGGCGGGACGACGAGACCCGGCGCGGTCCCCACCGGCTCGAGCACCGTGGCGCCCGCCGGGACCATCGCCTGCTTACGCACCCCGGCCGCCGTCGCCTCCGGGTCGGCCCGCCAGCCGCGCCGGGACATGAGCCTCTCCACGACGGCGGCGACGCGCTGCTCGAGCTCCGGGTCGACGGCGAGCGGCCGCCCCTGCACCTCCCCCACGATCGCCGCGGTGAGGTCGTCCGCGGTGGGGCCCAGACCGCCGGAGGTGACCACCAGCTCCGCGCCGCTGGCGGCGAGGTACCCCAGCGCGCCCCGCATGTCGTCGGGCCGGTCGCCCACCACGAGGACGGTGCCGACGTCGACGCCGGCCCGCCGCAGCTCCTCGGCCAGCCAGGGCCCGTTGCGGTCGGCGACCCGGCCGGTCAGGACCTCGGTTCCGGTGACGACGATGCCCGCGCGCGTGCCCACCCGGCCGACAGTAGGTCCGGCGCCGGTCCGGGGCAGGCCGACCGGACCCGCCGCCCCGCCTCCCCGCCCCGGCCGGGCGCCGCGGATAGCGTGCAGGGAAGGACCGGTCCTCCCACGGGGACCGGCTGCCCGCCGTCTCTGGAGGAGAGAGAGCACCCGTGACCACCTCGCCCCCGCCGGCCGCCCCGCGCACCCAGGAGATCCCCCTGACCGGGGAGGGCGCCACCGCCACGGGCGCCACCGCCGCAAGCGCCGAAGGGCAGCACGCCGCCCCCGTGACCGCCCCGGCCACCCTCCCGCCGTCGGCCATGCCCGCGCCCGCCTACCCCGTGACCACCCCGCAGCCGGCGACGACGCCGGACCCCGCGCACGACCACTCCGCCCGGCCCGACGGCCCCCAGCCGACCGGTCCGCTGGACTCCCTCCTCGGCACGCCGCCGGTCCCCCCGCCGGCCGTCCCCGCCCCCCGGCCGGAGCAGCACAAGGCACCGCGTGCGCCGCGGGACCGCGTCGCGCTGGTGGCCGCGGGCCTGGCCGCGCTCGGTCTCGTGCTCCTCGAGCTCGGCCTGCTCCTGCGCCCGGACGGGTCCGCGCTGTGGGGTGACGTGCCGGCGTGGTCGGCGTTCGCCACGCTGTGCGCGCTCCTCGCCGGGGTGGCCGCCGCGGTTCGGCTGGTGCCGGCGCTGCGGCTGCGGCCGGCCGGCGCCGAGCGGATCGCGCTGGGCGGGCTCACCGGCCTGGCGGTCTTCTGGGCGCTCGTCGTCCTCCCCCGCGCCGACACCGACCGCGGGTTCGTGCTCACGATGGCGCTCGCGGCGGTCGCCGCCGCGGTCTGGCTGGTCCCCGGCCGCCGTCGCTGACGCTGAGCCGCCCTCGCTGACGCCGGGCGCGCCGGCGGTTCAGCCGGCGCGCCCCCGGCCGTTGCCGCGCCCGTTGCCCCCGGCGTTGCTGTTGGCGTTCCCGTTCCCGTTCGCGTTCCCGTTGCCGTTCCCCGGGGGGTCGGCTGCCGGCGCAGGATCCGGAGCCGGAACCGGAGCCGGAACCGGAGCCGGCACGGGCGCGGGGGTCGTCGGGAGCGGGTCGGCCACCTCCGTCGCCTGTCCGACCGGCGCCGAGGGCCACGCGCGCGGCCAGGAGGGCTCCGGGTCCGGCTCCACAGACGGGGTCGGGGTCGGGACGGGTGTCGACGACGGCGCCGGCACGGCCGCGGCCACCGTCAGCGTGACCGTCTCGTCGGGGTCCAGCCGTCCCACCGGGGTCGCCGCGGTGACGATCCCCGGCGCGGCGTCGGCGGTCTCCACCACCACGCGGCGCACCCGCAGGCCGGCGGTGACCAACTCCTCCTCGACCTCGTCGGCGGACCGGCCGACGAGCTCCGCACGGCGGACGTCGATCGCCCCCTCGGAGGAGGCCGGGCCGGCCTCCGCGGTCGTTCCCGGGTTCTGGCCGGGCCCGGCCACCTGGAGCACGCCCACGCCGAGCGCGGCACCGACCGCGAGGGTGGCCACACCGGCGAGCACCCGCCCCGCCCGGCGCGGTGGGCGCGCCGGCGGCGCGGCCGCGACCGCGGCGACCGCGGCCGGCAGCGGCGCGGTGACCGGCGCCGGCGCGGGCGGCAGGGCCCGGCCCGCGCGGACCGCGGCCACCGCCTCGCACACCGCGGCGCCGTCGGCGAGCCGGCCGGCGGGGTCCTTGACCAGCATCCGGGCCACCAGCTCCCGCACCGGTCCGGGCAGGTCGTCGGGCAGCGGGTCGGGCTCGTCGCGGATCTGCCGCAGCGCGATCTGCACCGGGTGCTCGCCGTCGAAGGCGCGCCGCCCGGCCAGGCACTCGTAGGTGACCATCCCGAGGGCGTAGACGTCGCTGGCCGGGCCCGCCTTGCCGCCGGCCGCCTGCTCGGGCGCGAGGTAGTGGGCCGTGCCGACGACCTGGCCGGTGCGGGTCAGCGGCGCGCTGCCGGCCGACCACGCGATGCCGAAGTCGGTGATCCGCACGATGCCGTCGTCGCCGACGAGGACGTTGCCCGGCTTCACGTCGCGGTGCACCACGCCCGCGGCGTGCGCGGCGGCCAGCGCGGCGGCGGTCTGGCCCACGAGGTCGAGCACCCGGTCCGGCGGCAGGCGCCGCTCACGGGCCAGGAGCGCCGACAGCGGCTCGCCGTCGACGAGCTCCATCACCAGGTGGGCGACCACCTCGCCGTCGTCGGTGACCGCCTCGCCGTAGTCGTGGAGCGCGGCGATGTTGCGGTGCAGGAGCCGGCCGGCCAGCCGTGCCTCGGTGCGGAAGCGGCTGCGGACGGTCTCGTCCTCGGTGTACTCGCTGCGCAGCAGCTTGACCGCGACCGGCCGGTCCAGCAGCGCGTCCCGGCCCCGCCAGACCTGGCCCATCCCGCCGGTGGCGAGGAGGCCGAGCAGCTCGTAGCGGCCGCCGACGACGCGTCGAACGGGGCTCGTGCCCATCACACCTCCTCGGACCGGGTCAGCCGGCGGTCGATCCTCCCGCAACCGTCGAGTCGTCGCTCGCCGTCGTGGGCGTCGTGGTCTCCGTCGAGGACGACGTCGTCGTGCCGGTGCTGCTGGTGGCCGTCGAGGAGCCGGTGGTGCCCGTCGCCGACCCCGTGGCCGAGCCCGAGCTGCTCCCCGTCCCCGAACTGCTCCCCGAGCCGCTCGCCGAGCTGCCCGACACCGCGGTCGAGGTGGGCGTCGCGGCGTCGGTGGTCGTCGCGGTGGTCCCGGTGGCCGGGTCCGGGGCGGGCGCGACGGGCTCCACCACGGGGTCCGGCGCGCTGTCCCCGGTCACGGCCGAGACGTCGCCGTCGTCGTCCCCGCGGGAGGACGACGGGCCCGCGGCGCGGCCGCCGGACGGTGCCACGGCGAAGGTGACGACGACGTCGTCGCCGGGCTCGAGCCGCACGCCCTCGGGCGAGACGCCGAGCACCCGGCCCGGGACGGCCGAGCCGGTCACCTGCTCACGCCGCTCCACGCCCAGGCCGAGCGCGGACAGCTGGGTGGCGACGTCCTCGATCGGCCGGCCCACGTAGTCGCCGGCGTCGAGCACCACACCCTCGTCGTCGTTCTCGCGGGTCTGCGCGGCGGGGACGGTCGGGGAGGGCGGGTCGGTGAGGGCGGAGAAGACGACGGCGGCCAGCCCGGCACCGAGCAGCAGCGCCAGCACCGGGACCAGCACGGTCGCGACCCGGCGCCGCGGAGGCGGCGGCGGGCTGCTGCGCCGCGGCGCCCGCGGGCCCGGGGCCGGCGCCGCCTGGGTGGGCGGCCCGGCGTCGACGACGGCAGCGGAGGCGACGGCGGGCACGACGGCGGAGGGCACCGCGACGGGGACCGGCTCGAAGGCGGGCAGCCGTCCCGCGCGGGCGTCCTCGATCGCCGCGACGAACTCGGCGCCGTCGGCCATGCGGGCCGACGGGTCCTTCGACAGCGCGCGCCGGATGAGCGTGCGGACGTCGACCGGCAGCGTGTCCGGCAGCGGCTCGGGCTCCGAGCGCAGCTGCTTGAGCGCGATGGTGACCGCGTTGTCGCCCTCGAACGCCGGGTGGCCGCTCAGGCACTCGTAGCCGACCAGGCCGAGGGCGTAGACGTCGCTGGCGGGGGTGGCCAGGTGCCCCTCGGCCTGCTCCGGCGAGATGTACTGCGGGGTGCCGATGACCTGGCCGGTCTGGGTGAGCGGGACGCTGCCCGCCGACCACGCGATGCCGAAGTCGGTGATCTTCACGCTGCCGTCGGCGCGGACCAGGATGTTGCCGGGCTTGACGTCGCGGTGCACGAGCCCGGCGCGGTGCGCCTCGGCCAGCGCGGCGGCGGTCTGCTCGAGCACCGACAGCGTGGTGGCGGTGTCCAGCCGGCCCTCGCGGCGCAGCAGCGCCGACAGCGGCTCGCCCTCGACCAGCTCCATGACGAGATAGGCCAGCGTCTCGCCGGTGTCGCCGGCGGTGTCCCGGGCCGTGGTCTCGCCGTAGTCGTAGACCGCCGCGATGTTGGAGTGGTTCAGCGCGGCGGCGTGCTGGGCCTCGGCACGGAAGCGGGCGAGGAAGGTGGGATCGCCGGTGTACTCGCTGCGCAGCACCTTGACCGCGACGGGGCGGTGCAGCAGCTCGTCGGTGCCGCGCCAGACCTGCCCCATGCCGCCGGAGGCGATGAGCTGGAGGAGCTCGTAGCGGTCACCGAGCATCCGGCGACCTGGTTCCACCACGGGACCGCTCCCATCACTGCCGACCCTGCTGTCGGCGCCGTCCGTCCCCGGACGGCCGCCCCCGTCCGCAGGGGTGCCCGGGCCGTCCGAGACCACACATACTCCCAGGTGCACCACCCGTCCGGGGAGCCCCGTGCGTCACGGGTCCGCATCGACACGGCGACGCGCCGACGACACCCCGGTGACGCGCCGGGGTCGCTACCCGAACAGCGCGCGGCCCCACCAGTCGCCGTCGTCGCGCACGCCCGGCGGGCAGGCGAAGACGGCCGAGGAGGTGTGCCGGATGTACTCGTTCATCGCGTCCAGGCGCAGGTTGCGCTGCACCTGGACGAAGCCCGTCTCCGGGTTGCGCTGGAAGGCGATGAAGAACAGTCCCGCGTCGAGCCGGCCGAGGCCGTCGGAGCCGTCGACGAAGCTGTAGCCGCGCCGCAGGATCGCCGTCCCCGAGTTGGTCGGGTGGGCCAGGAACACGTGGCTGGTCTCCGGGACGGCGAACTCGCCGTCGACCTGCTTCGTGAAGTCGACCGGGTCGAACTCCGCCTGCTGCCCGAGCGGGGCGCCGCTGCCCTTGGCCCGGCCGATGGTGCGCTGCTGCTCGTCGAGCGAGGAGCTGTCCCACGGCTCGATGAGCATCCGGATCCGCCGCGTGACCAGGTAGGAGCCGCCGCGCAGCCAGTCGGCGTCGTCGTCACCGACCCAGACGAAGCGGTCCAGCGTGCTGCCGTTCTCGGCCTTGAGGTTGTCGGTGCCGTCCTTGAAGCCGAACAGGTTGCGCGGGGTGGCCTGGCCGGTGCTGGTCGACGACGTCCGGCCGAAGCCCAGCTGCGACCAGCGCACGCTCACCACGCCGGCGCCGATGCGCACCAGGTTGCGGATGGCGTGGACGGCGACCTGCGGGTCGTTGGCGCAGGCCTGGATGCACAGGTCGCCGCCGCTGATCGCCGGCTCGATCTGGTCGCCGGGGAACGCGGGCAGGTCGACCAGCGGCGCGGGCCGGCGGGCGGCGAGGCCGAAGCGGTCGGTGCCGTCGGCGGCGGTGAACAGCGTGGGCCCGAAGCCGACGGTGAGCGTCAGCCCGGACGCCGGCAGGCCGATCGCCTCGCCGGTGTCGTCGGGCGGGGCGTACCGCTCCCCGTCGACCGCGCCGACCGGGCCGGCGTCGCGGCCCGCGGTCATCCGCCGGGCGGCCTCGGTCCAGTCCTCGAGCAGCTGGACGAGGTCCTCGCGGCTGTCGGTGGTGACGTCGAGGGCGACGAAGTGCAGCCGGTCCTGGGCGGGCGTGACGATCCCGGCCTGGTGCTCGCCGTGGAAGGGCACCGCGTCGGTCGGGGCCGCCCCGGCCGACGGCGCCTCGTCCGCGGTGGCCCGGCCGATGACGCCGCCGGCCGCGCCCGCGGCGAGCACGCCGGCGGTGCCGGCGCCGAAGGCGCCGAGCAGGCGGCGGCGGGACAGCCCGGCCCGCTGCTGCGGGGCCGGCTGGTCAGCGGTCGGTTCCGTCATGGTCGGTTCCGTCATGGTCGGTTCCGTCATGGCTGGGGGTCCGGGCTCCCTCGGGGTGGGACGGCGTCCTCGTTCCCAACGCCGCGCGGACACCGGCGCGTCCCCGTACCGGTGTCGCGCGGGTCACCGGTCGGCCGTCACCGATCAGCAACGACCGCCGCGACCTGGCTGACCGACTCCGACAGCGCGGTGATGCTGTCCGACAGGCCCTGGAGCTGGTCCTCGGTGAGCTGGTCGTGCAGCGTCCAGCCGCCGTCGGTGCGGTACTGCTCGAGCTCGGCCTCGGTTGCGGCGAACCGCTCGTCGATCTCGGCGACGAGGTCGGGGTCGGCCTCCTCGAGGTAGGGGCGCAGCGCCTGGACGGCGGCCTCGGAGCCCTCGAGGTTGGCGGCGAAGTCCCACAGGTCGGTGTGCGAGTAGCGGTCCTCCTCGCCGGTGATCTTGCCGGTGGCGATCTCGTCGAGGAGGGCCTTGGCGCCGTTGGCGAGCTGCAGCGGCTCCAGCGTCGTCTCGTTGGCGAGGTCGACGATCTCCTGCACGTTCGCCAGGAGCTGGTCGGCGTAGGGGGCCATGCCCTCGGTGGTGTTGCCCACCCACAACGCCTGCTCGATGCGGTGGAAGCCGGTGAAGTCCTCGCCCTCGGCCTGGTCACCCTCGCGGCCGTCGATGAGCGGGTCGAGGTCGCCGAAGATCTCGGCCACGGGCTCGATGCGCTCCCAGTAGGTGCGCGCCACCGGGAACAGCGCCTTGGCGCCCTCGACGTCCCCGGCCTCCACGGCGTCGACGAACGCGGTGGTCTGCTCGAGCAGCGCGCCGGTCTGGCTCTGCACGTAGCGCTGGTAGTCGGCGCTGGCCTGGGCGAGCGTCTCGTCCTCCGACAGCGAGGCGGCCTCGCCGGTGATCGTGAGGTCGCTGCGGATGCCGTCGCCGACCATGCCCGGCTTGCAGGCGGTCTCGTAGGTGCCGGCGGGCAGCTCGACGAGCAGCTCGCGGGTCAGGCCGGGGGCGATGTTCTCGACCTCGCCCATCACCCGGTCGCCCTCGGCGTAGACGTAGAACTCGGTGACCTGGCTGCCGGAGTTGGTCACCTGGAACTCGTGCGTGCCGGCCGGCAGCTCGGCGCTGGCGACGTCGCAGGCGTCGTCGGAGGCCGCGACGGCGACCGTGTCGGCGGCCTCCCCGCCCGAGGCGCCGCCGGACCCGGCGTCGGCGCTGCCGCAGGCGGCGGTGGTCAGCGCGGCCAGGAGGCCCGCGGTGAGGAGGGGGAGGCGGCGGTCACGCACGGACATGCTCGGTGGTCTCCGACTGCGAGGAGGGGGTCCGGGCCGGGGCGGCGCCGGAGGGCTGGGGGGCGTCCGCGACGACGTTCGCCGCGGGGGCCGGGGCGGACGCGGGCGTCCGGGCCGGCCAGAGGAAGGCGACGAGCACGGGCAGCAGGTAGGCGACGTAGGCGACCATCTCGAGCACCGTGGGCGCCGCGGTGATGTTGAAGATCCCGGCGATCGTCGCGCCGTACCAGCTGTTGGGGTCCAGGACGCCGGAGACATCGAAGGCCAGGACGTCGAGGCCGGGCAGGACGCCGGCCTCCTGGAAGTCGTGGATTCCGTACTTGAGGATCCCGGCCGCCACGAAGACGAGCAGGACGCCGCTGACGGTGAAGAACCGCGACAGGTTGATCCGGATGGCGCCCGCGTACAGGCCGGTGCCGATGACGACGGCGGTGAGCACGCCGGCCGAGATCGCGACCAGCGGCGTCGCCGTCGTGGTGGCGCCCTGGGCGGCGGCGTAGAAGAGCAGCGTCGTCTCCAGGCCCTCGCGGACCACGGAGAGGAAGGCGATCCCGGCGACGGCGAGCGTGCCGACGCCGATCGCGGCCTCCAGCTTCCCGGTCAGCTCGCCCTTGAGCCGGCGCGCGGTGCGCCGCATCCAGAAGACCATCCAGGTGACCAGCCCGACGGCGAGCACGGAGGTGATCGCCTCGAACAGCTCGCGCGAGCGGTAGTCGGCCAGCAGCGTGGTCTCGGTGTAGGTCAGCAGGGCGCCGAAGAGCACCGAGATCGCGACGGCGGCGGCCACGCCGGCCCACAGCGGCAGCAGCTGGCGGCGCCGGCCGGACTTGACCAGGTACGCGACGAGGATGCTGACCACCAGGGTGGCCTCCAGGCCCTCGCGGAGCCCGATGAGGTAGCTGGCGAGGAACGCCTGACCCATGGCTGACCCGTCTCTCGGAGCGGAGGAGCCCCCGCCTCCGGGACTGAGGGCAGGCACACCTTACTCGCCGCGGCCGATCCGGCCAGCCCCCGCCGAGGAGGTCCTCGGCAGCCGGGCGGGTGCGTGGCAGGGTGGCCGGCATGTCCGACACGACGACGGCGACGGAGCCCACGGTCACGCGCGAGGACGCCGCCGGCGTCGCGACGGTCACGCTGCAGCGGCCGGGGATCTCCCGCGCGATGCGCCGCGAGCTGCTCGCGGTGGTCCAGGGGATCGCCGGCGACGAGTCGGTGCGCGCGGTGCTGCTGACCGGCACCGGCCGCGCGTTCTGCGTCGGCCAGGACCTCGGCGAGCACGTGGAGTCGCTGCGCGGGGACGCCGCGACGTCTCTGTCGGTGGTCGAGGACGAGTACAACCCGCTGGTCCTGGCGCTGTCGGCGCTGCGGGTGCCGGTCGTCGTCGGGATCAACGGGGCGTGCGCGGGCGCGGGCCTGGGACTGGCGATGGCCGGTGACCTCCGGGTGGCCGCCGCCGGCGCCAAGTTCACGACGGCGTTCACCGGCATCGGCCTGTCCAGCGACTCCGCGCTCGCCGCCCGGCTGGTGCACAACGTCGGCGTCGCCCGCGCCACCGAGCTGCTGCTGCTCCCCGACGCCTTCCCGGCCGAGACCGCGCTGCAGTGGGGCCTGGTGCACCGGGTGGTCGACGCCGCCGAGGTGGCCGGCGAGGCGCGGGCCCTCGCCGAGCGGCTCGCGGCCGGGCCGACGGCGGCCTACCGGGCGGTGAAGACCGTGCTGGCCACCGCGCCCACCGACTCGCTGGAGGCGACGCTCGCGCTCGAGGCCCGGCTGCAGACCGAGCTCGGCCGCACCGCCGACCACGCCGAGGCGGTCGAGGCCTTCCTCGCCAAGCGCCCGCCCCGCTTCACCGGTCGCTGAGCGCTCCGTCACGGTCAGTACCGACACGGTGGGTCCCCGGCCGTCGTCGTCGCGCCGTCCCGGCGTGGTCGCCCGGCGGTGACACCCTCCCCTCCACGCGAGTGGAGGGGGCCACGGTGGACGCAGGCACGGCCGGGACGACGGGGACGGCCGCGGGAGAACGACCGCTGCCGCGCAGGCCCGTCCGGCCCGGGGAGGCGGCGGACCGCCCGGTCCCGGCGCGGCCCCCGCTCACCAGCTCCCTCGCTCCCCCGCTCACGCCCGCGGTGCCGCCGCGGCCCCGCGCCGTCCGCGCCTCCGGCCTGCTGTGCTGGGCCGGGGTCCTCGCCGCCACCGCCGGCCTGCTCACCCTGCTGCTGGACCGCGCGGCCCTCGACGCGCGGCTGACGGCCACCGCGACCGCCGGGGACCCGGCCGCCTCGGCGGCGGAGGTCGCCGACGCCGTCGCCGCGACGATCGCCACGCTGGTCGGCGCGGTCGCCCTGGTGAGCGCGCTCGTGGCGGCCGGCACCGCGCTCGCGCTGCGGCGCCGCGCGTGGGCGCGCTGGGTGCTCCTCGCGCTGCTGCTACCGACCCTGCTGGTCCTGGACCTGGCCCAGAGCACCGCGGCCGGGGACGCCGACCTCGACCGGATCGCGCTGGTCGCCGCCGCCGCGCTCTTCGTCCTCGTCCCGCTCCCCCTGTTCAGCCGCTCCGCGCGGGCCTGGTTCCGCCGCGCCTGACGGGTCCTCCAGCGCGGCGAGCACCCCCTCGCAGGACCGGACGACGACGTCGGCGGCGTCGGCCACCGCGCGGTCGGCGAGCGGGTCGGCGCCCACGTCCCGCCACCGCCGCAGCGCCTGCAGGGCCGCGGTCCGCAACGCCCCGGCCGGCGTCCCCCCGGGCAGCCCCAGCCGCGCGGCCGGCGTCGTCCCCGAGGCGCCGAGCAGCCGCTCCGCCTCGGTCACCAGCGCCGCCGGCAGGGGGCCGCCGGGCGCGCGCGTCCGGGCCAGCAGGGCCAGCTCGGCGACGTCGTCGGTGGCCAGCCGGATTCGCTCGACCTCGGCCCGCACGGCGTCGACGCCGTCGACCGGGTGCTCCTCCAGCAGCTCTTCCACCAGCCGCAGCGCCGCCGCGGCCCGCACCGGCCCGCCGCGGGCGGTGAAGTGCACGGCGAGCAGCCGCTGCAGCTCGGTGAGGCCGCTGCGGCGCAGCAGCTCGCCGGCCAGCGCGTCGGCGTCGCCGATGCCGGCCCGCACGAGCGCGACCGACAGCCGGATGCCGAACAGCCCCAGCCGCTCGAGCAAGCCGGCCCGGACCTCCGCCGACAGCGGGACGGCGGTCTCGGGGCGGCCGAAGCGGTCGGCGGTGAGCAGCATCGCGGTCACCGCGGCGGGATCGGCACCGGCGAGCGCGCGCAGGGCGACCAGGTCGCCGTGCCGCAGCGTCCGGCCGGCCAGGGCCAGCTGACCGGCCACCGGCACGACGGCGGAGCTGACCTCCCGCAGCTGCGGGTCCGCCGACATCCGGCGGGCCACCGCCGCGGCGGCCTGCAGCGCGTCGATCCGCCCGGCGCCGACCTCGTCGGCCCGCGACAGCACGGTGATCGTCGTCGTCAGGGTCCCGGTGGCGCCGGTGGCGGCCTGGAAGTCGCGCAGGACGGCGAGGTCGTCGGGCTGCGGCTGGCGGGTGAGGTGGACGACCGCGTCGGCGCCGGCGAGCCCGGCCTCGGTGCCGAGGAAGGCGTGCGTGCGGTCACTGGTGCCCGCCGACAGCGACCCGGTGCCCGGGGTGTCGACGAGGGTGGCGCCGAGCAGGTCCGGCGAGGGCCAGTCCACGACCATCGAGGCGACCTCCTCCGGCGGCGTGCCGGCCAGGTCCAGCCGGAGGCCACCGCCGGCCCGGCGCACCGGCAGGTCGCGGGCCGCGCCGTCGGTGCCGCGCAGGACGACGCGGGGCACCGCGCCGTGCCGGTACTCGGTCACCACCCGGGTGCACTCGCCGGCGTCGGTCGGCGCGACGCGGGCGCCCACGAGCGCGTTGAGCAGCGTGGACTTGCCCGCCTTCACCCGGCCGACCAGCGCCACGCGCAGCGGCTCGTCCAGCCGCCGGCGGGCCGCGGCCAGCCGCGCGGCTGCCTCCGGCACGTCCGCCCAGCGGCGGAGGGCGTCGTCCAGGAGGGCCCGGACGTCGTCGGGGACGGGACGGGTCACGGGGTGGGCACCGGGGTGCGGTCCAGGCGGGCGACGTCGGCGACCAGCCGGTCCAGGCGGTCGAGGCGGGCCCGGAGCACGCGGATGCGGGCCTCGTGGTCGGCGGTGGCCTCCTTGGCCGCGCGCTGCGCCGCCTTGACCGCGTCGGCGAGGGTGCGGGCGGTCTCGTCGGTGGTGTCGGTGACCAGGTCGCGCAGCGTGCGCTGCACCGTGCGCAGCCGGTCCTTGAGGTGCTTGCCGACCTGGAACACCACCTCGTCGAGGTGCCGGCGCACCGCCGTGCGGGCCTCCGACTCGCGCCGCTGCCGCCGCTGCTTGGCGTCGTCGTTGTAGGCCTTGCGGCCCAGCACGACGCCGGCGGCCAGCGAGAACGGGTTGATGATCGCCAGCCCGGCCAGGCTCGTGACCAGGCCGGTCATCAGCACGCCGGTGTAGGAGCCGCGCAGGCCGATCAGCGTCCGCTCGCGCAGCGTCAGGCTGCCGTCGTCCATGCCGGGCAGGTCGACGAGGGTGTCGAGCGCGTCCCCGGCGGCGCCGACCTCCAGCGCGGGGACCGAGCCGCCGCCGTCGCGGGTGACCTGCTCGACCACCTGCTCGGCCAGCCACCGGGACCGCTGCTCGGCCCAGACGTAGCTGTCGGCCACCGCGGCGGCGATCCGCTGGTCGAGCCACGCGGTGATCTCCGGCCAGGCCGGGCCCGGGTCGCGGGCGGCGATGACCTCCTCGGCCTCGCGGACCACGACCCGCGAGCGGTCCCGCAGGTCGTGGTCGATGTCGGCCATGAGGTCGGTGACGCCGTCGCCCAGGACCTGCTGCCAGCGCGAGGAGCGGCGGCGCTGCTCGTCGACGGCGGTGCGGGCCTCGTCCAGCTCGGCCAGCAGCGCCTCGCGCGAGGCCGGGTCCTCCAGGCTGCGCAGCTCCGAGCGCAGCGCCAGCGACAGGTGGCCGGTCACCGCGGTGAGGTCGTGCACGAGGGAGCGGCGGGCCAGCGTCGCGGCCCGCCCGGCCACCTCGTCCTGCAGGTGGGTGACCAGCGGGGCGAGGCCGGACTCCTCGTGCAGCTCGCGGTCGCGGGCCTGCACGGCCAGCAGCGCCAGCGTCGAGGAGACGGCGAACAGCGGCGCGTCCAGCCCGCGGGCGGCGAGGTGGCCGCGGTCGAGGTCGGCGATGCGCCGCCAGTCGGGGCAGGCGTCGGTCTTGGTCAGGACGCAGACGACCGTCGGGCACAGCGCGGTGGCCTGCTCGAGGAGGGTCATCTCCGGCGCGGTGAACTCCTGGCTGGCGTCGGAGACGAACACGACCGCATCGGCGGTGGGCAGCAGGTCGAGCGTGGTCAGTGCGTGCGCGACGCCGAGGCCGCCGACGCCGGCGGTGTCGACCAGCTCCAGCCCGCCCGCGAGCAGCCGCCGCGGCAGCTCCACCTCCGCCTGGACGATCCGCTCGGCGCCGGGCCCGGTGACGCGGGCGGCGACCGTCTCGACCGGCACCGGCACCCGCTCGGTGGCGACGTCGGCCCCCGGCTCCCCGGACGGCGGGCCGACCGCCCGCACGAGCGTGGCCCGCGGGGCGTCCCCGTTGCGCACGACCGTGGGCACGAGCGTGGCGACGTCGTCGGCGACCGGGCAGACCGGCACCCCGGTCAGGGCGTTGACCAGGGAGCTCTTGCCCTGCTTGGGCTCGCCGAGGACGAGCACCCGCACACCGGGGGCCGCGTGCCGGCCGCGGGCCTGGGTGAGCCGGCGGTGCAGGTCCGGGCGCCCGCACTCGTCGGCGAGTGCCAGCGCCCGGTCGGCGAGCTGCTCTGGTGTGACCACGGCCACCTCCTCCGGAGCCCCGGTGATACCACCCGGGGGCCCGCTGCGGACAGGGAGCGGACAGGGAGCAGCCCGGCCCCGGCGTGCTGGACGCCGGGGCCGGGCGCGGGTGGGGAGGATCAGACGGCGGGCTCGGGCTCGACGACGACGACCGCCGTGTCGTCGACGAGGTCGTCGTCGGACAGGTCGTTGCCGTTGAGCGAGTCGTCGATCCCGTCGTCGTCGGACAGGTCGTTGCCGTTGCCCGAGTCGTCCACGTCGACCAGGTCGTCGTCGGACAGGTCGTTGCCGTTGAGCGAGTCGTCGATCCCGTCGTCGTCGGACAGGTCGTTGCCGTTGAACGACCCGTTGCCGTCGTTGTCCTGGGACAGGTCGTTCCCGTTGAGGGAGTCGTCGATCCCGTCGTTGTCCTGGGACAGGTCGTTGCCGTTCAGGGAGTCGTTGACGGAGTTGTCGACCGAGTTGTCGGTGTTGTCGACGGAGTTGTCGGTCGTCGAGTTGTCCTGCGACAGGTCGTTGCCGTTGAACGAGTCGTCGATGCCGTCGTCGTCGGAGTTGTCCGAGTTGTCGTTGCCCGAGTTGTTCAGCGACCCGTTGAACGACCCGTTGCCGTCGTCGTCGGACAGGTCGTTGCCGTTGAAGGACCCGTTGACCGAGTTGTCGGAGTTGTCCTGGCCGGAGTTGTCGGACAGGTCGTTGCCGTTGAAGGACCCGTTCACCGAGTTGTCGACGTCCACCGAGTTGTCGACCGAGTTGTCCGAGTCGTCCACGGAGTTGTCGGTCGTGTTGCCGTGGCCGACGGAGTTGCCGTCGCCGGAGACGTCGTAGCTGTTGCCCGAGTCGGTGACGGTGACGGTGACGTCGTCGTCGCTGTTGTCGACGTCGCCCTCGACGTCGCCGCCCACGGCCACACCGTCGTCGGACACGACGTTGTCGTCGCCGAAGATCGCCTGCGCGTCGCCGCTGACCCAGATGCTGTGCGACGCGTCGATCTCCACGTCGACGTCGGTGTAGGTCACCGAGATGTTCTGCAGGTGGGTGATGACCACCGTCTCGCTGCCGCCGGCCGGGGCGGGCGCGTGGCCGCCGCCGCCGCCACCAGGGGCGCCGTGGCCGCCGCCGTGACCACCGCCGTGACCGCCGTGGTCGTCGTCGTCCCAGTGGGCCGGTGCGTGGTCGTGGGCGGGCGGGGCGGTGGGGGCCTCGTCGTCGTCGCAGTGCGCGGGCGCGGGAGCGGGGCTGGGCGCCTCGTCGTCGTCGCAGTCGCCGCGCCCGCCGTGACCGCCGCCGTGACCGCCGCCGTGGCCGTCCTCGTCACGGCCGCCGCCGTGCCCGCCACCGCCGTGCCCGCCACCGCTGTGCCCGCCATCGCTGTGCCCGCCACCGCCGTGCCCGCCACCGCCGTGACCGCCACCGCCGTGACCGCCACCGTGCCCGCCGCCCCAGCTCACCGGCGCGTACCCGGCCACCATCGGCATGAGGTCGTCGACCTCGGCCGGCGTGGCGTCCACGCCCGCGGCGGCCAGCGCGCCGGCCGGGTCGGCGGCGTACGCCTCGGCGGCCTCGGAGTCGCGGAACAGGTCGAGGATGAAGTCGAGCAGCGAACTCGCGAGGTTCGTCATGGCTGGTCCTCCGTGTCGGGTAGCCGTCCGTCGTCGGCCGGCTGGCGAGGGCAGTCCAGCCGCCCCCTCCCCGGCCGGGCATCGGGTGACGGCCCCCTCCCTCGGTACCGCGTTGGGGGGTGCGCGCTGACTCCCCGTTAGGGGGCCCCGGGGTGTCGCCCCCCACTTGCCGCCGTGGAGGAAGTGACACGGGGGAGGGGCGGGACAGCTGTGACGTGTCCGACATACGGTCCGGTCACGTACCGGCTCGAGGAGTGGGCCGGCGACGGTGCGACGGGGGGGACCTGTGCGCGACGGCGAGTACGGGCTGGGCATCGACATCGGCGACGGGACGGTCGCCGCCGCGGTCTGCGACGGGGGCTCCGGGGATGCCCGGCCGCTCCCCCTGGGGGACGCCGGGCCGGGTCCCGCCGCGCTCGCGGTCACCGACGACGGCGTCCGGATGGGCGCGCCCGCCGACGGGGGGCCGGTGCGTGTCCTGGCCCGGGTGGGCGCCGCGACGCCGCTGTACCTGGGGAGCCGCCCCGTCCCCGCCGCCGCCGTGCTGGCCGACGTGGTGCGGCAGGTGCGCACACTCGCCGAGGCGCGGGAGGGCCGGCCGGACGCCTGGACGGTCGTCACCGTGCCGCCGTCCTGGTCCGGCCACCGCCGGGGCGCCCTGGCCGCCGCGCTGCAGGAGGCCGGCACGCCGCGGTTCACCCTCGTCTCCGCAGCGGTCGCCGCCGTCGCCGCGCACACCGCCGCCGGGGAGCTGCCGGACCGGCCGACCGTCGCCGTCTACGACCTCGGCGCGGCCACCCTCGACGTCGCCGTCGTGGGCCCCGACCCCGCCGACGCCGACGCCGCCCTCCCGGTGCACCTGGCGCCCCCGCCCGCTCCCCTCCCCTGGGGCGGCCGCGACGTCGACGACCTGCTCGTCGGCCACGTCCGCGGGTGCCTCACCGGCGCCCTGGACGCACCGGCCGCCACCGCGCTGCGCCGCTCCTGCGTCGGGGCCAAGGAGGCCCTCGCGGTCGAGACCGCCGCCCGGGTGACGGCCGGGACCGAGACCGTGCGGATCACCCGGGAGGAGCTCGACGAGCTGGTCGCCGGGCCCGTCGAGGAGTCGGCCGGGCGGCTCACCGCCGCGGTGGAGGCCGCCGGCCTGGACGCCGGAGACCTGGACGCGGTGGTGCTGACCGGCGGTGGGTCGCGCATCCCGCTGGTCGCCGAGGTGCTCTCCGGGGAGCTCGGCCGGCCGCTGGTCCTCGGCGCCGACCCGGCGCTCACCGCCGCCCTGGGCGCGGCCGGCCTCGCCGCCGAGGCGCTCACCGCGGACACGCCCGCCACGGAGGCGACCACGGCCGCCGTCGCGGCACCCGCCCCCGTGCTGCTCGCCGTCGACGACGCGGCGCCCCGCGCCGACCGGCACCGCGCGCCCACCGCCCCGCCGCGGGGACCCGCCGGTGCCCGACGCCCCGCCGGGAGCCCCGACGGACCCGCCCGGCCGCGCCACGGCCGGCGCACCCTGGTGGTGGGCGTGCTGATGGCGCTGCTGCTCGTGCTGCCGCCGGCCCTCGCCGGCGTGCTCGGCGCCGGGGACACCTCGGCGCCCGACCCGAGCGGCCCCGTCGCCCAGGCGGACGCCGCGGAGGGCGCCGGTCCCGCCCCGACCGGTGCGTCCCCCGCGCCCGCCGGCGGAGCCGTCGTGGACGGCGGCGGGACGGTGGCCCCCCGGCCGCGCTCGGCCGCCGGCGGGACGGCGGGCGACGGCCCGGCCGCGGCACCGGGCACCCCCGGCGCGGTCCCGACCGCGGCGACGGGCTCGGTGCCCGGCTCCGCGACCGCCACCGGCACCGCCGCCGGCAGCGCCACCACCCCGACCGGTGCGGCGACCTCCACGGCCGCCGGGGGCACGACCGCCGCCGCGGCTCCCTCGCCCGCGGACACCGCCGCGGCGCAGGGGACGCAGCCGCCGGCGACGGGTACGACCGCGCCGGGCACGACCGCGCCCGTGACCGCTGCCGGCACCCCGCCGCAGACCTCGGCACCCGGCACCACGACGCCGACCACGGCGCCGCCCACGACGCCGCCGCCCGTGGCGACCCCCGACCCGCCGACGGAGACGGCGCCGCCTCCCCAGACGACGCCACCCACCCAGACGACGACGCCACCGCCGGACCCCGAGCCGGTCCCCGATCCCCCGCCGGCCGAGGACAGCACCCCCGCCGAGGAGACCACCACGGCCGACACCGACACCGGCAGCACCGACACCGGGACGACCGACACCCCGGAGACCCCGTGAGCACCGGCGTGCACTCCACCGCCGCGACCGCCCGCGTCCCCGGCCCGCGCCCGTCGTTCGCAGCCGCCCTCGGGCCGACCGAGGCCGTGCTCCGGGCCTCCGGGGCCCGCGCCGTCGTCGTCACCGGCCCGGCCGGGACCGGCAAGACCCACCTCCTCGACGACCTCGCCGCGGTCCACCGGCGCGCCGGCCTGACGGTCCTCGACGGGCGCACCGCCGACCCGGACGGGCTCCCCGGCGGCTTCGTCCTCGTCGTGGACGACGCCCACCGGATGTCCGCGGAGGTCGCCGACCGCGTGCGGCGCGCCCTCGCCCACCCGGCCGGCCGCGTCGTCGTCGCCGCGCGGCCCTGGCCCCGCCCCGCCGAGCTGACCGCGCTCCTGGCCGACGTCGCCGAGGCGGTCCCCGGACACCGGCACTCCGTGGTCCTCGGGCACGCCGACCGCGCCGGGGTCGACGGGTGGACGCGCGCCTGCCTGGGCCCGGCCGCGACGCCCGCGCTCAGCGACGCCGTCCTCGCCCGGACCGGCGGGCTGCCCGCGCTGGTGCACTGCCTGCTGCGCTCGCTCGCGCGGCGCGGGGGCCGGCCGGGGGCCGTAGATCCCAGCCGCACCCCCGAGGAGGTCTCGGCGCTGCTGCACGCCGACCTCGACGCGCTCGACGAGCGGACCCGGGACCTGCTGCACGCCGTCGCGGCCGGGGCGCCGCTGGACGACGACGTCCTCGGCGGGCTGCTGGACGTGCCGGTGGCGCGGGTGGCCGACCTCATCGCCGCGGGCCGGGCCACCGGGTGGCTCCTCCCCGACGGCCGGGTGGTGCCGCTGGCGCAGGAGGTGCTGCTGGCCGCCACCCCCGCCGACGTCACGCGGCGCACCCGCCGGGCGCTGCTCGGCCTGCTGGTCGAGCGCGGCGAGGAGCCGGTCGGGCTGGCCCTGGGCCTGGCCGCCGAGCGGGTGCGCGACCCGCGCGCGGCGGCCCTGCTGGAGCGGCACGCCGACGCCGCGCTCACCGCCGACCCCGCCCTGGCCGGGCAGCTGCTGGGGGCGGCCGCGGACAGCGGGGCCCCGGTCGCCGGGCTGGCCGCCCGCCGCGCGCAGGCCGCCGCCCTGACCGGGGACCTCGACGGCGCGGTGCGGTGGGCCGACGCCGCCCTCGCCGACCCCGCGGCCGCCGACCGCCCGCGCGCCGCCGGGGTGGTCGCGGCGGTGCTGGCGCGCCGCGGGCTGCTGGGCCGGGCCGCCGAGCTCTACCGGCTGGCCGGCGCCGAGCACGCCGGGTCGGCCGCCCTGGCGCTGCTGGCCACCGGCGACCGCGAGGCGGCGGCCCGCGTGGTCGCCGAGGCACGCGGTGGAGCGGCCGCGGTGCCGACGATGGTCTCGGTCAGCGAGCAGCTGATGGCCGAGGGCATCACCGACTCGCTGCGCTCGGGCACGGACGCCGGCGACACCGTGGCGGCGGCGCTGTCCACGCTGACCCGCGCCGCGGCGCTGCTGGAGCCGGTGGGCCGGACCGCGCTGCTGGTGGACACCCCCTCGGCGCTGGCCGCCCTGGTGGCCCTGCACTGCGGCGAGCTGACGGTGGCCGAGTCGGTGCTGCAGCGGGCGGTGGACACCGACCTCGGCGGCCGGCCGGCCCGCCCGCGGCACCGGCTGCTGCTGGCGTGGATCGCCATGCTGGCCGGCCGGATGGCGCGGGCCCGCGAGCTCATGGCCGAGGCCCAGGACGACGGCCTCCTCGAGCCGCGCGACGAGGTCTTCCTGCAGGCCCTCGAGGTGGGCATCGCGCGCCGCAGCAGCGACGTCCCGGGGCTGGTGCGGGCGTGGGTGCGGGCGCGCGAGGCCGTCGTCCGGCACCCGGTGGACCTGTTCACGCTGCTGCCGCTCGGGGAGCTGGTGGTGGCCGCGGCCCGGCTGCGCGACGGTGACCGGCTGCGCTCCCACCTCGCGGAGGCACAGGCGCTGCTGCGGCGGCTGGGCGACCCGGAGCTGTGGTCGACGCCGCTGCACTGGAGCGGCGCCCAGGCGGCGATCATCACCGACGACCCGGCCGCCCTGCGGCCGCACGCCGCCGCGCTGGTGGCCGCGGCCCGGACCAGCCCGCACGCCGCCACGCTGGCCGAGGCCGGGCGGACGTGGCTGCACGTGCTGACCGACGAGATCGACCCGACCGCGGTGGTCGCCACGGCCGAGGCGCTCGGGACGGCGGGGCTCGGCTGGGACGGCTCCCGGCTGGCGGGCCAGGCCGCCGCGCGGGTCACCGACCCGCGGGCGCGGGCGACGCTGCTGGCCTGCGCGCGGTCACTGGTCGACCCCGCGGACGGCCAGTCCAGGAACGAGGCGAGGAACGAGGCGGCGGACGAGGCGCCGGGCGAGACCGGGGAGGACGCCGCGCCCGCGGCGCCGGTGCTGACCGGCACGCTCAGCGACCGGGAGCGGCAGGTGGCCCGGCTGGTGGTGGAGGGACGGACCTACCGGGAGATCGGCGGCCGGCTCTACATCTCGGCGAAGACGGTGGAGCACCACGTCTCGCGGATGCGCCAGCGCCTGGGCGCCGGCACCCGCTCGGACCTGCTGGCTCGGCTGCGCGCGGAGCTCGCCGAGGGGGCCTAGGGGCCGGCCCGGGGCCGGGGTGTCAGCGCCCGCCGGCGAGGGCGACGCAGGGGACGCAGACGTCGCGGGCCGACGTCGGCCACTCCTCGTCGAGGGTGACGCGGGCGAGCGTGCCGCAGAGGGTGAGCTCGCAGGCGCCGTCGACCTCGGCGGCCGGCCGGTGCAGCTCGACGGCGTGCCAGAGGGCGGCGGTCGGGCCGTGGGCGCGGCTGCGGGCGGCGACGTACGGAGTGGCGGCGAAGGCAGTGGGGGCCGTGGCGGTGGGGGCCGTGGCGGTGGGGGCGGTGGGCCGTGCGGCGGCGGTGGGGGCCATGCCAGGGAGGTCGGCAGGCGCCCGGCGGCCGGTCAGCCGGGCGGCGCGGCGTTCACCCGTCCGGGTGAGGCGGCGGACCGGCGGACACGACGGCAGGATGCGGTCATGGAGCTGACGTCATGGAGCTGACGAAGCACGGGCACGCCTGCGTCGCGATCAGCGACGGCGAGCGGCGGCTGGTCATCGACCCGGGCGCCTTCACCGATCCCGCGGTCCTCGACGGGGCGACCGCGGTCCTGGTGACGCACGAGCACCCCGACCACGTGGTGCCCGACCGGCTGCGCGCGGCGATGGACGCCGACCCGGCGCTCGAGGTGTGGACGAACCGGTCCGTCGCCGAGCTGCTGGGCGGCCCGGACGGGCGGGTGCACGCGGTGGGTGACGGCGACGCGCTGACCGTCGCCGGCGTCGACGTCCAGGTGCACGGGGAGTGGCACGAGGTGGTCCACCCGGAGCTGCCCCGGGTGCACAACGTCGGGTTCCTGGTCGGTGGCCTGGTGTTCCACCCCGGCGACGCGTTCACGGTGCCGGGGACCCCGGTGGCCACGCTGCTGGTGCCGCTGCACGCGCCGTGGTGCAAGGCGTCGGAGGTGATCGACTACGTGCGCGCGGTCGACGCCGACCAGGCGTGGGCCCTGCACGACGGGCTGCTCAACGACACCGGGCTGGGGCTGATGGGCGGGCTGCTGGGAGAGCGCGGCCCGGGGACGCCCACCCCCTACGGCCGGCTGGCCCCGGGGGAGTCGGTCGAGCTCTGACTCCCCCGGGGGCCGTCGTGATCAGCGACGAACGGCACCGCGGTTGCGACCGGTGAGCGTGGAGGCCGCCACCACGAGCACGGCGGCGACGATGATGGAGATGATCCACCGGATCCAGTCGACACCGTCGGTCGACGCGACACCGAGGGCGCCGGCCACGTAGTAGCCGATCAGCACGCCGCCGATCCCGCACAGCACGGTGAGCCACAGAGGCGTGTTGTCCCGCGCCCCGGGGGCGGCGAACTTGCCCAGCAGGCCGATGATGAGTCCCGCCACGATCAGACCGATGATCTCCACAGCCAACTCCTCAGATGACTCGAACGGCGTTGCCGAGCCGGCGACGCCGGGGCACCACGCCGCTGCACGGCTCACTCGTGTACCCGGCCGCCCTGGAGTGATGCGGGGATTCCCCTAGTCGAGCGACGCCCGGCGCGCCGTCTCAGTCCGCTGCCACCTGCTCGACGTGCGCGGGCAGCTTGGCCAGCTCGCCGTCGACGGTCCGCTGGGTCATCTGCTGCATGGCGCGGCGGGCCAGCCGGTCGGCCAGCCGGGGCCGCTTCGGCGCGTGGGTGAGCGTGATGGTGACCAGGGTGGCGTCGTCGCCGGCGTCGGCGAGCTCGATGCGCGTCGTCCACGTCTCGGGGGTCAGCTCCAGCCGGGTGGTGACCACCCGCTCGGGCTCCCACTCGACGATCTCGCCGCGGGGGGCGCCGTCGCGCGGGGTCTCGTCGGCGGCGAGCCGGCCGGGGACGCAGACGAACCGGGCGCCCGGGCCCGACGCCTGGCCCTCGACGACGTAGGAGACGTCGCAGACGGCGCAGTAGGGCTCCAGCACGGCCAGCGCCCGCCACACCCGGCTGCGCGGGGCGGCCACCTCCCGGGTTCCGCTGGCGCTGGTCACTCCTCGACGGTAACCGGCGCCGACGGCCCGTCCGGACCCGGTGCGAGGTCGGCCAGCACCGCCCGGGCGACGGCGTAGCGCTCCTCCCCCACCCGGCGCGCCCACTCCCGCTCGACGGCCTCGAGCCGGTCGCGCGCCGCCGCATCCACCTCCCGGCCGCGGTCGGTGTGCCGGACCAGCCGGGCCCGCCCGTCGGAGGGGTCGGGGACGACCTCGACGTACCCGCCGGCCTCCAGCGGGGCCAGCGTCTGGGCCAGGGCCTGCTTGGTCAGGCCGCTGTCGGCGGCCAGGCGGCTGAGCCGCTCGCCCCCGGGGGGCAGCAGGGACAGCAACCGGTAGTGCCGCATCCGCAGGCCGGGGAACCGCGCGGCGCTGAGCGCGTACAGGTCGTCGCGGATCTGCTTCACCGCCGTCTCGAACAGCGCCATGACGAGCGGCGGCCCGTTGACGGGACCGGGCACGGTGCCCCACCCTCTCCTCAGGTGGACAAGTTGCTTGACCATCATCCCACGGAGCCCGCGATGACGACCTCCCCGGTCACCTTCCTGCCCGGCGGCACGACCCCCGGTGTCCTGCTGCCCGCCCTGCGCCGCTGGACCGGTGACCGCGGCCTCGAGGTCGACGACGTCGACTGCCGGCCGCTCCCCCACGACGTCAGCGCGCCCACGACCCGTGGCCTCACCCGGGTCCGGATCACCGGCCGCGACGGGTCGGGGGCGCCGGTGGAGCTGCGCCTGGTCGCCAAGGAGCTGCAGTCCGCCCGCTACGGCCTGCCGCCGCAGATGCCCGACGACGCCCGCGCCCACCTCGACGTCCTCATCCCCTGGCGGCTGGAGGCCGACGTCCTGGCCTCCGGGGTCGCCGACGACGCGCCGCCGGGACTGCGCCCGCCGGCCGTGGTGGCCGTCGAGGAGCAGCCGGAGGACCGGCTGACGCTGTGGCTCGAGGACGCCGACCCGGTGGAGGCCCCGTGGACGGCGGCCGACACCGAGCGGGCCGCGGAGGCGCTCGGCCGCCTGGCCGCCCGGCGCCGCGGCCGCCCGACCCCGTCGCTGCCGGGCGGGGACTTCCTGACCACCTACCGCGACGAGCAGCTGGGCACCTGGGCGGTCCCCTGGCTGCTCGACGACGCCACGTGGGCCACGCCGCTGTTCGGCGTCCCGGAGGTCGCCGCGCTGCGCGACGAGGTGTGCGGCCTGGCCCGCCGGGTCGACGACGTGCACGCCCGGCTCGCGCCGCTGCCGGTGCTCCCCGCGCACGGGGACGCGACGCCGATGAACCTGCTCCGGCCGGCGGCGGCACCGGACACGTTCGTGCTGGTGGACTGGGCCATGACCGGGCCCGCACCGGCCGGCTTCGACGTCGTCCCGCTGGTCTTCGGCCGGGCGGAGTGCGGGCTGGGCCCGGCCGACGAGGTGCCCGCCCTGCTCGGGCCCGCGCTGGCCGGCTACGCGCGGGGGCTGGCCGACGAGGGGGTCGACGTCCCCCTGGCCGACCTGGAGACCGCGGTGCTGGCGGCCGCCCTGCTGCGCTACCCGTGCACCGGCATGCCGCTGCACGTGCTGTTCGAGCCGGTCACCGACGAGCTGCTGGCCTACGCGGCGCGGCGGGCCCGCTTCGTGCGGATGGTGCTCGACCTCGAGCCGCGGCTGACGGCGCTCAGCGGCCGGTGACGGAGACCTCGAACTCGACCTGGCTGACGTCGGGCCGCAGGCGGGAGAAGCTGTGCACCAGCGGGTTCCCACCGCTGTCGCGCACGGTGGTGCGGACGACGAGCAGCGGGGAGCCGGCGGCGATCCGCAGCAGGTCGGCCTCGTCCGGGGCTGCGGTGCCGACGTCGACGACGATGCGGGCGTGCGCGAGGTCGGCGCCGTACTCGCGCCGGAGGAAGTCGTACAGCGAGCCCTCGCTGAAGTCCTCCTCGGCGGCCCGCGGGTAGAGCTCGGCGGGCAGGAAGCTGTGCGCGACGTGGTTGGGCGCGCCGTCGACGCTGCGCAGCCGCTCGAGCTCGACGACGTCCTCGGCGACGTCGAGGGCGAGCTCGGCGGCGACCGTCGCGGGCGCCGGGACCACCCGCTGCTGGAGCACCGTGGTGCCCACCTGGGCGCCCTGCTCGGCCATCACCGAACTCCAGCCGGCGATGCGGTGGACGAAGCTCTCCCGGTACTCATGCCGGATCGCCGGCCGGGTCACGTAGGTGCCCCGGCCCTGCTCGCGCACGAGATGGCCGTCGGCGACCAGGCCGTCGACGGCGCGGCGCAGCGTGATCCGGCTGACGCCGTACTCCGCGCACAGCGTCGGCTCCGGGGGCAGCAGCGCCCCCTCGGGCATCGCGGCGACCCGGCGCCGGAGGTGCTCCCGGACCGAGAGGTACTTCGGTCCCGCCGTCGCTGCCGTCACGACCGCCAGACTATGCGGGGAAAGACGTCTGCGGACGTCATGTCGTATGAGACGTCTCTCGCGTTCACCCTCCCGGTGCCCGCAGTTCCACCACGGTGACCTCCGGCCGGGCCCCGACGCGCATGGGCGGGCCCCAGTAGCCGGCGCCGGAGGTGACGTAGAGCTGGGTGTCGCCGTGCCGGGACAGCCCCTCGACGGCGGGCTGGTCGAGCCGGATCGCGTAGTCGAAGGGCCACAGCTGCCCGCCGTGCGTGTGGCCGGACAGCTGCAGGTCCACCCCCGCGGCCTGCGCCTGCTCGACCATGAACGGCTGGTGGGCCAGCAGCACCACCGGGGTGGCGTCGTCGCGGCCGTCGAGGGCGGCGTCGAGGTCAGCGCCGTGGCCGGGCAGTCCCGAGGACGCCGCCGTGCGGTCGTCGATCCCGGCCAGGTCGACGGAGGCACCGCCGCGGGTGATCGGGACGCGCTCGTTGCGCAGCACGTCGACGCCGAGGGTGGGCAGGTGCCGCAGCCACGCGGCGGTGTCGACGAAGTACTCGTGGTTGCCGGTGACGAAGAAGACGCCCTGCTCGCTCACCAGGTCCGCCAGCGGGGCGACGTCGCGGCGCAGCTCGTCGACCTCGCCGTCGACGAGGTCCCCGACGATCGCGACGACGTCGGGGCGCTGGGCGTTCACCGTCTCGACCAGCCGCTCGAAGCGCCGCCCGCCGTAGGTGGCCGAGAGGTGGCCGTCGGAGAAGGTGACGATCCGCAGCCCGTCGAGGGCCGGGTCCAGCCGGGGCAGCGTGATGGGCACGCGCCGCACGACGGGAGTGGAGTTGGCGGCGTAGACGCCCGTGCCGGCGGTGCCGAGCGCGACCGCGCCCGCGGTGACGGCCAGCGAGCGGGCGAGGAACAGCCGCCGCGACGGATCGACGGGAGCGGACTCGTCAGGTGTCGGCTCCTCCGCGGCCGGGGCGCCCACGGGGACGGGGACGGCGGCCGGTCGACGGGCCCATCGGCGCAGCAGCAGCCGCACCGGCTCGAGGACGAGCAGCGCGAGGAAGAGGTAGAAGGCCAGGCCGAGCCAGGTGAAGCCGACCCAGGCCAGCGGCTCCTGGGCCGACAGGGACAGGCTGCGGCGGGTCAGCACCGCCGCGGCGGGCAGCAGGGCGAGGACGACGGTGACCCAGGTGAGCAGCCGCCGCGTGCGTCCCGGCCGGGTGGTGCTCCGGACCAGGCGCCACCAGAGGTAGCCGTGCAGCACCAGGAGGGCGAGCAGGACGACCGTCCCGAACCCCAGCAGAGCGATCAGGGACAGGACGGGCCTCGTTTCGTCTCAGGCGGTGGGTACCCCGGCAGGACACGTCCGGGAGGGCCGGGACGTTCCCGTCCCGGCCGGCGGATCGGCGCCGTCAGGCCCGGACGGCCTTGACCGCGGCCCGCAGCGTCGGCTCCATCGCCCAGAACCGCTGGTCGGCGTGCTCGGCGCGCAGCTCCTCCAGCGCGTGCAGCCGGCCGTAGGCGAAGGTGTCCTCGCCCGCCCCGACGGCGGCCGCGGCCAGCCGCAGGCACCACTGCCGGGCGACGACGGTGTCCTGCGCCTCGCCCAGCACGTCCTGCACCTCCTTCATGCAGGCCACGAGCGCCTCGGCCGGTGCCCCGAGCAGCGGCGCGGCGACCTCGGCGGTGTAGCGGACCCGCTTGGCCGCCTTGCGCACCTCGTGCAGCGCGTGCTCGGTCTCCTCCTCGTGGGCGCCCGGATCCTCCTGCTCGCGGGCGCGGGCCTCGTCGATGCGCGCCTGCAGCCGCTTGCCGGTGCGCTTGACGGCGTCGGCGAGGACGGTGCGCCCGGGCTCGCCGGCGGCCTCGGCCAGCGGCGGGTCGGTGAGCAGGCCGTCCAGGGTGTCGAGCAGCGCCAGGTGCCGGCGGTCCGACAGCGCCCGCACCGCCGCCTTGCGGCCCCGCTCGACGTCGGCGACCTCGGTCTGCTGCAGCCGCGCGGCGACCGGGCCGCGCACCAGGACGACCGGCTGCGCGGCCACGACGGCCTTGAGGTGCTCGAGCGCAACCTCGCCGTCGCGGGCGCCGGAGAGCGCGGCGCCGACCCACTGCAGCTCGTCGCGGACGGGGTCGGTGGCGGTGCGGTCGAGCACCGACCGGAAGGCGGCGAGGATGCTGCGGATCCGGCGGCAGGCCACGCGCAGGTCGTGCACGCCCTCGGGGTCGCCGGTGCGGACGCCGATGTCGGCGGTCTGCAGCGCCTGGACCTGGCCGCGCAGGGCGCCGAGGACGACCTCGGCGGCCGTCGGCCCCGTGGCCTGCTTCTTGCCCTTCTTCCCCTTCTTGCCGGACTGCGCGTCCGGGACGGCCGGGCGGACGGCCGGGGCGGGGGTCAGCGCGGCGAGCCGGTCGGCGAGCACCCGGGTGAGCTTGGACGGGAGGTCGGAGGGCCGGATGCCGGCCGCGCCCAGGGCCGCGGTGACGCCGTCGAGCAGGGTGGGATCGCCCTCGACGAGCTCCACCTCGATCTCGCGCCAGGTCATGACGGTCGCCGGGGTCTCGGGGTCGGGCGCCAGCGCCGTGCCGGTCACCGTGTCGACGGCGACCTCGGCGAGCACCGTGCCGCCGTCGCCGAGCAGGTGCGTGACCTGCCGCGTCGTCTGCAGGGTGGCCACCGGCGCCGGCTTCGCGCCGCGGAGCACGGCGGTCACCGGGTCGGTGACCGGGCGCGGCACGAGCGTGCGCCGGGTGCCCAGCGGGGCGTGCAGCTCCCGGCGGGAGCCGGCCACGGCGGTGGGCAGCTTGAGGTGCCAGCCGGCGTCGGTGCCGCCGGTGCGCCGGCGCAGGGTGATCCGGGCGCGGGCCAGCCGCAGGTCCGGGGTGTCGAAGTAGGTGGCGTCGAGCTCGTGCGTGACCGGGTCCCCGGCCGACGACACGCCGTCGACGACGGTCAGGTCGGGGAGGACGACGTCCGGCCCCGCCTCGAACTTGCGCTCGACCTCGAGTTGTCCGCTGCCCACGTCGTCCTCCTCTTGGATGATCGTCCGGGTCGACGGTAGGCGTCCGCGGGGTGTCGGGGCACCCCGGACCGGGCACTCCCCCGCGGAAGACGCCAGACCGTGGCGTCGACGGAGGAGGCGAGCAGCGTGTTGAGCGAGCGAGACCTGTCCGCGGCGATCGGGAGCACGGTCCAGGGGCCCGACGGCGAGAAGATCGGCACCGTCGAGAGCTTCTTCGTCGACGACCGCACCGGCGCGCCCACCTGGGTGGCCGTGAGCACCGGGCTGTTCGGCACCAAGCACTCCATCGTCCCGGCCACGCAGGCCACCTTCGGCGACGGCGTCCTCAGCGTGCCGGTGCACAAGGACACCGTGAAGCACGCCCCGATCACCGGCGGGGACCACCTCGGCCCCGAGGACGAGGCGGCGCTGCGGGAGCACTACGGCCTGACGGGCGGCACGGCACAGCCCGGCGGCACCGCAGAGCCGGGCCCCGACGTCCCCACCGGGCAGCCGTGGTCACAGGCCGGCAGCGGGCCGACCCGCTCGGACGCCGGGCCCGCCACCGACGTACCCGCCACCGGCGCGGCCGGCGTCGACAGGCGGGACACCGCGGTCAGCAACGAGCCGCCGGCCGCCGGCACGTCCGCCCAGACCGGTGCGCCGGGCAGCGGTGCCTCGGCGGCCGCCGGCGCGGTGGCCGACCAGGGCACCCGCCCCGTCCCCCAGCCGGCCGCGGGCATGCGGACCACCACGGAGCAGGCGGCTCCGCCGCCCGCGGCGGAGCACGCCCCCCGGCACGCCGGCGGGGCGGTGACCGGCGGGGCGGTGACCGACGGAGCCATGGCGCGCAGCGAGGAGCAGTTGCGGGTCGGCACCGAGCAGGTGGCCGCCACGCGCGTGCGGCTGGTCAAGTACGTGGTCACCGAGGAGGTGCAGGTGACCGTGCCGATCCGCCGCGAGGAGATCCGCGTCGAGCACGTGCCGCTCGACGCCCCCGACGTCCCCGGTGAGTCGCTCGCCCCCGCGGGCGGTCAGCAGTACGCGGAGACGGCACAGCCCGGCACCGTGCAACCCGGGACGGGTCTCGGCGGGCTGCCCGAGGAGATCGTGCTGCACGCCGAGCGCCCGGTGGTGTCGGTGGAGGTCGTGCCGGTCGAGCGGGTCCGGCTGGCCACCGAGGTCGTGCAGGGCCAGGAGCGGGTCACCGAGCAGGTGCAGCGGGAGCAGATCGTCGTCGACCAGACCCGTTCGGGTCCGGTGCGCTAGCCGCGCCTGTCGGCCAGGAAGGCGAACCGCTCGCGGGTGGCGGTGACCTCGGCGGCCTCCACGTCGGCCAGCACGAGCGTCTCGCCCCCCGCGGCGGCGGCCAGCACCTCGCCCATCGGGTCGACCACCCGGCTGTCACCCGCGTGGTGCAGACCGTCGCCGCCGGTACCCACGCGGTTGCAGGCGACCACGTAGGCCTGGTTCTCGATGGCGCGCGCCCGCAGCAGCGTCGTCCAGTGGTGCCGGCGCGCCGAGGGCCAGTTCGCCGTCACCAGGTAGACGTCGGTGTCCTGCGCGGCGGCCCAGAAGACGTCGGCGAAGCGCAGGTCGTAGCAGACGAACGGGGTGACCCGCAGCCCGCCGATCGTCACCGTCACCGGGCCGTCGCCGGCGCGGTAGCGCTCGGCCTCGCCGCCGTGGGTGAACGGGTGCAGCTTGCGGTAGCGGTGCACCGTGCCGTCGGGGCCGGCGAGGACGAAGGAGTTGTAGGGCAGCTCCGCGCCGGGCGCGATCTCCGGGCAGGTGCCGGCCACCCACACGCCGTGCTCGGCGGCCTGGGCCCGCAGGAAGGACGCCGACGGGCCGTCCTCGGGCTCGCCGATGCCGGGTGTCATGGAGAACCCGGTGGAGAACGTCTCGCTGAGCAGCACGAGCTCCGCCCCGGCGGCGGCCGCGCGGGCCACCTGCGGCGCCAGCCGGGAGTAGTTGGCCTCCCGGTCCTCCCAGACGATGTCGTGCTGGACGACCCCGAACCTCATGCGCTCATCCTGCCCAGCCGGTCGACCGCCTCGTCGAGCACCTCGTCGCGCTTGCAGAAGGCGAACCGCACCAGGTGGCGGCCGAGGTGCGCGTGACCCGCCGTCCAGAAGACCCCGGCCGGGACCGCCACCACGCCGGCGCGCTCGGGCAGCGCCCGGCAGAACGCGAGGCCGTCACCGTCGGGCTGCACGCCGCGGACGTCGACGGTGGCGAAGTAGGTGGCCTCCGGGCTGATCGTCGGCAGGCCGGCCGCCCGCAGCCCCGCGACCAGCACGTCGCGGCGCCGCTGCAGGTCGCGGGCGATCCCGGTGAAGTAGGCGTCCGGCAGGGCCAGGCCCGCGGCGACCGCCGGCTGGAACGGCCCGGCGTTGACGTAGGTGAGGAACTGCTTGGCGGTGCGGACGGCGGCCACCAGCGGCGCCGGCCCGCAGGCCCAGCCGACCTTCCAGCCGGTGGTGCTGAACGTCTTGCCGCCGCTGCCGACGACCAGCGTGCGGTCGCGCAGGCCGGGCAGCGTGGCCGGCGAGACGTGCGCGGCACCGTCGAAGACCAGGTGCTCGTAGACCTCGTCGGTGACCAGCAGCAGGCCGGCCGCGAGGACCACCTCGGCCACCAGGTCCAGCTCGGCGCGGCTGAAGACCTTGCCGGTCGGGTTGTGCGGGGTGTTCAGCAGCAGCAGCTTCGTCCGCGGGGTGACGGCGGCGCGCAGGTCGGCGGGGTCGAACGTCCAGACCGCGCCGTCGGTGTCGGCCGGCGGCGGGGTGAGCGGCACCGGGCGCAGCACGCCACCGGCCATCGCCACGGCCGCGGCGTAGCTGTCGTAGACCGGCTCGAAGACGACCACCTCGTCGCCGGGCTCGACCAGCGCCAGCATCGCCGCGCTGAGCGCCTCGGTGGCGCCGGCGGTGACCAGCACCTCCGTGTCGGCGTCGTAGGCCAGCCCGCGGAAGCGCGCGACGTGCGCGGCGATCGCCGTCCGCAGCTCCGGGGTGCCGGGGCCGGGCGGGTACTGGTCGGCCATCGTGCCGATCGCGGCGCGGGCGACGTCGAGGACCTCGGCCGGCCCGGGGGCGTCGGGGAAGCCCTGGCCGAGGTTGATCGAGCCGGTGGCCACCGCCAGGGCGCTCATCTCGGCGAACACCGTCGTCCCGAAGCCCTGCAGGCGCTCGGCGAGGTACGGCTCGCGGGTCACGCGACCACCTCGAAGCGCACCGACCGGCGGGCGACGTCGGCCTCGGTGAGCCGCACCCGCACGCGGGAGCCGGGCTCCAGCGCGGTCCCCACGCAGCGGCCGCGGATCGCCGGCTCGGCGAGGACGACGGTGCCGCGGTCGCCGTCGGCGTCGACCACGACGGCGTCGAACAGCGCGCCCTCGCGGCCGGCGAGCAGCCACGCCTCGGTGGCGTCGACGGCGGCCCGCTCGACCGACCGGGTGCGCCGGTCGGACGTGGCCATGAGGCCGGGCAGCTCCGGCAGCGCGGCGCGCACCGCGGGGTCGGGCTCGCGGCCGGCGGCCAGGGCGAGGCAGACCTCGGTGGCGAACCGGTCGACCAGCCGGCGCAGCGGGGCGGTGACGTGCGCGTACGTCGAGCCGACGCCGGCATGGCCGGTCTGCTCCGGCGGGGCGCCGTCGAACGGGGTGTACGCGGCGCCGCGCAGCAGCGCGGCGGCCTCCTCGAGGAACGCCGCGTGGCGGGGGTCGGCGACGTCGAGGCCGGCGAGCACCTGACCCGCCCCGGTCCCGGCCGGCCAGTCGACCCCGAGCGCCGGGGCCAGCCGGCGCAGCCGCTCGACGTCCTCCGGGCGGGCCGGCGGGAGGGTGCGCAGCACGCCGACGCCGCCGTCGAGCATGAGCCGGGCCGCCACGCGGCCGGTGAGCAGCGAGATCTGCGCGTTCCACCCCTCGACGGGGAGGTCGGCGCGGGCCACGAGCGTCCAGCCGCCGTCGGGGCCGTGCACCACCTGCTGCTCGGGGGTGCCGAGCTCGATGGCGCCGCGGTCGGCCGCGCCCTGCTCGAGCAGCCGGCCGATCTCGGGCAGGAGGGCGATCGCGTCGGGGAGGGTGCCGGCGTCGGCCTGCGCCTGGACGTCGGGATAGGCGAGCTGGGCGCGGCTGCGGACGCGGGCGCGGCGCAGGTCGACCGCGCGCACCCCGCCGTCGGCGTCGAGGCGGATCGTCCACAGCGCCGCGGCGCGGTCCTGGCCGGGCAGCAGGCTGGCCGCGCCCTCGCTCAGGACCGGCGGGTGCAGCGGCGTGCGCCGGTCGGGGCTGTAGAGGGTCTGGCCGCGGCGGCGGGCCTCGGCGTCGAGCGCGCCGCCGAGGGCGACCACCGCGCCGACGTCGGCGATGGCGTAGCGAACGACGTAGCCGCCGTCCTCCCGGGCGAGGTGCACGGCCTGGTCGAGGTCACGGCTGCCCGGTGGGTCGACGGTGACCAGCGGCAGGCCGGTGGCGTCGTCGGCGGGCAGGGGCAGCTCCGCGGCCACCCGCTCGGCCTCGGCGACCACCTCGGGCGGGAAGTCCTCCGGGACGTCGAACTCCGCCCGGATCGCGTCGAAGTCCGGCCCGGGAGGGGCGGCCTCGGGCCAGCGCGGCACCGCGAAGGCGCCCCGGTCCTCGTTCCACGTGGAACCCGCCGCGGCCGTCACGCGACGCGCACGTCGTCGGCACCGGGGATCGAGACGACGTCGCCGCGGCGCACCTGCCGGCCGCGGCGGTCCTCGGGCTCCCCGTTGACGCGGACGTCGCCGGTGACCAGCACGTCCTTCACCTGGGCGCCGGTCGGGACGGCGTCGACGAGCTTGAGCAGCTGCCCGAGGCGGATGGAGTCCTCGCCGGGTCGCAGTTCCACGGTGCGCACGACTGCGATGGTGCCCTCAGAGCCGCGCGAGCGCGTCGCCGACCGCCACCCGGCCCGGCACGGGGACCAGGGCGCCGACGGCCAGCTCACCGCCGCGCTGCCGGTGGATGGTCTTGAGGACGCCGTTGTCGCGGGCGATGCCGCCGGGCTGCGGGCGGGTCACCATCACGCAGCGGCTGACCGGCTTGACGACGTCGAGCACCGCCGTCCCCAGCCGCACGGTCGACCCGACCAGGTCGTCCTCGCCCTCCCCGTCGAGCAGCACGTTGGCGCGGAACCGCCGCCGGTCCCAGGTGCCCAGCGTGCCGGTGGAGACCAGCGAGACGCGGATGCGCGAGCTGTCGTGGAAGGCGCCGCGGGCGCCCTCGAAGGCGTCCCAGTCGTACTCGGCGTCCTCGCCGACCACTGCGGGGTTCTCGTACTGCCGCGGCCCGCGCTCGGCGTCCGCCGACCGCAGCGACACCGGCCGGCCGAGCCAGTCCGACAGCACGGCGTCGTCGACGGTGACCGTGCCGTCGGGGAGGACCACCTCGACGCGGCCGTCGGCGCGCATCCGGCCGGAGGCGAACAGCAGGTCCGGGTGGCGGCGGGCGGTGAGGCCGAAGCCGGTGGACGCGTCGAACAGCGCCCACTGCCGGTCGCCGGTCAGGCCCTCGGGCCCGACGTCGACGGCGTCGAGCCGCTCGCCCTGCAGCGACTTGACCGGGTAGCGCCACAGCTCCTGGACCCGCACCTCAGGCCACCGTCCAGGTGAGCGTCCACGTGCCGGCCCAGCTCTCCCCCGGGTCGAGGACGACGAGGTCGACGCCGTCGGCCAGCGCGTTGGGCGGGCAGGTCATCGGCTCGACCGCGAGGCTGCGGCGCCGCTGGCCCTCGGGGAGCGTGTCGCCGCTGTAGACCTGCAGCCACGGCCAGGACCGGTCGACGGCCAGCTCGAGCGTGCCGGCGGCACCGCGGAGCCGGACCCGGGCCCATCCGTCGTCGTCGCGGTCGAGGTCGGTGACGGCGTCGTCGAGCGCGCGCTCCCCGATCCGGCCGACGGCGCCGTCGAAGGGCCGGCGGGTGCCGGTGGGCAGGCCGCCGTCGAGGTCGAGGGCGGTGCGCGCCGGGACGGTGAGCTCGGCGTCGCCGATGCCGCCGTCCTCCGTGGCGCCGACGGAGAGGTAGGGGTGCATGCCGACGCCGAAGGGCGCGGGCCGGTCACCGGCGTTGCGGACCCGGACGGTGACGGTGAGCCGGCCGGGCGCGAGGGCGTGGTCGACGGCGGCCGCCAGGCGGAACGGATACCCCGGCCGGGCCTCGACGACGGTGCCGACGGTGACGGCGTCGGAGTGGCGGGCCAGCACCGACCACGTCTGCCAGGTGACCAGGCCGTGGGCGGCGGGCTTGCCGGGCGCGGCGACGTCGAGCTGCAGCTGCCGCCCCTCCCAGGTCCACTGCCCGTCGCACAGCCGGTTGGGCCACGGCAGCAGGACGCCGCCGCGCCGCCCGGCGGGCACCGTGCCGGCGGGATAGCCGTCGAGGACGTCCCAGTCGCCGACGGCCAGCGCGCGCAGCCCTCCCCCGCGCAGGTCGACGGCGAGGCGGGCATCGCCGCTGACGAGCTCCACCTCCGCGGGCTCGGTGGACGGCCAGGCGGTCATGGGCGGCACGCTCACCCGCTCACCCCACCACACACGCCCGCCTCAGCCCACCTCGTAGTCGAGGACCAGGACCGCGCCGTCCGCCTCGTGGGTCAGCTCCACCGTGCCGCGCAGCCCGGCCAGCTCGCCGGTCGCCGTGCCGGGGAGGACGACGCCCCGCGCCGCCTGCGCCGTCCCGTCGACGACGCCGCTGTGCTGCAGGACGAAGCTGCCCGCGCGGCCGTCGAGGGTGCCGGTCACGTGCTCGACGGCGACGTAGCCCGCTGGGGTCTCGCCGACGGCCGCCGCGGTCATGGCGACGACGCTGCCGCCGGTCATCGGGCCGGAGAACGTCTTGCGCAGCGTGACCCGCGAGAAGGCGACCGGGCCGTCACCGCCCAGGTCCAGGGGCTCGGGCTCCCAGCCGGTGACCTCGAACGGGATGCGGACGACGGTGCCCATGCGGCCTCCTGGATCGGCGAGTGGGCCGCAGCCTGCCGCACCGGGCCGACGATCCTCGATCCGCGGACGCGTCAAGCGCCCTCGGGAACCCGTGGACGAGCGTCTGACCTGGGGATACAGGTCGCGCGAGGGCCTCCCGGGCGGTAAGCTTCGTACATGTGTTCGGGTGACCTGGGCGGCGGTGATGTCCTCGACGACGTCGCCGCGCTGGTCGCCGAGCGCAACCGGATCGACGCCGCGTTGGCCCGCCGCGTGCGTGCCGCGGAGCTGTCGCAGGCACCCGAGCGCGACGGCCTGAAGTCGATGGCCTCCTGGCTGGGCGGGCACTGCCGGCTGTCACCGGCCGAGGCCTTCCGGCTGGTGCGCAACGGCCGCGCGATCGAACACCTGCCCGCCCTGGGCGAGGCGCACGACGCCGGCCTGGTGTCGGCGGCGCAAGTAGCCGAGGCGGCGCGGGCGGTGACGCCGCAGCGGCTGTCCGACGCTGCTGCGGCCGGGGTGGACCTGGCGGTGATCGACGCGGTGTTCACGAGTGTCGCGATCGAGCAGGAACACGCCGACCTGGTGCAGGTCGTGCAGCGCTACCTCGACGACCTCGACCCCGACGGGCCCGAGCCCGACCCTACCGAGGGCCGGTCGCTCACCCTGTCCAAGCACGCCGACGGGTCGCTGAGCATCCGCGGTCACCTCGACGCCGTCGGCGGCGAGCGGCTGCAGGCCGCACTGGAGGCGCACGTGCAAGCCGACCGGCCCGCCGGCGACGAGCGCACCCGCGCTCAGCGGCAGGCCGACGCCCTGGTGCAGCTGTGCGACAACGCCCTCGCCGCCGGGTCGCTACCGATCATCCGCGGGATCAAGCCCCAGGTGATCGCCAAGATCAGCCTCGAGGACCTCGCCACCGGCAGCGGGACCGCGGAGATGGGGTTCGGCGCGGTGATCTCCGCCGCCCGCGCCCGGTGGCTGGCCTGCGACGGCGCGGTGAGCCGGGTCGTGTTCGGCCCGGACGGCGCCCCGCTGGATCTGGGCCGCGAGCACCGCCTTGCCGACCGCCACCTGCGCCGGGCGGCCGAGCTCCGCGACGGCGGCTGCGTGTTCACCGGCTGTTCCGCCCCCACGCACTGGTGCGACGTGCACCACCTCGTGCACTGGATCGACGGCGGCGAGACCAGCCTCGACAACTCAGCCCTGCTCTGCGAACGCCACCACACCAAGGTCCACCACGGCTTCCGCGTCGAGCGACAACCCGACGGCCGATGGCGCACCTGGCGCCCCGACGGCACCGAGATCACCGTCCCCGCGGCACTCGGCGCCGCCTGAGCCGTGGGACCTGCACGGCCGCCCGCCGGACATAGCGGACGGCCGTGCGACGCGCGCCTGCGGTCAGGGCGCGGCGGTCACCTGCTCGCCGATCTGGAGCACCTGCTCACGGGTCAGCACCTGCGGTGCCAGCAGGCGGAAGAACCGCCCGTCCGGGAGCTGGCCGAGCAGCGTCCAGAACGGCGGGCTGCCCGTGTCACCCGCCAGCAGCGCCAGCCGCCCCGGCCGGCCCTGGACCGTCACCGTCTCCACCGGCGCGGCCGTCGGCATCCCGTCGAGGAGCTCGTCGATCGTCCCGGTGAACTGCGGCCCCATCGCGCTGAGCCGCAGCGACTGCCGCGGATCGGCGTCGCTGACCAGGTCGAGGCTCCGGCTCTCCTCGTAGCCGCCCACCGACCAGCCCGCGGGCGCGAGGCCGAACTGCAGCCCCACCGGCTGCGGCCGGTCGACGATCGACTCCCCCACCACGGCCAGCGTCTCCGGGCTGGCCTGGGCGCCCTCACCCGCCAGCCACACCCACCGCCCGTCCGGCCGCTGCCACAGCAGGCTGACGGTGCCGTCCTCCCGCCAGACCTCCGCCGGGACCCCGTCGACGCTCGCCGTCGCGGTCGGCTCCCCCTCCGGCCAGAACCCGTACTCCTCCGACGACCGCGGGTCCTCGGGGAACAGGCTCAGCAGCACCCGCCCCCGGTCGGCGGACGAGTAGTCGGCCACGTAGTACGGCGGTGTGCTCCCGTACTGCGGCATGCCGCCGCGGCGGCTGTAGAGCGGGACCAGCCCCTCGGGCACGGGGTCCAGGGACACCGGGAAGGTGACCGCCTCGGCGGCGACGAGCGCGATCCCGCCGGGCGTGGACGCAGGTGGAGCTGGGCGCGGGGGCACGGCGTCGTCAGGGGCGAGGACGGCGGTCGTCCACGCGGCGGCGACGGCGACCACCGCGGCGCCGAGGCGCAGCGACAGCCGCCGGCCGGGCAGGCGGGTGCGCCACCGGCCGCGGGCGGTCCGCGCGGTGTCGATCTCCGACAGGAGGGCGGCGCGGGCGGCGGCGCGGACCGCGGGCGACAGCGGCGGCGCCTCGGGACCGGCCTCGCGCAGCAGGGTGGTCTCGTTCACCGGGTCTCCTCGGGTGCCGCGTCGGACAGCAGGTCGGACAGCGCGCGGGCGTCGAGCACGGCGCGCGTCTGGCGGCGGGCGCGGTGCAGGCGGGAGCGGACGGTCCCCACCGGCACGTCGAGGACGGCGGCCACCTCCTCGTAGGACAGGTCGGCCCAGGCGACGAGCAGCAGGACGTCGCGGTCGGGCGCCTTGAGGCCGGCCAGCGCGGCGGCCAGTGGACCGCGCAGCGACTGCGCGTCGAGCCGGTCGTGCGGATCGTCGTCGGGACGGGCGTCCGGCTCGGCCGCCACCCGCGCCAGCGCCCGGTAACGGCGGCGCTCGGCCCGCGCGGCCCCGTGCACCAGGTTGGTGGCGATGCCGATCAGCCAGGGCCGCACCTCCAGGTGCTCGGGCCGGTAGTCGGCGCGGCGCCGGAAGGCGACCAGGAACGTCTCGCTCAGCAGGTCGTCCGCGAGCTCCCCGACCCGCCGGCCGAGGTAGCGGTGCACCGCGGTGGCGTGCCGGTCGAACAGCGTGGCGAAGTGCTCCGGCTCCGCCAGCGACGCGGCGAGGACCTCGGCGTCGGTCGGCAGTGACGACGGCAGCGCGCGCAGGTGGACGGCGTCCGACGGCGGGTCCGCCGACCGGTGCACGGCGAGGGCGGTGGCGGCCGGTGGCGAGCCGGACGCGGACGGGAAGGGGGTCACACCTCTCCATGTCCGGTGCGCCGGAACGGGTTCACGCGCGCCCGGTGAGGTCCCGCTCGTAGTACAGCGAGCAGCCGGCGTCGGGATCGTCGACGTAGCCGCCGAACGCGGGGATCGGCCGGTAGCCGGCGCCCTCGTACAGCGCGATCGCCTCCGGCTGGCGCGGGCCGGTCTCCAGCCGCAGCACGGTCCAGCCGCGCGCCCGGGCCGCGTCCTCCAGGCCGGCGAGCACCAGCTTCGACACGCCCCGCCCGCGCGCCTCGGGCACGACGTACATGCGCTTGACCTCGGCCACGCCGTCGCCCAGGGTCCGCAGCGCCCCGCACCCGAGCGCCGTCCCGGCGGCGTCGCGGGCGACCAGCACCACGCTGACGTCCGCGGCCGACGGCGTGGTCCCCGGCTCGGAGTCGCCGTCGTAGCGGGCCCGCAACTCGGCCTGCTGCGCGGTGGCCAGCCGCTGCACGTCCTCGTCGTCCCACGACGCCGCGGCGAGCCTCACCGGCTGATCCCGTGCAGGAGCAGCGCGGCCAGCTCGCGGTAGGCGGCGGCGTCGTCGAGGCCGGTGGCACGCGCGGTGTCCCCCCGTCCGATGCGCGACATCAGCGTGGTCACCGTGTCGGCCACCAGCCCGGCGTGCACCTCGCGGAACCGCCCGGCCGCCACCCCCTCGGCGATCATCGCGGTGACCCGCTCGGCGGCGGCCGCCGTGTTGTGCTCGTAGACGGCCCGGCCCGGCGGGAACGCCTCCAGGTCCCGGTGGAAGGCCCGCGACGCCGGCGTCAGCTCTGCGGCGACCGCCTCGAGGTAGGCGGTGACCCGCCGCGCCGGGTCGCTCTCGCCGGCGGTCCGCGCCTCGACGGCGGCCGTCGCGCGGCGGAAGAAGTGCCGCACCACCCGGACGGCGAGCTGCTCCTTGCTGTCGGCCAGCGCGTACAGCGTCGTCTTCGAGCAGTGCAGCCGGACGGCGAGGTCCTCGAGGGTGAACCCGGCGAAGCCCTCGGCGAGGAACACCTCGGTGAGCTGGTCGAGCAGCTGGGCCTGGCGCGCGGTCAGCCGCCGCTCGCCGGTCCCCTCCACGATCCCCGTCGTCGCCACGGCACCTCCCGGCCGGACAGCATGCGCCTGGACGTCGGACAGTACCGGCGTATCGTTCCCAGTACTGCTGTGCCCGTCCGCGACGAGGGGGACCCGTGGCCGTCGACCGAGAGCTGCCCACCCAGGAGGCGGCCGACCTGATCGCGCTGACCCGCGAGATCGCCGACGCCGAGCTGGCGCCGAGGGCGGCCGCGTACGAGCGCGAGGAGCGCTTCCCGCGTGAGGTGTTCGCCCTCCTCGGCGAGACCGGCCTGCTCGGGCTGCCCTTCGGCGAGGACGTCGGTGGCGGCGGCCAGCCCTACGCCGTCTACCTGCAGGTGGTCGAGGAGCTGGCGATGCGGTGGGCCAGCGTCGCGCTCGGGGTGAGCGTGCACACCCTCGCCTGCGGGCCGGTCGACCGGTTCGGCACGCCCGAGCAGCGCGAGCAGTGGCTGCCCGAGATGGTCGGCGGCCGCCTGCTCGGCGCCTACTGCCTCTCCGAGGCGCACGCCGGCTCCGACCCCGCCGCCATGCGCGCGAGCGCCAAGGCCACCGACGACGGGTGGCTGGCCTCCGGCGAGAAGGCCTGGGTCACCCACGGCGGGCACGCCGACTTCTACTCGACGTTCCTGCGCACCCCCGACGACGGCCCGAACGCCATCTCCTGCTTCCACCTCACCCCCGACCTGGCCGGCTTCAGCGCCGCGCCGCCCGAGCAGAAGATGGGCCTCACCGGCTCCACCACCGCCGCCATGCGGCTCGACGACGTCGCGGTGCCCGGCGGCCGCATGGTCGGCGAGCCCGGCCGCGGCCTGGCCATCGCCCTGTCGGCGCTGGACTCCGGCCGGCTCGGGGTCAGCGCGGTCGCCGTCGGGCTGGCCCAGTCCGCGCTCGACGTCGCCGTCGCCTACGCGCTCGAGCGGGAGGCCTTCGGCCGGCGAATCGTCGACCACCAGGGCGTGGCGTTCCTGCTGGCCGACATGGCCGCCGCCGTGGAGTCCGCCCGCGCCACGTACCTGGTCGCCGCCCGCCGCAAGGACGCCGGCAAGCCGTACTCGCGGCAGGCCAGCATCGCCAAGCTCGTGGCCACCGACGCCGCCATGAAGGTCACCACCGACGCCGTCCAGGTGCTCGGCGGCGCCGGCTACACCCGGGACCACCCCGCCGAGCGGTACATGCGCGAGGCCAAGGTCATGCAGATCTTCGAGGGGACCAACCAGATCCAGCGGATGGTCATCGGCAAGCACCTGGCCCGGGAGGCCACCCCCGCCAACGGCTGAACCGTGCAGGACGCACGGCCGACTCGTGACGTCTGTCAATTGGACCCGGCGCACGAGCGGGAGAGACTCGGAGCACACCGCCTGACGAGGAGCCCGAGATGCCCGAGCCGCACCTGCGCGCCGCCGACACCGACCGCGCCGCCGTCGTCACCCGCCTCGACGAGTCGCTGGCCGAGGGCCGGCTCGGCCTGGCGGAGTACGAGGAGCGGTCGGCGCGCGCGCACGCCGCCGTCACCTACGGCGACCTGGCCGAGCTCACCGCGGACCTTCCCCGCCCCTCGAGCCCGGCACCCCGCCCGGAGCCGCGGCCGGTCGCCCGGGCCGCGTACGGCGGCGCCTGGCACGGCGCGTGGGGCCACGGCGACGACCTGCGCGCCGCCTGGACCAGCTGGCTGGTGACCGGGGTGATCGTCGTCGGGATCTGGCTGGTCTCGATGCTCGGCACCGGCGAGCTGCAGTACCCGTGGCCGGTGTGGGTGGTCGGTCCGTGGGGCGCGGTCCTGCTGGCGCGCACGATCGGCGAGCGGCGCCGCGGCGAGCTGCGGTCCTGAGCGGGTGGGTCCTCCCGGGCCCGGGTAGGGCCTCCGGGACCGCAGTCCCAGCCCCGGGAGGACCCCCGTGCACACGCTCACCGAGCGCTTCACCGCCGCACTGCACCACCTCGACGCCGAGCGTGACCCGCAGCCCCTGGTCGACCTGACCGGCGAGGACGCCGACCTCATGAAGCTCAACCAGGACCACGAGGCCCGCGGCCAGGACGGCGCCCGCCGGTTCTGGGAGGACTACCGCAACGTCTTCGGCGACCTGGAGACGACGTTCACCTCGAGCACCGTCGGGGAGCGGACGGCCGCGCTGGAGTGGGAGTCGCGCGGCACGCTGCGCAGCGGGAAGCCGTTCACCTACCGCGGCGTCACCGTCATCGAGGGCGACGGCTCCGACGACGGCCTGCTCACCGGGGTGCGCACCTACTACGACTCCGCCGCCTTCCTGCAGGAGACCGCCGGCACCGCCTGAGCGGGCTCACCCGCCGTCGGTCACCGAGCTCAGGCAGACGGTGAGGACGGCGTCGTAAGCGGCATGCAGGCGGGCGAGCTCGTCGTCGCTGCGGGTCCCGCCGACCGGCGGGTAGCCGTACTGCAGGTCGCCGTCGGCGGCCGTGCCGACGGTGAAGCCGTACGGCAGCAGGCAGCCGGTCAGCGCGTCGCGCAGGACCGGGTCGGTGGTGGCCGACACCCGGACCCACGCCAGCGGCAGGGCCGGCCGGGACGCGGACCCGTCGGTCCGGGGGACGTCGCGCAGCGTCACCTGCGGCGCGCCGTCCCCGGCGACGTCGACGAGCTCGGCGCCGTCGTAGACCGGCGGGTCCACCTCGGCGGCCAGGACCCCGTCGGCGCCGGGGAGGTCGGTCCACACGCGGCCGACCGCCCCGTCGTCGAAGCGCAGCGTGCCCGAGGAGTACCGCGCGGTGTCCCCGGGACGGCCGACGACGACCAGCAGGGTGCCGGCGGCGGCGGTCTCCAGCAGCGCCACGGGCTGGTCCCCACCGCCGCGCTCGGGCGGCGCGAGCATCCTGAGCTCGCCGGCCGCCGCACCGGCCGGGCCGCCGAACCAGGCGGAGACGAGCTGCCCCTCGGCCTCCCCCATCACCAGCGCCCACCGGCGGCCGCCCGGCAGGTCGCCGGCGAACAGCACGCGGCGGGTCGAGGCCGGCGGGTGCAGCTCGGCGCCCATCACCCCGAGCGGGGCGGACCACTCGACGGCCGCGACGCCGGCGACGAAGTCCGCGTCGTCGGCCAGGGACCCGCGGGTCGGGGCGTCGTACACGCGGGCCTGCGCCGTCGGCTCGGTGGCGACCTGCCCGGCGACCGGGCCGGCGTCGGGGAGCACCGCCGGGACGGCCGCCCCCAGGAGCGCGACGGCGACCGCTCCGGCGGCCCAGGCGACCCGCGTCCGCCGCTGCCGGCGGGACAGCGCGACCGCGGCGGCGGCCGTCTCCTCCCCGCGGGGCAGCCCGGCGCCGGCGGCCAGCCGGTGCAGCGCGTCGCGGACGTCGGTGTCGAGGTCGGTCACGACGGGCTCCCGTCGGTCGAGGGGCTGGTCCGGGTGGTCAGGACCCGGCGCACCGCGGCCAGGCCCCGGGCCGTGTGGGTGCGGACGGTGCTGGTCGAGCAGCCGAGCAGCCGCGCCGTCTCGGTCTCGGTGAGGTCCTCGTAGAAGCGGAGGACGAGGACGGCGCGCGCCCGCGGGGAGAGCTGGTCCAGCGCACGCCGCAGCTCGTCGGAGAGGGCGTGCGCGTCCTGCCAGTCGTCGGTGGCGCGCTCGGGCAGCGTCTCGAGGACCTGCTCGCCGTTCATCAGCCGTCGTCGCCAGCTGAGGTGGCAGTTCAGCAGCAGGCGGCGGACGTAGGCGATCGGCACGTCGGCGGCCTGCACCCGCCGCCAGTGCCGGTGGGTGCGGGCCAGCGCGGTCTGCACGAGGTCCTCGGCGTGCCCGCGGTCGCCGGTGAGCAGGTAGGCGGTGCGCAGCAGGGCCGCCTCGTGCGCGACGACGAAGGCGGTGAACTCGTCCCGGTCCGCGCCCATGCCACCCCGCCCTCGTGGAGGTCCCCACCCAGTGGACTCCCCGGGCCCCCCGGATCCGTGACACCGGCGGACGACGATCCGGTCCCGGCGGGCACGAGAGCACCCCTGCGGGCCGCGGTGTTCCACGTGGAGCACGGGCCCCCGGGACGCAGAACGGCCCCCGGGGATCCCGGGGGCCGTTCGTGTCTGGGTGGGCAAGGGGGGAGTTGAACCCCCACGTCCTCTCGGACACACGGACCTGAACCGTGCGCGTCTGCCATTCCGCCACTTGCCCTGGCGAGGAGCCACATTAGCAGCCGTCCGGCGTGACCCCGCGGAGGGGTCCGTCGTTCTCCGAGGTGTCCCTGCCGGGAGGCTCGCCGCGCGTGGCGGAACGCGTTCCTGGCCGGTCGGCACCCCGGTCCCCGGCTACGATCAGTCGGAGGGCCACCTGTCCGGGCGAGCGTGGAGGAGCGACTGTGGGCGTGCTGCAGCGCTTCGAGCGACGGCTCGAGGGCATGGTCGGCTTCGCCTTCGCGCGCATCTTCAAGGGCAAGGTCCATCCTGCCGAGATCGCCAAGGCACTGCAGCGGGAGGCCGACGAGCAGCGCTCGGTCATGGGCGAGGGGCGGGTGCTGGCCCCCAACGTCTACGACGTCCGGCTCGGCCCCACCGACTACGACAACCTCGCCGAGTGGTCCGGCCAGTTGGCCTCCGAGCTCGCCGACATGGTCTCCGAGCACATCGACGACGAGGGCTGGCAGGTCTTCGGCCAGGTGCAGGTCCGCCTCGAGCGCGCCGAGGACCTCCCCACCGGCGTCTTCGAGGTCAGCTCGCACGTCGCCGACCCCGCCGCGCGTCCCGGCTCGCGGGCCGACGCCGTCGCCGTCCCCCCGGCACCGCCGGTGCACGCCTCGGGCGCCGTCCCGCCGCTGCCGCCGCTGCCCGGCCGGGTGGCCACCGACACCGGCCGCCAGCACCCGTCGGTCGTCGGCCGCGCCGGCGCGAAGCCCGGCCTCACGCACGTGCTCGTCGTCGACGGGCCGGGCACCCGTCACGAGCTCACCACCGGCCGCAACGTCATCGGCCGCGGCACCGACGCCGACATCCGGCTGCCCGACACCGGCGTCAGCCGCAAGCACGTCGACGTCGTCCTGGACAGCGGCACCGCCGTCGTGGAGGACCTCGGCTCGACCAACGGCACGCTGGTCAACGGCCGCCGGGTGACCCGCCAGGCGCTGTCGGACGGCGACGTCATCCGCATCGGGCACTCCGTGCTGGTGTACCGGCAGGACGGCGCATGAGCGGGTGCCGGCCGTGACCGCCGAGATCGTCCTGCAGGTCTTCCGCTTCGGGTTCCTGCTGCTGCTCTGGCTGTTCATCTTCGCCGCGTTCCGGGTCGTGCGCGCCGACCTGTTCGGCGGCCGGACCGGACGGGTGGCCTCGGTGCCGCCGCGCGCGGCCGCGCCCGGCCGCAAGCGCGGCCGCGGCCCGCGCACCCTGGTGGTGACCGCCGGCCCGCTGACCGGTACGAAGATCACCCTGGGCGAGCAGCCGATCCTCATCGGCCGCGCCGACGACTCGACGCTCGTGCTCACCGACGACTTCGCCAGCTCGCGGCACGCGCGGCTGACCAACCGGGGCGGGCAGTGGTACGTCGAGGACCTCGGGTCGACCAACGGCACCTACCTCGACCAGCAGCGGGTCCAGGGCCCGCTGCTCGTGGCTCCCGGCCAGCCGATCCGCATCGGCCAGACCGCCCTGGAGCTGCGCTCATGACCACCGCACGCACGACCACGCAGGCGACCACGGGGAGCGGCAGAGCACACGTGAGCAGGGTCCGATGAGTCTCGCGCTGCGCTACGCCGCCCGCTCCGACCGCGGCCTGGTCCGCGGCAACAACCAGGACTCGGTCTACGCCGGGCCGCGGCTGCTCGCCGTCGCCGACGGCATGGGCGGGCACGCGGCGGGCGACGTCGCCAGCAAGGTCGTGATCGCGGCGCTGGAGCACCTCGACGAGGACGCGCCGAGCGGCGACATGCTGCAGGCGCTGCGCGAGGCGGTCTTCGACGGCAGCGAGCACCTGCGCGAGGTCATCCGCGAGTCCCCGCAGCTGGAGGGCATGGGCACCACGCTCACCGCCGTCCTCTTCGCCGGCGGCCGGCTCGCGCTCTGCCACGTCGGCGACTCCCGCGCCTACCTGCTGCGCGACGGCGTCTTCACCCAGATCACGCACGACGACACGTTCGTGCAGACCCTCATCGACGACGGGCGGATCACGCCCGAGGAGGCCAACCACCACCCGCAGCGCTCGCTGCTGCTGCGGGCGCTCAACGGCCAGGACGTCGACCCCGACCTGTCGATGCGCGAGGCGCGCGCCGGCGACCGCTACCTGCTGTGCTCCGACGGCCTGTCCGGCGTGGTCAGCGAGGAGACGCTGGCCGAGGCGCTCAAGGACCCCGACCCGCAGTCGACCGCCGACCGGCTCGTGGAGCTGGCGCTGCGCAGCGGCGGCCCGGACAACATCACGGTGATCGTCGCCGACGTCGTGGAGGACTCCGGCAGCGGCTTCTCCATGGAGCCGGTGGTCGACGGCGCCGCCGGGGACAACCGCGGCCAGCGCGAGGTCGACCCCCGCTCGGCGGCCGGCCGGGCCGCGCTCGCCGACCCCCCGCCGGCCCCTCCGCCACCACCGACCAGCACCTCCACGGCAGCCGCCCCCACCGACCGCCGCCGCCCTCGGCGGCGGCTGTTCGTCGCTGGGGGCCTGGTGCTGCTCCTGCTCGCCGGCGGCATCGCCACCTGGCTGTGGGTGCTCACCCACTGGTTCGTCGGGGTCGCGGCCGCCGCCGACGGCGGCGACCGGGTGGGCGTCTACCGCGGCTTCAACACCGAACTGCTCGGCCTGGACCTCTACCGCGTCGACGACGTCACCGACATCGCCCTCGACGACCTGAGCTCCTACGACCAGAACAGCGTGCGGCAGGGCATCGAGGCCGACGACGCCGCCGACGCGCAGCGCATCGTCGACGACCTGCACGACACCACCCTGCCGCCCTGCGAGACCAAGCCGTCCACCCCTTCGGACGACGCTCCCCCGTCGGCCGAGACCTCGCTGCCGCCGCTCCCCGACGGCGGGCTGCCCTCCCCGGACACCGGGGTCGTGCCCCCGGACGCCGGAACGGACAGCAGCACCGAGGCCGCGCCGACGTCGGCATCCCCGACCTCGTCGCCCGAGCCGGGAGTGGACTGCCGGGAGGCGGAGTGATGGGCGGCCCCACGACCGACCCGCGCGCGGCCGCGCCGGGAACGGTCCCGCCCAAGCGGCGCAACACCGAGCTGGCGCTGCTGGGGTTCGCCGTCCTCATCACGCTCGCGGCGCAGTGCATCGTCGACATCACCGTCACCGGGTCGCTGCGCGCGGACCTGTTCACCTTCGGCGGCTGGTTCACCGCGCTGTGGGTGGCGGTGCACCTCGTCGTCCGCCGCTTCGCCCCGTACGCCGACCCGCTGCTCCTGCCGGCCGTCGCGGTGCTCACCGGCCTCGGGCTGACGATGATCCACCGGCTCGACCTCGCGGGCCTGCAGGACGGCGAGGCCACCCGCGAGGACGCGCCCGTGCAGCTGCTGTGGGCCACCGTGGGCGTGGCGCTGTTCGTCGCCGTCGTCGTCGTGCTGCGCGACCACCGGCTGCTGTCCCGCTTCGCCTACACCCTCGGCCTCGTCGGCCTGGTGCTGCTCGCGCTGCCCGCGGTGCTGCCGGCGTCGATCTCGGAGGTCTACGGCGCCAAGATCTGGATCCGGGTGGCCGGCTTCAGCATCCAGCCCGGTGAGTTCGCCAAGATCTGCCTGATCGTCTTCTTCGCCGCCTACCTCGTCGACAAGCGCGACGTGCTGGCGCTGGCCAGCCGCCGGGTCATGGGCCTGGAGCTCCCCCGCGGCCGCGACCTCGGCCCGGTGCTCGCCGTGTGGGTCGTGTCGATCCTCGTGCTGGTCTTCGAGCGCGACCTGGGCAGCTCGCTGCTGCTGTTCGGCATCTTCGTCGTGATGCTCTACGTGGCCACCGAGCGGGCGAGCTGGCTGCTCATCGGCGTGGGCCTCTTCGCCGGCGGCGCGTTCCTCGCCTACCAGGTCTTCGGCCACGTGCAGGTGCGCGTGGACACCTGGCTGGACCCCTTCGCCTACCGCGACGAGGGCGGCTACCAGCTGGTGCAGTCGCTGTTCGGCCTGGGCACCGGCGGGCTGTTCGGCGCCGGGCTGGGCGGGGGCCGCCCCGACCAGGTGCCGGTGGCCAAGAGCGACTTCATCGCCTCGGCGATCGGCGAGGAGCTCGGTCTGTTCGGGCTGGTCGCGGTCATCGTCATCTACCTGGTGCTGGTCGAGCGCGGCCTGCGCACGTCGCTGATCGTCCGCGACGCCTTCGGCAAGCTGCTCGCCGGCGGCCTGGCCTTCGCCGTCGCCTGGCAGCTGTTCGTCGTCCTCGGCGGCGTCACCGGCCTGCTGCCGCTCACCGGCCTGACGACGCCGTTCGTCGCCTACGGCGGGTCCTCGCTGGTCGCCAACTTCGGCCTGGTCGCCATCCTGGTGCGGATCAGCGACGCCGCGCGCCGGCCGGCCACCCCGCCCGCGCCGCCCAAGGCCGCCTTCGGCGAGGCGCCCACCGAGGTGGTGTCCCGGTGAACGCGCCCCTGCGCAAGGTGGCGATCAGCGTGCTGGTGCTGTTCACGCTGCTGATCGTCAACGTCAACTACATCCAGGTCGTGCGCTCCGACGAGCTGCGCGACGACTCGGGCAACACCCGGGTGCTCACCGAGGAGTACTCCCGCGAGCGCGGCTCGGTCGTCGTCGACGGCACCGAGGTGGCGCTGTCGGTGCCCACCCAGGACACGCTGGAGTACCTGCGCCAGTACCCGCAGGGGCCGACGTACGCCGCGGTCACCGGCTACTACTCGCTGATCTACGGCGCCTCGCAGATGGAGGACGCGGAGAACGACGTGCTCGCCGGCTCCGACGCGCGGCTGTTCACCCGGCGGCTGGCCGACCTGTTCACCGGCCGCGACCCGGCCGGGGGCGACGTCGTCCTGACCCTCGACGCGGGCGTGCAGGAGGCCGCGATGGCCGGGCTCGAGGGGGTCACCGGCGCCGTCGTCGCGCTCGACCCCTCGACCGGGGCGGTGCTCGGCATGGCCAGCACGCCGACCTACGACCCGGGGCAGCTGTCCAGCCACGACCCCGCCGCGATCCGCGCCTACGCCGAGGAGCTCGGGGCGATGGACGCCGACCCGCGGCTGAACCGGGCGACCCAGGACAACTACCCGCCGGGGTCGGTCTTCAAGGTCATCGTGTCGGCGGCCGCGCTGGCCGGCGGCGAGTACACCCCGGAGACGGTTATCCCGGCCCCGGACCTGCTGACCCTCCCGGGCACCTCGACCACGCTGGAGAACTTCGGCGGGTCCTCGTGCAGCAGCAGCCAGGAGCAGTCGCTGATCGACGCGCTGACCATCTCCTGCAACACCGCCTTCGCCCAGCTGGGCATCGACCTCGGCGAGGACCGCGTGCGGGAGATGGCCGAGGCGTTCGGCATGACCGGCGACGGCCTGGAGATCCCGCTGGGGGTCGCCGGCAGCAGCGTGGGCGACATCGAGAGCGAGGCGGCGCTGGGCCAGAGCTCGATCGGCCAGCGCGACGTCCGGATGACCCCGCTGCAGGCCGCGATGATCGCCGCGGCCGTGGGCAACGACGGGACCCTGATGACGCCCTACCTCGTCGACCAGGTGCGCGCCCCCGACCTCACCGTGATCGACCGGTCGGACCCGGAGGAGCTCTCCACGCCGGTCACGCCCGAGGTCGCCGACCAGCTGCAGGAGATGATGGAGAGCGTCGTGGCCAACGGCAGCGGCCGGGCCGCCCGGATCCCCGGCGTGGCTGTGGCCGGCAAGACCGGGACCGCGCAGGTCGCCGAGGACGTGCCCGACCACAACTGGTTCATCGGCTTCGCCCCCGCCGACGACCCGCGGATCGCGGTCGCGGTGTTCGTGGCGAACGGCGGGGGTACCGGCGGGGACACGTCCGCGCCGATCGCCCGCGACGTGATGCAGGCCTATCTCGAGGGTCAGGGGGGCTGATGGCCCTGTCCACCGGCACCATCCTGGCCGGCCGCTACGAGATCACCGAGCCGATCGCCACGGGCGGCATGGGCGAGGTCTGGCGGGCGCGCGACCGCGTCCTCGACCGCGTCGTCGCGGCCAAGGTGCTGCGCAGCGAGTTCACCGGCGACCCGAGCTTCGTCGCCCGCTTCCGCAACGAGGCCCGGCACACCGCGGCGCTGTCGCACCCGAACATCGCCTCGGTCTACGACTACGGCGAGACCGAGGCCGGCGGCCCGGGGCAGACCCTGGCCTTCCTCGTCATGGAGCTCGTCGAGGGCAAGCCCCTGGTGACGATCCTCCACGAGGAGGGGCGGCTGCCGGTCGACTGGACCCTGCACGTGCTGGAGCAGGCCGCCGACGGGCTGTCGGCCGCGCACGCCGCCGGGGTCGTCCACCGCGACATCAAGCCGGGCAACCTCATCGTGCGGCCCGACGGCGTGGTGAAGCTGACCGACTTCGGCATCGCCCGCACCCGCGACGCCACGCCGCTGACCCGCACCGGGATGGTGGTCGGCACCGCGCAGTACCTCTCGCCCGAGCAGGCACAGGGCATGGAGACCACCTCGGCCTCCGACGTCTACTCCCTCGGCGTCGTCGGCTACGAGTGCCTGACCGGCGGGCGGCCCTTCGACGGCACCTCGCAGGTGGCCATCGCGCTGGCCCACATCAACCGCCCGCCGCCCCCGCTGCCCGGCGAGATCCCGCCGGCGGTCCGGCTGCTCATCGAGCGGGCGCTGGCCAAGGACCCGCACGACCGCTTCTCCGACGGCGCCGACTTCGCCGCCGCCATCCGCTCGGTGGCCGCCGGCAACGGCCTGGCCCCCGCGCCCACGTCGGGCACCGGGATGCTGGCCGCCGCGCAGACCGAGGTGATCCCCGAGGTCGACGCCGACGGCACCCGCGTCCTCGGCGCACCGGCGACGGGCATGGCCGCGGGAGCCGCCGGGCCGCGCACCGGCGGCCGGCACGCGGCGGGCGCACGCACCATGCCGCCGCTGCAGGGCCCGCCCGTCGACGGCGACGACGACCGGACCGGCTGGAGCGGGCAGCCCGCGCAGCGCCGGGGCGGCAACCGCCGGCTGCTGTGGGCGCTGCTCTCGCTCCTGCTCGTGGCCGGCGTCATCGCCGGTGCGTACTTCCTCCTCGCCGACACCGGGGACGACGGCAGCGGCGGCAGCGCCGCCGGGACGACGTCGACCAGCGCCACCGCCAGCGGCAGCGCCACCGCGAGCCAGCAGCTGGTGAACATCCCCGCCGCCTCCCAGTACATCGGCGAGGACGCCGAGGACGTCCGCAACGAGCTCGAGGAGGCCGGCCTCGAGGTGACGCTGGCCGACGCCGACGCCGACCAGCTGGCCGCCGCGGGCGTCGACCTGAACGCCGGCGAGGTGGCCGCCGTGGATCCGGCCGGCCTGCCGGTGCCCCGCGGCACCGGCGTCACGCTGTTCGTGGCCCAGGAGGACTACACCGTCCCGGAGACCGAGGAGGACTCCGGGGACGACGGCAGCAGCGGCCAGGACGACGGCGGCTCAGGGGACAGCGGTTCGGGCAACGGCGGCTCGACGCCGACCCAGACGTCGACGTCGACCTCCACGTCGACCTCGACGTCGTCCAGCACTCCTCCGCCCCCGGCGCCGACCACGACGACGACTCCGCCGCCCGCGCCGACCACGACGGTCGCGCCCGGCACCACGGCACCGGAGCCGCCGCCGACGACGGTCGAGCCCCCCGTCGACGAGGGCACCGGGCCCGAGGCGGAGGGCAGCCCGGCGCCGGGCGCCGGGAACGCCGCCGCGCTGGACGGGACGGCGTGACACGGCTCCCCCGCGCCGCCCGGGAACGGGCCTTGTCAGCCGTTAGGGTGACCGCCGGAACCGGGCCCGCGCCCGGCGCTCCCGCCTGCCCGGGGGCGCCCGCCGGCCGCCAGAGCACCGCCCGAGAGGACCACCGATGACCACCCCCCAGGTGCTCGGCGAGCGCTACGAGATCGGCGGGGTGCTCGGCCGCGGCGGCATGGCGGAGGTGCACCGGGGCCGGGACCTGCGGCTCGGCCGCGAGGTGGCCGTCAAGGTGCTGCGCAGCGACCTCGCGCGCGACCCGTCGTTCCAGGTGCGCTTCCGGCGGGAGGCCCAGGCGGCGGCGTCGCTGAACCACCCGTCGATCGTCGCGGTGTACGACACCGGCGAGGACCGGTCCCCGAGCGGCGCGACGCCCTACATCGTCATGGAGTACGTCGAGGGCGAGACGTTGCGCGACGTGCTGCGCCGCGAGGGCGTGCTGCCGCCGGAGCGGGCGATGACCCTCGCCGCCGACATCTGCGCCGCCCTGGACTTCAGCCACCGCAACGGCATCGTGCACCGCGACGTGAAGCCCGGGAACGTGATGATCACGCCCCAGGGCACCGTCAAGGTGATGGACTTCGGCATCGCCCGCGCGGTGTCGGACTCCGCCGCCACGATGACCTCCACCGCGGCGGTCATCGGCACCGCCCAGTACCTCTCCCCCGAGCAGGCGCGCGGCGAGGCCGTCGACGCCCGCTCCGACGTCTACTCGCTCGGCTGCCTGCTCTACGAACTGGTCACCGGCGCGCCGCCGTTCACCGGCGACTCGCCGGTCTCGGTCGCCTACCAGCACGTGCGCGAGGACCCGCGGCTCCCGTCCTCGGTCAACCCGGCCATCCCGCCGGAGCTCGACGCCATCGTCATGAAGGCGATGAGCAAGAACCCGGCGAACCGGTACCAGTCGGCCGCCGAGATGCGCAACGACCTGCTCCGGGCGCTGGCCGGGCAGCGGGTCGAGGCCACGCCGGTCATGGGCGACGAGGAGAAGACCACCATCCTCGGCGCCACCCCGGGTGCCTACGGCGACGGGGACTGGGACGACGACGAGGCCGCGCGCCGGCGCAAGCGCAACCGCGTGATCGCCCTGGTCGTCGGCGCGCTCGTGCTCATCGGCGCCGTCGTCGGGGTGGCCCTGCTGGTCAACTCCGGCGACGACGAGCAGCCGCAGGCCGCCGCGCAGGTCGCCGTGCCCGCGAACCTGGTCGGGCAGACCGAGGAGCAGGCCCGCGCCGCGATCGAGGCCGCCGGCCTCACGGTCGCCGCCGAGGTGACGCGGCAGCAGGTCTCGGACGAGGCCCAGGTCGGCACGGTGCTCGACACCGACCCCGACAGCGGCGCGCAGGTCGAGGAGGGCAGCGAGGTCGCCCTGACCGTGGGCGTCGCCCCCGACACCGTGACCGTGCCGCAGGTGGTCGACCTCGACGAGGACCGGGCCCGCACGGCGCTCGAGGACGCCGGGTTCACCGGCAACGTCAACTCCGACCAGGCCGACTCCCTCACCGAGGAGGGCACCGTGGTCGCGGTGGACCCGGAGGAGGGCACCGCGGTCGCGCCGTCCACCACCGTCACGCTGTCGGTCTCCGACGGCACCGACGCCGTCCCGGACGTGGCCGGCCAGGCCCAGGACGCCGCCCGGCAGGCGCTCCTGGACGCCGGGTTCACCAACGTGACCGTCAGCGAGGTGGACTCCGACCAGCCGGCCGGCACCGCGATCGCGACCAACCCCGCCGCGGGTCAGCAGGCCGGCGCCGACCAGGCGATCACCCTGCAGGTGTCCGGCGGCGCGGCCGAGATCAGCGTGCCCACCGCGATCGTCGGCCAGACGGAGCAGCAGGCCCGGCAGACGTTGGCCGCCGCGGGCTTCACCGGCACGATCACCATCGTCGACCTCCCCGCGGACGGCGGCCAGACCGTGGGCACGGTCGCGGGCAGTGAGCCGACGCCCGGCTCGTCCGTGGCGCCCGACGGTGAGATCCGGCTCATCGTGTACCGGGAGGCCCCGGACGAGCCGACCGGCGGGGGTACCGGTACCGGCGAGGAGAACACGGGTGGCGGTCCTGGCGGCGGTACGGGCGGTACCGGCGGCTGAGGCGTTGCAGAGACGACAGAAGGGCCCCTCCCGGACGGGAGGGGCCCTTCTGTCGTCCGGGGTCAGGCGCCGGCGGCGGTCAGCCTGCGTGCTCCGGCTGCGGCCGCCTCGACGACGGCGGGGTCGGGCGCCAGGCCGCAGGTCGCCAGCCACGTGGCGAGCATCTGGTGGCCGCCCTCGGTGAGCACCGACTCGGGGTGGAACTGCACGCCCTCGATGGGCAGCTCGCGGTGCCGCAGCGCCATGACGATGCCCGACTCCGTCGCGCCGGTGACCTCGAGCTCGTCGGGCACCGTGGCGCGGTCCACCGCCAGCGAGTGGTAGCGGGTGGCGGTGAACGGCGAGGGCAGCCCGGCGAGCACCCCGGCGCCGTCGTGCACGACCTCGCTGGTCTTGCCGTGCAGCAGCTCCGGCGCCCGGACGACCTCGCCGCCGAACGCCTCGGCGATCGCCTGGTGGCCCAGGCACACGCCCAGCACCGGCGTCCCGGCCCCCGCCGCGGCGCGGACCATGGGGACGGTCACCCCGGCGTCGGCGGGCGTGCCCGGTCCGGGGGACAGCAGGACGCCGGCGACGTCGAGGTCGGGCAGCTCGTCGACGGTGACGGCGTCGTTGCGCCGCACGACGCACTCGACGCCCAGCTGGCCCAGGTACTGGACCAGGTTGTAGACGAAGCTGTCGAAGTTGTCGACGACGAGGACGGGCCGGCTCACGGTCCCTGTGTACCGCAGTGCCCGCTCAGCCGTCAGCGGCTGTGGCGTAGGCCATGTCCAGCGTGCCGGTGTACGCCGGCACCGCCACCTCCGGCCGGTCCCGGACGCCGAACGTCAGCCCGAAGTCCTCGACCGCCTGCTGGAAGACCGCCACCTGCGGCGAGGCGGCGAGCTGCGCGCGGATGGCGGCGGGGTCGCCGATCGCGGTGACGACGAACGGCGGCGAGTAGGTCCGCCCCTGCAGCAGCAGCACGTTGCCCACGCAGCGGACGGCGCTGGTGGCCACCAGCCGCTGGTCCATGATGGCGACGCCGTCGGCCCCGGCGGCCCACACGGCGTTGACGACCGCCTGGACGTCGGACTGGTGGATGACCACGTCGTCGGGGCGGGCGCCGACCGGCAGGCTGCCGTCGGGCCGGCGGGGGGCGTCGTCGAGGGTGATCTCCACCCCGCGGCCGCGCAGGGCCACCAGACCGGCCGAGAGGGCGCCGGCGTCCCCGGCCTGCTGGGCCTCCGCCACGGCGCCGTCCCGGGACGCGGCCTGGTCGGTGAGCTCGCGGGCCTGGCGCTGCAGGTCGGCCAGCTGCTCCTGCTGGTCGGCGATGACCTCGTCGCGCTGGGCGATCAGCCCCGACAGCTCGGTGACGTCGCCGGCCCGCAGGTCCGAGCCCTCGGCGGTCTGGCCGGAGGTCGCGAAGAGCAGCCCGGCGGCGAGGGCCACGACGGGCACCAGGGCGCCCCAGGACGAGCGGCCGCGGCGGACGGTCGCCGGGGGCTCGGGCGGGGTCACAGCGGCTCCTGGGGGGACGCGAGGGGGCGGCACGACCGTCGGGAGGACCGTGCGGCTCCCCTCGGAGCTTAGGCTGGGCGCGAGATGGTGTCGGTCGCGACGGACCGGCAGCCGAGCGAGTCAGCAGGAGACGGTCCCCAGTGCCCAAGTCCAAGGTCCGCAAGAAGTCGGTCTACACCCCGCCGGAGGGCGTGCTGCAGTCGCGGGCGGCCAACGCGCGCGCCGTCGCGCCGAGCCCACGCTGGTACGCACCGCTCATGGTCGGGCTCATGGTCCTGGGCCTGCTCTGGATCGTCGTCTACTACGTGGCCGGCGACCAGATCCCGTTCATGGTGTCGCTGGGGGCGTGGAACTTCGCCATCGGCTTCGGCGCCATGGTGCTCGGCCTGATCATGTCGATGCGCTGGCGGTAGCCCCGTCCGACCCTCGACAGAGGCCCCCGTCCCACGCCCGGGACGGGGGCCTCTGTGCGTACACGGGACCCGCGGAGACCTCCACACCGGGGGTGTGCACCGCTGTGCACAGCCGACCGGCGCATCCACAGGTCGACATGGCGCTCCGCCCCCAGGGTTGTCCACCGCATGTGGAGAACGGGTGTTCGAGTCCACGCCGCTGACCTGCGGTTTCCCTACGGATGGGGCGCGTGTGACGAGAAGGGCAGCCGAGTAACTACAGCTCTGTGCTTTGTCCCCAGCTGTGTACCCAGCTGTGGATGTGTCGACATGACCCCCGTGCCAGGACGGTCACCCACAGCGAGCACGGACCTGCAGTCGAGGAGTCGACACGCGCGCCGAACAGGGCATATCCCCCGGCGCGGGACGCCGTCCCCAGGTCCCCGGGCCTGTGGACGGAGGAACGGCCTGGGAGGCTGGGGACGTGCAGTGGTCGGCACGGACGGCGGAGACGGTCGCGCTGGGTCTCGGGGGCGCCCTGCTCGTGCTGGTGGCGCTGACCCTCGACGCCGCGGGCCGGGTGCTGGTGGGTGCCGCCGGCGTGCTGCTGCTGGCCGTGGCGCTGCGCGACGTCGTCCTCCGGCCCCGCCTGGCGGCCGACGGCGCCGGCGTCGTCGTGCGGACGCTGGGCGGCCGCAGCCGGCTGCCGTGGCCCGGGCTGCGGGTGCGGCTGCGGACGACGCGGCGGCTGGGGATGCGCTCGCGGCTGCTGGAGCTGGACACCGCGGCCGGTCCCGACGACGCGGGCACCCTGGTGCTGCTGGGCCGCCGCGAGCTGGGCACCGACCCGGCCGCCGTCGCCCGGGCCCTCGAGGCGCTGCGGCCGGCCTGAGGGCCGCCCGGGGCCGTCGCTACAGCGAGCCGAGCACGACCAGCGGCGCGGGGACGGCGAGCGCGAGGGTCACCAGCGCCGCGGCGAGGACGACCAGTCCCCCGGCCTGCAGGGCGGTGCGGCGGCGGGCGAGGACGAGCAGGACCGTGGCCAGGATGCCGGCGACCAGGCCGCCGAGGTGGCCGAGCAGCGACACCCCGGGCAGGAAGCTGATGACGACGTTGATCGCCAGCAGGGTGAGCAGGCCGCGCAGGTCCTGCCGGGCCACCAGCATGAGGACGCCGAGGGCTCCCAGGAGGCCGTAGAGGGCCGCCGACGCGCCCGCCACGGGCCGGCCGGGCTCACCGAAGAGCTGGATGGCCACGGCGCCGCCCAGGGCGGAGACCAGGTAGACGGCGAGGTAGCGCCACCAGCCCAGGCGTCCCTCGAGCTCCGGGCCGAAGATCAGCAGGCTGAGCATGTTGAGCAGCAGGTGGGTGATCCCGATGTGCAGGAACGCACCGGTGAGCAGCCGCCAGTCCTCGCCGAGGACGTCGACGAGCACCGGGACCTGCGAGAACTCCTGGAACACCGGCGAGCGCCAGTTGTCCAGCGGACTCTCCCCGACGGAGACCGCCGACACCGCGGTGATGACGAAGACGACCACGTTGACGGCGACCAGCGAGACGGTCACCGGGCCGAACCGGCGCCGGGCGCGGGTCAGGCCCGGGGTCGGCCGGGGGCGGCGGACCCCGGCGTTGCCCGCGCGGACGTCGTCGGGGCACTGGAAGCCGACCGAGGCCGGCGTCATGCACTCCGGGCAGATCGGCCGGTCGCACCGCGTGCACCGGATCCCCGTCGGCCGGTCCGGGTGGCGGTAGCAGGTGGCCGACGGGGGCGCCGGCGGCCGGCCGGCGCCCCCGTCGTCGTCGGGACCGGTGGTCAGCTGCGCTGCACCTCGACCGACTGGATGACGACGTCCTCGACGGGCTTGTCGTTGCGGCCGGTGCGCACCTTGGCGATGCGGTCGACGACCTCGCGGCTGCTCTGGTCGGCCACCTCGCCGAAGATCGTGTGCTTGCGGTTCAGGTGCGGCGTGGGGCCGACGGTGATGAAGAACTGCGAGCCGTTGGTGCCCGGGCCGGCGTTGGCCATGGCCAGCAGGTACGGCCGGTTGAAGGTCAGCTCGGGGTGGAACTCGTCGCCGAACTGGTAGCCCGGCCCGCCGAAGCCCTGACCGAGCGGGTCGCCGCCCTGGATCATGAAGCCGTCGATGATCCGGTGGAAGACGGTCCCGTCGTAGAGCGGGTCGGTCGTCTTCTGCCGGGTGGCCGGGTGCGTCCACTCGCGGCGGCCTTCGGCCAGGTCCGCGAAGTTCGCGACCGTCTTGGGCGCGTGGTCGGGGAACAGGTCGACGGTGATGTCGCCGTGGTTGGTGTGCAGCACGGCACGGCGTGCGGAGGTCGATTCGGTCACGCCCTCCACTCTCCCACCTGAGCGCGGCCGGCTCCCGGTCAGCCCGGGGACCTCCCGCGGACCCCCGCGATGCGCTCGAGCGACTCCGCCGGCCGCGCACCTCGCGCGCTGAGCCGGCCGCCGGATCTCATCGGATCCTCATCGAGTCCTCATCGAGCGGGTCCGCCGGCGGGCCACGGTCCTCTCACGCGTGCGAGAGGGGACCGCCATGAGCACGTCCGCACCGGGTCGTCTCTCCCCGGATCCGGCCCCGCCGGACCGGGTCCCCGGCGAGCGGCGACCCCGGGGGCGCCGGGTGGCCGCGGTGGCCGCCGCCACGGCGGCCGGCGGGCTGCTCGTCTGGGGGATCGTGGCGGTCACCACCGGCAGCGCGGAGGGCGCGCTCGAGGTCCCGGGCGAGGCCAACGTCTTCGGTGCCGGGATCGACGTCCCGCCCGAGCCCGGAGGCGGCGGGGGCGGGGAGCCGCCGGTCCTGTCGCGGCTGCCCGAGGGCGAGGGGCGGGTCGTGACCTTCCCGGACGTCGGCGGCCGGGTCACCCCCATCGAGTTCTACGCCGACGAGGTCGGCCCCGCGGGCGACGGCGGCCGGTACGGGACCACCGACCTCGAGTCGTCCGGCGGGATCTCCGGGATCGAGCACCGCGAGAACGGGATGTTCCTCGTCGGGGTCTTCCTCACCGAGGACCCGCCGCAGGGCGAGGCGCCTCCGCGGCTCGACGTCACCGACGTCGACACCACGCGCCCGGTGGAGCCCGAGATCGGCCAGACGTTCCTCATCGGCGACGGCGAGGACCTCCGGGTCGCCGCCCCGGACGAGGCCACCCGGCTCTTCCTCGGCTTCGCCGACGGGCACTGGTACCAGGGCGCCCCCGGCTGGTACGACAACAACGCCGGGTCCGTCACGGTGACCGTGGCGGTCGACGCGGGCTGACCCGCGGTCGTGGGAGTGGAGACGAGGGGAATCGAACCCCTAACCCCCGCCTTGCAAAGGCGGTGCTCTGCCAATTGAGCTACGTCCCCCGGGCTGGGTCCCGGGAGCTCCCGGACGGGAGCGGGGGATCAGCGGGCGGTGGGGCGGCTGACCGACTGCGGCCCGTTGGTGGCCTCGTGCCAGAGGTCCGCCTCGCGCGTGCCGCTGCCGGACGACCGTCGGCGGACGACGGCGACGGCGCCGGCCGCGACTGCGGCCAGGGCCAGCTTCTTGAGCACGCGGTACCTCCTGGGACGGCGGCCACGGACGGGGCCTCGCTGCCGCGGTGCTGGGGGCACCGGTACACGGGTGGGCCTGGGAGGACTTGAACCTCCGGCCTCATCCTTATCAGGGATGCGCTCTAACCGCCTGAGCTACAGGCCCGTGGACCTCGACCAGCATACCTGGGCCCTCCCGGGCCCTGACGCGGGGTCGAGGGTGGCCTCCCCCGCAGGGGAGGCCCACCTCCTAGTCGCGCTCGGCGAGCGTGACCTCGAGGCCGCCGACCAGGTCGGCGCAGAGGTTGTAGACGAACGCCGCCACGGTGCACAGCGCGGTCATCAGCACGATGTTGATCGCGCCGATGACGGCCGCGCCGCCGAAGACGATGCCCGGGGTGATGACGTTGCTGCCGCCCTCACCGTCCGACGCGGTGCCCAGCTGGCCGAACAGGTCGTTGAGGGTGTCGAAGACGCCCAGGCCGGACAGGACGCCGTAGAGGATCCCGACCGCGACCATCCAGACGAAGAACAGCGCGATCGACAGGACCAGCGAGATCTTCAGCGCCGACCAGGTGTCGATGTGCCGCAGCTGCAGCCGCGCCCGGCGCGGACCGCGGGCGCCCCGGCCCTTGCCCTTGGCGGCCGCCTGCTGCTGCCCGGTGCGGGCGCCGGCGGCCGGCGGCGGTGGCGCGACGGAGGCCGGGGGCACCACCTGGGTGCTGCCCGAGGGCGGCGGGACGGTGGCGTCGGCCGGGAACTGGCCCGGAGCCTGGACGGGGACCTGGCCCGTGGCCGGCTTGGCCAGCGACGGACCGCCCGCGGCCGGCTGCCCGGCCGGCGGTGCACCCACCGACGTCGCACCCACCGGAGACGCACCCGCCGGAGACGCACCCGTCACCGGCGTGCCGTCCGCTCCCGGTGCGCCGTCCGGGCGGACCCCGGTGCGCACCGCCTGCGGCCGGTCGCTCATGCCGTTCTCCCGTTCGCCTGCGGCCCTCGCCGCGTCGTCGCGTCCGGTCGTCCCGGCGCGGTGCCGGAGGCGCCCGGGCGCCGGTCGTTCCCGTCAGTGGGAGCCGGGGGCGAGCGGCGACCCGAGGTCGCCACTCGCCGTGCTCCCGGTCTCACCCTAGGCGGCGGGCTCGTCGTTGTCCGTCGTCCGGGCGATCGCCACGATCGTCACGTCCTCGGGCAAGTTCATGAGCTTGACACCCATGGTGGCCCGGTCCTTGTTGTGGCGCACGCCGTTGACCGGCGTCCGGATGACGCCGCCGCCGGAGGTGATGGCGTACAGCTCGTCGCCGAGGCGGACGGCGAGCGCCCCGACCAGGGCGCCCTTGCGTGCCTTGGGGTCGGCGGTGAGCACGCCCTTGCCGCCGCGGCCCTGCGCCGGGTAGTTCTCGATGCCGGTCCGCTTGGCGAAGCCGCGCTCGGTGGCGACGAGGACGTCGACGCCCTCCTCGACGACCATCATCGCCAGCAGCCGGTCACCGGGCGCCAGCGCGATGCCGCGCACGCCCTCGGTGGCCCGGCCCATCGGCCGCAGCGTGGCGTCGTCGGCCTTGAACCGGATCGACATCGCCGCACGGGTGACCAGCAGCAGGTCCTGCTCCGGGTCGATGAGCGCCGCGCCGACCAGCTCGTCGCTCTCGCGCAGGTTGATCGCGATGACGCCGCCGCTGCGCGGGGAGTCGAAGTCCGACAGGCGGGTCTTCTTGACCTGCCCGTTCGCCGTGGCCAGGACCAGGTACGGCGCGACGCCGTAGTCCTTGATCTGCATGACCTGGGCGATCTTCTCGTCGGGCTGGAATGCCAGGATGTTGGCCACGTGCGCGCCGCGGGCGGTGCGGTTGGCCTCGGGCAGCTCGTAGGCCTTGGCCCGGTAGACCCGGCCCTTGTTCGTGAAGAACAGGATCCAGTCGTGGGTGGAGCCCACGAAGAAGTGGTCGACGAGGTCGTCCTGCTTGAGGGCCGCCCCCATCACGCCCTTGCCGCCGCGGCGCTGCGAGCGGTAGAGGTCGCTCTTCGTCCGCTTCGCGTAGCCGGTGCGGGTGATGGTGACGACGACCTCCTCCTCCGCGATGAGGTCCTCCATCGAGACGTCGCCGTCGTTGGCGACGAACTGCGTGCGGCGGTCGTCGCCGTACTTGTCGACGATCTCGGTCAGCTCGTCGCGGATGATCTCCCGCTGGCGCTGCGGCGAGTCGAGGATCGCCTGCAGCTCGGCGATGCGGGCCTCGATCTCGGCCAGCTCGTCCATGATCCGCTGGCGCTCGAGGGCGGCCAGCCGGCGCAGCTGCAGGTCCAGGATCGCGACGGCCTGGATCTCGTCGACGTCGAGGAGCTCCATGAGGCCGGTGCGGGCGGCCTCGGCGGACTCGCTGCTGCGGATGAGCGCGATGACGGCGTCGAGCTGGTCGAGGGCCTTGGCGTAGCCGCGCAGGATGTGCGCGCGCTCCTCGGCCTTGCGCAGCCGGTAGCGCGTCCGCCGCTGGATGACCTCGATCTGGTGGTCGACGTAGAGGCGGACCAGCTCGTCGAGGCGCAGCGTCCGCGGGACGCCGTCGACGATCGAGAGCATGTTGCAGCCGAAGGACGTCTGCAGCTGGGTGTGCTTGTAGAGGTTGTTCAGCACGACCTTGGCCACGGCGTCGCGGCGCAGGGTGATGACCAGCCGGCGGCCCACGCGGTCGCTGGACTCGTCGGCGATCTCGCTGATGCCCTGCAGCCGGCCGTCCTTGACGCCCTCGGCGATCGCCTCGGCCAGGTTGTCCGGGTTGACCTGGTAGGGCAGCTCGGTGACGACGAGCTGCACGCGGCCGCGGGCGTCCTCCTCGACGGTGACCACCGCGCGCATGCGGACCGACCCGCGGCCGGTGCGGTAGGCGTCCTCGATGCCGTCGCGGCCGACGATCAGGCCGTGGGTCGGGAAGTCGGGGCCCTTGATCCGCTCCATGCAGGCGGTGAGGGCCTCCTCCGGCTCCGCGTCGGGGTGCTCGAGCACCCAGTACACGGCCTCGGCCACCTCGCGCAGGTTGTGCGGCGGCATGTTGGTGGCCATGCCGACGGCGATGCCGGCCGAGCCGTTGATGAGCAGGTTGGGGATGCGCCCCGGCAGGACCAGCGGCTCCTGGTTCTTGCCGTCGTAGTTGGGCTGGAAGTCGACGGTCTCCTCGTCGATGTTGGCCAGCATCTCCATGGCCAGCGGCGTGAGCCGGGCCTCGGTGTAGCGCATGGCCGCCGCGGGGTCGTTGCCCGGCGAGCCGAAGTTGCCCTGCCCGTCGATGAGCGGGTAGCGCATCGACCACGGCTGGGCCAGCCGCACGAGGGCGTCGTAGATCGCCGAGTCACCGTGCGGGTGGTAGTTGCCCATGACCTCGCCGACGACGCGGGCGCACTTGACGTAGCTGCGGTCGGGGCGGAAGCCCTGGTCGTACATGGCGTACAGCACGCGGCGGTGCACCGGCTTGAGGCCGTCCCGCACCTCCGGCAGCGCGCGACCCACGATGACGCTCATCGCGTAGTCGATGTAGCTGCGCTGCATCTCCTGCTGCAGGTCGACCGGCTCGACGCGGTCGCGGGCAGGGGTCTCGGTCACGTTGGGGTCTCTCCGGTTCGGTGCTCAGGCGGGGGACGACGGCGCCCGGGCCGCGGGAGGGATCCCGCGGCCCGGCGCGCGTCACACGTCCAGGAAGCGGACGTCCTTGGCGTTGCGGGTGATGAAGCTGCGGCGGGCCTCGACGTCCTCGCCCATCAGCACGCTGAACAGCTCGTCGGCGGTGGCGGCGTCCTCGAGGGTGACCTGCAGCAGGATCCGCGTCTCCGGGTCCATCGTGGTCTCCCACAGCTCGGTCGCGTTCATCTCGCCGAGGCCCTTGAAGCGCTGGATCGCGTCGTCCTTGGGCAGCTTGCGGCCGGCCTCGGCGCCGGCCTTGAGGACGGCGTCGCGCTCCTTGTCGGTGTAGACGTACTCGTCACCGAACTTGCCGCCCCACTTGATCTTGTACAGCGGCGGCTGGGCCAGGTACACGTGCCCGGCCTCGACCAGCGGCCGCATGAAGCGGAACAGCAGGGTCAGCAGCAGGGTGCGGATGTGCTGGCCGTCGACGTCGGCGTCGGCCATCAGGACGATCTTGTGGTACCGCAGCTTCGACAGGTCGAACTCGTCGTGGATGCCGGTGCCGAAGGCCGTGATCATCGACTGGACCTCGGTGTTCTTGAGGACCCGGTCGATGCGTGCCTTCTCGACGTTGATGATCTTGCCGCGGATGGGCAGGATCGCCTGGAACATCGAGTCCCGGCCGGACTTCGCCGAACCACCGGCCGAGTCGCCCTCGACGATGTAGATCTCGGAGTTGCGCGGGTCGGTCGAGCGGCAGTCGGCGAGCTTGCCCGGCAGCGAGTTGTTGCTCAGCAGGTTCTTGCGGGCGAGCTTGCGGGCGTCCTGCGCGGCGCGGCGGGCGCGGGCGGCCGAGGCGGCCTTGGTGATGATCGTCTTGGCCTCGGACGGGTTGGCCTCGAACCAGTGCGAGATCTGGTCGTTGCAGACCTTCTGCACGAAGCCCTTGACCTCGGTGTTGCCGAGCTTGGTCTTCGTCTGGCCCTCGAACTGCGGGTCGCCGATCTTGACCGAGACGATCGCGGCCAGGCCCTCGCGGATGTCCTCGCCGGTGAGCTTCTCGTCCTTCTCCTTGAGCAGCTTCTTCTCGACGGCGTAGCGGTTGACGATCGAGGTGAGCGCCGCGCGGAAGCCCTCCTCGTGCGTGCCGCCCTCGTGGGTGTTGATGACGTTGGCGAAGGTGTAGACCGACTCGGAGTAGGCGTCGGACCACTGCATCGCGACCTCGACCGACATGCGCATGTCGTTCTTGCCGGTGCCCTCGGCGTTGAAGCTGACGACCGACTTGTGGATCGGCGACTTCTTCGCGTTGATGTGGGCGACGTAGTCGATCAGGCCGCCCTCGTAGTGGTACGTGACCTCGGTGGCCTCGAAGGCCTTCTCCTCGGCGCCGGGCGCGGTCGCGGCCTCGGCCACCGACACCTCCTCGGCGACGCCGGTCTCGGCCTTGCCCTGACCGGGCCGCTCGTCGCGCAGGACGATCTTGAGGCCCTTGTTGAGGAAGGCCATCTCCTGCAGCCGGCGGCTGATGGTGTCGAAGGAGTAGGTCGTCGTCTCGAAGATGGCGCCGTCGGCCCAGAAGGTGATCGCGGTGCCGCGCTTCTTCGTCGGCCCGACCTCCTCGAGCGGACCGGGCTTGGCGTAGTCGTAGACCTGGTGCCACTCGGTGCCGTGGGTCCACACCCGGACGTCGAGCCGGGTGGACAGCGCGTTCACCACGGTGACGCCGACGCCGTGCAGCCCACCGGAGACGCCGTAGCTCTTGCCGTCGAACTTGCCGCCGGCGTGCAGCACGGTCATGACGACCTCGACGGTGGGCCGCTTCTCGACCGGGTGCATGTCGACCGGGATGCCACGGCCGTTGTCCTCCACGCGGACGCCGCCGTCGGCCAGCAGGGTGACCCGCACGGTGTCGCAGTAGCCGGCCAGCGCCTCGTCGACGGAGTTGTCGACGACCTCCCACACCATGTGGTGCAGGCCGCGCTCACCGGTGGAGCCGATGTACATGCCGGGCCGCTTGCGGACCGCCTCGAGCCCCTCGAGGACGGTGATGGAGCTGCCGGAGTAGGAGTTCTCGGTCTTCGGTCGAGCGACCACGTGGGGCCCTTCTGTCACGCTCCCGGCATGCGGGCACCTCCCGACGGGGAGGGGCCGCGGGGCGCACAGCGCCACTGAGCCGGATGCTGGGGATTCCTGCGTCCCATGTTACCGGGTCCACCGACAAGAACGCCGTCACGCACGCCCTGAGGGCGCTCCTGCGCCACTCGGGGCACCGGATGCACCACCTGTGTTGCCCCCCGGGTCGACACGCCCGCCCAGGGCCGCTGGGCCCGCCGGAACCGATCCGGCCGTCCGGCACCCGTCGTCCGGCGCTCGCAGACTGGTCGACATGGCACCAGCCGAGCGTGCACTCACCTGTCTGGTCACCGGCGTCACCGGCTACGTCGGCGGGCGCCTGGTCCCGGAGCTGCTGGCTGCGGGGCACCGCGTCCGCGTGCTCACCCGCTCGCCGCGCAAGCTGCGCGACCGGCCGTGGATCGGGCAGGTCGAGGTCGCCGAGGCCGACGCCACCGACGCCGACGCGGTGGCCCGGGCGTGCGAGGGCGTCGACGTCGTCTACTACCTCGTCCACTCGCTCGGCAGCGGCCCCGAGTTCGAGGCGACCGAGCGGCGGACCGCGGAGGTCGTGGCCGGCGCCGTCCGCGACGCCGGCGTCGGCCGGCTGGTCTTCCTCGGCGGCCTCGAGCCGGACGACGAGGAGCTCTCGCCCCACCTGCGCAGCCGGGGCGAGGTGGCGCGGGTGCTGCTGGACTCCGGCGTGCCCACGGTGGTGCTGCGCGCGGCGGTCATCCTCGGCTCGGGCTCGGTGTCGTTCGAGATGCTGCGCTACCTCACCGAGCGGCTCCCGGTCATGGTCACGCCGCGCTGGGTGCACAGCCGGATCCAGCCGATCGCCATCCGCGACGTGCTGCGCTACCTCGTCGGCTGCGCCACGCTGCCGCCCGACGTCCACCGCTGCTTCGACATCGGCGGCCCCGACGTCATGGACTACGCCACGATGATGCAGCGCTACGCCGAGGTCACCGGCCTGCCGCGGCGGCGGATCCTGCCGGTGCCGATCTTCACGCCGTCGCTGTCGAGCCACTGGGTCGGCGTCATCACCCCGGTGCCGGCGGCCATCGCGCGGCCGCTGGTGGAGTCGCTGCGCAACACCGTCGTGTGCACGGAGCACGACATCGCGCGGTACGTGCCCGACCCGCCGGAGGGCCTGCTCGGCTTCGACGAGGCGGTGCGCCTGGCGGTGCAGAAGGTCCGCAACAACGCCGTCGACACCCGGTGGACGGGCGCCTCGGTGCCCGGGGCGCCGTCGGACCCGCTGCCGTCGGACCCCGACTGGGCCGGCGGCAGCCTCTACCTCGACGAGCGCACCCGGGAGACCGACGCGACGCCGGAGGCGCTGTGGCGCGTGGTGGAGGGCATCGGCGGGGAGACCGGCTGGTACAGCTTCCCGCTGGCCTGGGAGGTGCGCGGCTGGATGGACCGGGCGGTCGGCGGGGTCGGGCTGCGGCGCGGCCGGCGCGACCCCAGCGACCTCCACGTCGGTGACGCGCTGGACTGGTGGCGGGTCGAGGAGCTCGACGAGGGCCGGCTGCTGCGGCTGCGCGCGGAGATGCGGCTGCCGGGCCTCGCCTGGCTCGAGTTCCACGTGGAACGAGCCGGCGAAGGCGTCGACCCACCCACCCGCACGCGGCTGCGGCAGAAGGCGACGTTCCACCCGCTCGGCCTGGCCGGGCAGCTCTACTGGTGGAGCGTCTCGCCGTTCCACGGCGTCGTCTTCGGCAGCATGGTCCGCAACATCACCAAGACCGCGGAGGCGCTGGACCAGGAGGACGCGACGCGGGCGGACGAGGCAGCCTGATCACGGCCCCTGCCAGCCGTCCTGGCTCACCCTGAAGCGTCCTGGCTCACTGCCGACGGTGAGCCAGGACGCAGCACGATCAGGTCACCTGATCATCCGCGGCCCTCAGACGAGGAGCTGGGCCGCGGCGAGCTCGCGGTAGAGCGGGCTGGTCTCCACCAGCTCGGCGTGCGTGCCGCGGGCGACCACCCGGCCGCCGTCGAGGACGACGATCTGGTCGCTGTCGAGCACGGTGGACAGCCGGTGGGCGACGACGAGCAGCGCCCGGTCGGCGGCCGCGGCGGCCAGCGTCTCGCGCAGCAGGTTCTCGTTGCAGGCGTCGAGGCTCGCGGTCGGCTCGTCGAGCAGCAGCAGCGCCGGGTGCGACAGCAGCGACCGCGCGATGGCCAGCCGCTGCCGCTCCCCGCCCGACAGCAGCACGCCCTCGTCGCCGACCGGCACGTCCAGCCCGCGCGCCGAGCGCTGCACCACCCCGGTCAGCCCGACGTCGGCCAGCACCGCCCACAGCTCGTCGTCGCCGGCGTCCGGGGCGGCCAGCAGCAGGTTCTCCCGCACCGTCCCGGCCAGGACCGGCGCCTCCTGCTCGACGTAGCCCAGCTGCGCGCGCAGCGCCGCCCGCGGCAGCTCGCGGACGTCGGTGCCGGCCCAGCGGATCGTGCCGCCGGTGAGGGGGTAGAAGCCCTCGACGAGCGCCAGCACCGTGGACTTGCCCGCGCCCGAGGGCCCGACCAGCGCCACCCGGCTGCCGGCGGACACCGACAGCGACACCCCGCGCAGCACCTGCGTGCCGTCGGGATAGGCGAAGGAGACGTCGTCGAGCTCGAGCAGCGGGACGCCGGCCGCGGGCCGGCGCGGCGCGGTGGTGGCGCCGCCCACCTCGGCGACGTCGTCGTGCTCGGGGTCGAGGACCAGCACCTCCTGGATGCGGGCCAGCGCGCCGAGGCCGGTCTGCAGCTGCGTCCACGCCGAGATGGCCTGGCCCAGCGGCATGACCAGCAGGAACAGGTAGAGGATGAAGGTGACCAGGTCGGCGACGGCGATCGAGCCGGTGGCCACCCGGTAGCCGCCGAGCCCGAGCACGGCCAGGAACGCGCCCTGGACGGCGACCGAGCCGGCCGGCGCCACCAGCGCCTGCACCCGCGCCACCGAGACGCCCGCGCGGTAGGCCCGTGCCGCGCTCTCCCCCACCGTCTCGACCTCACGGCCGGTGGCCCCGCTGGCACGGATGGTGCGCACCGCCGACAGCGCCCGCTCGACGGCCGCCGTCATCGCGCCGACCTCCTGCTGCGCCAGGAGGGAGAGCCGGCGCACCCGGCGGCTGGTGCTGACGACCACGGTCAGACCGATGGTCACCGATGCCAGGGTGACCAGCAGCAGCCAGACGTCGACCAGCGCCATGGCCACCAGCGCGCCGACCGCGATCACCGCCGAGCCGGCCACCTCGACCGCGCCGGAGGTGACCGTGGCCCGGAGCAGCGTCGTGTCGGCGCCGACCCGCGACATGAGGTCGCCGGTGCGCCGGTGGTCGTACTCGGCGACCGGCAGCCGCAGCAGCCGGTCGGCCACCCTCCGGCGGGTGGTGAGGACGACGCCCTCGCCGGTGCGCTGCAGCAGGTAGGACTGGAACGCGTCGAGCACCGCCCCCGCCACCAGGACCAGCACCAGCGCGGTGACGGCGGGCAGCAGCGGCCGGCCGGCGCCGACGGCGCCGATGACCCGGCCGGTCAGCGCCGGCTGGGCCAGCGCGGCCGCCGCGCCCACGAGCGAGAGCCCGGCCGCGAGCAGCAGCGGGCGCCGGTGCGGGCGGACCAGCGGCAGGAGGTCGCGCAGCCCCGCGGTCGGTGCGGTCCCCGTGCCCTCGGCGGCGGTCAGGGGACGCCGGCCAGGGCGGAGACCATCGCGCCCAGCAGACGGGCGTGGTGCTCGATGAGCTCGGGGCGGTGGCCGTCGGGGCGGATCGCGGCCAGGTGGCCCGCGGCGGCCCAGAACTCGTCGCCGTCGTCGGAGTGCATGAGCAGGCCGCGCACGGTGACGTCGCCGACCAGCCGGCGCACCGCCTCGCCGTCCTCGGCGGCCAGCAGCACCCAGCGGGCGTCGAAGGCCGCGTCGCCGCTGGGCACGTGCAGCAGGCCGCCGGTGCGGTGCTTCCAGAAGCGGGCCGGCGAGAGCCGCAGGCCCGGCAGCGGCAGGAGGACCGGCGCGGCGGTGACCGCGTACTCCGGCACGGTGTACCGCTTGTCGACGAAGACGACGTCGAAGGCGACCAGCTCCAGCGTGCCGCTCCGGCCGCGCATCACGCCGGCCGGGCGGTGGTCCCTCGTGGCGCGCACGGGGGCGGTGGCCACCAGCTCGGCGAGGACGGCGTCCTGCGGGGCGGTGCCGTCGGAGATCTCCCAGCCGTGCTGCAGCGCCCAGCCCTGCGCGCCGACGGTGTCGCCGCGGTAGGCGAAGACCTCCTGCACCACCGACGGCGCCCGCGGCGGCCGGCCGGACCCGACGGTCATCGGCACGCTCTGCGGTGCGGAGTCCTCGGGTTCGCGCCGGTCGTCGTCACGCGGGTCGTCGTCGCCGGGCCGGTCGTCGCGGGGGCTGCTCATCGGGGCACCGTCCTCATCCGTACGTGTCGCGGGGCCCCCGCCCGCGGACCGACCGCGGGCCCTTCTTCCAGCTGGGGGCCGTCGGTCCGACAACGCGCAGCCGCGTCACGACGTCCCCGCCGACCGAGGCCCGCAGCTTGGCCAGGATGGTCGGCGCGAGCAGCCGCAGCTGGGTGGCCCAGGCCGTGGACTCGGCGACGACGAGCAGCTCGCCCTCGGTGAGCGTCTCCGGCCGGCAGTGCGCGGCGATGTCCTGGCCGACGATCGCCGACCAGCGGCCGAACACCGCGCCGACCCTGGTCTGCTCGGACCAGTCCTGCGTGCTGACCAGCGAGTCGACCAGGCGGGCCAGCGGCTGCGGGTCGTCCTCGCCGGGGCCGGGGCCGGTCCACCGCCGCCGCGGGCCGGCCACCCGGCGGCGGGTGGGCGCCGGCCGGGACGCCGACGCCGCGCGGGCGGCCTCGAGCGCGGCGCGGGCGATGTCGCTGGGGCGGGGCGGGCGGTCGTCAGACACCGGGGCCCTCCTCGACCAGCGTCGCCGTCCCCTCGCCGACCTCCACGCGGGCTCCCCTCAGCTCGTCGGGCACGTCGTCCAGGACGGCGGCGGTGATGAGCGTCTGCTCGGCGGACCGGGCGACCTCGGCCAGCGCCGCGCGCCGCCCGGCGTCCAGGGTGGCGAAGACGTCGTCGAGGACCAGGATCGGCTCCTCGCCGTCGGCGCGCAGCAGGCCGAAGCAGCCGAGCTTGAGCGCCAGGGCCAGCGACCAGGACTCGCCGTGGCTGGCGAAGCCCTTGGCCGGGACGGCGCCCAGGTGCAGGACCAGGTCGTCGCGGTGCGGGCCCACGAGCGTCATCCCGCGGTCCACCTCGTCGCGGCGCCGCTCGGCGATCCGCTCGCGCAGCGCCGCCGACAGCTCGGCCGCCCGCGGGATCGGCGTGTCCGGGGCGATCGGGGCGCCGTCGCCGGCCAGCGGCACGGTGCTCGCGTACCCCAGGCCGGCCGCCGCGCCGCCGGCGCCGGCCACGGTGGCGTAGGCGCGGGCGACGTGCGGGGCCAGGTCGGCGACCAGCGCGAGGCGGGCGGCCAGCAGCTGCCCGCCGTAGTCGACGAGGTGGGCGTCCCAGACGTCGAGGGTGGCCAGGGCGTCGCCGCGGGCCATCCGCGCCGTCTTGAGCAGGGCGTTGCGCTGCTTGAGCACCCGGTCGTAGTCGCTGCGCACGCCGGCCAGCCGCGGGGTGCGGCTGACCAGGAGGTCGTCGAGGAACCGGCGGCGCTCGGCGGGGTCGCCGCGCACCAGCGTGAGGTCCTCGGGGGCGAAGAGCACGCTCTTCACCAGCCCGAGGAGCTCGCGCGGACGGGGCAGCGCCGCCCGGTTGACCCGGACGCGGTTGGCCCGGCCCGGGTTGACCTCCACCTCGACGAGCAGCTCGCGGTCCTCCCGGCGCAGCGCCGCGCGCACCACCGCCTGGGCCGCGCCGTGGCGGACCAGCGGCGCGTCGGCCGACACCCGGTGGCTGCTCATGGTCGCGAGGTAGCCGACCGCCTCGACGAGGTTGGTCTTGCCCTCGCCGTTGCGGCCGACGAACACCGTCGGGCCCGGCCGCAACGCCAGGTCGACCTTCTCCCAGCTGCGGAAGTCCACCAGCTGCAGGTGCCGGACGTACATCAGCGCCTGGCGGGGTGGACGACGACCGTGCTCACGCCGGGCGCTCGACCTCCTGGGCCTTCACGGCGTGCACCGCGTGCCCGCCGAACTGGTTGCGCAGCGCGGCGACCGCCTTCATGGTCGGCGAGTCCTCCTGCCGGGACACGAACCGGGCGAACAACGACGCCGCGATCGTCGGCATCGGGACGGCGTGGTCGATGGCCTCCTGGACCGTCCACCGGCCCTCCCCGGAGTCCTCGGCGTAGCCGGTGATCTTCTCCAGCTGCGGGTCCTCCTGCAGCGCGCGGACCAGCAGGTCCAGCAGCCAGGAGCGGATCACCGTGCCCTGGGTCCAGGAGGCGATGACGCCCGGCACGTCCTCGATGAGGTCCTTGGCGGCCAGGAGCTCGTAGCCCTCGCCGTAGGCCTGCATCAGCGCGTACTCGATGCCGTTGTGGACCATCTTCGCGTAGTGGCCGGCGCCGACCGGGCCGGCGTGCACGAAGCCCGCGCCCGGCATGGCCTCACCCGACGCGTCCTCCGGCGACGGCGGCCGGAGCGCGTCGAACACCGGCTGCACCTTGGCGACGTCCTCGGCCGAGCCGCCGACCATGAGCGCGTAGCCGTTCTCCAGGCCCCACACCCCGCCGGAGACGCCGGCGTCGACGTAGCCGATGCCCTTCTCCCCGAGCATCTGGGCGTGCACCTGGTCGTCGGTGAACTTCGAGTTGCCGCCGTCGACGACGACGTCGCCGGGCTCGAGCAGCTCGCCGAGCTCCCGCACCGTCTGCCGCGTGGGGTCGCCGGCCGGGACCATCACCCACACCACGCGCGGCGCGGACAGAGCGCCGACCAGCCCCTCGAGGCTGTCGACGTCCCGCTTCCCCGGCGCGCGGTCGTACCCGACCACCTCGTGACCGGCGCGGCGCACCCGCTCGGCCATGTTGCCGCCCATCTTGCCCAGCCCGATCAGCCCCAGCTGCACGGTTCAGTCCTCTCGTCGCACACCGTCGTCGTGATGCGGGCGCACGCGCCGGTGCGGGTGCCCGCGCACTGCCGTGCCCGGGCCGGCGGCCCGGGACACCTCGCGGCGGAGCCGGGTCGGCCCCGCCGCCGTGCAGGTCATCCGGGCAGGCGCACCGGCATGATCAGGTACCGGTAGCTGCCCGGGCGCTCCGCGGGCCGCTGCTCGCCGTCGTCGTCGGTGGCCGGTTCCTCGACGCCGGAGAGCACCGCGGGCTTGAGCGGGCTGGTGAAGTCCATGCGCGCCCGGCCGGTGTGGACGGCGGCCAGGCCGTCGAGCAGGAACGTCGGGTTGAAGCCGATGGTCAGCGGGTCGCCGTCGAACTCGACGTCGCAGCGCTCCTCGGCCTGGCCCTCGTCGTCGCTGCCGCCGGCCCGCAGGGTGACCTGCCCGGGGGTGAACTCGCAGCGCAGCGGCGTGCCCCGCTCGGCGACCAGCGCCACGCGCTTGGCGGCGTCGGTGAACTGCACGACCGGCAGCGTCGCGTACGCGGCGGACTCGCTCGGCATGATCGCCCGGTACTTGACGAACTCGGCGTCGAGCAGCCGGGTGGTGGTCTGCCGGTCCTTGCCCGACAGGCCCAGGATCCCCTCGCCCGAGCCGCCGGAGGACAGCGAGACGACGATCTCCGGCCCGCTGGTCAGCGTGCGGGCGGCGTCGGCGAGCGTGCGCGCCGGGACCAGGACCGCGGCGGAGACGCCGGGGGTCTCCGGGCGCCAGGCGAACTCGCGCACGGCCAGCCGGTAGCGGTCGGTGGCGGCCAGGGTCACCCGGTCGTCCTCGATCTCCAGCCGGACGCCGGTGAGCATGGGCAGGGTGTCGTCCCGCCCGGCGGCGATGGCGACCTGGCCGACGGCCTCGGCGAAGACGTCGCTGTCCACCACACCGGCCGACGACGGCATCGACGGCAGGGACGGGTAGTCCTCCACCGGCAGCGTCGGGAGGCTGAAGCGGGCGTTGCCGCAGGTGATCGACAGCCGCGGCCCCTCGGCCCGGACGTCGACGGGGTGCGGCGGCAGCGCGCGGGTGATCTCGGCGAGCAGCCGGCCGGGCACCAGCACCCGGCCGCTCTCCCCGGCCTGCACGTCGACCTCCGCGCGCGCGGACACCTCGTAGTCGAAGCCGGACACCGACAGCTGGCTGCCGTCGACCTCGAGCAGGATCCCGGCGAGGACCGGCACCGACGGCCGCGGCGGGAGGCTGCGCGCCGTCCACGCGACGGCATCGGCGAGCACCTCGCGTGTCACCCGGAACTCCATGACCGATCCACCCCAGCTCTGCACGGCCCACTGCTGTCGTCTGTGCACTCCTGTCCCCCGACGTCCGTGCAGACCGGGAGCGGTGCGTCGTTCATCGTGCCCGTCGGTGCGGGGATCGGGGAACCCGGGACCCGATCAGGTGCTCCTGCCCCTTGGTCGCTGCGGCCGTCGGAGGGGTCGGGAGACCCCCCGGGCCGCAGCGTCCCCACCCCTACTGGGGTTCGAGAAAACCTGGATCTATCTCCCTCATCTCCGTCATCACCGGTGTGGAAGCTGGGGATGGGGGCCCTTCGTGCAGGTCAGCGCCCGAGTCGACATGTTGGCTCGCTGTGGGGAACTCGTGTGCGCCTGTTGTCGACACGTGGACATCTCGACGGCCGTGCACAGTCACCGTCCGTCGTCCACGTCCTGTCCCCGTCTCTCCCCCTGCCTGTCCCCAGTCCGTGCCCAGGTCGGGCGGGCGGGTGGCGGCCGGCGTCGGCCGGAGGTGGGGACGGCGAGCCGCTGCGGGGACGAAAGGCCTGCTCAGCGCGGTGGTCCGGGGCTCCGTGCACACATGGGGAACCACCTGGGGACGGCACGCGGTGCCACGGGCTCCGCGGGACATGCGGCGACAGCCCGATCACGATCTCCCCAGGGTGTGCACATCCCTGGGGACAACTCGGCGGGATGTCGACAGCCGAACGGCAGGTGACCGCCGCACAGCCGCGGGACGACGGGCGACGACCGGCCTCTCACGAGGTCCACCGGCTGTGGACAGCCGGCGCGGTGTCCACACCGGTAGACGGCGCCGGCCGCCGACGGCGCTACTGGCGGGCGCGGCTCTTGATGCGCGCGGTCAGCTCGGTGACCTGCGTGTACGTGGCCCGGCGCTCGCTCATCAGGTTGGTGATCTTCTTGACGGCGTGCATGACCGTGGTGTGGTCCTTGCCGCCGAAGGAGGCCCCGATCCGCGGCAGGGACAGCTCGGTGAGCTCCCGGCACAGGTACATGGCGATCTGGCGGGCGTTGACCAGCGTGCGGCTGCGGTTGGCGCCCTGCAGCTCCTCCATCGTCACGGAGAAGTACTCGGCGGTCGCGGCCATGATGATCGCCGCGGTGATCTGCGGGCCCTGCTCGTCGCTGATGAGGTCCTTGAGCACCAGCTCGGCCAGCGGCAGGTCCACCTGCTGCTTGTTGAGGCTGGCGAAGGCCGTCACCCGGATCAGCGCGCCCTCGAGCTCGCGGATGTTGGTCTGCACCTTGCTGGCGATGAACTCCAGCACCGCGTCGGGCACCTGCAGCCGCTCGCCGTAGGCCTTCTTCCGCAGGATCGCGATGCGGGTCTCGAGGTCCGGCGCCTGGACGTCGGTGATGAGTCCCCACTCGAACCGCGTGCGCAGCCGGTCCTCCAGCGTCGTCAGCTTCTTCGGCGCGCGGTCGGAGGTGATGACGATCTGCTTGCTGGCGTTGTGGAGCGTGTTGAAGGTGTGGAAGAACTCCTCCTGCGTCCGCTCGGCGCGCTCCAGGAACTGGATGTCGTCGATGAGCAGGAAGTCGATGTCCCGGTAGCGGCGGCGGAAGTCCTCGGCCCGGCCGGAGTGCACCAGGTTGATGAACTCGTTGGTGAACTCCTCGGTGCTGACGTAGCGGACCCGCACGTTGGGGAACATCCGCGCCGCGTAGTGCCCGATCGCGTGCAGCAGGTGGGTCTTGCCGAGGCCGGAGTCGCCGTAGACGAACAGCGGGTTGTAGGCCCGCGCGGGGGCCTCGGCGACGGCGACCGCCGCGGCGTGGGCGAAGCGGTTGCTGTTGCCGATGACGAAGCTGTCGAAGACGTACTTCGGGTTCAGGCCCGGGTCCAGCCCGGCCGGCGGGCGGCGGTCGCCGAACAGCGGCACCGCGCCGCCGGGGCTCCGGCCGCCGTTCCCGCCGCGGCGCGCGGGCTCCTCCGGGACATCGTCGCCGAGGTCGAAGGGCAGCACCTCGGCACCCTCACCGGCCGGCACGCCGCGGCGCCGCCCGCTGCCGCGCCCGCGGCCCGCGGGGCTCCAGTCGGTGCCGGGCCACTCACCCGCACCGTCCGGTGGCTCCGCGGACGCGGCCGGCGGGACGGCGTCGTGACGCGGGCCGTCGTAGGGCGAGTGCGGGCCGGGCTCGAACGGGGAGGGCTCGAACGGCGTGCGCTCCAGCGGCCGGGCGTCGCTGCGGACCCCGAAGGCGCTGCGGCCGTCGTCGGCCCGCTCGCGGTCCTCGTCGGTGGGCCCGGCGTCGACCGGGGCCCACGGGCGGCGGGTCGGCGGCTCCTCGGGCTCCGGGGCGGCCGACGCCGGCGCGTCCTCGAGCTGGATGGCGACGCCGATGTCCCGGCCGAGCTGCTCGGACAGCGCCTCGGCGAGCACCCGGCGCATCCGGGACTCCAGCACGGTCTGGGTGAACTCGTTGGGCGCGGCCAGGACCGCGGTGCCACCGACGAGCCCCACCGGCCGGGTGAGGTTGAGCATCGCGTTCTGCTGGCGGGTCAGGCTGGTGGCCAGCCGCTCGCGGACCGAGTCCCAGACCTCCGCCAGGTCCACCGTGGCATCGGCCATGACCGTGTCCTCCCCTTGCAGCTCGTCCCCGTGGTGTCGACCTGGGTGTCCCCGTGCCGGCGTCCCCGCGCCGCGGCTGTCCGGGCTGTGGACATCCAGGCACACGGGATCCACACGAGTGTCCACAGGCTGTGCACGACTGGCGACAGGGCGCCTTGTCGACCCGCGGGTGCGGACCGGGTCCCGGCGTCGTCGCTGGTCGGGAGGGAGGTCGTGATACGGCTCGAGGCGGACGGCGGTCAGGTCGACCGGGTGGTCGCCCCCGGGCCGGACGGGTGTGCCCGGACCGGAGCGACGGCGACGCTAACAGCCCCGTCCACAGCCCGGCAACGACGTCCGGGGACCCCTGGGACAGCCGGTGCGCGTGTCGTTCGGCGTGTCGTCCCCCTGCGGTCGGCGTGCCGACACCGACCGTCCGCCCGGCCGGTGCACCATGACGGGTCGGCACCGGCCCGGCACCGTGGGAGCGGACGGGAGCCGACGGCGTCCTCGGTCCTGGCGGACCTCGGTTATGCTGGTCGGAGTCTGTGGACCGGGCCGGGCATCTCCGGGGCCGGGCCGCAGCGACCAGCCTCGCGGGGTCCCGCGGAGGAGCCCCGCCGCCCCTCCCCGGAGCCCCGCCGCGTGCCTGCCCGCCGGCCGGCCGCACCACCGATGTCCTGCCGTAGGAGTACCCCGTGAGCAAGCGCACCTTCCAGCCGAACAACCGCCGCCGGTCCAAGACCCACGGCTTCCGGCTGCGGATGCGCACCCGCGCCGGCCGCGCGATCCTCGCCGGCCGCCGCCGCAAGGGTCGCGAGAAGCTCTCCGCCTGAGGTGCTGCCCGCGCAGGCCCGCCTGCGCCGGCGTCCGGAGTTCACCGCGGTCGTCCGGTCGGGCCGGCGCGCAGGTCGGCCGACCATGGTGCTCCACCTCCTCCCCGTCCGACCCCCGGCCCGCACGGCCGGGGGTCTCGGCGTGCCCGCGGACGGGACGGACGGCGGACCGGCGACCGGTCCCCGCGCCGGGTTCGTGGTGGGCAAGGCGGTCGGCAACTCCGTCGTCCGCCACCGCGTGACCCGCCGGCTGCGCGCCGTCGTGCGTGAGGAGCTCGGCCGGCTGCCGGACACCGCCGACCTGGTCGTCCGGGCCCGTCCCGAGGCCGCGACGGCGACGTCGCAGCAGCTGCGCCGCGACCTGAGCGCGGGCCTCGACCGTGTCCTCGGCGACCGGCCGCCGTCGCAGCGGAGCCGCTCGTGAGCACGGCTGCGGGCTCGGCGGCCGAGCGGCGGCCGGGCCCCCTGGCGCGGGTACTCCTCGCCGGCGTCGGCTTCTACTCCCGCGCGATCAGCCCCGCGCTCCCCCCGCGCTGCCGCTTCGCGCCGACCTGCAGCGCCTACGCCGCCGAGGCGGTCGCCGTCCACGGCGCCGGCCGCGGGTCCTGGCTGGCGCTCATCCGGCTGCTCAAGTGCGCACCCTGGCACCCCGGCGGCTACGACCCGGTCCCCGCGCCGCGCGCGGACCGGGCACGCCCCGGAACCGGCGGCGACGGCCGCACGTCGATGACAGCAGCACCCGCGACGGCTCCGGCCGCCACGGTGCCCGCCGCCGACGGCGCCCGTCGTCCCGCCCCCCACACCCCGCCGGCTCCCCGCCGGACCCCGCAGCAGGAGGCTGGCGTTGCTTGACTGGCTGTACACCGCGATCGCCTGGGTCATGAAGCAGTGGCACGCGGTGTTCTCGACGTTCCTGCCCCCGGGCGGCGGCATCACCTGGGCGCTGTCGATCGTGTTCCTGGTCGTCACCGTCCGGCTGATCCTCTTCCCCCTGTTCGTCAAGCAGGTGAAGAGCCAGCGGGCGATGCAGGAGATCCAGCCGGAGATCCAGAAGCTGCGCAAGCAGTACGGCGCCGACCGGCAGGGCTTCAGCCAGGCGATGATGGCGCTGCAGAAGGAGCGCGGGGTCAACCCGCTGGCCGGCTGCCTGCCGATCCTCCCGCAGATCCCGGTCTTCCTGGCCCTGTTCCACGTGCTGCGCCGGCTCCGGCCGGGCGCGCCGGGCCTCTACAGCTGGGACGACACGCTCACCGACCAGGCCGCGCGCGCGGAGCTGTTCGGGGCGCCGATCTCCTCGTCGTTCAACATGACGGGGCAGAAGGCCACCGACATCCTGGCCATCCCCGGAGTCACCCAGGGCGGCATCCGCACGGTCGCGCTCGTCCTCATGGTGATCATGTGCGCGACGACCTTCTTCACGCAGAAGCAGATCATGGCGCGCTCCGGCCCGGTCGAGGGCCAGGCCGCCATGGTGCAGAAGCTGCTGCTCTACGGCATGCCGATCAGCCTCTTCGTCACCGGCTTCTTCTTCCCGATCGGCGTCCTCCTGTACTGGATGACCAACAACCTGTGGACGCTGGGTCAGCAGTTCTTCATCCTGCGCAAGATGCCCCCGCCCGGGTCCCCCGGCGCCAAGGCCAAGGCCGCGGCCGAGAAGCCCGCGATCGACCCCAAGACCCTCGCGCCCAAGCCCGGCGCCAAGCCGGTGCGGGCCAAGGGCCCCCGCCCCGCCGGGAGCGGCGTCGCGCTGACCAAGGACGGCGCCACGGGGAACGTCCCCGCCGACGGCGTGGCCGACACCGTCGCCCCGGCGTCCGACGGCGTTCCGGCCGACGGCACCGGTGGCAACGGCACCGGCACCGGGGGCAGCGGCACCGGCGCCACCGCCGCGGGTGGGACCGCGCCCGGCCGCCCCGGGGGCGGGAGCCGCGCGTCGCGGCCGGCCAACCGGGCACCGCACGGCCGTCCCGCCGGCACCGGCGGCAAGCGCAAGCGCCGCTAGCCCCCGGTCCGCGCCGGCGTCCCTCGCGACGCCGCGGCCGCGGACCCGCCGGGTGGACGCCGCGCTCCGGCACCCCCGGCCCCCGACCACCGGGCCCAGCCCCGGCTGCCCGCACCGACTGGAGGTACCTCCGTGAGCGTTCCGAACCAGAGCCCGGCCGCCCCCGCACCGGCCGAGAGCCCCGACCTGCCCGACGCCGACGACACCAGCGCCGACGCCGTGCTCGAGCCCGCCGACGAGACCTACGACGAGGCCCCCGACGAGGCCCCCGACGGCGCGGCGAACGGCTCCGCCCCCGCCGCCGGCCGCGCCGCGGCCGGCGGCACCGACCTGCTCGTCCGCGAGGGCGACGTGGCCGGTGACTACCTCGAGCGCCTGCTCGACATCCTCGACGTGGACGGCGACATCGACCTCGACGTCGAGGGCGACCGTGCCTCCGTGGCCATCGTCGGCGGCGACCTCGACGACCTCGTCGGCTCCGACGGCTCGGTGCTCGAGGCGCTGCAGGAGCTCACCCGCCTCGCCGTCGCCCAGGCCACGGGCGTGCGCAGCCGGCTGATGCTCGACATCGGCGGCTACCGCGCCCGGCGCCGGGCGGACCTGACCTCGATGGCCGGCGAGGCCGCGCGCCGCGTGGCCTCCGGTGGGCAGGCCGAGCGGCTGGCGCCGATGAACCCCTTCGAGCGCAAGGTCGTCCACGACGTCATCGCCGGGGTCACCGGGGTCCGCAGCGAGTCGGAGGGCGAGGAGCCCAATCGCCGCGTCGTGGTCCTGCCGGAGCGGTGAGCGACACTCCCGTCCCGTCCGCCCCACCCGCCCCGGAGGTCGCGGCCTCCGTCTTCGGGGCGGGGCTGCCCGGCGCCGAGCGCTACGTCGCCCGGCTCGCCTCCGACGGCGTCACCCGCGGGCTCATCGGCCCGCGGGAGGTCCCGCGGCTGTGGGAGCGGCACGTGCTCAACAGCGCCGCCGTCGCCGAGGCGGTGCCCGAGGGTGCCCGGGTGGTCGACGTCGGCAGCGGGGCCGGCCTGCCCGGGATCCCGCTGGCGCTGGCCCGTCCCGACCTGCGGATGACGCTGGTCGAGCCCATGGCCCGGCGGGTCGAGTTCCTCGAGGAGGTCGCCGGCGAGCTCGGCGCCGACTGGCGGGTCGTCCGCGGCCGCGCCGAGGAGCGATCGGTCGTCACCGCGGTGGGGCCGGTCGACGTCGTCACCGCCCGCGCGGTCGCCGCCCTCCCCCGGCTGGTGGGCTGGTGTCGCGGGCTGCTGCGCCCCGGCGCCCAGCTGGTGGCCCTCGTCGGTGCCCGCGCGCTGGAGGAACTGCCCGCGCTGCTGCCGGAACTCGAGGCCGCCGGGATGCGGAACGTCCACCCTCGGGCTGTCGGCGCCGGGCTCGGGGAGGCTGCCACTACCGTGGTGGTGATGACGCGGGGCCGAGGATGAGCCCCCGTTGCACAGCGACGACGGCGTTCCACGTGGAACGCGCACAGGTTCCCGTCCCGTTCCACGTGAAACGGGACGGCAGGGAGGACCCGCGATGACCGACCCGGGCCAGCGGCTGCGCAGCAGTCTCGCGGCCGACTCGGCGGCCAGCTCCGGCGCGGAGTTCGACAGCCCCATCGCCATGGAGGCGCTGCGGGCCACCCGGGTGCTGCACGCCGCCGACCAGGAGCCGTTCCCCGCGCCCGGCCGCATCCGGGTCATCACCGTCGCCAACCAGAAGGGCGGCGTCGGGAAGACCACCTCGACGGTCAACCTGGGCGTCGCGCTGGCGCTCTACGGCCTGCGGGCGCTGGTCATCGACCTCGATCCGCAGGGCAACACGAGCACCGCCCTCGGCGTCGAGCACACAGTCGGGACGCCGTCGATCTACGACGCCCTCGTCGGGGACAGCTCGCTGGCCGACGTCGTCCACCCGACGACGGCGAGCCCGAACCTGCGCTGCGTGCCGGCGACCATCGACCTGGCCGGCGCCGAGATCGAGCTCGTCTCCGTCGTCGCCCGCGAGTACCGGCTGCGCCGCGCGATCGAGGGGCACATCCACGCCCTCCCCGAGGACCAGCGCCCGCACTACGTGCTCATCGACTGCCCACCGTCGCTGGGGTTGCTCACGCTCAACGCGCTCGTGGCCGGCGACGAGGTGCTCATCCCCATCCAGTGCGAGTACTACGCGCTGGAGGGCCTGGGGCAGCTGCTCAACAACATCGAGCTCGTGCGCGCGCACCTCAACCCGGGGATCGCCGTCCGCACCATCCTCCTGACGATGTACGACGGCCGGACCAAGCTCGCCGACCAGGTCGCCGAGGAGGTCCGCAGCCACTTCGGTGACCTGGTGCTGCAGACGGTCATCCCGCGCAACGTCCGGGTGTCGGAGGCGCCGGGGTACGGCCAGTCGGTGCTCACCTACGACCCCGGGTCGCGCGGGTCGACCAGCTACGTCGAGGCCGCCCGAGAGCTCGCCGAGCGGGGCGTGGACCTGGCGCCGCTGACCGACGTCCGGCCGATGGGTGCCCCGCCGCCGCCTCCCGCGCCGGCGACCGCGCCGATGCCGGCGGTCCGCCCCGGCGCCCACCGCGCGACCGACCCTGCGGCTCCGGACCGGGCCTTCGCCGGCACCGACGCCGCCGTCCTGCCCGTTCCCAGCTCCGTCGACGAGGAGAACCGATGAGCAAGCGTGGCGGCCTCGGCCGGGGGCTGGCGGCGCTGATCCCCACCGCCCCGCCGGTCGAGCAGCCGACGCTGCCCGAGACCGACGGCACGGCCCCCACCCCCGAGGCCCCTGTGACCGCTGGGACTCCTGGGGCGCCGTCGGCGTCGGTGACGCTGCTCCCGCCGGCCGCGCAGGCCGCCGCGACCGTCGCCGCGCAGGCGGAAGCGGCCGTCGGCGTGCCCGGCGCGCAGCTGCGGGAGGTCGACGTCACCGACGTCGTCCCCAACCCCCGCCAGCCGCGGCAGGTGTTCGACGACGAGGCGCTCGAGGAGCTCACCCACTCGGTGCGCGAGTTCGGCCTGCTGCAGCCGATCGTCGTCCGCGAGCGCGCCGAAGGCGGCTACGAGCTCATCATGGGCGAGCGCCGGCTGCGCGCCGCCCGGGCGGCGGAGCTCGAGACCGTGCCGGCCATCGTCCGCGACACCGAGGACGACGCTCTCCTGCGCGACGCCCTCCTGGAGAACATCCACCGTGTCCAGCTCAACCCGCTGGAGGAGGCGGCGGCCTACCAGCAGCTACTGGAGGAGTTCGGTGCCACCCACGAGGAGCTCGCCCAGCGGATCGGGCGCAGCCGCTCTCAGGTCACCAACACCATCCGGCTGCTCAAGCTGCCGGTGAAGGTGCAGACGCGGGTCGCCGCCGGGGTCATCTCCGCCGGGCACGCGCGGGCGCTGCTGGGCCTCGACGACACCGAGGCGCAGGAGGCCCTGGCCGCGCGCATCGTCGCCGAGGGCCTGTCGGTGCGGGCCACCGAGGAGGCCGTGGCGCTGGCGGCGGCCGAGCAGCCGGCCTCGCGCCGCCGCAGCCGCCGGATCAACGCGCCGGGGGTCGAGGACCTCGCCGGCCGGCTGTCCGACGTCTTCGAGACCAAGGTCAAGATCCAGATCGGTCGGGCGAAGGGGCGCATCGTCGTCGAGTTCGGCTCGGTGGACGACCTGCAGCGCATCATCGGCCAGATGGCGCCGGACGTCACCGGCCGCCGGGACGGGCCGGAGGCCTGACTCCACGCAGAGAGCCCGGGTTCCGTCACAGACGGAACCCGGGCTCTGTCATCTGGGGCATAGGAGGCAATACGCACGTCCCGGGGCCGGGGACGTGCGTACCGCTTCCTATGCCTCGGCGCTGCGCGCCCGGCGGGTGAGGAGCGTGGAGAGGACCTCGCCCAGGTCGTGGCCGGCGGCCTCGACCGCCATGGGGAACATCGAGGTCTCGGTCAACCCCGGGGAGACGTTCACCTCGAGGAAGTGCACCTCGCCGTCGGGCGAGACGATCGCGTCGGTGCGCGAGAGGTCGGCCAGGCCCAGCGCCTCGTGCACCGTCACCGCCACCTCGGCGGCGCGGGCGGCGACGTCGTCGGTCACCCGGGCCGGGGCGTGGTACTCGGTGAGGCCGGGCGTGTAGCGGGCGGTGTAGTCGAAGACCCCGGACTCCGGCTCGATCTCCACGGCCGGCAGCGCCACGGGCCCCTCCCCCAGGTCGACCACCGACAGCGCGAGCTCCACGCCGTCGACGAAGCGCTCCACGAGCACCGTGTCGCCGTAGGCGAAGCAGCTGACCATCGCGGCCGGCAGGTCCTCGACCCGGGTGACCTTCTGCGCGCCGAGCGCGGAGCCGCCCGAGGCCGGCTTGACCATGAGCGGCAGACCGAGCCGGGCGACGATGAGGTCGAGCACCGCGCCGGCGCCGAGCTCGCGGAAGGTGCTGTGCGGCAGCGCCACCCAGTCCGGCGTCGTCACCCCGGCGGTGCGCACGACCGACTTGGCGGCCGGTTTGTCCCAGGCCAGCCGGCAGGCGGCGGCCGGAGAACCGACGTAGGGGACGCCGGCGAGGTCCAGGACCGCGCGCAGGGCGCCGTCCTCACCGGTGGCGCCGTGCAGGGCGACGAAGACCGCGTCGGCCGGCGCGGCGGCCAGCCCGGGCAGCAGCTCGGCGTCGGCGTCGCGCAGCTCGGCGTCGATCCCGACGCGGGCGAGCTCCTCGACCACCTGGGTGCCCGAGGACAGACTGACCTCGCGCTCGAAGGTCAGGCCACCGGCCAGGACGACGGCGCGCAGGGGGGTCTCCTCGGTGGGCCGGTCGGCGACCGGGGGTGCGGCAGGCTCGGTCACGGGCGTCAGTCCTCGATCCGGTCGCTGGTGGCGGGGCCGACGATCGGCTCGGCGGTGGCGCCGGGGCGGCCGACCGCGCGGAAGGTGCCGGTGTCGACCGCGTCGAAGGTGGAGTGCAGGTCCAGCTCGGCCTCGATGACCCGGGCGAGGCGGCGCACGCCTTCGCGGATCTGGTCGGGCTCGGGGTAGCAGTAGGACAGCCGCATGTACTCGCGGCCCGACCCGTCGGCGTAGAAGCCGATGCCGGGCACGTAGGCGACGTGCGCGCCCACCGCGCGGGGCTGCATGAGCTTGCTGTCCAGGCCGTTCGGGAGCTTGAGCCACACGTAGAAGCCGCCGTCGGGGCGGGTCCAGGTGGTGCCCGGGGGCATGAGCGCGTCGAGGGACTCCAGCGTCGCGTCGCGCCGCTCGCGGTAGAGCTCGGTGAACAGCTTGATCTGCTCGCGCCACGGCTGGGTGTCCAGGTACCGGGCGACGGCGTACTGGGTGAGCGAGGGCGGGCAGAGCACCTGCGCCTCGGTGGCCAGGACGAGCTTCTCGCGGACGGCCAGCGGCGCGAGCACCCAGCCCACGCGCAGGCCCGGCGAGAAGGTCTTGGAGAACGAGCCCAGGTAGATCACCCGCTGGTTGTCGCGGGCACGCAGCGCGCGCATCGGCTCGTGGTCGAAACCGAGCAGGCCGTAGGGGTTGTCCTCGATGACCAGCAGGTCGTACCGGTCGGCGATGTCGACGATCGCCTGGCGGCGCGGCTCGGACAGCGTCACGCCGGCCGGGTTGTGGAAGTTGGGCACCGTGTAGAGGAACTTCACGCGGTCGCCGTTGGCCCGGCACTCCAGGAGCGCCTGCTCCAGCGCCTCGGGGATCAGGCCGTCGTCGTCCATGGGCACGTGCCGCACGCGGGCCTCGGCGGCCTGGAAGACGCCGAGCGCGCCGACGTAGGAGGGGCCCTCGGCGAGGATGACGTCGCCCGGGTCGCAGAAGACGCGGGTGACGAGGTCCAGGCCCTGCTGGGAGCCGACGGTCACCACCACCTCGCTGGGCGAGGCGTCGGTGATGCCCTCGAGCGCCATGACGTCGCAGATCCGCTCGCGCAGCCGGGGGTCGCCCTGGCCGGAGCCGTACTGCAGCGTCTGCGCGCCCATCCCGCTGACCAGCTCCCCGATCATCGAGCCGACGGCGTCGAGCGGGAGCGCGGTGACGGCGGGCATGCCCCCGGCCAGCGAGACGACCTCGGGCCGGCTGACGACGGAGAACAGTGCGCGGATCTCCGAGGTCTTCATGCCGTGCGTGCGGGCTGCGTACCGGTCGGCCAGCGGGTCCAGCCGCGGATGGCGGGGCACCACGTGCCCGTGCTGCTGCGGCGGCGTGCGGTGCGGCTGGCCGTGCGACGGCGGGAGAGAGGCCACGGATCGAGTGTAGGGAGGCGGGTGCACCCGGTTTCCCGACACGGCGGGATGAGACGGACCCGTCCCGCCTGAGGCGTCACGCGTCCCAGGCGTCACACCTTCTGGGGCAACACGAAAGTGCCGGTGGGCGGGTCGGCGTCGGCGGGGAGGAACAGCCGCTGGACGGCGGCCAGGACCGCCGAGGCCACCGTGCCGCGCAGCCGGGCGTCGAGCAGCAGCAGCCGGTCGACCGGGTGGGACAGGTAGCCGACGTCGAGCCGGACCGCGGGCATCCGGGTCATCCGCAGCAGGTCCCAGGTCTTGGGGTGCCCGCCCAGGTCGAGCATGCCGGTGCGGGCGACGACCTCGCGGCGGGCCAGGTCGGCGAAGCGCTCCCCCACCGTCGACGACGTCCCGGAGCCGGTGCCGTAGTAGTAGCTGGCGACGCCGCGGGCGTGCGGGGAGTCGTGCGCGTCGACGTGCAGCGAGATGAACAGGTCGGCGCGGGCGTCGTTGGCGAACGCGGTGCGCTCGGCCGGCGTCGGGTCCTGGTGGCGGCCGCGGGTGAGGTACACCGTGGCGCCGGCGGCGGCCAGCCGGCCCTCGATGCGGCTGGCGAGGTCGAGCACGAGGTCGGACTCGGTGGTCTCCCCGGCGGTGACGCCGGTGTCGGCGCCGCCGTGCCCGGGGTCGACGACGATGCGCCGGCCGATGAGGTGCGGGCCGCTGTCGACGAACGAGGCGCTCTGCCGCAGCAGCTGGGGGCGGCCGCCGGTGACCTTGCGGCCGAGCTGGCGCAGCGCGCGCAGCGTCGCCGGGCCGCAGGTGCCGTCGGCGGTCAGGCCGTAGTCGCGCTGGAAGGCCTGCAGCCCGGTCTCGGTCTCCCGCCCGAAGATGCCGTCGGCGCGGCCGGCGTCGTAGCCGAGCTCGAGCAGCCGCTCCTGCAGGTTGGTGACGTCGTCGCCGCGCATGGGCCGCACCGGGTCGTGGTGCAGCAGCCGGTCACCCAGTGACCAGCGGGCCTCCGACAGCGCCCGGTAGGTCTCCTCGCCGACCCGGCCGTCCACCGACAGCCCGCGGACCTGCTGGAAGTGGCGGACGGCGAGCTCGGTGGCCTGGTCGTAGACGCCGTCGCTGCTGGGTTCGAGCAGGCCCAGGCTGCGCAGGGCCGCCTGGACGTCGGCGACGGCGGCACCGTGGCTGCCCGGACCCAGCGGCTGCATGTCGCTCTCGCTACCCATCGTGCTCCCGATTGTCGCCTCTGCGACCGCTCGCGGCCCAGTCGGGGGTGTCCGGCAACGGCGAGGGCCCGCCGGTCCGGGTGGACTGGCGGGCCCTCGGCTCGTCTGTGCGACCGCTCAGATGTAGTCGGAGAGGTCGGAGAGGATGGCGCCCTTCGGCTTGGCGCCGATGATGCTCTTCACCGGCTTGCCGCCCTGGAAGACGGTCATCGTCGGGATCGACATGACCTGGTAGTCACGGGCGATCTGCGGGTTCTCGTCGATGTTGAGCTTGGCGATGGTCAGCTTCTCGCCGTGCTCCTTGGCGATCTCCTCGAGCACCGGGGCGACCATCTTGCACGGCCCGCACCACTCGGCCCAGAAGTCGACGAGGACGGGCTTGTCACTGCCCAGCACCTGGTCGGCGAAGGTCGCGTCGGTCACCGTCACGGTGTTGCCTGCCATGGTCGTTCTCCCTGTGTCGCGTTCGAGGTCTGTGTTGGGCCTCCGGGGTGGACAACCGCCGGAGGGGGCGCGCTATGCCCGGGCCGGTACCCCGGCCCGGGCGGTCGACTCAGCGCTCGTCGAAGGTCTCGGCCAGCCAGCGCTCCGCGTCGATCGCGGCGGCCGCGCCGGTGCCGGCCGAGGTGATCGCCTGGCGGTAGATGTGGTCCACGACGTCGCCGCAGGCGAAGACGCCGTCGATGTTGGTGCGGGTGGTCGGGTGCTCCACCTGCACGTAGCCCTCGTCGTCGAGCTTGAGCTGCCCGGCGAACATCTCGCTGCGCGGGTCGTGCCCGATGGCGACGAACAGGCCGGCGACGGGGAGCTCCTCGGTGCTGCCGGTGGCGACGTCGGTCAGCTGGACGGCGGAGACGGTCTGCTCACCGAGCACGTCGGTCACCTGCTTGCCGAGCGCCCAGCGGATCTTCTCGTTGTCCTGCGCGCGCTTCTGCATGATCTTCGAGGCGCGCAGCTCCTCGCGGCGGTGCACCACGGTCACCGACTTCGCGAAGCGGGTGAGGAAGGTGGCCTCCTCCATCGCGGAGTCGCCGCCGCCGACCACGACGATGTCCTGGTCGCGGAAGAAGAAGCCGTCGCAGGTGGCGCAGGCGGAGACGCCGTGGCCGAGCAGGCGCTGCTCGTTGTCCAGGCCGAGGTAGCGGTACTTCGAGCCCGTCGCGACGATGACCGCGTGCGCGAGGGTCACCTCGTCGCCGACCTTGACCACCTTGGGCGTGGCCGTGAGGTCGACCTCGGTGACGTCGCGGGCGACGAGCTCGGCGCCGAAGCGCTCGGCCTGCTGGCGCATGTCCAGCATCAGCTGGGGGCCCTGGATGCCCTCGGCGAAGCCGGGGAAGTTCTCCACCTCGGTGGTGGTCATCAGGGCGCCGCCGAACTGGGAGCCCTCGAAGACCAGCGGGTGCAGGTTGGCGCGGGCGGCGTAGACGGCCGCGGTGTACCCGGCGGGACCCGATCCGATGATGACCAGGTCACGGACGCCGTCGTGCTCCGCGGGCGGGATCACGGGCGACTCGACCTCCGTGGTCGTCGCGGGGCCGGGGGTGGGCTGGGGATCGGTCACGCGCGGCACAACGACGGATCGTAGGGCCAGATTCCCGCCGGGAGCCCGCTGACGTGCAGCTCACCCTCAGGAGGCGGTCGTGATCCCGACCTCGGCGAGGTCGGCGGAGAAGCCGTCCTCGGCGGGCACCAGACCGGTCACCCACACCAGCACGTAGCGCGCGGTGACCGGCTCCTCGAAGGCGAGGTCGGTGGTCCCGTCGACGCTGCCGGCGGCCGCGACGGCGAAGGAGTCGAGGTCGCCGTCGGGGGCGCCGCCGGTGCGGACCTCGACGGCGATGCCGGGCGTGGTGGTCGTCAGGGTGACGCCGCCGACCGCCTGGTCCGAGCCGAGGTCGTAGACGATCCCGACGCCGGGCTTGAGGTTGCCGAAGTCGGCCGAGCCCCGGTAGCTGAGCGTCGACCAGGTGGTGGCCGGGTCGCCGTCGATGGTGGCCGGGACCTCGTCGTCGTTCTCCGGCTCGCCGTCGCCGAACGGGTCGAACACCGTGGCGCCGGTGACGGCCACCAGCGGGCCGGCGGCGGAGGACGGGTCGGCGCTCTCCTCGGCGGGCGGCGCGCTGCTCGACCCGGTGGGCGCCGAGCCGGGGCGCTCGTCGACGTCGCCGGCGACGGAGAGCAGGTTGGTGCCCACCCACCAGGCCAGCAGCACGACGAGGGCGACCGCGGCCAGCAGCAGGGCACCCACCATCAGGCGGCGCCGGCCGGGGCGGTCGTCATCGTCCTCGTCGTAGTCGTCGGCCCCGCCGAAGACGTCGTGGTCGTCGGCGTCCGCGGGGGCGGCCGAGACGGGCGGGAGCACGCGCGCGCGACCCGGGGGCACCGGCGGCAGCGTGTGCCGGTCGAGCCGCTGCGGGTCGTCGTCGGGGACCTCGTGGACGACGGGGGCCGGCTCGGCAGCGGCGTCGGCGTCGCGGTGGTCGCGCAGCCGGCGCAGCCAGCCGCTGTCGCTCTCGTCGCGGCCGCGGACCGGGACGGAGGCGTGCGAGCGCGGGCGCTCGGCGAGCAGGGCGGCCATCGCGGCGGCGCTGGCCAGGCCGGCGCCGGGCCCGGTGGAGCGGGTCCGGCGCACGAGGGCGGCCAGGTCGGGCGCGCCGATGACCGGCTCCCGGGCGGGGACGCCGTCGGGACCGGGGACGCCGGCCTGCCGGCCGGTGAGGCAGTACTCCAGCAGCGCGCCCAGCGCGGCGATGTCCTCCTGGACGGTGCCGGTGGCGGCGGGGACGGCGCGCAGGCCGACCAGGCCGTTGGGCCGCAGGACGACGGTCTCGGGGCTCAGGCCGCCGACGGCGAGGCCGACCCGGTGCGCCTCGGCGACGCCCTCGGCCAGCCGGCGCAGCACCGTGCGGGCCTCCCGCTCGCCCATCGGCCCCGACTGCAGCCGCTCGGCGAGGGTCTGCCCCTCGATCCACTCGTTGACGACGTAGGCGACGCCGCTCTGGCCGCCGCTGCCCTCCGAGGCGTCGTAGACCATCGCCAGCGCGGGGGTGGCCAGGCCACCGGCGGTCAGCGCCCGGGCGATCCAGCCGCGCGCCGCGGGGCCGCCGGGGACGTGCACGCGGATGGCGACGTCGCGGTTGAGGATCCGGTCCTTGGCGCGCCAGCAGTGGATGGCGCCGGTGTCGGTGCGTTCCTCGGGGCCGACCTCGTCCAGCGGGCGGTACCGGTCGGGGAGGCCGGTGATCGTGGCCGTCATGGACGCGTCCGACCCCCTGTCCTCGTCCCCCGGAGGCGCGCTGCCCCGAGGCCGGTGCCCGTGCCCGCGAGCCCGTCGCTCACCCGCGGCCCAGCCGCGCGCGGACCGCGGCGAGGGGTGCCCGGAGCTCCGGGATGCGGACGAGCACGAACCCGGCGAGAGCCGTGACGCCGACGACCACGGTACCGACCAACACGGTCCCGAGCGAGCCCGCCACGGACGATCCCAGGGCGTCGTCGGTCACCCGGACGGCGAGCCAGCCCAGGCCGGCGGCGACGAGCGCCACCAGCGCCATCCGCAGCACCGGGCCGAGCGCCCCGCCGCCCTCCGCACCGGCGAGGTGCCGCCGGAGCGCCAGGTGCCCGAGGGCCCAGCCGGCCAGGTAGGTGACGCTCGTGGCGAGCATCAGGCCGGCGACGACGTGCCGGGGCTCCACCAGCACCGGGACGAGCAGCAGCAGCGGCACCCGGACGACGACCATGCCGACCTGGATGAGCGTCGGCGTCCGGGCGTCCTTCATGGCGTAGAAGACGCGCAGCTGCAGGAGGGTGACCGCCATGGGCAGCAGGCCGAAGGCGCCGACGGCCAGGGCCACGCCGATCCCGCGGGCGTCCTCGACCGAGGTGTTGCCGCGGGCGAAGGCCACGACGCCCAGCGCCGGGCCGACGACGGTCAGCGCGGCGGACACCGGCAGCAGCCCGAGCGCGGACAGCCGGGTGCCGAGCGCGAGGTCCTGGACGACGCCGGGGACGTCGTGGCGGGCGGCCGCCCGGCTCATCCGCGGCACCAGGGCGGTGAGCAGCGCGACGCCGATGATCCCGTAGGGCATCTGGAACAGCAGGCTGGCGTAGGCGAAGGCGCTCGAGCCCAGGCCGCCCTCGCGGGTGGCGGCGTTGGCCACGCGGGTGGCCACGATGACGCCGATCTGGCTGACCGCCACGTAGAGGACGACCCACAGGCCGAGCCCGCCGGCCTCGCGCAGGCCGGTCTGGCGCAGGTTCCAGCGGGGCCGCAGCGGCACGCCGGCCCGGTACAGGGACGGCACGAGCACGAGCGCCTGGACGGCGATGCCGAGCAGCGTGCCGCCGCCGAGGAGCCACACCTGGCCGGGCGTGATCGTGGCCGGCTCGAGCTCGCCGGGCCCGCTGGCCATCAGGAACAGCACGCCGGTGGCGATGACGACGACGTTGTTGAGCACCGGCGCCCACGCCGGCGGGCCGAAGACGCCGCGGCTGTTGAGGATCGCCTGCGCCAGCGCGCCGATCCCGTAGAAGACGATCTCCACCAGCAGGATCCGGGCCAGCCAGTTGGCCAGCCGCACCTGCTCGGGGTCGCCCTGGATGCCGTAGAGCGCGGTGAGCAGCGGCGCGATGGCGATGGCGACCGCGGTGACCACCACGAGCCCGGCGATCGCCACCGTGGACAGCCGCTGCGCGTAGCCGACGCCGCCGTCGCGGTCGCGCTCCTGGGCGTGCACGAGCAGCGGCACGATGACGGAGGTCAGGACCCCGCCGAGCAGCAGCTCGTAGACGATGTTGGGCAGCGTGTTGGCGGTGTTGTACGCGTCGTTGACCAGCCCGACGCCCAGCGCCGCGGCCAGCACGACCGTGCGCAGGAGCCCGGTCACGCGGGACACCAGCGTGGCCACGGCCATGGTCCCGGCGGCGCGGAGGATGCCGCGGCTGCCGCCGGGGGCGCCCTCGCGCTCGCGGGCCTCCTCCTCGGTCTCCCCCTCGGGCGCCTGGGGGACCGGCGGGAGCTGCAGGATCGGGATGACCTGCGTCTCGTCGGCGGGGATGAAGCGGCGCCGGACGGGCGGGGGCACCGGCGGCAGCGGCCGCGGCGCCGGCCGGGCGGCCGCCGCCGGGGCCTCGCCCGGGGATGCCGGCGGGGTCGTCGAGGACTGCTCGGTGCGGGCGGCGGGCGGCCGTGGCCGCGCCGGCGGCACCGGCGGCATGGGACGGCGGGGTGCGGCACCCGCGAGGTCCGAGCCCGGCGGCGGGGCCACCGGGTACGGCGGCGGGGGCAGCGGCCGGGAGCGCTCGCGGGCCGGGCGGGGCGGGGCGTCGCCCGAGGAGACGGCCGGGGGCACCGGCGGCAGCGGGCGCTGCACCGGCTCGCGGGCGGGCGCGTCCTCGTCACTGCGGGGGTGGCCGGTCACACCGGGCTCCGGCTGGGCGGCCACGCGGCGCCGGCGCCGTCGGGGAGCTCCTCCTCGGCCCGCCCGCGGCGGCGCAGGAACAGGATCCCGCGGCGGAGGAAGAGCAGCCCGAGCAGGACGGCGGCGCCGATGGTGATCGACAGCGAGATCGTCCCGTAGGCGGTGCTGCGGACCTGGATGGCGACGTCGTCGCCGAGGGCCCCGCCGCCGGGGGTGGTCAGACTCGCGGTGACGGCGAAGCGCCCCGACTGGGTGACCTGGGTGGGGATCTCCAGCGTGGTGCGCTGCTCGGGCTCCAGCTCCTGCGCCGCGAGCTCGCCGATGGTCAGGCCGACGTTGTCGCGGGTGCGCACCTGCGGCAGCACCCGGACGGCGAAGGGCAGGTCGTTCTGCACGGTGAGCACCAGCGGCGCGTCGCTGGAGGCGAGGCTGTAGGTGCCGTCGGCCGGGGCCACCAGGGTCACCCGCTCGCGCAGCCCGCCCACGGTGTCGCGCACGTCCTGCGCGGCGGCGAGGAAGCCGACCGGGTCGTCCCGCCAGGACGCCGAGGCCGCCCGGGCGAACGCGGCGTCGGGGGCGGCGAGGGCGCTCGCCGCGTCGCCGACGACGGCGCCGGCCAGGTCGTCGCGCGACTGCGCGGCGGCGGCGAGCTCGGCGAGGCCGGCCGGGTCGAGCAGGGGGGCGCCGGCCTGGTCCAGCGGCGTGCCGGCGTCGGCGACCGGGCCCGCGGCGAGGTCGGTCAGCGCGACCGGGCGCAGGCCGGGCAGGGCGGTGTCGGCGATCATCGCCGCGACCGCCTCCGGGTCGGGGTCGACGTCGCGCGCGGGAGCGACGAGCACGCTCTGGCCCGCGGGATCGGTCGCCGCCTGCTGCGAGACGAGCACGAGCTCGGCGACGTAGCGCTGCTCGGCGATCCGCGCCCCGCCGGCGGGACCGGCCGCGCCGACGACGGAGGACAGCCCGGCGTCGGCCACCAGCGCCTCCACCGGGCCGTCGGCGGCGGGCACCGTGGCCCGCGCCGCGGCGCCGCCGTCGGGAACGCCGAGCACGGCGTCCTCACCGGAGAGGGCGCTGGAGGCGACGACGACCTGTTCGACGCCGCCGGCGCGCAGCGTGCCCAGCGTGTCCGGCCGCAGCGCCCCGCCGGGCGCCCAGGCGAGGTCGGTCCGCGGCGCGACCCCGAGGGCGTCGGCGAGCAGCGCGGCGCCGGCCGGTCCCGGGGAGGCCTCGGAGGCGACCGGCCGCGCGTCCGGGGAGCCGTCGGTGTCCCCGTCGGTGCCGTCCGCGGTGTCCTCGTCCTTGCCGGTCGGGGCGCCGGGCAGCGTGCGGGTGAGCGCGGCGCCCAGACCGGTGGCCTGCAGCGCGTCGGCGTCGACGTCGCCGTACGGCAGCGCGACCACAGGGTGCTCGGCGGCCACGGCGCGCAGCCGCTCCAGCCACGCGGCGGCGCTCTCGGTCCCGGTGCCGGCGTCGTCCTCACCCGCGACGTCGTAGGGGCCCTCGGCCATGACCGAGAGCTCCTCGACCAGCGCCGGGTCGACGGCGAGCGTCACCGGGGCCACCGGCGTCGGGGCCGGGGCGCCGGGGGCGAGCACCGCCGGCAGCCGCTCGACGACGGACAGCGCGCGGTCGAGGCGGCCGCCGTCGGACACCGCGGTGGCCAGCCCGTCGTCGGTGAAGTCACCGGCGGCGTCGCGGTGGCTGCGCTCGGTCAGCGGCCACAGCCACGCGACGGCGGTGGCCGTGGCCGGCGGCGCGGTCTGCTGCACCAGGTGCGTGCGGACCTCGCCCACCCGGCGCGGCTCGCCGTCCGCCCCCGTGCCGTTGAGGTTGAGCAGCAGCGGGTAGACGCCGTCGCCGCCCAGGCCGAGGTCGGCGGTGGTCGCGGTGAGGGTGAACGGGAGGCTGTCGCCGGGCGCGAGCGCGCCGGGCAGCGGGGCGAACGGCGTGCTGGAGGCGGTGGCCGGGTCGGCGTCGGCGTCGGCGGCGAGCAGGTCCGCGCGGGTGGTGACCACCGCGCCGCGCTGCAGCCGGACGCCGAGGTCGGTCAGCGTCTCGCTGCCGGTGTTGGTGAGGGTGCCGCCCAGGGTCACGGTGCCGCCGGGCGCGACGGTGCGCGGGTCGAGGCGGGTGAGGTCGACGGTGACCGGGCGCTCGGCCTCCGGCGCGGGTGCGGCGGGCGCCGCCAGGGCGGGGCCCAGCACCGGGCCCAGGGCCGGGACGACGGCCGGGGCGAGGACGGGTGCGGCAGCCAGCGGGAGGGCCAGCAGTGCCCCCGTCAGGACGCGGGTCACCGTCCTCCCGCGCCGGCCGGCCCCGGGGCGCGGGGAACGCGAACTGGGACGGACCTGGGGGTCCGGGTCACGCACTGTCGGCGAGCAGCGCGGGCGCCCGCTCGACCAGCGCCCGTTCGTCGGCGTAGGCCAGCCGGCCGGCCAGCTCGTCGAGGGGGACCCAGGCGACCTCGGTCACCTCGACGTCGGCGTCGGACAGCGCGCCGCCGATGGCGCGCAGGAGGAAGTGGTGCACCGTCTTGTGCACGCGGCGGCCCTCGGCGACGAACCAGAAGTCGATGATCCCGAGCGGGGCGAGCACCTCGCCGATGATCCCGGTCTCCTCGGCGACCTCCCGGACGGCGGTGTCCTCCGGGGTCTCGCCCTCCTCGATGTGGCCCTTGGGCAGCGACCACAGCAGCCGGCCGCGGCGGTCGGTGCGCCCGATGAGCGCGGCGCGAGGGCCGGTGAGGGGGTCGTCGGCGACCACGAGGCCCCCCGCGGAGGTCTCGTCCACCCGGCGCAGACGGCGACCGGGACGCCCTCGTCCGCCGGTCCCTGCCATGCGAGGAGGGTAGCGCGAGCCGCGCCACTACCCTGGCTCGTCGTGTCCGGAGAGCCGCAGAGTCGTCCGGCCGGCGGGGCAGTCCCGCCGGCGGTGCAGCAGACCGTGCGGGAGCTGGTGGACGTCTCCCCCGTGCTCGTCCAGCTGGGCGAACGCTTCGCCGCCGCCGGCTTCGAGGCGCACCTGGTGGGCGGCTCGGTGCGCGACGCGCTGCTGGCCGCGGGCGGGGACGCCGCAGCCGGCGGTGACCTCGACGTCACCACCGACGCGCGGCCGGAGCAGGTGCTGGAGCTCCTGCGCGGCTGGGCGGGTTCCACGTGGAACCAGGGGATCGCCTTCGGCACCGTCGGCGCGGAGGTCCGCGGCACCCGGCTGGAGATCACCACCTTCCGCGCCGACCGCTACGACCGGGAGTCGCGCAACCCCGAGGTGGCGTGGGGCGACTCGCTCGTCGACGACCTGGCCCGCCGGGACTTCACGGTCAACGCCATGGCGGTGTCCCTGGGACCCGACCGCACGGTCACCGACCCGTTCGGCGGCCTCGGCGACCTGCTCGCCCGGCGGCTGCGCACACCCGGTGCGGCCGCGGACTCCTTCGCCGACGACCCGCTGCGGATGCTGCGGGCGGTGCGCTTCGTCGCCCAGCTCGGCCTCACGCCGTCCGACGACGTCGTCGAGGCGATGACCGCCATGTCCGGCGAGCTGGCCCGCATCACGCCCGAGCGGGTGCAGGCCGAGCTGTCGAAGACGCTGCTGCAGGACTCCCCGCGGGCGGGGCTGGAGCTGTTCGTCTCCACCGGCCTGGCCGACGTCGTCCTGCCCGAGCTGCCGGCGCTGCGCATGGAGATCGACGAGCACCACCAGCACAAGGACGTCTACACCCACTCGCTCACCGTGCTCGACCGGGCGATCGCGCTGGAGCGGGCCGACCCGGACGCCCCCTCGCCGGACCTGGTGCTGCGGCTGGCGGCGCTGCTGCACGACATCGGCAAGCCGGCCACCCGCCGGCACGAGCCCCGGGGCCGGGTCTCCTTCCACCACCACGAGGTGGTCGGCGCCAAGCTCGTGCGCAAGCGGCTGACGGCGCTGCGCTATCCCAAGGAGGTCGTCGAGGCGGTCGCCCGGCTGACCTTCCTGCACCTGCGCTTCCACGGCTACGGCCGCGGGGAGTGGACCGACTCGGCGGTGCGCCGCTACGTCACCGACGCCGGCGACCTGCTGCCCCGGCTGCACAAGCTGGTGCGCTCGGACTGCACCACGCGCAACCGACGCCGGGCCGCGGCGCTGTCGGCCACCTACGACTCGCTCGAGCAGCGCATCGCCGAGCTGTCGGCGGCCGAGGACCTCGCGCGGGTCCGGCCCGACCTCGACGGCAACGCGATCATGGAGCTCCTCGATCTCCCGCCCGGCCGCGAGGTCGGCGAGGCCTGGCGGTTCCTCAAGGAGCTGCGCCTCGAGCGCGGTCCCCTCGAGCGCGACGAGGCCGAGGCCGAGCTGCGCGCCTGGTGGGCCGCCCGCGGCTGACTCCCCCGCCCGGGTCACCCTCCCCCTCCGGACCCTTCCCCGGCCCGCCGTCCCCCGGTAGGACGGACGGCCGGACCACGGGACGGGGACACGGGTGCACGGGGCGGGACAGCAGCGCGGCGGACGGCCGCCGTGGCCCTCGGAGCTGCCGCCCGGGCAGTGGCGGCCGCCGGTGCCGCCGGTCCCGGTCCCGGCTCCGGTCGCGGCATCGCCCACCGGGCGGGTGCCGCAGTGGGTGCTCGACCAGGCCACCGGCCACGCCGTCGACCCGGCGCCGTGGCGCGGCTGGGAGGGCGGCCCGCCGCTGCCGCCGCGCCGCCGCTCCCCCGCCGTCCGCGGGGTGCTGTCGGTCGTCCTGGTCCTGGTGCTCAGCCTCGGCGCGGCCGTGCTCGCCGGCCCCCGCCCGTGGCCCTGGGAGTCCGCGTACGACTTCACGACCCCCGACCGCAGCGGCGTCCCGGCTCCCGGCGCGACGGACGACCGACCCACACCCGGCCGGGAGGAGGCGTCCGCGCCGCTGGGCACGCCGTCGGCGGCCCCCGGCACCGGCACGTACGCCTTCGTCGAGACCCAGCCCGGCGGCTCCGAGCCCGTCGCCTACGACCCGTGCCGGCCGGTGCACTGGGTCATGCGGCCCGACGGCGCGCCGCCCGGCGCCACCGTGCTGGTGGAGGAGGCGCTGTCGCGGATCTCGGCCGCCAGCGGCCTGCGCTTCGTCTTCGACGGCACCACCGACGAGGGCTGGTCGGAGGACCGGGCTCCCTTCCAGCCGGACCGCTACGGCGACCGCTGGGCGCCGGTGCTGGTCTCCTGGGCGAACCCCGGGGAGGTCCCCGCCCTGGAGGGCACCGTCGCGGGCGTCGCCGGGAGCCAGGCCGTCACCGCCGGCGGGCCGTGGGTCTTCGTCACCGGCACGGTCACCATCGACGCCGGCTGGGCCGAGGACCCGGCCCGGTCCCCCGACGGGCGGGCCCGGGTCCGCGGGGTCCTCATGCACGAGCTCGGCCACCTGGTGGGCCTCGACCACGTCGACGACCCCGCCGAGCTCATGGCCCCGGAGTACCGGGGGCAGGAGGGCTTCGGCCCCGGCGACCTGGCCGGGCTGGCCCGGCTCGGTCGCGGCGCCTGCGCGCCGGACCTCTAGACCCGCGCCGGCCGGCGGCTGCCGCGCAGGAACGCGACGGCGGTCAGCCCGTACACGGCCGCGACGGCGACCAGCACCGGCACCGAGACGCCCGAGGGCGGCAGCACCAGCGCGCCCACGACGAGCGCCGCGACGTAGGTGACGTTGACCAGCGTGTCGTAGACGGAGAACACCCGGCCGCGGACGTCGTCGCCGAGGGACTCCTGCAGCGTCGTGTCCACGCACACCTTCACGCCCTGCCCGACGAAGCCGAGCACGAACCCGCCCGCCACGACCGCCGGCGGCGCGAACGCCAGCCCGAGCAGCAGCTGCAGCACACCCCCGGCGGCCAGCAGCAGCGCCGTCCACCGCCGGCGGCCCAGCCGGCGCACCGCGGCCGGGGTGACCAGCGCCGCCAGCAGGGTGCCGACCGCGCCGGCGCCGACGACCTGGCCCAGCCCGACCAGCCCGCCCGGGAACATCGGCCCGGAGCCCTCGAGCAGCGGACCGCGGTAGAGCAGCAGGGACACCAGCGTGAGCAGGCCGTAGCAGACCCGGTGCCCGGAGACGGCCAGCAGCGCGGCCGCGGCCGGCGGGTGCGCCGCCACGGACCGCGCGCCGTCGACCATGCCGGCGACGACCTGCCGCGCCGTCAGCCGGGCCGAGCGGGTGGCGGTGTCCGGGCCCAGGCCGCCGCGGCCGAACCCGGCGGCGGTGGCGGCGGCCGCCAGGTAGGGCAGCGCGGCCGAGAGCGCCACGACCGCGTAGCCGGCGTCCCCGGCCGGCGCCAGCTGCACCAGCCCCACCGCGACGCCGCCGCCGACGACGGTGGCCACCGCGCCGGACGTCGTCGACAGGGCGTTGGCGGTCACCAGCGTGCCGGCGTCGGCGGTGTGCGGCAGCCCGGCCGACAGCGCCGAGAGCACGAACCGGGTGACGGAGAAGACCGCGAGACCGGCGACGGCGAGCGGCAGACCGCCCGCCCCGGTGAGCACCAGGGCCGCGACGACGACGACCAGCCCGGCGCGCAACAGGTCGGCGTGCACGAGCACCTGCCGCCGGCTCCACCGGTCCAGCCAGACGCCGGCGAACGGGCCGAGCAGCGAGTAGGGCAGCAGGAGGACGGCGAACCCGACCGCGACGGCGAGCGGGTCGGTGGCCCGCTGGGGGTTGAACAGCACGGACCCGGCGAGGGAGGCCTGGAAGACGCCGTCACCGGACTGGGCGAGCAGCCGGGTGAGCAGCAGCCGCCGGAAGTCGCGGCGCGACAGCAGGCGCCGCACGGGAGGAGCGGCCCGCTGCACCGGGTCACCCTACGGCGCGGGCTCACCCTCCCCCGGGCCGCGGACTGTTGCACACTGGACGCGATGTCCCAGGTGCCCTCGTCACCCGATCCCGAGTCCGGCCCGCCGATCAGGCCGGTCACGGGCCGACGTCGCGCGGCGGTGCCACGGTTGTCGACCGGCACCCTCGACGACGTCGTCCCGGGCTCGCTGCTGGTCGCGATGCCCGCGCTCACCGACCCGAACTTCGCCGGCACGGTCGTGTACGTGCTCGACCACAACGACACCGGCACGCTCGGCGTCGTCCTCGGCCGGCCGAGCCAGGTCGAGATCCGCGACGTGCTGCCCGGCTGGTGTGACCTCGCCGTCGAGCCGGGGGTCTTCCACGTCGGCGGGCCCTGCGAGACCGACACCGCACTGTGCCTGGCCAACTGCCCCGGCACCGCGGCCGAGGGCTCGGGCCTGCGGCGGGTGGCCGGCGACGTCTACCTCGTCGACCTCGACGCCGACCCCGACGCCCTCGACGGCGGCCTGGCGGGCCTGCGGGTGTTCGCCGGCTACGCGGGCTGGTCCCCCGGCCAGCTGGCCGCGGAGATCGCCGAGGGCGCGTGGGCGTGCGTGCCCGGCACCCCCGGCGACGTCCTCAGCGACCTCGACGGCCCGCAGCTGTGGCGCGCGGTCCTCGCCCGGCAGACCGGCCGGCTGGCCGTCCTGTCGACGGCTCCTGCGGACCCGTCGGCCAACTGACTCTCGGACACGCCGGGACCATCCGTCCCGGTGAGGCGCACCGCGGCCGGATCTGGTAGGAAAGACGCCGGAGGGGGCGGTCTGGGGAAGAGGCCGCCCCCTCCCCCCATGTCCGGGCCCGGGTGGTCAGACCCCGACGGCCGCCGCCACCTCCGGGTGCGCCGCCGCGTCCACCGTCTGCCCGTCCTCCGGCAGCGCGACCGTCCGCGCCCCGTGGTCCGACAGCGTCACCGTGACCTCGTCCTCCTGGCCCGGCAGCGGCGTCACGTACTGCAGCAGCAGGCCGCTGGTGTCGTCCACGGCCACCGACCAGCCCGCCTCGCCGGCGTAGACCGTGGCCAGCCGCCGGTCGATCGAGCGCTGGCCCTCCCAGGTGTGGTCCCCGGTCCGGAAGGCCGCGTCGTCGTCGGGCTCCGCGGCGGCGAGGTTGAGCACCACGGTCACGAGGACGTCGGTCAGCGGCACGGCGTCCGGACCGGTGACCACCGGGCGGCGGACGAAGGGGACGTCGGGCAGGCCGGCGGCGGCCAGCGCCTCCGGCAGCCCCGGGACGTCGCCGAACCAGATCTGCTCACGGGTGAAGAACAGCGTGCGGACGTCGTCAGGGCGGCCGTCGCCGTAGGACGTCACCGCCTGCGCGCGGCCGGCGGCGCCGTCGAAGTCGACCTCGCCGGTGAGCGTCAGCAGCCCGCCCTCGCCGAAGGGCGCGGAGACGACGACGTCCGCGCCGCCCTCCTCGGTGTCCCGGGCGAGCAGGCCCGCGAGCACCCCCGCCTCCTCGGCGGTCACCGGGTCACCCGGCTGCCGGTCGGCCTCGGGGTCGGAGCAGCCCGCGAGCAGCACGCCGAGCGTGACCAGCGCGGACGCGAGCAGGCGGCGCGGCATGGCGGTCAGCGTAGGCAGACCGGCGGCGTCGGCGGCGTCCCGACAGGCCCCGGACGGCACAGGGCCCGTCCCCCCGGAGGGCAACGGGCCCTGTGGCGTCGTCACGTGGGACTCAGCGCTCGACCTCGCCGCGGATGAAGGCCTCCACGGCGTCGCGGGCCTCGCTGTCGCTGTACTGCACCGGCGGGGACTTCATGAAGTACGACGACGCCGACAGGATCGGGCCGCCGATCCCGCGGTCCATGGCGATCTTCGCCGCGCGGACGGCGTCGATGATGATGCCGGCCGAGTTCGGGGAGTCCCAGACCTCGAGCTTGTACTCCAGGTTCAGCGGGACGTCGCCGAAGGCGCGACCCTCGAGACGGACGTAGGCCCACTTGCGGTCCGACAGCCACGGCACGTGGTCCGACGGGCCGATGTGCACGTTGTCGGTGCCCATGTCGCGGTCGACCTGGCTGGTGACGGCCTGGGTCTTGGAGATCTTCTTGGACTCCAGGCGCTCGCGCTCGAGCATGTTCTTGAAGTCCATGTTGCCGCCGACGTTGAGCTGCATCGTGCGGTCGAGCTGCACGCCGCGGTCCTCGAACAGCTTGGCCAGCACCCGGTGGGTGATGGTCGCGCCGACCTGGCTCTTGATGTCGTCGCCGACGATCGGGACGCCGGCGGCGGTGAACTTGTCCGCCCACTCCTTGGTCCCGGCGATGAACACCGGCAGGGCGTTGACGAAGGCGACACCGGCGTCGAGGGCGGCCTGCGCGTAGAACTCGGCGGCCTGCTGCGAGCCGACGGGCAGGTAGCAGACGAGGACGTCGGCACCGGACTCGCGCAGGGCGGCGACGACGTCGACCGGCTCGTCGTCGGACTCCTCGATGGTGGCCCGGTAGTACTTGCCCAGGCCGTCGAGGGTGGTGCCGCGCTGCACCGTCACGCCGAGCGGCGGGACGTCGGTGATCTTGATGGTGTTGTTCTCGCTGGCGACGATGGCCTCGGAGAGGTCGCGGCCGACCTTCTTGGCGTCGACGTCGAACGCCGCGACGAACTGCACGTCGGAGACGTGGTAGTCGCCGAAGCGGACGTGCATCAGCCCGGGCACCGAGGCGCTCTCGTCGGCGTCGCGGTAGTAGTGCACGCCCTGCACGAGCGAGGCGGCGCAGTTACCGACGCCGACGATGGCGACCTTGACAGCTCCCATTGCTTTCCCTTCTCCCTGGACCAGTGGTCCGTGTCGCGGGACCGTTCCGGTCCTGGCGGTGGCTGCCGGCGGGCTGGACAGCCGTCGTGCCTGCAGTGCTGTGGTGCCGGCGGTGGTGCTCGGTGCGGTGCCGCGGAGGCGTGGCGTCACCCGTCGCCGGTCGGCGGACGCTCGTCCCCCGGAGCCGGGCCGGGCTGGCTGCGCTCGCTGTCGATGAGCTCGGACAGCCAGCGCACCTCCCGGTCGACCGAGTCCAGGCCGTGGCGCTGCAGTTCCAGCGTGTAGCGATCGAGCCGTTCGCGGGTCCGCGCCAGTGAGGACCGCAGGCCGTCCCGCTGCCGTTCGACCGTGCGGCGGCGCCCCTCGAGGATGCGCAGCCGCACGTCGGCGGCGGTGTGCCGGAAGAAGGCGAGGTGGACGCCGAAGAGCCTGCCGTCGTCGTACGCCTCGGGGCCGGCCTGGCTGACCAGCTCCGCGAAGCGCTCCTTGCCCTCCGCGGTGATCGTGTAGACCACCTTCCCGCGCCGGCCGGTGAGCGGCGGTGCGTCGGCCGGCAGCGGTGCGTGCCGGTCGGGCTCGTCGGTGGTGACGAGCCCGGCGGCGTACAACCGCTTGAGCGCGGGGTACAGCGAGCCGTAGGAGATGCTGCGCAGGCCCCCCAGCACCTCCGCGAGCTGTTTGCGCAGCTCGTAGCCGTGCATCGGGGACTGCTGCAGCAGTCCGAGGATGGCGAACTCGAGCATCTCGCCCCCCGTCGGCTCCTGCCGTTCGATGTATCGAGACGATACATCGACCGGTGAACAGCGCGGCAACTCGAGGCCGGTCGCCCGATCGGGGATCCCGTGCCGAGCCGTCCGCACCGGGGGCCGGGGGACGCGCACCTGCGTACATTGACGGCCGTGCCCGGACGTCGCTCCGTCGTCGACTACTCGCTGCAGCGGCGAGCCGTCCTGGCCGACGTGAGGTCCGGCCGCACCGGCCTGTTCGAGGTCTGCGACGCCAGCCCGTACCTCACCCGCGCGGCCCGCTACCACGGCCGGCAGACCGACGTGCCGTGCCCGGTCTGCCGCCGGGAACGCCTCACCCTCGTCAACTACGTCTACGGTGAGGGGCTGGGCCACGTGTCCGGGCAGGCGAAGACCGAGGCGGAACTCGCCCGGATGGACGCCGCGCAGGAGGAGTTCTCCGTGTACACCGTCGAGGTGTGCCGCGGGTGCGGGTGGAACCACCTGGACTCCTCCTACGTCCTCGGAGCCGAGCCCGAGCCGGGGCGGCAGCCGCGCCGGCGCCGCCGCACCGCCACGGACTAGCCCGTCACGGACTGGACCGGGCCGGCCGGCGGTTGCACACCGGCGGACCCGTCCGTCACACCCGTCCCGGGGGGACGGCGCGCCCGCGCGTCCTCCCCGGGCCCCACAGGTAACGACGCCACGCTGGGCCGGACCCGATCCGCCCACCGACACCCGAGGAGGGGCTCCCTGGTGCCTCCCCACGACGAGACCACGCCGGTCGGGCCGTCCGGCGGCCCGCCGCGCCGACCGCCGGCCGGCCGCGCGCCCGGTGCCGCCGCCGGCCGCGGCCGCACGAGCGCAGCACGGTCCGGGGGCTCCGGCGGCTCCCGTCCCGGCGGCTCGCGCCCGACCGGCGCGCGTCCCGCGGGGGGCGGGCCCGGGGGCAAGAAGGCCCGCACCAAGAAGCAGCGGCGTCGTCGCCGGCTGAAGATCGCGCTCGGCACCCTGCTGGGCCTGTTCCTCCTGCTCGGCGTCTTCGTCGGCGTCGTGTACGCCACGACCGAGGTCCCCGACCCCGGCTCGGTGCAGAACTCGCAGACGACGGTCGTGTACTACGCCGACGGCACCACCGAGATGGCCCGCCTCGGCGACACCAACCGCACGAACGTGGCGCTCACCGACGTCTCGGAGCCCGCGCGCAACGCCGTGCTCGCCGCGGAGAACCGGAACTTCTACTCCGACCCGGGCATCTCCTTCACCGGCATCGTCCGGGCGGCCTGGAACAACCTGACCGGCGGCTCGACGCAGGGTGGCTCGACGATCACCCAGCAGTACGTGAAGAACGCCTTCCTGACGGCGGACCAGACGTTCAGCCGCAAGTTCCAGGAGCTGTTCCTCGCCGTCAAGCTCGACAACGAGTACTCGAAGGACGAGATCCTCGAGAACTACCTCAACACCATCTACTTCGGCCGCGGCGCCTACGGCATCGAGGCGGCGGCCGACACCTTCTTCGGCGTCCCCGCCGCGCAGCTGACCCCCCAGCAGGGCGCGGTGCTCGCCGTCCAGATCCGCAGCCCCAGCTCCTACGACCCCGAGGCCAACCCCGAGGGTGCGCAGGACCGCTGGGGGCTGGTCCTCGACGCGATGGTCGAGGAGGGCTGGCTGACCCAGGCCGACCGCGACGCGTCGGTCTACCCGCCGGTCCTCCCCCGGCCGGAGTCCTCCGCGCTGGGCATCCCGACCGGCCCCGAGGGCCTGGTCGTGTCGCAGGCGATCAGCGAGCTGGAGGCCCGCGGCTACTCCGACGAGCAGATCCGGGCCGGTGGCCTGCGGATCACCACGACCGTCGACAAGGCCACCCAGGACGCCGCGCTCGCCGCGGTCGCCGAGGTGATGGACGGCCAGCCGGACAACCTGCGGCAGGCCCTGGTCGCCGTCGACCCGCGCACCGGCGGCGTCCGCGCCTACTACGGCGGCGACGTGGGTGCCGGCGACGGCGCGGTCGACTACGCCCAGGCCCGCCGCCAGCCGGGCTCGTCGATGAAGCCGTACGTGCTCGCGACCGCGCTGGACCAGGGCATCAGCGTGACCTCGCGCCGCGACGGCAGCTCGCCGCAGACCTTCCCGGACCGCGACGCCCCGGTGCGCAACTCCGGCGGCGCCTCCTGCGGCGCCTGCACCCTGGTCGAGGCGATGACCCGCTCGCTGAACACCACGTTCTACGGGCTGGCCTACGAGGTGGGCCCGGAGAACGTCCGCGAGACGGCGCTGGCCGCCACGGGCATGCCCGACACCTGGCCGGCCAACGGCGGCCTGCTGGACGACAAGACGACGCTGGCCGCGCCCGACTCCGGGGTCACCGGCTCCTCGATCGGCATCGGCGAGTACGAGATGCGCCCGATCGACCAGGCCACCGGCTTCGCGACCTTCGCCAGCGGCGGCGTGCGGCACGACGCGCACTTCGTCGCCCGGGTCACCGACACCGCGGGTGCGGTGCTGCTGGACAACAGCGCCCCGGCCGGTGAACAGGTCATGAGCGAGGACGTCGCCAACGACACCACCTTCGCGCTGGAGGGCGTGGCGCAGTACTCGCGCCGGGCGCTCGACGGCGGCCGCGAGGTGGCCGCCAAGACCGGGACGCAGGGCATCGACGCCGACGACAACTCCGACGCCTGGATGGTCGGCTACACGCCGTCGCTGTCCACCGCGGTCTGGATGGGCACCGACGGCTACCAGCCGATCCGCAACGTCGACGGCGCGATCATCTACGGCGCGGGCCTGCCGGGCGCCATCTGGCAGCAGTTCATGGACACCGTGCTCGAGGGCACGCCGGAGGAGGACCTGCCCGACCGGCCGGCCATCCGCGGCGACACGGGCGAGGGCGTGCCGGAGCCGGTGACCGAGCCGGCGCCGACCACCCAGTCCGCGCCGCCGACCCAGCCGACGCCGTCCACCCCGGCGCCGTCGACCCCGGCCACCCCGACCGAGACCGTGCCGCCGGACGACGGGACCGACGAGGAACCGCCGAACGACCCGGTGGTGCCGACGCAGCCCACGGAGCCGACCCCGCCGCCTCCTGCGGGCACCACGGCCCCCACCGTCCCGGGCAACGGGAACGGCCAGACACAGCCCGGTCAGCCGGCACCCACCACCCAGCAACAGCCCCAGCTGACCGGCTGACCCGCCCGGGCACACTGATCGGGTGAGCTCCTCCCCCACGGGCCCGTCCGCCCCGGCGCAACCGCCGGCGGACGGGCCCGCGGCGTTCCCGGCCCCGCCGCCGGTCCCCCCGGGCCGCCCCGACCGGGTGGTGCCGACCTGGTCGGACCCGGTCGCGGCGCAGGCCGCCGAGGCGGTCGGCGGTCCGTGGGGCCGGCACGCGGTCACCGGGCGGGCGCTGTTCTGGACGCCGCTACGGGTGTGCCTGCTCTACGCCACCGTCGTCCTGGCCGCGGCGTGGCTGAAGCAGGCGCCCTGCTCGGACGGGAACTGGGCGGGGTCGGTGCAGTACACGCACCTCTGCTACTCCGACACCGTCCCGCTGTTCGCGCTGCACGGCCTGGACGCCGGGGCGGTCCCCTACCTCGACTCCGGCGTCGAGTACCCGGTGCTCACCGGCGCGTTCATGGCGCTGGCCGCCCTCCTCGGCCGGCTCTACGGCGACCTCGCGACGGCGGCCGGCCTGCTGCCGCAGGTGCCGGCGGTGCAGTCGTACTACGTGGCGACCTGCCTGCTGCTGAGCGGCTGCGTGTTCCTCCTCGTCCGCGGCGTGCTCGCCCTGGCCGGGCACCGGCCGTGGGACGCGGCGATGATCGGCCTCTCGCCGCTCCTGCTGGTGCACGCGTTCACCAACTGGGACCTGTTCGCCGTCGCGCTGGCCACCGCCGCGATGTGGGCCTGGGCCCGCGACCGTCCCGTGCTCGCGGGCGTGCTGCTCGGCCTCGGCGTGGCCGCGAAGTTCTACCCGCTGCTGCTGCTCGGCGCGCTGTTCCTGCTGTGCCTGCGGGCCGGCCGGCTGCGCGAGTGGCTGCGCGCCGCCGTCGCCGCCGGGGTCGCCTGGCTGGCGGTGGACGTGCCGGTGGCGCTGCTGGCGCCGCAGAACTGGTCGCTGTTCTTCCGCCTCAACACCGCACGCCCGGCCGACCCCGACAGCCTGTGGAACGTCCTGATCACCGCCTCCGACGGCCGGTTCCTCGACGGCCCGCTGCCCGAGGGCACCCCGCCGGTGCTGCTCAACACGGTCGTGGCGGTCTGCGTGCTGCTCGTCGTCGCCGGGCTCGGCTGGCTGGTGCTGCGCGCCCCGGTGCGGCCGCGGGTGCCGCAGGTGGCCTTCCTGCTGCTGGCGGCGTTCCTGCTCGTCACCAAGGTCTGGAGCCCGCAGTACTCGCTGTGGCTGCTGCCGCTGGCGGTGCTCGCCCGGCCGCGCTGGCGCACGCTGCTGCTGTGGCAGGCCAGCGAGGTCGTGCTGTGGGTGCTGCGGATGCTCTGGTACCTCGGCACCGAGGACCGCGGGGTCGGCATCGAGTGGTTCTTCCTGGCGGTGATCGCGCGCGACCTCGCCGTCGTCGTCCTCATGGGCCTGGTCGTCCGCGACGTCCTGCACCCCGACGAGGACGTCGTCCGCACCAGCTGGCCCGGCGTCGACGACCCCGCCGGCGGCCCGCTCGACGGCGCCCCTGACCGGGTCATCCTCCGCCGCCGGATCCAGGCACAGGACGCCCTCCGCACCTCCTGAGCCCCGGGGCATCGCCTCCTATGCCTGGCGCAGCGCCTCGCGGACGAGCGCGACCTCCTCGGCGTGCGACGCGGCGTCGCCCGGGGTCTCCAGGACGACGGGGCAGTCGGCGGCCCGCGCCACCTCCAGCAGCAGCTCCAGCGGGATCTCGCCGCCGGTCAGCGGCGCGTGCCGGTCGCGGCCCGAACCGTGGGGGTCGCGGCTGTTGTTCAGGTGCACGAGGTCGACGCGGCCGGTGATGGCGCGGACGTCGTCGACGGCGGTCGCGAGGTCCCAGCCGGCGGCCCAGGCGTGGCAGGTGTCGAGCACGAAGCCCGCGCCGAACTCCCCGACGGCGTCCCACAGCCGGGCGACCGCGCCGAGCTCGCGGGCCATCGCGTTGTCGCCGCCGGCGGTGTTCTCGATGAGCAGCGGCAGCGGGAAGCCGCCGTCGTCGGCCTGCCGCGCGAAGGTCTTGCGCCAGTTGTCGAAGCCCGCGGCCGGGTCGTCCTTGGCCAGCACGTGCCCGCCGTGCACGACCATCCCGCGGGCGCCGACCGCCGCCGAGGCCCGCGCGTGCACCGCCAGGTTCTTGCGGCTGGGGATCCGGATGCGGTTGTTGGTCGAGGCCACGTTGAGCACGTAGGGCGCGTGCACGAAGACGGCGACGTCGGAGGCGAGCAGGTCCTCGGCGTCGGGGCGGGGCAGCGGCGCCTTCCAGCCCTGCGGGTCGCCGAGGAAGACCTGCACGCCGTCGGCGTCCATCTCCGCCGCGCGCGCCAGCGGACCGCCGGCGTCGAGCTCGTTGTCCTCCGTCAGGCCGGGGCCGACGTGTACGCCGATCGGGTGCTCTGCCACCCCGGCGACAGTAGTTCCGCGCGCGGTGGGGACCCACCCGTATCGCGTGGCTCACATCCTCGTTGAGACCTCTGACACCACGACCGGCCGGCAGCGACGCCGGCCGACGAGGAGGAGCAGCGGGGATGACGACGGGGACGGCGGGCACCGGCAGGATCCGGCGGGCCGTGCGACGCGGCCTGGCCGCGCTGGCGCTGGTCTGCGCGGCCGTCCTGGGCGGTGCGGTCCTGCTGGCCCCCACCGCGGGCGCCGCCCCCTCGGCCACCGTCGACATCCGTGACCTCACGCCGCCCCTGGTGTCGGTGGACCCCGGCGGGTCGGTGACCTTCACCAACCGGATCGAGCCGAAGACGGTGCAGGTCGGCGGGGGCGGGCTGCTGCCCTCGCTGGTCACCGTCCAGGTCCTCACCGACGTCACCCTCGGCCTGCCGTCGGGCAGCGCGCCGCTGCCGAAGGACGCGAGCGTCACCGAGCGGTTCGACAGCACCTGTTTGACCTGCACGATCACCTACACGTACCGGGTCGTCGTGCCCGACACCTCGGTCGTCGGCAACGTCCTGAACACGGTCACCACACGGGCGCTCAGCACGCTGCCGCAGAACCAGCTGGTCACCTACGACGGGCGGCAGACGACGGTGCAGATCGGCGTCCCGACGCCGTTCCTCGTCAACACGCTCGTGCCGCTGCCCGACCTGCCGTCGGTCAACCTGCCGTCGCTGCCCCCGGTGGACGTCCCGCTGCCCTCCCTGCCGTCCCTGCCGGCGCCGGTCCCCACCTCGCCGACGACGGCGGTCCCGACCGCCCCGGCCCCGGCCGCGCCGCCGGCATCGGGGATCGACGGGACGGGCTACTCCTACGAGCTGGGCGGCGGCGCCGCGGCGATGGCCCCCGCCGGCGGCGGTGCCGCGGCCTTCGACCCGTCGGCGCTCCTGCCCGGCGCGGCCGGCGGCACCGGCGCCACCGGTGGCGCGGCCGGCTCGGGCTCCGGCGGGGTCGCGGGCGGCTACGACGGCGCCACCGTGCCGGTCTTCGGCGCCCTCGACGGCGCCTCCCTCGACGAGGAGAGCAGCACGGTCACCGCCGACGCCGCCCCGACCGGCCCCGCGCTGCCGCTGCCCGCGCTGCTCGCCGTCGTCGCCCTGGCCGGCGCCACCGCCGCGCTGGTCCGCACGCACCTGGCCGTCCGCGCCCGCTGACCCCTCCGGCCACGCTGGTACCCTCGACCTGCGCGCTCCGTGTGCCGTCCCGGCGCACAGGGCGCGCGACGCGTGTACGACCCTCCTGCTGCAGACGTCCTGCAGCCGCCACAGACCAGAGGAGGTGGGGTTCTCCGTGCGTCGCTACGAACTGATGGTCATCCTCGACCCCGACCTGGAGGAGCGCACGATCGCTCCCTCCCTCGACCGGTTCCTGACCGTCGTCACCAACAGCGGTGGCACCGTCAAGACCGAGATCTGGGGCCGGCGTCGCCTGGCCTACGAGATCAAGAAGCACGTCGAGGGCATCTACGCCATCGTCGACATCCAGGCCGAGCCGGCCGCCGTCGCCGAGCTCGACCGCCAGCTCAACCTCAACGAGTCGGTCCTGCGCACCAAGCTCATGCGGCCCGAGGTCCACTGAGCATGGCCGGCGAGACCGTCATCACCGTCATCGGCAACCTGACCTCCGACCCCGAGCTGCGGTTCACGCCGTCCGGGGCCGCGGTTGCCAACTTCACCGTCGCCTCGACGCCGCGCACCTTCGACCGGCAGTCGCAGGAGTGGAAGGACGGCGAGGCGCTCTTCCTGCGCTGCAACGTCTGGCGGCAGGCGGCGGAGAACGTCGCCGAGTCGCTCACCCGCGGCTCGCGGGTCATCGTCTCGGGGCGGCTCAAGCAGCGCTCCTTCGAGACGAAGGAGGGCGAGAAGCGCACCGTCATCGAGCTCGAGGTCGACGAGATCGGCCCCTCGCTGCGCTACGCGACCGCCAAGGTCACCCGGGCCGCCCGTGGTGAGGGCGGCGGCGGTGGCGGCGGCTTCGGTGGCGGTGGTGGCGGCGGCTTCGGTGGCGGAGGCGGCGGTGCGAGCGACCCCTGGTCGACGCCGGCCGGCCCGTCCGACGAGCCTCCCTTCTGAGCCCTTCCTCCCCCAACTAGTCGTACCCAGTCGTTCTGGAGAACCCAGTGCCCAAGCCCCCCGTGCGCAAGCCCAAGAAGAAGGTCTGCCAGTTCTGCAAGGACAAGGCGACCTACATCGACTACAAGGACACGACCCTGCTGCGGAAGTTCATCTCCGACCGCGGCAAGATCCGTGCCCGCCGCGTGAGCGGCAACTGCAGCCAGCACCAGCGGGACGTCGCCACGGCCGTCAAGAACAGCCGTGAGATGGCCCTGCTGCCCTACACCTCGACGGCGCGCTGACCATGAGCACCACGAAGCTGATCCTGACGCAGGAGGTCACCGGTCTCGGGTCCTCCGGTGACACCGTGGAGGTCAAGGGCGGGTACGCCCGCAACTACCTCCTGCCCCGCGGCCTGGCCATCGTGGCCACCCGCGGTGCCGAGAAGCAGGTCACCTCGCTGCGCCGGGCGCGTGCCGCCCGTGAGGTGCGGACGCTCGAGGAGGCGCAGGCCGTGGCCGGCCGCCTCTCCGGCCTGACCGTGCGCGTCCCGGCCCGTGCCGGCGACGGTGGCCGCCTCTTCGGCCGCGTCACCACCGCCGACGTGGCCGCGGCCGTCACCGCCGCGGGTGGCCCGGAGCTCGACCGCCGCCGTATCGAGCTGCCGAGCAGCATCAAGACCACCGGCCAGCACACCGTCACCGTGCGGGTGCACCCGGAGGTCACGGCGACCCTCCCCATCGAGGTCGTCGCGGGCTGACCGCCTGACCCAGCACCGCCCGTGAGGGGCGTCGGACACTGCGTCCGGCGCCCCTCACGGCGTTCGTGGCCCCGACCGTCCCGCGCCGCCCGTGACGGCTGTGGAGGACGGGACGACACGACACGCCCGGCGTCTCCGCCACGCCGACTTTCTCCTGTCCACAGCCCGTGGGCGGAGGTTGCCCAGGTGACGGCCGCAGGACCGCGGGATGGCCGGTCGGTGTCCCGGCCGTCTCCACATGTCGACTCCGGCTGTCCACCGACTTGTCCACAAGTTGTGCAGAACGCGGCCCACACGGGTGTTGGACGGGTCCGTCCCCGCTTCCTAACGTCGTCCCCGGCGCCGGGCCGCCACCGGACTGTCGGTGGCTCCCGGTAGCAATGTCCTCGAACGCGTGTTCGAGTGGCACGTGAGACGTCCTGGTGCTTCCCCCACCGGGCCCCGGCCGGGCGGCCGGGGTCTGTACGTACGCGTGCCGTTGAGGAGAGGGAGGTACCCAGGTGGCGGTGGCCGACGACTTCAGCCGGCCGCAGGCGACGGCGCCGGCGTACGACCGGCAGCCCCCGCAGGACGTCGCGGCGGAGCAGTCGGTGCTCGGCGGCATGCTGCTGAGCAAGGACGCGATCGCCGACGTCGTCGAGGTGCTGCACGGCGCGGACTTCTACCGGCCGGCGCACCAGGTGATCTTCGACTGCATCCTCGACCTGTACGGGCGGGGTGAACCGGCCGACGCGATCACCGTCGCCGCCGAGCTCAACCGCACCGACCAGCTGTCGAAGATGGGCGGTGCGGTCTACCTGCACACACTGATCGCCTCGACGCCGACGGCCGCCAACGCCGGCTACTACGCCGCCATCGTGGCCGAGCAGGCCGTGCTGCGTCGGCTGGTCGAGGCCGGCACCCGCGTGGTCCAGCTGGGCTACGGCGCGGCCGGCGGCAAGGGCGACGTCGACGACATCGTCGACCGCGCCCAGCAGGAGATCTACGACGTCACCGAGAAGCGCATGAGCGAGGACTACTCGCGCCTCGAGGACGTCCTGCAGCCGACGATGGACGAGCTCGACGCGATCGCCTCCCGTGGCGGCACCGCCCGCGGCGTGCCCACCGGCATCCGCGACCTCGACGAGCTCACCAACGGCCTGCAGGCCGGCCAGATGGTCGTCATCGCCGCCCGTCCCGGTGTGGGCAAGGCGCTGGCGCTCGACACCCCCATCCCCACCCCCGAGGGCTGGACCACGATGGGCGAGGTCCGCGTCGGTGACCGCGTCCTGGGCGCCGACGGACGCCCCACCACGGTGGTCGCCGCCACCGACGTCATGACCGACCGGCCCTGCTACGAGGTGCACTTCTCCGACGGCTCGGTGATCGTGGCCGACGCGCAGCACCAGTGGGTCACCACCGACCGCGCCGCCCGTCGTCTCGGCGAGCGGGGCGAGGCCCGGGTCCGGACCACCGAGGAGCTGGCCCGCACGGTCCGCTGCGCGACGGCCGACCAGCGGCTCAACCACGCCGTGGTCAACGCCGCGCCACTCGACCTGCCCGCCGCCGACCTGCCCGTGCCGCCGTACGCAATCGGCGTCTGGCTGGGTGACGGGACGTCGGCCGCGGCCCACTACACGAGCGCCGACCCGGAGATCGCGGCCTACATCGAGGGTGAGGGCCTGGTCGTCGTCCCCACCGGTGTCGACCGGCGCTACTCGCTGCGGCTGCCCGCCCGCCCCGGCCTGGCCGAGCGACCCTGCCCGATGTGCGGCGAGCTGTTCGTCCCGCGGACCTCCCAGGTCCAGACGTGCGGCAAGACGTGCGGCGGCCGGCTGCGCGCCAGCGGCGGCGTGGGCGTGCGGGCCACCTGCCCCGACTGCGGCGGCCCGTCGAGCGGGATGGCGCAGTGCCAGGACTGCCGGGACGAGCACGGCACCGTGAAGGGCCTCCTGCGCACCCTGGGCGTGCTGGGTGACAAGCACATCCCCACGTCGTACCTGCGGGCGTCCGTGGCCCAGCGGCGAGCGCTGCTGGCCGGCCTGCTCGACACCGACGGCACGGTCACGCCGAGCGGGGCCGTCCAGTTCGCCGTCACCAACCGCCGGCTGGCCGAGGACGCCCGTGAGCTCATCGCGAGCCTCGGTCACCGGGTGAAGCTCTCCACCAAGCGGGTGCGCGGCCGGTCCGAGGCATCCTCGACCTGCTACACGCTCACCTTCAGCACCGACGACGAGGTCTTCCGGCTCGAGCGCAAGAAGCTGGCGCACAAGGAGCGCGGTGCCCGCACCAACACGGCCCGCGGCGTCCGTTTCGTCACCGACGTGCGGCCGGTGGCCAGCGTCCCGGTGCGGTGCATCCAGGTCGACGCCGCCGACTCGCTGTTCCTCGCGGGCCGGAGCTTCGTCCCCACGCACAACTCCACGCTGGGTCTGGACATCGCGCGGTCGGCCACGGTCAAGCACCACATGCCGGCCGTCATCTTCTCGCTCGAGATGAGCAAGCACGAGATCACCATGCGTCTGCTGTCGGCCGAGGCGAAGGTGCCGCTGCACCACATGCGCGCCGGCACGCTGTCCGACGAGGACTGGTCCAAGCTGGCCCGCCGGATGGGCGAGGTGGCCGACGCACCGCTCTACATCGACGACTCGCCGAACATGACGATGATGGAGATCCGGGCCAAGGCGCGGCGGCTCAAGCAGCGCAACGACCTCAAGCTCGTGGTCATCGACTACCTCCAGCTGATGACCTCGGGCAAGCGCGTCGAGAGCCGCCAGCAGGAGGTCTCGGAGTTCTCCCGTGCACTGAAGCTGCTGGCCAAGGAGCTCGAGGTCCCGGTCATCGCCATGTCGCAGCTCAACCGTGGGTCCGAGCAGCGCCAGGACAAGAAGCCGATGCTCTCCGACCTCCGTGAGTCCGGCTGCCTGCCGGGCGAGACGCGCATCCTGCGAGCCGACACGGGCGCTGAGACGACGATGGGCGAGCTCTTCGCGGCCGGCGCCACCGATGTCCCGGTGTGGGCGCTGGACGACAACCTGCGTTACGTCCGACGGCACCTCACGCACGTCTTCTCGACCGGTACCAAGCCCGTCTTCCGGCTGACCACGTCGTCGGGCAAGTCGGTGCGGGCGACCGCCAACCACCCGTTCCTCACCTACGACGGCTTCCGCTCGCTCGGCGAGCTCGCACCTGGCGCCCGGATCGCCGTACCCAGGCACGTGCCTGCGCCCGATCGGATGACCGTCTGGGAGGACGAGAAGGTCGTCCTCCTGGGTCACCTCATCGGCGACGGCAGCTTCGTGAAGCGCCAGCCGATCCGTTACGCCTCGATCGACGAGGAGAACCTGCGTGCGGTCACCGCCGCGGCGCTGCACTTCGGCGTCGTGGCCGTCCGGGACGAGCACGCAGCCGCCCGCTGCACCACGCTCCGGCTACGAGCACCCTTCCGACTCACGCACGGTCGCCGTAACCCGATCGCCGCCTGGTTGGACGATCTCGGGCTCTTCGGCCTGCGCAGCCACGAGAAGTTCGTGCCGGAACCGGTGTTCTCCCTGCCGAAGAAGCAGATCGCGCTCTTCCTGCGGCATCTCTGGGCGACCGACGGTTCTGTCACGGTCACCAAGAACGGCTGCGGCGGCCGCGTCTACTACGCCTCCACCAGCCGGCGGCTCGTCGACGACCTGTCGCGACTGCTCCTGCGCTTCGGCGTCTCGAGCCGGATCCGCCGCACCCGCAAGACGGGCTACCGCGACGGATGGACGCTCGACATCAGCGGATGCGACGACCAGCGGCGCTTCCTCGGGGAGATCGGTGTCCACGGAGCCCGTGGCGTGGCCGCCGAGCGGCTCCTGGGCATCGTCCGGGCGACGTCGGGCAACCCCAACGTCGACACGATCCCCGCACAGGTGTGGGACCGCGTCCGGGACGTGCTGGCCGAGCAGGGCATGAGCCATCGGGCCTTCGCGGCGGCCATGGGCACGGCCTTCAGCGGCAGCACCATGTGGAAGCACGCCCCCAGTCGCGAGCGGCTCGGGCGAGTAGCGGAGATCCTCGGTGATGCCGAACTGGAGATCCAAGCGGTCAACGACCTGTTGTGGGACGAGGTCGTCTCGATCGAGCCGGAGGGCGAGGAGGAGGTCTACGACGCCACCGTCCTGGGCGGCCACAACTTCGTCGCGGAGGGGGTCGTCGTCCACAACTCGATCGAGCAGGACGCCGACATGGTGATGATGATCCACCGCGAGGACATGTACGAGAAGGAGTCCCCGCGGGCCGGCGAGGCCGACATCATGCTGGTCAAGCACCGCAACGGCCCGACCGCGAACGTCACCGTCGCCTTCCAGGGCCACTACAGCCGCTTCGTGGACATGGCGAACTAGGCGGACCATGCACCGACGAGGGGCCCGGGACCGTGCGGTCCCGGGCCCCTCGTCGTCCCGCCGGTCAGGCCACCGGCACCCGCGCCAGGCTCTCCGCCCGCGTGTGGACCTGCCCCCGCGCCATGTTCGCCGTACCGGTCATCCCGTAGACGGTGCGGTTGAGCTCGGCCAGCGACGGGTCGCCCGTGCGCAGGAAGACCGCCCCGTGCAGGGGGACGTCGGCGTCCGGCCACTCCATGTCGGGGCGGATCTCCTCCAGCGGCGGCAGCCGGTACGGCGGGTGTGCGTAGCCGTGGCACTCCAGCGACACCGTCGTGCCCGAGTCCAGGCGGATCACCTGCCGCACGTCGATCACCCCGATGCCGTCCGGGCGGAGGGTGAAGAAGTCCGTGCCCGAGAGCCGGCCGCCGGTCAGGGGTCCCTCGGTCACCCTGCCCTCGACCTCGATGTCCATCCGCAGTCCCTCGGGCACGACGCCGATCGGCACCATCCCGGTGATCACCGCTTCCACGACGTATCCGTCCATGTCCCCTCCTCCATCCGGTGCGGCCGTGGGCCCATCGCAGCCCCCCGTGGGCGTGGAGCAGAAGAGGCGCAGGGCTCACCGTGCGGAGCCGGCCGGGCCGGTGACCGGGCGCCCGCGCCGCGTCACGCGGTGTTCCACGTGGATCAGCGCCGGACGTTGCAAGGACACGCCGACGTTCCGCAACGTCGTGACCCCGGTCGCCCGTCCTCGTTGATCCGGGCCGAGCACCGCCGATCCCGGCCGTGTCCTCGACCGACCGCTCACCGTCGAGAGGCCATCCGCGTGACGTCCCTGCCCGACCAGGCCCACCCCGACCGGACCCTGCCCGGGTCCACCCGCCCACCCGGCGGCGAGCCCACTCCCACGCACAGCCGCCGCCGCTTCCTCACCTACCTCGTCGCCGCGCCGACGCTCGCGGTGGCGGCGCAGGTCGTCGCCGACGTGGCCGGCCCGGCGACCGCCCGGGCCCTGCCCTCGCTGCCCGCGCCCGCCGAGGTCCTCGACCTCGGCGACGTCCTCATCCTCGCCGGCAAGCCCACCGAGGACCTGATCGTCGTCAGCGTGGACCAGCGGGGCCGGGTGGGCCTGGCCCTCCCCCGCGCCGAGGTGGGCCAGGGCATCACCACCGCCGTCGCCATGCTCCTGGCCGACGAGCTCGACGTCCCCCTGTCCTCCGTCGACGTCACCCTCGCCGACGCCCGGCCCGAGCTCGTGTTCAACCAGCTCACCGGCGGCTCCAACACGATGCGCAGCGTCTACGGCCCCGTCCGGCGGGCCGCCGCCGTCGCCCGGGCCCGCCTGCTGGCCGCCGCGGCCCTCCGGTGGGGCACCACCCCGGGCGCGCTGACCGTCACCGACGGCGTCGTCTCCGGCCCCGGCGGCCGCAGCGCCACCTACGGCGAGCTGTCGGCCGCCGCGGCCGACCGGACGCTGACCGTCGCCCTGGCCGCTCCCAAGCCGACGGCGCAGCAGCGGGTCGTCGGCACGCCCACCAACCGCGTGGACGCCCGCGCGATGGTCACCGGGCAGCAGCGCTACACCCTCGACCTCGACGTCGTCCCGGGCGCGCTGCCCACGATGCTGCGCCGGCCGCCCACCATCAACGGCACCGTCCGCTCGCTGGACAACGAGGCGCAGCTCCGGGCGATGCCGGGCGTCGTCGACGTCGCGGTGGTGCGGACCGGCGTCGCCGTCCTCGCCGAGACCTTCGGCCAGGCCCGCGACGCCGTCGCGGCGGTGCAGGCCACCTGGGGCCCGGGGACGGTCGACGGGGAGGACGACGCGTCGATCCGCCGCACGCTCCGCGCGGCCACGCCCCCGCCGCTGGCGCCCGGGCTGCTCGTGCAGACCGTCGACGCGGAGTTCGACTTCGCCTTCGTCAGCCACGCGCCGCTGGAGCCCAACTGCGCCGTCGCACACGTCACCGCCGACCGCGCGGAGATCTGGTCGCCGCTGAAGTCGCCGATCGTGGCGCAGGAGACCATCGCCGCCGAGCTGGGCCTGCCGGTCTCACGGGTGACCGTGCACGTCGTGCAGGGCGGCGGATCGTTCGGCCGCCGCCTGTTCTCCGACGCCGCGCTCGAGGCCGCCCGGGTGTCGAAGGCGACGGGCCGGCCGGTCAAGCTGCTGTGGTCGCGCATCGACGACATGCGCCACGGCCGCGCCCGCGCCGCCAGCCACCACCGCATCCGCGCCACCCACGCCGCCGGCGACGTGCTCACCTTCGAGCACCGGGTGGCCAGCGTGGAGACCGACTTCGGCCACGGCCTCGGCGAGATCCTCACCTCGGTGGCCGCGAGCCTCCCGGTGGCCGGCAACCTCTCCTTCGCCCAGACGGTCTTCCTCACCACCGTGCACTCGCCGTACCACCTCGGCGTCACCACCCAGACGCTGTCGGAGGTGCCGCTGCAGATGCACACCGGCAGCTGGCGGTCGGTCTACTCGGCGAACACCCGCGGCGCCGAGGAGGTCGTCGTCGACGAGCTCGCCGCGGCCACCCGCCGCGACCCGGCCGAGTTCCGCCGGCGGTTGCTCAAGGAGGACCGCTTCCGCGCCGTGCTGGACCGGGTCGTGCAGGAGGGGCAGTGGGGACGGCGGATGCCCCGCGGCACCGCCCAGGGCCTGGGCTTCCACGCCGAGTACAAGGGCTGCACCGCCTGCCTGGTCGAGATCGACGCCCGCGACCCGCAGGACCCGCGGGTCACCCGGGCGACGATCGCCGTCGACGTCGGCCGGGCGGTCAACCCGCGCGGCCTGGAGGCGCAGATGCTCGGCGGCCTCACCGACGCGATCGGCACCACGCTGCGCGCCGGGCTGCACGTCGTCGACGGGCTGCCGCTCGAGGGCAGCTACAGCCAGTTCCACTACACCCGCCAGGCCGACTCCCCGACCGACGTCCGGGTGTTCGTGGTCGACAGCGGTGAGGAGCCCGGCGGCGCCGGCGAGCTGGGTGTGCCCGCCGCGGTCGGCGCGATCGCCAACGCCTACGCCCGCGCCACCGGGACGAGACCGCGGTCCTTCCCGATCGTGTTCCCGGTCGACTTCGAGCCCTTCCCCCGCTGAGGAGCGCCCCGTGCCGAACTACACCTTCCAGCTCAACGGCGAGACCGTCACCGTGGACGCCCCCGCCGACCTGCCCCTGCTGTGGGCGCTGCGCGACAAGCTCGGCGTCACCGGCCCCAAGTACGGCTGCGGCATCGACGTCTGCAAGGCCTGCACCAGCCACCTCGACGGCGAGGCGATCCGCCCGTGCGTGACGCCGACGGCGGAGGTGGCCGGCCGCGAGGTCACCACCATCGAGGGCCTCGCCGACGGCGACCGGCTGCACCCGGTCCAGGAGGCCTGGCTCGAGCAGGACGTCGCCCAGTGCGGCTACTGCCAGCCGGGCCAGATCATGGCCGCCGTCGCCCTGCTCCGGCGGACGTCGGACCCGACCGACGCCGAGATCGACGAGATCCAGAACGTCTGCCGGTGCGGCACCTACGTGCGCATCCGCGAGGCCATCAAGGCCGCGGCCGCGCGGATGTGAGCGTCCTCCGGTGGCCCAGGTGCGACGCCCGGGCCACCGGACGGGGGTGGAACGGTCCCCCACGTCGTCCCGGTGATCACCTTGTGATCCGAGTCACCGGCGACTACGAATAGGCGTCCCCTTCCTTCCACCTGGAGATGCCTTGCAGCAACGACGCTGGCACCGGACGACCTCGTCGCTCATCGGTGCGCTGGCCTTCACGGCCGCTCTCTCGGTCACCGCGCCTCCCGCGCTGGCCGCCCCGCACAAGGCCGAGCCGCTCTCGGTCTTCCCGTCCGACACCCTCACCGTCCGCGACCCGGCGCAGCTGACCGGCCGGCGGGTGAACCTGCCGACGGCGGACTGCGGTGCGCCCATCAGCTGCGGCCTGGTGCAGCAGCTCAACCAGCTCGACGGCTTCGACCTCGACCCGCGGATCGCCGTCCGCTTCGACTCCCCCGTCGACCCGGCGCAGGCCGCGGCCCAGATCAGCCTGCAGGAGGCCCACGGCGGCTGGCGCACCGGCGTCGACCGCGTCGTCTGGGACCCGGCCACGAACACGCTCTACGCCCACCCGGCCGAGCAGCTCGCCCCCGGCACCACCTACCGGCTGCGGGTGCAGGGCGGCCCGGCCAACAAGGCCGTCCAGGACACCTTCACCACCCTCAGCGCCACCGACGGGCTGCTCGACCTGCGCCGCCAGATCGAGAGCGGCCAGGCGTTCCGCGCGGTCGGCATCAGCCGGCCGGGACTGCAGGTCCAGGGCGCCTTCCCCGCGGCGGGGACGACGGTCGCCTGGGCGACCGACCGCGGCGTCACCGACCCCGCGCCCGCGCCCGCGCTCGTCCCGACGGCCGCCGTCGGCGGCACGATCGTCTTCGGCGACTTCCAGGCGCCGTCCTGGCTCACGCCCGACGTGACGATCCCGCAGACGCCGACCCGGGACGCCGGTCCCCGGCCGGTCGAGGCCGAGCGGCTGCCCTTCGTCGCGGTCCTCCCCCCGGGGACCCCGCCGGCCGGCGGCTGGCCCGTCGCCGTGTTCGGGCACGGGTTCACCAGCTCGACGAACGCCGTCTTCCTCGCGGCGGTCGAGAACGCGAAGAACGGCATCGCCACCATCGGCACCAACGTGGTCGGGCACGGCTTCGGGCCGGACAGCGGCTGGGTCGTCACCAGCGGTGGCCGGACGACGACGATCCCCGCCTACGGCCGCGGGATCGACCAGGACCGCGACGGCGACATCGAGTCCAGCGAGGGCTCCTCGGCCACCGGCGCAGCCGCGGCGTTGGGGTCCCGGGACGCGCTCCGGCAGACCGTCGCCGACAACATGACGCTGATCCGCTCGCTGGGCGGCACGGACGTCGACGGCAACGGGACGCCGGACCTCTCCGGCCGGGACGTGACCTACTTCGGTCAGAGCTTCGGCGGCATCTACGGCACCATGCTCACCGGTGTCGACCAGGCGGTGACCCGGTCGGTGCTCAACGTGCCGGGCGGCCCGATCAGCGAGATCGTCCGGCTGTCGCCGGCGTTCCGTCCGCTGACCACCGGGTCGCTGCAGGCGGCCGGGCTGCTCAACAGCACCGACGCGACCCGGAACTTCTTCCAGGAGCAGATGCCGCTGCGCGGGGAGGGTCCGGTGACCCTCACCGTCCCGGGGGCCGCGGCCATCCAGGAGTACCTGGCCCGGTCCACGTGGCTGGCCCGCCCGGGCAGCCCGGAGACCTTCGCGCCGCTCATCCGGCCGGAGCGGGTCCTGGTGCAGGTCGCCTTCGGCGACCAGACGGTCCCGAACCCGGCGTCGTACACGCTCGTCGACGCCGGGGACCTGTGGTCGCGGACCAGCCTCTACCGCCACGACCGCACCGGCCGGCCCGAGAACCCGCACTCCTTCCTGCTGAACCTGGCGAACCCGGCGGCGCTGCAGGGCCAGGCCCAGGTGGCCGCCTTCCTGGGTCGGGGTCAGGTCATCGACCCCGACGCCGGCGGCACCGTGTGGGAGGTGCCGATCAGCGACCCGGCGCTGCTGCTGCAGCTGAACTTCCCGCAGCCGGCGCTGCGGCCCTGACCGGTCGCTGACACACGGAGGGGCCCGGGACGCGATCGCGTCCCGGGCCCCTCTGCGTGCGCGGTGCTTACGCGGCGGCGGCCATGGCGGCCTGCTCACGGATGAGCGCGCGGCGGACCTTCGGCGCACCGGTGGTCATCTTCCAGAGCTTGGCCACCTGCGACGGCAGGTTGCGCGCCGTCGTGTTCTGCAGCCAGCCATTGGGCAGCGACAGCCGGATGATCTTGTGCCAAGCCGAGCCGACCTGCTGCGGCAGCGGCGCGGTGTGGTAGTTCAGGCCGTAGCGGTCGAACAGGTCGCGGATCTTCGGGGCGATCTCGGCGTACCGGTTGCTCGGCAGGTCCGGGAACAGGTGGTGCTCGATCTGGTGCGACAGGTTCCCGGTCAGGATGTGCATCGCCTTGGAGCCGGAGATGTTGGCCGACCCGAGCATCTGGCGCAGGTACCACTCGCCGCGGGTCTCGCCGTCGATCGACTTCTTCTCGAAGGTCTCGACGCCCTCGGGGAAGTGGCCGCACAGGATGACCGAGTTCGACCACAGGTTCCGCACGATGTTGGCGGTGAAGTTGGCCGCCAGCGTGGCGACGAAGTTCGGGCCCGACAGCAACGGGTGGATCAGGTAGTCCTTGCGGACCTGCCGGCCGATCTTGACCAGCACCTGCTTGGCGCGCCGGCGGAACTCCGGGTCGCCGGTCTGCTTCTTGGCGATGACCGCGCCGAGCTCGAGGTCGTAGGCGGCGATCCCGTACTCGAAGAAGCAGGCGTTGATGAAGCTCCACAGCGGCTGGCCGAGGTACATCGGGATCCAGGGCTGGTCCTCGTCGACGCGCATGATGCCGTAGCCGAGGTCGTTGTCCTTGCCGATCACGTTCGTGTACGTGTGGTGCAGCTCGTTGTGCGAGTGCTTCCACTGCTCGGCCGGGCTGGCCATGTCCCACTCCCACGTCGTGGAGTGGATCTTCGGGTCGCGCATCCAGTCCCACTGCCCGTGGAGGATGTTGTGCCCGATCTCCATGTTCTCGAGGATCTTGGCGATCGACAGGCCGATCGTCCCGGCGATCCAGGCCGGCGGGAAGCCCGAGGCCAGCAGGACGGCGCGGCTGCCCAGCTCGATCTTGCGGTGCACGTCGATGACCTTGCGGATGTAGCGCGCGTCAGACTCACCGCGGCTGTCCATCACGCCCTGGCGGATCTCGTCGAGCTCCTTGCCGATGAGCTCGATGTCCTCGGGGGTGAGGTGCTCGATGGGGTTGTCGGACTTCTTCTGCAGGACGGTCATGCGATGCGGCTCCTCGGGTCTGAGGCGGTCAGTGGTCGATGTCGCAGGCGCCGGCGGCGGCGCTGATGCAGGTCTGGACGAGGACGCCGTCGCCGGGGGCGGCGGTGGTGACCTCGCCGGTGCGCAGGTCGCGGACGGCGCCCTCGCGCAGCGGGAGGACGCAGCCGTAGCAGATGCCCATGCGGCAGCCGCTGGGCATGAGCACGCCGGCCTCCTCGGCGGCGTCGAGGATCGGGGTGGCGCCGTCGGCCTCGAGCGACGTCCCGTTCTTCGTGAACGTGACCGTGCCGCCCTCACCGGTGACGAGCACCTTCGGGCGGAACCGCTCGGTGTAGAGCCGGTCGGCGATGCCGGCGGCGGCCCAGTGCTCCTCGAGCGCCTCGAGCATGCCGACCGGGCCGCAGGCCCAGGTGGCGCGCTCGGCCAGGTCGGGGACGAGGGCGGCGAGCGCGGCGGCGTCGAGCATCCCGGCGGTGTCGGTGTGCTGCTCGACCAGCCGGATGCGGCCGTCGGCGGCCAGCTGTCGCAGCTCGGCACCGAAGACGACGTCGTCGGGCGTGGGCGCGGAGTGCACCAGGACGACGTCGGTGAGCTCGGGGTGGTTGCGCAGGATGCCCATCACCGGGGTGATGCCGGAGCCGGCGGTGACGAACAGCGCCTTGTCCGGCCGCTGCTCGGGCAGGCAGAAGTCCCCGGTGGCCTGGTCGAGCTGCACGATCGTGCCCGGCCGGGTGCTGCGGACCAGGTGGTTGCTGACCTTGCCGCCGGGGATGGCCTTCACCGTGACGGTGAAGCAGCCGTCGGTACGGCCGAGGTCGGAGGTGATCGAGTACGCGCGCCACATGCGGACGCCGTCGACGTCGATGCCGATGCGTACGTACTGGCCGGGCCGGTGCGGCTGCCAGTCGGCGCCCGGGCGGATGACCACGGTGGCGGCGTCGCGGGTCTCGGGCAGCACGGCCTCGATCCGGCCGCGGAGGGCCGCACCGGAGCGCAGCGGGTCGATGAGGTCGAGGTAGTCGGCCGGCAGCAGGGGCGTGGTGACGAGCTCGGCGACGCGCAGCACGCGGTCGCGCAACACCCGGAGCGCCGGCTTGGCCGCTGTCGGGCGCGGAACGGTCGCGGTCATGTACTCAGGGTTCCCTGCAGGGAGCGCAATCACCTGTGCTCTCGACGTGAACGTTCGGCTGGATACTGTCCCCGGCGAACAACTGAGGTCACGAGGAGGTCACGTGACGCCGGAGCCTGAGACGTTCGCGCCCACGGTCGCCGAGGCGGTGCTGGCCGAGCTGCCGGCGGTGGCCGAGCGCACCGTGGCGGCGATCGTCGTGGAGGTGCCCAGCTACGCGGAGGCGTTCCGCGGGCCGATGGGCCGCAAGATCGAGAACGCCGTCCAGCTGGCGCTCGCCGGCTTCCTGGAGCTGGCGACGTCGGCCGGCGGCGTCGACGCCAGCCGGCCGATCGACCCGGCGATCGAGGGGGCCTACTCCCTGGGCCGCGGTGAGGCGCGCACCGGGCGCTCGATGGACGCGCTGCTGGCCGCCTACCGCGTGGGCGCGCGGGTGTCCTGGCAACACCTGAGCGGGACGGCGGTGGCCGCCGGCATGCCCGCGGGGTCGCTGGCCCGCTTCGCCGGGCTGGTGTTCGCCTACATCGACCGGCTGTCGGCGGCCAGCGCGTCCGGCCACGCCGACCACCTGGCCGCCAGCGGCCGCGAGCGGCGGCGGCACCTGGAGCGGCTGGCGCAGCTGCTGGTCACCGGGGCGCCCGCCTACGAGCTCAACGTGGCCGCGGAGCGGGCGGACTGGACGCCGCCGCGCACGCTCACCGCCGTCCTGCTGCCCGAGTCCGGCGCCCGGGACGCCATGGCGGTGCTGGACGCGCGCACCCTGCAGGCCGGTGAGGACATGCCGGGCGCGGAGCCCTCGACCGAGCGGGCGGTGCTGCTGGTGCCCGACGCCGAGGGGTTCGCGCGGGCGGCGCTGCTGACGTCGCTGACCGGGCGCGGCGCCGTCGTCGGGCCGGCCCGGCCGTGGCAGGGCGCGCGGTCGTCGTACTCGCGGGCGCTCCGGGCCCTGCAGCTGGGCCTGTCCCCCGAGGGCGAGACGCCCGTGGACACCGAGGTGCGGCTGGCCGAGCTGGTGCTGCGGGCCGACGGCGAGGCGCTGGCCGACCTGCGTGCCCAGGTGCTCGCGCCGCTCGACGACCTCGGTCCCGGCCCGCGGGAGAAGCTGCTGGAGACGCTGCGCTCGTGGCTGCTGCACCACGGCCGGCGCGAGCAGGTGGCCGCCGAGCTGTTCGTCCACCCGCAGACGGTGCGCTACCGGATGGGGCAGCTGCGCGACCTCTACGGCGCGCGCCTCGACGACCCCCAGACCGTCCTGGAGCTGACCCTCGCCCTCGGCGCCCGATAGGCAGGCGACCGGCACGGCGTCCCCAGGTTCCTGTCAGCAGGGGCCGGAGTCTCGGACCCGTCGCGGCACCGCACCGGCGCCGCGGGAGCGAGGAGGTCCGCCATGTACCGGAGTACCGAGACCGTCGGCCGGCACGCCTGGGTCCGCACGCCGCGCCGGACGCTGCCGCCGGAACTCACCGCCGACGTCGCCGTCGAGGTGGCCGCGGCGGCGCTCGCCGACCACCCCGGCGCGACGATCGAGTGGCTCGAGGTCGACGGCGCGGGCCTGTTCGAGGCGCACCTGCGCGGCGCCGACGGCCAGACGCTCGTCGTCCACCTCGACGGCGACCTGCGCGTCGTCGGGTGGCTCTCCGAGGTCAGCTGAGCCGGTTCACGCGGCGCGCAGCACCGCGACGAGGAAGTCCGACTCCGCGGTGAACGGGTGCAGGTGCCAGCTCGACAGCAGCACGTCGGGCTCCAGCCCGGCGGCGCGGGCGTCGTCGAGGAAGTCGTCGAAGGCGTAGTCCCGCCCGGCGCCGAACCCGACGACGGCCCGCCCGCCCTCGGCCAGGTGCGTGCGGAACCGCCGCAGCACCTCACCGCGGGTGCTCGGCGCGAGGAACGTGACGACGTTGCCCGCGCACACGATCGCGTCGAAGCGGTCGGGCAGGTCGAGCTCGGCCAGGTCGCCCACCAGCCAGCGCGGGCCCGGGTGGTCCTGCTCCGCGGCGTCGACGAGCACCGGGTCGACGTCGACCCCGGTGACGTCGTGCCCCACCGACGCGAGGTGGCCGCCGACCCGGCCCGGCCCGCAGCCGGCGTCGAGCACCCGGGAGCCGCGCGGCAGCATCGCGTCGACCAGCCGCGCCTCGCCGACGAGGTCCATGCCCTGCTCGGCCAGCGTCCGGAACCGCTGGACGTAGGCGGCCGAGTGGCCCGGGTCGGCCTGCGTCATGCGCACCCACGCGCTCGGTTCCGTCATGCCCCCATCGTCGCCGGGCGCCAGTCCGGCGGGTCGCCCGGGTGCAGCGCGGGGTCGTCGGCGGCCAGCGTGCGCACCGGCCCGGGCGCGGTCAGCGGCCCCTCGAAGCGCACCGTCACCCGGCCCAGGCCGCGGCCCCACACCCAGCCGGGCCCGAGCTCGTCGTGGACGACGTCCTGCCCCGGCCACCACCGGCGGTCGGCCGGCGGCTCGGGTGCGGCCGGCTCCTCGACGACGGCCTCGGTCGCCTCCTGCGGTGCGTCGTCGTCGGCGAACAGGTCGCCCTGCGCGTACTGCGACAGCCCGGAGACGCCGACGCCGACCAGCCGCAGGCCGCCGCCGGTGCCGGCCTCGGCGAGCAGCCGCCGGGCGATCGAGGCGACCTGGCGGGCGTCGTCGGTCGGCTGGGGCAGCGTCTGCGAGCGGGTCATCGTGGTGAAGTCGTAGCGGCGCAGCTTGAGCGTCACCGTCCGCCCCGACAGCGCCGAGGAGCGCAGCCGCTCGCCCACCCGCGTGGCCATCGAGTCGATGAGCCGGTTGAGCTCGGACAGGTCGGTGAGGTCGCGTTCGAAGGTCGACTCCTGCGACACCGACTTGGCCCCGCGCTCGGCCACCACCGGCCGGTCGTCGTCGGCCCGGGCCAGCTGGTACAGCCCGGTGCCGTGCGCGCGGCCGGCCAGCGCCACGAGGTCGGGCAGCGACTTGGCCGCCAGCTGGGCCACCGTGGCGACGCCGACCTGCCGCAGCCGCTCGGCCGTCGCCGGGCCGACGCCGCCGAGGCGGGTGACCGGCAGCGGGTGCAGCACGTCGAGCTCGGTGCCCGGCGCGACGACGACCAGGCCGTCGGGCTTGTCGAGGTCGGAGGCGATCTTGGCCATGAGCTTGGAGCTGCCGATGCCGACCGAGCCGGTCACCCCGCCGGTGGCCTCGGCGATGCGCGCCTTGAGGTCGCGGGCCAGCGCGGTGACGCCGTCGACGGACAGGTCGTGGCCGCCGGCGGCGGCGAGGTCGACGTAGGCCTCGTCGATGCTGACCGGCTCCACCAGCGGCGACAGCTCGCGCAGCAGCTCCATGACCACGTCCGACGTCCGCCGGTAGGCGCCGAACCGGCCACCGAGGAACGCCGTCCCGGACGGGCAGCGGCGCCGGGCCTCCGCCGTCGACATGGCCGAGCGCGCCCCGTAGGCGCGGGCCTCGTAGGACGCCGTGGCGACGACGCCGCGCCCGCCGGTCCCGCCGACGACGACCGGCCGGCCGCGCAGCGAGGGCTTGTCGCGCTGCTCGACGGCGGCGAAGAACGCGTCCAGGTCCAGGTGCAGGACGCTCGCCTCCCGCCGCACGCTGCCGATTCTCCCCGTCCGTTGCCGCGCCGTCGCGCACCCGGCAGGCTCCGGCCGTGGCGGACCGGCGGGCGGCGTTCGACACCGCCTACGACGCCGCCCTGGCCCGCTGGCCGGTACCGGTGCGGTCGCGGGAGGTCGGCACCCGGTTCGGCCGCACGCACGTGCTGGTCAGCGGTGCGGCGTCGGCTCCCCCGCTGGTCCTCGTCCCCGGCGGTGGGGCCACCGCGCTGGCCTGGTCGGGGGCGATGCGGCTGCTGGCCGCCGTCCGCCGGGTGCACGTGCTCGACCCGGTGGGCGACGCCGGCCGCAGCCCCGCGACCACGCCGCTCACCACCGCCGACGACGTCACCGACTGGCTGGAGGAGGTCCTCGACGGCCTGGGCCTGCGCGCCGTCGACCTGGCCGGGCACAGCTACGGCGGGTGGCAGGCGCTGACCTTCGCCCTCGACCGCCCCGGCCGGGTGCGGCGGCTGGCGCTGCTCGACCCGACGACCACCTTCGCCGGCTTCTCCCCCGGCTACCTGCTGCACGCCGTCCCGCTGCTCACCCGGCCCACGGCCGAGCGGATGCGCGCGCTGGTGCGCTGGGAGACCGGCGGCCGGCCGGTGGACGGCGCGTGGCTCGACGTCGCGGCCGCGGGCGCGGAGGTCCCGGCCGCGGCCCCGGTGCGCACCCGCCGTCCCGACGCGGCGCGGCTGGGCGCGCTTCCGGTGCCCACGCTGGTCGTCGTCCCCGCCGACGGCCGCGCCCAGGACCCGCGGCGCGTGGCCCGCTCCGCCGCGCAGGTCATGCCGCGGGCGACGGTCGTGCCCCTGCCCGGGGCCACGCACCACACGCTCCCCGCCGGGGCGGAGCGGGCGGTCACCGCGTTCCTGCACTGACCGCCGTCAGCCGAGCGCCAGCACCAGGCAGACGACGGCCAGCACCAGCGCCACCGGCGTCATGACCAGCCGCTCGGGCCGGCTGCGCGAGATCGCGTTGAGGGCCACCCCGAGCGCGAAGTAGCCGGTCAGGACCCAGATGCCGACGTCGACCAGGCCGCGCGGCAGGGCGCGGTACGCACCGGCCGCCTGCAGCAGGACCACGGCCACGACCCCGTAGATCGCGATCGAGACCACGCTCCCGACGCGCAGCCGCGCGGGCAGGACGTCGTGCTGCCCGCCCCACGCGAACCGTCCCAGCGGCGCTCCGCCGACCAGTGCGAGCTGGAAGACGGCGAGCGCCGCGAGGACCACGACACCCACGACCGCGATCAAGATCACGGGAGCACGCTAGCGGCCGGGCGCGGCCGCCCCTCTGGACGGTGGGGCACCGGGGTCCGATCCTGGCGGGGGGCACCCGACAGGAGGCCGCAGATGACCGTGTCCGGGAGTCCGACGACGGCACGGACGACGGGCGGGTGGCGGCACGGCGCGGCGGTCGCCCACCGGTGGGTCCTGCTCCTGCTGCTGGTGGACCTCGTGGTGCAGTTCTTCCTGGCCGGGCTCGGCGCCTTCGGTGGCGGCTTCGACGCCCACCTGACCAACGGGTTCGTCGTCCTCCCCGCGCTGGCCCTGGTGGTCGTCGTCCTGGCCCTGCTCGCCCGTGCGGGCACCCGCGACGTCGTCCTCGCCCTGGTGCTCCTCCTGCTCCTGGTCGTCGGCCAGAGCCTGTTCCGGGCACTGGCCGACGACGGCGCGTTCTGGGGCGGCCTGCACGCCCTCGACGGCCTGGTGGTCCTCGGGATCACCGGCTTCCTGCACGGATCGGCCGTCCGCCGCACGCGCGCCGTCCCGGGGGCGTAGGGCCCCCGGCAGGCTGCCGAGCCTCCGGCGGGCCGGTCCGTCGCCCGTGCTCACGTCGGAACGTCCGTCGGACGGGTGGACCGATGAGTTCCGCACCCGGCGCGCGTCTCCCTGCAGACGCCCGGGACCGGGCGGTGGAGGAGGAGCGATGAGCGACGGGGACGCGGTGGCGGCCTGGGTGGGGCGGACGTACGGGGGCCTGGCCGACGTCCTGGACGCCGAGCCCGGGACCTGGGACGCCGCGACGCTGTGCGCGGGCTGGCAGGTCCGGCACGTGGTGGCGCACGTGACGATGCCGGCGCGGCTGTCGCCGGAGCAGTTCGGCGCCGAGATGGCGGCGGCCGGCGGCGACTTCGGCGTCCTGTCCGACACCGTGGCGGCCCGGGACGCCGCGCTGCCGGCCGCGGTCCTCCTGGACGCGCTGCGCTCGCCGGTGCTGCACGCGTGGCAGCCCCCGGGCGGTGGCGCCACCGGCGCGCTGAGCCACGCCGTCGTCCACTCCCTGGACGTCACCGCCGCGCTGGGCCGGTCCCCGGTCGCCCCGGACGAGGCCGTGGCCGCCGTCCTCGACGCGGTCACGGCCAGTGAGGGCGCGTGGTTCGGCGTCGACCTGTCCGGCGTCCGGCTCGAGGCCACCGACGCCGACTGGAGCCGGGGCAGCGGCGAGACCGTCCGCGCCGACCGCGGTGCGCTGGTGGCCCTGCTGGCCGGCCGCACGCTCCCCGACGGGCGCGCGCTGCCCCGCCGCTGACCGGGCTCAGCCCTCCGTCAGCGCGGCGGGCGGCAGCCAGTCGGCGTCGAGGAGCTCGGCGATCTCCTGCAGCGCGGAGGTGTCCGCGCCCGCCGTCGACCCGCTGACCGCCAGCCGCTCGACCATCACCCGGGCGACCTGCTCCTCGACGGTGTGCTCGGCGAAGGCGACCCGCCACGGCGAGACCTGCCCGTCGCGGTGGGTGCGGCCGGTGACCTGGCGGGCCTGGATGCCGGAGAAGCGCGGCTGGTGGAACAGGCCCACCCGCGGCGTCGTCGAGGCGGTGGTGCCGCCGGGCAGCAGCTCGCCGGCGTGCAGGCTGATCGACGCCGTCACGGTGAACACGCACACCGGCGCGGCGCCGGTCTGGAAGCGCAGCCGCTCGGCCTCGACGTCGAACCGGTCGCGCCCGTAGATGCAGGCGACGGCGATGCCGGAGTCCTGCAGCGCCTCGCGGATCGGGTCGGCGGCGGTCTCGACGAACTCGACCGACACCGCCACCTGCCGCTCGGCCTCGACCTGGGCGCGCACCCAGTCGACGGTGGCCTGCGCCCGGATCAGCCCCGCCTTCTGCCGGAACCGCAGCAGGGCGGCCCGCCCGCGGGCGCTCTGCCGGGACCGGCGCGCCAGCTGCATCTCGGCGCGGAACTCCTGCCACCCGGACTCGTAGGCGGCCTGCTCGGCGGGGGTGAGCGCCACCGGCGTGCCGGTCACCGACACCGGACCCCACGGCGCCGGGCGGTGCAGCGTGGCCGGCGGGTCGCCGTCGGTGAGCCAGGCCTGCAGCCGGGCGAGGTCGGCGCGGCGTCGGTCGGCGTCCTCGGTCCAGGTCCAGCCGTAGCGGCCGCGTTCCACGTGGAACCCGTGCTCGGCGAGCCTGGCCGGGAGGTCGGCCCACGCGCGCAGCGGCTCGCCGTGCCGCTGGGCGAACTGCGGCGCGAGGTAGGGCAGCTCCAGCGGCGTGTGGGCGGGGGTGGCGGTCGCCGCGATGACGAACGGGACGTCCGTCGCGCGGGCCGCACCGGAGACGGCCTTCCAGTGCTTCCAGCGCTGCGTCGTCGTGTGCCGGACCATGTGCGCCTCGTCCGCGATCACCACGTCGAACGACAGCTTCGCCACCTTGGCCAGCCGGTCCCAGGTGGTGACGCACCAGCGCAGGCCGCCGTCACCGAAGCCGCCGATCGAGCGGGTCCAGTGCGGGAGGGTGATCGCCGCCGGGCGGTCGGCGACGACGAGGACGCGCTCGCCGCCGCGCAACTCGCAGATCTCCCGCGCGGCCATCACCGCGGTGCCCGTCTTGCCGACGCCGGGGTCGTCGCCGAGCAGGAACACCCGGTGCCCGGCCGCGGCCGAGGCGACGACGGCCTCCGCGCCGGTGCACTGCTCCTCGCGCGGCACCAGCTGCCGGGCCTCCGGCAGCGGGCGCGGCGTCTCGTTGAGCTCGTCCTCGAGGAAGCGCTCGAGGGTGTGCGGCGGCGGGTCGTAGGGCGCCAGCGCCGGGGGCAGCTGCGCGCCGACCCACACGTGCGCCTGCAGGCCGGCGTGCCACACCGCGCCGGGCGCCGGGGCGCGGAACGGGACGGCGAGCACCCACACCCGCTCGCCCGGGCCCGCGGTGGGCAGGTCGGGGACGGCGGGCCTGCGGGCCGGCGAGCGGCGGCGGGTCGTCGTCCGTCGCGTGGTGGTGGTGGCGGCGCGGCGCCGTCCGGGCATGGTGGGACCTCCCCCGTCGTCCCGGGCACGGTAGGTCGCCGGACGCCGGGGATCTGGTGGAATCGCCGGGTGACCGCCGATGCACCCTCCGACGAGCGGCTGGCCGCGCGGACCGTCGGGGACGCCGGGCCGCGGGTGGTCTTCGTGCACGGCCTGTTCGGCCAGGGCAAGAACTGGACGACGGCGGCCAAGGGGCTGGCCGACCGGCACCGCGTGACGCTGCTGGACCTGCCCAACCACGGGCACTCGCCGTGGACCGACCGGGTCGACTACGGGGACATGGCCGAGCTGGTGGCCGCGGAGCTCGAGTCGTTCGGCGAGCCGGTGACGCTGGTCGGGCACTCGATGGGCGGCAAGGTGGCGATGACGCTGGCGCTGCGCCGGCCCGAGCTGCTGCGGGCGCTGGTCGTCGTCGACATCGCCCCGGTCGAGTACCCGCTCACCGACGGCCGCACCGACGACCCGCACGAGGAGGCCTCCCCCTTCGCCGCCTACATCGCCGCGATGCGGGCGGTGGACCTCGGCGCGCTGCGCACCCGCGAGGACGCCGACCGGGCGCTGCGCGAGGCGGTGCCGAGCACGATGGTGCGGTCGTTCCTGCTGCAGAGCCTGGTCCGCGAAGGTGTCGGGTCCGGCCGCTGGCGGTGGCGGCTGAACCTGGAGACCCTCGAGCGCGACCTCGGCGAGCTGCGCGGCTTCCCCGACCCGCCGCCGGGTGCCACGTTCGACGGCCCGGTGCTCTGGATCGCCGGCGCGAAGAGCCACTACGTGCTGCCCGAGGACCGCGCCCGGATGGACGAGCTGTTCCCCTCCACCCGGCTGGTGAAGGTCAAGCACGCCGGCCACTGGGTGCACTCCGAGCAGCCGGAGGTCTTCGTCGAGACCCTGCGCCGCTTCTTGGAGGTCGTGGAGGGCTGACCCCTCGGAGTGGCGTGACTGGGCCGTGGCCCTGCCGGCTCGTACCGTGCCCTCGCACCCGTCGACGACGGGAACGGGGACGACGGGGGACACCGACGACATGACGCAGTGGAACGTGCCGGGACACCCGGGTGCCGAGGGCCAGCAGCCGCCTCCGTACGGGTACCCGCCGGCGGCGGCCGGCGGGCCGCCGGCCTACGGACCCCCGGCCTACGGGCCGCCGCCCGCGCCGTACGGCCCCGGCTACCCACCGCCGTACGGCTACCCGGTGGCGCGGCGGACCAACGGCCTGGCCATCGCCGCGATGGTGCTGGGGATCCTGTGGATCTACTGGATCGGCAGCATCCTCGCGCTGGTCTTCGGCTACACGGCGCGCAGCCAGATCCGCGAGCGCGGCGAGGCCGGTGACGGGATGGCGATCGCCGGCATCGTGCTGGGCTGGGTGGGCGTGGGTTTCATCGGCCTCGCGCTCGTCGCGGGCATCGCCTCGACCGTCTGAGCCGTCCGTGCACATCCGCGGAGATGCACCGTGCACTTCCGCGGAGGTGCACACCTGGAGCGTGTCGGTCCCCGCTGCCATCCTGGGCGGGTGACCAGCGAGTTCGTCGTGCACCGGCCGCACGCGGCCCTGCGCGGGCTGGTCGCCGACGCCGTCGGCTACCGGCAGCACGGCCTCGCGCCGGGCACGCACCGCGGGCTCCCCTCCCCCACCCTCACCCTGGTCGTTCCGCTCGACGGACCCCTCGACGTCGCCGCGCACCCCGACCCGGCGCAGGCGCCCGGCCGGTACGACGCGCTCCTCGGCGGCCTGCACACCACCCCGGCGCTGATCCGGCACCCGGGCCGGCAGACCGGCATCCAGTTCTCGCTGACCCCGCTCGGCGCCCGCGGGCTGCTCGGCGTGCCGGCCGGGGAGCTCGCGGCGGTCGACGTCGAGGTCGCCGACGTGCTGGGCCCGCTCGGGACCGAACTCGTCGAGCGGGTGCGCGCGGCCGGGACCTGGGACGAGCGGTTCGCCGCCGCCGAGGACGTCCTGCGCCGCGCGGCGCGCCCGGCGGACCCCGCTCCCGAGGTCGCCGAGGCCTGGCGGCTCACCCTCGCCGGCGGCGGGCGGCTGCGCGTCGGCGACGTCGCCCGCCGCGTCGGCTGGTCCGAGCGGCACCTGACCGCCCGGTTCCGCGCCGAGACGGGTCTGGCGCCCAAGGAGGCGGCGCGGGTGGTCCGATTCGACCGCGCCCGCCGGGCCCTGGCCGCGCGGCCGCGTCCCGACCTCGCCGGGCTCGCCGCGAGCGCGGGCTACGCCGACCAGGCGCACCTCACCCGCGAGTGGCGGGCGTTCACCGGGCTCTCCCCGCTGCGCTGGCTGGCCGCGGAGTTCGGATTCGTCCAAGACCACCCGGCGGCGTCCGGGGCAGGCTCGGCGGCATGAGCACCCCACCCCCCACCGTCTGGCCCGCCTTCCGCGCCGCCGACGCCCCCGCCCTCATCCGCTGGCTGGTCGACGTCCTCGGCTTCGAGGAGACCCTCGTCGTCCCCGACGGCGACCTCGTCGTCCACGCCGAGCTCGCCTGGCCGCCCGGCGGCGGGGTCATGCTCGGCTCCGCACGCGACGACGGCGGCTGGCCGGTCCGTCCCGGCGGCAGCGGCGCCTACCTCGTCACCGACGACGTCGACACCGTCTGGAAGCGCGTGCGGGCCGCCGGCGCCGAGGTGCTGCGACCGCTGACCGAGCCCGGGCACGGCGGGAGGGAGTTCTCCGTCCGCGACCCCGAGGGCAACAGCTGGAGCGTCGGCGACTACCCGGGGGCGCCACGGAGATGACCGAGGAGGAGGTGCGCGCGCTGGCCCTCGCCCTGCCGGAGGTCACCGAGGCCGACCACCACGGCCGCCCGTCCTTCCGGCTGGGGACCACGGTGCTCGCCACGCTGTGGGCACCGGGCATCCTCAACGTCATGCTCGGGGAGTCGGAGGCGCGCGCGGCCGAGGGCGGCGCGGTCTCGCTGCTGTGGTGGGGCAAGCGCCTCTCCGGCGTCCAGGTCGGCCTCGCCGCGGCCGACGAGGGGACCGTCGCCGACCTGCTCGAGGAGGCGTGGGCCCGGCGCGCGCCCGCCCGGCTGCGGCGGGACCGCCCGTGACGTATCCCCGGCCGGTGCCGGTGATCGGGGACGCCACCTCGGCCGCCCAGCGCGCCGGCGACCCCGCCGCCTGGGCGATGCCGGAGGAGGCCGCCGGCCTCTACGCCGTCGTCGCCGCGCGCCGCGACGTCCGCCGCTACCGCCCCGACCCGGTCCCCGACGACGTCCTGCGGCGGGTGCTCGCGGCCGGGCACGCGGCGCCGTCGGTGGGGCACAGCCAGCCGTGGCGGTTCGTCGTCGTCCGGGACCCCGCCATCCGCGACCGCGCCGCCGTCCTCACCGACCGCGAGCGGCTGCGCCAGGCCGCGCAGATGGAGCCCGACGCCGCCCGCCGGCTGCTGGACCTGCAGTTGGAGGGCGTGCGCGAGGCGCCGCTGGGGATCGTCGTCTGCTGCGACCGGCGGACCCCCGCGGCCGGCGTGCTGGGCCGCGCCACCTTCCCCGACGCCGACCTGTGGAGCTGCGCCGCGGCCATCCAGAACCTGTGGCTGGCCGCCCGCGCGGAGGGCCTGGGCATGGGCTGGGTGACGCTGTTCCGCCCCGAGGAGCTGGCCGGGCTGGTCGGGCTGCCGGACGGCGTGGCCACCCTCGGCTGGCTGTGCCTGGGCTGGCCCGACGAGCGCCCGCCCGCGCCCGGGCTGGAGCGGGCCGGCTGGTCGCGGCGGCTGCCGCTGGACGCCGTCGTCATGGAGGACCGCTGGCCGGCCGATGACGGCGGCCCCGCGGCACCGCCCTCGCACCTGCGCGCCCCCGACCGCGAGGCGGTGGTGGGCGCCCGCGACGAGGCCGACCGGCTGCTCACCCCGCCCGGCTCGCTCGGCGTGCTCGACCGCGCGGTGGACCGCGTGGTGGCGCTCGGCCGCGGCGGGGTCGCCGGCGGCACGCTCGTCCTCGCCGCCGCCGACCACCCGGTCGCGGCGCGCGGCGTCTCGGCCTACGGCGGGCACGTCACCCGCGACGTCGTCCGCGCGGCGCTGGCCGGCACCTCGGTCGGCGCCACGGCCGCGGCGGCGGCGGGGCTGACCGTCGTCGTCGTCGACGCCGGGGTGGCCGGCGACCCGCTGCCGGGCGCGGTCGACGCCCGCCCGGCCGGACCCCGCGGCGACCTGGCCTCCGCCCCCGCGCTGACCCCCGACGACGTCGGGCGGCTGCTGGCCGCCGGCCGGGCCCTGGGCTCGGCGTGCGACGGCCTGCTGGCCCTCGGCGAGGTGGGCGTGGGCAACACGACCGTCGCCGCCGCGCTCGCCGCCGGCCTGCTGGGCGCCGACCCCGCCGACGTCACGGGGCTCGGCTCGGGCGCCGACAGCGAGGTGCTCGACCGCAAGCGGTCGGTGGTGGCCGCCGCGCTGGCCCGGGCCGGGACCGGTCTCGACCCCGCGGGCGCGCTGGCCGAGCTCGGCGGGCCGGAGCTCGCCGTCCTGACCGGGGCGGTGCTCGGCGCCGCGGCGGCGCGCACGCCGGTCGTGCTCGACGGGTTCGCCGTCTCGGTGGCCGCGCTGGCCGCCGTCCTGCTCGAGCCGGGCGCGCAGGCCTGCCTGGTCGCCGGGCAGCGCAGCCGCGAGCGCGGCCACGACCTCGTGCTGCAGGCGCTCGGCCTCGAGCCGCTGCTGGACCTGCGGCTGCGCGCCGGCGAGGGCGCGGGCGCCGCGCTGGCCGCCGGCCTGCTGCTCGACGGACTGCGGGTGCGCCGCACCACCGCCCGCGTGGGGTGACCCCGGTCGCCACCGGGGGGTCGGCCGGGCCAGGATCACGGGTGTGACCGATCCCCGCGCCGGCCAGCCGGCCTCCCCTGCCGACCTGGTCGACGTCGCCTCGCTGGTGACCGCGTACTACACGCTCGTGCCCGACCCGGCCGAGGTCGCGCAGCGGGTGTCCTTCGGGACCTCGGGGCATCGCGGGTCGTCGTTCGACACCGCGTTCAACGAGGCGCACATCCTGGCCACCACCCAGGCGATCTGCGAGTACCGGGCGGCGCAGGGCTACGACGGGCCGCTGTTCCTCGGCCGCGACACCCACGCGCTGTCCGAGCCCGCGTGGGCCAGCGCGCTGGAGGTGCTGGCCGCCAACGACGTGACCGTGCTGGTCGACGCCGCCGGCCGGTACACGCCCACCCCCGCGGTCAGCCACGCGATCCTCGGCGCCAACCGGGGGCGGACGACGGGGCTGGCCGACGGAATCGTCGTCACCCCGTCGCACAACCCGCCCCGTGACGGCGGCTTCAAGTACAACCCGCCCTCCGGCGGCCCGGCCGACACCGACGCGACCTCGGTCATCGCCGCGCGCGCCAACGAGCTGCTCGCCGCCGGGCTCGACGGCGTGAAGCGCATCCCCTTCCCCCGCGCGCACGCCGCCGCGCAGCGCCACGACTTCCTCGGCACCTACGTCGACGACCTGCCGTCGGTGCTCGACCTCGACGCGGTCCGGTCGGCCGGCGTGCGCATCGGCGCCGACCCGCTGGGCGGCGCGGCGGTCGACTACTGGGGGGCGATCGCCGAGCGGCACCGTCTCGACCTCACCGTCGTCAACCCGCTGGTCGACCCCACGTGGCGGTTCATGACGCTGGACTGGGACGGCAAGATCCGCATGGACTGCTCGTCGCCGTCGGCCATGGCCTCGCTGATCGGTCGCCGCGAGGAGTTCCAGGTGGCCACGGGCAACGACGCCGACGCCGACCGGCACGGCATCGTCACCCCCGACGCCGGCCTGATGAACCCCAACCACTTCCTCGCCGTCGCGATCTCCTACCTGTTCGCCCACCGGCCGGAGTGGGGCGCCGACGTCGCCGTCGGCAAGACCCTGGTGTCGTCGTCGCTCATCGACCGGGTGGTCGGCGGGCTCGGGCGGCGGCTGGTCGAGGTGCCGGTCGGCTTCAAGTGGTTCGTGCCCGGGCTGCTCGACGGGTCGGTCGGCTTCGGCGGGGAGGAGTCGGCCGGGGCGTCGTTCCTGCGCCGCGACGGCGGGGTGTGGACGACGGACAAGGACGGCATCCTGCTGGCGCTGCTGGCCAGCGAGATCCAGGCGGTCACCGGCAGCTCGCCGTCGCAGCTGCACGCCGAGCTGGTCGCGCGGTACGGCGAGTCGGCCTACGCGCGGGTGGACGCGCCCGCGACCCGCGAGGAGAAGGCCGCGCTGGGCAAGCTGTCGCCCTCCGACGTCGCCGCCACCGAGCTGGCCGGTGAGCCGATCACCGCCAAGCTCACCGAGGCTCCCGGCAACGGCGCCTCGATCGGCGGCCTCAAGGTGGTCACGGAGAACGCCTGGTTCGCCGCCCGCCCGTCGGGGACCGAGGACGTCTACAAGGTCTACGCCGAGTCGTTCCAGGGCCCCGAGCACCTCGCCCGCGTGCAGGAGGAGGCCCGCGCCGTCGTCGGCGCCGCCCTCGGCGGCTGACAGGGGCGGCAGGAATGGCCATTTCTGCCGCTTCCGGGTGGGGACACGCAGGCGGGAGACGGGAGGGCAGCGGCGGCGTCGGCAGACTGGGGGCATGACCGGCCAGCCGTACGAGCAGGAGTGGGACGCCGTCCCGCCCGGGTCCGTCCCCCCGCCCCCACCGCCCGCCTACGGCCGGCCCCCCGCGTACGGCCAGCCCGCCCCGTACGGCGCCGTGCCGCCCTACGGCGCGGTGCCGCCGTACGGCGCGGCCCCGTACGGCCCGCCGGCGCCCTACGGCCCCGGCTGGGCGGCGGTGCCGCTCGCGCCGCCGGCGTGGCCGGACGGGCCCGGGCGGCCGGGATCGGCGACCACCGCGGCCGTGCTCGGTTTCGTCACCGGTGGGCTGACCGCGCTGGTCTCGCTGGCCCTCCTCGTCGCGGTGCTCACCGGCAGCGAGGACGACCCGATCACCACGACGCTGCTGCTGGGCCTCCCCTGCGCGGCCGGGTTGATCACCGGGGCCGCCCGGCTGCTGGGCCGGCACGCCCCCACCGTCCTCTTCGCCTCCGCGCTGGCCTCGGTCGTCGTGCTGTTCCTCGCCCTCGTGGTCGGGGCCGCCGGTCAGGACGCCGACGACGTCGCCGGGTTCAGCGTCTTCCTCGTCCTGGCGCTCCCGCTGCCGGTGGTCACCGCGGTCTTCGCCCGGCTGCCGCGCACGCTGGGCTGGGCGGGCTCCCGCCCCTGAGGCGCGGGTCAGCGGCGGCTGGCCTTGTCGGCGTACATCGCCGAGTCGGCCTCGCGGACCACCGCCTCCTGCGCCACCTCGGGGTCGACCCCGCCGTCCACCGAGCCGATGCCGATGCTCAGGCCCACCGGTACGGTGGACGCCCCGATGACCAGGGTCCCCGGCAGCGCCTCGCGCAGCCGGCCGGCCAGCACCTCCGCGTCGGCGCGCTCGGTGTTCTCGCAGACGACGGCGAACTCGTCGCCGCCCAGCCGCGCCGCGGTGTCGCTCGCGCGCAGCACCGACGTCAGGTGCCCGGCCACCGCCACCAGGACGGCGTCGCCGGTGGGGTGGCCGAACTCGTCGTTGACCGCCTTGAACCCGTCGAGGTCGAGGACGAGCACGCAGGTGGGCGTGTGCTCGCGGTGCCCTCGCTCGAGGGCGTGGCGCAGCCGGTCGTGGAACAGCAGCCGGTTGGGCAGCCCGGTGAGCGGGTCGTGGGCGGACAGGTGCAGCAGCCGCGCCTCGAGCGCCTTGCGCTCGGTGACGTCCTCGACGACGAGCACCAGGTGCGGTGGGGTGCCCCCCGGCGTGCCGGCCACCCAGGACGCCGTCACCTGCACCGGGACGACCGCGCCGTCGGACCGCACCAGCCGGCACTCGTGCCGGCTGCGCTCGTGGGTCTGGCGCAGCTCGTCACAGACGGCGACCGCGCCGGGCAGGTCCTCGGGGTGCGTGGCGGCGAACAGCGTCGTGCCGCGCAGCGTCGCGGAGTCGCGGCCGAGCAGTTCCCCCAGTGCGGCGTTCGCCTCGATCAGCACCCCCTCGGGGGTGCTCAGCGCTACGCCCATCGGTGAGTTGGTGAAGGCACTCCCCAGGTCCGGGGGCGGCAGCGTGCCCATGGCCTCGCCGACGTCCACGTGCACCACCTCTCAGTCCGCCCCCTCGTTGTACCCACCCCACTCATTACCGGATGGGTTCCACGTGGAACCTCCTGACGAGGCAGGATGGGCAGGTTCCCCCGTCCAGGCGAGCAGACAGGAGGGCAGCCGGTGCCGTCGGACTTCGACCTGGTGCTGCCGACGGCCGTCGACATCCGCGAGGTCGGCATGCGCGACGGCCTGCAGCTGGAGGCCCCCGTCCCCCTCGAGGGCAAGCTGGCGATGCTCGAGGCGCTGGTCGCCACGGGCGTGCGCCGCATCGAGGTGACGTCGTTCGTCAGCCCGAAGGCGGTGCCGGCGCTGGCCGACGCCGACCGGGTGGCCGCCGAGCTGTCCCGCTGGCCCGACGTGCACTGGTCGGCGCTGGTGGCCAATCCCCGGGGCGCCGTCCGCGCGGTCGACGCCGGGATCGCCGACCTCGAGCTCGTCGTGTCGGCCTCCGACGGGCACAGCCGCGCCAACGCCGGGCGCTCGACGGCCGAGGCCCTGGCCGGCGTCGGCGAGGTGGCCGCGCTGGCGCACGGGGCGGGCGGCTCGCTGGAGGTCGTCGTCGCCACCGCCTGGGACTGCCCCTTCGACGGACGCACGCCGATCGCGCGCACCGTCGACGTCTGCCGGGCCGCGGTCACCGCCGGCGCCGACGCCCTGTGCCTGGGCGACACGATCGGGACGACGACGCCGGCCCGCGTCGTGCGCCTGCTGCACGCCGTCCGCCGGGCCTGCCCCGGGACGCCGGTCGCCGTCCACTTCCACGACACCCGCGGCACCGGCCAGGCCAACGCGCTGGCCGCCGTCCAGGCCGGGGTGACCCAGCTCGACGCCTCGATCGGCGGGCTCGGCGGCTGCCCGTTCGCGCCGGGCGCCAGCGGCAACATCGCCACCGAGGAGCTCGTCTACTGGCTCGAGGAGTCCGACGTCGCCAGCGGGATCGACCTCGACGCGCTGCTGACCGCCGCGCGGGTCACCGAGTCCGCCGTCGGCCACGAGCTGCCCAGCTCCCTGTACCGGGCGGGTGGCCGCTCGGTGCCGCGGGCGGCCGCCGGCACGACGGCGTGAGCGGGCCGGTGGAGGTCGTCGACCCCCGCGTCATGCGCGACGTCCTCGGGCACTTCGCCTCCGGCGTCACCGTGGTCACCGCCGACACCGACGACGGCCCGATCGGTTTCACGTGCCAGTCGTTCAGCTCGCTGTCGCTGGACCCGCCGCTGGTGGCGCTGGCGCCGGCGCGCACCTCGAGCACCTGGCCGCGGCTGCGCGACCTCGGTCGCTTCTGCGTCAACGTCCTGGCCGAGGACCAGTCCGGGCTCTCGGCCTCCTTCGCGCGCTCGGGCACCGACAAGTTCGCCGGGGTCTCCTGGCGACCCAGCCGGCACGGCTCCCCCGTGCTCGAGGGCGTCGTCGCCTGGATCGACTGCGCGCTGTGGGCCGAGTACGACGGCGGCGACCACACGATCGTCGCCGCCCGCGTGCTCGACCTGGGCGCCGACCACGGCCGCCGGCCGCTGCTGTTCCACCGCGGCGGCTACGGCCTCGCGGACTGAGCGCGCGGGGGTCCTAGAGGAAGCGGACGGCGATCAGCGCGACGTCATCCCGGCCGTCCAGGGTGCCGCTGACCGCGGCGTCGCACAGGGCGCGCGGCGAGGCGTCGGCCGGGGTGGCCGCCAGCCGCTGCACGAGCGCCTCGATGCCCTGGTCGAGGTCGGACCCCGGCGTCTCCACCAGCCCGTCGGTGTAGGCCAGCAGCGTCGAGCCGGGCGGCAGCTCCATCGTGCGGGTCGCCCGCTCGGCGTCGACGTCGACGCCCACGAGCAGGCCCGTGACACCGTCGACCGGCCGCACCTCCCCGTCGGGCGAGCGCAGGACCACCGGCGGGTGCCCGGCGTTGGCCATCTGCACGGTCCAGTTCCCGCCGGGCTCGGCCGGGGGGACGGCGCGCAGGTAGGCCATCGTGGCCAGCGAGGCGACCCGCAGGCCCTGGACCAGCCGGTCGACGCGGGTGAGCACCGTGCTCGGGTGCGGGTCCGGGGCGTCCCACAGGCAGGCGCGGATGAGCCCCCGCAGGTGCCCCATGGCCGCGGCCGCGGCGACGTCGTGGCCGACGACGTCGCCGATGACCATCGCCACCGACCCGTCGGGCAGTTGCAGCAGGTCGTAGAAGTCCCCGCCGACGTCGGCGGCCGTGGAGGCGCTCACGTAGTGCGCGGCCGCCTCCAGACCCGCCACCTCGGGCAGGTCGGGCAGGAGCGAGCGCTGCAGGGTGTCGGCGACGACGTGCTCCTGCTGGTACAGGCGCACGTTGTCCATGACGAGGGCGGCCCGCCGGGCCAGGTCCTCCACCAGGCCGACGTCGTCGGGGGTGAAGGGTCGCTCCGGCGAGCTGCGCACCAGCGTGATCGCGCCCCGGGTGCGCCGGCGGGCGACCATCGGCGCGCTCAGCGACGACGCCGCGCCCAGCCGCCCGGCGATCTTCTGCGCCACCGGGGAGGCCATCGCGCTGTCGAGCGGGTCCGGCAGGCGCTCGACGAGCACCGCGCGGGAGGTGCTGATGCTGCGCTGGCTCGGCGAGTCCGGCGGCAGCCGCATCGCGTGGCCGGCGTCGAACTGGCGCAGGTCGGTGCGCAGCCGCTCGCGGTCGCGGGAGGCGAACTCGCGCACCTCACCGGCCTCGTCGACGAGCGTGACGACCACCCAGTCGGCCAGCTGCGGCACGCAGAGCGTAGCCAGCCGGTCGAGCAGGTCGGCGACGTCGAGGGTGGCGATCAGCGTGCTGGTCGCCTCGGCCATGAGCGCGAGCCGCGCCTGGGCGCCCTCGGCCTCCCGCTGGGCCCGCTCGGCGTCGCTGCGCGCCTGCTCGGCCACGGCGCGGGCCAGCTCGGCCTCCTGCCGGGCGGCCTGCTCGGCGGCGAAGGCGGCCTCGCGCTCGGACTCGACCCGGACCCGCTCGGTGACGTCGGTCTGCACGCCGACGAAGCTCACGAGCTCGCCCTCGCCGTCGAACACCGGGCTGATGGCGACCTGGTTCCAGAACGCCGTGCCGTCGCGGCGGTGGTTGAGCAGCGTGACGGTGACCGCCTGCTGCGCGGCCAGGGCGGCGCGGATCTGGTCGACGGCCCCGGGGTCGGTGTTCGAGCCCTGCAGGAAGCGGCAGTTGCGGCCGACCGCCTCCTCGTAGGAGTACCCGGTGATCCGGGTGAAGGAGGGGTTGACCCACACCAGCGGGTCGTCCGGCTGGCGGGGATCGGTGATCGTGAACGCGATGTCGGTGGCCACCACGGCCCGCTCCCGCAGCGCCTGGAGCTCGGCGTCGGCGTCGGCGGTGCCGCCCACGCTCTCGACCTCGAGGAGGACGACCAGCGACAGCGCCTGGGTGCTGCCCGGCTGCGACAGCGGGAAGCCGGTCACCCACAGCAGCCGGCTCCCGTTCTCCTCGCCGTCGGAGACCCGGTCCTCGTCGGTGCTGCGGGCGGGTGAGAGCCGCACCGCCTCGCCGGTGACCGGCAGGCCCTGCGCCACCAGCGACAGCGGGCCGCTGGTGCGCGCGAGGGGAGCGCCGCCGAGGTCGGTGAGGCCGGCCGAGGCACCCCAGGTGTCGACGTCGACCGGCAGGCGGACGTTGCCGGCCATCTCGACCGCCGCGCTGTTGGCGTAGGTGACCGAGCCGGACTTCTGGTCGATGAGCAGGACGGCGACCGGGACGTCGGCCAGGACCGCGGGCAGGGCGGTGGACGCCGACTGCGCCTCGCCGTGCTCGGAGACGAGGGCGGTGGCGGCGCTGACGATGCCGGCCTGCCGGCCGCCGGCCCCGTCCGCCGGCGAGGTGGCCTCGGCCATCGCGGCACGCGTGCGCGGGGGGATCCCGTCACCCGAGGGTGCGTCCGTGGGGGCGGTGGCGCCGGGGAACACCCCAGGTGGGGGCGCCTGTCCCGGCTGCGGTCGGTCGTCCGGTCGCACGCAACGAATCTACCGGCTGTCCCGGGGTCGCTGCCCGCGAGCGAGGGGTGACCTCCCCCGCGCAGGTGTGCCCGCCGCCCAGGAGGGCACCCCAGACGGCGACACCTCGGGAGGGAGACGCCATGGGACTGCTCGACCGGCTCCTGGGCCGCCGCCGCGCACCGGAGCCCGCCGGGTACGGGGGCTACGACGGCTACAGCGCACCGCAGGCAGCACCGCCGGCCCGGCCGGCACCCGGCCAGCGCGCACCGCTCACCGACCAGCAGGCCGTCGAGCGCTACCGCTACCTGCTGCGCACCGCGCCGCCCGACCAGATCGAGCAGGCGCACGCCGAGGCCTTCGGACAGCTCACCCCGCAGCAGCGGCAGGAGGTGCTCACCCAGCTCGCGGCCGGGGTGCCGGCGTCGGAGCGGCCGCGCAGCGACGACGCGCAGACCCTCGCCCGCGTGGCCACCCGCGCCGAGCTGCGCCAGCCCGGGTTCCTCGAGCGCACCTTCAGCGGCTACGGCGGTGGTCCCGGCTACGGCCCGGGCTACGGCCCCGGTTACGGCGGTGGCGGCTACGGCCCCGGCTACGGCGGCGGGTCCGGGCGCGGCATGGGCGGGTTCGGCGGCTCCCTCGGCGGCAGCCTGCTCGGCACCATCGGCGGCCTCGTCGTCGGCACCGCCGTCGCCGACGCCCTGTTCGACACCGGCCTCGGTGACGGCGGCCTGTTCGGCGGCGGTGACGAGGAGGCCTACGCCGAGGGCTACCAGGACGGCGCGGGGGCCGACGGCGGCGGCGACGCCGGTGGTGGTGACTACGCGGCCGGCGACGGCGGCTACGGCGGGGACCCGGACGCCGACTTCGCCGGCGGCGCCGACAACGGCTACGACGGCGGGGACTTCGGCGGCGGGGGCGACTTCGGGGGCGGGGACTTCGGCGGCGACTTCGGGGGCGGCGACTTCTGAGCGCTCAGGCCCGGCCGGGACCGTCCTCCGGGGCGGTCCCGGCGGCTTCCTCCCCGGCGGCCTCCTCCCCGGCCGCCTCCTGCCCGGCCGCCACCTCCGCCTGGTGACGCAGCCACAGCAGGCCGAGCACCGGCAGCACCAGCGGCACGAAGCCGTAGCCGCGGCCGAACGCCGACCACACCGTCTCGTCGGGGAAGGCGGCCGGGTCCAGCAGCGACAGGGTGCCGACCACGAGGACGCCGGCCAGTTCGACCGAGCAGGCGACGAGCGCCGTCCGCCGGCCGCCCCGCCCGCCGCGGGCCAGGCCCACGGTGGCCACCACGTAGACGACCGCCGCGAGCGCCGACAGCAGGTAGGCCACCGGCGCCTCGTCGAACCGCGTGGCCAGCTGCACCGCGGCCCGGGCGCCCGCGGCCAGCGCGAAGACGGCGTACACGGCCACCAGCACCCGCCCGGGGCCGGCCGCCGTGCCGCCCGGCCGGGTGCCGGCCGGCTCAGGCACCGGGGGCCTCCCACAGCTGGACCAGCCGCCAGACCATCACGGCGGTGACCAGGGACGCCACGGCCAGCACGGTCCCCGCCCAGCGGCTGGGCTCGGTCCGCGACCACAGCACGCCGGCCACCGGCAGCAGGACGACGCCGGCGAGGTACCCGACGAAGGTCGCCGTCTCCGGGGGCCGCTGACCGCCGGCCAGCGCCGCCCCCGCCACCACCGCCTGGACGACGAGCAGCACCTCGAGCACCGCGGCACCGGCGAGGTGGAGCAGGCCGATCCGCCGGCGGGCCAGCGTGGAGGCGAGGCCGGCGAGCGCCACGAGGACGGCGACCGCCGTGGCCGACCAGACGAGGAAGGGGGTCATCGCCGTCCATGATCCCGCGTCCCCCGCGGGAGCCGGTTGCGGGCACGGGGTAGTCATGGGGCATGACCGTCCGCGACCTGGTGGTGGACCTCTGCACCGAGCACCTGGACGCCCTCGGCGGCGACCCGGTGTCCCTGCAGACGCTGGTCCAGCTGCTGGCCGCCTGCGGCGTGGCCGAGCCCAGCACGCGGGTGGCCGCGGCGGCGCTGCGTCGCTCGGGCTGGCTGAGCGCCTCGCGGCGCGGCCGGGAGACGCTGCTCCTCCCGACGGCGCTGCTGCGCGAGTCGGTGGCCGCCCGCGACGAGCGCGTCCAGCGGCGGCTGGACCCGTGGGACGGGCAGTGGCGGATGGTCGTCTACAGCGTCCCGGAGACCGACCGGGCGGCCCGCGAGCGGGTGCGCCGCGGTCTCGCCCGCGCCGGGTTCGGCCCGCTCGCGCCGGCCACGTGGGTGTCCCCGCACCCGTCGGCGCTCGACGAGGTGCACGCCGAGCTGGCCGGCGAGCGCACCTCCCGGCTGGACCTGCTGACCGCGCACGTCGCCGACCCGCGGCTGTCCGACGGCGACCTCGCCGCCCGCTGCTGGGACCTCCCCCGGCTGGCGGCCGCCTGGTCCCGCGTGCTCGACCGGCTGCGCACCGCCGCAGGGACGGTGCCCCAGGGCCCGGCCGCGCTCGCCCTGCACCTGCGGCTGCGCGCCGAGCTGCGCGCGGTCCTCGCCGCGGACCCGCTGCTGCCCGCGCCGCTGCAGCCGGCGGGCTGGCCGGCGCGGGACGTCCGCGACGCCTGGGCCGACACCGGCGCCCGGCTGGCCGCCGCGGCCCGCGAGCACGTCGCCGACGTCCTCGGCGTCGTCCTCCCGCGGGCCGCGGTCGCCTAGTGCCCGGCCTCCGCCTGGTGCGGGGCCGTCACCGGTGCACGCCGGACATGTCGGGGTAGCGGTCGCCCACCGCGGCACCGACGGGGGCGGCCTCGTCGAGACGGCGCAGGTCGTCCTCGCCGAGCTCGACGTCGGCGGCCGCGGCGTTCTCCTCCAGGTAGTGGACCCGCTTGGTGCCCGGGATCGGGACGACGGCGGGGTTGCCCGCGCGGTCGCTCTGCGCCATGACCCAGGCCAGCGCGAGCTGTGAGGCGGTGACGCCCTTCTCGTCGGCGATCTCGCGCACCCGGTCGACCAGCCGCAGGTTCTGCGCGAACGCCTCCCCCTGGAAGCGCGGGTTGTGGCGGCGGAAGTCGTCGGGCGCCAGGTCGTCGACGCTGCGGATCTGCCCGGACAGGAAGCCGCGGCCGATCGGCGAGTAGGCGACGAAGCCGATCCCGAGCTCGGCGCAGGTGGCGAGGACGCCGTTCTCCTCGGGGTCGCGGCTCCACAGCGAGTACTCCGTCTGGACCGCGGTCACCGGCTGGACGGCGTGCGCGCGGCGGATGGTCTCCGGCGCGGCCTCCGAGATCCCGGCGGAGCGGACCTTGCCCGCCTCGACCAGCTCGCGGATCGCGCCCCAGGTGTCCTCGACGGGGACGGTGGTGTCCACCCGGTGCTGGTAGTAGAGGTCGATGACGTCGACGCCGAGCCGCTGCAGCGAGGCGTCGCACGCCTGCCGCACGTACGCGGGCCGGCCGTTGATGCCGCGGAAGGAGCCGTCCTCACCGCGCTCGTTGCCGAACTTGGTGGCCAGCACCACCTCGTCGCGGCGGCCGGCGATGGCGCGGCCCACCAGCCGCTCGTTGGTGAAGGGCCCGTACATGTCCGCGGTGTCGAGGAAGGTGACGCCGAGGTCGAGGGCGCGCTGGATGGTGCGCTCGGCCTCGGCCTGGTCCCCGGTGCCGTAGAACTCGCTCATCCCCATGCACCCGAGCCCCAGGGCGGGCACGGACAGCGATCCCAGCATGCGTGTCTGCATGCCCCGCTCCTGCCCGCCGGCCCCCTGGTCCAACCCGGGGACCCCCGATACGAGACGCCGGCGACCGGTGTGGCAGGTTAGGCCAGGCTCACTTAGGGCAGCCTTTCCTACTCGACCTGGAGAACCATGCGCACCGCGTCCCGGCCGTTGGCGGCCGCCTCCCTGTCCCTCGCCGCGGCGCTCGCGCTGACCGCCTGCGGTTCCGACGAGCCCGTCGCCGAGGCCGCCACCGAGGGCGGGACGGTCACCTGGACCTGGGACCGGAACGTCGCCGCCGAGGACCAGGACCCCGAGTTCGAGGAGACGACGGTCGAGGTCCCGCAGGACCCCGAGCGCATCGTCGTCTTCGACCTGGCCAGCCTCGACACCATCGGGGCGCTGGGCGGCGAGGTCGCCGGGGCACCGCTGGACTCGGTGCCCGACCACCTCCAGCAGTACCTGGCCGACGACGCCTTCAACGCGGGCACCCTGTTCGAGGCCGACCTGGTCGAGATCGAGTCGCAGCAGCCCGACCTGATCGTCATCGGGGGCCGCTCCTCGGCGCTGTACGAGGACCTCAGCGAGATCGCGCCGACCGTCGACCTCAGCCTGCGCGGCTCGTACACCGAGACCCTGGAGCGCAACACCACCTTCCTCGGCGAGGTGCTCGGCGCGGAGGACGAGGCGGCCGCAGCGATCACCGAGGTCGAGGCCGGCCTGGAGGAGGCGCGGGCCGCCACCGCCGACGCGGGCACGGGGCTGGGCCTGATGGTCTCCGGCGGCGAGCTGAGCGCCATGGCCCCCGCCGGGGACGACGCCAGCGGGCGCGGCGCGCGCGGCGGTCTCATCTACGACGCCTTCGGCGTGCAGCCGGTCGTCGACGACATCCAGGCCGCCACGCACGGCGAGCCGGTGTCGTTCGAGTTCCTGCTCGAGACGAACCCCGACTACCTGTGGGTCGTCGACCGCGACGCCGCCACCGGCGAGGAGGGCGCGCAGGCGGCCGCGGCGGTGCTCGACAACGACATCGTCCGGCAGACGACGGCCGCGCAGCAGGACCAGATCGTCTACCTCGACCCGGTGGCCTGGTACGTCGTCTTCGGTGGTCTCGACACCACGCAGATCATGATCGACGACGTCCTGCAGATCGCCGGCTGAGCGATCCCCGCCCGGCACCGCTCCTCTCCGTGACGGCGCTCCACCCGCAGCCGACGAGCACCTCCACGCCCGCGCGCCCCCGGCGCACCGGCGCGGGGGTGCTCGTCGGCGTGCTGCTCGCGGTCCTCGCGGTCGCCAGCCTGTTCATCGGCGTCTCCGACGTGTCCCCGGTCTCGCTCCTGTCCGGGGACTCCGACGGCACCGCGGCCTTCCTGCTCGTGGCGAGCCGGATCCCGCGCACGGTCGCGCTGGTCCTCGCCGGCGCCTCCCTGGGCATCGCCGGGCTGATCATGCAGATGCTCGTGCGGAACAAGTTCGTGGAGCCCAGCACCACGGGCGTCACCGAGTTCGCGACACTGGGCATGCTCGGCACGACCGTCGTCGTCCCGGGCATGGCGGTCGTCGGCAAGACGGCCGTCGCCGCGGTGTTCGGCCTCGTCGGCACCTGGGTCTTCCTGCGGGTGGTGCGGGCGGTGCCGGTCCGCCAGCTCGTGCTCGTCCCGCTGGTCGGCATCATGCTCGGCGGCGTCGTGGGCGCCGTGACGACGTTCTTCGCCTACCGCCTCGACCTCCTGCAGTCCCTGATGCAGTGGTCGCAGGGCAGCTTCGCCGGCGTCATGCAGGGCCGCTACGAGTTCGTGTGGATCGCCGGCGCGATGGTCGTCGTCGCCTGGGTCGCCGCCGACCGGTTCAGCGTCATCGGCCTCGGCGAGGAGTTCGCGACCAACCTGGGCCTGGACTTCCGGCGCGTGGTCGCCGTCGGGATGGTCGTCGTCGCGGTGATCACCGCGGCGGTCCTCGTCACGGCGGGGCTGATCCCGTTCCTCGGGCTCGTCGTCCCGAACGTCGTCAGCCTGCTCATCGGCGACAACGTGCGCCGGGCGATCCCCTGGGTCGCGGTGCTCGGTGCGGTGTTGGTCGTCGCCTGCGACATCGTCGCGCGGACCGTGCGCTTCCCCTACGAGATCCCGCTGTCGGTCGTCGTGGGCGTCGTCGGCGCGGTCCTGTTCCTCTGGCTGCTGCTGCGGAGGCGGAGCCGTGCTCACTGACCCCGCCCCGACGACGTCCGCGCGACGGGCCGACCGCTCCCCCCGCGCCGGCCTGCGCCGCACGGGTCCCGCCGTCCGCCTGGCCGCGCTCGGCGTCCTCGTCCTCGTCCTGACGGCCGTCTACCTGGTCACCGACGTCCCCGGGTCGCTCTCCTACGCGCTGGAGAAGCGCAGCCTCACCGTGCTGGCGATGCTCGTCGTCGCGACGGCGGTCGGCGTCTCCACCGTCGTCTTCCACACGATCACCCAGAACCGTGTGCTCACCCCGTCGATCATGGGGTTCGACGCGTTCTACGTGCTGGTCTCGACCGTCGTCGTCTTCACCGCCGGCTCCGCGGCGTTCCTGACCGCCGACCCGTTCGTGCTGTGGGCCGTCCAGGTGGCGGTGATGGTGGCCTTCAGCGTCGTGCTGTTCACCTGGCTCTTCGGCGGGAAGCGGCGGTCGATCCACCTGATGCTGCTCGTCGGCATCGTGCTGGGGACGTTCTTCCGCAGCATCAGCGAGTGGATGCAGCGGATGCTCGACCCGCTGGACTTCCAGGTGCTCAGCGATGCCTTCTTCGCCTCGCTGACCCGGCCCGACGAGACTCTGCTGCTGCTCACCGCGGTCCTCGTGGCCCTCGGGGTCGCCGCCGTCGTGCCGCTGCTGCGCACGCTCGACGTGCTGACGCTGGGCGAGCCGGCGGCCGTGGGCCTGGGCGTCGACCACCGGCGCGTGGTGCTCACGCTGTTCACCGTCGTCTCGGTGATGGTCGCCGCGTCGACGGCGCTGGTCGGGCCGGTCCTGTTCTTCGGCCTGATCGTGGCCAACCTGGCCTACTCGTGGGCGGGGTCCTTCCGGCACGTCTGGACGGTCCCGACCGCGGTGGCCCTCGGCGTGGTCTGCCTGCTCGGCGGCCAGCTGGTCCTCGAGCGGGCGCTCGGCTTCGGCGGGGCCCTGTCCACGGTCATCGACTTCGCCGGCGGGCTGTTCTTCCTGTACCTCGTGCTGCGGAAGGGGGCGCGGTGATCGCGCTCGAGGGCGTCACCAAGCGCTACGCCGGCCAGACGGTGGTCGACGACGTCTCGATCAGCTTCGGCGGGGAGGGGGTGACGGCGCTCATCGGCCCGAACGGCGCCGGCAAGTCGACGCTGTTCGGTCTGGTCGGGCGTCTCGTGCGGCCCGATGCCGGCCGGGTCACCGTGGACGGCCTGGACGTCGCGACGACGTCGTCGCAGGAGCTCGCCCGGCGCCTCGCCGTCCTGCGCCAGGACAACCACGTCGCCGCGCGGCTGACCGTCCACGACCTCGTGGAGTTCGGGCGCTTCCCGCACTCCCGGGGCCGGCTCACGGTGGCCGACCGCGAGCACATCGAGCGCGCGATCGCCTACCTCGAGCTCGACGCCTACCGGGGCCGCTTCCTCGACGAGCTCTCCGGGGGCCAGCGCCAGCGGGCGTTCATCGCGATGGTGCTCGCGCAGGACACGGAGTACGTCCTGCTCGACGAGCCGCTCAACAACCTCGACCTGCGGCACATGACCGAGATCATGCGGCTGGTCCGCGAGATGGCCGACCAGCTCGGCAAGCGGGTGGTCACCGTGCTGCACGACGTCAACTTCGCGGCCACCTACGCCGACCGCATCGTGGCGATGCGCGAGGGCCGGGTGGTGGCCGACGCCCCCGCCCGCGAGGTCATGCGCCCGGAGGTCCTGGCGGCCGTCTACGACACGACGGTCGACGTCCGGGAGATCGACGGCCGGCCGGTCGCCCTCTACTACGGCTGAACCCGGCGTCGCGGGGCGCTCGCGTGCTGTGCACGTACCGCGCCCGAGCCCGCCCGCGGACCGCGCTGCGTGCACACGGCGTCAGGGGCGTGCGGCGTGCGGTCCTACGCCCAGCGGGCCAGGGCCGTGCTCGTGCCGGGCGCCACCACGGTGAACCCCGCGTCGACGACCTCGACGCCGGCGTGCGGACGCAGCCGCGTCCAGCGGGCGACGTCCGGGTGCTCGACGACCACCGGGAAGCCGGCGGCGGACCACGCGGCCAGCCGCGGCGCGGGCATCCGCATCGCGGTCAGCTGCGCGGCGTGGCCGCACGCCGCGGCGGCCTTGCCCAGCGGCAGGAAGGGCTCCGGGCACACCGACACCACGACCGGGCCGCAGGGCACGGGGTCGACCGCGCCGACGGCGTCCGGGTCCTCCAGCTCGCTGCCCGACAGCTGCAGCTTCGCGACGTCGCGCGGGATCTCGTCCAGCGCGCAGGGCACCAGTGCGCGGACCTCCGCGCCGGCCGCCGACACCGTCACACCGGGCAGTGCCCCGACCCGCGTCCACGCCACTCCCCTGGCCCGCCGGCAGTGCTTGCGGATGGCGCCGTCGGTCCACCGCCGCACCCGCGGGTGCCACTCGCCGCCCGGCAGCGCCCGGTCGTCGGCGAGCAGCCGCACCACCGCGATGGCCGCGGCCGCGCAGACGGCGGTCCGGGTCGGCGGTGCGGTCCTCTCGACACGGACGACGAGCTGCATCGCCCAGGGCGCCTCGCCGGGCGGATCCGCGACCACGTCCCCACCCTGCCGACCGGCCACGGCCGACGGCGCGGCGGGTTCCGGGGACACGCCCGGACACCGGAGGGCGGAACCGCCGCCGCCAGCGCTCGACGTCGTTCGACGAGGGCGCCGGCCTCGTCGACGTCCCCGCCGCGGTCGCCGCCCTCACCGCCTGACGGCGTCCCCACGGCCCGGTTCCACGTGGAACCGGGCCGTGTGACGTCTCTGTGAACTCCCCCGGCCACGTCGCGTGAGGCGTCGGCCCGGTGTTGGATCGAGTGCATGTGCGGCCTCTCCGGCGAGATCAGGTTCGACGGCTCCCTGGCCGACACCACCGCGGTGGCGCGGATGGTCGAGGCGCTGGTCCCCCGCGGGCCGGACGGCCAGGGCCAGTGGAGCGCCGGCCGGGTGGCGTTCGGCCACCGGCGGTTGTCGGTCATCGACCTGTCGGCCAGCGGCTCCCAGCCGATGGTCGACAGCGAGCTGGGGCTCGAGGCGGTCTTCAACGGCTGCATCTACGACTACAAGGAACTGCGCGCCGAGCTGGAGGGCCACGGCTACCGCTTCTTCTCCACCAGCGACACCGAGGTCCTGCTCAAGGGCTACCACCACTGGGGCGTCGACTTCGTCGACCACCTGCACGGCATGTTCGTCGTCGTCATCCACGAGCGGGACACCGGCCGGATCGTCATGGCCCGCGACCGGCTGGGCATCAAGCCGCTCTACCTGTCCGAGACGCCGGGCCGGCTGCGGTTCGCCTCGTCCCTGCCGGCCCTGCTGCGCGCCGGCGACGTCGACACCTCCATCGACCCGGTCGCGCTGCACCACTACCTGACCTGGCACGCCGTCGTCCCGGCGCCGCGCACGCTGCTCAACGGCGTCCGCAAGCTGCCGCCGGCCACCGTGCGCGTCATCGAGGCCGACGGCACCAGTCGCGAGCACCGGTACTGGGAGCCCACCTACGAGCGGCGCCCCGAGCACTCCGGCTGGTCGGCGCGCGACTGGGAGGACGCGATCGAGGAGGCGCTGCGGGTCGCCGTCCGCCGCCGCCTGGTCTCCGACATCCCGGTCGGCGTGCTGCTGTCCGGTGGCCTGGACTCCAGCCTGATCGTCGGGCTGCTCGCCCAGGAGGGGCAGAGCGACCTCGCCACCTACTCGATCGGCTTCGAGACCGTCGGCGGGCACGCGGGCGACGAGTTCCGCTACTCCGACGTCATCGCCGAGCGGTTCGGCACCAACCACCACCGCATCCGCGTCTCCTCCGACGAGCTGGCCGCCGCCCTCGGGCACGCGATCGGCGCGATGGCCGAGCCGATGGTCAGCCACGACGTCGTCGCCTTCGACCTGCTGTCGGAGCGGGTCAGCCAGTCGATCCGGGTGGTGCAGTCCGGGCAGGGTGCCGACGAGGTCTTCGCCGGCTACCACTGGTACCCGCCGCTGGCCGACGTCGACCGCGAGGAGGCCGTCGAGCGCTACGCGGCGGCCTTCTTCGACCGGGGCTCGGAGGACATGCGCGCCCTGGTCGGCGAGCGATACGCCCTCGACGGCGACCCGAGCCTGGACTTCGTCCGCGACCACATGTCCCGGGCCGGCGCGCAGACCGCCGTCGACGCCGCGCTGCGCCTCGACAGCGAGGTCATGCTCGTCGACGACCCGGTCAAGCGGGTGGACAACATGTCCATGGCGTGGGGCCTGGAGGCCCGCGTGCCCTTCCTCGACCACGACCTGGTGGAGCTGGCGGCCCAGTGCCCGCCGGAGCTCAAGCTCGCCGACGGCGGCAAGGGCGTGCTCAAGGCGATCGGCCGCCGGATCATCCCGCCGGAGGTCATCGACCGGCCCAAGGGCTACTTCCCCGTGCCGGCCATCACCCACCTCGAGGGCAAGGTGCTCGGGCTGGTGAAGGACGCCTTGTCCAGCGACGCCGCGCGCGAGCGGGCGCTGTTCCGCCCCGAGTACGTGAACCGGCTCTTCGAGGACCCCAACAGCGAGCTCACGCCGCTGCGGGGGAACAAGCTCTGGCAGCTGGGGCTCCTGGAGCTCTGGCTGCAGAACCACGGGGTCTGAGGAGGACACCGTGGCAGCACCCCGGCTCGCCGGACACCGACGTCGCACGACCGTGGCCGGCACCCCCGACCTCACCGGCCGCAACTGGACCCGGCCCTCCGAGCACCAGCTGGAGGGCATGGACAGCGACGTCGTGCTGGACCTGGCCTGGGGCCGGCTGGTCTTCGGGCAGACGTTCTCCGAGATGCGCAACATCCTCGCCGCGCTGCGCGCCGAGGAGAGCGGCCAGCGCGACATCTGCATCTACGCGCGCGACCCGCACGTCCTCGTGGGCCTCGCCCCCGACGAGCTGTTCATCGACCCCAGTTACACCTACCGGCTCGACCTCTACCGCTACCGGCCCCGCCCCGAGTTGATCCGCGGCATCTTCGTGCGCACGGTGACCTCGCTCGAGGACATGCAGGCGATCAACGAGATCTACGCCCGCAACAACATGGTCACCGGCGACCCGGAGACCATGTGGGCCAACCACCGCACCCGCTGCTTCACCTACCTCGTCGCCGAGGACCGGCGGACGCGGCGGATCGTCGGCACGGTCACCGGCGTCGACCACGTGCTGGCCTTCGGCGACCCCGAGAGCGGCACGAGCCTGTGGTGCCTGGCCGTCGACGCCCAGAGCGCGCCGCCCGGCACCGGTGAGGCGCTCGTGCGGGTGCTGGCCGAGCGCTACGTCGGCCGCGGCCGCTCCTACGTCGACCTCTCGGTCATGCACGACAACTCCGGGGCCATCGCGCTGTACCGCAAGCTCGGCTTCGTCCGGGCACCGGCGGTGTGCGTCAAGCGCAAGAACCCGATCAACACGCCGCTGTTCGCGGCCCGCCCGCCGGGCGTCACGGAGCTCAACCCCTACGCCCGGATCATCGCCGACGAGGCGCTGCGCCGCGGCATCCGCGTCGAGGTCACCGACGCCGAGTTCGGCGAGATGCGGCTGGCCCTGGGCGGGCGCCGGGTGCTGACCCGCGAGTCGCTGTCGGAGTTCACCACCGCCGTCGCCATGAGCCGCTGCGACGACAAGCGGGTCACCCGCCGGATCGTCGAGGCCGCCGGCGTCCGCGTGCCGCGCGGCGTCACCGTGCCGGAGGGCGACCCCGGCCCGGCGCTCGAGCTGCTGGCCGCATGCGGCGAGCTCGTGGTCAAGCCCGCCCGCGGCGAGCAGGGCAAGGGCATCACCGTGGGCGTGACCACCGGGGAGGAACTCGACCGGGCCGTGGCCGCCGCGCGGCTGTTCTGCCCCGACGTGCTCGCCGAGGAGCTGGTGCCCGGCGAGGACCTGCGCGTCGTCGTCATCGACCACGAGGTGGTCGCCGCGGCGGTGCGCAAGCCCGCGGAGGTCGTCGGCGACGGCCGTCGCAGCATCACCGACCTGGTCCGCGAGACCAGCCGGCGCCGGGAGCGGGCCACCGGCGGGGAGTCGCGGATCCCGCTCGACGACGTCACCGCCGACGTCGTCCGCGCCGCCGGGTACGCCATGGACGACGTCCTCCCCCACGGCGAGCGGCTGCGCGTGCGGCGGACGGCGAACCTGCACACCGGCGGCACGATCGAGGACGTCACCGACCGGCTGCACCCCGACGTCGCCCAGGCGGCGATCCGGGCCAGCCGCGCCATCGGCATCCCGGTGACCGGCATCGACTTCCTCGTGCCCGACGTCGAGGGCCCCGACGCGGTGTTCGTCGAGGCGAACGAGCGGCCGGGCCTGGCCAACCACGAGCCGCAGCCGACCGCCGCGCGCTTCGTCGACCTGCTCTTCCCCGAGACCCGCCAGCGCCTCTGACAGGGGCGGCATAGGAAGCTCTACGCACGTCTCGGCCCCCGGAGCGTGGGGAGAGCTCCCTATGCCCCGGAGGTGCGGGTGGCCTACCTGCTCGCGGCGCTCGGGGGCGCCGTCGGGGCGCTGGCCCGGTGGGGCGTCGCCGAGGCACTCCCCCGCCCCGACGGCGGCTGGCCGTGGGCAACGCTGTTGGTCAACCTCACCGGCTGCCTGCTGATGGGGGTCCTGCTCGGCGCGCTCGCCACCCGCGACCCCGAGCCGGCCTGGGTGCAGCCGTTCCTGGCCGTCGGCGTCCTCGGCGGGTACACGACGTACTCCGCGTTCGCGGTGGAGGTCATCGACCTGGCCGACGCCGGCGCGGTGGCCGGGGCGCTCGGCTACGTGCTCGCCTCGGTGGTCGGCGGCGTGCTGGCCGTGGCGGCCGGGGCGCGGGTGGTGCGCCGGTGACCCCGCTGCTGGTCGCGGCCGGCGCGCTGGCCGGCGCCCCGCTGAGGCTGCTCGCCGTCCGGCTGGCGGGACGGTCGGACCGGGACCCGTCCGTGGCCACGCTGGCGGTCAACGTGGCCGGCGCGGTGGTCCTCGGGGTGCTGCTCGGCCTGCGCGACGTGCCGGCCGGGGTCCTCGCGCTCGTCGGGACCGGCTTCTGCGGCACGCTCACGACCTTCTCCAGCTTCGGGGCCGACGTCGTCCGGCTGTCCGAGGCGCGCGCCGTCGTCCGGGCGGCGGTGTACGTGGCGGTCACACTGGTCGCCGGCCTCGCGGCGGCGGCCGCCGGGTACCTGCTGGCCCGCTGACCGGCCGGATCTCCGGCCCGCTGACCGCCCGAGGGTGCCTGACGGGCGCGGCCTGGATAGGGTCGGGACCGGTATGGCCGGGTCAGACGCGGGAGACGTGCGGGCGGACAGCCCCGTCGTCGTGGTGGCCAACCGGCTGCCGGTGGACCAGGTGACCGACCCCGACGGGACGACGCGCTGGCAGCGCAGCCCCGGCGGCCTGGTCACCGCCCTCGAGCCCTTCGTCGCCGGCCGCGGCGGCGCGTGGGTGGGCTGGTCCGGGTCGGCCGGCGAGGCGCCCGAGCCCTTCGAGTCCGGCGGGATGTCGCTCATCCCCGTCGAGCTCTCGGAGGAGGAGGTCGACCGCTACTACGAGGGCATGTCCAACGCCTCGCTGTGGCCGCTGTACCACGACGTGGTCGAGAAGCCGGAGTACCACCGCACCTGGTGGGACACCTACGTGCAGGTCAACAAGCGCTTCGCCGACCGCGCCGCCGAGGTCGCCGCCGACGACGCGATCGTCTGGGTGCACGACTACCAGTTGCAGCTGGTGCCGGCGATGCTGCGCCAGCGCCGCCCCGACCTGACCATCGGCTTCTTCCTGCACATCCCGTTCCCGCCCTATGAGCTGTTCACCCAGCTGCCGTGGCGCTCGGCGATCGTCGAGGGGCTGCTCGGCGCGGACCTGGTCGGCTTCCAGCTCCCCAGCGCGGCGACCAACTTCGTGCAGCTGGCCCGGCGGCTGCACGAGCTGCCCACCAGGGGCCCGACGATCGAGTACGACGGCCGCACGGTCACCGCGCGCGCGTTCCCGATCTCCATCGACGTCGCCTCCTTCGACGAGCTGGCCTCCTCGCCGGAGGTGCTGGCCCGCGCCAAGGAGATCCGCGCCGAGCTCGGCGACCCGGAGAAGGTCATCCTGGGCGTCGACCGGCTCGACTACACCAAGGGCATCAGCGTCCGGTTGCGCGCCTTCCAGGAGCTGCTCGAGGACGGCGTCGTCGAGGCGCCCGGCACGGTCATGGTGCAGGTGGCCACCCCCAGCCGGGAGCGGGTCGAGCACTACGTGCACATGCGCGAGACGATCGAGCAGCAGGTCGGGCACATCAACGGCGTGCACGGTTCCATCGGCGCCCCGGTGGTGCAGTACTTCAACCAGTCGATGCCCCGCGAGGAGCTCGCCGCCCTCTACCGCGCCGCCGACGTCATGCTCGTGACGCCCTACCGCGACGGCATGAACCTGGTGGCCAAGGAGTACGTCGCCGCGCGCGGGGACCACGGCGGCACGCTGGTCCTCTCCGAGTTCGCCGGGGCCGCCGCGGAGCTCAAGCAGGCGTTCCTGGTCAACCCGCACGACATCGCCGGCGTGAAGAACCAGCTGCTGCGCGCGCTGCGGGTCGAGCCGGCCGAGGGCGCCCGCCGGATGCGCGCCATGCGCCGGTACCTGGTCAAGCACGACCTCGACCACTGGGCGTCGTCGTTCTTCGACGCGCTCAAGGCCCAGGCGTGACCGTTCCCGCCGACCTGGCCACGGCGCTGGCCGCGCTGGCCGGGCGCCGTCCGCTGCTGGTCGCCACCGACTACGACGGCGTCCTGGCCCCGCTGGTGGGCGACCCCGGTGCCGCGCTCCCCTCCCCCGGCGCCGCCGAGGCGCTCGCGCGGGTCGCCGCCGCCGACGGTGTGACCGTCGCGCTGGTCAGCGGGCGCGGACTCGAGGACCTGCGGGCGGTCAGCGGCTTCGCCGGCCCCTACCGCTGGATCGGCAGCCACGGCGCCGAGTTCGGCGGCCCGCTCACCGGGCAGTTGGCCGGCCGCCGCGACGCGCTGGCCGCGTCGCTCACGCCGCTGGTGACCGCCGTCCCCGGTGCGCGGCTGGAGGTCAAGCCGGCCAGTGTCGCCGTCCACGTGCGGCAGGTCGCCGACCCGGCCGCGGCGGCCGCGCTGCTGGCGTCCGCCGACGCGGCCGCCGATCCGTCACTGACGAAGAAGCCGGGCAAGGCGGTGCTCGAGCTCGCCGTGACCGACGCCGACAAGGGCAGCGCCGTCACCCGGCTGCGGGACGAGCTCGGCGCGGCCGCGGTGCTGTACCTCGGCGACGACCGCACCGACGAGGACGTGTTCGCCACGCTGGGACCGGACGACGCCGGCATCAAGGTCGGCGAGGGCGAGACCACCGCGCGGTACCGCGTGGCCGATCCCGCCGCCGTCGTCGCGGTGCTGCGGACGCTCGGCGACCTGCTCGCCTGACCCGCGCCGCCTGACCCGCGCGACACGGCGCGTCGCGGCGCGTCGCCGGGTGACCGTCCGCCGCGCGGACGCCGACCCGGCTCCGCGGGGTCGACAGGTCACCCCCGCCCCCGTCCCACCTGCGCGGATGCCGGGGACGGCCGCCGGTCACCACCGGGCGCCGTCGACTCGGCGACGGCGCAGCGCACGGTCCCCGCCCGGACCACAACGATCCGTCCGCGGCGGTTTCCCGTGCCGGGGCGCGGGCGGCGCCGGCCCCCACCATTCCCGTGCACGCCCGTCACATCCGTCGCAGCGTGCGCAGGACGCCCAGGAGGCCCCGTGAACGCCGCACCCCACCCGCAGGCCGGCTGGTTCGCCGACCGTCCGCTGTCCGTGAAGTTCGGCGCGCTCGTCGCCGTCGGCACGCTGTCACTGGGTGGACTGCTCGCGGCGACGACGCTCGGCCACGGAGCCGTCCGGGAGCAGCAGCAGCAGGCCGAGGCGCTCAACGACGCCCAGGAGCTCGTGCTCCAGCTCGACACCCGGGCCAGCGAGCTCAAGGTCGACGGCTTCAAGGCCATCGTCCGCGAGGTCCCGGCGGAGCAGCTCGCCGAGCTGGCCGACGACGTCGCGACCCCCGAGGCGCTGCTCGACGAGCTCGCGCAGATCGAGCTGACCGGTGACAGCGCGGCCGCCGTCGACGCCCTGCAGGGCTCCTACGGCGACTACACCGACGCGATCACCACGTTCGTCAACAGCGCCGTCGCCGACCAGGCGGGCACGCGGCTGCGCTGGGAGGACATCCAGGCCGCCAACGACCTGACCGACGCCGCCGTCGGCGAGGCCAAGGACACCCTCCAGGCGGAGGCCGAGGCCGCCGCGGTCGCCCTCGAGGACACCGTCACCCGGTACGAGACGATCGCCTTCCTGGTGGCCGCGAGCGGCTTCCTGCTGCTCGCCGGGCTGAGCTGGCTGACCGCCCGCTCGGTGATCCGGCCCGTGCGCACCGTGCAGGCCTCCCTGGAGGCCCTCGCCCAGGGCGACCTGACCCGCGCCACCGGCATCCGGTCCCGCGACGAGGTGGGCCGGATGGCCGTCGCCCTCGACCTCGCCCAGACCACCCTGCGCGAGGTGCTGGACACCGTCGCCGCCTCCGCGGACGCCGTCGCCGCCTCGAGCGAGGAGCTGTCGGCGTCGTCGGCGCAGATCTCGGCCTCGGCGGAGGAGACCTCCGCGCAGTCCGGCGTCGTGTCCGCCGCCGCCGACGAGGTGTCGCGGTCGGTGCAGACGGTGGCCGCCGGCGCGGAGCAGATGGGCGCCTCGATCCGGGAGATCGCGACGAACGCGGCCGAGGCCTCCGCCGTCGCCGCGCGGGCCGTCACGGCCGCCGAGACGACCACCGCCACCGTCGCCAAGCTCGGTGAGAGCTCGGCGGAGATCGGCAACGTGGTCAAGGTCATCACCTCGATCGCCGAGCAGACCAACCTGCTCGCCCTGAACGCCACCATCGAGGCGGCGCGGGCCGGCGAGGCCGGCAAGGGCTTCGCGGTCGTGGCCAACGAGGTCAAGGAGCTCGCGCAGGAGACGGCGAAGGCCACCGAGGACATCGCCCGCCGCGTCGAGGCGATCCAGAAGGACACCGGGGCCGCGGTGAGCGCGATCGGTGAAATCTCCCAGATCGTCGCGCAGATCTCCGACCGGCAGACCACGATCGCCTCCGCCGTGGAGGAGCAGACCGCCACGACGAGCGAGATGTCCCGCTCGGTGGCCGAGGCGGCGCAGGGGTCGGGGCAGATCGCCGACAACATCTCCGGCGTCTCGGCCGCGGCCGACTCGACCACCCAGGCGCTGTCGCAGACGCGCGTCGCCGTCGACGAACTGTCGCGGATGGCCGCCGACCTGCGCACCAGCGTCAGCCGCTTCACCCACTGAACCAGTCCCCCGTGGCCGGCACCGGTGCCGGCCACGGGGCCGTACGTGAGAGGCACCACCGTGCACCTGTCCTGGCTCTCCTCCCTGCGCGTCGGCCGCCGGCTCGGCCTCGCCTTCGGCGCGGTCGGCGTCCTGGTCGCCGTCAGCGCCGGCGCCGGTCTGTCGGCCGTCGCCGAGCAGCGCGACCTCGCCGAGGAGCTGAGCCTCGCCGACGCCGTCCTGGCCGACGCCGAGACGGCCCGCTTCCAGATCGCCGACGTCACCGGCTGGCAGGGCCTGGTGGTCGCCGACGCCGTCACCTTCGGTCCCGCGGTCGCCCTCGCTCCGGGTGCCTACAACCGCTCCGGCCTCCTGGACAGCAAGGACGCCGTCTACGCCTGGCTGGACGAGGTCGACACCTCGGCGATGAACGAGGAGGAGGCCGCGGCCTTCGCCGAGCTCCGGCCGGCCTGGGACAACTACTTCGCCTGGGACGACCGGGTCGTCGAGTGGCTGTCGGCCGGCACCCCGGAGGGCTTCCGCACCGCGCTCGAGAGCATCAACGGCGGCGAGGCGGGTGAGGGCTACGGCATGGTGCTCGACCTCGCCGACCGGATGCAGGCCTCGGCGAGCCAGCGCGCGGAGGACCTGCGGGCCCAGCAGGACTCGGCGCAGACCCGCGCCACCGTGCTGCTCAGCGCCGTCGGCCTGGCCGCGCTGGTGCTGGCAGTCCTGTGCGCGGTGCTGGTGGGACGGTCGGTCGTGCGTCCGCTGCGCCGGGTCCAGACGGTGGCCGCGAGCCTGGCGGCGGGTGACCTCACGGCCCGCACCGGCATCCGGCGCGGCGACGAGGTCGGCGAGGTCGCCGCGGCCCTCGACGCCGCTCAGGACGAGCTCCGCGCGGTGATGGCCGCGGTCGCGGCGTCCGCCGACGCGGTGGCCGCCTCGTCCGAGGAGCTGTCGGCGTCCTCGGCGCAGATCTCGGCCTCGGCGGAGGAGACCTCCGCGCAGTCGGGCGTGGTGGCCGGCGCGGCCGAGGAGGTGTCGCGGTCGGTGCAGACCGTGGCCGCCGGCGCGGAGGAGATGGGAGCGAGCATCCGGGAGATCGCCACCAACGCCGCCGAGGCGTCGGCGGTGGCCGCCCGAGCGGTGACCGCCGCGGAGACGACCACCGCCACCGTGGCCAAGCTGGGCGAGTCCTCCGCCGAGATCGGCAACGTCGTCAAGGTGATCACCAGCATCGCGGAGCAGACCAACCTGCTCGCGCTGAACGCCACCATCGAGGCGGCGCGGGCCGGCGAGGCCGGCAAGGGCTTCGCGGTCGTGGCCAACGAGGTCAAGGAGCTCGCGCAGGAGACGGCGAAGGCCACCGAGGACATCGCCCGCCGCGTGGAGGCGATCCAGAAGGACACCGGGGCCGCGGTGAGCGCGATCGGTGAGATCAGCCAGATCGTCGCGCAGATCTCCGACCGGCAGACCACCATCGCCTCCGCGGTGGAGGAGCAGACGGCGACGACGAGCGAGATGTCCCGCTCGGTGGCCGAGGCGGCGCAGGGGTCGGGGCAGATCGCCGACAACATCTCCGGCGTCTCGTCGGCGGCCGACTCGACCACCCAGGCGCTCTCGCAGACGCGCCTCGCCGTCGACGAACTGTCGCGGATGGCGGCCGATCTCCGCACCAGCGTCAGCCGTTTCACGCACTGATTCCTGCGTCAGCGCGGTCGGCCATTCGGACGGCCGCGCTGACGCATTCCCCGGGAATGGCGGGGACGCCCCGGAGCCATCGGCTCCACGGAGCCGCTCGTCAGGCCCGGAGCCGATGGACGACCTGTATCGCGGGGCTCTGACCAGCGATCCAGCCACCTGTCGACACGGCTACCCGGTCGTGCAACGGTCATCCGCCATTCCGCGGCGCCATGTCGACATGGTGTCCGGAATGGCTCTCGCGTTGCCTCGTGCAACCATTTACGGCCGTGTTCGGATCGTTACCGACACGCCATTTCCGGACGGCGCGGGTTCCTTTCCCGATCCGTCACAGTCCTCCCGTCAGCGCGATCCGGGCGCTGCGCCGAAAAGATCTGGAGAACCCGATGACCATCCCGACCGACGTCCGCGAGTCCGGCACCCGAGCCGGCAGCTGGTGGGGTGATCGCGGCGTCACGACCAAGGTGCTCAGCACGGTGGCCCTGGGTGCGGTCGTGACCGGGACGGTCGGGCTGATGGGTCTGCAGGCGCTCGGCGACACCGCGGACTCCGCCGACTCGCTCTACCAGGCCAACCTCCAGGGCGCCGTCGCGGCGGCCGACGTCGACGGGATCCTCAGCGACATCCGCGTCGGGACCCGCAACGCGCTGCTGGCCGCCACCCCGCAGGAGAAGCAGGAGACGCTGGCCGCCGTCGAGGGGCTGCGCGAGGACCTCGGCGCCGCGCTGGAGACCTACGCGACCGGCGGGCTCGACGCCGAGCGGCAGGAGATCGTCGACGGCATCGACGCCACCATGGCCGACTTCGCCGACTTCCAGGACACCGTCCTCGCCCCGCTGGCGCTGGCCAACGACGTGCGCGGCTGGACCGCCGCCAACGACGCCCAGGGCGCCCCGCTGGTCACCTCGCTCACCGAGGACATCCAGCAGCTCCGCGACATCGAGATGGAGGAGGCCGCCGCGGCCGCCGCCGGCATCCGCTCGGACTACGAGTCGCAGCGCACCCTCGCGCTCGTCCTCATGGCCGTCGGCATCCTGCTGACCGCCGGCCTCGGCTGGGTCATCGCCCGCGGGATGGCCCGCCAGGCCCAGCGCGTGGGTGAGGTCACCGCGGCGCTGGCCCAGGGCGACCTGACCGTGCGCAGCGGCCTCAGCACCCGGGACGAGCTCGGCCGGATGGGGCAGTCCCTCGACGCCGCCGTCGTCGAGCTGCGCGGCGTCATGAGCTCCGTGGTCGGTGCCGCCGACGCGGTGGCCGCCTCCAGCGAGGAGCTGTCCGCCTCGTCGGCTCAGATCTCCGCCTCGGCGGAGGAGACCTCCGCGCAGTCCGGTGTGGTCGCCGGCGCCGCGGAGGAGGTCAGCCGCAACGTGCAGACCGTCGCTGCCGGTGCCGAGCAGATGGGCGCCTCCATCCGGGAGATCGCCACCAACGCCGCCGAGGCCTCCGCGGTCGCCGCCCGCGCCGTGACCGCCGCGGAGACCACCACCGCCACCGTCGCCAAGCTCGGCGAGTCCTCCGCGGAGATCGGCAACGTGGTCAAGGTCATCACCAGCATCGCCGAGCAGACCAACCTGCTCGCCCTCAACGCCACCATCGAGGCCGCCCGCGCCGGCGAGGCCGGCAAGGGCTTCGCGGTCGTGGCCAACGAGGTCAAGGAGCTGGCCCAGGAGACGGCGAAGGCCACGGAGGACATCGCCCGCCGGGTGCAGGCCATCCAGGGCGACACCACCGCCGCGGTGAGCGCCATCGGCGAGATCAGCCAGATCGTCGCGCAGATCTCCGACCGCCAGACCACCATCGCCTCCGCCGTGGAGGAGCAGACCGCGACCACCAACGAGATGTCGCGCTCGGTGCAGGAGGCCGCCCAGGGCTCCGGGCAGATCGCCGACAACATCACCGGCGTCTCCACCGCCGCGGACTCCACCACGCAGGCGCTCACCCAGACGCGCACCGCCGTCGACGAGCTCTCCCGCATGGCCGCCGACCTGCGCACCAGCGTCGCCCGCTTCACCTACTGACCCGGCACGAGAGACCCCAGGAGCACCCCCATGAGCACCCCCCGTGCCGGCCGTTCCGGCGGCTGGTTCGCCGACCGGCCGATCGCCGTCAAGATCGGCGCCGCGGTCGCCGTCCTCGCCGTCGTCGCCGTCGCCATGACCGTCCTCGCGGTCAGCCGGCTGTCGGCCGTCGAGGCCGCCGCGGCCCGGATCAACGACAACGTCGTCCGGCTGTCGGATCTCGCGAACATCCAGCGGTCCTGGCAGGGCGACCGGTCGCGGTACAACACCTACCCGATCGCCGACGCCCAGCAGCGGGCCGACCTGCGCGCCGACCTCGCCGAGCGGCGGGAGACCATCGACGGGCAGCTGGACGCCTACGCCGAGGTGACGGTCAACAAGACCGCCTTCGAGGAGTTCCGCGCCACCGTCGACGGCTACTACGAGGTCGCCGACACGCAGCTGCTCCCGGCCGCCGACGCCGGCAACCTGGCCGCCGCGGCCGCCGCGATCACCGGGCCGCTCCAGGACGCCTCCGACGCGATCATGGACCAGTACAACGCCATGCAGGAGCGGCGCGTGGCCGCCGGCCAGGCCGACACCGACGACGCCGTGGGGATCGTCTCCTCGGCCACCGCCACCCTGTGGATCTCCCTGGCCGCCGGCATCGCCGTCGCCGGCGGGCTGACCGTCCTCGTCGTCCGGCGGCTGGTGGCCACCGTCCGCTCGGTGCAGCGCTCGGTCGAGGCCCTGGCCGACGGCGACCTGACCGTGGTTCCCGACGTCCGCGGGCGCGACGAGCTCGGCCGCATGGCCGCCGCCCTCGGCACCGCGCAGGAGACGATGCGCGGCGTCATGGCCTCCGTCGCCGGCGCGGCCGACGCCGTCGCCGCCTCCAGCGAGGAGCTGTCGGCCTCCGCGGCGCAGATCTCGGCCTCGGCGGAGGAGACCTCGGCGCAGTCGGGCGTGGTGTCCGGCGCGGCCGAGGAGGTCAGCCGCAACGTGCAGACGGTCGCGGCGGGTGCCGAGCAGATGGGCGCCTCCATCCGGGAGATCGCGACCAACGCGGCGGAGGCCTCCGCCGTGGCTGCGCGGGCCGTCACGGCCGCGGAGACGACGACGGCGACCGTGGCGAAGCTGGGCGAGAGCTCGGCGGAGATCGGCAACGTCGTCAAGGTCATCACCTCGATCGCCGAGCAGACCAACCTGCTGGCGCTGAACGCCACCATCGAGGCCGCCCGCGCCGGCGAGGCCGGCAAGGGCTTCGCCGTGGTCGCCAACGAGGTCAAGGAGCTCGCGCAGGAGACGGCGAAGGCGACCGAGGACATCGCCCGCCGGGTGCAGGCCATCCAGGGCGACACCACCGCCGCCGTGGGTGCGATCGGCGAGATCAGCCAGATCGTCGCGCAGATCTCCGACCGGCAGACCACGATCGCCAGCGCGGTCGAGGAGCAGACCGCCACGACGAACGAGATGTCGCGCTCGGTGCAGGAGGCCGCGCAGGGTTCCGGGCAGATCGCCGACAACATCTCCGGCGTCTCGTCGGCGGCCGACTCGACCACGCAGGCGCTGACCCAGACGCGCACCGCCGTCGACGAGCTGTCCCGCATGGCCGCCGACCTGCGCACCAGCGTCGCCCGCTTCACCTACTAGGAGGCCTCCCTGCCCCCCACCGCTCGCACGCTCGCGGTGGGCCCCTGCAGGGAGGCCGCGCCCCGGGGCCGGCCGACGGTCGGCTCCGGGGCGGGGACTGCCGATGACAGACACCGACGACCGCTGCCCGGGTTCGCCTTGAGCCGGACCGGTGCGGCGTCGAACACCCAGCGGGACGACCCGCCCCAGACAGTGAGAGAGAAGGCACCGGTGGACGGTCTGGACGACATCGTCGAGGAGTTCCTCGTCGAGAGCCACGAGAACCTCGACCAGCTCGACACCGACCTGGTCGCACTCGAGCAGGAGCCGGACTCCCGCGAGCGGCTCTCGAGCATCTTCCGCACGATCCACACGATCAAGGGGACCAGCGGCTTCCTGGCCTTCGGCCGGCTGGAGGAGGTCACCCACGTCGGGGAGAACATGCTCTCCCGGCTGCGGGACGGCGTCCTGGCCCTGACCCCCGAGCGCACCAGCGTGCTGCTGCGCATGGTCGACACCGTCCGCTCGCTGCTCGCCTCGATCGAGGCCACCGGCGGCGAGGGCGGCGTGGACGTCTCCGCGGTCGTCGCCGAGATCAGCGCCGCCATGGAGGACCGCCCCGCCCCGGCCTCCTCCCCCGCCGTCGCGACGCCGGCGCCCGCCGCGGCCGTCGTCGCCGAGTCGGCCGCCGCGCCGGCCGCCGACGCCGCCGAGGCCGCCGCCGAGGTGGTCGCCGAGGCGGAGGCCGTCGTCGAAGCGGCTGCCGAGGTCGCCGTCGAGGTCGCCGTCGAGGAGCCGGTGCACGAGGAGGCGCCCGACGAGCACGCCGACGAGGACCACCACGAGGAGCACCCCGACGGCGGGTCCGGTCCGGCCGGCGCCGCGCGCCCGGAGGGCCAGGGCGGCCAGCAGCGCCGCGCCGTCGCCGACTCGACCATCCGCGTCGACGTCGACCTGCTCGACTCGCTGATGCTGCTGGTCGGGGAGCTGGTGCTCACCCGCAACCAGATCGTCCAGTACGTCGGCCGCTCCACCGACACCGACCTGGTGCGCGCCTCGCAGCGCCTGAACCTCATCGCCAGCGAGCTGCAGGAGGGCGTCATGAAGACGCGCATGCAGCCGATCGACCACATCTGGTCCAAGCTGCCGCGCGTCGTCCGCGACCTCGGCATCCAGTGCGGCAAGACCGTCCGCCTGGAGATGGAGGGCAAGGACACCGAGCTCGACAAGACGCTGCTCGAGGCGGTCAAGGACCCGCTGACCCACCTGGTCCGCAACTCCGTCGACCACGGCATCGAGTCCCCCGACCGCCGCCGTGCCGCCGGCAAGTCCCCCGAGGGCGTGCTGACCCTGCGCGCGAAGCACGAGAGCGGGCAGGTCGTCGTCGAGGTCGCCGACGACGGCGCCGGCATCGACCCGGTGAAGATCGGCGCCAAGGCCGTCGAGCGTGGCCTGGTCACCGCCGACCAGCTCTCCCGCATGGGCCCGCAGGACGTCCTGCAGATGATCTTCGCGCCCGGCTTCTCCACCGCCGCCGCGGTCACCAACGTCTCCGGCCGCGGGGTCGGCATGGACGTCGTCAAGACCAACATCGAGTCGATCGGCGGCACGATCGAGGTCGAGTCCGAGCCCGGCCGCGGCACCGTCTGCCGGCTGCGCATCCCGCTGACGCTGGCGATCGTCCCGGCGCTGACCGTCGAGTGCGCCGGCGACCGCTACGCGATCCCGCAGATCAGCCTGCAGGAGCTGGTCAGCCTCGACGCCGAGAAGGCCGCCAACGCCGTCGAGGAGGTCGGCGGCGCGCCGGTCTACCGCCTGCGCGGCGAACTGCTGCCCCTCGTGCGGCTCACCGACGTCCTCGGCCTGACCTCCGACCGGCACGACGGCCACGTGGTCATCGCGGTGCTGCGCTCGGAGGGCCGGCGCTTCGGCCTCGTCGTCGACCGGGTCATCAACACCGAGGAGATCGTGGTCAAGGCCGTCGGCGGCCAGCTCAAGGCGATCGGCCTGTACTCCGGGGCGACCGTCCTCGGCGACGGCGCGGTGGCGCTCATCCTCGACGTCCAGGCCCTGGCCCGCCGCGCGCTGCGCACCGAGACCGCCGAGCGCCAGGAGGCCCGCGAGGCCGCCGCGGCCGGCTCCGTAGCCGCCGAGACCGAGCGCCAGCGGATGCTGCTGGCCGCCATCGGCGAGGGCCGCCGAGTGGCGATCCCGCTGGACACCGTCACGCGGCTGGAGCAGGTGCGCGCGGAGTCCGTCGAGCGCGTCGGCAACCGCGAGGTCGTGCAGTACCGCGGCGCGATCCTGCCGATCGTCCGGCTCGACCGGCACCTGGGCGCCTACGGCACCAGCGAGCGCGAGGTGCTCGAGGTCATCGTCTACAGCGACCACGGCCGCAGCGTCGCGATCGTCGTCGAGGAGATCCTCGACATCGTCGACGGCGGGGCCGCCGTCCGCAGCGACATCGACGACCTGGGCCTGCTCGGCTCGGCCGTCCTCGGCGACAAGGTGACCGAGCTGCTCGACGTCCGCGCGGCCATCCTCGCCGCCGACCCGGCCTTCTACGCCACCGACCACTCCCCCGCCCTCCTGGAGGTCTGACGTGACGACCGCGACCGACACCCCCGCCCGGGCCACCAGCGGCCAGCTGGCGACCTTCCGGCTCGACGGCGACCTGTACGGCGTCGAGGTGGAGCACGTGCAGGAGGTGCTGCGCAGCCAGGTCCTGACCCGGGTGCCGCTGGCGCCGCCGGCCGTCGCCGGGCTGATCAACCTGCGCGGCCAGGTGGTCACCGCCATCGAGCTGCGCGAGCGGCTCGGCCGCCCGCCGCGGCCGGCCGGCACGGACGCCGTCGTCATCGTCGTGCGGCTGCACGGCGAGGCGGTCAGCCTGCTGGTCGACTCGATCGCCGACGTCGTCGACGTCGACGCGACCGACTTCGAGGCCCCGCCGGACACCCTCGACGGGCAGGCCCGCGAGCTCATCCGCGGCGCCTACAAGCTCGACGGGACGCTGCTGCTCGCCCTCGACGTTCAGAAGGCCGTCGGCGCGTGACAGAGGGTCACGAGCTCCTCACCTGACGGGTTCCGACACGCGGCCGTCACCCTTCGCCCCTCCGGCGATCGGGTGACGGCCGCGTGGCGTTGCGGGGGGATCGCGGCCAGCATGGTCTGGCCGCCCTCTCCTGGCGGTGCCGTCGGAGGGGGAGACGTGCCGTACTCGCTGGTCAGCGCCGCCACGCTGGGGTTCGACCTCGTCCGCCTGCCCGCCGGCCGCGCCGTCGCCGACGTGCTGCTCACCGGGCTCACCGCCGGCCCCGCCGAGCTCACCGCGCTCGCCGCCGGCGCCCGCACCCGCGGTGCCGACCGCGAGCAGCGCACCGTCCTGGCCGTGCGCGCCCGCCGCGCCCGCGAGCTGGCCGCCGGCGTGCCGCAGCTGCGCTCGGTGTCGCCGGGCGTGGGGGAGGACCGCACCGCCGTCCTCGTCGCCCAGCTCGAGCGCGGCACCATCGGCACCGCCGCGTCGCTGGAGCGCCTGCTGCGCGAGGACGTCCTCGGTCCCGAGCACCGCGCCGCCGCCGAGGCCGACGACGACGTCCGCGAGCAGGCCGCCGAGGTGCTCGCCGACGCCGCGGTGGGGGAGTGGGCCGCCGACGTGCTGCCCCCGCTCGTGCACCGCGAGCTCGTGGGCCCCTTCGCCGCCGTGGTGCCCGACGCGGCCGCCCGCGGCGCCGGTACCGACCTCGGCCCGGGCACCCCCGACCTGTCCTCGCTGCTGGCCACCTTCGCCGGCCTCGACGTCCGCGGCCGCGACCGCTGGCGGACCGCCGTCGACGAGGGCCGGGCCGCCCAGCGTCCGTGGGCGACCGCCATGCACGAGGCCTCCTGGGCCGCCCACGTCTCCGGGCGCACCCGCACGCTGGCCACCGCCCAGCTGCTCGCCGTCCGCGCCTTCGCCGACGGCGGGTTCGACGCCTCCGACGGCGCCGCGGGCTCCTGGAACGCCCTCGCCGGCGTCGTCCAGGCGTTCACGATGGGCGACCTGCTCGACAGCAGCGCGCTCGGCGTCCTGCTCGCGCCCTGGCACCGCGTCACCGGCCGCTGAGGTCCGCCGGCCCCGCGCCGGGTTTGATCATCGGCTGCGTGCACGGGACACGGGCCGACACGCCGCCGCGGCGTGCACACGTCCAATGATCATCTCGGGATGGGCGCCGGCCGGGCGCTGATCATCGGGTTCTCGCCGCCGACACGCGCGGACACGCCGGTGCGGGCGGCCACAGGCCGCATCTCGGCACCCGGCCACCGCCGCGCGCACGGGCCGGGACGACGTGCCGCCGCGGCGTCCGCCCGTCCGACGACCACCGCGCGTCCACGCAGGTCAGCGCCGTTCGGACCTGATCCGGCCGCCCGCGCGCGGGTCGACATGTCCCCGCCGCCCCCGCGGTCACCGCACACCCCGTAACGGTTGCGCGCTCCCGGTCAACACGACGGCTGGGGCGGCCGACAACTCCTGGGACAGGCGAGGCGGGTGGGAGACCCGGGGTCGTTCCGGATCAGGCCCCGGAGTGACCTTGACACCTCCTGCCGCGCTGCCGAGACCCCGACGACGGCCCTCGCAGGCCGGCCGCCGCTGGAGCAGGAGGACGTGTGGACCCGATCCGGGTGCTGGTGGTCGACGACTCGGTCGTCGTCCGCAAGATCGTGACCGATGTGCTGTCCTCCGACCCCGCCATCGAGGTCGTCGGGACGGCGGTCAACGGCAAGCTCGCGCTGACCAAGCTCGACACGCTCAAGCCGGACCTGGTCACGATGGACATCGAGATGCCGGAGATGAACGGCATCGAGGCGGTGCGTGCCATCCGGGCCCGCCGCAACCGCGTGCCGATCGTCATGTTCAGCACGCTGACCGAGCGCGGCGCCTCCGCCACCCTCGATGCGCTGTCCTCCGGCGCCAACGACTACGTGACCAAGCCGGCCAACGTCGGCAGCGTCGCGCAGTCGATGGAGAGCGTGCGCGAGCAGCTCATCCCCAAGATCAAGGCGCTCACCGGCCGCCCGGTGGGCCTGGGTGCCGCCCGCCCCGCCCCGGCGCCCGTCGCGGCCCGCCCGCCGGCGCCGCGCAGCGTTCCGCACAAGGCCCCCGCGGTGCTGGTCATCGGCTCCTCGACCGGCGGCCCCGAGGCCCTGGCCAAGGTGCTGCCCGCGCTGCCGGCCACCCTGCCGGTGCCGATCCTGCTCGTGCAGCACATGCCGCCGGTCTTCACCCGCCAGTTCGCCCAGCGGCTCGACCGCCTGAGCGCCCTGCGCGTCGTCGAGGCCGTCGACGGCACGCCGCTGCTGCCGGGCACCGTGCACCTCGCCCCCGGCGACCACCACCTGACCGTGCGTGGCACCGGCCGCGGCGCCACGACGATGCTGTCGCAGGGCCCGCCGGAGAACTTCTGCCGCCCCGCCGTCGACCCGCTGTTCCGCTCCGCGGTGACCGCCTACGACGGCGCCGTCCTCGCCGTGGTGCTCACCGGCATGGGCTCCGACGGCCGCAACGGCGCGAGCGTCATCCGTGACGCCGGCGGGACCGTCGTCGTCCAGGACCAGGCCACCTCGGTGGTCTGGGGCATGCCCGGCGCCGTCGCCTCCGCCGGCCTGGCCGACGAGGTCCTGCCCCTCGACCGGGTGGCCGAGGCCATCACCCGCCACCTCGCGCGCGCCCTCCCGCCGCAGCCCGCCCCCCTGACCCTCGCGACGGGAGCCCACCGATGACCCTCACCGCCACCCGGTTCGACTGGGTGCGCCAGCTGGTGCACCGCGAGAGCGCGATCGTCCTGGCGCCGGGCAAGGAGTACCTCGTCGAGGCCCGGCTGCTGCCGCTGGCCCGCAAGATGGGGATGTCCGACGTCGACTCCTTCGTCGACTCGGTGCGCAGCCGGCCGCGGCCGGACGACACCCGCTCGATCGTCGAGGCCCTCACCACGAACGAGACCTCGTGGTTCCGCGACGGCGACCCGTTCACCGCGCTGACCTCGACGGTGCTGCCCGCGCTGCTGTCGGCGCGCGGCCCGGCCGAGCGGCTGCAGATCTGGTCGGCGGCCTGCTCCAGCGGCCAGGAGGCCTACACGGTCGCCATGCTGCTCGAGGACGCGATGCCCAACGCCTCGGCGCGGGTCTCGATCACCGCCACCGACATCTCCCGCGAGATGGTCGAGCGCACCCGGGCCGGCCGGTTCAGCCAGCTCGAGGTCAACCGCGGCCTGCCCGCGCCGATGCTGGTCCGCCACTTCCAGCGGGCCGGCAGCGAGTGGGAGGTCGCGCCGAACCTGCGCCGCATGGTGACCGCCCGCGAGTGCAATCTGGCCGCCCCGCTGCCGCGGATGGGCCCGTTCGACGTCGTGTACCTGCGCAACGTCCTCATCTACTTCGACCTGCCCACCAAGCAGGCGATCCTCCGCCGGGTGCGCGAGCTCATGCGCCCCGACGGCTGGCTGTTCCTCGGTGCCGCCGAGACCACTCTCGGCGTCGACGACTCCTGGAGCCGCGTCGTCCTCGGCCGGACCTCCGCCTACCGCCCGCTGAAGGGGGCATGACCGTGCGCGCTCTGGTGATCGACGACTCCCGCGCCATGCGGCGCATCGTGACCGGCACCCTCGAGGGGTTCGGCTACGAGACGCGGCAGGCCGGACACGGGCAGGAGGCGCTCGACGTCCTGCACGAGGGCTGGGTGCCCGACCTCTGCACGATCGACTGGAACATGCCGGTGATGGACGGCCTGCAGTTCGTCAACGCCGTCCGCGCGAACCCGGGCTGGCGGGCGGTGACGCTGATGATGGTCACCTCCGAGAGCGAGCACGGCCAGATCGTGCGCGCCCTGGCCGCCGGCGCCCACGAGTACGTCATCAAGCCGTTCACCGCCGACGCCATCCGCGACAAGCTCGCGCTGCTCGGCCTGCTCCCGCAGGAGGTCTCCCTGTGACCGTCCCGACCGACAGCGGCGAGCGCCGCCGCGCGGGCGACCGTCCCCCGGCCATCGCCGAGCTGATCGACGAGGCGACCGTCCAGGAGATCACCGAGCAGGCGTGGCTCGCGCTCGTCGGCGAGGACGAGGTGCTCGTCCCGCTGCCGGCGCCGCTGCCGGCCGACACGCTCAGCTCCTGGGTCGAGATCGTCGGACCGTGGACCGGCAGCGTCGTGCTGACCTGCGGCCGCGACACCGCGCTGGCGCTCACCCGGGCGCTGCTCCGCGAGCACGCTCCCGAGGTGCTCGAGGAGGAGGACGTCGACGACGCGATGGGCGAACTGGCCAACGTCGTCGGCGGCAACGTCAAGGCCGTCCTCCCCGGCCCGTCGGTCCTCGGCCTGCCCGAGACCGGTACCACCCCACCCCCCGGCCGCGAGGCCGACACCTGCCGCGTCGACGTCCTGTGGCGCGGCGAGCCGCTGACCGTCTCCGTGCAGTCGCACGCCGAGCGAGAGAACGAGGTGCCCCTGTGAAGATCCTGGTCGCCGACGACAGCCGCGTCATGCGGCAGATCGTCATCCGCACCCTGCGGCAGGCCGGCTACGACGACCACGACATCGTCGAGGCCGAGGACGGCCGCGACGCCTACGAGAAGGTGCAGAGCGAGAGCCCGGACCTGGTCCTGTCGGACTGGAACATGCCGAACATGACCGGCCTGGAGTGCCTGCAGGCGCTGCGCGGCTCCGGCTCGTCGGTGCCCTTCGGCTTCGTCACCTCCGAGGGCTCGCCGGAGATGCGGGAGAAGGCCGCCGACGCCGGCGCGCTGTTCCTCATCGCCAAGCCGTTCACCGCCGACACCTTCACCGAGCACCTCGAGGGGGTGCTGGCGTGACCGCCCCACTCACCGTCGTCCTGCCCGACACCAAGGCCGTCAAGGACATGCTGTCGGGTCTCGTCGGCAAGCCCGTCTCGGTGACGCCGGGCGCCCCGGTGACGCCGACCGAGAAGGACCCCGTCTCGGTCGCCGTCTACGTCAGCCCCACGATGGCGGTCAACGCGCTGTGCGTGATGGACCTGCCGCTGGCGGCCTGGACCGGCGGCGCGCTGGCCCTGCTGCCCCCCGGTGGCGTCCAGGACGTCGTCGAGGAGGACGGCGAGCTCACCGCGATGCTCACCGAGGCCCTCCACGAGGTCGTCAACGTCCTCTCGGCGCTGTTCAACGTGCCGGGTGCCCCGCACTCGAAGCTGCACGCGTCCTACGCCCCCGGCGACGACCTGCCCGGCGACATCGCCGGCATGCTCGCCGCCTTCAACCGGCTCGACCTCGCCGTCGAGGTCCCCGGCTACGGCAAGGGCCGCCTCTCGCTCGTGGTGCCGTGACACCGTCGTCCTACCGGACGACACCGCGGCCAGGAGCCGTCCCCGACGGGCGCTGAGCACCAGCGCCGCGTCCGCCGGGGACCCTCCGGGCCCGCCACCGGCCACGACAGCGCAACCAGGAGCCGTCCCCGACGGGCGCTGAGCACCAGCGCCGCGTCCGCCGGGGACCCTCCGGGCCCGCCGCCGGCCCCGACAGACCGGCCGGTGAGCCCCCCACCGACTGCCCCGGGGCGGCGCCGGGACCACCGTCCCCGCCGCCCCGGGCGCACTCACACCGCGGGCCTCAGGCCGAGGTGGCCGCGTACTCCTCGATCGCCGTCGGCAGGCAGGCCCACACGTGCTTGCAGCCGTCGTCGACGTACCACCCGTGCGCCACCGACAGCCGCGCCACCAGGTAGAGGCCCAGACCGCCCTGCGCGGGGTCCCGGCCGACGGCGGGCGCCGGCATGGTGTCGGGGTCGCGGTCGCTGACGTCGAGCAGCCACCCGCCGCTCCCGGACACCACCGTGGCCACGACCGGGGACACCCCGTGCCGCAGTGCGTTGGACGCGAGCTCGTCGAAGGCCAGGATCATCCGGTCGGCCGCGGGGTCGTCGGGGTCCCGCGGGAAGCCGATCGCACTGAGGTGCTCCCGGAGGCCCGCCCGGGCGGCCGGCAGTTCGGCCAGGTCCCCGAGGTCCCGGCGCCACAGCTCGCCCCGCCCGTCGGGCAGCGGGCGCAGCGGCCAGGCAAGTCGGCCCATGACCTCTCTCCGTCGTCGTCGTCCAGCTCTTCTCGGACGACGACTCGGTGCCCAGCCGGCCGGCCGGCCAACCCTTCCCGCGCCCGCCTCGCCCCGCGGGGTGAGACGGATCTCGCCCCTCAGCCGGCCCCGACGGTGACGGCGACCAGCGCGACGTCGTCCTGCGGCGTGCCCTCCACCAGGCGGGCGAGCAGCTCGTCGCACAGGTCCGGCAGCGGCGTCCCGGCCAGCCCGGCCAGCGTGCGGTGCAGCCGCTCGGAGTCGGCGTCCAGCGAGCTGCCGCGCCGCTCGACCAGCCCGTCGGTGTGCAGCAGGACCGTCGTCCCGGGCGCGAGCTCCACGGTCGCCTCCCGCCGGACGGCCGTCGCGTCCACGCCCAGCGCCAGGTCGCCCAGCCGGTCGCCGTGGTCGAGGACGGTGACCCGCCCGTCGGGCAGGAGCAGCACCGGCGGCGGGTGCCCCGCGTTGGCCCACCGCAACCGGCGCGCGCCGTCCTCCAGCCGGGCGACGGCCGCGGTGGCCAGCGTGTCCGCCTGCATGGTCGCCATCGCCTCGTCCAGGCAGCGCAGGACCTCGGCGGGCCCCGCGCCGCCGCTGTGCGCGACCCCCCGCAGCAGGCCGCGCAGCTGTCCCATCGCCGCCGCGGCCGCCGTGTCGTGGCCGACGACGTCGCCGATGACCAGGACCGGGTCGCCGTCGGGGGAGGGGAAGGCGTCGTACCAGTCGCCGCCCACGCGTGCCGCCTCGGCGGCGGGCACGTACCGCGCCACGACCTCCAGGCCGGGGAAGGCCGGGGGCTCAGTGAGCAGGCTGCGCTGCAGCGCCTCGGCGAGCTGGATCTGCCGGCTCTGCCGCCCCACCCGGTCCACCGCACGCCCGGCCTGCACGGCGACGGCGCGCGCGGCGGCCAGGTCGGTCTCGCCCATCGCGCGCCCGGCGTCGAGGTAGAGCGTGAGGACGCCGACGGTGCGGGACTCCGCCGGCAGCGGGAGGACCACCACCGACTCGGCCCGCAGGTCGCGCAGCATCCCGCGCGTCGTCTCGTCGGTCATGACCGCCAGCACCTCCCGCGCCGCGGCGCTCACCGGTGTCCCGGTGCGCAGCGCCCGCGCCACGGGGGAGGTGGCCGGCAGCCGGTCCAGCCGCACCCGCGCGTAGCGGGCGAGCAGGTCGCGGCGCTCGGGGTCGGCGTGCCAGGAGCCGACGTCGCGGGCGCGGCCCTCCCGGTCGACGACGGTGACCACGCAGCCATCGGTGAGCACGGGGACCACCAGCCGCGCCAGCCGGCCCAGCGCCGCGATCCCGTCCAGCGCCCCGGACAGCTCGGCGGCGACCCGCACCAGCAGCGTCGCCCGGGCCGTGGCGCGGTCGGCCTGCTCCTGCGCGGCGCGGCGGGCGGACACATCGGCCACGGTCACCGCGAGGCCCTCCGGGCCCGGTGCGGCCCGCACCTCGTACCAGCCGCCCTCCCCGGCCGCGACGGTCACCGGCTCGCCGGATCCGGCCGCCTCGGTGCAGGCCTGGGCGAGCGCGTGCCCGGGGCTGCCGGGGACGGCGTCGTCGAGGGGCCGGCCGACGAGCGAGGGAGCGCTGCGTCCCAGCAGCCGCTCGGCGGCGGCGTTGAGCCAGGTGAGCCGGCCGGCCGGGTCGAGGGCCAGGACGGCGGCCGGCAGCCGGTCGACGAGTGTGGCGAGCGCGAGGGGGTCGAGCAGGGAGTGGGGGAGGGGCACGGTGGGCTCGGCGCGCGGCCGCGACCTGAGTGGATCGGCCATGCCCGCACCCCCTCGCCGCACGGACCGGCGGAGGAGCGCCGACGCCGTCGGCTCCTGATCGTGGCGGGTGCGGACCGCCCTGCCAACGGGTCCCGCGGCGGGTCGTGATCACCCGGACCGGTACCGCGCCCCCGGAGTCCCCCCGTGATGGGGGAGCATGAGCCCATGACCCCGGACGGCGCCGCTCCGCCGCCCCGTGACCTGCTCGTGCAGGCCGTGGAGGGGATGGACCGGCCGCTGTTCGTCCTCGACGCCGACTGGCGGTTCAGCTACGTCAACCCCGCCGGCGCCGCGGTCCTCGACCGCACCGTGGCCGCCCTGCAGGGCCGCGGGATCTGGGAGGAGTTCCCCGAGGCGGTCGGCGGGCCGTTCGAGGAGCTGTACCGGCACGTGCGGGCGACCGGGGAGTCCGCCTCGACCGAGGCCTGGTTCGGCCCGCTGGGCAGGTGGTTCCGCGCCGACGCCTTCCTCACCGGCGCCGGCCTGGTGGTCACCTACGACGACGTCACGCAGCGCCGGCGCACGGAGGAGGAGCGCGCGGCGGCCGTCGCGGCGCGCGAGGCGGCCGCGGCGCAGGTGGTGGTGGCGGCGGCCCGCGCCGAGGCCTCGGCCCGCCACCTGGTGCTGCTCGGCGACATCAGCCAGGCGATGACCGCCACCACCGACGTCGACGAGGCCGTCGCCCGGTTCGCCGAGCTGGTCGTCCCGCTGCTGGCCGACTGGTGCCTGGTCAGCGTGGTCGACCCCGACGGCACCCGCCGCGACGTCGGCCGCGCGCACAGCGACCCCGCGATGGTCGGGGCGATGCACCGCTACGCCGACCTGCGGGTGCGCAGCAACCGGCCCGCCGCGCCGGTGCCCACGGCGCTGGCCAGCGGCCGGCCGGTGGTGATCGCCGCCGTCACCGACGACGACGTCCGGGCGATGGTGGCCGACGACGTGAGCCGCGAGGCGCTGGAGCCGCTGCGGCCCGCTGCCGTCGCCACGTTCCCCCTGCTGGCCCGCGGGGAGCAGTTCGGCGCGTTCACGCTGGTCAACGGCCCGGAGCGGGGGGCGCACACCCAGCTGGAGCTGCGCACCGCCGAGATCGCCTCCCGGCGGGCCGCGCTCGCCCTGGACAACGCCCGGCTGGCCAGCGCCGCCGCGCAGGTGGCCGAGCGGATGCAGCACAGCCTGCTGTCCCCGCCGGTGCAGCCCGACCACCTCGAGCTCGCCGTCCGCTACCGGCCGGCGACCCGCGGGGTCGCGATCGGCGGCGACTGGTACGACGCCTTCCTGCAGCCCGACGGCGACACGGTGCTGGTCATCGGCGACGTCATGGGCCACGACATCGAGGCCGCCGCGGCGATGGGGCAGGTCAAGACGCTGGTCCGCGGCATCGCCTTCGACCGGCTCGAGGAGCCCGCGGGTGTGCTGCGCCGGGTCGACCACGCGCTCGTGGGCCTCGACGTGCCCGCGATGGCCACCGCGCTGGTGTGCCGGGTCGAGCAGGACGCCGCCGACCGGGCCGCGGGGATGCGCCGGCTGCGCTGGTCCTCGGCCGGTCACCCCGACCCGATGCTGCTGCTGGCCGACGGCACCGTGCAGGACCTCACCGCGCCGGTCGGCCCGCCGCTGGGCATCGGCTGGCGCGGGCCGCGCGCCGACGGCGAGGCGCTCGTCCCGCCGGACAGCACGCTGCTGCTGTTCACCGACGGCCTGTTCGAGCGGCGCGGCGTCCCCCTCGACGACAGCCGCGAGCAGCTGCGCGAGCTGGTGGCCGCCGCGGCCGGGCAGCCGCTGGACGAGCTGTGCGACGGGCTGCTCGCGAGCATGCTCGGTGAGGGCGCCGAGGACGACGTCGCGGTGCTCGCCGTCCGGGCGCACCCGGTGGCGGGGGAGCGGCCCGCGGAGGCCGGCCCGGAGGTCCTGCCGCCGCTCCTGGGCCGGCCGGTCTAGGCGCGCGCGGCCGCCGCCCGGACCGCGTCGGCGACGGCCGCCACGCCCTGCTCGGCCCACAGGATCGAGTAGTGGTTGGTGTCGGGCACCTCGCGTGCGGTGATACCCGACGGCTCCAGGCCCAGGCCGGCCAGCCGCACCTCGTCGTAGAGGCCGGGCCGCTGGTCGAACAGGCCGCGGGTCGCCCACAGCAGCGTCGCGGGGACCGGCAGCGCGGTGGTGGCCTCGAGCACCCGCTCGTTGAGCAGCACGTCCCCGCCGTCGACGCGGACCGCCTCGGGCACGCACGCGCTGCGCAGCGGCGTCTCGCCGGGCACGAGGTCGCGGGAGAGGTAGGCGGCGACCGAGGGCACGTCGACCCACGGGCCGACGGCGGGGTGCCGCTCCCAGAAGGCGCGGACGGCGGCGAGGTCGGGGAACGTCGTCCCCAGGCGGTCCAGCGAGGGGCCGAGGACGGCGGCGAGCTTGGCGTCGACGTCGGCGCCGGGGGGCTCGGCCAGCGCCAGGCCGCCGTCGACGAGCACCAGGCCGTGCACCTCGTCGCGGGCGGGGCCGGCCGCGGCCATCGCCGCCACGAAGGCACCCATGGAGTGGCCGACGAGCACGGTCGCGTCCGCGCCGGCGTCGTCGTCGGCACCGAAGCGGTCGAGCAGGGTGGCGACGTCCTGGGCGTGCCGCTCCAGGCCGTAGGGGCCGGGCAGCCCGGCCGAGCCCGCGCGCCCGCGCAGGTCGGGGGCGACCACCTCGAACTCGCCGGCCAGCGTCGCCGCGACGCGGGCCCAGGCCATCGCGTTGGCGGTGATGCCGTGGACGAGCACCGCGATGGGGGAGCCGGGGGCGTCGGCCGCCCAGTACAGCGCCGAGAGGTCCCCGCCGTCGACGGGGACGCTGATCTGGACCGGGTCACGGAGCTCTGCCACGGGCCCACCCTGCCCGGTCACGCGCCGAGCCGCTCGATCGCGAAGGCGACGAGGAACCCGGCGGTGGTGATCAGGCCCGTCCACGTCCGGGTCCGCTCGAACGCCTCCGGGATCATCGTGTCGGCGATCATCGTGAGGATCGCGCCGGCCGCGACGGCGGTGATGACGGCGATGACCGCGGGCGGGGCGCTGCCGAGCGCCGCGTAGCCGACGAGCGCGGCGAGGCCGCTGGCTCCCGCGATGCCGCCCCAGACGCCGAACACGTACCGCGCCGAGCGGCCGTTGGCCTTCATGCCGGCGGCGCTGGACAGCCCCTCGGGCACGTTGGAGATGAAGACGGCGGCCAGCACCGGGACGCTCACCGTGCCGCCGCCGAGCAGGCCCAGGCCCAGGACCACCGACTCGGGGACGCCATCGAGCAGGGCGCCGACGGCGATGGCCGCGCCGCTGCCGCCCTGCTCGTCCTCCGACGGCTGCTGGTCCCCCGAGCGCTTGCGGTGCCGGGCGCCGCGCCGGGCCAGCGCCATGTTCGCCGCGAGGTAGGCGACCGCGCCGCCGAGGAAGCCGACCGCGGTCGGGCCCAGCCCGCCGGTCTCGGCGGCCTCCTCCATGAGGTCGAAGGCGACGGCGGAGATGAGCACGCCCGAGCCGAAGGCCATGACCGACGCGATCGCCGCCTGCGGCACGCGCACGAACCACGCGACCAGCGCCCCGAGCACGAGGGCGGCTCCGCCCAGCAGCCCCCACAGACCCGCTTCCACAGCTCCCGGCACGGGCCGCTCGGGTGCCCGCCGTTGTAGCCAGCAACCGTCCGGGCGGCAGAAATGGCCATTCCTGCCGCCCGGGCGGTGTGGCGCCGAGTGCACGTGTCGTCGTCGGGCGGCCTCCGCGGTCGCGCTGCGTGCACGGAACTCCCCGGTCGCCGCGGAGGGACGACTCAGGTCACTCGCTGGACGAAGTCGAGTGCCGTCTGGGCGACCTCGCGCCAGCCGTGGTCGATCGTGAGGGAGTGGCCCCGGTTCGGGACCCTCACGATCTCCGTCACGGCGGGGTTGCGCCGCTGCAGCCTGTAGGCGGCGTTGGCGATCGCCCAGGGCACGGTGTGGTCCTTCTCGCCGTCCATGATCAGCAGGGGACCGCGGTCGGGGTTCCTGGTGTCCACCCTCGCCTCGGTCCTCGGGTTGATGTTCGCGTTGCCCATCTGCACGAGTGCCATCCCGGAGCCGGCGACGTGGAACGTGTCGTAGAGCTCCCTCGCCTCGGTCTCGTCCAGCGCGTTCGCCCAGCCGTACCGGAACTGGCCGAACGAGAGCGTGATCGCGCGGCCGCGCGTGCGCGGGTCGAGGAGGAACGGGCCCACCCCCCTGAGCACGGAGACCGGCAGGGGCAGGACCCCGCGGAAGACGCCGGGGTCGATCGCCACCGTGGCCGCCGACAGGCCGCGGCCCGCGACCATCTGCGCCACCAGGCCACCGGTCGAGTGCCCCACCACGACGGGCTTCGCGTCCAGGGCCCGGACGACCTCGGTGGTGTGCTCGGCGATCTGCCCGAGGGATTTCCCGGCCAGGACGTCCGGCCTCGCCCGGGCCTCCGCGACCGTCCCCGGGTCATCCGGCCAGTCCGGCGTCAGCGGCGCGAAGCCGGCCTGCTCGAGGAAGTCCACCCAGACGGCCCAGCTGCTCGGCAGGAGCCAGAGACCGTGGACGAGGACGACCGGGGGCCTGCCGGAGGAGTTGGCCGCCTCGATCTCCCGGTTCTCCCGCTCGGACACCATCATGAGGGACTCCGCTCGTCCGCCAGGGGCCGGCCTCACCCGGCCATCGCGCCAGCGTGCCACCGGGCGACGCGCAGATGGGCCCGTCGGGTCGCGCTCCCCAGTGGGCCGCCTCCAGCAACCACCCGGGCGGCAGAAATGGCCATTTCTGCCGCCCGGCGGGCGATCAGTCGGGGTGGCGGAGGAGGTAGCGGCCGAAGTGGGGGACGGTGAAGGCGATCTGGCCGCGCTCGGCGGAGTAGACCAGGCCCTTCTTGATCAGCGAGTCGCGCGCGGGGGACAGGGACGCGGGCTTGCGGCCCAGCGTCGCGGCCACCTCCGACGTCGCGACCGGGGTGCCGGCCGGCCCGCCGAGCTCGGCCATGGCGTGCATGTACTCGCGCTCGGCCGGGGTGGCGCGGTCGTAGCGGGAGCCGAAGAACCCGACGGCGAGCTCGGTCTCGGCCACCGGCGCGGCCATGGCGACGTCGGCGGCGGTGATCGGCGAGGCGGCCGCGACGTCCCAGGTGACCTTGCCGTAGGCCTGCACGAAGTACGGGTAGCCGTCGGCGGCGGCGTAGAGGGCGTCGAGCGCGGCCGGCTCGAAGGTGACCTCCTCGCGCTCGGCGGGGGCGAGCAGCGCGCGGTCGGCGGCGGGCCGGTCGAGGCGGTCGATGCGCAGGTAGCGGAACAGCCGCTCGGAGTAGCTCTTCGACGCCGACAGCACCGCCGGCAGGTGGGGGAGTCCGGCGCCGACGACGATCAGCGGCGCGCCCTGCTGCGACAGCTCGTGGCAGGCCGCGCAGATGGCCGAGACATCGGGGGCCTGCACGTCCTGCATCTCGTCGATGAACAGCGCCACGCCCCTGCCGACGTCGGCGGCCAGCCCGGCGGCGTCGCTGAGCAGCTCGACCAGGTCGATCTCCATGTCACCGGAGTCGGCGCGGCCGGTGGTGGCGGGCACGTCGATGCCCGGCTGCCAGCGGTCGCGCAGCTTCGCGTCGGCCGGCGTCAGCCGCTGGGCGAAGGCCTTCACCGTGCCGAGGACGGCGTCCATCGACTCCTGGTCGGGGTGCCGCAGCTCGCGCAGGGCCATGTGCAGCGCCGAGGACACCGGCCGCCGCAGCGACTGGTCCGGCCGCGCCTCGATCTTGCCGGTGCCCCAGCCGCGGCTGATCGCCGCCGACCGCAGCTGGTTGAGCAGCACGGTCTTGCCGACGCCGCGCAGCCCGGTGAGCACCAGCGAGCGCTCGGGTCGGCCCCGGGCGATCCGCTCGAGGACGACGTCGAAGGCCGACAGCTCGTCGTCGCGGCCGGCCAGCTCGGGCGGGCGCTGGCCGGCACCGGGCGCGTAGGGGTTCCGGACGGGATCCACGTCGAGCACCGTATGGCCCCGTCTAGCCGCCGACCTAGAGATCGGTAGAACCGCCTAGCGCGTGTCACGCACTTCCGCGGAGATGCACGCTCGGCCAGGCTCCCGGGATGGACGACGAGGTCATCCGGGACCTGCTGGCCCTCGAGCGGCGCGGCTGGGACGCGCTGTGCGAGGGGACCGCGGCCGCCTTCTACGACGAGGTCATGACCGGGGACGGCGCCATGGTGCTGGCCAACGGCGCGGTGATGGACCGCGACGCCGTCGTCGGGGCCCTGGGGGCCTCCCCGCCGTGGCACCACTACGACCTGGTCGACGTCCGCGTGGTGGCCGCCGGTGACGACGCCGCGGCGCTGGTCTACACCGGCCGGGCCTGGCGGGAGGAGGACGGCGAGCCGTTCACCGGCGCCATGACGAGCCTGTACGTCCGCGACGGCAGCCGCTGGCGGCTCGCGCTCTACACGCAGACGCCCGTGTCGTGAGCCGTCTGCGGTGGTCTAGCGCCGACGCGAGAGAGGGCTAGACGAGCGCAGACGAGGGGTGCTCCCAGGGAGCGCCGCTAGCGTGGCGCCCGTGATCAGGTTCGCGCTCAAGGTCGTCATCATGGCCCTGGCCTTCTACGGCCTCACGCGGCTGCTGCCGGGTATCGACATCGAGGGCAACGAGGAGGGCGCGCTCGGCGTCAGCGGCACCTTCCTGTGGGTGGCGCTGCTCTTCGCGGTGGTCAACGCCTTCGTCGGACCGGTCCTGCGGTTCCTGTCCTTCCCGGCGATCCTGCTCAGCCTCGGGCTGTTCCTGCTGATCGTGAACGCCGCGCTGCTCGGCCTGACCGCCGCGCTCTCCGACCGCCTGTCGGTCGACGGGTTCGGCACCGCGGTCCTCGGCGGCCTCGTCCTCGCCGTCGTCAGCTGGGTCGCCGACCAGGTCCTCGACCGGTAAGGGCCCCGCTGCCCCCCCGCTCGCACGCTCGCGGCGGGCCCCTGCAGCGGGGCCGTTCCAGCACGTCACCTGCGTGGCCGGTCGCGTCGCGCTGACGGGGGCGCGCGACCGCACTAGCGTCGCTGGACATGAGCACCACCGGCGTGGACACCGTCGTCCCCGGCCGACCGGAGGACGGGGTCCCACCCGGGCTGGTCGCCCTCGAGGAGGCCAACGACCGCAAGCGGGCGCTGCTGGCGCAGGCGGCCGACGCGGCCGCCGACGCCGCGGCCGGCAGCCCCGACGAGGCCCTGCCCACCGGCTGCGGCCCCGCGGACCTCCCGGCCCTCCTGCAGCGCTACTACTGGAGCGAGCCGGCCGCCGAGGTCCTCGGGCACGAGCCGGCCGACCTCGCCGCGCTCGCCCTGCGCCACCTGCGCCTGGCCGCCGTCCGGCCGCAGGGCTCGGCCACGGTCGTCGTGGAGCGGCTCCCCGACGGGCGCGGGCTGCTGCTCGTCGTCACCGACGACATGCCCTTCCTCGTCGACTCGGTGACCGCCGAGGTGGTCCGCCAGGGCGCGGGCCTGCAGCACGTCGTCCACCCGGTCGTCGTCGTCCGCCGCGACGTGTCCGGCGCGCTGCGCGCCTTCTGCGACAGCCCCGGCACCGCCGCCGCCGGCTGCGGCCCCGACGCGCTGGCCGAGTCCTGGATGGCCGTCGTCCTGGACGGCCCGCTCGACGACGAGGCGGCCGGCGACCTGGTCACCGGGCTGCGCACCGTCCTCGCCGACGTGCGCGCGGTCGACGAGGACGCCCCGCGCACCGCCGCCCGCGCCCTCGAACTCGCCACCCGGCTGGAGGAGCAGGGCAGCGCCGAGGTCGAAGACCCCGCCGACGACCCCGCCGAGGCCGCGGCGCTGCTGCGCTGGCTGGCCGACGGCAACTTCGTCTTCCTCGGGGCCCGCGACGCCGAGGTGGGCGACGACGTGCGCGCCGTCCCCGGCACCGGCCTGGGCGTGCTGCGCAGCGACACCGCGGCGGCGCTGCCCGAGGCGGCCGGCCCGCTCGGCCCCTCGCTGGTCACCGTCACCAAGGCCGACATCCGCTCCACGGTGCACCGCCGGGCGTGGCTGGACCTCGTCGCGGTCACCGTGCCCGCCGCCGGTGGCCGCCCGGCCCGCCAGCACCGGCTGGTCGGGCTGTTCCCGGGCACGGCGTCGGCCGCCGGTGTCCGCGACGTGCCACTGGTGCGCCGCCGGGTCGCCCAGGTGGTCGAGGGCTCCGGCGTCCCGGCCGACAGCCACACCGGCAAGACGCTGGTCGACGTCCTGGACACCCTCCCGCGCGACGAGCTGTTCCAGGCGACGGGCGCCGAGCTGCTGCCCGTGGCACTGGCCGTCCTCTACCTGCAGGAGCGCCGGCAGACCCGGCTGTTCCTGCGCCGCGACCCCTTCGGCCGGTTCTGGTCGGCGCTGGTCTACCTGCCGCGCGACCGGTACACGACCGAGGTCCGCCTGGCGATGCAGCAGCTGCTGCTGTCCCGCCTCGGCGGGCGCGACATCGAGTTCACCGCCCGCTCGACGGAGTCGGTGCTGGCCCGGCTGCACTTCGTCGTCCGGGTGCCGGTGACCCGCGGCGGCACGCCCGCGCTGCCCGAGGTCGACGTCGACGCGCTGCAGCAGGAGCTCGCCGCCGTCGCGCGCAGCTGGTTCGACGACCTCACCGAGGCCCTCTCCGCCCGCTACGGCGAGGACACCCACCAGGTGCTCGCCCGCGTCGCCGACGCCTTCCCCGCCGCCTACCAGGAGGACTTCTCCGCGACGACGGCCGTCGAGGACCTCGCCCGCCTCGACGCGCTGGCGCCCGGCGAGCTGGGCCTGCGGCTGCGCCGCCCGCGGGAGGCCGAGCCGCGGCTGACCGTCTACCGGGTGGGGGAGCGGCTGCTGCTCTCCGACGTCCTGCCGGTGCTGCAGCACATGGGTGTCGACGTCGTCGACGAGCGGCCCTACGAGATCGACCGGATCGGCGCCCCGCCGGCCTGGATCTACGACTTCGGGCTCACCGCCCCCGGCGGGGAGCTGCCCTTCCCCGGGTCGCTGCCCGAGCGGTTCACCGAGGCGGTCGCCGCCGTCTGGCGCGGCGACGCCGAGGACGACGGCCTGGGCGCCCTGGTGCTCCTGGCCGGGCTGAACTGGCGGCAGGTGACGGTGGTGCGGGCCTACGTGCAGTGGCTGCGCCAGGCCGGCCTGCCCTTCGGCCAGCGGTACGTGGAGACGACGCTGGCCGCGCACCCCGACGTCGTCGCGCGGCTGGTGGCGCTGTTCGAGACCCGCTTCTCGCCCGACCGCGAGGCCGGCCGCGCGCGGCGGCAGGAGGACCTCGCCGCGTCGCTGCGGGAGGCGATCGGGAGGGTCGACACCCTCGACGCCGACCGCGTGCTCTCCAGCCTGCTGGCCGCCGTCACCGCCACCCAGCGCACCACCTACTACGCGGGCGGGCCGCTGGCGATCAAGCTCGACCCGCACGCCGTGCCCGACGTGCCCGAGCCGCGCCCGGCCCGCGAGGTGTTCGTCAGCTCCCCGCGCGTGATGGGCGTGCACCTGCGCTTCGGCGCGGTCGCGCGCGGCGGGCTGCGCTGGTCCGACCGGCACGAGGACCTGCGCACCGAGGTGCTCGGCCTGGTCAAGGCGCAGATGGTCAAGAACACCGTCATCGTGCCCACCGGCGCCAAGGGCGGCTTCGTCGTCCGCAACCCGCCACCCGAGGGCGCCACCCGCGAGGAGGTCCAGGCCGAGGGCCAGGCCTGCTACCGCCTGTTCATCGGCGCCCTGCTCTCGCTGACCGACAACCTGGTCGGCGGCGAGGTCGTGCCCCCGGAGCGGGTCGTCCGCCACGACGGCGAGGACGCCTACCTCGTCGTCGCCGCGGACAAGGGGACGGCGACCTTCTCCGACCTGGCCAACTCCGTGGCGCTCGAGCGCGGCTTCTGGCTCGGCGACGCCTTCGCCTCCGGCGGCTCGGTCGGCTACGACCACAAGGCCATGGGCATCACCGCCCGCGGCGCCTGGGAGTCGGTGACCCGCCACTTCCGCGAACTCGACGTCGACGTGCAGAGCCAGGAGTTCACCGTCGTCGGCGTCGGCGACATGTCCGGCGACGTGTTCGGCAACGGGATGCTGCTGTCCCAGCACATCCGGCTGGTGGCCGCCTTCGACCACCGGCACGTCTTCGTCGACCCCACGCCCGACGCCGCGACGTCGTTCGCCGAGCGCCGGCGGCTGTTCGACCTGCCGCGCTCGTCCTGGGCCGACTACGACCCCGCGCTGATCAGCCCCGGCGGCGGCGTGTGGCCGCGGACGGCGAAGGCGGTGCCGGTGAGCGAGCCGATGCGCGCCGCGCTCGGACTCGACGACGACGTCGACACCCTCTCGCCGGTCGAGCTCATCCGCGCGGTCCTGCTGGCGCCGGTGGACCTGCTGTTCAACGGCGGCATCGGCACCTACGTCAAGGCCGCGACCGAGGGCCACCTCGACGTCGGCGACAAGGCCAACGACGCCGTCCGCGTCGACGGCGGCCAGCTGCGCGTGCGGGTGGTGGGGGAGGGCGGCAACCTCGGCCTGACCCAGCGCGGGCGGGTGGAGTACGCCCTGGCCGGCGGGCGGGTGAACACCGACGCCATCGACAACTCCGCGGGCGTGGACACCTCCGACCACGAGGTGAACATCAAGATCGCGCTCAACGGGGTCGTCGACGCCGGGGAGCTCGACGCGGGCGGCCGGGCCGCGCTGCTGGCCGACATGACCGACGAGGTCGCCGCCGCGGTCCTGAGCGACAACCACGCGCAGAACGCGGCGCTGGCCGTGGAGGTCACCTCCTCGCGCAGCCTGCTCGACGCGCACGAGCGGTTCCTGCGGGCGCTGGAGCGCTCGGGGCGGCTGGTGCGGGCCGTCGAGGCGCTGCCGGACGACCGCGCGCTGGCCCAGCGGCGGCGCGACGGGCACGCGCTGACCAGCCCGGAGCTGTCGGTGCTGCTGGCCTACGCCAAGCTCGAGGTGGGCGACGCCGTCCTGCGGTCCGACCTCCCCGACGACCCCGCGCTGGCCCGGCTGCTGCGCGACTACTTCCCGGCCGCGCTGCGCGAGCGGTTCCCCGCGGAGGTCGACACGCACCCGCTGCGCCGGGAGATCGTGGCCACGGCGCTGACCAACCGGTCGGTGAACACCGCCGGCGTGACCGGCCTGTTCCGGCTCGGCGAGGAGACCGGCCTGGACCTCGCCGCCGTCGTCCGGGCGCACGCGGTGGCCCGCGCGGTGTTCGACGTCGACCGGCTGTGGGACGCCGTCCGGCCGCTGGACAACCGGGTGCCCGCGCCGGTGCAGGTGGAGCTGCGCACCGAGGCGACCCGGCTGGCCGAGCGGGCGGCGCGCTGGCTGCTGCGGCTGCCCGAGCTCGGCGGCCGGCCCGCGGCCGGGATCACCGCCGTCACGGACCGGTTCGCCGCCCCGGTGGCCGCGGTGCGGACCGGCCTGCCGGGCTGGCTGCTCGGCCACGAGGCGGCCTCCTACGCCGAGCGGTCGCAGCGGCTGCAGGCCGCGGGCGTGCCCGCGGAGCTGGCCGGGGAGGTCGCGGCCGCGCCGCTGCTGCCGGCGGCGCTGGACCTCGTCGTCGTCGCCGAGCGGACCGGCGCGCCGATCGAGCTGGCCGGGCGCGTGGCCCAGGAGCTGGCCGAGCGGCTGTCGCTGGTGCCGCTGCGGGAGCTGGTCACCGCGCTGCCCCGGGACCGCCGCTGGCCGTCGATGGCGCGCGCCGCGCTGCGCGACGACCTCGCCGCCGAGCAGGCCGAGCTCGCCGTCGAGGTGCTCACCGGGCGGGGGCCGGCGCCCGCCACGGACGCCGCCGCGCTGGTGGGCGCGTGGGTGGAGGGCTGGGAGCCCGCCCAGCGCCGGGCCGCCGCGCAGCTCGCCGACATCGCCGCGGGCGACCGGCACGAGCTGCCCGAGCTGCTGGTCGCCGTCCGGACCCTGCGGGGCCTGCGCCGTCGCTGACCTCCCCGCGAGATCTGCACACTCGGGGCTCTCGAGGGCCGGAGGACCCCGAGCGTGCAGATCTCGCACGTACCGGGGCGGTCCCCCGGTCCTGGGAGGCGGCTGGACGGTCGCTGTGAGGATCCGGTCCGTCACGGGCTGCCCGGACGGGCCGCGACACAGCCGGCGCACCCCCGTCCTTGCCCGGTGGTGACGCGGGTCACACCGCACGGTGGGGCCACCCCGGGCGGCGTCCGCCGTACCGGGGACCCGGACGAGAGGACGGCCATGACCACGACGAGGGCAGGACGGCTGCGGACGGTCACCATGGTCGCGGTGGCGGGCGGCTCGCTGGCGCTCCTCCCGCTCACCGGCGCGTTCGCCGGCGGGCCCGGGAACGGCAACGGGCACGGCAACGGCCACGGCGGTGGCCACGGGAACGCCAACGCGCACCCGCGCAGCGTCATCTTCGTCAACGGCGACGGCATGGGCGCCACCCACCGCGAGGCGGGACGCCTCGACCAGGAGGGCTTCGACGGCCAGCTGGCGATGGACCAGCTGCCCATCGCCGGTCTGCAGACCACCGACGCGCGCGACCCCGAGGACACCGTCACCGACTCGGCGGCCTCGGCGTCCGCGTGGGCCACCGGGGTGAAGACCTACAACGGCGCCATCAGCGTCGACGTCGACGGCAACCCCCTGCCCACCATCGGCCAGCAGGTCGAGGAGGCGGGCCTGGCCGGCGGGATCGTGACCACCGCGCAGGTCACCGACGCCTCGCCCGCGGCGTTCTTCGCCAACAGCACCGACCGCGCCGCGCAGGACGACATCGCCCGTCAGTACCTGGAGGTCAGCCGGCCCGAGGTGATCCTCGGTGGCGGCGAGGACTGGTGGCTGCCCGCCGGGGACGAGGGCACCTACCCGCCCCGGGCCGGTGACGAGGAGGATCCCGAGGTGTCCCGCAGCACGCAGGGCGACCTCGTCGCGCAGGCCCAGGACCTCGGCTACGAGTACGTCAGCACCGCCGAGGAGTTCGCCGCGGCCGACTCCGACCTGCTGCTCGGGCTGTTCGCCAACGAGGAGATGTTCCAGCAGCGGCCCGAGGGCCAGGGCGACGAGTTCGACCCGGTCGTCTCGCTCGCCGACATGACCACCCGCGCCCTCGACGTCCTCTCCCAGGACGAGGACGGCTTCTTCCTGCTCGTCGAGGAGGAGGCCGTGGACGAGATGGCCCACAACAACAACGGCACCCGGATGCTCGAGGCCATGCGCTCCCTCGACGACGCCGTCGAGGTGGCCCGCGCCTACGTGGCCGAGCACCCCGACACGCTGCTGATCGTCACCGGCGACCACGAGTGCGGTGGGCTGACCATCGAGGACGTCGACCCCGAGGACGAGAGCGGCCCCGGCGGCACGCTCGACCCGTCGATCGCGGGCGACACCGAGTCCGGCGAGGACGGCCCGTTCGTCGTCGCCGGCACCGGTGGCGCCTACGACTTCGCCCTCGACTGGACGACGACCTCGCACACCGGCGTCCCGACCGTCGTCACCGCGGAGGGACCGGGCAGCGAGGAGCTGACCGGCTACTACCCGAACACCCACCTGTACGACGTCGTGTCCTCGGTGCTGTTCGACTGACCGCGACCCACCCGGGGCCCGGGGCCGGCGCTCGCCGGTCCCGGGCCCCGGCGCGTGCCGACCGGTTCCCCCGATCGACCCGCGGTCTCCGCGTCGCCGTCATCCGGCGGACACCTGCGGCGGCGACCCTGGCGTGCGGACACCCCGTCCCGCCTCCAGGAGGACCGATGGACTCCGGCACGCCGACCCCCGTCCGCACCCCTGCCCGCGGCGCGATGACCCCCGTGCTCGCCCGGACCGCCGTCCGCGCCGCCACCGCTCCGTGGGGCGGCGACCGCCGGCAGCAGCGCCTGCGGGTGTGCACCGCCGCCGACCTCCTCCTGGCGCAGGGCCTGCGCGTGCGCGTCGTCAACCCGCCGGTCGCCTGGCCGCGCGGCCCGCGGCTGGTGGTGGCCAACGCCTCCGGCTGGGCCGACGTGCTCGCCCTCGCCACCGTCGTCCCGGGCACCCCCGTGGTCGACGCCGCGCTGGCCGCCCGGCCGCTGCTGCGCGTGCTGGCCCGCCGCGGCGGGCTGCTGGTCGACGACGACGGCAGCGGCGCCGTCCGCGGCCAGGTGACCGCGCTGCTGCGCGCGGGCGCCACGGTCACCGCCTCCCCGGGGACGGGCGCGACCGCCGACGACCCCGGCCGGTTCCGGGCCCGCGCCCTCGCCCCCGCCGTCGACGCGCAGGCCGCGGTCTGCCCGGTCGCCGTCCGCCCAGCCGGCAGCGGCGTCCTGGAGGTCCACCTGCTGTCCGCGCTGGAGCCGGGGCACGACGCGCGGGCGCTGGCCGCACTCGCCGAGTACGCGGTCGCGCACGTGCTGGAGTCCGGCGCGCCCGGGCCGGCGCGTCCCGGGCCGGCCCGGCCGGTCGCCCTGCCGCCGGCGTAGGACTGTCCTGGCCCGCACCGGGTAGGGCCGGGAACGTCCCTGTCCCCGCCCGGGAGGAGACACCCGTGCAGCCCGACAGCCTTCCCGACCGCACCGCGCCGGAGGCGGACGACCCGCCGGTCCTGGTGCCCCGCGCGGCCGAGGTCCTCGACCTGTCGAAGTGGCGGCTCAACTCGCTGCCCGACGAGGACAGCGACGAGGACTGGGACGACGACCGCGAGCTCTTCGGTCCCGACGGGCAGCGGGTCGAGACCTGGCGCGAGGGCTATCCCTACACCGAGCGGATGGAGCGCCGGGAGTACGAGATCGAGAAGCGCCGGCTGCAGATCGAACTGCTGCACCTGCAGGGCTGGGTGAAGGACACCGGCCAGAAGCTGGTCATCGTCTTCGAGGGACGCGACGCCGCCGGCAAGGGCGGCACGATCAAGCGGTTCACCGAGCACCTCAACCCGCGCGGCGCCCGCACCGTGGCCCTCGACAAGCCCAGCGAGCGCGAGCAGAGCCAGTGGTACTTCCAGCGCTACGTGCAGCACCTGCCCGCCGCCGGGGAGATCGTGATGTTCGACCGCTCCTGGTACAACCGCGCCGGCGTCGAGCGGGTGATGGGCTACTGCACCGAGGAGCAGTACCGGCAGTTCATGCGCGACGCCCCCGAGTTCGAGCGGATGCTCGTCGACAGCGGCATCCGGCTGTTCAAGCTGTGGTTCTCGGTCTCCCGCGGCGAGCAGCGCTCCCGCTTCATCGTGCGGCAGATCGACCCGGTGCGGCAGTGGAAGCTCTCGCCCACCGACCTCGCCAGCCTCGACAAGTGGGACGCCTACACCGAGGCCAAGGAGGCGATGTTCCTCCACACCGACACGGAGCACGCGCCGTGGACGGTCATCAAGAGCAACGACAAGAAGCGCGCCCGCCTCGAGGCGATGCGGCACGTGCTCCGCCGGCTGGACTACGACGGCAAGGACGACGACGCCGTCGGGATCCCCGACCCGCTGATCGTCGGCTCGGCCGCCGACGTGCTGGAGGACTCCTCCGACGCGCCGGTCGCGCCCCCGCCGCCGCGGGTCCTGCGGACCCGATGACCTCGTCTGCGGCTCTCTAGCTCCCGGGTTAGAGAGCCGCAGACGGCGTCAGAGGGCGGGGAGGCGGGCCGGGCCGGTGACCTGCTCGATCGCGGCGGCCACCTCGAGCAGGCGCAGGTCGGCGCGCGGCGCGGCCACCACCTGCAGGCCCACGGGCAGGCCGTCGTCGGTGTACCCGCCGGGCAGCGAGAGCGCGGGGCAGCCGGTGGCGGACACCAGCGTGCAGGAGCGCATCCAGCCCAGGTAGTCCTCCTGCGGCACCCCCGCCACCTCCGCCGGGTACTCCTGCTCGACGGGGAAGGGCAGCACCTGGGTGGTGGGCGCGAGCAGCACGTCGTAGCGGTCGAAGAAGCCGACGACCTGCTCGTGCAGCCGGGTGTGGGCCAGCTCCGCGCGGGCGACGTCGGCACCGCTGAGTGCCGCGCCGCGGGCGGCGTTGCCGCGGATGGCCTCCTTGACCTTCTCCGGCGACCGGCGGACGACGTCGCCGAACGTGGCCTCGAACAGCCACGCCCGCAGCGTGCCGAACACCTCGTCGGCCTCGCGCAGGTCGGGGCAGGCCTCCTCCACGACGGCGCCCTCCGCCTCGAGCCGCGCCAGCACGCCGGCCAGCACCTGCGGGATCACCGGCTCGACCGGCACCAGCCCGCCGAGGTCGGGCGTCCAGGCCACCCGCAGGCCGCGCAGCTGCGCCGGGCGCGGGGCGGCGAACGAGGCGCCGGCCTCCGACAGCGCGATCGGCACCCGCGGATCGGGCCCGGCGATCGCCGACAGCGTCAGCGCGACGTCGCCGACCGTGCGGCCCATGGGCCCCTGCACCGACAGCGTCGCCCAGCCCAGCCCCGCCGGCCACGTCGGCACCCGCCCCGGCGAGGGCCGCAGCCCGACGACGCCGCAGAAGGCCGCGGGGTTGCGCAGCGAGCCGCCCATGTCGCTGCCCTCGGCCACCGGCACGAGCCCTGCGGCCAGCGCGGCCGCGGCCCCGCCGCTGGAGCCGCCCGCCGACAGCCCGTGCCGCCACGGGTTGTGGGTGGCGCCGAAGAGCGGGTTGAAGGTGTGCGAGCCGGCCGCGAACTCCGGCAGGTTGGTCTTGCCCACGCGCACCGCGCCCGCCCGGCGCAGCCGCTCGACGACGAGCTCGTCGCGCGCCGGGACGGTGTCGGCGTGCAGCGGCGAGCCCCACGTCGTCCGCATGCCGCCGGTGGCGTGGGTGTCCTTGTGCGCCACCGGGAGACCGTGCAGCGGGCCGACCTCTGCACCCGCGGCGAGGGCGGCGTCGGCGGCGTCGGCCGCGGCCCGGGCGCCCTCGGCGTCGAGGGTGACGATGGCGTTGACCTGCGGGTCGATCCGCTCGATGCGGGCCAGGTGCGCCTCGAGCAGCTCCCGCGCGGAGACCTCCTTCCCGCGCACCAGGGCGGCCAGCTCGGTGGCCGGGCGCAGGCAGAGGTCGTCACCGGGGGCGGCTGCGGAGGTCACCGGGGGAGGGTGCCACGGGCCCGGGTACCCGCGGTGGCCGACACTGTGCGGGTGGACGGCGACACGAACCGGCAGCTGGCCGACGAGCAGGACGAGACGGCCACCTTCGCCGACCTCGGTCTGCGCCCCGAGCTGCTGGCGGCGCTGACCCGACTCGGCTACGAGGAGCCCACGCCCATCCAGCGCGAGGCAGTCCCGCCGATGGTCGCCGGGCGCGACCTGCTCGGCCAGGCGGCCACCGGCACCGGCAAGACGGCGGCCTACGCGCTGCCGGTGCTGCAGCGGCTGCCCGACGAGCGCCCCGGCGGCGACCCGCTCGCGCTGGTCCTCGTGCCCACCCGCGAGCTGGCCATCCAGGTGTCGGAGGCGCTGCACCGCTACGGCCGCGACCTCGGCGCCCGCGTCGTCCCGGTCTACGGCGGCCAGCCGATCCCGCGCCAGCTGCGGGCGCTGGAGGCCGGCGTCGACGTCGTCGTCGCCACCCCCGGGCGGGCGCTGGACCTGCTGCAGCGCGGCAGCCTGCACCTGGGCGGCGTCGCCACGGTGGTGCTCGACGAGGCCGACGAGATGCTCGACATGGGCTTCGCCGAGGACCTCGAGGCGCTGCTGGCCGAGGTGCCCGAGGAGCGGCAGACGGTGCTGTTCAGCGCCACGATGCCGCGCCGGCTCGACAGCATGGCCCGCCGCCACCTGCGCGACCCGCTGCGCATCCAGGTCGCCCGCGAGGTGCCCACCGAGGGCCAGGCGCCGCGGGTCCGGCAGACGGCGTTCGTCGTCGCCCGCGCGGCCAAGCCCGCGGCGCTGGGCCGGGTGCTCGACGTCGAGAGCCCGACGGCGGCCATCGTCTTCTGCCGCACCCGCGACGAGGTCGACGACCTCACCGAGACGCTCAACGGCCGCGGCTACCGCGCCGAGGCGCTGCACGGCGGCATGAGCCAGGAGCAGCGCGACCGGGTCATGGGGCGGCTGCGCGGCGGCACCGCGGAGCTGCTCGTGGCCACCGACGTCGCCGCCCGCGGGCTCGACGTCGAGCAGCTCACCCACGTCGTCAACTACGACGTCCCGGCCGCGGCAGAGACCTACGTGCACCGCATCGGCCGGGTCGGCCGGGCCGGGCGCGAGGGCGTGGCGATCACGCTGGTCGAGCCCCGGGCGCACCGGATGCTCAAGACGATCGAGCGGGTCACCGGGTCGCCGATCCACGTGGAACGCGTGCCCACGGTCGCCGACCTGCGCGCCCGCCGGCTCGAGCTCACCCGCGCCGCGCTGCGCGAGAGCCTGCTCGGCGACGACCTCGAGCGGTTCCGGGCCGTCGTCGAGACGCTCACCGACGAGTTCGACGTCATGGAGGTGGCGCTGGCGGCGGTCAAGCTCGCGCACGAGGCCACCAACGGCCCGGACGACGACGAGGAGATCCCCGAGGTCACCCTCCGGCCCGAGCGCCCGCAGCGCGACGGCGACCGCGGCGACCGGGGCCGGCCGTCGCGGTCGCGGTCGAACGGCGGTGACACCGCCCGGCTGTTCATCGGCGCCGGCCGCAGCGCCGGCGTGCGCCCCGGCGACCTGGTGGGCGCGATCGCCGGCGAGACCGGGCTGCGCGGCCGCGACGTCGGCGCCATCGAGATCGCCGAGCGCTTCAGCCTGGTGGAGGTGCCCGAGGCCGCCGCCGAGGAGGTCGTCACCGCGCTGCGGGCCAGCACGATCAAGGGCCGCAAGGTCACCGTCCGCCGGGAGCGACCCCGCCCCTGAGGTGCGGCTCAGGCGGTGGCCGTGCGCACCAGGTCGACGACCCGCTCCTCCACCGCGGGGCTCCAGCCCGTGAGCGCGTACGCCACCGGCCAGAGGTCGCCGTCGTCGAGCGTGGCCGCGTCCTGGAAGCCGACGGTCGAGTAGCGGTAGCCGAACTTGCCGGCGTCCTGGAAGAAGACGACGACCTTGCCGTCGGCGTTCGCGTAGGCGGGCATGCCGTACCAGGTCTTCGGCGACAGCTGGGGGGCGGTCGTGGTCACCGCCACGTGCACGCGCTCGGCGAGCGCCCGGTCCTCCGGTGCCATCTCCGCGATCCGGTCCAGGACCGCCTGCAGGCCGTCGGCCTTCTTCGCGCCCTTGCGGCCCTCGGCACGGAGCTCGGCGGCGCGCTCCCTCATCGCGGCCCGCTCCTCGGCGGTGAAGCCGTGGGACTCCTCGGTCTCCTGCGTGGACATGGCCGGCTCCCTCTCGACGCTCGCGGGGCCGGCCCGGTGCCGGCCCCCGCACCAGAGGTTGGCGCACGAGGACGCCCGCGGGCTTCTCGATTCCTGACCGGATCGACGCCGGACGGGTCCGGGTGGGTCAGCGCCGCGACGGGCTCGCCGGGTCCTCGGGGACGACGTCGGGGACCCGGTTGGGGCCGGCCTCGGGCGGGCGGGGGGAGTCCTGCGGGTGCAGCCGCACCGCCACCAGGGCGACGTCGTCCTCGGGACGGCCGTCGACCAGCCGGTGCAGCACCTGGTCGAGCAGCTCGTGCAGCGGCCGGCCGACCAGCTCGCGCAGCGCCTCCCGCAGCCGGGCCATGCCGGCGTCGAGGTCGGCGTCGCGGCGCTCGATGAGCCCGTCGGTGAACAGCAGCACGGTGGCGCCCCGGTCGAGGGTGACCACCGACTCCTCGCGCAGCGCGTCGGGGTCGACGCCGAGCAGCAGGTCGCCGCGCCAGGTGGCGAGCTCGGCCACGCTGCCGTCGGGGTTGATGACCAGCGGCGGCAGGTGCCCGGCGTTGGCCCAGCGCATGCGGGTGACGCCGCGCCGCCGCTCGTCGTCGGTCTGCTCGAAGCGGGCGACGGTGGCCGTGGCCAGCACCCGGGCCTGCAGCACGGCCATCGAGGCGTCCAGGCCGCGCAGCACCTCACCGGGGCCGGCGTCGCTGTAGGTGGCGATGCCGCGCAGCAGCGCGCGCAGCTGCCCCATGGCCGCCGCGGCCTCGGTGTCGTGGCCGACGACGTCGCCGATGACGAGCATCGTCGCCCCGCCGGGCTGGAGGAACGCGTCGTACCAGTCGCCGCCGACCCGCGCGGCCTCGGCGGCCGGCAGGTAGCGGACGGCGATCTCGGCGTGGTCGGGCTCCGGCGGCTCGGTGAGCAGGCTGCGCTGCAGCCCCTCGGCGAGCGCGCGCTGCTGGCCGTAGAGGCGGGCGTTGTCCAGGGCCAGCCCGGCGCGGTCGGCGACGTCCTGGGCGGTGGCGAGGTCCTCGTCGCGCGGTGTCCAGCCCCGGCGGAAGAACAGCGTCATCACGCCGAGGGTGCGGTCGCGGCCCCGCAGCGGCAGGGCGATCGCCGACTCGGGGTCCAGCGCGCTCACCACGTCGCGGGCCTCGCCGTCGGCCAGCACGTCGCGCACGGCCTCGCTGCGCTCCATGACCGGCTCGCCGGTGAGCAGGGCGCGCATGAGCGGCGCCGTGGCCGGCATGGCGTCGAGCCGCGTCGCGGCGTAGCGCTCGACGAGGGGACGGGAGGAGGGGACGGCGTGCCAGTGCCCGACGTCGCGCGGGCGCCCGTCGGGGTCGACGACGGTGACGATGCACCAGTCCGCGAGTGCCGGCACCACCAGGCGCGGCAGGTGCGCCGTCGCCGTCTGGGGGTCCAGGGCGCCGGCCAGCTCGGCGCTGACCTGGGCGAGCAGCGCCAGCCGCTGCGTGGCGCGCTCGGCGCGGGCCTGCACGCGGCGGCGCTCGGTGACCTCGAGGAAGTAGACCGACAGGCCCTCGGGGCTCGGCCACGCGCGCACCTCGTACCAGCCGTTGAGCGGCGCGGGGTAGTGCGCGTCGAACTGCACCGGCGTGCCGGTGCGGACGGCGGTGCGGTAGCTCTCCTCGAAGACGCTGTTCACCGCGGCCGGGAACGCCGTCCAGAGCTCCTGGCCGAGCAGCTCGTCGCGGTCGGCACCCAGGAGGCGCTCGGCCTCGGCGTTGACGTGCGTGAAGCGCCACTCGCGGTCGAGGGAGTAGAAGCCGGCCGGCATCGCCTCGAGCACCCGCGTGACCCGCAGGCCGGCGGCGCGCTCGGCGGTGGTGTCGTAGGCGGCGCCCAGCACGCGGCTGGCCGCGCCGCTCTCGTCGGCCAGCGTGCGCCCGCGGGCCTGCACCCAGCGGGTGTCCCCGGTCGGCCAGACGACGCGGTACTCGGCCTCGTAGTCGCCGCAGGAGGCGATGCTGGCCTGCAGGGCGTCGGTGACCCGCGGCAGGTCGTCGGGGTGCACGCGGGCGTTGAAGTCGTCGATGCTGCCGCCGAACTCGCCGTCGGAGTACCCGAACATCTCGACCAACTGGGCGTCCCAGGTCAGCTCGCCGGTGTGCAGGTCCCAGTCGAAGGTCCCGATCCCGGCGGCGTCGACGGCCAGGCCCCAGCGCACGCGGTCGCTCTCGTACTCGGCGCGCAGCGCGGCCAGCTCCAGCTCGCTGACGGCGGCCGCGGCGAGCTGGCGCAGGGTGGCCAGGTCGGTGTCGGACCAGGGCCGGGGCGTGGGCGCGGCGACGCAGAGGACGCCCACGGTGTGGCCGGCGGTGTCGATCAGCGGCACGCCGAGGTAGGCGCCGACGAGCCCGGCACGTACCTGCGGCAGCTCGGCGGCGCGGGGCTCGTCGTGGACGTCGGGGACCACGACCGGCGCGCGCTCGGCGGCGGGCACCGCGCAGGCGGTCAGGTCGAGCGGGCTCTCGCGGCCCACGGTGCCCGGGGGCAGGCCGGTGCCCGCGACGACGACCTCGACGTCGTCGAGCAGGGAGATCTGCGCGATCGGTGCGCCGACCAGCCGGGCGGCGAGCTCGGCGAGGCGGTCGAGGACGACGCTGGCGTCGCGCAGCCGCAGCCGGCGGGCGGCGCGGGCGCGGGGACGGTCGGCCAGCAGGAGTTCCGCGGCGGCGCGGGGACCGGCGACCTGCGGCTCCCGGGGGAGCCCAGACGTGTCGTCCACCGAACCCCTTCGCCCGGCCGGACGGCCGACTCCCTGTGCCGCGGCGCCCCGGCCGGTGCTGGGTCCGGACGCCGCGTACAGCGTAAGCGACGACGATCGTGGTCGACAGAGATCACGAGCAGATCACAGTCGGTGACCCCTCGTGACGGCTCGCACGGTCAGGCCGCCGGCAGCACCAGCGTGAGGGCGGTCGCCCCGTCGTGTTCCACGTGCAACCCGGCCCGTCGCAGCAGTGCCCGCACGCGGACGACGTCGTCCGGCTCGGCCGTGGTGGTGGCGAGCAGCCGGGCGACCCGCCCCTTGTGCGCCTTGTTCGCGTGGCTCACCACCGTGCGGCTGCCGTCGGGGCGCTCGCTGAGCACGTCGACGGTCACCGCACCCGGAACGGGTGCCAGCGCCTGGTAGGCCCCGCTGCGCAGGTCGACGACGAGCTCACCGGAGGCCGCGAGGACCGGGGCGAGCACCGGCCGCCACAGCGCGCGCAGCGTCGGCAGGCCGGGGAGGGCCGAGCCCGCGGACAGCCGGTAGGCCGGGATGGCGTCCGTGGCCCGCGCCAGCCCGAACAGTGCCGAGCCGACCGCGAGCCGCCGGTCGGCGCGGGCGCGCTGCGCGCGGGTGAGGGTCCGGACGTCGAGGGCGTCGTAGAGGACGCCGGTGTAGCGCTCGACCGCGGGCTTCGTCGGGCTGGTGCACAGTGCGGCGTTGCGGGCGAGCTCGACGTCCCGGGCGGGGGACAGGCCCAGCGCCGCGCGGGCGGCCGGCGGGTCGGCGGCCAGCCGGATCAGCGCCTCGACCAGCTGCGCGCGGACCGGCGTCAGGTCCGGGGTGGAGAGGGTGGTCAGGTCGAGCGGGGGGCCGTCGCCGTCCGGGGACTTGGTCTCCGAGGGTGGGAGCAGCACGAGCACGTGCCGCAACGCTACGTGGCAACGTGCCGGGCCCGGGGGAAGGGTCGGGGGAGTCATCCACCCTCTCGGGTGACGCAGGCCACACTCGGCCTCCGCCGGACTCCCGAGACCAGGGGTCCCGCCCCAGGTCGCCGGGGCGTCCGACGCGTCCGTGCCGATCGGCACGGACGGCGGAGTGGCGGGCCCGGCACGCGCCGGTCCCGCCGCCGAGAGGAGGCGCGTCCGTGGCAGGTAACAGGGCGGTCATGTACATGGGTCCCGGCAAGGTCGAGGTCGCGGACCTGGACTACCCCGGGTTGGAACTGAAGGAGGGGCCGGGGGTCAACCCGGCCAACGTCGGCCGCAAGACGCCGCACGGGGTCATCCTGCGGACGGTGGCCACCAACATCTGCGGCAGCGACCAGCACATGGTCCGCGGGCGCACGACGGCGCCCGAGCGGCTGGTGCTCGGTCACGAGATCACCGGCGAGATCGTCGAGAAGGGCTCGGACGTCGAGTTCCTCGAGGTCGGCGACATCGTCAGCGTGCCCTTCAACATCGCCTGCGGCCGCTGTCGCAACTGCAAGGAGGGCAAGACCGGCATCTGTCTCAACGTCAACCCCGACCGGCCGGGCTCGGCCTACGGCTACGTGGACATGGGCGGCTGGACCGGCGGGCAGGCCGAGTACGTCATGGTCCCGTACGCGGACTGGAACGCGCTGAAGTTCCCCGACCGCGACCAGGCGCTGGCCAAGATCCGCGACCTGACGATGCTGTCGGACATCTTCCCGACCGGCTACCACGGCTGCGTGACCGCCGGGGTGGGCACCGGGTCGACGGTCTACATCGCCGGCGCCGGCCCGGTGGGTCTCGCGGCGGCCGCCTCGGCGCACCTGCTCGGCGCCGCCGTGGTCATCGTCGCCGACCTCAACGCCGAGCGGCTCGCCCAGGCGCGCAGCTTCGGCTGCGAGACCATCGACGTGTCGAAGGGCGACCCGAAGGACCAGATCGCGGAGATCCTCGGTGAGCCCGAGGTGGACTGCGGCGTGGACGCCGTGGGCTTCGAGGCCCGCGGGCACGGTGAGGGCGCGCAGCGGGAGGCGCCGGCGACGGTGCTCAACTCGCTGATGGAGATCACCCGGGCCGGCGGTGCGCTGGGCATCCCGGGCCTCTACGTGACCGGTGACCCCGGTGCGGTCGACGACGCCGCCAAGGTCGGCGCCCTGTCGATCCGGCTGGGGCTGGGCTGGGCGAAGTCGCACGCGTTCACGACCGGTCAGTGCCCGGTCATGCGCTACAACCGCCAGCTGATGATGGCGATCCTGCACGACCGGGTACAGATCGCGAAGGCGGTCAACGCCGAGGTGATCCCGCTGGAGGACGCCCCGCGCGGCTACCAGGAGTTCGACCAGGGCGCGGCGAAGAAGTACGTGCTCAACCCGAACGGCCTGATCCCGGCGTGAGCCGTCCCGGGGTGGCGGGCGCCGGTTCCGCCACCCCGGGCACTCAGGTCCAGTAGAGGAAGCGGGCCTGGGGGAGGCGGTCGGCGAGCGCGGCCTCGAACCAGGTGCGCAGCTCGGCCATCGTCTCCTTGGGGTAGACGTGCTTGACCGAGCCGAACCTGCCCCGCTTGGGAGTGCGGCGGGACTCGTCCATCTCCAGCTTGGTGCGCGGGTACCAGTCGAGCAGCGTCTCCTTGCTGCCCGGCGTGAACCGGTGGGTGATGCACTCGACGGTCAGGTCGGTGCCGGCCGGCAGGACCGCGGCGACGGCGTCGAGCAGGGCGCCGTACTCCTCGCGCCAGCCCTCGACCGGCATGATCGGCGCGATGGTCAGGCCCACCGGGTAGCCGGCACGGGCGACGGCGCCCAGGGCGGCGATGCGCGCGTCGACCCTGCTCGTGGCGCCCTCGAACCGCCGGCCGACCGAGGCCGCGTTGAGCGAGAAGCGCAGCCGGGTGCGCCCGCCGTGCGGGAGGCCGAGCAGGCCGGCGACGTCGTCGAACTTGGTGGTCGCGCGCAGCTGCACCGGGCCGGGCCACTCGTGGGTGCCGAAGTGCGCGACCATGCGGGCCAGGCCGCCGGTGAGGTGCTCGAGAGCCAGCGGGTCGGTGTAGCAGGAGGCCTCGAACGTCGTCCCCTCGCCGCCGCGCTCGAGCGTGCCCGAGGTGATGCGGCCCTGCCCGACGTAGGAGTCGAGGCCGTCGAGGACCTCGTCGAGGTCGGCCCAGACGCGGGTGATCGGCGGGCCGGACAGCGAGCCGGCGAGGTAGCAGTACTGGCAGTGCGCGGGGCAGCCCTCGGCCAGGTCGAGCCGGAAGTCCGCCGACGGCGGGATGGGCTGCAGCCGTCGCTTCGACGGCGGCGGGACGACCAGCGCCATCGTGTCCTTGGCGGCCATGAACGCCGCGCGGTCGTCGTCGCCCCGCAGGGAGGGCAGCCGGTCGCCGGGCAGCAGCTCGACGTCGGAGACGCCGGCCGCCTCGAGGCGCGCGAGCACGCGCTGCCCGTGCGGGCGCTCGGCGGCCGAGCGGGTGACCAGGACGCGCCTGGGCGTCCACAGGCGGGTGGGGGCGGGGGCCTCGAGGAGGGCGGGCGCGGTCATCGCCGGGTACAACACCGCGGATCCCTCCCCGATGCCCCGGTGGACGACGAACGTGCAGGTCAGCCGGTGAGCTGGGCCACCACGGTCAGGGCGCCGCCCGCCACCGGGCCCGCCACTCCGGCGCCTCCCAGCCCTCCGCGACGTAGATCGTCTCGCGGGCGACGAGGGCCCCGCGGAACTCGTAGACGGCCGGGCCGTACGACCACGGACCGCCGTCGTAGCGGGCGCGCATCTCGACGACCCAGAAGTCGTCCCGCCCGCGCACGCGGACCACCTCCAGGTCCACCTGGGCCGGGTAGTCCCGCCGCCACTCGCGGAAGTTGGCCACGCCCTCGAACCGCTCGCCGGACTGCGGGAACTCCACGACGGCGTCCTCGGTGTAGATCTCGCTGGCCCGGTCCTCGTCGCCGGCCGCGCTGTGGCGGGTGTAGTGCTCCAGCGCCGCCCGGACGGACTCCTCGTCCATGCGCCGATGCTCCTCCGGGGACGGGCACCCGGACAGCCCTCCCTCGACGGGGGGAGTCGCGTTGAGAAGAGCCGATCTCGTTCCGATACGGCGGCTGTGGGAGTGCGCGACGAGACCGAGAGCACCGCCGTGGGGACGACCGGCGTCCGGGCCGGGGACGGCACGACGGACGGCCCGTCCGCGATCGGCTCCGTCGATCCCCCTCCGCCCGGCCTGCTCGCCCGCGCGGCCCGTGCGCTGCCCTGCGGCCGCCACCTCCCGGACGAGCAGTGGCAGCAGCACCACCGCTTCGTCCTGCGGACCCTGGCCGCGCTGACCGTCGCCGTCGCCGGCTACGCGCTCGTCGCCGGCCACTCCGTCCTCGGCGCCGGCGGCCTCGCCGCGCCCGTCGCGGCCCTGGGGACGGTCGCGGCCCTGCCGTTCCTCACCCGGGGTGAGCGGGCCAACGTCGCGGCCGTCGGGCTGATGACGGCGGCGGCCGTGGTCGTGCACGTCTCGGGTGGGCGCACCGAGGCGCACTTCCTCTTCTTCGCCCTGCTGCCCCTGGCCGCGCTCTACGCGACCCCGGTGCCCTTCGTCCTGGCCGTCGGCTTCGTGGCCCTGCACCACGCCGTGCTCGGCTCGCTGGTGCACGGCTCGGTGTTCATGCACGGCCAGTCCGTGGCGCAGATGGCGCTGCTGCACGCCGTCCTCATCCTGCTGGAGAGCTGGGCGTGCTTCGTGGCCTGGCGCCACTTCGAGGACCGGCGCGAGCTCGTCGAGCGGCTGGTGTCGGAGCGCACCGCCGAGCTGTGGGCACAGCGCGACGAGCTGGTGCGCCTGGCGGCCGTCGTGCAGTGCACCGACGACGCGGTGTTCACCGCCGGTCCCGACGGGCGGATCGAGACCTGGAACCCGGGAGCGGAACGGCTCTACGGCCACGCGGCCGCCGACGTCCTCGGCCGCCACGTCCGCACGCTGGTCGCCCCCAGCGGGCAACAACTCGTGGGGCCGGCGCTCGACTCGCTGCACGAGGTGGGCAGCCTCCGCGTGGAGCGGCTGCACCGGCGCAGGGACGGCTCGGTCTTCCCGGCGCTGCTCACCGTCTCCGCCATCAGGGACGACGACGGGGCGCTCACCGGGCACGCCGCCATCGTGCGGGACGTCACCGAGCAGAAGCGGGCGCAGGCCGAGGCGGTCAGTGCCGCCGAGCGGCTCCGGGAGCAGGCGGGGGAGCTGACCCGGCTCGCGCTGCACGACTCCCTGACCGGGCTGGCCAACCGCGTCCTGCTGCGGGACCGGCTCGGGGCCGTGCTGTCGGCCCGCCGCACCGGTCCCGGCGCTGTCCTGCTGCTCGACCTCGACGACTTCAAGGCCGTCAACGACGTCCACGGCCACGGTGCCGGGGACGCGGTGCTGACGGCCGTCGCCTCCCGGCTCCGGTCGTGCGTGCGCCCGGAGGACACCGTCGCCCGCCTCGGCGGGGACGAGTTCGTGGTGCTCGTCCCCGCGGCGCACGGCCGGGACGAGGTCGGCGCCGTCGCCGGGCGCCTGATCGCCGCGGCCAACGCCCCCGTGTCGTGGGGGCCGGAGACCTTCGAGGTCGGCTGCAGCATCGGGATCGCGCTCGTCGACCCGGCGGACGGACGGGACCCCGACGAGGTCCTCAGCGACGCCGACATCGCGATGTACGCGGCGAAGGCCGCCGGACGGAACCGGTTCGCCGTCTTCGAGCCGGCCATGCGCGAGCACGTCGTCGCCCAGACCCAGCTGGCGCGCGACCTCCGCACGGCGGCCGGGAGCGGGCAGTTCTCCCTCCTCTACCAGCCGCAGGTCGACCTGCGCTCCGGTCGGGTCACGGGCGTCGAGGCCCTGGCCCGGTGGCACCACCCCGCGCGCGGCCTCGTCCTGCCCGACACCTTCATCCCCGTGGCGGAGAGCACCGGGACGGTCGACCTCATCGACGACTGGGCGCTCGCCGAGGCCTGCCGGCAGCTCGCCGCGTGGGACGCCGCAGGGCTCCCGCGGCTGCGGGTCGCGGTCAACATCTCCGCCCACCGGCTGGCCCGGGGGGACCTCGCGCCTTCCGTCGGGTCGAGCGCGCGGGCGGCGGGGATCGATCCCGGCCGGCTGGAGATCGAGGTCACCGAGACGGCGACGACGAGTTGCGCCGACGAGGCGGCCCGCACGCTGCAGGAGGTCCGGGCGCTCGGCGTCTCCATCGCGATCGACGACTTCGGGACGGGCCACTCGTCGTTCGGCCGGCTCCGGGTGCTGCCCGTGGACCGCCTGAAGATCGACCGGTCCTTCATCGCCACGCTGGACGGACGCGCGGGAGCCGGGTCGATCGCCGGTGCCATGGTCGCCATGGGCCGCAGCCTGGGACTGGACGTCGTCGCCGAGGGCGTGGAGACCGCCGAGCAGCTCGACGCGCTGCGCGCTCTCGGGTGCAACGCCGTGCAGGGCTGGCTGTTCGGGCGGCCGATGGGCGCCGGCGAGATCGACTCGCTCCTGCGGTCGAGCTCCCGGGTGCCGGCTCCCCGGCGTCGGTCACCGGACCAGCCGACGGGACGGTCCTCGCGCCCCGGGCGCGAACGGGTGGACCTGCCGGCCGCCGGCGAGTAGACCGGGACCCCTCACTCGAGCAGAGGAGCAGGCCATGACCAGTGGTAGCGGCCAGGAGACCGGACAGGTCACCGGCACCAAGGACAAGGACTACAACCTCGTCTGGTTCACCGAGCAGTGCCTGAGCAACGCGCTCCGGCTGGAGACCTACGTCCAGGACGTCGACCGCGACGGCGACAGCGAGCTCGCCGACCTCTTCCGCAAGGCGCAGGCGGACAGCCGCAAGGGCGCCGAGCAGGGCAAGCAGCTGCTCCGGGCTCGGCTCAGCGGCTGAGCCGGCGACGGGCCGGCTCCGGCGGCCGCGTCAGCCGATCCGCTCGGAGAGGGACACGATGATGCCCTCCGGGCCACGCACGTACGCCATGCGCCAGACGTGCTCGTACTCCCCGATGCCGCCGACCAGGCCGTAGCCGTCCGCGGCCAGTCGCTCGACGGCCGCCTGCAGGTCGTCGACCTCGAAGGCCACGTTGCGCAGCCCCAGCTCGGTCGCCATCGCGCCGGGCCGCCCCGGCTCGTGCTCGGGACGGACGAAGCTGGACAGCTCCAGCCGGGTCCCCCCGTCGGGCGGCCGCAGCATGACGATCTCGGTGCGGGCGCCGGGGATGCCGATGACGGTGTCCAGGAACTCGCCCTCGATCGGCATCCGCTCGCCCTCGACCTCGAGACCGAGCCCGACGAAGAACGCCGTCACCCTGTCGAGGTCGGCGACCGTGATGCCGACGTGGTCGAAGCGTCGGATGCGTGCCATGGGGTGCCTCCCGTGCTCGTCCGGTCATTCCACCGCGGGGACGGAACCGACGGCGCATCCTCGACATCCGGGAGGGTGCAGCGAGCGAGGGGCGTCAGCGCACGACGTCGCGGAGACGCCGGACACCGGGCCGGCCCCGCGCCATCCGGACGCCGCTGACCGCGGAGATCAGCAGTCCGCTGAACCGCCCGGCCGGGATCGCCCAGGCGGCGGGTCCTGCCACCAGGTACAGCGGCGCCAGCAGGCCGGCGGCGGCCGAGCCCAGCGCCGCCCGCGACAGCGCGCCGGACAACAGGCCGGTGCGTCCCCCGGCGACGCCGAGGGCCCCGACGAGCAGGCCGAACCCGGCACCGTGGACGACGCCGCCGGCCAGGAACGCGCGGCGGTGCAGCGCGACGGCGCGGTCGTCGTCCGCGGCGCGGTCGGTGGTGAGCGCCGCGGTCAGGGCCGAGGAGGCGGTCAGCGAGGCCACGGCGACGGCGCCGCCCACCGCGGCCGCCGTCTGGACGGTGCGGCCCGCGGGTGCGGCCAGGCGCACCACCGAGGCGGTGAAGCGGGCCAGGGCCGCGGCGGAGAGCAGTTGCCCGGTCGCGCTGACCCGCGCCGCGCCGCGGTTCCCCTGGAAGAACCGGCGGATCGCCGTCGCATCCGACCCGGGACGGGGATAGGGCACGTCAGAGGTCCCGAGTGCGCCGGCCACCCCGGCGAGGAACAACGCCCCGGAGGCCGGCCCGCTGAGCGCGCCGCGGTCGGGGGTGAGGGCGGTGGCGGTCATCGCGCCGCTCCTCCCGGCAGGACGGGCGGCTCCTCCGCCAGGGGGCTGAACTGGATGGCCACGAGCTGCCAGCGCTCCTCCTGGCGCACCCAGACCTGGCCGACCCGGGTGGCCACCGCCACCGGGTGGTCCTGGTAGGTGGCCCGGTTGCGCTGCACGTCCCGGACGACGGCGGTGTCGCCGTAGCGGCGCACGTCCATCTCGCTGGTCTCGAGCTGCTCGTAGCGGAACTCGTCGTGGCGGGCGATCCACTGCGGCTTGTCCAGCACGAAGCCCCGGGGGCCGATCGACAGGAAGTCCTCGGCGATCAGGTCGCGCAGGGTGTCCCGGTCGGCGACGAGCTCCGCCCGGTCGAACCGGTCCTGCATCTCTCGGACGTCGTCCATGGTGGACTCTCCGATCCTAGTGGAGGATTGGCCTCCGGTTCAGCGTCCTCCCGACAGAGGGGCGCGTCAAGACAACCGGAGGATCGTTCTCCGCTTGGAGGTCCGGATGGCAGGGGAGGTGCGGGAGACCCGGCCCCTGCGGGCCGACGCCCGGCGCAACGCCGAGCAGTTGCTGGCGGCCGCTCGCGACGTCGTCGTGGAGCGGGGGGCAGGCGCTCCGCTGGACGAGATCGCCCGGCGGGCGGGGGTGGGCATCGCCACGCTGTACCGGCGCTTCCCCGACCGCTCGGCGCTGTTGCGCGCCGTCGTCCTCGACGCGCTGGAACGGACCGCCCGGGCCGCCGCTGCGGCGCTGAGCGAGGAGACCGACGGCTTCGCCGCGCTGGTCCGCTACATGCACGCGGCGCTCGACGCCCGCGTCTCGGCGGTCATCCCCCTGGTCCTGGACATCCTCGACCCGGCGGACGACGACCTGCAGAGCGCGCGGGAGGCCAGCGCCGGGCTCGTCCAGCGCGTCGTCGACGAGGCGCACGCCGACGGCTCCCTGCCCGCGGACGTCACCTTCGGCGACATCGGCACGCTGCTCGTGCGGCTCAGCCGGCCGCTGCCCGGCCCCGTGCCCCCGGCGCTCGACGAGGAACTGGCCCACCGCCACCTGGACCTCCTCGTCGAGGGTCTGCGGCCCTCGCCGGGGCGGCGCGCTCCCGGCGGTCCCCGTCTGGAACGCGCCGATCTGCGTGGACTCCAGGAGGAGGCGCGGCCCTGAACGGCGCTGCGCCCCGTCAGGCCAGCAGGACGGCCCGGCCGGGCGCCCGGTCCCCGCAGGGGCGCGGGTACCGGGCTGAGGGGTCCGGCGCGACGTCCTCCGGTCAGCCGGTCCTCCGTCGTGCCACCCTGCCGCGGGAACCCGCGTGCGGACCGCTCCCCGCGGGCCCCTGCGCGCCCTCGGGAGCCACGTCCGCGCGCACGACCAGGTCGCGGACGAGTGTCTCGCGGGTGCCGGCGTCCGCGATGACCTCGACGGCGAAGGACAGGCCGCCCAGGGCGGCCAGGAACGCCGCGACCTGGAGCAGCTGCCGGGTCACGACCAGGGGCGGGTCCGCCGCCCCCAGGGAGACCAGGACGCCGTCGCGGCTGCCCGACCACTCGGCCACCAGTCCGGCGTCGACCGAGACGACCTCGGCGGCGACCCGCGCCGCCGCGCGCCGGGCCACCGACGGTCCGAGCGGCGGCGGTGAGCGCCGCCACGACGAGCAGGACCAGGCGGACGGTGCCCATCCGGCCGACGTAGCGCCAGGTCTCCGACGTGACGAACAGGATCAGGAGCAGCCCGAGCGTGAGTCGCAGCTCGCGCACGGCGACCAGGACCACGTCGGCGCCGCGGCCGGCGAGCCGTGCGCGCCTGGTCCGTCCCCGCACGTCGGCCATCGTGCGGCTCGCACCCCCTGCGCTGTCGCCGGTCGTGCTCAGGAGCCCGGATGCGGTCGGCCGGACCGGGTCGGGACCCCGTCCGGGAGCAGCCGGCCCAGGACGTGCTCGGCGAACCGTACCCGGGCCGCCGGCTCCGCCGTGCCCCAGGAAGAGGAAGCAGTCGGTGACCTCGAGCTCGAGCAGGACCGGCCCCGAGTCCCCCGGGATGACGTCGACGCGCGCGTGGGACAGCGCGCGTCGCCCGCCGGGTGCCGCGTCGAGCGCGGCGGCGGCCACCGCGAGCTGGGCGGCGTCCGGCTCGACCCGGCGCACCGTGCCGAGGACGTCGGCGACGACGACGGCCCGGCGGACCCCGGGCGCCCCCAGCAGCGGTTCGCGGCGGACGGCGTGGGAGAACTCGCCGCCGAGGAACACAATGCTGGTCTCGCCGCGGGTGTCGATGCCGGGCAGGTACGGCTGGACCATCGCGGTGCGTCCGTGCGCGTGGAGCTCGGCCAGCAGGGCCACCGCGCCGGGGTCGGACACGCCCGGGAACCGGCCGGTGCCGGCGGCGCTCCCGCTCACGGCGGGCTTGACGACGACGTCGCCGACGTCGGGCAGCGCCGCCGCCGTCCCACCCGGGGCGAGGAACACCGTCGGGACCGTGGGCACCCCGGCCCGCGACAGGTCCCCTGCAGGTAGCGCTTGTCGGTGTTCCAGGCGAGGACCTCCGCGGCGTTGACCGTCGCGCGGCAGCCGCGGGCCCAGGAGAGGAAGGCGTCCCGGCGCAGGGGGTGGTCCCACGTGCTGCGGACGAGGACCCCGTCGAACCGTGCCCAGTCGACGTCGGGGTCGTCCCAGACCGCCGCGGTCGCCTCGACGCCGGTGGCCGCCAGGGCGTCGAGCAGCAGCGGTCCGTCCTCGTCGAGGTCCGGAGCGGCCGCGCACGTGGCGACCGCGATGCGCAGGGTCCGGTCCACGTCGTCCTCCGCCCTGCCGGACCCGGGCGGCCGCGGCGCGGCGAGGCTAGGGGGCGGGTCCGACACGAGCGCCCGCCACCACGGCCCCCACCACGGTCAGCCCGGTGACGGGGGACGCGGCGGGACGGGGGTGGAGACGACGAAGGAGCTGTTCGTCTGACCGTGCAGGAGGAAGCGGTCGAGCAGGTCCTCCATGGCCGCGATGGAGGGTGCGTGCACCTTGAGCAGGAAGCAGTCCTCCCCGGAGACCCGGTGGCACTCCGACACCTCGGGGAGCCGCGCGGCCAGGTCGGCGATCCTCGGCAGCTGACCCGGACCAGGCCGGACGCGCACCCACGCGGTCACCGGCAGACCGAGCGCGGCGGGGTCCACGTCGAGCCGGTAGCCACGGATGACGCCCGTCTCCTCCAGGCGCGCGATGCGCTCGCGGACCGCGGGAGCCGACATCCCCACGCGCCGGGCGAGCTCCGCGGCCGACGCCCGGGCGTCCTCGGTGAGCGACGCGAGGAGGCGGCGGTCGACGTCGTCCAGGGGCCGCTGTCCCGGGCGATCGCCTCTGCCGGTGCTGCTTTCCGATCGGGAGGTCACAGGGGCGCCTCGCCTTCGTTCGTGCATGGTCACGGCGCCCCCACTCTCGCAGGCTGGAGGCATGGCGACCCCGAGACACCGCACCCGCTCTGCCGACGACGTCGGCGTGCCGCCCGGTCGACCGGGCCGGGGAGTCGCGCGGGTGCCGCCGCACGCGTGGTTCGTGGTCAGCGCGGTGTTCCACTACCTGGGGCCGGCCTTCGCCGTCCTGCTCTTCGCCCGGGTCGACGTCCTCGGGGTGGCGTGGTTGCGGATCGCGTCGGCCGCCCTGGTGCTGGCCCTGTGGCGCAGGCCGTGGCGGGTCTGGGGGACGCTCGACCGCGGCACCCGGCGGCTGCTCCTCGGCTGGGGAGCCGTGCTCGCCGTCATGAACAGCTGCTTCTACCTCGCCATCGACCGGCTGCCGCTGGGCACCGTCGCCGCGATCGAGTTCGTGCCGGTCGTGGCCCTCGCCGCGCTCGCGGTGCGTGGCGTGCGCAACGCCGCGGCGCTGGGCGCGGCCGTGGCCGGGGTCTGGCTGCTCACCGACGTGCACCTGGTCGCCGAGCCGGTCGGGGTGGCCTTCGCCGTCGTCAACGCCCTGCTGTTCGCCGGCTACGTCGTCCTGGCACACCGCGTCGCCAGCAGCGGGCAGGTCCCCGGTCTCGACGGCCTGGCCCTGTCGATGGTCATCGCGTCGGTGGTCGCCCTGCCGGTCGGCCTCTGGCAGGCCGCTCCCGCGTTCCTCGACCCCGTCGCGCTGGCCGCGGGGATCGGCGTGGGCATCGCCTCGTCGGTCATCCCCTACGTGTGCGACCAGCTCGCCATGGCCCGGCTCTCCCGTGCCACCTACGCGCTGATGGTGTCCCTGCTCCCGGCCACCGCCACGGTCGTCGGCGTCGTGGTCCTGACCCAGGTGCCCAGCACGCTGGAGGTCCTCGGGGTCGCCCTCGTCGTCGCGGGCGTCGCCCTCCACCGCTCGGCAGGACCGCCCCGGTCCGCCGGGGGACCGGCACCCGGCCCTCGACCGGGCGGGGGAGCGGTCGGTCTCGGTGGTGACGGGCGGGGTCATCGCCGCGACGGAGAACGCCACCGGGCGCCGCGCCGCGCCTAGGCTGCAGACGGGTCCAGCAGCGTGGCTCCGCGCACCGTCCCGCCCGGACCTCGCGAGGCGGTGCGTCGCAACCCTCGCCCCGTGGGGTGAGCGGACGCGTCCTCGGGACGGTGGGCCGGGGTGCGGCGGTCGGCGGCCCGGCAGCAGGCGGCCAGGAGGGCGAGGCCGGCGACGACGTGCCAGGGGTGGGCGATGACGGCCTCCTCCGCACCGGCCAGGGGGTCGGCCAGCACGCCGAGGCGGTCGAGTGCCCAGCCGGTGGCGGCGGCCAGGGCCACGACCGCGCCGGTCCGCCGCAGTGCCGGGTAGGAGCGGGTCCGCGACACCACGTACAGCGAGGGGAAGACGAGCGCGACGGTCAGCAGCTGAGCCAGCTCGACGCCGACGTTGAAGGCCAGCAGCGCCGGGACGGACGCCGACCCGTCGAGGCCGAGACCGGTGAGGATGCCGGCGAAGGCCAGCCCGTGCACCAGGCCGAAGGCGCCGGCGATGGCCACCTCACCGCCGCGGGCGAGGGGGCGCAGGGCGTGCGCGGCCGCCACGCCGACCGAGACGGCGATCGCCACCTCGACCGGCGCACCGGGTACGGACACCCAGCCCAGTGCCGAGGCGATCAGCGTCAGCGAGTGCCCCACGGTGAACGCCGTGACGACGGCGAGGACGCGGCGCAGCGTCGGGAGGAGTCCCTCGCGGCGCTGCCAGCGCCCGGCCACCACGACGACCGGGGCGACGAGCAGCAGGGTGAGCAGGAACAGCAGGTGGTCGGCGCCCTCGAGCACGTGGTGCAGGCCGTACCCGACCATGTCGGCCAGGCCGGTGGACACGCTGCCGCCGGCCGTCTCGCCGATCGGCAGGCCGCTGTCGGAGGCGGTGAGCACGCCGGCGGTGGAGATGTCCCCGGCGGCGTCGGTGAGGACGACGACCGCCTCGTGGGACGGATCGGCCTCGATGATCCCGTCGTAGGTGAGGGTGAAGGCCGAGGGGTCGGCGTCGCCGGGGTCGAGGGTGACCTCGGCGCTGAGGGACTCGATGCCCTCGACGGACTCCCGGACGACGTCGGCCCAGGTCTCGGACCACGCCGCGCCGTCGGCGCCGGTGACGGTGAGGTGCTCGTCGAGGTAGGCGGTGACCGCCTCGGCGTAGGAGGCGACGTCGGCGCTGCTCGTGTGGTCGGTGCCCAGCGCCTGGTCCAGCGTCTCGAGCGCGACGCTCACCGTGGCGTCCACCGAGTCCTCCCCCACGCGCACCGACAGCGTGCTGCTGTCGAGGCTGTGCGCGTCGGCGACCGCGGGGGTCGCGACGACGAGGCCGCCGGCCAGGGCGGCGCCGGCGGCGAGCGTGCGAGGACGGAGCAGCGAGGCCATGACGCCCGACCGTGCCGGGCGTCCCTGGGAGGTCGCTGGACGGCGGCTGGGAGGTCGTCACGGACGGTGAGGGCTCGCTCTCACAGCGGATGCACAGCCGGTGTCCAGCGACGGCGGAGACCGGCCACCCACCGTGGAGCCCGACCGACTCCTCCCGAGAACGAGAGAAGCCCCCGTGAAGCTCCGCACGACCCTCGCCACCGTCCTCCTCGCCGCCGTCGTCCCCGTCGCCGCCGCCTGCGGCACCACCGCCGAGGCCGCGTCCACCACGACCAGCAGCACGAGCGGCTCCGCCGCCAGCGACAGCTCCACCACCGACACCGGCTTCCCCGGCGGCGGCGGTCAGGGCGGTCCGGGCGGTGTCGACGTCTCCTCGGTGACCACCGAGGAGCAACTCGTCGAGCTGGTCCAGGAGGCCTACGGCGACGCGGGCCTCGACCTGCACCGCGGCCACCAGCCCGTCCAGGACGTGCTCGACGAGGTGCTGGCGATCAGCCACGACGAGCTGCACGTCCGCATGGACGCCGGGCAGAACCTGGCCACCGTCGCCGAGGACGTCGGCGTCGACCCGCAGACGCTCGTCGACGCCCTCGTCGAGTCTTGGAGCCCGGCCATCGACGACCTGCTCGCCGCCGGCACCATCACCGAGGACGAGGCCGAGCAGTACCGCGCCGCGCTGGAGGAGGCCTTCACCTTCCGGGTGGACTGGGACGGCGAGGAGGCCACGCCCACCTTCACCGGCCTCGCGGCCTGACCGCACCACAGCCACCGGAGCGCACGGAGGCAACGGGGTGTTGCGCCGCGAGTAGGGTCCGGAGATGGTCGACGCCGACGGCACTCCTCGGGACGCCGCGACCTCCGCACCGCAGCTCGGCGACGTGATGAGTCGCGTGGCCCGGCAGCTGCAGGACGAGCACGGCGACGTGGAGGCCACGCTGCAGGCCATCACGACCACCGCGGTCCGGGTCGTGCCGAACGCCGGGGAGTGCAGCATCAGCTACGTGACCGGCCGGTCACGGGTCGAGCCGCGCGCCTCCAGCAGCGACTGGCCGCGGGAGCTCGACGCGCTGCAGGGGCGGATCGGGCAGGGGCCGTGCCTGGACGCGGTGTGGGAGACCGAGGTGGTCCGCGTCGACGACGTCGCCGCGGATCGGCGTTGGCCGGACTTCGCGCGGCAGGCGTCACAGCTGGGCGCCGGCAGCATGCTGTGCTTCCAGCTGTTCGTCACCGGTGACCAGCTCGGCGCGTTCAACCTGTACTCCCGTACTCCGGGCGCCTTCGACGACGAGAGCCAGGATGTCGGCCTGATGCTCGCCGCGCACGCCGCCGTCGCCCTGGCCGGCGCCGAGCACGAGAGCGACCTGCGGGCGGGGATGGGCAGCCGGGACGTCATCGGGCAGGCGAAGGGCATCCTGATGGAGCGGCACAAGCTCACCGCCGACCAGGCGTTCGGCGTGCTCACCCGGGTGTCCCAGCAGCTCAACCGGAAGCTGGTCGACGTCGCCGGCGAGCTCGCCCACACCGGCGCGGTGCCCGGCAGCGGTCCCCGCCGGGACTGACCTCAGGCCTCCTGGTCGGCGAGCTCGACCACCACGGGGGCGTGGTCGCTGGCGCCCTTGCCCTTGCGCTCCTCGCGGTCGATGAGCGCGCCGGTCACCCGGCCGCCCAGCGCGGGGGAGCCGAGGACGAAGTCGATGCGCATGCCCTCGCGCCGGGGAAAGCGCAGTTGCGTGTAGTCCCAGTAGGTGTAGACCCCGGGACCGGGCGCGAGCGGCCGGACGACGTCGGCGTACCCGGTCTCGACGACGGCGCGGAAGGCCTCCCGCTCGGGCACGGAGACGTGCGTCGAGTGCGAGAACACGCTCATGTCCCAGACGTCGTCGTCCTGTGGCGCGATGTTCCAGTCGCCGACCAGCGCGACCTGGGCGGCCGGGTCGGCGGTCAGCCAGCCGCCGGCCGCGGTGCGCAGCGCGGCCAGCCACTCGAGCTTGTAGTCGTAGTGCGGGTCGCCGAGCTGGCGGCCGTTGGGCACGTACAGGCTCCACACCCGCACCCCGCCGCACGTGGCGCCCAGCGCCCGCGCCTCGGCGGCGGGTTCGGCGCCCTCCTTCGCCGTCCACGTCGGCATCCCGGGGAAGCCCACCTCGACGTCGGCCAGCCCGACGCGGGACAGCACCGCGACGCCGTTCCACTGCGAGTAGCCGACGTGCGCGACCTCGTAGCCGAGCTCGCGGAAGCGCGCTTGCGGGAACTGGTCGTCGCGGCACTTGGTCTCCTGCAGGGCCAGGACGTCGACGTCGCGCCGCTGCAGCCAGGCGGTCACCCGGTCGACCCGGGTCCGGATGGAGTTCACGTTCCAGGTCGCGAGGCGCACGGTCCCCGAGCCTATGCGGCGGCCGCCGTCACCGCCGGAGCTCACCCGGACACCGGTCGTGACCAGGGGAGACACAACTCACGCCCGATCGGGTGCCCGCGCCGGTCAGCGGGTAGGCAGAGCCCCGTGACTGCCAGCCGCGAGTGGGACCATGGCGCGATGAGCAGGCCCTGGACCCGTGCCTCCGCGACGGGCCGAGTGGCCTGCACCCGGGTGCGCCCGTGAGCGACGACCCGGACGTCACCCGGCCGATCGGGAGCGCGCCGCCCCTCCCGCCGGTCCCCGGGTCGCAGGCAGCGGAACGGCGGCGTGCCCGCCGGCAGCGCCCCGAGAAGCGGCCGCTGGCCGCGGTGCTCGGCCTGACCGTCGCCAATGCCGTCGTCCCCGGCACCGCGTTCCTCGCCTCCGGACGGCGGCGCCTCGGCGCGGCCGTCCTCGTGCTGTTCGCCCTGCTGGTCGCCGGCGGGATCTGGCTGGCCACCGCGGGCCGGCGCACCGCGGTGCGGCTGGCCGTCGACTCCGCCTCGCTGAACTGGCTCGTCGCCGCCCTGGCGGTGCTCGCGGTCGCGTGGGTCCTCGTCGTCGTCACCGGCTACCGGTCGCTGCTGCCGCGGCGCAGCTCGGCTCCCCGGCACGCCGTCGGCGCGGTCCTGGTGGCCCTGCTGGTCGCCGGGATCGCCTATCCGGCGTACCGGGTGGGGGAGGTGGCCATGGCGCAGCGCGGCCTGATCGAGGGTCTCTTCGCCGACGACCGCGAGTCGGCCACCGTCGAGGACGTCCCCGACCCGTTCGGCAACCGGGAGCGGATCAACGTCCTGCTGCTCGGCGGCGACGGCGGCGAGGGTCGCGAGGGCGTGCGCACCGACACCGTGATCGTGGCCAGCATCGCCACCGCCACCGGTGAGACGACGCTGTTCAGCCTGCCGCGGAACCTGGAGGACCTGCCCTTCCCGGCCGACAGCCCGCTCGCCGCGATCTACCCCGAGGGCTTCGAGTCCGGCAGCGAGAGCGAGAGCCTGCTCAACTCGGTCTACCGCAACGGCCCGGCCGACCACCCCGGCGTCCTCGGCGCGACCGACGACCCCGGCGCCGACTTCCTCAAGCTCGGCGTCGGCGAGGCCCTCGGCCTGGACATCGACTACTTCGTGCTGGTCAACCTCGACGGCTTCAGCCGGCTGGTCGACGCGCTCGGCGGCATCACGGTCAACGTCAACTACTACGTGCCGATCAACGGCATCACCGGCCAGGAACTGCCGGACGACTACATCGCACCGGGCGCGAACCAGCACATGGACGGCTACACGGCCCTGCAGTTCGCGCGGGGCCGCTACGGCCTCACCGACTACGACCGCATGGACCGCCAGCGCTGCACGATCAAGGCGATCATCGACGAGGCCGACCCGATCACCCTGCTCGACCAGTACCAGGAGCTCGCGGCCACCACCCAGGACATCGTCAGCACCGACATCCCCCGCTCGGCGCTCGACGACTTCGTCGACCTGGCGTTCCTGGTCAAGGACGCCGAGGTCCGCAGCGTCGTCTTCGACACCAGCCTCATCGACCCGGCCTATCCGGACTACGACCTGATGCGGCAGATCGTCAGCGACTCGATCGACCCCGCGACGTCGACGGCCCCGCCGCCCGCGCCGGGTGACTCGGCCGCGGGCTCCGACGGCGACACCGGTGCCGGGCAGACGCCGGCCCCGCCGCCGGCCGACCCGGCGGCCGACGTCGGCGACGCCTGCGCCTACGACCCGGTGCAGGCCCAGGCCGCGCTCGACGAGGGCGAGCCGCCGTCCAAGAACGGCTGAGGCCGCCGTCCGGACGGTCAGACCGCCGGGACGCTGGCGATCTGGACGAGGTTGCCGCAGGTGTCGTCGAGGACGGCGGTGGTCACCGGGCCCATCGCCAGGGGCTCCTGGGTGAAGCGCACCCCGAGGGCCTTGAGGCGCTCGGTCTCGGCGTGCACGTCGGCGACGGCGAACGAGGTGATCGGGATCCCGTCGGCCACGAGCGCCTGCTTGTAGGGGGCGACCGCGGGGTGGTCGCTGGGCTCCAGGACGAGTTCCACGCCGTCGGGGTCCTCCGGCGAGACCACGGTCAGCCAGCGGTGCTCGCCGAGGGGGACCTCGGTCTTCTTCACGAAGCCGAGCACGTCGGTGTAGAAGCGCAGCGCCTGGTCCTGGTCGTCCACGTGGATGCTCGCCAGGTTGATCCGCACGGGGTCCTCCTCAGGGTCCGGTCCGCCACCGGTCGGTGATGGCCTTCAGGGGCGAGGTGTCGAGGGAGTGGAAGGTGTAGCGCCCCTCCCGCCGGCGCCGGACCAGGCCCGCCTGCTCGAGGACGTCGAGGTGCTGCGAGACGGCCTGCCGTGAGGAGCTGAAACCCCGGTGCAGCAACCGGGTGCACAGCTCGAACAGCGTCTGGTCGTCCCGCTCCTGCAGCTCGTCGAGCAGAGCGCGCCGGGTCGGGTCGGCGAGGGCCTTGAACACGTCGCCCACGCCGGGACGATACGCAAGTCCTCACTTGCCTGTCCAGCCCGCCGTGGCCCGCCGTGGCCCGCCGCCCGTCGTCTGGTTGGCTCGGCGGCGAGCGCCGGTCGGGGACCGGCGGAGGAGCGGAGGCGACATGGGCGGCGGTCGGGCACGGCGCGGCGACGGCGGGACGACGGCGCGGCGGGAGCGCCTGGTCGCGCTGCTGGTCCTCGGCATCGCGGTGGTGCTGCTGGTGTCCTCCCCGACGTGGTTCGCCAGCGACCGCACCGTCGTCGGCGTCGCGCAACTGGTGGTCGGCGTCTTCCTGCTCGCCGTCGGGGGGTTCCTGCTCCGCCGGTCGCGCACCGCGCACTGAGGCGGTTGCGGCACCGTTGCGCCCGGTTGCCGCTGGTCGGTGACGCGCACCACACTCCGGGGGACCCAGCGGGCCCCAGGACGGAGGAAGCGCATGAAGGTGGACAAGCAGGAACTGGTGAAGGTGCTGCGCGCCGAGGGTGACAACGACCGCGCCGACCAGCTCGCCGGGGGCGACCTGCCCGACGAGATCGACACCGACCAGCACGCCGACGCGCTGGCCGCCGTCGGCCTGGACCACTCGACGCTGCAGGCGAAGCTCGCCGGCGGCGCCATCGGCGGCAACCTGCAGATCTGATGTGAGGACCCCGTTCTCCCCACCCTTCGCACGCTCAGGGGGGACCCGGAACGGGGCCGAGTGCAGGACGGGCCGGCACCCCCAGAGGGTGCCGGCCCGTCGTCGTGCGCGGTTCTCTAGCCGACGTAGGGGCGCTCGCGGGCGAGCTCCTCCTTGGCGACACCGCGGATGTGCACGGCGTCGGGGCCGTCGACGATCCGCAGCGTCCGTGCGCTGGCGTAGAAGCGGGCCAGCACGGTGTCGTTGCTGACGCCCGCGCCGCCGTGCACCTGGATGGCGCGGTCGATGACGTCGAGCGCGACGCGGGGTGCGGCGACCTTGATCGCGGAGATCTCGGTGCGGGCGCCCTTGGCGCCGTACTTGTCGATCAGGTCCGCGGTCTTGAGCACGTAGAGGCGGGCCTGGTCGATCTCGATCCGGGACAGGGCGATCGCCTCCCGCACGGTGCCCTGGTCGGCCAGGGGGCGGCCGAAGGCGACCCGCTTCTGGGTCCGGTCGACCATGAGCGCCAGCGCCCGCTCGGCCATGCCGATGGCGCGCATGCAGTGGTGGATGCGGCCGGGGCCGAGCCGGGCCTGGGCGATCATGAAGCCGTCACCCTCACCGGAGAGGATGTTGGACACCGGCACCCGGACGTCGGTGAACCGCAGCTCCGAGTGGCCGTGCTGGTCCTGGTACCCGAACACCGGCAGGTGCCTGACGATCTCCAGGCCCGGGGTGTCCCGGGGCACCAGCACCATCGACTGCTGGCGGTGCGGAGCGCCCTCGGGGTCGGTCTTGCCCATGACGATGAAGATCTGGCAGCGCTCGTCGGCGGCACCGCTGGTCCACCACTTGCGGCCGTTGATCACGTACTCGTCGCCGTCGCGGACGATCGACGTCTGGATGTTGCGCGCGTCGGAGGAGGCGACGTCGGGCTCGGTCATCGCGAAGCCGGAGCGGATCTCCCCCTCCAGCAGCGGGTCGAGCCACCGCTGCTTCTGCTCGGGGGTCCCGAACAGCATCAGCGTCTCCATGTTCCCCGTGTCGGGGGCCCCGCAGTTGGTGGCCTCGGGGGCGATGGTGGGGGACCAGCCCATGATCTCGGCGACCGACGCGTACTCGAGGTTGGTCATGCCCCCGAGCTCGTGGTGGAAGAGGTTCCACAGCCCGCGGGCGCGAGCCTCCTTCTTGAGGTCCTCGAGCACCGGCGGGTGGCCGTGGTCGTCGTGGCCGCGGGCGGCCCGCCACTCCTCGTAGACGGGCTCGGCGGGGAACACCTGCTCACGCATGAAGTCCCACATCCGGCCGCAGACGTCCTCGGCTCGGGCGGAGAGGGCGAAGTCCATGCGTCGGAAGGTAGCCCGCCGAGTGACCGCCGTCGCACCTGGGTCACCTGGTCTCCGCGTCCCCGGACGGCAGGAGCCGGGTGCCCGCCGTGCTGGCGGGTACCCGGCTCCTCCGGTGCCGGGCGGAGTGCTGCTGCTCAGACGCGCGAGGAACGGGCGACCGTGCTGGTGACCGGGCCGAGCGCGATCACCAGGCCGATGACCGCGGTGGCGATGTGCAGGACGTTGTCCGCGGCGTTGATGTTGAGGAAGTCCCAGTCCTCCCCCGCGGCGATCAGGCCGTACACGAAGGCCGCCCCGTAGCCGACGGCGAGCAGCCAGCCGTAGGTGCGGGCGCCGGCCAGCGTGCGCGACAGCGCGATGCCGGCGATGCCGATGACGACGTGCACGACGTTGTGCAGCGGGTTGATCATGAAGAACAGGAGCGTGTCCGTGTTGCCGTCGGCGGTGCTGTTGCTGACGAACCCGTCGAAGCCGGTGATGAAGAAGCCGACGATGCCGACGAGGAGGTAGACCACCCCGAAGGCCAGGGCGAGTGTCTGGGGCCAGGTCATCCCCGGCCGCGCGCCGGTGTTCCCCGTGGAAGCCATCGTGTCCGTTCCTCCGCGTGTGTGGGGCGCCGCCGCCGTGGCGGGCGCCGATCTCCGCTACCCCCCGGCATCCGGCGGTAACGGCGCTCCCCCGTCCGGGGGACGCGTCGTTGCCGGATCGTCACCGTGGTGGTGGCCGGGCACCCGGTGTTCGCGGGACCTCGCGGGACCGGTTCACCCCTCGCCCGTCCGGGGGAGGGACGAGGGGCGGTCCGGGCCTACTCGGGGCGGGGCGTGCGCACCGGCCGGCGGACGACGAACGGGCCGATGGCCAGCAGGTCGACCGGGGCCGAGCCGAAGCACTCGAGGGCGTCGCGCGGGTCGTCGACCATCGGCCGGCCGGCGGTGTTGAGACTGGTGTTGACCACCACCGGGATGCCGGTGCGGCGCTCGAAGGCCGCGATCATCCGGTGCACCAGCGGCTCGGTCTCGGCGTCGATGGTCTGGATGCGGGCGGTGCCGTCGACGTGGGTGACCGTGGGGATGCGGTCCTTCCACTCCGGCGCGACGTCGTGCACGAAGAGCATGTACGGCGAGGGGATCGGCCCGCGGCTGAAGATCTCCGGCGCCCTCTCCAGCAGCACCATCGGCGCGACCGGGCGGAACTGCTCGCGGCCCTTGACGTCGTTCATCCGCTCGAGGTTGGCCTCGAAGCCGGGGTGGGCGAGCAGCGAGCGGTGGCCCAGCGCGCGCGGGCCGTACTCGCTGCGGCCCTGGAACCAGGCGACGATGCCGTTGTCGGCGAGCACCTCGGCGACGGCCTCGGCGACGTCGTCGGGACGCTCGTAGTCGACCGCCGCCGTCTGCAGCCAGCGCTCGATCTGGTCGTCGCCCCAGCCGCGGCCCAGCGCCGCACCGGGCATCGGCTCGGTGCGCTCGCCGAGCTCGGCGGCCACGTGCAGGGCCGCGCCGAGCGCCGTCCCGGCGTCGCCGGCGGCCGGCTGCACCCAGACCTGCTCGAACGGGCTCTCGGCGAGGATGCGGGTGTTGGCCACGCAGTTGAGCGCGGTGCCGCCGGCCATGGTGAGGGTCTTCTCGCCGGTCTGCTCGTGCACCCAGCGGGCGAGGTCGACCAGCACCTCCTCCAGCCGCGTCTGGACACTGGCGGCGAGGTCGGCGTGGTCCTCGGTCCACTGGTCGCCCTTGCCCAGGCGCGGCGCGAACTCGGCGAAGTCGATCGTCTCGGTGACGAACCCGCCGTCGCCGGTGGCGCGGATGAGCTCCGAGAGCTCGCCGAGGAAGCGCGGCTTGCCGTAGGAGGCCATCGCCATGACCTTGAACTCGTCGGAGCTGCGCAGGAACCCCAGGTGGTCGGTGAGGTCCTCGTACATCAGGCCGAGGGAGTGGGGGAGCGCCTGCCCCGCGAGGATCTCCAGCTGCCCGTCGACGTAGCGGCCGGCCAGGTGGCTGTGCGCCTCGCCGCGGCCGTCGAGGACGAGCACCGCGTTGTCCCGCTGCGGCGCGGCCTTGCCGGCGGAGGCGGCGTGCGCGACGTGGTGCTTGACGAAGCGGACCTTCGCCGGGTCGAGCCCCGGCAGCGCGTGCGCCAGGAAGTCCGGCGCCATCTCGGCGTACCGCTTGCGCATGGTGTCGCCGTCGTCGAACAGGCCCGACTCCTCCGGCGTGCCCATGAGCGCGGGGTCGAAGGAGTAGGCGACGGCGTCGAGCTCCTCGGGGCGGATGCCGGCCTCGGCCAGGCACCAGGCCGCCGACAGCTCGGGCAGCTCCCAGGCGCTCCAGGGCAGTGGCCGCTTGCCGTGCTTGCGCCGGCTGAAGCGCTCCTCCTCGGCCGCGGCCACGACCCTGCCGTCGACGACGAGCGCCGCCGCCGGGTCGTGGTAGATGGCGTTGATGCCGAGGACCTTCACGTGCGCTCTCCTCCCGCTCCGGGCGAGGCGCCCGGCTCTCCAGCCTTGATCATCGACGGGGAGCCGCGGTCCCGCAGGGCGAGCCGGCCGGAGACCCCGGTCGGGGGACTCAGACGCAGGAGCCCGACGGGGGTGCGGCGGCGGCGAAGGAGCCGGAGGCCAGCCGCTGCAGCGTGCGCACGAGGTGCTCGCGGTCGCCGGCGGGGAGGTCGGCCAGGAGCTCGTGCTCGACCCGGGCCAGCTCGGGCTCGACGGCCGCCAGCCAGGAGCGGCCGGCGTCGGTGATCTCGGCCAGGCGGGCGCGCCGGTCGTGGGCGGACGGGCGGCGCACGGCCCAGCCGGCCCGCTCCAGCGCGTCGAGGGCGGAGGTGACCGTCGTCTTGTCCAGGCCGGCGGCCGAGCCGAGGGCCAGCTGGGTCGCCGGCGGGCAGGCGGCCAGCAGCCGCAGGACGACGACGCTGCGGAGGCTGCCGCCGTGCCGGCGGGCCACGTGGTCCAGGGCGCCGACGAGGCCGCTGCCGACGCGCTGCAGCAGCCAGGTGAGGTCCTCGGCCAGCGCGGAGTCCAGGGCCGCCACGCCGGGGTCCTCGGTCGCCGTCACGCCGTCCACGGTACCGAGCCGGTCGAGCAGCCGTCCGTTCCAAGAACTTCTTGACACAGAACATCCCACAGCGGAACGTTGTGGCCACCCCGCCGGCAGCGCCGCCACCCGGGGACACCCTCCGTTCCTCTCCCTGGGAGACCGCCGTGACCCTGTTCCGCCTGGACGCCACCATCCGTCCCGAGAGCTCCGCGAGCCGCGAGATCGCCGACGTCGTCGAGGCCGAGTGGCAGCAGTCCCACCCCGGCGACGCGGTCGTCCGCCGGCACGTCGGCCTCGACCCCCTGCCCGCCGGCGCCTGGGCGGCGGCCGTGTCCGGCGCGGGGACGCCGGAGGCCCTGCGCAGCCCCGAGCAACGCGCCGCGCTGGCGCTCAGCGCCGCCCTGGTCGACGAGCTGACCTCGGCCGACGCGGTCCTGCTCGCCGTGCCGCTGTACAACTTCGGCGTCTCCCAGCACGTCAAGGCGTGGATGGACCTGGTGATCGCCGACCCGCGGGCCGCCGGTGGCTCCGCGCCGCTGCTCGCCGGGACGCCCACCGTGCTGGCCACCGTCCGCGGCGGGGCCTACGGCGCGGGCACCCCGCGGGAGGGCTGGGACCACTCCACGGCCTACCTGCGCCGGATCCTCGCCGACGTCTGGGGGGCCGACCTGACCGTCGTCGAGCGGGAGTTCACGCTGGTCGGCGTCAACCCGGCGCTGGACGCGTTCACCGACGCGGCGGCCGAGATGCACGCGACGGCGCTGAGCGCCGCGCGCGAGGCCGGCCGGGCGCTGGGCGCGCTGCCGGTCGGCTGACGGCGCGGGTGCAGCGTCGGCGTGAGCGTCCTCCTACAGCGGGGGGCGCCGGGACCCCCAGTCGGTCGCGGTCTCGTACGCCTGGCCCACGCGCAGGACGCCTCCCTCGTCGAAGGGCCGGCCGATGACCTGCAGCCCGATCGGGAGCCCGCCCGACGTGAAGCCGCACGGCACGGACAGCGCCGGCAGGCCGGTGACGTTCCCCGGGGCCGAGTGGCCGACCCAGGCGTCGATCACCGCCTTCTCCCTCCCGCCGGGGAAGGTGAAGGTCCGCTGCCCGACCGCGGCCGCGGCGGCGGGCAACGTCGGGCACACCAACGCGTCGATGCCCTCGAAGGCCCGGCGGAACGCCTGCTGCACCAGCGTGCGGACGCGGAGGGCCTTGATGTACTGCGTGGCGAGCACCGTCTCGCCGGCGTCGAGGAACACCCGGACGTCCTCGGTGTACTTCTCCCCGGAGTGCCGCAGCATCTCCTGGTGGTAGGCGCTGGCCTCGGGCACGAGGACCCCGAACTCGACGGCCATCATCTGGTCGGCGTAGGGGATCTCGACATCGCGCAGCGTCGCCCCCTGGGCCTCGAGGACGCCGATGGCCTCCCGGACGGCCGACTCAACCTCGGGGTCGACGTCGTCGAAGAAGTAGTTGGTCGGGACTCCCAGCGTCAGCCCACGGACCCCGGCGTCCAGGTCGGCGGTGTAGTCGGGCACCGGCTCCTTCGCCGATCCCGGGTCGCGGGCGTCGAAGCCGGCGAGGACCTGGAGGGACAGGGCGGCGTCGCGCACGGTGCGGGTGAGCGGGCCGGCGTGGTCGAGCGACCAGCACAGCGACGTGATCCCGTACCGCGAGACCCGGCCGAAGGTCGGCTTGAGCCCGACGGTGCCGCACACCGACGACGGGATGCGGATCGACCCGCCGGTGTCGGTGCCCATCCCCACCAGGCACTCGCCGGCGGCCACCGCCGCGCCGGACCCGCCGCTCGAGCCGCCGGGCACGCGACCGGTGTCCCACGGGTTCCTCGTCGTCGGGGTCAGCACGCCGTAGGCGAACTCGTGCGTGTGGGTCTTCCCGACCACGACGGCGCCGGCGTCGCGGAGCCGGGCGACGCAGGCCGAGTCCTCCGTCGCCCGGTGGTCGGAGCGGACCGCCGAACTCGACGTCGTGGGCAGGCCCGCGACGTCGTAGAGGTCCTTGATGCCCACCGGGATGCCGTGCAGGGGACCGCGGTACCCGCCGCCGGTGATCTCCTGCTCCGCCTGCCGGGCGGCCTCCAGTGCCTGGTCGGCGGTCACGACGACGAAGGCGTTGAGCCGGTCCTCGACCTCGGCGATGCGGTCGAGCGCGGACTGCACGAGGTCGACCGGGGACAGGGCGCGCTGCTCGATCTGCCGGGCGGCCTCGGCGATGGTGAGCTCGGAGGGCTGCACGTCCTCACTCCCACCGCGCGTCGAAGGCGGAGGCCGGCGGCGTCTCGCCCACCGCGATCTCGTCGAGGCTGTCGTAGAGCCCCAGGACCATGGTCACGGCGGGTCCCGCGGCCGTCCGGCGTTCGGTGGTGAGGTCCAGGCGCGCGTGGGCGAGCAGCTGGTCGAGTGCCTCGTCGCCGAGCGGTGACCGTGGTGTCGATGCCATGTGCCGCCTCTTCCTGGTCGGGTCGTGTGACGTGGCGCACAGCATGCCCGTCGGGGTCCTGCGGCGTCAGGCGCTGCGGACCTGCAACAGGTCGTTGGCCTCCACGGCCTTGAGCGCGAGCGTCTTGTAGCCGACCTCCTCGAACAGCACGACGACGCGGTCGTCCTCCACCCGCATGACCACGCCCGGGCCCCACTCCGTGTGGACCACGGGGGTCTCCGGCGGGAAGGGGGTGTCGGCGTCGCCGCCCGCGGGCTGCTCGTGGGAGGTGCCGGCCGAGCAGTTGTCGCAGTTGCCGCAGGGCTCCTCGAGCTGCTCGCCGAAGTAGCCGAGCAGGTACTGCCGGCGGCACTCGGTGGTCTCGGCGTAGCCGCGCATCATCTCCACGCGGCTCTGGTCGACCCGCTCGTGGTGCTCGGCCAGCTCGCGCGCCGCGGCGGCGGCCTCGCCGGGCGGGGGCGCGCCCTCGGCCGGGTGCGCGGCGCCCTCCTCGTCGAGGACGACGGCCGACACCTGCTCGAGCAGGTTGAGGTCGCGCGCCAGCGGGGTGGCGCCGCGGCCGGTCTCCTCGCGCAGCTGCCTGACGTCGACGCCCTCCTCCACGCCCGCCGCGGGCGCGGCGGCGACCAGCCCGGCGACCTGCTGCAGCTCCTCCTCGGCGGGGGCCCCGGCGGCGAAGAACCGGCGCAGGCCGAGGTCCTCCTGCCGGTAGACCAGCACCGCCAGGGCCGCCTCGCCGTCGCGGCCGGCCCGGCCGATCTCCTGGTAGTAGCTGTCGACGGAGTCGGCCGGCTCGGCGTGCACGACGAAGCGGGTGCCGGGCTTGTCGATGCCCATCCCGAAGGCCGTGGTGGCCACGACGACGTCGAGCTCGTCGTCCATCCAGGCGCGCTGGGTGTCCTCGCGCTCGCTCTTCTTCAGGCCCGCGTGGTACGGCCGGGCCCGGAGGCCGCGCTCGGTGAGCGCCTCGGCGAGGTCGAGCGTGCCCTTGCGGGTGGCGCTGTAGACGATGCCCGGGCCGCGGCCGGCCTCGACCTCGGCGACCGCGCGGTCGATCACCGCGCTGCGCTTGGCGTGCGCGTCGGCGTGGTGGTCGACCTCCAGGCGGATCTCGGGGCGGTCGAAGCCGGCGACGACGACCTCGGCGTCGCGCATCGACAGCCGCTCGACGATCTCGGCGCGCACCGGCGGGGCGGCGGTGGCGGTGAGGGCGAGCACGGTCGGGTGGCCCAGCTGCTCGACGACCTGCCCCAGCCGCAGGTAGTCGGGGCGGAAGTCGTGCCCCCACGCCGACACGCAGTGCGCCTCGTCGACGACGAACAGCGCGGGACCGGCGTCGCGGACGGCGTCGACCACCTCGGGCTTGGTCAGCTGCTCGGGCGCCAGGAAGAGGAAGCGGACCGTTCCGTCCCCGAGGCCCTCGAGGGCGGCGCGCTGGTCACCGGCGGACAGGCTGGAGTTGAGCTGCGCGGCCCGGCCGGCCTCCTCGCCGAGCTCGGCGAGCCGCTCGACCTGGTCGCGCTGCAGCGCGATGAGCGGCGAGACGACCACGACCGGCCCGTCGAGCAGCTGCCCGGCGACCTGGTAGACCGCGCTCTTGCCGGCGCCGGAGGGGAGCACCGCCAGCGTGTCCCGGCCGGACAGCACGGACTGCATCGCCCGCTCCTGGCCCGGGCGGAAGCCGTCGAAGCCGAGGACGTCGTGCGCCGTCTCGCGCAGCCGGCGGGTCCGGACGGAGGCCGAGCCGCCGGCGGGGTGGGGACTGGGGGTGCGTGACACCGGGCCCCACTCCCCGGAGGCCGAGATCGGCAAACGGAACGCCGGTGCCCCGGCCGCCGGGCGGGATCTCACCGCAGGTGCGCGCGGCGGGTGCCGACGTCGGCGGAGTCCGCGGCGATGCGGCCGGCCCAGAAACCCGAGCCGTCGACGGAGGCGCGGCTGCGGCTGCTGCGCACGCGCGGGAACAGCTCGGCGAACGCGTCGTCGACGGCGACCTGCCTCGAGCGCAGGACCGGCAGCAGGTCGACGCCCTGCTCGGCCGCGGCCTCCCGGGTCGCCCGCTCCCGGGCACTGGTCAGCCGCTCGCCGATCCGGCCGGCGTAGCCGAGCAGGAACGCCCGCCGGAACGCGCGCGACGCCGACCGCCGGCCCGCCGCCCGCTCGGCCGCGCCGAGGGCCTGGCCGACCTGCAGCAGCAGCGAGGTGAACAGCAGCTCCACCGCGTCGAGGTCGGCCGCGACCCCGACGAGCGTGGCGATGCCCAGGCCGCGGTACCAGACCAGCCGCACGCCGTTGGCGTCGGCGACCGCGCCGAGCAGCTGGACCTTGGCCTGCACGTACGGGTCCTCGACGTGCACCCGCCGGGTCGCCACGTCCGTGCGCGCCTGCGGTCCGCCGGCCAGGAGCGCGGTGTCGACCGCGTGCCGGGTCATGAGCTCCTGCGCCTTGGCGGTGAGCGCCTCGGCCTCGTCCGGGAACTCGGTGGACTCGGCCTTGGCCAGCAGCGCCCGGATCCGCCGCAGCACGCGGGCGTCGTCGGGGGCGGCGGCCGCCGCGCGTCGCGTGCCCGGGCCCCAGCGCGACGGTGGCGGGACGAGGACCTCCAGGCGCGCGGTGGTCCGCAGCAGCCCGGCCAGGCGCAGCACGGTGCGCCACGCGTCCAGCGGCGGCCGGCCCTCCCTGCGCTGCCACGCGCCCACCACCCCGGGATCGGGATCGCCCGCAGCCGCCACCCCGAGCTCGCGCAGCTGCTCGAGCCAGGCCTCCGGCGCGCGGGCCGCGGCATCCGTGCGGCGCGCGTCCTCGGCGATGAGCGCCACGACCAGCGGCACCGCGGCGGCGGTCGCCTCCTTCCGCGCGGCGTGCACCACGTCGGCCGGCTGCCACCCGCGCTCCCACGTGTCGGCGAGGGCGGCCAGCAGCTCGCGCGTGACGGCGCCCGTGCCGTCGACCACCGGGGAGCGCGCGGCCAGGGTGGCGGCGAGCTCCGACGCCACGCCGGCGTCGGTCAGCAGGCCGCCGCGGGCGCGGAGGAGGTCGGTCAGCCAGGCGTCGTCGAACACCCCCCGATGGTCGCGCCGGTACCCGCCGCGGTGCGGGACCGCCTGTGGACGCCGGCCCGCCGTCCACCGCCCGCGGCGTGGGGTCGGGTCCTGTCGTACCGGCGACTAGGGTCGCGCGGCGTGAGCGCGCGCTACCGGATCGCCGAGGCCGCGGCGCTGCTCGGCGTCAGCGACGACACGGTGCGGCGGTGGATCGACAGCGGTCGGCTGCCGGCGTCCCGGGAGGGGAGCGGCCCGGCGCACGTCGACGGCGCCGACCTCGCCACCCTCGCCACCGCGCTGCACGAGGCGCCCGAGCCGGGCACCACCCGCGGGTCCTCGGCGCGCAACCGGCTGGCCGGCATCGTCACGCGCGTCGTCCGCGACACGGTCATGGCGCAGGTGGAGATCCAGGCCGGGCCGTTCCGGCTGGTCTCGTTGATGTCCCGCGAGGCCGCCGACGAGCTGGGCCTCGAGGTGGGCGTGCGCGCCGTCGCCACGGTCAAGGCGACGCAGGTGAGCGTCGACGTCCCGTAACGCTCTCCGCACCCGCGGGGGTTGTGCGGCTACTGTCCCGCGCATGCGGAGCGGACGGATCGCGGCGGGGCTGGCGGCGGTGACCCTGGCGGTCACCGGGTGCGCGGACGCGGGGGCCACGGCGTCGGGGGACGACGGCGGTCCCGGCGGCACGCTCACCGTCTTCGCCGCCGCCTCGCTCACCGACGTCTTCACCGACCTCGGGCAGCGGCTCGAGGAGGAGCACGACGGCCTGACCGTGCAGTTCAACTTCGCCGGCAGCTCCGCGCTGGCCACCCAGCTCACCCAGGGCGCCCCGGCCGACGTCTTCGCCGCGGCCAACGACGCCCAGATGGCCGTGGTCACCGACGCCGGCCTGGCCGACGGCGACCCGACGGTCTTCACGGGCAACGTCCTGCAGATCGCCGTCCCCGCGGGCAACCCCGCCGGCGTCACCGGCCTGGCCGACTTCGCCCGCGAGGAGCTCGCGCTGGCCGTGTGCGCCCCCGAGGTGCCGTGCGGCACGGCCGCCGAGGACGTCTTCGCCGCCGCCGGCGTGACCCCGCGGCCCGACACCCAGGAGGAGGACGTCCGCGCCGCGCTGACCAAGGTCGAGCTCGGCGAGGTCGACGCCGCGCTGGTCTACGCCACCGATGTCACCGCCGCCGGGGACGCCGTCGAGGGCATCGCCGTCCCCGAGGCCGAGGACGCCGTCAACGACTACCCGCTCTGCACGCTCGCGGCCGCGCCCAACCCCGGGGCGGCGCGGGCCTTCGTCGACCTGGTGCTCTCCGACGAGGGACAGCAGGCGCTCGAGGACGCGGGCTTCCGCACCCCGTGAGGCGCGCCCGCACCCCGGCGCCGCTGCTCGTCCCGGCGGCCCTCGCCGTCGTCTTCCTCGTCCTGCCCCTCGTCGCGCTGCTGGTCCGGACGCCGTGGTCGCAGTTGGGCACCCTGCTCGTCGCGCCCGGCGTCGGGCAGGCGCTGCGGCTGTCGCTGGTGTCGGCCACGCTGGCCACCGCGGTCTCCGTCGTCCTCGGCGTGCCGCTGGCCTGGGTGCTCGCGCGCAGCAGGGCGCGCGGGCGGGCGGTGCTGCGCGCGCTGGTCACGGTGCCACTGGTGCTGCCGCCCGTGGTGGGCGGCGTCGCGCTGTTCCTCGTGCTGGGCCGGCAGGGCATCGTCGGGCGCTGGCTGGACGAGGCGTTCGGGCTGACCATCCCGTTCACCACCGCCGCCGTCGTCATCGCCGAGACGTTCGTGGCCATGCCGTTCCTGGTCATCAGCGTCGAGGGGGCGCTGCGGGCCGCCGACGTCCGGTACGAGGACGCCGCCGCCACCCTCGGCGCCGACCGCTGGACGACGTTCCGCCGGGTCACCCTGCCGCTGGTGGCCCCGGGCGTCGCCGCCGGCGCGGTGCTCTGCTGGGCGCGGGCGCTCGGCGAGTTCGGCGCCACCATCACCTTCGCCGGCAACTTCCCGGGGACGACGCAGACGATGCCGCTGGCGGTGTACCTGGCGCTGCAGCGCGACCCGCAGGCGGCGATCGTGCTCTCGCTGGTGCTGCTGGTCGTCTCGGTGGCCACGCTGCTGCTCCTGCGTGACCGCTGGCTCGGGCGGGGAGCCGCGGCATGAGCCTGTCGGCGCACGTCGTCGTCCGCCGGGGTCCGCTCACCGTCGACGTCGAGCTCGGGGTCGCCGACGGGGAGGTGCTCGCCGTCCTCGGCCCCAACGGCGCGGGGAAGTCCACGCTGCTGCGGGTGCTCGCCGGCCTGCTCGCCCCCGACGGCGGCCGGGTCGCCGTCGACGGCACCACCTGGGACGACGTCGCCGCGCGGGTGCACCTGCCCGCCCACCGCCGGCCGCTCGGGATGGTGTTCCAGGACTCCCTCCTGTTCCCGCACCTGTCGGTGCTGGACAACGTCGCCTTCGGCCCCCGCACGCGGGGCGCCTCCCGGACGGCGGCCCGGACCGCGGCCGCCGCCTGGATCGAGCGGGTCGGGCTCGACGGGCTCGGCGACCGGCGGCCCGGTCAGCTCTCCGGCGGGCAGGCCCAGCGGGCGGCGCTGGCCCGCGCGCTGGTCGGCGACCCCGCGCTGCTGCTGCTCGACGAGCCGCTCTCGGCCCTGGACGCCCGCACCCGGCTCGCCGTCCGCGCCGAGCTGCGCCGGCACCTGGCCGACTACGCCGGGAGCACGGTCCTGGTCACCCACGACCCGGTCGACGCCATGGCGCTGGCCGACCGCGTCGTCGTCGTGGAGGACGGCCGGGTGGTGCAGGCGGGGACGCCGTCCGACGTCGCCCGCCACCCGCGCACCGACTACGTCGCCCGCCTGGTCGGGCTCTCGCTGCTGCCCGGGACCGCCGACGCGCTGAGCGTGCGCCTAGACGGCGGCGGGGTGGTGGCCGTGGCCGAGCCCGCGCAGGGCCCGGTGCTGGTGGCGGTGCGCCCCGAGTCGGTGGCGCTCTACCCGGCGCGCCCGGAGGGCAGCCCGCGCAACGCCTGGCTGCTGACCGTGGCCGGCGCGACGCCGCACGGCGCGACGGTGCGCTGCGAGCTCGACGGGGAGGTGCCGCTGCTCGCCGACGTCACCGCGACCGCGTTCGCCGAGCTGGGCCTGGCCCCCGGCTCGGCGGTGTGGGCGGTGGTCAAGGCCTCCGAGGTCACCGTCTACGCCCGCTGAAGAGCGACAGAGATGGCCACTTCTGTCGCTCTGGCAGGGTGGCCGGGGTGAGCACGGTGGCCGGTCTCGTCCTCGCCGCGGGCGGGGGACGCCGCTACGGCATGCCCAAGGCGCTGGTCGAGTACGGCGGCAGCCTGCTCGTGGAGCGCGCGGTGCGGACGGCGCGGGCGGTGTGCGACCCGGTGCTCGTCGTCCTCGGCGCCCGCGCGGTCGACGTCTGGCAGACGGCCGACCTGACCGGCGCCACGGTGCTGGCCAACCGCGACTGGGAGACCGGCATGGCCTCCAGCCTGCGCACCGGCCTCGACGGGCTGCGCGGCTGGCCGGGCAGGGTGGACGCCGCGCTGGTCACCCTCGTGGACATGCCGGGCATGACGCCGGAGGCGCTGCGCGCGGTCGCCGCGCACGCCGCTCCGGACGCGGTGGCGGTGGCCACCTACGACGGCGTCCGGGGGCACCCGGTGCTGCTCGGCCGCGACTCCTGGGCGGAGGTGGCGGCGACGGCGACCGGCGACGAGGGCGCCCGCCGCTACCTCGCTGCGCACGCCGTCACCGAGGTCGACTGCACCGGCCTGGCCGACCCGGTCGACCTCGACGTGCCCCCCGGCGGGGTAGCTTCGGGCCCGTGATCGCCGGCCACCTGATCGCCAGAGTCGTCGACGAGCCGCTGTCGGTCGCCGAGCACGAGCAGGCGGTGGCCGACGCCGGTGCCGGCGCCGTCGTCTCCTTCGCCGGCGTCGTCCGGGACTCCGACGGCGGCCGGTCGGTGACCGAGCTGGAGTACGTCGGCCACCCCACCGCAGAGCAGGTGATCACCGAGCTGGCCCAGGAGTTCGCCGCCCGCCCCGGGATCCGCGCGGTCGCCGTCTCCCACCGGGTCGGCCTGCTGGGCATCGGCGACGTCGCCCTGGCCTGCGCGGTCAGCTCCGCCCACCGCGGCGAGGCCTTCACCGCGTGCGCCGAGCTGGTCGACGAGGTCAAGAAGCGGCTGCCGATCTGGAAGCGCCAGGTGTTCACCGACGGCGACGAGGAGTGGGTCGCCTGCCCGTAGGCGTTCCGTCGCGTCTCGGTACCGGAGCTGCCCGTCACCTTGACCGGCGGTAGGGACGCGTGACACAACGGTGCGGGACTCCAAGGGCGGGGTGCACCCCCCGGCGTGCCCGCGGACCGCGGCCGGACCACAGTGAGGTGTCTCCTGGCCGCTCCTGAGCGCGATCCGGTCCTCGAGGCGATGCCGCTGGGCTACATGGCCATCGACCGCGACTGGCGGGTCACCTACGTCAACCGGCACGGCGAGGACGTCGTCGGGAAGACCTGGGACGAGCTGGTCGGCGCCTGCTACTGGGCCGCCTTCCCCGCCAACCGCGACAACGAGTTCGGTGCGGCCTACCGCGAGGTGGTGGCCACCGGCTCCGCCCGGACGGTCGAGGCGTTCTACCCCGAGCCGCTCAACCGCTGGTTCGAGGTCAGCGCGGTCCCGCTGCAGGCGGGCCTGGCGCTCTACTTCTCCGAGGTCACCGTCCGCCGCACCGCGCAGGACCGGCTGGCCCTGCTCGCCCGCGTCGGCGCCGAGCTGACCGCCACCCTCGACCTCGGCGAGGCGGTCCGCCGGATCCCGCGCCTGGTGGTGCCCGAGCTCGGCGAGGCCTGCCTGCTCACCGTCCTCGACGACGAGGGCCGGCCGCGCGACCTCGGCTCCTGGCACCGGGACCCCGATCGCCGCGACGTGCTGACCCGCTACGCCGGCGTCCGGCTGCCGGGGATGCCGTCGGCCGCCCCGGTGATGCGGGCGCTGGCGGGGGAGACGGTGACCGCCGACGGCGAGGCGGTGCTGGCGGCCATCGAGGACGACGAGGCCGCCCGGCTCTACCGCGAGCTGGGCGCCCCGGCGGTGCTCGCCGTCCCCCTGCCGGGCCGCGACCGGGTGATCGGCGCCCTCACCTTCCTCGCCGGTGACGCCCGCAGTGCCGCCCGCGTGGACCCGATCACCGCCCGCGAGGTGGCCGGCCGGGTGGGGCTGGCGCTGGACAACGTCCGGCTCTTCGCCCGCCAGAGCCAGCTGGCCGAGGCCCTGCAGCGCAGCCTGCTCACCGATCCGCGCGGCTCCGGGCTGGGCGCGATCGAGGTCCGCTACACGCCGGCTGCCGAGGCGGCCCGCGTCGGCGGCGACTGGTACGACGCGTTCCCCCAGCCGGGCGGGGCGACGACGCTGGTCATCGGCGACGTCGTCGGCCACGACACCGCGGCCGCGGCGGCCATGGGCCAGCTGCGGTCCCTGCTGCGCGGCGTGGCCGCCTACAGCGGTGCCGGCCCGGCCGAGGTGCTGCGCGGGCTCGACGAGGCGATGACGACCCTCGGCGTCGACACCTACGCCACCGTCGCCGTCGCCCGCTTCGAGCGCACGCCGGCGGAGGCCGCGGCCGGCCGCACGCGGATGTGCTGGGCCAGCGCCGGCCACCTCCCGCCCCTGGTGCTCGACCCCGCCGGGCGGCCGGTCGTGCTGCCGGTGCTGCCGGGCGACCTGCTGCTCGGCGTCGACCCGGCCAGCGTCCGCGCCGAGAGCTCGCTGGTGCTCGAGGCCGGCTCCACGGTGCTGCTGTTCACCGACGGCCTGGTCGAGCGGCGCGGTCTCGACCTCGACGCCGGGCTGGCGCTGCTCACCGACGCCGTCGCCGAGCTCGGCGGGCTCCCGCTCGACGAGCTGTGCGACGAGGTCATCGAGCGGCTCGTGCACGGCCGTCCGGAGGACGACGTCGCCCTGGTCGCCCTGCGCCTCGACCGCTGAGGGACCGGACGGCCGAGGCGCCGGCGGCTCAGCCGGCGGTGCGGCCGTCCTCGTCGGTCGGGCGGACCTCGCGGTGCCCGTGCGCGGCCTCCTCGGCGCGCTCCTCCTCGAGCTCCACCTCGCCCTCCAGGCGGTGGGCCTCCCCGGCCACCTGGGCGGCGGCGTCGCCGTGCGACTCGCCGTAGACCTCCTCGGCCCGGCCCAGCAGCTCCTCGGCCTTCGCCTTGGCCTTGTCGATGAAGCTCATCGTCGTCCCGTCCTCTCCGTACCCCGGTGCGCAGCGTCGCGGATCTCGCCGACCAGCTCCTCCAGGATGTCCTCCAGTGCCACGACGCCGACCACCCGGCCCGCGTCGGTGACCGCGGCGAACTGTGCCCGCCCGGCCTGCATGACCGCCAGCGTGCGGCGCAGGTCGTCCTCGGCGGCCACGCGCGGCAGCGGCCGGGTGATGTCCCGGACCCGCGGCTCGGGGGCGCCGTCGGCCTGCAGCACGTCCTTGACGTGCACGTAGCCGAGCAGCCGGTCGCCGACGGCCACCGGGAAGCGGGAGAAGCCGGTGGTGGCCGCGGCCCGCTCGACCGCGGCGGTGTCGTCGTCGGGGCCGACGACGGTCAGCGCGGCCCGCGGGATGAGCACCGAGCGGGTGTCGCGCTCCTCCAGGCCCAGCGCGCCGGTGAGCAGCGCGTGGTCCCGCTCGCCGAGCAGGCCGCCGGCGCGGGACTCGTCGAACAGGCCGGACACCTGGTCGCGGGTGAACGCGCTGGTCACCTCGGCCCGGGGGGTGATGCCGATCAGCCGCAGGACGCCGTTGGCCAGCGCGTTGAGCGTCACGATGACCGGCTTGAGCACCGTGACGACGGCGGCCAGCGGCGGGGTCAGCGCCAGCGCGGCCCGGTCGGGCCCGGCCAGCGCCAGGTTCTTCGGCACCATCTCGCCGATCACCACGTGCAGCGCGACGACGGCGGTCAGCGCGAGCACGAAGGAGATCGGGTGCACCAGCGCCTCGGGCACCGCCAGCGCCGTGAAGACCGGCTCCAGCAAGTGCGCCACCGCGGGCTCGCCGATCGCGCCGAGGCCGAGCGAGCAGACGGTGATGCCCAGCTGCGCGCCGGCCATCATGAGCGAGACCCGCTCCATCGCGGCGAGCGTCGTGCGGGCGCGGCGGGAGCCGGCGTCGGCCATGGGCTCGATCGACGAGCGGCGGGCGGAGATCAGCGCGAACTCCGCGCCGACGAAGAAGGCGTTGGCCAGCAGCAGCACGACGGCGACGAGCACGCCGACCCAGTCACCCACGGTCGTCCTCCTCGTCCTCGTCGCCGGTGGTGGCGGGCACCTCGCCGACGACGGCCCGCTCCACGCGGGTGCCGTCGACCTTCTCGACCTCGACCCACACGCCCGCCGGCAGGCCCTCGGCCTCGGCGGCGAGCTCCGGCGGCAGGGTGGGCCGCGCCTCGATCCGGTCGCCGACCTCCGGGATCCGGCCGAGCACGTGCAGCACCAGGCCGCCGAGGGTCTCCCAGTGCCGGTCGGAGGGGACCGCCAGCCCGGTGGCTGCGGCCACCTCGTCGGGGCGCAGCAGGCCCGGCACCGACCAGGTGCCGTCGCCGCGGTCGACGACGTCGTCGCCGGTCTCCTGGTCGTACTCGTCGGTGAGGTCGCCGACGATCTCCTCCACGAGGTCCTCGATGGTCACGACGCCGTCGGTGCCGCCGTACTCGTCGACGACGACGGCCATCTGCAGCCCGCCGCGGCGCAGGTCGCCGAGCAGGTCGTCGAGCCGCCGCGACGTCGGGACGAACAGCGCCGGGAGCATGACCGCCGTGACCGGGGTGTCGCCGCGCCGGTCACGCGGGACGGCCAGGGCGTGTTTCACGTGGACCATGCCGACGACGTCGTCGACGCCGGCCCCGGAGACGACGGGGAAGCGCGAGTGCCCGGAGTCGCGGGCGGCCCGGAGCACCTCGGCGACCGGGGCGTCGTCGAGCACGGTGGTCATGCGGGTGCGCGGGGTGGCCGCGTCGCTGGCCCGCAGCTCACCGAAGGCGAGCCCCCGCTCGAGCAGGACGGCGGTCTCGGCCGGGAGCGTGCCCTGCCGGCCGGAGCGGCGGACCAGCGAGGTCAGCTCCTCCGGCGAGCGCGCCGAGGCCAGCTCCTCCTGCGGCTCCACGCCGAACAGCCGGCGCAGCAGGGCGTTGGCCCAGCCGTTGAGGAAGCGGATGACCAGTGAGGTCGAGCGGGTGAAGCCCCGCTGGAAGCCCGACACGGCCCGGGCGGTGCGCAGCGGCTCGCTGATGGCCACGTTCTTCGGCACCAGCTCGCCGAACACCATGGTCAGCGCCGTGGCCAGGACGAGCGCCAGGGTGATCGAGACCGACCGGGCGGCGCCGCCGGACAGGCCGACCGCCTCCAGCGGCCCGCGCAGCAGGGCGGCGATCGAGGGCTCGGCGACGAAGCCGATGGCCAGGTTGGTCACGGTGATGCCGAGCTGGGCGCCCGACAGCTGGGTGGAGAGGGTCTTGAGGGCGGCGAGCACCCCGGCCGACCCGCGCACGCCGGCCTCGACCTCGCGTTCGACGGTGGGCCGGTCGACGGTCACCAGGGAGAACTCGAAGGCCACGAAGGCGGCGCAGGCGAGGACCAGCAGGACGCCGACGAGGACGAGCAGCCACTCGATCACGGCGTCGCCTCGGAGGCGGGGAGGGGGTGGGGAGGGCTCGTATGGTGAGGCGAGCTCACGAGGGGACGGTCATCCTCCGGCGAAGGGGGGCAGCACGTCGACGACCGCCCCGGGTGACAGCTGCAACGAGCGGTCGCGGGTCTGCGTTCCGTCGACGAGGAACGAGCAGGCGGTGAGCACCCGCTCGAGGCGCTCGCCGTGTGCGTCCACGATCCGGCCGACCAGCTCCTCGAGCGTGCCGGCCGCGCAGGTCTCGGTGTCCACGCCGCTGGCCGCGCGGGCCCCGGCGAAGTACCGCACGGTGATGTCGGTGGCCACGGAGGTCAGCCCCCGATGGCCGACATCGGCCGGCTCGGCTGCAGGAAGCTCGGGTCGTCGATGCCGTGGCCGGGGAGCTTGGCCAGGGTGGCGATCCGCCAGCGGTCGGCCAGCTCGTCGTCGGTGGCGCCCTCGCGCATCGCCGTCCGCAGGTCGGACTCCTCGCGGGCGAACAGGCAGTTGCGGATCTGGCCGTCGGCGGTGAGCCGGGTGCGGTCGCAGGTGCCGCAGAAGGAGCGGGTGACCGAGGCGATGATGCCGACGGTGGCCGGGCCGCCGTCGACCAGCCAGCGCTCGGCCGGCGCCGACCCGCGCTCCTCGGTGTCGGGCGTGAGCTCGTGGGCGGCCGACAGCTGCTCGAGGATGTCCTCGGCGGTGACCATCCGGCCGCGGGTCCAGGCGTGGTGGGCGTCGAGCGGCATCTGCTCGATGAACCGCAGCTGGTAGCCGTGCTCGAGGCAGAAGTCGAGCAGGGGCAGTGCGTCGGAGTCGTTGACCCCGTGCAGCAGGACGGCGTTGACCTTCACCGGCGTGAGCCCGGCCTCCTGGGCGGCGGCGAGCCCGGCGAGGACGTCGTCGAGCCGGTCGCGGTACGCCAGTTGCTTGAACCGCTCGCGGTCGAGGGTGTCGAGGCTGACGTTGATCCGGTCCAGCCCCGCGGCGGCCAGCGCGGGCGCGACGCGGGCCAGGCCGATGGCGTTGGTGGTGAGGCTGACCTCGGGGCGCGGCGACAGCGCGGTGGCCGCCTCCACGATGCCCACGAGGCCCGGACGCAGCAGCGGCTCGCCGCCGGTGAAGCGGACCTCGCGGATGCCCAGCCGCTCGACGCCGATGCCCACCAGCCGGGCGACCTCGTCGTCGGTGAGCTGCTCGGCCTTGGGCAGCCACTGCAGGCCCTCCGGCGGCATGCAGTAGGTGCAGCGCAGGTTGCAGCGGTCGGTGAGCGAGACGCGCAGGTCGGTGGCGGTCCGGCCGTGCCGGTCGACCAGCCCGCCACTGCCGGGCACGCCGTCGGACGGGCGCACCTGGGGCTCGGGCAGGTCGGCGGAGGTCACGATCGCAATGTAATCGCGGGTGCCGACGCCGTCCCCCTGCTCGGGGCTCCGGATCCCCGGGACGCCGCATCCGCGGCTCCCGGGGTGGAGGGGAGCCGCGGATGCGGGATCACTCGCTGCGCGGACGGTGCATCCGCCGGCGGGTCAGCCGATCGGGGTGGGGTTCGTCGGGTCCGGGGGCACCGGCACCGAGCCCTGGATGCGGTTGCGGGCCTGGCAGTCGCTGGTGCAGTTGGTGGCGCCGGCCGAGAGTTCGATCGAGTCCTCGCCGAGCACCCCGCCCATGCGGCCGCCCGAGGCGACCGACCAGCGCGTCGTGGTGGCCGTCTGCTCGAGCTTGGTGGCCACCTGCGGGCTGTCCTTGCCGAGCAGCATCTGGTGCGTGGCGTCGGCGGCGACGCCGTTGCCGAAGTTGATCTTCCCCGTGTACTCGTTGACGAAGTAGAAGAGGCCCGCGCCCAGGGTGTGCACGTACTCGACCGCGCCGCCGAACTCCTGCTCCATCTGGAAGATGCCGCCCTGCGGGGCGTCCTTCGCCTGGACCTTGAGCTTGCCGCCGGAGGCCGTGGCGAACGTGACGACGAGGACGTCGTCGCGCAGCCGCAGCTCCGAGATCCGCACGCCGCGCAGCTGGGCGGGGGTGAGCACCGGCACCTTCGAGGCGAAGACGACGGTCGGCGCGGTGACCATCCGCTGCGGGTCCGGGGCGCCGGTGAGCGTGTAGTCGTACACGCCGAGGGTGGCCGGGGCGATCGTGAAGGTGACGTGCCGGCCGCGGACGGCGATCGGGGCGGTGGGCGTGGTGTCGCGCAGGCGGTACTCGTTGCCGGCGCCGGGATTCGACGTGCGGCCGTTGACGGTCACGGCGAAGTCGCCGCCGCTGCTCGCGCCCTCCGCCGCGCCGTCGTCGCCGCCGGAGGCGGAGGCGGTGCCGGGGACGAGCAGCGCGGCGAGCGCGAGCAGCAGGACGAGGACGGCGCGCAGGGGACGCGGCCGGGAGGTGGGGGCCACGGGGCTCCTCGGGTCGGCGGGACGGGCGCCGCCCAGGGTGCATGAACGTTCATGGACCTGACGTGACGACACGCACACGAGCCGTGAACGCGGACGACGGGACCGCGGTGCGTTGTTACGGTCGGGTCGCCACCCGAGAGCCCGGCGGGCAGACCCGCACTCGCCTGTGGCCAGGAAGCGCGAGAAGCCCGTGTCACCCCGCACCGTCCTCCGTCCCCTGCTCGGCCCCTACGCCCGCCTGTTCGCCGTCCCCGGCGCCGTGTGGTTCTCCCTCGCCGGGTGGGTCGCCCGCCTGCCGCTGCCGATGCTCGGCCTCGGCGCCGTCCTGCTCGTGGAGGGCGAGTCCGGCAGCTACGCGCTGGCCGGCGCGGTCTCCGGCGCCCTCGCCCTCTCCGCCGCGGTCGGCGGGCCGCTGTGGTCCCGGGCGATGGACCGGCGCGGCCAGGGCCGGGTGCTGCGGGTCGCCATGGCCGCCTACCTCGTCACCGGTCTGGCCTTCGTCGGCGTCGTGGTCGGCGACGCGCCCCGCTGGACCTGGTTCCTCCTCGGCGCCCTGACCGGCGCCAGCCTGCCCGGGATCGGCGCGATGGTCCGTGCGCGGTGGGCCGCGGCCCTCGAGGACGCCGAGCGGCGGCAGACCGCGTTCGCCTTCGAGTCCGTCGTCGACGAGGTCGTCTTCGTCGTGGGGCCGCCGCTGGTCACGGTGCTCGGCACGCTGATCGCGCCGGCCGCGGGCTTCACCACCGGCATCGTGCTCGGCACGGTCGGCGGGCTGTGGCTGGCACGCCAGCGGGACACCGAGCCCGTGGTCGTGCCCGCGACGGCCGGCGGCCCCTCCCGGCTGCGGGCCGCGCTCGGGCCCGCGGTGGTCGTCGTCACGCTCGCCTACGTCGGCGTGGGCACCGTCTTCGGCGCCATGGACGTCGTCGTCGTGGGCTTCGCCGAGGAGCAGGGGGTCCCCGCGCTCGCCGGCCTCGCGCTGGCGCTCTACGCCGGCGGCAGCCTGGTGGCCGGCCTGGCCTACGGCGTGGCCCGCCTGCGCGGGACGCTCGCCGGGCGCTTCCTCGGCACCGCCGTCGCGTTCGGGCTGGCCGCGCAGGGACTGTGGGCGGTGTCCTCCCTGCCGCTGCTGGTGGGCGCCGGGTTCCTCGCCGGTCTCGCCGTCGCGCCGGTGCTGGTGTCGGGCGCGTCGCTGGTGGAGTCGCGCGTTCCGCGGGCCGCGCTCACCGAGGCGCTGTCGTGGACCAACACCGGGCTGACGCTCGGCGTCACCGCGGGCTCCGCGCTGGCCGGTGCGGCGGTCGACGCGTGGGGCGCCGAGGCGGCCTTCGCCGTGCCCGCGCTCGCCGCGGCGGGGGCCGCGGTGCTGGCGCTGGCCGCCGCGCCGCTGCTGCGTCGCGCTCCCGAGCCGGAACCGGCACGGGTGGGGGACGCGGTCGGCGGGTAGCGGACCGAACGGAGCTTGGCGCGCCATGGAGTGGCGCGCCGCCCACCGTCCCCGATCGAAGAGGAGAGCCCGTGGCCACCGTGCCCACCATCGCCCTGAACAACGGCGTCGAGATCCCGCAGCTGGGCTTCGGCGTCTTCCAGATCCCGCCGGACCAGACCGTCGAGGCGACCCGCACCGCGCTCGAGGTCGGCTACCGGCACATCGACACCGCCGAGATGTACGGCAACGAGAAGGAGGTCGGCCAGGCGGTCCGCGAGTCGGGCATCGACCGGTCGGAGGTCTTCGTCACCAGCAAGCTCAACAACGGCTTCCACCGCCGCGACGACGCGCTGCGCGCCTTCGACCAGACGATGGCCGACCTCGGCTTCGACTACCTGGACCTGTTCCTGGTCCACTGGCCGCTGCCGACGATCGACGTCGACTACGTCGAGACGTGGAAGGCCATGGAGGAGATCTACGCGTCCGGCCGGTGCCGCGCGGTCGGCGTCTCCAACTTCAACCCGCACCACCTGCGCCGGCTGTTCGCCGAGACCGAGGTGCGGCCGGCGGTCAACCAGATCGAGGCGCACCCCTACCTCGCCAACGACGAGGTGCGCGCCTTCGACGCCGAGCACGAGATCGTCACCGAGGCCTGGTCGCCGATCGCGCAGGGCAAGGTGCTCGACGACCCCGCGATCGTGGCCATCGCCGAGACGCTGGGGCGGACGCCGGCCCAGGTCGTGCTCCGCTGGCACGTCCAGCGCGGCGACGTCGTCTTCCCGAAGTCGGTGACCCGTCAGCGGGTGGAGGAGAACTTCGCGCTGTTCGACTTCGAGCTCGACCAGGGTCAGATGGCGACGATCACCGGCCTCGACCGCGGCGAGCGCACCGGCCCCGACCCGGACACGTTCGACTACGTGCCCAGCTGATCCTCCGGCGCGCCGACGGCCGCCGTTCCCGCGTGGGGACGGCGGCCGTCGTCGTCCCATCGTGACGGCGGGCGCCACGGGAGCCCACGGAGGACCGTCCTGGCTCACCGCGACGCGTCCTGGCTCACCACCGACGGTGAGCCGGGACGCCGCACGATCAGGTCACCTGATCATGCGCGCTGTCGTCGTCAGTCCAGCGTGACGAAGTCGATGAGCTCCTCGACCCGGCCGATGAGCGCGGGCTCGAGGTCGGTCCAGGTCCGCACCCGGGCGAGGATGCGCTGCGCCCACACGTAGCCGGTGTCGTCCTCCCAGCCGAGCCGGCGGCAGACGCCCTCCTTCCACGACTCGCCCTTCGGCACGGTCGGCCACGCGCGGATGCCGACGACGGAGGGCTTGACCGCCTGCCAGATGTCGATGAACGGGTGGCCGACGACGAGCGCGTGCGCGCCGGTCACCTGCTCGGCGATCCGCGACTCCTTCGACCCGCGCACCAGGTGGTCGACGAGCACGCCGAGCCGCCGGCCCTCCGACGGGCGGAACTCGCGCACGATGCCGGGCAGGTCGTCGACGCCGTGCAGCGGCTCGACGACGACGCCCTCGATGCGCAGGTCGTGGCCCCACACCTTCTCGACCAGCTCGGCGTCGTGCTTGCCCTCGACGTAGATGCGGCCCTCGCGGGCGACGCGGGCGCGTGCACCGGCCACGTAGGTCGAGCCCGAGGCGCTGCGGGTCGGCGTCGCCGGGCCCTTCGGCGTCGGGCGCACCAGCACGACCGGCCGGCCGTCGACCCAGAAGCCCGGGCCGAGGGGATAGGCGCGGACCTTCCCGAAGCGGTCCTCGAGGTGGACGACGTCCTTCTCGCAGCGGATCACGGCGCCGACGAACCCCGAGCTGGGGTCCTCGACCACGAGGTCGCGCTCGGCGGCCACCTGCGGCGGGGGCTTCTTGACCGTGCGGGGGTGCACCAGGTCGTCGTACGGAGAACGGGGCGGCACGGTCCCAGGAGAGCCGATGCGGGGGCCCGAGCCCGGCAGACGCGCCGGGGAGGGGTCGCTGTGGTGGGCGCGACACGCCCGGGCGTCCGCGTCGTGGCGGTGCGTGACGGGTCGTCGCGATGGGTCCGTGGCCCTCCTGACGGCCGTGACCCCGCCGTGACCTGGGGATTCGCCCGGCACGCGCCGGTACCGGCCCGGGACCGGCTGCTCCACGCTCAGCGACCGAAGTGTCCGAGTCGATCTCCCTCGTTTCGCCCCGCCCAGCCCGGTCACTGATCTAGAGACCGCCACACCACAGCTCAGATGGGAGCGATACGACGATGATCGGCACCGACACCATCAGCCGCGTGATCGGCCAGGACGTCTACGACGAGTCGGGCGAGAAGATCGGCTCGGCCTCCGAGGTCTACCTCGACGACGAGACCGGTCAGCCGGAGTGGGCCACGGTGCGGACCGGCCTGTTCGGCACCAAGGAGTCCTTCGTCCCGCTGCGCGACGCCGACCTGACCAACGACGGCCTCCGCGTCCGCGTGAGCAAGGCCAAGGTCAAGGACGCACCGAAGATCGACACCGACGGTCACCTCTCCCCGCAGGAGGAGCAGGAGCTGTACCGGTACTACGGCCTCGGCTCGGGCACGCAGACGCAGACCACGAGGACGGACACCGGCACCGCCGGCACCTACTCGACGGACCAGAGCCGCTCGCAGCAGGACCTGACGACGGCCGGCACCGGGACCGTGGGCACCGCCGGGACCGCCGGCCGGGACCGTGACCGTGACGGCGTACGCGACGACCTCGAGACCCGCGGCACCGTCGGCCACGACACCTCCGGCCCGACCACCGACAACGCGATGACCCGCTCCGAGGAACACCTCAACGTGGGCACCCAGCGGGTCGAGGCCGGCCGCGCGCGGCTGCGCAAGTACGTCGTCTCGGAGAACGTGACCGAGACCGTGCCGGTCTCCCGCGAGGAGGTCCGGGTCGAGCGCGAGCCGATCACCGACGCCAACATCGGCAACGCCATGGACGGGCCGGCCATCTCCGAGGAGGAGCACGAGGTCGTCCTGCATGCCGAGCGCCCCGTGGTGTCCAAGGAGGCCACGCCGGTCGAGCGCGTCCGCCTCGACACCCAGACGGTGACCGAGCAGCAGCAGGTCTCCGAGCAGGTGCGCCGCGAGGAGATCGAGGTCGAGGGTGGCGAGGCCGGCGTCGCCGGCACGGGCCGCCACACGACCGGGACGACCGGGCGCGAGGACGACCGTGGCCTCGTGCAGAAGGCCAAGGACAAGCTGGACCGCGACAACGACGGCAAGATCGGTCGCTGAACCGGTAACAGCACCACCGCCCGGACCTGACCGGGCGCAGCACAGGCGGCGGCGGCCGGCCGGAGACGACGACTCCCGGCCGGCCGCCGTGTCGTCTGCAACCGTTGCGGGGGCACCGGGTCGCGTCCCTGGTCAGGTGGGATGCTCGGCGGCGTGACCGAGACCACGGCTGCGCCGTCGACCCGGACCGACGGCCTCCCCGGCGGCCCCGAGGAGCTGGCCGCCGCGCTCCGGTCGACCGGCTACCTGCCCGACGAGGGCCTGGCCACCGCGGCCTACCTGGCGCTGGTCATGCGCCGGCCGCTGTTCCTGGAGGGCGAGGCCGGCGTCGGCAAGACCGCGCTGGCACGGGCGCTGGCCACGATCACCGGCCGTCCGCTGTACCGGCTGCAGTGCTACGAGGGCCTCGAGGCCAGCCAGGCGCTCTATGACTGGGACTTCGGCCGCCAGCTGCTGCACCTGCGCGCCGCCGAGGCCGCCCACGCCACGGCCGACACCGCGTCGCTGGAGGCCTCGCTCTACGACCGGCGGTTCCTGCTCGCCCGGCCGCTGCTGCAGGCGCTGGAGGACTCCCCGAGCGTGCTGCTGGTCGACGAGGTCGACCGCGCCGACGACGAGTTCGAGGCGTTCCTGCTCGAGGTCCTCTCCGACTTCACCATCTCCATCCCGGAGCTGGGCACCGTGCGCGCCGACGTCCCGCCGCTGGTGGTGCTGACCTCCAACCGCACCCGCGAGGTGCACGACGCGCTCAAGCGCCGCTGCCTCTACCACTGGCTCGAGCACCCCGACTTCGACCGCGAGGTGGCCATCCTGCGCACCCGGCTGCCGGAGGTCACCGAGCAGTTGGCCCGCGAGGTGGCCCGGGCGACGGCGAAGCTGCGGACGCTGGACCTGCTCAAGCCGCCCGGTGTCGCCGAGGCCATGGACTGGGCCACCGCGCTGCACGCCCTGGGCGCCCGCGACCTCGACCCCGATCTCGCCGCGCGCACGCTCGGCGCGGTGATCAAGTACCGCGAGGACACCGACCGGGTGCACTCGCTCGCGCGGGGAGCGCTCTTCGGTGGCGCCTGACGAAGGACCCCGTCCCTCTCACCCTTCGCGAGCTCAGGGCGAGCCTCCGGACGGGGTCGTTCCAGCACGTCACGGTGTCGTCGCCGTCGTGCTGGGGTTCGCCCGCACGCTGCGCGCCGCCGGTGTCAGCGCCTCCCCGGACCGGGTCGAGGCCATGCTCGCGGCCGTGGCGGCGCTCGACGTCCTGGACGCCACCGCCGTCTACTGGGCCGGCCGCCTGACACTGTGCTCGGGCCCCGACGACCTCGACCGCTACGACGCCGCCTTCAGCGCGTACTTCGGCGGCGAGGCCCCGCGGCGGGGACGCCCCCCGGCGTCGGCCCCGCCGCGGACCGCCGTCAGCGCGCCGCTCGAGGAGGGCGGCGGAGCCGGCGAGGAGGGCGAGGACCCCGCCGACCTCGCCGTCGCCGCGTCCGCCGACGAGGTGCTGCGCCAGCGCGACGTCGCCGACCTGACCCCGGCCGAGCGCGAGCACCTGCGGCGGCTGTTCGCGCTGGTGCGCCCGGCGTCGCCGATGCGCCCGGCCCGCCGCCGGCGGCCGTCGGCGCACGGCTCGGTGCACCCGGCGCGCACGGTGCGGCGGGCGCTGCGCGACGGCGGCGAGGTGACCCGGCTGCTGCACCGGCGGGCCCGGCCCCGGCCGCGGCGGGTGGTGCTGCTCGTCGACGTCTCCGGCTCGATGAGCCCCTACGCCGACGCGCTGCTGCGCTTCGCCCACGCGGCGGCGCGCGCCCGGCCGGCCTCCACCGAGGTCTTCACGATCGGCACCCGGCTGACCCGCGTGACCCGGGAGATGCGGCTGCGCGACCCCGACCGGGCGCTCGCGGCCAGCGGGACCGCGATCCCCGACTGGTCCGGCGGCACGCGGCTCGGGGAGGTGCTCAAGGCCTTCCTCGACCGGTGGGGTCAGCGCGGCACCGCCCGGGGCGCCGTCGTCGTGGTGTGCAGCGACGGCTGGGAGCGGGGGAGCCCCGACCTGCTGCGCGAGCAGATGGCGCGGCTGCGCCGGCTGGCGCACGCCGTCGTCTGGGTCAACCCGCACAAGGGCCGGGCCGGCTACGAGCCGCTGACCGGCGGGATGCAGGCGGCGCTCCCGTCGGTTGACGCGTTCGTGTCGGGCCACAGCCTGGCCGCCTTCGAGGAGTTGTCAGGAGTGATCTCGCGTGCGTGAGGTGCTGGACGACCTGGTCGGCTGGTGGCAGGCCGGGGAGACGGTCGGGATGGGGACGGTCGTGGCCACCTGGCGCTCCGCGCCGCGGCCGGCCGGGGCGGCGATGCTCGTCGGTCCCGACGGCACGGCGGTGGGCAGCGTGTCCGGCGGCTGTGTCGAGGGCGCGGTGTACGAGGAGGCCAAGGACGTCGTCGAGTCCGGCGTCCCGACGCTGGAGCGCTACGGCGTCAGCGACGACGACGCGTTCGCCGTCGGGCTGACCTGCGGCGGGATCCTCGACGTCTTCGTCGAGCCGGTCTCGCGCGAGTCGTTCCCCGAGCTCGGGGAGATCGCCGAGTCGGTGGGCCGGCACGAGCCGGTCGCCGTCGTCACCTGCGTGCGCGGACCCGACGACCGCCTCGGCCGCCGCCTGGTGCTCTGGCCCGACCGCGCGTCGGGCACCCTCGGCCTGCAGCGCCTCGACGACGCCGTCGCCGCCGACGCCCGCGGCATGCTCGCCGCCGGCCGCACCGCCACGCTGACCTACGGCCACGACGGCGAGCGGCGCGGCGACGAGCTCACGCTGTTCGTCTCCTCCTTCGCCCCGCCGGCGCGGATGGTCGTGTTCGGCGCCATCGACTTCGCCGCTGCCGTCGCCCGGGTCGGTGCGTTCCTGGGCTACCGGGTGACCGTGTGCGACGCCCGCCCGGTGTTCGCCACCGCCCGCCGCTTCCCCGACGCCCACGAGGTCGTCGTCGAGTGGCCGCACCGCTACCTGCAGGCCGAGGTCGAGGCCGGGCGCATCGACGAGCGCACCGTGCTGTGCGTGCTCACCCACGACCCGAAGTTCGACGTCCCGCTGCTGGAGGTCGCGCTGCGCCTGCCGGTCGCCTACGTCGGCGCGATGGGGTCGCGGCGCACCCACGACGAGCGGCTGGAGCGGCTGCGCGAGGCGGGGCTGAGCGAGGCGGAGCTGGGCCGGCTGTCCTCGCCGATCGGCCTCGATCTCGGGGCGCGCACGCCCGAGGAGACCGCCGTGTCGATCGCCGCGGAGATCATCGCGGGGCGCTGGGGCGGTTCGGGAGAGCGGCTGACCGGCATCGAGGGCCCGATCCACCGCACCGCCGACCGGTGAGCAGCGCGGCAGAAATGGCCATTTCTGCCGCACTCGTCCACCGGTACGAGGTCGAGGTGGTGGGGCTGCTGGTCTCGCCGGTGCACCGGTACGACGGACGGCCGGGCGGCGTGGTGCCGGCCCAGGACGGCGACCGCGTGGAGCGGGTGGAGGTCCGCGCGGGGCACGGCATCGTCGGCGACCGCTACGCCGGCCGGGCCGCGCACCGCGACGCCGCCGTCACCGTGCTGGCCGCCGAGTCGGTGGAGGCACTCGCTGCCGAACTGGGCAGCGGCCCGCTCGACCCGCTGCTGACCCGCCGCAACGTGGTCCTGCGCGGCGCCGAGGTGGAGGCGCTGCGCGGCGAGGAGTTCGCGCTGGACTGCGGCGAGGGCGGCGTCGTCCTCCGGGGCGGCCGCCCGGCCAACCCGTGCGCCTGGCTGGACACCGTCCTCGCCCCCGGGGCGCACCGCGGCATGCGCGGCCGCGGGGGAGTGCGCTGCGCGCCGCTGTCCGACGGCGTCCTGCGCCTGGGGTCCGCCGTCCTCACCAGCGCCGTCCCGCTCGACCCGGCGCGGGCAGGCGAGGCCCACCGCGTCCTGCCGCGTCCCCGCGGCTGAGGCCGCCGGTCGGCTCCATGCGGCAGGCTGCACGGCGTGGACGGCGGAGAGCTGCTCGAGATCGCGATGGGGACCGCCGCGGCGCTCCCGGCAGTGACGCACGAGCACCCGTTCGGGCCCGAGTACGAGGTGTTCAAGGTCGCCGGCAAGGTGTTCCTGCTCGCGACCGAGGCGCCCGGTGAGCCCGTCGTGACGCTGAAGTGCGAGCCCGAGCACAGCAGGGCGCTGCAGCAGCGGTACGACGAGGTCGTCCCCGCCCGCTACCTGGACAAGAGGCATTGGCTGACCGTGCGTGCCGGTGGCGGGGTGACGCGGGAGCTCGTCGACGAGCTGGTGCACAACTCCTACGAGCTGGTGGTGGAGGGCCTGCCCCGGTCGAGACGCCCGGCCGGTGCGAGGCGGTCCCCCGGCGGACCGCGGGACGCCTGAGCCCGACGGCAGGCGCGGTCCTCCCCCCGTCCGGGGGTGGTCCCGGTCACACCCGGATCCCGACGATGACCGGGCCGAGGAGGAGCCGCCGGCGACGGCGGCCAGGGACGGGAGCGTCGATGAGGACCAGGGCAGCCGTACTCCGGGACACCGGGCAGCCGTTCGAGATCACCGAGCTCGAGCTCGACGAGCCCAAGGCCGGGGAGGTGCTCATCCGGTACGTCGCCGCGGGCCTGTGCCACTCCGACGAGCACCTGCGGCACGGCGACATCGTCCCGCAGTTCCCCATCGTCGGCGGGCACGAGGGCGCCGGGGTCATCGAGAAGGTCGGCCCCGGCGTGACCCGGCTGCAGCCCGGCGACCACGTCGTCTGCTCGTTCCTGCCGGTGTGCGGCCACTGCCGCTGGTGCTCGACGGGGAAGTCGAACCTCTGCGACATGGGCGCGTCGATCCTGATCGGGAACCTCCCCGACGGCACTTACCGCTTCCACGACGACGACGGCAACGACTACGGCGGCATGTGCATGCTGGGCACGTTCTCCGAGCGCGCGGTCATCAGCGAGAACTCCGCGGTCAAGGTCGACCCGGACCTGCCGCTGGACAAGGTCGTGCTCATCGGCTGCGGCGTCCCCACCGGCTGGGGGTCGGCGGTGCACGCGGCGGCCACCGAGCCCGGCGACACGATCGTCATCTACGGCATCGGCGGGATCGGCATCAACAGCGTGCAGGGCGCGGCGCTGGCCGGGGCGCGCAACGTCGTCGCCGTCGACCCGCTGCCCAACAAGCGCGAGGCCGCCGAGCAGCTGGGCGCCACGCACTCCTGCGAGACCGCCGAGGAGGCGCAGGAGCTCGTCCAGGAGCTCACCCACGGCGTCGGGGCGGACAAGGCGATCATCACCGTGGGCGTCGTGGACGCGAAGGTGGTCACCGACGCGGTGAACACCATCCGCAAGGGCGGCACGGCCGTGATCACCGGCCTGGCCGACCCGACGAAGAACAACATCGAGCTCAGCAGCTCGCTGCTGACCCTCTTCGAGAAGACCGTGAAGGGCAGCCTGTTCGGCTCGGGCGACCCGTTCCACGACATCCCGAAGATGATCGAGCTGTACCGGTCCGGCGACCTCAAGCTCGACGAGCTGATCACCCAGACCTACACGCTCGACGAGGTCAACCAGGGCTACGAGGACCTCGTGAACGGCAAGAACATCCGCGGCGTGATCATCTACGACACCCCGCCGCTCGACGGTGCGCCCGCCTGAGCGCGCCCCGCGCCCGCGGGATCTGCACACTCGGGGTCATGAGGGCCCCGTGTGTGCAGATCGCGCCGACCAGAGGAGGGACCGCGTGACCGCGCCGCACCCGGTCATCGGGCTGCGCCGGGAGCGCGAGGTGCTCACCGTGGCGCTGCGCACCAACCGGCACGTCGTCCTGGAGGGCCCGCCGGGCACGGGCAAGTCCACCCTGCTGCGCTCGATCGCGGCCGAGGCCGGCCAGGAGGTCGTCTTCGTCGAGGGCAACGCCGAGCTCACGCCGGCGCGGCTGATCGGCCAGTACGACCCGGCCGCCGTCCTCGCCGAGGGGTACGTGCCCGGGAGCTTCACCGACGGCCCGCTGCTCACGGCGATGCGCGGGCACGGGCTGCTCTACCTCGAGGAGCTCAACCGCATCCCCGAGGAGACGCTCAACGTCCTCATCACCGTGCTCACCGAGGGCGAGATCACCGTGCCGCGCCTCGGGCACGTGCGCGCCGCCGCCGGCTTCCGGCTCATCGCCGCGATGAACCCCTTCGACGCGATCGGTACCGCGCGCGTGGGCCAGGCGATCGCCGACCGGATGTGCCGCGTCGTCCTCGGCTACCAGGACGCCGACGCCGAGCGGGCCATCGTCGCCGCCGTCACGGGGGCGCCGCCGGCGCTCATCGGCCTCGCCGTCCGGCTGGTGCGGGCCACCCGCGGGCACCGCGACGTCCGGATGGGCTCCTCGGTGCGCGGCGCCACCGACCTCGTGCTGCTGCTCGGGGGCCTGCTCGACGTCCGCGGGCAGTCCGGCCTCGGCGCCGAGGGCGCCCGCGAGACCGCCCGCGACGCCGCGTACGCCGCCCTGTCGGGGCGGATCCGCGTCGCCGACGGCGTGGAGCGCACGCCCGAGGCGGTCATCGACGACATCCTCGACGACGTCTGGCCGCCGGACGCCCCGCCACCGGACGGCGACCAGCAGTCGCCCGGCGAGACCTCGGGTGGTGGTGACCAGGGAAAAGGTGAGGGCCCGCCGGAGTCCCCGGCGGGCACCGACTCACCGTCCTCGCTGCGCCGCGACCGCTCGGGCGGCGGCCGCCGCCGGCAGACCAGCCGGCGGGAGATGGCCGCCCGGCACGACTCCTTCGAGGAGGTCAGCCCGGAGGTCGGCGAGCTCGACGAGGAGGCCTTCGCCGCGCTGATGGCCGAGGACGCCGACGCCGCGGCCGCGCTGCTCACCGACCTCGCCGCGGCGACCGACCGGGAGCTGCGGACGGCGGCCCAGCGGCTGGCCGCGCGGGTGTTCGTGCAGGTCGGCCGGGTGGGACGCGCACGGACGCGCGGCACGCGGCGGCTGGTGCCCGACCGCCGCGGCGACGGCGACCTGGACCTCGACCGCACGCTGGACCGCTGGGACGTCGGGACGCCGCTGGCCGAGGGCGACCTGGTCACGCGCCGGTGGACCGGTCACCGGCGCACGGTCTGCCTCGCCGTCGACACGTCGGGCTCGATGACCGGGCTCGGCGTGGCGATCGCCGCGGTGGCCGCGGCAGGCGTCGTCCTCACCGGCGACGAGAAGCTGCGCACCAGCCTGCTCACCTTCGGCCGGGAGGTCGACGTCGTGCAGCGGCCGGGGCAGCGGCGCGCCGCCGAGGACGTGGTCACGCACCTGATCGGGCTGCGCGGGCACGGGATGACCGACCTGTCGGCAGCGCTGCGGGCCGCCCGGCTGCAGCTGGCGCCCGAGGTCGCCGACGAGCGGGTGGTCGTGCTGCTCTCGGACTGCCTGCACACCACCGGCGACCCGCCCGAGACCGCGCTGGCCGGCATCGACCGGCTCGACGTCCTCTGCCCGCTGCCCACGCCGGAGGCGGAGGAGGCGGCCCGCGCGCTGGCCGCCCGGGGCGGGGGGACGGCGCAGATGGTGCGCACCGTGCGCGACCTCGGCCCCGCGCTCACCCGCCTGCTCGGCTGAGAGGCTGGCGGCATGGTGCTGGACCTCCGCAGGCCGATCGTGCAGGCGCCCATGGCGGGCGGCCCCTCCACCCCGGCGCTCGCCGCCGCGGTCTCCGCGGCCGGCGGCCTGGGGTTCCTCGCCGCGGGCTACCGGACCCCGGACGCCGTGCGCGAGGACGTCCGGGCCACCCGCGCGCTGACGGGGGAGCGCTTCGGCGTCAACGTCTTCCTGCCGGGCCCGCGCGGCGACGACGAGGCGGTGCGCCGCTACGCCGACGTGCTCCGCGCCGAGGCCGAGCACCGGGGCGTCGAGCTGGGCGAGCCGCGCTGGGACGACGACGCGTGGGAGGCGAAGGTCGCCGTCCTCGCCGAGGAGCGGGTGCCGGTGGTGTCGTTCACCTTCGGCCTGCCCCGGCCCGACGTCGTCGCGGCGCTGCAGGAGGTGGGGGCGACCGTGCTGGTCACCGTCACGACCCCCGACGAGGCGCTCGCCGCGGCCGGCGCGGGGGCGGACGCGCTGGTCGTGCAGGGCGTCGAGGCCGGCGGGCACCGGGGTGGCTTCCGCGACGAGGACGGCGTCGGTGAGTACGGGCTGCTCGTGCTGCTGCGCCTCGTCGCCCGGGCCGTGGACCTGCCGATGGTCGCGGCGGGCGGGATCGCGGACGGCGCCTCGGTGGCCGCGGTGCTGGTGGCCGGGGCGGAGGCGGCGCAGCTCGGGACGGCGTTCCTCGGCTGCCCCGAGGCCGGCACCGGCGCGCTGCACCGCGAGGCGCTCGCCGCCGGCGGGGAGACGGCGCTGACCCGCGCGTTCAGTGGCCGCCGCGCCCGGGGCCTGGTCAACCGCTTCCTCGGCGAGCACAGCGCGACCGCCCCGGCCGCCTATCCGCAGGTGCACCACCTGACCACGCCGCTGCGCGCCGCCGCCCGGTCGGCCGGGGACGCCGGCGGGATCAACCTCTGGGCCGGGCAGGGACACGGGCTGGCCGAGCCGATGCCCGCCGGCGACCTGGTCCGCCGCCTCGCCGACGACGCCCGCGACGCCCTGGCCCGCGCGCCCCACTGACGGACGGCCGGGTCGGGCTGCGGCGGTCGAGGCGGTTGATCATCGGATGCGTGCACGGTCGTCCGGTGTGTCCGCCCGTGTCGCGTGCACGCACCCGATGATCAACTCGGGGGTGGAGGTGCGGGCGGCGTCGACATCCGGGTTCTTGCCGCTCGCCGCGGCGTGTCGGCGCGTGTCAGCGGCAACGAGACGATGGTCAACGAGCTGGGGCGTGGGGTCGGCCCCTGTGGCGGCTGAAGAGGTTGATCATCGGATGCGTGCGCGGTCGCCCGGCGTGTCCGCCCGTGTCGCGCGCACGCAGCCGATGGTCAACACCGGTCAGGGGAGCAGGCCGAGCCTCCGGGCGCGGACGACGGCCTCGAGGCGGGTGTGCGCGTCGAGCTTGGTCATCGCCGCGCCCAGGTAGCTCTTCACCGTCTCCGGGCGCAGCGACAGCCGGGCGGCCACCTCTCGGTTGCTGCAGCCCAGCGCCACCTGGGTGAGCACGTCGAGCTCGCGCCCCGACAGCCGCACCGCGGGCGCCTGCTCGGCGGCACCGCCCAGCACCGCGAGCCGCCCGCACACCGACAGCAGCCGGTCGCGCAGGGCGGCGTCGCCGGTCTCCTGGGCCACCAGGCGCAGGTCGGCGTGGACGGCCCGCACCTCCTCCCAGCGCGCCGGGTCCCCACCGGCCGGCGGCGCCGTCTCGGCGGCCAGCAGTGCCAGGCGACGGTCGACCTCGTCGCGCACGGCGAGCTCGCCGGCCATCCGCCGGGCGGACCGCGACAGCGCGTCGCGCACCCGGTCGCCCACCGACCCGCCCTCGCGGCTGGCCGCGTACAGGACCGCGCGCGGGACGCCGGCCACGAGCACCGGGACGGCGGCCACCGTGCGCAGCCCCTCGGCGAGCACCGGGCCGTCGTACTCGTGCGTGATGTCGAGGGCTCGGCCGTAGTCCTCGACGCCGGCCGGCCGGCCCTCGCGCAGCACCCGGCCGCCCAGCCCGGAGCCCGAACGCACCTGAAGGCCGCGCAGGTGCGGCGTGCGCCCGCCGACCAGCTCGTCGATGCGGAAGCCGGGCCCGCGCACCGGCCCGGCGAAGACGACGCTCATCCCGGAGCGCGCGTGCACCTCGCGGACGGCGGCGCGCAGCACGTCGCGGTCGTCGGGTCGCGCGACCGCCGGCAGGGACACGGGCCTCCTCGCGCAACGCTGGTGACGCAGGTCACGTTATCGCAGGTCGCGGCGCAACCCGGGATCGCCTGCAACGTCCGGCAACGCCCGGCGAGATCGGGGGTGGTGGCCGCGGGGCGATCGTCCGACCATGCCGGGGCCAGGACCGCACGACCGAGGAGCCGCCGCATGCCCGGCACCGCCACGACCGCCTACCGCGCCGCCCGCGACCAGCTGCTCGCGCTGCGCGGCGATCCCGTCCGGGCCGCCGCGGAGTTCCGCTGGCCGGCGATCGAGGGGCCGTTCAACTGGGCGGTCGACTGGTTCGACGAGATCGCCCGGGGCGTCGAGCGGCCCGGGCTGGTCATCGCGCAGGAGGACGGCGGCGAGGGCAGCTGGACCTTCGACGCGCTGGCCCGCCGCTCGGACCAGGTGGCCGCGTGGCTGCGCGAGCGGGGCGTGCAGCGCGGCGACCGCGTCGTCCTCATGCTCGGCAACCGGGTCGAGCTGTGGGAGTCGATGCTCGCCGTCATGAAGCTCGGCGCGGTGATCATGCCGACGACGACGGCCCTCCCGCCCGCGGACCTCGCCGACCGCATCGCCCGCACCGGCGCCCGGCACGTGGTCGCCGACGTCGCGGAGACCGCGAAGTTCGCCGACGTCCCGGGCGACTACGGGCGGATCGCCGTCGGCGGCGAGGCGCCCGGCTGGGCGGCCTACGCCGACGCGGCCGGCGCCCCCGACCGGCCGCTGGGTTCCCCCGGGACGGAGGCCGGCGACCCGCTGCTCCTGTACTTCACCAGCGGCACCACGAGCCGGCCCAAGCTGGTCGAGCACACGCAGGTCAGCTATCCCGTCGGGCACCTGTCGACGATGTACTGGCAGGGCCTGCAGCCCGGCGACCGGCACCTCAACATCAGCTCCCCGGGCTGGGCCAAGCACGCCTGGAGCTGCTTCTTCGCGCCGTGGGCGGCCGAGGCGACCGTCCACCTGCTCGACTACCGCCGCTTCGACCCCGCCGTGCTGCTCGGGCGCATCCGCGACGCCGGCATCACCACCTTCTGCGCCCCGCCCACGGTGTGGCGGATGCTCATCCAGGCCGACCTCTCCGGCGGGCCCGGGCAGCTGCGCGAGGTGCTGGCCGCCGGCGAGCCGCTCAACCCCGAGGTCATCGAGCAGGTCCGCCGGCAGTGGGGGCTGACCCTGCGCGACGGCTACGGCCAGACCGAGACGACGGCGTCGGTGGGCAACCCGCCCGGCGCCGAGGTGCGGCCGGGCTCGATGGGGCGGCCGCTGCCCGGCGTGCCGGTGGTGCTCGTCGACCCGGTGACCGGCGAGCAGGGCGACGACGGCGAGATCTGCCTGGACCTCGCCCAGCGGCCGGTGGGCCTGATGACCGGCTACCAGGGCGATCCCGAACGGGCGGCCGAGGCGATGGCCGGCGGGTACTACCACACCGGCGACGTCGCGACCCGGGACGCGGACGGCTACATCACCTACGTCGGGCGCACCGACGACGTCTTCAAGGCCAGCGACTACAAGATCAGCCCGTTCGAGCTGGAGAGCGTGCTCATCGAGCACCCGGCGGTGGTCGAGGCCGCCGTCGTCCCGGTGCCCGACCCGGTGCGGCTGGCGGTGCCCAAGGCCTACGTCACGCTCGCGCCGGGCTGGGAGCCGGGGCCGGAGACGGCGCTGGCGGTGCTGCGGCACGCGCGCGAGCGGCTGGCGCCCTTCCTGCGGGTGCGGCGGGTGGAGTTCGCGGAGCTGCCCAAGACGATCTCGGGGAAGATCCGCCGGGTCGAGCTGCGGCAGCGCGAGGAGCGGGCCGCGCCGTCCGGGACCGGCACCGACTACGCGGACACCGACTTCCCGGAGCTGCGCGGATGAGCCGCTCCCCGTGCCCGCCGGGAGCGCCGGCGGGCACGGGGAGGACGGGTCAGCGGTCGGAGTCGGAGTAGACGACCATCCCGCGGATGTTCTTGCCGTCGCGCATGTCCTGGTAGCCCTGGTTGATGTCCTCGAGCTTGTACTTCGTGGTGGCGAGCTCGTCGAGCTTGAGCTGGCCCTCCTGGTAGAGGCTGAGCAGCTCGGGGATCGCCGCCCGCGGGGCCAGGCCGCCGAAGATCGCGCCCTGCAGGTCCTTCTGCAGCAGCGTGAGCTCGAAGAGGCTGAGCGTGACGTCGGTGTTGGCGGCGTTGCCCATGCCGGTGACGACGGCGCGGCCGCCCTTGCCGGTGAGGGTGAGCGCGGCCTGGATGTCCTCGCCCTGGATGTCGCCGACGGTGATGATCGTCTTGTCGGCCATCCGGCCCCAGGTCAGCTCGTTGACCTTCTCGGTGGCCTCCTCGGCCGACTCGAAGGTGTGCGTGGCGCCGAGCTCCATGGCCCACTCGCGCTTGCGCGCCACCGGGTCGATGACCATGACCCGCTTGGCCCCGGCCGCCGCGGCGCCCTGGACGGCGTTCATGCCGACGCCGCCGGCGCCCATGACGACGACGTTCTCCCCGGGCCGGACGTCGGCGACCTTGGTGGCCGAGCCCCAGCCGGTGGTCACGCCGCAGCCGACCAGCGCGGCGATCTCCAGCGGGATGTCGGGCTCGATCTTCACGACCGAGGCCTGGTGCACCGTGATGTAGGGCGAGAACGTGCCCAGCAGGCACATGGGGATGACGTCCTGGCCGCGCGCCTGCACGCGGTAGCTGCCGTCGGAGATCGACGTGCCGGCCAGCAGGTTGGCGCCGAGGTCGCAGAGGTTCTGCATCCCCTTCGAACACGGCGGGCACTGCCCGCAGGCGGGGATGAACGCGGTGACGACGTGGTCGCCCTCCTGCAGCCCCGTGACGCCGGGGCCCACCTTGGTGACGACGCCGGAGCCCTCGTGCCCGCCGATCACCGGGTAGAAGGCGACCGGGGTGCCGCCGGTGACGAGGTGCTCGTCGCTGTGGCACAGCCCCGAGGCGGCCAGCTGGACCTGGACCTCGCCCGCCTTCGGGTCACCCAGCTCGATCTCCTCGATCGACCACTCCTCGCCCACGCCCCACAGGATCGCGCCCTTGGTCTTCACCCGGTGTCCTCTCGGTCCGGCCCGCCGACTCTGGCGGGCAGCCTGGTACGCACGCTCCCGAGGAGTGTGCGCCGGGCCACAGACTCTGTGCGGCACGGGGTGCCGTCAAGAGGGAGCACGGGGTGCCGTCGAGAGGCCGCAACGGTCTGCAACGCGCCGGGACACGCCGGGACGTCACTGCCCGTCGACGGTCACCGCGGTGAAGGGCAGGTGCGGCTCCACCCAGGGGAAGACGACGAACAGCAGCAGCGCGGCGACGGCCAGCGCGAGCAGCAGCGACAGCGCCGAGCGGCTCGCCGTCCCGCCGGGCAGGTGCCGCCAGATCCAGCGGTACACGCGGTCCCTCCTCAGCCCTCGGTCAGGGCCGGCGGCCCGTCGGGTGCCTGTGCGCGGGTGACGCCCGGGCCGTCGAGGACGGCGTGCACGACCAGCCGCTGGCGTGCGGAGTACCGGGGGTGGCAGGTGGTGAGGGTCAGGTAGGCGCCGGTCGGTGCGGCGTCGGCGGTGCCGCCGGGCGTCGGCGCGATGACCTGGACGTCGGCCGGCGTCACGATCTCCTGGCCGGGGACGCCGTTCGGGTCGCGCGCCGACAGGTCGCCGGAGGCGTCGCCGAGCACGCGGTAGGTGAACCACCCGTCGGCGACCTCGACGACGATCGGGTCGCCGGGCTGCAGCCGGTCGAGGTCCAGGAACGGCGAGCCGCGGCCGACCCGGTGCCCGGCGAGGGCGAGGTTGCCCTGCTCGCCGGGCATCGCCGTCCCGGCGTAGTGGCCCGGCCCCTGCGACAGCTGGTCCTCGCTGGTCCCCTCGAGGACCACGCGCGACCAGTCCTCGCCCAGCCGCGGCACGTGCAGGACGGCGAACGGCTGCCCCACCGGCACCTCGGCGGGCGTCGTCGGCACGCCCGCGGCCGGCCCCTGCGCCGACCACTCGGTCTGCAGCCGGTCGGCGAGCCGGTCCTGGTCGCGCGCGCTGAACAGGTCGGTGATCCACAGCTCGTAGACGACGAACAGCAGCAGCACGACGCCGGCGGTCACCAGCGTCTGCCCCAGCCCGCTGACGAGGGTGCGCCAGCGGTCCCCGGCCGTGCGCCCGTACCGCCGCCACTCGGTGGGTGGCGCCGGCGCCTCTGTCGATGTCGGCGCCCCCGTGGATGTCATGGCAGCACCACGATGCCAGCCCGGACCCGCGACGGTCGGCGACACTGGACGGCGTGTCGTCGCAGCCGGTGGTCCCCCCGGTGGTCGTGGTCGGCGCCGGACCGGTCGGCGCGACCGCCGCGCTGCTGCTCGCCCGGCGCGGCCTGCCGGTGCTCCTGCTCGACCGCCGGGCGCACCCGCCGGGCCTGCCGCGGGCGGTCCACCTCGACGACGAGGCGCTGCGGGCGCTCGCCGACGCCGGCGTCGCCGAGGAGTTCCTCGCGGTCAGCCGGCCCATGGCCGGGCTGCGCCTCCTCGACGCCCGCCACCGCACCCTCGCCGAGTTCCGCCGCACCGAGGGCGCCGGGCGGCACGGCTGGCCGCAGGCGTCGATGTTCCACCAGCCCGACCTCGAGCGGCTGCTGCGGACGGCGCTCGACCGGGAGGGCGTCGAGGTCCGGAGCGGCGAGGAGGTCGTGGCACTGGCGGAGGGGGACGGGTCCGTCACGGTGACCGTGGCCGAGCGGGACACCGGGCGCCGTCGCGACGTCGTCGCCTCGGCCGTGCTCGGCTGCGACGGGGCCAACAGCACCGTGCGCGGCCTCCTCGGCGCGCGCATGCGCGACCTCGGCCGCCCCGACCGGTGGCTGGTGGTCGACCTGCGCGCGCGGGTGCCCCTGCCGGTCTGGCCCGGCGTGCACCAGGTGTGCGACCCGGTCCGCGCCGCGACGTTCATGCCGGTCAGCGGCGACCGGTACCGCTTCGAGGCGCGGCTGCGGCCGGGCGAGGACGCCGCGGACCTCACCGGCCCGGCGCTGGCCGGCCTGCTGGCGCCGTTCGGGGCGCAGGACGCCGAGGTGGTGCGGGCCGCCGAGTACGTGCACCGCGCGCAGGTGGTCGACCGGTGGCGGCGCGGCCGCGTGCTGCTGGCCGGGGACGCCGCGCACCTCACCCCGCCGTTCGTCGGGCAGGGCCTGGGCCTGGGCCTGCGCGACGTGCACCAGCTGGCCTGGAAGGTCGCCGCCGTCGTCACCGGCGCGGCGGGGGAGGAGCTGTTCGACACCCACGGGGCCGAGCGCGGGCCGCACGCCCGGGCGCTGGTCCGGCTCGCCGCGCTGGTCGGGCGGCTGATGACCGGCGGGGGAGCGGGCGCGGTGCCGGTGCGCCGGGCGGTGCTGGCCGCCGTCGCCGGGGTGCCGGCGCTGGCCGCCTACGCCACCGACAGCCGGACGCCGCCGCTGCGCCCCGGGCCCCTGGTCGACCGGAGCGGCCGGGCCGGGCGCCGGCTGGCCGGGACCCTCGTGCCGCGCGCCCGGGTCCGCGCCGGCGGGGACGAGTGCCGCATCGACGACGTCCTCGGCGCCGGCACCGCGGTGGTGGCGCTGGCGGGACCGGGGCGCGTCGCCGTCACCGCTGGGGGCCGGCGCACCGAGGTGGACGACGTCGACGGCGCGCTGACCTGCTGGTTGACCGGCGCGCGGGCCCGCTTCGCCGTCGTCCGGCCCGACCGCGTCGTGCGCGCCGCCGGCTGACGCGCTTCCCGGGCCGGCGGCTGGGTAGGGGGCCGGTCATGCAGATCGACAAGGCACAGATCCTCCAGCTGCTGCAGTCCCAGGGCGACGACGCCAAGGCGCAGCAGGCCGACCAGGAGCTGCCCGGGACGGTCGACACCGACCAGCACGCCGGGATCCTGCAGAAGCTCGGGCTCGACCCGGGCGACCTGATCAAGCTCGTGACCGGCGGTGGAGGCGGCCAGGGCGGTGGCCTCGGCGGCGCGATCGGCGGCATCCTCGGCCGCTAGCGGCCTCGTCGTGCACTTCCGCGGAGATGCCCAGCGCATCTCCGCGGAGGTGCACGGCATCAGCGCTCGGCGACCCGCTTGATCGCCGCGAGGGTCGCCGGGATGCCCTCGTGCGCCGCCCGGATCCGCAGTTGCACCTGCTGCGGGGCGTCCTCGCCGTAGCGCTCCTCCATGAAAGCCAGGCCGTCGGGGAGGAAGGCCCAGGACTCCGTCAGCCGGGTGCCGCCCTCCACCGGCTCGAGCGAGAAGCCCCACCGCGCGCGCGAGCCGCCGACCAGCCAGGCGAACTCGCGGCCGCGGTCGGCCACCACCACCCGGCTGCGCGTCTCCCACGTCCGCTCCGGCGTGACGTTGCGGCCGGTGAACCAGTCGCCCACCTGCCCGGTGGCGCCCTCGTCCCACCAGCAGGCCACGCAGACCGGGCTCCACTCGCCGGTGCGGGTCACGTCGCTGACCAGGTCGTAGAGCTCCTCGGGGGCGGCGGCGACGACGACGGAGTCCGAGTGCGTCAGGTCGGTCACGCGGACGAGTCTGCCCGTGTCCGGCCGGACGGCGGTCCCGCCGGGAGCCGATCCGGAACTCCGCGCGGCCGTTGGCGGGGGCCGCGGCGGCACCTAGGGTGTGACCCACATCACTCACGGCGGGACACCGGCGGCGCCATCCCCCACCTCGGGAGTCCCCGGTCCACGCCGACCGGGTCCGCACCCGCTCGGCCGCACGGTCCCGCCCGCCCGGAGGGGACGCCACCGCGCGGTCCCCGGCCGGGCGCCCCGGGACGGAGGAGCAGCCGGTGACCCCGAAGGACCCGATCGACGACCCGCGCCCGCACGGACCGGCGAGGCCGAGGGGGCGGGGGAGGCGGCGTGTCCTCGGCGGCGCCGTCGTCGCCGGCGCGCTCGTCCTCGGCGCCGTCGTCCCCGGTGCCGTCGTCCGTGCCTCGGCGCAGGCGGGGCCCCCGGCCCCCGGGTACCCCGGCAAGGCGGCGGACTGGTCGCCCGGCGACAAGGACGGTTTCGGAACGGCGATCGGTGCCCTCGACAGCACGGTCTGGTACACGCTGAACGACGGCACGCTCAGCGAGGTCTACGCCCCGCGGATCGACACCCCGAGCTCCCGGGACACCCAGTTCGTGGTCACCGACGGCGCCACCTTCGCCGACCGCGAGGACGAGGACACCGACTCCGTCGTCGAGCTGGTCGACCCGCGGGCCCTGGTCTACCGGCAGGTGAACACCGCGCAGAGCGGCCGGTACCGGATCACCAAGACCTACACCACCGACCCCGACCGGGCCGCCGTCCTCGTCGACGTGCGCTTCGAGTCCCTCGACGGGCAGCCCTACCAGGTCTACGTGCTGCACGACGTGGGCCTGGGCCTGAACGCCAACGACGACACCGGGCGCTCGGCCGACGGCCGGCTGCTGGCCACCGACGGCGCGCTGAGCAGCGCCGTCGCCGCGTCGGGCGGCCTCACCGACACCTCCAGCGGGTACCTCGAGCGCAGTGACGGCTGGACCGACCTGCGCGAGGACCTCGTCCTCGACGACAGGTGGGACGCGCAGACCCCCGGCAACGTGGTGCAGATCGGGCGGACCGGCCTCACCGGCCTGGGCGACGGGCAGCGGCTGACCCTCTCGCTCGGCTTCGGGACGACGGAGGACGACGCGGCGCAGGCCGCCGACGAGGCGCTGGACCGGGGCTTCGACGATGCCCTGAGCGCCTACGCCGGGGGCTGGCACGGCTACCTCGACGGGCTCGCGCCGGTGCCGGCCAGCGCCGAGCGGTGGCGCACGGAGTACGACGTCTCGGCGATGGTGATCGCGGCGTCGGAGGACAAGACGTACCGCGGGGGCTTCATCGCCTCCCCCGGGAAGCCGTGGGCCTGGGCGAACGAGCTGCAGCACCTGCCCGTCTACCACGAGGTGTGGTCCCGCGACCTGTACCAGCACGCCACCGCCCTGATCGCGATGGGCGACGTCGCGGCCGCCGAACGGGCCCTGGACCACCTGTGGACGGTGCAGCAGCGCCCCGACGGGTCGTTCCCGCAGAACGCCCGGCTCGACGGCGAGGCCGTGTTCGGCGGGCTGCAGATGGACGAGGTCGCACTGCCGCTCGTGCTCGCCTGGCAGCTCGGCCGCACCGGGCCGGAGGACTGGGCGCGGGTGCGGCTCTCGGCGGACTTCCTCCTGGCCGAGGGGCCCAGCACCGAGCAGGAGCGGTGGGAGAACCTCGCCGGGTGGTCGCCGAACACCATCGCGGCGGAGATCGCCGGGCTGGTCACCGCGGCCGACATCGCCCGGGACAACGGCGACGACGCCCGGGCGGACACCTACCTCGCCACGGCCGACCGGTGGCGGGCCGGCCTGGCGGAGTGGACGGTCACCACGACCGGCCCGCTGTCGCCGGAGCCCTACTACCTGCGCATCACCGCGGACGGGAACGCCGACGCGGGCACGCAGATCCAGATCGCCGACGGCGGGCCGCTGGTCGACCAGCGGGAGGTGCTCGACCCGAGCTTCCTCGACCTCGTCCGGCTCGGGATCGTGCCGGCCGACGACCCGGTCGTGGCGAACACCCTGCGGCTGGTCGACGAGCAGCTGGGCTACGACACCGCCAACGGGCGGTTCTGGCACCGGTCGAGCTTCGACGGCTACGGGGAGCAGGCCGACGGCAGCCAGTGGGAACCGGTGGACCCGGGCTCGGGGGAGACGATCGGCCGCGGCTGGCCGCTGCTCACCGGCGAGCGGGGGGAGTACGAGCTGGCGCTCGGCGGCGACGCCGCGGCGAGCGCCCAGGAGCGGCTGGACACGATGGCCCGCTCGGCCGACGACCGGTCCTTCTTCCTCGCCGAGCAGGTGTGGGACGACCGGCCGCCGTCGGCGGAGGGGACGGAGTTCGTGCCGGGGGAGCCGACGTTCTCGGCGACGCCGCTGTCCTGGTCCCACGCGGGGTTCATCCGGCTGGCCCACGCCGTCGACGCCGGCCGTCCGGTGGACACCCCCGCCGTCGTGGCCTGCCGGTACGGGACGTCGCTCTGCCCCGAGTGAGCGCCCAGCCGGGCGTGCACGTCCGCGGACGTGCACGCCCGGCACTCGACGCGACGGCGTGTGCCGTCCGGTCCCGTGGCGCATGCTGACCGGCGATGACCACCACGAGCACCCCCTACGACGTCGCCGCCGTCCGCGCGGACTTCCCCGCCCTGCGCGCCGGAGCCGCGCACTTCGACGGCCCGGGCGGCTCGCAGGTGCCCCGCCAGGTGGCGCACGCGGTGGCGGCCACCCTGGGGTCGCCGATCGCCAACCGCGGCCGGCTCACCGAGGCCGAGCGCAACGCCGACGACGTCGTGGTGGCCGCCCGCGCCGCCGTCGCCGACCTGGTCGGGGGCGAGCCCGGCGGCGTCGTGTTCGGCCGCTCGATGACGCAGCTGACCTACGACCTGTCCCGCACGCTGGCCGCCGGCTGGGGGCCCGGCGACGAGGTCGTCGTCACCCGGCTGGACCACGACGCCAACGTGCGGCCCTGGGTGCAGGCCGCGGCGGCCCGCGGCGCCACCGTCCGCTGGGCCGACCTCGATCCCGCCACCGGCGAGCTGACCCCCGACGCGCTGGCGGCGGTGCTGTCCGACCGCACCCGGCTGGTCGCGGTCACCGGCGCCTCGAACCTGATCGGCACCCGCCCCGACGTCGCGGCGCTCACCGCGCTGGCGCACGAGGCGGGCGCGCTCGCCTACGTCGACGGCGTGCACCTCACCGCCCACGCGCCGGTCGACGTCGCGGCGCTGGGCGCGGACCTCTACGCCTGCTCGCCGTACAAGTTCCTCGGCCCGCACCTGGGCTGCCTCGTCGCCGCGCCGTCGCTGCTGGAGACGCTGCACCCGGACAAGCTGCTGCCCTCCACCGACGCCGTCCCGGAGCGCTTCGAGCTCGGCACGCTGCCCTACGAGCTGCTGGCCGGCACCACCGCGGCGGTCGACTACCTGGCCGCGCTCGGCGGGTCCGACGGCGACCGGCGCGCCCGGCTGCTGGCGGGGTTGGCCGCCGTCGAGGCGCACGAGGACCGGCTGCGGGAGCGCGTCGAGGACGGCCTCGCGGGGCTGCCCGGCCTCACGCTGTGGTCGCGCGCCGCCCACCGGACGCCGACCCTGCTGCTCACCTTCGCCGTCCGGCCCGCCGCCGAGGTCTCCCGCGCGCTGGCGGGGCGCGGCGTCAACGCCCCCGCCGGCAGCTTCTACGCGATCGAGGCCTCCCGTGCCCTCGGCCTCGGCGACGACGGCGGTCTGCGGGTGGGTCTGGCGCCCTACACCGACGACGTCGACGTCGACCGCCTGCTCGAGGGACTGCGCGCCGCACTCGCCGCCTAGCGCAGGTCGGGGAAACCGTCGGCGAGCTGGCCGAAGGCCGTCCGCAGCGCCCCGGCCAGCGAGCCCTCCTCCTCGGCGAGCCACACCTCGAAGGCGGTGGTGGCCGCCGCGCGCGTGGCAGTGGCGACCAGCCGGGGGAGCAGCGCCGCGGGGGCCTGGCCGCAGCGGGCGGCGACGTAACGCGCCACCACCTCGTCGACGTCGGCGTAGCGCAGCTGCGAGTGCGCCTGCAGCGCCGGCTCGGTGAGGATCAGCCGCATCCGCTGCCGCAGCACCGGCAGGTCGGCCTCGGCGTAGTCGTTGACCTCGACGTAGGCACCGAAGACGGCCGGCAGCACCGCGACGGAGTCCCCGGCGGCGTCGAGCAGGGCGGCCAGCCGGGCCACGTGGGCGGCGAAGTCGCCCCACACGGCGTCGGCCTTGCTGCCGACGTGCCGGAAGAAGGTGCGCCGGCTGGTGCCCGCGACCGCGGCGATCTCCTCGATGGTCACCTGCTCGAAGCCCTGCGCGGTGAACAGCTCCAGGGCCGCCCGCTCGATCCGCGCGCGGGTGCTCCCCCGGCCGTCCCCCACGCGCAGCGGGACGGCGGAGGAGGTCCCGGGCGGGGCCTCGGCGGCCGACGACGCGCTCACGGGCCCATCCTGGCCCACCCGGCCTGCGCGGTCAGCCCCTCGCCACGTCAGGGGGAACCTGTCCTCGCTTGCCGGTGGCACCGGGTGCCTCTAGCGTGCCCCGCATCCCGTTCCGCCGTTCCCCGGAGGTCCGCATGCCCGAGACGACCGCCTCGACCGAGACCCAGGCCGAGACCCAGACCGTCGTCGAGGAAGCCCTCGTGGAGGAGTCCCTCGTCGAGGAGGTCTCCATCGACGGCATGTGCGGCGTCTACTGAGCCCACCTGCCGTGACCCCCGCCGCTCCGGCCGCAGACGCCTTCGACCCGGCCCTGCCCTGGCGGCGCGCCCGGTCGGTGGCCCTGCGGCCGGAGCCGTTCGGTGCGCTCGTCTACCACTTCGGCAACCGGAAGCTGTCCTTCCTCAAGTCGAAGACCCTGGTCAGCGTCGTGGAGACCCTGGCCGACCACCCCAGCGCCGACGCGACGCTCGTCGCCTGCGGCGTCCCCGAGGTCCAGCGGCCCGCCTACGTCAAGGCGCTGGCCGACCTCGCCCGCTCCCAGATGATCGAGGTGCGCGCATGACCGCCGTCGTCCCCCAGCGCCCCACCGGCGGCAGGCTCGTCGACCAGTTCGAGTACGGCCTCGACGCCCCCATCTGCCTGACCTGGGAGCTCACCTACGCCTGCAACCTGGCGTGCGTGCACTGCCTGTCCTCCTCGGGCCGGCGCGACCCCCGCGAGCTGAGCACCGCGGAGGCCGAGGGCGTCATCGACGAGCTGCAGCGGATGCAGGTCTTCTACGTCAACGTCGGCGGCGGCGAGCCCACCGTGCGGCCGGACTTCTGGCACCTGCTCGACTACGCCATCGGCCACGACGTCGGCGTCAAGTTCTCCACCAACGGCGTGAAGCTGAACCGCGAGCGGGCCCGGCAGCTCGCCGCCACCGACTACGTCGACGTGCAGATCTCCCTGGACGGCGCGACCGCCGAGGTCAACGACCGCGTCCGCGGCACCGGCTCCTTCGCCACCGCCGTGACGGCCCTGGAGAACCTGGCCGAGGCGGGGATGAAGGACTTCAAGGTCTCCGTCGTGGTCACGCGGGAGAACGTGGGCCAGCTCGACGAGTTCCGGGCGCTGACCGACCGCTACGGCGCCCAGCTGCGGATCACCCGGCTGCGCCCGAGCGGCCGCGGGGCCGACGTCTGGGACCAGCTGCACCCCACCCAGGCCCAGCAGCGCGAGCTGTACTCCTGGCTGCTGGCCAACGGCGACCGGGTGCTGACCGGTGACTCGTTCTTCCACCTGTCGGCCTACGGCGAGGCGCTGCCGGGCCTCAACCTCTGCGGCGCCGGGCGCGTGGTGTGCCTCATCGACCCGGTGGGCGACGTCTACGCCTGCCCGTTCGCCATCCACGAGCAGTTCCTCGCCGGCAACGTGCGCGGCGAGGGCGGCTTCCAGCGGGTGTGGCAGCAGTCGGACCTGTTCCAGGAGCTGCGCAGCCCGCAGACCGGCGGCGCCTGCACGAAGTGTGCCCACTTCGACGCCTGCCGCGGCGGCTGCATGGCGGCGAAGTTCTTCACCGGCCTGCCGCTGGACGGCCCCGACCCCGAGTGCGTGCAGGGCTACGGCGAGTCCGCCCTCGCCGCGCGCGACCTCGACCTGGTCAAGCCGAAGAGCCACCTCGACCACTCCCACACCGGCCCGGTCCGCGGCCAGCCGACGCTGCTCGGCATGCCCGCGATCCCCGCCAAGATCTGCGACGAGTCGCCGCTCGCCGGCGCGCAGCTCGGCTGACCCCTCAGCGGGTCGGGGCCACCACCATCGGCCCCGACCCGTCGGGCAGCAGGCCGGGGGCGAGGTCGGCGAGGGTCATGGTCGCGAACAGCGCGACGAGGACGGCGAGCACGGCGAGGGTGAGCACAGGGACCTCCAGGGTGTCCGTGGACCCCTCCGGGACCCGACGGGGAGCGGGGACCTCTTCGGGAGGGCGCCCCCAGCGTCGCGCCCGCCGCTGACCGTTCCCTGGATCCCGTCTGGGAGTCGGCTGGACCGCACAGCGGCCCTGAGCAGGCCATTGCGTCCCTGAACACCATCCGCATAGTTTGAGACCCGCGTCACGGATGCCACGTCACCGCCGACCAGGGGAGTCCGGATGGGCAAGCTCGACGGCAAGGTCGCCTTCATCACCGGGGCCGCACGCGGCCAGGGCCGCAGCCACGCGCTGCGGCTCGCGCAGGAGGGTGCCGACGTCATCGCCGTCGACCGCTGCGCTGACGTCCCGACGGTGGGCTATCCCATGGCCACCGAGGCGGACCTCGCCGAGACCGTCCGCCAGGTCGAGGCGCTCGATCGGCGGATCGTCGCCCGGACCGCCGACGTCCGGGACACCGCCGCGCTCAAGGCGGCCGTCGACGAGGGCGTGGCCGAGCTCGGCCGCCTCGACATCGTGCTGGCCAACGCCGGCATCGCCAGCTTCGCGCCGGTGGAGGACCTCACCGACGAGATGTGGGACGAGATGATCGACATCAACCTCACCGGTGTCTTCAAGACGGTGCGGGCCGCCATCCCGCACCTGCGCGCGCACGGCCAGGGCGGCGCGATCGTGCTGACCAGCTCGACCGCGGGCATCAAGGGCCTGGGCAACCTCGCGCACTACGTCGCGGCCAAGCACGGCGTCGTCGGGCTGGTGAAGACGTTCGCGAACGAGTTCGCGCCGGACATGATCCGGGTCAACTCGGTGCACCCGACCGCGGTGAGCACCGACATGATCCACAACCGCAAGACCTACGGGAACTTCGTCCCCGACAAGCCCGAGGACGAGGTCACCCAGGACGACGTCGCCCCGCTGTTCCAGGGGCTCAACGCGATGCCGGTCCCGTGGGTCGAGACCGCCGACATCAGCAACGCCATCGTGTGGCTGGTCAGCGACGACGCCCGCTACGTCACCGGCGTCCAGCTCCCGGTCGACGCTGGGTCGGTGATCAAGTAGTGCCCGGCCGGATGGCCGGGAAGGTCGTCTTCGTCACCGGCGCCGGCCGCGGGATGGGCCGCAGCCACGCCGTCCGGCTGGCCCGGGAGGGCGCCGACGTCATCGGCATGGACGTCTGCGGGCCGATCCCCAGCGCCACCGGCCCGGTCACCACGCCGGAGGACCTCGCCGAGACGGTGCGCGACGTCGAGGCGCTCGACCGCCGCATGGTGACCTTCCAGGCCGACGTCCGCGACGAGGACGCACTCACCGCCGGACTGGCCGACGGCGTCGCGCAGCTCGGCCGGCTCGACTGCGCGATCGCCAACGCCGGCATCGGCGTCCCGCCGCACGAGGTGGCCGACACCCCCGCCCAGGAGTGGCGGGACATGCTCGAGGTCAACCTCACCGGCGTCTTCCTCACCGCCAAGGCGGCGGTCCCGCACATCCGCGCGCACGGCGACGGCGGGTCGGTGCTGCTGGTCAGCTCGGCGCTCGGGCTGCGCGGCATGGCGAACGTCGCGTCCTACGTCGCGGCCAAGCACGGCGTCGTCGGCCTGATGCGCAGCCTCGCGCTGGAGCTCGCGGCCGAGCGGATCCGGGTGAACTCCATCCACCCGACCAACGTCGACACCCCACTCATCCAGAACGAGAACGTCTACCGCCTCTTCCGGCCCGACCTCGAGCACCCGACCCGCCAGGACGTCAGCGGAGTGTTCCAGGACCTCAACCTCCTGCCCACCCCGTGGGTGCAGCCCGAGGACGTCAGCGAGGCGGTGCTCTACCTCGCCGCCGACGACTCCGGCCGCTGGATCACCGGCACGACGCACCGCGTCGACGCCGGCTGGCTGACCAAGTAGCAGCACCGGACAGGAGGACGTCGTGACAGGACGCGTCGAGGGCAAGGTCGCCTTCATCACCGGGGCCGCCCGGAGCCAGGGCCGCAGCCACGCGCTCCGGCTGGCGCAGGAGGGTGCCGACGTCATCGCCGTCGACATCTGCGCACCGGTCGACTCGATCTCCATGTACCCGCCGGCGACCGAGGAGGACCTCGCCGAGACGGTGCGGCAGGTCGAGGCGCTCGACCGGCGGATCGTCGCGACCAAGGCCGACGTCCGCGACCCGGCGGCGCTGCGCGCGGCGGTCGACGACGGCGTCGCGCAGCTCGGCCGGCTCGACATCGTGCTGGCCAACGCGGGCGTGTTCGAGCTGGCCCCCGCCCTCGAGCTCACCGACGACGCCTGGCAGGAGATGATCGACATCAACCTGACCGGCGTGTGGAACACCTGCCGGGTGGCGCTGCCGCACCTGGTCGACAGTGGCGGCGGGGCGATCGTCATCACCAGCTCGACGGCCGGGCTCAAGGGGACGCCGAACACCATCCACTACACGGCGGCCAAGCACGGCGTCATCGGGATCATGCGGACACTGGCCAACGAGTTCGGCAAGCAGTCGATCCGGGTCAACACCGTGCACCCGACCGGCGTGGACACCGTGATGATCCAGAACGAGAAGACCTGGGGGCTGTTCACGCCCGACGACCCGAACCCCACCCGGGAGAAGTTCACCGAGCTCTTCGAGACGCTGCACCCCCTACCGGTGCCCTACGTCGACGCGGTGGACATCTCCAACGCGATCCTGTTCCTCGTCTCCGACGAGGCGCGCTACATCACCGGCGTGACGCTGCCGGTCGACGCCGGCTACACGATCCGCTGAGGCGGGCGCGGCGGCCGGACCGGCCGCCGCGCCCGCGCGCTCACGGCAGGTCGACGACGTCCTTCTCGCCGGTGTCGGGCCGGCTGCCGGTGGCCTTGGCCTTGACGAAGCTCAGCGCCGTCGCCAGCCGGTTGCCGGGGCTGTCCCAGTACTCCGCGGTGTCGCCCTCGACCTTCACGAGCACCACCGACGGGTCCTCGGGACCCTGCGGCAGCCACGCCTCGACGCCGCTGTTCCACAGCTCCCTCTTCTTCGCGACGTCGTCGACGACGCGGGCGGTCCCGGTCAGGGACACCCAGGTCCCGCCGGAGCCCAGGCCGACGTTGACCTGCGGCGAGGTGGTGATGTGGCCGAGCCAGGGGGCGTCGTGCTCGGCGAAGAACCAGAGGTCGCCGTCGAACTCGACCTCCTGCAGCGACATCGGGCGGCTGGTCAGGCGGCCGTCGGGCATGGTCGTGGTGAGGAAGCCGAACTTCTGGCCCTTGATGAGCTCGGCGACCTTGTGGATGGCGTCGGGGGAGTCGGTCATGTCCCTGCCCTTCCCCGATTCCGCCGGGGAACACGGGCGCCGACGCGTGTCGGGACGGGGACCTGTGTGTGAACTCCCCGGCACGGCGGAATGCGCCGGTGCCGGGGCGACTTCGCCATCGACGTGACGACGATCCAGGACCGGCCGACCGCGCCGACCGCGACGACCGACCGGCCCCGGACGGCCCGCACCGCACTCACCCTCGGCGCCTTCGTGGCGCTGGGCCCGCTGACCGTGGACATGTACCTGCCCGCGCTGCCGACCATCGCCGACGACCTGCGGACCAGCTCGGCGACGGTGCAGCTCACGCTGACCGGCACCCTGGTCGGCCTCGCGCTCGGCCAGCTGGTCCTCGGCCCGCTGTCGGACGCCCTCGGGCGCAAGCGGCCCCTGCTCGCGGGGACCGCGCTGCACGTCGTCGCCTCGCTGCTCGTGCTCGTCGCGCCGTCGATCGCGGTGCTCGGGCTGCTGCGCTTCCTGCAGGGCGTGGGCACGGCGGCCGGCGCGGTGATCGCCCTCGCCGTCGTGCGCGACCTGTTCGAGGGGCGGGCGGCGGCGACCATGCTGTCGCGGCTCTTCCTCGTCCTCGGGGCGGCCCCGGTGCTCGCGCCGACCGTCGGGGGTGAGGTCCTGCGGATCACCTCGTGGCGCGGCGTCTTCCTCCTGCTCGCGCTCTACGGCCTGCTGCTGCTCGTCGTCGGCTGGTTCGCCGTCCGCGAGACCCTGCCGCCGGAGCGGCGGCGCAGCAGCGGCCTGTCCGGGACGCTGCGCGGCTACCGGTCGCTGTTCCGCGACCGCGCCTACGTGGGCCTGGTGCTGGTCGCCGGCCTGACGATGGCCGGACTGTTCAGCTACGTGTCGGGCTCCTCGTTCGTCTTCCAGGACCAGTACGGCCTCGACGAGCAGCAGTTCGGCCTGCTCTTCGGCGCCGGCGCCGTGTGGCTGATCGGGGCCACGCAGCTCAACCCGGTCGTCCTGCGGTGGTTCTCCCCGGCCCAGGTCCTCGTGGCCGGCGTCGTCTCCGGCGCCCTGTCCGGCGCGGTCCTGCTCGTGCTCGCGGGCACCGGGACCGGCGGGCTGTGGGGGGTCGCGCTGCCGCTGTGGGCGGTGCTGTTCGCCTCCGGCCTGGCGCTGCCCAACGCGCCGGCGCTCGCGCTGTCGCGGCACGGCGAGGCGGCGGGCACCGCGGCGGCGCTGCTCGGCGCGGTGCAGTTCGGCGTCGGCGCGGCCGTGGCGCCGCTGGTCGGCGTGCTCGGCAACGACGCGGTCGCCATGGGCACCGTCGTCGTCGCGGCGCTGGTCCTGGCCATCGCCGTCCTGGTGCTCGTCGTCCGGCCGTGGCAGCTGCCCGTGGACGACGACGTCGTCCCCGCCTGACGGCAGAAATGGCCATCTCTGCCGCCCTGGGGTGACGCGCGTGCCCGACCTGGCCGGGGCCGTGTGGCCGGAGCTGCCCGAGCGGCCGCTGCTGGTCGTCCCGCTCGGCTCGGTCGAGCAGCACGGGCACCACCTGCCGTTCGCCACCGACACGGTCGTGGCCGCGGCGGTCGCCCGGGCCGCCGGCCTCGACGCCGTGCTGGCCCCGGCGCTGGCCTACGGCGCGAGCGGCGAGCACGAGGGCTTCCCCGGCACCGTCTCGATCGGCACCGAGGCGCTGACCACGCTGCTGGTCGAGTACGGCCGCTCGGCCTGCCGCTGGGCCGGCCGGCTGCTGGTGGTCAACGGGCACGGCGGCAACCTCGACGCGCTGCGCCGGGCGGTGCCGCTGCTGCGCACCGAGGGCCGCGACGCCGCCTGGTTCCCCTGCGGCGTCCCCGGCGGCGACGCGCACGCCGGGCGCACCGAGACCTCGCTGCTGTTGCACGTGGAACCTTCGGCGGTGCGGACCGACCGGTCCGTCCCGGGCGTGACGACGCCGATCGGCGAGCTGCTGCCCCGGCTGCGCGCCGAGGGCGTCCGCGGCGTGAGCCCCACCGGCGTGCTCGGCGACCCGGCCGGCGCGTCCGCGGCGGAGGGTGCCCGGTTGCTGGCCGACCTCGCCGCCCGGCTGCGCGCGGCCGTGGCCCGGTGGGACGTCGCCGACGACGGGCGGCTGCGCTGACCTGCGCCCGGGGCACCAGGATGACGGGGAAGCCATCGGGGAGGAGACGTCGATGACCCAGCAGGAGGCCGTGGACCGGGGGGCCGGCGCGACCGGACGCGGTGCCGTGGAGACCAACGGCATCAACGTCATCGCCGAGGAGGAGCGCCGCGGGCGGCCACGCTCGCTGTTCTGGCCGTGGTTCGGCGCGAACGTCAGCGTCCTCGGCCTCGCCTACGGCTCGTTCCTGCTCGGCTTCGGCATCTCCGCCGGGCAGGCCCTGGTCGCGGGTGCGGTCGGCATCGTCGTGTCGTTCCTGCTCTGCGGCCTGGTCGCCATCGCCGGTAAGCGAGGGTCGGCGCCCACCCTGGTGCTCAGCCGCGCGGCGTTCGGCGTCCACGGCAACCGGGTGCCCGCCGCGCTCTCCTGGATCCTCACCGTCGGCTGGGAGACGGTGCTGGTCAGCCTGGCCACCCTGGCGACGGCGACCGTCTTCGGCCAGCTCGGCTGGAGCGGCGGGACGGCGACCCAGGTGGTCGCGCTGCTCGTCGTCGCGGCGCTGGTCGTGGCCGGCGGCGTGCTCGGCTTCGACGCGATCATGCGCATGCAGGCGGTCATCACCGTGGTCAGCGGCGTGCTCACCGTCGTCTACGTGGTCCTGGTCGCCGACGACATCCGGTGGTCGGCGGTGACCGCGGTGCCGGACGGGACGACGGCGGCCGTCGTCGGCGCCCTCGTGCTGGCCATGACCGGGTACGGCTTCGGCTGGGTCAACGCCGCCGCCGACTACTCGCGCTACCTGCCGCGCACCGCCTCGACCGGCGGCGTCGTCGGCTGGACGACGTTCGGCGGCGCGCTGGCCCCGGTCGTGCTGCTGGGCACCGGCCTGCTGCTCGCCGCCTCGGACCCGGAGCTCTCGGCCGCGATCGGCGCGGACCCGATCGGCGCGCTCGGCACGATCCTGCCGACCTGGTTCCTCGTGCCGTTCGTCGTCGTGGCGGTGCTCGGCCTGGTCGGCGGGGCGCTGCTGGACATCTACTCGTCGGGGCTGTCGCTGCTGGCCGCCGGCGTGCGGGTGCCCCGGCCGGTCGCGGCGGGCATCGACGGCACGCTCATGGTGCTCGGCGCGATCTGGGTGGTCTTCCTCGCCGACGCGGACTTCTCGATCCAGTTCCAGGGCTTCCTGATCACCCTCGGCGTCCCGATCGCGGCCTGGTGCGGCATCTTCCTCGCCGACCTCGCGCTGCGCCGCCGCGACTACGCCGAGGCCGACCTCTACGACCCGCGCGGCCGCTACGGCGCCGTCCCGCCGGTGCCGCTGCTGCTCCTGGCCGTGGGCACCGTGCTCGGCTGGGGGTTGGTCACCAACACCTACGCCGGCTGGCTGGACTGGCAGGGCTACCTGCTCGGCCCGCTCGGCCTCGGCGGCCGCGAGGGTTCCTGGGCCTTCGCCAACCTCGGCGTGCTGGCGGCGTTCGCCGTCGGGCTGCTCGGCACGCTGGCGCTGCGCCGCGGCGCCGTCCGGACGCAGGAGGCCGCCCCGGCGGTGCCGGGACGGCCTCCTGTCCTGCGCTGAGCGCTCAGCCCTGCAGGGCCTCGGCGAACAGCGGGACGGCGTTCTCGAGGGCGTACTGGGTGCCGAGGACCGAGCCGCTGGAGAAGGCGTTGGCCAGCGTCTCGTCGTCGAGCAGGACGGCGTTGCCCTGCTGCACCGAGCCCAGGGTCTGCCACAGCGGGTTGCCGGTGATCTGCGACGGGTCGACGAAGATCGGGAAGACGACGGTCAGCGGCGCGTCGAGCAGCGAGACCTGCTCGTCGGAGACCGGCACGAAGAAGCTCTCCGTGGCGAGGTCCTGGATCGCCTGCTTGTTGGTGAAGCCGAGGGTCTCCATGAAGTCGACGCGGGTGTCGCCGCGGACGTAGGCGCCGAAGCCCTCGGAGGAGAAGGCGCCGACGGCGACCTCGGTGCCGTCGAACTCCGGGTGGGCCGCGGCGGCGTCGGCGAACTGCTGCTCGAGGTCGCTGCGCAGCTGCTCGGCCTCGTCGGTCCGGCCCAGCGCCTGGCCGACCAGGTCCAGCTGCTGCTGCCAGGTGGTCAGGTACGGGTCCGCGCCCTCGGGCTGGCCGATCGTCGGGGCGATGGCGCTGAGCTGGTCGTAGCGCTCCTGGGTGGCCGGCGAGCGGGTGTCCAGGATCAGGTCGGGCTCCAGCGCGGCGATCGCCTCGAGGCTCGGCTCGAGGGTCTCGATGATCTCCGGCGCCTCGTCGTAGAGCCCCTCGGCCCAGGGGCCCACGCCCTCGCCGCCGAAGGCCAGCCAGTCGCTCGCGCCGACCGGCTGCACGCCCAGCGCGAGCGCCGTCTCGGCGTCCGACCAGCCGAGGGCCACCACGCGCTGCGGCTCGTCGGCGACCTCGACGTCGCCGAAGGCGGTGCTGACGGTGACCGGGAAGCCGCTGCCGCCGGAGGTGGGGGACGACGACGCGTCGGCCGACGAGCCGGCGTCGTCGGAGCCGCACGCGGCCAGCGCCCCGGCGGTGGTGAGAGCGGCGGCGACCAGGGCGGTGCGCCGGAGCAGGGGACGGGACATGACGGTTCTCCTCGGTCGGCAGGAAGGGCAGCCTAACCTGACCTCCGCCGCGGTCAGCGGGCGCAGCCGCCCCGTTAGGGTCCGGACGTGACGCACCTCCCCGGCTGGCTCGTCGTCGTGGACATGCAGCGGGTCTTCGGCGACCCGGACTCCCCGTGGACGGCACCCCGCTTCGAGGAGACCCGCGCCCGCGTCCGGCGCCTGGTGGCGGCCTTCGGCGAGCGGGTCGTCCACACCCGCTTCGTGGCGCCGCGGGAGCCCACCGGCGCCTGGGTCGGCTACTACGAGCAGTACCCGTTCGCCCTGCAGCCGCCGGACGCCCCGCTCTACGACCTCGTCGACGACCCGGGCACCGCGCGCGTGCTGAGCGCGACCACGTTCGGCAAGTGGGGCCCGGAGCTGGCCGGGGTGGTCGGCGCCGGGCCGCTGACCGTGGCCGGCGTGGCCACCGACTGCTGCGTCGTCTCCACCGTGCTGCCCGCCGCCGACGCCGGCCTGCCCGTGCGCGTGGTCGCCGACGCCTGCGCCGGAAGCAGCGACGACGACCACCGGAAGGCGCTGGACCTCATGGGCCTCTACGCGCCGCTGGTCGAGGTCACCACCACCGACGCCGTGCTGGCCGGGTGAGGGTCCCGCCGCCGCCGGAGGCCCGGCTGCCCGACGGCTGGGCGGTCCGCCTCGACCCGCGCACCCGCCGGCTCGAGGGCGGGGTGGCGCTGCTCGGCGGCTCGCCGCTGCGGCTGCTGCGCCTGGCCCCGCGCGCCCGGGACCTGTTCGCCGGCGACCGCCTCGTCGTCACCGGCCCGGCGACGGCCGCGCTCGCCGCCCGGCTGCAGGACGCCGGCGTCGCCGTCCCCCAGCCGGCGGGACCCGCGCCCGGCCCGGACGACGTCACCGTCGTCGTGCCGGTGCGCGACCGCACCGCCGGGGTGGCCCGCCTCCTGGCCGCCCTGCGCGCCGACCCCGACACTGCCGACATCCGGGTCCTCGTCGTCGACGACGGGTCCGCCGACGCCCCGGCGCTGGCCGCGGCCGCTACCGCGGGCGGCGCCGAGGTGCTCCGGCACGACCGCTCGCGCGGTCCCGCCGCGGCGCGGAACACCGGGCTGCGCGCCGCGACGACGGAGGCCGTGGCCCTGCTCGACTCCGACTGCGTGCCGCGGCCGGGCTGGCTGGGCACGCTGCTGCCGCACCTCGCCGACCCGCGGCTGGCCGTCGTCGCCCCGCGGATCACCGCCCTGCCGGCGGCGCACCCGGGCTGGGTGACGCCCTACGAGTCGGCGGTCAGCGCCCTCGACATGGGACCGCAGCCGGGGCCGGTCGCGCCGCTGACGGGCCTGTCCTACCTGCCCAGCGCCGCGCTGCTGGTCCGGCGGACCGCGCTGGGCGAGGGGTTCGACGCCGGCATGCGGGTGGCCGAGGACGTCGACCTGGTGTGGCGGCTGGCCGCCGCGGGCTGGCGGGTGCGCTACGAGCCGGCCGCGCGCGTGGACCACGAGCACCCGTCGTCCACGGTGGCCTGGCTGCGCCGGCGGGCCGTCTACGGCACCGGTGCCGCGCCGCTGGCCGCCCGCCACGGCCGCGCCGTCGCGCCGGTGGTGGTCAGCCCGTGGTCGGCGGCCGCGCTGGTCCTGGCGGCCGGCGGCGGCAGGGCCGGGCGGGTGCTCGCGGCCGCCGTCCTCGGCGACGCCACGGTCCGCCTGGCGCGCCGGCTGGCCGGTCCGGACCGCCGGGCGCCGTACGGCCTGGCCGCCGCGCTCGTGCTGCGCGGCACCGCCGCGGCCGGCCGCACGCTCGCCCGCTCGGCCACCCGGCACCACTGGCCGCTCACCGCCGCAGCGGCGCTGGCGTCCCGCCGCGCCCGCCGGGTGGCGCTGGCCGTCTCGGTGGCCGACGCCGTCCTCGGGTGGTGGCCGCACCGGTCGGAGGTGGACCTCGCGCGCTTCGCCGCCGCCCGCCGGCTGGAGGATCTCGCCTACGGCGCCGGGCTGTGGGCGGGCGCGCTGCGCCGCCGCGACCCGGCCGCGCTGCTCCCGGCGGCGCCGCCGCGCGTCTGACCTGCGGCCGGGTGCCTGGCGCAATCGTGCGACGCGGGTCACCATGGGCAGACCATGACTCTCAGCGCGGGGGGAACGCCGTGACCGGCGTCAGCCCGTGGCTCGCCCTGCCCGACGGCCCCCCGACGCCCGGGCTGACCCGCCGGCTCCGGGCGGCGCACGAGACGCTGGTGACCCGCGGCGCCCCGCCCCCGCGGCCGGGCGTGCGCTCGGTGGTGTGGGACTCCTGGCGGCGCAGCCTGGGCAGCGGCGTCGACCCCGACGGCCAGGGCCCGCCGGTCGACCTCCTCGACGACGACCTGGACGCCTACCGCGCCGCGCACCCGCTGGCCCCGGTGCTGCCGGTGATCCGCCGTCTGCTCGTGGAGGACGCCGAGGCCGACCGGATGATCGTGGCGGTCACCGACGCCGACGGCCGGATGCTGTGGGTGGAGGGCGACCGGCGGCTGCGCGCCCTCGCCGAGACGATGAACTTCGTGGCCGGGGCCCGGTGGTCGGAGGAGGTGGCCGGCACCAACGCCCCCGGGACAGCGCTGGCCGTCGACCACCCGGTGCAGATCTACGGCAGCGAGCACTACCGCCGCCCGGTGCAGCCCTGGAGCTGCTCGGCCGCGCCGGTGCACCACCCGGTCACCGGGGTGCTCCTGGGCGCCATCGACGTCACCGGCGGCGACCACGTGGCCAGCCCGCACGTGTTCACCCTCGTGCGCGCCACCGTGGCCGCCGTCGAGTCGGAGCTGCGCTGGCTGCACCGCGAGGAGCAGCGCGACACCGGCCGCGGCCCCCGTCCGGCGCCGGCCCGCCCCGTCGCGCCGCTGCTCGAGGTGCTCGGCCGGGAGCGCGCACGCCTCACCCGGCCCACCGGCCCGGTGGAGCTCTCGCTGCGCCACTCCGAGCTGCTGCTCCTGCTCGCCGAGGCCGCCGCCGCGGGGGAGGGCCGCACCACCGAGCAGCTGGCGGCCGAGTGCCACGCCGGCGACACCGCTGCGGTCACCGTGCGCGCCGAGCTGTCCCGGCTGCGGCGGCTGGTGGGCGACGACCTCGTCGGCTCGCGGCCCTACCGGCTGCTGCGCCCGCTGGAGACCGACGTCGACCGGGTCCGCCGGCTGCTCGACCGCGGTGCCGTCGCGGCCGCGCTCGACGCCTACCCCGGCCCGGTGCTGCCGCGCTCCACCGCGCCCGGCGTCGCCGTCGCCCGCCGGCGGACGGGAGCCGCGCTGCGGGCGGCCGTGCTCACCAGCCGCCGGCCCGAGCTGCTGCTGCGCTGGACCGCGCTGCCCGAGGCCCGCGACGACGTCGCCGCCTGGCAGGCCTGCCTCGAGGCGCTGCCCGCCGGCTCTCCACGGCGCGGTGCGGTCGCCGCCCACCTGCTGGCCCTCCGGCGGGCGTCCCGCGGCTGACCCCCTGCGGCAGGAATGGCCATCTCTGCCGCACGGGAATACGGGCCGGTGCGGTTCCCTTGGCACGGTCACGTGAGTGCCCGCACCGCCGTCCCCCCGGCTCCCGTGACCGCGACCCTCGCCACCCCCCGGGTGGCCCTGGCCCTGGTCGCGCTGGCGCTGGGCGGTTTCGCGATCGGCACCACCGAGTTCGTCACCATGGGCCTGCTGCCCGACATCGCCGGCGGCGTCGGGGTGGACATCCCGACGGCGGGTCACGTCATCTCCGCCTACGCCCTCGGCGTGGTCGTCGGCGCGCCGGTGATCGCCGCGCTCGGCGCCCGGCTGCCGCGCCGCGCCCTGCTCGTCGGGCTCATGGCCGCCTTCCTCGCCGGCAACGCGCTCAGCGCGCTCGCGCCGGGCAACACCACGCTGCTGCTCGCGCGCTTCGTCAGCGGCCTGCCGCACGGCGCCTACTTCGGCGTCGCCTCGCTGGTCGCCGCCTCGCTGGTGCCGGACTCGCTGCGCGGCCGGGCCGTGAGCACGGTGATGCTGGGCCTGGCCGTGGCCAACGTCGCCGGCGTCCCCGCGGCCACCTGGCTGGGGCAGACGCTGGGCTGGCGGTCGGCGTACTGGGCGGTCGTCGTGCTCGCCGCGCTCACCGTCGGCGCCGTGCTCGCCGTCGTCCCGTCCTCCCGCGGTGACCGGGACGCCACCGTGCGCGCCGAGCTCGGGGCGCTGCGCCGGCCGCAGGTGCTGCTCACCCTCGTGGTGGCCACGGTCGGCTTCGGCGGCATGTTCGCCGTCTACAGCTACGTCGCGCCGCTCACCACCGAGGTCACCGGGCTCTCCCGCGGTGCCGTGCCGTGGGTGCTGCTCGCCTTCGGCGTCGGGGGCGTCGCCGGCACCGCGCTCGGCGGGCGGCTGGCCGACGTCGCGCTGTTCCGCTCGCTGGCCGGCGCGCTGGTGGCCGTCGCGGTGCTGCTGGCGCTGATGGGGCCGGCCGCCGCCACCGGTCCCACCCTGCTCGCCGGGATCTTCCTGCTCGCGCTCAGCGCCTCCACGCTCGTCGTCTGCCTGCAGCTGCGGCTGATGGAGGTGGCCGGGGAGGCGCAGATGCTCGGCGCCGCGCTCAACCACTCGGCCCTCAACGCGGCCAACGCGCTCGGCGCCTGGCTGGGCGGCGTGGTCATCGCCGCCGGTCTCGGCTACACCGCGCCCAGCCTGGTCGGCGTCGGGCTCGCGGTCCTGGGCCTGCTCGCGCTGCTGGCCAGCGGCCTGCTGCGGCGCCGCGAGCTGCGCGCCGTCCCCGCCTGAGCCGGCGCCTGCTGCAACAGCCGTGCAACCTCCGCCCTGCGGATCGCCGTCGTATCGGCACTCCCGCACCTGCGGAGCTCGAAGGCTTCATCGGTCCGATCCTGCGGTCCGCGCGGTCCTCCATCGGCAGGTAAGCGTGGCCTAAGTGACTCCGCCGTTGACACACTCCGCCGCAAGAGCGCCCGTGACCGGGCGCACTCGCCCCCTGCAACGGAGCGGAGGATCCATGACCCAGGTCAGCATGAGGGTCGACGGAGTGACCTACACCGACGAGGTCGAACCCCGGACCCTGCTGGTGCACCACCTGCGCGAAGCGCTCGGCAAGGTGGGCACGGTCGTCGGCTGCGACACCAGCAACTGCGGCGCGTGCACGGTCCACCTCGACGGTCAGGCCGTGAAGTCCTGCACCGTCTTCGCCGTCCAGGCCGACGGCGCCGAGGTCACCACCATCGAGGGCATCGGCAGCGCCGGGGACCTCCACCCGGTGCAGAAGGCCTTCCACGAGATGCACGGTCTCCAGTGCGGCTACTGCACGCCCGGGATGATCATGGCCTCGATCGACCTGCTCAAGGAGAACCCGAACCCGAGCGAGACCGAGGTCCGCGAGGGCATCGAGGGCAACCTCTGCCGCTGTACCGGCTACCAGAACATCGTCCGCGCGGTGCAGCAGGCCGCCGGTGAGATGGCGGGCCGCTCCGACACCCTGGGAGCACAGGCATGACGGTCACCGAGGACCCGGCCGCCGCCGAGGTCGCGCCGGAGCGCGAGATCGGCAAGGCCCGCCGCCGCAAGGAGGACGCCCGCCTCATCACCGGGCGCACCACCTGGACCGACAACATGGTCCTGCCCGGGATGCTGCACCTCGCGGTCGTCCGCAGCCCCGTGGCCCACGGCAAGATCACCAACGTCGACGTCAGCGCGGCCCTCGAGGCGCCCGGCGTCGTCGCCGTCTACACCGGCCGCGACCTCGCCGACGAGCAGGGCTCCATCCCCTGCGCCTGGCCGGTCACCGCGGACATGGTCAACCCCGGCCACCCCTCGATCGCCGTCGAGGAGGTCAACCACGTCGGCGAGGCGGTCGCCGTCATCGTCGCCCGGTCCAGGTCCGCGGCCGCCGACGCGATCGAGCTGGTCGACGTCGACTACGACCTGCTGCCGCCGGTGCTCGACATGGAGCAGGCGGTCAAGGGCGAGGCGGACCTCTGCCACGACCACATCGAGTCCAACACCGCCTACCACTTCGTCTTCGACGCCGGCGAGGCCGGCACGGGCGGCGACACCGAGCAGGCCTTCGCCGACGCCGACGTCGTCGTCAGCCGGCGGTTCGTCAACCAGCGGCTGATCCCGGCGTTCATGGAGCCGCGCTCGGTCGTCGTCCAGCCGCAGGGCGACAACTTCACGATGTGGTCGGCCACCCAGATCCCGCACGTGCTGCGCGTGATGCTGGCGATGGTCACCGGCGTCCCGGAGCACAAGCTGCGCGTCGTCGCCCCCGACGTCGGCGGCGGCTTCGGCGGCAAGCTGCAGGTCAACCCCGAGGAGGTCATCGCGCTGCTCATCGCGCGGCGCCTCGGCAAGCCGGTCAAGTGGACCGAGACCCGCAGCGAGTCGCTCATGGCCGCCCACCACGGCCGCGACCAGATCCAGTACATCGACGTCGCCTCCGACCGCGAGGGCAACGTCAAGGGCCTGCGCGTGCGGATCCTCGCCGACATGGGCGCCTACCTGCGGCTGATCACCCCGGGCGTGCCGGCGCTGGGCGCCTTCATGTTCCCGGGCATCTACAAGTTCCCGGCCTACCGCTTCGAGTGCGACGGGATCTTCACCAACAAGGTGCCCACCGACGCCTACCGCGGCGCCGGCCGGCCCGAGGCCACCTTCGCCGTCGAGCGGATCATGGACGAGCTCGCCGTCGAGCTCGGCATGGACCCACTGGAGCTGCGCCGGAAGAACTGGATCCAGGCCCAGGAGTTCCCGTTCACCACGGTGGCGGGCCTGGAGTACGACAGCGGCGACTACGACGCCGCCACGCAGCAGGCGCTGGAGCTGCTGGGCTACCAGGAGCTGCGCGAGGAGCAGCGCCGCCGCCGCGAGTCGAACGACCCGGTCCAGCTGGGCATCGGCTTCTCGACCTTCACCGAGATGTGCGGCCTGGCGCCCTCCCGGGTGCTCGGCTCGCTGTCCTACGGCGCGGGCGGCTGGGAGACGGCGTCGATCCGGATGCTGCCCACCGGCAAGGTCGAGGTCGTCACCGGCTCCACGCCGCACGGGCAGGGCCACGAGACGGCCTGGAGCCAGCTGGTCGCCGACCAGCTCGGCGTGCCGTTCGAGGACGTCGAGGTCCTGCACGGCGACACCGCCGTCTCGCACAAGGGCATGGACACCTACGGCTCGCGCTCGCTGGTCGTGGGCGGCACCGCGGTGGTCAAGGCCGCCGACAAGGTGATCGAGAAGGCGCGCAAGGTCGCCGCGCACCTGCTCGAGGCGAACGAGGACGACCTGGAGTTCTCCGCCGGGAAGTTCACCGTCCGCGGGACGCCGGGCACGGCGCTGTCGATCCAGGAGATCGCGCTCGCCGTCTTCGCGGCGCACAACTACCCCGAGGACATCGAGCCGTCGATCGACGCGGACGCGACCTTCGACCCGGTGAACTTCTCCTTCCCCCACGGCACGCACGTGTGCGCCATGGAGGTCGACACCGAGACCGGGTTCGTGAAGATCCGGAAGTACGCCTGCGTCGACGACGTCGGCACGATCGTCAACCCGCTCATCGTCGAGGGGCAGGTGCACGGCGGCCTGGCCCAGGGCATCGCGCAGGCGCTGTACGAGGAGGCCGTCTACGACGCCGACGGCAACCTCACCACCGGCACCTTCGTGGACTACCTGGTGCCGTCGGCCGCCGACCTGCCGCACTTCGACACGGGCAACACCGTGCACGTGGCGCCGGGCAACCCGATCGGCGCCAAGGGCGTCGGCGAGGCGGGGTGCATCGCCAGCACGCCGGCGGTGGTCAACGCCGCGCTCGACGCCGTCCGGCACCTCGGGGTGCGCGACATCCGCATGCCGCTGACGCCCGAACGGGTCTGGCGGGCCATCCACCAGGGTGGCGACGGCGGTGACCGGGCCACGGCCGGCACCAACGCATACGGCGGGGCCTCCACCGAGTCCACGGCCGGCGTCTCCACCCCCGCTTCCTCGCTCGGAGGTGACCTGTGATCCCCGCTCCGTTCGAGTACGCCCGGCCGACCACCGTCGACGAGGCCCTGCAGGCGGTCGCGGCGGGCGGTGAGGACGTCAAGATCATGGCCGGCGGGCAGTCGCTCATCCCGGTCATGCGGCTGCGCCTCGCCGCGCCGTCGACGGTCGTCGACCTCGGCCGGGTCGCCGAGATGCGCGGCGTCCGCGAGGACGGCGACGCGCTGGTCATCGGCGCGATGACCACGCACGCCGAGGTGCTCACCGACCCGCTCATCGCCCAGCACGCGAAGCTCATCGCCGAGGCGACCGAGACCGTGGCCGACCGGCAGACCCGCCGGCGCGGGACCTTCGGCGGCGCGCTGGCGCACGCCGACCCCGCCGGTGACCTGCCGGCGGTGGCGCTCGCCCTGGACGCCGAGATGGTCATCGCCGGCCCGAACGGCCGCCGGACGGTGCCCGCCTCGGAGTTCTTCGTCGACTACCTGACGACGGCGCTCGACGAGGGCGAGATCCTCGTGGAGATCCGGGTGCCGAAGCTGGCCGGCGAGTGGGGCGTGCGCTACGAGAAGTTCAACCGCGTGGCGCAGGCGTGGTCGATCGTCGCGGTCGCCGCGGCGGTGCGGCGGGAGAACGGGCACATCGCCGAGGCGCGGATCGGGCTGACCAACATGGGCCCGACCCCGCTTCGGGCGTCGGCCACCGAGGCCGCGCTCAGCGGCGCCGCGGCGTCCGCGGACGCGGTGGCCGCGGCGGCGCGGTCGGCGGCCGAGGGCACCAGCCCGAGCAGCGACCTCAACGCCCAGGCCGACTACCGCGAGCACCTCGCACAGGTGCTGACTCGCCGGGCGGTCGCCGCCGCCGCCGGGTTGTAGGTTCCGACCCAACCCCGGCTCCGCCCGTCCCCTCGGCCGGCCCGCCCTCCCGGGCGGACCGGCCGAGGTCCGTTCCCACCCCCGGAGGTCGCACCGTGCAGCTGGAGAACTCCTTCACCGTCCCCGTGCCCGTCGACGAGGCCTGGCGGGTGCTGCTCGACATCGAGCGGATCGCCCCCTGCATGCCCGGCGCCGCCCTCGACTCGGTCACCGGTGACGACTTCACCGGCCGGGTCAAGGTCAAGCTCGGCCCCATCAACCTGACGTACCAGGGCAAGGCGTCCTTCATCGAGAAGGACGAGGCCGCCCACCGTGCCGTCATCGACGCCCGCGGCAAGGACCAGCGCGGCAACGGCACGGCCGCGGCCACGATCACCGCGAATCTGCAGGGCGAGGGGCAGACCACGCGGGTCAACGTCCTGACCGACCTCAACATCACCGGCCGCCCGGCCCAGTTCGGCCGCGGCGTCATGACCGACGTCGGCAACAAGCTGCTCGGCCAGTTCGCCGACAAGCTCGCCGCCCAGCTGGGCGAGGGCGACGCGCAGGGTGACGCCGAGCGGGCCGACAGCGCGGCGGCGAAGGCCGCGGCCACCGTGACCGGGGCAGCCGAGGAGGTCGCCCGGTCGGTCGAGCAGGTGCCCGGCGACAACGCCGCCGCCGAGAAGGTGCGCCAGGCCGGCACCGCGGCCAGGAAGGCCGCCGCCTCGGCCACCGACTCGGTCTCCGGCAAGGGCGCCAAGAAGCCGGCTGCCAAGAAGGCCGCGGCCGGACCGTCGCCCACGGAGACCGCGCCCATCACCGCGCCGATCGCCGCCACGGGCGCCACCGACACGGTGTCGATCCCCGCGGTGACCGACGGCGCCCCGGCCGCCTCCGACACCGCGCCCGCGGCCTCCGACGCCACCCCGGCGGCCTCGGACACCGCGCCGGTCGCGGCCGTGGGGCGGGCGCCGAGCGCGCCGCCGTCGGGCAACACCGCGCCGCCGAGCCGGCCCGCCACCGGCGCCCCGCCGCGCAGCACCCCGACCGGCACCGCCGAGACGGTGCGCCGGCAGCCGGTGGCCGAGCCCGAGCCGATCGACCTGCTCGAGGTGGCCGGGGGTGCGGCGCTGGCCCGCTACGCCGCGCCCGCCGCCGGGGTCGGCGCGTTCCTGCTCCTCCTGGTGCTCCTGGTCCGGCGCCGCCGCCGCTGAGCGCCGTGTTGATCATCGGCTCGTTGCCGCCGACACGCGCGGACACGCCGCCGGGGGCGGCAACGACCCGATGATCAACGGCTGAGCAGGTCCTCCAGCCAGGCCAGCGCGGCGGCGGCCACCGCGGCGGGCGCCTTCCCCAGCGAGTGGTCGCCCGGCACGGCGGTGACCGACGCCGCCGGCAGGCCCTCCAGCGCGGCGAGGACCTCCGCGGGCCGGCCGAACGCGTCGGTCTTGCCCTGGACGACGGCCAGCGGCACGCCCGCGCCGGTGAGCTCGGCGGCGCGGCTCTTCTCGGGGCGGCCCGGCGGGTGCAGCGGGAACGCCAGCGCCAGCACGCCGTCGGCCCCCTGCGCGGTCGCCGTCCGGCAGGCCACGCGGGCGCCGGCGCTGCGGCCGCCGAGCACGAGGCGGCCGGTCAGCGCCCCGTCGGAGCGCAGCGCGTCCAGGACGGCGGTCCAGGCGAGGTCGAGGCGCGGCGGGGCCGGGGCGATCCGCCCGCCGGCCACCCGCCACGGCTGCTCGACCAGCAGCACCCGCCAGCCGGCCGCGGCGACGGCGTCCGTGACGGCGACCAGGTCCGCCGAGCCGACGCCGCCGCCCGCGCCGTGGCCGAGCACCAGCGTGCCGCGGGCGCCGTCGGCCGGACCGGTGGCGTGCACCGCGGCCGGGCCGAGCGGGGTGTCGACGGGTGCGGGGGAGCTCACCGCGCCAGGAGGGCGTCGACCGCGCCCGCCAGGTCCGGGGCGACGACGGCCGGCGCGGGCAGGCCGGGCGGGTACACGCGCTCGCTGCGCGGGAACCACGCCCCGGTCAGCCCGGCCCGCTCGGCGCCGAGGACGTCCCACCCGTGCGCGGCCACCAGCGCCATGCGGCCGGGCGCGACGCCGCACGCGCCGGCGGCCCAGAGGTAGGCCTCGCGCGAGGGCTTCCACGCGCGCACCGACTCGCTGGTCAGCGTCCGCTCCACCAGCGGGGTGATGCCGCCGCGCTCCAGCCCGGCCTCGGCCACGCCGGGGGAGCCGTGCGAGAGCGTCACCACCCGCACGCCGGCGTCGTGCAGGCGGCGCAGCGCGGGCTCGACGTCGGGGTGCGGCGACAGTTCGAGGAAGGCGTCGGCCACCTGCGCGCGGTCGCCGTCGGAGAGGTCGGTGAGCTGGGCGAGCGCGGAGTCGAACGCCGCGCGGAAGGGCAGCCAGACGCCGGCCACGGTGGCGGCGGTGCCGGTGTGCAGGGTCCGGGCGAAGACGGTGGGCAGCAGGGTGGCCGGCTGCCCGTGCTCGACGAGCGCGGCGCCCACGGGAGCCAGGTCGAGCAGCGTCTCGTTGACGTCGAAGGCGACGACCTCGGGGCGGCTCACGCGGCGGGGCGGTCGCCGGTCCCGCGGGCGTCCTGCGCCCGGCCGGCGGTGGTCTGCCGGCGGCGGTGGTGGCGGATGTCCTGGACCCGCTTGTAGACCAGGTAGCCCACGGCGAGGACGACGACGGCGACCACGACGTAGTCCAGGTAGTGCAGGTTCGCCTCGATGAAGTCGCGGGCCAGCCAGCCGAGGGTGACCAGGACGGTGTTCCAGATCAGGCTGCCGGCCGCGGAGTAGAGGATGAACTGCGCGAACGGCATCCGCACGACGCCGGCGGGCACCGAGATGAAGCTGCGCACGATCGGCACCATGCGGCCGAAGAACACCGCTGAGCGGCCGTGCCGCTCGAACCAGGCGAAGGTCTTGTCGACGTCGGCGGTCTCCACCAGCGGCAGCCGGTCGAGGAAGGCGTGCGAGCGGCGCGGGCCGAGCGCGCGGCCGATGTAGTAGAAGAAGACAGCGCCCAGGATCGAGCCGATGGTCGCGCAGCCGACGACGGCCACGAACGCCCACGGGCTGTCGATGAGGACGCCGGCCGCGCCGAGGACCGCCTCGCTCGGGATCGGCGGGATCACCGTCTCCAGCAGGATGCTGAAGCCCACGCCGATCGGGCCGAGGGAGTCCACGAGGGAGAGCAGCCAGGCGGTGAGCCCGCCCTGGTCGGCGGAGGCTGCGGCGGCCAGGAAGGACATGGCCCCACGGTACGGGCGGCCCCTGGGCGCTGCCTGCACGTCGCCCGGACGGCCGGGGCGGATGGGGCTAGCGTGCCGCCATGCGCCAGCGCCTCACCGCCCGGGCCGTCGTCGTGGGGGACCGGGCGGGCACCGTCGTCCCGGACGCCGTCGTCGACGTCGAGGACGGGCGGATCGCGTGGGCCGGGCCGGCCGCCGACGCCCCGCCGGCCGGGGACGCCGAGGTCGTGGCGCTGCCCGGCCTGCTCGCGCCGGGGCTGGTCAACGCCCACTCGCACGCGCCGATGGTGCTGTTCCGCGGCCAGGGCGAGGGGCTGCCGCTGGACCGCTGGCTGCGCGAGGTCATGTGGCCGCGGGAGGCGCGGCTGACCGACGACGACGTCGGGGTCGCGATGACCGCCGCGTCGGCCGAGATGCTGCGCGGCGGGGTGACCACCAGCGTCGAGATGTACTTCGCGCCGGAGCGGATCGCCGCGGCGGTGGGGGTCACCGGCGCCCGGGCGGTCATCGCCGCGCCGATGGTCCCGCTGCCCGGCATGCCGCCGCTGGAGGAGCAGATGGCCGCCGCGGTCGACCTCGCCGCGCACGCCGCCGGCGACGGCACCGTCGAGTACGGCCTGGGCCCGCACGCGGCCTACACCGTCCCGCTGCCCCTGCTGCGCCGCGCCGCCGAGCTGTCCCGCGAGCACGGCATGCTGCTGCACCTGCACGTCGCCGAGACCGCGACCGAGGGTGCCGACCTGCTGGCCGCGCACGGGCTGTCGGTGCCCTCGCTGCTGGCCGCGCACGACGTCCTGGGCGGGCGGGTGCTGGCCGCGCACTGCGTGCACCTCGACGACGGCGACCTGGAGCTGTGGGCCGAGTACGACGTCGCCGTCGCGCACTGCCCGGCCAGCAACGCCAAGCTCGCCAGCGGCATCGCGCCGGTGCGGGACATGCTCGACCGCGGCATCCGGGTGGGGCTGGGCACCGACGGCCCGGCCTCCAACGACGGGCTGGACCTGCTCGCCGACGTGCGCCTGGCGGCGGGGCTGGCCCGGCTGCGCGAGTGCTCGGCCACCGCGCTGACCGCCGCGGAGGCGTTCTGGTTGGCCACGGGCGGGGCCGCCGAGGCGATCGGCCGCCCGGACCTGGGGCAGGTGGAGGCCGGCCGGCGCGCCGACCTCGTACACGTCGACACCCGCGACCTGGGCTTCGAGCCGGTCGGGGACGACGCCGACCTGCTCACCCACCTCGTCTGGTCCGGCGCCTCGCGGCTGGTCCGCGACGTGTGGGTGGGCGGCCGGCAGGTGGTGGTCGACGGCGCGGTCACCACCGTCGACGTCGCCGCGCTGCGCACCGAGGTCGCCGGGCGGGCGGCGCGCCTGGCCGGCTGAGGCTCACGCCTGCGGGTCGGGGCCGGTCCAGGTGTAGAGGTGGCCGTCGACGACGACGGTCACCCACCCCTCGCACAGCAGGGCCTCCTCCCCGCCGAGGTAGGGCCACGCGCCGCCGCCGTCCCAGGGCATGCCGGCCTGCGGCAGCGGCGTGCAGGACGAGGGCAGCGCGGTGCCGGGGGCGAGGTGCATGTCCGCGCGCACGCTGCCGTCGTCGTCGCCGTACGCCTCGCCGGGCCGCACGACGGTGACGTCGGCGCCGACCGCGCGGGTCCAGTACGGCACCGCTCCCCTCGGCGCCTGGGCGGCCGTGGCGGCGTCGCGGGTCTCGGTGTGCCCCTGCAGCTCGGCCACCATCGCGCCGACCCCCTGCACCCCCGCGGGCATCGCCACCAGCAGGCCGGCCACCGCGGCGGCCGCGACCGCGAGCACCCCCGCGAGCGTCCTCAGCACCACCCTGACCACCGTGTCCTCCCCTCGTCGCGCCACCCCGCGGTGGCGGGACGAGCCTCGGGCCGGCGGCCCTGCGCCGGCGTCGGCTGCCGGGACGATCCGCGGAGAGGCCGCCTGTCGTCCCGGGGGAGGACCCCGCGTGCGGCCACGGGTGGAGGACCGCGCCGCGCGGCGGTTGACTGCCGGGCGTGGGAGCGTCCCTGCGGGTCCTGACCATGAACGTCCTCGGCCCGGCCAACCCGGACTGGGAGCGCCGCAGCGCGTTGACCGGGGAGACGCTTCGCTGGCTGGACGCCGACGTCGTGGCGCTGCAGGAGGTGCCCGTCGCCGACGGCACGGTGGAGGCGCTCCTCGGGCCCGGCTACACCGTCACGCCGTTCTCCCGCGCCGCCGACGACGGCGTGGGCGGGGTGCTGGCCACGAGGGCGCCGCACCGGGTGGTCGAGGAGGTCGACCAGCGCTGCACGGAGCGGGCGCGGGACCTCCCCTGGTGCGCCACGCTCGTCGTCGAGGTGGACACCGCGGTGGGCCGCACGCTGGTGGCCCACCACAAGCCGAGCTGGCAGTTCGGCTACGAGGTCGAGCGGGAACAGCAGGCGCTGGCCGCCGCCCGGACGCTCGAGCGCCTGGCCGGCGGCGCCGACCACGTCGTCGTGCTCGGCGACCTCGACGCGACCCCTGATGCCGCGAGCACGCAGTTCTGGCGGGGCCGCCGGTCCCTCGACGGGACGAGCGTCTGCTACCAGGACGCGTGGGAGACCCTGCACCCCGCCGACCCCGGGTTCACCTTCGACGCCCGCAACCCGCTGGTGCGGGCCGGTGAGGTGGCCACCGCGGTCAGCCGGCGCATCGACTGGGTCCTCGTGCGCAGCGGCGTGCACGGGCCCTCGCTGCAGGTCCGCTCGTGCGCGAGGGTGCTCGACGAGCCGGCCGGCGGCGTGTGGGCCAGCGACCACTTCGGCGTCGTCGCCGACCTCGACCTGTCCACCTCGCCGCCCGGCTCCTGGGATCCGCAACCGATCGGTTGACAACGCCGCGCCGACGCCCTACCGTCCTACTCAACCAAGAGGTTGATGAAGGAGGTCGACGGTGGCGGCAGATCCGCTCTCCCGGGTGTTCGCGGCGCTGGCCGACCCGACCCGGCGCGACATGGTCGCCCGGCTCGCGGTCGGCGACGCGACGGTCGGCGAGCTCGCCGCTCCGTACGACGTGACCGTGCAGGCGGTGTCCAAGCACCTGCGGGTGCTCGAGGACGCCGGCCTGGTCAGTCGGAGCCGGGAGGCCCAGCGTCGCCCGGTCCACCTGGAGGCGGAGGTGTTCGACCTGATGACGAAGTGGATCGAGCGCTACCGGCGCCAGGCCGAGGAGCGCTACCGCCGCCTCGACGACGTCCTCCGGTCCATGCCGGACGACGACGCACCGCCCACCACCCAGGAGAGGAACCCGTCATGACCACGAGCACGCGCGAGACCCGCATCGAGGCCGACCCCGAGGTCCCGCTGGTCCGCATCACCCGCGAGTTCGACGCCCCGCGCAGCAAGGTCTTCCGCGCGCACACCGACCCCGACCTGGTCGTGCAGTGGCTCGGCCCGCACGGGCTCGAGATGCGGATCGACTCCTACGACTGCCGGCCCGGCGGCTCCTACCGCTACGTGCACAGCGACGAGAACGGCGAGTACGCCTTCCGCGGCTGCTTCCACGACGTCCGCCCCGACGAGCTGATCGTGCAGACCTTCACCTTCGAGGGCGCGCCCGACGGCGTCGCGCTGGAGAAGCTCGTGCTCACCGACCTCGGCGACGGCCGCACCCGCCTCACCACCACCTCGCTGTGCGACTCCTTCGCCGACCGCGACGCGATGCTCGCCAGCGGCATGGAGGTCGGCGTCGTGCAGGGCTACGAGCGCCTCGACGAGGTGCTCGCACGTGGCTGAGCAGGTCGCGCCCGCAGGCGGCGTCGGGGTGCGCGTCGTCGACATGAAGCTCGAGCTCGTGCCGATCCCGGTCGCCGACGTGGACCGGGCGAAGGCGTTCTACGCCGACCGGCTGGGCTTCTCCGTCGACGTGGACGTGCAACCGGCCGACGGCGTGCGGGTGGTGCAGGTGACGCCGCCGGGTTCGTCCTGCTCGATCGGGTTCGGCACCGGACTGGCGGCCTACGAGGGCGCCCCCGGCTCGATCCGGGCGCTGCACCTCGTCGTCGCCGACATCGACCGCGCCCGCGCGGACCTGGTGGACCGGGGGGTCGACGTCGAGCCCGTGGTGGACGTGGGCGGAGGGGTGCGGTACGCGGCGTTCGCCGACCCGGACGGCAACACCCTGACCCTGCAGGAGATGGCCTGGCGCACGGGGCAGGCCTTCTAGGCGCGCAGCGAGATCGTCTCCCCGCGCGAGACGGTCCGCAGCTCCCCCGGCACCCGCCGCTCGGCGACCTCCCGCACGAAGTCGCCGAGCGGCGAGGCGAACCGGTCGTAGTCGTCGTAGTGCACCGGCACGGTGACCGGCGGCTTGAGCAGCTCCACCAGGTCGGCGCCCTGCCGGCCGTCCATCGTCACGGTGACGCCGAGGGCCTTCGTCCCGCCGAGGTGCGCGATCACGGTGTCCAGCGGGCCGCAGCGCTGCAGCACCTCGCCCAGCCACGGCCGGTAGAGCGTGTCGCCGGTGACGTAGCCGCGCCAGGTGACCTCGGCGCCGCGGTAGAGCTCCAGCACGCTGCCCATCACCGGCGGCAGCACCTTCGCCAGCGGGCCGGGGCCGTGGACGCCCGGCACCGAGGTGATCCGCAGCGTCTCGCCGTCGCCGCCGATCTCGTGCACCTGCCACGGGCGCAGGTCCGCCGTCGCCCGGAACCCGCGGGAGGACAGCGCGCGCGCCGCGGCCTGGGTGGTGACGATCGGCGTCTCGCGGTCGATGGTCGCGTAGGCGATGCGGTCCCAGTGGTCACCGTGCAGGTGGGAGAGCAGGACGGCGTCGAGGTCGGGCAGGTCCCCGGGCAGGATCGCCGGGTCGGTCAGCCGCTTGGTCCACAGCCCCTTGCCGAGGTAGACGCGCTGCCCCCGCGCGATGAAGTTCGGGTCGGTGAGCAGCGTGAAGCCGCCCAGCCGCAGCAGCGTCGTCGCGTTGCCGCCGAACGTGAGCGTGACGTCGTCCCCGGGACCGGCCATGCCGCGGCGCTACCCGTCAGCGGCCGGTCTGCAACCCCGGCAGGCGGTGCTGGTGGCGGGGTGGGCGCGGCAGCGTGCCGGCGTCGAGGACCTGCTCGTGCACCGCCTCCAGCGCCGCCCGGAGCGCAGGGAGGGCGTCGGGGTCGAGCCCGTCGAAGAACATGCGGCGGACGAGCGCGGCGTGGCCCGGCGTCGCGGCCCGCAGCGCGGCCAGGCCCGCGTCGGTGAGGACGGCGTCGGTGGCCCGGCGGTCGGACTCCGACGGCGCCCGCTCGACCAGGCCGCGCGCGCTCATGCGCGTGAGGTGGTGCGACAGCCGGCTGCGCTCCCAGGCGATGCGGGTCGCGAGGCCGGTGAGCCGCAGGCGGTGCCCGGGGGAGTCGGCGAGGGCGTTGAGCACGTCGTAGTCGGCGAGGGAGAGGCCGCTGTCGGTCTGCAGCTGCCGGTTCATCTCGTACTGCAGCCGCAGGACGACCCGCATGTAGGCGAACCAGGTCTCCTGCTGCTCGTCGGTGAGCACCGGCGCCCCTCCCGCAATGAGTGACATGTCATGTAACTTCCGCTCGACAGCCTCGTGAGTGTCGGTCCCGCACCCCGCCGCCATCGAACCGGAAGGCACGCCGTGCCCGAGCCCGTCCCCTCCCTCCCCGAGACCGACCGATGACCGGCGCCGGGGACCTGCTGGCGCGCATGCTGCAGGACGTCTTCAACGAGCCGGACCCGCAGCGGCGGGCGGCGGCGATCGACGAGGTGTTCACCGACGACGTGGTGTTCGTCGACGCCGAGCGGGCGGTGACCGGCCGGGAGGAGCTGGCGGCCACGGTGACCGGACTGCTGGCGCAGGGGCCCGGCCTGGTCTTCACGCCGGCCGGGCCGCTGCGCGGCGTCGGCGACCTGGGCATGCGCCCCTGGCGTCTCGGCCCGCCGGGCGGGGAGCCGGTGCTCGGCGGCCTCGACGTCGTCCAGGTGGTGGACGGCCGCATCGCCCGGCTGTGGACGGTGCTCGACACCTGAGCCCCGCGGCGGGGGGCGCCGGACGGCGTCCCCGCCCGCCCGGGCCTTGCCGCCCGGTCCTGACGGGAGCAGCGTTCCGACCGGAGGCGAGCCCGACCACCCGAGGAGGACCCCGATGGACGACGTCGACCCGACCGTCCCGCCGAGCGGCACCGGCTGCGTCGAGTGCGACGCCACCGGCGGCTGGTGGTTCCACCTGCGCCGCTGTGCTGCCTGCGGCCACGTGGGCTGCTGCGACTCGTCGCCGTCCCAGCACGCCTCCGCGCACGCCGGCGCCACCGGGCACCGGGTGATCCAGAGCTTCGAGCCCGGCGAGGACTGGTGCTGGGACTACGTCGACGGGCGGTTCACCGACGGCCTGCAGCTCGCGCCGCCGACGTCGCACCCCGCGACGCAGCCCGCACCCGGCCCCGCCGGCCGGGTGCCCGCCGACTGGCAGCGCCGCCTGCACTGACCGGTCCCCGCGAGATCTGCACACTCGGGCCTCTCCGGCCGTGGGAGACCCCGAGTGTGCAGATCTCGGGGAGGGGGCTGCCTGGTAGACAGAGCCGATGGTGCAGCCCCGGGACGTCGACGAGTCCTTCCTCGCCCTGCCCCTGTCCGCGCTCACCGAGGCGGCGCTGACCCGGGCGGTCGACCTCGGCTGCGAGCACGCGGACCTGCGGGTCGAGCGCATCCGCACCCAGGCGATCAGCCTGCGCGACGCGCGCCTGGAGGCGCTCACCGACGGCGAGGACCTCGGCCTGGCCGTCCGCGTCGTGCACGAGGGCACCTGGGGGTTCGCCGCCGGCGTCGTCCTCACCGCGGCCGAGGCGGTGCGGCTGGCCGAGCAGGCGGTCGCCGTCGCCCAGGTGTCGGCGGCGGTGGCCAGCGACCGCGTCGAGCTCGCGCCGGAGCCGCCGCACGAGGGCGCGTGGGTGTCGGCCTACGACGTCGACCCGTTCGACGTGCCCGACGCGGACAAGACCGCGCTGCTCACCGAGCTGTCCGAGCGGCTGCTGGCCGCCGACGGCGTCGAGCACGTGCAGTCGGGCTGCATGCACGTCAAGGAGCAGAAGTACTACGCCGACACCGCCGGCACCCGGACCCGCCAGCAGCGGGTGCGCATCTCGCCGGAGTTCACCGCGCTCACCGTCGACCGGTCGACCGGGGCGTTCGAGAGCATGCGGACGATCGCGCCGCCGGTGGGCCGCGGCTGGGAGTACCTCACCGACGGTCGTCACGACTGGGGCGGCGAGCTGGCGCAGATCCCGGAGCTGCTGCGGGAGAAGACGAAGGCGCCGTCGGTCGAGCCGGGCCGGTACGACCTCGTCGTCGACCCGTCCAACCTGTGGCTGACCATCCACGAGTCGGTCGGGCACGCCACCGAGCTGGACCGGGCGCTGGGCTACGAGGCCGCCTACGCCGGCACGTCGTTCGCCACCCCCGACGGGCTGGGCAGCCTGCGCTACGGCTCGGAGCTCATGCACGTCACCGGCGACCGCACCGCCGAGCACGGGCTGTCGACGGTCGGCTGGGACGACGAGGGCGTCGAGGCGCAGACGTGGGACATCGTCCGCGACGGCGTGCTGGTCGGCTACCAGGTCGACCGCAACACCGCCCGCCTCGGCGGGATGGAGCGCTCCAACGGCTGCTCGTTCGCCGACTCGTCACGGCACGTGCCGGTGCAGCGCATGGCCAACGTCTCGCTGCAGCCGGCCGCCGACGGTCCCGACCTCGAGGGGCTGATCGGCGGGGTCGAGCGCGGCATCTACGTCGTCGGCGACAAGAGCTGGTCGATCGACATGCAGCGCTACAACTTCCAGTTCACCGGCCAGCGCTTCTACCGCATCGAGGGCGGGAAGCTGGCCGGGCAGCTGCGCGACGTCGCCTACCAGGCCACGACGACGGACTTCTGGGGCTCGATGCGCGCCGTCGGCGGGCCCTCGACCTACCGCCTCGGCGGCGCGTTCAACTGCGGCAAGGCCCAGCCGGGGCAGGTCGCGCCGGTGAGCCACGGCTGCCCGGCGGCGCTCTTCGAGGGCGTCACCATCCTCAACACGGTGCAGGAGGGCGGGCGATGACCCGGTACAGCGCGCAGCAGCTCGTGGAGAAGGCGCTGGCCGCCTCGACCGCCGACGGCTGCGTCGTCTACGTCGTGGAGAGCACCGAGGCCAACCTGCGGTGGGCGTCGAACAGCCTGACCACCAACGGCGCCATGCGCTCGCGGCAGGTCGTCGTCATCTCGTTCGTCGACGGCGGGTCCGGCATGGCCACGGGCACTGTGGCGCGGACGGGCACGCCCGACGTCGCGGCGCTGGTCGCCGCCAGCGAGCAGGCCGCCCGCGACGCCGGCCCGGCCGAGGACGCCGTCCCGCTGGTGACCGAGACGCCGCCGGGCGCGGGGGACTGGGACGCCGACCCGGCCGAGACCTCGATCGAGGTGTTCGCCGACTTCGCACCGGCCCTGGGCGAGGCGTTCAGCGTCGCCCGCGACCGCGGCGACCTGCTGTTCGGCTACGCCGAGCACTCCCTGACGACGACCTACCTCGGCACCTCGACCGGCCTGCGGCTGCGCACCGACCAGCCCGGTGGCCGCGTGGAGCTCAACGGCAAGAGCACCGACTACGCGCGGTCGGTGTGGGCCGGCGTCGGCACCCGCGACTTCCGCGACGTGTCGGTGGCCGACCTCGCCGCCGACGTCGAGCGCAAGCTCGGCTGGTCGCAGCGGCGCGTCGAGCTGCCGGCCGGCCGCTACGAGACGCTGCTGCCGCCGTCGGCGGTGAGCGACCTGATGATCTACGCGTACTGGACGATGGAGGCCCGCGACGCCGACGAGGGCCGCAACGTCTACGCCCGCAAGGGCGGCGGCAACCGCATCGGCGACCGGCTGGCCGAGCTGCCGCTGACGCTGCGCAGCGACCCGTCGGCGCCCGGCCTGGAGACCGCGCCGTTCCAGGTGGTGGGCAGCTCCTCGGGGTCGGCCAGCGTGTTCGACAACGGGATGGTCACGCCCGCCGTCGACTGGATCTCCGGCGGCGTGCTCACCAACCTGATCCGGCCGCGGGCCTGGGCGCTGAAGACGACGGCGCCCGCGGTGGCCGGCGTCGACAACCTGCTGCTCGAGGACCCGACGGCGACCGCCACCCAGGACGAGATGGTGGCCGCCACCGACCGCGGGCTGCTGCTGACCACGCTCTGGTACATCCGCGAGGTCGACCCGCAGACGCTGCTGCTCACCGGCCTGACCCGCGACGGCGTCTTCCTCGTGGAGAACGGCGAGGTGACCGGTGCGGTGAACAACTTCCGGTGGAACGAGTCGCCGGTGGACCTGCTGGGGCGGATCAACCAGGTCGGGCGCACCGAGCGGACGCTGCCCCGCGAGTGGAACGACTGGTTCACCCGCGCCGCGATGCCGCCGGTCCGCGTGCCGGACTTCAACATGAGCTCGGTGTCCCCGGCCAGCTGACGCCGCGCGTTGCCGGTGTTCCTGGTGCACTGACGGCGCTGCAGTCCCCGCACCGCGTGAGCAACCCCGGCGATGCGGGCTGTCGGCCGCTCCTGGGGTCGTCCTCGCGCTCCGGGGGTCCTGCAGCACCCCCGGAGCTCTGCCAACCCTCCAGCGGGAGGACGCGCCCGCCCCGGTCGCCACGGCGGGTCCCGGTCCACGCGGTCCGTGTGCGCGTGCTGGCGCTGCGTCCCGGCCGTGCCGGTGTGACCCCGCCGCGGGCTCACGCGTGGGGCGCCTGTTACGCCAGGGTCAAATCCAGCACCATTACCGCACGGCACCTGCACTCAAACACCGTCCCCGGATTACTTTTCCGGCCAACCGCAGCAGGCCTCCACGGACGGGGGCGTCGAGGGGAGCCGGTCATGACCCGCACGCAGAAGCCCTCCGTCTTCCAGGTCGGACAGATCTGGGACGACGGCCGGACGGTCGTCGTCTCGGGGTGGGGCATCGGGCTGTGCGCCTCGGCGTGCTCCTGCCACCGCTCGCCGATGGGCGGCCACCTCGCCATCGACGAGGACCAGGCCGGGGGCACGCTGGGCCTGCACTGCTTCTCCGAGGACGGCTGCGACTGCTGCGAGCCCTGGACTGCCGACGAGCTGTCCGCCGTGCTGCGCGATCTGCAGCGCGTGTCCGGCCTCGACGCCCAGGAGCCCCTCGCCTGGTAGCCCTCCCTCCCCGCCTTTCGCGCGCGGACGGCGGGGTAGGGGGCGTCCCATGCTGGGACGAGCGGCGATGCGCGGTGCACTGGCGGGACTCGCCGGCACCGCGGCGATGACACTGGCCGAGAAGGCCGAGCAGCAGGTGACCCACCGGCCGAACTCGTACGTGCCGGCCCGCACGCTCACCGCGCTGCTCACCCGGCGCCGTCCCCCGGGGTCCGAGCGCCCCCTCGTGCGCAACCACCTCATGCACTGGGGCACCGGTGCCACCGTCGGCGCGCTGCGTGGCATCTGGAGCGCCAGCGGCCTGCGCGGCTGGCGCGCCTCGGCTTGGCACACCTCCGTGCGCCTGGCCACCGACCAGACCCTCGAGAACGCCACCGGTGTCGGCGCCCCGCCGTGGACGTGGTCCCGCCGCGACCAGGTGGTCGACGTCGCGGGCAAGGCGGTCTACTCCTTCGTCACCGGCGCCGTCGCCGACGCGCTGGTGCCCCTCGCCCCCGACCGCCGCGGGCGGTACTGACCCGACCCTGCCACCGACAGGACCGGCCCTCCGGCGGGACGCGTGGGACCACCGGGACGAACGGGACACGCGTGGTCCCACGGGTCACGGACGTCCGCGCGCCGCCCTCACCCTTCGGTGACGACATCCCTACGGTCCGTACGGACAACCAGGGACGTCGCCGTCGGGCGGCAGGGGGAGGGCGATCGTGCTGCGCAACCGGACGTCGGGACGCCGCTGGTCGGGTGCCGTCGTGGCGGCGGCCGGCCTCACCGCCGTCCTGCTGGCCCCCGTCCCCGCCAACGCCGCACCCGAGGACCCGCCGGCGACCGCCGCGGAGGCCGCCGAGCTGGTCGAGCAGACCGCCCAGCAGCTCACCGCCCTCGACGAGCAGGTGCACCAGGCCGAGCTCGCCGTCGCCGCGCAGCAGCAGGCGGCCGCCGACGCCGACGCGGCCGCCGACGCCGCCGAGGGCGTGCTGGCGCAGTACGCCCCGGTCATCCGGGCCATCGCGCAGAACGGCTACACCGGCAGCACGCAGTCGCGGGTCGCCGCCTTCCTCGGCAGCGAGTCCGCCGACGACCTCGTCGCGCAGATGACCATGCTCGACCTCCTCGCCGACCACACCGACGGCGTCCTCACCGAGGTCTCCGCTGCCCAGGCGCTCGCCGAGCAGGCCCGCGCCGACGCCGACGCCGCGGCCGCGCAAGCCGACGCCGCGCTGAGCACCCTGCACGAGCAGCAGGCCCAGGTGCAGGAGCAGGCCGAGCGGTACGAGGCCGACTTCGAGCGGCTGACGGCGGCCGAGCAGACCCGGGTCACCACCTCGCTGGCCGGTCCCGTCCTCGAGGCGCCCTCGGCCGCCGTCGCCGCCGCCGCGGCTCCCGGCCCGGCCGCCGCGATCGCCGTCCAGACGGCGCTCGGGCAGATCGGCGACCCCTACGTGTGGGGTGCCTCGGGCCCCGACGGCTTCGACTGCTCCGGGCTGACCTCCTACGCCTACGCCGCCGCCGGCATCTCGCTGCCGCACTCGAGCAAGGCGCAGTCGACCCTGGGGACGCCGGTGTCGCGTGCGGACCTCATGCCCGGCGACATCGTCTACTTCTACTCACCGGTCAGCCACGTCGGCATCTACATCGGCGACGGCAAGATGGTGCACGCCCGCACCTTCGGCCAGCCGGTGGCCGTGACCAGCGTCGACCAGGCCGGGTACCGCGGCGCCGTCCGCGTCGCCTGAGCCGGCGCGAGCGGCCCGGGGTGGCCCCGGAGGACGCCGACCCCCTGGCGGGTTGAGGGGCCACTCCGGTGAGTCGGCCCTCCTGCAGGGCCCCGCCACGAGCCTGCGAGTGGTGGGGGGCAGGAGGGCCCTTCTAGTGGGGCGCGCGCCCCTCGGCGAGCATCTGCACCAGGGCCGCGATCCGCTTCGCCCGCGTGGCCGGGCTCGCCGCGGTGTGCACCCTCCAGAGGACGGCGAAGCGGTTGGTGCTGCCGAGCCGCGCGAACGTCTCCTGCGCCGCGGGCTCGGCGGCCAGCGCGGCGGCGAGGTCGTCGGGGACGGTGATCGTGGCGGGCCCGGCGTAGGCGCGGTCCCAGCGGCCGTCGGCCCGCGCCGCCTCCACCTGCGCCAGGCCCGCCGGGCGCATCCGGCCGGCGGCGGTGAGCTCCTCCACGATGCCGACGTTCTTGGCCGACCACATGCTGCGCGGCCGCCGCGGGGTGACGCGGGTGAGCCACCAGGACCCGTCCACGGAGTTGCTGCGGCCGTCGATCCAGCCGAAGCACAGCAGCGACTCGACCATCTCGTCGCGCGTCACCGACGGCACGCCGGCGCCCTTCTTCGCCAGCTTCACGTAGCAGCCCGGCGCGGTGGCGTGCTCCGCCTCGAGCCACTCCTCGAAGGCGGCCTGGTCGGCGAAGGCCAGCACGGGCAGGTCGGTCGGCAGCGTCACGCCGGGATCCTGGCGGGAGGGCGGCCCGGTGCGCCACCCTGTCCCCGTGGGCGATCCCGGGCCGGCGGCGAGCGAGGTCTACGTGGCCGACCTCGAGCCACGACCGGGCGGCCGGGTGCGGCACTGGGCGCGGGTCGCCGGTGCCTTCGTCGCGGAGCTGGCCTGGGGCCTGCTCCCCGGCCCCACGGTGCACGACGTGGTGGTGCGCCGCCGCGACGACCGGTCGGAGGTCCTCCGGGTGCCGGCCGACGAGCCCGGGGTGCCCGTCCGGATGCTGCAGGCGGTCCGCGACGAGCTCGGCTCGGTGGGGCCGGAGGAGTTCCTCGCGCGGTGGAGCGTCCGGACGCCCTGAGGCAGACCCCGGCGCTCTCCGCGCGCCGCGCGGGGGTCACCTGTGCTGGGGTGGGGAGGTGGCTGACAACTACATCGCGGAACTGCCCTTCGGCGCTCCGGCCATCGACGACGACGCCTTCGTCGCGCCGACGGCCGTGGTGGTGGGCGCGGTGACCATGGGGCCCCGGTCGAGCATCTGGTACGGCGCGGTCGCCCGGGCCGACGGCGAGGTCATCGAGATCGGGCCCGAGTCCAACATCCAGGACGGCTGCACCCTGCACTCCGACCCCGGCTTCCCGCTGGTCGTGGGCCGCGGGGTGAGCGTGGGGCACCGCGTCGTGCTGCACGGCGCCCGCGTCGACGACGACGTCCTGGTCGGCATGGGCAGCGTGGTGATGAACGGCGCCCACATCGGGTCGGGCTCGATCGTGGCCGCCGGCGCCGTCGTCACCCAGGGCACGGTCGTGCCGCCGGGGTCGCTGGTGGCCGGCGTCCCGGCGCGGGTGCTGCGGCCGGCCACCGAGGACGACCTCACCCACATCCGGCTCAACGCGGCCAGCTACACCGAGCGGCTGGACCAGGCGCGGAAGGTGCGGCCGGTCGTGCGCCGCCCGCTGCCCTCCGCGGGCCACGTCCCCGGCGACGCCGCCGACTGAGGGCGCCGGCCCGGGAACGGGCCGTTCGTCCCTGCTGCCCGCCCGGGATCCCGGGGCAGGGTGACCGCGTCCGGGGCTCCCCACGACGCGAGCAGAGGCAGGTCGGTCATGACCACGGTCGCAGCACGGACGGGCTCCGCCGTCCGCCCGTTCCGCGTGCAGGTGCCCGACGAGGCGCTCGAGGAGATGCGCCGGCGCATCCGGGCGACGGTGTGGCCCGAGGCGGAGACGGTCCCGGACACCTCGCAGGGCGTGCCGCTGGCCCTCATGCAGGACCTCGCCCGGTACTGGGGCACCGACCACGACTGGCGCGCCTGCGAGGCGAGGCTCAACGCCCTGCCGCAGTTCGTCACGGAGATCGACGGGCTGGACATCCACTTCCTGCACGTCCGCTCGCGGCACGAGGACGCGCTGCCGCTGGTCGTCAACCACGGGTGGCCCGGCTCGGTGATCGAGCAGCTGAAGATCGTCGAGCGGCTGACCGACCCGGAGGCCCACGGCGGGACCGCCTCGGACGCCTTCCACGTCGTCGTCCCCTCCATGCCGGGCTACGGGTTCTCCGGCAAGCCGACGAGCACCGGCTGGGGGCCCGAGCGCATGGGCCGGGCCTGGGCGGAGCTCATGGGCCGCCTCGGCTACGACCGCTACGTCGCCCAGGGCGGTGACTGGGGGGCGTTCGTCGTCGACCAGATGGGCCTGCAGGCGCCGGAGGGCCTGCTCGGGATCCACACCAACATGCCCGCCACCGTGCCCGCCGCCGTCAACGCCGCGGCCGTGGCCGGCGCCCCGCCGCCGCCCGGTCTCTCGGCCGAGGAGCGCCGGGCCTACGAGCAGCTGCTCAGGACGTTCGGGCAGGTCGATTACGCGCGCTACATGGCCGCCCGCCCGCAGACCCTCTACGGCATCGCCGACTCACCCGTCGGCCTGGCCGCCTGGCTGCTCGACCACAACGACGCCGACGGCCAGCCGGCCGCCGCGGTGACCGCCGCCCTCGACCGGACGACGAGCGCCACGGGCGAGCTGACCCGCGACGAGGTCCTCGACAACATCACGCTCTACTGGCTGACGAACACCGGCGTCTCCGCGTCCCGCCTCTACTGGGAGTACCGGGGTGGCTTCTTCGACGCGAAGGGCGTCACCATCCCGGTCGCCGTCAGCGTCTTCCCCGGCGAGCAGTACCAGGCCCCGCGCAGCTGGACGGAGCGGGCCTACCCGGGCCTGGTCCACTACGGCACGCCCGCCGAAGGCGGTCACTTCGCCGCGTGGGAGCAGCCGCAGCTGTTCGCGGAGGAGCTGCGCGCCGGCTTCCGGTCGCTGCGCGAGCCGGGGATCCCCACGCCGCGCCGCTGACGCCGCGGGACGTCACACGGCGCCGGCGAGACGGGCGACGGCCGTGCGGGCCTCGTCCAGGGACAGCGCCAGCGTCGCGTCGCCCACCGGCAGCTCCACGCGTACCACCGTGGGGTCGCCGGTGATCCCCGGCTGCAGCCACGTCCACAGACCCTCCTCGGCCAGCGCGCGGGCAGCGGCGAGGAACGCCTCCGGCGTCGTCGACAGCAGCAGGTGCAGCATCGGCGTCTGCGGCGGATCGGGGACGACGCGCACGCCGGGCAGGTCGCGCACGGCGTCGGCCACCTCCCGCGCCCGCTCCAGGTAGGCGGGGAACAGCGGCAGCCGGCGGCGCAGGCAGGTCAGCGCCGACGCCGCGCCGGGCCACAGGCCGAACAGGGTGCCGCCCATGCGCCCGCGCCACTCGCGGACCTCGGCGACGACGTCGGCCGATCCCGCCACGGCGCACCCGGCCAGCGCGCCGATGCCCTTGTAGAAGCTGACGTAGACGCTGTCGAAGGGCGCCGCGACGTCGGACGGCGGCAGCTCGTACCCGGCCCCGGCCTCCCACAGCCGGGCGCCGTCGAGGTGCGCGACGGTGCCGTGGTCGTGCGCCCACGCGGCCTGCTCGACGACGTCGTCCCAGGGCGGCAGCGGGCCGCCGAGGTCGCGCTGCGGGAGCTCCACCACCAGCGCCGCCGGCGTCTCGGCGACGGCGTCGAGGTCGGCGCGCAGCAGCATCCGGTGCCGGTCGCCGACCGGGCGCTCGACGAGGCCCTGCAGCCTGGCCAGCGCGCCGCCCTCGTGCCGGAACAGGTGGCACTCGGGGTGCCCGACCACGGTCTGCCGGCGGCTGCGGCCGGCGTGCACGCGCAGCACCGCCTGCTGGGCCATGGTGCCGCTGGGCAGGTAGACGGCGGCCGGCTTGTCCAGCACCTGCTCGACCTCCGCCTCGAGCTCGGCGACGACGCCGCCGGCGCCGTAGCGGTCGAGCGCGGTGTCCGGCGGGATGGTGGCCAGCAGGTCGGCGGCGCGCTGGGGGCCGTGGCCGGTCAGCGCGCGGTCGCAGGCCAGCCGCAGGGCCTCGAGGTCGGGGTCGCTCACGCAGGACAGTCTGGCGAGATCGCGCGATCTCGCACGTCCGGGCCCCGCAGACGGTGCGAGATCGCGCGATCTCGACGGAGGAGGTCAGGGATCGAGCAGCTCACGGAGGAGGGCCCCGACGGCGTCGGCCTCGATGAGGAACCCGTCGTGCCCGTACGGCGAGGACACCACCCGCAGCGGCACGCCGAGCGCGTCGGCCACCCGCTGCTGCAGCTCCAGCGGGTACAGCCGGTCGGAGTCGACGCCGGCCACCACCGCCCGCGCCGTCACCCGCGCCAGCGCCGCCTCGATCCCGCCGCGGCCGCGGCCGACGTCCCAGGTGTTCATCGCCTCGGTGAGCAGCACGTAGCTGCCGGCGTCGAAGCGGCGGGCGAGCTTGTCGGCGTGGTGGTCGAGATAGGAGGCGACGGCGAACCGGCCGTCGTCCTGCACGGCCGACCCGAAGCGCTCCTCCAGCTCGAGAGCGCTGCGGTAGGTGAGGTGCGCGATCCGCCGGGCGATGCCGAGCCCGGCGACCGGGTCGGCGCGGACGGCGGCCTGCTGCGTGGTCTGCGTGCCGATCTGGTCGGCCGTGGCCGCCGCGCCCGAGGCCAGGAAGAACAGCCCGGCCACCCGGTCGGGCAGCGCCACCGCCCACTCCAGCGCCCGCATGCCGCCCATCGACCCGCCCACGACGGCGGCCCAGCGGCGCACGCCCAGGGTGTCGGCCAGCGCCGCCTCGACCAGCACCTGGTCGGCCACGGTCACCTCGGGGAACCGCGCGCCCCACGGCTCGCCGTCGGGCGCGGTCGACGACGGGCCGGTCGTCCCCTGGCAGCCGCCGAGCACGTTGGCGCACACGACGAAGAACCGGTCGGTGTCCAGCGCCGCGCCCGGGCCGACCAGGGACGCCCACCAGCCCGGCGTCGGGTGCCCGGGACCGGCGGGGCCGGTGACGTGGCTGTCGCCGGTGAGCGCGTGCTCGACCAGCACCGCGTTGCCGCCGTCCGGGGCCAGGGTGCCCCAGGTCTCGTAGGCCACCCGGACGCCGGGCAGCACCCCGCCGCGCTCGAGCCGGACCGGCCCGTCCAGGTCGAGGAAGAGCCGGTCCCCGGCGGGGTCGCCGTCGCGCCACCCGCCGGTGCGCGGCGGGGTGGAGGACGGCCCGTCCCCCACCCCGCGCACTTCAGACGCCCTTCGCCGCGCGGAACCCCGCCTCGAGGTCGGCGAGGATGTCCTCGATCCCCTCGAGCCCCGCGGCCAGGCGCACCAGGCCGGGGGTGACGCCGGCCGTCCGCTGCTCCTCGGGGGTCAGCTGCGAGTGCGTCGTCGACGCCGGGTGGATGACCAGGCTGCGCACGTCGCCGATGTTGGCCACGTGGCTGTGCAGCTCCAGCGCCTCGACGAAGCGCTTGCCGGCCTCGACGCCGCCGCGGATCTCGAAGGCGAGGACGGCGCCGGCCCCGCGCGGGGCGTAGCGCTGCTGGGCGGCGTGCCACGGCGAGGACGGCAGGCCGGCGTAGTGCACCGACTCGACCTCGTCGTGCGCCTCGAGGAACTCCGCCACCCGCTGGGCGTTGGCCACGTGCCGCTCCATGCGCAGCGACAGCGTCTCGATGCCCTGCACGATCAGCCACGCGTTGAACGGGCTGATCGCCGGCCCGAGGTCGCGCAGCAGCTGCACGCGGGCCTTGAGCGCGAAGGCCGGCGCACCGAGGTCGGCGTAGACGACGCCGTGGTAGGTCGGGTCCGGCGTGGTGAAGCCGGGGAACTTCCCGCGTGTCCAGTCGAAGTTGCCGCCGTCGACGATGATCCCGGCGATCGCCGTGCCGTGGCCGCCGAGGTACTTCGTGGCCGAGTGGACGACGACGTCGGCGCCGTGCTCGAGCGGGCGCACCAGGTAGGGCGTGGCGATGGTGTTGTCGACGATCAGCGGCACGCCGTTGCGGTGCGCCACCTCCGACACCGCGGAGATGTCGAGGACGTCGCCCTTCGGGTTGCCGATCGACTCCGCGTAGAACGCCTTGGTGTTCTCGCGGACCAGCGCCTGCCAGTTCTCCGGGTCGTCGGGGTCCTCGACGAAGGAGACCTGGATGCCGAGCTTGGGCAGCGAGTGGTGCAGCAGGTTGTAGGTGCCGCCGTACAGCGAGGCCGAGGCGACGACGTGGCCGCCGGACTCCGCGACGTTGAGGATCGCCAGGGTCTCGGCGGCCTGGCCGCTGGCCACGGCGAGCGCCGCGACGCCGCCCTCGAGCGAGGCCACGCGCTGCTCGAGCGCGTCCTGCGTCGGGTTCATGATCCGCGTGTAGATGTTGCCCATCTCCGCCAGCGCGAACAGGTCGGCGGCGTGCTGGCTGTCGCGGAACTGGTAGCTCGTGGTGGCGTAGATGGGCAGGGCGCGGGCCCCGGTGGTCGGGTCGGGGCTGGCCCCGGCGTGGATCTGCCGGGTCTCGAAGCTCCAGCTCTGCGGGTCGGTCACGGCGCCGTCTCCTCTCGCTCGCGGAGACCCCGCGGCGCACGGAGGGCTCCGTCTTGCCGTGCGGCGGACGCCACTCGGCCGGCTCTTCCCCTGGGAGCACCTCGGACGGAGAGAGGTTGCCGGGCAGCCAGCCAGGTACTTGACGCTGCCTCTCGTGAGCCTGCGCAGACCCTATCGCGAGGTCAGCGGGTCGTTCGGGCGAGGGTGCCAGGATGTGTGCGTGACGGGGGCATCGGCGCTCGAGGCGTTCGAGGGACAGCGCGAACGGCTCTTCGGCATCGCCTACCGGATGCTCGGCTCGGCCACGGACGCCGACGACGTGCTGCAGGACGCCTGGTTGCGCTGGCAGGGCGTCGAGCTCGCGCGGGTGGCCGACCCGTCGGCGTTCCTGGCCCGGACGGTCACCAACCTGTGCCTCACCGCCCTGACCTCGGCTCGTGCCCGCCGCGAGGTCTACGTCGGGCCGTGGCTGCCCGAGCCGGTGCTCACCGGGAGCGGCCCGGGTGCCGACCTCGGCCCCCTGGAGGACGCCGTGCAGCGGGAGAGCGTCTCGTTCGCGCTGCTCGCGCTGCTGGAGCGGCTGTCGCCGACCGAGCGTGCCGCCTACGTGCTGCGCGAGGCGTTCGCCTACAGCCCGCGCGAGGTCGCCGAGCTGATCGGCACCTCCGAGGCCAACGCCCGGCAGCTGCACTCCCGCGCCCGGCGGCACGTCGCCGGGACGCCGTCGCAGGAGGTCGACCCCGCCCACTGGCAGGAGGTGGTAGTCCGCTTCCTGGGCGCCGCCCGCGACGGGGACCTGGCGCGGCTGGAGACCCTGCTGGCCGCCGATGTCGTGGCCCGCGCCGACGGGGGCGGCATCGTCAACGCCGCGCGCCGCCCCGTGCAGGGACGGGAGAACGTGGCCCGCTACGTCGCCGGGCTGGTCGCCCGCTTCTCCGAGGGGCTCCTGCCGGCGTTCGTCGAGGTCAACGGAGCCCCGGCGGTGGCCTTCACCGGCGGCGGGGACCTGCGCGGTGTCCTGGTGCCGCGCACCGACGGCGAGCGGCTGACCGCACTCGACCTGGTCGTGAACCCGGAGAAGCTCGCCTATGCAGAAGGCCAGCTGTCACGGATCGGGGGCCTGTCCGGTCTGAGGGGGTGAGGAAGGGAGATCACCCATGACGACCACGCTGGTCACCGGCGCCACCGGCGCCCTCGGCACCCCCACGGTCACCCGCCTGCGCGCGGCCGGACACGACGTCCGGGCACTGAGCCGACGCAGCGGTCCCGGCCTGACGACCGGTGACCTGCTCACCGGGGCGGGCATCCAGGAGGCGGTCGCCGGGGCCGACACGGTCCTGCACCTGGCCACCGGCCCGCGCGGGCGGGGCGACGTCGAGAAGACGCGCACGCTGCTGGAGGCCGCGGGCGGCGCCGGGGTGCGGCACCTGGTGCTCGTCTCCATCGTCGGGATCGACGACGTCCCGCTGGCCTACTACCGGGACAAGGTGGTCGTCGAACGCTTGGTCCGGGAGTCGGGCCTGGGGTACAGCATCCTGCGGGCCACCCAGTTCCACTCCCTCGTCGAGGCGTTGTTCACCGTTCAACGCCGTTTCCCGATCGTCCTCGCGCCGTCGTTCCCGCTGCAGCCGATCGCGGTGGAGGACGTCGCCGACCGGCTGGTGGAGCTGGCCGGCGACGCACCGGCCGGCCGGGTCGCCGACATCGGCGGCCCGGAACAGCGCGGCGTCCCGGACCTGGCCCGGCTGTGGGCACGCGCCACCGGCACGCGCCGGCCGGTCGTGCCGCTGTCGCTGCCGGGGAGGCTGTTCGCCGCCTACCGCGCCGGCTCGGCGCTCGTCCCGGGGCCGGCGTACGGCCGGCGGACCTTCGCCGACCACCTGGCCGCCCGGACGGGGGCGCGTCGATGACACGGCTGCTGCGGCCGGGGCTGGCGCTGCTGGCGCTGGTGGAGCTCGTGCTGGGGTCCTGGACCCTGCTGTTCCCGGCGAGCTTCTACGCCGACGTGCCGACCGTCGACCTCACGCCGCCGTTCAGCGAGCACCTGTTCCGCGACTTCGGCGGCGCCACCCTCGGGCTGGCCGTCGTCCTGACCGCCGCAGCGATCTGGACGGAGCGGCGGCTGGTCGTGGTCGCCCTGCTGGCCTACCTCGCGTTCTCGGCCCCGCACCTGGCCTTCCACCTCGGGCACCTGCACGGAGCCGATGGGTGGGCGGCCACCGCACTCGTCGTCGTCCTGGTGGCCTCGGTGGCGTTGCCGCTGGCACTGCTCGCCGTCGCGGTGCGCGGCCGTGCCCGACCTGCGGGGCCCATCGCGTCACCTGCACCAGCCGTGGTCAGGCGGGGGTGAGCCGGGCGAGCACCTGGTCGAGCGCCACCTGCGCGCCCGCGGAGACCAGGAGCTCGACGACGCCGTCGACCGGCGCGCGCAGCGTGTGCTCCATCTTCATCGCCTCGACGACGACGACCGGGTCGCCGGCGCTCACCGTCTGCCCCGCGCTCGCCGGGACGGCGATCACGGTGCCGGGCATCGGGCTGGTCAGCTCGGGAGCGTGCGCGCCGGCCGCGTCGGGCCGCAGCACCACCCGGCGGGCCCGCCGCAGCGGCCAGTCCGCGCCCTCGGCGTGCACGAACAGCGTCTCGCCGTCGTCGGCCACCGGGCAGCGCGACCGGACGCCGGCGCGCACGAGCACCACGCCGCCGTCCTCGGCCGCGCAGCCGACCGGGCCGGCGTCGGCGCCGTCGACCGTGGCGTGCGCGGCCGCGGGGGTGCCGGTCAGGGTGACCGTCCGCGGCTGCCCGCCCGCCTCCAGCCGGACGACGAACGGCGCGGGTCCGGAGCCGGCGCGGAAGCCGGTGGGCGCGCTCCACGGGTCGGCCGGGTCGGCGGCGGACCACGCGGCCAGCCACACGGACGCGGCGGCGGCCAGCAGCGCGGTGTCGGGCACCGGCGGCGGCGTCCAGTCGGCGGCGAAGCGGTCGAGCAGCGCGGTGTCCAGCTGCCCGGACCGCACCTCGGGCTCGGCGAGCAGCGCGCGGACGAACCCGACGTTCGTGGTCACGCCGAGCACCGCGGTGCCGGCCAGCGCGCGGTCGAGCGCGGCCAGCGCGGTGGCGCGGTCGGGCCCGGAGGCGACCACCTTGGCCAGCATCGGGTCGTAGTCCGAGCCGACGAGGGTGCCCGCCGCGATGCCGCTGTCCACCCGTGCGTCGGCGGGCTCGGTCAGCGCCAGCACCCGCCCGCCGGTGGGCAGGAAGCCGCGGCCGGGGTCCTCGGCGTAGACCCGCGCCTCGATCGCCCAGCCGGTCATCGCGACGTCGTCCTGGGTGAAGCCGAGCGGCTCCCCGGCCGCCACCCGCAGCTGCTGCTCGACCAGGTCCAGGCCGGTGACGACCTCGGTGACCGGGTGCTCGACCTGCAGCCGGGTGTTCATCTCCATGAAGAAGAACTGGTCGGGCCGGTCGGCCGACACGATGAACTCCACGGTGCCGGCGCCGGTGTAGCCGACGCTGCGGGCGGTGGCGCACGCCGCGGCGCCGATCCGGGCGCGGGTGGCGGCGTCGAGCAGCGGGGACGGCGCCTCCTCGACCACCTTCTGGTGCCGCCGCTGCAGGCTGCACTCGCGCTCGCCGAGGTGGACGACGGCGCCGTGCGCGTCGGCGAGCACCTGCACCTCGACGTGCCGTGGCCGCTGCACGAACCGCTCGAGGAAGAGCGTGTCGTCGCCGAACGCGGCGCGGGCCTCGCGGCGGGCGCCGGCGAGCACCGCGGGCAGGTCGGCGGCGTCCTCGACCACGTGCATGCCCTTGCCCCCGCCGCCGGCCGACGGCTTGACCAGCACGGGGAAGCCGATGCCCGGGGCCGCGGCGACCAGGTCGTCGTCGGTCAGGCCCGGCTCGGCGATGCCCGGGACGACGGGCACGCCCGAGGCGACGACCGTCTTCTTGGCGGTGATCTTGTCGCCCATCACCCGGATCGCCTCGGCCGGCGGGCCGACGAAGACGACGCCGGCGTCGGCCAGCGCGGCGGCCAGCGCCGGGTTCTCCGAGAGGAAGCCGTAGCCGGGGTGCACCGCCTGCGCGCCGGTGGCCAGGCACGCCTCGACGACGCGCTCGACCGACAGGTAGCTCTCCGCGGCCGGGGCGGGCCCGAGCCGGTAGGCGACGTCGGCGGCCCGTACGTGCGGCGCCCCGGCGTCGGCGTCGCTGTACACGGCGACCGAGCGGATGCCGAGGCGGCGCAGGGTGCGGATCACCCGGACGGCGATCTCGCCCCGGTTGGCGACGAGGACGGTGTCGAACACGGCGGTCACATCCGGAAGACGCCGTAGGCGACGTCGTCGAGGGGGGCCTGGGCGCACGCGGACAGCGCCAGGCCGAGGACGGTGCGGGTGTCGGCGGGGTCGAGGACGCCGTCGTCCCAGAGCCGCGCCGTCGAGTAGTAGGGGTTGCCCTGGGCCTCGTAGCGGTCGCGGACGGGGGCCTTGAACGCCTCTTCCTCCTCCGCGGGCCAGACGGTGCCGCGGGCGGCGAGGCCGTCGCGGCGGACGGTGGCCAGCACGGAGGCGGCCTGCTCGCCGCCCATCACCGAGATGCGGGCGTTGGGCCACATCCACAGGAACCGGGGGGAGTAGGCCCGGCCGCACATCGAGTAGTTGCCCGCGCCGTAGGAGCCGCCGATGACCACGGTCAGCTTGGGCACCCGCGCGCAGGCGACGGCGGTGACCATCTTGGCACCGTGCTTGGCGATGCCGCCGGCCTCGTAGTCGCGGCCGACCATGAACCCGGTGATGTTCTGCAGGAACAGCAGCGGGATCCGCCGCTGGTCGCAGAGCTGGATGAAGTGCGCGCCCTTGAGCGCCGACTCGCCGAACAGCACGCCGTTGTTGGCCACGATGCCCACCGGGTGCCCGTGCAGCCGGGCGAAGGTGGTCACCAGCGTGGGGCCGTAGAGCGCCTTGAACTCCTGGTGCTCGCCGCCGTCGACGAGCGTCGTGATCACGTCGCGGACGTCGTAGGGCGTGCGCGGGTCGACCGGCACGAGGTCGTAGAGGTCGGTCTGCGGGCGGACGGCGTCGCGCGGCGGGGCGACCTCCCAGGCCGGCGGCGCGGGCGGGGCCAGCGTGGCCACGATGCGGCGCACGATCTGCAGCGCGTGCTCGTCGTCGTCGGCGAGGTGGTCGGTGACGCCGGAGACGCGGCTGTGCAGGTCGCCGCCGCCGAGGTCCTCGGCGGTGACGACCTCGCCGGTCGCGGCCTTCACCAGCGGCGGGCCGCCCAGGAAGATCGTGCCCTGCTCGCGGACGATCACCGACTCGTCGGCCATGGCCGGCACGTAGGCGCCGCCGGCGGTGCAGGACCCGAGGACGGCGGCGACCTGCGGGATGCCGCGGGCGCTCATCGTGGCCTGGTTGAAGAAGATCCGGCCGAAGTGCTCGCGGTCGGGGAAGACCTCGTCCTGCATCGGCAGGAAGGCGCCGCCGGAGTCGACCAGGTAGACGCAGGGCAGCCGGTTCTGCAGCGCCACCTCCTGCGCGCGCAGGTGCTTCTTCACCGTGATCGGGTAGTAGGTGCCGCCCTTGACCGTGGCGTCGTTGACGACGAGGACGCACGGGCGGCCGGCGACGCGGCCGATGCCGGTGATGATCCCGGCGCCGGGGGAGTCACCGCCGTACATGTCCTCGGCGGCCAGTGGCGAGAGCTCGAGGAAGGGGCTGCCGGGGTCGAGCAGGTGCGCGACGCGGTCGCGGGGGAGCAACTTGCCCCGCTCGACGTGCCGGGTCCGCGAGGCCTCGGACCCGCCGAGCGCCCGCTGCCGGAGCCGCTCCTGCAGCTCGGCGACCAGGTCCTCGTGCCGGGCGCGCGTCGACTGCGGCGCGGCGACCGCCATGTGTGCCTCCGGGTGAGCTCAGGGGATGCCCAGACGTTAACCGTCGTTCACATGTGGTGTCCACGCGCCGACCGCGGCCGTTGACCGTCGTCCACATGCGCCGTCCACGCGCCGCTCAGCCCGGAGGGGTGCCGCCCGTGGTGGGGGCGGGTACCTCGCTGGTCGGCGCGGGCTCGCCGGGCTCGGTCTCCTGCGGCTCGGTCGTCCGCGTGCCGGTCGGGGGCGTCGGCGGGGTCGTGCCGGTCGGCAGGGTCGTCGTCGGCTCGGTCGTCGTCCCCGGCTCGGTCGTCGGCGGCGCGGACGTCTCCTCCGGCGTCGTCTGCTCCGGATCCGTGGTCGGCGGGGCCTCGGTGGTGGTCGCCGGCGCGGGGGCGGGCGTGCTCACCTGGGTCGTCCCGCCGGCCGGGTCGGTCGTGGCCGCCTCCGGCCGCACGTAGAGGTAGAGGACGCCGAGGCCGACGAAGAGCAGGGCCAGGACCAGCGTGGACGTGCGTGCCCGGCCGATGTGCCCCGGCGTGCGCCGGAAGAGCGTGGACAGGCCGAAGCGCCCGCGGGCGGCGGGGTCGCCGGCCGGGGGCTCGGAGCGCGGAGCGCCCGGGACGGTCACTTCTGCGCTCCCTGCCGGGTCGGGGTCGGGGCCGGTGCGGGCGCCGGTGCCGGGGCCGGCTCGGGGCCGGGCGTGAGGTTCAGGCCGGCGCGGGCGAAGGCGAACACGATGCGGGCGCGCAGGTCGCGGCCCACCTCGAACTGCCGGCCGGGCAGCGTGCGGGCCACCACGCGGACGTTGACCTGGTCGAGGTCGATGCTCTCGACGCCCATCACGCTGGGCTCGTCGAGCAGCAGGCGGCGCAGGTCGTCGTCGGCGAACGCCTGGCGGTTCACCTCGCGGAGGACCTCGTTGACCCGGTTGACGTCGGCCGTCGTCGGGACGGGGACGTCGACCACGGCGCGGGCCCAGTCGCGGGAGAGGTTGACGACCTTGACGATCTGCCCGTTCGGGACGGTCACCACCTCACCGTCGGCCGAGCGCAGCCGGGTCACCCGCAGCGTGACGTCCTCGACGGTCCCGTCGGCCGGGTCGCCGCCGCCGACGACGGCGATCGAGACGACGTCGCCGAAGCCGTACTGCCGCTCGGCGATGAGGAAGAAGCCGGCGAGGACGTCGCCGACGATGCGCTGGGCGCCGAAGCCCAGCCCGACGCCGAGCACCGTGGCCGGCGCGACCAGGCCGGTCACCGGCACGCCGAGGCGGTCGAGCACGTAGAACACCGAGACCGCGTAGACCAGGACGATCAGCGCCCAGGTGATCACCTGGGTCAGCGAGTGGCGGTGCTTGGCGGCCTCGGAGCGCACCAGCACGTCGCCGCCGGTCGAGCGGGCGTCGATGCGGTCGGTGATCCGCCGGCCCACCCAGGTGATGAACCGGGCTACCAGCACCGAGCCGAGGATGATCAGCACGATCTCCAGGCCGCGGCCGGCGAGCCAGTCGAGCAGGGCGGTCAGTGGCGCCATGGCGGCTGCGGTCCTCCCGATCTCCTCGTCCCCGTCGTCCACCCTGGTCCGGAGCGGCAGAAATGGCCATCTCTGCCGCTCCTGCGGGCTACCGCGGCTCGACGAACAGCGAGGCCACCGAGCGCCCGACCCGCCCGGTGGCGTCGTGCAGGTCGGCGGCGCACTGTCCCACGCCGGTGGACCCGAGCGTGGTGGTGGCGTCCATGCCCAGCCACTCGCCGGCCGGCTGCCGGAACAGCGCGACGACGAGGTCGACGTTGGCGAACGTCGCCCGGTCCAACGACAGCTCGGCGGAGATGCCGCTGGCCGCGTCGGTCATGACCAGCAGGTGCTCCAGCGGCGTCATGGGCTCGCCCTCGACCAGCGCGCACAGCGGCCGGGTCCAGGCCGCGGCCGGCCCGACGCCGGTGAGCGTGCCCGACGCCTCCCGCCACTCCAGCGCGCGGTGGTAGGCGACCTCCTGGCTGAAGACGTCGAACGCCGCGGGGCGGGCGTCCTCCGGGCCGACGGCGGCCGGCTGCGGCGGCGTCGCGGTGTCGGACGCGTCGCGGGTGCGCATCCGCCAGGCGGTGACCCGCATCGCCGTGCGCCCGCCCGCGGTGAGCGTGGCCTCGACCAGCTCGATGCGCCGGCCCGGGCGCAGCACGTGCGCGGCCACCCGCACCGGCCCGACCGGCACCGGCCCCAGGACGTCGTAGGCCAGTCGTACGACCTGCCCGCCGGCGATCCCGCCGGCCCGCTCCACCTCGCGGGCCAGCAGCGCGGCCGGCGGCCCGGCGTGCTGGAGGCCCGGGTCCCACGGGCCGATGGTCAGCGCGGTCGCGACGTAGCCGTCGCCGTCCGGGACGAAGCAGGCGGAGGGCAGGTCCACGCCCCGCAGTCTCGCCCGGCCCGGGTCCGGCCCGGCCCGGGGGTCAGCCCCGCCGGGCCAGCCACAGCGCCGACGTCAGCCACACCGCGCCGGCGGCCGCGGTGAGCCACCACAGCGGCTGCCCCTCCGCCGAGAGGGCGACCAGGACGCCCACGACGAGGACCGCGCCGGCCACGGCGGTCGAGCGCAGCAGGGTGCCCGCGGTGTCCGGGCCCGGGATCGCGACGAAGACGACCGCGGCCGCGACCAGCAGGAACGCGCACAGCGCCCCGAGGTAGGCGGCCGTGACGCCGAACTCGGCGGGCAGCACCAGCGCCCCGACGCCGCCGACGACGGCGCCGCCGGCCAGCCACAGCAGCAGCCGGCGACGGCGGCGGGACCACGGCGGTGCGGGTTCGGTCACGACGTCGAGGGTGCCCGCACTCCCGGGGCGTCACGCCGATGAGTTCTGCCCGGGTGCGCCGTCTCCCCTCCCGAGCGGCCCCGACGGAGGGCCCGTCCGAACGGAGCGCGACCGTGCGCACGATCTTCCTCAACCTGCCGGTGACCGACGTGGCGGCCAGCCGCGCCTTCTACACCACCCTCGGCTTCACCGTGAACGAGCAGTTCTCCGACGACACGTCGGTCTCGGTGACCGTCAGCGACGCCATCCACCTGCAGCTGTCCACCCGCGAGAAGCTCACCGGCTTCCTCCCCGAGGGCAGGCCGCTCGCCGATCCGCGGCAGGCCACGGGGGCTGCCTACGCGCTGTCGTGCGACAGCCGCGAGGAGGTCGACGCGATGGTGGAGAAGGCGCTCGGCGCAGGCGGAGGTGCGTGGATGCCGCCGCAGGACCACGGGTTCATGTACGGCTCAAGCTTCACCGACCCCGACGGCCACGTCTGGGAGCCGATGTGGATGGACACCGCGCAGGCGCAGTGACCGACGAGTAGGTGGCGTATCGGGCTACGCCCGCTACGCTCGGCCGGGTGCCGCACACCCGCCGCCCCGCCGTCGGCTACCTGACCACCGTCGCGGCGGCGGGGCTGTTCGCCGTCAACGGCACCGTCTCCACGCTCGCGCTGCAGGCCGGCGTCCCGCCCACCTGGCTCACCGCGATGCGCTGCGGCGGGGCGGCGGTGGGGCTGCTGGCGGCTCTGGCCCTGGTCTCGCCCGGGCGGCTGCGCCTGACCTGGGGCGAGGTGCCCTTCCTCGCCGTGTTCGGCGTGGTCGGCGTCGCGCTGACGCAGTTCCTCTACTACGTCGCGATCGGCCGGCTGCCCGTCGGCATCGCGCTGGTCTTCGAGATGACCGCGCCGGTCGGCATCGCGCTGTGGGTCCGGCTGGTGCGCAAGGAGCCCGTCCGGCCGCGGATCTGGGTGGCGCTGGCGCTGTCGCTGTCGGGGCTGGTCCTGGTCGCGCAGGTGTGGCAGGGCGGCGGCTCGCTGGACCTGCTCGGCGTCGGGGCGGGTCTGGCCGCCGCGGTCTGCCTCGCCACGTACTACCTGATGGGCGAGCGGGGCACCGCCACCCGCGACCCGGTCGCGCTCACCACCTGGACGTTCGTCGCCGCGGCGCTGTTCTGGGCCGTCGTCGCCCCGTTCACGGCGTCGTTCCGGGCGGGTGTGCTGGGGGAGCGGGTGCCGGTGTCGCTCGGCGCGGCCCAGGTGCCGCTGTGGCTGCTCGTGCTGTGGATCGTGGTGCTGGGGGCGATCGTGCCGTTCTGGCTGTCGATCGCCGCCCTGCGCCACCTGCCGCCGACGACCGCCGGGCTGGTCGCCACCGTCGAGCCGGTGTTCGCCTCGATCGTCGCGTGGCTGTGGCTCGAGCAGGTGCTCAGCGGCTGGCAGGTGGCCGGTGGGCTCGTGGTGCTGGGCGGGATCGTGCTGGCCCAGACCGCCCGCACGGCCACGGCCCGCCCGGCGCCGGCGCCCGTTCCCGAGACGCCGGCGCCGCTCTAGGTCAGGAGACCTTCTGGGCGTCGGTCAGCCAGCCGGCCAGGCGCTCCATGTAGCGGGCCTGGGCGGCGTAGTCCATGCCGACGTACTCCCACGGGTGCACCTGCCCCGCCTGCGCGGCCGGCAGCAGCTGGTAGGTGGGCTGGGTGGCCATCTCCTCGGGCGTCATGGCGCCGCGCAGCGAGTAGAGGAGAACGTCGCTGGCGTACTGCGGCACCTGCTCCCAGCCGGCGGTCTGCCAGAAGTAGCCCTCGCCGCCCGGATCCAGGAACTGCACGCCGAGGTCGGCGTAGAGGTGCAGCGACGGGTCGTCGGGCGCCTTGGCCATGTAGAAGCCCTCGTCAGGGTAGGCGGCCACCGGCAGCACGGTGACGCCGGAGGAGGCGGCCTCGGTGAGCGCGGCGGAGGCGTCCTCGTAGTCCTGCCGGGCGGCGCTGACCTCGTCGCTCTCCATGTCCGCGCCGAGGGACCCCGCGAGCTCGGCCGTGCGCTCGATGACGTCGGCGGCCGAGCCGCGCCAGGCGATCGCCACGACCGGCGCGATCTGCGCGACCTGCTCCTGCTGCTCGAGGGACTCGAAGCCGTACAGCGGCTGGGTGTCGTCCAGCGTCCCCTCGGAGTCGACCGGGTAGACGGTGGTCACGATGAGGTCGGGATCGGCTGCGGCGAGCGCCTCGAGGTCGATCTGCCCGTAGCTCTCGCCCACGATGTCGACGTCGGAGAGGTCGCGGCCCTCGAACTGCACGTCGTCGGCGGCCGAGGTCTGGCCGAAGGTGGCCACCGGCGCGATGCCGTAGTTCCACAGCGACGACGCGACGTCGTTGAGGCCGGCGACCCGCTCGGGCCGGCCGTCGAGCTCGACGGTGGTACCGACGTCGTCGGTGAACGACCAGCTCCCGGTCGCGGCCTCCGCCTCGTCGTCGGTGCCGGAGCCGGCGCAGGCGCTGGCGGCGAGTGCGGCCGCCAGCGCGAGGGAGGCGCCGAGCAGGCGCGGGGGTCGGGACACCAGGTTCTCCTCCGGATCGGGCAGGGGGTTCCCCCTGCGAGCGGAGGCAGGTTAGCCTTGCCTTACCGGCGGTCCGCAAGGGCCGTCCCCGAGCGGAGCGGAGACCGGCAGTGACGACGACGACCGAGGCCCCCGACGCGGCGGTGGCCGAGCTGCCGCAGTGGCTGTTCTTCGAGACCGTCGTCGCGCGGGTGGTGCCCCTGGGCCCGTCGATGGTGCGCATCACGCTGACCGGCCCGCGCCTGGGCGACTTCGGCGTCGCCGGTGACGACCAGCGGGTCAAGCTCGTCCTCGCCCCCGACCCCACCGCGCTGGCCGAGCTCCAGGCCGCCGGCGCCGAGTGGTACCCGGCCTACTGCGCCCTGGCCGAGGAGCGGCGCCCGGTCCTGCGCACCTACACCGTGCGCGCCGCCCGGCCCGAGCGGTCCGAGGTCGACGTCGACGTCGTCCTGCACGGGGTCTCCGACGGGCACGCCGGCCCGGCCGCCACCTGGGCCGCCGCCGCCCGCCCCGGCGACCCGATGGTCCTCATGGGCCCCGACCGGCCCGGCCGCGGCCGCGCCTGGGGCGTGGAGTGGGCACCGCCGGCGACCGCCACCTGCCTGCTGCTCGCCGGCGACGAGACCGCGGTGCCCGCCGTCAGCGCGATCCTCGAGTCGCTGGCGCCCGGGCAGCGCGCCGTCGCCGTCCTCGAGGTGCCCGAGGCCGCCGACCTGCAGGACCTGCGGCTGCCCCAGGGCGTCGAGGTGCGCTGGCTGGCCCGCGCCGACCGCCCCCGCGGCGACCTGCTCGTGCCCGCGGTGCACGCCGCCCTGGTCGACCTCGGCATCGCGGCGGCCCCGGCGCCGCTGCCCGAGGACGTGGACCTGGACACCGGGCTGCTGTGGGAGGTCCCCGAGGACCCCGCGGCGGGCGCCGGCTGCTACGCCTGGCTGGCCGGCGAGGCCGGGGTGGTCAAGCGGCTGCGCCGCCACCTGGTCGCCGACCTCGGCGTCGACCGGCGTGCGGTGGCCTTCATGGGCTACTGGCGCGAGGGCCGCGCCGAGTCCTAAGGGGCCTGGTGCCTCACCGGTGGAGGCGGCGGACCGGGACGACCATCGGGGTGCCGGCCACCGGGTCGGGCACCACGCGGGCCTCGAGGTCGAAGACGTCGGCCAGCAGTTGCTCGGTGAGCACCTCGTGCGGCGTCCCCGAGGCGACCAGGACGCCGTCGCGCATGGCCACCAGCCGGTGCGCGTAGCGCGCGGCCAGGTTGAGGTCGTGCAGCACGACGACGACGGTCCGCCCCCGCTCGGCGTGCAGCCGGGCCACGAGCTCCAGCACGTCGATCTGGTGCGACAGGTCCAGGTACGTCGTCGGCTCGTCCAGCAGGATCAGGTCGGTGCCCTGGGCGAGGGCCATGGAGATCCAGGCCCGCTGGCGCTGGCCGCCCGAGAGCTCGTCCACCGGCCGGTCGGCCAGGTCGGTCATGTCGGTCCAGGTCAGCGCCTCGGCGACGACCGCCTCGTCCTCGGCCGACCACTGCCGCAGCCAGCTCTGGTGCGGGTGCCGGCCGCGGGTGACGAGGTCGGCGACGGTGAGGCCGGCCGGCGCGATGGGCGTCTGCGGCAGCAGGCCGAGCACGCGGGCGACGTCGCGGGTCGGCGTCTTCTGGATCGCGCGGCCGTCGAGCAGCACCTGGCCGGCGGCGGGACGCATCAGCCGGCCCAGCGCGCGCAGCAGGGTGGACTTGCCACAGCCGTTGGGGCCGACGATCGCGGTGAACGAGCCGTCGGTGAGCGTGAGGTCGAGCCCGTCGACGACGACGCGGTCGTCGTAGGCCAGGCGCAGCCCCTCGGCGGCCAGGCGCACCCGCCCATCGGAGGTCGGGGCGGTCAGCGGGGGCGCGGCGGGAGTGGAGGTCGTCATGCGGTGGTCCGCCTCCCGCGGACGAGCAACCAGAGCAGGTAGGGGGCCCCGACCGTGGCGGTGAGGATGCCGACGGGCAGCGCCTGCGGCAGGACCGTGCGGGTGAGCAGGTCGGCCACCACGACGAGCGCCGCGCCGATGAGGCCCGAGGCCAGCAGCGGCGGACGCGAGCCGCCGGCGAGGCGGACGGCGATCTGGGGCACGACCAGCGCGACGAACGTGATCGGGCCGGCGGCCGAGACCGCCGCCGCGACCAGGACGACCGCGACGAGCACGACGGCGGCCTGGGCCGCGGACAGCCGCACGCCCAGCCCGCGCGCGGTGTCGTCACCGAACTGCAGCACGCCGAGCACGCGGCCGGCAGCGAGCGCCAGCGGCACGAGCACCGCCAAGGCGAGGGCCAGCGGCACCGCCTGGTCCCACGTGCGGGCGTTGAGCGAGCCGACGATCCACACGTAGGCGGCCGCGGCGTCGTAGATGGCCGCGCGGGTGAGCAGCCAGTCGACGACGGCCAGGGCGATCGAGGAGACCGCGACGCCGACCAGGACCAGCCGGTAGCCGTCGACGCCGGACCGGAACGCCAGGAGGAACAGCAGCAGGCCGGCGCCCAGCGCCCCGGCGAGGGCAGCGAGCGGGACCCCGAGACCGCCGAGGACCGCGCCGGCCGAGGAGGTGCCGCTGACGACGATCGCGACGACGGCGCCGACCGAGGCGCCCGAGGTGATCCCGAGGATGTCGGGGGAGGCCAGCGGGTTGCGCGCGAAGGTCTGGAACAGCGCCCCGGCGACCCCGAGCGCCAGCCCGACGAGCACGCCGACGACGACCCGCGGCGCCCGCAGCTCCAGCACGATGAACCGCTGGCTCTGCTCGCCCGCGCCGGCCAGCGTGCGCAGCACGTCGGTGACCCCGATCGGGTAGTCACCGCGCCCCAGCGCCACCGCGCCGAGCAGCACCACGACGACCAGCGCGACCACGGGCACGACGACCGACCGCCAGCGGAACCGCGCCGACGCCGGGCCGATCCGCAGGGCGACCGCGCGGCCGGCGGGGCGCCCGCCGGGTTCGGGCGGGACCGTCTCGCGGATGGTGTCGGCGGTCGCGGTCACGGGGCGGTCCTCACAGCGTCGTCGTCTTCCTGCGCCGCACGAGGGCGATGAAGAACGGCCCGCCGAGCAGGGCCAGGACGATGCCGACCTGCACCTCGCCGGGGCGCGCGATCACCCGGCCGACGACGTCGGCGGTGAGCAGCAGCACGGCCCCGGCCAGGGCGGAGCAGGGGACCAGCCAGCGGTGCGCCGGTCCGGTGAAGGTGCGGACGGCGTGCGGGACCACCAGTCCGAGGAAGGCGATCGGCCCGCAGGCCGCCGTCGCGGCGCCGGCGAGCAGCGTGATCGCCACGAGCCCCACCGTGCGGGCCAGCCACACCCGCTGTCCCAGCCCGCGCGCGACGTCCTCGCCCATGCCGAGCAGGTCCAGGGCCGGCGCGTTGAGCAGCGCGAGCACCAGGCCGGCGACGATGAACGGCAGCACCTGCCAGGCGATGTCGGCGCCGCGGCCGGCCAGCGCGCCGACCACCCAGAACCGGAAGGCGTCGAGTGAGTCGGTGTCGCTGACCAGGACGGCGCGCACGAGCGCGTAGAGCAGCGCGGACAGCGTGGACCCGGCCAGGGCGAGCGTGACCGGTGTGGCCCCGCCGCGGCCGGCCGCGCCGAGGACGTAGACGGCGACCGTGCCGGCCAGCGCGCCCGCGAAGGCGAACCACACGTATCCCGAGGGTGTGGTGACGCCGAGCAGGGCGATGGCGAGGACCACGGCGAAGGAGGCGCCGGCGGTGACGCCGAGCAGGCCGGGGTCGCCGAGCGGGTTGCGGGTGTGCCCCTGCATGAGGGCGCCGGCCACGCCGAGCGACGCGCCCACCATCAGGCCGAGCGCGGTCCGGGGGACCCGCAGGTCCCAGATGATCACCGCCTCCTCGGTGCGCAGGGAGCGGTCGGTGAGCGCGGTCCACACGGTGCCCAGGCCGAGCGGGCGGGTGCCGATGGCGACGCTGGCCGCGCAGGCGACGACGACGAGGACGAGGAGCGCGACCAGGCCGAGGACGCGGCGTCGGGTCCGGGCGGTCCGCTGGGGGCGCACCGGGGTCCCGGGGGTCGCCGCGGGAGCGCGGGTGACACTGGGGACGGACACCGGGCAGCTCCGGACGGTCGTGATCAGGCAAGGCTCACCTTAGTACCCGGATCCGGCGTCCTCACCCGCGTGGGTCACCGCTTCATGCGGCGGCTCCCGCCGTGCCAGTCCTCCTGTACCCCGACCTCGTCGGGGCGCACGCCGGCGGCGACGAGCTGTGGCCGCTCGCGCAGGCTCCGCTTGAGCTCCGCGAACCCGGGGAAGCGGGCGAGGCCCACCACGTGGTCCCACAGCTCGGCCGCGCGGTCCTCCGGCGGCACGCGGCTGATGACCGGGCCGAAGAAGGCCACGCCCTCCGGTGGCTCGAAGTGCAGGATCGGCGTCCCGACGTCCCTCCCGGTGAGCGCGAGCGCCTCGTCGGTCTCGGCGCGGACGACGGCGTCCCAGCGGTCGTCGTCGAGGGCGGCGGCGAGGTCGGCCGGCAGGCCGGCGCGCTCGAGCACCGGCTCGAGGTAGCCGCGGGTGCCGCGCTCGCCGGCGGTGCCGGGCCGGTCGGGCTCGGTGTCGTGGATGCGCTCGCCGAGGCGCTCGTACAGCGTGCCGACCGCCGCCCGGCCGTGCTCCTCCCGCGTGCGGGCGGCCACCCGCAGCAGCCGCAGCCCGGCGGTGTGGCCGGCCTCGTACTCGGGCGGGAACTGGGCGTCGTAGTCGACGTGCGCGTTGAGCAGGCGCAGCGAGATGAACCGCCAGTCGACGTCGTACGCCCGCTGGGCCGCGACGGTGCGGACCCACCGGCTGGTCAGCCACGCGAACGGGCACACCGGGTCGAAGTAGAAGTGCAGGTCGGCCATGAGCACGATGCTGCTCCGCCCGGCGGGGTCCCGCCTGCGCCCGCCGTGCCGGCGTTCCTCGCGCGGTGCCGGTCCTGCAGCGCGGGCGGTGCGCGAGGAACCCCGGCAACGTGCGCCGGAGCGGTCGCTCCTGGGGCGGCGTTCGTGCTCCTGGGGTGCTGCAGGACCCCAGGAGGGCGAGGACCACTTCAGGAGGCGGGGGTCAGCGGGGGAGGAGGGGGCTTGATCGCGGTCCGGACCTCCGGGACGCCCCGTCGCCCGGCAGTGCCGGCGTTCCTCGCGCGGTGCCGGTCCTGCAGCGCGGGCGGTGCGCGAGGAACCCCGGCAAGGCCGCCGGCTCCCGCGGTGTTCCACCCGCTCCTGCGGCGTCGTGACACCGCAGGAGCACGCGGAGGACCGCAGGCCCCGCGGTCAGCGAGGGAGGAGGGCCTCGATGGCGGTGCGGACCTCCGGGGCGCCCGGGTCGGTCATCGGGCGGAACCGCGCCATCACCGCGCCGTCGCCGTCGACCAGGAACTTCTCGAAGTTCCACTGCACCGGCCCGGCCTCGCCGGCGGCGTCGGGCGTCTCGGTGAGTCGCTGGTACACCGGGTGCGCGCCCTCGCCGTTGACGTCGACCTTCGCGGTCATCGGGAAGGTGACGCCGTAGGTGGCCGAGCAGAAGCCGGCGATCTCCTCGGCGGTGCCCGGCTCCTGCCCGGCGAACTGGTTGCACGGGACGCCGACCACGGTGAACCCGCGCGCGCCGTACTCCTCCTGCAGCTCCTCGAGCCGGGCGTACTGCGGGGTCAGGCCGCACCGGCTGGCGACGTTGACCACCAGGGCGGGACGGCCGCCGGTGAGCGCGCCGAGCGTGGTGTCCTCGCCCTGCAGGGTCGAGACGGGCAGGTCGAGCAGGTCGCTCACGGGGTCTCCTCGCAGCCGGGGCCGGTCGACCGCAGCAGCGCGCGGGCCGGCCGGCTCATTCCAGGCCGCTGACGTCGTCGGGCACGTCGACGGCGTACTGGCGCAGCGCGGACAGCGGCACGACCTCCAGGGACCGCTCGTTCGTGGCCGCCAGGACCACCCCGGCGGCGGCGCCGGCGCGGTAGGCCTGCAGCCACCGGGTGGCGACGACGCACCAGCGGTCACCGGGCGCGAGCCCCGGGAAGCCGTACTCCGGCCGCGGCGTCGTGAGGTCGTTGCCGAGCTCGCGCTGCATCGCCAGGAACTCGCGGGAGACGACGGCGCAGACCGTGTGGCTGCCCAGGTCGTCCGGGCCGGTGCGGCAGGCGCCGTCGCGGTAGAAGCCGGTCAGCGGCTCGGTGCCGCACGCCTCGAGCGGGCCGCCCAGCACGTTGCGCTCGGTCCTGGGCTCCGGCTCCGTCACGACCGTGATCGTCGCAGGGGACGGGAGGGCGCGCGCGTCCGCGGACCCGGCCGGCGACGCTGCCGGCCGGGTCCGCGGTGCGGGTCGGGCGGTGCCGGTCAGACGGTGTCCGCCCGGCGGCGACCGGCGAGGGTCAGGCCGGTCCCCAGCGCGAGGGCCAGCAGGGCCGCCGCGAGGGCGGTCGCCGTCTCGGTGCCGGTGTAGGCCAGTTCGCCGCCGTCCCCGGAGCGACCGGAGGTCGTCCAGGGGCCGGCCGACCAGTGCCCGCCCGCGGACGCCGGCCGGACGACCCCGTGCCCGGAGACGGAGGCGGAGCCGGAGGTGTGGCCGGGGCCCGCGGTGCCGGCGCCCGGACCGTCCGAGCCGTCCTGCGGCGTGCCGGGGTGCTCCGGGTCCGTGGGGTCGGTCGGGTCGGTCGGGTCGGTGGGGTCGGTCGACGGCGAGCAGTCGCCGAGGACGTCGCCGAGCAGGCCGATACCCAGGCCGCAGACGGTCACCGGCACGTCGACGTCGATGCCGCCGTCGGGACCGTCCCCGCCGGTGCCGGGACCGTCGGTGCCACCGGTGCCCTCGGGAGAGCACCCGCCGAGGGCGTCGCCGAGGAGGCCGATGCCGTTGCCGCAGACCGTCACCGGCAGGTCGACGTCGAGCAGGCCGCCGTCGCTGTCGGTGCCGGAGCCTCCGCCGGGCGTCGCCGGGGTGCAGTCGCCGGCCGCGTCGCCGAGCACGCCGGCGCCGTTGCCGCAGACCGTCACCGGCAGGTCGACGTCGAGCAGGCCGCCGTCGCCGTCGGTGCCGGAGCCTCCGCCGGGCGTCGCCGGGGTGCAGTCGCCGGCCGCGTCGCCGAGCACGCCGGCGCCGTTGCCGCACACGGTGACCGGGACGTCGACGTCGAGCAGGTCGCCGAGCGGACCGGGGTCGGCCGGCGCGGAGGCCGGGGGAGTCGCCGCGGTGCAGCCGCCGAGCGCGTCACCGAGGACGCCCACGCCGTTCCCGCACACGGTGACGGGCACGGTCACCGCGCCGTCGGGGGCAGCGGGCGCGGTGCCGCCGGCCTCGGCGTCGCCGAGCACGCCGATCGCGTTGCCGACGACGGTCACCGGCACCACGACGTCGGCCGGCGCGGTGCTGCCGGGCGCGGGCGCGGCCGGCTCCTGAGTGGCGGTGCCGCCGGCCGCGGAGGCGTCGTTGCCCCCGATGGTCACGGGCACGGAGACGGCGACCGGGCCCAGGTCGAGGGCGATGTCCTGCGAGACGGCGGGCAGGTCCAGCCCGCCGAGGGCGGTGCCGGTGTCGAGGACACCGAGCGCGTTGTCGGTGACGGTGACCGGCACGGTCACGTCGAGGTCGTCGGAGGCGGCGGCGACACCGGTGCCGAGGGCCACGAGGCCGCCGGTCATCAGTGCCACGCGCAGGGCGCGGGTGGCCCAGGTGTGCATGGGGTGCTCCTGACTGAGGTGAGGTCCGCGGTCCCGGACGGGACGGCGGGGCGTGCGCTGCGACCGGCTCGGGAGCCGGGAGCGCGTTCCTCAGTCGGGGGAGCTGGCGGGGTCGACCGGGTCGCCGGCGGCGGCGTCCCGGGCCCCGGCGGAGGCGGCCCGCGCGGCCGCCGGTGACGCGACGGGGACCGTCGCGCCGAGGTCTGCGGAGGGCTGGTCGCGGTCGGCGCCGGCACCACCGGCGACAGCGCCCGTGGACGCCGGGACGGCCGCCACCGGGACGGCGGGCGCGGCGGGAGCGACCGGGACGACCGGCGACGGGGTGGCGACGGGTGCGAGAACGGCGCTCCGGGCGGTGTCCGCGGAGTGCGCGGACCGGACCGTCGCGTCGCCGTCCTGCGCGCTAGCCGGGCCGGTGGGGGCCGCGACCGGGGCCGACGGAGCAGCAACCACGGACGGGTCGACCGGGTCGACGGCGTCGAGGACCGGCGACGGGGCGCCGGGGACAGCCGGGAGGACGACGTCGGTCACGGGAGGGAGCACCTCGGTGGCCGGGGCGAGCGCGTCGGTCACCGGCGACAGCACGTCGGTGACGGGAGCGAGGGCGTCCGTGACCGGGGCGAGGGCGTCGGTGACCGGGGTCAGGGCGTCCGTGACCGGCCGCAGCACCTGCGCCACCGGGGTCACCACCGGCGCGACGACGTCGCGCAGCGGCGGCGTGACCGGCGCGACCACCTCGGCCACCGGCGCCAGCACGGGGGTCACCGCCTGGGACAGGGGCGGGACCACCGGCTGGGCGACGGGCTGGACGACCGCCTCGGCGACCTGGCCCACGGGTGCGGTGACCGCCCCGAGCAGGCCGCCGGGCGGCTCCTCGGCCGAGGCGGCGGACGCGCCGGCCAGCCAGACCCCGGCACCGATCCCGGCGAGGACGAGGGTCCGTCCACCCCACCGGCGCAGGCGGGCACGACGGCCCGGCAGCACAGGACGCTCGGCCATCGCACCTCCCCTCGGTGTCGTCGGACACGGTGCTTACTCATTGGAGCGGGACGGCTACGGAGAGCGCCACCTGGAACCCGTCGTCCGATGGGGTGGTCCGCAGGACCGTTCCGTCACGTTCCGTGAGGCACCGGCCCCCGTCCCGGCCGCCGGCGGGCAGTGGCAGGGTGCTGCTGTGACCGCTGACACCCCGTCCGCACCGGTGCTCTGGCAGCCCACCGAGGAGGTCCGGGAGGCCACCCGGCTCGCCGCCTTCGCCCGCGAGGTGGCCGCCCGCCGCGGGCTCGACCTCGACCCCGGCGACTACGACGCGATCTGGCGCTGGTCGGTGGAGCACCTCGACCAGTTCTGGGCCGACGTCGCCGTGTGGTCCGGCGTCCTCCCCGAGCGCGTCCCCGACGACAGGGTCCTGACCCGGCGCGAGATGCCGGGCGCGGAGTGGTTCCCCGACGCCACGGTCAACTACGCCGAGCAGGCGCTGCGGCACGCCACGGACGCGCACCCGGCCCTGATCGCCGTCGCCGAGGACACCGAGCCGGTCGAGGTCTCCTGGGCCGAGCTGCGCGCGCAGGTGGGCGCGTTCGCCGCCACCCTGCGCCGCCTCGGCGTGCAGCGCGGGGACCGCGTCGTCGGGTACCTGCCCAACGTGCCGGAGGCGGTGGTCGCCTTCCTCGGCGCCGCCTCGATCGGCGCGGTGTGGTCCTCCTGCGCGCCGGACTTCGGCACCCGGGCGGTCCTCGACCGCTTCGCCCAGATCGAGCCCACCGTGCTGGTCGCCGTCGACGGCTACCGCTTCAACGGGAAGGCCCACGATCGGCGGGAGGTCGTCGCCGAGCTGCGGGCCGCCCTGCCGACCGTACGGACGACGGTCGCGGTGCCCCGGCTGTTCCCCGACGAGGTGCCCGACGGGGCGATGCCCTGGGCCGACGCCGTCGCCGACCGGCAGGACCCGGTGTTCGAGGCGCTGCCGTTCGAGCACCCGCTGTGGATCGTCTACTCGTCGGGCACCACCGGGCTGCCCAAGGGGATCGTGCACGGGCACGGCGGCGTGGCCCTCGAGGAGCACAAGCAGCTGGGCCTGCACGGCGACGTCGGCCCCGGCGACCGCTTCTACTGGTACGCCTCCACCGCCTGGATCATGTGGAACATCGCCACCTCGGCGCTGCTGCGCGGCGCGACCGTGGTGGTCCACGACGGCGCCCCGGCGTACCCGTCGGTCGACGCGCAGTTCGCCCTCGCCGCGCGCACCGGCATCACCTACCTGGGCACGAGCGCCGGCTACCTCATCGCCTGCGAGAAGGCGGGCATCCGGCCGGGGGAGACGCACGACCTGTCGGCGCTGCGCGTCATCGGGTCCACCGGCTCACCGCTGCCGGCGTCGGCGTTCCACTGGGTCTACGACGCGGTGGGCGGCGACGTCTTCCTCAGCTCGGCCTCCGGCGGCACCGACGTCGCCACCGGGTTCATCGGCAGCACCCTGCTGCTCCCGGTGACGGCCGGCGAGCTGCAGCGGCCGATGCTCGGCGTCGCGGCGGCGGCCTGGAACGAGGCCGGCGAGCCGGTGGTGGGTGAGCTCGGCGAGCTGGTGATCACCGAGCCGATGCCGTCGATGCCGCTGTACTTCTGGAACGACGCCGACGGCACCCGCTACCGCGAGGCGTACTTCGAGCCGTGGCCCGGCGTGTGGCGGCACGGCGACTGGATGGAGGTCACCGACCGCGGCACCTGCATCATCACCGGGCGCTCGGACTCCACGCTCAACCGCGGCGGCGTGCGCATGGGCACCGCCGACATCTACGCCGCCGTCGAGTCGTTCCCCGAGATCGCCGACTGCGTCGTCCTCGGCGTCGAGCAGCGCGACGGCGGCTACTGGATGCCGCTGTTCGTCCAGATGGCGCCCGGCGCGGAACTCACCGACGAGCTCGCCGGGCGCATCCGGGCCGCCATCCGCAGCTCGGCCAGCCCGCGGCACGTGCCCGACGAGATCCTCGTGGCGCCCGGCGTCCCGCACACCCGCACCGGCAAGCGGCTGGAGGTCCCGCTCAAGCGGCTGTTCCAGGGCGTGCCGCCGGAGAAGGCGGTCAACCCCGGGGCCGTCGACGACGCGTCCCTGGTCGAGCACTACATCGGGCTGGCCCGGGAGCGCGGCGCCCGCTAGGACCGGAAGGGCCCGTACAGCGCCGCCCACTGCAGCAGCAGGACGGTCTTGGCGTCGGCGATCCGGCCGTCGCCGGCCATGGCCAGCGCCTCGTCGACGGACAGCTCGAGCACCTCGATGTCCTCGCCCTCCTCGGCGAGCCCGCCCCCGGCCGACACGCGGTCGGCCGGGGTGTACGGGCCGGCGAAGAAGGCGAGCCGCTCGGTCACCGACCCCGGGCTCATGAACAGGTCCGGCAGCCGGGTGAGCGCGCCGACGGCGACGCCGAGCTCCTCCTCGGCCTCCCGGCGGACCGCGGCCTCGGCGTCCTGCTCGTCCAGGAGCCCGGCCGCGGTCTCGACGAGCATCCCGTCGGGGGAGCCGTTGACGTAGGCGGGGAACCGGAACTGCCGGGTGAGCAGCACCGTGCGGCGGGCGGTGTCGTACAGCAGGACCGTCGCGCCGTTGCCGCGGTCGTGGGTCTCGCGTTGCTCGGTGCGCCAGGTGCCGTCACGGCCGCGGCGCTCGAGCGTCGTCCGCCGGTTGACGTACCAGGAGCTGGAGAGCACCTCGACGTCCCGGACGACGACGTCGGGGTTGCCGGTGAGGTCGCGCCCCACCAGGTCCAGGCCGGTCCGCCCGCGGGCGTCGGGCAGGTCCACGCCGAGGACGCCGGTCACCGCGACACCGCCGGCACCTCGTCGACGGCGGTGTAGACCGCGGCGCCGCGGGCCCGGGCGAGCTCCACCATCTCGTCGGAACCCGCGGACGTGCCGGGCAGCCGGAGGACGGCGTCGCAGCGGGCCACCAGCCGCCGGCCCATCGGGTGGAACACCTCGTCGAAGGCGGCGTCGCCCACCCGCGTGGAGCCCGCGAGCTCCGCCAGCGGCAGGGCCAGGTCCTCCCCGTTGACGGCGAGGTGGCCGGCGCGGAAGAGCTCCAGGCAGGCGAGCTGGATCGCCCGGTGGTTGGCCGCGATCTTCTCCGGGTCGTCGCCGGTGCCCCCGCGGTAGGGGCCGGCGACCAGGATCATCAGGGGCTGGTTCATACGAGGTCGACCTCCACGCCGGCGTCGTCGAGCGCGGCGAGGGTCTCCTGCGCCGCGGGGGTGAGCTGGGGGTCGCGGGCGCTGGCGTCCGTGACCAGGCGGCCGACCGCGTCCAGCGGGGCGACCGAGGCGAAGGCGCGCACGCCGAGCTTCGAGGCGTCGGCGACGACGAGCGTGCTGCGGGCCTGCTGCAGCCCGACCTGCTTGACCGCGGCGTCCTCGAGCGTGAACTCCGACCACCCGGCCGCGGCGCTCACCGCCCCGATCGACATGACGAACAGGTCGAAGGTGAGCTGCCGCAGCACCGCGGCGGTCAATGGCCCGGCCAGGCTGCGCTCACCGGGGCGGGCCTCGCCGCCGACGACGAGCAGGCGGACGCCGGGCCGGTCGGCCAGCGCGTCGGCCACCGGCAGGCTCACGACGGCGGCGGTGAACGGGCCCTCCCCGGCGGCGGCGCGGTCGGCCAGGGCGCGCGCGACGTGCACCGTCGTCGTCCCGGCGTCGAGCAGCACGGTCGAGCCCGGCTCGACGCGGGCGGCGGCCGCCCGGCCGATGCGGTCCTTGAGCCCGGCCTGCCAGCCGGCGCGGGCGGCGAATCCGCTCTCCGGCCCGGCGACGGCGACCGCACCCCCGCGCACCCGCTCGACCAGCCCGCGGGCCTGCAGCGCGTCGAGGTCGCGGCGGACGGTCATCTCGGAGACCCCGAGGCGGGCGGCGAGGTCGGCGAGCGAGGCGCGCCCGGCGTTGCGCACCAGCCGCAGCGTCACGTCGAGTCGGTCGGCCACGGCGGCTTTCTACCAGACCGCTGTGAGTTCTGTGAAGAGATTGTGAGGTCGACCGGGACGGACGTGCGCTCGGTCACGCCGGCGCGGTTGCGCCGTGCGCGGCTCCCGGGGGGCCAGGAAGGTGGAGCGGGACCACCCCCCGACGACGCAGAGAGGCCCCGCGACGATGACGTCGAGCCAGGAGCGCCCCACCGAGCTGCTCGAGCCCCAGCCCCCCGTGCTGCTGCCGCCGTGGCACACGCCGGAGCGCGAGGCGCTGCAGCTGCAGGCCCGCCGGTTCGCCGCCGAGGAGGTGCTGCCGGTCGCCGACGAGCTCGACCCGCAGAAGGGGCTGCTGCCGGAGTCGCTGCTGGCGCGGATGGCCGAGCTGGGCTACTTCGGCATCACCGTGCCGGCCGAGCACGGCGGGCTGGGCCTCGGCGTCTTCGAGTACTGCATGGTCTCCGAGGAGCTGGCCCGCGCCTGGATGAGCAGCGCCAGCATCCTGGCCCGCTCGCAGGGCCTCGGGACGGCGGTGGCCGACGCGGCCCGCCGCGAGGAGCTGCTGCGCCGCAGCGCGAAGGGCGAGTGGATCGGCGCCATCGCGCTGTCCGAGCCCGACGCCGGCTCCGACCTCGCCGGCGTCTCCACCCGGGCCGTCCTCGACGGGGACGAGTGGGTGGTCACCGGGCACAAGCGCTGGTGCGGCAACGCCGAGGCCGCGGACTTCATCCAGGTGCTCGTCCGCGAGCGCGACCCCGAGCCGGGGGAGTCCCGGTCGAAGGGGCTGGTCAACCTGCTGCTGGAGAAGGAGCGCGGCTCGTTCCCGCCCGGCCTCACCGGCACGCCGATCGACAAGATCGGCTACCACGGCTTCCTCACCTGGGACCTGGTCCTCGACGGCGTCCGCATCCCGCGGGACAACGTCGTCGACGAGGCCGCCGCGAGCGACGAGCAGGGCGAGGCCGCCGCGCGCGCCGGCTTCGCGGCGGCCCAGGCGTTCCTCAACACCGCGCGGGTGCACACCGCCGCCCGCGCGGTCGGCCTCGCCCGGGCCGCGCTCGAGGACTCGGTGGTCTACCTGCAGGAGCGCGAGCAGTTCGGCCACCCGATCGCCGACTTCCAGGCGCTGCGCTTCGCCGTCGCCGAGATGGCCGCGCAGATCGAGCAGGCCCGCGCCTTCTACCGGCAGGTGGCCCACCTCATCGACCTGGGCGTGCGCTGCGAGCGGGAGGCCTCGATGGTCAAGCTCGAGGCCACCGAGATGGCGGTGCGGGTGACCAACCAGGCCATGCAGCTGCACGGCGGCAACGGCTACACCACCGAGCGGCAGGTGGAGCGGCACTGGCGCGACGCCCGGCTGACCACGATCTTCGAGGGCACCAGCGAGATCCAGAAACGGATCATCAGCGACCGCCTGCTGCCCCGCTCGCCCCTCACCTGAGCCCGGGTCCCGCCTCTCGCGCGCGAGAGGCGGGACCCGAGGGGGCTCAGGCGGTGGCGACGGCGGCCTCGTCGGCGTGCCCGATGTGCCCGAGCTCCCGCCAGACGAGGGCGAGCAGCACCGCCGAGCCGGCGAAGGCGAACCAGAACGGCCCGGTGACGCCCCAGATCCGCGCCACGACGCCGCCGACGGCCTGGCCGAGCAGGATGCCACCGAACACGCCCATCGCGTAGAGACTCCCGACCCGCCCCTGCAGCGGACCCGGCACGGCGCGCATCCGCACCGTGCGCGACGTCGTCCCCCAGATGAACGCGTGCGCGCCGAAGACGAACAGCACCGCCGCGGCCACCCAGGGCGTGGTGGTCAGCGCCAGGGCCGCGTGCACGAGCGTCTCGATGGTCAGGCCCACCCGCATCAGCGTGGCCATGCCGACGTGCCGCTCGAGCCAGTCGTAGGACGCCGTCCCGACGATGCCGCCCAGCGCCCCCACGGTGGTGAGCAGGCCGAAACCCGCCGCGCCCAGGCCCAGCCGCTGGTCGGCGTAGAGCACGAGCACCGACCACGCCGCGCCGTAGGTGACGTTGAACAGCACGATCGTGAGCGTCAGCGTCCGCACCGCCGCGTTGCCCCAGGTCCAGCGGAGTCCCTCGGCGATGTCCCGGCCGATCCGGGCCCGCTGTGCCGGGCGCTCGGGCCGCGGGACGCGCATGCGCCCGATGAGCACCGCGCCCAGCGCCACGAGCACCGCCTGCGCCAGGAACGGCCACGCGGCGCCGGCCAGGAACAGCACGCCGCCGACCGCCGGGCCGGCGAGCTGGTTCATCGTCAGCGTGCCCGCGGTGAGGCGGGCGTTGCCGACGCCCAGGTCGGCGCGGTCGACGACCATCGGCAGCAGCGTGCCCGCCGCGGTGTCGGCGAAGACCTCCGCGGTGCCGAGGACGAACAGCGCGGCCAGCACCGGCACCAGTCCGACGTCGGTGGTGAGGAGAGCCGCGGAGAGCACGACGAGCACGCCCGCCCGGGCCAGGTCGACGGCGACGACGAGTGCCCGGCGGTCCACCCGGTCGGCCAGGACGCCGGCGTGAAGGCCGAACAGCAGCCACGGCAGCTGCTGCAGCAGGGCGCCGAGCGCGACCAGCAGCGGGTCCTGTGTGCGCGCGGCCACCAGCAGCGGGCCGGCGGCCAGGGCCACGCCGTCGCCGAGGTTGCCCACCCACGACGACGCCATGAGCCAGCGGAACGCCGTCCCCATCCGGGCGGGGAGCACCGCCTCGACCACCCGGCCCACGAGGGAGGGACTGTAGTGCCGACCGTTCCTGCTCTCCTCCGGTAATCCGGCTGCTCCCGTCGTCCCCGTCGGCGAGCATGGGCCGACGGCGCCGACGGGGCGCCGCAGTCCCGAGGAGGAACACCGATGGCCGGCCTGCCGCGCGCGCTCGCGCCCCTGCGGCACCGCTCCTACCGCCTGCTGGCCACCTCCCTGGGGCTCTCGCTGCTGGCCCAGGGGCTGTGGACGGTCGCCCTGGTCTGGCAGGTGGTCGACCTCGGCGGCGGCCCCGGCGCGCTGTCGCTGGCCACCGCGCTGTCCGCCGGCGGCATGCTCGCCAGCACCCTGCTCGGCGGCGCCCTGGCCGACCGCGTCCCGCAGCGCCGGATCCTGCTCGGCGTCGCGCTGCTGCAGACGGCGGCGGTCGGGCTGGTCGGCGCCCTCTCGCTGGCCGGCGCGCTCGCGCTCGGGCCGCTGGCCGCCTCCGCGCTGGCGCAGGGGATCGCGATGGGGCTGTACTACCCGGCCTACTCCGCGCTGGTCCCCGGCCTGGTCCCGCCCGGCGACCTGCTGGCCGCCAACGGCCTCGAGGGCGTCGTCCGCCCGGCGCTGGCCATGGCGGTCGGGCCCGCGGCCGCCGGCCTGCTGGTGGCCGCGTTCTCCCCGGGCGCGGCGCTGGTGGCCACCGCGCTGACGTCGGCCGCCGCCGCGGCCTGCGTCGCCGCGCTGCCGTCCACGCCGGTGCGCCGCGACGACGTCGGGTCCGGCCTGCTCGCCGACGTCCGCGAGGGCGTGGCCTACATGGTCCGCACGCCGTGGCTGCTGGCCACGCTGCTGTTCGCCTCGCTCATGGTGCTGGTGCTCATGGGCCCCTTCGAGGTCTTGGTGCCCTTCGCCATCCGCGACCAGGCCGGGGGCGGGCCGTCGGAGCACGCGCTGGTGCTGGCCGCGTTCGGCATCGGCGGCGCCGTCGGGTCGGCCGTCGTCGCCTCCTACCGGCTGCCGCGGCGCTACCTGACGGTGATGAACCTGCTCTGGGGCCTGGGCTGCGTGCCGATGGTGGTCTTCGGCTGGACCTCGCAGCTGTGGGTGATGATCGCCGCGGCCGGGGTGCTCGGTGCGGCGTTCGAGGCCGGCACCGTCATCTGGGGCACGCTGCTGCAGCGGCGGGTGCCGCCGGCCCTGCTCGGCCGCGTGTCCAGCCTCGACTTCTTCGTCTCGATGGCGTTCATGCCGCTGTCCATGGCGCTGGCCGGCCCGGTCAGCGGGGTGGTCGGGCTGACCGGCACCTTCCTGCTGGCCGGCCTCGTGCCGCCGGTGCTCGCGCTCATCGCCGTGCTGGCCTGGCGGCTGCCGGCCGACGAGATCGCCCACCCGCTCGACGTCCCCGCCGAGGAGCCGGCCGCGGTGGTCACCGAGCGGGTCTGAGCACCCTCGCCTCCCACGGGCGCAGGACCGCGGGGTCGTCCTCGGCCAGGTTGCCGAGGACGACCTCCGCGCCGACCGCCTCCGGCAGCAGGCCGGCCAGCGGCTGCGGTGTCGGGCCGAGGTTGCAGACGACGAGCAGCGTGTCGCCGTCGAGGCCGCGGGTGAACGCGTACACGTCGTCGTGGTCGGGCAACAGCATCGTGAAGTCGCCCAGCGCCACCACCGGGTCCTCGTGCCGCAGCGCGATCAGCCGGCGGTGGTGGGCGAACACCGAGGCCGGGTCGTCGCGCTGGGCCGCGGCGTTCCACTCCGTGTGGTCGGGGTTGACCGCGATCCACGGCGTCCCGGTGGTGAAGCCGGCGGCCGGCGAGGCGTCCCACTGCACCGGGGTGCGGGCGTTGTCCCGGCTCATCCGGCGCATCGCGGCGAGCACCTCGGCGGGATCGGCACCGTGCGCCACGGCCTGCACGTGGTGGTTGAGCGACTCGACGTCGCGGAACTGCTCGAGCGCGGTGAACGGGAAGTTGGCCATCCCGATCTCCTCGCCCTGGTAGACGTAGGGCGTCCCGCGGTGCAGGTGCAGCAGCGTGGCCAGGCAGGTGGCGGAGTCCCGCCGGTACCGGGGCGAGTCGTCGCCGAAGCGGGACACCGCCCGCGGCTGGTCGTGGTTGTCCCAGTAGAGGCTGTTCCAGCCGACGTCGGCCAGCCCCGCCTGCCAGCGGCCCAGCGAGGCCTTGAGGTCGCGCATCCGCAGCGGCCGCGGGTGCCACTTGTCGCCGTCGAAGTCCAGGCCGACGTGCTCGAACTGGAACACCATGTCCACCTCGGCCCGCGCCGGGTCGGTGAACAGCCGCGCCTGCTCCACCGTCACACCCGGCATCTCGCCCACCAGCAGCAGCGTCTCGGGGTGGCCGGCGAAGACCGCGCGGTGCATCTCCTGCAGGAACTCGTGGATGCGCGGACCGCAGAGGAACGACGCCGACCCGTCGCCGAAGGGGAGGCCGGGCAACTGCGGCCCGTCGTGCAGGTGACCGTCCGGCGCGACGTCCTTGCTGATCATGTTGATGACGTCCATGCGGAACCCGTCGACCCCGCGGTCGAGCCACCACCGCATCATCGCGTACACCGCCTGTCGGACCTCCGGGTTCTCCCAGTTCAGGTCCGGCTGCTTCCACGCGAACAGGTGCAGGTAGTACTCGCCGCTGGCCTCGTCGTACTGCCAGGTGGAGCCGGAGAACGCCGAGTGCCAGTTGGTCGGCTCGGCGCCGGGCTGTCCCGCCGCCATCCCCTCCCGCGGCGGCCGCCACCAGTACCAGTCGCGCTTGGGGGAGTCCCGCGAGGACCGGGACTCGACGAACCACGGGTGCTCGTCGCTGGTGTGGTTGACCACCAGGTCCATCACGAGCCGGAGCCCGCGCGCGTGCAGCGCGGCGACGAGCTCGTCGAACTGCGCCAGGGTGCCGAACAGCGGGTCGATGTCCTGGTAGTCGCTGATGTCGTAGCCGTTGTCGGCCTGCGGCGAGGGGTACACCGGCGAGAGCCAGACGACGTCGACCCCGAGGTCGGCGAGGTGGTCGACGCGCTGCAGGATCCCGCCGAGGTCACCGACCCCGTCCCCGTCGGAGTCCTGGAACGAGCGGGGATAGACCTGGTAGACGACGGCGCGCTTCCACCACGGCGGTTCCTCGGGGCTCACCCCGCCAGCCCAGCACTCCCCGGCCCCGCCCGCACCCGCGCGGCCTCCCGGCGCCGCTGGTTGGATGGCCGGGACCCGTCGGGGACCCACCCGGCACCTGATCCGAGGAGGACCGATGGCCCAGCCCCTGAGCCGTCCCGACGTCGAACCGCCCACCGGCCCCGCTCCCGACGACCTGGTGATCGAGGACCTCGTCGTCGGCGAGGGCCAGGAGGCGAAGGCCGGCGACCTCGTCAGCGCGCACTACGTCGGCGTCACCCACGACGGCGGCGAGCAGTTCGACGCCTCCTGGGACCGCGGCGACCCGCTGGAGTTCCGCCTCGGCGTCGGCATGGTCATCCAGGGCTGGGACGAGGGCATCCAGGGCATGCGCGTCGGCGGCCGCCGCCGGCTGACCATCCCGGCGCACAAGGCCTACGGCGACCGCGGCGCCGGCGGCGTCATCCGGCCGGGCGCCACGCTCGTCTTCGTCGTGGACCTCGTCGGCGTCCGGTAGCGGACCGCTCCGTCCCGCGCTCGTGCTCTGCCCCCGATCGGGGGCAGAGCACGAGCGCGCGGGGGACCCCACGGCGCGCGGGGTTCCGAGACCAGCGGTTGTCGGGCGCGACCACGGGGCACCGCAGGCGCCATGAGCGAGCCGGTGCCCACCCGTGACCACGCCCTGGTGAAGGAGGGCTCCGGGACCGGGTCGGGCGGTGAGTCCACCGGCACCGTCGTCGTCGCCGGGCTGGCCAACCTCGGCATCGCGATCGCCAAGCTGGTCGGCGGCCTGGTCAGCCACTCCTCGGCGATGCTGTCGGAGGCCGCGCACTCGTTGGCCGACACGATCACCGAGGTCCTGCTGTTCGTCGCGCTCAAGCGCGGCGCCAAGGCGCCGGACGCCCGCCACCCGGTCGGGTACGGGCGCGAGACCTACTTCTGGGCGCTGCTCGCCTGCCTGGCCACCTTCACCCTCGGCGCCGGCTTCTCCTTCTACCAGGGCGTCGAGACGATCCTCGAGGGCGAGGAGCAGGGCTCGCCGACGATCGCGTACGTCGTGCTGGCGGTCTCCTTCGTCCTCGAGGGTGCCTCCTGGCTCAAGGCCGTCCGGCAGGTGCGCGGCGCCGCCCGCAAGTGGGGGACGACGCCCCGGCGCTACCTCGCCGAGACCACCGACACCACGGTCAAGGCCGTCACCTTCGAGGACAGCGCCGCGCTGGTCGGCCTCGTCCTCGCCGCGCTGGGGCTCTTCCTCGAGCAGGTCACCGGCGACCCGGTGTGGGACGGCCTCGCCGCGATCCTCATCGGCGTCCTGCTGCTCGTGGTGGCCGGGTCGCTGGCGCGGGCGAACGTCTCGCTGCTCGTCGGCCAGTCCATCTCCCCGCGGCTGCAGGACGACCTGCGCGCGGAGATCGCCGGGATGCCGCAGGTCGACGACGTCCCCGTCCTGTTCACCACGGTCATCGGCCCCGGGCAGCTGGCGGTCATGGCCAAGGTCGACTTCGCCGACACCGCGACCGTCGCCGACATCGAGCGGGCCTCCGACGAGGCCGAGCAGCGGCTGGTCGCCCGGCACGAGGGTGTCCGCTACGTGTTCCTCGACCCGACCCCGGGCGACGGGCGGGCCCGGGCGGAGGTGCAGCGGCCGGAATGAGCGCGCGCGGCCCGCGGTTGACCGGGCCGTGCGCATCGAGGTCTGGTCCGACGTCGTCTGTCCGTGGTGCTACATCGGCAAGCGCCGGCTGGAGGCCGCGCTGGAGCGGTTCCCCCACCGCGACCGGGTCGAGGTCGTGTGGCGGTCCTTCCAGCTCGACCCCTCGATCCCCGAGGGCGAGACGCACCCGACCCTCCCGGCGCTGGCCGCCAAGTACGGCCGCCCGGTCGAGGACATGCGGGCGATGATGCGGCACGTCGAGGAGACCGCCGCCGGTGAGGGCCTGTCCTACGACCTCGCCAACGGAGTCAGCGGCAACACGCTGCTCGCGCACGAGCTGACCCACCTCGCCGCCGAGCGCGGGCTGCAGGGCGCGATGGAGGAGCGGCTGTTCTCCGCCCACTTCCAGGAGGGGCGCTCGGTCTTCGACGTCGACTCGCTGGTCGCGCTGGCCGTCGAGGTGGGCCTGGACGAGGCCGAGGTGCGCGCGGCGCTGGCCGACTCCCGCTTCCGCCCGGCCGTGCTCTCCGACGTCGCCACCGCCCAGGCGCTCGGCGCCACCGGGGTGCCCTTCTTCGTCGTCGACCGGAAGTACGGCGCCTCGGGCGCCCAGCCGGCCGAGCTGCTGCTCCAGGTGCTCGAGCGGGCCTGGGCCGACGCCCACCCGCTGCTCACCGTCCCCGCCGCCGAGGGCTGCGACGACGTCACCTGTGCGGTCTGAGTAAGGACCCCTCCTCCCCACCCCTCGCACGCTCGGGGTGGTGCCCTGGAGGGGGCCACTGGGCGGACGGCCCCTCACCCGGCGGGTGAGGGGCCGTCGTCGTGCGTGGGCCTACTTCATCGCCGGGCCGCCCTGGTCGGTGCCGGAGACGTTCTTCAGCAGCTCGTGGCAGCGCCGGGCGCGCGCCGAGTCCTGCTCCATGACCTCGCGGAAGAAGGCGGCGATGTCGTCCAGGCCGGCGTTCTCGGCGTCCCGGACGTACTGGCCGTAGTCGTGCCCGGCCTTCAGCGAGTGGTACTGCACGGAGATCAGGTCGAACGCGACGTCCTCGAAGCCGGTCTCACCGGTGGCCATGGCGACCTCCTCGTCGTCGGGGGTGGGACGCCGGTGCAGGTGCCCCGCGGGCACCGGCCGAAAACGGGTGCTCAGGCGGGGTTGCGCGGTGCCTCGGAGAATGCGCCGCCGGTGACGTCGCCGCCACCCGCGTCGTCGGCGAGCGTCTGCCCGGCCGTGGTCGGCGGGTCGTCGGCGGCGAGCTCGTCCGCGCCGGTCGACGCCGGGTCGTCGTCGGCCGAGGCGAGGTCGGCGCCCTCGGCGTAGGCGCCGGGGTCGGCCTGCGTCGTCCGGGGGTCGTTCAGCGGGTCCGGGACGTCGGGGTCGGTGACGGTCATGCGCCCTCCCTGCCCCTGGCGTCGTGGCGGCAACCCCTCGCCAGATGCGTAAACGACGTGTTACACATTGGCCATGGAGGCGCTCGCGGCACTCGCGGACCCGACGCGGCGGCAGCTCCTGGCGCTGCTCCGGGACGGCGAGCTGCCCGCGGGTGACCTGGCCGGGCGGTTCACGGTGAGCCGGCCGGCGATCAGCCGGCACCTGCGTGTGCTGCGCGAGGCCGGGCTGGTCTCCAGCCGGGTCGAGGGCCGCCGGCGGCTCTACGCACTCGACCCGCGCCCGCTGAGGGAGCTCGACGACTGGCTGGGGGCCTACCGCGAGCTGTGGGCGCAGCGGTTCGACGCCCTCGACACCGAGATCGCCCGCGGCCGCCGGGCCCGGGTCCACACCCCGACGGACGGAGACCCGCCGTGACCGACCTGCAGACCCCCGCCGACCCGCCCGTCGACCGCCGGGGTGTGGTCACCGAGCTGCCCGATGGCCGTCTCCGGCTGGAGTTCCGCCGCTCCTGGCCGGACGGCCCCGACGAGGTGTGGGCAGCGCTCACCGAGCCCGACCGGATGGCCCGCTGGATCGGCACCTACGAGGGTGAGCGGGCTCCCGGCGGGCGCGGGAGCTTCACGATGACCCACGAGTCGGAGCCGGCGAGCGAGGAGGTGACGATCGTCGAGTGCGACCCGCCGCGCCGGCTGGTCGTCGAGTGGGTGCAGGCCGGCGACGACAACTGGCGCGTGGAGCTCGCCCTCGCCGTGGAGAGCGGCCGGACGACGCTGCACTTCGTCCAGGTCTTCGCCGCCGGCACCGACGTCACTGACGTCGCCCTCGGCTGGCACTGGTACCTCGACAAGCTCGACGCCGTCGCGGGCGGGCGCCCCGACCCCGGCGACTGGGACACCTTCCTCGCCGCGACCGGCCCCGAGTACGGCCGGCCGTCGGACTAGCGGCGCCCGAGCGCGGCCATCGCCGCGGCGGTGGCCAGGCCGACGGCGACCACCGCCGTCTCCGCCCGCTCCGCCCCCGCCGGGGTGAGCCGGCGCCGGACCAGGCGCTCCTGCAGGTAGCCCGGCACCAGGGCGGCGCCCACCCACGCCAGGACGGTCGCCGCCCGGGGGTCGGGCCGGGCCGCCAGCCGCGCCAGCGCCCCGGCGTGAACGGCCAGCGTCCAGGCCGGTGGCCCCAGGGCCGTCCCTGCCCACCAGGTGTCGCGGCCGACGGTGGCCGCCGACCCGGACAGCAGCGGCGTGTCGAAGGCGTGCCGCCGACGCAGCGACAGCGCCACGCCGGCCAGCCCGGCGGCGAGCTGTACCGCGGAGACGGCGAGCAGCGCTGCGCGCCGTCCGGTCATCGCGCGCGCTCGGGGACCTGCACCGGCGCGGGGCCGGTCCACGGACCGAGCCGGCCGAGGAACTCCCGGCGGCGGCCCAGCCGCGGGCCGGCCTGCACCGGGTAGGTGTCGTGGGAGCCGGTGAGGTCGCGGGCGGCGTGGACGGCGAAGTTCGGGTCCTCCTGCGCCTCCCGCGCGACGGCCACCAGGTCGGCCAGGCCCCCGGCGACGACGGCCTCGGCCTGGCGCGCGTCGACGATCAGCCCGACCGCCATCGTGGCCACGCCGGCGCCCTCGCGGATCGCGGCGGCGAAGGGCACCTGGTAGCCATAGCCCAGCGGGTGCTCCCAGCCGCCGAGGCCGCCGCCGGAGGCGTCCACGACGTCGACCCCGCGGGCGCGCAGCTCGCGGGCGAGGGCCACGGTGTCCTCCAGCGTGATCCCGTCGGGGGTGCCGTCGACCGCAGACACCCGCACGAACAGCGGACGGTCCTCCGGCCACGCCGCGCGCACCGCCTCCACCACCTCCAGCGGGAACCGCCACCGGGCCTCCCGGCTGCCGCCGTAGCCGTCGGTGCGCAGGTTGGACAGGGGCGACAGGAACTGGTGCAGCAGGTAGCCGTGCGCGGCGTGCACCTCGACGACGTCGAACCCGGCCTCCAGCGCCCGGCGGGTGGCCGCGACGAACGCCTCGCGCACCTCCGCCAGCTCCGCGACGGTCAGCTCGTGCGGCACCGGCCAGCCCGGGCCGACGGGCACCGGGCTGGCCGAGACGGTCGGCCAGGGCTGCTCACCCGGCAGCGCGGTCTCCGGCGTCACCGCCGTGCCGCCCTGCCACGGGCGGTGGCTGCTGGCCTTGGCGCCGGCGTGCGCCAGCTGGATGCCCGCGACCGCGCCGGAGGCGCGCAGGAAGGCGGCGATCCGCGCCAGCCCGGGCACGTGCGCGTCGGACCACAGACCGACGTCGCCGTGGCTGATCCGCCCCTCCGGGGTCACCGCCGTCGCCTCGACGACGACCGTGCCGAAGCCGCCGAGGGCGAAGCGCCCGAGGTGCACCAGGTGGTAGTCGCCGACCAGGCCGTCGGTGACGGAGTACTGGCACATCGGGGCGACGACGAGGCGGTTGGGCAGGGTCACCCCGCGCAGCGTCAGGGGCGCGAGGAGGGCGGGGGAGGCTCCGGATCCGGGCGTGAGGCTCATCACGTGGACCCCTCAACACGGCTCCGACCTGCGGTGTTCCCGGTCACTCCGGAGCGCGGGACCAGACGTCCTAGACGTAACATCTCTCACCGTTACAGGCGGGTGTCCCCGCTTGTACGCTGACCCGACCCGGACGGCCGGACGCGTTCCGCCGGACCCGGGTCACAGCACGCACCGGCGCCGGTGTCCGTCGACACCCGGCGTGCCCAGAGGATGGAGACGCCGTGACTTCCGTGGCCACCCCCGGTCTCGAGAACGCCCCCACGACGCACGCCCGGCTGCTCGCCTGGGTCCGCGAGATGGCGGAGCTGACCACCCCGGACCAGGTGGTGTGGGTGGACGGCACCGACGAGGAGTGGGAGCGGCTCACCCAGAAGCTGGTCGACGCCGGCACCTTCACCCGCCTGGAGAAGAAGCCCAACTCGTTCTGGTGCGCCTCCGACCCCAGTGACGTCGCGCGCGTCGAGGACCGCACCTTCATCTGCTCGGTCGACGAGGCCGACGCGGGGCCGACCAACAACTGGATGGCCCCCGACGAGATGAAGTCGGTCATGACCGAGCTGTACCGGGGCTCGATGCGCGGCCGGACGATGTACGTCATCCCGTTCTGCATGGGCCCGGTCGAGGCCGAGAACCCGATGTTCGGCGTGGAGCTCACCGACTCCGAGTACGTCGTCGTCTCCATGCGGGTCATGGCGCGCATCGGCAGCCGGATCCTCGAGGCCATGGGCACCGACCGGCCGTTCGTGCCGGCCATGCACTCCCTCGGCGCCCCGCTCGAGCCGGGCCAGGAGGACGTGCCCTGGCCGTGCAGCCAGACCAAGTACATCGTGCACTTCCCCGAGGAGCGGGCCATCTGGTCCTACGGCTCGGGCTACGGCGGCAACGCCCTGCTGGGCAAGAAGTGCTACTCGCTGCGGATCGCCTCGGCGATGGCGCGGGACGAGGGCTGGCTCGCCGAGCACATGCTGATCCTCAAGCTGACCAGCCCGCAGCAGAAGACGTACTACGTGGCGGCGGCCTTCCCGAGCGCCTGCGGCAAGACCAACCTGGCGATGCTCGAGCCGACCATCCCGGGCTGGAGGGTCGAGACCCTCGGCGACGACATCGCCTGGATGCGGTTCGGCGAGGACGGCCGGCTCTACGCGCTCAACCCCGAGTACGGCCTGTTCGGCGTCGCGCCGGGCACCGGCTGGGACACCAACCCCAACGCGATGCGCACCATCGACCAGGGCAACTCGGTGTTCACCAACGTCGCGCTCACCGACGACGGCGACGTCTGGTGGGAGGGCATGACCGACGAGCCGCCGGCGCACCTCACCAGCTGGAAGAAGCAGGACTGGACGCCGGACAGCGACGAGCCCTCGTCGCACCCGAACTCGCGGTTCTGCACCCCGATCACCCAGTGCCCGATCCTCGCGCCGGAGTACGAGGACCCGAAGGGCGTGCCGATCTCGGCGATCCTCTTCGGCGGCCGCCGCAAGACGACGATCCCGCTGGTCACCGAGGCGCGGGACTGGAACCACGGCGTGTTCATGGGCGCCACGCTCTCCTCGGAGACGACGGCCGCGGCCACCGGCGCCGTCGGCGTCGTCCGCCGCGACCCCTTCGCGATGCTGCCGTTCATCGGCTACAACGCCGCCGACTACTTCGGCCACTGGGTCGAGACCGGCAAGATGCACGACGCCACCAAGCTACCGCGGATCTTCTACGTGAACTGGTTCCGCCGCGACGAGGACGGCGGCTTCCTGTGGCCGGGCTTCGGCGAGAACAGCCGCGTGCTCAAGTGGGTCATCGAGCGCCTCGAGGGCACCGCCGCCGCCGAGGAGACCGCCGTCGGCCACGTGCCCACGCCCGACTCGCTCGACGTCTCCGGCCTCGACATGAGCGAGGACCAGGTCCGCAAGGCCCTCGCCGTCGACAAGGACGAGTGGCGGCAGGAGGTCCCGCAGATCACCGAGTGGTTCGAGAAGTTCGGGGACAAGCTGCCCAGCACCATGTGGGACGAGCTGGAGATCCTCAAGAGCCGCCTCGCCTGAAGACCCCCACCGCGCCGACGCGCGCGGTGGGACCCCACGGCCCCGCACGGACAGCGTCGTCCGGGCGGGGCCGTGCTCGTCCGCTCACGCTCCGCCAGGTGCCTCCCAGCCGGGTGCCCGGACGTCGGTTAGCGTGACGGGCGAACCCGCGTCCCCCTGACGACAGGTCGCTCCCCGGTGCCCAATCCCTACCTGCACGTGCTGCGCACGCCGCACGCGCTCCCCATGGTGCTCGCTGCCTTCATCGGCCGGCTGCCGTTGTCGATGGTCGGGCTCGGCTGCGTCCTGCTGGTCGCCGACGAGACCGGGTCCTACGGCCTGGGCGGCACCGTCGCCGCGGCCGGCGCGGTCACCACCGCCCTGGCCGGGCCGGTCCTCGGCCGCCTCGCCGACGCCTTCGGGCAGCGCCGCACGCTGATCCCCGTCGTCGTGCTCTTCGCCGCGGCCGGCGCGCTGTTCCTCACCGCGGTGAAGGAGGACTGGCCGCGCTGGACCTTCTTCGTCACCGCCGGGGTCGCTGGTGCCTGCATCCCGCCGGTCGCCTCGATGATCCGCGTGCGGTGGACGCACCTGCTGCGCGGCACCACGCGGCTGCCCGCGGCGCTGGCCATGGAGTCCGTCGTCGACGAGATGGTCTTCATCGTCGGGCCGGTGCTCGTCACGTTCCTGTCGACCACCGGTCACGCGACCTCGGGCGTGGTCACCGCGTTCACCCTCGCCGTCGTCGGCGCGCTGCTGTTCGCCGCCCAGGGCCGCACCGAACCGCCGCCGCACGGGCACGAGGCGCGCCGGGGGCCCTCGGCCATCCGCACGCCCGGACTGCGGGTGCTGTTCGTGGTCGGCGCCGCCGTCGGGTCGATCCTCGGCACGCTCGAGATCGCGCTGGTCGCCTTCGCCGACGAGGTCGGGGCGATGGCGCTGTCGGGGGTCCTCATCGCGGGGCTCGCCGTCGGCTCGATGGTCAGCGGCATCGGCTGGGGCGCGGTGCACTGGCGGCACCCGCTGCGGCACCGGCTGCTCGTCGTCCTGGTGGTGCTCACCGTCCTGTCCGTGCCGCTGGTGCTCATCGGCAACGTGTGGGTGATGATCCCGTTCGTCGTGCTGGCCGGGGTGGCCGTCTCGCCGTCGCTGATCAGCTCGTTCACCCTCGCGGAGCTGATCGTCCCGAAGTCCGCCGTCACCGAGGCGTTCACCTGGATCGGCACCGCGCTCGGCCTCGGCGTCGCCGTCGGCACCTCGATCGCCGGCAAGGTCGTCGACACGGTCAGCGCCAACGCCGCCTTCCTCGTCGCGACGGTCTCGGCCGGGATCGCCGCGGTGGTCGTGATCGCCGCGCAGCGGCTGCTGCACGTGCCGGCCGAGAACCTGGTCGAGCCGGCACTCGCCGGTGAGGTCACCGGCTGAGCCGGTGACCCGTCCCCGGCCGGCGGCCGGCGGCGGCCGCGTCCTCGGCGTCGCACCGGAGCGGCTCGGCCGCTGGCTGGACGGCGTCGTCGCGCGCCACGGGGCGCTGGAGGCGAGGGCCGGCGACGACGGCGCGGTGGACGTGGCGTGCGCCGACGGCACCACGCTGACGCTGCGCGCGCCCTTCGGGTGGACGCCGTCGGCCCCGCTGCTGACCGCCTTCACCGCCGCGGCGCGGCAGCCCCGGCGCGCCGCGGTGCTGCTCGTGCGCCGCGGCCGCTGGGCCACCGGCGTCTTCGACGGCGCGGACCTCGTCGTCTCCAAGGTCGACAGCCGCCTGGTGCAGGGCCGCAGCGCCGCCGGCGGGTGGAGCCAGCAGCGCTTCGCCCGGCGCCGCGGCAACCAGGCCGACGCCGTCGTCACCTCGGCCGCCGACACCGCCGCCCGGGTGCTGCTCCCGCACGCCGGCGGGGTGGCCGCCCTGTTCACCGGCGGCGACCGGGGGATGGTCGATGCCGTGCTCGCCGACCCCCGGCTGGCGCCCCTGGCGGCACTGCGCCGGGAGCCGGCGCTGGAGGTCGGCGAGCCGACGAAGGAGGTCCTGCTGGCCACCCCGGGGCAGTTCCGCGCGGTGCAGGTCCACATCGTGGAGCCCGGCGACCGCCCCTGACCTCAGCCGTGGGGCTGCAGGACCAGGCGGATCGGGTTGCCCTCCTTGCGCTCGAGCATCTCGACGCCGCGGGCGGCCTCCGCCAGCGGCAGCGTGCCGGAGATCGAGCGCGACAGGTCGAGGCGGCCGTGCCGGACCAGGCGCACGAGCTGCTCGACGTGCGCGGGCTCGGAGCCGTAGTGGCCGAGGATCCGCTGGGAGAAGTAGCTGAACTGGGTGCCGTTGCGGATGGTCAGCGGCTGGTCGGTGAGGCCGACGAGCACCAGCGCGCCCTCGCGCTCCAGGCAGCGCACGGCCTGCTCGCGCACCGCGGCGACGCCGGCGAAGTCGAAGGCGTAGGCCAGGCCCGCGCCGCCGGTCAGCTCCCGCACGCGGGGAGCGATGTCCTCGGAGGGGTCCAGCGCGAGGTCGGCGCCGAAGGCCAGCGCCCGCTCCCGGGCGGACTCGACCGGGTCGACGGCGACGATCGGCGCCGCGCCGGCCAGCCGCAGCAGCTGCACCGCGTGCGCGCCCAGGCCGCCGATGCCCCACACGCCCACCGGCTCGCCGGCGCGCACCCCCGCCGTCTTCACGATCGAGGCCCACGGCGTCGAGACGGCGTCGGGCACGATGCACGCCTGCTCGAAGGGCAGGTCGTCGGGGATGGGCACCAGCGTCTCGACGGTGGCCAGCGCGTACTGCGCCCACCCGCCGTCGTAGTCGACGCCGCGGGTGTGGATCCACCCGTCGACCTCCTCGCCGGCCTGCAGGGTGACCCGCTCGCCCGGCTGCCGGCCGGTCACGCCCTCGCCGAGCTCGGCGACCACGCCGGCGACCTCGTGCCCGAGGGTGACCTCGTCGCCCTGCAGGAACAGCGGGTTGAGCTGGCCCTCGATGAGGTGGACGTCGGACAGGCAGATGCCGGCGGCGCGCACCTCGACGAGGACCTGGCCGGGGCCGGGCGTCGGGCGCGGCACCTCCTTGACCTCGAACTGCTTGGTGCGCACGTTGAGCCGGCCGGCGAGCATCGAGTCGGGCATGCCCCGATACTCCCCGGGGGTCGTTCCCGTTCCACCGGCGCCCCCGGGGAGGGGGTGACGCGGAGCACGTCCCGGCGTAGCGTCCACCGACCGTGTCAGCGACATCGACCGACACGACCGTGACCGCCACCCCGACCGACCCCGTCCTCGCCGCCGAGCGCGCCCACCTGGCCCTCGCCGACGACTGCCTCACCGAGATGCGCACCGCCGCCGGCGCCGTCGTCGACGCCGGCGTGGACGCGTGGGCCTCCGAGCGGCTGGGCGCCGCCCGCGCCGAGCGGCTGCGCTCCCTGGCCGCCGACCCCGGCGTGCCCGCCTTCTTCGGCCGCACCGACGGTGCGGAGGAGACCTTCCACATCGGCCGCCGGCACGTCCGCGACGCCACGGGCACCCCCGTGGTCATCGACTGGCGGGCGCCCATGAGCCGGCCGTTCTACCGGGCCAGCGCCGCCGATCCGCAGGGCCTGGTCCGCCGTCGCCGGTTCGGCTTCTCCGGCGGGGAGCTCACCAGCTACGAGGACGAGCTGCTCGCTGCCGGCGAGGAGGGCGACGGCTCGCTGCTGCGGGCCGAGATCGAGCGCCCGCGCAGCGGCCCCATGCGCGACATCGTCGCCACCATCCAGCCCGAGCAGGACGAGATCGTCCGCGCCCCCCTGGCCGAGTCGGTCTGCGTGCAGGGCGCCCCGGGCACCGGCAAGACGGCGGTCGGCCTGCACCGCGCCGCCTACCTGCTCTACACGCACGGCGGGCAGCTGGCGCGCACCGGCGTCCTCGTCGTCGGCCCCAACCGCGCGTTCCTGCGCTACATCGAGCAGGTGCTGCCCACCCTCGGCGAGGTCGACGTCGACCAGACGACGGTCGCCGAGCTCACCGGCCGGGTGCCGGTGCGGGCGCAGGACGCTCCGGAGGTCGCCGTCCTGAAGGGCGACGCCCGCATGGCCCAGGTGCTCGAGCGGGCGCTGTGGGGCGCGATCGCCAAGCCGGCCGACGACGTCCTGGTGCCGCTGGCCGGCCGCCGGTACCGGGTGCCGGTGGAGCGGCTCAAGCGGTTCGTCGACGACCTGCGCCGCCGCGGCCGGGTCGCCGACGACCAGCAGCGGCTGCACTACGCCGCCGGACGCGAGCGGCTGGCGATGCTCCTGGCCGGGGACGCGCGGCGGCAGAAGGAGGAGGCCGGCGGCAGCCCGAGCGACGCCGAGACCCGCCGCGCTGCCCGCAGTCCCGAGGTCCGCGCGTTCTGCGACGCCGTCTGGCCCGCCCGCGACCCCGCCGGCCTGGTCGCCGAGCTGCTCGGCGACCCCGCCGTCCTCGCCCGCGCCGCACGCGGCGTGCTCACCGAGGAGGAGCAGGCGCTGCTGCACCGCCCGGCGCCGCGCTCGGTGCGCAGCACGCCCTGGAGCGCCGCCGACGCCGTCCTGGTCGACGAGGTGGCCGGGCTGCTCGAGCGGACGGCCGGCTACGGGCACGTCGTCGTCGACGAGGCGCAGGACCTCTCGCCGCTGCAGTGCCGCGCGGTGGCCCGCCGGCTGGCCGCCGGGTCGCTCACCGTGCTCGGCGACCTCGCCCAGGCCACCAGCCCCTGGTCGCCGGCGGACTGGGCACCCACGCTCGCGGGCCTGGGCCGGCCGGGGACCGCCGTCCGCCCGCTGACCCGCGGCTACCGCGTGCCGGGGGAGGTCCTCGACTACGCCAACCGGCTGCTGCCGGCGATCGCGCCCGGCCTGCCGGCGGCCTCCGCCGTGCGGCGCGAGCCCGGTGCGCTCACCGTGCGCCCGGTGGCCGACCTCGCCGGTCCGCTGGCCGAGGTGGTGGCCGACCTCGCGGCCGGTCCCGGCTCGATCGGCGTGGTCTGCGCCGACGCCGCGGTGCCCGAGGTGGCGCGGCTGCTGGGCGCCGCGGGGCTGGAGGCGGCGGTGCTCGCCGACGACGGCTCGCCCGCCGCGCGGATCGCCGTCGTGCCGGCCACGCTGGCCAAGGGCCTGGAGTTCGACGCCGTCGTCGTGGCCGACCCGGCGGCCATCGTGGCCGCCGAGCCGCGCGGGCTGTCCCGCCTCTACGTGGTCCTCACCCGCGCGGTGAGCACCCTCGTCGTCCTGCACCGCGACGACCTGCCCGACCTGCTGGCCGGCTGAGGTGGTCCCCCGACCGCGGGACGGTACGGCGCGGGTGGTTGTGGCCGGCGGTGATCTCCGTTTCCATGAGCGCCGCCGAGGAGGGGGGCTCATGGACCGGCACGACAGCCGGGCCGGCACGCTGCTGCGGCTGGCCGCGACGATCGTGGTCGCCGGGGTCCTGGTGGCCGGTCTGCTGCTCCCGTGGATCGGCGGCCCGACGGTCGCCGCGCAGCAGTCCACCGGCCTGCTCGGCGACCTGCCCACCGAGTTCACCGACGACCCGCCGGCCGGGAACACCGTCCTGCTGGCCGCCAACGGCGAGCCGATCACGTACTTCTACGACGAGAACCGCGACCCGGTCGAGCCGGAGGAGATCGCGGGCGTCATGAAGGACGCGCTGGTGGCCATCGAGGACTCCCGCTTCTACGCTCACCGCGGTCTCGACGTGCAGGGGACGCTGCGCGCGCTGGCCACCAACATCGCCGCCGGCGAGGTCGCCGAGGGCGGGTCGACGCTCACCCAGCAGCTGGTCAAGCAGACGCTGCTGCAGACCGCCGACACCCCCGAGGAGCGCACCGCCGCCACCGAGCAGACCGTGGGCCGCAAGCTGCGCGAGGCGCGCCTGGCCCTGGCGCTGGAGGACCTCTACAGCAAGGACGAGATCCTCGCCCGCTACCTCAACATCGTGTACTTCGGGCAGAACGCCTACGGCGTGCAGCCGGCCGCCCGGGCGTACTTCGGTGTGGACGCCGCCGCGCTCACCCTCCCGCAGGCGGCGCTGCTGGCCGGTCTGGTGCAGAGCCCGGTGAACGACGACCCGTTCACGAACCCGGAGGCCGCCACCGACCGGCGCAACGAGGTGCTGTCGCGGATGGCCGACCAGGGCCTCGTGACCGCCGACGAGGCGGCCGCGGCCGCGGCCGAGCCGCTCGGGCTGGCGCCCGGACCGGCACCCCCGCGCGGCTGCGTCGAGGCCACCGTCGGCCCGTTCGTCTGCGACTTCGTGCAGCGCTACGTCGTCCAGGAGCTGGGGCTCGCCCAGGAGGAGCTCGACAACGGCGGCTACACGATCCAGACCACCCTCGACGTCGAGCTGCAGCGCTCCGCCGACGCCGCGGTGCTCCAGACGCTGCCGCGGGAGGACTCGCTGGCGGCGATGTTCAGCGCGGTGGAGCCCGGCACCGGGCACCTGCTGGCGATGGCCGTCAACCGGACCTTCGGATACGACCTCGGCGACCGCACCCAGGAGTCGTTCAACCTCAACACCTGGCCCAGCCAGGGCTCGGGGTCCACGTACAAGGTGTTCACCGCGGCCGCCGCGCTGGCCCGCGGCTACTCCTCGTACTACTCGCTCACCGCGCCCGACCCGTACGTCTCGCGGGTCTACTCCGGCCCGTGCCAGGGGCGGAACACCGACGGCCGCTACTGCGTGCGCAACGCCGGCTCGGGCTACCGCTCCACGCTGGACATGACGACGGCGCTCTACCAGTCGTCCAACACCTACTTCCTCGCGCTGGAGGACGCCCTCGGCAGCGTGGAGGAGCCGGTGCGGATGGCCGAGGCGATGGGGCTGTTCCAGTTCAGCCCGCCCGAGCTGCCGCAGCAGATCATCGACGAGAACCGGGGGTCGTTCACCTTCGGCTCGGAGGCCACCAGCCCGTTGGCGCTGGCCAGCGCCTACTCGACCCTGGCGGCCAGCGGCACCCAGTGCGACGTCGTCCCGGTGACCGCCGTCCTGGACCAGAACGGGGAGCCGGCCGTCGGGGCTGACGGCGAGCCGCTCCCGGTGGGCGACCGGTGCACGCCGGAGGCCGTCCCGCCCGGGGTGGCCAACACGCTCAACCAGATGCTCCGCCGGGACGTCGAGCCGGGGAACCCGGGGCAGACCGGCTCGCGCGCCTACGTCCGCGGCCACCAGATCGCCGGCAAGACCGGTACCTCGCAGGAGAACTACTCGATCGCCTTCGTCGGGTACACGCCGGAGATCACCGCCAGCGTCATGGTGCTCAACCCCAAGCGGAACGAGGACGTCGGCGGTTTCGGCGGCGGCAAGGGCGCCACCATCTGGCGCGACGCCATGGCGCCGATCCTCGAGGCCCGCGGCAGCGGTGAGTTCCCGCCCGCCGACGAGACCGTGCAGAACGGCAACACCCGCCCGGTGCCCGGCTGCGGCGGGGTCCGGTCCTGCGAGCGGACGCTCACCGACGCCGGGTTCTCCCCGCGGACGGCCCGGGTCGACAGCGACGAGCCGGCCGGCACGCTGCTCGGCACCAGCCCGCCGCGCGGCGGCCGCGCGGTGCCCGACCAGGAGATCGTCATCCTGGTGAGCAACGGCAGCGACTACGTCGAGCCGGCGCCCGAGCCCGAGCCCCCGGCCGACCCCGCACCGGACCCGGCCCCCGCGCCGGAGCCGCCCCCGGCGACCGAGCCGCCCGCGCCCGAGACCCCGGCACCCGAGCCCCCGCCGCCTCCGGCGCCGGAGCCGGGCACGCCCGCGCCGGAACCGCCCGCGCCGGAACCGCCCGCGCCCGCCGCCCCTGCGCCCGACGCCCCTGCCCCCGGCGCCCCACCGCCCGAGTTCCCCGGACCCGGGGACCCGGGCCCCGGCTTCCCGCCCACCGCCTGACGCCCGCCCAGCCGCTCGTCGAGGGACTGGGTGAGCAGCCACCCGGACACGAGCACCAGGTGCAGCAGGAACAGCCAGAAGCCGATGGCGACCATCGCGCCCACGACCACCAGGCCGCCGAAGGGCGCGCCGAGGTCCAGCGGCAGGGACAGGAACACCACGAAGCCCTGCAGGAACCCCGAGAGGCACGCGGCGGTGAACAGCGCCCCGCTCACCAGCGCGCCCCACCGGTGCGACCCGCCGGCCACCACGCCGAAGCCCCAGAGGATCGGCACGGTCAGCACGAACAGCACGGTGTAGTAGCCGACGGCGAACCGGCCGAGGGCCGGCCCGAACCCGTCCTCGCGCGCCAGGTCGGCCATCAGCGAGGCGGCCAGCAGCAGCGGGTAGAGCAGCAGCGGCGTCACCACGACCAGCGGCAGGGTGGCCAGCCGCCCCCGCCAGGCCGTGAGGCTCTCCTGCCGCTGGCTGAACCGCAGCAGCGCCCGCCGCAGGCCCTCGCCGTAGAGCGACAGCGGCAGCAGGGCCAGCACGAAGCCCAGCAGGTCCAGCCGGACACCGGCGTCGACCAGCCGGGACACCGCGCCGGGCGCCCCCAGGGCGGCGGGCAGCAGCTCGGCCAGCCGGCCGCTGAGCGTGCGCACCTCACCGGGAGAGGTCACCAGCGCGGTCAGCCGGACGGCCACCAGGATCAGCGGCACCACCGCGATCCCCGCGTAGAACGTCAGCCCGGCGCCGATGAGGGCGAGGTCGCGGCCGCGCAGCAGCCGGCGGCTCCCGGCGAGCAGCGCCCGGGACTCGATCCCCAGCCGGTGCGCCGTCCACGTGCGCCCGGGATCCACCCCCTCAGCCCACCAGCCCGGGCGGCGGCGCGCCCGTCGGGGCAGGGCAGCGACGCCTCAGTCGTCGCTGCCCTCCTCGTTGGTGCTGGCGTCGTCGGTCGTGGGCGCGTCGTTGCCGGGGTTGGGGCCGGTCTCCTGGCAGCTGGCGTCGTTCTCGTTGCTGGCGTTCTCGCCGCTGGCGTCGCAGTTGGTCGAGCCGCGCGAGAAGTCGGTGTTGTCGCCGCAGGCGACCAGCGAACCGAAGAGGGCGACCATGACCAGCGGGCGGGCCAGGCGCATCCGGAGCGAGGAGGACATGCCGTCATCGGTACACGCCCGGGCGCCTCGCCAAACGGGCGGGGGGTGGCGCAGGTGGTTGAACCCGTCACCGGTTGTGAGCGATGTAATTACACGGAGGTGATTGTCACGTGCGGGTCACGGCCCTTACGCTGAGTGTGTTCAACGGGGCGCTCCGTCACCAGCCTGGGTGACACCCCGTGGACGCCGTCGAGCCGGTCCTCCCCCTGGGAGGCCGGGCCGGGGACCCACCTGAGCACTGGGGTGTAGCGCGCTCGTGCGCGCCGGGCGACTCCACGCCCGAACCCGTCAGCTAACCCGGTAGGCGGCATGGGAGAAGGAGAGACAGCCGCGTGGCGTCCCTGCGCACGTCCGTCCCCGGCATGCCCGCGACCCGCCAGTCGCCCCGTCGGCCGCACGGCCGCCGCGCCGCCCTCGCCCTCGTCGGCGTCCTCGGCGTCGGTCTCGGACTCGGTGCCGCCCCGGCCCCGGCCCTGGCGGAGGAGCCGACGACGTCGGCGCAGGCCGCGGAGCTCGTCGCCGCCCGCGGGCACGAGCTCGAGGTCGTCACCGAGACGTTCAACGAGGCGCGCGAGGCCCTGGGTGCCCAGCAGGCCGCCGCCGACGCCGCCGCCGCGCAGCTGGCCGCCGCCCAGGCCGCCGTGGACACCGCGCGCAGCCAGGTCGTCGGCATCGCCCGCTCGGCCTACACCGGCGAGAGCATGGGCTCCCTGCAGGCGCTGATGACCAGCGAGACCGCCGACGAGTTCGTCAACCGCGTCTCGCTGCTGCAGGGCGTCGCCGGCTACCAGGGCGAGCTGCTCGGCCAGGCCGTCACCGCGACCGAGGCGGCGAACACGGCGCAGGCCGCCGCCACCGAGGCCGCCGCCGAGGCGCAGCGCCAGTACGACGCCGTCGCCGCCCAGCAGGCCGAGCTCGAGTCGCAGATCGCCGACTACCAGGCCGACTACGCCCGGCTCAGCGCCGACGAGCGCCGCGCCGCCCTCGAGGCCGCGGCCGCCGCGCACGCCGCCGAGGCCACCCGCGCCAGCCGCGACGAGGAGCGCGAGGACACCGCCTCGTCGTCCGGCTCGTCGTCGTCCGGCTCGTCGTCGTCCGGGTCGTCGTCGGCCGCCGAGGAGCCCGCCGCCGCGGCCGCGCCGGCCAGCGGGGTCGCCGGGACCGTCGTCGCCACCGCCATGGCCCAGCGCGGCAAGCCCTACGTGTGGGCGGCCGCCGGCCCCGGGTCCTTCGACTGCTCCGGCCTGACGCAGTACGCCTTCCGCGCCGCCGGGATCAGCCTCCCGCACTCGAGCAAGATGCAGTCCCAGATGGGCACCGCGGTCTCCCGCGCCAACCTGCAGCCCGGTGACCTGGTGTTCTTCTACAGCCCGGTCAGCCACGTGGGCATCTACATCGGCAACAACCAGATGGTCCACGCGCCCACCTCGGGCGACGTCGTCAAGGTCGCGAGCATCGACGTGATGGGCGGCTACGCCGGCGCCCGCCGCATCGGCTGACCTCCGCACCAGGATCCCGCTCCCAGGACCCCGGCACCGCTCAGGTGCCGGGGTCCTGCCGTGTCCGGATCTGCTGCAGCAGGCCCCACACGAAGGCCGCCGTCGCCCCCGAGGGCAGCCGCACCTCCCAGCGGGTGACCACCTGGGGGTCGACCTCCACGGCGCCGGGCAGGCCGCTGACGTCGGCCACCACGTGCTCCCAGACCCGCAGCCGCCCGTCGGCCGCCGGCGGCACCGGGGAGCCCGCGGCCCGCACCAGGTGCTCGTGCAGCACGCTGCCCCCGGGCCCGGACAGCACCTCCCAGCGCAGGTGCGGCCACAGCGGCAGCGGCCAGCGGCGGACCTCGAGGTCGAGGTCGCCGAAGCGGCGGTCCTCGGTCTCCGGGGCCGGCCCGAGGACGGCGGTGCGCAGCGCCAGGCCCCGCGGCGCCCGCGGCGCGTGGTGCAGCGCCTGCCAGCGGGTGTGCGCGGCGTGCGCCTCCGCGCGGGTGGCGCCCAGGCGGGGGAGCGCGGCGGCGACGAGGTCGGGCCGCAGGTCGGCCATGCGGCGCAGCAGGACCAGGCAGAACTCCCGCCGCGCCAGCCCCCGCACGGTCCGCGAGCCTGCCACCCAGCTCACACCCGCGGGCGGGACACCCGGGCGCCCTGCCACGTTGGGACGACGGAACCCCGTCCCCAGCGCAGGAGCCCCCGCACCGATGAACCCCCGCACCGTCGCCCTGGCCTTCCGCACCGTCGCCGTCGCCGAGGCCCTGTCCTGGATCGGCCTGCTGGCCGGGATGTACGTGAAGTACGTGCCCGAGACCTCCGAGGTGGGCGTGCAGGTCTTCGGCCCCATCCACGGCGCGGTGTTCGTCGTCTACGTGCTCGTGGCGCTCGTCGCCGCCCGGGTGCTCGGCTGGTCCCGCGGCACGGCGCTCCTGGCGCTGGTGGCCTCGGTCCCGCCGCTGGCCACCGTGGTGTTCGAGCGCTGGGCCGGGCGCACCGGGCGGCTCGGAGCGCCCGCCCGCGCCTGACCTACCGTTCCGGGCATGCCCGAGCCCGTGCTGCCCTCGACCGCCCGCACTCTGCTGGCCCGCACCGCGCGGGTGCAGCGCGACGGCCGGGCGCCGAGCCTGGTCGCCGGCGTGGTCCGGGACGGCCGGCTGGCCTGGTCGGCCGGGCGGGGCGAGGTCGCCGAGCCGCACACCGACGTCCAGTACCGGCTGGGCTCGATCAGCAAGACCGTCACCGCCGTCGCGGTCATGCGGCTGCGCGACGAGGGCCGGCTCGCGCTGGACGACCCGCTGGAGCGCCACGTCCCCGGGACCCCGTTCGGCGACCGCTCGGTCGGGCAACTGCTGTCGCACCTGGCCGGCGCCGCCGCGGAGAGCCCGGGCGGCTGGTGGGAGCGGGTGCCCGGCGGCTCGCTGGCCGAACTCGCGCTGACCGGCGAGCACGCCGTCCTGGGGGAGGCCCGGCGCTTCCACTACTCGAACCTCGGCTTCGGCCTGCTCGGTGAGCTGGTGGCCCGGCTGCGCGGGCGGTCCTGGGACGACGTCGTCACCGACGAGGTGCTCGCGCCGCTCGGCATGACGCGGACGACGCCGCGCCCGTCCGGCCGGGCCGCGCAGGGCTACGCCGTCCACCCGTGGGCCGACGTCGTCCTGGCCGAGCCCGAGCACCACGCCGGCGTGATGGCCGCGGCCGGCCAGCTGTGGGCGACCCTCGCCGACCTCGCCCGCTTCGCCGCCTTCCTGCTCGGCGACACCGGCGACGTGCTGTCCCCGGCGACGCTGGAGGAGATGGCCGTGCCGGCCGGCGTCGACCCCTCCTCCCCGGCGTGGTCGGCGTACGGGCTGGGCCTGCAGGTGATGCGGGTCGACGGGCGCACGCTCACCGGCCACGGCGGCTCGATGCCGGGGTTCCTCGCCGGGGTGTTCGTCGACCGCGAGGAGGGCACCGGCGGCGTCTCGCTGGCCAACACCACCAGCGGCCTGGACGCCCTCGTGCCCGGACTGCTCGCCGACCTGCGCGCCGCCGAGCCGCGGGTGGTCGAGGCCTGGCGCCCGGCGGAGTCGCCGGTGCCGCTGGACCAGCTCGGCATCTGGTACTGGGGCCCGGCGCCGCTCGCCCTGCGCGCGGTGGCCGGTGGCCTGCTGCACCTCGGGCCGCTGCCCGGGCGCTCGGGGCGGGCCAGCCGCTTCCGCCCGTGCGCCGACGGGACCTGGGTGGGCCTCGACGGCTACTACGCGGGCGAGCCGCTGCGGATCGCGCCGGACCACCTGGACCTGGGCACGTTCGTCTTCACCCGCGAGCCCTACGACCCCGCGGCGCCCGTGCCCGGCGACGTCGACCCCCGCGGCTGGACCACGCCCTGAGCGGGCACTTCCGTGGAGTTGCCCGGTGCATCTCCGCGGAGGTGCACCGGGTCAGGGGCGGTCGAAGGCGTCCATCGTCGTCTTGAGGACGGCGCCGTAGGCCAGGTGCGGCACGACGTCGCTGATCCAGTCGGTGGCCGACCACGTCCGCGGGTCGGTGATGCCGAGTGCGGTCATCGGCCCGTTGGCGACCACCAGCACCCCCAGCGTGGTGAGCAGCGTCCCCACCAGCGGCTGCGACCGGAACCCCGACGCCCGCGCCAGGCCGGTGAGCACGCCGACGCCGATCCCCGCGACCAGGCCGGTCATCGGGCCGAGCCCCGCGATGCGGTTCTGCCGGTGCTCCTCGTCGCCGGGGATGGGCACGTGCGCCTTCTGCGCGAGCGCCTCCACCGTCTGCTCGGGGGTGGAGCTCGACCCGCGCCCGCGGAGGGTCATGTCGAGGTAGGTGACGGCGTTGAGGGCGGTCGTCCCCGCCGCCCCGGCCGCGGCGCCCCGCACCGCCCAGCCCAGGGTGCTGATGCCCCGCTTGCCCTTGCCGATCGTCCCGACGGGGGTGCGCTTCGCCATGCCGCCCGCGGTACCCGCCGCGCTCACCTGGGCAAACGGGCGCACCCTGGGTGGGTGGACGACGCCGGCCCGGCCCTCGAGCGCGCGATCGAGGTGCTGCTCGACGCCCGGGCGCCCGGCGCCACGATCTGCCCGTCCGAGGCGGCCCGCGCCGTCGACCCGGAGGGCTGGCGCGACCTGATGCCGCAGGCCCGCGCCGCGGCCGGCCGGCTGGCGCGGCGGGGCGAGGTCGAGGTGACCCAGCGCGGCGCGGTGGTCGACGTCGCCACCGCCCGGGGCCCGGTGCGGGTCCGGCGGGTCAGCCGCTGACCGGCAGCGGGCGGGCCAGGAACGCGGCGAGCAGCCGGGCGGTGCGGTCGACGGTGCCGGTGTGCAGCACCTCGTACCCGTGGGTGCTCAGCGTCGGCAGGCTGAGCAGCGCGGCCCGGGCGGTCTGGCCGGCGGCCTGCGACTGCGAGGCGTCGGAGTCGAAGGACTGCCAGACCGCGGTCTGCGGGTCCAGGCCGAGCTCGCGGCCGACGTCGACCAGCGCGTCGGCGACGGCCCGGTCGTAGACGACGGCGTCGTCGGCGTAGGCCACCACCGGCCCGCCGTCGACGGTGACCTGGTACTCCGCCTCGGCGGGGCCGACGTCGAGGGCGAGCGTGAGGTCGCCGGGCAGCGTCCGGCTCGCGTAGGAGGCGCCGATACCGCCCATCTCCTCGCTGGTGGTGGCCACGAGGTACACGTCGCCGTGCGGGCGCCCCCGCAGCAGCCGGGCCGTCCCGACCATCGCGGTGAGCGCGGCCCGGTCGTCGACGAAGTAACTGCCCACGAAGTCGCCGAAGCGGGTCAGCCCGCGCCGGTCGGCGTGCACGCACACCCGGGTGCCGGGGTGGACGCCGGCGGCGGCCAGGTCCTCGCCCGAGCGCCCGGTGAAGACGTAGACGTGCGACCAGTCCATCGCCTTGTCCCCCTGGTCGGGCTTGGTCTCCCAGATCCGCGTGCTGTCCGCGGTGGTGTGCTCCGACCCGAGCACCAGGACGCCGGTCAGCGTCTCCTGCCGGCCCAGCACGGCCACCGGGCCGAGGCCGAAGTTGCCGGGGTACATCACGCCGAGGGAGGTCACCCACAGCGTGCCGTCGGGGTCGATCCGCTTGACGATCATCGACAGCTCGTCGAGATGCGCCATGACCCGGACGGCCGGTGCGGACCGGTCCGTCCCGTGCAGCAGGGCCACCAGGTTGCCCGCCGGGTCGACCGAGACCTCGTCGGCGAGCGGCTCGAGCTCCCGCCGGACGACGTCGCGCACGGCCGCCTCCCCGCCGCAGGGGCCGTAGGTGCGCAGCAGCTCGTCGAGCAGGTCGGGCAGCGGGGTGGGCGGCACGGGGTCTCCCTCGTCGGCGACAGCGGTCGCCGGTGCCCCTACCCCGCGGCGGGCGTCTCCGCCCCCGCCGCCCGCTCCAGCAGCGGGGCGACCCGGTGGTCGACGTAGCGGCGCAGCGCGAGGGCGGTGTCGGTGCGCTCCACGCCGCGGACGGCGAGCACCTGCTCGGTGAGCCGCCACAGGTCGTCGGCGTCGACGGCGACCACCCGCACCAGCAGGTCGGCGGCGCCGGACAGCGCGGTCACCTCGAGCACCTCGGGCAGCGCGGCCAGCGCCGCGGCGACCTCCTCGAGGCTGCGCTGCACGACCTGGACGGTCATGTAGGCGCCGAGCCGGTAGCCGAGGGCCTCGGGCTTCACCCGGGCCTCGAAGGGGGCGAGCAGCCCGCCGGACTCCAGCCGGGCAAGCCGCGACTGCACCGTGTTGCGGGCGAGTCCCAGCCGCTGGGACAGGGCCATGACGGTGGCGCGGGGGTCCTCGGTGAGGGCCTGCACCAGGCGCGCGTCGGTGGCGTCCAGACGGTCCGGACCGGGCGGCATGTGCTCAGTCTGACACGTTCGGACGTCCTAGCAGTTGTCATCCTGCGCAGTCCGCTGCTCCGACCTTGCGCAATCCGTGAGGGGGGTGATGTGCTCCGGATCGCGCCGGTCGTGCCACGATGTGTGAGTGGCGCCACACCCCGGCGCCCACAGGACGTCCAGCACCGCAGCCGGCCGGCGACCCCGGCAGCCGCGGCCGACGGCGAGGAGAGAACGCAGTGCGCGAGCTCGTGAGCGAACCGGACGGCTCGGCCGTGCCGAGTGTCACGACGGAGGCGGTGGACCCCGTCCCGGGGGCGGGCGCGCCGCACCTGCCGCAGCAGCCCGACCTGGTGCAGCTGCTCAGCCCCGAGGGTGAGCGGCTCGAGCACCCCGACTACTCCATCGACGTCTCGGCCGAGGAGCTGCGCGGCCTGTACCGCGACCTCGTGCTGGTCCGCCGCTGGGACGTCGAGGCCACCGCGCTGCAGCGCCAGGGAGAGCTGGGCATCTGGGCCTCGCTGCTGGGCCAGGAGGCCGCGCAGATCGGCGCCGGCCGCGCGATGGCCGACAGCGACACGGCCTTCCCCACCTACCGCGAGCACGGCGTGGCCTGGACCCGCGGTGTCGATCCCCTGCACGTCATCAGCCTGTTCCGCGGCGTCGACAACGGCGGCTGGGACCCGGTGGCCACCGGCTTCAACCTCTACACCGTCGTCATCGGCGCGCAGACCCTGCACGCCACCGGCTACGCCATGGGTCTGCAGCGCGACGGCGCCGAGAGCGCGGCGCTGGCCTTCCTCGGCGACGGCGCGACCAGCCAGGGCGAGGTCAACGAGGCGATGATCTGGGCGGCCAGCTTCAGCGCCCCCGTCGTCTTCTTCTGCCAGAACAACCAGTACGCGATCAGCGTGCCGCTGGAGCGGCAGTCCCGGGTGCCGCTGTACCAGCGCGCGGCCGGCTTCGGCTTCCCCGGCGTGCGGGTCGACGGCAACGACGTCCTGGCCGTCCTCGCCGTCACCCGGGCCGCGCTGGCCGCGGCCCGCGAGGGCCAGGGCCCCACCTTCATCGAGGCGTTCACCTACCGGATGGGCGCGCACACCACCTCCGACGACCCGACCCGCTACCGCCTCGCCAGCGAGCTCGAGGAGTGGAAGCTGCGCGACCCCATCGCCCGGGTCAAGGCGTACCTGTCGCGGACCGGCGTGGCCGACGCCGCCTTCTTCGACGCCGTCGAGGCCGAGGGCGACGAGCTGGCCAAGCGGATCCGGTCGGGCACGGTCGAGATGCCCGACCCGCCGGGGACGGCGATGTTCGACCGCGTGTACGCGGAGCAGACGCCCCCGCTGGCCGCGCAGCAGGCCGAGTTCGAGGCGTACCAGGCGAGCTTCGAGGGGGCCGGGCACTGATGACCGAGACGCTCACCATCGGCAAGGCCCTCAACCTGGGCCTGCGCCGCGCCATGGAGGACGACGCGAAGGTCGTGCTCATGGGCGAGGACATCGGCCGCCTCGGCGGGGTCTTCCGCATCACCGACGGCCTGCAGAAGGACTTCGGCGAGGACCGCGTCGTCGACACCCCGCTGGCCGAGGCCGGCATCCTCGGCACCGCCGTCGGGCTGGCCATGCGCGGCTACCGGCCGGTCTGCGAGATCCAGTTCGACGGGTTCGTCTTCCCGGCCTACAACCAGATCGTCACCCAGGTCGCGAAGATCCACGCCCGCTCCCGCGGCCGCCTGCCGATGCCGATCGTCATCCGCATCCCCTTCGGGGGCGGCATCGGCGCGGTCGAGCACCACAGCGAGAGCCCGGAGGCCTACTTCGCGCACACGCCGGGCCTGAAGGTGGTCGCCGTCAGCAACCCGGTCGACGCCTACTGGGGCATCCAGCAGGCCATCGCGCACCCCGACCCGATCGTCTTCCTCGAGCCCAAGCGGCGGTACTGGGAGAAGGCGGAGGTCGACACCGACGCGACGCCGGACCCGCTGTTCGCCTCGCGGGTGGTCCGCGGCGGCGACGACGTCACGCTGCTGGCCTACGGCCCGATGGTGAAGACGGCGCTGCAGGCCGCCGAGGCCGCCGCGGAGGAGGGGCGCTCGATCGAGGTCGTCGACCTGCGGACGCTCTCGCCGCTGGACCTCGACCCGGTGGTCGACTCCGTGCGCCGCACCGGGCGCTGCGTCGTCGTCCACGAGGCGCCGGTGACCCTCGGCCTCGGCGCGGAGATCGCCGCGCGGGTGACCGAGACGTGCTTCCACTCGCTGGAGGCGCCGGTGCTGCGGGTGGGTGGCTACGACACCCCGTACCCGCCGTCGAAGCTCGAGGAGGAGTACCTCCCCGACCTCGACCGCGTGCTCGACGCCGTCGACCGCGCGATGGGCTTCTGACATGGGGGAGCTGCGCCAGTTCAAGCTCCCCGACGTCGGGGAGGGCCTGACCGACGGCGAGATCCTGCAGTGGCTCGTGGCCGTCGGCGACACCGTCACGGTCAACCAGCCGCTGTGCGAGGTGGAGACCGCCAAGGCCGCCGTCGAGCTGCCCTCGCCCTACGCGGGCACGGTCACCGAGCTGCTGCACGAGGCGGGCACGACCGTCGACGTCGGCACGCCGATCATCACCATCGACGTGGGCGGCGACGCCCCCGCGGCGACGCCGTCCGGCGACGGCGCCGAGCCGGCCGCCGGGCTGATCGGCGGAGCGGCGCCGGGCGGCCGGACGGCGGTGCTCGTGGGCTACGGGCCGCGGACCACCGAGGCCCGCCGGCGTCCCCGCCGGACGGTGGCCCCGGGCGCTCCTGCGGACGCGAGCTCTCCTGCGGCCCCGGCGGTGCCGGGTGCCGACTACGGGTCCGGCGGCACCGAGCGGCCCCCGCTGCTGGCCACCGCGCCCGACGCGACGGTCAAGCCGATGCGCCACGGCGGCCTCGAGGTCGGCCGGCAGGCCGAGGCGCACGCCCGCGCCGAGGCGGCCGCCCCGTCCCGGCCGGTTGCGCCCGGCCGCGGCTCGGTGCGCCCGCTGGCCAAGCCGCCGGTGCGCAAGCTCGCCCGCGACCTCGGCGTCGACCTCACCGCGCTGACCGGCAGCGGCGCCGGCGGGGTCATCACCCGCGAGGACGTGACCGCCGCGGCGTCGGCGCCCGCGGCCGCCCCGGCCCCGGCCGCCGCTCCGGTCGCTGCCACCTCTGGAGAGCAGCGGATCCCGGTCAAGGGCGTCCGCAAGGCGACGGCGGCGGCGATGGTGGCCAGCGCGTTCACCGCGCCGCACGTCACGGAGTTCCTCACCGTCGACGTCACGCGGACGATGAAGCTGCGGGCGCGGGTCGCCGCGCGTCCCGAGTTCGCCGGCGTGAAGGTCAGCCCGCTGCTGTTCGTGGCGCGGGCGCTGCTGCTGGCCGCGCGCCGTCACCCGATGGTCAACAGCTCCTGGGACGAGGCGGCGCAGGAGATCGTCGTCCACGGGCAGGTCAACCTCGGCATCGCCGCGGCCACCCCGCGCGGGCTGGTCGTGCCCAACGTCAAGGACGCCGGGCGGCTCTCGCTGGCCGAGCTCGCCGGCGCGCTCACCGAGCTCACCGAGACGGCGCGGGCGGGGCGGACGGCGCCGGCGGACATGGCCGGCGGCACGATCACGATCACCAACGTCGGTGTGTTCGGCGTCGACACCGGGACGCCGATCCTCAACCCCGGCGAGTCGGCGATCCTGGCCTTCGGCGCGGTCCGCGAGATGCCGTGGGTGCACAAGGGGAAGATCGCCGTCCGGCAGGTGACGCAGCTGGCGCTGTCGTTCGACCACCGGATCATCGACGGCGAGCTGGGCAGCCGGTTCCTCGCCGACGTCGGCGCGCTGCTGGCCGACCCCGGGCTCGCGCTCACCTTCTGAGCTCCGCGGTCGCGGCGCCGGGCGGATCCGGCGCCGCGACCGCGCAGGATGACGGCATGACCGACCTCGACGGCCTGCTCGCCCTCGCCGCCCGCTCCCGCGTCCCCGCCGGCGGATTCGGCTACCTCGGTGCCGACGGCGCGGTGCTGCCGGACCGGCCGCAGGAGACCTGGATCGTCGCGCGGATGACGCACGTCTTCGCGCTGGCGCACCTGCTGGGCCGGCCGGGGGTGGAGGAACTGGCGAGCTGGGGCGTGACGGCGCTGCGGCAGGGGCCGCTGCACGACGGCGTCTCCGGCGGCTGGCGCGCGGCCGAGGACGACGGCACCAAGAGCGCGTACGTGCACGCCTTCGCCGTCCTCGCGGGGGCGACGACGACGGTGGCCGGCGTCCCCGGTGGCCGCGACCTCCTCGACGAGGCGCTCGACGTGTGGGACCGGCGGTTCTGGGACGACGACGCGGGCCTCGCCGTGGAGGAGTGGACCGCGGGCTGGTCGCACCTGTCGGACTACCGCGGCGCCAACGCCAACATGCACGGCGTCGAGGCCACCCTCGCGGCGGCCGACGCGCTCGGTGGCGCCGAGGGCACCCGGCTGCGGCAGCGGGCGCTGCGCAGCACCGAACGGATCGTGCACGGGTGGGCCCGCGAGCGGAACTGGCGGCTGCCCGAGCACTTCGACGCCGCCTGGACGCCGCTGCCCGAGCACAACCGAGACCGGCCGGCCGACCCGTTCCGGCCCTACGGCGTCACCGTCGGGCACCAGTTCGAGTGGGCCCGCCTGTGCCTGCACCTGCGCGCCGCCCTGGGTGACGCCGCGCCCGGGTGGCTGCTCGACGACGCCGTCGGGCTCTTCGACGCCGCGGCGGGGCGGGGCTGGGCCGCCGACGGAGCACCGGGCTTCCCGTACACCCTCGGCTGGGACGACCGCCCGGTGGTGACCGCGCGCATGCACTGGGTGCTGTGCGAGGCGGTCGCGGCGGCCGCGGTGCTCGGCGCGGTCACCGGCGAGGACCACTACGCCGACCTGGCCGCGACCTGGCGGGCGCACGGCGAGGAGCGCTTCGCCGACCCGTCCACCGGCAGTTGGCACCACGAGCTGACGCCGGCCGGCGAGGTGGCCTCCGGCACGTGGGCCGGGCAGCCCGACGCCTACCACCTGGCGCAGATGCTGCTGCTCGAGGACGCGCCGGTGCGGGGGAGCGTGGCCCGGGCGCTGCGGTGACCGGTCAGCCGCGGGTGGACTCCACGAGCGCCTCTCGGCCGGTGCCGCCGGACACCTGCAGCACCAGCACCGGCCCGATGCCCGGCGCGTAGAACTTCAGCTCCGAGACGTCCGGCTCCAGCGGCGTCGTGTCGCGGGTCAGCAGGGCGCCGGTCCAGGACCCCGCGGGCGCCTGGACGGTCTCGTCGGCCGACAGCACGAGCGCCTCGTCCTCGGCCTCCCCGGCCAGGTGCTCCTGCCGGTAGGAGAGCCCGGGCGACGGGTCGGCGGGCAGCAGGACGCCGGCCTGGGCCCCGTCCACGCCGGCCTCCCAGGAGCCAGCGGTGGACACGACCACGCCGTCCTCGTACTCGGCAGTCTGCTCGCCGAGGTACCAGAGGGCGCCGTCGGCGTCCTGGGCGTACCAGTCCAGGGTGTCCTCGACGAGCGCGCCGTCGGCCGTGGTCACGACGTCGTGCACCACCCGGGCCTCGACGCCGTTCGGCACCACGCGGGTCTCGTCGAGCACGGTGACCTCGACCCGCTGCACCGTGCCATCGGCGTCGGTCTCCTCGTAGACCCAGCGGTCGCCGGGGGCCATCGGCCACCACGGGTGCGTGACGTCGGAGCTGAAGTCGGCCGGGTCCAGCTCGACCGGCTCGCTGCCCTGGGGCAGGACCGGCGCCGCCGGATCGGCGCGGACCTCCCCGGTCCTGCTCCCGCAGGCGGCGCTGAGCAGCGCCACGGAGGTGAGGACCGCGGCCGGCCAGCGCCGGCGCCGGTCAGCCGCCCCCACCGTCGTCTCCGTCGTCGGTCCCGTCCTCGGTCTCGTCGTCGGTCTCGTCGCCGACCACCCGGAACTCCTCGTCGAGCTGGACGTCGACCTGCCGGCCGTCGGGCAGCGTCACCTCCACCTCGTAGCGGCTCTCCTCGTCGCCGACCTCCGTGCCGGTGACCTCGCCGCCCCCGGTGTGCGCGAGCGCGGCTCCACTCGCCCGCTCGAGGTCCGGTCCGGTGATGGCGACGTCGGGCACCTCGGCCGCGTCCCCTCCCCCGGAGGCCGCGGCGACCCCGATGCCGCCCGCGGCCAGCGCGACGCCGACCACGACCGTCCCGATGACCTTCGTCCTGCGCTCCACGGCGTCCTCCTGACCTCGTGCCGGTGTGACCGGACCGATGCTGCCGCGGCCGGCTGAACCGGCGCTGACGTCGTCAGCCCGCTGTCAGGTCCGCCGGGCGACCATGGGCGGGTGAAGGTGCTCCTCGTCGAGGACGACCCGAAGCTCGCCGCCGCGGTGCGCCGTGGGCTGGGCGCGGAGGGCTTCACCGTCGACGTCGCCGCGGACGGGATCGAGGGGCTGTGGCGGGCCCGCACCGGGTCCTACGACCTGGTCCTGCTCGACCTCATGCTGCCGGGACGGCACGGCTGGTCGGTCTGCGCGGCGCTGCGCGCGGCCGGCGACCGCACGCCGGTCCTCGTGCTCACCGCGAAGGACGGGGACCTCGACGAGGCCGAGGCGCTGGACACCGGCGCCGACGACTACCTGCGCAAGCCGTTCTCCTTCCCGGTGCTCGTGGCGCGGGTGCACGCGCTCCTGCGCCGGGCCGCGCTGGGCAGCCCGCCCCCGTTGGTGATCGGGGACCTGCGCGTGGACCTGCCCGCCCGACGGGTCTTCCGCGGCGAGGACGAGGTCGCGCTCACCGCGCGCGAGTTCGACCTGCTGGTCCACCTCGTCCGGCGGGCCGGCCGCGTGGTGCGCAAGCGGGAGATCCTCGCGGGGGTCTGGGACGACGAGTTCACCGGCGCCCCGAACGTCGTCGAGGTCTACGTCGCGCGGCTGCGGCGCAAGCTCGAGCGCGCCGGCGGGCCGCCGGTCATCGAGACCGTGCGGGGCGCCGGTTACCGTGTGCCGCGGCCGTGACACCCCTCCGCCGGCTCGTCCCGCGCACCCTCGCGGCGCGCATCACCTGGGTCTCGGCGCTCGCTGTCCTGGTCGTGCTGGTGCTCGTCGGCGCCGGGCTCGTCGCGGGCCTGCGGGCGGCGCTGACCGAAGCGCTCGACGAGACACTGGCAGCCCAGGCTTCGGCGCTGGAGGACCGGGTGGCCGCGGACGGGTCCCTCGACGGCGCCGCCCTGCCCGACGACGACGTGGTCGCCGAGGTGCGGGACGCCACGGGTGCCGTGCTGGCCCGCGTGCCGGCCGGGGCGCCCGCGCTGCCCGACCTGTCGGGAGGTGCCGTCACGGTCGACCTCGACGGCGGCCCGGCACGGCTGCTCACCCGGCCCGTGGACGCCGGGACGCTCGTCGTCGCCGCGAGCCTGAAGGACGTCGACGAGAGCACCGCCGCGCTGGTGGCGGGGCTGGCCGTCGCCGTGCCGGTGGCGACCGCGGCACTCGCCCTGCTGGTCCGGTTCGCGGTCGGCCGGGCGCTGCGGCCGGTGGAGCGGATCCGCGACCGCGTGGCGCGGATGAGCGGCAGCGCCCTGGGCCAGCGGGTCCCCGAGCCCGGCACACCGCTGGAGGTCGACCGGCTGGCGCGGACGATGAACGCGATGCTGGCCCGGGTGCAGGCGGCCGCCGAGCGCCAGCGGCAGTTCGTCGCCGACGCCTCGCACGAGCTGCGCAGCCCGCTGGCCCGCATGCGGACCGAGCTGGAGGTGGACGCGGCGCATCCGTCGACGGCCGACCCGGGAGCGACCGCGGCCAGCGTCCTCGCCGAGACGGTCGGGTTGCAACGGCTGGTCGACGACCTGCTGCTGCTGGCCCGCGGGGACGTCGGCGCCCTCGCGGCGCGACGGGACCTGCTCGACCTCGACGAGGTGGTCGCCGCGGCGGTCGCCCGGGCCCGCGTGTCCGGGCAGGAGGTGGACACCGGCGGGGTCCGGCCGGTGCAGGTGCGCGGTGACCCCGACCAGCTCGAGCGCGCCGTCGGCAACCTGCTCGACAACGCCGTCCGGCACGCGCGGTACCGGGTGACCGTCGGGCTGCAGGAGCAGGACGGGGACGCCGTGCTCACCGTCGCCGACGACGGCCCCGGCGTGCCGGCCGACGACCGCGAGCGCGTGTTCGAGCGCTTCACCCGGCTCGACGCAGCCCGGTCGGGTCGTGGAGGGGCGGGGCTGGGCCTGGCGATCGCGCGCGACGTCGCCCGGCGCCACGGCGGCACGCTCGTCGTCGAGACGGCCGACGGGGGAGGCGCGCGGTTCGTGCTCACCCTCCAGGTCGACGGCTTACCGGGCGCCGACGTGGGTAGGGGTTCGCCGACAGCAACGAGATCCCGAGTCCAGAGGAGCGTTCCCGTGGCAAGCGTGCAGGAGTCCGTCGACGTCGACGTCCCGATCCGGGTCGCCTACGACCAGTGGACGCAGTTCGAGTCCTTCCCCCAGTTCATGGGCGGCGTCGAGCGCATCACGCAGATCGACGACACGCACACGCACTGGATCACCAACATCGACGGCGTCAAGCGCGAGTTCGACGCCGAGATCACCGAGCAGCACCCCGAGGAGCGGGTGGCCTGGACGAGCACCGGCGGCGACGCCAAGCACGCCGGCGTCGTCACCTTCCACCGCCTCGACGACACCAAGACCCGCGTCATGATCCAGATCGACTGGGAGCCCACCGGGCTCGTCGAGAAGGCCGGCGCGGCGCTCGGCTTCGACGACCGTCAGATCAAGGCCGACGCCAAGCGGTTCAAGGAGTTCATCGAGAGCCGCGGCACCGAGACCGGCGCCTGGCGCGGCGACGTCTCGCGGCCCGACCAGCCGTAACCGCCACAGCACACACGACGGCGCCCGTCCCCTCCGCGTGGAGGGGACGGGCGCCGTCGTGTGTGCCCGGGCGGCAGAAATGGCCATTTCTGCCGCGGTGGCTACTCGGCGTCGAGGTCGGCGGACACCAGGCCCGCGATCTGCTCGACCACCCCGGCGTCGTCGCTGGTGACGGTGACCTCGGCGCCCTTCTGGGCACCGAGCGTCATGATCATCAGCGGCGAGCCGGCGTCGACGGGGTTGCCGCCGGGCGTGGCCAGGGTGACCGGGACGCCGGCCTTGCCCACGGCCTCGGCGATGAGCGCGGCCGGGCGGGCGTGCAGGCCGACCCGGGAGCCGACGGTGACGGTCTGACTGGGCATGGGCGGGATCCTCGCTGCTCGGGGTGGGGTGGACGGTGTCGAGCCTGCCGTGTCAGACGCGCGCGGGCGCGCTGACGGCGGGAGCCGGGTTGTGGGCGTGGGCGAGGTCGACGGCGTCCTCGGGCACCTCGTCGATCTTCTTGCGGCCGATGCTCTTGGCGATGACCACCGCGACCGCGCCGACGACGGTGCCGACGGCGATCGCGAGCAGCCACATCAGGACCCCGTTGATCGCGAAGAACACGACGATGCCACCGTGGGGGGCCTGCGCCTGCACCCCGGCCGCCGCCACGATCGCCCCGGTGGTCGCCGAGCCGATCATGATCGGCGGGATGACCCGCAGCGGGTCGGCCGCGGCGAACGGGATGGCGCCCTCGGTGATGAACGCCAGGCCCAGCAGCCACGCGGCCTTGCCCTGCTCCTGCTCGGCGGGGGTGAAGACCTTCGGGCGGATCAACGTGGCCAGGGTGAGCGCGATCGGCGGGACCATGCCGGCGCCCATCACCGTCGCCATGATGACCAGCGGGCCGGTGTTCTCGGTGGGGTTGGAGATGTAGCTCGCCAGGCCCGCGGTCGCGAACGCGTACGCGGCCTTGTTGACCGGCCCGCCCATGTCGAACGCCATCATCAGGCCGAGCAGGATGCCGAGCAGCACCGCGGAGGTGCCGGACAGGCCGTTCAGCCAGTTCGTGAGGCCGGTGATCGCCGCAGCGAGCGGGCGCCCGAGGACGAGCACCATGAGGCCGCTGGCGATCAGCGTCGCGATCAGCGGGATGACCACGACCGGCATCAGCCCGCGCACGACCCGGCCGACCTTCAGCCGGGACAGCCAGCGGGCCGCGAAGCCGGCGATCACGCCGCCCACCAGGGCACCGAGGAAGCCGGCGTTGACCTGGACGGCGACCAGGCCGGTGATGAAGCCCGGCGCGAGCCCCGGCCGGTCGGCGATGGCGTAGGCGATGTAGCCGGCCATGGCCGGGATGAACAGCGAGAACGCCAGCGACCCGATGAAGAACAGCATCGCGCCGAGGTAGCCGCTGAGGCCGCCGTTCAGGTCGGCGACGGTGCTGACGGGCAGGTCGAACAGGGAGTTGTTGAGCACCCACTCCTTCGCCCAGGAGTTGCCGCTGTCGGGGTCGGTGAGGGCGACGGGGTACCCGGCGAGCAGGAAGCCCAGCGCGATGAGCAGACCTCCGGCCGCGACGAACGGGATCATGTAGCTGACGCCGGTGAGCAGCCAGCGGCGGATCTCCGCGCCGGTGCTCGGCTTGCCCCCGCCGCCGGTCGGCGCGGTGGCCGCGGCGCCGCTGCCCGGCACCCGGCGGGAGTTCGGGTCGTCGGCGGCCGCCAGCGCCTCGCGGATCATCACCTCGGGCTCGTTGATCGCCCGCTTCGTCCCCGACTGGACCACCGGCTTCCCGGCGAAGCGTTCCTGGTCCTTGACCCCGACGTCGACGGCGAACACGACCGCCTCGGCGTCGCGGATGACGGCCGGGTCCAGCGGCGTGGAGCCCGAGGAGCCCTGCGTCTCGACGACGAGGTCGACGCCCTCGGCCTCCGCCGCGGCGGTGAGCTTGTCGGCGGCCATGTAGGTGTGCGCGATGCCGGTCGGGCAGGCGCTGACCGCGACGAGGCGGCGGCGCGCCGGTGCGGCGTCGGCGGCCGGGGCGGGCGTGGCCGGCGCGGGCACCGACGCCGCCGCACTGGCGCCGGTGGCCGGCTTCGGGGAGACGACCTCCTCGACCAGCGCGACGACGTCCTGCGCGGAGGCCGCGGCCCGCAGCGAGGCGACGAAGTCCGGCCGGACCAGCGCGCGGGCCAGCGCGGACAGCAGCGTGAGGTGGTCGGCGTCGCCGGCCGCCGGGGCGGCGATGAGGAAGACCAGGTCCGCCGGCCCGTCGGCGGCGCCGAAGTCGACCCCCGGGCGCAGCCGGGCGAAGGCCAGCGACGCCTGGGTCACCGCGCCCGACCGGCAGTGCGGGATGGCGATGCCGCCGGGCAGGCCGGTGGCGGCCTGCGCCTCGCGGGCCAGCGCGTCACCGGCCAGCGCCTCGGCGCCCGTGGCCCGGCCGGCGTCGGCGACCAGGCCGGCCAGGCGGTGCACCACCGCGGCCTTGTCGGAGCCCAGGTCGGCGTCGAGGACGACCAGCTCGGGGGAGATGAGTGCGGTCATGACGGACCTTCCGGGCTGTCAGGAGACGTCGCGGCCGGCGGCCGCGACGGGAGCGGGGGAGGGCAGGCCGGGCGTCACGACGACGGCGGCCGGGTCGACCTGGTGCGGCGCGGGGACCGCGGAGCCCGGCAGCGCGGCGGCGGCCGAGCCGGTGGCGACCGCGCGACGCAGCCGCTCGGCCGGCGGGGCGCCGGCCAGGTCGGCGAGCAGGTGGCCGGCCAGGCTGGAGTCGCCGGCGCCGACGGTGCTGCGGACGGCGGTGCGCGGCGGCCGTGCCGACCAGACGCCGTCGGCCGTGGACAGCACCGCGCCGTCGCCGCCGAGGGTCAGCAGCACCTCGGCGACGCCGCCGGCGTGCAGCGCCTCGACCGCGGCGCGCAGGGCGACCGGGTCGGCGAGCAGCGCGGCCTCCGTGGTGCCGGCGACCTGGGCCAGCTCCTCGGCGTTGGGCTTGAGCAGGTCCGGCGCCGCGTCGGGGCCGGCGGCGAGCAGCGCGCGCAGCGGCGCCTCGGAGGTGTCCACCGCCACGCGCGCGCCGGTGGGGCGCACGGCCCGGACCAGCTCGGCGTACCAGTCCTCGGGCGTGCCGGGCGGCAGCGAGCCGGAGAGCACGACCCAGCGGGCGCCCGTGGCCGCGCCGGTGAGCACGGCCCGGAGCGCGGCCCGGACGTCCTCGTCCAGGGCGGTCCCGGGCTCGTTGAGCTTGGTGGTCGTGCCGTCGGGCTCGGTGAGCGAGTAGTTGGTGCGCACCGGGACGCCGGTGGGCACGGTGAGCGGCGGCAGCCCGAGCGCGGTCAGCTCGGTGACCAGCGGGTCGGTCCGGTCGGCCGGCACCACGGCCTCGACGTCGGCCCCGGCGGCGGCCAGCGCGCGCGCCACGTTCACGCCCTTGCCACCGGGCTCGGTGGAGCTGACCCCGAGGCGGGCCACCCCACCGCGGGCGAGCGGGCCGGGGAGGACCAGCGTCCGGTCCAGGCTCGGGTTGGCCGTCAGCGTGACGACCCGTCCCCCGTGCGTGCCGGCGTCGCTCACGCGGTCACGACCTCGACGCCGGCGGCCTCGAGGTGGTCCACGACGGCCGGGTCGGCCTCGCCGTCGGTGACCACCACGTCGACGTCGTCGAGGGAGGCGAAGCGGACCAGGTGCTCGCGGCCGAGCTTGCTGCTGTCGGCCAGGACGACCACCCGCTGCCCAGCGCGCACCATCGCCCGCTTGACCGAGGCCTCCGCCTCGTCGGGGGTGGTCAGCCCGTGGCCGGGGGCGATGCCGTTGGTGCCGAGGAAGGCGACGTCGACCCGGAGGTCGGCCAGCGCCCGCACCGGCGTCTCGCCGACGGCGCACTGGGTCAGCCCGCGCACCCGGCCGCCGAGCACGTGCAGGGTCACGCCCGGCGCGTTCGCCAGCCGGGCGGCGATCGGCACGGAGTTGGTGGCCACGAACAGCGACCGGTCGGCCGGCAGCACGTCGGCCAGCGCGGCGGTGGTGCTCCCGCCGTCGAGCAGCACGCTGCCGCCACGGCCGGGCAGCAGGTCCAGCGCCGCCGCGGCGATCTTGCGCTTGGCCTCGGCGCGGGTGGCGTTGCGCTCGCCCAGCGCCGTCTCCACCAGCGTGAGCGCCGCAGCGGGTACCGCTCCGCCGTGCACGCGCCGCAGGATCCCCGCCCGCTCCAGGACGGCGAGGTCGCGGCGGACCGTCTCGGTGGTGACACCGAAGTGCTCGGCCACCGTGGCGACGGCGATGCGGCCCTGCTCGGCGACGAGTGTGGCGATGGCCTGCTGGCGCTCCTCGGCGTACACCGTGCACCCCCTCGTCGGGACTCCGGACCGCGACGGACCCGGGGTGATGCCCGATCGTGTGGGAACGGGCTTGTGTCTGTGTTGTTCTACGTGGATTACGTTGACAAGTCAACACCGTTTGGTGAGGCTGGTCACGGACGACGAGGTCCGGCGACCGCCATCCCTCCGACCGACGTGAGGTCCGCATGTCCACCACCGCCGCTCGCACCGTGCTCACCGGGACGCCGGTCGTCCCCGGCGTGGTCCTCGGTCCCGTCGTCCGCCCGTCCGGTGCGGTGCTCCTGCCGGCCGACGTCTTCGACCCGCTGCCGGAGGCGGCGCGGGAGGAGGAGCGGGCCCGCTTCACCGCGGCCGCCGAGGCCGTCGCGGACCGGCTGGCCGAGCGCGCCGCGGCCGCGACCGGGCTCACCGCCGAGGTGCTGGCGGCCACCGCCGGCATGGCCCGCGACCGCGGGCTCCTGGGCGCGGTCGAGCAGCGGATCGACGCCGGCGCCCCGGCCGCCGTGGCGACGGTGGAGGCCGCGCAGCAGTTCGTCGACGTCTTCACCTCGCTGGGTGGCGTGATGGCCGAGCGGGTCACCGACGTGCGCGACGTCCGCGACCGCGTGGTCGCCGAGCTGACCGGCCAGGGCGAGCCCGGCGTCCCCTCGCCCGCGGAGCCCTCGATCCTGCTCGCTGACGACCTCGCCCCCGCCGACACCGCCGGGCTCGACCCCGCGCGGATCGTCGGGCTGGCCACTCGCCTGGGCGGGACCACCAGTCACACCGCGATCATCGCCCGCCAGCTCGGCCTGCCCCTGGTCGTGGCCGTCGAGGGCCTCGACGCCGTCCCCGCCGGCGCGACGGTCCTCCTCGACGCCGAGGAGGGTTCGCTCACCGTCGACCCCGACCCGGAGGCCGCCGCCGGGCAGCTCGCCGCCGCCCGCCGGGCCGCCGAGGCCCTGGCCGGGTACGCCGGGCCGGGCACCACCCGCGACGGCGTGGCGGTCCCCGTGTACGCCAACGTCCAGGACGGCGACGGCACGCGGGCCGCCCTGCGCGCGCACGCCGAGGGGGTCGGCCTGTTCCGCACCGAGCTCGCCTTCCTCGGCCGGGCCGCCGAGCCGACCGTGGAGGAGCAGGCCAGCGGGTACGCCGACGTCCTCGAGGCCGCGGTCGGCCGGCGGGTCGTCCTGCGCACCCTCGACGCCGGGTCGGACAAGCCGCTGGAGTTCGCGACGCCGCCCGAGGAGGCCAACCCGGCGCTCGGCGTCCGCGGCCTGCGGGTGGCCCGCCGCGACCCCGGCCTGCTCGACCGCCAGCTCGACGCCGTCGCCGAGGCCGCCCGCCGCACCGGTGCCGCGCCGTGGGTGATGGCGCCCATGGTGGCCACCGAGGGCGAGGCCGCGGACTTCGCCGCCCGGGTCCGCGAGCGCGGCCTGGTGCCCGGCGTCATGGTCGAGGTGCCCTCGGCCGCGCTGCTCGCCGACCGGATGCTGCGGCACGTCGACTTCCTGTCGATCGGCACCAACGACCTGTCGCAGTACGCGCTGGCCGCCGACCGGCTCTCGGCCGACCTGGCCGACCTCACCGACCCGTGGCAGCCGGCCCTGCTGGCGCTGGTGGAGCTGACGGCGGCGGCGGGCCGGCGCTCGGGCAAGCCGGTCGGCGTCTGCGGCGAGGCGGCGGCCGACCCGCTGCTCGCCTGCGTCCTCGTCGGGCTCGGCGTGACCTCGCTGTCGTGTGCCGGCTCGGCCGTCGCCGGCGTCGGCGCGCGGCTGGCCACCGCCGACCTCGCCGCCTGCCGGGACGCCGCGGCGGCCGCCCTGGCCGCCGACGACCCGCGCGCGGCGCGGGCCGCGGCGCGGGAGGTGCTGACCCGCGCCTGAGTGGCCGGTGCACCTCCGATGGGTGAACGATCGTCGGACATGACCTGACACACCCTGCGATCCTTCGGAATACTCAAGCTCTCACCTGCTTTACTACGGGTGTAGGACGACGACGAACCGAAGAGGGAGACACGGACATGTCCATCGGGACCACCTGGCGGCAGCGTCGGCAGGCGGCTCGCACGCGGCGGGCCATCGACCGGGCCATCGCCCGTACCGGCAGCCCCGCGATGCGCGACGAGCTGCTCACCATGGCCAACAGCAGCTTCACCTCGCGCGAGCTCTGAGCCTCCGGCCTCCCGCCCGCCCCGCGGAGGCCGAGATCCGCACGGCCCCGGTCTGCACCCGCAGCCCGGGCCGACTGCTGTCCGGGGCCGTGTCGTCCGGGACCTGCGGTCCGGGGCGGGGCTCCCTCCTGCGGGGGAGGCCGGCCACCCCGCCCGCGGCCTCGCTCAACTCCGGACGGTCCGGTGCCGAAGGTGCGGACGTGAGCGCAGCGCGACCGGCGGACCGGACGGCATCTCCGGGGGAGCCCCGGGAGACGTCGGGCGCCACGACGGGCCTCGTCCTGGAGTACGTCCGCCAGCACGCCGGTGAGACGGCCGTCGAGGAGGTCCTCCGCCGGGCCGGCGTGCCCTTCACCGCCGCCGAGCTCTCCCGGCCCTCGACCTGGACCGGCTACGACACGCGGATCCGGCTGTTCACCGCGGCCACCGAGGTCCTCGGCGACCCGGGTGCCATGTTCCGCATCGGCGCCGACTCGCTGCGCACCGGGATGAACGCGTCCGTCGTCGTGCTGGTGCGCGCCATGGGCTCACCGCGCCAGGTCTACGCCCGCCTCCCGCGCGCGGTCGCCAACTTCTCGACCACCTCCACCATGGAGGTCGTCGCGTCCGACGCCACCTCCGCGACGCTGCGGTACCGGCTGCACGAGGGCTACGTCCACTCGCGGCTGGACTGCGACTACGCGCGTGGGCTGATCAGCATGGTGCCGACGATCTTCGGGCTGCCCCCGGCGCGCGTCGTCCACGACGAGTGTGAGTCCTCCGGCGCGGAGGCCTGCGTCTACTCCCTCACCTGGGACCGGCGCAGCCGCTGGTCGCGCCGGCGCGGCGGTCCGGCCGCGTCCGATCCGGAGCTGGCCGCCCTGCGCGCCCAGGTCCGGAGCCTGCAGGAGGCGGCCACCGACCTCGTCGACGGCGAGGACCTGGAGACCGTGCTGCGCCGCATCGTCGACCGCGCCGCGGCCGCGGTCCTCGCCCCCGCCTACCTGCTCGCCGTCTCCGCGCCGCACGGCGGCGCCCCCCTCGTGCACAGCTCCGGCCTGGACCCCGCCGAGGTGCCGCTGCTGGTGGCGCGGCTGCTCGCCGGGAACGACCTGGGGCCGGGCGCGGTCACCGTCGACGTCGCCTCCGCCCGCCGGACCCACGGCCGGCTGGCCGCCCTCAACCGGCCAGGTCAGGGTGGTCTCGGCGACGAGCGGGCCATGCTCGCCGCCTACGCCGGCCACGCCGCGGCCGCCCTCGACCTCGTCCTCGCCCTCGAGGACAGCCGGTCGGAGGCCCGCCGGGCCGGCGCCCTGCTCGACCTCGCCCACGGCCTGGCCCAGGCGGCCGAGGTGCGGGAGATCTGCGACGTCGTGGCCGGGACGCTGCCCCGCATCGTCGGCTGCGGCAGCTCCGGCGTCCTGCTCTGGGACCCCGCCCGGGCGGTCCTGCGCGCCGCGGCCTGCGCCGGCCTCCCGCCCGCCCAGGAGGCGGTCCTGCGGGCGGCGACCCTGCGGGCCGGGGACGTCCCCGAGGTCTTCGGCATCCTCACCGACCGCGAGCCGCGCGTCATCGGCGCCACCGCCGCCAGCGCGCCGATGCGCGACCTGCTCGACGCGCTGCTGCTCACCGACGTCGTCGCCGTCCCCCTCCTCGCCGGCACCACCTTCCTCGGCGTGGTCACCGCCAGCTGGGCCGACGACGAGGTCAGCGGCGCCCTCGACGCCGACGTCCTGGCCCGGCTGCGGGGCGTGGGCGACCAGGCCTCCACCGCTCTGCAGAAGGCCCGGCTGCTCGAGACCGTCCGGCACCAGGCCAGCCACGACGCCCTCACCGGCCTGCCCAACCGCCTGCTGTTCCGCGAGCGGCTGGCCGACGCGCTCGCCGCCGTCGCCCCCACCGGGTCCGTCGGCGTCCTGTTCTGCGACCTCGACCGGTTCAAGGCGGTCAACGACAGCCTCGGCCACGCCGCCGGCGACGAGCTGCTGCGGCAGGTCTCGGCGCGGCTGCGCGCCGCCGTCCGCCCCGGCGACACCGTCGGGCGGCTCAGCGGGGACGAGTTCGCGGTGCTGCTGCCGCGGCTGGCGTCCCCCTCGGACGCCCAGGCCGTCGTGGGCCGGGTGGCGGCGGCCTTCAGCGAGCCCTTCCGGCTCGACGGCATCCCGGTGCCCGTGGGCACGAGCACCGGCGTCGCCGTGCACACCGGCCCCGGCGAGGACCCGTCGGCGACGGCGGAGCGGCTGCTGCGGGAGGCCGACGCGGCGATGTACCGCCACAAGCACCGCGACCGCCCGCCGGCCCCCGCCCCCCGCGCCTCCGACTAGCGCCCGCCTGGGACGAGAACGCGTCCACGGCGGTCGTCCCGACCTCGCGGACGACCGTCAGCGCGTGCTGATCACGGAGGCGACGTCGAGGGCCGACGGTGTGGGTCAGTCGCGGAGGCGGGCGCGCAGGGCGGCCTGTTCGCCGGCGCCGAAGCCGTGCTCCTCGAGCCACCCGAGCGGCCCGCCGTGCCGCTCACCCAGGATCTCCAGCAGCCGGCGCATGGTCTCCGCGCGCGGGGTGTGGACGGCGACCTCCCGGCGGGTCATGTCCTCGGCGTAGGTGGGCGACTGCCGCAGCTTGGCCACCAGCGCGTCGATGACGTCGGCGGTCATCGCGTAGTCGGCGACGATCTCCTCGTCGGGCACCCCGGCCGCGGCCAGCGTGAACATCGCGACGACGCCGGTGCGGTCCTTGCCCGCCGCGCAGTGCACGACGGCCGCGCCGTCCCCGGAGGCGATGGTCCGCAGCGCGGCCAGCACGTTCTCCGGCCGGTGGTGCAGGTAGCCGAGGTAGGAGCGCACCGCCGGCGGCTCGACCTCGTCGGCCTCGGTGGTCTGCCGGGGGAGCAGCGTCTCGGCCCAGCCGGTGGGTAGCTCGGGGACCTCGTCCTCCTCGACGGCGAAGACGTCGGTGTGGTGGCCCCGCTCGGGCAGCAGGCTGAAGTGGCGGTGCGTGACGCCCTCGACCGCGCGCAGCGGCCCACGGCCCTCGAGCAGCACCTCGGCCGTCGTGCGCAGGTCGATGACGTCGCGCAGGTGCAGGTCCTCCACCAGGCGGCGGACGTCGTCGTCGCTCAGGGTCTGCAGGTTGTCGCTGCGCAGCACGCGGCCGAAGGCGGTGGTGCCGCCGTCGGTGGTGGGCAGGCCGCCCAGGTCGCGCGTGTTGGTCGTCCCGTCGAGTCGCAGCCAGCGGCCGGTGCGCAGGTCATCGGGGGAGGTCGAGGTCACCTCCCGACGGTACGGCGCGGACCCGGCCGCGAGGGAACGGGACGGCGACCGGCGGTGGTCGCCGGCGGGACGCGTCACCCGTGTGGTCGGCACCCACACCCGCCCGGGCGGCTGTGGAGGTCACCGCCATGGGCAGGGTGTGAGCGGCTCCTTACCGTGTGGTCCAGCCCACTCCGGACGGGTTCGTCCGGAGTACCCCGTGCACCGTCGCACACGCCGAGGAGCCCGCCATGTCGCGTCCCCGCCACCGGTCCCGGACCGCCGTCCTCGCCACGGGGGCCGCGCTGGCCCTGTCGGTCGCCGCCTGCGGCAGTCCCACCGCCGCCTCGTCGGGAGGGGGCGGCGGGGACTCCGGCGGGGAGGGCGACCCGATCCGCGTCGGGCTGGTCTACTCGGCCACCGGGCCGCTGGCCACCTACGGCGAGCAGTACCTGCAGGGCTTCGAGGCCGGCCTGGACTACGCCACCGACGGCTCCGGCGAGGTCGACGGCCGGCCGATCGAGGTGGTCGAGCGCGACGACGCCGGCGACCCCGCCAAGGCCGTCGCCGAGGCCACCGACCTCATCGGCCAGGGCGTGCAGGTGCTCGCCGGGTCCACCGCCTCGGGCGTGGCCACCCAGGTCGCGCCGCTGGCCGAGCAGAACGACGTGCTGTTCATCTCCGGCCCCGCCGCCACCGACGCGGTCACCGGCCTCAACGACAACACCTTCCGCTCCGGTCGGCAGACCTACCAGGACATCCTCACCGCGGAGTCGTTCATCGGGGACGCGCAGGGCAAGACCGTGCTGGTCTTCGCCCAGGACAGCGCGTTCGGGCAGGCCAACGTCGGTGCCGTGACCGCCGTCCTCGGCGGGGCGGGCGCCACGGTCACCCCGCTGCTGGTCCCGGCCAGCGCCACCGACCTCACGCCGTTCGCCTCGCAGGCCCGCGACGCCGGCGCCGACCTGGTCTTCGTCGCCTGGGCGGGGGAGAGCGCCCCGGCCATGTGGCAGGCGATGGGCCAGCAGGGCGTGCTCGACTCGACGACGGTCGTCACCGGCCTCGACATCCGCGCCAGCTACGCCACCTACGGCGCGCAGGCCACGCAGGTCGACTACCTCTCGCACTTCTTCGCCGAGGCCGTCGACAACGAGGTCAGCCAGGCGATGACCGAGCGGGTCGAGGAGGCCGGCGGCACCGTCGACCTGTTCACCCCCGACGGCTTCACCGCCGCGCAGATGGTCGTGCACGCGCTCCAGGAGGGCGGCGACGACGTCTCCGCGATGGTCGACGCGCTCGAGGGCTGGCAGTTCGACGGCGTCAAGGGCCAGCTGACCATCCGCGAGGAGGACCACGCGCTCCTGCAGCCGATGTTCCAGGCGCGGCTGGAGGAGCAGAACGGCGAGCTCGTCCCGGTCGTCGTCGACACCCTCGACCCGGAGGCCACCGCGCCGCCGGTCGCCACCGCCTGACCGGGTCCGCGGAGGACGGCGAGCGTGACCACCTCCCTGCCCGCCCCGGCACCGGCCGCCCGCCCCGCGGGCGAGCCGGTGCTCCGGGTGGCCGGCCTGACCTGCGCCATCGGCGGCGCGGTCATCGTCTCCGACGTCTCCTTCGACGTCGCCCCCGGCGAGTTCGTCGCCGTGATCGGCCCCAACGGGGCGGGCAAGACCTCGCTGTTCAACCTGCTCTCGGGCCTGCTGTCGGTCACCTCCGGGACGATCACCCTCGACGGCGCGGACATCACCGGCGCCAGCCCCGCCGCCCGGGCCCGCCGCGGCCTGGGCCGGACCTTCCAGTCCTCGTCGGTGTTCGCGGGCCTCGGCGTCCGGGAGAACGTGCGGCTGGCCGCGCAGGCCCGGCTCGGCGGCAGCCTGCGCCCCTGGCAGCGGGTGCGCGCCTCCGACCGGGCCCTCGAGGTGGCCGAGCGGGCGCTGGGCCGCGTGGGGCTCACCGCCCGCGGCGACGCGCTCGCCGGGTCCCTCTCGCACGGCGACAAGCGCAAGCTCGAGCTGGCGATCCTGCTGGCCACCGACCCCGCCGTGGTGCTGCTCGACGAGCCGATGGCCGGCGTCAGCACCGAGGAGGTCGCCGGCCTGACCCGGGTCATCGCCGACGTGCACCGCGAGGAGGGCCGGACGGTGCTCATGGTCGAGCACCACATGGACGTCCTGCTGGGGCTGGCCGACCGGGTCGCGGTCATGCACCACGGCTCGCTGCTGGCGCTGGACACCCCGGCCCGGGTCACCGCCGACCCCGCCGTCCAGGAGGCCTACCTGGGGGACCAGCTGTGAACGACCGGCCGGTGCTGCTGCGGCTGTCCGACGTGCACGTCCGCCTGTCGGGGTCGCACATCCTGCAGGGGGTGGACCTCACCGTCCGCCGCGGCGGGGTGACCGCGCTGCTGGGCCGCAACGGCGCCGGCAAGACGACGACGGTGAAGTCGGTGCTGGGGCTGGTGCCCTCGACCGGCACGATCGAGCTCACCGACGCCGGCGGGCGGGTGCACCGGCTCTCGGGCCGGCGCACCCACGAGGTGGTCCGGCTCGGCGTCGGCTACGCGCCCGAGGACCGCGAGGTGTTCGGCGGGCTGACGGTGGCCGAGAACCTCACGCTGGCCGAGCGGCGCGACTCCGCGCACCACCCCGACCGCGTGTACGAGCTGTTCCCCGAGCTGGCGCAGCGCAGCCGCCAGCTGGCCGGGACGCTCTCGGGCGGCCAGCAGCAGATGGTGGCCATCGCCCGGCTGCTGCTCAACGACAACCAGCTGCTGCTCGTGGACGAGCCGACGAAGGGCCTGGCGCCGCTGTTGGTGGCCGAGGTCGCCGACGTGCTCGCACGGGTCGCCGAGGAGGTGACGGTGCTGCTCGTCGAGCAGAACCTGTCCGTGGTGCGCCGCATGGCCACCGACGCCGTCGTCGTCGACCAGGGGCGGGCGGTGTGGAGCGGCTCGGCTCCCGAGCTCATGGCCGACGCCGACCGCACCCGCGAGCTGCTCGGCGTGGCCACGAGCGGGGGGACCCACGCATGAGCACTGTGGTCCTGCTCACCGTCACGGGACTGGGCCTGGCGGCGCTGTACTTCCTCGTCGCGTCGGGCCTCTCGCTGATCTTCGGGCTGATGGGCGTGCTCAACTTCGCCCACGGCGCGTTCCTCACCATCGGCGCCTACGGCACCTGGTGGGCCGCGGAGAACCTGCCCGGCGCCGGCTCCGGCGGGTGGGGTTTCGTCCTCGGCGTGGCCTTCGGGGTCGCCGTCGGCACGGTCGTCGCCGCGCTGGTCGAGCTGCTGCTCATCCGCCCGCTCTACGAGCGGCACATCGAGCAGGTGCTGGTCACCGTCGGGCTCAGCCTCGCGCTGGTCGCGCTCGTGCGGGCCATCTGGGGCGCCGACCCGCGGCCGTTCCCCGCGCCGGCGTGGGCGGAGGAGACGACGTCGGTCCTCGGGGCCAGCGTGCCCAACGACCGGTTCCTGCTGATCGGCAGCGCCGTCGTCGTGCTGCTCGCGGTGCTGGCCTTCCTCCGCTACACCCGCTTCGGCCTGGTCATCCGCGCCGGCGTGGAGAACCGCTCGATGGTCACGGCACTCGGCATCGACGTGCGGCGGGCGTTCACGCTGGTCTTCGCCCTGGGCGGCGCGTTCGCGGCCCTGGCCGGCGCGCTCGGCGGCGTCTACCTCGGCTCGATCTCGCCGGGGCAGGGCACGTCGCTGCTCATCTTCGCCTTCATCGTCGTCGTCATCGGCGGGATGAGCTCGATCACCGGCGCCGCGGTGGCCGCGGTCCTCGTCGGGCTGGTGCAGCAGTTCGCCAACTACTACGCGGCCAGCGGGGTGGGCGACCTGTCGGTCGTCCTGCTGCTGGCCCTGGTCCTGCTGACCCGCCCCGGCGGGCTGACTGCGAGGGTGGCATGAGCCGGAAGCTGACGCGGCTGGCGCCGCTGGTCGTGCTCGTCGTCCTGGCGGTCCTGCCGTTCTCGACGCTGCAGCTGCCGGGCCTGTTCGACGGCGTCCTCAACAGCCCGGGCACCCTGCAGCTGCTGGCGCTGTGCCTGGTCTTCGGAGGGGTGGCGCTCTCCTACGACCTGCTGTTCGGCTTCACCGGGCTGCTGTCGTTCGGGCACGCGCTCTACTTCGCGGGCGGCACCTACGTGGCCAACCTGGCGCTCACCGAGCTCGGCTGGGGCCTGGGCGCGGCGGTGGCGCTGACCACCGTCGTCGGCGTCGTGCTGCCGCTGCTGGTCGGCGGGGTGGCCCTGCGGGTGTCGGGCATCGCCTTCTCGATGGTCACGCTGGCCATCGCGCAGGTCGGGTCGATCGTGGTGCTGCGCGACCCCGGCGGCCTGACCGGCGGTGAGGAGGGCCTGGCGCTGGACCGCTCGAACGTGCCCGACGCGTTCGTCGGCGTCCTCAACACCGTCAACCTGTACTGGCTGGCGCTGGCCTATCTCGCCGTTGTCTACGTCGTCGTGGCCTGGGTGACCGGCTCGCGGGCCGGGCGGGTGTGGCAGGCGATCCGGGAGAACGAGCGCCGCGTCGAGGTGCTGGGGCTGCGGCCCTACCCGTTCAAGCTGGTCGTGTTCGTCCTCGCCGGACTCCTGGCCGCGCTGGGCGGGGTGGTGCACCTGCTGCTGCTCGGCGGGTCCACGCCGCGCACGACGACCGCCGACTTCACCCTCGGCCTGCTGGTGATGGTCGTGCTCGGCGGCGCGGGCAGCCGGTGGGGCGCGGTGCTCGGCGGCGTCCTCTACACCTACCTCGACAGCCGGCTCACCGACCTCGCGTCCTCGGCCGCGGTGCAGGACCTGCCGGCGTGGCTGCGGGTGCCGCTGTCGGAGCCGCTGTTCCTGCTCGGGTCGCTGTTCGTGCTGGTCGTCTTCTTCGTGCCGGGCGGCATCGCGGGCCTGGTCGCCCGGCTGCGCGAGCGGCGCGCCGGCCGTCGTCCCGGCAGGCCCTCCGGCGGGGCCACCCCGCCGCCGGGCCGGGTGGTGGAGCAGCTGCGGGAGACGGCGTCACGCGGGGTGGGCGTCGGCGCCGGCGGTCCCCGCGACGGCGTCTGACGCAGCGTCCCCACATGATCAGGTGACCTGATCGTGCCGCGTCCTGGCTCACCGTCGACCGTGAGCCAGGACGCGCCACGGTGAGCTAGGACGCGAGCAGGGCGTCGCAGACGTCGACCAGCCGCTGCCGGAGCGGGGCAGCCCGTTCGGCGAACCCCCGCTGGGCGACGACGTAGGCGGCCTTGCCCTCCGGCGTCTCGACCGGCACCGGCTCGTAGCCGCGGCCGCGCAGGTCGTAGGGCGAGGCGCGCATGTCCAGCTCGCGCACCTCGACGGCGAGGGCGAAGCAGTCGGCGACGAGCTCACCGGGCACCGCGGGGGAGAGCTTGTAGGCCCACTTGTAGAGGTCCATCGTGGCGTGCAGGCAGCCCGGCTGCTCCATGGCCACCTGCGACTCCCGCGTCGGCCGCAGCCGGTTGAGCCCCACGGCCGACGGCGTGAAGAACCGGAACGCGTCGTAGTGGCTGCACCGGATCGGGTGCGACTCCACGACGGCGTCGGTGCCCGCCTGCCCCAGCCGCAGCGGGACCGCGTGCCGCCGCTCGTCGGCGCGGTGCACCATCGCCCACTCGTGCAGCCCGAAGCAGCCGGTGTGCGCCGGCCGCGACGCGGTGGCCGCCAGCAGGTCCCGCACGAACCGCACCGTGGACGCGCGGTCGGCCAGGTATGCGCCGACGTCCAGGCGCACCGTCCCGTCATCACCGGTCGCGTACCAGCGCCACGCGGCGTGCGGCGCCGGGCCGTCGGCCGACGGCGCCAGCGCGACGCCCGGGCCCGGGTGCCAGCGCCGCAGCCGCGACGGCGTCTCGGAGTAGTAGGTGAACAGGAAGTCGAGCACCGGGTGCGACTCCCCGCGACGCCGCCGCTCGCGGTGCGGCGCCGTCCACCGCTCCACGCGCGCCTCGTGCGCGGCCGCCCGCGCCGTCCACTCGGCCGCCGGCAGGCAGGGGAGGACGGCGGTCACCGGACCAGGGTAGGAGCCGCTCAGGGGCCGTCGACCGAGGTGGTGTGCGGTCCCGGCGCATCCGGGAGCCGGAGTGCGCCGCAGGCGCACACCACCGGCTGCTCAGTCGTCGGCGGAGGTCAGGCGGTGCAGCCGCAGCGCCAGCTGGACCTCCAGGGCGCGCTCGGGCGCCGACCAGTCCCGGCCCAGCAGCCGGGCGACCCGGTCCAGCCTCTGCGTGACCGTGTTGACGTGCACGTTGAGCACCTCGGCGGCGCGGGCGGGGGAGCCGCCGGTGTCGAACCACGCCCGCAGCGTGGCCACCAGGTCGGTGCCGCGGCGCGCGTCGTAGTCGAGCACCGGCGCCAGCGTGGCCGTGACGAAGCCCGGCACGTCGCGGCCCTCGCCCACCAGCAGGCCGACGAAGCCCAGCTCGCGGGCGCTGGCCGACTGCCCGGTGCGGCCCAGGGCCTCCAGCGTCGAGGCGCACCGCCGGGCCTCGGCCTCCGCGCCGGCCACCGCGGCCGGGCCGTGCGCCGGTCCGGCGCCGCCGGCGGTGACCGGCCGGCCGACCGCGGCGGAGACCTCCCGGCACGCCAGCGCCGCGGCCTCGCCCGGCGCCAGGTCGGGCAGGCAGAGCACGACGCGGCCGTCGCGGACGCCGGCCAGCCCGGCCCGCGTGGCGGCCAGGTGCGCCGCGGCGGCCAGCGCCCGCCCGCGGCAGCGCTCCTCCACGCGGACGACGACCACCGCCTGCGGCCGGTCGAGGTCGGCGCCCAGCCGGCGGGCGCGCTCGCGCAGGCCGTCGGGATCGCGCAGCGGACCGGTGAGCAGCTCGTCGAGGAGCTCGCCGCGCACCCGCCCCTCGGCCTCGCTGGCGGTGCGCCGGATGAGCAGCAGCAGCGCGGTGACCAGCGCCGCCCGCTCGAGGATGCGCTGGTCGGCGTCGGAGAGGTCGCCGGCGCGCTGCAGCACCAGGCCGCCGAGCAGGTCGTTGCCCACGGTCACCGCCGCAGTCCACCACTCACCATCGCCCACGGTGCGCCCGGTCGAGCGGGCCAGGCCCAGCGCGGCGGCCGGGTCGGGCGGCAGCGCGCTGCCCGGGACGTCGGCGGGCGTGGGCCGGCCCTCCTCGTCGAGCACGGTGATCCGCCCGCCGAGGGCCTCGGTCACCGCGGCCGCCACGCCCTCCACGCCGCCGCCGCGCAGCACGACGTCGATGAACCGGTCGTGCGCCCCCGCGGCCCGCTCGACGGACTCGGTGTGCGCCCGCAGCTCCCGGGTGGCCGCCGACAGCTCGTCGAGCGCCGTACGGGTCTCCTCGAGCAGCCGGGCGTTGTCGATGGCGATCGCGGCGTGCGCGGCCAGCGAGCCGAGCAGCGCCACCTCGGAGCGGTCGAAGGTCCGCTCGGTGCGGTCGGCGGCGTAGAGGACGCCGATGACCTGCGACCCGCGGATCAGCGGCACCCCGAGGATGGCGACCAGCCCCTCCTCGTGGACACCGCCGTTGATGTCGTCGGTGTGGTGGAAGCGGGCGTCGGTGAAGTAGCTCGCCGTCGCGTACGGCGCGGCGGTCTGCGCGACCAGCCCGCCCAGGCCCTCGCCCATGGGCAGCCGCAGCGCCTGGAACCGGGCCGAGACCGAGCCGTCGGTGACGCGCATGTAGGTGTCGCCGTGGGCGTCGTCGTTGAGCGTCAGGTAGGAGACGTCGGTGCCGAGCAACTGGCGCGCGCGGCGGACGATCGCGGTGAGGACGGAGTCGACGCCGCGCAGCGTGGCGAGGTCGCTCGCCGTGTCGAACAGCGCCGACAGCTCCGACTCCCGGCGCCGGCGGGCGGCGAAGGCGGCGCGCACCTGCAGCGCCAGGAGCCGCACCCGCTCGAGCTCAGCGAGGGTGTCGGGGTCGGCGCCGCCGGCGCGGGCGCGCACCAGCGGGCCCTCGTACTCGATGGCCGCGGCGTCGTCGAGGACGAGCTGCAGGTACTCGGCGGCGGCGGAGGGCACGCGCGGCGCGCGGCCGGGACCGTCGGCGGGCAGCGCTGCGGTCCGGCTCACGACCGGCATCCTCCCCGGCCGCATCAGTGGGCGGTCCACCCGCCGTCCATCCGCAGGGAGGTGCCGGTGACCGAGGTCGCGGCGGGGGAGCACAGCCAGGCGACGGCGTCGGCGACCTCGGCGGGCTCGATGAGCCGCTTGAGTGCCGCGGGGGCCAGCATGACCTGCTCGACCACCTCGTCCTCGGAGATCCCGTGGGTGCGCGCCTGGTCGGCGATCTGCCCCTCGACCAGCGGGGTGCGCACGTAGGCCGGGGCCACGCAGTTCGACGTCACGCCGTGGGCGGCGCCCTCGAGCGCGACGACCTTCGACAGCCCCTCCAGCGCGTGCTTCGCCGTCACGTAGGCGGACTTGAAGGGCGAGGCCCGGTGCCCGTGCACCGAGCTGATGTTGACCACCCGCCCCCAGCCCCGGCCGTACATGTGCGGCAGCGCGCCCCGGACCAGCCGGAACGGTGCCTCGACCATCAGCCGCTGGATGGTGGAGAACACCTCGACCGGGAACTCGTGCAGCGGCGCGACGTGCTGGAAGCCGGCGTTGTTGACCAGGACGTCGACGTCGAGGTCGAGCGCGTCGACGGCGGCCAGGTCGGAGAGGTCGACGGTCACCGCGCGGCCCCCGACGGCGCCGGCCACCTCCTCGGCCGCCGCGCCGTCCCGGTCGACGACGACCACCTCGGCGCCGGCCTCGGCCAGCCGCGCGGCGACCGCCCGCCCGATGCCCGAGCCGCCACCGGTCACCATCGCCCGCCGCCCCGTGAGGTCCTCCGCGCCCATGGCCGGGACGGTAGGCCGCGGCGGCGGCGACTGTCACGGCTCCGGGCCACACAGCTCACGACGACGGGGTGGGTGCCGCACACACCGGGTCCCGCCGCCTCCTGTGCCACCGTCCGCGGCCAGGGCATGGCGCCGGACCACATGAGCCGGCTCACAGAACTGGCCTCGGGCACATGGGCAGCCCGGCCGCCCCTTCCTAGCGTCGACGCGGAACGAACCCGCCCACCGAGGAGACCCCGCATGTCCGCACCCAGCCCGAGGCCCCGGAGCCGGAGCTTCGGCCGCGTCGTCGGCGCGAGCATCATCGGCACCACGGTCGAGTGGTACGACTTCTTCCTCTACGGCTCGGCCGCCGCGCTCGTGTTCGGGGACCTGTTCTTCCCCGAGTCCTCCGACTTCGCGGGCGTCCTGCTCGCCTTCGGGACCTACGCGATCGGCTTCGCCGCCCGCCCCATCGGCGCCCTGGTCTTCGGCCACTTCGGCGACCGGATGGGCCGCAAGAAGCTGCTGGTCGTGTCGCTGCTGATGATGGGCGGCGCCACCTTCGCCATCGGCCTGCTGCCCACCTACGCCACGGTCGGGGCACTGGCACCGCTGCTGCTGGTGCTCCTGCGGCTGGTGCAGGGCTTCGCCCTCGGCGGCGAGTGGGGCGGCGCGGTCCTCATCGTCTCCGAGCACGGCCGGCCCGAGCACCGGGGCTTCTGGGCCTCCTGGCCGCAGGCCGGCGCCCCGGCGGGGCAGTTGCTGTCCACCGCGGTGCTGGCACTCCTGGCCGCGTTCCAGTCCGACGAGGCGTTCGCCGCCTGGGGCTGGCGCATCCCGTTCCTGCTGTCGGCCGTGCTCATCCTCGTCGGCCTGTGGGTCCGGCTGGCGGTCAGCGAGTCGCCGGTGTTCCTGGAGGCGCAGCGCCTCGCCGAGGCGAAGGCCCGCGAGACCGGCGCGGCCGAGGAGGCGCCGATCGCCGTCGTCCTCCGGCGCTACAAGCGCGAGGTGCTCGTCGCGATGGGCGCCCGCATCGCCGAGAACGTGTCCTTCTACGTGCTGACGGCGTTCACCACCGCCTACCTGACGAAGGCCCTCGGCCTGGACTCCTCCTTCGCGCTCAACGCGCTGCTCGTGGGCTCGGCCGTGCACCTGGTGACCATCCCGCTGTGGGGCGCGCTGTCCGACCGCGTCGGCCGGCGGCCGGTCTACCTGCTCGGCGCCACCGGCATCGGGCTGTGGTCGTTCGCGCTCTTCGGCCTCTACGACACCGGCAGCTTCTGGCTGGTCGTCCTCGGCCTCGTCGTGGGCTTCCTGTTCCACGGCGCCATGTACGGCCCGCAGGCCGCCTTCTTCGCCGAGCTGTTCGGCACCAAGGCCCGCTACACCGGCGTCTCCGTCGGGGCGCAGCTCGCCTCGGTCATCGCCGGCGCCCCGGCTCCGCTGATCGCGGTGGCGCTGCTGGGCAGCTTCGACGAGCCCAGCCCCGGGCGGGTGGCCCTCTACGTGGCCGCCTGCGCCGTGGTGACGCTCGTGGCGGTGTTCTCCTACGGCGAGACCCGGATCCGGGACCTCGGTGCCGACGACGCCGTCACCCCGGCGGACGGGCGGTCCGCCACCCGGGTCTGAGGCCCGGCCGCACGACCACGGGGCACCCCTGACACGTGTCAGGGGTGCCCCGTGCGCACGTCCGCGCAGGTCGTGAGGGACGGCACCTGTGCCGGGCCCGGTCCGGCGGGAGCGTGGGGACGTGCCCCGGAGGACCGGCCCGACACGGGCCGGCGGGGCACGAGGAGGAGGCCCCGTGCAGCTCACCCGCCCGCGCGCCGACGTCCGTCCCCGCAGGGACGCCGTCGGCCCCGCCGTGGAGGTCACCGAACTGCGACGCCGCTACGGCGACGTCGAGGCCGTCCGCGGCATCAGCTTCGAGGTCCACCCCGGCGAGGTCTTCGCGCTGCTCGGCGTCAACGGCGCCGGGAAGACCTCCGCCCTCGAGGTGCTCGAGGGACTGGCCCCGGCCTCCGGCGGGACCGTCCGCGTGCTCGGCGCCGACCCCGTGGCCGAGCGCGCCGCCGTCCGCCCGCACCTCGGCGTGCTCCTGCAGTCCAGCGGCCTGCCCGCCGACCTCACCGTGCGCGAGACGATCCGCCTGTGGGGCGCCACCCTCACCGGCGCGCGGGCCGAGGACGAGGCGCTCGCCCAGGTCGACCTGACCGGCCGCGCCGACGTCCGCGTGCGCAGCCTGTCCGGCGGCGAGCGGCGCCGCCTCGACCTGACCCTGGCGCTGCTCGGCTCGCCGCGCGTCGTCGTCCTCGACGAGCCCACGACGGGCCTGGACCCCGAGAGCCGGCGCACGGTGTGGGAGCTGGTCCGGCGGCGGGTGGCCGAGGGGGCCGCCGTCGTCCTCACCACCCACCACCTCGAGGAGGCCGAGGAGCTCGCCGACCGGATCGCGGTCATGCGGGCCGGCCGGATCGTCCTCTCCGGCACCGCGGCCGAGATCGCCGCCACCCAGCCGGCCACGATCCGCTTCACGCTGCCGGCCGGCGGGCCCGCGCTGCCCGCCGTCCCGGGCGCCGAGGTCGTGTCCGCGGCGCCGCGGGTGGTGCTGCACACCCGCGCGCTGCAGCCGGTGCTCACCCGGCTGCTGGCCTGGGCCGACGCGCACGGGCTCGTCCTGGGCGGGCTGCAGGCCCGCGCCGCCTCCCTCGAGCAGGCATTCCTCGCCGTCGCCGACGGCGCCGACCTCTCCTGACCGCCCCACCCGCGAGGAGCTCCCCGATGACCACCCTGACCGCCCCCGCGGCCGCGCCCTCCCGGCTGCGCCGCACGCTCGCCCTGGCCGGCGCCGAGACCCGGCTGCTGCTGCGCAACCGCACCGCCGTCGTCAACTCGGTGCTGCTGCCGCTGGCCCTCGTCGCGTTCGTGCCCGTCGCCGGGCTCGGCGGCGACGGCCCGCTCGGCCCCCGCCTGGCCGTGACCGCGTTCGCCGTGACGCTGGTCTTCCTCACCTACTACAACCTCGTGACCACCTACGTCGCCCGCCGCGAGGAGCTGGTCCTGCAGCGGATGCGCAGCGGGGAGCTCACCCCCGGCGAGGTGCTGCTGGGCACCGCCACCCCGACGCTGCTCGTGACGGTCGTGCAGATGCTCCTGGTCCTCGCCGGCACCGCGGTGATCGGCGAGTGGGCCGCGCCGGTCGACGTCGTCCTGCCCCTGGTCGCCCTGGTCGGCGGGATGGCGCTGATGACGCTGCTGGCCGCGGCGAGCACGTCGTTCACCCGCACCCCCGAGAGCGCGCAGATCACCACCCTGCCGCTGGTGATGGTGGCGTCGGTCGCCTCCGGCGTCGTCGTGCCGCTGGCCTCCTTCCCCGACCAGGTCGCGCAGGTGATGCGGCTGACGCCGATCGAGCCGATCGTCGAGCTGGCCCGTCTGGGCCTGGTGGGGCAGACCTGGGACGGTCGCACCGTCGACTGGGCCGGTGCCTGGGCCGCCGCGCCGCAGCCGCTGCTGGTCCTCGCGGCCTGGATCGCGGTGGCCGCCGTCGTGGCGCCCCGGGTGTTCCGGTGGGCGCCCCGCCGGTGAGCGGTCCCGCCCGCGGCGGTCGGTACGGCAGCATGGGCGCCGTGCCGACCGTCGCACGCTGGTGGCGCACCCGCAGCGACCCCCAGCGCATCGAGCTCTACACGCGCTGGTCGTACTACTCCTTCCTCGCCGCCCTGCCGGTGCTCGTGCTGCTCGCCCTCGCCTCGGACTGGGCCGGCACCTCGCGGTGGCTGGAGCTGCTGCTGGCGGCCGCGACCCTGGTGACCACCGCGGCCGCCGTGCAGCTGAGCCGGCGCGGGTTCGCCGACCGCGCCGCCGGCCCCGACCGGGCGCTGCTCGCGGTCGCGGTCGTCGCCGGCGGGGTCGTCGTCGGGACCGCCCTCGCGGTGACGACGGACGGACCCTCGCCCGCGGCGCCCTGGGCGGCCGGTCTCGTCGGCGCGGAGGTGCTGCTCGCGCTGTCGGTCACCGTTCCCACCCGGCCGCTGCTCGCCGGCACCGCCGTCGTCGGGGTCCTCACCACCGGCGTCGCCCTGCTCGACGGCAACCCGCCCCTGGCCGCAGGGGTCGTCGGCACCTCGATCGCGGTGGCGGTGGCCTTCGTGACCGTCGCCTTCCGCTTCACCGTCTGGATCCTCGACGTCGTGGTGGAGATGGACCGCAGCCGCGGCGTGCAGCTGCAGCTCGCCGTCGCCGAGGAGCGGCTGCGCTTCGCCCGCGACCTGCACGACGTCATGGGCCGCAACCTCTCGGTGATCGCGGTCAAGAGCCAGCTGGCCGGCGAGCTGGTCCGGCGGCAGCGGCCCGAGGCGGCCGACGAGGTGGCCGACATCAGCCGGATCGCCGAGCAGTCGCTGCGCGAGGTGCGCGACGTCGTCCGCGGTTACCGCGGCACCGACCTCGCCGGGGAGCTCGCCGGCGCCCGCTCGGTGCTCCGGGCGGCCGGCATCGCCTGCACCGTGACCGGCGAGGAGGCCGGCGCCGCGCTGCCCGAGCCGGTGCAGGTGGCCCTCGGCTGGGTGGTCCGCGAGGCGGTCACCAACGTGCTGCGGCACAGCTCGGCGGGGGAGTGCACCGTGACGCTGACCGCGGGGGACCCGGTGACGCTGCGCGTGGAGAACGACGGTGTCGGACCCGGTGGCGGGGACCGCGGTCACGGCTTGCGCGGGCTGGCCGAGCGGCTGGCGGCGGCCTCCGGGGAGCTGTCCGCGGGGCGGGAGGGCGACCGGTTCGTCGTCGTGGCGCGCGTGCCGGTGCGCGCGGTGGAGGAGGTGCGGTGATCCGGGTGCTGCTCGCCGACGACGAGAACCTCATCCGCTCGGCGCTGGTGGCGCTCCTGGCGCTGGAGGACGACCTCGAGGTGGTCGCCGAGGCGGCCTCCGGCTCCGAGGCGCTGGCCATGGCCCGGGCGCACACCCCCGACGTCGCCGTCCTCGACCTGCAGATGCCCGACCTCGACGGCATCGCCGTCGCCGCGCAGCTCGGCTCGCTGGTGCCCGGCTGCGCGGTCGTCATCGTCACCGGGCACGGCCGCGCGGGACACCTCAAGCGAGCGCTGTCGGCCGGCGTGCGCGGGTTCCTGCCCAAGACCGTGTCCGCGCCGGTGCTCACCGACGTCGTGCGCACCGTGGCCCGGGGCGGGCGTTACGTCGACCCCGAGCTGGCCGCCGAGGCCATCAGCGCCGGCGACAGCCCGCTGACACCGCGCGAGGCCGACGTCCTGGAGCTGGCCGCGGGCGGCGCCCCCGTCGAGGAGATCGCCGCCCGCGCGCACCTGTCACCCGGGACGGTGCGCAACCACCTGTCCTCGGCTGCGGGCAAGCTCGGCGCGGCGAACCGGCACGCCGCCGTCGAGGTCGCCCGCCGCCACGGCTGGATCTAGCTGGCCTCGTTGCCGCCGCGGACGACGGACTCGTCGCGCTGGGCGTCGTCGTCGGTGGTGAGGGTGATGTCGCGCTCGCCGCCGTCGGTGCGGTCCTCGCCGGGGACGCCGTCGACCATGTTGCCGCTCGTCGGCCCGTCCGAGGTGTCGGGGGACTCGCGGTAGCCGCTGCTGTCGGACTCGCTCATCAGTCTGCTCTTCCTCCGGAACGGGGGGTGGGGCCCTCGACCTCGCCGGACGCACCCGCACCCCGGGCGCGGGCGACGTCGCCGTCGGCACGGGCGGGCAGGTCGTCGCCGTGGGCGGCGTCCCGCTCGATCGCCTCGTCGGCGGTGAGCGGGACGTCGTCGAACGAGGACCCGGTGCTGCTGTTGTCGCCGGTGGCCGACGCGGTCGGGATGTCCTGCTGGATGCGGTCGCTGCCCTGGGGATCGCTCACCGTGGCCTCCTGTCCGACGCTGTCGCAGGGGCCATGCCCGGGGACCCGGAGCGGAAACCACGACCGGCGACGGGTCACCGACCTCGCCCCGTGGTGCCCGACCTCATCCCGCAGCGCGAGGTCGGGCACCACGCGGCGGGGCCGGTCGCGCACCCCGACCCGCAACGGCCGACGGCCGCCGCCCCCGCACAGGGGACGACGGCCGTCGGGATGAGGCGCCGGAGGCTCAGAACGCGGCCTCGGGGACCTCCATGAGCGCGTTGTCCGTGGCCTCGACGATCGCCCGCTCCCCGGCCAGGCGCGGCAGCACCTGGGTGGCGAAGAAGCGGGTGGCGGCGAGCTTGCCCTCGTAGAACAGCCGGTCCTTCTCGCTGACGTCACCGGCCAGCGCGGCCAGGGCGACCTCGGACTGGCGGACCAGCAGCCACGCGGTGACCAGGTCGCCGACGGCGAGCAGCAGCCGGGAGGTGTTCTGGCCGACCCTGTACAGCGACGCCGTGTCCTGCTGGGCGGCGGTCAGGTGCCCGAACATCGCGGCGAGCATCGCCTGGACCTCGCCGAGGGCGGTGGCCAGGTGCGCCCGCTCCTCCTTGAGACGGCCGTTGCCCGCCTCGGCGTCGATGGTGGCCTGGATCTGCGAGGCCAGCCAGGTCAGCGCGACGCCGCCGTCCTTGACGATCTTGCGGAAGAAGAAGTCCTGCCCCTGGATCGCCGTCGTGCCCTCGTACAGGGTGTCGATCTTGGAGTCCCGGATGTACTGCTCGATCGGGTAGTCCTGCAGGTAGCCCGAGCCGCCCAGCGTCTGCAGCGACTCGGCAGTCAGCAGCTGGGTGGCGCGCTCGGAGCCGAAACCCTTCACGATCGGCAGCAGCAGGTCGTTGACGCGGGCGGCGAGCCGCGCCTCCTCGCTGTCGGCGGAGCCCTCGGCCTCGGCGGCGAGCACCTGGTCGCGGAAGCTCGCGGCGTAGAGGTACAGCGCCCGCATGCCCTCGACGTAGGACTTCTGCAGCATCAGCGAGCGGCGCACGTCGGGGTGGTGCGTGATGGTGACCCGGGGGGCGTCCTTGCTGGTGGCGGTGAGGTCGGCGCCCTGCACCCGCTCCTTGGCGTAGGCCAGTGCCTGCTGGTAGCCGGCCGACAGCGTGGCGATCGCCTTGGTGCCCACGAACATCCGGGCGTGCTCGATGACCTTGAACATCTGCGCGATGCCGTCGTGCACCTCGCCGACCAGCCAGCCCTTGGCCGGGACGGGGCCGTCGCCGAAGGTGAGCTCGCAGGTCGTGGAGACCTTCAGGCCCATCTTCTTCTCGACGTTGGTGACGTACACGCCGTTGCGCTCGCCGAGGGCGCCGGTCGCGAGGTCGACGTGGAACTTCGGGACGACGAACAGCGACAGGCCCTTGGTGCCCGCGCGCGCACCCTCGGGGCGGGCGAGCACCAGGTGGACGATGTTGTCCGACAGGTCGTGCTCGGCGGAGGTGATGAACCGCTTCACGCCGGTGAGGTGCCAGGAGCCGTCCTCCTGCTGCACGGCCTTCGTGCGGCCGGCGCCGACGTCGGAGCCGGCGTCGGGCTCGGTGAGGACCATCGTGGCGCCCCACTTGTGCTCGAGCATGAGCTCGGCCATGCGCTTCTGGTCCTCGGTGCCCAGCTCGTGCAGGACGGCGGCGAAGGCGGCCCACGAGCCGTACATGAAGACGGCGGGGTTGGCGCCCAGCACCATCTCGAAGGCGCCCCAGGTCAGGGCGTGCGGCGCACCGAAGCCGCCGAGGTGCTCGGGCAGGTCGAGGCGGTACCACTCGCCGTCCTCGATGGCGCGCACCGAGCGCTTGAACGACTCGGGCAGCGTGACCGAGGAGGTGGCCGGGTCGAACACCGGCGGGTTGCGGTCGGCGTCGGTGAAGCTCTCGGCGATGGGGCCCTCGGCCAGCCGGCGGACCTCCGCGAGCACCCCGCGAGCGGTCTCGGCGTCCATCTGCTCGAACGGGCCGGTGCCGAACCGGTCCTTGGTGTCGAGGAACTCGAACAGGTTGAACTCGAGGTCCCGCAGGTTCGCGGTGTAGTGGCTCATGCGGTGTGGCTCCCGTGCTCCGTGCCGATGGACGGCGTCTACTCGCCGGTAACAAACGTTATTACCGGCGGGTAACCGCGAGCAAGGGAGCAGCCCGGGACACGCCCTGAGGGGTCAGGCGGTCCCGGGCCGGGGAGGGCGGGCGGCGGCGGTCAGCGGTTGCGGCGGCGGGCGCGCATCACCAGGCCGCCGAGCGAGGCGACCAGTGCGCCGAGGACCGCGGCGATCAGCAGCGCCAGCACGAGGGGCGCCTCCACGTCGGTGAAGACGAGGCTGATCTGCACGGTCTGCCCGTTGAACACGACGAACAGCACCAGGATCACCGTGACGGCGATCAGCAGGGCCAGTGCCAGGCCGAGGCCCGCCGTGCGGCCGGCCGCACGCGCCCGGGACGGGCTCCCGGAGCGGGTGGTGGCGGGCGGCGTCGAGGGCGGCGTCGACGCCGGCGCGCCGGTCCCGTAGGGGGAGGTGCCGGTGGCGAAGGGGTCGGTGCCCGGGGCGGAGGGCCGGGGCTCGGCTGGGGTTCCGGGAGTGGTCATCCCCGAGGACTGTCCGCCCCGGAGGGCACCCAAACGGGTCGTGCGCGACCGGTCAGTCGCGGTGCGCGGCCGGCTCGGTCTCGGCCGGCGGGTAGGAGGGGCCGGCCGCGCCGTCGGCCGGGCCGGTCGCCTCGGGCCCGTCGGAGTCCGGCGCCGGCGGTCCCGAGGTGCTGCTGCCGAGGGGACCGACCGAGCGCGGCTCGTCGGGCTCGGGCATCTTCTGCTCGCGGGTGCTCACCGGCCCGAGTCTGCGTCCCGGCCGCCCGCCCGGCGACCCGGGCGGCTCACTCCGACAGCGCCGGGCCGGCCTCGTGCGCGGGGTGCCCGGCGGTGCGCTCGCGCTGCTTCATGCGTGCCTCGAACACGTGCCGGTCGCCGTCGGAGAGCTCGGTGCGGGCCCGCTCGTCGAACGCGCGGAAGACCGACCAGTAGTTGTCGTCGTAGTCCTCGACGATCTGGAAGGTCCACCGGTCGGCGATGACGTTGCGCCCGACCAGGTCGCGGTCGAGGTCGTCGGCGAGCTGGGTGTGGCCGGCCTTGCGGAAGAGGTCGACGGCCTCCTGCAGCAGCAGGTCGGCCTTGCCGGAGTGCTGGTGGAAGCCGTAGAGCTGGCCGCGGGCCTGCTCGATCGTCTCCAGGGCCTCGGAGAGCCTGCCCAGGCCCTCGACGGTCGTGTCGTCCAGGTCGGGGCGGCTGCGGTCGACGGTCACCGGCCCATCCTGCGGTCCGGGAGTGCGGACTGCCCGGCGAGCCGGGCGGGCGGTCAGACCGAGACGGCGACCTGGTCGGCCGCTGACTCCGCGACCGCGAGGTCCACCAGCCGCCCGGCCAGCTCGCGACCGTGCGCCGCCGGGCCGTCGGGGCCCAGCAGGCCGCCGGAGAGGTACATGCCGTCCATGATCAGGTGCACCTGCGCGGCGAGGTCCTCGCCCCGGCCCGGCGCGACCTGCTCGGCCAGCCGCTCGAGGCGGGCGTGCAGCTCGAACTTGTAGTCGGCGGCGGCGCTGCGCGCCGGGTGTGCCGGGTCGTCGTACTCGCTGCTCACGTTGGTGAAGGGGCAGCCGCGGAAGCCGGCGCGGGTCACGTCGCCCTCCACGTACTCGACGACGGCGAGCAGCGCGGCGCGCGGGTCGCCCTCGAGCAGCACGAGGATCTCGTCGATGTGGCCGAGCACCGTGGCGGCCTTGCGGGCCAGGTAGGCGCCGACGAGCTCGTCCTTGCTCTTGAAGAGCCGGTAGACGGTCATCTTGCCGAGGCCGGTCTCGCGGACGAGTTCGTCCATCCCCACGCTGCGCGAGCTGCGGGCGGAGAAGAGCCGCTCCGCGGTGTCGAGGACGATGGCCTCCCGCTCCGCGCGGCTGCGGCGGACCGGGGAGGAGCTGTCGGCGTCGGCGAGGGAGAGGGCGGCGGCGGTCACACGAGCGATGGTGCCGCCTGCCGTGACGGATCAGTTCGCGGCACGCCGGACGCCCGGCACGGCTGCTCGCTCCCGGGTGCAGAGAGGCGAACGCGCAGGTCGGGGCGGGTGTGACCGCTGTGACGACGGCCCGCGCGGCTCAGGCGCGGCGGGTGCGGCGGGGGTTGGCCAGGAGGCGGGCGACGCGCTCGGCCACGGCACCCGGCGAGCCGGGGTCCTCGGCCGGCGGCGCGCCGGGGATCTGCTCGTCGGTCCGGTCCTCGCGCTGCGCGTCCTCCACGCACGCGAGCCTGCCCCCCGCCCGGCCTGCGGAAACAGGTCCGGGACGGCATCCCACCCGTGCGGGCGGTGAGACGTGCGTCACGCCCGGCGTCGTCCTGGCTCACCTCCGCGCGTCCTGACTGGGCGTCGGCGCTGAGCCAGGACGCGGCAGGATCAGGTCACCTGATCGTGCCGCGTCCCGGGCGGGACGGGGCGGTCCCCCTCAGACGTCGGGGCTGTCGGCGGGGCCGTCGCCCGCCGGCTGCCCCTCGGCGGGGTCCTCGGAGCGCGGGGTGCGGCCGGCGTCGGGCTCCTCGCCGGGCGGGTCGCCCTCCGCGCGCTCAGGGCTGCGCGGCGGCCGTTCGGGCTCGGTCACGGCGTCCTCCTCGGGATGCGGCGGTGCGGTCACCGACGGCCTTGCCCACCTGCGCGTCGTCGAACCCCGGCTCAGCCGACGCGGGTGGCCGCGGGCACCCGCGGCAGGACGCCGGCGACGGCGGCGGCGTCGGGCAGGGCGCCCCGGGCCCCCGGGCCGGTGGTCGACAGCGCGGCGGCCGCGACCGCCTCGCGCACCGCCGCGGCCAGGTCCGCCCCGCGCGCCAGCGCGGTCCCGAGCGCCCCGGAGAAGCAGTCGCCCGCGCCGGTGGTGTCCACGGCCTCGACCGGCGGCGGCGCCTGCAGCAGCACCGGCCCGTCCTCCGGGACGACCAGCGCCCCGCGGGAGCCCAGGGTCACGACGGTGGCCGCGGCGCCGAGCGTCCGGGCCAGGGCGGCCAGCTCCGCCGGGGTCCGGGGTGCCGGGTCGGCGCCGGCCAGCTGCACGAGCTCGTGCTCGTTGGGCACCAGCACCGCCACCCGCTGCAGCAGCTCCGGCGGCAGCGGCTGCGGCGGCGCCGGGGTCAGGACGACGGTCCCCGACGCCGCGTCGGCCGCCGCCTGCACGGTGGCCAGCGGCACCTCGAGCTGCAGCAGCACCACCGCGGCGCGCTGCACGGCCGCGACGTCGACGTCGGCACGCGTGAGCGCGGCGTTGGCGCCCGGCACGACGACGATGAGGTTCTCCCCGCTGCCGTCCTCCACGGGGATGGTCGCCGAGCCGGTCGGGTGCCCGGGCGTGGCCAGGACCAGCGCGGTGTCCACCCCGGCGTCGGCCAGTGCCGCCCGCTGCCGCTCCCCGGCCGGGTCGTCGCCCACCCGGCCCACCATCGCGACCGCCGACCCGGCCAGCCGTCCCGCGGCCGCGGCCTGGTTGGCGCCCTTGCCGCCCGGGGCGAGCACCGCCTCCCGGCCGACGACGGTCTCGCCGCGGCCGGGCAGCCGCCCGACGGCGACCAGCACGTCCTCGTTCAGGCTGCCGACGACGGTGACGGACACGGGCGGACCTCCGAAGGAGCGCGGCGACGACGGCGCTCAGTCTGCGGGCCGCCCCTCGTCGTCGTCCGGGTCGGGCTGCACGCCCGAGTCGTCCCACCGCACCCACAGGGGCAGCCCGTACCAGGTCAGCACGCCGATCAGCAGCACGAGCGCGCCGCCGACGACGCCGGCCGTGCGCCCCAGGACGACGTCGAGGATGAGCAGCACGCCGGTGCTGATCGCCAGCACGAGCAGCGCCAGGCCGACCAGCAGCAGCCGGTCGGCGACCGCGATGAGCACCGCCTTGCGCCGTCGCCGGAAGACCAGGCGGTGGAAGGAGACCGGCGCGATGAGCACCACCGTCGCCAGTGCCGTGGCCAGCAGCGTCACCGTGTAGACGGTGAGCTGGAGGTCGTCGAGCTCGGCGAAGCGCTGGGTGAAGGCCAGCCCGAGCAGGAAGGCGAAGAGCACCTGCACGCCGGTGATGGCCACCCGGAGCTCCTGCAGGAGCTCGGCGAGGTTGCGGTCGAGCACCTGGTCCAGGGTCTCGCCGCGGGCCCGGGCAGTGCGGTGGGCGGCGGAGAGGTCCGGACGGCCGGTCCGTCGCCCCGTCCGCGCGCTCGCCCTGTCCACGGATGGGGCGTACCCGCCGGGGTGCCGGCGCGACACCCGTTTCCCGCGGTCGGCGGCGCGGTACCGCCCCCGGAGGACCGACCGAGGAGGGGCCGTGGCCGACGACGACCGGGACACCGTCAGGAAGGACTTCGGCGAGGCGGTGAACATGAGCGCCTCGGAGCTGGAGAAGTGGCTGAAAACCGACGAGTCGCAGTCGGTGGGGCAGAAGAGCGGCGACTCCGGCGAGTCCACCGGTCACGAGTCGGGACGGCGGATCGTCGAGCTCCTGCACAAGAAGAAGGGCGACCTCGTCGACGACGACTACGCCCACATGAGGAAGGTCCACGGCTACGTCCAGCGGCACCTGGCGCAGGAGCCGGCCAAGGAGGACGTCGAGACCTCCAAGTGGCGCTACTCCCTCATGAACTGGGGCCACGACCCGCTCAAGAAGAAGTAGCGTCGCGCCCCGTGCGCCTCGACGACCCGCGCCGCAACGACCCCGCCCAGTACGACGGCCTGGCCGACCAGTGGTGGGAGGCCTCGGGCGGGTTCGCGATGCTGCACTGGCTCGCCGCCTCGCGCGCCGGGCACATCCCGCCCGCCCCGCACCCCGGCGCGCTGCTGGTCGACCTCGCCTGCGGCGGCGGGCTCATGGCGCCGCACGTCGCGCGCCTGGGCTACCGGCACGTCGGCGTCGACCTCAACGCCCCTGCCCTGGCGATCGCCGCACGGCACGGCGTCGTCGCGGTGCGCGGCTCGGTGACGGCCGTTCCGCTGCGGGACGGGTGTGCCGACGTCGTCGTGGCCGGCGAGGTCCTCGAGCACGTCGAGGACGACGTCGCGGTGCTCGCCGAGGCCGCCCGGCTGCTGCGGCCCGGCGGGACGGTCGTCGTCGACGCCATCGCCGCCACCCGGTTGGCCGAGGTGATCGCCATCCGGATCGCCGAGCGGCTGCCGGGCGGGCCGCCGCCGGGCCTGCACGACCCCGCGCTGTTCGTCGACCGCCGCCGGCTGCTCGCCGCCGCCGACCGGCTGGGCCTGGACCTGCGGCTGGTGGGCCTGCGCCCGTCGGTCCGCGACGTCGTCGCGTGGCTGCGCGGGCGGCGCGACGTCGTCCGGATGCGCGAGCTGCCCACGACGGCGGTCCTCTTCGCCGGCTACGGACGCAAGCGGGAGGACGCTGCGCCACCGTCGCGGGACACCGGGCTCCTGCAGGAGCGCACGACCGGCTCCGCAACTACGGTCGGGTGATGACCCCGCTCGTGAGCAGCGCGAACACCCGGGGACCCCGAGGATGAGCGCGGCCGTGCTGACCGGCGCCGGCGCCGCCCTGCCGGCGACCCTCGACCAGGACGCCGCGTGGGAGGGCTTCTTCGCCCGCCACTACGAGGGCGTCCGTGCCGCCCGCCGCATCTGGGCCGGCGCCGGCGTGCGCACGCGGCACGCGGTGGCCAACCCGGTCGACGAGGACCTGAGCCAGTGGGGCACCGGCGCCCGCATGGCCCGCTACGTCCAGGAGGCGCTGCCGCTGGGCAAGCAGGCGGTCGCCGGGGCGCTGGACGCCGCGGGCCTCGCGCCGGGCGACGTCGGCCTGTTCGCCGTCGCCACCTGCACCGGGTACGCCACACCCGGCCTGGACATCCGGCTGGCCAGCGACCTGGGCATGCCGCCGGGCCTGCAGCGGCTGCTGGTCGGGCACATGGGCTGCTACGCGGCGCTCCCCGGGCTGGCCGCCGTCGGCGACTTCGTCACCGCCCGCTCGCGCCCGGCGGTGCTGCTGTGCTGCGAGCTGACCAGCCTGCACGTGCAGCCGGCGGTGCGGGACCTGGACCAGGTGGTCGCCCACGCGCTGTTCTCCGACGCCGCGGCGGCCGTCGTCGTGGAGCCCGGCGCGGGCCGGGGACGGCGGCTGGCGGGCGTGGTGGCGCGCACCGACGCGTCGACGTCGGACCACATGACCTGGGACGTCACCGACCTGGGCTTCCGCATGGGCCTGTCGCCCCGCGTGCCCGACGTCCTGTCCCGGCACGTGGGCGACGTCGTCGCCGAGCTGCTCGACGGCGCCGACCTGCGGGTCGAGGACGTCGCGGGCTGGGCGGTGCACCCCGGCGGGCCGCGCATCCTCGACGTCGTCCGCGACGAGCTGGGCCTGGCGGAGGAGCAGATCGCGGCCTCGCGGCGGGTGCTCGCCGAGCACGGCAACTGCTCGTCGGCCACGGTGCTGCTCGTGCTGCAGGAGCTCGCCGACGTCGACGGCCCGGTGGTGGCCATGGCCTTCGGTCCGGGGTTGACCCTGTACGCAGCGCTACTGCTTCCTGCCTGACCTGGTCATACGCCCCCCTGGGCACTACCGTCTGTGATCGCGATCACGGTCGGAGAGGGGGCTCGCGATGGCCACCGCTGGAGTCGTCCGGGTGTTCCTGGTCGACGACCACGAGGTGGTGCGCCGTGGCGTGGCCGAGGTCCTCGAGGACGACCCCGGGCTGGTGGTGGTCGGTGAGGCCGGGAGCCTCGCCGAGGCCCTCGCGCGCGGCCCTGCGGTGCGGCCCGACGTCGTCGTGGTGGACATGCGGCTGCCCGACGGGGACGGCGCGGAGGTCGTCCGCCGGCTGGCCGAGCGGCTGCCGGGGGTGCGCTGCCTGGTGCTGTCCAGCTACGCCGACGAGGCCGCGATCGCGGCGGCCGCGGCGGCGGGCGCGGCCGGCTACCTGGTCAAGCAGGTGCGCGGCGCGGACCTGGTCTCGGCGGTGCGGACCGTGGCGGACGGCGGGACGCTGCCCGGCTGGTCCGGACGGCGGCCGGGGCCGAACGGCAACGACGACCGGCGGCTCGCCTCGCTCACCGAGCAGGAGCGGAGCGTCCTCATGCTCATCGGCGAGGGGCTGACCAACCGGCAGATCGGCGAGCGCATGGGGCTGGCCGAGAAGACGGTGAAGAACTACACCAGCCACCTGCTGGCCAAGCTGGGTCTCGAGCGGCGCACCCAGGCCGCGATCCTGGCCACCGAGCTGCGCGGCCGACGGCCCTCCTGAGCTCCGGCTCAGGACCCGTGCGGCCGCGGCACCGTCCAGGTGACCTCGGTGCCGGCGGGCCCCCCGGCGGTGGTCAGCCGCCCGCCGCGGCGCTGCGCGCGCTCGGCGAGGTTGGCCAGCCCGCTGCGGACGGTCACCTCGGGCAGGCCGTGGCCGTCGTCGGCGACCCGGACCCGCACGGGGGAGTCCGCGTCGTCCTCGGCCTCGACGGTCACCTCGACCCGGCTCGCCCCCGCGTGCCGGACGACGTTGGTGACCAGCTCCCGCACCACCGCGAACAGGTCGGGTGCCAGTTCCGAGGGCAGGCCGTCGAGGTCGCCGCGCAGCCGCAGGCCCGGCTGCACCGCGGAGCCCTCGGTGACCTGCCGGACGGTGTCGGCCAGCCCGGTGGCCAGGCCGGCCGGCGCCGCGTCGTCGTGCAGGCCGAAGATCGCCGAGCGGATCTGCTGCAGGATGGTGTCGAGCTCGTCGACGCTGCGTGCCACCCGCCGGGCGGCGTAGGGCTCGACGTCCTCCAGGGCCCGGCCGACGCGGTCCAGCGACAGCGCCGTCGCGTAGATCCGCTGCACCACGTGGTCGTGCAGGTCGCGGGCGATGCGGTCGCGGTCGGCCTGCACCTGCAGGCGGCGCTCCCGCCGCTGGCTGCGCGCCAGCTCCAGCGCCAGCGCGGCCTGGGCGGCGAACGCCGACAGGTCCTCGAGGGCCTCGGCGTCGAACGGCTCCCGCTCGGCGCGGCGCATGCAGATCAGCGTCCCGAGGGCCCGCCCGAGCGGGACGATCACCGCCGAGCGGGCGCCGCGGATGAGGTCGACGGCGACCTCGGCGTGCCGCCCGAGCACCGGGTCGACACGGACGTCCTCGACCAGCTCCGCCACTCCCGTGCGGTGCACCCGGCCGACGTGGGTGTCCTCGAGCGGGACCCGCACCCCCTCGACCTCGTCGGCCACCGGGCCCGCGGAGGCCACGATCGTCAGCGCGTCACCGTCGCCCTCCTCGGCGACCAGCAGCGCACCCCCGTCGGCGTCGCTGAGCGCGACCGCCCGCTCGGTCACGTCCAGCAGCACCTCCCGGTGGTCCTGGCCGGACAGCAGCGCGGTGGAGACCTCGGTGGCCGCCTGCACCCACGCCCTCCTGCGCTCGGCCGCCTCGGCGAGCCGGGCGTTCTCGATGGCCAGGCCGGCGGCCGCGGCGAGGGCCTGCACCGCCTCCTCGTCGGCCTCGGTGAAGGGGCCGCCGGTGCGCTTCTCGGTCAGGTACAGGTGGCCGAAGACCGAGTCGCGGACGCACACCGGCACGCCGAGGAACGACTGCATCGGCGGGTGCCCCGGCGGGAAGCCGACCGACGCCGGGTGCGTGCCGAGGTCGGCGAGGCGCAGCGGCTCCGGGTTGTCCACCAGCAGGCCGAGGATCCCCGCGCCGGCCGGGAGGCGGGTGATGCCCTCCCGCATCTCGTCGTCCATGCCGACGATGACGAACCGGTCGAGGCGCCGTCCGTCCCGGGTGAGGACGCCGAGGGCCCCGTAGGTCGCGTCGGCGTGCGCGACCGCCGCCTCGACGATCGCGCGCAGCGTCGCCTCGAGGTGCTCGCCGGCCGCGGCCGCGCGCACGCCGGCGGCCAGCGCCGGGGGGAGGCTCTCCGGGGTGGGCGGGGTCACGGCCCGTCCGGAGGGGTCCTGCTGCGTGCCGGGCTCTTCCCGTGCGGGGCTGCTCACGCTCCGGGTGCTCACGCGCCGCGCGCGAGGCGGCCGGGATGGCGGGGCGGGACGTGCCGCAGGAGGGCCCGGCCCGCGCCGGCCACGAGGACGAGGTCCCCGCCGCGACCCGCCGCGGTCAGGGCCTCGAGCACCGGGCGCTCGACGGTGGCCGTGCGGATGCGGCCGGTCACGCCGGTCTCGGCGATCGCGCGGACGACCTGGGCCTCGACCCGCCCGAGGGCGGCGGCGCGGGTCCGCTCGCCGGAGGGGCGCTGGCCGGGCAGGGGCCCGTCGGCGGGGTCGACGACGTCGACGGCGAGCACGCTGCCCTCGCGGCGGGCGGCCTCGCGCAGCGCCCACACCAGCGCGCCGTAGGCGGCGGCCGAGCCGTCGACGTGGACGACGAGCGAGGGTGCGGGGCGGCGGGACAGCTGCGGGACCAGCCGGACCGGCTCGACGGGCGGAACGGACCGGTCCTCGGGCGGAACTGAGGCGGTCGAATCTCCCATGCAGTGATCCTGACGACACGGAGCGCCCTCGCACAGGGACCAAGGGCCCGGGACCTCCGGATCGGGGCCGGTCAGAGGGCCGGTCGCGTTCCGGTGACCACCGTCGTGCCGTCGTCCTCGGGCTCGTGCACGTGCGGGGACAGGCCCGCGGCGGTGAACACGGCCGCCAGGACGGGTGCCTGCGCCTCGCCGACCTCGGCCAGTACGACGCCGCCCGCGGCGAGCCAGGACGGCGCCCCGGCGGCCACCCGGCGGTGCACGTCGAGGCCGTCCCCGCCGCCGTCGAGGGCGACCCGCGGCTCGTGCAGCCGGGCCTCGGGCGGCAGCAGGGCCAGCGCGCCGGTGGGCACGTACGGCGCGTTGACCACCAGGACGTCGACCCGCCCGCGCAGGTCCCCGGGCAGCGCGTCGAACAGGTCTCCGCCGTGCACCCGACCGCCGACCGGGGCGAGGTTGCGGCGGGCGTAGGGGAGGGCGGCGGGGTCGACGTCGGCGGCGTGCAGCTCCCCCAGGTCCACCGCGGTGGCCAGGGCCAGCCCGACCGCGCCGCAGCCGCAGCACAGGTCGATGGCGACCGGCGCCCGGCCGGTCCGCGCGGCGACGGCCCGCGCCGCGTCGGCCGCCCGGGCCACCAGGGCCGCGGTGCGCTGGCGGGGCACGAAGACGCCCGGACCGACGGCGATCCGCAGGCCGCAGAACTCCACCTCGCCGAGCAGGTGCTCCAGCGGCTCGCCGGCCGCCCGCCGCGCGGCGAGCTCCGCCAGCTCCGCGGGCGTGGTCGCGGCGGCGGTGAGCAGGCGGGCCTCGTCCTCGGCGAAGACGCAGCCGGCGGCGCGTAGCCGGGCGACCAGCGCGTCGTCGGGAGGAGGGGGCACGGGCCCCAGGCTGCCAGCCGCGCCGGACGTCAGACGCACGCGAGCAGGGCGCGCAGCGGAGCGGGGACCGCCGCCGGCTCGAGCCGCTCGACCAGGGCGCGCGCGTAGCGGGCCTTGCGCCCGCTCGTCGTGCCCAGGAACCGGTGCAGCTGCGCCTCGGGGGCGCGGTCGCGCTGCGCCGGCTGCCGGCGGAACGTCGTCAGGGCCTGCGCCTGGCCCTGCTCGGCGACCACCGCCTCGACGCCGGCCACCCCGACCGCGCGGATCAGCTCGTCCTCGAGGTCGGCCACGCAGGCGTGGAAGTGCGCCGCCGCCGGGTCGGGGCCGCCGAGCGCGCGGCGGAAGAACTCCGCCTCGCCGAGGTCGTAGAGGCCGGCCACGCGGACGCCGGCCGCCACCTGCGCGAGGTGCCGCCGGATCGCGGTCGCGCCACCCATCGCGACGACGCGCACGCCGTCGGCGGCCAGGTCCCGGCCCTGCGCCCGGGCGGCCGCCAGCACGGCCTCGCGGTCGCTGACGCCCTCGACGAGCACCACGGCCCGCGGGCGAGCGACGACGACCACGGGCGGACCGTCCCACGCGGAGGGGCGGTCGGGCGACCGGCTTGCCGGTCGGCCGGAGGAGGGAGAGCGGGTGACGAGAATCGAACTCGCACTGTCAGCTTGGGAAGCTGATGTTCTGCCATTGAACTACACCCGCGGTGGCCTGGCGGCCGCCTCCCAGCCTAGCAAGTGACGGGCCACCGGTCCGCCGACCGGGTCCGGGAGAAACCCCGACGGGGGATGTCGAGAACCGGCACGCGGCTGCGTCCCTGCAGTACACACGGCCACGAGGGCCGTACCGCACCGAGGAGAACGACATGGCCAAGTACCTGCTGCTCAAGCACTACCGCGGCGCGCCGGCGGCGGTCAACGACGTCCCGATGGACCAGTGGACGCCGGAGGAGGTCACCGCGCACGTGCGGTACATGGAGGACTTCGCCGCCCGGCTCGAGGGCACCGGCGAGTTCGTCGACGGCCAGGCCCTCTCCCCGCAGGGCACGTGGGTCCGCTACGACGGCGAGGGGCGCCCGCCGGTCACCGACGGCCCGTTCGCCGAGACCAAGGACCTCATCGCCGGCTGGATGGTGATCGACGTCGACAGCCACCAGCGGGCGCTGGAGCTGGCCGGCGAGCTGTCCGCGGCCCCCGGGGCCGGTGGCAGGCCGATCCACGAGTGGCTCGAGGTGCGCCCCTTCCTCGGCGCCGCGCCGACCGTCACGGAGTGACGCGGGTGGACGAGGCCCTCCTCCGGGCGGTCGTCCCCGGCGTGATCGGCGTCCTCCGTCGCCGCGGAGCCGACTTCGCGGCGGCGGAGGACGCCGTCCAGGACGCCCTGGTCGAGGCCGTGCGGACCTGGCCGGACGACCCGCCGCGGGATCCGAAGGGGTGGCTGGTGGCGGTGGCGTGGCGCCGGTTCCTCGACGCCGTGCGCGCCGACACCTCCCGGCAGCGGCGCGAGGTCGTCGTCCACGACGAGCCGGCGCCCGGGCCGGGCACCGAGGTGGACGACACGCTGCAGCTGTACTTCCTGTGCGCCCACCCGTCCCTGACACCGGCCTCGGCGGTCGCGCTCACCCTGCGCGCGGTCGGCGGCCTGACCACGCGGCAGATCGCGCAGGCCTACCTCGTCCCCGAGGCGACCATGGCCCAGCGCATCAGCCGGGCCAAGCGGACCGTCTCCGGCGTCCGCCTCGACCGGCCCGGCGACGTCGGCACCGTCCTGCGGGTGCTCTACCTGGTGTTCAACGAGGGCTACTCCGGGGACGTCGACCTCGCCGCGGAGGCGATCCGGCTCACCCGCCGGCTCGCCGCCGCGATCGACCACGAGGAGGTCGCGGGCCTGCTCGCGCTGATGCTGCTGCACTCCGCGCGGCGCCCGGCGCGGACCCGGCCCGACGGCAGCCTCGTCCCCCTCGCCGAGCAGGACCGCGGCCTGTGGGACACCCGGCTCGCCGCCGAGGGGGTCGACGTCCTCCAGGCCGCCCTGGCCCGCGACCGGCTGGGGGAGTACCAGGCGCAGGCCGCGATCGCGGCCCTGCACGCCGACGCCCGCACGGCCGCGGAGACCGACTGGGTGCAGATCGTGGAGTGGTACGACGAGCTGGTGCGGCTCACCGGCAGCCCGGTCGCCCGCCTCAACCGCGCGGTCGCCGTCGGTGAGGCGGACGGCCCCCGGGCCGGGCTGGCCGCGCTGTCGGAGCTCGATCCCGCCCTGCCCCGCCACGCCGCGGTCGCGGCGTACCTGCACGAGCGGGACGGCGACCTCGGCACCGCGGCCCGGCTCTACGCCGAGGCCGCCCGGTCGGCGCCGAACCTGGCCGAGCGCGACCACCTCACCCGCCAGGCGGCGCGGCTGAACACGCTCCTGCGCGGGTGAGCGGTCGGGTCAGGCGGGGCGGGGGCTGCGGATCGTCACCGTGGTCCCCGCCGGGCCGGGCACGGCGGTGATGTCGGCGAACGCGCTCATGAGCATCGAGCCGCGGCCGCGGTCCATGCTCGAGGTCCGCTCCCTCCACTGCCCGTGGTCGCGCACCGCGATCTCCACCGCGCCGTCGTCGAGGGTCACCCGGACGTCGACGACGGGCTCGACGGGGTCCTGCGCGTGCTCGACGGCGTTGGTGGCGGCCTCGCAGGCGGCCAGGACGAGGTCGTAGACGCGGTCGTCGTCCAGGCCGGCGTCGAGGAGCAGCGCCCGCAGCCGTCGGCGCAGCACCGGGATCGACGACGGGCGGGAGGGGAACCGCCAGGCCGTCGTCGTGGCGCCGGCCGTCCGGGACGGCGGCAGGGGCAACGGCATGGTCTCCGGGGAGGACGCGGTCGCGCGCGGTCGCCGCGGTGGGAGAGTGGGCGCGGCCGCCGACGGGGCGGGCGGGGGCACCGGCGCCCGCCGTCCCCGCGAGCGCTCGAGCACCGCACGCAGCCGGCCGAGCAGCTCGGCGGACTCGAACGGCTTGGGCAGGTAGTCGTCGACGCCGGCGTCGAAGCCCTCGACGGCGGCCTCCTGACCGGCCCGCGCGGTGAGCATGACCACCGGGACGGCGCGCGTGCCCGGGTCGTCGCGCAGGGCGCGGAGCAGCCCGAACCCGTCGAGGCCCGGCATCATCACGTCGGTCAGCACCACGTCGGGGCACACCCGCGCGACGTCGCGCAGCGCCTCCTCGCCGTCGGGCGCCGTCCGCACCGTCCACGACGGCGACAGCAGCCGGGTGAGGTAGGCGCGCATGTCGGCGTTGTCGTCGACCACGAGCACGGTGCCCAGCGGCTCGGCGGCGCGGCCCCGCCAGCCCAGGTCGTCGTCCCAGGGCGTGAGGGCGGCCGCGCGGACCCCGGCCGGCGACGGCGGAGGGGCGGCGTCGCTGTCGGGCTCGCCGAAGGGCAGCCGGACGGTGAACGTGCTGCCGCTGCCGGGCTCGCTCTCCACCGCCACGGTGCCGCCGTGCAGGCCGACCAGCTCGCGGACCATCGCCAGCCCGAGCCCGGTGCCCTCGCGGCTGCGCGCGGGGGAGTCGGTCACCCGGTGGAACCGCTCGAACAGCGCCGGCAGCTCGGCGGCGGGGATGCCCACGCCGGTGTCGGAGACCCGCAGCACCACGGCGTCGCCGTCCGGGCGCAGGGCGACGGTGATGCCGCCGACGAAGGTGTACTTGACCGCGTTCGCGACGAGGTTGAGGACGACCTTCTCCCACATCCGCGGGTCGACCGCGGCGGGCCGGGGCAGCGGCGGGCAGTCCACGGCGAGGGTCAGCCCGGCCCGCTCGGCGGCGGCCCGCAGCACGCCGGCCAACTCGGCGGTGGTGGCGGCCAGGTCGGTGGCCACCCGCACCGCCGCGGTGCGCCCGGCCTCGATGCTGACGAACTCCAGCAGGTCGTCGACCAGCCGCCTGAGCCGCTGGCCGTTGCGCAGGGCGAGGGTGAGCTGGTCGCGGACCGGTGCCGGCAGCTCCCCGCCGGACTCGGCGAGGGCGTCGGTGATCGGGGCGAGCAGCAGGGTCAGCGGCGTGCGCAGCTCGTGGCTGACGTCGGAGAAGAAGGTCGTCTTGGCCCGGTCGAGCTCGGCGAGCGCCTCGGCGCGGGCGCGCTCGGCGGCGTAGGCGCGCGCGTCGGTGACCGCGCCCGCGACCTGTGCGGCGAGCAGCTGGTGGAAGGTCCGGTACTCCTCGTCCAGCGCGCGGTTGGGGCTGACGCCGACCAGCAGCGCCCCGACCGGCTCGCGTCCGGCGCCGCCGGACAGCGGCAGCGCCACGGCCGCGGTCACCTCGTCGCCGAAGGGCCCGCCGGGCACGTGCAGCGCGGCGGCGTCGACGCCCCGCAGGTCGGCGGCCCCCCGCGCCGTGGCCGGCAGCGCGTCGGCGTCGACCCCGACGGTGGCCACCCGGTGCAGCCGGGCGTCCTCGCCGGTGAGGTACACGGCGGCGAAGGGCACATCGAGCGGGTCGGCGGCGAGCGCGGCGCACACCTGGGCGGCGAGGTCGCGCTCGTCCTCGCGGCGCCCGGCGGCGGTGGAGACCTCGTGCAGCAGCCGCTGCCGCCGCTCGGCCACCACCTGCCGGGTGACCTCGGTGCAGACCGCGTGCATCCCGGCGACCTCGCCGTCGTCGCCGAAGGCGGGGGCGTGGGCGTGGGAGACGGTGAAGTAGGTCTCCTCGCGGTAGCCGGCGCGCTCCAGCAGCAGGAGCAGCTGCGGGATCCACGAGGCCTCGCGGGTGGCCATGGCGTGCTCGACCGGCTGCTGCAGCGCCGCCCAGCCCTCCGCCAGCGTGATGCGCAGGTCGTCGCCGATGGCGCCGGGGTGCTTCGCGCCGATGAGCTCGGCGTAGGCGTCGTTGTAGAACTGCGTGTACTCCGGACCCCAGGTCAGGATCATCGGGAACCGCGAGGCCAGGACCGTGCGGACGGCGTAGCGGAGGCTGGCCGGCCAGGTCTGCACCGGCCCGATCGGCGTCGTCGACCAGTCGAAGGCCGCCATCAGGCGCCCGTTCTCGCTGCCGCCGGCGAAGACGTCCTCCGTGCCGGGGCCCGGTGCGACGTCCTGGATCCCGGTCCCGGCGACGGGATCCGGTGCCACGCACACCTCCAGGCACACGAGTGCGGACGCCGGGCGGACCCCCGCCCTGGCGTCATGACGTCGGGAGCCGCAGCGGCTCCCCGTTGGCTGCACGGTACATGCGCTCACTGGGCGCCCGCGGTGTCGTTGCCGAGGTCAGCGGCGCATGACGGCCAGGAAGCCGGTGGCCTCCGAGCGCAGCCGTTCGGCCATCCGGGACAGCCCGGTGACGTCGGTGTCGGCGGTGCCCAGGGACGCCGTGCCGTCGACCGCCGCGGCGATCCCGTCGACCAGGCCGTTCATGTCGGTCACCGTGTCGCCGACCGAGCCGATGACGGCGGTGACGTCGTCGCAGGCGGCGCGGATGGCCTCGACCTGCGCGGTCACCCGCTCGGTGGCCTGCGCCGTCTGGTCGGCGAGGTCCTTGACCTCGGAGGCGACGACGGCGAAGCCCTTGCCGGCCTCCCCGGCGCGCGCGGCCTCGATGGTGGCGTTGAGCGCCAGCAGCCGGGTCTGCGCGGCCACCGACTCGATGAGGGCGATGACCTCGCGGATCTCGGCGGAGGTGCGGGTGAGGGACCCCAGCGTGCCGGTGGCGTTGCCCACCTCGGCCGACGCCGCGGACGCCGCGCTGGTCAGCCCGGCCGCCGACGCGCTCATCTCCGTGGCCGCCGTCGCCACCTGCTCGCTCATCGCCAGCACGACCGACTCGAACTCGTCGGCCAGCCGCAGCCGCGAGGTCTGTGCCTCGGTGACCCGCCCGGCCGTCTCGCGCATCGCGTCGCGGGCGGCGTTGATGTCGGTCGCCGCGTGCCGGTAGGCGCCCTGCAGCCCGGTGCGGAGCACCTTGCGGTGGTGGCGGCCCTCGGCGGCCGAGGCGAGCGCGGCCCGCGACTCCCGGACGAAGGCGTCGCTGACGTCCAGCGCGCGGTTCACCCCGTGCTGCAGGGCGACGAGCTCGGGGACGGCGTCGGAGCCGTCGACCGGCACGGCGCGGGCCTCGAGGTCGCCGCGGGCGGCCGCCTCGCAGGTCTGGGTCAGCCGCCGCACGAACGCGCGGTAGACCTCGAGCTCCGCGGCGTCGGAACGGGTGCGGGAGCGTGCCATCAGTCCTCCTCCTCGCCGATGACCGACCACACCAGGTCCTCGTACGAGGCCGCCTGCTCGGCGACCAGCCGCCCGAACAGCTCCGACGACGCCGCGACGGCCGCGCGGGCGTTCGGGTGGCGCCGCTCCTCGGCCAGGAGGCGCTCGTAGAGGGGCCGGATGCGGTCCACCGCGCGGCGGGAGGGCCGGCGGCGGTTGGAGTGGTAACCCACGACCGAGCCGTCGGCGCCGTAGGAGGGCGTCACGTGGGCGAGCACCCAGTAGGACGCGCCGTCGGCGGCGAGGTTCTGGATGTAGGCGAACAGCTCGCGGCGGTCGGAGAGGGTGTCCCACAGCAGCTGGAAGACCGCGCGCGGCATGTCGGGGTGGCGGATCAGGTTGTGCGGCTGCCCGATCACCTCGTCGAGGGAGTAGGCGCCCACCCGCAGGAAGACGTCGTTGGCGTAGGTGATGACCCCGCGCGGGTCGGTCTTGGAGACGATCAGCTCGTCGGCCGCGAAGGTCCGCTCCTTCCCGGTGGGGCGCACGGCCGTCCGGGTGGCGCGCACCGCGGTCCGCGGGTGGGTGTCGAGCACGCGGGTGTCCTCCTGCGGGTCGTCGTCCCCGCAGGTATCGGCAGGGAGCGGCCGGACGCGACCCGAAACGCCGACGGCCGGACCGGGGAGGTCCCCGGCCCGGCCGTCGGCTCACTCGGTGGCTCAGGCGCGCAGCACCAGACCGCGGCAGGACGACGCGCAGTCCAGCGACCAGACCGACGCCGGCACCGCGTCCCAGCGAGCCGAGCGGACCAGTCGCACGCTCCCGGGACCGGTCACCTCCGACGGCCCCGTCGGGGCCGCGCCGCCGCTGCTGCCGCCCGGCGTGGGCGTGCTGCCGGCACCCGGGGACGACGGGGCCGGCGTGGGGGCGGGCGTTGACCCGCCGGTGCCCGGGGTCGGCGCGGTGCCGCCCGTGGCCGCCGCCACGTACTCGAGGACGCTCGGGAGCACCTCGGACCGGCCGTCGGGGGCGAAGACCGTGACGTCGTACCGCCCGGCGACGCGGGCCGGGGACCGGAAGACGACCTCGGTGGTGCTCGAGCGGACCACGGTGGCCGCGCCGGACGAGCCGACGAGCACCCGCGCGCCCACCGGGAGCGCCAGGCCGGTCACGCGGACCTCGGTCCCGCCGGCCACCGACACCCGCACCGGGCTGATCGAGGTGATGCGGAAGGTGCCGGTGCCCGGGTAGGTCTGCTGGCCGCCGGTGCCCGGGGTCGGCGTGGTCGTGCCGGGGGTGGGGGTGGGGGTCACCGAGCCGGAGCCCGACCCGCCGGAGCCGCTGCCGGACCCCGAGCCGCTACCGGACCCAGAGCCGCTGCCGGTCCCGGTGCCCGTTCCCGTGCCGCTCCCCGTGCCCGTGCCCGTGCCGGTCCCCGGACCGGTCCCGGTGCCCGTGCCGCTCCCCTCGGGGGTGGTGCCGCCAGGGGTCGTGCCGCCCGACGGGCCGCCCGGGGCGGTGCTGCCGCCGGTCGGGCCGCTGGGTGCCGTGGTGCCGGAGCCGGGCGTCCCGGTGCCGCCCGAGCCGGAGCCGGTGCCGGTTCCCGTGCCGCTCCCCGTCCCGCCCCCGGTCGAGCCGGAGCCGCCGGTGCCCGGGGTGGCCGGGGTGCCCGTGCCGGGCGTGCCGGTGCCGCCCGGGGTCGTGCCGCCCGGGGTGGTGCCGCCCGACGGACCCCCCGACGGGGCCGGCGCGCCGACCACGAGCGGGGCCGCGCGGGTGCCGCCCACCGTCGCGCCGTCGCGGGTGAGCTGCACGGTGAGGACGTAACGGCCCTCGGGCAGGGGCACCGACGGCGCCAGGACCAGCCCGGCGAGGGAGGTGCGGGCGCCGAGGGAGAAGGTGGCCTGCCCGTCATCGTCCGTGGTCACGGTGGCGCCGTCGAGGACGACCGGGACGTCGGCGACGGCCCAGGTGCTGCCCTGGTACTGCATGCCCAGGCCGAGGGTGACGGCGAAGGAGCCCGGCGCCACGGTGCCGCTGACCGCCACCCGCGGGGTGACGGTGCCCGGCGCGGCGGTCATCGAGGTGAAGCCGTACTCGACGGCGCCGACGCCGGCGGTGGCCAGGCCCGACACCGACAGCCGGCCGCCGCTCACCGACCGGCCACGGAAGGCCGCGACCGGGTCGACGTCGGCGAGCACGGCGGAGCGCAGGGCGGCCGCGCTGAGGTCCGGGAAGGCCGCCCGGTAGAGCGCGACCGCGCCCGCCACCTGGGGCGCGGCGATCGAGGTGCCGCTGACGAGCTCGTAGCCACCGCTGTTGGCGGTGGTGAAGACCTGGGTGCCCGGGGCGAACAGGTCGACGGTCGTGGCGCCGTACGCGGAGAAGGAGCTCACCGTGTCGGCCGCCGTGCTCGCGCCGACGGTCAGCAGGTTGGGCTCGGCGTAGGCGGCCGGGTAGAGCGGGTAGCGGTCGCGGTCGGCGGCGTCGTTGCCGGCGGCGGCCACCACGACGACGCCCTTGCTGCCCGCGTAGGCGATGGCCGAGCGCAGGTACTCCAGCGCCGCGCCGCTCATCGAGCCGCCCCAGGAGGCGTTGACGACGTCGGCGCCGTGGTCGGCGGCGTAGCGGATGGCCTCGGCGCCCAGCATCGCGTCGACGCCGCCGCCGCTGCCCACGACCAGCGGCATGATCGTCACGTCGGGCGCGACGCCCGCGGTGCCGCGGTTGTTGCCGGTCCGCGCGCCGACCGCGCCGGACACGCCCGCGCCGTGCTCGCCGCCGGCGCCGTTGTCGACGTCGGGCGAGTTGGTCGTGAAGTTCCAGCCGTGGCAGTCGCCGGCCTTGCCGTTGCCGTCGGTGTCGCGGGTGCCGCAGGGCTCGGCGGGATTGGTCCACAGCGCGCCGGCGAGGTCCTCGTGGTCGCTGTCGTAGCCGGTGTCGACGACGGCCACGACGACGCCGGAGCCGGTGCCGCCGGCCCACCCGTCGGGAGCGTCGGTGTCGGCGTCCGGGACGGCGCCCTGCCCGGGAGCGTTGGTGCCGGTGTTGACCAGGTTCCAGCCGTAGGACGGCACGTAGGGGTCGCTGACGGTGCCGAGGACCGGCAGGCTCGGCGAGACCTCGACGGAGGCGACGCCGTCGACGGCGGCCAGGTCGTCGGCGGAGAGCCGGTCGGTGGCCACCAGCGCGCGGCCGTCGCTGAGCGGCTGGGCGCTGGCCACGCCGTCGAGGGCCGCCAGCGGGGCCAGCAGCGCGGAGGCGTCGGCGGCGTCGGCGGTGACCACGTAGCGGTCCAGGCCGTCACCGGGTCCCCAGCCGTCGGCCACGGCGACGGCGGGTGCGGCCAGTGCGGCCACCGTCGCCGCCCCGGCGAAGCCGGTGGCCGCGGCCGTGACCAGCACGACCGCCTGTGTGCGCCTGCGGAGCGTCGCCACGTCGGGCCTCCTCCCCGGCCCGGGTCCCCTGCCCGGCCGGCGGCCGGTCCTCCGATGGGCCGGCAGGGGGACCTCGGCGGCGGCGGAGCCGGTCTCGAGCCGGGTCCGGCGGCGGTGACCCGATGGGGGGAGGTGGCGTGCTCCCTAGACTCCGCGCCATGCTGCTGTCCGACCGCGACATCCGCGCCGCGATCGCCGAGGGGCGTCTCGGCATCGAGCCGCACGACGCGGGGCTGGTGCAGCCCTCGAGCATCGACGTCCGGCTCGACCGCTTCTTCCGGGTCTTCAACAACGCCCGGTACACGCACATCGACCCGGCGCAGCAGCAGGACGACCTCACCACGCTGGTCGAGCCCGACGGCGACGAGCCGTTCGTGCTGCACCCCGGGGAGTTCGTCCTCGGCTCCACGCTCGAGGTCGTCTCGATCCCCGACGACCTCGCCGCGAGGCTCGAGGGCAAGGCGCTGGCCCTGGAGACCTCCGTCCCCACCCCGACCGGGTGGACGACGATGGGCGCCCTCGCCGTGGGCGACGAGGTGTTCGACGAGAACGGCGCTCCCTGCCGCGTGGTCGCCGCCACCGAGGTGATGCTCGGCCGGCCGTGCCGCGAGGTGGAGTTCAGCGACGGCTCGGTGTTCATCGCCGACGCCGCACACCTCTGGGTGACCACGACGAAGCCGGAACGGCGACCCGGCCGGCCACGCCGGTCGGCGCAGCGAACCACCGACGAGATCGCCCGCACGCTGCACTACGGCGGCGAGTACAACCACCACGTCGCGTTGGCCGGGCCGGCCCGGTACCCGACCGCTGACCTGCCCGTGGACCCCTACGTCCTCGGCTACTGGCTCGGTGACGGCACCAGCACCAAGGGCGAGATCACCGTCGGTGCCGGCGACGAGGAGGTCCTCGCGCACTTCGAGGCGGCCGGCTATGCGGTCTGGCCCGCCACGGCCCCGTCGGCGTACCGGCTCGGAGGTGCGGTCCGCCACGACGGCCACGAGCACCGACGCGGCGACGGTGGCCGGTTCGGCGCGAACGGCTCGCTGAGCAGCGACCTCCGCGCCCTCGGCGTGCTCGGCGACAAGCACGTCCCGGCTCGCTACCTGACAGCCGATCCCGCGCAGCGGCTGGCGCTGTTGCAGGGCCTGATGGACTCCGACGGTTACATCGACGACCAGGGGCGGTGCGAGTTCAGCAACACGCGCGAGGACCTCGCCTGGGCCGTGCACGAGCTCGCGGCCAGCCTCGGCCTCCGGCCGACGCGGAGGAAGAAGCGGGCGATGCTCAACGGCATCGACTGCGGCCCGGCCTTCCAGGTGAAGTTCACGCCCCGGCGCGTGTCGGTGTTCCGGCTCGCCCGCAAGGCCGCTCGGGTGAAGACCGACGACCGCGGTCACGAGTTCCGCGCGATCCGCGCCGTCCGTGAGGTGTCGACCGTCCCCGTGCGGTGCATCCAGGTGTCGTCGCCCAGCGGGATGTTCCTGATCGGCGACTCCTACATCCCGACGCACAACTCGTCCCTGGGGCGTCTCGGACTGCTCACCCACTCGACGGCGGGCTTCGTCGACCCGGGTTTCTCCGGTCACATCACGCTGGAGCTGTCCAACGTGGCCAACCTGCCGATCACGCTGTGGCCCGGGATGAAGATCGGCCAGCTGTGCCTGTTCCGGCTCTCCAGCGCGGCCGAGCACCCCTACGGCTCGGAGGTCTACGGCTCCCGCTACCAGGACCAGCGCGGGCCGACGCCGTCGCGGTCGTTCCGCAACTTCACGCGCGCGGAGACGCGGCGCCCGCAGGGCTGACCTCCGCGGGCGACCAGCCGGGCACCTCGTCGTCGACGTAGCGGTCCCGGGTGACCAGCCACCCGGTGACCGTGAGCCCCACCGTGGCGACGGCGATGAGCACGAACATGCCGGTGTAGCCGCCGGTCGCCCCGCGCAGCACGCCGACCAGCAGCGGGCCGGTGCCGGCCAGCACGTACCCCCAGCCCTGCGTGACCGTGGACAGCGCGGCGGTCGTCTCCGGCGTCCGGGCGCGCACGCCGATGAGCGCCAGCACCATGCTGAAGGTCCCCATGCCGACGGCGAGCACGCTCATCCACAGCCACGGCAGCGTGCGCGGCGCCATCCACAGCCCGGTCCAGCCGACGGCGTAGCAGGCCATGAACCCCAGCAGCAGCGGCCGCTGCCAGCGCTGCCGGACGGTGAGCGACGGGACGACGGCGTTGACCGGGATGACGACGACGGAGTTGATCCCGAGCAGCAGCCCGGCGGCCGCGGCGCTGAGCCCCGAGTCGCGCAGGTACTGGGCCGACCAACCCATGACCACGTAGGCCTGCATCGCCTGCAGCCCGAAGAAGGCCGCCATGGTGAGCGCGAGCGGGCTGCGCGCCAGCGGGCGCATCCGCACCGCGCGGTGCGCCGCGCGGCCGGCGCCGGGCTGGCGCGGCGTCAGGAACCACGGCACCGCGGCGACCAGCGCCAGCACCGCCCACACCCCCAGCGCCCAGCGCCAGCCGCCCGGGCCGACGGCGGCGGCGATCGGGGCGGTGGAGACCGCGGCGACGGCGCCGCCGATGGCCATGCTGGCGCTGTAGGCACCGATGAGCAGCCCGGTCCGCTCGGGGAACCAGCGCTTGACCAGGCCGGGCAGCAGCACGTTGCCCAGCGCCCCGCCGACCATGGCCAGCACGGTGCCGGCGAGGAACAGCGGGAAGGAGTCGACGACGGCCCGCAGCACCAGCCCGGCGGCCATCGTCAGCAGCGCGCCGGCGAGCACGTGCGCGTCGCGGAACCGCGCGGCCAGCGGCGGACCGGCGAACCCGATGGCCGCGAAGCACAGCACCGGCAGCGTCGTCACCACGCCGGCCGCCGCGCTGGAGACGCCGAGGCCCTCCTCGAGCTCCTCGAGCACCGGGCCGACCGTGGTCACCGCCGTCCGCAGGTTCGCGGCGGTCAGCACGATCGCGATCGCGACGAGCAGCAGGCCGCGCCGGGAGTCGCCGGCCGTGGGGATCGGGGGAGCGTCGTCGGCCGTGCGGGTCACCCGTCGATGGTCCCCCCGTCCCCCGCCGCGGCCGGAGGCGGGTGCACAGGCCAACCGTTCGCGTGGACATGCCCCCGCAGACGACGGACGCCGCCGGCGAGGGTGGACCTCGCCGACGGCGTCCGTCGGGGTGCTGCTGCGCTACGCCTGCGGGCCGTGTCCCGTGGCGGCCGAGCCGGTGCCGGCGACGTCGTCGTCGGCGGTGCCGACCTCGGCGCCGTGCTCGGTGCCCGGGGTGCCGACCGGCGCCATCGAGCGGAGCAGGATCTGGCTGACGTCGAGGACCTCGACGTGCTCGGCGGCCTCGCCGTTCTGCTTCTTCGACGTCAGGGCGTCCGACAGCATCGTGATGCAGAACGGGCACGCGGTGGAGATGACGTCCGGGTCGAGGCCGAGGGCCTCCTCGGTGCGCTCCACGTTGATCCGCTTGCCGATCTTCTCCTCCATCCACATGCGCGCGCCGCCGGCGCCGCAGCAGAAGCCGCGGTCCTTGCAGCGGTGCATCTCCTGGGTGGAGAGGCCCTGCACGCTGTCGAGGATCTCCCGCGGCGGCGTGTAGACCTTGTTGTGCCGGCCGAGGAAGCACGGGTCGTGGTAGGTGACCTTGCGGTCGACCGGGGTGACCGGGGTGAGCCGGCCCTCCTCCACCAGCTGGCTGAGCAGCTGCGTGTGGTGCACGACCTCGTACTCGCCGCCGACCTGCGGGTACTCGCGGCCCAGCGAGTTGAAGCAGTGCGGGCAGGTGGTGACGATCTTGCGGGTGCCCGGCACGCGGCCCTCGAAGACGCCGTTGAGGGTCTCGACGTTCTCCTGGGCCATCATCTGGAAGACGAACTCGTTGCCCATGCGGCGGGCCGGGTCGCCCGAGCAGGTCTCGCCCGAGCCCAGGACGGCGAACTCGACGCCCGCCGTGTTGAGCAGCTCGGCGACGGCCTTGGTGACCTTCTTGGCGCGGTCGTCGATGGCGCCGGCGCAGCCGACCCAGAACAGGTACTCGACGTCGTAGGGCAGCGGGCCGTCGGCCATGCGGACCTCGAAGTCGACCTCCTTGATCCAGTCCTCGCGGGTGCTCGGGCTGACGCCCCAGGGGTTGCCGCGGTTCTCGAGGTTGCGCAGCATCACGCCGGCCTCGGACGGGAAGTTCGACTCGATGAGCACCTGGTAGCGGCGCATGTCCTCGATGTGGTCGACGTGCTCGATGTCGACCGGGCACTGCTCGACGCAGGCGCCGCAGTTGGTGCAGCTCCACAGCACGTCGGGGTCGATGACCCCGCCCTCCTCGAGGGTGCCCACCAGCGGGCGGTGTGCCTGGGCGTCGTTGGTGCCCTCGATGCGGGCGTAGCCCGAGGCCCAGACCTGCTCGTCGCTGGGCTTGAGGATGTCGTAGTCGGGGGCGGTCTCCGACGCCGTCTTCTCACCGAGCAGGTACGGGGCCTTGGCGTACAGGTGGTCCCGCAGGTCCATGATCACCATCTTGGGAGACAGCGGCTTGCCCGTGTTCCAGGCAGGGCACTGGCTCTGGCACCGCCCGCACTCGGTGCAGGTCGTGAAGTCGAGCATCCCCTTCCAGGTGAAGTCCTCGATCTTGCCGCGACCGAAGACGTCGTCCTCGCCCGGGTCCTCGAAGTCGATCGGCTTGCCGTTCGAGGTCATGGGCTGCAGCGGGCCGAGCGCGACGCTGCCGTCGTCGTTCCGCTTCCAGTAGATGTTGAAGAACGCGCTGAAGCGGTGCCAGGCGACGCCCATGTTGAGGATGCGGCTGATCACCACGAGCCAGGCGAGCGAGACGACGATCTTCACGAACGCGACGACGCTGAGCAGGTCGGGGCTGTCGGGCAGCACCGTGGCGACCAGGCTCGAGACCGGGTGCGACCAGGTGGGGGCCTCGGTCAGGCCGGAGGAGATCTTCAGCGCGCGGATCAGCAGGATGCAGACGCCGACGGTCAGGACGACGGCCTCGACGAAGTAGCCGCGACCCTCGTTGGAGCCGGCGAAGCGGCTGGTGCGGCCCTGGCGGCGCGGGTGGTCCTTCTGGCGCCGGTAGATCAGGTACAGGATGCCGAGGATCGTGCCGGTGCCGATGACGTCGGCGAACAGGTTCCAGATGCCCCACTCGCCGATGAGCGGCAGGTGGAAGGCCGGGTTCCAGACCTCACCGAAGGCCTCGACCAGCGTGAGGAACAGGCCGTAGAAGCCGACGAACACGAACCAGTGGGCGGCGCCGATGGCCGACCACTTGAGCATCCGGGTGTGGCCGAGCGACTCGACCACGAGGGTCTTCAGCCGCGGGCCGACCGGTCCGTTGCGGGTGCTGTCGGGTTGGCCGGTGCGGATGATGCGCACCATCGCGCGCACCGCCCGGTAGGCCAAGACGACGGCCACGATGAGGAACAGCACGCTGATCGTGCCCAGCACGACCTGCAGGGGGCCCGTCATGATTCCCTCTCCCCACGCCTGCCGGCGTCGGTTGGCTCCGTCCGCACCGGCCGGCGAGAGGGGTCTCGCCGCCGTCACCGGCCCGCGGGGCCGGCGGCGGATCGCGCGCGGGCGGCTGTGCCCACGCAGCCCAGCACGATAGCTGGCCGACGCGCAGGTTACTCGCTGGTAACCGTGGGCGCCGCGCCCCGATCCGGCCCCTCCGACGGTGCTCCCCGTCCACTCGCACCGCGCCGAGCTGCACGTTCGCCGATTCCCTGCAGGCGTGGAACACGTCGCGCCGGTGTTTCTGGCGCTGCGCCGTCCGCCAGGGAGGTGACCGGGCTCACGGGCCCGCATCACGCCCCGGTCACCGCCGCTGGAACTCCGCCCGGACCCCGCGCCGCCATCCCCACCTCGCCGTCCTCGCCGTGTGGTGCCCGACCTCACGCTGCGGCGCGAGGGCGGGCACCACGCGGCGCGGTCTGCTCACGCGGACTGCCGTCGCCCGAGGGCCCGGGGGGTGGCCGTGAACGGCCGGGTCGCCGGCCCGGGCGTGCCGAGCAGCCCGGCCACGCGGTCGGCCGTGGCCGGCCAGGGGTCGCCGAGGTCGGCGTCGGCGATGCGGACGACGCGGATGCCCAGGGCGCGGAGTTCGTCCTCGCGCCGCTTCTCCTCCCACAGGACCTGTGCGGCGGAGCGGTCGCGCCACGGCCGGGTGTACTTCACCCGCCCGTCGAACTCGACGGCGACCGCGGCGTCGTCGAACCACGCGTCGACGACGCCGACGAGCCGCCCGTCGCTCCGGATCTCGACCTGCAGCTCCGGGGTGGGCAGCCCCGCCCCGAGGATGCGCAGCCGTCCGCGCGTCTCCAGCGGGGACTCTGCGCGCCCGTCGGCCAGCCCGATCGCACGCCGCGCCCGCGGTGCGCCACGCCAGGATGCCTGCGCTGCCACCGCGTGCGAGAGGTCCTGGGGTGTCGTCCACCCGGCCAGGAGGGCGGCGTCCATGGCTACGACGGCGTCCTCCAGCGGCCACTCCCGGGCGCAGTCGACCAGGGTGCGGGCCGTCGAGGTGAGCCGGAAGGGGCCGCGCCGAACGACCTCGCCGGGGCTCAGGGGTGCGCACGACATGCGGAAGGCCGAACCCGCCCGCCACTGCGCCGGGTCGGTGAGCCGCACGGTGGGGTCCAGCCCCGTCCAGACCGGCAGGCCGAAGAGCAGGGCGGCCGAGCCGTGGCTGACGACGGCGCCGGGCCGGTCGAGGGAGAGCAGGGCCGCCAGGCAGTCCACGCCGTGCCGACGGTCCCCGAGGTCGGCCAGTCGGGCCGCGGTCGTGTAGACGCCGCGGCGCAGGCGCACCCAGCCGCCGGTGGCGCACAGGACGCGGATCTCGTCGTGGCCGTAGCCCGCGCGGCGCGCGTCGACGGCGGTGAACAGGCCCCACTGGCGCTCGGCCGCGGCGCGGAGAACGGGGTGCACACCGTCACCGTGGCGGGCTCCCTCCCTCCTCAGGTCGAAGGGCGCCGGACTGTGGAGGGCGGCCGGAGGTGTGGATCGCCCTCCCCGTGTGGTGCCCGACCCCACCCCGCAACGCGAGGTCGGGCACCGCGCGGTGAGGGTGGTGTCCGGCCGGCCAGTGGCGGCGGCGGCGGTGGCGGTGGCGGTAGCGGTAGCGGTAGCGGGACGACGGTGTCGTGTACCGGCCCCCGGGAACACCTCCGCGCGGTCTGCCGTTAGTCTGGGCAGGAAAGTTGAGTGGACCTCGCGCAAGGCGAGACGCTCCCTCGACCGACCCCCTGACACCCGCACCACACCGCACACGGAAGAGGAGCCAGCTCCATGGCACGAGCGGTCGGCATCGACCTCGGCACCACCAACTCCGTCGTCACCGTCCTGGAGGGCGGCGAGCCGACGGTCATCGCCAACAGCGAGGGCTCGCGCACCACGCCCTCGGTCGTGGCCTTCGCCAAGAACGGCGAGGTCCTGGTGGGCCAGTCGGCGAAGAACCAGGCGGTCACCAACGTCGACCGCACCATCCGGTCGGTCAAGCGCCACATGGGCACGACGTGGCAGACCGGCGAGATCGACGGCAAGAAGTACACGCCGCAGGAGATCAGCGCCCGCATCCTGCAGAAGCTCAAGCGCGACGCCGAGACCTACCTGGGCGAGCCGGTGACCGACGCCGTCATCACCGTCCCGGCCTACTTCGAGGACGCGCAGCGCCAGGCCACCAAGGAGGCCGGCGAGATCGCGGGCCTCAACGTCCTGCGCATCGTCAACGAGCCCACCGCGGCCGCGCTGGCCTACGGTCTGGACAAGGGCGAGACCGAGCAGACGATCCTCGTCTTCGACCTCGGCGGCGGCACCTTCGACGTCTCGCTGCTCGAGATCGGCGAGGGCGTCATCGAGGTGAAGGCCACCGCCGGTGACAACCACCTCGGCGGCGACGACTGGGACGAGCGGGTCGTCAAGCACCTGGTGCAGACGTTCAACGCCCAGAACGGCATCGACCTGTCCAAGGACAAGCTGGCCATGCAGCGGCTCCGCGAGGCCGCCGAGAAGGCCAAGATCGAGCTGTCCGGCGCGCAGTCGACCAACGTGAACCTGCCCTACATCACCGCCGGCGCCGAGGGCCCCCTGCACCTCGACGTCACGATGACCCGCGCGGAGTTCCAGCGCCTCACCCAGGACCTGCTCGACCGCACCCGCGCGCCGTTCAACCAGGCGATCCGCGACGCCGGCATCTCCGTCGGCGAGATCGACCACGTCGTCCTGGTGGGTGGCTCGACCCGCATGCCGGCCGTCACCGAGCTGGTGCGCGAGCTGACCGGCGGCAAGGACCCCAACAAGGGCGTCAACCCCGACGAGGTCGTCGCCATCGGCGCCGCGCTGCAGGCCGGTGTCCTCAAGGGCGAGGTCAAGGACGTCCTGCTGCTCGACGTCACCCCGCTGTCCCTGGGCATCGAGACCAAGGGCGGGATCATGACCAAGCTCATCGAGCGCAACACCACGATCCCGACCAAGCGCTCCGAGATCTTCACGACGGCCGACGACAACCAGCCCTCCGTGCAGATCCAGGTCTTCCAGGGCGAGCGCGAGATGGCGATGTACAACAAGAAGCTCGGCATGTTCGAGCTGACCGGCCTGCCGCCGGCGCCGCGCGGCGTCCCGCAGATCGAGGTCGCCTTCGACATCGACGCGAACGGCATCGTGCACGTCCACGCCAAGGACCTCGGCACGGGCAAGGAGCAGTCGATGACCATCACCGGCGGCTCGGCCCTCCCCAAGGAGGACATCGAGCGGATGATGCGCGACGCCGAGGCCCACGCCGAGGAGGACAAGCGCCGCCGCGACGAGGCCGAGACCCGCAACCTCGCCGAGTCGCTGCAGTACCAGACCGAGAAGTTCCTCGCGGAGAACGGCGAGCGCATCCCGGCCGACAAGAAGGAGGAGCTCGGCGAGGCCCTGACCGAGCTGCGCTCCGCCCTCGGCGGCTCGGACATCGCCGCGATCAAGTCGGCGCAGGAGAAGGTCGCCCGCGTCTCGCAGGAGGTCGGCGGGGCGCTCTACGCCCAGCAGGCCGACGCGGGTGCCGCGACCGGTGACGGTGCCGGCCCGGCGGGTGCCGCCGGCGCGTCGGCCCCGTCCGGCGACGACGACGTCGTCGACGCCGAGATCGTCGACGAGGACACCGACCGCCGATGAGCCAGGGGGACGAGCAGCCGCGGGTCGTGATCCGTGACAAGCGGCGGATCGACCCCGTCAGCGGTGAGGTGCGGACGCCGGCCGGCGAGCAGCCGGCCGGCGTCCCGCCCCGCCCGGCTCCGGAACAGACACCGGCCCACCCATCGCCAGGGGAGCAGATGACCGAGAACGAGACGGCCGTCCCGGAGGCGCCCGTCCAGGCGCCGGCCGACAGCACCGCCGACGGTGACCTGTCGCGCCAGCTGGCCGAGCGCACCGAGGACCTCCAGCGGGTCACCGCGGAGTACGCCAACTACCGGCGGCGGGTCGACCGCGACCGCACGCTCGTCGTCGACCAGGCGGCCGAGCGGTTCGCCGCCCAGCTGTTCCCGATCGTCGACGACATCGAGCGGGCCCGGGACCACGGCGACCTGACCGGCGCCTTCAAGGTCGTGGCCGACCGCGTCCTCGGGCTGCTCGACGGCCTGGGCGTGGAGGCCTTCGGCGTCGCCGGCGACCCGTTCGACCCGTCGCTGCACGAGGCGGTCCTCCACGACACGTCCGACGAGGTCACCGTGCCGACCGCGACGACGGTCCTGCGGCCGGGTTTCCGCCGCGGCGACCGCGTGCTGCGGACGGCGATGGTGTCGGTGAGCGAGCCCTCGGGCGCCGCGCCCGAGCCGGCCGGCGAGAGTGCGCCGGGGGAGACCCCGGCCGCCGGCTGACCGCCGCGACCGACCGCGACATGCGGACCGACGAGGACCAGGGAGGAGGCGCCCGATGAGCACTCGGGACTTCATCGAGAAGGACTACTACGCCGCGCTCGGCGTCTCCCAGGGCGCCGACGCCGCGGAGATCAAGAAGGCCTACCGCGCGCTGGCGCGGGACCTGCACCCGGACAAGAACCCGGGCAACGCCGACGCCGAGGCCCGCTTCAAGGAGGTCTCCGAGGCCTACGACGTGCTCTCCGACCCCAAGCGGCGCGGCGAGTACGACGACGCCCGGCGGCTGTTCGGCTCCGGCGGCGCCGGGGCGCGGGCCGGTTTCCCCGGCGGGTTCCCGGGCTCGGGCGGCGGACAGCCGTTCGACCTGGGTGACCTCTTCGGCCAGGCCGCTTCCGGGGCCGGCGCGCGCGCCGGCGGCCTGGGCGACCTCTTCGGCGGCCTGTTCGGCGGCGGCGGCGGCGGCGGTGCCGCGCCGGGCTCGGCCCGGGCCCGCTCCCAGGCGGCGTCCGGGCCGGCCCGCGGGCAGGACGTCGAGACCGAGGCGACGCTCTCGTTCGAGGAGTCCGTCCTCGGTGTCACCGTGCCGCTGCGGATGCAGAGCCCGGGCACCTGCCCGACCTGCACCGGCACCGGGGCCAGGCCCGGCACCTCGCCGCACACCTGCGAGGTCTGCGGCGGGGCCGGCGTCACCAGTCGCAGCCAGGGCGCGTTCGCCTTCTCCGAGCCGTGCCGCGCCTGCCGCGGCACCGGCCAGGTGGTCGACGACCCGTGCCCGACCTGCCACGGCGACGGCGTCACCACCCAGACCCGCACCATCACCGTGCGGATCCCGGCCGGCGTCAAGGACGGCCAGCGCATCCGGCTGGCCGGCAAGGGCGCGCCCGGGCGGCGCGGCGGTCCGGCGGGCGACCTGTTCGTCGTCGTGCACGTCAGCGACCACGACCTGTTCAGCCGTAAGGGTGACGACCTCACCCTCACCGTGCCGATCACCTTCCCCGAGGCCGTCCTCGGGACGACGCTGACCGTCCCCACGCTGGACGGCAACGTCACCCTCAAGGTGCCCGCCGGCACCGCGAGTGGCCGCACGCTGCGGGTCCGGGGCAGGGGAGTGCCCGGCCGCGGCCGCAACGGCGACCTGCTGGTGACCGTCGAGGTCGCCGTTCCGCAGCGGCTGTCGGCCGAGGCCGAGCGGGCGGTGAAGACCCTCGACGCCGAACTGGGTGACCCCCGGCCGCAGATCACCGCGGCCACCCAGGCCCGCAACGCCGAGCGCGGGAGCACCCGGTGAGCGCCCCGGGCACCGGGGGCCGCGAGCGCGCCGACGGTGCCCGCGCCGTGGCCGACGACGCCCCCGTGTTCGTCATCTCGGTGGCCGCGCAGCTGGCCGGCATGCACGCCCAGACGCTGCGCCAGTACGACCGGCTCGGCCTGGTCACCCCCGGCCGTACACCCGGTGGCGGGCGCCGCTACAGCCCGCGGGACGTCGCGCTGCTGCGGGAGGTCCAGCGCCTGTCCCAGGAGGACGGCGTCAACCTGGCTGGCATCAAGCGGATCATCGACCTGGAGTCGCAGGTCGAGGCCCTGCAGCAGCGGGTGCACGAGCTGATCGGCGAGCTCGAGCGGTCCGAGCACCGCCGGATGTCGGCCGAGTCGGCGCTCGCCAGCGGCTACGGCCGCGACCTCGTGGGCACCGACATCGTGCCGCTGCGGCAGGCGACCTCCGCGCTGGTCGTGTGGCGCCCGCGGGAGTCGCAGCGGTGAGCGGGAACCCCCGCGGCGCCGCCGTCGTGGATGGGGACGTGACGAGCACGCCCGCGGACCCGCACGAGTCCTTCGTGCGGCTCGAGCGCGAGATCGGGCTGCTGCTGCGCCGGTCGCGGGCGATCTCGGCCCGCCTGGCCCGCGAGCTGCACCCCGACCTCGACGGCGCGGCCTACGGGCTGCTGGCGCTCCTGGCCGACGCCGGCCCGCTGCGCGCCAGCGACCTGGTCGCCCGCCTCGGCCTGGACAAGAGCACGGTCAGCCGGCAGGTGTCCTCGCTGGTCGCCCTCGGCCTGGTCGACCGCGAGGCCGACCCCGCCGACGGCCGGGCCCAGGTGCTCACCCCGACGGCCGAGGGTGCGGCCCGGCTGGCCCGGATCCGGAACGCGCGGCGCGAGCGCTGGGAGGCCGACCTCTCCGGCTGGCCGGCCGAGGACATCACCGTCCTCGGTGAGCTGCTGGCCCGGCTCAACCGGCTGGGCGAGGCGCGCGAGGCGGGCACGGTCCCGCCCTCCTGACCCGCCCGCCCGATCCACGGACACCCGACGGCGCCCGGACCTCCTCGGTCCGGGCGCCGTCGTCGTGTGTGCGGAACACGCCGGAGAGGTAGCTGGTTGTAGACAGCAACCAACCGGATGTATGGTTGCGGTCTGCAATCACCTCTCGACGAGGACGCCATGCCCCTCTCCACCTCGACGCGCGAGCGGCTCACCGCCGGCATCGCCTGTCTCGTCCGGGCCGGCCGGCACCTGTCCAGCCGCGCGGCGGACTCCCTCTACGGCGAGCTGCCCTCCTTCGGCTGGGCGCTGCTCGTCCCGCTCGAGCGCGACGGCGAGCAGCGCTGCAGCGCGCTGGCCGCGCAGGCCGGTGTCGACGTCTCCGTCGCCAGCCGCCAGGTGACCGCCCTCGAGCGGTCCGGCCTGGTCGAGCGCCGGCCCGACCCGCACGACGGGCGCGCCAGCCTCATCCGGCTCTCGCCCGCCGGCGCCACCGCGCTCGCCCAGACCCGTGCGCTGCGCGCGGAATGGGCCGTCGAGGCCCTCGCCGGCTGGGACGAGGACGACGCCCGCCTGCTCAGCGCGCTGATCGAGCGGCTGACCGACGACCTCGACCGCGCCGCGCAGCCGCCGGCCCGCCCCGCCGTCGGGGCCGCCCCGTGACCACTTCCCGCACCGAGCAGTCCCCCACCCGCACCGAGCAGTCCAGGAGCACCGTGACCACCACCCGCGAGCCGAGCGCGGCCGCACCGGGGACGCAGGCGCCCGCCGAGCAACAGGGGCGCATGACGCACCGGCAGATCCTCGAGGCGCTCTCGGGGATGTTGCTGGCGATGTTCGTGGCGTTCCTGTCCTCGACCGTCGTCTCCAACGCCCTGCCCACGATCATCACCGACCTGCGCGGCAGCCAGAGCCAGTACACCTGGGTGGTCACCGCGACGCTGCTGGCCTCGACGGCGTCCACGCCGATCTGGGGCAAGCTCTCCGACCTGTTCAGCAAGAAGCTGCTGATCCAGCTGTCGATCGTCATCTTCATCGTCGGCTCGATGCTGGCCGGCCTGTCGCAGTCGGTGGGCACGCTCATCGGCTGGCGCGTGCTCCAGGGTCTGGGCCTCGGCGGCCTGCAGGCGCTGGTCCAGATCGCGATGGCCGCGATGATCAGCCCCCGCGAGCGCGGCCGGTACTCCGGCCTGCTCGGCGGTGTCATGGCCGTGGCCACCGTCGGCGGCCCGCTGCTCGGCGGCCTGCTGGTCGACACCAGCTGGCTCGGCTGGCGCTGGTGCTTCTACGTCGGCGTCCCCTTCGCCGTCGTCGCGCTGGTGCTGCTGCAGCGCACGCTGCACCTGCCGGTGACCCGGCGCCGGGTGCGCATCGACTACCTCGGTGCCGCGTTCCTGACCGCCGGCGTCTCGGGGCTGCTCATCTGGGTCACCCTCGCCGGCGACCAGTTCGCGTGGGCCTCGGTCGAGACGGCGCTGTTCCTCGCCGGCAGCGTCGTGGCCATCGTCGCCTTCGTCGTCACCGAGCTCCGGGCGGCCGAGCCGATCGTCCCGCTGCGGCTGTTCCGCGACCGGACGACGACCCTCGCGATCGTGGCCAGCGTCGCCATCGGTGTCGCGATGTTCGGCTCGACGGTCTTCCTCGGCCAGTACCTGCAGATCTCCCGCGGCTACTCGCCGACGGCGGCCGGCCTGCTGACGATCCCCATGGTCGGCGGCCTGCTGGTCTCCTCCACCGTGTCGGGCATCCTCATCACCCGCCACGGCCGGTGGAAGCGGTTCCTCGTGGCCGGCTCGCTGCTGGTCACCGCCGGCTTCGCCCTGCTGGCGACGATCGACCACGAGACGAACATGGTGCTGCTCGGCGTCTTCCTGTTCGTCCTGGGCGTCGGCATCGGCATGACGATGCAGAACCTGGTGCTCGCGGTGCAGAACACCGTGGCCGCCACCGACCTCGGCGCGGCGTCCTCCGCCGTGGCGTTCTTCCGCAGCCTGGGCGGCACCATCGGCGTCTCGGTTCTCGGCGCGGTGCTCAGCAACCGGGTCGGCGACCTGATCGCGGCCGGCCTGCCGCCGGAGCTGGCCGCGGCCGGCACCGGCTCGGGCAGCGTCGGGCTGGCCGACCTCAAGGACGCGCCGCCGGCCATCCAGGAGCTCATCCGGGTGTCCTACGGCGACGCGACCGGCCGGATCTTCCTCGTCTCGGCGATCATCGCCGTGGTCGCCGTCGCGGCCATCGTGCTGATCCACGAGGTCGCCCTGCGCACCGAGAGCGGCGAGGAGCGGCTGCAGCGCGAGTCCCGGCCGACGGTGGCCGACGCCGCCTGACCTCCCGACGACGACGGCCCGCTCCCCGGCAGGGGAGCGGGCCGTCGTTTTCGGCCCCGCTGCAGGGGCCCGCCGCGAGCTCGCGAGTGGCGGGGGGCAGGGGGTCCTTACATCAGGACTCGAGGGCGGCGTCCAGGGTGATGTCGACGCCGGCCAGCGCCTTGCTGATGGGGCACCCGGCCTTGGCCTCCTGGGCGGCCTTCTCGAAGGCGGCGGCGTCGAGGCCGTCGACCTCGCCGCGCACGGTGAGCGTGATGCCGGTGAGCGTGAAGCCGCCGTTGGCCTGGTCCGGGCCGAGGGAGACGTCGGCCTGCACCTCGAGGGACTGCGGCGTGCCGCCGGCCTGGGCGATGTTGGCCGACAGCTGCATCGCGAAGCACGCGGAGTGGGCCGCCGCGACGAGCTCCTCGGGGCTGGTCGTGCCGCCGGCGTCGTCGGCAGCGCGCTTGGGGAAGTTCACCTCGTAGGTGCCGACCTTCGAGCTGGTCAGCTCGACCTGGCCGGAGCCCTGCTCGAGGGTGCCGTTCCAGGCGGTGCGTGCGGTGCGGGTGGGCATCAGGGCTGCCTTCCGGTCGGGGGGCGTGCCGGCGTGGTCTCGCCGGCACGCGGGACCAGGCGGCCCTACCCCGATCGGTTGCGGGCAACCCGTCGGGTCAGGAGGAGCGGGGCGCCTCGGTGACGCGCTGCGTCAGCACGTTGAGGGTCTGCTTGAGGTCGGCGAAGGACTCCACGTCCAGGTCGAGGGCGCAGATCATGTCCTGCGAGATGGCGAAGGCCTTGTCCCGCAGGGCCCGGCCGCTGTCGGTGAGCGCGATCGCCACCGACCGCTCGTCCTCCACGCGGCGGTGCCGCGTGACCAGGCCGGCCGCGGTGAGCCGCTTGAGGAGCGGGGAGAGCGTGCCGCTGTCCAGGGCCAGGCGGGCGCCGAGCTGGCCGACCGTCTGGTGGTCCTCCTCCCAGAGCAGCATCATGACCAGGTACTGGGGATAGGTCAGCCCCAGTTCCTCGAGCATCGGCCGGTACCGGGCGGTCATCGCGCGCGAGGCCGCGTACAGCGCGAAGCACAGTTGGTCGTCGAGGGCCACGCTCGGGGCGGGGAGGTGCGGGTCCCCGCTCGTCATCGTCATGACAGAAGTGTAGGGACAACCAGGTCGCGTGGCATGCAGTTGTGTCGAGCGTCAACCCCCCGGACGCGAAATGTCGCCGACCGGTCGGTGCCCGTCGAGGTTGAGCGGAACAGACTCAACTCCTCGACCGTTGGACGGCTCGAGACCAGCACCGCGCCGGGGCGTTCCCGGCACCCCTGACAGAAGGAGCGACAGCACCGACCATGGAGAGCAAGCTGACCACCCGTTCGCAGGAGGCGTTCGCGGCCGCCCAGCGGCTGGCGGTCGACCGGGGGCAGGCCGGCCTCGAGCCCCTGCACCTGCTCGTGGCGCTCCTGCAGCAGTCCGACGGCATTGCCGGCCCCCTGCTGACCGCCGTCGGCGCCGACCCGGCCGAGGTCCGGGCCAAGGCCGAGGCCGCGCTGCGCCGGCTGCCCAGCGTCAGTGGCGCCACCGTGCCCGCCCCGCAGGCCTCGCGCGAGCTGCTGCGGGTGGTCAACGCCGCCGGTGAGCAGGCCAGCGCGCTGGGCGACGAGTACGTCTCCACCGAGCACCTGCTGGTCGGTCTGGCCGGCTCCGAGGGCGAGGCCGGCGCGGTGCTCACCAGCGCCGGTGCCACCCGCGACGCCCTGCTGGCCGCCTTCCGCACCGTGCGCGGCAACCGCAAGGTCACCACGGCCGACCCCGAGAGCACCTTCCAGGCACTGCAGAAGTTCGCCGTCGACCTCACCGAGCGCGCCCGCGAGGGGAAGATCGACCCGGTCATCGGCCGCGACGCCGAGATCCGCCGCGTCGTGCAGGTGCTCTCCCGCCGCACCAAGAACAACCCCGTGCTGATCGGCGAGCCCGGCGTCGGCAAGACGGCGATCGTCGAGGGCCTGGCCCAGCGCATCGTGGCCGGCGACGTCCCCGAGAGCCTCAAGGGCAAGCGGCTGATGGCGTTGGACCTGGCCGCGATGGTGGCCGGCGCCAAGTACCGCGGTGAGTTCGAGGAGCGGCTCAAGGCCGTGCTGCAGGAGATCACCGAGGCCGAGGGCCAGGTGGTCACCTTCATCGACGAGCTGCACACCATCGTCGGCGCCGGCGCCACCGGCGACTCGGCCATGGACGCCGGGAACATGATCAAGCCGATGCTGGCCCGCGGCGAACTGCGGATGGTCGGCGCGACGACGCTCGACGAGTACCGCGAGCACATCGAGAAGGACCCCGCCCTCGAGCGGCGCTTCCAGCAGGTCTTCGTCGGCGAGCCCTCGGTCGAGGACACCATCGGGATCCTGCGCGGGCTCAAGGAGCGCTACGAGGTGCACCACGGCGTCCGGATCACCGACGCCGCGATCGTCGCCGCCGCCACCCTGTCCGACCGGTACGTCACGGCCCGCTTCCTCCCCGACAAGGCGATCGACCTGGTCGACGAGGCCGCCAGCCGGCTGCGCATGGAGATCGACAGCCGGCCGGTCGAGGTCGACGAGGTCGAGCGCGCCGTGCGCCGCATGGAGATCGAGGAGATGGCGCTGGCCAAGGAGGACGACGCCGCCTCCCTGGACCGGCTGGCGGTGCTGCGCAGCGACCTGGCCGACCGCCGGCAGGAGCTCGCCGAGCTGACCGCGCGCTGGCAGCAGGACAAGGGCGCGATCGTCCGGATCCAGCAGGTCAAGGAGGAGCTGGAGCGGCTGCGCACCGAGTCCGAGCGCGCCGAGCGCGAGGGCGACCTCGCCCGCGTCGCCGAGCTGCGCTACGGCCGGATCCCGCAGCTGGAGAAGCAGCTCGCCACGGCCGAGGACGAGGTCGAGGCCCAGGCCTCCATGCTCAAGGAGGAGGTCGGCCCCGACGACATCGCCGAGGTCGTCCAGGCCTGGACCGGCATCCCCGCCGGCCGGCTGCTCGAGGGCGAGACGCAGAAGCTGCTGCGGATGGAGGACGGGCTCGCCCAGCGGGTCGTCGGCCAGCCCGACGCCGTCCGCGCCGTCTCCGACGCCGTGCGCCGGGCCCGGTCCGGCATCTCCGACCCCGACCGGCCCACCGGCTCGTTCCTGTTCCTCGGGCCCACCGGCGTCGGCAAGACCGAGCTGGCCAAGGCGCTGGCGGAGTTCCTGTTCGACGACGAGCGGGCGATGGTCCGCATCGACATGAGCGAGTACTCCGAGAAGCACTCGGTGGCCCGCCTGGTCGGCGCCCCGCCCGGCTACGTCGGCTACGAGGCCGGCGGACAGCTCACCGAGGCGGTCCGGCGGCGCCCCTACACCGTCGTGCTGCTCGACGAGGTGGAGAAGGCCCACCCCGACGTCTTCGACGTGCTGCTGCAGGTCCTCGACGACGGCCGGCTCACCGACGGGCAGGGCCGCACGGTCGACTTCCGCAACACGATCCTGATCCTGACGTCGAACCTCGGGTCGCAGCTGATCGCCGACCAGTCGGTGCCGGAGCTGCGGCGGCGCGACGCGGTCATGGAGGTGGTCCGGTCGCACTTCAAGCCGGAGTTCCTCAACCGCCTCGACGACGTCGTGGTGTTCCGTGCCCTGGGCAGCGAGGAGCTGGCCGGGATCGTCGACATCCAGGTGGCCGTGCTCGCCCGCCGTCTGGCCGCCCGCCGGCTGACGCTCACGGTCACCGACGCCGCCCGCGAGTGGCTGGCGCTCAACGGGTTCGACCCCGTGTACGGCGCCCGCCCGCTGCGCCGGCTCGTGCAGTCGGCCATCGGTGACCCGCTGGCCCGCGCGCTGCTGAGCGGCGAGGTCCGCGACGGCGACGAGGTCGTCGTCGACTGGCCGGCCGACGTCGCAGGCGGCGACGCCGACGCCGGGCTGACCGTCCGCCGCGCCTGAGCAAGGACCCCTCTGCCCCCACCGCTCGCGCGCTCGCGGCGGGGCCCTGCAGAGTGGCCGCCCGCTCGGCTTCCTGGGCCCGTCGTCCCTCCGGGGACGGCGGGCCCGCCGCGCGTCGGAGGGTGGCCGGGCGGCGATCGGTCGATCATCATGCGGGCGATCGCACGGGAGAGGACGGACATGACCGCAGGACAGGGACCGCAGGGCTGGGACCAGCAGGGGCAGCAGCCGTACGGACAGCCGTACGGGCAGCACCCCTACTCCCAGCAGCCCTCCGGGGGCTACGGGTCCGCGCCCGCCGCGCCCGACGCATGGGGCGCGCCTCCGCCGGTCGAGCGCCCGCAGGCCGTGCGGCTGGGCGTCGGCGCCTGGGTGGCGAGCATCCTGCTGGCCCTCGTCAGCTCCGTGTTGACCTTCGCGCAGCTCGACGAGCTGGTCGACCAGGCCCTGCTCGACCAGGGGCTCGACCCGGCGGACTACTCCGGCGTCACCGACGCCGCAGGCACCGGCGTCATCCTGGTCGGCGTCGTCTTCGGGCTGGTCTTCGTCGCCCTCGAGCTCATGTTCGTGTGGTTCGCCTGGCAGGGGCGCAACTGGGCCCGCATCGTGCTCTGGGTGCTCGGTGGCCTGGCGCTGGTGTCCGGCCTCGTCAGCCTGTTCGGCTCGCCGCTGCCCGGTCTGCTGACCGTCCTGTCCCTCGTCCAGTACCTGTTGATCCTGGTCGGCGTCGTCACGCTGGCGCAGAAGCCGGCCAGCGAGTGGTACCGGTACCGCGGCTGGCAGCGCGCCCGCGGCCTCTGATCCGGAACGGGCACACAACCCGGGTGCCCGTTATCCCATCGTGACCAACCTGGATGAACCGCTCGCCGATCCACGCCGAACCCGGGGCGTGACCACCACCGAGCAGGCCCCCGCGCCGGCCACCGGACCGGACGGGACCCCGCCTCCCGCCGGCCGGGGCCCGCGTCGCCTGCTCGGCGCGCTCGCCGGGCTGCTCGCCGCGGCTGTCGCGCTCGGCGTGGCCGAGCTGGTCGCCGCGCTCGTCGGGCCGGCCTCCTCGCCGGTCGTGGCCGTCGGGGACACCGTGATCACGCTCGTGCCCGAGCCGGTCAAGCAGTTCGCCATCGCCACCTTCGGCGAGAACGACAAGATCGCCCTGGTCGCCGGCACGCTGATCGTCGTCGCGCTGTATGCCCTGCTCATCGGGCTGCTGTCGCTGCGGTCGCGCCGCCTCGGCGTGGCCGGCATCGCCCTCTTCGGCGTCCTCGGGGCGCTGGCCGCGGCCACCCGGCCGGCGGGCGGCCTGCTCGACGCGCTGCCGTCGGTGCTGGGCGCCGTCGTCGGGGTCCTCGCCCTGCTGCTGCTCGTCGACCCGCTGACCGTCTCCGCCCCGGTGGCGCCCCGCACCGCCGACGAGGCCGTCGTGGACCGGCTGCGCGGCGCGCTGTCTATGGCCGACCGCAAGGGCAGCGGCATGGACCGCCGCCGCTTCGTCCTCACCGGCGGCGTCGCCCTCGGCGCGGCCGCGGTCACCGGCGGCGGCGGGCGCCTCCTTCAGCGCCGCTTCGACGTCAGCAACGCCCGTGGCGAGCTCACCCTCCCCACGCCGTCGTCCCCGGCCCCGGCCCTGCCCGCCGGAGCCGACCTCGCCGAGCAGGTCGAGGGCCTGACGACGCTGTTCACCGCGAACCGCGACTTCTACCGGGTCGACACCGCCATCACCGTCCCGCAGATCCGCCCGGCCGACTACCGGCTCGAGCTGCGCGGGATGGTCGACTCGCCGCGCAGCTACACGCTGGCCGACCTGTTCGGCCGCGACGACGTCATCGAGCGCGACATAACCCTCACCTGCGTCTCCAACGAGGTCGGCGGCCGGCTGGCCGGCACCGCCCGCTGGATCGGCGTCCCGCTGGGCGACCTCCTCCGCGAGAACGGCGTCTCCGACCGCTCCGACCAGCTCGTGTGCCGCTCCGTCGACGGCATGACCATCGGCGCCCCGACCCGCTCGGCGCTCGATGTCGAGGACGCCATGCTCGCCTTCGGGATGAACGGTGAGCCGCTCCCCGTCGAGCACGGCTTCCCCGTCCGGATGCTCATCCCCGGCCTCTACGGCTACGTCTCCGCCTGCAAGTGGCTGACCTCGATCGAGGCCACCACCTACGACGCCTTCGACGCCTACTGGGTCGAGCGCGACTGGGCGGCCGACGGCCCGATCAAGGTGGCCTCGCGCATCGACACTCCGGCCCCGCTGCGGCAGTTCCCCGCCGGGCGGCGCGCCGTCGCCGGCGTCGCGTGGGCCCAGACCCGCGGCATCCGGCGCGTCGAGGTCCGGGTCGACGACGGCGAGTGGCAGGAGGCTCAGCTCGCCCCCGCCGTCGACGCCGACCTGTGGCGGCAGTGGCAGCTGCCCGTCGACTTCGCCCCCGGCTCCTACCAGCTCACCGTCCGGGCCACCGCGGCCGACGGCGAGGTGCAGCCCGAGGAGCGCGCCCGGCCGTTCCCGAACGGAGCGAGCGGCCTGCACTCGATCCGGGTGATCGCGACCTAGCGGTCCCGCCCCACCGGCGCCGGCCGGCAGGGCAGCCCACCATCCCCTGAGCCCGTCTCGGCCACCCGGCCGCAGACGCCTCTCCCGACCCCTCGAACGGGCCGGGTGAGACCGTGCAACCAACGACCGAGGAGCACAACCCCCATGAAGAGCACCCTGACCCGCGGCCTCCTGCTGGCCTCCGCCTCCACCCTGGCGGTCACCCTGAGCGCCTGCGGCTCCGACGAGACCAGCGCCGCGAGCGACAGCTCCTCCCCGGACAGCAGCTCGTCGGCCTCGGAGAGCTCGGAGCCGATGGAGAGCAGCAGCACGATGGCCGAGCCGGCCAGTGACGAGCCCTTCGGCGCCGGCTGCACCGCCGTCCCCGCCGACGGCGAGGGCAGCTTCTCCGGCATGACCGACGACCCGGTCGCCACCGCGGCGAGCAACAACCCGGTCCTGTCCACGCTGGTGCAGGCGGTCACCGCGGCCAACCTGGTCGACACGCTGAACACCACCGACGACATCACCGTCATCGCCCCGGCCAACCCGGCGTTCGAGGCCATCCCGGCCGACCAGCTACAGGCCGTCCTCGCCGACCAGGCGACGCTGACCCAGATCCTGACCCACCACGTCATCCCGGGCCGGCTCTCGCCCGACCAGCTCGCCGGCACGCACACCACCGTCGCCGGCGACGAGGTCACCATCGAGGGGTCGGGCGAGAGCTTCACCGTCGCCCAGACCGTCACCGGCACGCCGGCCAGCGTGATCTGCGGCAACGTGCAGACCGCCAACGCCACCGTCTACATCGTCGACCAGGTGCTGGCCCCCGCGGCCGGCTGATCCCACCCGGCACCCCAGCACCCCGGCACCTCAGCACCGAGCACCGTGCACCGGCCACCGGCCCGGCTCCCTCGCGGAGCCGGGCCGGTGCCGTGCGTAGGGTCGATCCCATGCAGAAGGACCCCGTTCCCCCCCGCCCCTCGTCCCTCGGGGCGGGCCCCTGGAACGGGGCCGGCCATCCCGACCGCGACCGCCTGCTGGAGCTGGTCGTCGACCTCGCCGTCGTCCACGGGCGGGTCACGCTGTCCTCCGGGCGCGAGGCCGACTGGTACGTCGACATGCGCCGGCTGACGCTGCACCACGAGGGCGCGCCGCTGGTCGGCCGGGTGATGCGCCAGCTGACCGGCGACCTGCGCTACGACGTCGTCGGCGGGCTCACCCTCGGCGCCGACCCGGTGGCCGCGGCCATGCTGCACGCCGCCTCCGACGGCGAGGGCTTCCTCGACGCGTGCGTGGTCCGCAAGGCAGGCAAGGCCCACGGGATGCAGCGGCGGATCGAGGGCCCCGACGTCACCGGGCGCTCGGTGCTCGTCGTCGACGACGTCTCCACCACCGGCAGCAGCCCGCTGACCGCCGTCGAGGCGCTGCAGGAGGCCGGCGCCGAGGTGATCGGCGTGGCGGTGATCGTCGACCGCGGTGGGCGGGCCGCCGTCGAGGCCGCCGGGCTGGAGTACCGCGCCGCCTTCGAGCTGTCCGACCTCGGCCTGGAGTGATCCGTGCACATCCGCGGAGATGCACCGTGCATCTCCGCGGATGTGCACGGAGTCCGGCCGTACGGTGTGGCGGTGACCACACTCGCCACCGCGTGGGTCGAGGAGCTCGCCGCCGTGCTCGGTCCGGACGGCGTCCTCACCGACCCTGACGTCACCAGCAGCTACGCCCGCGACCAGGCGATGCTCGCCGAGGCCGGTACGCCCGCCGCGGTGGTCTTCCCCCGCGACACCGCCGACGTCGTCGCGGTGATGCGGGTGGCCTCGCGGCACGGCGTCCCCGTGGTGCCGCGCGGCGCGGGCTCCGGGCTGGCCGGCGCGAGCAACGCCGTCGACGGCGCCATCACGATCGTCATGACCCGCATGGACGCCGTCCTGGAGGTCTCCCCGGCCGACCGGCTCGCCGTCGTGCAGCCCGGCGTGGTCAACAAGGCGCTGCGCGACGCCGTCGCGGGCTCGGGGCTGTTCTATCCCCCGGACCCCTCCAGCTACGACTGGTGCACGATCGGCGGCAACCTGTCGCAGAACTCCGGCGGCCTGTGCTGCGTGAAGTACGGCGTCACCACCGACTACGTGCTCGGCCTGGAGGTCGTGCTCGCCGACGGGCAGGTGCTGCGCACCGGGCGGCGCACGGTCAAGGGCGTCGCCGGCTACGACCTGGCGCGGCTGTTCGTGGGCTCGGAGGGCACCCTCGGCGTCATCACCGAGGCCACGCTGGCGCTGCGCCCGGCGCCGCAGAAGCCGGTGACCCTCGTGGCCACGTTCGCCACCACCGCGCAGACCGGGCAGGTGGTCGAGCGCGTGGTCACCACGGGGCTGGTGCCCAGCCTGCTGGAGGTCATGGACAACACCTGCATCCGCGCCGTCGACGACCTGCTGCACGCCGACCTCGACCGCGACGCGCACGCCCTGTTGGTGGCCCAGTCCGACACCGGGGGAGAGGCGGCCCGCGCCGAGGTGGAGGCGCTCGCGCAGCTGTGCCGGGAGGCCGGCGCTCAGCTGGTGCACACCACCGAGGACCCGGCCGAGGGCGACCTGCTGCTCGCCGCCCGCCGGATGGCGCTGCCCGCGCTCGAGCAGCTCGGCGCCACGCTCATCGACGACGTCGCCGTGCCGCGCTCGCGGATCGCGGCCTTCCTCGACGGCTGCGACGGGATCGCCGTCCGCCGCGAGCTCACGATCGGCGTCGTCGGGCACGCCGGCGACGGCAACATGCACCCGACCATCTGCTTCGACCCCACCGACGACGGCCAGCGGGCGCGGGCCTTCGCCGCCTTCGACGACATCCTCGAGCTCGGGCTGGCGCTGGGCGGCACGGTCACCGGTGAGCACGGCATCGGCTCGATCAAGGTCGAGTGGCTCGAGCGCGAGGTCGGCACCGTGTCGCTGGACGTGCACCGCCGGATCAAGGACGCCCTCGACCCGGCCGGCCTGCTCAACCCCGGCAAGGTGCTGCGCCGCCGGGGATGAACCCCACCCGCCCGCTGTCGGCACCACCGGCCCGGGCGCGATACTGACCGCCGACCAGCGTCGATCGACAGGAGTGCCCCGATGCCCATCGCGACCCCCGAGGTCTACGCCGACATGATCAGCCGGGCGAAGGAGGGCGGCTTCGCCTACCCGGCCATCAACTGCACGTCGTCGGAGACCATCAACGCGGCCCTGCGCGGCTTCGCCGACGCCGGCAGCGACGGGATCATCCAGTTCTCCACCGGTGGCGCCGAGTTCGGCTCGGGCACCCGGGTCAAGGACATGGTCACCGGCGCGGTGGCGCTGGCCGAGTTCGCGCACGTCGTCGCCGAGCGCTACCCGGTCAACGTCGCGCTGCATACCGACCACTGCCCCAAGGACAAGCTCGACTCCTACGTCCGCCCCCTGATCGCGCTGTCGAAGGACCGGGTCGACGCCGGCCAGGCGCCGCTGTTCCAGTCGCACATGTGGGACGGCTCGGCGATCGACCTGGAGGAGAACCTCCAGATCGCCGAGGAGCTCATCGACAAGTGCGCGGCGGCCAAGATCGTGCTGGAGCTCGAGATCGGCGTCGTCGGCGGCGAGGAGGACGGCGTCGCGCACGACATCAACGAGAAGCTCTACACCGCCCCCGGCGACTTCGTGGCCACGGCCAAGCACCTCGGCCTCGGCGAGCGCGGCGTCTACCTGCTGGCGGCCACCTTCGGCAACGTCCACGGCGTCTACAAGCCGGGCAACGTCAAGCTGCGGCCGGAGATCCTCAAGGAGGGCCAGGAGGTCGTCACCGAGGAGCTGGGCCTGCCCGAGGGCAGCAAGCCGTTCAACTTCGTCTTCCACGGCGGCTCGGGCTCGCTGCAGTCGGAGATCCGCGAGGCGCTGTCCTACGGCGTGGTGAAGATGAACGTCGACACCGACACCCAGTACGCCTTCACGCGGCCGATCGCCGGGCACATGTTCAGCAACTACGACGGCGTCCTGAAGGTCGACGGCGAGGTCGGCAACAAGAAGGCCTACGACCCGCGGCCCTACATGAAGCTGGCCGAGACGGGCATGGCCGCCCGTGTGCAGCAGGCCTGCGAGGACCTGCTGTCGGCCGGCCAGTCGCCGAGCGCCTGAGCCATGACTCACTCTCACAACCTGCTGGGCGAGCCGCCGGCCACCCTGCTGCCGGGCGACCCCGAGGCCGAGGCGGCGCTGGCCGCCGGCACCGACCCCGCCGAGGTGGCCGCCGGTCACCCGCGCGCCAGCGCGGCCTGGGCGGCACTGGCCGAGGCGGCGCTCGAGGGCGGCCGCACCATCGAGGCCTACGCCTACGCCCGCACCGGCTACCACCGCGGCCTCGACGCGCTGCGCAAGAACGGCTGGAAGGGCTACGGCCCGGTGCCGTGGTCGCACGAGCCCAACCGCGGGTTCCTGCGCTGCGTCACCGTGCTGGCCCGCGCGGCCGAGGCGATCGGCGAGGTCGACGAGCAGGAGCGCTGCACCCAGCTGCTGCGCGACTGCGACCCCACCCTCGTGCCCTGAGGCCGTGCACCTCCGCGGATCTGCCCGGTGCAGATCCGCGGAGGTGCACGGTCAGCGGTCGCCGAGCTCGGGGTGCAGCTCCTGCAGGCGGGTGGTCAGCGCGGTCAGCTCCTCGCCGCCGGCCATGAGGCGGGTCAGGTCGTCGGAGTCGACGTCGGCCCGGGTGAGGTCGCCGGCGACCTGGCCGCGCGCCAGCAGCAGGAAGCGGTCGCCGACCAGGTGCGCGTAGCGCGGGTTGTGGGTGACGAGGACGACGGCGAGCCCCTGCGCCCGCGCGCCCAGCACCGCCTGCCCGACCAGCGTGTGCTGCGCGATGGTCATCGGCTCGGTGGGCTCGTCGAGCACCAGCGCCCGCGCGCCGTAGTGCACCGCCCGGGCGATGGCCAGGCTCTGCCGCAGCCCCGGACGCAGCGAGTTCACCGGCTGGTCGGGGTCCACGCCGGTGACGCCGATGCGCTCCAGCGCCCGCACGGTGGTCTCCCGGGCGGCGTCGACGTCGAGCCGCCGCAGCGGCCACGCCCCGCGGGTCGGCTCGGCGCCCAGGCAGAGGTTGCGCCACACCGACAGCAGCGGGGCGACGGCGAGGTCCTGCCACACCGTCGCGATCCCCGCGGCGCGCGCAGCCCGCGGGCTGGGGAAGCGCACCGGGACGCCGTCGAGGAGCAGCTCGCCCTCGTCGTGCCGGCGCAGTCCCGACAGCACCGAGACCAGCGTGGACTTGCCCGACCCGTTCTCCCCGAGCACGCAGGTGATCCGCCCGCCCTCCAGCGTGACGCCGACCCGGTCGAGCGCCGGGACGCTGCCGTGGCGCACGGTCAGCCCGCGCAGCTCGAGCACCGGGGGCGCGCTCACGACCGCGGCGCGGCCCGCAGCCGGCCGCGCACCGCCCCTCCCACCAGCAGCGCGACCAGCAGCAGGACACCGAGAGCCGCCTGCGACCAGCGCTGGTCCCACCCGGCCAGCTCCACGCCCTCGCGCGCGACGGCGTACAGCAGCGCGCCCGCCGCGGCACCGGCCATGGAGCCGAAGCCGCCGGTGAGCAGGCAGCCGCCGATGACGGCGACCACCACATAGTCGATCGCGGTCACCAGCGTCGGGGTGGCGCCGACGCTCGCGGCCGGCACCAGCGCCAGCGTGCCGATCAGCCAGCCCGCCGTCGCGGTGAGCACGTAGAGCACCAGCGTCGTCCGGCGGACCGGCACGCCGAGCTCGCGGGCGGCGCGGCGGGAGCCGCCCATGGCCAGCACCTCGTTGCCGAAGCGGGTGCGCCACAGCAGCCAGCCGGCGCCCGCGGTCGCGGCCAGCCACCACAGCACCGAGACGGGGAAGACGCCGCCGCCCACCTCGGCGGTCGCGCCGAACACCGCCGACGCCGACGACCAGCCCGGTGCCGCGTCCAGCCCGCTGATGCGGGGCGCGCCGGCGACCAACGGCAGCGCCGACAGCGTCGTGCCCTGCAGCACCAGCGCGGTCGCGAGGGTGACCAGGAAGCTCGGCAGCCCGGTGCGGACCACCAGCCAGCCGTTGACCAGCCCGACGGCGAGCGCCGCGGCCAGCGACGTCAGCAGCGCGGGCCAGATCCCCCACTCACCCGGCCCGGCGAGGACCGCCGTCAGGACGGCGCTGGAGAGGGTCACCGTGCCGATCGAGAGGTCGAAGTGGCCGCCGACGAGCAGCAGGCCCACCGCCACGCCACCGATGCCGAGCAGCGCCGCGGAGTCGAGGACCGCGGCCAGGCCGGCCGGGCTGAACAGGTCCGGGACCCGCAGCCCGAAGAGCAGGACGACGACGAGCAGACCCAGGACCGCGGCGAGGCCCGGCCGGGCGAGGACCCCGTCCAGCAGCCGCCGACGCGGCGGCGTGCCGCGGGAGGGCAGCCGGTCGACGGACACCGGGGCGAACGAGCGCAGGAGGGCCTCCTCGGGCTGGAACGACTCCAGTGTCCACGACCGGCCGCGCGTCAGGGACGCAGGCGCCAGCGCACTCGGTCGTCGGCGTACCACGTCCAGCGCGACACCGGCCGCGGGTAGACGACGCCGTCGCGGGTGACCTGGGCGGGGTCGCTGGCCAGCTGCAGCGCGCGGCCGGTGCTGCGCCGCGGCGGCCGCATGAGCTGCGGGGAGACGACGACCCGGATCGTGTCCACCGCGCGCCAGTCCGGGCGCACGTCGATGCGGGCGACCATCCCGTCGGCCACCCGCTCGTCGTCGTGGTGGGCCTGCACGCCCAGCCGGGCGGCCAGCGGCAGCCGGCCCTTCTCGGCCGGCTCGTAGCGCCCGTGCTGCAGCAGCACCCCGCCGTGGTCGTCGCGGACCAGCGACAGCTCGCGCTCGTCGCCGCTGCCGATGCCCAGGTCGCGGGCCAGGCCGCGGGAGGGGGCGTCGTCGGCGGGCTCCCAGGACACCGGTACCTCCGCCGTCCGGCCGGCCGCGTGCAGCGCGGCGAGCGCGGCCGCCAGGGCCGGCACGGGGCCGCGCACGAGCAGCGTCCCGGCGTCCACCACGGGGGCGACGGCCGCCCGGTCGGGTGCCTGTCCGGGGCCGAGACCGCGCAGGTCCAACTCGACGAGGGACATGCCGATACCCTGCCACCTGCCAGCCGGTCGACCGCCGGTGACGAGTCCCAGGGGGATGACGACGAGATGCCGGCAGTCGTGCTGATCGGTGCCCAGTGGGGCGACGAGGGCAAGGGGAAGGCCACCGACCTGCTCGGGGGCCGGGTGCCCTACGTGGTCCGCTACCAGGGCGGCAACAACGCCGGGCACACCGTCATCACGCCCGACGGCGAGCGCTACGCCCTGCACCTGATCCCCTCGGGGATCCTCACGCCCGGGTGCACGCCGGTCATCGGCAACGGCGTCGTCGTCGACCCGCAGGTGCTCATCGGGGAGCTGGCCGGGCTGGAGGAGCGCGGGGTCGACACCTCGAAGCTGGTCATCTCGGCAGACGCGCACCTGATCATGCCGCACCACCGGGCGCTGGACCGGGTCACCGAGCGGTTCCTCGGCAAGCGCAAGATCGGCACGACCGGCCGCGGGATCGGCCCCGCCTACGGCGACAAGGTGGCCCGCACCGGCATCCGGGTGGCCGACCTGCTCGACCTGTCGATCCTGCGGCAGAAGCTCGAGGGCACGCTGGTCGAGAAGAACCAGGTCCTGGTCAAGGTCTACAACCGCAAGGCCATCGACGTCGACGAGGTCGTCGAGGAGTACGCCGGCTACGCCGAGCAGCTCAAGGACCGCATCGCCGACACCCGGCTGCTGCTGGGCAACGCCCTCGAAGCCGGCCAGTGGGTGCTGCTGGAGGGCTCGCAGGGCACGCTGCTCGACGTCGACCACGGCACGTATCCGTTCGTGACGTCGTCGAACCCCACGGCGGGCGGTGCGGCCACCGGCAGTGGCATCGGCCCCACCCGCATCTCCCGCGTGGTCGGGATCCTCAAGGCCTACACGACCCGTGTCGGCTCCGGCCCGTTCCCGACCGAGCTGTTCGACGCCAACGGCGAGTACCTCCGCAAGCAGGGCGGCGAGGTCGGCGTCACCACCGGCCGGGACCGGCGCTGCGGCTGGTTCGACGCCGTCGTCGCCCGCTACGCCAGCCGGGTCAACGGCATCACCGACTTCTTCCTCACCAAGCTCGACGTGCTCTCCGGGCTGGAGACGGTGCCGATCTGCGTCGCCTACGACGTCGACGGTGTCCGGCACGAGGAGATGCCGATGACGCAGACCGGCTTCCACCACGCGAAGCCGATCTACGAGGACATGCCGGGCTGGTTCGAGGACATCCGGCACTGCCGGCGCTTCGAGGAGCTCCCGCCGAACGCGCAGGCCTACGTCCGGCGGCTCGAGGAGCTCGCCGGCGCTCGGATCAGCGTGATCGGTGTGGGTCCCGGGCGCGACGAGAACGTGGTCGTCCACGATCTGATCGACTAGGACCTGTCCTGCGGATCATGTGCGGCATGACTGCTGCCGGTGTCCCTGAATGCCATGAAGACGGGGGCCTCCCCTCGGATCACGCTTGCGGTGAGAGCCGGAGTGCGTGACGGAAGGAGGCCCGGTCCTCATGTTGCACGTTGGGTTCGATCTGAGCAGGACTCGTCTGGATGTGCATGCCATGGACCAGATAGGAACGTCGGTCGCGGTGACGACGGCGGCGCCGGACGCCGGCGGGCTGGCCTCGCTGGCCTATCGGCTCGGTGAGTTCGGTCAGCCGATCACGGCGGTGATCGAGTCGATGAACGGCGCCCGGTTCATCCACGACCAGCTGGAGCTGCGCGGCTGGACGGTGGAGATCCCCGACGCGGTGAAGGTGAAGGGCTTCGCGCCGCTGGCCTGCAAGACCGACAAGATCGATGCCTGGGTGCTGGCCGAGTTGTCCCGCCGCGATCTGGTGCCGGCGCTCTGGCTGCCGAGCCCGGGTGTGCGGGCGAACCGGGAGCGGGCCCGCTGGCGGCTGCACCTGGTGCGGCACCGCACCGCGTTGAAGAACCGCATCCACGCCACGCTGCTGGCCTTCGGCCATCCGTGCCCGGTCTCGGATCTGTTCGGCGCGGCCGGCCGGCGGCTGCTCGAGGGGCTGGGTCTGCCCGAGCCGTGGGCCGGCGACGTGACCGCCGCGCTGCGACTGATCGACATCCTCGACGGCGAGATCGATGACTGCGAGGCCGCGCTGCGCCGCGAAGGAGCTGACCACCGGTACGTGCCCACGCTGATGACCGCGCCGGGCATCGGCTGGGTGCTGGGTTACACGATCGCCGCCGAGATCGGCGACATCGACCGGTTCCCGACGCCCAAGAAGCTGGTCGGCTACACCGGGCTGTGCCCGTCGGTGGATCAGTCCGGCGGCCACGACTGGCGCGGGTCGCTGGCCAAGAACGGGCCGAAGTACCTGCGCTGGGCGCTGATCGAGGCGGCCACCCATGCCGCCCGCCACCCCGTCTACCGGGACCGCTACCAGCGCACCAGAATCCGGTTGGGCCGCCAGCGCGGACCCTCGATCGCCCGGGTGGACATCGCCCGCAAGCTCACCGAGGCGATCTGGCACATGCTCACCGCCAACAAGCCCTTCGCTCCGGCAGGCGCCACAAACACCGCTCTGGCCGCTTAGACGGCCCGTCCCTGAGATGCGCCACCGGAGCGAAGCCCCTCCGACCAGACCTGATCCTCCCCACGAGGAGGCGATAGAGAGATGAGCCCGGCTCCCCGCTCGCCCGGCCGATCCCCGCCGCGCTAACCGCAAGATCCTGGTGTTCCTCCACTGCGGCAGGCCATCCTGCCGCCGACTCGTCGTGCCTCCAGGTCGTTCGTCCTCGCCGCTCCGCGGCTGCGGGCGCTCCACCTGGACCCACTCCCGCGCCGTCGGTCAGCCAGCAATTGCCGCGGATGAACCAGAAGCCCTCGACAGCGGCCCCCGTCTTCATAGAGAGCGGCCCACTCAGGGACACGCATCGCCGGGGGCGCCGTCGTCCGGCGCGCAGTGGCCGCCGCTGTCTCCCGGTGCCGATACTGGAGATGTTCGACCTGCCAGGCGAGCGGATCTCGGCAGGTACTCCCGCCGGGAGGAGTGCGTGGGTGACCGGAGACTGCTGTGGCGGCGGTGCCCCCGCCGAGATCCGCGTGCTCATCGTTGATGACCATCCCGAGGTGCGCAGAGCTCTGGCGGAAGTCCTGTCCGACGAGGACGACCTCACCGTCGTCGGGGAGTGCGAGGACGGGTCACAGGTCGTGGAGGCCGCTGAGAGGCTACGACCCGACATCGTGTTCATGGACCTGTCCATGCCGGTGATGGGCGGGTGTGCAGCTGCGGAAGCGCTGCGTGCCGTCCGATCCACAGCCCGGGTCATCATGTTGACCGGCGAAGGTCCGGAGGCGCGCTCCCAGGCCGGGGTTGCCGGTGCTCGCGCCCTGGTGCCGAAGGGCACTCGTCTCGGTCCGCTGCTCCGTTGCCTGCGCACGGTCGCCGCCGACGGCTCGGGCTGTCCCTACTGCCTCTGATGCCGTCGGGCACCTTCTCGGTCTTCGTCGTCGAGGACATCGGCTCTCGGTGACGGGGGCAGCGGCACGCGGCGGCCAGAGGTGTTGCACGCGCTGGCTCTTCATTGCTGCGGCCGCCGTGATGGGTGTCGTCGCGGCCATCGTGGCGAACTGGGCGACGGTGATCGGTGTGGCCTTCCTCATCGCCGCTCGACTGATCAGCATCGCTCACGAACGAACGCCGTACAGAGGGGCGCCGACGCCGGTGGCCCGGCGCAGCCGTTCGGCGACCAGCAGCGCGGTCAGCAGCGTGGGGGTGTCCCCGGGCACGTCGAGGGTGCAGAGTGGCTGACCACACGGGGCCCTTCCTGCGGACGGGTGGTGCGTGATGGCCAGCAGCGGTGTCAGCGGCGGGCCCCGTCCGCGGGCGATCATCCGGTCGGTCGTCGTCGCGGTGTGCGGAGTGGCGATGACGGCGGTCGGCGCAGTGAGCACGGCGCAGGCCGGGCCGTCGCCGGATCGAGCTGCGCCCGAGGCGGCCGGCATCGCGTGGACGAGCTGCGAGCCCCCGTTCGCCGACGATGACCAGTTGCAGTGCGGAAAGCTCTCGGTGCCGTTGGACTGGGACCGCCCGAACGGCGAGCGCATCGACCTGGCCGTCATCCGCCATCTCGCCAGTCGGCCGCAGGAGCGCATCGGGTCCGCCTTCCTCAACCCGGGCGGACCGGGTCAGAGCGGCGTCACGGTGGTCGGGGAAGGAGGAGCGGACTTCGACCAGTGGAGCGGGGGCCGCTTCGACGTCGTGGGTTGGGATCCGCGGGGCACCGGCGCAAGCTCGCCGGTGACCTGCTTCCGCAGCGACGCCGAACGGGACCAGTTCTGGGCGGGCGTGTCCATTCCCATGACCACGGCCGAGTCGCAGGCCTACCAGCGCAAGGCCGTCGAGCTCGCGCGCCGGTGCGGTGAGGTGCACGGGGATCTTCTCAACCACATCTCGACCGCGGACACCGCCCGCGACCTGGACGCGCTGCGCCAGGCCGTCGGGGACCGCGAGCTCACCTACATCGGCCTGTCCTACGGATCGATGCTCGGCCAGACCTACGCCAACCTGTTCCCGGACCGGGTGCGGGCGATGATGCTCGACGGCATCGTCGACCCGGTCGCATACACCGCCAGCGCCGAGTCCAGGACGGTCAACGGCGTCGCGTTCACCGACGAGGTCTTCGACCAGTTCCTCGCGCTCTGCCAGAGCGCCGGCCCAGACCGCTGTGCGCTCGCCGGCCACGGCGAGACCGTCGAGCAGCGCGTGGCGCGGATCTTCGCCACGGCGCGCCAGGCACCGATCCCCGCACCGCACGCCGACCCGCCCGGCGAGCTCAGCTACGGCGACCTGCTCACCACCACCTACGCGCCGCTGCGGCAACCGGACACATGGCCGCAGTTCGCGCAGGACCTGAACGCGGCCGCCGACGGTGACGCCTCGGCCCTGGAGACCACGGCGCGGCAGGTACAGACCCCCGTGATCTACGGCGAGATCCCGAAGTCTGTGGCGATCTCGTGCCTGGACGGTCCCGCATCCCAGCCCTCCACGGCCTGGCCGCAGGTGATCGACACCTTCACCGACTCCAGCAGGCTCTGGGGACCGGTGCTGGGGTGGTGGCTGTGGGCGCCGTGCGCGTCGAACTGGCCGGCCAGCAGCAACGACCGCTACACCGGCCCGTGGAATGCCAGTACCGAGACCCCGATCCTGCTGATCAACAATCGGTACGACCCCGCCACCGGGTACGGCAACGCCCAGGCCGCCGAACAGCGACTGGGTAACGCCGTGCTGCTCACCGTGAACGGCTGGGGCCACCCGAGCTACCAACTCCCCAGCACGTGCACCGACCAGGCCAGACAGCGATACCTCGTCGACCTGGTCACCCCGCCGAAGGGCACCGTCTGCGAACCCGACCGGCTGCCCTTCCCCTAGGCCCCCGAGCTGCCGGGAAACGCTTCACCTCCGGTCCGCGGGTTGTGGTTGTCTCCTCGTGGAGGGGTCAAGATCATGAGGTTCGTGCGGCTGACGAAGGCCTGGCCGGGCGTGCAGCATCCGAACTCGCCCGGTCCGCTGGATCCATGACGCCAAGATGTGGACGGACGACACCGCTGGCGCTGACCTCTGCAGCCGATGCCTCACCCAGCCGTCCGCCAACTGCAGATCCTGGTGAGAAACCCCAGTGGCGAGTCCCATCGTCCTGACCACCGCCGAACGACCAGCCCGTTGAGAAGACCTCAGTTCTCTCGTCCAGGGGTGACCATGATGATCTCTCGACTCCTACGATTCCTCGCCGCATGCCTGCTCGGCAGCGCCATCGCCACGCTCCCCGGGAACGGATGGGCCCAGGACGCGACTCCGGTCACCTCACCCGCGGCGGGCGAGAAGACGACCGCCATCGTCGTCTCGGCAACCAACGATCCCCTCCGCGTGTCCGGGAGCGACGGGCTCGACCACCTGGAGTACGACCTGTTGGTGACCAACGGGTTCGCCGCGCCGGTCACCCTGACGTCGATCGCTGTCACTTCTCCAGATGGCGAGACACTGCTGCGGTTGGAGGGCGACGCGTTGGTCACGGCAACCCAACCCCTCCTCGGGAGGACCCCAACGGCGGTGATCCCGGCCTCCGGCGCGGTGGCCGTGGTCATGGACGTCACCGTCCCACCTGATCGCGCGGTGGAACGCGTGAGCCACAGCATCACCTATGAGGTCGCCCCCGACGCCCCGGGGCGGTCGCTGATCGGCAGCTTTGCGGTTGACGGCCCCGAACTGGATGTCGATCCCCGCCCTACCACGATCATCGCCCCACCCCTGCGCGGCGACGGCTGGCTGGCCACCAATGGCTGTTGCGCGGCGGCGTCGGTCCACCGCGCGGTTCGCGTCCCCGTCGGCGGCACGCGGATCGGCAAGCAGGAGACCTTTGCCATCGACTGGGCGCGGCTGCGCGATGGTGAGCCCTTCTCCGGAGACGGCGCGCGGCCCGAGGACTGGTACGGCTTCGGCGCCGAGGTCCTCGCGGTGGCCAACGGCACGGTCGTTGCCGTCCAGGAGGGGTATCCGGAGGAGGCGCCGCTGCAGCCGGTCACGAACGTCACCAGGCCCGAGGACTATGGCGGCAACGCCATCTCCCTCGAGATCGCCCCAGGTGTCTACGCCTACTACGCGCACCTTGAGCCGGGCAGCGTCACGGTGAAGGAAGGCGACCGCGTGACAAGCGGCCAACGCCTGGGGCTGCTCGGCAACACCGGGAACTCGTCCGGCCCCCATCTGCACTTCGGGTTGATCGATGACCCCGACCCGCTGATCGGCGAGAGCCTGCCGATGGCCTTCGACGACTGGACGTTGCAGGCCACCTTCGACATGGCGGCGTACGAGGCGGCCGACGGCGGGGATGCCCCGTCGGCGCTGATCCCGCTCGCTGCACCCGAGCCACAGACCCACACGCTCCAGCTCTACCTCGACGTCGCGGACTTCGGCTGAGCGCGTCCCGGCCGGTGGTCATCCGGTGATGGGGAGCGCACACGTCCCCTCGCGGTGTCACTGAACTGGCATCAGCGACCAGCCAGGACTGCGTGGTGTAGAAGACGGCGGCGAGTACGGCCACGCCAGCTACGCCGCGATGACGGAAGTCGGGAGGGCGCGGCCGGACGGACACGACAGCGGCCGACGGGGCCGCCCCTCCCCGTCCGTGAAGCCGCCTCCAGGGACAGGGATGGCGGCGCACGAGATCCGCAGGACAGGTCCTAGGCGCTCAGGACCCGCATCGGGCGCGTGCGCTCGGGGTCCTGCAGCGCGGCCCGGGCGGCGACCACGACGTCGGGGTTGTCGGTGATGACGCCGTCGACGCCGAGGGCCAGCAGCAGCCGCGCCGCGCCCAGGGCGTCGCCGGGGGCCGCCGGGTCGTCGCTGCTGCGCAGGTGCAGCGGCAGGAAGGTGTTCTCGGCGGCCAGCGTCCACGGCACGACCGTCAGGCCCGCCGCGTGCGCGCGGGGCACCAGGTCGGAGACGCCGGTCATCCGGTGCTCGGCGTCGCGCAGCAGGATGCGGTCGATGCTCGGCGCGATGCCCTGCGCGTAGGTGGAGACCGCGCGCAGCCCGGCGTTGGTGAGCAGGTGGTCGTCGCAGGAGGCCCTGTCGACCAGCTGGAACATCGTCGGCCCGTCGTCGCCCAGGTCGGCGCGCAGCCGCCGCAGGCCGGCGGTGTCGAAGGACTGCAGCACGACCGGGCCGTCGGGCGCGGTGGCGTCGAGGCGGCGCAGCTCGGCGGCCACCAGCTCGGTCATCGGCTGGCCGTGCTCGGCCGACCAGGAGGGCTTCTTCAGCTCGGCGAGCACGCGCACCTGGCGCTGCGGCGTGGACCGGCGGCGGACCAGCTCGACGACCTCCTCGAGCGTGAGGACGCCGAAGTGCCCGTCGTAGGCGGTGTTGAGCGGGCGCAGGTCCGGGTGGCGCTCGACGGCGCGCAGGGTGCGCAGCTCGGCGAGGGTGAAGTCCTCGGCGAACCAGCCGGAGCGCCTCTTGCGGCCGACCCGGCGGGTGGTGCGCCGGTCGGCGAACTCCGGCCGGGTGGCGACGTCGGTCGTGCGCGAGAGCTCGTTCTCGTGCCGCGCGACCAGCGCGCCGTCGCGGGTGACGACGATGTCGGGCTCGATGAAGTCCGCGCCCATGTCGATGGCCAGCTCGTAGCTGGCGATCGTGTGCTCCGGGCGGTACGCACAGGCACCGCGGTGACCGACGACGAAGGGATCCGAGGAGCGGACCCGTGCGTGAGTCGCGAGCGACTCGGTCGCGTGCATGCCATCCAGAACACCCGACCGAGGTGTCGGGATGGCGAACGCGCGCTGGCGTTTCGCTGAGAAATGGGAGGACGGCGCGCTGACCTGCGGAGCACCATCCGGTCCGTGACGCATCTCTCAGCGATCGGCTGGTCGCCGGACCGACTCGAGCACCTGCCCCCGGGCACCTCCCCCGGACGGGTGGCGCGGGTCGACCGCGGCCGCCTCACCGTGCTCACCGCCGACGGCGAGCGCCGGGTGCACCCGGCCGCCGGGCTCTACGACCCCGACGGCCTCGCAGCCCCCGCGGTCGGCGACTGGGTGGCGCTGCGCGGGGAGCTCGCCGTCGCGCTGCTGCCCCGCACCTCGGCGTTCACCCGCACCGTCGCCGGTCGGACGTCGGCCGCGCAGGTGGTGGCCGCCAACCTCGACCTCGTGCTGGTCGTCGACGCGCTGGCCGGGCCGACGCGCGCCCGGCGGGTCGAGCGGTACCTGGCCGTGGCGTGGGGGAGCGGGGCCACGCCGGTCGTCGTCCTCACCAAGGCCGACCTGTGCGACGACGTCGACGCCGCCGTGGCGGAGGTCGCCGAGGACGCCCTGGGCGTGGAGGTGCTCGCCGTGAGCGCGCGCACCGGCGAGGGGCTGGACGCGGTGCGCGCGCTGCTCGGCCCGGGACGCACGGCGGCGATGGTCGGCCCCTCCGGTGTGGGGAAGTCCTCGCTGGCCAACGCGCTGGCCGGCCGGGAGGTGGCGCCCACGCAGGACGTCCGGGAGGCCGACGGGCGGGGACGGCACACCACCACCTCGCGCGAGCTGCACGTGCTGCCCGGCGGCGGCCTGCTGGTGGACACCCCCGGCATGCGCGAGCTCGGGCTCTACGACGACGAGGGCGTGGACACCGCCTACGCCGACGTCGCGGAGCTCGCCGCCGGCTGCCGGTTCCGCGACTGCGCGCACCGCACCGAGCCCGGCTGCGCCGTCGCGGCGGCCATCGACGACGGCCGGCTCGACCCCGCCCGGCTCCTGGGCTGGCGCAAGCTGCAGGCCGAGGCGCACCGCCAGCTGCTGCGGTCCGACGCCCGCGCCCGCGCCGCGGAGCACCAGCGGGCCAGAGCGGTGTTCCGCGCGTACCGGGCGCAGCCGAACCGGGTGCGCTGACCCCGCGTCGGTAGGGTCGCGCTCCGTGCGCGTGCTCGTGATCGGCTCCGGAGCCCGGGAGCACGCCCTGTGCGTCGCTCTGACGTCCGACCCCGCGGTGACCGCGCTGGCCTGCGCGCCGGGCAACGCCGGCACGCGGGCGGTCGCCGAGCACCGGCCGGTCGACGTCGCCGACCCGGTGGCGGTCGCCGCGCTGGCCACCGGCTGGGACGCCGACCTCGTCGTCATCGGGCCGGAGGTGCCGCTGGTCGCCGGTGCCGCCGACGCCGTCCGCGACGCCGGCATCGCCTGCTTCGGCCCGTCGGCGGAGGCCGCGCAGATCGAGGGCAGCAAGTCCTTCGCCAAGCACGTGATGTCCGCCGCTGGTGTGCCGACCGCGCGCGCCTGGCCGGTCGGCGGCCCCGCGGAGCTGGAGACGGCGCTGGACGAGGCGGGCGCGCCGTACGTGGTCAAGGACGACGGGCTGGCCGCCGGCAAGGGGGTCGTCGTCACGACCGACCGGGACGCTGCCCTCGCGCACGGGCACCGGGTGCTCGACGCCGGCGGGGCGGTGCTGGTCGAGGAGTACCTCGACGGCCCCGAGGTCTCGCTGTTCGCCGTCACCGACGGGACGACGGTGCTGCCGCTGCTGCCCGCGCAGGACGCCAAGCGCCGCGACGACGGCGACGCCGGCCCCAACACCGGCGGGATGGGCGCCTACGCGCCGCTGCCGTGGGCGCCGGCCGGCCTGGTCGAGGAGGTGCTCGCGACCGTGCTGCAGCCGACGGTCGACGAGATGCGCCGCCGCGGCGAGCCGTTCAGCGGCCTGCTCTACGCCGGGCTGGCGCTGACCTCCCGCGGCGTGCGCGTGGTCGAGTTCAACGCCCGCTTCGGTGACCCCGAGACCCAGGTCGTGCTGCCGCTGCTGGAGACGCCGCTGGCCGGGCTGCTGCACGCCGCGGCCACCGGCACGCTCGCCGACCACCCGCTGCTGACCTGGCGCGACGGTGCCGCGGTGACCGTCGTCGTCGCGGCGCCGGGCTACCCGGAGGCGCCGCGCACCGGTGATCCCGTGACCGGCGCGGACGGGCCCGGCGTGCTGCACGCGGGCACCGCCGTGGGCCCGGACGGGACGGTCCGCTCCGCCGGCGGGCGGGTGCTCGCCGTCACCGCCACCGGCCCCGACCTCGCCGCCGCCCGGCAGGCGGCCTACGAGCGGGTGGCCGCCGTCCGGCTCGCCGGTGCCCACTGGCGCAGCGACATCGCCCTGGCCGCCGTCGAGGGGCGGATCACCGCTCCTTAAGCGCGCACTCCCACCGCCGGGCGGCTGCGTTCCGGACGCGGCTCCGGTGGCCGCGGGCCGTCGTGCCGCCGGGACAGGTAGGTGCCCGCGACGTTGGCGCAGGCCACCACCGGCACGGCGATGAGCGCCCCGAAGATCCCGGCGATGAGCAGGCCGGCCGCGATCGCCAGCACGACCGCGAGCGGGTGCACGTGCACCGCCTTGCCCAGCAGCAGCGGCTGCAGGACGTGCCCCTCGAGCTGCATGACGAGCACGACGATCGCCAGCGCGATGAGCGCGGTGATGGGGCCCTTGGTCACCAGCGCCACGAGCACGGCGACCGAGCCGGCGAGGAACGACCCGATGATCGGGATGAATGCGCCGAGGAAGACCAGCGCCGCCAGCGGGATGACCAGCTGGACGCCGAGGATCGCCAGGCCCACGCCGATGCCGATCGCGTCGACCAGCGCGACCACGACCGTCGCCCGCACGTAGGAGATCAGCGTCCGCCACGAGCGGCGGGCGGCCTCGTCCATGTAGGCGCGGGCCTCGCGCGGGAACAGGCCGACCAGCCACAGCCAGATGGAGCGGCCGTCCTTGAGGAAGAAGAACAGCGTGAACAGCGCCAGGACGATGCCCGTGAAGACCTCGCCCACGGTGGTGGCGGTGGTGAGCGCGCCGGAGGCGAGGGTGTCCTGGTTGGCGACGAGCGCGTCCTGGGCGGTGGTGACCGCCTCGTCGATCTGCCGCTGCGTCACCGGGAAGGTGTCGACGGCGAAGTCGCGGATCTGGTCGAGGCCCTGGCTGACCTGGTCGGCGAGGTCGGAGAAGCCGGCGCTGATCTGCTGCACGACCAGCGTGATGATCCCGGCGACCACCGCCAGCCCGACCAGCAGCATGGCGAAGGCCGCCAGCGACCGCGGCCAGCCGTGCCGGATGAGGGCCGCCGCCCCCGGCTGGAACAGCGCCGCCAGCAGCAGCGCCACGAACACCGGCACGACCACGACGGCCACGTACGCGGCCACGTACAGCAGGACGTAGAGACCGGCGAGGACGGCGATGATCCGCCAGGAGTACGCCGCGGCCGTGCGCAGCCCGCTCGGCACGGACGTGTCACCGCGCGGCTGCTCCCGGCCGGGACCGAGCAGACGCCGGCCGCGCTCGACGGCCCGCTGCGGGCGCCCGCCCTGCGGTGGGCCGCTCACCCCGCCGGGACCGAGCGGCCCGTCGAGGTCGGGGGCGCCGGGCTCGGGGCTGCCCAGGGGCGGGTCGTCGTCGGCGGGCAGGGCGGCGGGGTCGACGTCGGCCTCGTCGTCGTGCACGAGGATGGCGCGGTCGTCGTCGCGCTCGGGCCACGCGTGCGGATCGCGTTCGCCGGCTGCCCGGATGCGCTCGCGCGCCCGGGCGACCGCGTCACTGGCCCGTCGCAGCATCGACGTCCTTCGGCTCGGGGGATGAGGGCCGTTCTCGATCACGCTAGCGCTGCGGGAGGATGCTCACGTGCCTCGACGAGCTGACCGATTGACGGCGGTACCCGCGTGATCGACCGCTACACGCTCCCCGAGATGGGCCGGGTCTGGAGCGACGAGCACAAGTACGAGCTCTGGTGCCGGGTGGAGACCCTCGTGCTCGAGGCGCACGCCGCGGCCGGGCGGGTCCCCGCCGACGTCGTCGAGCCGGTGCGCAACGCCCCGCCGCCCACGGCTGCGCGCGTCGCGGAGATCGAGGAGACGACGCAGCACGACGTCATCGCCTTCCTCACCGCCTGGGCCGACAACACCGAACCCCGGTCGGCCGCGGCCTACGTGCACCACGGCATGACGTCGTCGGACCTGCTCGACACCGCACTCGCCGTGCAGCTCACCGAGGCCACCGACGTGCTGCTGGCCAAGGCCGACCGCCTGGTGGCCGCGCTGCGCGACCACGGCCTGGCGCACCGCGCCACGCTCAAGGTCGGCCGCACGCACGGCGTGCACGCCGAGCCGGTCGTGTGGGGGCACCGCGTCGCCGACCTCGCCTTCGCCATGGCCCGCTCCCGCGACCGGCTGCGGGCCGCGCGCGAGCGGGTCGGCGTCGTCGCGATCTCCGGCGCCGTCGGCACGTACTCGCTCATCGACCCGTCGGTGGAGGTCGCCGTCGCGCAGGCGCTGGACCTGCGGCCGGCCGACGCGTCCACGCAGGTCGTGCTGCGCGACTCGATCAGCGAGTGGGTGGCGGCGCTGGCCGTGATCGCCACCGTGTGCGAGGCGGTGGCGCTGGAGGTGCGGCACGGGCAGCGCACCGAGGTGCGGGAGCTGTCGGAGGCGTTCGGCTCGGGCCAGAAGGGCTCCAGCGCGATGCCGCACAAGAAGAACCCCATCCGCTCGGAGCGCATCGCCGGGCTCGCGCGGGTGGTGCGCGCCGCCGTCGTCCCGGTGATGGAGGGCATCCCGCTGTGGCACGAGCGGGACATCTCGCACTCCTCCACCGAGCGGGTCTTCCTCCCCGACGCCGCGATCACCACCGACTACCTGCTGCACCTGACCACCGGCCTGGTGGAGAACCTGGTGGTCGACGTCGATCGGATGCGCGCCAACCTCGACCTCACCGGCGGGCTGATCTACACCTCCGCCGTCCTGCTGGAGCTCGTCGAGACCGGCCTGTCGCGGGAGGACGCCTACGCCCTCGTGCAGGGCGCGGCGATGGAGACGTGGAACTCCGGGACGCCGTTCCGCGACACGCTGCGCTCCCGTGCCGCCGGCTCCGGCGTCACCCTGGACGAGGCGCGGCTGGACGAGATCTGCCGGCCCGAGGGCTACGTGCGGCAGTTGGGCCCGCTGTTCGACCGGCTGGCCGCGCTGTCGTGAGCGGGGACCCGGTGGTGGACCTGCCACTGGTGGCGCGCGGCAAGGTGCGCGAGGTCTACGACGCCGGGGACGGCCGGCTGCTGCTCGTGGCCTCCGACCGCATCTCGGCCTACGACGCCGTGCTGCCGACGCCGATCCCGGACAAGGGGCGGGTGCTCACCGCGCTGTCGGTGTGGTGGTTCGACCAGCTGACGCCGGTGCTGTCGGCGTTCGGCGCGACGCACCACCTCGTGTCGGCCACGGACGTGCCCGCCGAGGTGGCCGGCCGGGCGATGCTGGTGCGGCGGCTGGAGATGCTGCCGGTGGAGTGCGTGGCCCGGGGCTACCTGTCCGGCTCGGGGACGAAGGAGTACGAGCGCACCGGCTCCATCCGCGACGTGCCGCTGCCTCCCGGGCTGGTCGAGGGCTCACGGCTGCCGTCGCCGGTGTTCACGCCGTCGACCAAGGCCGAGGTGGGGGAGCACGACGAGGCGATCGACTTCGCGCGCGTCGTCGACCTCGTCGGTGCCGCCCGCGCCGAGGAGCTGCGGGAGCTGACGCTGGCGCTGTACCGCCGGGGCGCGGAGGTCGCCGCGGGGGCGGGCATCCTGCTGGCCGACACCAAGTTCGAGTTCGGGGTCTCCTCCGACGGCGGGCTGGTGCTCGGCGACGAGGTGCTCACGCCGGACTCCTCGCGCTTCTGGCCGGCGTCGTCGTGGGCACCGGGTGCGCCGCAGCCCTCGTTCGACAAGCAGTACGTCCGCGACTGGCTGACCTCCTCGGGCTGGGACCGCGTCTCGCCCCCGCCGGAGCTGCCCGCCGACGTCGTCGCCGCCACCCGCGAGCGCTACGTCGCCGCCTACGAGCAGCTGACGGGCACCCCCTTCCGCTGATCCGGCCGGCCCCGTCGAGATCCCGTGATCTCGTACGCGAAATGCGCCCGTGACGTACGACATCGCGCGATCTCGGCCGAGGCTGTGGACGGCGCCAGCGGGCGGACGCGTGCAGGCGGCAAGGTGCCGCGGTGCGCAGTCGACGCCCCAGCCGCATCACAGGTCCGACGACGAGGGCCGGAGCCCGGGCTGATGGGCTGACCGACCGCCATCTCCGCGACCCCGCCCTCGAGCGCCTGTCCCGGGACACGTACCTGCCGCGTGCGCTGGCCGACGACGTCGGCGCCCGGCTCGCCGCGGTGTTACTGACCGCACCGGCGACCGCCGTCGCCAGCCACCTGACCGCGGCTGCGATGTGGGGTCTGCATGTGCCGCTGCAGGACCGCGACGACCACCGGATCGATCTCACCGTGCCGGGCAGGACGCGGGCCGAGAGCCGGCGTGACCGCCGCATACACCGGCTGCCGCTCGACGGCGACGACGTGACGACCCGCTGGGCGCAACCGGTCACGTCACCTGCGCGCACCTGGCGTGACCTCGCGGGGATCCTCGAGCCGGCGGCTCTGCTCGCGGTCACCGACCAGGTGGTGGCGCGCCACTGTCCGCCGTCCGAGCTCGAGCGGCAGCTGACGAGGCAGCCGGCGGGACGCGGTTCAGCACGGGCTCGCGTCGTCCTGCCGCTGGCGGACCCGCGTGCGGAGTCACCCATGGAGTCCGTCCTGCGGTGGCTCGTGCACGTCGCAGGTCTGCCGCGACCGAAACTGCAGGTCGACGTCCGGGACAGCGGCGGGTTCATCGGTCGAGCCGACATGGCGTGGCCGGACCGCAGGCTCATCGTCGAGTTCGACGGTGACCTGCACCGCGATCGGGACGTGTTCGTGAAGGACCTGCGCAGGCAGAATCGCCTGGTCGCCGCGGGTTGGACGGTCCTGCGCTTCACCTCGGCGGACGTTCTCGGGCGTCCGGACGACGTCATCGCGGCGATCAAGGCAGCTCTCCGCTGACGAAATCACGGGATATCGCACGCAAATGGCCGTCCATCCGTACGAGATCACGGGATCTCGCTGAGGACCTACGGGCCGGGCGGGGCCGTGGCGTGGGACCGGTAGGCTCGGGAGCCGTGCCGCAGGTGGTCGTCGACGTCGTCCTCAAGCCGGAGATCTCCGACCCCCAGGGGCAGGCGGTGCTCGGTGCCCTCGGCCGACTGGGCCACACCCAGGTCACCGGCGTCCGCCAGGGCAAGCACTTCGTCCTCGACGTCGAGGGCACGCCCAGCCGGGAGGAGCTCGAGCAGATCGCCGAGACGCTGCTCGCCAACCCGGTCATCGAGGACGTCGAGCTGCACCTGCCGGAGGCCTGAGCCGTGCGCATCGGGGTCATCACCTTCCCGGGCTCCCTGGACGACGTCGACGCCGCCCGCGCGGTCCGCCTCGCCGGCGCCGAGCCCGTCGCCCTCTGGCACGCCGACCACGACCTGCGCGACGTCGACGCCGTCGTCCTGCCCGGCGGCTTCTCCTACGGCGACTACCTGCGCGCCGGCGCCATCGCCGCCCGCGCGCCCCTCATGCAGGACGTCGTCGACCGCGCACGACAGGGCATGCCGGTCCTCGGCATCTGCAACGGCTTCCAGGTGCTCTGCGAGGCCGGCCTGCTGCCCGGCGCGCTGACCCGCAACAGCCACCTGCACTTCCGCAACCGCGACCAGCGGCTGCGCATCGAGCGGGCCGACACCGCCTGGACCTCGGCGTACACATCCGGCCAGGAGATCGTCGTCCCGGTCAAGAACGGCGAGGGCCGCTACGTCGCCGCGCCCGACGAGCTCGAGCGGCTCGAGGGCGAGGGCCGGGTGGCGGTGCGCTACGTGGGCGGCAACCCCAACGGCAGCCTGCGCGACGTCGCCGGCGTGACCAGCGAGGACGGCCGGGTCGTGGGGCTCATGCCGCACCCCGAGCACGCCGTCGAGGACCTCACCGGGCCGTCGACGGACGGGCTCGGCTTCTTCACCAGCGTCCTGAAGGCGGTCGTCGCAGCGTGACTCAGGGACTCTCCGACCTCGACACCGGCCCGGGCCCGCTGTCGCACCGGCTCGACACCGTCGCGCTCGCGGAGAGCACCGCCGACGTCGAGCAGCCCTACGCCGAGCTCGGCCTCGCAAACGACGAGTACGCCCGCATCCGCGACATCCTCGGCCGCCGGCCCACCACCGCCGAGCTGGCCATGTACTCGGTGATGTGGAGCGAGCACTGCTCCTACAAGAGCTCGAAGGTGCACCTGCGCCGCTTCGGCGACCTCCCGCCCAGCGAGCACCTGCTCGTCGGCATCGGCGAGAACGCCGGCGTCGTCGACGTCGGCGACGGCTACGCGGTGACGTTCAAGGTGGAGAGCCACAACCACCCGAGCTACGTCGAGCCCTACCAGGGTGCGGCCACCGGCGTCGGCGGGATCGTCCGCGACATCCTCACGATGGGCGCCCGCCCGGTCGCCGTCATGGACTCGCTGCGCTTCGGCCGCGCCGACGCCCCTGACACCGCGCGCGTGCTGCCCGGCGTCGTCGCCGGCGTCGGCGGCTACGGCAACTGCCTGGGCCTGCCCAACGTCGGCGGCGAGCTGCTCTTCGACGAGTGCTATGCCGGCAACCCATTGGTCAACGCGCTGTGCGTCGGCGTCATGCGGCACGAGGACGTGCGGCTGGCCAAGGCCGAGGGGGTGGGCAACAGGGTCGTCCTGTTCGGCGCCCGGACCGGCGGCGACGGCATCGGCGGCGTGAGCGTGCTCGCCAGCGAGACCTTCGACCAGGAGGGACCGGCCAAGCGCCCGAGCGTGCAGGTCGGCGACCCGTTCACCGAGAAGCTGCTCATCGAGGCCTGCCTGGAGATCTTCGCCCAGGACCTCGTCACCGGGATCCAGGACCTCGGCGGCGCCGGGCTGTCCTGCGCGACGTCGGAGCTGGCCAGCGCGGGCACCGGCGGCATGCACGTCGACCTCGACCGCGTCCCGCTGCGCGACAGCACGCTGACGCCGGCCGAGATCCTCATGAGCGAGTCGCAGGAGCGCATGTGCGCGATCGTCGAGCCGGCCAAGGTCGACGCGTTCCTCGCCGTCTGCCGCAAGTGGGACGTGCTGGCCACCGTCATCGGTGAGGTCACCGCCGGCGACCGGCTGACCGTCGACTGGCACGGCGAGCGCATCGTCGACGTCCCGCCGCGGACCGTGGCGCACGAGGGCCCGGTGTACGAGCGGCCGATGCGGCGCCCCGCCGAACTCGACGCCCTGCAGGCCGACGACCCCGCCGCGCTGCCCCGCCCGGCGACGCCGGAGGAGCTCACCGCCCACTGGCTGGCCGTCGTCGCCAGCCCCGACGGCGCGGACAAGACCTGGGTCACCGAGCAGTACGACCGCTACGTCCGCGGCAACACCGTGCTCGCCCAGCCCGACGACGCCGGCGTGGTCCGCATCGACGAGGAGTCGCACCGCGGCATCGCGCTGGCCCTCGACGGCAACGCCCGCTTCGCGCGCCTGGACCCCTACGCCGGCGCGCAGCTCAACCTCGCCGAGGCCTACCGCAACGTCGCCGTCACCGGGGCCCGCCCGCTGGCGGTCACCAACTGCCTGAACTTCGGCTCCCCGGAGGAGCCCGAGGTCATGTGGCAGTTCGCCGAGGCCGTCCGCGGCCTGGCCGACGCCTGCCGCGACCTCGGCCTGCCGGTCACCGGCGGCAACGTCAGCCTCTACAACCAGACCGGCGACGTCGCGATCAACCCGACGCCGGTCATCGGGGTCCTGGGCGTGCACGACGACGTCCGCGACCGCGTGCCCACCGGCTGGCGCGCCGCGGGGGAGACGGTGCTGCTGCTCGGCGAGACGCGGCCGGAGTTCGGCGGCTCGGCCTGGGCGTCGGTCGTGCACGGCCACCTCGGCGGCCGCCCGCCCGCCGTCGACCTCGAGGCCGAGCGCGCGCTGGGCCAGCTGCTCGGGGCGCTGGGCCGCGAGGGCCTGGTCACCTCCGCGCACGACCTCGCCGACGGCGGCCTGGCCCAGGCGCTGACCGAGTCGGCGCTGCGGTACGGCACCGGCGCCACGCTGCGGCTCGCCGCCGACGTGTTCACCGCGCTGTTCAGCGAGTCCGGTGCGCGCGCCGTCGTCACCACCGCCGACCCCGAGGCGGTGCGGACGACGGCCGAGTGGGCCGGCGTCGCGGTCACCGAGCTGGGGACCACCGGCGGGGACGTGCTGGCGGTCGAGGGCGTCGGGGAGCTGCCGCTCGCCGAGCTGCGCGCGGCGTGGACGGCGACGCTCCCCGCGCTGTTCGGCTCCCCGGAGGTCACGGTCGGCAGCGTCCCGGCGGGCACCGTCCCGACCAGCTGACGCCCGCTGTGCCCTCGTCGACGAGCCCCATCCCCGCCGAGGAGCTGCGCGCCGCCGTCGACGCCGTCCGCCCCTGGCTGGCGGGCGAGGCCGAGCAGCCCCCGCGGTCGGTGCTGGGCGCGGCGGTGAAGACCAGCGCCCGGTGGCTGGCGCAGCAGGTGCCCGGCCGGTCGGTGGAGCTGCGGGTGCCGCCGCACGTCGCCGTGCAACTGATACCCGGACCGCGGCACACGCGCGGCACCCCGCCGAACGTCGTCGAGACCGACGCGGCCACCTGGCTGCGGCTCGCCGCCGGCGAGCTGACCTGGGCCGACGCCGTCGCCGAGGGGAGGGTCAGCGCGAGCGGCAACCGCGCCGACCTCTCGGCGCACCTGCCGCTCCCACCGCTCCGCCGGACCTGAGGTCGTGCACATACGCGGATGTGCACGGACGGGCTCAGCCTGTGAAGAGGGTGCTCGCGGTCTTGATCGTCTGGTAGAGGCCGTAGGCCAGCGGGACGCCGACCAGCGTCCACGCGAAGGCGATCAGCGCCGCGGGGGTGTGCACGGGCTGCTGGCCGTTGGGCGTGGGGTCCTTCGAGACGGAGGTGCTCATCGGGCGGCGCTCCTGGCGGGGGTCGGGGTGGTGGCGGCGTCGGAGTGCGGCTCGTGCCACTTGCTGGCCACGGGGCGCACCAGCAGGTTCGCGACGAAGCCGACGGCGAGCAGGCCGACCATGATGAACAGCGCCGGCCGGTAGTTGGCCGCGACCAGCGACCCCGGCTCGCCCTGGGTGTCGAGGACGCTGTTGACGATCAGCGGCCCGGCGACACCGGCCGCCGACCACGCGGTGAGCAGCCGGCCGTGGATCGCGCCGACCTGGTAGGTGCCGAACAGGTCGCGCAGGTAGGCCGGGATGGTGGCGAACCCGCCGCCGTAGAACGAGATGATCACCGCGGCGAGCAGGACGAACAGCCACGTGGCGCTGCTGCCGACGGTGGCCAGCAGGACGTACAGCACGAGGCCACCGCCCAGGTAGACCATGTAGATCGGCTTGCGGCCGATGAAGTCCGACGTCGTGGACCAGGCGAACCGGCCGGCCATGTTGAACAGCGACAGGACGCCGACGAAGCCGGCGGCGGCGGTCGCGGCGACGGTCGAGCTGTCCCCGGTCCGGAAGAAGTCCTGGATCATCGGCGAGGCCTGTTCGAGGATGCCGATGCCGGCCGTGACGTTGCAGAAGAGCACTGTCCACAGCAGCCAGAACTGCGGCGTCTTGACGGCGTTCTTGGCCGAGACGCTCTCGGTGGTGACCAGCGCCTTCTGCTTGACCGTCGAGGGGTCGAAGCCGTCGGGCCGCCAGCCCTCGGCGGGGACCCGCACGATGAAGGCGCCGAACATCATGAAGACCAGGTAGACGGCGCCCAGCGTGAAGAACAGCGCCGCGACGGCGTCGCCGTTCGGCACCGTGCCGGCCGTGCCGTCGTAGGCCGGGTCGTAGTAGCTCATCAGCTGCCGCGACAGCGGGGAGGCGATGAGCGCACCTCCACCGAAGCCCATGATCGCCATGCCGGTGGCCAGGCCGGGCCGGTCGGGGAACCACTTGATGAGCGTGGAGACCGGCGAGATGTAGCCGATGCCCAGGCCGATGCCGCCCAGGACGCCGTAGCCGAGGTAGAGCAGCCACAGCTGGCCGGTCTCGATGCCCAGGCCGCCGACGAGGAAGCCGGACACCCAGAAGCAGGCCGACGTGAACATCGCCGCCCGGGGCCCGTTCCGGTCGACCCACGTGCCGAAGAGCGCGGCGGACAGACCGAGCATGACGATGGCGATCGAGAAGACGATGCCGATCGCCGTCTGCGACGTCCCGAAGTCCTCGACCAGGGCGGCCTTGTAGACGCTGGTCGCGTAGGCCTGGCCGATGCACAGGTGCACGGCCAGGGCGGCCGGCGGGATCAGCCACCGGTTGAAGCCGGGGCGGGCGACGATGCGCTCGCGCCGCAGGAAGCCGGGTAGCGCCACGGGCGACCTCCGGGACGGGGACCGGGTCGGCCGGTCGGCTGTGGGCAGGGTCACGAGGGAAGGTACGTGCGGCGTGTCGTTCCCGCGCGCCGAGCGTGACCGCATCGTTGTGCGGCATCCCGTCCCGCGCCATCGACCGGCTCCCGCTGGACGGCAGGACGACGTCGGCCCGTCCCGTGCCGCGCCCTAGGCTCGCGGCATGGCCTACGAGGTGAGGGGCGTCGTCGCCCGCGGCAAGGGAGCACCGGTCGGCGTGGAGACGATCCTGGTGCCCGATCCGGGACCGGGTGAGGCGGTCGTGGACGTGGCTGCCTGCGGGGTCTGCCACACCGACCTGCACTACCGCGAGGGCGGCATCAACGACGAGTTCCCGTTCCTGCTCGGCCACGAGGCCGCCGGGACGGTCGCGGCCGTGGGCGAGGGCGTCACCACCGTGGCCGTCGGCGACTTCGTCATCCTCAACTGGCGGGCCGTGTGCGGGCAGTGCCGCGCCTGCCTCAAGGGTCAGCTGCAGTACTGCTTCAACACCCACAACGCCGCGCAGAAGATGACGCTCGCCGACGGCACCGAGCTGTCCCCGGCTCTCGGGATCGGCGCGTTCGCCGAGAAGACGCTGGTGCACTCCGGGCAGTGCACGAAGGTCAACCCCGCCGCCCCGGCCACCGCCGCCGGGCTGCTCGGCTGCGGCGTGATGGCCGGCGTCGGTGCCGCGGTCAACACCGGCGCGGTGCAGCGCGGGGAGAGCGTGGCGGTGTTCGGCTGCGGCGGCGTGGGGGACGCCGCGATCGCCGGGGCCAAGCTGGCCGGGGCGACGACGATCGTCGCCGTCGACGTCGACGACCGGAAACTGCAGTGGGCGCGGCAGTTCGGCGCCACCCACACCGTCAACTCCCGGTCCACCGACGCCGTCGAGGCGATCAAGGGGTTCACCAACGGCTTCGGTGTCGACGTCGCCATCGACGCCGTCGGCCGCCCCGAGGTGTTCGAGCAGGCCTTCTACGCCCGCGACCTCGCCGGCCGCGTGGTCCTGGTCGGCGTCCCGACGCTGGACATGCAGCTGACCCTGCCGATGATCGAGCTGTTCGGCCGCGGCGGGGCGCTGAAGTCCTCCTGGTACGGCGACTGCCTGCCCAGCCGCGACTTCCCGATGCTGGTCGACCTCTACCTGCAGGGCCGCTTCCCGCTCGAGGACTTCGTCTCCGAGACGATCGGCCTGGACGACGTGGAGGCCGCGTTCGAGAAGATGCACAAGGGCGAGGTGCTGCGCAGCGTGGTCGTCCTCTGATGGGCGTCCGCATCGAGAAGGCCGTGGTCAGCGGGGTGTTCAGCCTCGACGGCCAGGACTTCGACGTGGACAACAACGTCTGGCTGGTCGGCGACGACGACGAGGTGCTCGTCATCGACGCGCCGCACCGCGTCGAGCCGATCGTCGAGGCGATCGGCGGCCGGCGGGTGACCGCGATCGTGCTCACCCACGGGCACAACGACCACATCACCGCCGCGGTCGACCTGCGCGCGGCCACCGGCGCACCGATCTGGCTCCACCCCGCGGACACGATGCTCTGGGACGTGGTCTACGGGGGCGGGGTCCACCCGGAGGCGCGGCCCGACGAGCCGCTGGCCGAGGGCACCCGCTTCCGGGTCGCCGGCACCTCGCTGACCGCGCTGCACACGCCCGGTCACTCGCCGGGCAGCACCTGCCTGCACGCGCCCGACCTGGCCGCCGTCTTCACCGGCGACACGCTGTTCCACGGCGGGCCCGGCGCCACCGGCCGCTCGTTCAGCGACAAGCCGACGATCCTGAACTCGATCCGCGGCAAGCTGCTGAGCCTGCACGGCGACACGGTGGTGCACACCGGCCACGGTGAGGACACCCGCATCTCCGCCGAGATCGGCTCGGTGCACTGAGGCGCGGCCGGCCGGGGAGGGAGATCAGCCCCGGCCGGCGTCGCCCTCCGCGTCGTCCTCGACGTCGTCCTCCACGGCGGTCGCCGGGCCCGCCTGGGCCTCCGGCGCCGTGCGCTCCAGGCGCTGGCGGATCGCCGCGACGTTGAGCGCGAGGTCCTCGAGCGCCTCGACGGCGCGCGTGGCGAGCGCGAACGTGAGGTTCTCGCGGCGCTCCTCGGCGCTGGGCTCCCGGCGGCGCTCCCACGGGGCCGAGGCGCGGTCGGTCGCCCGCCCCCAGGGGTCGTCGTCGCCGCGCGACGGGTCGAACAGCCCGCGCAGCATGCGCTGGGCCATCTCCAGGAAGTCGTTGGGGTCGGGCCGGTCGGCGGGCATGTCGGCTCCTCTCGACGTACCGAGGCACAACGCGCCGGACCCGGGCGCGGTTCCGGAGCGCCGGACCCGGGCGCGGTTCCGGAGCGCCGGACCCGGGCGCGGTTCCGGAGCGCCGGACACCGTGCAGTGACGACTGGCCGGGGTGGCGGGCGCCACCCGGCGCGGGCGCGCGACGCCGGTACGCTCAGGAGTGTGCCTCGCGGTGACGGACGGCTGACGCACGCCCTCGACCCCTCTGCTCCCGGTCCCCAGGACGCCTGTGGCGTCTTCGGTGTCTGGGCGCCGGGGGAGGAGGTCGCCAAGCTGACCTACTTCGGCCTGTACGCCCTCCAGCACCGTGGTCAGGAGGCAGCGGGCATCGCCGTCTCCGACGGGGCCTCGGTCGTCGTCTACAAGGACCTCGGTCTGGTCAGCCAGGTGTTCGACGAGTCCACGCTGGGCAGCCTGCGCGGCCACCTCGCCGTCGGCCACACCCGCTACTCGACCACCGGCGCCTCCACCTGGGAGAACGCCCAGCCGACGTTCCGCACGACCGACGCCGGCACCGGCCTGGCGCTGTGCCACAACGGCAATCTGGTCAACACCCAGGAGCTGGCGAGCAAAGCGGCCGACGCCGGTGTGCCCGGGGCGTTCACCGCCACCACCGACTCCGACCTGGTGACGGCGCTCATCGCCGCGCGGCCCGACATGAGCATCGAGGCCGCCGCCATGGAGGTGCTGCCGCAGCTGCGCGGCGCCTTCAGCTTCACCTTCATGGACGAGGACACCCTCTACGCCGCCCGCGACCCGCAGGGCGTGCGCCCGCTGGTCCTCGGCCGGCTCGAGCGCGGCTGGGTGGTCGCCAGCGAGACCGCCGCCCTCGACATCGTCGGCGCCTCCGTCGTCCGCGAGGTCGAGCCCGGCGAGCTGCTGGCCATCGACGAGAACGGCCTGCGCAGCCAGCACTTCGCGCCCGCCGAGCCCAAGGGCTGTGTGTTCGAGTACGTCTACCTCGCCCGCCCCGACACCACGATCGGCGGCCGCGGCGTGCACGCGGCCCGCGTCGAGATCGGCCGCCGGCTGGCGAAGGAGCACCCCGCCGACGCCGACCTGGTCATCCCGGTGCCCGAGTCCGGCACCCCGGCCGCGGTCGGGTACGCCGAGGCCAGCGGCATCCCCTACGGCCTGGGCCTGGTCAAGAACTCCTACGTCGGCCGGACCTTCATCCAGCCGTCGCAGACGATCCGGCAGCTGGGCATCCGGCTGAAGCTCAACCCGCTGCGCGACGTCATCCGCGGCAAGCGGCTGGTCGTCGTCGACGACTCGATCGTGCGCGGCAACACCCAGCGCGCGCTGATCCGCATGCTGCGGGAGGCCGGCGCCCTCGAGGTGCACGTGCGCATCTCCAGCCCGCCGGTGAAGTGGCCGTGCTTCTACGGCATCGACTTCGCCAGCCGCGCCGAGCTGGTCGCCAACGGCCTCGACGTCGACGGCGTGCGCGCCTCGATCAACGCCGACTCGCTGGGCTACGTCTCCGAGCAGGGCCTGATCGCCGCCACCGAGCAGCCGGCCACCCGGCTGTGCACGGCGTGCTTCACCGGCGAGTACCCGATCCCGCTCGGCGAGGCCGGGATGCTCGGCAAGCACGTGCTCGAGGGGATCGGCCGCACCCCCATGCCGCGCGTCGGGCCGCCGCCCCAGGATGCCGAGCGGGCGGTGAGCGGCTGGACCGGCCAGCAGGCCGGCAGCCCCGCCGTGTCCGGCGGTGCCGACGACGCGCTCCGCCGTCCGTGACCCAGGCGTCCGTGAGCGGGGACTTCACCTACGCGGGGTCCGGCGTCGACATCGACGCCGGTGAGCGCGCCGTCACCCTCATGCGCAGCGCGGTCGAGCGCACCCGCCGGCCCGAGGTGGTCGGCGGCCTCGGCGGGTTCGCCGGGCTGTTCGCGCTCGACACCACCCGCTACCGGCGCCCGCTGATCGCCTCGTCCACCGACGGCGTCGGCACCAAGATCGCCCTCGCCCGGCAGCTGGACCGGCACGACACCGTGGGCATCGACCTGGTCGCGATGGTCGTCGACGACCTGGTCGCCTGCGGCGCCGAGCCGCTGTTCCTGCAGGACTACGTCGCCGTGGGCAAGGTCGTGCCCGAGCGGGTCGCCGCGATCGTCACCGGCATCGCGGCCGGGTGCGAGCAGGCCGGGGCCTCGCTGGTGGGCGGGGAGACCGCCGAGCACGGCGACCTCATGGACGCCGACGAGTACGACCTGGCCGCCACGGCGGTCGGCGTCGTCGAGGCCGACGCGGTGCTCGGTCCCGAGCGGGTCCGCGACGGCGACGTCGTCGTGGCGATGGCCTCCAGCGGCTTCCACTCCAACGGCTACTCGCTGGTCCGCCGCGTGGTGTCCGCCGCCGGGCTGGACCTGACCGCCATCCCCGCCGGGCTGGACCGCCCGCTCGGCGAGGTGCTGCTCGAGCCGACCCGCATCTACGCGCTCGACTGCCTGGCGCTGGTGGGCGAACTCGGCGTCGACGGCGTGCACGCCTTCGCGCACATCACCGGTGGCGGGCTCGCCGGCAACACCGCGCGCGTGGTCCCCGAGGGCCTCGAGGCCGTGCTCGACCGCGGCACCTGGGCGCTCCCGGCGGCGGTGTCGCTGCTCGAGGAGCACGGCGTGCCCCGCGAGGAGTCCGAGCGCGCGTTCAACTGCGGCGTCGGCATGGTCGCCGTCGTCGCCCCCGAGGCCGCTGAGACGGCGGTGCGCCTGCTGACCGACCGCGGCGTCCCGGCCTGGGTGGCCGGCACCGTCGGCGTCGGGGAGACCGGCGCACGGCTGGTCGGCTCCTACCGCTGAGCGCACCGCGCACCGCCGTCCCTCGCGGGACGGCGGTGCGCGTTGCTCAGGAGACCGGCGGCGAGCCGACCGTCAGCGACTGGCCGCCCAGTCGTCCTCGGCGTCGTCGTCCGCCCAGCGGTCGGTGTACTCGTCGTCGTCCTCGTCGTCGTCCTTGGCCGCCGGAGCGGTGTAGGGAGACGGAGTAGACCCCGCCAGCTCGCGCTGAAGCGCGGACAGGTCGGTGTTCGGTGAGCTGTACTTGAGCTCACGGGCCACGCGTGTCTGCTTGGCCTTCGCTCGGCCGCGCCCCATCGGCTCGACCCCCTCATAACGGAGAACGGGAGCCCAGCTCACGGGCTGGACGGCCCGCGTGGCGACCCCGACTGAGTGACTGTGTCTTGAGCAAGACTACGACACGGATCGACCACCGGCACGGGTCTCCCCCTGCCGTCCCCCGACCGGGGTCGTGGTACACGCCACCCGCGGCCCCGCGCAGGTCAGCGGGGGAGGCGGATGGTGGCCAGCCGGCCCACCGACGCGATGCGCTCCTCGGCCAGCCGGTCGGCGGCCACGGCGGGGGAGACGCCCTCGGTCGCGGCGGCCTCGAAGACCCGCAGGGCGACGTCGAAGATCCCGGCCGCCTTGGCCTCGGCGCGGGCGAAGGAGAAGCCGTGCCGCTCGTCCTCGACCTGGATGACGCCGCCGGCGTTCACCAGGTAGTCGGGGGCGTAGAGGATCCCGCGCGCGGTCAGCTGGTCGGGGATGCCGGCGTGGGCGAGCTGGTTGTTGGCGCCGCCGCACACGACCTCGGCCTGCAGGACGGCGACCGTGGCGTCGTCGAGGGCGCCGCCGAGGGCGCAGGGCGCGTAGACGTCGGCCGGGCGGCGTACCAGCGCGGCGGTGTCGGCGACGGCCTCGACGCCGGGGTGGCGGGCCAGGACCCGCTCGACGGCCGCGGGGTCGACGTCGGTCACCAGGACGTCGGCGCCGTCGGCCACCAGGCGGTCGACCAGCCAGCCGCCGACCTTCCCCACCCCGGCGACGGCCACCGTGCGGCCCGACAGCGTCGGCTCGCCCCACCGGTGCTGGGCGGCGGCGCGCATGCCCTGGAAGACGCCGAACGCGGTGAGCACCGAGGAGTCCCCGCAGCCGCCGTTGACCTCCGAGCGGCCGTGGGCGAAGCGGGTCTCCCGGGCCACGACGTCGAGGTCGGCGTTGGTGGTGCCGACGTCGCAGGCGGTCAGGTAGCGGCCGCCCAGGGCCTCGACGAAGCGCCCGTAGGCCCGCAGCCGCGCCTCGGTCTTGTCGGTGCGGGGGTCGCCGATGACGACGGCCTTGCCGCCGCCGAGGTCGAGTCCGGCCAGGCTGTTCTTGTACGACATGGCCCGCGCCAGGCGCAGCGCGTCGGCGACGGCCTCGTCCTCGGTGGCGTAGGGGTGGAAGCGGGTGCCGCCCAGGGCCGGGCCCAGCGCCGTCGAGTGCACGGCGATGACCGCCCGCAGGCCCGAGGCCGGGTCGGAGCAGAAGACCACCTGTTCGGCACCGGATCCGAAGACGTCCACGGACGCCGAGCCTAGAGCGCGGCGGAGTGCCCCCGATCACCCCGCCGCAGGGCTCAAGGAACCGCGCCCGGGTGTCGACAAGTGGAGTGACGGAAGTCGGCGACCGTGCCGCGTGGTCACGGTGTGACCTCCGTGCCGCGTGTTGCCCGTGTGACACGCGCCGGTGGGACGACCCTTGCCTCCGTACCCGCACCACCCCTCTTCCCCAGGGAGCCTCGATGCCGCAGTGCCGTCCCGCCCGGACCGGCCGTCGCCGGAGCGTGCGCGCGGCCCTGGCCGGCCTGCTCGCCGGCGCGGTGCTGCTCGGCAGCGCAGGACCGGCGCTGGCCGTGCCGGAGCCGCCGCCCAACCCGACCGACGGCCAGATCGCCGACGCGCAGGCCGCCCAGGAGGCCGCCGCGGCCGAGGTCGGCCGGCTCGCCGCCGAGGTCGCTGCCGCCGAGACCGAGCTCGAGCGGCTCGGCCTGCAGGCGGAGGCGGCCGGCGCCGCCTACCTGGCCGCCGAGGAGGCCCTCCTCCAGGCGCAGGCCGCCGCCGACCAGGCCGCCGCCGACCTGCAGAGCGCGACCGACGCCGTCGACGCCGCCCTCGCCCGCATCGCCGGCTTCGCCCGGGAGAGCTACGTCGACGGCGCCAGCATGAGCACCGCGGCCGCCCTGCTCGACTCCGAGGGCCCCGGCGAGCTCGTCCAGCGCGCCGCGCTGCTGGACTACGTCGCCGACACCCAGGTCGACCTGCTCGAGGAGCTCGAGGTGGCCCGCGTCCGGCAGGCGAACGCCGAGTCCTCCGCCCGGCTCACCCGCGACGCCGCGGCCGCCGCCGAGGACGAGGCCGCCGCCGCCAAGGCCGCCGCCGACGCGCAGGTGGCCGCCCAGCAGGGCGCCGTCGCGGCGGCCGAGGCGAACAAGGCCTCGCTCGACCAGCAGCTGCAGGCCGCCCAGATCCAGCTGCTGGAGCTGCAGGGCGCCCGCGACGCCTACCAGCAGTGGCAGGCGCAGAAGGCCGCCGAGGAGGCCGCCGCGGCCGCGGCCGCCGCCCGCGCCGCCGAGGAGGCCGCCGCCGCGGCGGCCGCCGCCCGCGCCGCGGCGTCGTCCGGGGGTGGGAGCACCAGCGCGGCCGCCTCGGGCGGGGGATCGGGCTACGTCAAGCCGACGTCGGGGCGGACGTCGAGCTGCTTCGGCAACCGCTGGGGCCTGCTGCACGCCGGCGTGGACATCGCCGCCCCGATCGGGACGCCGATCTACGCCGCCACCTCCGGCGTCGTGCAGCGCACCGGCCCGGCCACCGGCTTCGGCCTGGCGATCTACATCCGCGGCGACGACGGTGCGATCACCGTCTACGGCCACGTCAACGCCGAGTACGTGCGCAAGGGCGAGCGGGTCACCGCCGGCGAGGTGATCGGCGAGGTCGGCAACCGCGGCCAGTCCACCGGCCCCCACCTGCACTTCGAGGTGCACCCGGGCGGCGTCATGTACGGCGGCCAGGTGGACCCGGTGCCGTGGCTGCGCGCCCGCGGCGTCTCCATCAGCGGCTGCTGAGCCCCAGACGCGACGACGGCCCGCTCCCCGACCGGGGAGCGGGCCGTCGTCGTCGAGGGGTCAGGAGGTGGGAGCTGCGCCACCGCAGTTCTGCTCGCCGAACTGGGCGACGTTCGTCGCCTCGGGGCCCTGGGCGACCGTGACGAACTCCTGCGCCGCCGTCTGCAGCCGGGCCTGGCCGTCGGGGGTGGTGATGTCGACGGAGTTGGCCGTGTCGGAGAAGGCCTGCACCGCGTCGCCCACGACCGTCCAGTCGCTGGCGATCTCGGCCGGCGGCTGCACGGAGTCGAAGGCCGCCGCGGCCTGCTGCAGCAGCCCGGGCAGCTGCTCGGGCGTCGCGGCCGTCAGCTGGTTGCCCAGCTCCTCGTACTGCGCCGCCTGCTGGCAGAACGCCGCGACGGCGGGGTCGGAGCTGCCCGCCGACGACGAGCCGGCCGAGGACGAGCCGGTGCTCGGCGCCGCCGAGCTCGAGGTGTCGGCGCTGGTGGACTCCGCGGTCTCCTCGCTCCCCGACCCGTCGGCGCCGCCGCAGGCCGTCAGCAGGACGGCGGCGGCCGCGGCCACGAGGGCGGAGCGGGACAGGGACGGGAACGATCGCATGCCCGGAGGCTAACGGCCGGACGGGCGGCCCGCGTCCGGGCGCGGCTACCGTGCGGACGTGCGTGCCCCCGCCGATCCCCGCGTCACCTGGGACCTCCCCGCGCCCGGCGCGATGCCGCGGACGGCGGACCTCGAGCCGCTGGTCACCCGCGTGCTGGCGCCCAACCCGTCGGGGATGACGCTCGACGGGACCAACACCTACCTCGTCGGCGCGCCGGGCAGCGGCCAGGCCGTCGTCGTCGACCCCGGCCCCGACGACCCGGCCCACCTCGCCGCGGTGGAGGAGGCACTGGCCGCCCGCGACGCGCGCTGCGTCGCCGTGCTGGTCACCCACCACCACGGCGACCACGCCGAGGCCGCGCAGCCGTGGGGCGCCCGCTTCGGGGCCCCGGTGGCCGCCGCCGACGCCGCCGTCGCCGGGCCGCGCGGCCGGGTGCTCGAGCCGGGGGAGCGGCTGGAGCTGGCGGGCACGGCGCTGGGCGTCGTCGCGACGCCGGGGCACACCGCCGACCACCTGGCGTTCCGGCTGGAGTCCGGCGCGGTGCTGGTGGGCGACCACGTCCTCGGGCGCGGCACGTCGGTGGTCACCCACCCGGAGGGCGACGTCGTCGCCTACTTGGAGTCGCTGCGCCGCGTGCACGACCTCGGCCCGAGCGCCCTCTACTGCGGCCACGGTCCCGAGCTGACCGAGGACCCGTCCGCCGTCCTCGACTACTACCTGGCCCACCGCGCGTTCCGGGAGGCGCAGCTGCTGGCGGCGCTGGTCCGCGGGGCCGGCACGGTCGACGCGATGGTGGCCGACGTCTACGCGGAGGTGCCGCAGGCGCTGTGGCCGTACGCCGCCCAGTCGACCCGCGCCACGCTGGCCAAGCTCGCCGCGGAGGGGCACGTGGTGGTGCACGGGAACCGGGTGGAGCTGCCGTGACCGTCCCGGTGGTCCGCGCCGCCGACAGCGAGCGCGACCAGCGGCGGGCCGCCGCGGCGCTGCGCGCGGCCGGGCTCCGGCGCGGCGACCGGCTGCTGGTCTCGGCCGCGTCGTCCCCGGCGCTGCTGGCCGCAGTCCTCGGCGCACTGCGCAGCGGGATCGTCCCCGTCGTCCTCGACCCGGCGCTGCCGGCGGCCGAGCGGGCGGCCCTCGCCGCGGACGCCGACCCCGCCCTCGACCTCGGCGGCGACCCCGGCCGGCTGCTCACCGGCACCGAGGAGGCACCCCTCGCCGACGTGCCGCTGGCCCGGCCGATGCACTACACGTCGGGCACCACCGGACGGCGCAAGGGCGTGTGGTCCGGCGTCCTCGACGACGCCGACGCGAGCGCGCTGGCCGCCGAGGAGATCGCCCTGTGGGGCTTCACCGCGGCCGACCGCCACCTCGTGCTGTCGCCGCTGCACCACTCGGCGCCGCTGCGCTTCGCCGTGCACACGCTGCTGGCCGGCGGCGAGGTGCTGCTGCCCGGCCCGTTCGACGCCGGCCGCGCCGCCGCCACGATCACGAGGGCCGCCCCCACGACGACGTTCTGCGTGCCCACGCACCTGCGCCGGCTGGTGGCCCGCGACGACGTCGACTGGTCGTCCTTCCGCCGCCTGGTGCACGCCGGCGCGCCCTGCCCCGAGCCGCTCAAGCGGGCGGTGCTCGACGCGCTCCCGGCCGGCAGCGTGTGGGAGTTCTACGGGTCCACCGAGGCGCAGTTCACCGTCTGCTCGCCGGAGGACTGGCGGGCGCACCCGGGCAGCGTCGGCCGCGCGCGGCCCGGCCGGCGGCTGGAGACCGACGCGCGCGGGCAGCTGTGGTGCGCGGTGCCGCGGTGGGCGCGCTTCGAGTACTGGCGCGCGCCGGACAAGACCGCGGCCGCCTGGCGCGGCGACCTGGTCACCGTGGGCGACCTCGGCCGGGTCGACGACGACGGCACCGTCTGGCTCGACGGCCGGCGGGAGGACCTGGTGATCTCCGGCGGGGTGAACGTCTACCCGGCCGAGGTCGAGGCGGTCCTCGACGCGCACCCCGGGGTCGTGGAGAGCGCGGTGGTCGGCGTCCCGGACGAGGAGTGGGGCCAGCGGGTGGTCGCCGCCTACGTGGGCAGCGCCGACCCCGCCGAGCTGGGGGCCTGGGCGCGCGAGCGGCTGGCGCCGGCCAAGCGGCCCAAGAGCCTGCACCCGCTCGGCGAGCTGCCCCGCACGTCCACGGGCAAGGTGCGCCGCCTCGACCTGCCGGGGGTCCTCGGGCTGTGACCTCGGAGTGGGACGTCGTCGTGGTGGGTGCCGGGTCGGCCGGCTGCGCGCTGGCCGCCCGTCTCGCCGACGCCGGCCGCTGGGTCCTGCTGCTCGAGGCCGGCACCGACCACGCGCGCCCCGAGGACTTCCCCGCCGACCTGCGCGACGCCGCCGTCCTCGCCGCCACCGTCCCCGGGCACCCGGCGAACTGGGCGTTCACCACCGAGCTGCTCCCGGGCACGACCGCGGCGCTGCCGCGCGGGCGCGTGGTCGGCGGGTCCAGCGCGGTCAACGGCGGCTACTTCGTCCGCGCGACCCCGGCCGACCACGCCGGCTGGGCCGCGGCGGGCAACGACCTGTGGAGCCTGGAGGCGACGCTCCCGGCCTGGCGCCGTCTCGAGGACGACCGGCAGTACGGCGACCGGCCCGGGCACGGCCGCGGCGGGCCGGTGCCGGTCACCCGGCCGGCCGGCTCCTCCCCGCTCACCGAGGCCCTCGCCGCCGCGGCCGCGGAGCTCGGGTTCCCCGACGAGCCGGACAAGAACGCCGGCGGCCCGCCCGGCTACGGGCCGCTGCCCCTCACCGTCGACGGCGGGGTGCGGGTCAACACCGCGATGGCCTACCTCACCCCGCGGCGCGGCTCGCCGTCGCTGACCGTCCGCGGCGGCGTGCGGGTGCGGCGGGTGCTCGTCGAGCACGGCCGCGCCGTGGGCGTGGACACCGACGCCGGGCCGGTGCGCGCCGCCGAGGTGGTGCTGTCGGCCGGCGCCGTCGGCTCGGCGCACCTGCTGCTGCTGTCGGGCATCGGCCCCGCGGCCGACCTGCGCGCGCACGGCCTCGACGTCGTCGCCGACCTGCCGGGCGTGGGCGCCGGCCTGTCGGACCACCCGCTGGTCTACCTGCCCTGGGTGCCGGTGCCCGGGCTGTCCGCGGGGGACTGGCGGCTGCCGCTGCACGGGTCGCTGGACGCGACGTCGTCGGACTCCCCGGTGCCCGGCGACCTCGAGATCCTGCCGTGGCTGCGGCCCTGGGGGCGCGTGGTCCCCGGCGGCGGCGGGGACGAGGGCACGCTGTCGCTGGCCGCCGGGCTGTTCCGCGAGGAGAGCCGCGGGCAGCTGACGCTCGCCTCCGCCGACCCCGCCGCCGCTCCGCGGGTCGCGCACGGCTACCTGGCCACCGCGGCCGACCGGCGGCGGCTGCGCGAGGCCGTCCGGCTGGCGGCGGCGCTGCTGCGCACCCGTGCGCTCGCCCCGCTCGTGGCGGCCAGCCTCGGCCCCGGCGACGACGTCCTCGCCGACGACGCCGCGCTCGATCGCTGGGTCCGCGGCTCCCTGGCGACCGCGCAGCACCTCGCCGGCAGCGCCCGGATGGGCCCCGACGGCGACCCGGGCGCCGTCGTCGACCAGCGCCTGCGGGTCCGCGGGGTCGAGGGCCTGCGGGTGGCCGACACCTCCGTGCTGCCCGAGGTGCCCAGCCGGGGGCCCGCGGCCACCGCGGTGATGGTCGGCGAGCGGGCCGCCGAGCTCCTGACCGGGTGCGACTGACCCCGGTGCGATCGGCGTCACACCACCGATAACGTCCCGGTGCCCGCCCGGCACCGGCGCCGGGCGCCATCGCGCGAGGAGCACCCGTGCCCCAGGTCCAGACCGTCAAGGGCCCCGTCGACACCGCCGAGCTCGGCCAGACGCTCATGCACGAGCACGTCTTCGTGCTGACCGCCGACGTCCAGCAGAACCACCCCGAGGAGTGGGGCAGCGAGGACGACCGCGTCGCCGACGCCGTCCAGAAGCTCTCGAAGCTGGCCGGCGTGGGGGTGCGGACGATCGTCGACCCCACCGTCATCGGGCTCGGTCGCTACATCCCGCGCATCCAGCGCATCGCCGAGCAGGTCGACCTCAACATCGTCGTCGCCACCGGTTGCTACACCTACGACGACGTCCCGTTCTTCTTCCACCACCGCGGCCCGGCGCTCAACGAGGCGCTCGGCGCCGAGGTGCCCGACCCGATGGTCGACATGTTCGTCGGCGACATCACCGACGGCATCGCGGGCACCGGCGTGCGGGCCGGGCTGCTCAAGTGCGCCATCGACCACAAGGGCCTGACGTCGGGCGTGGAGCGGATCATGCGGGCCGTCGCGAAGGCCCACCGCGCCACCGGCACCCCGATCACGGTGCACACGCACCCCGGCAGCCAGCAGGGCCTCGCGGTGAGGAAGGTCTTCGAGGACGAGGGCGTGGACCCGCGGCGGGTCGTCCTCGGTCACAGCGGCGACAGCACCGACGCCGACCACCTCACCGAGCTGGCCGAGGCGGGCTTCGTCCTCGGCATGGACCGCTTCGGGATCAACCTGGACACCACGTTCGAGGCGCGGGCCGACGTCGTCGTCGAGATGTGCCGCCGCGGCTTCGCCGGCCAGATGGTGCTCTCGCAGGACGCCTCCTGCTACATCGACTGGCTGGCACCCGGCGTCATGGACCTGCTGCCCCAGTGGCACTACACGCACATCCACGAGGACGTGCTGCCCTACCTGCGCGAGCACGGGGTCACCGAGGAGCAGATCACCACGATGCTCGTCGACGTCCCGCGCCGGTACTTCGAGGACACCGGGACCTACTGATGGTCACCCACCCCTTCGACGAGAGCGGCGTCGAGCGCGACGCCGCGGGCGTGAAGCACTACACCGACCTGCCCGACTCCGTTGTCGCGATGGTGCGGGCCTCGGTCGACCGGGACCCCGGCGGCGAGGCCGTCGTCGAGGTCGACGGGCCGCGGCTGACCTTCCGGGAGCTGTGGGACCGGGCGGCGCGGGTGGCCGGCGGGCTGCGCGGGGCCGGCGTCGGCCGGGGCGACCGGGTGGCCATCCGGCTCGGCAACGGCGCGGACTGGGTGCTCGGCTTCCTCGGCACGCTGATGGCCGGCGGCGTGGCGGTGCCGGTGAACACCCGCTTCACCGACGCCGAGGCGCGGTACGTCGTCGACGACAGCGGCGCCCGGGTGGTGCTCGAGCCGGGCGCCCCGCTGCCCGACGGCGACCCGTACGCCGAGGAGGGGCTGGCGCTCTCCGACCTCGCGGCGATCTTCTACACCTCGGGGACCACCGGTTTCCCCAAGGGCGCGATGACCAGCCACGAGAACTTCCTGACCAACACCGAGAACGCCCGGCGGGTGGTCGGGCTCGGCCGCGACGACCCGACGCTGCGCAACCTGATCAGCGTGCCCCTGTTCCACGTCACCGGCTGCAACAGCCAGCTGCTGCCCGCGCTGCAGAGCGGCGCGGCGGCGGTGGTGATGCCGGCGTTCGAGGTGGGCCGGTTCCTGCAGGTGATCCCGGAGGAGCGGATCGCGGTGGTCACCTCGGTGCCGGCGGTGTTCTGGCTGGCGGTCAACCAGCCGGCCTTCGCCGACGTCGACGTCAGCGCCGTCCGCTTCGTCACCTACGGCGGGGCGCCGATCGCGCCGGAGCTGGTGGCGCGGATCAAGGAGGCGTTCCCGTCGGCGCAGGTGGGCAACGGCTTCGGGCTGTCGGAGACGTCGTCGATCTCGACGTTCCTGCCGCACGAGTACGCCGGCACCCACGCGGACTCGGTCGGCTTCCCCGCCCCCGTGGTCGACCTGCGGCTCGAGGGCGTCGACCCCGCGACCGGCGTCGGCGAGCTGCTCATCCGCGGCGCCAACGTGGTGCAGGGCTACTGGAACAAGCCGGAGGCGACCGCGCAGGCGTTCACCGACGGCTGGCTGCACTCCGGCGACCTGGCCCGGATCGACGACGACGGCTTCACCTACGTCGTCGACCGCGCGAAGGACATGATCAACCGCGGCGGCGAGAACGTGTACTGCGTCGAGGTGGAGAACGCGCTGGCGGCCGCGCCCGGCGTCTTCGAGATCGCCGTCGTCGGGGTGCCCGACCCGGTGATGGGGGAGAAGGTGGGCGCCGTCGTGGTGCCGGTGCCGGGCACGACCCTCGACGTCGAGGCGTTCATGGCCCACGCCCGGGCGCACCTGGCCGACTTCAAGGTGCCGCAGTTCGTGTCGGTGCGCTCGGCGGTGCTGCCGCGCAACCCCGGCGGCAAGGTGCTCAAGCCGGTGCTGCGCGCGGAGTCGGAGTGGGAGCCGGTGAGCCGGCGGGGGTGACGGGTCGTCCCGGCGGCGCGCCGTCGCAGCCGCCGGGACGCCGGACCAGGGGCCCGGTCAGCGGACCGGGCGGATCTCCGACGTCGTCGTGCTGGTCAGCGGCGACCAGGCGTCGGGGTGCGGGCGACCGGCGTCGGCCACCCAGCCGGGGGACCGCTCGCCGGTGCGGGCGGCCGTGCCGCTCAGGGTGCCGGCACCGCGGGGAGCGGGCCGGGAGCTCAGGGCGACGATCAGGGCGAGCAGCAGCATCAGCCCGGCGAGGACCCCGCCGGTGACCAGGAGCGTCGTGAGCACTCACTGAAAGTATGCGGCGGACCGCTCCGTGTCACAGGCAAGGAACGACGGACATCTCGGCCGACACCGGCAGGTCCTGCCGAGGAACACACCGGGCGTGCGCCCTCCCGTGCGGCGGGTAGGGGGCGGGCATGGCGGACCTCGCGACGCTGGCCGGGCGACTGGCCGCGGTACCCCTCGGCGCCCTGGCCCGGCGGCGCGACGTCAAGCCGATGCACCCGCGCGGCGCCGTCCTCTCCGCCGTCGTGGAGCGGACCGGCGTGCCCGGCGACTGGGGCGTCCACTGGCTGGCGGAGCCCGCCCGCGAGGGCGCCGTCGTCCGGCTGTCCCGCGGCGCGGGGCTGCCCGCCCCGCTGCCGGACCTGCTCGGCCTGGCCGTCCGGCTGCCCGACGGCGACCGGCCGGTGGACCTGCTGCTGTCCACCACCGGCGGCGGTCGCTGGACCCGGCTCCTGCCGGTGCCGCGGGTCGACGCCGCGGTGCCCTACTCGTCGATCATGGGCTACCGCTCGGCGGCCGGGACGCTGCGGCTGGCGGCCGTGCCGGACCGCCCGCGGCGCCTGCCCTCGGACCCCGGGCCGGTCGCGGCCGCGGCACCCGGGACGGCGTTCCGGCTGCTCGTCGCCCGCGGGGCGGGGCAGTGGGTGCCCTTCGGCCGGCTGGTGCTCGGGGACCCGGCGTCCGACCTCGACCCCGACCTGCGGTTCGACGCCGTCCGCAACCCGCCGCCGGGCCTGCTCGCCGACGGGCCGCTGGCGCGGTTCCGGGCGCCGGCGTACGCCGCGGCGCAGGAGGGACGGGCCTCCATCGGGTGAGGCGGTCGATCGGGTGATTCCGCACACGGTTGTGCGGCACGATCCTGGGGTATCGGAACTCACCGGAGTTCATCGAGGAGCACCGCCCCTGCTGTCGCGTGCTCGACCGCAGGAGGAGTGCGCCCACCGAGTGATGCACGCCCTACCGCCGTCGGCGTCCCCGGCGCGGATCCGGATCGCGACGGTGCCGCACGCCGACCCGTACGTCGACGCCGTGCTGCCCGCCTCCGCGGTGCGGGTCGGTCCACGGCACGATCCCAGCCCGTGGCTGGACCCCGCCTACCTCACCGCGCACGCCGGGCTGGTCGACGTCGTCCACGTGCACGCCGGCTACGGGCACCTGCCCGAGGACGAGGTGGTCAGCTGGACCGAGGCGGTGCGCCGCACCGGTGTGCCGCTGGTCGTCACCGTCCACCAGTTGCGCGACCCCGCCCAGCCGTCCCGGCACCGGCACGACGCCCACCTGGCCGCGCTGCTGGCCACCGCCGAGGTCGTCCTGACGCTGACCCCCGGCGCGGCCGACGAGATCGCGGAGCGCTTCGGGCGGACCGCGATCGTCGTCGCGCACCCGTCGGTGGCCCGCCCCGACCCGGACACCGGCGCCGAGCGGGGGCTGGTGGGCCTGTCGCTCGGCACCCCGGGGACGGCGCTGCCCGAGCCCGCGGCCATGGTGCGCGCGGCGCTGTCGGGGGCAGTGTCCGGCGGCGGGCGGCTGCGGGTCTTCGTCGAGCCGGAGCAGGAGCTGCCGGGCGGGCCGGAGCTGGCCCGCGCCGAGGGGCTCGAGGTGGTGACCCGGGACCCGGCGCGCTGGGCCACGCAACTGCAGGAGCTGCACGTGGCCGTGCTGCCCGAGCGCTGCGGCACCCACTCGCGCGACCTCGAGGTGTGCCGCGACGTCGGCACACGGGTCGTGGCGCCCAGCTGTGGCTGGTTCGCCGACCAGTGGTCCGACGTCGTCGTCTACGGCCACGACGAGGAGCGCGGGTTCGACCCGGTGTCGCTCGGGGTGGCGGTCGGCGCGGCGCTGGCGCGGCCGATGCCGCGGCCGGCCGATCGCGCCTGGCGCGACGGGCAGCGCGCGGCGGTGCAGGCCGTGCACGAGCAGGTCTACGACCAGGTGGTGGCCGACCGCGTCGTCCGCGTCTGAGGCGCGCGGGCCAGCTCCACGACCCACAGCCCCGGCAGGACCTCGCGCTCGGCGGCGTCGCGGAACCCCGCCTGCGCGTAGAGCCGGCGGGCCGGGGTGTTGTCGCGGCCGGTGGCGACGGTGACCGGGCGCTCCCCGGCGAGGTCGAGGACCGCGGCGACCAGCGCGCGGCCGGTGCCGCGGCGGGCGTACGCCGGGTCGACGACGAGGCGGTCGACGTCGATGCCCGCGTCGGTGGGGCGCCAGCCCAGGGCGCCGAGGACCGTCGTGCCCTCGCGGGCGACGAGCCAGGACAGGCCGGCCGAGGTCAGCCGGGCGAGGTCCTCGTGCAGGGCGGGGATGCGGTCGTCGCCGATCAGCCGCGCCTCGACGGCGTAGGCGGCGTGCTGGACCTCGAGCAGACGGGCGGCGAGCGCCGGGTCAAGGGCCGGGTCGCGGGCCTCGACGACCACCGGGCTCCGTCCGGACAGGAACTGTGTGGGCAGGGGCGGGGTCGAACCGCCGACCTCTCGCTTTTCAGGCGAGCGCTCGTACCGACTGAGCTACCTGCCCCTCCCGGTGACTCGCACCGGAGAGCGACCCTGACGGGACTCGAACCCGCGACCTCCGCCGTGACAGGGCGGCGCGCTAACCAACTGCGCTACAGGGCCTTGCTGTGTACTGCGTGCCCCCAACGGGGTTCGAACCCGTGCTACCGCCTTGAAAGGGCGGCGTCCTGGACCGCTAGACGATGGGGGCTCGTTCTTGCCGGGGGCAGGGAGAACGATACATGGCCTCCGCGGCGTCTCCGACACCACCCTCCCCCGGGGTGTGGCGGACCCCCGCCCGCGGGCGACACGGACGCGTGGTCCCGGGCGCCGGGCCGGCCGGCTGTCACGATCGCCGGGTGTCGCGCCGTGCCCTCGTCCCCGTGTCCGCCCTGCTCGCCGTGGCGGTGCTGCTGACCGGCTGCGCGGAGGAGGGTCGGTCGTCGGCGGGCTCGTCGTCGTCCGCGACGTCGTCCGGCCCCGCCGCGGGGACCAGCGCGTCCGACAGCCCCGCGACCGGCAGTCCGTCCACCGATGGCGAGGGCACCGACACCGACTCCGACGCCGGCACCGCCACGCCGTCGTTCCCGGCCGACACGCAGCCCGACACCTCCGAGGCCTCGGCCGACGCGTCGGTCACCGTCACCGACATCCGCACCGGCCGGCACGACGGCTTCGACCGGGTCGTGCTCGAGGTCGGCGGTAGCGGCACGCCGGGCTGGGACGTGCGCTACGTCGACGTCGCGAGCTCGCAGGGCAGCGGGGACGAGGTCGCCGTCGCCGGCGACGCCGTCCTGCAGGTGACGGTCACCGGCGCCGGCTACCCGTACGCGACCGGCGTCGAGGAGTGGTCCGGTCCGGACCCGCTCCCGGGTCAGGGCACGGAGAACGTCACCGAGGTCGTCTTCGACGCGACCTTCGAGGGGACGACGGTCGCCTTCGTCGGCACCCGCTCCCAGGCGCCGTTCCGGGTCTACGCGCTGCAGGACCCGGCCCGCGTGGTCGTCGAGGTGGCCGACCCGTCCTAGTTCAGGCTGGCGGTGAGCTCGACGGAGTCGCCGCTCACGGCGGTGCACTCCAGCGACAGCGGGCCGGCCGCCACGGTCTCGCCCTCGCCGCAGGACACGCTGGCCCCGCCGACGGTGATCGACGCCCGGCCGTCCTGCACGCCGCCGAGCGTCACCGTGGTGCCCAGGACGTCGACCTCGCTGCCCTGGCCGTCCAGGGTGATCGTGCAGGACGACCCCGAGCACGAGAGGTTGTTCGAGGTGAACGAGCAGCCCGCGACGGGGGCGAGGACGAGCGCCCCGGCGAGGAGACCGGCGGCCAGGCGGGGAGTCGTTGCCATGGCGCGAGCGTAGGGCGGACGGCTCAGTCCGTCGGGGAGGCGGGCGTGCCGTCGCCGTCCCCGCCGCCGGCACCGTCCTCCGCCCCGTCGGTGACCTCCTCCGGCACGACGGTGCGCACGATCGTCGCCTCGGTCTCGCCCAGGCCCCCGAGGGTGATGTCGTCGTAGGCCACGAGCGCCCCGGTGCCGGGGTCGACGTAGAGGACAGTGCAGGTCAGCGGCTCGGGGTACTCGCCCTGCAGCCCGCGCAGGCCCGCGCCGCCGGTCGAGCCCTGCACCATGAGCAGGGTCCCGTCCTCGAGGGTCTCGACCTCGCGGTCGTGCGTGTGCCCGGCCAGCACCAGCGGGACGACGCCGTCCAGAGGCGGGGCCTGCTTCGGGTCGTGGACCATCGCGATCGCCGGCGGGTCGGGCTGCTCCTCGGCGAGCTCGGCGAGGTCCTCGCCGGTCTGCTCGAGGGACTCGGTGTCTCCCGTGGCGTCCTGGTCGGGGGTGAAGCGGGGGTCGCGCGCGCCGACCACGGTGAGGCCCGCGACCGTCGTCGCGGAGTCGTCCAGCACGGTGGCGTTGGGCTGCGCGGCGACCAGCCCGGCGGTGACGGCGGAGTCGTGGTTGCCGCGGACGTACACGTACGGGACGCCGAGCGCCCCGATGGAGCCGATGAGCTGGTTCTCCGGCTCGCTGCCCCAGTCGGTGATGTCGCCGGTGTCGAGCACCGCGTCGACGTCGAACTGGTCGGCGACCTGCGCCACCAGGTCGAAGCCCGCCGGGTTGAGGTGCAGGTCGGAGACGTGCAGCAGCGCGACGGTGTCGGTGGGGCCGCCGGGGGCCGGGAGCGCCGACAGTGCCGAGTACAGCGTGCCGACGTTGGCGACGAGCTCCTCCAGCGACTCCCGGTAGGCGCTGAACCGGGCCACGATGTCCTCGGCGCTGCCGATCAGGCTGGTCGCGTTGACCAGCAGGCCGGTGTAGGTGGGCTGCGACAGCGCCTCCGGCCGCCAGGTGGCCGCGCCGAGGCCGGCCGTGCCCGCGATCAGGACGACGGAGACGCCGGCGGCGACGAGCGGCTCCCGCCACCGGCGGTAGGTCACGAGCGAGGCGAGGACGGCGCCGCCCACGCCGGCGGCGCCCGTCGTCCAGGCGAGCCGGACGACGGCGTCCTGCAGGTCGGCGCTGACGCGGTCGACCAGGCCGTCGAGGCGGGCCGGGTCGCTGACCAGCTCCTGGATCCGGGTCTCGTCGACGCGGCGCAGCTGGACGTCGAGCTGCAGGGGGCCGTCGTAGGCGTCGACCTCCAGCGCGCCCAGCGGCGGGACCTCGACGGTCGCGCCCCCACCAGTGGGGGTGAAGGCCAGGCCGGCGTCGAAGGGCCCGATCGGCGCCTCGACGCGGCCGAGCAGCAGGATGCCGATGAGCGCACCGGCGGCGGCGACCAGCACCCGCACCGCCCAGCGTCCGGCGACCCGGCGGCGGCGGGCCCAGGGCCCGGGAGCCGGGGGCGGGGGCTCGCTCATCCCGCCGAGGCTAGCGACGGCCGGCGTCCTGGCTCACCGTGCTGCGTCCTGGCTCACCGTCGGGGGTGAGCCAGGACGCAGCACGATCAGGTGACCTGATCGTCCGGGGACGTCAGGCGGCGACGAGCTTCGCCGACACCTCGGCGAGGCGGCGGCCCTGGTAGCGCGCGGCGGCCAGCTCGGCGTCGGTGACGGTGGCCGACTTGCCGCCCGAGGCGTTCGAGACGCCGTAGGGGTTGCCGCCGGCCTCGAACAGCAGCGGGTCGGTGTAGCCGGGCGGCACGATGACCGCGCCGAAGTGCGAGAAGACGTTGAAGAACGTGAGGATCGTCGTCTCGTTGCCGCCGTGGACGTTCTGCGCGCTGGTGAACGCGGTCGCGCCCTTGTTGGCGAGCTTGCCGGTGAACCACAGGCCGCCGAGGGTGTCGATGAACTGCTTCATCTGCGCGGCGGGCGTGCCGAAGCGGGTCGGGCTGCCGAGGGCGTACCCGTCGGCCCACTCGAGGTCGGCCGGGGTGGCCTCCGGGACCTCGTCCGCGGTGGCGTCGACGTGCGCGCGCCACAGCGGATTGGAGTCGATGGCCTCCTCGGGGGCGAGCTCGGGCACCCGGCGCAGGCGCACCTCGGCACCGGCCTCCTGGGCGCCCTCGGCCACGGCGGCGGCCAGCTGGTGCACGTTCCCGGTGGACGAGTAGTAGATGACGGCGATCTTCGCCACGGTTCCCCTCGGCTCTCGTGTCGCTGGTGATCATGTGGTTGCACGTTCAACCACTGGGTCGCAGTGTGCTCGCCAGACGCGTGCGCCAAACACGTGGGGTGGATCGGGAGGCTCAGGCCGGGTGCGGCCGGAACGCCCACCGCAGGGCGAGGAAGCGCATGGTGCCGATGGTGGCGGTGACCAGGGCGATGACGGCCAGCTCGGCTATGACGGCGGGGTCGGTGACCGTGGCGCTGAACCAGCTCAGCGCCAGGCTCGTGGCGATCATCCCGGCGACAGCCAGCGCGCCGCCCTCCCACTGCGCGGTGAACCAGCTGACGCGCTCGCCGGCGTGGAAGGTCAGCCGCCGGTGCATCTCGTTGGCCAGCATCGACGACAGCGCCGACCCGATGACGTTGGCCTGCACCCCACCGAGGTCGTGCAGCAGCCAGAACAGCAGCGCGTAGACGGCGCTGGAGAACCCGCCGACCATGACGAACCGGGCGAACTGGCCCAGGGCGCGGTCGGAGCGCGCGAGGGTGACCGCGCTCCCGGCGAGCTCGGAGACCAGGTCGACGACCGCGACCGGGCGGCTCAACAGGGAGGGGCAGGTCACGGCGTCCCTCCTCGGTCGTCCCGGCGTCGTACGAGTGCAGTCTCCAGCCTCCTCCTGACACTTCCCGCTGGCTATCGAGTAGATGCCTGTCGGTCGCCCCTCCGGGTGTGCGTCCGCTCACTCCCCGCGGTCCCAGGCCGTTGCCAGCCGCCGTCCAGGGACGTACGTCACGGTGGCGGCATGAGGTCGCTGCTGTCCGCCGCCCTGGCCGCCACGCTGGCCCTCGTCGCCGTCCTGACCCTGCTGCCCGCCGGGGACGGCAGCTGGGCGTGGGGGTCGCCCGCCGTCGAGGCGCACTGGTACCTCTCCGGCCTCGACTCCCGCGCCACCGTCCTGCAGCTGCTGGGCAACCTCTTGCTGCTGACGCCGGTCGCCGCGCTCGCCGTCGTCCGCTTCCCCGCGCTGCGCTCCCCGGCGCTGCTCGCGGTCGCGGCCGGTGCCGCCGGCGCCGCGATCGAGGTCCTGCAGTGGCTGCTGCCGCTGGGCCGGGTCGTGTCGCCCCTGGACGCGCTGCTCAACGCGACCGGTGCGCTCGCCGTCGGCCTGGTGGTCGCCGCGCTGGTCAGCCCCGGTGCCGCGCGGACGGGGAGCGGCTTCGCGGCGGCCCGCCGGGGGTAGGGGCCGCGCATGAGCCTGATGGGTTTCCTCGACCGGATCGCGGACGTGAGCACCTTCGACAAGGCCATCGAGCCGGCCCGCAAGGCGGTCCAGACGGTGCTCAAGCCCGGGATGGTCAAGGACGTGCTGCACGGGACCTGGCTGGGCCACCCGCTGCACCCGGTGCTCGTGCAGGTGCCCGTCGGCAGCTGGACCTCCGCCGGCCTGCTCGACGCCGTCCCCCCGCTGCGGCCGGCGGCCACCGTGCTCATCGCCACCGGGGTCGCGGTCTCGGTGCCCGCCGCGATGTCCGGCGCGGCCGACTGGTCGGAACAGGAGATCGGCGTCCGCCGGCTCGGGGCGCTGCACGCGGTGTCCAACGTGGCCGCGCTCGGGCTCTACGTCGGCTCGCTCGTCGCCCGTGCGAAGGGCCGCGGCACGCTCGGCCGGGTGCTGTCCTACGCCGGGCTGGGCGTCGCCACCGGCTCGGCGGCGATCGGCGGGCACATGTCCTACGCGCAGTCCTCGGGCGCCTCGCACGCGGCGACGGCGGCCCGCGCACTGACCAGCGACTGGATCGACCTCGGGCCGCTCGACGACCTGCCCGAGGGTCGACCGGCGCTGCGCACCGGCGACGGGAGCGGGGTGTCCGTGCCGCTGGCCGCCGTCCGCCGAGGCGGGCGCGTCGACGTCTTCGTCGGCGCCTGCTCCCACCTGGCCGGGCCGCTGTACGAGGGCAGTGTCGAGGAGGTGCGGGGGCACGCCTGCCTGGTCTGCCCGTGGCACGACTCGGCGTTCGACCTGGACGACGGGGAGCCGCGGCGCGGTCCGGCCGCCAACCCGCAGGAGAAGCTCGAGGTGCGGATGGAGGCCGGCCGGGTGATGGCGCGCCTGCCCGCCCGCCACCAGTAGTCCTACGCTCGCCGCATGCGGCGGACGGCGACCCTGCTCGCCGTCCTGCTGTGCGCCGCGTGCGGGTCGGCGGAGTCGTCGGCGTCCGCGCCGTCGTCCATCCCTGCGTCGTCGTCCGCGCCTGCTCCGGCGGTCCCGGCGGTGCCCGGCATCGAGGCCGAGGCGGTGCAGCTGCGCACCGACGAGGCGGTCGGCGGGCAGGTGCAGGTGCGCGTCACCGACACCGGGACCGAGCCGTTCACCGTCACCTCCGTCGCGATCGACTCGCCCGGCTTCGCCCCGCTGCCCGACCGTGCGGTGTCCGCGGCGTTTGAGCCAGGCCGCACGATCGACCTGCCCGCCTCCTACGGCGAGGCGGTGTGCGACCGGGCCGCCGAGCCCGCGGCGGCGAGGCTGACCGTCGTCCGGCCCGACGGGCGCGCCGAGGCGCTGCGGGTGCCGCTGGCCGCCGAGGTGCTGGGGCGCATCCACGGGGAGCGGTGCGCGGTGCGGGCGGTGCTCGCCGTCGCGGACGTGACCGTCGGCAGCCTGGCCGCGGACGGCGACGCCGTGACCGGGACCCTCACGCTCACCCGCGCCGACGGCGACGACCGGCCGGTGACCGTGACCCGGCTGCAGGGCAACGTCCTGTACGACGCCGTCGCCACCACCGACCTGCCGCGGACGCTGGAGGCGGGGGAGTCGACGCTCGAGGTCCTCCTCGAGTTCACGATGGCCCGCTGCGATCCCCACGCGCTCGCCGAGACCAAGCAGCCCTACCTGTTCCTGCTGGGCCTGCAGGTGGGGGACGACGACGAGGTGCCCGCGGACCTGCCGCTGGACCAGGCCCAGCGCGACGAGCTCGCGGCCCTGGTGGACCGCGCCTGCGCCTGAGACGGGCTCGCCCCGACATGGGACCGGCCCGGCCGTCCGGGGGGAACGGACAGCCGGGCCGGGGTCTGGCGCGCGGCACCGCGGCCGCACTGGTGATGACCGTAGGTAGTGGCAGTCAGTGCCACAGTCCCCTGATCGGGTGCAGCTCCCCGACCGGGTGGCGTCCTCTCGTGACGCGCGGTTGCCGGGAGAGTGCGGCGGGCAATCCGGACGGGTGTTCCTCTTCTTCTCCAACCGGCTGGGCTGCCTGGGCTCCCTGCTCGTGTCGGCGGTCCTGACCCTCGTCGTGCTGCTGGTCCTCGACGTGCTGTGACCGATCCGGGCGACGAGGAGGTCCTGACCGCCCTCGCCGGCGCCCCGGATGCCGACCGCGCCCGGCTGCGGGCGGCGGTCGCGGCGGTGGAGGAGGCCGACGGCCCGCTCGCGGAGGGGCGCGGCGGGGAGCGCGGAGCCGACGGCGCCGTCCCCGTGTTCGACCATAGGCACTGGGACGGCAGGAGCCGGCTCCCTTCGGCTACCGCCCGGGCGAGCCGTCGTCGACGACGATGACCAGCCGGCAGCCGGGGCACTGCTGGACGGCCGGGAGGTCGGGCCAGCGCAGGTCGTCGAGGGGGCGGAGGTCGGCCGCGTCGACGACCTCGCACAGCGACGAGCCATCGCCGTCGATCGCGTGGACGGTGCCTCCGTCGGGCGGGGCGCCGTGCAGGGTCCCGGCGCGCAGGGCGCAGCTGCCGACGGCGTCCACCGCGGGGGGTGGCGAACCGGCTCGCAGCCGGACGGTGAACCCCTCGGCATCGGTGATCAGGTCGACCTCCACCTCTCGGAGCTGGTGGCTGAGCCACAAGCCGAGCCCGGCACCCGACGCACTCTCAGGAACCGGGACGAGGCCGGTCAGGGGATCGGGGGGGCCGGGGCCGGTGTCGTGCACGCGCACGACGACCCGGTTCGGCGCCGTCCAGACCCTGACCCCGACGGGTGGGTGGCCGTACGACTGCGCGTTGATCACGGCCTCGGACAAGGCGAACACGAACTCGTCGAGGGTGGCGGTGTCGAGGCACCCTCGCGCGGCCTCCGCGACACGGCGCCTCGTCCGCTTCAGCGAGGCGTCGCCCAGGCACACGCTCGGGGGGGTCGCCTCCAGCGGATCGGCGGTCGAGGGGAGGCCGACGAACTCGGCGACGTCCTGGTAGTGCGGGCTGGCGGTGGCGGCGCCGTCGGGAGTGACGAGCCGGCGGTGTGTGCGGACCACGACGTCGCGGACGTCGTCATGCGTGGTCGTGGCGTCGTACAGGCACCGGCTCCACACCGGGTATGCCTGCCAGACGGCGTTCACGGCGGACTCGTACCGGTCCCAGCCGGCGAAGCGCCCGCCGTTGCCCTCGTGCGGGACGTCGCCGGCGATGCGGATCTGCTCGGCGCCGGCCGCCACGTGCCGTTCGAACTGCTGCCGGTACGCCTCGATGGCGCGCGCCGGTGAGGCGTACAGGCTCGTGTCAGTGATGAAGGTGACCCGCTCCGGGCAGCGCAGCGTCGCCCGGAGGAGGTCGCACTTGCGCTCGTCGTAGCCGATGATCACCGGCTCACCGGCGGCGAGACCCTCGGTCACGAACGGCTGGATCAGGGCCAGGAACTCCGCATCCGAGTGGTAGAACCCGGCTTCGTGGAAGTTCCCGGTGGCGCCGCGCGCCGGCCCGGTCCTCATGTGTCCGGTCCTTCCTCTGCGTGCCGCAGGCAGGACGCGGCGAGCAGGTCCGACAGTCGGGCCGCGAGCGGCGGTGCTGAGCGCAGTGACAACGCCACCCCCTGCTCCCAGGCGTGGGCGCTGAGCGTCCGCAGCAGTCGGTGGTCGACGTACTCGACGTCGGCCAGGTCGATGACGACGGTCCCGTCCTCGGCTCCGGCCCGGATGCGGGTCAGGAGCCGCCGGAGAACCGTGACGCTGGTCGGGTCGTACTGCCCTCCGAGGCCGATGGCGCCGTCCGCGCAGCCGAAGAGGGTGAAGCCCGTTCCTCCCGCCGAGCCGGTGGCGTGCAGCGACGCCAGCTCGCTCACGGTCTCGTGCCCCAGGTCGAGCCGGTAGCCGCACAGCGCTGAGAGCGCATGGCCGGCCATGTACCGGTCGGCCAGGAACTCGTACCGGACCAGCGCGTCCAGGTGCGCGGGTGAGCGGACCAGCTCCGAGGCGTCCGCGCCGACCCGCAGCCCGTGGAACCCGTCGGCCAGGGCCTGCTCGGTCGCGGCCGCGTAGAGGCCGACCACCCGGTCGCAGTCGATGGGGTGGGCGTCTCCGTACACGTCCTGGAGCGACAGGATCCGGACCGACCCGTCGGCCAGCCGCCGATCGAGGTCGGGCAACTCGGCCAGGTCCGCCCGCGACCCTTCCGCGCCACCGAGGCCTGCGTAGGCCACTCGGCAACCGGCGCGCAGTCCGGCGGCGAGGAAGGCGGTCAGACGGCGGCGGAACTCCCCGACGTCGTCGTACAGGCAGCACACATGGCCCCGTGGACGACGACTCGCGGCGGAACCGGCGCGACCGTTCGGGCGCACGTGCCCCTGGTACCCAGGTTCCGGGCGCCCACCCCGCGTTCCGGGAGAATGCTGGACCTCCGGCGAGGGTCGGGACCGGGCGTCCTCGGCGGTAGCCTCTGACCGGGCTGCGACGCCTCCGGATCACTCGTGCGATCTCTCACGCGTTGTCTGGAGGGTTCTCTGCACCCATCGGGCCTCTAGCTCAACTGGCAGAGCAGCGGACTTTTAATCCGCGGGTTGTGGGTTCGATCCCCACGGGGCCCACCGTGCCGACCAGCAGACGCGTCTGGCCCTGGGACCGGGCTCCGCTCTCGCGCCTCGCCGTGTGGTGCCCGACCTCACCCCGCAGCGCGAGGTCGGGCACCACGCGGTGCGGTCCGGTCCGGGCGGACGAGCCGCCGCGAGACCGGCGGACGCGACCACCGATGACTCCGGCCCGCCGGCGCGGTCGATCCTGACGTGGCGGTGATCGAGGACGTCCGGTCGCTGGGCGCCGAGTTGGAACGCTCGTACCCGGTGTACGTCCGCGACCGGTTGACGTTCCGCGTCGGGCAGCTCGTCTACGTGGCGTTCTCCCTGGACGAGCGCGTGATGGGCTTCGCGTTCCCCAAGGAGGAGCGGGCGGCCCTCGTGCAGGGCGAGCCGCACCGGTTCCACCTGCCGGCGGCGTCGGACATGCGCTTCCACTGGGTGCACGCCGATCTGGCTGCTCTCGACCCGACCGAGGCCCGCGAGCTCGTCGTCGACGCCTGGCGGATGGTCGTCCCCGCGAAGCTCGCCCGCGCCTACGACGCCTCGCATCCCGCCGGCCCGGGCTGAGACAGGCCGCGGGTCCCGGCCCGCACGACGGCGTCTCTACGCTGCCCACTCGTGCCGCTGTTCTCCTTCGAAGGCCGATCGCCGCAGGTCCACCCCGAGGCGTGGGTGGCGCCGACGGCCACGCTGGTCGGCGACGTCGTCGTCGAGGCCGGCGCGTCCATCTGGTACGGCGCGGTGCTGCGCGCCGACTTCGGCCGGATCGTCGTCCGGGCCGGCGCCAACGTGCAGGACAACTCCGTGCTGCACGGCGGCGAGGACCCGGTCACCGAGGTCGGGCCCGGCGCCACCATCGGGCACGTCTGCGTGGTCCACGGGGCGGTGATCGGCGCCGAGGCGCTGGTCGGGAACGGGGCGACCGTGCAGGACGGCGCCCGGATCGGCCGCCGGGCCCTCGTCGGCGCCGGCAGTCTCGTGCCGCCGGGCATGGAGGTGCCCGACGAGGTGCTCGCGGTCGGCGCCCCGGCCCGCGTGCGCGGGCCGCTGTCGGAGGGCGCCGCGGTGTGGGTCGACGGCAACCCCTCGATCTACCAGGAGCTCGCCCGCCGGCACGCGGCCGGCGTGCAGCGCCTGGACTGACCGCCGCCCGGGCGGAGCGTGGGCTCAGTCCGTCGGGAGGCAGGCCCACACGTGCTTGCGGTCGCCGCAGACCTCCCAGCCGCGCGCGGTGGTCAGGTGCGCGACCAGGTGCAATCCCATGCCGCCGAGGGCGGGGTCGCGGCCCACGGCGGGTTCGGGCCCACGCTCGGGATCGCCGTCGCTGACGTCGATCAGCACCCCCTCGGCCGTCCGGGCGGCGTGCACGCGCACCGGCCGGCCGCCGTGCCGGAGACCGTTCGCGGCCAGTTCGTCGACCGCGAGCAGCAGCCCGTCGAGGAGGTCGTCGTCCGCCTCCGGCGCGTTGGCGGGCAGCCAGGACCGCAGGCGGGAGCGGATCGTCCGCAGCTGCCTGGGGTCGGTGATCTCGGCCTCGTAGGGAGGCCCCGTCGTCACGGGACGAGCCCGTCGCGGCCAGCTGTCGCGTTGCATGTGCTCGTCTCGGGTCGGCGTCGTCCGCCCAGGGGTGCCCACGTCGCGGCGGCGCCAACCGGACGCCTGACGGCGGTCGTCCGGGAGGCACCCTGACAGGTGGGCGGCGTCTCGTTCGTCGACACCTGTCGATTGACTGTCGATAGATGCTGCGCGAGAGTCGATGCATGTCACGCGTGCACCGAGTGGTGTTCCCCCTCCGCGTCCTGCTCGTGGTGGTGTTCGCGGCGCTGGCCGCCGCCGAGGTATGGGCCGTACCGGGCCTGGTCCCCGACATCGCCGAGCCGTCCACCGAGCAGGTGGCCGTGCAGTGGGTGATGCACGCGGTCCTGGTGCTGGCGCTGGGCTGCGTGCAGGTGGTCATCGTCTGCACCTGGCAGCTGCTCACCCTGGTCACGACCGACCGGATCTTCAGCGCGAGCGCCCTGCCGTGGGTCAACGCGATCGTGTCGGCGATGGCCGGCGGCTGGCTGGTGCTCCTGGGCGCCTTCGTCTGCTCGTACTACTTCGTCATCGACGAGGTCAGCGACGACCCGGTCCTCCCCGGGCTGCTGCTCGTCCTGCTGCTGGTCGGCGCGGTGGCCGGGCTGCTCATGGTCGTCATGCGGGCGCTGCTGCGGCAGGCCACCGCCCTGCGCACCGACATGGAAGCGGTCATCTGATGCCGATCGTCGTGCGCATCGACGTCGAGCTGGCCCGCCGCAAGATGAGCGTCGGCGAGTTCGCCGAGCGGGTCGGCCTCACGCCGGCCAACGTGGCGGTGCTCAAGAACGGCCGCGCCAAGGCGGTCCGCTTCAGCACCCTGGAGGCGATGTGCCGGGTGCTCGGCTGCCAGCCCGGTGACCTGCTGGAGTACGTCGAGGACGACGTCGACGCGCCGCACGCCGCGCGCCGGTGACCCGCACCGCGGACGCCGACGTCCTGGTCGTGGGCGCCGGGCTGGCCGGCCTGTCCACGGCCACCCTGCTCGCCCGGCGCGGCCACGACGTGCTGCTGGCCGACCGCCGGCAGCGCCTGGACGGCGCGATCCGCACCACCGGGATCTTCGTCCGCAAGACCCTCGACGACTTCGCCCTGCCGCCGGGGTGCCTCGGGCCGCCGATCCGGCGCGTGGTCCTCTACCCACCGGACCTGCGCCGCCCGGTGGTCCTCGACAGCGACCGGGACGAGTACCGCGTCGGCGACATGGGGCCGCTCTACCTGGCCGCGGCCCGCGAGGCCGCCGACGTCGGCGTGCGGATCGTCCTCGGCACCCGCTACGCCGGCCGGGCCGACGGCGCCTCGCTGCTCACCGGCCCGGACGGCGCCACGCGGGTGCGGGCGCGGTTCGTCGTCGGTGCCGACGGCGCCCGCTCCGCCGTCGCCCGCGACCTCGGGCTGGACCGCAACACCGCCCTGCTGGTGGGCGCCGAGGAGGTCTCCGCCGTCGGCCCGGGGGAGGGGCCCCCGACGTTCCACTGCGTCCTCGACCCCTCCCTCGCCCCCGGCTACCTGGCCTGGGTGGTCGACGACGGCCGGCACACCCACGTCGGCGTCGCCGGCTACGCCGCCCGCTACCCCGACGGGATGCGCGCGGCGCTGCGGCGGTTCGCCGCCTCGGCGCCGGGGCTGCGCGGGGCGGACCGTGCCGGGGAGGTCGAGCGGCGCGGCGGCCCCATCCCGGTCGGCGGCCTGCTGCGGCGGATCAGCTGCCCCGGCGGGCTCCTGGTCGGGGACGCGGCGGGCGCCGTCTCGCCGCTCACCGCGGGCGGCCTCGACCCGTGCCTGCGGCTCTCGCGGCACGCCGCCGACGTCCTCGACGACGCCCTGCGCACCGGACGCCCCGACGCGCTGCGGCACCACGACGGCGCCGCGCTGCGCCGGCAGTTCCGGGGCCGCCTGCTGCTGCGCCGCGGGCTGGCGCAGGTGCGCACCCCCGCCATGGCCACGGCGGCCTTCGCGCTGCTGCGCACGCCGGCCGGGCGGGCCGCCGCCCGCAGCGTGCTGTTCGGCGACCGGTCCTTCCCCGACCCGTGACCCGGGCGGGCGACCCCTCCGGGCTCCGGGAGCGGTCGCTTGGTTTCCTGGTACCCGCACGCGGACAGCCACCGGGGGCCGGCCGCCGGAGGCCGCGAGGAGGGGACGGATGGACCCGACGAGCGAGCTCCTGGGCGGCCGCTACCGCCTGGAGTCCGTCCTCGCCAGCGGCGGCATGGGCCGCGTCTGGCGGGCGACCGACACGCTGCTGCAGCGCCAGGTCGCGGTGAAGGTCCTGCGCAGCGAGTACACCGGCGACCCCTCGTTCCTGCAGCGGTTCCGCGCCGAGGCGCGGCACGCGGCGCTGCTCAACGACCCCCACATCGCCGCGGTGCACGACTACGGCGAGACCGTCGGCCCGGGCGGCGAGCCACTGGCCTACCTCGTCATGGAGCTCGTGGCGGGGGAGTCGCTGTCGGACCTGCTGACCCGTGTCGGCCGGCTGGACGTGCCGGCCACGCTCGGCATCCTGCGGCAGACCGCGTCGGCGCTGGCCGCCGCGCACGCCGCCGGGGTGGTCCACCGTGACGTCAAACCGGGCAACGTGCTGGTCGCGCCGGACGGCGTCGTGAAGATCACCGACTTCGGGATCGCCTGGTCGGCCTCCAGCGTGCCGCTGACCGGGACCGGCCAGGTGATCGGCACCGCGCAGTACCTCTCCCCGGAGCAGGCGAAGGGCGCCAAGGCCTCGCCCGCCAGCGACGTCTACGCCCTCGGCGTCGTCGCCTACCAGTGCCTGAGCGGCCGGCTGCCGCTGGACCGGGAGACCCCGGTCCAGGTGCTCCTCGCGCAGATCCACGACGATCCGCCGCCGCTGCCGCCGGACGTGCCGGCCGACGTCCGCGGGCTCGTGGAGCGGGCGATGGTCAAGGACCCGGCCGTCCGCTTCCCCGACGGCGCGGCGCTGCGGGACGCCGTCGACGAGGTCCTCCGGAACCGGTCGGCGGCCCCGGACACCCGGCACGACACCCTCGTCCTCCCCGCGCCCGCGCCGGCGTCCACCACGGTCCTGCCCGCGCCCGGGTCCGCCCCGGCACCCGAGGCGTCCCGGCCCCGGCGCCGCGGAGCCGTCCTCGCCGGGCTGCTCGCCCTGCTCGCCCTCGCCGTGGTCGGCGGAGTGCTCGCGCTGACCGCCGGGGACCCGGAGGACACGGCGGCGTCCCCGACGACGACGTCCTCGAGCCCGGTTCCGTCCTCCGCCGCGACTCCGCCCCCGACCTCGTCGGCCCCCACACCGACCGGACCGGTGCCGGTGGACGTGGTGGCGGCCGACCTGGTGGGGCGCCCGCTGCCCGACGTCCAGGCCGCGCTCACCGCGCTGGGCCTGGTGGTGCAGCCGCAGCCGGTCCCCACGGGCGAGGTGCCCGACGGGCAGGTGACCGCGGTGGCCCCCGAGGGGCCGGTGCTGCCGGGCCAGACGGTGACCGTCACCTACGCGGTCGCACCCCCGCCCGCGCCCCCGGCCGAGGACGACGACGGCGGGAACGACGACGGCGGCGGGAACGGCAACGGCAACGGGAACGGCGGCAACGGGAACGGGAACGGGCGCGGCAACGGGCGCGGCGGCGACGACTGACCGCACGCCGGAGGCGTCAGAGCACAGCGCGTCAGAGCACCGTGGAGCCGTACATCTCGCCCAGCGGGTCGGCGATCAGCTCGATGCGGGCGCCGTCGGGGTCGCGGAAGTAGACCGAGACGCCGCTGTGCACCACGTGCTCGACCCCGGCGTCGGACAGCCGCCGCACCAGCTCGTCCCAGCGGGCGGGCTCGACGCTGATGGCCATGTGGTGCAACCCGCCGAGCACCTCGGCGTAGGGGCCGACGTCGAGGCCGGGGAAGTCGAAGTAGGCCAGCAGGTTGCCGTTGCCGATGTCGAAGAAGAAGTGCGAGGAGCCGGGGTAGTCGCGGTTCTCGATGAGCTCGGTCAGCGGGAAGCCGAGCAGGTCCTGGCAGAAGCGGACCGTCCGCTCGACGTCGCTGCTGATCAGCGCCGTGTGGTGCAGCCCGCGGGCGGTCGAGGGCGGTCGTTCGCCGGCCGGCCTCAGGTGCGCGGCCCGGATGCGGGCGCGCTCGGCCTCCAGGGCCGCCAGGTCTCGGGTCTCGGTCATCGCGTCGGTCACCTCGGGTCGTCGGGGACAGGGTGGTCGGGAGCCGGCGCCAGCCCGAACTGCGCCCGCCGCCCGGCGGGGACGAGGTCGAGGTCGGCGGGGTGCCGCTGGATGTAGGCGCGGATGAACGGGCAGTACGGCAGGACGGCCAGCGCCGCCTCCCGGGTGGCGTCCAGGGCGCCCCGCGCGAGCACCGAGCCGAGGCCGCGGCCCTCGAACTCCGGGTCGACGACGGTGTGGGTGAAGGACACCGACGACGACGTCCGCCGGTACTGCGCGTAGCCGGCCACCCGGCCGTCCACGAGGACCTCGAAGCGGCTCGCCGCGGGAGCGTCGACGACCACCGGTGCGCTGTCGGTCACGGGTCTCCTCCGATCGTCCGCGGCGATGATCGCGCATCCGCTCCGGCTCCGGGGACGGCGGGCACGCGGTCGGGCCGGACGCGCCGGGAGGGTTGAGCCGAACCGGCGTCATCGTGCGGTTTCGGCACATCCACACGCCCGCACGAGCGCAGATCGGTCGACATGTGGGCGGTTGGAGGAGCCGGTCACCGACCCGGCCGATGTGCTTCGCAACGATCCGAACACGCCGTGTCCCGCGGGCCGTTCGCAGTGCCGTCCGGCACGTCGCGCGGCCCTACGTTTCCTCCACCCGCACCGGCCTGCCCCGGCCGTCGCGGGTGCCGTCGCACTTCCCCGGCGACGGCCCCATGGACGGGACGAGACGGTGGGACCAGTGGCACTCCGCAGCAGCAGTGAGATCAGGGTCGGCAACCAGGCGCGCCTGGGGTGGTGGCTCGTCGTCGACGACGGGCAGGGCCGCGACCGGCTCGTCGACGGGCCGTTCCCCGACCGGTCGGAGGCCGCCTGGGCGGCCGTCGTGCACGCCGAGGAGGTCCGGCCCGTCTACGGCGTCCGCCGGCCCGACGGCGGCCTGCACCGCCGTCCCTCGCCGCAGGAGCTGGCCTGGCTGGGCCATCTCGGCGACCAGCTCGACCGGCTCCCCGCGGACTGGGACGCCCGTCTGACCGAGGACGACCCGCTGGCCACCCTCGTCGTCGAGGTCACCGCCGCGCTCACCGAGGCCGGCCTGCCCCTGTGGGACGCCGCCGGCGAGGGCGCCGCGCTCGGCGGCGCCTGCGTGACCGCCGAGCCCGGTCTCGACGGCGTCGTCGTGGGCTGGCGCCAGCACGACCGCATGAGCGTCGAGCAGGTCCACGGCCTGGTCGCTGACATCTCGGTGCAGGCCGTCATGAACCGCGCCCTGGCCGACGTGCTGTGGCTGCGCGGCCTCGACGTCACGCCGCTCGGCGAGGAGGCCGGCGGGCACGTCGTCCGCTACGCCGAGAAGGACAGCGCCGAGTAGGACACCGCCGAGTAGGACACCGCCGCGGGACCTCCGCACCGCCCCACCGGGACGCCGTCGACACCGACGGCGTCCCGGTGGCGTTTGCGGGGCGGTGCGCGGACGCCGGACCCGCGTGACGGGCTCGGCGGCGGCGGGACCCGCGGGTGCACCACCGACGACAGGCCCGACACGCCGCCGTCCGGGACGACCGCGCGGCCGGTGACCGGCTCCACGCGGGGGAGCGCACGGCGAGTCGACAAGACGGTGCCCGCTGAGCCGCGTCACCGGCCCCTGACCAGGGCGGACACAACGATCGCGTGACGCCGCCGCCCGCGGTGTCGCGACGGGGGCCTTCGAGGGGGGTCCGAGCCCGATGCTCTGCGTGTCCCCGGCACTTCCCCGGCCGGGACGACGTCCTGGAGGAACCCCGTGAGCGCCCCCACCCTGCCGGCTCCCCGCCGGCTGTTCCCGTCCACACCGGCCCGGGCCGCCGCCCCGGAGGGAGCCGGGAACGGACTCGGCATCGCCGACCTGGTCGACCTGCTCGGTCTCGACCTCGACCAGCTGCTCCTCGAGACCGCCGAGGACGACGCGGTCCGGACCGGGCGCGAGCCGGTCGACCCGGTGGCGGTCGTCCGCGGCTGGGTGCGACGGGCGGCCGACTGGGGCTCCGGTCCGCAGCGGTCCTGGTGCGCCTGGTGATGGCCGCGGTCCTGCTCTGGCCGGCGGTCGCCGTCGCGGGTTTCCTCGTGGTGGCCGGGCTGGTCGTCGCCCTGGGCCGCAGCTCGACGGCCCGCTACGAGTTCGAGCGCAACGCCGCGTCCCGCCCGCAGTCCTCCCCCGCGTCGGCCCCCGCCGCGGTCGAGGTCCGCGACACCGCGGCCGCCCGCGTCGACGTCCCCGTGCCGGCCGGCGCGCCGGCCGGACCCGAGGCCGCCGACGGCGCCGTCGCGACGGCGACCCCGGCGCGCACCTCCGTCGGCCTGGCGACGCACCCCGCGGGGCGGCGACTCCCCGGCGCCGGCGCGCCGACGGCGTGGTGGCTGGTCGACGGGTCGGGGGACCGGCCGGAGGCGCTGGCCGGGCCCTTCGACGACCGGGTGGAGGCCGACTGGGCGGCCGTGTCCTGCGAGCTCGACGGCGCGGTCCGCACCGTGCACGGCGTGCTGCGCGAGGACGGCACGGTCTCCCGGCGGCCCTCGCCGCAGGACCGGGCGTGGCTGGTCGAGCTCGGCGAGCAGCTCGACCGGCTGCCCGAGGACTGGGACGAGCTGCTCACCGACGAGGACGCCCTCACCACGCTGGTGGTGGAGGTCGCCGCCGCAGTGGTCGAGGCCGGCCTGACGCTGCACGACTGCTCGGCTCCCGACCCGGGGACCGCGGCCTCCGGCGGGGTGTGCCTGACCCCGGAGACCACCTTCGGCGGGGTCCTGTTGAGCTGGCGCCAGCACGACCGGATGAGCGTGCAGCAGGTGCGTGGCGCCGCCCTGGACACGGCGGTGCAGCGGAGCATGAACACGCTGCTCGCCGACCTGCTCGTGCAGTTCGGGTTCGTCGTCGACCCGTTCGGCGACGACGGCTGCTCGCTGGTCACCGCGATCCGCACCCACCCGCTCGGGGGGTGAGCGCGGCGAGCGGGTCCAGATCGTCCGCAACGCTGCCGAACCGGAGTCCATGGCAGAGTCGACGACGACCCGGGCCCGCCGCCGCGGCATCGCCCTGTGGTGCTACCTCACCGCGCTGGTGACGGTGCCGCTCATCGGCGTCGGCGTGCTGACCACCCTGATCGCGGGCGCCCGCTCCGCCGAGGTGGACAGCGCGGCGCGTGCCGAGCAGGGTGTCCGGGCGGTCGCCGTCCTCGACGCGCTGCGGGCAGCCACGGAGCAGGAGATCCTCCCGGCGCTGGCACTGACCGTCATCGACGACCCGGCGGCCGCCCAGCAGCTCGGCGTGCAGGGCTGGCTGCTCGGCACCGTCCGCGGCACCGCCGAGCAGGCCCTCGCCGAGCGCCGGGCGGTCACCGACCGGGCGCTGGCCGCGGTGCCGGAGGGCTCCCTCGGCGCGGCGGTCGCCGCCCGGGTGGAGGAGGCGCTGGCCTGGCTGCGGGCGCGCAGCGACGCCGGCGACGTGCGGCTGGAGCAGATCTACCTCGGCTACCTCGACGTCTCCAACGAGGTCATGACCGCCGAGCGCGCCGCCGCGGCCGCCGCCGTCGCCGAGGGCGTGCCGGCGCGGACAGTCCGCGCCGTGCAGGACGTCCAGACCGTGGCCCAGCTCGCCCAGGACGCCAGCCGGCAGATGCCGCTCTACCTCGGCTCGCTGTTCGCCGCCGACGACGCGCTCATCGGCTCGCGCCTGGCCTGGGAGACCGGCTGGCTGTCCTACACCGACGCCAAGCGGCAGATGGACGAGCTGTCCTCGGACGCGCTGCGCGACGCGTGGCGGGAGGTCCGCGAGTCCGACCTCATGACCGGCCTGGACACCCTGCTCACCCCCTCGGACGCCCCCGACGCCTTCGTCACCGACATCGGCCGCATGACCGAGCTGCTGTTCCGGAGCGGGGACCGCGACGCGCAGCTGGAGGGACTGGTCGACACCGCGGTCGAGGCCGCGCAGACGCTGGCCGCGGCCGACCGCGAGGAGGCGGCCGTGGACCTGCGCACCACGCTCCAGGTCGGGGTGGGCCTGCTGCTGCTGTCCGTGGTGGGCGCGGTCTGGATGGGCCGCACCGTCTCGCGCAAGCTCGGCGTGCTGGCCGGTCAGGCCACCCAGATCAGCCAGGGCGAGCTCGTGGAGGTGGAGGTCGCCGGCCCGCGCGAGGTCCGCACCGTCTCGGCCGCCCTCGGGGACGCCGTCGCCGGGCTGCGCCGCATCCAGGACCAGGCGCAGGCCGTGGCCCGCGGCGACCTCGACGACGCGCTGCTCGACCAGCCGCTGCCCGGCCCGCTGGGCGAGGTCGTGCACGCCTCCATCCAGCAGATCGTCTCGTCGGTGCGCCAGCGCGAGGAGCTGCAGTTCGCCCTCGCCCACCGCGCCACCCACGACCCGCTCACCGAGCTGCCCAACCGGGCGCAGGCGCTGACCCTGGTCACCTCCGCGCTGCACCGCGCCCGCCGGTCCGGGGAGATGACCGGCCTGCTCTTCGTCGACCTCGACGGCTTCAAGGCGGTCAACGACGCCCACGGCCACGCCGCCGGCGACACGGTGCTGCGGGAGGTCGCCGCCCGGATGCGTGCGGTGGTCCGCGGCGGCGACGTCGTCTGCCGCCTCGGCGGGGACGAGTTCGTCGTCCTGGTCGAGCCGGTCGGCACCGAGCGCGACCTGCAGGACCTCGCCGAGCGCCTGATCGCCGGCGTCAGCGAGCCGATCGACGTCGGGGGCGCGGTGGTGCGCGTCGGCGCGAGCATCGGCATCGCGGTGAGCCGGGACGGCGGCGCCGACGCCGACGTCCTGTTCGCCGAGGCCGACACCGCCGCCTACCGCGCCAAGCAGCACGGCCGCGGCCGCGCCGAGGTCTTCGACGACGCGCTGCGCCGAGCGCTGGCCGAGCGCGCGCGGACCGAGGCGGCGATCACCGCCGCGCTCACCAACGGCGAGATGCGGCTGCACTACCAGCCGGTCGTCGACGTCGCCCACCACCGGCTGCACGGCTACGAGGCGCTGATCCGCTGGGAGCGCGACGGGGTCTCCGTCCCGCCCGACGAGTTCATCCCCGTCGCCGAGAGCTCCGCGCTGGTGTGCGACCTGGACCGGTGGGTGCTGCACGAGGCCACCCGGCAGCTGGCCGCCTGGCGCGCCGAGCTGCCGACGGTGCCGGGCGCGCCGGAGCCGACCATGGCGGTCAACGTCTCCGGCCGGCACCTGACCGACCCGCGGATCGTCGCCGACGTCGCCGACGCGCTGGCCGCTTCCGGGCTGCCGCCGCACCTGCTCGTCCTGGAGGTCACCGAGACCGTCCTGGTCGACGACCCGGTCGCCATGACCCACCTCGCGCGGCTGCGGGAGACGGGCGTGGCCATCGCCATCGACGACTTCGGCACCGGCTACACCTCGATCGGGCAGCTGCGGCACATGCCGGTGGACACGCTGAAGATCGACCGCAGCTTCGTGACCTCGCCCGATCCGGGGCAGCGGGAGCTGGTGGCCCTGATCATCCGCGCCGCGCACACCTTCGGCCTGAGCGTCGTCGCCGAGGGCGTGGAGGAGCCGGTGCAGCTGCAGCGGCTGCGCGAACAGGCCTGCGACCACGCGCAGGGCTACCTGCTGCACCGCCCGCTCACGGCCGAGGCCGCCGGTGCGCTGCTGCGCTCGGTGTCGCCGGTCGTGCCCGTACCGCGCACCGACGGCGCGCCGGAGCCGGTCCCGGCGTCCTGACGGGCCGCCCGCACCGGGCGCGTGTCCCCGTTGACCGTGGGGACGGCGGCGGGGGAGCCTCCACCGGCCATGCCGACTCCCGCCGCCCGCTGCGCCACCGGGCTGCTCGCCGTCGGCCTGCTGGTCGGCGGCTGCACCACCGCGGTCGCCGGGACGGCCTCGCCCGCCCGGACGACGACGGCCGACGCCACCGCCGCCGAGGTCGAGATCCGGCTGGCGGAGGAGGGCGATCCCACCGACCGCGTCGCCCGCAACGCGCTCGCCGACGTCCTCGCCTACTGGGACGAGACCTATCCGCAGGTGTTCGGCGGGACGTTCGGGTCGATCAGCGGCGGCTTCTGGTCGATCGACCCGGACGAGACCGACCCCGCCGACCTGCCCGACGGCGCCTGCTTCGCCGACGACGTCGACGAGCTCGCCGACAACGCCTACTACTGCAGCGACGACGACGTCGTGGTCTACGACCGGGCGTGGATGGCCGGCCTGGTCCGGGACTACGGGCCGTTCATCGTCGCCGAGATCATGGCCCACGAGGTCGGGCACGCCGTCCAGGCGCAGGCCGGCCTCGACGACCCCTCGATCGTCGCCGAGACCCAGGCCGAGTGCTTCGCCGGCGGCTGGACCAGGTGGGTCGTCACCGGCCACTCCGAGCACGTCACCGTGCGCCCCAAGGAGCTCGACCCCTACCTGCTCGGCTACCTCTACTTCGGCGACGCGGTCGGTTCCTCGCCCGACGCCCAGGACGCGCACGGCTCGCTGTTCGACCAGCTCTCGGCCTTCCAGGAGGGCTACGCCGACGGCCCCTCGGCCTGCGCCGCCTTCGACGGGTCGCGGGTCTACACCGAGCAGGAGGCCGGCCGCGGCCCGGGCCGGGGCGGCGGGTCCTACGACGCCGTCGTGGACGGCGCCGACGACGTGCTGGCCGGGTTCTGGGACCAGGCCCTCACCCGCGGCTTCCCCGGCACCGGCGCGCTCGGCGGGACGCTCACCGCGCCCGACGTCCGGGCCGCCGACGGCCCCGGGATGGTGTGCAGCGGGGAGGGCGCCGAGCTCGACCTGCAGTACTGCCCGGAGGACGGCTCGGTGCGCTACGACGCCGCCGACCTGCTCGAGCCCGTGCACGACGACGTCGGCGACTTCGCCGTGACGACGCTGCTCGGCCTGCCCTACGCGATGGCCGTCCGGGAGCAGCGCGGGCTGTCGGTGGACGACCCGGAGGCGGTCACCAGCGCGGTGTGCGCCACCGGCTGGCTGGCCCGCGAGGCGTACCTGGGCGACCTGGGCGACCTGGACGGCGCGCGGCTGGAGATCTCCCCCGGCGACGTGGACGAGGCCGCCGTCGTGCTGCTGCAGTACGCCACCGAGCCCACCGTCGTCCCGGAGTCGGGGCTGTCGGGGTTCGAGCTGGTCGACAGCTTCCGGCAGGGCTTCGTCGACGGCGGGGACGCCTGCGGGTTCTAGGTGTCGCCGGGGTCGTCGAGGAAGGCGTCGACCACGGGCGCGAGCTCGTCGGCCTCGGTGACCAGCGCGAGGTGGCCGCCGTCGTAGAGGTGCAGCCGGGCCCGCGGGATGCCGCGGGCCAGCAGGCGGGCGTTGACCGTGGGGATGATCGGGTCGTCGTCGCCGGAGAGCACCAGCGTCGGCTGCCGGATCAGCGACAGGAACGGCAGGCTGCTCCAGCCCGTGCTCGCGGCCAGCTGGTAGTAGTACCCGCGCCGCGGGCCCAGACGGCTCTCGGCGTGCAGCGCCCGCGCCGCCCGCGCCGGGTCGGTGCGGACCGTGCCGCCGTAGATGGTCCCGGCGATCCGCTGGGCGTACTCCGGGTCGCGGTGCCGCCGCGGCGTGAGCATGTGGGAGAGCACCCGCGGCGAGGCCGGCACCATGAGCGACCCGGTGCCGGTGGCGGCGAGCACCAGCCGGCGGCACCGGCGGCGGTGCTGCACGGCGAAGTGCTGCGCCAGCCCGCCGCCCCAGGACAGGCCCAGGACGTCGACCGGCTCGTCGTGGCCGAGCCGGCGCAGCAGCGCCGACACCACGGGCGTCAGCGTGGCCAGCACGTACGGCACGACCGGCGGCGGGGAGCCGCCGACCCCCGGCACGTCGAAGCGGACGACCGTGCGGCGCGGGTCGAGGGCGTCGACGAAGGGCTGCAGCACCTCGAGGCTGGCGCCGATCCCGTTCATCAGCAGCAGCGGCGGCCGGGACCCGTCCCCGCGCCGCTCGCTCACCCGCAGCGTGCGGCCCCCGACCGTCAGGGTGCGGACCGTCTCGGCCCCGACGCGGCGGGGCTCCTGCTCACTTGTCGAAGACATACGTCCCCGGTGCATCGCCCAGGACCGGCAGCTCCGCGCTGCCGAGCGTCGTCGGTGCCGGCACCTGCTCGCCGGCGCGCTCGCCCAGCCAGGACATGAAGTCCGGCCACCAGGAGCCCTTCTCCTTGTGCGCCGAGGCCAGCCACTTCTCGGGGTCGGCCGGCGTCTCGGGCGCGACCTGGAAGGTCGACCTGGGGTTGCCCGGCGGGTTGACCAGCGAGGCGATGTGGCCGTTGGTGGACAGCACGAAGCGGGTGTCCCCGCCGAGCATCTGGGTGGTGCGGTAGCAGGCCTGCCACGGGCAGAGGTGGTCGGCGACCCCGGCGGTGACGTAGGCGTCGACGTCCACGGCCGAGAGGTCCACCGGCGTGCCGAGCATCGTCGCCCTCCCCGGCTCGGTGAGGGAGTTGCCGACCGCGACGTCGATGAAGTCGCGGTGCAGGCCCGCGGTCATCCGGGTGGTGTCGGCGTTCCAGTAGAGGATGTCGAAGGCCGCCGGCGGCTTGCCCTGCAGGTAGTTGTTGACCCAGTAGTTCCACACCAGGTCGTTGGGCCGCAGCCAGGCGAACACCTCGGCGAGCATCGCGCCGTCGAGGTAGCCCTTCTTCCGCGACTTCTCCGTGGCCTCCTGCACCGCCTCGGGGTCCATCAGCGCCGACACCGTGCCCGCCCGCGCCCAGTCGAGCACCGTGACGGCGAAGCTCGCGGCGGCCACCTGCCCGAGCCCGCTCGTGGCGGCGAGGTGGGCCAGCACCATCGCGGTGATGATCCCGCCGGAGCAGAACGCCTGCAGCGCCACCTGCTCGCTGCCGGTGATGCGCTCGGCGGCCTCCATCGCGTCGAGGACCGCCTGCCCGTAGGTGTCCAGGCCCCACTCGGCGTGCCGCTCGTCGGGGTTGCGCCAGCTGATCATGAACACCTGCTGGCCGGCGGCCACGTAGTGCTCCACGATGCTGCGCCCGGGCGCGAGGTCGGTGATGTAATACTTGTTGATCGTCGGCGGCACCATCACCAGCGGGACGCTGCGCACCGTCTCCGTCGTCGGCCGGTACTGGATCAGCTCGAACACGTCGGTCCGCAGGACGACGGCGCCCGGGGTGACGGCGAGGTCCTCGCCCACGGTGAACGCGTCGGGCTCGACCATCGACGGCACGCGCGGCGGGGACACAACGTCGGACACCAGCCGGCGCAGCCCGGAGACGGCGTTGCGGCCGCCGGTGTCGATGACCGCCTTGAGCGCCAGCGGGTTGAGGAACGGGACGTTGCTGGGCGCCAACGCGTCGACCACGTTGGTCAGCGCGAAGCGGATCCGCTCGTCGTCCTGCCAGTCGAGGTCGGCGTCGTCGACCAGGCCGACCGCGGCCCGGGCCGCGGCGATGTGCGCCTGCATCGTCCGCTTGAGCAGGGGGTTGCCGCTCCACGCGGGGTCGGCGAAGCGGCGGTCCTTCGGCGAGGGCGCGATCTCCGAGCGCCCGACCGCGATGCGCCCGACCTCCTCGGCGAGCTCCTTCAGCCGCCCCCCGACCACCTCGGGACGGCGGACGAGCGACGTGCCGAGGGCCGCGAGCGTCCGTACCGGCGGGACCATGCGGCGCAGCGGGCCGCGGGCGGCGTCGACGAGCACCATGTCCAGGCCCATCACGGCCTCGCCGGCCTGCTCCTCGGCGGTGCCGTCTCCGGCAGCCGCCGGGCGCGGGCGCGCCGGCGGGGTGTCGCGCGGTCGTTCTGCGGTGGTGGTCATCAAGACTCCTGACGGCTGGTCGGCCCCTGTGACCCGCTTCACTCAAGCACAGGTCCCGGCGTCCGGCAGGTGGGGGTGCCGGCGCTACGGAGACCGCGCGGGGGAGGCCGCGTCGTCGCGCCCGTCCCCGTCGGGCGGACCGGCCGGGGAGGTGCCGCGCTCGCGCAGCGCCAGCACCACGGCCGTCCACCCGAGGGCGAGCCCGCCGCCGAGCAGCGCCCCCGCGAGCGAGTCGGACAGCCAGTGCGCGCGCAGGTAGACCCGCGACAGCGCCATGACCGTCGCGAAGACCACCGCCCACACCTCCCAGCGCAGGCGGGCCCGGCCGGGCGGGGCGAGCACCAGCACCAGCCCCACCGCGGTCACGGCGCCGGCGATCGCGTGCCCGGAGGGGAAGGACGCCGCCGACGTCTCGACCAGGGCACCCGGCGGGCGCGTCCGGTCGTAGAGGGCCTTGAGCGGGCCGATCGCGGCCTCGCTGGTGACCACCGCCAGGGCGAAGGCGGTCAGCCGCGACCAGTGCCGGCGCCAGGCCAGCAGGAGGAGCGCCAGGATCCGCAGCGGCCAGGTGACCGCCACGCCGCCCAGCCACGACAACCCGACCGCCACCGCGGTCGCCGGCCCGTTCTCCACCCCGCCGGCCCAGCGCCACACCGCGTCGTCGACCACCTGGACCGCCGGCCGGGTGGCCGGCAGCGCCACCAGCACCCCGACGGTGACGGCGCCGGCCAGCAGCACGCCGCTGACCCGCATCCCGCGGCGGGCGTCGACGAGCATCAGCCGGGGCGCCCGACGACCAGCCGCACCAGACCGCCCACCAGCAGACCGAGCCCCACGCCGCCGACGACGTCCAGGGGCAGGTGCGCCGCGGTCCACACCCGCGCCAGGCAGACCAGCGCCGCCAGCAGCACCGCGGCGATCCGCCCGCGGCGCCCCAGCCACGGCCAGGCGATCGTCACCAGGGTGACGACGACGGCGGCGTGCCCGGAGAGGAAGCCGCGGCCGTGGGCGGCGGCCCCGCGGATGACGACGTCGGCGAGCAGCCCGTCGGGCCGGCCGCGCACGACGACGTCCTTGATCGCCTTCGCCGCCAGGTACGTCCCGGCGCCGCCGAGCAGCAGCCCCGCCGCCAGGCGCCAGCGCCGCAGCGCGGCGGCGACCAGCGCGCTGGCGGGCACGACGAGGACGTTCCCCAGCTGCATGACCGGCCAGACGAGGACGAAGGGGAGCAGGTCCACCCCGTTGACCACCCGGAACAGGTCCGCCTCCGCCGCGGGCACCGACGTCCGCTCGATCGGCAGCGCCGCCAGCACCAGCACGAGCGCGCCCACCCCCGCCAGGAGGAGGTCGCGGAGGTGCCGCGTGGCCGGGCGGGGGCGGGTGACCGCCACCCCTCTCACGCCGTCTCCGGCACCAGGTCCGTGCGGGGTGCGGAGTTCGGCTCCCGCCGCCACGAGCGGTTGCGCCGCCAGAACACGTAGGTCCCGACACCGAGCGGGATGGGCAGCACGTAGGTGAGCCCGCGGAAGACGAGGACCGCCGCCGCCACGAGCGACCGGGTGCCGCCGGCCGCGGACAGGCCGGTGATCAGGGCCAGCTCGATGACGCCCAGCCCGCCCGGGGTGAACGGGATGGCGGTGAGCAGCCGGGCGAAGGCGAAGACCGCCAGCGCCTCGAGCGCGCTGACCTGCTCCGCCGTCACGCCCACGGCGCGCAGCGCGATCAGCAGGACGACGAACAGCGAGACCTGGCTGACCAGCGTGGCGAGGGTCAGCCAGTGCCAGCGGGCGCGCAGCAGCAGCGCCGTCCGGTCGCGGAACTTCGTCGTCGCCCGGTCCCAGCCCGCCACCGGCGGCCGGCCGAAGGGCCGCAGCAGGGCCGAGACCACCCGGCCCGCGCCGGTGCCGATCCGGGCCGCGCTCTCCCGGCTGCGCAGCAGCAGGCCGAGCAGGACCACGGCGGCGATCAGACCCCCCACCCCGGCCAGGCCCGCCACCATCCGCCCGGCGGTCGGCGCCGAGGTGAGGGCCAGCAGCGACAGGGCGAGGACCGGCAGCGCCAGCTTGGCGAAGTTGTTCCAGAGCCCCGACAGCAGCAGGGACACCGACGTCCGGGAGCGGGAGAAGCCCCAGGAGGAGTTCATCCCGTAGGTCAGCCCGAGGGAGATCGCCGCCCCGCCGACCACGGTGTTCGACACCGCCGTGGTGGTCAGCGACGAGACCGTCGCCTCCCGCAGCCGCAGCCCCGGCATGGTCACGACCATCACGAACTGGTACGTGGCCAGGTTCCACACCGTGGCGGCCGCCAGCAGGCCCAGCTCGGCCCAGGACATGCCGCGCACCGCCGACCAGACGTCGGACAGGCTGGTGAACTGCGGCAGGAACCAGAAGAGGACGCCGGCCAGCAGGACCAGGGAGAGCACCGGCGGCAGCAGCCGGCGCCAGAGGGGTGTGCTCCTGGAGGGCTTGGCTGGTGGCGCCTGGGGCGCGACGGCGGTCATGGCGGGCTCCCCTCGCCCTCGGTGCCGGCGGGCGGGTCCAGGTGCAGCCGCTCGCCGCTCGCCTCGTACACCTGATCGGCCAGGTCCTCCCGGCTCACGACGCCGAGGCTCTGCGTGGCCAGCGCCAGCGGCTCGCCGCGGTTGTCCCCGGACAGCGTGAAGACGACGGTCAGGCAGCCGCCGTCGAAGACGTAGTAGCGGCGGCCCAGGTACTGGGGGCTCACCTGCTCCACCCGCTCGTACCGGCGCAGCTCGTCGAGCTCGCTGGGGATCTCGGTGGCGCCGCGGGTGTCGCACGCTCCGTTGAGCCGCACCTCGATGGCGTGCGCGCCGTCGCGGTCGGAGTCCAGCCAGAAGCGGGCCGACCCGGAGCGGGCGTCGAGGCCGGCGAAGCTCCAGCCGACCGGGACGTTCTCCACGCAGGGCACCCAGGACGCCGTCGGCACCGCCTGCGCCATGAGGACGACGCCGTTCGCCACGGTGGCGTCGTCCCCGGCCGCGCAGGCCGGCACCTCGCTGCTGACGCTCGTGCCCTGGCCGGTGCAGCCGGCCACCAGCAGCGTGCTCGTCAGGAGGGCGGGCAGCACCGGCCGCGTCACAGCGGGGAGCCCAGCAGGTCGATGACGATGCCCACGGTGAGCAGCAGCGCGACGACCGTGACGACGCTGAGCCCGACCCGGCGCCAGGTCCAGCGCTGGATGCGCACCGGCGGCAGCCGGTAGGGCAGCAGGTCGAGGAACTCCTTGTGCAGGTCCCGGCCCTGCGCCCGCAGCATGCGGCGCAGCTGCGAGGGCATGGTCAGGCCGCGGGTGGCGGCGAAGGCCTCGGCGATCTCCTCGTCGGAGAACTGCAGGCGGGCCCGGGCGTAGACCGTCGGGGCGTCGGTGCGCAGCGCGAGGACCAGCATCATGTTGGCCAGGTCGACGGCCTGCCGCCAGGGACTGGGCCGGATCTCGGCGAACGCGGAGTCGATCATGAACAGCGTGCCGTCGCGGACCATCAGGTTGGCCGGCTTGATGTCGCGGTGGGCCATCCCGATCTCCCACATGCGTCGCACGACGGCGAGCCCCTGGTCGATGACCCCCTCGTCGATGTCGGACTCGCCGATCTCGCGGGCGCCCTGCAGGAACTCGGCGACCAGCAGGTACTCGCGCTCCGGGGTGATCTCGACGATCCCGAGCGGGTGCGGCACCGGCAGGGCCGCGTCCGACAGCAGCCGCAGGACGTAGTCCTCGTACTGCACCAGGCGGCGGACCGAGTGGTAGGGCTTCTCGTCCTCGAGCCGGCCGTAGAGCAGCGTGCGGCCGAGCTTGAACCAGCGGTCGGAGCGGACGTGCGTGGCGGCGTAGAGCTTGCCGAAGACGCAGCTCTCCTCGTCCCCCGGCGCCTTGACGGTGATCTTCAGCGGGGTCGAGCCGCCCGACCCGGCCAGGCCGAACGGCGTCACCGAGGTGGCCACGACGCCGAGCTGGTCCTGCAGCGCCCGGGTGATCGCCTCGCCGCGCGCCCCGGTGACGTCGAGGTGGGCGGGGCTGCCCCGCCGGTAGCGGACCGGGTAGACCTCGTTGGGCGTCAGCAGCCGGAACGCCGCCAACGGCACGGCGACGCCGAGGACGACCCCGGCGACGACGTCGGTGGGGTGGTCCTGGGCCAGGTAGAGCCGCGACGAGGCGGTCACCAGCAGCAGGACGAGGACGACCCACTTGGCGGCGTTGCGGCGGCGCCCGGCGGGGACCAGCGAGTACAGGCTGCTGACCAGGAAGGTCGCGAGCACCGTCATGGGGAGCGAGGGCATGGAGTAGCCCAGCCAGGGGCCGAGGATCTCGACCTCGTAGGGCCGCGGCCGCTGCAGCGTGGCCGCCGCCGTCGCGGCCAGGTTGATCACCAGGATGCCGACGACGACCAGCACGAGCAGGTGCCGCCAGCGCCGGCAGACGGCGAGGACGGCGATGTTGACCAGCCACACCACGTGGATCGCCCGGCTGGTGCCGAGGACCCCGGTGACCTCGGCGACCTCCGTCAGAGCGGGGGAGCGGATCTCGGCGATCGCCTGCAGGACCCGCGTGTCCAGCTGGTCGAAGAACGCCACGCTGCGCGTGGCCACGACGACGACCAGGCTGACCAGGACCACGCCGCTGGAGGCCAGCCACCACTTGCCCGAGGCGTTGAGGTGGCGCGGCAGGGGTGGCGGCTCACCCGAGGGACGGCGCCGACGGCGGACGCGCTGGATCGGCGGGGGGTCCGGGCGCCGGACCTCCCCGCTGGCCGGTTGCTGCGCCGCAGCCGACGCCGGCGGCACCGGCGTCGTCGGGGCCCGCGTCGTGGCCGCCATGCCGCCTGATGTTGCTCCGGAAGCGTCCCGGGGACCATCGACCTAGGTCCCGGTCGGGGCTAGCGTTCCCCCCACCCCCGCCGCGGGGGGCGCCGCCTCCTCCCGGGAGGGCCTGCGATGCGCCGTCGACCGCTTGCCGCCCTGCTCCTCCTGGCCGCCCTGCTCTGCGCCTGCACCCGCCCCGTCGCCGACGCCGGCCCGCCGGCGGAGGGCGTGGTGCGCATCGCCTCCTACGACTTCGCCGAGAACCAGACGCTCGCCGAGGTCTACGCCGAGGGCCTGCGCCGGGCCGGGTTCGAGGTGGTGGTGCAGCACGGCATCGGCACCCGTGAGGTGGTGTTCCCGGCGCTCGAGCAGGGCGTCGTCGACGTCGTCGTCGACTACCTGGGCACCGCCACGGAGTTCCTCGAGGCCGGTGCGGGGTCGACGTCGCACGACCCGGCCGTCCTGCGCGACGGGCTCGCGGCCACCCTCGCGCCGCGGGGGCTGACGGTCCTGGCGGCCGCCGACGCCGAGGACCAGAACGGGTTCGTCGTGCTCACCGACCTCGCCGTCCGGCACGGCCTGACCACCCTCAGCCAGCTCGCCGCGATGGCGCCGCAGCTGGTCTTCGGCGGGCCGCCGGAGTGCACCGAGCGCCGGTTCTGCCTGCCCGGGCTGCGCGAGGTGTACGGCGTGGAGTTCGCCCAGGTGCGCAGCATGCCGTCTCGGTCGGCGACGGTGGAGGCGCTGGTCACCGGGCAGATCGACGTCGGCATGCTGGAGACCACCGACGCCCGGCTGACCGACGCCTCGCTGTACCTGCTGCGCGACGACCGGTCGCTGCAGCCGCGGGAGAACGTGGTGCCGCTGGTGCGGACCGAGGTGGCCGAGGACGGCGGCGAGCGGCTGCGCACCGCCCTGGACACCGTCAGCGCCCAGCTCACGACGATCGACCTGATCGGCCTCAACCGCTCCGTCGCCGTGGACGGCCGCACCCCGGAGGAGGCCGCCGCCCGCTGGTGGGACGGCCGGTGATGATGAGCTCCTTCCGCTCAGCCGGCCCCTCTGTAGGGGCCCGCCGCGAGCGTGCGAGCGGTGGGGGACAGAGGGGTCCTTAGACTATGGCGCTGGTGCCGGTGATCGCGCGGCCGACGATGAGGCTGTTGACCTCGCGGGTGCCCTCGTAGGAGTAGATGGCCTCGGCGTCGGCCACGAACCGGCCCACGTGGTTCTCCAGCAGGATCCCGTTGCCGCCCATGAGCTCCCGCGCCCAGCCGACGGTCTCGCGCATCCGCATCGTCGACCAGCCCTTGGCCATGGAGGCGTGCTCGTCGCGGAGCATGCCGCAGTCCTGCAGCTGGGAGGCCCGGGCGCACAGCGCCGCCGAGGCGGTGATGTTGCCGAGCATCCGGAACAGCAGGTCCTGCACCAGCTGGAAGGAGGCGATCGGCTTGCCGAACTGCTCGCGCTGCGTCGCGTACCGCAGCGCGTGCTCGTACGCGCCGCGCGAGCAGCCCACCGCCGACCACGCCACGCTCACCCGCGTCGCCCGCAGGACGTTGGCGGTGTCGCGGAAGCTGTTGGCGTTCTGCAGCCGGTTCTCCTCGGGCACGCGCACGCCGTCGAGGGTGATGTGCGCGTTCTGCACCGCCCGCAGCGCGATCTTGTCCTCCAGGTCGACCGCGCTGAAGCCGGGCGTCGGCGTCTCGACGACGAAGCCGAGTACCCGGTCGGTCTCCACGTCTCGCGCCCAGATCACCACCAGGTCGGCGAAGCTGCCGTTGCCGATCCACTTCTTCTCGCCGTCGAGGACCCACTCGTCGCCGTCGCGGCGGGCCGTCGTCTGCAGCCCCCGGGCGACGTCGGAGCCGTGCTCGGGCTCGGTCAGCCCGAACGCGCCGATGAGCTCCATCCGGCTCATCGCCGGCAGCCAGCGCTCCTTCTGCTCCTCGGAGGCGCACAGGTGCAGCGTGCCCATGGCCAGCCCGCCGTGGACGCCCATGAAGGTGGCCACCGAGGGGTCGCCGCGGCCGAGCTCCATCGAGACCATGCCGTCGAACAGCGACGAGCGGCCCGGCGACCCGTGCCCGGAGTACTGGGCGCCGGCGATGCCGAGCTCGGCGATCCCGGGGATCAGGTGACGCGGGAACTGCGCGCGCGTCCACCACTCGTTGATGATCGGCTCGACCTGCTCGTCCATGAACGCGCGGACGCGGTGCAGCGTGGCCCGGTCCTGGTCGTCCAGCAGGTGCTCGAGCTCGTAGAAGTCCGAGGTGACGGTGGGTCGGTCGGCCATGGGAGTGCCTCCTCAGGGGGCGGGACCCCGCTGTCCCGTGTGCCCGACCTACCCCGGCTCCCCGCACGCAACCGGCGCCGGCGGCATGGCGGGGAGCCGATCCGGGCAGGGACCGGCGGTTCCGGCCGCACACCTTCCGAGGAGGGCCCCGTGCCCCGTTCCATCGCCGACCAGACCGAGGACGAGCTCGGCGGGCCCGGCAGTGTGCTGGTGCGCCAGCGCGAGGACCACGTCGAGCTCGACCGGCTGCTGCACGAGCTCGAGGGCGGCACCGGCCGCGCGCAGGAGGAGGTGCTCAGCCGCATCGACCGGCTGGTGTTCAGCCACGCCTTCGCCGAGGAGACCGTCCTCTGGCCGGTCGTCCGCCGGGTGCTGCCCGACGGCGACGCGATCACCCGGCAGGTCGAGATCGAGCACCAGGAGGTCAACGAGCTCGTCGCCGCGCTCGAGGAGGGCGGGCTCGACTCCCCGGAGCGGCCGGCCCGGCTGGCGCGGCTGGTCGAGGTGCTGCGCGAGGACGTCCGCGACGAGGAGGACGTGATGTTCCCGCGGCTGCAGGAGCGCCTGGACCCCGCCGAGCTGCGCCGGCTGGGCCGCCGGTGGGAGGTGATGCGCCGCGTCTCACCGACCCGGCCGCACCCGACGGTGTCCCGCCGCCCGCCGGGAAACGCGCTGTCGGGGCTGCCGCTGTCGCTGCTCGACCGCAGCCGCGACGTCGTCGACTCGCTCGTCCGCCGGATGCCTGCGCCGCTCGCCCCGGCGGGTCAGGTGGTCAGCCGGGGACTGGCCGTGGTCGCCGGCGTCGTCGAGCGCACCCCGCCGGCCCGCCGCGGTGACGGCCCGCCCACCGCCCGCTGACCGACACGACGAGGGCCCCCTCCCGTTGCCGGGAGGGGGCCCTCGTCGTCGTGCGGGGACTCAGTCGCGCGGGGACTCAGTTGGTGTTGCGGTCCTTCGGGGTGGCGCGGGCGTCGAGCTGGATCTCCTTCTCGGCCGCCGGGACGCCGTCCTTCATCTCCTTGGTCCGCTCCATCTCGGCGTCGAACTCGATGCCGAACAGCAGCGCCAGGTTGATGAGCCAGAACCAGATCAGGAAGACGACGACACCGGCCAGCGCGCCGTACGTCTTGTTGTAGCTGCCGAAGTTGCCCACGTAGAAGGCGAACGCGGCGGAGGCGACGACCGCGACGAGGATCGCCACGCCGGCACCCGGGCTCATCCACTTGAAGCCGCGCAGCTTGACGTTCGGCGTCGAGTAGTAGAGGACGGCGATCATCAGCGCCAGGATCACGAGGATCACCGGCCACTTGACGACGTTCCACACGGTCAGGGCGGTGTCGCCCAGGCCGATGGCCGAGCCGACGGCGTCGACGACCGGCCCGCTGAGGGCCAGCATCAGGACGATGACGGCGGCGAACAGGATGCCGATCAGGGTGACCAGCAGCTGCAGCGGCTTGAGCTTCCAGACCTTGCGGCCCTCGGGCGTCTCGTAGACGACGTTGGCCGCGCGGGTGAACGCGCCGACGTAGCCGGAGGCCGACCAGATGGCACCGGCGAGACCGATGACGAGGCCGATCCCGGCGGCGCTCTGGTTGCCGGCGATCTGCTCGATGACCGGGCCGACGGTGTTCGCCGCCTGCCCCGGCACCACGGTCGTCAGCGCGGTGGTGAGCTGCTCGGGCGTGGTCAGCAGCCCGACGATCGACACCAGCGCGATGATCGCCGGGAAGAGCGCCAGGACGCCGTAGTAGGTGAGCGCGGCCGCCCAGTCGGTGAGGTTGTCCTCGCTGAACTCCTTCAGCGTCCGTTTGATCGTGCCCATCGCCGTGGGCGTGCGGTCGTGGCCCTTCGGGGCGTTGTCGAACCGCGTGGAGTTGACCTTGTCGTCGTGCGGCGCGGGGTCACCGGCGGTGTTGCCGGCGAACCTGGTCTTCGCTTCCGTGCTGCTCGCACGGGAGCCGGTGGTTCGGGCCATGGGTGTCCTCCGGGGCTGGGGCACAGTCCCCCTGTGGGTGCCCCGGACGGGACCGTTCCATGCGCTCCGGTGATCATCCGGGCGCGTCGCGTCAGCGGATCCCGGAGACCGGGGACCACTCGCCGGCGCCCGCGGTGGCCCGCTCGACGTCGTGCAGGTCGTCGGGCTCGCCGGGCTCACTGCGCCGGGCCTGCACCATGCCGGCCAGGCTCACCAGCGCGACCGCCGCCGCGGCCCCGGCGCCGAGCAGGGCCACCAGGGTGAAGCCCGAGGCCCGCGGCAGGCCGGTGGCCGGGTCGGTGGCGGCACCGAGCAGCGCGACGGTCAGCGTGCTGCCCACGGCCTGGCCCGTCGCCCGGGCGATCGAGTTGACCGCGTTGGCCACGCCGGTCTCGCTGCGCCGCACCGCCCGGACCACCAGCGTGGGCAGCGCCGCGTACGCGACGGTCACCCACAGCTGGGACAGCAGTCCCGCCGTCACGACCAGCCAGGGCTCGGACCTGCCCAGGGCGAAGACCACGAAGCCGGCCACGCCGCTGAGCGCCCCGGTGAGCAGGGTGGGCAGGGCGCCGATGCGGTCGATGACCTTCCCGGCGAAGGGCGCGAGCAGGATGCCGGCCACGCCCCCGGGCAGCAGGTAGACGACGGCGGCCTCCAGCACCGGAGCGCCGAAGCCGTAGCCGGCCACGCCGGGCGGCGTCTGCACGAACTGCATGACGGCGAGGAAGGAGACGAACAACCCGATCCCGGTCATGAGCCCGGCCAGGTTCGGCACGAGCATCCGCGGGTCGGTGAGCAGCGCGGGGCGCACCAGCGGCTGCGCGCTGCGGCGCTGCAGCAGCACCCACAGGCCCAGGACGACCAGTGCCCCCGCCGCGCAGCCCAGCGTCAGCGGGGACGTCCAGCCCCAGCCGTTGCCCTGCGACACGGGCAGCAGGAGCAGCACGAGACCGATCCCGAGGACGACGGCGCCGAGCCAGTCGACCCGGCCGGTGGCCGTCGCGGGGCGGCGAGGCAGCAGGACCGCCACCAGGACCAGGGACAGCAGCGTGACGCCGAGCCCGATCCAGAACGGCCGGTGGTAGTCGCCGCCGTCGCCGGTGAGCAGGCCCGCGGCGACCAGCCCGACGACGCCACCGACGCCCAGCGTGCTGCTGACGATCGACATCGCCACGCTGAGCCGCTCCGGCGGCAGTTCGCGGCGCAGGACGCTGATCGACAGCGGGAACAGCCCGTAGGAGGAGCCCTGCAGCACCCGGGCGACGATGAGCAGCGGCAGCGAGCGGGTGAGGATGGCCAACAGCGTGCCCACCGCGACGGCGGCCAGGATGCCGAGGATCACCAGCTTCTCCCCGCGGGTGTCCCCGAGCCGGCCGAGCACCGGGGTGAACACGGCGGCGGCCAGCAGGTTGGCGGTGAGCACCCACCCGGCGGCGGCCGGCGAGACGCCGAGCTGCTCGCCGATGGGGCCGAGCACCGGGACCACCAGGCTCTGCAGCAACGACAGGGTGGTGACACCCAGGGACATGGTGAGGACGAGGAGCGCCGGACGCGTCGGGGCGGCGGAGGAGCCCGTCCCGGCGCGGGAGACCTCGGCGCCAGCGGACACCCTCCGATGACACCATGCGGCCGCCCTCGACGACGCGGCGGGCTGGTTGCGGGACCCAACGGTGAGTCCGGTCACAGTCCGTCAGGTGAACAGTACGTAGCGACGATTGAGAGGGCGGTTCGCTGGGGACACAGTCCCCAGACGACGAGCCGCCGGCCTGCTGCCGGGCGGCGAGACGAGACGAGCAAGGGGACGTTCGAGATGTTGCTGTGGCCTGCAGTCACCCTGGTCGGGTTCCTGGTGCTGACCGCTCTGGTGATCGCGATGGGCACCTCGACGACGGCGCGGTACGAGCGCGAGCAGCGGGCGGCGGCCGGCACCGCCACCCGCCGCGAGACCGCTCCTGCGGCGGTCGCCGTCGAGCCGGTGGGGATGGCCCAGGCGGCCTGAGCCGCCCCGCCCTGCCCCGGACGCACACGCGCCCCGCTGCTCCCTCCCGGGAGTCGCGGGGCGCGCGTGCGTCCGGGGGCGGTTACAGGTGGGCGTCCGGGGTGTCGAGCACCGTCCGGTCGAGGGACTCCAGCAGGTCCAGCCAGGTGTGCACCTGGGGCAGCTCCCACCGCTGGAAGAACCGCGCCGCGGCGCGCTTGCCCTCGTGGAAGTCGCTGGTCTCGTCCCGGGTGGCCAGCGCCTGCTCCAGCCACAGCCAGCCGACGACGGTGTGCCCGGCCGCGTCGAGGTAGGCGGTGGCGTTGGCCAGCGCCAGCGCCGGGTCGCCGGCGCCCCACAGCGTGCCGGTCACCTCGACGAGCCGGGCGACGGCGGCGTCGACGTCGGCGGCGAGGTCGGCGAACGGCGTCCCGGCGGCGCGGGCCGTCGTCGCGGAGATGGTCTCGGCCAGCAGTCGGAGCCCCGCGCCACCGTGCAGGGTGACCTTGCGGCCGAGCAGGTCGAGGGCCTGGATGCCGTTGGTGCCCTCGTGGATCGGGTTGAGCCGGTTGTCCCGGTAGAACTGCTCCACCGGGTAGTCACGCGTGTAGCCGTAGCCGCCGTGCACCTGGATGGCGAGGTCGTCGGCGACCGGGCCCCACTGCGACGGCCACGCCTTCGCGATCGGCGTCAGCGTGTCCAGCAGCAGGTGGGCGCGGCTGCGGTCCTCCTCGGTCTCGCCGGTCCGCTCCTCGTCGACCAGGCGGGCGCAGTACAGGCCCAGCGCCAGCCCGCCCTGGGCGTAGCACTTGGCGGCCAGCAGCATGCGGCGCACGTCGGGGTGGTCGACCAGCCGCACCATCGGCGACGACGGGTCCTTGCTGCTCGCCGACCGGCCCTGGGTGCGGGTGCGCGCGTACTCCAGCGCGTGCAGGTAGCCGGTGTAGCCGAGGACGGTCGCGCCCATCCCGACGCCGATCCGGGCCTCGTTCATCATGTGGAACATGTAGGAGAGCCCCTTGTGCGGCTCCCCGACGAGGTACCCGACGGCGCCGGCCCGGCCGCCCGGGCGGTGCACGCCCTCGCCGAAGTTGAGCAGCGTGTTCGTCGTCCCCCGGTAGCCCATCTTGTGGTTGAGCCCGGCCAGGACGACGTCGTTGCGCTCGCCGAGCGAGCCGTCGTCGGTCACCAGCACCTTCGGCACGATGAACAGCGAGATGCCCTTCACCCCGGGCGGGCCGCCGGGGATCTTGGCCAGCACCAGGTGGACGATGTTCTCGGTGAGCTCGTGGTCGCCGGCCGAGATCCACATCTTGTTGCCGGTGAGCCGGTAGGAGCCGTCGTCCTGCGGCTCGGCGCGCGTGGTGATGTCGGCCAGCGAGGACCCGGCCTGCGGCTCCGACAGCGCCATCGTGCCGAACCAGCGGCCCTCGAGCATCGGCCGGACGTAGGTGTCCTTCTGCTCCTGGGAGCCGTGCGCGAGCAGCAGCCGGGCGTTGCCCATGGTCAGGAACGGATAGCTCGACGTCCCGACGTTGGCCGCCTTGAACCAGGCGAACGCCGCCTGCCCGACGGTCTGCGGCAGCTGCATGCCGCCGTACTCCTCGTCGAAGGTCCCGGACATGATCCCGGACTCGCGGAACACCGCGAGCGCCTGCGCGACCTCGGGGATCATCTCCACCCTGCCGTCGGCGAACCGCGGCTCGTTCTCGTCGGCCTTGCGGTTGTGCGGCGCGAAGTGGTCCGTGGCGATCTGCTGCGCGAGCTCCATCACCGCGTCGAAGGTCTCGCGCGAGTGCTCGGCGAAGCGCGGCCGCTTGGTGAGCGTCTCGACCTCCAGCCACTCGTGGAGCAGGAAGTCCAGGTCGCGCGGCGACAGGATGAGGTTGGGGGACACGGGGCCTCCACGGACGACGGCGGCGGGAGAGCGGGCACGCTGCCCGACCGGCCCACGATAGGCCGGGTCCCGCAGGGGGAGCGGGACGGCTGGTCCGGTCCGGCGGCGCCAGGGGCGGCAGAGACGGCCATTTCTGCCGCACCGGCCGGGGACGACGGAGGCCCCTCCCCGCGGGTGCGGGGAGGGGCCTCCGGATCGTGCGGTGCCTAGCCGCGGTGGCGGCCGGCGGGCTCGGCGTCGCCCGGGCGCCCCGTCGGGGGAGCGGTCGACGTCGGGGCCGCGGCACCGGCGGCCTGGGCGGCGTCCTGGCCGGCGCCGGCACCCGGGGTGTCACCCGCGTTCCGACCCGCCGCCTCCTGCTGCGCCTGGATGCCCGACTGGTTGCGGAGCTCGAGCTGCGGCAGGAACCACAGGACGAAGAAGCCGACCGCGACGACGAGCGCCGCCACCAGGAACACCAGGTCGAGGGTGTTGGAGAAGCCGGTCCGGAACGGCGTGACCAGCGCCGGGTAGGCGTTGATCGCGCTGGTGTCGGACAGGATGCTCTCCGGCCCCGCCTGCAGCAGCGCGCCGGCCTGCTGCGCCGCCTCCGGGCTGGACTGCGCGGCACGCTCGATCTGCGCGGGGATCTCGGTGCCCAGCCGCGAGAACATGATCGACAGGAACGCCGCCGTGCCGATCGTGCCGCCCATCTGCCGGAAGAACGTCACCGAGGAGGTGGCGACGCCGATCTCCCGCGGCGACACGGCGTTCTGCACGGCGAGGATGACCGGCTGCATGTTGAAGCCCAGGCCCAGGCCCAGCAGGAACATGAAGGGCACCAGCGTCCAGACCGAGGTGTCGGCCGCGACCACCAGCGACAGGGCGACCAGCGCGGCGACCATGAAGACGACGCCGACGAGCGGGAACACCTTGTACTTGCCGGTCCGCGCGATCACCTGGCCGGACGTCAGCGCGCCGCTCATGATGCCGAGGACCAGCGGCAGCATCTGCAGACCCGCGACCGTCGGGCTCGAGCCGTGGACGACCTGCAGGTACTGCGGCAGCAGCAGGATCCCGCCGAACATGCCGGCGCCGAGGACGATGCTGGACACGCTGCTCACCGAGAAGGTCCGGTTGGCGAACATGCGCAGCGGCAGGATCGCGTCCTCGCGGTAGGCCCGCTCGGCGAGCACGAAGCCGACCAGGCCGACGGCGCCGAGGGCGTAGCAGGTCAGGGCGCGGCCGGAGTCCCAGCCCCAGGTGCGGCCCTGCTCGGCGACGATGAGCAGCGGGACCAGGGCGACGACGAGCGCGAGCGCGCCGGGCCAGTCGATGCGGTGGTCGCGCCGCTGGTGCGGCAGGTGCAGGACCCGGACGACGACGGCGAACGCCGCGATGCCCAGCGGCACGTTGATCCAGAAGATCCACCGCCAGCCGGCGAGGCCGAGGATCGACTCCTGGCCGGCGAGGAAGCCGCCGATGACCGGCCCGAGCACGCTGGAGGTGCCCCACACGGCCATGAAGTAGCCCTGGTACTTCGAGCGCTCCCGGGGCGGGACGACGTCGGCGATGATCGCCAGCGCCAGCGACATGAGGCCACCGGCGCCGATGCCCTGCACGGCGCGGAAGGCGGCCAGCTCGTACATCGAGTTGGCGATGCCGCAGAGGGCCGAGCCGACCACGAAGACGGCGATGGCGAACAGGTAGAAGCCCCGCCGGCCGTAGATGTCGGAGAGCTTGCCGTAGAGCGGCGTGGCGATCGTCGAGGTGATGAGGAACGCCGTCGTCGCCCACGCCTGCAGGTCGTAGCCCTGCAGGTCGTCGGCGATGGTCCGGATCGCGGTCGAGACGACCGTCTGGTCGAGGGCGGCCAGGAACATGCCGAGCATCAGGCCGGACAGGATCGTGATGATCTGCCGGTGGCTGAAGACGCCGCTCGCGTCCGGCGCGGCGGCTGCCGCCCGGGCGTCCCTCCGGTCGGCCGCGCTGGCGCGGGTGGTCTGGGTCATGGCTTCTCTCTCGGTACGGGGAGGGCGGTGAGGGAGCGGGGATCGGACGGCAGCGCTGCCGTGAGGTCGTCGAGCAGGCGCCCGAACAGGCCGGTGAGGGCGGCGAGGTCGGCGTCGGACCAGCCGGTGAGCATCGAGCAGAGCTGGCCGGTGCGTTCCTCGGCGAGCCGCTCGACGGCGGCGCGGCCGGCGTCGGTGACGACCAGCCGGGTGGCGCGGCCGTCGGTCTCGTCGGCCACGCGCCGCACGAGGTCCTGCTCGACCAGCCAGCCCACGTGCCGGCTGACCGTCGAGGGGTCGGCGTGCACGAGCTCGGCCAGCGCGCTCTGCCGCAGCGGGCCGATGCGGGTCAGCGGGAACAGCAGGACCAGCGCGGCGCGGTCCCGGCCGTCGGTGGCGGCCGGGAGGCTCTTGAAGGCGTGCACCAGCCGCATGAAGCGCGGCATCTGCTCCGAGAGCCGGCGGACCTCCGCCGTCCGCTCCGGCGACGGCGCGGCCGACGGGCCGGCGTCGGGGGAGGAGGCGCTGGGCATGGGAGGGCTCCGGTCAGGAGGAGGAGGGGATGATTGGACGGTACAACTGGTTGCGCGACACACGCAACCAGTTGCAGGTTGCATGCATCCGTGATGTGGAGAACAGGAACCGTGGAGTACCCGCCGACGGCGGCCGCTGCACGTGGCGGGGAAGGTCCGGTCGCCCCGCGGCGTTGTCCCCCTCGGACCTGAGGTGCCGGACGTCCGGCGGTGCGGGTCCGATCCGGTGCGATCCTGGGGGCGGTGGCCCCGGTCGCCGCCTGCCGTCCCCTCACCTGGAAGAGAGCCGAGCGCGCCCGTGACCGCGACCCTCCCGGACCTCCGGTCCCGGCTGGCCGCGCTGACCCTCGACGACGAGCACCGGCTGGGCCGGCGGCTCGAGGGCCTGCGGCGCACCCGGGACGACGCCGCCCGCGAGCGCGCGCTGGAGCGGATCTCCGCCGACGTCGCCGCCGCCGAGGAGCGCATCGCCCGCCGGCGGGCCGCCGTCCCGGTCATCCGCTATCCCGAGCAGCTGCCGGTCAGCGCCCGCCGCGAGGACATCGCCGCGGCCCTGCGCGAGCACCAGGTCGTCGTCGTCGCGGGGGAGACCGGCTCGGGCAAGACGACCCAGCTGCCCAAGATCGCCCTCGAGCTCGGCCGCGGCGTACGGGGCCGGATCGGGCACACCCAGCCGCGCCGGATCGCCGCCCGCACGGTGGCCGAGCGGATCGCCGAGGAGCTCGACACCCCGCTGGGCGGCGCGGTCGGCTGGAAGGTCCGCTTCACCGACCAGGTCGGCGACGGCACGCTGGTCAAGCTCATGACCGACGGCGTCCTGCTGGCCGAGATCGCGCACGACCGGCTGCTGCGTCAGTACGACACGATCATCGTCGACGAGGCGCACGAGCGGAGCCTCAACATCGACTTCCTGCTGGGCTACCTCGCCCAGCTGCTGCCGCGCCGGCCCGACCTCAAGGTCGTCATCACCTCGGCCACGATCGACGTCGACCGGATCGCCAAGCACTTCTCCGTCGACGGCGCCGACGTGCCCGTCGTCGAGGTCAGCGGCCGCACGTACCCGGTGGAGATCCGCTACCGCCCCGTCGTCGACCCCGACGCCCCCGAGGGCGACCCCGCCGCCGATCCCGACCGCGACCAGGTCACCGCCATCGGCGACGCCGTGGAGGAGCTGGCGCACGAGGGCCCGGGCGACGTGCTGGTCTTCCTCGCCGGCGAGCGCGAGATCCGCGACACCGCCGACGCCCTCACCGACCGCTTCCCCGGCCTCGAGGTGCTGCCGCTCTACTCCCGCCTGTCGGCCGCCGACCAGCACCGGGTGTTCCAGCCGCACACCGGCCGCCGGGTGGTACTGGCCACGAACGTCGCCGAGACGTCGCTGACCGTGCCCGGCATCCGCTACGTCGTCGACCCCGGCACCGCGCGCATCTCCCGCTACAGCGCCCGGACGAAGGTGCAGCGGCTGCCGATCGAGCCGGTCAGCCAGGCCTCGGCGCGGCAGCGCTCGGGTCGCTGCGGGCGCGTGGCCGAGGGCATCGCGATCCGCCTCTACACCGAGGAGGACTTCGAGGGCCGGCCCGAGTACACCGACCCGGAGATCCTCCGCACCAGCCTGGCCTCGGTGCTGCTGCAGATGGCCGCGCTCGACCTCGGCGCGGTCGAGGACTTCCCGTTCGTCGACCCGCCGGACCGGCGCGCGGTCGCCGACGGCCGTGCCCTGCTCGAGGAGCTCGGCGCCCTGGACGCGGACGGGCGGCTCACCGAGACCGGGCGCGCCCTCGCCCAGCTCCCGCTCGACCCCCGGCTCGGCCGCATGGTGGTCGAGGCCGACCGGCGCGGCGTGCTGGAGGAGGTGCTCGTCGTCGCGGCGGGCCTGACCATCCAGGACCCGCGCGAACGGCCGAGCGAGCACCAGCAGGCCGCCGACGAGATGCATGCCCGCTTCGCCGACGAGCACTCCGACTTCCTCACCCTGCTCAACCTCTGGCGGTACCTCACCGAGCAGCAGGAGGCGCTCTCGGGCAGCGCGTTCCGCCGCACGGTCAAGCGCGAGTTCCTCCACTACCTGCGCATCCGCGAGTGGCAGGACCTGCACGGCCAGCTGCGCAGCACCGCCCGCCGCCTCGGCATGACCCCCGGCTCGCTCGCCGCCGAGCCCGACGAGCGCGGGATCTCCGTCGCGCTCCTGGCCGGGCTGCTGTCCCAGGTCGGCCTGCAGGTCGAGGACACCCGCAAGCGGGACGGCGACCGGCGCCGCGGCGGCCGTGAGTACCTCGGCGCCCGCGGCGCCCGGTTCGTCATCGCCCCGGGCACGCCGCTGGCGAAGAGGCCGCCGCGCTGGGTGGTGGCCGCCGAGCTGGTGGAGACCAGCCGGCTGTTCGCCCGCACCGTGGCGCGTGTCGACCCGGACGACGTCGAGCGGCTGGCCGCGCACCTGGTCACGCGGGAGTACTCCGAGCCGCGGTGGGACGCCAAGCGGGGCTCCGTCGTCGCCACCGAGCGCGTGACGCTGTACGGGATCCCGCTGGTCGTCGGCCGGCGCGTGCAGTACGGCTCGATCGACCCCGTCGTCTCCCGGGAGCTGTTCATCCGGCACGCGCTCGTCCAGGGCGAGTGGACGACGCACCACCGGTTCTGGACCGACAACCAGCGCGCCATCGAGCGGGTCGCCGAGCTCGAGGAGCGGGCCCGCCGCCGCGACATCCGCGTCGACGACGAGACGCTCTACGAGCTCTACGACGCGCGGGTCCCCGCCGACGTCGTCTCCACCCGGCACTTCGACCGGTGGTGGAAGTCCGCGCGGCGCGCCACGCCGGACCTGCTCACCCTCACGCCGGAGGTGCTCACCAACGCCGCCGCGGCCGGGCAGGTGCGCGTCGAGGACTTCCCCGACGAGGTGCCGCTGATGCAGGGCCTGACCCTGCCGCTGTCCTACGCCTTCGCCCCCGGAACGCCGCAGGACGGCGTCACCGTCGACGTCCCGCTCGCGGTGCTCGACACCGTGGCCGAGCGGACGTCGGGGGAGTCGCTGGCGTTCACCGTCCCGGGCCTGCGCGAGGAGCTGGTGACGGCGCTGCTGCGGACGCTGCCCAAGCAGCTGCGCCGCGCGCTCGTGCCGATCCCCGACCGCGTGCGCGAGGTCCTGCCGCGGATCAGCCCCACCGAGCCGCTGCTGCCGGCGCTGGAGCGGGAGCTGCGCCGGTCGGCGGCCGTCGTCGTGCCGCCGGACGCCTGGTCGCCGGCGGACGTGCCCGCGCACCTGCGGGCGACGTTCCGCGTGCTCGACGACGGTGGCCGCGAGCTGGCCCGGGGCAAGGAGCTCGGCGCGCTGCGCGCCCAGGTCGCCCCGGCCAGCCGCGCCAGCCTCGCCCGGGCCGCCTCCGACCTCGAGCGCACCGGACTGACCGCCTGGACGATCGGCGAGCTGCCGCGCACCGTCGAGGTGCGCCGCGGCGGGCACGTGGTGACCGCGTACCCGGCGCTGGTCGACGAGGGGACGACGGCCGGCGTCCGCGTGGTGGCCACCGAGGCCGAGGCCACCCGGCTGAGCTGGCGCGGCGCCCGCCGGCTGCTCGTGCTGGTCGCGGGCTCGCCGACCCGGCAGGTGGTCAAGGGCCTGGGCCCGAGGAGCCGCCTGGCGCTGCAGTTCAACCCCGACGGCGAGATCCCCGCGCTGGTCGACGACTGCGTCGACGCCGCCGCCGACGAGCTGATCGCCGCCGCCGGCGGACCGCCGCGCGACGAGGCCGCCTTCACCGCGCTCGTGGCGACGGCGCGGCAGCAGCTGCTGCCGATCACCCAGGACGCCGTCCGGCGGGTCGAGGCGGTGCTGACCCAGGCACGCGAGGTCGCCGTCGCCATCGGTGGCGCGCCGGGCCGGCGGGTGCCCGAGGCGGCGATCGCCGACCTGCGCCGGCAGATGGCCGGTCTGCTGCACCGCGGCTTCGTCGCCGACGCCGGCCGCCGGCGGCTGCCCGACCTGGTCCGCTACCTCAGGGGCATGGCGCTGCGGCTGGAGAAGCTCCCGGCCAACGCGGTGCGCGACGCCCTCTGGATGGACCAGGTCGCCGCGGTCACCGCCGAGTACGAGCAGCTGCGCCGTCAGCTGCCGCCCACGGGTGCGCCGGACGACGCGGTGGCCCGCATCCGCTGGATGGTGGAGGAGCTGCGCGTGGGCTTGTTCGCCCAACAGCTCGGGACGCCGCGGCCGATCTCCGAGCAGCGCGTCTACAAGGCCATCGACGCCCTCACGGCCTAGGCGGGAGGGTCCTCGAGCGTCCCGGTCGAGGACCCGGGGGCGTCGCGCAGCAGCGCGGAGATCCGCTGACGGGTGACGCCGAACATCGCGGCGATCCGGTTGATGCTCACCTGCTCCGCCTGCAGCGCCCGGGCCTGGGCGCGGCGCCAGGAGGAGCCGGCGCCGGCCAGCGTGGACAGCACCGTGGAGATCCGTTCGACGACCAGCGGGCGGGCCTCGCCGGTGACGATGTCGAGCCAGCTGTCCCCGGAGCGGCGCTGCGTGAGCAGCTGCTGGGCGCGCTCGCGGGCGTCCTGCAGCTCGACCGCGCACCGGTCGATCTCGCGGACGAGCTGCTCCAGCGCCGCGACCGCGGTGTCCCCGGGGTCGTCGGGTGTCGTCGGCGGGTGTGCGGGGCCTGCGGACACGGGTCCTCCTGCGGACGGCGGGTTGTTCCACCGTGATCGGTTGTGCGCCACCATACTGAACACCCGTTGCATGCAACAGGTGTGACGTGCAACGGCACTTGCACGCAACGGGGGTTGCGTGGGCCGTCCCGGCCTGGGAAGTTTGACCGCGACTCAGTAGCACACAACCGACCTGCCCTCCGAGGAGCCGGTCTCGGGGGGACGGATGTCGACACTCACCGCACGGGTGGACCTGCCGCCGTCGCCGCGCAGCGTCCCCGCTGCGCGGCACGTGGTCACCGAGGCGCTGCGCGCCTGGCGGGCGCCGCAGGACGCCGACGACGTCGCCCTCCTGGTGACCGAGCTCGTGGCGAACGTCGTCGACCACGTGGGCGGGGACGCCACGCTGTCGCTGGAGCTGGAGTACTCCGACGGCTGGCTGCGCATCGCGGTGACCGACGGGTCCGCCGTCCGCCCCGTCGTCGGCGAGCTGCGCGGAGACAAGCCGCGCGGCCGCGGGATGCAGATCGTCGACGCCATCGCCGACCACTGGGGCGTCGGGACGTCGACGGCGGCAAGCGGGTCTGGTTCGTCCTCGCCCCGCCAGGACCCCGGCGTTTGACCGCGGGGCTCGCCGGGGAGGGCTAAGGGAGACCGACGCCGTTCGACGGATGGAGACAGGATGAGCGAGCCCACCAGCCACACCGAGGCAGCCGGCGAGGGCCTGTCCGACGAGGAGATGGTCGAGACCGTCGCCGGCCAGACCGACAGCGCCTCGGGTCACGCCTACAAGGCCGGCAAGGACTGGGACGGCGACGCGAGCCAGACGCCCGCGCCGCCGGACACGGAGTAAGGACCCCCCTGCCCCCCGCCGCTCGCACGCTCGCGACGGGACCCTGCAGGGGGGGCCGATCGACTGACAGACTGCCTCCCGCCCGGCACCGACCGGGCGGGAGGTGCCCATGACGACGACGTCCCCGCGCCCGGCCCGGACCGTCCCGGGAGCCGGCCCCGCGCGGCCCGACCTGCTGCGGCCGGTGCGCACGGCCACCCGCTACGCGGTGCGCCACGGCCTGCCGGCGGTCTACCTCGCCCGCGCCGCCCGCCGGGGCGACCCCGTCGGCCGCCTGCTGCGCGACCCGGCCGTGCGCGAGGACCCCTACGACCTCCACGAGCAGCTGCGCGCCCGCGGGCCGCTGTCGACCAGCACGCTCGGCCCGGTCACCACCTCGCACGCCGTCGCCACCGAGGTGCTGCGCTCGGACGCCGCCGGCGTGGGGTGGGACCGCTCGCAGGCGCCGCCGCTCATCCGCTGGGCGCTGCGCTTCGGCGACGACCTGGACGCCACCGGGGTCGCCGAGCCGCCGTCGATGCTGGTCACCGACCCGCCCGACCACACCCGCTTCCGCCGGCTCGTGAGCCGGGCCTTCACGCCGCGCGCCACGCTGGCCTCCGCGCCGATGGTGCAGCGCACCGCCGAGTCCCTGCTCGACCGGCTGGCCGGCCGCGACGACGTCGTCGACCTGGTCGACGCCTACGCCGCGCAGCTGCCCGTGCTCGTCATCGCCGACCTGCTCGCCGTCCCGACCGAGCGGCGCGAGGACTTCCTGCGCTGGGGCGCCGCGGCGGCCGCGACCCTCGACGCCGGGTTGCCGCTGCGCCGCTACCTGGCCGCCGAGCGCGGGCTGCGGGCCATGCACGCCTTCCTGCGGGTGCACTTCGACCGGCTGCGCCGTGACCCGGGCGAGGACCTGGTCAGCCGCCTGCTCACCCTCCCCGGCGACGAGGCGCTGACCGAGCGGGAATTGCACGCCACGGTCATGCTGCTGCTCGGCGCCGGCTTCGAGACGACGGTCAACCTGCTCGGCAACGCCGTCGTCCTGCTCGACGCCCACCGCGACCAGTGGGACGCGCTGCGCGCCGACCCCGCCGGCTGGGACGGCGCGGTCGAGGAGGTGCTCCGCCACGACAGCCCGGTGCAGCTGACCGGCCGCAGCATCGTCCGCGACACCGAGGTCGCCGGGATCGGGCTGCCGGCCGGCACCCGGGTCACGCTGCTGCTCGGCGCGGCCAACCGCGACCCCGCGGTGTTCGACGACCCCGCCCGCTTCGACGTCACCCGCGCCAACGCCCGCGACCACCTGGCCTTCTCCGGCGGCATCCACTACTGCCTGGGCGCCGGCCTGGCCCGGCTGGAGGGCGTCGTCGGGCTGCGGGTGCTGACCGAGCGCTTCCCGCGGCTGCGCGTGGCCGGCCGCCCGGTCCGGCGCGACCTGCAGACCCTGCGCGGCTTCGAGACCCTGCCGGTGCGCCTGGGCTGACGGCCCCCTTGCAGGGCCCCGACGCGAGCTCGCGAGCGTCGGGAGGCAAGGGGGTCCTTCAGCGGTGCGGGGGCAGCATCCCGGCGCCGACCGTGGCGTTGGTCGCCTCGTCGACGAGGATGAACCGGCCGGTGACCCGGTTGCGGTTGTAGTCGTCGACGAACAGCGGCTGCGTCGTGCGCAGCTTCACGCGGCCGATGTCGTTGAGGCCGAGCTCGGCGGCCTCCAGGTCGCGGTGCAGCGTGTTGACGTCGAGCCGGTAGGTGAGCTCCTTGACCATCGCGCGCACCGTGCGGGTCGTGTGCTTGACCGCCAGCCGCTGGCGCGGGCGCAGCGGCTCGTCGGCCATCCAGCAGACGAGGGCGTCGAGGTCCTGCGTCGCCTGCGGCACGTTGCCCGGGCGGCACAGCAGGTCCCCGCGGGAGACGTCGACGTCGTCGGCGAGGCGCACCGTCACCGCCATCGGCGCGAACGCCTGCTCGACCGGGCCGCGCGGGCCGTCGATGCCCGCGACCGTCGTCGTCAGGCCGCTCGGCAGCACCTGCACCTCGTCGCCGGGGCGGAGCACGCCGCTGGCCATGGTCCCGGCGTAGCCGCGGTAGTCGTGGAAGGCGTCGGACTGCGGCCGGATGACGTACTGCACGGGGAAGCGGACGTCGACGAGGTTGCGGTCGCTGGCCACGTGCACGTGCTCGAGGTGGTGCAGCAGCGAGGACCCCTGGTACCAGGGCGCCCGCTCCGACCGGGTGACCACGTTGTCACCGTGCAGTGCCGAGATCGGGACGACGGTCAGGTCGGGGACGTCGAGCCGCGCGGCGAAGGCGCTGAACTCGTCGCGGATGGACTCGAAGACCTCCTGCGACCAGTCGACGAGGTCCATCTTGTTCACCGCGACCACCAGGTGCGGCACCCGCAGCAGCGAGGCGAGGAAGGCGTGCCGGCGGCTCTGCTCGAGCATCCCCTTGCGGGCGTCGACCAGCACGATCGCGAGGTCGGCGGTGGAGGCGCCGGTGACCATGTTCCGCGTGTACTGCACGTGGCCGGGGGTGTCGGCCAGGATGAACGTCCGCCGCGGGGTGCTGAAGTACCGGTAGGCGACGTCGATGGTGATGCCCTGCTCGCGCTCGGCGCGCAGGCCGTCGGTGAGCAGCGCCAGGTCGACGTAGTCGCCCTTGCTGGCCCGCTCGATCGCGGCGTACTGGTCCTCGTAGACGGCCTTGCTGTCGTAGAGCAGCCGGCCGATCAGCGTGCTCTTGCCGTCGTCGACCGACCCGGCGGTGGCGATGCGGATGATGTCCTTGCGCGCCGTCGCCAGCTCGGCCGCCTGCTCGGCGGCGGGGGAGTGGACGTCGACGGCGGACTGCTCGGACATGGCCTCCATCCTCCCCCGCCGGTCCGGGCCGCGGCGGCCGGGGCCGGAACGGAGGACGCTGGTGTGAGCGGCGCCACCGGGCCCGCGGGGAGGGGCGGGCGTGGGCGCGTTCGTGTTCCTCGTGCCGGTGCTGCTGGTCGTCGTCGCCGGGTACTCCGTCGGCTACGTCGTCGCGGAGGCGCTCGGCGTTCCGGCGCCCGAGGCGGTGGCCTGGCCGGCCGGGTTCCTGCTGCTCGCGGTCACCGTCGTCGCGCTGCTCCGCTACCGCCGCCGGAGGAGGAGGGCTAGAAGTAGCCCTCCTTCTTCCGGTCCTCCATCGCGGCGTCGCTGACCTTGTCGTCGCCGCGGGTGGCGCCGCGCTCGGTCATCCGGGTCACCGCGATCTCGGCGATGACGTCGGCGACGGTCGTCGCCTGCGAGCGCACCGCGGCGGTCAGGTTGGCGTCGCCGACCGTGCGGTAGCGCACCGTCTCGCGGAACACCTGCTCGCCCCCGCGCGGGCGGACGAACTCGTTGACGGCGTAGAGCATCCCCTGCCGCTCGACGACCTCGCGCTCCTGCGCCAGGTACAGCCCGGGGATCTCGATGCCCTCGCGGGCGATGTACTGCCAGATGTCGAGCTCGGTCCAGTTCGACAACGGGAAGACGCGGATCGACTCGCCCAGGTGGATCCGGCCGTTGTAGAGGTCCCACAGCTCGGGGCGCTGGTTCTTCGGGTCCCACTGGCCGAACTCGTCGCGGAAGGAGAACACCCGCTCCTTGGCCCGCGCCTTGTCCTCGTCGCGGCGGGCGCCGCCGAACAGCGCGGTGAAGCCGTGCTCCTCGACCGCCTCGAGCAGCACCGGCGTCTGGATCCGGTTGCGCGAGCCGTTGGGCTCCTCCCGCACCAGGCCGCGGGCCATCGCGTCGGGCACGGAGGCGACGACCAGCTCGACGCCGAGCTCGGCGACCCGCTTGTCGCGGAACTCCAGGACGTCGGGGAAGTTCAGCCCGGTGTCGACGTGCATGACCGGGAACGGGATGCGCGCCGGCGCGAACGCCTTGCGGGCCAGCTCCAGCATGACGATGGAGTCCTTGCCGCCGGAGAACAGCAGCACCGGGCGCTCGAGCTCGGCGGCCACCTCCCGGATGACGTGGATCGACTCGGCCTCGAGCGTCTCCAGCTGGGTGAGCCGGTAGTCGGGGGTCGTCACCGCCCCAGTGTCCGTCACGCGGCTGCGCCGCCCGGCCCGGCCCCTCGCCCGGGCCCTCAGCGGACGGCGGCCAGGAGGTCGCCGGCCAGCTCCGGGCGGCACACCAGCAGGTCCGGCAGCGAGGGATCGGGCTCGTTGTAGCGCAGTGGCGACCCGTCCAGCCGCAGCGCGGTCAGCCCCGCGGCCAGGGCGACGGCGACCGGCGCGGCCGAGTCCCACTGGTACATCCCGCCGGCGTGCACGTAGGCGTCGACCTCGCCGCGCACCACCGCGGTCACCTTGAAGCCGGCCGAGCCCATCGGCACCAGCTCGCCGCCCACCGCGCCGGCGGCCGCGCCGGCCTGTGCGGGCGGGCGGGTGCGGCTGACCGCGATCCGCGGCGACCGGGCGACCGCCGGCGGCAGCCCGGGGGCGGGGTCGGTCACCAGCACCTCCCCGACGGCGGGCAGCGCCACGGCGGCGGCGCTCAGCGTCCCGCCGGCCCACAGCGCCACGTGCACGGCGAAGTCGGACCGGTCCGTCTCGCCGTACTCCCGCGTGCCGTCGAGCGGGTCGACGATCCACACCCGCCCGGCTTCGAGCCGGCTGCGGTCGTCGGCGGCCTCCTCGCTGAAGACGACGTCGTCGGGACGCTCGGCGGCGAGGACGGCGGTGATCGCCTCCTGCGCCGCGGCGTCCCCGGCGTCCCCCAGTGCGCGACCGGTCAGCCCGCCGGCGCGCAGCGCCATGAGCACGTCCGCGGCCGCCCGCGCCGCGGCGGCGGCGACCTCGACGTCCCTCACTCCGCGCTCCCCGGCGCGGTCGCGTCGGTGGGCCGCGACGGCGGCGCGTGCCGGCCGGAGGCGTCCGTGACCCGCGCGAAGTACTCCGCGCGCAGCTCCTCCCGCGGCAGGACGAAGACCGCTCGCGCCTCCACCAGCGGCCGGTCCGGCTCGTCGGCCAGCGCGATCGTGCCGGTGACGACGGACTTGCGGCCGCCGGCCTCGGTCACCCGGGCGCGGCAGACGATCGGGGTGTCCAGCGGCACGGGGCGGCGGTAGTCCAGCTCCAGCCGGGCGGTCATGCCCCACAGGCCCGCGCGGATCGTGGCCGCGCCCAGCACCTGGTCCATCACCAGGCCGCTCATCCCGCCGTGCAGGAAGCCGGGCGGTCCCTCGTAGGCCAGCCCGAAAACCGCCTCGCCGACGACGCCGCCGGGTTCCTCGCGCAGCCGCAGCGGCGGGGCGAGCGCGCTGCCCACCCCCGTCGCCGGGTTGTAGACGCGGCGGAACTGCACCGGGTCGTCGAGCGCCGGGAGCTGCCCGGGCGGGCGCACCGAAGCGGTGAGCCGGCCGGTGACCTCGCGCACGACCGCGGCGGCCTCGGCGAGGTCGGCGGCCGGGACCGCCGTGCGCACCGAGGCGTCGACCAGGCCGCGCAGGGCTCCGCCGAGGTCGGCGACGGCGTCCATCAGGACGGCGTCGTACGGGGCCCCTCCGCTGTCAGTGCTCACCGGCGGACGGTAGCCCCGCGGGGGCGGCGGCCCCTCCGGGGGCACTGCCGGGCAGACCCCACGGCGCGACCGTCGCCCCATCGCCGCGGTCGCCGTCGGCGTCGTCACCCGGAGCGCTGCCGGGGCCCCCACCGGGCAGGTCGGGGCCGGAGCGGGGCAGCCGCACCGTGAAGGTCGCGCCGCGTCCGGGCGCGGTGTGGAGGTGCACGTCCCCGCCGTGTGCGGCCACGAGCGAGGCCACGATCGACAGCCCGAGCCCCGTCCCGCCGGCCCTTCGGCTGCGCGAGGCGTCGGCGCGGAAGAAGCGCTCGAACACCCGGGCGGCGTCCTCGGGTGCCATGCCGGGGCCCTCGTCGGTCACCCGGAGCACCACCCGGTCGCCTCCGTCGCTGGTGTCCTCGCCGATCGAGACGGTGACCGGGGCGGTCTCGGGGGTGTGCACGAGCGCGTTGGTGACCAGGTTGCCCACGACCTGGCGCAGCCGGGCCTCGTCGCCGAGGACGACCGGCACCTCCGTGAGGGAGTCGTCGAGGTGGAGGCCGACCGGCCGGCCGGGCTGCAGGACGCGCGCGTCGTGGACGGTGTCGCCGGCGACCTCCGCGAGGTCCACCGGGGCGATGCTCAGGGGCCGCTGCTGGTCGAGCCGGGCCAGCTGCAGCAGGTCCTCGACCAGGACGCCCATCCGGCCGCCCTCGCTCTCGATGCGCTGCATGAGGCGGGCGACCTCCTCGGGGCTGCCGACCGCGCCCTGGCGGTAGAGCTCGGCGAACCCGCGGATGGAGGTCAGCGGGGTGCGCAGCTCGTGGCTGGCGTCGGCGATGAACCGGCGCATCCGCTCCTCCGAGGCCCGGGCCTGCTCCTCGGAGGCCTGCTGGGACCGGAAGGCGGCCTCGATCCGCGCGAGCATGCCGTTGAGCGCCTGCGACAGCCGGCCGACCTCCGTGCGGTCGTCGCCGGCGGGCACCCGCTGGGACAGGTCGCCGGCGGCGATGGCCTGGGCCGTGCGCTCCACCTCGGTCAGCGGGCGCAGGCTGCTGCGCACCAGCCAGTACCCGGTCAGGCCGAGCGCCACCAGGACGACCAGCCCGACGACGATCTCGATGTACACCAGCCGCGCGATGACCCGGTCGTCGCGGTCGAGGTCGCCGCCGACGACGAGGGTCAACCCGCCCGGCATCCGCTCGGCCGTGACCAGCCACTTGGTGTCCCCGTCGCCGGAGGCCACCGTCTGAGACGTCGACTCCGGCGGGCCGCCCTCGCCCGGCGGGCGGCTCTCACCCCGCGGGCCGCCCCACGCCGTGGCGGCGTCGTCGGCGATCTCCTCCACGTCCTCGGCGTCGAGGTCGGGCAGGTGACTCGTCCCGAGCGGGCCGTTGAGCACGATCGGGTCGTCCTCGCCGGGTACGACGCAGGCCAGATAGCTGTCGGGGTCGACGTACCGCTGCCGGCCGCCGAGGTAGCAGCCGGCCAGGATGCGGTCGTCGGAGATCGCGTCGCGGACGGTGGCCTCGAGCTGCTGGTCGAGCTGGGCGACCAGGTAGCGCTTGAGCAGGGAGGTCGCCGTCACCCCGGTCGCGACGAGCGCCAGGGCCACGAGGACGAGCAGCATCGCGACGAGCGTGATCCGCAGCGGCACCCGCGGGAGGCGGGGGCCGCCGCGGGCGGTCGCTCCGGGGAGCCCGGCGGGCGTGCTCACGCGCCGCGTGGCAACCGCAGGGTGTAGCCCACCCCGCGGATGGTGTGCAGCAGACGCGGCTCGGTGGTGTCCACCTTGCGCCGCAGGTAGGAGATGTAGGACTCGACGACGTTCGCCTCGCCGTTGAAGTCGTAGTTCCACACGTGGTCGAGGATCTGCGCCTTCGACAGCACGCGCCCGGCGTTGGCCATGAGGTAGCGCAGCAGCTTGAACTCGGTGGGGGAGAGGCTGACCACCTGGCCGGCCTTGACGACCTCGTGCGACTCCTCGTCGAGCTCGATGTCGGCGAAGGTGAGCCGGCTGGTCTCGACGGCGCGCTGCTGGCCGGTGCTGCGGCGCAGCACCGCCCGGATGCGGGCGAGGACCTCGTCGAGGCTGAACGGCTTGGTCACGTAGTCGTCACCGCCGAGGGTGAGCCCGGAGACCTTGTCCTCGGCCGCGTCGCGCGCGGTGAGGAACAGCACCGGCGTGTGCCGTCCGCTCTCCCGCAGCCGGCGGACGACGCCGAAGCCGTCGAGCCCCGGCATCATGACGTCGAGGACCAGCAGGTCGGGGCGGAAGGTCGAGGCCAGCGACAGCGCCTGCTGCCCGTCGGCCGCCGTCGCCACCTCAAAGCCGGCGTAGCGCAGGCTCGCCGACAGCAGCTCGCGGATGTTGGGCTCGTCGTCGACCACCAGGAGCCGCGCCTCCGGAGCGGTGGGTCGAGCGCCGCGTGCTCCCGTCACGACAACTCCCGTCGGACGCCTGGCTGCTGTGGTCATGCCCTCAGGTTCTGCGTCGGGGCTGCGGTCGCACTGGACGCTACCTGTGAGTTGCCTGTGGGCGGCCGTCCTCGGGCGCAGGCTCAGGCGGGCGCCATGGCGCGGCCGCGCCGCCAGTAGCCGATCGCGTGGTGCTGGGCGCGCGAGAGGCCCCAGCGGCCGCGCAGGTCGGCGCGCACCGCCCGGACCGCGGCCGACTCGGCGGCCACCCAGGCGAAGACGTCGTCCCCGGCCGGCCGCTCGAGCGCCGCGACCGCGTCGGCGAGCAGCGTGCTCTCGCCCGGAGCCGTGTCCCCGCGGTGCAGCCAGCGCACCTCCACCCCCGGCGGCGCGGCGAGGACCTGCTCCTCCTCGGGCCCGGCCACCTCGACCAGGGCGACGCCGCGCGCGGCCGGGTCGGCCGCGGCCAGGATCCGGCTGATCGCCGGCAGCGCCGTCTCGTCGCCGGCCAGCAGCAGCGTGCCGGCCGGGCGGTCCCCCAGCGCGCCGCTGCCGGCCACGCCGAGCAGCGCGCCCGGCGCGGCGGCGCCGGCCCACGCGGCGGCCGGCCCGTCGCCGTGCAGCACGAAGTCGACGTCCACCTCGCCCCGGGCGGGGTCCTGGCGGCGGGCGGTGTAGCTGCGCAGGCTGATGCCGTGCGACCCGGAGGGCCACACGATCCGCCCGTCCCGCGCCACCGCGGGCCAGCGCGGGTCGGGGTCGCCCACGCGCGGCACGAGGAGGTTGACCGTCGGCCCGGCCGCGGCGACGGCGTCCGGCGTCCCCGACAGCACGACGCGGCGCACGGACGGCGTGACGTCGGAGACCGAGACGACGGTGAGCACGTCGACGGGGCGGGGACTGCCCGGCAGGTGGGCGTCCCCCTGGGCGCGGGAGCCCGCGGGTTCTGTCACGGCGGCGAGCGTAGGGACCGGGCCGACGACGGGCCGACCCGGCCGACCCCGGGGGAATGGGGTCGACCGGGCCGGCGATCGAGGACGGGTCGTCTCACTCAGCGTCATCGCTGCTCGACTCTCAGCAGCGGATTCGCCCGTGACCTCCCCGTCGGTGACCACGCTACGTGAGCGCGGCGGTCCTGCCACCGCACGAGCGGGTGACGTGCGGGTCCGCGGGGGTGATCTGCGTCGCCCGGCGGCCCGATGTGTGTGCCCCGCGGGCGCCGGGCACCGGGGAGTCACGACTCGATGACCGCGTTCGACGACCACGGAGGTCCGTCAGATGGCCGACGACTTCACGAAGGGTGACCACGTCACCTGGAACAGCCACGGCAGCAAGGCCGAGGGCACCGTCACCAAGAAGATCACGAAGGAGGCGGAGGCGGGCGGTCGGAAGGTGAAGGCCAGCTCCGACGAGCCCCAGTACGAGGTCAAGAGCGACAAGAGCGGCAACACGGCGGTGCACAAGCCCTCCGCGCTCGACAGGAAGTAGGAGGAACCATGAGCGAGATGGACGACCGCTTCGCCGGAGCGTCTTCCCGCAGTGACAAGCACAGCCCCCGGGTCGACGAGGAACTCGAGCACGAGATCCAGGGGATGCTCAAGTCCGGCCACGCCACGCGGTCCGAGGAGTTCCGCGAGGTCGAGCCGGTCGCGGAGGGCGAGCCGGACACCGCGACGAGCCCGAACAGCACGCTGATCGGGGGTGTGCCGGTCGGCATGACCGAGGACGCCGTGGTGGCCCGGGCCGAGCTGGCCCGCTGGCTGGTCCGCGCCGACTTCCCCGCCGACGGGCCCGCCCTCGTCGAGGCCGCCCTCGACCACCGCGCGCCCGACGCCGTCGTCGGGGAGCTCCAGCGGCTGCCCGAGGGCGAGACCTTCGAGCGGATCGGCGACGTCGCCCGCGCGCTGGGGTACCCGACCGAGACCTGACCGGCAGGACCCGCAGGGGGCTCAGGAGCCGGTGCGCTCCTGGGCCCCCTCGTCGTCCCCGTCCTCGGCGATCTCCTCCCGGCCGCGCCGGCGGAACAGCTTCGAGCCCGGGAAGCCCTTCACCACCTCGCGGATGTCCTGCATCGTGTCGACCAGGTCGTGCACGTCGGTGCCGACGTCACCGAGGGACTCCAGCACCGGCAGCATGCTCTCGTCCAGGTGGGTCACCAGGGTGGGCAGCCGGTCCACGAGGGTGACCAGCGCCTCGACCTCGTGCGGCTCGAGCGTCTCGGCCAGCCGGCGCACCGACGGCGCCAGGCGGGTCAGCGGCTCCTCGTACCCGGCCAGCAGTGGGTCGATCCGCCCGACGAGCGCCTCGGCCCCGCCGACCGCGCCCTCGGCCCGCGCCACCGCGCCACCTGCCCGCCCGGTGATGGCGTCCACGGCCGTGATCGCGTCGTCGGCTTTCTGCTGGGTCTGCTGGACGGCGCCGATGGCGTCGTCGGCTTTCTGCTGGGTCTGCTGGACGGCGCCGATGGCGGCGTCGGCTTTCTGCTGGGTCTGCTGGACGGCGCCGATGGCGGCGTCGGCTTTCTGCTGGGTCTGCTGGACGGCGCCGATGGCGGCGTCGGCTTTCTGCTGGGTCTGCTGGACGGCGCCGATGGCGGCGTCGGCTTTCTGCTGGGTCTGCTGGACGGCGCCGATGGCGGCGTCGGCTTTCTGCTGGGTCTGCTGGACGGCGCCGATGGCGGCGTCGGCCTTCTGCTGCGTCCGTTCGACGTTGCCGATCGCGGCGTCGGCCGCCCGCTGGGTGGCCTCGACGTTCCCGATCGCGGCGTCGGCCCGCTGCTGGGTGGCCTCGACGTTGCCGATCGCGGCGTCGGCCCGCTGCTGGGTGGCCTCGACGTTGCCGATCGCGGCATCGGCACGCTGCTGGGTGGCCTCGACGTTGCCGATGGCGGCGTCGGCCCGCTGCTGGGTCTGGCCCACCGACGAGATGGCCCGGTCGGCCGCCGCGATCGTGGACCCCGCGCCGGCGACCAGACCGTCGGCCCGCTCGCGGGTGGAGTCCAGCGCGGTCACCGCGTCGTCGACCCGGTCGACCAGACCCTCCGCACGGTCCACCACGGCGTCGACGCGGTCCAGCAGCCCCTCGAGCCGACCCACCGCCGCGGCGACCCGGGGCACGAGGGCGAGCGCCTCGGCGACCCCCTCGCGCAGGCTGTCGACGGCGGAGAAGACGTCGGACGGACCGGGGATCGACGGGAGCCTCACGCGCCGACGCTACGTCCGGACCTGGCGCCCTGCCTGGTCGGACGGCCGGTTCCCGCCCGAACGGGGGCCTCCGGGACGCGCCCGCCCGGCGGGTCACGGCGCGTGGAACCGGTCGACGGCGGCTTGCGGCCGTATCGTTGAGTGCTGTCCCGCTTGCGGGGCGCAACGACACGGACAGCGTGACACGGACAGCACGGCGCGGACCACGACGATGGGATGTCGACACCGGTGGGGGACGAGCGGGGGCGGGACCAGCGGGGCGGCGACCGCGATGCGCCCGGTCCGGTGACCGTCGAGCAGTTGCTGGCCCGCCAGGGCGGCGCCACGGGCCGCCGGGCCGCGCGGCGCACCGGCGAGGTGCCCATCCCCCTCGAGCCCGGTGAGTCGCTGCCGCCGCACCGCGGCCCCCTCCCGCCCGTGCCGGGGTCACCCGCCGCGTCCGCGGCCGGGCGGTCCCCGGCCGCGCCCGCCACGCCGGACGTGAGCGACGACCCCGCCGGCCCCCGCCGCGGGCTGCCGCCGGTCCCTGGCTCCCCCGCCGGTGCCCAGCGCTCCGCCCCGGTCCCGCCGCTGCCGCCGCTCGGCGGCGCCCACCGGTCGGGCCCGGTCCCGCCGCTGCCCGGGACGCTCCGCGAGCAGGCCGTCCACCGGTCCGGCCCGGTGCCGCCGCTGCCGGCCGTGCACCGGTCGGGTCCGGTGCCGCCGCTGCCCGGGATCCCCGCGTCCGGCGTCCAGTACTCGCGGCCGGTCCCGCCGCTGCCGGGCACCCCGGCCGCCGGCGTCCAGTACTCCCGTCCCGTCCCGCCGCTGCCCGGCCGCCCAGCCCACCCGCCGATCCCCGGCCTCGACGGCCCGGCGATGTCCGGCGCCGGCAGCACCCGGCGCCCGCTGGCCGAGCGTCCGCCGCGCAGCCCCGGGCGGCGGCGGCTGGTCCGCGCCGCCGTCGTCCTCGGCGTGCTGCTCGGCCTCGTCGTCGGCTACCACGCCGGGCTGTACGCCTACGTCGACCGCAGCATCGCCCGCGTCACCGCGCTCGCCCCCGAGGGCCCGGAGGTCATCGCCCCGCAGCTGCAGGAGGGGGCGACCACCTACCTCGTCGTCGGCACCGGCCTGCCCGGCACCGACGGTCCCGCCTCGGTGACCACGATGCTGGTCCACGTGGCCGCCGCCGGGGACCGCGCCGTCCTGGTCAGCGTGCCGCCGACCGCGCTGGTCGACACCCCCGGCTGCCGCGCCGACGACGGCTCCCTGCGCGAGCCGGTGTCCGAGGCCTTCGCGTCGTCGCTGCTGGCCGGCGGGCCGTCGTGCATGGTGCGCGCGGTGCAGCAGCTGTCCGGGCTGCGCGTCGACCACTACCTCGCCGTCGACCTCGGCCGGCTGCCCGCGATGGTCGACGCCGTCGGCGGTGTGAGCCTCTGCCTGCCCACCACCGGCCCGGCCGACGCCGCGTCCGCGGCTCCGCTGCCGGCCGGCACCTCGGAGCTGACCGGCGCCGAGGCGAGCCGCTACCTCGCGCCCGGGGACGCCGGGTCCGACGTCACCGGGGTCGCCGCCGCCGAGCGCACCGAGCAGCTGCTGTCGGCCACGATGCGCTCGGCCATGACCGTGGGGACGCTCGCCAACACCTACGAGCTGACCCGCTTCCTGACCCGCGCCGCGGACGCGCTCACCGTCGACGAGCAGACGACGCTCGGTGACCTGCGCACGCTGGCCTCGGCGCTCGGGAGCCTCGACGGCGACGCCGTGCAGCACGCCGTCCTGCCGGTGGCGCAGGTCGGCTACGTGCCGGCCGGCAGCGACCAGGCCGTCGTGCTGCTCGACGGCGCGGCCACCCGCTCGCTGTTCGACGGCGTCATCGAGGACAGCTCGGTGCCCGCCGAGCTGGCCGTCCCCGTCGCCGCGGCGGCCACCGAGCCAGTCGCGGACCCCGCGGCGGCCGCGTCCCCGGCCGCGGAGAGCCCCGCGCTCGACACCGGCGCCGAGCAGGCGCCCGCCAGCCCCGCCGCGCAGCCGCTCACCGTCGCCCCGGCCGCGGTGGGCCTCGACGTCCTCAACGGCACCGCCACCGCCGGGCTGGCCTCCACCGTGGGGGACCTGCTGCGCCAGCAGGGCTTCACCGTGGGGCAGGTCGGCAACGAGCGCGGCACGGTGAACCAGACCGTCGTCCGGCACGGTCCCGGGGTGGTCGAGCAGGCGCGCACCGTGGCGGCCGCCGTCCCCGGTGCGGTCCTGCAGCCCAGCGACGCCATCGGCGACACCGTGCAGCTGGTCCTGGGTCCCGGCTACACCGGCGTCGTGCCGGTGCAGGTGCCCGCCCCGGCCCCCGCCGCGGCGGTCGCGCCGGCGCCGGCCGCGGAGTCCACGCCCGCCGCCACGCCTCCCACGAGCGCCGGCCCGGTCAGCTGCGACTGACCCGCGTGTGCACGCAGCGCGGTCGATCCGCCCGCCGCACGACGCTGGGTGCACACACGACGAGGGCCGCCGCGGGAGTCCCGCGGCGGCCCTGTCGGACGGTGTGAGGCTCAGCCGAAGCGGCCGGAGATGTAGTCCTCGGTCGCCTTCTGGTCGGGGTTGCTGAAGATCTTCTCGGTCGGGTTGAACTCGATCAGCCGGCCCGGCTGGCCCACGCCGTTGAGGTTGAAGAAGCCGGTGGAGGTGCTCACCCGCGCCGCCTGCTGCATGTTGTGCGTGACGATGACGATGGTGAACCGCTCCTTGAGCTCGGCCATGAGGTCCTCGATGGCCAGCGTGGAGATCGGGTCCAGGGCCGAGCAGGGCTCGTCCATGAGCAGCACGTCGGGCTCGACGGCGATCGCGCGGGCGATGCACAGCCGCTGCTGCTGGCCGCCGGACAGGCCCGAGCCGGGACGGGCGAGGCGGTCCTTGACCTCGTTCCACAGGTTGGCGCCGCGCAGCGCGCGCTCCACCAGGTCGTCGGTCTCGGACTTCTTCATCTTCTTGTTGTTGAGCCGGTTCCCCGCGATGACGTTGTCGTAGATCGACATCGTCGGGAACGGGTTGGGCCGCTGGAAGACCATGCCGATCTGCCGGCGGACGTCGACCGGGTCGGTGTCGGCGCCGTAGAGGTCCTGGCCGTCCATGACGACCTTCCCCTCGACGCGGGCGCCGGGGATGACCTCGTGCATGCGGTTGAGCGAGCGCAGGAACGTCGACTTCCCGCAGCCCGACGGCCCGATCAGCGCGGTGATGCTGCGCGGCTCGATGGAGACGTTGACGCCCTCCACGGCCAGGAAGTTGCCGTAGTAGATGTTGAGGTCGGAGACCTCGATGCGCTTGGCCACGTGCGGATCCCTCCGGATCTGTCGGTCAGCGACCGGTCTTGGGGGCGAAGAAGCGGCTGATCAGGCGGGCCACCACGTTGAGGACCATGACCAGGATGATGAGCACCAGGGCTGCCGTCCAGGCCCGGTCCAGGAACGCCTGGGTGGCCGTGCCCGGCTGGGTCAGCTGGAAGTAGGCGAAGACGGGCAGCGTCGCCATGCGCCCGTCGAACGGGTTGAGGTTCGTGCCGGTGATCAGGCCGACGGTCACCAGGAGCGGTGCGGTCTCGCCCACCACGCGGGCCACGGCCAGCGTGATGCCGGTGCCCAGGCCGGCGACCGCCGTGGGCAGGACGACCTTGACGACGGTGCGCCACTTGGGCACCCCGAGGGCGTAGCTGGCCTCCCGCAGCTCGTTGGGGACGAGCTTGAGGACCTCCTCGCAGGACCGCACGACCACCGGGATCATCAGCACCGAGAGGGCGACGGCGCCCATGACCCCGAGTCGCACGGAGTTGCCGAAGACCAGGGTGAACAGCGCGAAGGAGAACAGGCCGGCCACGATCGACGGGATGCCGGTCATGACGTCGACGAAGAAGGTGATCGCCCGCTTGAGCCGGCCGGTGCCGTACTCGACGAGGTAGATGGCGGTCAGCAGGCCGATCGGCACCGAGATGACCGTGGCCAGCGCCGTGATGATCACCGTGCCGAGGATCGCGTGGTAGGCACCGCCGCCCTCGCCCACGACCCGGTACATCGAGTTGGTGAAGAAGGCGGCGTCGAAGCGGGGGAGGCCGTTGTCGAGCACGGTGTAGACCAGCGAGACCAGCGGGACCATCGCGATCGCGAACGCCGTGGTGACCAGCGAGGTGACCAGCCGGTCGGTCGCCTTGCGCTGGCCCTCGACCGAGCGCGAGACGACGTAGACGGCCAGCGTCCCGAGCACGACGCCGTAGACCACGGTCGTCACGACGCTGAAGCCGGTGAGGGCCGACAGGGCGGCTCCCGCGGCGATGCCGGCCAGGTAGACGCCGAGCGGAGCGAACCGGGGGAGCCGGCGCCGAGTCCGGACGGGCCCGGCGGCGTGCCGGGTCGGCTGCGGCGCGGACTGGGTGTCGATGCTCATCAGTTGGCTCCGGAGAAGTCGGCGCGCCGGTTCACGATCCAGCGGGCGAGCATGTTGACCACGAGGGTGATGAGGAACAGGGCCAGGCCGCTGGCGATCAGGGTGTTGACGTCGAGCCCGGTCGCCTCGGGGAACGACAGGGCGATGTTCGACGCGATCGTCGAGGGGTTCGAGTTGCTGATGACGTTCAGCGTCGCGCCGGCACCACCGGAGAGGATGATCGCCACGGCCATCGTCTCGCCGAGCGCGCGGCCCAGGCCGAGCATCGCGCCGGCGATGACGCCGGACTTGCCGTAGGGCAGCACGGCCATCCGGATCATCTCCCAGCGGGTGGCGCCCAGGGCCAGCGCCGCCTCGCGGTGCAGCGCCGGCGCCTGGCTGAACACCTCCCGCGAGATGGCCGAGATGATCGGCAGGATCATCACCCCGAGCACGATCCCGACGGTGAGCATCGTGCGGCCGCTGGTGGAGGCCGGGCCGGCGAAGAAGGGGAGGAAACCGAGCGTGTCGGTGAGCCACTGGTGGAAGGGCACCAGCTGCGGCGCGAGGACGGCGATCCCCCAGAAGCCGTAGACGACGCTGGGGATCGCCGCGAGCAGGTCGATCACGTAGCCCATGCCGGCGGCGATGCGCCGGGGGGCGTAGTACGTGACGTAGAGCGCGATGCCGACGGCGAGCGGCGTGGCGACGAGCAGCGCGATCACGGCACCGAGCAGCGTGCCGAGGATGAGCGGGCCGACGTAGCTGGCCAGGCCCTCGCCGCCGGGGATCTCCTCCGACGGCGCGGTGAGCGCGGGCAGCGCCTCGCTGATCAGGAAGGCGGCGACGCCGGCCAGGACCAGCAGGATGAAGATGCCGGAGCCCTTGGCAGCGCCGGAGAACAGCCGGTCGCCCGGCCTGCGGACGGTGCGCTGCTGCGACGGTGGTTCGATCGGGGCCTTCGTGGCGGTCACCGCTGCTCCGTGGGGGTCGTTCGTGGGGTTCCGGTGCCCGGGTCCGGGCGGGGCGAAGGCCCGGGACGTCGGTCGACGTCCCGGGCCATCGCGGTGAGCCGTCGTCAGGCGGCGGCGGTGATGGCGTCGACGGCGCCCTGGGCCTGCTCGCGCAGGGTGTCGGAGATCTCGGCGTTGCCGGCGTTCTCGGAGGCCGTGGCCTGGCCGTCCTCGCTGATCACGTAGGACATGAAGGCCTTGACGTTGTCGGCCTTCGCCTGGTCGTCGTACTCGATGCAGCCGATGTGGTAGCTGACCAGGACGATCGGGTACTCGCCCGACTCCTCGGTCAGCCGGTTCACCTCGATGGCGAAGTCGTACTCGCCGCGGCCCTCGACGGCCGGGGAGTTCTCGACGACGGCGGCAGCGGCCTCGGCGGACGGGGCGACGAACTCCCCGCCGACCGCGACGGCGGCCACGCCGAGCTCACCGGCGCGGCTGGCGTCCGCGTAGGTGATGGCGCCGGGGGTGTTGGTGACGACCTCGATCACGCCGGAGGTGCCCTGGGCGGACTCGCCGCCCGGCAGCGGCCACTCGCCGTCCGGCTCCGACGTCCACACGTCACCGGCGGCCTGGAACAGGTAGTCGGTGAAGTTCTCGGTGGTGCCCGAGTCGTCGGCGCGGTGCACCGCGGTGATCGCGGTGTCGGGCAGGGTCGCGTCGGGGTTCTCGGCGGCGATCGCCGGGTCGTTCCAGGTCGTGATGGTGTTGCTGAAGATGCCCGCGATCGTGGCCGGGGAGAGGTTCAGCTCGTCGACACCCTCGAGGTTGAAGGCGACGGCGATCGGCGAGATGTAGTTCGGCAGCTCGAAGACCTCGCCACCGCCGCAGCGCTCCGCGGCAGCGGTCAGCTCCTCCTCGTCCAGCGCGGCGTCGGAGCCGGCGAAGTCGGCGGAGCCGTTGACGAACTGCTCGCGGCCGGCGCCGGAGCCCTCGGGGGCGTAGCTGAACTGCACGTCGGGGTACTCGCCCTCGAAGCCGGCCTGCCACGCCTCCATGGCGGACTGCTGGCTGGTGGCGCCGACGCCCACGAGCTCGCCGCTGAGCTCAGCGGCGCTCGAGCCGCTGCCGCCGCCCGAGGAGCCCTCGGACTCGTTGGCGGCGCCACACGCGGCGAGCGTGAGGGTGCTGGCGAGCGCCGTGCTGAGGACGACGGCGCGCGACCGGGTGCTGAGCTTCAAGCCAGTGCCTTTCGGAGGAGCCCGGACCTCGTTGCCGGGCAGGGGAGGACCAACGAGAGGGACGGTAGGGAGCCCAGGTGGCCGGTCCCGGGTCGCTCGATGAACGGCCGGTGAACGCCCGCGGAGCCTTTCCCGACCGGGTGAGAACGCCGTCACGTCCAGTCGGTGAACCGGCGCGTTTCCGGTGGCGGAGCGTGCCGGGTGTGCGGGAGGAAGGAGCGTTTGCACCCCGCTCAGGGGGTGCGCCGCCAGGAGACGTCGACGGCGTACCGGGTGAAGCCGGTGCGCCCGTAGAGGGCCACCGCGGCGGTGTTGTCCTCCTCGACGTAGAGGAGGACCTCGTCGAGCCCGCGGCCGCGCAGGTGCGCCAGGCCACGGACGGTGAGCGCCCTGCCGAGCCCCAGGCCCTGGGCGTCGGGGTCGATGCCGAGCACGTAGACCTCGCCGACGGCGTCGGGTCCGGCGTCGCCCGGCGGGTGCACCTTGGTCCAGTGCGCGCCGAGCAGCGTGCCGCCGGCGTCGCGGTCCCCGCGCCAGGCGAGCAGGAAGCCGGCCGGGTCGAACCAGGCCTCGGCCTCGCGCAGCCGCAGGTCCTCCGGCGTCCACGCGCCCTGCTCGGGGTGGGCGGCGAAGGCGCGGGCGTTGAGCCGCAGCCAAGCCGCCTCGTCGCGGCCGGGTCGGAAGGCGGCCACGTACACGCCCTCCGGGAGGGCGGGGCCCCCGGTCAGGTCGGCGTCGCCCAGGGGACGGCGCATCTGCAGCAGCACGCGGGCCCGGGTGTAGCCGCGCCCGGTGGCCAGCGCGGTGGCGGCCGGTGAGTCGCCGTGCGCCCACACCCGCAGCGGGCGGTCGCCGGCGAGCTCCTCGAGCCGGGTGAGCAGCGCCCGCCCGGTCCCGCGCCGCCGGGCGCCGGGCGCGACGACGAGCTCGGCCTCGGCGTCCCCGGTGCCGTCGCCGAGCTCGAGGCGGGCGTAGCCGGTCACCGCGCCGTCGGCGTCGGTGGCCAGGACGTCGTGGCCGCCGGCCGGTCCGCCGTGCTGCAGCCGCAGCTCGGCCTCCTCCGACAGCGGGCGCACGCCGTCGGCCGCGGCCGCCGCGCGCAGCAGCGCGAGGACGGCCGCGGTCCGCGCGGGGTCGAGCCGCGCGGTGTCGGAGACGGCGGCGGTGCTCAGAGCAGCGGAGCGGCGTCGCGGGCGCCGGCGACCGTGGGGGCGGCCGGCTCCTCGGCCTGGGCGCGGGCGGCCGCGGCGGTGGCGTCGGCGACCTGCTGGTCGAGCTTGTAGCCCACGTTGCGGACGGTGCCGATCAGCGCCTCGTGCTCGGTGCCGAGCTTGGCGCGCAGCCGGCGCACGTGGACGTCGACGGTGCGCGTGCCGCCGAAGTAGTCGTAGCCCCAGATCTCCTGGAGCAGCTGGGCGCGGGAGAACACCCGACCGGGGTGCTGGGCGAGGTACTTGAGGAGCTCGAACTCCTTGTAGGTGAGGTCGAGGGGGCGGCCGCGGAGCTTGGCCGAGTAGCTGTGCTCGTCGATGACCAGCTCGCCGGCCTGGGTGACGCCGCCGTCGGGGCCGTCGGCCGGGGTGGCCGCGGCCAGCCGGCGGGCGGTGGCCCACTTCAATCGCGCGTCGACCTCGGCCGGCCCGGCGGTGTCGAGCAGGACGTCGTCGACACCCCAGTCGGCCGACAGCGCGACCAGCCCACCCTCGGAGAGGACCGCGACGAGGGCGGAGGCGACCCCGGTGGAGGACAGCAGGCCGCACAGCGTGCGGGCCTGGATGAGGTCGTGGCGGGCGTCGACGAGCACCACGTCGCCGGAGTCGCCGTCGAGCAGGCTCGACAGTTCGGGGGCCACGACGCGCACCTGGTGGCCGAGCAGGCCCAGGGCGGGCAGCACCTCGGTCGTGGCCTGACGCGCCGCGGTCATGAGCACGAGTCGCATGTCGTCTCCTCGGGGAGGGCGTCGACGGCGCTGTCGAACCGAGACAGCAGGATAACCGACGTGCTGCCGTCACCCCACGTACCGCCGGGTGTCGGTTGCGTGACGGATCCCGCGACCCCCGGGACACGCCGCTGAGCACCGGCCGCTGCGCGCGCCGCGTGGGCGGTGTCTGCGACGATCGGGACGAGCGGGAGACGACGGCACCGGCGGGGCTGCCGGGCGGTCCCGGCCTGGAGGGTGCGTGACCACGGCGCTGGACACCCGGCCCGCCGCCCGGGCGCGGCACGTCGCCGCCGCGGTCGTCGCGGGAGCCGCCGTCGCGCTCCTGCTGCTCGCGCCGGACCAGGTCGGCGAGCACGGCCGGCTGGCCGCGGTCCTGGTGCTGCAGGCGGTCCTGGTGGCCGGCTGGCTGCCCGCGACCGCACCGGCGGGTGCCGTCGGCGTCGCCGTCCTCGGGGCCGCGGCCGCCGTCGGCGCCGACCTCGCCGTCGGCCTGCTCGCCCCCTCCGGCGACCCGCCCGGTCCCGGGCTGCTGCTGGCCGTGCTCGGTCCCGCGCTGATCGCCGCCGTGCTGCACCAGATGCTGCGCCGGCCGCCGCGCACCGACGTCGTCGGCTCGCTCGCCAGCGTCGCGCTGCTGGTCGCGGCCGCCTGCGCGCTGGCGCTCCTCCTGCTGCCCGACGTGGTGGGGGACGAGGACGGCGTCGGCGGCTCGCCGCTGCTGGTCGTCGGCGCCGCGCTGGTCGCCGGGCACCTCGTCGACGCCGTCCTGCCGCGGCCGGCCCTCGCCGAGGGGTCCGACCGCGGTGTGCCGGGGCTGCTGGCCGCCGTCGCGGCCGGGGTCGTCGTCGCGCTGTTCGAGAGCGGCACCGGGGAACTGGTCGACGTCGTCTCCGGCACCACCACCGGCCTGGTGCTCGGCCTGGTCGCCGCGCTGGCCGGGACCGCCGCCTCCTCCGTCCTCGGGGAGTCGCGGGGCCGGGGTGCCGTGGCCGGGGGTGTCGCGGTCGAGGCCGTCCTGCCGCTGGCCGTCTGCGCGCCGGTGCTCCTGGCGCTGGCCGTCGTCTGAGCCGGTGCGCGCCCTCCTCGTCGTCCTGGCGCTGCTCGTCGTGCTCGCGCTCGTGGCCGACCCGGTCGCCGAGGGCGTCGCCGAGGACCGGGTGGCCGAGGCGCTGCGCGACGCGGGTGGCCTGGCCGGGACCCCTGACGTCGACGTCCGCGGGTGGCCGTTCATGACCCAGGCCGTGTCGGGCACCTACGACGACGTCCGCATCTCCCTGACCGCCGACGAGCTCGGCCAGCCCGAGGGGACCCGCGCCGACGTCCGCCTGCGCGGGGCGCACGTGCCGCTGTCCGACGCGCTGTCGGGATCGGTGCGGGAGGTGCCGGTCGACCGTCTGGACGGCACCGCGACGCTGTCCTACGCGCTGCTGGCCGCCCAGCTCGGCGGCGACACCACGCTGGCGCGCGAGGGCGACGGGCTCCGCGTGACCCGCACGGTCGAGGTGCTCGGCCGCGACGTGCCGCTCACCGCCGTCGGCACGGTGTCCCTCGACGGCCAGGACCTCGTGGTCGACGTCGAGGACGCGGAGGCGGCCGGCGTCGACGTGCCGGACGTCCTCGTCGACCGGGCCAGCGACCTGCTCGACCTGCGCTACCCCGTCGAGCTGCCGTTCGGCCTGCAGCTCACCGGTCTGCGGCCCGCCGAGGACGGCGTCGACGTGACCGCCGAGGCCACCGGCACGGTGCTGCGCGCGACCTGACGCGGGCGGGAATGCCCATCGGGACGGTCGGGTTGGTGCGGGGGATGAGCGGGACCGGACTGGCCGTGCTCGCCGTGGCGCTCGTGCTCACCGCCGCGGCGTCCTGGTGGCTGCGCACCCGCGACGGCCGGCTGCGCACGGCGCAGGAGGAGGAGGGCGTGGGCGGACCCACCGCGGTGCTCGAGGGCCTGGGCGTGCGCCCGGCCGACGCGGACCTGACCGTCGTCCAGTTCTCCACCGCGTTCTGCGGGCCCTGCCGGACCACGCGCGCGCGGCTGCAGCACCTGCAGGCCACCCGGCCGGGGCTGGCCTACGTCCACGTCGACGCCGAGAGCCACCTCGAGGCGGTGCGCGAGCTCGACGTCCGGCGCACGCCGACGCTGTTCTACCTCGACCGCGAGGGGCGGCTGCTCGGGCGCAGCAGCGGCGCCCCGCGGCCGGAGGAGCTCACCGCCGTTGTCGACGCCCACACGGGGGCCCGGTCGTGATCGGCTACCCTCGCCGCGTGGGCACCCTGCTGACCTCGCGCCGCACAGTCGACCTGTGCCGCGTCGGCAGCTGCCTGTGTCGCGCCTCCTGAGGGCGGCCCCGCTCCGCCCAGACGTGCCCTGACCGCCGTCCGGAGAGCCCATCCATGTCGCAGAGTCCTGCCCGCACGGTCGACGTGCGCGGCCCGCGCTTCGCCGCGTGGGTCACCAGTGCCGTCCTCGCCGTCGTCCTGCTGACCGCGAGCGGCTGGCTGGCCGCCGTCCAGGCGGCCGTCTTCGCCGTCGGTGCGGCCGCCGGCCTGCGGTCGGCGCCGTACGCGGTGCTGTTCCGCACCCTGGTCGCCCCGCGGCTGGGGCCGGCCCGGGAGCGCGAGCCCGAGGCGCCGGTGCGCTTCGCCCAGTTCGTCGGGCTCGTCTTCGCCGGCGTCGGCGTGGCGGGGTACCTGCTCGGGGTGCCGGTGCTCGGCGCCGTCGCCACGGGCCTCGCCCTCGTCGCGGCCCTGCTCAACGCGGCCACCGGCTTCTGCCTCGGCTGCGAGCTGTACCTCACCGTCCGGCGGGTCCGCCCCGTCCGCACCGCCTGATCGTCCGTACACCCACCACACGGAGGAACCTCCCATGAGCCGCAACGACGTGCTCGTCACCGCCGACTGGGCCCAGGAGCACATCGGCCAGCCCGGCATCGTCTTCGTCGAGGTCGACGAGGACACCAGCGCCTACGACAAGGGCCACATCGAGGGCGCGGTCAAGCTCGACTGGAAGCTCGACCTGCAGGACCCGCTGCGCCGCGACTTCGTCAGCAAGGAGCAGTTCCAGGAGCTGCTGTCGGCCAAGGGCATCGGCAACGACGACACCGTCGTCCTCTACGGCGGCAACAACAACTGGTTCGCCGCCTACGCCTACTGGTACTTCAAGCTCTACGGCCACGACCAGGTCAAGCTCCTCGACGGCGGTCGCAAGAAGTGGGAGCTCGACAGCCGTCCGCTCTCGCCGGACACCGTCGAGCGCCCGGCCACGCAGTACCAGGCCAAGGACGCCGACACCTCCATCCGCGCCTTCCGCGACGAGGTCGTCGCCTCGATCGGCCAGCAGAACCTCGTCGACGTGCGCTCGCCCGACGAGTTCGCCGGCAAGCTCGTCGCCCCGGCCCACCTGCCGCAGGAGGGCGCGCAGCGCCCCGGCCACATCCCGACCGCGGTGAACGTGCCGTGGAGCAAGGCGGCCAACGAGGACGGCACCTTCAAGAGCGACGACGAGCTGCGCGCGCTCTACGCCGACGCCGGCCTCGACGAGTCCAAGGACACCATCGCCTACTGCCGCATCGGCGAGCGCTCGAGCCACACCTGGTTCGTCCTGCGCGAGTTGCTCGGCCACGAGAACGTCAAGAACTACGACGGCTCCTGGACCGAGTACGGCTCGCTGGTCGGCGTCCCGATCGAGAAGGGCGCCTGAGCATGTGCGGAGCCCCCAAGCAGGGCGGTGCCCTCGCCGGCATCGACCTGAGCACCCAGACGGTCATCCAGGGTCAGGTCTGGCACGACGGCGCCCCGGTGGCCGGCGCGTACGTCCGGCTGCTCGATTCCACCGACGAGTTCACCGCCGAGGTGGTGACCAGCCCGGAGGGCGAGTTCCGCTTCTTCGCCGCCCCCGGGAAGTGGAAGCTGCGGTCGCTGGCCCCCGTCGGCCGCGGTGAGCGCCTCGTCGACGCCGAGGTCGGCCTGACCGAGACCACCGTCGTCCTGGACTGACCGCAGGACACCGCAGCGCCCCTCCCGGCTCCGGCCGGGAGGGGCGCTGTCGTTCGCCCGGGGCCAGGATGGCGCCGTGGGCGGGTCGTACGTGGTGACCGGCGGCGCGCGCGGCATCGGGCGGGCGGTCGCGGCCCGGCTGCTGGGCGACGGCGCGACCGTCGTCGTGCTCGACCGGGACCCGCCGGAGCGGCCCGCGGCCGGGCTCGTGTCCGTGACGGGCGACGCGGCCGACGAGGCGGTGGCCGAGGAGGCCGCCGACCGGGCCGAGGCGGCCGGTCCGCTGGCCGGCTGGGTGAACAACGCGGCGGTGTTCCGGGACGCCGTGCTCGGCCGCGACCCGGCCGGCGCGGTCCTGGACCTCGTCGTCGCCAACCTCGCGCCGGTGGTGACCGGGTGCTCGACCGCCCTCCGCCGGTTCGCCCGCGCGGGCACGGCCGGGGCCGTCGTCAACGTGTCCAGCCACCAGGCGCAGCGGCCGGTGCGCGGCGCGCTGCCCTACGCGACCGCGAAGGCCGCCGTCGAGGGCCTGACCCGGGCGCTGGCGGTCGACGCCGGCCCGTCGGGGACCCGGGTCAACGCGGTCGCGCTCGGGTCGGTCGACACCGCCCGCTACCGGGCACTGCTCGCCGGCCAGGGACCGGAGCAGGCCGCCCGCACCGAGGCGCAGATGGTCGCCCTGCACCCGCTCGGGCGCGTCGGGACGCCGGAGGAGGTGGCCGACGTCGTGGCCTTCCTGCTCTCGGACGCGGCCGGCTTCGTCACGGGGGCGGTGCTGCCGGTCGACGGCGGCCGCGCCGTCCGGGGAGCGGACCCCGAGGAGGCGTGACCCGCTGCCGGGTCCCCGCGCGCACCGTCTCCGCCAGCGCCAGCAGGACCGCGGTCCCCAGGGCGGCGCCGCCGCCGGCGAAGGCGGCCGCCACGGCTCCGGACCGCACGTCCGGCGCGCCCGTGGCCGCGACCGCACCCGCGACGGCGGCGGTTCCCGCGAGGGCCGTCCACGGCAGCCACCAGCCCGGCCGCGACCCCGCCGACGGCGCCGCCGGAGTGCGCCGCCACCAGCGGGCCAGCCAGCCGGCCAGGACCAGGGCTCCGACCACGCCGCTGAGGTCCTGCGCCCAGGAGTAGCCGGCCTCCCCGGCCCAGGTGGCGGAGAGCGCCGGCACGTTCTCGGCGCCCCAGCGGCCGGGGTGGGTGAACTCGTCCCACAGCACGTGGGTGGCGGCGCCCGCGGCCAGGGCGGTGACCAGCCGGACGCCCTGCGCGGGTGTGCGCAGCCGCCGGCCCAGCCCGGGCGCCGCCGCGGCGGGCAACCGGGCGGTCACCGACCCCGGTGCCCAGGCCAGCGCCGGACGGGATAGCAGCCCGTGCCACAGCGCCCAGAGCGCGCCGCCGAGCAGGACGTCGGTGGTGACGACGGCCAGCGCGGTGTGGGTCGGCACGCCGAGGTCGACCGGCAGGTAGAAGGGCAGGTCGGGAGCCGTGGACCCGGCGACCAGTGCCGAGGCCGGCAGGCCCGTGCGCAGCAGCGGCAGCACGGCCGCGGGGTGGCTTCCCGTGAACGGCACGGCGCTCATCCTCCCCGGCCCGGCGGGTCCACCCGCGCACCGCCGGGCGGGCTGCCTACCGTGGCGTCGTGGTCGCCGCCTGGGTCCTCGTCGCGCTCGCCCTGCTGATGGCGGCCGCGTGCGGGGTCGCCGTCCGCCGGCTGGCCCGCCGCCCCCGCGCCCGGCGCGAGCCCCCGCGCGTGCCGCCGTCGACACCCGGACGCGCCGCCCGCGGGCGCTGACTACCGTGACGGGCATGTCTGCCTCGGACGCCGGCCGGTGACCGGCCCGACCGACCTGCCCGTCGTCGACACCGTCGACGTCCGCGAGGGCCCCGAGGTGGCGCACGGCCTGCTGTCGGTGCTGCCCCTGCTGGGCGAGTGGCACGGCGAGGGCGTGCTCGCCGGCGAGGGCGCCGGTGACCGGCGCTTCGGCCAGTGGGTGCGCTTCGCGCACGACGGCCGCGACTTCCTCGCCTACGAGTCGCGCACCTGGCTGATCGGCGACGACGGCCGGCCCGAGGGCCCCGCGCTGCGCGAGTCCGGCTTCTGGCGGCCCCGCGGCGAGGACGAGGTGGAGCTGCTGGTCGCCGGCGCCGACGGCCTGCTCGAGCTCTACGTCGGGACGGCCCGCACCACGACGAGCTGGGAGCTGACCAGCGACGTCGTCGCCCGGACCCCCGATGCGCCGGAGACCACCCGCGCCGTGCGGCTGTACGGCATCGTCGAGGGGGCGCTCATGTACGCCATCGACCGCGCCGGCGCGGACACGCCGCTGCGGCCCACCATGTCGGCGCGCCTGGAGCGGCTGCGGTGAGCGGTCCGGTGGGCACGCCGAGGCAGGTGGCCGACCGCTACGTCGACGCCGTCTGCGAGCTCGACCCGATCGTCGCGACGTCGCTGGGCACCCGCCCCGGCGACGACCGGCTGCCCGACCCCAGCCCGGCCGGCCTGGAGGCGGAGGCGGAGCTGACCCGCCGCACGCTCGCCGAGCTCGACGCGGTCCTCGTCACCGACCCGTCGCTGGACGACGACCCGATCGAGCGCCGCTGCGCCCGCCTGCTGCGCGAGCGGCTCGGTGCCGAGGAGGCCGCGCACGAGGCCGGCGAGGGCTTCCGGGCGCTGTCGAACCTGTTCAGCCCCGTGCACTCGATCCGCCAGGTCTTCCTGCTCATGCCCACGGCGACCGAGGACGACTGGGGCGTCGTCGCCCGCCGGATGGCCCGGGTGCCCGAGGCCTACCGCGGCTACGTGGAGACGCTGCGCGAGGGCGCCCGGCGCGGGCTGCTCGTGGCGCCGCGGCAGGTGTCCACGGTCGTCGGCCAGCTCGACGAGTGGCTGCGCGGGCCCTTCTTCGGCGGCCTGGCCGGCTCCGGGCCCGACGCCGTGCGCGGCGAGCTCGACGCCGCCGCGCGGGACGCCGACGCCGCGGTGGCCGAGGTGCGCGACTTCCTGCGCGACGAGTACCTGCCGCGGGCCGAGGGGACGCCGGACGCCGTCGGCCGGGACCGCTACGCCATCGCCGCGCGGCGCTGGAACGGCTCGGACCTCGGCGCCGGGCAGGGCCTGGAGGAGGCCTACGCCTGGGGCTGGTCGGAGTACCGGCGGATCCTCGCCGAGCAGCGGGCCGAGGCCGAGGCGCTGCGGCCGGGCGCCACCCCGGTCGAGGCGATGCGCTGGCTCGACGAGCACGGCCCCGCGGTCGACGGCGTGGAGACCGTCCGGCAGCGGCTGCAGGCGATGATGGACGAGGCGATCACCGCGCTGGACGGCACGCACTTCGACCTCGCCGAGCCGGTGCGCCACGTCGAGGCGATGATCGCGCCGCCCGGCAGCGCGGCGGCGCCGTACTACACCCGCCCCGCGCAGGACTTCTCCCGCCCGGGCCGCACCTGGCTGCCCACGCTGGGCCGCGAGCGCTTCCCGCTGTGGGACCTGGTCTCGATCTGGTACCACGAGGGCGTCCCGGGCCACCACCTGCAGCTGGCCCAGTGGGCCTACGTCAGCCGCGACCTGTCGACCTACCAGACGTCGCTGGGCTCGGTGAGCGCCAACGTCGAGGGCTGGGCGCTCTACGCCGAGCGGCTGATGGACGAGCTCGGGCACCTCACCGAGCCCGGCGCCCGGATGGGCTACCTCGACGCCCAGCAGCTGCGCGCGATCCGGGTGGTCATCGACATCGGCATGCACCTGCGGCTGCCGGTCCCCGACGACGCCGAGGGCGTGCTCGCCGGCTCCCGCGGCCGGCCGTGGACGCCGGAGCTCGCGCGGGCCTTCGCCGGCGAGCACCTCGGCAGCGACCCGGCGTTCCTCGACAGCGAGCTGATCCGCTACCTCGGCCTGCCCGGCCAGGCGATCAGCTACAAGCTCGGGGAGCGCGCCTGGCTGGCCGGCCGCGCGGCCGCGCAGCGCGCCCGCGGCGCCGACTTCGACCTCAAGGCCTGGCACATGGCCGCGCTGTCGCAGGGCTCGCTCGGCCTCGACGACCTCGAGGCGGAGCTGGCGCAGCTCTAGTCCAGGCCGATCAGCGCGCCGAGCTCGGCCACCGCGCGGGCGAAGTAGGCGTCGGCGTCCTCCACCGACCCGACGAGGTGGCCGAACAGCTCGAAGCTCACCGTGCCGAACAGCGAGCTCCAGGCCAGCAGGGCGCGCACCCGGACGGCGTCGTCGATGCCCGGGGCGTCCTGCCCGAGGACCTCGACGGCGGCGTCCCCGAGCAGGCCGGGCACGCGGACGCCCCCGCCGGACAGCCGCCCGGCGCGGGCGGCGTCGCCCAGGATCCGGCCGAGGACGATCCCGACCCGCGACGCGGCCGGGACGGTGTCCTGCGGCGCGGAGTACCCGGGCACGGGGGAGCCGTAGAGCAGCGCGTACTCGTGCGGGTGGGCCAGCGCCCAGTCGCGCACGGCGCCGCAGACGGCCGACCAGCGCTGCTCCGGCGGTGCCGCCGGGTCGTCGGCGGCCTCGGCCGCCTCACCGAGGGCGTCGTAGCCGTCGATGATCAGCCGGGTCAGCAGGTCGTCGCGGCTGGGGAAGTAGCGGTAGACCGCCGACGACGCCATGCCCACCTCGCGGGCCACCGCCCGCAGCGACAGCGCGGCCGCGCCGACCTCGGCGAGCTGGCGGCGCGCGGCCGCGGTGATCTCGGCGGTCAGCTCGGCGCGGACGCGCTCGCGGGCGGTGGGCACGTCCCGATGATGGGCCACTGCGAGCAGTGTCCGCAAGTGCGAGCACTGCTCTTGACAGGCTCCCGCCTGAGCGCGACGGTTGCACCGGAACGAGAGCACCGCTCTCGCCGAGCGACGAGGAGTTCGTCATGGGACTGCACGTGATCGTGGGCAAGGGCCCGGTGGGCACGACGACGGCGGACGCGCTGGTCGCCCGAGGGCACGAGGTGCGGGTGCTCTCGCGCAGCGGCGGGACGTCGACCGGCGCGGTCGAGCACCGCCGGGTGGACGCCACCGACGCCGCGGCGCTGACCGCGGCCACCGAGGGGGCGGACGCGCTCTACAACGCCGTCAACCCGGAGTACCACCGCTGGGCCACCGACTGGCCGCCGGTGGCCGCGGCACTGCTCGCCGCGGCCGAGCGCACCGGCGCCAGGCTGGTCACGATGGCCAACCTCTACGTCTACGGCCGACCCTCCGGGCCGATGGCGCCGGACACCCCGCTGGCGGCCACCGACACCAAGGGCCGGGTGCGGACCGCGATGTGGCGCGAGGCGCTGGCCGCGCACGAGGCCGGCCGCATCCGGATGACCGAGGCCCGCGCCGCGGACTTCGTGGGGCCGCAGGTGCCGCCCGCGCAGTCGCACCTGGTGCGCCAGCTGCCGACGCTGCGCCGCGGCCGCCGCGCCTGGGTGGTGGGCGACCCCGACGTGCTGCGCAGCTGGGCCTACCTGCCCGACGTCGCCGCCACCCTGGCGACCCTCGGCACCGACGAGCGGGCGCTGGGCCGGGCGTGGCACGTGCCGAGCGCCCCGCCGCGCTCGCAGCGCCAGGCCCTCGGCGACCTCGCCCGCGCGATGGGGCGGGCGCCGGTGCCGGTCAGCGGCGTCCCGTGGCCGGCGCTCACCGCGCTCGGCTGGTTCTCGCCGAGGATGCGCGAGATCGTCGACGTCCGGCACCAGTTCGACCAGGAGTACGTGCTGGACGCGACGGCGACCACGGAGACCTTCGGCCTGACCGCCACCCCGTGGGACGCGGTGGTCGCCGCGACCGCCGGTGCCCCGGTGCCCGCGCGGGCCTAGGCGTGGGACAGCACCGGGTTGACCGGGTCGCTGTCGGGGGTGACCGGGTCGCCGGGCCCGGCGGGGGCCACCTCGAGCCGGGTGGCCAGCAGCGCGTCGACGGTGGCCACTGCGCCGCCGACGTAGGTGCTGGTCAGCGCGGGGTCGGTGACGACGCACCAGGCACGGTCGGCCGGCCACCACAGGGCGGCGCTCTGCTCGCGCGGCTCGGGGGCGAAGTTGGTGGCGGCCCGCTCCACCGGCCCGCGGGTCAGCAGCAGGTCGGCGCGGGGGAGGCACAGACGCGGCAGGTCGGCGGCGCCGCCGTCGTCCCAGCCGAACCAGCACTCGCCCGGCGTGGTCGTCTGGTCCTCGAGGACGGTGGCCAGCTCCCGCGCGACGTGCGCGACCAGGTGCCCCTCCGCCGGGGCGTCGTTCCACAGCCCGGGCTGGTCGGCCTCGCCGAGGTGGTCCCAGGAGCCGGTGATGCCGGGCCACTGCATGAGCCGGTGCGCGGTGGTGCCGTTGGCCGCGGCGACCTCGTCCCAGCGGACGAACACGTCGTCGTCGCCGTCGTACCGGACGGCGGGGTGGAAGACCCGGGCGTAGGCGGGGAAACGGGCCGGGACCAGTGCGGCGACGGTGTCGGGGGGAGCGGCGCGGACGGCCTCGGCGACCCAGCGGCCGGCCGGCGCGGTGCGCCCAGCGGTCTGCACGGCCGCCGTTCCTCCCCCACGGTGGTCCGGGTCCCATCCGTACCCGGGGACGGACAACCCCCGGGCTGCTCCGTGGCGCCACATGGGCGGCAGCTCACGGGCCGACTGGACAAGTGTCGGCAGCCCGGGGGTCGGGTGACTGTCCGGTTCTCGCTCGCCGCCGTGCGACGGACGGGCGACGACGTGCCACCGCTCGGATTCCACTCCGAACGGGCGGCCCATCTGGACGGCGGCTAGCGGACAGCCACCTCACGAGTCCGATGAGAAATCAATTGTTCGGACCACCTCCCCTCTCGCGTGCCTCGACGGTACGTCGCGGTTCCGCGGTCGGCAACGACGTTGTTCAGCCGTCAGCGGAACGCCCTGGAGAGCCCGGCGTGCCGGGCGTGTCAGGACCCTGCTGGTAGACGTCGGGGATGCCGTCGGCGTCGGCGTCGACGGCCTCGAGCTCCTCGATCCGCCGGTACCGCCGGTTGCGCAGCCGCAGCACGACCGTCGCGAGCAGCGCCGACAGCAGCGTGCCGACCAGCACGCCGACCTTCACGTGGTCGTCGCGGTCGGAGCCCAGGCCGAAGGCGAGCTCGCCGATGAGCAGCGACACGGTGAAGCCGATGCCGCCGAGCAGGGCCACCCCGACCAGGTCGGGCCAGCCCAGGTCGTCGGCGAACTCGGCCCGGGTGAACCGGGTGACCAGCCAGCTCGCGCCGACGATGCCGGCGACCTTGCCGAGCACGAGACCGGCGACGATGCCCAGCGCCACCCGGTCGCCCAGGGACTCGACCAGCCCGGACAGCCCGCCGACGGTCACCCCGGCGGCGAAGAAGGCGAACACCGGGACGGCGATCCCCGCCGAGATCGGCCGGAACCGGTGCTCGAGGTGCTCGGCGAGGCCCGGTCCGGCGTCCGGCCCGCCGGCCGCGTCGCTGCGCACCACCGGCACCGTGAACGCGAGCAGCACGCCGGCGACGGTGGCGTGCACTCCGGACTCGTGGACGAACACCCAGGTGAGCAGCGCCAGCGGCAGCAGCAGCCACCACGAGCGCACCCGCTTCTGCACCAGGAAGCCGAAGACGGCGAGCGGCACCAGCGCCAGCGCCAGCCACCCGGCCGCCAGTGACGACGTGTAGAAGAGCGCGATGATCGTGATGGCCAGCAGGTCGTCGACGACGGCGAGGGTGAGCAGGAACGTCCGCAGCGCGCTGGGCAGGTGCGTGCTGATCACCGCGAGGACGGCGAGGGCGAAGGCGATGTCGGTCGCCGTCGGGATGGCCCAGCCGCGCAGGCCGCCGTCGCCGCCCAGGTTGAGCAGCGTGTAGAGGACCGCGGGCACCACCATGCCGCCGACGGCCGCGGCCACCGGCAGCGCCGCCCGGCGCGGGTCGCGCAGGTCGCCTGCCACGAACTCCCGCTTGAGCTCGAGGCCCGCGACGAAGAAGAAGACGGCCAGCAGCCCGTCCGCGGCCCAGGTGCCCAGGGTGAGGTCCAGGTGCAGCGAGGCGGGGCCGACCCGGGTGTCGCGCACGGCCTCGTAGGCCGCCGACCACGGCGAGTTGGCCCAGACGAGGGCGACCACCGTGCCGGCGAGGAGCAGCATCCCGCCGACGGTCTCCTCGCGCAGGACGGCGGCGATGCGGCTGGCCTCGGTCCACGAGCCGCGGGAGAAGACCCGGGTGGAGCCGTGGGGTCCGTTCATGGGGCAGCTCCGGGGGAGGGGGTCGGGTGGGACGCCGCCGACCAGACTTCCCGGCACACCGGTCGCGACCCTAGCGGGTGCCCTCCGTCGTCGCCGTCCGCGAGGGGCCCGGTCCGTAGAGTGGGCGCCGTGGACCCCCGCCCGGCACCGCCCCCGCGGGAGCGGTCCCTCCGCCTGGCGGAGCTGGCCGGCCGCCGCGTCGGCGTCTGGGGCCACGGCCGGGAGGGGCGCGCCGCGGTCTCGGCGGCGCTGGCGGCCGGTGCGGCGTCGGTCCTGGTGGCCGACAGCCGTCCCGTGGACCCGGCGGCGCTGCCCCCGGGCGTGACCGCCACCCCCGACGTCGCCGACCTGGGCGGCTGCGACGTCGTCTTCCGGTCCCCGGGCATCAGCCCCTACCGCGAGGACGCGCGGGCGCTGGCCGACCGCACGCTCGTGACCACCGGCACCGGGGTCGCGCTGGCGGAGGCCGCCGCGCGGGAGATCCCGGTCCTGTGCGTCACCGGCACGAAGGGCAAGAGCACGACCAGCGCACTGGCCGCCGCGGTCCTCACCGCCGCCGGGCGCCCGGCCGTGCACGCCGGCAACATCGGCACCCCGCTGCTCGACGTCCTGGACGAGGTCGGCGACCGGACGCTCGTCGTCGAGGTGTCGAGCTACCAGGCCGCCGCCGTCCCGGACTTCGCCGGCCGCGGCGCGCTCACCTCGCTGGCGCCGGAGCACCTCGACTGGCACGGCTCGGCCGAGACCTACTACCGCGACAAGCTGCGCGTCTTCGCCTCCTGCCCGGAGCGGTCGGTCGTGGTCAGCGCCCAGGCCCGGCTGCTCGCCGAGCAGCACCTCGACGCCGCCCAGCTGGTCGACCCCGCCGACGTGCTGCCCGCCGGCCTCGCCTCGCGCGTGCAGCCGGTCCACCTGCCCGGCGCGCACAACCGCAGCAACGTCGAGGTCGCGCTGGCCGCCTGCGCGCTGCTCGGCCTCGACCTCGCCGCCCGCGCCGACGACGTCACCGCCGCCGTCGCGGCCTTCCGCGCGCTGCCGCACCGGCTCTCGCCGGTGGCCACGCGGGACGGCGTCACGTTCGTCGACGACACGCTGAGCACCACGCCGGTCTCCGTCCTGGCCGCCCTCGACGCGCTGGCCGGCCGCCCGGTGACGCTCATCGCCGGCGGCCAGGACCGGGGTCTGGACTACACGGGCCTGGCCGCGACGTTGGTGGCCCGTCGGGAGGAGGTCGCCCTGGTGACCGTCCCCGACACCGGGGCCCGGCTGGCCGACGACGTCCGCCGGGCAGCAGCCGGTGCCGCCGTGCGCCTGACCGAGACGGCGTCGCTGGCCGAGGCGGTCGCGGCGGCGATCGCGGGCACCGCACCCGGCGGCGTCGTGCTGCTCTCGCCCGGCGCCCCGAGCTACAACCGCTTCCGCGACTTCGAGGAGTTGGCAGCCACCTATGAGCAGATCCTCGTCGACGCCGGCGCCGAGCGCGTCCCCGGTGTCTGAGACCGGCGTCGCCGCGACCGGCTCCTTCACCGTCGCCGACCGGTCCCTCGACCTCGCGACCGGCGAGGCGGCCTTCACCTACCGCCTCGGCGGCGACGAGTTCACCGAGCGGCTCACCCTCGACCCGGGGCTGCTGACCGGCCCGGCGCCGGCGCAGCTCGACGCCGCGCTGGACCTCGTGCACCTGGTCATGGGCACGAGCTACTACAAGCTCGCCGCGCCCGGCCGGGTCACCGTCGAGCGGCCGGTCACCGCCGCGCAGCTCGCTGTCGCGCAGGCCGCCTACACGCACGGCCTCGGCGAGTTCGCCGCGGTCAACCACCTGCCGGTGCCGCACCGCGTGGAGTTCGACGTCGAGGTGCGCGAGCCCGGCCCGGCCCCGGCCCGCGGCACGCGCGGCGCGCTGCTGCCCGTCGGCGGCGGCAAGGACTCCGCGCTGGCGCTCGTCGTCATCCCCGACGGGACGGCGCTGGCGGTCAACCCGACCGGCGCCCAGCGTGACGTCGCCCGCGCGGCCGGCGTGCCTCTGGTCGAGGTGCGGCGGAAGCTGGACCCGCTGCTGGCCGAGCGGACGGCGCAGGGCGGTCTCAACGGCCACGTGCCGGTGACCGCCATCAACTCCGCGATCGCCACGCTGGTCGCCGTCCTCGGCGGTCACGACCCGGTCGTGTTCGCCAACGAGCGCTCGGCCGACGAGGAGACCCTCACCGTCGACGGCGCCAGCGTGAACCACCAGTACTCGAAGTCCTACGAGTTCGAGCGGTTCTTCGCCGCGGCCGCCGCCGAGGTGGGCGCCGGCTACTTCAGCCTCACCCGGCAGCTGTCAGAGCTGGCCACGGTGGCCGCCGTCGCCGCCCTGCCGCTGCGGGCCGACATACTCAGCTGCAACCGCTCCTACACCCAGCGGCACCTGGGCGGGCAGGCCGAGCAGCGCTGGTGCCTGCACTGCGACAAGTGCCTGTTCACCTTCCTCTGCTTCGCCGTCTTCCTCACCCCGGCCGAGGCGGAGGAGATGTTCGGGGGCAATCCGCTCGCCGACCGCTCGCTGGCCGACGGGTTCCGGAAGCTGTGGGCCACGGAGAAGCCGTTCGACTGCGTGGGCGAGCGCGCCGAGAGCGCCGCGGCGATGGCCCACCTGGCGGCCAGCCGGTCGTGGGGCGACGCCCCGGTCGTGCGGGAGCTGGGCGCCGAGGCCGCGGCCGCGGCGGAGGTGACCGGCGCGACCGTCGCGCGGTTCCTCCCGCCGCGCGGCGAGCACGCCATCCCCGAGCGCTACCTGGAGTCCCTGGAGCGGGTGCTGGCCGGCGCCCGCAGCGCCGTCCTGTGAAGTAGGGACCCCCGTGCCCCCCCTCCGCTCGCAGGCTCGCGGCGGGACCCTGCACGAGGGCCGGGACATAGGCTCGCGGACGTGACGACCGAGCACGGTCCGGCCCCGCTGGCCGAGCGGCTGCGGGCCCGCGGCCTGCGGCTGACGCCGCAGCGCCAGCAGGTGCTGGCCGCCGTCGCCGAGCTCGACCACGCCACGCCCGAGGCCATCGGCGCGCGCTTGCGGGAGCAGGCCGGGCCCGGCGGCGCGGCGCCGGACACCTCGACGGTCTACCGCACCCTGGAGCTGCTCGAGCGCCTCGGCCTGGTCTGGCACACCCACCTGGGCAAGGGCGCGCCGGTCTACCACGCCTCCGAGCACCCGCACCTGCACGTCGTCTGCGCCTCCTGCGGGGAGATCTCCTCGGCCGACCCGGCACTGCTGGAGGAGGCCGCGGAACGTCTGGCCGCCGACCTGGGTTTCACCCTGGACGTGGGGCACGTCGCGCTGTCGGGGACGTGCCGCCGCTGTCGAGAGTCCGGGACACCGCAGGAATGACACCGCAGGAATGACACCGCAGGAATGACGAGGCACGCATGACCACCTCACCACTGGCCGAACGGCCGGGGGCCGTCGTCGCCGAGGGCACGACCGTCGCCGCCCACCACGGCGACCCCCTGCGCGAGCAGCGCCTGCTCGCCGAGGGGGCCGGGCTCGTCGACCGCAGCGACCGCGACGTCCTCACCGTCCCCGGTGCCGACCGGCTCCCCTGGCTGCACAGCCTGACCAGCCAGCACCTCGAGCGGCTGGCCGACGGCACCGGCACCGAGGCGCTGGTCCTCTCCCCGAACGGCCACGTCGAGCACCACCTGGTCCTCGCCGAGCTCGGCGGCACCACCTGGGCCGACGTCGAGCCCGGCACGGGCGCGGCGCTGCAGACCTTCCTCGACCGGATGCGGTTCATGCTCCGCGTCGAGCCCGCGCTGGTCACCGCCGACTGGGCGCTGCTGTCCCTCGTGGGCCCGCGCGCGCCGGAGGTGCTCGCCGCCGCCGGGCTGCCCGCGCCCGACGCGCCGTACGCCGTCACCCCGCTGCCCGACGGCGGCTGGGTGCGCCGGATGCCGGCCCTCGGCGACGGCGGCGCGACGGCGTTCGACCTGCTCGTGCCCCGTGCCGACCTCACCGCCCGTGCCGACGCGCTCACCGCCGCGGGCGCCGGCCCCGCCGGGCTCGACGCCTACGAGGCCCTGCGCGTGGAGGCCCGCCGGCCGCGGCTCGGCGTCGACACCGACCACCGCACCATCCCCAACGAGCTGGAGTGGCTGACCAGCGCCGTCCACCTCGAGAAGGGCTGCTACCGCGGTCAGGAGACCGTGGCGCGGGTGCACAACCTCGGCCGCCCGCCGCGGCGGCTGGTCCTGCTGCACCTCGACGGCGTCAGCGAGGACCTCGCCGTCCCCGGCACACCGGTGCTCTCGGGTGCCCGCGAGGTCGGCCGCACCGGCACCGTCGTGCGCCACCACGAGCTCGGCGTCGTCGCGCTCGCGCTGGTCAAGCAGTCGGTGGCCCCCGACGCCGAGCTCACCGTGGGCGGTTCCCGCGCGTCCGTCGACCCCGACGACGCCCCCGCCGCGCTCGACGACACCCGGGCGGCGGCCCGCGACCGGGTCCGCGCGGTCCGGTCTGCCACCATCGGGCGGTGACCTCCGTGAGCCCCTCCCCGACGCCCGCCGGCGGTGCGGCCGTCGACGCGCTGCTCGACCCCGGCTTCCTCGAGGACGTGCAGTCCCGCCCCATGGGCGAGGTGCGCGGGCTGCGCCGGCGCGCCGAGCAGGAGGAGGTCAACCTCTCCTACACGCGGCGGCTGCTGCAGGGCCGGCTCGACATCGTCCGCCGCGAGCTGCAGCGCCGGGCCGAGCACGACGGGCGCTCCCTGGTCGACCTGCTGCCGGAGATCCTCTCCGAGAAGGGCCGCGGCCCCGCGCACGGCCTGGGCCGGCACCAGACGGTGCAGCCGGCCGCGCCGGAGGTCTACGAGTCCTGGGTGCACGGCCTGACGCCCGACGTCGACCTGTCCGACGTCGCCGGCCTCCCCGACGCCGACCTCGAGCGGGCCGCCCGCGCGCTGGCCGCCGCCGAGGGGTCGCTGTCGGAGCGGCGCCGCGGCGTGCAGCAGGTGATGGACGCCCTCGCCGGGGAGCTGGCCCGCCGCTACCGCAGCGGCGAGGCCGACGTCGCCGCCCTGCTCGCCTCCGAGGGTCGCCATTAGCGGGTGGCCCGACGCGCCGGTCCTCGTCGAGGTCTGGCGCTCGGGGTTCCTGGAGTCCGTGCACCGCGGCGCGGTCGTCGTCCTGGGGCCCGACGGCGCGGTGCGCTGGTCGGCCGGCGACGTCGACCGCCCGGTGCTGCCGCGCTCGTCCAACAAGCCGGTGCAGGCCACCGCCTACCTCGACGCCGGGTGGCAGCCGCGCTCCGGTGAGGAGCTCGCCATCGCCGCCGGCTCGCACGCCGGCGAGGACGGCCACCGCGACACCGCCGCCGGGATCCTCGCCACCGCCGGCCTCGGGCCCGACGCCCTGGGCTGCCCGGCCGCGCTGCCCGGGCACGAGCCGACCCGCGCGGCCTGGACCGTCGCCGGCCGCGCGCCCGAGCGGCTGGCCTTCAACTGCTCCGGCAAGCACGCCGCGATGCTGGCCTCCTGCGTCGCCGCGGGCTGGCCCACCGACGGCTACCTCGACCCCGGCCACCCGCTGCAGCAGGCCATCGAGGCACGGCTCGGCGAGGCGGCGGAGGAGCCGGTGGCCGCCGTCGTCGTCGACGGGTGCGGCGCGCCCCAGCACGGGCTGTCGCTCGCCGGGCTGGCGCGCGGGCTGCGCTCGCTGGTCGACGCCGAGCCCGGCACCCCGGGACGGGCCGTCGCCGACGCGATGCGTGCCCACCCCTGGTACGTCGCCGGCACCGACCGCGACGACACCCTCCTCATGGAGACCGTCCCCGGCCTGCTCGGAAAGGGCGGGGCCGACGGCGTGCACGTCGCGGCGCTCCCGGGCCGCGGCGCGATCGCCTACAAGCTCGACGACGGCGGTGACCGCGGCCGGTCGCCGGTGCTCGCCGCGGCGCTGCGCCGGCTCGGGGTGGACGCCGACGCGCTCGCCCGGTGGACCGTCACGCCCGTCACCGGCGGCGACGGCGTCGTCGGGGAGGTCCGGCCCTCGGCGGTCCTCACCGGCTGAGCGGGCAGCGACACGCCGGGTGTGAGGGGACTCACGCGCCGGTGCTAGCAGTAGCGCTTGCAACTGCTAGCACCCCTGGTTACCGTCGAGTACGTGCAGACCCCCGGCGAGTTCGTGAGCGGTCAGGTGAGGTCGGTCCGCGAGAAGGTGGACCTCCTCGCGGGCAGCGTCGCGGAGACGGTCGCGGCCGAGGCCCAGCAGGTCTCGGCGGTGCGCTCGCAGGTGGGTGAGTACATCCGGGAGCAGCGCAGCGCCGCCCGGGTGTCCCTGCGCGAGCTCGCCCGCACCGCGGGGGTGAGCAACCCCTACCTGTCCCAGGTGGAACGGGGGCTGCGCAAGCCGTCGGCGGAGATCCTCGCCGCCATCGCCCGGGGTCTGAAGATCTCCGCCGAGTCGCTCTACGAGCAGGCCGGGATCCTCGACCGGCGGGCCGGCAACCCCGACACGGTCGCGGCCATCCGGTCCGACGACCAGCTCTCCGAGCGGCACAAGGCCGTGCTGATCGAGCTGTACGAGACCTACGTCCGCGAGTTCGCGGCCACGAGCACCCCGCAGCACCCCACCCCGAGCTCCGCGCCCGGAACCGACCCGAACCCCTCCAAGGAGTCCGCATGACCACCGCCACCACCCTGCTCGAGCAGGTCGCCGAGCGCGGCCGCCGTCCCCTCCTCGTCGCCGTCGGCGCCGGTGACCTCGCCGTCGAGCAGGCCCGCACCGTCCTGACCACGCTGCGCGCCCGCGCCGAGGCCCTCCCCGGCGAGGCCCAGGTCCAGGTCGACCTGGCCACCAAGGAGGCCCGCACCCGCGCCGAGCAGGCCGTCGCCCAGGCCCGCGAGAACAGCCGCCAGCTGGCCGTCGCCGTCCGTCCCGACACGGTCGTGAGCACCGTCGCCGGCCTGGTCGAGCAGGCCCGCGCCCAGGCCACCACCGCCGTCGAGCAGCTGGCCGAGCGTGGCGCCGACGTGCTGCAGGAGCTGCGTCGCCAGCCCGGCATCCGCCGCTTCGTCGTCCGCGCCGAGCAGGCCGTCGACACCGTCGAGGACGTCGTCGAGGACGCCATCCAGGAGACCGCGGAGGCCGTGAACGAGGCCTCCAACGAGGTCACCTCGCTGGTCCAGAAGGCCGCCGGCAAGACCACCAAGGCCGCCGCCAAGGCCGAGAAGGCCGTCGACGAGGCCGCCGAGCAGGCCAAGTCCGTGATCGAGGAGACCGCCGAGGCCGCCGACGAGGCGACCGCGAAGGCCGCCCGCAAGCCGGCCAAGCGCACCACCCCGGCCCGCGCCAAGGCCACCGGCACCTCGACCCGCGTGTCGCGCGCCCGCACCACCAAGAGCACCGACTGAGCAAGGACCCCCTCCTCCCCACCCCTCGCTAGCTCGGGGCGGTGCCCTGGAGGGGGCCACACAGACCAGGGCCCCGGAGCTGCACCAGCGCTCCGGGGCCCTGTCGCGTCCGGGACCCCTCGCGGGGGAGGCCCGACGGCGTCCCCGGCGGGTACCCTCCCCGGCATGGGGTTCGACTTCGCGCTCGTCGAGGGCCTGCGGCTGGTGATGCTCGCCGTCGCCGCCTGGGCGTTCGTCGACGCGGTCATCCGCCCGGCCGCCGGTTACGTCGCCGTCGGCAAGCTCACCAAGCCGGCCTGGGCGGCGATCACCGCGCTGGCCGCCGTGATCCTCTACCTGCAGGGCCCGATGAGCTTCCTCGGGCTGCCCGCGGTGATCGCCACCGTGGTCTACCTGGTCGACGTGCGCCCCGCGGTCCGCGGGGTCCAGCGCGGCAACAACAGCTGGTGAGCCGGCCCGCCGCGCGTGCGGCGGGTCAGTAGCGGTCGTCCCGGGGCATCAGCGCCCACAGGACCAGGTACGCGATGAACTGCGGGCCCGGCAGGATGCAGGAGACGACGAAGGCCAGTCGCAGGGCCCCGGTGGAGATGCCGTAGCGGCGCGCGATCCCGGCGCACACCCCGGCGATCACCTTGTTGCGCGAGTCACGGGCCAGCCGGCGGGGAACGGGTGCGGGATACGTCATGTCCCGACCCTAGGCGCGGCCGGCCGCCGCGGGCATCGGGGAAGACCCTGGTCAGCGGCCGAAGACCCCTGGGGGTGGCTCCGGTGAGGGCGCGGCGTCGGCGTCGTGCACCGGCCGGGCGTTCCCGGCGAACCGGCTGAGGTCGTCCCCGGCCACCACCCGCGCGGGCATCGGATCGCCCGCGCAGCGCCGGGTCAGCGCCGCCACCGCCAGCTCCGCGTCCGAGGCCACCGCCACGAGGTTGCCGAAGCGGCGTCCGCGCAGCGTGCCCGGCTCGGCGAGTACGGCGACCTGCCGGAAGACCGCGCACAGCGTCGCCACCTGGCCGCGGGCGAAGCGCAGCGGCGGGCCGTCGGCGACGTTGGCCGCCAGCACCCCGCCCGGCCGCAGGACCCGGTGCGCCTCGGCGGCGTACTCGACCGTCGTCAGGTGGGCGGGGGTGCGGGCACCGGCGAAGACGTCGCTGACCACGACGTCGGCGCTCCCCGTCGGGAGGGCGGCCAGCCCGGCGCGGGCGTCGGCCGCCCGAACCCGGACGCGCGCGCCCCGGGGGAGGGGCAGGTGCGTCCGCACGAGGTCGGTCAGCCGCTGGTCGAGTTCCACCACCCGCTGCCGCGAGCCCGGGCGGGTCACCGCCACGTAGCGGGCCAGCGTGAGCGCACCGCCGCCGAGGTGGACGACGTCGAGCGGGTCGCCCTCGGGCGCGGCGAGGTCGAGCACGTGGCCCATCCGGCGGACGTACTCGAACTCCAGGTGGGCGGGCTCGTCGAGGTCGACGTGGGACTGCGGCGTGCCGTTCACCATCAGCACCCAGCAGCCGTCGCGGTCGGCGTCGCCGAGCAGTTCGGCGGTCCCGCCGTCGACCTCGGTGGGGCCCGGCGGGAGCACCTCCGGCCGCGCACGCCTCACGACGGCGCCACGGCCGACCAGCGCACGGTCAGCTCCCCGTGCCGCCAGCGCCGGCTGCTGCCCACCAGCGGCCACCCGTCGTCGGCGAGCGCCTGGACCGCGGCGACCCAGCGCTGCCGCGGACCGAACGTCGACAGGCCCGCCGCCGAGGCCCACGCGGCGTCCAGAGCGCGCAGCAGGTCGTGCACCGGCTGCCCGGGCACGTTGTGGTGGATGAGCGCCTTGGGCAGCCGCTCGGCGAGGTCGGAGGGACGGTCGAGGTCGGAGACCCGGGCGGCCAGGGTGAGGGTCAGCGGCCCGTCCGCGTCGAGCGCCACCCAGGTGGAGCGCCGTCCCCACTCGTCGCAGGTGCCCTCGACCAGCAGCCCGCCCGGCCCCAGGGCGGCGCACATCGTCTCCCAGGCGCGCGCGGCCGACGCCTCGTCGTACTGGCGCAGCACGTTGAACGCCCGCACCAGCACCGGCTGCAGCCCGGCCAGCTCGAAGCCCCCCACGCGGAAGTCCACGCGCGGCGGGTCGCGGTCGTCGGCGACGGCGGCCACGCGCTCCGGGTCGATCTCCAGGCCGACCACCTCGAGCCCCTGCACCTCGGCGCCCAGCCGCTCGGCCAGCTCCAGGGTGGTCACCGCCGAGGAGCCGTAGCCGAGGTCGACCACCAGCGGGCGGGCCGCGTCGCGCAGCCGCGGGACCTGGGTGGCCACCAGCCAGCGGTCGACGCGGCGCAGCCGGTTGGCGTTGGTGGTGCCCCGCGTGGGCAGCCCCAGCGCCCGGGCCCGGCCCGCCGCCAGCCGCGGGTGGGCCTTCTTCGGGGCCAGCTCAGCCCGGCGCTTGTGCCCGCTGCCCCCCTCGCTCACCGGTGCCGAGGGTAGTCGGCGTCCCCGGCCGGTCTGCGCCGCGCGGCTACCGTGGGCGGGTGCTCGTCCGATCCGACGCCCGTCTCGCCGACCTCACCACGCTGGGGGTCGGCGGCCCCGTCGAGCGCCTGGTCGAGGTCACCGACGCCGCCGAGCTGGTCGCCGCCGTCCGGGAGGCCGACGAGGCCGGCCGGCCGCTGCTGGTGCTCGGCGGCGGCTCCAACCTGGTCGCGCCCGACGACGGGTGGGCCGGCGACGTCGTCGCGGTGCGCAGCCGCGGCGTCGAGCGGCGCGGCGACGTCCTGGAGGTGCAGGCCGGCGAGGACTGGGACGACCTGGTCGCGCTCACCGTGGAGGCGGAGCTGGCCGGGATGGAGGCGCTGTCGGGGATCCCCGGCTCGACCGGCGCCACCCCGGTGCAGAACGTCGGCGCCTACGGCCAAGAGGTCGCGCAGACGCTCACCGCCGTCCGCGTCTACGACCGCGCCGAGAAGCGTGAGCGGACGCTGGGCGCCGCGGAGTGCGCCTTCGGCTACCGCGACAGCCGGCTCAAGCGCGAGCCCGGCCGGTTCGTCGTCCTCACCGTCACCTTCGCGCTGGAACCCGGGCCGCTGTCCCGGCCGGTGGGCTACGCGGAGCTGGCCAAGCGGCTGGGCGTGGAGCTGGGCGGGCGGGCGCCGCTGGCCGACGTCCGCGCGGCCGTGCTCGACCTGCGCCGGGGCAAGGGCATGGTCGTCGACCCGGCCGACCCCGACACCCGCAGCGCCGGGTCGTTCTTCACCAACCCCGTGGTCCCGGCCGAGCAGGCCGTGCCCGGCTGCCCGAGCTGGCCGGCCGGCGACGGCATGGTCAAGCTCAGCGCCGCCTGGCTCGTGCAGTCGGCCGGCTTCGGCCGCGGCACCCGCGCGGGCCGGGTCGGGACGTCGTCGCGGCACAGCCTGGCGCTGACCACCGAACCCGGCGCCACCGCCGCGGAGCTCATGGCCTTCGCCGCCCGCGTGATCGAGGCCGTCCGCGACCGCTTCGGCGTCACCCTGGTCCCCGAGCCCACGAGGCTGTGACCCGGTCGCCCTCTCGGACGGCCCTCCTGCAGGGGCCCGCCGCGAGCCTGCGAGCGGTGGGGGCAGGAGGGTCCCTACTCAGTCGGTCTCGCGGTGGACCTTGTGCTGGGCGGCCTGGGCGCGCGGGCGGACGACGAGCAGGTCGACGTTGACGTGGTGCGGGCGGGTCAGCGCCCAGGCGATGCAGTCGGCGACGTCCTCGGCCACCAGCGGCTCGCGCACGCCCCGGTAGACGGCGTCGGCCTTCTCCTTGCTGCCGGTGCGGTTGAGGGAGAACTCCTCGGTGCGCACCATCCCGGGCGCGATCTCGATGACCCGCACCGGCTCGGCGACCAGTTCCAGCCGCAGCGTGCCGGCCAGCGTGTGCACGCCATGTTTGGCCGCGGTGTAGGACGCGCCGCCCTCGTAGCTGACCAGGCCCGCCGTCGAGCCGACGAAGAGCACGTCGCCGGCGCCGGAGGCCCGCAGCGCGGGGAGCAGCGCCTTGGTCAGCCGGACGGTGCCCAGCACGTTGACCTCGTAGGTGCGCGCCCACGAGTCCAGGTCGGCCTCGGCCACGGGGGTGGCGTCGAAGGCACCGCCGGCGTTGTTGACCAGCACGTCGACCTGCGGCAGCTCCGCCGCGAACGCCTCCACCGACGCGGGGTCGGTGACGTCGAGGGGCAGCGCCCGGGCGCCGATCCGCCCGGCCAGTGCGGTCAGCCGGTCCATCCGCCGGGCCCCGAGGACGACGTCGAAGCCCTCGGCCGCCAGCCGTTCGGCGGTGGCGGCGCCGATGCCGCTCGAGGCGCCGGTGACGACGGCGGTGCGGCCGCTCCCGGGCAGCGGACGCGGGCCGGAGGAGGAGACATCGGCAACACCGGGCATGTGGTCATCCTGACGCTGTTGCAGGATGGAGAGTCGACAGGGGTGCCGGAACGGTGCCCGGGACGGGCGAGGCAGGAGGTCGGAGTGCCTGCTCGCCGCTTCCTCCCCGCGCGCATGCCCCGCCGGGTGGCGACGATCTCGGTGCACACCAGCCCGCTCGACCAGCCCGGTGCCGGTGACGCCGGGGGCATGAACGTCTACATCGTCGAGGTCTCCCGCCGGCTGGCCGCCCGCGGCATCGCCGTCGACGTCTTCACCCGCGCCACCTCCAGCGACCTGCCGCCCGTGGTCGAGATGAGCCCGGGCGTCACCGTGCGGCACGTCAGCGCCGGCCCGTTCGAGGGCCTGGGCAAGGAGGAGCTGCCCGGCCAGCTGTGCGCGTTCACCGCGGGCGTGCTGCGGGAGGAGGCCCAGCACGAGCCGGGCCACTACGACGTCGTCCACTCGCACTACTGGCTGTCCGGCCAGGTCGGCTGGCTGGCGCGCGACCGGTGGAGCGTGCCGCTGATCCACACCGCGCACACCCTCGCCAAGGTGAAGAACGCCGCGCTGGCCGACGGCGACCGGCCCGAGCCGCGCGCCCGCGTGATCGGCGAGGAGCAGGTGGTGGCCGAGGCCGACCGCCTGGTGGCCAACACCGAGGAGGAGGCCCGGCAGCTCGTCGAGCACTACGGCGCCGACCCGCGCCGCACCCTCGTCGTCCCGCCGGGCGTCGACCTCGACCGGTTCACCCCCGGCGACCGCGCCGCCGCCCGCCGCGCGCTGGGCGTGCCCGCCGACGCCGTCGTCCTGACCTTCGTCGGCCGCATCCAGCCGCTCAAGGCGCCCGACCTGCTGCTCACCACCGCCGCCCGCATGCTCGACGACGACCCGGCGCTGCGGTCGCGGCTGCAGGTGCACGTCGTCGGGGCGCCCAGCGGCTCGGGGCTGGAGGCGCCGCGGCAGCTGGAGGAGCTGGCGGCGTCGCTGGGCATCGCCGACCTGGTGCGCTTCCTGCCGCCGCAGCCGCCCGAGCGGCTGGCCCTGCACTACCGCGCCGCCGACGTCGCCGTCGTCCCGAGCCACAACGAGTCCTTCGGCCTGGTCGCCCTGGAGGCGCAGGCCTGCGGGACGCCGGTGGTCGCCGCGTCGGTCGGCGGGCTGCGGACGGCGGTCCGCGATGGCGTCTCCGGCGTCCTGGTCGACGGCCGGGACCCGGCGGCCTACGCCGCGGCCGTCCGCGCGGTGCTCGAGCGCCGGGAACTGATGGGCGCCGGAGCCCGCCGGCACGCCGCCGCCTTCTCCTGGGACCGCACCGCCGACGCGCTGGTCGACGCCTACGCCGCGGCCGCCGCGGAGATGGCCGGTGTCGCGCGGCGGGCGTTGCGGCCGGTGGCCGGCGTCGCCCTCGGGACGCAGGTGGCCTGGTGAGCGGAGGTTCCCGGTGAGCGAGGGCATCGGCGAGGCGCGCACCGCCCGCGCGGTCGTCGTCGCCGCGCTGGACGCGGTCATCGACCGGACCCTGCGCGACGCCGAGCTGGTGCACGAGCACCCCGCGCCCGGGCGGTGGCTGGTCGACCTGCCCGGCACCAAGAAGCTCAAGACCGTGTGCGGCCTGATCGTGGGCGAGCACGCGCTGCGGGTGGAGGCCTTCGTCTGCCGCCAGCCCGACGAGAACCGCGAGCAGCTGTGGACCTACCTGCTGCAGCACAACGCGCGCATGTACGGCGTCGCGTACTCGGTCGACCGCGTCGGCGACGTCTATCTCACCGGCCGGGTGCCGCACGCCGCGGTGACCCCCGAGGAGCTCGACCGGCTGCTCGGCGCGGTCCTCAACTACGCCGACGACCACTTCAACACGATGCTCGAGATCGGCTTCGGCACCTCGATCCGCCGCGAGTGGGACTGGCGGGTCAAGCGCGGGGAGTCGCTGCGCAACCTCGAGGCCTTCGCCGCGTTCGCGCAGGCGGGCCGGACCGAGCCCGCCGACGGCGGAGGAGCGCCCCCGCCGGAGAGCGGGGGATGACCACCACCGGGCGGGCCCCGGCGGCGCCGGCCGTCGAGGAGCGCCCCGGCTACGCCCGGCGCTGGTGGGTGCTCGCCACCATGACCGTCTGCCTGCTCGTGGTGATCACGGGCAACACGACGCTCAACGTGGCCATCCCGACCCTGCAGCGCGAGCTCGGCGCCACCCAGGGCGAGCTGCAGTGGGCCGTCGACGCCTACATCGTCGTCTTCGCCGGGCTGCTGTTCACCTGGGGCGTCATCGGCGACCGCATCGGCCGCCGCCGCGTCCTGCTCATCGGGCTGTCGATCTTCGCCGGCGGTTCGGTGTTCGCGGCGTTCTCCGACAGCCCGCTGGAGCTCATCGCCTGGCGGGCGGTGATGGGGATCGGCGGCGCGGCGGTGCAGCCGACGACGCTCGCCGTCATCACCAACGTCTTCCCGGCCGGCGAGCGCGGCCGCGCCATCGGCATCTGGGCGGCGACGGCCGGGCTCGCCGTCGCCGGCGGACCGCTGGCCAGCGGGCTGGTGCTCACGCACTTCTGGTGGGGTGCGATCTTCCTCATCGGCGTGCCGGTCGCCGTGCTCGGCGTCGTCGGCACGCTGGTGTTCGTGCCGGAGTCGCGCGACCCCGACCCCGGCCGGCTCGACCTCCCGGGCGTGCTGCTGTCGATCGCCGCCCTGGCCGGGCTGGTCTACGGGATCATCCACGGCGGGTCGGGGGTGGGCTGGGCGACGCCGGGCGTGCTGGTCCCGCTCGTCGGCGGCGCGCTGCTCATGGTGCTGTTCGTCTGGCTGCAGCGGCGCTCCTCGCACCCGGCGCTCGACGTCTCGCTGTTCCGCAACCCGGCGTTCTCCGCCGCGGCGGCCGCGCTGGGGCTGAACTTCTTCGCCCTGATGGGCGCCACCTTCTACCTCGTGTACTACCTGCAGGGCGCCCGCGGTTACGACCCCCTGCAGTCCGGTGCCGCGCTCATCCCGGTGGCGCTGGGCATGGCGGTCATGGCGCCGCGCAGCTCCCGGCTGGCCGAGCGGTTCGGCGCCAAGGCCGTCTGCGCCACCGGCTTCGTGCTCATCACGCTGTCGTTCCTGGGCTTCCAGCTGCTCGACGAGGCCGCTCCGCTGTGGCTGCTGCTCACCACGCTCACCGTGCAGGGGCTCGGCATGGGCGCGGTGATGGCGCCGGCCACCGAGTCGATCATGTCGGTGGTGCCGCGGGACAAGGCCGGCGCGGGCGCGGCGGTCAACAACACCGTCCGCCAGGTCGGCGGGGCGCTCGGGGTGGCCATCCTCGGCTCGGTGCTGGCCACCGCCTACGCCGCCAACCTCGGCCCCGCCGTCGACGTGCTGCCCGCCGGCGCGCGCGACGAGGCCAGCACCTCGATCGCCGCCACGCTCGAGGCGGCCCGGACGACGGCGGAGGAGGCGCGGGCGGCCGGCGAGCCCGGCGCCGCCGCGGCCGCCGACGCGCTGGCCGACACCGCGCGCGAGGCCTTCGTCTCGGCGATGCACCTGACCGCGGTCGGGACCGCGGCGGCCGCGGCGGTGGCCGCCGCCGTCGTCCTGGTCTGGATGCCCGGCAGGCGCCGGCCGGGCGCGCAGGAGGCCTCCTCCCCCTAGCGTGGAGGGGGTGCAGGACCCGCCCGCCGCGCAGGAGAGGCTCGGCCGCGCGCTGATCGGCGTGGTGGCCGCGTCCGGGCTGGTCTACCCGCTGCTGCTGTGCGCCGTGCAGCTCGTGCTCACCCAGCTGTTCGTCGTCGACGTCGCCGCCACCGCGCTGTGGCTGGCGGTCGCGCTGACCTGCAGCGTGGCGCTGGTCGCCGCCGTCCGCTGGGGTGCCTCGCGGCGGGTGCGGAGCCCGTGGCTGCTGGCCGGGCTGGCGCCGCCGGTGCTCTACGAGGCCTGGGTGCTCTGGCCGCTGGTGAGCTGAGCGGACCGGGCGCGGCGGCGTCGGGCAGGATGGGCGGCGTGACGACGTCTGCGGCTGGCGCGCCCGGCACCCTGGTCCTGCTCCGCCACGGCGAGAGCGAGTGGAACAAGGCGAACCTGTTCACCGGCTGGGTCGACGTCGAGCTGTCGGAGAAGGGCCGTGCCGAGGCCGCCCGCGGCGGTCAGCTGCTCGCCGAGCACGGCCTGCTGCCCGACGTCCTGCACACCTCGGTCCTCCGGCGGGCGATCACCACCGCGGAGCTGGCCCTGGCCGCCGCCGACCGGCAGTGGATCCCGGTGCGGCGCTCCTGGCGGCTCAACGAGCGGCACTACGGCGCGCTGCAGGGCAAGGACAAGGCGGCCACCCTCGCCGAGTACGGCGAGGAGCAGTTCATGCTCTGGCGCCGCTCCTACAGCACGCCGCCGCCGCCGATCGAGGCCGGCAGCGAGTACTCGCAGGACGCCGACCCGCGGTACGCGTTCCTCCCGCCGGAGGTGCGACCGGCGACCGAGTGCCTGGCCGACGTCGTCGTCCGGATGCTCCCGTACTGGTACGACGCGATCGTGCCGGACCTGCGCAGCGGTGCCACCGTGCTGGTGGCCGCGCACGGCAACAGCCTGCGCGCGCTGGTGAAGCACCTCGACGGCATGGGCGAGGACGAGGTGGTCGGGCTCAACATCCCCACCGGCGTCCCGCTGCGCTACGAGCTCGACGCCGACCTCAAGCCGCTCAAGCCCGGCGGTGAGTACCTCGACCCGGAGGCCGCCGCGGCCGCCATCGAGGCGGTCAAGAACCAGGGCAAGAAGTAGCGCCTCGCGCCGACGAGTGGGGGCCGGAGGCCTCCGCGAGGAGGGGCGGTCGGGGCTCCGCGCAGCTGGGGACGGCACCTGGCCGCGGTGGAGCCCGGTAGGGCGACCAGAGACGACGAGGGCCTCCCCACCGCGTGGTGGAGAGGCCCTCGTCGTGTGTGTGCTGCTCGGGGAGGCAGCGCGGCTCAGTGGTGCAGCGCAGCCATGTCCCGCTCGCCGGTGACCAGGAAGACGACGCGGCGGGCGACGCTGACGGCGTGGTCGGCGAAGCGCTCGTAGTAGCGGCCGAGCAGCGTGATGTCGATGGCCGACTCCATGCCGTGCGGCCAGCCGGGGCTGAGGACCTCGGTGAACAGCTGGCGGTGCAGCTGGTCCATGAGGTCGTCGTCCTTCTCCAGCTGGAGGGCGCCCCGGACGTCGAGCTGGGCGATCACGGTGCCGACCTGGGTGACCAGGCTGTGTGCCACGTGACCGGCCTCCAGGAAGATCGGCCGCACCTCGACGGGGACGGCGGACTCGGGGAAGCGCATCCGGGCCAGCTTGGCCACGTGCACCGCGAGGTCGCCCATGCGCTCGAGGTCGCCGACGATGCGCATCGCGGTGGTGACCGTGCGCAGGTCGGTGGCGACGGGTTGCTGACGGGCGAGCAGGGTGAAGCAGCGCTCCTCGATGCTCTCGCGGACCGCGTCGATGTGCTCGTCCCCGGCGATCACCAGGTCGGCGAGTGCCACGTCGGCGTCGAGCAGGGCGGTGGTGGCCTTGCTCATCGCCGACCCGACGGAGTTCGACATCTCCACCAGGCAGGCGTTGATGTCCTCGAGCTCTTCGCGGTAGTGCTCGCGCACGGGTCCTCCTCGTACCGGCCGTCCACCGGGTGCCGCCGGCCGGACACTCGCTGCTCGGTGTTCCGCCCTGACGTCCCGAGGGTAGGTGCTGCGGCGACACCCGACGGGTGCCGTCGGTGAACGGGGGGACACCCGGGCGTGAACAGTCGCTCTCCGCTGTTCCGACGCCACTCACACGGGGGATGACGGCCCTCCCGGGCGGCCTAGCATCGGCCCCGTGAGTCCGCTGGTCGCCCTCGTGACCGGTCTCGTCGTCGGGGCCCTCGTGGCCGCCGCCGTGATGGTGCTCGCCCGCCGCGGCGCCGAGCGGGCCGACCGTGCGGGAGACGACGAGGGACGCGACGCCGCCGCCGAGGCTGTGCTCGCCCGCCGGCTGCTCGACCTCATGGATCCCGCGGTGCTCCTGCTCGACAAGGACGACGCCGTCGTCGTGGCCAACCCGACCGCGCGCGGACTCGGGATCGTCCGCGACCGCCGCCTCGTCGTCCCCGCGCTGCAGGACCTGGTCCGCGAGGTCCGCCGCTGGGGCAACCGCCGCTCGGACGTCTCGCTGCCCGGCGAGGTCGTCGGCGGCGGCACCCGGCTGGTCGGCGCGCACGCCATCCGGCTCGAGACCGCCTCCGGCGACACCCCGCCGTCGGCCGTGCCCGGCCCCGTGGCACTGGTCCTCCAGGACGTCACCGAGGCCCGGCGGGTCGAGGCGGTCCGGCGCGACTTCGTCGCCAACGTGGGCCACGAGCTCAAGACGCCGGTCGGCGCGCTCGGCCTGCTCGCCGAGGCCATGCAGGGCGCCGCCGACGACCCCGAGACGGTGCAACGCTTCGCCGCGCGGATGGCGCACGAGGCCGACCGGCTCGCCCGCCTGGTCCGCGAGCTCATCGACCTGTCCCGCCTGCAGGGCGCCGAGCCGCTGCCGGAACTGGCTCCGGTCGACGTCGACACCGTCCTCGCCGAGGCCGTCGACCGCACCGGCCTGGCCGCCGCGGCCAAGGGCATCACGATCGCCGTCGGCGGCGGGCGGGGCATCCTGGTGCGCGGCGTCGAGGCGCAACTGGCGACGGCGGTGACCAACCTGCTGGCCAACGCGGTGGCCTACAGCCCCGAGAACACCAAGATCGCCGTCGGGGCACGGGCGCGCGGCGGGTTCGCCGAGATCGCGGTCACCGACAGCGGGATCGGCATCCCGCGCGCCGACCGCGAGCGGGTCTTCGAGCGCTTCTACCGGGTCGACCAGTCGCGGGCCACCAGCACCGGCGGCACCGGACTGGGCCTGGCGATCGTCAAGCACGTGGCCAGCAACCACGGCGGCTCGGTCAGCGTGTGGAGCGAGGAGGGCCTCGGCTCGACCTTCACGCTGCGCATCCCCCTGGCGGTCGAGGACCGCCCCGAACCTCCCGACACGGCGTCCGACGCCGGCGGGGTCCTCCAGGAAGGACGGTCATGACCCGAGTGCTCGTGGTGGAGGACGAGGAGTCCTTCTCCGACGCGCTGTCCTACATGCTCGGCCGCGAGGGGTTCGAGGCGGTCGTCGCCGCCACCGGCCCCGAGGCGCTCGCCGAGTTCGACCGCGCAGGGGCCGACATCGTCCTGCTCGACCTCATGCTCCCGGGACTGCCGGGCACCGAGGTGTGCCGGGCGCTGCGCTCCCGCAGCAACGTCCCGATCATCATGCTCACGGCCAAGGACTCCGAGGTCGACAAGGTCGTGGGCCTGGAGCTCGGCGCCGACGACTACGTCACCAAGCCCTACTCGGCGCGCGAGCTCGTCGCCCGCATCCGGGCCGTGCTGCGCCGTCGCGGCGACGTCGAGGTCTCGGCCGACGGCGCGCTCGAGGCCGGCCCGGTGCGCATGGACGTCGAGCGGCACGTGGTCGCCGTCGACGGCGAGCCGGTGGCGCTGCCGCTCAAGGAGTTCGACCTGCTCGAGCTGCTGCTGCGCAACGCCGGCCGGGTGCTCACCCGCGGGCAGCTGATCGACCGGGTGTGGGGCTCGGACTACGTGGGCGACACCAAGACGCTCGACGTCCACGTCAAGCGGCTGCGCGCCAAGATCGAGCCCGACCCGGCCAACCCCAAGCACCTCGTGACCGTGCGCGGACTCGGCTACAAGTTCGAGCAGTGACACGCTCGGCCCACCGGCTTCCACCGCGGCCAGGTGCCGGGTCGGCCGTCGCTGAGCCGCTTCCCGTCAGCCCGGGTGGACCCTGCGGGCCCGCCGCCCGGGCTGACCGCCTCCGGCGTCCGTACCCGTGGGGACCGGCGCCCGGACCCGGTGCCTCGGCTGTCGGGAGGGCCAGCCGGGGTCACTGACCCCGGCCGGTCTCCTCCTGCAGCTCGTCGATCTTGCGCGAGGCGTCGGCCTTGCTGATGTCCTCCGGGACGTCCTCGCCGGCCTGGCGGGCCAGCGTGTGCAGGTAGCTCTTCTGCGCCCCGGTGGCGGGCTCGTCGCCGGTCACCCAGTCCGACGGGTCCTTCTCCGCGGTGGGATCGCCGGCCTGGCCGGTGTTCACGTTCGATTCGCTCATGTGTTCGATGCTAGGCCGAGGCGAGCTCCGCCGCAGGTCGAGCGGCCTGCTCGGCCCGGGTGGCCTCCCAGCGCCGGCCGGTGCGGTAGACGTGCACGCTCCCGCAGGAGGGGCACTCCACGGCCAGCGCCACGTGGGTCGGGTGGTTGGCGACCGACCGGATCCGCCGGTCGGCGACCAGCTCGTCGGTCCGGGTCACGGGGCAGGTGATCAGCAACATGGGACGAGCGTGGCCCGAGTCCGCGCGGGCGACGAGTGGCAGGCATGACACGGACCGCGTCGTTCCTGCCATACTCCCGCCATGACTCTCGCCGCGGTCGAGGACCGTCCCCTCGTGGTCAGCCTCCTCGTGGGCGACGGCGTCCTCGGCGCCTTCGGCATGGGCGTCGCCGCGGAGGTCTTCGGCTACGACCACAGCCGCCTGGGCCTGCCGCGCTTCGACTTCGCGCTGGTCACCGACCGGCCGGGGGTCGTGCGCACCGACACCGGGCTGTCGCTGCTCGTCGAGCACGACCTCGACCGGCTGACCGTCTCCGACGTCGTGCTGGTGACCGCGTGGGAGGACCTCTCCAGCCCCGTCCCGCCGTCGGTGCTCGAGGCGCTGCGCGCCGTGCACGCCCGCGGCGGCCAGCTGGTCAGCCACTGCACCGGATCCTTCGTCCTCGCCGAGACCGGCCTGCTCGACGGGCGGCGCGCCACCACCCACTGGCGCTTCGCCGGCGAGATGGCCGCCCGCTACCCGGCCGTCGACGTCGACCCGCGGGTCCTCTACGTCGACGAGGGCCGGATCATCACCGGTGCCGGGACGGCCAGCGGGATCGACGCCCTGCTGCACCTCGTCCGCCGCGAGTGGGGCGCGACGGCCGCCAACGGCCTGGCCCGGGAGATGGTCGTGCCCCCGCACCGCGACGGCGGGCAGGCGCAGTACATCGACACCCCGGTCGCCCGCTGCGAGGACGACCTGCTCGGTCTGGTGCTGGACTGGGCCCGCGCGCACCTGGCCGAGGACATCAGCGTCGAGGCGCTCGCCCGCCGCGCGCTGATGAGCCCGCGCAGCTTCGCCCGCCGGTTCAAGGCGACCACCGGGACGACGCCGCACGCCTGGCTGCTCGACCAGCGGCTGACCGCGGCCGAGTCGCTGCTCGAGGCGAGCGACGCCCCGGTCGAGGAGATCGCCCGGCTGGTCGGTTTCGGCACCGCCGCCGGGTTCCGCGACCAGTTCAGCCGCCGTCGCGGCGTCTCCCCGCGCGCCTACCGGCAGACCTTCCGCACGACCAGCGGCCAGGTCGAGGCGGTCCCGGCCGGCGCGGAGTCCGCCGCTTAGCGGGGGATCGGGCGGGCGACGCCGACGAGGGAGTCGAGGCGGCCGGCGTTGCTCGGTGCGAGCGGGCTGCGCACCACCTGCGTCAGGGCGAACCCGGCGCGGGCCAGCACCATCGCGTGCGTGCGCGGGGTGAAGTGCCAGATGTGCTCGGCCGGCTTGAGCGTCCACCAGCGGGTGCCGAGCAGCCGCGCGGGCAGCGACGAGACGTAGGGCGTGGAGAACAGCACGACGCCGTCGTCGGCGACCAGGGAGCGCGCCGTCCGCCAGAAGTCCAGCGGGTCGGGCACGTGCTCGACGGTGTCCCACGCGCAGAGGACGTCGAACCCGGGCTCCAGCGGCGCGTCGGCGAGCTGGCCGCAGAAGACGTCGAGGCCGAGGACGTCGGTGGCGTGCTTCGCGCCGGTGCGGGACAGCTCCACCCCGCTGGTCGTCCAGCCGGCCCGGCGCGCGGCGTCGAGGAACAGGCCGTAGCCGGCACCGACCTCGAGCAACCGGCCCCCGGCGGCGCGGCCGCGGACCCGGTCGAGCAGCGCCAGCCGCCCGGCGGTCCAGGTGCGCTGCAGGAGCATCGCGGGGTCGAACCGGCGGTCCGCGGACGAGGACGCGTCGTCCTCCACCCCGGACCCGTACACGCCGCCCTCGAAGTAGCCGACGTCGTCGTAGAGCCGCTGCAGCGCCTCGGGGCGCAGCCGCGGGCTGACGAACACCAGGCCGCAGGACGGGCAGCGGACGACGCCGAAGGGCGCGAGGTCGTGCACGAGCCGGCCGGGGATGCCGCACAGGCAGCAGTCGACCGCCTCGGTGTCCTCGGGGGTCCACGTGACCGGAGGCGGGGGCACCGGGGCACTCACGGCGGTCAGCCTACGGAGCCGCCCGGGATCCCCCCGGTACCGGTCCGCGCCGCGCCGACCGGCGGGTCGGCCGCGCCCGAGGCGCCGTCGGCGGCGGTCTCACCGAGCTCGGGGTAGCGCTGGGCGAGCAGGGCGGTGATCTTGCGCCGGACGGCGGCCGAGACCAGTCCGGGGCCGTCGGGGCTGCCGTCGGTGCCGAGCAGCTCGCCCGGGACGACGACGTAGCGGTCGGGCGCGGCGTCGGCCCGGTCGAGGAAGGCCGCGCGCACGGCGTCGGCGTCGGCGTCGACGGGACCGGCGGTGACGGGGGAGTCGACGACCACGGTGAGGTCGGGCAGCAGGCCGCGGGTGGCCCACAGCGACGTGCGGTAGATGCGGTCGGCGTCGAGGCCCTGCCCGGCGCCGTGGAAGGCGATCGAGGTGTCCACGTAGTGGTTGCTCACCACGACCTCGCGCCGCTGCAGCGCCGGACGGATCACCGTGGCCACGTGCTCGGCGCGGTCGGCCGCCGCCAGCAGCGCCGCGGTGTAGGCCGCCACCGGGTGGCCCTCGCCGTCGGTCACGCCGGCCACCGGGTCCGGTGCGGGTGGGTAGAGCAGCGTGCGGACCTGCCGGCCGAGCGCGGTGTCGCTGGGCTCGTGCGTGGCCACCACCGGACAGCCGCACTCGCGCAGCACCTGCGCGAGGTCGGCGGTGTAGCGGCGGGTGAGGTCGCGGTCGGCGCCCTCGACGACGAGGAAGAGCCCGGTGGCGCTGGCCGAGGCCGAGAGGATGTCCGAGCTGCCCCACAGCAGGCGGAACACGTCGCGGGCCCGGGTGCCCGGCCGGCCGCGCGGGACCACCTGGCGGACGGCGTAGGCGCTGACCAGCAGGGCGAGCGCACCGCCGATCATCAGGGTCAGCCCGGGCCCGGTGAGGGTGAGCATGAGCTCGCCGACGCGCAGGTCGTGGGTGCCGAGCACGCCGGCCAGCCCCGGGCCGACCGCGACCGCCAGCAGCAGCACGATGCGCACCGAGGAGACGACGAAGGCGAACACCCGCCCGCGCAGCCGGTCCTCGACTTCGTAGCCGATGAGCGTGTAGCCGATGATCCAGGAGATCCCGGCGAACAGGCCGACGAGGAACGCCGCACCCGTGGCGAGGACGAAGTCCTGCAGCAGCGACATCGCCAGCAGCGCGATGCCGGCCAGCCCGATCGAGCGGGCGAACAGGGTGCGCCGCGGGATGGTGGGCAGGATCTTCGGCCCGACCAGCATGCCGAGGGCCAGCCCGGTGAACACGATGCCGAACACGACGCCGTAGCCGGCCGCGCCGGCGTCGAGCGTCGCGATGTAGAGCTGGGCGACGCCGATGATCAGCCCGCCCGCGCCGAACGCGCCGATGACGCCGACGTAGAGGGCGCGCATGAGCGGCTGCCCGCGCAGGAACGAGACGCCCTCGGCGATGAGGGAGAAGACGTTCGTCGACGCCTGGCGGTCGGTGGGTGTGGGCGGGATGAGGCGCCGGGAGAGCAGCACGGTGGTGGCCGAGACCGCGAACGTCGCGGAGTTGAACAGCAGGGCGACGACGATCGCCGTCCGCGTGTCCCCGTACTGGCCGCTGCCGGGGAACACCCGGGCGACCGTGGACAGCAGGGCGAACAGCAGCGCGGCCACCGGGACCGCGCCGTAGACGCTGAACAGCGAGACCTGGTTGGCCACGGCCAGCCGCTCGCGCGGGACGATCGCCACCCAGATCGCCTGCTTGGCCGGGTTGGTGAACAGGCCCACGGCCTCGACGAGGAACTGGGCGACGTAGAGCCAGGTCAGCTCGTAGCTGAGCCCGATCGACAGGTACAGCCCGCAGGCCAGCAGGTCGCCGACGACGACGGTGGTGCGCCGGTCGAGCCGGTCGGCCAGGGCGCCGGCGACGGGGCCGAGGAGGAGGTCGGGCAGCAGCCGGGTGAGGATGACGCCGGAGATCGCCGCGCCCTGGACCCCGAGCGACTGGTCGCGGGTGAGCTGCTGGGCCAGCGCGGTGGTCGCCAGCAGGCCGAGCCAGTCGCCGAGGCTGGAGACGGCGATCGCGGCCCACATGCGGCGGAACACCGGGATCCGGACCAGCGCGAGCAGGGCGTTGTCCGACGCCCTGCCGCTGGCCGACGACCCGCCCGGGCGCGCGCCGGGGCCCGCCGCCTGTCCGTCGCTCACAGTTCCCGCCGTCCGGTCGTCGCGGTCGTCCCGAGAAGGGTAGTGGCGCGCGGGGACGTCCCGGCCCCCGCCGCACCCGGACGGGGGAGTTCCGGTCAGCCGCCCGGCCGCCGGAGCTGCAGCGTCAGCGGCACCGGCGCCGGGCTGGCGGGGTGCGGGGCGACCAGGCCGAGGTCGAGGCGGGCCTCGGTCAGCCGGCGGAGCTCGGCGTAGGCGGCCGGGCCCAGCAGCGCGGTGAGCTCGGCCGCGTAGGTGGCCACCAGCGGCTCCGGGGACACGTGCGCCGCGGGGGAGCCGGTGCACCACCAGTGCAGGTCGGCGCCGCCCGGCCCCCAGCCGCGCCGGTCGAACTCGCCGATCGTGCTGACCAGCACCGTCGTCCCGTCGGGCCGCTCGACGTGCTCCTGCTCGCGGCGCACCGGCAGCTGCCAGCAGACGTCGGGCTTGGTGGTCAGCGGGTGCAGCTCCTCGCGCAGCGCCATGCGGTGCAGGGCGCAGCCGGTGCCGCCGGGGAAGCCGGGGCGGTTGAGGAAGACGCAGGCGCCGTCGACCAGACGGGTGCGCAGCGAGCGGACCCCGCCCTCCTCGTCAGCGGAGTCCTCCTCGGTCCAGGCGCCGCGGCCGACCGGCGCGAGCTGCCAGTCCTCGTCGGCGAGGTCGGCGACGGCGGCGGTGACCCGCGCGAGGTCGTCCTCGTCGGTGAAGAAGGCGCCGTGGCTGCAGCAGCCGTCGTCGGCCCGGCCCTCGACCACGCCGGCGCACCCGCGCCCGAAGACGCAGGTCCAGGCCGAGGCCAGCCAGGTCAGGTCGGCCCGGACGACGTGCCGCGGGTCGGCTGGATCCGGGAACTCGATCCACTCGCGGGCGAAGTCCGGGTCGACCTCCGGGGGTACGTCCTGCACCGGCCCAGCCTAGGGAGACCTCGACCTGCAGACTGACCGCATGCGGCTCGGGGTGCTGGACGTCGGCTCGAACACCGTCCACCTGCTGGTGGTCGACGCCCACCGCGGAGGCCACCCGACCCCGACCTACGACGACCGGGCCGTCCTGCGGCTGGCCGAGCACGTCGGCAGGGACGACGTCCTGTCCAGGGCCGGTGAGAAGGCCCTGGTCAACGCCGTGCGCAAGGCGTGCAGGCGGGCCGAGGAGCAGGGCTGCGACGAGGTCCTGGCGCTGGTCACCTCGGCCATCCGCGAGGCGGTCAACGGCCTGGAGGTGCTCGACCGCGTCCGCGCGCAGACCGGCGTCCAGCTGCAGGTGACCAGCGGCGAGGAGGAGGCCCGGCTGACCTTCCTCGCCGTCCGCCGGTGGTACGGGTGGAGCGCCGGGCGGCTGCTCGTCCTCGACATCGGCGGCGGCTCGCTGGAGCTGGCCAGCGGCGTCGACGAGGACCCCGACGTCGCGCTGTCGGTGCCGCTCGGCGCCGGGCGGATGACCCGCCGCTTCCTGCCCAGCGTCTCCGAGGGCGGCAAGCCCGATCTCGCCAAGCTCGAGGCGCTGCACGAGCACGCCGCCGACGTCCTCCGCCCCGCGGCGAAGAAGCTGCGCGCGGCCGGGCCGCCGGACCTCGTCGCGGCGACGAGCAAGACCTTCCGCACGCTCGCGCGGCTGACCGGCGCGGCGCCCTACTCGGCCGGTCTGCGGGTCGAGCGCAACCTGACCCTCGACGGACTGGGCCAGCTGATCGGCTTCGTGTCCCGCATCGAGTCGCGCGGACTGGCCGAGCTGCGCGGCGTGTCGCCCGACCGCGCTCACCAGGTGCCGGCCGGCGCGGTCGTGGCGCGGGCCGCCATGCAGGCGCTGGAACTACCCTCCGTCAAGATCTGTCCGTGGGCGCTGCGCGAGGGCGTCATCCTGCGGCGACTGGACTCCTTGGGAGGCGCGTGATGGCACAGCCCCGCAGGGACCCCGATCCCGGGCGCGGACCGGAGACCGGCGGGCGGCCGCTGGCCGACATCCTGCGCGAGGCCGGCATCGAGGCCCCGCGCAGCGTGCGCCGGCGCCGCGGTGACACCGGCGACATCCCGATCAAGCAGCGCAAGCGCGAGCCCGAGACCGACGTCGAGCAGCCCAACCCCGGGCGCCGGGCGAGCGACACCGGCCGGGTGTCGGAGACCGGCCGGTCCTCCCGGGACACGGGGCGGGTCGCCGACACCGGACGTCAGGCCCGCGACCGCGGGGCCGACAAGGCCCGGAGCCGCGCGGTCGAGGAGGCCCGGGACACCGGCCGCGTCGCGGGGGCGCCGGCCGGGGCGACCCGCGGCCCGGACGGGCCGTCGACGGCGGCCATCCCGGGGATCCGGCCCTCCCGCAAGCCCGGCGTCCCGGGTGCCGCGCCGGACGCCGCGCCCGCCACCGGCCCGATCCCGGTGACCCGCCCCGGGGAGACCGAGGTGCTCGACGAGCCGCTCGGTGCCCGCGAGGGGGCGCTGGCGTGGCTGCGCTTCGCCGGGGAGCTCGTCCTGGCGCTGGCCGCCGGGGTGGGCATCTACTTCCTCGCCACCGTCGTCTGGGAGCAGCTGCCGCAGGTCGCGGTGGTCCTCGCCCCGCTGGCGGTCACCGGCCTGGTCGCCGGCGTCGGCGCCTGGCGGCAGCGCACCGGCCGCGAGCCCACGGGCCTGCGGCTGGTCGCCGTCCTCGTGTTCGCCGGGACGCTGCTCACCATCGCCCCGGCCGCCGGGCTGCTCGCCGGCACCTGAGGCGCCGCCGGGCAGCCCGGCCGCGGCTCACTCGTCCTCGTCGTCGTCCTCGGTGCCGGCCTGCGCGAACTGGTCGACGATCGCCGAGCTGAAGGCGTCGAGGTCGTCGGGGTTGCGGCTGGTGACCAGGTTGCCGTCGACGACGACCTCCTCGTCCACCCACTTCGCGCCCGCGTTGCGCAGGTCGGTCTGCAGCGAGGGCCACGACGTCATGCGCCGGCCGCGGACGACGTCGGCCTCGGCGAGCACCCAGGGCGCGTGGCAGATCGCCGCCACCGGCTTGTCCGCCTCGAAGAAGGCCTTCACGAAGGCCACCGCGTCGGCGTCGGCCCGCACGAAGTCCCCGTTGATGACGCCGCCGGGCAGGACCAGCGCCGCGTAGTCCTCGGGGTCGGCCGAGGCGACGGTGGTGTCCACCTTCTTCTGGTCGCCCTTGTCGATGTGCTGGTACATCGTGATCGTGCCGCCCTCCAGCGACACCAGCTCGGGCTCGGCACCCGCCTCCTCCAGCGCCTGCCACGGCCGCTCCAGCTCGACCTGCTCGACGCCGTCGGTCGCGAGCACGGCCACCTTCATCCCGTCCAGTTCTCCTGCCATGCGGGCGCGGCTACCCGTGCCCGGGAGGCGGCACACCCACGCGCACTACCGTCCGGCGTGGGTCCGGTGTGGGGGTCCGACGTCCACCGAGAGCTGGGAGAACGGCATGGCACAGCGGCAGGGACTGGCGGTCCTCGGCGGCGGCAAGATGGGGGAGGCGCTGCTCGCGGGGCTGGTCCGGCGGTCGGGGCCCGACGGCGTCGTCGTCTGCGAGCGGCACCCGGAGCGGGGCCGGGAGCTCGCGGCGCGCTACGGCGTCGACGTCGTGGGCATCGAGGAGGCCGCCGCCCGGTCCCGGGTGCTGCTCCTGGCGGTCAAGCCGCAGGACCTGCCCTCGCTGCTGGTCCTGCTCGCCCCCGCGGTGGACGACGGGCACCTGGTGGTCAGCATCGCGGCCGGCATCTCCACCGCGGCCATCGAGGCGGCGCTCCCGGCCGGCGTGCCGGTGGTGCGGGTCATGCCCAACACCCCCGCGCTCGTCGACGAGGGGATGAGCGTGCTGTCGGCCGGCGCCTCCGCCGGCGAGGCCGACCTGGACGAGGCCGAGGCGCTCCTGTCCACCGTCGGCCGGGTGGCGCGGGTGCCGGAGTACCAGCAGGACGCGGTGACGGCGCTGTCGGGCAGCGGGCCGGCCTACTTCTTCTACCTGGTCGAGGCGATGGTCGACGCCGGCGTGCTGCTCGGCCTGCCGCGGGCGCTGACGACGGAGCTGGTGGTGCAGACCGCGCTGGGGTCAGCGGTGATGCTGCGCGAGTCGGGGGAGCACCCGGCCCAGCTGCGCGACGCGGTGAGCAGCCCGGGCGGCACGACCATCGCCGGCATCCGGGAGCTGGAGCGGCACTCGGTGCGCTCGGCGCTCATCGCGGCGATCGAGGCGGCCGCCGCGCGCTCGGTGGAGCTGGGCCGGGCCGACGGGGGTCGGTGACGATAACCCGCCCGCGGATGCCGTGGGGGGACGCAGCGTCACCGTGTCGACACATCGACGGGGAGACGCGCCGATACGGCTGTGAAGCGAGTTGCATAGGTGTAGTTCTGCCAGGGACGGACCGTTCCCCGTGTCCGTTTCTTCCATCGCTTCTGTCACGCGGGTCCCCCTACTCTCTGTATCAGCACGTGCGTGTCCCGTAGCCGGTGGGGAAGCCGGCGCCCGACTCGTGCTAGGTCCGGAGAGCTGATCATGTCCATGCCCCAGCGCACCAACGCCGCCTACGTCCGCCCGGCCGTCCCCGGCCCGCGGCCCATGGCCCGCCCGATCCCGGCCGCCGCCATGGCCCGCCCGGTCGGCCCGGCCCACCCGGCCTCGATGCCCGTCGGCCGCCCGGTCGTCCCGCAGCCCCGCGCCGCCGTCACCTTCCTGACCGTCGCCGAGGTCGCCAGCATGATGCGCGTCTCGAAGATGACCGTGTACCGCCTCGTGCACGCCGGCGAGCTGTCCGCCGTCCGCGTCGGCCGCTCGTTCCGCGTCCCGGAGCGCGCCGTCCAGGACTACCTGCGCGACGCCTACACCGACATCGCCTGAGCACGCCCCCGCCCCTGGGGCGGGACGCACCACCGCACTGCTCGATCGCACCGTCGATCGGCGCCCCCACCCGGCTCTTCCGGGTGGGATCCGTCCGGCCCGGTTCCCGCGGCAGCGTCGCCGCGGGGGCGCCGGGTAGGCTCGGACGCCGAGCGACACCCCGGCCCCGGCCGGAGCCGTCGCACACGAGCTGATCCACACTCGCGTGGCGTCCGGTTCCGCCCTCGTGGCCCCCGGCACGACACGCGGCCACGACGTCGGGAGCAGGACACATGGGTTCGGTCATCAAGAAGCGCCGCAAGCGGATGGCGAAGAAGAAGCACCGCAAGCTGCTCAAGAAGACCCGCGTGCAGCGTCGCAACAAGAAGTGAGCTGACGCTCGTGCCGCCTGCCGTCGTCCTCGTCACCGGTGTCAGCCGGTGGCTGGGAGGTGCGCTGGCGGCCGAGCTCGCTCGCGACCCGGCCATCGACCGGGTCATCGGGGTTGACACCGTCCCCCCGTCGGCGGAGCTGCTCCGCCGCCTCGGCCGCACCGAGTTCGTGCGCGCCGACATCCGCAACCCGATGATCGGCAAGGTCATCAGCACCGCGGCCGTCGACACCGTCGTGCACATGAACATCAGCTCCACGCCCGCCGGGTCCGGCGGGCGGGGGCCGATGAAGGAGCTCAACGTCATCGGCACGATGCAGCTCCTCGCCGCCTGCCAGCGCGCGCCCTCGGTGCGCCGGCTGGTGCTCAAGTCGACCAGCGCCGTCTACGGCGCCTCGTCGCGCGACCCCGCCGTCTTCACCGAGGCGATGCAGGCCCGGCGGGTGCCCTCGGGCGGGTTCGCGAAGGACAGCCTCGACATCGAGGGCTACGTGCGGTCCTTCTCGCGCCGCCGTCCCGACGTCGGGGTCGCCGTCCTGCGGTTCACCAACTTCATCGGCCCGCGCATCGACTCCGTGCTCACCGGGTTCCTCCGCATGCCGGTCGTCCCGACCGCGCTGGGCTACGACGCCCGCGTCCAGCTGCTGCACGAGGACGACGCCCTCGGCGTGCTCGCCCGGGCCACCACCGGCGACTTCGCCGGCACGGTCAACGTGGGGGGAGAGGGCACGTTGCTCCTGTCGCAGGTCATCCGCCGGCTGGGCCGCCTGCAGCTGCCGGTGCCCTCGCCGGCGCTGGGCTCCCTGGGCCGGTTCACCCGGCGCTTCGGCTTCGTGGACTACTCGCCCGAGCAGATGCGCTTCCTGAACTTCGGCCGCGTCGTCGACACCACGGTGCTGCGCACCGAGTTCGGCTACACGCCCCGCTACACCACCGCTGAGGCCCTGTCCGACTACGCGCACACGGCACCGCCGGTGGTCCCGCCGGAACTGGTCGGCGACGTGACGACGCGGGCCCAGCAGCTGGTCGCGCGCGCCGGGTCGGTCGCCTCCTCGGTGGGGACGACGGTCCACGGGCGGCTGCGCCCGGCACCGGCGTCGCCGGGTCTGCGGGCGGTGCGCGATGCCTGAGGCCCGCGTCATCCCGCTGCGCCCCGACGACGACGGGCAGCAGCACGTCCCGCAGACGCCGGACGCCAGCTGGGACGAGCAGGTCGCCGGCGGGCTGGACTTCCTCCGCCGCCGGCTGACCGGCGAGTACGAGACCGACGAGTTCGGCTTCGACACCGACCTCACCGACCACGTGCTGCTGCCGGTGCTGCGGCCGCTGTTCTCCCGCTGGTTCCGGGTCGAGACCCACGGCGTGGAGAACGTGCCCACCGAGGGCGGGGCGCTGGTCGTGGCCAACCACTCGGGCACGGTGCCGGTCGACGCGCTGATGACCACCGTCGCGCTGCACGACGACCACCCCGCGCAGCGCCGGTTCCGGCTGCTCGGTGCCGACCTGGTGTTCGACCTCCCGGTCGTGGGCTCCCTCGCGCGCAAGTTCGGCGCCACGCTGGCCTGCAGCGAGGACGCCGAGCGGCTGCTGTGCGCCGACGAGCTGGTCGGCGTCTTCCCGGAGGGTTTCAAGGGTGTCGGCAAGCCCTTCCGCGAGCGGTACACCCTGCAGCGGTTCGGCCGGGGTGGTTTCGTCACGGCGGCTCTGCGCACCGGCAAGCCGATCGTCCCGTGCGCCATCGTCGGGGCCGAGGAGATCTACCCGATGATCGGCAACGCCAAGACGCTCGCGCGGCTGCTCGGCCTGCCGTACTTCCCGGTGACGCCGACGTTCCCCGCCCTCGGCCCGCTCGGTCTGGTCCCGCTGCCGTCGAAGTGGCTCATCGCCTTCGGCGAGCCGATCGAGACGGCGCACTACGGTCCCGCGGCCGCCGAGGACCCGATGCTGGTGTTCAACCTGACCGACCAGGTCCGCGAGACCATCCAGCAGTCGATCTACCGCCTCCTCCTGCAGCGCACCTCCGTCTTCAGCTGACACTGTCGGCCTCCGGCCTCCCACCGCGGCCAGGTGACTGCCGGCGGAGGTGACTCGTGCACGTACCGCGAGCCGGGGAGCGGCTGCGCCGCGCTCGGTGCACATCCCGTGGGTCGGGATGGCCGGTGTCTGACGCCGGGCTGACGCCGCAGAGCCGGCGGTGCGTGCACGCAGCGCGCTTCGAGCGGCGCTTGCGTCGCGCTCCGTGCACACCGGGCGGGCTGGGACCGCCCCGAGAGTGCGCGCGTCGGGGTCCGGGGCGGCGTCCAGGCCCCGATGAGTGCACAGTCCGTCGCCAGGACGGCGACTAGAGGAGTCGCCTCCGGCGGAAGGCGAGCGCGCCGCCGACGGCGCCGCCGGTGAGGGCGGCCGCCGCGACGGTCGGGACGCCGATCCGGGCGGCCTTCCGGCCGGTGCGGAAGTCGCGGATGGTCCAGTCGCGGGAGCGGGCGACGGCGCGCAGCTCGGTGTCGGGGTTCACCGCCACCGCCGTCCCGGTGAGCGTGAGCATCGGCAGGTCGTTGGCCGAGTCGCTGTAGGCGGTGCAGCGCGAGAGGTCCAGGCCCTCGCGCTCGGCCAGTGCGCGCACCGCCTCGGCCTTCGCCTCGCCGTGCATGAGCTCGCCGACCAGCCGGCCGGTGTAGCGCCCGTCGACCACCTCGGACACGGTGCCCAGCGCGCCGGTGAGCCCGAGCCGGTGGGCGATGATCCGCGCCAGCTCGACCGGTGTCGCGGTCACCAGCCACACCCGCTGCCCGGCGTCGAGGTGCTGCTGGGCGAGGTTGCGGGTGCCCGACCAGATCCGGTCGGCCATGAGTTCGTCGTAGATCTCCTCGCCGGCGTCGACGATCTCCGAGACCTCGCGGCCGGCGACGAAGGCCAGGGCCGTCTCGCGGATGGTGAGCATGTCGCCGGCGCTCTCGTTGCCGGCGACGCGGAACTTCGCCTGCTGCCACGCGAAGCGCGCGATGTCCCGGGAGGTCAGGTACTTGCGGGAGGCCAGGCCGCGGGCGAACCAGAACAGCGAGGCGCCCATCATCATCGTGTTGTCGACGTCGAAGAACGCGGCGGCGGTGCGGTCGGCGACCACGGCCGGGACCGGCTCGACCTCCGCGGCGGCCGCGGACGCCACACCCGCGACGTGCGCGCGGATCTCGTCCTCGGTGGGTGCCCCGGCGTCCTGCTTGCGGCGGCCGCGGAACGGCAGACCCGGCACCGGCTCCCTCCCTGGGGTGGTCCCGCCGCCTCCCGGGCGGCACCCGCGACACTACCGAGCGGCCGCCCTGGTGCCGGAGCCGGACCTCAGCAGAGCAGGGGCAGCAGGCGGCACACGCCCAGCGGGTCGGGGAGCGGACCGGAGGACGGGGCGGAGGTCGGCGTGGGCACGCTGCCGGTGGGCAGCGACGGCACCGGCAGTGGCAGGCCATCACCGGGCGCGGAGGGGGTCGGCGTGGGCACGCTGCCCCCGCCGGAGGGCGCGCTGCCGCCGCCCGGGGCCGTGCCGCCGGCGCCGGGGGACCCCGTGGAGCCGCCGCCGGACGGGGACGGTGCCGCGGGTGCGCCGGAGGGGACGGGGGGCGACGGCGCGGGCGACGACGACGGGGCGGCCGGCTCCTCCGTCGCGGGGGCGCTGGCGGTCGGAGCGGGCGGCGCGGCCGGGGCGGAGGGGTCCGGCGTCGCGGAGGCGGCGCACGGTGCCGGCACGGGCCCGAGGTCGTCGGTGCCGGCGACCGCGGGGCCGGCGGGGCAGTCCAGGGCCGCCTGCAGGTCCGCCGCGCGGGTGCCCACCGCGCCGACCAGCCCCAGGGAGCGGGTGGCCGCGTCCCCGGCGTCGGCGGGCAGGGCGCCCTGCAGGCCGGCGAGGCCGTCGCCCTGGTCCTGTGCCCAGCCGCTGAGGACCGACAGCGGGCCGGTGTCGCCGCCGGCCACGGCCTGCGAGAGCACCAGGGCGGCGCCCTCGGAGGTCTGGGCGTCCATGGTGGCGAGGGTGTCGAGCACGAGGTCCACCGGCGGGGTCCCGGGGGAGTCCTCGACCAGCCGGTCGAGCTCCTGCAGCCGGGTGGTGGCGAACTCCAGGAGGGTCAGCCCGCGCTCGTCGCCGGCCAGCGCCAGCTGGGTCTGCTCGGTGCCCCGCTTGAGGCCGTAGAGGGCGTCGCCCGGCTCGGCGTCGGTGGACAGCGCGACCAGGGTGCCCAGCGCCGTGACCGCCATGGCCGCACCGGCGACGCCGGCGGCGAGCCGGGCCCGCCAGGCCGGACGGCGGCGCGCCGGCCGGGCCGCCGCCAGCCGTGCCAGGCCGCGGGGTGGCTCCGGCTCGGGCGAGCGGACGGCGGCCATCGCGACCAGCCGGGCGCGGGTGGCGGCGCGGAAGTCCGGCGACGGCGCGTCGTCGAGGTCGGTGGCCAGCGCGCGCAGCCGGTCCTCGACGGCGGCCTCGCGCGCGTGCACGGACGCGCGGCGGGACGCTCCCGCGGCGTCGTGCTGCGCGCTCACCTGGGGCCTCCGGTCGGTCGGTCGGGACGCGGTCGACCGGAGCAACGACGCGGGGGCCCCAGCGTTACGCCCGACCGGTGGGTGACAAGGAGACCTCCCCCGGACGGGGCCACACCCCTCACCGGAGCCCCTCGGGGAGCAGGGCGGCCAGCCGCCGCACCGCCCGGTGCTGCAGCGCCTTGACCGCGCCGTCCTTCTTGCCCATGACCGCCGCGGTCTCCGACACCGACAGCCCCTGCAGGAAGCGCAGCGAGATGCACTCCTGCTGCTCGCCGCCCAGCTGGCGGATGCAGGCGAGGAGCTGCTCGTTGGTCAGCCGGGCGACGACGGCGTCCTCGGGGCCGTCGGTGGCCTGGTCGGCGTCGCGCATGTCCGCGGTGGTGACCTCGAGCCGGAACCGGCTGCTCTTCACGTGGTCGCGGATGATGTTGCGCGCGATGGTCACCAGCCAGGCGCCGACGTCGCGGCCCTGGAACGACAGCGAGTCGATGCGCCGCAGCGCGCGGACGAAGGTCTCGCTGGTGAAGTCCTCGGCCTGCGCGCGGTCGCCCACCCGGTGCAGCACGTACCGGTGGACCAGCGTCACGTAGTGGTCGTAGAGCCGGCCGAACGCCTCGGCGTCGCCGTCCTGCGCCTGCCGGACCAGCCCCCAGACGTCGACCCGGTCGTCGGGCAGGTCCTCCTCGAGCGCCGCCAGCTCCTCGGCGAGGGCGCCGTCGTCCTCCTCCGCCTCGGGGGCGGGGTCCGCCGCGACGACGGCCTCCGGCTCCTCGCCGGCCGGTGCCGGGACCTCCGGCGCGACCTCCACGCTGCTGCGCGGGTACGGGGTCGGGCGGGGGCGCGGAGCGGGCCGCCGGCCGGCCGGGACGGCGGACGACCGCTCGTCCACCGGGCGCGACTGCGGCATGCGGGACGTCGACCTCCTCGTCGGCCCGCCGAGCCGCGACGGCTCGCCCGACGGGGGTCCTCCCAGCTCGGCGGTGTCCCGCGGTGCTGCGGGTCCTCTCCCATGGTGACAACATCACTGCGAACCGTCCACGTCGGCCGGCCGAGTGGTACCTCGCGGTACCTCCCCGGGGGGACCGGCCGCCGCCCGCAGGAGGTGCCCGTGACCCCGACCGGGCTGGCCGCCCTCGTGCGTGCCGCCGCCGCGGAGCGTCCCGACGCCCCCGCGGTCGTCGACGACGGCACCCGGCTGTCCTGGCGCGAGCTCGACGCGCTCGTCGACCGCGCCGCCGCCGGCTACGCCGCACGCGGGCTGGCGGCGGGGGACCGGGTGGCGGTGCAGCTGCCCAACGGCGTCGACTGGCTGCGGGCGGTGCTGGGCGCCCTGCGCGCCGGGCTCGTCGTCGTCCCGGTGAACACCGGCTACACCGACCCCGAGCTCGAGCACCTGCTCACCGACTCCGGCGCCGCCCTGCTGGTCGCCGCCGCCGACCGCCCCGCGCCTGCCGGCGTCCCCGTGCTGGCCGGTCCGCCCGACGACGACGGCCCGGCGCCGGAGGACCCCGACGACCCGGCCGCCCTGTCGTTCCTGTCCTACACCAGCGGCACCACCGGCCGGCCCCGCGGCGCGATGCTCACCGCGGGCGCGCTGCGCGCCAACCAGGAGCAGTGCCTGGCGATGCAGCCGCCGCCGGTCCGCCCCGACGACCGCGTGCTGCTGGTCCTGCCGCTGTTCCACGTCTACGGCCTCAACGCCGGCTTCGGCCTGGTCGCGGCCACCGGCGCCTGCGCGGTGCTGCAGCCGGCCTTCGACCCGCGGGCGTCGTTGGAGGTGATGGAGCGCGAGCAGGTCACCGCCGTCCCGGGGGCGCCGCCGATGTACCAGGCGTGGCTGGCCGTCGCCGACGCCGCCGGCAGTGACGCCGGGTTGCGGCGGGCCTTCGCCGCGGTGCGGATCGCCTCCTCGGGTGCCGCGCCGTTGCCGGAGGAGACCTGGACGGCGATGCGCGACCGCGCCGCCGTCCGGGTGTGGGAGGGCTACGGCCTCACCGAGGCCAGCCCGGTGGTGGCCAGCACCCTGGTGACCGGCCGGTCCAAGCCCGCCTGCATCGGCGGCCCGGTGCCCGGCGTCGAGGTGGCCCTGCGCGGAGCGGCCGGCGACGTCGAGGAGGAGGGGCCGGGGGAGCTGTTCGTGCGCGGGGCCAACCTGTTCGCCGGCTTCTGGCCCGACGGCGCCGACGGCCCGGACGACGACGGCTGGCTGGCCACCGGCGACCTCGCCTACCGCGACGGCGACGGCGACCTGCACCTGGTCGACCGGCGCAGCGACCTCGTGCTGGTCAGCGGCTTCAACGTCTACCCGGCCGAGGTGGAGCGCGTCCTCGACGCGCACCCCGCCGTCGCGGAGAGCGCGGTCATCGGGCTCCCCGACGCCCGGACCGGCGCGGCCGTCCGCGCCGTGGTCGTGCCGGCGCCCGGCGCGGAGGTGACGGCCGAGGAGCTGCGGGACCACGCCGCGTCCGCCCTGGCGCGCTACAAGGTGCCGACGTCGATCACCTTCCGGCCGGAGCTGCCGCACTCGCTGACCGGCAAGGTGAGCCGGGCGCGGCTGCGCGAGCTCGGGCTGCCGCTCGGGGAGGAGGACGCCCCGTGACCGCGCCGACCGCACGGCTGGAGCTGCTCACCCGGGCCGGCTGCCACCTGTGCGTCACCGCCGCCGAGACGCTGGAGCGGATCGCCGCCGAGGCGGGCGTCGGCACGCGGGAGGTCGACGTCGACGCCGACCCGGAGCTGCAGGCCGAGTACGGCGACCGCGTGCCGGTGGTGCTGCTCGACGGCCGCGAGCACTCCTACTTCACCGTCGACGTCCCCCGCCTCCGCCGCGACCTCGGCCTCCCCCAGCGGTAGGGGGCGCGGACACCCTCTCGGGTATGGTCTCGGACACAGCGTCGCGCATCCACGCAGGCCCGGGGCCTGCGGCTGCGCCTGCGACTTTGTTCCTGCGTTCACAAGCGGTTACCGTGGCTGTCGCCGGGTGGTCCACCGCCCGGATCCCCGATGTCGTCCGCCCCCGCAGGCTCCCGCCGGCGCCCGGGCGCGACCGCTGTGGAGTAGGCCCGTGATGCAGTCGCGGCCCCGGATCCCGGAGGCCACCGTCGCCCGGCTGGCCGTGTACCTGCGGGTGCTCACCGGACTCGCCGACAGCGGCCGCGGCACCGTCTCCTCCGGAGAGCTCGCCTCCGCGGCCGGCGTCAACCCCGCGGGGCTGCGCAAGGACCTCTCCCACCTCGGTCCCTGCGGCACCCGCGGGGTCGGCTACGAGGTGTCCACCCTGCGCGACCGCATCGCCGGCGTGCTCGGGATGGAGACCGCCCACGCCTGCGTGCTCGTCGGGATCGGCAACCTCGGGTCGGCGCTGGCCGGCTACGGCGGGTTCGGCAACCGCGGCTTCGAGTTCGTCGGCCTCTTCGACGCCTCGCCGGCCCGGGTGGGCCAGCGGATCGGCGACCTGCCGGTGCGGCCGATGGAGGAGCTCGACGAGGTCCTCGCCGAGACGCGGGCGACGATCGGGGTCATCGCGACACCGGCCGAGGTGGCGCAGCGGGTCTGTGACCAGCTGACCGCGGCCGGGGTGAGGAGCATCTTGAACTTCGCGCCGGTGACGCTCTCCGCGCCCGCCGGGGTCGGCGTCCGCCAGGTCGACCTCTCCGTCGAGCTGCAGGTCCTCGCCTTCCTCGACAAGCAGCGGGGCCCGGCCCCCGCGGCACTCGGTACGGCCCTCGGGACCGCGCTCGCCCCCGCCGGGGGGATGGCATGAGCCTGCTCGCCGTCGGCATCAGCCACCGGACCGCGCCGGTCGCCCTGCTCGAGCAGGTCGCGATGAGCCCGGACGACAAGGTCAAGGCCCTGCACGAACTGGTCGGCAGCGACCACGTCAGCGAGGCGCTGGTGCTCGCCACCTGCAACCGGGTCGAGGTCTTCGCCGAGGTCGACCGCTTCCACGGCGGCGTCGCCGAGGTCAGCCGCGTGCTGGCCCGCCAGGCCGGCGCCAGCGTCGAGGAGCTCTCGCCCTACGTCACCGTCCACTACGAGGACCAGGCCGTCGCCCACCTGTTCACCGTGGCCGCGGGCCTGGATTCGATGGTGGTCGGCGAGACGCAGGTCCTCGGCCAGCTGCGCGCCGCCTACGCCCTCGCGCAGGAGGAGGGCGCGGTCGGCCGTGCGCTGCACCCGGTCGCCCAGCACGCGCTGCGCGTGGGCAAGCGGGTGCACTCCGAGACCGGCATCGACCGCGCCGGCGCCAACCTGGTCACCGTCTCCCTCGACCACGCCGAGCAGCGCGTCGGCCCGCTCGACGGCCGCTCGGCGCTGGTGGTCGGCGCCGGCTCGATGGGCGCGCTGGCCGCCACCACGCTGTCCCGGCGCGGCGCCCTGGTCACCGTCGCCAGCCGCTCGCCGGAGTCGGCCGCGCGGCTGGCCGCCGCCGTCGACGGCGGGACCGCCGAGCTCGCCGACCTGCAGCAGGCCATCGCCGACGCCGACGTCGTGGTCACCTGCACCGGCGCCACCGGCCTCGTCGTCGGCACCGACGTCGTCGCCGGTGCCATGGCCGCGCGCGCGGGCCGGCCGCTGGCCGTCGTCGACCTGGCGCTGCCCCGCGACGTCGACCCCGGCGTCGCCGCGCTGCCGGGCGTGCACCTGGTCGACCTGGCCCTCCTGCAGGGTGAGCGCTCGGCGGCCGGCGCCACCAGCCCCGTCGCCGCCGACGACGTCTCGGCCGCGCACGCGCTCATCGAGGCCGAGACCGCGCTGCTGCGCGCCGAGCAGCAGGCCGCCGCCGTCGCCCCGACCGTCTCCGCGCTGCGCAGCCAGGCCGCCGAGGTCGTCGACGCCGAGCTGCTGCGGCTGTCCACCCGGCTGCCCGACCTCGACGCCCGCGCCCGCAGCGAGATCGCGCGCACCGTGCGGCGCGTCGTGGACAAGCTGCTGCACGAACCGACCGTGCGGGTGAAGGAGCTGGCCGGCACCCCCGGCGGCGTCGACTACGCCGACGCGCTGCGGGCGCTGTTCGGCCTCGGCATCGACACCGACGTCCCCGCCGACGGCGGGCGGCTGGCCGAGGCGGTCAGCGTCGACCCCGACGACCTGCGTCCGGGCGGTGCGGCATGACCACGCCGTCCACCAGCACCACCACCCGCACGCTGCGCCTGGGCACCCGGGCCAGCCGGCTCGCGCACACCCAGTCGCAGACGGTCGCCGACGCGATCACCGCGGCCAGCGGCGTGCCGGTCGAGCTGGTGCACATCAGCACCGAGGGCGACCGGTCAGCCGCGGCCATCGCCCAGCTCGGCGGCACCGGCGTCTTCGTCACCGCGATCCGCGCGGCGCTGCTCGAGGGCACCGTCGACGTCGCCGTGCACAGCTACAAGGACCTGCCGACCGCCCCGGAGCCCGGCCTCGTGCTCGCCGCCGTCCCGCCGCGGGAGGACCCGCGCGACGCGCTCGTCGCCCGCGACCGGCTGACCCTCGGCGAGCTGCCCGCCGGCTCCCGCGTGGGCACCGGCGCCCCCCGCCGGGTCGCCCAGCTGCGCGCGCTCGACCTGGGCCTGGAGGTCGTGCCGATCCGCGGCAACGTCGACACCCGGATGGCCCGCGTCGTCCCCGGCGACCTCGACGCCGTCGTGCTCGCCCGCGCCGGGCTCGCCCGCCTGGGTCGGCTCGACGCCGTCACCGAGACGCTCGACCCGCTGCAGGTGCTGCCCGCCCCCGCGCAGGGCGCCCTGGCCGTCGAGTGCCGCGCCGACGACGAGCACACGCTCGGCCTGCTCGCCGCCCTCGACGACGCGGGCACCCGCGCGTGCGTGCTGGCCGAGCGGACGACGCTGGCCGCGCTCGAGGCCGGCTGCAGCGCCCCGGTCGCCGCCTACGCCGAGCTGGCCGAGGGCGAGGACGGCGCCGAGCTGTACCTGCGCGCCTCGGTCACCGCGATCGACGGCAGCGACGGCGTCCGCGGCTCGGCCACCGGGCCGGTCGGCGACGCCGAGCGGCTCGGCCGCGAGCTCGCCGCCGACCTCCTCGACCGCGGTGCGGCCGAGCTGATGGCCGCCGCACGGTGACCACCCCCGCGGGGGAGACCGCCCCGGCTCCCCAGATCCCCACCCAGGCCCTCTCGAGGGCCACGACCCCCACAAGGACCAGGAGCTCGCGATGACGCGCTTCCGCAAGACCCCCGGCCGCGTCGTCTTCGTCGGCGCCGGCCCCGGCGACCCCGGGATGCTCACCGCCCGGGCCACGGCGGCCATCGCCGAGGCCTCGGCGCTGCTCGTCGACCCCGACGTGCCCGCCGCCCTCCTCGACGCCGTCCGCGACAGCCGCCCCGGCGTCGAGCCGACGGTCGTCTCCGGCGAGCCGGCCGACGTCGCCAAGGGCGCCGTCGCCGCCGCCAAGAACGGCGACGTCGTCGTCCGGCTGGTCGCCGGTGACCCGTTCACCTCCGACGCCGCGGTCAAGGAGGTGCTCGCCGTCGGTCGCACCTCGGTGCCCTTCGACGTCGTCCCCGGCGTCGCCCCGTCGACCGCGGTCCCGGCCTTCGCCGGCGTCGCGCTCGGCGGCACCTCGCTGACCGCGGACCTGCGCGACGGCGGGGTCGACCTGCCGGCGCTGGCCACCGCCGCCAAGGCCCTGGAGGCCCCGGTGGTGCTGCAGGGCGGCGCCGAGCAGCTCCCCGACGCCGCCGCGCGGCTGGTCGAGGGCGGCCTGTCCGGCAGCACGCCGGTCGTCGTCACCACCGGCGGCTCGGGCACCGGCCAGAAGAGCGTCGTCGCGAAGCTCGCCGCCGTCGCGGAGAAGACCGCCGGCCTCGACGCCGTCAGCGGCCCGGTCGTGGCCACCGTCGGCGCGGTCGTCGACAAGCGCGGCAAGCTCTCCTGGTGGGAGAGCCGGCCGCTGTTCGGCTGGCGCGTGCTGGTGCCGCGCACCAAGGACCAGGCCGGCGAGATGAGCGAGCGGCTGCGGGCCTACGGCGCGGTGCCGGTCGAGGTGCCCACCATCGCCGTCGAGCCGCCGCGCAGCCCCGCGCAGATGGACCGCGCGATCAAGGGTCTGGTCACCGGCCGCTACGGCTGGATCGTGTTCACCTCGGCCAACGCGGTGCGCGCGGTCCGGGAGAAGTTCACCGAGCTGGGCCTCGACGCGCGGGCCTTCGCCGGCGTGAAGGTCGCCTGCGTCGGCGAGCAGACCGCCGAGGCGGTCCGCGCGTTCGGCATCGTGCCGGAGCTGGTGCCCACCGGGCAGCAGTCCAGCGAGGGCCTGCTGGCCGACTTCCCCGAGTACGACGACGTCCTCGACCCGATCGACCGGGTGCTGCTGCCCCGCGCCGACATCGCCACCGAGACCCTCCTCGCGGGCCTCAAGGAGCGCGGCTGGGAGGTCGACGACGTCACCGCCTACCGCACGGTGCGCGCCGCCCCGCCGGCCGCCGCCGTCCGCGAGGCGATCAAGGGCGGCGGCTTCGACGCGGTGTGCTTCACCTCGTCGAGCACCGTGCGCAACCTGGTCGGCATCGCCGGCAAGCCGCACGCGAAGACCGTCGTCGCGGTGATCGGCCCCGCCACCGCGGCCACCGCGCAGGAGTTCGGCCTGCGGGTCGACGTCCAGCCCGAGGCCGCCGCGGTCGTGCCGCTGGTCGACGCGCTGGCCGCCTACGCCGAGGCGCAGCGGGAGGGTGAGGGCGAGTGACCCCTCCGCAGGTGGACCCAGCGCAGGGCGGCGCGAACCCCGGCTTCGCGCGCGGGCGCCGGCTGCGGTCGACGCCCGCGCTGCGGCGGCTCACCGCGCAGACCCGGGTGGCCCCGGCCGACCTGGTGCTGCCGGTGTTCGTCAAGGAGGGCATCGCCGAGCCGGTGCCGATCGGCTCGATGCCCGGCGTCGTCCAGCACACGCCGGACTCGCTGCGGAAGGCCGCGCACGAGGCGGCCGAGGCCGGCATCGGCGGGCTGGTCCTGTTCGGCATCCCGTCGGAGAAGGACGCCGTGGGCTCGCAGGCCGACGCCGCCGACGGGATCGTCAACGTCGCCCTGCAGCAGCTGCGCGCCGACCTCGGCGACGAGCTGGTGCTGATCGCCGACCTGTGTCTGTGCGAGTACACCGACCACGGGCACTGCGGGGTGGTCACGCCGGCCGGCGTCGTGGACAACGACCCGACGCTGGACCGCTACGCCGCCGTGGCCATCGCGCAGGCGCAGGCCGGCGCCCACGTCGTCGCGCCCAGCGGGATGATGGACGGGCAGGTGGCGGCGATCCGCCGGGGGCTGGACAGCCGGGCGTTCACCGAGACGCCGATCCTGGCCTACGCCGCGAAGTACGCCTCCGGCTTCTACGGGCCCTTCCGCGAGGCGGCCGAGGGGGCGCCGCAGTTCGGCGACCGCTCGACCTACCAGATGGACCCGCCCAACGCCGACGAGGCGCTGCGCGAGGTGCGCCAGGACCTCGCCGAGGGCGCCGACGCCGTCATGGTCAAGCCGGCGCTGCCCTACCTGGACATCGTCGCCCGGGTCGCCGACGCCGTCGACGTCCCGGTCAGCGCCTACCAGGTCAGCGGCGAGTACGCGATGGTCGAGGCGGCCGCGGCCAACGGCTGGATCGACCGCGAGCGGGCCATCCTCGAGACGCTCACCGCCATCCGCCGCGCGGGTGCCGGCCAGGTGCTCACCTACTGGGCGGTCGAGGCCGCGCGCCTGCTGCGGCGCTGACCGGCCGCTGATGGACCACGTCGAGCCCGGGGGCTCCTGGCGGCCGCTGTGGCTGGTCGCCGGGGTCCTCGGGCTCCTCGTCGTCCTGGACGTCGTCCTGCCCGGGCCCGACGTGCCGCCGCTGGTGCGGGTCCTCGCCGTCGTCGCGGTGCTGGGGACCGTCGCCTTCGGGTGCTCGGCCGCCCGCCGCGTGTGGACGGTGCGGGTGTCCGGAGCCGGTCCCGACGCCGCGCTGTCGGTGGGCCGCGAGCGGGTGCCGCTGGCCGACGTCGACGCCGCCCACCTGCGGGCGGTCCGCGAGGGGACGGCGGGCGTGGACGCCGGTGCGTCCGTCCTCGGCGGCGGCTGGTCGCTGCCCCGCGGGCGCACCGGGCTGCCGCTGCGGCTCACCGACGGGCGCACCGTGCTCGTGCCCACCCGCGACCCCGCCGCGCTGTCCGCCGCGCTGCTCGCGGCGCTGCCGGGGAGCGGAGCGTCACACGCATCCGGCCCCGACACCCCCGGCGGCCGCTCAGGGGACAGGGGGACACTGGGGCCGTGACCTCGCTGGACACGACGCGGTACGACTACGCGGCACCCGTCTCCGCCGACCTGTTCGCCCGCGCGCAGCGCGTCACCCCCGGTGGGGTGAACTCGCCGGTGCGGGCCTTCCGCGCGGTCGGCGGCACCCCGCGGTTCATGGCGCAGGGGCAGGGTGCCTGGCTCAGCGACGCCGACGGCCGCCGCTACGTGGACCTGGTCGCCTCGTGGGGGCCGATGATCCTGGGCCACGCCCACCCGGCCGTCGTCGAGGCGGTCACCGCTGCCGCCCGCCGCGGCCTGTCCTTCGGCGCGCCCACCGAGGGCGAGCTGGACCTGGCGCAGGAGATCGTCGACCGCGCCCCGGTGGAGCGGGTCCGGCTGGTCAACTCCGGCACCGAGGCGGTGCTCTCGGCGGTGCGGCTGGCCCGCGGCGCCACCGGCCGGCCGCTGGTGGTCAAGTTCGCCGGCTGCTACCACGGCCACGTCGACGCGCTGCTGGCCTCGGCCGGCTCCGGCGTCGCCACCCTCGGCCTGCCCGACACCCCCGGCGTCACCACCGGCGCGGCCGCCGACACGATCGTGCTGCCCTACAACGACGTCGCCGCGGTCGAGGCCGTCTTCGCCGAGCGCGGGTCCGACATCGCCGTCGTCGTCAGCGAGGCCGCGCCCGGCAACATGGGCGTCGTCCCGCCGCTGGACGGCTTCAACGCCGCGCTGCGCCGCATCACCGCCGAGCACGGCGCGCTGCTGCTGCTCGACGAGGTCATGACCGGTTTCCGGGTGTCCCGCTCGGGCTGGTACGGCCTCGACCCCGTCGACGCCGACCTCATGACCTTCGGCAAGGTCATGGGCGGCGGGCTGCCGGCCGCCGCGTTCGGCGGCCGCGCCGACCTGATGGAGCAGCTCGCCCCGGTCGGGCCGGTCTACCAGGCGGGCACCCTGTCGGGGAACCCGGTCGCGGTCGCCGCGGGGCTCACCACGCTGCGGCTGTGCACCGACGACGTCTACGCGCGCTGCGACCGGGTCGCGGTCACCCTGCGCGGGGCGACCAGCGCGGCCCTGTTCGCCGCCGGCGTCCCGCACCGGGTGCAGCAGGCCGGCTCGATGTTCTCGGTCTTCTTCGTGCCCGACGAGCGCCGGGTGCGCGACTACGACGACGCCCGCACCCAGGACACCGCGGCGCACCGCGCCTTCTTCCACGAGATGCTCGCCCGCGGCGTGTACCTGCCGCCGTCGGCGTTCGAGTCCTGGTTCGTCAGCGCCGCGCTCGACGACGAGGCCGTGGAGCGGGTGCTCGACGCGCTGCCCGCCGCCGCCCGCGCTGCCGCGGCCGCCGACCCCGCCGACGCCCCGTCCGACGCGGACTCCAAGGACGCCCAGGAGCTGCAGCCCTGATGGAGACGACCGTCGTCCACCTCCTGCGGCACGGGGAGGTGTTCAACCCCACCGGCGTGCTCTACGGCCGGCTGCCCGGCTTCCGGCTGTCCGAGGCCGGTGAGGGCATGGCCCGCCGCGCCGCGGAGTGGTTCACCGGCCGCGACGTCACGTACCTGGTGTCCAGCCCGCTCGAGCGCGCCCGGCAGACCGCCGCGCCGATCGCCGAGGCGCTGGACCTGCCGGTGGCGGTCGACGAGCGGCTCATCGAGGCCGGCAACGCCTTCGAGGGCACCCGGGTCGGCGGCGGTGGCGGGGTGGCCCGCCGGCCGCGGGACTGGTGGAAGCTGCGCAACCCCGTGCGGCCGTCGTGGGGCGAGCCCTACGTGGAGATCGCTGCGCGGATGCTCATGGCCGTGGAGGCCGCCCGCGACGCCGCTCGCGGCAGCGCGGCGGTCTGCGTGAGCCACCAGTTGCCCATCTGGACCCTGCGCCTGCACCTAGAGGGCCGGCGGTACGCGCACGACCCGCGACGGCGGCAGTGCGGGCTGGCCAGCGTGACCTCGGTGACCTACGAGGGCGACCGGGTCGCGGGCATCGGCTACGCCGAGCCGGCCGGAGCCACCGACCCCGATGCGGTGCCCGGGGCATGACCACCCCACGAAAGCGCTCCGCCGGCGCTCCACGCTTCCGCGGGGACCCCGGGAGGCGCGCCCTGACCGCCGTCCTCGCGTCGGCCGCCCTGCTCACCGGCTGCAGCACCGGCGCGAACGCCGTCGACGTCAGCAACGGCGGCGAGTTCCGCTTCGTCGCGGCCACGCCGGCCGGCGAGGTGATCCCCGAGGTCGAGCGCGACGCCGCGCCCGACTTCGGCGGCACGCTGCTCGGCGGCGGCGACTGGACGTCCGACGAGCTCGCCGGGCAGATCGCCGTCCTCAACTTCTGGGGCTCCTGGTGCGCGCCCTGCCGGGTGGAGACGCCGCAGTTCCAGGAGGTCTACGCCGAGGTCCGCGACGAGGGCGTCGAGTTCCTGGGCCTCAACGTCAAGGAGCCCGACGAGCAGTTCGGGCAGGCCTTCGTCGACACCCAGGGCATCGAGTTCCCCTCGCTGTACGACCCCGCCGGCGAGGTCGCGCTCGCGTTCCGGGACTACCCGGCCAACGCGATCCCGTCCACCATCGTGCTCGACCGCGAGGGCCGGGTGGCCGCCGTCTACACCGGCGAGGTGGCGCAGGACGACCTGCGCGCCGTCCTCGACCGGCTGCTCGGGGAGGGCTGATGGACGGCATCGGCGCCCTGGTGGCCGACGGCCCGCTGCTGGTGGCGGCCGCGGTCGCTGCGCTGGCCGGGCTGGTCAGCTTCGCCTCGCCCTGCGTGCTGCCGCTGGTGCCCGGCTACCTGTCCTACGTCACCGGCCTGGTGGGCAGCGGCGCCCGGACCGCCCCCGCGCCCACCCCGGCCGGCGGGGGAGCCACGGCGACCGCCGTCCGCACCGACGAGCGCACCCCGCGCGGGCGCATGGTGCTCGGCGCGCTGCTGTTCGTCCTCGGCTTCACCGTCGTCTTCGTCGCCGCCGGCGCCGCCTTCGGCGGGCTGGGCCGGCTGCTCGTCCAGTACGACGACGTCATCACCCGGGTCATGGGCGCGGTCGTCATCGTCGTCGGGCTGGGCTTCCTCGGCTGGCTGCCCTTCCTGCAGCGCACCGCGCGGCTGTCGGTGCGGCCGGCGGCCGGGCTGGCCGGTGCCCCGCTGCTCGGCGTCGTGTTCGGGCTCGGCTGGACGCCGTGCCTGGGACCGACCCTGTCGGCGGTCTATTCGCTGGCCTACACCGAGGCCACCGCCGGCCGCGGCGCGCTGCTGTCGGTCGCCTACTGCCTGGGCCTGGGCGTGCCCTTCGTGCTCGTCGCGCTCGGCGCCCGCTGGGCGGTCGGGGCGACGGCGTTCCTGCGCCGGCACGCCCGCGGCGTCACCCGCTTCGGCGGCGCGGTGCTCGTCGTCGTCGGCCTGCTCCTGGTCACCGGCGCCTGGACCGAGATGATGGCCTGGCTGCGGTCCTGGCTCGCCGTCACCGGCCTGGGCGAGGGGGCCCCGCTGTGACGACCACCGCCCCGCCGCGGCCGGCCGCCGCGCCGCCCCCGCCGTCGGCCCGCCCGTCCGCGCTGCGCCGCACCGGCGGGTTCCTGCTGCGCCAGTGGCGGCGGCTCACCGCGATGCGGACGGCGATCATCCTGCTGTTCCTGCTCGCGCTGGCCGCCATCCCCGGCTCGCTGCTGCCCCAGCGCTCGCTGTCGCAGAGCAACGTCAGCCGGTACTTCGCCGACCACCCGACGCTGGCGCCGCTGCTCGACCGGCTGTACCTCTTCGACGTCTTCAGCTCGCCGTGGTTCGCCGCGGTCTACCTGCTGCTGTTCGTCTCCCTCATCGGCTGCGTGCTGCCGCGCGCCCTCGAGCACGCCCGCGCGCTGCGCACCGCGCCGCCGCCCGCGCCCCGCCGGTTGACCCGGCTGCCCGACTCCGCCGCGCTGGCCACTCCGCTGCCGTCGGCCGACGCCCTCGACACGGTCGAGGAGGAGCTGCGCGTGCGCCGCTACCGCGTCGTCCGGCGCGAGCGGAACGGCACCGCCGAGCTGTCGGCCGAGAAGGGCGCGCTCAAGGAGACCGGCAACCTGGTCTTCCACCTGGCGCTGGTCGGCCTGCTGCTGGCCCTGGCCGGCGGCAAGCTCTGGGGCTACGAGGGCAGCATCCTGGTCACCGAGGGCCAGCGGTTCTGCAACTCCTTCCAGCAGTACGACACGTACTCCTCCGGCGCCCTGGTCGAGGGCAGCGACCTGACGCCGATCTGCGTGGGCCTCGACGACTTCCGCGCCGAGTACGAGGAGGACCTCACCGCGTCCTCCTTCACCGCCGACATCACCTACGGCGCCCCCGGTGCCGAGGGCCGGCCCACGACGATCGGCGTCAACGACCCGCTGCGCGTCGACGGCGACCGCGTGTACGTCACCGGCCACGGGTTCAGCCCGACGTTCACCGTCACCCGCCCCGACGGGACCAGCTTCGACGACGTCTCGGCGCCGTTCCTGCCCACCGACCAGGGCACGATGGCCAGCGAGGGCGCGCTCAAGCTCCCCGACCTCGGCGCCGGCACCGACGACCAGCTGGCCCTGCAGGGGTTCTTCGCGCCCACCGGGCTGACCCAGGCCGGCATCCTCACCTCGATCGACCCGCGGCCGCTCGCGCCGCAGGTGGCGATCGTGGCCTACGAGGGCTACCTCGGCCTGGACTCCGGGCTGCCGCAGTCGGTGTACTCGCTCGACGCCTCGCAGATCGAGCGCGGCCGGCTCAGCGAGGTCGCCCGGGGCAACCTGTCGGTCGGGGAGTCGCTGGCCCTGCCCGACGGGACGACGGTGACCTTCACCGGCTACAAGGAGTTCGCCGCCCTGCAGTTCTCGCACGACCCGGGACAGGTGTGGGTGCTCGCCGCGGCGATCGCGGTGCTCGCCGGCCTGCTCGGCATGCTGCTGCTGCGCCGGGAGCGGGTCTTCGCCCGCGCCGCCGGCCGGCCCGGGGACGGCGGTACCGTCCTGGAGGTCGGCGCGCTGACCCGCGGCAGCGGCGACAGCGGACCGCGCTTCACGGCGCTCACCGACGACCTGCGGACGGCCCTGGCCGCCCGTGCCGCACCCCGCGCCCCGTCCGGGGCCGCACCCCCGACCGGAGGCACACCCGAGTGACCGCCGACCAGCTGTCCGGACTGTCGGACACCCTGTTCTCGACCAGCGTCGGCCTGTACTCGCTGGCCGTCGTCGCCTTCTGCGCCCAGCTTGCCTTCGGCCGCCGTCCGGCGCCCGAGCGCGCGCTGGTCGGCGCCGGCGCCCCGGCCGACGGGCCCGCGGCGGTGGAGACGCCGGCGCTGGACGACCCGCCGGCGGTGCGCCGCTGGGGGCAGGTGGCGATGCTGCTCACCGTCCTCGGCGCGCTCACCCACACCGGCGTCCTCGTCACCCGTGGGCTGGCCCTCGACCGGCTGCCCTGGGGCAACATGTACGAGTTCGCCACCGCGGTCGTGCTGGTCGCCGTCGTGGCCTTCGTCGTGCTCGCCGTCCGCTCGCCGGGCCTGCGGCACCTCGGGCTGTTCGTCCTCGCCCCGGTCGTGGTCAGCCTGGTCGCCATCGGGCTGTTCCTCTACGTCGAGGGCGCCCCGCTGGTGGCGGCGCTGCGCTCGAGCTGGCTGGCCGTGCACGTCACGACGGCGATCCTCGGCTTCGGCGTCTTCTTCGTCAGCGGCATCGCCAGCGTGCTGTACCTGGTCCGCAGCCGGTTCGAGGCCCGCGGCGGTGACCCGTCGTCCTCGCGGCTGGTCGCGCGGATCCCCTCGGCCGCCACGCTGGACCGGGTCGCGCACCGCACCGCCGTCTTCGGCTTCCCGATCTGGACCTTCGCCGTCATCGCCGGCGCCATCTGGGCCGAGAGCGCCTGGGGCCGCTTCTGGGGCTGGGACCCCAAGGAGACCTGGGCCTTCATCGCGTGGGTGGTCTACGCCGCCTACCTGCACGCCCGGACGACGGCCGGCTGGCGCGGGCGTCCCGCGGCGTGGGTCAACGTGGTGGGCCTCGGCGTCATGGTCTTCAACCTGCTCTACGTCAACATGGTGTCCTCGGGGCTGCACAGCTACGGCGGCGTCAACTGACCTGCGCCCCGTTCGTCACACCGCGCGCACCCGTCACTCGGGTGAGGGGGTACGCGGGCGGGACGCCGTCCCCTCGTGGTCCGATGGGCGCATGACTGCTCGCACGGGGGACCACCGTGGGTAGGCACGCAGCCGCCGACGGAGCCGGGACCGACCCGATCGTGGCCGCCGCACTGGCGTACCGGCCCGACGGGACGCCGACCCGGCACGCCCCCGACGCGGTCGAGGCGACCGCGCAGGGGACCGAGGGCGACCTGGGCTGGCCTGGGGACACGACCACCGGTGGCGGGCTCGGCTGGCCCGGCTCGCTCGACCGGGGTCCCGCAGGCGACGAGGGCGACGTGACCGCACGCATGGACGCCGTCCCGGCCGTGCCGGGCACGGGGTCCGAGGGCGAGCCCGAGCCGACCGGGCCGCGCGGCTGGCGCCGTCTCTTCGGCGGCACCGCCGCCTAGGTCAGGTGCGTGCACTTCCGCGGAAGTGCACGGGGACGACGGGCGTCAGGCGGGGGAGTCGTCGCGCCGGACGCGGCGGGCGAGCTCGCGGAGGAACTCGGGGTCGTCGTCGGGCGCCACCGGGCGGACCGGGTCCGCGGGCCGCGGGCCGGCGGTCGGCGGCTGCGGCCTGCGCAGTCCACGCCCGGCGACGACGGTCGCCCGCATCACGAGCACGACGACCACCAACGCCACCACCAGCAGCACGACCGCCACCCGGCTCCCCCTCCTCGACCACGTCCCTGCCGTCCAGCGTACGAGCGTGGGGATACTCGTGGGGCGGTCCGCGACCCGGGTCCGCCGTCCCCCGGACGCCGACCAGGACGGAGCGCTCCCATCGACGCCGTCGACCGGCAGCTGATCGACCTGCTGCGTGCCAACGGCCGGGCCAGCTACGCCGAGCTGGCCCGGCAGGTCGGCCTCTCCGCGCCGGCCGTGCACGAGCGCGTGGGCAAGCTGGAGGCCTCCGGGGTGGTCACCGGCTACCGGGCCGTCGTCGACCCCGCCGCCCTCGGGCTGGACGTGACCGCGCTGGTCGGCGTGATCGAGAGCGACGCCGTCGACGACACCGGCGTCGAGGCGGCGCTGCGGGCGATGCCCGAGGTGGAGGACTGCTGGCGGGTCGCCGGCAGCGAGGGCTACGTCCTCAAGGTCCGGGTGACCGACATCCCGGCACTGGAGGCGGCCATCAACGCGTTGAACAGGATCGAGGGCGTCGCCCGCACCCGCACGACCGTCGTGCTCTCCACGAAGTGGGAGGGCCGGACGGGATGACGCCCGACCGCACGCAGGAGGACAGCAGCATGGCCGAGAGCACCACCCCGGGCGCGCCCACCGGCGGCCCCGCGACGCCGCCGCGGATCGTGCCGTGGCTGCTCGCCTACACGCTGGGCCGGCTGGCCATCGCCGTCGCCCTGATCGCGCTCATCTGGGTGGTCGGGCTGCCCGGCTTCCCCGCGCTGCTGTTCGGCCTGCTGCTGTCGATGCCGGTGTCGCTGGTCCTGCTGCGCCCGGTGCGCGACCGGCTGACCGAGGGCCTGGCCGCCCGCAGCGTCGCCCGCCGCGCCCGCAAGGAGGAGCTGCGCGCCCGCCTGTCGGGCGAGGCCGCCTGAGCCCCGCTCAGCCCGACAGCGCCAGCCCCGCGCCGAGCAGCACGCCGGTGGCGAGGGTGAGCAGGCCGGTGGCCTGCAGCGCGGCGATCAGCGCCGGCCCGCGGCCGCCGGAGAGCACCACCCGTGACGGCGGCACCGCCAGCGGGACGGCGACCAGGGCGAGCAGCGCCCACGGCCGGCCGATCCCGATCGCCACGACGACGGCGAACGCGACGGCGAGCAACGCCACGTAGAACAGCCGGGTGGCGCGGTCGCCGAGCAGCACCGCGAGCGTGCGCTTGCCTACCCGGGCGTCGCCCTCGACGTCGCGCAGGTTGTTGACCACCAGCAGTGCCGTCGACAGCAGGCCGATCGGCACCGCGGCGGCCAGCGCCAGCCCCTCGACCCGGCCGGTCTGCACGAACGTCGTCCCGGCGACGGCGACCAGGCCGAAGAAGACGAAGACGAACACCTCGCCCAGCGCCCGGTAGCCGTAGGGCAGCGGCCCGCCGGTGTAGGTCCAGGCGGCGGCGATGCACACCGCGCCAACGGCGACCAGCCACCAGCTGGACAGCGCCGCCAGCACCAGCCCCGCGACGCCCGCGACGGCGAAGGCGAGCAGCGCCGCGACGAGGACCGACCGGGCCGACGCCGCGCCCGAGCCGACCAGCCGCATCGGCCCGACCCGGTCGGCGTCGGTGCCGCGCCTGCCGTCGGAGTGGTCGTTGGCGTAGTTGACCGCCACCTGCAGCGCGAGGGCGACGAGCAGCGCCAGCAGGGCGGGCACGAGCCGGAAGCCGCCGAGCGCGGCCGCGGCCCCGGTGCCCACGACGACGGGCGCCAGGGCGGCGGGGAGGGTGCGGGGGCGGGCGCCGGCCACCCACTGCGCGGGGGTGGCCATCAGCGGGCCTGCCCGCCGAGCCGGGCGGCCACGCCGCGGCGGTCGGGTTTGCCGGTGTGCAGGGTCGGCACCGACCCGATGAGGTGCAGCTCGCGCGGGGCCGACGGGCCGCCCAGCCGCTGCGTCACCCAGGGCCGCAGCGCCGCGAGGTCGGGCGCGGCGCCGGGCGCCGGGACGACGGCGGCGACCACCCGCTGCCCCCACTCGTCGTCGGGCCGGCCGAAGACCACGGCGTCGGCGACGGCCGGGTGCTCGCGCAGCGCGCCCTCGACCGCCTGCGGGGCGACGTTGACCCCGCCGGTCACCACGACGTCGTCGAGCCGGCCGAGGACGGTGAGCCGACCGTCCGGGCCGAGCGCCCCGGCGTCGCGGGTGCGGAACTCCCCGCCGGCGAACGCCGCGGCGGTGCCCCCGGGGTCGCGCCGGTACCCGAGGGCGAGCACCGGCCCGCCGACGGCGATGCCCTCGGCGTCGACCCGCACGCGCACGCCCTCGAGCGGGACGCCGTCGTAGACGCAGCCGCCCGCGGTCTCGGTCATGCCGTAGGTGGTCACCACGGCGACGCCCGCCTCGCGGGCCCGCGCCAGGAGGGCGGGGTCGGTGGCCGCGCCGCCCACGAGGACGGCGTCGAACGCGCGCAGCGCCTCCGGCTCCCGGTCGAGGAACCGGCGCAGCTGGGTGGGGACCATCGCCGTGCAGCGCCGGCCGGCGGGCATCCGGGCGACCGCGGCGGCGAGGTCCTCGCCGGGCGCCAGCACGGTCGGGACGGTGCCGGCGAGGACCGACCGGACGAGCACCTGCATCCCCGCGATCGCCGACACCGGCAGCGCGAGCAGCCAGGCGCCCGGCCCGCCGAGCCGGGCGGCGGTGCCCGCGGCCGAGGCGGTCAGCGCCGAGGCCGGGAGCAGCACCCCGCGCCCGCCGCCGGTCGACCCGGAGGTCACGACGACGAGGTCGGCGCCGTCCTCGAGCGGCTCGTCCGGCGCGAGGACCGCGCGGGCGGCGGCCGCGGGCGGCCCGGACGGGAGGACGGCCAGGGGCGCGGTGCCCTCGAGGGCGGCGCGGACGGCGGGCAGCACCGTGCCGAGGACGGCGTCGGGTCCGTCCGGCGCGGGGAGGACGGTCAGCTGCCGGGGCACGTCGAACGAGCCTACGTCGCGCCCGACATACGCTGACGGGCGTGATCACCCTCGCCGGCCTCCCCGCGGGGATCGACCGGGTGGCGGTGTGGTCGGTGCCGATGCGGACGCGCTTCCGCGGCATCGACGTCCGCGACGGCGTGCTGGTGCACGGCCCGGCCGGCTGGGGCGAGTTCTCCCCGTTCTGGGACTACGGCGTGACCGAGAGCCGCCGCTGGTGGGCGGCCGCGGCGGAGGCGGCCCTCGAGGGCTGGCCCGCGCCGGTGCGCTCGTCCGTGCCGGTCAACGTGACCGTCCCCGCCGTGGACGCCGGGCGCGCGCACGCGATCGTGACGGCGTCGGGCTGCCGCACGGCGAAGGTCAAGGTCGCCGAGCCGGGCCAGACCGCCGCCGAGGACCTGGCCCGCGTGGAGGCCGTCCGCGACGCGCTCGGCCCCGCCGGCGCGGTCCGGGTGGACGCCAACGCCGCGTGGGACGTCGACACCGCGGTCGCGCGGATCCGGGAGCTGGACCGGGTGGGCCTGGAGTACGTCGAGCAGCCCTGCGCCACCCTGGCCCAGCTCGCCGCGCTGCGCCGCCGCGTCGACGTCCGGATCGCCGTCGACGAGGGCGTGCGCCGCGCCGGCGACCCGCTCGGCGTCGACCTGCGGGAGGCCGGCGACGTCGTCGTCCTCAAGGCGCAGCCGCTGGGCGGGGTGCGCGCGGCGCTGCGGGTGGCCGAGGCGCACGGCCTGCCGTGCGTGGTCTCCTCCGCACTGGAGTCCTCGGTGGGCATCGCCGCGGGCGTCGCGCTGGCCGCGGCGCTGCCGGAGCTGCCCTTCGCCTGCGGCCTGGCCACGGTCGCGCTGCTCGACGGCGACGTCACCGGCGCCCCGCTGCTGCCCGTCGACGGCGCGCTGCCGGTGACCCGCCCGGAGCCCGACCGGCTGGCCGGCGTCCCGGCCCCCGACGACGTGGCCGCGCGCTGGACGCAGCGGCTGGGTGCGGTGCTCGCCGCGTGAACCCCTCCACCGCACTGGCCCGCGTGCTGGTCGACGAGCTGGTCCGCGGCGGGGTCCGCGACGCCGTCGTCGCGCCCGGGTCGCGATCGGCGCCGGTCGCGCTCGCGCTCGCGGCCGCCGAGCGGGACGGGCGGCTGCGGCTGCACGTGCGGATCGACGAGCGGACGGCGTCCTTCCTCGCCGTCGGCCTGGCCCGCGCCTCCGGCCGGCCGGTGCCGGTGCTCACCACCTCCGGGACGGCGACCGCGCACCTGCACGCCGCGGTGCTCGAGGCCGACGTCAGCGGGGTGCCGCTGCTGGCGCTGACCGCCGACCGGCCGCCGGAGCTGCGCGCCACCGGGGCCAACCAGACGATCGAGCAGCCCGGGCTCTACGGCGACGCCGTGCGCTGGGCGGCCGACGTGGGCGTGCCCGAGGCCGGCCGCGAGGCGGCGCAGAACCGCTACTGGCGCTCGGTGGTGTCTCGGGCGCTGCTGGCGGCCACCGGCGCGCTGTCGGGCGATCCCGGACCGGTGCAGCTGAACCTGCCCCTGCGCGACCCGCTGCTGCCCGACGGCGAGCCGGCGCTGGAGGGCCCGTGGGCCGGCCGGGACGACGGCGCGCCGTGGACCGCGGGGACGCCGTCGGCGCTGCCGGCTGAGCCCCTCGGGCAGGGGCCGCACACCCTCGTCGTCGCCGGCGACGGGCCGCCCGCCGTCGGCCGCGCCTGGGCCGCCGGCGCCGCCGCGGCGGGCTGGCCGGTGGTCGCCGAGCCGAGCGGCGGGGCCTGGACCGACGGCGCCGTCCGCGGCGGGGCGCTGCTGCTCGGCGTCGCCGACTGGGTCGAGGCGCACCGCCCCGAGCGCGTGGTGGTCGTGGGCCGCCCGACGCTGTCCCGGCCGGTGTCGGCGTTGCTGGCCGACCCGCGGGTGCGCGTGGAGACCGTCGTGACCACGCCCCGCTGGCCCGACGCCGGCCGCGCGGCGGCCCTCGTCACCCGTGCCGCGCCGCCGTCCGGCCCGCCGGGGAACGGCGCGTGGGCGGCGGCCTGGCGGGCGGCCGCCGACCGGGTGGGCGCGACCGTCGACGCCGCCCTCGACGCCGAGGCGGGCCTGACCGCCGCCCGGCTGGCCCGCGACGTCGTCGCCGCGCTGCCGCCCGGCGCGCTGCTGGTGCTCGGCTCCTCGACGCCGGTGCGCGACGTCGACCGGCTGGCCGTGCCGCGCGGGGACCTGACCGTGCTGGCCAACCGCGGCGTCGCCGGCATCGACGGGACGGTCTCCACGGCCGTGGGGGCGGCGCTCGCGCACGGCGGCCCGGCGGTGGCGCTGATGGGCGACCTCACGTTCCTGCACGACCTGCAGGGGCTGCTCACCGGTGACGGCGAGGCGCGTCCCGACCTCACCGTGGTGGTGCCCGACAACGACGGCGGCGGGATCTTCGCCCAGCTCGAGCCGGGCCGGCCGGCGTACGCCCGCGACTACCGGCGGGTGTTCGGCACCCCGCACGGCCGCGACCTGGTCGGTGTCGCGCGGGCCATGGGCTGGGAGGCGGCGGCGATCGGCTCGGCGGACGAGCTGCCGGCCGCCCTGGCGCTGCGCGGTCCGCGGGTGGTCGTCGTCCGCACCGACCAGCGCGCCGAGGCCGACCTCGCCGGATCCCTCCGCGAGGCCGCGGGCCGCGCGCTGGCCTGAGCCGGGTCAGGAGCGCCGCATCTCCTGCAGCGACCAGGCGTTCCCGTCGGGGTCGGCGAAGAACGCGAACCGCGAGCCCGGGGCTCCCTCGGGGCCGAGCTGCTGGACCTCGGTGATCTGCACGCCGCGTCCGGCGAGCTCGCCGCGCACCGCGTCGACGTCCTCGACGACGAGCTGCGGGCCCTTGGTGGTGCCGGGCTCGCCGAGCGGCATGCCCTCGCCGATGACCACCGAGCAGGGGGAGCCCGGCGGGGTCATCTGCACCACGCGCATGCCGGGAGCCGGGCTGACGTCGTGGTCGAGCAGGAAGCCGACCCTGTCGACGTAGAAGGCCTTCGCCGCCTCGACGTCGCTCACCGGGATGCCGATCACCTCGAGTCGCATGTCCATGCGGGGACCCTAGGGAGGTCGGGGGAGGCGCAGGGAGGTCCGCGGCGCGGTCCGTGCGGGCGGCGCGGTCATGGCGTGCGTCACACGACGGCGCCCGGCAGAAGGGGCGCGGCCCCGCCCCGACGGCGGCCGGCTCCCCGCGGACGGAACGGTCCGTCCACGCGGGGCGAACAGCGCGTTCCGGAACCCCGCAGGTGGCGACGCCGGCCGCCTCCCCCGATCACGACGACGTCACGGGATGCCCCACGAGCACCGCGGTGACACCCGATGTGACCGCCGTCACGACGACAGTTCACATGACCATATGTAACGTTTTGGCTGCGCTCAGCAAACAAGAGAGCGCGGCGCCGGTCCGCCAAACCCTGCCCACCGGTCGCCCACGTCAACTCCCAGGGCAGGGGTGGGGGACCCATTTCTGGCGCGCGACGGCTCACGGGGGCCTGTCCTTGCGCGCCTCGGGGTGAAGCCGCAGACCGCGGCCGGGCACCGATCGCCCGAACCCGACAGCTCACCTCGCCGGCGGCGATCGGGAGATCACTTTCATGCCCAAGCACCGCGCACCCCGCTATGTCCGCACCAAGTCCGTCATCGCCAAGGCCCCCGTCGCCGCCGGTGCCGCAGCCGTCGGGCTCGGCGTCCTGAGCACGCCCGCCGCCTCGGCCTCCGACGCCCCCTCCGTCACCCACGACTGGTCCGGCGTCGCCCAGTGCGAGTCCAGTGGCAACTGGGCCATCAACACCGGCAACGGCTACTACGGCGGCCTGCAGTTCAGCCAGTCGACCTGGGCCGCGTTCGGCGGCACCGATCTGGCCGCGCACGCCGACCTCGCCACCCCCGCCCAGCAGGTGCAGATCGCCGAGGCGGTCCTCGCCGGGCAGGGCATCGGCGCGTGGCCGTCCTGCGGGAAGTACCTGGCCGGTGGCACGACCGCGGCCGCCGCCGAGGCGCCCGCGGCTCCGGCCCCGGTGGTCGAGGCCCCCGCGGCCGCTCCCGCCGCCGAGCAGGCGGCGCCCGCGGCGGCCGAGGCCGCCACCGAGGACTACACCGTCCGCTGGGGCGACACGGTCGCCAAGATCGCCGCCGCGCACGCCCAGAGCTGGCGCGAGCTGTACCAGCGCAACGCCGAGGTCATCGGCTCGAACCCGAACCGGATCTACCCCGGCCAGGTCCTCGCCGTCAGCGGCTCCGTCGCCGAGGCACCTGTCGCGGAGGCGCCCGCGGCGCCCGCGGCTCCCGCGGCGCCGGAGACGACCGCGGTCGTCGCCGGGAACGCGGCCCCGGCCGCCACCCCGCCGCTGGCCGAGGCGGCTCCGCAGGTCGCGCCGACGTCGGCGACCGCGCACGTGTCCAACACCGCCGGCGCGCTCAAGTCGCAGGCGCAGGCCGCCGCCGACGCCGTCGTCAGCAACGTGCCCGGCGCCGCCGACATCACCCTCGGCGGTACCCGCGCCAGCGCGGTCGACCCGGCGGGTCACCCGTCCGGCCTGGCCGTGGACTACATGGTCATGTCCGACGCCGCCCTCGGCGACGCGATCGCCCAGTACCACATCGACCACTGGGCCGAGCTCGGCGTCGAGTACGTCATCTGGGAGCAGCGGATCCTCACCTCGCCGGACGCCGCCTGGCGGGCGATGGAGGACCGCGGCGGCGTGACCGCGAACCACTTCGACCACGTGCACGTGAACTACGCGGGCTGATCCCCGCCCCCGACGAGGGCCCCGACCGCACTGCGCGGCCGGGGCCCTCGCCGTCCCCGACCGCTCAACCCGGCCGGCGCCGGTGCGGGCCCGGCCGCGTCAGCTCTCCAGCGCGGCCTGGAACGCGGCGAACTTCGACTGGGTCTCGGCCAGCTCGGCGGCGGGGTCGGACCTGGCGACGATGCCGCAGCCGGCGAACAGCCGCGCCGAGCACGGGTCGGAGTCGCTGAGCTGCGCGCAGCGCAGGGCCAGGCCGAACTCGCCGTCGCCGCGGCCGTCGAGCCAGCCCACCGGCCCGGCGTAGCGGCCGCGGTCCATGCCCTCGAGCTCGGCGATGACGGCCGCGGCCCGGTCGGGCGGGGTGCCGCAGACGGCGGCGGTCGGGTGGACGGCGTCGACGAGCTCGAGCAGCCCCGCCTTCCCCCGCGCGCCCGACCGGCGCTGGGTCCCGACGACGTCGGTGGCCAGGTGCCGCACGTTGGCCAGCGTGAGCAGCGAGGGCCCCTCCGGCACCGACAGCGCGGTGCAGTACGGGTCCAGCGCGCGCACCAGCGAGTCGACGGCGAGGGCGTGCTCGGCGCGGTCCTTGGCACTGGTCAGCAGGCCCGCGGCCAGCCGCTCGTCCTCGGCGCCCGCGCCGCGCGGGGCGGTGCCGGCCAGCACCCGCGCCGACAGCTGCCGGCCGGTGCGGCGCAGCAGCAACTCCGGCGTCGCGCCGAGCAGGCCGTCGACGGCGAAGGTCCAGCAGTCGGGGAAACGCGCGGCCAGCCGGTCGAGCAGCCGGCGCGGGTCCAGGCGCACGTCGGCGGTGACCAGCAGGTCGCGGGCCAGCACCACCTTGGCGAGGTCGCCGTCGCCGATGCGGTCCACGGCGGCCGACACCGCGCCGCACCAGGTGGCCGGGTCGAGGGCGCCGTCGGCGTAGCGGAGCCGGGACGCCGGCGGGAGCAGCGGCTCGCGGGAGGCGGGCAGGACGTCGCGCGGGTCGGCGTCGCCGGTGGTGGTCACCCAGGCCACGCCGTCGCGGCGACCGACGACGACCTCCGGGACGACGAACACCGACGTCCCGACGGCCGGGTCGAACGCGATGCTGGCGAACACGACCGGGCCGGAGCCGGGCACGCCCACGTCGTCGACGGCCGGCCCGGCGGTGCGCTCGGCCCACCAGGCGGCGGCCTCGGCCAGCGCGCCGGGGCCGGAGACCTCGAGGCGGTCGGCCTCGCCCCAGCCGACCAGGCCCTCGCCGCGGCGGACCCACGACAGCGCGCCCTCGCGGGGCAGCAGGGCGAGCAGGTCGGGGGAGTCGGGCAGGGCGACGGTGGTGGACGCGGGCGCGACGGCGTCCCGCGAGGTCACCGCCGCTGCCGTCACGCTCCCCAGCGTAGGCAGCCGGTAGCGTCGTCCGCCGTGGCAGACCGGCGAGACAGCGCACACACCGCCGGACGGCGGGCCGGTCTGGACAAGCAGCCGCACGAGGTCGCGGCCATGTTCGACGGCGTCGCGCGCCGCTACGACCTCACCAACACCGTGCTCTCCGGAGGCCGCGACGTGTCCTGGCGGCGGGCCACGCGGGAGGCGCTCGGTGCCCGGCCGGGGGACGTCGTCCTCGACGTGGCCGCCGGCACCGCCGTCTCCACCGTCGAGCTGGCCGCCGGGGGAGTGCACGCGATCGCCTGCGACTTCTCGCAGGGGATGCTGCGCGCCGGCGCGGCCCGGCCGGTGCCCAAGGTGGCCGGCGACGCGATGGCGCTGCCCCTCGCCGACGCCAGCGTCGACGGACTGGTCATCTCCTTCGGCCTGCGCAACGTGGCCGACCCCGACGCCGCGCTGCGCGAGTTCGCCCGCGTGGTGCGCCCGGGCGGCACGCTCGTCGTCTGCGAGTTCTCCAGCCCCACGTGGGCGCCGTTCCGCACCGTCTACACCGAGTACCTCATGCGGGCGCTGCCGGTGATCGCCCGCGCGGTGAGCAGCAACCCCGACGCCTACGTCTACCTGGCCGAGTCCATCCGCGCGTGGCCCGACCAGGCCGCGCTGGCCACGCGGATCCAGGCCGCGGGCTGGGCCGACGTCGAGTGGCGCGACCTCACCGGCGGGATTGTCGCCCTGCACCGCGCCCGCCGCCCCTGACCGGCGTCCGCGCGACGCGAACGGGGGTCCCACAACGCCCGCCCGGGCATAGCGTCAGCACATGACGACACCGACCCCGATGCCCGAGCCGCCCGGCCCGTCGCCGTCCCCGGTGGACCCCATCTCGCCGCCGTCGCCGGCCCCGCTGCCGCAGCCCAGCCCCACCGACCCGACCGCGCCTCCGCCCACGGGGCCGCAGCCGGTCTGAGCGGCCGCGCGGTGCACGGCCGTCCCTACCGCGACCGGCGTGACGCCGGCCGGCAGCTCGCCGCGTGCCTGACCGACCCCGCCCGCGCGACCGCCGTGCCGCTCGGACCCGGCGCGCTCGTCCTCGGCCTGCCCCGCGGCGGGGTCCTGGTCGCCGCGGAGATCGCCGCCGCGCTGGGCGCCGAGCTCGACGTCGTCGCCGTCCGCAAGCTGGGCCTGCCCGGCCGGCCGGAGCTGGCCATGGGCGCGCTGGCGGCCGTGGGGGAGGCGGTCGAGAGCGTCCGCAGCGAGGTCGTGCTGGCGCGGGTCGCGGTCGACCCCGGCGCCGCCGAGCAGGTCCGCCGCGCCGAGCTCGCCGAGCTGCGCCGCCGCCAGTCCGCCTACCGCGGCGACCGCCCGCCGCCCGTCCTCGCCGGCCGCACCGTCGTCCTCGCCGACGACGGCCTGGCCACCGGCTCCACCATGCGCGCCGCGCTCGCCGCCGTCCGGTCCGCCGGCCCCGCCGCGGTCGTCGTCGCCGTCCCGGTGGGCACCCCCGACGTCTGCGCCGCGCTGGACGCCGACGAGGTGGTCTGCCCGCTCACCCCCGAGCCGTTCGGCGCGGTGGGCAGCCACTACGACGACTTCGGCGAGACCACCGACGACGAGGTCCGCTCCGCGCTCGCCGGCGCCGCGGGTCCGGGGCCCGCCTAGGCTCGGACGCCGGTCCACCCGGGGCCGACGACGACGAGGGAGCCAGCGCGTGACGAGTCCGGCCGGCGGGGGCAGCGCCGACGTCGTGGTGGTCGGCGCGGGACCCGCGGGATCGGCCGCCGCCTGGGCGCTGGCCGGTGCCGGGCGCGACGTCGTCGTCCTGGAGAAGGCCCGGTTCCCGCGGGAGAAGGTCTGCGGCGACGGCCTCACCCCCCGCGGGGTGAAGGCGCTCGACGACATGGGCGTCGACGTCTCGCCGGCCGCCGGCTGGGTGCGGCACCGCGGGCTGCGGGTCTTCGGCGGCGGCCAGGTGGTCGAGGTCGACTGGCCACGGCTGTCCTCGTGGCCCGACCACGGCCTCATCCGGGCGCGGAAGGACCTCGACCCGATGCTCGCCGAGCACGCCGTGGCCGCCGGCGCCCGGCTCGAGCAGGACGTCACCGTCACCGACCCGCTGCTCGACGACGCCGGCCGGGTCGTGGGCGTGCGCGCGCAGGCGGGTCCCGGCAAGGAGCCGGTCACCTGGCGCGCGCCGCTCGTCGTCTCCGCGGAGGGCCTCTCGGGCCGGCTGGCCAAGGCGATCGGGCTGACCCGCCGCGAGGACCGCCCGCTCGGCGTCGCCGTCCGCCGCTACGTGGAGACGCCGCGCGGCGAGGACCCCTACCTCGACATCTCCTTCGACCTCTCCGCCGACGGCCCCACCGCCGACTCGATGCCCGGCTACGGCTGGTCCTTCGGCATGGGCGACGGCACCGCCAACGTCGGCTTCGGCCTGCTCGACACCCGGCGCGGCGGCGACGTCGACCCCCGCACGGTGCTCCGGCGCTGGTTGGCCACCCTGCCGCCGGAGTGGCAGCTCGGCGAGGAGCACGCGGTCACCCCGCTGCGCGGCGCCGGCCTGCCCATGGCGCTCAACCGCAGCCCGGCCTACACGCGCGGGCTGCTCCTGGCCGGCGACACGGCCGGCGTCGTCAACCCGTTCAACGGCGAGGGCATCAGCTACGCCCTCGAGACGGGGCGCATGGCCGGGGAGACCGCGGCCGCGGCCCTGGCGGCGCCCGAGGGCCCGGCGCGGGAGGCCGTCCTGCGCGGCTACCCCGCCCGGCTGCAGGAGGCCTACGGCCGCCACCACCGCCTCGGGACGGCCTTCCTGGCGCTGCTCGACCGCCCCGGCCTCGTCCGCTTCGCCACGGCGCACGGGCTCAAGCGCCCGGCGATGGTCAGCGCGGCGCTGCGGCTGATGGGCAACCTCTCCGACGGCCGCGACGGCGACCGCTTCGACCGCACGATCGCCCTGCTCACCCGGCTGACGCCCTCGGTCTGACCGCGCGGCGGTCCGTGTCCGTGACCAGACCGTGACGCGACGGTGTGAACTCACTCACCCCCCGCGCTTCCGATCCGCAGGACCGCGGCATAGGCTCATGGAGCCAGTTTGTGAATTTCTTCACAAGCGCCGTTGGATCCGAGGGGAGGCCCTGTGCTGTCCACGTACGTGCCCATCGTGGGGCTGTTCGCGCTCGCCGCGGCCTTCGCCCTGTTCTCGGTGACGGTGGCACCGTTCGTGGGCCCCCGCCGCTACAACCGGGCCAAGCTCGAGGCCTACGAGTGCGGCATCGAGCCGGTCGACCAGCCGCTGCAGGGCGGCCGGTTCCCGGTGAAGTACTACCTGACGGCGATGCTCTTCATCGTCTTCGACATCGAGATCGTCTTCCTCTACCCGTGGGCCGTCGCCAACGACGCGCTGGGGCTGTTCGGCCTGGTCGAGATGGTCGTGTTCATCGCCACCGTCTTCCTCGCCTACGCCTACGTCTGGCGCCGCGGCGGCCTCGAGTGGGACTGACGGTCATGAGCCCGGCGGCCACGACGCCGGCGGCAGGGAGCTGACATGGGTCTCGAGGAGAAGCTGCCGAGCGGCTTCCTGCTGACCACCGTCGAGAAGCTGGTCAACTGGACGCGCAAGTCCTCGCTGTGGCCGGCGACCTTCGGCCTGGCCTGCTGCGCCATCGAGATGATGGCCACCGGTGCCGGCCGCTACGACCTCGCCCGCTTCGGCATGGAGGTCTTCCGGGCCTCCCCGCGCCAGGCCGACCTGATGATCGTGGCCGGCCGGGTGAGCCAGAAGATGGCCCCGGTCCTGCGGCAGATCTACGACCAGATGCCCGAGCCGCGCTGGGTGCTCGCGATGGGTGTCTGCGCCAGCTCCGGCGGCATGTTCAACAACTACGCGGTGGTGCAGGGCGTCGACCACGTCGTCCCGGTGGACATGTACCTGCCCGGCTGCCCGCCGCGTCCGGAGATGCTGATGGACGCCATCCTCAAGCTGCACCACAAGATCCAGAACGAGCCGCTCGGCGCCCGGCGCGCCCGCCAGCTCGAGGAGGACCGGGCCGAGGGCCGCGCGCCCGATCTGCTGGTCGAGATGCCCTCGAGCGTCCGCGCCGACAAGACCCAGCGGGCGGCCTACGAGCAGGCCGCGGCGCTCGGGCGCACCGGCCAGTTCGCCATCGAGCAGCGCGGCGGCGACGCGGTCCTGCTCCCCGGCCCGCGCGGCGGGTCCCGGTGACCGGCCCCGGCGACCGCAGCGGCGCCGACGCCTCGCGCGGCGCGTCCGCGGGCGGCGGCGGCTTCCGCAAGGGCGCGTTCGGCGTCAGCGGCAGCGGCGACACCTCCGGCTTCGGCGGCCTGGTCCGCGTCGAGCCCGGCGGCGCGGTGGCGCTGCACTCCACCGACCGCCCCTACGGCGGCTGGTTCGACGAGGTCACCGACGCGCTCATCGACGCCGTCGGCGCGGCCACCTACGCCGCCGCCGTGCCGCGCGTCCTCGTCGACCGCGGGGAGATCACCTACTTCGTCGCCCGCGAGCACCTGCTGACCCTGGTCCAGGCGCTGCGCGACGACGACGCCCTGCGCTTCGAGCTGTGCAGCAGCGTCTCCGGTGTCGACTACCTCGACAGCGGCGGCCCCGCGGCGAGCGACGGCCGGCCGCGGCTGCACGTCGTCTACCACCTGACCTCCATGACCTACCGGCGGCGGATCCGCCTGGAGGTCGCCGTCACGGTCGAGGACCCGCACGTGCCGTCGGTGTCCTCGGTCTACCCAACGGCGGACTGGCACGAGCGGGAGACGCACGACATGTTCGGCATCGTCTTCGACGGCCACCCGGCGCTGACCCGGATCCTCATGCCCGACGACTGGGACGGGTTCCCGCAGCGCAAGGACTACCCCCTCGGCGGCGTGCCGGTGGAGTACCACGACGCGACGATCCCGCCGCCCGACACCCGCCGGAGCTACCGGTGACCACGACCGGATACGACCCGTACGCGGGCTCCCGCCAGACCACCGAGGGCCGCGTCTACACCGTCACCGGCGGCGACTGGGACCAGACCCTCGGGGTGGACCACAGCGGCGAGGAGCGCCTCGTCGTCAACATGGGGCCCCAGCACCCCTCGACGCACGGCGTCCTGCGGCTGGTCCTCGACCTCGAGGGCGAGACGGTGACCAAGGCGCGGGTGGTCATCGGCTACCTGCACACCGGCATCGAGAAGAACGTCGAGTACCGCAACTGGACCCAGGGCACGACGTTCGTGACCCGCATGGACTACCTGGCCCCGCTGTACAACGAGGCCGCCTACTGCATGGCCGTGGAGAAGCTGCTCGGCATCGAGGTGCCGCAGCGGGCGCAGACGATCCGCGTGATGGTCATGGAGATCAACCGGATCGCCTCGCACCTGGTCGGCCTGGCCACCGGCGGCATGGAGCTCGGCGCGCTGACCGGCATGACCAACGGCTTCCGCGAGCGGGAGCTGTGCCTCGACGTGCTCGAGGAGATCACCGGCCTGCGGATGAACCACGCCTACATCCGCCCCGGCGGCGTGGCCCAGGACCTCCCGGCCGGCGTGGAGGACTCGATCCGCGAGTGGCTGGCGATCATGCCCGAGCGGCTGGCCGGCTACCACAAGCTGCTCACCGGCCAGCCGATCTGGCAGCGCCGGCTCAAGGACGTCGGCTACCTCGACGTCACCGGCTGCCTGGCGCTCGGCGTCACCGGGCCGGTGCTGCGCGCCGCCGGCCTGCCGTGGGACCTGCGCAAGGTCGACCCCTACCTCGGCTACGAGACCTACGACTTCGAGGTGCCGACCGCCGACACCAGCGACGCCTGGGGCCGGTTCCTCGTGCGCATGGCCGAGATGACCGAGTCGCTGAAGATCGTCGAGCAGGCGCTGGACCGGCTCGAGCCCGGACCGGTCATGGTCGAGGACCGCAAGATCGCGTGGCCGGCCCAGCTCTCGCTCGGCGCCGACGGCATGGGCCAGTCCCTCGACCACGTCCGCCACATCATGGGCACCTCGATGGAGGCCCTCATCCACCACTTCAAGTTGGTCACCGAGGGCTTCCGGGTGCCGGCCGGCCAGGTCTACGTGCCGGTCGAGTCGCCCCGCGGGGAGCTCGGCTACCACGTGGTGAGCGACGGCGGCACGCGGCCGTTCCGCGTGCACGTGCGCGACCCCAGCTTCGTCAACCTGCAGGCGACCGCGGCCATGAGCGAGGGCGGCATGATCGCCGACGTCATCGCCGCGATCGCCTCCATCGACCCCGTCATGGGAGGGGTGGACCGATGAGCGCGCTGCCCGGCTCGGCGGAGGGCGCGGCGACGACGGGACTGGTCGACAGCCCCGTGCAGCCCGCCCCCGCCGACCTCCCGCCGCTGACCGAGCAGACCCGGCTCGAGGCGCGGGAGATCATGGCCCGCTACCCGCAGCCGCGCTCGGCGCTGCTGCCGATGCTGCACCTGGTGCAGAGCTACCAGGGCTACGTCTCGCCCGAGGGCGTCGCGCTGTGCGCCGAGGAGCTCGGGCTGACCAAGGCGGAGGTCGGCGCGGTCGCGACGTTCTACACGATGTACAAGCGCCGACCGACCGGCCGGCACCTGGTCAGCGTGTGCACCAACACGCTGTGCGCCGTCCTCGGCGGGCAGCGGATCCTCGACGCGCTCGCCGCCGACCTCGACGTCCACCACGACGAGACGGCGGCCGACGGCTCGGTCACCCTCGAGCACGCCGAGTGCCTGGCCGCCTGCGACTACGCGCCGGTCGTCACCGTCGACTACGAGTTCTACGACCAGCAGGACGTCGAGAGCGCCCGCGCGCTGGTCGCGGCGCTGCGCCGGGGCGAGAAGCCGCTGCCCACCCGCGGCGCGCCGCTCACCGACTTCCGCGGCGTCTCCCGGCAGCTCGCCGGCTTCTCCCAGCACGCCGACGCCGGTGCCGCGCGCGCCGCCGTCGACGCGCCGGGGGAGTGGGGCCCGACCCTGGCCGGCGTCCGCCTGGCCGCCGAGCGGGGCGAGACCGCGCCGCCCATGGACGGCCCCGAGCCGCAGCCCGCCGACGGCGGAGAGCCGGCCGACACCGTGGCCCCCTCCGGCGACGAGGGGAAGACGCCGGAGAAGGAGGCCGCCGACGCCCGCGTCGCGGCCGCCGACAACCCGGCCGAGCGGGCCGGCGCCGCGCAGACCCACCCCGACCGCGGGACCGAGTACGGCCGGCGCACGCCCGGCGGCTCCCGTCCCACCCCCGACACCCCCGCGGGCACCGAGCCGGGCACCTCCGGCCAGGGGCCCTCGCCCCGGGAGGCCTGAGCACCGTGCCCCTCACCCCCGTCCTCACCTCGCGCTGGGGCGCCGACCAGCCCTGGCGGCTGTCCACCTACGAGTCCCTCGACGGCTACGCCGCGCTGCGCACCGCGCTGTCGATGCAGCCCGACGAGCTGGTCTCGCTGGTCAAGGACTCCGGCCTGCGCGGCCGCGGCGGCGCCGGCTTCCCCACCGGCATGAAGTGGAGCTTCATCCCGCAGCCCAAGCCGGGGGAGACGCCCACCGGGCCGGCCGCCATGCCCAAGTACCTCGTGGTCAACGCCGACGAGGGCGAGCCGGGTACGTGCAAGGACCTGCCGCTGATGATGACCGACCCGCACTCCCTGGTGGAGGGCGTGATCATCTCGGCGTACGCGATCCGCTGCCGGTTCGCCGTCATCTACGTGCGTGGCGAGGCCGTGCACGCCCACCGCCGGCTGGTGTCCGCCGTCGAGGAGGCCTACGCGGCCGGGTACCTCGGCAGCGACGTCCTGGGCTCGGGCTACGACCTGGAGCTGGTCGTGCACGCCGGCGCCGGGGCCTACATCTGCGGCGAGGAGACCGCGCTGCTCGACTCGCTCGAGGGCTACCGCGGCCAGCCGCGCCTCAAGCCGCCGTTCCCCGCGGTCGCCGGTCTCTACGGCGCCCCCACCGTCATCAACAACGTGGAGACGCTGGCCACCGTGCCGTTCGTCGTCCGCGGCGGCGCGGACTGGTTCAAGCAGTTCGGGCCGGAGAAGTCGCCCGGGCCCAAGATCTACTCGCTGTCGGGCCGGGTGGTGCGCCCCGGCCAGTACGAGGCCCCGATGGGCACCACGATGCGCGAGCTGCTGGCCATGGCCGGCGGGGTGCGCCCCGGGCACGAGCTGAAGTTCTGGACGCCGGGCGGCTCGTCGACGCCGTACTTCACCGCCGAGCACCTCGACGTCCCGCTCGACTTCGACTCGGTCGCCGCCGCGGGCTCCATGCTCGGCACGACGGCGCTCATGGTGTTCGACGAGACCGACTCGATCGTCGAGGCCACCCTGCGGTTCACCGAGTTCTACGCCCACGAGTCCTGTGGCAAGTGCACGCCGTGCCGCGAGGGGACCTACTGGCTGGTGCAGGTGCTGCAGCGGCTGGTCGACGGCCGCGGGACGGCGGCCGACCTCGACCTGCTCACCGACACCTGCGACAACATCCTCGGCCGCTCGTTCTGCGCCCTCGGTGACGGCGCGACGAGCTGCATCACCTCCTCCCTCAAGTACTTCCGCGACGACTACGTCGCCCTGCTGCCGCCCGAGGAGCAGGCCCGCCTGGGCCGCTCCCTGCGGCTCGAGCCCGTCGGAGTCGCCTCGTGACGTTGACGCCCACCGCCCCCGAGCCCGCGCCGGCGCTGCCGCCGGGCGCCCCGGGGCCGCACACCCCGCCCGACGCCGTCCACTGCACCATCGACGGGTTCGACGTCGCGGTGCCCAAGGGGACGCTGATCATCCGGGCCGCCGAGATGGTCGGCATCCAGATCCCGCGGTTCTGCGACCACCCGCTGCTGGACCCGGTCGGCGCGTGCCGTCAGTGCCTGGTCGAGGTGGAGGGCCAGCGCAAGCCGGTGGCCTCCTGCACCATGCCGGTCACCGACGGGATGGCGGTGAAGACGCAGCTCACCAGCGCGGTCGCCGACAAGGCGCAGCAGGGCACGATGGAGCTGCTGCTGATCAACCACCCGCTGGACTGCCCGGTCTGCGACAAGGGCGGCGAGTGCCCGCTGCAGAACCAGGCGCTGAGCAACGGCCGGTCGGAGACCCGCTTCGTCGACGTCAAGCGGACCTATCCCAAGCCGCTGCCGATCAGCACCGAGATCCTGCTCGACCGCGAGCGCTGCGTGCTGTGCGCCCGCTGCACCCGCTTCTCCCAGCAGGTCGCCGGCGACCCGTTCATCGAGCTGTTCGAGCGGGGCGCGCTGGAGCAGGTCGCCGTCTACGAGGACGAGCCCTTCTCCTCCTACTTCTCCGGCAACACCACGCAGATCTGCCCGGTCGGCGCGCTGACCAGCGCGCAGTACCGGTTCCGGTCGCGGCCCTTCGACCTGCGCAGCGAGCCCTCGGTCTGCGAGCACTGCTCCTCGGGCTGCTCCATGCGCACCGACTACCGGCGCGGCAAGGTCATGCGCCGACTGGCCGGGGAGGACCCGGAGGTCAACGAGGAGTGGACCTGCGACAAGGGCCGCTACGCGTTCCGCTACGCCGCCACCAACGACCGGCTCGACACCCCGCTCGTGCGGCGCGACGGCGTGCTCCAGCCCGCCTCGTGGCCGGAGGCCTGGGACGCGGCCGCCGAGGGCCTGCGCGCCGCGCGGGCCGCCGGCGGGGTCGGCGTGCTGCCCGGCGGCCGGCTCACCGTCGAGGACGCCTACGCCTACGCCAAGTTCGCCCGCGTCGCGCTCGGCACCCACGACGTCGACGCCCGCGCCCGCGCGCACTCGGCCGAGGAGCAGGAGTTCCTCGCCGCGCACGTCGCCGGCACCGGCCCGGGGCGCGGCGCGGTCACCTACGACGACCTCACCGCCGCCCCGGCCGTGCTGCTGGCCGGGTTCGAGCCGGAGGAGGAGTCGCCGATCGTCTTCCTCCGCCTGCGCCGCGCGGTGCGCAAGGGCTCGCTGGCCGTCTACGACCTCGCGCCGTTCGCCACCCGCGCCGCGCAGAAGCTGCAGGCCACCGTGCTGGTCACCCGGCCCGGTGAGGAGGCCCGCGCCCTGGCCGCGCTGGCCGAGGGCAGCTGGGGTGGTCCCGCCGTCGAGGCGCTGCGCCAGCCGGGCGCGGTCGTCGTCGCCGGCGAGCGGCTGGCCGAGGTGCCCGGCGCGTTCAGCGCGCTGGCCGCCCTCGCCCGCGCCACCGGCGCCCGGCTGGCCTGGGTGCCGCGGCGGGCCGGTGAGCGCGGCGCTGTCGAGGCCGGCGCGCTGCCGGCGCTGCTCCCCGGCGGGCGGCCGGTCGAGGACCCCGTCGCCCGCGCCGAGGTGGCCGCGCTGTGGGGCGTGGACCCCGTCGACCTGCCCTCGGCGCCCGGGCGCGACACCACCGGCATCCTCACCGCGGTCCGCGACGGGCGGCTGGCCGGCCTCGTCGTCGGCGGCGTCGACCCCGCCGACCTGCCCGACCCGGCGCTCGCCGAGGAGGCCCTGGCCGCCGCGTCGTTCGTCGTGAGCCTCGAGCAGCGGCCCACCGCCGTCACCGAGCGCGCCGACGTCGTCCTGCCCGTGGCCGCGGCCCCGGAGAAGGCCGGCAGCTACCTCGACTGGGAGGGCCGGGTGCGCTCCTTCGACGCCACGCTGCACGGCACCGGCCGGCTGACCGACGGCCGGGTCCTGCACGGCCTGGCCGACGCCCTCGACGCCGACCTGCGGCTGCCCACGCCCGAGTCGGCCCGCGCCGAGCTCGCCGCGCTGGGCGACACCGGCACCCGCGCCGACGGTGCCGGCCTGGTCGTCGCGCCGGCCGTGGCGCCGGAGCCCGGGGAGGGGGAGGCGCTGCTGGCCTCCTGGCGTCAGCTGCTCGACGTCGGCACGCTGCAGCGCGACGAGCCCGAGCTGGCCGGCACCGCCCGCCCGCCGGTGGCCCGGCTGGGCGTCGAGGCCGCCGCCCGCCTGGGCGTGGCCGACGGCGAGCTGCTCACCGTCACCGGCGCCGCCGGGTCGGTGACCCTGCCGGTGGCCGTCACCGAGATGCCCGACGGCGTGGTGTGGCTGCCGATGCGCTCACCCGGCAGCGAGGTGCGGACCGACCTCGGGACGGCGCCCGGCGGGCTCGTCCGGCTCAGCGGCGTCCGCACCGGTGCCACGGCCTCCGGAGCGCGGTCGTGATCCTCGCCGCGACCGACCAGCCGACCCTCGAGGACTTCGGCACCGACGTCTGGTGGATCGTCCTCATCAAGGTCGTCGGCGTCTTCGCGGTGCTGGTCGCGATGACGCTGTTCGCGATCGTCTTCGAGCGCAAGGTCGTCGCCCGGATGCAGCAGCGCTCCGGCCCCAACCGGGTCGGCCCGCGCGGGTCGCTGCAGAGCCTCGCCGACGGGCTGAAGCTGGCGTTCAAGGAAGACATCATGCCGGCGCTCGCGGACAAGCCGGTCTACTTCCTGGCACCGGTGATCGCCGCCGTCCCGGCGTTCCTGGCCTTCTCGGTCATCCCGCTCGGCCCGACGGTGAGCATCTTCGGCGAGCGCACCCCGCTGCAGCTCACCGACGCCCCCATCGGGGTGCTCATCGTCCTGGCCTGCTCGGCGATGGGCGTCTACGGCATCGTGCTGGCCGGCTGGGCCTCGGGCTCGACCTACCCCCTGCTCGGCGGCCTGCGCAGCGCCGCGCAGATGGTCAGCTACGAGATCGCGATGGGCCTGTCGATCGTCGCGGTGTTCCTCTACGCCGGCACGATGTCGACCTCGGAGATCGTCGCCGCGCAGGCCGACGGCAACCAGCTGTCGTTCTTCGGCCTGGAGTTCACCGGGCCGAGCTGGTTCGCGGTCCTGCTGCCGGTCAGCTTCGTCATCTACGCGATCGCCGTCGTCGGCGAGACCAACCGCGCGCCCTTCGACCTCCCCGAGGCCGAGAGCGAGCTGGTGGGCGGCTTCCACACCGAGTACTCGTCGCTGAAGTTCGCGCTGTTCTTCCTGGCCGAGTACATCAACATGGTCACCGTCTCGGCGCTGGCCGCGACGCTGTTCCTCGGGGGCTGGCGGGCACCGTGGCCGATCTCGATCTGGGACGGCGCCAACACCGGCTGGCTGCCGCTGCTGTGGTTCTTCCTCAAGGTCTGCGTCGCGCTGTTCGTCTTCATCTGGCTGCGCGGCACGCTGCCCCGGCTGCGCTACGACCAGTTCATGCGCTTCGGCTGGAAGGTCCTGGTCCCGACGGCGCTGGTGTGGATCCTCGCCGTCGCCACGATGCGCACCGTCTCCCGGGAGGCCGGCCTGTCCACCGGTGAGGTGGCGGTGTTCGTGGGCGTCCCGATCGCGCTGCTGGTGCTGCTCGGGCTCTCCCTGGCCAGCCGCGCCGCCAACCGCGACACCCGGCTCATGGCGGAGGAGGCGGCGGCCGGCGGTGTCCACGCCACCGACCCCGAGCCCGAGGCCGAGGTCCTGCCGCCGGCCGGGCCGCGGCGCCGCCCGGCGCAGCGCACCGGCCCGTCGCGCGCCGAGGGCGGCTTCCCGGTGCCGCCCATGGACCTCACCGTGCCGCCGTCCCCACGGCTGCGCCGCGCCGAGCCCGTGGGCGCGGGGCGTCCCGAGGGCGGCGTCGTCAGCAGCGGGCGCCGGGGCGGCACCGCGACCAGCGCACAGGAGGACGGCGATGTCTGAGCGGACCCCCTCGGGAGCCACCCCCGCCCGCCGGAACGGCGGGGAGGTCGAGCGGGCCGGCCGCGACGGCGGCGCACCCGCGCCCCGGCGCAGCCTGCTGCCGGCGCCCGGTCAGGGCTTCGGCGTCACCTTCGGCCAGATGTTCAAGAAGGTGACCACCGAGCAGTACCCGGAGACGCCCAAGGTCACCAAGCCGCGCTACCACGGGCGGCACGTGCTCAACCGGCACCCCGACGGGCTGGAGAAGTGCATCGGCTGTGAGCTGTGCGCCTGGGCGTGCCCGGCCGACGCCATCTACGTCGAGGGCGGCGACAACACCGAGGACGCCCGCTACAGCCCCGGTGAGCGGTACGGCCGCATCTACCAGATCAACTACCTGCGCTGCATCTTCTGCGGGCTGTGCATCGAGGCCTGCCCGACCCGCTCGCTGACGATGAGCAACGACTTCGAGCTGGCCGACGACAACCGGCAGGACCTGATCTACACCAAGGAACAGCTCATGGCCCCGCTGCTGCCCGGCATGGAGGCGCCGCCGCACGCCATGCGGCTCGGTGACGACCAGGCCTACTACCTGCGCGACCCGCAGCAGGGGTCGGCGGCCGAGCCGGTCACGGTGGAGCGGGCATGACCGACGTCGCCATCGGCACCGGCGAGGCCGTCGCGTTCTGGATCCTCGGCCCCGTCGCGCTGGCCGGGGCGCTGGGGATGGTGTTCAGCCGCAACGCCGTCCACTCGGCGCTGTGGCTGGTCAACACGATGCTCGCCCTGGGCGTCTTCTACGTGATCCAGTCCGCGCCCTTCCTCGGCGCGGTGCAGATCATCGTCTACACCGGCGCGATCATGATCCTGTTCCTGTTCGTGCTCATGCTGGTCGGCCGCGACTCCTCCGACTCGGTGGTCGAGACGCTGCGCGGCCAGCGGGTGGCGGCCACGGTCCTCGGCGTCGGGTTCGCCGGGCTGGTCGGCGCCGGGATCGCGCGCGCCACGGAGGGCACCGCGGTCGTGGGCCTGTCCGACGCGCAGGGCGGGACCGGCAACATCGACACGATCGCCGAGGTGCTGTTCACCCGCTACCTGCTGGCTTTCGAGGTCACCAGCGCGCTGCTGATCACCGCCGCGGTGGGCGCGATGGTCCTCGCCCACATCGAGCGCGAGCCCGGCAGCCGGCAGACGCAGAAGGAGCTCTCGCGGGCCCGCTTCCTCACCGACCGGCCGCAGACGCTGCCCGGCCCCGGTGTGTTCGCCCGCGCCAACTCCGTGGCCACCGGCGCACTGCTCCCCGACGGGCGCACCGCCGAGGACAGCCTGGCCACCGGCATCGAGGCGCGGGAGCCCGACCAGATGCCGCGTCCCACCGACCGGGGCCAGCTCGGCAGCCCCGACGCCGCCCTGGGCACGACCACCCCGGAGGACCGGGCATGAGCCTCACGCACTACCTGGTGCTGGCCGCGATCCTGTTCACCATCGGCGCCGTCGGCGTGCTCGTGCGGCGCAACGCGATCGTCGTGTTCATGTGCGTCGAGCTGATGCTCAACTCGGTCAACCTGACGCTGGTCACCTTCGCCCGGTCCACCGGCACCGTCGACGGCCAGATCATGGCCTTCTTCGTCATGGTCGTCGCCGCCGCGGAGGTCGTCGTCGGCCTCGCCATCATCATGTCGATCTACCGGACCCGCCGGTCGGCGTCGGTCGACGACGCCAACCTGCTCAAGTACTGACGGGAGCCGGGGTACACGTGGACACCGTCGCCGCCGAGGGCCTGCTGTCGGCCTCGTGGCTGGTCATCGCACTACCGCTGGCCGGTGCCGCGGTCCTCCTGCTGGGCGGACGGCGCACCGACCGCTGGGGGCACCTGCTGGGGACGGCGACCATCGTCGTCGCGTTCGCCGTCGCGCTGGCGTGCACCGTACAGCTGGCCGGCCTGGAGGAACGCGCGGTCGACGTCGACCTGTTCACCTTCATCTCGGCCGGGCAGCTCGACGTGCAGGCCGGCCTGCTGGTCGACCCGCTGTCGGCCACCTTCATGCTGCTGATCACCGGCGTGGGCGCGCTCATCCACGTCTACTCGATCGGCTACATGGCGCACGACCCGCGCCGCCGCCGGTTCTTCGCCTACCTGAACCTCTTCGTCGCGGCGATGCTGCTGCTCGTCCTCGGCGACAACTACGTGGCCCTCTACGTCGGCTGGGAGGGCGTGGGCCTCGCGTCCTACCTGCTCATCGCGTTCTGGCACGAGCGCCCGGCCGCGGCCACCGCCGCGAAGAAGGCGTTCGTCATGAACCGCGTCGGCGACGTCGGCCTGGCGCTGGCCATCTTCGTGATGTTCGCCCAGCTCGGGACGGTCTCCTACGAGGGCGTCTTCGGCGGGGTCGGCGCCCTGGCTGGCGGCACGCTCACGGCGCTGGGCCTGCTGCTCCTCCTCGGCGCGTGCGGCAAGTCCGGCCAGTTCCCGCTGCAGGCGTGGCTGCCCGACGCGATGGAGGGCCCGACGCCGGTCTCGGCGCTCATCCACGCCGCCACGATGGTCACCGCCGGCGTCTACCTCATCGCCCGCTCGGCGCCGATCTACGACCTCACGCCCACCGCACGCACGGTCGTCCTCGCCGTCGGCGCGGTGACGCTGCTCTACGGCGCGATCGTGGGCTGCGCGTACGACGACATCAAGAAGGTGCTGGCGTACTCCACGGTCAGCCAGATCGGCTACATGTTCCTGGCCGTGGGCCTGGGTCCGGTCGGCTACGCCGCCGCGATCGCGCACCTGCTCACCCACGGCTTCTTCAAGGCCGGGCTCTTCCTCGGCGCCGGGTCGGTCATGCACGCGATGGACGACCAGGTGGACATGCGCCGCTTCGGCGGGCTGGCCAGGAAGCTGCCGGTCACCTTCGTCACCTTCGGCCTGGGCTACCTCGCGCTGATCGGCTTCCCGTTCCTGTCCGGCTACTGGACCAAGGACGCGATCATCGAGGCCGCGCTGGACCGCGGCGGCTGGTCGGGCTGGCTGCTCGGCGCGGTCGCCGTCGTCGGCGCGGGGCTCACCGCCTTCTACATGACCCGGCTGATGATCATGACCTTCTTCGGCCGGCAGCGGTGGACGCCCGGCGTGCACCCGCACGAGTCGCCGCCGGTGATGACGGTGCCGATGGTGCTGCTCGCGATCGGGTCGGTCGCCGCCGGCTTCCTGCTCGTCGTCGTCGCGCCGCTGGGCGAGTGGCTCGAGCCGGTGTTCGGCGTCCCCGAGGAGGCCGAGCACGTGGTGGCGCCGGCCGTCGTGGGCGTGGTCGTCACCGTGGTGATGGCCGTGGGCGTGCTGGCGGCGTGGCTGTTCGTCGGCCGCCGTGAGGTGCCCGAGGTCGCCCCGGCCCGCGTCTCGCCGGTGGTCCGCGCGGCGCGGAGGTCGCTGTACGCCGACGCGGTCAACGAGTCGCTGTTCATGCGGCCCGGGCAGTGGCTCACCCGGGCGCTGGTCTGGGTGGACAACCGCGGGGTCGACGGCGCGGTCAACGGCCTGGCCGCCACGCTCGGCGGCTCGTCGTCGCGGCTGGGCCGGGCGCAGACCGGCTTCGTCCGGTCCTACGCGCTCGGCATGCTCGGCGGCGCGGTCATCGTGGCGGGAGCACTGCTGGCGGTGACCGCGGGATGAGCGGCCCGACCCCCCTGGAGAGGACGACGGACGACGTGAGGGCCGTGTCGATGAGGAGCGTGGCGTGAGCGACTCCCTGCTCCTGGTCGCGATGCTGGTGGTGCCCGCGGTGGGCGCGGCCGTCGTCGCCGCCCTGCCCCGCGAGCGCACCGCGCTGGCCCGGCAGCTCGCCCTCGGGGTGAGCCTCGTGGTGCTGCTCCTGGCGGTGCTCGCCACGGTCGCCTTCGACCCCGACGGCGACCGGTTCCAGCTGACGACGTCGGTGCCGTGGATCGAGAGCTTCGGCGTCGACTTCGCCCTCGGCGTCGACGGCATCGCCCTGGTCATGCTGCTGCTGATCGGCGTGCTGGTGCCGGTGGTCGTGCTCGCCTCGTGGGACGACAAGGCCCCCGCCCGCCGGTCGATGCGCACCTTCTTCGCCTGGCTCCTGCTGCTCGAGGCCTGCATGGTCGGCGTCTTCGCGGCCACCGACGTGTTCCTCTTCTACGTCTTCTTCGAGGCGATGCTCGTCCCGATGTACTTCATCGTGGGCAGCTTCGGCGGCCCGCGCCGGCAGTACGCCGCGGTGAAGTTCTTCCTCTACAGCCTGGTCGGCGGGCTGGTCATGCTGGCCGCCGTCATCGGCCTCTACGTGGTGAGCGAGGCCGCCGGCGACGGGACGTTCGCCTTCGAGTCGCTGCGCCAGCTGGAGATCGACCCGGCCGCGCAGCGGCTGCTGTTCCTCGGCTTCTTCGTCGCCTTCGCGATCAAGGCGCCGCTGGTGCCGCTGCACACCTGGCTGCCCGACGCCGGTGCCGAGGCCCCCATCGGCGGGGCGGTGCTGCTCGTCGGCGTCCTCGACAAGGTCGGCACCTTCGGCTTCCTGCGCTACTGCCTGCCGCTCTTCCCCGACGCCTCCCGCGAGTTCGCGCCGCTGGTGCTCGTGCTCGCCGTGGCCGGGATCCTCTACGCCGCGCTGCTGGCGATGGGGCAGACCGACATGAAGCGGCTGGTCAGCTACACCTCGATCGCGCACTTCGGCTTCATCGCGCTCGGCGTCTTCGCCTTCACCACCGAGGCCGCCACCGGCGCGGTGCTGTACATGGTCAACCACGGCATCGCCACCGGCCTGCTGTTCCTCGTCGTCGGGATGCTCATCGCCCGCGGCGGGTCGCGGCTGGTCGGCGACTACGGCGGCGTCGCGTCCGCCGCGCCGAAGCTGGCCGGCGTCTTCCTGATCGCGGGGCTCGCCTCCCTCGCGCTGCCGGGGACCAACAGCTTCGTCAGCGAGTTCCTCGTGCTGGTCGGCTCGTTCCCGACCCGGCCGGTGTTCACGGTCCTGGCCACCGTCGGGATCATCCTGGCCGCGCTCTACGTGCTGATCCTCTACCAACGCACGATGCACGGCCCGCAGCGCGGCGTGCTGTTCCCGGCCGCCGACGAGCCGGCCGGGGACGCCGTCCCGACGTCGGGCGGCGCGCACGGCGCCACCGCGACGCTCACCGCGCCTGCCCCGGCCCCCGCCCGGACGACGTCGCGGCTGCGCGACCTGTCCCGCCGCGAGATGGCCGTCGTCGCCCCGTTGGTGGCGCTGGTGATCGCGCTGGGCGTCTACCCGCAGCCGCTGATCCGGCTGATCGAGCCGGCGGTCGCCGCCACCATGAGCGACGTCGGCGCCGACCCGGCCGGGACCAGCCCGACCCCCGAGGGGACCGACTGATGACGATCGAGGCCCCCGACCTGTCGCTGGCCGCGCTCGCCCCGCTGCTGTTCGTCTTCGGCGCCGCCTGCATCGGCGTCCTCGTCGAGGCGTTCGGCCCGCGCGAGAGCCGGCACCCCGTGCAGGTCGCCGTCGCGCTGGTCGGCACCCTCGGCGGGCTGGTCGCCACGCTGCTGCTGTCGGGCACCCGCGAGGTGACCGCCGGCGGCGCGCTCGCCGTCGACGGCGCCGGGCTGTTCCTGCAGGCCACCATCGCCGCCCTCGGCGCGCTGTCGCTCCTGCTGTTCGCCGAGCGCAACCTCGACCCCGCCCGCTCGGCGTTCGTCGTGGCCGCCGCCGTGCCGGCCGGCAGCGTCCGCGACCGCGAGCTGCTCACCGTGCCGCGCGTGCAGACCGAGGTCTACCCGCTGGCGACGTTCGCCATCGGCGGCATGATGCTGTTCGTCACCGCGAACGACCTGCTGGTCATGTTCGTGGCGCTCGAGGTGCTCAGCCTGCCGCTGTACCTGATCTGCGGCCTGGCGCGCCGGCGCCGGCTGCTGTCGCAGGAGGCGGCGGTCAAGTACTTCCTGCTGGGCGCCTTCGCCTCGGCGTTCTTCCTCTACGGCCTGGCGCTGGTCTACGGCGCCACCGGCAGCGTCCGGCTGTCGGAGGTCCGCGAGTCGGTGTCCGGCGACGGCAGCGGCATCCTGGCCGTCCTCGGCCTGGCGCTGCTGATCGTGGGCCTGCTGTTCAAGGCCAGCGTCGCGCCGTTCCACACCTGGACGCCCGACGTCTACCAGGGCGCGCCCACCCCCGTGACGGCGTTCATGGCCGCCTGCACGAAGGTCGCCGCGTTCGGCGCGATCCTGCGGCTGCTCTACGTCGGCTTCGGCACCGAGGAGTGGACCTGGCGGCCGTTGATCTACGGCGTGGCGATCGTCTCGATGGTCGTCGGCGCCGTCCTGGGCCTGACCCAGACCGACCTCAAGCGGATGCTCGCCTACTCGTCGGTGGCGCACGCCGGGTTCCTGCTCACCGGCGTCCTCGGCTACCCCAGCGGCGGTGACCCCGACGGGTCGGGCCTGCCGGCCGTGATGTTCTACCTGGTGGCGTACGGCCTGACGACGCTCGGCGCCTTCGCCGTCCTCACCCTCGTGCGCAGCGGCGACGGCGAGGCCACGCACCTGTCGCAGTGGGCAGGGCTCGCGCAGCGCTCGCCGCTCACCGCGGCGGTCATGAGCCTGTTCCTGCTCGCGCTCGCCGGGATCCCGCTCACCAGCGGCTTCACCGGCAAGTTCGCCGTCTTCCGGGCCGCGATCGAGGACGGTGCCTGGCCGCTGGTGCTGGTCGCCGTCCTGACCAGCGCGGTGGCGGCGTTCTTCTACCTGCGGGTCATCGTGCTCATGTACTTCTCCGAGCCGGCCGCCGACGGGCCCACCGTCGGCGTGCCCGGCATGCCCACGACGGTCGTCCTGGCGGTGACCGCCGCGGCCACGCTCGTGCTCGGGATCGTGCCCGGGGCGGTGCTCGGTCTCGCCGATCAGGCGGCTATCTTCGTCGGTTGATGACCGGACCCCGTGCCGCCGTCGACGGGATCGCCCCGGCCGAGGTCTGGCACCGCATCTCGACCCCCGCCTCCACCATGGGCCCCTGGCTCCCCGGCGGGGCCCTCGGCGACGCCCTCGCCCAGGGACTGGCCGACGTGGAGGCCGCGCTGGCCACCGCGGTGGCCAGCGAGCACCCGTTCGTCTCCGAGGCCGCCGGCCACCTCATGGCCGCCGGCGGCAAGCGCTTTCGGCCGATGCTCGCCCTGCTCGCCGCCCAGCTCGGCGACGCCCGCGCGCCCGAGGTCGTGCAGGCCGCCGTCGTGTGCGAGCTCACCCACCTGGCCACGCTGTACCACGACGACGTCATGGACGAGGCCGCCGTCCGCCGTGGAGCGCCCAGCGCCAACAGCCGGTGGACCAACAGCGTCGCCATCCTCACCGGCGACTTCCTCTTCGCCCGCGCCTCCGACCTGCTGGCCGACCTCGGGCCGGAGGCGGTGCGCATCCAGGCGCGCACGTTCGAGCGGCTGGTCACCGGGCAGATCCGCGAGACGGTCGGTGCGCGCGACGGCGAGGACCGCGTGTCGCACTACCTCGAGGTGCTGGCCGACAAGACCGGCTCCCTGGTGGCCACGTCGGCCCGCTTCGGCGCCCGCTTCGCCGGGGTGGCGCCGGAGCTGGTGACCGCGCTGACCCGCTTCGGCGAGGAGGTCGGCGTCGCGTTCCAGCTCTCCGACGACCTGCTCGACATCGTCAGCCAGGACGGCGCCTCCGGGAAGGCGCCCGGCACGGACCTGCGCGAGGGCATCGCCACGCTGCCGGCGCTCATCGCCCTGGCCGGCGACGACCCCGCCGACGCCCGGCTGCGCGAGCTGGTCGCCCGCCCGCTGTCCGACGACGCCGAGCACGCCGAGGCCCTGGCGCTGCTGCGGGAGTCCGTGGCCCTCGAGCGCGCCGGCGCGGTGCTGCGCGACTACGCCGACCGCGCGCGGGCGTCGCTGTCCGCGGTCCCCGCCGGCGAGGTCCGCGAGGCCCTGTCGGCGCTCTGCGACTACGTGGTCACCCGCACCAGCTGAGCGGACGGCGCCGTCCGCACGGCTCGGGGATGCTCGGCGGGGTGAGGTCCACCCGCGTCCTGCTCCTGGTCACGGCCGTGCTGCTCAGCGGGTGCGGTGGCACCGGGGACCTGCCCGGCGGGCAGGAGGACAAGGGCGCCACCGACGTCCCCGACGGCGCGGCGGCCACGGCACCTCCCCTGCCCGCGCTGCGGGTGGAGACCGTCCTCGACGGGCTGGACCACCCCTGGGACGTCGCGCAGGCCCCCGACGGCACGCTGCTGGTCGACGAGCGCGGCGGCGGCCTCACCGCCGTCCTGCCCGACGGCACCGCCCGCGAGCTCGACGCCGACCTCGGCGACCTCTTCGCCGACGGCGAGACCGGCCTCATGGGGCTGACCCTCGACCCGGCCTTCGCGGACAACCGGCGGCTCTACACCTGCCAGGGCGTCGAGGAGGACGGCGGCGTGGAGATCCAGGTCGTCGCCTGGACCGTGGACCCCGGCTGGACCCGCGCCACCCGCGTGGCCGACCCGCTGGTCGGGGACATCCCGGTCAACGAGCGCTCCGGCCGGCACGGCGGCTGCCGAGTCCGCTTCGCCCCCGACGGCGCGCTGCTCGTGGGCACGGGCGACAACGCCGTCGGCAGCAACCCGCAGGACCGCGGCACCCTGGCCGGCAAGGTGCTCCGCGTCGACGCCGCGACCGGGGGCCCGGCACCGGGCAACCCGTTCGCCGACGATCCCGACCCGGTCACCCGCCTGTTGCTGAGCTACGGGCACCGCAACGTGCAGGGCATCGCCGTCCGCCCCGGCAGTGGGCAGGTCTTCACCGTCGAGCAGGGCACCGACCGCGACGACGAGGTGGACCTGTCGGTGCCGGGCGGCAACTACGGCTACGACCCCGACGGCGCGGACGGCGGGTACGACGAGAGCGTCCCGATGACCGACCTCGACCTGCCCGGCGCCGTCCCGGCCGTCTGGTCCTCGGGCGACCCGACCATCGCCACCTGCGGCGCGGACTTCGTCAGTGGCCCCGGGTGGGGCGGCTACGACGGCGTCCTGCTGGTCGGCGTGCTCAAGGACACCGGGCTCCTGGCCCTGCGCCTGGACGACGCCGGGCAGCTGGTCGAGCAGTTCCGCGTGCCGGAGCTGGAGGGCACCTACGGCCGGATCCGGACGCCGCTGCTCGGCACCGACGGCGCCCTCTACGTGACGACCGACAACGGCGGCGGTGACGATCTCCTCCTGCGGATCAGACCTGTCGGCTGAGCACGCGGTCGGGGACGGGGATCTCCTCGGACAGGAGCGGGCAGGGCTCGGGTTCGCCGACGACCGTGCGCACGGGCAGGACGCCGGCCCACACCGGGGAGGCGAGGTCGGCCTCGTCGTCACCGGGCGGGCCGGTGCGGATCTTCACGCTGGCCTCGGTGAGGTCGAGGGTCAGCAGCGCGGTGGCGGCGAGCTCCTTGCGGTCGGGCTGCCGGGTCGCCGACCACGACCCCGGCGCCAGGTGCTCGGTCAGCACCTCGAAGCCGTGCAGCCGCTCCGCGGAGTCGGTGACCAGCCGCGCGTTCCCGTGGACCACGGCGCAGCGGTAGTTCATCGAGTGGTGGAAGGCCGAGCGGGCGTAGACGACGCCGTCGAGGTGGGTGACGGTGAAGCAGACCGGCGCCCCGGTCGCCGCGGCGCGCAGCGTGGCCGCCCCGGTGGAGCCGTGCAGGTAGAGCGTGTCGCCGTCGCGACCGTAGCCGGTGGGGAGGACGACGGGCGCGTCGCCGAGGACGATGCCGAGGTGGCCGACCAGGCCGGCGTCGAGGACGGCGTAGAGCTCGGCCCGGTCGGTGCGGGCGCGGTCGCCGAGCCGGCGGACGGTGCTGCGCGGGGTCGGGGACAGGGGCGTTCCGGTGCTCACGGGTCCACCCTGCGACACCGACTGGCCTCCTGGAAGGGCCAGTACGCTGCCGATCCAGCAGGCCACTGCCCCTCCGGAGGACCCACGTGGACATGCCCCCGGTCGTCCTCGACCGCGCCGCCGCCCGGCCCCTGGCCGTGCAGCTCGCCGATGCCCTGCGCACCGCGGCCGCGGGCGGGGTCCTGCGGCCCGGGGACCGGCTGCCCTCCACCCGCGAGCTCGCCGCCGCGCTGCGGGTCAGCCGCACGGTGACCGCGGCCGCCTACGACCAGCTCGTCGCCGAGGGCTGGGCGGCCGGACGGCAGGGCGCGGGGACCTTCGTCGTCGGCTCCGCCCCGGCCGGTCCCGCGGCCTCCGCACCCCGCCCGCGGGTGCCGGCGCAGCTCGCGTCGGTGGTCGACCTGCGGGCCGGCTCGCCGTGCCTGGAGGTGCTCGACCGCGCGGCCTGGCGCCGGGCCTGGCGGGCCGCCGGCGACCTGGCCCCCGACACCGGGCCCGAGGCCGTCGCCGACCCGGGGTTCCAGGCCGCGGTCACCGGTCACCTGCTGCGGCACCGCGGGCTGCCGGTCGAGCCGTCGGCGGTGCTCGCCACCGGCGGCACGTCGGCCGCGGTGGCCGAGATCGCCCGGCTGCTCCCGGCGGGCAGCCGGGTCGGCGTCGAGGACCCCGGCTACCAGCGGGCGGCCGGGGCGCTGCGCGCCGCCGGGGTCGAGGTGGTGCCCTGCCCGGTCGACGACGACGGCCTGGTGGTCGACGCCGTCCCGGATGGGCTGGTCGCGGTCTACTGCACGCCGGCGCACCAGTGGCCGCTGGGCCGGCGGATGCCGGCGGCGCGGCGGGTCGCGCTGGTCGCCCGGGCGCGCGCCGAGGGCTGGTGGGTGCTCGAGGACGACTACGACGGCGAGCTGCGCTACGACGTCGCGCCGCTGCCGCTGCTGGCCGCGCTCGGGCCCGACGTCGTCGTGCACCTGGGCACCAGCAGCAAGGTCGTCAGCCCCACGCTGGGCACCGGCTGGCTCGTGGCACCGCCGGAGCTGCGTGCCGACCTCGTGGCCGCCCGGACCGCCACCGGCAACCGGCCCGCCCGCGCGGGGCAGCGGGTGCTCGCGGCGCTGGCCGCCTCGGGGGACCTGGCCCGGCACCTGCGGCGGCTGCGCCGGGAGCTCGCGGAGCGGCGGGAGCTGGTCGTGGCGGAGCTGGCCCGCGCGGGCGTGGCGGTGGGCGGGGACCCCGCCGGGGCGCACGTCCTCGTCCCGCTGCGCGACCGCGCGGCCGAGCAGGCGGTGGTCGCCGTGGCGGCCGGCAGCGGGCTCGCCGTCGACGGGCTCGACCGGCACCGCACCGGCCCCGGACCGCACGACCCGGCCGCCGGCCTGGTGCTCGGCTTCGCCGCCCCGGCCCGCGCCGAGCTCGCCCGCGCCCTGCCGGTGCTCGCCGGGGTGCTGAGCGAGGTGCCGTGAGACGCCGACGGCCCCGCCTCCCGTGGGGGGCGGGGCCGTCGGAGGGACCTCAGGCGGAGACGGTCCAGGTGTCGCTGCCGGCCAGCAGTGCGTCGAGGTCGCCGGCGCCCTCGGTGCGGGCCTCCTCGAGCTGGTCGAGCATCATCCGGTCGTAGGTGGGCTTGCGCACCGACCGGAAGACGCCCATCGGCGTGTAGCGCAGGTCCTGGCTCGACAGCCGCGACAGCGCGAACGCGTAGGACGGGTCCTCCCGGGTCGCGTCGTGCACGACGATCTCGCTCGCGTCGACCTGGTCGGTCTCGGCGATCCGCAGGCCACCGAACTCCCCGCGGACCACGCACGAGGCGCTGTCCGGGCCGAACACCAGCGGCTCGTCGTGGACCAGCGGGATCGTCCACATCGGGCCGGTGGCCGGGTCCTTGAGCAGGTCGAAGGCGCCGTCGTTGAAGATGTTGCAGTTCTGGTAGATCTCCACCAGCGCCGTGCCCTCGTGCTCGGCGGCCTGCCGCAGCACCTCGGTGAGGCCCTTGCGGTCGGAGTCCATGGCCCGGCCCACGAAGGTGGCGTCGGCGCCGATGGCCAGCGACACCGGGTTGAACGGCGCGTCGATCGAGCCCATCGGCGTGGACTTGGTGACCTTGCCGACCTCGGACGTGGGGGAGTACTGACCCTTGGTCAACCCGTAGATCCGGTTGTTGAACAGCAGGATCGTCATGTTGACGTTGCGGCGCAGCGCGTGGATCAGGTGGTTGCCGCCGATCGACAGCGCGTCGCCGTCGCCGGTCACGACCCACACCGACAGGTCCGGCCGCGAGGCGGCCAGGCCGGTGGCGATGGCCGGGGCGCGGCCGTGGATCGAGTGCATCCCGTAGGTGTTCATGTAGTACGGGAAACGCGAGGAGCAGCCGATGCCCGAGACGATGACCATGTCCTCGCGGGCGATCCCGAGCGAGGGCAGGAAGCTCTGGACGGCGTTGAGGATGACGTAGTCACCGCACCCGGGGCACCAGCGCACCTCCTGGTCGGTCTTCATGTCCTTGGCCTTGAGGGCCGTCTGCTTCTCGCCCTGGCTGTCGACCGAGTCGGCGATCGCCTGCTGGATGCGCGCGTCGATCGGCGTCCCCGGCATGCCGAGGTCGTGCACGTGCGGGGAGGTGGTCACTGGGTGCCTCCGGTCGGAGCGGTGGAGTCGATGACGTCCTGGACGACCGCGGCGAGCTCGGCGGCCCGGAAGGGCAGCCCGCGCACCTGGGTGTGGCTCTGGACGTCGACGAGGTACTTCGCGCGCAGGAGCAGCGCGAGCTGCCCCATGTTCATCTCGGGGCACACGACCCGGTCGTAGCGGGCCAGGACCTCACCGAGGTCGGCCGGCATCGGGTTGACGTGCCGCAGGTGGATCTGGGCGACCTCGCGGCCGGAGGTGCGGATCTGCCGGCACGCCGCGCCGATCGGCCCGTAGGTGGACCCCCAGCCGATGACGGCGACCCGCGCGTTCCCCGTGGGGTCGTCGACGTCGGTGGCCGGGATGTCGGCCGCGATGCCGTCGACCTTGGCCTGCCGCAGCCTCGTCATGAGGTCGTGGTTGGCCGGGTCGTAGGAGATGTTGCCGCTCTTGTCGGCCTTCTCCAGCCCGCCGATGCGGTGCTGCATGCCCGAGGTGCCCGGGACGGCCCACGGGCGGGCCAGCGTCTCGGGGTCGCGCAGGTAGGGCAGGAACTCCGGCGTCCCGTCGGCGGCCGCGCCGTTGGGCTCGGTGGCGAACTCCACCCGCAGGTCGGGCAGCTCGTCGACGGCCGGGACGGCCCACGGCTCGGCGCCGTTGGCCAGGTAGCCGTCGGACAGCAGCATGACCGGCGTCCGGTACTTGAGCGCGATCCGGGCCGCCTCGAGTGCGGCGTCGAAGCAGTCGCCGGGGGAGCGGGGCGCGATGACCGGCAGAGGGGCCTCGCCGTTGCGGCCGAACATCGCCTGCAGCAGGTCCGACTGCTCGGTCTTGGTCGGCAGGCCGGTGGAGGGGCCACCGCGCTGCACGTCGACGACGACCAGCGGCAGCTCGGTCATCACCGCGAGGCCCAGCGCCTCGGACTTCAGCGAGACGCCGGGGCCCGACGTCGTCGTGACGCCCAGGGCGCCGCCGAAGGAGGCACCCAGCGCCGCGCCGATGCCGGCGATCTCGTCCTCGGCCTGGAAGGTCCGGACGCCGAAGGCCTTGTGCCGGGACAGCTCGTGGAGGATGTCCGACGCCGGCGTGATCGGGTAGGCGCCGAGGAACACCGGCAGGCCCGAGCGCTGCCCGGCGGCCACCAGCCCGAGGGCGAGGGCCTGGTTGCCGGAGATGTTCCGGTAGCGGCCCGGGGCCATCGGAGCGGGCTTGATCTCGTAGGAGACGGCGAAGGCCTCGGTCGTCTCGCCGTAGTTGTAGCCGGCGCGGAAGGCCGCGATGTTGGCCGCGGCGATCTCGGGCTTGCGGCGGAACTGCCGCTCGAGGAAGCGGACGGTGCCCTCGGTGGGCCGGTGGTACATCCAGCTCAGCAGGCCGAGGGTGAACATGTTCTTGCTCCGCTCGGCCTCCTTCTTGCCGAGCCCGGAGTCCTTGAGCGCCTCCAGCGTCATGCTGGTCAGCCCGACGCTGACCACCTGCCAGCCCTCGAGCGAGCCGTCCTCGAGGGGGTTGGTCGCGTAGCCGACCTTGGCCAGGTTGCGCGGGGTGAACTCGTCGATGTCGACGATGACCAGGCCGCCGCCGGGGAGGTCGGCGAGGTTGGCCTTGAGCGCGGCGGGGTTCATCGCGACCAGCACGTCCGGGGCGTCGCCCGGCGTCATGATGTCGTGGTCGGCGAAGTGCAGCTGGAAGGAGCTGACGCCGGGCAGGGTCCCCGTCGGCGCCCGGATCTCGGCCGGGAAGTTGGGCAGCGTCGACAGGTCGTTGCCGAACGTCGCGGTCTCGCTCGTGAAGCGGTTACCGGTCAGCTGCATGCCGTCGCCGGAGTCACCGGCCAGGCGGATGACGACGCGGTCGAGCTCGACGACGCTCTTGACGAGCCCACCGGGGGCCGAGCTGCCGGGCGTGGTGGACGGTTCGAGAGCAGTCATCGGGCGTGTTACCTCCAACCGCCCAGGTTACGGGGCGGTGTCGCGGCTGGTCACGTGACGAGGGCCACGGACCGGGGCCTGCACGGGGGGACCGTCCGGGTCAACGGACGGCGGCGGGCGCCTCTTCCGGGCCGGTGCCGTCCGTGACCGGCGTCGCATCCGACGCCGGGGAACGGCGGTCGCGGTCGCTCCGTTCTCGGAGGGTGCGGCGATGGGGCAACGGAGTGCGGACCGCGCTCCTGCTGGGCCTGGTGGCCGGCCTCGCCCTCGCCGCCGGTGCGGTGGTCGGCGGCCGCGGCGGGCTGCTCGTGGCCCTCGTCGTCGTGCTCGGCGTCGACGGCTGGGCCTGGTACGCCTCCGACCGGCTGGCGCTGCGCGCGATGCGGGCCTTCCCGGTCACCGAGACGCAGGCGCCCGGTCTGTACGCGATGGTCCGCGAGCTGGCCACGCAGGCCCGCCAGCCGATGCCGCGCCTCTACGTGAGCCCCACCGACCAGCCCAACGCCTTCGCCAGCGGCCGCTCGCCCCGCCGTGCCGCGCTGTGCTGCACCCAGGGGCTGCTCGAGCTGCTCGACCGCCGGGAGCTGCGCGCGGTGCTGGCCCACGAGCTCGCGCACGTGCGCAACCGCGACGTCCTCGTCAGCTGCCTCGCCGGCGCCCTGGCCGCCGCCGTCACCGCCCTCGCCGGGCTGGCCACCTTCGCCACGCTGTTCGGCGGGCGGCCCGACGAGGACCGCGACGGGGCCGGCGTGCTCGGGACGCTCCTGCTGGTCGTGCTCGGACCCCTGGCCGCGGGGATGGTCCACCTGGCGGTCAGCCGCGGCCGCGAGTACGAGGCCGACGCCGACGGCGCCCGGCTGTGCGGCGACCCGCAGGCCCTCGCCGGCGCGCTGCGGCGGATCTCCGCGGGCGCCGCCGCGCGACCGCTGCCCCCGGAGGGCCGGCTGGTGGCCCTCGGCCACCTCATGATCGCCCCGCCGGTGCGTGCCACCGGGCTCGCCGCGCTGTTCGCCACGCACCCGCCCGTGGCCGAGCGGATCGCCCGTCTGGAGCGCATGGTGGCGGAGCCCCGCGCCGACTGACGGACAGATGGCGCTGCGCTGGTGCGCCGACCCGGTCACCCCGTCGGCCGACCACTGTCCGACCCAGCGCGAGGAGCCGGAACGCCTGGGTCGCACGCGGTCAGACCGTCTGCCGGCGGCGCACCCTCTCGTTGATCCAGACGGGCGCGAACGGAGACGTGCAGTCGGGCGGTGTGGGGTGGTCCTTGAGCACCTCGAGGCGCTCGCCGATCTCGATGGCGCGGGCACGGTGCTCGGCGCGCTCGATGCCGATCTGCGCCAGGCAGTGGTTCATCGCCCACTGCAGCCGGTCCGGAGCGTCCCTCATCTCCGCCTCGATGACGTCGAGCAGCGCGTCGAGGTCGAGGATCTCGGGCTGCTTCGCCACGCGTTCGGTGGTCAGCGCCCAGCCGGCACTGGCGATGACGGGATCGGGGTCGGCGGACCAGGCCGCGCGGAGCGCCTCGGCGTGCGGGTTCTTCTTCACGACGTAGTTCACGAGCCAGTCGTGCACCTTCGGTGCGCGCGCCTCGCGCAGCATGACGTCGAGCTCGTCGCGCCCGAACAGCTTCGGGCGGCAGACGAGGATCGCCAGCAGCCTCGCCGCGGTGTCGCCCGTGGCCCAGAGCTGCCGCGCGAGGTCGTGCTGGACCTTCAGCCGCTTGGCGACCGCACGCAGCCTGCCCAGGTTGATCCCGTGGTCGTCACCGTGGCGCTCGTTCACCGCGCGCACGCGCGGGTCCTCGAGCGCGGCCAGCTCGGCCATCACCTCGGCCAGTGGCGTCGAGGCCCCCTCGGCCTCCTGTGCTCCACGTGAGGTCACCGGCGCAGGTTCGCAGACAGGGGAGGCTGCGGACGCGGCCCGCGCTCCTGCGGACTCCCTGCGGACCGAGCCAAACGGGCGGACGTGCGTCGGGTCAGCGGTAGTTGTCGAACTGCAGGGCGACGTCGAGGTCCTGGGCGCGCAGCAGCTGCTGGACGGCCTGCAGGTCGTCGCGCTTCTTGCCGCTCACCCGCAGCTGGTCGCCCTGGATCTGCGCCTGGACGCCCTTGGGGCCCTCGTCGCGGATGATCTTCGCGATCTTCTTGGCCACCTCGGACTCGATGCCCTGCTTGATCCGCGCCGAGAGCTTGTAGGCCTTCCCCGAGGCCTGCGGCTCGTCGGCGTCGAGGGCCTTGAGCGAGATCCCGCGCTTGATCAGCTTGTCCTTGAAGACGTCGAGGGCGGCGGTGACCCGCTCCTCGGTGTCGGCCTGCAGGAGGACGCCGTTCTCGCCGGCCCAGGTGATGCTGGCGTTGGTCCCGCGGAAGTCGAAGCGCTGCGAGAGCTCCTTGCCCGCCTGGTTCAGCGCGTTGTCGATCTCCTGTCGGTCGACCTTGCTCACGACGTCGAAGGACGAGTCGGCCATGTCTGCTCCTCCTCCCGCGCGGGGGTGACCCGCGGCGGGACCCGTCGGGCCGTCGCCGGCCCGTCTTGTACCCTTCTCCCCGTGGCACCACGGCGGGTTGCCCGAGTGGCCAATGGGAGCGGACTGTAAATCCGTCGGCTTAGCCTACGAAGGTTCGAATCCTTCACCCGCCACACCCACGGCAGCGGCCCCCGACCGGCAGGTCGGGGGCCGCTCTGCGTCCGGGGTGCCGACGCCCTCGAGCTGACGCCGGGTGTCAGCCCAGCGTGGGTGCCCGTGCCCCGGCGACGGCGTCGACCTCCAGGGGCCGGCCGCCGAGGAACAGCCAGCCGAAGGCGATCTCCACCGACCGCGAGCAGCGGACCGTCACCTCCGCGCCGTCGGTCTCCGCGCTCCAGGCGTCCAGGGCCGTCGCGCCGTCGGCGAGGTGGTCGGCGACGGCGGCCCGGGCGGTCTCGGTGGTCAGCGGCAGGCTCGCGCCCACGCCGGCGGCGTACACCCGCCCCTCGTCGGTCCGGTTGGCCGCGGCCAGGGCTGCGCCGTCGCACACCGCCTGCAGGTCCTGCTGCTCCAGGAAGGCGTCGGACGCCGCGACGGCGCCGAGGGCCATGGTCGCCGCGACCAGCCAGCAGAGGAGGACGAACGGCAACGCCGAGCCGCGCTCCCGCACCCCCACGTCCGCTCCTCGCACGGCGCGCAGCGTAGGGAGTTGCCGGTGGTCGCGGACCGGCGTCCACAGGATCGGTCGACCCCATCCGTCCCAGTTGTCACCCGTGCCGGTGACGTCGAGCTGATCAAACGCCACGCTGTGTGAGGACATGACGGGTCGTCACCCCATCGTGATCCTGCGTGCTTGCCTCGCCCGGGTGAGGGCAAGAGGGTTCCGGGCGCGGTCCGTACACGAACGACGCTCTGCCCCCGCGCCTGGGTGACAGCCGCAGCTACGAGAGCTGTCCATTCATGCCTGAGGAGGCGTCATGAGCACCACCATGTCCGCGACCCCGTCCGCCCGTGGCAACCGCTGGAGCCGTGGCAACCGCTGGAGCCGCGGTAACCGCTGGAGCCGTGGCAACCGCTGGAGCTGACCTCCGCCCTGCAGTGAACGGAGGCGGCCGCCCGTCCGCGCGGCTGCCTCCGAGGGGTGAGATCGCTCTCAGCTCCGGGTTTCCCGCTGTTAGCCTCTGCCGACGTACGCCCACCGAACAGACAGGGTCCCGTTGGCCGAGCCCCAGGCTCCCGTCGTGGAGCAGTCCGAGTCCTCGGCTGCGCTCGCCGACCGCCCCGGAGCGCGCCTGCAGCAGGTGTGGCTCCCGGTGTCGGCCACCGCGCTCGTGGCCGTGGTCACCAGCGCGCTCGTCCTCCCGTCGGCGTGGGCGTCGGCCTCGCTCGTGACCGTCCTGGCCGTGTTCGTCGCCTTCCTGGTCACCGAGTCGGTCAAGCTCGACCTCGAGGTGCGGCGTCAGACGTTCACCGTCACGCCGATCGAGCTGGTCGTCGTCATCGGCCTGCTCGAGGTCGGCGGACTGTGGACCGCGCTCGCCCGTGGCGCCGCCGTCCTCGTCGTCCTGCTCCGGCAGCACTACGCCTCCCTCAAGACCGTCTTCAACGTCGCGCTGGCCGTCCTCGAGGTGGCCATCACCGTCGCGGTCCTGCAGCTGTTCCCCGCGTCCGACGCCGACTCGCCGCTGACCTGGGCCGCGCTGGTCGTGGCCATCACCGTCGCCGACGTGATCTCGGCGGTCATCGTCGGCGTCATCATCACGCTGACCGACGGCCGGCTGGACCGGCGCTTCTGGATCGGCGCCCTGGTGCCCCAGTTCGTCGTCGGGCCGCTCAGCGTCGCCGCCGGGGTCAGCGCGGTCCTGCTCGCGCGCGCCAACCCGTGGGCGTGGCTGCTCGTCCTCCCGGTCCTCGCGGCGATGGTCGCGGTCTTCCGCCTCTCCGCCTCCGCCCTGCGGGAGCGCCGCACGGTGCAGCAGGTCTACGAGTTCGCCCGGCAGGTCGAGCAGATCCGCCCGGACACCGACGGTCCGCTGCAGATCGTCCAGGCGGTCAAGGAACTGCTCAACGCCGACAAGGTCGCGCTGTGGCTGCCGCCCTACCTCGACGAGCCGCCGCGGCTGGTGGTGGCCGGTGACGGCGGCGTCAGCTGGTACGACGGCCCGGCCGACCCCGAGGACGTCCTGCGCCAGCGGGTGCTGAGGCCCGGCTCGTCCGAGCCGGTCCTGGTGGCCGCCGGGCGGGCGACGCCGGCCGAGGCCGCCGCCCTGGCCCGCCGCGGTGCCGAGGAGGTCCTCGGGGCCCCGGTGGCGACGGCGGCCGGCGAGCCCGGCTACCTGGAGGTGTGCGACCGGCGCAGCGACGTCGTCTCCTTCGCCGGCAGCGACCGCTCCGCGCTGGACTCGATGCTCACGCACGTCAACGCGGCCATCCGCCAGCAGCAGCTGCTGACCCAGATCCGCTACGACGCCGACCACGACCGGCTCACCGGGCTGCCCAACCGGCAGCGGCTGGCCGCCGAGATCGACCAGCTGCTCGGAGCCGACCCGGTCGGCGCGCGCGCCGGCCTGGTGCTCGCGGCGCTGGACAACCACACCGAGATCGTCGACACCCTCGGGCACGCCGCCGCCGACGAGCTGCTCCTCGTCACGGCCGGCCTGCTGCGCGAGCACGCGCCGCCGGACGCCCTCGTCGCCCGCATGGAGGGCGAGCAGTTCGCCGTCCTGCTCCCGGGGCTGTCGCTGCCCGCCACCGACCGCGCCGCCCGCCGCCTGCGTGAGGCCACGTCCACCCGCGCCCGCGTGGCCGGCCTGGACCTGGAGGTCACGCTCACCGTCGGCGTGGCCGCCGCACCGGTCCACGGCACCGACTCGGGCACGCTCATGCAGCGGGCCGACGTCGCACTGCTGGCGGCCGCCTCGGAGAGCGGCGGCGTCGCGAGCTACCACCAGGTGCTCGACCAGCAGAGCCTGCGGCGCCTGCAGCTGGGCACCGAGCTCGAGCAGGCCATGGCCGACGGCCACATCAGCGTCGTCTTCCAGCCGATCATCGACGCGCGGACCTCTGACATGGTGTCGGTGGAGACCCTCGTCCGCTGGGCGCACCCGCGCTTCGGGGCGATCCCGCCGGACGACTTCATCCACCTCGCCGAGCAGATCGGTCGCATCGGCCCGCTGACCGACCACGTGCTCGACCTGGCGCTGGCACGCTGCCGGCGGTGGCTGGACCAGGACATCGCCCTGTCGGTCGCGGTGAACCTCTCGGCGCGCTGCCTGGCCGAGCCGGACCTCGTCGAGCGCGTGCAGCGGGCGCTGCGCCGCCACGGCGTCCCCGGGGAGCTGCTCATCCTCGAGCTCACCGAGGGCAGCGTCGTCGACGACTCCGTGCGCTCCAGCAACGTCCTGACCGACCTGCACGCCCTGGGTCTGCGGCTGTCGATGGACGACTTCGGCACCGGTTACTCGTCGCTGTCGCAGCTGCGCCAGTTGCCGATCGACGAGGTCAAGATCGACAAGTCCTTCGTGCTGGGGATGTCCACCAGCCAGGGCGAGTCCTTCATCGCCCGCTCGATCATCGAGCTGGCGCACAACCTCGGTCTGCGCGTCGTGGCCGAGGGCGTGGAGGACGAGCTGACCCGCAAGCTGCTCACCGAGATGGGCTGCGACAAGCTCCAGGGCTTCCTGGTCAGCCGGCCGCTCGCCGACGAGGTGCTGGAGAAGTGGATCCTCGCGCGCACCGGCGTCCGCTCGGCCGCTCCGGGCGCCCAGCACCGCCGGCTGTTCGTCCGCGCCTGAGGGAGGACCCCCCGCTGAGGGGGCCGGAGGAGGTCGGGTATAGTTCTCGACGGCTCTTCGAGCACGCCCCTTTAGCTCAGTCGGCAGAGCGTCTCCATGGTAAGGAGAAGGTCTACGGTTCGATTCCGTAAAGGGGCTCCGACCAGCCGGTCCAGTCGCGAGACCGGGCCGTGCGGTCATCCGGCGGTGTAGCTCAGCCTGGTAGAGCAAGCGGCTCATAATCGCTGTGTCACCGGTTCAAGTCCGGTCACCGCTACTCCAGACGGACCCCGGGCGACCGGGGTCCGTCGCCGTGTCGGCACCCGCCGCCACGGTCTCCCGGCCACCTGGCCGGCCCGACAAGGCGAGGAGCCTCCATGGCAGCCACCGACGTCCGTCCGAAGATCACCCTGGCCTGCCAGGAGTGCAAGAGCCGGAACTACATCACGCGCAAGAACCGGCGCAACGACCCCGACCGGCTCGAGATCAAGAAGTACTGCCCCCGCGACCGCAAGCACACGGTCCACCGCGAGACCCGCTGACGCCGGTCCGCACGGAGCGAGGGAGGGCGGGAGTGGCGCTGGACGCAGGACTGGTCGGGCGCAGCTACCCGCCCTCCGCCGTCTACGAGGTCGGGCGGGAGAAGATCGTCGAGTTCGCCACTGCGGTCGGTGCGGCCGACCCGGTGCACACCGACCCCGAGGCCGCGCGGGCGCTGGGTCACCCCGACGTCCTCGCGCCGCCCACCTTCGCGATCGTGGTGACCCTCGGCGCGGCCGACGTCGTGCTCGCCGATCCCGACGTCGCCCTCGACTACAGCCGCGTGGTCCACGGCGAGCAGCGCTTCACCCACCACCGGCCCATCCGCGCCGGTGACCGGCTGGTGAGCACGACCACCATCGAGACGGTCCGCAGCATCGGCGGCAACGACCTGCTCACGACGCGGGTCGACGTCGCCACCGAGGACGGCTCGGCCGTCTGCACCGCCACCTCGATGCTCGTGGCCCGGGGGACGGCGTGAGCGCCCGCCTGCGGGCCGCCGACGTCGCCGTCGGCACCGAGCTGCCCGAGCAGACCCACCGCGTCACGCGCGCGGACCTCGTCCGCTACGCCGGCGCCTCCGGCGACCTCAACCCCATCCACTGGAGCGACCGGGTGGCCACCTCCGTGGGCCTGCCCGGCGTCATCGCCCACGGGATGCTCACGATGGGCCTGGCCGCCCGGACCGTCACCGACTGGGCCGGCGACCCCGGCGCCGTCGTCGAGTACCAGGTGCGCTTCGGCCGCCCGGTCGTCGTCCCCGACGACGACACCGGCGCGGAGGTGACCGTCCGCGGGAAGGTCGGCGCCGTCCTCGACGGCGGCCGCGTGCGGGTCGACCTCACGGTCACCAGCGGCGGCGAGAAGGTCCTGTCGCTCGCCCGCGCCACCGTCGCACTGGCATGACCGCGCGGCGGACCCTCCCGGCCGCCGCCGCGGCGCTGCTCCTGCTGGCCGGGTGCGGCACCTCCTTCACCGAGACGCTGGCCGCGGACGACACCCCGTCGGCCACCCCCTCGTCCGCACCCCCGGAGGACGACGGCGACGGGGGCGGCGACGACGACCGGGCCTGCCCGGCCGAGCGTGCCGAGCCCGACCCCGACCGGCCCGTCGTCGACCTGGACTTCCGGCTCTCCGACGACCTGCGGACCGTGACCGGCACCGAGACCGTCGTCTTCACGCCCGACGTGGACACCGACGAGATGGTGTTCCGGCTGGTGCCCAACAGCCCCGGCGCCACCGAGCTGGGCAACCGGATCACCGTCGACGACGTCCGCGGCGACGACGTCGACCAGGGCGGCTACGAGGAGGCCGGCGCGGACGGCCCGGGCGGGCTCTACGTCCTGCAACTCGACGGCGAGCTCCGGGCGGGCGAGTCCACCGAGGTCGAGCTGGACTTCACCGTCTCCCTCGGCGGCAGCGGCTTCGAGCGGCTCGGCACCGCCGACGACGTGTCCTGGTGGGCCAGCGGCTTCCCGCTGCTGGCGTGGGAGCCCGGCGTCGGCTGGGCGCGCGACCCCTTCGTCGGCATCCTCGGCGAGACCGCGAGCAGCCCGGTCGCCGACACCACGATCAGCGTCTCGGCACCCGAGGAGCTCACCGTCCTGATGACCGGCGCGCAGGACGATCCCTCCGACCCCGACGACGGCCGGCGCACCTGGACCTCGCGCGAGCCGGTGGCCCGCGACGTCAGCGTGGCCGCCGGGGAGTTCCGCACCGCCACCCTCACCTCGCCCGGCGGGATCGAGATCACCACCGGGGTGCTGCCCGGGGCCGACACCGGACCCGGTGAACTCGCCGACTGGGCCAGCGAGGACGTCACGGAGCTCGCCGACCGGTTCGGCGCCTTCCCCTACGGCACGCTCACCGTGCCGCTGCTGCCCGACGCCGGCGGCGGCATCGAGTACCCGAGCTCGATCCTGCTCGCCGGCGCCGACAGGTCCGTCCTCGAGCACGAGGTCGCGCACATGTGGTTCTACGGGATGGTCGGCGACTCGCAGTTCCGCGACCCGTGGCTGGACGAGGCGTTCGCGACCTACGCCGAGCGCGTCGACGGCGAGGTCCCGCAGGAGGCCCTCGACCAGGTCCTGGCCGCACCCGGCGACGTCGGCGCGGCGATGGACGAGTTCCCGGGCACCGACGAGTACTTCCAGGCCGTCTACGAGAAGGGCGGCGCCGCGCTCCTCGCCGCCCGGCAGGCCGCCGGCCCCGCGCCGTTCGACGCGGCGCTGCGCTGCTACGTGCAGGTCAACGCCTGGTCGATCGCCACACCGGCGGACCTGGCGGCGGCGCTGGCCGACCTCCCGGCCGCCACCGAGGTCCTGGTGGCGGCCGGTGCCCTCGACTCCGACGACCTGCCCGGCTAGCCGAGCAGACGCTGCAGCCGGCTGACGCCCTCCACCAGGTCGTCGTCGCCGAGGGCGTAGGACATCCGCACGTAGCCCGGCGTCCCGAACGCCTCACCGGGGACGACGGCGACCTCCGCCTCCTCCAGCAGCAGCTCGGCGAGCTCGGCGCTGGTGGACGCGGTGCGCCCGTTGATCGGCCGGCCGAGCAGGCCCTTGACCGACGGGTAGACGTAGAACGCGCCCTGCGGCTCCGGGCAGGTGACGCCGGGGATCTCGCGCAGCATCGACACGATCGTCTTGCGGCGCCGGTCGAACGCCGTGCGCATCTCGTCCACCGCCGACAGGTCGCCGGTCAGCGCGGCCACCGCGGCGGCCTGGGACACGTTGGCGACGTTCGACGTCGCGTGCGACTGCAGGTTGGTGGCGGCCTTGACGAGGTCGGCGGGCCCCGCGATCCAGCCGACCCGCCAGCCGGTCATCGCGTAGGTCTTGGCCACCCCGTTGACGACGACGCAGCGGTCGACGAGCTCGGGCACCACCACCGGCATCGACGGCGCGGTCGCCCCGCCGTAGGTCAGGTGCTCGTAGATCTCGTCGGTGAGCACCCACAGACCCGCCTCCAGGGCCCACCGCCCAATGGCCTCGACCTGCTCGGGCGGGTACACCGCGCCGGTCGGGTTGGACGGCGACACGAACAGCAGCACCTTGGTCCGCTCGGTGCGGGCCGCCTCGAGCTGCTCGACGGAGACGAGGTAGTCGCTGTCCTCGTCGGCGACCACGGGCACTGGTACGCCACCGGCCAGCCGGATCGCCTCGGGGTAGGTGGTCCAGTAGGGCGCGGGCACCAGGACCTCGTCGCCCGGGTCGAGCATCGTGGCGAAGGCCTCGTACACGGCCTGCTTGCCGCCGTTGGTGACCAGCACCTGAGCGGGGGTCAGCGCCAGGCCCGAGTCGCGGGCGGTCTTGGCGACGATCGCCTCCTTGAGCACCGGCAGCCCGCCGGCCGGGGTGTAGCGGTGCATGGCCGGCTGGCGGCAGGCGACGACGGCCGCCTCGACGACGTAGTCCGGCGTCGGGAAGTCCGGTTCGCCGGCGCCGAAGCCGATGACCGGCTTGCCCGCGGCCTTGAGCGCCTTGGCCTTCGCGTCGACCGCGAGCGTCGCGGACTCGGCGATCGACCCGATGCGCCGCGAGACGCGGCGCTGGGCGGGGGAGAGGGCAGCGGGCTCCGACGGGGAGACGGCGGTCATGCGCCCATCCTGCCGGAGGACGCCGCGGACGGGCCCGCCAGTTCCGGCGTCGTCGTCGGCCGGACCGCCGGTGGGCACCGCAGCTCCCGCCCGGAGGAGTGGCAAGCCGGGAGCGCGGTCACGGACGGGTCCGGCGGTCCCGTACACTGGCAACCCTGGGGCGATCGACCCCCGCCACCGGCGTGCCCCGGAACCTCCCGGGCACCGCGCCGGACCGGCGGGTCCGGCCGCCCCGGGGCGCTCGGGGCCACCGCACACGTGGCACCGGTCCCGGGCACTAGGGGTGTAGCTCAACTGGCAGAGCAGCGGTCTCCAAAACCGCAGGCTGCAGGTTCAAGTCCTGTCACCCCTGCCCGTGCCGCCGGCCCGCGCCGGCGCGCAGCACGACCCGGCACCGACCGTGCACCGGCACCCCGGACACGGCCGCCGGCCGGAGAGCACGACACCAGACGGCCCGACAGCAGCGGCCACCACCACGACGCGAGCGAGGCGCAGTGAGCGACAAGCCGGGCCCGGGGGAGGACCCCCGCTCCGCCTCGGACGCCGAGCTGACCGACGAGCAGCTCGACCGCGAGGCCCCGGGCGTCGAGGACGCCGCCGAGCTGGAGGCCGCCGAGGACGAGGTCGCCGCGGAGGCCGAGGCCGACGAGGACAAGGTCGTCAGCGCCCCGGCCCGCCGCCGCGGTGGCCGGATCACCGCCGGCGACGACGAGGACGACGAGGACGTCGCCCCGCGCACCCGCCGCGCTGCCCGCGAGCGCACCGCTGGTAGCCGGCCCGCCGGCCGCGAGGGCGCCGGCACCCGGTCGCGCGCCGCCGCGCAGCGGGCCCGGTCCGAGGAGGTCCGCCGCCGCCGGAGCCTGCGCCGCTTCCTCCGCGAGGTCGTGGCCGAGCTCCGCAAGGTCATCTGGCCCGGCCGCCGCGAGCTCATCACCTACACGACCGTGGTCATCCTCTTCGTGGCGTTCATGGTGGCGCTCGTCGCGGGCCTCGACGTCCTCTTCGCGCAGGGCGTGCTCGCCGTCTTCGGCTGACCGCCACCCCGCGCCTGAACGCACCCGACAAGGAAGAGATCCCCGTGACCGACCCCCGCGAGCCCCTCGACACCGACAGCGACGTCCCGGCCATCGACCTCGACGACGAGCGCGCGGACGTCCGCGGCAGCGTCGACCTCGAGACCGGTGCCGGTGAGCCCGGCTCGGCCGAGGGCTCGATCGACACCACCGACCAGGACACCGCCACCGGCGTGGCCGACGTGACCCCGGTCGTGGAGAGCGGTGGCCGCGACAGCCTGGTCGGCGACCCGCTGGCCGCGCCCGCCCCCGACCACGACCCGATCGTGACCGAGGCGCTGGCCGAGGCCGAGGAGGAGGACCTCGACCCCCGGGAGACCCTCAAGCGCACGCTGCGCACCCAGTTCGGCGACTGGTACGTCATCCACTCCTACGCGGGCTACGAGAACAAGGTGAAGACCAACCTCGAGTCCCGGATCCAGTCGCTGGACATGGAGGACTACATCTTCCAGATCGAGGTGCCCACCGAGGAGGTCACCGAGATCAAGAACGGCAAGCGCACGCAGGTCAACCGGAAGAAGCTGCCCGGCTACCTGCTCGTCCGGATGGACCTCAACGACGAGTCCTGGGGCGCGGTCCGCAACACCCCCGGCGTCACCGGCTTCGTCGGTGCCACCTCCCGGCCTTCGCCGCTCTCGATCGACGAGGTCGTGAACCTGCTGGTCCCCGACGCCCCGCCCCAGGCGGCCCGGGCGGCCGAGGCCGCCTCGCCGGCCGCGGCGGCCGCGCCGACGACGCTGGTCGACTTCGAGATCGGCGAGTCGGTCACCGTCATGGACGGCCCGTTCGCCACCCTCCCGGCGACCATCAACGAGATCAACGCCGAGCAGCAGAAGCTGCAGGTGCTGGTCTCGATCTTCGGCCGCGAGACGCCGGTCGAGCTCTCGTTCACGCAGGTCGCCAAGATCTGAACGAGGACCTCGTCGCCTCCCACCGCTCGTAGAGTGGGAGCGGGAACCTGCGACGCGGTCGTTCCATCCCGTCACGAAGAAGGAAGTCATGCCCCCCAGGAAGCGGTTGACCGCGGTCATCAAGCTCCAGATCAAGGCCGGTGCGGCCACCCCCGCGCCGCCCGTCGGTCCGGCGCTCGGCCAGCACGGCGTCAACATCATGGAGTTCTGCAAGGCGTACAACGCGGCGACCGAGTCGCAGCGCGGCGACGTCGTGCCCGTCGAGATCTCGGTGTTCGAGGACCGCTCGTTCACCTTCGTCACGAAGACGCCGCCGGCCGCGCGCATGCTGCTCAAGGCCGCCGGGGTCGAGAAGGGCTCCGGCGAGCCGCACAAGACCAAGGTCGCCACCGTCACCCGCGACCAGGTCCGCGAGATCGCGCAGACCAAGATGCCCGACCTCAACGCCAACTCCCTCGACGAGGCCGAGCGCATCATCGCCGGCACCGCCCGCTCGATGGGCATCACCGTCCAGGGCTGACGGAAGCCGCCGGTCACCGGCGGCGTTGCACGACCGCGGGCTCGTCCGAGCCCGGAGCAGCTGTGGGAGGGCCGCGCCAGGCCCGCACACCACGAGATCCCCGAGCGTCCCGCCCGGGGGAGAGGACACCACCATGGCGAAGCACGGCAAGAAGTACCGCGAGGCCGCGGCCAAGGTCGACCGCGACAACCTCTACAGCCCGCTGCAGGCGGCCGGGCTGGCGAAGGAGACCTCGCCGACCACCTACGACGCGACCGTCGAGGTCGCCATCCGGCTCGGCGTCGACCCGCGCAAGGCCGACCAGATGGTCCGCGGCACGGTCAACCTGCCCCACGGCACCGGCAAGACCGCCCGCGTCATCGTCTTCGCGACCGGTGACAAGGCCGCCGAGGCCGAGGCCGCCGGGGCCGACGTCGTCGGCTCGGACGACCTGATCGAGCGCATCCAGGGCGGCTTCCTGGACTTCGACGCCGCGGTCGCGACCCCCGACCAGATGGCCAAGGTCGGTCGCGTCGCCCGCATCCTCGGGCCCCGCGGCCTGATGCCGAACCCGAAGACCGGCACCGTGACCCCCGACGTCACCAAGGCCGTCAGCGACATCAAGGGCGGCAAGGTCAACTTCCGCACCGACAAGCAGGCCAACCTGCACCTGGTGATCGGCAAGACGTCCTTCGACGAGACGCGCCTGGTGGAGAACTACGCCGCCGCCCTCGACGAGGTGCTGCGCGCCAAGCCGGCCGCCGCCAAGGGCCGGTACCTGCGGAAGGTCACCATCTCCACGACCATGGGCCCGGGCATCCCGGTCGACCCGAACCGCACCCGCAACCTGACGGTGGACGAGCCCACCGCCTGACGAAGGACCTCGTCCTCCCCACCCCTCGCATGCTCGGGGCGGGACCCGGGACGAGGCCGTTCCAGTACGTCACCAGGAGGCCCCGTCGCGCACCTCGCGCGGCGGGGCCTCCGTCGTCCCCGGCACCGCCCGCCGCCTCTCCCGCGCGGTCGCGTATGCTGATGGGCGTTCCCCCCACGACCGCTGGTCGTCGCACGTCCGCGTGCGATCGAAGGCCCCGGAACCCCGGGCGGCCCGCGCAGGAGGACGGTTCGATCGACGTGGCACCTCGTGCCGCTTCCCTCGCCCCGTGCGCCTGCGCCGGGGCGTTCGTCGTCTCCGGGCCCCGTGATCGCCCGCTCTCGTACGGCGCACGAGTGGTCGCCCGTCAGACGAGAGGAGGCCCATGCCCACGCAGGCGAAGGCCGCGGTGATCGACGAGATCACCGAGCGGTTCCAGAAGTCCAGCGCGGCCGTGCTCACCGAGTACCGCGGGCTGACCGTGACGCAGCTGACCCAGCTGCGTCGTTCCCTCGGTGCGGGCAGCAGCTACGCCGTCGTCAAGAACACCCTGACGAAGCGGGCGGCGGACTCGGTCGGGCACTCCGACCTGGCCCCGCTGCTCAACGGCCCGACCGCGATCGCCTTCATCGAGGGCGACGTCGTCGAGGCCGCCAAGGCCATCCGTGACTTCGCGCGCGCCAACCCGCTGCTCGTCGTCAAGGGCGGCGTCGTCGAGGGCCGCACCGTCAGCCCCGCCGAGGTCACCGCCCTCGCCGACGTCGAGCCGCGCGAGGTGCTGCTGGCCAAGCTGGCCGGCGCGATGAAGGGCAACCTCACCAAGGCCGCCGGGCTGTTCCAGGCCCCGCTGTCGCAGGTCGCCCGCCTGGCCGCCGCGCTGCAGGAGAAGAAGCCCGCCGAGGGCGACGCTCCGGCCGCCGACACCGCCGACACCGCTGCTGCCGACACCCCCACCGACACCGCTGACGCCGCGGACGCCGCGGCCAGCACCGACTGACCCCAGAAGGAGAGATCATGGCCAAGCTGTCCACCACGGAGCTGCTCGACGCGTTCAAGGAGATGACGCTGCTCGAGCTGTCCGACTTCGTGAAGCAGTTCGAGGAGACCTTCGAGGTCACCGCTGCCGCCCCCGTCGCCGTCGCGGCTGCCGCGCCGGCCGGTGGTGGCGACGGCGGCGCCCCCGCCGCCGAGGAGCAGGACGAGTTCGACGTCATCCTCGAGGCTGCCGGCGACAAGAAGATCCAGGTCATCAAGGAGGTGCGCGGCCTGACCTCGCTCGGCCTCAAGGAGGCCAAGGACCTGGTCGACGGCGCGCCGAAGCCGGTCCTGGAGAAGGTCGCCAAGGACGCCGCCGAGAAGGCCAAGGCCGCTCTCGAGGGCGCCGGCGCCACCGTCACCGTCAAGTGACACCGTCCCCGGCGTAGGCCGGGGACCAGCACCACCTGAGCACGCCACAGGGGCCGCTCTCCTCCGGGGGAGCGGCCCCTGCCGCTTCCGGGTGACGTGACAGCGAGCCGTGTCACGTCCGCGGCGTGACGCACGTAACCTCCCCCGGGCGCCCTCGTTACCCATGAGTAGTCGGGACCGGGCGCGCTCGGTGCGGCCGGCGACGGAGCCGGGGGACGAGGAGGTCGACAGTGGGCGTCGCGGTCCAGGTCGAGGGGCTGACCAAGTCCTTCGGCAGCCAGAACATCTGGAGCGACGTCACGCTCACCCTGCCGCCCGGCGAGATCTCCGTGCTGCTCGGCCCGTCCGGGACCGGCAAGTCGGTCTTCCTCAAGTCGCTGGTGGGACTGCTCAAGCCCGAGCGCGGCTCGATCGTCATCAGCGACACCGACATCGTCCGGTGCGGCGAGCAGCGGCTCTACGAGGTCCGCAAGCTCTTCGGCGTCCTGTTCCAGGACGGCGCGCTGTTCGGCTCGATGAACCTCTTCGACAACATCGCCTTCCCGCTGCGCGAGCACACCAGGAAGGGCGAGTCCGAGGTCCGCCGCATCGTCCTCGAGAAGATGGACATGGTCGGCCTGCAGGGCGCCGAGGGGAAGCTGCCCGGCGAGATCTCCGGCGGCATGCGCAAGCGCGCCGGCCTGGCCCGCGCGCTGGTGCTCGACCCCGAGATCATCCTGTTCGACGAGCCGGACTCCGGCCTGGACCCGGTCCGCGTCGCCTACCTCAACCAGCTGATCGTCGACCTCAACGCGCAGATCGACGCCACCTTCCTCATCGTCACGCACGACATCGGCACCGCCCGCACCGTGCCGGACAACCTCGGCCTGCTCTACCGCAAGCACCTGGCGATGTTCGGGCCTCGCGAGCAGCTGCTCACCTCCCAGGAGCCGGTCGTCCAGCAGTTCCTCAACGGCCGCCGCGAGGGCCCGATCGGGATGAGCGAGGAGAAGGACGTCGCGCAGGTCGAGGCCGAGATGGCCGCCCTGCAGGCGCGCGGCGGCGACCGGCACAACGGCGTCGGGCCCAAGGGCGCCGTCGGCGGCGACGCCGTCCCCCCTCAGCTGGACCCCTCCCCGGGCCTGCCCGAGCGGCGCGCCCAGCGGCGCCGGCAGGAGCGCGTGGCCCGCATGCTGCACGACTTCGACCCGGCCACCGCCGACGCGATCCGGGCCTCGCTCCCGGCGGACCTGCTCGCCCAGGTCGACGCCGGCGTCTTCGCCCCGACGGTGGGCGCGCACGGCCGCCACTGGGATCCCACGCAGGCCGTCGGGGTCCTGCCCGGTCCCCGGGACGGCCGGTGACGGGGCCGGAGGCGCCGGGTCTGCTCGACGGTCCGCTCTCCCCGGCCCGGCCGCTGCGCGCCAGCGGCACGCTGTTCGCCTTCGCGCTCGACACCTTCCGGGCCCTGCCCAGGCGGCCGTTCCAGCTGCGCGAGTTCGTCCAGCAGACCTGGTTCGTCGCCAGCGTCACCATCCTGCCGACGGCGCTGGTCGCCATCCCCTTCGGCGCGGTCATCGCCCTGCAGCTGGGATCGCTGACCCGCCAGCTCGGGGCGCAGTCCTTCACCGGGTCGGCCTCGGTGCTCGCCGTCCTCCGGGAGGCCAGCCCGATCGTCACCGCGCTGCTCATCGCCGGTGCGGGCGGCTCGGCCATCTGCGCCGACCTCGGCGCCCGCAAGATCCGCGACGAGATCGACGCCATGGAGGTGCTCGGGATCAACCCGATCCAGCGCCTCGTCGTCCCGCGGGTGCTGGCCGCGATGCTGGTGGCCACGCTGCTCAACGGCCTGGTCAGCGTGGTCGGCGTCGCCGGTGGCTACTTCTTCAACGTCGTCCTGCAGGGCGGCACCCCGGGTGCCTACCTGGCCTCGTTCGGCGCGCTGGCGCAGGTCGAGGACTTCTGGTCCGGGGAGATCAAGGCGCTGGTGTTCGGGCTGATCGCCGGGATCGTCGCGTCCTACAAGGGCCTGCGGGCCGGCGGTGGCCCCAAGGGCGTCGGGGACGCGGTGAACCAGTCGGTGGTCATCACCTTCCTGCTGCTGTTCGCGGTCAACTTCGTGATGACGGCGATCTACTTCCAGCTCGTCCCGCCGAAGGGGCAGTGACCGATGGCGCTGCTCTCCCCGGTCGACCGGGTCCGCGTCGGCGCGCGCCGCCTGGTCCGCCGCCTCTACGGCCGGCCGATGGACACCCTCGAGGACCTCGGCGACCAGCTGTCCTTCTACGGCCGCGCCCTGGCCTGGACGCCGCGCACGCTGCGCCGCTACAAGCGGGAGACCCTCCGGCTGCTCGCCGAGGTCACCTTCGGCACCGGCGCGCTGGCCGTCATCGGCGGCACCGTCGGCGTCATCGCGTTCCTGTCCTTCTTCACCGGCACCGAGGTCGGCCTGCAGGGCTACGCGGCCCTCGACCAGCTCGGCACCTCGGCGTTCACCGGCTTCCTCTCGGCGTACTTCAACACCCGCGAGATCGCGCCGCTGGTCGCTGGGCTGGCGCTGTCGGCCACCGTCGGCTGCGGCTTCACCGCGCAGATCGGCGCCATGCGGATCAACGAGGAGATCGACGCCCTCGAGGTCATGGGCGTGCCCTCGCTGCCGTTCCTGGTGACCACCCGCATCGTCGCCGGCTTCGTCGCGGTCGTGCCGCTCTACGTCATCGGCCTGCTGAGCAGCTACTTCGCCACCCGGACCATCACCACCGAGGCCTACGCCCAGTCGGCCGGCACCTACGACCACTACTTCACCCTCTTCCTGCCGCCGCAGGACGTGCTGTGGTCCTTCGTCAAGGTGCTCGTCTTCGCCGTCGTGATCATCCTGAGCCACTGCTACTACGGCTACCGGGCCAGCGGCGGCCCCGCCGGGGTCGGCCTCGCCGTGGGCCGGGCGGTGCGCTTCTCGATCGTGGCGGTCATGGTCATCGACCTGTTCCTCTCGCTGGCCATCTGGGGTTCGACGACGACCGTCCGGATCGCGGGGTGAGCCGGCGATGAGCGGGGGCAGGGGCGCCGTCGTGCGCCGGCGGTTGCAGGGTGTGGCGTTCCTCGTCGTCCTGGTGCTGCTGCTCGGGCTGACGGTGGCGCTCTACACCAAGGCGTTCACCGACACCGCCCGCGTGCTCCTGCACGCCGACACGGTGGGCAACCAGCTCCAGGAGTCCTCCGACGTCAAGGTGCGCGGGGTCATCGTGGGCGAGGTCCGCTCCGTGGAGGCCGGTGCCGACGGCGCCACCATCGAGCTCGGCATCCGGCCGCGGTACCTCGAACAGATACCGGCCGACGTCACCGCCCGGCTGCTGCCCAAGACGCTGTTCGGCGAGCGGTACGTGTCGCTCGTCGTGCCCGAGCAGCCGTCGGGGGAGCGGCTGGCCGACGGCGACGAGATCGGGCAGGACCGCACGGAGAACGCCGTCGAGCTGCAGCGGGTGATCGACGACCTGCTGCCGCTGCTGCGCGCCGTCGAGCCGCAGGACCTCAGCTACACGCTCGGCGCGGTGGCCTCGGCGCTGCGCGGCCGCGGCGACCGGCTGGGGGAGAACCTCGCCTCGATCGGCGGCTACGTGGGCGAGCTCAACACCGTCCTGCCCGAGCTGCAGGCCGACATCAGCGGGCTGGCCGACGTCGCCGACACCTACACGTCGGCGGCCGACGACCTGCTCGCCGTCCTGGACGACCTGTCGGTGACCTCGCAGACGCTGGTCGACCAGTCCGAGCAGCTGCGCCGCACGTTCACCGTCGTCGGCGGCTCGGCCTCCACCGCGGCCGGCTTCCTCGAGGCCAACGAGCGCGACCTCATCTCGCTGGCCGCCACCTCGCTGCCGGTGCTCGGGCTGTTCGCCGAGTACTCGCCGGAGTACCCGTGCCTGCTCGACGGCCTGGCCCGGTTCAAGCCGATGATCACCGAGGCATTCGGCGGCGACGGCGACCCCGCGCTGAACCTGGACATCACCGTGACCCTGCCGCCCCGCAACCCCTACCAGCCCGGGGACCAGCCGGCCTACCTCGACCGGTCCGGGCCGGACTGCCAGGGCCTCGACGACATCGACGCGATCATCGCCGCGGCCGACCGCGGGGAGTACTACTGCCCGGTCCCGCCCGAGGACGGCGTCGACTCGGTGGACAACCCGCTCAGCGGCAACCCGAACTGCCTCGGCGGGCGCGACCCCGACGACGTCCCCGCCGGCGCCGGCGAGCCCAACCCCACGGTCACCTCCACGGCCGGCACCTCCCTGCCGACGGGCCTGGCCGGCTCGACGGCGGAGCTGGACTTCGTGCGCAGCATCCTCGGCTACCAGACCGGCGTGGAGCCCGGCGAGGTGTCCGACCTGTCCGCCTCGACGATGGCGCCGCTGCTGCGCGGGACCCAGGTGGTTCTCCGATGAGCGAGCGCCGGCGAGCGAGGAGCGGAGCGATCGGCCGCGGAGCGGGGAGGGCGCTGCGATGAGGGGCCTCGCCGCGCCGCTGACCAAGCTGGCCGTCTTCGCGCTGGTCACCGTGCTGGCCAGCTACGTGCTCGTCACCACCATCACCAACGCCGGGTACGGCGAGCCGCTTGGGTACCGGGCGCAGTTCACCGACGTCGCCGGCCTGGTCGAGGGCGACGAGGTGCGCATCGCCGGCGTCCGGGTGGGCCAGGTGACCGGGATCGGCCTGTCAGAGCAGACCGACCGGCCGGTGGCCGAGGTGACCCTCGAGGTCGACGCCGACGTCGCGCTGCCGACCTCGGTGCAGGCGACCATCCGCTACCGCAACCTCGTCGGCCAGCGCTACGTCGCGCTCACCGAGGGGGAGGGGTCGGCCGGGCGCACGCTCGACGCCGGCGCCACCATCCCGCTGGCCCAGACGCGGCCGGCGCTGGACCTGACGACGCTGTTCGGCGGGTTCCAGCCGCTGTTCCAGGCGCTCTCGCCGCAGGACGTCAACCGGCTGTCCTTCGAGATCATCCAGGTGTTCCAGGGCGAGGGCGGGACGGTGGAGAGCCTGCTCGGCCACGTCGGCTCGCTGACCTCGGCGCTGGCCGACAAGGACGCCGTCATCGGCAGCGTGATCGACAACCTGACGTCGGTGATGGGCACCGTCGCCGCCCGCGACGAGCAGCTGTCGTCGCTCGTGGTCTCCCTGCAGCAGTTCGTCAGCGGGCTGACCGAGGACCGCGACGCGATCTTCGACGCGCTGCAGACCATCGACGGCCTGGCCGTGACCACCGCCGGGTTCCTCGACGACGCCCGCGCCCCGCTCTCGGCCGACATCGCCGCCCTCGATGACCTGGCCGGCAACCTCGCCGACACCGGCGACGTCGTGGAGGACTTCCTGCAGCTCGCCCCGACCAAGATCGACCTGATCACCCGGACCGCCGTCAACGGCAGCTGGTTCAACTTCTACCTGTGCGGGGCGTCGGGCACGGTGACCCTGCCCGGCGCGAGCGAGCCGAGCACCATCCCGGCCGGCGGGCTCGGCTCCGGCGCGAGGGGGTGCTGATGGCCCGCCGTGCGGCCACGCCCTTCCGCGACCGCGACCCGGTCGTCATCGGGGCGGTGAGCCTCTCCGTCATCGCGCTCCTGGTGTTCCTGGCGTTCAACGCGCAGTCGCTGCCGCTCATCGGCGGCGGCACCGTCTACCGCGCCCAGTTCTCCGAGGCCGCCGGGCTCCGCCCCGACGACCCGGTGCGGGTGGCCGGCGTCAAGGTCGGCCAGGTCGAGAGCCTGGCGCTCGAGGACGGCGCGGTGACCGTGGAGTTCCGCGTCCGCGACGCCTTCGTCGGCGACCGGTCCGAGGCGGCCATCAAGATCGAGACGGTGCTCGGCGCCAAGTACCTCGCGCTCGTCCCGCGCGGCACCTCGCCGCTGGACCCCGGGCAGCGCATCCCGCTGCAGCGGACCGCCTCGCCCTACGACGTCGTCGAGGCCTTCGCGGACCTGTCCACGACGGTCGACGACATCGACACCGCCCAGCTGGCGAGCTCCTTCGAGGTGCTGTCGCAGACCTTCGCCGACACCCCCGACGAGGTCCGCACGTCCCTGGACGGGCTGGCCCGGCTCTCGGACACGATCGCCTCGCGCGACGCCCAGCTCGAGCAGCTCCTGTCGGCCACCCGGGACGTGACCCAGGTCCTCGCCGACCGCAACGGCGAGTTCACCCAGCTGATCCTGGACTCCAACACCCTGCTCACCGAGGTGCAGGAGCGGCGTCAGCTCATCGACTCGATCCTGACCAACACGCAGACCCTGGCGCAGCAGCTGTCGGGCCTGGTCGCGGACAACCGCGAGGCCCTCACCCCGGCGCTGCAGCAGCTGGCGACCGTCACCGACATCCTCTCGCGCAACCGCGAGGCCCTCGGGCAGACCGTCGCCAACCTGGCGCCGTTCGTCCGGGTCTTCACCAACACCCTGGGCAACGGCCGCTGGTTCGACAGCTTCGTGGAGAACCTGCTGCCCGGCGCCGTCGGGTCGGTGCTCTGCGGGGGCGCCGCCCAGCTGCCCGGTGGTCTCGTCTCCTGTGAGGAGGGGCAGTGACGGGGACGCTGCAGCGCGGCGTCGCGCTGGCCGCCGCGCTCGTCCTGGTGGGCGCGGTCGGCTGGACCGTCCTGCGCCCGGCCGGCCAGATGCGCGTGACCGCCTGGTTCGACCAGGCCGTCGGCGTCTACGAGGGCGGGGACGTGCGCGTCCTCGGCATCGACGTCGGCGCGATCACCGCCGTCGTCCCCACGGGTGACCGGGTGCGCGTGGACATGCTGGTCGACGAGGACTACGACATCCCGGCCGACGCCGACGCGGTCGTCCTCGCGCCGTCGCTGGTCAGCGACCGCTACGTGCAGTTCTCCCCGGTCTACGACGGCGGCCCCACGATGGAGGACGGCGCGGAGCTGGACCTGTCCCGGACCGCGACGCCGGTCGAGCTCGACGCCGTCTACGGCGCCCTCGACGAGCTCTCGACCGCGCTCGGCCCGACCGGCGCGAACGAGGACGGCGCGCTGGCGGACCTGCTGGCCACCGGCGCGGACAACCTCGAGGGCAACGGTGACGCCCTCAACCGGACGCTGACCGGCTTCTCGCAGGCGGTGCAGACCCTGTCGGAGAACCGCGAGGACCTGTTCGGCTCGGTGGAGAACCTGCAGACCTTCACCTCGGCGCTGGCCACGGTCGACACCCAGGTCGGGCAGTTCAACGACAACCTCGCCGCGGTCGCCGAGCAGCTCGAGGGGGAGCGCGAGGACCTCGCCGCCGCGGTGCAGCTGCTGTCCTCGGCGCTGGCCGAGATCGCCACCTTCGTGCAGACCAACACCACGCTGCTGACCACCAACGTCGACCGGCTGGCCGACGTCACCCTCACGCTGGTCCAGCAGCGCCAGGCGCTGGCCGAGGTGCTCGACGTCGCGCCCGCGGCGCTCGGCAACGTCGCGCACGCCTACAACCCCGACTACGGCACGCTCGACACCCGCGACAACTCGCTGGGGTCGACCAACCCGGAGGTCATGGTCTGCCAGCTGCTGGCCTCGGCCGGCCGCCTGCAGGTCGCCGGCGTCGGCCTGACCGACCTGACCTCCTTCCTGCAGCTCCCGCCGGTCGAGCAGATCTGCGTGCGGCTGCTGTCCGGGGACCCCGGCAACGACGGCCAGCTCGACGACCTCAACGGCAACGGCGTGCCCGACCTGCAGGAGCTGCTCGGCACGCTGTTCGGCGGCGGCACGACGCCGCGGACCGGCGGCACCCCGCTGATCGGCCTGCCGCTCGTCCCGGGGAGCCAGCAGTGACCGGGCGGGGCCGACGGGTGGCCGCGCTGGGCGCCGGCGTGCTGCTGCTGTCCGGGTGCGGCTTCCGCGGCGCGTACTCCCTCGACCTGCCCGGCGGCGCGGACGTCGGCGAGGACCCCTACACCGTGCAGATCCAGTTCCTCGACGTCCTGGACCTCGTTCCGCAGGCCGGCGTCCGCGTGGCCGACGTGCCCGTGGGCCGGGTGGAGGACGTCTCCCTCGGCGAGGACTGGACCGCCGTCGTCACCGTCGAGATCAACGGCGACGTCGACCTGCCGGCGAACGCGGTGGCGATGATCCAGCAGTCCTCGTTGCTGGGGGAGAAGTACGTCGAGCTGGCCGCGCCGGGCACCGAGTCGCCCACCGGAGAGCTCGGCGACGGCGCGCTGATCCCGCTGGACCGCACCAACCGCAACGTCGAGGTGGAGGAGCTGCTCGGCGCGCTCTCGCTGGTCCTCAACGGCGGCGGGCTGGCCCAGCTGCAGACGATCAGCCGGGAGCTCGGCGACGCCCTCGAGGGGCGGGAGGACGCCGTCCGCGCGACCCTCACCCAGCTCGACACGTTCATCGCCGGGCTCGACCAGCAGCGCGACGAGATCGGCCGCGCCCTCGACAGCGTCAACGCCCTCGCCGAGTCGCTGGCCGCCCGCACCGGGACGATCGAGACGGCGCTGGACACGATCGGGCCGGGGCTCGACGTCGTGACCGAGCAGCGCGACCTGCTCGTCTCGATGCTCGACGGCCTGTCCCGCCTCGGCGACGTCGGCACCCGGGTGATCGACCAGGCCGGCGGGGACACCGTCGCCGACCTGCAGCTGCTGCAGCCGGTCCTCACCCAGCTGGCCGCCGCGGGCCCGGACCTCGCCGCGTCCCTCGACCTGCTGCTGACCTATCCGTTCCCGGCCAGCTCGCTGTCGGCGCTGCAGTACCGGCCCGACGCCCGCACCGGCGGCTACGGCCTCTTCACGAACATGACCGCCAACCTCAACCTGGACCTGCGCGAGCTGCTCTGCCGCTACGTCGTCGACCCGGTCACCGGCGCCCTGGAGATCCTCGAGCCGCAGGACCTCGTGGGCGGCCGGTGCGGCACCGCGGGCACGCCGCCGGCCGGCGCCGGCGGGACCGGGACGTCGCCGGTGCCGTCGCTCGTGCCGGGGCTGGGCGGCCTGGTGGGCACCGTGCTCGGCGGCCCGGTCGGCAGCGCCCCGGCCGGGCTGCCCGGGCTGCCCGCCGTCCCGACCGGAGGCACGCCGTGATCACCCGCAAGATCAAGCTGCAGCTGCTCGCCTTCGCCACGGTGGCGCTGGTGGGCATCTCCTACGTCGGCTTCACCTACGTCGGCCTCGACCGCCTGCTGCTGGGCAGCGGCTTCGACGTGGCCGCCGACTTCGCCGACTCCGGCGGCATCTTCGTCAACGCCGAGGTCACCTACCGCGGCGTCGCGGTGGGCCGGGTCAGCGACATGCAGCTCACCGACGACGGCGTCCGGGTGACGATGACCATCGAGCCCGACGCCGCCCCGATCCCCGCCGACACCGACGCCGTCGTGGCCAACCGCAGCGCCGTCGGCGAGCAGTACGTCGACCTGCGCCCGGCCTCCGCCGACGGGCCCTTCCTCGCCGACGGCGCGGTGATCCCGCAGTCGCGCACCGCCATCCCGATCCCCGTCGAGCAGCTGCTGCTCGACGTCGACGGGCTGGTCACCTCCCTGGACGCCGAGGACCTGCGGGTCGTCGTCGACGAGCTCGGCCGCGCGTTCGCCGGCGCCGGGGACGACCTCGCCCGGCTCATCGACAACGGCGACCTGCTGCTCGCCCGCGCCGAGCAGTCGCTGCCCGAGACGCTGCAGCTGATCACCGACGGGCAGACGGTGCTGCGGACGCAGGCCGAGAGCCGCTCGGCGATCGAGCAGTGGGCCAGCGACCTGCGCGCGGTCAGCGACACGCTCGTCGACATCGACCCCGACCTGCGCGGTCTCGTGGTCAACGCCCCCGACGCCGGCGCGGCGCTGCAGGACCTGGTCGACAACGCCGGGCCGGGTCTGGGTTCACTGGTGCGCAACCTCGACGTCCTCAACGGCGTCACCATCCCGCGCCTGGACGGCGTCGAGCAGATGCTGGTCACCTATCCCGACGTCGTCAGCGGCGGCTTCAGCGTCGTCCGCAACGACGGCGGCACGCTGCGGGCGCACTTCGGCTTCGTGCTCAACGCCGACGACCCGCGCGCCTGCACCAGCGGCTACGTCTCGACGGGCCAGACCCGCAGTCCCGGGGCGGTGGGCTCGGTCGACGTCGACTCCGTCGGCTGCGACGTCGTCGCCGGTGCCGACCCCACCCCGGGCGACGGCGTGGACGAGACCGGCTCCAACATCCGCGGCGCGCAGAACATCGGCGGCGACGGCGGCGTCGGGTCCCCCGGCCCGCAGGGCCAGGCCGGCGCGCTCCCCCCGGTGGCCACGGTGGTCGACGACGTCCTCGGCGGACTGCTCGGTGCTCTCCCCTTCGCACGGACGACGGGCTGAGTGCGGCATGCTCGTCACGCGCAGTGGCCGATCCGCCACACGAGGAGAGGAGGACACGGTGACGCAGGACATCGGCACGGCCGACGAGACCAGCCGGACGACCGCCACCGGGCTCCCCGCGGAGGACACCACCGAGGACGGGAAGGCTGACGACCAGCGCCCCGCGTCCCGCCGCCGGCTGTCGGTCCCGCTGGTGCCGGTCCTCGCGGTGCTGCTCGTGCTGCTGCTCGCCGCGGCCACCTGGCTGGCCCTGCCGTGGTTCCGCGGGGACGACGAGTCCCCGGTGCGCACCGACTCCTACGTCGAGGTCCTGCAGGCCGCCCGCTCGGGGATCGTCGACCTGACCTCCTTCGACGCGGTCACCATCGACGACGACATCGAGCAGGTCCGCCGCGTGGCCACCGGGGACCTGCGCGACGAGTCCCTGGCGCAGTTGCAGGACCGGCGGCAGGAGCTCGTCGACGCCCAGGCGGTCGTGCAGACCGAGGTCGTCGGCGCCGGCGTGGTCAGCGCCGACGAGGACTCCGGGACGGTGCTGCTCGTCATCCAGTCCACGCAGCAGAGCACCGCCGGCCCGCAGGCCCAGGTGCTGCGCTACCGCATCCAGGTCGAGCTGGTGCGCCAGGACGGCCGCTGGCTGCTGTCCGGGATCTCCGGGAGGTGACCGGCGTGAGCGAGACCCCGGGGGAGCGCCCCCGCCCGACGCCGCGGCCGCGTGCCGAGCGGCCCCGTCCGTCCCCGCGGCCCCGGGTGGCCGGCAGCCGCCGCGACCGCGAGGAGCCCCGCCCCGACGCGACGCCGACGGCGACCGGAGCGACCACCTCGCTGGAGAAGCCGGCCAGCGGCGGGGAGCCGCGGGCGGGGTCGGGCACCTCCGCCCGGCGCACCCGGCCGGCGCGCACCCGCCCGGCTCCCGCGGCCGCGCCCGCCCGGAGCCGGCGGCTGTCGCCGGTGGCGGTCCTCGGGGTGCTCTGCGTGCTGGCCGCCGGCGCCGTGGCGTTCCTGGCCTGGCAGCGGCTGCACCCCACGCACGTCTCGCCGGAGGTCTTCGCCGCGGCGCGCGAGGACGTGCAGGCCCTCTACGCCTACGACTACCAGGACTCCGAGGGCAGCGTGCAGCGCAAGCTCGACGTCCTGACCGGCGACCTGCGGGAGCAGTACGAGACCGACCTGTCGCAGGGCGGGATCGTCGACACCTACGAGCAGGTCTCGGCCACCACGCGCTACGAGGTGCTCGACGTCGGCCTGCAGCAGGTCTCCGACGACCAGGACACCGCCACCGTCGTGGTGTTCGGCCAGTACGTCGTCCAGTCGGTGAACAGCGGGACCCAGACGGCCCCCGAGGGCTCGGAGTGCACGGTCACGCCGGAGGGCGCGCAGTCGTGCACCCAGACCGTGCAGGTGCAGCTCACGCGCGTGGACGGCGACTGGAAGATCAGCGACCTCACCCTGCTGACGACCAGCTGACCGGGCCGGCCGCGGCAGAATCGTCGCGGCGTGGCGGCGACAAGGGGGCACCCGGGCTGGCATCATCGTCGCGCGGAATGCCGCCCGTCGTGTGGGCGCTGTCCTTCCCGGGGACGTGGTGTGGGTCGCCACTCACCCCCGACGTGGACAGCCCCAGCGAGCAGGGGTAGGGTTCTCTGTTGCGCTGCCCCCTGACTGCCTGCCCGCCGAGACGGGTCACCTGGGGTGCCCGGGATTCCCGGCACCCCGGCGACGACTCCGTCGACCCGGCGGGCCGGACGCCGCGGACAGCCCCGCCGATACCGACGACGACCCAGGACGACCCCGCACCCACCGCCCGCACGTCGTGAGGTCCTTGGAAGGACGCATCTTGGCAGGCTCTCGCCCCACCAGCATCTCCCCCAGCACCACCGAGTCCGGCGGCTTCGGCCAGCAGAACCAGACTCCCCAGGCCGGCCCCCGCACCGGAGAGGCCGACCAGCAGAAGATCCCCGGGGCTCCGCTCCGGGTCTCGTTCGCGAAGATCTCCGAGCCCCTCGAGGTGCCGGACCTGCTCGCCCTGCAGACCGCGTCCTTCGACTGGCTGGTCGGCAGCCCCGAGTGGCGCGCCACCCTCTCGCCCGAGGAGCAGGCCTCCGCCGTCGGCGGCCTGGCCGAGATCCTCGAGGAGATCTCCCCGATCGAGGACTTCAGCGGCTCGATGTCGCTGTCCTTCTCCAACCCGCGCTTCGAGGACGTCAAGGCGTCCCTCGAGGAGTGCAAGGACAAGGACATGACCTACGCGGCGCCGCTGTTCGTCACCGCCGAGTTCATGAACAACACCACCGGCGAGATCAAGAGCCAGACGGTGTTCATGGGCGACTTCCCGATCATGACGAACAAGGGCACGTTCGTCATCAACGGCACCGAGCGCGTCGTGGTCTCGCAGCTGGTCCGCAGCCCCGGCGTCTACTTCGACAAGACCCTGGACAAGACCTCCGACAAGGACGTCTTCAGCGCCAAGGTCATCCCCAGCCGTGGTGCGTGGCTGGAGTTCGACGTCGACAAGCGCGACACCGTCGGCGTCCGGATCGACCGCAAGCGCCGTCAGCCGGTCACCGTGCTGCTCAAGGCGCTGGGCTGGACCGAGGACCGCATCCGCGAGCACTTCCAGTGGTCGCCCACCGTCCTCGCCACCCTGGAGAAGGACCACATCGCCGGGCAGGACGAGGCCCTGCTCGACATCTACCGCAAGCTGCGGCCGGGCGAGCCGCCGACGCGTGAGTCGGCGCAGGCCCTGCTGGAGAACCTCTTCTTCAACCCGAAGCGCTACGACCTGGCCAAGGTCGGCCGCTACAAGGTGAACAAGAAGCTCGGCGTCGAGGTCCCCCAGCCGACCTCCACGCTGACCGAGGACGACATCGTCGCCACCATCGAGTACGTCGTGCGGCTGCACGCCGGCGAGCCCGACCACGGCGTCGACGACATCGACCACTTCGGCAACCGCCGCCTGCGCACCGTCGGCGAGCTGATCCAGAACCAGATCCGGGTCGGCCTCTCCCGCATGGAGCGCGTCGTCCGCGAGCGGATGACGACCCAGGACGTCGAGGCGATCACGCCGCAGACCCTGATCAACATCCGGCCGGTCGTCGCCTCCATCAAGGAGTTCTTCGGCACCAGCCAGCTCTCGCAGTTCATGGACCAGACCAACCCGCTCGCGGGCCTGACCCACAAGCGCCGCCTGTCGGCGCTGGGCCCGGGTGGTCTGTCCCGTGAGCGGGCCGGCATGGAGGTCCGCGACGTGCACCCGAGCCACTACGGCCGGATGTGCCCGATCGAGACGCCGGAAGGCCCGAACATCGGCCTGATCGGCTCGCTGTCGGCCTACGGGCGGGTCAACGCCTTCGGCTTCATCGAGACCCCCTACCGGCGGGTCGAGAACGGCACGGTCACCGACCAGATCGACTACCTGACCGCCGACGAGGAGGACCGCTTCGTCGTCGCCCAGGCCAACTCGCCGCTGGACGCGCAGGGCCGGTTCGCCGAGGACCGCGTCCTGGTCCGCACCAAGGGCGGTGAGGTCGACTACCTCGTCCCCGAGAACGTCGACTACATGGACGTCTCGCCGCGGCAGATGACCTCGGTCGCGACGGCGATGATCCCGTTCCTCGAGCACGACGACGCCAACCGCGCGCTCATGGGCGCGAACATGCAGCGCCAGGCCGTCCCGCTGCTGCGCAGCGAGGCGCCGCTGGTCGGCACCGGCATGGAGCTGCGGGCCGCCGTCGACGCCGGCGACGTCGTCGTGGCGGAGAAGGCCGGTGTGGTCGAGGACTCCACCGCCGACTACGTCACCGTCATGGCCGACGACGGCACGCGGCAGACCTACCGGCTGCTGAAGTTCCGCCGCTCGAACCAGGGCACCTCGATCAACCAGACCCCCGTCGTGGACGAGGGTCAGCGGGTCGAGGTCGGCCAGGTCATCGCCGACGGGCCGTGCACCGACCAGGGCGAGATGGCGCTGGGCAAGAACCTGCTCGTCGCCTTCATGCCGTGGGAGGGCCACAACTACGAGGACGCGATCATCCTGTCGCAGCGCCTCGTGCAGGACGACGTCCTGTCCTCGATCCACATCGAGGAGTTCGAGGTCGACGCCCGCGACACCAAGCTCGGTGCCGAGGAGATCACCCGGGACATCCCGAACGTCTCCGAGGAGGTCCTCGCCGACCTCGACGAGCGCGGCATCATCCGCATCGGTGCCGAGGTCGTCCCCGGCGACATCCTCGTCGGCAAGGTCACGCCCAAGGGCGAGACCGAGCTGACCCCCGAGGAGCGGCTGCTGCGGGCGATCTTCGGCGAGAAGGCCCGCGAGGTCCGCGACACCAGCCTCAAGGTCAAGCACGGTGAGTCCGGCAAGGTCATCGGCGTCCGCGTGTTCTCGCGCGAGGACGGCGACGAGCTGCCCGCCGGCGTCAACGAGCTGATCCGGGTCTACGTCGCCCAGATGCGCAAGATCTCCGACGGCGACAAGCTCGCCGGGCGCCACGGCAACAAGGGCGTCATCGCGAAGATCCTGCCGCAGGAGGACATGCCGTTCCTCGAGGACGGCACCCCGGTGGACATCGTCCTCAACCCGCTCGGCGTCCCCGGCCGGATGAACGTCGGCCAGGTCCTGGAGACCCACCTCGGGTGGATCGCCAAGTCCGGCTGGCAGGTCGAGGGCACCCCGGAGTGGGCGGCGAACCTGCCCGAGCGGGCGCGCCAGGCGGACCCGGGCACCCGGACCGCGACGCCGGTGTTCGACGGCGCCCGCGAGGAGGAGATCATCGGCCTGCTGGGCTCGACGATCCCCAACCGCGACGGCAACCGGATGGTGCAGGAGACCGGCAAGGCGCGGCTGTTCGACGGCCGCTCCGGGGAGCCCTTCCCCGAGCCGATCTCGGTGGGCTACGTCTACATCCTGAAGCTGCTGCACCTGGTCGACGACAAGATCCACGCCCGCTCGACCGGCCCCTACTCGATGATCACGCAGCAGCCGCTGGGTGGTAAGGCGCAGTTCGGTGGCCAGCGCTTCGGTGAGATGGAGTGCTGGGCGATGCAGGCCTACGGCGCGGCCTACGCGCTGCAGGAGCTGCTGACCATCAAGTCCGACGACATCCTCGGCCGCGTCAAGGTCTACGAGGCCATCGTCAAGGGCGAGAACATCCCCGAGCCGGGCATCCCCGAGTCGTTCAAGGTGTTGCTCAAGGAGCTGCAGTCGCTGTGCCTCAACGTCGAGGTGCTGTCCGGCGACGGGCAGGCGATCGAGCTGCGCGACACCGACGACGAGGTGTTCCGGGCCGCGGAGGAGCTGGGCATCGACCTCTCCCGCCGCGAGCCCTCCAGCGTCGAGGACGTGTGATCGGCCGCCGGCCGGCCCCCTGAGCGGGGCCGGCCGGCGCCCCCCGACAACCGATCGAAAAAGCAGTAACCGAGCCCCGGGAAAGGGGTCCACTCAGTGCTCGACGTCAACTTCTTCGACGAGCTCCGCATCGGTCTGGCCACCGGCGACGACATCCGTCAGTGGTCGCACGGTGAGGTGAAGAAGCCCGAGACCATCAACTACCGCACGCTCCGTCCGGAGAAGGACGGTCTCTTCTGCGAGAAGATCTTCGGTCCCACCCGGGACTGGGAGTGCTACTGCGGCAAGTACAAGCGCGTCCGCTTCAAGGGCATCATCTGCGAGCGCTGCGGCGTCGAGGTGACCCGGGCCAAGGTCCGCCGCGAGCGGATGGGCCACATCGAGCTGGCCGCGCCGGTCACCCACATCTGGTTCTTCAAGGGCGTCCCCTCGCGCCTGGGCTACCTGCTCGACCTGGCGCCCAAGGACCTCGAGAAGATCATCTACTTCGCCGCCTACCTGATCACCACGGTCGACGACGAGGCGCGCCACCGCGACCTCCCGACGATCGAGGCCGAGATCAGCGCGGAGAAGCACAACCTCGAGAGCCGGCGCGACGCCGACGTCGAGGCCCGTCAGCAGAAGCTCGAGGCCGACCTGGCCGAGCTCGAGGCGGAGGGCGCCAAGTCCGACGTCCGCCGCAAGGTGCGCGAGGGCGGCGAGCGCGAGATGCGCCAGCTGCGCGACCGCGCCCAGCGGGAGATCGACCGCCTCGAGGAGGTGCTCGACACCTTCCGCAAGCTCGAGGTCAAGCAGCTCATCGCCGACGAGGGCCTCTACCGCGAGCTGCGCGACCGCTTCGGTGAGTACTTCGAGGGCGGCATGGGTGCCGCTGCCCTGCAGAAGCTGCTGGCCGACTTCGACCTCGACGCCGAGGCCGCCTCGCTGCGCGACACCATCCGCAACGGCAAGGGCCAGCGCAAGCTGCGGGCCCTCAAGCGGCTCAAGGTCGTCGCGGCGTTCCAGCAGACCCGCAACTCGCCCATGGGCATGGTGCTGGACTGCGTCCCGGTCATCCCGCCGGACCTGCGCCCGATGGTGCAGCTCGACGGTGGCCGCTTCGCCACCAGCGACATGAACGACCTGTACCGCCGGGTGATCAACCGGAACAACCGGCTCAAGCGGCTGCTCGACCTCGGCGCGCCCGAGATCATCGTGAACAACGAGAAGCGGATGCTCCAGGAGTCCGTGGACGCGCTGTTCGACAACGGCCGCCGCGGCCGTCCGGTCACCGGTCCGGGCAACCGTCCGCTGAAGTCCCTGAGCGACCTGCTCAAGGGCAAGCAGGGCCGGTTCCGCCAGAACCTGCTCGGCAAGCGCGTCGACTACTCCGGCCGTTCGGTCATCGTCGTCGGCCCGCAGCTGAAGCTGCACCAGTGCGGCCTGCCCAAGCAGATGGCGCTGGAGCTGTTCAAGCCCTTCGTCATGAAGCGGCTGGTCGACCTCAACCACGCGCAGAACATCAAGAGCGCCAAGCGCATGGTCGAGCGCGCCCGTCCCGTGGTCTGGGACGTGCTCGAGGAGGTCATCACCGAGCACCCGGTGCTGCTCAACCGCGCGCCGACGCTGCACCGCCTGGGCATCCAGGCCTTCGAGCCGCAGCTGGTCGAGGGCAAGGCCATCCAGATCCACCCGCTGGTCTGCACCGCCTTCAACGCCGACTTCGACGGTGACCAGATGGCGGTCCACCTGCCGCTGTCGGCCGAGGCGCAGGCCGAGGCCCGCATCCTCATGCTGTCCAGCAACAACATCCTGAGCCCGGCCGACGGTCGCCCGATCACCGCGCCGACCCAGGACATGGTGCTGGGCCTGTACCACCTGACCACCCTGGTGCCGAGCCGGCACGAGGCCGAGGGTGGCCAGCCGGCGGCGTTCGCGTCGACGGCCGAGGCGATCATGGCCTACGACAAGGGTGCGCTGGGTCTGCAGGAGCGGGCGCTGATCCGCCTCGACGAGGTGTTCGGCGTCGACAACGGCAAGGTCAACGAGGACTGGGAGCAGCCCGAGGACTGGACCCCGGGTGCCCCCGCGCTGGTGCGCACCAGCCTGGGCCGGGTGCTGTTCAACGAGGCCCTGCCTGAGGACTACCGCTTCGTCAACTACCAGGTGCCGAAGAAGGAGCTCGGGGCGATCGTCAACGACCTCGCCGAGCGCTACCCCAAGGTGCAGGTCGCGGCGACGCTGGACGCCCTCAAGTCGGCCGGCTTCCGCTGGGCGACCCGCTCGGGTGTCACGATCGCCATCGACGACGTCGTCACCCCGCCGGCGAAGCAGGAGATCCTCGACCGGCACGAGGCCGAGGCCCGGGGCATCGAGCGGCAGTACGAGCGCGGTGTCATCACCGACGCCGAGCGTCGTGGTGAGCTGATCGAGATCTGGACCCGCGCGCGGGCCGAGGTCAGCCAGGCGATGGTGGACAACTTCCCCACCACCAACCCGGTCTGGGTCATGGTCAACTCGGGCGCCCGAGGCAACATGATGCAGATCAGCCAGATCGCCGGCATGCGCGGCCTGGTGGCCAACCCGAAGGGCGAGATCATCCCGCGGCCGATCAAGGCCAACTTCCGGGAGGGTCTGTCGGTGCTGGAGTACTTCATCTCCACGCACGGCGCGCGCAAGGGTCTGGCCGACACGGCGCTCCGTACCGCGGACTCCGGGTACCTCACCCGCCGGCTGGTCGACGTCTCCCAGGACGTCATCATCCGCGAGGAGGACTGCGGCACCGAGCGCGGCGTGATCATGCCGATCGCGACCGTGATCGACGGCACGCTGACCCGGGACGCGCACGTGGAGACCAGCGTCTACGCCCGCTCCCTGGCCGCCGACGTGACGGCCGAGGACGGCACGCTGATCGCGCGGGCCGGTGAGGACCTGGGTGACGTGCTCATCGGCGCCCTGGTCGACGCCGGTGTCGCCGAGGTCAAGGTCCGCTGCGTCCTGACCTGCGAGTCCCTGCTGGGCACCTGCGCGACCTGCTACGGCCGGTCGCTGGCCACCGGCAAGCTCGTGGACGTCGGCGAGGCGGTCGGCATCATCGCCGCCCAGTCGATCGGTGAGCCCGGCACCCAGCTGACGATGCGCACCTTCCACACCGGTGGTGTCGCGGGTGAGGACATCACCCACGGTCTGCCGCGTGTGGTGGAGCTCTTCGAGGCCCGCGTCCCCAAGGGCAAGGCCCCGATCGCCGAGCTGGCCGGCTCCGTCCGGATCGAGGACGGCGAGCAGTTCCGCAAGCTGACCATCACCCCGGACGACGGCTCCGACGAGGTCGTCTACGACAAGCTGTCGCGCCGGTCGCGGCTGCGGGTCGAGGACGGTGCGCACGTCGAGGTCGGCGAGCAGCTCACCGAGGGTGCGGTGGACCCGCACGAGGTGCTGCGGATCATGGGCCCGCGCGAGGTGCAGCTGCACCTCGTCCGCGAGGTCCAGGAGGTCTACCGCAGCCAGGGCGTGTCGATCCACGACAAGCACATCGAGGTGATCATCCGCCAGATGCTGAAGCGGGTGACCATCATCGACTCGGGCGCCACGGAGTTCCTCCCCGGTGCGCTGGTCGAGCGGACGCTGTTCGAGACCGAGAACCGCCGCGTCGTCGCCGAGGGCGGCGAGCCGGCCTCGGCCCGTCCGGTGCTCATGGGCATCACCAAGGCCTCGCTCGCGACCGAGTCGTGGCTGTCGGCCGCCTCCTTCCAGGAGACGACCAAGGTGCTCACCGACGCCGCGATCCAGGGCAAGAGCGACAGCCTGCTCGGCCTCAAGGAGAACGTGATCATCGGCAAGCTGATCCCGGCGGGTACGGGCATCAGCCGCTACCGGAACATCACGGTCGAGCCGACCGAGGAGGCCCGCGCCGCCGTCTACACGATGGCCGGGTACGACGACGGGCAGTACTACAGCCCGGACGTCTTCGGGTCGGGCTCCGGTGAGGCCGTGCGCCTCGAGGAGTACGACTGGCGGGGCTGATCCCCGCAGCACGTGAGGAGGGCCCCGCAGATCGCGAGATCTGCGGGGCCCTTCCGCGTGTGGGGGACGCGGCACGATCAGGTCACCTGATCGTGCCGCGTCCTGGCTCACCGCCGACGGTGAGCCAGGACGCTCGGAGGTGAGCTAGGACGACGGCAGTGTCACGTGACGCAACACCGGTCCTACGCGTCGGCCAGGCGGCGCATGGTCTCCACGGTGCGCAGCCGGCCCTCGCGGCTGTCGTCGAGCGGCTGCAGGGCGAGGGTGGTGACGCCGGCCTCGGCGTAGGCGGACACCCGCTCGGCGACGTAGGACTCCGGGCCGATGAGCGACACCTTGCGGACGAAGTCGTCGGGCAGCGCCGCGGCCGCCTCGTCCTTCTTGCCGCCCAGGTAGAGCTCCTGGACGGTCTCCGCCGCCTCCTCGTACCCGTAGCGCCGTGCCAGGTCGTTGTAGAAGTTCTTGCCCTTGGCGCCCATCCCGCCGACGTAGAGCGCCAGCTGCGGCCGGACGGCGTCGTGCAGGTGGTCGACGTCCTCGCCGATCGCCACGGGCACGCCGCAGATGACCTGCAGGTCGCCGAGCTCCGCGTCGCGCTTGGCCTTGCCGGCCCGCAGCGAGTCGCCCCAGACGTCGTCGGCGCGCTCCGGCATGAACCAGATCGGCTCCCACACCTCGGCGATCTCCGCGGCCAGCTCCACGTTCTTGGGACCGAGCGCGGCCAGCATCACCGGGATCCGCTCGCGGACCGGGGTGTTGATGAGCTTGAGTGGCTTGCCCAGGCCGGTGCCCTGCTCGGCCGGCAGCGGCACGGTGTACTTCGGGCCCTCGTGCACCAGCCGGTCCCGGCGCCACACCTGGCGGCAGATCTCCACGACCTCGCGGGTGCGCTGCAGCGGCGCGTCGTAGGGGACGCCGTGCCAGCCCTCGATGACCTGCGGGCCCGAGGCGCCCAGGCCCAGGGTGAAGCGGCCGCCGGAGACGAAGTCCAGCCCGGCCGCGGTCATCGCCGTCAGGGCCGGCGTGCGGCTGTAGATGGGCAGGATGGCGCTCATCAGCTCGACCCGCTGCGTGACGGCGGCCAGGTACCCGAGCTGGCTGACGGCGTCGAAGGTGTAGACCTCCGCGCACATGGCGAGGTCGAGCCCCGCGGCCTCCAGGTCGACGATCTCCGCCGCCGTCTCCTGGAAACCCCCCGCGTAACTGGCCTGGATGCCGATGCGCACCTGCACTCCTCTGGTCGGCGGCGCCCGCGTCGGCGCCTCCGGCGACCGTAGCGGGGGCGGCGTGCCCCGGGACGTGCGGGAGCGGCTCAGGCGGTGCGGCTGCGCAGGGGCCGGATCACGCCGACGACCTCGGTGACCACCCGGACGCCGTCGACGTCGCGGGGGACCAGGCCGGCCGCGGCCGCGTCGGCGACGTCGACCTTGACCACGTAGCCGCTGTCCCGCCGCGCCAGCCCGATGCCGACGACGCCGGGCTGGGCGGACAGCTGACCGGCGAGCGTGGTCTTGGCGGCGCGGGCGGCGGCACGGTCGGTCACGAGGTCTCCTCGCTGACGCCCGCGCGCCGGGTGCCCGGGACTCGGGGGATCCCGGACGGCCGCGCGGGCTCGGTCGCCCCCCATGGTGCCTCGTTCCCGCCCGGAGCGACATCCCCCTGACCCGGGGGAACGTCCTCAGGAGGTCAGGAGGCGACCCACTCCACACCCAGGGTGGCCAGCACCGTCGACAGCGGGTTGGCGAAGGTCAGCCCGGCCCCGTTGCTGCCGCCCTCGCTGCTGCCGGCGAACAGCAGGGCCAGGGGCACGCGGTCGGCGCTGCGCCAGATGACCGAGCCGCTGTCCCCGCCCTCGGAGAACGCCCCGGACAGCCCCTCGATCTCGATCTGGTCGTCGAAGACGTGCACGCCGTCGTCGTACTGGACGGCGACGCCGTCGACCTCCACGGCGGTGACCCGCCCGCGGGTGTGCCCGGTGGTGCGGCCGACCTTCTCGACCTCCTCGTCGGGCTCGACCTCCTCGCCGTCGGCCACGGTGGCCGCCAGCGGGCCACCCGGCACCCGCCCCGGCTCGGCGTCGACGCCCTCGTCGAGGACGGCGACGGCGGCGTCGACCCGGTTGGGACCGTCGGAGAGGGGCTGGAAGCCGCTGAGCGTGGCCACCCGGTCGGCCGGGACCCCGCCGTCGGCCGGCCCGGGCTGCAGGACCGCGTCGCCGACGGCCCCGGCGTCGCTGGCGGCGAGGACGTGGTTGTTCGACAGGATCGCCAGGCGGCCGCCGAGCCGGACGAAGCCCCCGAGCGTCCCGGCGCTCACCGCGGGGTGGGCCACCGACAGCCCCGGGTGCAGCGGCCGGGTGCGCCGCTGGAGGTCGGCCGGGGCGGGGGAGGAGAAGGGCAGTATCGGCCCGGTCACCCGGACGTCGACCTGCGCGCGCACCGCGTCGTCGAGGCCGGTCAGGAGCACACGGGCGTCCTCCGGGGCGGAGACGCGGATGGCCAGGTGGGCGCGCCCGGGTCCGACGGGGGCCAGCCCGATGGCCGGCCGGGTCCACAGCCGTCCGCCCAGCCCGCTCGCGCGCACCGGGGCGAAGCCCTCGGCCAGCCGGGCGGACAGGCGGGCCTTGAGCTCGCGCGCCGAGTCGATCTGCACGGTGGCCTCCGTAGCGGTGAGTGGTCTCGTTGGGACCGACGGTAGGGGGAGGTGCCGACAGTCGCGCGGGCCGACGCGCCTCGGATCCCTGCGTCGCACCCCTGGCGCGGGGCGTCCACCGCGGTACAGTGCGGCCTCCCCCCCCGGGACCGTCGCGGACGGCTCCGGGGCCACCGGGAATGGCCGGCGGCCCCGCACCGTTGTCCCCGTCGAGCGGGCCCGGGTGGCAGGCAGGCCCTGCCCGCTCGGGCTCCGGGACCCGGCTTTGACCGGTCCCCAGCACGCGGGTATCGTGGGCAGCCGTGCCCAGGGTGCCCTGGGCCTGCTCCCGTTCGCGGTGCGCCTGGGTGTCCGGAGGTCCGTCCTCCAGGCCGCGGGTCCGCCCCGGGGAATCGTCCACGACGGACGGTCCCGGAGGTGGCGGCGCCGAGTCGCGGGGGGCGACCCGTCCGGTCCGATCACAGGCCGGTCCCGGGAAGGGTGACACGCCCGACCGCGGGGGCCGGTGAATGGCTCGCGACCTGGGGGGACGACCCCGGCAGGACCGGCACCGGCGACACGACACGACAGCAGCACCGTCCACAGCACGACCCAGCGCAGGTAGGAGATCCAGGCCACCCATGCCCACGATCAACCAGCTGGTCCGAAAGGGCCGCGAGGACAAGGTCGAGAAGACCAAGACCCCGGCGTTGAAGGGCTCCCCTCAGCGTCGCGGCGTGTGCACCCGCGTGTACACGACGACGCCGAAGAAGCCGAACTCGGCGCTGCGCAAGGTCGCTCGCGTCCGCCTCACCAGTGGCATCGAGGTGACCGCCTACATCCCGGGCGTCGGCCACAACCTGCAGGAGCACTCGATGGTGCTCGTGCGCGGCGGCCGCGTGAAGGACCTCCCGGGTGTGCGTTACAAGATCATCCGTGGCTCGCTGGACACCCAGGGTGTCCGCAACCGCAAGCAGGCTCGCAGCCGGTACGGCGCGAAGAAGGAGAAGAGCTAATGCCGCGCAAGGGCCCCGCCCCGCGTCGTCCTCTGGTCGCCGACCCGGTCTACCAGTCGCCGCTGGTCACCCAGCTGGTGAACAAGGTCCTGGTCGACGGCAAGCGCTCGGTCGCCGAGGCGATCGTCTACGGCGCCCTCGAGGGTGCCCGCGCCAAGACCGACACCGACCCGGTGGTCACGCTCAAGCGCGCGCTGGACAACGTCAAGCCGGCCCTCGAGGTCCGCAGCCGCCGTGTCGGTGGCGCCACCTACCAGGTCCCGGTCGAGGTCCGCGCCTCCCGCAGCACCACCCTCGGCCTGCGCTGGCTCATCCAGTACAGCCGGGCGCGCCGCGAGAAGACGATGACCGAGCGCCTCATGAACGAGCTGCTCGACGCCAGCAACGGCCTCGGTGCCGCGGTCAAGCGCCGCGAGGACACCCACAAGATGGCCGAGTCGAACAAGGCCTTCGCGCACTACCGCTGGTAGTCGCACCCCGCTGGTGACGCACCCGTCCACCAGCACCCGCCGGCGGGGGACGCCGGGCCACCCCCGGACACCCGCACGCGGACCAGAGACAAAGAGGAGACAGAGATGGCCAGCAACGAGGCCCAGCTCCGCAAGACCCGCAACATCGGGATCATGGCGCACATCGACGCCGGCAAGACCACGACGACCGAGCGCATCCTCTTCTACACCGGTATCAACTACAAGATCGGTGAGGTCCACGACGGCGCGGCCACGATGGACTGGATGGAGCAGGAGCAGGAGCGCGGCATCACCATCACGTCCGCCGCGACCAAGTGCACCTGGAACGGCCACGACATCAACATCATCGACACCCCGGGGCACGTCGACTTCACCGTCGAGGTGGAGCGGTCCCTGCGCGTGCTCGACGGTGCGGTGGCCGTGTACGACGGCGTCGCCGGCGTGGAGCCGCAGACCGAGCAGGTCTGGCGGCAGGCGGAGAAGTACGGCGTCCCGCGCATGTGCTTCGTCAACAAGCTCGACCGCACCGGTGCGAACTTCTTCCGCTGCGTCGACATGATGGTGGAGCGGCTCGCCGCCAACCCGGCCGTCCTGCAGCTGCCCATCGGTGCCGAGGCCGACTTCATCGGCGTCGTGGACCTGGTGCAGATGAAGGCGCTGACCTGGCGCGGTGAGACCAAGATGGGCGAGGACTACGCCATCGAGGAGATCCCCGCCGAGCTCGCCGACCAGGCCGCCGAGTACCGCGAGAAGCTGCTCGAGGTCATCGCCGAGACCGACGACGAGCTCATGGAGGCCTACCTCGGCGGCGAGGAGATCTCCGTCGAGCGGCTGAAGGCGGCCATCCGCAAGGCCACCATCTCCGCGCAGGTCAACCCGGTGCTCACCGGCACGGCGTTCAAGAACAAGGGCGTGCAGCCCCTGCTCGACGCCGTCGTCGACTACCTGCCCAGCCCGCTGGACATCGAGGCCATCGTGGGCACCGCCCTCGACGGCGAGACCGAGGTCCTGCGGCACGCCGACGAGGACGAGCCGTTCTCCGCGCTGGCCTTCAAGATCCAGACCGACCAGCACCTCGGCAAGCTGACCTACGTCCGGGTCTACTCGGGCCGGCTCAACTCCGGGTCCCCGGTGCTCAACAGCACCAAGGACCGCAAGGAGCGGATCGGCAAGATCTACCAGATGCACGCGAACAAGCGCGAGGAGCGCGAGGGCGTGGGCGCCGGTCAGATCGTCGCTGTCGTCGGCCTGAAGCAGACGACCACGGGTGACACCCTCTGCGACCCGCAGAACCCGGTGATCCTCGAGTCTATGACCTTCCCGGCCCCGGTCATCTCGGTCGCCATCGAGCCGAAGACCAAGGGCGACCAGGAGAAGCTCGGCACCGCGATCCAGAAGCTGGCCGAGGAGGACCCGACCTTCCAGGTCCGCCTCGACGAGGAGACCGGTCAGACGGTCATCTCCGGCATGGGCGAGCTCCACCTGGAGATCCTCGTCGACCGCATGCGGCGCGAGTTCCGGGTCGAGGCCAACGTCGGCAAGCCGCAGGTCGCCTACCGCGAGACCATCCGCAAGGCGGTCGAGAAGGTCGACTACACCCACAAGAAGCAGACGGGTGGGTCCGGCCAGTTCGCCAAGGTGCAGGTGAACATCGAGCCGCTCGAGGTCACCGCCGACGGCCCGACCTACGAGTTCGTCAACGCCGTCACCGGTGGTCGCATCCCGAGGGAGTACATCCCCTCGGTCGACCAGGGCATGCAGGACGCCATGCAGTACGGCATCCTCGCCGGCTACCCGATGGTGGGCGTCAAGGCCACCCTGGTCGACGGCCAGTACCACGAGGTCGACTCCTCGGAGATGGCCTTCAAGATCGCCGGCTCGATGGTCTTCAAGGAGGCCGCGCGCAAGGCCAGCCCGGCCCTGCTCGAGCCGATGATGGCCGTCGAGGTCGTCACGCCCGAGGACTACATGGGCGACGTCATCGGCGACCTGAACTCCCGGCGCGGGATGATCCAGGCGATGGAGGAGCGCTCCGGCGCCCGCGTCGTCCGGGCCCTGGTCCCGCTCTCGGAGATGTTCGGCTACGTGGGCGACCTGCGCAGCCGCACCCAGGGGCGGGCGAGCTACACCATGGTGTTCGACACCTACGCCGAGGTCCCGCAGAACGTGGCCAAGGAGATCATCGCCAAGGCCACCGGCGAGTGACCCGCCGGGCGGGGTAGTCCCCCGCCCGGCCCCCCAGCAAGCCCACCCCAGCGTCAGCACGACTGCGACACCACGAGGAGAGGAACCCAGTGGCCAAGGCCAAGTTCGAGCGGACCAAGCCGCACGTCAACATCGGCACCATCGGGCACATCGACCACGGCAAGACCACGCTCACCGCGGCGATCACCAAGGTGCTGCACGACAAGTACCCGGACCTCAACGAGGCGTCCGCCTTCGACCAGATCGACAAGGCGCCCGAGGAGAAGGCCCGCGGCATCACGATCTCGATCGCGCACGTCGAGTACCAGACGGAGAACCGTCACTACGCGCACGTCGACTGCCCCGGGCACGCCGACTACATCAAGAACATGATCACCGGTGCGGCGCAGATGGACGGCGCGATCCTGGTGGTCGCCGCGACCGACGGCCCGATGCCGCAGACCAAGGAGCACGTCCTCCTGGCCCGCCAGGTCGGCGTCCCCTACATCGTCGTGGCGCTCAACAAGGCCGACATGGTCGACGACGAGGAGATCCTCGAGCTCGTCGAGCTCGAGGTCCGCGAGCTGCTCAGCGAGTACGAGTTCCCGGGCGACGACGTCCCCGTGGTCCGCGTCTCGGCGCTGAAGGCCCTCGAGGGCGACGCCGAGTGGGGCAACAAGCTCATGGAGCTCATGGACGCCGTCGACACGGCGATCCCCGAGCCGCAGCGTGAGATCGAGAAGCCGTTCCTCATGCCCGTCGAGGACGTCTTCACCATCACCGGTCGTGGCACCGTCGTCACCGGTCGCGTCGAGCGCGGCATCGTCAAGGTGTCGGAGACCGTCGAGATCGTCGGCATCCGCCCCACCTCGACCCAGACGACCGTCACCGGCGTCGAGATGTTCCGCAAGCTGCTCGACCAGGGCCAGGCCGGCGACAACGTGGGTCTGCTGCTGCGCGGCATCAAGCGCGAGGACGTGGAGCGCGGCCAGGTCGTCGTGAAGCCCGGCTCGATCACCCCGCACACCAACTTCGAGGGTTCGGTCTACATCCTCTCGAAGGACGAGGGTGGCCGTCACACGCCGTTCTTCAACAACTACCGTCCGCAGTTCTACTTCCGGACGACCGACGTCACCGGCGTCGTGACCCTGCCGGCCGGCACCGAGATGGTCATGCCGGGCGACAACACCGAGATGACGGTGGAGCTCATCCAGCCCATCGCCATGGAGGAGGGCCTGCGCTTCGCCATCCGCGAGGGTGGCCGTACCGTCGGCGCGGGTCGCGTCACCAAGATCATCAAGTGACATCCTGACGGGCGGCGGCCGGTTGCGGCCGCCGCCCGTCCTCGGGTGCCGGGCACACACGTGTGTGCACCGCCACCCATCCGCTGGGGCCAGACCGGATGACGTCCGGACGCACCCGGCGTTCCCCAGCTAGCAGAACAGCGATCGGCAGGAGCGAGAGACAGCGATGGCGGGACAGAAGATCCGCATCAGGCTGAAGGCCTACGACCACGAGGCGATCGACGCCTCGGCGCGGCGCATCGTCGACACGGTCACCAAGACCGGTGCGCGCGTCGTCGGCCCGGTGCCGCTGCCGACGGAGAAGAACGTGTACTGCGTCATCCGCTCGCCGCACAAGTACAAGGACTCGCGCGAGCACTTCGAGATGCGCACGCACAAGCGGCTCATCGACATCCTCGACCCGACGCCGAAGACGGTCGACGCGCTCATGCGCATCGACCTGCCGGCCTCGGTCGACGTGAACATCCAGTAAGGACCGAGACCAGTCATGGCGAGTACGTTCCGCGGACTCCTCGGCGAGAAGCTGGGGATGACCCAGGTCTTCGACGAGAACAACCGCATGGTGCCGGTGACCGTCGTCAAGGCCGGCCCCAACGTGGTGACGCAGGTGCGCACCCCCGAGGTCGACGGCTACGCGGCCGTCCAGCTCGGCTTCGGTGCGATCGACCCCCGCAAGGTGAACAAGCCCGAGGGTGGGCACTTCGCGAAGGCGGGTGTCACGCCCCGCCGCCACGTGGTGGAGCTGCGCACCGAGGACGCCGGCCAGTACACGACCGGCCAGGAGCTGACCGTCGACGTGTTCGACGGCGTGGCCAAGGTCGACGTCATCGGCACGAGCAAGGGCAAGGGCACCGCCGGTGTCATGAAGCGTCACGGCTTCAAGGGCCTCGGCGCGGCGCACGGCACCCAGCGCAAGCACCGGTCGCCCGGCTCCATCGGTGGCGCCTCCACCCCCGGCCGCGTGTTCAAGGGCCTGAAGATGGCCGGGCGCATGGGCGCCGTCCGGACGACGACCCTGTCGCTCGTGGTCCACAAGGTGGACACCGAGCGCGGGCTGCTGCTGATCAAGGGCGCGATCCCCGGTCCGAAGGGCGGCCTCGTGCTCGTCCGTTCGGCCGTCAAGGGCGGCCCCGTGGGGAGTGACACCAAGTGACCGAGTCCACCGTGACCGAGGGCGCGCGCGCCGACCGCCAGGTCGACGTCCGCACGCCGGCGGGGGAGACCGCCGGCAGCGTCACGCTGCCCGGTGACCTGTTCGACCGCACGGCGAACGTCGCGCTGCTGCACCAGGTGGTCGTGGCCCAGCTGGCCGCGGCCCGCCAGGGCACGCACTCGACCAAGACGCGTGGCGCCGTCAGCGGTGGTGGCGTCAAGCCCTACCGCCAGAAGGGCACCGGCCGGGCCCGTCAGGGCTCCATCCGCGCCCCGCAGTTCGCCGGCGGTGGCACCGTCCACGGCCCCCAGCCGCGGGACTACTCGCAGCGCACGCCCAAGAAGATGAAGGCCGCCGCCCTGCGCGGTGCCCTCTCCGACCGGGCGCGCGAGGGCCGCGTGCACGTCGTCAGCACCTTCGTCGACGGGGACGCCCCGAAGACCAAGGCCGCCCTGGCGACCCTGAACACGATCACCGGCGCCAAGCGGGTGCTCGTGGTCCTGGACCGCGACGACGTCCTCAACTGGGTGAGCCTGCGCAACGAGCCGCGCGTGCACCTCATCGACGCCGGCCAGCTCAACACCTACGACGTCCTGGTCAGCGACGAGGTGGTCTTCACCGAGACGGCGCTGGCCGAGTTCGTGTCCGGCGGGCACGGCACCGCCGGTGGCACCTCGCTGGTCAAGCCCGACCTGACGACGCCGGACATCCCCGGCGCCATCCCGTCGATCCAGCCGGCCCAGGGCACCACCGACCTGGACGTCGACACCGCCACCGACAGCACCGAGGAGAAGGCATGAGCGTCCGCGACCCCCGGGACGTCCTGCTGGCGCCGGTCATCTCGGAGAAGAGCTACGGGCTGCTGGACGACAACCAGTACACGTTCGTGGTGCTGCCCGAGGCCAACAAGACCCAGATCAAGATCGCGGTCGAGCAGGTCTTCAACGTGAAGGTCCTCTCCGTGAACACGATCAACCGCCAGGGCAAGCGCAAGCGCAGCCGCGGCACGCAGATGGGCAAGCGCAAGGACACCAAGCGCGCCATCGTGTCGCTGGCCCCCGGTGACCGCATCGAGATCTTCGGTGGTCCCGGCGCCTGAGCGCCCGGGCCGTTCGGACCAGAGATAGAGGACTGAGTCAGCAATGGCTATCCGCAAGTACAAGCCGACGACGCCGGGCCGCCGTGGCTCGAGCGTCGCCGACTTCGCCGAGGTCACCCGCGACCATCCCGAGAAGTCGCTGGTCCGACCGCTGCACGGTCGCGGCGGGCGCAACGTCCACGGGAAGGTCACCGCTCGCCATCAGGGCGGCGGCCACAAGCGCGCCTACCGCGTCATCGACTTCCGTCGGGCGGACAAGGACGGCGTGCCGGCGAAGGTCGCGCACATCGAGTACGACCCGAACCGCACCTCCCGCATCGCGCTGCTGCACTTCGCCGACGGCGAGAAGCGCTACATCATCGCGCCGGCCCGCCTGAAGCAGGGCGACACGGTGGAGTGCGGCCCCGCGGCCGACATCAAGCCGGGCAACAACCTGCCGCTGCGCAACATCCCGGTCGGCACGGTGGTCCACGCCATCGAGCTGCGTCCCGGTGGCGGGGCGAAGATCGCCCGTTCGGCCGGCACCAGCGTCCAGCTGGTCGCCCGTGAGGGCCGCTTCGCCCAGCTGCGGATGCCCTCGGGCGAGATCCGCAACGTCGACGTCCGCTGCCGCGCCTCCATCGGCGAGGTGGGCAACGCCGAGCAGTCGAACATCAACTGGGGCAAGGCCGGCCGCATGCGGTGGAAGGGCAAGCGCCCGACCGTCCGCGGTGTCGCCATGAACCCGGTGGACCACCCGCACGGTGGTGGTGAGGGCAAGACCTCCGGTGGTCGCCACCCGGTGAACCCGAAGGGCAAGCCGGAGGGCCGCACGCGCAAGCGCAAGGCCAGTGATGCCCTGATCGTGCGCCGCCGGCGCACCAACAAGAAGCGCTGAGCGGGTAGAGGAGTCCGACAGACATGCCACGCAGCCTGAAGAAGGGCCCGTTCGTCGACGACCACCTGCTCAAGAAGGTGGACGCGCAGAACGAGAAGGGCACCAAGACCGTCATCCGGACCTGGTCCCGTCGCTCGACGATCATCCCGGACATGCTCGGCCACACCATCGCCGTGCACGACGGTCGCAAGCACGTCCCGGTCTTCGTGACCGAGGCCATGGTCGGGCACAAGCTCGGCGAGTTCGCCCCGACCCGGACCTTCCGGGGTCACGTCAAGGACGACCGCCGGTCGCGGCGCGGCTGAGCCTGGTCTGAGAGAGAGACACGAGATGACTTCCCAGTTGGGTGAGGAGACGCAGGTCGCCCGGGCCATCGCCCGTGGCGTCCGCGTCGCCCCCATGAAGGCACGGCGGGTGGTGGACCTCATCCGCTACCTGCCCACCGACGAGGCCCTGGCGCTGCTGCGGTTCGCCCCGCAGGCCGCCAGCGAGCCGGTGGCCAAGGTCGTCGCCAGCGCCGTCGCCAACGCCGAGCACAACCTCCGGCTCGACCCGGCGGCGCTCGTCGTGAGCGCGGCCTACGTCGACGAGGGCCCGACCATGAAGCGGATCCGGCCGCGCGCCCAGGGCCGCGCCTACCGCATCAACAAGCGGACCAGCCACATCACCGTCGAGGTGAGCGAGGTCGGCGCCAGCGCCGAGCTCGCCGGCAAGTCGCGCACCGCCCGTCGCCGCACCGGCCAGTCCGGCCCGGCATCGCAGCAGACCGGGCAGCAGCAGGGCACGCAGCAGCGCTCCAACACGAGGGGAGGGACCCGCTAGTGGGTCAGAAGGTCAACCCGCACGGGTTCCGCCTGGGCATCACCACCGACTACAAGTCCCGGTGGTACGCCGACAAGCTCTACAAGGACTACGTCAAGGAAGACGTGGCCATCCGCAAGCTCATGACCAAGGGCATGGAGCGCGCCGGCATCTCGAAGGTGGAGATCGAGCGCACCCGTGACCGGGTCCGGGTCGACATCCACACCGCCCGGCCGGGCATCGTCATCGGCCGCCGCGGCGCCGAGGCCGACCGCATCCGCGGCGAGCTGGAGAAGCTCACCGGCAAGCAGGTGCAGCTGAACATCCTCGAGGTGAAGAACCCCGAGGCCGACGCGCAGCTCGTGGCCCAGGCCGTGGCCGAGCAGCTGTCGAGCCGCGTCAGCTTCCGCCGCGCCATGCGCAAGGCCATGCAGTCGGCTCAGCGCAGCCCGCAGGTCAAGGGCATCCGGGTGCAGTGCTCCGGGCGCCTGGGCGGCACCGAGATGAGCCGGTCGGAGTTCTACCGCGAGGGTCGCGTGCCGCTGCACACCCTCCGCGCGAACATCGACTACGGCCTGTACGAGGCCCGCACCACCTTCGGCCGCATCGGCGTGAAGGTGTGGATCTACAAGGGCGACGTCAGCGGCTCCCGTGCCGAGCGCGAGGCCCTCGAGGCCCTCGCCGCCCGGCAGCAGCGCCGCGAGCGCCCGCAGCGGCCGCGCCGCTCGGGCTCCAGCGGCACCACCGCCGGTGGCACCGAGGCCGGCCGCGCCGCGGCCGAGTCCTCGACCGGCCCGGAGACGGCGGCCGACACCACGGCGGCCGACAGCACCGTGGCCGTGACCTCGGGTGAGATCGCGCCCGAGCAGACCGTCGCCGAGGCCGCCGGCCCCGAGGCGACCGCCGCGGCCGAGTCGACCGCGACCGAGACGACGGAGGGCTGACACGTGCTGATCCCACGGCGCGTCAAGCACCGCAAGCAGCACCACCCGGGCCGCTCCGGCCGGGCCAAGGGCGGCACCGAGATCAACTTCGGTGAGTACGCCATCCAGGCCCTGGAGCCGGCCTACGTGACGAACCGGCAGATCGAGTCCGCCCGTATCGCCATGACCCGGCACATCCGCCGTGGCGGCAAGGTCTGGATCTCGATCTACCCGGACCGTCCGCTCACCAAGAAGCCGGCCGAGACCCGCATGGGGTCCGGCAAGGGCTCGCCCGAGTGGTGGGTGGCCAACGTCAAGCCCGGTCGCGTCATGTTCGAGCTGTCGGGTGTGTCCGAGCCCGTGGCCCGCGAGGCCATGCGCCGCGCCATCCACAAGCTGCCCATGAAGTGCCGCTTCATCACGCGCGAAGGAGAGGTGTGATGGCCGCCGGTCTGACCGCCCCGGAGCTGCGCGAGCTCTCGGCCGACGAGCTCGCCACGCGGCTGCGTGAGCACAAGGAAGAACTGTTCAACCTGCGGTTCCAGGTGGCCACGGGCCAGCTGGACAACAACCGGCGACTGCAGACCGTGCGTCGCGACATCGCGCGGATCTACACGATCATGCGCGAGCGCGAGCTGGGTCTCTCGGTCGCCCCGAACGAGGGTGTGGCATGAGCGAGACCGACAACGCCGCTGTCGCCAGCGGCCCCGGCCTGGCCGGTCGTGGGTACCGCAAGGTCCGCGAGGGCCTCGTCGTCAGCGACAAGATGGACAAGACCATCGTCGTCGAGGTCGAGGACCGCGTGAAGCACGGCCTCTACGGCAAGGTCCTGCGCCGCACGAGCAAGCTGAAGGCCCACGACGAGCAGGGGGTCGCCGGCATCGGTGACCGCGTGCAGATCATGGAGACCCGGCCGCTGTCGGCCACCAAGCGGTGGCGGCTGGTCGAGGTCCTCGAGAAGGCCAAGTAAGACCCGTCGGGGGTCCTCACAGGCCCTGTGACCCACGCCCTCCGGGGCGGGTCGCGGGACCGGGTACCCTGGACGACTGGCGCCCCTCCGGGTGAGCGCCACATCCCGGTTCCCGTGTCGGACGCACCGGCGGCAAGCGCTGCCGGTGCGTCCGCACGTGGGTACCGGACAGCCGGTTCACCGTTCCGGCCCGGCTGTCACCACTGAGATTGGGAGTAGGACGTGATCCAGCAGGAGTCGCGGCTCCGGGTCGCCGACAACACCGGTGCGAAGGAGATCCTCTGCATCCGGGTGCTCGGCGGGTCCGGGCGGCGCTATGCGGGCATCGGTGACGTGATCGTCGGCACCGTGAAGGACGCCATCCCCGGCGCCGGCGTCAAGAAGGGCGACGTGGTCAAGGCCGTCGTCGTCCGCACCGCCAAGGAGCGTCGTCGTCCCGACGGCTCCTACATCCGCTTCGACGAGAACGCCGCGGTGATCATCCGCGACAGCGGCGACCCGCGCGGCACCCGCATCTTCGGCCCCGTCGGCCGCGAGCTGCGCGACAAGCGCTTCATGCGGATCATCTCGCTGGCCCCGGAGGTGCTCTGACCATGGCGAAGAACGAGAAGACGCCGTCCATGAAGGTCAAGAAGGGCGACACCGTCGTGGTGCTCGCCGGCAAGGACAAGGGCGCCCGTGGCCGGGTGATCGCCGCCTACCCCAAGCTGCAGAAGGTCCTCGTCGAGGGCGTCGGCCGGGTGAAGAAGCACACCCGCATCAGCTCGAACCAGCGGGGCGCGCAGCAGGGCGGGATCGTCACCCAGGAGGCTCCCATCCACGTGAGCAACGTGATGGTGATCGACTCCGAGGGCAACCCGACCCGCATCGGCTCCCGCAAGGACGAGGAAGGCCGCAACATCCGGGTGTCGCGGCGGACCGGTAAGGACCTCTGACGATGACTGCACCCACCCGTGAGCTCCCGCGTCTGCTGGCGCACTACCGCGAGTCGATCGCGCCGGCCCTGCAGGACGAGTTCGGCTACGAGAACGTCATGCAGATCCCGCGGCTGACGAAGATCGTGGTCAACATGGGCGTCGGCGAGGCCACCCGCGACGCCAAGCTGATGGACGGCGCGGTCCGCGACCTCACCGCCATCACCGGCCAGCGTCCGGCCGTCGTCCGGGCCCGCAAGTCCATCGCCCAGTTCAAGCTGCGCGAGGGCATGCCCATCGGCGCCAAGGTCACCCTCCGGGGCGACCGCATGTGGGAGTTCCTCGACCGGCTCCTGGCGCTGGCCCTGCCCCGTATCCGCGACTTCCGCGGCCTGAACGCCAAGCAGTTCGACGGGCACGGCAACTACACGTTCGGCCTGACCGAGCAGTCCATGTTCCGCGAGATCGACGTCGACAAGATCGACCGGCCGCGCGGCATGGACATCACGCTGGTCACCACCGCCACGAACGACGAGGAGGGTCGCGAGCTGCTCCGCCTCCTGGGCTTCCCGTTCGCCGGCCAGACCGTCGTCACCACCATCCGCTGAGCCGGGCACCGGACAGAGGAGCAGGGAGACACCGAGATGGCCAAGAAGGCGCTGATCAACAAGGCGGCCCGCAAGCCCAAGTTCGCGGTCCGCGGCTACACCCGCTGCCAGCGGTGCGGTCGTCCGCACTCCGTCTTCCGCAAGTTCGGCCTGTGCCGGATCTGCCTGCGGGAGATGGCGCACGCCGGCGAGCTGCCCGGCGTGGCCAAGTCCAGCTGGTAGTCGCACGTCCCCGCCCCGCGCGCTGACCGCGCGGGGCGGGACCACAGCACCACCCGGTCGCCGACAGGCCCACGCGAGGGACGCGTGCGGAACCGCGGCGAGAGAGGCACGACACCCATGACGATGACCGACCCGATCGCGGACATGCTCACGCGGCTGCGCAACGCGAACACGGCCTACCACGACTCGGCAGCGATGCCGTCGTCGAAGCTCAAGACGCACATCGCCGAGATCCTCCAGCAGGAGGGCTACATCGCCGGCTGGCGCGTCGACGAGGTCGAGAAGGACGGCTCCACCCGCAAGGAGCTCGTGATCGACCTGAAGTACGGCCCGAACCGCGAGCGCAGCATCGCCGGGGTGCGCCGGGTGTCCAAGCCGGGCCTGCGGGTCTACGCGAAGTCGAACGCACTGCCCAAGGTGCTCGGCGGCCTCGGGGTGGCGATCATCTCCACCTCCACCGGGCTGCTGACCGACCGGCAGGCGAACAAGAAGGGCGTGGGCGGGGAAGTCCTCGCCTACGTCTGGTAAGAGGAGCGAGCGAGATGTCACGGATCGGACGACTGCCGATTCCGGTGCCCGGTGGCGTCGACGTCACCATCGACGGCCAGACGGTCAGCGTGAAGGGCCCCAAGGGCACCCTGGCCCACACCGTCGCGACGCCGATCACCGTCGACCGCACCGAGGACGGCACCCTGAGCGTCCAGCGGCCCAACGACGAGCGCGAGAGCCGGGCCCTGCACGGTCTGTCCCGCACCCTGATCGCCAACATGATCACCGGGGTGACCGAGGGCTACACCAAGACCCTCGAGATCGTCGGCGTCGGCTACCGCGTCCAGGCCCGCGGGTCGGACCTGGAGTTCGCCCTCGGCTTCAGCCACCCGGTTCCCGTGCGGGCGCCGGAGGGCATCACCTTCACCGTCGAGTCGCCGACCCGCCTGCGGGTCACCGGCATCGACAAGCAGCAGGTCGGCCAGGTGGCCGCCAACATCCGCAAGCTGCGCCGGCCCGACCCCTACAAGGGCAAGGGCGTCCGCTACCAGGGCGAGGTCGTCAAGCGCAAGGTCGGGAAGACGGGTAAGTGATGGCACAGACCAGTTCACAGAACGGGGCCAAGCGGGCCCGGGTGCACACGCCCGTCGGCACCGACGTCAGCACCGCGCGCCGTGTCTCGCGGCTGCGCCGCCACAACCGGCTCCGCAAGCGGGTCGCCGGCACGGCGGAGCGTCCGCGCCTGGTGGTCAACCGCAGCTCGCGGCACATCCACGTCCAGGTCGTCGACGACACCGTCGGCCGTACGCTGGTGAGCGCCTCGACGCTGGACGCCAGCCTGCGCCAGGCCGAGGGCGACAAGTCCGCCCTGGCCCGCCGCGTCGGGACCCTGGTCGCCGAGCGTGCCCAGGCCGCCGGCATCACCAAGGTCGTCTTCGACCGGGGTGGCAACCGCTACCAGGGCCGCATCGCCGCGCTCGCCGACGGTGCACGAGAGGGCGGGCTGGACTTCTGATGACCAGCACCGTCAACCAGCAGATCGAGAGGGACGTCTGATGCCAGGACCACAGCGACGCGGCGGCGGCGCCGGCGGCGGCAACGACCGCCGTGACCGTCGTGACGGCGGGCGGGGGCCCGGCGGCGCGCCTGCCGAGAAGAGCAACTTCATCGAGCGCGTGGTGGCCATCAACCGCGTGTCGAAGGTCGTCAAGGGCGGTCGGCGCTTCAGCTTCACCGCGCTGGTGATCGTCGGCGACGGTGACGGCACCGTGGGCGTCGGCTACGGCAAGGCCAAGGAGGTGCCCGCGGCCATCGCCAAGGGCGTCGAGGAGGCCAAGAAGCACTTCTACAAGGTGCCGCGCATCGCCAGCACCATCCCGCACCCGGTGCAGGGTGAGGCGGCGGCCGGCGTCGTGCTGCTCAAGCCGGCCAGCCCCGGTACCGGTGTCATCGCCGGTGGCCCGGTGCGTGCCGTGCTCGAGTGCGCCGGCATCCACGACGTGCTCTCGAAGAGCCTCGGCTCGTCGAACCCGATCAACATCGTGCACGCCACCATGCAGGCGCTGAAGGACCTCGTCCGCCCCGAGGAGATCGCCGCCCGTCGCGGGCTGCCCCTCGAGGACGTCGCCCCCGCGGCCATGCTGCGGGCGCGTGCGGGTCAGGGGGTCTGACATGGCGCAGCTGAAGGTCACCCAGGTCCGGTCGGCGATCGGCTCGAAGCCCAACCAGCGGCAGACGCTGCGCTCGCTGGGCCTCAAGCGGATCCACGACACGGTCGTGCAGGAGGACCGTCCCGAGATCCGCGGGATGGTCGCCACGGTGACGCACCTCGTCACCGTCGAAGAGATCTGAGCAGGGACCCCTCATGACCATCAAGATCCACCACCTGCGTCCGGCCCCCGGCGCCCACACCCCCAAGACGCGAGTCGGCCGTGGTGAGGGCTCCAAGGGCAAGACCGCCGGTCGCGGCACCAAGGGCACCGGGGCGCGTGGCAACACCTCCGCGCGCTTCGAGGGCGGCCAGACGCCGCTGCACATGCGGCTGCCCAAGATGTCGGGCTTCAAGAACCCGAACCGGGTCGTGTTCCAGGTCGTCAACCTCGACCGGATCGCGGCGCTGTTCCCGCAGGGCGGGCACGTCGACCCCGACAACCTCGCTGCCGCCGGCGCCGTCCGCCGGGGTCAGCCGGTGAAGGTCCTCGGGACCGGTGAGCTGGGCGGCGTCCAGGTCACCGTGCACGCGCACGCCTTCTCCGCCTCCGCCGCCGAGAAGATCGCCGCGGCCGGGGGCAGCACCACCCGCATCTGACCGCCGACGACCCCCGGGGAGCACCAGCGCCCCGGGGGTCGTCTGCTGTCCGGCCCGGCGCACCGCGCACGGGCCGGGGGAGCCGTCCGCCCCGCCCCGCCGGTCACCACCGACGGGGGAGGGTGTGACCGGCGCGACCCCCACCGTTGCTAACCTCATCCGACCGAGCAGGGGAGGGCACGTGCTGCAGGCGTTCGCCGCGGCGTTCCGGACGCCAGACCTCCGGCGAAAGTTGCTGTTCTCCCTGGCGATGATCGCCGTCTACCGGCTGGGTGCCTCGGTGCCCGGTCCGGGCGTCTCCGTCGAGGCGATCAACAGCTGTCTCGAGCAGGCCTCGCAGGGCAGCCAGCGCGACGTCTACTCGCTGGTCAACCTGTTCTCCGGTGGCGCGCTGCTCCGGCTGTCGATCTTCGCGCTGGGGATCATGCCGTACATCACGGCGAGCATCATCGTGCAGCTGCTGGTGGTGGTGATCCCGCGCTTCGAGCAGCTGAAGAAGGAAGGGCAGTCGGGCCAGCAGAAGCTGACCCAGTACACCCGCTACCTCACGATCGCCCTGGCGGTCCTGCAGAGCACCGGCATCATCGCCCTGGCCCGCAGCGGCCAGCTGTTCCCGGGCTGCCAGCAGGACATCATCCCGTCCGACAGCATCTGGACGACGGTCGTGCTGGTCATCGCCCTGACCGCCGGCACCGCGGTGATCATGTGGCTCGGCGAGCTGCTCACCGAGAAGGGGATCGGCAACGGCATGTCCGTGCTGATCTTCACCTCGATCGCCGCGCGCATCCCGGCCGAGGGCGGCTCGATCCTGCAGACCCGCGGCGGCGTCGTCTTCACCGTCGTCTGTGCCTTCGCCCTGCTGATCATCGGGGCGGTGATCTACGTCGAACAGGCACAGCGCCGCATCCCGGTCCAGTACGCCAAGCGCATGGTCGGCCGCCGCATGTACGGCGGGACGTCGACCTACCTGCCGCTGAAGGTCAACCAGGCCGGCGTCATCCCGGTCATCTTCGCCTCGTCGCTGCTGTACCTGCCGCAGCTGATCACCCAGCTGCAGGGTGACGAGACCGGCCCGGTCCGGCAGTTCTTCGAGAACTACGTCATCGACCAGAGCAGTCCCGTGCACGTGGCGCTGTACTTCGGCCTGATCGTGTTCTTCACGTACTTCTACGTGTCGATCACCTTCAACCCCGAGGAGCGGGCCGACGACATGAAGCGCTACGGCGGCTTCATCCCCGGCATCCGCCCGGGCCGGCCGACGGCGGAGTACCTGCAGTACGTGCTGTCCCGGATCACCCTGCCCGGGTCGATCTACCTGGGCATCGTCGCGGTGCTGCCCAACTTCTTCCTGTCGATCACGCAGCAGGGAGCCAACCAGAACTTCCCGTTCGGCGGGACCGCAGTGCTGATCATGGTGGGAGTGGGCTTGGAGACCGTGAAGCAGATCGAGACGCAGCTCAACCAGCGCAACTACGAAGGGTTCCTGAAGTAGTGCGCATCGTGCTGCTGGGTCCGCCCGGTGCCGGCAAGGGCACGCAGGCCCAGGTCATCGCCGGCCAGCTCGCCGTCCCCGCCATCTCGACCGGGGACATCTTCCGCGCCAACGTCAGCGGCCAGACCGAGCTGGGCCTGAAGGCGAAGGTCTTCATGGACGCCGGCGACCTGGTGCCCGACGAGGTCACCGTCGCCATGGTCAAGGACCGGCTCGCGGAGCCGGACGCCAAGGCCGGCTTCCTGCTCGACGGCTTCCCGCGGACCATCCCCCAGGCCGAGCAGCTGCGGGCCTCCCTCGAGGAGCTGGGGCACGGCCTCGACCGCGTCGTCGAGCTCGTCGTCGACGAGGACGAGCTGGTGCGCCGGCTCTCCGGCCGCCGGATGCTGGTCGACGGCGAGTGGGTGCAGCGCGAGGACGACAAGCCCGAGACCGTCCGGCGCCGTCTGCACGTGTACCGGGAACAGACGGCGCCGCTGTCGGGGTTCTACGACGGCGAGGGGCTGCTGTCGCGCATCGACGCGATCGGCTCCGTCGAGGAGGTCACCGCCCGGGTGATGACCGCCCTGGGCCGTACTCCGCAGCCCGGGCAGCCGAGCGACAGCTGAGGGGACGGCGCCGCCGATGTCGGCCGGGATCCTGACCCGCCTCCCGCTGCTGGCGAAGTGGAGTGGACGCATGATCCAGATCAAGACACCGCAGGAGATCGAGCTCATGCGCGGCGCCGGCCTGGTCGTCGCGCGCGCGATCGCCGCGGTCCGGGCGGCCGTGCGGCCCGGCGTGACCACCGGCGAGCTCGACGCGATCGCCGAGGACACCATCCGGTCGGCCGGGGCGATCCCGTCGTTCCTGGGCTACCACGGCTTCACCGGCAGCATCTGCGCCTCGATCAACGACGAGATCGTCCACGGCATCCCCAACCCGGACCGGACGCTCGCCGAGGGCGACAACATCTCCATCGACTGCGGCGCCATCCTGCACGGGTGGCACGGCGACTCCGCCGTGACCGTGACCGTCGGCCCGCCGTCGGCCGAGGACGCCGCGCTCATCGACGTCACCGAGCGCAGCATGTGGGCCGGGCTCGCCCGCGCCGTCGCCGGTGGCCGGCTGACCGACATCAGCGCGGCCGTCGAGGACGTCGTCACCGCCGAGCAGCACCCCTACGGCATCGTCGACCACTACGGCGGGCACGGCATCGGCACCGAGATGCACCAGGACCCGCACGTCCTCAACTACGGCCGCGCCGGCCGCGGTCCCCAGCTCGTGCCGGGCCTCGCGCTGGCCATCGAGCCGATGGTGACCGTCGGCGACCCGGCCACCGTCGAGCTCGAGGACGGCTGGACGGTCGTCACCAAGGACGGCTCGCGCGCCGCGCACTTCGAGCACACCGTCGCCATCACCCCCGAGGGCCCGTGGGTCCTCACCGCGGAGGACGGCGGCGTCGCAGGGCTGGCGCCCTTCGGGATCACGCCCCGCACCTGAGGCCCGTACGAGGGCCGCTGTGACCGAGGCCGGGTTGGATCGCCGTCCACAGGCGGGGTACAGTTGCCGATGGCGCTCGCGCCGTCCTGTCGTCGTGCTGTGGCCGCGCGATGCGGGACGCCCTCGCGGGAGTGTCTGCACCACCTGATCTGCAACCACCGTGTGCGACCCGGGCCGGGCTCCGGCGTGGCCGCACGCGACTCCAGCACCACACCACCAGCACCACCGAGTCAGGGAGGCCGTGTAGGGCATGGCGAAGAAGGACGGGGCCATCGAGGTCGAGGGTCGCGTCGTCGAGCCGCTGCCCAACGCGATGTTCCGGGTCGAGCTGCAGAACGGGCACCGGGTGCTCGCCCACATCAGCGGCAAGATGCGGCAGCACTACATCCGCATCCTGCCCGAGGACCGCGTCGTCGTGGAGCTCTCGCCCTACGACCTGACCCGCGGTCGCATCGTCTACCGCTACAAGTGACCGCCGCCGGCGCGGGGCACCTCCGGGTGCCGCGTGGGCGGCCATCGATCGACAGGAATGAGGGGCGGCACCGGTGAAGGTCCAGCCGTCGGTGAAGAAGATCTGCGACAAGTGCAAGGTGATCCGCCGGCACGGCCGGGTCATGGTCATCTGCGACAACGCCCGCCACAAGCAGCGGCAGGGCTGAGGGAGTACCTGAGACATGGCACGACTGGCCGGCGTCGACCTGCCCCGCGACAAGCGGATGGAGGTCGCGCTCACCTACATCTACGGGATCGGCAAGACCCACGCCAAGGAGACCCTGACGGCGACCGGCGTCAGCCCGGACCTGCGCGTCCGGGACCTCTCCGACGAGGACCTGCTGCGCCTGCGTGACTACATCGACGAGCACTTCCGCGTCGAGGGTGACCTGCGCCGCGAGGTGGCCGCCGACATCCGCCGCAAGGTGGAGATCGGCTGCTACCAGGGCCTGCGGCACCGGCGTGGACTGCCCGTCCACGGTCAGCGCACCCGTACCAACGCGCGCTCGAGCAAGGGCCCGCGCAAGACCATCGCCGGCAAGAAGAAGGCCGGCAAGAAGTAAGCCGCGCAGCGGCCCGTCGTGGCGACCCGTGAGGGCGGGAGCGACGGGCTGCGCGTGTGTTTCCAGGCCATACGTCAGAAGGAACCGGAGAGACATGCCTCCCAGGGCTCGCGCCGCGGCTGGTGCCAAGAAGGTCCGCCGCAAGGAGAAGAAGAACGTCGCCCACGGCGCCGCGCACATCAAGAGCACGTTCAACAACACGATCGTGTCGATCACCGACCCGACCGGGAACGTCATCAGCTGGGCCTCCGCCGGCCACGTCGGCTTCAAGGGCTCGCGCAAGTCGACGCCGTTCGCTGCGCAGATGGCCGCCGAGAACGCCGCGCGCAAGGCCCAGGAGCACGGCATGCGCAAGGTCGACGTCTTCGTGAAGGGCCCGGGCTCGGGTCGTGAGACCGCGATCCGCTCGCTGCAGGCCACCGGCCTCGAGGTCGGGCAGATCCAGGACGTGACCCCGCAGCCGCACAACGGCTGCCGCCCGAAGAAGCGCCGCCGGGTCTGACCGGCCACTGACGAGAAGAACGAGGAGCACCTGACGTGGCCCGTTACGCCGGAGCCGACTGCCGCCTGTGTCGGCGCGAGAAGATGAAGCTGTTCCTCAAGGGCAGCAAGTGCGAGTCCCCGAAGTGCCCGATCGAGATCCGGCCGTACCCGCCGGGCGAGCACGGCCGGGGCCGCAGCAAGGACAGCGAGTACCTCCTGCAGCTGCGCGAGAAGCAGAAGGCCCGCCGGATCTACGGCGTCCTCGAGAAGCAGTTCCGCGGCTACTACGAGGAGGCCAACCGCAAGACCGGCAAGACCGGTGAGGTCCTGCTGCAGATCCTCGAGTCCCGCCTGGACAACGTCGTGTACCGGGCCGGCTGGGGCGAGAGCCGCGACATGGCCCGCCAGCTGGTCAAGCACGGCCACATCCGGGTCAACGGCCGCAAGGTCGACATCCCGTCCTACCGGGTGAGCGCGAACGACATCGTCGAGGTCGCCGAGAAGTCGCGGCGGATGGTGCCCTTCGAGATCGCCCAGGCCCGCGCCGGCGAGCGCCCCGTGCCGCCGTGGCTCGAGGTCATCAGCGGCCAGCTGCGCGCCGTCGTGCACAGCGTCCCGGCCCGCCAGGTCATCGACACCCCGGTCCAGGAGCAGCTGATCGTCGAGCTCTACTCCAAGTAAGGGCTCGCGGCACCACCGCAGGACAGCACCACCGCAGTGCAGCACCACCCGGCCCCGGCGGGCGGACCGATGTCCGCCGGGGCCTGCACCACCCCCCCTCACGGCGTCATATGGCGGTCGCCGGAGGACCCGAAGGAGAACACCCCCATGCTCATCGCACAGCGTCCGACGCTGACCGAGGAGACCATCTCCGAGCAGCGCTCGCGGTTCGTCATCGAGCCGCTGGAGCCCGGCTTCGGCTACACCCTCGGCAACTCGCTGCGCCGCACCCTCCTGTCGTCGATCCCCGGCGCTGCTGTCACCAGCATCCGCATCGAGGGCACCCTGCACGAGTTCACGACCGTGCCCGGGGTCAAGGAGGACGTCACCGAGATCATCCTGAACCTCAAGGGTCTCGTGGTCAGCTCCGACTCCGACGAGCCGGTGACCATGTACCTGCGCAAGCAGGGCCCCGGTGAGGTCACCGCCGCCGACATCGCGCCCCCGGCCGGTGTCGAGGTGCACAACCCCGACCTGCACATCGCCACCCTCAACGGCAAGGGCCGCCTCGAGATCGAGCTGGTCGTCGAGCGGGGCCGCGGCTACGTCCCGGCGCCGCAGAACAAGCAGCCCGGCCAGGAGATCGGCCGCATCCCGGTCGACTCGATCTACTCGCCGGTCCTCAAGGTCACCTACGCCGTCGAGGCCACCCGCGTCGAGCAGCGCACCGACTTCGACCGCCTCGTGGTCGACGTCGAGACCAAGCCGTCGATCGCCCCGCGCGACGCCATCGCCTCCGCCGGCTCCACGCTGGTCGAGCTGTTCGGCCTGCTGCGCGAGCTCAACGTCGACGCCGAGGGCATCGAGGTCGGCCCCAGCCCGGCCGAGGCCGCCGACATCGCGAACTTCTCGATGCCGATCGAGGACATGGACCTCACCGTCCGGTCCTACAACTGCCTCAAGCGCGAGGGTGTGCACACCGTCGGCGAGCTGGTCACCCGCTCGGAGGCCGACCTGCTCGACATCCGCAACTTCGGGGCCAAGTCGATCGACGAGGTCAAGATGAAGCTGGCGGCCATGGGCCTGGCGCTCAAGGACAGCCCGCCCGGGTTCATCCCGACCTCGGTCGAGAGCTACGACGAGGGCTACGAGACCGACGCCTACCACGGCACCGCCGAGTACGGCACCGAGTACGGGCAGGTCCAGTACGACGACGGCTCCTACCAGGAGACCGAGCAGCTCTGACGCTGCGCCCGCCGGGCGGCGGGGTACCCCGCCGCCCGGCCGGGCCGGTGTCCACGGCACCGGCAGCGCCCGCCACACTGAGAACAGCGACGACAGCACCACCTGGTAGCAGCCGGCGAACGCCCCGTCCGGCCGCCTGAGGAAGGACCGACATGCCCACCCCCACCAAGGGCCCCCGTCTCGGCGGCTCCTCCGCCCACGAGCGGCTGATGCTGGCCAACCTGGCCACGTCGCTGTTCGAGCACGGGCGGATCACCACCACCGAGGCGAAGGCGAAGCGGCTGCGCCCGTACGCCGAGAAGCTCGTCACCTTCGCCAAGCGCGGTGACCTGCACGCCCGCCGGCAGGTCATGACGGTCATCCGGGACAAGGACGTCGTCCACCACCTGTTCGCCGAGATCGGCCCGCGCTACGAGAACCGGCCCGGCGGCTACACCCGCATCACCAAGGTCGGCCCGCGCAAGGGCGACAACGCCCCCATGGCCGTCATCGAGCTCGTCGAGGCTCTGACCGTCGGCCAGCAGGCCGTCGGCGAGGCCGAGCGCGCCCGCGGCACCCGCTTCGCCTCCGGCGCCGGCACGGCGGCCGCCTCCGGTGAGGTCACCGCCGATGCCATCGAGGCCGCCGACGCCGACGAGACCGCGGAGGTCGACGCCGCCGAGGTCGACGCCACCGACGACGCCGTCGCCGACGACGCCGCTGCCGAGGACACCACCGAGGTCGTGGCCGCCGACGCCGAGACCCCGGGTGACACCGAGGACGCGGACGGCACCAAGTGAGTGAGCAGCCGGGCGCGGACGGCAACGCCGGCGCGGCCGGGGTCTCCGCCGGCGGCGGCGACCAGGGCGCGACGTTCGAGGGCGAGACCACCGGGCCCGGCGGCGACACCTCGCCGGCCGTCACCGGGGGGAACGTCGACCCCGAGGCGCAGGAGGTCGTCACCGACCTCTACAACCCCGACGGCGAGCGCCAGGACGACGGGGACGTGACCCCGGAGCCGCGGGCGGAGAACGTGGCCGTGGTCGAGGACCCGGCGCTGTCTCCGGACGTGGCCGCTGCCGCGGCCGCCGAGATCGAGGCCGCCGAACTCGGCGACGCCGCGACCGCGGGCACCCACGCCCCCGGCGGCGAGTCCGCGCCCGACCCGCAGTAGTCCCCTGGACACCCAGCACCACCCCGACGAGCCCGTCCCCGACCCCGGGGGCGGGCTCGTCCGTCTCCGGCTGGCCGTGGCCTACGACGGGACGGACTTCTCCGGCTGGGCCCGCCAGCCGGGTCGGCGCACCGTGCAGCACGAGCTGGAGTCCGCGCTGACCACCGTGCTGCGGACCCCGGTCGCCCTGACCGTGGCCGGCCGGACCGACGCCGGGGTGCACGCGACCGGCCAGGTGGCGCACACCGACGTCCCGCGCGCGGTCTGGGAGGACCAGCGCGAGCGCCTGGTGCGCCGGCTGCGCGGGCTGCTGCCGCCCGACGTCGCCGTCCCCGCCGTCACCGAGGCCCCGCCGGGCTTCGACGCCCGCTTCGGGGCGCTGGCGCGGCACTACGCCTACCGGCTGACCGACAGCGACGCCGGGCCGCCGCCGCTGCGCCGCGCGGACACCGTCGGCTGGCCGCGCCGGATCGACGCGGCCGCCATGGACGCCGCCGCGCGGCTGCTCCTGGGGCAGCACGACTTCGCCGCCTTCTGCCGCCGCCGGGAGGGGGCGACGACGATCCGCGTGCTCCTGGACCTCGGCGTCGAACGGGACGGCGACGTCGTGACCGTCCGGGCGTCGGCCGACGCGTTCTGCCACTCGATGGTGCGCAGCCTCGTCGGCGCGCTGCTCGCCGTCGGGGAGGGCCGCCGGGCGCCCGAGTGGCCGGCGCAGCTGCTCAGCCGTCGCCAGCGGGCCGACGAGGTCGCCGTCGCCCCGCCGGGCGGGCTGGCCCTGCTGCGGGTCGACTACCCGGCCGACGAAGACCTCGCCGCCCGCGCCGAGAGGACCCGGGCGCTGCGCAGCTAGGGCAGGGCCGCCACGGCGTCGGCGATGGGGGTGTCACCGGAGACCAGCTCCACGACCTCGTTCGTCTTCCCGGCGTCGAGGAGGGCGAGCAGCACCGCGGCGACGTCGTCGCGGGGGACCTCGCCGTACTCGACCCCGTGTTCGAGCCGGACGCGGCCGGTGCCGGGCTCGTCGGTCAGCCGTCCCGGCCGCACGATCACGACGTCGAGGGCCGTGCGGGGCAGGATCACGTCCTCGGCGCGCAGCTTGGCCTGCAGGTAGACGGCGAAGACGGGGTCCATGCCCTTCGGTGTCCCCTTCCGGGCCTGCTCGACGCCCATCGAGGACACCAGCAGGTAGGGGCGGACGCCGGCGCGCTCGGCGGCGTCGGCCAGCAGGACGGCGGCGCCGTGGTCGACGGTGTGCTTGCGGGCCTCGCCGCTGTTCGGACCGGCGCCGGCCGCGAAGACGACCGCGTCGGCGCCGCGCACCACCTCGGCGACGTCGTCGACGGAGACGGACTCCAGGTCCAGCAGCGCGGGCGTGACGCCGTCGGCCTCCAGGTCGGGAGTATGGGCGGGGTTGCGGACGATGCCGACCACGGTGTCCCCGCGACCGGTGAGCAGCCGGCCGAGATGGCGGGCGACCTGACCGTGGGCTCCGGCGATGACGACGCGCATGCCTCCGCCCTACCCCTCGTCGGGACCCGTCACCCGCCGGCGGCGGCGCGGGCGCGGGCTAGGTCGGCGGGGGTGTCGCAGTCGGTCCAGGGCGGCGGCGTCCCCGGCTCGCGGGCGGGGGAGTGGCGGGTGACCGACAGCCGGCCCACCACCCGGCGCACCGGCACGGGACCCTCGGTACCGCGCAGGGCGGCGCGCAGCGCCGCCGTGCGCCAGACGCCGAGCAGGTACTGGTCGCGGCCGGCGTCGTCGACCACCAGGACACCGTCGGCCGTGAGCCGCGCCCGCAGGTCGGCGAGCAGGGCGGGCGTCACGAACGGCAGGTCGCCGGCGAGCACCGCGACGACGTCGGAGTCGACGGCGGCCAGCCCCGCGCGCATCGCGGCGACCGGGCCGCCGCCCGGCGGCTGCTCGCGCAGGACGCGGACCCCGGCGGGCACCGGCTGGGGCGGGCCGACGACGACCCGCGGCGCTGCGTCGGCGACCGCGGCGAGCACCGCCTCGAGCATCGTGCGCCCGCCCACCTCGAGCTGCGGCTTCGCCCGCCCGCCGAGCCGGGCGGCGCGGCCACCGGCGAGCACCACCGCCGCGTAGGGCGGGAGCGGGTCCGGTGCGGTCACGGACCGACCGTAGGGGCCGGGCGTGGGTACCGTCCCTCATCGTGGGACGAGTCACCAGCCGCACACCCGTGCTGCGCATCCGCGGACCCGTGCGCACCACCCGGCCCGACACGGTGGCCGCGGAGGAGCCGCTCGAGATCCGCCTGAACGGGGCGCCGCTGGCGGTCACCATGCGGACGCCGGGCGCGGACTTCGACCTCGTGCACGGCTTCCTCGCCACCGAGGGCGTCATCGCCGGCATCGAGGACGTCGCCGGGCTGCGCTACTGCAACAGCGTCGACGACGAGGGCCGCAACACCTACAACGTCGTCGACGTCGACCTGGCGCCGGGCGTGGAGCCGCCGGACACCGCCCTGGACCGCAACTTCCTCACCTCGAGCTCGTGCGGCGTGTGCGGCAAGGCGAGCATCGACGCGATCCGCACGCGCACCCGCCACGACGTCGCCGCCGACGCCACCCGCCTGGAGCTGGCCACCCTGCTGGCGCTGCCCGACCGGCTGCGCGCGGCGCAGGAGGTGTTCACCAAGACCGGCGGGCTGCACGCGGCCGGGCTGTTCACCGCCGACGGCGAGCTCGTGGTGCTGCGCGAGGACGTCGGCCGGCACAACGCCGTGGACAAGGTGATCGGCGACGCGCTGCGCGCCGGCCGGGTGCCGCTGACCGGGCACGTGCTGATGGTGAGCGGGCGGGCGAGCTTCGAGCTCACGCAGAAGGCGGCGATGGCCGGCATCCCGGTGCTCGCGGCGGTGTCGGCGCCGTCGTCGCTGGCGGTGGAGCTGGCCGCCGACGTCGGCATCACGCTCGTCGGCTTCCTGCGCGGCGACGGCTGCAACGTCTACACCCGCCAGGAGCGCCTCGTCCTGGACGAGCAGGCATAGGAAGCTCTGCGCACGTCCTCGGCTCCCGGACGTGGGGAGAGCTTCCTATGCCTCGTGGTCGCCGCCGCGCAGCTGGCTGACCACGTGGGGGAGCAGCGGGCCGAGCACGGCCAGGCCGTCGCGCACCCCGCCGGTCGACCCGGGCAGGTTGACGACGAGCGTCCGCCCCGCGGTGCCGGCGATGCCGCGTGAGAGCACCGACGTGGGGACCTTCCCCTCCCCGTAGCGCCGCACCGCCTCGGCCAGGCCGGGCGCCTCGCGCTCGACCACGGCGCGGGTGGCCTCGGGCGTGACGTCGGTGGGGGACAGGCCGGTGCCGCCGGTGGTGAGGACGACGTCGGCGCCGGACGCCACCGCCTCGCGGAGGACGGCGACCAGCGCGTCGACGTCGTCGGGCCGCACGTGCGGGCCCTCGACGGCAAACCCGAGCTCCTGAAGCCCCGCGGCCAGCGCCTGCCCGCTGCGGTCCTCGTAGACGCCTGCGGAGGCGCGGTTGGACGCGGTGACGACGACGGCGCGGGCGCCGGCCGGCAGCCCGCTCACCGCCGCCACTCGCCGCTCTTGCCCCCGGACTTGGCCAGCAGTCGCACGTCGGTGATCGAGGCCCGCGGGTCGACGGCCTTGACCATGTCGATGACGGTCAGCCCGGCGACGGCGACCGACGTCAGCGCCTCCATCTCCACGCCGGTGCGGTCCGCGGTGCGGGCGGTGGCGGTGATCTCCACGGCGTCGTCGGTGACCTCGACGTCGACGGTGACGCCGTGCAGCGCGATCGGGTGGCACAGCGGGACGAGGTCCGGCGTGCGCTTGGCCCCGGCGATGCCGGCGATCCGGGCGACGGCCACGGCGTCGCCCTTGGGCACGCCCTCGCCGCGCAGCAGCGCCACCACCTCGGGGCTCACCAGGACCCGGCCGGCCGCGGTGGCCTCCCGGGCGGTGACCGGCTTGGCCGAGACGTCGACCATCCGGGCGGCGCCCCTCTCGTCGACGTGCGTCAGGCGTTCACTCACTGCAGGGCTCCCTCGATCAGCACGACGTCGACCGCGGCGCCCGCGGGCAGCTCGGTGACGTCCTCGGGCACGACGACCAGGCAGTTGGCCCGGGCCAGGTGGGCGACCAGGTGCGAGCCCGGCCCGCCGACCTGCGAGACGCGGCCGGCGTCGTAGCGGCCGCGCAGGAACTGCCGCCGCCCGGCGGGGGAGCGCAGCGGCGCGGTGAGCACCGCGGGCGCCCGCAGCCGGTCGGGCGCGGCGTGCCCCAGCGCGCGCCGCAGCGCCGGGCGGACGAAGACCTCGAAGGACACGAACGAGCTGACCGGGTTCCCCGGCAGCGTGACCACGGGGACGCCGTCGACGGTGCCCGCGCCCTGCGGCCCGCCCGGCTGCATGGCGACCTTGCCGAACTCGACGGTGCCCAGGGTCCGGAACGCGTCCTTGACCACCTCGTAGGCGCCCGCGCTCACGCCGCCGCTGGTCACCAGCAGGTCGGCGTCGGCCAGTTCGCTGCGCACCGTGGTGAGGAACTGGTCGACGTCGTCGGGGACGAAGTGCAGCCGTCGGGCGGTGCCGCCGGCGTCCTCCACGGCGGCGCACAGCAGCAGCGAGTTGGACTCGTAGACCTGCCCGGGCAGCAGCGGCTCGCCCGGCTCGACGAGCTCGCTGCCGGTGGAGAGCACCAGCACCCGGGGCCGGCGACGGACCCACAGCGTGCGCGCGCCGACGGCGGCGGCCAGGCCGAGCTGCGCGGCCCCGAGCGGGCTGCCGGCCTCCAGCGCCACCGTCCCGGCGGTGATGTCCTCGCCGGCGCGGCGCAGGTGGGTGCCGGGAGCCGGGGCGTCGCGGATCTCGACGACGTCGGTCGCGGCGTCGGTGAGCTCCACCGGGACGACGACGTCGGCGCCGGGCGGCAGCAGCCCGCCGGTCATGATCCGCTGCACGGTGCCCGCGGCGAGGGGGACGACGCCGGTCCGGCCGGCCGGGATGTCGTCGGCAACCGGCAGCCGGACGGGCAGGCCGGCCAGGTCGGCCGAGCGGGCCGCGTAGCCGTCCATGGCCGAGTTGTCGAAGCCGGGCAGCGGCACGCCGGCCGCGACGTCGCGGGCGAGCACGCGGCCGTGCGCCGCGGCCACCGGCACCTCCTCCTCGCCGAGCGGCGCGAGCAGGGCGGCGACCACCGCCTGGTGTTCCTCGACCGTGCGCACCCGGCCATCCTGTCGGATGGGCCCCGGCCCGGCTGGCGCACCTCCGGGGTCCCGGTGTGGGCGGGGCCGCGGCATAGGAAGCTCTCCCCACGTCCGCACCGGCAGAGCGTGCGGATCGCTTCCCATGCCGCAGACCCGAGAGGAGCCGCGCACGTGGCCGAGTACGAGCGGATGCTGGCCGCCAACGAGCGGTGGGCCCAGGACTTCCAGGGCGGCCTGCCCGTGGCGCCGGCGCGGAAGGTCGCCGTCGTCGCGTGCATGGACTCCCGCATGCCGCTGTTCCCGCTGCTGGGTCTCGCGGTGGGTGACGCGCACGTCATCCGCAACGCCGGCGGGGTCGTCACCGAGGACACGATCCGCTCGCTGACCATCTCCCAGCACGTGCTCGGGACCCGCGAGATCGTGCTGGTCCACCACACCGACTGCGGCCTGCAGAAGACCGACGACGCGTCCTTCGCCGACATGGTCGAGCAGGCCACCGGCGTGCGCCCGCCGTGGCCGGCGCGCACGTTCACCGACGCCGACGAGGACGTCCGCGAGTCGATCCGACTGCTGCAGGAGAGCCCGTTCCTGCTGTCGAAGGACGTCTGCGGCACCGTCTACGACGTCGAGACCGGCCTGCTCCGCCGGGTGGAACCGCACGCGGGTGCGTGACCTGGGCGGACGCCCGAAATAGGCTGCCCGCTCGTGACGGGGACGCGCGGTCGGCGGGCGGGGGCCGCGGCAGCGGCCGTGGCGGCGGTGCTGCTGGCGGGGTGCACCAGCACCGTGAGGGGGACGGCGACGCCGCTGGCCAGCGCCCCGCCCACCACCAGCGAGCCGCCGGCCACGACCACGCCGTCGGACCCGCCGGTCGACGTCACGCCGGCCCCCGAGCCGACCGTGGGCACGCTGCTGGAGTCCCACCGGATCGCCTCGGTCACCTCGCTGGTGCCGGTCACCTTCCCGAGCCGCACCGAGACCTGCTTCCCGTCGGGCCCGTGGAGCGACTCCGGCGCCCTCGACGCCGCCTACTTCGGCAGCGGGACGGCCGGGCCGATCCTCGACCGCTGGGGCTTCGTCACCGCCTGGGGGCAGTGCAACAGCGACCCCGCCGACGGCCGCGGCACGCTGACGATGGTGGCCGAGCTGTCCGACCCCGAGTCGGCCGCGCGGGCCGCCCAGGAGCTCGCCGACGACCAGGCCACCGGCGGGTACGCGCCGGCGCAGGTGCCGGGCCTCGACGGCGCGGTGCTGCTGCAGGAGAACGGGGACGAGGACGTCGTCCAGGCGTTCGTGCCGGTCGGCCGGATGCTGGCCTACGCGTACCACACCGCGGGCTCCGGCCAGGGGCTCGAGGACGTCGGCCGGCTCATGGCCGACCAGGTGCCCCTGCTGCAGACCTTCCAGCCCACCCCGCAGGACCAGGTGCCCTCGCTGCCCACCGACCCGAACGGCCTGCAGCAGCTGACCCTCGACCCGCCGGGGGAGTTCACCGACTTCTCCGGCCCCTACGACCTCGAGGGCTACCTGCGGCTGGCCATCGACCCGTTCCGCGAGCGCGAGCTGCTCACCGCCAACGGGTTCACCGGCTTCTACTCCAAGCAGTCCGAGGAGGCCGACCTCAGCTACGCCGTCGCGCTCTACGCCTTCCCCTCGTCGAGGGAGACCAACACCGTCTACACGACCTTCGCCCAGCTCGAGGACGCCGAGTTCGGCGGCACCCCGTTCTCGCTGCCCTCGATCCCCGACGCCCCGTGCTTCTGGTTCGAGTCGGGGGAGAGCTACTACCAGCGCTGCTACGTCGGCTACGGCAGCCACCTGGCCAGCGTGGACGTCCTCGGCCTCGGGGCCTCCGACGACGTCGCGGCGATGGACCGCCTGCTGCCCGCGCAGCGGGACCTCATCGACGGGTGAAGGACCCCGTCCTCCCCACCCCTCGCAGGCTCGGGGTGGGACCCGGGACGGGGCCGGTCCAGCACGTCACCTGCGGCGGATCCGGCCGACGGACCGGCTGGTATCGTCGTCGGCTGGTGCGCGGCCGCCGGCTGGTGCGCGCGCGCCGTCGGCGTCTCCCGTGCTCGGTGAGGCGATCCCACCAGCCACCCCGACGACGACGGAGGACACGAGCGCCGTGCGCACGTACTCACCCAAGCCCGGCGAGATCGCGCGGGCCTGGCACGTCATCGACGCCACCGACGTGGTGCTCGGTCGACTCGCCAGCCAGGTCGCGACCCTGCTGCGCGGCAAGCACAAGCCCCAGTTCGCCCCCCACGTCGACGTCGGTGACTTCGTCGTCGTCGTGAACGCGAACAAGATCGCGCTGACCGGCTCCAAGCGCGACCAGAAGACCGCCTACCGCCACTCCGGCTACCCGGGCGGCCTGCGCGCCATCAACGTCGGCGACCAGCTGCGCACCCACCCCGACCGCGTCGTCGAGCGCGCCGTCAAGGGCATGCTGCCGCACAACAGCCTCGGTCGGCAGATGATCAAGAAGCTGAAGGTGTACGCGGGGCCGGAGCACCCGCACGCCGCGCAGCTGCCCCAGACCTTCGAGATCAAGCAGGTGGCCCAGTGACCTCCCCCATGACCACGGCCCCGACCGTGACCGACGCCGACGGGCGGCCCGTCCAGACCGTCGGCCGGCGCAAGGAGGCCATCGTCCGCGTGCGGCTCGTGCCGGGCAGCGGGCAGTTCCGCCTCAACGGCCGGACCCTCGAGCAGTACTTCCCCAACAAGGTCCACCAGCAGCTCGTCCGCGAGCCGTTCGTGATCCTGGAGAAGGGCGAGCAGTACGACGTCGTCGGCATCCTCAAGGGTGGCGGCGTCAGCGGTCAGGCCGGCGCCCTGCGCCTGGCGATCGCCCGCGCGCTCGTCGACGTCGAGGCCGACGACCGTCCGGCCCTCAAGAAGGCCGGCTTCCTCACCCGTGACGCGCGCGTCACCGAGCGCAAGAAGTACGGGCTCAAGAAGGCCCGCAAGGCGCCTCAGTACTCGAAGCGCTGACCGGCACCGCCGTGGGTCGCCTCTTCGGGACCGACGGCGTCCGGGGTCGGGCCAATGCCGACCTCACGCCGGAGCTGGCCCTGTCGGTGGCCCGTGCCGCCGCTACCGTGCTCGCCGACCGCGACGGGACCTCGCGTCCCGTCGCGGTCGTCGGCCGTGACCCCCGCGCCAGCGGGGAGATGCTCGAGGCCGCCGTCGTGGCGGGCCTGGCGAGCGCGGGGGCCGAGGTCCTGCGCGTGGGTGTCCTGCCCACCCCGGCCGTCGCGTTCCTCACCGCCGGGACCGGCGCCGACCTCGGCGTCATGATCTCGGCCAGCCACAACCCGATGCCCGACAACGGCATCAAGCTGTTCAGCCGCGGCGGCCACAAGCTGCCCGACGCGGTCGAGGCGGCGATCGAGTCCACCGTCGCCACCTCCCGCCGCAGCACCGACGGCGTCCGGCCCACCGGCGGCGAGATCGGCCGGGTCCGCGACCTGACCGACGGCGCCGCCGACTACGCCGCGCACCTGCTCGCCACGCTGTCGGCGCCGGTGCCCGGGCTGCGCCTCGTCGTCGACTGCGCGCACGGCGCCGCCGCCACCGTCGCCCCCGACGTCTACCGCCGGGCCGGGGCCGAGGTCACCGTCATCGGCGGCGAGCCCGACGGCTGGAACATCAACGACGGCATCGGCTCCACCCACCTGGGCCCGCTGAAGCAGGCCGTCCGGGAGACCGGCGCCGACCTCGGCATCGCCCACGACGGCGACGCCGACCGCTGCCTGGCGGTCACCGCCGACGGCGAGGTCGTCGACGGCGACGCGATCCTCGCCGTGTGCGCGCTCGGCCTCAAGCAGCGCGGCGAGCTGCGGCAGGACACCGTCGTCGCCACGGTGATGAGCAACCTGGGCTTCCACCACACGATGCGCGACGCCGGCATCGCCGTGCAGACCACCGCCGTCGGTGACCGCTACGTGCTCGAGGCGCTGCGCGCCGGCGGGCTGTCCCTCGGCGGGGAGCAGAGCGGCCACCTGGTCTTCCTCGACCACGCCACCACCGGCGACGGGACGCTCACCGGGCTGTCGCTGCTGTCCCGGATGGCCGCCACCGGCGCCTCGCTGGCCGAGCTGGCCTCGGTGGTGCAGCGGCTGCCCCAGACGCTGGTCAACGTGCCGGTCCGCGACCGGATCCGGGTCGTGGAGAGCGACGCGGTCGCCGGTGCGGTCAACGCCGCCGAGGCCGAACTCGGCGACGAGGGCCGGGTGCTGCTGCGCCCGTCGGGCACCGAGCAGCTGGTGCGGGTGATGGTCGAGGCGCCCACGCAGGAGCTCGCCGACGGCATCGCCCAGCGCCTGGCCGCGGTCGTCGCCGCCGTCGACTGAGCCCTGCGGCCCTGGACCGGGGCGGTGCCCCGGTCCAGGCTGTGCCCCACCGTCGAGGTGGGAGGACGCCGTGACCGTGCGGATGCGGGACCTGGTGGGCGGGGCGCTCGACCAGCTGCGGTACGAGCCGACGGCCAAGCGGGTGCGCGCCGAGGCCGACGGCGCGGTCCTCGCGCAGAGCGAGCGGGCGCTGCTGGTCTGGGAGCCCCGCCGCGTGGTGCCGGCGTACGCCGTGCCGGTCGAGGACCTCGCCGCGGGGGTCACCGCGCCTCCGGTGCCGGCGGCTCCCGACGCGCCCGACGGCACCGGCTTCGCCATCCCGGACGTGACGGCGCTGCGCGTGCTCGACCCGCGGGTCCCCTTCGCCGCGCACAGCACTCCCGGTGATCCGGTCGGCGTGCGGGTGCCCGGCAGCGACCGCGTCGTCGAGGGCTTCTGCCCGGCCGACCCGGCGCTGGCCGGCCACGTCGTCCTGGACTTCGCCGGCCCCGACGCCTGGTACGAGGAGGACGAGCGACTCCACGGCCACCCGCGCGACCCGTTCCACCGGATCGACGTCCGGGCCGCGTCGCGGCACGTCGAGGTGTCCTCGGGCGGGCGGCTGCTCGCGGCGTCCGCACGGCCGCTGCTGGTGTTCGAGACGCTGCTGCCCGTCCGCTGGTACCTGCCCGCCGAGGACGTCACCGCACCCCTGGTGCCCAGCGGCACGCGTACCGAGTGCGCCTACAAGGGCGAGGCGAGCTACTGGTCGGTCCAGACGCCCGACGGGCTGGTCCGCGACGCCGTGTGGGGCTACCCGGACCCGCTGCCCGACGCCGCGCAGCTGCGCGACCTGCTGTGCTTCTTCGACGAGCGCGTCGACGTCGTGGTCGACGGCGTGCCCCGTCCGCGGCCCGTCACGCCCTGGTCCTGAGCGTCTCCTGGGGCGGGTGGTGCCCGTCGGTCGCGACACACGTCGAGAGGACGGATCGGTCCGCCTCCGCCGGTATCCTCGGTCCACATGTGCGGCATCGTGGGTTACGTCGGTCCCCAGAACGCCCTGGACGTCGTCCTGGAGGGCCTGCGCCGACTCGAGTACCGCGGATACGACTCCGCGGGTGTCGCCGTCCGGGTGGGCGGCGCCGACTCGGGTGAGCTGACCTCGGCCAAGAAGGCGGGCAAGCTGGCCAACCTGGAGAAGGCCCTCGCCGACTCCCCGCTGCCCGAGGCGACGCTGGGCATCGGCCACACCCGGTGGGCCACCCACGGCGGCCCGACCGACCGCAACGCCCACCCGCACCTGTCCGCCGACGGCCGGGTCGCCGTCATCCACAACGGCATCATCGAGAACTTCGCCGCGCTGCGGGCCGAGTGCGAGGCCTCCGGCATCGAGATGGCGTCGGAGACCGACACGGAGGTCGTCGCCCACCTGCTGGCGGCCGCCTACGCCGAGCAGCCGGAGGGCCCCGGCCGCTTCGCCGACGCGATGCGCGCGGTCAGCCGCCGGCTGGAGGGGGCCTTCACCCTCGTCGCGGCGCACGCCGACCAGCCCGACACGCTCGTCGCCTCCCGCCGCAACAGCCCGCTGGTGGTCGGCGTCGGCGACGGCGAGTACTTCCTCGGCTCCGACGTCGCGGCGTTCATCGCCCACACCCGCGAGGCGCGCGAGCTCGGCCAGGACCAGGTCGTGGAGATCGACCGCACCCGCGGCCTGACCGTCACCGACTTCGACGGCGCCCCGGCCGAGCCGGTCGCCTACACCGTCGACTGGGACGCCGCCGCCGCCGAGAAGGGCGGCCACGACTGGTTCATGCTCAAGGAGATCGCCGAGCAGCCGCAGGCGGTGGCCGACACCCTGCTCGGCCGCCTCGGCGACGACGGCGAACTCCTCCTCGACGAGGTGCGGCTGTCGGACCAGGAGCTGCGCGACATCGACAAGATCTTCGTCGTCTCCTGCGGCACCTCGTTCCACGCCGGGCTGATCGCCAAGTACGCCATCGAGCACTGGACCCGCATCCCGGTCGAGGTCGAGGTGGCCAGCGAATTCCGCTACCGCGACCCGGTCCTCGACCGTTCCACGCTGGTCGTCGTCATCAGCCAGTCCGGCGAGACGATGGACACGCTCATGGCGCTACGGCACGCCCGCGACCAGAAGGCCCGCACGCTGGCCATCTGCAACGTCAACGGGTCCACGATCCCGCGCGAGTCCGACGCCGTGCTCTACACGCACGCCGGCCCGGAGATCGCCGTCGCCTCGACCAAGAGCTTCCTGGCGCAGATCGTCGCCTGCTACCTCGTCGGGCTGTTCCTCGCCCAGGTCCGCGGCATCAAGTACACCGACGAGGTCGCCGCGATCGTCCACGAGCTGCAGAAGCTGCCCGAGGCCGTCGGGCAGGTGCTCACCCAGATGGAGCCGGTGCGCGAGCTCGGCCGGTCGCTGGCCGACTCCGACACGATCCTGTTCCTCGGCCGCCACGTGGGCTTCCCGGTGGCGCTCGAGGGCGCCCTCAAGCTCAAGGAGCTCGCCTACATCCACGCCGAGGGCTTCGCCGCCGGCGAGCTCAAGCACGGCCCGATCGCGGTCATCGACCAGGGCACGCCGGTCGTCGTCATCGCGCCGTCGCCGCGCGGGCGCAGCCTGCTGCACGGCAAGGTCGTGTCCAACATCCAGGAGATCCGGGCCCGCGGGGCGCGCACGATCGTCATCGCCGAGGAGGGCGACGAGGACGTCGTCCCCTACGCCGACCACCTGATCCGGGTGCCGCGGACGCCGACCCTGCTCGCCCCCGTCGTCACCACGGTGCCGCTGCAGATCCTCGCCTGCGAGATCGCCGACACCCGCGGGTTCGACGTCGACCAGCCGCGCAACCTGGCCAAGAGCGTCACCGTCGAGTAGCCGGCAGCACGATCAGGTGACCTGATCGTGCTGCGTCCGGGCTTCCCGTCGGCAGTGAGCCAGGACGCGCGGTGGTGAGCCAGGACGGCGGGCTGCGCGGCCGCACGGCAGACTGGCCGGGTGATCGTGGGGGTCGGGATCGACGTCGTCCCCGTGGCCCGGTTCGCCGAGTCGCTCGAGCGCACCCCGGGACTGCGCGACCGGCTGTTCACCGCCGAGGAGCAGACGACGCCGTCCGGCGGCGCCCGCACCGCGGAGTCGCTGGCCGCGCGGTTCGCCGCCAAGGAGGCCGTCGCCAAGGCGCTCGGCGCACCCGGCGCGCTGCGCTGGCACGACTGCGAGGTGACCGTCGGCGAGCACGGCCGCCCGCACCTCGCGGTGCGCGGGAGCGTGGCGCGGCGGGCCGCGGACCTCGGCATTACGAGCTGGCACCTCTCGCTCAGCCACGACGGCGGCATCGCCTCGGCGGTGGTGGTCGCGGAGGGCGGCACCGCCGAGGGCAGGAGCAACCGGTGATCGGGCTGTCCACGGTCGCGGAGGTCCGCGCCGCCGAGGACGTGCTCCTGGCCCGCACGCCGGAGGGCGCGCTCATGCAGCGCGCGGCCACCGGCCTGGCCACGGTCTGCCTGCGGCTGCTCGGCCGGGCGCACGGCGCGCGGGTCACCGCGCTCGTCGGTGCCGGCAACAACGGCGGCGACGCGCTGTTCGCCGGCGCGCACCTCGCCGGCCGCGGCGCCCGGGTGACCGCCGTCCTGCTCGACCCCGGCCGCGCCCACGCCGCCGGGCTCGCCGCGCTGCGCCGCGCCGGCGGGCGGGTGGCCGGCCCCGGGGACCCTGACGGCCTCGACCGCGCCGACCTCGTCCTCGACGGCATCCTCGGCATCGGCGGCCGCGGCGGGCTGCGCCCCGAGGCGGCGCGGCTGGCCGGGCGCGCGGCCTCCGGCCCCGGAATCGGGGTCGCCGTCGACGTCCCGAGCGGGGTCGACGCCGACACCGGCGCGGTCGAGGGCGCCGCGTTCCCCGCCGTCCACACCGTCACCTTCGGCGCGGTGAAGCCCGGGCTGGTCGTGGGGGAGGGGCGCGCGCACGCCGGCACCGTGCACCTGGTCGACATCGGCCTGGGCCCGCACCTGGCGCGCCCTCGGGCGTTCCAGCTGACCGACGACGACGTCGCCGCGCACCTCGAGCCGCCCGGCGAGGGCGACGACAAGTACTCCCGCGGGGTCGTCGGCATCGTCGCGGGCTCGGCGACCTACCCGGGCGCCGCCGTGCTGTGCACCGGGGCCGCGCTGCGCACCCGGCCGGGGCTGGTCCGCTACGCCGGGACCGCCGCCGACGGCGTGCGCGCCTCCTGGCCCGAGGCCATCGTCACCGACGCCCGCCCCGGCGACGCCGGCCGCGTGCAGGCCTGGGTGGTCGGCCCCGGGATGGGTACCGACGACGACGCCCGCAGCGTGCTGGCCGAGGTGCTGGCCACCGACCTCCCCGTGGTGGTCGACGCCGACGCGCTGACCCTGGCCGCCCGGGAGCCGGAGCTCGTGCGGCGGCGCAGCGCACCCACCGTCCTCACCCCGCACGACCGCGAGTTCGAGCGCTTCGGCGTCGAGGTGGGCGCCGACCGCATCGGCAGCGCCCGGCGGCTGGCCGCCGACCTGGGCGCCGTCGTGCTGCTCAAGGGCAACGCCACCGTCGTCGCCGGTCCTGACGGGACGGCGTTCGTCAACGCGACCGGCACCACGGAGCTGGCCAGCGCCGGCACCGGCGACGTCCTGTCCGGGATCCTGGGCGCCCTGCTCGCCACCGGCACGCCGCCCGCGGAGACCGCCGCGGCGGCGGCGCACCTGCACGGCCGCGCCGGCCAGGTCGCCTCCGAGCGGGGGCCGCTGGTCGCCGGGGACCTGGTGCGGCGGCTCTCCGAGACGGTGGGCCGGGTCCGTGGCGCCCGCCTGGGAGACTCGGGGGCGTGAGAGAACCCCGGGCCGAGGTGGTCGTCGACCTCGACGCCATCGCGGCGAACACCGCCGTGCTCCGCGAGCGGGTCGGCCGGCCGCTCATGGCGGTGGTCAAGGCCGACGGCTACGGACACGGGCTGGTGCCCGCCGCCCGCGCCGTCCTCGCCGGCGGCGCCGACGCCCTCGGGGTCGCCGTCCTCGAGGAGGCGCTCGCGCTGCGCGCTGCCGGGGTGACGGCGCCACTGCTGGCCTGGCTGCACACGCCGGGTACCGACTTCGCCCCCGCGCTGGCGGCCGACGTCGAGGTGTCGGTCAACGCGGAGTGGGGCCTGGCCGAGGTCGTCGCCGCCGCCCGCTCCACCGGCCGGACCGCGCGGCTGCACCTGTTCGCCGACACGGGCCTCTCCCGCGAGGGCGCCACTGCCGCCGACTGGCCGGGCCTGGTCGCCGCGGCCGCCCGCGCGCAGGCCGACGGCGAGGTCGAGGTGGTCGGGCTGTGGAGCCACATGGCCTACGCCGACGCCCCCACCCACCCGACGATCGGCGCGCAGGTGCGGGTCTTCGACGAGGCGGTGGGGCTCGCCCGCGGCGCCGGGCTGCGCGGCCGCCGGCACCTGGCCAACTCCGCGGCCACCGTGGCGCTGCCCGACACCTGGTACGACATGGTCCGCCCCGGCATCGCCCTCTACGGCCTCGACCCGCTCGGCGGCGACCCCGGCGTGCACGGGCTGACGCCGGCGATGACCGTGCGCGCGCGGGTGGCGCTGACCAAGCGGGTGCCCGCCGGCGCCGGCGTCTCCTACGGCCACACCTACACGACCGCCACCGACACCACGCTCGCGCTGGTGCCGGTCGGGTACGCCGACGGCGTGCCCCGGGCGGCGGGCAACCGCGCACCGGTGCTGGCCGGCGGCGCGCAGCGGACCATCGCCGGGCGCGTGTGCATGGACCAGTTCGTCCTCGACGTCGGCGACGCGGCCGTGGCGCCGGGCGACGAGGTGGTCCTCTGGGGCCCGGGTAGCCGGGGCGAGCCGACCGCGCAGCAGTGGGCCGACGCGGTCGACACCATCCACTACGAGCTGGTGACCCGGGTCGGCGGGCGCTTCACGCGCCGCCACGTCGGGTCCGCGGGGGCGGTCTGATGGCACGGGGCAGGGGACCGGGACCGGCGCGCCCGGGCGTGGCCGCGGCGCTGGAGGGCGCGCTCGAGCGACACCCGGCGGTCGGGATCGCCGGCGCCGTCGTCGGCCTGGCGGCGGCCACCACCGCCGTCGGCGTGGCCGTGGCGCGGATCGCCACCCGGCGGGTGCGGGCTGAGCGGCTCAGTCCGACCGGCGCGCTGCCCGAGGGCGCCACCGACGCCGAGCTGCGCGAGGACGACCCGCTCGGTGCCGCCTCCCGCCGGGCCGACCGAACCGCCCTGGTGCAGGCCGACGACGGCGTCCTGCTGGCGGTCGAGGAGGTCGGCCCGCTCGACGCGCCGCTGACCGTCGTCTTCGTGCACGGCTACACGCTGTCGATGGCGTCGTGGACCTACCAGCGGCGCTCGCTGGGCGCGGAGCTGGCCACCGCCAACGGGCACCGGCCCGCGGCCCGGCTGGTGTTCTACGACCACCGCGGCCACGGCTCCTCCACCCGCGGGCCGGCCGAGCACTCGACGATCGAGCAGCTCGCCCGCGACCTCGCCGCCGTGCTCGAGGCGCGGGTCCCCGAGGGGCCGGTCGTCCTCGTCGGGCACTCGATGGGCGGCATGACGGTCATGGGCCTGGCCGACGTCGCCCCGGAGCTGTTCGGCACCAAGGTCGTCGGCGCCGCGCTGGTGTCGACGTCGAGCGGCAACCTGGCCGACCTCAGCTTCGGCATGCCCGAGTTCCTCACCCGCGTGCGCGCCGCGGTCCTGCCGATCGCCGCGTTCACCATGCGCCGCCGGCCGGTGTTCGCCGAGCGCACCCGCCGGCTCGCTGCCGACGTCGTCTCCGCGGCCACCTGGTCCCTGTCGTTCGCCTCCACCGACGTCGACCCGCGGCTGGGCCGCTACGTGGACTCCATGATCGGCGGCACCCCGGTCGACGTGATCGCGGAGTTCTACCCGGCGCTCGCCGGCCTCGACCAGACCGGCGCCCTGCAGCCGCTGCGGCGCGTCCCCACGCTGGTGCTCACCGGCGACGAGGACAAGATGATCCCCGAGGAGCACAGCGACACCCTCGTGGAGCTGCTCGGCGGCGAGGGGCCGACCGTCGAGTACGTCGTCGTCCCGCACGCCGGGCACCTGGTGACGCTGGAGCGGCCCGAGGAGGTCACCCGCGCGCTGGCGGGCCTGCTGCGGCGGGTCGCCGCCGCGACCGCGCGCGTGCGCGACTGAGGCTCAGGGCCGGGCGTCGACCGACCGGCCCAGCAGCGAGTCGCGCGTCCGCTGGGCGACCTCGGCGCCGTCGGCGAAGGACAGCACCCACGGCGAGACGCCGCTGTCGGGGAGCACCGGCCGGCGCGGCGGCGCCAGGACCGCCGCGCGCAGCGCCGGGTCGGTGAGCCGCGCCGGACCCAGCAGCGCGGCGTGCAGGACGGGCCCGACGTCGGCGGCCCGGGCGCGCTCGAGCACCCGGCGCCCCGCCGAGGTGGGGCCGAGGAAGCGGCCCAGCAGGCGCTCGGCGCGCAGCCGCCGGACGATCCCGGCGATCCGCGCGTCGGCCTCGGCCCGCCAGTGCACCGTCTCCACCGAGCGCCGGCCCCGGGCGCCGACGGCGTCGAGGACCGCGGCCTCGACCGGGTGGCGGCGGCGTGGCTCGACCACCTGCAGCTCCCCGGGGGCGACCGCGCGGACCCGGCCGGTGACCAGCAGCGCCACCAGCGCGGTGTCCACCACCCGGTGCGGGCCGCCCGCCAGGCAGGCGACGTCGTACACGTCCGGCTGCGTCATGGCGGCTCCTCCCGGTGGCGGGGTCCCTAGTCAACGGTGACAGGCGGGCGCGGCCGAGGGAAGCCCGCAGGCCGCCTGCGAACCGGCCGCCGTAGGGTCGGCGCGTGGCCGCTCCCCGTCCGCCCCGGTTCGACGCCGCAGCGGAGGAGGTGGCCCGCACCGCCGCCGCGGCCACCGACTGGCCCGCGCTCGCCGCGGCCGCCACCCCGTGCGTGGCCTGTCCCGAGCTGGCCGCCACCCGGCAGCACGTCGTCGTCGGCGATCCTCCGCGGCACGGCCGGGCGCGGTTCGCGCTGGTCGGGGAGGCGCCCGGCGCGACCGAGGACGACACCGGCCGGCCCTTCGTCGGCAAGTCGGGGCAGTTGCTGGACCTGCTGCTCGCCGAGGCCGGCCTCGACCGCGCCGACGCCGCCGTGCTCAACATCGTGAAGTGCCGGCCGCCGGGCAACCGCACGCCGAAGACGCCGGAGGTGGCCCGCTGCAGCGGCTGGCTGCGCCGCCAGCTCGAGCTGCTCGACCCGCCCGTCGTCGTCGCGCTCGGGCTGTCGTCGGCCAAGTGGTTCCTCGGGCCGCGCACGAAGCTCGCCGAGGCGCGCGGGCGGCCGCACGACGTCGGCGGCCGGGCGGTCTGGGCCACCTACCACCCGTCGGCGGCCATCCGCTTCGGCCCGTCGGGGGCGCCGCGCGCCGGGCTGCTGGAGGACCTGACGTCGGTGGCGCGGAGCCTGGCGTCGTGAGGCGCGAGCACGTGCTGCCCACGGTGGACGACACCCGGGCGCTGGGTGCCGCGCTGGCCGGCGTCGTCGCGCCGGGGGACCTCGTCGTCCTCACCGGCCCGCTGGGTGCCGGCAAGACGGCGCTGACCCAGGGCCTCGGCGCGGCCCTCGGCGTGGGCGAGCCGGTCACCTCGCCGACGTTCGTCATCGCCCGCGTGCACCGCGGCGGGCGGCTGCCGCTCGTGCACGTCGACGCCTACCGGCTCGGCAGCGTCGCCGACGTCGACGACCTCGACCTCGACGCCTCGACCGAGGAGTCGGTGACCGTGGTCGAGTGGGGTGCCGGGCTGGTCGAGCGGCTGGCCGACGAGCACCTGGAGGTGCGGCTCGACCGCCGCGACGACGACGTCCGCACCGCCGTGCTCCTGCCGCACGGGCCGGGCTGGACGGCCCGGCTCGACGGCTGAGCCGTGGTGCGCGTGGCGGTCGTGCACCTCTCCGGGCCGGTGTTCGCAGCGCTCGCCGACGGCGACCTCGCCGCCGCGTCCGCCGTCGCGCCGGTGCCGCTGCCGCCCGGCTTCGCCGACCCCGGCTGGGCGGCGGTCTGGGGGATGCGGGCCGCCCAGGTGGCCGCCGACCCGGCGGTCGCCGCCTGGGTCACCGGCGCCGTCCGGGACCTCGACAGCGGCCTGGTGGTCGGCCGCGCCGGCTTCCACGGCCCGCCCGACCGCGGGATGGTCGAGATCGGCTACGCCGTGCTGCCGGAGCACCGGCGCCGCGGCTACGCCCGCGCCGCTCTCGCCGCGCTGCTCGACCGGTCGCACCGGGAGCCGGACGTGCGGGTGGTGCGCCTGTCGATCGCGCCGCACAACACGGCCTCGCAGGCGGTGGCGCGGCCGTTCGGCTTCCGGGTCGTTGGGGAGCAGGTCGACGAGGTCGACGGCCCCGAGGTCGTGTACGAGCGGGACGCGTGAGCGCGCACGACGTCGTCGCGGGCGTGCTGGTCCGGGGCGACCGGGTCCTGCTCGGCCACCGGTCGCCGTCGCGCCGCTGGTATCCCGACGTGTGGGACTTCCCGGGCGGGCACGTCGAGCCGGGGGAGGACGGGCCGGCCGCGCTGGCCCGGGAGCTGCGCGAGGAGGTGGGCGTGACGCCGCGGGAGGCCGATCCGGTGCTCGCGGTCCGCGACGGCGACGTCCACCTCGTCCTGTACGCCGTGCGCGCCTGGGACGGCGAACCGCGGAACCTGCAGCCGCACGAGCACGACGAGCTGCGCTGGTTCGCGGCCGCGGAGGTGCGCGGCCTGCGTCTGGCGCACCCGTCCTACGCCGACGTCGTGCAGCGGCTGGTCGGGCCGGGCGCGGCGGAGGACCGCGCGGCACCGGACTAACCTGGCGTCCCGTGCTCGTCCTCGCCCTCGACACCGCGACCCCCACGCTGGTCGCCGGGATCGCCCGCCGGTCGGGCGGGGAGGTCGAGGTCCTCGCCGAGCGGGCGGTGCCCTCGGGCAACCGGCACGCCGAACTGCTGGTCCCCGCCGTGCGGGAGGCGCTCGCGGAGGCCGGCCTGGCCCTGGCCGACGTCGACGCCGTCGTGGCCGGCCTGGGCCCCGGGCCGTTCACCGGCCTGCGGGTCGGCGTGGTCACCGCCGCGGCGTTGGCCGACGCGCGCGGCGTCCCCGCCGTCGGCGTCTGTTCGCTCGACGCGGTCGGCTCGGGCGCGCGCACCGTCGTCACCGACGCCCGCCGCAAGGAGGTCTACTGGGCCGCCTACGACGACGGCGGCGCCCGGGTGGACGGCCCCGGCGTCGTCCGGCCCGAGGACGCCCGGCTCACCGGCCCGCTGGTCGGCGACCTCCGCTTCGCCGAGCGGCTCGGGGCGCCGGTCGAGCCCGCCGAGGTGACCACCGCCGGGCTGCTGCGCGCCGCGGCGGCCCTGCTCGACGACCCCGCGTCCGCCGGTCCGCTGGTGCCGCTGTACCTGCGCCGCCCCGACGCCGTGCCGCCCACGTCCTTCAAGCCGGTGACGACGTCGTGACGCCCCGGCTGCGGCCGATGCGGCTGGCCGACCTCGACGCCGTCCTGGCGCTGGAGGAGGAGCTCTTCGCGCCCGACACCTGGACCCGCGCGATGTACCGCGACGAGCTCGCCCGCACCGACACCCGCCACTACCTGGTCGCCGACGACGAGGGCACGGTCGTCGGGTACGCCGGGCTCATCGCCTACGACGACGAGGCGCACGTGGCCACCATCGGCGTCGCCACCGCCCGGCAGGGCGAGGGCATCGGTGCGCGGCTGCTCGACGCGCTCCTGACCGAGGCCGACCGGCGCAGCCCCGTGGTCCTGCTCGAGGTGCGGGCCGACAACGAGCTGGCGCAGGGGCTGTACCGGCGGCGCGGGTTCGCCGAGATCGGCCGGCGGCGCGGCTACTACCAGCCGAGCAACACCGACGCCGTCGTCATGAAGCGGGAGAAGCCGTGAGCGAGCCGCTGGTCATCGGGTTCGAGACCTCGTGCGACGAGACCGGCGTCGGGATCGTCCGCGGGCACACGCTGCTCGCCGACGCGCTGGCGACGTCGATGGCCGAGCACGAGCGCTTCGGCGGCGTGGTGCCCGAGATCGCCTCGCGCGCGCACCTGGAGGCGATGGTCCCGACCGTGCACCGCGCGCTGGCCGACGCCGGGGTGTCCGCCTCCGACGTCGACGCCGTCGCCGTGACCGCCGGCCCGGGGCTCACCGGCGCGCTGTTGGTCGGGCTGGCCGCCGCCAAGGCGTACGCGCTGGCGCTGGACAAGCCGCTGTACGGGGTCAACCACCTGGCCGCGCACGTCGCCGTCGACGAGCTGCAGCACGGGCCGCTGGCCGAGCCGTCGCTGGCGCTGCTGGTCTCCGGCGGGCACAGCTCGCTGCTGCTGGTGCCCGACCTGGCGCAGGAGGTGACCTCCCTCGGCCGCACCATCGACGACGCGGCCGGCGAGGCCTTCGACAAGGTCGCCCGGGTGCTCGGTCTGCCCTTCCCCGGCGGCCCGCCGATCGACCGCGCCGCCCGCGAGGGCGACCCGTCGGCCATCGACTTCCCCCGCGGGCTCACCGGCCCCCGCGACGCGCCCTACGACTTCAGCTTCTCCGGGCTGAAGACCGCCGTCGCGCGCTGGGTCGAGGCCCGGCGGAAGGCGGGGGAGCCGGTGCCGGTGGCCGACGTCGCGGCGTCCTTCCAGGAGGCGGTCGCCGACGTGCTGACCGCCAAGGCGGTGCGTGCCTGCCGCGAGCACGGCGTGGACCACCTCGTGCTCGGCGGGGGAGTGGCGGCCAACTCGCGGCTGCGGGCGCTGGCCGAGGAGCGCTGCGCCGCGGCCGGGATCGTTCTGCGGGTGCCCTCCCCGCGGCTGTGCACCGACAACGGCGCGATGGTCGCCGCGCTCGGCTCGCGGCTGGTCGCCGCCGGTGTCGCGCCGTCGGCTCCCGACCTCGGCGCCGACAGCTCCCTGCCGATCGACGTCGTCAGCCGCTGAGGGCGGCAGGGATGGCCATCTCTGCCGCCTAGCTGACCTCGCGGGCGGCGTCGCGCAGCCGGTCGCGGTCGACGCCGAGGGTCTCCAGCGCGCGGACCGCGGTGCCGCGCTCGAGGTCGCACACCGCGGCGACGACGTGCGCGCCGCGCAGCGGGGACCGGGCCGCCTTCGCCGCCGCGACCGCCGCGCGGAAGACCTGCTGGGCCTGCGGTGTCGAGCGCATCGGGCCGGTGGCCGGTCCGCGCAGCCCCGTCTCCCCGGCCTCGGCACCGACCCCGACCGAGGCGAGCGCCGCGGCGTGCACGGCCTCGACTGCCCCGTGCAGGCCGTCCCGGTCGACCCCGACCCGGGCGAGCGCCGCGGCCGCCGTCCCGTCGGGAAGCGCGGCGGCCGCGAGCAGCAGGTGCTCGGGCCCCGGCGTCGGCTCCCCGCCGCGACGGGCCTCGGCCTCGGCGCCGGTGAGCAGCGTCCTGACGGTGCGCAGGTCCCGCAGCGCGGTGACGATCCCCATGTCCAGTCCTCCCTGGTCAGTGCCCGCGCCGTGCGCGGACCTCGGTGGCGAACCTCTTGTGGGCGGCCTGCGCGCTGATGCCGAGCGCCTCGCCGACCTGGGCCCACGTCCAGCCCCTGCCGACCGCCTCGACCACCGCCTCCACCTCGAGCCGGCTCGCGAGCCGGCGCAGGGCGACGACGGCGGCCAGCGCCGCCTCCGGGTCCTCGGGACCCGGGACGTCGACCGCTCCGCCCGCCACGTCATCAACCTAGGTTGATGACGCGCGGCTCGTCAACCCGGGTTGATGACGTCGCAGAGCAGGGCGGTCGGCGCGCCGGCCACGCGGGTGACGACGACGGTCGCCGTCCCCGCGCCCGGGCCGCGCAGCTGCCGGGCGAGCGTCTCCGGCTCGATCGCCGAGCCGCGCTTCTTGACCACCACCCGGCCGACGCCGCGGGCGCGCAGCGCCGCCTTCAGCCGCTTGCGGCCGAAGGGCAGCACCTCGTCGACCCGGTGGGAGGTCACCCACGGGCTCGCGGCCCGCTCGCCGGAGGTCAGGTAGGCGATCGTGGGGTCGACCAGCGTCGCGCCGAGCTCCGCCGCCACCAGGGACACCAGCCCGGAGCGGATGACGGTGGGGTCGGGCTCGTGCAGCCACCCGCGCACCGGTCCGGCGTCGGCCGGGCCCGGGTCGGCGCCGGCGGTCAGCTCGTGGGCCGTGCCGTCGCGGACGACGGTCGCCCGCCGCCACGTCTCCGACACCCCGCGCCCCCACAGCAGCGCCTCGACGATCGACCCCCGCACCGACACCCACTCGGCCTCGACGCCGTCCGGGACCCGCTCGTGGTCCAGGCCCGGTGCCACCTTGACCACCGCACGTGGGACGCGGTCGAGCAGCGTGGCCACCGTCGACCACGGCGGTGACCAGCGGTCGGGGTCGAGCTGCCGCTTCCCGCCGGCGCGGCGGGCGGGGTCGAGGACGGCGGCGCCGCAGCCGGCCACCTCGCCACCGCGGGCGGCCGCCACCAGCTCGACGACGTCGCCGGCGACCACCCACACGTCGTCGTCCACCCCGAGCGCGGCGGCGTTGGCGGCGGTCAGCTCCCGCGCGACCGGGTCGCGGTCGACGGCGAGCACCCGCGCGCCGGCCCGGGCCAGGGCGACGGTGTCGGTGCCGGCGGCGCAGCCGAGGTCGGCGGCGGAGTCGGTGCCGTCGGCGAGCAGCCGGGCGGCGCGGCGGGCGGCGAGCTCGGGGCGGCCGGCCTGCTCGAGGGTGTCCGCGGTGAGGAACAGCCGGTCGGCGTCGACGCCGAACACCGGCCGGGCGCGCTCCCGCAGCCGGGCCAGCTCCCAGGCCGGGCCGGCCAGCTCCGGGCCGACCTCGGCGCGCAGCCGGGCGACGCCGGTCAGGACGTCGGCGCCCCCGGCGAGCAGTGCCGCGGCGCGCGCGGTGGCCGCCGCCCCCTCCGGTGTGCGCAGGAGGGGGAGGGCGTCGTCGGGCACGCGGCCAGCCTCCCGCAGCCGGCCGTCCACCGAACCGGCGACCCGGTTGAGCGGCTGGCACTCTCGTGGGTAGAGTGCCAATCGACACGGGCAGGCGCCTGACCCCCGCGACGGCAGGCCCGGCCCCCGTGCCACAGCATGTGAGACCACCCGCCGTCCGATCCCGAAGGGGGCGTCACCTCGTGACGACCGCTACCAAGGTCAACATCAAGCCGCTCGAGGACCGCGTCGTCGTCCAGGCCAACGAGGCCGAGACGACCACCGCCTCCGGCCTGGTCATCCCGGACACCGCCAAGGAGAAGCCGCAGGAGGGCACGGTCATCGCCGTGGGCCCCGGCCGCATCGACGACAACGGCAACCGCGTCCCGCTCGACGTCAACGTCGGCGACGTCGTCATCTACTCGAAGTACGGCGGCACCGAGGTCAAGTACGCCGGCGAGGAGTACCTCGTGCTCTCCGCCCGCGACCTGCTCGCCGTCGTGGAGAAGTGACCCCACTTCCCCGCTAGCTCCCCCGACCGCCCCGGCGACCCGTCTTGACCGGGTCCCGGGGCGGTCGTCGTCCCACGCTGTTCTCCCCCTGATCGGAAGGGCCCCATGGCCAAGATCATCAAGTTCAACGAGGACGCCCGCCGCGCGCTCGAGCGCGGCGTGGACAAGCTCGCCGACGCCGTCAAGGTCACCCTCGGCCCGCGCGGGCGCAACGTCGTCCTCGACAAGAAGTTCGGCGCCCCGACCATCACCAACGACGGCGTCACGATCGCCCGCGAGGTCGACCTCGAGGACCCGTACGAGAACCTCGGCGCCCAGCTGGCCAAGAACGTCGCCACCAAGACCAACGACGTCGCCGGTGACGGCACCACCACCGCGACCGTGCTGGCCCAGGCCCTGGTCAAGGAGGGCATGCGCAACGTCGCCGCCGGCGCCAACCCGATGTCGCTCGGCCGCGGCATGCGCGCCGCCGTCGACGCGGTGAGCAAGGCCCTCGACGAGGTCGCCATCCCGGTCGACGACCAGGCCGCCGTCGCCGGCGTCGCCACCATCTCCGCGCAGGACGCCGAGGTCGGTCAGCTGATCGGCGAGGCGATGGAGAAGGTCGGCCGGGACGGCGTCATCACCGTGGAGGAGAGCAACACCCTCTCCACCGACCTCGACGTCACCGAGGGCCTGCAGTTCGACAAGGGCTACCTCTCGCCGTACTTCGTCACCGACCAGGAGGCGATGGAGGCCGTCCTCGAGGACGCCCTCGTGCTGCTGGTGCAGGGCAAGATCGGCGCGCTGGCCGACCTGCTGCCGCTGCTGGAGAAGGTGCTCGGCTCGGGCGCCCGTCCGCTGCTGATCGTCGCCGAGGACGTCGAGGGCGAGGCGCTGTCGACCCTCGTCGTCAACTCCATCCGCAAGACGATCCGCGTCGTCGCGGTGAAGTCGCCCTACTTCGGCGACCGCCGCAAGGCCTTCATGACCGACCTCGCCATCGTCACCGGCGGCCAGGTCGTCAGCGAGGACGTCGGCCTCAAGCTCGACCAGGTCGGCCTCGAGGTGCTCGGCACCGCCCGCCGCGTCACCGTCACCAAGGACACGACGACGGTCGTCGACGGCGGCGGCACGGCCGGCGCGATCTCCGACCGGGTCGCCCAGATCCGCCGCGAGATCGAGGACACCGACTCGGACTGGGACCGCGAGAAGCTGCAGGAGCGGCTGGCCAAGCTGGCCGGCGGCATCGGCGTCATCCGCGTCGGTGCGGCCACCGAGGTCGAGCTCAAGGAGCGCAAGCACCGCATCGAGGACGCCATCGCCGCCACCCGCGCCGCGGTGGAGGAGGGCGTCGTCCCCGGCGGTGGCTCGGCGCTCGTGCACGCCGCGGCCGCGATCGACGCGCTGGACCTGTCGGGTGACGAGCTGACCGGCGCCCGCGCCGTCCGCAGCGCGCTGGACGCCCCGCTGGCCCGCATCGCCGACAACGCCGGCTTCGAGGGTCGCGTCGTCGTCAGCAAGGTCCGCGACCTCGGGGTGGGCAACGGCTTCAACGCCGCCACCGGCGAGTACGGCGACCTGGCCGCCGAGGGCGTCATCGACCCGGTCAAGGTCACGAAGGCCGCGCTGGGCAACGCCGCGTCGATCGCGGCGATGATCCTCACCACCGACTCCGCCGTCGTCGAGGCGCCGGAGGAGGAGCACGACCACGCGGGGGCCGGGCACCACACCCACGGCCACTCGCACGGTCACGGCCACAGCCACTGAGGCCGGCCCCCGGCAGGGGGCGAGCACCGGGAGGGCCGGTCCAGCTGCGGCTGGGCCGGCCCTCGCGGCGTCTCAGGGGGTGTCGAGAGCGGCCAGCAGCCGCCGGAGGACCGCGCGGCAGGCGAGCAGCTCCTCCGCGGAGGTGCCCGCCGCGTCCAGGACGCGGGCGCGGTCGGCGTCGCCCCGCTCGACGAGCGCGGCCAGTGCCTGCCGGCCGGCGTCGGTGAGCGCCAGCAGCGGCGCGGTGCGGTGGTCGGGGTTGGCGGCGCGGTCGGCCAGGCCGTCGGCGAGCAGGCCGTCGGCGACCCGCTGCACCGACTGGCGCGTCAGGCCCAGCCGGCGCGCCACGGTCGCCACCGTCGACGGCGCCCCCGAGAGCACGCTGAGCACGTGCCACCGCGCGGTGGTCTGGCCCGCCGTCGCGGCGATCGCCTCACTGGTGCGGCGCGAGGTGCCGGCCAGCTCGTAGACGTCGGCGACGAGCAGCCGGTAGGCCTCCTGGACGTCGGTCACTCCGACAGCCTACTGTCGATCTGACAGCGGTCTGACGGAGGAGGGTCCCCGTGCTGCACGACGTCCTGCACGCGCCGGAGCCGGCGGGCGCCGACGACCTGGCGCTGTTCGGCCGGCTGGTCGGCGCGTGGCGGCTGTCCTGGTCCGGCCGCGAGCCGGACGGCACCTGGTCGACCGCGGTGGGGGAGCTGCACGTCGGGCGGGTGCTCGGTGGCCGGGCCGTGCAGGACGTCTGGGTGGTCCCCGGGCCGGGGGAACCCGGTGCGGGGGTCCCGCCCCGGGCCTTCCACGGGACCACCGTGCGCTTCCCGGACCCGAGGCACCCCGGTACGTGGCGCTCCACCTGGATGGACCCGGTCAACGGCCGCGTCCGCCGGTTCACCGGCCGCCCCACCGGCGACGGCGGGGTCGTGCTGCTCAGCGACGACGAGGAGCCGTGGCTGCGCTGGCGCTTCTCCGACGTCCGGCCCGACGCCTTCACCTGGTCGGCCGAGACCTCGCACGACGGGGGGCGCTCGTGGGTGCACGACGAGGTCATGAGGGCCGAGCGCACGGCCTGACCACCACACGACGAGAGGGCCGGTCCAGCGACTGCTGGACCGGCCCTCTCGAGGTCGTCGGGGGTGCTACACCCCGGCGGCGACGGCGGCGGGCTCCGCGGCGATCAGCCGGGCCCGCTCCTCCTCGCTCATGCCGCCCCACACGCCGTAGGGCTCCCGGACGCTCAGCGCGTGCTTGAGGCAGGCCTCCACGACCGGGCACTTGCCGCAGACGGCCTTGGCGGCAGCCTGGCGCCGTGCACGGGCGGGGCCGCGCTCGCCGTCGGGGTGGAAGAACAGTGCGGTGCTCTCACCGCGGCAGGCGCCGTGCAGCTGCCAGTCCCACACCTCGGCAACGGGCGTCGGGAGACGGCGGATGTCGGCCATGTCGGTCCTCCTCGGCTCGGTGCGAGCCGGAGGGGGCGGTCCGGTCGCAGGGAGCCGGTGCCCGAGGGTCACGAGGGTCAAACACACCGGGATCGAGCATTTTCCCGGTCCCCGTCTCCCCCCGCAGGGTGATCACGGGTGTTCCCCCCGGTCACGGCCGGTCATGGTGTTTTCCAGGCCGTTGCCGTTCCGGGTCACACGACGATCCGGGTGCCCTCCACGGCCGGGGGAGACGAGGAGCACAGCGTGATCGACGACAGGATGCGCGGCCCGGGCCACGGGGCCACGACCGTGTGGGTGTACGACGAGCGCCGCCGGGTCCGGGACGACGTCGCCGGCCGCCTGGTGGCCCTGCCCTTCGTGGGCCGGGTCGAGGTCGTCGGGGACGCCGTCGCTCTCCAGCAGCGCCTGGCCACCCGGCAGCCCGACGTGCTCCTGGTCGGCACGCAGCGTGCCGTGGACACCGGTCTGACCGTGGCCACGCAGGTCATCCGCAACCACCCGGGTGTCCCGGTGCTGGTGCTCGGCGCCCCCGACGACGCCGAGACCGTCCGCGCCGCGGTCGCCGTCGGGGCCCGCGGGTACCTCCGGTGGGACGCCAGCGCCCTGGAGATGGGCCTCGGCCTGTCCCGGGTGGGCCTGCGCGCCGACGGCCGCCCGCCGCAGCCCTCGCCCGCCCCGGTGCCGCTGGCCTCGGTCGGCGCGCCCGCCCCGGCCTGGGCCACCCCGCTCAACGGTGCCGGTCCGCGCGCGGTCAGCACGACCGTCCGCGAGGCCCCGCCGGCCGTCACGCTCTCCATGCGCGAGATGCAGGTCCTCACCGGCATGAGCCAGGGCAAGAGCAACGCCCAGATCGGCCGCGAGCTGTACCTCTCCGAGGACACCATCAAGACCCACGCGCGCCGGCTGTTCCGCAAGCTCGGCGCCAAGGACCGCGCCGAGGCGGTCGCGACGGGCTTCCGCCGCGGCATGATGAGCTGAGCCAGAGCAGAACGCACCGAGGGGCCCCACCGGATGCCGGAGGGGCCCCTCAGTGCGTTCTCGTCCTCACTCCTCGCGGGCGTGGCGGCCGCCGCGGCCGGAGCCGGGCTCCTCGCGCTCGGCCACCGCGGCCACCCCGTCGGCGTAGCCGCTGGCGTAGTCCCAGCTGACGTAGTCGTCGGGGTCGGGGTCGAACGGCGGCTCGTGCCGGCCGGTCTGGCCCTCCTCGAGCAGCTGGCGCAGGTTGGCCTGCATCAGCGCCCAGTCGACGTGGTGCTCCTCGTCGCAGTCCGGGCAGTCGACCACGATGCCCTTGATGCCGGTCGGCTCGAGCAGCGTGCGGAATACCTCGAGCTCGGCCAGGTCGTCGAGGACCCCGGCCCGCTCCTCCATCGACAGCGGTGGCGGGTCCGACGGCGAGTCGAAGTCGGGCCCCGGGGCGTCGTCGTCGAACGGGCTCACGGGTGCCTCCTCTCCTCGGTGCTGGCGGCGCGGTCGTCCCGGCCCGGACGCGCGGGCTCGCGCATCCGGAGGACCACGGTAGCCGCCTCTGCCCCCGGTTCCACGCCCAGCGCCCGGCGGCGTCCCGGGCGCCGGACCGCCCGGCCTACGATCGACGGTGGTTCCCGCACCTCAGGCGGGGGCTGACCCGACGGAGAGGGTGGCGGCGACCATGCAGCCCGACGACCACGGCCCCGACGGCCACCGCCCCGAGCTGCCGGCGAAGTTCGCGCCGCTCGGCCTCACGTACGACGACGTCCTGCTCATCCCCGGTGAGTCCGACGTCGTCCCGGCGGAGGTCGACACCAGCAGCCGGCTGACCCGGGGGATCCGGATCGCCGTGCCGCTGCTGTCCAGCGCGATGGACACCGTCACCGAGGCCCGCATGGCCATCGCCATGGCGCGGGTCGGCGGCGTCGGCGTGCTGCACCGCAACCTCGCCGCCGAGGAGCAGGCCGGCCAGGTCGACCTGGTCAAGCGCTCCGAGGCCGGCATGGTCACCAACCCGGTCACCTGCTCGCCGGACAACACCCTCGCCGAGGTCGACGCCCTGTCGGGGCGCTACCGGATCTCCGGCGCCCCGGTGGTCGACGACGAGGGCGTGCTCATCGGCATCGTCACCAACCGCGACATGCGCTTCGAGACCGACCCGCACCGGCTGGTGCGCGACGTCATGACGAAGATGCCGCTGGTCACCGCCCCGGTCGGCGTGGACCCCGACACCGCGCTGCGGCTGCTGTCCCAGCACAAGATCGAGAAGCTGCCGATCGTCGACGAGGCCGGGCGGCTGCGCGGCCTGATCACGGTCAAGGACTTCGTCAAGCGCGACCAGTACCCGAACGCCACCAAGGACGCCGACGGCCGGCTGGTCGTGGGCGCGGCGCTCGGCGTCGGCGAGGACGCCTACAAGCGCGCCGGGCTGCTGGTCGACGCCGGGGTCGACGTGCTCGTCGTCGACACGGCGCACGGCCACCAGCGGGCGGTGCTCGACATGGTCGCCCGGGTGCGCAAGGACTTCGGCGGCGACGGCGGCGTGCAGGTGGTCGGCGGCAACGTGGCCACCCGCGGCGGTGCGCAGGCGCTGGTCGACGCCGGTGCGGACGCGGTGAAGGTCGGCGTCGGCCCGGGCTCGATCTGCACCACCCGCGTGGTCGCCGGCGTCGGCGTCCCGCAGATCAGCGCCATCTACGAGGCGAGCCTGGCGTGCAAGCCGGCCGGCGTGCCGGTCATCGCCGACGGCGGTCTGCAGTACTCCGGCGACATCGCCAAGGCGCTGGTGGCCGGCGCCGACACCGTGATGATCGGCGGCCTGTTCGCCGGGGTCGAGGAGGCCCCGGGGGAGCTGGTGTTCATGAACGGCAAGCAGTTCAAGACCTACCGCGGCATGGGGTCGCTGGGCGCGATGCAGAAGCGCGGCAACCAGTCCTACAGCCGCGACCGCTACTTCGCCGACGACGTCCTCTCCGACGACAAGCTCGTCCCCGAGGGCATCGAGGGCCAGGTGCCCTACCGCGGCCTGCTGGCCACCGTCGCCCACCAGCTCGTCGGCGGCCTGCGCGCCTCGATGGGCTACGCGGGCGCGGCCACGATCGCCGACCTGCAGGAGCGCGGCCAGCTCACGCGCATCACGTCGGCGGGCCTGACCGAGAGCCACCCGCACGACATCCAGATGACCGTCGAGGCCCCGAACTACCGGGGGCGCTGACGTGCCCGCACGCGACACCGTCGAGATCGGTCTCAACCGCTTCGCCCGCCGGGGCTACGACCTCGACGAGGTCTCGATCGTCCCGTCTCGCCGCACCCGCGACGTCGACGACGTCTCCACGGCGTGGCAGATCGACGCCTTCCGCTTCGACATCCCGCTGGTCACCAGCCCCAGCGACGCCGTCGTCAGCCCGGCGACGGCGATCGCCGTCGGGCAGGCCGGCGGCCTCGGCGTGCTCAACGCCGAGGGGTTGTGGGCCCGCTACGACGACCCGCTGCCGGTCTACCGCCAGCTGCGCGAGGCCGGCGCCGAGGCGCCGCCGCCGGTGTCGCTGCTGCAGCAGGTCTACTGCGAGCCGGTCAAGCCCGACCTGATCACCGCCCGCATCAAGGAGATGCGCGACGCCGGGGTGACGACGGCGGTGCGCGTCTCGCCGCAGCACACCGAGCAGCTCGCGCCCGCGGTGCTGGCCGCCGGCGTGGACCTGCTGGTCATCCAGGGCACGATCGTCTCCGCCGAGCACGTGACCACCCAGGGCGCGGCGCTCAACCTCAAGTCCTTCATCGCCGACCTCGACGTCCCGGTGATCGTGGGCGGCGCGGCCAACTACACGACGGCGCTGCACCTCATGCGCACCGGCGCGGCCGGCGTGATCGTCGGCGTGGGCGCCGACAGCTACTCCACCGGCGACGCCGTCATGGGCATCCGGGTGCCGCTGGCCAGCGCGATCGCCGACGCCGCGGCCGCCCGCCGCGACTACCTCGACGAGACCGGCGGCCGGTACGTGCACGTCATCGCCAACGGCCGGATCGAGACCAGCGGCGCCATCGCGCGGGCGCTGGCCTGCGGCGCCGACGCCGTGCAGCTCGGCGAGCCGCTGCGCGCGGCGCGGGAGGCCCCGGCCGGCGGCGTGTGGTGGGACTCGGTGGCCGCCCACCCGCGGCTGCCGCGCGGCGGCACGTCGGCGCCGGTGCCGGCCCGCGGGTCGCTGGAGCAGCTACTGCTCGGGCCCGCGGAGACCTCCGACGGCCGGACCAACCTCTTCGGCGCGCTGCGCCGCACGATGGCCAAGACCGGCTACCGCGACCTCAAGGAGTTCCAGCGCGTGGACCTCGTCATCGGTGGTCGGCCGGACTGATGGACTTCCCGACCGTCCTCGTCGTCGACTTCGGCGCGCAGTACGCCCAGCTCATCGCCCGGCGCATCCGCGAGGCCGGCGTCTACTCCGAGATCGTGCCGTCGTCGGTGCCCGTCAAGGAGATCCTCGAGCGGGAGCCGGCGGCGATCGTGCTCTCCGGCGGCCCGTCCAGCGTCTACGCCGAGGGCGCCCCGCAGGTCGACCCGGCGCTGTTCGAGGGCGGGGTCCCGGCCTTCGGCATCTGCTACGGGTTCCAGGCGATGGCGCAGTCGCTCGGCGGCACGGTGGCCCACACCGGCGACCGCGAGTACGGCGGCACGCCGCTGACCGTCACCACCGGCGGGCGGCTGTTCGGCGACCTGCCGGTGCAGCAGTCGGTGTGGATGAGCCACGGCGACGCCGTCAGCACCCCGCCGCCCGGGTTCACCGTCACCGCCACCTCCACCGGCGCGCCGGTCGCGGCGTTCGAGGACGTCGACCGGCGGCTGGCCGGCGTGCAGTTCCACCCCGAGGTGCGGCACACCTCGCACGGGCAGACGGTGCTCGAGCACTTCCTGTTCGACATCGCCGGCCTCGAGCCCACCTGGACGACGGCCAACGTCGTCGAGGAGCAGGTCGAGCGGATCCGCGAGCAGGTGGGCGGGGGCCGGGCGCTGTGCGCGCTGTCGGGCGGCGTCGACTCCGCCGTCGCCGCGGCGCTGGTGCAGCGGGCCATCGGTGACCGGCTCACCTGCGTCTACGTCGACCACGGCCTCATGCGCGAGGGCGAGACCGAGCAGATCGAGCGGGACTTCGTCGCCGTCACCGGGGTGGACCTGCGGGTGGTCGACGCCCGCGAGCAGTTCCTCGCCGCGCTCGCCGGGATCAGCGACCCCGAGGAGAAGCGCAAGACGATCGGCCGGGAGTTCATCCGGGTCTTCGAGCAGGCCGCCCTCGACGTCGTCGGCGACGCGAAGGAGCACGGCGAGAGCGTCGACTTCCTCGTGCAGGGGACGCTGTACCCCGACGTCGTGGAGTCCGGCGGCGGCACCGGCACGGCCAACATCAAGAGCCACCACAACGTCGGCGGGCTGCCCGAGGACCTGCAGTTCACCCTCGTCGAGCCGCTGCGCACGCTGTTCAAGGACGAGGTGCGCGCGGTCGGCGTCCAGCTCGGGCTGCCCGAGGCGATGGTCTGGCGCCAGCCGTTCCCCGGCCCGGGGCTGGGCATCCGGATCGTCGGGGAGGTGACCCAGGAACGGCTCGACGTGCTGCGGCAGGCCGACGCCATCGTGCGCGCCGAGCTCACCGCCGCGGGCCTGGACCGCGAGATCTGGCAGTGCCCGGTGGTGCTGCTGGCCGACGTCCGCTCGGTGGGCGTGCAGGGCGACGGGCGCACCTACGGCCACCCCGTCGTGCTGCGGCCGGTGTCCAGCGAGGACGCGATGACCGCGGACTGGACCCGCCTGCCCTACGACCTGCTCGCCCGGATCTCCACCCGGATCACCAACGAGGTGCGCGAGGTCAACCGGGTCGTCCTCGACGTCACGAGCAAGCCGCCCGGCACCATCGAGTGGGAGTGACCGCCCCGCCGGTCACCGCCCCGCCGGTCACACGGGGTCACGCCGCGCTGTGTGACCCGGGTCACTTCTCGCGGTCCGGGTGCGCGCGTCCTCGCCGCTAGAGGGGCGGGGTTAGCGTTCCCGCCCCCCGGGCCACCGGTGTCCGGGGCGGACACGGGGAGTGGCCATGGCCCTCGGGATGCGGCAGCTGCGGCGGACGGCGCATGCGACGGCGGTCGGGGCCGCCGCCCTCCTGCTGGTGGTCGCGGCCTGCCTGGCGGTGGTCCTTCCGACCGCGACTCCGGCGGCCGCGGCACCCCAGCCCGGCTTCAGCGACACCACGGCCTTCAGCGGCCTGGTCAACCCGACGGCGGTCCGCTTCGCTCCCGACGGCAGGGTCTTCGTCGCCGAGAAGCGCGGCACCGTGCAGATGTTCGACGGGCTCGGTGACAGCACGCCCACCCGGATCGCCGACCTGCGCACCGAGGTGCACAACTTCTGGGACCGCGGGCTGCTCGGGCTCGCGGTGGACCCGGGGTTCCCGGCCCGGCCGTACCTGTACGCGCTGTACACCTTCGACGGCCCGGTCGGCGGTACCGCGCCCCGGTGGGGGACGGCGGGCGCCGACAGCGATCCCTGCCCGAATCCGCCCGGCGCCACCAGCGACGGCTGCGTCGTCAGCGCCAAGCTCGTCAAGCTGACGCTGACCGGGACGGCCACGACCAAGCAGGACCTGGTGCACGACTGGTGCCAGCAGTACCCCAGCCACAGCATCGGCGACCTGGTCTTCGGCCGGGACGGCGCGCTGTACGCCTCCGGTGGCGACGGCGCCAGCTTCGACTTCGCCGACTACGGCCAGGACGGCAACCCGGTCAACCCGTGCGGCGACCCGCCGGGCGGCGTCGGCGGTGCGATGACCCCGCCGACCGCGCAGGGCGGCGCGCTGCGCTCCCAGGACCTGCTCACCACCGGGGACCCGGTCACCCTCGACGGCACGGTCATCCGCGTCTCCCCGGACACCGGCGCGGCGCTCCCGGACAACCCGAACGCGGCGTCCGCCGACGCCAACGCCCGGCGGATCGTGGCCTTCGGCCTGCGCAACCCCTTCCGGCTCACCCAGCGCCCGGGCACCGACGAGATCTGGATCGGCGACGTCGGCTGGGGCTCGTGGGAGGAGCTCGACCGGCTCGTCACCCCGACCGCCCGCCCGACGAACTTCGGCTGGCCCTGTTACGAGGGCGACGGCCGCCAGGGCGCCTACGACGGCCTCGACCTCACGGTGTGCGAGGACCTCTACGCCCAGGGCGCCGGCGCCGTCACCGCGCCGTACTTCCCCTACCGGCACGGCCAGCCGCTCAACGCCAACGACAACTGCCGGGTCACGGCCGGCTCGTCGTCGTCGGGCCTGTCGTTCTCCTTCTACGCGGGCGGGCCCTACCCGGCGGAGTACGACGGCGCGCTGTTCTTCTCCGACTACTCGCGCAACTGCATCTGGGTGATGACCCGGGGCACCGACGGGTTGCCCGACCGACTCAAGGCGCGCCCCTTCGTCACCGACGCCGCCGGACCGGTGGACCTGGAGATCTCCCCGCAGGGCGAGCTGTTCTACGCCGACCTCAACGGCGGGACCGTCCGGCGCGTCGTCTACGGCGGCACCACCCCGACGCCCACGACGTGCCCGCAGGGGCAGTACCTCGCCGAGTACTTCCCCAACAGGACGCTGACCGGCGCGCCCGCGGTGACGGCCTGCGAGCCGCCTCCGCTGTCCCACGACTGGGGTGCCGGTGCGCCGGCCGGCGTCGGGCCCGACAACTTCTCCGCCCGGTGGACGGGCACCTTCGACTTCGGCGCGGGCGGGAACACCACCTTCACCGCGGTGAGCGACGACGGGATCCGCGTCGCCGTGGACGGGACGACGCTCATCGACCAGTGGCAGGACCAGTCGGCCACCACCTTCACCGGCACCCGGCAGCTGACGGCCGGCGTCCACCAGGTGCGGGTGGAGTGGTTCGAGACCGGCGGCGACGCGGTCGCGAAGCTGAGCTGGGCGACCACCGCGACGCCCGCCGGGGACCCGGTCCCGCAGATCGCCACCCCCGCCGCCGGGACGACCTGGCAGGTCGGCGAGACGATCTCCTTCACCGGCTCGGCGACCGACGGTGCCGGGCAGCCGCTGCCGGCCACGGCGCTGACCTGGCAGATGGTCCTCCGGCACTGTCCCGACGCGTGCCACGACCACCCGCTGCAGTCGTGGACGGGGGTGTCCGGCGCCTCCATCGCTGCGCCGGACCACGAGTACCCCGCCCACCTGGCCCTGCAGCTGACGGCCCGCGACGCCGCGGGCCGGACGGCCACGGTGACCCGGGAGCTGCAGCCGCGGACCGTGCCGGTCACGGTGGCCACGCAGCCCGCTGGCCTGCAGGTCACCCTGGGCTCGCGGACGGCGGCCACCCCGTTCACCGCCACCCTCATCGTCGGTGCGACGACCAGCCTGACGGCGGTGTCCCCGCAGACCTCGGCGGGCGTCGTGCAGGAGTTCGTCTCGTGGTCCGACGGAGGGGCGCAGACCCACCAGGTGACGGCGGGGACCGCCGCGGTCACCTACACGGCGACGTACCGGACCACCTGTGCGGCCGGCCAGTACCGGGCGCAGTACTTCGCCAACCGCACCCTCTCGGGCACCCCGGCGTCGACCGGCTGCGAGGCGGCTCCGCTGGACCGCAACTGGGGGACCGGGGCGGCTCCCGGGACGGGGCAGAACAACTTCTCGGCACGCTGGACCGGCGTCTTCTCCTTCACCGCCGGCGCCCACGTGCTCACCGCCACCGGTGACGAGGGGATCCGGGTGTACGTCGACGGGGTGCTCAGGATCGACCGCTGGGCGGCCGGCGGAACGGGCTCGTGGACCCTCGACCAGCTCCAGGCGGGGACGCACGAGATCCGGGTCGAGTACTTCGAGAAGACGGGGACGGCGTCGGCCCGGGTGACCTGGACGTGACGGCTACCGGACGGCGTGTGCGTCGGGAGGCGGGGTGCCGTAGACGGCGGGGTCGCGCTCGGGCGCCGGCTCGGGGGTGAGGTCGGCGGCCTCGATGCGGTCCCACCGGAACCAGCGCGGGGCGTCGCGCTCGCGGCACCAGCCGACGAGGTACCAGCGGTCGCCGGTGCGGGCCAGCAGGTGCGGCTCCACCCGCCGCCGCGACGTCGTCCCCGCGCCGTCGCGGTAGGTGATCGCGACGACGCGGCGGCGGGCCAGCGCCTGCTCCACCACCGGCGCCGGGTCCGGACGTCCCTGCGCGCCCGCGCGCACCCACACCCGTCCGCCGAGTCGCTCCGCCTCCGCCCGCGCCTGCGGGCCGAGGACGTCGAGCACCTTCTCCAGCGCCGCGCGGCCGTCGACGGCGAACGGCGCGTCCCGCATGCCGGCCAGCGCCACGGCGACCGCCACCGCCTGCGCGGGCGTGAGGTTGACCGGCGGGAGGGTGGCCGCGGCGTCGAGGACGTAGCCGCCACCGGGACCCGAGCTCGCCCAGATCGGGACGCCGGCCTGCTGCAACGCGCCGACGTCGCGCTTGACGGTGCGCGGCGAGACCTCCAGCCACGCCGCGAGCCGCTGCGCCGTCCGCCCGCGCGGCCCGGCCCGGCGCAGTTCCTCGGTGAGCGCGTGCAACCGGTCGGTGCGGTTCACGCTGTCGATCCTGGCAGGAGTCGGTGACAGGACGGTGTCACCGACCCCCTGCCACCGTGGGTGCATGACGACCGTCGCGCTCTTCCACTCCGTCCTCGGCGTCCGGGAGGGCGTCACCGACGCCGCCGCCCGGCTGCGGGCCGCCGGGCACGAGGTCCTCGTCGTCGACCAGTACGACGGGCGGGTCTTCGACGACTACGGCACCGCCGGGGCCTACGTCGAGGAGGTCGGCTTCCCGGCGCTGATGGCACGGGCGGCCGATGCCGTCTGCGACCTGCCCGACGGGTTCGTGGCCGCCGGCTTCTCCAACGGCGCGGGGATGGCCGAGCACGTGGCCACGCAGCGCCGGGTCAGCGGCGTGCTGCTGGTCTCCGGGGCGCTGCCGATGGCCGTCCTCGGGGCGCCGTCCTGGCCGGCCGGGCTGCCGGCGCAGCTGCACCGGACGACCGGCGACCCCTTCCGCTCCCAGGAGTGGGACCGCGCGTTCGCCGACGACGTGGCCGCGGCCGGCGGGGAGCTGGAGGTGCTCGAGTACCCCGGCGACGGGCACCTGTTCACCGACCCGGGCCTGCCCGCCGAGTACGACGTGCAGGCCACCGAGCGGCTGTGGCGGGAGGCACTGGCCTTCGTCGGCCGGGTCGCCGGCTGAGCACGCGCGAGGGCCCGGGGAGCTCCTCGCTCCCCGGGCCCTCGCCGGATCCGCCCCCGTGCGGTCAGCCGCGCCTGCGGCGTGCCTTGCGCAGCTCGCTGACCATCAGCGCCACGCCGACGCCGACCAGGACCAGCCACAGCAGCCCACCGTCGGCCAGGAAGCCCAGCGGCACGGTCACCCCGACCAGGAAGACCAGCGCCAGGACGACGAACGCGACGCCGGGCACCATGGCCACCAGGTCGACGCGACGCCTGCGGGGCTGCTCGACCGGCAGGAGCGTGGAGCCGTGCTGCCAGTCCTCGGCCAGCGCGCGCTCCTGCCAGGCCGTCGGGGTGGTGGGGAACTCGCTGTAGTCAGGCACGGGACACCTCCAGGTCGCCGACCCCGTGGTCGATCGTCAGGATGAACTCGGGCTCGTCGTCGCCGCCCGGGGCGCGGAAGTAGCCGTCGTCGCTCTGGTCGAACAGGTCGGCCTCGCCGAGGCCGTTCTCGACGGCGAGCTGTACGTCGGCGTCGCGGGGGACCTCGACCTCGAGGTCGCCGAAGCCCTGCTCGATGCGGACCTCGATCGGCTCGTCGATGTCGTCGACGTCGATCCGCGAGAGGTCGACGTCCATGTCACCGGCGCCCAGGCGGTAGACCGGGCGGACGTCCTCGACGGTGGCCGGCTTGTGCTCCCGGTCCCCGAAGCCACCCGCCGGCCCGTCCCCGTCCCACGCGGGGGCCGCCGAGGTGAACAGCAGCGCGAGCGTGAGCACCGAGCCCAGCGCGATCAGCCCGCCGCGCGGCGCCCGTGCGCGGGTGACGGCCGAGGCGACCAGCCCCAGGCCGACGACCAGCAGCGCGGTGGCCAGGAAGCCGCGGGGCCCGACGTCGAGGCCGGTGTAGCGGGTCACCAGGACCATCAGGCCGACGGCGATGAGCAGGCCGGCGATCGTCAGCCCGGCGACGGGGGAGCGCGGCCCGGCCGGCTCGGCGGGTGCGCCGTCGACGGCGGTGCGGCGCGGGGCCCTCGGCATGAGCAGCAGGAGCAGCACGTAGACGAGGACGCCGGTGCCGCCCGCGAGGGTCAGCGCGACGAAGCCGACGCGCCACAGCAGCGGGTCGACGCCGCTGTACTCGGCGAGCCCGCCGGCGACACCGCCGACCATCCTGTCGTTGCGGCTGCGCCGGAGCGTGGGCCGGACGGGTGGCGGGGGTTCGAGGGACGGTGCGGGAGGAGGGAAGGGGGCGGTCATGACACAGAGCGTCCCCATCCGGCGCCCGCCGCGACATCGGGGAAGGCCCCCATCCGACCCTGGTCCTGCCCGTCCGGGGGCTTCCCGGTACCGGGCGGGGTCAGTGCGGTGCGACGATCGGTGCCGTGACGAGGACGGCGCCCACCCCGGGCGGGACGCCGGCCGGTGCTCCGCCGCCGGCCGGTCCCGTCACCGTGCCCACAGCAGCCCCCGTGCCCACGGCAGCCCCCGTGCCCGCGGCAGCACCGCTGCTCCCCGGCGGCGCGCCCACGCCCGCCGGAGGGCCGCTCGTGCCCGCGGGGGCGACGGCGGTGGGGGCGGCGGTGGGGACGGCGGCGGCGACGGCGGTGCCGGACGGCCGCCCGCCGCTGGTGCGCCCGCGCTCGGGACGGCTGCTGGCCGGCGTCGCGGCGGGGACGGCGGCGCACCTGCGCACCGACCCGCTCGTCGTCCGCGCGATGTTCGTCGTCCTCGCGGTGACCGGCATCGGCGTCGTCGCCTACGCGGTGCTGTGGTTCTTCGTGCCGCTCGGCGAGGTGGCCCCCGACGCCACGCCCCGGCCCAGCCGCCGGCAGACCGTGGGGCTGGCTTTCTTCGGCCTCGGCGCGCTGGTGCTGGTCACCAACCTGGCCACCTGGGGCAGCAACGACCTCATCGCCCCGCTGCTGCTGGTCGGCGGCGGCCTCGCCGTCATCTGGCGGCAGCTGGACACCGACAGCACCCTCGCCCGCCCCGGCGTCCGGTGGGTGCTCGCCGGCGGTGCAGCACTCGCCGCGCTCGGTCTGGTCCTGCTGCTGGCCACCACCGGTCAGCTGGCCGCCGCGCGCAACGGCTTCGTCGCCACCATCGTCATCCTGGTCGGCGTCGTGCTGGCCACGGCGCCGTTCTGGCGGCGGCTGCTCGACTCGCGCGAGGCCGAGCGCACCGCGCGCGTCCGTTCGGAGGAGCGGGCCGCGGTCGCCGCGCACCTGCACGACTCGGTGCTGCAGACCCTCGCGCTCATCCAGCGCCACTCCGGCGACCAGCAGGCCGTCGCCCGGCTGGCCCGCAGCCAGGAGCGCGAGCTGCGCAGCTGGCTCTACGAGCCGGCGTCGTCGGCCGGCGGTGGCACCTGGGCGGCGCTGGTCTCCCAGATGGTCGCCGAGGTGGAGGGCGACCACGCGCTGACCGTCGACCCGGTCGTCGTCGGCGACGCCCCGGTCGACGACGCGCTGGCCGCACTCGGCGCGGCCACCCGCGAGGCGCTGCTCAACGCCGCCAAGCACGCCGGCGTGACCTCGGCCGACCTCTACACCGAGGTGGGCGCGCAGTCGGTGTCGGTGTACGTCCGCGACCGCGGCGCCGGGTTCGACCCGGCGACCGTCCCCGCCGACCGCCGCGGCCTGCGCGACTCGGTGACCGGCCGGCTGGCCCGCCTGGGCGGGACGGCGACGGTGCGCTCGGCGCCCGGCGAGGGCACCGAGGTCGAGCTCGTGCTGCCGCGCGAGGAAGCCGCGTGAGCACCCGCGTCTTCCTCGTCGACGACCACGCCATGGTCCGCGCCGGCGTCCGCTCCGAACTCGGCGACTCGGTCACCGTCGTGGGGGAGGCCGCCGACGCCGACGCCGCGATCGCCGGCATCCGCGCCGCCCGTCCCGACGTCGTGCTGCTCGACGTGCACCTGCCCGGCGGCGGGGGACGGACGGTGCTCGAGACGCTGCGCGCGGAGCTGCCGGAGGTGCGCTGGCTGGCGCTGTCGGTGTCCGACGCCGCCGAGGACGTCATCGCGGTCATCCGCGCCGGCGCCCGCGGCTACGTCACCAAGACCATCTCCGGGCCGGACCTGCGCTCGGCGGTGCAGCGCGTGGCCGAGGGCGACGTCGTCTTCAGCCCCCGGCTGGCCGGCTTCGTGCTCGACGCCTTCGCCGCGAGCGCGCCGTCGGCACCGGCCGCGGACCCCGCCACCGACCCCGGCCTGGACCTGCTCAGCGCCCGCGAGCGCGAGGTCATGCAGCTGCTGGCCCGCGGTTACACCTACCGGGAGATCGGCTCGCGGCTGTTCATCTCGGTGAAGACCGTGGAGTCGCACGCGTCCAACGTGCTGCGCAAGCTGCAGCTGTCCAACCGCAACGAGCTCACCCGGTGGGCGGCGACCAACCGCCTGCTCTGAGCCTCAGCCGAAGTGGCTCTTGTAGATGACGCCGTGGACCCCGACGGTCCGGTCCACGACCTGCGACACCTCGAAGTCCGCGGCCGCCGACAGGTAGGCGTAGGCCACCGAGCGGTCCATCCCCCTGTCGTGCTCGAGGAAGTCCAGGGCATTGACGACGGCGCGGCGGGCGGCGACGTCGAGGTCGACGAACTGCCCGTCGCGGTACCCGTCGGGATCGGACAGCCCGATCGGCAGCCAGGCGTCCGGTGACTCGCCGAACGGGTACCGGAAGGCCACCGAGGGCGCGTCCCCCGAGCCCGCGCGGCACACCGTGAGCCGGAAGGTCAGCCGCAGTGACCCCTCCAGGGCCGTGAGCGCCACCTCGCCGTGCCCCATCGACATGTGCGGGTCGCCCACGGAGAACAGCGCCCCGTCGGCCACCACCGGCACGTAGAACGCGGATCCGACGTTCAGCCGGCGGATGTCGATGTTGCCGCCGCCCACGGTCGGCGGGATGGAGTTGACCAGCGGGTCGTTGGGCACCGGCGCGTCGCCGACCGTGGCCACCGCCATGAGCCCCGCGAAGCAGTCGACCGGCCAGGACACGCGGTTCCCGCCGGTCCCCACGGGCAGCGAGGCGTACGCCTGCCCGCCGCGCCCGCGGCGGACCGGGGTGAACACCGAGACGTTGCCGTAGCGGGTCGGGTCGCCGGTGGCGCGGCCGTCGGTGGACACCGGGGGCATGACCTCGGCCTCGGTGATGCCGCCCGCCGGGGTGGCCAGCTGCCGGGCGAGGGAGCCCTTGCCGTGCCGGCTGGAGACGACGCCGTAGGGCACCCGCGGCAGCGCGGTCAGCGGCTCGATCTTGAGGACGTCGCCCGGCCGCGCGCCCTCGACGTACACCGGGCCGGTGACGACGTGCGGCCCGTCGGCGTCGAAGTCGCGCTCGTGCCGGGCGTAGGACGCGGCCACCGCGACGGCGTCGTCGAGGACCTGCCCGCGCGGCACCCCCTGCGCGCCGAACCAGCCGACCGGGTCGCGGCCCTGGTCCTCGAGCAGCCCCTCGTGGCTGACCGTGTCGACGGTGACGGTGCCGCCCGAGCGCACCCGCGCCACCGGGGTGTCGGTCGTGCGGGGGAGGTACCCCCACAGGACCTCCTCGGGGCGGGAGGGCAGGTAGACCTCCCCGTCGATCGGGCCGCGGCCCGGCTGCAGGACCTCGCCGGGCAGCCGGGTCCGCGGGGTGGCGTGTGCCGGGGCGGCGGCCGCGACGCCGGCACCGAGCAGCGCCCCCGTGGCGAGCGCGGCCTGGACGAAGGAGCGCCGGCCGATGCCGCGCTCGACGAGCTCGGCGGCGGCTGCGGGGTCGGGCTGGGGCTGGGACATCGGACCTCCGGGTGCCGGGTGGGTGGCAGCCGGTCTACGGACCCCGTGTTGCGGTTCCGCGACGCGCGTGTCGGCCCGGTTTCCCTCGAGTGCGCCGGATGCGGAGCGTCACCCGGCGTGGACGGACGGTCGGTAGCGCGTCCCCGGTGTGTCCTGCGTCACACCGGCATCCGGAGTCCCGGAAACCCGCCTCCCAGCTGCCTCGCAGCCGACTCCCAGGAGCCGGAAGTCGGCCGGCGCGGGCCGGCCGCGGTCCGTGCCGGCTCTGTACCTCCGCGCGGCCCCGGGCCATCCTCGCCCGATCGGGAACCGGGACGTGTCCGCCGGTCATCGTGGCCCGGCGGACCTGACGAGGGGGAACGGGATGGCAGATCGACGGACGAGGTCCGTGCGGGCCGTCGCAGCGGGCGCCGGTGGGTTGCTGGTGGCCCTCGCGCTGCCCGCGAACGCCGCGCTCGCGGCGCCGGGCGGCAACGCGTGCGACCACCGCAGCAACAACACCTACGACAAGCTCCTGGAGTGCGTGACGCTCGAGGGCGTCCGGGAGCACCAGGCCGAGTTCCAGAAGATCGCCGACAACAGCACGGACCCGGTCTACCCGGGGACCCGGGCGGCCGGCACCGACGGCTACGCGGACAGCGTCGACTACGTGGCCGACCTGCTCGAGGAGGCCGGCTACGAGGTCACGCTGGACCCGGTCGAGATCACGTTCAACTTCCCGGCCGTGCTCCGTCAGCTCACGCCGGTCGCGGCCGAGTACGAGACCGGCGTCTTCACCGGCAGCGGTTCAGGCGAGGTCGAGGGCCAGGTCATCCCCATCGACATCAGCCTGGAGACCGGGGAGTTGGCCGTCTCGACCAGCGGTTGCGAGCCCGAGGACTTCGCCGGCGTCGACTGGAGCGGTGACAGCGACATCGCGCTCGTCCAGCGCGGCACCTGCTTCTTCGGGACGAAGGCCTACTACGCGGAGCAGGCCGGCGCCGAAGCGGTGATCGTCATGAACCAGGGCAACACCCCGGAGCGGGAGGAACTGATCGTCGCCGACGCCACGAGCGTCGACGAGCCGATCCCGGGGGCTCCCGGACCGGTCACCCACGGCATCCCCGTGGTGGGCGCGAGCTCCGCCGACGGCCTCGCGCTGGCCGAGGAGGGCTCGACCGCGTTCGTGGAGGTCCTGCCCGCCGAGACGCGTACCGACTACAACGTGATCGCCGAGCTGCCGGGCAAGAACCCGGACAACGTGGTCATGGCCGGCGCGCACCTCGACAGCGTCACCGAGGGGCCGGGCATCAACGACAACGGCTCCGGATCGGCGGCGATCCTCGAGACGGCGCTGCTCATGGCCAACACCCACCCGGAGAACACGCTGCGGTTCGCCTGGTGGGCGGCGGAGGAGCAGGGCCTGGTCGGCTCCGCGGACTACGTCGCCGGGCTGTCGGAGGCCGAGCGTGAGCGCATCGCGCTCTACATGAACTACGACATGGTCGGGTCGCCGAACTACGTCTTCATGGTCTACGACTCCGACGAGTCCACGTTCCCGGCACCCGAGGGCGTCACCATTCCGCCGGGTTCGACCGCCATCGAGGACCTCTACGAGTCGTACTACACCTACGTCGGTGAGCCGTACGACGACACCGAGTACTCGGGGCGCAGTGACTACGAGGCGTTCATCCTCGCCGGCATCCCCTCCGGTGGCCTCTTCACCGGCGCCGAGGGGATCAAGACCGAGGAGCAGGCGGCCATCTGGGGCGGTACCGCGGGTGAGCAGTTCGACCCGTGCTACCACGAGGCCTGCGACACCTACGAGAACGTGGATCTCCACGCCCTCGAGGTCAACAGCGACCTGATCGCCTTCGCGATGTTGACCTACGCGTACTCCACGGAGTCCGTGAACGGCGTCCCGGGCAAGCGGGTCCCCGGCAAGCCCTTCGAGCTGCCGGCACCGGCCGGTCCCGAGGGCACGTTCGCTGAGGAGAGTGGCGGGCTGGCCCACCAGCACGCCGCCTGACACCGAGGGAACGGGGCCGGTCCTGCGGGGCCGGCCCCGTTCCCGTGTCCGCCGTCGTCAGGTGGTGTGGACCACGTGGAAGGCCTCGGCCAGGCGCCCGTCGGGGAGGTCGAAGCGGCGGGCGGTCTGTGCCATCCAGCCGGTGACGAACGCCTCGAGGTCCTCGACGTGACTGATCTGCGTCACGTGGCTCTTCAGCGCCGCGAACTTCAGCTCGACGACGTCGGTGACGTCGACGGCGTGGTCGGCCCGCGGGCTGGCGCCGAGCCACACCTCGTCCACCGTCCACGCCTCCAGCCCCTCGTCGGCCAGCAGCTCGGGGAAGGCGAACGCGTTGCGGGCGTCGGGGTAGACCGCGCGCAGGGTCGACTCCCCCACGGTCATGTGGTCCGGATGGCTGGCGGCCACGCGCTCGTACCAGCGCTCCGGGGAGCTGGTGAGCACCCGCTGCGGCCGGACCTGCCGGATGACCCGGCTGATGTCCCGGCGCAGGCCGAGGGTCAGCTCGAGCCGCCCGTCGGGGTACCCGAGGAAGCGCACGTCGGTGACGCCGACGGCGGCGGCCGCGGCGCGCTGCTCCTCCTGCCGCAGCGGGCCCATCTGCTCCCGCGGCGTCTCGTCGAAGCCGCCGGCGTCGCCGTCGGTGACGATGCAGTAGGTGACGTCGGTGCCGGCCGCCGTCCAGGTCGCCACCGTCCCGGCGCTGCCGAAGTCGACGTCGTCGGGGTGGGCGAGCACGCAGAGGGCGCGCTCGACGTGCTCGGCGGGCTTCCGGGGCGGGGGAGCGGTCACCCGGCGGAGCCTAGGAGGACCCTCCTGCCCCCGCTCGCAGACCGGCGAGTTTGTCCGGGTTGAGCACGACGAAGACCTGCTGCACCAGCCCGTCGGCCACCACCAGCGACACCGCCACGAACGGGCCGGCGTCGGTCCAGGCCGCCACGCCGGGCAGCCCGTTGACCTCCGCCATCCCGATCCGCAGCCCCGGCAGGGACGCGCCGTCCGCGGCCACCGCGGCGAGGAACCGGGCGACCTTGTCCGCGCCGGTGATCGGCCGCAGCGCCGCCTTGGCCCGGCCGCCGCCGTCGGTGACCAGCACCGCGCCGGGGGCGAGCGCGGCGAGCAGCGCGTCGACGTCGCCGCCCATCGTCGCGGCCAGGAACCGCTCGGTGACCTCGCGGTGGGCCCGCGGGTCGGCGTCGAACCTCGGCCGTCGCGCGGCGACGTGCTCCCGGGCGCGGTGGGCGAGCTGGCGCACCGCGGCCTCCGACCGGCCGAGCACCGCGGCCACCTCGCCGGCGGGCATGCCGAACACCTCGCGGAGGACGAAGACGGCGCGCTCGGCGGGGGAGAGGGTCTCGAGGACGACCAGCAGCGCCAGTGACACCTCGTCGCCGAGCACGGCGTCGTCGGCCGGGTCGCCGGCACCCCCGGTGAGCAGCGGCTCGGGCAGCCACGGGCCGACGTAGGTCTCCCGCCGGGCGCGGGCGGAGTCCAGCCGGTCGAGGGCCAGCCGGGTGGTCACCCGCACCAGGAAGGCGCGCGGGTCGACGACGTCGTCCCGGTCGGCCGTCGACCAGCGCAGCCAGGCGTCCTGGACGACGTCCTCGGCGTCGGCGACGCTGCCCAGCATCCGGTAGGCGACGGTGAACAGCAGCCGCCGGTGCGCGTCGAAGGCCGCCAGGACGTCGGTCATGCCCGGGCGGGGAGCTCGCAGCGGTCGCGGAAGCCCTGGCTGTGCAGGCCGAGGGCGCTGTTCGCGCGGGCCCGGGAGTTCTCCACGGCGACCATCGTCGTCAGCTCGACCAGCGCGGCGTCGTCGAGGTGGCGGCGCAGCCCGGCGACCATCTCGTCGGTGACCCCCATCGGCGTGGTGCTCATGGCCTCGGCGTACTCGACGACCCGCCGCTCGAGGTCGGTGAACACGTCGCTGTCCCGCCAGGTGGGGACGGCGCGCAGCTTGGCAGGGTCGATGCCCTCGTGCGCGGCGCCGACCCAGTAGCCGAAGTCGACGCACCACGAGCAGCCGACCGTCACCGCCGCCGACATGACGGCCAGCGACTTCAGCGTCGGGTCGAGCCGCTTCCACCGGGCGAGGGCCTGCTCGTGGCGGAGCTGGGTCACCAGCAGCCGGGGGTGGTGGCCCATCGCGGCGGCCGGCTCGAGCGTCGAGCCGAAGGTGCGGCGGGAGTACCAGTCCACGGCGCGGGTGACGAGGGTGCGCGGCGGGTCGAGCGGGATGCGGGCGGTGCTGCTGGTCATGACGGCGTCCTCTCCGGTGGGCACGCCATGCAGACGACGCAGCCGCCCGCTCCGTGACATCGCCGCTACAGGCGCCCGCGGCCGTGGCGCAGCAGCAGCAGGCCGAGCGCGGCGCCGTCGGGACCGAGCGCGTTCTGGAAGCGGGCGACCACCTGCTGCTCGCGCGACAGCGACAGCCGGGTGCCGCCGGCGGCGCGGCGCAGCTCACCGATCTCGGCCGACACCGCCAGGCGGCGCTGCACGAGCCGGATGATCTCGGCGTCGCAGGCGTCGATCTCGGTCCGCAGGTCGGCGATCCGCTCGTCGGCGGCGGGAGTGGTGGGCAGGGCGCTGGTCATCGGTTCCTCCGGGGCGGGACGGTGGCCGTGGGACCCCGGGAACGAGAAACGCCCCGGGCTCTCGGGCCCGGGGCGTTCGTTGCGGCGGCTGCTCAGCCAGCGGCGACGGACACCGGAACCCGGTGCCCGTAGGAAAAGCTGGAGCTGGTGAGCAGCACGGCGGAGAGTGTGCCACAGCACCCCGGGACGTCTCCACGGCCTTCCCCGGCGACGGGCGGTCCTGTCGCTCCTCCGAACTACAGTGGTGTGTCTATGAGCAGCGTGCAGCAGGCCCTCCCCGGAACCGCCGCGCTCCAGCGTTCCGCTCCCGGCTCGGCCGGCCGGGAACTGGACCGCATGCTGGCCGGGCTCAACGGTCCCCAGCGTCAGGCCGTCGTCCACGAGGGCGGTCCGCTGCTCATCGTCGCCGGCGCCGGGTCGGGCAAGACCCGCGTCCTCGCGCACCGCATCGCCTACCTGCTGGGCGCCCGCGGGGTGCAGCCGGGCGAGGTCCTGGCGATCACCTTCACCAACAAGGCCGCCGGCGAGATGAAGGAGCGCGTCGCCCAGCTGGTCGGGCCGCGCGCCCGGGCCATGTGGGTGTCCACGTTCCACTCGATGTGCGTGCGCATCCTGCGCGCCGAGGCGTCGAAGCTGGGCCTGAAGTCGTCGTTCACGATCTACGACCAGGGCGACTCGGTGCGGCTGATGACGATGGTCGCCCGCGACCTCGACCTCGACGCCAAGCGCTACCCGGGCCGCAGCCTCGCCGCGCAGGTGTCGAACCTGAAGAACGAGCTGGTCGACGAGGAGTCCTACGTCCCGCAGACGGCGCCGGAGAAGGTGCTCGCGGAGGCCTACCGGCTCTACCAGCAGCGGCTGCGCCAGGCGCACGCGCTGGACTTCGACGACCTGATCATGACGACGGTGCACCTGCTCCAGGCGTTCCCCGACGTCGCCGAGCACTACCGCCGCCGGTTCCGCCACGTGCTCGTCGACGAGTACCAGGACACCAACCACGCGCAGTACGTGCTGGTCCGCGAGCTGGTCGGCACCGGCGAGGGTCCCGTGCCGCCGGGGGAGCTGTGCGTCGTCGGCGACGCCGACCAGTCGATCTACGCGTTCCGCGGCGCCACGATCCGCAACATCGACGAGTTCGAGCGCGACTACCCGCAGGCCACGACGATCCTGCTCGAGCAGAACTACCGCTCCACGCAGCGCATCCTCAAGGCGGCCAACACCGTCATCGCCCGCAACACCGGCCGCCGTCCCAAGAACCTGTGGACCGACGCCGGCGACGGCGAGCTCATCGAGGGCTATGTCGCCGAGAACGAGCACGACGAGGCCGCCTGGGTCGCCGAGCAGATCGACGCGCTGGTCGACGAGGGGAAGGCGCAGCCGAAGGAGATCGCGGTCTTCTACCGGACCAACAACGCCTCGCGTGTGTTCGAGGAGGTGTTCATCCGCGTCGGCATGCCCTACAAGGTCGTCGGCGGGGTGCGCTTCTACGAGCGCAAGGAGGTCCGCGACGCGCTGGCCTACCTCAAGGTGGTCGCCAACCCGGCCGACGTCGTCAGCCTGCGCCGGGTGATCAACACGCCGAAGCGCGGCATCGGCGACAAGGCCGAGTCCTGCATCGAGCAGTTCGCCGACCGCGAGCGGATCGCCTTCGCCACCGCGCTGCGCCGCTGCCCGGAGATCACCACGCTGGCGCCGCGCTCGCTCAAGGCGCTGCAGGAGTTCGTGGCGCTGCTGGAGGAGTTCGAGCAGCTGGTCGAGACCGGCTCGGGCCCGGCCGCGCTGCTGGAGAGCATCCTCGACCGCACCGGCTACCTCGCCGAGCTCGAGGCGAGCACCGACCCGCAGGACGAGGGCCGCGTCGACAACCTCAACGAGCTCATCTCGGTGGCCGCCGAGTTCGAGGCCGCCAACCCCGGCGGCACGGTGACCGACTTCCTCGAGCAGGTCTCGCTGGTGGCCGACGCCGACCAGATCCCCGTCTCCGGCGACGAGGCCGGCGTCGTCACGCTGATGACGCTGCACACCGCCAAGGGCCTGGAGTTCCCGGTCGTGTTCCTCACCGGCCTGGAGGACGGCGTCTTCCCGCACCTGCGCGCCCTCGGCGACCCGCGCGAGCTGGAGGAGGAGCGGCGGCTGGCCTACGTGGGCATCACCCGCGCCCAGAAGCGGCTGTTCCTGTCCCGTGCCACCGTGCGCACCAGCTGGGGTCAGCCGGCCTACAACCCGCCGTCGCGGTTCCTCGACGAGCTGCCGTCGGACACCGTCCACTGGGCCCGCACGGACCCGACCCCGGCGCCGAGCACCGGCTACGGGTCGGCGCAGTCGCGGGTCGCGGCCACCGGGCTGTCCACCGGCGGGCTGCGCGGCGGCGCGGGCAACCGGCCGGTCATCTCCGTCGAGGTCGGCGACCGGGTCAGCCACGACGCGTTCGGGCTCGGCACCGTGGTCGAGGTCAACGGTGCCGGCGACAAGGCCCAGGCGACGGTCGACTTCGGCTCCGGCGGCACCAAGCGCCTCGTCCTGCGCTACGCGCCGCTGGTCAAGCTCTGACCGGCGTCACGCCACGGCCAGGGCGGTGACGCCCGCGGCCAGCGCCACCAGGCCCAGGGCGGCCGGCACGCTCCGCGGGACGGTGCGTGCGCTGCCGATGCGCTCGTAGACACCGCTCAGCCGCCGGCGCACCGAGGTCCCGTGCAGGGCGCCCAGGCCGAGCAGGACCAGGCAGGGCGCGCAGTACACCAGGGCGTAGCCGGCCAGGACCGCGACGCCCTGCCCCGCCGGGACGCCGGCGCTGACCAGGCGCTCGATGGCGATCACGTAGGGGAAGGCGTTGGGCAGGTCGGCGCCGGTCACCAGGACGCCGACCGGGGCCGCGGTCCACGGGCCGAACCACGACGGCAGGGTGACCGCGCTGCGGTGGCGGCTGCGCAGCCGGCGGACGGCGGCCACCACCAGGAGGACCGCCGCGAGCCCCAGTGCGATCCGCCGCACCCACGTGACGCCCCCGGCCACGGCGTCGGCGGCCGCGCCCGCCCCGGTGTAGACCGCCAGCCCCAGTGCCAGGACGGTCAGGTACGCCCCCGCCACGAAGGCCGCCGCACAGGCGATCGGCCGGCGCAGGGGAGCGAGCAGGATCAACGCGACCCCGCCGATCGTGGCCGGGTTCAGCGCGTCCACGAGGGCCAGCCCGAGGATGCCGAGCAGCAGGGTGGTGCTCACCGGAGATCACTGGATCGCATGACTTCATGGTCTCAGATGAGACGTAAAAGTCTCAACCCCGTAGGCTCCGGTCGTGTCTGCCGACGACGCACTGCTGGACGCCGCCGCCGGCCTGCTCGCCGCCCAGCCGGCCGCGTCCATGGACGACGTCGCCCGGGCGGTCGGCGTCAGCCGGGCCACGCTGTTCCGCCGGTTCCCCAGCCGCTCGGTGCTGGTCGGCACGCTCTGCCGGCAGGCGGTCGAGGCCTTCGTGGCGGCGACCGGTGAGGTCGCAGCCGGGCAGGACGACCCGGTGCGCGTCCTGCGCGACCTGGTCGCCCGGACGGTCCCGATCGGCGCCCGGTACGGCCTGCTCGTCACCCAGCCCCTCGAGGACCTCGTCGAGCGCGACCTCCTCGCCCGGGCGGCCGCGGGTGAGGACCGGGTGCGCGCCCTGGTCCGCCGCGGGCAGACGGCCGGCGCGTTCCGGGTCGACGTCGACCCCGAGTGGGTGCTGACCGCGCTGACCTGGCTGGTCGTCGGTGCCGCCGACGGCGTCCGGCTCGGGCGGCTGGCGCCGGCCCGGGTGGAGGCGCACGTGGCCGACACCGTGCTGCGGCTGGTCGTCCGGGACCCCGGCTGAGCCTGGGTCCGGCGGCCCGGCCGGCGACGCCCCGGGTGCTACCGGGCCGGTGATGGACGAGGAGCCGCGGCGGGGCTCAGATGGCCACGCCGTGGTCGGCGAGCCACTCCTCGGGGTCGATCGGCCGGCCGGTCATGCCGCCGCGGTGGATCTCGTAGTGCAGGTGCGGCCCGGTGGACTGGCCCTCGTTGCCGACCTTGGCGATCTGGTCGCCGGCGTGCACGATGTCGCCGGCCGAGACGTCGTAGTAGCGCATGTGCCCGTAGACGTGCACGTTGCCGTCGGCGTCCTGGATGTAGACCGCGTTGCCGTAGCCGGAGGCGCGGCCGGCGCGCAGCACGACGCCGTCGGTGGCCGAGTAGATCGGCGTCCCGAGCGGGGCGGCCAGGTCGATACCCCAGTGCATCGAGCCCCAGCGCTGGCAGAAGCAGGTGGTCATGCGGCCCGACGTCGGCAGGACGGTCTGCGGCTCGCGGGCGGCGCGGGAGGCGGCCAGCTCCGACAGCCGGACGGCGGCCTCGGCCTGGGTGATGCCCTGGCGGACGCCGGCCTCGTCCATCTCGCCGGCCAGCCCGAGGTCGGCGGCGCCGAGGCCGTAGTCGGCGGCGCTGACCGACGCGGCCGGCTCCGGCGTCCCGCCGGAGAGGGCGGGGACGGCGGCGACGAGTGCCCCGGCGACGAGCGCGCCCAGCCACAGCGGCCCGCGGCGGCCGGGGGGACGGCGGACGGTGCGGCGCGCGGAGGACTCCGCGGGGGTCTCGTCGGCGGTCGCAGCCGCGGGCTCCGCCGGGGGAGCGGCCGGCTCGTCGTCGTCCGCGGGAGCAGCCGGGGTGGTGGCGGTCGGGACGGCGGGCCGGCGGAGCGGCGGGAGGCCCGCCCGTCCCAGCGGACCGGCGGAGATGCGGCCGGTCGCCTCGGGCTCGGCCGCCCGGCGGCCGGGCGCCGCGGGCTCGAGGAGCGAGGTCACGCCGACACCCTTCGTCCACGCATCCCGGGACGACCGCGCGGGGCGGACCGTCGGGGGAGCGACGGCGGTGGAGGCGCCCGGGGTGGACGCCCGCCGGTGGGTACCGGCGCCGTGATCGGACCGTAACGTTCCGTCAGGGCCAACCGCGGGAGGCGACGCTGCGTGTCGCCTTGTCTCCCTGGGGTGAGGAGAGCCTCAGGCGGCCGAGGCGAGCGACGCCGGGGCCGCGGGGCGCAGCCCGGCCAGCGTCGCGGCCACCTCGTCGACGACGCCCCGGTGGAAGGGCAGCGACATGTGCCCCACGCCCCGCACGAGGACGTTGCGCGCCCGCAGGTCGGGGTGGTCGCACCGGCCCAGGCGGGTGGGGACGACGAGCTGGTCGAGGTTGCTGTAGACGGCGGTCATCGGCGTCGACCAGTCCGGTGCCGGCTCGGCGAGCTCCTGCAGCACCGCCGACCCCGGCCGCAGCTGGCGCACCATCGGCGTCGGTAGCAGGTGGGCCAGCACCGAGCCGCCGTGCGGCGAGCCCAGGGTGACCAGCGACTCCACCCGCCGGCCGCCGCCCTGCCGCTGGACGTAGTAGCGGGAGATGAGCCCGCCGAGGCTGTGGCCGACCAGGTGGACACGGTCGTGGCCGGTCTGCGCGCAGATGCGCTCGACGTGCTCGCCGAGGTCGCGGGCGCCCTCGGCGACGTCGCCGAGCAGCGGGCTGTAGTTCCAGGTGCACACCTGGGCGAAGCCGCGCCGGCGCAGCCCGCGCTGCATCACGGTGAAGATCGACCGGTTGTCGATGAGCCCGTGGACGAGCAGGACGGGGATGCGCGCGGCGAGGGGGTCGGCGGCGAAGAGTGCCCGCACGCTCGGCGGCTGCTCACCCGGCCGGCAGCGCGGGTCCAGCCGCAGCGGCTCCCGGCGGGTGCCCAGCGGGTAGAGCAGCGTGTGCGCGCCGACCCACGCGAGCTCGGTCAGCCCGCCGGCGACGGCGCCGGGGATCAGGGACCGCAGGGCGTCCCGTGGCGTCCCGGGGGAGGACTCGTCGGTGTGCCACCCTGGACGGCACCCGGGGTCGCCGGTCGCGCGCATGGACGTCCTCCCCGTTCGGCGGCCGCGGCGGTGCCCCGGGAGCCGGGTCCGTCGTGGCGGAGCACCTGTGTGGTGCTCGGTTCACACGACGGTAATGCCCTGGTGTGGCCAGCGTCACACAGACGGTGCGGCAATCTCGACGAGATCGAGACCGGAACGCAACAGATTCCGACGAAGGGGGACCCGTGGCCGGCCGTGAGAGCTCCGCCCGCGACGACCGGACCCGCGACGACCGGTCCCGCGGCGCGGCGACCGCCTCCCGCACGGTGACCTCCGGTGCCCGCAGGACGGGGTCGGCCCGGGCCGGTGACCGGCGGCCGGGGACCCGTCCGGCCGCCGACCGCCGGCCGGGCAGCGCCGCGACGAGTGCCGCGCCCGTCCCCGGCGACGGCCTCGTCGTCGGGGACCTGCCCGGCGCCGCCCGCGCCGTCGGCGTCCTGCTCGTGCTCGCCGGCCTGGCGGGGGCGGCCGCGCTCTTCCCGACCTACCTCGTCGTCGGCGGGCGGGAGCTCACGCTGGGCGGTGGCCTCGGTGGGGTGCTCGTCGGCCTCGTCGTCCCGCTGACCGCCGTCGCGGTGGGGGCGGGCCTGGCCGCCGGGCGGGTGCCCCGCCTCGGGCTGGCCTACGCCGGGGTCGGTGGCGCGCTGGCCCTCGGCTCGCTGCTCATCGAGGTGTACCGCGGCAGCACCTCCACCGTGCGCCCGGGCATCGAGGTGCTCGCCGGCGAGCGCGTGCTCACCAGCAGCGTGCAGACCGGCGCCGGCTGGTGGCTGCAGGTGGCCGCGCTGGCGCTGACCGTCGTCGCCGGGGTGCTCGCCGCGGCGACGTGGAACCGCACGGTCATGGAGGACCGCGGCGCGCTGGACCCGGCCCGCCCGGGGCTGGCCGGTGCCGCCGTCGTGCTCGGCGTCCTCACCGTGCTCTGCCTCGCGCTCCCGGCCGCCGACGTCCCCGACCGGCTGGTCGACGACCCGTCCACCGGCCTGGAGGTCGTGGTCGAGCAGCAGGGCCCGCAGGCGCTGCTCGAGCGCCCCGGCCTGGCGCTGCTCGGCGGGCTGCTGCTCGCCGGCGCCGTGCTGCTCGGGTCGGTGCTGGCGCCCTCGCTGCGTCCGCGGCTGGCTGCCGTCGGGGGCTTCCTCGCCGTCGCGGTGACCGTGCTCGCCGCCGGGCTCGGCGGCCTGCGCGACGCCGTCGCCTCCGACGAGCTGGACTGGACCGTCCCCGGCGCCGGGCTGCTCGCCGCCGGCCTGGCCTACGGGGTCCTCACGCTGCTCGCCTGGCGGCTGCGCCGCAGTCGCTCGTGACCGCGGCGGAACGGCTGCGCGTCGTCGTCGCCGGGCCCGACGGGCAGGACGACCCGCGGGCGGTCGCCCTCGCCCGCGCGTTGCGCGACAGCGGCGCGGAGGTGGTGCTGACCGGGGAGGTCGCCTCCGCCGGCCGGCTGGCGGCCACCGTCGTCCAGGAGGACGCCGACGCCGTCGGGGTGGCCGGGGGCCGGCCGGACCTGCTCGCCGAGGTGCTCGACCGGCTCGTCGCCGCCGGTGTGGACGACGTCACCGCGTTCGTCCTGGGCACGACCGCGGGTCTCCCGGACGGCGTCCGCGGGTTCGCCGACGGCGCCGCGCCCGAGGACGTCGTCGCCGCGCTGCGCGAGGCCGCCGGGGGGCTGTGAGCCCGGGCACGGGCCCCGGTGCCGGTGCGGCGGCCGGACGGGGCGAGAGTTACGGTCCCTGTTCGTGGATCTCTTCGAGTACCAGGCGCGTGACCTGCTGGCCTCGCACGGCGTGCCCGTGCTCCCCGGCGGCGTGGCCGAGACACCCGACCAGGCCGAGGCGATCGCCCGCGAGATCGGGCAGACCGTCGTGGTCAAGGCGCAGGTCAAGACCGGTGGCCGCGGCAAGGCCGGCGGCGTCAAGCTGGCCGACGATCCCGAGGACGCCCGCGCGCGGGCCCAGGACATCCTCGGCCTGGACATCAAGGGCCACATCACCCACCGCGTGATGGTGGCCCAGGCCAGCGACATCGCCGAGGAGTACTACTTCTCCTACCTCCTCGACCGCTCGAACCGCACCTTCCTGGCGATGGCCAGCGTCGAGGGCGGCATGGAGATCGAGCAGCTCGCCGTCGAGCGCCCCGAGGCCCTGGCCCGCATCCCGGTCGACGCCTCGGTCGGCGTGGACGCCGCGAAGGCCGCCGAGATCGTCGACGCCGCCGGCTTCGCCCCCGAGGTCCGCGACCAGGTGATCGCGATCGCGGTGCAGCTGTGGGAGGTCTTCAGCAAGGAGGACGCCACCCTCGTCGAGGTCAACCCGCTGGCCAAGGCGCCCGACGGCACCGTGCTCGCGCTCGACGCCAAGGTGACCCTCGACGAGAACGCCTCCTTCCGGCACGCCGAGCACGCGGCCCTCGAGGACACCGCCGCGGCCGACCCGCTCGAGGCGCGCGCCAAGGAGAAGGACCTCAACTACGTCAAGCTCGAGGGCGAGGTGGGGATCATCGGCAACGGTGCCGGCCTGGTCATGAGCACCCTCGACGTCGTCGCCTACGCGGGCGAGGAGTTCGGCGGGGTCAAGCCGGCCAACTTCCTCGACATCGGCGGCGGCGCCTCGGCCGAGGTGATGGCCAACGGCCTGGACATCATCCTGTCCGACCCGGCCGTGAAGAGCGTGTTCGTCAACGTCTTCGGCGGGATCACCGCCTGCGACGCCGTCGCCAACGGCATCGTCAGCGCCCTGGGCATCCTCGGCGACGAGGCCGCCAAGCCGCTGGTCGTCCGGCTCGACGGCAACAACGTCGAGGAGGGGCGGCGCATCCTCGCCGAGGCCAACCACCCGCTGGTGACCCTGGTGGACACGATGGACGGCGCCGCGCGCCGGGCCGCCGAGCTCGCCGCCTGATCGCCCCCGACACCGACAGGACCTGAAGAGATGTCGATCTTCCTCAACGAGAACAGCAAGGTCATCGTCCAGGGCATGACCGGCTCGGAGGGGCGCAAGCACACCCAGCGCATGCTCGCCTCCGGCACCGCGATCGTCGGCGGCGTGAACCCGAAGAAGGCCGGCGAGAGCGTCGACTTCGACGGCGCCAGCGTGCCGGTGTTCGGCAGCGTGTCCGAGGCGATGAAGGAGACCGGCGCCGACGTCAGCGTCATCTTCGTGCCGCCGGCCGGCGCGAAGGGTGCGGTCATCGAGGCCGTCGACGCCCAGATCGGGCTCGCCGTCGTCATCACCGAGGGCATCCCGGTGCACGACTCGACCTACTTCTGGGCGCACGCCCAGGGTGGCTCGACCCGCATCATCGGCCCGAACTGCCCCGGCCTGATCAGCCCCGGGCGCTCCAACGCCGGCATCATCCCCGCCAACATCACCAAGCAGGGCAGGATCGGCCTGGTCAGCAAGTCGGGCACGCTGACCTACCAGATGATGTACGAGCTCCGGGACATCGGTTTCTCCACCGCGATCGGCATCGGCGGCGACCCGGTCATCGGGACGACGCACATCGACGCCCTCCAGGCGTTCCAGGACGACCCGGAGACCGAGGCCATCGTCATGATCGGTGAGATCGGTGGCGACGCCGAGGAGCGCGCGGCCGACTTCATCAAGGCCAACGTCACCAAGCCGGTCGTCGGCTACGTGGCCGGCTTCACCGCGCCCGAGGGCAAGACGATGGGCCACGCCGGCGCCATCGTGTCCGGCTCGGCCGGCACCGCGCAGGCCAAGAAGGAGGCCCTCGAGGCCGCCGGGGTCAAGGTCGGCAAGACGCCGTCGGAGACCGCCCGCCTCATGCGGGAGATCGTCGGCGCGTAGATCGTCGGCAGCCGGGCCGGCCACGACGTCCGGCTGCCCCGGTCCCCGTGCTCGGGGGCCGGGGCAGCGGCGTCCGGCAGCGGCGGTCGCGGGGCGGTCACGATCTCGCCCGTGGTGGTGAGACGCGTGCGTGGCGCGGTTGCACCGGGCCACGGTGGGGGAGAGCATCCGCGACGCCGTACCTGTAGTGACGAGAGGTAGCCGAACGATGACGTCCAGTCAGCCGCCGCAGCAGCCCGGGGTCCCCGGGCAGCCGGGCCCGGGCGGTCAGCCGGGGTACGGGCAGCAGCCCCCCGCCTCTCCGCCGCCGTACGGCGCTCCGCAGGGTCAGCCGCCCTACGGTCAGCAGCCTTACGGCCAGCCGGCTCCCGGCCAGCCGTCCTACGGCCAGCAGCCTCCCTACGGGCAGCAGCCCTACGGCCAGCCCGCCGGTGGACAGCCGCCCTACGGGCAGCAGCCGTACGGGCAGCAGCCGTACGGGCAGCAGCCCCCCTACGGCCAGCCCCACGGCGCCCCGTCGCCGTTCGGGCAGGGCCCCGGCGGATCCGGCTTCGACCTCAAGCGGCTGAAGGTCGCCGACTACGTCGTCGCGGCGGGTGCGATCGCCTACCTGGTCCTCGCGCTCCTGACCTGGATCGACTTCGACGAGATCTACTTCTCCGACGACTACAACGTCAGCGGCTTCTCGTTCAGCGGCCTGGTCACCTTCAGCTTCGTCCTGCTGCTGGCCGCCGCCGTCTGGGCGCTGCTGCCGGCGGTGACCGAGGTCCGGCTCGGGTTCCCGCGCAGCTGGATCACCGTCGGCCTCGCCGCCCTGGCCCTGCTGCTCACGTTGATCGCCTGGATCCAGACCTTCGAGTGGGAGTTCAGCCTCGTCGGCCTGCTCGCCCTCCTCGTCACCGCGGCCGTCACGGCCTTCGCGTTCCTGCGGCTGCTGCCGGAGATGCGGAACAAGCCGGCCCTGCCCGGCGCCTTCGCCGGTGCCTCCCAGTGGGCCAACCAGCAGGCGCCGGACTTCGGTGCCGGCCAGGGCGCCCGCCCGGGCCAGTACGGCCAGTCGACCCCGGGCCAGTACGGCCAGCCCGGTCAGTACGGCCAGCCCGGGCAGCAGTACGGGCAGCCCGGGCAGCAGTACGGGCAGCCGGGTCAGTACGGCCAGGCCCCCCAGGGGTACGGGCAGCCCTACACCCCGTCCCCGGCCACGGACCCCGGCCAGCAGTCCTCCGGTCAGCAGCCCTCCGGTCAGCACGGCCAGCCCGGCGGCTCCACCGCCTCGGGCTCCGGCCAGCCCTGACCTCCCGCCCCGCGAGGGGCGACCCGTCCCGACGAGGGCCGGCGGTACTTGCCGCCGGCCCTCGTCGGCGTCCGGGGACGCCGACGCTCGCCCGCTCCCGGCGCGTGCGGCGGACAGAGGGCGGTCGCGCTTGCGACAGTGGGGACGTGGTCTCCCTGCTGGCGCGCCTGCCCCTCCCGGGACAGCGGGGCCCCGGTGCGGGGCGGCCCTGGTACCCGGCCGCCCTCGCCGCCGCGGCCACCGCCGCGGTGACGCTGCTCGGGTTGGCCGGCCTCGGCCTGGCGGTCGTCGTCGTGGAGACGCTCGACCCGGCCGGCGGTCTCTCGGCGGGCGGCGCGATCCGGGCCGGCGGTCAGCTGTGGCTGCTGGCCAACGGCGGCGGACTCGACCTCGCCTCCGGGCCGCTGGTCCTCGCGCCGCTGCTGCTCACCCTCGCCGTCGCCTGGGGGCTCTCGCGGGCCGGCCGGGGCGTCGCGCGCCTCGTCGAGCCGGCCGGTGTGCGCGCGGCCGCGGTCGTCGTCGCAGCCGCGCTGGCGGTGCACACGCTCCTCGCCGTGCTGCTGGCGCTCGCCGTCGACGGGCCCGGTGCGCGCACCGACCTGGTCCGCTGCGCGGCCGGCGCCGCCGTCCTCGCCCTGGTCGCCGTCGGCTGGGGCGTGCTGCGCGAGACCGACCTGCCCGACGCCGTCCTCGACCGGCTCCCGTTGCCGGCGCGGCCGCTGCTGCCGGCCGTGCTCGCCGGCCTGCTCACCGCGCTCGGGCTGGGCGGCGTGGTGGTCGCCGTCGCGGTCGGCTCCGACACCGCCGGGTACGCCGCCGTCGAGGACGCCCTCGGCGGCTCGGGTGCCGGAGCCCTCGGGCTGCTGGCGCTCGGGGCGCTGCTGCTGCCCAACGCGGCCGCGGCGGCGCTCGGGGTGGCCGCCGGGCCCGGGTTCGCGGTCGGTGCCGGCACCGTCGTCTCGGTGCACGGGATCAGCCTCGGACCGGTGCCGGCCCTTCCGCTGCTGGCCGCACTGCCCGACACCCAGGCCGTGCCGCTGCTCGCCTTCGTCTCGCAGGCGGTCCCGGCGCTGGCCGGCATGGTCGCCGGGACGGTCCTGGGCCGCCGCATGGCCGACGACGACGGCGGCTCGGTGGTCGCGGGCCTGTGGGGCGTGCTGACCGGGGTGCTGCTCGGCGCCGCCGTCGGCGTCGTCGTCGCGGCAGCCGGCGGGTCCCTCGGCGACGGCGCGCTCGCCGACGTCGGCGCCCCTCCGGTGGCCACCGCCCTCTCGGTGGCGCTGCAGGCCGGCATCGCGGGCGCGGTCGGGGCGGCCACCGCCCGCTGGCGGTCCCTCGGCTGAGCCCGCGCGCCGCGTCGATAGGGTCGCGGTCGTGCCCGGCCCCGACTCCCCACCGCGGGCGCGGGTCGTCGTGCTGCTCTCGGGGACGGGGTCGCTGTGCGCGGCGCTGCTCGAGGCCGCCGACGACGCCGCCTACCCCGCGCAGGTGGTCGCCGTCGGCGCGGACCGGGACGCCCCCGGCCTGGAGCACGCCCGCCGCCGCGGCCTGCCGACCTTCACGGTCGCGCTGCGCGACTTCCCCGACCGGGCCGCCTGGGACGCCGGCCTGGCCGACGCGATCGCCGCGCACCGGCCCGACCTGGTGGTGTCCGCCGGCTTCATGAAGATCGTCGGCCCCGCCGTCCTGGCCCGCTACGAGGGCCGGCTGGTCAACACCCACCCCGCCCTGCTGCCGGCCTTCCCCGGTGCGCACGCCGTCCGCGACGCGCTCGCCGCGGGCGTGGACGTCACCGGCAGCACGGTGCACCTGGTCGACGCCGGCGTCGACACCGGGCCGGTGCTCGCCCGGCGCGAGGTGCCGGTGCTGCCCGGCGACGACGAGGACCGCCTGCACGAACGGATCAAGGCCGTGGAGCGCACGCTCCTGGTGGAGACGGTGGCGCGACTCGTCACCGGGACGACGGAGGAGAGCCCCCGATGAGCGACCGCACCCCGATCCGCCGCGCGCTGCTGGGCGTCTACGACAAGGCCGGCATCGAGGACCTCGCCCGCGGGCTGGCCGACGCCGGCGTCGAGCTGGTGAGCACCGGCGCGACCGCCCGGCGGATCGCCGACGCCGGCGTCGCGGTCACGCCGGTCGAGCAGGTCACCGGGTTCCCCGAGTGCCTCGACGGGCGGGTGAAGACCCTGCACCCGGCCGTGCACGCCGGGATCCTCGCCGACCGCCGCAAGGCCGCGCACGTCAGCCAGCTCGAGGAGCTCGGCATCGCCGCCTTCGACCTGGTGGTCGTGAACCTCTACCCGTTCACCGAGACGGTGGCCTCGGGCGCGATGCCGGACGAGTGCGTCGAGCAGATCGACATCGGCGGCCCGGCGATGGTGCGCGCCGCGGCGAAGAACCACCCGTCGGTCGCCGTCGTCGTCGACCCGTCCCGCTACGGCGACGTGCTCGCCGCGGTCGCCGCCGGCGGCTTCACCCTCGCCGAGCGGCAGCGGCTGGCCGCGGCCGCCTTCCGTCACACCGCGAGCTACGACGTCGCCGTCGCCTCCTGGATGGGCAACGTCCTCGCGCCCGACGACGAGACCGGCTTCCCCGCCTGGATCGGCGCGAGCTGGGAGCGCGCCGACGTGCTGCGCTACGGCGAGAACCCGCACCAGCGGGCGGCGCTGTACCGCGGCGGTCAGCCCGGGCTGGCGCATGCCGAGCAGCTGCACGGCAAGCAGATGTCCTACAACAACTACGTCGACACCGACGCCGCCTGGCGGGCCGCGCAGGACCACAACGACCCGTGCGTGGCGATCATCAAGCACGCCAACCCGTGCGGGATCGCCGTCGGCACCGACATCGCCGCCGCCCACCGCAAGGCGCACGCCTGTGACCCCGTCTCGGCCTTCGGCGGCGTGATCGCGGCCAACCGCGAGGTCGACCTCGCCATGGCCGAGCAGGTCGCCGGCGTCTTCACCGAGGTCGTCGTCGCGCCGTCGTTCACCGCCGACGCCGTGGAGGTGCTGACGGCGAAGAAGAACATCCGGCTGCTGCGCCTGCCCGAGGCCGCCCGGCCGTCGACGGAGATGCGGCCGGTCAGCGGCGGGCTGCTGCTGCAGAGCGCCGACCGCATCGACGCCGCCGGCGACGACCCCACCACCTGGACGCTGGCCTGCGGGGAGCCGCTGGACGCCGCCGGCCTCGACGACCTCGTGTTCGCCTGGCGCAGCGTCCGCGCGGTGCGCAGCAACGCGATCCTGCTCGCCCACGACAAGGCGACCGTCGGCGTCGGCATGGGGCAGGTCAACCGGGTCGACGCCGCCCGCCTCGCCGTGACGCGGGCGGGGGAGCGGGCCGCGGGGTCGGTGGCCGCCTCCGACGCGTTCTTCCCGTTCGCCGACGGCCTGCAGGTGCTGCTCGACGCCGGGGTGCGCGCGGTGGTGCAGCCGGGCGGCTCGGTGCGCGACGAGGAGGTCGTCGAGGCGGCGCGGGCGGCCGGCGTCCCGCTGTACCTCACCGGGACCCGCCACTTCGCCCACTGATGCGCGGCCGAGCACACCTCCGTCCCCCGGAGCCGGGGGAGGAGATCGAGGACGTCGACCTCGCCCGCGTCGACTGGTGGGGCGCCGAGCTCGACGGCGTCACCTTCACCCGCTGCCGCTTCGACGACGCCGACCTGACCGAGGTGGTCACCAAGCGCTGCGTCTTCGACTCCTGCGTCCTCACCGGCGTGCGGATGGGCGGCTCGCGGCACTCCGGCAGCGCGTTCCTGTCCTGCCGGTTCGACCGGGCACGGCTCATCGACGTCGTCTGGGACGGCTGCAAGCTCACCGGCTCGCAGTTCTCCGGCGCCGTGCTGCGCCCGCTGACCAGCACCGACACCGACTGGAGCTGGACGTCGCTGCGCGGCGTCGACCTGTCCGGCAGCGACCTGTCCGGTCAGCGGTTCCGCGAGGCCGACCTCACCGACGCCGACCTGCGCGAGTGCGACCTCACCGGCGCCGACCTCGACCGGGTCCGCATGCAGGGCACGAAGCTGCGCGGCAGCGACCTGCGCGGCGCGGCCACCGAGGCGGTCCCGTGGCGGGCGCTCGAGCTCACCGGCGTCCGGCTCGACCTCGTCCAGGCCGTCCAGGTCGCCAGCGCCTACGGCGCCCTGATCGAGGGCTGACCCGTGCACTTCCGCGGAGGTGCACGGTGCACCTCCGCGGAAGTACACGGAGGGTTCAGCGGTAGCGGCGTCCCGTCAGCAGCGCCTTGAGGGAGCCGAGCACACCCAGGACGCCGACGGCGCAGGCGAACCAGAACCCGATCGCGAAGGCCGACGGCCGCCAGCTCTCCGCGGTCAGCGGTACGACCACCGCGGCCAGCGCCAGCCCGCTCACCAGCAGCCCGAGGAGGCCGAGGAGGCGGTGCGTCCGCGCGGGCAGCCACATCAGGATGCCCAGCACGAACAGCACGCCGCCCCCGAGGACGACGGCGAGGGGCTGCCACCACCCCGTGTCGAGCAGGCCGCTGACCCCGGTGTCGAGCTCGTCGAACCCCTGGCGGGCCAGGCGCCAGCCGGTGTCCCCGGTCCCGGCCACCCAGCGCAGCGCCAGGCTGATCCCGGCGGAGATGCCGGCCAGGATGAGCAGCAGCCCGCCGAGGGACTCCGGGCCGCGCACCGCCACCGGCCGGTCGGAGTAGTCCGGCGTCGTCGAGGGGTACCCGCCCGTGGCGCCGTACGCGCCGGTGCCCGTCGCCGACGGGCCGGTCACGAGGTCGAGACCGGGCGCTGTCTGCTGGGTGGACGGGTCGCGCTCGCTCATCAGCTCTCCTCGGGGACGGGCCGTGCAGGGCTGTCCGCGAGGGTAGGGCCGCAGGGGTCGGCGCGGGAGCGCCTCCGGCACACTGTCGGGGTGCCCGCGACGATCCTGGACGGCAAGGCGACCGCAGCGACCATCCGCCAGGAGCTCACCGCGCGCGTGGCGGCACTGACCGCCGCGGGGCACCGCCCGGGGCTGGGCACGCTGCTGGTCGGCGACGACCCCGGCAGCCGCTGGTACGTCGACGCCAAGCACTCCGACTGCGCGCAGGTCGGCATCGCCAGCATCCAGCGCGAGCTCCCGGCCACGGCCACGCTCGCCGACGTGCTCGCCGTCGTCGAGGAGCTCAACGCCGACCCCACCTGCACCGGCTACATCGTCCAGCTGCCCCTGCCGCGCCAGGTCGACGAGTACGCCGTCCTCGAGGCGATGGACCCGGCCAAGGACGCCGACGGCCTGCACCCGGTCAACCTCGGCCGGCTGGTGCTCGGCGTCGACGGGCCGCTGCCGTGCACCCCGGTCGGCATCGTCGAGCTCCTGCGCCGCCACGACGTGCCGGTCGCCGGCGCCGAGGTGGTCGTCGTCGGCCGCGGGATCACCGTCGGCCGCCCGCTCGGGCTGCTGCTGACCCGCCGCACGGAGAACGCCACGGTGACCCTCTGCCACACCGGCACCCGCGACCTCGCCGCGCACGTCCGCGCCGCCGACGTCGTCGTCGCCGCGGCCGGCGTCCCGGGGCTGATCAGCGCCGACATCGTCAAACCGGGGGCCGCGGTGCTCGACGTCGGCGTCAGCCGGGTCGACGGGAAGATCGCCGGCGACGTCGCGAAGGACGTCGTCGAGGTGGCCGGGCACGTGGCGCCCAACCCCGGCGGCGTCGGGCCGATGACCCGGGCGATGCTGCTGCAGAACGTGGTGCTGGCCGCCGAGCGGGCCGCCGCGGTGGAGGCGCTGACCGCCTGATGACGCGACCTCCGCTCTACCTGCGCCGGCCGTTCCTGGCCGGGCTGCTGCGCCAGCTGCCGCTGCTCGCGGTGCTGGTCGCGGTCGCGGTCGGGCTCGGGATGGTCGCGATCGAGCACTGGCGGCGCGGGCTGCTCGTCGTCGGGCTCGCGCTCGTGGGTGCGGGGCTGCTGCGGCTGGTCCTGCCCGTGCGCCGGGTCGGCTTCCTCGCCGTCCGCAGCCGGCCGGTCGACGTCGTCCTCATGGCGGGGACGGGGGTCGCGCTGTCGGTGCTGGCCCTCGTCGTGCCGGGCAGTTGAGCGCAGCGGCCCCCGGGCGGCCTGCCGGGTGCCGGGTCTAGGTTGACGCCCATGGCAGAGCAGCCCAGGAACGGCAAGGTCACTGTCGTCGGTGCCGGCTTCTACGGCTCCACCACCGCCCTCCGGCTCGCGGAGTACGACGTCTTCGAGACCGTCGTCCTCACCGACATCGTCGAGGGCAAGCCCGAGGGCCTGGCCCTCGACATGAACCAGTCCCGCCCGATCGAGGGCTTCGAGACGAAGGTCGTCGGCGTCGGCGGCGGCTCGTACGAGGGCACCGAGGGGTCCGACGTCGTCGTGATCACCGCGGGCCTGCCGCGCAAGCCGGGCATGAGCCGGATGGACCTCATCGAGACCAACGCGGGGATCGTCCGCCAGGTCGCCGAGAACATCGCGGCCACCTCGCCCGACGCCGTCGTCATCGTGGTGTCCAACCCGCTCGACGAGATGACCGCCCTGGCCCAGCTCGCCACCGGCTTCCCGAAGGAGCGGGTGATGGGGCAGGCCGGGATGCTCGACACCGCCCGGTTCACCAACAACGTCGCCGAGGAGCTCGGCGTCCCGGTGAGCTCGGTGCGGACGCTGACCCTCGGCTCGCACGGCGACACGATGGTGCCGGTGCCCTCGCGCTGCACCGTCGACGGCAAGCCGCTGGCCGACGTGATGGCCGCCGACCGCATCGAGCACCTGGTGCAGCGCACCCGCAACGGCGGCGCCGAGGTGGTCGCCCTGCTCAAGACCGGGTCGGCGTACTACGCGCCGTCGGCGGCGGCGGCCCGCATGGCCCGCGCCGTGATGGAGGACTCCGGCGCCGTCATGCCCGTGTGCGCATGGGTCGACGGCGAGTACGGCATCTCCGGGGTCTACCTGGGCGTCGAGGCCGAGATCGGCCGCCAGGGTGTGCGCCGGGTGGTCGAGGGGGATCTCACCGAGAGCGAACTGGCCGGGCTGCGCGAGGCGGCGGAGGCCGTGCGCGCCAAGCAGGCCGACGTCGCGGAGCTGTAGTCCTCGGCACCGCGACTGACCGACTCCCGGCCCGAGGGGCCGGGGCTGCAGAGAGGGAATGTCTGACGTGAGCAAGATCAAGGTCGAGGGCACCGTCGTCGAACTCGACGGCGACGAGATGACCCGGATCATCTGGCAGTTCATCAAGGACCAGCTGATCCTGCCGTACCTCGACGTCAACCTGGAGTACTACGACCTGGGCATCGAGCACCGCGACGCCACCGACGACCAGGTCACCATCGACTCCGCGAACGCGATCAAGAAGCACGGCGTCGGCGTCAAGTGCGCGACCATCACGCCGGACGAGGCGCGGGTCGAGGAGTTCGGCCTCAAGAAGATGTGGCGCTCGCCGAACGGCACCATCCGCAACATCCTCGGCGGTGTCATCTTCCGCGAGCCGATCATCATGCAGAACGTGCCGCGGCTGGTGCCCGGCTGGACCAAGCCGATCGTCGTCGGCCGTCACGCGTTCGGTGACCAGTACCGCGCCACGGACTTCAAGTTCCCCGGCGAGGGCACGCTGACCATCACCTTCACGCCGAAGGACGGCTCCGCGCCGATCGAGCACGAGGTCTTCCAGTCGCCCGGCGGCGGCGTCGCGATGGCGATGTACAACCTCGACGACTCGATCCGCGACTTCGCCCGGGCCTCGATGAACTACGGCCTGCAGCGTGAGTACCCGGTCTACCTGTCGACCAAGAACACGATCCTCAAGGCCTACGACGGCCGCTTCAAGGACCTGTTCGCCGAGGTCTTCGAGACCGAGTTCAAGGACAAGTTCGAGGCCGCCGGGATCACCTACGAGCACCGGCTGATCGACGACATGGTCGCCGCGTCCCTCAAGTGGGAGGGCGGCTACGTCTGGGCCTGCAAGAACTACGACGGCGACGTCCAGTCCGACACCGTCGCGCAGGGCTTCGGCTCGCTGGGCCTCATGACCTCGGTGCTCATGAGCCCCGACGGCCGCACGGTCGAGGCCGAGGCCGCCCACGGCACGGTGACCCGCCACTACCGGCAGCACCAGCAGGGCAAGGAGACGTCGACCAACCCGATCGCGTCGATCTTCGCCTGGACCCGGGGCCTCGCCCACCGCGGCAAGCTCGACGACACCCCCGAGGTCACCCGGTTCGCCGAGACCCTCGAGAAGGTCTGCGTCGACACCGTCGAGGGCGGTCAGATGACCAAGGACCTCGCGCTGCTGATCAGCAAGGACCAGCCGTGGCTGACCACCCAGGACTTCCTGGCGGCCATCGACAGCAACCTGCAGAAGGCCATGGCCTGACGCAGTCGCTCTGCAGCGGCCCCCTCACCCCCCGGGTGAGGGGGCCGCTCGCGTTCGCGGGCTGGGTGGGGTCGCGCGCAGTTGCGGGGAAGTCGTCGTCTGCAGCGCACTGCAGACGACGACTCCCGGGCAGTTGCGGGGCTGTGGACGGCGGGGGCGCGGCGTGGCCCCGTCGCGGCAGGCTCGCGCGGTGCCTCCACCCCGGCGACCCGACGTCCTCCGCGGTCGCGTCTTCCGCGCCCGCGACGTCCTCGCCGCGGGGCTGCTGAGCCCCGCGGCCCTCCGCAGCAGCGCCTGGCGCCGGCTGTACCGCGGCGTCTACGCGGACGCGGAGCTGCCCGACGACCCCGACGTGCGCATCAGCGGTGCGTGCCTGCTGATTCCCGCGCCGGCCGTGTTCAGCGGCCGGACGGCGGCCCACCTGCACGGAGCGGGCGAGCTGCTCGACCCGGCGATGCCGGTGGAGGTGTCGGTGCCTCCCGGTGTGCGCTTCGGCCCGATCGCCGGCCTGCGGGTCCGCCGGACCGTCCTGCCGGCCTCCGACGTCACGGTCGTCCACCGGCGGCCGAGCACCACGGGCACGCGCACGGCCCTCGACATCGCCAGGGCCGAGCCGCTGGTGGAGGCGGTGGCGGCGCTCGACGTCCTGCTCGCCCGCGGCGTCGTCGACCGTGCGGGACTCCGCCGGTCGCTGGACGCGGCGCCGTCCCCGCGCGGGATGCGACGGGCCGGCCGGGCCGTTGAGCTCGCGGACCCGCGCGCCGAGTCGCTGCCCGAGTCGCGAGTACGGGTGCTGCTCGCGCTCGCCGGACTGCGGGCCGTTCCCCAGTACACCGTCCGGGATGCCGGGGGGAACTTCGTCGCCCGGGTGGACCTGGCGTTCCCCGAGCACCGCCTGGCCGTGGAGTACGACGGGGCCTGGCACGCGGAGGCCGGTCAGCTCGGGCGCGACCGGCAGCGGCTCAACCGGCTCACCGCCGCGGGCTGGCGGGTGGTGTTCGTGACCGCTGCGGACCTGCGGGACCCGGACGCTCTGGTTGCTCGGGTCGCCGCGGCCCTCGGTCGCTGACGGGTCAGCCGAAGAGCTGGGTCCACCAGGGACCGCCGGCGCCCTCGGCCACGCCGACGCCGAGCTTCGTGAGCGAGCAGTCGAGGATGTTCGCGCGGTGCCCGGGGCTGTTCATCCAGGCGTCCATGACGGCGGCGGGGTCGGCCTGGCCGCGGGCGATGTTCTCCGCCCGGGCGTAGCCGACGCCGGCCGCGCGCGCCCGGTCGAAGGGGTCGAGCCCCTCCGGCGTCGTGTGCGAGAAGTAGCCGCGGTCGCGCATGTCGACGCTGTGCGCCCGCGCCACCCCCGCCAGCGCGGCGTCGGCGGCGACCGGAGCGCACCCGGCGGCGGCGCGCTCCTGGTTGACCAGCGCCAGCACCGCGCCCTCCGTCGAGGGGGCCGGAGCGGCGGCCGCCACCGGCGCGGGGGCGGCCTGCGACGACGACAAGGTCGGGCTCTGCGTGGTCGACCCGGCCGAGGAGGTCCCCGCGGACGACGACGTGCTCGCGCCCGCGCGGGGCGCCGGGGCCGACGTCCCGGGCGCGGCCGAGGAGGTGCCGGCCGACGACGACGCGGTCGAGGACCCCGCCGACGACGACCCGGACGACGACCCGGACGACGGGGAACCCGCGGACGTGGAACCCGGCGCGGAACTGCCCGGGGCGGTGGTGTCCGGCGCGGTGGTGTCCGGCGCGGTGGTGTCCGGCTCGGTGGTGTCCGGCGCGGTGGTGTCCGGCTCGGTGGTGTCCGGCTCGGTGGTGTCCGGCTCGGTGGTGCCGGGCGCGGTGCTGCCCGGGGCGGTGGTGCTCGGCTCGGTCGTGCCGGGGGCGGTGCTGCCGGGCGTCGTCCCGGGGGCGACCGGGGCGCCGTCGACGCCCATCGTCACGACGCCGGTGCGCTCGGCGTCGGCCACGACGTCGTCGGCGGTCGAGGTCGAGGAGGACTCGGCGGTCGAGAGCGCGCCCCGCCCGGCCGCCATGAGCGGGACCAGCAGGGCGATGCCGCCGACGGCGAGGACGACGGCCAGGACCGGCAGCAGGTGACGGACGCGGCCCCGGCGCAGGGGGCGGGACATCAGCCGGAGGCCGCCGGTGAGGCGGGCGGACGGCGGCGGGGAAGACCGACGGTGGCGCACGAGGGGGACGTCCTCACGGACTCGACAACAACGGAGCGTGACTTCGTCGAGACTAGCCGTAGCCAGAGATCACTCGCGAGGGTGACGTGACCGACGTCACAAAAGACGCCGCCGGGCGCCCGGGGGGATGCGCGGTGAGCGGTCCGGGCAGCATGGACGTCGACCACCACCCCCAGAGCGAGGAGCACGCCGCCGGTGAGCGACGTCTGGCTCGACATCGTCATGGTGATCGTCTTCGTCCTGGTCGGCGGGGTGTTCGCCGGCGCCGAGATCGCGCTGGTGTCCCTCCGCGAGGCCCAGGTCCGGGTGCTGTCGGAGCGCGGCCGCCGCGGCCGTGCGCTGGCCCGCCTGCTCGGCGACCCCAACCGCTTCCTCGCCGCGGTGCAGGTCGGCGTCACGCTGGCCGGCTTCCTGTCCGCCGCGTTCGGCGCGAGCACGCTGGCCGAGCCGTTCAGCGACTGGCTGGTCCGCCGCGGCGTGGGTGAGGGCGTCGCCGACCCGCTGGCCCTCGTCCTGGTCACCGTCGCGATCAGCTACCTGTCGCTCGTCGTGGGCGAGCTGACGCCCAAGCGCCTGGCCCTGCAGCGCGCGGAGGGCTTCGCCCTGGTCGTCGCCCGGCCGCTCAACGCGATCGCCCGGCTGTCCCGCCCGGTCATCTGGCTGCTGTCGGCGTCCACCAACGTGCTGGTGCGGCTGCTCGGCGGCGACCCGAAGGCCAGCGGCGAGGCGATCAGCCAGGAGGAGCTGCGCGACCTGGTGGCCGCGCACGAGTCGCTGAGCAGCGACGAGCGCCGGCTCATCGACGAGGTGTTCCGCGCCGGCGACCGCGAGGTGCGGGAGGTCATGACGCCGCGCACCGAGGTCGAGTTCCTCGACGCGTCGACGACGGTCAGCCGCGCCGCCCGGCAGCTCGCGGAGTCCGGTCACTCCCGCTACCCGGTCACCGGGCGCGACCAGGACGACGTCGTCGGCTTCGTGCACGTGCGCGACCTGCTGCTGCCCACCCACCCCGCGGGGCGCGCGGTGACCGTCGGCGACCTGGCCCGCGAGGTGAAGCGGCTGCCCGGCACCGCGGGCGTCCTCACGGCGCTGTCGGAGATGCGCCGGGAGAACCAGCACCTGGCGGTCGTCGTCGACGAGTACGGCGGCACCGACGGCATCGTGACGCTCGAGGACCTCATCGAGGAGGTCATCGGCGAGATCTACGACGAGTACGACGAGGACGTCGCGCCCGAGGGCGGCGAGGAGCCCGGCGGGCCGCACGAGGTCGACGGGCTGCTCAACCTCGACGACTTCGCCCAGGTGACCGGCCTGCGGCTGCCCGAGGGCCCGTACGAGACGGTGGCCGGCTACGTGCTCGCCGAGCTCGGCCGGCTGCCGGTCGTCGGCGACGCCGTGGTCGCCGAGGGGCGCACGCTCACCGTCCTCGAGCTCGACGGCCGGCGGATCGCGCGGCTGTCGGTCACCCCGGCGCCCGACACGGCGCCGGCGGTCGCCGACGAGGCATAGGAGGCGATCCGCACGTCCCGGCGGCAGGACGTGCGGAGAGCTTCCTGTGCCCGCTGCTGGGCGACGCCCATCAGCTCCGGTTCCTCGCGACGTCCCACGCGTCGCGCACGATGCCGGTCAGGTCGGTGTGCCGCGGCGTCCAGCCGAGGTCGGCGCGGATCCGGTCGCTGGAGGCCACGAGCTGCGCCGGGTCGCCGGCCCGCCGCTCGCCGACCTGCACCGGCACCGGGTGGCCGGTCACCTCGCGGACGGCGTCGACCACCTGCTGCACGGAGAACCCGGTGCCGTTGCCCAGGTTGTAAATGCGGTGCTCGCCCGGCTCCGGCGCCGTCAGCGCGAGCAGGTGCGCGTCGGCGAGGTCGGAGACGTGGATGTAGTCGCGGATGCAGGTGCCGTCCGGCGTCGGGTAGTCCTCGCCGTAGACCGTGATCGCCTCCCGCTTGCCCGCCGCCACCTGCAGGGCGATCGGGATGAGGTGGGTCTCGGTGGTGTGCCGCTCGCCCCGGCCGTAGGCGGCTCCGGCCACGTTGAAGTAGCGCAGGCTGACCGCGGCGAAGTCGTACGCCGTGGCGTAGGAGGTCAGCATCGCGTCGACGGCGAGCTTCGTGGCGCCGTAGGTGTTGGTCGGCTTCGTCTGCGCGTCCTCGCGGATTGGCACCTGCTCGGGCTCGCCGTAGGTGGCGGCGGTGGAGGAGAAGACGATCCGCCGGCAGTCGACCGCGCGCATCGCCTCGAGCAGCGCCAGCGACCCGCCGACGTTGTGCTCCCAGTAGATCTCCGGCTTTCCCTGCGACTCGCCCACCAGGCTCTTCGCGGCGAAGTGCAGCACCGCCTCCGGCCGCACGTCGGCCAGCACCGGCGCCGAGGCCTGCAGCGTGGCCTGCACGAACCGGGCCCCCTCCGGCACGGCGTCGGCGTGCCCGGTGGAGAGGTCGTCGAGCACGGTGACCTCGTGGCCGCCCTCGAGGAGGGCGGCGGTGACTACGCTGCCGATGTAGCCGGCCCCACCGGCGACGAGTACGCGCATGGGGCCACCCTAGGAGTCGGCGCCCGGACGCACCGGGCGCGCCGGAGGTCGAGCCCGTGGTCAGTGCCCGTCCGGCCGTGCAGGCGCTGCCCGCCTACCGGCCCGGCCGCAACCCCGCCGACCTCGCCCGCGAGCTCGGCGTCGAGCGCGCCGTCAAGCTCGCCAGCAACGAGGTGCCGTTCCCGCCGCTGCCGGCGGTCGTCCAGGCGCTGTCGGCGACGGCGGGGGAGACCTACCGCTACCCCGACAACGGCGCCGCCGTCCTCACCGCCGCGCTGGCCGGGCGCTACGGCGTCGACCCGGCGCAGGTGGTCCCCGGCTGCGGCGCGGTCATGCTCTGCCAGCAGCTCGCCCAGTCCTTCAACGACCCCGGGACGGCGATCGCCTTCGCCTGGCGCTCGTTCGAGATGTACCCGCTGCTCGCGCAGGTGGCCGGCGCCCGCAGCCTGCAGGTGCCGCTCGTGCCGTCGGTCCCCGGCGGCAGCCCGGACACCCACGACCTCGACGCGCTGGCCGCCGCGGTCGACGACGACACCCGGCTGCTGTTCGTCTGCAACCCGAACAACCCGACGTCGACGGCGGTGCGCCGGCCGGAGCTCGAGCGCTTCCTCGACCGCGTGCCCGACACGGTGCTCGTCGTGCTGGACGAGGCCTACCGCGAGTTCGTCACCGACCCCGACGTCCCCGACGGCCTGGAGCTCATGCGCGGGCGGCCGAACGTCGCGGTGCTGCGGACGTTCTCCAAGGCGTGGGGCCTGGCCGGCCTGCGGGTGGGCTACCTGGTGGCCGAGGACCCCGCCGTCGCCGACGCCGTCCGTCGCACGCACGTGCCGTTCAGCGTCTCGGTGCTCGCCCAGGCCGCCGCGGTCGCCGCGCTGGCCAGCGAGGAGGAGGTCGGCCGCCGGGTGGCCGCCGTCGTCGCCGAGCGCGACCGGCTCACCGCCGCGCTGCGCGGACGCGGCCTGGAGGTGCCCGACAGCCAGGCCAACTTCGTGTGGCTGCCGCTGGGGGAGCCGACCGCCGGCGTCGCCGCGGCGCTGGAGGCCCGCGGCGTCATCACCCGGCCCTTCGCCGGCGAGGGCATCCGGGTCACCGTCGGCACGCCCGAGGAGGACGACCTGTTCCTCGCCGCGCTCGACGACGTGCTCGGCGCCGCCACCCCCGACGACCGGCCCGACACCCTGCGCCCCGGCGCACCGGTCGGCTGACCCCCGGCTGGTTTGATGGCCGTCGTGCCTCTCCCCCGTGTCCTCTCCGGCATCCAGCCGACGGCGGGCTCCTTCCACCTCGGCAACTACCTCGGTGCGCTGCGGCAGTGGGTCGCCCTGCAGGACACCGCCGAGGCGTTCTACTGCGTGGTCGACCTGCACGCGATCACGATGGACTGGGACCCGGAGGAGCTGCGCCGGAACACCCTCGTCTCGGCGGCGCAGCTGGTGGCGCTCGGGGTGGACCCGCAGCGCAGCTCGCTGTTCGTGCAGAGCCACGTCCCCGAGCACGTCCAGCTGTCCTGGGTGCTCGAGTGCCTCGCCCGCTTCGGGGAGGCCAGCCGGATGACGCAGTTCAAGGACAAGAGCCAGCGCGAGGGCACCGGCGGGTCGTCGGTCGGGCTGTTCACCTACCCGGTGCTGCAGGCCGCCGACATCCTCGTCTACCAGGCCGACGAGGTGCCCGTGGGTGAGGACCAGCGCCAGCACCTCGAGCTCACCCGCGACCTCGCCACCCGCTTCAACGGCCGCTTCGGCGAGACGTTCACCGTCCCCGCCGCCCGCATCCCGCAGGGCGCGGCGAAGATCCTCGACCTGCAGTCGCCGGAGAAGAAGATGAGCAAGAGCCTGCCGCCGGCCGGCTGCGTCTTCCTGCTCGACGACCCCAAGGTGACGGCGAAGAAGATCCGCTCGGCGGTCACCGACACCGGCCGCGAGGTGGTGGCCGACCCGGTGGGGAAGCCGGGGATCACCAACCTGCTGGCCATCCACAGCGCGCTGTCGGGCCGGTCGGTGCCCGAGCTCGAGGAGCACTTCGCCGGCCGCGGCTACGGCGACCTCAAGAAGGAGCTCGCCGAGGTCGTCACCGACTTCGTCACGCCGATCCGCGAGCGCACGCAGGAGCTGCTCGACGACCGCGCCGAGCTCGAGCGGCTGCTGGCCGCCGGCGCGGCCCGCGCCCGCGAGGTCGCCGGGCAGACCGTCCGCACGGCCTACGAGCGGGTCGGCTTCCTCCCACCGGTGGCGGTCTCGTGAACGACGACACGTTCGTCCCGCGCAGCCGGACGACGCCGCCGCAGACCTCCGTCGTCGGCGTCCTGGTGCCGGTGCCCGAGCCGTGGGCGCAGCTGCTGGTCGACTGGCGGTCGAAGGTGGGCGACCCGCAGGCCACCCTCGTGCCGCCGCACGTCACGCTCCTGCCGCCCACCGAGGTGCCCTGCGCGGACCGTCCCGGCATCACCGAGCACCTCGCCCGGGTCGCCGCCAGCCACCCGCCCTTCGACATGCACCTGTCGGGCACCGGGACGTTCACCCCCGTCTCCGACGTCGTCTTCGTCGCCGTCGCGCGGGGGATCGGCAACTGCGAGCTGCTGGCCAACGACGTCCGGTCCGGCCCGCTGGCCCGCAGCCTGTCCTTCCCGTACCACCCGCACGTGACCGTGGCCCACGACGTGCCGCGCGACATGCTCGAGCTGGCCTACACCGGCCTGGGCGACCTCTCCGCCGAGTTCCGGGTCACCTCGTTCACCGAGTTCGAGCAGACGCCCGCCGGCACCTGGGCGGTCGCCCGCGAGTACCCGCTCACGGGGCCGCCGCACCGCTGACCTCGCGCGGTCCCCACCCGCAGGGGGAAGACTCGGAGCGGTGGGTGCACCCAGAGACGTCCGCACGGCGTGGACGCGCATCACCGGCGTCGGCACCCGGGTCACCGCGGTCGTGGACGCCCAGCGCCGCCGGTGGCGGTGGTTCGACCACCTGGCGCGGGCCGGAGGCCGCTACACGCGCACCCAGGGCGACCTCATGGCCGCCGGGGTCACCTACTTCGTCTTCCTCGGGCTCTTCCCCGTCCTGCTGCTCGTGGCGTCGGTCATCGCGCTGGTCCTCTCCGGCGACGCGTTGCTGCAGAAGGAGCTCTACACCGCCATCCGCGAGACGTTCCCCGGCCCGACCGGCGAGCAGATCGTCGAGGAGCTGCGCTCGACCGTCGGCGCGGCCGGCCTCACCGGCCTGATCGGTGCCGCCGGCTTCCTCTACGCCGGGCTGCGCGCGATGGACAAGCTCCGCATCGGCATGGAGCGGATCTGGAAGGGCACCGTCGACGAGCCGGAGTTCTGGAAGGACAACCTCGCCGACCTCGTGGCGCTGGTCGCCCTCGGTGCCGCCGGCCTGGCCAGCATCGGGCTGACCGGGTTCGCCACCCAGGCGACCGCGGGGGTGCTGACCCTCTTCGGCGTCCAGGACGCGCCCGGCTGGGCGGTCGCCACCAACGTGCTCGGCATCGTGGTGGCCTTCGCCGGCGACGTCGTCGTCTTCCTGTGGCTGCTGCGCGTGGTGCCCTCGATCTCCCACCCGCTGCGTCGGCTGCTGCCCGGCGCCCTGTTCGGCGCGGCCGGCTTCGAGGTCATGAAGCTGCTGGGCAGCCTCTACCTGTCGCTCATCTCCGGCAGCGTCACCTCGTCGGCCTTCGGCGGCGCCGTGGGCATCCTGGTGTGGATCAACGTCGTCATCCGCTTCGCCTTCTTCACGGCCGCGTGGACGGCGACCCTCCCGGCCCTGCAGACGGCGGCCCCCGGCGCCCCGGCGGAGGAGCCCCCGCTGCCGGCCGCGTCCGGCGCCGCATCGCCCGCCGCCGGCCGATGAGGGTGGCGGCCACCACCGCGACCGCCGCCGCACCCAGCGCGACCGCCCCGAGGGCCGGCGGCCCGTCCGGGGTGGGGGACGCCGGCGCGGGAGGGCCGGCCGCCACGTCGGCGGGGCCGGTGGGGGAGGGGACGGCGGACGACGTCGGCGCGGGCGCCACCTCGGCCGCCGAGGCGACCAGCGTGCCGACCCCGCCCAGCGACGGCGGGACGGCGAACCCCCAGTCGAGCAGCAGCGCGGCCTGGTCGGCGGCGCGCAGCGGCACGTTCTCGGTGCCCATGACGCTGACCACCAGCCGCCGGCCGTCGCGCTCGGCGGCCGCGACGAAGGTGTGCCGGGCGGCGTCGGTGAAGCCGGTCTTGCCGCCCAGGACACCCGGATAGCCGGCCAGCGGGTTCTCGTTCTGGATCTGGTAGCCGGTGGAGCGGCCCTCGACGCCGGGCATCTCCGCCGTCGGCGTGGTCAGGATCCCCGCGGTCAGCGGATCGGCGATCAGCGCGCGGAAGAACAGCGCGAGGTCGTAGGGCGAGGAGGACTGCCCGGCGACGTCGAGCCCCGACGGCGTCCCCGCGACGGTGTCGAAGGCGCCCATCTCCAGCGCGGTCGCGTTCATCGCCTGCACCGTGGCCTGCGTCCCGCCGAAGGCCCGGGCGAGCGCGTTGGCGGCGTCGTTTCCCGACTGCATCACCAGCGCCTGGAACAGCAGCGACACCGGGTAGCGGCCGCCGACGACCATCCCGACCCGGCTGCCCTCCATCGACTCGTCCTCGACGGTGCCCTCGACGACCAGCGCGGGGTCGAGCCGGTGGGCCACGGTGAGCAGCGTCAGCGTCTTGAGGGTGCTGGCCGGGTAGTAGCGGCCGTGCGGGTCGCGGGCGGCCAGCACGTCGCCGGTGCCGGCGTCGGCCACCAGCCAGCCGGGCGCGGCGAGGCCGTCGGGCACCGGCGGGGCGCCGTCGACGACGACCGTGCCCCGGGTGTCGAGGCCCTCGCCGCCGACGGTGACCCCGCCGGGTCCGGAGCCCTGCGGCGGCCCGCCCGGCAGCGGGGCGGTCGGGGTGGGTGCCGCGGGGTCGACCGTGGGCCGGGGCGTGTCGGGGGCGGCGGCCGCGGGGGCGCCGAGGACGGTCAGGACGAGCACCAGGGCGGCCAGCAGCACCCGCCAGGCACCCGCTCGTCGCCGCACGGTCCGGGACGGTAGCCGCGCCGGCGGGACCGCACCCGGCGGGCGTGCGCGCGCAGTGGCGCAGCCCACCGCGGGGTGCCGGTTCGCAACGATCGCGTCTCGGTCCGCCGCACGGATGGCGGCCCGGACGGGGAGCGCGGTTAGCGTGCCCGAGTCGTCCACGTCCGGGCGGGCGCCTCCGGGCGGCCGCGACCAGGACCCACGGGAGCGCCCTCCGCGTCTGTGCGGGCAGCTCCCTCCAGAGAGGAGATCGTCTTGCGCCGAGCGCGGAAGATGAAGGCCGCAGCGCTGCTGCTGGCCGGCAGCATGGCCCTGGCGGCCTGCGCCAGTGACGAGTCCGGCAGCGGCGGTGGCAGCGGGAGCGGCAGCACCGGCGGCGGCAGCGAGGACCTGCGCATCGGCCTGGCCTTCGACACCGGCGGCCGCGGTGACCGCTCGTTCAACGACGCCGCGGTCGTCGGCCTCGAGGCCGCGGTCGAGGAGCACGGCGGCGAGTTCCAGGACCTCAGCCCCAACGCCGACGCCTCCAACCGCGCCGACCTGCTGACCCAGCTGGCCGACGAGGGCTACAACCCGATCATCGCGGTCGGCTTCGCCTACGGCGAGGTCATCGGCGACGTCGTCGAGCAGTACCCCGACACGACGTTCGCGATCATCGACTCCTCGGCCGAGACCGTCGGCGCCGACAACCTCACCGGCCTGCTGTTCAGCGAGGAGCAGGGCTCCTTCCTGGCCGGCGTCGCCGCGGCGACCAAGTCCGAGACCGGCCACATCGGCTTCGTCGGCGGCGTGCAGTCCACGCTGATCCAGAAGTTCGAGGCCGGCTACGTGGCCGGCGCCCAGGCGGTCAACCCGCAGATCATCATCGACCGGCAGTACATCTCGCCGGAGGGTGACTTCTCGGGCTTCAACGCCCCCGACCGCGGCCTGCTGGTCGCCCAGGGCATGTACGAGGCCGGCGCCGACATCGTCTACCACGCGGCGGGCGGCTCGGGTCAGGGCGTCTTCCAGGCGGCCGCAGCGGCCGGCAAGCGCGCCATCGGCGTCGACTCCGACCAGTACCAGACGGTCGACGACCCGGCGCTGCAGGCGGTCATCCTGACCTCGATGCTCAAGCGCGTCGACACCGCCGTGTCGTCCTTCATCGACTCCTACGTCGACGGCAGCGTCGAGGGCGGCTCGGACATCGTCTACAACCTGGAGCAGGACGGCGTCGGCCTGGCCACCTCGGGCGGCTTCATCGACGACATCCAGAGCACGATCGACGACTACCGCCAGCAGATCGTCGACGGCGAGATCGAGGTCCCGACCACCCCGTGACGCCGGCCGGCCACCGCGCCGGCTGACCGCGGAGCACACGCAGACGGCGGGTCCGGGGGAGCACACGCCCCCGGGCCCGCCGTCGTCGTGAGGGGGGACACCCGGCCGTCATCCGCGCCGGGGAGAATGCCTGACCGGCGCCGGCCTCCGGGTCCGGCGGCGCGCACCCAGCCGGGGCGTGGTCGATCCCGCGGCCCCGGTGCAGCACAGTGGACGCGAGCCCGCACACCCGCGGGCCGCAGCGACGCAGGAAGGGCCCACCATGGCCACAGCAGGCACCTCGGGCGATCCCGCGCCGACCGGCCTGACCAAGGACGGCGGCGGTCCGGGTGGCGGCAGCGCGCCGCTGGCCGTGGAGCTGCGCGGCATCACCAAGCGGTTCCCCGGGGTGGTCGCGAACTCCGACATCGAGCTGCGCGTCCGGCGCGGCGAGGTGCACGCGATCGTCGGGGAGAACGGCGCCGGCAAGTCCACGCTGATGAAGACCCTCTACGGCATGCACCGCCCCGACGAGGGCCAGATCCTGCTCGACGGGCGCGAGGTCCACTTCCGCAGCCCGGCCGACGCGATCGCCGCCGGCATCGGCATGGTCCACCAGCACTTCATGCTGGCCGACAACTTCACCGTCCTGGAGAACGTGGTCCTGGGCAGCGAGCCCACCCGCGGTGTGCGCCTCGACCGCGCCGAGGCCCGCCGCCGGATCCGGGAGATCTCCGACGCCTACGCCCTCGGCCTCGACCCCGACGTCCTCGTCGAGGACCTCGGCGTCGGCGACCGGCAGCGGGTCGAGATCGCCAAGGTCCTCTACCGCGGCGCCACCACGCTGATCCTCGACGAGCCGACCGCCGTCCTCGTGCCGCAGGAGGTCGACGAGCTGTTCGGCAACCTCGCCGAGCTCAAGCGCGAGGGCCTGACGGTCATCTTCATCTCGCACAAGCTCGACGAGGTGCGCCGGGTGGCCGACTCGATCACCGTCATCCGCCGCGGCACCACCGTCGGCACCGCCGACCCGAAGACGACGACGGCCCACCAGCTCGCCGAGATGATGGTCGGCAGCGAGCTGCCCTCGCCGGAGATCCGCACCTCCACGGTCCGCGAGACCCCCGTGCTGCAGCTGCGCGAGGTCACCGTCGCCTCGCCCACCGGCCGGCCGCCGGTCGACGACGTCACGCTGACCGTCCGCGAGGGCGAGGTGGTCGGCATCGCCGGCGTCGAGGGCAACGGCCAGGCTGAGCTCGTCGACGCCGTCATGGGACTGCGCGTGCTGGCCTCCGGCACCGTGCTGCTCGGCGGCGACGACATCACCGCCTGGAGCACCCGGGCCCGCCGCGAGGCCGGCCTCGGGTTCATCCCGGAGGACCGGCACCGCCAGGGCATGCTGCTCGAGGCGCCGCTCTGGGAGAACCGGATCCTGGGGCACCAGACCCGCCCGCCGGCGGTGAAGGGCGCCTTCATCGACCGCCGCGGCGCCCGGGCCGACACCGAACGGATCATGCGCGACTACGACGTCCGCGCCCCCGGCCCGGACACGCTGGCCGTCGCGCTGTCGGGCGGCAACCAGCAGAAGCTGATCGTCGGGCGGGAGATGAGCGCCGCGCCGCGGCTGCTGCTCGCCGCCCACCCGACCCGCGGCGTCGACGTCGGCGCCCAGGGCGCCATCTGGCGCCTCCTGGAGGAGGCCCGCGCGGAGGGGATGGGGATCCTGCTGATCTCGGCCGACCTCGACGAGCTCATCGGTCTGTCGGACACGCTGCAGGTCATGCTGCGCGGCCGGCTGGTGGCCACCCTCGACCCGTCCGCGGTCACCCCCGAGGAGCTCGGCGGGTACATGACCGGGGCCCGGACGACGGCGGGTGCGGCGTGAACCTCCTCCGCCGGATCGGCCTGGCGATGTTCGCGCCGGTCCTCGCCGTCGTCGTCGCGCTCGTCATCTCCTCGGCGGTCATGGCCGCCCTGCAGGTGAACCCGGTCCAGGTCTTCGCGGTCATGTTCGACTTCGGCGACACCCCGTCGCAGCAGGTCACCGCACTGGTCGTGATCCTCAACCGGGCCGTGCCGCTGTTCCTCGCCGGCCTCGCCGTGGCCATCGCCTTCCGGATGGGGCTGTTCAACATCGGCGTCGAGGGCCAGTACCGGCTGGCGACCATCCTGGCCGCCGCCGTCGGCGCCGCGGTGGCCCTGCCGGGGCCGCTGCACGTGCTGCTCATCGTGGTCGTGGCCATGCTGGTGGCGGCGATCTGGGCGGGCATCGTCGGGGTGCTCAAGGTGACCCGCGGCGTCAGCGAGGTCATCAGCTCGATCATGATGAACGTCATCGCGCTGGGCATCGCCTCCTACCTGCTGACCGGCCCGCTGCGGGGGAGCCCGGAGGGCGCGCTGATCGTCAGCACCGCGGAGATCCCCGAGTCCGGGTGGATGCCCAGCCTCAACGGCGTCTTCGGCCTGCTCGGCCTGGCCAACCCGCCGCGCCAGCTGTTCGGGTTCCTGGTCGTGGCGGTCGTCGTCGGCGTGGCCATCGCGGTGCTGCTCAACCGCACCCGCTTCGGCTTCGACCTGCGTGCGGCCGGGCTCTCGCCGTCGGCGGCCAGCGCCAGCGGCGTCGACTCCAGCGCCATGGTCGTCAAGACGATGCTGCTCTCGGGCGCCGTCGCCGGGCTGATCGGCATGCCCGACCTGCTCGGCTCGACGCACGCCTACAGCACCGACTTCACCACCGGGCTGGGCTTCCTCGGCATCGCCGTCGCGCTGCTCGGCCGCAACAAGCCGGTCGGCATCGCCCTCGCGGCCCTGCTGTTCGCCTTCCTCGACCGGTCGCTGGTCCCCCTGCAGATCCAGGACTTCCCCGCGTCGGTCGTGACGATCTTCCAGGGCACGATCGTGCTCGCCGTCGTCGTCGCCAACGAGATCGCCCGCCGGGTGGCCCGCCGGTCGGCCGAGCGCGGCTCGGCCGCGCCGGCCGCGGTCGCCGGTGACGGCGGCACCGGGCCCGGGCAGGCGGCCTCCGGCGCCGGCTCGCCCGGTGGTGCCGGAGACGGCGGCGAGGGCACCGGCGCCGGCGTGAGCCGGACGACCGGCGGCGGACAGCGGACCGACGAGCGGCAGGAGACCGGATCATGAACTCACCCCACGAAAGCGCTCCGCTGGCGCTCCACGCTTCCGCGGGGACCCCGACGTGAGCACCGTCGCGACCCCTCCGGGGAGCGGCACCCGGCCGAGCCGCGGACCGCTGACCGACCTGTTCACCGGCGGCGGCCGGGCGCGCCGGTTGACCTGGATCTTCGTCGGCGTCCTGGTGCTGTTCTCGGTGGTACGGGTCATCAGCGGCGAGCAGGCGCTCACCAGCTCCTCGACCATCGCCGCGACGCTGCTGCTGGCGGTCCCCATCGGCCTGGCGGCCCTGGGCGGCCTGTTCTCCGAGCGCGCGGGCGTGGTCAACATCGGCCTCGACGGGATGATGACCCTGGGCACCTGGGGTGCCGGGTTCGCCGGCTACCAGTGGGGCTGGGGCGCCGCCGTCGTCGGCGGGCTGCTGTTCGGCGCCGTCGGCGGGCTGCTGCACGCGGTGGCCACGGTGACCTTCGGCGTGGACCACGTCGTCTCCGGTGTGGCGATCAACATCCTCGCCGCCGGCGTCGTGCGGTTCCTCTCGGAGGCGCTCTACACCGACAACCCCGCCGGTGGCGGCGTCACCCAGTCGCCACCGGTCGACGGCACCCCGCCGTCGTTCTCCGTCCCGGTGCTCTCCTCCGGCCCCGACCTGCTGGGCTCGCTGGAGCGGCAGCACTGGTTCCTCGTCAGCGACCTCGCCGGCGTCCTGCGCGGGCTCACCAGCGGGATCGGCCTCCTGACGCTCGTCGCGATCCTGCTGGTCCCGGCGTCCTACCTGCTGCTGTGGCGGACGGCGTTCGGGCTGCGGCTGCGCTCGTGCGGCGAGAACCCGGCCGCCGCCGACTCCCTCGGCGTGCCGGTGTACCGGCTCAAGTACACCGCCGTGGTGATCTCCGGCGGGCTGGCCGGCCTCGGCGGCGTGTTCCTGGTCTTCATCGCCGGGATCTACCGCGAGGGGCAGGTCAACGGCCGCGGGTTCATCGGCCTCGCGGCGCTGATCTTCGGCAACTGGCGGCCGGGCGGGCTCGCCTCCGGTGCCCTGCTGTTCGGCTACACCGACGCCCTGCAGCTGCGCAGCCGGTCGGCCGTCGTCGCGCTGTTCCTGCTCGTCGCGATCGGGCTGGCCGTGATCGCCGTCGTCCAGGCCCGGCGCGGGAAGCTGCTGCCGGCGGGGATCGCCGCCGTCGTCGCCGCGGCCGCGTTCGTCGGGTTCCTGACCGTCGAGGAGCTGCCGCCGGGCCTGGTGTCCTTCACGCCGCACCTCACGACGCTGCTGGTGCTGTCCCTGGCGTCCCAGAGACTGCGGATGCCGAAGGCCGACGGCCTGGTCTACCGACGAGGAGAGAACTAGATGGCGGAGGGGCCGGTGGGCGGGAACGGTGCAGTGGACTGGGACGCCCTGCGCGGGGCGGCCCGGGAGGCGATGACGCACGCCTACGCGCCGTACTCGCGGTTCCCCGTGGGCGTGGCCGGGCTCGTCGACGACGGCCGCGTGGTCACCGGGTGCAACGTCGAGAACGCCAGCTACGGGCTGGGCCTGTGCGCCGAGTGCGGGATGGTCAGCGACCTCGCCCGCACCGGCGGTGGCCGGCTGGTCGCGGTCGCCTGCGTGGGCGGCGACGGGCAGCCGCTCATGCCGTGCGGGCGCTGCCGGCAGCTGCTGTGGGAGCACGGCGGCGCCGACATGCTGATCGAGACCGTGTCGCTGGGCATCGTGCCGATGCGCGAGGTGCTGCCCGACGCGTTCGGCCCCGAGGACCTCGTGGCCGCGGCCGAGCGGGGGCAGGGCTGATGGACGCCATCGACGTGCTGCGCGCCAAGCGCGACGGGCAGCGGCTGACCGACGAGCAGATCCGCTGGGTGATCGGCTCCTACACCGACGGCACCGTCCCCGACGAGCAGATGAGCGCGCTGCTCATGGCCGTGTTCTTCCGCGGGATGGACGCCGGCGAGCTCGCCGTCTGGACCCAGGCGATGATCGACTCCGGCGAGCGCAAGGACCTCTCCTCGCTGGGCCGGCCGACGGCGGACAAGCACTCCACCGGCGGGGTCGGCGACAAGATCACCCTGCCGCTCGCGCCGCTGGTCGCCGCCTGCGGGGTGGCGGTGCCGCAGCTGTCGGGCCGGGGGCTGGGCCACACCGGCGGCACGCTGGACAAGCTCGAGGCCATCCCGGGCTGGCGCGCCGACGTCCACGAGGAGGCCTACCTGCGGCAGCTGGCCGAGGTGGGCGCGGTCATCTGCGCGGCCGGGCACGACCTGGCGCCCGCGGACAAGAAGCTCTACGCGCTGCGCGACGTGACCGCGACGGTCGAGTCGATCCCGCTGATCGCCAGCTCGATCATGAGCAAGAAGATCGCCGAGGGCGCCGACGCGCTGGTGCTCGACGTCAAGACCGGGTCCGGGGCGTTCATGAAGGACCCCGAGGCCTCCCGCGAGCTGGCCCGCACGATGGTCGGCCTCGGCGAGGCGGCCGGCGTCAACACCGTGGCGCTGGTGACCGCGATGGACCGCCCGCTCGGCCGCGCCGCGGGCAACGCCGTCGAGGTGGCCGAGTCGGTCGAGGTGCTCGCCGGTGGCGGCCCGGCCGACGTCGTCGAGCTCACGCTGGCGCTGGCCCGGGAGATGCTCACCGGCGCCGGGCGGCCCGACGTCGACCCCGCCGACGCGCTGCGCGACGGCCGGGCGATGGATGTGTGGCGCCGGATGATCGCCGCCCAGGGCGGGGACCCCGACGCGCCGCTGCCACAGCCGGCCGAGCGGCACGTGGTGACCGCCCCGGCCACCGGCACGCTCACCCGCCTCGACGCCTACGCCCTCGGCGTCGCCGCGTGGCGCCTCGGCGCCGGCCGGGCGCGCAAGGAGGACCCGGTCTCGGCCGCCGCCGGCGTCACCTGGTCGGCGACGGTGGGGGAGCAGGTCACCGAGGGGCAGCCGCTCCTGGAGCTGCACACCGACGACGCCGCGCGCATCCCGCGGGCGCTGGAGGCGCTGGAGGGCGCGGTCGGCATCGACACCGGCGACGAGCCGCTCCCGCTGCTGCTGGACCGCATCTCGGCCTGAGGGAGGCGGTCGGCGCCGCTCCGCAACCGGGGAGGACACTGGATCCTCGTGACCAGCACGTCCGCGGTACCGGCGTCGACCGCTGCCCCGCGTCCCGGTGAACCGCTCGACCCGGACGCGGCCATCTCCGTCCGGGGGCTGGTGAAGCGCTACGGCACCGCGACCGCCGTCGACGGCCTGGACCTCGACATCCGGCGCGGGGAGATCTTCGCGCTGCTCGGCCCGAACGGCGCCGGCAAGACGACGACGGTCGAGATCTGCGAGGGCTTCCGCGACCGGGACGGCGGCGAGGTGCGCGTGCTCGGCACCGACCCGGCCACGGGCGGGCGCCGCTGGAAGGCGCAGCTCGGGATCGTGCTGCAGTCCGGTGCCGGTGACAGCCAGCTCACCTGCCGCGAGCTGCTGCGCGCCCACGGGTCCTACTACTCCGACCCGCGCGACCCCGACGAGGTGCTCGAGCTGGTCGGGCTGACGGAGAAGGCGCGCTCGCGGGGCAGGACGCTGTCGGGCGGGCAGCGCCGCCGCCTCGACGTCGCGCTCGGCATCGTCGGCCGCCCGGCCCTGCTGTTCCTCGACGAGCCGACCACCGGCTTCGACCCCGAGGCCCGGCGGCAGTTCTGGTCGCTGATCCGCTCGCTGCGCGACCTCGGCACCACGATGCTGCTGACCACCCACTACCTCGACGAGGCCGAGGCGCTCGCCGACCGCGTGGGCGTCATCGCCCGCGGCCGGCTCGCCGAGGTCGCCCGCCCCGCGGAGCTGGGCGGGCGCGGCCGGGCTCCGGCGGTGGTCAGGTGGACCGAGGACGGCGTCCGGCGTTCCGAGGCCACCGCGACCCCGACGGCGTTCGTCCGCGACCTGGCCGCGCGCTTCCCCGGCGAGGTGCCCGACCTGGCCGTGGCCCGGCCGACCCTCGAGGACGTGTACCTGCAGATGATCGGGGAGGACCGCGCGTGAGCGCCGTGTCGACGACCGGGACGACGGACCCGTCCAGGACGGCGCTGCCCTCGCTGGGCGCCGTCTACCGCACCCGCGCGGGGGTGGAGTGCAAGGAGTTCTTCCGCCAGCGCGAGTCGGTGGTCTTCACCCTCGTGTTCCCGGTGCTGCTGCTCGTCGTCTTCGGGGCGGTGCTGGACTACGACCTCGGCAGCGGCGTCACCTTCATCCAGTACTTCGTGCCCGGGGTGATCGCCGCCGGCATCCTCGGCGCGAGCCTGCAGAACATGGCGATCTCCATCGCCACCGAGCGCGCCGACGGCACCCTCAAGTCCCTGTACGGCACCCCGATGCCGCGCAGCGCCTACTTCGTCGGCAAGGTCGTGCAGGTCCTGGCCGTCACGGTGCTGATCATCGCGCTGCTGCTGGTGATCGGCGCCGGCTTCTACGACGTCGTGCTGCCCTCCGGGGCGGACTGGCTGACCTTCGCCTGGGTCGCCGGGCTCGGCGCCGCGGCGTGCACGCTGCTGGGCATCGCCGTGTCGAGCCTGGCGCGCAACGGCCGCTCGGCGTCGGCCACGGTCACGCCCATCGCGCTGGTGCTGCAGTTCATCTCCGGCGTCTTCTTCGAGTTCAGCCAGGTGCCGGTCTGGATGCAGACGGTCGCGTCCCTGTTCCCGCTCAAGTGGATGGCCCAGGGCCTGCGCTCGGTGTTCCTGCCCGACGCGCTCGCCGCGCAGGAGCCGGCGGGCTCGTGGGAGCTCGGCCGCGTGGCCCTGGTGCTCGGCGCCTGGTGCGTCGCCGGCCTGGTGCTGTGCGTCCTGACCTTCCGCTGGCAGGAGCGCGGCACGCGGTGACGACGGCTCGCTCCAGCCTCATGATCGGCACCAGCGCGCCTCACCAGTTCCGAGACGCAACGGCCTTATCACTGGGGTGTGCCTGACTCGATCGTCGCTCTCGCGATCCTCGCTGTGGTCGGCCTGCCCGGCTACGCATACCGCCAGCTGGTCCCGGACAAGGATCCAGCGGCAGGGACGCGATCCGAACTCGCCGAGACGCTCAGCGTGATCTTCTTCGGCCTTCCTTGCGCACTCGCCGGCGCAGTTCTGTCCCTGGTTGCTCTGCCGTCGGAGTGGGCTCGGCTCGTCAACGCGGCAGAAACGAATGCCGACGGCGTCGCGAGCGCGGTGGTGGAGACGGTTCCGTTGATCGTCCTGATCGTGGTCCTGGGTGCCTTCACGACTGCGCTCGGTCTTGCCGGGCTGGTCCTTCTCCCGCGACGTCTACGGGACCTCTCCACGACAGGGCGTCTTGGACAACGCAACAACTGGAACGCGGGGGTCGGCTTGGCCGACTCGCTGGCCATGGTGGCGCTTGCTCTGGGGATCGCCGTGGCGGTAACCGTGCTCGTCCGCGGTCCTTGGTCGGACGAGATCGACATCCCGCTCGCACTAGCCACTGTCGCCTGGGTCCTGGGCGGCGCTTGTTGTGCACTGCTTGTAGCCTGGGCAGTCATTCGGCTGGCCGCACGACGAAGGGCCTGACTGCTCAAGCTAACGTCCGAGGCGTGCCTGCACCGCTCGACGCCGACTCGATCCGCCGCGCTCCGAAGGTCCTCCTGCACGACCACCTCGACGGCGGGCTGCGGCCGCAGACGGTGCTCGAGCTCGCCGACGAGACCGGTTACCGCGGACTGCCGGCCGACGACGCCGGGAAGCTGGGCACCTGGTTCCAGGAGGCCGCCGACTCCGGCTCGCTGGTGCGCTACCTGGAGACATTCGCGCACACCGTCGGCGTGATGCAGCGGCCCGAGGCCGTGCGCCGGGTGGCCCGCGAGTGCGCGCTCGACCTCGCCGCCGACGGCGTCGTCCACGCCGAGGTCCGCATGGCCCCCGAGCTGCTCACCGCCGGCGGGACGCCGATCGAGGAGGCCGTGGAGGCCATCCTCGACGGGTTCGCCGCCGGCAGCGCCGACGCCGCCGCCGCGGGCACGCCCATCACGGTCGGAGCGCTGCTGTGCGCGATGCGGCAGAACGACCGCTGGGAGGAGGTCGCGGGCCTCGTCGTGCGGTACCGCGACGCCGGCGTCGTCGGCTTCGACCTGGCCGGGCCCGAGATCGGCTTCCCGCCCGACCGGCACCCGGAGGCCATCGCGCTGCTCGACCGGGCCGGTGCGCACCGCACCATCCACGCGGGGGAGGCCGCCGGCATCGACAGCATCCGGGCCGCCCTCGACGGCGCCCACGCCGAGCGCCTCGGCCACGGCGTCCGCATCGCCGACGAGGTCCCCGTCGACGGCCCGCTCGGCCCGGTCGCCCGGCGGGTCCTCGACGCGGGCGTGCCGCTGGAGGTCGCGCCGTCGTCGAACGTGCAGACCGGCGCGTACCCCTCCCTCGCCGAGCACCCGGTCGCCCGGCTGCACGCGCTCGGGTTCGCCGTCACGGTGAACACCGACAACCGGCTGATGAGCGGCGTCTCGGTGACCAGCGAGCTGGCCGACGTCGCGGCCGTCCACGGCTGGACGTGGGACGACGTCCAGACGGTGACCGAGCGGGCGCTGGCCGCGGCCTTCCTCGACGACGCCGAGCGGACCCGCCTGCTCACCCAGGTCGTGCGGCCGGGGTACGAGACCCTGCGCGCGGGGTGAGCACGGCCACCACGGGAGCCGGAATGGCGGCGTGAGCTGCGCTGCTACCGTAGAAGCGCCGGCACTCGCCGGACATCCTCCCGGACGGTCCGTCCGGGCATGAGCGCATCCGTGCAGGCCGACCGCCCCGTCCGGGCCGGTGGCCGCCGTGAGGACGCCGAGCCCTGTTGCAGGGGTGGCGCCCGCCCACCACCACGGGACGCGCCCGAGCTGTATCGGAGTCCCACACCCGCATGTCCTTGATCGACCCCGTCGACGTCGTCGACACCCTGATCGACCCCGAGAACACCCCCGCGCCGGCTCCCGAGCCGACCGGCCCCACCTTCGCCCAGCTGGGCCTGCCCCAGCCGCTCGTCACCGCCCTCGAGCGGCGCGACATCCGGGCTCCCTTCGCCATCCAGACCTCCGTCCTGCCCGACGCGCTCGCCGGGCGCGACGTGCTGGGCAAGGCCGCCACCGGCTCCGGCAAGACGCTGGCCTTCGGGCTGCCGATGCTGGCCCGCCTCGGCCTCACCGCCCGCCGCGGCCCGCGTGCCCCCCGCGCGCTGGTCCTCGTGCCCACGCGCGAGCTGGCCCAGCAGGTCTCGGACAACCTGGCCCCGCTCGGCCAGGCCATGGGCGTCCAGTTCGCCACCGTCTACGGCGGCGCCTCGATGTACCGCCAGATCACCCAGCTGCGCCGCGGCGTCGACGTCGTCGTCGCCACCCCCGGCCGGCTGCAGGACCTGATCAGCCAGGGCGAGGCGACCCTCGCCGAGATCGAGATCAGCGTCATCGACGAGGCCGACTTCATGTCCGACCTCGGCTTCCTCCCCGTCGTGCAGGAGCTGCTCGACCAGACCCGCCCCGACGCCCAGCGGCTGCTGTTCTCGGCCACGCTGGACGGCGAGGTCGACAGCCTGGTCCGCCGCTACCTCAAGGACCCGGCGCGGCACGAGGTCAAGCGCGCCGGCGACGACGCCCCGCCGGCCGAGCACCTCGCCTACACCGTCGCCTTCCGCGACAAGGTGCCGGTGACCCAGGAGCTGGCCGCGCGGCCGGGCCGGACGATCGTCTTCGCCCGCACCCAGCTCGGCGTCGACCGGCTGACGGAGAACCTGCAGGCCGTCGGCATCAAGGCCGAGGCGATCCACGGCGGGCTGCCGCAGTCGGCCCGCCGCCGGGCGCTCGAGGCGTTCATGGACGCCCGCAGCCCGGTGCTCGTCGCCACCGACGTCGCCGCGCGTGGCATCCACGTCGACGACGTCTCGCTGGTCCTGCACTACGACCCGCCGGCCGACCACAAGACCTACCTGCACCGCTCGGGCCGCACCGCCCGCGCCGGCGCCGCCGGTGTCGTGGTCTCGCTTCTGCTGCCCGACCAGGTCGGTCAGGCCAAGCGGCGGTTCCGCCAGGCGAAGGTCGACCCGCGCGTCGACCGCATCCGGCCCGGCGACGAACCGATCACCGAGCTGGTGGCCAGCGGCGTGCCGGTGGAGCCGATCGAGCGTCCGGCCCGCGAGTCGCGCCGTCCGCACGGCGGCCCCGGCGGCCGGCGTCCGCGCCGTGACGGCGACCGTCCCCGCCGCCCCTACGGCGAGGGCGACCGCGGTCGCCGCGACGACCGTCCGCGTCGTCCCTCCGGCGATCGCGACCGGTACCGCGGGCCCGGCGAGGGCTCGCGCGGCGGGCGGTCCGACCGCCCCGCACCCGCGCGCGACTGAGTAAGGACCCCGTCCTCCCCACCCTTCGCACGCTCAGGGTGGGAGCCGGGACGGGGCCGACGGCCAGCGGCCGGTCCCGGGACTCCCGGGGCCGGCCGCTGTGCTGTCCGGTGCCCGCTCGTGCTCTGCCCACGACCGTGGGCAGAGCACGAGCGTCAGGAGCGGAAGACCAGCGCTCCGCTGACCTGCGCGACGACCTCGTCCCAGGCGGCCCGCAGCGGGGCGGCGTCCTCGGCGCGCAGCGGAGCCTCGGGCTCGCGCTCGGCGCGGGCGACGGCGCGGCCCAGCGGCGCGGTGGGCGCCAGCAGCTCGTCGACGCGGGCCAGGCCCGCGTACTCGGCGACGTCGCGCACGCCCTCGACCGGCTGGGGAAAGGCCCGGTGGTCGACCAGGCCGGCGGCGCCGTCGGCGACCTCGGCGAGCACCTCCGACAGCTCGGTGAGGTCGTAGCGGTCCTGCTCGGCCGGCAGCGGCATCGTGTCGGTGTCGGTGACCTCCGGCCAGGACGCGATCTCGGTGAGGTCGTGCTGCTCGTCGCCGGCGCAGAAGCGGGCGAGGTCGGCCGGGGTGTCGAACAGATACACCTCCCCGTCCCGGCCGAGGAAGCGGGCGACGTCGTCGACGTAGCAGCGCAGGGTGACCCCGGCGCCCTCGGGGACCACCAGCTCGACCGGCAGGATGCCGACGGCCTCCCAGAACTCCGCGGCCGCGGCGACGGCGGCCGGGGTCGCGGTGATCCGGCTGCCGCCGCGGATGGTGCTCACCCCGGCGGTCGCCGCCTCCTCCGGCGCGGCCGCCGTGGATCCCGCGGCCGGCCGGTCGCCCGAGCCGTCCGAGCCGCGCGCGACGGTGGCCTCCGCCCCGCGGGCGGGAGTGCCGGTGGCCGCGGTGTCGGTGTCCTCGTCATCGGTGTCGTCGTCCTCGTCGCTCGCCGAGGGGTACGCCTCGAGGGTGGTCGTGCCGGCGCCGGTCCAGTCGAGGTGCGCCGACAGCTCCTCGAGGACGTCCTCCCAGAGATCGTCGAGCGCGCCGCCGACGCCGATCCACGCGTCCTCGCCGGAGCGCCCGACGAACGCCTCGACCCCCAGGCCCAGCGACCCGATCTCGGGCCGGGCCACGAGCTCGGCCAGCGCGGGGAACTCGGTCTCGTCGTCGTCGGCCAGGTCCTCGTCGGCGTCCTCGTCGGCGTCGGCGTCGGCGTCGGCGTCGGCGTCGGCGTCCCGGGGCGCGCGGGCCGGGGTCGCGCCGTCCTCGTCCTCGACGCCGCCGCTGTCCAGGCACTCGGCCAGCCGGCTGACGATGTCGATGGTGGCCGCGAGCTCCTCGACGGCCCACCGGTCGGGGTTCTCGGCGGCGATGTCGTAGACGCCGTCGAGGTCGTAGCGGTGGTCGTCGTCGGGCGTCAGGTCCTCCGCGCCGAGCCCGGCCACGACCGGCCAGACCGGGTGGTCGGCGAGGTCGTGGTCGGTGCTGGTGCGGCAGAAGGCCGCCAGCGCACCCGGGGTGGGGAAGAGGTGCACCGTGGCGGTCTCACCCTCGGACGTGCCGAGGAAGGCCTGCCACTCCTCGCCGTCCTCCTCCCACGGCGGCGCCCACAGGGTGTAGCCGGTTCGGTCGTCGACGGTGAGCGCGATCGGGACGATGCTGGGCCTGGCCACGGCCCCATCCTGCCCGGTCCGACCGAGAACGCACTGCGGCGGTCGGCGGCACGTCGTCGCCCACGGGTGCGGCGACGTCCCCGCGCGGATCGTGCACGCCGCCGTGGCAGCAGCCCGCGAGGTCGTCGCCGGGCGCGGGCTGCTGCCGGTGGGGGAGGGGCGGGCCTCAGTCCCGGTAGCCCTCGAGGGCGGCCACCCGGGCGAAGATCTCCCGGGTGTCGGGGCGCTCGAGCGAGGGGTCGAGCTCCAGGTACACCGCCATGACGTTCTGCGCGATGCGACCGGACTCCGCCCACTCGCCGAAGCGCCCGAGCGCGATGTCGTGCATCGCCTCGGTCGGGCTCATCCCGGCCCGGTACCGCTTCGTGGCCTCCTCCTCGACGAACAGGAGGTAGTCCCGCACCTGCCGGATCCCGGAGGTGTCGGTCACCGGTCCGTGCCCGGGGACGACGTGCACCGGGTCGAGCTCGAGCATCGTGTCGCAGGCCCGGACCCAGTTGCGCAGCGGCCCGGCCCAGATGATCGGCGTCCCCCCGATGAACAGCAGGTCCCCGGTGTAGAGGACCCCGGCGGAGGGGACCCACGCGACGCTGTCGCCGGCGGTGTGCGCCGGCCCGAGCTCGAGGAGCTGCACCTCGACCCCGCCGACGTCGAGGACCCGTCGCCCGTCGAAGGTCTCGGTGGGGCGCAGCGGACTGCAGTCGGTCCAGTCGAAGGGCGCGAAGATCTCGCGGGCGAAGCGCCCGGGGCCACCGGGCGCGTCCCGCAGGCTCATGATCAGCTCCGGTCCCGCGTGCTGCATCTCCTGCGCGGTCGCCGACGAGGCGACGATCCGCGCGTCGGGGAACAGCTGGTTGCCGAACCAGTGGTCGCCGTTGGAGTGGCTGTTCACGACCGTCCGGATCGGGGCGGACGCGGTCACCTCCGCCATCCCCTCGACCATCGCCCGGGTCATCGGGACGTCGAAGAGCGTGTCGAACAGCAGCGACTCGTCCGAGCCGACCACCAGCCCGGCGTTGCTCCAGCCCCAGCTGCCGTCCGGCTCGAGCCAGGCGTGACAGCCGTCGCCGAGGTGGTGCAGCCCGCGGGTGAACTCCAGGTCCGCCATCGCGGCCGCCTCAGAACCCGGTCCGCAGGAGGTGCACGGCCGGACCGGGCACCACCTCGTTCTCGATCTCGCCGATCCCCTCGACGCGCATGCGCACCCGGTCGCCCGGCTTGAGCCAGCCCCGGAAGCCCTCGCCCGCGTCGCCGCCGCTCATCGAGAAGTGCTCGAACAGGCAGCCGGTGGGGACGGTGCCGGACCCGAGCACGTCGCCCGGGCGCAGCGTCGTCCCGCGCGAGGCGTAGGCGACGATCTCGCCCCAGGACCAGTCCATCTGGTCCATCGGGCCGCCGCCGACCTCCTCGTCGTTGACCCAGACGCGCATGTCGAGGGCGAAGGAGTTCCCGCTGGCGTGCGGGGCCAGCTCGTCGGCCGTGACGAAGACCGGGCCCAGCGTCGTCGAGCTGTCCTTGCCCTTCGCCGGACCGAGGTTCAGCCGCATCTCGCGGGCCTGGAGGTCCCGGGCGCTCCAGTCGTTGAAGATCGTGTACCCGGCGACGTGGTCGGCGGCGGTGGCGGGGTCCAGGTCGGAACCGGCCCGGCCGATGACGGCTGCCACCTCCAGCTCGAAGTCGAAGCGCTCGCAGCCCGGGGGCACCGGCACGGGGTCGTGCGGACCGATCACCGCGACGGGGTTGGTGAAGTAGAAGGCCGGGATCTGCTCCCACTCGCGGTCCAGCTGGGCCGCGGCCCCGAGTCCGGCCCGGCAGTTGCGCATGTGCTGCAGGAAGCACAGGAAGTCGCGCATGGCGGGCGGCTGCAGCGGCGCGCGCAGGACGGCGCCGTCGAAGGGGCGGACGTCCTCGGGGGAGGACGTGGCGCGCTCGCCGGCCTCCCGCAGCCGCGAGCCGTCGTCCCCGAGCAGGTCGACGAGCGTCGTCCCCGCCGCGAGGCCGTGGATCCGGTCGTCGACGACCAGCCCGATCCGGTCGGTGCCGTCGGCGTCGTAGGTCACCCATCTCATGGTCGTGCCTCCTGGGGTCCGGACTCCGGCCGACCCTCGGCCGTGAGCAGGAACTTGCGGATCTTGCCGACGGAGGTCCGGGGGAGCTCCTCGACGAGCAGGACCTCGTGCGGACGCTTGGCGGGGGAGAGGTTCTCGGCGCACCAGGCGAGCACCGAGGCGGCGAGGTCGGGTCCGGGCACCCCCGCCGGCACCACGTGGGCCACCGGGACCTCGGTCCGGAGCGGGTCCGGACGGGCGGTGACGGCGACCTCGAAGACGCCGGGGTGGCGGGCGATGACCTGCTCGATCTCGACGGCCGAGACGTTCTCACCGGCCACCTTGAGCTGCTCGCTGCTCCGCCCGGAGAACGACCACGTGCCGTCGGCGGCGACGGTGGCCCGGTCGCCGGTGCGGAACCAGATCCGCCCGTCGGCCTCCCGCGCCGTGACGACGCCGTCGCTGGCGGAGGGGTCGTCGAGGTAGCCGGTGAAGACCGTGCGCCCGGGCAGGCCCCCGACCTGGATCTCGCCGTGCGCGGGCAGGGGGAGCGGCGCGCCGGAGGCCAGGTCGCCCAGGCGGACGAGGCACCCGGGCGTGACGCCGCCGAGGCCTGCCGGGCCGGCGCCCTCCGGCGGCTGGCTGAGCACCGCGGGGCCGGTCTCGGTCATGCCGTAGAGCTGCCGCGGCCGGCAGCCGACCAGCCGGGTCACCCGGTCGTACTCGTCCGCGGTGAGGTCCTGGGCGAACCACAGGTGCTCGAGCGGCCGGCGCAGCGGACGGTCCCCGCCCCGGGCCAGCACCATCCGCAGCGGCGCGGCGAACAGCGAGGCGTGCGTGGCCTCCAGCCGCTCGAGCTGGGAGAGGTACCGCGTCGCGGAGAAGGCCGGCACCAGGGCGACGGAGGCGCCGACGGCGATGGCCGCGGCGAAGCAGTAGTACTGGGCGTTGGCGTGGAAGAGGGGGAGCGCGACGAGGAAGCGGGAGCGCGGACCGAGCCGGGCGGCCTCGGCCATGACCTCGCCGGTGTGGGCGTAGACCCCCTGGCTGACGACCACCCCCTTGGGCGCCGAGGTGGTGCCCGACGTGAACAGCACGCTCAGGACGTCCTCGGCGGTGACCGCCGGCGCCGGCGCGGCGGAGCCGCCGTCCCGGGCGAGGCCGCCCACCGTCACGTCGGCGGCCGAAGGCACGACGACCGTCCGGCCGTCCGTCGCCCCACCGGGCACCTGCGGGGCCTGGTCGGTCCCGCACACGACCAGGCGGGGCCGCAGGCGCTCGTGCTGGTGGGCGAGCTCCGGGGCGCGGGCCCGCGGATCGCTGCTGCTGAAGGTCGCGCCCAGGACCGCGCAGGCCAGCCAGACGGCCACGAAGGCCACCGAGTTCGGCAGGACCAGCAGCACCCGGTCGCCCCTGCCCACCCCGCGGGCGGCGAGCCCGGCGGCCGTCCTGCCGACGAGCGCGTCGAACTCCGCATAGGTCCACGTGAGGACATCGCCCTCCTCGGTCTCGAAGACGAGGAACGGCCGGGCCGCGTGGTCGCGCACGGCCCGGGACCACAGGCCGGCGAAGGACGGCCAGCTCAGCTGTCGGCGCTCCACGGTGAGGACTCCCGGGGTGGTCGGGGCCGGGGACGAAGAAGGTCTTGCCAGGACAATCAATTGAATATAAACATGGCGTGGATCACACCTGTCAAGGGAGACGAGATGCGAATCCGGATGCTCGCCGTGGCGATGGCAGCCGCCCTCGTGACTGCCGCCTGCGGCTCGGACGGGGGCTCGACCGCGGGAGGGGAGGCCAGCGCCTCGGCCGGGCCGGCCGACGAGAACGCGGTGCTGCGCTTCTCGTTCGGGACGCCGGCGGGGAGCAACTACGACCCCGCGACCACGACCAACCAGTTCGTGAACGTCTACCTGTACCCGGTCTACGACCGGCTCGTCGACGTGACGCCCGAGGGTGAGCTCCAGCCGATGCTCGCCGAGTCCTGGGAGTTCACCGACGACGACCGGACGCTGCGCCTCACGCTGCGCGAGGGGGTCGTCTTCCACGACGGCACGCCGTTCGACGCCGAGGCGGTCAAGGCCAACATCGACCGCGCCAAGAGCCTCCCGAACTCCTCGCTCAAGGCCGACCTCGCGGCGGTGACCGAGGCGGTGGTCGTCGACGAGCGGACCGTCGACCTGCGGCTGGGCGCCCCCGCCGGCTCGCTGCCGGCGCTGCTGGCCGACCGCGCCGGGATGATGGTCAGCCCCGCCGCCTTCGCCAACCCCGACCTGGACCTGCAGCCGGTGGGGACGGGCCCCTACCGCGTGACCGAGCACCAGCCCGGCGTCGTCATCCGGTACGAGCGCTCCGCGGACTACTGGGACCCCGACGTCCAGACCCTCGGTGGCCTGGAGATCCAGATGCAGCTCGACCCCGAGGTGCGGCTGCGCTCGGTCAGCGGCGGTCAGGCCGACGCCACCCAGCTCAACCCCGACCAGGTCGAGGCGGCCGAGGGGCCCGGGGTCACGGTGGAATCCGCGCCGTCGCTGGGGTCCTTCACCCTCTTCCTCAACAAGAGCGGCCCGGCTCTGTCCGACCAGCGCGTGCGCGAGGCGATCAGCCTGGCCATCGACCGCCAGGGCATCAGCGACGCGCTGCAGGCGGGCCGGTGCACGCCGAGCACGCAGCTGTTCCCCGAGGACTACTGGGCGCACAACCCCGACATCGCGGCGCCCGAGTACGACCCCGACCGTGCCCGCGAGCTGCTCGCCGAGGCCGGCCAGGAGGACCTGGCGCTCAACGCCGTCGTGATCAACGTGCCCTTCTACACGGCGCAGCTGGAGGCCATCCAGGCGCAGCTGGCGGAGGTGGGCATCGACCTGACCGTCACGTCGCTGGAGCCCACCGAGCTGCTGTCGCGCTTCGTCGGCGGCGAGGCGGACATGTACTTCAGCAACTGGCCCGGCGCCACCGACCCGGCCAAGACCGTGGCGACGCTCCTCTCCCCGCAGGGCACGCTGAACCCCGGCGGGTACAGCAACCCGGAGATCGACCGCCTGGCGGTGGAGGGCCTGTCGGCCACCACGCAGGAGGACCGGGCGCCGTCCTACCAGGAGCTGTCCGAGGTCATGGTCGAGGACGCCACGCAGATCGTCGTCTGCAACGCCACCAACACCTTCGTCCACACCGAGCAGGTCTCCGGCCTGGAGTCGACGCTGACCGGGCTGTTCGACTTCCGCGGGGTGACGGTGAGCGCATGATCCGCATGGTGGCGAGGCGGCTCCTCGCCCTCGTCCCGCTGGTCTTCATCGTGACCCTGCTGGTGTGGGGCCTGGTCCTCGTCATCCCCGGGGACCCGGCCCTGGCGATCGCGGGTGACTCCGCGACGCCCGAGCAGGTGGAGGCCATCCGGGCGGACCTGGGGCTCGACGACCCGGTGCCCGTGCGGTACGGGCGCTGGCTGGCCGACGCGGTGCAGGGCGACCTCGGGACGTCGCTCTACACCAGCTACTCGGTCACCGACGCCCTCGCCGACCGGCTGCCGGTGACGCTGTCGCTGGTCTTCGTGGCCTTCCTCCTCGCCGTCGTCGTGGGGACGACGATCGGCGCGCTGGCGGCGACCCGGAAGGGACGGCCGACCGACCGGATCCTCACCGTCACGACCTCGGTGGGCCTGGCGGTGCCCAACTTCTGGCTCGGCCTGCTCCTCGTCACCTTCTTCGCGCTCAAGCTGGAGTGGTTCCCCTCCGGCGGATACGTGCCGTTCACGGAGGACCCGGTGGGGTGGCTGCGCAGCATCGCCCTGCCGGCCGTCACGCTGGCGACGGCGGTGGCCGCCGAGCTCGCGCGGCAGATGCGCGCCAGCATGTCCGACGTCCTGGAGCGGGACTTCGTCCGGACCCACCGGGCCAAGGGGCTGCGGTCGTCGACCATCGTCCGCCGGTACGCCCTGAAGAACGCGTCCATGCCCGTCATCACCGTGGCGGGGCTGCAGGTCGCCCGCCTCTTCGGCCTGGCCACCGTCGTCGAGATCATCTTCAACCTCAACGGCGTCGGCGCCCTGGCCGTGGACGCGGTGTTCGACCGGGACATCCCCGTGATCCAGGGCTGCGTCCTCGTCATCACGGTGATCGTGCTGCTGGTCAACCTGCTCGTGGACGTCAGCTACGGCCTGGTCAACCCGAAGGTGCGTACACAGTGACGACCATCCGCCCGACGACCGCGGCCGGCGCGCGGGAACGACCGCTGACCGACCGGCCGGAGTCACCACGGCAGCGCTTCGTCCGCCGCTTCCGCCGGGAACGGCCCGCCGTCGTCGCCCTCGTGGTGGTCGTGCTCATCGCCCTGGCCGCCCTCCTGGCGCCGCTCCTGGCCACGCACGACCCCGACGCCCAGGTGCTCACCGACCGCCTGCAGGCCCCCAACGGCGAGCACTGGTTCGGCACCGACGACCTCGGTCGGGACGTGTACTCGCGGCTGCTCTACGCCGGCCGGATCTCGCTGCTGGCGGCGGTGCAGGCGACGGCCATCGGGATCGCCATCGGCGTCCCCCTCGGCCTGGCCGCGGGGTACCTCCGGGGCTGGGTGGACGTGGTGCTCAGCCGGATCGCCGACGCGGTCATGAGCATCCCCGCGCTCCTGCTGGCCCTGGCGATCGTCGGCATCCTGGAGCCCGACCTCACCAGCGCGATGATCGCGATCGGGCTGGTCTACGCCCCGCAGTTCTTCCGGCTCACCCGCGCCAGCACCCTGGCGGTGCGCGAGGAGACCTTCATCGAGGCGGCCCGCAGCGTGGGCGGCACGTCGCGGGCGATCATCACCGGGCACGTGCTGCCCAACGCGCTCTCGCCGCTCGTCGTGCAGATCTCCCTCGCCATGGGCTTCGCGATCCTCTTCGAGGCGAGCATCAGCTTCCTCGGCCTGGGCGTGCAGCCGCCCGACTCGTCCTGGGGTTCGATGCTCGGCCGGTCGACCCGGTTCTTCGAGCAGAGCCCGCACCTGGTGCTCATCCCCGGCCTGGCGATCCTCGTGACGGTCCTCGCCTTCAACGTGATCGGCGACGGCGTCCGGGACTCGCTCGGCAGAGAGGTCAGGAGGCCGACCCAGTGAGTGACGCGCTGCTGGAGGTGGAGGGCCTCGCGGTGGAGTTCGCGACGGCCCAGGGCTGGGCCCGGGTGGTCGACGACGTGTCGTTCACCATCGGGCGCGGGGAGACCCTGGGGCTGCTCGGTGAGTCCGGCTGCGGGAAGTCGGTGACGTCGCTGGCGGTCATGGGGCTGCTGCCGCCCCGGTCCTCGCGCATCGCCGAAGGCTCCATCCGGCTCGACGGCCGGGAACTGCGGGGGCTGCCGGAGTCCCAGCTCAGCGACATCCGCGGCAACGCCGTCTCGATGATCTTCCAGGAGCCGATGACGAGCCTGGACCCCGCGTTCCGCGTGGGCGAGCAGATCGCCGCGGTCCTGCGCCGGCACCGCGGCGCGTCGCGGAGCCAGGCGCGCCGGCGGGCCGTCGAGCTGCTGGAGCTGGTCGGCATCCCCGAGGCGGCCCGGCGGGTCGACGACTACCCGCACACCTTCTCCGGCGGCATGCGGCAACGCGTGATGATCGCCATCGCGCTGGCGTGCGAGCCGGACCTGCTCATCGCCGACGAGCCCACCACGGCGCTCGACGTCACGGTGCAGAAGCAGATCCTCGAGCTGCTCGCCGGCCTGCAGGAGCGCCTGGGCATGGGCGTCCTGTTCGTCACGCACGACATGGGCGTCATCTCCCAGATCAGCGACCGCGTCGTCGTCATGTACGCCGGGCAGGTCGTGGAGCAGGCGGCGACGGAGGAGGTCTTCTGGCACCCGCAGCACCCCTACACGGAGGGGCTGCTCGCCTGCCTGCCGGCCGAGCACGGCCGGGAGCGGCTGCGCGGCATCCCCGGGCTGGTGCCGGGCCCGCTCGACCTCCCGGGCGGCTGCCGGTTCCACCCGCGGTGCCACCACGCCGTCGCGGGCCTGTGCGACGTCACCCCGCCGGGCCTCGACGAGGTCCTGGCCGGCCACCGCGCCCGCTGCCTGCTGGCACGCGACATCGAGCTGCAGGGGATCTCCTGATGGCCGAGCCGCTGCGGATGGGCAAGGAGCCGGCCGCGCCGGAACCGCTGCTGAGCGTCCGGGACCTCACCAGGACGTTCGTCACGCGGCGGGACCTGCTCGGCCGGCCCCGGGAGCGCCTCACCGCCGTCGACGCCGTCTCCTTCGAGCTGGGCGCCGGCCGCACGCTCGGCCTCGTCGGCGAGTCCGGCTCGGGCAAGAGCACGACCGGCCGCCTGATCGCCCGGCTGATCGAGCCCGACGCAGGCACCGTGGTCCTCGGCGGCCGCGACGTCACCGCCGCCGGCCGGGAGGAGCTGCGGGAGCTGCGCCGCGACGTCCAGATGGTGTTCCAGGACCCGTACTCCTCCCTGGACCCCTCCTGGATCGTCGCCGACGTCATCGCCGAGCCGCTCAAGTACTCCTCCGGGCTCGGGCGCCGCGAGCGGCACCGGCGCGCCGCCGAGCTGCTGGACCAGGTCGGCCTGGACCGGCGCGCGGCGATGCGCTACCCGTACGAGTTCTCCGGGGGGCAGCGGCAGCGGCTGGCCATCGCGCGAGCCCTGGCCCTGGAGCCCCGGCTGATCATCTGCGACGAGGCGGTGTCGGCTCTCGACGTCTCGACCCAGGCGTCGATCATCACGCTGCTCGAGGACCTCCAGCGGGAGCTGGGGGTCAGCTACCTGTTCATCTCCCACGACCTGGCGGTCGTCCGCCACGTCAGCCACCGCGTCGCCGTCATGCGGCGTGGCGCGATCGTCGAGACCGGCGACGCCGACCGGGTGTGGTCCGACCCGCAGGAGGACTACACCCGGGCACTGCTCGACGCGGTCCCGAGAGTCGCGAGGCGGGTGTGACGGATGACGCGAGACGCGAGGGTTCAGTCTGGTGCCCGTGAACGACGTACCGCTGACACGGATCGACTGGGTCGAGGCCCAGATCCGGCAGGCCATCCTCGACGGCGAGCTCGCACCCGGCGAGCGCCTGATCACCGCCACGCTCTCGGAGCGCTTCTCGGTGAGCCCGACGCCCCTGCGGGAGGCGCTGCAGCGGCTGGCCGGCGAGGGTCTGGTCGAGTTCGCGGCGCAGCGGGGTGCGCGGGTGACGCCGCTGTCGGCCCGCGACCGGGACGAGCTGGCCGAGCTCCGGAGGCTCCTGGAGCCGGAGACGGCGGCCCAGGCGGCGGAGCACGGCGGCCCCGAGTGGCGGGCACTCGTCGAGGCGACGTCGGCCACCCTGCTGGCGACGCTGGAGCAGGCCGGCACCACGCCGGTGGCCCGCGAGCTCGCCTACCGCGCCTTCTACGAGGCGACGGCGAGCGGCTGCCCCTCGACGCGGCTCCGGAACACGGCGCGGGTCGTCCGCGACCAGGCGTCGCGCTACCGGCTGGCGGTGAGCGACGGCCTGGACCGCGAGGAACTGGCGACGGTGCACCGGTCGCTGGTCGGCGCGTTGCTGGCGGGACGGCCCGCCGACGTCCGGACCGCCATCGCGCGGGAGATCGCGGCCTACGAGGCGGTCGGCCTGGACATGACCGCGCAGCGGGAGGCCGCGGCGGTCCCGGGGGCCCGGGGATGAGCCCCCCGGGGCGGTCGGGATCGGTCGGCGACCGGCTCACCTGGCAGGCCGGGATCGACCCGCGCCGGCCGTTCCTCGTGCGGGTCGGTCCCGGCGGGCAGCAGACCGTCCTCTCCTACCACGACGTGTGGCTGGAGTCCCGGGCCATGGCCCGCCTGCTCACCCAGCTCGGCGTGGGCCGGGGCGACCCGGTGCACGTCCAGCTGGGCAACGTGCCGGAGCTGCTGGTCTGCCTGTTCGCCGTCGCCCACCTCGGCGCGGTGCTGGTGCCGACGCACCCGTCGTCGACCGTCGACGACGTCGCCTACGTGATGTCGCACGCCGGCTGCCGCGTCAGCGTGACGGCCCTCGACCGCATGCCGGTGGTGGCCGCCGCCGCGGAGATGGTCCCGGAGCTGGCCCAGGTCGTGACCGTCGGCGGAGCGGCCGACGGCGCCATCTGCTGGGAGGACGTCCGGCCGGGCCTGGCCGAGGGGGAGCTCCCGGACGCGCGGCCGGGCCCGGGCGACCTGCTCGCCGTCCTCTACACCTCCGGCAGCAGCGGGTGGCCCAAGGGCGTGATGCTCACCCACGCGAACCTGCTCTTCGCCGGGGAGGCGGTCGCCCAGCTCGTCCGGCTGCGCGCCGAGGACCGCTGGCTGGTCACGCTGCCCCTCTCGCACGCCAACGCGCTGCTCTACTCGGTGATGTCGGCCTTCGTCACCGGCGCGTCCGCGGCGCTCGTGCCGGCGTTCGACCCGGCCCGCTGGGCGGAGCAGACCCGGGACGTCTCGGCGACCGTGGCCAGCCTGTTCGCCGTGCACGTGCGGGCCGTCCTCGGGGCCAGCCCCGGCGGCGTGGACACCAGCGGCCTGCGGCTCACCCTCTTCGCCCAGCACCTGACCGAGCACGAGCGGGCGGTCTTCGAGGAGCGCTTCGCGACCCGGCTGGTGCAGGTCTACGGCCTGACGGAGACCCTCGCGCCGACGCTGTGCGACCCCGTGCACGGGCCGGTCGTCCCCGGGACCGTCGGCCGACCCACGCCCTGGGTCCGCACCCGCCTGGTCGATCCCGACGGCGCCGAGGTCGCCCCCGGCGAGGCGGGGGAGCTGCTCGTGCAGGGCGTGCCCGGCCACTCGCTGATGGCCGGCTACCTGGGCCGCGAGGCGGACACGCGCCGGATCCTGCACGACGGCTGGCTGGCGACCGGCGACCACCTGCGCGCCCTGCCCGACGGCTCGCTGGAGTTCCTGGGCCGGGCCGAGGACGTCCTCAAGCCCGGCGTGGACAACGTCTCGGCCGCAGAGGTGGAGCGCGTCCTGCTCGAGCACGTCTCGGTGCTCGACGCCGCGGTGGTCGGCGTCAGCACCCCGGAGCGCGAGGAGCACATCGTCGGCTTCGTCGTCCTCCGGCCCGAGGACGACGCGACGGAGGCCGAGGTCCTGGCCTGGGCCGGCGACCGGCTCGCCGCGCACAAGGTCCCCGAGCGGGTCGTGGCCGTCCCCGCGCTGCCGCGCAACGCCGTCGGCAAGGTGCTCAAGCGGCAGCTCGGCACCGCGCACGTCCCCGTCTCCGCCGCACCACGCGTGCCCCCTGTCCGCTGAGGGGGACCGGCCGGACCCCGGCCCCGACCGGCGCACCGTCGCGCCCTGACCGGAGAGGAACCCCATGAGCTCGTCCCACGGCGACCACGACCTCGGACCGTCGCGCCTCGAGGAGGTGAACGACGGCGTCTTCGCCTACATCCAGCCCGACGGCAGCTGGTGGATCAACAACACCGGTCTGCTGGTGGCCGACCAGGGCGCGGTGTCGATCGACACCTGCGCGACCGAGCGGCGCACCCGCGACTTCCTCGACGCGGTGCGCACGGTGACGCCCCGTCCGGTGCGGACGCTGGTCAACACCCACCACCACGGCGACCACACCCACGGCAACTACCTGCTCCCCGACGCCACGATCGTCGGCCACGAGCTCACCCGCGAGGCGGTCATCGAGACCGGCGTCCCCGGCCCGGAGGGTCCGCTGCCGTACTGGACGCACTTCGACACCGGCGCGCTGGAGCTCGCGCCCCCCTTCCTCACCTTCACCGACCGGGTCACGCTCTGGTCGGGGGACCTGCGCTGCGAGGTCCGCCACGTCGGGACGCCGGCCCACACCACCAACGACTCGATCGTGTGGATCCCCGAGCGGTCGACGCTGTTCGCCGGCGACCTGCTCTTCAACGGCGGCACCCCGTTCCTGCTGATGGGGTCGCTGTCGGGGTCGATCGAGGTGATGGAGAAGGTCGTGGCCCCGCTCGAGGCGACGACGATCGTGCCCGGGCACGGGCCGGTCGCCGACGGCTCGCTGGTGCCGCAGATCCTGGGCTACCTCCGCTTCCTCGAGCGGACGGCGCGGGAGGGGCGCGACGCCGGCCTGTCGCCGCTGGACGCCGCTCGTGAGTGCGACCTCGGGGAGTACGCGGAGTGGTCGGACCAGGAGCGCATCGTCGGCAACCTGCACCGCGCCTACGCCGAGCTCGACGGTGCCGAGCGCGGGGCGCCGATCGACCTGGAGGCCGCGCTCGGCGACATGGTCACCTACAACGGCGGACGACGGCTGACCTGCCTGGCCTGAGCCGGGGCGGGTGCACCGGTCCCCGTCATCGGTGCACCCGCCCGCTCACACGCCCTTCGGGTGCCACACCGTCTTGGTCTCGAGGAACCGCGTCATGCGGCCGGTACCAGGGTCAGCGGTCCAGTCCGGCTCCTCGGCCGGCGGGCGCAGCACGCGCTTGATGCTGCCGGCCGCCAGCCGCTCGAGCTCCAGCGCCCGCCCGGCGGGGGCGCCGGTCAGGTCGATGGCGTCGACGTCGTCGTGCTCGGCCAGCCACGGGCCGATCTCGGCGGCGTCGCCGGTGAGCAGGTTGACCACGCCGCCGGGGACGTCGCTGGTGGCCAGCACCTCGCCGAGGGTGACCGCCGGCAGCGGCCGCTCCCGGGACGTGACGACGACGGCGGTGTTGCCGCCGGCGAGCACCGGCGCGAGCACGCTGACCAGCCCGAGCAGCGACGAGCGCTGCGGCGCCAGGACCGCGACGACGCCGGTGGGCTCGGGCAGCGAGAAGTCGAAGAACGGCCCCGCGACCGGGTTGGCGCTGCCGAGGACGGAGGCCAGCTTGTCGGTCCACCCGGCGTACCAGACCCAGCGGTCGATGGCGGCGTCGACGACGACCCGCGCGCGCCCGGCCGACAGGCCCTCGCCCGCGGCGACCTCCTCGCAGAACTGCGCGTGCCGGCCCTCCATCACCTCCGCGACCCGGTAGAGCACCTGCCCGCGGTTGTAGGCCGTGGCCCGCGACCACTTCCCGAACGCGCCCCGCGCGGCGACGACGGCGTCCCGGGCGTCCTTGCGGGAGGCGTGCGCGGCGTTGGCGAGGAACGCCCCGCGGGCGTCGGTGACCTCGTAGGTGCGGCCGGACTCCGAGCGCGGAAAGGCCCCGTTCACGTACAGCTTGTAGGTCTTGCGGACGGCCAGGCGGTCCGGCATCAGGAGCTCTCCTTCAGGTAGGCGGCCAGACCGTGCCGGCCGCCCTCCCGGCCGTAGCCGGACTGCTTGTAGCCGCCGAAGGGCGACGTCGGGTCGAACTGGTTGAACGTGTTGGCCCACACCACGCCGGCGCGCAGCCGGTCGGCGATCGCGAGGATCCGCGAGCCCTTCTCGGTCCAGATGCCGGCCGAGAGCCCGTAGGTGGTGTTGTTGGCCTTGGCCACCGCCTCGTCGGGCGTGCGGAAGGTCAGCACCGACAGCACCGGGCCGAACACCTCGTCGCGGGCGATGCGGTGCGCGGGGGAGACGTCGGTGAACACCGTCGGCGGGAACCAGAAGCCGCGGTCGGGCAGCTCGCAGACCGGCTGCCAGCGGTGCGCGCCCTCGGCCTCGCCGATGTCGGACAGCTCCCGGATGCGGGCGAGCTGCTCGGCGGAGTTGATGGCGCCGATGTCGGTGTTCTTGTCCAGCGGGTCACCCACCCGCAGCGTGCCGATCCGCCGCTGCAGCGAGGCGATGACCTCGTCGTGGACCGACTCCTGCACCAGCAGCCGCGAGCCCGCGCAGCACACGTGGCCCTGGTTGAAGAAGATGCCGCGCACGATGCCCTCGACGGCCTGGTCGATGGGGGCGTCGTCGAAGACGATGTTGGCCGCCTTGCCGCCCAGCTCCAGGGTGAGCACCTTGCGGGTCCCGGCGACGGCGCGGGCGATCGAGCGGCCCACCTCGGTCGAGCCGGTGAAGGCGACCTTGTCGACGTCCTCGTGCTCGACGACCGCGCGGCCGGTGTCACCGGCGCCGGTGACGATGTTGACCACTCCGGGCGGCAGGTCGGCCTGCCGGCAGACCTCGGCGAACAGCAGCGCCGTCAGCGGGGTGGTCTCGGCCGGCTTGAGGACGACGGTGTTGCCGGTGGCCAGCGCCGGGGCGACCTTCCACGCCAGCATGAGCAGCGGGAAGTTCCACGGGATGACCTGGCCGGCCACGCCGTGCGGGCGCGGGTCGGGGCCCAGGCCCGCGTGGGCCAGCTTGTCCGCCCACCCCGCGTGGTAGAAGAAGTGCGCCGCGGCCAGGGGGACGTCGACGTCGCGGGACTCGCGGATCGGCTTGCCGTTGTCCAGCGACTCCAGGACGGCGAACTCGCGGGCCCGCTCCTGCAGGATCCGCGCGATGCGGAACAGGTACTTGCCGCGGTCGGCGGGGCGCATCGGCCCCCACACGCGGGTGAACGCCCGGCGGGCGGCCTTCACGGCGCGATCGACGTCGGCCTCGGTGCCCACCGCGATCTCGCTGAGCACCTCCTCGGTGGCCGGGTTGACCGTCTTCATGGGCTCCCCGGAGCCGTCGACGAACTCGCCGTCGACGAACAGGCCGTAGGACGGCGCGACGTCGACGATCGACCGCGACTCGGGGGCGGGGGCGTACTCGAACAGGCTGGTCATCAGTCCACGCTCACGTGGTCGGGGCCGCTGTAGTGGCCGGTGCGCAGCTTCTGCCGCTGCAGGAGCAGGTCGTTGAGGAGGCTGGAGGCGCCGAAGCGGAACCAGTCGGGGGAGAGCCAGTCGGCGCCGACGGTCTCGTTGACCATCACCAGGTGCTTGACCGCGTCCTTGGTGGTGCGGATGCCGCCGGCGGGCTTGACGCCGACCTGGGTGCCGGTGGCGGCGCGGAAGTCGCGCACCGCCTCGAGCATCACCAGGCACACCGGCAGCGTGGCGGCGGGGGAGACCTTGCCGGTGGAGGTCTTGATGAAGTCGGCGCCGGCGAGCATCGCCAGCCACGAGGCGCGGCGGGCGTTGTCGAGGGTGACGAGCTCCCCGGTCTCGAGGATGACCTTGAGGTGGGCGGTCCCGCACGCCTCCTTCACCGCGACGATCTCCTCGAACACCTCGAGGTAGCGGCCGGAGAGGAACGCGCCGCGGTCGATGACCATGTCGATCTCGTCGGCGCCGTTGCCCACGGCGTCGCGGACGTCGGCGAGCTTGACCTCCCGGCTGGCCCGGCCGCTGGGGAAGGCGGTGGCGACGGCGGCGACGTGGATGCCGGTGCCCTCCAGGGCCTCCACCGCGACGCCGGCGAGGTCGCCGTAGACGCAGACGGCGGCGACCGCGGGGGCGGCGGGGTCGGTCGGATCGGGACGGCGGGCCTTGGCGGCCAGCGAGCGGACCTTGCCGGGGGTGTCGGCGCCCTCGAGCGTGGTCAGGTCGACCATCGAGATGGCGGTGTCGATCGCCCAGGCCTTGGCCGTGGTCTTGATCGACCGGGTGCCGAGGGTGGCGGCGCGCTGCTCGGCGCCCACCTGGTCGACACCGGGCAGGCCGTGGAGGAAGGCGCGGAGGGCGGCGTCCGAGCGGGTCACGTCGTCGAACGGCGCTCCGGACCCGGGGGCGGGCCGGGTCCCGGCCTCGAGGGTCCCGGGGTCGAGCACGTGGGTCATGCCGCCATCCTCCCAGTGCGACGCCCTCCTCCCGGACGCCGGTGGCCCGGGGTCCTCACCCGTCCGTGGGAGCGTGGCCCATGGCCGCGACGACGAGAGCGCCCTGGCTGACCGGGACCACCGTCGCGCCGGTGCTGGCGCTCCTCGTGCTCGCCCTCTCCTGGGGCCGCGACCCCGGGCCGGTGCTCGTCGTGGTGCTCGCCGTCGCGCTCGCCGGCGCGGTGCTGGCCGCGGTGCACCACGCCGAGGTGGTCGCCCACCGGGTGGGGGAGCCGTTCGGGTCACTGGTCCTGGCCGTCGCGGTCACCGTGATCGAGGTCGGGCTGATCGTCACGCTGATGGTCTCCGGCGGGGACGAGACCGCCTCCCTGGCCCGGGACACCGTCTTCGCGGCGGTGATGATCACCTGCAACGGCATCCTGGGGCTGTCGCTGCTGCTCGGGGCGCTGCGGCACGACGTCGTCGAGTTCAACCGGGAGGGCTCCGGCGCGGCGCTGGCCACCGTCGTCACGCTCGCGGTGATGTGCCTGGTGCTGCCCACGTTCACCACCAGCCGGCCGGGGCCGGAGTTCTCGACGGCGCAGCTGACCTTCGCGGCGCTGGCCTCGCTGGTGCTCTACGCCGCGTTCGTCGTCACCCAGACCGTCCGCCACCGCGACTTCTTCCTGCCGGTCAGCCCGGGCGGGGCCGTCCTGGACGAGGACGTGCACGCCGAGCCGCCGACGCCCCGGGCGGCGCTGGTCAGCCTCGGCCTGCTGGTGGTGGCCCTGGTCGCCGTCGTCGGGCTGGCGAAGGTGGAGTCGCCGGCCATCGAGGACGGCGTGGCCGCGATCGGGTTCCCGCAGTCGTTCGTGGGCGTGGTGATCGCGCTGCTCGTGCTCGCACCCGAGACGCTCGCGGCCGCCAACGCCGCCCGCCGCGACCGGCTGCAGACCAGCCTCAACCTCGCGCTCGGCTCGGCGATGGCCAGCATCGGGCTGACGATCCCGGCCATCGCGGTCGCCATGATCTGGCTCGACGGGCCGCTGCTGCTCGGCCTCGGCGCCACCCAGATGGTGCTGCTCGCCGTCACCGTCGTCGTCGCGGTGCTCACGGTGGTGCCCGGCCGGGCCACCCGGCTGCAGGGCGTCGTGCACCTCGTCCTGCTCGCCGGCTTCCTCTTCCTCGCCGTGGCGCCGTAGCAGGGAGGGGCGCACTGACCACGACCGTTACGGTGGCGCCCGTGCAGCTCACCGTCGTCGACCACCCGCTGGCCCGTGCGCGTCTGTCGCGGATGCGCGACGAGCGGACCGACAACGCCGCGTTCCGGGCGGCGTTGCGCGAGCTGACCCAGATGCTGGTCTACGAGGCCACCCGCGACCTCGCCGTCGCCGAGGAGCCCCTCACCACCCCCGTCACGACGACGACCGGCTACCGGCTGGCCTCCCCGCCGCTGATCGTGCCGGTGCTGCGCGCGGGCCTGGGCATGGCCGACACCGCGCACGGGATGCTGCCGGAGTCGCAGATGGGCTTCGTCGGCCTGGCCCGCAACGAGGTGACCTTCCAGCCCGAGGCCTACATGGCCTCGCTGCCGGAGTCGCTGGTCGGCCGGCACGTGTTCGTCCTCGACCCGATGCTGGCCACCGGCGGCTCGCTGGTGCACTGCTGCACGCTGCTCACCGACCGCGGCGCCACCGAGATCACCGTGCTGTGCGCGCTGGCCGCGCCGGCCGGGCTCGAGCGCCTGGAGCAGAGCGGCCTGCCGCTGCGGGTGTTCACCGCCAGCGTCGACGAGGGCCTCAACGACAAGGCCTACATCGTCCCCGGCCTCGGTGACGCCGGCGACCGCCAGTTCGGCGCGGTCTGACCGTGCGCTTCGCGGTCCTGGGCACCGGTCACTGGGCCCGCACGGTCCACGCCGCGGCGATCGCCGCGCACCCCACCGCCGAGCTGGCCGGGATCTGGGGCCGCGACGCCGCGAAGGCCGCCGAGGTCGGCGCGGAGTTCGACGTCCCCGGCACCGACGACCTCGCCGCGCTGCTCGAGCAGGTCGACGCGGTGTCGGTCGCCGTCCCGCCCGACGTCCAGGTGCCCCTCGCCGAGCAGGCGGCCGCCGCCGGCCGCCACCTGCTGCTGGAGAAGCCGATCGGGCTCACCGTCGCCGAGGCCGACCGGGTGGTGGGCGCTGTCCGGTCGGCGGGCGTCGCCTCGGTCGTGTTCTTCACCTTCCGGTTCCAGACCGCGACGACGACCTGGCTGGCGCAGGCGGGCCGCACCCGGCTGGCCGGGGGTGCCGCGTCGTGGCTGTCCGCGCTGGCCGGCAGCCCCTTCGACTCCGCCTGGCGCCGGCAGCACGGGGCGCTGTGGGACATCGGCCCGCACGCGCTGTCGCTGCTGGTCCCGGCGCTGGGCCCGGTGGTGTCGGTGCAGGCCGGCGCGGGCGCGGGCGACACCGTGCACCTGGTGCTCCAGCACGCCACCCCCGGCATCGCCTCCACCGTCACGCTGTCGCACACCGTGGCGCCGCTGGCCACGGGCATCGAGTTCACCGTGCACGGGGACGCCGGCCGGCTGGTGCTCCTCCCCGACACCGAGAGCCCGGTCGCGTCGCTGTCCGCGGCGGTCGACGAGCTGAGCGCCGCGGCGCTCACCGGCGGCGCCCACCCGTGCGACGTCGGCTTCGGCCGCGACGTCGTCGTCGTGCTGGCGACCGCCGAGCGGGCCCTGGCCTCGGGCTGCCGGGAGTCCGTCCCCGCCTGAGCCGGTCCGCAGGTCGGCCGCCAGTTCCGCGCAACCGCCGCCCAAGGCCGCCCCGCCAGTCTCGGTCCCGACGTCCTGGAGCCCCGACCGCGGGCCGGACACGGGAGAGAACGACATGAGCGAGTACTCGTACCTCGGCTACGGCGACGGCCGGGGCGGCGGCAACGGCCACGGCGGCCGCACCGTGCCGGCCCCGGCGATGGAGGGCAGCTGGTACGTCCGCCGCGGCCGGATCGACCGGCGCACCTACTGGCTGCACTACGCGCTGCCGCTGTGGGCGTCCAGCGTGGCGGCGATCTGGGCCGACATCGCGTTCGGCACGGCCTGGTACACGGCGTCCTACGAGTCCTACGGCTACTACTCCTCCAGCACCGACGTGAGCTTCTCCGGCGGGCCGATCACCCTGCTGGTGTCGCTGGCGCTGTTCGCGCCGTCGATCAGCGCGGCGGTGACCCGGCTGCACGACACCGGGCGCTCGGGCTGGTTCCTGCTGTGGGGGCTGGTCCCGATCGCCGGCCCGATCGTCCTGTTCGTGGTGGTCGGCTGCCTCGCCGGTGAGCCCGGCCGCAACCAGTACGACGGCGCCGCGTACCCGGGCCGGCGGGAGCCGCAGCTCGCGAACTGGTGAAACCGGTTGACCGGACGGGCCAGCCTGGAGGGGTGCGGATGACCTTCTCCCGGCTGGCCGACCGGCGTCCGGTGGAGACCAGCGTCGAGCGCGACGACGGCGTCGTGTTCTCCCTCCGCGGCGCCGGCGGCGGGGCCGACCTGCCGCACGACCTGGTGCACGCGCTGGTCGAGACCGAGCTCGGCATGACCGACGGCATCTGGGGCTGCATCGCCGACGGCGTCGTGTGGACGACGATGCGGCACGTCTCCGGCCGGCAGCCCCCGCACGCCGCCGAGCGCTCGGCGCGGCTCAAGCGCGAGCGGGCGGCGGCGATCCAGCGGGCCGAGGGCGTGGCCGACCTCGTCGCCCGGTCCGCGCGCGGCGCCACCGTGCTGCCCGGTGAGGCAACCGCGCTGGACCTGCCGCCGGAGCGGCTGGCCGCCGCCGCGGCCGCGCTGGCCGACGCCGGACAGCGCTGGCGGGCGCTGCCGGTGGGGGAGAGCTGGACCCTCGAGTGGCGCCCGGCGCCGGCCCGATCGGGGCGACGCCGCAGGTGAGGGACCCGTCCGGCACACTCCGGTCATGATCATCGTGCTGGTCGGGGGAGTGGTGCTGGCGCCCGTCGTCGTGATGGCCGACCTCCGGCGCTGGCGGCCGCTGCCGGTGCTGCTCTGGCTGCTCGGCACCGCCCTCGTCGTCGCCTGGGTCCGCGCCCTGGAGGGCGAGGGGCAGGGCGTCCTCGCCGGGATCGGCTGGCTGCTCGCCGCCGCAGCCGCCGCCGGGCTGTCGGTCGCCGCCGCCCGGCGGGGCGTGCCGCGGCGGAGGCCGCGGCACGGGCGCTGACCTCAGCAACCGAGCGCCGCGGCCAGCTCCTCCAGCGAGGACACCGACAGGTCGGCGCCCGGGTCGGTCTCCGGCGGCGCGGGGTCTCCGCCGAACTCCAGCGGCCGGTGCACGTAGGCCGTCCGCAGCCCGCGCGCCCGCGCCTCGGCCAGGTCCTCGACGTGCGCGGCGACCATCAGCACCCGCGACGGGGGCAGCGCCAGCAGCCGCGGCGCGGAGTCGTACACCTCGGGGTCGGGCTTGTAGCGGCCCACGACCTCGGCGCCGAGCACGAGGTCCCACGGCAGCCCGCCCCGCCGCGCCAGGTCCACCGAGAGCCGGACGCCGCCGTTGGACAGCGGCGCGAGGACGTGCCGGCTCCGCAGCCGGGTCAGGCCGGGCACCGCGTCCGGCCACGGGTCGAGCCGGTGCCAGGCCAGCACCAGCTCGGCGGCGACGTCGTCGGCCACGCCGTCCATGCCCACGCCGTCCATGCCCACGCCGTCGATGCCCACCTCCGCCAGCGCCGCGGGCAGCGACTCGCGGTGCAGCACGTCGAGGGGGACGAACGGCCGCTCGCCGGCGCGGACGCGGTCCATCGACGGCTGGTAGCGCGCCCGCCAGGCGTCGGCGAAGGCCGCGGCGTCCACGCCGGGACCGAGCAGCCGCGCCGCCTCGCGGGCCACGCCGGCGCGCCAGTCGACGACGGTGCCGAAGACGTCGAAGACCAGCGCGCCGACGTCCACTACAGCCCCAGCGCGTGCGCCATCTCGCCGCGCAGCTGGTCGAGCTCGTCCTCGCCGCGGCCGCGGGCGGCGATGATCCCCGCGTCGTCGTGCACCGGGACGACCGTCTCCAGGTAGGCCTTGAGCTTCGGCTCGGTGCCGCTGGGCCGCACCACGACGCGGACGCCGTCGCCGAGCAGCCGGACGGCGTCGACCGGCGGGTCCTCGGTCAGCAGGTCGGTGGCGGTGACCGGGCGGCCGAGCAGCCGCGACGGCGGGTCGGCGCGCAGCCGCTCCATCGCGTCGGAGATCAGCGTGAGGTCCTCCACCCGCACCGACAGCTGGCCGGTGGCGAACAGCCCGTGCTCGCGGGCCAGCTCGTCGAGCCGGTCGACGAGGCTGCGTCCGGTGGCCTTGAGCTCGGCGGCCAGCAGCGCGACGGCGAGGGCCGCGGAGATGCCGTCCTTGTCTCGCGCCACCTCCGGGGTCACCGCGTAGCCCAGCGCCTCCTCGTAGCCGAACACCAGCGGCTCGTCCTCGGTGCCGGCCCGGATGATCCACTTGAAGCCGGTGGGCGTCTCGGCGAAGCGCACGCCGTGCGCCTGGGTGAGCGCGTGCAGCAGCGAGCCGCTGACCAGCGAGGACGCGTAGGTCCCGCGCACGCCGCGGCGCAGCAGCCAGTCGGCCAGCAGCGCGCCCACCTCGTCGCCGGTGAGCTGCCGCCCGTCGCAGACCACCGAGCAGCGGTCGGCGTCGGGGTCCTCGGCGATCCCCACGGTGGCGCCGACGCGGGAGGACAGGTCCTGCAACAGGTCGATCGCGCCGGGCTCCTCCGGGTTGGGGAAGCCGACCGTCGGGAACGCCGGATCGGGCGCGTCCTGCTCGGGCACGCTCACGAGGGGCGCGAAGCCGGCCGCGGCGAACACCGCCCGCGTGGTGGCCGCGCCGACGCCGTGCATCGCGGTGTAGGCCACCGTCACCCCCTGCCGCACGATCGCCGGCACCTGCGAGGGGTCCAGCGCCCGCACGACGGCGGCCACGTAGCCGGCCTCGACGTCGTCGCCGAGGGTGGTCCACTCGTCGGAGGTCGGCACGTCCCGCGCCGGGCCGACGGCGGCGATCGCGGCCTCGATCTCCCGGTCGGCCGGCGGCACGAGCTGCGCGCCGTCGGCGAGGTAGACCTTGTAGCCGTTGTCCTGCGGCGGGTTGTGGCTGGCGGTGACCATCACTCCGGCCACGCAGCCGAGCGAGCGCACGGCCGAGGACAGCACCGGCGTGGGCAGCGGCCGGGGGAGCACCCGGACGGCGAAGCCGGCGGCGGCCAGCACCGCGGCGGTGACGCGGGCGAACTCGTCGGAGCGGCGTCGGGCGTCGAACCCGATGACGACGCCCCCGCCGCCGTGCCCGGCGGCGGTGAGCCACGCGCCGAGACCCGCGGCCGCCCGGGTGACGACGGCGGCGTTCATGCCGGCCGGCCCGGCGCGCAGCGGCCCGCGCAGCCCCGCGGTCCCGAAGGTCAGCGGCCCGGCGAAGCGGCGCTCGAGCTCGGCGGTGTCGCCGGCCGCGACCAGCGCCTCGATCTCGGCGCGGTCGCCGGGGTGCGGGTCGGCGGCGGCCCAGGCGCGGGCGGTGTCGAGGAGGGGGTCGAGCACGGTCACGGCAGCCGGCCGATGAACTCGACGAGGAACTGCCCCAGCCGGCCCGCCGCGGCCTTGCCCGCGGCGAGGACCTCCTCGTGGTCGAGCTTCTCGCCGGTGATGCCGGCCGCGGCGTTGGTGACCATCGACAGGCCCAGCACCTCCAGGCCGGCGGCGCGGGCGGCGATCGCCTCGAGCGCCGTGGACATGCCCACGAGGTCGGCGCCGAGGGTGCGCAGCATCCGGATCTCGGCCGGCGTCTCGTAGTGCGGGCCGGGCAGCGCCGCGTAGACGCCCTCGGTCAGGTCCGGCTCGATCGAGCGGGCCAGCTCGCGCAGCCGCGCGGAGTAGAGGTCGGTGAGGTCGACGAACGTCGCCCCGACCAGCGGGGAGCGGGCGGTCAGGTTGAGGTGGTCGCTGATCAGGACCGCCTGGCCGACCCGGTGGTCGGGCGCCAGCCCGCCGGCGGCGTTGGTGAGGACGACGGTGCGCACGCCGGCCGCCGCGGCGGTGCGGATCCCGTGCACGACCGGCTCGACGCCGCGGCCCTCGTAGAGGTGGGTGCGGCCGAGGAAGAGCAGCACCTTCCGGTCGCCGACGCGCACCGAGCGGACCTGGCCGCCGTGGCCGACCGCCGTGGGGGCGGCGAAACCGGGCAGGTCGCCGATGCCGACGGAGGCCGCGGGCTCGCCGAAGGCGTCGGCGGCGGGCGCCCATCCCGAGCCCATGACGACGGCGACGTCGTGGCCGTCGCCCAGGGCTGCGGTCAGGTCGGCGGCTGCTGCTGCGGCGGTGGCCGCGGGATCGGGTGCGCTCACCCGACGACGCTAACCCAGCGTGGCGTCGCCCCCGGGTGCTGACCCATCCGTCCCAGCCGTCCCCGGCCGCGTGTCGGCCGGGGACGGCGGCCCCGCGCTCCCCGACCATGGCGCGGTGCAGCGAACGCGGATCGACGGCGTCCCGGTCTTCACCGCGGGCGGGCGGGAGCGGACGACGGCCGCGCTGGTCTTCGGCGTGGGCCTGCGCGACGAGACGTTCGCGACCATCGAGGTCACCCACCTCGTCGAGCACCTCGCGATGGCCGCGCTGCCGCGCACGCACCTGCGCTGCAACGCCGTCACCGACGTCGACAGCACCGCCTTCTTCGCCACCGGCCGCCCGGCCGCCGTCGGCGCCTTCCTCGAGGCGGTCTGCCGCGCGCTGTCCGACCTGCCCACCGAGCGGATGGCCGCGGAGGCCGGCGTGCTGCAGGCCGAGGGCTGCGGCAGCGGGTCCTCCACGGTCAGCGCGCTGTGGGCGGCCCGCTACGGCCTGACCGGGCCGGGGCTGACCGTCTCGGCGGGCCCGGGCGCGGAGTACCTGGACGAGCAGACCGTCCGGGCGCACGCCGCGCGCTGGTTCGTCCGCTCCAACGCCGCGCTGTGGTGCCACGGCCCGCTGCCGGACGGCCTGCGGCTGCCGCTGCCCGGCGGCCCGCGCCCGGTGCGCCGGGTGCCGGTGCCGCGCCCGCAGGACGGCCCGGTCTGGACGCACACCGACGCACCCGGCGTCGGGCTGCTGCTCGCCAGCGACGCCCCGGCCGACGCCGCGCTCGCCGTCGGGGTCGACGTCGTCCAGGAGCGGCTGCGCGAGCGCGCCCGGCACGACCGCGGGCTGTCCTACGCCGTCGACTCGCTGACCCTCGACCTCGCCCCCGACCGTCGCGAGGTCGCCGTCGTCGTCGACGCCCGCACCGGCCACGACGCCGAGGTGGCCGGCCTGCTCTGGGACGTCTTCGCCGAGCTGTGCGCCACCGGGCCGACGCCGGAGGAGGTCGCGCACGCCGTCGACGGCCTGGAGGCCGAGCTCGACGACGAGGACGCCGTCGGCGCCGAGCTGGCCGACGCCGCCTACTGCGCGGCCACCGGGCTGCCGTTCCGCCCGGCCGCCGGCACCCTCGCCGCCTGGCGCGCGGTCACGCCGGAGCAGGTCACCGCGGCGCTGCGCCGGGCCGAGCCGACCGCCGTCCTCGCCGTCCCCGACACCGCGCCGTGGGACGGCCCGGCCGGCGTCGCCCGCCGTCCGCTGTGCGGCACCCTCCCGGAGCTGCCGGAGGGCACGCTGTTCCGCCCGCCGCTGGTGCGCCGGCTGCTCGACGCCTCGGCGCGGGTGACCCTGGTCGTCTCCGACGACGGTCTCGCGCACGCCGACGCCGACGGCGACGTGCACGGCATCCCCTGGTCGCGGGTCGAGGCCGTCGTCCCCACCGACGACGGCCGGGGCGTCTCGGTGGTCGGCCGGGACCTCTGCTGCGTGCGCGTGCACCCCGACCTCTACGGCCCCCGCGCGCTCGCCGCCGTGCTGGAGCGGGCGCCGGCCGCCGCCCTGCTCGGCCGCCCCGCGAGCGCGGCGCCGGAGTACGCCGCCGTCTGAGGTCCTCACGGACCGGTACCGGGCCGGTACGGCAGGACGGCGCCACGCGCGGCAGTCGCGCCCCGCGCCGCGGCCTCCGATCCCGGCCGGGACCCGCCCTACCGTGGCCGGGTGCGGTTCGCGGTGATCGGACCGCTGGAGGTCCGAGGGGACGGCGACGAGCCGGTGCCGGTGCCCGGCGCCAAGGAGCGGCTGCTCCTCGCCGTCCTCGCCGCCGGGGCGCCCGGGGGAGTGTCCACCGACCGGATCGCCGAGGTCCTCTGGGACGGCGCCCCGCCGGCCACCGCCCGCAAGTCGCTGCAGGCGCACGTCGTCCGGCTCCGCAGCGCCCTGGAGCCCGGCCGCCCGCGCGGCTCCCCGGGGCGCTACGTCGCCCGCCGGGGGCCCGGCTACGCGCTGACCGTCGACCGGGCCGACCTCGACGCGCTGCACGCCGGCGACCTGGCCGCGCGCGGGCGGGCGCACCTCGTCGCGGGCGCGCCGGCCGAGGCGGTGGCGGAGCTCTCCGCGGCCCTCGCCCTGTGGCGCGGGGACCCCTACGCCGACTGGCCCGACGCGGGGTTCGCCGAGGGGGAGCGGCGCCGGCTGGCCGAGGTCCGGACCGGGGCGCTGACCGCGCTGGGCGAGGCCCGGCTGGCGCTCGGCCAGCACGCCCTGGTGCTGCCCGAGGCGGAGCGGCTGGTCGCCGAGGAGCCGCTGCGGGAGGACTGGTGGCGGCTGCTCGTGCTGGCCCTGTACCGGGCCGGGCGGCAGGCCGACGCGCTCGCCGCCGTCCGCCGGGCCCGGGCGCTGCTGGCCGAGGAGCTGGGCGCCCCGCCCGGGCCCGCGCTGCGCGCGGTCGAGGCGGCGGTCCTCGCCCAGGACCCGGCCCTCGACCTCCCGGCGGCCCCGTCACCGGCCCGGTCACCGGCCACGCCACCGGCCGCGCCGGAGGGCCCGCCGGCCGGTGCCGCCCGCTGCCCCTACAAGGGCCTGGCCGCCTACCAGGCCGAGGACGCCCCGCTGTTCCGCGGCCGGGCGCGCCTGGTCGCGGGGCTGGTGGCCCGCCTCGTCGACGCGCCGCTGACGGTCGTCTCCGGCCCCAGCGGCGCCGGGAAGTCCTCGGCCGTCCGGGCCGGCCTGGTCCCCGCGCTCGGTGCCGGGGCGCTGCCCGGCAGCGCCGCCTGGCGGCCCGTCGTCGTCACACCCGGCCGCTGCCCGGTCGACGTCCTCGCCCCGCTCGCGGACGACGACGGGCCGGTGCTGCTGGTCGTCGACCAGGCCGAGGAGCTGTGGGCGCCCGGCAGCGACCCGGCCGAGCGCACCGCCTTCCTCGACGCGGTGCTCGGGCTGCTCGACGACGGGGTGGCCGCCCGCTGCGTGCTCGTCCTCCGCGGGGACGCGGTCGGCCGGCTGACCGAGCACGCCGTGCTCACGGCCCGGCTCGACGGCCGGGTGGTGCTGGTCCCGGCGTTCACCGACGCGGAGCTGCGGGAGGTCGTGCGGGAACCGGCCGCCGCCGTGGGGCTGGCCGTCGAGCCCGACCTGGTGGAGGCCGTCGTCGCCGACGTCCTCGGCCGGCCCTCGGCCCTCCCGCTGCTGTCCACCGCGCTCGTGGGCACGTGGGAGCGACGCCGCGCCGGGACGCTCACCCTCGCCGGGTACCTCGCGGCCGGGGGCGTCGCCGGCGCGCTCACCCGCACGGCCGAGGCGGCCTGGGCGGCGCTCGACCCCCGCGGGCAGGAACTGGCCCGCCGCCTGCTGGTGCGCCTGGCCGACGTCGACGACGGCGGGGCGCTGGTCCGCCGTCCGCTGCCGCGCGAGGAGTTCGACGACGGCGACCCCGCGCGCCGGGCGGTGGTCGAGGTCTTCGTCGCGCGGCGGCTGCTCGCCCTCGACGGCGACCGGCTCGAGGTGGCCCACGAGGCGCTGCTCACCGCCTGGCCGCGGCTGGCGACCTGGCTGGAGGAGGACGCGACGGGGCGCGCGGTGCGCCGGCACCTCGCCCCCACCGCGCACGACTGGGACGCCGCCGGGCGCCCGGACGACGAGCTGTACCGCGGTGCCCGGCTCACCGCCGCGCTGGACTGGGCCGACCGGCCCGACGCCGATCCCGCGCCGGTGGAGCGGGCCTTCCTCGACGCCTCCCGCGCCGCCGCCGACGCGGAGCTCGCGGCCGCCCACCGCCGGGCCGACCGCGAGGCGGCCGCGCGGGGGAGGACCCGGTGGCTGGCCGTGGGCCTGGCCGCGGTGCTGGTCGTGGCCCTCGTGGCCGCCGGTGCGGCGGTTCGTGCCCAGCGCGGCGCCGAGGTGCGGGAGGAGGAGGCGCGGCGGGCGGCCCTGGTGGCCGACGCCAACCGGCTGGCGACGCTCTCGACCCGGGCCGGGCCGCTGGACCTCTCGCTGCTCCTGGCCGCCCAGGCCGTCCGGCTGGCCGGGACGCCGGACACCGAGGACCGCCTGCTGACCTCCCTCGCCGAACACCGCCGTGCCGAGCGGGTGCTGCCCGCCCCCGGCGGCGTCACCGACGCGGTCGTCATGGACGGCACGACCCTGCTGCTCCAGGGATCGGACTGGTCGGCGTGGTCGCCGGGCGACGTCGCGCCCCGGGTGGTCCAGGAGGGCGGGGCCTGGTGGGGCACGACCGCAGTGGCCGGCTCACCGACGGAGGAGACGGTCGCCGGGGTGGGCTGGGACGTCGATGCGGGTGAGGCCTGGGCGCGGCTGCTCACCCCCGCCGGGGAGGACCGGGTGCTGGCCGGCGCGGCGCTGGGCGGCTACCCCCTCGCGATCGTGTTCACCCCGGACGGCCGGCGCATCCGGGTGGTCGTGGCGCGGGCCGGTCCGTCCCCCTCGGACAGCGGGACCTGGACGGTCGTCGAGGTCGACGCGGGCGGCGGGGGCCCGGTGCGCGACCTGGGGATCGGCGGCGCGGTGCCGAGTGACGCCTCGCCGGTCGACGTCGAGCCCTTCGGTGCCCGGTTCGGCCGCGACGCCGACACCCTGGTGACGTGGGCGCCTCGGGGCGGCGATGCCGGTGACCTCGCGATGCTCAGCGACCTCGCCACCGGGAACCAGGTCGGCCTGCGGACCCCGTCGCGACCGGCGGACACGGTCGGCTTCCGCTCCCTGGCCCCAGGGGCTGCCCAGCTGTGGTCCGACGGCGCGGTCACGCTGTACGGCCCCGACGGCACGGCCCGGCAGCAGCTCGACGCGCACCAGGGCGGGGTGTCCGACGTCCAGCAGAGCCCGGACCGCTCCTGGGCGGTGACCGCGGGCGGGGACCCGGGGGTCCTGCTGTGGGAGGTCGACCCCGCCACCGGGCTGTGGACGCAGCGGGAGGCGCTCGGCGGCCACGCCGGGTTCGTCACGCGGGCGGAGGTCGACACGGACGGCGACCGGCTGTTCACCGTGGCGCCGGAGGACACCGTGGTGGTGTGGGACGTCCGTCCCGACGGCGGCTTCGGCAGCCCGTTCCCCGACGTCCCCGGCTGGTGGGTGGCGGGCCGGCCCGAGGTCGTCGAGCCCGGCCGTCTCGCGGTCGTGCCGGTCCGCCGGGTGTCGGCCGACACAGGGGGTTCGGTCCTCGACCCGCCCGACGACACCCGGGACGTCGCGGCTGCCTTCCTCGACCTCGCGACGGGCCGCGTGGACGTCGTGCCCGTCGGCCGGCTGCCGTCGCTGCCCCGGTACCCCTTCTCCCAGCCGCCGTCCGTGCCGCTTATCCCGGCCGTTGCCGTCGCGGTGAGTCCCGACCGTCACCGGGTCGCCGTCACGAGCGGCCTGGCGACCACCGTGCTCGACACGCGGACCCGGGAGGTCGTGACGACCATCCGGCTGCCGGCGACCGGGGAGCTGGACGCCGACGGCGGGGCGCTGCCGGCCGCGGCGGTGTCCTGTGCCGAGTGGACCTCCGACGGCGCGGACCTCCTGCTCTGCTCCCGGGCCGGCGGGAGCTTCGAGGACGTGCCGGGACTCGCGGTCGTGGACGCCACGACCGGTCGGGTGGAGAGCCGCCCCGACCGCGGTGGTGACGCGAGGGTGTCGGCCGTCAGCGGCGACCACCGCCTGGTGGCCCTGGCCAGTGGCTCCCGGGCCGTCGTCAGGATCCTCGACGGCAGGACGCTGGAGCTGCGCGGCACCGTGCTGCTGCGCACGGGGGACCGGATCGAGGACATGGCGTTCAGCCGGGACGGCCGGCGCCTCGTGGTGGTGGGTTCGCAGGGCGTGGTGCAGCTGGTGGACGCCGAGCGCAGGGTGCAGGTCGGGGAGCCGGCCCGTGTCGGGGTCCCCCTGCTGCAGGCCGACTGGCTCCCCGACGGGCGGACGGTGGCGGTCTCGGCCGTGGACGGGTCGGTCACCCTCGTCGACGCCGAGCGCGGGCTTCTGCGCGGACCGCCCCTGCCCGTGTCGGGCGGGACCGCGGAGAGCTCCCTGCACCTCCTGAGCGCCGGCGAGGAGTTGATCGCCTTCAGCGGGCAGGGCCCGGGCCGGCGGTACCCCCTCCGGCCGCAGGACTGGCTCGCCGCGGTCTGCGCGATGGCCGGGCGGGACCTGACCCCGGCCGAGTGGGCGCAGTACCTGCCCGGCCGGGAGTGGCGGCCGACGTGCACCGACCTCCCCTGAGGGACCCGGGTCAGGGCAGGGTCCCGGTGCACTCGGGCTGCGACAGCAGGGAGAGCTCGTAGCCGTCGGAGAAGATCGGCTGGTCGCGGTGACCGGTGCCCGGCCAGTGCTGGACCTGGGCCAGCAGCGCGCCGCAGGAGACGGTGCGCGGGTCCTGCGCCGGCGGGTCGGCGAGGGCCGCCGACGGGGCGAGGACGACGAGTGCCCCCACCAGGACGGGGAGAGCAGAACGGGTGCGGACGGACATCGCGGGGACCTCCCGGTGCGGGGCCGGACGTGTCGCCGGCGAGGACACCAGCGGACCGGGAGGCGGTTGCGGCCGCGGCCGCGGCCGGTTGTGGCCCGGTTGCGACGGACCGGCGGGGGAAGCCCGCCGTCCCTAGACTCGCAGCGTGCAGATCCCGTTCTCCTCCTCGGAGCGCTCCAGCCTGGGCGTGGAGTGGGAGCTGCAGCTCGTCGACCGGGAGACGCGGGAGCTGACCGCCGGCGCGATCGAGATCCTCGAGGAGATGCGCCCCGACGGCGCCGAGGAGCACCCGAAGGCCAAGCACGAGCTCCTGCAGTCCACCGTCGAGGTCATCACCGGCGTCTGCACCACCGTCGAGGAGGCCACCGCCGACCTCGCGGGCACGGTCGCCGAGGTCGCCGCCGCCGCCGACCGCCGCGGCCTGGGCCTGCTGTGCGCCGGCACCCACCCGTTCACCGACTGGCAGACGCAGCTCATCTCGCCCAAGGAGCGCTACCTGCAGCTGGTCGAGCGGATGCAGTGGCTGGCCCGGCGGCTGCAGATCTTCGGCGTCCACGTGCACGTCGGCGTCCGATCGCCGGACAAGGCGATGCCGATCGTCAACGCGCTCACCCAGTACGTGCCGCACTTCCTGGCGCTGTCGGCGTCCTCGCCGTTCTGGGTCGGCTGCGACACCGGCCTGGCCTCGGCGCGCAGCAAGGTCTTCGAGGCCATGCCGACGGCGGGGCTGCCGACCCAGCTGCCCGACTGGGCCGGCTTCGAGACCTACATGGAGACGCTGATCTCCACCGGCGCCATCGAGAGCGTGCGCGAGGTGTGGTGGGACATCCGCCCGCACCCCGGCTTCGGCACCGTGGAGCTGCGGATCTGCGACGGCCTCCCCACGCTCGAGGAGATCGGCGTGGTCGCCGCGCTGTCCCAGTGCCTGGTCGAGCAGCTCGACGGCCAGCTCGACCGCGGGTACACCCTGCCGACCCCGCCCAGCTGGGTGCTCCGGGAGAACAAGTGGCGGGCGGCGCGGCACGGCCTCGACGCCGACATCGTGGTGGACGAGAGGGGCACCGTGCGGCCGGTGCGGCAGGCGCTGCTCGACCTCGCCGAGGACCTCGCGCCGACGGCGAAGCGGCTCGGCTGTGAGACCGAGCTCGCCGGGGTGGAGCGGGTGCTCGCCGTGGGCGCCTCCTACCAGCGGCAGCGCGCCGCGGCGCTGGCCTCCGGCGGCGACCTGCGCGCCGTCGTCGACCTGCTGCTGTCCGAGCGGGAGCACGGACTGCCCACCTCCGGGCCGGTCGCCGGCCCCGATGGCCCCGCCTCCGCTCACGATGGTCCCGCCTCCGCTCACGATGGCCCCGTCCCCGGCCCGGCGGCGTGTGCCGGCGGGCACGCCGCATGACCCGGACCCCCGAGGAGCTGGCCGCCGGGCTCGACGCCTGGGTCGACGAGCGCCTCCCCGAGTTGGTCCGCGTCCGCCGCCACCTGCACATGCACCCGGAGCTGGCCTACGCCGAGGTGGAGACGACGGCCTACCTCGAGCAGCGGCTCACCGAGGCCGGGCTCGCCCCGCGCCGGCTGCCCAGCGGCACCGGGCTGGTGGTGGAGGTCGGGTCCGGGTCGCCGACCGTGGTGCTGCGCGCCGACATCGACGCGCTGCCGCTGGCCGACCTCAAGGACGTCCCGTACGCCTCCACCCGCGAGGGCATGTGCCACGCCTGCGGGCACGACGTGCACACCACCGTCGCGCTCGGCGCGGTGCTGGCGCTGGCCGGCCTCGACGACCTGCCCGGCACCGTGCGCTGCGTCTTCCAGCCGGCCGAGGAGACCGTGCCCGGCGGCGCCACGCACGTGCTGGCGGCCGGCGTCCTCGACGGCGCCTCGCGGGCGTTCGCGCTGCACTGCGACCCGGCGATCCCGGTGGGCACGGTCGGCCTGCGCACCGGCTCGATCACCGCGGCCTGCGACCGCATCGACGTCACGCTCACCGGCCCCGGCGGGCACACCGCCCGCCCGCAGCTGACCGTCGACCTCGTCGACGCGCTCGGCCGCCTGGTCACCGGGCTGCCCGGCCTGCTGTCGCGGCAGGTCGACCCCCGCGCCGGGTTCTCGCTGGTGTGGGGTGCGGTCAACGCCGGTGTCGCGGCCAACGCCATCCCGCAGCGGGGCACGCTGCGCGGCACCGTGCGGGTGCTCGACCGCGACGAGTGGAAGCGTGCCGAGGAGCTGTTGCGCCGGCTGGTCGAGCAGGTGGTCGCGCCCACCGGCGCCGGCGTCGAGGTGGAGTACGTGCCGGGTGTCCCGCCGGTGGTCAACGACCCGCGGGCGGTGGCGCTGATCCGCACGGCGGCGATGCAGACGGTGGGTGCCGAGAACGTCCGCCAGTCGCCGCAGAGCATGGGCGGGGAGGACTTCGGCTGGTTCGCCGACGTCCTGCCGATCGCGCTGGCCCGGCTGGGCACGCACGGCGGCGGCCCGCCGCTGGACCTGCACCGCGGCACCTTCGACGTCGACGAGCGGGCGATCGGTGTCGGCGTCCGGCTCATGGTGCGCACCGCGCTGCAGGCACTGGCCGCCGACGCCGGGACCTCCGCGCCCGCCGCCGGTGCGCCCGCCGGGGGCCACCCCGCGCGTCCGCGGTCCGGCGAGCGCCGGTAGAACGTTCCTCGACTGGGAGGAGTTCACCGATGAGCGCCACCGACACCGCCTCTCCGGGCGACGACGAGGTCCCCGCCGAGCACGCCGTCCCCGAGCAGCTGTCCCTGGCCGGCGGCTTCGCACCCGTCGACCGCGACCGCTGGCGCGAGCTGGTGGCCGGCGTCCTGCGGAAGTCCGGCCGGGAGGAGCTGCCCGACCCCGTCGAGGACGCCCTGCGCCGCACGGTCGCCACCGGCGTCAGCGTCTCGCCGCTCTACACCGCCGACGACGCCGGCGACCTGCCCGCCGCCGTGGGCGTGCCCGGGCTGCCGCCGTTCGTGCGCGGTGCCCGGGCGGGCGCGGCCCCCGAGCGCGGCGTGCCCGCCGGGTGGGACGTCCGGCAGCGGCACGCGCACCCCGACGTCGCCGTCACCCGGGAGGCGGTCGCGGCCGACCTGGAGAACGGCGTCACCTCGCTGTGGCTGCACCTGGGCGACGGCGCGGTCCCGGTGGGGTCGCTGTCCGACGTGCTCGCCGACGTCTACCTCGACCTCGCGCCGGTCGCGGTCTCCGGCGGACTCCCGGCCGCTGAGGCCCTGCTCGCCCTCGTCGAGGGCCGCACCGACCTCGCGCCGGGCGGCTCCCTGGGCCTGGACCCGCTGGGCGACCAGGCGGCCTCGGGGGAGGAGCAGGACCTCACCGGGCTGGCCGGCGTCGCGCGGCGCGCCCCCGCGGGCTGGCGCACCGTCGTCGTCGACGCCACCGTGTACGCCGACGCCGGCGCCACCGCGGTGGAGGAGCTGGGCTGCTCGCTCGCCGCCGGCGCGGCCTACCTGCGCGCGCTCACCGACCCCGCGGACGGAGGGCAGGGCCTGCCGGTGGACGAGGCGTTCGCCGCGCTGGAGTTCCGCTACTCCGCGAGCGCCGACCAGTTCACGACGATCGCCGCGCTGCGCGCCGCCCGCCGGCTGTGGGACCGGGTCGGCGAGGTCAGCGGCGCCTCGCCGGACGCGCGCGCCCAGCGTCAGCACGCGGTGACGTCGTCGGTGATGACCACGAGGCGCGACCCGTGGGTGAACATGCTGCGCACCACGGTGGCCTGCTTCGCCGCGGGCGTGGGCGGCGCCGACGTCGTCACCGTCCAGCCCTTCGACGCCGCGCTCGGCCTGCCCGACGCCTTCTCCCGCCGGATCGCGCGCAACACGCAGAACCTGCTGGTCGAGGAGGGGCACCTCGCCCGCGTCCTCGACCCGGCCGGCGGCTCCTGGTACGTCGAGTCGCTGACCGAGGACCTCGCGCAGGCGGCGTGGGCGTGGTTCACCGAGATCGAGCGGGCCGGTGGACTGGCCGCGGCGCTGTCGTCGGGGCTGGTCCGCGACCGGCTGGCCGCCGCGTGGGACTCCCGCGCGAAGCGGCTGGCGACGCGCGCCGACGCGATCACCGGCGTCAGCGAGTTCCCCAACCTCTCCGAGAAGCTGCCCCGGCGCCAGCCCGCCGCCGACCTGCACCCCACCGGCGGGCTGCCGCGCGTGCGCGCCGCGCAGGAGTACGAGGAGCTGCGCGACCGCGCCGACGCCGCGGGGGAGCGGCCGCAGGTGTACCTGGCGACCCTCGGCTCGGTCGCCCGCCACACCGCGCGGGCGTCCTTCGCCGGCAACCTGTTCCAGGCCGGCGGCGTGGCCACCCCGGCCGGCGACGGCGCCTCCGGGTTCGCCCGCGCTTCCACGACGGTGGCCTGCATCTGCGGCACCGACGGCGACTACGCGGAGTCGGCGGCCGCCCTGGCCGCGGAGCTGCGGTCGGCCGGCGCCGCGCACGTGTGGCTGGCCGGGAAGCCGTCGCTGGGGGTGGACGGCGTCGACGGGTACGTGTACGCCGGGTGCGACGCGCTCGACGTGCTGAGGACGGTGCACGACCAACTCGGCTTGACGGCAGAAATGGCCATCTCTGCCACTCGTGTGGAGGAGGAGCGGGCATGAGCGGGATCCCCGACTTCGGCGGCGTCGAGCTGGGTCGCCCGGCCGCACGGACGACGGCCGACGACTGGGCCAAGGCGTTCGAGGAGGCCACCGGCCGCGGCGTGGAGGAGGCGACCTGGGAGACCCCCGAGGGCATCGCCGTCCCGCCGCTGGCCACCCCGGCCGACCTCACCGGGCTGGACTTCCTGCGGACCTACCCCGGCCTGCCGCCCTACCTGCGCGGCCCCTACCCGACGATGTACACGACCCAGCCGTGGACGGTCCGCCAGTACGCGGGCTTCTCCACCGCGGCGGAGTCCAACGCGTTCTACCGGCGCAACCTCGCCGCCGGGCAGAAGGGCCTGTCGGTCGCCTTCGACCTCGCCACCCACCGCGGTTACGACTCCGACCACCCGCGCGTGGCGGGCGACGTCGGCATGGCCGGGGTGGCGATCGACTCGATCCTCGACATGCGACAGCTCTTCGACGGCATCCCGCTGGACCGGATGACGGTCTCGATGACCATGAACGGCGCGGTGCTGCCGGTGCTGGCGCTCTACGTGCTCGCCGCCGAGGAGCAGGGGGTCGCTCCGGAGCAGCTGGCTGGGACCATCCAGAACGACATCCTCAAGGAGTTCATGGTCCGCAACACCTACATCTACCCGCCGAAGCCCTCGATGCAGATCGTCAGCGACATCTTCGCGTTCACCTCGCAGGAGATGCCGCGCTTCAACTCGATCTCCATCTCCGGCTACCACATGCAGGAGGCCGGGGCGACGGCCGACCTGGAGCTGGCGTACACGCTGGCCGACGGCGTGGAGTACGTGGACGCGGGCAAACAGGCAGGTCTGGACGTCGACGCGTTCGCGCCGCGGCTGTCCTTCTTCTGGGCCATCGGCATGAACTTCTTCATGGAGGTCGCCAAGCTGCGGGCGGCACGGCTGCTGTGGGCCCGGCTCATGAAGGAGGCCGGCGCGCAGAACGACAAGTCGCTGTCGCTGCGCACCCACTCGCAGACCTCGGGCTGGTCGCTGACCGCGCAGGACGTCTACAACAACGTCGTCCGCACCTGCCTGGAGGCGATGGCCGCCACCCAGGGGCACACCCAGTCGCTGCACACCAACGCCCTCGACGAGGCGCTGGCGCTGCCCACCGACTTCTCCGCGCGGATCGCCCGCAACACCCAGTTGCTGCTGCAGCAGGAGTCGGGCACGACGCGGGTCATCGACCCGTGGGGCGGCTCGGCGTACGTGGAGAAGCTGACCTACGACCTGGCCCGCCGCGCCTGGGCGCACATCGAGGAGGTCGCCGAGCACGGCGGCATGGCGCAGGCCATCGACGACGGCATCCCCAAGCTGCGCATCGAGGAGGCCGCCGCCCGCACCCAGGCGCGCATCGACTCCGGCCGGCAGCCGGTGATCGGCGTCAACAAGTACCGGGTCGAGGCCGACGAGGCGATCGAGGTGCTGCGCGTCGACAACGCCGACGTGCTCGCCCAGCAGAAGGCCAAGCTCTCCGAGCTCCGGGCCTCGCGCGACGACTCCGCCGTCCGGGACGCCCTGCGCCGGCTCACCGACGCCGCCCGCGCGGGCGCCGAGGGACGCCGGGGCCGGGACCTCGGCGACAACCTGCTCAAGCTGGCCGTCGACGCCGCGCGGGCCAGGGCGACGGTCGGGGAGATCTCCGACGCGCTCGAGGAGGTCTACGGGCGTCACGCCGGTCAGGTGCGCACCATCTCCGGTGTGTACCGCGACGAGGCAGGCAGCTCCGGGCCGGTCGAGGAGACCCGCCGGTCGACCGAGGCGTTCGCCGACGCCGAGGGACGGCGTCCGCGGATCCTGGTCGCCAAGATGGGCCAGGACGGCCACGACCGGGGACAGAAGGTCATCGCCACCGCGTTCGCCGACCTCGGCTTCGACGTCGACGTCGGCCCGCTGTTCCAGACGCCGGAGGAGGTCGCCCGGCAGGCGGTCGAGGCCGACGTGCACGTCGTCGGCGTCTCGTCGCTGGCCGCCGGCCACCTCACGCTGGTGCCCGCGCTGCGCGACGCGCTGGCCGAACTCGGTGCCGACGACGTCCTGGTCGTCGTGGGCGGCGTCATCCCGCCCGACGACGTCCCGACGCTCAAGGAGATGGGCGCGGCCGCGGTGTTCCCGCCGGGCACGGTCATCGCCGAGGCGGCGCAGGAGCTGCTGCGGACGCTGTCGCAGCGCCTCGGCCACTGATGTCCTCACCGCTCCTGGCGGCAGAAATGGCCATCTCTGCCGCCCCCGGGACCGTCTGATGCCTGGGCCGGACGTCCCGGCGCTCGTCGAGGGGGTGCTCGGCGGCGACCGACGGTCGCTGGCGCGGGCGATCACGCTGGTCGAGTCGCGCCGCGCCGACCACCGCGAGCGGGCGCAGGAGCTGCTGGTCGAGCTGCTGCCGCACGCGGGGAACGCCCGGCGCATCGGCATCAGCGGCGTGCCGGGCGTGGGCAAGTCGACGTTCATCGACCAGCTCGGCGTGGACCTCACCGCGCAGGGCCACCGGGTCGCCGTGCTCGCCGTCGACCCGTCGTCGGCGCGTTCGGGCGGGTCGATCCTCGGCGACAAGACCCGCATGGCGCGGCTGTCGGTGGACCCGAACGCCTTCATCCGGCCCTCGCCCACGTCGGGCACGCTCGGCGGGGTCGCGCAGGCCACGCGCGAGTCGATGGTCGTCGTCGAGGCGGCCGGTCACGATGTCGTGCTGGTGGAGACCGTGGGCGTCGGGCAGTCCGAGGTCACCGTCGCGGAGATGGTCGACTCGTTCCTATTCCTCACGCTGGCCCGCACCGGCGACCAGCTGCAGGGCATCAAGCGCGGCATCCTCGAGATCGCCGACGTCATCGCCGTCAACAAGGCCGACGGGCCCGCCGCCGGCGACGCGCGCAAGGCCGCCCGCGAGCTGGCCGGGGCGATCCGGATGCTGCGCGGGCACTCCGACTGGGACGTGCCGGTGCTCACCTGTGCCGGGCTGACCGGCGAGGGGCTGGCCGAGGTGTGGGCCGAGCTGGTCGAGCACCAGGACCGGGCGCGGGCGTCGGGGGCGTTCGACGAGCGCCGCCGCACCCAGCAGGTGCGCTGGACCTGGCAGCTGGTGCGCGACGGGCTCGAGCACCGGCTGCGCTCGCACCCGGCGGTCCGGTCGTCGGCGCCGGAGCTGGAGAAGGCGGTGCTGGCCGGCGAGCTCACCCCGGCGCTGGCCGCCCGGCAGCTGCTCGAGACCTTCCTCGGCGAGGCCGGGCGGCCGGTGGCCGGGGACTGACCTACTGCCGGACGACGAGGTTGGCGCTGTCGACGAAGCGGCCCACGTCGGAGGCCAGCATCTCGATGGCGGCGGCGACGTCCCCGGGCTGCATGATCGTGGCCGGGTCCTCGTCGGGGGCGAGCGCACGGCGCAGGTCCGTGGCGCACCGGCCGGGGGAGACGCAGGCGACCCGCGTCCCGTAGATGGCCAGCTCCTCCCGCATGACCTCGCTCATGTTGATGACCGCGGCCTTCGACGCCGAGTAGGTCAGCCACCCGGACCGGCCGTTCATCCCGGCGGTCGAGGCGACGTTGACGACCACCTCGAAACGGTTGCCGGCGTGCAGCAGCCCCTGCACGACGGTGAACGGCGCGTACAGGTTCACCGCCATGGTCCGCTCGAACTCGGCGAAGTCGATCTGGTGGATCGGCTCGGGCCGGGTGTAGCCGGCGTTGTTGACCAGCACGTCGACGTTGCCGTGCATGGCGTACACGTCGTCGACGAGCGCGAGGGTGGCCGCCCGGTCGGCGAGGTCGACGCGGTGGGGCCAGACCTTCACCGACGGGGAGGCCACGGCCTCCAGCCGGGCGACGGCCTGGTCGAAGGCCGGCGAGTCCCGGGCGACGACGACCACCTGGCCGACGTCGTCGCGGCGGGCGAAACGCTCCGCGGTGGCCAGTCCGATGCCCTTGGAGGCGCCGGTGACCATGACCGACCGCTGCTCACTCACCGTCGTCGCTCCCGTGCAGAAGGGACACCGCCAGGTGGATGTCGGTCGGTGTCGTGACCTTGATGTTGCTGTCGGCGCCGTCGATGAAGTGCACGGACAGCCCGGCGGCGGCCACGAGGGTGGCGTCCTCCGTGTAGGACCGGCCCTCGTCGGCGGCGTACGCGTGCGCCTTCTCCAGGTCCGCGCGCGCGAACTTCTGCGGCAGCTGGACGTTGCGGAGCCGGTCGCGGTCGAGGTACCCGGTCACCGTGCCGGTCTCCGGGTCCACCGGGGCGACGGTGAAGGGGATCGGCGCCATGAAGCTGACGTTGCGCTGCGGGGCGGCGATGAGCCGGGCGAAGTCGCCGGGGCCGACGAGCGGCCGGGCCGCCTCGTGCAGCACGACGTCGTCGTTGGCCACCAGCTCGAGTGCCCGGGCGACCGACTCCTGCCGGGTCGCGCCGGCGGGCACGAGGTCGACGGGCGTGCGGACGGCGTAGTCGTGGACGATCTTCTCCACGTCCGCCCGCCAGCCCTCGGGGTAGTTCAGGACGATCTGGTCGATCTCGGGGACGGCGTCCACGGCCACCAGCGAGTAGACCAGGATCGGGATCCCGTTGACCTTGAGGAACTGCTTGGGCCGCGGGGCTCCCATGCGGGTGCCGCTCCCGCCGTTGAGCAGGACCAGTGAGTACACGTCGTTCCTCCGGCCGGTCAGCGGGTGTCGTCGGGGAGGCCGGCGAACACCGAGGGGTCGATGTCGCGGTCGTGCAGCGGCAGGACCACCTCGGTGACGACGTCGGTGAGCTCGGCGATCCGCAGGTTCAGCCGGCGCGCCTCGTGCAGCCCGTCCTCGAGCTCGCGGATCCGTGCCTGCGCGTCGTCGAGCCGCTCGCGCAGCCGGTGCACCTCGGCGGGCAGGTCCTGCAGCGGACCGAGCCGGCCCTGCAGGTCGCCGACCTGGGCGAGCAGGTCCTGGTACTCGGGGACGAAGGCCCGGCGCAGACGCTTGACCGGCGTCTTGACCAGGGCCTTCAGCGTGGCCGTCGCTGCCACGTGATCACCATCCTCGTCGTGGGGAGCACCCGGGGACCGGTGCCCCAGGGCGTGTCGTCGTGCGGTTCCTCGGCCTCGTGGGTCTCGTCGACCCGCAGCCCGAACGGCGCCATCTCGGCGGCGAGGACGTCGAGCGGCACGGCCCGGTGGAGGGGCTCGCCGGTGCCGGGCTCCGGCTTCCAGGACTCCCGGGGGACGTCGAGGTGGGCCTGCCCGCCGGTCCGCAGGACCATGGCGAGCAGCCGCCACAACCGGGGACGGGCGACGTCGACGAGGGAGCCGAGCAGGCCCCGGGCGAAGACCGTGACGGGTTCCCGGCGGGCGGCGATCTCGGCGCCGGCCACCAGCACGCGGCGGACGTCGTTGAGGTTGAGGACGCGGAACCGCACGGGGAGGCCGCACGCCTCGGCCGTGCGCAGGGCCCCGGCCATGCCGGTGTCGACGTAGTCGAGCGCGTCGACGCGGTGCCCGCGCCCGGCGAACCAGAGCGTGTCGTCCCCCCGGCCGGCGCCGAGGTCGAGCACCGGGCCGTCCTGGGGGATCCGGCCGGCCACCCAGCGGGCGTAGTCCGACGGCCGGCTGCCCGGTGCGGGAGCCGTGGGGGCGCCGTACCGGTAGTGGTCCTGCCAGGTCTCGCGGTCCATGTTCTGGTCCGACAGCCACCCGTACATGCGGGCACCGGTGGCCGGCGGGAGCTGGAACCGGAACGCGGGGTCCGGCGTGGCCCAGCCGGGACCGTAGATCGCGTCGAGCATGACCTCGGGCTCGCGGCAGGTCGGCTCGGGGCGGCCCTGGACGTCGATGGTGTCGACGGGCACCAGCTGCTCGCGCCGGACGCGCTGGCGGACCGGGAAGACCTGGTACCACCAGCCGTCGTCGATCCACCCGGAGAAGACGTCGACGTAGCCGTCGGCGAGCCCCTCGTGCTCGAAGTGCAGCTGCACGTGCCCCGCGGAGAGCCGGATGACGGTCATCCCCTCGGCGACGAGCGCACGGCCGAGGCGGAAGGCCTCCAGGACGACGTCGACGGGGTGGCTGTGCCGGCTGAGGTAGGCCAGGTCCGCGTCGTCGTCGTTGGGCATGACCCTGCCGTCGCGGTAGGGGCCCAGGAGCGTTCCCCCGGTCACGTAGACGTCCACGTCGGAGTGCTTGGCGATGACGGCCCGGACCTCGTCGAGGTTGTCCAGCAGCCGGTCGACCATGCCCGTGTCGTAGTCCGCGAGGGCGTGCCCGAGGTTGCCCCACTTGTTGACGATCAGCTGCACGCCGTGGGGGTCGACGAAGCGGACGCGGCCGGACGCGGTGCCGAAGCGGCCGGTCGCCTCGACCGTGTCCGCCCCGCCGTGCACCGGGCGGAGGGCGAAGTCGGCGGTGCCGTGGAGGAAGGGCACGAGGGACCGCGGCCAGGCCAAGCCCCGGCGTCCCGGGTCCCCGTCGCACGGCGGGGCGTCGCCCACGCGGAAGGACCAGATCCGGCGGCCGTCCAGCAGCAGGTCGAGGACGCGGTCCTCGTCGCCGGCCTCGGCCGAGAAGGCCAGGCCGGTGTCGTCCAGCGTCAGGTTGCCCAGCAGGTCGTGCTCCTCTGTCGTCCCGGTCGGTCGGGCCACCCGGTGGGCGCCGCGACGTCCGCCCGAGGCTAACGCTGGGTAGCCGTCAGGTGACGGATCGACTGTGGTGCCGGACGGCGGGAGGGACGGGTGTGACGGACGAGTCCGCCAGTGCCCACGGCGCGGGTCGGCACCCGACCGGCGCACTGCGCCGGAGGAGGTCCCCGCGGGTCAGAAGGCCGAGCGGCAGTCGCGGGCGCGGAGCTCGGCGAGGTAGTCGTCGGGGGCGCCGGCGGCCTCCGCGGCGTCGGCGATCGCGCCCAGGTGCCGCGCCGAGGGCAGCCCGCCCTCGAAGGCGTCCAGCGCGTAGACGTAGGCGACGACGTCGCCGCCGAGCGTGTGCACCCGCAGGTTGAGCTTGCGGTAGAGCCCGCGGTCGGCGCCCTCCCAGGCGTCGAGCTCCCGCTCGTCGGCGGGCGTGAGGTCGTAGAGCGCGACGAAGACGCCCGGCGCCTCGCTGTCCTCGGCCGGCACGAGGGTGGCCAGCGCGCCCTCCCAGCCGAACTCCTCACCGCCGAAGGCGAGCCGCCAACCGCGGATCCAGCCGGTGCCCACGTGCGGCGAGGCCGGGCAGCGGCGCAGCATCTGGGCGGGGTCCATGTTGGACCCGTAGGCGGCGTAGAGGACCATCGCCGCCCGAGCCTACGGGCGGTGTGGCCGGTACGACCCGTGAGTCTGCCGACACAGGCTGCCCCGGCTGGGAGGATGGGTCCGCATCCCGCACCACGACGCAGGAGAGACCCCATGACCCGCATCGTCATCATCGGCGGCGGCCCGGCCGGCTACGAGGCCGCGCTCGTGGCCGCCTCGCTCGGCGCGCAGGTCACCGTCGTCGAACGCGACGGCCTCGGCGGGGCCAGCGTCCTGACCGACTGCGTGCCCTCGAAGACCCTCATCGCCGCCGCCGGCACCATGACCTCGGTCCGCGACTCCAGCGTCCTCGGCCTGCGCGGCACCGACCTCGCCACCGTCGGCCTCGACCTCGCCGCGGTGAACGCCCGGGTCAAGGGCCTCGCCGTCGCGCAGTCGGCCGACATCCACGCCCGCCTCGAGGGCGAGGGCGTGCGCCTCATCGCCGGCCAGGGCCGGCTCGCCGACGACGTCCGCGGGCTGGTCGAGCACCGCGTCGAGGTCCTCGACCGCGAGGGTGGCGTGCAGGAGACGCTCGAGTGCGACGTCGTCCTCATCGCCACCGGCGCCGACCCCCGCGTGCTGCCGGGCAGCGAGCCCGACGGCGAGCGGATCCTCGACTGGCGCCAGCTCTACGACCTCGACGAGCTGCCCGAGCACCTCGTCGTCGTCGGGTCGGGCGTGACCGGCGCGGAGTTCGCCTCCGGCTACCTCGAGGCCGGTGTGCCGGTGACGCTGGTGTCCTCGCGCGACCAGGTGCTGCCCGGCGAGGACGCCGACGCCGCCGAGGTCCTCGAGGAGGTCTTCCAGGCGCGCGGCGGGCGGATCGCCGAGCGCGGCCGGGCCGCGAGCGTCACCCGCACCGAGAAGGGCGTGCTGGTCGAGCTCACCGACGGGCGCACCGTCGAGGGCTCGCACGCGCTCATGACCGTCGGCACCGTGCCGAACACCGCCGGGCTCAACCTCGAGGCGTGCGGCGTGGAGCTGCGGGACTCCGGCCACGTCGTCGTCGACCGGGTCTCGCGCACCAACGTGCCCGGCATCTACGCCGCCGGCGACGTCACCGGCGTCTTCCAGCTCGCCAGCGTCGCGGCCATGCAGGGCCGGATCGCCATGTGGCACGCGCTCGGCGAGGCCGTGCAGCCGATCCGGCTCAAGACCGTGGCGGCCAACGTCTTCACCCACCCGGAGATCGCCACGGTCGGCGTCCAGGAGAAGACGCTGCCGGAGCACCACGACCTCGACGTCGTCCGGCTGCCGCTGGCCACCAACGCGCGGGCCAAGATGAGCGACCTGCACGCCGGCTTCGTGAAGCTCTTCGCCCGCCGGGCCACCGGCGTCGTCGTCGGGGGAGTGGTCGTGGCCCCGGGCGCCAGCGAGCTGATCCTGCCGATCGCGCTGGCGGTCACCAAGGGCCTGACCGTCAGCGACCTCGCGCAGACCTTCGCCATCTACCCGTCGATGTCGGGCTCGATCACCGAGGCCGGCCGGAGGCTGATGGGGGCGGACGCGCTCGCCTGACGGGTGTGACGCGCGGGGCGCGCGGGACGAGGCGCCCGGGGCGCGTGTGACAGGACGGGTCCCGGCTGGTGCACCTGGGACGCCGGACCGCCGATGCCGGGAGGGATGCACGCCTCCCGAGTCCTCACCCGGTCGCTGGCCCTCGCCGGTGCCGTCGTCGCGCTGTGCGCCGGCCCCGCGGCCGTGGCGCACGCCGAGGACGGCGCCACCACGGTGGTCGGGGAGCTGGTGCAGGCCTGGCCGGAGACCTCGCTCGAGGGCCAGCACGCGGGGGAGTCGCACGAGGAGCCGCTGACCTTCGTCGAGGGCGCCGACGGCAGCTCGGTGCGGGTCCCGGCCGGCGCGGTCGAGGGCATCGACCTCGGCAGCACCGTCGAGGTCACCGTCGGCGGCAGCACCGAGGACGACGCGGCGGCGGACGGCTACGAGCCGGCCCTCGAGGTGCTCGACACGCAGGTGCTGCGCGCGGCCCGGCCGGCCACCACCGTCCCGGCCGGCTCGGTCACCAACCAGGTCACCGTCGCGATGGTCGCGCCGCTGGGCGGGGTCCCGGACGGCACCGCGCTGGCCGACGTCGTGGACACGGTCAACGACGGCGTCGCCGGCTTCTGGTCCGAGCAGACCGGTGGTGCGGTGACCGTCGGCGTGACCGCCGCGCACGACTGGATCACCACCGCCGCCGGCTGCGCCGACCCCACCGCCCTGTGGGACGAGGTCGCCGCGCGCGTGGGCTTCGTGCCCGGCCCGGGCCGCCACCTGCTGCTCTACGTGAGCAGCGAGCCGCGCGACCTGCCCGGCTGCTCCTACGCCCTCGGCCAGGTCGGCGCGGGCGTCGCGTCGGGCGGCCGCCTCTACGTCCGCGACGACCTCGCCTCGGTCATCGCCCACGAGCTCGGCCACAACTTCGGTCTCGGCCACTCCAGCGGCCTGCAGTGCGACGCGAGCGTGGAGGACGGCACCTGCCGCACCGCCGCCTACCGCGACTTCTACGACGTCATGGGCGTCTCCTGGGACCGGATCGGCACCCTCACCGCCGCGCAGGCGCAGCGGCTCGGCGTGCTGCCCGCCGCGGCCACGCAGACCGCCGGCGCCGGGACGACGACGGCCACCCTCGCGCCGGTCGGCAGCGGGACCGGCACCCGCGCGCTGCGGCTGACCGACGCGGCCGGCACCGACTACTGGCTCGAGTACCGCACCGCCGTCGGGCGCGACGCCTGGCTGGCCTCGGACAACCGCTACCGGCTCGACAGCGGCGTGCTGCTGCACCGCGCCGGCGCCCTGCCCGACACGTCGCTGCTGCTCGACGGCAGCCCGTCGGCCGCGGGCGGCTGGGAGGACGACCTGCAGACCGCGCTGCGGCCCGGCGTGCCGGTCACCGTCGCCGGCGGCGAGCTCACCGTCACCGTCGACGCCGTCACCCCGGCCGGCGCCACGGTCACCGTCGTCCGCACGCCCCCGGCGGCCGCCGTCCCCGCCCCGGCCCCGGCCGCCGCACCGGCGGTCCTGCCGGGCGCCGGCACCACCCCCGCGCCGGCGCCCGCCCCTGCGGCCGCGCCGTCGGTCCCCGCCGAGGCCGCTGCGGTCGCCCCCGTCCCCGCGGCCGCGGACCCCGCCCCGGTCGCCGCCGCCCCGGTCGAGGCCGCCGCCCCCGAGCCGGCCGGCAGCGGCTGGACCACCCCGGCGCTGGCCGCCGGCGGCGTCGTGGGCGCCGGTGGCGCGGCGCTGGCGGGCAGGCGGGTCCTCCCGCTGCTGCGCCGCGGCTGACCTCCCCCCGTCGGAGGGTGCGCTCCCGGCCCGGATCCGCCGATGAGGGAGCAGAGCCGTTCCCCGACGGCCCCTGACCAGGAGAAGTGCGTGCCCCTCACCTCCCGCCTGCGGCTCGTTCCCGTCGCGGCCCTCACCGCCGTCCTCGTCCCCCTGCTGGGGACCGGGCCGGCCACCGCCGACGACGAGCCGGCCGCCGGTGACACCGTCGTCGGCGAGCTCGTCCAGGCCTGGGCCGAGCACGCCGACGCCGACGACGCCGCCGCGCATGCCGACGACGCCCTGGTCAGCTGGGTCAGCGCCGACGACGGCACGAGCGTGCGGGTCGAGACCGAGGGCGTCGCCGACGTCCCGGTCGGCGCGACCGTCGAGGTGACGCTCGGGGACGAGGTGCCCGACCCGGCCGGTGCGCAGGAGCCCGTGCACGAGGTCCTCGACGCCGACGTCGTGGCCCCCGCGGAGACGGTCCCGCCGGCGCCGGCCTCGGCGCCGTACACCAACGAGGTCACCGTGGTGCGGGTCCTCCCCCGGGGCGTGTCCGCCGACGGCACCACCGTGCAGCAGCTCGTCGACCAGGTGAACGGGCCGGTCGCGGACTTCTGGGAGACCCAGAGCGACGGCGCCGTGCGCGTCCACGCGACCGCCGGCCCGGAGGCGTGGATCTCCAGCGACGTGCTGTGCGACTCGTCCTCGGCCCTGTGGGACGACGTCGACCGGCAGCTGGCGGACTGGACGCCCGGGCCCGGCAAGCACCTGCTGCTGTACGTCCCCGGCTACTCGGACCCCCGGGACCCCTGCGCGTTCGGCCTGGCGCGGATCGGCACGTCCCGCGGCGCCGGCGGGTCCCTCTACGTGCGGGCCGTCGAGACCTCGGTGATCGCCCACGAGCTCGGCCACAACTTCGGCCTGGGCCACTCGTCGGCGGTGCAGTGCGACGCCTCGCCGGAGACCGCGCCGTGCGAGACGGACGCCTACGCCGACTACTACGACGTCATGGGCTACTCGTGGGGCGAGGTCGGCTCGCTCAACGCGCCCCAGGCGGCCCGGCTCGGCCTGCTGCCCTCCTCGGCGCAGGTGTCGGTCGGCTCCTCGACGCCCGGCGGCACCTGGACGCTCGCCCCGCTCGGCGGGCGTACCGGCACCCGCGTGCTGGCGCTGACCGCCGCCGACGGGGCCGGCTACTGGGTCGAGTACCGGACCGCCGTCGGCCAGGACGACTGGCTCGGCGACCCCGACCGCAACTGGGTCGACGTGGAGCCCGGCGTGCTGGTGCACCGGACCGGCCCGGGTCCGCGCAGCGACACGGCGCTGCTGCTCGACGGCACGCCGTCGCCCGTGGCCCGGTGGGACAGCGACTTCCAGACCGTGCTCCCGGCGGACGCCTCCGTCACGCTGGGCGGCTCGCTCACCGTCCGCGTGACCGCCACGTCGGCCACGGGCGCGACCGTCTCGGTCACGACGCCGGCCGACGGGCCGATGAGCGACAGTCCGATCACCGCCCGGTGGACCGCCCTGGGCGGCGCCGGCAGCTGGCTCGGCGCGCCCGCCACGGCCGAGGTCTGCGGCCTGCGCGACGGCGGCTGCAGGCGGGACTTCGCCAACGGCTCCATCTACTGGTCGCCCGCCTCGGGCGCGCAGCCGGTCAACGGTGCGCTGCGGAGCCGGTGGCAGCAGCTGGGTGCCGAGAACGGGTTCCTCGGCTACCCGACGGGGGCCGCGGTGTGCGGGCTGCGCGACAGCGGCTGCGGGCAGGTGTTCCAGGGCGGGGCGGTGTACTGGTCGGCCGCGTCCGGGGCGCAGCCCGTCAACGGCGCGATCCGCAGCCGGCACGCCTCGCTCGGCTACGAGAACGGGTTCCTCGGCTACCCGACGGGGGCCGCGGTCTGCGGGTTGCGCGACGGCGGCTGCGGGCAGGTGTTCCAGGGCGGGGCGGTGTACTGGTCGGCCGCGTCCGGGGCGCAGCCCGTCAACGGCGCGATCCGCAGCCGGCACGCCTCGCTCGGCTACGAGAACGGGTTCCTCGGCTACCCGACGGGGGCCGCGGTCTGCGGGTTGCGCGACGGCGGCTGCGGGCAGGTGTTCCAGGGCGGGGCGGTGTACTGGTCGGCCGCGTCCGGGGCGCAGCCCGTCAACGGCGCGATCCGCAGCCGGCACGCCTCGCTCGGCTACGAGAACGGGTTCCTCGGCTACCCGACGGGGGCCGCGGTGTGCGGGCTGCGCGACGGCGGCTGCGGCCAGGTCTTCCAGGGCGGCACCCTGTACTGGTCGCCGGCCTCGGGGACCCAGCCGGTCAACGGCGCCATCCGTGCCCGGTGGGCGCAGCTCGGCTTCGAGAACGGGTCCCTGGGCTACCCGGTGGAGGAAGCGGCCGTCCTGTTCAACGGCGACGTCGCCCAGCGCTTCCAGAGTGGAGGGTTGTACTGGTCGGCGAGGACCGGGCAGGTCCGCGCGTACTGACCGGCGGCCCGGGAGGCGTCGGGGCCCGTTCCCACGTGGGAACGGGCCCCGACGCCGTCCGGACGGCTACTCGGTGGCGGCGTCGGCGATGGTGCAGAGCACCGCGCCGCTGGTGACGCCGGCGCCGACCTCGGCCGACAGGCCGGTCACGGTGCCCGCCTTGTGCGCGGTGATGGGCTGCTCCATCTTCATCGCCTCGAGGACGACGACGAGGTCTCCCGCCTGCACGGAGTCGCCGTCGGCGACGGCGACCTTGACGATCGTGCCCTGCATCGGCGCGGTGAGGGCGTCGCCGGAGGCCCCCGAGCCGCCGTGCCCGGAGCCCCGCTTGCGCGGCTTGGCCCCGCCGCCGGCCGGTGCCGCACCGCCGCCGGCGGCCAGGCCCGCGGGCAGCGAGACCTCCAGGCGCCGCCCGCCGACCTCGACGACGACGGTCTGCCGCGGGGCCTCCTCGTCGGCCTGCGCCGGCGCGGCGGAGTACGGCGGGACCTGGTTGTCCCACTCGGTCTCGATCCACCGGGTGTGCACGCTGAAGGGTGCGCTGGTGAAGGCCTCGTCACGGACGACGGCGCGGTGGAACGGGACCACCGTCGGCATGCCCTCGACCACGAGCTCGTCCAGCGCGCGGCGGGCGCGCTGCAGCGCCTCCTCGCGGCTGGCGCCGGTGACGATCAGCTTGGCCAGCATGGAGTCGAACGCGCCGGCGACCTCGCCGCCGGTCTCGACGCCGGAGTCCCAGCGCACGCCGGGGCCCTGGGGGATCTCCAGGCGCGTGACCGGGCCGGGCGCCGGCATGAAGTTGCGGCCGGCGTCCTCGGCGTTGATCCGGAACTCGATGCTGTGCCCGCGCGGCGCCGGGTCCTCGGTGATCTCCAGCGGCAGGCCCTGCGCGATGCGGAACTGCTGGCGGACCAGGTCGATGCCGCTGGTCTCCTCGCTGACCGGGTGCTCCACCTGCAGGCGGGTGTTGACCTCGAGGAAGGAGATCGAGCCGTCGACGCCCACGAGGTACTCGACGGTGCCGGCGCCGTGGTAGCCGGCCTCCCGGCAGATGGCCTTGGCCGAGGAGTGGATGCGCGCCCGCTGCTCGTCGGTGAGGAACGGCGCCGGCGCCTCCTCGACCAGCTTCTGGTTGCGCCGCTGCAGCGAGCAGTCGCGGGTGCCGACGACGACCACGTTGCCGTGCGTGTCGGCCAGGACCTGCGCCTCGACGTGCCGCGGCTTGTCGAGGAAGCGCTCGACGAAGCACTCGCCGCGGCCGAAGGCGGCCACGGCCTCGCGGACGGCGGACTCGAACAGGTGCGGGATCTCCTCCTCGGTGCGCGCGACCTTCAGGCCGCGCCCGCCCCCGCCGAAGGCGGCCTTGATGGCCACCGGCAGGCCGTGCTCGCGGGCGAAGGCGAGCACCTCGTCGGCGCCGCCGACGGGGTCCTCGGTGCCCGGGACGAGGGGCGCGCCCACCTTCATCGCGATGTGCCGGGCGGCGACCTTGTCACCGAGGTCGATGATCGCCTGGGGGGAGGGCCCGATCCAGGTCAGCCCGGCGTCGAGGACCGCCTGGGCGAAGTCGGCGTTCTCGGACAGGAAGCCGTAGCCGGGGTGCACGGCGTCGGCACCCGAGCGCTTGGCGGCGTCGAGGACCTTGTCGATGACCAGGTAGGAGTCACCCGGCGTCGTCCCGCCGAGGGCGAAGGCCTCGTCGGCGGTGCGGACGTGCAGGGCGTCCCGGTCGGGCTCGGCGTAGACGGCGACGCTGGTCAGGCCGGCGTCCCTGCACGCGCGGGCGACGCGGACCGCGATCTCCCCGCGGTTGGCGATGAGGACCTTCTGCACCGGACGACTCCCTCGTTCGTGGACCGGTCGGACTGTAATCAGGACGTCCGGGACGTCGTCCGGACGGTCGGGCGGCGGGTCAGCGCCGCCAGAGGTCGGTGATCGCCAGGCCCCGCCGGCCCAGCTGCTCGCGCAGTGCGGTCAGGGACAGCCCGACGACGGCCGCCGGGTCGCCCTCGACGCGCCGGACGAAGGGCGCGCCGAGGCCGTCGAGGGTGAACGCGCCGGCGACGGCCAGGGGCTCGCCGGTGGCGAGGTAGGCCTCGAGCTCGTGGGCGGTCGGGGTGGCGAAGTGCACGACCGTCGAGGTGACGACGACGTCGCGGGCCTCGATCGCCCCGCCGCGCACGTCGAACAGCGCCTGGCCGGTGTGCAGCACGCCCGAGCGGCCCGCCATCCGCCGCCAGCGCTCCCGCGCGTCCTGGGCGTCGTCGGGCTTGCCCATCGCGCGGCCGCGGAACTCCAGCAGCGAGTCGGCGCCGACGACCAGGGCGTCGTCCTGCTGCCGGGCGACCGCGGAGGCCTTGGCCGCGGCCAGCAGGGCGACCAGCTCGGCCACCCGCGGGGCGGTCACCGTGGACTCGTCGACGTCGCTGACGACGACCTCGGGGGCGAGACCGGCCTGGCGCAGCAGTGCCAGCCGGGCCGGCGACGCCGAGGCGAGGACCAGCCTCCTGTCGCTCACGCGAAGCGTCCCGAGGCGCGCCAGCCGCCGGGGCCGGGCTGCAGCGAACTCCGGTGGGTGTCGGCGTTCGAGGCCCACGCGCCCACCGGGACCGGGCGCCGCCGTGGCCGGCCCTGCTGCGACAGGGCGGCGACGACGACGGTCAGCGCGGCGAGCTCCTCGGCGGTGGGCTCGCCCCGCACCACCCGCAGCAACGGTCGCTGCTCGTCGCTCACAGCGGGATGTTCCCGTGCTTCTTCGGCGGCAGGGTCTGGCGCTTGTTGGCCAGCAGCCGCAGTGCCTTGGTGATCTCGATGCGGGTCTCCGAGGGGCGGATCACCTGGTCGACGTACCCGCGGTCGGCGGCGACGTACGGGGAGAGCAGCGTGTCCTCGTACTCGGAGATGAGCTCGGCGCGGCGGGCGTCGGGGTCCGCGGCGTCGGCCAGCTCACGGCGGTAGAGGATGTTGACCGCCCCCTGGGCGCCCATGACCGCCACCTGCGCGGTCGGCCAGGCCAGGTTGAGGTCGGCACCGAGGTGCTTGGACCCCATGACGTCGTACGCGCCGCCGTAGGCCTTGCGGGTGATGACCGTGATCTTCGGGACCGTGGCCTCGGCGTAGGCATAGATCAGCTTCGCGCCGCGGCGGATGATCCCCTCCCACTCCTGCGACGTCCCGGGCAGGAAGCCGGGGACGTCGACGAAGGTGACCACCGGGACGTTGAAGGCGTCGCAGGTCCGCACGAACCGGGCGGCCTTCTCGCTGGCGTCGATGTCCAGCGTGCCGGCGAACTGGGTGGGCTGGTTGGCCACCACGCCCACCGGTCGGCCCTCGACCCGGCCGAAGCCGACCACGATGTTGGGCGCGAACAGCGCCTGCACCTCGAGGAACTCGCCGTCGTCGAGCACGTGCTCGATGACGGTGTGCATGTCGTAGGGGGTGTTCGCCGAGTCGGGGACGACCGTGTCGAGGGCGCGGTCGGCGTCCGTGACGCCGTCCGGCGTGGCGTCGACCGGCGCGACCTCGACGGCGGGCAGCGGGTCGAGGTTGTTGCTCGGCAGGTAGGACAGGAGCGCCTTGACGTAGTCCAGCGCGTCGGTCTCGTCCTCGGCCAGGTAGTGCGCGACGCCGGACTTGGTGTTGTGGGTGCGCGCGCCGCCGAGCTCCTCGAGGGTGACGTCCTCGCCGGTGACGGTCTTCACGACGTCGGGACCGGTGATGAACATCTGGCTGGTCCCGTCGACCATCACGACGAAGTCGGTGAGCGCGGGGGAGTAGACGTGGCCGCCGGCCGCGGCGCCCATCACCAGCGAGATCTGCGGGATGACGCCGGAGGCGTGCACGTTGCGCCGGAAGATCTCGCCGTAGAGGCCGAGGGAGACCACGCCCTCCTGGATGCGCGCGCCACCGCCCTCGTTGATCCCGATGACCGGGCAGCCGTTGCGGATCGCCAGGTCCAGCACCTTGACGATCTTCTCGCCGTAGACCTCGCCGAGGCTGCCGCCGAAGACGGTGACGTCCTGGGAGAAGACGCACACCGGGCGGCCATCGATCGTCCCGTAGCCGGTGACGACGCCGTCGCCGAAGGGGCGCCGCGACTCCATCCCGAAGTTGGTGGAGCGGTGGCGGGCGAACTCGTCGAGCTCGGTGAACGAGCCCGGGTCCAGCAGCGCCTCGATCCGCTCGCGGGCGGTCATCTTGCCCGCCGCGTGCTGCTTCTCCACCGCCCGCTGGGACCCGGCGTGCGTGGCCTCCTCGACCCGCCGCTCGAAGTCCGCCAGCTTGCCGGCGGTCGTGTGGATGTCGATGTCACCGGGGACGTGCTCGCCGGCGCTCTCCAGTTCAGCCGCACTCACGGGCCGTAGCGTAGAGGGGTGTCCGACACGCCCTCCGCCCGCTGGTCGGCGCTGGACCGGCCGCCGCTCGACGCCGCGGCGCTGCAGACCGCGCTGGTCCGCGACAGCCGGCTCTGGCGCTCGCTCGAGGTCGTCGAGGAGGTCGGCTCGACCAACGCCGTCCTCGCCGAGCGGGCGGCCGAAGACGACGTCCCCGAGGGTGCGGTCCTCGTCGCCGAGCACCAGGCCGCCGGCCGCGGCCGGCTCGACCGCACCTGGACCTCGCCGCCGCGGGCCGGGCTGACGGTCTCGGTGCTGCTGCGCCCCGACGTCCCCGCGGCACGCCGCGGGTGGCTGCCGCTGCTCACCGGTGTCGCGCTGGCCGAGGCCGTCGGGGAGGTCACCGGCGTGCGCACCTCGCTCAAGTGGCCCAACGACCTGCTCGCCGTCGACGGCGCGAAGCTGGCCGGGATCCTCGCCGAGGCCACCGGCACCGCGGTCGTCGTCGGGACCGGCCTCAACGTCACCACCCGCCGGGAGGAGCTGCCGCCCACCGGGTCGTCACTGACGCTGGTCACCGGCGGGCCGGTGGACCGCGGGCCGGTGCTGCTGGCCTTCCTCCGCGCGCTGGAGCGGCGCTACCTCACCTGGACCGCCGCGCTCGGCGACCCGGTCTCCACCGGGCTGGCGACCGACTACCTCGCCTGGTGCTCCACGGTGGGTGCCGAGGTGACCGTCACGCTGCCCGACGGCTCGACGCTCGCCGGCACCGCCACCGCTGTCGACTGGGACGGCCGGCTGGTGGTGCGCACCGGCGAGGGCACCGTGGAGCTGGCCAGCGGAGACGTGCAGCACGTCCGGACACGCCCCGCCGGAGCCTGACGCGGGGCGTCGGCTCGGTCATCCTGGCCGGGTGCCCTACCCCGACAAGCTCCTGGCCGACGACGAGGAGGTCGTCGTCCACCTGCACCCGCACTGGACGACGCTGTTCTGGCCGGTCGTGTGGTTCCTCGTCGTCGTGGGTGCCGGCTCCTACACCGCGGCGCTGGTACCGGCCGGCCGGCAGCAGGGCGTGCTGCGGATGGCGCTGCTCGCCGTCGCGGTGGTCGTGCTCGCCGTCCTCGTCGCCCGGCCGGTGCTGCGCTGGCGGACCACCCACACCGTCGTCACCACCTCCCGGCTGCTGGTCCGCACCGGCGTCCTGACGCGGCGCGGGCGCGACGTCCCGCTCTCGCGGATCACCGACGTGTCCTCCCGGCAGACGCTGTGGCAGCGGCTGCTGCGGTCCGGGACGCTCACCGTCGAGACCGCCGGCGAGGGCGGCGCGGTCGTGCTCGAGCGCCTGCCCGCCTGCGACGACGTCCAGCAGCTGCTGGTCCAGCTGGTCGAGGAGGACGCCGACCGCTCCGCGGTGGTGTGACTCCCGGGACGCGCGGGAGCGGTGGGAGCGGTTCGTCAGGTTGTGCCGGACACGCCCCGCGAACTCTGGAACGGCATGACTCAACGTCACCGCGCGACCTCGCTAGCGTCATCGGCGGGACCAGGGGACCGGTCCTTCACGACGACTGGGGGAGACCATGCGGGCAGCAACCAGGCAGGCCGCGGGCCGCGAGACCGGCGGGCCGCCCCCGGGTGAGATCCGTGCCCTGACGGGGCTCCGGGCCCTGGCGGCGACCTGGGTGGTCGTCCTCCACTTCAGCAACAACCCGGGCTCGACGTGGGCGCCGGTCCTCGAGCCGGTGCGGCCGCTGATCATGAGCGGCTGGCTCGGCGTCGACCTGTTCTTCGTGCTCAGCGGCTTCGTGCTGACCCACACGTACCTGACGAAGATCGGCCCGCGGGCCGGCGTCCGCTCCGCGGCGGCGTTCTACTGGAACCGGCTCAGCCGCGTGTGGCCGACCTGGATCGTGGTCGTCGTCGCCTTCACCGCCTGGCTGACCCTCAAGCACCTCACCGTCGGTGGCCTGCACGTGCACGAGGCGGACCAGCCGCACGTCGACGTCGTGCACCTGCTGGCCCAGGTGTTCATGGTCCAGCAGTGGGCGCAGCCGATGGTGTCGGGCTCGACCTTCCCCGGGCCGGGGTGGTCGCTGTCGGCCGAGTGGCTGGCCTACGTGGTCTTCCCGGTCCTCGTGCTGGGGCTCTACCGGCTCCGGCGGCTGCCCGTCGCCGTGCTGGGTGCCGGGGCGGTGCTCGCGCTGCTGCCCTTCGCCTGGATCGCCGCCACCGACGCCACCCACGAGTACGCCTGGGCGTGGCTGCTGCGCATCGCCGGCGCCTTCGTGGCCGGCAGCCTGACCGCCCTCTGCGTCCGCCGCGTGCAGCCCACCGAGCGGGTCCGGCGGGGCGCGTCGATCGTGGCCGCCGTCGCGCTGGTGTGGATCGGCGTCGTCGTGTGGTGGTCGGCCGCCCGCTGGGGCGACTACGCCGGCGTGGCCGTCCTGGCCTTCCCGGTCCTCGTCGGCGCGCTCGCCTTCGCCGACCGCGGCCCGGCCCGGCTGCTCAGCACCCCGTGGATGGTCACCGGGGGCCGGATCTCCTTCGCGCTCTACCTCGTGCACCTGTTCGTCTTCGAGGTCTGGTGGACCGCGATGGACGTCGTCCCGCACCTGCAGCCGGACTCGACGCTCGCCTCGCTGGGGGCACCGCTGGTCCTGGTCGCGCCGTTCCCGCTGGCCTGGGCCACGTGGCGGTACGTCGAGGAGCCCGCGCGGCTGTACATGCGGCGGTACGCGCCGAGGACCGGGCCGAGCCGGGCGGCCCGCCCGGCGGTGCACGAGCGCGCCGAGAACGCCGGCGGCCGCGCGCCGGACCTGACGATGCCCCTGCAGCGCGTGCCGGTCTCCGACGCCGCGCAGCCGACCCTGGTCAGCGGCTGACCGCTGCCGGTCCCGGCGGGCGCGACCGTTCCTGTCGGTCCCCCGACCTACCCTGCGCACCCATGCGGCTCCTGCACACCTCCGACTGGCACATCGGGCGGTCCCTCCACGGGGCGGACCTGCTCGGTGAGCAGGAGGCGGTGCTCTCCGGCCTGGCCGGCGTGGTGGCCGCCGAGGGCGTCGACGCCGTCGTGGTGGCCGGTGACGTGTACGACCGCGCGGTGCCCTCGGCCGACGCGCAGGCCGTCCTCGACCGGGTGGTCGGCCGCCTCGTCGGCGCCGGCGCCACGGTGGTCCTGACCCCCGGCAACCACGACTCGGCCCGGCGGCTGGGCACCTTCTCCTCGCTGCTGACCAAGGCGGGGCTGCACGTCCGGGCCGAGACCGCGCGGCTGGACGAGCCGGTGCTGCTGGCCGACGCGCACGGGGAGGTGGCGGTCTACGGGCTGCCCTACCTGGAGCCCGAGATCGCCCGCCACGAGCTCGGGGTGACCGACGCGCGCAGCCACGAGGGCGTGCTGCGCGCGGCCATGGACCGGGTGCGCGCCGACCTCTTCCTCCGGCCGGGCGTCCGCTCGGTGGTGATGGCGCACGCCTTCGTCGGCGGCGGCGTGGCCAGCGACAGCGAGCGGGACATCTGCGTCGGCGGGGTCGACGTGGTCCCGGCCTCGGTGTTCGACGGCGTCGACTACGTGGCGCTGGGCCACCTGCACCGCCCGCAGACGCTCCTCGACCGGATGCGCTACAGCGGCTCGCCACTGGGGTACTCCTTCGGCGAGGCCGGGCAGGACAAGCAGGTGTGGCTGGTCGACCTCGACGCCGGCGGACTGGCCGGGGTCCGGTCCGTGCCGCTGCCCGCGCCGCGCCCGCTGACCGTCCTCACCGGCACCCTCGACGACCTGCTGGCCGATCCCGCCCACACCGCAGCCGAGGAGGCCTGGGTGTCCGCCCGGCTCACCGACCCGGTCCGCCCGAGCGACCCGATGCGGGCGCTGCGCGGCCGGTTCGCGCACTGCGTGCACCTGGAGTGGATCGGCGGCACCGGCGGCGGTGACGGCCGCAGCTACCAGGAGCGGCTGCGCGGCCGCGACGACCTCGACGTGGCCGGCGAGTTCGTCGCCCACGTCCGCGGCGGCGTCGGGGTGACCGCCGCCGAGCGCGACCTGCTGACCCGGGCACTCGGCGCGGCCGGCCGCGAGGAGCTCGCCCGGTGAGGCTGCACACCCTCACGCTGACCGCCTTCGGCCCCTTCGCCGGCACCGAGACCGTCCAGGTCGACGACGTCGCCCGCGACGGGCTGTTCCTGCTCTGGGGTCCCACCGGCGCGGGCAAGACGACGCTGCTCGACGCGGTGGTCTTCGCGCTCTACGGCACGGTCCCGGGCGCGCGCGGCGAGGCCCGCCGCCTGCGCAGCGACCACGCCGACGCCGCCACCCGCACCGAGGTCTCCTGCGAGCTCACCCTGGCCGGCGAGCGGCTGCTCGTCGTCCGCCGCCCCGAGCAGACCCGGCCGAAGAAGCGCGGCACCGGCGAGACCACCGAGCAGGCCAAGCTCACCGTGCAGCGCCGGACCGCCGAGGGCTGGGCGCCGGTGAGCACCCGCATCGACGAGGGCTCGGAGTACCTGCGGGTGCGCCTGGGCCTGTCGGCCGAGCAGTTCTGCCAGGTGGTGCTGCTGCCGCAGGGGGACTTCGCCCGCTTCCTGCGCGCCGAGCCCGAGGACCGCGGCCGGCTGCTGCGCACGCTCTTCGACGTCGACCGCTTCGCCCGCGCCGAGGAGTGGCTGGCCGGAGAGCGGCGGGCCGCGGAGGAGGGCCTGCGCGCCGACCGGCACCGGGTGAGCACGCTGCTGCACCGCGTCGCCCAGATCGCCGACGTCGAGGTGCCCGAGGAGCTCGCGCCCGAGCTGGTCGGCGCCCGCCCCGGCGCCTCGGTCGGCGCCTGGGTGCGCGAGGTCCGGTCCCGGGCGGCCGAGCGGCTGACCTCCGCCCGCGCCGAGGCGGAGGCCGCCGCCGCCGACAGCGCCCGGGTCGACGCGGAGCTCACCGCCGCACGGGCGCTGGCCGACCGGCACACCCGCCGCGACCGCGCCCGCGCCGAACTCGAGCGGCTCACCGCCCGCGAGCCGGAGCTGGCGCCGCTGCGGGCGCGCGCCGACGCCGGCCGCCGCGCCGAGGTCCTCCGCGACGTCCTGCAGGCCGCCGGTCGCGCCGCGCAGGCCGCCGAGCGGGCCGCCGCCGCCCGGAGGACCGCCGACGCCGCGTGGGCCGCCGTCGGCGACGGCCGTCCGGCCGGCCCCGGGCCGGCCCGGGAGCTGCGCGACGCCGCCGCCGCGGCCCGCGCCCTGATGCCCGAGGCCGACCGCGCCGCGGACCTCGCCGCCGAGGTCGCCCGCCTCGCCCGCGAGGCCGAGCGGCTCACCGCCCGCGTCGCGGGAGGCGCCCGGGCGGTCGAGGAGGAGCCGGCCCGGGTCACCGCGGCGCAGGAGCGGCTCGACGCCGCCCTGGCCGCGCAGGCCCGCCTGCCCGGGCTCACCGCCGCCGAGCAGGCCGCCCGCACCGCGCTGGACGCGGCCACCGGTGCCGCTGAGGTGGTGGGCCGGCTCGCCCGCGCCCGCGCCGCCGCCGACGCCGCCCGGCTGGCCTGGGTGGAGGCGCGCGAGCGGCTGGTCGACGTGCGCACGGCCCGGCTCGAGGGGATGGCCGCCGAGCTCGCCGCCGGGCTGACCGAGGGCGCCGACTGCCCGGTGTGCGGGTCCGCCGAGCACCCGCGGCCGGCAGTGCCGGCCGGTGCCGTGGTCACCGCCGACGACGAGGAGCGCGCCCGCGCGTCCGTCGACGCCGCCGACGAGCGGCGCACCGCCGCGGGCCGGACGGTCGAGGAGCTCGAGCGGGAGCTCGCCGTGCTCCGTGCGCGGGCCGGTGACCTGCCCGCCGCCGAGCTGGCCGACCGGGCGGCCACCGCCGCGGCCGAGCTCGCCGGCGTGACGGCCGCGGCCCGCAGGGTGGAGCCCGCCCGCCGCGACCTCGCCGCCGCCGTGCAGCGGCGCGACGCCGCCACCACCGCCCTGGCCGCCGACCGGGAGGCGCTGCAGCGCGTCACCGCCGAGCACGCCGCCCGCAGCGAGGCGCAGAGGGAGCTGGCCGCCCGCCTCGACGCCGCCCGGGGCGCCGACCGCGACCTGCCGGCCCGCATCGCCCGCCTCACCGCCGCGGCCGGCCGCTGCGAGGCCGCGGTCGCCGCCGCCGAGGAGGAGCACCGCACGCTCGCCGCCGCCGACGAGGCCCGGGAGACCGCCGCGAAGCGGGCCGCCGAGGCCGGCTTCGCCGACGTCCTCGACGCGGCGGGCGCCCTGCTGGAGGACGGTGCGCTGGCCACGCTGGACCGGCGGCTGCGCCAGCACGACGAGGCCCGCTCGGTCCTGGCCGCCACCCTCGCCGACCCGGAGCTCGCCGACCTCGGCGACCGCCCCGACGTCGAGGCCTGGCAGCGGCGGTGCGCCGAGCTGACCGCGCGCCGCGAGGAGGCGGTGACCGCGCTCGACCAGGCGCGCCGCTGCGCGGGTGCGCTCGACGCGCTCGCCGGCGACGTCGTCTCCGCCGAGGTGGAGCTCTCCGAGCGCCGCGCCCGCGCCGAGCAGGTCTCCGGGCTGGCCGACCTGGTCGGCGGCCGCGGCGCGAACACGCTGAAGATGCGCCTGCAGTCCTTCGTGCTCGCCGCGCGGCTCGAGCAGGTGGCCGAGGTGGCCAGCCGGCGGCTGCAGGAGATGTCCCGCGGCCGCTACACGTTCCTGCACAGCGACGCGATGGGCCGCCACGGCGCCCGCGGCGGCCTGGGCCTCGACGTCCTCGACGAGTACACCGGCGTCCGGCGGCCGACCAAGACCCTGTCCGGCGGCGAGAGCTTCATGGCCTCCCTCGCCCTGGCCCTCGGGCTGGCCGACGTCGTCACCGCCGAGGCCGGCGGGGTGCAGATGGACACCCTCTTCGTCGACGAGGGCTTCGGCACCCTCGACGCCCAGGCGCTCGACGCGGTGATGGGCGTGCTCGACGAGCTGCGCCGCGGCGGGCGGACGGTCGGGGTGATCAGCCACCTCGAGGAGCTGCGCACCCGCATCCCGACCCGGCTGGAGGTCGTCGCCGGGCGGTCGGGCTCGCGCCTCGCCGGGTGAGGCGCCGCCGTCAGGCGCCGCTGGTGGCCGGGTCGGCGCCGGTCACCCGGCGTCCGCCGCGGGTCCGCGCCGGCGCCGGTCCGGGCGCCGTCTCCTCCTTCGGGGGGAACACCCAGCGGCGGTAGGCGAACCAGCGGACGACCGTGCCCAGCCCGATGGAGGCGACGTTGGCCGCCTGCAGCACCAGCGCGTGCTCCTGGCCCAGCGGGTGCCGCACGAGCGCGACGACCGCCAGGCCCATGAGCAGCGTGAGCCCGTTGACCAGCACGAACGCGACGTACTCCCGCCGGTAGCCGGTGCGCTCGCGGTGCGCGAACGACCAGAACCGGTGCCCGGCGTAGGCCGCGGTGGTGGACACCAGCGTGGACACCAGCTTCGCCGTCACCGCGCCGGTGCCCGAGGCGTAGAGCAGCTGGAACAGGCCGACGTCGAGGACGAAGCAGACCGCGCCGACGGCCCCGAAGGCGCTCAGTTCCTTGAGCAGCAGGTGCCAGGTGCTCCCGGCGCGGTGGCGCAGCGCCGGGGAGAGGGACACGAGCACCGACTGTACGGTCCGGCGGCTCCCGGCCACGCCGCCGCGCGCTGCGCGGTCCCACACGTCGCACACGAGACAATCGCACCCATGCCCTCCCGCTCCCGCCGGTCCCGGCCGCAGCCCGCGCGGCGGCTCCGCGCGGCCGTGCTCCTGGTGGCGCTGTGCGCGGCCCTGGCCACGGCCGGGTGCACGGCCGGCCCGGACGTGCAGGCCGACGACGCGGAGCCCGGCGACGTCGTGCTCGTCGTGGTCGGCGACTCGCTGACCGCCGGCTCCCAGGCCATGGCCGACGGCGAGGTCCAGGGCGAGGGCTCGTGGGTGCCCGCGGCCCTCGGCGACCCGCTCGTGCTGGGCGGCGGCTGGGCGGTGCCGGGGGCGACCACGGGGGACATGCGCCAGGGCACCGCCCGCGTCGAGGGCGACGTCCTCGTGCTGATGGCCGGGACCAACGACATCGCCCAGGGCGTCGACTGGGCGGCCAGCCGCGACAACGTCCTGGCGATCACGCGGACCATGCGGATGGACGCCGTCGTCGTCTCCGCGATCCCGCCGTCCGCCGGCCGTGCGCAGATCGCCACCGCCTACAACGAGCAGCTGCGGCTGGTCGCCATCGAGCAGGGCTGGACGTTCGTCGACCCGTGGGAGACCTCGCGGGAGGGGGAGGGTTGGGTGTCCGGCGACTCCCTCGACGGCGTCCACCCCACCCAGGAGGTGGCCGACGAGGTGGGCCACACCCTGCGCGCCGCCGTCCTCGCCCGGGCCGCCGGTGGCTGAGCCCTCCCGCAGGGCCACTAGCCTCGGCCGCGCCATGACATCTCCGGCCCCGACATCTCCGGCCTCGACACCTCCAGCCGTGCCATGACCGCCCTCGACCCCCGCACGGGTCTGCCCGTCGTCGCGATGGTGGGCGGCGGCCAGCTGGCCCGGATGACGCACCAGGCCGCCGTCGCCCTCGGCCAGTCGCTGCGGGTGCTGGCCACCGACCCCGGTGAGTCCGCCGCGCTCGTCGCCGCCGACGTCCGGATAGGCGACCACCGCGACCTCGACGCGCTGCGGGCCGTGGCCGACGGCGCCACCGTGCTCACCTTCGACCACGAGCACGTGCCGAACGAGCACCTGCGCACGCTGGTCGGCGAGGGCGTCCGGATCGCCCCCGGGCCCGACGCGCTCGTGCACGCCCAGGACAAGCTCGTCCTGCGCCGCGCGCTCGCCGCCGCCGGCGAGCCGCAGCCGGCGTGGGTCGAGGTGCCCACGGTCCACCGGGTGACCGCCTTCGCCGAGGAGGTCGGCTGGCCGGTGGTGGCGAAGGCCCCGCGCGGCGGCTACGACGGCCGGGGCGTCTTCGTCGTCCACGGTCCCGACCAGGTGGCCGACCTGCTCGAGCGGTACGGCACCCTGCTGGTCGAGGAGCGCGTGCCGCTGGTCCGCGAGCTCGCGGTCCTGGTGGCCCGCTCGCCGTTCGGGCAGGTCGCCGTCTGGCCGGTCGTGGAGACCGTGCAGCGCGACGGCATCAACACCGAGGTCCTCGCCCCCGCCCCGGGCCTGGACGAGGAGACCGCCGGCGCCGCCCAGGAGCTCGCCGTGCGGATCGCCGACCGGGTCGGCGTCGTCGGCGTCATGGCCGTCGAGCTGTTCCAGACCCCCGACGGCGTGCTGGTCAACGAGCTCGCCATGCGCCCGCACAACTCCGGGCACTGGACGATCGAGGGCGCGCGCACCAGCCAGTTCGAGCAGCACCTGCGCGCCGTCCTCGACTACCCGCTGGGGTCGACGGCGATGGCCGCGCCGGCCGTCGTCATGGCCAACGTGCTCGGCGGCAGGGCGTCGGCGCCGGACTGGGACGGGCCCGGCCTCGACGAGCGCGTGCACCACCTCATGGCGCACTGGCCCGACGTGAAGCTGCACTGGTACGGCAAGGGCCAGCGCCCCGGCCGCAAGCTCGGGCACGTGACCGCGCTGGGCGAGGACCTCGCCGAGGTGCGCGCCCGGGCCGTCGCCGCCGCCCGCTACCTGGCCGACGGCGAGGTCGACCCCGCCTTCGCGTTCCCCGAGGAGCACTGAGTGGACCCCCTGGTCGGGATCGTCATGGGCAGCGACACCGACTGGCCGATGATGGAGCCGGCCGCGCAGGCGCTCGCGGAGTTCGGCGTCCCGTACGAGGTGCACGTCCTGTCGGCGCACCGCACGCCGCAGCGGATGCTCGACTACGCCGGGGCGGCGGCCGGGCGCGGACTGCGGGTGCTCGTCGCCGGGGCCGGGGGAGCGGCGCACCTGCCGGGGATGCTCGCCGCGGCCACGCCGCTGCCGGTGATCGGGGTCCCGCGCCCGCTGGACCGGCTCGACGGCCTGGACAGCCTGCTGTCGATCGTGCAGATGCCCGCCGGCGTGCCGGTGGCCACGGTGTCGATCGGCGGCGGCCGCAACGCCGGCCTGCTCGCCGTCCGCGTCCTGGCCGCGTCCGACGACGCGCTGCGGGCCGCGGTCGAGCGGTTCCAGGCCGACCTGGCCGACTCCGTCGTCGCCCGCGACGCGGCGCTGCGCGCCCGACTGGCCGGTGACGGGAGCGACACTCCCCGAACTGCTGGGACGTCCTAGCATCTACCCGTGAGTACGAGCGGGCTGTACCAGCTGACCGAGGAGCACGACGCGATCCGGGCCGCGGTCCGCGACATCGCCGAGCGGGAGATCGCGCCGTACGCGGCCGAGGTCGACGCCGACGCGCGCTTCCCGGTCGAGGCGCAGAAGGCGCTGACCGCGGCCGGCTTCCACGCCACGCACATCCCCGAGGGCTACGGCGGCGAGGGCGCCGACGCGATCGCCACCTGCATCGTCATCGAGGAGGTCGCCCGGGTCGACGTCTCGGCCTCGCTCATCCCGGCGGTCAACAAGCTGGGCTCGATGCCGATCATCCTGTCGGCGTCGGAGGACCTGAAGCAGAAGGTGCTCCCGTCGATCGCCGAGGGCCGGGCGATGATCAGCTACGGGCTCTCCGAGCGGGAGGCCGGCTCCGACGCCGCGTCCATGAAGACCCGCGCCCGCCTCGAGGGCGACTCCTGGGTGCTCAACGGCACCAAGGCCTGGATCACCAACTCCGGCGTCTCGGAGTGGTACACGGTCATGGCCGTCACCGACCCGGGGAAGCGGGCCAACGGCATCTCCGCCTTCGTCGTCCACCGCGACGACCCGGGCTTCGCCGTGGGCCCCAAGGAGCGGAAGATGGGCATCAAGGGCTCGCCGACCTGCGAGCTCTACTTCACCGACTGCACCATCCCGGCCGACCGGGTCATCGGCGAGCCCGGCACCGGCTTCAAGACCGCGCTGCGGACGCTGGACTTCACCCGCCCGACCATCGGCGCGCAGGCCGTGGGCGTCGCCCAGGGCGCGCTCGACGCCGCCGTCGAGTACACCCGCGAGCGCAAGCAGTTCGGCAAGGCCGTCAGCGACTTCCAGGGCGTGCAGTTCATGCTCGCCGACATGGCCATGCAGATCGAAGCCGCCCGGCACCTGGTCTACGTCGCCGCCGCCCGCGGTGAGACGGGCCACTCCGGCGGCAAGGTGGACCCCGACCTCGGCCGGCTGTGCGCCGCCGCCAAGGCCTTCGCCTCCGACGTCGCCATGAAGGTCACCACCGACGCCGTCCAGCTCTTCGGCGGCGCCGGCTACACGCAGGACTTCCCGGTCGAGCGCATGATGCGCGACGCCAAGATCACCCAGATCTACGAGGGCACCAACCAGGTCCAGCGCATGGTGATCGCCCGCTCCCTGCTGCGCTGAGCCGGCCTGGGGACCCGGCCCGGCACCGGGCCGGGTCCTGCCGGGGTTGCTAGCGTCGAGGGCATGTCCGGCAGCACCGACGCACCGTTCCCCCAGGTCTCTCCGGAGTCGTCGGCCGGCCCGCTGCGGATCTTCGCCGCCACCAGCTACGGCCCGCACACGGCACTGACCGGCGGCCGGCTCCGGCGCGACAACCTGCTGGAGGCGCTGGCCGCCCGCGGTCACCGCATCGACCGGCTCGACGTGCCGGGTGCGCCGGGCATCGCCTCGGCCGCGAACGCCGGGCGGCTGTCGCTCACCGCGTCGTTCCGCGAGCGGGCACGGGCGGCCGACGTCGTCCTGCTCGGCGACGTCTTCGTCCTGCCGACGATGCCGGTGCTGGCCCGCACCGGGCGGCCGGTCCTCGTGGAGCTCGTCGACAGCCCCTACCGGCTGGTCGGGGCCGCGCCGAAGCGCACGCCCGCCGAGCGCGCCTCCGCGCTGTTCCAGGCCGCCCAGCTGGTCCCGGTCATGCAGGTCCTGCTGCCGATGGCCGACGCCGTCACCTACATCTCCGACGAGGACGGCGAGGTCGACCGGGCGCACGTCAAGCGCCTGCCGCCGGACAGCGTGGTGCCCAACGGCATCGAGTCCAGCCTGCTCGACCTCCCGCTGACCACGCCGCCGGACGACGGCTACCTCGCCTGGCTGGCCGACTGGCGCTACCCGCCCAACCGCGAGTCCTACGAGTGGTTCGTCGAGGAGGTCGCGGTGCACCTGCCCGACGACGTCCTCGCCCGCGTGCGCACCTTCGGCGCCGGCGACCCGCGCACCATCCGCGGCACCGGCGACGCCCGCTGGGACCGCGTGCGCACCCTCGTCCAGCACGCCGGGTTCGTCGACTCGCTCGCGCAGGTCTACGAGGAGTCCCGCGCCACCGTCGCGCCCGTCGTCCGCGGCGCCGGCGTCAACAACAAGGTCCTCGAGCCGCTCGCCGCCGGGCGCGGCGTCCTCACCACCGCGACCGGCAGCCGCGGCCTGCCGCCGGAGATCCGCGCGCACCTGCGCATCGCCTCCACCGGCGCGGAGTTCGCCGCGCAGGTCGAGGACCTGCTGCGGTCCCCGGGGTCGGCCGCCGAGGCGCAGCAGGCCCGGGCCGCGGTCCAGGCGCTGAGCTGGGACGCCGCGGCGGGAAAGATGGAGGAGGCGCTGCGCCGCGTCGTCGCCGCGCACGCCGCGCGCCCGGCCCGCTGACCCCTCAGCCGAGCAGGCGGGAGACCGCCGACAGGCGCGAGTCGCCGGCCATCGAGGCCAGCCACGCCGACCAGCCGGGCCGCGCCCGCACCGCCTCGAGGGCCTCGCGCGCGGCCGCCCGGTCGCCGCGCCGGGAGGCGGCCAGCGCGGCGTAGAGCTCGCGGGCGCCCTCGGGGGCGAACAGCGCGAGGGTCTCGTAGTCGCGCTCGTCGTAGGCGCGCTGCAGGTTGCGCAGCATCCGCAGCTGGGCGACGGGGTCCCCGGAGTCGTCGACGCGCAGGTCCATCCGCACGCCGTCGTCCTCCTCGGTGGCCGGCTCGCAGCTGACGACGAGCAGCGCCGCGGACTGCCGCCCCCGCAGGTCGCCGCCGGCGTCTTGGCCGGCGGTCAGGGCGGCCAGCAGCCGGTCGGCCAGGCCGCCGCGGGCGGCCTCGTAGGCCTGCGCCATCGCCGGCAGCACCTCCGGCGAGGTGAGCATGTTGCCCTGCACGCTCCAGCCCTCGCCGAGCAGGTGACCGCTGACCGGGAAGGAGCCCGGCCCGGTGTCCGCGGCGACGGCGCCGTCCGCGCCGAGCACCGCGATCTGCCGGTCCTGGTCCTCGGCGGCGTGCGCGGCCCGGCGCACCAGCACCGCCGGTGAGGTGCCCTCGGCCAGCCCGGACAGCAGCACGTGCCCGGTGCCCCGCGGGCTGCGCGCCTGCACCGCGACGACGCCGACGCCGGGCCGGGCGCTGGGCACGGCCCGGCCGACGGCGAGGATGCAGGAGGAGACCGCGATGCCCATCTCCCCGGTGTCCGGGTCGCGGGCGACGGCCGAGAACGTCACCGGGGGAGCGGTGTCGCGGTCAGACCGTGGCCGGCAGCGCCATGGTCGGGACGTCGCCGGGCACGCTCAGCGGCGCGCCGGTCTTCTCGACCACCTCGTCGGCGGTGACGCCGGGCGCCACCTCGCGCAGCACGAACCCCTCGGGCGTCACGTCGACGACGGCGAGGTCGGTGACGACGCGGTCGACGCAGGCCTTGCCGGTCAGGGGCAGCGAGCACTCCTCGACCAGCTTGGGCGACCCGTCGCGGGCCACGTGCTCCATCATGATCACCACGCGGCGGGCGCCGTGCACGAGGTCCATCGCCCCGCCCATGCCGTTGACCATCTTCCCGGGGATCAGCCAGTTGGCGAGGTCACCGCGGGGGTTGACCTGCATCGCGCCGAGGATGGCGAGGTCCAGGTGCTTGCCGCGGATCATGCCGAAGCTCATCGCGGAGTCGAAGAAGCTCGCCCCCGGCAGGATCGTGACGGTCTCCTTGCCGGCGTTGATCAGGTCGGGGTCCTCGTCGCCCTCGAAGGGGTACGGGCCGACGCCGAGGACGCCGTTCTCCGAGTGCAGCACGACGTGGACGCCGTCGGGCACGTGGTTGGGCACCAGCGTGGGCATGCCGATGCCGAGGTTGACGTAGGCGCCGTCCTCGAGCTCCTGGGCCACGCGGGCGGCGAGCTGGTCGCGGGTCAGGGTCATCGGGCCGTCTCCTCGGTGGCCTCCTCGCCGGCCGCGGCCAGCGGTGCGGCGGACTGCTCAGCAGTGGTCGGACGTGGGCGGGTGGTGCGCCGCTCGATCTTCTTGCCCTCGGCGCCCACGACGACGACCCGGTCGACGAACACCCCGGGCAGGTGGACGTGCTCGGGACGGATCTCGCCGGGCTCGACGAGTTCCTCGACCTCGGCGATCGTGACCCGCCCGGCCATGCCGGCCAGCGGGTTGAAGTTCATGGCCGACTCGTGGAAGACCAGGTTGCCGTGCCGGTCGCCGACCGCGGCGCGGACCAGGCCGAAGTCGGCGGTGAGCGCGGTCTCGAGCACGTACTCGGTGCCGTCGAAGACCCGGGTCTCCTTCGGCGCGCTGGTCTCGACGACGTTGCCCTCGGCGTCGTAGCGCACCGGGATGCCGCCGTCGGCGACCATCGTGCCCACCCCGGTGGGCGTGTAGAAGGCGGGGATGCCGGCCCCGCCGGCGCGCAGCCGCTCGGCCAGCGTGCCCTGCGGCGTGAGCTCGACCTCCAGCTCGCCGGAGAGGTACAGCCGCGCGAGCTCCTTGTTGCCGCCCACGAACGAGCTGATCGTGCGGCGGATCCGGCCGGCGTAGAGCAGCACGCCCAGCGCCTGGTCGTCGACCCCGCAGTTGTTGGAGATCGTCGTCAGCCCGCTGGTGCCCTGCTCGAGCAGCGCGTCGATCAGCGCGATCGGCACCCCGCACAGCCCGAACCCGCCGACGGCGAGCACCGCGCCGTCGCCGACGTCGGACACCGCCTCCCGGGCACTCGCCACGACCTTGTCCATCAGGCGACACCGTCCATCAGTCGACCACCGTCTCCTCCGCCGCGGCGGCGCACGTCCCTCAGGCGGGACGGCCCAGCTCGCGGAAGCCCTCGATCCGGACGCCGAGCGTAGCCGTGACCCGTTCGGCCGCCGCCCGGCCGCCCAGGGCCGCGGGGTCGGCGGAGCGGCACAGCACGATCGAGGCGCCGGCCGCGAGCGGCGCGAGCAGCCAGGCGACCGGGCCGGCCTCGGCGGCGGTGGTGTCGTCGACGAGCAGCCGGTCGCCGGCGGCGATGCCCAGCCGCCCGGCCAGCTCGGTGGCGGCCGCGACCAGCCCGCCGAGGGTGAGCTCGAGACCGCCGGCGAGCAGGCCGGGGGTGGCGGGGTCCGGCGGCACGTAGGGGGAGAAGACGTCGCCGTGCGCGCGCACCTCGAGGGCGAAGTCCCGGGCAGGGCCGGCGTAGCCGGTCATGCCGAGGCCCAGCGGGTGCAGCGAGAGGCCGAGCAGGTCGGGCAGGTCCTGCTCCTCCAGCGGGGCCAGCCGGTCCTGGGCGGCGAGGACGACGTCGGCGGCGTCGAGGCGGCCGTCGTCCTCGGCGGCGGTGTCGAGCACCGTGGCGCCGCAGCTCCACACGCCGAGCAGGACCGCGGCCGTCTGCCAGTGCACCGGCAGCGCGAGCGCCACGGTGCTGCCGGGACCGACGTCGAACTCGTCCTGCAGCAGGTTCGCCGTCTTGGCCACCCAGTTGGCGAAGGTGGCGCCCGACAGCTCCACCCGCCCGCCGGTCGCGTCGTCGTAGGCGGTGACCAGCGGCGCGGCGGCGTCGCGGCGCAGGGTGGCCGCGAGCAGGTCCGACGGGGTCCTCGGCGCGGGGCTCATGGCCCCACCTTCCCAGTCGGTCCCGGCGCGCCGGGGGAGGCGTGGGTGGCCCTCCTGCAGGGGCCCGTCGCGAGCGTGCGAGCGGCGGGGGGCAGGAGGGTCCTTCCTCAGTTGATGCAGCTGGTGTCGGCCGCCGTCCGGGGCTCCTCGACCGGCGCGGCGCTGCCGCCGGTGTCGGCGGGCGGCGAGGTGGGCTGCCCGATGCCGTTGAAGTCCTCGCCGAGGACCAGCTGGACGGTGCCGGAGGTGGCGTCGCCGGAGACCTCGGAGACCGAGCCGGGGATCTGCGCGGCCAGGGTGGCGGCCAGCGCCTCGTCGCCCGCGGCGTACCGGATGGTCGTCGTCGAGTAGTCGGAGCTGTCGGCGTTGCCGGTGCTGCCCACCGTGAAGCCCGCGGCCTCCAGCTCGCCGGCGGCCTCGGCGGCCAGGCCGGAGATGCCCGAGCCGTTGAAGACGTCGACCGACACCTCCGACGGCGCCACCGTGGCCGGGGGCGCGGGAGCCTCGGACGCCGGGGCCTCGGGCTCGGCGGAGAGGTCGGCGAAGAACTCGTGCAGCGTGTCCTCGTCGGCCAGCCGCAGGATCGAGCGGCCCTCCTCGTCGCGGTCGTCGCCGACGATGGGGATGGTCTGGAACTCGATGTTGCCGGCGGTCACCGACTGCATCTGCTGGGCCAGGTCGAGCAGGTCGAGGTCCTGGTCGATGGTGAGTGACTCCGACGCCGCCTGGATCAGCTGCCGCTGCTTGCCGAGGTCGAGGAGCACGTCGTCGGAGAGCATCTTGCGCAGCACGCCGCCGATGAAGACCTGCTGGCGGACGATGCGGTCGAGGTCGCCGCGGGGGAGGGCCGCGGTGCCGTCGGGGCGGACGCCGTGCCGCTGGCGGACGAACTTCAGCGCGTCGGCGCCGGAGATCGTCTGCGGGCCCGCGGGGAAGACCGCGCCGGAGTACTCGGAGTCGTCGACGGCGTAGCAGAGGTTGACGTCGACGCCGCCCACGACGCTGGTCAGGTTGAAGAAGCCGAGCAGGTCGACCTCGGCGTAGTGGTCGATGCGCAGGCCGGTCAGCTGGCTCAGCGTCTGGATGAGCAGCTGCGCGCCGCCGGCCTGCTTGTCGGCCTCGGTCGCGGCGTCGTCGACCTCGCCGTAGCCGTAGGCGTAGGCGGCGTTGAGCTTGTCCATCCCGTGGCCCGGGATCTCCACGTAGGAGTCACGCGGGAAGGAGACGAACGAGGCGCGCGACCCGTCGGCGGGCACGTGGACCAGGATCATCGTGTCGGTGTTGATGCCGGAGTCGGTGCCGGCGTTGAGCTCGGCGAGCTGCGCGTCGGTGAGGTCGGCGCGGCTGTCGTTGCCGACCAGCAGCAGGTTCATCGCCTCGGCGGCGCCCCCGGCGTCGGAGTTGCCGGCGGTCGGGATGGCGTCGGTGCGGTTCACCGTCGCCTCCGCGACGCGCCCGAGGTACCAGCCCCAGCCGCTCGCGCCGAGCAGGACCACCGACAGGACGGCGGCGACGCCGCGGGCGACGACGGCGGCGCGGCCGGTGCGGCGGTGCGGCGCGGCGGTCCCGCGGTCGGCGCGCGACCCGGCGTCGTCACCGGCCGGGCCCTGGCCGCGGCCTCGGGAGGGACGGCCGGCGCGCGGGTCGAGCCGCGCCGGGATCGGACGTCCCGCGGCTCCACCGTGCTCGTTGCGGTCTCGGCTCACGGGACCGAGGTTAGGGGCGCGCGGAGCGCCCGGGGGGCACGCGACACGGGGGAACGCTCCGTCCCGGCGTCGCGGGTGCCCGTCTGGCACCGGCCGCCCGTCTGGTCGCGCACGACCACGACCGCCCCACGGGTCACACCCGCCACGGCGGAGGGGAGGAGGCCGACGACCGCCGCCGGCCCCCGTGACCGACCGGTCCGCCCCGCAGGCGGCTGGTGCGCCCGGTGGGACGGCTGTGACGGATCCACGGGCACGATCCCGTGTCGGAGACTCAAGATCCCCGGCCCGACGGCCGATCCTCCTCGGAGGAGAGCCGGGCGCCTGCGGGGCGTCCGCGTCCTGGTGACCCGGAGGACCAGTCCCTTGCGCCGTCTCGCCGTGGGTTCGCTCGCGTTCGTCGCGTCCCTCGCGACCATCACCGTGCTCCCCGTCTACGCCGCGCCCTCACCCGAGGCCGTGCCGGTGGAGACCGACTCGGTCGAGGTGGAGCTGGGCTCGGTCGAGGACCCGGCGCCCGACGCCGAGGTCCAGGAGGGCACCACCGACCCGGTCGCGGGCGTCCCGGACACCGCGCCGGTCCTCACCGTCACCGAGACCGACGTCGACCCCTTCTCCCTGGTCGGCGTCACCTGGGCGTTCGACCCCGCGGTCACCGACGTGCGGGTGCAGGTGCGCGTGCAGGACGGCGACGGCGACTGGGGCGCCTGGACCGAGATCGCCACCGAGGACGCCGACCAGGAGCCGGGCACCGACGTCCCCACCGAGGTCCGGGGCGGGACGGCGCCGCTGTGGACCGGGCCGAGCACCGGCGTCGAGGCCGAGCTCGTGACCCGCTCGGGTGCCGCGCCCACCGACGTGCAGCTCACCCTCGTCGACCCGGGCGACAGCGACGCCGACACGAACCTCGGCACCCCCGACATCCAGGACACCGCGGACGCCGCCATGGCGATGCCACCGGTGTACTCCCGCGCGCAGTGGGGCGCCGACGAGACGATCAGCGGCTGGGCGCCGGAGTACGCGCCGACGATCAAGGGCGCGACGCTGCACCACACGGCCGACGCGAACGGCTACACGGCCGCCCAGGTGCCCGACATCATGCGGTCGATCTACCGCTACCACACGGTCAACCGCGGCTGGGGCGACATCGGCTACAACGTCATCGCCGACAAGTTCGGCCGGCTGTGGGAGGGCCGCAAGGGCGGGCTGTCGACCACCGTCGTCGGCGCGCACGCCGGAGGGTTCAACACCGGCACCTTCGGCGTCTCGATGCTCGGCAACTACGACGTCACCGGGGTCCCCCAGGCGACGATCGAGGCCGTCGTCCAGATCATCGCCTGGAAGTTCTCCCTCTACGCGGTCAACCCCTACGGCACGACCGTGCTGACCTCCGGCGGTGGCGGCACCGCCCGGTACGCGGCGGGCACGCGGGTCACCCTGCCGACGATCTTCGGGCACCGCGACGTCGGCAGCACCTCCTGCCCGGGCCAGTACGGCTACGGCCGGCTGGCCGAGATCCGCGACCGGGTCGCGTGGGTGATGGCCAACTCCGTCACCCCCGAGATCACCCAGCGCTACGACTCCGACGCCGCGCTGCGGGCCCAGCTCGGCGCCAAGACCGGTCCCGAGCAGGTGGCCGCCGGCGTCACCTGGCAGCCGTACCAGGGCGGCTCGCTGTACTTCTCCCCGGCCACGGGCGTGAAGCTGGTCCGCGGGGGTGTGCTGGGCGCCTACCTGCGCTCCGGCGGGCCGACCGCCCTGGGCGCACCGACCGTGGAGGAGCGGGCGCTGGCCGACGGCCGCGGCGTCGTCGCCGAGTTCCAGCGCGGCGCCGTGTACTGGACGCCGACCACCGACGGCCAGGTCGTCAAGGGCGGCATCCGCACCTTCTGGAACTCCCTCGGCGGCCCGACCGGCGTGCTGGGCTACCCGGTCGCGTCGGAGGCCCTGGCCCGGGACGGCGTCGGCGCGGTGTCGGTGTTCGAGGGCGGGACCGTGATGTGGTCCCCGGCCACCGGTCCCGTCGTCGTGCGCGGGGGCGTGCGGGCCACCTACGAGGCGGCCGGACGGGAGACGGGCCTGCTCGGCTACCCGACGGCCGCGGAGGAGGCGCTCCCCGGCGGGGCCGGCTCGCTGCAGCACTTCCAGCGCGGCGACGTCTACTGGACGCCCGCGAAGTACGGCGCGCTGCTCTACGGCGGCATCCGGGCGGCCTGGGCGGCCCTCGGCGGCGGCAGCAGTGCCCTCGGGTACCCCGCCGGCAACGAGACCGCGGGGGCCGACGGCTCCGGGCGGGTGCAGGAGTTCGCCTCCGGCGCCGTCTACTACTCGGCGGCCAACGGCGCGTTCCCCGTCCGCGGCGGCATCCGGGCGACCTGGGCGGCCGAGGGCGGCGAGGCGGGCCCCGCCGGCTACCCGACCAGCGCGGAGAAGCCCGCCGGCGACGGGCGCGGCGCGGTCCAGGAGTTCGAGCGCGGCTCGGTGTACTGGAGCGGCACCACCGGCGCGGTCCGCGTGGGCGGGGCGGTGCGCACGACCTGGCTGGCCTCGGGCGGCACGACGGGTCCGCTGGGCTACCCGACACGGACCGAGACCGACACGGAGAACCGGTCCGGGCGGGTGCAGCAGTTCGAGAACGGCGCGATCTACTGGTCGGCCGGCACGGGCGCGCGCATCGTCCGCGGGGACATCGCCACCGCCCACGCTGCTGCCGGCGGCGTCACCGGGCCCCTCGGGCTGCCGACCGCCGAGGCGACCGCGACCGGGGCCGGCGGCACCGGCCGGGTGCAGACCTTCCAGGGCGGCTCGGTCTACTGGACCGCCGCCGACGGCGCGCAGGTCGTCCGCGGCGCGATCGGGGCCCTCTACACGGCGTCGGGCGCGGCCGGCGGCCCGCTCGGCTTCCCGACGGCGGGGGAGCGCAGCACCGCCAACGGCAGCGCCGCGGTGCAGACTTTCCAGAACGGCGAGATCCACTGGTCGGCCGCGACGGGCGCGCACGTGCTGCGCGGCGACATCGCCACGGCGCACCGGGCGGCCGGTGGCGTGACCGGCGTCCTGGGCCTGCCCACGTCGGAGGCCACGGCCACCGGCGCCGGCGGCGCCGGGCGGGTGCAGACCTTCCAGGGCGGCTCGGTGTACTGGTCGGCCGCCGACGGCGCGCACGTCGTGCGGGGCGGGATCGGCGCGGCCTACCTGGGTGCGGGGGGTGCCGACGGCCGCCTGGGTCTCCCCACGGGGGACGAGACGGCGACCGCCACCGGCGCCCAGCAGCGGTTCCAGGGCGGCACCATCACGTGGACCGCGGGCACCGGCCGGACGGCGGTGACCTACCGATGAGCGCTTCCCGTTCCCGCGTGCGCCGGACGGCGTGGGCCGTCTCGGCCGCCCTGCTGGTCGGCCCGCTGGCCGCCTGCTCGGGCTCCGGCGAGCCTGCGGCGGGGTCGGGCACCACCGCGGCCTCCTCGAGCAGCGCGCCCGCCTCCTCGGGCGCCGCGACGGAGACCGCCTCCACGCCCGGCCCGTCCACGACCGACCGTCCCGAGCCGACCGACGTCGCCACCGACGCGCCGGTCGAGCTGGAGCCCGGGGACGACCTGGAGGTCGTCGTCTCCTTCGCCTCCGTCGAGCCCGGCAGCGGTGCCGTCGAGGCGTCCGGCTACGTCCCCGGCCTGGTCGAGGACGGCGGCCGCTGCACGCTCGTGCTCAGCCGCGCCGGGCGGTCCGACGTCAGCGTCGAGGGCGAGGCGTTCGCCGACGCCCAGTCCACCTCCTGTGCCCTGCTGTCCGTGCCGGCCGACCGGCTCGCTCCGGGCACCTGGACCGCCCGCCTGGACTACCGGTCGGACAGCTCCTCCGGCTCCAGCCCCGACGTCGAGGTGGTCGTGCCATGAGGCGTCGCGGTACTCGCCTGATCACCCTGGCGGGCATCCTCGCCACCCTGGGCTTCCTGCTGGTCGCCTCCCTGCCGGCTGACGACGGCCTCGAGGAGGCGGCCGACCTCTCGCAGTTCCAGGCCGGCGACATCATCAGCGACGCGATCTTCTTCGACGGCTGGTCGATGCCCACCTGGGACGTGCAGACCTTCCTCGACCAGAAGGGCACCTCCTGCAGGACGGGCTCGGACGGCAGCCCGTGCCTGCGGGTGTACCGGCAGGACACGCCCGACCGCGCCGCCGACGCCTACTGCGCCTTCTACGACGGCCAGGCGGGGGAGTCCGCCGCCGCGATCGTCTCCAAGGTCGGCCAGGCCTGCGGGATCAACCCGCGCGTGCTGCTGGTGCTGCTGCAGAAGGAGCAGGGGCTGGTCACCGCCACGTCGCCGAACGCGACGAGGTACCAGAAGGCGACCGGCTACGCCTGCCCGGACACCGCGGCCTGCGACAGCCGGTACTACGGCTTCTTCAACCAGGTCTACAGCGCCGCCCACCGGTTCAAGGAGTACGCGGCCAGTCCGCGGAACTACTTCCCGGGCCGGTGGAACACCATCCTGTACAACCCGAACCGGGCCTGCGGCAGTTCGTCGGTGTTCATCTACAACCAGGCCACGGCGGGCCTGTACACGTACACGCCCTACCAGCCGAACGCGGCCGCGCTGCGGGCCGGCTACGGCGAGGGCGACGGCTGCTCGGCCTACGGCAACCGGAACTTCTTCAGCTACTACACCGACTGGTTCGGCTCGACGCACGAGCCGGGCGCCGCGGCGATCTCCGACGCCTACTACCGGACCGGACCCAACGTCCTGGGCGCCCCTGCCACCGGCGTGGGGTGCGGACTGGCCGGCGGTGGCTGCTACCAGATCTTCGCCCGCGGGGCGATCTACTGGACGCCGGCGACCGGCGCCCACGCGCTGAAGGGCGCGGTCTACGACGCGTGGGCCGCGCGCGGCCGGGAGAACGGGCCGCTCGGCTACCCGGTCAGCGCCGAGGCGGCCACGGGCGACGGCGCCGGGGCCTACCAGCTGTTCCAGGGCGGCGGCGTCTACTGGACGGCCGGCACCGGCGCGCTGCCGGTGCGCGGCGGCATCCGGGCGGCGTGGGACCGCGAGGGCCGCGACAACGGCGTCCTCGGGTTCCCCACCACCGACGAGAAGCCGGTCGGCGACGGCGTCGGGACCCTCCAGGAGTTCCAGGGCGGCACCATCTACTACAGCGACGCCACCGGCGCGGCGCCCCTCCGCGGGGCGATCAGGGCCATCTGGGCCTCCGGCGGCGGCGTGACCGGACCGCTCCGCTACCCGACGACGCCGGAGAACCCCGCGCCCGACCGGTCGGGTGTCCTGCAGTGGTTCCAGGGCGGCGTCATGGCCTACACCGACGCCACCGGCGCCCAGCCGGTCCGAGGCGCGGTGCTGGACACCTGGAAGCGGACCGGCGGGGAGACCGGGACGCTCGGCTACCCGACCGGCGCGGAGGCGGCCGGCCCGGTCGCCGGCGGGGTGTTCCAGCCCTTCCAGCGCGGCGTCGTCCACTGGAGCGCGACGACCGGCGGGCACCCCGTCGCCGGTGCGCTCATGGCCGGCTGGAACGACCGCGGGGGAGCGGCCGGCGTCCTCGGCCTGCCCGTCTCCGACGCCCGCACGCTGGCCGGCGGCGCCGGCGCCGCGCAGGACTTCCAGAACGGCTCGCTGTACGCGCTGTCCTCCGGGACCGTGCAGGTCCGCGGCGGGGTGCTCGCCCGGTACCGGGCCCTCGGCGGCGAGGGCGGGTCCCTCGGCCTGCCCACCGGCGAGGAGACCACCGTCGGCACCGCCCAGGTGCAGCGGTTCCAGCGCGGCCTCGTGTACTGGACCGCGGACGGCGGCACCCGTGCCGTGCGCGGCGCCCTCTACACCGGGTGGGAGGCCACCGGCGGCCTGACCGGCCCCGTCGGCGCCCCGGTCGGCGAGGAGGCGGCGGCCGGCTCCGGTGCGGGCCAGCGCTTCGCCGGCGGCACGCTCTACTGGTCGGCCGCGACCGGCACCCAGCTCGTCCGCGGCGACATCGAGCGGGCCTACGCCGACGCGCGCGGCCCCGACGGCCCGCTGGGCATGCCGGTGGCCGCCGAGGCGGCCTCCGGCCCGGCGACGGTGCAGCGGTTCCGGTCCGGTGCGATCTGGTGGACCGCGGCCGGCGGCGCGCACCCGGTGCGCGGCGGCATCGCCACCGGGTGGGAGGCGGCCGGGGGGCTCACCGGTCCACTCGGCGCCCCCGTCGGCGACGAGACCGCGGCCGGGAACGGTGCCGCGCAGCGCTTCACCCACGGCAACGTCTACTGGTCCGCGGCGACCGGCCCGCAGGTGGTGCTCGGTGACCTGGCCCGCGCCTACGAGGACGCCCGCGGTCCGGCCGGCCCCCTGGGCTTCCCGGTCTCCGCGGAGCGGCCGGCGGGCCCGGGCCGGGAGCAGCGCTTCCAGTCCGGCGGCATCTGGTGGACCTCCGCCGGCGGCGCGCACGCCGTCCGCGGTGGCATCGGCAGCGCCTGGGAGGCGACCGGCGGGCTGACCGGTCCGCTCGGTGCGCCCCTCGGCGACGAGACCGCGGCCGGCGCCGGCGCGTCCCAGCGGTTCGCCAACGGCACCGTCCACTGGTCGGCCACCACCGGCTCGCTGGCCGTCCGCGGGGAGATCGCGCAGGCCTACGAGGTCGCCGGCGGCCCCACCGGACCGCTCGGCTTCCCGGCGGCCGCGGAGACCACGTCGGGATCGGTCCGGGCGCAGCGGTTCCAGTCCGGCGGCATCTGGTGGACCGCGGCCGGCGGCGCGCACCCGGTGCGCGGCGCGATCGGCACGACGTGGGAGGCCGGCGGTGGTCCCACCGGCCCGCTCGGCGCCCCAGTGGACGACGAGACGCCGGTCGCGGGCGGCGCCTCCCAGCGCTTCGCCAACGGCACGCTCCACTGGTCCGCCGCGACCGGCGCCCAGCCGGTGCGCGGGGCGGTCGGCCAGGCCTACGCCGAGGCCGGGGGACCGGCCGGCCCGCTCGGGTTCCCCACCGGCGCCGAGTCGGCGTCGGGGACGGGCGCGGGGCAGCGCTTCCGGTCCGGTGCGATCTGGTGGACCGCGGCCGGCGGTGCCCACCCGGTGCGCGGGGCCATCGGCGCGGCGTGGGAGGCCGGCGGCGGGCTGAGCGGCCCCCTCGGCGCCCCGCTGGGCAACGAGGTCCCGGCCGGGACCGGCGCGTCCCAGCGGTTCGCCCAGGGCACCGTCTACTGGTCGGCCACCACGGGGTCGCTGCGCACCACCGACGCCATCCTCGCCGCCTACGTCCAGGCCGGCGGTGCGGCCGGACCCCTGGGCGACCCGCGGGGCGACGTCTACACCTGGGACGGCGGCAGGCGCGTGGACTTCGCCCGCGGCTGGATCGTCGAGCGCAACGGCGTCGCCGAGGTCACCGTCAGCTGACCGCGTGGCACGGCGGAGGCCCTCGCACCGGGGTTACAGTGCGAGGGCTCTCCGACGCGCGTCGTGACCCGTCCGGGAGGGCGTGGCGCGGGCGGTCGTGTCCCCGGCCCGAACCGGTCGTCCCGCGGGACGACGAAGCCCCCGGAGAGGAAGGGCGCGACATGCCGTGCTGTCAGTCGTGAGCGGTTCCCCCGTCGACACCGGGACCCCGGCCGCTCCCTCGGGCCGGCGCGGCCTGGTCGGGAGCCTGCTGGCCTCGCCGGCCGCCCGCTCCGGTCTCCTGCTCCTGGTGTGCTCGGTGGCCGGGCACCTGGGCAACTACCTGTACTACGTGCTCGCCGCCCGGGCGCTGACGCCCGCGGAGTTCGCCGAGGTCAGCGCGATGACCGGCCTGGCGACGATCGCGCTCATGCCGGCCACCGGCGTGCAGGCGGCGATGGCCCGCGAGATCGCCGCGCTCACCGCCCGCGGCCTGCCCGACGAGGCGCAGGGCCTCATCCGCTTCGTCACCCGTCGCATGGCGCTGGTGCAGGCCGGGCTGTTCGTCGTCCTGGTCGCCGCCGCGCCCGCGGCCGTGGCCGTCCTCGAGCTGGACTCGATCGCCGTCTGGCTGACCGGCGCGCTGTGGATCGTGCTCGGCCTCGGCCTGCAGGTCAGCCAGGGCATCCACCAGGGCCGCGAGCACTTCGGCCGGGTCGGCGCCATCCTGGCCGGCCCCCTGGGCATCCTGCGCGCGGTCCTGCTCGTCCCGCTGGCCGCCGTCGCCGGCGTCGTCGGCGCGCTGGGCGCGCTGGTGTTGGCCACCGTGGTCGGCCTGGTCATGGCGCTCGGGCGCACCGGCGGGCGGGCGGTCGCGCGGACGCAGCGGGTCCGGCTCAACGTGCGCCCCGCGCTGGTCGCGCTCGCGGCGTTCGCCTCGCTGACCAACCTCGACCTGCTCGTCGCGAAGGTGACCCTCGAGCCCACCGAGGCCGGCCTGTACGCCTCCGCCGCGCTGCTGGGCAAGATCGCGCTCTACGGCCCGTCGGCGCTGGCGCTCATGCTGCTGCCCAAGGTCGCCGCGCGGCTGGAGGCCGGCCAGAGCGTGCGCAGCCCCGCGCTGCTCACCATGGCGGCCACCGTGGCCACCGGCGGCGCCGTCGTGCTGGCCATCGTGCTCGCGCCGTCGTCGCTGGTGGTCGGCGTCTTCGGCGAGGCCTACGCCGACGCCTACGCGCTGGCCGGCCCGCTCGCGGGCGTCATGACCCTGCTCGCGCTGGTGTACGTCCACATCATGGTCACCCTCGCGCGCGGCGACCGGCGGCTGATCGGCATCGTCTCCGTCGCCGCGGTCGTGCAGGCGGTCGGGCTGCTGGTGCTGGGCACCACGCCGGTCCGCATGGTGCTGGTCACCGCGGTGGTCGCCGTCGGCGTGCTGGTCGCCCACGAGGTGAGCTCGCGCTTCGGCCTGGTCCGCCTCTGCCTCGGCGAGCCCGGCCGGCAGCCGCGCGTCCCGGCGGCCTGACCCCCACACGACGGCGGGCCCGCACTCCCCGGGGGGTGCGGGCCCGCCGTCGTCGGTGCGGTCGTCAGCCGGTCTGGCCGTCGCCGTCCGCGGACGGCGCCTCGCACGCGGCCACCGGCTGGGTCGGTGCGTCGGTCAGGTCGACCTCGAACACGCGGACGCCGGGCGCCCGGTGCACCAGGTCCAGGGACGGCGACGCGTCGATGCCCCGCAGGCCCGGCAGCCGGGTCATCCAGTCGCGGATGAAGCCGTTGCCGAGGAAGACGTAGCGGATGTCGAGGTCCTCGATCGCCTCGCGGACCTCCGGGTCGGAGTCCAGGCAGTTGAAGCGCTCGAGCAGGAGCTGCTGGGTCGGGCCCATCTCCCGCGAGATGAACGCCGGGTTCACGACGTGCCCGAACAGCGGGTGCAGGCCCGCCTCGGCCGAGAGGTAGGCCGACCCGTCGTTCGGGTCGTTCATGACGGTCCCGCCGGTCGAGTGGTCGGCCAGCCACTGCATGGCGTCGATCTCGGCGGCGTCGAGCGTGTGGTCGTTCTGGTGGTTGAGGGCGACGCGCTCCTCGTTGCGGGCCGCGTACAGCCCGTTGGAGGCCAGGACGACCAGCAGCAGGACGGCGACGACGAGGCCCGCGCCGACCGCCCGCGGGGACACCGTGACCCTGCCGGCGCCGGGGATCCGCTGCAGCACCCGGTGGGCGCCGCCGGCGAGGACGTGGAGGCCGTGGGCGGCCAGGGGCGCCATGCCGAGGACGGCCAGCGCCGCGAACCGCCACCGGTCGTTCCACCACGGGCGGGTGAGGTCGGCGACGAGCGGGGTGTCGGCCGCCGCCGAGGCCACGAACAGCGCGAAGCCGATGGCCGCCCCACCGGCCCAGGCCCACAGCCAGCGCGCCCGGGTGATCGTCAGGAGGCCGACGACGACCAGGGCCGCCAGCCAGTACTGCGGTGCCGCCGCCGAGTGGTTGAGGAAGAGCAGGTCACCGACGGCCTGGCCGGGGCTCTCCACCGCCGGCCAGTCGATGTCGACCGCGCGCTCGTTCGTGGCGACGGCACCGAGGACGGCCGGGACGGCGAGCAGCAGTGCCGCCGCACCGCCGCCCACCAGGACGAGCAGGTCGCCGCGGAGGGCGGCGGGCGCGGCCCACCAGCGGGCCACGAGGTAGACGACGACGAACAGCGCCGCGGACAGTGCGGTGCTCGGGTGCAGGCCCAGCAGGCCGGCGCCGGCCAGCCCCACGAGCAGGGTCGTCGCCACCCTGCGGTCGGAGAGCACCGCGTCCAGCAGCAGCACGAAGGCCGGGATCAGGGCCACCCCGACGGCGTAGGGGAGCAGCGGGCCGCGCCACAGCACGTCGTAGGGGAAGGAGGTGAAGCCGGCGAGCAGCACGGGGGTCACGGCCGTGACGGCCAGCGGCGCCCCGAATCGGTGCAGCAGCCCGGCCAGGCCCATGCCGGCCACCAGGCACACCAGCATGGTCTGGCTGTTGAGCACCTCGAACACCGAGGCGCCGGTGAGGTCGCGGATCGTCGCGCCCAGCGCGTGGTAGGTGTTCGGGTAGTAGAAGTCCGTCGTCTCCCAGTCGTTGATCCGCGCCATGGCCGACGGCGCGACGTCGCCGGAATCGGCGATCAGCCGGAGCGCGTTCGCGTGGTAGACGTAGTCCCAGTCCTGGTTGAGCGCGTCCAGCCGGCCGAAGCCGGCGCGGAACACGGCCGCCGCCAGGACCCCGCCCGCGAGCACGCCGCCGACGACGACCCAGTCCCGCCAGCCCGGGCGCGAGGGGCGCACGATCGCGACGCGGCGACGCAGCGGCACGTCCCGTCGGGTCAGGGCGCGCACCCCGACGACCACCGCACCGGCCACCACGGTGACCAGCACCAGCGTCCACGGTTCCCAGGGGAGCGGGACGTAGGAGGCCGCGGTCGCCGTCGCCGTGACCAGGCCGTAGGTCAGCACCGGGGCGACGGCCACGGAGGTGCCGGGGCGCAGGCCGGCCAGCAGGGCGACGACCAGTCCCGGGACGGTGAGGACCAGGAGGCCGGCCAGTGGGACGAGGACGTCGTGCAGGGTCACGGAGGAGGGTCCAGACTGTGCGTTCGGCCGCTCGGCCGGGTGGGTCGATCGCGGTCACGGTACGTCAGACGGCCACTCCGGAAGGCCGTGCGACGGGCCGGTCCCGTCCACCTGGAACCGGCAGTCCCACCGGTCCCGCCGACCCCAGCGTGGCCAGCCCGGCCCTGGTCGCGCAGGTAGCGTGGGTCGGCGTGGCACTCGCACAACCGGCCGGCCGGACCTACACCGCGGCCGTCGCGGACCTCCGGCGGGGCTGGGAGCAGCGGACCCTCTGGGGACACCTGGGCTGGCAGGACATCCGCCAGCGCTACCGGCGCTCGGTCCTCGGCCCGGTCTGGATCACGATCAGCATGGCGGTCACCGCCATCGCGCTCGGCATCCTCTACTCCGGGCTGTTCGACATCCCGCTGGAGACGCTGCTGCCGCACGTCCTCGTCGGCTTCATCGTCTGGGCCTTCATCAGCGGCTGCATCATCGAGGGCTCCGAGGTCTTCATCGCCAACGAGGGACTGATCAAGCACCTGCCCGCGCCGCTGTCGGTGCACGTCTACCGCCTGGTGTGGCGGCAGACGCTGTTCTTCGCCCACAACCTGATCGTCTACCTGGTGATGCTGCTGGTCTTCCCGCAGCCGCTGAAGTGGACCGTGGTCTACGCGATCCCGGCCTTCCTGCTGCTCGCCCTCAACGGCGCCTGGGTCTCCCTCGCCGGCGGCATCATCACCGCGCGCTTCCGCGACATCCTGCCGATCACGCAGAGCGTCGTGCAGCTGGCCTTCTTCCTGACGCCGATCGTCTGGATCTACGACGAGCTCATCAACAGCCCGAACCCCGCGATCGCCGAGCGGGCCCGGCTGGCCGAGTTCAACCCCTTCCTGCACTTCGTGGAGATCATCCGCCGCCCGCTGCTGGGCCAGGACCAGCAGCTGCGGTACTGGGTGGTCGTCCTCGCCATCACGGTGGCCGGCTGGGCGTTCACGATGCTCGTGATGCGCCGCTACCGGTCCCGCGTCTCCTACTGGGTGTGAGCGTGAACGACGACAGCACGGCGACCACCAGCGCGCCGGTCAGCATCACGACCAAGGACGCCTGCGTCGACTTCCCGATCTTCGACGCCAAGAGCCGGTCGCTGAAGAAGACCGTCATGGGCCTGGTCGGCGGCAACATCGACAGCGGCGCCAAGGTGCCGGTCATCGAGGCGCTGCGGGACATCACCGTCAGCCTCGAGCACGGGGCGCGCGTCGGCCTGGTCGGCCACAACGGCGCCGGCAAGTCCACGCTGCTGCGGCTGCTGTCGGGCATCTACGAGCCGACCCGCGGCATCGCCGAGGTCCGCGGCCGCGTCGCGCCGGTGTTCGACCTCGGCGTGGGCATGGACCCGGAGATCTCCGGCCTCGAGAACATCATGATCCGCGGCCTGTTCCTCGGGATGAGCCGCAAGCAGATGGAGCAGCGGGTCGACGACATCGCCGACTTCACCGAGCTCGGCGACTTCCTGCGGATGCCGCTGCGCACCTACTCCACCGGCATGCGCGTGCGCCTGGCCCTCGGGGTGGTCACCAGCATCGACCCGGAGATCCTGCTGCTCGACGAGGGCATCGGCGCGGTCGACGCCGCGTTCCTGGAGAAGTCCAAGCAGCGGCTGGTCGAGCTGGTTGAGCGCTCCGGCCTGCTCGTGTTCGCCTCGCACTCCGACGAGTTCCTGCGCGAGCTGTGCGACACCGCCATCTGGATGGAGCACGGGCAGATCAAGATGCAGGGCGAGCTCAACGAGGTGCTGCGCGCCTACAAGGGCCTGCCCGCGTGACGGCGAAGAGCCCGGCGGGGGAGTGCGTCGTCGCGGTCGTCGTGACCCGGCACCGCCGGGAGCTGCTCGCGCAGAGCCTGGCCGCGATCGCCACCCAGACCCGCCGCGTCGACCACGTCGTCGTCGTCGACAACGGCCCGGACCGCTCGGCCGCCGACGTCGTCGCCGCCAGCGGGCTGCCGGCCACCCACCTGCCCAGCCGGCGCAACCTCGGCGGCGCCGGCGGCTTCGCCTACGGCATGCTGCACGCCCTCGCGCTCGGCGCGGACTGGGTCTGGTGCGCCGACGACGACGGCCGGCCCGCCGACGAGACGGTCCTGGCCACGCTGCTGGCCGCCGCGGAGCGGCACGGGCTGGCCGAGGTCAGCCCGCTGGTCACCGACCTCGCCGACCCCGACCGGCTGGCCTTCCCGCTGCGCCGCGGCCTCACCTGGCGCCGCCGCCGCAGCGACTTCGACGGCCTGGACCTGTTGCCGAGCTACGCCTCGCTGTTCAACGGCGCCCTGTTCCGCGCCGAGGCGCTCGACGTCGTCGGCGTCCCGGACTACCGGCTGTTCTTCCGCGGCGACGAGACCGAGATCCACCGCCGGATGCTGCGCGCGGGCCTGCGCTTCGGCACCTGCCCGCAGGCGGCCTACCTGCACCCCGAGGGGACGACGGAGTTCGCGCCGATCCTCGGCGGGCGGCTGTCGGCGCAGTACCCCGCCGACGAGGTCAAGCGGTACTTCACCTACCGCAACCGCGGCTACCTCATGGCCCAGCCCGGCATGCGCTGGCTGCGGCCGCTGGAGACCGTCCGCTTCGGCTGGTTCTTCCTCGTCTCCCGCCGCGACCGCGCCGGCTGGCGGGAGTGGCGGAGGCTGACCCGCGCCGGCCGCCGCGAGCGTCTCACCCGCCCGTAGGGCCGCAGACGACAGAGGGCCCCGCACCGACCGGTGCGGGGCCCTCTGTCGTCTGCGTCGTCAGCGCCGGGCGTCCTCGGCGCCGAACGCCTTCGCCCAGCTCTCCGGCGAGGTGAGGTCACCGAGGTGGGCGCGGTACTGCTCGGCCAGCGCGGGGAACTCGCGGTAGAGCCGGGCGTGCACGCGGATGGAGTGCCGCAGCATCCGCCAGAACGTCTGCGGCTCGCGGCGCCGGAAGGTGACGCCGCGGCCGTCGGCGGTGCCGACCGTCGCGCTGTCGAGCCGGGACAGCAGGAACCACCGGGCGTCCTGCGCGCTGATGTTGAGCTCCGGCCGCTCCTGGGCGTCCGGCTTGGGCTTGCGCAGGTTGTGCGCCAGTGCACCCAGCAGGGTCCGGCCGATGGTGACCGGGGTCGTCGGCGGCTTCATGAACCGCTCCGCCTTGACCGCGCCCATCGACGGCATCGGCAGGTCCGACGACGAGGGCAGGACGACCCCGTCGGGGAAGTCGCCCTGGTGCTCCAGCGCCGTGGGCAGGGCCGTCGGCAGCAGCGGGAACAGCCGGTCGGGGCCGGCGAGGAAGTCGTCGTAGGCCCGGTGGTGCAGCGCCGCCGTCGCGTACTGGAGCATGATCAGGAACTTCAGGTCGAACTTGAAGGTGTCCCGCAGCAGCGTCCCGCCGCGCTTGTACTGGCTGTGCAGCGCGGCGGCGACGAGGCGGTTGCGCGTGTGGAAGTAGGCCTGCCAGCCCGCGGTGTCGTCCTTGTCGCTCCACGACAGGTGCCAGACGGCGACGCCGGGCAGGGTCGCCACGGGGAAGCCGTTCTCGCGGGCGCGGATGCCGTACTCGGCGTCGTCCCACTTGATGAAGACCGGCAGCGCGAAGCCCAGCCGCTCGAGCGCCTCGCGGGGGATCAGGCACATCCACCAGCCGGTGTAGTCGACGTCCACCCGGCGGTGCAGGTCCTCGGACTTGCGCAGGCTCTTCTTGGCGAAGTCGTGCGCGTAGTCGGTGTTCGGCGCCGCCCGCCAGAAGAACTTGTCCGGGGCCACGACCTCACCCATGGTGTGCAGCACCGAGCGGTCCTGCAGGGCCAGCATCTGGCCGCCGACGACCATCGGCGTCTTGGTGAAGCGGGCGAAGGCGAAGACGCGGGCGATGCTGTCCGGCTCGATCTGGACGTCGTCGTCGAGCAGCAGGTGGTGGGTGGCGTCGGTGTGGACGAGGCTCTCGTACATCGTGCGGGAGAAGCCGCCGCTGCCGCCGAGGTTGCCCTGCTCGACCAGCCGCAGGCGGCCGGCGAGGCCCTCCTCGGCGGCGGCGAAGCCGGCCGCGTCGCGGACCTTCTTGTTGCCCTGGTCGGCCACGATGACGGTGGAGATCTGCTCCCGCACGACGTCGTCGCCGGCCAGCGCCTGCAGCGCGGCGACGCAGTCGTCCGGACGGTTGAACGTGCAGATGCCGATCGAGAGGCGGGCCTCCCGCTCGGGCGCCTGGGCGGCGGACCACGCGGCGTCCCGGACGGTCAGCGGCGCGTCGTCGGCGGTGACGTCGAACCAGTACCAGCCGCCGTCCTCGAACGGCGTCAGGTCCAGCTCGAACTCCAGGCGGCGGTCCTCGCCCGTGGTGGTGGCGCCGGTGACGTGGATGATGCTGCCGTCGGCCTTGGACCGGTAGACGTCGATGCGCCCCGGGCCGGAGAGGGTCATCCCGAGGACGACCTGGCGCAGCACCGTCCACCGCCGCCAGTAGCTGGCGGGGAACGCGTTGAAGTAGGTGGCGAAGGAGACCTCGTGGCCGGCCGCCACCGTGGCGTCCGCGCGCGACGCCGACCGCACGCGCGTGGTGCGGTCCTCGTCGACGTAGAGCGAGCGGACCTTGAGGGGGTCACCGGCTCGCGGGAGGATCACCCTCTGGAGGAGGGTGACCGCCTTGCCGGAGGCCAGGTCCTCGGCCGAGAGCTCGCTCACCCGCTCCGGGGAGACCGGCGAGTGCGTCGTCGTCATGGCGGGGTCAGTCCTCGCTGTCAGTCGTCGAGGCGGCCGTCGAGCGAGCCGCCCTCGTCGAAGAAGGGGCGGATGCGGTTGTCGTACATGCTCAGGGCCGAACCGATGGCCATGTGCATGTCCAGGTACTTGTAGGTGCCCAGCCGGCCACCGAAGAGCACACGCTTCTCCGCGGCCTCCTTCTTGGCCAGCTCGCGGTAGCGCTCGAGCTTCGCGCGGTCCTCGGGGGTGTTGATCGGGTAGTACGGCTCGTCGCCGGTCTCGGCGAAGCGCGAGTACTCCCGCACCACCACGGTCTTGTCGGCCGGGTAGTCCCGCTCGGGGTGGAAGTGCCGGAACTCGTGGATCCGGGTGAAGGGCACGTCCTCGTCGGCGTAGTTCATGACCGAGGTGCCCTGGAAGTCACCGATCGGCAGGACCTCGGTCTCGAAGTCCAGCGTGCGCCAGCCGAGCTCGCCGGCCTCGTAGTCGAAGTACTTGTCGATCGGGCCGGTGAAGACGGTCGGCACGTCGGCCGGCAGCTCGTCGCGGACGTCGAAGTAGTCCGTCGACAGGCGCACCTCGATGTTCGGGTGGTCGGCCATCTTCTGCAGCCACGCGGTGTAGCCGTCCTTCGGCAGACCCTCGTAGGTGTCGTTGAAGTACCGGTTGTCGAACGTGTAGCGCACCGGGAGGCGGGCGATGACCGCGGCGGGCAGCTCGGTGGGGTCGGTCTGCCACTGCTTCTTGGTGTAGCCGCGGATGAAGGCCTCGTAGAGGGGCCGGCCGATCAGGGAGATCGCCTTCTCCTCGAGGTTCTGCGCCTCGGCGGTCTCGATCTCGCCGGCCTGCTCGGCCACGAGCGCGCGCGCCTCGGAGGGTGAGTAGCTCTTGTCGAAGTACTGGCAGATCGTGGCCAGGTTGATCGGCAGGGAGTACGTCTTGCCCTGGTAGATCGAGTAGACCTTGTGCTGGTACCCCGTGAACTCGGTGAACTGGTTGACGTACTGCCAGACCCGCTCGTTGGACGTGTGGAACAGGTGCGCGCCGTAGACGTGCACCTCGATGCCGGTCTCGGGCTCGGGTGCGGAGTACGCGTTGCCACCGATGTGGTCGCGCCGGTCGAGGACGAGCACGCGCTTGTCCAGCTGGCTGGCCACCCGCTCGGCCACGGTCAGTCCGAAGAAGCCGGAGCCGACGACGACGAGGTCAGGTCTCGCTGAGGTCACGCCTGGCGACTGTACCGGCGGGGACCCGGTGGCTCAGGCCGCCGGCGGGGTGCGGCACGGTTTTCGTGACGGGACCGTCCCCCACGTCCCAGGGGTCACACGCGGCCCGCCGGACGCCCGCCACCGCACACCGGACGCCCGCCGCCGCGCGCCGGGCCATGGCGCGCCTTCTACAGTCGCCCCGTGCCCGGCTCCTTCGACGTCCTCCCGCTGCGCGTGGTGGCGGTGACGTACTCGCCGGGGGAGGCGCTCGAGGGCTTCGTGACCTCGCTGGCCGAGGCCACCACCCGGCCGGTCGACGTCGTCCTCGCCGACAACGGCTCCACCGACGGCGTCCCCGAGCAGGTCACCGCGCGCCACCCGCAGGTGCGGCTGCTGCGCACCGGCGGCAACGTCGGCTACGGCGCCGCCGTCAACGCCGGGCTGGCCGGCGCCCCGGGCCGGTACGCCCTGGTGGCCAACCCCGACGTCCGCTTCGAGCCCGGCGCCGTCGACGAGCTGCTCGCCGTCGCCGGCCGGTGGCCCCGCGCCGCCACCGTGGGCCCGGCCATCCGCACCCCCGAGGGCGAGCTCTACCCCTCGGCGCGCGACCTGCCGCGGCTGTCCACCGGCGCGGGACACGCGCTGCTCGGCTGGGCCTGGCCGGGCAACCCGTGGACGGCGCGCTACCGCCGCGAGCGCGAGGCGCCGCGCGAGCGCACCGCCGGCTGGCTGTCGGGCTCCTGCTTCCTCGTCGACCTCGAGGCGTTCGCCGCGGTCGGCGGGTTCGACCCGGGCTACTTCATGTACTTCGAGGACGTCGACCTCGCCGAGCGGCTGGGCCGCGCCGGCTACCTGCACGTGTACGCGCCGACGGCGGTCGTCGTGCACGAGGGCGGGCACGCCACCCGCCGGGAGCCGCACCGGATGCAGCGGGTGCACCACACCAGCGCGCTGCGGTACCTGTCGGGCCAGTACCCGGGACGGCGGCACGTCCCGCTGCGGACGGCGCTGCGGGCCGGCCTCGGCGCGCGGATGCTGCTCTCCTACGTCAGCGGGCGGGTGGCCGCCGGGGCCCGCTTCCAGCGCCGCGCCGAGGGCGTCGGCCGCGGCAACCGGGGGGCACGGGCATGAGGCACGCGGTGGTCATGGCCGGCGGGTCGGGCACGCGGCTGTGGCCGCTGTCGCGCGCCGCCCGGCCCAAGCAGCTGCTCGACGTCATCCAGGACGACACGGGGGACGGCGCCCACAGCCTGCTGGCCGAGGCGTTCGCCCGGCTGGAGGCGGTGCTCCCGGCCGAGCGGATCTGGGTGTGCACCGCGGCGCGCTACGGCGCGCAGGTGCAGGCCGCCCTGCCGCGGCTGCGCCCGGACCGGCTGGTGCTCGAGCCGGTCGCCCGCGACACCGCCAACGCCGTCGGGCTGGCCGCCGCCCTGGTGGCCGAGGCCGACCCCGACGCCGAGCTCGCCGTCGTCAGCGCCGACCACGTCATCCGGCCGGTCGAGCGGTTCGCCGCGGCGCTGACCACCGCCTTCGACGCCCTGGCCGCGCGGCCCCGGGCGCTGGTCACCCTCGGCATCCGGCCCACCGCCCCGGCCACCGGCTTCGGCTACGTGCGCCGCGGTGCGGCCATCGAGGTGCCGGGGGTGGCCGAGGCCGCCGCGTTCAAGGAGAAGCCCGACCGCGCCACCGCCGAGGGCTACCTGGCCTCGGGCGAGTACCTGTGGAACTCGGGGATGTTCGTCTGGCGGGCGCGCACCGTGCTCGACGCGCTCGCCGACCACCTGCCCGCCACGGCCGCGGGCCTCGACCGCGTCGTGGCGGCCGCCGCCGGCCCCGGGCGCGACGCCGTCCTCGCCGAGGTGTTCCCCGCGCTGCCGAAGACCAGCGTCGACTACGCCGTCCTCGAGCCCGCGGCCACCGAGCCCGGCCGGGTGCTGGTCGCCGACCTCGACGTCGACTGGCTCGACGTCGGCTCCTGGCCCGCGCTGGCGCAGACGCTGGCCGCCGCCGACGGCAACGCGGTCGGCGGGCTGGCGGTGACCCTCGACAGCGCGGGCAACATCGTCTTCAGCGACGACCCGGAGCACCTGGTGGCCCTCGTCGGCGTCCGGGACAGCGTCGTCGTGGCCACCGCCGACGTCACGATGGTGTGCCCGGTGTCCGACGCCGAGCGGGTCAAGCAGCTGCTGGGCGCCGTCGAGGAACGGCACGGCGCGCGCTTCAGCTGACCGTCCGGGGAGCTCCGAGCGCGCACGCGGCGCGTGTGACCCTTCCGTCACACCCACACCGTCGGCGTCCCCGTCGGAGTGCCGGTCGCCGTTACCGTGGCCGGGGCCGCCTGTTCCGGCGCCCCCCGACCGCCGCCGACGGCCCCACCCTCCACGGAGAACCCCAGTGCTCACGCTCCGCGCGCCCGAGGCGCCCGCGACCCCCCGGGAGCGGACCTTCCTGCCCGAGGTCCAGGCGCTGCGTGCCCTCGCCGTCCTGCTGGTGGTCGTCTACCACCTGTGGCCGAACCGGTTGACCGGCGGGTACGTCGGGGTCGACGTCTTCTTCGTGATCTCCGGCTTCCTCATCACCTCGCACCTGCGGCGCGAGGTGGAGCGGACCGGGACGCTGTCGCTGCGGTCCTTCTACGCCCGGCGCGCCCGCCGGCTGCTGCCGGCGGCCCTGCTGGTCCTGCTGGCCACCGCGCTGGCCTCCAGCGTGCTGCTGCCGGTCAGCCGCTGGGCCGCGACCGCCGGCGACGTCCTGGCGAGCACCTTCTACGTGCAGAACTGGGCGCTGGCCGGCCGCGCGGTCGACTACTCCGCCTCGCAGGACGCCGCCTCGGTCGTGCAGCACTACTGGTCGCTGTCGGTGGAGGAGCAGTTCTACGCCGTCTGGCCGCTGCTGGTGCTGGTGCTGGTCTGGCTGGCCGGGCGCACCCGCTCCCGCCGCTCGCTGCTGCTGCCGGGCATCACGGTGGTCACCGCCGCGTCGCTGGCCTGGTCGGTGTACTGGACGGCCACCGAGCCCGCGGCCGCCTACTTCCAGACGCCGACCCGCGTCTGGGAGCTCGGGGTCGGCGCGATCCTCGCCCTGACGCTGACCGGCGGGCGGCTCTCCGCGTTCCTGAACGTCGGCGCGGCCGTCCCGCTGGTGCTGCGCTGGGCCGGCTTCGCCGCGATCGCCGTGGCCGCCGTGCTGCTCACCAGCGGCTCGCCGTTCCCCGGGTACCTGGCGCTGCTGCCGGTGCTGGGCACCGCGGCCGTCATCGCCGCGGGGGACACCGGGCCGCGCGACCCGTCGTCGCGGCTGGTCGCCTTCGGCCCCACGCAGTTCGTCGGCGACGTCTCCTACGCCGTCTACCTGTGGCACTGGCCGCTCATCGTGCTGGCGCCGTTCGCGCTCGCCCGGCCGCTGACCACCCTGGACAAGATCGCCGTCCTGGCGGCCGCGCTGGTGCTCGCCTGGGGCACCCGCCAGCTCGTCGAGCAGCCGGCGCTGCGGTGGGACCGCCTGCGCCGGCCGCTGGTGGTCGGCGTGGCCACCGTCGCGGCGATGGCGCTGGTCTCCGGTGTCGCCGGCTGGCAGTACCAGCGGGTCGCGGTGGCCGAGGCCGAGGCGCGCGACGCCCTGGCCGCGGCGCAGGACGACCCCTGCTTCGGCGCCGGCTCCCTGGCCCCCGGCGCGAGCGGCTGCGGCGAGACCTACGGGCCGCCCGCGTCGCTCACGCTGACCGAGGACGACCAGCCGTGGTTCGCCGACCCGGCGTGCAGCCAGACCGAGGGCGGGCAGAGCGACACCGACCTCGACGTGACCACGTGCCGCTTCGGCACGGAGCCGCCGGCCCGGCGGGTCGCGCTGGTCGGCGACTCGCACGCCGAGCACTGGCGCGGCGCGCTGCACGAGGTCGCGCGGCAGCAGAACTGGGAGCTCGTCGAGATCCTGCGCGGCGCGTGCCCGGTCACCGAGGCGCGGGTGCTCACCTTCCAGGGCGCCGACACCGACACCGACGGCTGCGCCCGCTGGGGCGGGCAGGTCACCGACTGGCTGACCTCCCACGACGTCGACGCCGTCGTCACCTCCTCCTTCACGACCGCGTTCACCTTCGCCGGCGCCGACTCGCTCGAGGCGGGCGTCGAGGGCTTCGCGGCCACCTGGTCGACCTGGCTCGACGCCGGCCTGGAGGTCGACGTGCTCCGCGACGTCCCGACGACGGGCCTCCCGCACGTCCCCGAGTGCCTGCAGGCCCACCCCGGCGACCCGCTGGCCTGCTCGCGGCCGCGCGCCGAGGCCGTGGTCCCCGACGCGGCGACCCTCGCCGTCGAGCGGTTCCCCGCGCCGGGCCTGCACCTGGTCGACCTGACCGACTGGTTCTGCGACGAGACGACCTGTTACACGGCGATCGGCGGAGCGGTCGTGTACTGGGACGCCAACCACCTGACCGCCCAGTACAGCCGCAGCCTGGCGCCCTTCCTGTTCGAGGAGCTCGTGTGACCGCCATCCGTACCGAGGAGGCGCCGACCGCGGCGCCGTCGACAGGGGAGTCCGCGCAGACCGCGGTGGCTCCGGTCCGGCCGGCCGCCCTGACCGGGCTAGCATCCCGGGCGATGGCTGCAGCGCACGGCGACCGTGGACAGCTGGGGCTCCAGCCGCAGCTGCACCTGGCGACCTCCGACCAGCGCGACGGGCGCGCACCGGGGCCGTGGGACGACACGGTCGTGGTCGTGCGCGTCTACAACGAGGCCACCGTCGTCCGCGGGGTCATCGAGGAGCTCGTGCAGGCGGGCCTGGCGGTCATCGCCGTCGACGACGCCAGCACCGACGCCTCGGCGCGCGAGATCGACGCCGCCGGCGCGCTGCGCGTCAGCCACCCGGTCAACCTCGGTGCCGGCGGTGCGCTGCAGACCGGCTACGAGGCCGCGCTGCGCTTCACCGACGCCCGCTACATCGGCTGCTTCGACGCCGACGGCCAGCACCAGCTGTCGGACCTGCTGTCGATGATCGAGCGCATCCGCGAGGGCTACGACGTCGTCATGGGCTCGCGGTTCCTCGACTCGCGGACCGCCATGAGCCCGCTGCGCCGGTTCATCCTGCGCGTGGCCACCAAGGTGATGAACCGGAAGTCCGGCCACCGCCTCACCGACGCGCACAACGGCCTGCGGATGATCACCCGCGACGTCGCCGCGCGCATCCGGCTCTCGCACACCGGCATGGCCTACGCCTCGGAGCTCGAGGAGCAGCTGACCAGCCCCGACCTGCGCGTGGTCGAGCACCCGGTGCACATCCTCTACACCGACTACTCGCGGGCGAAGGGCCAGCCGCTGCTCAACAGCGTCAACATCCTGGCCGACACGATCGCCCACCGGATCAGCCACGGAGGCCGCTCGTGATCATCAAGTTCCTGCTGGTCCCGGCGCTGGTCTTCGCGGTCTGGGCCTCGCTCCGCTCGCGCGCCTCGCTGCGCGGCCAGGCCCGCCGCAAGCTGATCGCCGGGCTGACCCTCGTCGTCGGCGTGCTGGCGGTGATCTTCCCGGACTACACCCAGTACGCCGCCGACGCCGTCGGCGTCACCCGCGGCACCGACCTGCTGCTCTACTGCCTGGCCCTGGTGATCATCTACCTGGTCGGCAGCACCAGCGTCCGGTTCCGGGAGCAGGAGTCCCGCCTGGTGCGGCTGTCCCGGCAGGTGGCGCTGGCCGAGGCCGAGGCCCGCATCGGGCTCGGCGTGGCCCCCGGCTTCCGGGGACCCGGGCCCGGCGCGAGGGACCAGCGCGGGGCCGCGCTGCCGCCCGCGGGCGCGACCGTGGCCGCCCCGGCCGACCCCCGGCAGGCCTCCCAGGCCTGAGCGCCCGGAGGCGTCTGCCGCCGCCGACGCCGGGCGTGGTGTGATGCCGCTCATGCAGAACTTCGACGTCGCAGCTGTCGTGTCCGGTGGGGCCTCGGGCCTCGGGGAGGCCACCACCCGTGCGCTCGTCGCGCGCGGTGCCGCGGTGACCGTCCTGGACCTCAACGAGGAGCGCGGGAAGGCGCTGGCCGCCGAGCTGGGCGGGCACACGACGTTCGTCCGCACCGACGTCACCGACGAGGACCAGGTGGCCGCCGCGGTCGCCGACGCCACGAGCAAGGACCGGCCGCTGCGGATCGCGGTCAACTGCGCCGGCATCGGCTGGGCGCAGCGCACCGTGGGCAAGGGCAACGCCCCGCACGACCTCGCGCCCTTCCTGCGCACCGTGATGGTCAACCTGGTCGGCACCTTCAACGTCCTGCGCCTGTCGGCGGCCGCGATGGCCGCCACCGAGCCGGAGGAGGACGGCGAGCGGGGCGTGGTGGTCAACACCGCCTCGATCGCCGCCTACGACGGCCAGATCGGCCAGGTCGCCTACGCCGCCTCCAAGGGCGGCATCGTCGGCATGACGCTGCCGGCCGCGCGCGACCTGTCCAACGTCGGCGTCCGCGTCTGCACGATCGCGCCGGGGCTCGTCGACACCCCGCTGCTGGGCGGTCTGCCCGAGGAGGCCCGCACCGCGCTGGCCAACGGCATCCCGTTCCCCAAGCGCCTCGGCCGCCCCGACGACTTCGCGCAGCTGGCGCTCGGCATCATCGAGCACGGCTACCTCAACGGCGAGGTCATCCGCATGGACGGCGCCCTGCGCATGGCGCCCCGCTGACCTGACGGCTCCCTCTTCCCCGGAGACCCCCGCGTGACCACCGCACTGCCGGCCCCGACCCCGCCGGCACCCGCCCCGCCCGTCCTCGCCTCACCCGCACTGGACGGCGCGGACTTCACCGACTGCTGGCGGCCGGACTGGCGCTTCGACCTGAAGGCGGTGCTGCGGCCGCACCAGCGCAGCGCGGGGGACCCGGCGATGCAGTGGGACGGCGACGCCGTATGGCGGACGACGACCACCCCCTGCGGCCCGGCCACCGTGCGCATCACGCACCGCGGCGGCGAGGTGCGGGTGCAGGCGTGGGGGCCGGGCGCGCAGTGGGCGGGGACGGCGGTGCCCGGCTGGCTCGGCGCCGACGACGACGCGGAGGGCTTCGAGCCGGGACACCACCGCCTGGTCGCCGAGATCGCGCGGCGCACGCCGGACCTCCGGCTGTCCCGCACCGGGCGCACGTGGGACGCGCTGGTCCCCGCGGTGCTCGAGCAGAAGGTCACCGTCGTCGAGGCGCACCGCGTGTGGCGGGCGCTGCTGCGGCTGGCCGGCGACCCCGCGCCCGGTCCCGCGCCCGAGGGCATGCGGGTGCTGCCCTCGCCGCGGCGCCTGCGCGAGATCACCGACTGGGAGTGGCACCGCTGCGGCCTCGACGGCGCCCGCCGCCGGGCGCTGCTGCACGTCGCCTCGGTCGCCCACGCCCTCGAGCCGGACGCCGACTGCGACTCACCGACCCTGCAGCGCCGGCTGCGCACGGTGCCCGGCATCGGCGTCTGGACGGCCGCGGAGGTCGTCCAGCGCACGCTGGGGTGCCCGGACACCGTCAGCTACGGCGACTACCACCTGAAGAACCTGGTGGGCTGGTCGCTCGCCGGCCGCAAGACCGACGACGACGGGATGATGGAGCTGCTCGAGCCCTGGCGCGGCCACCGGCACCGAGTGGTCCGGCTCCTGCACCTCGGCGGGAGCATGCCGCCCCGCCGCGGCCCGCGGACCGCGCCGACCAACTACCGCCGCATCTAGCGGCCGCCGTCCTCCAGCAGGCCCAGCAGGTAGTCGCCGTAGCCGCTCTTGGCCAGCGGCTCGGCGGCGCGGCGCAGGCCGTCGTCGTCGAGCCAGCCCTGCCGCCAGGCGACCTCCTCGATGCAGCCGATCTTGAGGCCCTGCCGCTCCTCGACGACCGACACGAACTCCGTCGCCTGACGCAACGAGGCGAAGGTCCCGGTGTCCAGCCACGCCGTCCCGCGGTCGAGGACGGTGACGGTCAGCCGGCCCTCGCGCAGGTAGTGCTCGTTGACCGCGGTGATCTCGAGCTCGCCGCGGGCGCTGGGCCGGATGCCGCGGGCCACCTCGACCACCGACGACTCGTAGAAGTACAGGCCGGGCACGGCATAGGAGCTCTTCGGCGCGGCCGGCTTCTCCTCGATGGAGAGGACCTTCCCCGAGCCGTCGAACTCCACGACGCCGTAGTCCTGCGGGTTGGCGACGTGGTAGGCGAACACGTGGCCGCCCGCGGGGTCGGGGAGCCGTCCGAGCGCCGTCCCGAGGCCCGCGCCGTAGAAGATGTTGTCGCCCAGGACCAGGGCCACCGACTCATCACCGACGAAACCGGCGCCGATGAGGAACGCCTGCGCCAGCCCCTCGGGCCGCTCCTGCACGGCGTACTCGATCCGCATCCCGAGCCGGCCGCCGTCGCCGAGCAGGGCGCGGAAGGCGGCCTGGTCGCCGGGCGTGGTGATGACCAGCACCTCGCGGACGCCGGCCATCATCAGCGTCGAGAGCGGGTAGTACACCATCGGCTTGTCGTAGACCGGCATGAGCTGCTTGCTGACGGCCTGCGTGATGGGGAACAGGCGGCTGCCCGTGCCCCCGGCCAGGATGATCCCCCGCATGGGGGCGGACGCTACCGAGAGCGGGCCGCTCAGTCCCGGGGGGAGCCGAGCCACAACCTCCCGACGAGTGACGACCCGCCCGGCGTGCCGACCGGCTCCCAGCGGGTGGTCCAGCCCTCGGCGTGCAGCTGGATCACCACGGCGCCCAGCAGCGCCCCGAGGTTGAGCGCCGCCGTCGTGGTGGCCCGCTCGGGCAGGTGCACGTCGACGACGCCGTCGCCCTCGCCGCCGTGCCGCAGCACCACCGGGAACTCCGGGAGCGCGGCGCTGGCCACCCGGAACGCCTCGGCGACGGCCTCGCGGTCGCCGTCGCGGGGGACGAGGTCGGCGGCCGGCCGCCGGCCGGGCACGAGGTCACGGCTGCCGTAGGGGAACAGGTCGCCGGGGCCCAGCCGGACCAGCGGCCGGGTGCCGGCGTCGTCGTCGGGGACCTCGTAGGCCAGCCCGCGGACGACGGCGACCGGTACGCCGTCGAGCTTGCCCTTGACCAGGTCCGCGGCGGAGGCGACCTCGTCGACGACGGCGACCTGCGTGGTCTCCAGCCGGTTGCCGTGCGCGTCGACGGCGCCGCGGTGGTCGGTGAGCGCGGCGATGCCGGCCGACCCGACCGCGACGTCGGTCAGGCCCTCCCGCCAGGTGCGGCCGAAGGTGTCGCTGACCACCACTGCCACCTCTGTGCCGAGCAGCTCGCGCAGCCGCTCGCGCAGCGCCCGGGCCGAGGCGTCGGCGTCGGCGGGGAGCAGGACGAGGGAGTCGCCGGGCACGTTGGAGGCGTCGATGCCGGCCGCGGCGACCACCCAGCCGTGCCGGGTCTCGACGATCTTCAGCGGCCCCCGGCGGGCCACCACGCGCACGGTCTCGGCGTCGATGGCCCGCTGCCGGACGGCCTCGCGGTCGGCGCCCGGGGGCACCGGCACGACCCGGCCCTCGACCTTCGACACGACCTTGGAGGTCACGACGACGACGTCGCCGTCGGCCAGCCACGGCGCGGCGCCCGCGATCGCCGCCGCCAGGTCGTCGCCGGCCGTGAACTCCGGCAGCCCGCGGACGGGGAGGACGTGCAGTCCGCCGACCGGGCTAGACACCAGCGGCGTCCAGAGCGGCCCGCGCCATCGCGGCGGTGGCCTCCGGGGAGCTCATGAGCAGCGGCACCGCGCGCACGTCGACGCCGGGCACCTGCGCGGGGTCGCCGGTGTGCACCAGCCACGCGTCGAGCAGGCCGCCGTCGGCGCGGGCGCCGTAGTGCCGGCCGACGCCCTCGGCGCTGACTTCCACGCCGAGCACCGGCAGGCAGCGGTCGGCCATCCCGCGCACCACGCCGCCGTCGACGATCGGCGAGATGCCGACGACGCGGCCGGGCGTGGCCCGCAGCGCGTCGCGCAGGCCGGGCACGCCGAGGATCGTGCCGATCGACACGACCGGGTTGGACGGCGCCAGCACGACGGCGTCGGCGCGGGCCAGCGCCTCGACCACGCCGGGCGCCGGGCGGGCCTGCTCGGCGCCGACCTGCACGAACGCGTGCGGCTGCGGCTCGGCGCGGTACCGGACCCACCACTCCTGGAAGTGGACGGCGCTGCGCCGGCCGGTGGCGGGGTCGTCGACGACGACGTGCGTCTCGACCCGCTGGTCGCTCATCGGCAGCACCGTGACCCCCGGCTGCCACCGGTCGGCCAGCGCCGCGGTGACGTCGGAGAGCGGGTAGCCGGCGTCGAGCATGCGCGTGCGGACCAGGTGGGTGGCGAGGTCGCGGTCGCCCAGGCCGAACCAGGTGGGCTCGGCGCCGTAGGCGGCCAGTTCCTCCTTGACCGTCCAGGACTCGCCCGCCCGGCCCCACCCGCGCTCGGGGTCGATGCCGCCGCCGAGGGTGTAGACGACGGTGTCGAGGTCCGGGCAGATCCGCACCCCGTGCATCGTCACGTCGTCACCGGTGTTGACGACCGCGGTGACCGACGACGGGGGTGCGACCTCCCGCAGACCGGTCAGGAACCGGGCCCCGCCGACGCCTCCGGCGAGCACGACGATCTCCACGAAAGTCATCGTGCCCCATGGGCACTTGTCCACTGTTCGACGGGCGTGTCGGGGGAGTGCACGAGAAGTGACGAACGAGGTGTGACGCGTGGGGCCGGTGTGGTCAACCGCTTACACCGGGCGAAGTTGACGCTCGGGCAACGACACGCGTGTAATTCCCGCGGTGTGCGGCGCGGAGAACTCGCGTCGAAGGGACGAGAGCGAGAGGGGACGCATCGTCATGGCAGAGGTCTCGTGGCTGAGCGACTACGTCGGCGGGTCGGAGCGGGTCTCCCGTGAGAGCGGGTCGGCCGACCAGGGTCTGATGGGCATGCTCGGCATGGGCCTGACCGACGACGTGCAGTCCTGGCAGGAGCGCGCCCTGTGCGCCGAGACCGACCCGGAGGCGTTCTTCCCCGAGAAGGGCGGTTCCACGCGCGAGGCGAAGAAGATCTGCACCGGCTGCGAGGTCAAGGCCGAGTGCCTCGAGTACGCCCTCGCCAACGACGAGCGCTTCGGCATCTGGGGCGGGCTGTCCGAGCGTGAGCGCCGCCGCCTGCGCCGCCGCGCGATCTGATCGACGGCCCCCGCGAGGGGGCGGACGGGACGTCCTGCACACCGGCGTGCGATCCCCCGGTCCACTTCCCGCAGCCCCCGACGGCACCGCCGTCGGGGGCTGCGGCGTGCGGGGCGCGGCGTTCCGTGTGCTCGGATGACGGGGTGACCGACGGGGACCGGGGGACGCGGACGGTGCTGGGCCGGGCACGCGTCGCCGCGGAGGTCCGCGCGGCCGTCCCGCTGGCCCGCGACCTCGCCGCCCCGGTGACCGCCGCGGCGCCCTGGCTGACCACCGTCCTCTCGGTGCGGGCGGCCCGCCGGTGGCCCCGGCCGCTGCCCGCCGCGGTCGTCGTCGGGCCGCGGGGGACGGGCCGGACCGACGGGCTGGCCGTCCTGGAGCTGGCCGGCGCCGGCCCGGTCGTCACCGCGACGCTGCTGGGGAACGGCCTGCCGGTGCCCGGCGGCCGCCCGCACGCCCGGCTGCTCGCCCGCGACGACGACGCCGCCGAGCGGCTGGCCGCGGGCGTGCTCGACCTGCTGACCGGGCTGCGCCGGCCGTGGCGGCTGCGCCTGGCCGGGCTGCCGCTCGGCGACCCGGTGGTGCGGGCGCTGGCGCGGCGGCGTCCCGACGCCCGGGTGGCCACCGCCCGCAGCCTGCTGCTGGTCGACCGCCTCGACGACGCGGGGCCGGTCGAGCGCACCCGCGACCCCCGGGCGCTCGACCGCGTCCTGCCCGACCTGCTCGCCGCCGGGCCCGACGCCCGCGCCCGCGACCTGGTCCGTGCGGCGGCCCGGCTGCACGCCGTCCTCGGGCAGGTCGAGGTCGCCACCGTGTACGACGGCGGGCGCCTCCGTGCCGGGCTGCTCACGCTGGTCGACGGCGCCGACCGGCTGCCCTGGTGGGGCCGGTCCGAGGTCGGCGGCCTCGAGACGGTCCGCGGTGCGCCGCTGGTCGGCGTCACCGTCTCCGGCCGGGGCCGGGTGCTGCGGCCGGTGCTCGACGGCGTGGCGCGGCTCGTCCCGGCCGTGCCGGTCAGCCGGCGACGCGGATCCGGCTGAGCAGCGGGTCGCGCAGCGCCTCGGCGCGCTCGGTGCCGAGGAACAGCGCCCCGCCCGCGGGCGCCTCACCGTTCCTGGCCGGGCCGGTCGGCGCGACGGTCACGGTGAGGTCGTAGACCCGGCCGGTGTAGGCCGGCGGCGTCCCCGAGGGGCGGGTGTAGGTGGGGAAGCGGCCGGTGAGCCGCAGGTCGTCGCCGTCGCGGGTCACGCGGAGCGCGGGGGAGGGCAGGTCGGCGTACTCGGTGCCGGTGGGGCTGCAGCCGGCCGTGCGCGGATCAGCCGGCGCGGTGGTCCCCAGGCAGTTCCAGGTCGTCAGCCGCAGGTGGGCCAGCGCCGTCCCGTCGGAGCCCACGCTGACGCTCACCGACGGATAGCCGACGGTGACCCCCACCGCGCGCTGCTCGAGCACCAGGCCGCCGAGGGCCAGCCGTGCCGTGACGCCGTCGCGGCCGAGCGGCACCGACCGCGCGGCGAGCAGACCGGCGCCGCGCTCGCCGGGCAGCGGGTCGTCGGGGACGGGCGGGAGTTCCGGGCGCGCCGTCGTCGGGGCGGCAGGGGGTGGCGTCGTCATGGGGGCGGCCGCGGCCGGGGGCCCGGCGGACACCTCCGGGGCGTCGGTGCCCAGCGCGAGGCCCGCGAGGACGGCGACCAGGGCCAGCCCCGCGGCGGCCAGGCCGGCGAGGGTGCGCGGTGCCGGGTCCGGCCCCGCGGGGGCGGGGGCCACCGGCGGCGGAGCGGCCGTCCGAGGCGGCGGGCCCGGGGTGCCGGGCGGCGCCTCGAGGAAGCCGGGGAGGTCGTCGACGGCCCAGCGCGGGCCGGGGGAGCGGGCCGGGGCGGGTGCCGCCGGGGGCGGCGGGAGGCCGCCGCGCGCGCGGGTGAGGAGCAGCCCCGCGACGACCGCCGCCAGCGCCAGCAGGGCCGCGCCGAGCACGACCCAGGCGACGAGCGGCGCGGGGGAGTCCATCCGGAGCAGCATCCCAGGGGGACCTCCGGGGAGGCTCCGTGCGGCACGCCGGGGCGGCTGCCAGGATCCCGGGGTGGTGCAGAACGAAACGGGGTCGACCTCGTCGGGCACGTCGTCGGCAGGTCGGGAGCGGGTGGCCTCGCTGCTCGCCGAGCTCGGGGTGGCCGAGCCGGTCGTCGCCGTCGCCGACCTGTCCGCGCGGCTCGGGGTGGTGCAGGGCGTGCTCGCCGACCGGGTCCTCGATCTCGCGGTGACCGAGAGCGGCCGCGGGCGGCTGCTGGCCGAGCTGCGGGGACGGCGCTGGGCCGAGGAGCGGCAGGTCGGCGTCCCCGAGGTGGTCGCCGCCGCCGACGACGGCCGCTGGCTGCTCTCCCGCCGCGTGCACCCCGCCCCCTCCGGCGGGCCGCGCTGGACGGCCGCGGCGGTCGAGGCCGCGGTGCGCATCGCGCCGCTGCCCGCGCCGGCCGGGCAGCCGTGGGAACCGCCGGCGGGCGGGTCGCTGCGCCGGGCGCGCGGCACGCTGCAGGAGGGCTCCCGGCTCGTGCGCGGCGGGGTGCGGGTCGGCGAGCTGCGGGCGGTGCGGGCGGCCGCGGCGCAGCTGCCGCTGTCGGAGGTCGCGCACGGCGATCTGCGCGCGGCCAACGTCGTCGTCGACACCGGCGACGGCGACGGCGAGGGGCGGCTGGTCGTCCTCGAGTGGTCCGGCGTGCGCGCCGCGCCCCGGCACCGCGACCTGCTCACGCTGTGGGCCACCACCCCCGACGCGCAGGACCGCGCGCAGATCGGCGAGGTGGTGCTCTCCCGGACCGCCGGCTGGGAGGAGCCCGACGTCGGGCTGTTGTGGCACGCCGTCGCCCTCGAGCAGCTGGTCGCCCGGCTGACGCGCGCCGACCGCGGCGACGGCCTGGACGCCGCCTTCGCCCGCGCCCGCCTCGACGAGGCGCGCGCCATGGCCCGCGAGCTCGGCAGCCCGGTCGACCGCGGCTGACCCTGCTCTGACCTGCGGGAACTGTCGTACCCCTTCCGTAGGTTCGGGGTCGTGGAGGAGGTAGCCGGGTCGCTCGTGGAGCGTGCGCTGGCGGGCTGGCTCGTCGAGCGGCCCGCGCCCTTCCGGCGGCTGCCGGTGGCACTGCTGTCGCGGGAGCAGAAGGCCGCCGAGCTGCAGCGACTGCAGGCCCTCAAGGCGCGGACCGCCGCCTACGAGGCCGAGCTGATCCTCGGCCTGGCCGACGACTCACCCGATGACGACGACCCGGCGCCGGGCACGCCGGGGGCGCGGGCGCGGTCGTGGAAGCCCGATCCCGAACTGCCGGGTGTCTCGGA